>CAWAQA010000001.1:0-484823 GCA_963784065.1 uncultured Acidobacteriota bacterium
CATCTCCTTCAATTCGCCCAGTCGATAGTGTCCCGACCGGGCTCAGTGGCGCGTCGATCGCCGCGACGGCTCCAAAGCCGACCATCGCGATCGCTTGGAGCGGCAAGCCGTCAATCGGATGCGCCGCTCCGCGCAGCAAGCCATAACCAAGGAGCAAGGCGGCGAGACCGATGAGGATCCAAGTCGCGTCCAGGGAGGCGACACCAAACCTGTCGGCCGTGATGACGACGAAGGTTCCGAAGAAGAGCGGCCACGCGGAAGAGGGTTTCTTTAGCGCGGCTGCGCCGAGATACACAAAGCCCGAAGCGGCGAGGACCGCGGCCAACTCGGTGCCGCTCAATCTGCCGAGTGGCATGAAGCCCGCCATGGCGAGCGCCATGGAGCCCGCCAAGCCGATGCCCGCCAAGGTCGGCCACCAGCTCAAGGAACCCCCACCGCGTCTCGGTCGATTGCGAGCCCATGGGCCGCCTTGCCTTCCCAGCCACGAGTCCCAAGGTCACGTGTGCTGTTTTCGTCCCTTTACCCGTGCTCATCGGTGAACCGAGTCGTCAGTCGTGGCGCCTCCTCCCGGAGGACACCATTCTCTCAGCTTCAGCTGGCCCAAACCGGCAGGCAGCCACAGGCTCACACGCGCGAATCTCACCGCGCGAAAGGGCCTACTGCGGAGTCGAGGACGGCGGCACGATGCCGTGGATGCGCATGTAGGTGACCAGGTTGCCGTAGTGCTCGTTGCCATGAGCGATGACCATGGTCAACTGGTTGGCTCGCACCACCTGACGCTGGTTCGGCGCGGTACCCAGAGTCAGCATCTCCAACGCGTTCTCGTTGGTCAGCGCGGCAAACGCATCGTCACAGTAGGCGAAGGCTTCTTTGACCGCGGGTACCAGCGCCGCTTTATCGGTGAGTTTGTCCAACGCCTTGCCGGCGGCCGGGTTGGCGCCGCCCTTGACCGCGCTGCAGAAGCCGTACTGCACATCAATGATGTGGCCGAGCAGGCCGGCGTAGGTCATGACCTCAGGCGCCGGCTTGAAGGGGAACTGCTCGGCCGGCATCTTTTCGGCAGAACCGATGATGTAGCGCTTGAGCGAGGCGTATTGCGCCTGAAGGAACGCTGGGTAGGTCTGCGGCGGCCGCGGCTGTGCGGGAGCCGGCGACTGGGCTGCCAGAGATGACGCCGTCAGAATCAGCATCAGGCTTGCGGAGGCAAGAGTACGGGCCGCCATGGGCTCGATCCTAATACAGATGTCTCGCAAGTCCGACGGCGTTAGGCCGGATCGCGCGGCGTTCGAGCGATTGGGCCGCTACCTCCGCTTCCGATCTTTCACTGCTGTGCGCCGCTGGCAACCCGTCGACGTCGACCTCTCTCCGCCCCGTCAAAATCGCCAGTCGACACCAATGCTCGTCAGCAGGTTGTGCCCGACAAAGCCGTCTGTGGACTCACCGTTCGGACGAAGCGCCGCGAGGCTGTACCGCACGAGCAGGTCGCCGATATCAAAGCGAAGCCGCAAACGGCCATCGTCGTTCAGCCGAGTGCTGATGCCGCCGCCAAGATCCATCGCGAAGGCGGTATAGCCACTGGCCAGTCGGCAGCCGAGCGTGGCTGGAAAGATCAGCGTGCAGATCACCGAGTCCAGTTCCCCAAATCGCAGGAAGCCCACGCGACCTCGGCCGTAGACATCGAAGCGACCTCGCGTGATGCCAGATCGCGCGCCGACGAGGCCGAGCACGCGGTGTTGGCTGGCAATTGAATCGGTCTCGAACTCCGTCTCACCGGGAAACCACGCCAGCGTCCCGTCAATCGTGAGCTGCGGTGTCAGGTGCCAGGCGGCATCCATCCCGATGCCAACATCGGTGATCTCGAACTCACTGATGCGCAGGATGCTCAACTGGCCGCCGATCTCCACGGGGCGCTCGGCCGTTTGGGCGGCACTCGCTGATGCGTCGAGGATGATGACAATCACGCAGATCACCAGAACACTGCTCAGCCTGTGGACAGACGAACCATTCATGCAGTACCTCCCGAACGAGACAAACGGCTCTTCCCCGCCTCGTCACGGGGAGCCCTGCGGGCAGGCGGCCAGCGTACATTGAAGTGCGCATTGAGCGTCGAGCCTGAGAACTGATAGGCTCCGCCGCACCCATTGCAGTCAGACATGACTAGACGCCCATCCGTTTCAAACCGGAGCGTATAGCGAGAGGGATGCAGTCGCTCGGCATTCCGCTGCGTTCGGCGACCGAACCGATCGACGACACGTGTGCCCGGCAATTCGACCCGACGCACTTCCTGCACCCCTCGGTTCGGCGTCCCGCTCATCGCGATCCAACGCTTGACCTCTTGGGAGAATCGCGAAGCTCGTACGCCAGGCTGAAAGTGCCATCCTCAACGCCGGATTCCCGATGCCGTCGTGCGAGCACGAACCGAATGAAACGCACGGTCATGCGGACGCGAGTTCGTGGAACTTCGCGATGGCGCTCCACGCGCCCAGACCGATGCCACTCGCCATTTGCTCCAGCTCCAGCATGTTGTGCGTCAGAAAGATCAGGACAGCGTTGTCGCTCGGGTCCGCCTGCCACCAGCTGCCATACGCGCCGGGCCATCCGACAGTCCCGACAGCGCCGCGACATCTCAAGGGATCCGCCTTGTCGGGTTCCATCACCACCGCGACGCCCATGCCGTAACCGTGGCCGGCTGCGAACACCGGCATGCCCAGCATTCGAGCCGTCCGACGCTGGTCAGGCGTGAGCTGGTTCGAAGCCATCATGGCGCACGTTTCAGGGCGCAGCAGCCGCACGCCATCCACCGCTCCACCGCCGAGGAAGATCCGGGCGAAGGCGAGATAGTCGTCCACCGTCGACCAGAGACCCTGACCTCCTGACTCGAAGGTCATCTCGTCGGGCCGTTCCGCGAGCGCGTGCCCGCCAGGCGCCGTCGTCAACCGGTCAACTTCCCCTCGGCGTCGAACCCGCAGAGGCCCGCCCGGCGAGTTCGCTTCTCTCGAGGAACGACGAAGCCCGTGTCGCGCATGCCCAGCGGCCTGAAGATGCGCCGCTCGAGGACATCACCGAGAGAGGCGTCTTCGAGACGCGCGATGAGAAGGCCGAGCAGGTCGGTTGAAAGTCCGTAGTGAAAGCCAACCCCCGGCTGATCGATCAAAGGCAGAGTGGCGAGTCGTGCGATCCACGCATCGGGGCCGAGGACGTTGTCGATCGTGCCGCCGAGTGCTTCGGCACAGGCGCGAGAGATCGGACCACGATGAAACTCGCCGTAGGTGAGGCCCGAGCGGTGGGTCAGGAGATCGCCGAACGTGATCGGCCGCTCTGCCGCATCCGTTTGGTCCAGAGGCCCATTCGGATCGCGCAGGACGCGAAGGCCTGCGAGTTCTGGAGCATGGCGCGCGATTGGCTCGTCCAGTGCGAAGCGGCCTTCGTCGTACAGCATCAGGGCGGCCACGGTCGTCAGCGGCTTCGTCATTGATGCGATGCGAAAAATCGTGTCCCGCTCGACGGGTAGGTTCGTCACTAGATCCCGACGGCCCAAGCACGCCGTGTGCACGACGCGTCCGTCCCGCCAGACGAGAGTTGCGGCGCCCGCGAGAGCTCCGCCATCCACATAGGCTCGAAGAGCCGCTTCGATCGAATTTCCGTGAGACATGGCAATATAATATTGATATTATTAAATAGATAACATATTTTATTGTCCGATGACAGTGCAAGGCACGGAATCCGGGAGGCGTGGACCCAAAGGTGACAAGCGTGATCGCACGCGAGCCAGGCTGCTCGATGCGGCGAGGGCGATCGTTCGGGAAAAGGGCTTCGCGCGCACCACTCTCGAAGCGGTTGCGCGGCGCGCCGGCATGACCACAGGGGCGATCTACGGGAACTTCAAGAACCGGGACGAGCTCTTCATCGCGCTCGGCCAGACCTACTGGGCTCCGGTGACCCCACGGGTCAAACCTGGCGCGACATTCGCCGAGGTCATGCACGCCATGGCGGAGGCGACCCTCGAGGCGATCCCGGAGCGGACGACGGCTGCGGTAGGACGGTTGACGGGCTGGCTTACGCGCTGACGAGCCCGAATTTGCGCGCGCGAGTTCGCGAGATCACCGCCGGCAGTTATGAGCTCGGCGCGGAATGGCTGCGTACCCTCGGAGATGAACGCGAACTACCCATGCCGCCGGAGCACCTGGTGTGTGTGATTCACGCGCTGATCGAAGGACTCGTGCTGCAACGAATTCTGACCCCGGAGCTGTGTCCTGACGAAGTGTTCTTCGCGGCATTCGAGGCCCTGGCCCATCACCGCAGGGAGCCCAATCTCAACGCGACACCAGTCGTCGAAGAGCCGGGTGCCGGGAAGGGCCCCGCGTCCGACTAGAATCGCTTCTGCGCGGCAATGGTATTCGAGCGCGGCTCGCCGTCGATCGGACCAGGGTTGCTCTCCGACAGAAACAACGCCGGCTGCACCAGGCAAGCGCGCTCGCGCTTCTCGCCTTTCGTCAGACCAGGCGCTTCACAGTTGACCATACCGCACACTGTCACGACGCCAGCGTCGTCGGGCCGAACGTGCCCAACGACGCGTCGTGTCCAGACTGCCAACGGCGCCAGGACGATGGTCCGCGACTAGCAGTGTGCTTTTCACAGCGGCGCGATCTATATACTTCCGTCATGTCCGGTGAGCGCGCGCCAGGGTCCTTGGGGTTAGAACCACGCCCGGCGCTAATCGATCTTGGAACGGCGGCTCTCATCCCCACGCCAGGCCCGCGCTCGATCGGCTTCGACGACGGTTGGAACAGCCGGTCGGAGCGAAATGTCGCGCGGGGTGCGGTCGAAATTCTTACGGATGGGGCCGTCGCCAGTGTTGAGGATCTCAACAAGGCCGTCGCGGATTTCGCTCGGGGCGAGACGTGGTCTTCGCGCAGCCGGTCGTATTCCGGCTCCTTGGCCAATACAGCTTTGGCCTGGGCGTCGTCTACGGCATCGGTGAGAACGTTGTCACCAGCGTCGTCGAGCTCCTGCTGCTCGTCAAGACGCTCCTGCTCGCCGACTTGTACGATCGCTCGCAACAGCCCATCTTTTCGGCCGCATCGCTCAATCCTGTGGCGCTCTTCCAGCGCCTCATGGCCGAAGCCTCCATGCGCACCTTCCGCGGCGTGCTTGAAGAGGCACACCGGGAACGCGACGCGCTGATCGAAGAGCTTCGCTACGCCATGACCCACATCGGCGAAGTTCTAGGGACCATCAAGAACAGCTATGTCGCGAAATGGAACCGGTTCGAGACGCTGGTGCAAAACCGAACGCTTGGGAGCCAGTTCGAAGCCGGTCGGATTTTCGGTGAAGTGCTGATAGAGGTTGTCGCGGTGATCGGCGGCGGTACAGCAGCGGTGAGAGCGGCAGGGAAGATCCCGAGACTCGCAAAGCTCGCACGATTGAAGATTCCCGCAAAGTCCACGGGTCGCGTCTTGCCAGCGGCCGAAAGTGCGTCCACCCGCGAAATGGCGGCGACACCGAGCCAGATGCGTCCCGCGCCCATGGCGGACGCCATTCCAGAGAAGCCAACGTCAGCCGGCGCAGGTCCGGAGGTCGCCGGTTCGATTCGAAACGTCAACCCACTCGGGTAGTACGACGAATTGCGTGAATTGCTCGATTGCCACGGATGCCACGCTCGGGGGACGCCCAGCCAGTGCCCTCGCTTCGGGCCCGACGCCGATCAGCGTGCTCGAGGCTACCTATGGCCGCCAATTTGCCCGCGTCACCGGCCCCTCGGCAATCGAAACGGAACTCTTGAACGCGGGTCCCGGAGCCCGAGGGATCATCTTTGGATCACGCGGGCCCGGACAGGTCGGCCACGTCTTCAACGGTGTCAATCAGGCCGGCGTTGTGCGTTTCCTCGACGGCCAGACCGGAACCGTAGCGTCGTTTCAGGGATTTAGGGATCTCTATTTCCTGCCCACATGGCCCTAGTTTATGACCAAGAGCGAAGCGGAACACGTTGCGCGCGAGTACGTGAAAGCCAGAGAAGGCGAGGCCGGTTGTGAGCTCGTGTTGATGGATCAGCAGACGCTCGAACGGCCCTTCGGATGGGTCTTCTTCTACGATGCGAAGCGCCACCTTGAGACAGGGGATTTTCGGCATGCGCTTGCTGGCAACGCGCCGATTGTGATCATGAAGGCGGACGGTCGAATTCACGAGACGGGCACCGCGTTCCCATTGGAGCACTATCTCAAGGATATACGGCGGCTAGACACTCACGGTTTGACGCCTCAGCTCTTCTACCAGAGAACACCGACGCAACGACTCGTTAGATTCGGTTTGTTGCTGTGAGTGCGAAAGATGGGCCGGTCGGTCGCGATCGTCGCGGAGGTCACGGGCGGACACGACACGAAGGCACCGACCGTTGGGCGCGACCACCTCTCCGATCCGCGAACGTATATTCCCCTTCGCGAGCGTCGCCCTGCAGGCTCTCCTTCCCGGCACGATCGGTCAGGTCCACCACCCATTCCTTGGAACCATGCCTCGCCATCGGGGCGATCACGCACCGTCGTCGGTTGATCTGGCTGCCCCATAGCCATACCGGCGATGCCGCGATGTAGATCGCGGCGTCCGTCTGACCGGGAAGCGCAAACGGCTCGTGGGGATCGAGCCGAGCGCCCTCACCGCCGGCTGTCACTCCCGGGTGTTGCCCAGCGTTCCTTCGTCCTCGGATCGGCCGATGCTTCAGAAAAACGCGGCAGTTCCGTGAACCCCGTGCTGGCGGCCATTTTGCCAGTTGAGGTCTTGCGTTACGGTTTCGGCGACCCGCAATGTTCTGGCGTGGCGCAGGGAAGGAAAACGGCCACGGAATTGATCGATGCTCAGCATGAACAGCTGCTGAATCGCGAAATCGCGGCTCGGAGAAGCGCCGGACCCGAGGGACGGTCCGCCGGGGCATCGCTCCGTACGGTGTTGTATGTCCTCGCGACCGCCGTCTGCTATTACGCCGCCACGCAGGTCGCCTGGGCGCTGTGTTTCCCCGACAGCAAAGTCTCGCTTTTCTTTCCCCCGCACGCCGTCCTCGTTTCCATTCTGCTATTCGTTCCCACTCGGCAGTGGTGGGCCTATACTCTCGCGGCCGCGAGCGCTCATTTTCTGGCGACTCAGCAGGCGCACTGGCCGACCGTGTACGCATTGCACTGCGAGGTTTTCGACGCTGTCCAGAATGTCGGGGCAGCCGCGGGGATTCGCATGCTGATCAAGTCTCCCCTCAAAGCCATCACGCTTCGTGACGCGATTCTCTTCGTCCTCATCGCAGTGGTACTCGTTCCTTTTGGGACCGCCTTTTGGGGGGCTTCCTTTACGGTCTCCTACGGTTTCGGCACCCACTATTGGATCGAATGGCGCAATCTGGGAATCTCGAATGCGGTCACGGCCGTCGTCCTGATCCCGGCCCTTCTGCTGGGTGCACACCATCTGTTCGTCAGACGCCCGAGAGCCCGATCCCCCCGACGCGTGCTGGAAGCGGCTCTCGTCGGTGCGTGTCTGGTGGCGCTGGGAATCTTCGTATTCGATAAGACGCCCGCGGGTGACAGCACTTCGCCCGCTCTCTTATATACGCCGATTCCTCTGCTCATCTGGGCGGCGCTCCGCTTTGGCCTTGGCGGAATCAGCGCGTCGATGTTGATCGTTACTTTCCAGGCGATCTGGGGAACCATGCACGGGCACGGCCCGTTCCTGGCCCAAACCCCCGCCGAGAATGCGACGGCGCTGCAGCTGTTCCTCATGGTGACAGCCACTCCGCTGATGCTGCTCGCGGTTGTCATCGAGGCGGAAAGGCGCACGGAGCATGCGCTGCGCCAGTCGTACGAGCAGAACCAGGACCTCGCCGGCCGCTTGATCAACGCCCAGGAGGATGAACGCGCGCGCATCGCGCGGGACCTGCACGACGACCTGAGCCAGCAGCTCGCGGGCGTGGCCATCATGCTGAGTGGCCTCAAACGCAAGGTCGGCAAACCGGGCGCCGAGCCAGAGGTCGAACAAACCTTCGCCACACTGCAGGACCGGACGGCCGCGGCCGCGACAACCGTGAGAAATCTGTCGCACGAGCTGCATCCCGGTGTGCTGAAGCACTCGGGTCTGACGGCGACGTTGCGAGGTCACTGCGCCGACATCGAGCGTCACCATCAGGTCACTGTGACCTTCAATCCGGGAGACGGCCTCGACTCGCTCGATTCCGACGTCGCGCTCTGCCTGTTCCGCGTGGTGCAGGAAGCCTTGACCAACGTCGTTCGGCACGCGCGCGCGGACTCGATTTGCGTGAGCGTCATGACTGCGACCGAGAGCGTCGAGCTGAACATCGTGGACGACGGTGTCGGATTCGTCGCCAGCGAGCGCACGAGAGGCGGTTTAGGGCTGCAAAGCATTCATGAACGCGTGCGGTTCATGCAAGGTCACGTCGGCGTCGACTCGCGGCCAGGCAAGGGCACGAAAGTGCTGGTTCGGATCCCGATCGGCGCAGCACAGAACAAGCTCGTCAGGGCTCCTGACCCGATCGTCGATAGCGCCGGGCGAAGCCGTAGCCAGGCGATATTCCGAGCCGTGCGAACTGCAGATGCGCCGACGAGGGATCGCTCGGAGCAGCGGCAGTGAGAATTGGTTCTATGTCAGATCAGAACTGTGTCAGATGCCCACTGAATCCGGCGGCAAATAACTTGGCTTACAGGGGACACTCCGATGTAGACACGGCGGGCACACGGGAGACCTCGGACCTTCCATCTCACGATATTTCGGAACTGAATTCACCGCCTTCGGATTCCCTCGAGCAAAATCCAACAGAAACACGCCGCCACTACACATCGGGGCCGCGCACAATTCTTGCGTGAACGGCGCCGACCGAGCGGTCGGATGGGAAATCTACCGGTATGCGCTGAACGTATGTTCGCAGGGATCGGCCCACCATGCTTCGGTTCGTCGTCCACGTGCCGTCTTTCTCGCAGTTCTTTGAGGAGTCCATCCATGTTCCGCACTGGAGCGTTGATTCTGGCGTTGCTGCTGCTCGTCCCAACATGGTCCGGCGAAGCCAGCGACCAGACAGTCCTGATCGAGCTCGACCTGAGGTCCGACGCGCAGCCGTTAGGCGTCAGCGCGGGCGGCGCGGTCGTTGTCGGCGGTCTCGGCAGTGGCGGCGGGTTCTACTGGATGCCCACGACCGGTGTGATTTTCACCGGCGGTCTGTTCGCGTCGAAGGTGAGCCGCGACGGCAAGGTGATCGTCGGACAAGCGTTCGACGCACGCGTCCGGCAGGCTGCCATCTGGCAGCGCGGCGCGGAGTGGCGAGTGCTCGGGTCGTTCCCGAACGCGCTGCCGTGTGACGCGTTTCTGAGCCTGGCGAACGACACCAGCCGTGATGGAAAAATCGTCGTCGGCTACGCGCGCAACGGGTGCACGCTGGCGCACGCGTTCCGGTGGGAAGAGTCGACAGGCATGGTCGATCTGGGTTCCAGCGTTGCGGGCCAAGGCACCCAGGCCCTCGGCGTGTCCGCGGACGGGCAGGTTGTCGTCGGCTATCAAGAACAAGCGGGGGGATTCGTTGAAGGCACGAAATGGGTCGGGACCAGACAGGAAAGAGTGCCGGGTGCCGACGGTTTCGTCGGGACCGCGAACGCCGCGAACGTGGACGGCTCGATCGTCGTCGGCCGTATCTGCAGGCCAACGGCTGCTCGTCCAAGTGATCCGGACTATCAGAGCGCGTGGGTCTGGACGCGCGACGGCACACAGTGCCTGCCCCCGCCGCGACTGCGCGTATCCACCGGCGGTCCGTTGATCATCGTTGAAGCCAACGCGACGAGCGACGACGGCAGCGTGATCGGTGGCGGGCAGGCGGTCGCGAGCTCGCCGGATTCCGACGCGATCATCTGGATCGATCGCAAGCCGGCGTACTGAAGGAGTTCCTGCAGGTCAACGGCGTGCCCGACGCGTTCCGGACGTGGATCAATACGGGCGCGATTAGAGGCATCTCGCCCGACGGCCGTGTCCTGGTCGGGACCGGAGCCGCGCTCGGCGGATTCCGCGGCTACATCGTGATTCTCGGTTCGAGCAGGGTGATGCCATGAGCCGCCTCACAGTCCTCGTCGTTGCGCTCAGCTTGTCGTTCGCGTGCCAGGAGGCGCAGGCGCAGTCGTGGGAGGCGTCGGCGTTCGTTGGGTACACGCCGCGGTCGACATCGATCGTCAGGCGTCCGATCTGAATCAGCTCGACGTCCGTGGCGCGTTCACCTGGGGTATCCAGGGAGCCCGCCTGTTCACGCCGCACTGGGGCGCCGAGGTGCTGTGGACGCAGCAGAAGTCGGCACTCGAAGGGGGAACCGCCTCGGCCGGTAGCGTTCGATTTTTTCACCATGACGGTCAGACAACTGCAGGGCAACGTGCTCTATGAGTTCCGCGCTGGCGAGGCAAAGGTGCGGCCGTTCGTGTTTGGCGGAATCGGCGCGACGTTCTTCAGCGCCGCCGATCTGCAGTCGGAGACCAAGCTGTCGTTTGATTATGGCGGCGGCCTCAAGTACTTCGCGTGGCGGGGCATCGGCATGCGTGTGCACGCCCGTTTCAAGCCGACGGCACTCAACGACAATCGGCCGGTGACGTCTGCGATCCCTTCGGCTTCTGCCAGTCATGGCTGTCACAGATTGAGTTCGGGGCAGGGGCGGTTGTCCGCTTCTGAGACCGGCATTGCGCCTGCCATCGACGGCTGAAGTAGCTTCAGGCGGCGTTTCGAACATTGCCTCGATTTGGCGCAAGGGTTTGTGCGAGCTAACTCACACCTGAGTCACAACGCTTCGGAAGTGCGTCCACCGCATTTCGTCAGCCATCGGCGCCTCAGCGTCAACCCCGGACACGCCCCCTGATTCTGCTTGGTGTGTGATCTTGTCTGTTGAGCGGCAGTCGTCTTGCTCCCTTGGCCCCTGATCCGCGCTCCGGCCCGCACACGACGTGGCAGCACGACCCAAGAAGGACTCTGGTGGAACGACGCGAATTTCTTGAGAGCAGCGCCCTCGGTTTCGGCGGTCTTGCCATGGCAAGCGCTGTGGTCGCCTCAGCGTGCGCCGAGACGGCGGAAGAACCGATTCAGACCAAGGTCGCCTCAGCTCCCGCCGGCGCAGTGGGACAATCGATGCAGACCACGGCCATCGACACGGTCCGGGAGTGGGACCCTGCCAAGGCCGACGCCTACCTGAAGGTGAACACGAATCCCTGGACGAACGGTGTTCTCGACATCAAGACCATCGAACTGATTTGCGTCGGCTTGAACGCCGCCTGCACAAACCTCCAGCCGGAACCCACGCGCCGTCACATCAGGGCTGCGCTTCAAGCGGGCGCCACGGGCAGGGATCGTGCCGGTTGTGGCCCGGTGGCGCGGGCGGCACGGTCATCAGTATCGAAACGGGGGGACACCAACGCCAGGATGCCATCTCTTCATTCGCATCAGCTGATCGAGTTGTCCCAGCGCACCGGAGCCCTCACCTTGTGGCATCTCGTGTGCTGAAGGCGCAGCGACGATACGCGGCCGCCGCCCGCATCGGTTCGGCGAGAACCGCAAGCCGCCGGGCTGAAGCGCCAACGCCCGGCGTAGTGTAAGGAGGTGATGATGTCCCGACCCGTCTCACCAGCAGGTTCGGTCGTGAGCGCAGCGGCCGCACGGGCTCAACTATCCGCGCATCGTCATCGTCGCGACCGGCGGCACGATTGCCGGCAGTGCCGAGTCCACGACCGCTGCCGGATACCGGTCCGGCGACGTCGCCGTCGATGTCCTCATCGCCGCCGTGCCGCAAATGAAGCGGTTCGCGGACGTCCGTGGCGTGCAGGTGTCGTCGGTCGGCAGTCAGGACATGAACGACGAGCTGTGGGTGCTGCTCGCGACCGAAGTCAATCGTCTGCTGGCGGCAGCGGACGTCGACGGTGTCGCAATCACGCACGGCACCGATACGATCGAGGAAACCGCGTATTTCCTCAACCTCGTCGTCAAGAGTGACAAGCCGGTGGTCCTCACTGGTTCGATGCGACCGTCCACGTCGCTCGGCGCCGATGGCCCGTTGAACATCTACAACGCGGTCGGCGTGGCGTCCGATCCGAGGGCGAAAGGGCGTGGCGTGCTGGTGGTCGCGAACGACGATATCCACGATGCGCGTGCGATGACCAAGCGTCACACCACCGACGTCCAGACGTTCGTCTCACCGGAAGTCGGGCTGGTCGGCGTCTGCCTGTTCGACGATCGTGAGTTCGTGCGCTCGCCCGCCCGGGCGCACACGACGGCGACACCGTTCACGGTCGCCACCGGCCAGGTGCTGCCGCGCGTCGATGTGATTTACGCACACGCCGGGATGTCTCCCGACGTGATCGATGGCGCCGTTGCCAACGGCGCGAAGGGGCTGATTGTCGCCGGCGTCGGCGCCGGCAACATGACAACGCCGGCGCTCGACGCCGTCAAGCGCGCAATCGGCAAAGGCGTCGTGGTCGTGCGCTCGACGCGAGTCGGCGACGGCATCGTCCGCCGCAACATCGAGGTCGACGACGACACAGTCGGCACCGTCGCGTCGAAGGAGCTCAATCCGGCGAAGGCGCGCGTGCTGCTGAAGCTCGCACTGACCCGGACGTCGGACCCCAAGCGAGTGCAGGAGTTCTTCGACACCTACTGACGATCGAAAAACGGCTCGCAGGAAGCGGGCCTTTCGGGCGGCAGAGTCCCGAAGCGTTCGAACGCCGTTGCTGTGTCGCACGACAGCGTGGGTTTGCAACGAGGCCCCCCCCCGCCGATGCCAGAGGGCCCGGCAGGCGGCCGGTGAAACGAGCGACGGTCTCCGTTCGAGCGGGTTACTTCTTTGCCGTTGGTGGGAAGCTCTTGAACAGCTTATCGCGTGGCGTTCTCGAGCCTTTTCTCCTTCCGGCACGATCCCGGTCAGGTCCACCAACCTCTTCAGCTCACCCCTCCCTGAGCGGCCGAACGCGGCTCGCGCGTCCTTCGTTGCGCCGGGTGCTGGTACGTGTAGGCGAGTCCGAGCGCACCGAGCAGCGTCATCGTCCCCGGAGCAAGCGAGGGAGTCGCGCCTTTGAGTGCTTCCCAGAACAACTCCCACCCGGCCGCCTCGGGGCTCAGCTCCAGCTCAAAGGCGACATTCCCCTGGTAGTGCAGGAGCACGCCTGCAACTCCGCTCGTGATGAATAGCCACATCGTGAGCTGAAACGCGCGTAGGGACGGTATCGCCGGCCTGATCGCGAGCACCGCGAGCGCGAGGCACCCGATGCTCACCAGCGCGAGTGGCACGTTCTGCCAGACATCTTCCATGTGCTCGAGCAGCACCAGCTCGAATCCGGTGCCAATCGAGCCAAAAAGAAAGATCGCCGCGAGCATCCGACGGAGAGTGGTGAGTTCTGGCACGTCTGAAAACAAGCGAATAGTGGCGGTCGTCAATTCAACGTGACGTATCGCTCCAGCCTCGCGACCTCTTTGTCGTCGACGTACTTGCCAATCTCACGCCGGAACTGCTGCGATGGCTTTGTATGGCCGGTACTCCTTGAACTCAGTCAGCATGCGCTGGCCGACGCCCGGGATGCTGAGGATGTCTGCGTCGGTGGCGGTGTTGAGATTGATGGGCACGAACACATACTGCTCCAGACGCGCCACCTCCTTGTCGTCGACATACTTGCCGATCTCACGGCGGAACTGCGCCAGGGCCTTGTACGGGCGGTATTCCTTGAACTCGCCGAGCAGGCGGTTCCCGATACCCGGAATGAGGAGGATCTCGGCATCCGCCGCCGTATTCAGAGTTGATCTGAGCGAAGAGCGCGGCTGATAGACGTCGATTCGCTGCTCGCGGCTGAGGGACGGCGCGAGCAACGTGTCGAGGTCCGTCATCATTCTGGAACGGACGCCGCTCGAGGATCGCCTTCACGAGCGCCGGCGAAAGACCAGGCACCGACAGCAGCTGCTTCTCGGACGCCGTGTTCGCATCGAGCACGTCGCCGCGTCGGCCGGCCTGCCCCTGCGAGGCTCGCCGGCAGCTCCGACGAGCAACATGAAGTGCAGCGGCAAGAAACAGCAGGCGGTTCATGCCACGCCTCCGCATCAGAATCCAATTCTCACGCCCGCCTGGAACAACCGCGGACTGCCCGGCAGGATCCCACGCGCTGCGATCCACGATGAACAGCTCGTCGAAGAGATTCTTGACGGTCACGAACACCGTCGTCCGGGCCACGGTGTAGTTCACCGCCGCGTTCCACGCGGTGTAGCCCAGATATGAGGCCGCGCTGGCCGTCGGGCGTCGCGGCCACGGTGTTGAGATCGTCGCCGAACTGGTCGCTCGTGCGCACCGCCTCGAGCCGCAGCATCGAACGCCGCGTAGTGCAGTAGCCCACGCCGATTGACGCGACACTGCTCGGGGGCATAGGGAAGCCGGTTGCCGCTCACGCTGACGGTGCTGAAGCCGGCGATGCTGCTGAACCGCGATCCGGTGAACTCGGGCGACCGGCAGATACGTATACGCCACGCGCAGGTAGACGTCATGCGCCGACTCGGTGATCGGTGCGCTGTCGATCTGCGCTCGCAGCTCGAGACCCTGGTGCATCGTCTCGCCGCCGTTGGTCAACGTGGCGCCGACACCCCCGGCGAGGCTGGCCGGGACGATCTGGTTCTCGTAGTCCATCCGGAAGAAGGTGGCGTCGACGCTGACGCCGGGCCGCACTGTGCTTCGGACTCCCGCTTCGTAGTTCCAGCTCAGCTCCGGGTCGAGGTCGATGACGCCACCGGTGTTCGAGATGATGTCCTCGGTGCGCGGCGGCGCAAAGCCCCGATGGACGCCGCGCAAACAGGCGTGACCTGCTCTCCCGTCGTGTGGGAAACGCCGATGCCTGGGATGAACCGTGTCAGGTCGGTGTCACCGCGTGACGCCGGCGCCCCCGTTCGCGAGTCGGTTGGTGCGCTCGTATCTGAACATGTTCGAGCCGCACACCGGGTGTGACCGTCCACGCGCCGAACAGGAACCTGTTCTGCACGAAGCTCGCAGTAGGCGGCATTCCTGCGCAGGTTGCTCTCGACGAGCACGCCCGATCGAGCGTGTTGGCGTGTCGCCGTTCTCCTGCAGCCGATCCTGGTTGCTCGAAATGCGCCCGCACGCCGAAGTCGGTCTCGCTGGCGACGCCGAGAGGCGCGATGATGCGACGCTGACGCGCGGCTCGACGCCCCACGAGTAGTACTGGCGCAGGCGCCCTTCGTTGCCGCACGTCGTGTTGAGATTGGCCATTCCGCCGCAGCGCGGGTCGCCGGAATCGTTTGGCCGCTGGGCGGAGTTGCTCGACTGCCGCCACCAGTCCCGCCGGAACGAACTCCAGTACAGATTCGTCGTCATGGCGACGTCTGCCGCTCGCGGCGAAGGCGTGCGTCGCCGATGCTCCGTAGCGATCGGCATAGAAGAAGTCGTTCCTGAACGGATTGCCGCGAGGACCGGCGAGGTATTCATCCTCGCGCAGCCCCGAGTAGGTGACGTTCGAATCCTCGCTGTAGTAGTTGCCGCGGAACGTCAACGTCTGGGCGACGCCGAACGCCCTGCACGACTTTCCCGTTGACATCGTTGAGCTTGAAATTCAGGTTCTCGCGCGAGCCGTCTCCCTGCTTCCGCATGTAGTCGACGAGAAAGCCGGTTCGGCCGACCGTCGATCCCATACGACCCGTGGCCGTTGAAGTACGCGCGATTTCCCCCATCAACGTCAGAAAGCCGGCCCGCTGCGCCGGCGGCCTGGGCGTGAGGTAGTTGATGGCACCGCCGATCGTCTGGGGACCATAGGCAATCTGCGCACCGCCCTTGAGCACCTCGAGCCGCTCGAAGCGGTCGATGGGCGGATGGTAGTAGGTTGCGTTGTCGCCATACGGGCGCATACGTCAGCGGAATCCCATCTTCGAGGAGCAGCACCTTCGTCGAACGCGTCGGGTTGAGCCCGCGGATCCCGATATTCGGTCGCAGGCCGAATCCTTCCTCGTCTCGCACGTGCACACCCGCTACTCTTCCGGAGCGCCTCGCTGGTCGTCATCACACGGCTTTTCTCGAGCGTCTCGCGCTCGACGATGTCCACCGACCCCGGAAGACGACGAAGCCGCTCGTGGCTGCCGATGATCTCGCCGGCCGCGACCACGATGTCCTCGGTCAAACCGCCGACGCGGAGCTGCAACTCGACGCGGGCAGTATCCCCGGCACGCAACGTGACCCGCTGCACGGCTATGGAAAAACCATCGCTCGTCGCCGTCACTTCGTAATCGCCGGGCATGAGATCGGGAACCGCGAACGTTCCGTCGGCGCCGACGTCAACGCGGCGTTCGAAGCCGGCCGATGGCCGGCGCACGGAGATCGATGCGAGCGGCAGGATCGCGCCGCTCTGATCGACGACTTGACCCACGAGCGACGCCGTCCGGACCTGGGCGGCCGGCGTGAGCGTGAAGAGGAGCCCAGCCGAGAACAGTGACCGTAGTCACGGCGATAGTGCGCATCGGACAAGAGCTCCTGAGGATGAAAAAAGCAAGAAAACAGAGGCCGGCATGAGACTGAGTCTCACTTTTAGATCCGGGCGAAGAATAGATCTGACCGCGTTGGTCGGTCAACACGAAATGGCCGAGTCGCACGGGTGGTGATGGATCTTCCAGCTGCGGAATCTGTCGGATGGATCGAGCAGGAGGCGGGGCTGCTAGAAGAAGGCTTCGATGAACGGATAGCCCCAGTACAAACCGAGCGCTGTCGAGACACAGCCGACGGCCAGCGAAACGGTGCGCGCAAACAAGTGATGGCCTCCCAGCCGTGCGATCGGCCAGCCCAGTAGCCCCGAAAGCGCTGCCATCCCCACGGTCGATCCCGCACCAAATAGCATCAAATAGCCCAGCCTTGCCGCCGTTGACGGGAGCGTGGTCACCACGAGAGCAGTCAACGCGCCGCTGCCCGCCAGTCCATGTACGGCGCCCACCAAAAGTGGTCGTGCGAGTGTCCATCGGTCTGCATGAAAGGGGGAAAACGTTCCCGGTCTTCTGTGGGAATGCGTCGGACCCGTGGGCACTCGGCAGGCGCCCTGATAGATCGCGCGCGCGCCAAAGCCGACCATCAGCAGGACCACGCAGACCTGTAACACCTGCGCTGCGATCGCTGGCATTTCAGCCTGCAACACCACCAGAAGGGCACCAGTCGTGAGCAGCGTTAGCGTGTGCCCCAGTCCCCAGCACGCGCCGAGCCACGCGGCCTTCGCGCTGCTACGCTCGCCTGTCAGCAGGGTTGACACCGCAGCGAGATGATCGGGCTGGGCGTGTCCGTCTGCCTGGCCGATACCTTGGGCCTGAGCAAGAGCAGGGGTCGCGGCTGCCCCTGCGGTTGTCAAAGCCGACTTCAAGAAACTGCGTCGGGTGCCGTCCATCAGATGCTCCTCCTACTGGCGTCCGACGTGTTCGGCCGGGATTTCCGAGTCTTAGGCGGCAGCGTCCCGAAGCGTTCGAACGCCGTTGCTATCTCGCGCGACAGCGTGGGTTCGCAACGAGGCCGTTCGAATCACTCGGGCTGCCGAGCAGGCCCCCTCCATGCCAGAGGGCCCGCAGGCAGCCGGTGAAACGAGCGATCGGTCGAGCGGGTTACTTCTTTGGCGTTGGCGGGAAGTCCTTGAACAGCTTGTCGGAGGCTTTCTCGAGCCTTTTCGCGTTCTTCTCCGGGTTGTCCGAGAGCTCGTCCTCGGCGGTGCCGCGGAACACGAGGTTCTTGGTTTTCGCGTCGAACATGTCGACGACGAGCGTGCCGACCGTGTATTCGCTCACCGTGGTGGAAGCCGTGCCCATGCCGCCCATGCCGCCGTAGCGGTAACCGTAGCCGCCCATCGCCGCTGTAGAACGTGTTGACGTTCCGCTTGGTCTGGGTCGCACCGTGGAGGACCACGTCAATATCCGCCTGGCCCTCGCCGACCTTCTTCCAGCCCTTGGCGGCGATGGCCTGATCGAACTCCTCGAGCACCCGGCGCTGCGAGAGGTCGTTGCCCCAGGCCGTGCCAATCTTGCATCGTGTAGGTCTTGACCGGCGCGAAGTTGAACGCCTTGTCGAAGTCGATTTTCACATCCTGTGCGATGGCCAACGCGGGGAGCGCGAGGAGGCAACCGGTGAGCACTGCGGGAAGTAGTTTCATGACGTCTCTCCTGAGCGGCCCGACATGGGCCGACTTGTTGAGCGGAACAATCGAGCGGGGCCGGCGACCGACGCGCCGCCCGGTCTCACGTGGAAGAAACAGCGCGCGCCAGTCACGTGAATCACGGGACCTGTCTCCAGGATGCGTCCGGATTGTAGACCGTCATCTTTCGAGCCATGGCGTCAGTTTGCGGGCCCAGGTCTCGTTCCCGCACGGTGCCGTCCTGATTGACGATGAACGTCATGACCCCGGTCGCGTCTGTACTGAGCTGGCCAGGCGACAAGTGCGAATCCTCCAGACATCTCGCCCTTGACGAGATAGCTCCTGGCTCCACCTGAGGCCGCAGCTCCCTGGCCGGTCAGGATCTTGAAATAGTAGCCATGAAAGGGCGTGGGCTGCGTGCGATCCCCGCCGAGCGGACGTCCTTCCTCCGCTGCCTGTGCCACCAGGTCACCAAGTGGACTCCGCTTCTGGCCGCGCGCGGCCGGCCAATACAGGCCGTTCTCCTTGCCGGGATCGCTCTGGAACTTCGTCGCGTGCACGCCTGCGGGCTTGCCGTCGTGTCCCTGTTGCGCGTAGCGCTGCTGCGCGGTGACGTAGGCGCGGCAGGTCGCGATCGCTTGCAGCTCGTTGCGTCCGATCCGCCGCGCCAGCACTTCTTCCTTGCCGGCGGCTGTGTCGAATCGCCATCCGTCTGCCTCTTTGACGAGCGGCACCGGGAAGGGCCAGTCCTCGTTGCCGACGACGAGCGTCTTTCGACTGGGCGTCGCATCCTCGAGACGCCACTGCTCTCTGAACGCGACAGCGAACACCTGGCGGTTCATCCGAGCGGTCGCGGGATCGGATGACTCGATCAGCTCCCGCCCTTCGGGACCGAAGATCGCCAGCATCGCGTCGACGCTCCCGGCCTTGACCGCGTCGACGAGCGCCTTGACGGCGTCTTCAGGCGCCGCAAACGTGCGCTGCGTCGCGGTCTGTCCCGCGGCGGCCGCCGATGATGCGAGAAGCGCCAGCAACGCACACGCGAACACGCGAGCGCTGAGGCTGCGGCGCATGGGTCCGAGATCGTTGCCTGATCGATTCATACCGATCGTCCTGGTCATGTGTGTCGACCTCTTCCGAAGCCTCACCGGCGGCGGCCCCCGCCGCCCCCGCGCGAGCGCGAGCTGCTTCGGCTCTGTTGTCCACGAGCGCTGGACGTGCCTGTTGAGCGTCCGCTCGAATAGCCCCCGAATGCGTCCGAGCTGCCGCTGTTCCGTTTAGGCGCTGCCTGAGTCGTGCTTCCGTCGCCGTAACCGCGGGCTTCGGCACTTCCTGTGCGACCCGAACCTTGTGCCCGTGACGTCGCGCTCTGGGTCGAAGCGCCTTGTGCCTGCGTGCTCCGCTCCGTTCGTTGCGCCTGCGACTCCGGTCGATTTTCCTGCCGCGTCTCTTGACGGTCCGTGCGCTGCTCCTGGGTCGTGCCAGCGCGCTCGGTCCGCTGTTCCGATCGGTTCTCCGCGCGATCGCCGCGCTCCTCGGCAAGGTCCTCGCGGTGATCCTGCCAGTCCTCGCGAGCGTCTTCCCGATGGTCGTAGTAGTCGTCCCAGGCGTCGTTGTACATGTAGCCGCCGCCGTGCCATCCGTACGGACCGTAGTAGTAGTTGTTGTCCATCGCCGCGCCAATCGCGATCCCGGCCGTGAACCCGATGAGGCCAGCCGCGACCGCCACGTCAGCGTCATCTGTCTTCCTGGACGACGACCACCGTCGTCGGAGCCTGGGTGTACACCACCTCGGTGTTGTATTGCGGGACATAGACGATCTGCGGATTGGTGGGCTCGATGACGATCACTTCCTGGCCGGATGACGTGGTCTTGGTTTGCGACCTCCTGCTGTGGCGAACTTTTCAGAGTCCCGACGTTCTTCGCCTGCTGCCTCAATTTCTGAATGCTGGCAAAGACCGCGCTTCGATCGGACGTGAACGCCTGCCCCAGGACCCTCGTCCACGCGATCTGGTCCGCCATCTGCGCCACGACTTGAGGGAAGAGCGCCAACGCCACGAAGCTCGCATCGAACCCGGCCTTGACCGCGGCGTCCTGAAGCGGCGTGCCTTTCAGCTTCTGGTTGGCCTTCAGCCACGTGTCGAGCTCCGTGATTTTCGCGGGGTCGGTCGCGCTCATCAGCATCTGCGCGAGCAGTGAGTCTGGGTAGAGCGCAATCGGAGCGAGCAATTGGTCCAGCGTGCCTGTCGGTAGCGGTGAGGCCTGTGCGGCCTGCGCGCTCGCGGCGATCTGGTCCCGCGGCGGACCGCACGCCACGAACAGCACGACGGTTGCGGCAATCAAGCGTGTGGTCATAGTCCACCCTTCAGTCGCGCGGAGCAGCCTCCTCGTCAGTCACTGCCGCTCGTGGCGCAGGTCACGAAATACCGTGGTGCCGCCGATGGAATCGAGGCGGTTTCCGCGGAGATCCGTCGATCCGTCGAATCTCGAGGACTGCTGCGGCAGAGATCGTGCCGGCTCATGGCTTCGGTGGCGTGGGCGGCACCGTGGTATACGCATGCATGACTCGAACGGCTGCCCGGCCGACTCCCAGCTCGAGAAACTGGAATCGGGAGACAATCGGGCGATGAAACCGCAGGGACGTTCGGAACGGATAAGGACGGCAATTATTCATCAGTGGTCCGGGCGCTCGTTCGGGGTGCGGAGCACCGCGGAAAGGTTTCTCGTGCTTGTGGCCTTGACGAGTTCGGCCACGACGGCGCTGGCGCAGTCCGTCTTCGTGGACGACGCACAGCGGACCGTGACGTTGCCGGCCTCCGTCGGACGCCCCTTTGCCGCCGGGGCTCCGGCCGAAGTGCTGCTGTACACGATCGCGCCGGAAAAGCTGGTCGGCCGCAACCGGATTCCAGAAGGGGACGCGGTCGAATTCTTTCCGCCGGCGTTTCGCAATCCGGTGTTCATCCGGCAGCTCCCGGAAGTCGACAATCCCGCAGCAGATGCGGAGCTGGTTGCACTGAAGCCGGACCTGTACGTGGACTACGGGACCGTGCACGCCGACTACATCGCTGCGGTCGAGGCAGTGCAGAAACGGACTGGTGTGCGCTGGAATCATCCTGGACGGTGAGCTGTCGCGAATACCGGCGGTGTACCGTCGACTGGGAGCAGCCTTGGGAGTCGCCGCGCGCGGCAATCGCCTGGGCGATGCTGCTGAACGTTTGCTGGCGAAGTATCGGGGACCCTCTCGGTGGCAGCGCCCGTACGCGTCTACCTCGCCTGCTCGGCAGATGGTTTTCAACCGTGCCTGGCGGATAGCAGCGCCGGAGAGCAACTGTCGTGGCTGGGAGGAGTCAACGTCGCCGGCACGCGCGAATCAGCGCCTCGCCGGCCGTTGACGATCGCCGAGGTGAAGGCGCTTTCCCCACAGGTGATCGTCGTGAGCGGACCCGCCGGAGCCGCTGCGCGGCTGCGGGCGAATCTCACGTGGCAATCCGTCGAGGCCGTTTCAGCCGGACGCGTGTACGAATGGCCGGCGCTTCCGTATAGCTGGGGCGCTCGCCCGCCATCGGTCAACCGTCTTCCCGGACTCGCATGGCTCGCTTACGTGGTCGCCGGACGTCGCTTCGACGATGCGTTTACGAGCGACATCAGGGACTTCTATCGCGATTTCTACCATCTGGAGCTGAGCCCCGCGCAGCTGGAGCGGCTGCTTCGTCAGTCGCCATAGGCAAACTCCCCTCGCTCCCGGCCGCTGGTCGATCATCGACCGCGTCAATGGCGGTATCGATACGTTCGATTTGGCTGGTCGTGGGCCGGTCGCACATACTGAACGGTCGAAACTCGTCAGTCTTCCGCCCGCGAGGTAGCGCCTGTCATGCCGTCGCTCCATGTCCACCGATCCGCAACGTCTCTCGTCGTCGCCGCCCTTCTCACAGTCTCTCTGGAGTCGTCCGCGTCGGCGCAGCAACCCGACAGCGCGGCCACGCAACCGGCGTCTCCCTCCGGGTCGCAACAGACCGGCACCGGTGACAAGGCCTTCACGCTCGGAGAAATCGTCTACGTGCTCGGCCAGGATCCCGGAAGTCCGGGCATCGGCGGAGCGGTCGTCACGCATGAGCAGATGCAGACGTTCGAGCGGAACAGTCTGGACCAGGCCGTCAACCTGGTGCCAGGCGTCGTCAGCAACTTCGATGCGAACGGACGGCGAAACGAGTCGGACATCTTCGTGCGGGGCTTCGGACGACAACAGGTGCCGCTGATGGTGGATGGCGTCCGCATCTACCTGCCGGCCGACAACCGGCTCGACTTCGCCCGGTTCCTCACGGCGGACATCGCCGCCATTCAGATTCAGAAAGGCTACGCGTCTGTGCTTGACGGTCCTGGTGCCATGGGCGGCGCCATCAACCTGGTCACGATGAAGCCGACGAAAGCCTTCGAAGCCGAAGGCGCAATCTCCGCAGCCGGCCGCGGTGTGGAGGGCTGGAATGCGTATGCGATCGTCGGTTCACGACAGCCACGATATTACGTGCAGAGCAGCGTGGCCGTATCCGATCGCGACTCGTGGTCGTTGTCCGCCGACTATCGGCCGACAGCCAACTCGCTTCAGCGCAGCGGCGAGCGCGTGAGCTCCGACACGGAGGACTGGCGCGCCAATGTGAAGTTCGGCTTCACGCCGAACGCGACCAACGAGTACACGTTCAACTACACGAAGCAGTCCGGCGAAAAGGGCGCGCCGCTGAACATCTACAACAATCCGCCGGTGCCGCCCAACAGCTACTGGCGCTGGCCGTGGTGGGATGTGCAGAACACGTCGGTACTGACGCACACCCAGCTCGGTGCGTCGTCGTACGTCGAAGCCAAGGCGTATTTCAACACGTTCTCGAACGGGCTGGACGCGTTCGACGACAGCACCTACACCACACAGTCTGCCGCCGGCCGGTTTCACAGCCCGTACGATGACCGCGCCTACGGCACATCTGTCGAGTTCGGAACGACGCCACGCCGGTCGAACACGGTGAAGGCCGCATTTCACTACCGGACCGACGTTCACACGGAACAGCAGATCAGCCGACCGACGCACCCGACGCTCAGGACCGAAGAGCCGGAGCAGGAGCAGTCGCAGTACACATGGTCCGTCGCACTCGAGGACACGGTCCGTATCACGCCAACGATCGACGTTGTCGGGGGACTGAGCTACGAGACGTACGACGATCACGAAGGCGGAGGAATTCACCGCGGCTGCGCGGGAGCTTCGAGTACCCGAAAGGCGGGTCTGATGCGGTGAACTGGCAAGGCGCGCTCGTCTGGCGGCACGCCCGGACCGGCGAGTGGCACGCCAGCATCTCCGATCGCTCGCGCTTCCCCGTCATCTTCGAGCTGTACAGCACGCGTTTCGGTTTCGCGACGCCGAATCCGGATCTCGGTCCGGAAAGGGCGACGAACATCGAGCTGGGGTGGTCGCGAACGATCGGCGCGACGCGCGCGTCCGCCGCCGTGTTTTACAGTGACGTGCGCGATCTCATTCAGACGGTCGTGCTGCCGGACACGACCACACAAACGCAGAACGTCGGCAATGGAGAGTTCTCCGGCGTCGAGCTCTCGATCGACGCGCCGATCGGGAACACGCTTCGCGCTGGCGGGAACTACACCTACATGCATCGCACTATTCGCGATGCGCTCCTGCCGAACCTGCGTCCGACCGGCGTGCCGACACATCGAGCGTTCCTCTACAGCACATGGCAGCCGCCTTACGCGACTGCGCCTCACGCCGAGTCTGGAGCTGGCCGACGATCGGTGGAGCGAGCTGAACCCGGCGCCAGCCTTCCCGTACGTCAAGACCGGGGCGTACTCGCTGCTGGACTTCGATGCGACCTACGCGTTGCCGCGGTCCGTTGACGTGAGCCTTGGGCTCAAGAACCTGCTCGATGAACACTACGAGCTGGCCTGGGGATACCCGCAGCCTGGACGGACGTTCTACGTGAAGACCCGGATGCGGTTTTAAAGGGCATCCGGGATTTTCCAGGGATTGAGCGGCTCGGCATCCGGGCCACCCGGTCCGCGGAAACGCGGACTCGCTCAGCGAGATGGGACAGCCTTCGGACGGCTGCCGACGAATGCCGCCAGGTGCTCGCCGGTCAGCGTCGACCTCGCCGCCACCAGGTCGGCCGGGGTGCCTTCGAACACGATCCGCCCGCCGTCGTGGCCCGCGCCCGGCCCGAGGTCGATGATCCAGTCGGCGTGCGCCATCACCGCCTGGTGGTGCTCGATCACGATGACCGACTTGCCGGAGTCGACCAGCCGGTCCAGCAGCCCGAGCAGCTGCTCGAGGTCGGCCAGGTGCAGCCCGGTGGTCGGCTCGTCGAGCACGTAGACGCCGCCGTCGGCACCCATGTGCGTCGCGAGCTTGAGCCGCTGCCGCTCGCCACCCGACAGCGTGGTGAGCGGTTGGCCGAGCCGCAGGTAGCCGAGCCCCACGTCGGCCATGCGCTGCAGGATCGCGTGCGCGGCCGGCGTACGCGCCTCGCCGGCGCCGAAGAAGCCGACCGCGTCTTCGACCGACAGGTCGAGCACCTCGGCGATGTTGAGCCCGCCGAGCCGGTAGTCCAGCACCGACGCCTGGAACCGCCGGCCCTCGCACTCCTCGCAGACCGTGGTGACGCCGGCCATCATCGCGAGGTCGGTGTAGATCACCCCGGCGCCGTTGCAGGTCGGACAGGCGCCCTCGGAGTTGGCGCTGAACAGGGCGGGCTTCACGCCGTTGGCCTTCGCGAACGCCTTGCGGATCGGCTCCAGCAGATCGGTGTACGTCGCCGGGTTGCTCCGCCGCGAGCCACGGATCGGGGCCTGGTCGACCGACACCACCCCGTCCCGGCCGGACACCGAGCCGTGGATCAGCGAGCTCTTGCCCGACCCGGCCACGCCGGTCACCACCACCAGCACGCCGAGCGGGATGTCGACGTCGACGTCCTGCAGGTTGTGCGTGCGGGCGCCGCGCACCTTCATCACACCCGACGGCGTCCGCACCGACGGCTTCAGGGAGGCCCGGTCGCTCAGGTGACGCCCGGTGAGCGTGCCGCTGGCCCGCAGCCCGTCGACGGTGCCCTCGAAGACCACCTCGCCGCCGGCGGTGCCGGCGCCGGGGCCGAGGTCGACGACGTGGTCGGCGATCGCGATCGTCTCCGGCTTGTGCTCGACCACGAGGACGGTGTTGCCCTTGTCGCGCAGCCGCAGCAGCAGGTCGTTCATCCGCTGGATGTCGTGGGGGTGCAGCCCGATCGTCGGCTCGTCGAAGACGTAGGTCACGTCGGTGAGCGACGACCCGAGGTGGCGGATCATCTTGGTGCGCTGCGCCTCGCCGCCCGACAGCGTGCCGGACGGCCGGTCGAGGCTGAGGTAGCCCAGCCCGATCTCCACGAACGAGTCGAGCGTCTGCCGCAGCGTCGCCAGCAGCGGCGCGACGGACGGCTCGTCCAGACCGCGCACCCACCCGGCCAGGTCGTTGATCTGCATCGCGCAGGCGTCGGCGATGTTGATCCCCTTGATCTTGGAGGACCGGGCGGCCTCGTTGAGCCGGGTGCCGCCGCACTCGGGGCAGGTGGCGAAGGTGACCGCGCGCTCCACGAACGCCCGGATGTGCGGCTGCATCGCGTCGACGTCCTTGGACAGGAACGACTTCTGGATCCGCGGGACCAGGCCCTCGTAGGTGAGGTTCATGCTTCTCGACCTTCACCTTGGTCGGCTCCTTGTAGAGGAAGTCGTGGAGCTCCTTCTTGGTGTACTTGCGGATCGGCTTGTCCGGGTCGAGAAGCCCGCGGCCGCGAAGATGCGCACGTGCCAGCCGTCGGCCGTGTAGCCGGGGATCGTGAGCGCACCCTCGTTGAGCGACTTGCTGTCGTCGTACAGCTGCGACAGGTCGATGTCGGTGACCGAGCCCATGCCCTCGCATCGCGGGCACATGCCGCCGGTGACGGTGAAGACGCGCTTCTCGGTCTTGCCGGCGCCCTTCTCGACCGTGATCGACCCGACCGCGCGGACCGACGGGACGTTGAAGGAGAAGGCGTTGGACGAGCCGATGTGCGGCTTGCCGAGGCGGCTGAACAGCACCCGCAGCATCGCGTTGGCGTCGGTCGCCGTGCCGACCGTCGAGCGGGAGTTGGCGCCCATCCGCTCCTGGTCGACGATGATCGCGGTCGTCAGCCCTTCCAGCACGTCGACCTCGGGCCGGCCCAGCGTCGGCATGAATCCCTGCACGAACGCGCTGTAGGTCTCGTTGATCAGCCGCTGCGACTCCGCCGCGATGGTGCCGAACACCAGCGACGACTTGCCCGATCCCGAGACGCCGGTGAACACCGTCAGCCGCCGCTTGGGGATCTCGACGCTGACGTCCTTCAGGTTGTTCTCCCGGGCGCCCTGGACGCGGATCAGGTCGTGGCTGTCTGCGGGGTGCTGGCTGGAGGAGGCCATGTTCGCGATCATGTCATCGAGTATCGACGGTTTGTGAAGAGATCGCGGCTGATCCAGCAGCCGCCGGCAGCGCGAGCTACGAGGAAGTCGTGGGAACCGCCATCATCGTCGCTGTCATTCGCGCAAGAACGCGGGTGCGCGTCGCATCGAACACCGACCCTTCGCACACCGTCAGCGTTCGCCCCGCCTGGACGACCTGCCCTACGGCGATCAGCCGATCCGTCCGGGCGGGCTTCAGGAAGTGGACCTTGAACTCGACCGTCAGCACTTCGCGGTCTGCCGCCATCATCGACAGCGCAGCATACCCACAGGCGACATCGACGAGACTGGCGACGACGCCGCCGTGAAAGAGTCCATGTTGCTGCGTCAGCCCTTCGTCGAAGCCGCATGTGATGGTCACGGTTCCCGACTCGACCGACTCAAGCACAGCGCCGATGGTACGCATGAACCCTTGCCTGTCGAAGCTCTCGCGAATGCGTTGCATCAATGTCGAAGCGTCTCCTCTCGAACGGGCCGCACATGACCGAGTGGCCAGCCGCGCGACCCATGCCCGGAACCGCCTTGGCCCTGTCCTTTGGCACCGCGGTTGCACCTAGCCGTGACATGTTGAAACTGATCGGCTCGTATGTGATCGCGAAAATGCTCGGGTTCGGCCTGCTTGGCGCTCTGGTCATATACGCGTTGCTCAGCCTGCTGACCTGAGTTGCCGCCATCGTCGCTCATGCCGCGAGCGCCTTGTCGCGCGCGGCTTTCCACTGATCGGACAGATCGCGTGCGGCACCGCGCCAATCCGGATACTTGAACTGGAAGCCGTGCTCGAGCAGTCGGGCCGGAACCACGCGGCGGCTCTTCGAGAATGAGCTCGGTTTCCGTGCGCATGAAGACGGCACCGATCTCGAGCATCCACTTGTTCGCCGGGAGGCCGAACGGGACGCCACACGACTTCGCGGAGCACCCGCATGAACTCCGCGTTCGGCAATGGATTCGGCGCCGCGACGTTCACGACTCCCGTCGATGTCATCGCGGTCGATCAGCCATCGAACCGCCGCGACGAAGTCCTCATAGTGAATCCACGACATGAATTGCCGGCCGTCACCGGCGCTGCCGCCGAGGCCGTGGCGTGCCAGCCCGAGGAGCGTGTCGAACACGCCTCCAGAGTCCGGACTCAAGGTCATCGCTGACCGAAGCGCCACCTTTCGGGTTCGATCGGTGACGGCGTCCTCGAAGGCGCGCTCCCACGCGCGCGCCACGTCGATGCTGAATCGCCAGGAGCTCGGTGCGTCCGATTCGTCGCCGCCGAGAATGCCCGAGTGCTCATCGTTCGGACTGTCGTATCGATGCGCATAGATCGTGGCGGTGCTTGCCTGCAGCCACACGCGTGGCTGGCGGGCTGCTCGCGCGATCGCCTGTCCCACAACGCGCGTCGACAACACGCGCGACTGCAGGATCTCCTGCGCGATTTGCGGCGGTGTATCGGCAGTTCACGCTGCGGCCGGTCAGATTGATCACGACGTCGCAGCCGTCGATCTCGCTTTGCCAGTCGCCGAGGGTCGCGCCGTCCCAGGCAACGACGCGCCACGGCCGAACGCCGGCATGGCGGCTCAGGACGACCACGTCATGGCCGTCGCCGTGAAACGCGCGGGCGAGAATCGTCCCGACTTGCCCCGATCCGCCGGGAATGACGATCTTCATCGCGCTCTCCTGCTAGGTCGATGAACCGGCTTCGGAATTCCGGGTTTCGGAGTCAGGCAATGTTCGAGACGGCCGAAGAGGCGATAGCGGGTTCGGGCGACGACGTCGTAAAGGCGGTCGAGAGCCGCGCCGGGAGGAGACGCATCACGACTGCCAGCCTTCCACGGCCAACCGAGTTCCCCGGCGACGAAAAGCGCCGCGCCACTCCTGCTCAACATGCGGGCGTGCAGCCGCGCGATGGTTCGCGAGGACGAAAAAGGAAGTCAATTCGTCGGGGTTGCCACCGAAGCGCTCGACCACCGCCTTCCCGATTCCGCTCTGCAGCGACGCGAAACTGAAAGACGGAGCGGTGATCGTGGTCGAGAAGGAACTGGAGGAAGACGGTTGCACAGCCCACAAACGCCGTCGTACAGCACAAGGTGGGAACCCTCCTGCGCCGGACGGGACTTGAGTCGCGGCCCAGCCATGCATTAATATTAATGAACATGTTCACTCAAACTGTCAAGCCACGGAAACGGGGTCGTCCGCCGGGCCAGACTGCGCAGGGCGCCGCGGCAAGGGATCGCCTGTATGCCACGGCGATGCGGCTGATCGCCGCTCGTGGCTATGAGGCGACGACTCTTCGCGATATCGCGAAGGAAGCGGGGGTCAGCGTCGGCCTCCTCTATCGCTACTTTCCGAGCAAGCGGGCCGTCGTCATCGCGCTCTACGACGAACTGTCGTCCGAGTACGCGCGGCACGCCGCCGATATGCCGCCCGGACGGTGGCGCGACCGCTTCATCTTCGCCCTGCAGACGAGCCTCGATGTCCTCGAGCCGCACCGGTGGCTCTCCGGGCGCTCACTCCGGTGCTGGTCGGTGACCCCGACGAGGGCATCTTTTCCGCGAGCACGGCGTTCTCCCGCCTCCGCGTCCAGCAGGTCTTTGAACAGGCGGTCGTGATGTCGAGCGATGCGCCGAAGCAGCCGCTGGCGGCGGCGCTCGGCCGTCTTCTCTACCTCGTTCATCTGGCCGTGCTTCTCTGGTGGCTGCTGGACAAGAGCTCGAACCAGCGCGCGACGGCCGCACTGGTGTCGCTTACCCAGCAACTGCTGCCCTCTGCGGCGCTGACGCTGCGGGTTCCTCCGGTTCGCCGGTTCGTGATCGCCGTCGACGCGCTCGTCCGTGAAGCTCTATTCGGCAATCCCGCGTCCGCCTGAGCGATCCATGTTTCTGACTCGACGTCCGTCTGCGGAAAGCATCGACCGGTTCCTTCGTGAATCTCGAGACCTGCCGTTGTCTATACAGCCCGATAGGAATTGTCAACGACGTCAGCGTCCGCCGGGACCTCGATGAGGCGACAGTCGCGATTGGCGCGGCCAGGCAGATTGAGCGGCGCACCAGCACGCCCACATCGGCTGGGTCGAAGCGTTTCCACGGCACTCGACCGGTCGCGGTTGGCACGTTGTGGCGGTTCTGATCCGCCATTTCGGGTTCTGGTCGTTGAACGGTTGCCGTGTTCTCTACAGTGTCGGCTGCCCGGATGATGACGCCCGGTTTGGCTTCGCCTACGGAACGCTGACGAACCACGCGGAGGCTGGTGAAGAGCTCTTCGAGGTATTCATCGATCCGCGGACGGAGGAGGTGATGACCGATCCTGCGCGACTTCCTGGCCACAAGCGCGCTCCGACGCACTCAGCCGCGCGCGTGAAGCGCGCGACACGCTCCAACGGTGATGGCGCATGAGGGGGTACTGGAAGCACATCCCGACCGCTCAAGGCCACGCGACAATACGGTCTGCTCGCGCACCTTCCAGTTGCGACAAAGGTGACGGCAACGTTAGACTGCGCCCGACGAACCCTCTGCCGTTCCAGTACATTGGAAACGACGAGCCGAACGAAACGTTCGCGGCGCTGCACTTCTGCCCCTGATTCCGTGCTCCGCTGCCGCCGCCCAACGTCCCAGCCCGGAGGCTGACGCATGGCACGACAGGACCCCCTGCGCAACTATCGTTTTCGCGTCGAGATCGACGGCATTCAGGCTGGAGGTTTCAATGGTGGGACAGCGCCCTGGGACAGCGCCCTGGGACAGCACCCGGCGTCCCCGCGCGCGCACCATTGACGTGAGCCGGACGGTGCGCGTGATCCTGATCGACCGGTTCCAGGCCGACGTCAGTCGCTGGACGTTCGCGGCCGCAGAACCGACTGCTTACAGCATGTCGCCGCTCAACGCTCGCCTCAGTGCGCCGCTCATCGAGACGCTCGAGCTGTCAGTCGGCGGGTTCGAAGGGGCGTTCGAATCTGTCACCGCGAGGCTTGATGGAAAACGAGCGGTCACCACATGAAGGCCGTCGCGATATGCACCCCGCAGCTATCGTCCGAACGGCGTCAACGCCCAGACGAGCTTCAGGTCGAAGCGGCGGGCTCGTAGGGATCCGAGGAGTAGACGCCGAACGCGTCGATCGCTGTGGGCGAGCGCTGCGCCGGTAGCTCAGGCGGTAGTAGCCGCCGTCGTAGTCGACCCAGCGGGCGGCGAGCGACTGCGCGCCGCTGATCTGCCAGGTGCCCGAGACGCACGTGCTGGCGCGCACCTGATCGTAGGTGGCGCGCTCAAAGCTGTAGGCGACCGACAAGTGCGAGCTCGGCGCCAGCCAGAGGTTCGGCGAGAGGCTGTCGTAGCTCTGCACGCCGGCGACTCCCCACGAGGTACTGCGCGCCGTAGCCGAACTGGCCCGGTAGGGCTCTGGTAGACGGCCGACGGCCAGATACGAGCGGTCGTCGTTGAGGACTTCGGCCAGGCGCCCGGCGTAGGCGCCGCGCGGCCGGTAGAGGCCAATGGTCACGCCGGCGTTCAGCTGGATGTTGGCGGCGGTCTGGGCGCCGGCGTAGACGACGGCGGCCTCGCGCTGCCTCAGACCGCTCGTCGGTGTCGCGAACGTGATAGGAGACGACCGTCGGTCCAGCGCGCCACGCCTGTCGCCGGCAAAGGCGCGATTGTAGCCGCCGTAGCCGCCGCGGCCGCTGGTGCCGACCACGTCGTCCGGCATGAAACCGTCGGCGGCGAAGTAGTCGGGGTCGGTGCGGTCCGCCCAGCCGCCCGAGTACCAGTGCGCGCGCCGGTAGCGCGATCTCGCCCCGCCGCCGCATCCCGTCGCCCGGACGGGCGGCCGCTGCTGCGTGCGACGTTGCCGTCCACGCGGATGTGCCGCCCGACGCGGCCGCCGGCCTGCACCTGCACGGCGGTGTTCTCGAGCGTCTCTTGCTTGGTGCCGGCGACCGTCGCGCTCATGTTGAACGCCGGGCCCATCTCGCGCACGACGCGGCCGACGTAGTCGGCGCGTCCGGTGCTCGGTCATCGGTCGTCGCCAGCACGCCGACCTGGTAGTCGTCGACGCGGCCGAACGTCTTGACGCCGACGTCGAAGTCCTCGATGCGGCCGCTGTGGAAGAGCTCGCTGATCGCCGAAGAACGTGCGGCCTTCCTGGAAGAACGGCCGGCGGTCGGCTGACGAACTTCTCGGTGTAGCTGAACCCGATCCCGGCCACCTCGGCGTCGACGCCGCTGAAGTCGGGGCTGGGCCGAGACCATCGACGGTCAGGCCGCGGCGCCACTGGTAGCGCACGTCGGCGCCGGTGACGTTCTCGCCCGGTCGCGTCGCGGCTGACCGCCGCGGGTTGCTCGACAGGTACTGCATGACAGCGCCAGGCTGCGCGGCGCGGTCGGTCTGCGGCAGGCGCAGGCCGGTGAGGTGGCCGGCCTCCTCCGGCAGCCGCTGCGGCGTGAGGTCGGCCCATTACTCCACTCGCGGGTCCGGTTCTGGTAGCGGCTGAAATTGATGCCGAAGGTGTCGGTGTCGGGGTCGAACTCCAGCATGGCGAGCGGAATCGCGATCTCCGCGGTCCATCCGAGCGGCGTCCGCTGCGCCGCGGCTTGCCACTCGCCCTTCCATCCTGCGCGCGCGGCCGCCGGCCATCGCGTCGGACTGCGTGCCCGCGCGCCGTGACGGTGAAGCGCGAGAGCGAGCGGTGGTTGTGGGACGGGTCGAGCTCGACTGTAATGCGGTCGTCGAGGCCGGGCGCGGCGTCGCGCGTGATCTGTGCCGCCCGGATGAGGTCGGGCCGGGCGTCGAGGCACGTAATCGCGAAATAGAGCGTCGTGATCGTCGTAGAGCACGACGACCCGCGTCTGGTCCGTGGGCGGCTGCTGCCACTCCGACACCCAGAACCCATCGGCCGTGGCCCCGAGCGACCACGCCGGATCGCTCAGCGCGCCGTCGATCACGGGGGCGGCGGCGACACGATGCGCCACGAGCGCGCGCAGATGACCCGCGGGCGGCGGGATCCTTGTTTCGGCCCGTGCGGTTCCACACCACACGGTTCCCACCAGCGCGAGAGCGAGGCCACGCCTGCCACCAACGTCGAAACGCAACATCGGGTCCTGAACGCTTGATTGTGGAAGCTGTGGGGACGAGAGCCGATGATAGCCTGCTCCGGCGCGTTCCGCCTCCACAAAATGGGTCGAAACGCTCCTGCCTACGTGTATCGGCTTCAATCGTTGTGAAAATTAGGGGGTATCTGGCATCCGTCGATCCGGACACGAGATCACGGTCTGCTCGAGCAAGGCCTCCGCCCGACCGGTGGAAACGGGATGCCGAGCGCCAGCGCCAGGATGCCACGATCAGGCGACCGGGACCGAGGACGCGGGTCAGCACCCGGCGCGCGTCGAGATGCTCCTCGGCGATCCGGCGCGCGGCCAGGCAGTGGCGCCGGTAGTCGCGCTCGATCGCCTCCAGCGCCGCGGCGGCGTCGTCGAGCGTGCGGAACGCGAACAGGCCCTCCCCGCACGGCAGGTCCTCGGAGAAGCCGGTGTCCTGCACGACCACCGGCTTGCCCGCAGGCCAGATAGGCGGCGGTGCGATCGCTGAACCAGCCGCTCCGCGCCTTCACCTCGAGGTTCACGGCGACGCTGAACTCGCCCCGCGACTGCGCGATGTAGTCGCGGTAGGTCCACGGCGTGGCGGTGACGGCGGCGGCATCGGCGATGCGCCAGCCGGCGGCGCGGATCGCGTCGTACGGCGCGGTGCCGCCGAGCGCGATCTCCAGGCACGACCGCCACGCGTGACGGCAGCGTCGGCGATGCGCCAGAACTCCACGTCCTTCTGTCCCGTACTCCACGCCGTCGTAGACGATCGGCTTGCGCGGCGCCCAGCCATCACGGTGGTGAAGCACTCGGCCTCGGGCGTGAACCGCACCGGCAGCAGGTCGAGCGCCACCGGCGGCCGCAGCGGCTGCCAGTCGAGGCCGTGCGTCGGGATCGGGCAGTCCGGCCTGCCCGATGCGCGTGCCGTAGGTGTAGTGCTCGTGGAAGTCGATCGGCGAGGCGTAGGCCAGGCTGTGCGCGCACGCCCGGCGACATCGCGAACTGCGTGAAGCCCGGGTCGGTGTCGATGAAGATCCGCCGGCGGCATTCGGCGAACTCGTCGAGCCACGTGACCGTCCAGAGCCCGAGCAGACGTCGGCGGCCCGGCAGAGCGCCACCATCTCGCTCCTGCGACAGGCCGTGATACAGGCCCGTGCGCGTCGACGAAACACCAACGCGCGCAGCCCGAGCCGCTCGGCGTGCGCCGTCAGCTCGTCGAGGCCGTAGGACGATCGTCGCTCAGCGTCTTGGTCAGCGGATTCCAGCAGGCGTCGGGCCAGCCGTGATGCTCGACGAAGACGACGTCGTAGCCGAGACCGCGCAGGCCGGCCAGCCAGTGCAGGATCGACAGGACGTGGCCGCCGACGGGATTGCCCACCAGGTAGCCGGCGACGATCGCCACGGCGCGCCATCGAACGGTCAGAGCCCGGCGCGCTCCATCAGGCTGCCGACCACCTTCTCCGCCGCGAAGTACTCCGCCGCGATCTCCCGCGCCGCGCGGCAGTTGCCCGTCGTAGTCGCTCTCGATCGCGTCCACCGCGGCCAGGACGTCGTCCATCGTCGTGAAGCGCGAACAGGCCGCTGGCCCGTCGGCAGGAACTTGCTGAAGCCCGTCTCCTGCGTGATCACCGGCCGGCCGGCGGCCAGGTAGCAGGCGCTGCGGTCGCTGAACCAGCCGGTGCGCGGCCGGACGTACTGGTCGCGGGCCACGGTGAACTCGCCGCGCGAGCGCTGGATGTAGTCGCGGTAGCCGGTCGACGCTCGCCGACGAGATCCGACCGAGTCGGCGCTGCCGCCAGCCGTGCTCGCGTCGAGCCGCTGCCGGACGTCGTCGTCGACGCCGGCCGCCAGCTCGAACGGCACCGGCCGGCGCCGCGGCAGGTCGAGGAACTTCTCGAACTCGCGGTCCTTCGTCCAGTAGTAGCGTGTCGCCGCTGGTAGGTCGAGGTCCTTGCCCTTGTTGTGCCAGGTCGTGATCGTCGTGTACGGCGCGCCGGCGGCGGTGCGGCGTTGCCGCCAGAGGTCGAGGACGACCGGCTGGCGCGTCGGCAGCCAGCGGAAGCGCTCGACCGGCACGTCGCAGTCCGGCTGCGCCGAGGTTCTCGCCGAAGCTGAAGTGCGTGTCGTGCGCGTCGAGGGCGGCGATCGTCGCCGGCGTCGCCGTTGGCCACCTTCACCTGCGAGGCGAACGGGTCGGACTCGACGTAGATGCGGCGCGCGGCAGGCCAGGTGCTCCTCGCGGATCTCCTGCGCCCCGGTGACGTTCAGGAAGGCGTCGGCCTCGCGGTAGAGCCGCAGGATCTGCGTCCTCGGTCATGCCGTAGCAGCGGCCGTCCGGGTAGTGCCCGCGGAAGGCCCAGCGGTCGGCGAAGCCGTGCGCCTCGAGGACCGGCGCGACGGCTGCGATGTTGCCGGCTGGCGTCGGGCGACAGGTCGTTGAGCCGCGGGTCGTAGACCCAGCGGCCGGAGTCCTCGACGTAGTACGGGTCGTAGCCGAGCCGGCGCAGCGCCGATCAGGTAGTGCAGGAACTGGTAGGTGACGCCCGGCCAGCGGGTACCAGAACAGGATCCCGAAGACGATGATCTTGCCCGCGCGAAGGCCGCTCAGCGCCCATGCGCGATCTCCTCCGTCGGTCGAGCCGGCGGATGACGCGCGCCGGGTTGCCGGCGACGACGGTGAACGGCGCGCACGTCGGCGGCGACCACCGAGCGCGCGCCGACGACCGCGCCCTCGCCGATCGTCACGCCCGGCAGGACGCAGGCGTCGAACCCGATCCAGACGTTGCGGCCGATCGCGGACCGGCCGCGCCGGCACCGCCGCCGTCGAGGCGCCGCGGCCGCGCCCGCGGAACGCGGCGCTCCAGCGTCGCGCCGCGCGTCCGGATCGAGCGGCACGCGGTAGGTGTCCATCAGCACCACGTTCCAGGAGATCAGCGCGTAGTCGCCGATCTCGACCTCGGCGTCGCAGATGATCCGCGCGCCGTGGACCAGCGCGTAGTCGCCCAGCGTGACCCGCCCGCGGCGCCGACGTCGAACATCGTGCCCAGGTAGGTCGAGGCGCCGCGGCCGATCGTCACGCCGACCGGCCGCTCGCTGCGGAACAGGTAGGAAGCTGAAGGTCGTCTCGACGTAGGCCGTCTCGTCGACGGTCGACGTTCGCCGGGATCGTCCCCGGGATACCAGTCCCACGGCAGCGTGCGGTCGGCCGCCATTCCGGTCATACCGTGCCGATCACCTCGGCCGGGTTGCCGCTGACGCGCGAGCGCGGCGGGCACGTCGCGGGTCACCAGCGCGCCGGGCTCGATGAAGGCGCCGGCGCCGATCCGCACGCCCTTCAGGATCGTCGCGTTCGGCCCGATCCAGACGTCGTCCTCGATGACGACCGGCCGCCGGACGACGGCCGGCCGCGGCCGGCCCTTGCCGAGCGGCGAGCAGGCGACGGCGTCGGCGATGCGCTCGCGCCGGGGCGATCGGGTGGAAGTCGGTGTCGGCGATCGTGGCGTTCCAGCCGATCACGACGTAGTTGCCGATGCGCAGCTCCAGCTCGCAGAGCAGCACCGCGTTGGTGAAGTAGCAGTAGTCGCCGATCTCGACGCCGCCCGTCCTCGCCCAGGGCGAAGTGGACGCCGTCCATCGTGCAGTGGTCGCCGATGACCAGCGCCGGCGTCGCGGCGGCTGCGGAAGCGCTTGAAGGCGAGGTCGCCCGAGATGACGGTGCCCGCACCGGCGCGGACGTTCGCCGGCAGCGCGCCGTGGCTCCAGGCGGCCGGGCGCCAGCGCCAGCCGTCGCGCATCGTCACTCCGTTGCGGCATCGGACCGTCGGCTCCGGCGCGGACTGCATCGCGTGGAAGCGGGCGTAGACGCCGCCCGCGCCGCAGCAGCTCGGCGTGCGTGCCCGGCTCGACGATCTCCCCGTGCTCGAGCACGACGATGCGGTCGGCGTGGCGGATGGTCGACAGCCGGTGGGCGATGATGAGCGTGGTCGCGCCCTGCATCAGCCGGCCCAGCGCCTCGAGCAGCGACGCCTCGGTCTCCGCGTCGAGGGCGCTGGTCGGCTCGTCGAGGATCAGGATCGGCGCGTCCTTCAGCAAGGCGCGGGCGATCGACAGCCGCTGCCGCTCGCCGCCGGAGAGCGTCGCGCCGCGCTCGCCCGACCACCGTGTCGTAGCCCTGCGGCAGCCGCGCGATGAACTCGTGGGCGTTGGCCGCCCGCGCCGCCGCCTCGATCTCCGCGCCGCGACAGCGCTCGGGCCGGCCGTAGGCGATGTTCTCGGCGATCGACAGCGGGAACAGGAACGGCTCCTGGAGCACCACCGCCACCTGCGACCGCAGGCTCTTCAGCTCGCACGTCGCGGAGGTCGATGCCGTCGACGGTGACGCGGCCGCTCCACGGGTCGAAGAAGCGCGGCACCAGGCTGACCAGCGTGCTCTTGCCGGCGCCGGTCGGGCCGACGATGGCGACCGTCTCGCCCGGGCCGCACCTCGAGGCTGACGTCGTGCAGGACCGGCCGCCCCGGCTCGTAGCCGAACGTCACGTGCTCGATGCGGACGTGGCCCGCGCGGCCGTCGAGCGGCCGGGCGCCGGGCCGGTCGTCGACCTCGCGCCGGGTCTCCAGCACCTCCAGCACGCGCCGGGCGCTGCCGGCCGCGCCCTGGATGGTGGACGGCGTGTACATCAGCGCCTCGAGCGGGCCGTAGAGCGCGGCCAGGTAGGCGAGGAAGACGAGGATGTCGCCGACGCGTCAGCCGGCCGTCGAGCACGCTCTGCGCCCCGAGCCAGAGGATCGCCGCCGTCCCGCACGCCGTTCCCAGCCCCATCAGGACCTTGAACTTCAGGCCGACGACCGCGGAGGCGACGGCGGCGTCCACCGCGGCGTCGGTGGTGCGCGGCAAACGCGCGGTCGCCCGCCTGCTCCTGGCCGAACGCCTGCACGACCGGGATCGCCGACAGCGTCCGCTCGACCACTTCGTAGATGCGCGCCCTCCGCCTCCTGCTGCTCGTAGCTGCGCTCGAGCATCGGCGTCATGTAGCGGCCGCAGGACGAGCACCAGCCACGGCACCACCGCGAGCGACAGGAGCGTGAGGCGCGGCTCCATCCGCCACATGACCACGAACATCGCGACGAGGCTGACGAGCGACGGTCAGCAACGGCAGCAGCGCGTCCTTGACGATCACCGAGACGCAGCCGCAGTCGGTCGTCACCCGGCGGATGGAGTCGCCGACCGACTGCCGGCTGTGGAAGCGCAGCGAGAGGCGCTGCAGGTGGCCGAACAGGTCGGTCGCCAGGTCGTAGACCATCCGCTGGCCGAAGCCGATGTTCGCGTAGGACGTGGCCACGCCGAGCGCCCAGCCGAGGAGGAACAGCACAACCGTGGCGGCGACGCTCCAGGCGACCAGCCCTTCCCGGGTTCCGCTGCCCGGCAGCACGGCGGCGAGGGCGGCGAGCGTCGGCGAGAGCGGCTGGGCGCCGAGGACGTGGTCCACCAGCACCTTCATCGGCCACGGCTTGAGCACATCGAGGCCGATCTTCACCACCATCGTCGCCAGCACCGCCAGCAGGCCGCGCCAGCGGCGGAGCGCGTACCGCGTCAGCCACGTGAGCAGGCGCACGGCGCTCGGGTCGATCGCCGGCGCCGGCTGTGCGACAACCGCGCTCTCCGCGCCCACGTTACCGTCCACCAGGCAGCCGACCCTGCCGGCTGCGCGAACTGCAGGTCGTGGAGCCGGCCGTAGCGCCCGCCGCGCACCAGCAGTCGGCGTGGGTGCCCTCCTCGACGACCCGTCCGTGCTCGAGCACGACGATCGTCTGGCGTTGCGGATCGTGGAGAGCCGGTGCGCGATGATGAACGTGGTGCGGCCGCGCATCAGCCGCTCGAGCGCCTCCACAACCGCGTGCTCGGTCTCGGCGTCGAGCGCGCTGGTCGGCTCGTCGAGGATCAGGATCGGCGCGTCCTTGAGGAGCGCCCGGGCGATGGCGAGCCGCTGGCGCTCGCCGCCGGACAGCGTCCCGCCGCGCTCGCCGAGACCGTGTCGTATCCGCGCGGCAGCGCCGTGATGAAGTCGTGGGCGTTGGCCGCCCGGGCCGCGGCCTCGATCTCGCTCGCGCGTCGCGTCCGGCCGGCCGAGGCGATGTTCTCCGCGACGCTCGTCGGGAACAGGAACGGCTCCTGGAGCACCACCGCGACCTGATCGCGCAGGCTCTCGAGCGTGACGTCGCGCACGTCGTGCCCGTCGATCAGCACGCGACCGGCCGCCGGATCGAAGAAACGCGGAATGAGGCCGACGAGGGTGCTCTTGCCGGCGCCGGTCGAGCCGACGATGGCGATGGCGTCGCCGGCCGTGGCGGCAATCGACACGCCGCGAAGCACCGGCTGGTCCGGCTCGATAGCCGAAGGCCACGTTCTCGAAGCGCACGTCGCCGCGCAGCGGCGGCAGCGGCCGCGCCCGCGCCGCTCCGGCACGCCCTGGTCCTCCGAGAACACCTCCATGACGCGGTCGATGCTCGCGCCGGCAGTCTGCAGCGTGGTGTACATCGCGGCGAAGGCCGAGAGCTGCCACTGCAGCGACGCGAGATAGGCCAGGAACACCAGCGCGGTGCCGACGGTCAGCCGGCCGTCGAGCACCCGCATGGCTGCCGCCCACATGACCGCGGCCGTGCCGATCGTGGTCACCAGGCCCGACCCGAGCCCGTAGACGCTGCCGACCAGCGTGCTGCGCTGATGGGCGCGGATGGCCACACTCGCGAGCTCCTGGAAGCGGCGTTGCTCCTCCTCTTCGCGAGCGAACGCCTGGACCACCGATACGCCCGTGAGCGTCTGATGGACGTGCGCCTGGATGCGGCTCTCGATCTCGCGGCGGGCATGCGTCGCCGCGCGGATCGGCCGGCCGAACAGCCACGCGGCGGCCGTCATGAACGGCGCGACCGAGAGGGCGAGCAACGTCAGGCCGGCGTCGAGCCGCAGCATCACGACCACCATCACGATCGTGGTGAAGAGCGCGTGGCCGGGCGCGAAGAGCAGGGTATCGACGACGGCGTGCACGCACCAGGCGTCGACCGCGATGCGGCCCATCGAGTCGCCAACCGACTGCGTGGCGTGCGCCCGCAGCGAGCGCCGCTGCAGGCGGGCGAACAGGTCGCGCTGCGAGTCGTAGACCATGCGCCGGCCGACCCGGGTCCACTGCAGCGAGATGACGACCTCGACGGCACTGTTCACGGCGAAGATGACAGACGCCGGCGAGTACGACCCAGGCCAGCAGCCCCGCCCGGGTCTCCGCCCAGGGCAGGCGTTCGACCATCGCGCCGAGGCTGCCGCGCAGCGGGGCGTCCGCCGAGCACGTGGTCGACGAGGACCTTGAGCGGCCACGGCTGCAGCAGCGAGATGGCCGTGCTCAGCAGCGTGACGGCGACAATCGCGGCCCAGCCGCGTCTGTAAGGCGCGGCGTAGCTGAGAAGGCGGCGGTAGCCGCGCACACGGCGTGCCCGTGGCGTCTCAGCTGGCATGCCGTGTGTCGGGTGCGACGCCGGCCAGCGAGTCCGGCCCCTCGAGCAGCCCCACGAGCGGGGAGCGGAGCGCACCGGCGGCGGCGACAATCGCGCCGCGACCTCGCTCGCCGGGCTCCCGAGCGGGATGGCGCCGGCATCGAGCAGGACCTTCGTCATCACCCTGTCAGCGAGCGCCACCGTCGCCGCCGCATGCCAGAACGCCCGCGCCGCCATCACCGCCAGAAGTGGCGCCAACGCGGCGCCGAGCCATCGGCCTGACGGCGCGCCCACCAGCGAGACGACAAGGATCACCATCGCCGCGACCGACGCGGCCAGGAACGGAGTGACGCGCAGGCGCCGGGCGAGACGGACGAGCACCCTGCCGCGCTCGTGCTCCTCGACGAGGAGTTGCACTTCCAACCGCGCCCACCGGCCGATGTGCAGGCTGACGTCCCGGGCGCGATGCCACCCCTCGTCTATCTCCAGTGCCGTCGCGATACGCGTGCTGCGAATGCGCTCGACGATCAGCGTCAGCAGGCTCTCGCGTGCCAGCCACTCCTCGGACCAGAAGCGCAGTGCCTCGCGCCGCGCGGCAAAGAACGAGAGCGCCTCGCCGATCTCATGCCACGCCGGCGCGCGCGTGGCCTGGTCGTGCGCCAGCTCGAACTCCGGCGACGTGAGCACGCCGCGCAGGCGGCCCCACCCGCGCGCCAGCGGCTGCAGGAAATGCAGCCATGCAATCAGCCCGCGCGTCAGCACGCGGCTCATCGCGGCGGATCGGCCGGGCTGCGGCGGCAGCGCGCGGATATCCGAGGCGAGCGCATAGCGCAGGCAGCGGGCCATCGTCGCCGCGAGCGCGAGCAGTCCCGCCGCAGCGATCGCCGGGCCAGGCGCGTCGGGAGTCAGGTCCCAGAGCAGCAGCCCGCCGAGAATGAGCGCCAGAGCGGCGGCCTGCCACGTCAGTGTGTGCGGCGCGAAGAAGAGCGGGAAGGCGTCGGTCCGATACACCGACGGAAACGGCGCCGTGCCCCAGGGTCCGGCGTTGACACGCGTCCCGAACAGCGAGCGCACGAACGGCAGCGGGCTGTAGACGTGGCCGCGCCACCGGATGCGCGATCCGACGAACTTGTCCGGATGGTGCGGCTGCAACCACACCTCGCCCTCCCCGTAACCGACCTGCTGGCGCCAGTAGGCGCGAATCGAGGCGCGGTGGTGATGCCAGACGAGCGCCGCCGGCGCGAACCCGATCTTCCAGCCGCGCGCCTGCAGCCGCCAGCACACGTCCACGTCGTCGCCGGCGCGCAGGTAGATCGGGTTGAAGCCGCCGATGGCGAGCAGCGCGTCGCGGCGGAACGCCATATTGCAGCCGGGCACATGTTCCGCGATGCGATCGTCGAAGAGCACGTGCGTGGGTCCGCCGGGCGCGCGCGCGACGCACTGCGCCACCCACGGATCGTCGGCGGGGACGACGTTCGGTCCGCCCGAGGCGACGACGTCGGACCTCAGGAAAGGCTGCACGAGATAAGTGAGCCAGTCCGGATCGACGCGCACATCGGCATCGGTGTAAGCCACGATGGTGCCCGTGGCGGCGGACAGACCGATGTTCCGGGCGGCGCTCAATCCATTGTTGACGGTCGTGATCAGCCGCACATGCGGATGACGAGCGGCGATCGCTTCGGTATCGTCTTTCGATCCGTCGTTGACGACAACGACCTCGTAGTGAGGGTAAGTCATCCGGCCGAGAGAGGTCAGGCAGTCGTCGAGGGTGTCCGCGGCGTTATACGCGCAGACCACCACCGACACCCTTGGCCACGTGCGTTGCTCGGCGGGGGAAAACGGAGCGTCCTCGAATACCTGTGCGACCGCGTCCGCTGCCGGCTTCGGGCGACGCTCGTGGTCCACGAGGCCGAACGCCCAGTCGTCCACCTGCTCCCCGCCGCGCCACCACTCATCGGTCCACGCAAACGCGATGGCGCCGCACGCGCCTTCGGCAAATGCGGCGCGGAGCTGCATCGCCGTCAGGTCAGCCTGACCGGCACGGCCCTCGCGAATGCTGTCGGCTCCCGCCTCGGCCAGCAGCAGCGGCAGGTTGCCGGCAACGTGCTGCAGTCGCGCCAGGTAGCGGCGCAGGTTCGCCTCGCTGTGCAGGTAGACGTTGAAGGCGCAGACGTCGAGAAACGGCAGCTCCAGGTATTCGGTCGGCGGGAAGTTCACATACGTGAACAGCGTCTCCGGCGCAGCAGCCTTGGCCTCATCGTACAGCTCGCGAAGAAAGAGCTCGATTCGCGACTGCCCGTGCCATCGCACCACCGGTGCGGGAATCTCGTTGCCGAGCGCGACCATCAGGAGCGCTGGATGGTCGCGGAGCTGCCTGAGGGCGGCGGTCACGCCGTGGCGGATACCGCGCCTCGCGCCCTCATCGTCGAGAAACGCGACGTGCTGCGACCAGGGAATCCCCACCATCATGCGCAGGCCCGCGCGGGCCGCCTCGTCGAGGATGGCGAGACTGGGTGGGGTATAGGTACGGACCGTGTTGATGCCGTAGCGGCGCATCAACGCGAAGTCCGCGACGACCTGATTCAAGGGAGGGTACTGGCCGCCGCACGCGTCGGGTGCGAACGTGCCGTAGGACACTCCTTTTGGAAAGAACTTCTCTCCCTCAACGAACAGGAACTTCCCTGCAGACGCGACGCGATTTGACGCCATATGTCGCTTTTCGTTTCCGTCGTCGAGCCGGTCACGAGGGGCTCGCCGCGGTGCAGACAAGCGGGCAGGTCACACCCTGCCCGGTTGCCGAGCTCGGCAGACAGGTTCGGTGCTCGAAACATGCCACACGTCAGAAAAACGAAATTTTGTGCATTTGGGCGACTCTTGTGGCCGAGCTCGCCACTTGGCGTCAGGGCGATCGAGTAAAAATTCCATTGCTGAATCGTCGCTGGGCTCTGCCGTTTTCGAATGGCCCGGGTACGAGTGCGAGAGCTCAACCGTTCCCGCTCGCTCGAGCCGGCGTGGCGGGAATCGCAAGCACCGACAGCCGGTCATCCGCCATAGACTGCCGTCGGACCACAAGCTATTCGGCGCACAATGACGGCGGCAGCTGACGACTCAAATCGAGTATGGGTCGCCTGACCACCGCTTCAAGACAGGAGGGCCCGTGCGTGTCGCAATCGCCTTGCTGGTCGGCCTCGGACTGATCGCGTCCGGTCCGTTCGCTCTCGCGCAAACTTCCACCGCCGCGGCGGCGACGGCCGCTCCGAGGGCGCAAAGCGGGTCCGAGCAGCCGCGCGCCCCCGCGTTCGAATACCTCGGCACGCTGCGCGCCGAAACGGGCGCGCGCACTGTTGTCGAAAACGGCCCGCAGGGAACGCGCACGATCGTGCAGATCGTCGGCGGCCGCTTCGAAGGTCCGCGCGTCAAGGCGGCGGTGCAGGCGCCGTCCGGCGACTGGATCACGAACCGCGCCGATGGCACCTACCGGCTCGACGTCCGCCTCACGTTGAGAACGGACGATGGGGCACTGATTCTGGTGAGCTACAACGGCGTCGGTCAGACGACGGACGCCGGCGCCTCGCTGCGGACGGCGCCGCTCTTCGAGACTGGCGATTCGCGCTACGTCTGGCTGACGCGGCTGCAGGCGGTCGGCGTCGGCGAGCGCGTCGGCACCATGGTCAAGTACAGACATCTACGCGCTGAAATATGACCGATCGCCTCTCCGCTGCTCGCGTCAGGCAACGATCTCATCGAAGGTGCGAACGACGCGATACGTGTCGCCCGTCTGGGGGGCGTTGCCGGGCCGCACGCACAGCAACACGTCACACCCGGCGTCGCGCGCCGCATCGAGCTCCGCGGTGATGTCAGACACGAACAACATGTCGCCGGTCACGCACCCGAGCTCGCGCGCAATTCGGCGGTAGCTGTCCGCGGATCTTTTCGGCCCGACGGCCGTGTCGAAAAAGCGGGCGACGAGGCCGGTCAGATCACCCTATGCCGTCGTTCCCAGCACGAGACGCTGTGCCTGCTCGCTGCCCGACGAGTAGATGGCCACGGAGAGGCCGGCGTCGCGCCATCGCCGTAATGCCGGCGGCACGTCGGGGAACACATCGCCTTTGAGTCTGCCGTCGCGAAACCCGCGCTCCCAGATCTGGCCCTGCAGCCGCTTCAGGCCAGGCGCCTTGCGATCGCGATCCATCTGCCATTCGACGAACGCGGCGACCTGCTGGTATTCCGATTCGCGCCAGGCCGGCGGCTTCTCGCCTCGAGACACTTCTTCCGCGTGATCGTGCCGCAGCTCTTGCAGCGCGTCCTGCAGCGCGGGGCTTCCCGCACGAGTCGCCAGGTAATCACGCAGGTGTGCGCGTGCGAACGGAAAGAGGACCTCGTAGGCAAACGCGATCGGCGCGATCGTGCCCTCGATGTCGAGGACGATCGCGCGAAGGCGCCCGCGACCCGCCAACGTCAGGCGCCGGCGGCCGGCTGCAACGGCGGGAAGTACGCCGGCCCGAAGCACACCGGCTGAAACGCACGGTCGACGCCGCTTTGCGTGTAATGCGGGGTCCAGCCGGATGGATCCTGGAACAGCCGAATCGCCCTGATGCGGCGCTCACCGCACAGATCGAACCAGTGGTGCGTCCCTCTGGGCACGCGGATGAGATCGCCCGCCTCGACTTCGATCGCGAACACCGGGCCATCCTGTCGATGGATGTGGAACAGACCGCGGCCCTCGACGATCAGCCTGACCTCGTCCTCGTCGTGCCAGTGCTCGGTGTTGAACCTGGCCAGCATCCCGTCGAGTCCGGGGGTGTCGAACTTCACGTCGATGACGTCGGCGGTCACGTAGCCGCCTTGCGCCTTCAACTCGTCGATCTTCACGGCATAGGCCGCCAGCACGAGATCGGCTGCCGCGTCCGGCGCAAGGGCCGGCTCCGGCAACCAGCGGTCGTATTCGATGCCGCGAGCACCCAGGTAAGCGCGGATGGAGGGGGCATCGGTCAGCGTAGTGTTCTCCTCAGGAATCCTCACAATCGCCATGACGTCCTCCTCCCAGCCATGAAATCTGCTACTCCACCGGTGCGGCAACCATTGTATTTCGGCGGCCCGGCGGCGTGAGCATCAGCGTCCGGCCGGCCACCTCGAAGAGAAATTCGAGAATCTCGACGTGACGTTCGGCGTCCGCCAGCGTCGCGCCCCAGGTGTACAGGCCGTGACGGCGCAGCACGAACGAGTGGGCGGCGGGATTGCGGTCCAGCGAGTCCGCGACGCGACGCGCCAGCCGCACCATGTCCTGATCGTTGTCGACGATCGGCACCCATTCGCGGTGCTCGTGAGAGGCGACGCCGTCCAGCCCCTTGAGCATCTCGTAGCCTTCGACGCCAAACCCGCTTTCGCCGGCATAAAAATCCGACAGCACCGTCGTCCAGACCGAATGCGTGTGCAGGATGGCAGCGGCCGCGCGGCGTTTCGCGATCTCGACATGCAGCAGGGCTTCCGCGGACGGCCGGCGCTTCGTGCGGCCGACCGCCGCGCCCCGATCGTCACAGAGAAGGATGTGCGCCGGCAGCAGCCCGCCCTTGGGGACGGCGCTCGCGGTGATGGCAAGGCGAAGCGGGTCGCGGGACACGACGGCGCTGAAGTTGCCGCTGGTGCCGAGCACCCACCCGCGGGCGTAGAAGCGCCGGCCGACGGCTGCGAGCCGCGGAGCGATGCTGGCGAACGTTTCCCGTCGCATGCAGGATTCTATAACCGTCACAGGACTCGTGCTACACTCCGCGCACTTTCCGGACGCCGGAACCTCACTCTCTTCAGGGACGGCGTCGTGACGACTGGCGGACATCGTGCGCGAAGACCCCGCGCGTGTCTCCTCCCGATCATCGTCATACGCGACACGCCGCAGATGTAATGCCCATGCCGCAGTGGAGCACGGACGAGTGGCAGTATCTCGAGCGCCAGGTCGTCGTCGACCCGCAGGGGCGGCAGTGGTCCATCGGACTGATGGACGTGCTGGGCCAGGCGGGCGATCCCGACATGCCGCACCGCATGCTCGAGCTCGAGTACGCGTCGGGCCGGTATTTCACGCTCATCTACTCACCAGGCGGTTCGTTGCAGTGGGAACGCGGGTACCCGACGCTCGCGGAAGCCATGCACGCGCTACGAACGCCTGGTCTCGGCCGTCACCGGCGGCCGCGTGAATCCCGCACAACCCGTGTGCCGTCCAGGTCCGGACGCCTGACGACGTGCGCGGCAACGCGCATCCTGCGTTCGTGATCCTCACGCATCGAGCGTGGCCGCGGCGCGCGAGTCGGCCGCAACAGCCTTCATCACCGGCAAGGCGAACTCGAGGAGTCCGCGAGCGTCGAGTAGAAAGCTGCGCGCATCGCCTACGTAGCCGCCGCGGTTGCTGGCCTGCGCCAGATACGCGTCCACGAGGCGGGCGAAGAAACGGCCGGGCCAGTTCGGGTGGGCCCCTTCGCTCGAGGTGTCGAACTCCTCCATGCGTCGCCACACGCGCCTGCCGTCTTCGTTGACCGGCACCTCGTATCTCGCGACCCGCTTCTCGGGAATATCGACAATGTGCTCGGCGTAGTGGAGGAAGGTCACGGTGTCGTGATCGCAGCCGAGCAGCAGGATCTTCCCATCCAGCGCCACGAATCGATCGAGCGCCGACCGGTGCCCGAACGCGTAGTCCCAGGGCTGCTCCGAGATCAGGTAGGCCGCCTGCCTCCCCCAGACGACGAATCGCGCCACGTGAGGATTGACGGTGGAACCGGGATACGTGCGCAGGAGCTCGACGAGCGCGCCGTTCTCACGCTCGGCTCTCGCCGTGAACGGATCGAACGCGGGAAGCTTGTCGGCGAGCTCGCGCTCCTGATCCGGGTGGAGATGTCCGCGGCCGACCTCGTCGTAGTAGGCCGGACAGCTCGCGTACATCATCAGCGTGCCGTCAGCGGTCAGGGCATCCTTGAGTGCGAGGTGGATCTGGTCAGGCCCGCCAGCCACCTCGCCGACCGCGCGGACGGAGGCATGCAGCATGACCGTATCGCCCGGCGCGACGCCCAGTCCGCGAAAGCCATCCGCCAGTTCCTGTCTCGAGTGCATGGACTCTCGATTGTAGCGGCCCGGGCGAGGACCACAGGCGTCTAGCGCGATCGTCGTCGCGTGATCAGCTTGCCCAGCTCACGCAGCCACAATACCGAGCTCGCGACGAGGATGCACCGCAGCCAGTCAGCGCCGGTCAGCGCGACGGTGCCGAAGGCTCGCTGCAGAAAGGGCGCGTACACGACCGCCGCTTGCAGGACGAGCGACAGGCCAATGGCAGCCCACAGCCATGCATTGGAGAACAGGCGGTGGAAGGCGCTGTCCTCATCCGATCGCGCGTTGATGACGTTGACGATCTGAAACAGCATCAGCGTCGTGAAGGCCATCGTCTGGGCGTAGCGCAGGTCGCCTGAGCCCTCGACAAACCCGCCAGGCAGCGACGCATCGAGCACGAACAGCGTGCCGGCGGCCATGATCGCGCCGACGAAGAAGATGCCGCGCCACATCCGCGGCGTCAGGACGCCTTCGCCAATCGGCCGCGGCTGCTGATGCATCAGGCCTTCGTCGGCCGGATCGACGCCGAGCGCCAGCGCCGGCGGCCCGTCGGTCACCAGGTTGATCCAGAGGATCTGCGTGGCGAGGAGGGGCAGGACGACCGCGCCACCGCCAGCCTGCAGGCCGATGCGCTCGGCCAGCACCACACCAACGAACATCGTCAGCACTTCGCCGATGTTGGACGAGAGCAGGTAGCGCAGGAACTTCCGGATGTTCGCAAAGATGGCGCGGCCCTCTTCGACGGCGGCGACGATGGACGCGAAGTTGTCGTCGGCGAGCACCATGTCGGCGGCTTCCTTCGAGACGTCGGTCCCCGTGATGCCCATCGCGATGCCGATGTCGGCCTTCTTCAGCGCCGGCGCGTCGTTCACTCCGTCGCCCGTCATCGCGACCACCGCTCCGGTACGCCGCAGTGCGTCGACGATGCGCAGCTTGTGCTCGGGGTTGACGCGCGCGTAGACCGAGACCTCGGCGACGGCGCGATCACGCGCCTCCTCGGTGAGCGCCTCGAACTCCGCCCCGGTCATCGCGCGGCCGTCCCGGGCGATGCCGAGCTCCTGGGCGATGACCGCAGCAGTGCGGGGGTGGTCGCCGGTGATCATGAGCGGCCGTATTCCGGCACCGCGGGCCCGCGCCACGGCGTCCCGGGCTTCCTCGCGGGGAGGGTCGATCATCGCGATCAGCCCGGCGAACACGAGCTCCTGTTCGACGCTCTCTCCGGCGCGGTCGGCGTGGCCTGCGAGAGCGGCGGCTGGCAGCGCGCGACTGGCGACACCCAGCGTGCGCAGTGCCTGACCGGCGAGCGTCTCGTTGACTTCCAGGATCTCGGCGCGACGCGCGGGCGTCAGCGGCCGCCGATCGTCGCCCACCAGCTCGAAGGTGCAGCGGGTCAGCAGCACGTCGGGCGCGCCTTTCGTGAAGAGCATCCCGCGTTGCTGCTCGGTGTCGTGGTGGATCGTGCTCATCAGCTTGCGCTCGGAAGAGAACGGGATCTCGCCGACACGAGGCAGACGCGCGTCGAGCGCCTCGGGCTGCAGGCCGGCCTTGCGAGCGGCAACGAGCAGCGCGCCTTCCGTGGGGTCGCCCTGCAGAGTCCACCGGCCATCGCGCTCCTGGACGGCAGCGTTGTTCGCCCGATCGGCGGCCTCGAGCGCTCGCTCGAGCTCGACCCGAAGGGAGCCGTCGATCGGTCCGCCACCCTCCCGGCTCACCTCTCCTCGTGGCGCATAACCGGATCCGTCGAACGCGACCCGCCCGCTCGCGGTCACCACGACCCGCACGGTCATCTCGTTCTTGGTGAGCGTGCCTGTCTTGTCGGAGGCAATCACGCTGGCCGAACCGAGCGTCTCCACGGCAGCGAGGTGCCGCACGATCGCGTTCCGCCGCGCCATGCGTTGCACGCCGATCGAGAGGACAGCCGTCACCACGGCCGGCAGGCCTTCCGGTACGGCGGCGACGGCAAGGGCCACCCCGAGAATCAGCACGTCGAGGAGTGCGGCCAGTTCCCTGACCTCGTCGACGATGACGATCGTCGCGATCATCACGATGGCGATGACGATGACGACGATGCCGAGGAGCTTGCCCGTGCGATCGAGCTCCCGCTGCAGGGGCGTGGGTTCGTCGCGCGTCTCCCGCAGGAGCCCGGCAATGCGGCCCATCTCGGTCTGCATCCCGGTCGCGGTCACGACCGCCTTGCCGTGCCCGTAGGTCGCCGCGGTGCCGCTGAAGACCATGTTGTGCCGATCGCCGAGCGCGGGATCGTCCGCGATCGGCGCCGTATCCTTGGCGACTGGCAGGCTCTCGCCGGTCAGCGCCGCCTCGGCAACCTGGAGCGCTGTCGATTCGACCAGCCGCGCGTCGGCCGGAATCGTGTCGCCTTCTTCGATGAGGATGACGTCGCCGGGGACCAGATCCGAGGCCGCGAAGCGGCGCCGCTCGCCGCTGCGGATAACAGCGGCGTGTCCGGCGGACATCGCGCGCAGGGCCGCCACGGCCGCCTCTGCCCGCGATTCCTGGACGTACCCCAGGATGGCGTTGAGCAGGACGACGGCGAATATCGCGATGGCCTCGTACGGGAGCGCCGTGTCCCTCTCGTACACCCAGAGGCCGACCGAGATGGCGGTCGCCACGAGCAGCAGGACAACGAGCACGTCCTCGAACTGGGCCAGAAACCGGCGCCACGCCGGGACCGGCTTCTCCGACGCCAGCTCGTTCGGTCCGTGTTTTTCGAAGCGCGACCGGGCGTCGTCGTCCGTCAGACCGCGGCGCAGGTCTGTCGCGAGCGCCGCGACGACCTCATCCACGCTCTGCCGATGCGCGCTGTCCGTTGGACGCGCTTCCTGCGCGGCCACCGCCCCCCCCGCCTGCTTCATCCCGTTCACGAGCCGCCTTCAAGGTATGTCGGGTTCGCGGCGGCGGCAACTCTTCAGATAGGATCGCGAACCGATGTCCCAACCGTCGATCGCCATCCACGGCGAAGCCACCCGCGGCGCGCGCCTTCACGGGCGCATGACGGCGCGCTCTCCGCACGAGACGCACCGCACGGCCACACCTCTCGAGCTCTTCTTCGACCTGGTCTTCGTCGTGGCGATCGCGCAGGCGTCCAGCGGCCTGCATCACGCCGTCGCAGAAGGCCACGCGCTCGAAGGGCTCTTCGGATACCTGATGGTGTTCTTTGCCATCTGGTGGGCCTGGATGAACTTCACCTGGTTCGCGTCGGCGTACGACTGTGACGACGTGCCCTACCGCCTGGCCGTGTTCGTACAGATCGCCGGGGCGCTGATCATGGCGGCGGGCGTGCCGGCGATGTTCGAGACGCGCACGCCGAACATTGCGACCGTCAGCGGATATGTGGTGATGCGCATGGCCATGGTCACGCAGTGGCTGCGCGCGGCCGCCTCAGACCCCGCGCATCGAAGCACCGCGCTGCGCTACGCGGCGGGCATCACGGTCCTCCAGCTGGCATGGGTCGGCATGCTGTGGGTGCCGCACCTGTGGGTTCCGGGATTCCTCGTCTTCGCCGCGCTGGAGGTCCTCGTGCCCGTGTATGCCGAGCGCGCCGCGGTCACCACGTGGCACCCGCATCACATCGCGGAACGATACGGCCTGCTCACGCTGATCGTGCTGGGCGAATCGATTCTCGCCGCCACCGTTGCGGTGCAGTCGGCGCTGGCGTCGGGAGAGGCGCTTGCCGCGCTGGCGCCGATCATCATCGGGGGCCTGCTCATCGTCTATGCGATGTGGTGGATCTACTTCGATCGTCCCGTCCACGACCTGCTGACGAGCCTGCGACGAGGGATCATCTGGGGTTACGGACACTACCTGGTCTTTGCGGCGGCCGCTGCCGAGGGGGCCGGGCTGGCCGTCGCGGTCGATCAGGCGACGAATCACGCGAAGATCAGCGCCGTCGCCGCCGGGACGGCCGTGGCCATTCCGGTTGCGGTCTACCTGCTGTGCCTCTGGTTCCTTCACGACAGGCCCGAATACCGGCGGAGTCGACTGCTCGGTCCCCTCGCCGCCGTGTTGGTGCTGCTCACGCCCTTCACGGGTCACGCGGTGCCGCTGACCGGCGCGATTCTGGCGGCGCTGGTCGGGGTCAAGCTGGTGATGAGGCGAGACGAACGGCCGTAGGCCGGGCGTTGGGACCCGGCGCGAGGCGGCGTACGTAGGGGCCGGCTTCAGCCGGCTTCAGCCGGCCCGGGCGAGCCGCGGTGTCAGAACACGAACTAGAAATTCAAACGCGTGGCGAGGCCGAACGTCCGCGGCTGGTTCGTCAGGTAGCCGATACGGGCGCGGGTGCCGCGCTCCTGGTCGAATGACAGCAATGCCCGTTCATCGGTGACGTTGTTCAGGTACACCGAGACGTCCCAGCGATCGCGACGGACGCCGACGCGCAGGTTGAGGATGTCGTAGGCGGGCAGCTCGGGGTCATACGTGAAGGTGCTCGCCGTCAGAGGGCGGCCGATCGTGTTGGCCCCGAACGACAGCAGGTCGAGCGTGCCGAGATCCTCGTCGCCGACCTGCGTGAAACGGGAGCCGATGTGCTGGAACGTGCCAGTCACGTAGGCCAGCGCCGTCGGCCTGACCTGCCACTGATACGTCGCCGCGGAGGCGAGGTGGAACCTCGGGACGCTGGGCAGCCGCCGGCCCGCCTCGATGCCCGACACGATGCTGGGGACGCCATTGGCATCGATCGACGTGAGCGTGGAGCGCAGCTCGGAATCGTTGAAGCTCCCGGAGATCGCAAAGTCGAAATTGCGGCTCGGCGCGGCCTCGAACTCGACCTCGAATCCCTGGCTGCGGGCTTTCGGCACGTTGAAGATCACGCGTGACGAGCAGGAGCCGGCGGTGACGGTCGCCTGCAGGTCGTGGATGTCCATGTGGAACACGGAGACGTTGAACGCGCCATTGCCGTTCAGCACCCTCGACTTGACCCCGACCTCGTAGTTCCAGACCGTCTCGTCCTTCCACGTTTCCCGCCCGCCGAACGTGACGAGGTCCTGGGGCGTGCACAGCGGCACGTTGAGCGGGTCGTTGATGCCGCCGAGGCGGAACCCGCGCGAGACCTGCGCGTTCAGGTTGGCGGTGCCCGACAGCCTGTAGGTGGCGATCAGGCGCGGCGCGATGCCGTCGGCCTCAGTGGCGCCGGGCTGCGACACCAGGGAGGTGCCGGTGTTGTCGTTGCCGAAGAGGCCGTCGAAGATCTGCTCCTTGTCCTCGTTGAAGTTGTAGTAACGCAGGCCGCCCGTCAGGTTCCATTCGTCGGTGAGCGTCAGGGTCCCTTCGCCGAACAGGGCAAACTGATCGAGCTTGTAGCGCAGGTCGGACCAGAACAGGCTGTCCTTCGGCGCGCGAAGCCCCTGGTGGGAATGCCGGTGAGGTCCTCGAAGCCGATCACGGGCAGGTCCTGGTCGTAGTGTCTGTCCTGCTGGCTGAAAAATCCGCCGGCGACCCACTGGATCCGGTTCCGGGCGCCGGCCACGCGCAGTTCCTGCGTCCAGGTCTTGGCGTTCGTCGCGTCGAGGAGCGGCGCGTCCAGCGTGTAGACGCTCTCCGGCAGGCCGAGACTGCCGCCGGTGATGCTGCCGGTGAGCGTCGTCGCATCGCGGATCACGAGGACGTCACGATAGGCAAATGAGGTATTCGACACCAGCGACATCCCGCCGAAGGTGTAGGCGAGGTTCAGGTCGCCGAGAACGAAGTCGTCGGTGAAGTCTTCCTCGAGCTGCGTGAACTGCTGCCGCTCGCCGAGCGTGACAGCCGGCCGCGTCGTCGTAAACGGATTCGCCAGGATGTTGAAGGCGTCGGCACGGTTCCACCCGTCCGTGCCGACTCTCTGGTACACGATTCGCGGCGTGATCGAGAGGCGCTCGCTCGGTGCGATCCTCACGGCCGCGCGCACTCCGGTTCTGAACCCCTCGTTGACGTCCTCCTTCACCGTCAGGTCCGGCTGGACGGCGTCGATATAGCCGGCGAGGTGTGTGTAATAGGACGCAATGCGCAACGCGGCCTTGTCGCCCAGCGGGACATTGAGGGCCACCTTGGCGTTGCCGCCGAAACCACCGCCACCGACGATGCTGCCCCCGAGCTCCACCGCCCCGCCCGTGACACCAAGCTGCGGCTGGTTGGTGATGTAGCGGACCGTCCCCGACAGCGACCCGGAGCCGAAGAGCGTCCCCTGCGGGCCGCGCAGCACTTCCACGCGATCGGTGTCGAACAGATCGATGTCCGGCGTGAACAGGGAGAGCGAGATGACCGACTCGTCGAGATACATGCCGACCTGCTCCTTCACGCCCGGCTGATCGCGCACGATCTGACCCGCGGAGACGCCGCGCATCGCAACCTGGCTCTGGCCGGGCCCGAGGTTCTGCACGGTGAATCCACCGACGTTCGCCGCGATGCCTTCGATGTCCTCGACGCCGCGGGCGCGCAGGACCTCTTCTGTGGGCGCCGCGATCGAGAACGGCACGTTGAGCACGGTCGTGTCGCGCTTCAACGCGGTCACGATGATCTCCTCGCTCAACGCCGGCTCCAGCGTGAAATCGAGCTGACTCGAGCCGCCGGCGGGCACCTCGATCATCAGCGTCACCCGCCGGAAGCCCGGCAACGACGCGGTCACGCTGTTGCCGCCCGGCGGCAAGGCGAGGGAGAAACTACCGTCGATGGCGGTGGTTGTGGTCTCGGATCTGTTTCCGGCCTGATTCGTGGCGTTGACGGTCACGCCGGGAACGCCCGCCCCCGTCGTGTCGCGCACCACGCCGTTGATCTTCCCGTCCTGACCCTGGGCCGACGCCGGGGCGCCGCACATGAGCGCAATCAACGCGCTCGCGAGCACGAGCGGCTTCTGCCGGAGATTCATGGTTGAGCCTCCTTGGGCTCCTGCTTCAGACGCTGCAGGGGCAAGGTTGTCACGTCCTGAGAAAGGCGAACCGCACGTGGTCCGCGTGACATCGATGAAAAAAATGATCCGGTGCGAGGGCGCATCAATCGACGATTCGTTGCCGGAGAACGGCGCCGCCAGACTCATCGGCCATTCGCACGTAGGCCGCGGGCACTGGCTGGTCCACCGAGGCCACATAGAATCGGATACCGCGTTCGCGCAGCAGGCGCCACAGGCGCGAACGGCCTTCCACGTCGCTCACCTGATCGTCGGCGTATGCGAAGTCCGAGAGGAAATAGATGGCGTCCACCTCGGGCTGCCGCGCCAGCGCCTGCTCGAGCGGCGCAACCAGGCTCAGGTTTCCGTCAGCCCCCCGCCAGGCCCAGCCCGGGGTCAGCACCGTAGCCTCGACGACGGCATGCTGTCGCCGAAGGCTGGCGACGTGGGAGTCGCGCACGCGAATCAACGCACCGTCCTGCTCGTACATCGACCCGCTGTTGTCCGCGAGGATCAGCACGCGGTCTCCGCGCACCACTGCGCCAGCATCGCGCCGCGCGGCATCGGCGCCACTGGCCGCGCCCTGGCCCGGACCGGGCAGCGCACCAGCGACCCAGAGAACCGCGACGACCGCGACCGTCGGCCACTGCCACTCGCGGCCGCGACGCCGCGGCTGCCGCCGCGTCTGCGGCTCCTCGAGGCCGACGACGCGAAACTCGACGCGGCCGCCATCCTGCGGATCGATCACCTCACACCATCATCCGGTCGGACGCTTTCGCTTCGGGGTTCTCGAGCACGAGCCGCCCGGTCACCTCTATGGGCGCGGCAGACTTCTTCGCGACCGCGCCCTCAACCGGCACGTCCAGTTTCTTGAGCAGGTCCGCGGCGCGGTCGGCGCCAATCATCAGCACGAGTCCGGTGATCACGGCGTCGAGGTAGGGGCTGACGGCATTGAAGCCGAGCGCCGCCAGTACGCGGACCTCTCCGAACCAGCCGAGGACCACCGCGCCAATCGCGCCGGCGACGATGAAGGACGGCACCCGCTGGTCCCGCTCTTCGGCGAAGAAGTCCGCCGCCCCGCGCGCGCGAGCCGGGAACAAGCCGGGCTTCCGCCGCCGCACGAAGGCAACGAGCGACAACAACCCGGTCGTGACGCGGTCAATGGCAAAGGAGGCGATGAGAATCGCCGCGATCGCACTGAATCCATCGATGCGAACCCGCGGATCGAAGCGATTGACGACGGCGCGGGTCGTGGCCGATTGATCGCCCACGGACGACAGGATCGTGACCGCGCAGTTCTCGACGCCCGCGGCGGCCGTGAACGTCCCGGCGGCCCACTTGCCGTTCTCCTTCTTGTCGGCCGTCGCGGTCACGGTCCCGCACTCCTCGCCGTCGGTGATCGCGAGGGTTGGCTGCTCGTCAGCCGCAAGGTCTCGTGTCGCGAGCTTGACGACGACCGTGGCCGTCTTCCCGCCCGCGACCTGCTCCGGATTGACGCGGGTCACGACGTTGCTGCAGCCGCCTGCGATGAGCGCGGCGCCAAGGAGCGAAGCCACTGTCAGCGCGCGAGGGGTTGCGGTCATGGAGTCCTCCGGTTTTATTTTTTCCAGGGGAGTTTACATGCGGTCCTCTCAGGCTGGCATCGCAACGCCGGCCCTGGCCTCGATCTGCATCCTGACACCGGGAGCCGGGCGCAGGGTGATGAGGGGACGCGGCTCGATGCGCTGTCCCGGCACCAGATGAAGACGGTAACGCTGCCCGAGCGTCGCCAGGATCATCTGTGCTTCCGTCATCGCGAAATGGTTACCGATGCATTGACGCGGTCCCGCGCCAAACGGCAGATAGACCAACTTGGGCCGGGCGGCGCTCCGTTCCGGACTGAAGCGCTCAGGGTCGAAGCCTGCCGGGTCGTCCCAGTATTTCGGATGCCGGTGCATCACCCAGGGGACGACGAACACGAGCCACCCCGCCGGCAGCTCGTAGCCGCCAATGCGATCCGCCGCGAGCGCCCGGCGTGAAAACGCCCAGGCGGGTGGATAGAGGCGCATCGTTTCCTCGACCACCATCCGTGTATAGGGGAGCCGCTCCAGGTCTCTGTAGGCAGGCGCGCGTCCGCCGAGCACGTCGTCGAGCTCGCTCTCGAGGCGCGCCCGGATCGCGGGATGCTGCGCGAGGAGATACCACGCCCAGGTGACCGTCAGCGCCGTTGTTTCGTGCCCGGCGAGGAAGATCGTCATCACCTCGTCGCGCAGCTGCCGATCGGTCATCCCCTCACCGGTCTCGGGGTCACGGGCGGACAACAGCATCGAGACGAGGTCGTCACCGCCCGCGCCGCCGCGGCGACGCTCGTCGATCACGCCAAAGATCGTGCGGTCGAGGAACGCGACGGCGCGGTGAAAGCGGCGGTTCCGCGGCGTCGGCAGCCGGGCGGCGATGCCGAGCGTCCAGAAGTTCTCGCCGATGTACTCGTTCACGAGGGACCACTCGCGGGCCGTTTCGGCAAGCGTCTCGGCGTCGGAGCCGAGCATCGCCCTGAGCACGATGCTCTCCGTGAGATGCATCATCTCCGGCAGGACGTCCACCGCGCCGCCCGCAGACGCGTGCGCCGTCCACCGGTTCCCTGTCGCGGTCGCCTCCTGCTCCATCACCGTCGCGTTCGCGGCGATGCGGTCGCGGTGGAAGGCGGGTTGCGCGATGCGGCGCTGTCGAAGCCAGTAGGCGTCCTCGCTCGTCACCAGGCCGTTGCCAAGGGTCGTCTTCAACCGCTCGTACAACGGACCCTTGTGATAGTTGCGGGCGTTGTCCTGGAGCACGTGACGGATGTCGCGCGGATCGGTGATGAGGTAGCCGTGCCGTGGCCCGATCCTGATGTAGGAGACGTCGCCGTAGCGCAACGCCGCGTCCATATAGACACCGGTCGGATTGCGCCTCATGGCCGGCATCATCCCGAGCAGCGGCCATCCCGCAGGGCCCGGCGGCACGCGCATGGCCGGAGAAGTTAGCACGGGTTGGCGCGAGGAAGAATCAACGCCGAGATCGCAGAGAGGCAGAGATCGCAGAGGGCGTCGTTCGACGGGCCGCCGAAGGCGGCTCGCGCGCGGGGCGCGGTCGCGAGGGATGAACCGTGTGCGTTCGTGTCCGGGTTCATCCCTCGCGGCCGCGCCCCGCGCGAGGTCGGCGTTGAATTGTCCCCGGCGTCCTCGGCTTCCTCGGCGCTCCCGTCTTCACGCCCGCATGCGCGAGGCCGGCGCGTGCGGCTCTCCAACCCGCCGCCTCGCCATCCACGCGTCGAGCGAGATCAGGTTCCACGACCGGCAAGCCAGGAGAATGAAGAACACCACCGCATAGGTGAGCTGCAGCCACGCCGTCTGGAAGTTCTGGATGGACATGATGCCTGTCATGAGCACCGTCATCATGAGACCGCCGGCGATGAGCGCCGGCCGCGTCTGCAAGCCCGTGATGAGCAGCAGCCCGATCGCCGCCTCGACCCAGGGAAGGACGTGGCCGAACAGCTCGACGCCGGGGATCGGGATCACCGCGGCCTGAAACTGCTTCATGAGATCGGCGGCGAAGACGTCAGTGCCGTTGATGATGCGCGTGAGACCGCGCAGGCCGATGTTGACACCGAATGTCAGTCTCAGGATTGCGTATGCGATCGACGCGTCCGAGCGCCAGCTGGTGGCGGCCTGTCCGGGATCTTCCGCCAGTCTTGTCATCGGGCTCCTTCCGCGAGCGTGAGCGCTGATTCTACAGGCAGACTCGCCGGACGGTCATGACGCGCCCCTCGTGCCTCGCGATCGCCGGCTCGCGCGCGATGAAGTCGGCCACCCGCGCCACGTGGGTGTAGATGTGCGTGAACAGCGGCGAGAACGCCTCTTCCACGTTCATGGCGTGGAACCGGCCCACCGTGCGCACCATGCGGCCGACAGCGACCCCTCCGGGTTCGTGCACGTGGCCCGGCACGAAGGTCGCGACGGCACGCAGCACGAACGCGATGACCACCACGATGTAGTAGGGGAGCAGCGTCGACCCGGTCCATCCGCGAGCAGCAGCGAGGATGACGCCGCCGGCGAGTGGTCCGATCGCTTCGGCCATTCCGGTCACCGCGCCGAGCGACGCGACGTACAGAAGGGCCGCGGCCGGCTGGCGCGAGCTTCAGCATCAGGTTGTTCACGTTGCTGTTGTAGGCCCCCCATCCCAGTCCCGCCACGAACTGAAAGATGACGATCGGCCAGGTTCGTCCGGGCGCGACGATCAGCCAGAGGACCGTCGGCAGCATGATCAGGTACGTGCCGGCGCGCAGCACGGTCTTGGCCCCGAAGTGATCGCCAAGCCTGCCCCAATAGCCCATCGTCCCGGCCGCGACAAACAGGTTGAGAGACACGAGCGCGGTCACCGAGAGCAGCGACAGACCGAGCTCCTCGAGCATGAAGACGAGGAGGAAGGGACTGCTGATGCCGATGGCGGCGTGCCACAGCACGGCGAACAGCATGAAGATCCGGACATTCCGGTCGCGCAGCGGCGCAACCAGCATGTTCCGGAGCGGCAGCATCTCGACGCGGGAGCGCGTGCGGCGCGGAGGCGGCACACGGGCGAGAACCGGCAGCGCCGCAAGGCCGAGACTGCCGGCGACCGCGAAGAGCACGGCGAACACGAACGGAGACCGCCCCGTCTCGCCGAACATCCCCTGGATGACGGCCGCGGCGGCGAGCGCCGCGACCTGGCCAGCCAGGCCGCTGATGCGGTTGCGCGTGCCGAGGAAGCGGCCGCGGATACCCGGCGGCACGAGCTCGGCCATCCATGTGAGCAGCGCCAGATCGAAGAACGATGCGACCAGCGACGAGAGCGCAATGATGGCGACCAGCGCACGCGCCGCCATCGGGCCTTCCAGCAGGAACGGGAGGGCGGCGGCCGCCAGCAGCAGGAGCCGCGCGATCGCCGCGCACACGAGCGCCGTCTGCGGCCAATGGCCGGCGCGCTCGATGTGCGCGGACGTGAATACCTGACTGACCTTGGCCGCCAGCGGTACCGCCGCGAGCACCGCGATGGCCAGCGGGTCGGCACCGAGCGCGAGCGCATAGGCGGTGAGGAAGACGCCGCTGGCGAGCTGCGTCATCGTCGCCTGCATGGCGCCGTAGATGTCGAGCTGACGGGCGACGCTGGAGATGGAGGCGCCAGGGTCGGCGCTCCACAACTGTGCGGCTCGCGAGGGGAGGGCGGGCACCGGCAGCGGTCGCGGCTGCAAGCACAAGTCCGCCAGCTCGCGTGTTCCCGTCAGGTGCGGTCCGTTCCTGTCGTGTCCTGCTTACGTTTTCCGCGAACGCTCGACGAATGCGGCGTAGTCGTGCGGCGTGTCGATATCAATCAGGCAGCCTTCGTCGTCTACGGCGACGTTGACGATCTCGTTCTGATGGGCATGCACCACGGCCTTGGCGCCCGCATCGAGCGGCGCGCGGCGGAGCTCGTCGAAGACCGCGCGATCGAAAAGCACCGGGTGCCCGTGACGCTCACCGATGGCGGGCCTGACGATGGGCGGCCGCTCCGGTCGCCACGCGTCGATCACCGCGCGCACGGTTGCCGGCCTCACCATCGGCACGTCCACGAGCGTCATGAGGACCGCGTCGAGGTCCGGCCGCTGCGCCGCCTCGAGCCCGACCCACAGCGAGGACAACTGTCCCCGCGCGGGATCGTCGTTCCGTACCACGCGCGGCATCAGCCGGCACGCCATCCTGCTTGAGCGCTTCGACGACCGCGTCGTGGGCGGCACCGGTGACGATCACAATCTCATCGATTCCGGCGGCGAGAAATGTGCGCGTGAGACGGGCAACAAATGGCCTGCCGTCGCCATCGGGGAGAAGCGCCTTGGGACGACCCATGCGCGTCGATCCGCCTGCTGCGAGCACGATCGCCGTCAGCACTTTTGCCCGTCCTCCCGCATATTTGCGCCAAATTGCACGATCGAAAGCACTTCGGGCACGCTTGACTTCGCAGCGCGCAATTCCTACACTTGCCGAGCTTAAGACTCCGGCGCGCCGGACCGCCGCTTTATCGTGGCTTCATATTCCGCTTGTGAGCGGTCCATGGGCGCCTGAGATTGTCTCAGGCTTCGCGCGCATCGGAGGGATACGGCTATGGCCAACGGCACTATCGCACGCCTCCTGATTGACAAAGGGTTCGGGTTCATCCGCGATGAAGGTGGCATCGAACACTTCTTCCACCGCAGCGCTGTACGCGGCGCCGTCTTCGAGTTGCTCCGCGAGGGCCAGCGAGTGGAGTTCTCGGCTGAAGAGTCCTCCAAGGGCCCCAGGGCGGGCGATGTACAGTTTGATCGAAAGCTGAGCTTAGCGCCCCGGCCCCCGGGGGGGCCGGGTGAACGTTTTTCTGTGCCGCCTAATCCGGATCCGCGCAGGCGGCAATCTCCGCCTCATCTCCGTCGTCATACTGCTGGCCGCGGCCGCCTCCGGCGTGTACGCCTTCGTCCAGCTCGGACCATTTCTCACCAGGGACGACCCGCTGGTCAAGGCGGACGCCATCTTCGTGCTCGCCGGCACCCGTGTGCTGCGCCCCCTCGAGGCGGCCGACCTCTACATGGAGGGGTATGCGCCGCGGCTCGTGATGACCAGAGACCTCCAGGAGGAAGGGGCGTATCGAAATCTTGCCAGGCGCGGACATCCGTTCGCCGCGGACGCCGAGCGCGCACAGAACCTGTTCCTGATGTTGGGTATCCCGGGCAGCGCCATCCTCATCCCCGATCGCATCCATGACAGCACGGCAGCCGAGGCGGTGACGCTGCGCGAGCTGGCGGCGCAACACGGCTGGCGCCGCGTGATCGTGGTCACGTCGAAGTACCACCTTCGGCGTGCCGGGTTCGCGGTGCGGCGGGAAGTCCGCGGCACCGGCCTCGAGGTCACGATGCGCGCGAGCCGCTACGATCCGACGCGCTCCGAACAGTGGTGGACCCGGCGTGCGGAGATCAGGTGGGTCGCCTCGGAACTGCCAAAGCTCGTCGCCTACCTGCTCGGACTCGGAGCGTAGACAGAGCTTTCACATCGCGGCGAGCGCCCGCCGCGCACGCCTGCGCGGTGGGGTGGGAGCGGAAGTGGCCGGTCGTCATTCAGACGAGACAGACCACTGGAACGCTTCTGACCCGACCGTCAGGCCTTCAGGCCTCCGAGCGGATGTTTCCCGCGCGCGGACCTTTCGCTGACGGCTCCTCGTCGAAGCTGACGCGCTGTCCTTCGTTGAGCTGTTCGAAGCTGCCGGCTTTCACCGAGCTGCGGTGGAAGAACCACTCCTGCCCGCCCTCGTCGCGAATGAACCCGAACCCGCGATCCCGAACCAACCGCTTAATCGTCCCGTTCGCCATCGTCGAACCTCCGCGGCCGTGCACACACGACCTGACCAGAGGCAATCCAAGTTCTGTTCCACGACCTACGACAACCAGCTCCGCCATCGTCTTGTGCGCTTGAGCTCCCCGGTCGCCGGCTGGAGCGTGAGCACCTCTCCGGCTACCGCCGTCGCGAACGCAGGATCGGCCGTGATGACGAGCGATGCGATGCGCACGGCCGGCGACCACGCGCGAGAGGTCGGCCGCGAAGGCGGCCACATCCTCCGGCGGCAGCAAGGCGTTGGGATGTTCGGCCAGGAGCACTCGGGGATTGAGCGCAAGCGCACGGCCCAGCCTCACGCGCAGGCGCTTGGCGACGGAGAGCGCCGTCAGCGGCTGGCGAAGATCGTCCTTGCTCAGCCCGACCTCATCGGCCAGGCGCGTGACCGGGCCACGAACGTCGGCAGGCAGCTCGTCGAGCTCCAGGGTCAACGGCACCGCGAGGTTCTGCTCCGCCGTCAACTGGTCGAGCATGACCGCGCGGTCGCTGAGTAGGCCGAACTGGTCGAGCGTTTCCACCCAGTCGTCGGCGTTGCCGATCGAGGCCGTCGAACGACCCATCACGGTCACGTCGCCGGCGTCGGGCAGGATCGCACCCGTGACGAGGTTCACCAGCACTTCAGCCGTGACCTGGTCGAACCCGAGCAGCGCGATCGATTGTCGTTCGTGAAGCTCGAAGCCGCTGACCCTCAGCGGCCGCAGGCCGCGGTAGTCCTTCGTGACGCCACGCATCTCCACCAGCCGCTCAGCGGCTGACATGGCGATGCCGGGCGGCGCTGAGCCGTTGCCACTCCGCCACCGGCAGCGTCACGGATCCGGGCAACGAGCCGTGCGCGGGATCTCCATGAAAATCGGAGCCGCCCGTCATCAGCAGGCCGAGCGTCCCGGCCAGCGTCACGTAATGGTCGACCAGCGCCGCGCCGTGATCGGGATGGAAGGCCTCGAGCGCGTCGAGGCCCTGGTCGCGCAGCGATCGGATGCGTTCGTCGGTGATGGACTTGCCGGGATGCGCGATGGAGGCGACGCCGCCGGCGTCGTGAATAACGGCGATCACCTGCTCGGAGCCGGCGCCCTCACGCGGCACGAAGCCGGGAAGTCCCTGTCCGAGCCAGCGGTCGAACGCCTCGCGCGTGTCGGCGACATGGCCCGCCGTGATCATCGCGCGCGCCACCTGCGGGCGGCCAATGGAGCGTCCGGTCTGGAGACGCGCCTCCTCGAGGAGCCGCGCCAGATCGATCGGGACGCCGAGCGACGCGAGGCGGAGACCGATGGCTTCGCACGCGCGCGACGCGGGCCGCGCGCTGGCGCGCGAGAAACGAGGACAACCCCGCGTGCCGCGGGTCCACGAAATATCCCAGCACGTGCACGTCGCGGCCGGCGTCGATGGCGGTGATCTCGATGCCGCTGACCGCGTCGATGCCGCGCTCGCTCGCCAGCGAAAGCACCTCCGTCACCGACGCCGTGGTGTCGTGGTCGGTGACGGCCATCACGCGCAGCCCGGACGCAGCGGCCTGCTCGACGAGCTCGGCTGGAGTGAGGCGGCCGTCTGACGCCGTCGTGTGGAGGTGGAGGTCGATCAACGCGCGGCGCGCGCGGGAGGGGAACCGTGGCCCTGGCTGCGCGGCGACGGGCGCGGCCCTGGCGCTTCACGAGCGCGCGGTACTCGCGGACGAGGAGATCGAGGTGCGCGCGTTCTTCGTCCGCGAACTCCAGGAAGATCTGCTTGCCTTCCGAGTCCTCGAACTTCTCGCCGTACTTCTTGAAGAAGCGGTGCGAGCCGCGCTCGCAGCGGATGCCGATCATCAGCGCCTGCTGATCGTTGACGCCGCGCATCAGCCGTTCGGCGCCCTCGGCGAACAGTCCCTTCGCCGCGTCCTTGAAGAACAGGAACGTCGGCCGCGACTCGAGGTGCGGGTCGCGCTCGAGCAACTCGCTGTAGCGCGCCTCCAGCTTGCCCAGGTGCTCCTTCTCTTCGCCGGCGAGGTCCTGGAAAATCTTGCGGCCGCGCGCGTCCTTGGTGATGCGGGCGGCGCGGCTGTAGAACTCGAGGCCGCTGCGCTCGGTGGCGATGGCGATGCGCAGCGCGTCGCGCGCGAAGAGCAGATCGGTGTGGCCCTGCGGGCTTGCCGTACGGCCGGTGCGGCACTCCTCGCAGGTGCCGTAGATCTGCACGACGCTCTGCGATGCGGCGAAGTTGCGCGCCGCCGCCACTTCCTCCACGATGCCCTCGATGTCCGAGCTGAGGAACTCGAACGAGCGATGACAGGTCTTGCAGATCAGGTGGAAGTGCCGCGGGTGCCGGTAGGAATGCTCGAAACGGAACCGGCCCTCGCCGAAATCGACCTTCCGGGCGATGCCGGCGTCCACCATCCACTGCAGCGTGCGGTAGACGGTGGCGCGGCTGATGCGGTGGTCTTCCCGGCGGATGAGGTCGACGAGATCGTCAGCGCTGAGGTGACCTTCCTGGCGCAGAAACACGTTGACGATCTGCTCCCGCTTGCTGGAGCGCTTGCCGCCCGCCGGCTTCAGCCGCGCGATGTCAGGAAGGGTCGTCGCCGCCATGGCCCCCCGAGCCCTCGGGCTCCGTCGCTCGACGCTGAACGACGAACCGCAGCCGCAGGTGGAGGTCGCGTTCGGATTCTTGATCGTGAAGCCGCCGCCGGTCACCGTGTCGACGAAATCGACTTCGGCGCCCTTGAGGTAGCTGACGCTGACCGGATCGACGAACAGCTTGACACCGTTGGACTCGAACACCTGGTCGCCAGAGCCGCCGCTTTCCTCGATCATGAGCCCGTACTGGAACCCCGAGCATCCGCCGCCCTGCACGAACACGCGCAGGCCGCTGCCGGCTTTGTTTTCTTCCGTAAGCAGCTCGTTGATCTTCGACGCTGCGGTCGTGGACACGTTGATCATCGGATTCAATTCTCCTCGGAAACCGTAAACGAAATTATAAGCTCCGCAGGGCCGCTCGGCAAGCCGAACCGTGTTGACGAGGCCGCTTATCTCCCTGTACGGCTTGGACTTGGGCCGAATGGCTCAGGCCTGGGCCAAACTGCTGAGCTCCTTGAGCGATTCCTGCTCGACGTCCTTGTGCAGGCTGTTGCCCTGGGCGTCCATGGTGACAATGGCCGGGAAATCCTTCACGGTCAGGTGCCACATGGCCTCGGGCGTGCCGAACTCCATCAGCGAGACGCCGTCCACTCTTTCGATGGCGCGGGCGTAGAACTGCGCGGCGCCGCCGATAGCGTTGAGGTAGACCGCGCCGTGCGTGCTGAGCGCCGCCAGCGTCTTTGCGCCCATTCCGCCCTTGCCGATCACCGCGCGCACCCCGTAGCGGCCGATGACGTCGGCCTGGTACGGCTCCTCGCGGATGCTGGTCGTCGGGCCGGCGGCGGTGATCCGCCAGCCGTCGCCCTCCTTCGCCACGACAGGGCCGCAGTGGTAGATGACGCCGCCGCGCAGATCGACGGGCGGCTCGTGCTTCATCAGGTGATGGTGGACCGCGTCCCGGCCGGTGTACACGCGGCCCGAGAGCAGCACGACGTCGCCGACCTTGAGCGAGCGGATCTGCTCCTCGCTGAGCGGCGTCTGCAGCGCGATCTCGCGTCCCGTGCGCTGGAACCCGGCCTGATCGGCCATGGCCATCACCGGGTTCGCCGGGATCGCGATAGAGCCACTGCGCGATCGCGCCGGTCGCTCCGTCGAGCACGACACCGAGGCGGCGGTACGCCCAGCAGTCGTAGGCCACCGACACGAAGAAGCTGGCGGGCAGCCGGTTGAGCGCGCCGATCTTGCAGCCGATGAGCGACGTGCGCCCGCCGAATCCCATCGCGCCGATGCCGAGGTTGTTGACCTCGCCCATGATCGACGCCTCGAGCTCCGCCAGCCGCGGATCGCTGTTCACGTCGTCGAGCGTGCGGAACAGCTGCTCCTTCGCGTTCACGTAGCCGGACGGTGCGGTCGCCGCCGATGCACACGCCGACCGCCCCGGGCGCGCAACCCTTGCCCTGCGCGTTCCACACCGCGTGAAGGATGCACTTGCGCACGCCTTCGAGCGAGCGATCGGCGCGGCCGAGGCCGGCAGCTCCGTCGGCAGCGAGTACTGCGCGTTCATGTTCTCGCAGCCGCCGCCCTTGAGAATCAGCTTCACCTCGATGTCGTCACGCTCCCACTGCTCGAAGTGGATGATCGGCGTGCCGGGCCCGAGGTTGTTGCCCGAGTTCTCTCCCGTGATCGAATCCACCGAGTTGGGCCGCAGCTTGCCGCGCCGCGTCGCTTCGGCAATCGCCTCGCGAATCTGCTTCTTCATCACGACCTGGTTGGCGCCCACCGGCGTCTTCACCTCGAAGGTCGGCATGCCGGTGTCCTGGCAGATGGCGCCTTCGCCGTCAGCCGCCAGATCGATGTTCTGCGCGATGATGCCGAGCGCCTGCGACGCCTGCGACCCTTCCTTTTCGCGGCCCATCGCCACCTTCATGGCCGCGCGCACGTCGGGCGGCAGATCCGTCGATGTGCGGACGATGAGGTCGAGGACGCTGTCGAAGAAGGATGGAAGCATCCGGACAGTATAATTCCTGGGTCTGTCGGTCTTCGGTCCTCGGTACAGCCGGCTTCGGCCCGCGGAGATCCCGCATGCAAACCCGGATCGAGCGCGATCCCATCGGTGAGTACGCCGTCCCGGCCGACGCCTACTACGGCATCCAGACGGCCCGCGCGCTCGAGAACTTTCCGATCAGCGGTCTCCGCGCCCCGGCCGACCTCGTCACCGCCACCGTCCTCGTCAAGAAGGCGGCAGCGATGGCGAACGTCGCCCTCGGGCGACTCGACACGAAGATCGGCGACGCCATCGTCAAGGCGGCGGACGAGGTCCTCGGCGGCGCGCTGCGCGATCAGTTCGTCGTGGACGTCTACCAGGCGGGCGCGGGCACCTCGCACAACATGAACACGAATGAGGTGCTGGCCAACCGCGCCGCGGAGCTGCTGGGAGGAACGCGCGGCGACCTACACGCTGGTCCATCCCAACGACCACGTCAACATGGGCCAGTCCACCAACGACGTGTACCCGACCGCGACGCGCCTCGCGCTGCTCCTCGCGCATCGCGGTTGCGTTGACGCGGCGCGCGGGCTTGCGGCATCACTCGAGGCCAAGGCGCGCGCGTTCGAACAGATCCTGAAGGTCGGCCGGACGCACCTGCAGGACGCCGTGCCGATGACGCTCGGCCAGGAGTTCAGCGGATACGCCGCATGCATCGCGCGCGGCGCCGACGACGTGGAGCACGCGGCGGAGCAGTTGAAGGAGCTGAACCTGGGCGCGACGGCGCTGGGAACCGGGATCAACGCCGGCGAGGATTACACGCGACTCGCGGTCGAGAACCTGGGCCGCTTCACGGGGCTGTCGCTCAGGCCAGCCACCAACTTCTTCCGCGTCACGCAAAGCATGGGCGACATCGTCGCCTACTCGGGCGCGATGCGGCGCCTGGCGGTGGAGCTCGCGAAGGTCGCCAGTGACCTGCGCTTGCTCAGCTCCGGCCCGCGCGCCGGCATCGCCGAGATTAGTCTGCCCGCCGTGCAGCCCGGGTCGTCGATCATGCCGGGCAAGGTGAACCCGTCGATCCCTGAGATGGTCAACCAGGTCTGCTACCAGGTATTCGGCTGCGACGTGACGATCTGTACCGCCGCGGAGGCCGGGCAGCTGGAATTGAACGTGATGATGCCGGTGATGGCCTGGAACGCGATCCATGCCTCCACCATCCTGCGTCAGTCGATGCTGTCGCTGCGCACGCGCTGCGTCGAGGGGATCCAGGCGGATGCCGCACGCTGCCGTGAGCTGCTGGATCGCAGCACGGCGGTGGCGACCGCTTTGAGCTCGTACCTCGGCTACGCCGCAACCGCGGAGATCGCGAAGGAGTCGGTGCGGACCGGCATCCCGATTCGCCAGATCGTGCTGGAACGCCGGTTGATGGACCCCGAACAGCTCGATCGCATCCTGTCGCCCGAGTTCATGACGCGGCCCGGGATACCCGGAAGCGAGGTCCAGAAATGATGCCGCGCACGGCCAGGCTGATGATGCGCCGGAAGACCGGCCTGAAGGCCGGCCTCTGCATTTGTCTTCTGCTCGCCGCGTTCATCGAGTCTGGCCTTCAGGCCGGCCTTCTCGCGCAAGCCGCGGGCGCCCAGAGTCACGGGCGCCTGTTCCCGCCGGAGGATCTCGGGCTGCTCGAATCGCCCGATCGTGACGAGTGGCAACAGCCTGACCGGATCATGGATGCGCTCGCGATCGCCGACGGCTCCTCGGTGGCGGACATCGGCGCGGGCGCCGGCTGGTTCACGATTCGGCTCGCGCGGCGAGTGGGACCGAACGGCATCGTGTACGCCCAGGACATCCAGCGCCAGATGCTCGAAGCGATCCGGCGCCGCGTCGCGCGCGAGGGGCTGCAGAACGTCCAGACGCGGCTCGGCACGGGGAGCATGCCGAACCTGCCGGCCGCATCGCTCGACGCGGTGCTCGTCGTCGACGTCTACCCGGAGGTGGACAATCGCGTCTCGTTTCTTCGCAATCTCGCCACGGCGCTGGAGCCCGGCGGCCGCATCGGCATCGTCAACTACAAGGCGGGGCAGGGCGGACCGGGGCCGGACATCCGCATCGACAGCGCCGCCGTCGAAGCCGATGCGCGCGCCGCGGGACTTCGGATCCTGGCGCGCGAGACGCTTCCGTATCAGTACTTACTCGTTCTTGGACGGTAGTCGGGCGCGCTCTTCCGCGTCGGTGCGAGGGTAACGTCCGGGTGCGGGCAGCAGTCCCGCTTCAACCTGGCTCAGGGTCGCCCGGTCAGCCGCCAGAGGCCCGGCAGAATCGCCGCCGCCGCGAACAGCTTCACGAGATCCGCGAGCACGAAGGGAATCACGCCGGTGACGATGGCCGCCTGGATGCCGATGGCTGCGTCCTGCGTTCCAAGCCGCGCGAACAGGCCGAGCCACGTCGCACCGCAGAGATAGACGATGGCGAGACCGGCGAGCATCGCCAGAACCGACGTCGCGTAGCGCCTGCTGAACCCACGCTCGGCGAGGTATCCCACGACGAATGCGGCTATGGGATACGCCAGCAGGTAGCCTCCGGTCGGACCGAGCAGGCGCAGCGCACCCGGCGGCAGCGTGAGCGACGCGGCAAACACGGGAAGCCCCGCGATCCCGGCCGCGAGGTACAGCACCTGGCTCGCGAGCCCGAGCCTCGAGCCAAGGGCGAGACCGCCAAGCAGCACGACCATGGGCTGGAACGTGAGAGGCACCGCCGTGAACGGCAACGGCACACTGATCTGTGCCGCCGCGGCGGTCAGCACGGCGACAAACAAGACCGAAGCGCATGAAATGGCCCGGCCGAGCGACCGCGATTCGGCGCGGCCGGCAATCCGGTGAACCAGGGTCGTCGTCGCGGCGTCCATGAACGCAAATTGTACTGCAACCCGCACCATCGCGATTGCCGCCCCAAGAGCCGGCCTGCACCGACCGGGATCGGGATGGCACCGACGAAGATAGGGATCGCACCGACAAGGATCGGGCTGCACCGATTTGCAGCAGAATGACCTCGTGAAGACAGCGTTGACCATCGCCGGGAGCGACTCGGGAGGCGGGGCGGGCATCCAGGCTGACCTCAAGACGTTCGCGGCGCACGGGGTCTACGGGACCTGCGCCATCACGGCGGTCACGGCCCAGAACACGCTCGGTGTCACCACGTTCGAGCCGATGCCCGCAGACCTCGTGACGGCGCAGATAGAGGCGGTCGTGTCCGACATCGGCGCCGATGCGGCCAAGACGGGAATGCTGGCCAACGCGGCGATTGTCGAGGCGGTTGCAGCAGCTATCGAAGACCTCGACGTCCCGTGGCTCGTCGTCGATCCGGTGATGATTGCCAAGAGCGGCGACCGCCTGCTCGACGACGAGGCGCTTGCCGCCATCAAGTCGGAGTTGCTGCGGCGCGCCTTTGTCGTGACACCGAATGTGCCCGAAGCCGAAGCGCTGTCGGGCGTCACCATCCGCACCGACGAGGATCGACGCGCGGCCGCTCGTCGCATCGTGGCCCTCGGCGCCGCCAACGTGGTGATCAAGGGCGGCCACTTGCCGGCCGCTGAAATCGTGGACCTCCTGTACGACGGGCACCAGTTCCTCGAATTCCGCGCTGAACGTGTGCCCGGCCGCCACACGCACGGGACCGGCTGCACGTTTGCCGCGGCCATCGCGGCCCACCTCGCGCGCGGCCGCACGTTACAGGAAGCCATTCCGCTCACCCAGCAGTACCTCGCCGGCGCCATCCGGAACGGGCCCGATCTCGGGAAGGGTCACGGGCCGATGAACCATTTCTGGGTCCGGGAAATCGATCGTGGGGGCCGGCTGTAGCCGGCGCTCGCTATACTGACCACATGCCTCTGGTGAAGGTGACCTCGGCGCCGCTGGAGCTGCAGGCGCTCGCGGCCGAGATCGGCTCCGGCGCGGACGGGGACGGCGCGGTTGTCACCTTCGCCGGCCTCGTGCGCGATCACAACCAGGGCCGCCGCGTCCGCTTCCTCGAGTACGAAGCGTACGAGCCGCTGGCCGTGCGGGCGCTCGAGCGCATCGTCGTCGAGGCCAGCGACGCCTGGCCGAGTGCGCGCCTCGGCCTTCACCATCGGATTGGCCGGCTCGAGATCGGCGAGGCGAGCATCATCATCGTCGCGGCATCGGCGCACCGCGGCGACGCGTTCGCCGCGTGCCGCTACGCCATCGAGCGCGTGAAACAGATCGTGCCGATCTGGAAACACGAGCATTTCGACGGTGGAGAGGTCTGGCTCGAGGGGGCAACCGCCGACCCCGAGGACGAGGCGGCACGGCAGGCGGCGCACCGGATTGCATGCGCATAACCGTGCGGCTGTTCGCCCGGCTCCGAGACATGGCCGGCGGCGCCGGCGAGCTGGTCCGGGACGTCCCGGACCCGGCGACCGTCCAAACAGTGTGGAACGGGCTCGTGGCCGAGATACCGTCCATGAGGGTGTACGAGAAGACCATGTCGGTCGCGGTCAACGCGGAATACGCCCGGATGGCCGCACCCGTGAACGACGGCGACGAAGTGGCGTTTCTTCCCCCGGTGTCGGGGGGATGGGCACGAAAGGGCCGCATGAAACCGGCCAGCCGACGCGATAACATGCACGGGGGCCGCCCTGGCCGGCCCATAAACCTATGTTCGACAAGCTGACCACCGTCGAGGCGCAGTACGAAGACCTCATGAACCGGCTGGGAACCACCGAGGTCCAGTCCGATCCCGCCGAGTACAGGAAGGCGGCGAAGGCGCTGTCCGACCTCGAGCCGCTCGTGCAGAAGTACCGCGAGTACAAGACCCTGCAGAAGGACATCGACGGCGCGGACGAGCTGGTGCGCGGCGGCGATGCCGAGATGCGCGAGCTGGCGCAGGAAGAGCTGACCGGCCTGGTCGCGAAGCGCGACGCGCTCCTCGGCGACCTGCGCGTCCTGCTCGTGCCCAAGGACCCGAACGACGACAAGAACGTCCTGCTCGAAATTCGCGCGGGCACGGGCGGTGACGAGGCGGCGCTGTTCGCCGCCGACCTCTTCCGGATGTACAGCCGTTACGCGGAGCGTCAGCGCTGGAAGCTCGAGATCATGTCCACCAGCGAGAGCGGCGTGGGCGGCATCAAGGAAGTCATCGCGTCAATCGAAGGTCGCGGGGCCTACAGCCGGCTGAAGTACGAGAGCGGCGTGCACCGGGTGCAACGCGTGCCCGCTACAGAGGCGAGCGGCCGCATCCACACGTCCACGGCCACGGTCGCCGTGCTGCCTGAAGCGGAAGAGGTCGACATCCAGATCAACGAAAAGGATCTGCGCATCGACACGTTCTGCTCGAGCGGCCCCGGCGGGCAGAGCGTGAACACGACTTACTCCGCCGTTCGCCTGACGCACATCCCCACCGGTGTCGTCGTGTCGCAGCAGGACGAGAAGTCGCAGATCAAGAACCGGGCGAAAGCGATGAAGGTGCTGCGCGCGCGCCTTTACGAAATGGAGATGCGCAAGCAGCAGGAGGCGATTGCGAAAGACCGCCGCAGCCAGGTCGGCACCGGCGAGCGGTCGGAGAAGATCCGGACCTACAACTATCCGCAGAGCCGCATCACCGATCATCGGATCAACTTCACCACGCACCAGCTGCAGAACGTGCTCGAAGGCGACGTCGCCGAGATCCTCGAGCCGGTCATCGCGTTCTACAACGCCGAGAAGCTGAAGGAAGCGACTGCGGTGTAATGGGGTCAGACCCCGCTACACTTTTCGAGAAGCTCGCGCGATCACGCGAGGCCCTGGTCGCGGCCGGCATCGCGCCCGACGAAGCCGCCGTCGACGTGGACCTGTACGCCCGCACGCTCCTCGGCTGGGACCGCGCACGGCTGCTCGTCGAGCAGCGCGCGCTGCCGCCTCGCGCCCTCGAGCCTCGATTCTCGGAGTGGATCGAGCGCCGCTCCCGCCACGAGCCCTCCGCCTACATTGTCGGCGTGCGCGAGTTCTGGGGACTCGACTTCCGCGTGTCACCCCACGTCCTCATCCCGCGCCCTGAAACCGAGTTCATCGTCGAGGAGTCCCTGCCGCTGCTGCGCGCCGTCGAGCGCCCGCGCGTGGCCGATATCGGCACCGGCAGCGGCGTCCTCGCGGTGAGCATCGCGCGCGAGATTCCGCACGCCTCGGTCGTCGCCTCGGACGTCTCGCCGGAAGCGCTGGCGGTTGCCGAACAGAATGCGGGCAGCCACGGCGTGGCCGGGCGGATCCGCTTCGTCCGGACCTCGTACCTCGACGGTGTCGAGGGGCCGTTCGACGTCATCGTCTCGAATCCTCCATACGTCAGGGATCGTGACAAGGCCGCGCTCTCGCAGGACGTCCGCCACGAGCCGGACGTCGCGCTGTTCGGCGGCGACGACGGCCTGCGCCATGTCGCCGGCGTGCTCGACGCGGCCGTGGAGAAGCTTCAGCCGCGCGGCTGGTTCCTGATGGAATTCGGCTACGGGCAGGAAGACGACGTCCGGTCGCTCGTTGGCGCACGGCCGGCGCTGCGCCTCGACCGCGTCCGCGAGGACCTGCAGGGAATTGCGCGAACGGCTATCATGCAGCGCCAATGACCGACTGCGTGTTCTGCAAGATCATCGCTGGCCAGATTCCGGGCAGTCTCGTCTACGAGGATCAGGACGTGGCTGCGTTCAGGGATATCAACCCGCAGGCGCCGCTGCACGTCCTCATCGTTCCCCGCCGCCACATCGCCACGTTGAACGACCTCACGCAGGCCGACGACGCCGTCGTGGGATCGATGTTCAGGGCAGCAGCCGCGCTCGCCAAGCGGCATGGCTACGCCGATCGAGGCTACCGGACGGTCTTCAACACCAATCGCGAAGCCGGCCAGACGGTCTTCCACATTCACCTGCATCTGCTCGGCGGCCGGACACTCGGGTGGCCTCCTGGGTAGGCCCCAGGAACCAGGGTTCGGGCCTCAGCTCTCTCGGGGCCTCGTGCTAGGGCCGAACCCTGAGCCCTGAGCCCTGGGCCCTGAGGCGAGCCGGGCCAGGCCGACCGGTAAGCCGGCCCCTACATGAACACAAAGGAGCTGTGGCTTCCGCCCTTCAGGCTGGCAGGGCGAGCAACGCCGGCAACTGCGTGAGATCGCCTATGACCGGGACGTCTCCCGCATCCGGCACCGGTTCATCGGAGCGCTGCACGAGCACACCGCGCATCCCCACCCGCCGCGCACCCTCGATATCGTGCGACAGGCTGTCCCCCACCATCACCGACTCCTCGGCGCTCACGCCGATCAGCTTCAGCGCCGCCTCGAAGATGCTCGAGTGCGGCTTCATGTAGCCATGCTCGGCGCTCGACACGGCGCCGGCGATGAGGCCGTGCAGCTCGAAGTGCTGCTGAAAGGACGCAAGGCAGCGGTGCGAGTTCGAAATGAGCCCCAGCTTCAGCCCGCGGCCGGCAAGGTGGCGAAGCACCGCCGTCACGTCGTCGTAGAGAAAGAAATGCTGGCAGACGGCCCACTCGTCGTAGACCTCTCGCGCGATCGTCTCGAGGTGCTCGCCCGTGCCGCCCATCTCCTCGATGATGCGCTGCGTGTAGCGCACGAACATCTTCGCATCGTAGATGTGATCCTGCTCCTCGTTGAGGATCGACGACGCTGCGGCGACGGCCTGGGGAAACCGCCCGGGATCCGCGACCACGCCGTACTTCCGGCAGAACTGCGCGTAGCCCTGGCCCTGGAACGTCGGACCGGGATAAATCAGCGTGAAATCAACGTCGAAGAAGACGGCCGGACGGCGGCGTCCCCGCCGCGCACGCCTGCGCGGTGGGGTGCAACGGGCGGCCTCATCGCGGCTGACCCGCGTACGGCCCTGCCACGGCGACAACGGCGCGTGACGGGTCGAGCGCGCGGCGCGCCATCTCGTGGACGTCCTCGCGAGTGACCCTGCCGAGCAGGTCCGGCACACGGACGTCGTAGTCGAGTCCGAGCTGGAAGAACTCGACCGTCTGAAGAAAGGTCGCGATGCCGAGGTTGGTCTCCAGCGTCCGCGGCATCGATCCCACCAGGTACTGCTTCGACTCGCTCAGCTCTCGATCTGTGGGGCCGTCCTTCGCCAGCGTCACGAGCTCCGCGTCGATCGAGGCGATCGCCCGCTCGACGTTCTCCGCGCTCACCCCGGCCCTGATCGTCAGCGGGCCGCGGATGACGTTGGCATCGGCCGCGCTGAAGACGTAGTACGCCATCCCCTGGCGCTCGCGAATGCTGTCGCCGAGGCGTCCGCCGAGCGAATACTGGCCGAGAATGTTGTTCATCAGCCAGAACGCGTAGTACGCCGGGTCTGACCGGCGCATCACCGCAAAGCCGTACGAGATGTCGGCCTGCGACTTGTTCATCATCGGGAACACTCTGACCACGCGTGCCGGTATCGGCATGGGTTCGGGGAGGTCCACGCCGTCGCCCGCCGTCGCGCGCCAGCCGCCGAAGGCGCGGCGCGCCACATCAACCGCATGCCGCGGGTCAACGTCGCCGACCATGACCAGCGACAGCGTGGATGGCGCAATCCGCCGCTGGTGGAAGGCCTGCAGCTCGGCTCGCGTTGTCACCTCCACGCTCTCCACCGAGCCGCGCGGCCGCCATCCGTAGGGATGCGTGGCGCCGTACAACTCCGTGAGCATCGCTTCGCCGGAGACGGCGGCGGGATTGTCCTCGTCCTGGCGGATCATCGTGATGATCTCGCCGCGCTTGGTCTGCACGTCCGCCTCGGGGAACGTCGGATCCATGATGACGTCGGCGAGGATGGCAAGCACCGTCTCGAGGTCTTCGACGAGGCAGGTGAGCACGAACTGCAGGGCGTGCCGGTTGACGGACACCGCCAGCGCCACCCCGCGGTTCTCGAGCTCGTCCGCGATGTCGTCTCCGGTCCGCGTCGTCGTGCCGCGATCGATCACCTTCGACACGAAGTGCGCGAGACCGCTGCGTCCGGGGGGATCGTAGATCGAGCCGGCGGCAAAGGACGCGTGCACGGTGACGGCGGGCGTGGCGGGCGAATGCTTGGCCAGTACGACAGCGCCGTTGTCGAGCACGTGGCGAACAGGCGCCAGCCCGTTTTGAAGGGTGGTGGACATCAGGCGGCCGGCGGCGGCTGGTACCAGCCGATGGTGCGGTTCGTGGCCGTGAGCCGCGCCGACGCCGCCTGTACGACGGCTTCGAGCGTCACCGCGTCGATGCGCTCGCGCAGGGCCGCAACGATCCGCCAGCTGGCAATCGTCTCGAAGTAGCCGAGCTGATGCGCGATGTTGGTGATGCTGTCGTTCTCGAACACCAGCCGGGCACGCAGCTGGTTCTTCGCCCGCTCCACTTCGTGCGGCGTCACGCCGGCGGCGCGGACGCGATCGACCTCCTGAATCGTGGCGTCCTCGACCGCCTGCAGCGACGTGCCGTCGGTCGCGGTGACCGATATGGTGTAGAGAAACGGCTGCTGCGTGGGCACGAGACCGCCCGCGACCGACGACGCCAGGCCGGTGTTCACGAGGCGGCGGTAGAGGCGCGCGCTCCGCTGCGGCGGCGGGGTGCGGAAGCTCGCCCAGAGGTTGACGCCCTTGGCGCCCGTGAGAATCGCGTCCAGGACCAGCATCGGGAAGAAGTCGGGATCCTCGATCCCGGGCGCATGGTAGCCAAGCTTCAGGTACGCAGTCGTGCTTTCGCGGGATATCATCACCCGCCGCTCACCGAGCTGCTGGGGCTCCTGCGTGTGCGTCCGCCGTACCACCTCGCCGGGGGCAATGCTCCCGAAGTGCTGGGTGACCTTCCGCATCGCCTCCTTCGTATCCACGTCGCCGACGACGACGAGCGTCGCGTTGTTCGGCACGTAGTACCTCCGGTAGTAGCCGTAGAGATCGTCCCGGGTCATCGTCTGCAGGTCCGGCAGCCAGCCGATCGTCGGATGGCGGTAAGGGTGGGCCTTCAGCGCCGTCGCCGTCAGCTCCTGATCGAGGAGCGTGTCCGGGTCGTTCTCGCCCCCCTGCAGTTCCGCGATGATGACGGTGCGCTCCGATTCGCAGTCCTCCGGGTCGTACAGGCAGTTCGCCATCCGCTCCGACTCGATGAACAGCATGCGGTCGAGCGCGTCGCGCGTGGCCGTCTCGGTGTACGTGGTCTGATCGATCCACGTGTAGCCGTTCCAGTATCCGCCGAACTGCTCGATGATGCCCTTCACCTTGTCGCGGGGAATGTTGGTCGTCCCTTTGAAGTTCATGTGCTCGACCCAGTGCGAGACGCCGGTCAGCCCCGGCGCCTCGTCCTTCGAGCCGACGCGGTACCAGCACCACACCGACGCGAGCGGCGCGGTGTGGACTTCCTGAATCAGGACCTTCAGGCCGTTGTCGAGGACCTCTTCGTAGACGGACATCCCAACAATTATAGGTAATATAGACACTTATGCCCGAGTGGAAAGAGACGGTCAACCTGCCGCGCACAGGGTTTCCGATGAAGGCGAACCTGCAAACGGCTGAGCCGGAGGCGCTCGCGCGCTGGGAGGCGATGGACCTGTACGGCCAGATTCGGGCGAAGCGGCGGGGCGCGCCGAAGTTCGTGCTGCACGACGGCCCGCCGTACGCCAACGGCCAGATCCACCTCGGCACCGCGCTCAACAAGATCCTGAAGGACCTGGTCGTCAAGTCGAAGTCGATGGCCGGCTTCGACGCGCCGTACGTGCCGGGCTACGACTGCCACGGCCTGCCGATCGAGCTGAAGGTCGATCGCGAGCTGGGACCGAAGAAGCGCGACATGTCGCTCGCCGACATCCGCCGCGCCTGCCGCGCCTACGCCGAGCGGTTCATCGACGTGATGACGCGAGGAGTTCAAGCGTCTCGCCGTGTTCGGCGACTGGGACCACCCCTATCTGACGATGAAGTTCCAGTACCAGGCGGACATCGTCCGGGCGCTCGGGCAAGTTCGTCGAGCGGGGCCTCGTCTACAAGGGCAAGAAGCCGGTGCACTGGTGCATCCACTGCCGAACGGCGCTCGCCGAGGCGGAGGTCGAGTACGACGATCACTCGTCGCCGTCGATCTACGTCGAGTTCCCGCTCTGGCCGCCGACGAAGCATGAGCTCGGCGAGCGCGTTCCCGCGCTCGAGGGCCGCGACGTCTCGGTGCTGATCTGGACGACGACGCCGTGGACCATCCCCTCGAACCTCGCGATCGCGTTCCATCCCGAGTTCGACTACGCGGCCTACGAGGTCGATGGCCGCACGGTGATCGTCGCCGAGGGGCTGGCGGAGCGCGTCGGCAAGGCCGTGGGACGTCCGTTCGGCACTCCCGTCGCGCGGATGAAGGGCGAGCAGCTCGAGGGCATGCGTTTCCAGCATCCGCTGTACGAGCGCGCGTCGATCGGCGTGCTGGGCGACTACGTGACGCTCGAGCAGGGCACCGGGGCGGTGCACACGGCGCCCGGCCACGGCGCCGACGACTTCCTCACCGGCATCAAGTACGGCCTCGAGATCTACGCGCCGGTCGGGCCGGGCGGCCACTTCCTCGACACGGTTGAGCTGTTCGGCGGCCAGCGCGTGTTCGACGCCAACCCGAAGGTCGAGGAGGCGCTCCAGCAGCGGGGCCGCCTCTGGCACCGCGAGACCTTCGCCCACCAGTACCCGCACTGCTGGCGCTGCCACAACCCGGTGATCTTCCTGGCCACGTCGCAGTGGTTCGTGCGGCTGGACGGCGACCCGGCGATCGCGGGCGAGGACGGCGAGACGCGCACGCTGCGGGACGCGGCCCGCCACGCCATCGATCACCAGGTGAAGTGGATCCCGTCGTGGGGCCGCGACCGCATCTTCAACATGGTCACGAACCGGCCCGACTGGTGCATCTCGCGCCAGCGCGCGTGGGGCGTGCCGATCCCGGCGGTGGACTGCGCCAAGTGCGGCGAGGCGGTGCTGACGCCGGCGCTCGTCGACGAAGGCCGCGGCGGTGTTCGACCAGTACGGCGCGGACGCCTGGTACGAGCGGCCGATCGAGGAGTTCCTGCCCGCCGGGCTGACGCTGCCCGTCGTGCGGCGGCACGCTCGTTCGAGCGCGAGCGCGACATCCTCGACGTCTGGTTCGACTCGGGCTCGAGCCACGAGGCCGTGCTGCCGCGCTACGACGAGCTCACCTGGCCGTCGGACATGTACCTCGAGGGCAGCGACCAGCATCGCGGCTGGTTCCAGAGCTCGCTGCTCGTGGCGCTGGCGACGCGCGGCCGCCCGCCCTTCCGCGAGGTGCTGACGCACGGGTTCCTGATCGACCTCGAAGGCCGCAAGATGTCGAAGTCGGTCGGCAACGTCATCGCTGCCGCAGGACGTCATCAAGGAGAGCGGCGCCGAGATCCTCCGCCTGTGGGTGGCGATGAGCGACTACAGCGACGAGCTGCGCGTCAGCAAGGAGATCCTGACGCGGGTCGTGGACGCGTACCGCAAGCTGCGCAACACCTGCCGCATCCTCGCCGGCGAACCTGTACGACTTCGATCCGGCTGCCGACATGGTGCCGATCGAGAAGCTCGACGCCGTGGACCGGTACGCGCTGGCGCGCTACGCCGACGCGGCCGCGCGTATCCTGCGCGCGTACGAGGAGTACGACTTCCCCACGGTCTCCCAGGCGCTCAACACGCTGGCGACGGTGGACCTGAGCGCGTTCTACGTGGACGTGACGAAGGACCGGATGTACACGCTCGGCGCGCGCTCGCACGAGCGGCGCTCGACGCAGACGGCGATGTACCTGATCGGCGACGGTCTGGCGCGGCTGCTGGCGCCGATCCTGCCGGTCACGGCCGACGATCTGTGGCGCCACCTGCCGGGCCCGCGATCAGACTCGGTGCACCTCGAGGCGTTTCCGGCCGTGGAGCGGTACGCGAACACGGATCTGATGGGCACGTGGGAGCGTCTGCTGAGAGTCCGCGAGGAGGTCAACGCCGCGCTCGAGCAGAAGCGCAAGGACAAGGTGATCGGCAACTCGCTCGGCGCGCGGGTGGTGCGTCACGGCGCGGGGTCCGGTCGGACGGCTGCTCGAGGAGCATCGCGCCCTGCTGCCGATGCTCTTCATCGTGTCGGACCTGGCGCTCCACGTCGGGCCCGCGGAGGGCGCCGACGAGATCCAGGTCGAAGTGGAGAAGGCGCCCGGCGTCAAGTGCGAACGCTGCTGGCGCTATCGTTGCCAGCACGAGGACGGAACCCGACTGGGCGGGCCTGTGCGACCGCTGCGTGGATGCGCTCTTCCGGCTGAAGCCGGACGCCACCGCACCGTTGAAGCCGGAAGCCGCGGGCGCCGAGCCGGTCAACCGCTGACGTGGCCGCGACGCGATCGCTCGAGATCTGGATCGCCGTGATGATCGTCGTCGTCGATCAGGTGTCGAAGGCGATCGTCCGCAGCCAGTTCGAGCTGCACGACGAGCATCCCGGTGATACCCGGCTTCTTCGACCTGACGCGCGTCCACAACACCGGCGCCGCATTCGGGATGCTGAACGGCGTGGACTTTCCGTACAAGACCGCGGCGCTGTCGGTCGTCGCGGCCGGCGCGCTGGCCGGGCTGGCGTTCTTTGCCGCGACGCTGCCCGCCACGCAGTGGCTGAGCCGCCTGGGCATGGCGCTCATCGTCGGCGGCGCGGCGGGAAACCTGATCGACCGCATCGCGCTCGGGTACGTCGTCGACTTCGTGGACGTGTACTGGCAGCGCTGGCACTTCTGGGCGTTCAACGTCGCCGACGCCGCGATCACCGTCGGCGTGGCGCTGATGATCCTCGACATGCTCGGGGTAGGACGACACCGTGTATCCAGAACTGTTTAGCATCGGCCCGATCACGGTCTACTCCTACGGCGTGCTGCTCGCCGCCTCGTACCTGCTCGGCCTGCGGCTGGCGATGCGCGCGCCCGCGCGCTGGGGCCTCGACGCCAACCGCGTCCTCGACCTCGGCATCTACATCATCATCGCCGCGCTCGTCGGCGCGAAGCTGCTGCTGCTGGTCGTCGACTTCGACCAGTTCCGGCAATCGCCGGGTGAGCTGCTGTCGCTGGCGCGCTCGGGCGGCGTGTTCTACGGCGGGCTGATCCTCGCCGTGGTCGTGGCCTTCTGGTACATCGCACAAGCACCGGATGCCGTTCTGGACCACGTGCGACGTGTTCGCGCCGGGCATCGCGCTCGGCCACGTCACCGGCCGGCTCGGCTGCTTCGCCGCCGGCTGCTGCTACGGCCGGCCGACCGACGTGCCGTGGGCGGTCATCTTCACGCAACCCGCTGGCGGCCGCCAACGTCGGCACGCCGCTCGGCATTCCGCTGCATCCGACGCAGCTCTACGAAGCCGGCGCCGAGCTGCTCATCCTGCTCCTGCTCCTGACCACGGAGAAGAGGGGCCGGTCCTTCGCCGGCCGCACGTTCTGGTCGTACATGTTCCTCTACGCGGTCTCGCGCTACATCATCGAGATCTACCGCGGCGACCCGCGCGGCGAGGTGTTCGGGATGTCGACGTCGCAGTTCATCTCGCTGGTGCTGGCGCCGCTCAGCCTGGTGATGCTGATCTGGCTGTCGCGCACCAGGCCCGAGACGCCGCAGCAGATGAACCGCCGCCGCAAGGTGGCGGCGTAGCGCTTCGCGTAAACTACCAGCTCCCGACCCCCTGACGCTGCCCCAACTCCCAACGCCTGTGGGAGTTGGCGCACGGATCAGATTGGGAGTTGGGAATTGATCCCGTGACACCGCTGCAGTTCACCGTTCCTCCCGACTTCGATGGGCAGCGGCTCGACCGCTTTCTGGTCTCGGTCCTCGCCGAACACTCGCGATCGCAGATCCAGCACCTGATCGCCGACGGCCGCGTCATCGTCTCCGCATCCCGTAGAGGAGGACCGTCAGCGACGCCAAGCGCCGCTCCGGCCGGGCCGAAAGCCAACCTCGCCATGCGGGAGGGCGACACGGTGGCGGTGGACATTCCTCCGCCGGCGCCGTCCGACGTCGCGAGCGAGGAGCTGCCGCTCGAGATCCTGTATCAGGATGAGGATCTCGCCGTGCTCAACAAGCCCGCGGGCATGGTGGTCCATCCCGGCGCGGGCCACGCCTCGGGCACGCTGGTCAACGCGCTGCTGCATCACATCGACGACCTGAGCGGCATTGGCGGCGAGCTGCGGCCCGGCATCGTGCACCGGCTCGACCGCGGCACGTCGGGCGTCATGGTGGTGGCGAAGAACGACGCCGCGCACCAGGAGCTGGCGCGGCAGTTCCAGGATCGCGAGGTCGAGAAGGAATACATCGCGCTCGTCTGGGGAGTCGTCAGGCGGGCCGGCGGATCGACGCCGCGATCGGCCGCGACCCCGTACACCGGCAGAAGATGTCGGCGCGCGCCAAGCATGCGCGCTCCGCCGTGACGCGCATCACGCGCGCCCGGCAGCTGCCGGGGCTCACGCTGTGCCAGGTGGCGATCCACACCGGCCGCACGCACCAGATTCGCGTCCACTTGAGCGCCATCGGCCACCCGATCGTCGGCGACTCGCTGTACGGCGGCGTGCATCGACGCGTGGCCGGCGACATCCGCGCCGTGCAGCGGCTCGAGCGGCCGTTCCTCCACGCCGCGCGCCTGGCGTTCACGACACCCGCGCGACGAGCGGCGCATGGAGTTCATGGCGCCGTTGCCGGACGACCTGATGGACGTGCTCGAAGACCTCCCGGGCTGGAAGGACGACGATGCGTAAGCCGATCGTGCCGCGCGAGATCCAGAAGATCTTCCAGGGGCGCGTCTTCACCGTGCAGATCGAGACCATCACCCTGCCGAAGGGCGGCGAGTTGAAAGCCGAGATCGTCCGGCATCCCGGCTCCGTCGTGATTGTCCCGGTTACCGCGGCGGGGGAGCTCATCCTCGTGCGGCAGTACCGCCCCGCGATCGGCCGCTGGGCGTGGGAACTGCCGGCCGGGACGCTCAAGGACGGAGAGGATCCCGAACAAGCCGCCATCCGCGAGTGTCACGAGGAGATCGGCCTGATTCCCGCGCGCGTCGAGAAGCTCGGCGCCTTCTTTCCCACCCCCGGGTACTGCGACGAGGAAATGCACTTCTACCGGGCCACCGGCCTCAGGCCGCCGGGCAGCGAGGACGAGGCGGCGCACCCGGACGAGGATGAGGACATCGAGCCGCAGCCGTTCCCGCTGGACACGTTGAGGGCCATGATCGGATCGGGAGAGATCGTCGACCTGAAGACCGTGGCCGGCCTCGTGCTGCTCGACGCGGAGGCGCGGAGGCCCTGATGGCCCCTGCCCTGAGACAACTCGAAACCCCCGCGCTGTTGCTCGACCCACGCCGGATGGAGCGCAACATCGCGCGCATGCGCGAGCGCATCCATCGTCATGGGGTCACGCTCCGCCCTCACGTCAAGACCAACAAGTCCATCGAGGTGACGCGCCGGATGCTCGACCACTCGCGCGGGCCGGTGACCGTGTCAACGCTGCGCGAAGCCGAGTACTTTCGCGAGCCATGGGATCGCTGACATCCTCTACGCCGTCGGCATCACGACCAACAAGCTTCACCACGTGCTCTCCCTGCGCGCGAAGGGCATCCGGATTGCCACCATCCTCGACAACGTCGACGCGGCGCGGGCAGTCGTTGCCGCCGCCGAAGCGGCTCGTACGAACCTGGACGTGATGCTGGAGATAGACTGCGACGGTCACCGCTCCGGCCTGCCGCCGGAGTCCGGCGATCTGCTTCGCGTGGCGGCGGCGGTGCGGAGCCCCCTTGTGAACCTGCTGGGTGTCATGACCCACGCCGGCAGCTCGTATAACTGCAGGTCCGTGGAGGCGATTCGGGCGGTCGCCGAACAGGAGCGCGCCGGCGCCGTACGTGCAGCCGCGCGGCTGCGCGAGGCCGGCTTCGCGTCTCCCGTCGTCAGCGTCGGGATCTACACCGACGGCGTCGTTCGCCGAGGACCTGAGCGGCGTCACCGAGGTACGGGCAGGCGTGTACGTATTCTTCGACCTGGTCATGGCGGGGCTCGGCGTCTGTGTCCCCGACGACATCGCGTTGTCCGTGTTGACGACGGTCATCGGCCACCAGCGGGAGAAAGGCTGGACGATCGTCGATGCCGGCTGGATGGCGCTGTCGCGCGATCGTGGCACGTCGAGTCAGGCCGTCGATCAGGGCTACGGCCTCGTGTGCGACGTCGGCGGCCGTGTGCTCGCCGACTTCATCGTCAGCGGCGCCAACCAGGAGCACGGCATCATCTCGCACCGCAGCGGCGACGCGGCGCGGATGCTCGACGTGCCGGTCGGTACGCTGCTGCGCATTCTTCCGAATCATGCGTGTGCGACCGCGGCGCAGCACAGTGCGCTATCACGTGCTCGGGACTGACGGGCGAGGTCGAGCGCGTGTGGCCGAGGTTCAACGGCTGGTAGCGATTGCGACCTAGCCGGCCCGGGAATTCCGCACGCCGTCGATGAGGTAGAACTGCTCCTGCTCGGTCCGCACGCCTTTTATCCGTGTCACCAGGCACTGGTCGAAGAACTCTCCATAGCGTTGCGACACCGACGCCTCGCTGTCGAAATGCCGCACGTGGCTGCGCCAGGGGAAGTTCGGGACCGTCAGCAGGCAGCGCGTTCCGGCCTGAAAACACGACAGCACGCCGAGATCCTCTTCGATGTGCTCCAGCACTTCCATGCAGATGACGGCGTCGTAGTCGAGTCCCTCGTAGGTATCGGGCTTGCGGACGTCACCGACCCTGAAGCGACTCCGACGCGTCCGCGCCTGCGCCATCTCGACGGCCACGCTGCTGAAATCGAGGCCCGTGTACGAGCGAAAGCCACAATCCTCGACGAGCGCCGCGAACTGTCCCGGCCCGCAGCCGACGTCGAGTATCGCTTCGCACCGGTACGCGCGCAGGCGATCGACAATGACCGTCCAGGTTGAATAGTAGGGCGACTTGTAGAACGGGACCTGGAACATCGTGGTCTTCTGAAACGCGTCGTCGTAATAGAGATCGGACATTTCCGTCCCCTTTTTCGCGGCGGATGCATGATCCGTCCCCCGGCCGGCGCGCGATTCGAGGGAGGATACGACGCGACGGAGAGCGTGCTTCAGATTCCACGAAGGCATATGTCTGCTGTAGCGGCTATTCGGTTGTGGTGGCGCTCAAGGCCTGCTGCCGGAAATGCCGAACTCGCGGCGCAGAACATCGTGCCCGAGCGTGCGCTGACGGGCGAATGTGGTTCGGACGAGTTCGCGCAGGCGGCGTGACTCGCGACGAATCTCGTGGAAGCGCTCGACACACCGCTCGTCGTCGGCGTTCAGGATCAACGAGTCCCATCCGACGGTGCGAAAAAGGGAGACGACCTTGGAGTGGGCCTCGGTCGTGAGTGCGACGGGCACCGCGCCGTAACAGGCACCGAGCAGGAGGCAGTGGAGCCGGTTGCTGACGACGAGGTCCTGGTCCTGATAGAAGTGCTGATGCGACGAGAGCGTGAGCATCGAGGCCGCGCGCCGCAGTCCATGCTCCTCGCACAGCCGTGCAACCCCTTCCTCGTCCTGCTGCACCTGGTGGAACCCGACGGCGTGATCCCGATCGCGTGAGGTCAGCGAACCGGCGATCGCCGCGGCTGCGTCTCTGACCGTGCGTTCGTACTCGTCGCTGTGGTGGTCCTCGGGTATGCGGCTGCGGAAGCTGAAGGCCATCGTCTGTCGCCCGTCCGCGTGCGAATCGTGAGACGGCACGAGGAACGCGAGGTCCGGGAAGTAGCTGGCGTGTGTGATTCCTGCCTCATGCAGCGCGCGCAACGAGGTGTCGTCCCGGACGCCTATCCAGTCGAGCTGCTCGCACCACGAGTGGTCGGCACCGGCGATGACGGACCGGCCGAGCGCGATGGTCCTTCCCGCCAGCCAGCTGCGCGCTCGTGCCTTCAGGGTACTTCGGCCGACCCGCGGGCGTCCCGCTGGGCGACGCCAGAGGATTGCGCCCGGGGCAAGCACGTCAACAACCGACCCGCCGCGAACCTTCGTGGCCGCGCGCGCGAGGCGTGAGCGCCACGCCCCTCCCTCACCGCGGACGCCTTCGACGAACGGGGGAACCGGCCCAACGCATCAGCAACAGCGCGTGCTGCCTGAGGGCGTCGACAAGGGCGCGGAAGATGACTTGATCGCCCAGGTTGTCGTCGCGGTTGTTGTACCGCAGCACGAAGAGGTTACGGCGCTCGTTCATTCGCGATCGACCGGAAATCTATACGGGCCTCTTCTTTTCAATCAGGACGTCCCACCATCCGAAATGCGTGGCGATCAGGTGGTCCAGTTCCTTCGTCCCGGGTGGTCGTCTCGTTTTGACCTGGCACTGGCAGGCAATACGCCGCGTGCCTGGACGCCGCGAGCATGTGCAGCACCCCGTCGGAGAACCCTTTCCCTGCGTAGGCGATGCACCCGGCCATCGGCAGTGCGCGCAGGTCGTCGAGCGCATACGGAATCTTTTCGTCGACGGTCCCCTGGCTGTCCTGATACTTGCATTCTATAGCGAATGCCTTGTTGCTGCTTTCGCAGACGCAGAAGATGTCGATGCACCGGTTCTTGCCGATGATCGTCTTGCCGACCTTGATCTCCCGATAGACCTTCAGATGGCGGGAGCCGAACCGCTTGGACAAATAGGTCGCGACAAGATTGGCGTAGTCGGCGCCCGTCATCTCCGCTCGGCGAGGTTGAGAAGATTGGGTTGCCGCGCAGCGGGCCGTTCCGCGGGTTCAAGGCTCTCGCCGAAAGGCCGCAGCCGATCCGCCGCAAGGCGCACCGCCTGGGGATTCAGATCGTTGCCGAGGAAACGTCGCCCCAGCCTTGCCGCGGCAACGCCGACGCTGCCCGAGCCCATGAACGGATCGCCAACCAGGTCGCCGGGCTGCGAGCTCTGGCTGATGAGGACTTCGGAGAGCTCGGGCGGCTTTTCGGCCGGGTAGCCGCCGTGAATTCTCGGCAGCGAGATGACGTCCGCAACCCCGAGGTTGTTGAGGCGCCGCTTCCCCTTCTCGAAGAACAGGATGAACTCGTACCGGGCCCGATAGTGGTATCCCATTCCGATCGTGCGTTTATCCCAGACAAGAGGTTTCCAGAAACGGAAGCCTGCACGCTCCGCCTCCGGCTTGGCGATGAACATCGTTTCGGCATCGCACAGGAGGTAGAAGTGCGTGTTGCGCTTGAGAACGCGGAACGCCTCCGCAAAGAGCTCAGCGAATCGAGCGTTGGGAAATACCTTGAACCAGTCGTTGCTCGACGACTTGCTGTGTTTCAGTCGCGTGGTCGTGCCGATGGCCCGGTGCTTCTCGAGCGACTCGTAGGCGGGATCGGTGATCAGCAGGTCCACCGACTCCGTGGGCCGATCTCGAAGCCAATCGACGGCGTCCCGTTCAGAAAGCTCGAACACAAAAGGGGTCACGACAACCTCGGGTCAGGCCGGAGCATGCGGCTGCGCCATTCTACGACGAGCCTGGTGACAGGCTAGGTCACGGCACGAGGTTGGGGGCTCGCCCGATGTGTCGTGCATTCGCGGGCGAGTGCGCGACGGCGCCGTTATTTCGCGTGCCCGCGCGCCCAGCGCTCGAGCCAGGCGGCGATGGCCATGTTGTTCTTTTCCAGCATCATCATGTGGCCGTTGCCGTGGATGCCGACGTCGGCGAGCCGCACGAAGTCGTGCTGCACGCCAGCCTGACGCAGATACGTTGACGTGCAGTGGTCTGTACGGTGCGTGGTACGACGCTTCCGACACCACGATCGCAATCGGGACGTGCTGGAGGTTCGGCAACTGACGCGCCGGCTCGGGCTGCAGCCAGCAGCGCACGAGGGTCGGCGCGTCCGCCCGTTCCTGCCGCGCCGGTCGCAGATCCTCCGGCCGCGCAACGGCCGGCGAGTAGGTGAGCGGGACACGTGAGATGCCCCAGGCACGCGCGAGCGGGCCGTTCTCGAACCACTCGGGCGGACCGACGGTGACGTTGTCGTAGAAAGGCGGACCGTTCGGCTCAATGGCCAGGACCGCGCGCACCAGGCGGGGCCGCGCATCAGCCAGCGCCCAGCCGAAGGGTCCGGACTGCGAATGCGTGAGGAGGATCGCCGGTCCGATCCGGTCGAGAAGCGCCACACCGGCGTCCCGATTCAACGTCTCGATGACTCCGATGTCGGCGATGTCCTCCACCTGCGAGGCGAAGAACTGGTCGAAGGCCGGATCGCCGGGAATTCCTTTCCCGGGCCACTGGCTGTGCAGGGTTGCCTGCGGGTAAAGACGCTTGGTTTCGGGCGCGGTGAAACGCTCGGACACGGATTGGGTCGTGGGCCGGCGCGTTGTCCCGTACACGTCCGTAAAGAAGCCCGAGCGAGCACGTGCAGGCTGGTCCACGACGTAAACGGCGTAACCCTGCTCGAGAAAGTACCCGGCCCAACCGCCGCGTCCGTCCGGCGTGCCGAGGAAGTTGGTCCCGGTCTGTCCACCGCCATGCCACATCACGATCGGGTACTGGTGCCGGCGCTCCAGCGGGATCTGGTACTGGACGAACATCTGGCCGGTCATGATCTGGCCATCCTTCGTCTGCGTGTAGCGGCCGCCGACGAAGAAATAGCCCTGCTCGGCCAGGCATCAAGACCGGGGCCGCGGACCTCTGAGCAGCCACGCGGCCGCCCGGATCACGGGAAGAAGACCGCACGTCAGCAACAGAATCCGGGCGCAGCGCGTCAGTTGCATCGTCGTCTCCCTCAGGAGGGCCGATTGTCCCGCAGCTCTGCGGCTGAGGCAAGAATCGGCGGCCTTCCGCTATCATTGACGCTTCCGCCTCGGACGAGGTCGCAGTGTCCAGCGAAACATTGACGGTGGTCCTCCAGCAGCTTTCCACCGCGCCAGACGTCGAGCGCGTCAGGCAGGTGGTCCGCACCGTCGCCCGCACGCTGGTGGGCGCCGACGGCGTGACGTTCGTGATACGCGATGGCGATCGGTGCTGTTACGTCGAGGAGGACGCCATCGGTCCGCTGTGGAAGGGACAGCAGTTCCCGATAACCTCCTGCGTGTCCGGCTGGGTCATGCTGAACGCCGCGGCCGCGGTGATTCCTGATGTCTACTCGGACCCGCGGGTTCCGCCGGAGGTCTATCGTCCAACCTTCGTGAAGAGCCTGGCGATGGTCCCGGTCGGCCGCGAGGATCCCCTTGCGGCCATCGGCGCCTACTGGGCGCGCCACCACGTCGCCACCGACGAGGAGATCGAGATCCTTCAGGCGCTCGGCGATTCGGCCGCGCTGGCACTCGAACGCCTGGATTAAGGGTGTCGTGGTGGAAGGTGCAGGCTTCAGGTCCGCGGGGCGGACCTGGAGGCGCGCCCCACGCTACAAGATCTTCGCGGCGCGCGACGCCACCTGCGCCCGCGCTTCTTCGAACGTCGCGCGGTGAATATCCACCAGGTCCGCGAGCGTCCGTGGATACCCTCCCGCGAGCACGATCACCACTGGAACACCGGCGGCACGACAGGACTGGAGCACGAGGCGATCGCGCTCGCGCGCGCCGGCCTTGGTCAGGCCAAGGCCGCCGAGCTGATCGTCATGGTAGACGTCGCCACCGGCGACGTAGCACGCAATGTCCGGCTTCGACGCGAGCACGGACGGCAGGGCGCCGCGCAGCAAGGTCAGGTACTCCTCGTCCTCCACGCCCCAGCGCAGGCCGATATCAAGCGACCCCGAGGGCTTGTCCGCCGGGTAATTGTCCTCGGCGTGCATCGAGAAGGTAAAGACGGACGCGTCACGCTGAAACAGCGCGGCGGTGCCGTTGCCGTGGTGCGCGTCGCAGTCGATGACCGCGGCGCGAGCGATGAGGGCGTCGCGCCGCAGCAGCCGGATCGCCATCGCCACGTCGTTGAACAGGCAGAATCCTTCGCCGTGGTCCGCAAACGCGTGATGGAAGCCGCCGCCGATGTTGGCGACGACACCGCCGGAGGAGGGACCGAGAGCCAGCCGCGCCGCGGTCGCCGTTCCGCCCGTCATCAGGCGCAGCAGATCTCGCAGCGTTTCGGACCACGGCAGCTCGAGGCGCGCGATCTCCGCGGCCGAGAACGTGTTCGTGCGCGCCTTGCGGAGGAAGTCGGCCGTGTGGACGAGCGCGAGGTCGTCCCAGCCGGCCGGCCGCGGCTCGACGAACTCGAAGCCACCGTGTTCGACGAGCCCGCGGTACAGCGCCTCGTACTTGAGCATCGGGAACACGTGGTCCCCGAGCGAAGGGAAGTGATAAGTCGGCGAGTAAACGACGAACACGCAGCCCAGCCCGGAGCCCGAAGAGCGGAGATCCTATTGGAGCGGGGGATGCACGCGACGATCTTTCTTCTTGTCGGCGCCCGGGTTCACGATCGGCGTCAGCGCGAGCAGCAGTACCTCGTCAACGCTCGTCACGAAGTGGATCGTGAGCTCCTTCCGCAGCTCCTCGCTGAGGTCCTCCTTCACGTTCTTCTCGTTCTGGCGCGGGAGGATCACCTCGCGGATGCCGACGCGCCGCGCGGCGAGGACCTTCTCCTTGATCCCGCCGACCGGCAGCACGCGGCCGGACAAGGTGATCTCGCCCGTCATCGCGATGTCGCCGCGGACGGGCCGGCGCGTGAGCTCCGAGGCCAGCGCCGTCGCGATCGTGACGCCCGCTGACGGCCCGTCCTTCGGAATCGCACCAGACGGCACGTGCAGGTGGATTTCGGCGTTCTTGAAGAAGTCGGGATCCGCCCCGTAGGCCGCGGCGTGCGCCCGGAACCATGAGAGCGCCGCCCGCGCCGACTCCTTCATCACCTCGCCGAGCTGACCGGTGAGCGTGAGGGTGTTGTTGCCGGCCATTCTCGACGCCTCGATGAAGAGGACGTCGCCGCCGGCGGGCGTCCATGCGAGGCCGATCGCCACGCCGGGCTCCTTGGTCCGCTCTTCGACCTCCTCATCCAGGAACGATGGCGCGCCCAGCATCTCGACGACCACGTCCCGCGTGATGGTCAGCGCCTCCTCGTTGCCCTCGGCCCGCCGCCGCGCCGCCTTGCGGTTCAACGCGCCGATCTCGCGCTCCAGGTTCCGCACCCCCGCCTCACGCGTGTAGCCGCGAATGACGGCCCGCAGCGCATCGTCGGTAATCACGAGTTGCTCGGGCGTGAGCCCGTGGTTCTTGATCTGCTTCTGGACCAGGTGATCGCGGGCGATGGCGAGCTTTTCCTCCTCGGTGTAGCCGGGGAGCTCGAGCACTTCCATGCGGTCGCGCAGCGCCGGCGGAACCGGGTCGAGCACATTGGCCGTGGTGATGAAGAGCACCTCGGACAGATCGAACGGCACGTCGAGATAGTGGTCGCGGAACGTCGAGTTCTGCTCGGGGTCGAGGACCTCGAGCAACGCCGACGCCGGGTCGCCGCGGAAATCCGATCCCAGCTTGTCGATCTCGTCGAGGATGAACACCGGGTTCTTCGACTCCGCGCGGCGCAGACCCTGGATGACCTGCCCCGGAAGCGCGCCGATGTAGGTCCGTCGATGACCGCGGATCTCGGCCTCGTCGCGCATCCCGCCGAGCGACACGCGAACGAACTTGCGGCCGAGCGACTGCGCGATGGAGCGCGCCAGCGACGTCTTGCCAACGCCGGGAGGGCCGGCGAAGCAGAGAATCGGCCCCTTCACGTCGGGATTCAGCTTGCGCACGGCGAGATACTCGAGGATGCGGTCCTTGGCCTTCTCCAGCCCCGAGTGATCCGCGTCGAGCACCTGCTTCGTCTTCGGCAGGTCGATCACTTCGTCGGTCCGCTTCTGCCACGGCAGCGCCACGAGCCAGTCCAGATACGTGCGCGAGACGGTGTACTCGGCCGCGGCGACCGGCATCTTCGCGAGGCGATCCAGCTCGCGCATCGCCTCCTTCTTGACGCCCTCCGGCATCCCGGCGGCCTCGATCTTCTGCGTGAGCTCCTCGACGTCCTTGGTCTGATCGTCGCCCTCGCCGAGCTCCTTCTGGATCGCCTTGAGCTGCTCGCGCAGGAAATACTCGCGCTGGTTCTTTCCAACCTCCGACTGCACCTGCGACTGGATCTTCGAGCCGAGCTCGAGAACCTCCAGCTCCTTGATCAGGATGCGGTTCAGGCTGTCCATGCGCGCGCGCACGTCGAGCGTCTCGAGCACCTCCTGCTTCACCGACGTCGCGATGGTGCTCAGGCTGGAGGCGATGAAATCGGCCAGCCGCCCGGGTTCGACGATGTTCGCGGCGAGTGTCTGGAGGTCGTCGGACAACAGCGGCGAGAGCGACACGACCTGCTGAAAATTGGTCTTGATGTTCCGCAGCAGCGCGTCGATCTCGAGCCGATCCTGGTCGCCGGTCGCCTCGGCAGCCGGACTGATCCGTCCGCGCAGGTACGGCCGCGTCTCGGTGACCTGATCGAGCGTCAGCCGCGCGAGTCCCTGCACGATCAGCCGCAGGCTGCCGTCGGGCAGCTTGAACATCTTGTGGATGTGGCTCGCGGTGCCCACCCGGTACAGGTCGTCCTGCTGCGGCTCTTCGACCGAGGCGTCGCGCTGGGTGAAGACACCTATCAGCTTGCCGCTCGAGATCGCCTCGTCAATCAGGCGGACGGAGCTCTCGCGGGCGACCGCCAGCGGCATGAACGAGTTGGGGAACAGCACGGTGTCCCGCAGCGGAAGGATCGGGAGCTCGTCGGGCAGTGACAGCGGACGGTCGCCCGTCGCCAGCTCCTCGAGATCGAGGGTATCGTCGCGATCACTCATAAGAAAAGGAAAGGGCGGCCGCGTGGCCGCCCTGAAATCTCTCCGCCGGTCTGAACAGCATCCGGCCTACGGGATATGGGACCCAGGGCCCGCCCATTGTAGGGCGGTCCCTCGAGACCCGCCGCCTAATTCGACATGTCGAAGAACAGCGCGGATGAGCTGCTGCGGCGCGCCATGCATGCGCTCCCGCTGCTCTGCGTTCTCGCGCGCCGCTTCGCAGTCCTTGCAGCGGACCGCGAACGGGAGCGCGCGCAGCCGCGCTTCGGAAATCTCGTCGCCGCACTCGAAGCAGTTGCCGTAGGTGTTCTCCTCGAGCCGCCGGAGCGCCGCGTCGATCTTGTTCAGCGTCTCCGACTTCATCTGGATGAGCGCGAACTCGATATCCTCCTGGATGTCGACCTCCGAGCTCTCCCCCTGGTCGAGCACCTCGCGGTCCTTGCCTTCCGAGGAGCGGACATCACGAATCCTGCCCTGCACCTCGCTCATCAGCTCGCGGCGGCGTTCCTCGAGCATCTTTCTCAGCTCGTTGTAGCGGTTCGTTTTGCCTGCCGCTGCCTTCGCTACCTTCGTCGTCGTCGCCATGATGTGCCTGCCGCTCCTTCCACTGTCGCCATTGGGCGACCCGCCGTTATGATGCCGCGGTTGATGCAACTGTAATGCCGGTCACTGCACCATTAGACGTCGCATATCAACAGCCGGTTCTGCCCCGTTTATGTCCTTCACGGGGGACATTCTGTGTCTACTGCCGAGGCAGCCAGACCTCAGCTGCGAGTTGAGGGGAACGGGATGACGATCCCGCGGCGACCGGCCGGGGTAGGCGTGAACTCGTCCAGCAGCCGCTTAAACCTCGGGGCGTAAACGAGTTCGTAGGTTTCATCGCCTTCCGGGAACAGGACGAGGACGCGCTCGCGAACCACCGCGACGAGACTCTCGGCATCCCGTCGCGTCATGCTCGACTGCATGATGAGGTTCGTCGCTATATCTACAACCTGTCGAACTTTCTGCGCACGACTCGCTTCGTCCGCGAATTGCTCACGACTCGCCACGGGTCCCCGCTTCCCCCTCTGAGTGTATGAACGTATCAACACGCCTGTGTCAACGGCGTCACTGCATGAATCGTGGTCCTACTGATGCGTTCGGGACGATTCCACGTGAGGCGAGAAGGTCGCCGCTGCGGCGGCTTTGCGTACGCACCCACTTTTCGTAGAGGCGAAGCAGATCCGAATTCGAGCTCAGCGCCGTGCGCTCGCTCACCTCGCCGAGCACATCCACGAACGCGGTGAACTTGCCGGCAAGTTCGTCGAACACCTCCCCAAACCGGTCGTCGCCCTGCCGGGCGAGGGAAGCGTATGCACACGCGCCCAGCTGTATGTAATAGTCCACGTCCACCAGGCTGCGGTTCAGGCTGTCGGCAAAGAACCCGGAAATGAAGAGCGAGTGGTCCCCGACCTGCCGCAGGCCGTCGCGCTGCCTGACGCCCGCAGCCCGCAGCGCCTTGGCGAGCCGTAGACCAAGCGGCTCGTCGCCGGCGACGGGGGCGCGATCGACATGGATCGAGCCGGCCAGCAGGTTGACTAAGTAGAAGGACGTGAGTTCGCCGGCCGCCAGGTGCTGATGCTGCAACGCCGATTCGACGAGTTCACGGAAATATTCCGCCGGTGATTCGTTGCGGAAGGACGCTTCGGCCATGTGACCCCCCAGTTCGCTTTCCACCGTGCAAAGGCCGTTCCTGCAACAGAGAGTAGAAATTCCTAGGAAATACAACCAAATCGTCCGATTATGCCTACCGCCGACCGGTTGTGCGAAGCTGACTTTTATGACCTGTACTCTCTGCGGCCAGCGAAAAGGGCGCCGCGACTGCCCGGCGCTCGGCAAGACCATCTGCCCGGTTTGTTGCGGCACCAAGCGGTTGACCGAGATCGCGTGTCCGGCCGGGTGTGTCTACCTGACGTCCGCCCGCGAGCACCCGGCGGCCGTCGTCAAGCGCCAGCAGGAACGCGACGTCGCGGTCCTCCTGCCGACGATCCGCAATCTGACCGAGAGGCAGTATCAGCTCTTTTTCCTGTTGCAGACGTTGATCGCCCGCCACAAGCCCGAAGGCTTCGCCCGGCTGGTCGATGACGACGTGGCGGAGGCGGCGGCGGCGATGGCCGCGACGCTCGAGACCTCGGCGCGCGGCGTGATCTACGAGCATGCGGCGGCGTCCGTCGTGGCCCAGCGCCTCGCCAACGAGATGAAAGCGATGCTGGCCGAGATGCGCCAGCAGGGCGTCACGGTGTACGACCGCGAAGCGGCCATGGTGCTCCGGGCCATCGAGCAGGGCGCTCGCGATGCGCGCACGCCGGCGGGCGGTGATACGGCCTATCTGGCCCTCGTGGCACGGCTCCTCCAGGTTGGCGCTGCCGCCGAAACGGCCCAGGCCGCGCCGAAGCCGACGTCTTCGCTGATTCTGCCCTGACCTGCTACAATTCGGGGTTCCTTCAACTGTCCGAGGAGAGTCATGGCGAAGCGGTGCGAAGTCTGCGGCAAGGGACCGGTGGTGGGCCGCAAGGTCTCTCACGCCCACAATGTCAGCCCGCGGCGGTTCGAGCCGAACCTGCAGACCGTCCGCGCGCTCATCAAGGGTGCGGCGAAGCGGATGCGGGTCTGCACGCGCTGCTTGCGCGGCGGCAAGGTGGTCAAGGCGGGCAAGGCGACCAGGGCTGCCTGACGTGCGGAAAGCGATCTCGGCGCCCGATGCGCCGGGGGCAATTGGTCCGTATTCGCCGGCGATCCAGGCCGGCAACCTTCTTTTCCTCTCAGGCCAGATTCCTCTCGACCCGGCGACCGGCACACTCGTCGACGGCGGCATCGCGGCCCAGACCGAGCAGGTCATGCGCAACATCGCCGCGCTGCTCAAGGCGGCGGGTGCCGGCTTCGAGCATGTCGTGCGCACCACGGTGTTCCTGGTGGACATGAACGAATTCGCCGCGATGAACGCCGTCTACGGCCGGTTCGTCGTGGATCCGCCGCCCGCCCGCGCAACGGTGCAGGTGTCGCGACTCCCGCGCGACGTGCGGGTCGAAATCGACGTGATTGCCGTGCTTTGACGTCGGGCCGGCTGAAGCCGGCCCCGGCGTCCACGAGGCGGCGCGTCCACCACAACCCACCACGTAGGGGCCGGCTTCAGCCGGCCCATTCGAGGATCCGCGCGGATGCGCTAGCCGCGCTCGCGGGTGACGAGATTCGCGCCGTCCGATTCGATGCACGGCGGGTCCTCGATCTGCGGCCGCTGCCGGGTGTCGAGCTGCAGCGTCCGCGGGTTCATGACCCACGGCTGCATCAACACGTCGGGATCTTCCACGGTCGCCTGGTAGTGCAGGGTGTTGCCGTCGCGGCGTAGCCGTTCGACCACGCGCATCCGATTCGTGTGGAAGTATCCCGGCCAGCCAAGCCAGCTCGTCTCGTTGAATCCGACGACGTCCACGACGAGCGTGTCGCCCTCCCACGTGCCGATCGAATCGCCGAGGAACGTCTGGTCCTCCGAGTTGACCTTGTCGTGCGGCCGGCCGTCGGTCGGGATGACCCGGTACGTGTTCTTCTGGTTGTACATGAAGATCAGCTCGTTCGGCGTCTGGACGATCTTGTTTGGCGGACCCATCCGCGGCACGCCCGCCGGCATGCAGTGGAAGTTCGAATCCTCCTTGTTGCCGTTCTCGTCCAGGTACTGGACCTTCTCCCAGAACTCCGGCTTGTAGAGCGGCTGGTTGTTGCTGCGCCGCTGCATCAGGCCCGAGTCGCGCTCCCCGTTGCTCGGGTTGTTCTTGCGATAGCGCCCGACCACTTCGATGTTGCCCGACTCGTCCTCCTGGCGCGGGCGGCCGCCCCCGCCCCCGCCGCCGCCCCAGCGGCCGGTCAGATCGGGCTTGCCGTCAGCCATCCGCGGTGTGTCCACCGCCTCGCCCTCGCCGCCGGCCTGCTGCGCCGAGGGCGACCAGGCGGTCGAGACGAGCCACGCCACCACGACGATCGCCGCGACCGCGCCACCGTAACCAGCTATCCGCCGCGTCATTGGACTGCTCCCTTGGAAAACAGGCTACCGGCCCAGCGGGTCGTTGAAGTCGCCCTTCCAGAGCGTGACGAGCTTTCCGTCCGGCATCTTGAAGGTCATGATGTGTCCGCGCGCCGAGCCGTTGTGTGCCAGCGCGATCGTGGCGGTGTAGGTCTCGCCGGTCCTGAAGAAATCGCGGCCGCTGAGACCCGCGGCGCGGAAGGCGCCCGGGCCGGCGCCGACGAGCGTCCAGGTCGTGACCTTCCCATCGGGACCCTTCACGTCCATGACCCAGTTGACGTGCGGGTTCACCCACAACACCTTCGTCATCACGCCGGTGATCGTCTTCAGCTTGTTCTTGTCGAACTCAGCCTGGGTGGCGTGATGCGCGGCGAGCGGCGCGGTGCCGAGCAGCGCAAGGAGCATCAGAACGGGAGCCAGAGCCGTGTGTCGCATGGCAGCACACCTCATGAGGCCGGCGCGGCGGCGGCAGCCTTCCTGACGTTTTCGGGAACGGGCATGACGACGTACGGGTTGTAGGTGTTGGTGCGCGTCACCGTGAGATCGACGACCGTGATCCCGTCGCGCTTCTGCGTGATCCGCTTCGGCCAGAAGACGTCCGCCTTGTAGTCCGCGTCGTTCAGCTCCCGGTAATCCGAGTAGGTGGTCTCGGTGACGACGCCGCCGAGGCGTGTCTCGACGCGATCGATCAGGTTCTTCGCGTTGAGCCTCGCCTTCATCGTCGCGCGCCCGACCGGGATGGTCAGTACCGTGGCACCGCCTTCGACGCCCACCGTCGTTTTCGCGCCGGCGGCGTGCGCCGCCTTGATGACGCCGAACGGCGTGGTCCAGATCTGCAGCAGACATTCCTCGGCCATCTCATTGGCGGGCGTGGCGCCGGTTCCCGGCGTCTTCTCAGTCCAGGCGAACGTCCGCGCCGCCACGTGAATCTCGCGCGGCAGCTCCTTGCCGTCCGCTCCGCTGCGCGTCACGTCGATGCGGATGCCCGGCTCGTCGTAGTTGATGCTCAGGCGGAACTTCGTCAGCTTGAAGTTCTGCCCGTCCACGTTCATCGTCCCTGTGGCCCAGAGCTCGACACGTGCGATACCGTCCTCCTCCTCCACTTCGCGCAGCATCCCGATCGCATCGGCGGCGTTGTAGAGAACCTTGTCGAGCGGCAGGGCACCCTGCGCCTCGAGGACGAGCGCGGCGCCGCCGGCGAGCAGGGCGAGCGCGGCGACGGCCAGCCATCGCTTGCTCGTCATGCGCATCTCCTGAAGCGAAGGGTTGTGCTGTGAGGGAGGCCAGCTCTCGAGGATGCCACCAATGCCGGGGAAAGAGCGTCCATGCCGACCCTGCCTTTCGGGCGCTGACTATACCAAATATTTCGGCGGGGGCCGCGGACGGTCCTGGTGCATAATCGGGCCCCGGATCGGTCCATTTTTCGCGGAGAGCGCCATGCATCGACTTCTCGTCACGTCGGTCGTTTTCGTCGCGTTCTGCTCCTGCGCCGCGGACGCGCTTGCCGCGGCGTGTGAGGACCTCGTTCGCCTCAACCGTCCCGCGACGACCGTCAGCCTCGCGCAGACGGTGGCGGCGGGCGCCTTCACACCCCCCGCGACCGGCGGCGGACGCGGCGGCGGCGCCGCCGCGCAGCTGTACCCGAAGCTGCCCGCTTTCTGCCGCGTGGCCGCCACGCTGGCGCCGTCGAGCGATTCCGATATCAAGGTCGAAGTCTGGCTCCCCGTGTCCGGTTGGAACGGCAAGCTTCAGGCGGTCGGCAACGGCGGCATGGCGGGGACGATCCCCTATCCGGCCATGGCCGCGGCGCTCAACGCCGGCTATGCCACGGCCGGAACCGACACCGGCCACGTCGGGAACAACGGCGACTTCATTCCGGGCCACCCCGAGAAGCTCGTGGACTTTGGCTACCGTGCCATCCACGAGATGGCCGTCGCGGCCAAGGCGATCATCCAATCGCACTACGGCGGCGCGCCGAAGCGCTCGTATTTCAACGGCTGCTCGCAGGGTGGCCGGCAGGCCATCACCAGCGCGCAGCGCTATCCCGCGGACTTCGACGGCATCGTCGCCGGCGCTTCCGCGTGGAACCAGATGCGCATGCACGGCGCGCGGTTGTCGGTGAACCGCGTCATGAACCGCACGCCCGAGAGCGCCATTCCCGCGAGCAAGTACCCGGCGATTCACGAGGCGGTGCTGCTCGCGTGCGACGGGCGCGACGGTGTGAAGGACGGCGTCATCGAGAACCCGACCGCCTGCACGTTCGACTACGGCTCACTGGCGTGCAAGGGCGAGGACACCTCGGCGTGCCTGACGGCGCCGCAGATCGAGTCGGCGAAAGCGATGGTGTCGCCGCTGAAGCATCCGACAAGCGGCGCCGTCCTGTTCGAAGGGCATCTCTGGCCGGGCTCCGAGCTCGAGTGGGACACCATCGGCGGACCCGAGCCCTTGAGCAACTCCATCACGGCGCTCAAGAACATCGCCTACCCGAACGATCCGAACTGGAACGGGACCACGTTCAACATGGCCACCGACGTCGAGTTCGCGGCGCAGGCCGACAAGGGCCTGCTCCGATCCGACGACGCCAATCTGAAGCCGTTCTTCGATCGCGGGGGCAAGCTGCTGATGTGGCACGGGTGGGCCGATCCGCAGGTCACACCGCAGACGAGCACGATCTATTACACCAACGTGCTGAAGACCGTCGGTCGCCAGGCCGAGGACTCGATCGCGCTCTTCATGCTGCCCGGCGTCTACCACTGCCAGGGCGGCCCAGGACCCGACACCTTCGACCGCATGGCCGCACTCGAGCAGTGGGTCGAACAGGGGAAAAAGCCGACGCGAATCATCGCCTCGAAGCTGCAGGACGGCAAGGCCGTACGCACGCGTCCGCTGTGCCCGTTCGGGCAGGTGGCGAAATGGAACGGCACCGGCAGCACCGACGACGCGGCGAACTTTGCCTGCGTCGCGGAGACGATGAATACCAGCGGCCGCTAGAAGAAACGAACCACAGAGACACGGAGACACAGAGGTCAAGAACCTTCGAATTCTCTGTGTCTCTGTGCCTCTGTGGTTTGTGAGTCTGCTGGGCCGGCTTCAGCCGGCCTGAACTGCGTCAGGCCCGGGCCGTCCTCTCCACTCCGATCACGCCCTGCACGCCCTTGATCGACTTGATCACCTTCTCCAGGTGTCGCACGTCCTTGATCTCGACCGTCATGTCGATCCGCGCCTGCTGATCGTCGCCGGTCCGCGCTTCCATGTTCGTGATGTTGGTGTTGATGTCCGACACCTTGGCGCTGATCTCGGCGAGCATTCCCTTGCGGTCCTCCACGTGCATCGTGAGGCGCACGGTGTACGGCGCATCGCCCCCGGCGCTGTCCCACTCGACCTCGATCCGCCGTTCGGGATCGAACATCAGGTTGAGCACGTTCGGACAGCTCGACGAGTGCACGGAGACGCCTTTGCCCCGCGTGATGTAACCGACGATCTTCTCACCGCGAATCGGGTTGCAGCACTTCGCGCGAAACACCAGCACGTCGTCGCTTCCGCGCACCTTGATCTTGTCCGCCGAGGCGCCGCCGGGCCGCAGCACGCGCTTGACGACGGAGACGACGGCGGAGTCGGGCTTCCTTTCCTTGAGCTCCGCCGGCGGCAGCGCCTTCTGCAGAACGGTGCGGGCTGACAGCTTGCCGTACCCGATGTGCGCGAGCAGCTCCTCCGCCGCCTTGGCGCCGTACTCGGACGCGAACTTCGCAATCTCCGGGCTCTCGAGCACCGTCTTCGGGTTCAGGTCGAAGCGCCGCGCCTCCTTCTCGAACATCCGCCGCCCGAGCTCGATGCTGCGCGTGCGCTCCTCCCCCTGCAGGACATGCTTGATCTTGTTGCGCGCGCGCGACGTGGCGACGAACCCGAGCCAGTCGCGGCTTGGCTTGTGCCCCTGCTGCGTCACGATCTCGACGATGTCGCCGTTCTGCAGGCGCGTGCGCAGTGGCACCATGCGCCCGTTGATCCGGGCGCCCACGCACTGGTTGCCGACGTCGGTGTGGATGCTGTACGCGAAGTCCACCGCCGTCGAGCCGCGCTGCAGCGACCGCACTTCGCCCTTCGGCGTGAAGATGTAGACCTCCTCGGGGTAGAGGTCGATCTTCAGGTTCTGCAGGAACTCCTGCGGGTCGCGAACCTCCTGCTGCACCTCGAGCAGCTGGCGCATCCACTGGAAGTAGCGCTCGTCGCGGTGATCCCCGACGCGCCCTTCCTTGTACTTCCAGTGCGCCGCGATCCCTTCCTCGGCGCGCCGGTGCATCTCGTCGGTGCGGATCTGGACCTCGAAGGGAAACCCGTGCTCGCTGATGACGGAGGTGTGGAGCGACTGGTAGCCGTTGGGCCGCGGCATCGCGATGAAGTCCTTGATGCGGCCGGGCACCGGCGTCCACGTCTGGTGGATGATGCCGAGCGCCGCGTAGCAGTCCTTCACCGACTCGGTGATGACGCGCAGCGCGACGAAGTCGTACACGCGCTCGATGTCGATCGACTGGCGTTTCAGCTTGAGATGGATGCTGTAAAGGCGCTTGATGCGGCCGTCGAGATGGATGACCGGCACCTGCGCCTCTTCGAGCTTGCCGCGAATCGTGCGCGTCAGCTCGTCGATGACCTTCTCGGCGCTCTTCCGCTTGTCCTCGACCTTGGCGCGCAGCCCCTCGTACGGCTTCGGCTCGAGGTACTTGAACGAAAGCTCCTCGAGCTCGTTCTTCACCTTGCTCATCCCCAGGCGGTTGGCGATTGGCGCGTAGATGTCGAGCGTCTCCTGCGCGATCTTCACGCGGCGCTCCTCCGGGAGGTGGCCGAGCGTGCGCATGTTGTGAAGCCGGTCGGCGAGCTTGACGAGGATGACGCGGATGTCGTCCACCATCGCCAGCAGCATCTTCCGGAAGTTCTCGGCCTGGCGCTCCTCGCTCGACGAGAAGGGAATCGCGCCGATCTTGGTGACCCCTTCGACCACGTGGGCGATCTCCGGGCCAAACAGCTCCGCGATGCGCTCCGGGGTGGTCAGCGTGTCCTCGACGACGTCGTGCAGAAGCCCGGCGGCGACCGCCACGACGTCGAGTTTCATGTCGGCGAGGAAGTCGGCGACTTCGAGCGGATGCACCAGGTACGGCTCGCCCGAGTGGCGGACCTGCCCCTTATGTTCCAGCGCCGAAAAGACATACGCCCGCCGGAGAAGCTCGAGGTCGGCTTCCGGGCTGTAGCTCCGCACTTTTTCGAGCAGCGTTTCAAATCGAATCATCTGGGGGCCGGCGCGGCCAACTCTCCGGGAATGGTGTCTAACTTCATGATAGAAGTGGGGTTGCAGAGGGTCAAGGAAGAGCCGCCTTACGCTTGACTCTCCCGAAAACGGATCACTATACTGGCGCGCTTAGAGTGATCGCTGGCGGGCCCACCCCGCCCGTCATACGCGCTCAACAGGTTTGTTGCAAGGGGGATACGATGCGGATGTTTTCGTCACGGGCGGTCGCCGTGCTCGTTGCCGGGCTGAGCCTGGTGGCCATCGGGTGCGGGCAGGTCGGCATGCTCCAGGCTAAGATGGCATTCCGGGATGCCAATACGCTCTACAGCGGCCAGGATTACCGCGGCGCCGCTGCTCAAGTACGAGGAAGCCATCGCGGCCGACCCGAACTTGACGGAAGCGTACTTCTTCCTGGGGAACAGCTACGACAACCTGTATCGGCCTGCTCGGCGTGGCGAAGCCGCCAACGACGAGCTGCTGACCAAGGCGGTCAGTAACTACAAGCGGGCGGCGGAATCGGCGCAAGACCCGAAGATCCGGCAGCTTGCGCTCGAGTACCTCGTCGCCGCGTACGGCGCTGACAAGCTGAACGACCCGGCGCAGCAGGAGCCGCTCGTGCAGGAGATGATCAAGCTGAATCCCAACGAGCCGACGAACTACTTCGCGCTCGCGAAAATCTACGAAGACAACGGCGACTACGAGGCCGCCGAGCAGACCTTCCTGAAGGCCAAGGAAGTGCGGCCGCAGGAGCCGACGGTCTACACGCAGCTGGCCGGGTTCTACAACCGGCAGGGCGACTTCGACAAGACGATTGTCGCGCTCCAGGAACGCGCCCAGCGCGAGCCGAACAACCCGGAAGCCCACCACCTGATCGCCACGTACTACTGGGACAAGGTCTACCGTGACTTCCGCCTGCCCGACACCGACAAGCGGAAGTACATCGAGGCCGGCATCATGTCCGAGGACAAGGCGATCGAGCTCAAGGGCGACTACTTCGAGGCGATCACCTACAAGAACCTGCTCCTCCGGCTGCAGGCGAACGTCGAGAAGGACCCGGCCCGGCAGCAGGCGCTGCTGCGCGAAGCGGACCGCCTCCGCGACCAGGCCCAGGAGCTGCGCAAGAAGCAGCAGGCGGGCGCCGCCGGCGAGTAGCGCCGCACAGCCCAACCACCCTTCGCATCGTGTCCGCCTCCAGGCGGACGATAAGGCCGTCCCCCACGGGGACGGCCTTTTTTTGTCACCCTCGCCTGCGTCCCGCCCTTTTTTCGTTACCCCGCCGAAACTGCCGTTTGGTACCTTAGCTCGGTTCATGTCGGTACCGGCCGAGACCCCAGGATCGAAGGAGAGAATACGGAATGAAGCACGTGAGCAAGGCGTTATGCGCGATGCTCGTCACGGCACTGACGCTGGCCGTGCCTGCGCTGGCGCGAAGCCAGTCGCAAGCCACCACCGGCGAGATTAACGGACGCGTCCTCGACGCGCAGGGAGCGGTCCTGCCCGGAGTCACCGTGACCTCCCGGAATACCCAGACGGGCCTGGTGCGCTCGGTGGTGACGAACGAGCAGGGCGTGTTCGCGCTGCCGCTGCTGCCGCCCGGCACGTACGAGGTCACGGTGGAGCTTCCAGGCTTTGCCACGTTCAAGCAGACGGTACCGGTCACGGTCGGGTCGACCATCACCATCAACCCCACGCTTCAGGTTGCCGGCCTGTCGGAGCAGGTAGTCGTCTCCGGCGCCGCGCCGATCGTGGAAACCAGCGCCACCGTCCGCACCACGACCGTGGACCAAGAGGCGATCAAGAACCTGCCGATCAACGGCCGGCGCTTCCAGGACTTCATCACGCTCACGCCGACGGTGCAGGTGGACACCAGCCGCGGCCAGCTGTCCTTCGCCGGACAGCGCGGCATCAACGCGAACGTCAGCATCGACGGCGCCGACTACAACCAGCCGTTCTTCGGCGGTATCCGCGGCGGCGAGCGTTCCAACACGGCGTTCACCATCCCGCAGGAAGCCATCAAGGAGTTCCAGGTGGTCGCCTCCGGCTACTCGGCCGAGTTCGGACGGTCCACGGGCGGCCTCGTCAACGCCATCACCAAGTCGGGCACCAACTCCCAGCAGGGATCGCTGTTCTACGTGAACCGCAACCGCGAGTGGGCCGAGCGGAACGCGTTCGGGCAGAGCGCTGCGCCGACGCAGCAGCAGTTCGGCGGCTCGATCGGCGGACCGATCCTGCAGAACCGGCTGTTCTACTTCGGCGCCGCCGAGCTGCAGCGGTTCAAGAACACGCGCAACGTCGTGTTCAGCCTCACTGGCATCACGCCAAACGCCGACAACCAGGAGGCGTTCAACTACTTCAAGGGCGCTCGAGGAGCCGTTCGACGCGACCAACGACGCCGAAGCCATTCTCGGCCGTGTCGACTATCAGATGGATGGCGGCAGCCGGCTGGCGATGCGCTACAGCTTCAGCAACAACGAGGCGGAGAACGCCAACGCCACCGGCAACGCGCTCTCCGACACGACGATCAGCGCCGTCTCCAACAACGGCACCGAACGCGACCGGACCAACACCTTCGTCGGCGAATACACCTCGGCGCTGCGCGCGAACGTGCTGATCGGAGCTGCGCGGGCAGTATTCGCGGGAAAGCCGCCCGCGCGACGCCAACGCGCGAATGCCGCTGCTGACGGGCACCGTCGGCAACGTCGGCACCGTCAGCTTCCTCGGCGAGAACATCCAGCGCGACTGGCGCGGCCAGCTCGCGGCGAACATGACGTGGGTGATCGGCGGCCACAGCGTGAAGGTCGGGGACTGAATACAACCACGTCTGGGCCGACCAGAAGTTCGGCTTCAACCAGTTCGGCGACCTACCAGATTAGCGGGCAACGCGGCGACGATGCTCGAGCTCCTGTCAGCTCGGCGGGCCCACGCCAAACCGATTCGATGCTCCGTCGAACGTGGCGTTCTATCAGCGTCAGATCGGCAACCTCGAGACGGAACTGACCACCGACGAGTTCGCGCTCTTCGCCCAGGATTCCTGGAAGCTCACGCGCGATTTCACGCTGAACTACGGCTTGCGCTGGGAGGGCGCATTCAACCCGACGCCCGAGGCCAACAACGAGTTCCTGCTCAACGCGCTGAATGGCGTCAACTTCCCGATCGGGCGGACCGTCGATCCCACGCCGATTCCCGACCAGCTCAAGCAGTTCGGGCCGCGCGTCGGCTTCGCCTGGGATCCGGGCGCGACCGGCAGGACGGTCGTCCGCGGCTACAGCGGCATCTACTACGCGCGTTCGCCGATGCTGCTCTTCTCCGATCCGATGAGCAACTTCCGGCTGCCCGCCGGCAACGTCTCGGTGCGGCTGCCGTTTGCCGTCCCCGCGGGCAATCCGAACACGACGCTGTACGACCAGCTGCTGCTCATCGGCATCGACCTGAACCGCTTCCCGCTGGGCGAGCTGCCGCTGCTCACGCCGGAGCAGCTGACGCAGGTATCCACGGCGCTCGGCCTCACGCCGAACCCGTTCCTCGGCGCGCAGGTGCTCGCCGTGGACCAGGATTTCAAGAACCCGCGCGCCATCCAGGCCGGCGGCGGCGTCGAGCGCGAGATGGTCCCCAACGTCAGCGTCGCCGCGGATGTCGTCTACGTGAAGACCGAGTTCCTGCAGCGCAATCGGGACCTGAACCGTCGGCGTCCCGACGACCGCGCGCGACCGATCCGGCGCAGCGCCCCATCTTCCCGGCGCGGCCGCTCTCGACGCTCGCCTCCGTCCAGGTGCGCGAGTCGACGGCGGAGTCGGAATACACGGCGCTGACGCTCAGCAGCCGGCTGCGGCGCGCACGGGCGCTCGTTCAGCGTCAACTACGTCCTCAGCAAGTCGATGTCCGACGACGACAACGAGCGCGACTCCGGCGGCGCGCTGTACGAGAACAGCTTCGACCTGTCGCCGGAGTGGGGCCCGGCGCGCCTCGATCGCCGGCACCAGTTCAACGGCTACGCCGTGGTCTTCCTGCCGTACAACTTCGACCTCTCGACCGGGTTCAAGTTCCTCTCCGGCCTGCCGGTCGACGCCAGCATCGGCCGCGACATCAACAACAGCCTCGGCGGATCCGATCGGCCGTTCAGCGCGCCTGGCCTGCCGTTCCAGCGCAACGCGTTCCGCAACGAGCCGCTCAAGGAGGTCAACTTCCGGGGGCAGTGGGGGCTCTCATTCAACGGCGACGACCGCGTCATGTTCACCGTCGATGTGTTCAACGTGTTCAACTGGGACAACATCCAGCTCTTCACCGCCACCGGCGGCACGACGGTGACCAACTACTGCGCCGGCACGGCGCCCGACGACTGCGGCTTCGGCCCGCCGACCAATCCCCTGTTCCTGGCGATCACGGACCAGAACGGAAACGTCATCACGACGAACAACCCGGGCGCGCCGCGACAGGTGCAGCTCGGCGTGCGATTCGAGTTCTAAGCAGGGCTCCGGGCTCCGGACCCGAAGGCGATCACGGCCGGCGCTCTTCACAGCGTGCCGGCCGTTTTTTTCGCAATGAGGTCACGAGGAACCGTCTGCCGACAGCCCCGGAATCATGGAGGGACAGGGGGATTGTGGTGGCTTCCGGCTTCAGCCGGAAGACATCGGAGCGTCGAGTGGCCGCGCAAAAAAACAGCCGCTGCGGTAGCAGCGGCTGTGGAGAGACGGACAGAAGAAGAGCGCTGACTAGGTCCCGGGCGCGGTGTTGGCGCCGGCGGCCCGGCGCATGCCCTCGGTCACGATGCCGACCTTCTCGACGCCGGCGCCCTTGGCGGCGTCGATGACCTCGACGATGTCGCCGTAGCGCAGGTTGCCCGCGCCGACGATGAACATCGTCTTGTCCTTGCGCTCCTCGAAGATGGTGCGGAGACGCTCTTCGAGCTCGCTGGACGGTGACGGCCTGCTTGTTGATCGAGATCTTCTTGTCGCCGGTGTAGTTGAGCACGATCTGGCTCAAGTCGGGCTGCGGCTGCTTCGGCGTGTTGGTTTCGGCCGGCAGGTTGACGTCGAGGCCGCGCTGGTGAGCGGCAGGGCCGCCATGAAGATGACGAGGAGCACGAGCAGCACGTCGATCATCGGCGTGATGTTCATGTCCGCGTTGGCCTGGGGGATCTCGCCCTTGAAGACCGTGTCGGCGCCGTGGTGCTGGTGGGCGGCCATTATTCGCCTCCTCCGACGCGGCCCGTGCCGCCCGTCCTGCGCTCGGTGATGAGACCCATGTCCTCGATGCCGCTGGCGCGCAGCTCGTCCATCGCCTCCATCACGGCGCCGTATTCGGCGTCCTCATCGGCCTTGATGATGACGATGCTTCTCCGTCTTGGTCTCGAGGACGTCCTCGACGCGCGGCGCGCAGCTCGCCCTTCGGCACCTGGACGGCGTTGAGCCACAGCCGGCCGTCGGCGGTGATCGACGACGACCGTCTGATCCTGCGTTTCCGGCTTCTCCGAGCTGTTGGTCGCGACGGGCAGCGTGAGGTCGACGCCCTGCTGGAGAAGCGGCGCGACGATCATCATGATGATGAGCAGCACCAGCATGACGTCGACGAGCGGCGTGACGTTGATGTCGGACTTGACGCCGCCACCGCCGCCAATATTCATTGCCATAGCGATTACTCCATTTGCGATTCGTGATCTGCGATGTGCGATCGGTGGCAGCCGGCCCGGGGCCGGCCACGCCGAATCACGCATCACACGTCACCAATCACGAATCCTTACGCGGTCTTCTTGATGAAGTAGTCGACGAGCTCCGACGAGGAGTTGTCCATCTCCACGTTGAAGTATTCGAGGCGGCTGGTCAGGTAGTTGTAGAACCAGACCGCCGGAATCGCGACGAACAGGCCGAGCGCGGTCTCGACGAGCGCTTCGGCAATACCGGCCGACACGGCGCCGATACCGCCCGAGCCCGTGGAGGCGATGCCGACGAACGCGTTGATGACGCCGACGACCGTGCCGAGCAGTCCGACGAACGGCGCCGTCGAACCGATGGTGGCCAGCGTGTTGATGCCCTTCTTCAGGTCGGACGCGGTCAGCGCCGTGGCGCGCTGAATCGAGCGGCGAACGGTGTCGAGCACGTCCTCGCGGTTCATGCGCGCCGCCGCTCTCCTGCTGGAACTGGTACTCCTGCAGGCCGGCGAGCACGACCTTCGCGAGGTGGCTGTAGCGGTAGTCCTTCGAGGCCGACAGCGCGATCGCTTCCTTCAGGCGGCCGTCCTTGAGGTGCTTGGCCACCTGCGGCGCGTACAGCTTCGACTGCTTGCGCGCCTGGCTGAAGGTGTAGATGCGCTCGATGGCGACGCCGATCGACCAGAACGACATGATGAACAGCACGACGGCGACGCCCCAGGCAACCGCGCCCATCTGCTCGAACATGTCGATCAGGTCGAGACCGCCACCCTCCTGCGCGAATGCCGGGGTGCTCAGCGCCAGCATCCCGAGCCCGGCGTATGCGACCTGCCGAATCTTCCGAACGTTCCATTACTGCATCCTCCGCAAAGTGTTAAGTGGCTATCTGGTGGTCTAGCTGAGCGTGAACTGCACCGTGACGGTCATGATGACCGGCACCGGGCACGCCATTGAGCAGCGTCGGCGTGAACTCCCACTGCCGCACCGCGTCGAGCGCCGCCTGGTCGAGCAGCGGGATCGAGCGGAGCACGCGGGCGTCCTGCACCTGGCCGTTCGGGCCGATGGTCGCCTCGATGATGACGACGCCCTGGACGCGCGCCGACTGCGCGATCGGCGGATAGACGGGGCGGACGTCCTTGGTCTTCTGCGGCGGCTTGATGTTGCCGCCGACGCGCACCGGCGCCGCCGGCGGCGGCGGTGGCGGCGGCGGCGGCGCCTCGGGCAGCCCGCCGACGACGCCACCGACGACGCCGCCGGGGATGCCGCCCTCGACGCCGCGCTGCGGTCGAAGTTCGTGTCGATGTTGGACTTCAGGCTTGATTTCCGTCGGCGCCTCGACCGGCGCCGCGGTCGGGTTCACCACCTCCACCGGCTTCGGCGCGGCGGCCTGCGGGCGGCGGCGGCGGCGGCGGCGGCGGCGGTGGCGGCGGCGGCGCCGCCACGAACGCCATCATCGAGCGGTGGCGTCGGCAGGATGTCGGCCGCCATCAGCGGGATGATGACGATCGCCCCGATCACCACCGTGTGGACAGAGATCGACAGCGGCACCGATGTACCACTGCTTGTTCCCCACCTTGATCGATGGGTCGACGATGTCGCCGAACATCTTTTCTATCGCGTGGCACCGGTCTTAATCCTCCTGAAGCGTCCCGTCGGCCGTCGGCAAAGCGGCCGATTATAGCTAGGCTCAAAAATTCGTGTCAACGAACGACGTTGAATGCCACGAAGAACCTCCAACGACTCGTTAGACACCGGTTCCCGGAAAGTGCTCCGGCTCTGGTCCTGAAATCGGTTCAGCAGGCAGACCGGGCATTTTACAGCGCTTTCCGGTCCACGGCAAGTCCAATTTCACGAATCCTTAATGCGCGCCCGACCCGATCCGCATCCCGTAGAACGACCGGTAGACGAAGAACACCGATACCGCGAAGAACACCGCCGCCAGCAGGCGGCTGACGCCGGTCCCCATGTCGACAGCTGAGGCTCACCGCGAGCTCGACCGCCAGCAGGCCGAACAGCGTCGTGAACTTGATCACCGGGTTGAGCGCCACCGACGAGGTGTCCTTGAACGGGTCGCCCACCGTGTCGCCGACGACCGTCGCCGCGTGCAGCGGCGTGTTCTTCATCTTCAGCTCGGTCTCGACGATCTTCTTCGCGTTGTCCCACGCGCCGCCGGCGTTGGCCATGAACACCGCCTGGTACAGCCCGAACAGCGCGATCGAGATCAGGTAGCCGATGAAGAAGTACGGCTCGACGAACGCGAACGCCAGCGTCGAGAAGAACACGGTCAGGAAGATGTTGAACATCCCCTTCTGCGCGTACTGCGTGCAGATCTCGACCACCTTCTTGCTGTCGTCCACCGACGCCTTCTGCACGTGTCGTCGAGCTTGATGTTCGCCTTGATGAACTCCACCGCGCGGTAGGCGCCGGTCGTCACCGCCTGCGTGGACGCGCCGGTGAACCAGTAGATCACCGCGCCGCCGGTGACCAGCCCGAGCAGGAACGGCGCGTGCAGCAGCGACAGCTTGTCCAGGTTCTGCGTCAGGCCCTGCGTCAGCGCCACGATGATCGAGAAGATCATCGTCGTCGCGCCGACCACGGCCGTGCCGATCAGCACCGGCTTCGCCGTCGCCTTGAAGGTGTTGCCGGCGCCGTCGTTCTCCTCGAGCAGGTCCTTCGCCTTGTCGAACTGGACGTTGAGGCCGAAGTCCCGCTTCAGCTCCTGCTCGATGTCCGGGAATGCCCTCGATGACCGACAGCTCGTACACCGACTGCGCGTTGTCGGTCACCGGGCCGTAGGAGTCCACGGCAATCGTCACCGGGCCCATGCCGAGGAAGCCGAACGCCACGAGGCCGAACGCGAACACCGCCGGCGCCAGCATGATGTCGCCCATCGCGCCCGCTCGACGCGCTGACCAGGTAGGCGATCGACATCAGCGCCACGATGCTGAGGCCGATCCAGTAGGCGCTGAAGTTGCCGGCCACGAAGCCGGAGAGGATGTTGAGCGACGCGCCGCCTTCGCGCGACGAGGTGACCACTTCCTTCACGTGGCTCGACTCCACCGACGTGAAGACCTTCACCAGCTCCGGGATGATGGCGCCGGCCAGCGTGCCGCAGGTGATGATGGTCGCCAGCTTCCACCACAGCGTGCCGTCGCCGAGGTCGGCGATGAGCATGTACGAGACGACGTAGGTCAGGACGACCGAGACGATCGAGGTCAGCCACACGAGCGAGGTCAGCGGCGCCTCGAAGTTCATCTGCGTCGCGTTGCCGTAGCGGCGCCTTCGCCACCGCTTCGTTGATCAGGTACGACGCGCCGCTGGCGATGATCATCATGATGCGCATGACGAAGATCCAGACCAGCAGCCGGACCTGGTTGGCCGCCTCCGGCACCGCCAGCATGATGAACGTGATCAGCGCCACGCCGGTGACGCCGTAGGTCTCGAAGCCGTCGGCGCTCGGCCCGACCGAGTCGCCGGCGTTGTCGCCGGTGCAGTCGGCGATCACGCCCGGGTTGCGCGCGTCGTCTTCCTTGATGTTGAAGACGATCTTCATCAGGTCGGAGCCGATGTCGGCGATCTTGGTGAAGATGCCGCCGGCGATGCGCAGCGCCGCCGCGCCGAGCGACTCGCCGATGGCGAAGCCGATGAAGCAGGGGCCGGCGTAGTCGCCGGGGATGAACAGCAGGATGCAGAGCATGATGAACAGCTCGACGCTGATGAGCAGCATGCCGATGCTCATGCCGGCCTTGAGCGGGATGGCGTACACCGGATACGGCTTGCCCTCGAGGCTGGCGAACGCGGTGCGCGAGTTGGCGTAGGTGTTCACGCGGATGCCGAACCACGCCACGCTGTAGCTGCCGAGGATGCCGATCACGCTGAACAGCAGGATGATGACGACGCGCAGTCGGCCCCAGCGCCGACAGCACGCCGAAGTACAGGACGATGACGACGGCGATGAAAATCTCGAGGATGGCGATGAACTTGCCCTGCGTGATCAGGTAGGTCTTGCACGTCTCGTAGATCAGCTCCGAGATCTCGCGCATCGAGCGGTGCACCGGCAGGTTCTTCAGCTGGTTCAGGATGACGAGCCCGAAGAGCACGCCGAGCGCGGAAATACCGAGGCCGATCATCAGCAGCATCCGGCCGTTGTAGCCGCCCACGTCGACCAGGCCGAGGTCGGGCAGCACGAGGTTGGCTTCGCCGCCGGGCCGGTGCGTCGCGGCCGGAGCGCCCTGGGCTTCAGGCGCAACCGCCTCCGGCTGCTGCGCGAACGCGACCGCCGGCGCCGCCAGCCCGATCACCATCGTGACCACCAGCGCGGCGATGGCAGTCCACGGCGCACTCGCGCGCAGTGGAGATGCGGCCCGCAGGCGCAACCCCTTCAACGACTCGGTCATCACTAGCTCCTGCTCGCAATCTTTCCCGGCAGCGACATGCCGCCGGTCAGAAAAATCCGAATGCCCTCTTCGCACCGTCAGATCCGGGTACGAGACCCGCTCCCGCGGGACCAGCACGATGTCTCCCAGATACAGGTGATTGGTCGGGACGTAGACCGCCACCAGCTCTTCCCGCCACGTGCCGCGGTCAACGGTGAACTCCTTCGTGAGAAACCCCATCACCGCCCCGCGGGCCGCGTCGTCCACCATCACCACACGCTTGAACCCGTATTCGTTGTCGGGCGAGAACGCCACGACGAGCTGCTTCACCGGCGCATAGATGGTTCGGAATACCGGGATCAGCATCAACCAGCTCTCGGCGCGCGCCAGCACGCGCCGGCCGATGACGTTCGTGGCCACCACCCCCACGACGAGCACGACCAGCAGGGTGATGAGGATGCCCAGCCCGGGCACCTCGCGCCCCAGTACGCGCGTGGCGAGCGGCGCCGTGAAGCCGTCAATGATACCGAAGATCCACACCAGCGCCGCAACGCTGACGACGAGCGGGACCGTGATGAAGAAGCCGGTGAGGAAGCGGCGGCGCAGCCACGCGATCACAGCCAGCCCGCCCCGAGGGCCACGAAAATCATCACGCCCAGGGCAATCCGGTACCAGGCGAAGGGGGCAAAGCCCGACTGCGTCACGAAGCGCAGGAAGGGCTTGATCACCACCAGCGCGGCGAGAAATGCCATCACGAAACCGATCGCGATCTCGACCGCACGCTCCGGCACGAGCTGGTCGCGGACCTGCAGCAGCTCGTAGCCGAAGGCGCCCGCCATCGTCGGCATCGCGAGGAAGAAGGAGAACTCGGCGGCCGCCGCGCGATCGAGCCCCAGCAGCCTCCCGCCCACGATCGTCGCGCCCGACCGCGACACGCCCGGAATCAACGCGACGGTCTGGCACAGGCCCACGGCGAACGCCCGGCCGATTGGCGTCTGGTCGGCTTGATACACGCGCGGCATCGGCGCGTAGCGCTCGACGAGCAGCATCACGATGCCGCCGGCGACGAACGCCCAGGCGATCACGCCGAGGCTGTCGTAGAGCACGGTCTGGACGAAGTCCGCCAGGAACGCCCCGGCCACGAAGGCCGGGATGCAGGCGACGATGAGCATCAGCGTGAACCGGCGGGCATCGGGATCGCGGGTCAGCCCCGCGGTGACGCCGACGATCTTGGCGCGATACAGCCACATCACGGCGAGGATCGATCCGAGCTGGATCATCACCGTGAACACGGGGTCATCGAACCCCAGCAGCTCACCGCCGATGAGGAGGTGCGCCGTCGAAGAGATGGGGAGGAACTCGGTGAGTCCCTGCACCACCCCGAGAATCGCCGCGACGAGGTAAGTCACTGTAGAGCAAGCAGCTGGCAGCCGGGAGCTGGCAGAATGCAGCACGCAGCAGGGTCTTCCTGCCCGCTGCCCGCTGCCGGCTGCCCGCTACTATGACGCCCTGGCTCGTCCCGACTTGCGGCCCGAACGCGGAGTCGCCGCCGGCGCCGACGCGGCTGCCGCGGACGAGCGCTTCCGCTGGCTCAGGATGATCGCAATGGACGAGGCGATGAAAATCGTCGAGTAGGTGCCGGCGATGATCCCGACCAGCATCGTGAAGGCGAAGCCGCGCAGCACCTCGCCGCCGAAGATGAACAACGACAGGACCGACAGGAACGTCGTGCCGGCGGTGATGATCGTCCGCGACAGCGTCTGGTTGACGCTGGTGTTCACGACCTGCTCCAGCGGATCGCGCCGCGCGGTACGGAGGTTCTCGCGCACGCGGTCGAAGATGACGATGGTGTCGTTGACGGAATAGCCGGTAATGGTGAGCAGCGCCGCCACGACGTTCAACGACAGGTCGTAGCCGAAGAACGCGAGGAACGACAGCGTCACGAAGATGTCGTGCAGCGTCGCCGCGATGGCGCCGACCGCGAACGAGAAGCGGAAACGGAATCCGATGTAGATGGTGATCGCGAGGATCGACGCCAGCGTGGCGTAGACGCCGCGGCGCTGCAGATCGGCGCCGATCACCGGGCCCACGACCTCCGTGCTGATGACCTCGAACTTCGGCAGGCCCGCCTTCTGCAGCGCCTCGCGGATCTGCACGGCGCCCTGTTCGAGGCTCGCCCCCTGCTCGACCTGCTCGCTCTGCGGCAGGCGCACGAGGATCTGGCGGTCGGCCGCGTCGCCGTACTGCTGGACGACTTCGTCGCCCGGGATCACGTTGGAGATGGCGTCGCGAACCTGGTCTTCGGTGACCGGCTGCTCGAACTGCACGATGACCAGCGTGCCGCCGGAGAAGTCGATGCCGAGCGGCAGGCCGCGCGTCGCCATCGTGACAACGCCCGCGCCGATGACGACGAGCGAGAAGATGATGGCGTGCCACCGCCACCTGATGAAGTTGTAATTCGGGTTGTTGAAGATCTTCATATGTTCAATCGCAGGCGCGGACGCGAACGACCCGCCTCTACCAATCCTCGGCCTAGATACTGATCGTCTGCGCGTGGCGCTTCGAGAGCACCAGCTCGAACACCGTGCGCGACACGAAGACCGCGGTGAACACGTTGGCGAGCAGGCCGATGGTCAGCGTCGTCGCGAACCCGCGGATGGGGCCGGTGCCGAACTGGAACAGGAGCGCCGCGGCGATGAGGGAGGCGACGTGCGTGTCCACGATCGTCCACCACACCCGGTCGAAGCCGGCGTTGACGGCCGCCCTGACGCCCTTGGCCGTGGCCAGCTCCTCCTTGATGCGCTCGAAAATCAGCACGTTGGAATCCACGCCCATGCCGATCGTCAGGATGAAGCCGGCGATGCCCGGCAGCGTCATGGTGGCGCCGAGGTACGCCATGAGGCCGAGCAGGATGAGCAGGTTGACCACGATCGAGATGACGGCGTTGAGCCCGGTCAGCTTGTAATAGGCCAGCATGAAGAGGATGACCAGGACGAGGCCGCCAATCGAAGCGGTCACGCCGGCGCGGATCGAATCGGCGCCGAGCGACGGTCCAATCGTGCGCTCCTCGAGGTAGTCCATCGAGGCGGGCAGCGCGCCCGACCGCAGGATGAGCGACAGGTCCTGCGCTTCCTGCGACGTGAAGTTGCCGGTGATGCGGCCCTCGCCCGCGATCCGCGTCTCGATCGTCGGCGCCGAGAACACGCGGTTGTCGAGGATGATGGCGAGCTGGCGGCCGACGTTGGCCTGCGTGAAGTCGCCGAACTTCCGCGCGCCGTCCTGGTTGAGCGAGAAGCTGACGGCCGGCAGGTTGTTCTCGTCGAGGGTCGGGCGCGCGTTGCGCAGGTCGCGGCCGCTGACGGCGGGCACGCGCCGCACGATGTAAAACTGCGTCGTCGGCGTTCCGCCGCCGGTCGCGGCCAGGTCGGCGGCGCCCGACACGATCATCCGGTCCGGCGGCAGGTTCTTGTTGACCGCCTCCATCGCCGCTTCCTGGCTCGGGAACGGACCCTGTTCGACCAGCTTGAGCTCGAGAATCGCCGTGGAGCGGATGATGTCCTTCGCCCGCTGCACGTCGGTCACGCCCGGGCAGCTGCACGATGAGCTGGTCGAGGCCGCCTTGCCGCGCCACGATCGGTTCGGCGACGCCGAGCTCGTTGACGCGCCGCTCGATCGTCTGCAGCGCCTGCGTCACCGCCTCCTCGCGCAGCTGGTTCCCGACGTTGGGCTTCATCACGTAGGTATAGCGGCCGCCGGCGCCCGACTGGCGATCGAAGACCGTATCGGCCTCGATCGCGGCGGCGCGGAATCCCTGGTCGTTCTGGATGCCCTCGACCACGAACTGAGTCGGGTCGGTGGCTTCGAGGCGCGTGACGACGACGCCGGCCGTGGTCAACGCCTCGCGCAGCCGCTCGACGGTGGTGTCCGTCTCCAGCCGCAGCGCATCGTCGGTCTTGACGCGGAGGACCAGGTGGACACCGCCCTTGAGGTCGAGACCGAGCTTGACCTTCTGTTCGGGCGGGTAGAACGCGAAGACCGAGAGCGCGACGACGCCGAGAATGACGGCGACTTTCCAGCGAAGATTCTTGTTCATGGCTCTTCGTCAGGCGGAACTCGCGATCCGCCCAGGTATTCTGCTTCAGGCGGATCCGAGTCCGCCCCCTACGTCTGGCTGCCCTCGACGGGCGCCACGGGCTCCTGGCCCTGGTATCCGACGACGGCGGCGCGCGAAACCTCGATGCGGACCTTGTCGGCGATCTGCAGCTGGAGCGACTGATCCGACACGCGGGTGATCGTCCCGAAGATGCCGCCGGTCGTCACGACGCGGTCGCCCACCTTGAGCGCGGCAAGGAAGGTCTGGACCTTCTGCTGCCGGCGTTTCATCGGCAGCAGGATGATGAAATAAAAGATGCCCAGCACGAGCACGAAGGGCAGCAACTGCACCCACGCGCTCGGCGCACCCGGCCCGGGCGTAGCCATGGCGACGAGAAACGGAAACCCCGAATCCCGAATCCCAAATCCCAAATCGGACAGCGTCATGAATCGTGTGACAGGCGGGATACCGAGCGAAGGAACTCCTGCCTGAAGCTCTCGAAGGACCGAAACGCTATAGCGTCTCTGATCCTCCGCATGGTGTCAAGGTAAAAGCTGAGATTATGCAACGTGTTAAGGGCACCTGCGGACATCTCGCCGGCCAGGTACAGATGACGCAGATATGCACGCGAGTGCGTGCGGCACGTGTAGCAGCGGCACTGCGGATCGACGGGTCGATCGTCCTCGGCGTACCTCGCGTTCTTGATGTTGAGACGACCCGCGCTCGTGAAGAGTTGGCCGTTGCGGGCGTTGCGCGTCGGCATCACGCAGTCGAACATGTCGATGCCCCGGGCGACGCATTCGACCAGGTCTTCCGGCGTGCCCGCTCCCATGAGGTAGCGCGGCCGATCGACGGGCAGCCAGCCGGCCGTCGCGGCCACAACCTGATACATGAGGTCAACAGGTTCCCCGACGCTCAGGCCGCCGATGGCGTACCCTTCGAACCCGACCGCGACGGTGGCCTCCACGCTCTGGTTGCGGAGACCCTCGTAGACGCCGCCCTGAACGATCCCGAACTGCGCCTGGCCCGGGTTGGTCACGGTGACGCCGTCAACAGGACCGGATCGGAGCTCGTCCAGCCGCACCCGGCAGAGCGCCGCCCACCGGGCTGACCGCTGCATCGACCGCGCCGCCTCCTCGTGTGTGGCCGGATACGCCAGGCATTCGTCGAGGACCATCGCGATATCGGATCCCAGCCGCGCCTGGATGTCCACGGCGCGCGCCGGCGTGAACAGATGCCTCGACCCGTCGAGGTGGGAACTGAAGTCGGCGCCCTCCTCCGTGATGACACGCCGGTCCGCGAGGCTGAACACCTGGTAGCCCCCGCTGTCCGTCAGGATTGGATGGTTCCAGCCGATAAAGCGGTGGAGGCCGCCGCGCCGCGCGATCAGCTCGTCGCCGGGGCGCAGGAAGAGGTGATAGGTGTTGCCGAGGATGATCTCGGCGCCTGCCTCTTCGAGATCGCGGTGCCGCGTCGCCTTGACGGCACCCTGGGTGCCGACCGGCATGAAGGCGGGCGTCTGGATCACCCCGTGCGGCGTCGAGATCTCGCCGCGGCGCGCGGGCCCGTCGGTGGATGTCACGGTGAAGCTGAACGGCAACGACAACGTCTTATTATTAGTGAACCTATCGTGAAGAAGCTCCGCGTCGGCGTCATCTACGGAGGCAAGTCGGGCGAACACGAGGTGTCGATCGCCTCGGCCGCCTCCATCATCAAGCACCTCGACCGCGAGCGGTACGAAGCGGTCCCCGTTCACATCGCGAAGGATGGGCGGTGGGCGCTGGCCAGCGCGCCGACGGCGATCTCTGCCGCGGAGGTCCACAAGCAGGCGCGGACCGATGCGCTCCAGCCGGTGGACCCGACGACCGTCGTCAGCGGCTCGGGCATCGACGTCGTGTTTCCCGTGCTGCACGGACCCTACGGCGAAGACGGGACGATCCAGGGCCTGCTCGAGCTCGCCAACGTTCCGTACGTCGGGTCGGGCGTGCTCGGCTCGGCGGTCGGCATGGACAAAGCCGCGATGAAGACCATGTTCGCCGCGGCCGGCCTGCCCATCGTTCCGCATCACGTGGTGCTGCGGCGCGAATGGCAGCGCGACGCGCGCGCGGTCACCGGCCGCGTCGCCGGCGGGCTGACCTATCCCGTATTCGTGAAGCCGGCCAACCTCGGCTCGAGCGTCGGGATCTCCAAGGCGAAGTCGGACGCGGAGTTCGTGAAGGCGATGGACCTCGCGCTCGAGTTCGATCGAAAGATCGTCATCGAGGCCGGCGTCCCCAACGCCCGCGAGATCGAGTGCGCCGTGCTCGGCAACGACGATCCGCAGACCTCGCTCCCGGGTGAAATCGTGCCCTCCGGCGAGTTCTACGATTACAACGCGAAGTACATCGACGGCAGCTCAACCGAGATCATCCCGGCCACGCTCTCCGCGGCGCAGGTCCGCGACATCCAGCGGCTCTCGATCGAAGCGTTCCAGGCGGTGGAGTGCGCCGGCATGGCGCGCGTGGACTTCCTCCTGTCGCGCGACACGGGCGAGTTGTACCTGAACGAGGTGAACACCATCCCCGGGTTCACCACGATCAGCATGTATCCGAAGATGTGGAAGGCGTCAGGGCTCGAGTACCCCGATCTGATCGACCGCCTGATCACGCTCGCGCTCGAGCGCCACGCCGAAAAACAGCAGCTTCGCACGAGCATTACGTGAACGCCTTCACTCCCGCGAAGCACAGCGGCACAGAGACACAGCGCGGCCAAGGCCTCAACCAAAACTCGGACCCCGTGGAAGCCTTGGCCGCGCTGTGTCTCCAGAGACGCTGTGACACTCGTGCTGCTAACCCCGAGAATCGTTTCTCAACAGATCGTTGCGTATTGAGGCAATTCTCGGGGTTAGTCGCACAGAGGCGTACGGTCTTCTCTGTGTTCTCTGTGCCGCTGTGGTTCGTCCTCGTCACCACGCTCGGGTGGGCCGCGGCGCCGCGCGCCGACGCGGCTGCGCGCCAGACCGGCATCACCGCCGCTCCGCAGCTGGCGCGCGTGTACGACGCGATCTTGGACGCCCGCTTCGAGGAGGTGCCGCGCCTCCTGGCGGAGACGTGCCCGCCGGCGCCGCTCGAAGCCTGCCGCCTGCTCGACGTCGTGGCGCTGTGGTGGCGGATCCAGCTCGATCCGCAGGACACTTCGCGCGATCGCCTCTTTCACACGCGTGTCGAAGCGGCGATTGCCGCCGCCGACGCCTGGACGAAGCGGGAGCCGGCGCGGGCGGAGGCCTGGTTCTATCTCGGCGGCGCCTATGGCGCGCGCGTCCAGTGGCGCGTCCTCAGGGGCGAGCCGCTGGCCGCGGCACGCGACGGCAAGCGCATCAAGGCGGCGCTCGAGCACGCGCTGATGCTCGACCCCGACATGCAGGACGCCTACTTCGGCATCGGGCTCTATCAGTACTACGCGGATGTCGCGCCGGCGGCGGCCAAGGTGCTCCGCTGGCTGCTGACGCTCCCTGGCGGGGATCGGGAGAAGGGCCTCGAACGGATGCAGCGCGCACGCGAGCACGGCCAACTGCTCCGCGGCGAAGCCGATTACCAGCTGCACGTGCTGTATGTCTGGTACGAGAACGAGCCGGAACAGGCGCTCGCATTGATCCAGGGCCTGCGCGAGCGCCATCCGCGCAATCCGCTCTTCGTTGAGATGGCCGCGGAGGTCGAGGACCGCTACCTTCACGACGCAACCGCGAGTCTCCGCAGCTACCAGGCGCTGCTCGCCGCGGCACGCGCGGGACACGTCGCCGAGCCCGGCCTCGCCGCGATCGCCGCGCACCTCGGAATCGCGCGCCAGCTCGACCGCCTCTTCGAGACCGATGCGGCGCTCGCGCACCTGCGTGCGGTCATCGACGCCGCGCCAGTCGCGCCCCACGGCGCGCTCGCTCGCGCGCAGCTGCACCTCGGGGAGGCGCTCGATCGGCTGGGGTCGAGACCGGAGGCAGTCGCCGCGTACCGTGCGGCCATCGCCGCCGCGCCGGCGGAAGACACGCTGGATATCGCCGGCCGCGCACGCGCGGGCCTGGCCGCCACGCCCGATGCAACCGCCGCCACCGCCTATCGGCTGTCGATCGAAGGATGGCGCGCGCTCGAGCGCGGCGCGCTCGCCGAGGCAGCGAGTGCGATCGCGCAATCGCTCGCCCTGCGGCCCGGTGACCCGGTCACCGAGTACCGTCACGCCAGGCTCCTGCTGGCGCAAGAGCAGGAAGACGAGGCCCTGATCGTCTTCGCCGGGATTCACAAGCGCCACGAGGAAACGCCGCCGACCATCTACACACGCGCGTGCGTGGACGCGGCGCGCGTGCACGAGCGCCTCGGCTCGAATCGGATCGCGATCGATCTCTATCGCGCGGCGACGACGGTCTTCGGCGGCGATCGGCACGCGAAGGACGCGGCGCGACGGCATCTCGTACGCCTCAGCGCGTCGGCGCACTGATCGCGCATCAGCGATCTCGGTCCTCCGCGCACCGCGCGCTGATTCGGCGGCGCGCCCTCGCCTTCGACCGCGCGCTCGCCCCTTCACTTGACATCGCACGCGCGAATGAGCGTGCCTCGACGGCGCGTTTTTTTGACAACCTGCGCGCTTTTGTGCTTGACACGAGAAAAATCTCACCCATAATCTACATCTGGTATGAGGGTGGATGGCTCAGCCCACCCGTTGTGACGGCCAAGCGGACCGTCGGAGGTTGAGCCGCACAACCTGAGGAGAAGACAATGGCGAAGAAGGCTGCCAAGGGCGCAAAGAAGAAGGCCGCGAAGAAGCGGTAATTCTTCCGCAAGACTTTAGGGGGTGCTCTGTTGAGCACCCCATTTTTTTTTGCTTTCTGTTCTCACGGTTGCTGCCGGCTCCCCCCGCACTTGAGGCCGGGAGCCAGCCCGCGAAGCGAGGTCGCCGACACCCGGGCCGACGTGCCAGGCGGCAGAGTGCGCCGGGTCGTGCGGCAGGACACTCGCGCAATCCAGACCGACGAAGGGAGGGATTCTCTCACTCCCAACTCCAGTTGATACGGTCCACGTAGAGGCAGACCGCCAGGTCCGCCTCTCAGGAGCGGGAGCAGGATCAGATCGGGGAGTTGGGATATGGCGAGCAGGGAGTTGCTCCCCTGCCTGTGCGGAGTCGGAGTCTACTGCGGCGTGATCCCGTCCCAGATTCGAATCCGCCTGATCACGTCCCACTGCTGCACGTCGTCGACGACGTCCATCCCGTTCACCACGAAACCGAAGACGGTGTAGCGGTCGTCGAGGTGCGGCTGCGGCGAATGCGTGATGAAGTACTGGCTGCCTCCGGTGTCCTTCCAGTCGAGCGCCATCCCGACCGTGCCGCGGAGGTAGGGCCGCTGATTGATCTCGTCGCGGAGGGCGGCCCCTGGGCCGCCCTCGCCATCGCCGCGCGGGTCGCCGTGCTGCATGACGAAGTCGGGCACGAGACGATGCACCGCGATGCCGTTGTAGAAGCCCTTGCGCGCCAGCGCGATGAAGTTGCTGACGGTCAGCGGCGCGTCGAGGATCGTCAACTCGATCTCGATCGTGCCGCGATCCGTCTCGATGTAGGCATGCGGCGAGAACTTTGGATTGAGCAGGATGTCCCACTCCGCCTGCTCGACCGGGCGGCCGCTGCGGGCGGGCCTCGCGGGTTGCGCATCGGCCACGCCCTGCTCTCGCAGCAGGATGGCCGCGCGCACGCGGATCGCCCACTCGCGATCGTTCAGCGCGTCCTGGAGCACGGGACGGGCCACGTTGGGGTCGATCCGCGCCACGGCGCCGAGCGCGGCCGCGCGCGCCACGTAGGTGCTGTCGCCATCCCAGCTGCGATAGCCCGCGATGAGCGCGGGGAGCGCTGCCACGGCCTTCAGCTCGGCGAGGCCGTTGGCCGCCGCCGCCCGGACGGCAAAGTCGTCCGCCTTCACGTGCTCGAGCAGGATCTGCTCGACGCCCGGCGCCTTGGCTGTCACGAGCGCGGCCAGCACCGCTGGAATCACGCGCTGGTCCCGGTCCTGCAGCATCATCGTCAGCCGCGCGGCGCCGAGCTCTGGCGGCACCGTCGCCGAGCGCCGCGGCCACCGCGGAACGCACGGTCCAGTCGCGATCGACGTCGAGCCCTGACAGGGCGCCGAGGAACGTCTCCGGATCGAGACGGGCCAGCGCCCGCATCACGTTCGCCCGGATCCCCGGCGTCGGATCGGTGATCAGGTCGAGCAGGAAGTCGATCTTGTCCATGTCCGCCAGCAGGGCGAACGCGTTCATCGCCTCGAGCCGCAGCTGCGGATCGGACTTCGCGTCGACGACGATTTTCTCGAGGACGGGCACCGCCGCCGCGTCGCCGATGGCGCCAAGCGAGCGCACGGCCTGGATGACGACGGCTGGATGCGCACGCCGCTGCTCGACGATCTGGCGCAGCGGGCCCGCCGCCCCGTGTGCCTTGATCACGCCCAGGCCGCGGGCCGCGAACGCGGCCGTGTAACGTCCAGGCGTATTGAGCAGCGTCAGGAGCGCAGGCGCGGCACGGGCATCGCCGGGCCGCTGCAGCGCGTAGGCGATCGGCCACCAGCTCGACACGGCTGCCCGGACGCGTCGAGCACCGTGGCGGCGACCGCTTCGAAATCGTTGAGCCGCACCAGCGCATACAGGCCCAGGCGTGCGGCGTCCACCGCGGGCGCGATCGGGTGGCTCAGATCGTCGGGCATGACGTTCCGTGAACGCACCCGCCTTCACGTGCGCCTGCGTCATCTCGGCGATCGGGGCCGCGTCACCGCGCTCGCCGATGTTGCCGAGCGCCTCGGCGGCGCGGCCCTGCACGAGCGGGTCGGCGTCCTTGAGCGCGGCGATCAACGCGGGGCGGGCCGAGCGCGTCGCCAATGAGGCCGAGCGCGAACGCCGCCATCTGCCGCACCTCGGGCTCCGGGTCGGTGAGCAGTCCGGCGAGCGGCTCGACGCCTTCCGGCAATCCGACGCGGCCCACCGCCAGCGCCGCCCGGCGCCGTGAACGCGCCTCGGCGTCCGCCAGCAGGCGAATCAGGTCCGACGGCTGCGGCAGCGCGACGACGGCAGGACGATCGCGGGTCGCCGGCGCGATGATCGACGGCGGCGGCGGGTTCGGATCGCGCAGGATGCGCTGATCCTCCAGCCGCAGGATCCAGCCGAGCTTTTCCTCCCACGTGATCGCGGGAGGAGCCACAGGAACCGGCGGCGGCGGCGGGAGGAATCGTCGCGCAGGCGCTGACGAGAAGGCAGAAGACCGCAGAGACGACGCTCGGAGTCGACGGCCGTTTCGCGGTGCCTTGCGCCGTGCGCCGCGAGCCTGGTGCCTCGTGCCTCGATATCGTCATCACCAAACGCCGGATGATAGCATGCACGCGCAGGCCCACCCGGAGCGCGCTCGACGACATGCTCTTCCAGTACATCGCTATCGAAGGCCCGATCGGCGCGGGCAAAACGTCGCTCGCCGAGCGGTTGGCGCTGCGCCTCGACGCCACGGCTGTGCTGGAGGACACGGAGAACCCGTTCCTCGCCGATTTCTATGCGGGACGTCCCGGCGCGGCGCTGCAGACACAGCTCTTCTATCTGCTCAACCGTCACCGCCAGCAGCTCACGCTGCGTCAGGCCGACCTCTTCGCGCAGGCAACGGTCTGTGACTACCTCTTCGACCGCGACAAGATCTTCGCGTACCTGAACCTGGATGATAACGAGCTGTTCATTTACCAGCGGCTCTTCGATCTCCTCGCCAAGGACGTTCCCGCTCCCGACCTCGTCATCTACCTGCAGGCGCCGACCGACGTGCTGACCGGCCGCCTTCGCGATCGCGCGGAGCGATCCCGGCCACGACGTACCCATCCCCGCCGACGACTATCTCCGCGAGCTGAACGAGGCCTACCAGCACTTCTTCTTTCACTACTCGGCCACGCCGCTCCTCGTCGTCGAGACGTCGCAGATCGACCTGCAGTCGAGCGACGAGGCACTCGACGATCTGATCCGGCAGATCAAATCGATGAAGAAAGGAACGCGGTATTACGTGCCAAGGTAGCGGCAGCGGCCGGCCTGCACCGAGCTTTGGATCGTGCTAAAGTCGGGCCTGATGGCGTGGTTCAAAAAGGCCCGGACCCCGATTGCGTCGGCTACCGCCGAGAAGCCGAGCAGGGTTCCTGAGGGTCTCTGGGTCAAGTGCCCTGGATGCGCCCAGATCATCTACAACAAGGACCTCGAGACAAACCTGAACGTCTGTCCGAAGTGCGCGCACCACTTCCGGATCAGCGCCGCCGATCGTCTCCGCGCCCTGTTCGACGATGGCGAGTGGGATGAGCACTTCCCGAACCTGACGTCCAACGATCCGCTGCACTTTACCGACACCAAGCCCTACCGCGATCGACTTCGACTCCACGATCCACAAGTCCGGTCTCAAGGACGCCGTCGTCATCGCGACCGGGCGGCTCGACGGTCTCGGCGTCGTCGTGGCGGCGATGGAGTACACGTTCATCGGCGGCAGCATGGGCGTCGTCGTCGGGGAGAAGATCACCCGCGGCATCGAGATGGCGCTGGCGCGCCGCCACCCGGTGGTCATCGTCTCGTGCTCCGGAGGCGCGCGCATGATGGAAGGCGCGCTGTCGCTGATGCAGATGGCGAAGGTCTGCGCGGCGCTGGCGCGGCTCGATCGCGCCGCGGCTGCCGTTCATCTCGGTCCTGACCGATCCGACGACGGGCGGCGTGACCGCCAGCTTTGCCATGCTCGGCGATCTCAACATCGCCGAACCGAAGGCGCTCATCGGCTTCGCGGGCCCGCGGGTGATCGAGCAGACGATCCGGCAGAAGCTGCCCGAGGGGTTCCAGCGCAGCGAGTTCCTCGTCGATCACGGCATGCTGGACCTCGTCGTGGACCGCCGCGAGATGAAGGCCACGATTGCCCGCGCGCTGCGGTTCATGCGCGCCGAGCCGGTACGCGCCGCGCGCCCCGCGCCGGTCGCCGTGGGAGCAGGCACGGCCGCGGAATCCTCGATCTGAGGTGCTCGACCGCCTCTTCGCGCTCGAGACCTTTGGCATCAAGCTGGGGCTCGAGAACATCTCGCGCCTGTGCGAGGCGCTCGGCCATCCCGAACGCCGTTTCACGTCCATCCACGTCGCCGGCACCAACGGCAAGGGCTCGGTCACGGCCATGGTGCATGCCGCGCTCGTCAGTGGCGGCGTCCGTGCCGCCCGCTACATCTCGCCTCACCTCGTTGACCTGAACGAGCGGTTCGTCATCGGGACGGCGGCGGTGGATTCCGCCGCGCTCGAGAGCGTCGCCGCGCGCGTGATCCCGCTGGCGGAGGAGCTGAAGGCGACGTTCTTCGAGGCGACCACGGCGATCGCCTTCGAGCTGTTCCGTCAGGCCGACGTGCAGGTGGCCGTGATCGAAGTCGGCCTGGGCGGCCGGTTCGACGCGACCAACGTCGTGACTCCCGTGGCCGGCGCCATCACGTCGATCGGGCTCGACCATCAGCAGCACCTGGGCGACACCATCGAGGCGATCGCCTTCGAGAAAGCCGGCATCGTGAAGCCGGGCATGACCATCGTCGCCGGCGCGATGCCGGAGGCGGCATTCGACGTCATCGGCCGCGCCGCCCGCGGGCGCGGTGCGCGGCTGATTCGGGCCGGCGACGGCGCCATCGTGGACGCGGTCATCACGGACGGCCAGGCCTCGCTCTCCATCGAGACGCCGGCCGGCAGGTATGGTCCGCTGACGCTCGCGTTGCGCGGCGATCACCAGGTTGCCAATGCCCTCGTCGCCATACGCGTCCTCGAGGCCGCACGAGAGGCCGGCGTCGCCGTGTCCGCGGATGCCATCGAGCGCGGCCTCGTCGGACGTGATGTGGCCGGCGCGGCTCGAACTGATCGCCATCGAGGGTGGCCGGCGCGTGCTGCTCGATGCCGCGCACAACGTGGACGGCGCCCGCGCGCTGGCCGCGTACCTCGGTCGATGGCATCCGGAGCGGCCCGCGCTCGTCATCGCCGTCATGCGTGACAAGGACGTGGACGGGATGCTGGCGGCGCTGCTCCCGGTGACGTCCGCGGTCGTCGCGACCGAGGCGGCCACCCCGCGGGCGATGCCGGCGGCAGATCTCGCGCGCCACGTTGCGGCGGCGGATCCGGCCCGGCCCGTCCGCGTCGAGCGCGACGCCGCGCGGGCGGTTGGCCTGGCCATCGGCGCCGCCGAAACGGTGTGCGTCGCCGGGTCGATTTTCCTCGCCGGCGCCGTTCGCGACGGCCTTCGGCGCCGTGCTATCCTGCGATGATTCCCCGACGTGGTCCATGGTGTTCTTACGGTTTCTGCTCCCGTTCAGCGTCTGTCTTCTTGCCGCGTCGGCCGCGGCGCAGCCTCCGCCGGCGCCTGCGCCTGTGCCCGTGCCCGCGCCCGTGACGGTCCCGGCCCAGCAGCGCGGCCTGCTCGACCTTCTCGACGCGGGGCAATGGCGCATCGAACAGCTCTCCGCCGATCACTGGCGCCTGACCGGGGATGTCGAGTGGGAGCCGCCCGGCTCCGGCCTGAAATTCTCGGCCGATCAGGTCGAGCTCTTCACGGTGACGAACACGCTCGTCGCGACGGGCAACGTCGTCTTCACGAATCCTGAAGGGCGCATCGCCGCGGAACGGATCGAGTACCGACTGGAATACCGGCAAGGGAACGTTCCACCAGGCGTCCGGCATCATGTCGCTCGGTCCGACCGTTGACCGGGCACAGTTCGGCAACCAGGATCCCGACGTCTACTTTTACGGCGACACGATCGAGAAGATCAGCGGCCGGCAGTACAAGATCACACGCGGCGGGTTCACCACGTGCGTACAGCCGACGCCGCGGTGGGAGGTCACGAGCGGCAGCGTGACGATCAACCTCGACGAGTACGCGATCGCGCGCAACATGGTCTTGCGGGTGAAAGGCGTCCCGCTCATGTACCTGCCGGTCATCTACTACCCGATCCAGGACGACGAGCGCGCCACCGGGTTCCTGATGCCGACCTACGGCACGATCGACGCTGCGCGGGCAGTCGCTGAGCAACGCGTTCTTCTGGGCGATAGGCCGCAGCCAGGACGCGACCTTCGTTCACGACTGGTTCACGAACACGGGGCAAGGTATGGGCGGCGAGTACCGCTACCAGTCCAACGCGTCCTCGTGGGGCAACCTGCGCCTCTACCAGTTCTCACAGAACGAGACCCAGTTCACCGACAACGGCGTGTCCACCACCCTGCCCGAGAGCCGGAGCTTCCAGGTACTGGGTTCACTGGTGCAGAGCCTCGGCGGGACGGTGCGGGCGCGCGCCCGCGTGGACTACTTTTCCGACATCACGACGGAGCAGCTCTACCAGCAGAACATCCACTACTCGACGCGTGCGGCCCGCGTGATCGACGGCGGCGTCTCGGCGGGCGTCGGCTGGCTGTCCACGAGTGCCCAGTACATGCGCAACGAGATCTTCGACGGCGCGACGCGTTCGACCGTCCTCGGCAGCACCCCGCGCCTCACGGCGATCGTGGCGCCACAGCGGCTGCTGCGTCTCCCCGTGTACGCATCGCTCAACACCGACTTCGCGTACCTGCCGTACCGCACCGTCAACAACGGCGTCATCGAACTGGACAACAGCCTCGGGCCGCGCGAATATCGCTCCGGCGCTGCGCGTGCCGCTGTCGACGCTGACCTATCTGTCGGTCACGCAGACCGCCACCAGCCAGACGACATACTACTCGCGCAGCCTCGAGTCCTCCGGCCGGCTGGGATCCGATTCGCTGGTGCGCCAGGCGCTGACCGATGCGTACCGACGTGATCGGACCGGTCTTCAACAAGATCTGGGACACGCCGACGAGCCGTTCGCGGGAGCGAATGAAGCACGTCATCGAGCCGGCCTTCGCGGTCGACTACATGACAGAGATCGACAACCAGGCGAGGGTGCCGCTGATCAGCGACGTCTCCGATTTCATCGTCGGCGGGGCCGCGCGTTTTACCTACGGGCTCACCAACCGGTTCTTCTACCGCAGCCGGCCGGTGGACGGCACGCCCTCGACGACGCGCGAGTTCATCAGCGTCGGGCTGCAGCAGACCTATTACTCCAACCCGTTGTCGAGCCGGTACGACACGACTTACGTCAGCGCCACCGGGCGGCCGGAGGCCGTCGAGCTGTCGCCGGTTGCGGTGACCGCGCGAGTGTCCCCGAGCGCGACCATCGACGCCACGACCAGGCTCGAATACGACGTGACCGGCAACGGGCTGCAGATCTTCACCACCGGCACCAACATGCAGCTGATTCCGCCGGCGCGCGGCGGGGGAGCCGGCCCGGCCGTCGATGTCGGCAAACGTCAGCTATAGCCGGTACCGGCTACAGCCCCAGCGCAGTCGACCAACAGCGCGCTGCAGCTGTCCACCACGAGCCGGTGGCTGCAGGGCCGCATCGCCAGCAGCTACGCGCTCAGCCTGGACATCGCCCGTGGCTACCTCCAGAGCCAGAGTGTCATGGCGTCATACATGGCACAGTGCTGCGGGCTGCAGGCCGACTTCCAGAGGTATAACTATCCGACGGGCGCCGGATTCCCCATTCCGTCCGACCGCCGGTTCAACTTCTCGTTCGTGCTCGCGGGCCTGGGCACGTTCTCCAACTTCTTCGGCGCATTCGGCCAGCGGTAGCGTGGATGGTTGACGTGCTCGTCACCGGCGGCGCCGGGTTCATCGGCAGCAACTTCGTCCGCTACGCCCTGGCGCGCCACGCTGACTGGCGCGTCACGACGCTCGACAAGCTGACCTACGCCGGCCGGCGCGAGAACCTGCACGACGTGATGGACGACCCGCGGCACACCTTCGTGCACGGCGACATCGCCGACGCGCCGGTGAGCGGGCCGCTGGTCGAGCAGGCTGAGGTCGTCGTCCATTTTGCGGCGGAGACGCACGTCGATCGGTCGATCCTCGCCGCCGGCGAGTTCATCCGGACCGATATCGAAGGCACGTTCGTGCTGCTCGAGGCGGCGCGGCGCGCGACTCGCCTGCGCCGCTTCGTGCAGATCTCGACCGACGAGGTGTACGGCAACGTGCCGTCCGGCGCCAGCAGCGAGACCGACGAGCTGCGGCCGCGCAATCCCTATTCCGCGAGCAAGGCGGGGGCGGACCGGCTCGCCTACAGCTACTGGGCCACCTACGATCTGCCCATCATCGTCACGCGGGCGTCGAACAACTACGGGCCGTACCAGTTCCCGGAGAAGGTCATCCCCCTGTTCGTCACCAACGCGATCGACGATATCCCCGTCCCGCTGTATGGCGACGGGCGCAACGTGCGCGACTGGCTGCACGTCGAGGATCACTGCCGGGCGATCGATCTGCTGATCGACAAGGGAGCAGGACGGTGAGGTCTACAACATCGGAGGCGGCAACGAGGTGATGAACGTCGATCTGACGCACCGCATCCTCGAGGCGCTCGGCAAGCCGTGTGTCGCTCGTCAAGCCGGTGCAGGATCGCCCGGGCCACGACCGCCGCTACTCCCTCGACACCGCAAAGCTGCGCGCGATGGGCTGGGCCCCGGCGGTGCCGTTCGAGGACGGGTTGCGCGGAACGATCGACTGGTATCAGCGCAACGAGTGGTGGTGGCGGCCGATCAAGGAGAACGATCCCGCGTTCCGGTCGTATTACCAGGCGCAATACGGGCGCCGCGACTGAGGCTGGTGACACCGGTCGTTCTCGTCACCGGCGCAGCCGGGTTCGCCGGCAGTCACCTGCTCGAGCAGGTGGCTTCAGGCCCGCCTGCCGATCTCGTCGCCTGGGCCCGCTCTGCGCCGCCGCCGCCGCTCGCGGGCCTCGCCCGCTGGAACACCGTTGACCTGCTCGATCGCGATCATGTGCGCCGGGCGATCGCGGAGCTGAAGCCGTCCCGTGTGTATCACTGCGCGGGCGCCGCACATGTCGCCGAATCGTGGTCGCGCACTGCCGATACGCTCTCGACGAACGTGCTGGCGACGCACTACCTCTTCGACGCGATCCGCCGCGCCGGCGTCGAGTGCCGCGTGCTGATACCCGGGTCGGCGCATGTCTATGCGCCGTCAGAGAGGCCGATTGCCGAGGATGCGCCGCTCGCGCCGGCAAGCCCGTACGCGATCAGCAAGCTCGCCCAGGAGCAGCTCGGCGCGCAAGCGCTGGTGCAGGACGGGATCGTCACGATCCTGCCGCGCGTGTTCAACCACACGGGCGCACGCCAGCGTCCCTCGTTCGCGGCCCCGAGCATGGCGCGCCAGATCGCGCTCATCGAGCGCGGCGCGCTCGAGCCGGTGATCAAGGTCGGCAATCTCGCCGCCGAGCGCGACCTCACCGACGTCCGCGACACCGTCCGCGCCTACACGATGCTCATGGAGCGGGGTACGCCAGGCGTCGTTTACAACGTCGCCTCCGGCGTGGGGCGCTCCGCGCAGGCGGTGCTCGACTCCCTCCTGTCGCGCGCGCGCGTGCCCGTGCGCGTCGAGATCGACCCCGCGCGCCTGCGCCCGAACGACATTCCGGTCCTCGTCGGCGATCCAACCCGCCTGCGTGAGGCCACCGGGTGGACCGCGCGGATCCCCTTCGACCAGATGCTGGAGGACTTGCTCGATTACTGGCGGGGGGTGCCTGCGTCCCCTTCCGCCTGAAGGCGGAAGCCACAACTCCTTGTATTCATGTAGAGGCCGACCTTCAGATCGGCCTGGGCCGGCCGCCACGCCACTCGCGACGCGAAGTCAGCCGGCTTACCGCTGAAGGCGGGTCCTTCCGGACGCGCCGATCGGGTTGGGACTGGCGTGTTACACTAGGCGAACATACGACGAATACAATGGGAATCGCGCCGCTTCTGTTCGATCTCGGCAAGGCCAGGCCGACGACCCGGCAGATCGCCGACCTGGTCAAAGCCGGCGGCGCCGACGCCCTGACCGACGCGGTCCGCCGCGCCGATGCCGCCCGCTACCAGGAGGTCGCGTGCCGGTCGGCTCTCAACCGCGTGAAGGGCATGCCCTTCGAGTGGACGCTGAATCCCTATCGCGGCTGCACCCACGGCTGTCACTACTGCTATGCCCGGCGCTACCAGACGCAGTTCGAGCTCGGCGCAGACGACGAGTTCGCGTCGATCATCTTCGTGAAGACGAACTTCGTCGAAGTCTTACGCCGCGAGCTGCGCAAGCCGTCGTGGCAGGGCGAGTACGTGGCCGTCGGCACCGCCACCGACTGCTACCAGCCGATCGAAGGTCACTACAAGCTGACGCGCCGGTCGCTTGAAGCGCTCTGCGAGTTCCGGAACCCGGCAGGCGTTGTGACCAAGGGACCGATGGTCGTCCGCGACAAGGACGTGCTCGCGGACCTGTCGCGGACTGCGGGCTGCAGCGTCTACATCAGCGTCCCCACAGTAGACGAGGAGGCGTGGCGTCAGCTCGAGCCCGGTACCGCGCATCCGCTGCAGCGGCTCCGCGCCGTCCGCGAGCTCGTGAACGCAGGCGTCCGCGCCGGTGTACTGATGAACCCCATCGTCCCGGGTATCTCGTCGAAGCCGGCGCTCCTCGAGCGGACGATGAAGGCGATCGCCGACCACGGCGCGCAGTTCGTCGGCTGCAACGTGATGTTCCTCGAGGGCGGGACGCGCGATCATTTCATGCGCTGGCTCACGCAGGAGTACCCGCAGCTGGTCGAGGGTTACACGCAGCTCTACGCGGGCAAGTACGCGCCTGCCTCGTACCGCAAGGAGGTCCAGACCGTCGTCAGCCTGCTGCGCACGAAATACGGCATGCACACGCGTAACCGCGACGAGGATGGAACCACGAAGCAGGATCCGGCGACCGAATCCGAGCAGCAGATACTCGAATGGAAGTGAGCCGGCTGAAGAGCCGGCCCTGCGAGCTGGGTGTGAACTCCGTGCTCGTGGCTTGCCGGCTTCAGCCGGAAGAACTGCCTGCTGCCTACTGCCGGCTGCCGGCCGGTTTGAACACGCTGTTCGCGTTCCACTCCGGCGCGCGCTCGGCGTCCCCGACGCGGCGCACGAGCGCCACGAGCGCCCGCTGGAACGTCTCAGCCGACGCGAAATTCACCGGCTGCTTGCTGTCATCCGACGGCCGGTGATACCGCGTCGCCATCCACTGCTCCCAGGTCTTCCAACTTTCACGGTCGCCACCAGCACCGGTCATCAACATCACCGACGGCACCCCGACGCGCACGAAGTTGTACTGATCGCTGCGGATGAACACGTTCTGCGCCGGGATCGGATCCCGCTCGGCCTTGATGCCGACCGACTCGGCCGCCGCCTCGACGTCGCGCTGGAGCGACGACTCCTCCATGCCGAACGCGATCAGCGACTTCATCGGAATGATAGGCAGGAACATGTCGAGGTTGATGTTCGCCACCAGCCGCGCGCCGGCCGGCAGCGAGGGCCGCTGCGCAAAGTAGTACGAGCCGAGCAGGTTGCGCTCCTCGGCTGTGACGGCGACGAACGCCAGGCTGCGCTTCGGCCTCGTCCCTGCGGCGCGAAGCCGCGCCGCGAGGTCGATCAGGCTCGCCACGCCCGACGCGTTGTCCATCGCGCCGTTGTAGATCACGTCGTCGCCCGACCCGAACTCCCCGACGTGATCGAGATGGGCCGTGAGGACGATGAACTCGTTGCGCAAGGACGGATCGCTTCCTTCGACGACGGCGACCACGTTCTCAGAGGGCACCACCTCCGACGTGCAGCGCAGTTGCGCGCGCACCGAGGTCTTCAGCGGAAAGCGCGGCAGCGCCGTGCCGGCCTTGACCGTCGCGAGCAGCGCGGACAGATCGTGGCCAGACCCTTCGAATAGCGGAGCCGCCGCCTCGTGGCTGACCGTCGCGGCCAGCTTCCGGCCGGCAAACTCCTCCTGGTCAGCCAGGCTGTAGGTTGGCTGCTGCGCGGTGGTGATCGTCCGCTCCCACTCGGCGCCCGCCTGGAACGGGTTGTAGATCATGAGTTGGCCGACCGCGCCATGTTCCTGCAGCACGCGCCAGCGCTCGCCGGCGGCCTGCCGATGCGCGACGACGGCCGCGGTGAGGCTGGCCGGCGCGCCCGCGAAATAGACCGCGACCTTGCCCTCGAGGTCCTCGCCCGACAAATCGTCGTGGCCGACCTCGGGCGCTGCGAGCCCGTAGCCGACGAACACCAGGGCGGCGTCGGTCGTGCCGCAGGCGCCCCGGCCGTTGAGCGCAATCTGCTTTGCCGGGTCGAGCGGCCGCCGCCGGCCCCCGGCCATGATGGCGACGTTCGAAGCCGCGCGATCGATCGTGATGGCCCGTAGCTCCACGGGCTGCAGGTAAGCTGTTCCCGGCGCCAGGGACTAACCCGAGCTTCTCGAACTGCTCCGCCACATACTCGGCGGCTTTCCGATGGCCCTCGGATCCGGCTGCTCGTCCCTTCAGAGCGTCGTCTGACAACCAGACCACGTGGTTCCACCACGAGGCAGCGGGGCCCTGCGCGCGAGCGAGGGACGCCGTGACCACGAGCGTGGCCGCGAGTACAAAGAGATGCTGGCGTCGATATGAAACCAAATGGCCTCCAGGGGATGAAGGCCAATGTAACACGCAGCCGGCAGCGGGCAGCCGGCGGCGCGCAGTCGGTGATGAAACCAGCGCAGAAATGAGAAACGGCGGACCTGAGGTCCGCCGCTTCAACTGCCTGCTGCCCGCTGCCGGCTACTAGACCGCGATCGCGTCCGGGTCGCTCGACGCCACGAGGCGTGGGCCGACGCTTTCGAGCACTATCTGGTCGTCCTTCAGCGTGGCCCGGAATGCGGCCGCTTCCTTCCACTGCTGGCTGAGCGGCAGCTTGATCCGGTCGTCGATGACACGCTTCAGGAATCGCGCGCCGTAGGCCATGCTGTAGCCTTCGGTCACCAGCTTCTCGAGCGCGTCGGGCTCGATCGTCAGCGTCTTGTTCCAGCGCTTCAGCGTGCACGTCGACCTGGTCGATGTACTTGAGCGCGATGTCGCGGACCTCGTCCTTGGTCAGCGGCTGGAAGAGTACGACCTGATCGATGCGGTTCCGGAACTCGGGCGGGAACCGCCGCTCCAACTCGCGATTGATCTCCGACTGCACCTGGTCGAGCGGCAGATGTCCGGAGCGGAATCCCATCGGGTTGGTCAGCTTGCGGAAGTGCTCCGACCCCGCGTTCGACGTCATGATGATGATCGCGTCCGAGAGATATACGCGCTTGCCGCGGCCGTCGGTCAGCCAGCCCTCGTCGAACGCCTGGAGAAACAGGTTGAGCAGGCTGGGACTCGCCTTCTCGATCTCGTCGAGCAAAACGACGGTGCAGGGATTGTCCTTCAGCTGGTTGGTCAGCAATCCGCCGCGCTCGCTGCCGACGATGCCGCGCGGCATGCCGATCAGCTTGTCCACCGACACGCCGCCGTCCTGGTATTCGGACATGTCGATACGGATCATCTTCTTGTCGTCGCCGAAGAGGAACTCCGCGATCGACTTGGCGAGCTCCGTCTTCCCGACGCCGGTGGGCCCGAGGAACAGGAGTACGCCGTCAGGACGATCGAATCCATCCTTCAGCGGTCCCTTGTTCAGCACGAGGCGGTGCGCCAGCGCGGTGACGGCCTTCTTCTGCCCGATCACGCGCTTGCCGAGGCGATGCTCGACTTCCTTGAACCGGTCGCCCACGTCGCGGAACACCATGTCCTTGGGAATCTGCGACGCGTGCGAGATCACCTCGATCACGTCCTGATCCTTCACTTCCCAGCGGCGGTCGATCTCGGCGCGGACGGCCGCGGTGTCGAGCCAGCCGATCACCTTGTCCGGCAGGTGCAGATGCCGCTGGTAGCGCGGCGACATCTCGAGCGCCGTTTCGATCGCTTCGTCGAGCAGGCGGACCGAGTAATTCCGCTCGAGCCGCGGGCGCAGGTTGTAGAGGATGCGGCGCGTCTCCTCGATTGTCGGTTCGAGCACCTGCACGGTGCGGAACCGGCGCGCCAGCGCCTCGTCTTCCTGGATGTATTCCTTGTATTCGCTCAGCGTGGTCGCGCCGATCATGCGGACCTCGCCGCGCGCGAGCACCGATTTGAACACGTTGGCCGCATCCGACGGCGCGCCGAGCGCCGAGCCGGCGCCGACCATCGTGTGCGCCTCGTCAACGAAGAGGATCAGGTTCGGCCGCTCCTTGATCTCGCGAATCACGTTCTGGATCCGGTCCTCGAACATGCCGCGGAGCATCGTCCCGGCGACCATCGTGTTCATCTGCAGGTTGATCACCTGGCAGTCACGGAGGCGCACCGGCACGCTGTCTGGCTCGAACTCGATCCGTCGCGCCAGGCCTTCGACGATCGCCGTCTTGCCGACGCCGGGCTCGCCGATCAGCATCACCGAGTTGGACCGCTCGCGGTGGCAGAGGATTTCCAGCACCTGCTGGATCTCCTCGTCGCGGCCGTAAACGGGCGCGATCTTGTCCTGCCGCGCGAGCAGGTTCAGGTTGGTGGCGAAGTGCTTGAGGAACGGCGGCAGCTCGAAACGTTTGCGCAGGCGCTCCTCGCGAAGCTCGTTGTCCCGCATCCTGGTGGCGATTCGCGTCACGAGCACCTCCGGCTCGACGCCATGACGGCGGATGATGGAAACAGGGACCCCTTGGCTCTCCTCGAAGATCGCCGAAAACAAGTCGGACGACTCGATGGTCTGGCGGCCCGCCCGGCTGGCCTGGTGGAACGCGAGCTTGAACACCAGCTTGGTGGCGGGCGCCACGCGCAGCTCGCGGCCCGAGAACGTGGGCAGCACCTGGAGGTGCTCCTCGAGCGCCTGCAATATTTCGTGCGGATTCAGCTCGAGGTCGCGCATGACCTGTGAGAACGTGTCCCACTCGACCTGCGCGAACGCCAGAAAAATATGCTCGTTGGTCAGCAGCGCGTGGTCCCGTCGGCGGGACTCCTCGATGGCACGGTCAACGACTCGCTGGGCTGACTCACCAATCTTGCTTTGCGCGATATCGAAATCGTCCACGGACCGCCGCCTCCTAGGACTCGGGGTCCAGCATCGGACCGTTTCGAGTCACGAGAGTCCTGGAGGCAAGATGCACGCCACCGGCACGTGCCGGGATGTACTCGCGAATAAGTGCGACAACTGACGCGGAGCCATGGGCTTACCGCCGAGACGCCCTGTAGCGAGCGCAACGGCATTCTTGCAGCCGTGGTGCTCCCGATTGCCGTGAAAACGGAAGCGTCGTGCCTTCTTCGCCGAATCCAGCTCTGCCTCACGCGCAAGTAGGACATCGGCGTGCCCACTTCTATAATGGGCACATGACGCGCGCGTGTGTTGCTCTCGTTGCCGTCGTACTCCTGGCGGCACCAACCTTCGGGCAAACGCCACAACCGTTCCCGCGGCCCGGAACGCAACAGCAGGATCCCCCCGCACGGCCACCCGCGCCTGCGCCTCAACCTCCGGCCACTCCGGCGCCCCCGGTTCAGTCGGCACCCCCGGCGGAGGCGGCACCAGCGGCGGAGGCGGATCCGAATGCACCGGACGCGGCAACGATCTATTTCCCCGTCTACCCGACGGCGCAGTTCATCGCCTCTTACGATGCGGGCCGCGGGCAGCGCTACTACGTGTACGGCGCAACCGCGCCGTATATCGATCTCGTCACGTTCTATCGCACCCAGCTTCGCGAGCGCGGCGACCAGGTGTTCGAGGAACCACCCACCCACATGTTCTCGATTGGACGCTTTCGCGAGGATACGATGGCGTTCCCGCCGGGCGTGACGATCAAGGACTGGACCTGGGGCGGGTCGAAGGGTTACCCGAACCCGAGAGGCGCTACGGCACAGCCGGCGCGGTTCCCGTCGATCATCATGATCGTCCCGCCATCGCCAGCCGTTCCAGCGCCTGCCCGATAAGACGGGCCACAGGCCGGCTAAAGCCGGCCCCGCGTACTTCGTGGTTGTCGTGGGGTCGCCGAACAGCCCTGCAACTACGCGGGGCTGAGGCTGCGCAGGCTGGCGACGGCCGCGACGAGCGACGAGGCATCGATCGGTTTCGACAAATGCAATTGAAATCCGGCCTGCAGCGCCTGCTGGCGATCTTCGTCGCGCGCGAAGGCAGTGAGGGCGGCGGCAGGAATCGACGCCACCTGCGGCTCGTTGAACGCGCGGAGCCGACGAATCAGCGCGTATCCGTCCTCCTCCGGCATGCCGATGTCCGCGATCATGACGTCAACGTGCTGGCAGCGGAGGACGTCGAACGCATCCGCCGCCGACGCCGCGGTCACGACGTCGGCCTGGCAGTCCTGCAGATGCGCCGCCACGACCTCGCGGCTCTGGGCATCGTCGTCAACCACGAGCACCGAGATGCCTTCCAGCGACACCGATAGCGTGGCGTCGCCCGCCGATGCCGGGCCGAAGGCCGCGGATCCATGCTCGTCAGCGTGTGTCGCCATCGGCAGCCGGACGATGAACGTGGCGCCCCGTCCTTCGCCGCCGCTTTCCGCCGTGACCGTTCCGCCGTGCGCCTCGACCAGCGTCTTGACAATCGAGAGACCGAGCCCCAGCCCCGAATGCACGCGCGTCGTGGAGCCGTCGGCCTGCCGAAACGGCTCGAACACCCAGGGCAGGAACGCCGGTGAAATACCCTGGCCCGTGTCGGCCACCTCCAGCTGCACGAAGTCGCCGGCGCGCGTCAGCCGCACGTGAACGGCGCCGCCCGGCGATGTGAACTTCACCGCGTTCGAGAGCAGGTTCGACACGATCTGCTGGAGACGCGCGGTGTCTCCGTACACGACGCCGAACCTCGGATCGGAATCCACGGCCACGCGAATCTTCTTCACGTCGGCGCCGTGCTGGACCACCTGCAGCGCGTCGCGGACCACGTCGCGCAGATCGACGGCGTCGCGGTCGAGCCGCAGTTTGCCGGTGGTGATCCGCGCCACGTCGAGCAGGTCTTCGATGAGGTGCGCCTGCCGCCTGGCGCTGTCGTAAATCGTCTTGCAGGCGCGTTCGCGCTGCGCGTCGGGCAGGGTCCCCTTCCGCAGCATGTCGGCCCATCCGAGAATGGCGTTGAGCGGCGTGCGCAGCTCGTGTGAGACAACGGCCAGGAACTGGTCCTTGAGGCGGTTGGCTTCTTCAGCGCTGGCGCGTGACGCCTGCTCGCGCTCGAGCAGCCGCTGGATCTCCTCGTTGTGGCGCTTCTCGATGTCGAGGCGGCCGACAAACAGCTGGTAGGTGCGGTAGGTGAGATAGATCGGCGCCACCAGCAATACCGCGGTCCAGTGCTCGCCGCGCGCGACGATGACCGCGGCGAACGCGCCGGCGCTGCCGGTCGCCATGAAGCTCGAGGCGCTCCAGACGAAATCCCGGCCCCAGGTGCTCAGGAACGAGCGCCGCGTCGAGATGGCGATGACGCCGGCGACGAGGATGGTATTCACCAGGAAGTACGTCGCGATGGCGCCGACCAGCGGTTTCGGCAGCCCGGAGAAGGTCGACGGCGCGGAGGGTCCTTCCAGCCAGCCGTACACCATACCGGTCGCGGCCATCATGATCACGGCTGCCGCCGTGCTGAACACCGAGCGGTGCAGGGGATCAGGATGCTTGGCCTTGTAGTTACACTGCGCCCACGCGCCGGCCGCTGCGATCACGACCGCGTGCTGCGGGCCGAGCAGCAGCAGCGACATCAGGTTGGCGGCGTAGGAGACCGACAGCGTCGCGCCGTTGGTCACCGACATCGGCAGGTTGACCTTCCAGATCGACGTCAGGCACGCCGCGACCACGAGGAAGGCGAACAGGATCGGCTGCGGGTACGCGCGCGGGAAGAACGCCACCAGGGTGATGGCGCCAATCGCGATGACGCTGGCGACGTAGAGCTGCGCCGGCAGCGGCAGCGTCCGCCACCCGGGCCGCACCGGCGCGTCACCTGTGCGCCTTACGCTCCCCCTCGGCCGACGACGTTCAGCGAAAGCCAGGTGAACATCTCTAGCAGGGTACGATACGACTTTGTTAAATCAGCAGATTCGTTCGGGAATCTGCGCGAACGGGACATTTTAAGCTTGTACTTTTTCCACGCGTTCGGTACGCTGCGTTTCGGTGCTGTCGCGGCTCCCGCGCAATGCGCCGGCGTGGCTCGACCGCTTGAGCGAATGGCTCGAGCCGTTCGAGGTCTGCTTCACGCACGTAGCCCAGCGCGGCGCGTTTCGCCGCTATCTGCTCGGGTTGCTGAGCGACAGCCGGCGCAAGTCGATGAGCGCGATGTTGGAGCGCGTCCGCGATCCGGGCACCTATCAGGCGTTCCAGCATTTCATCACCGATGCGCCGTGGTCGGCCGACGCCGTGTGGCGCCAGCTGCGCGCCACGATTCCCGATCGCACGGGCGTCCTCATTCTCGACGGCACGAGCTTTCCGAAGCAGGGCCCGCACTCGGTCGGCGTGGCGCGCCAGTACTGCGGCGCGCTGGGCAAGATCGCCAATGGCCAGACCGCGGTCACGGTGGCGTTGTGGACGGCGCCGGGCGTGGATGCTGGGCGCCACGTTGTATCTGCCGGAGGCGTGGCTGACACCGGACGCAGCGGACGCGCGCCCGCATTCCGGCCGGTGTGCGCGGCGCAGCCGAAGTGGCAACTCGCGCTCACGTTGCTGCGGCAGGCCCGGGCCAGCGGGATCACCGTGACGGCCGTCCTCGGCGATGCGGAATTCGGCGAGAGTGCGACGCTGCGGCGGACGTTGCACCGCGCGCAGATGCGCGTACGCCTTGGGCGTCTCGTCGACGCTGACGATCTTCATCGGCACCCCGCGCCCTCGTCGCGCCGGCGCCGGGCGCCGGCCTCGGCCGTCCACGATCGCGGCCGACCTTGGCGCCCGACGTGCTCGGCCATCGAGGCGCGCGCCTGGGCCGCGGCGCAGCCCGCACGGGCGTGGCGCGTGGTCTCGTGGCGCAACGGCACGCAACCGGCGTGGCGTGCCCGGTTCTGTGCGACGCGCGTGACGCCGGCGCACGACTGGCGCGACCGTCGTCTCGCGCCCGAGGTCTGGCTGCTGTGCGAACGCGCGCTCGGGACGAGCGACCGCACCAAGTTCTATCTCGTCCACTTGCCCGCGACCGCCTCGCTGCGCACGTTGGTGCGGCTGACGCATCAACGCTGGGCGATCGAGCAGCAGTATCAGGAGCTGAAGGACGAACTCGGCCTCGACCACTTCGAAGGGCGCACCCTGCCCGGGTGGCAGCGCCACGTCCTCCTCACCGCGCTCGCGTACAGCTGGCTGCAGTGCGAACGCCACCGCCGAGGCACCCACCTGCCGACGCTCCCGATCGTGCGCGCCGTGATCACGGAAATCCTGACCGCTCACTTCTTCGTCACCCGTCCGCACTATCTGCGCACCATGCAGAAACTGGCCGAAATTGACTTACGGATCTAACAAAGTCGGTACGAGTGGCTGTCCTTGTGATTTCTAGAGCGGGCCTCCCGCTGGTTGGCCCGCGAAAATGCTGTCGAAAGGCTGTCATGGGCGTAAGGTTCAGTTGATACGGTCCGCTAGCGGCCGTTCGTCTTCCAGAGCACGTCGCACGACGAATCCTTGCAGCTCGACCCCCACACGATGGTGTCGTCCGTTTCGCTGCTGCCCCAGACGATCGTCTCGGAGTCGTCGCTGCCCCACACGATCGTCTCGGCGTCGTCGCTGCCCCACACGATCGTCTCGCCCGTATTCGTATCGGCTGGATGGTCACCAACCATGAGGACGCTCCACGGTCCCTGGCAATCGGCGCCGCCGCACATGGTTCCCCACACCACGTTGGCGGCATCACCGGCGCCCCACGCGACCCTGCGGCAGAGGGCATCCTCGCAGGCCGTTTTCCACGCGGCCGACGGAGTGTCGCTCTCACACCCCTCGGGGGCGCAGAGCGTTCCCCACTCGATGTTCTTGCCGGCAGGCGTCAACGCGGCGCCCCAGGTGACGGCGGGCGACCAGGCGTTCGCGGCCGGGGCGAGCCGCCCCCCGCGCAGTCTCTGATTGCCCCAGATGACCTGTGCTCCCCAACCGGATGAGGATGGATAGGGTGAGCCCGGCGGTGCGGCGAAGAATCGCGCGAGCTCCACCGCGCCCTTCGCGTTGAGAAAGCCGGCGCCCTGCGTGAGGGCGTCGTAGCCCGGGTACTGCTGTGCCGTGTACTGCAGGATGGCTTTGACCGCATTCGGCGTCAGGTTGGGGTTGGCCTCCAACATCAACGCGACTGTGCCGCTGACAACCGGGGCCGCCACGCTCGTGCCGCTGAGACTCAGATAGGGAAGGTAGGGCGTGTCGACCGTCCCGGCGAGCAGCCATGATGCCTTGCTGGTATAGAAGGCGCTGTCGGGATCGCTCAATGACTCGACACCGGCGCCGGGCGCAACGAGATCTGGTTTCGCTTCGTAGTCAACCGCCGTGGGGCCACGTGAGCTGAACGCGGCGATGGTGTCGTCGGCGCGCTGTACGGTTCCCATGTGGCTGGATGCGCCGACGGTCAGTACCCACGGGGCATTTCCCGGCGCCGTCACACCGCCGTACTGCGGGTCGCCTTCCGGATCGCGGCCGAAATTGCCGCTGGCCGCTACGACGACGATGCCCGCCGCCACCGCCCGCTTGGCTGCGAGGGTGAGCGGATCCGTGTCGTACGATTCGTGCACCGCCGCCGACACCGACAGGTTCACAACCCGAATCTTCAGCGCATTCTTGTTCGCGACCACATAGTCGAGCGCGGCGATCACATCGCTGATGTGGCCGCCGCCGCGGCTGTCGAGCACCTTCAAGACGATCAGGTCCGCACCGGGTGCGATGCCCGATCGCGCCCCGCCGGAATCGAACCCGTTGCCGGCGACGACACCCGAGACGTGCGTTCCGTGGCCGTAGTCGTCGTAGGGCGTCGTGCGGCCGTTGACAAAATCGACGAACCGGCGAACGCGCTGGCCGCCGCTCCCCGTCAAATCGTCGTGCCACGCGGTCACGCCCGAATCGATGACGGCGACGCCGATGCCGGTACCGTCATACCCCAGTTCCTGCCGGATGCTCGTGGCGCCGATCGACGCGCCGGTGCGTTCCGCCACGCCCTTGACGGGCCGGTCCAGGGCGACTTGTTCGACGAGGCCGCTATTGCCAAGCGCCTGCAGCGCGGCATTGGGCACGTACGCGACGCGTCCCTTGATGAGCGGCAGGGCGCGGCCCAGCGTGCCGCCCGCCCGCTTGACGAGCGGCGCGACCTTGGCCGCCGCGGCCCCATCCACCGCACGGATGATGACGCGCGACCATCCGGGACGAGATGTCTGCGCGCGGAGCTGCGGACCCATCTTCGATCGCGTCTTCGGGGATGAACCGGCTTGTGCGGATGCGGCGGGTACGAGCACCGCGATGACCAGGAGCGCTACGAGGGAATGCCGGACGGGGATCCACTTGCGCATATTTTCCTTTGGCACGCGGTTGACGCAGGTACACACGACGCGCGCAGCTCGGCAACGAAACGGTCTTACGGATGGGCTGGGCGACGCAGACGCTGCTCTCGCGACGGATGAAGTGCGTCCGCTTCGCTCGCCCCTGAATTTGTCGGATCGTCGGTCGGGTGAGATGAGACGCGTCATAGTACGGGTGCCAATCGTGCGGTTCAAGCTCTACTTTTCTTGACACTCCAACGAGTTTTCTCAGTTTTTCACACGGCTCAGCTGACTCTGTGGGCTGCTGAGGTGAAGGGCCCGACAACAGGCGACTTGTCTGTTTGCACACTCTGCAGAGCTTGGCGGGTGGCGTATCATCCGGCGGAGGCCTGTGCCTGTGCCAACAACGTCCGCGGCCTCCTCGCTTCCCGATCACGCCTTCGCGAACGTCCGACGCGCGCGCTACACCCGATTGCTGGTGGCCGGCGTCGTCGTCGCGCTCGCGGTGTGGGTCTTCGTCTTCAAGGCCTCGAAGACCATGCCGGATTTCGAGGTGTACTGGAGAACCGCCGAACGCGCCGCGGCCGCCGAGCCGCTGTACCGGGTTGAAGACGGCCACTTCCAGTTCAAGTACCTCCCGGCCTTCGCCGTCCTGACCGTTCCTCTCAGCCTCCCACCCCTGCTGCTGGCGCAGGCCATCTGGTTTTCCATTTCGCTTGTCGCGCTCGTGCTGCTTCTGCGCACGAGCATGGCGCTGCTGCCGGAACAGCGGAAGCCTGGCTGGGTGCTCGTGGCGGCGGCGATAGTGGTGCTCGGCAAGTTCTACGCGCACGAGCTCGTGCTCGGACAGGCGAACCTGATCTTCGCCACGGTCGTGACATCAGCGGTGCTTGCGATCAAGTCGGGGCGCGAGGCGCTCGCTGGACTCCTCGTGGCGCTCGCGTTGGTCGTCAAGCCGTACGGGGTGCTGCTGCTGCCGTGGCTCGCCGCGCGCGGGCACCCGCGCTCGATCGTGAGCGCCGGAGCCGGAGTGGCGGCGGCGCTGCTGCTGCCGGCCCTCCTCTACGGCCTGGACGGCAACGTCGTCCTGCATCGCGAGTGGCTGCGAACCGTCGTCGACACGACCGCTCCCAACCTGCTCAACGTGGACAACACGTCGTGGCCCGCGATGTTCGGCCGATGGTTCGGTCCTGGAGGTGCCGCGTCAGCGTTGGCGATCGCGACATCGCTCGCGGCCGCGGGCGTCGTCGCGTGGGTGTGGCGGGCCGGCCGCTACATGCCGCAGAGCGAAGGGCTCGAAGTCGGGTTGCTGCTGATCCTCATGCCGCTCATATCTCCGCAGGGCTGGGACTACGTACTCCTCGTCTCGACGCCAGCCGTGGTCTACCTCGCCAACTACGGGGACCGGCTGCCCGGCGCGTTGCGACCGCTCACGTTCGTCTCGCTCGCCGTCGTCGGGCTGACGATCTTCGACCTCGTCGGCCGGACGGCCTACCAGGCGTTCATGCGCAGCTCCGGGATTACGCTCTGTTTCTTCGTGGTGATCGCGGCGCTCGTGGCGTTGCGCCGGAAGCAGATCGCGTAGGGGGGACGGTCTGCGGTCTGCGGTCTGCGGTCTGCGGCCGCCATTGCGGGCGTGCGGACTGGAGACCGAAGACCGTAGACCAATGACCGCCGACTACTGCTTCACGTAGATCTCGCCCGCCTTGCGGAACTCGACGGACTTCTCCTGCATGCCTTCACGCAGCGCGTCGGTGCTCGTGAGGTTGTGCGTGGCGGCGTATTCGCGCACTTGCTGCGTCAGCTCCATCGAGCAGAACTTCGGTCCGCACATGGAGCAGAAGTGCGCCACCTTGGCGCCGTCGGCTGGCAGCGTCTCGTCGTGATACGCGCGGGCGGTGACCGGGTCCATCGCCAGGTTGAACTGGTCCTCCCAGCGGAAGTCGAACCGTGCCTTCGACAGCGCGTCGTCCCAGAGCTGCGCGCGCGGGTGTCCCTTGGCGAGGTCCGCCGCGTGCGCCGCAATCTTGTAGGCGATCACGCCCGCCTTGACGTCATCCCTGTTTGGCAATCCAAGGTGTTCCTTCGGCGTGACGTAGCACAGCATCGCCGTGCCGTACCAGCCGATCATCGCCGCGCCGATGGCCGAGGTGATGTGGTCGTAGCCGGGCGCGACGTCGGTGGTCAGCGGTCCGAGCGTGTAGAACGGCGCCTCGTCGCACCATTCGAGCTGCTTCTCCATGTTCTCCTTGATGAGATGCATGGGGACGTGGCCCGGCCCTTCGTTCATCACCTGGACGTCGTACTCCCAGGCGATCCGCGTCAGCTCGCCCTGCGTCTTGAGCTCGGCGAACTGCGGCTCGTCGTTCGCATCGGCAATCGACCCCGGGCGCAAGCCGTCACCGAGCGAGAAGGAGACGTCGTAGGCGCGCATGATCTCGCAGATCTCGCGGAAGCGCGTATACAGGAAGCTCTCCTGGTGGTGCGCAAGACACCACTTCGCCATGATCGATCCGCCGCGCGACACGATGCCGGTCACCCGCTTCGCGGTAAGCGGGATGTAGCGCAGCCGCACGCCGGCGTGGACGGTGAAATAGTCCACTCCCTGCTCGCACTGCTCGATGAGCGTCTGGCGGTAGATCTCCCACGTGAGGTCTTCGGGCCGGCCGCCTACCTTCTCGAGCGCCTGGTAGATCGGCACGGTGCCGATGGGGACGGGCGAGTTGCGCACGATCCATTCGCGCGTCTCGTGAATGTTCTTTCCGGTCGAGAGGTCCATCACCGTGTCGGCGCCCCAGAGCGTCGCCCACTGGAGCTTCTCGACTTCGTCCTCGATCGACGAGCGCACCGCGGAGTTGCCGATGTTGGCGTTGATCTTGACCAGGAAATTGCGGCCGATGATCATCGGCTCGAGCTCGAGGTGGTTGACGTTGGCCGGGATGATGGCGCGGCCACGCGCGACCTCGGAGCGGACGAATTCGGCCGGCAGGCTTTCGCGCGCGGCGACGAACTCCATTTCCGGCGTGATCTCGCCGCGCCGCGCGTAGTGGAGCTGCGTGCCGACGTGTCCGCGCGCGCGCCGCGCCGCGATCCACGGTTCCCGCAGCTTCGGCAGTCCGGCGTTGACGTCGTGGCCCTGCGGCCCGCTCGTGTCGTACAGGCGGATCGAGGGCTCGCCGCGGCTCAGCGCCACCTCGCGCATCGGCACCCGCAGCGTGACCTCGGGACCCTCGGCCGTCAGTTGCGCCGGACGCTCGTCGTACACCTTGCGCGAGTTCGGGTAGGCAGTCGTGAAGTCGATCATGGACTCAAAAGGCGGGAATCCCTGAGGATCGCCGCTCTCCCTCCGCCGGTTTGAACCGGATCAGGTTCCAAGAGTTTGTCTCAATCCCGCGTGCGGGATACCCCTGGCGGCCACCGGGATTATACATGTCCGTTCCAACGGCTGCGCTTGATTCCGCGAGTCGGCAGGAGCCCTGATCGTGCGCGGTGGATGGTGTCTCCGTCGTCGTTCGAAGGGTGTGCATCGGCCGGTCAGCGTCGACCGTTGTGAACCGAAGGACGGTGACTCACTTGTGGCGGGGGCGGACCTGCGTTGTAATTCATCATGCGTACTTTGTTGCTGTTCAGCTGGCTTCTCATTGCTGCCGCCGATGTATTCGGCCAGGCACCCGCACCGAAGCCGCAGCAGCCGCCGGCGGCAACGCCGCGCGGCACCGCGGCCCGCACAGCCCGCGCAGCCCGCGCGGCGCACACCGCCCGCAAGCACGCGCAGCGGCATGGCGATTACCGTGACCGATCCGGGCGGCGCGACCCTCGCAGGGCATCAACGTGGAAGTGCTGGGCTCCACGGATCGTCACGGCCTGACGAACGCGAGCGGGCAGATGAACTTTCCCGGGCTGCAGGCCGGAACCTATCGACTGCGCTTCAGCGGCGAACCGGTTATCACCCTGGAACGCGAGATCACGCTGCGCGCCGGACAGATCGCAGATGTCGACGTGACGCTGAACCTCGCCGCGCCGGCTCCCATCGCGCCGCCGCCGCCGAGCGGAGGAGCCTGCCGAAGCGCCGGCGCCAGCCGTCGGCCCGACGGGAGAGCCGCAGACCGTGTCGGTGCCCGAGGTGCTGGAGCAGAACTTCGTCGGCACCCAGCCGCGACGCGAGACGGTGCTCGCGTGCAGCGGCAACATGCGCACGACGATGATCCAGTTGAACATGCCGATGCCGGATCGCCTGTACGAGACCGCGGACGCGATCTACTACGTCATCGGCGGCGAGGGCGCGGTCCGGATCGAGGGGCGCGAAACAAAGCTCGGCACGAATGGCTTCGTCTCCGTGCCGCGCGGCACGCCGCACGACTTCGTCCGCAGCGGCCGCCGCCCGCTCATCCTGTTCGCGGTGCTCAGCGGCGAGCCGTGCGAGGAGGCGAAATAGTCAGCGCGCGTCGAAGCCGTAGCCGATGTAGCCGTTCACCTGGTCCGGGCGCAGGATCAGAGTCGTGAACATCACGGTCATCACATAGCGGCCGTCAGCCGGTGCGCGTGGCCGCGATCGGCTGCTGATGCCGCACGTGCCAGTCGTAGACGTTCTCCCACACGTCGATCCCGACCTCGAGGAAGTCGGGAAACTTCTGGTTCGACTTGAGGAAGACGCGCTGCTGTTCGCGGATCCGGTCGAGCTCCGGTGACACCGCGAGCGTGCGCACCAGTGCGGCGCGGAGATTCTCGACGGCCCGCGCGACGGCGCCGCTGTCATCTGCCTGTGCGGCGGATGCCGGCTCGGCGCCGCCGATCAACGCCGCGGCAGTGGCGAGCATGCCACCACCGACGAGGTTACGTCTTTCCATTTCGTCTCCTCCTGGCTGATGAGCGGACGCGGAACTCCGGGGCGGCGGACTGCGTCGTAGAATGGGAGACATGAACCCCGGCCTCGACCAACGCGGCGTGATCGTCCCGTGCGGAGCGTGCCGCACGCCCAACCGGCTCGCCTATGCGACGCTCGACAAGCGTACGCGCTGCGCCAAGTGCAAGACGCTGCTGGCTGCGCCCGACGTGCCGTTCGAGGCGTCCTCGACTGCCGCCTTCGACGCGGCCGCCAGCGGCAGCGCCATCCCGCTGGTCGTGGATTTCTGGGCGCCGTGGTGCGGACCCTGCCGGATGGTGGCGCCGGAGCTCGAGAAGGTGGCGAAGGCGCACGCGGGCGAGTGGCTGGTCGTCAAGGTGAACACCGATCAACTCACCGACGTCGCCGCTCGGTACAAGATCATGTCGATTCCGACGCTGGCGGTCATCCATCAGGGACGCGAGCTCGCGCGCGTCGCCGGCGTGCGACCGGCAGCGGAGATCGAGCGTTTCGTCGCAGACGCGAGGGCGGGCCAGACCCGCCGCGCGTCGTAACTTGTGAGTCACTCCTCCACCATGACGACAGTCGCTGCTGACAGACACAATCCCGGTGTCGCCGCCGTGCTGAGCCTGGTCGTTCCTGGCGTCGGCCAAATCTACAACGGCGATTTCCTCCGCGGCATCTTCTGGTTGATCGTCACGCCCGGCTTCTGGTTCGGTACCGGCGGACTGCTTGGCTGGGTGTGCCACGTCATCGCCGCATACACCGCCTACAGCCGCGCGAAAGACAAGAACCGCGCGATTCGCATAGTCAGCGGCGCACTTCGAGCGTCGCGCGATAGTCGTCCGGCTGGATCGTGCGGCTGCTGAACGGATACGGCTGCAGCTGCACGAGCGAGATCCGCATCCCGCCATGCTCGACCGTCGCCTGCTGCGCGTTGCCCGTGTGCAGATCGTAGTCGCGCATGGCCGCCGCCGTCGACGGCACGCACCAGCACGATCGCATCCCCAAGCTGGATGCAGATCGCATCCGCCGGACAGCGCGAATCGCTCATGACGCGCACGAACTGCAGCCGCAGCCCCGTGCTGTCGATGACCGCGGTCTCTCCGGGCGCCAGCGTGAACTGCTGGTTCAGCGGCACCGTGGGGCCGGCTGGAGCTTTTTCATCACACGCTGTCGCAGCGAGGAGACAGAACGCCAGGAAAATCGTCCGCATGGGGCGGGACGCTGCAGAGGTTGTACCAGTCGACAGTTGATGAACGGCGGTGACGGGAGCGGCTTCCACCTGAAGCCGGACACCGCATCAACCGGGTAGCCGCCGGGCCGCTGTCGCCTACCAGCCCGGCCGGAGCAGGAAGCTGACGGTCCAGCCGTCGTCGCTGCGATCGAACGGCCTGGCGCCGGCGATCTCGACGATGAGGCCGCCGATGTTGGCGCGCGCGCCGACGCCGACGCTGCGGAAGCGATCGCGCTCGAGCGGAGCGCCGGCGTGGCGCGTCCACAGGAAGCCGGCATCGACGAAGGCGATCGCCTCGATCGGCAGCGGACCGTAATTGAGCTCGCCGGTGAGCAGGCCGAACAGCGGCGCCCGTACTTCGAGGTTCACCAGCGCGAACCGGCTTCCGGTCAGCTCGTTGAGCAGCGAGCATTCGGTGGCGGCGCGGCCGCACTCGTCGATCGCGAATCGCCGCAGGTCGTAGCCGCGCACGAGGGTCTGCAGGCCGAGCACGAGCGGTGTGAGCCTGCGGGTCGCCCGCATCCGGACCATACCGGCCGACGTGCTCGATCCGCGCCGCGATCGTCACGGGCCTCACCGGCATGAAGTACCGGCGCGCGTCGATGCGCAGATCGGCGAAGGCCACGCCGCCGAGCGCCGGTTCGATCTCCAGCCGCAGACGCTGCCCGAGCACCGGGCTCGTGGGACCCGCCACCGCCGTGTCGTGCACGAACGCCGCCCGCAGTTCGCCGAGATACACCGGCCTGCCGCCGTCGGCTTCGTCGCGTTCGCGGCTCACGAGCTCGTCCGCAGCGGTCACGCGCGTGACGTGTTGCCAGGTGAACCCGGTGCGGCGGGCGCCCGCCGACAGCTCGAACCGTTGCGCGCGGTTCACGTTGTAGCGCGCCGTCAACCCGCCCCATTGGTGCAGTGTAGCGCAGGTGCGTCGTCTCGCGCGTCGTCAGTTCTCCGTCACGCTCGATGGCGCGGCGGGCGCCGACGAACCGCGACGGCACGAACCCGCCGGTGACGCCCCAGTTCCACTGGCCCTTGCGGTTGACATAGGCGAACTGCGCGGCGAAGTCGTCGCGATCGGTGCCGGCGCGAAACACCGTCTGCAGCTGGCGATCGCGCAGCATGTCGCCGAAGCTGGCGCCGAAGCTGGCGCGGATGACGCCGCCGAAGCCTGCCGCGGTGGTGGCGCCGATGAACGGCGGGATCACCGATTCGAGCCGCAGCCGATCGTCGTAGCCGGCGATCGTGAACGCCGCGGCATCCGGCAGTCCCGTGCGCGCGTCGGCCAGCAGGCTGCTCAACGTCCCGGAGGCCGGCGCCGCGCCGCGGGCGCGACCGGCTGGTCCGGACACTCGAGCAGGCGCGACTCCGCGGCGCGCGTGTTCTCGAGCGTCTGGATCTCGTAACTGCCGTTGCGATAGACGCTGAACGCCAGCGTCCCGGCCCTCGACGGCGACCGCCAGCGACGGGCTCGTGGACGTGATGCCGCTCACGCCGCCGGTCACGTTGGTGACCTGCCGCACCTCCTCGACCCCGGGCTCGAAGCGATAGACGTTGCTCACGCCGCCGCGATCGCTGACGAAGTAGACGGCGTCGCCATCGGGCGCCCACTGCGGGTTCACCTGCTTGGCGTCCTGCTCCTCGTCGAGCAAGCGGCCGGATGAGGCCGGTCGACAACTCGAGCAGTCCGACGCGCATGACACCGAACCGCAAGTCGTCGAGAGACGACGAGAAGCGATCGGTGGCGATCGCAATCGTACGGCCGTCGGGCGACCAGGCCGGCTGCAGGTCGGCAAACACATCGGCGGTGAGCTGCTGCAGCTCGCGCGTGGCGAACGTGTAGACGAACAGATCGGACAAGCCGCCCTTCAGCGCCGAGAACACGATCCGCGCTGCCGTCCGGCGACCAGCTCGGGTTGTAGATCTCGCCGAGCTCGTCGAGGCGGATGTCCTGCCGCGACGACAGGACGCTCCATGTCGAGGATCGTCAGCACCGGCTCGCCGCCGCTCAGCGCCGCGATCGCGAAGCGCTGTCCGGCCGGGTCCCAGGCACCGGACGAGTGGATGTACTGCAGGCTGTCGAAGTGCGGATCCGCCGCCGTGCTGACGATCTTGCGGACGTTCGCGCCGTTGACGGCGTCCGCCATGAAGAGGTCGAGCGACAGCCGATCGCGCTCCGAGATGAACATCACGCTGCCGGCCATCAGGGCTGATCGCCGGCGCCACGTGCAGCCGTCGCGCCGTCGCGGCGCGCCGCCGGCGACGACGCGCGCCGCGAGGGACGCGGAAATCACGCGTTCGTCGACGGCCGCGTGAATCGAGGCGTGCCAGGCCTCGGTCAGCTGCTTCGCGTCGAGCCCGGTGGCGGCTTCGAGGCGCGGGATCATGCCCCGCACTTTCGACCTGCAGCACCTCGCCGATGATGTCGTCGCCGAAGCGCGCGCCGAGGTACGACCAGAGACGCATGGCCGTAGCGATACGGGAAATACCGCGGGTCGTCGAGCTGCTCGAGCGTCGGCAGCCGGTCGTACAGCGCCGCGTCGCGAACCCACATCAGCGTGTGCGTGGTGTCGGGGCCGAGCGACAGGTACTCGGCCATCCCCTCGATGAACCAGCCGGGGAGCGCGAACGCGTTCTGCTTGGCGCGCTTGGCGATGTCAATCTGGAACGCGTGCGCGATCTCGTGGCCGAGCACGTGGTCCGTTTCGCCGAGCCCGGCCGCAAACGGCATCGCGATGCGCGACTTGAACCGCTCGGTCAGGCCGCCGGTGCCTTCCGCCGGCGTGCTCGGGCGTCACGTTGGTCTGCGCGAAGTGCGGATGGCTGGCGTAGAGGACGAGCGGCTGGCGCTGGATGAACGTGTGGCCGAGCAGCGCCGAAAATCGCGCGTACCAGCGCTCCGCCATGCGCGCCGCATGACGCGTCGCCTGCTCCTCCTCGGCGTAGTAGTGGATGTCGAAGTGTTCGGTCTTCAGGACGCGGAAGTCCAGCCGGTCGTAGTGGACCTTGTTGCGTCCGAAGTACTGCGCCTCCGCCGGCTTTACCGCCATGAAAGCCGCGCAGAGAGACACGACGACCACCGCGCACCGCACCATGTGCACCCCTGGGACCTTGATGTTGGGAGCGGACACTGTAGCACAGCAGTCAAGGTACATTTGTCAGCGAAAGTCCCATGGCGTCATATCCAACGCCCGTTTCTGAGAAGTCACTGGGAAAAAATGCCGGGCAACGCCCCACCGGCAAGCGGCCAGCGAGCGGCGGCAACCCGTGGAGGGCGTCTGATGTGTGATTTGAATCGTGATTGAATCACGCGGCGAGCATCACCTGTGACGACCGACCCATTCGCCGGGTGGCTGCACGCCCTGGAAGCCCGCCACCTGGCGTCCCTCCGCGTGCCCGAAGTGACGCGCGCGCTGCGTGCGCTCTCGTCGGCGTACGTCGAGCGGCGGCACACGGTCGCCCGTGGCGCCGCGCTCGACAGCCACGGGAAGCGTGCCGCGTTCGCGCTCTTTTATGCGCCGCTTCACTTTCTCGTCGCGCGCCACGTAGTCGAGGCGCTCGGCGCAGACGCCGCGACGCCGTCATCGGTGATCGACATCGGGTGTGGCACCGGCGCGGCCGGCGCGGCGTGGGCGCTGGCCGCGAACGCTCCCGTGATCGGCGTCGACCGACATCCCTGGGCCGTTGAGGAAGCGCGGTGGACATATCGGCAGCTCGGCCTCGACGGCCAGGCGCGGGCCGGCGATATCGGCAGGCTGCCACCGATGCACCGCGGGAGCGGCGCCGTGGCCGCCTACGTGTTGAACGAGCTGCCGGCGTCGGTCCGCGAGCGGAGTGAAGAGGCGCTTCTTGCGGCTGTGCGCCGCGGCGTCTCCGTGCTCGTGATCGAACCGATCGCGCGTTCACTGACACCGTGGTGGGCCGGAACGGCGGGGCGGTTCGCGGCCGCCGGCGGCCGCGCCGATGAGTGGCGGTTCGCGATCGAACTGCCTCCCATGCTGCGCCTGTTCGACAAGGCCGCCGGCCTGAATCACCGTGAGCTCACCGCGCGATCGCTCTATGCGCCCGGGAGGCGAGACACCGGTGAACGCGGACCGATGATCGATAGCGACGTCGAGCATGTCTTCATCGATCACCGATCATCGGCGGATCCGGGACGCCGCTACTGCGTGGTGTTACGACGCGGCGTGTCGTCCAGGCGGTCTTCGATCTGCTGCGCCATCTGCAGGTGATGCTTCACCGTCGGCAGCGTCTTGGCGGCCCACTGATTGACCGCGTTCTCGACCGGCTGGTTGTTGGCCTTCTCGTTGGCCCGGCCCTCGAGCAGGTCCTCCATGTGCTGGTGATCGTCAACCATGGCCGCCATGTACTCGTGGTCGAACTCTGCGCCGTTCAGCCGGGCGAGCTCCTGCGACATGTCGCGGTGCTTTTCGTCCATGACTTCCTGCACCTGCATGTTGTGCTGGCCGAGGGTCTGCTTCAGCTCGGTCGCCGGCGGCGGTATGGTCCCGCACCATCATCTCGGCGAATTGCTTCACCTCGGCATTCGACGCACGCTCGGCCGCCATCCTGCTCAGCTCGATTTCAGCCGTGCTGCCCGCCACGACATCGTTGACGAAGCGCTCTACTCCGCGCGGTGCGCCTTCGCCGGACGTCCCGACGACGGCGTCGTTGTCCTCCCGTGTTCCACCCCCGCACGCCGCTGTCACCGCAGCCGCCAAGGCAAGCGTCGCGAAACCCATGCGTTTCATCATCGGTAGTCCCTCCGCTCACAGCGGGTGCAAACTGGAGGACCTGAGCGGCGGGTACGGTTGAGGCGCGAGGGGCGCGTCAACGCCGATCGAGCGAGGACAAAGCTGAGGCGCTCGGCTGCGCGCAGACGAACGTGCGTCGTCAGGCGGCGAGGAGCGACTGCAGTTGTCCCAGGTGGTGACGCAGGTGCTGGACGTAATCCTCCATGACGAAGCCGAGCGAGATCTGCGTCGTGCCGTCGGGAGACGTGGCGGTGCAGGCGAGCGCCGCGGGCGGTGTGACCGCGATGACATGTGCGAGATGGCGGTTGTACGCCGTCCACAGCGCCACGAGGTCGCGCCACGGCACCTCGCGATAGCGCTGCCGCGCGACCCAGGCGTTCTGGTCGTAGCCGTCGAACCGGGCGAGGTCGCCGGCCTGCGCGACGACGAACCGGCGGTGGTTGTTGCACGCGGAGTCAATGAGGTGGCCGAGCACCTCGCGGGCGCACCACGTGCCGGCGTCGGGACAAACCGTGGTCCGCCGCTCGTCGACGCCCGCAAACAGCTTCAGCGCCTCGTCGATCGTCGCGTGCAGGCCGGCGGCAATGGTGGGGGGCGTCATCATGGGGGTGAGGCGCTATTTTACCGCTGCACGCAGGCGTTTCGCCCGTGGCCGAGGTTGAGGACGCGTGCTATCCTCGCGGGTTGGATGGACCTTCACGGCACACCGAGTGCCCAAGGCTCGCGTAACCGGCTGTTCGGCCTCACGCTCACCGCGATCGGCGTCGTCTACGGCGACATCGGCACGAGCCCGCTGTACACGATTCGCGAGTGCTTCTTCGGCACGCACTCCGTCGCGCCGACCTATGAAAACGTCCTCGGCGTCCTCTCGCTGATCCTCTACGCGCTCATCATCGTCGTCTCGATCAAGTACATCGCGATCGTGATGCGCGCCGACAACCAGGGCGAGGGGGCATCCTGGCGCTGACGGCGCTGCTGCCGCCGGCGGAGAACGGGACGCGGCCCGGACGTCGGTGCTGGTCCTGCTCGGCATCTTCGGCGCCGCGCTCCTCTACGGCGACGGCATGATCACGCCGGCCATCACCGTGCTCGGCGCCATCGAAGGGTCTGCAGGTGGCCACGCCGCTCTTCGACGCCGTACGTCGTGCCGCTGTCGGTGGCGATCATCATCGGCATCTTCGTGATCCAGCAGTACGGCACCCACCGTGTCGGCGGGCTGTTCGGTCCCGATCATGGTGGTCTGGTTCGTCGTCGATCGCCGTGCTCGGCGTGGTGCTGGATCGTCCGCGCGCCCGCCGTGCTTGGCGCGCTGGATCCGCGCCACGCGTTCAGCTTCTTCATCGACAACGGCTGGCATGGGTTCGCCGTGCTCGGCGCGGTCGTCCTGGCCGTGACCGGCGGCGAGGCGCTCTACGCCGACATGGGCCACTTCGGCAAGCGGCCGATCCGCATGGCGTGGTTCGTGCTGGTGCTGCCCGGCGCTGATGCTCAACTACTTCGGCCAGGGCGCGCTGCTCCTGCTCGACCCGCGCGCCGCCTCCAGCCGTTCTACCTGCTGGCGCCGACGTGGGCGCTGCTGCCGCTGGTCGTGCTGGCCACGCTCGCCGCGATCATCGCGTCGCAGGCGCTCATCTCCGGCGCGTTCTCGCTGACGCGGCAGGCGATCCAGCTCGGCTACGCGCCGCGCCTGGACATCGAGCACACCTCGTCGCACGAGATGGGCCAGGTCTACGTGCCGCAGGTGAACTGGGCGCTGGCCGTCTGCACCATCCTGATCGTCATCGGCTTCAGGATCGTCGAGCGCGCTCGCCGCCGCCTACGGCATCGCCGTCACGATGACGATGGTGATCACGGCGCTGCTGCTGCACGTCGTGATGATCGAGCGCTGGAAGTGGCCGCTGCCGGCCGCGCTTGCGTGACGGCGGTGTTCCTCACGGTGGACGTCGCGCTTCTCGGCGCGAACCTGTTGAAGATCGTGCACGGCGGCTGGCTGCCGCTCGCCGTCGCGCGCGTTCGTCTTCACGCTGATGACCACATGGAAGACCGGGCGGCGGCTCGTGGCCGAGCGGCTGACGGCGCGCGCCACGCCGATCGAGGACTTCATGGCCGCGTCACCGCCGCTGCCGCCGGTGCGCGTGCCCGGCACCGCGGTGTTCATGACCGCGCAGCCGCGGGCACGCCGCCCGCGCTGGTGCACAACCTGCGCTACAACAAGGTGCTGCACGAGCACGTGGTCATCCTGACCGTGACGCACCGCGCAGGTGCCGCTACGTCGCCGCGCGAGGACCAGGTGACGGTGGAACCGCTCGGCCACGGCATCTACAACGTGCGCGTGCAGTACGGGTTCATGCAGGACCCGGACGTGCCCGAGCGCCCTGTCGCGCGCCCGCGAGCTCGGCCTGGAGCTCGATCCGGACGACGTGACGTTCTTCCTCGGCCGCGAGACGATCATCGTCACGCACGACCGCCGGGCATGGCGATCTGGCGCGAGAAGCTGTTCGTCCTGATGGCGCGCAACGCCGTCCGCGCCACCGCATTCTTCCGTCTGCCGCCGGAGCGCGTGGTCGAGCTCGGCGTCCAGGTGGAGATGTAGCCGACTCCTCCGCTCACGCCAGCTGTGACGTGCAGTTCGGACAGCGCGTCGCCTTGATCGAGATCGTCGACGCGCAGAACGGGCACTCCTTCGTCGTCGGCGCAGCGGCAGCCGGCTCGGTCCAGGGAGCTCTTGATGCGGTTGACCTGCTTCACCAGCATGAACACGGCGAAGGCGACGATCAGGAACGCGATGATGTCGTTGATGAACTGGCCGTAGGCGATGACCGGGATGCCCTTCGCCTTCGCCTCGGCCAGCGACAGCGGGATGCCTTTCGACGTGTCGAGCACGTAGAACAGGCTCGAGAAGTCGATGCGGCCGAGCAGCAGGCCGAACGGCGGCATGATGATCCCTTCGACGAGCGACGTCACGATGCGTGCCGAAGGCCGCGCCGATGACGACGCCGACGGCGAGGTCGATGACGTTGCCGCGCGCGATGAATCGCGGAATTCTTTCAACATCACCGCACCACGACGCGGCGTTCGAGCCGCGCCTGACGGGCCGCCGGCGCGCCTCCTGCGCCGGCGAGGGCGGCCGCAACGACCGCGAGCACAGTATCTGTCTCATTGCATAGCCTCTTGTAGAACCCCTGTGGCTGATCGACCTCTGGATGCCGGTAGGTGTAGCCGGCCCGATCAGCCCCAGCACGACCATCGACCCGGGCGCCAGCACCGGCGTGGCGCCGGTCAGGCTTTCGCGTACCAGTGCGACGCCGCGCAGCTGCGGATACATCTCGAGCTCGAACGCGGAGTTGCCGTCGTAGTGCAGGCCGACACCGGCAGCACCGGCGGCCAGAAACAGTGTTGCGACCAGCTGCAGCGCACGTACACTTGCTGCGCGCGGGGCAGCGATCTGCCACAGGACGGCGCCGAGACCGAAGCGCGAGCAGGACGAGCGGCGCCATCTGAAACGCGGTCTCGTAGTGGCCGAGCAGGAGGAGCTCGGCGCCGGTGCCGAGGATGCCGGCGAGCAGCGTGCCGATCAGGAGGCGACGGACCGGCGCTGACGCGCCGGACGTCAGGGGCGGATGGACCAGTAGACATCCGGGCGCCACGTTATCACGTGGCCCCCGTCTTGCGTATGTGGAGAAGGAAAGGAGCCACACATGCGGATTCTGTCGGGAATCGTCGTCGTGACTCTCGTGTTTGCCGTCGGGTTGCCGCGGGTCACGACATCGGCCGCGCCCGCGGCGGCCGGCGCGCAGGCGCAGGCGCGCATGACCGAAGCGGATTACGACGCGCTGATGAAAAAGGTCGGGCCGACCAACGGCGCGATGCGCATGAAGCTGATGGGCGGCATGCTGAAGGACGCGGCGACCGACGCGCAGGCGCTGGCGGCCTGTTCGGCGACGTCGAGAAGTTCTGGGCGCAGCACAACAAACAGGACGCCGTGAAGTGGGCCGCGGAGGCGCGGACCAGTAGCGTCCGAAGTCGCCGGCGCCGCGGCGGCCGGCGACGGGATGAAGGCGCAGACGGCGGCCGACAACATCCTCGGCGCCTGCAAGCAGTGCCACGGCATGTACCGCGAGGGCGACGCTCAGAGCGGCTTCCGCATCAAGCCGGGGACCCTGACCGAGTAGCCGGTCAGCGGAAGTGGGCGGGCAGTCACACCGCCCACTTGCCACCGCCCACGTCCATGTCCATCGACGACCTCTGGTACAAGAACGCCGTCATCTACTGCCTCGACGTCGAGAAGTACCAGGACGCCAACGGCGACGGCGTCGGCGACTTCGAGGGGCTGATGCGCCGCCTCGACTACCTCGCCGGCACTCGGCGTCACCTGCGTCTGGCTGCAGCCGTTCTACCCCTCGCCCAACCGCGACAACGGCTACGACGTCGCCGACTACTACAACGTCCACGAGAAGCACGGGTCGCTCGGCGACTTCGTCAACTTCATGAACCACGCCGACGGCGCTCGGCATCCGCGTCATCGTCGATCTCGTCGTCAACCACACGTCGGTCGACTGCGCCGTGGTTCCAGTCGGCCCGCGCGAGCCCGCAAGTCGTTCTATCGCGACTGGTACGTGTGGGCCGACGAGCGGCCGAAGAACCACAAGGAGGGCATCGTCTTCCCCGGCGAGCAGACGACCACGTGGACGCTTCGATCGCGGCGCGCGAAGCAGTACTACTTCCACCGCTTCTACGAGCACCAGGCCGACCTCAACACCTGGAACCCGCTACGTGCGCGCCGAGATCCAGAAGATCATGGGCTTCTGGCTGCAGCTCGGGGTGTCGGGCTTCCGCATGGACGCCGTGCCGTTCCTCATCGAGAAGAAGGGCGCCGAACGTCGAGCAGCAGCAGGACTTCGGCCTGCTGAAGGAGATGCGCGACTTCCTGCAGTGGCGGTCGGGCGAGGCGATCCTGCTCGCCGAGGCCAACGTGCCGCCCGACGAGAGCATGAAGTACTTCGGCGACGAGGGCGACCGGCTGCAGATGATGCTCAACTTCCCCGTCAACCAGCGGCTGTTCTACGCGCTGGCCACCGCCGACCTCGAGCCGCTGGTCTGGGCGCTCGAGCAGACGCGGGAGCGGCCGGCCGACGCCGCAGTGGGTGCAGTTCCTGCGCAGCCACGACGAGCTCGATCTCGGCCGGCTCACCGAGGAGCAGCGCCAGAAGGTGTTCGACGCCTTCGGCCCCGAGAAGCGGATGCAGCTCTACGACCGCGGCATCCGCCGCCGGCTGGCGCCGATGCTCGGCAACGACCGGCGCCGGCTGGAGCTCGCCTTCAGCCTGCTCTTCTCGCTGCCCGGCACGCCGATGATGCAGTACGGCGACGAGATCGGCATGGGCGACAACCTGCGGCTGCCCGAGCGCGAGTGCGCCCGCACGCCGATGCAGTGGACCAGCGAGCCGCACGGCGGCTTCTCGCGGCGCGCCGCAAGGTCGTCCGGCCGGTGATCGACGACCCGGTCTACGGCTACGCAGAAGGTCAACGTGGCCGACCAGCGGCGCGACCCGAAGTCGCTGCTCAACTGGACCGAGCGCATGATCCGCATGCGCAGGGAGTGCCCGGAGATCAGCTGGGGCAACTTCGCGGTCCTGCGCACCGAACGCGCCGGCGGTGCTGGCGATCCGCTACGACTGGCGCGAGACGTCGCTCCTGTCACGCTGCACAACTTCAGCGACGCGGCGAGTGAAGGTGCACCTGAAGGTCGGCACCGCGCGGGACGACGTGCTGGTCGAGCTGTTCGACGGCCGCCACAGCCGGAAGCGCAACGACGGCACCCACCGCATCAGCCTCGGTCCGTACGCCTGGCGCTGGTACCGCGTGGGCAGCGCCGACAACACGCTGGATCGCAGCGATCTCGACGTCGTCGGCGACGCCGTGAAGTGAACCCCGCCCGGACGGCGCGTCGCGTGTTAGCCTGAATCGTTCTTTCCAAGGAGTTTTTCAGATGTTCAGGCTCATGTTCCTGGCCGTGGCGCTGACCATGGCGTGGCCGGCGGCTGCGCAGGATCTCCCGGTCCGCGGCGTCTCTCCACTCTCAATCGAGGTCGACGGGCGGGCGTTGCCGCAGCTCGACGCAGACGTGGTGGCGCTGCCCGTCTTCGGCGACGAGGACCCGCTCGCCACCGCGCTCAAGGGCGCCGGTCCCGAGCTGACCGCGGCGGTCAATGCTGTGCGGACCCAGCGCGCGATCACCGGCGACCTCGCCGTCACGTCCATCTTCGGGCCGCGCGGGCTGGCCACACCGCGTCTGCTCCTCGTGCAGGCGGGGAGCGAGCAGGGTGTGAACGCCGATCGGCTGCGCCGCCTGGCGGGCGCGGTGGTCCGAGCCGTACACGGGCAGCAGGTGCGCTCGGTCGCGCTCTTCGTGCGCGGCCCGATCACGGGAGGCGACGCCGCCCGCGTGATCGCCGAAGGCGCTGTCCTCGGGCTCTTCGATCCCGGCCTGCACAAGTCGGGATCGCGCGCTCCCGCGCTGGCCACGCTGCGAGTGGCCGGCGTGGGCGCCTCGTCGGCTGCGCTGACCGCGGCGGTTGAACGGGGCCGGATCAATGGCGACGCGCAGAACCTCGCGCGCTCGATCACGCAGGAACCGTCCAACCAGATGACGCCCGAACACATGGCGCAGCACGCGCGCCGGATCGCGAAGGAGTCCAGCCTCGAGGTCGAGATCTTCGAGGAGCGGCAGATCGCGTCGATGGGCATGGGCGGGATCATTGCCGTCGGACAGGGTGCCGCGGCGGCGCCGCGCTTCATCGTGCTCCGCTACCGCGCGCCGCAGCCGACCGCCACTACGCTCGCCCTGGCCGGCAAGGGCGTAACGTTCGACTCCGGCGGCATCACCCTCAAGCCGGGCGCGAACATGTATCAGATGAAGGGCGACATGGCGGGGGGCGCCGCCGTGCTCGCCGCGATGCAGATCATCGGGCGCACGCGGCCCGCGGTGAACGTGATCGGGCTCGTGCCCGCGGTCATGAACCTGCCGAGCGGCACGGCGCAGCGGCCGGGCGACGTCTGGACGGGGCTGTCGGGGAAGACCGTCGAGGTGATGAGCACCGACGCCGAGGGACGCATGATCCTCTCCGACGCCCTCACCTACGCCCTGCGGCAGAACGCCACCCATCTCGTTGACGTGGCCACGCTCACCGGCGCCATCGTCACCGCGCTCGGCGACGTACACACGGGGGCCTTCGCGTCCGACGATGCGCTCTTCGAGTCGCTGACGGCATCGGCGAGGCGCACTGGCGAGAGCTTCTGGCGCATGCCCATCGACGAGGAATATGCGCGCGGCATCCGCGGCAGCCTGGTGGCGGATCTGAACGAGACCGGCGGCCAGGCGGGCGCGTCGGTGGGGGCGAAGTTCCTGCAGCAGTTCACCGACGGCAAGCCGTGGATTCATCTCGACATCGCGGGCACGTCCTGGCCGGCGAACGCGGGGCCGCACATGGCGGGCGGACCCACGGGCGTGACGTCGCGCACGCTCGCCGAGCTCGCGCACACGCTGGGCTCCGATTCCCTCCGGCTGAAGCCGGAAGCCACGGGCAACAACTGAAGTGCCAGCTGCGTACACGGGCCGGCGTCAGCCGGCCCGCGGCCGCAACCGCGAGGAGATCATCGCAACAACTGACGCGCGACGGCCGGGTCGCCGTCGTTCTTGACCGGAGTCAGTCCGAGAATGCCGGCGAGCGCGTTGTAGATGTGCACGTTCTCGAACGCCGGTACCGTCACGCCCTGCCTGAACGCCGGTCCCGCCGCCACGAAGAGGGCGTGCATCGACTGGTTGCGCGGATCGTACCCATGCTGTCCGCCGGCGCCGCGCACCAGCCGCTCGAAGATGTCCCTGAGGTTGCTTCGCCGCATCACCTGCCAGCCGTCGTCCATCACGCCGACGATCGGCGGGATGCGCGGGTGGTCACGGTAGTGCCAGTGGCCCGGCGTCTGGTCGCCGGCGGTAGACCTTCGAGGCGCGGATGCCCGTTGGCGAGCGTGCGATAGACCGCTTCTTCCTTCCCCCGTTTGGGGAAGATGCCGAGCGTCGGGTTGAGGTCCGAAATCGCCACGTCGTCCAGTGAGATGTAGTCGTCCAGGATGACGACGCGGCTCGTGCTCGTCGCCGACATGCCGTGATCCGACACGACGACGATATTGACGCCGTCCAGCAGGGCTCGCCGCTCCAGTCCTTCGATGAGCTGGCCGAGATAGCCGTCCACGCGCAGCATCGCCTCCCGCACCGCCTCTGAGTCGGGACCGTCGGCATGCCCGGCGGTGTCGGTGTCCTCGAAGTAAAGCGTGATGAACCTCGGGCGATCCGCGGCCGGGAGATCGAGCCATTCCAGCACGCGGTCGACGCGGGCGGCGCCCGGCGTGCCTTCGTTGTACGCCTCCCAGTATCGCGGCCGTATACCGCGGATCGGCGCTTCCGAACCAGGCCAGAAGAGCGGGGCGGTCGGCAGTCCCGCTCGCTCGGCTGTGACCCAGATCGGCTCGCCGTCCCACCACATCGAATCCTTGACCTCGTCCCGCCGCGCGAGGGTGAACAGGCGCTGCGTCGGATCGTCCCAGATGTTGTTGGCGACGATGCCGTGGCGGCCCGGATAGAGGCCCGTGACGATCGAGTAGTGGTTGGGGAACGTCTTCGAGGGAAACCCCGGAATCAGCCCCTCCGCCCTGACGCCGCGGGCCATCAGCCGCTGCAGGTTCGGCACCGGCGCCCGCATGTGATAGTCCCAGCGCCAGCCGTCGAAGGAAATGAGGATGACCGTCGGCTCGAGGCCGCCCGGCTGCTGCGCCCGCGCCGCGGGCATGGCGAGGGCCGCACCTGCCAGCAGCAGGAGGAAAATGGCGCGCCGCACCCGCTGAGTCTATCAATCCTGAGATCCCAAATCCCATTGCAGGACCACGAATCACAAGCCACGAATCGAAAATGGTTTGGGCCTACAATCCCGCCATGGCGTGGCTGTGTGCGCTGCTGGCGGGCCTGCTCCTGGTCATCGGGACCGCCGTCCCGTCCGCGCAGGTCCCCGAACGTCCGCTGGCGCTGGTCGCCGAGTTCGACGGGATCGTGCATCCCGTGTCCGCCGAGTACCTGAACGGCATCATCGACCAGGCGGACACGTCGGGCGCCGACGTCGTGCGTGTTCGTGCTGCGAAACGCCCGGCGGCCTGCTCGATTCCACGCGCGCGATCGTCTCGCGGATGATCACCTCGCGCGCTCCGGTCGTCGTCTTCGTCGGCCCGTCGGGCGCTCGCGCCGCGTCCGCCGGCTTCATCATCACGCTGGCCGCCGACGTCGCCGTGATGGCGCCGGGCACGCACATCGGCGCGGCCCACCCGGTGTCGGGCACGCGGCCAGCAGATGGACGAGACGATGTCGGCGAAGGTCGCATCCGACACCGCCGCCTACGCCCGTTCGCTCGCGCAGGCGCGCATGCGCAACGCCGAGCTGGCGGCAGCAGGCGGTGACGGAAAGCCGCGCCTTCACCGACCGCGAGGCGCTCGAGGCGACGCCTCCGCTCATCGACTTCGTCGCGCAGCGACGTCGACGACGTGCTCCGCAAGCTCGATGGCCGGACGATTCGCCGCTTCGACGGCCGGGCGGTCACGGTGCGACACGGCGAATGCCGAGGTGCAGCGGGTCGAGATGACGCGCCGGCAGCGGTTTCTCAGCGCCATCGCGCATCCGCAGGTGGCCTACATGCTGCTGACGCTCGGAATCCTCGGGCTGACCGTGGAGCTCTGGAACCCCGGCGCCATCGCCCCCGGTGTCGCCGGCGGCGTGTGCGCTGCTGCTCGCGTTCTTCGCCTTCCAGATCGTCCCCGTGAACACGGCGGGACTGCTGCTGATCCTCTTCGGCCTCGCCCTGCTGGTGCTGGAGCTCAAGGTGCCGAGCTTCGGCGTGCTCGGCGTCGGCGGCACCGTCAGCCTCGTCATCGGCTCCGTCATGATGACCCGCGAAGTGCCGGGCATCCGCGTCGGCCTCGGCGTCATACTCCCCGCGGCGTTCGCGCTCGCCGCGATCGTGCTGGTCCTCGGCCGTCTCGCGTTGCGGGCGCAACGCCTGCCGCCGGCGACCGGCCTCGAGGCGATGCTCGGCGAAGTGGGACGGACGCGGACGCCGGTGGCGTCGGATGCGCCGGGCCACGTGGATGTCCATGGCGAGATCTGGCGCGCGATCAGCCAGGTGCCCCTTCCGCCCGGAGCGCCGGTGCGCGTCGTCGAGGTTAACGGTCTGACGCTGGTCGTGGAGCCGGTCAACGGCGCCATGGCCGAAGGAGCACACGCATGGAAGGCCTGACGATCTCCCCCGCTTTGATCCTCGTCGTCGTCATTGCGTTTTATCTGATCACCTCCATCCAGATCCTGAACGAGTACGAGCGCGGCGTGATCTTCCGGCTCGGCAAGCTCCTGCCGCAGCCCAAAGGGCCGGGCGTCGTCTTCGTGTTCCGCCCGATCGATCGCATCGTCACGCATCAGCCTGCGGACGGTCGTGCTCGACGTGCCGCCGCAGGACATCATCAGCCGCGACAACGTGTCGGTGAAGGTGAACGCCGTCGTCTACTTCCGGGTCATCGATCCACGCCGGGCCGTCGTCGAAGTCGAGAACTACATGTACGCCACGTCACAGCTGGCGCAGACGACGCTGCGCAGCGTGCTCGGGCAGGCGGAGCTCGACGACCTGCTCTCCGAACGCGATCGCCTGAACCAGCAGCTGCAGCAGATCCTCGACAACCAGACGGACCCGTGGGGCATCAAGGTGTCGGCGGTCGAGGTCAAGCACGTGGACCTGCCGCAGGACATGCAGCGCGCGATGGCGCGGCAGGCCGAAGCCGAGCGCGAGAAGCGCGCGAAGATCATCCATGCCGAGGGCGAGCTGATCGCGTCCGAGAAGCTGGCGCAGGCGGCAGGCGTGCTCGAACCGCGAGCCGATCGGCGATCACGCTGCGCTACCTGCAGACGCTGACCGATATTGCCGCCGAGCAGAATTCGACGATCGTCTTCCCCTTGCCCATCGAACTGATGCGCCTGCTCGGAAACACCGCGGATCGGCGGTAGACGCACAGGATGCGCGCATGGAGGGAGACTGGAGCCGAGCGTATACTGGCCTCCATGCTCCCAAGGCTCCCTGTCGTTCTCGCGCTGCTGCTGTGTGCCGCCCCGCTGGGCGCGCAGGCGCCGGGCTTCACCGTGATGCCGGTGCTCGACAATGCGACGGTGACGGCTGTCAGGCTGAAGCTCGCGCCCGGCGCGAAGGAGCAGCCGCACACGCACCCATACACCATGCTCGTGGTGGTCCTGACCCTCGGCGAGATGGAGATGTACAACGGGGAGGTCCACACGAAGAGCCCGCGCAAGCCGGGTGACCTCGAGTACGTCGGCGCCGGCGTCTCACATCACAGCGGGAACGTCGGCGCGATGCCGCTCGACGCGCTGGTGCTCGCCATCAAGGCCGACCGCGTGCGCGGTGGCACCGCGCCGCCGGCGCAGGCGCTGCCCGGCGTCACGCGAACGCCAATGCTCGACAAGCCCGACGTGATCGTCACACGCCTCGAGTTCGAGGCCGAGGTGCGCGAGGCCGTTCACACGCATCCGTACGATCTGCTCGTCGTCCCGACAACGCCGGCGCGGCTGGACGTCCAGATCGGCGACAAGAAGAGCGTGCGCGGCTACGCGGTCGGCGAGGCCTTCTTCATCCCGCGCAACGTGCCGCACGCGGTCGCGAACGTGGGGACCTCCTCGTTCCGCCTCCTGAGCATCAGGTTCAAGTGATTTGTGATTGGTGATTGCTGATCGCCATTCGCGCCTCGCGATGAGCTGGCTCAGCAAGCTCTGACTGCATAATTCACGGGTGCCCGAATTCCACGCGGAGCCGTACCTGCACCTCGCCGGCCTCTCTCATACGTCAGCGTTGATTACCTGGGGTGCCTTCTATTTCAAGACGCGCACCAAGCACACACTGGAAGCTGATCGACGATTCCGATCTGCGGTACGTCCACCCGCCGCGGCGCGAGAGCATCGGCGCCCGCTCGGATCCGTACGGGACCTGCGCGCGTGAACGTCTACGACATGAGTGGGGCGCTGGCGGCCACGTCGGCAACCGAGACGACCAACTTCTGCTGGATCGCCAATCTCCAGCCCGACACGCGGTACCGCTACGAAGTGATGGTGAAGGACGAGTTGTGGGGCGACGGCGAGCGCTGGGACTGGACGCCGGGCGAGACGCAGGGACTCGTCCAGCGCGGCGGCGTCTACGTCAACACGTTCCGCACGCATCCGGACCCGGCGCTCGATCCGACAGGTCCGTTCACCTTCATCGTCCTCGGCGATTACGGCACCGGCATCAAGCGCTCGACGCCGAAGCGGCGGCAGCGCCAGGTCGCCGAAGCGATGCAGGTCGCCTTCGACGAGTACGACATCCGGCTGATCATCACGGGCGGCGACAATATCTATGCCGGCACGCGCATCCTCGGTATCCCCGTGGGCGGCAACACGGGGGACCAGGACGACGACTGGTTCTTCACGTTCTTTCAGCCTTACCGCTACATGCTGAACCGGATCCCGGTCTATCCCTGCATCGGCAACCACGACACGGCGGAAACCGAGGAGCGTGACGACCGCGACCAGTTGCTCGACAACATGTACCTCCTGGAACGGCTGGCGAGCGACGAGGCCGCGGCGGGCGCATCGGTGGATCCCGGTCTCTTCTACCGTATCCGGTACGGCCGGGACGTCGAGTTCATCTGCCTCGACACGTCCAAGGAAGGCTTCTTCCGCGGCAAGAGGCTCTACGAGTATCCGAAGCACTGGGCATGGATCGAGCAGGCGCTGGCCGGCGACGGCGGCGTCAAGTGGCGGCTCCCGTTCTGCCACCATCCGCCGTTCTGCGCCGGACCTCAGCACGGCAACACGGACCGGATGGAGAAGCTGCTGCCGCTGCTGACCCGCGGCGGCGTGCGGGCGATGTTCAGCGGTCACGAGCACAACTTCCAGCACTCGCACCACGACGGCATCGACTACTTCGTGTCGGGGGCGGGCAGCAAGGTGCGGAAGGGCGTCCCGGACAAGTTCGAGGGGGCCCACACCGTGTCGTGGTCCGACTACGCCCACTTCCTGCTCGTCACGATCGACGGGGACACGATGAGCGTGCGGGCGATCGGCGAGCTCGAGGATGGAGCCCTCCGCGATCTGCCGCGCCTCACTCCCGCCGGCGAGGCGCTGACCGGACCGATCGTAGTGAGACGGTAGCGGTCTCCGGTCTACGGTCTACGGTCGCAATTCGGCTGTTCTGACTCAGGACCGAAGACCGAAGACCGGAGACCGTAGACTGTTGCTGTCTGACATGGACCTCCCCACCCTCGCCTTCGTCGTCATCCCGGTGCTGCTGGCGGGCGCGCTGGTGTGGGGCGTCGCCGCCGCCTCCCGCCGGCTGGGCGAAGACCAGGCGACGCGACGCCGCGCCGTGATGGTGACCGTCGCGGGCTCGATCGCGTGGATGAGCGCGACCTGGGTCGCCGCGGCGAGCGGCGCCCTGCGGCAGTGGTATGCGACGCCTCCACCGTTCGCCATCATGGTGGCCGGCATCATCGCGCTGAGCGCCGCGATCGCGTTCACGCCGTACGGCCGCCGGCTGGCGATCGGCCTGCCGCTGTGGGTGCTCGTTGCCGTGCAGGGTTTCCGGCTGCCGCTCGAGCTCGCGATGCACGAGATGTACGAGCGCGGGGTCATGCCGGTGCAAATGAGCTACGAGGGGCTCAACTACGACATCCTCACCGGTATCACGGCCGTCATCGTCGCGGCGGTCGTGAAGATCGGCGGCCGCGGGCGGCTGGCCGTCGCGGTCTGGAATGTCCTCGGGCTCGCACTGCTCCTGAACGTCGTCACGGTGGCGATCCTGTCGACGCCGCGGTTCGGTTACTACGGCCGCGATCGCCTCAACGAGTGGGTCGCCGATCCGCCGTACGTGTGGCTGCCGGCGGTCATGGTGCTCGCGGCCCTCGCCGGGCACCTCCTGATCTTCCGGGCCTTGGGCGCCTTCCGCGCACCGTTCCCATCGAACCTCATCGATTCCGACCTGAGCCGAAGACTGGTCAATGGCAGCGCCGTTGCACGGTCCGTGGCAGGAGGACGAATGGCTGAAGTGCTCGTTGCTTTCGACAATCCGATTGTCGACACGACCGGCTCGTACCTGGCGCGCGCCGTCGGGCGGCTGGCCGATGACGGAATGTGGCAAGGTTGGATCGAGTTCGAGCGCGTGGGTGGGAAGCGCGAGCTGCTCGTCACCGGCGTCGAGTCCACGCAACCCGAGAGAACGCACCTTGTCTATTGGGCGACCGGCCTCGGAGCCGATCTACCTCGAAGGTGCTCTGGCCCGCGCGCGCAATCCGACGATCGTGCGCGTCCGCGTGGATCCGCAACGCGCGATGTCGGACGCGCCGGCGCCACGAATCGTGACGCTCCCGTCCGGGCCGCCCGCGCCAGCCGCCATCCTCGATCCGTTCGACGTCGGGCGGAAGAACCTCGACATCCTCGACCAGCAGCTCCGCGCGTTCGACCGGCCGCGGCTCCTGAACATCATCTCGGCGTACGAGCTCAACCCCGGCAACGAAGATGTGTCGTGGATGTCGGACGCACAACTGGTCCGGTTCATCGTGGTCGCCGTGGATACCCAGTTGACGCAGCGAGCGCGGTGATTGTCTGGCCTTCCGCCTGAAGGCGGAAGCCACAGGGACGAGCGGAAGCCACAGGACAGATGTGGCTTCCGGCTTCAGCCGGAAGGGCAGATACCCTCTTACCTCGCCACGCGGAACAACTCGTCCGCGGCGCTGAGGATGGTCCAGCGCAGGCGCTGCGGGTACTGCAGCTCGCGGGCGAGGAAGGACTCGACGGTGTCAGCTACCTCCCGCGAGCGGTGGCCGCTCAGCGCGGCGCTCGTCCAGCGAGTCGGGAAAGAAGATGTCGCCGGTGCGCTGGATCTCCCGCAGCAGCTCGAGGCTGGGAAGGACGAACCGCCGCGCGTGTTCCTCGCGCAGCGGGTGATTCAGATACGCGAGCGACTCCTCGACCCAGGGCTCGCGCCGGCGGTTCTCGACCTGGCGAAAACGGGTGAACGCCAGCTCGCGCGTCGCGGGATCGGCTGAGAGCGCCGGCGCCACAAATGCCAGCCGGGCCTTGCGATCCGGGTCCTGCGTGCGCTCCTGCTGCATCTGGAGAATCCGGTCCCAGCCCTCCACCTCACGAACCGCCAGCTCCATGGCCATCGCGATCTCGTCGGTTTCCGCGAAGGGGAGGCCCTCAATCTTCTCCTCACGCCGCCACACACGCTCGAGCCACGCGACTCCGGCCGGCGTCAGCGTAATGTCACGGTAAGCGTTGAACCACGCCGACTTCTGGCCGCTCGTCGAGGCCCGCCCGATACCGTCGCGCAGCATCGCCTCGAGCGCGGGCGCACGCCGTTCGCGCTGATCCCTGGCCAGGTGGCGCCAGTAGGCGCGCACGAGGTAGGAAAGAATACGCTGCCGGTTTTGTTCGTCCGTCTCCCGCGGCAGCGCGCGTGATACCAGGTCCACGAACGCAGCCGGTGCGACGTGCGCCTCGAGCATGTTCTCCCAGAGCGTGACCCATGCACTGCCGCGCGTCAGCGCGTCCGGAATCTCCTCGAGATGCTCGAGCAGATACTGCCGGCTCGCGGGATCCAGCACGAACAGGCCGTAGCCGAGCCCGCCCCCACTCGGCAACACGTACAGCGGACGCGGCTTGCCGATGGCATCACGAACGCTCGTCGAATGCCCGGTCACGGTGACCGGCACCTCGTCGACCGACTCGCGGTAACCGAGCGCCACCTCGAGCCTCTGCGGCCAGACCAGCCCTCGCTGGAGTGGATCGGTGCCTTCGAGGGTCAGCGCCGTAATGCCGCGCCGTCCGGTTCGCAGGTTTGTCGTGAACGCCGGCCGGCCCCGCTCCTCGACCCAGGCGCGGCTCCACGCGGCCAGGTTCTCAGGTGTCTTTGCATCGAGGATGGCCACGAGGTCGAGCCACGTCGCGTTCGCATAGGCGTGCTGCTTCAGATACTGGCGCAAGCCGTCGCGGAGCGCCGTCTCACCGATCATCAGCTCGAGCTGACGCATCATGATCGGCGCCTTCTGGTAAATGATGGGGCCGTACAACTGGCCGGCCTCGTTCAGATTCGCCAGCGGTTGACGAATGGGATTGGTGCCCGCGGTCCGATCGACCTCGTAGGCGCCCGGGTAGTGCGCGAGCAGGAATCTCAAGTCGTGGTTGACCTGCGGAAACGCCGGGTTCACGATCTTTGCCGCCATGAAGTTCGCGAACACCTCTTTCATCCAGACGTCGCTGAACCACTCCATCGTCACCAGGTTCCCGAACCACATGTGCGCGGTTTCATGCGCGATGGTCGTCGCGCGCCCGAGCTGCTGCTGCTGCGTGGCAGATTCGTCGAGCAGGAGGCTCGCGTTGTAGAGAATCGCGCCCGCGTGCTCCATTCCGGTGAACTGGAACGCCGGGATCATCACGAAGTCGAACTTGCCCCATGGATAGGGGACGGCCGTGTAGTCCTCGAGCCAGGCGAGCGCCGAGGCGTGCAGGTCGAACATGGCGTCGCGGTTCCGCGCGAGGCGCGCCGGGTTGGTCTCGCGGTGGAACATGCGGAAGGCGCGGCCGTTCCGCATGGCCGTCTCGATGGAGAATTTCCCGGCCACGAACCCGAACAGATAGGTCGGCAGCGGTTCCGTTTCGACGAAATGGATCGTGCCGGACGTACGGTCCCGTTCGGCCCCATTGGCCACGGCTTCCCAGCCGGCGGGCACCGTCAGCGCCAGCGTATAGCGCGCCTTCAGGTTCGGCTGGTCGAAGCTGGGAAACGCCAGGTGCGCCCGCGCCGGCACGAAGAGGGTGTAGAGAAACTCATCCGTACGATTGAGCGATTCCTCGCCGGCCACGAAATCGATCGCGATCTCGTTCTCTCCAGCTCGAGTCGCGTCGGCGGGAATCGTCAGGTGACCGTTCTCGACGAGGGCACGAACCTCGACGCCGCCGGCCCGTACCGTCCGAAGGCGGTCGGCGGGCTGGGCAAAGTCCAGGACCACACGGTGCGGCGTCTGAAGGGTGAACCGCAGAACGGCGCGACCCTGCACAGCTTCCTTGCGGGTGGCGGGGATGACAAATGCCAGCTCGTAGCGGAGATTCCCTATCGTGGCGGCGCGCTCGCGCGCCAGGGACTCTGGAATCCCCGGTCCAGGGACATCCGTGGCCCCCTGGGCGGCCAGCGTCATCGCCACGAGAAGCGGAAGCATGGCGCCACGATACCGTAGAATGCAGGGCGATGAAGCGCCGGGGGCCGGGGATCTTGGTGATGGTGGCCGTGGCGGGCGCCACCTCCCTCCTGATCTCCTCGAATCCCGCCGCACAGCAGGTCTCGACCGTCCGCGGACGGGTCGAAATCGGCATTCCAATCACGACGAGACGTCCGACCTCGGCGTATCCAACACGGTCCGTGACGGCGCCGGCGCTCGCGGCCGCCTCCGAGCTGCGTCATGTCGTCGTCTATCTGAAAGACGCGCCGTCGCGCGTGGTGCCGGCAACGAAGGTCGAGATCCATCAGCGCGACGAGAATTTCATTCCGCGGGTGGTGGCCGTGCCAGTCGGATCCGAGGTCTCGTTTCCCAACGACGACCCTATCTATCACAACGTGTTCTCGCTGTCGCGCCCGCGGAACTTCAACCTCGGGCGCTATCCGCGCGGGGACACGCGGCGCGTCAGGTTCGAGCGCCCGGGCATCGTGAAAGTGTTCTGCGACATCCACTCGCACATGAGCGCCACGGTCATGGTCTTCAACCACCCGTGGTTCTCCGTTCCCGCCGAGGACGGCCGCTTCGAGCTGCCGGCGATCCCGCCCGGCGAGCGCGAGATCACGGCATGGCACGAGCGGCTGGGCGACACCACACAACGCGTGCGCCTGGACGCAGGGCGCGTAGCCGAAGCCGACTTCGTTCTCCCGGTTCCCCCTCAGTAGCATGCGCGCCATCCTCGTCGCGTGTCTGCTGGCTGCGTCCTCGTCGAACCCCGCGCTCGCGCAGCAGGCGCGACCGTCCTTGTTTGCCATCGACACCGTGGCCGCGATTGACGAGGTCGCCGACTTCGACGGCAACTACGCGACCGGCGTCACCCTCGACGCCGTGGTGTCGGCCGATTTCGGCCGCGGCTTCCAGGGCATCGTCCGGCCGTTCGTCTCGCGCCTGTCCTCCGGCGAGTGGATTCGCCAGGTGTGGGTCGCCGCCCTCCGCTACGAGCGGGCGGCGCGCATCAGCCTGCGCGTGGACGCGGGGCTGATTCCCTCGCCAGTCGGCCTCGCCAATCTCACGCTGCGGCCGCATCTCAACCCGACGATGGCGCAGCCGTCGTCGCTCTTCACGCCGCTGCCGCCAGTCGAGCCGCGCGGAGCGCGCATCAACCTGCTTGGAGCGGTGTACCCCTATGGCGTCCAGACAACCGTGTCGAGCGAGCACTGGGACGTGCGGGCCGCGATCATCGACCATTCGCCGCTGCGGACGCGCCGCGTCTTCGCCGAGACCAACCCGCCGCGATTCGCCAACGTGGTGGTCGGCGGCGGCATCACGCCGATGGTGGGCGTTCGGATCGGCGGCTCGATCACGCGCGGCGACTGGCAGCGCGAGGGGGAGGCCTCGTATGCGACCGAGAATCGAGGCGCGACGATCGCGACGCTGGAGGCCGAGCTGGAATTCCGTTACACCAAGCTGACGGGCGAGTGGGTCCGCGATTTCCTCGAAACGAGCACCGCGGATCGCGTGGCGACCGGTTGGTACGCCCAGGGCCAGCAGACGTTGACGCCTCGCTGGTTCGTCGCCGGTCGGCTGGAACAGATATCAGCGCCCGCCGTGTTCTGGCTGGGCGGCGGCGCGCCGCCGCTCGTCGTCGATCAGCAGCTGGAAGGGATCGAGGAAACGCTCGGCTACCGCCTCACGCCGGACGTGACGCTGCGGGCCAGCCACCGCGCACGACGCGGCTTCAGCCGGCCGGGGTTCCAGCACACGGTCGGTGTGTCCGCCGTCTGGTGGCGACGCTGGATGTGAGGTGACGGTTCGCGGCCGGGGTCCGGCACCCGGATTGCTCCCTGCGCAGCCGGAGGAGCGCATGCACCGCAAGGACGAGCTGCCGCCAAACGAGGACCGCGATCGCGATCGCATTCCGGACGACGCGGACACCGCGGAAGCGATCAAGGACGTGGCCGACACGTTCAGGACCGACGACGTTGGGAAAGACATGGGCGTCGGCGGAATCGGCGCGACGCCGGATGACGAGGACTAGACCTTACGGGCCGGCTAAAGCCGGCCCCTACGTACTGGAACTCAGGGGCCGGCTTCAGCCGGCCCGTGCCGCGTTGGGTCCCTACTTACGCGCGGCGAGCTCCGCATAGGCCGCCATCACGTTTTTCTGAGCGAAGGGGCGCGCCGGGCCGAGGAATTCCGCGCCCGGGATCGGCGTCGGGGCGATGTAGGCATTGAACTTCGCCGGGAGCTTCAGCTCGGCGGCGGCCTGATCGGCGGTCTTTCCCGCCTTGCGTGCGGACTGCACGTAGTTCAGGAACTCGCGGTTGAATTCCGCATACTCGGCCAGGCTGGACCACGGCTGCACCTCACCCATGTGCCCCGTGATAATCGAGTCGACGTTCGGGATCCCCTTCGCGGCCTTTTCGAGTGTGTCGGGTGCGGCGACGAAGCTGCCGCCGTTCGCCGTGTCGATGTACGGCGGCGCCTTCCACGCGAACAGATCTCCCGTGTGGACGATGCGGGCGGCCCTGAACACGATCAGCGCGTCGCCGTTGGTGTGGCCAGGTCCGAAGTAATACAGGTCGATCTGGTCGGCGCCGGTCCCGAGCGTGAGGCGATCCTTGAACGCGCGATCGGGCAGCGCGCTCGGGGTCGCTTTCAGCTCCGCCATCTTCATCATGTTCGCGCGCGTGTTCTCGTGCGCGATGATCTCCACGCTTGCCGGGAACTCGCCGTTGCTGCCCACGTGATCGCCGTGCGTGTGCGTGTTGATGATGGTCGTCACCGGCCGCGGCGTCACCGCCTTCAGCTTGGCCAGGATCGCCTGTCCGTTCTTCACCAGCTTCGTGTCAACGAGCACGACGCCGTTGGCGGTGACAAAGGCAGCGGTGTTGCCGCCTTCCCCCGGTATGACGAAGAGGTTGTCGCCGACCTTCTGCGCGTCGCCGACCGGCGGAAACTGCGCGGCGGCGGCGATCGCGAGGCCGGTCACGACAATCGCGGTCAGGATGGTGGTTCGCATCATCAATACCTCAGGTCATTTAGCCATGGCCATTCGCGATCGGTGATTCGCGTCGCGATCCCGAATCACACATCACAGATCGCAAATCGTTAAGCGCCACCCGGGAAGAACACGCGCTCGACGAACCAGTATGCGCCTGCGGCGATGACGACGAGCGATCCGGCGTACGCCACGCGATAGCCCAGCGGTTCGCTCCGCCTGCGGATCAGCGCGAGCAGCGACGCCACCACGAGGACGATGGCCAGCTGTCCGATCTCGACGCCGAAGTTGAAGGAGAAGAGGGACCAGCCGAGCGCCTCGTCGGGCAGGCCGAACTCGCGCAGCACGTTGGCAAAGCCGAAGCCGTGCACCAGACCGAAGACGAGCGCCACCCATGCGCGCAGGTCGCGGCCCGTGCCGCGCACCAGGTTGTCGGCGCCGACGAAGACAATGCTCAACGCGATCGCCGGCTCGATGATCTGGGGCGGCGGGTTCACGATGTTCAGGGCCGCGAGCGACAGCGTCAGGCTGTGGCCGATCGTGAACGCGGTGACGATCTTCACCAGCTGCTTCCACGTGCCGCCGAGCAGCAGCAGGCCGATGAGGAACAGGATGTGGTCGGGGCCGATCATGATGTGGTGGATGCCTGACGGGATGAACGTCTGCATCACCGCGAGGGCGCCCTGCGTGCTGCCCGAGTAGTAGACGCGCTCGTTGCTGCCGCGGGCGAAGATCATCTGCTGCCGCAGCTCGCCGTCCTCGTACACGTTCACGAACGTCTGGTGGATGGGATCGTAGGGGAACATCGCCGTCTGGACGACCGACTGCCCCTGGACGCGGACCCGGCATCCTGAAGCGCAGCAGCACCGCGTGGCGATCGGGAGCCGCTTCCATCTGCTGCCACCGCGGCATGCGCGCCTGTCCATCCGCACGCAGCGTGAACCTGGGCGAGACGAGCGCCACGACGCGATCGCGCTCGCGGGCCGCGACGCCGGGTTGCAGGAGCTGGTCTTCAGGTATCCCGAGCTCGTGCGCGACATCCACGACGTGCAGCACGAGAATGCCCTCGATCCCGTCGTCGCGGACGATCACGTCGAGATAGCTGAAGGGCGCCGGATGCGCCGGCGCCGGCAGCGGCGACGCCAGCAGGGCGAGAACGACCGCAAGAGCTCGTCCGACCATGAATCGGAGAATTCTAACGGTTCTTCCGCCTGAAGGCGGAAGCCACCGCTCTTTTGTGTCGTGGCCTCCGGCTTCGGCCGGAAGGCAGAACCGCCCCGCCGGGCGTTTACGTCTTGGCCCGCAGCTGCTTGTGCTTCGGATCGATGCCGTAGGGATCGTCGGTAAAGGTTACGGTCTTGCCGTCAGGCTCGACCCAGGCGGTCCAGTAGCCGATGTGCACGCGCAGCGGCTGCTTCAAGGTGACCGTCTGTTCCTTGTTCGCGCCCATCGCCTCGCGGATGCGCGGACCGGTCCACTCCGGCCGATCGCCCAGCACGTACTGCGCGAGCTCCACGGGCTGTTCGACACGGACGCAGCCATGACTCAGGGTGCGGTGCTCCTTGAAGAACAGCGCGTCGCCCGGCGTGTCGTGCAGGTAGACGTTGAAGTTGTTCGGGAAGATGAACTTCACGAGGCCGAGCGCGTTCTCCGGGCCGGGCGTCTGGCGGAACCGCAGACCCTTCGTCTCGTCCTCGTCCGACCAGTCGATGTCCGAGGGATCGACCACCTCGTCCTTGCCGCTCGTGCCGACGACCTCGATGTTGTTCCGCTGCAGGTAGTCCGGGTCGCTCGCCACGCGCGGCAGCGTCTCGTCGCGCAGGATGTCCGGCGGGATGTTCCAGTAAGGGCTGAACACGACGTAGGTCATCTCGTCGCTGAAGAGCGGCGTCTGGTGGTCGGGCTGCCCGACGATGACGCGCATCGCGAGGGCCGGCTGTTCGCCCTCCATGACCTGCAGCTGGTAGGACGGCACGTTGATGAGGATGTACCGTTCGCCGAGATCGCGCGGCACCCAGCGCCAGCGCTCCATGTTCATCTTGATTCGCTCGATGCGATCCGGCTGCCTGCTCGCTGGCGAGCGCCGCCTGCAGTCCCTTGTATTGCGGGTGCGTCGGCGCCAGCTCCTCGAGGCTGTCACGCACGCGGTTGCCGGCGATCGCCTCTGACAGGCGCGCTGCGAGATCGTCCTTCTTCGACGCCGCCAGCCACGTCGGGTGCACCTGCCGGGCGCTGCGCGTCCACCCGATCAGATCGGCCGCGTAGCGCAGGTAGGCGTAGGTCATCTTCGCGTCCATCTCCGGGATGCGCTCCAACGGAAAGCGCGTTCCGCTGGTCTTCGTCTGCGACGCGGCGCGAAGCTGTTCGAACTGTTCCGGTCCGTAGGCCGCCGGATCGAGCCCATGGCGCTCGGAGTACTTGAGTTGCTGGACCAGGTCCTTCCAGTGCTCCGTCGTCTCGTCGCCGTCCACCCACGCCGGCAGGAATCCGCGCGCTTCGTAGAACTGTTGTTCGATCCGCCAGAGGCGCTTGCCGATCTCGCTCCGCTCGACCCACGACGGCGTGCCTTCGACCGTCTGGCGGATGGCGGTCACGTGCTGACTGTTATCAACCTTGCTGCTGCAAGCAGCGGTGAGCGCCAGCACGATGGCGGCAAGCGCCAGCCGGGACAGGAAACCCTGGGTCATCATGCGCCGGGCTAGTGCAAGGGAAATACCTGACTTCGATCTCGCGGTTTCAGCAGGTAAAACCGCTCGTGCCAGCGGCTCGGGCCGTCCAGCTCGGGAAAAAGGGGCCGTTCACTCACATACGCCTGGTCGGGTTTGTCACGAACTTCCCACTTCAGCTCGACAGGAACGAGGGTGCTGGTTCCAGAGAGTCGGCGACAGTCGCCCAGCAATTTTGCAGATGCGGGCCTTCAGGCCAGGCCGACCTGAAGGTCGGCCTCCAAGAACAAAGGGGGAAGGCCCGGCCTTCGCCGGAAAAGCACCCCTAGACCTTTCGATAGGACTTGGAGAAACGCCGATTGACGGCCGAGACGAGCCCCTGGGGGATGATGCGAACGAGCGTCGCGATGCTCGAGTTGACGGCGCCGTTGACGTACACGGCCTTGCCGGCCATCACCGCGTCGTAGCCCTGGCGAGCCACGGTTGGCGCGTCCATCCACATGAATGCGGGCAGGCTGCCCATCATCTCGCGCGTGCCCATGACGTCGTGGAACTCGCTCATGGTGAACCCGGGGCACAGCGCGGTGACGTGCACGCCATGGTGCTGCACTTCCTGGGCGAGCGCTTCCGAGAACCGGATCACGAACGCCTTGGAGGCGGCATACAGGGTATGCCCGGCGGCCGGCGGCACCAGCCCGGCCAGCGACGCGACGTTGATGATGCGCCCGTATCGGCGCTCGATCATCCCGGGCAGCAGGCGGTGCGTCAGCTCCGCGACGGCGGTGACCATCACCTGCAGAAACGCGTCGTGCTGTTCCCAGGTGCTGTTCACGTACGATCCGGGCACGCCATAGCCGGCGTTGTTGACGAGCGCGTCGATGCGTCAGGCCGCGCGCGGCGATCTCACCGCAGAGCGTCGCGGGTGCGCCACGCGCCGCGAGGTCGCTGGTGATGACGTGGACCCGGCGGCCGTGCTCCCGTTCGAGCCGCTCGGCCACGGCCCGCAGGCGATCCTGGCGCCGCGCGGCGATCACGAGGTCCCATCCCCTCGCGGCAAAGACATCGGCGAACGCCTCGCCGATCCCGCTCGAGGCGCCTGTAATGAGGGCGGTACGTGTCATAAGATCCGTGTGCATGAAGAAGATGCTGGTTTGCGCGGCCGTGCTCACCGCCGCCGCCGCGGCCGCCGGCGCCCAGGCGCCGCGCAGCCGCGCCACGCAACCCTTCGCGGTCGTCGAAGGCCGGCATCGACGACATGCGCCGCGCGCTCGAGCGAGCGGCGTACGACGTCCCGTGACATTGTGCAGCAGTACCTCACCCGGATCGCGCTGTACGAGGATCGGCTGAACGCCGCCATCTACGTGAACCCCAACGCGCTGGCGGAGGCGGACATCCTGGATCGCGAGCGGCGGCAGGGACGCCTGCGCGGGCCGCTGCACGGCATCCCCGTCGCGCTTGAAGGACAACATCCACACGACGACATGCCGACGACCGGCGGCGCACTGGCGTTTGCCGGGCTGATCCCGCCGTACGAGGCGACCCTCACGAAGCACCTCCGCGACGGGGGAGCGATCATCATCGCCAAGACCGTGATGACGGAGCTCGCCAACTGGGTCGCCGCGGCGATGCCGACCAACTACAGCTCGCTCGGCGGTTACGGGTTCAACCCGTACGACCCGCGGCGCGACCCGCGCGACGGCACGTTCGACGGCCGGCCCGTGCTCCTCACCGGCGGGTCGAGCTCGGGCATCGGCACGGCGGCGAACTTCTGGGCCGCCAACGTCGGCACCGAAACGTCCGGCTCGATCCTGAGCCCGTCCAACCAGAACATGCTCGTCGGCATCAAGCCGACGGTCGGCCGCGTGAGCCGGTACGGCGTCATCCCCATCACCGCCGACCAGGACACGCCGGGACCCGATGGCGCGGACCGTCGCCGACGCGGCCATCGCTGCTCGGCGCGCTCGAAGGCGCGACGCCGGATCCGAACGATCCGGCGACGCGCGCGTGCCAGCCGCCGCCGAACCGCGACTACACGGGGTTCCTCCGACCCGACGGCCTGAAGGGCGCCCGCATCGGCGTGCCGCGCGCGTTCTACTACGATGCGCGTCACGGCGCCGGGAACGACCGGGTCGCGCGGCGGTCTCTCGGAGGCGCAGCGCGCGGTCATGGACGACGCCATCGCGGTGCTCGAGGCGCAGGGCGCGCAGGTGGTCGATCCGGCGGACATCCCGAGCGTCACGTCGCCGGATCCCGACAAGAACCTGTTGCTCTGGTCGACCTGCACCGGCCCCGATGGCGCGAAGGGCAGGGACGCCAACTGCTCCATCGTGTTCAAGTACGGGATGAAGCGCGACTTCAACCTCTGGCTCGCATCGCTCGGATCGGCGGCGCCGGTGAAGACGCTCGCCGCGCTGCGCGCCTGGAACACGGCGCACGAGAAGGCCGGAGCGCTGAAGTACGGGCAGGCCCAGCTCGACATCTCCGACGAGATGGACCTCGAGCAGCGATCGCGCGCGCTACGAGGCCGACCGCGCGAAGGACGTCGCGCTCGCCGGCCGGGACGGCATCGACGCGGCGCTGCTGCGCGAACAAGCTCGATGCGCTGCTGTTCCCCGGCGGCACGGGCGCCGCCATCGCGGCCAAGCCGGGCTATCCCACCGTCATCGTCCCGTTCGGCACGATACCGAACGCCCCGACGCCGGCGTTGCCGGCGGCGTTCGACGCCAGGCCGTCGCCCTTCGGCGTCAGCTTCACCGGCACCGCCTGCAGCGAGCCGCGCCTGATCGAGCTCGCCTACGCGTTCGAGCAGGCCACGCGGAAACGCGTCCCTCCGACGCTCGAGTAGCGACGCCGGCGCCAGGCATCGGACTGCGGGCGCTGTCGGGCCGGCTAAAGCCGGCCCCTACGTACGTCGTGGTTGTCGTGGCCGCCTCCGACTTCCTCGTACTGGGCCCGGCTTCAGCCGGCCCGATGGCGATTCACTCCACCCGTCTCAGAATGAAGCACTTCAGGTAGTACGTCTCCGGCACGCCGATCAACACCGGATGATCGCGGCCCTGCATCCGCTTCTCGACGAGCGTCACGGGCGTGTGGCTGTCCATCGACGCCTGCTGGATCACGTCCGCGAACATCTCCTCGCTGACGTTGTAGGAGCAGCTGCACGTCACCAGATAGCCACCGGGCGAGAGCAGCCGCATCGCGCGCAGGTTGATCTCCTTGTAGCCGGCGAGCGCGTTGGGGATCGACGCCTTGTTCTTCGCGAACGCCGGCGGGTCGAGCACGATGGTGTCGTAGCGGGCGCCCGACCTCTCGAGCCGCCGCAGCTCGTCGAACACGTTGACCTCGCGCGCCTCGAGGTGCGGTGACGCCGTTGCGCGCGGCGTTCTCCCTGATGCGCGCCACGGCATCCGCCGAGATGTCGAGCGCCTCCGCTTCGGCGCACTGCCGCGCGAGGCGCAGGGCGAAACCGCCGTTGTAGCTGAAGCAATCGAGCAGACGCCCGTGCGCGTACCGTGCCGCCGCCTCGCGGTTCTCCCGCTGGTCCAGGAACAGCCCCGTCTTCTGGCCTCTGCGCAGATCGACGTCGTACTCGATCGGTCCCTCGCGGACGACGACAGAGTCGGGAATGCTGCCGTAGAGCACCTCGACCTTCTGCTCCAACCCTTCGAGCGTGCGCACCTTCGGGTCGTTTCGCGCGAGGACGCCGGCCGGCTGCGAGCAGCTCCACGAGCATCCGCGTGACGCCGGGCAGCATCCGGTCCGTCCCCTGTGACAGCGCCTGCAGCACGATGTAGTCGCCGTAGCGATCGACGATGAGCGACGGCAGCAGGTCCGCTTCGCCGTGAACGAGCCGGTAGGCGTTGGCGTCGAGCGCCAGCGACGCACGGTAGCGGATGGCATGCTCGAGCCGGGCGCGCACGAGCGGCTCGCCGGCCGGCGCCTCGCCGCGAGTGAGCATCCTGATCGGAATCTGCGATCGGTCACTGAAGAACGCGTGTCCGATCGTGCGATGCCGCGGACCGATCACCTCCACGATGTCGCCGGGATCGGCCTCGACGTCCACGACGTCCGCGCGATAGATCCACGGATGACCGCGGCGTATGCGTTCCTCGCCGCGGGCGGAGATGGTCACGTTCGGACGAGTGCCGTGTCCCTTGTGCATTGAACCTCGCGTGCTTTCAGTCTACGGTCTACGGTCTACGGTCGATGGCCCAGCTGGTTGCTACTGTAGACCGAAGACCGAAGACCACGGCATAGGACAATTCCTCCCCATGGCCGAACTGACCCTCTCCTCCATGCAGCGCTCGCTCACCGACACCGATCCCGAGATTGCCGCGGCCATCCGCAACGAGACGCGCCGGCAGGCGGAGGGGCTCGAGCTCATTGCGTCGGAGAACTTCGTCAGCACCGCCATTCTCGAGGCCGTTGGCTCGGTGATGACCAACAAGTACGCCGAGGGATATCCGGGGAAGCGGTATTACGGCGGCTGCGAATTCGTGGACGTGGCCGAGTCGCTCGCCATCTCGCGCGCCAAGGCGCTCTTCGGCGCCGAGCACGCCAACGTCCAGCCGCACTCCGGCGCGCAGGCGAACATGTCGGTGTACTTCACGCTGCTCAAGCCCGGCGACACGGTGCTCGGCATGAACCTGGCGCACGGCGGCCACCTCACGCACGGCCACCCGCTCAACTTCTCCGGCAAGCTCTACACGATCGTGCCCTACGGCGTCCGCAAGGACGACGAGCGAATCGACTATGAGGAGCTCGAGAAGCTGGCGCACGAGCACAAGCCGAAGATGATCATGGTCGGCGCCAGCGCGTACCCGCGCGTGATCGACTTCGCGCGCATCAGCGCCGTCGCGCAGGCCGTGGGCGCGCCGATGGTCGTGGACATGGCGCACATCGCCGGCCTGGTTGCCGCCGGCGTGCACCCGAGCCCGGTTCCCCACGCCGACTTCGTCACCTCGACGACGCACAAGACGCTGCGCGGACCGCGCTCGGGCCTGGTGCTGTCGCGCGAGAAGTACGCGAAGGATCTCGATCGCGCGCTCTTCCCCGGGGTCCAGGGCGGTCCGCTCATGCACGTCGTGGCGGCCAAGGCGATCTGCTTCAAGGAAGCCATGGAACCGTCGTTCGCCGACTACCAGCGCCAGGTCGTCGCGAACGCGAAACGTCTGGCGGCGAACCTCGCGTCGCAGGGCTACCGGATCGTCAGCGGCGGCACCGACAACCACCTGATGCTCGTCGATGTCTTCTCGAAGGGCATCACCGGCAAGGCGGCTGAAGCCGCGCTCCAGAAGGCGGCGATCACGGTCAACAAGAACGCGATCCCGTTCGACCAGAACCCGCCGATGACCGCGAGCGGCATCCGGATCGGCACGCCGGCGATGACCACGCGCGGCATGCGCGAGGCAGAGATGGACGAGATCGGCGCGATGATCGGCCGCGTCCTCGGAGCCCCGGATGACGACGGCGCGGCCGCGATGGTCAAGGAAGAGGTCGAACGGCTGTGCCGGAAGTTCCCGCTGTACCCGGAACGGCAATAGACGCCCGGATCGGCCGGGACGTTCAGCGGCGTTCCGTTCTGCGCGACGGCATCGCCGTGGCGTTCTCAGGACGCGGGGCGCTCGCGCATGTCGTCGACGGGTACGAGCCGCGCGAGGGGCAGCGCCGCATGGCCGAGGCGGTCGCGGCCGTCATCGCGGACGGCGGAACGCTCCTGGCCGAGGCGGTACCGGCACCGGAAAGACGCTCGCGTACCTGATTCCCGCCATCCTCAGCCGCCAGCGCGTGCTCGTCTCCACCGGCACCAAGAACCTCCAGGAACAGATTTTCTTCAAGGACCTTCCCGCGCTGAAGGAAGCGCTCGGCGTGCCGTTCACGGCGACGCTGATGAAGGGGCGCGGAAACTACCTGTGCCTGCATCGATGGGAGACCTACCAGCAGTCGGAGGACTCGTTCGAACGGGCGATGTTCGTGCCCGATCATCAAGGAGTGGGCGGCGAGGACGCCGACCGGGGATCGCGCGGAGCTGCGCGACCTGCCCGAAGACCTCCCGCTGTGGAAGCAGATCAACGCCGAGGCCGAGACGTGCCTCGGCAACCAATGCCCGCGCTGGGGCGACTGCTGGGTCACGCTCATGCGCCAGCGGGCGGCGGAATCGGACGTCGTCATCGTGAACCACCATCTCCTGTGCGCCGATGCGTCGGTGCGCCGGGGCGAGTACGGCGAAGTGATCCCGTCCTGTCCGACGCTCGTCGTGGACGAGGCGCACCAGCTCGAGGACGTCGCGACGCAGTACTTCGGGCTCGTATTCAGCAACTACCGCGTGGACGACCTCGCGCGCGATGTCGAACGGTTCCTGGCGGGCCGGGGCAACGCTGCGGATGCAGCGCGGACATTTACGCCGCGCGAGATGGAAGAGGCCACCCGTGCGCTCACGCGCGTGGCCGAGCGGTCGCGTGTGTTCTTCGCGGGACTCTCCATGGCGCGCGCACTCGCCGGAGGTGCCGGCGCTGAATCCCGCGCGCGGTACTCGGCCGAGGCGATGGCCGAGCACTTCGAAGACGGCATGATGCTCGCGGGAGCGCTCGAGGGCCTCGAATCGACGTTCGCGCTCCTCAAGCCGAAGTCGAGCGAGCCGGGCGCGGATGCCGATGTGAGGGAAGCGATCGGAGCGTTGCAGCGCCGCGCCGGCGAGCTGCGCAACGATTTGCGGTTCCTCATGCGTGCGGCCGACCCGGAGTTCGTCTACTACCTCGAGTCGCGCGGCCGCGGGCTGTTCCTGCGCGCCTCGCCGATCGACGTATCGCGCATCGTCCGCGACGCGCTGTTCGATCGCATGCGCGCCACGATTCTCACGTCGGCCACGCTCGCGGTGGACGGCTCCTTCGAATACGTGAAAGGCCGGCTTGGCCTTCGTGACGCCAGCGAAGTACGGGTCGCTTCCGAGTTCGACTACGCGCGCCAGGCGCTGCTCTATCTTCCCCGCCGCATGCCGCCGCCGAAGGCGCCGGCTTTTGCGGAGGCCGCCGCACGCGAGACCATCGAGCTGCTCAAGCGCTCGCGCGGGCGGGCCTTCGTGCTCTTCACCAGCTACGCCGTGCTGCGCGTCGTCCAGCGCTTCGTGGAGATGTCGCTGCCGTATCCGATCCTCGTGCAGGGAACCGCGCCGCGATCCACCCTCCTCGAGCAGTTTCGCTCCACGCCGAACGCGGTGCTGCTCGCGACGTCCAGTTTCTGGCAGGGCGTGGACGTCGTGGGCGAGGCATTGAGCTGCGTGATCATCGACAAGCTGCCGTTCGTCTCGCCGGGAGACCCGGTGACGTCTGCCCGAATCGAAGCCATCAAGGAGAGCGGCGGCGATGCGTTTGCGGATTACCAGGTGCCGCTCGCGATCCTGGCTCTGCAGCAGGGACTCGGCCGGCTGATCCGTCACCGGACCGATCGCGGCGTCCTGGCCATACTTGATCCGCGCCTGCGGACGATGGGTTACGGACGGCGGTTCCTGGAGTCGCTGCCGCCGGCCCCGGTCACGCACGACCTTGAAGCGGTCGGCCGATTCTTCATGTAAACTAAATCACTCACAGAGCAAGGCTTGACTGGGCCGTAACGCCCGAGAGTTTCGTTCACATCCAGCTGATTCCGGAGGCTTTTTCATGCGGACCAATCTGATCCGCGGCGTACTCGCGGTTGCAGTCGTGCTGGCGGTTTCCGCCCCGGCATTCGCTCAGAGCATCGTTCGTGGCAAGGTCGTCGATGCCCAGGGCAAGCCCGTCGAGGGCGCCATCGTCACCATCGAGGCGATCGAAGCGAGCCGGAAGGCGGAGACGAAGACCAATCGCCAGGGCGAGTTCCTGCAGGTCGGTCTCGCCTCGGGCCGTTACAGGGTGACGGCGACCAAGGACAACCTGAAGCAGATGCAGGAGGCCAACATCACGCAGGGCCGTCCGGCGGAGCTGCAGTTTCAACTCTCGCCGACCAGCGGCATGACGCCGGAGCAGATCAAGGCCCAGGCCGAGCTCCAGACGATGGCCACGAGCGCGATTGCCGCGATGAAGGCGGGCAACGACGATGAGGCGCTGCGGCAGTTTCAGGAGATCAGCGTCAAGATTCCGACCTGCGCCGACTGCTTCTACAACATGGGTGTCATCTACACCAAGAAGCAGCAGTTCGCCGAGGCGGAGAACGCGTTCAAGAAGGTGGCGGAGCTGAGGCCGACCGCGCCCGACGCGTTCACCGGCCTGGCCAACGTCTACAACGCGCAGAAGAAGTTCGACCTCGCGGCGGAGGCCAGCGCCAAGGCGGCATCGATGTCCGGCGGCGCTGCCGGCGGCGGCGCGGAGGCGGCTTTCAACCAGGGCGTCATCCTGTGGAACGCGGGCAAGTTCGCCGAAGCGAAGACGCAGTTCGAGGCGGCGGTGAAGGCCGATCCGATGATGGCGATGGCGCACTACCAGCTCGGGATGGCCAACCTCAATCTCGGCCAGATCCCGGAGGCGCGGGCGGCGTTCGAAGGCTACCTGCAGGCGGACCCGAACGGCGCGAAGGCAGCGGAAGTGAAGACCTTCCTCTCGCAGCTGCCCAAGTAACCAGACAGCCGGCAGCTGGCAGCGGGCAGTCGCATCAGGGGTAGCTCGTTGCTACTGCCGGCTGCCGGCTGCCACCTGCCAGCTGCAGATGACCTCCGCAATTTCTCAACGGCTCGACGAGGTCCGCGCGCGGATGGCCGCCGCGGCCCGATTGGCCGGCCGCGACCCCGCCAGCGTTCGCCTCATCGCTGTTTCCAAGACCGTTCCCCTTCACCTGATCCGCGAGGCCTGGGCCGCCGGACAACGCGACTTCGGCGAAAACCGTGTCCAGGAAGGCCTACAGAAGATCTCCGAAACGACCGACCTAGAGATCAGGTGGCATCTCCTCGGCCATCTGCAGACGAACAAGGCCCGGAAAGCGGGTCCGGCGTTCGCGATGATTCACGGCATTGATACCGTCGAGCTGATCGAGAAGCTCGATACCGTCGCTGACGAATCGGGACGGGCCCCGGAGCTGCTCATCCAGGTGGACCTTGCCGGCGAAGCGACCAAGCATGGCGCGTCGCCCGATGAGGTGCCGCGACTGCTGGATGCCGCGGCTCTCTGCCGTGCCGCCAGGGTCGTCGGGTTGATGACGTTGCCGCCAATACCGGAGTCGCCAGAGGACGCGCGCCCTTACTTCCGGCGGCTGCGCGAGCTTCGCGACGGCTGGCTGGACTCCGGCGTTCCCGCGGCGATGCTCCGCGAGCTGTCGATGGGCATGAGCGGAGACTTCGAAGTAGCCGTGCAGGAAGGCGCGACGATGGTGAGGGTAGGAACCGCAATTTTCGGGAGCCGACATGTTGAAGCTTGAGGACCACGGCAGTCACGTCGCGCCGCAGGGCACCGCACCGATCGCACCGCAGAACCCCGATGCCCGGCGCCTGCCGGCACCCGAACGCCACGTGAGCGTGACGCCGATCGACATGCGGCAGACGCGGTTCGCGTCGGCCATGCGCGGCTTCGACAAGACGGAGGTCACCGCGTTCCTCGAAGAGGCCGCGTCGGACTACGAGCAGGCGCTGCGCGAAAACGATCGGCTGCGGCAGCAGATCGCGGTGCTCGAGGCGTCGCTGACCCAGTACCGGGAGCTCGAGGGCGGTTTGAAGACGACGCTCGTGAGCGCGCAGAAGGTTGCCGACGACATGCGGCAGAACGCGAGTCAGGAAGCGGCGCGCGTCGTGAAAGAGGCCGAAGGGCGCGTCGAGCTGATGATGCAGAAGGCGCAGGCGCGTGTCGAGGAGGCGGGACGTGAAATCGACGCGCTGAAGCTGAAGCGCCGCGAGGTGCAGACGAGCATCGAAGCGTGCGTGTCAACGCTGCAGAACTCGCTCGATTTCGTCCGTGAGCAGGATCAGCGCGAGCGCGATCACCGCCTGGCGCCGCATCGCCCGGCGGTCACGTAGAGCAACCGCGGATTGTGGCTTCCGGCTTCAGCGGGAAGTCGTGGGCCGGGTCCCTTCGAACCCGGCTCGTGGCGCCTGATCGCGGCGGGTCCAAAAGGACCCGCCCTACGAGCCCGAAGCCCGAAGCCCGGAGTCAGTCTTCGGTCGTAGGCCGGGTCCTTTCGGACCCGGCTCGTGGCGCCGATCGCGGCGGGTCCAAAAGGACCCGCCCTACGAGCCCGAAGCCCGGAGCCCGGAGCCCGGAGCTACCCCCGCTTCCTCCCGGCGAACACATCGCGTCCCCAGCCATCGAGTCGGGATTCCGCGGGGAACCCTGCTTCCGCGAGCCACTGGAACCAGGTCGCGCGCGGGAACACGCCGTATTGGTGGTGGTCCATCACGACGCGCATGTCCGCGTTCGGCTCGCGCAGCAGGAACGCGTACGTCGTCTCGAAGGTGTGGTCGCGGGGATCCGGATCCCAGTCCCACTCCAGGTATCGCAGGCAGCGGCCGTCAGGCGCGTCCTCTCCGCCGGTTTCGGTGCCCGGCTCGAACGTCTCACGAACGCAGTCGGGCACGACGACGAGTCCCCCGCCGGCGCGGCAGTGGCGGGCCGCGGCCGCCAGCGCGGCGCGGACCGATGCTTCATCCGTCAGGTACATGATCGCGTCGTGGATGAACACGAGATCGAACTGGCGGCCGAGATCGAGGGAGCGCATGTCCCCGACGGCGTGCTCGCATTCGGGATTGACGGCTCGGCTGATCGCCACCATCTCGGGAGAGAGGTCCGTGAGCGTCAGTTGCAGCCGCTGCTTCAGGTGAAACGCGAGGCTTCCGCCTCCGCACCCGAATTCGAGCAAGGTGCGCGGGTTGTCGGTTGCGTGGAGCAGGGACGGGAGGAGGTCCGCCGCCTCCTCGACGTAGTGCGACGGGGGCGACACCAGGGGCCACCAGGTCGCGAGATCCGTGTACATCCGCGGCTGCACGGCGACCTGCGTCAGGCCGGATCGAAGAACAACGAGCCGAGCCAGACGAGCAGGCAGCCGACAGCCACGTAGAGGAACGATCGGCCGCCGGCGAGCCCCGCCGCGCCGTTGGCGGCAGCCAGGAGCAGAAACACCGGACGACCCCGCCTGACGGTCTGTGGCATGTCGGAGTCTCCCGTAAGCCGCGCCAGGCTTATACCGGCGCGGGCTCGGTATTGAGCTGCGTCGGCACGTACGGCGCCTCGTGCACCACCGGCACCTTCTTCTTCATCGCGATGAGCACCCACTCCCGCGCGCACGCCAGGATGACCACCACGACGACGATCATGAAGAACAGCGCCAGCGCCGCGTCGATCCGGTCGTTGAGGATCATCCGCGGGGCGTTCGGGTTGGTCGAGTTCGACAGCGACTGGGCGTGCGACAGGAAGCCCAGCGCCGGATCGGAGGAAAACACCTTCTGGTAACCGGCCGTGAGGGTCGCCGCCGCCAGCCACGCCAGCGGCAGCAGCGTGGTCCAGGCGTGTTTCAGCTTGCCCATCTTGACGAGGATGGTCGTGGTCACGCACAGCGCGACGGCAGCGAGGAGCTGGTTCGCAATCCCGAACAGCGGCCACAGCGAGTTGATCCCGCCCAGCGGATCGACGACCCCCTGGTACAGGAAGTAGCCCCCATGCCGCCACGACGAGGCCCGAGGAGAAGATGATGCTCGGGTACCAGGAGGTACGGCCGAGCGGTTCGTAGACGTGGCCGAGGAGCTCCTGCAGCATGAAGCGGCCCACCCGCGTGCCGGCGTCGATGGTGGTCAGGATGAAGACCGCCTCGAACAGGATCGCGAAGTGATACCAGAGCGCGAGGCCGGCCCCGCTGAAGACGCCGCCGAGGATCCCGGCCATGCCCACGGCGAGGCTCGGCGCGCCACCGGTCCGTGACAGCAGCGTGGCCTCGCCCATCTGCGCCGCCAGCTCCGACATCTGCTCCGGCCGCAGCACGAAGCCCCACTGCGCGATCGCCTGCGAGGCGCTCTGCGCGGTGTTGCCGATGACCGCCGGGCCGACGTTCATGGCGAAGTAGACGCCCGGATCGAGCGTCGCGGCCGCGATGATCGCCATCAGGCCGACCAGCGACTCGGTGAGCATCGAGCCATAGCCGATCAGCCTGGCGTCGCTCTCGCGCGTGACCATCTTCGGGGTGGTGCCGCTCGAAATCAGCGCGTGGAACCCGGAGATCGCGCCGCACGCAATCGTGATGAACGCGAACGGGAACAGCTTGCCCGCGAACACCGGGCCCGTGCCGTCGATGAACTGCGTGACCGCCGGCATCTTCAGCTCGGGCATCAGCAGCAGGATCGCCACACCGAGCACCATGATCGTGCCGATCTTCAGAAAGGCCGACAGGTAGTCGCGAGGTGCGAGGAGCAGCCAGACCGGCAGCACCGAAGCCACGAAGCCGTAGATCACGATCGCCCACGTCAGGTCCGTGCCCGACCAGGTGAACAGCACGCCCCACTCGGGGTGCTCAGCCACATACTGACCACCCACGAGCGCCGCGAGGAGCAGGACGACGCCAATGCCGGTTGCCTCGATGACCTTGCCGGGGCGGATGTTGTTCATCCAGGCGCCCATCAGCAGCGCGATAGGGATCGTGGCCGCGATCGTGAAAAGTCCCCACGGGCTGTCGCGCAACGCGTTCACCACCACGAGCGCGAGCACCGCGAGCAGGATGATCATGATCGCGAAGATGGCGATCATGGCGGCGACGCCCGCCACCTTGTTGACCTCCTCCTTCGCCATCTGGCCGAGCGACTTGCCGTCGCGCCGGATCGACGCGCACAGCACGATCATGTCCTGCACGGCGCCGCCGAGGACGACGCCGACAATCAGCCAGAGTGTCCCGGGCAGGAAGCCGAACTGCGCCGCGAGCGTCGGGCCGACCAGCGGACCGGCGCCCGAAATCGCCGAGAAGTGATGGCCGTACGCCACCCACCTGTTGGTGGGGACGAAGTCGCGCCCGTTGTTCAGCCGCTCGGCCGGCGTTGCGCGCCGGTCGTCGAGGCCGAATACGGTGTAGGCGAGATACCGCGAGTAGAAGCGGTAGGCCACCAGGTACGTGCACACGCCCGCGACGACCACCCAACCGGCGCTGATCGTTTCGCCGCGTGACAAGGCCAGCACGCCGAAGCCGGCGGCGCCAGCGATTCCGATACCCACCCACATCGCGGCCGAAAGCATCTTGTTCATTGGAAGCTCGGGAAGCCTGTTTTGGTGGCGCCAGTCTCCGCGAACCACAGGCGGTTCGTCAACCGGTCAGGTGGAGCGTTCGCGCCGGGCCTGCGCGGTCGCTTGCCCGCGGCCGCTAACCCTGTCAGGCAGAGGCAGATACCGCCAGTTGCGACACTCGGCCAGCCTCGCGGTGGTGGCATCCCGCTATGTTATAGTCCCGCGAATGCGGCGTGCAGGGATTCTTGCGGGCGTCGCGATTCTCGGGCCTTCCTGGACCGTTTCCTCCGGCCACCGCGTCCGCACGAGGCGTCTCGCATCGGGGCTCGGGTCATCGCTGGTCGCGCTATGACAAGGCGCGCCCTTCTCGCCGCGTTCACCCTCGTCGTCCTTGGGGCGCTCGCCGCGCCGCGCGACGTCGGCTCTCATAATCCGATCACCACGACGGTCCGCTACAACCGGGAGATCGCCAAGATCCTCGGCGAGAAATGCGTGCAGTGTCACACGAGCGGCGGGATGTCGATGCCGCTGACCACCTATCTCCAATCGCGGCCGTGGGCCGAGGCGATCAAGGAAGAGATCCTCACGCGGCGCATGCCGCCGTGGCCGGCCGAGCGGGGCTATGGCGACTTTGCGAACGACGTCGCCTTGACTGCGCGCGAGCGCGATTTCCTGCTGTCCTGGATCGACGGCGGCGCGCCGGAAGGCGACGGCGCACCGCCGGTGCACATGGACCACAGCGGCCATTGGATGCTCGGCCAGCCCGACGCGATCGTCACGGCAGGGAATGGTGCGCGGATCGAACCGGGAACACCGCCCGGATTTCAACGGATCGTGATAGAGACGGGCTTTGCCAGCGACAGGTGGGTGCGCGCGATTGACTACCAGCCAGGCGATAAACGCGTGACCCGTGCCGCGTTCCTCACCGTCGCGGCCACGGGCCAGTACCTCGGCGGCTGGACACCATGGCAGTCGTCCACGACGATGCCCGGCGGTGCGGCGATCAAGGTTCCGGCAGGCGCGCGAATCGCGGTGGATACCCTGTACCAGGCGGCGGAGGAGCTGGTCACCGACCGGCCGACGGTCGCGTTCTACTTCGAGGAACGGCCAACGGCCACGGTCACCAGCCTCGTCATGCAGGCGCGCGCCGATACGGACGCCACCGCGCCGGTGCACCGCGCGCGCGCGGAGTTCACCGCGCGGCAGCCGCTCCGCCTCGTGGCGATGCGCCCCGAGCTCGGCGCCGGCGCGCGGTCACTGGAGATCAAGGTCACACAGCCGGACGGCTCCGTGCAGGTGGTGCTGTGGGTGAAGCGATTCCGGCCCGATTGGCAGACGCCATACGCGTTCCGCAACGCGCTCGCGCTCGAACCGGGCGCGACCGTGCGTGCGATCGCGGACTTCGACGCGCCACATGGAGGCGGGGAGCTCAAGGTCGTGATGAACGCGTACCCCGGACAGACCGCCGGCGCCGCGTCGAACCCGGGTCAGCGACCCAGCCGCACCGCGTCCTCGAGCGATCGCACCGTGAACGTGAACGACACCGTCGTGATCTGATCGTTCCGCAGGAATTGCGTCCACGCGCGATACCGCCCCGGGCGGGGCAGGTATCCTTCAAACGTCACTCGCGGCCCGCCGACACCTTTCGTGATGTCGCTCTCCGGCCCTTCGGTCGGATGCGAGTGGACGTAGTCCGCCATGTCCTCGCTCAGGATCAGCGTGTGACCGAACGCGCCGAGGTAGGGCTTCAGGTCGGTCACCGGTTCGCTCGTTCGTGCGTCGGTGAGCGTGTACGTGAAATGGCCGTACTGTCCCGCGATGAGCGTTGACGGATCGAGCGTCACGGTCGCCGTCAACGTGTCCGCGGTTCGGACGAGCACGGCATCAGCCTCGATCTGCGCGGCGGACGAGGCGAGGTCGCCGTCGAAATCCGCTGTCACAAGGGCGCGTCCGAGGAACTGCGGTGCGCCACCCACCGGCACGAAGTCGGAGAACACACGGTAGTAGCCGGCTTTCGGCAGCATCGTCTGAACGATCCACGACCCGTCCGGTTGGAGATCGGGATGAATGTGCTGGAAGACGCTCATGTCTTCGCTGATGACGAACAGGTGATACCGCTTGTCGTGTACTACCTCGAAGTCCTTCACAGTCGTGCCGGTAGCCGGATGGCCGACGCGGAACGTCATCGTGACGGGCACGCCGGCTTTCAGCGCCGCGGGCTTCAGGGTGAAGTCGAGGTGATAGTCGCGCGTGTCGAAAGGATTGCCGGCGATGAGCGCCATGCCGCATTTGCTGCACCGGCCGGAGATGACTCGCGGTGACGTCCGGATGCATCGGGCAATACCAGCCCGCCGTCTCTGCCGGAGAGGACTCCACGGCGCCAGGCGCTTGATTCGCGGCGGGAATTGCCGCCCAGGCGATGCCATACAGGATGGCGAAGATGGCAAAAACGCTTCGCATCGTGCGCACCTGGGCGCAGTATACCTCCGCCCGCCACCTGAGACCCGGCGAGACGGCTTGTGCCTGCAGGCGCTGGACGCTATTTCAGTGCGTTCCGCGCGCGGTCGGCGTCCGCCTCGGCGTCCGCCATCAGCGCATCCCGTTCTTCCGTCACGCGTGAGACGTACGCGGCATCGGACAGGCTCGCGAGGTTGATGTCCACGTTCATGCGGGCTCCTCGCAGTCCCGCCATCAGCAGCTCGACCGCGACCCCGACGTCGCTCTTTGCGTTGGGGTTGCCGGCGGCCGCGACGATGACCGCGCCCCGCAGCGCCTGCTGGCACACGCGCATCGTCTCGAGCGGCACTTCCGTGGCTGCGCGCATCGCCACCTGAATCGCCTCGGTGCGCGCTCTGTTTCTCGAGGTCGTTCGTCTTCGGCAGCTTGTACGCGGCGACGACTGCTGCGTAGGCGTCGCTGTCGGCATCGACGAGGCCGGCCATCTCGTCGCGCCGGGGACGCAGACGCGATGCGGCGTCGGCCAGGTCAGCGGTTTCTTCCGGCGCGCCCGTCCGTGTCTTCGGCATGTCGGCGACCATGATCAGCAGCGATGCGCCGACGGCGCCGGCGAGGGCCGACGCGGATCCTCCACCGGGGACAGGATCGCTCGACGCGAAGGCGTCGAGAAGATCCACCAGGGCGAACTCCGAGAGCGGACGCTCGTTCATGACGCCCACGTTACTACCTTGCCGCGCTTGATGACCATGCGCACGCTGGTGGCGCCAACGCGAAGCACATCCGCCAGGTCGCCCTTCAACACGACGGCATCCATCAACTTGCCCGGCTCCAGGCTGCCAGCCGTCTCCGCACGGCCGATCGACCACGCGGCGTTGAGCGTGGCAGCAATGAGTGCTTCCTCGAGCGTCATCTTCATGGCAAAGCACGCCAGGGTCATCGCGAACGGCATCGACGGAGAAAAGCCGGCGCCGGGATTGACGTCGGTCGCGAGCGCCACGGGGATGCCGCGGTCGATCAGCGTGCGCGCCGGCGCATAGCGGCCCAGCCTGAGGTAGAACGCGGCAATAGGCAGCAGCGTGGCGCAGACGCCTGCCGATGCCAGGGCGTCGATGCCGCGCTCGTCAACACAGAGCAGGTGGTCTGCGGATCGCGCGCCAACCCGGGCGGCGACGAGTGAGCCGCCGCTCGGCGCGAACTCGTCGGCATGGATACGCGGCTGCAGCCCCAACCGTTGGCCGGCCGCGAGCACCGCGGCCGATTCCTCGGGCGTGAAGACGCCCTCCTCGCAGAAGACGTCGCACCATTCGGCGAGGCCTTCCTCGGCCACGCGCGGCAGCATCTCGCCGATGACGAGCGAGAGGTAATCCTGCCGCCGCGATCGGTATTCCACCGGGACCTCGTGCGCGCCCATGAACGTCGGGACCAGATCGATCGCGTGTTCCTCGTCGAGGCGGCGGATGGCGCGCAGCTGGCGGAGCTCGGATTCGGTGGTCAGCCCGTAGCCGCTCTTCGCCTCGGCCGTCGTCGTGCCGCACGCGAGCATCTCGTCGAGTCGCGTTCGCGTCAGATCGACGAGCGTGTCTTCAGAGGCAGCCCGCGTTGCTTCCACGGTTCGCACGATGCCGCCGCCCTCCGCCGCGATCTCCTCGTATGTGGCGCCGGCCAGGCGGCGGCGGAGCTCGTGGCGGCGATCGCCCGCGAAGCACACGTGCGTGTGCGGATCGACGAACCCGGGCACGACCGTGCAGCCCGCCGCGTCGATGCGGGTCGCGGCCGGCTGGACCTCTACGTGACTGGCGAGCGCGTCGCGCGGGCCGACGTAGACGATCACGCCCTTCGATGCGGCGACCACCGCATCCGCGATCGGGGAGATGTCGCGCTGGGCGACGCCACGCCGCGGGGCGGGACCGGCGCATGCTGCGACGAGCGTGGCGTGCTCAATGAGGAAGTCGGCTGGCGACATGATCCGCGTCAACGCCGGCGACGCGCACCCGCTTCGTGCGGCTCCGCTCGCCTGCGACGATCGTAACCGCTCTCCTGGCGACGCCGAGGGCGTCGGCGATGACCTCGACGAGCTCGTCGTTCGCGGCGCCCTCGACGGGCGGCGCCTTGAGGCGGACGAGCAAGGCGCCGTCGCGCGTGCCCGCCACGCCGGATCGGCCGGCGCGCGGGATCACGCGGACCGTGATGACAACGCCCTGGGGTGTGGCTTCGATCACACCTGGTATGTGTCCACGTCGAGGAGAACCTTCAACACCGGCTGGCTCGAGGCTTCGTCGAGCGCCTCGACGCCGCGGGACAGGTTGAAGCGGCTGGAGATGAGCGGCAGCACGGACACGTCGGCGGCTTCGAGCGCGGACAGCGCCTGGTCGAACGGGCCGCACCGCGAGCCGACGATGGTGACCTCGTCGACGACGATGGGGGCCAGCGCCAGCGTCTGGGTCCCTGCGATCGTCGTCTTCAGGACCATCGTGCCGCGCGGCCGGACGATCTTCAGCGCGGTCGGCAGGCCGGTGTCCGAGCCCGTGCAGTCTACGACGACGTCCGCCATCGGCCCGTCGGGCAGGTCCGGGAGGAGCGCGGTCCGGATCCCCAGCGACTGCAGCACCGCGAGCTTGGCCGGATGTTTCCCCACGGCGAGCACGTGGCTCGTCACGCCCGAGAGCACCTGTGCGCACAGGTTGCCGAGGCGACCGTCACCGAGGACGACAACGCGATCCTTCCGGCGGACGTGCAGCTGCGCCGGGATCTGCAGCGCGGCCGCGACCGGCTCCGTGAACACCGCTGCATCCGTGGAGACCGAGTCCGGCACGACGTGGAGGTTCCGCTGCGGCACCGCGACGAAGTCGGCGAAGGCGCCGTCATGGTTGAGGATGCCGAGGACCGACCGATGCGGGCAATGCGTGGACCGGCCCGCCCGGCACGTGTCGCACTGGCCGCAGCTGCAATTGATTTCGCCGACGACGCGCAGGCCTTCGAACGGCCCGTCCTGAGCGATGCCGACGAACTCGTGACCGAGCACGCCGCGGAATTCGCGGTAGCCGCGAATCAGTTGCAGGTCGGTGTCACAGATGCCGGCCCGCAGCACGCGGACCGCCACCTCGCCGTCACGGAGCACGGGTTCCGGCGCGTCGGAGCGCAGGACGACCCCGTCCCGCTCGAGAATAAGCGCGCGCATAGAGGCAGTACGAAAACTCTATCCGAATCTGATCTCGTTGTCGAGTCGGCGCGGGTTCCCGCGGCCGAGATCACCGAACCGAAAACCCTTCGACTCTGAATGAGAAGTTCAGCGGATAGGTGTAGTTGGGGAAGAACTCGACCGGCTGCACATACGTGGCCGCCGCCCGCGTCCGCGAGCCATCGCGCTCGACGATCACGTTCTCGGGCGCGACGGGCACCTGCAGTTCCGCGGCGGTCTTGACGATCTGGTTGTGGATCTCCGCCGGCGTCGAGCGCGCGCCGAAGATCACCAGCTGCTCGGTCGTGTCCCTGAACTGGTAGTACGTCCACGCGGCCATGCCGCCGCGCGCGACGGCGTTGAGGATCGCCAGGGTGATGAGGAGCTTGATGATCGTCTTCAATGAATCTGGTGGAGGATCCTGTCCCAGCGCACGCTGGAGAGGAGGCCGGGCTCCTCGCCGAACGAGAAGTACACGAACAGCGCCTTGCCCTTGACGTACTCGCGCGGCAGGAAGCCCCAGTAGCGGCTGTCCTGGGAATTGTCGCGGTTGTCGCCCATCATGAAGTAATGGCCGGCGGGGACGGTGACCGGCCCGTACTGCCGCCGCACGTCGAAATCGTTCGCGTCGGCCTCGCCACGCTCGCCTTCGTCCGGCGGAAACAGGAAATGCACGTACGGCTCGTCCAGCGGGCGGTTGTCGATATAGACCTTCTTGTTCCGCAGCTCGATCGTCTCGCCAGGCAGGCCGATGACGCGCTTGATGAAGTCGCGCTCGGGCTCTTCCGGGTACTTGAAGACGATGATGTTGCCGCGGGCGATCGGGTCGATCGGCAGCAGCGTGTTCTCCGCGGCGGTCAACGTCGGCGCGAAGACGAACTTGTTCACCAGCAGGTGATCGCCGATGAGCAGGTTGTTTTCCATCGAGCCGGTCGGAATCTTGAAAGCCTGGACGATGAACGTCCGGACGAACAGGGCGAGGATGACGGCAACGCAGATCGATTCGAAGTATTCGCGCGCCGTCGACTTGCGGTACGTCGGTTCCGGCCTGCGGGTTCCCTGTTCCGTGTTCCGGTCGCCGTTCGCCGTTCGCGGTGCTGCCTGCGCGTTCTTCATTCAGTCCCGACCTTCAACACGGCAAGAAACGCTTCCTGCGGAATCTCCACGCGGCCGACCCGCTTCATCCGCTTCTTGCCTTCCTTCTGTTTCTCGAGGAGCTTTCGTTTCCGCGTGATGTCGCCGCCATAGCACTTCGCGAGCACGTTCTTGCGCAACGCCTTGACCGACTCGCGCGCGATGATACGGTTGCCGATCGACGCCTGGATCGCGATCTCGAACATCTGCCGGGGTATGAGCTCGCGCATCTTGGATGCCAGGGCACGGCCGCGATCGTAGGCGGCGTCGCGATGGACGATGATCGACAGCGCGTCCACCGGCTCCCCGTTGACGAGGATATCCATCTTGACCAGCGGCGACTCCCAGTACCCGGTCACATGGTAGTCGAGCGACGCGTACCCGCGTGACAGCGTCTTCAGCCGGTCGTAGAAGTCCATGACGACCTCGTTGAACGGCAGCTCGTAGGTTATCAGGACGCGGTCGGACTTGAGATACTCCAGCTTCTTCTGGACGCCGCGCTTGTCCTGGCAGAGCTGGAGAATGGGCCCGACGAACTCCGACGGCGTCAGGATCATCGCGGTGATGACGGGCTCTTCCAGCTTCACGATGCGGCCGGCGTCGGGCAGTTTCGCCGGACTATCGATCTCGTGCACCTCGCCGTCTGTCGTCGTCACGCGGTACAGCACGCCCGGCGCCGTCGTCACCAGGTCCATGTTGTATTCGCGCTCGAGGCGCTCCTGGACGATCTCCATGTGCAGCAGGCCGAGAAAGCCGCATCGGAAACCGAAACCGAGGGCGGCCGACGTCTCCGGCTCGTAGAAGAACGAGGCGTCGTTCAGCCGAAGCTTCTCCAGCGCTTCGCGCAACTCGGAGTACTGGTGGCTTTCGACCGGGTACAGCCCGGCGAAGACCATCGGCTTGAGCTCCTTGAACCCGGGGAACGGCTCGGTGGTGGGGCGTGCGGTCTCCGTGACCGTGTCGCCGATTCTGGCGTCGGCCACCACCTTGATGTTGGCGACGATGAAGCCGACCTCGCCGACGCCAAGCTCGTCCACCGGCGTGGCCTTCGGCGAGAAGACGCCAAGCGCGTCCACCTCGAAGTCCTGCTTCGCCGCCATCAGCCGAATCTTGGTCTTCGCCCGCAGCGCGCCGTCGATCACGCGGACGACGATCACGACGCCGCGATACGGATCGAACCACGAATCGAAGATGAGCGCCTTCAGCGGCGCGTTCGGATCGCCCTTCGGCGGGTGAAAACGCTCGACGATCGCTTCGAGGATGTCGTGGACGCCGGTGCCTTCCTTGGCGCTGGCGAGAATCGCCGTCGAGCTGTCGAGACCGATGATGTCCTCGATCTGCCGCTTGCATTCGTCCGGCTGGGCGCTCGGCAGGTCGATCTTGTTGATGACCGGGATGATCTCGAGGTTGTTTTCGACCGCCAGATACGCGTTGGCGAGCGTCTGTGCCTCCACACCCTGCGAGGCGTCCACCAGCAGCAGCGCACCCTCGCACGCGGCGAGCGATCGCGTCACCTCGTAGCTGAAGTCCACGTGGCCGGGGGTGTCGATCAGGTTGAGCACGTACTGGTCGCCGTTGCTCGCCGTGTAGTTCAGGCGAACGGGATGCGCCTTGATCGTGATCCCGCGCTCGCGCTCGAGATCCATGGCATCGAGGACCTGCGCTTCCATCTCACGCGCCTGCAGGGCGCCGGTGATCTCGAGGAAACGATCCGCCAGCGTCGACTTGCCATGGTCGATGTGCGCGATGACCGAGAAGTTCCGTATGTAACGCTGATCCATTGGGTGACGAACAAAAAATTATACCGCGAGCCTCAGCCGAGCCGGCGCACGCGGGGCTGCGGGCGTCCTTCCCAAACATACTCGTAGTGAGCGGCCACCCGGACGTTTTGCACGAGCGCGGGCCGAAAACAGGCGAGGCAGTGGCCGCCCTCGTGGCGGACGCTGTCGAAAACAACGCCGTTGGCATCCTCGGCCAGCAGTGCCGCGCCCAGCCGTTGCGAGGCGACGTACGAGTCGCGGTCATAGACGCCCCGGAACTGCGCCGCCCGCCCGCGCAGGTCATGGAACATGCCGTTGAAGTCGGCATGGTAGAGCCGCATCTGCACCCGCGTTTCGTAACTGCCGACTTCGTCGAGCTCGCGGGTCCGGTGATGGATCGACTCAGCAAGCGCCGTGTCCAGGGTCCGCCCCGCGTACCAGGCGCCGCGCCCGGGGCCGGAAAAGCGGCCGCCGCCCGGGCGCGGGTGACAGAACGCGGCCATCACGACCGATGCCATGGGTGTTCCCGTCACCCACTCCTCGCGGGGAACGATGTGGAGCACCCCGAGCTCCGCGCTGACGCGATCGTTGGTCCATGACTCCAGCTCGACGATGGCGTCGAGATCGTCCGGCCGCGCGACCCGGTCGAGTATGCCGGCCGACGGGTAGCGGGTCGGAACGAGCCGGTTCGTTCCCGTCCAGCGGATGCGCGAGAGCGGCGGGCGCGCGTCGGTCACCCGCGGCGGCCGTCGAGGAGCCGGCGCAGCTGCAGCAGCCCGTCGATACCGGCGTCCACGCCGAAGGCGAGCGGGCTGCGGCCGCCGAACAGCGGATGGCTGTTCGGCATCAGCATCCACCGGTCCGCGAAGGCCGGCTCGGGGTAGAGGATGTGGAGCGCCTTGTAGATGCCGAGGACGAGCGAGACGCGCGTGAGCGTATCGAACGACAGCACGCCGGCGTCGCCGCTCTTGTACTTGTGGAACGTTGACGGCGGCGGCCAGCCGAGGAGGCCCCGTTCATCGGTCACCCCGAGCTGCCACGCGCGGGTGATGTTGAAGAAGGCGCGAACCGCCGGCGCCGACAGCCGCCGCCGGACCGCCGGATCGCGCCGGTCGTCCGCGGCCAGGGGCGTCCACGCGGCAACGCCGGGCGCGCGCTTCTGCCGCGATCTCTGCATGTGGAGATACTACTCCAGATATGGAGTCGGGTCAAATCCTCCCGCCGACTTCAGCTCGCCTTGAAGAAGATGTGGCGGTAGCCGCCGGCAATCAGCGCCGACACGTCGGCAACGGCGCGCGCGAGCGCAAAGCCGCCGGGATGGGCGAGGTAGCGTGGCTCCCACTCGGGATGGAACTTCTCCTTGTACGCACGCAGACCCTGGAAGTGGTAGAAGGGTTCGCCGTGCGTGAACACGTAGCGTGCGACCGGACTCCAGAGCGGTCCGAGCGTTGTCGGCTCGAGCCCCGACAGCGGCGCGACGCCGAGGCTGAACTGCGCGAACCCGTGCTCGCGTCCCCACTGCATCACATGCAGGAAGAGGCCCTCCATCGCGCATGACGGCGCACCGGCGCGGTATCGCGCGAGATCGACCGAGAGCTGCTGCCGGCCGGCGCCGCACCAGAGGTTGGCGAACGCCTCGACGCGCCCGTCACGTTCGAGCACGGCAAGCGGAAATCGCTCGAGGTACGCCGGGTCGAAGAAACCAAGCGAAAATCCTTTCTCGGCTGCGGCCTTCTGCTGCAGCCAGTCGTCGGAGATCCGGCGCAGTTCGCCGAGGCGGGTCCTGACCTCCGTGGCAGGCAGCATCCTGAAGATCAGGCGCTCTCTCTCGAGGCGGTTCATCGTCGCCCGCAACCCCTTGCGTTCGCCTCCTTCGAGCGTGAAGCGATCCAGCGGCACCAGCGCTTCCTCGCCGATCTTGACGAGGGTGAAGCCCACGTCGGCATAGTGGTGCAGGGAGCGCGGTCCGATCTCGTAGAACACCGGCACGCCGCCGTGCTCGTCCACGAGATTGAGAAACATGCGGACGAGCGCCGGCGCCGATGCGGGTGGCGCCACCGGGTCGTGCAGGGCGACCCACGTGCCGCCGTGCACGCCGTACATCACGAACCCGCTGCGGTCGGCATTCCACAGCAGCGCCTTGTCACCGAGGAGCGCGAGGTTGGGGTAGACGCTCGGTTGCCGCGCGATGACGCGGCCGGCCTCCATCAGGTCGCTGTCGCCTGGCAGCCGCAACGCCGGCGGCGCCGGTTTCAGCAGGTAACGCACGCCGAAGGCGAGGATGGTCACGCCGGCGCCCACGCTGGCGCGCAGGAAGCGTGGGGCATCCCCCTCGAGGGCGAACTGCCACCACAACTCGTGCGCGTAGGCGACGTGCCTGAAGGCGAAGACGCCGAGAAAGACGGAGGCGGCGACGACGCCGACGATTCCGGCAAACCACGGTCCCGAGAGCGGCACGTCGAAGAGCGCGGCCTTGCGATCGAACGTCCGCCGCGCGGCAAGCAGGCCGGCGAACAGGATGGCGAGCACGGCGGCCTCTTCGTAGTCGCCGCCCTTGAGCAGCGACACGGCGATGCCGGCGCCCAGGCCGGCGACCGACAAGTTCCACGCCGCGTCGATGCGCCGTGCCACCGCGCGCGACAGCAGCAGCAGGACCACGCCGATGACGCTGCCGAGAAAATGCGACGCTTCGAGGAGCGGGAATGGCACGAAGCCGCCGAGCCAGGAGAGGCGGGCCGCCACCGCGGGGGTCGCTCCCGAGAACAGCAGGATCGCGCCGCCGGCGAATGTGGCAACTGCAAGGATCCTCGGCGCCACCACCGCGCTGATGGCGGCGGTCCTGACGCCGAGGCGGCCGACGGCCCCGCGATGACGCCGCGCTTCGTCGACGGTGATGGCCGTCACCGCGACGGCCAACGGTACGAGGTAGTAGATGGCGCGGTACGCGATGAGCGCCGGCAGCAGAGCGGACGGCGCGAGCGATGGAGCCATGAACAGGACCATGAGCGAGTCGAAGACGCCCGCGCCGCCGGGCAGGTGGCTCACGAGCCCGACCACTTGCGCACCGACGAAGGCGCCCCCCGCCTGGACGAACGCGGGCCGCGGCGCAGGCAGCAGCACCCACAGCACAGCGGCTGCCAACACCCAGTCGGCCGTCGAGAGCAGGAACTGGGCGAGCACGGTTGGCAGGCCGGGGACGGGAAAGGTCCATCGGCCGACGCGTACGGACGGCACCCGCAGCAGCGGGAGCGCGGCATACGCGCCGGCCAGAAGGAAAAGCGCCGCGCCGGAAACCGCCAGCCACGGGCGAGGCACTATCGCCACGAAAGCCGGCACCGGCGCGGTCGCGAGGGCGGCGCCACCAAGCACGATCGGCCCCAGCCAGAACGTGCTCGAAGAGAGGACCACCACCCTCGCGATCTGTTCCGCGGTGAGTCCCCACCGCGAGTAGTACCGATAACGCACTGCGGAGCCGACCACCGCGGCCGGGCCCACACAGTTGCTGATCGCGTAACCCAGGAACGAGACGACCCCGATGCGCCACCTCGCAACGCGCAGTCCAAGCGACCGGAACGCGAGCTGGTCGATGCACGTGAGCAGCGCGAAGTTCAACAGCGTCAGCAGCGAAGCAGCTACGATGCTGTCGAGCGCGGGCACTACTTCTTGACTGGCGCCTGCGCTCTGGCGGCAGGGGATGTCCCTCCTTCGACCTGCATGGTCTGGACCATCCGCTGGCCGTTGGCTTCCGAATACCGCACCTTCACCTGGTGACCGGCGTGCGCAGTAAGATCCGCGGGTGACAGCCGTGCGGCGCCCATCCGGATGGAGCTGTCCGAGGCCAGCGTGAGCGTTTCCGTGCCCTTCCCGGTGTTGACGACGATGCTGTTGCCCGACGCGTCGTACCGTTCAAGGGTGCCCGTGATCGAGTGTGTGGCCGCCGCGGCCGCCTTTTCTGCGCCACGACCCGCGCTCGCGGCCTGCGGGGAGGCCGCAAGCGTCGAAGCCGCTACGCATATTGCAAGAACGCCGATTCCAGAGGACCTGAGGGCGCGTGACATGGGAACTTCCTCCACGTCCACACCTTCACCAAGAGGAGTGCCACCCCGTGATGGGCCGTCGGGCGTGGGTAATTGATTCCGTGACAGACATTTCCGGCCACGCCCTTGCCGGCTCTCCCGGCGTCACCGGGGTGCAGGAGCGCCACAGTGAGGCGGCGTGGCCGACTCTCCGCTCCGTGCGGCTGAAGCTGGTCATCGCCGGCGCCGCCTGGGTGGCCGTCATCATCGGGGTCCTCACCGCGGCCGGACTGGGCATTGCACAGCGGCGCTTCGAGGAGGACCTGCGCACCACGGCTCGGCTCACCGCCATTGCGGTCGCGGACGACCTCGAGCTGCGGGCGACCGTCACCCCGGGCGAGATTGTCACCATCCTCCGCGAATTCCTGGACGCGGCGCCGTCCGTCCGCGATATCGCGCTCTTCACCACAGGGCCCGAAGGCACCCGTTTCCTCCAGGGGACGTCGTCGGCTGCGCCGGCAGACAACGACCCGCTCGTCGAACGCGCCATCGCGACGATGCGGCTCGTCAGCGAAGATCGGAGCGATCAGCTCACGACCGTCGCGACGCCGGTGCTGTGGAACGGGCAGCGTCCCGGCGCAGTCCTCGTTACGGCATCGCTCGCACCCATCGTGCGACTGCGCAACGAAGGCCGCGCCTTTGCGGCCGCCATCGTCGCCCTCGCCATCGTCGGCATCACCGCCATCATCTACCTGCTGCTCGCCGGGCTCGAGCGGCAGCAGGCTCTGATGCGCCAGGAGCTCTGGCGCGCCCGCGACCTTGCCACCATGGGGCAGACGATGGCCGACGTCGCGCACCAGATCGGCACGCCGCTCAACCTCGCATCGGCGCACGTCCAGTTGCTGCAGCAGGAGATCGGTGACGATGCTGCGGCGCACCGGCGGCTGGACATCGTCGCGGCGCAGGTGGAGCGCGTCACGACGACGGTGCGCGATCTGCTCGAGCGGGTGCGGCCGGGCACGACCGGGCAGCGCGTGGCGCTTGGGCCGCTGCTCGCACGGCTGACCGAGAACGGCCAGGTGCTCGGGGCGGCGCAATACGTCCGGGTCCAGCTCGACGCGCCCGATGACTTGCCGGCCGTGCTCGCCGACGAAGCGCAGCTCGAGCTGGCGCTCATGAACCTGGTGACCAATGCGCTCGATGCGATGCCCGGGGGCGGGCAGCTGGTCGTCAGCGCCGCCACGCGCGCGGAGGGCGTCGTCGTCGAGGTGCGGGATACAGGGCCGGGGATCCCGCCCGAGCTCGTCGGCCGCATCTTCGACCCGTGGATCACCACGAAGCCGCCGGGGCGAGGAACCGGGCTCGGGCTCGGGATCACGAAGGACGTCGTGCAGCGTGCGAAGGGAACCATCACCGTCGAGCCCGGCGCGAGTGGCGGAACGGTGTTTCGCGTGACATTGCCGCCGGCGGGCGCAGGCTCGGGATGACCGCGACCAAGCGCATCCTCATCGTGGACGACGACCGCGAGACCTGCCGGCTGATCGCCGAGCTGATCGGAGCGCCGGGGCGCATCATCGCCGACGCGGTGACGGCCGGTGACGCGCTCGAGCAGATTCGTTCGCAGTCCTTCGACCTCGTCATCTCGGACATCAACCTGAACGCGCGGGAGTCGGGGCTCGACGTGCTCAAGGCGATGAAGGCCGCGAACCCTGCGGGACAGGTCGTGCTGATCAGCGCCTTCGGTACGCTCGAGACCGCCGTCGCCGCCGTACGGGCCGGCGCGTTCGACTATGTCAGCAAGCCGTTCAACATCGGCGAGGTCAAGGCCACTGTGGAGCGGGCGCTCGCGAGAGGCGCGGAGCCTCCCGCCGTCTTGCCGCAGGCGGGAGACGTGCCCGCCGGGATCATCGGCCGATCCGCGGGGATGCTCGCTGTCTACAAGCAGATTGCGTATGCCGCTGATTCGTCGGCGCCCGTGCTGGTCACCGGCGAAAGCGGCACCGGCAAGGAACTGATCGCGCGCGCCGTGCACCGGCACAGCCGGCGGGCGAGCCATCCGTTCGTCGCCGTGAACTGCGGGGCGCTCGCCGAGACACTCCTCGAGTCGGAGCTGTTCGGCCATGTCCGCGGGTCCTTCACCGGTGCGGTCGCCGACCACAAGGGTGTGTTCGAACAGGCGCATGGCGGCACCGTGTTCCTCGACGAGATCGGCGACACGACGCCGGCGCTGCAGGTCAAGCTGCTTCGCGTGCTGCAGGAGGGTGAGGTGCGGCCGGTCGGCGCGACGCGAACGGTCCATGTGGACGCGCGCGTCGTCGCGGCGACCAATGTGGATCTGGAACTCGCCGTCGCCGAGCATCGATTCCGGCAGGACCTCTACTACCGGCTGAGCGTCATCGTCATGCGGCTGCCGCCTCTGCGCGAGCGGCGCGGCGACGTGCCGCTGCTCGTGGACCAGTTCCTGCGCGGGTCGTCGCTGCGGCGCGGGCGGTCCGTGACGATCACGCCCGCGGCCGTCACCGCCCTCGCGAACTACGACTGGCCGGGCAACGTGCGCGAGCTGGAGAACACGATCGAGCGCCTGGTGGTGTTCAGCCGGGGGGAGATCGACGTGGTCGATCTGCCACCGGCCATCGCCGCGGCGCCGCAGCTGCGGGAACGGCTGTTCGAGGGATTACCGACGCTCGACGAGCTGGAACGCCGCTACCTGCTGCACGTGCTGCAGACCGTCGGCGGCAATCGCTCGCGCGCGGCGGAAGCGCTCGGGATCGATCGCCGCACGCTGTACCGGATGGCGGAACGGTTTGGCATCGATCTGAGCGAGGAGACTTCCAGCTGAAGCCGGAAGCCACGACAGTCTCCTCCCGCCGGGCCGAAGCCCGAATCACCGTTGATCGAGCGGAAGGAAACGCTGCGGATACGGCGGCCCCGTGTAATCCGCGCGCGGGCGAATCAGGCGGTTGTTCGAATACTGCTCGAGCACGTGCGCGGTCCATCCCGACATGCGGCTGACGGCAAAGATTGGCGTGTAGAGATCGACGGGGATTCCGAGGGTGTAGTACGTGGAGGCCGAGTAGAAGTCCACGTTCGGGTTCAGCTTCTTCTCGCCTTTCACCAGCGCCTCGATGCGCTGCGACATGTCGAACCACGCCGTGCTGCCCGCACGCTTCCCGAGGTCGTGCGACATCTGCCGCAGGTGTGTCGCGCGCGGATCTTCGGTGTGATACACCCGGTGCCCGAAGCCAGGAATCTTCACCTTGCGCGCGAGCATGCCGCGTATGACGTCGTCGATGCGTTCGCCGGTCGCGGTCTGTCCCAGGTCGAGCAGCAGCTTCATGACCTCCGCGTTGGCGCCGCCGTGCAGCGGCCCCTTCAACGCCCCGACGGCCCCGGTGACCGCCGAGTAGATGTCGGTCAGGGTGGCCGCCGCCACGCGCGCCGCGAACGTGGACGCGTTCAGCTCATGGTCGGCGTGAAGGATGAGTGCCACGTCGAAGGCCTTGATGGCCATCGAGTTCGGACGCTCCCCGGTCAGCATGTACAGGAAGTTCGCCGCGTGTCCCATGCACCGGATCGGGCGCAATCGGCCCGCCGCCGGCCTTCAGCCGGCCCCAGGTCGCGACGATGGTCGCCGTCTGCGCGACGAGACGTACCGCCTTGCGGGCGTTGGCCTGTGGTGACGGGTCATCGGCCTCGGCATCGTAATGGCCCAGCGCCGAGACGAGCGTGCGGAGCGCGTCCATGCCGTCAACCGGCGGCAGCGACCGCATCAGGCGGATGATCGCCTCGGGGAGCGGCCGCGCCGCGGCCAGTTGCGACTGCAGGTCTCCAAGCTCCGCGCGGTTGGGCAGCCGGCGGTGCCAGAGCAGGTAGCAGACCTCCTCGAAGGTGGCGGCCCGAGCCAGATCGTGGATGTCGTACCCGCAATACGCCAGAACCCCTCGATCGCCATCGAGGTAACAGATCGCCGACTCGCACGCGATGACGTCCTCGAGTCCGCCCTTGGGCTTCTCCGCGATGGCCATGGAGCGATCGTAGTCGGTCTTCGGTCTACGGTCTACGGTCACGGTTCTTCTGAGTCGCCGGCTGGCAAGGACCGGAGACCGGAAACTGGGAGACTGGAGACCGACTACAGCTCTTCTTCCGCCACCCGCTCGAGCACGACGCCGTCGCCCGCGTACTGCTGGATGATCGAAAGCAGGCCCGTGTAGAGGAACCCGATCTGGAAGAGCACGAGGAAGGGAAGGGTGCCGTAGATGCCGTTGGCCAGCGCGTAGAAGACCGTGGCGGTGAAATACAGGCCGAGCGCCAGCTCGATCATCGGCTGCACGACGAAGCTCTGGCGGTACTTCTTGCCGATCCACTCGTCCGAGTTCGATTCGATGTGGTACTTCGGCGTGCGGGTGAACTCGCTCGGCCTGTTGAACATCGCCTCGAACACCGCCCGGGTGTTGTTGACCGCGAGTCCGATGCCGATCGACATCAGGAACGGGAGGTACTTCGCCCGCGTGATCCAGTCCTTGTGGAGCTCGCGCTGGCAGACCATGTAGAAGTTGGCCACCGACGCCGTGGCCGCGAAGAACAGCGGCACGTCGATGAGCAGCATCTCGTACCAGCCCATGTTGTAGCGGATGACCATCGCCGGCGCCATCAGCACCGAGAGCACGCACATGAGCGGGTAGTTGAAGTTCGCCGACAGGTGAAAGAACGCTTCCGCTTTCACGTGCAGCGGCAGGTTGGAGCGCAGGATCCGCGGCAACAGCTTGCGGCAGGTCTGGATCGAACCCTTCGCCCAGCGGTGCTGCTGCGACTTGAACGCGTTCATCTCGACCGGCACTTCCGCCGGCGCGATGAGGTCCTGGAGGAAGACGAACTTCCAGCCCTGCAGCTGCGCCCGGTAACTGAGGTCCAGATCCTCGGTGAGCGTGTCGTGCTGCCACCCGCCGGCATCGCCGATCGTCGAGCGGCGCCAGATGCCGGCGGTGCCGTTGAAGTTGAAGAACAGGCCCGCCCGGTTGCGGCCGCCGTGCTCGAGCACGAAGTGACCGTCGAGCAGGATCGACTGGATCTTCGTGAGCAGCGAGTATTCCTGGTTGATGTGCCCCCAGCGCGCCTGCACGAGGCCGACCTTCGGGTCGGAGAAGAACTGGATGGTCCGCTGCAGGAAGTCGGTGGTCGGAATGAAGTCGGCGTCGAAGATCGCGATGTACTCGCCCTTGGCGACCTTCAGGCCCGCTTCGAGCGCGCCCGCCTTGTAGCCGGTGCGATCGGTGCGGTGGATGCAGGTGATGTCGATGCCCTGGGCCGCATTCCGCCGGACGGCGCGCTCGGCCACGCTGGTCGTCTCGTCCGTTGAGTCGTCCAGGACCTGAATCTCGAGCCGGTCGCGCGGATAGTCGATCTGGCAGACGGCGTCGATGAGACGCTCCGCCACGTACATCTCGTTGTAGATGGGAAGCTGGATGGTGACGATCGGCAGCGTGTCGAGCGTCCCTGCGGGGACCGGCTGCCGATCCTTGTTCTTCATGTACAGGTAGACCAGGTAATACCGGTGCCACCCGTAGACCGCCAGAATGACAAGGACGAAAAAATACGTCGAGAGTGTAAGCGTCTCAGCCGCTGTCATGCGCGAATAAAGCCCGCTATAAGCACTGTCCGTGATTATACTGCCGCGTCCTTTCAAAGACCACCGAACGCCGGCGTGGAAATGACTACTTCAGAGCTTCAGCAGTTGCTCGATCACGTGCGCTCGGGGACGATCGAGCCGTCGGCGGCGTCCACTCGGATTCTTGCCGCGCTTCGCATGGCTCCGTTCGAGGACCTCGGCTTTGCGCGTGTTGACACGCACCGGGAGCTTCGCCAGGGATTCCCCGAAGTGATCCTCGGCCTGGGCAAGACTCCGGCTCAGATTGCGGCCATCGCCGAGCGCATCGTCGCGCGCGGCCAGACGCTGCTCGTGACGCGGGCTCATCCGGAAGCGTACGATGCCGTGCGCCTGGTGATTCCGGGCGTGACGTATCACTCCGAGGCACGTGCTATCACATTGCGTCAAGGGGAGATCCAGCGCGGGATCGGTCCGGTGCTCATCGCGTGCGCGGGCACGTCGGACCTGTCTGTCGCGGAGGAAGCCGCCGTCACCGCAGAGCTTATGGGCAACACGATCGACCGCGCGTACGACGTCGGCGTCGCCGGCCTTCACCGCCTGCTGGCGGAGCAGCAGCGTCTCCAGGCCGCCCGCGTCGTGATCGTGGTCGCGGGCATGGAAGGCGCGTTGCCCAGCGTCGTCGCCGGGCTCGTGAAGGTGCCGGTGATTGCCGTCCCAACCAGTGTCGGCTACGGCGCCAGCTTCGGAGGCATCGCCGCGCTGCTGGGCATGCTCAACAGTTGCGCCAACGGCGTCGCCGTCGTGAACATCGACAACGGCTTCGGCGCCGGCTGCATGGCGAGCCTGATCAATCACTTGTAGGCCTCAGGGCTCAGGGATCAGGGCTCAGGCCCAGGGCTCAGACTCGAGCTTCCTGATCCTGCTCGGATTGCCTGATTCCTGAGGCCTCAGTTCTGAGCCCTGATCCCTGATCCCTGATCGCTGAGGCCTGATCTGGTACACTCCTTCGTTGATTCCGCCAGAGCCTTACCGACCGAGTTTCTTCCATGCATGCGGGCGCTTTGAAAGCCCTGGAGTTCGACCGTATTGTCGAAGTCGTCACCGGGCTGGCGATTACGTCGACCGGCCGCGATCGGCTCGCCCAACTGCACCCGCTGACCGACATCGCGAACAGTAACGGCCGCACAGCGGGCAACGAGCGAGGGCACCCGTTTCCTCGCCGATCATCCCGGCTTTCCCTTGCGCGCCCCGGCGGACCTCGACGAGATCCTCGATGCGCTCGGCGTGGAAGGCCGCGCGCTCGAACCGTTGCGCCTGCTCGGACTCGCCGACTATCTCGAATCGATCGAGCAGTCCCGCGGCGCCGTGACCAGGCTCCAGGCGCCGTTTCCCATCCTGCGTGCGCTCGTCGATACGGTGGCGTCGTTCCGCGGTGAGATCGCGGATGTCCGGCGCAAGATCGATCCGATCGGCGACGTCGCCGACAACGCCAGCCCGGCGCTGAGCAGCATTCGCGAGCGCCTCCGGCGTCAGCGCGCGAAGCTGCGAACCACGCTCGATTCGTTCCTGCGCGGCCCCGACACCGCCAAGTATCTGCAGCAGCAGGTGGTCACCGACCGCAACGGACGCTACGTCCTGATGGTACGCGCCGAGCACCGCTCGTCGATTCCCGGCATCGTCCACGGCGGTTCCGCCAGCGGCGCCAGCCTGTTTGTCGAGCCGCTCGAGACCGTTGAGATCAACAACGACATCGTGGCGCTCGAGGAGCAGGAAGCCGAAGAGGTGCGCCGTATCCTGCTGGCGCTGACCGACGCATTCCGCGGCCGCCCGTCCGATCTCGAACGCACCATCGACGTCGCGACCGAGCTCGATGTGATCCAGGCGTGCGCGCGGTTCTCCGAGATGGTCAACGGCATCGAGCCGATGCTGTCGTCAGACGGCAGCCTCGAGCTGCGCGCCGCCCGGCACCCGCTGCTGATGCGCCGGGTGACCAGCCGTCTGCCCGAAAATCAGACCGAGTCTGACTCTACGCACGCGGCAGGACCAGACGGATCAAGTGACGAGCGGATCCCGGAAAGCCCGGTCCCCGTTGACATCCTCATGACGCCGCCGGCTCGCGTGCTCGTCGTCACCGGGCCGAACACCGGCGGAAAGACCGTGGCGCTCAAGAACGCGGGGTTGCTCGCGGCGATGGCGCAGGCGGGGCTGCACATCCCGGTTGACAAGGGATCGAAGCTGCCCGTGTTCAAGTCGCTCTTCGCCGACATCGGAGACGAGCAGTCGATCGCCGCCAGCCTCAGCACCTTTTCCGGGCATATCACGAATGTGGTGTCGATGGACCGCGATCTCGCGCTGCCGGCGCTGATCCTGCTCGACGAGGTTGGCGCCGGCACCGATCCGGCCGAGGGTGGCGCGCTGGGCATCGCCGTCATCGATCATTTCCGGCAGCGGGGCGCGCACCTGGTGGCCACCACGCACTACGACTCGCTGAAGTCGTACGCGTCGACAACCGACGGGGTCGTGAGCGCGGCGTTCGGGTTCAATCCCGAGAACTTTGCGCCGACTTACCGGCTGGTATACGGCTCACCCGGGCGCAGCCTGGCCATCGAGATCGCCGCCCGGCTCGGCATGCCGCCGTCGGTCATCGCAGCCGCGCGCGAGAACCTGACGGATCGCGAGAAGCAGCTTGCGGAACACCTCGCGCGCGTGGACCATGACTTGCGCGCGCTCGAACAGGAGCGCCGCACCGTCGCGCGGGAGCGAGCAGCGGTCGCCGACACGGAAAAGTCTCTGCGGACGCGCGACCAGCAGATGCGCGACCGCGAGGAAGCGCTGCGCCGCCGCCTCAATGCCAAGGTGGACGACCAGGTGCGCGAGGCGCGCCGCGAGATCGACGCCGTGGTCGAAGGATTGAAGACGCGGGCTGCCGAACTGTCGCAGCAGGCGGCCGTCCGCCTCCGGTCCGGCGACAAGGTCCGCGCCGCGGGCATCAGCACGGGCGACACGGGAGCCGCTCGCTCCGACGCGCGCGCCGCCCTCGACGCGATCGTCGAACGGCTGAAGACGGGAGACGACGTTCCGGCAGCCGCCGTGCCGCCGGCGCCAACCGCGACCGTGGAGCCTGGCGTCAAAGTGTCGGTGGGCGCCCTGGGCCTGGAAGGCACGGTCATCGAGGTCCACGGCAAACACGCAGAGGTCGACGTCCGCGGCAAGCGGCTGCGCGCCGCGCTACGCGACCTGCGCGTGATCGGCGCCGCATCCACGACGGCGACGGTCCGCGTGAACGTGGACCTGCAGCCACGCGGCGAAGCGCTGCGATCGGAGCTGAACGTCATCGGCAATACCGTGGACGAAGCGATTACACGAGTCGAGAAGTTCCTCGACGAATCGACCGTGACCGATCTGCGCGAGCTGCGTATCATCCACGGTCACGGGACGGGGCAATTGCGACGGGCCATCTCCGAGTTCCTCAAGAACCATCCGCTCGTCGCGCGCTTCGCGCTGGCGCCGCAGGAGCAAGGCGGGGGCGGCGCCACGATCGTGGAGCTGAAGGATTGATGCGTCCGTCATTTTCACGGGCCGCGGAGACGCGGAGTCGCGGAGGCCATGCGGGCTGTTCGGCGCCGCGTCTCCGCGTCTCCGCGGTTCCGTGCGAGCAAGCGGGACGATAGTGGCCCTCTTCCCGCAGCAGTTCATCGACGACCTGAAGCACAACGCCGACATCGTCGTCGTCGTTCAGGATTACGTGTCGCTGAAGAAGACGGGAGCCACGTACAAGGGTCTGTGCCCGTTTCACGGGGAGAAATCGCCGTCGTTCCATGTCAACCGGGACAAGGGCTTCTTCCACTGCTTCGGCTGCGGCGTCGGCGGGGACGTGTTCAAGTTCCTCGAGCTGCAGGAGAAGGTCGGCTTTCAGGACGCCGTCAAGCAGCTCGCGCAGCGCTTCGGCATGACGCTTCCGGAGCTGGAACAAACCGACGATCAGCGCGCCAACGCCGCCGAGCGCGAGGCGCTGCTCAAGGTCCACGAAAGCGCGGCGGCGTGGTTCCGGGAACAGCTCGCGTCGCCAGCCGGCGCCCGCGTCCGCAGTCAGATTGGCGACCGCGGTATCACGGACGAGACAGTCCAGGCGCTCGGCCTTGGTTTTGCTCCGCGCTCCCGCGACGCCCTCAAGCAGGCGCTCCTCAAGCAGGGGTTTTCCCAAAGCGTGCTCTTGCGGGCCGGCCTGCTCGTTCAGCGTGATGACGGCGATGCGATTGACCGGTTCAGGAACCGCTTGATGATTCCGATCTGCCGGGACGCCGGATCGGTAATCGCTTTTGGCGGCCGCGCCGTAGATAGCGATCAGCAGCCCAAGTACCTGAACTCTCCCGAGACGCCGATCTACACGAAGAGCCGCACGCTGTACGGGCTGAACCTCAGCAAGACGGCGATCCGCCAGGGCGGCTTTGCGGTGGTCGTCGAAGGGTATTTCGACTTCGCACAGGTGTACCAGGCCGGCTTCCAGGCGGTCGTGGCGTCCTGCGGGACGGCGTTGACCCCGCAGCAGGCTCAACAGCTGCGGCGCTTCACAGGCAAGGTTGTGCTGAGCTTCGACCCGGATGCGGCGGGCCAGGGCGCCGCGGCCAAATCGTGTGAAATGCTGGTGGCCGAGGGGTTCAACGTGAACGTCGCCATACTGCCGGCGGGCGAAGACCCCGATACGTTCGTCAGGACACGTGGCCGGACCGAGTACGCCGAGCGCCTGTTCCAGTCGCAGCCTTACCTCGAGTACCTCCTGGACCGGGTCGCTGCGAACCACGACCTGAACACGGATGAAGGCCGGGTTCAATTTCTCTCCGAGATGCTGCCGATTGCCGGCCGGATTCCAGAAGCGACGATGCGGGACCGGTTTGCGGATCGGCTGGCGTTCAAGGCCAGGGTCACCGACGACCTGGTGCGGGCCGAGATCCGGAAGGCAGTCGTTCACAAACAAACCACCCTGCCGCGACGCGAGATGCTGAGCGTTGGACAGGTCACCAACGCGGAAAAAGGCCTGATCTGGTGGCTGGTGCACGAACCAGCCCCGGCGCTGGCGGCGGTGGCGGGCCTGGACCCGGCGGATTTGGAGGGGCTGGCGGCTCGTTCAGTGCTGGATCTCGCGCGCAAACTGAACGAAGATAGGGGTTTCGCTCCAACCGCGTTACTCGAGCGTCTAAGCATGGTGGAGGCCCAGCTCGTCACGGGGATTGCGAACGAGCCGAAGCCCCCCACGCTGTCGGTCGAGTCCTGTGCGCTCGCGTTCCGCAAGGCGCGGTACGAACGGGAGCGCGCGGTAGTGCGGCGGGAGATCGAGCGGCTGCAAAGCACTGGCGGCGCGAGCGACCACGACGTCAACGCGCTGCTCGCCAGGAATGGTCACCTGGGCCGCATGATTCAGGCGCTGGTCATATCGGAGGAATAGAACTTGTCGATCGAAGAAAAATACGACGAAGTACGCCAGCTGATTAACGTCGGCAAGGAGAAGGGCTACCTCCTGTACGACGAGGTCAACGAGATGCTTCCGTCGGAGATCACCTCCTCGGAGGAGCTCGACGATCTCTTCAACGCATTCGGCAGCGCCGGCATCGAGGTTGTCGATTCCGACAAGGCGTACCGCGGCGACAAGGACTTCGATCGCGACGGCTCGGAAGACGGGCCGGAGCTGGACCTCACACCGGGCGCGCTCGACAAGACCAACGACCCGGTTCGCATGTATCTCCGCGAGATGGGCACGGTGCCGCTCCTCACCCGCGAGGGGGAGGTCGCCATCGCCAAGCGAATCGAGCGCGGCAAGCTCGCCGTCATCAAGTCGATCTCGCGGACGCCGACCATTGCCAAGCGCATGCTCGTGATGGGCGACCAGCTTCGCGCCGGCGAGCGCACCATCCGCGAGCTCGTGATCTTCACCGACGAGGAGATCACGGATGAAGTGATCCAGGAACGCGCCGAGGAGGTCCTCGGGCAGATCGAGTCGGTCCGCAAGGCGCGCACGAACTTCGTCAAGCTCAATGAGAAGACGGAGGAGACGCCGAAGAAGGACAAGCGGAAATACCGCCGCGCGCGCTGGAAGTCGCTGCGCGCCCGCATCGAGGTGTCACGCGCGATTCGCCGCATCGAGTTCACCGAGACGATCAAGCGGCGTCTGATCGACGAGGTGAAGGACGCCGTGGATGCGGTGGCGCGGGTGCAGCGCGACGCCGACGGCGTCGATCGGTTCCTCAACCCGAAGGTCAAGGCGAAGACGCCGAAGCTCAAGGACGAGGACAAGAAGAACTGGCTCAAGAAGCTCAAGGACCTGAAGACGCAGGTCAAGCAGATGATCGACGATCTCGAGGAGACGCCCGAGCGCCTCCGCCGCACGATCGAGGTCATCCAGCGCGGCGAGGCGCAGGCCGAGCAGGCGAAGAAGGAGCTGGTCGAGGCCAACCTCCGCCTCGTCGTGTCGATTGCGAAGAAGTACACCAATCGCGGGCTGCAGTTCCTCGACCTGATCCAGGAAGGCAACATCGGCCTGATGAAGGCGGTGGACAAGTTCGAGTACCGCCGCGGCTACAAGTTCTCCACCTATGCGACCTGGTGGATCCGCCAGGCGATCACGCGCGCCATCGCCGACCAGGCGCGCACGATCCGCATCCCCGTCCACATGATCGAGACGATCAACAAGCTGATCCGCACCTCGCGCGCGCTGGTGCAGGAGCTGGGCCGCGAGCCGACCTCGGAAGAGATCGCGAAGCGGATGGACATTCCCGTCGCCAAGGTGCGCAAGGTCCTGAAGATCGCGCAGGAGCCGATCTCGCTCGAGACGCCGATCGGCGAAGAGGAAGATTCGCATCTCGGCGACTTCATCGAGGATCGCAACATCGTCTCGCCGGCCGAGGCGGTGATCAACCTGAACCTCAAGGAGCAGACGGAGGCGGTCCTCAAGACGCTGACGCCGCGCGAGGAGAAGGTGATCAAGATGCGGTTCGGCGTCGGCGACGGCAGCGAACACACCCTCGAGGAGGTCGGACAGAACTTCGCGGTGACCCGCGAGCGCATTCGCCAGATCGAGGCCAAGGCGCTCCGCAAGCTGCGGCACCCGTCGCGGTCGCGCAAGCTGAAGGCGTTTCTGGAAGGACGCACGTAACGCATTTGCGATTGGCGAGGTGAGTGATTGGCGGCTCCGGATGCGTCGACGCAGCCGGGCCACGTGTTCCACGGCAAATCACGATTCACGAATCGCAAATGAATTGCGGGCCCGTAGCTCAGCGGTTAGAGCGGCCGGCTCATAATCGGTTGGTCCCAGGTTCGAATCCTGGCGGGCCCACTCACGAGATCAAGGCACAATGCTCAAGGCCCAATGACGCAAGACCTCGAGCGTTTAATCAACCTCCAACACCTCGATTCCACGATCCACGATGCGCGGCAGGCAATCGCGGCGCATCCTCAGCGGCTGGCCGACGCCGACGCGCGCCTGGCCGAAGCGGAGGCGGCCGTCGAGATCACCCGGCACCGCCTCAAAGACAGCCAGGACTCCCGCCGTGCCCTCGAGAAAGATGCCGCCCTCTACCAGAGCCGCCTGACCAAGTTCAAGGACCAGCTCTCGGCCGTCAAGACCAACCGCGAATACACCGCCATGCAGCACGAAATCGCGACCGCGCAGACCGACCTCGGTGCGGCCGAAGAGAAGGTGCTCGAACGCATGATGGAAGGCGACGCGGTGGCGGCCGACCTGAAGCAGGCCGAAGCCGCGCTCGCGTCCTTGCGCAAGCAGGTGGAGGCCGAGAAGAAGGAGCTGGCCGAGGAGCTGACCGGCGTGCAGGGTTCGCTCGCCAAGGCGTCCGAATCGCGCGCGTCGCTCGTCAAGGAGCTGGAACCGCGGCTTCTCGCGCTGTTCGAGCAGGTGGCGCGAGCGCGCAAGGGCGTCGCCCTCTGCCGGGCCACGCGCGATGGCCTCTGCTCGGTGTGCCACGTGCGTCTGCGGCCCGCGGTGTTCCAGCAGGTCCGTCACAACGACACCATCGTGCAGTGCGACAGCTGCCAGCGCATTCTGTACTACGTGCCGCCCCCGCCGCCAGTTGAACACCCCATCGTCCGGACGTAGTTGGCTGTGATGCAGCCGTCCCTCTTCGGTCCCGTTCGCGGCGGCTCGGCCATCGCGAACATCGATGGCGGATCACGCGGCAATCCCGGGCCCGCCGGCTACGGCGTCCACATCGAACAGGACGACGGCACCGTCGTCGAGCTCAAGGAGTCGCTCGGCGTCGCCACCAATAACGTCGCTGAGTACAACGGCCTGCTCGCGGCGCTTCGCTGGGCCGTGGAGCACGGCCTGAGGACGCTGCACGTGCGCTCCGACTCGGAGTTGCTCGTCAAGCAGATGAAGGGCGTCTACCGGGTGAAGAGTCCCGGCCTGCAGACGCTCTATGAAGAGGCGCGCGCGCTGACGCGGCAGATCGGCCGCGTGACCTTCGAGCACGTGCGGCGGGAATTCAACAAGGACGCCGACCGGCTCGCCAACGAGGCCATGGACGAAGCTGCCGCCGCGCAGGCGTGAACGCCGGCCCACGCATTTCCGGCCGTTCGGCGCCTCAATCTGCGCCGGAGCGAGGCACGGCCGCGACGCATGCGGCGTGGGATTTGCTTTTCAAGTGATGGAATGGCTGAACGAAACCCACCGTCCTGGGACGAGATCAGGGGGCTGATCGAACGCGTGGATGAGGTCTGCAAGGAGTCGGAAAAGGTGCGGGATCGCGCGGATCATTCAATGCGGCAGCGCCCCATCTGGCCCGACCGAAGGCGCACGGGACGGTCATTGGACCCGCCTTCCCCTCCGGATGACGGTAAGAAACCGACCTAGCGCTGGGTAGCGGGCGACCCCAAATCGCCCAAGTACTACCCTCGCGCCCGGATCACCCCGGCCAGCCGGCCCGCTCTATCCTTCTCCGCTCGGAACGATGTCAGCACCTCCAAATGCATCGCCGTGCACAGCCCGGCTGTGTAGATGCGCTCGTCATTTACGCCAGCAAGGATGAGCTGATCTCTGTTCGCGCCCGCGATGTCGAGACTCATATCCGGCGTTCGGTCGTCCCCCTCGCGGGCGGGCGGGCGAGAAACCAGCGGTCGATCAGGTAGCGGGGATGCCCCGCAGCCGCAAATGCATCGACGAGATCCGATCCAACCTCGTAGCAGCACCCGCCGATGCTGGGACCAATCGCCACGCTCAGGTCGGCAGGATCGACGCCGAACTCCACGCCAAGCGTCACCACCGCGACCCGTGCCGCGGATGCCGCCGTCCCACGCCATCCCGCGTGGACGGCGGCGACGGCGCCCGTTCGCGGATCCGCCATCAGGAGCGGCACGCAGTCGGCGGCCCGCACGGCAATCGCGGTGTCTGGCTTGTTGGAGACGAGGATGTCGGCTTGAGAAGGCCCCGACGGCGCCGGCTGATCCCTCCGGATCACGACGGCGTGATTGCCGTGCACCTGCGCCAGGCTCACCACGTCCGTCGCGCCAACGGCGTCCGCGATACGCGCCCAGTCGGATGCCGATGACAACTGCAGTGTACGAGTGGTGAACAGGTTCGGTGCAACCGCGTCGATTGCCCGGCATCTCAGGGCCGGTCCCCATGATTCCTCGGTCCAGTAGAAGGGATCGGAGACAACTGGAAGTGTCATGTAGGATCGACCGACTGATGGACATTATAGGTCTCGGCATCGATGCCACGGAGATCGCCCGCGTGGCTGCCACGATCGAGCGCTATGGCGACCGGTTCCTCGCGAAGGTGTTCACCGCCGGGGAGATTGCGTACTGTCGCCGCAAGCGCGATGCGGCCTCGTCGTTCGCGGCCCGCTTCGCGGCGAAGGAAGCCGCAATGAAGGCGCTCGGCACGGGCTTCTCGCGTGGAGTGTTCTGGACCGGCATCGAGGTCGTGCGCCGCGGCGGGCCGCCGCAGCTCCAGTTCCACGCGGGCGCGGCGGCGCGGTTCGCCGCCATGGGCGCAACGGGCTCCCTCGTAACGCTCACGCACTCGCGGGAGCTCGCCATCGCCCACGTGATGCTGGTCCGCGACTAGCAACTGGCGTTTACACTTCGGATCGCCGCTCCAGCAGCGGCGTTTGGCCCGTCTCGCGAACCGCTTTCCTCTCAATCGCTTGCCGCAACGCGACGTGATGCGTCGCCGCGGCCGTCTCTTTGCCTCCTCTGCCGGTGCCCGCCTTCGCTCGACATGGACACGAGCTTCGGCGCGGCAAGCGAGGACGCCGTGGTCGTCAAAATCACACCGAATGACAAGAACAACCCGCCCGGAAAGCTCGCGGACGCCGAGCTGCACTTCACCGATGGAGTGCTCGAAGGGCTGAAACTGATCGGCTTTTCCGTGTGGGAGCGGCGGACGGGCAACGGCCGCAACGTGACGTTTCCCGCGCGTCAGTACTCCGTCAACGGCGAGCGCCGGACGTTCGCGCTGCTGCGGCCGCTCACCGACGCCACGGCCCAGGAACGCTTGCGCGAGCTGATCCTGCAGGCATACGCAGAGTTCGAGGAGAAGGCCGCGGTGCCCTCCTAGGGGGCGTCGCCGCCGCACTGGTGCGGTGGGTTCCTACGGAACGCGGTCGGTCACCGGTGCGGAGGCGGGTGCGTCTCGATCCGACGGGTCGAAGAGCCAGACGTGTGTCACCTCGCCGAAGTCGGCACGAGGAGACCAGTCGAGGCGTGCAAGACGCGAACGCGGAAACTTCGCCTGCAGCGCCGCTCTCTCCCAGTCCTCGATGAGGACGAGGGGATAGTGGCCGCGGTCTCGAAGGATCCCAACGGCCGCATCGAGATCGACCGCGAGCAGGTCCCACCGCACTACTGGCAAGCCGGTGTAGTGCCGGACACTGGCGCTTTGCTGCACGGCGATGATGGCCGCGTTACGTGGCAGCGCCGCCGCGAGGTATCGGCCGGCGGTGCGATACCGCGCCTCGAACACGCGCAGGTTGAACGCCTGCTCCCGGCTCGCATGAACGACGTTCACCGAGCCGGCGGCCGTGATGGCGACGAGGAGGATGATGCCGCGGGCCGGTCGCGGGAGGCGCTCGACGGCGGTGGCGGCGAGTGCGCCTGTCAGCACGAAGGCGAGGGGAAACGCAGGCAGGAGGAAGCGCAGATAGGACCACTCGGTGAACACACCGTACGGAAGATAAGAGGCGAGGACGACAGCGGCGGTGACGGCGCCAATCAGCAGCGCGTGGCGAAGTGGGACGTCCGGCGGCAGTGGCGTCCGGGTAGCATGTGGCTTCCGGTGTCAGCCCGCGCGTGGCTTCCGGCTTCAGCCCGCGTGTGGCTTCCGGCTTCAGCCGGAAGATTGCCAGCATCGCCATCGCGCACAACGCCAGCACCAGCGCCGGAAGTTCTCCCTGGAGGATCCGGCTGAAGTAGGCACGCGCGTTGGGAAGAATCGCGTCGAGCGAGAAGAGGTCGTTGATGTCTCCGTAACCTGAAGCGAAAGGACTCCCGTACAGGCGCGCGTTGACCAGTGCGAGGGCACCGGCTGCTGGAAGGAGCCCCACAGCGAACGCGAGCCATCGGCCGCGCCGGCCGCGACCGGTGGGGGCGAGCGCGATGGCAAGAGCCACGACCGCGGTCAACGGGACGAGGTTGGGACGCGTCAGAATCGCGATGCCCGTGGTTGCGCCCGCAGCGAGCGGAGCGCCAGGAAGTGGTGCGAGCGCGAACACCATCGCGAGCGTCCACCACGCCATGACCGGCACGTCGCTCATCGGCTGGACGATCTGAAAGAGGACGATCGGGCTGGTGGCGAGAAGCGCGGCGGCGATCAACCCGGCAGCCCGCGAGTGCAGCCGTGCGCCGAGCGCGTAGGTGCAGAGCACGCCAACCGCCCCCAGCAGCGGCACGACGATGAACGGACCATCGTCACCGAGGACCGCGCGTGTGGCGGCCATGACGAGAGGCAGGCCGGGGGGATACGTCGGCACGATCTCCCCATCGTGGACGCCGGGCCGGTAGCCGAGGGGTGAGAACGTCCACTCGGCGTCTGGCCACCCGACTTGCCGCGCAAGCGGTTCGTCACGGACGAGGTGTCCAGAGGCCAGCAGATGCGCCTGGCTGACATAGCCGGCCGCATCCGCGCTCGACGCCGCGTAGGTGCCGTGCGCGATGCCGGCCGCAGCCAGCGCCGCGGCCAGGACGAGCGCGAGCGCCGCCGCATGGCGCTCGAGAAACGTCGTGACACTCGACGCCGCGTCGGAAAGGCGCGCGCGGCCGTGGAGGGCCGCCGCAAGCCACGCGACCGCCGCGATGAGGAGAGGTCCGCTCCAGCGACGTGCAGAAAGCCGGAAAGGGCCAGCCTGCAACACGAAGCCGCCGGTGATGAGAACGATGATGAGTACGAGCAGGGCGCCCGTGCCGGCCGCAGCGAGGAGGCGGCTACTGAAGGACGGGAAGGAGGCGCGCATTCTCCTTCTGGCGTTTCGGCGGCAGCGTCCGTTCTTCACGCAGCGACTTGTCGAACTCGGATCGGTAGAAGCTGTCCTTCATGCCGCCGTCGATGATGTGCCAGGGCAGCACCGCATCGTCGCTGCGGTCGCGGAACACGAAGAAGTCCGCATCGACGCCCGCTTCCGCCACGGCGGCGCGCCAGTTGCCGCCGTTGCGCTCGGCCGCCTCGATGGCCGGCGCGACGCGCCGGTCGCCGAGCGACAGCAGCGCCTGATAGAACGAATGCCGCTCCGACTTGATGTTGAAGTACACGTTGTCGATGCCGGCGGTCAGGCTGCGCACTCGCTTGATCTTCCGTTCGATCGACCCGTCGTCTTCCATCGGGAGCCATTGATACGCCGTGCCCGGCTTCGGCACGAGCGGGATTCACGCTGCCGACGATGCGCCCGATCTGCCCGCGGCCGCGGGCATGGGTCAGCATTATCTCGCGGAGCTGCAGCGTGAGATCGCGGATGGCGACGAGGTCCTCGTCCGTCTCGGTGGGCAGGCCGATCATGAAATACAGCTTGAGGCTCTCCATGCCGCTCGAGAAGATCAGCTCCGCCGCCGACAGGATCTCGTCGTTCGTCACCGTCTTGTTGATGACGCGGCGCAGCCGATCGGAGCCTACTTCCGGGGCGATGGTGACCGTCTTCTCGCCGCTCTGCCGCAGGAGGCGCATGATCGTCGGCGTGAGGTCGTCGAGGCGCAGCGAGGCGGGGCTGATGCTGTAGCCCATGTCCACCAGCCGCGTCAGGATCTCTTCGATCTCCGGGTGATCGCACAGGGCGATGGAGACGAGGCCCGCCTTGTTGGAATACGGCCGGGCGCGCTCAGCGAGCTGCAGGATCCGCTCCTTGGGAAACGCGCGCACCGGCAGGTAGTTGTAGCCCGCCCAGCAGAACCGGCACAGGTTTGCGCAGCCCCTTACCACCTCCACCAGGAAGCGCGACCCGAACTCGGTCTCCGGCGTGAAGATCGTCGTGGCGGGCGGATCAACGGCGTCCGTCGTCTTGAGCGCGGCCTTCTTGACGACCGGGGGGGCGCCGGTGCCCGCGCGCGGCACGAACGCCGCAATCGTCCCGTTGTCCGCGTACTTCACGTCGTAGAACGACGGCACGTAAAACCCGCGGTCGGCGGCGAGGCGGCGCAGCAGGTCGTCGCGGTCGGAGGCCGACTGGAACCCGCGAAGCAGCGACGGGATCAGCACCTCGCCTTCGCCTGCCGCGATGACGTCGGCGAACTCCGCCAGCGGCTCCGGGTTCACGAACGTGACCGCCCCGCCGATGAGAATCATCGGATGGTGATGCGTCCGCGCCGCGGCACGCACCGGGATGCCGGCCAGCCGCAGCATCGTCAGGACGTTCGTGTAGTCCCACTCGAACGACACCGAGAACGCGAGGATGTCGAACTCGGATACCGGCGTCTGCGACTCGATGGTCAGCAGCGGCTCGCGCGACGCGAGCTGGGTCGCAAGCTCGGTCTTGGGCGGCAGGAACACGCGCTCGCAGACGATGTCGTCTTCGGCGTTGAACAGCTTGTAGACCGTCTGGAAGCCGAGGTTCGACATCCCGACGAAGTAGGTATTGGGGAAGGCGAGCGCCACGCGCAGCTTGCCGCCGTGCGGCTTACGGACGTATCCCACCTCCTTGGACAGGAGTTCGAGGGCACGCTCACGCTGCTGCCAGTGCTTCATGAAAATCGTGGCTGAGCCGGGAGAAGGTACAGACGCCAACGCGCGAGCTGCATCTGAAACGCCGCCGCTCGCGCGTGCCGTGGGTTTACGTAGTGTACCACCCGGTCGTGCGGCGCGCCGGGCCGATCGGCCCGGCGCCCGATGTCAACTCTGCCGGCGGAGAAAGGCGGGAACGTCCAACGGCGACGAGAGATCGAGGTTCATCTCCTCCGTTGAGCCGCTGACGTGGACCCCCTGGCCGGAGGCCGCCTGCGACAGCGAGAGGTCGATGCCGGGCCTGCGGCTCAGCGTGAGCTGCAGCGGCGAGGCGTGCGCCGCCGCGGACAGCGGGGTCCACGTGTTCAGGATTCCGGCTCAGATGGGCCGTGTAGTTGTGCAGGTCGACCGGCGTTGGCAGGGCGGCCGAGGGCACGCCGCGCCCCATCCCCTTCCGGTCGAACCCGGTTGCAATCACGGTGATCTTCACCTTGCCCACCAGGTTCGGATCGACCACCGCCCCGAAGATGATGTTCGCGTCCTCGTGCGCCGCTTCCTGGATGATGCACGACGCCTCGTTCACTTCCATGAGCGACAGGTCTGGTCCGCCGGTCACGTTGATGATCACGCCGCGTGCGCCGTTCACCGTGCTGTCTTCGAGCAGGGGGCTCGAGACCGCCTTCTGCGCCGCCCTCATCGCCCTGCCCTCGCCTTCGGCCATGCCCGTGCCCATCATCGCCACGCCCATGCCGGACATGATGGTCTTGACGTCGGCAAAGTCGAGGTTGATGAGGCCCGGCACGAGGATCAGGTCGGAGATACCCTGGATCGCCTGCCGGAGCACGTCGTCGGCCATGCTGAAGGCGTCGGTCATCGTCGTGCTGCGGTCGATGATCGTCAGCAGCCGCTCGTTGGGAATGGTGATGACCGTGTCGACGCATTCGCGCAGCGCGTCGAGTCCGGCCTCGGCGTGGAGCGCGCGCTTCCTGCCCTCGAACTTGAACGGCTTGGTCACCACGGCGATGGTCAGCGCGCCGAGCTCGCTCGCCAGGCTGGCGATGACGGGGGCGGCGCCTGTGCCGGTGCCGCCGCCAAGGCCCGTGGTCACGAAGATCATGTCGGCGCCGGACAGCGCCTGGATAATCGTGTCGGTGTCCTCGAGCGCGGCCTGCCGGCCGATGTTGGGGTCGGCGCCGGCGCCAAGGCCCTTCGTCAGCTTCCCGCCAATCGGGATCTTGACGCCCGCCTTGTTGTAATCGAGCGCCTGCACGTCGGTGTTGGCGACGATGAACTCGACGCCGCCGAGACCGACATCCACCATGCGGTTGACGGCATTGCTGCCGCCGCCGCCGACACCGACCACCTTGATTTTCGCGCCCCGGCGCGCTTCCGGATCGAGCGTCAGCCGCAGGTTGGCCGCCTCACCCATCTGTGCCTCCAATCGTTCTCGCGTCCGTGTTCTCGCTTCCCTGTTCTGGTTCACGCTGCCCTTCCCGTTCCCTCTCGGTTCGGCGTTCGTGGTTCGACGTTCTGGTTCGAGCAAGCGGGGGGACTCAAGCGGCCCCGAGCTTGAACACGAACCGGGAAAGCGAGAACACAGAAGCGCGAACCACCACGTCAGAAGAACTCCCTGAAAATGCCGCGCAGCCGGCCCGCCATGCGGCCGAACGCCCCGGCTCCCACGCGCGCCGGTTCGGGCTGGCGATTGCGGTGCGCATACAGCACGAGTCCGACCGGTGTCGCGAACGTCGGGCTGTTCACGTGATCCGCGAGCCCGCCCACGCCGGCCGGACATCCGCGGCGGATCGGCAGGTCGAAGATCTGCTCTGCGATCTCGGGCATGCCTTCGAGGATCGACCCGCCGCCGGTGAGCACGATTCCCGAGTTCAGCGACTTCTCGTATCCGGCGCGCCGGATCTCGTCCCACACGAGATGGAAGATCTCCTCCGCGCGCGGCTGCAGGATCTCGGAGAGGATGCGGCGCGGCATGAGGCGGGGTTTGCGCCCTCCCACGCTGGCGACTTCGATCGTCTCGTCCTCGTCCACCATCGACGACAGCGCGCAGCCGTTCTTCCGCTTCACCTTCTCCGAGTCGGGAATCGGCGTGCGCAGGCCGACGGCGATGTCGTTGGTGAAGTGATCGCCGCCGACGGCGACGACGCCGGTGTGCCACAGGCTGCCGCGCTCGAAGATGGCAAGGTCGGCGGTGCCGCCGCCGATGTCCACGAGCGCGACGCCAAGCTCTTTCTCGTCGTCGGTCAGCACCGCCTCCGCGGCCGCGAGCTGCTCGATCACGGTGTCCGCGACCGTCACGCCCGCGCGGTTCACGCAGGCGATGATGTTCTGCGTCGAGGACACCGCGCCGGTGACGACGTGCACGTTGACCTCGAGGCGCGCGCCGGTCATGCCAACCGGCGCTCCGATGCCGTCCTGCTCGTCAACGACGAAGTCCTGGGGCAGGACGTGAAGTATTTCCCGCGCCGCAGGCAGCGCGACCGCCTTGGCGGCATCGATCGCGCGGCGCACGTCGTCGCGCGTGATCTCCCGGTTCTTGCCGGCCACGGCGACGACGCCGCGGCTGTTGAACCCTTTGATGTGCGGGCCCGAAAGCGCGAGATGTACCGAGTCAACCTCCACGCCCGCCATCAGTTCCGCTTCCTCGATGGCTTTCTTGATGGAGTCAACGGCGGCCTCGAGGTTCACGACGACGCCGCGCTTGATGCCGCGGGATTCCGCGACGCCGATGCCGACGATGTCCAGGCTGCCGTCGTCGAGGCCCTCACCGACGACGGCGCAGACGTTCGACGTCCCGACATCGAGTCCGACGATATAGCGTTCGCGGCGCACCATTAGTGGACCGTCCCGGCTGATTCAGTGACTACTCACAACAGGCCTTCGAGCGCGATCTGAGGGCCGCAACAACCGGGGGCCCCGCCGCGCAGGCGTGCGCGGTGGGTCGGCGCGGAGCGGCCCGCTACCGTGATTCGGGAGAGACAGGCCACTAGTTGCCTCCCCGTCGGGCTCTCTGACCCCTGGCCCCCGAGCCCTGGGGCCTGACGTAGACGCGCTCGTCGAATCGCAGGTCCACGTAGTCGATGTTCGGAACCCGCTCGCGCAGCGCCGGAACGAGGTCCAGGTAGGACTGGAGGCGCTCCACGAACTGGTCGTCACCGACGCGTACGAGCGCGGTGTCGCCTTCGAGAATCACGACCGCGTCGCGGACATCGGTCACGTCGACTTGCGACACCCGCCGTGCCAGCTCCGGCTTTCGCCTGCAGGGCCGTGAGCAGCCGGGCGGCCAGCGCGGCGCGTGACTCGTCGATCAAGAGCCCGCTGCCGGCGGCACCGGCCGCCAGGCCGTCGATGATCGGGAGGTCGAGATCGGCGTAATTCGGCCCGAATTCGTCGATGATGTCGCCGCGCTCGTCAACGAGGTAGAGACCCTGGCCAATGCGGCCGATGCCCATCGGCTCGCGCTCGGCGATGAACACGTCCACGGTGCCGGGCAGTACCCGGCGCATCGCCGCATTGGAGACCCACGGGGACGCCATCAGCCGCTCCCGCCACGCCTCGAGGTCAACCCTGACCATGTTCCTTCCGTGCAGGCCGTCGAGCAGCGACAGCACTTCGCCGCGCGACAGCCGGGTGTTGCCGCTGATCGTGATCCGGGTCACGGTCAGGGCTTCGGCGGTGAGGGTGAAGGCGGCGCCACGATACGCGGCGTACCCGACCAGCCCGAGCACGATCGCCACGCGCGCGACGGTCCGCCACGAGATGTCGCGCCATCCGCGTTTGCGGCCGGGGCTGACGTGGGCGCGGCGGAACCGCTTGTCCGCTGGGGCCGAGACCGCCATCAATCCTTCGCCTCCGGGTCCCGAATCGCTGGTCCGGATTCCCGCCTCGCGAGCGCGTCCAGCAGGCGGCCCGGCAAGGTGCCGATCGATCCGGCGCCCAGCGTGATGACGGCATCGCCGGTCCTCAGGACCTTCAACAACGCCGGCACCACGTCGTCGAGCCGGGGGACGACGTGGACGGGCCGGCCCGATCCGAGGCGAACGGCATCCGCGAGTGTGTTGACCGTGATGCCGGGAATCGGCTCCTCACTCGCCGCGTAGATGTCAGTGAGCACGATCTCGTCCGCGTCCCTCATGGACGGTCCGAACGCCTCGAACAGCCTCTGCGTGCGTGAGTAGCGATGCGGCTGGAAGGCGACGACGACGCGGCGGCCGAGCGTGGCGCGGGCGGCGGCCAGCACCGCCGCAATCTCGGTGGGGTGATGGCCGTAGTCGTCGACAACGAGGACGCCGCCGGCCTCGCCGTGGCGCTGGAAGCGCCGCTCGGCGCCCTGGAACTCCCGCAGCGCCGAGGCGACGCGCGAAAACTCCACGCCGACGCGATCGGCGACCGCTACCGTCGCGAGCGCGTTGAGCAGGTTGTGCCGCCCGGGCACGCCAAGCTCGAGCTCGCCAACCAGGTGGGTGCCCTCCGCGCCGCGGCGGTAGACCGTGCAGCGCGCCCCGAAGCTGCCGAGAACGACATCGGTGCCGCCGATGTGCGCCTCCGGGTTCTCCAGTCCGTACGTCGTCAGCCGGCGCTTGAGGCGCGGCAGTACCGGCGCGAGCGCCGGGTCGTCGGCGCAGGCGACGACGCTGCCGTAGAACGGCACCTTGTTCGCGAAGTCGGCGAACGCCTGCTGCAGGTCCTCGAAGCTTCCGTAGTTTTCCATGTGCTCGTGATCGATGTTCGTGATGACCGCGATCGACGGCCACAACATCAGGAACGACCGATCGCTCTCGTCCGCCTCCGCCACCATGTACTCGCTGAGCCCAAGCCGCGCGTTGCTCCCGAATGCGCTCAACCGCCCGCCGATGACGGCCGTCGGATCCAGCCCGGCGCGTTCGAGCGCCAGGGCGATCATCGAGGTCGTCGTCGTCTTCCCGTGCGAGCCGGCCACTGCGATGGAAAACCGCAGCCGCATCAGCTCCGCCAGCATCTCGGCGCGCGCGATCACCGGGATGCCCCGCCGGTTGGCCGCGACGACCTCGGGGTTATCCGGCCGCACCGCGGACGAGAACACCACGACGTCGGCCTCCCCTACGTGGTCAGCGGCGTGGCCCTCGTAGACGGTGATACCGAACTTCGTCTCGAGCCGCGCCGTCACATCGGACCGCTTCGCGTCCGATCCGCTCACCGCAAAGCCAAGGTTCGCCAGCAGCTCGGCGATCCCGCTCATGCCGATGCCGCCAATGCCGACGAAATGGATCCTGCGGGTCTTGCCGAGCACGAGCGCCGGGCCGGCTACCGCCGGCTCCCACGTGACAGGTCAACGATTCGATCGACAATCACCCTGGCCGCATCGGGCCGCGCCAGCCGGCGGGCCGCCTCGCTCATCGCGCCCCGGCGCGCCATGTCCCTGGCCAGCCCGAGAATCTCGGCCGCCAGTCGATCCCCGGTCAGCTCGCGCTGCTCGATCATCTGTGCCGCACCCTGCTTCACCAGTGCCTCCGCGTTCTTGCGCTGGTGATCGTCGGTGGCCGTCGGCAGCGGGACGAGGATCGACGGGCGTCCGGCCGCCGTCAGCTCCGCCAGCGTCGTCGCCCCGGCCCGGCGACACGACGACGTCCGCGGATTTCATCTCCCGGTCCATCGCGTACAGGAACGGCTCGACGCGGGCCTCGAGGCCGGCGCGCTTGTAGGCGTCGCGGACCATCTCCAGATCGCGCTCTCCTGTCTGGTGCGTAATCGCCAGTCGTGGGGTATCGGCAGCCAGCCGCGCCGCTGCCTCCACCATGGCCATGTTGATGGCGTGCGCGCCCTGCGAGCCGCCAAAGATCAGGACGCGAGCCGCCCCTGGCGGCAGACCGTGTTCCTCATGCTTCCCCTCGCTGTCGAAGAACTCCGGGCGCACTGGATTGCCCGATACGAACGCCTTCGCCCCGAAGAACGGCACGCGCGTCGTCGTAGGTGACCGCCGCGGCGTTGACCATTCGCGCGAGCAGCCGGTTGGTGAGGCCGGGCACTGCGTTCTGCTCCATCAGCAGCGTCGGGATGCCGCGGGCGGCAGCGAGCGCCACCACGGGCCCCGAGCTGTAGCCCCCCACGCCGATCACGACCGACGGACGGCGCCGCGTGATCACGTGCCACGCATCGAGGCCGCTCATCGGCAGCAGGCTGACGCCTCGTGCGACCGACTGCAGCGACTTGCCCTTGAGTCCCGCGCTGCGGATCAGATCCAGCTCGAACCCTTCGCGCGGGACCACCCGCGCCTCGATGCCTGCCGCCGTGCCGACAAACGTCACCTGCGAGCCGGGAAAGCGTGCGATCAGCTCGCGCGCGACCGCGATCCCGGGATACAGGTGTCCGCCCGTCCCGCCGCCGGCAATCAGCAGTGACACCGCCATACATCAGGCGTCCGGCGCCTCGTGCTGCGAGATGTTCAGCAGCACGCCCATCCCCAGGAGGCTGATGAGCAACGACGAGCCGCCGGCGCTCACGAGCGGGAGCGGGAATGCCTTTCGTCGGCATCAGTCCGAGCACGACACTCATGTTCACGAACGCCTGCACGGCGATCATCGTCGTCAGCCCCAGCGCGACGAACGATCCGAACGTGTCCTCCGCACGCATCGCGATTCGCAGGCCGCGCCACGCGATGAGACAGAAGCAGATCAGCACGCCGGTCGCGCCGACGAGGCCGAGCTCTTCGCCGATGACGGCGAAGATGAAGTCGGTGTGCGGCTCGGGAAGGTAGAAGAGCTTCTGCACGCCCTCCATGAGGCCGCGTCCGAACACGCCGCCGGTGCCGACGGCGATGAGCGACTGGATGATCTGGAAACCGTCGCCCAGCGGGATCCGCCCAGGGATCCCAGAACGCCATCAGCCGGCGGCGCCGGTACTGCGCGCTCACGAGCACGATATAGAGCGACCGGCAGCAGCGCGAGCGCCGTGCCGACGAAGTACTTGTAGTGCAGGCCGGCGGCAAACACCATCGCGGCCACGATGAGCACCAGCGACATCGCCGTACCGAAGTCGGGCTGCAGCAGGATGAGGCCGATCATGGCGCCGACCACGATCGCGATCGGCAGCACCGAGTACGACAGCTCGTCGATCCGGTGCATGCGCCGTTCGAGGATCAGCGCCGTGAACAACACGCACGCGAGCTTGGCGAGCTCCGACGGCTGGATGCCGAGGCCGCCGAGCCCGAACCAGCGGCTCGTGCCGTTGACCGGCGGGCTGAAGAGCACGCCGACCAGCAGCACGCCGACGACGGCGAGGACGCCCCAGATGAACGGCTCGTTCCGGTACGTGCGGTAATCCACGCGCATGGCGATCGCGAGGACCGCCACGCCGAGCACCGCCCACAGCGCCTGCTTCGTGAGGAAGAGGTTCGCCTGCTGATACCGCTCGAGCGCAACGATGGCCGAAGCGCTGTACACCATGACGACGCTCGCGCAGACGAGCAGCAGCGTCGACGTGAACAGCACCTTGTCCGACTTCAGTTTCCGCGCCACGTCATCCCGTCCTTACCCGCACCGTGGCTTCCGGCTTCAGCCGGAAGATCCGTTCTTCCGCCTGAAGGCGGAAGCCTCCTGCGTCGACCCGGCCAGCATCGCCCGAATCGGGTAAGATCCCGATCCCGTCCGGCCGCCTGAGCCTCGCGCACGCAGGCTGAAGCGGTCAGCGGTCATCAGCCGGCCCGTGGAGAGGGACACCCACCTCGCAGACAGGGGTAGTCTGCGTTCCCAGCGGTAGGCCCCCACCCGCGCCAGACCGACTGACGACTGCTCACCGCTTCAGCAGCGCGATTTCTCCTTCAACCGTTGCACCTCGTACTCTGAACGTCCGTCCGCGCTCCGCGTAGTCGCGAAACCAGTCGAAGCTCGCGCACGCCGGCGCCAGCAGCACCACGCCGTCCGGCGACGCTGCCTCGAATCCCACGCCGCACGGCTTCCTGCATCGACCGCGCCTCGATGACCGGCACCGTTCCGGTCAGCGCCTCGCGCACCAGCGGCGCGGCCTCGCCAATAGCCACCACCGCGCGCCCGCGCGCGGCCAGCGGCTCGCGCAGGTCGCGCAGGTCGCCGCCCTTGAACCTGCCGCCCACGATCGCCACCACGCCGCGATCGAAGCTCTCGATCGATCGTCTGGCCGCCTCCACGTTGGTCGCCTTCGAGTCGTTCACGAACCGCACGCCCTCGAACTCGCCGGCCGGCTCCATGACGTGCTCGAGGCCGTGGAATCCACGCAGCGCTTCGGTCCACGCGGCCGGCTGCCACCCCGGCGATCGACGTCGCCGCCGTCGCGGCGAGGACGTTGTGCAGCATGTGCCGTCCCGTCAGCTCCACCATCGACAGGGGAATGAGGCGCTCGACGCCCGTGCCGGTGCGCTCCACGATCCAGTCGCCGTCCACGACGAACCCCTGGTCCACGGCGCCCGACAGCGAGTACGCCACCCGGCGCGCGCGCGTGGACTCGCTCTGCTGCAGCACGACCGGATCGTCCGCGTTGACCACGGCCCAGTCCTCGGCCGTCTGATTCGCGAAGATCCTGGCCTTGGCCGCCACGTATGACGCCACATCGGGATGCCGGTCCAGATGGTCGTCGGCAACGTTCAGCCAGACCGCAATCCACGGCCGGAACGAGGAGGTCGTCTCGAGCTGGAAGCTGCTCGCCTCGACGACGTGGACCGTCTCCGGGGTGGACTGGTCCACCTGCGCGCTCAACGGCACGCCGATGTTGCCGCCGACCAGGACCGTGCGTCCCTGCGCCGCGAGCATGCGGCCGATCAGCGTGGTGGTGGTCGATTTCCCCTTCGTGCCCGTAATCGCGATCACGCGCCCGCTCGTCCATCGCCACGCGAGCTCCAGCTCGCCGATGATCTCGACGCCCCGTTGCTTCGCCCCGTCGAAGACCGCCTGGTCCGTCGGGACGCCCGGGCTCGTCACGATCAGGTCCGCCCCGGCCAGCGTCTCCGCCTTGTGGCCGCCGAGTTCCAGCGTGACGCCGGCGTCCCGCAGGCGGTCCGCACCGTCGAAGCCGTCGCGCGTTTCGCTGAGCACGACCGACGCCCCACGGCGCGCGAGCAGGTCCGCGGCGGCGATACCGCTGCGCGCGGCGCCCACTACCGCCACCCTCTTCCCCTCGACCGAGAACACGTCGCGTCCCACGCCATCACCGCAGCTTCAGCGTCGTCAGGCTGAAGAGCGCGAAGATCACGCTCAGGATCAGGAACCGCGTGATGACCTTCGGCTCGCTCCACCCAATGAGCTCGAAGTGGTGGTGCAGCGGCGCCATCTTGAAGACGCGCACGCCGCGCAGCTTGAAGGACGCCACCTGGATGATGACGGACAGCGCCTCCATGACGAAGACGCCGCCCACGATCGGGAGCAGCAGTTCCTGCTTGATGAGGATCGCGACCGTCCCGAGCGCCCCGCCGAGCGCCAGCGAGCCGACGTCGCCCATGAAGATGTCGGCGGGATATGAGTTGTACCAGAGGAAACCGAGGCTCGCGCCCACGAGCGCGCCGCAGAAGATCGTCAGCTCGCCTGCCGGATCGAAGCGGACGAGCAGCAGGTAGTCGGCGAGGACGGCGTGCCCGGTGACGTAGGCGAGCGCGGTGAATGCCGCGGCGGCGACGCCGAACGTGCTGATCGCCAGGCCGTCCAGGCCATCGGTCAGGTTCACGGCATTGGTGGCCCCGACCAGGACGAGCACCGCGAACGGCACGTAGAACCATCCGAGATCCGGGATGAGGTTCTTGAAGAACGGGAAGATCAGCCGCGTGTTGTAGAGGGGAGGGTTGTCCGACGCGAGCACCATCACCGCGGCGCCGACGCCGAGGGCGATGACGATCTGTCCTCCCATCTTGTAGCGCGGGATGAGCCCGTGATGCGAGCGCCTGACGATCTTGAGGTAATCGTCGGTGAAGCCGACCGCGCCGAATCCCGCGGTGGCGAGCACGGCGATCCAGATGTACGGGTTCGACAGGTCGGCCCACAGCAGCGTCGGGATGATCGCCGACGTGAGGATGAGCAGGCCCCCCATCGTCGGCGTCCCGGCCTTCGCGCGGTGGGACTGCGGGCCCTCCTGGCGGATGATCTGGCCGATCTGGAAGTCGCGCAGCTTGCGGACCATCCACGGGCCGAGCAGCAGGCTCAGGATGAGCGCCGTCAGGCTCGCGGCGGCGGTGCGGAACGTGATGTAGCGCGCGACGTTGAACACGCCCAGGTAGGGCGCGACGTCAGCGAGCGGCGGCAACAGCCAGTACAGCATTCAGGCAAACTCCGCCGCGATACGATCCGCCACCACGTCGGTCCGCGTCCCGCGCGAACCCTTCACGAGCACCAGGTCGCCAGCGCGCACCATCCCGGCGACGACCGGAGCGGCGGCGTCGCTCGTTCTCGAAGTGCGTCACCGCCGAGGCCGGTATGCCCGCCGCAATCGCCGCATCCGCCATGACTCTGCGCCGGCGCGTCCGCCGACGGTGAACAGGAGGCTCACGCCGGACTCCGCAGCCACGCGCCCGGATTCCTCGTGCAGCCTCGTCGCGTGATCGCCAAGCTCCAGCATCTCGCCGAGCACCGCGACCTTGCGCGATGCGCTCCGATCCCTGGCGATGACCTCGAGGGCGCGGCGCAGGGCCGCCGGGCTCGAATTGTAGGAGTCGTCCACCAGCGTCACCCGTTCGCGCAGCCGGCGCACCGCGCCGCGGCGTTCCGCGGGCTGCAGCCGCGCGATGGCGGCGGCGATTTCGTCAAGACCGATCCCGCTGTCGAGCGCCACGGCCGCCGCCGCGAGCACGTTCGACAGATTGCCGCGACCGAGGAGCGGCGTGTCGATGATGCGTTCCCCCGCCGGCGTACGCATGCGCGCGCGCATGCCCTCGACGCCGAGATCCTCGACGTCCAGCGCCTGCACGGTGGCGCCGTCCGCCGTGCCAAAGGTCAGCGTCCGGCCGGCAAACCCGCCGCGCACGGGCCATGACGCGGGGGTCGTCAGCATTGCAGACCAGCACCGTCGTCGCCGCCTGCGCGCTCGAGGATCTCCGCCTTGGCGTCGGCAATGGCGTCGGGCGAGGCGAAGAAGCCGAGGTGCGCGTCGCCCACGTTCGTCCACACACGGACGTCCGGCTCGGCGATGGCGACGAGCGTGCTGATCTCACCCGCGTGATTCATGCCCAGTTCCATCACCGCCACGTCGGGCCCGCCCCGAAGCTGCATCAGCGAGATCGGGAGGCCGATGTGGTTGTTCAGGTTCCCCTTGTTCTTCACCACGCGAAATCGCGTGGCCAGCAGCTCCGCAATCGCTTCCTTCGTCGTCGTCTTCCCGGCGCTGCCCGTGATCGCGACCACTTTCGTTCCCGCCTCGACCCGCACCGCGTGCGCCAGATCCTGCAGCGCCTGCAGCGTGTCGTCGGCCTCGACGATGCCCGGGCCGGCGCCGGCGCCCGCGCGTCACGCCTGCCGGCGATCGGCCGCGCTCGACGATCGCGCCAGCGGCGCCCTTGGCGATCGCGTCGGCCACGAAGTCGTGCGCGTCGAACCGCGGTCCCTTCAGCGCAACGAGGAAGTCGCCCCGCTGCAGCGTGCGCGTGTCGGTGACGACGTTGCCGACCTCCAGCTCCGGCGTCGCCGCGCGTGATCCGCCCGCCGACGGCCTCGGCTACCCGGCGCAGCGTGAGACGGACGTCGCTCACCCGACTCGCGACTTCAGGCGCCGCGCCTCCAGCGCCTCGCGCGCCACCGCGACGTCGTCGAACGGAAACACGCGGCCGCCGATCTCCTGATACTTCTCGTGGCCCTTGCCGGCGATCAGCACCACATCGCCGGCCGACGCGCCGCTGACCGCCTGCACGATCGCTTCGCGGCGATCGACGACGGCGACGACCTCGGCGCCGCCCTGGCGCGTCTCGGGCGCGGCGCCGCGCTTCACTTCGTCGATGATGCGCGCCGGCTCTTCGCTCCGCGGGTTGTCCGAGGTGATCACCACGACGTCGCTCAGCCGTGCCGCAACCATGCCCATCAGCGGCCGCTTCGTCCGATCCCGATCGCCGCCGGCGCCGAACACCGTGATGAGGCGGCGCGCGGCCAGCGGACGCGCGGTCTCGAGCAGGTTCCGCAGCGCGTCGTCGGTATGCGCGTAGTCGATGACTACGGTGATGTCGTCGCTCGACGACGAGACCACCTCGAAGCGGCCGGGAACGCCGGCGAGCTGCTGCAGGCCGCGCTCGATCGCCGCGAGCGGGACACCGAGCGACGCCGTCGTTGCCGACCGCCGCGAGGATGTTGTAGACGTTCGGCTTGCCGACCAGCTTCGACTGCACGTGCACCGTGCCCTGCGGCGTGCGCACGTCGAACTCGAGGCCGGCCAGCGAGTACGAGAGCGGCCCGGGCGTCACGTCGGCCTGGCGGTTGATCGCGTAGGTCACCGGACGACCGCACGACCTCGACGAGCGACGCGCCGCGCGGATCGTCCACGTTGATCGACTGCGGGCGCGTCGGCCGGCAGCATCTCGAACAAGCGGCGCTTGGCGGCGAAGTAGTTCTCCATGTCGGCGTGGAAATCGAGATGGTCGCGCGTCAGGTTCGTGAACACGCCGGCGGCGAAATGCATGCCGTCCACGCGCTGCAGCGCCAGCGCGTGCGACGACACTTCCATCACGCACGCGCCGCAGCCGGCGGCGACCATCTGCCGCATCAGCCCTTGCACGTCCGGCGCCTCGGGCGTCGTGCGCGTCGCCGCGAATTCCTGGTCGCCGATGCGGTACGTCACCGTGCCCATCAGTCCGCACCGTGTCCCGGCCGCCTCGAAGATGGCGCTGACCAGGTAGCTCGTCGTCGTCTTGCCGTTGGTGCCGGTGATGCCGACGACCTGCATCGCGCGGCTCGGGTGGCCGTAGAACTCCGCGGCCAGGAGCGCCAGCGCGAGGCGCGCATCCTTGACGACGATCCACGGAACACCGGTCTGTCCGCGCCGGCACCGCTGCTCGGCCACGACCGCGACCGCGCCGGCGGCGATCGCCTGCGGCGCGAACGCGACGCCGTCCGCCTTAGACCACGCAGCGCCACGAAGATCGATCCCGGGGCAGCCCGGCGCGAGTCGTGCGTCACGCCCGTGCACGGCACGTCGAGCGCGCGGACGGCGGCGGGTAATGCGGGCCGCTCCGTCCGGCGGCAATGCCCGCGCCCACGCCTGCAGCAGCTCGCCAACCGTCATGGCGCGATGTCTGACGCCAGGCTCGCGGACACGTGTCGCGCGAGCCAGAGCGTGCCCGATGCGCCGCGTTCGATCGGCGAGCCGGGTTCCGGGTCGCTGCGCCACGACCAGTCCGCGCGCCGTGCAGCCTGCGCGTTGACGCCGAGCCTGGCCAGCGAGCGCAGCGCGTCGCGCGCGCTCAGTCCGCGCAGGTCGGGGAACAGCGATGTTGATCCGCGAGGTGGTTCCGGCCAGCGTGACGATCGCCGGCAGACGCGGCCGGTCCGGCCGTCGGCTGCTCGCGCGCGTCGTCACGCCGCGCCACGAGGAGCGGCGGCGGCGCGTCGATCGTCGGCGCCACGCCGTACTGCCGCAGCGACGCCTGCGCGATGCGCTGGAAGATCGGCGCGGCCACCACGCCGCCGTACGCCGACACTTTCCTCGGCGAGTCGACGACGACCACGATCGTGAACAGCGGGTTGCGCGACGGCACGAAGCCGACGAACGAGGCGTTGTAGTCGGACCTCGAGTAGCGGCCGGCGACGACCTTCGACGCCGTGCCGGTCTTGCCGGCGACCGTGTAGCCCTGGATCTGCGCCGGCTTGCCGGTGCCGCGCTCGACGACCGCTTCCATCATCGTGGTGAGCTGCGCCGCGGTGTCGGGACTCACCGTGCGCCGCAGCACCTTGCGAGGAACCGGCAGGCGCTCGCCGTCGCGGACGACGGCGCGGACGACGCGCGGCTCGACCAGTTCGCCGCCGATTGGCGACCGAGCTCACGGCTGCCGCCATCTGCAGCGGCGTCACCCCGACCTGGTAGCCCATCGATACCGACGCCAGCGCGCTGTCGGTGAGCGTGGACGGATTCCACACGATGCCCGGGTTCTCGCCGCGGAAGTCCGGCGAGCTCGGTCTGCCGAAGCCAAACCGGTTGACGTACGCGCCAAGCCGCGCCGGCCCGAGCCGGAGGCCGACCTTGATCGCGCCGACGTTGCTCGACTTGACGATGACGTCCTCGAAGGTGAGGATGCCGTAGCGATGGTCGTCGTTGATGACGCGGCGCGCCGAAGCGGATCTGCCCGCGTGCTCACGTCGATCTGGTCTTGCGGCTTGACGACCTTTTCCTCGAGCGCCGCGCCCGCCGTGACGATCTTGAACGTGGACCCCGGCTCGTACAGATTCTGGATGGCGCGATTGCGCCGCGTGTCCTCGTCGAACTCGCGATACGCGTTCGGATTGAAGGTCGGATAGTTGGCAATCGCCAGGATCTCGCCGCTCGACGGATCCATGACGACCGCCGAGCCGCCGTGCGGCGCCGCTCACCGCGACGCCGGCCTCGAGCTCCCGCTCGGCGATGTGCTGCAGATACTGATCGATGGTCAGCTCGAGCGCCGCGCCCGTCGTCGGCGGCCGCTCGATGCGGCTGAACGCGTGCCGGCGGGCGTCGGTCTGGATGAGGACCGTGCCCGGACGGCCCTTGATCAGCGAGTCGTACGTGGCTTCGATGCCGTGCAGCCCGTCGTTGTCGATGCCGACGTAGCCGAGGATGTGGGCGCGCCAGCTCCTTGTTCGGATAGAACCGGCGGTTCTCCTTCATGAAGCCGACGCCGCTCGAGATCGAGCGCGGCCACGCGGCGCGCCTGCTCGGGCGACACCTGCCGGCGTACGTAGACGAAGGCGCGGCCGCGGCGGATGCGATCGGCGAGCGCCTGGCGGTCCTTCGCCGCACAGTCGGCCAGCGCGCCGCAGAGCGCCGACGCGGCCTTGGCCGGGTCCTCGATGTCGGTCGGAACGGCGTAGATCGTGTCGGCGTCCACACTGTAGGCGAGGACGCGACCCTGCCGATCGAGCAGTTCGCCGCGCTTGGCCGGCGCCTCGATCGTGCGCGACTGCTGCCGCTCGGCGCGCGTGGACAGCTCGTCGTGCCGCATCACCTGCAGGTAGACGAGCCTCGCCTCGATGGCCACCGACCACAGCAGGAACGCTGCGGCGGCAACGGCGAGTCGGCGCTTGAGTGTCCTGCGCCAGTCGTTGGCGGGCTGGGTGGCCACGTGTGCTTTGCCCCCGATCCGTTTCGCCTAGCGCCGCGCTACCACGGAGCGCGGCGGCGGCGGCGCCGGCACCACGCGCTCGATCACCGACGCGTCTTCGGGACCCGGAGCGACCATGTGCAGGCGCCGGGTCGCCAGGCGCTCGATGCGCGCCGGCGACCGCAGCGTCTCGATCTCGAGCCGCAGATGCCGGTTGACTTCCTCCTCGGCGGCGCGCTCCTTCTGCATCTGCTCGAGCCGGTAGCCGTGGCGCAGCAGCTCGAAGTGCTGCCACGCGGAGAACAGGAGCACGACCACGAGGAATACGCCGATGGCGACCGAGCTCCACATCTCGCGGTGCCGCTCGCGGTCCACCTCGCGCACGATCGGGTTGTTGCGAACGTCTTTCTTGATCGCGTATTCGAAGGTTTCGCCCATCGTCTGGTTCAACCGTTCATGTCCCACGCCGTACCACCCCGACAGACCACAGAGGCATAGAGACACAGAAGAACCACGCGGATACCTCTGTGTCTCTGTCTCTGTGCTTCGTGAACACGGGTCATGCCGCTCGCTCCACCGCCCTCAACTTCGCGCTTCGCGCGCGTGGGTTACGTTCGATCTCGGCGTCGTCCGGCACCGTCGGGCGCTTCGTGCGCACCGTGATGCCGAGCTCGCCCGCAGCCTGCATCCCGCGCAGCGTGTGCTTCACGATCCGGTCCTCGAGCGAGTGGAACGTGATCATCACCATTCGCCCGCCAGGCGCCAGGTGCTTCGCTGCGTCCGAGAGGAAGACATCGAGCCCCTCGAGCTCGCGGTTCACCTAGATACGGACCGCCTGAAACGTCCGCGTCGCCGGATCGATCCGCGTGTACCCCTTGCGCGGGACCGCCCGCCGCACGATGTCGGCGAACTGCCCCGTCGTCTCGATCGCGCCGCGTCCCCGCGCGGCGACAATCGCCCGCGCGACCCGCCGCGCGTGGCGCTCCTCGCCGAACTGGTAAATCACGTCGGCGAGCGTCTGCTCGTCGGCGCCGGCAATCCATTCCGCCGCGGTGACTCCCGCCGACGTGTCCATCCGCATGTCGAGCGGCTCGTCGCGCCGGAAACTGAACCCGCGTCCCGGCGTGTCGAGCTGCATCGAAGACACGCCGAGATCCGCGAGCAGCCCGTCTACCGCCGCGATCCCGCGCGCGTCGAGCACTTCGCCGAGGCGGCGGTAGTCGCTGTGCACCAGCTCGACCCGGTCCGCGTATGTCGCCAGCACGCCGCGCGCCTGTTCGAGCGCCGCCGGATCACGATCGAGCCCGATCACCTGCGACGCGCCAGCCTCCAGCAGGGCGCGCGCGTGGCCGCCGAGGCCCACCGTGCAGTCGACGAAGATGCCGCCCCGCGCCGGCTCGAGGTGCTCGAGCACTTCCGCCACCATGACGGGTTCGTGCGTCGCCACACGCACTACGCTGCAAGGCTCGAGGCACAAGGCTCGAGGCACCAGTCACCTTTCGTCGGGCTCTGGCTTTGGCCTCGTGGCGTGTGCCTTCGAGTTCGTGCGTCTGGGCCTTGAGGCTCGTGCATCGTTCAGATCCCGTGCTCGGAGAGGCGCAGGCCGTCGTCGTCCATCCACGGCTCGCGCTGCAGCTTCTGCAGGAACCGTTCGTCGTTCCACACCTCGAGATAGTCGATCCGGCCGAAGACGCGCACGTCGCCGACGATCGAGGCGCTGTCGCGCAGATGCGCGGGAATGACGACGCGGCCCTGCGCGTCGAGCTCGCCCGTCTGGCCGTAGTAGTTCACGCGATCGAGGAACTTGAGGCGCGAGGGATGGTTTGCGGGCATCCTGGAGAGCTTCTGCTCGATCTCGAGCCAGACCTGGATCGGGTAGATGCGGACGCACTCCCCCGTCACGCTCGTGACGAAAACGTCCGGCCCCTGCTGGTCCTGGATGACCCCGCGAAACACCGTCGGCACCTTCAGCCGGCCCTTGTCGTCGATTCGGGCCGGGAAGCTGCCTCTGAGCCCCTTTTGCTCCACGTGACTCCACAAAAATCCACCCGGATAGTAATTCCCGCTGCACGGGATGTCAACCGCAACCGCCTCATCTGCCGGAAGTTACGCCAAACTTTCGCCACACTTTCGATGCTTGGAGCGGCGGCCGACTGGCACGGCGGTCGGCGCGTCAGGTCCGGTCGAGCTGCAACGGTCCTGTACCGTTCTCCTGCCAGCCCTCGGGCGTCCCGCCGGCTAGTGATACCTTTCAGGGTTCATGCTTCGCGCGGCTCTCATCGGCTTTCCCTCCAGCGGCAAGACCACCCTGTTCCAGCTCATGACGAGCGCCAAGGAAGCGCCACGAGGCAAGGGCGACGTCAACATCGGCATCTCGAAGGTGCCCGACGACCGCCTCGACACGCTGACGGCGATGTACAACCCGCGGAAGCGCGTGCCGGCGACGGTCGAGTTCACCGACATGATTGGCCCCGCGCGCAGCGGGGCGCAGGCGCTCGTCGACGTCGCCGGCTACAAGAACGCCGACGCGCTCGTGCACGTCGTCCGCGCGTTCCGCGACGAATCGGTTCCGCATCCGTCCGGTTCGGTCGACCCGGCGCGCGACGCGCAGGCGATGGAAGACGAGCTGATCCTCGCGGACCTCGGCGTCGCCGAGCGGCGCCTCGAGCGCATCGAGAAGGATCTGAAGAGAGGAAAGTCGGCGGAGCTCGAGAAGGAGCGCGATCTGGTGCAGCGCTGCCGCACCGCGCTCGAAGAAGGCAGGCCGCTGCGCGCGCTGGAGCTCACCGGCGCCGACCTGAAGCTGCTGCGCGGCTTCCAGTTCCTCTCGGCCAAGCCGCTGCTGCTCGTCATCAACCTCGACGAAGGCGACATCGCCGAGGTTGGCGCGGACGTCGAGGCCGCCGCGCAGAAGACGGGCCTCGCGTCGTTTCTCGCCGCAATGCCGCCACGCGGCCGGTCGCGCTGTGCGCGAAGATCGAGCTCGAGATCTCCCAGCTCGAACACGACGATGCGAAGGCGTTCCTGGCGGACCTGGGCCTGACCGAGTCCGGGCTCGATCGCGTGATCCGGACCAGCTACGACCTGCTCGGCTACATGTCGTTCTTCACGGTCGGCGAGGACGAATGCCGCGCGTGGTCGATCGCGCGCGGGACGGCGGCGCAGCTCGCCGCCGGCGAGATTCACAGCGACATCCAGCGCGGCTTCATTCGCGCCGAAGTCGTCGCCTACGACGCGCTGACCGGACGCGGATCGATGGCCGCCTGCCGCGATCACGGCGAGGTCCGCCTCGAAGGCAAGGAGTACATCGTCCAGGACGGCGATATCATCAACTTCCGTTTTGCCACCTAGCGACGTCCACCGCATAGTCGTTGCCGAAGCGCAGGTCCCCTTCGTCCAGGGCGGCGCCGAGCTGCACGTCCGGTCGCTCGTCGAGCAGCTGCGGCGGCGTGGCTACGACACGGAAAAGGTCGCGATCCCGTTCAGCGCGCAGCCGAAGGCGGACCTGCTCGCGCAGGCGGCGGCGTGGCGGCTGCTCGATTTGTCGTCGAGCAACGGCCAGCCGATCGACCTGCTCATCGCGACCCGCTTTCCGACCTACTTCGCGCGCCACCCGCGCAAGGTCGCCTGGGTGATTCACCAGCACCGCGCCGCCTACGAGCTTGCGGGCACGCCGTACAGCGACTTCGAACATGTCGAGGCGGACGTCGGCCTGCGCCAGCGGCTGATCGAGCTCGATCGCCGCATGCTCGGCGAGTGCCGCCACGTTTTCACCAACGCCAGGAACACGGCCAACCGCCTGGCGACGTTCAACGGCGTCTGCGCCAAGGCGCTCTACCATCCGCCGCCGCTCGCGGAGCGGCTGCATGGCGGCCGCTACGGTGACTACGTGCTCGTCGTCGGCCGGCTCGAACCGGTGAAGCGGCCGGAGCTCGCGATCCGGGCGATGCGCAGCGTGCCCGCGCCGACGCGGCTCGTCCTCGTTGGCGAGGGCTCGCATCGGGCGCGGGCGCAGCAGGTTGCGGCGGAAGCCGGCGTGGGCGACCGCGTCGTGTTTGCGGGAGCCGCTGGCGGAGATGAGCTCGTCGCCCTCTACGCGGACGCCCTCGCCGTCGTCTACGCGCCGTTCGATGAAGACTACGGCTACGTCACGCTCGAAGCGTTCCTCTCCGAAAAGCCCGTGATCACGGCCATCGGATTCAGGCGGCACGCTCGAGTTCGTCGTGGACGGCGAGAACGGATTCGTGTGTCCGCCTGAGCCCGACGCCCTCGGGCTCGCCGTGGCGCGTCTCGCGGCCGATCGGCAGCTCGCCGCGCGGCTGGGACGTGCCGGACTGGCCCGCGCACGAACGGTCACGTGGGACGGAGTCGTGGAGCAGCTCCTTGGCTGAGGCGTCGGCGGTGTCGATCGTCATCCCGGCGATGAATGAGGCCGACGCGATCGGCGACGTCGTGTCCCGCCTGCGCACCTCGGCGCCCTGGCGCGAGGTGATCGTCGTTGACGACGGCTCGAGCGACGACACCGCGGCACGCGCCGAAGTTGCAGGCGCGCGCGTCATTCGCCATCCCTACAACAAGGGCAACGGCGCGGCGGTCAAGACCGGGATCCGCCGCGCCACCGGCGAGTTCATCCTCGTCATCGACGCCGACGGCCAGCATGCGCCCGAGGATGCGTGCCGCATCGTGGCGACGCTCGGGGAGTACGACCTCGTCGTCGGCGCGCGCTCGGGGCACACGCAGGCCAGCCCGGCGCGGCGTGGCGGCAACTCGCTGCTCAACGGGCTGGCCAGCTACCTGACCGGCCGCCCGATTCCCGATCTCACCTCCGGCTTTCGCGGCGCCCGCCGCGAGTGCCTGCGGGAGTTCATTCATCTGCTGCCCAACGGGTTCTCGACGCCGACCACGACGACGCTGGCTTTCATCAAGGCCGGCTACAACGTCACGTTCGTGCCCGTGCACGCGCGTCCGCGCGTCGGGCAGTCGAAGATCCGCCTGGCCCGCGACGGCGCGAAGTTCTTCCTGATCCTCCTGAAGATCGTCACCCTCTTCAGCCCGCTGCGGATCTTCGTCCCGATCAGCGTGGTCTCGCTCGTCGTCGGCATCGCGTACGGCATCTGGACGGTCGTCATGGACGGCAGGATCCCGAACGGCGCCGTGCTCCTGATCCTGTTCGCCGTGGTCGTGTTCCTGGTTGGCCTGGTCTCCGAGCAGATTTCCTCGCTACGCTTCGATGCGGCCACTCGTCATCATCCCGACGTATAACGAGCGGGACAACCTGCCCGCCATCGTCGAGCAGCTGCTCGCGATGCCCGGTCTCAGTGTCCTCGTCGTCGACGACGCGTCGCCGGACGGCACCGGGAGCATCGCGGATGCGCTCGCGGCGTCGAGCGCCGGCCGCGTCTCCGTGCTGCACCGCAGCGGCCCGCGCGGCCTTGGCCGCTCGTACGTGGACGGCATGCGGCACGCCCTGACGACGGAGGCCACGCACGTGTGTCAGATGGACGCGGATTTCTCGCACGATCCCGCGGAGCTGCCGCGGCTGCTCGACGCCAGCGGCGCGGCCGATCTGGTGATCGGCTCCCGCTACGTGCCAGGCGGCACGCTGCGCAACTGGGCCACGCACCGCGTGGCGCTGAGCGCGTTCGCCAACTGGTACGTCCGCGCCATCACCCGGCTTCCCCTGCATGACTGCACGAGCGGCTTCCGCTGCTGGCGCCGCGAGCTGCTCGCCCGGCTGCCGCTCGGGTCGATCAGATCGGACGGCTACGCCTTCCAGGTGGAGATGGCGTGGAACGCGTATCACGCCGGTGGCCGCATTGCGGAGGTCCCGATCACGTTCGTCGAACGGCGAGTGGGCAGCTCGAAGATGTCGGCAGGGGTCATTGCCGAATCGGCCATCCTGCCCTGGCGGCTGGTCGCGCAGCCGCGACAGCTCGTCCTTGCCCGGAAAACCCTGAAGGACTATGATTTCGAGCCGCTCATGAGCCCTGAACGCTCGCCCCGGCCGCACAGCCTGAGCATGTTCTTCCCCGCGTACAACGACGGGGGGACCATCGCCAGCCTCGTGATCCTGGCGGTGCAGGTCGCGAGCAGGCTGACGCCTGATTTCGAGGTGCATCGTCGTCAACGACGGCAGCACCGATGCGACCGCCGAGATCTGCCGAGGAGCTGGCGCAGACCTACCCGCAGGTGCGAGTCATCCATCACGCGCGCAATCGTGGATACGGCGGCGCCCTGCGCACCGGATTCGCGGCGGCGACCAAGGAGCTCGTCGCTTACACGGACGGCGACGCGCAGTACGACCCGGCGGAGCTGGACCTGCTCTGGAACCGGCTCACGCCGGATGCCGACATGGTGAACGGCTACAAGATCAGCCGGTCCGATCCGTGGCACCGGATCATCATCGGCCGGGTGTACCACCACACGGTCAAGCTGCTGTTCCGGCTGCGCATACGCGACGTCGACTGCGACTTCCGCCTGATGCGGCGCGAAATCTTCGACCGCGTCCGGCTCGAGCGCGACACCGGCGTCATCTGCCTCGAGATGATGCGCAAGATCCAGGACGCCGGTTTCCGCGTCGTCGAGGTGCCGGTGCACCACTACCACCGTACGCACGGGCGCTCGCAGTTCTTCAACTTCCGCCGCGTCTTCTGGACCGGGATCGACGTGCTGAAGCTGTGGGTCCAACTGGTCGTGTTCGGGCGCGGACGCCAGAACACGCCGGTGCTGTTCCGCAATCCGACGATCAGGCGGCGCGATCCCGCCGGAATCCACGAAGGGATGAACGACCACCGGGAGTTCTACCGCGGACGCCGCGTGATGATCACCGGCGGCCTCGGGTTCATCGGCAGCAACCTGGCGCACCAGCTCGTGGAGGCTCGGCGCGAGCGTGCTGCTCGTCGACTCGCTGATTCCCGAGTACGGCGGGCAACCTCTTCAACATCACCGGCATCGAGGACCGCGTCCGCGTCAACATCGCCGACGTGCGCCAGCAGAGCACGATGAACTATCTGGTGCGCGACCACGACGTGATCTTCAACCTCGCCGGCCAGGTCAGCCACATCGACAGCATGCAGGACCCGTACACCGACCTCGAGATCAACTGCCGGAGCCAGCTGTCGATCCTCGAGGCCTGCCGCCGCTACAACCCGGCGGTCAAGGTCGTGTTCGCGGGCACGCGCCAGGTCTACGGCCGGCCCGATTCGCTTGCCGGTCTCCGAGCATCACCTCGTGCGGCCGACCGACGTCAACGGCATCAACAAGGCCGCGGGCGAGTACTACCACCTGGTCTACAACAACGTCTTCGGCGTGCGCGCATGCTCGCTGCGGCTCACCAACGTCTACGGGCCGCGGCAGCTGCTCAAGCACAATCGCCAGGGCTTCATCGCCTGGTTCATCCGCCTCGCGCTCGAGGATCGCGAGATCCAGATCTACGGCGACGGCCGGCAGATTCGCGATTTCGTCTACGTCGACGATTGCGCCGACGCGTTCCTGCGCGCCGGGGCGAGCGACCGCTCGAACGGCCAGGTGTTCAACGTCGGCGGCTCGCAGCCGATCGCGCATCGCGATCTCGTCGACCTGCTCATCGCCATCGCGGGCACCGGCCGCTACCGCTTCGTCGAGTGGCCGCCGGAGAAGAAGGCGATCGACATCGGCGACTTCTACGCCGACTCGTCGCTCATCGGAGCGACGCTCGGCTGGCGGCCGGTGACCACGCTGCGCGACGGGCTGACGCGCACGCTCGACTTCTATCGCAAGCACATGCCGCACTACGTGCCGGCGACCGCCAGCCAGGTCGCCGCGCTGTGAGCGTCCGCGCCGATTCCCTTTCTCGATCTCCGTCCCGCCGATGACGCCGCCGACGTCGCGGCGGCGATCGAGCGCGTGGTGGCGCGCGGCTGGTTCGTCCTCGGCCCCGAAGTCGAGGCGTTCGAAGCGGAGTTCGCCGCGGCCAGCGGCGTCGCGCCACGCGGTCGGCGTCGGCAACGGCACCGACGCGATCACGCTGCTGCTGCGCGCGGCAGACATCGGCCCGGGCGACGAGGTGATCGTCCCGGCCATGACCGCGGCGTTCACCGCACTGGCGGTACTGGCGGCCGGCGCGCGCCCGGTCTTCGCCGACGTCGATCCCGATCGCTTGACGCTGGATCCCGACGCCTGCGCCGCCGCCGTGACGTCGCGCACGCGGGCCATCGTGCCGGTGCATCTGTACGGCCAGCCCGCCGATCTCGACGCGTTGTCGCGCGTTGCGCAGCGCCATGGCCTGGCCGTGATCGAGGACTGCTGCCAGGCGCACCTGGCGACCTGCGCCGGCGTCCCGGTCGGCACGCGCGGTTTCGGCGGCGCCTTCAGCTTCTATCCGACGAAGAACCTCGGAGCGCTCGGCGACGGCGGTGCCGTCGTCACCGGCGACGACGCGGTGGCGGCCCGCGTGCGCCGGCTGCGAAACGGCGGGCAGGCGGACCGGTACCATCACGTCGAGGCAGGCATCAACAGCCGGCTCGACGAGCTCCAGGCGGCGGTGCTGCGGGCGCGGCTGCCGCGCCTGCCGCAGCAGACGGCGCGGCGCCGGGCGCTCGCGCGCAGCCTATCGCGAGCGCCTGCCCTCCTGGCTCGCGCCGGTCCCCGAGCGTGACGCGGGGCACGTCTACCATTTGTTTCCGGTACGCGTCGGCGCGGCGCGACAGCCTGCAGCAGCATCTGCGCGAGGCCGGCATCGACACGCTGATCCACTACCCCGTTCCCCTCCCGGCGCAGCCCGCGTTCGCGTCGCAGACGCCGGCCGACTGCCCGGTTGCGGCCGCGCGCCGCGCGCGACCTGCTCTCGCTGCCGCTTCACCCGCGGCTGACCGACGCCGAGGTCGCGCGCGTGGTGGAGGCAGCGCGCGCATTTCAGAAAGGACCCGTGCTCGCGTGAAGGCGCTCCTCACCGGCGGGGCCGGTTTCATCGGCTCACATCTCGCCGAACGGCTGCTCGCCGACGGCCACGACGTCATCGTCCTCGACAACCTGTCGACCGGGTCGATCGACAACATCACGCACTTGAAAGGGACGCGCGGTTTCTCCTACGCCATCGACTCGGTCACCAACGAGCCGCTGCTGGCCGAACTGATCGACCGCAGCGACGTCGTGTTCCACCTGGCGGCGGCGGTCGGCGTGAAGCTGATCGTCGAACAGCCGGTGCACACGATCGAGACCAACGTCCACGGCACCGAGGTCGTGCTCAAGCACGCCAACAAGAAGAAGAAGCTGGTGGTGATCGCCTCGACGTCCGAGGTCTACGGCAAGAGCACCGACGTGCCGTTTCGCGAGGGCGCGGACCTCGTGCTCGGCGCCACGATCAAGCACCGGTGGGCGTACGCGTGCAGCAAGATCATCGACGAGTTCCTGGCGCTCGCCTACTGGAAGGAAAAGAAGCTGCCGGTGATCATCGTCCGGTTCTTCAACACCGTCGGGCCGCGCCAGACCGGGCAGTACGGCATGGTGCTGCCGACGTTCGTGCGCCAGGCGCTGCTCGGCCATCCGATCACCGTCTTCGGCGACGGCACGCAGTCGCGCAGCTTCACCTACGTCGGCGACGTCGTCGACGCGCTGGTCGCGCTGGCGCAGGAACCGCGCGCCATCGGACAGGTGTTCAACATCGGCAACACCGGCGAGGTCACGATTGCCGACCTGGCGCAGCGCGTGAAAACGATGTCCGGGAGCCAGTCGCTCATCCAGTACATCCCGTACGACGAGGCCTATGAAGCCGGTTTCGAGGACATGCCGCGCCGCGTCCCTGATATCTCCAAGCTCCGCGAGCTCATCGGTTACGAGCCCAAACTCTGCCTGGACGACATCATCCGAAAGGTCATCGACTACTTTCGCGAGAATTAGGCCGGAATTCCCGCCGCTGCAGGGATGGACGGTCGTTGTCTCGGCCGGCCGCGCGCCGGCGCGGAAGCCCCGGAGCCGGCGAGGCAGGGGTCGGGTTTCACACGTGTCAGGCCGTATACTGAGTGGGACTCCCGGAGCAACCCATGAGCTTGAAATCACTGGCCGTTGTCGCTGCCGTGCTGTTCTGCTGCGCCGCCCCAGCGAGCGCCCAAGCCGTCCGACTCCGGTTCCATGACGGCCTTGTCACCCTGTCCACCCAGAACGCGCCTCTGCGCGCCATCCTCGTCGAATGGGCCCGGCAGGGCGGAACGACGATCGTCAACGGCGACCGCGTCGTCGGGCCGCCGCTCTCGCTCGAACTCAATGCCGTACCGGAGCGCCAGGCGCTCGACGTGCTCCTGCGCTCCGTGAGCGGCTACATGCTGGCGCCGCGTGCCGCCGGCAGCCCGGGCGTCACCGTCTTCGATCGCATCATGATTCTGCCGACCAGCACCGCGCCGGCGAATGCGCCGCCTCCGGCGCCGCCGGCCGCGGGTTCCCGATGCCGCGGACCGTGATGCCGCAGCCGGTCATGCCCCAGCCGCCTCCGGAGGAGGAGCTCGAAGACAACCCGCCGGACGACGTGGAGCCCGAGGAAGAGGAGGAGCCGCAGGTGATCACGCCCCAGTTGCGCAATCGTCCGCAGCTGCCGCGTGGAATGGTCCCTGGCTTGTTGCCCCCGGGGCAGCCGTTCGAGATTCCCCAGGAGGAGCCCGAGGCCGAACCCGAGGAGACGCAGGAGCCGACGACGACGACTCCGGGCAACCCGTTTGGGATTCCCGCCGGCACCACCAGCCGCCCGGGCGTCGTCACGCCCGTCCCGCGGGGAGACCAGCAGCGCGCGCCGCAGCCAGATCCCGAGCCGTGATCATCTGCAGTCTTCAATCTGCAATCTTCAATTTGAGTTCTTCAATTGCAGATTGCGGATTGCAGATTGAAGATTGAAGATGATTTGATGTCGGAAATCGACCGCTTCAAGCCCGACGATCGCCGCGGCGTGGACACGCTGTACCGCCGCACGCATGGCGCCGACGCGGCCGAAGCGCATCGCTTGCGGTGGGACTGGCAGCATCGCCGCAACCCCTACAACTCCACCGGACAGCCAGGTATCTGGGTCGCTCGCGAAGGACCTACCGTCGTCGGCCACTATCCGACGCTCCCGGTCCGGCTCTCGCTGAAAGGGCTCGAGGTCGAGGGCGCGTGGGGCAAGGACGCGATGGTCGCGCCCGAGCGCGACCGCCAGGCGCTCGACGAGGCGCTCGTGCGGGCGTGGGATCGCAACAGCGGCGCGGTGCTCACGCTCGGCGCGTCGGGCGGGTCGCGCCAGATGCTGGACCGGCTGCACTGGCCGCCGTCGCACGTCCTGCCGTGCGTCGTGAAGCCGCTGACGCGGCGGGCGTTCCGGCTCCCCAACTGGCCGACACCGATCAACCGGCTGGTGTCGATTCTCACGCTGCCGCTCGTGCATATCGTGTCGCGCTCGCGGCCGCTCCGCGCCGAGTGCGAGCCTATCCGGCGCTTCGATTCGTCGTTCACGGCGCTGTGGGAACGCCTGGCGCCGAAGTTCGACCTCGCCGTGCGCCGCGATGCGCCGTACCTGAACTGGCGCTACGTCGAACCGCCGCACGTCCGCTACTCCATCGTCGCGCTGAAACGGCAGGGGGACGTGCACGGATACGCGGTCTACCGCCACCGGCACGAGCCGCTCGGCCGGGTGACGATGCTCGTGGATTTCCTGGTGGACCCGGACGACGTGTCGGGGCTGAAGACGCTGCTGCGCTGGGTCGATCGCGCCGCGCGCGCGGAGGACGCCGACAAGGTACGCTGTTACACCATGCACGGCGCCTTCCGGCGCGTGCTCCGGCGCAACGGGTACTTCAACGTCAAGTCCACCCTCGAGGTCGCGGTCAAGGTCAACGCCGTGCAGGTGCCGAAGGGTTTCTACGACGAGACCGACGGCTGGCACATCACGTATGGCGACTCGGATCAGGATCACTGATCACAAGTGGAAGAAGTGGAAAAGTGGAAAAGTGGAAGAAGTGAAGTGGAGAAGTGAGAAGTGATGAAGTGGAGGAAGTGAAGTGCGCGAAGTTGAAAGTAGAAGTCGAAAGTAGCTGGTTGTACCTTTGCACTTTCGCACTTTGCCAACTGTGACTTCTTCCACTCTTCCACTTCTTCACTTGCAAGTAACAGAACTATGTCTTTGAACGAACAGGTCGCACAGGACATCACCGCCGCCATGAAAGCGAGGGATCAGGCCAGCCTGTCCGCGCTGCGCATGTTGAAGGCGGCGATCATGAACAAGGGCGTGGAGAAGGGACGCGACCTCGAGGACGCGGAGGTGCTGCAGGTGGTCTCCTCGCTCGTCAAGCAGCGCCGTGATTCGATTGAACAGTTCTCCAAGGCCGGGCGTACCGACCTCGTGGACAAGGAGACCGGCGAGATCGCCGTTCTCGAGCGCTACCTGCCGCCTGCCGCGTCGGCGGAGGAGATAGACGCGGCCGTGGCCGCCGCCATCGCCGAAAGCGGCGCGACCTCGCCCAAGGACATGGGCAAGGTGATGAAGGCCGTGATGCCGAAACTCGCCGGCAAGAACGCGGACGGCCGGACGATCAACGACGCCGTCCGCCGCAAGCTTGGCGCAACCTAGCCCGCCCTCCCCTCCGACAACATCGACCATCGCGCGGTCGGCCGCATCGGCCGGCGCCGCCACGATGACGAGCCGCATCCTGGGCGTCGTCCGCGAGCAGGTGCTGGCGGCGCTCTTCGGCGCCGGCAACGCGATGGACGCCTACAACGTCGCGTTCAGGATTCCGAACCTGGTGCGCGATCTCTTCGCCGAGGGCGCGATGAGCGCGGCGTTCGTGCCCACGTTCACGAGGAAGCTGGCGGCGGAGGGCAAGGCCCCCGCGTGGCGGCTGGGCAACAACGTCATCAACGCGCTGATCGCGATCACGGCCGTCCTCGTCGTCCTCGGGATCATCTTCGCGGAGCCGCTGGTGACCGCTTTCGCCGGCGAGTATCAGAACGTTCCCGGAAAGCTGGAACTGACGGTCCTGCTGACGCGGATCATGCTGCCTTTCCTGACGTTCGTGGCCGTCGCCGCGGCGGTGATGGGCATGCTGAACTCGCTCCACCGGTTCTTCATCCCGGCGTTGTCGCCGGCGATGTTCAACGTCGCGACGATCATCTGCGCGTTTGCGCTCGTGCCGCTGATGCCCCGGTTCGGCCTGCCGGGCATCGCCGCGATTGCCATCGGCACGCTCATCGGCGGCGTCGCCCAGCTCGCGCTGCAGTGGCCGCTGCTGCGCCGCGAGGGCTTCTCCTACCGCCCGACGCTCGACTGGAAGGACGAGGGGCTGCGGCGCGTGCTCGTGCTCATGGGGCCCGGCACCATCGGAGTCGCGGCCACGCAGATCAACGTCTTCGTCAACACCGTGCTCGCGACCTCCGAGGGCACCGGCGCGGTGTCGTGGCTGAATTTCGCGTTCCGCCTGATGTACCTGCCGATCGGGCTGTTCGGGGTCTCGATTGCCACGGCGACGCTGCCGGCGGTGTCCCGGCACGCGGCGAAGGATGACACGGCGGCGGTGCGCGACACGATCGCCGACGGCATGTCGCTGATGCTGATGCTGAACGTGCCGGCCACCTTCGGCCTGATCGTGCTGGCATCGCCCATCGTGCGTGTCATCTTCGAGCGCGGCGCCTTTACCGCCGCCGACACCGCCGCCACCGCCGCCGCGCTGCAACTGTATTCGGTGGGGCTGCTCGGCTACTCGGTCGTGCGCATCGCCTCGCCCGCGTTCTATGCGCTCGGCAAGGCGCCGACGCCGGTGAAGGTGAGCATCGCGACGGTGCTCTTCAACGCGGCGCTCAACATCATGCTGGTTCGGACGCTCGGCTATCGCGGGCTCGCGCTCGGCACGTCAATCGCCGCGCTGTTCAACGCGACGCTGCTGCTGATCCTGCTGCGCCGCCACCTCGGCGGACTCGGGGGCGGCCGTGTGCTGGCATCCCTCATCAAGATCGTGCTCGCGTCGGCAGCGATGGGTGCGGCGGCCTTCGCGGTCGATGCCTGGCTGCCGGCGCTGCTGCCCGGCAACGAACTCGTGCCGCAGTTGACCCGCCTCGGCGCGGCGATTGGCGCGGCGCTGCTCGTGCTCGCGATCGCGGCGCACCTGCTGCACATCAGCGAATTCCGCCGCGGGGTGGCGTTGGTGACGCGGCGGTTCTCGAGAAAACGCTGATGTCCCTTCGTCCGCTCGGCCTGCACCCGACGATCCTGCTGCTCGCGAGCACACACTTCCTCGTCGACGGCTTCGGCAACATGTATGCGCCGCTGTTGCCGCTGCTGATCCCGCAGCTGCACCTCTCGCTGGCGGCGGCCGGCACGCTGCAGATGTGTTACCAGATGGCGAACTCGGTGTCGCAGCTCGCATTCGGCCACCTCGCCGACCGCTGGCGCCCGCGCGCGCTGCTCGTCACCGGCCCGTTCGTCGCGGTCAGCATCCTGTCGCTCGTCGGCCCGGCGCCGAACGTGTGGGTGCTTGCAACCGTGTTGATCCTGGGCGGGCTCGGCGGCGCCGCCTTCCATCCGCCGGCGGCCGCGGTTGTCCACAGGCTGGCCGGCAATCGCCAGGGACTGGCGATGTCGTTTCACATCACCGGTGGTTCGCTCGGCTTTTCGCTCGGCCCACTCCTGTTCGCGCCGTTCGCGGAGCGGTACGGGCTGCAGTGGACGCCGGTGCTGATGCTGCCGGCCCTCGTCCTGCTCGCGTTGTTCCTGCGGAGCGTGCCGCCAATCGAACACCTGCAGGAGCGGCACAAGGCCGCCGGCGTCCGCGCACTGCGGCCCTATGCCAAGCCGCTCACACTTTTGTATTTCATCGTCGTGCTTCGGACACTGACGGCGCTCGGCTTCTCGACATTCATGCCGGTCATGCTGACGAGGCGAGGGATGTCGGTGTCGGAGGCGGGGACGGCCGTCGCCGCCTATTTGTTCGCCAGCAGCATCGGCGGTTTCCTCGGCGGACCGCTGGCCGACATCTGGGGGGCGCGGCGCGTCATCATCCTGTCCCTGGTCCTGGCGGTGCCTTTCCTGGCCGTCGCGCCCACCCTCGACGGCTGGACGTTCGTCGCCGTGCTTTCCTTCGGCGGATTCCTGCTGCAGTCCACGCTGCCGGTCAACGTCACCTTTGGCCAGATGATCGCCCCCATCAGCGCCGCGACCGTCTCTTCCCTGATGATGGGCTTTGCCTGGGGCATGGGCGGCCTCAGTGCGCCATTTGTGGGAATGCTGGGTGATCGCATCGGTATCGAACAGACGCTGGTCATTCTGGCATTCATTCCGCTGGCTGCCGCCGCGCTGGCGCTGCCGCTTCCCCCCGGAAAACACGCCCACGCGGTGCCACGAGCGTCTGATATTGCGACACCCGAAACCACGGGTACAGATGTTGCTCCGTGACAGCCAGTTGGAACAGACTGGATTCCCGATGCGATCCCGATATCCCTCTTCATCGAGCTTCGCGTATTCGTTCGGTCCCGGCCCGCTGACGCCTGCGATCAAGGCGCTCGTCGCCGCGAACGTCGCCATGTTCGTGATCGCGATGATTGCGCCGGCCATCACGCTGCGCCTCGGGCTCCGGCCGGCCGACGTCGTGAGCGAGCTGCACCTCTGGCAGCCGCTCACCTACATGTTCCTGCACAGCGGGATCTTCCACATCCTGTTCAACATGCTGGCGCTGTGGATGTTCGGCGTCGAGCTCGAGCGGATGTGGGGCAGCCGCTTCTTCGTCAAGTACTACTTCGTCTGCGGCGTCGGCGCGGCCGTGACGACGATGGTGCTGGCTTTCACGCCGTTCGGGTTTGCCGACCAGCTGTATTCGTCTCTGACGATCGGCGCGTCCGGCGCCGTTTACGGGATCCTGCTCGCCTACGCGCTGTACTTCCCGGATCGACCGATCTACATGTATATGGTCTTTCCGATTCCGGCGAAGTATTTCGTCATGATCATCGGCGCGATCTCGCTCCTGTCGTCGATGGGTGGCCCCGGCGGGGGCGTGGCCCATACGACGCACCTCGGCGGGCTGATCGCCGGGTATCTGTATCTCAAGGGCGGCCGCGTCCACCTCGTGTCCGAGCTCAAGTACCGGTATCTCAAATGGCGTATCAACCGCATGCGCCGGAAGTTCGATGTCTATTCAGGCGGACGCGCGGACGACGTCGACCGGCGGGTTCATTAGGGTAATTCCCGGCTTCCACGCGGATACGTGAGCAACTCCCAAGGGCCGGCTGCAGCCGGTTGAAGCCAGCCTACGACTGCTCCTCGCGTTCGGGCCGGCTAAGCCGGCCCCGACGTACTGATGCTCGGGCCCGAACTGCGTACGTCGGGGCCGGCTTCAGCCGGCCCGGGCGGTCAGGGCCTCACACTCCATGGGAGGCGCGCACCGCTGATGGTGAGCGCGAGCAGGCCGCCCATCACCGGGAGGCCCGCCCCGTCGATGAAGAACTCCAGCGAGAAATAGCTCCCGAGCGCGAAGTGGAAATTCGCGACCATCGCGAGCGCAAGAGCCGCGAACAGGCGCGGCCAGAAGCCCAGGATGAGCGCGAGGCCCGTGGACAGCTCCGCCAGCGGGACGAGCCTCGCGAAGAGCGGGACGCCGGGGATCGCGACCGTCTCGATGTACCACCGCTGGCTCGGCACGGCGTTCCGGCTCCAGCCCTGAAGGCGGTCGGCGAGGATGCCGCTGTCGAGCAGCCACGGCAGTTTGTTCAGGCCCTGGAACACGAAGAAGACGCCGAGGCACAGGGCGAGCGTCCGCAGCGCGAGGATGGCCGACCCGCCGCTAGTGCTGGTTCGCGCTCTGACTGTCGTCGTCATCTCGGAGCCAGTCGCGGCGAATCGGGCTGAACACGTCGAGCTCGAGCGTGTCTTCGAGCGCCTCCGCCTGGTGAAGCACCTGGGACGGGATATGCAGCACTTCACCCTCGCGCACGACGATCTCCTCGTTGCCGACCAGGAACTTCAGAGCACCCTGGAGAATGTAGGTCATCTGCTCGCTCTCATGCGCGTGCATGGGCACGAGCGCGCCGCGTTTGAGGTAGATCTGCGCCAGCATCTCGCGTTCCCCGGCGACGATTTTCTGCGAGATCATCTCGGTGATCTTTTCCAGGGCAATCTCGTCCCAGCGGTGGAGGCGCACGGTGGTCATGGCGTTCCCGATAGTGCCATAATTTCTCATGTATGAAGGGGTCGACCCTGACAAGCGGCGCGGACACCCGGACAGGCGGCGTCAAGGACGCGGCGTGAGTGGGAAGGGCTGACCCGCGACGAGCTCCTGACGGCGTATCGCACGATGCTCCTGTCGCGAAAGATTGACGACAAGGAGATTCAGCTCAAGAACCAGAGCCAGGCGTTCTTCCAGATCAGCGGTGCGGGGCACGAGGCCATTCTCGTCGCCGCCGGCAACCATCTTCGCGGCGGCTACGACTGGTTCTTCCCCTACTATCGCGACCGCGCGCTCGTCCTCGCGCTCGGCGTCACCCCGCTGGAGATGCTGCTCGCCTCGGTCGGCGCGAAAGACGACCCGGCCAGCGGCGGCCGCCAGATGCCCTCCCACTGGGGCCACGTCAAGCTGAACATCCCGTCGCAGAGCAGCGCCACCGGCACGCAGGCCTTGCACGCGGTCGGCTGCGCCGAGGCCGGCGGCATCTATCAGCGCGTCGAGGCGATTCCCGATCGCGAGTCGAAGTTCGAGGCCGACGAGGTCACCTACATCTCGGTCGGCGACGGCACGACGAGCGAAGGCGAGTTCTGGGAGTCGCTCAACACGGCCTGCACGAAGAAGCTGCCCGTGCTGTACCTCGTCGAGGACAACGGCTACGCGATCTCCGTCCCGGTTGAAGTGCAGACGCCCGGCGGCGACATCTCGCGCGTCGTCGAGAGCTTCCCGAATCTGCGCGTGTTCCGCGTGGACGGCACCGATTACCTCGCGAGCTATCGGACGATGCGCGAGGCGGTCGCGCACGTGCGCGAGCGCAAGGGGCCCGGTGCTCGTGCACGCCACCGTGATCCGGCCGTACTCGCACTCGCTTTCCGACGACGAGAAGCTGTACAAGACGCCGGCGGAGCGCGAGGCGGAAGCGCGGCGCGATCCGCTGGTTCGGATGCGGCAGTTCCTCAAGTCCGAGGAGCTCGCGACCGACGAGGGCCTGGCTGATATTTTCGAATCCGTCGAGCGCGAGGTGAATCAGGCGGCACAGGACGCGCTGAAGGCGCCGAAGCCGGCGCCCGAGACCGCCACCGACTACGTCTTCTCACCCGACGTCGATCCGACGTCGTCGGCCTTCTCGACGGAGCCGCAGCCGCAGGGCGCGCGGGACACGATGGTGTCTGCCATCAACGCGACGCTCAAGGACGAGATGGCGCGCGACCCGCGCATCGTGATTTTCGGCGAGGACGTCGCGGACGTGACGCCGCGAAGAAGCGCTGCCGCTCGTCGCCGGCAAGGGCGGCGTCTTCAAGGTGACGCACGGCCTGCAGCGGCGCTATGGCAGCGAACGCGTCTTCAACGCGCCGCTGGCCGAAGCCAACATCGTCGGCCGCGCCGTCGGGATGGCGCTGCGCGGCCTCAAGCCGGTCGTCGAGATCCAGTTCTTCGACTACATCTGGCCCGCGTTCATGCAGATTCGCGACGAGCTCGCGATGATGCGGTACCGGTCCGCCAACAACTGGAAGGCGCCGGTGGTGATCCGCGTGCCGATCGGCGGTTACCTGCGCGGCGGCGCGCCGTATCACAGCCAGTCGGGCGTCGCGATCTTCGCGCACTCGCCCGGCATCCGCATCGTGTTCCCGTCCAACGCCCAGGACGCGGCGGGACTCCTGCGCACGTCGATCCGCTGCGACGACCCCGTGCTGTTCCTCGAGCACAAGCACCTGTACCGCCAGACCTACAACAAGAGCCAGAACCCCGGTCCGGACTTCATGATCCCGTTCGGCAAGGCCTCGGTCGTGCGCGAGGGGAGCGACGTGGTCATCTTCACCTGGGGCGCGCTCGTGCAGCGGTCGCTGCTCGCCGCGCAGCAGGCCGAGAAGGACGGCATCAGCGCAGCGGTCGTGGATCTGCGGACGATCATCCCCTACGACTGGGACACAATCGCTGCCTACACGCGGAAGACGAACCGCGTCCTCGTCGTGCACGAGGATCAGCTCACGGCCGGCTTCGGCGCCGAGATCGCCGCGCGGATCTCCGAAGAGCTCTTCGAGTACCTCGACGCGCCGGTGAAGCGCGTCGCCTCGAAGGACTGCCCGGTCGCGTACGCGCCGGTCCTCGAGGAGGCGATCCTCCCGAACTCCGCGGACGTCCTGCAGGCGATCCGAGTGCTGGCGAAGTACCAGGAAAGCGGAGTGACACGCGCCCTCGCGATAGTGCTCCTGCCCGTCGCGATTCCCGGCCTGGTGGCTTCCGGCTTCAGCCCCCCGCCTGCCGGCTTCCGCCGCGTGGCTTCCTCGCCCGCTTGTGGCTTCCGGCTTCAGCCGGAAGTTGGATGTCGAGATCCTTCGCTCCACCCGCAGCCTTCCTCCGCACATCGTCGGCCTGTTCGAGGAGCCGACCTCGTTCCAGCAGGTCCCTGGCGGTCCCTACTACGTCTTCGATCGCCGCGCGCACACCGTGTACACGGTCGACGCCGATCGCGGCAGCGCGCGCAAGCTGGTCGAGATCGGCCAGGAGGCCGGACGCATCATCCAGCCGAGCGGCTTCGACGTCGCGCCCGACGGCAGCTCGTTCGTCGTCGCGGACGCGCCACGCTCCCAGGAGCGCATCCAGTACTTCGGCCCGGCGGGGCTCCCCGTCGGCGGCTTCTTCCTGCCCGGCCGGCCGGTTCCGGGCATCAGGATCGGCAGCCTCGTGCTGAACGGCGTCGGGTCGCTGCAGCACACCGGCAGAACGCTGCTCATCAGCCATCCTGAGAGCGGGGCGCTGTTCACCGAGTACGGTTCCAACGGGTGGGCGCTGCGCAGCATCGGCGAGCTGCGCAAGACCGGGTACGAGCGCGACCGGGATCTGCACCACACGCTGAATGGCGGACTGCCGCTGATCGATCCGACCGGCGGCTACTTTTACGTGTTCATGGCCGGCCGGCCGCTGTTCCGCAAGTACGACGCCGGGGGGACGCTCGTATTCGAGCGCCACGTCGAGGGCATCGAGCTCGATTCCTGGCTGGACACGTTGCCAACGACCTGGCCCACGCGACGAATCGAGGACCGCGAAGTCCCGTATGTCACCCCGACGGTCCGCGCTGCCGGCGGTCGATGGCTCGGGGCATCTGTGGATCTCCCTCACCGCTGCCTTACACCTACGTCTATGACGCGCAGGGCGACAAGATCCGCACCGTGCAATTCAGCGCCGCCGGCGTGATCAGCCCGACCAGCCTGTTCTTCACGCATGACGGCCGGCTGCTCGTGACCCCGGGCTGCTACGAGTTCGATCCGCGGCGGCGTTGATGCTCGGGGCATCGCCGACTGCCCGATGCTGACCGCATCCCACCTCACCCGGCAGTTCGACGACCGCGTTGCCGTGCAGGACGTCTCCTTCGAGCTGGCGCCGGGTGAGATCTTCGCGCTGCTCGGGCCGAACGGCGCCGGGAAGACGACGACGCTGCGCATGCTGGCGGGGCTGATCGAGCCGACGTCCGGGCGCGTGGAGGTGCGATGGCGACCCGATGTCGCGGCGGAATGCCTCTCGCCTGCGCGGCCGCATCGGATTTCTCACCGAGGCGCCGGGACTCTGGGATCGCCTCACCGTCCGGCAGAACCTGCTCACCTACGCGCGGCTCCACGGTCTGCCCTCGCCGGCGGAGGCCGTCGACCGGGCAATGGAGCTGTTCGACATCCGCGACCGCGCCGGGGATCAGGCGGCGCAGCTCTCGAAGGGCCTGAAGCAGCGCGTCGCGCTGGCTCGCACGCTGCTGCACCGGCCCGACGTCGTGCTGCTCGACGAGCCGACGTCGGGGCTCGATCCCGAGAGCGCGCGCGACGTGCGCGAGCTCGTGCTGAGGCTGCGTGATGAGCGGCGCGCCGTGCTGCTGTCTACGCACAACCTGGACGAAGTGGAGCGCGTCGCGAACCGCGTCGCGGTACTGCGCACGCGCCTCATTGCCGTCGACACGCCGGCGGCGCTGCGGACGCGGCTCTTCGGCGCACGCCTGCGTATTGCGCTGGTCCCGCCGGCCGGGCCGTTCGCGAACCTGCTCCGGCAAGCGGGACATGAAGACGTGCGCGCGGAGAACGGCACGCTGTCGATTGCCGTGGACGACCCGACGGCGAGCGCACCGGCAATCGTGCGACGGCTCGTCGAAGCAGGCGCCAGAATCCAGTCGGTCGTCCCCGAGGAGCCGCCCCTGGAAGAGGTGTACCTGCGCCTGCTTCAGCAGGAGCAGCCCGCATGACGCGCGTGCGGGCGCTCGTCGCCAAGGAGCTCACGGATCTTCGCAGGAACCCCGCCGTGTTCGCGCCCGCGGTGCTCACCGGGTTCGTCTCGATCCTGCTGCCCTTCTTCGTGGCCATCGTGATCCCGTATCTCGCGGGCGAACAGCTCGCGGATTCGAGCGACTTCAAGGTGGCCCTCGAGATGTACAAGGACCAGCCGTCGATGCGGGCGCTCGATCCGGAAGGCGCCGTGCAGGCGTGGATCTTCCAGCAGTTCCTCGTGCTCCTCGTCTTGACGCCGGTCGCCGGTTCGATGTCGCTCGCGGCCTACAGCGTCATCGGAGAGAAGCAGGCGCGGACGCTCGAGCCGCTGCTGGCGACGCCGATCACCACCTTCGAGCTCCTCGCAGCGAAAGTCCTCGGCTCGCTGCTGCCGGCGCTGGTGCTGACGCTCACGTGCTTCGCGACCTACGTCGCCGGCGTGGCCCTGCTCGCGCGGCCGGGTGTCTTCACGATCCTCCTGACGCCGCGGTCGCTGGCGGTCGTGTTCGTGCTCGGGCCGCTGGCCGCGCTCGCCGCGCTGCAGCTCGCGGTGTGCGTCTCCTCCCGCGTCAACGACGCCCGCAGTGCCCAGCAGATCGGCGCGCTGATCATCCTGCCGATCAGCGGGCTGCTGATCGCGCAGTTGACGGGCAGCGTGCTGCTCACCATCCCGGTGATTCTCTTCATCGCGCTCGTGTTCACCGGTATCAACATCGGCCTCATGTTGATCGGGATCGCGCTGTTCGACCGCGAGTCGATCTTGACCCGGTGGAAATAGCGCTTCTCGCTTCCACCGGCCACAGCAGACACAGGGGCACAGGGCGTTGCTGGCTTTTTCTCTGTGTCTCTGTGACTCTGTGGTTCGTGCCACCGAAAACAGGGGAGCGCGAACTCAGAAGCGAGGACGTCTCAGATGCCATCCGAGTTCGGCCTGCTCACGCGTGTCGTGCTGAAGCACGCACGCGACGCGTTCGTGGACGAGGCGACGATCGCCGCGCAGTGGCGGGACCTGCGCTTCACCGCGCCACCCGATCTCGCGCGCGCGATCGCCGAGTACGAGGCCTTCGTCGCGCTCATTCAGTCATCCGGCGCAGCGGTGCACCTGCTGCCGCGCGATCCTCGCACGACCCTCGATTCCATCTACGTGCGCGACGCGTCCATCGTCTGCGATCGAGGCGTGATCCTCGCCGGCATGGGCAAGCCGCAACGTGCGCACGAGCCCGGCGCGCAGGAAACGGCCTTCGCAGCGTTGCCGTCTGCTCCGGTCATCGGCGAGATTCGCCATCCCGGCCGGCTGGAGGGGGGCGACGTGGTGTGGCTCGATCGGCGAACGATCGTGGTCGGACGCGGTTACCGGACCAACGACGAAGGGATACGCCAGCTTCGTGCGCTCCTCGGTGACGACGTGGAGATGATCGTCGTGGCGCTCCCGCATTGGCGCGGTGAGGCGGACGTCATGCACCTGATGTCGCTCATCAGCCCCCTGGACCGGGATCTCGCCGTCGTCCACTCGCGCCTCCTGCCGGTCCCCTTTCGCGAGAGCCTGCTCCATCGCGGCATCGAGCTCGTGGACGTGCCCGACGAGGAGTTCGACACGATGGGAACCAACGTGCTGGCGCTCGCGCCGCGGCGCGGCCTCATGCTTTCGGGCAACCCGAGGACGCGCGCGGCGCTCGAGCGCGCGGGCGCCGAGGTGCTCGAATACGAAGGCCGGGAGATCAGCGTCAAGGGGGCAGGAGGGCCCACGTGCCTCACGCGCCCACTGGAGCGGGCGAACATGACGTAGTCGGCAGCGCGCCGCAATGCGACCTCCCGCGAACCGGAAAGGGTGAAGGCGCTACGTTGTGGCATTTCGTTGTTTCGCAGATGGGTTCACTGCCCGCTGCCAACTGCCTGCTGCCAGCTATGAAGCAACGCGAGCTACTGAGGATTCTCGGCGTCGGCTTCGGCATCGCCGTGATCATCGGCAGCACGATCGGCGCTGGCATCCTGCGCACGCCCGGCGCCGTGGTCGCCCAGGTCGGCAGCACGCCGATTGGATTCCTCATGTGGACCGTGGGCGGGCTCTACGCGCTCCTCGGCGCAGCGGCGCTTGCGGACCTGGCCACCGCCATTCCGAAGTCCGGAGGCTTCTACGTTTACGCGCGGCGCGCACTGGGCGAGAGGGCCGGGTTCGTCGCGGGCTGCGCCGACTGGTTCTCCAACACCGCGTTCATCGCCTACGGCGCAATCACCCTCGGAGAGTACGCGGTGTTGCTCGGCGCGGGCGGCGGCCAGCTTCCAGCGGTCGCCGCCATCGTCGGATTTACGGTTCTGCAGCTCTTCGGCATGCGCGTCAGCAGCCGCGTGCAGGAGATCACGAGCTTCCTCAAAGCGATCGCGTTTGCCGGATTGATTGCGATGCTCCTGGTCGCGGCTCCAGCTGCCGCGGACGAGCCCGTGGCGGTTTCGACCTCGGTTCTTCCCGGGTTCGTGGCAGTCATCCTCGCGCTTCAGCTCGTGATCGGCGCCTACGACGGCTGGCAGAGCGCGATGTACTTCGCGGGCGAGGATCGCCAGCCGGAGCGGAACCTTCCGCGCGCCTTCATCGGCGGGGTGCTCGTTGTCATCGCCGTGTACCTGTTGATGAACCTCGCGTTGATGCGGGTGCTGCCCCGGGAGATGCTTGCGGCGTCCGAGCTCCCGGCGGCCGATGCCGCGGGCGTGGTCTTCGGGGACCGGGGCGCCACCCTCATCACGGCGCTCTCGCTCGGCTCGCTGCTGCCGCTGATCTTCGCGGTGCTCCTGACCTCGACGCGGATTCTGTACGGGATGGCGGAGGATGCGGCGTTGCCCCGCCGCCTGGCCTTCGTGAGTACCGGAGGCACGCCGTCCTACGCGTTGTTGCTGTCGGCCGCTGCGGCGCTCGCCTTCGTGACGACGCGCACGTTCGACAGGATCGCGGGCGTCGCGGCGTTCTTCGCCGTCGTCAGCTATGTCAGCGCCTTCGTGTCGCTGCTGGTGCTGAGGCGTCGCGAGCCGGAGTTGCCGCGTCCGTTCAGGTCATGGGGATTCCCCTGGACGACGCTTGCCGTGCTCGCCGGTGCGCTGATCTTTCTTGGCGGCATGGTCGTCAGCGCCCCGGGCGAGAGCGCCATCGCGCTGGCCGCCCTGGCTGGGGCGTATGGGGTTCACAGATTTGCGCGACGCTGACACCTCAGACGGACCGCGCAGATGCGGAGGCGGTTGGGGCCTGGTGTTCTCCGCGTCTCCGCGACTCCGCTGGCCCGTGGACAAGGGGCCCACGGGAAAGTACCGGCAAAGCGCTGCGCTTGTTAGACTGAGGACGTGATTCGCAACATCGCGGTCCTCGGCGCCGGCACGATGGGCGCCCAGATTGCCGCTCATTTCGCCAATGCCGGCGTGCCGGCGCTCCTCCTCGACCTCACACCCGCCGCAGCCGCGGAAGGGCTGAAGCGGGCGCGTGCCCTGAAGCCCGACCCCTTCTTCACGCCTGACACGTGGAAGCTGGTCACCACGGGAGGCTTCGACGAAGACCTGAGGCGCATCGCCGACGTGGACTGGATCATGGAGGCCGTGGTCGAGCGCCTGGACGTCAAGCGGACGTTGCTCGAGAAGGTAGACGCGCTGCGGCGCCAGGGATCGATCGTCAGCTCCAACACGTCCGGCATCCCCATCGCGGTGCTCGGGGAGGGGCGCAGTGAGGACTTCCGCCGCCACTGGCTCGGTACACACTTCTTCAATCCTCCCAGGTACCTGCAGCTGCTCGAGATTATTCCCGGCCCCGACACGCTGCCGGAGGTCATCGAGACCGTCCGGGAGTTTGCCGATCAGCGGCTCGGCAAGGGCGTCGTCGTCGCGAAGGACTCGCCGAACTTCATCGGCAACCACATCGCGCTCTACGGCGTCATGCGTATCCTCGAGAAGGTAGCGGCCGGCGAGTACACGCCGGAAGAAGTTGACGCCATTACCGGGCCGCCGCTGGGGAGGCCGAAGAGCGCCACGCTGCGAACGCTCGATCTCGCCGGCGTCGACATCCTCGGCCACGTCGTCACCAACCTGCGCGAGCGGCTGGGCGAGGACGCGCGGCCGCGCGTGGGTGATGCCCGGCTTCGTGACCCAGATGCTCGAGCGCGGCCTGACCGGCGAGAAGGCAGGGCAAGGTTTCTACAAGCGCGTGAAGAAGGGCGGCGGCGAGTCCGAGATTCTGACGCTCGATCCCGCCACGCTCGAATACCGGCCGCGCAAGTCGCCGCGGATCGGCTCGCTCGACGCCGCCGCGTCGATCACCGATACGCGCGAGCGCGTGCGCACGCTGTTCAACAGCAAGGACAAAGCCGGCCAGCTCCTCCGCGACACGCTGGCCCCGACGCTCGAATACACCGCGAAGGTCACGCCCGAGATCGCCCACTCGCCCGACGACGTGGACCGGGTCATGCGGTGGGGCTTCGGATGGGAGCTCGGACCCTTCGAGCTGATGAATGCGATCGGCATGGACGGGAGCGGCACCGCCGCGGAGGCGCGCCCCACCCTTCCCCCCGCCGGCACCCGGCCTCGAGCTCCTGCGCGCAGTCAAGGAGCGCTCGACCGTCGTGAAGAAGAACGCCGGCGCAAGCCTCGTGGACCTCGGGGACGGCGTGCTCTGTGTCGAGTTCCACTCGAAGATGAACGCCATCGGCGCAGACACGATCCAGATGCTGCAGGCCGGCGTGCGCGAAGCATCGCGCAACTTCAAGGCGCTCGTGGTCGGCAACGAGGCGCCGCATTTCTCGGCCGGCGCCAATCTCATGCTGGTGCTCCTCGAAGCCCAGGAGGAGAACTGGGACGACATCGACCTCATGGTCCGCGGGTTCCAGCAGGCCATGATGGCGCTCAAGTACGCGGACGTGCCGGTGGTGGTGGCGACGCAGGGGCTGACGCTCGGGGGCGGCTGCGAGATCGCGCTCCACGGCGACCGGGTGCAGGCGGCGGCCGAAACCTACATGGGCCTCGTCGAAGTCGGCGTGGGATTGATCCCCGCCGGCGGCGGGACCAAGGAAATGACCGTGCGCGCCGTCGATCGGCTTGCCGCGGGCGCGACCGATTTCCTTCCGGTGATGCAGCGCGCTTTCGAAACGATCGCGTTCGCCAAGACCTCGACCAGCGGCCCGGATGCGATACGGCTGGGGTATCTCCGGCCCGTGGACGGCGTCACAATGAACAGGGAGCGTCTCATCGCCGACGCGAAGGCGCGGGCGCTCCTGCGCGTGGGCGAGGGCTATCACGCGCCGGCGCCGAAGCCGGTGCCCGTGGGCGGCGACGCCGTCCTGGCCCCGTTGAAGCTGGGCGTGCACCTGGCATGGCGGGCGGGGCACATCAGCGACCACGACGCGCTGATCGGCCGCAAGCTGGCGACGATCATGGCGGGAGGGCTGCTCCCGCATCCGTCAACCGTCAGCGAGCAGCAGTTGCTGGACCTCGAGCGCGAAGCGTTCCTGAGCCTGCTTGGCGAGCGGAAGACGCTGGAGCGCATCCAGCACACGCTCAAGGCCGGCAAGCCGCTGCGAAACTGACGTGCGAATCGTAGACGCCGGATCCGGCCCGCCCATCGTCGTCATTCCCGGCATCCAGGGACGCTGGGAGTGGATGAAGCCGGGCATCGATGCGCTGGCGCGCCGCTGCCGTGTCATCACGTTCTCGCTGGCAGACGAACGCGGGTGCGGGGCGCGTTTCGACCCGGCCACGGGGTTTGCGTGCTACGTGGAGCAGGTACGGGAGGCGATGGACGCGTGCGGGGTGCAGAGCGCGGCGATCTGCGGCGTCTCGTACGGCGGGCTCATCGCGGCGGCATTCGCGGCCAGGCATCCGGAACGGGTGGCGTCCCTCGTCCTCGTCTCAGCCGTGCCGCCGTCGTGGACGCCGGACCGCCGGGTGAAGTTCTATCTTCGCGCGCCGAGGCTGCTCTCGCCGCTGTTCTGCATCGCGTCGGTGCGCATGTATCGCGAGATTGCGGCGGCCAACACCGGGGTCATGGCCGGCGTCGGCGCCGCGGTGCGTCACGCGTGGACGGCGGTCACGCATCTGTTCTCGCCGGGCCGCATGGCGCGGCGCGTTCACCTGCTGGCGGGGATGGAGCTGCGCGAGGAGCTTGCGCGCGTCGATGCGGCCACGCTCATCGTCACGGGCGAGGACGGGCTCGACCGTGTGGTGCCGGTTCGCCTGACGCGCGAGTATCTCGACATCTGGCCGCAGGCACGAGTGGTCACCGTCGAGCGAACCGGGCATCTCGGCCTGATCACGAGGCCCGACGAGTTCACGAGGATGGTGGCGCCGTTCGTGGTCGAAACCGCGCGCGCGATCGACCCGAGGAGGCGTGTTGGCTGATGTCGTCCGCGAAATACCGGGCGCCGTCGGCCCGCTCGAAGCGTTGATCGACAAGCCCACTGGCGCTCCACGGGCGGCCGTGGTGTTCGCGCATCCGCTGCCGATCGATGGCGGCACGATGCACACGAAGGTGGTGTTCCAGAGCGCCAAGGCGCTCGCCCGGATTGGCTGCGTCGTGCTGCGGTTCAACTTTCGCGGCGTCGGACGCAGCGCGGGCGCATGGGACGAAGGGCGAGGGGAGCTCGACGATTTTCGCGCCGCGCTCGACTACATGTCCGCGCAGTACCCGGACCTCGAGGTCTGGGCTGCAGGCTTCTCCTTCGGCTCGTGGGTCGCAGCAACCGTGGGCGCCACCGACGATCGCGTGTGCGCGGTCATCCTGATCGCCCCGCCCGTGAACAAGTACGAGTTCACGGAGATAAAGACATCGACGAAGCCGAAGTTCGTCATTCACGGGGAGTCCGATGAGCTCATCCCCCTGAAAGCGGTGCGGCAGTTTTACGCCGCGCTGCAGGATCCGAAGGAGTTCGTCGAAATCGATCGCGCGAACCACCTGTTCGACGGACAGGCGGGCGAAGTGGGGGACGCGCTGGAAGAATTGCTCGAGGATTTCTCATGCAGGAAGCAGTAATCGTTTCCGCGACCCGGACCGCTGTCGGCAAGGCACCCGGTGGCTCGCTGCGCACGGTCCGGCCCGACGAGATGGCCGCAACCGTCATCAAGGAGGCGCTGCGGCGGGCACCCGGCATCGAGCCGTCCGAGATTGACGACGTCATTCTCGGCTGCGCGATGCCGGAGGGTGAGCAGGGGCTGAACGTCGCGCGAATCGCCAGCCTGCGCGCCGGCGTACCGGTGAACGCATCGGCCGTCACGATCAACCGGTTCTGTTCGTCCGGCCTGCAGTCGATCGCGTTCGCCGCCGAGCGCATCATGTGCGGGTTTGCCGGCGCCGTGATCGCCGGCGGGACCGAGTCGATGAGCCTGGTCCCGATGGGCGGCAACAAGCTCTCGCCGAATCCGGCGCTCGTGGACAGCTACCCCGACGTGTATCTCAGCACGGGCCTCGTCGCCGAGAACCACGCGCGTGAGAGCGGCATCACCCGCGAGGCGCAGGACGCGTTCGCGCTGCGCAGCCACCAGCGCGCGCTCGACGCGATTGCGTCGGGCCGGTTCGCCGAGGAGATCACACCGCTGACATTTCGCGTCGCAACCCCGGAGCTCGTAGCGGCGGGCTCGGGAGGGTCGAACGGCCGCCCCCAGATCCGGGAAGTCACGTTCACGCAGGACGAGGGCCCGAGGCGTGACACGTCCGCCGAAGCGCTCGCCAAACTGCGGCCCGCGTTCCACGCGGCCGGCAGCGTCACGGCGGGCAACTCGTCCCAGACGAGCGACGGCGCGGCCGCCGTGCTCGTCACGTCGGCCGCGATAGCCAGGGAGCGCGGCCTGGCGCCGCTCGGCCGTTTTGTCGCGTTTGCCACCGCGGGCGTCGAGCCGGAGCGTTTCGGCATCGGGCCCGTGCCGGCGATTCGCAAGGTGCTCAAGCTCGCCGGCCTGTCGCTCGACGACATCGGGCTGGTCGAGCTGAACGAAGCGTTTGCCGCGCAGGCGCTCGCCTGCCTGCGCGAGCTGCCGATCGATCCGGAGCGTCTCAACGTCAACGGCGGCGCGATCGCCCTCGGGCATCCGCTCGGCTGCACCGGCGCGAAGCTGACGGCGACACTGCTCTACGAGATGAAGCGCCGCAACGTCCGCTACGGAATGGTGACGATGTGCGTGGGCGGGGGCATGGGCGCGGCTGGTATCTTCGAACGGATGTGACCATGAAAAGTATCGACAACGTTCGGAAGGGCGGGTCGTGGGTGCTCGAGGAGACGGATGCCTCGGAGCTGTTCACGCCGGAGAAGATGTCGGACGAGCATCGTCTCATGGCCCAGACGACCGACGAGTTCATCGCGACCGAGGTGCTCCCGTACACCGAGCGCCTGGAGGCGAAGGACTGGCAGCTGGCGCGCACGATGGTGCATCGCTGCGGCGAGCTGGGCCTGCTCGGAATCAACGTGCCCGAGGAGTATGGCGGCCTCGACCTCGACAAGGCCTCGGCCGTCGTCGTGGTCGAGCGAATCGCGCGGTCGGCGTCGTTCGCGACGACCTACGGCGCCCAGGCCAATCTCTGCATTCTGCCGCTCGTGCTGTTTGGAACGCACGAGCAGAAGCAGAAGTACCTGCCGAAGCTGGTGAGCGGGGAGATGGTTGGCGCCTACGCGCTGAGCGAGTCGGGCTCCGGTTCCGACGCGCTTGCGGCACGGACGCGGGCGATGCGGCAGCCTGACGGCAGCTGGGTGCTCAACGGCGAGAAGATGTGGATCAGCAACGGCGGCTTCGCCGACGTGATCATCGTCTTTGCGAAGGTGGACGGCGAGCAGTTCACGGCGTTCATCGTCGAGAAGTCGTTCCCCGGCGTGAGCTCGGGGAAGGAGGAGCACAAGATGGGGCTCCACGGCTCCTCCACGACTCCGATCCTGCTGCAGGAGGCGAAGGTCCCGGCGGGCAACGTGCTCGGCGAGATCGGCAAGGGGCACAAGGTGGCGCTGAACACGCTCAACTACGGGCGGTTCAGCCTCGGCGCCATGTGCAGCGGTGGTTCGCGCGTGGCGATTGGCGACGCCGCGAAGTACGCCGCCCAGCGCAAGCAGTTCGGTCAGCCCATCGGGTCGTTCGGCGCGATCAAGCACAAGCTGGGCGAGATGATCGCGCGCACTTACGCAATCGAGAGCCTGACCTACCGGACCGCCGGCCTCATCGACGCGGCGCTCGAAGGCACGCGCGCGCGACGGCGCGGCGCTGGCAAATGCGTTCGAGGAGTACGCGGTCGAGGCGTCGATCTCCAAGGTCGCGGCCACCGAGACGCTCGACTACGTGCTCGACGAGAACGTCCAGATTCACGGCGGCAACGGCTTCGTGAGCGACTACGGCGCCGAGCGCTACTATCGCGATGCGCGCGTGAACCGCATCTTCGAGGGCACGAACGAGATCAACCGGATGCTGATCCCGGGCATGCTGATTCGCCGGGCCATGAAGGGCGAGCTGCCGCTGATTGCCGCCGCCATGAAACTCCAGGAGGAGATCCTGTCGCCCTCGTCGGCGTCAGCCGGCTTTGGCGACGGCGGCGCGCTCGAGGACGAGGGGCGCGCGGTGTCCGCGTTCAAGAAGGTCGCGCTCATGGTCATCGGCACCGCCATGCAGACCTACGGCGAGAAGCTGACCGATCAGCAGGAGCTGCTCGGCTACGCCGCCGACATCTTCATCGATACATACGCGTCGGAGAGCGCCGTCCTCCGCGCGCGGCAGGCGATGGCGAACGGCCATGCCCAGTCGGCGCTCCACGAGGCGGCGGCGCGCACGTTCGTCAACGACGCCGCGCAGCGCGTCGAGATGGCGGCGCGCTCCGCGCTCGCCGCGATGGCCGAGGGCGACACGCTCCGCACGCTCCTGGCGGCCCTGCGCCGCGTGTTGAAAGTGCAACCGGTGAACACCGTCGCCCTTCGGAGACGCCTTGCCGACGCGGCTCTCGCGAGCGGCGGGTATATGCTTAATTGATGCGTCGAAGAATCATTCGAGGATTCGTGGCGTTGGCCGTGGCGGCAACGATACCCGCCTGTTCGTCGGGACCGCCGGCGCCCGACGATGCTGGGATACGTGAGCTGCATCGCGGAAGGGCGGGCGGAGAAGGACCGGCAGTTTGGCGACCTGCCGGATTGCAGCCCGCGAACCGAGCCCGAGTGCTCTCCGGTGCCGCCAGACAAGCGCGCGGCGCTGATCCCGCTGCCGTACTTCGCGGTCGACCCGAACTACAGCGTACCCGCGGCTCTGCGTCTGGCGGAGAAGCGGCCGGTGTTTGAGATGCCGACCTCGACGGGCACGCTTCGGAAATATCAGCATGGTCGGGGCGATCGAGTTCGTCCTCCACGGTCAGCCGATGACCCTGGGCGCCTTCGTGGAGGACGGCCAGCCGGTCACGACGCTGTTCGTGCCGTTCGCCGACACCACGACCGGAACGGAAACCTACTCCGCCGGCCGGTACCTCGATCTTCATCCGAATTCGACGGGCCTCTATACGCTCGATTTCAACAAGGCCTACAACCCGTACTGCGCCTACAACTCGACGTACGAGTGCCCGTTCCCGCCGTCGTCGAACCGCCTCAAGGTGCCGATCCGCGCCGGGGAAAAGGCGCCCGGCGCATGAGCCGTCCGTTACAGGCGATTGTGTTCGACTTCGACGGCGTCATCGCGAACAGCGAGCCCCTTCACCTGAAGGCCTTTCAGGAAGCGCTCGCCGAGGACGGGATCGCCCTCAGCGCGGACGAATACTACTCCCGGTATCTTGGCTACGACGACGTCGGGATGTTCGAAGCGCTGGCACGCGATCGCCAGCTGCCGGCCGGCGGACGGTCCATCACGGAGATGGTCGCGCTGAAGGGCACCAAGCTGCAGCGGATCCTGCATTCCGGAGAGGTCCTCTTCCCCGGCGCCGAGCGGTTCATTCGCGAGGCGGCGAGCGCCGTGCCAATCGCCATCGCGTCCGGCGCGCTGCGCCACGAGATTCACGACATCCTCGACGGCGCCAATCTTCGATCGCCATTCACGGTGATCGTGGCCTCCGGGGACACGCCCCAGAGCAAGCCCTCGCCGGCGCCATACCTGCTCGCGTTCGAGAGGCTCAGGCAGATGACGGGGCTCGACCTCGACGGCCGCCGCTGCGTCGCGATCGAGGACTCGCGCTGGGGACTCGAATCGGCACGCGGAGCCGGGTTACGCTGTGTAGGAGTGACGACCAGCTATCGGCGCGGACGAGCTGAAGGCAGCCGAGCTCGTCGTGAGCGGTCTCGACGCGCTCACGCTCGACGCCCTGGATACGCTCTGTCGCGATAGGGGGATGTGACGAATTCGGTCCCGCGGTGATCTATGCGGAAGGACCTCGTCGACGCGCTTGTGGCGGCCTCGAACGCACCGGGCACCGGCCTTGCCCGCGCGGCGCTGGCCATCGCGCGAATCGAGTATCCGAAGCTGGACCCGGAGCCATATGTCGGCCGGCTCGATGCCATGGGCGCCGACGCGCGGCGCAGCATCGAGCGCCAGACGCAGGAGACCGGCGACCACTCCACGCTTGCCTGCATTCGCGCCGTCAACGCCTACCTCTTCGAGAATCAACAGTTCATCGGCAATCGCGAGCAGTACGAGGATCCGCGCAACAGCTGCCTGAACGAGGTCCTCGATCGCCGGACCGGCATCCCGATCACGCTGGCGCTGGTCTACATGGAAGTCGCGCGGCGCGCGGGGCTGCTGGTCGACGGCATCAACTTCCCAGGCCATTTCCTCGTGCGCTGCCCCGAGGTGACGAGCCGCGGCAGCAGCGGCCTCATCATCGACCCGTTCCACGGCGGCGCCCTGCTCTCGGAGCACGACTGCCGCCTGCTCCTCCAGCGTCACGTCGGGTCCGAAGTCGCCTTCAGCAGGTCCCTCCTCGCGCCGGCGACGCGCCCGCAGATCATCGTGCGGATGCTGCTGAACCTCAAGCGCATCTACGTCCACATGCGCTCGTTCCCGCAGGCGCGCGTCGTCACCGAGCTGCTGCTGGCGACGACACCGTCGGCGCTGAGCGAGTTGCGCGACCGCGGCCTCCTCGCATACCACCTCAACGACGTCACCGGCGCCCTGCGCGACCTGCAGACCTACCTGAAGCTCGCGAGCATGAGCGAGATGGACAAGGAAACGCGGGAAGAGCACGAGCAGATCTGGGAACATGTCAAGACGCTGCGCCGCCGCGTCGCGGCGCTCAACTGACCGCACTTCCGCCTGAAGGGGGAAGCCACGACATGTGCAGATTGGCCACCGCCGACAGGCGTGGCTTCCGGCTTCAGCCCACAACCGTGGCTTCCGGCTTCAGCCCACAACCGTGGCTTCCGGCTTCAGCCGGAAGATCCATGCGATCAGCGATCTGTCGAGTGCCCGAGAACCCTGCAAGGGAACGGAGGGACACGCAACAACGATCGTAGTATTGGACCCATGCCTTTCCGAGACGCCGGCGTGAGGAATCCCGTCGTCGGATTCGTTCTCGTCTTCGCCGCGGTGCTCACGATCCAGGGACTCACCTACCTTACGCAGGCACGGATCGGCATCGATGGCGGCCAAGGCTACGACGGGAAGTATTACTACAGCGTCGCCGAGCAACTGGTGGAGGGCGCCCGTCCGAGTGGCATATCGCGATTTGCGCAGCGGCTGGGCACGCCCCTGCTCGCCTCGCTGGTCGCCCCTGACGATCTGATTACCGGCTTCCTGATCGTGAACGCGTGCGCGGCGCTGGCGTCCGCGCTTCTGCTGCTCGTGTGGTTACGCACCTACCTCCGGGATCCGTGGCTCAGAATCGTGCTGGTGATGGTATATGCCACGCACTGGCTGCAGCTCGTTCGCTTCACGTTTTTCTATCCGGTGCTCGTCGATGCGTGGGCGCAGGCGTTCTGTTTCGCTGGCCTGAACTGCATCGCATGGTACGAGCGGCGGCCGGGACGCTGGCCCGTACTGGCGATGGCGATCATCAGCGCGGCCGGGGTCGTTTTTCGGGAGCTCGTCCTGCTGATCCCGATCGCATTCCTCTTCGCGCGAAACCCGGCCATCGAGCATCGGCGGGAGTCGCCCTATGTGCAGGCGAGGAACCTGCCGCGGCCGGAACAATGGATCCCGCTGGTCCTCGCCATCGCCGTGCTCATCTGGGTCGGCAACTTCGTCGCTCCGACCGATCCCGAGTTCTCCCCGGCCGATCACTTCGCAGAGCGCGCGCTGTCCCGGAGCCTTGTCAGTTATCTGCTCGGCTGGATGATCGCATATGGACCGATCCTCTTCCTCGTGGCCTTCGACTGGCGATCGGCTGTGGACTTTTTCCGCCGGCACAAGGCGTTCCTCGTTTACACGCTGGGCGTGGCGGCAACCGGGTGGGTCGCCTCCCTCGAGTCGGAGCGGCATGCCCTGAACTGGGCCTCACCGATCGTCCTCGTGTTGCTCGGCCGCACGATCGAACGGTACGAGGGTTGGTTCAGATCGCCGGCGGTGCTGAGGGTGCTGGTCGTGGCGCAGGCTGTCGTGCATCGAGTGTTCCTGACGACACCGCAGCCGTACAACGACCCCGCTCCGGATCCGCTGATGGTGCTCACTCCGATGGGCGAGCACGCGAACTACTTGCAGCTGTTTCCCGACTACCTCCCGGCCCGTCTGGCGTTGATCCAGTTTGCGGAACACGCGCTCCTCGGCGCCGTGATCGTTATCTGGATCAGTCGCTATGCCGCCCTCGCGCACTCCCAACCGGCAGACGACGGGACGAGCCGGACCTCGTCGCCACCGGCGACGACAGCCGCCTCTCACGAGCCACAGCGTCACGGAGGTACAGAGTCTGTGGGCTAGACTCGTGACCCTCGGTCCGTGTCTCTGTGGTTCGGAGCTAGGCTTGGTCGTCCTGTGGCGGCGGCGTCTCCGCTGGATTGGTCAAGTCGTCGAGCCGCTCGCGGGCCCGGTCCTCGTCCTCGCGGCGCACGAGGAACCGCGCGGGACCGGTGATGTAGTTGAAGCCGGCTGTCAGCCGTCCTGCGCCGAAGAGGTCCTGGACACCTTCGCCGCGCACGAGGTAGTCGATTCCCTCCCCTTCGAGGATCGACTTGACGACCGCGATCAGGCCAGCATCGCCCGTTTCGAAGACCGCGACCAGCTCGATAGTGGGATCAGGAAGTGGATCGTCCATGGCGCGCGTTCACCGCATACTCCAGCGTTAACTGAACTCCCCTTCCGCCCGAAGGCGGAAGCCACAAGTCGGATGTGCCTGAAGCCTCGTAGGGGCCGGCTTCAGCCGGCCCACCGGAAGATCAATCGTTCCCGTTGATTGATGCGATCTCCTTGTACAGGTACGCCGACGCGATGATCCCGTTGTGAAAGTTCCCGAGATCGAGCTTCTCGTCCGGGGCGTGGGCATTCTCGTCCGGCAGGCCGATCCCGAACAACACGCTGGGAAGCCCGAGCTCCTCCTGGAACGTCGAGACGACCGGTATCGAGCCGCCCTCGCGGTTGAAGACCGGCGCCTTGCCGAACCCCTGCTCGATCGCCCGGCCGGCGGCGCGAACGTACTTGTTGTCGAACTCGGTCATCCACGGCTTGCCGCCGTGCATGCGCGTCAGCTTCACCTCGACGGTCTTGGGCGCAATCTTCTTCAGGTAGGCATCGAACAACCCGGCGATCTTGTTCGGGTCCTGGTCGGGCACGAGCCGCATGCTCACCTTCGCCATCGCCGTCGCGGGGAGCACCGTCTTGGCGCCCTCGCCGGTAAAGCCTGACAGCAGTCCGTTGACCTCGAACGTCGGCCGCGCCCACACGCGCTCGAGCGTCGAGAAGCCGCTCTCGCCAAAGAGCCGGGGAGCGCCGAGGTCCTTGCGGTACCTCGTCTCGTTGAACGGCAGCTTCTTCCATTCCGCGCGTTCCGCCTCGCTCAACGCCCTCACGTCGTCGTAGAAGCCCGGGATCCTGACGCGTCCGCTCCGGTCCTTCATCTGCGCGAGCACTTGCGCCAGGACGAACCCGGGGTTGGCAACGGCGCCGCCGAACGAGCCGGAATGCAGATCGCTCTTCGTGCCGCGCACGTCGATCTGGAAATAAGCGAGCCCGCGCAGGCCGTAGCAGATGGACGGTATGCCGCGATCGAACATCGGAGAGTCGGAGATGACGACGACGTCGGCGGCCAGGTCCTGCTTGTGACTGCGGACGAACTCGTCGAGGTGCACGCTGCCAACCTCCTCTTCGCCCTCGATGAAGAACTTGATGTTGAGCGGGAGGCCGCCGCCCTTCTTCAGGTGCGCCTCGACCGCCTTGATGTGCATGAAGACCTGGCCCTTGTCGTCGGCCGCCCCGCGCGCGTAAAGCTCGCCGTCGCGCACCGTCGCCTCGAAGGGCGGGCTGGTCCAGAGGTTCACCGGGTCGACCGGCTGCACGTCGTAGTGCCCGTAGTAGAGGATGGTCGGCTTGCCCGGCGCGTTCATCCAGTCGCCGTAGACGACCGGGTGGCCGGGCGTGTCGATGAGCCGGACGTTCTCGAGCCCCGCGTCCCGCAGCGCCTGGCCCGTCCACTCTGCGGCGCGGCGCACGTCGCCCGCGTGCTGCGGCAGCGCGCTGACGCTGGGGATGGCCAGGTACTCCTTCAGCTCCTCGACGTATCGATCGCGGTTGACGTTGATGAAGTCGACGACGTCGTTCATGGGTCAATGATATGCCACGCGTCGCCCTCGCGGCGCGCACGCCCGTCGCGTTCCAGCTTGCGGAGGTGCGCCGCCACGCTATCGCGCGCGAGCGGGACGAGAACCTCCTTCAGCCCCTTGTAAATACGCATCGTCATCGCATGAGGCGTGGAGTCGCCCTGCCGCAGCGCATCGATCACCTGCTCCTCCCGTTCACGGCGATGGTCGATGTAATTCCGCAACAGCCGCATCGGCTCGTCAATCACCGGACCGTGCGCGGGAAAGACGCGGACCGGCTCGAGCGCCAGCATCCGTTCGAGCGACGCGATGTAGGCCGACATGTCGCCGTACTGGTTGCCGGGAATAAAGACGGTACCGCCCCTCTGCAGGAGATCGCCGCCGAACAGGCTGCGCGTCTCCTCGTGCCAGAAGCACACGTGATCGGGCGCGTGTCCCGGCGTATGCAGCGCCCGGAGCGACGTGTCGCCTGCCTCGAGGATGTCGTTGTCGGCGAGCGGATGCCACACGACGGGATACTTCGCGTCCCATTCGGGCCACGCCATCTTCAGAAAACGGGCGTGCGGCATGCGTTGCGCGAGGGCCGCCGCGCCCGACGCATGATCCGAGTGCCCGTGTGTGACCAGTACCTGGGACAACGGCCCGCCGCGAAGGGCGCCGGCAACGCCATCGACATGCCGCGGGTCACCCGGTCCCCGCGTCGACGAGCGTCGGCACGCGTCCCTCGATGAGCCACGTCCAGTTGCCCGCGCCCGTCATTGGACCTGGGTTGCATGCGTGAATCGGGACTGGGATCAAAAGAACACCTTGAGCCGAGCGTACAGGAAGTCGCGCCGAGTCAGCCGGCCGAACGTGTCGAGCGACGACCCCGCGAACAGGCCGGCCGACCCTTCGACCCACACGTTGTCGCGTGGGCTGACGGCGGCGATGACGCGGACGAACCCCGTGCCGTCGCCGGGATCGTACACCCCGAACATGGTGAGGCGGCGGGTATCGCGGACGAATGCCCGTTCGGCCGAGCCGACGATGGAGGCATCCGTCCCTTCAACGGGGCGGCTCGAGATCAGGACGTTTGCAGCGAACCGGTAGTCGCTCGCACGGCGATCGATCCCGATACCGCCTTCGACGGAGCGCCCGGGTACGCCGCGAACGCTGACCGGATCCTGCACCTCGTCCTCGACGAACGCCGCCACCTCTCCCCGGAAGCCCCACGGCCCGCGCGCCGTCTCGAAGTCACCGCCCACCATCGTGAACCGTGGGAACGTTTCGCGAAGGCCCTGGCCGGCGAACGTCAGGATCGGGAAGCTGCGGAAACCGCGGTAGGCGGAGAGGGCCCAATCGAACCGGCCCACGGTCGCCGCGAACCGTCCCCCTCCCTGCAGGTTCGACCAGCGTGTCGCCGGCTCGGAGCGCTCGGGTTCCGCGCTCGAGAGCAGGTTGAAAGGCGACGTGTCTTCGTCCAGCTGATCGAACGTGCTCGCGCGGAAGATGGGGACGACCACTGTCTCCAACGTCGATGACCCCGGCAGGAACAGGCGGCCGCGCACGAGCGCGACCGGCAGGCGCGCTTCGCTGCGCCCTTCGAGCAGGAATCGCGTGAGGTCGATCGGATTGACGACGTCGGTGGGCTGAAACTCGTCGAGGCGTCCCCAGACGAGGCGCGAGAAGCCGGCGCGGACGTCGAACCGCGCGCTGCGAAACTCGGCGTACAGGTCGGACGGCCGCACGATCGCGTCCCTCGTGGTGCCGGCCCCTCCGGCCGCCTCGCGGTCTGCGACAAGGCCATCGAAATATCCGGCGACATTGATCACCAGGCGCTCGCCGATATCCTGCCGCCGTTCCGCGAAGAGACGGGTCCGGAGCTCGGCCACCCGCTGGCTGCCGTCCGCGGCGGAGATGTCGGGAACGACGTCGAAAAGTACGGAGACATGGCCGTCCACCTGCGCCCGCGCATCGGCGAGGTCCACAAACCAGAGTGGCCCAGAGGCACAGAGCCCAGACGAGCGCGACTCTGTATGCCTGCGCTCTGGTTGCGTGTGCTTTCACGCTACGCAGCGGGCTCGAGGCGGCCAAATCGCTTCGCACCGAAGATCCGCGGCAGCGACGTGATCACGGCTGGCACGACGAGCACCTCGGTCAGGAACGCGACGACCATCGTGAGGGCCAGCAGCCCGCCGAACCACGCCGTTGGCTTGTACGGCGAGAAGATCATGATCCCGTACCCGAGGCTGTTGATGATCGCCGTGGTCAGCGACGCGCGCCCTTCGTGCATCGTCGCCAGCTCGATCGCCTCTCCTGTGCCCGCGCCACGCGCGGCTTCGCGGCGGAACCGGCCGATGAAATGAATCGTGTCGTCGTCCACGATGCCGAGGGCGACACTGGCGACCATGACGGTGGCGACGTTCAGGGAGATGCCGAGCCAGCCCATGATGCCGAGCACGGCGCACACCGGCAGCGCATTCGCGATGATCGCGAGCAGCCCGAAGCGTGCCGAGCGGAAGACGACGAAGATGACCGCGAACACCGTCACGAATGCCGTTGCGAAGCTGCTCAACTGCGAGACGACGAGATAGTGGTCCAGCGTCGAGAAGATCCGGCCCGATCCTGTCACCGTGGGCGTGATGCCGCTTCCCGCGAACACGCGCGCCGCTTCCTCCTCGGCGCGGTTGATCTGCTCGAACACGAGATCCGAGCTCATCGACGCGAGCTTCACGGAGATCTGCGCGCGCGAGTAGTCGCTGGCCACCATGCGCTCGAGCTCCGCCCGGCCGTCGTCCGAGAGCTCGAAGACGAACAGTTCCTGGGCGATGGCGTCCGCGCTCGCGGGCACGACTGCCTGCGCGGGGTCGCCGCCGTTCAGCTCGCGGTTCACGCGCTTCACGTAATCGGCAACGGATACGACCTTGCGCACGAATGGCAGCGTCTCGAGCCGCGCGCGCAGCTCCTCCATCCGGCGCAGCGCCTCGGGTGACTTCATCGACTCCGGTTCGCCCTCGAGCAGGATGTTGAAGCTGTAGATGCCCGACAGCTTCTGGTCGATCAACGCCGCCGACCGGTGCAGCGGGTGATCCTCTGCAAAGAAGTTGACGTGGTTGGTGTCCACGCGCAACGAGGTGATCCCCGCCGCCGAAAGCGCCAGGATGACGAGCGTGACGGCCAGAACCGGCTTCGCGTGACGGATCGAGAAGCGCGACACGCGCTGCATGGGTGCCAGAAGGTAGCGCTCCTGCGGCGCGACGCCGTGCTCGGGCTTCAGCAGCATCAGCAGCGTCGGCACGAAGACGAGCGACATGACGAAGTCGACCATGACGCCGGCCGCTGCACCAATGCCGAACGAGCGCACGGCGACGACGTCGCTGGTGCCGAGCGACAGCAGCCCGAGCGCCGTGGTGCCGCTCGCGCCGAGCAGCGGGACGAAGAGATGCCGGATGCTCGACTTGAACGCGTGTTCCTTGTCGCCCGTGGCGCGCAGCTCGTGGTTGAAGTGCTGCACGATGTGCACGTCGTCGGCAACAGCCAGGATGATCACCAGCGGCGGCAGCATGCTCGCGAGGATGTTGTAGCTGAACCCCATCAGCACGAACAGCCCCATCGTCCAGACGACGCTGATGAGCACGGCGACGACGAGGACGCCGGTGATGCGCCACGAGCGGAACAGCATGAAGATGGCGCCGACGGTGAGCAGGAGGATCGGCGGCGTCAGCTTCTGTGTGTTCTCGAGGGTGATGCGGTTGTAGGTCTCGCTGATCTCGAGGCTGCCGTTGTAGTACACGGTCATGCCGGCGGGCAGCCGCGGGTCGATGAGCTGGTGGATGCGATCGATGACGCCGGCGCGAACGGCATCGATCCGGTCCTCGTCGAAGCTGACCATGATGCCGGTGACCGTCCCGTCCTCGGACACGAGATCGCCGCGCAGCAGGAAGTCGTCGAGCGCGAGTTGGCGGACGCGTTCAGCGCCGCCGGGCCGATCGATGTCGTCGAGGAGCGGCTGGACCTCGATGCCGCCGTCGCCCCCGGGATCCTCGGGCAGGCTGCGAACGACGTTCGCCGTCGCGAGGCTCTGGACGCGCTCGACGGTCTCGACTCGCTCGATGTCGCCGGTGACCTGGCGAATGAACTCGAGCCCTTCCCGCGTGAACAGTCGATCCGACTCGAGCGCGATGAGGAGCGTCCGCTGACCCCCGAACTCCTTCCTGAAGCGCTCGTAGGTCTGGTAGACGGGATCGTCCTCCGCGATCCACATGCTGATGTCGTTGTCGATGTCGGTGAAGTTGAAGAGCGGGGCCAGGGCGAAGAAACCGATCACGATGAGGGCGCAGAGCGGATGCCGCCAACGGAAGATGATATCCGCCAGCCGCTCGCTCATTTGACGTTCTCGAGCTGCCGCCGTGAGAAGTCGTCCTCCGTGAGGCCGGTGTTGTAGCGGATCGACGTGGTCGTCAGTTCCGTCTTCGTGTTCTGCCGCTCGTTGACGACGACGAGGTCGAGCACCGTCCAGATGCCATCCACGCGCTCGAGCCGCCTGACGTCGAAGACCTTCGCTCGCTCGTTGCGCTGGTTGAAGATGTCGGCGTGGACGATGATGAACCGATCCTTCAGCACGAGGCTCAGCGTGCGGGGAAAGTCGGCGTTGGTGTCCTTCGCGCGCGATTCCAGCGACCACGCTTCCTGGCGGGATCCGTCCGGTGACGTCCACGACGCGTTCGGTATCGGCGAACGTGTAGGTGTAATCGGCGAAGTCGCGGCCGCCGATGTCCTCGTAGCTCAGGTCGCTGCCGACGAAGCTCTCCTGCTTCTGCTCGCTCGGCGATGCGCCGGACGCGGCCGAGCGCCGGCAGATACAGGAACCGTTCGTCATCGGCGTCGGAGTGCTCCCACACGAGCAGGCCGGTGTTCTTGATGTCGTTCGGATAGAGGAAGCGGACGAGCGTCTTGTCGCCCGCCCCGCCGGCGCCACGAAGGGTGAGCAGCGTCATGGCGCGCTCTCGGACGCGCCCCTGGCGATCGAACAGCCGCATGCGCATCTCCCCGCGCGAGTCGCGGCCGGTGTCACGGTCCTGGACCTGCCGGGCCACCGCGTCGGGGGTCAGACCCTGTAGACGGGTTGCGTCAACCGCCTGAGTCGAGGCGGCACCGGGGTCAGGCCCCAGACCGAGGGAGGCCCCGAGGACGAGGCATGGCAGGGTCGCGAGCAGGGGCGAGCGCAGCCGTAGCATGGCGATAGCGAATTGTGTGAATCAATTCACAATGGTGTCAAGTTCTTCAGCAAAATGCCCACCTTCGCGGTCGATCGCGTGTCGTCGAAGGCTTCCGCCGGCCAGCGCCGCGCCGTCGACGACGGGCCGGCTGAAGCCGGCCCCCACCTACTTCCCACGTCATGGGTCCGCATTCGCCACGTCGTAGGGGCCGGCTTCAGCCGGCCCGCGTGCCTCTGAAATGCAGAACCATCGACAACGCGACGTAGTAGGCGGGAAACACCAGCGACGCCCAGAACACCAGCGGCGACACGGCCGGAAGCTGCCAGAGCATCACCAGCATCAGGACCGCCCATATCGCGCCGAGTGCCACGGTCAGCGCCCTGGAGTGTCGGCGTCCGCGACGGATAGACATACCTGATCGGCACGAACACGAGCACCGCGAGCGACAGCAGGATCACGGCGTTGACCACCGGAGTCAGCCTCGCGACGAACAGGTACAACACGACAATGTTCCAGTAGGACGGAAAGCCGGTGAAGAAGTGGTCGCTCGTCTTCGCATCCTCGCGATTGAAGCCGAACGCGCTGGCGAGCAGCATGGCGCATGCGACCGGGAGAGCCCACGCATCGGGGACGAGCAGCGCCCGCCAGACGAGCAGCGCGGGCACGAACACATACGTGAGGTAGTCGACGATGTCATCCAGCTTCGAGCCGTTGAACCACGGCAGCAGCGTCGCCACGCGCGCGCGGCGGGCGAGCACGCCGTCGGTCGAGTCGACGAAGATCTGGAGAGCGAGCCAGAGGAACGCTTCGCGATACCGGTGCTCGACCACGGCCCGCGTCGCAAGGAATGCGAGCACAACCCCGCTCGCCGTATAGGCGTGCGCGAGCCAGGCGGCAAGCACGGCGTTACAGACGGCGGACGACCGCGGGAAAGTCGCGCCAAACCGGGACGCCACAGAAGTGCGACCCTTCGGTGCAGCGCGGAGAGATGAGCCCATTGCGAATCACGCAGGGCGGGCCGATATGGCGGCCGATGCGCGGGTGGACGGCACGCACCTGCTCGATCTCGTCCATCGAGGCCAGGTAGATCTCTTCCTGCGCGTTGAAGCAGGTTCGCAGCGTCCACTTGTGCAGCAGCGCCAGGAGCGAACCTGATTCGACGAACCGCAGCGTCTTGGCGTTCGGCAGCACATAGAGCGCGAACTCGAGCGGCACACCCAGCGCGAGCAGCCGGTTCTTCGCCGCCCAGGCGTCCCGCATCGCGCAGTCGTAAACGGCGCTGGCACGCGGGTTCGCGGCGATGAGCCGCGGGGTGATGTAGTCGGGCCGCGCCGTGTCCGCAAACGTCATCAGCGGTCGTGACGCGGGCACCATCCGGTGGCGCTGATCCTGCGAGTCCGCGGTGTGGCTCAGGCGCTTCTCGAAGACGTAGCTCGCGTGGTGCAGCGCGCGCATCAGCGGCGAGTGATACGACACGTTGAGGATGTCGAGGCGATAGCGGTTCTGTGCCGGGTTCATCACCCGGTCGAGCGCCTCGTCATCGGACATCTCGTCGGCAGTGAGCCCGAAGACGGAACGCACGGACTCGGCGATGACCTCCTCCGCCTGCGCCGACGTGTCGCGCAGGCGCGACCACCGGCCGTTGAGCCGCCGATCGAACTCCGCGGCGTAGCGGTCGCCGTCGCCTCGCGGCCTTGGAAATCGCGTCTCCGGTACGGCGGCGGCGTCCATGGCGCCGAGGCCGACCTTCTCGAAGAACAGCGGGTCCCACTCTTTGACGAGCCGCACCATCTCGTCGATGACGAGGCGCGCCTCGAAGGGAGCGTCGCCGGTGTTGACCATCCGCTGCAGCCGGTGCAGCACGATGCCCGACACGGTGTGCACCATCGAGGTGAACGCGGCGATCGGGATCACATAGCGCGCGGTCTCGATGGCGCGCTTCTCGGCGTCCTTCTCGATCTGCTTCAACCGCTCCCGGCTCGTCGTCGGCCGGACGTAGCGCAGGTCCTTCAGAATCGCCAGCGCGTCGTCCTTGAGCAGCGCCGAGAGCTCCGCATAGCGATCCCACGCGCGCAGGACCGCTGCCTCGTATACGTCGAGCGCTTCCCCGCCGAGCGGCGGCACGAACGCACGCGGCTCGTTGAGCTTCACGTACCGCTGGCTCGACTGCTCGGAGTTGTAGAACGGATACGAGTGCAGGAACGTCCAGACGAACTGGCGGGATACGTTCTCGAGGCCGAACTCGAAGTGCGCGTGCTGGTAGACGGTGTGGTGACCCGGCGTCGAAGGTGAGCGCGCCGATCGTGTCGCGCTGCCTCTCCGTGACCTCGTGCGCGCCGATGACCCGCGGAGAGTAGCACGTGCGCGCCGCGGCAATGGCGCCGTCGAACGGCGACATGGGAGCGGTTCGCAGTGTGATGCTTGGGGGGCCGGTGGCGAGCACGGGAGGGAAATTATATTGGTGATTCGTCGATCGTGATGGTGATTCGAAATCGGGCGATGCGACCAATCAATTCCCGGAGGGCATTGCCCCTATTCAACGTGACGGGCGTGCCGAAGCCCGGAGCCCGGAGCCCGTGTCTCAGTCCTCTTCCTTCGCGTGGAAGCGCGAGAACTCTTCGAGGTAGGTCAGCGATCGCATCGACGACATGCGGTCGAAGAAGAGGACGCCGTCGAGGTGATCGGTCTCGTGCTGCGCCACGCGCGCGGCGAAATTCTTCAGCTTCAGCTCGAACGGCCTGCCGTCGCGGTCGAGCGCCTTCAGCGTGATGTCCGTGTAGCGCGGCACCATCCCGCGAATGTCGGGGATGCTGAGGCAGCCCTCCCAGCCCTCCTCTCGCGTATCGTCGCTCGGGACGATCTCCGGGTTGACCACCACGGTCGCCGCCGTCTTCGGGTCGGGCTCTTCCTCGAGCAGCGCAACGAACAGACGCACGCCCTCGTGAACCTGCGGAGCCGCGAGCCCGACGCCGTGGTACTCGTGCATCGTCTCGATCATGTCGTCGATGAGCTTCTGCAGCAGTGGGTTGCGGAACGCGGACTTGTCCAGAGCCTCGGCGCGCTCGCGGAGCACCGGATGCCCCATGCGCGCCACTTTGAGAATCGACATAGAAGAAAGATTATAGGCCTCAGGGCTCAAGGGCTCAGGGCCAGGGCTCAGGGCCCAGGGTTCAGGGCTTCCGAACGCAGCGATCGCTCAGATGCATCTCGATCACAGTGGCTTCCGCTTCTGTCCCGCGTGCGGCGGGACGCTCGAATCACGCCTGCTCAAGGCCGGCGACCCGCAGCGGCTCGTCTGCACGCGCTGCGCGTTCGTCTTCTACCTCGACCCGAAGCTTGCCGTCGGCACGATCATCCGCGACGAGCGCGACCGCGTGGTGCTGGTGCGCCGCGCGATCGAACCGGGCTACGGCAAGTGGGTGTTTCCCGGCGGCTACGTCGATCGCGGCGAGCAAGTGCAGGCGGCCGCCATACGCGAGGCGCGTGAGGAGACGGGGCTCGACGTGCGCCTCGAAGGCCTGCTCGACGTCTACTCCTATCCGGGCCGCGTGCCGGTGATCATCGTCTACGCGGCAACGATGATCGGCGGGTGCCTGGGCTGCGATGACGAAGGGCTCGAAGCGCGGTTCTTCGAGGCGAGCGAGATCCCGTGGGACGAGCTGGCGTTCCGCAGCACGCACGAGGCGCTGCGCAGGTTCGTGGGACGAACGTAATCGGCTGTCGATTGTCGGTGCCATCCGACCCGGTCCGGATCGTCGGTCGCTAGGCGACCGTGACTTCCTTGTTCAGGTAAACGTCCTGGATCGCCCAGAGCAGCGCCGCGCCTTCCTTGAGCGGCCGCTGGAACGCCTTGCGGCCTGAAATCAGGCCCATGCCGCCCGCCCGCTTGTTGATGACGGCGGTCTTCACCGCCTCCTTCACGTCGCTCTCGCCGACCGACGCGCCGCCCGAGTTGATGAGCGGCGCGCGTCCCATGTAGCAGTTGGCCACCTGGTAGCGGGTGAGGTCGATCGGGTTGTCGCTCGTCAGCTGCGAGTAGACGCCCTTGTGCGTCTTGCCGAAGTTCGCGATGGCGTTGTAGCCGCCGTTGTTCTCGGGCAGCTTCTGCTTGATGATGTCCGCCTCGATCGTCACGCCGAGGTGGTTCGCCTGGCCCGGTGAGATCGGCGGACAGGTGGTAGTCGACATCCTTCGTCTTGAACGCAGGGTTGCGAAGGTAGGTCCAGAGCACGGTGAACATGCCCAGCTCGTGCGCGTGCTGGAACATCTCGCCGACTTCCTGGAGCTGCCGCTTCGACTCCTCCGACCCGAAATAGATGGTCGCGCCGACGCCCATGGCGCCCATGTCGAACGCCTGCTTGACGCTCGCAAAGCGGATCTGGTCGTACGAGTTCGGATAGGAAAGAAACTCGTTGTGATTGAGCTTCACGAGGAACGGAATCCGGTGCGCGTACCTGCGCGCGATCGATCCGAGCACCCCCAGCGTCGACGCAACGGCGTTGCAGCCGCCCTCCAGCGCCAGCTTCACGATGTTCTCGGGATCGAAGTAGGCCGGGTTGGGCGCGAACGACGCGCCGGCGGAATGCTCGATACCCTGATCCACGGGCAGGATCGAGACGTATCCCGTGCCCGCCGAGACGGCCGGTGTTGTACACAGCCTGCAGACTGGTCAACACCCGCGTCGGCCGATCGGTCGCCGACACGACGCGATCGTTGAAGTCGGGCCCGGGCAGGTGCAAGACCTCTTTCGGGATCGTCTTGCACACGTGCTGGAGAAGACTGGCGTCGTCCCCGAGAATCTCCTCGAGCCTGTTGAGCCCGGACACGTTCCGTTCAATCCCGCTGGCTGAAGCCACTTTGCACCTCGGTCCTCGATCCTACCACCGGGAATTCGAACTCTTCCACGGCTGCCTCGCGCACGGCCCGCTCGACCAGCTCATCGAGGGGTAACGCCAGCTCCGCGCGCTCGATCTCCGCCAGCCGGGCCCGCGTGAGCGGGTTGCGCGGCGTGAACAGCGTGCAGCAGTCCTGATCCTCGATGATCGAAATGGGATAGGAGCCGATCCGCTGCGCCTCGGCGGTAATCTCGTCCTTGTCCATCCCGATGAGCGGACGGAAGAGCGGCAATGACGCCACGCTGCCGACGACCGCCAGGTTCTCGAGCGTCTGCGACGCGACCTGGCCGACGACGTCCCCGGTCACGAGCGCCTGCGCGCCGCGCGTCCGCGCGATCCGCTCGGCGATGCGCAGCATCAGCCGGCGGTACACCACGACACGCATCGGCCCCGGCACCGTGAGGACGACCTGCTGCTGGATGTCGCCGAACGGCACGAGATAGAGGCGCGAGCGCTGCTGCCACCGCGTCAGCAGCGTGACCAGCTCGCGCGCCTTCTCCTGCGACGCCCGAGACAGGATGGGGTAGCTGTGGAAGTGCACGAACGTCACGACACAGCCGCGCTTCATCATGCGGTGCGCAGCCACCGGCGAGTCGATGCCCCCGGACAGCAGGCAGGCCACGCGTCCCGCGGTCCCCGTCGGCAGGCCGCCGGGTCCGCGCTCCTTGTCGAAGTAGTAGAACGCCTGGGCGGTCAGCATCTCGACGTGGATGACGAGCTCAGGGTTGCCGAGGTCGACGCGCCAGCCGCGCGCTTCCTTGATGCGTCCGCCGATCTCGCGCTCAATCTGCGGCGAGGTGAGCGGAAACCTCTTGTCGGCCCGCCGCGCGGACACGCGAAAGCTGCCGCACGTGCGATCGCCGAGGTCGCGAAGGATGGCGGCGCTCAGCAACTCGACGTCGGGAGGACACGGCGCCGCGTGCGAGAAGTTGGCGATGCCGAACACATGGCGGATTCGTTCGCTGACCTCGTCGCGGCTCGTGAACGGACCGAGCACGACTTCGATCCGTCCCATCAGCGCGCGAACGCTCGTCACCTCCAGGTCCGACAGGGCGCGACGGATGTTGCGCACGAGCCGGCCCAGGAACCAGGGACGGTTCTTCCCCTTGAGGGCAATCTCCTGATAGTGGATGACAACGGAGTTCATTGAGGAATCTGCAATCGTCAATCTGCAATGCGTGCGCGGTTCACTCTATCCGAAGCCGCATGCGCGGCAGCATGCCCGCTCACGACGGCTCCCTCGATGGTAGCGGGCAGCCCGGTCTCGATCCAGTCGCCGGCAAGGAACAGACCGGGGACGCCGGTCTCGGTCTGCGGACGCGGTGGCTGGTCAGGGGCCACGGAAAAGGTCGCGCGCTTCTCGCGGACGACGACCGTCCGCCGGACCTCGGCGCGCGCGGCAGGAGGAAACGCCGCGCGCACCTCGCCGAGGGCAATCGCCACCAGTTCGTCGTTGGACAGGCCCACCACCGCGTCGGCGCCGCTCGAGACGAGCGAAAGATGCGAGGCCTGCTCGCCGAAGAGCATTCGCTTGTCGAACACCCACTGCATGGTGCGCCCAGGCAGGCCAACGAACGATTCGGTGGTCACCGCGCGATCGAGCCAGAGGTTGACCGTCACGATCGGCGATGCGGCGGTGTTGCGCGCGTTCGCGGCGACCGGCGCGAGCGGCGGTGGCACGTTCTCGAACACGTCAGGAAGGGCGTGCCACGGCACTGCGCAGACGACGGCGGACGCATCGACTGCCTGGCCGCCAGTCATCACCTGTGGAGGGGCGCTGCAATCCGTCTGCGGGTCCGTCATGGCCCGCGCCGCACCTGATGTGTGCGACGGCGTTCGTCCTCACCTCGCCGCCACGGTCCTCGATGAATCGCTTCGCCGGCAGGGCGTAGAGCTCGTCGAGCGGCTTCAGCGGTATCGCCAAGCGCGGAGTCGCGGCGGCCCGGGCCGAAAAGGCCGGCGAGCACGCGGGCAAAGGGCGCCGCGGCGGCGACGTCGATCGGCTGGTTCAACGCCGCGACGGCAAGCGGTTCCCACAACAGCTCGATGAGCCGCCTGGTTTGCCGGTGGCGCACGAGCCACTGCCGCACTGTTTCACCTGCAAGCGCTGACGTGCGGCGCACCTTGGCCGTCTGCCGCGCCGGCCTGATGGCGCGCCACATCCGCAGCACGGAGACGCGGTCGCGCCATCCAAGTGCATCCCACCGCATGACGCCGGCGGCAAGGTGCAGCGGTGACGGCAACGGCGGGCACACGAGGCGCGACGCCCGCGCATCCCGATCGACGATGCCAATCGCCAGCTGCGGTTGGATCTGCACGAACGACGCGGTGCCGAGGCGCCTCAGGAACCGGAACGTCTCGTGATAGCAGCCAAAGAGGACGTGCTGGCCGTTGTCGACGCGCTCGCCCGTGGCGGGATCGGTGAACGCCGTCGCGCGCCCGCCGAGCGACGGCCTCGCCTCGAGCACCAGCACCCGCGCGCCGCGCTCTGCCAGCGCCGTGGCCGCACTGAGCCCCGCGAACCCGGCGCCGATCACGACGACGTCGACGTTCGAATGCGGTTTCATGACGTTCGCAGGGCCGGTCAGCCGGCGCTGGGCCGCCTGAACGTGGCCGCCGCCGAGAGTCGGACTGCTCAACGGCCGGTGCCCAGGGCCATTCGGGGCATGCGCAGCAGCGTGCGCGCCCAGATGCGAAGGGCGATCACGGCACGATACGGGCGCGGGACGCGGATGCGGCGGGTAAACACGTCGTAGCCGGCGCGTTCGATGCGCTGCAGGATCTCGAAGTAGATGCCGCCCATGATCTCTGCGGCCATCAGGTTGTGGGCATCGGCCGGCGGCAGGTCGGCGGCGGCGCGGAGGTAGTACTCGCGCGCCCTGGTGCACTGGAACTTCAGCAGCGCCCTGACGGCCGGCGTCACCTGCCCGGCGTGGAGATCGTCCTCGGTCACGCCGAAGCGCTGCAGATCCTCGCCGGGCAGGTAGATGCGTCCGCGGCGCAAGTCGGCCGCGACGTCGCGGATGATGTTCGTCAGCTGCAGCGCCATGCCGAGATTCACGGCGTACGATCGCGTGCGCGGGTCGCGAGTAGCCGAAGATCTCGACGCAGATCAGCCCCACGGCCGATGCCACGCGGCGGCAGTATTCGGCCAGGGCATCGAAGGTCGGATAGCGCGCGTGCGCGAGGTCCATCTCGACGCCGTCGATCAGCTCCTCGAATGGTTCACGCGGCAGGCTGAACTCGCCCAGGAACGGCTGCAGCGCCCGTCCCTGCCAGGTGTGCAGCGGCGCAGCGGCATACGCGGCGTCGAGCTCCGTCCTCCACGCCGCCACTTCCTGCGCCGCGCGCTCCGGCGAATCGCTCTCGTCCACCGCGTCGTCCACCGCGCGGCAGAAATCCCAGACCGCAATCATGGCGGTCCGCTTCCTCGGCGGCAGTACCAGGAAGGAGTAGTAGAAGCTGGTGTCGCGGCTCATGGCATGCGTGACCAGGTCAGCAGCCGCGCCACGAGCCAGGGCGCATCGAGCGGCCCGAGCGTCGGACGCTTGCCGATCGCGCCGGGCAGCGCACGCTCCACACGATCGAGGATGCGCACACCGCCGAGCCAGGTGGCGCGAAGCTCGTAGCGCAGCCTGCCCCGCACCGCGTCGCAGACCGGGCGGCCGACGTCGAAGAACTCCCTCGTCCGGCGGATGGCTGCCGCGAGCGCCGCCTCCCGTGTGCCGTGCGCCCGCAGCTCCTCCTCCGGCAGGTAGCTTCGTCCGCGTGCGAGATCCACGGAGAGATCCTGCCAGAAATTGGTCAGCTGCAGCGCAGTACACACCGCGTCCGACCACGTGTCGAGCCGAACATCGCGATAGCCGGCGATGCGCAGGACGAGGCGGCCTACCGGGTTGGCCGAACGCCGGCAGTAGTCGAGCAGATGCGGCCACTGCTCGTACTGCGCCACGGTGACATCCTGGCGGAACGCACTGAGCAGATCCTCGAGAAGGGTCACGGGCAACTGGCGCGAACGGATGCTCGCGCCGAGCGCGCGGAAAATCGCCTGGGAGTCGGGCGGTTCGCCCGGGCGCGGGTCCGGGCCTGGCTGGTCGGAACCTGCGGCCTGCCGCAACCGGTGCAGCCAGCCGTCGAGCAGACGATGCCGATCGTCCACGGACCGGTCGCCTTCGTCGGCAAAATCGTCGGCGGCGCGCGCGAACGCGTAGACGGCGGCAACGTCACGACGCATCTCGCGCGGTAACAGCAGCGACGCCACGGGGAAATTCTCATAGTGCCTGCGCGCGTCGCGCACGCACACCGCGTAGGCGTCGTCCAGGTCGATCGTCCCCGCGCGCGAGGCTACCATTCGATCTCCGGCACGCCGGCTCGATGATTGACCGCGCGCGCCATCACGAACAGCAGGTCCGACAGCCGGTTCAGGTAAACGACGAGGATGGAATCGACCTCGCCCGGCCCCAGCGCGACGACCCGGCGCTCCGCCCGCCGGCACACCGTGCGCGCGACGTGCAGCTGCGCGCCCGCCGCCGATCCGCCGGGCAGGATGAAACGGCGCAATGGGGGCAGCTCGGATTCGAGCCGGTCGATGAGCTGCTCCATCGCCTCGACGTCGGCCCCGGTAATCGCGGCCTTCGTCACCCTGCCTGCAATCCGCGACGAGGGATCGGCGAGGCGGGCGCCAAGCGCGAACAACTGCCGCTGGATCGTGTCGAGGGCAGCGGCGATGCCTGGATCGACGCCTGCCGCACGGACCGCACCGAGACAGGCATTGACCTCGTCCACCTCGCCGTACGCGTCAACCCGCACGTCGGCCTTCGACACCCGCGTCTGGTCGAAGAGCGAAGTCTGACCAGCATCGCCCGTCCTGGTGTAGATCTTCTCCACGCGTGAAATTATAGAGGTGGATGTCCGCTTCCTCTTTGCCGCCCGCCGCCGCCCGTCAGCGATTTCGCCGCCGCCTGCTGGCGTGGTACCGAGCCCACGGACGCAGCCTCCCGTGGCGGAACACCAGCGATCCGTACCACATCCTCGTTTCCGAGGTCATGCTTCAGCAGACGCAGGTCGATCGCGTGGTGCCGAAGTACCACGAGTGGCTGGAGAAGTACCCGTCGCTCGAGGCGCTCGCCTCGGCACCCGAGGAGGACGTCAACGCGACGTGGCGCCCGCTCGGCTACAACATTCGTCCGCGGCGGCTTCACGCGATCGCGCGCGAGTCGGTGACCCGCTACGGCGGCCGATTACCCTCCGACCAGGAGACGCTGCTGTCGTTCAAGGGCATCGGTGCCTATACCGCCGGCGCGATCCGCAGCTTCGCGTTCCGTGAGCGCGCGGCCATCCTCGACACCAACGTCGCGCGGGTGCTCTTTCGCGTCTTTGTCGCCGCAGGGCAATCCAAAGGCGCATGCGACACGAAAGCATCTCTGGGCGGTCTCGGAGATCCTCGTTCCGCGCAAGGAGGTGTTCGACTTCAACCAGGCGCTCATGGACCTCGGCGCCGTCGTCTGCGTGGCGCGGAAACCGAAGTGCCTCGTCTGCCCGATGACGAAATTATGCGCGTCGTATCCGTGGAAGGAGGAGGGCTGAACGGGCTCGTCATGAATATAGCTCTTGATGAGCTCATCCGGGGACGGGGCGTGGTACCGTAGGCAATTGATGCACCGTTCGGTTCCCCGCCTTGGCGAGGCGGATTCAGCGCATCGACGAACCCCGCGGCTCCCTGATTTTCGCGTTGTCCGCGCCCTGGCGGTCGACGACGATCCTCAGGCGCGCCAGCTCATCGAGATGGCGCTGACAACGGCGAACTTCGAGCTGGTGCTCGAGGTGGTGCGGCACGGTTGCGGAAGGCCTGCGGCGCATCAGCGCCGACGACCACGACATCTACCTCGTGGACCAGCTGCTGCCGGACGGCACCGGCTTGAGCCTCATCCATACCGCCAAGGAAGCCGGCGCGTCCAAACCCTTCATCCTGATCACCGGGCATGGCAGCGGCGACCTCGACGAAGCGGCGCTGCACGAAGGTGCAGCCGACTACGTCGAGAAGCACCTCGTGGCCACGCACCTCGAACGGTCGATCCGCTACTCGCTGCGGAACTGGCACGCCGGCCGCGTACTGCTCGATCGCGAGGAGCAGCTGCGACAGGCGCAGAAGATGGAGGCGATCGGCCGTCTCGCCGGCGGGGTCGCGCACGACTTCAACAACCTGCTCACCGCGATCATCGGCTACACGGACCTGGTCAAGGAGAAGCTGGACGTCAACGATCCGGTCGCGCACGACGTCGGTGAGATCCGCAAGGCGGCGGACCGCGCCGCGGCGCTGACCCGGCAGCTGCTCGCATTCAGCCGCAAGCAGTTCCTGTCGCCCGAGGTGCTCGACCTCAACGCGATCGTGTCGGGCATGCTGCCGATGCTGCCGCGCGTCATCGGCGAGCACATCGAAACGACGACGAGCCTTGCCCCGGACCTGCGGCGCGTGAAGGCGGACCCCAGCCAGATGGAGCAGGTGCTGGTGAACCTCGTCCTCAACGCCCGTGACGCGATGCCGATGGGAGGGCATCTCGGGATCGAGACGTCGAACGTGGAGCTCGACGAGGAGCGCATCGCCACGGAACGCCTGACGCTGGACCTCGGCGCATACGTGATGCTGGGCATCCGCGATACGGGCAGCGGGATGGACGCGGAGACCCGCGACCGCGTGTTCGAGCCGTTCTTCACCACGAAGGCGAGGGGGAAGGGAACGGGGTTCGGCCTCCCCACTGTCTACGGCATCGTGGACCAGAGCGGCGGCGCCATCTCGATGGACACCGCTCCGGGGCGCGGCACTTCGATTCGCATCTACCTGCCGGTCACGGCGTCCGAGGAGGAGCCGGAGCGGTACGCGGCGGCGGCGCCGCCGAAGCTCACCGACGGCGGCACCGAAACCCTCCTCCTCGTCGAGGACAACGACGCCGTGCGCGAGCTCGCCGTGCATGCGCTGCGCAAGCGCGGCTACACCGTGCACGAGGCGCGCAACGCCGAGGAAGCGATCGAGTGGTCGCTCAACTCCCGCATCAAGCCGAACCTTCTCGTCACCGACGTCGTCATGCCCGGCCTCAGCGGTCCCAATCTCGCCGCCCGCCTGCTGCAGGAGAACCCGCGGCTGAAGGTGCTCTACATGTCGGGGTACACCGACGACGCGACCGCGGTGCATGGTGCGTTCTGGGGCGGCGTGCCGCTGCTGCAGAAGCCGTTCACGCCGGCCCAGCTCGCCGAGCGCGTGCGCATGGCGCTCGACGCCTCCGCCGGGTGATGGCGGACGTCGTCGTCGCCGCCGTCATCGAGCAGGACGACCGCTTCTTTCTCACCCGCCGCCACGCCGGCGTCCACCTCGAAGGCATGTGGGAATTTCCCGGCGGCAAGGTGGATGCCGGGGAATCGCATGCCGATGCGCTTCGCCGCGAGATTCGCGAGGAGCTCGACGCCGACGTGGACGTGCACGGCCTCGTCTTCGAGATCACGCACGAGTACGCCGACCGGACGATCGCGCTCTACTTTTACCAGTGCGACCTGAATGGCCAGCCACGGCCGCTGCTGGGACAGGAGATGCGGTGGGTGCCGCGTGGCGAGCTGGGCTCGCTGGCATTTCCACCGGCCGACGCCGAGCTGATTACGCTGCTGACGGAATCGGCCGCTCGGTGACGGTGGCCGTCGCGCGCGCGCCATCGGTCTCCACTTCGACGGCGGTCCCCGGGGCGATGAAGTCGCGGTGCAGATAGCCGAGCGCGATCGCGCCGTGCCGCGGTGATCCTGCCGCGCTCGTGATCGCGCCGACTTCGCGCCCGCCCGCGAAGAGCTTCGCGCCCGGTGCCGGGGCGGCGCCTGCGACGCGCAACGCCATCAGCTTCTTCGCGACGCGGCCGTGCCCGCGATGGAGCACGCGGATGATCACTTCCTGGCCGACATAGCATCCCTTCGAAAACGAGATCGCGCGCTGCTCGATTCCGGCCTCGAGTGGAATGGTGTCCTCGGTCATGTCCACGCCGAAAAGCGGATACCCGGCCTCGATGCGCGCGGCCTCGAGGGCCGCCTCGTCGGCGGGGACGGCGCCGGCCCCGTGCAATGCGGCAAGCAGCGCCGCTTCCTCGGCCGGCGCAACGTAGATGCACACTCCCGGGACGCCGAGCTGGTCCACGCGCGCAACGACCGCCGGGACAGCATTGAATTCCGCCCGCACGTTCCGGTAGTCGGGCCAGTCCCCGACGCCCCGCGCCCCGGGGACGACGCGTTCCACGATGGCCGGAGCCTCAGGACCGTGGATCCACACGCCACGGAGGCTTCCGGCCAGGTCGGCGAGCTGGACGTCCTCACTGAAGAGAAACTGATCGAGCCGCTGCAGAGTTGCCTGCAGCTGATCGCCCGGCACGTCCAGCAGGATCATGTCGCCCGCCTCGAACACGTGCATATCCGTGAGCATGCGCCCCTGCGGCGTCAGCCACGCGGAATAGCAGCCGGTTCCAGCGGTCAGACCCTGGATATCGTTGGTGAGCAGTCCCTGCAGGTACGATCGCACGGTCGTTTCCCGCGACCGCAATCTGCCCGCGCGGGTTGAGCGCGCCGGTAGCGGCGCCCTCGCGGATGGCCCGGTAGAGGTCAGGAGAGGTCTGATACGATCCCAATGCGAATGCCTGTTCCTTATTGTATCTGCGCGCTCGTGCTGCTCCTGGCCGCGCCTGCCGCGGCCGGGCAGGGCCAGCAGCCGCAACCGCCCGCCGAGGGCATGGCCGGATACACCGTGTTCGTCCGCGGCGAGCCCATCGGGCGCGAGGACGTCACGGTTCAGCGTACCGCGGCCGGGGCCACCACGATCATCAGCCGCACGCGGCTCGGCCCGCCGGTCAACCTCGTCACGCGCCGCGCCGAAGTGCGCTACCGCGCCGACGGCTCGCCGGAATCGGTTTACGTTGACGCCCAGCTCAGTGGCCAGGAGATCAACCTCGAAACAACGTTCGAGAACGGCGTCGCCACGACGAAAGGCAAGGAAGGCGCCGTCGCGATATCCGAGGCGCATCCGGTGTCGCCGCAGGCGATCGTGCTGCCGAACTTGATGTTCGGCGTGTACGAAGCGGTCGGCCGGCGCCTGGTGGGGGCCGGTCCCGGCGCCGAGCTTCGTGCGTACATCGTCCCGCAGGCGGAGATCCCCGTCCGCGTCCAGAGTGTCGCCACGCAGCGCATGCAGACCGGGGCCACCACGTTCGAGGTACGCCGCTACGAGCTCGTGTTCGCGCATCCGAAGGGCGACCTTGCCGTGACGCTCTCGGTTGACGACAGGGGTGGCCTCGTCAGCGTGAGCCTGCCCGCCCAGGCGATCGACGTCGTCCGCGACGACGTGTCGTCGCCAACGTCGCGGACGCTCCTCTATTCCAACCCCGGTGACGAGCCGGTGACGATCCCCGCCGCGGGCTTCAACCTCGGCGCGACGCTGACGCGGCCGAAGACGCCGGCCGGCGCGCGAGTTCCAGCGGTCATCCTGCTGGCCGGGTCGGGGGCGACGGACCGTGACGGCCTCGGCCTCGGCATTCCGACGCTGGGCCAGCTTGCCGGCGTCCTGGCCGAGGCCGGCTTCCTGGCGGTCCGCTACGACAAGCGCGGCTACGGACAAAGCGGCGGCCGCGCCGAGTCCGCCACGCTCACCGACTCCGCGGAGGATGTGCGCTCTGTGTTCACATGGCTCCGAAACCGGCGCGACGTCGATCCGAATCGCATCGCGCTGCTCGGCCACAGCGAGGGCGCCTGGGTCGCGCTCCTCGCCGCATCACGCGAGCGGCGGATTGCCGGCGTCGTGTCGATCGCCGCGCCATCCGTCACCGGATCCGAGCTGGTCCTCGAGCAGCAGCGATACGTGCTCGACCAGACGAAGGCGGCCGATCGCGACGAGAAGATTGCGCTGCAGCAGAAGATCAACGCCGCCGTCATCAGCGGCCGCGGCTGGGAGGGGATTCCCGACGACGTGCGGCGGCAGGCGGACACGCCGTGGTTCCAGAGCCTGCTCACCTTCGATCCGGCACGTATCGTCAGAAATGTGCGGCAGCCGCTCCTCTTCGTGCACGGCGACCTCGATCGGCAGGTGCCGGTCGAGCACGTCAACCGCCTCTCGGACCTCGCGCGCAAGGAGAGCCGGTCGCGCACGATCGAGGTGGTCACCGTCCGCGGCGTCAATCACCTGCTCGTGCCGGCGACGACCGGCCACACCAGCGAGTACGCGTCGCTTCCCGATCGCAACGTGAGCAAGGACGTGTCAACGGCCGTCACGGCGTGGCTCGAGAAGACGTTCAAGGCGGTCGAGAACTAGTCGGCAGCGAGCAGTGGGCAGGGCGGAACGAAAGGGACGCCGTAACGTTGTTCACCGTGTTCGATCGCATGCGGCTTCACTGCCCACCGCCGGCGGCGCACCGCCGGCGAACCGGGCGGCTGCGGGCTGCCGGCTGCGCGGCTCGCCGCGGGTGCGTGCCTCGCGGCGGCGCTGAGCGTGGCCGTGCAGTCGCAGACACCGTCGTCAACAGCGCGGAGCCCCACGATGAACAAGGGTCTCACCGAGGTAGCGGGCATCCGCGTCGGCCACCACACGATGGAAGGACGGCCGACCGGCTGCACAGTGGTGCTCGTGGACGGCGACGGCGCGGTTGGCGGCGTGTCACAACGCGGCGGCGCACCCGGCACACGCGAGACCGACCTGCTCAATCCGCTCAACATGGTCGATCGCGGTGAACGCGATCGTGCTCGCCGGCGGAAGCGCGTTCGGTCTCGACGCGGCGCAGGGCGTGGTGCGCTACCTCGAGGAGCGCAACATCGGATTCAAGACCGCGGCGGGCGTCGTCCCGATCGTCCCGGCCGCGATCCTCTACGACCTCGGGTTTGGCGGCGACGCGAAGATCAGGCCGAACGCCGACTGCGGCTACCGGGCGGCGGGCGCGGCCAACGACGGTGCCGTGCGGGAGGGCAATGTCGGCGCCGGTGCGGGCGCGACGGTCGGCAAGATGGGTGGGCTCGCCGAGCATCCCGGTTTCCCCGGCGCACGGCGCTCGCCCATGAAGGGCGGCATCGGCTCGGCGGCAATCACGCTGCCGAACGGACTGGTCGTCGGCGCGCATCGCCGCGGTCAATGCCGTCGGCGACGTCATCGACCCGCGGTCGGGGCAGGTCGTCGCCGGGGTCCGCAACCCTGACGGCACGCTTGCCGATGTCCGGAAGCTGCTGGCCACGGGCGCCCTCGCGCCGCAGACCCGGCCCGCCGAGAACACCACGATCGGGCTCGTCGCCACCAATGCGCGGCTCACGAAGGAGCAGGCGAGCCGCGTCGCGCTGATGGCCGACGACGGTCTGGCACGCGCGATCAACCCGTCGCACACCGTGGGCGACGGCGATACCGTGTTCGCGCTGGCGACCGGACGCTGGGCCGGCGACGTCAACGTGAGCCTGCTCGGCGCCCTCGCGGCCGAAGCGATGAGCGAAGCCATCGTGCGCGCGGTCGCGAAGGCGGACAGCCTCGCCGGGGTGTCGTCAGCGCGCGAGCTCGGCACAGTTCCCGCACGCCTGCGGTGAGCCTCCATCTCGCGCTGGTCATCGCCTACGCGGTGACCATCACCGTGCTCGGCCTCTGGACGGCGCGGTACGTCCGCACCAGCGGCGATTTCTTCGTGGCCGGCCGCGGCCTCGGCCCGGCGCTCATCTTCTCGTCGATGCTGGCCGCCAACATCGGCGCCGGCGCGACTGTCGGGGCCGCAGGGCTCGCCTACAACGAGGGATTGAGCGCGTGGTGGTGGAGCGGATCTGCCGGGCTCGGGTCGCTGGTGCTCGCGTTCTGGGTCGGGCCGCGCGTCTGGCGGCTGGCCAAGGCCCACGGCTTCTACACCATCGGCGATTTCCTCGAGTTCCGCTACGGCCCGCCCGTGCGCGCGGTCATTGCGGCGTTGATCGCCATCATCTCGCTCGTGATTCTCGCGGCCCAGCTCATCGCCGGCGCCGCCATCGTGAGCGTGATCACCGGTGCGCCGCGCTGGGTTGGCGCGATCGTCGGCGGCGCGGTGATGACCATCTACTTCGCCGCCGGCGGGCTGCTCGGCACCGCGTGGGTCAACACGTTGCAGCTCGTCGTGATGCTGGCCGGCTTCGTCGCGGCGCTGCCGTTCGTGCTCGGCGCAGCGGGCGGGCTCGGGGCGCTCACCGCGGACGGCGACCCCGTGGTTCACCGACATCATGTACTCGTCCGGTCCTGGCTCCGGCTGGACGCTGCTCGCGCTCACCGGCCCGGCGTTCGTCATCTCGCCCGGGTTGATTCAGAAAGCTTACGGCGCGGCCAGCGAGCGCGCGCTGACCACCGGCGTCGCGCTGAATGGAGTGGCGCTGATGCTGTTCGCGTTCGTGCCGGTGCTCTTCGGGATGAGCGCCCGTACGGCGCTGCCCGGGATCACCGATCCAAACCTGGTGCTGCCGACGCTCTTCCTGCAGGTGCTGCCCTCGTGGCTCGGTGCGCTCGGCCTCGCCGCGGTGTTCTCCACCGCCGTCGACACCTGCGACGGCATCCTCTTCATGCTGTCAACGTCGATGTCGCAGGACATCTACCGGCGTCACATCAACCCGGGCGCGACCGATCGGCAACTGCTGCGCGTGGCACGGATGATTGCGGTAGCCGGCGGCATCGCCGGGGTGATTCTGTCGATCTACCTTGCGACCGTGATCGGCGCGCTGCGCGTGTTCTATTCGGTGCTTGGCGTCAGTCTGTTCGTGCCGCTGCTCGGCGGGCTCGTCAGCCGCCGCGCCGGATCGCCCGAGGCGCTCGCGGCGATCGCCGCCGGCGTCGCCACGCTCGTGTTGACAGGGCTTGCTGGGCCGCCCGCATCCCTGGGTCGATCCGACGCTGACCGGCATCATCGCGTCCGCCGTGGCGTTTGTGGGGGTGCTCGGAGTCAGACGGCGGCAGGACCGGCTGAAGCCGGCCCCCACGACCTGACGCTACATCTGACGAACCCCGATTTAAGATGGTGAGGTATGAAGGCATTCAAGATTGCAGTGATCGCAGGTGATGGCATCGGCCAGGAGGTGATCCCGGCCGGCATCGAGGTGTTGAAGATTGCCGGAGAACAGGGCGGGTTCCGCCTCGCGTTCACCGAGTTCCCCTGGGGCTCCGACTTCTACCTCCGGACGGGGCGGATGATGGATGCCAACGGCGTCGAAACGCTGCTCGGCTTCGACGCGATCTACTTCGGCGCCATCGGCGCGCCCTCGGTGCCTGATCACATCACCGCGCGTGAGCTGCTCCTGCCGCTGCGCCAGCGCCTGCGCCAGTACGTCAATCTCCGGCCGATGCGGCTGCTGCCGGGCATCACGTCTCCGCTCGCCGGCCGCACGACCGCGGACATCGACATGGTGTGCGTGCGTGAGAACTCCGAGGGCGAGTACTGCGGCATCGGCGGGCGGCTGCACGGCGGGACGCCCGACGAGCTTGCCGAGCAGACCGGCGTCTTCACCCGTCGCGCCATCGAGCGCATCGCCCGCTACGCATTCCAGTTCGCCGCCTCACGGCCGCGCAAGATGCTTGCGAGCGCGACCAAGTCGAACGCGCTCCAGCACTCGATGATCCTGTGGGACGAAGTGGTCGCCGAGGTCGCGAAGGACTTTCCGCACGTCGAGTACCGCAGAGTACTACGTGGACGCGCATCGCGGCGCGGATGGTGACGCACCCGCAGACGCTGGACGTGATGGTGGCCTCGAACCTGTTCGGCGACATCCTCACGGACATCGGCTCGGCCATCTCCGGCAGCCTCGGCGTGGGGCCAAGCGGCAACATCAACCCGGATCGGACGACGCCGTCGATGTTCGAGCCGATCCATGGCTCCGCGCCGGACATCGCCGGCAAGGGCATCGCCAACCCGATCGCGGCGATCTGGGCGGGCGCGATGATGCTCGACCACCTCGGCGAACGCGCCGCGCACGACAACATCCTGCGCGCGATCGAACAGGTGATCGGTGACGAGCGCGTCAAGACGCCCGACCTCGGCGGTAAGGCGACGACAAAGGAGATGACAGCGGCCGTCACGGCGGCGCTGACCGCAGCGAGGGTCTAGATCAAGCAGTCTGACCGGCTTCAGCCGGCCGGTTCGCGGCGACTTCTTCGCGGGCCGGCTGAAGCCGGCCCCTGCGACAGCAGGCTACAGCCGGCCCGTTCGCGGCTACGGCGGAAACCCTATCGACAGCTTTATCGCGGCGTACTCCTGGTGCACGCTGCCGTCCGCCGATCGAATGACGAGCGGCGGCTCCTCCCACGTGCGGCCGCGCATGGCGTCCGGCAGGTCATCGCCGCGCATCATGCCGTGCAGCGCGATCAGCGGCGGCTCCCCTTCCCTGAAAACCACGGGCCGCCGGCGGACGACGACGAGTGAGGCGGCGCGCGCAGCGGCCTCGACCCGCAGACGCTGCTCCTCGGGAAACACGCAGGCGAAAAAGCCGCCGGGCTCCAGGTGTGCGGCGGCAACGCGCGCGTAGTCGGCGATATCGCCGCGCAGCTCGAAGCGGCACGCGACTTTCTGCGGGTGGTCGCCTTCGATACCGCTGCCGGGCGGGAAGTACGGCGGACTGCCGAGGACCAGGTCGAAACGCTTCGCCGGCACGAAGCGCGGCGGGATCGCGGAAGTCGGCGTGCCTGATCTCGTAGCGCGCCGCAAGCCCGTTGTACGCAGCGGACTTCCGTGCCAGTCTGACGCTGTCGTCCTGCGCTTCGATGGTCACGAACCGCGCGCCGGGCAGGCGCCAGGCCGCCATCATCCCCACGGAACCGATTCCTGAGCCAAGGTCGAGCACCGCGCGTGCCGCACGGCGTCCAGCTCGTCCCGTACCACGCCGTCAGCACGTCGTCGGTCGAGAAGCGATGTCCCTTGCGGAGCTGGAAGAGGCGGAAGTGACCGCTGATCGCGTCGAGCGTTTCGTCCGGCGGCACCTCGGTTGGACGCGCGGCGCCGGGCGGCACGGGACCCGGAATCGCCCATCCCTTGAAATGACGTTTCGACAGCTCCCACTCGCGGCCTCCAACTCCCAAGAATAGTCGGATACGATCGCCTCGATGGCGAGATCGGTTCCCGCCCCGAGGGCCAGCGCAATTGGAGCTCGTCTATCCGCATTCGTACTCGAACGTTTTCCATTTGCCGTCGCGCTCGTTCAGCAGGCGTTCGAGGCAGCGGGCGGTGATCGCCCGGCCTTTCGCCGCGAGCTGGATCGCCGCGTCGCCGCGCTGGCCGTTTCCGGCCTGCCCGACACCACGCCTGGCGTTACCGCCGCTGCGCGTATCGACGCTGCGCGAGCGGAGCTCGCGGACGCCTGCGACGGGTTTCTCGAGCGTGAGGCGATCTCCGCGTCGCTGACCGCGGCGGAGCGGCGCGAGATCCTGCGCGGCATGATCCTCACGCGCGCCGTCGACAACCGGTTGAAGCAGTTCTTCACGAGCGGCGAGGTGCGTTACGGCGACGCCGCATTCCAGGGCAAGGGATTCCGTTCGCTCGGGCAGGAGGCGATTTACGCGGCCGCCGTCCGCCTGCGGCGAGGGGCGGAGTACCGGGACCCCGCACGCGGGTGGCAGGGAGACGTGGTCGGGCCGATCATTCGCGACCTCGGCGTCGCGCTGGCGATGCGCCCGGATGCGGCGACCGTGCGCATGGTGCTGAACGCCCAGATGGGCAAGCAGGGGCCGCCGATGCACGGCAAGGACCTGCACATCGGCGACTTCGAGTCGGGGATTCTTCCCGCAACCGCGCCGCTGTCGATCAGCACGCTCTCCGTGGCGGGGATGGCGTTGGCGTTCGCGCGCGAGGCGGGCGGCCGCGTGGCCGTCTCGTTCATCGGCGAGGGCGGCTCCTCGCTCGGTGAGTGGCACGAGGCGATCAACCTGTGCGCCGCCCGCCGGCTCCCGGCGGTGTTCTGCGTCGAGAACAACCAGACGGCGCTGTCCACGCCGCTGCGCGACCAGTCCGCCGTCCGCGTGTTCGCGGACAAGGCGGCGGGATACGGCATCGCCGGGATCACGATCGACGGCACCGACGCGGACGCCATCGCCGCAGCCTTCACGTGGGCCGCCGATCGGGCGCGCGCCGGTCAGGGCCCGACGCTCATCGAACTGGTGTGCATGCGCATGTGCGGCCACGCGCATCACGACGACATGCTCTACCTGGGTAAGGAGCCGCCCCTCTCCTGGGAATATCCGGAGGTCGCCGCGCAGGGCGCCTACGCCGATCGCGACCCTTTACCGGGAATGGGCGGCGAAGGATCCGATCGCGCTCTACGCCAGCAGGCTCGAGCGGGACGAGGTGATCGGGCCGGGAGACGTGGAGGCATTCAAGCGCGAAGCGCAGGAACTCGTCGACGAGCAGGCGCGCGCGGTTGTCGCCAGCGGCTGGCCGGAGGCCAGCACCGCCGGCATAGGCGTATTCGCGGACGAACCGCCGCGAGTACGAACCGAACCACTGGAACCGTCGGCACGGCTGCGCGTTGACCTGGACCCGCCCCTGCCACCCCTCGACGCCGGGACTTCCGTTCGACAGGAACGGGCATACGTTCCTCGAGGCGGTGATGATGGGGGTCGGCGATGCGCTTCGCGGCGACGCCCGCGTCTTCGTCTACGGCGAGGACGTCGGCGGCCAGTACGGCAACGCGTTCCTGCTGCTGCGCCCGCTGCTGAAGGAGCTCGGCGATCGAATCATCAACTCGCCGCTGGCTGAAGGCGGCGTGCTCGGCGTCTGCGTCGGCGCCGCGCTTGCCGGTCAACGGCCGATCGGCGAGATGCAGTTCAACGACTTCGTCGCCTCCGGCTTCAACCAGCTCGTGAACAACGCGGCGAAGATCCGCTATCGCTGGGGCGGCTCGGTGCCGATGGTCGTCCGCATGCCCTGGGGCGGCCTCCGTCACGCCGGCCCGTATCACAGCCAGAACACCGAGCCGTGGTTCTATCGGACGCCCGGCCTGAAGATCGTCGTGCCCTCGACGCCGCAGGATGCGCGCGCCCTCATGGCGGCCGCGGTCGCGGATCCCGATCCGGTTCTCTACTACGAGCACATCGCGCTGTATCGCGATCCGCGCATCAAACAGCTGCTGCCATCCGAGCCGCCTGAACCGATTCCGCTCGGCAGGGCCGCGCTCCGGCGCGCAGGCGACGACCTGGCCATCATTTCGTACGGCGCGTACGTCCACGTCGCAATGCGCGTCGCCGCGAAGCTCGCCGCCGACGGCATCGAGGCCAGCCGTGCTGGACCTGCGCACGCTGGCCCCGCTCGACAAAGCTGCGCTCCTGGCCGTCGCGCGCCACTGCAACAAGGTGCTGATCGTGCACGAGGACTCGCGGACCGGCGGCATCGGCGAGAGCCTCGCGGCCATCATCCAGGAAGAGGCCTTCGAGTCGCTGGACGCGCCGGTTCGCATCGTCGGCGCGCTCGACACGCCGGTGCCGTACTCTCCGCCGCTCGAAGAGTTCTTCCTCCCCTCGGAGCAGCACGTCGAGCGCGCCGCGCGATTGCTCGTCGAGTACTAGAGCGCTCACGTCTCTGCGCTATCGGTTGACGGGTCCAAAAGGACCCGCCCTACGTGCGCCCGAAGCCGGAACTGGAGCCCGAAGGCCCGCTCGATCTCGTAGGGGCCGGCTTCAGCCGGCCCGAAACACCTGACTATTCGTACCGCAGCGCCTCGATGGGATCCATCCGCGCCGCGCGCAGGGCGGGAATGAACGAGCTGACCAGGCCGACGACCATGAGGATCGCCGTGCAGATGCCGACCAGCTCCAGCGACAGGATCAGGTGGATGTCGACGCCGCGCGTCGCGTCGTCGAGCAGCTCGGACAGGAACGGCCGCGGGCTGACCAGCCAGACCAGCACGTAGGAGATCAGCACGCCCGCCGCGCCGCCGGCGAACGTGGTCACGAGCCCCTCGAGCAGGAACTGCAGCAGGATCGCGCTGCGCCGCGCGCCCAGCGCCTTGCGCAGGCCGATCTCCCGCGTCCGCTCGGTCACCGACACGAACATGATGTTCATCACGCCGACGCCGCCGATCGCCAGCGTCAGCACGCCGATGAACGTGAGCACCAGCTTCAGGCCGAGCACGATGCCGGCCGTGATCTTCTGCGATTCGGCCGAGCCGAACGTGCGGACGGCGCGCTCGTCGGTCGGGATTGAAGCGCAGCCGCTTGCCGAGCACTTCCTTCACCTGCGTCGGTGGCCCGCGCGTCGAGCGTCGGATCCATCGCCTGATAGACGAGCACGTTGACGTACTCGGTGTTCCACAGCTGCGCCGGCCGTCGTGTAGGGGATGAAGACGCTCTCCTTGTCGGGGCGGCCGTAGTTGGAGAGCTGCACCTTCTCCTTCTGCACGCCGATGACCTCGAACGGCATGCCCTTGATGCGGATCGTCTGGCCGACGGCGGGCGCGTTGCCGAACAGCTTGCAGCGCCACCTCGCTGCCGAGGAAGACCACCCGCCGCTGCAGGCGCACGTCCTCGGCGTCGATGAAGCGCCCGACCGCCGCCGGCTGGTTCCGCATGAGCGCCGTAGGCGGGCGCGACGCGCGCGCACGAGGTAGCTGGCCTGCTTCGTCCCCCACGACACGGCAGCATCGCTGCATGTACTCGGGGCTCCACGCCTTGACGCAGCGGAAGCTCGCCGCACCGCCTCGGCGTCGGCGAGGCGCATCCGAATGCGCTTGCCGGCGCGCTCGCCGCCGGCCTGCATGCTCGTCTGGCCAGGGAACATGATCGTCACGCCGTCGCCGAAGGCGCCCTGGAAGCCGCGCAGCAGCGCCTGGTTGAACCCCTCGCCGTAGGCGAGCAGCATCACCACCGAGACGATGCCCCAGGAGATGCCGAGCATCGAGAGGCCGGCGCGCACGCGGTTGCGCACCAGGCCGGCGAAGGCTTCGCGCGCGATCTCCGCGATGACGCGAAGCGGACGTCATGACTTCGTAGCGCAGCGCTTCGACCGGCGGCAGCAGCGCCGCACGCCGCGCCGGATACGTCGAGGTCACCACACCGATGAACATCAGCGTGAACACGGCGCCCGCGCCCGCCTGCCAGGTCAGCGATCATGCCCTGAAACCGCGGCGGCATCGGCAGCAGGTTCACCAGCCGCGCACAGGGCGAGCGCCACGGCGAACCCGAGCGCGCCGCTGAGCATCGTCAGGAAGAAGCCCTCGAGGAAGAACTGGCGCTGGATCTGCGACGTGGTCGCGCCGAGCGCCTTGCGCACGCCGATCTCGCGCGTCCGCTCGCGAACCGCGACCAGCATGATGTTCATCACGCCGAGGCCGCCCAGCGCCAGCGTGACGATGCCGACGACGGTGAAGAAGTCCTTCATGCGTCTGGACCATGCGGCCGAACATCAGCGACTGGAGCGACGTGTCCCACATCGCGATCGCGTCGCGGTCGGTCGCGTCGAAGCCGTGGCGCCGCGACAGGATGCGGCGGACCTCGCGCTCGAGCGGCCAGTCGATGTCCTCGACGCGTCCGGTCCGCTCGTTCAGCGCGCGCGGCAGGCCATCGACGACCCACGGGTGCGGCGCGAGGATGATCTGCGACACGACACCGGCCGTGGCGTCGGTACGCGGAAAGTCCCGCGCCATCGCCGAGTACGGGATGAACACCTTGTCGTTGTCCGGACCGCTGTAGTTGCTGTCCTGGTCCTTCTTGCGGATGCGTGCCGATGACGGTGTACGGAATGCCGTTCAGCTGGATCGCCTGGCCGATGCTGTCGCGCGTGCCGAACAGCTGCGCGGCGGCGTCGGCGCCGATGATCGCGACGCGGTGCGCCGCCTCCTCGTCGCCGAACCGGAGCATGGCGCCCTTGCTCGATGTCGATCGTGCGGATGTCCTGGTACTGCGGCTCGATGCCGTGCACCGTCAGCGCGGCGGCGTTGAAGGCGCTCTTTACCTGGATCGCCGCCGCGCTGCAGCTCGGCGCTGACGACGGCGATCATGCTGGATTCCTGCGCCAGCGCGCGCGCGTCGTCGACGGTCAGGAACACGCGTCGGCCGGCGCGCTCGCCGCCCGCCTGCATCGACGTCCGGCCGCCCCAGACGATGCCGACGTTCTTGCCGAGCTCCTCGAGCACGTGCTGGTTGCCGCGCTGGAAGCCCTCGCCCGTGGCCGACAGGACGACGACCGAGATCACGCCCCAGAGGATCCCGAACATGGTCAGGAAGCTGCGCAGCTTGTTGGCGCGCAGGTTCGAGAAGACTTGTGCGAAGACCTCGCGCATCTGTATCCAGGCGGACTCGTCCGGCTCTGCACTGACGTCGGCCTCTAGCCCGGGAGGACGACCTTGTCGCCGGCCTTGACGCCGCTCGAGCACCTGGATCCGCGTGCCGTTGCCGACGCCGACCTTCACGGGCACGCGCCGGCGGCCGGTGCGTGCGCCCGGATCGGCGACGTCCACCGACGCGTTCCGCGCGTTGTCGTAAGTCACCGCCGCCTCGGGAAGGAGCAGCGAGCTGGCGAGCTGCTCGAGGATGATCTCGGCGTTGGCCGTCATGTTCGCCTTCAGCTCGCGCCCGGGATTGTCGATCGACACCTCGACCTCGAAGGTCGTGACGTTGTCCCGCTCGACGCCGATCGGCGAGATCTGCGTCACGCGTCCGTTGAAGATGCGGTCGCGGAACGTCTCGGTCGTGATCTTCGCCGCCTGCCCGAGCCGCACCTGGCCGATGTCGGCCTCGTCCACGCGCCCGCGCACGAACACCCGCTCGATGTCGCCGAGGGTCATGACCAGCGTCGCGTTGGCGCCAAGGTTCAGGATCGACGACACCGGGCTGCCGACTTCGACGTCGCGCGTCAGCACGGTGGCGCGGATCGGCGCCTTGATGGTGGCGTTGGCCAGCTCCTCCTCGGCGCGCTCGACCGCGGCGCGCGCCTGCGCCACGTTGGCGTTCGCCTCCGCGACGCGGGCACGGGCGATGACCAGCTGGCCCGCGGCCGCGCGCTGGCGGTTCTCCGCCTGCTCGAGCGACGTCCTGGCTTCGTCGAGGGCCGACTGCGACACCAGCTTCTGATCGAAGAGCTGCTGCGCGCGCGCGTGATTGCGGCGCGGCGAACGCGACGTCCGGCGACTCGGCCTCGATCTCGTTCTTCTTGAGCTGCGCGATCGCCGCCTCGTGCGCCGCTTCCGCCGCCTGCAGGTTGGCGCGCGCCTCACGAAGGCGTGCGGTAAGATTCTCCTTGTCGAGCTCGGCGAGCACCTGGCCCGGCTGCACGACGGTATCAACGTCGACGAGCAGGTGCTCGATGATGCCGTTGGCCTTCGACTTGATTTCGATCTTGGTGATCGGCTCGATCTTGCCGGTAGCGACCACGGAGCGCAGCATCGTGCCCTCCTCGACGGTCGCCAGCTTCGACGGGTCGATGTTGGCGGACGCGCCGTTGATGGTCGAAAAGCCCCAGATGCCCGCCACGAGGAGGACGACACCGGCGGCGGCCATCAGGCTCAGTTTTCTCGATTTCCTCATGCGACCCTCGTGCAGACCCGCTCCAGGCGATCGGACACGGATGTTGACGGATCGCAGGGTCGGAAAGTTGCCCCGGCGGGGACTGTATGTGGATTCTTAGAACGCTGACCGACGAAAATCCCGCACAGACATTCCGGCTCCTGCCCGGCGCGGTCCGGACGCTCGGCCGCGCCACGGGGGCCGACTTCATCGTCGACGCCGCCCTGGTGTCGCGGGTGCACTGCCGCCTCACGGCGCTGCCGGACGGCCAGCTCGAAGTCCGCGACCTCGAGAGCACCAACGGCACATTCGTCAACGGGAAACGAGTGGAAGTGGCGCGCCTGTCCTCCGGCGACCGGCTCCAGGTGGGGCGGATGGAACTGGTGGCGCTCCGCGACGCCGATTAGGGATCGGCTGAGCCGGCCCTACGAGCGATTCTGTCCGGTCAGGTACTCGACCACGAATGGATTGGTGGCGCGCTCGCGTCCGATGGTCGTGTCGGCTCCATGGCCGGGATGGACCACCGCATCGTCGCCGAGCGCGAAGAGAACGCCGGTGATTGACTTCATCAGGACGTCGTAGTTGCCGCCCGGAAGGTCGGTCCGGCCGATCCCGCCGGCAAACAGCGTGTCGCCGACGAACAGGTGCTTCCCGTCCTCGTCTTTCTTTCCCACCTGCAGGCAGACGCCGCCCGGGCAATGCCCCGGCGTGTGGTGGACGCGCACGGCATAGTCGCCGAAGTAGATCGGGGTCATGTCGTAGAAAACGTCAACGGGCGGCTGCGGCCTGACCTTGAAACCGAACATCGCCCCCTGCTCCACGACGTGCTCGTAGAGGGGCAGATCGTCCCTGTGGAGGTACACGGGGGCATCGAGCGCGGCTTTCGCCGTGTCCACGCCGCTGACGTGATCGAGATGCGCGTGCGTGAGCAGGATGTGCTGGACCTGCACGTCGTGGTCGCGAACGGCCCCCAGGATTTCGTCGATCTCGTCCCCCGGATCGATGACGATCGCTTCTTTCGTACGGCTGCACGCCACAACGAAGCCGTTCTTGTAGAACGGCGCCACGGCTCGAACCTCGAGGATCATCACCTACAATCGTAGTCGATGGTGCTCTGCGTCGTTGACGACCTGCTGTTTTCGGTGAAGATCTCGACGGCCGCCAAGTCGCTCGGCGTCGAGGTCTACTTCGAGCGCGCGGCTGACGGCGTGCTGCCGCGTGTTCGAGAGAAACAGCCACACCTGGTCATCTTCGACTTGAACAGCTCCCGGCTGCGCCCGATGGAAGCGATCGCATCGATGAAAGGGGACCCCGCGCTGAAGGAGATACAGGACGCTCGGGTACGCTTCGCACGTGCAGACCGACACGATCAACGCCGCGCGGAAGGCGGGGGTGGACCAGGTGCTGGCGCGATCCGCATTCGCCGACCGCCTGGGGGAAATCCTGACGTCCTAGGAATGTCGTGCGTCCAGCCGGGGCCACAGGACCCGGCCGGCGTCGCCCGATGCGCAACGCGCTCCTGACGGCGCGCTTACGCGAACCACCAAATCACTGCCGCGACAACCAGGAGGATCACAACCGCCATCACGACGATGCGGCCGACGTTCGTAGACGGCGCCGGTGGCTCCTCGTCCTCGTCGCCGACCCCGCCGCGCACGTCGAGGATGGCGAGGAGGCTGCGCAGCTCCGCCGCGAACGTCACCGCGCTCTGATAGCGCGAATCCGGGTTGGGGGCCACGGCTTTCAAGACGATGTCATCGAGATCGGGCGGCACGTGGCGCGTTGGACGCGCTTGGAGCGGCCGTCCCGCGGTGCAACGGGCGCCGGGTCGTGAGCATCTCGAACAGCACGGCGCCCACCGAATAGATGTCCGACCGCTCATCCGCATCCTGGCCGCGCGCTTCTTCCGGCGAGTCGTAGTCGCGCAGCTTCACGTCGGCGGGATCGCCGCCGCCCTGCTCGAATCCCGAGCGGGCGGCCAGCTCGAAGGCCGGGATCTTGGCGTTTCCCTTGGCCGTGATGATCACCGTCTCAGGGCTCAGCCCGCCGTGGATGAACCCGGCGGCGTGGGCGTCGGCCACGGCGTCGGCGATCTGGATGCCCACCTCCACGGCGCGGCGCACGTTCATCGGACGCCCGCCCATCTCGGCGTGGAGGGACTGGCCCTTGAGGTACTCGAACGCGAGATAGATTCTGCCCTCGTGCTCCCCGGCTTCATACAAGGTCGTGACGTTTGGATGCGAGAGGCCGACGAGGCCGCGCGCCTTGGCGAGCACGGAGGCGCGGCTCGAGGCGTCCGGCGCGAACTCCGGGGGAAGCAGGCGGATCGTGACCGTACGCCCGGCGCGAGTGTCACGAGCGCGGAACAGCTCGCCGGGACCAGCGGGCTCGAGCCGCTCGAGCAGGTTGTAGTGGCTGACGACGCCGAGTGACGTTGGGACCGTCACGTCATTCCTTGCGTTCGATGACGGTCTGCAGCAGCTCCTTGGCGTCGCCAATCTGTTCGAGGACGAGCTGGATGTCCAGGGTCGGCCTGCCGGGATGCCGCGTGCTCTGGCAATAGACCCCGTGCTGCCCGACCATCGCCAGCGCGTCGGTCAGGAGGTCGAGCGCCACCGCCAGCCTCCCGCGCGACGGTCCCATCATCGTCTCGTGGAGTTCCAACTGATCGCGGTGCTTGTCGGCGGCGGACACGTCACCCCTTCCGTGGCGGCTGCGCCGGCCGGATCTCGACGCGGCTGGGGAGACTGCGCGACGGGTGGCGAAGGAGATCCGATACGGCCTCCGCCACGTCCTCCGGCGCCAGCTTCCACTCGTCGTTTCCGAGCGAGCGGCCGCTGAACTCCGTGCGGACCGAACCGGGCATCACGTATGCGACCCGGATGCCGTCGTGCCTGACCTCCTGCATCAACGCTTCGCTGAAGGCGTTGAGGCCCGACTTGGAGGCGCAGTACGCGGCGCCGTCGGGAAACGGGTTCTTCCCGGCGAGGCTGCTGATGTTGATGATCCACCCGCCGCCTCGCGCCCGGATGTGGGGCAGCGCCGCGCGGCTGCAGTGGAACACGCCCGTCAGGTTGGTCCCGATGATGTTGTTCCACTCCTCGGGCGTCGTGTCGGCGACGGCCTTGAAGATTCCGATGCCGGCGTTGTTCACCAGCACGTCGAGGCCGCCGAACCGATCGACGACGGTCTTCACGCCTGCTTCGACCGAACCGTAGTCGCGCACGTCCATGCGAACCGCGGTGGCCTTCGGCCCGAGTTTGTCGCGGGCGGAGCTCAGGCGGGCCTCGTTGGTCCCGGTGACGACCACCGACGCGTGTTCGTTGACCAGTGCGGCCGCAATGGCGAATCCGATACCCCGAGAACCCCCGGTCACGAGCGCGACCTTCCCGTCCAGCATCTCAGTAGAATACAACCCACCGCATGTTCACCGTGGCCATCATCGGCGCCGGCGACCTCGGCGGCGCCATCGCGCAGGCGCTCGCCGCGCGCGATCGGGTGAGCCGCCTGACTCCTCGTGGACGCCGCCGGGACCGCCGCCGCCGGAAAGGCCCTCGACATTCAACAGATGGGCGCCGTGCACGGGTCTCACACGCACCTCGACGGCACCGACGATCCCGCCCGCGTGACCGGCTGCGCCGTCTGCGTCATCGCCGATCGGGTCGGAAAGACGTCGTTGGAATGGCAGGGCGATGAAGGCGTGACGATGCTCACGCGCCTCGCACCGTACGTGGGCGACGCGCCGCTCGTATTTGCCGGAGCCTGCCAGGCGGAGTTGTTGCGGGCGGCCGTGCGCGATGTGGGACTGCCGCGGCGTCGTGCAATCGGGTCGGCGCCGGAGGCGTTCAGGTCGGCCGTCTCAGCGATCGTCGCCGTCGAAGCGCGCTGTTCGCCGCGAGAGGTCGCGCTCACCGTGCTCGGCGCCCCGGACGGGTTCGTCGTGCCCTGGAGCGAGGCGTCGATTGGCGGTTACGCGCTCGAGCGCGTGCTGTCGCAGGTGCAGCTCACGCGCATCGAAGCGCGCGCCGGCAAGTTGTGGCCTCCCGGCGCCTATACGCTCGGTCTGGCCGCTGCGCGCGTGACCGAGGCAGTCTTCGAATCGTCCCGGCAATCCTTCAGCGTGCTGACCATGCTGGGCGGAGAGTTCAACGTCAAGGACCGCGTCGGGACGCTGCCGGCTCTTCTTTCCTCGACGGGCATCGTGCACACGCGCGTGCCGACGCTCAGCACCCGGGAACGGGTCCGACTCGACACGGTTCTGGGCACGTAGCTTCAGCGCCGATCAGGCGCGTGCGATAGGATCCTTACATGCGCACCCTCCGCTCTCTCGCGTGCTCTGTCGCGTTCTCGAGCGCGGCTCTGTCCGCGGCCACACCGGAGATACGGCCCGAAGCGGTGCTCGAGCACATCAAGTACCTCGCGTCGGACGACTTGAAGGGACGCGGCAACGGCCAGGAAGGGCTCGAGAAGGCGGCGGAGTACATCGCGCAGCAGTTCAAGGCCGCCGGCCTGCGTCCCGCCGGCGCCGGCAACGACTGGTTTCAACCGTTCGAGCTCCAGGCCGGTCTGGCAGTGGGCGACGGCAACGTGCTTGCGATTCAGGCGCGCGGGCGCTCAATCCGCCTGACGCTGGGCTCGAGCTATTACCCGCTGGCCGCGACCCCCAACGACTCGCCGACGACGCCATCGGCTGATTTCGACGACTTGCCGCTCGTGTTCGCGGGGTACGGAATCAGTGCCACGTCCGTGAACTACGACGACTACGAGGGCGTCGACGTCATGGGCAAAGCCGTCCTCGTCTTCTCGCACGAACCACAGGAAACGCGCGGCGACAGCCGCCTCAATGGCGCGCGCCCGCTGCGGGAGACGACGCTCGCGGCCAAGGCGGGGGCCGCGCGCAGCCGCGGCGCGCGAGTGCTCGTCGTCGTATCGGACCCGTCGCACCAGACCGACCAGGCCGACTACAAGCTGTTCGCGGCGGATCCCGACGCGGAGGATCATGGCATCCCGGTCCTGCGCGTCCGCCGTTCCGACGTCGCCTCGCTCCTGCAAGCGTGGGATCTCGATGCCGTCGCCGCCGCCATCGACCGTGACCTGATGCCGCGTTCGCGCGTGCTCGCGGGGGCGCAGGTGGACTATACGGAGTTTCTCGCCCGCAACCGCCGCACGGTCCGCAATGTCGTCGGGATCCTGCCGGGCGCGGACGGCTCGCGCGACGCCGAGGCGGTGGTGATCGGTGCGCACTACGACCATGTCGGTCTCGGCGGCCGCTTCTCGGTCAGTCCCGAGCGCGCCGGCGAGATCCACAATGGCGCCGACGACAACGCATCTGGAACGTCGGCCGTCATCGAGATGGCGAAGGCCGCCGCGGCCGATCGCGCGCGCTTTCCGCGCTCGCTGGTGTTCGTGGCGTTTGCCGGCGAGGAACGCGGCCTGCTGGGCTCAGCGCACTACGCCAGCCATCCGGCGGTACCGCTGAACCAGACCGTCGCGATGCTCAACCTCGACATGGTCGGCCGATCGAGCGGCAAGGTCCAGACGAGCGGCCTGGAGAAGGCGCCGTCCCTCGAGGACGACTTGCTTGCATCTGCAAAGGTAGCGGGCATCGCCGAGGTGGGACGCGAAGGGCCGGGCGCGGGGCGCAGCGATGACGCGAGCTTCCTGCAGCACCGCATCCCCTCGATCATCTTCTTCACCGGCTTCCACAACGACTATCACCGGCCCGGGGACGACTGGAACAAGATCGACGCGCCCGGCACCGCGCGCGTGGCCACGCTGGCGCTGGAGCTTGCCGCGCGCATCGCGGCGCTGCCCGACCGCCCGAAGTTCGTGGACTGAATGACGGGCCGGCTGAAGCCGGCCCCTGACGATTGCACGCGCAGGCCTGGCCGGGTCTTCGGACCCGGCTCGATGCGCGACGTCGAATGCCGCTGTGGCTCCGGCTTCAGCCGGCCCTGTTCTAGGAATACGCCGGCGTTGGACGATGCAGCGTCAGGCCGGTGGTGAACGACCGCAGGCGTTCCCGCAACATCAATCGCCCCCGATGCAGCCGCGACTTCAGCGTCTGGTCCTTCAGCCGCAGCCGGCTGCTCGCCTCCTCCGTCGTCAGCCCCTCGATGTCGCGCAACACGACCGGCTCGCGGTAGATCGCCGGCAGTTCCTGGATCGCCGCCGTCACCGCTTCGCGCAGCTGCAGCCGCAGCAACGATTCATCCGGCATGCGCGACCAGTCAGCCGGCTGCCGCGGGGTACGGGGCTGACTGTCGAACGTCGCGTCGGATGCCAGCGTGCGTTCGCGCTCCTGGTCGGCGGCGCGGGCCAGGCGGCTCGTGCGCAGCCGCGACATGGCGGTGTTGAACGTGATGCGGTAGATCCAGGATGAGAGCGCCGCATCGCCGCGGAAGGCGCCGACCTTGCGATACACCTTCATCAGCACATCCTGGGTCAACTTCCTCTGCGTCCTCGCGGTTTTTCATGTGACGGAACGCGAGCTGGTAGATTCGCGAGCCGTACCGATCGGCGAGGTCCTGCACGGCCGTGTCATCGCCCGCCTGCAGCCGTGCGATCAGCTGGCGGTCCTGGGTCCTGTCCATAGGTGTCTGGCCTCTACCCGGACAGAACACCGACCGATTCGGTCTTATTCCCGCCCTGTGTTAAGTACTTGGGTGCGTGGTCGTCGCCACCCTCGTCGCTGCGGTCCTGATTCTCGCGACCGCTCTTTACGTGGCGGCTGAGTTTGCCGCCGTCAGCGTGCGCCGCAGCCGACTCCGGTCGCTCGCCGCCGAGGGCAACCGCCTTGCCCAATGGCTGCTTCCCATCGTTGAATCACCGGTTGAGCTGGACCGCTATATCGCGGTCTCCCAGATTGGAATCACGCTGACCAGCTTGATCCTGGGCGCCTACGCGCAGGCGACGTTCGCGGCAGGCCTGGCACCGCTCTTCGCTCAACTCGGTGGCCTGCAGCTCGTTGCGGCGCAGTCAGTCGCGGCCGCTTTCGTCCTGGCGGTGCTGACCGTCCTGCAGGTGCTCATCGGCGAGCTCATCCCGAAGACACTGGCCCTCCAGTATCCGACGCCAACCGCGCTCTATACCGTGGCGCCCATGGCGGTCTCGGCCTGGGTGTTCAAACCGTTCAATGCGTTCCTGAACGGCAGCGGCCTGCTCATCCTGCGCCTCCTGGGCGCCCCGCATCAGGGGCACCGTCATATCCATTCGCCAGAGGAGATCTCGCTGCTCATCGCGGAAAGCCGCGACGGCGGCCTGCTGGAGCCCGACGAACACCTCCGGCTCCAGCGCGCGTTGCGGCTGAACCTGCGGCAAGCCAAGCAGCTGATGGTGCCCCGCCGCAAGATCGAGGCGATCGATCTCAACACGCCGCTGCACGAGGTCATCGGCATCCTCGTCCAGAGCCCTTACTCGCGGCTGCCGATCTACCGCGACTCCATCGACAACATCGTCGGCATCCTGCATACGAAGGACGTCGTGCGCTGGCTGGTGGGCGGCGGACCTGACGCCCCCAGGGCGAGCGTCGAGACGCTGATGCGGCCGATCACCAGCGTCCACGAGAGCGTCACGGCAGACCGCATCCTGCGCCAGCTTCGCGAGCGCCGTTCGCACCAGGCGCTCGTCGTCGACGAGTTCGGCGGGACCTCGGGGATCCTGACGCTCGAGGACGTGCTCAGCGAGCTCATCGGCGACGTCGGGGACGAGTTCAAGGCCGGCGAGCGCGTGCCGGAGACGCTTCCCGACGGGCGCACGCGCCTGCCCGGCGACATGTCGGTCCAGGATGCGGCGACGCTCCTCGCGGGCGAATGGGAGACCGATGCCACCACCGTCGGCGGATTCGTCACGGAGGCGCTCGGCCACCTGCCGGCTCCCGGCGAGCGCGTGACGATCGGCGACTACGAGTTCGAGATCGAGCGCGTCGTCGATCGCGCGGTGGAAGCCGTCGTCGCGCGGCGCCTGGTTCCCGCCACGGGCGAGGAGCCCGAATGATGGAGCTCCTCATCCCGTCCGCAATCGTGCTGCTGCTCGTCATCGTGAACGGGCTGTTCGTCGCCGCCGAGTTTGCGATTGTCGCCGCTCCGCGCGCCTTCATCGAGGCGCGCGCCGACAAGGGCGATCGCCGCGCCCGCCGCGTGCAGAAGATTCTCGAGGACCCGCGCGAGCAGGATCGCTTCATCGCGACGGCGCAGATCGGCATCTCGGTGGCGAGCCTGGGTCTCGGGATGTACGGGGAGCACCGGCTGGCGGAGTGGTTCGAGCGCTGGCTGACGGGGTGGGCGGCGAATCCGTGGATCACGTCCCACGTCATCGCCAGCGTCATCGCCGTCGCCATCCTCACCTACCTGCACATCGTGATCGGCGAGATGGTGCCGAAGGCGCTGGCGCTGCAGCACGCAACCGGCACGGCCCTATGGGTGGCCCCGATCATCGCCGGGATCCAGCGCCCCATCGCGCCGCTGGTTCACGGGTTGAACAGTCTTGGCAACGCCATCCTGTCGATGTTCGGCGTGCACCGCCAGGAGGTGAGCGCCGAGCGTTATCACACGACCGAGGAGCTGCAGTTCATCATCGAGGAGAGCCAGGAAGGCGGACTGCTCCGTGGCGAGTCGGGGGAGATCCTGCGCGAGCTGTTCGAGTTCGGCGACCTCTCCGCGGGCGAGGTCATGGTGCCGCGTGTGCTCTCGGTCGGAATCCCGATAGGGGCGGAACCAGACGAGGTACGCGCGATTGTCGGCACGCATCCCCACACCCGGTATCCGGTGTACAGCGGCGGCCTCGACAACATCATCGGCAGCATTCACATCAAGGAAGTGCTCCGGCATCTCGTCTCGAACCGGCCGGTGACCGCCCGCGACGCCCGGCCGGTGCCCTACGTCCCTGGTCCGGCGCCGCTCGACCAGGTGCTCACCGCGATGCGCCGTTTCCGCGCGCAGATGGCCGTCGTCATGGATCAGCACGGCGGCACCGCCGGGCTCGTGACGATGGAAGATCTGGTCGAGGAAGTGGTGGGCGAGATCGAAGAAGGCCGCCGGCCGGTGCCGATCGTGCGCCGCGACGACGGACGCCTGCGTGTCCGCGGCACGGTGCGGCTCACGGAGGTGGGCGAGGCGCTCGACCGCGAGCTCGAACACCCGCGGGTGACGACGGTCAGCGGCCTCGTGCTGCTGCTGCTGGGCCGGCCGGCGCAGGTGGGAGACGTGGTGAACTACAAGGACGTGCGCTTCGAGGTGACCGCCGTCGCCGGCCGCGGCGTGCTCGACGCGGAGGTCATCGCGACAGCGCCGCCGCGGCAGGAATAGCCGCGCGGTCGAACACGGCGGCGAAGTGCCGGATCACCGCATCCTCGGCCTCGCCGATCGGCACCGTCCGCCCGGTGGCCCTCTCGAGCGACGTCACGCCGCGGCCGTTGATCCCGCAGGGCACGATGAGCCGGAAGTGATCGAGATCGGTGCTCACGTTGAACGCGAAGCCGTGACTCGTGATCCACCGCGAGATCCGGATTCCGATGGCGCCGATCTTCTCCTCGCCCATCCACGTGCCGGTCAGCCCGCTGATTCGCCCCGCCGCCAGACCGTAGTCGGCGCACACGCGGATCATGACGTCCTCCACGTCGCGCACGTATCGATGCACGTCGCAGCGATCGGGCCGCAGGTCGAGGATGGGATAGCCGACGATCTGTCCGGGCCCGTGGTAGGTCACGTCGCCGCCGCGGCCTGTTTCGTGGATCTCGATCCCGAGCTGCGCCAGGCGCTCGGGCGTGGCGACGACGTTCGATCGCCCGCCGTCGCCTTTCACGCCGATCGTGATGACGGGAGGATGCTGCAGCAGCAGGAGCAGATCGGGCACACGCCCGGCCCGCCGCTCCTCGACGAGCGCGCGCTGCATCGCGAGCGCGTCGGCGTAGGAGACGACGCCGAGCCGGCGGACTTCAAGCGGCCGCATCGGAGCGGCTCCCGGCTCGCGGGCTCCAAGTCATCGCTCTCTAGACCTGATTCGGGTCAAAGTTTTCGAGCTGCTGCTTCACGTCGGCCATGAACTGATCCGCGGCGGCGCCGTCCACGAGCCGATGGTCGTAGCCCAGCGTCAGGTACGCCATCGTCCGAATCGCAATCGCGTCGTCGATGACGACCGGACGCTTCTCCACCGTCCCGACGCCCAGGATCGCGACCTGCGGCTGGTTGATGATCGGCATGCCGAACTGCGCGCCGAACTGGCCGGGATTGGTGATCGTGAACGTCCCGCCGTGCACTTCCTCCGGCTTCAACTGCTTGGCGCGCGCCCGGTCGGCGACGTCCGCGATCGCGCGCGTGAGCCCGAGGATGTTCTTCTCGTCGGCGTTCCTGATGACCGGCACGATCAGACCGCCGTCGAGCGCGACGGCGATCCCGAGGTTGACGTCCTTCTTGTAGACGATGTTGTCGCCGTCGAGCGAGGCGTTGATCACCGGATGCCGGCGGATGGCGTCGACGACCGCCTTGGCGATGAACGCCATGTAAGTGAGCTTCGTGCCGAGCCGCTCGTAGTCCGCCTTCTTCTGCTGGCGGATCTTCTCGATGGTCGAGAAGTTCACGTGGAAGACGGAGTGCACGTGCGCCGACGTCCGGCGGCTCAGGATCATGTGCTCCGCGATCTTCCTGCGCATCACGGAGAGCGGCTGGATCTCGACGCGCTCGCCGCTCCTCGCCACGGGCTCCTCGCGCGCGGCCGGCGCGGCCGGCGCCGCCGGCCTGGCCGCGGCACCGGTCTCGGGTTTGCGGTCGAGGAACTCGAGGATGTCGTGCTTGGTGACGCGGCCGCCGATGCCCGAGCCTGAGAGCGAAGCGATGTCGACGTTGTGGTCCTTGGCGATACGGCGGACGAGAGGCGACGACTTCTGACGCCGTAAGTCGTCCTTGCCGGGCGCGGGCGCGGCGCCCTGACCGTTCGGCTTCACGTAGGCCTGGGGCGCGGACGCTTCAGCGTTCGTCTCCGGAGCCGAGGCGGGAGCAGAGGAGCCATCGCCTTGCGACTGCGTCGAGGCCGACGGCTTCGGCCCTGCCGTCGGCGGCTCCCTCCGGCGGACGCCGGCCCGCCGCGGCGGATGGCGGGGCAGCCGCCGCCACGTCCCCTTCCGCGCCAATCGTGCCGACGACGGCGTTCACGGGAACGGTCTCGCCCTCCCTGACCTTGATCTCGGTCAGTACGCCTGCCGCCGGCGAGGGAATTTCGGCGTCCACCTTGTCCGTCGAGATCTCGAACAGCGGCTCGTCGCGATCGACGGCGTCGCCGACCTTCTTGATCCAGCGGACAATCGTCCCCTCGGCGATCGATTCCCCCATCTGCGGCATTACGACTGCTGTTGCCATGTGGGACCCTACATATGTATCGCGGCGCCGTGCGTGGCGTGGGCCGCTTCCGCTACTGCTTCGGAGAACGTCGGGTGCGCGTGGATCGTCCTGATCAGCTCTTCCGCCGTGCACTCGAGCCTGAGCGCCAGCACGGCCTCGGCCACGAGCTCGGTCGATCGCGGCCCGATCATGTGGACGCCAAGCACCTCATCGTACTTCTTGTCGACGACGATCTTCACGAACCCCTCGGTCTCGCCGGCCATCTTGGCGCGGCCGAGGACGCCGAACGGAAAGGCGCCGATCTGCACGTCGTAACCGCGCTTCTTCGCCTCGGCCTCGGTGATGCCGACGCTGCCGATCTCGGGGTCGCAATAGGTGCAGCCGGGTACGTGCTCGTAGTTGAGCGGCTGTACTTCCTTCCCCGCGAGCCGCTCGGCAACGAGGACGCCTTCCGCCGACGAGACGTGCGCGAGCTGCGGGTGGCCCGGACCGCCCAGCGTAATCACGTCGCCGATGGCCGAGACGCTCGGGACCGAGGTCCTGGTACATCGTCATCGACCTTGACGTACCCCTTTTCCATCTGGAGGCCGAGCTCCTCGGCGCCGAGCCCGGCCGTCACGGGACCGCGACCCGTGGCGACGAGCAGGATCTCGGCCGACAGCTTCTGCGTCTTGCCGTCAGGCGTCTGCGCTTCGATGTCGACGCCCTTGCCAGTCACCGCCGCCCTGGTCACCTTCGTGCCGGTGAGCGACTTGATTCCCTGCTTCTTGAATGACTTCTCGAGCTCGGCGGACACGGCCTCGTCCTCGACGGGCACGAGCCTGGGCAGCAGCTCGATGATCGTGACCTCGCTGCCGAAACGGCGGAAGATGGAGGCGAACTCCACGCCGACCGCGCCGCTGCCCATGATCACGAGCGACTTTGGCAGCTCCTTGAGATGAATCGCTTCGTCGCTCGTGATGATCCGTTTCCGTGTCGATCTCGATTCCCGGAACGCTGCGCGGCGCCGAGCCGGTGGCGACGATGATCTCCTTGGCGACGAGCGTCTGCTTCTCGCCCTCGAACACGTCGACGCTGCCTTGCCCGCGAGGCGCGCGGTGCCCTTGATCCAGTCGATCTTGTTCTTCTTGAAGAGGAACTCGATCCCCTTGGTGAGCCCGCTCACGACCTTGTCCTTGCGCGCGTGCACCTGGCCCATGTCGATGGCCGGCGTGCCGGCGGGGATCGTCACGCCCCACTCCTTCGCGTTCTGAATGACCTTCAACGCGTGCGCGTGCTCGAGAAGCGCCTTCGTCGGGATGCAGCCCCAGATCAGGCACGTACCGCCGAGCGCTTTCTGCTTCTCGACCACGGCGACTCTCATGCCAAGCTGCGCGGCGCGGATAGCGGCCACGTAGCCACCCGTACCGGCACCGATCACGACGACGTCATACGCATTCGCCAATGAGAGCTCCTGGGAAAACGGGGGCGCGGAGGGAACAGTCGGACTGCCATTGATCAGCGCTTTCAGCGACAGGCGCAGCGGGATGAACGACATTCGCCGCCCATGTCAGCGCTTCGCGCGCGAGCGGGCGACGCATCGCCGGGGGGGCCGGCGGCGGTTGCAGCTCGCGGCCGGCGTGGGCCCGCGCTGTATCTGGACGCGAAGCTCGCTCTGCTGGTACTTCAGCTCCCAGTACATCTGGGTCAGCTGCTCGAGGCGCTTGGCGGTCCGGCGCGCCTGGCGCCACGCCACGCACGCGACGACGAGCGCCGCGCCCGTGATGAGCCATAGGATGGTCATTTGCCCGCCGTTCAAAAAGGTACCTTAACGAAGGGAATTCTGACGTGTCAAGGCGCGCTCTGGACTCACGAGTCGCTGCTGGCGATTCTCGATGCATCCGGCCGGGGCAACCAATCACGAATCACCAATCGCGATTCACCCGTATCCGAGGCGATCTATACTCGCGAACCCATGTCCGAACGCCGTAAGACCGTGCTCGTCGTCGATGACGACGAGGGCATGCGCGAAACGCTCACGGCGATGCTCAAGCGGGAATATCGAGTGCTGCGTGCCGCCACCGGCGAGGCGGGACTGCAGATGGTCGACAAGGAGGACGTCGACGTCATGCTCCTCGACGTCCGCCTGCCGGGCGTCAGCGGCTTCGAGGTCCTCAAGATCATCCGGGAGAACTACCCCTACGTCGAAGTCATCGTCATCTCGGCCCTGAAGGAGCTCGAGGCGGCGATCGAGGCGATGCGCTTCGGCGCCTATCACTACATCTCCAAGGATTTCGACGCCGAAGGCCTGCGGACACTCGTCGCCAACGCGAGCGAGCGGCAGGACCTGAACAGGCACGTCATCCGGCTGCGCGCCGAAGTCGCCGAGGCCAACGATCGCGAGTTCATCGTCGGGCCGAGCCGGGCGACCCGCGACATCCTGGAGCTGGTGCAGAAGGTGGCGCCGCTCTCGGCGACCGTGCTGATCCTCGGCGAGAGCGGGACGGGGAAGGAGCTGCTCGCGCGGCTGATTCACCGGGAGTCGGGCACGATCGAGGCGCCGTTCGTGGCCGTCAACCTGGCGGCCATCCCCAAGGAGCTGGTCGAGAGCACGCTGTTCGGCCATGAGAAGGGGGCGTTCACCGGCGCCATCCGCCAGCAGCTCGGGCAAGTTCGAGCTGGCTGGCGGCGGCACGCTCTTCCTCGACGAGGTCGGCGACCTGCGGTACGAACTCCAGGCGAAGCTCCTGCGGGCGATCCAGGAGGGCGAGATTGAACGCGTGGGGGGCACCCATCCCATCAAGACCAGCTTCCGCCTGATCGCGGCGACCAACGTGGATCTCGGCAAGGCGGTCAAGGAGGGAACCTTCCGGGAAGACCTCTATTTCCGCCTGAACGTGATTCCCATCCGGTTGCCGGCGCTGCGCGAGCGCATCGAGGATCTGCCGGACCTTGCGCGGTTCTTCCTGCGGCGTTACAACGTGAAGTTCCGGAAGAACATTCAAGGCATCGCCGACACGACGCTTCGCATCCTGGGCGCGTACTGGTGGCCGGGCAACATCAGGGAGCTCGAAAACCTGATCGAACGTCTGGTGGCGGTCTCGGACAAGGACTGGATCACGGACGAGGACCTGCCCTACGAGCTCCATGTCGCCCAACTCGACACGCAGGGACCGGTCAACGAGAACCTGCTCGAGCGGGCGGTGTCCACCTTCGAACGAAACTTCATCATCCGGGCGTTGGAGAAGGCGGGGTGGAACGTGACCGCCACAGCGAGGACGCTCGGTATCCCATTGAGCACACTCAAGTTCAAGATGGATCGGCTCGAGATCCGCGAGCTGGCCAGGAAGATCCGCGGCAACTAGCGGCGCCCCGTCTGACAAGACCCTGCCTCGGGCGGCCAAAAACTTGACCGCTCCTGTCACGTCCCCACACGTCTTTTATCGCTGTGAACGCTCGTGTCGGATCGCGACGGCGCGCCATACGGCTAAGCCGTTAGCCGTGCGCGGTGTGCATGAGCTTCTGCGAGTTGCTTGCCGTACCAGAGGTTTCTCTTCGCAAATTTTGAGATAGGCGCCATCAAGTTGTGCAAGCGGGACCTGGTACTCGCATTGCTCTCTACCGGGTCGAGCCGCGCCGGGCCGCGGTTCAAAGTCTCTCTCTGAACAAACGAAAACTCTCAATCTACCTCGGGGCGGACGTGTGCCTTGGGGTCGGCGAGGACTCATGCAACCGTCAATGTTCAATCTGCAGGTGCCGGTCGCCGAGCGAGGCGAGGTGTTCCTGATGAACACGTTCTCCGACGCGCAGTTGCTGGTTTCCCCGGATGTGGCGGGGTTGCTCGACCGGTTGTCACTCGGGGACGGGACGTTCAACGCCGAAGAACGCGAGGCGCTCGACGCGCTCGTCGAGAACGGCTTCGTGGTGGAGAGCCGCGAGCGCGAGCGCGCGAGTCTCACGCAGTACTTCGCCGAGCCTGCGCGAAGACACCGAGCAGTTGCGCGTGACCGTGCTTACGACGCTGCAGTGTAACTTTGCCTGCGACTACTGCTTCCAGGGCGATCACGGCGACTACAACAAGTTCGCCCACAAGATGTCGCTCGAGACCGCCGCCGAAGTCGTGGCGTGGGTCGAAGGAGCGACTGGACACGATTCGTCCCGAGAAGTTCGTCCTCACGCTCTTCGGCGGCGAGCCGCTGCTCAACCTGCCGATTGCGTACTACCTGGCGGAGCAGTGCTACGCGCTGTGCGAGGCACGCGGCGTCAGCCAGCGAATCAGCGTCATCACCAACGGCCTGCTCCTGACGCCCGACGTCGTCGACCGTCTGACGCCGTACGGCCTGCAGGGCGTGAAGATCACGATCGACGGTGACCGCGACACGCACAACCGGATGCGCCCCCTCCGCGGGAAGCAGGGAACATTCGACAAGATCATCGAGAACATCCGGCAGGTAGCCGGCAAGGTGCCGATCGTCATCGGCGGCAACTTCGACGAGTCGTCGGTCGAGAGCTACCCGGCGCTCCTCGACTTTCTCCGCGAGCAGGAGTTCGCCGATCAGATCGCGAAGATCAACTTCAAGCCGATCATCAAGGCGCCGGCGCCCGAGCAGCCGAAGGGGTTCATCCCTCTGACCGTCGTCGGCGGCCAACGACAAGCCGCTCGGCGGCACGTGCATGACGAGCGCGGGCGCGGGTGCGGGCGTCGGCAAGGGCGCGAGCGCCTGCGATACGTGCCACTTCCTCGACGAGAAGATGTCCTTCCTCCGCGAGGAGACGCTGAAGCGCGGCTTCCCGACCGTCGACGGCATTCACATGGGTCCGTGCGAGATTCACCGGAAGCACGCGTACACGCTCGGTCCCGATGGCGCGCTCTACTCGTGCCCCGGTTTCACCGGCGAGAAGACCGAGTCCATCGCGCACATCAGCGGGCGTGTCGAACCGTGGCACGCCGCCGCCATTCAGCGCTACGAGCGCCTCAGCCCCTTGAAAGAGGAGTGCGGAGATTGTTCTTACATTCCGGTGTGCGGAGGCGGCTGTTCAGTGGCCGCTCACACCGAGGCCAGTGACATGGATGCGCCGTCATGTCACAAGAGTGCTTTCGAGTCGGCGACTGTCAGTATGGCGCGACGCGTCGCGGCGTCTGCGGCATAACCTCATCGGCCATTCAACCAAACTGGAGTAAACTCATGAAGATTACCGTCATCGCCAAGGCCATCACCACCAAGAAGCCGAGCAATTTCTGCCCGTGGGTCATGGACGACGCAGACAAGAAAAATTAAGAAGCTCGACACGGGCTTCGGCCCGCTATTGGTGTGTGTTTTCAAAACGCCGCACATGGTCATCGTGCGGCGTTTTCTTTTTGCTCGCCACGAGCTTCGCGGCCTGTGACGCGGTCAACTCGCCCTATGTCAGGCCTCGCGACGTCCTGACGATCGGCGTGCCGGAGGGGGTTGTCGCCGGAACGGACCTCGGACTCCAGAGTACCGTGTCCACCCTGAGTCTCGAGGGCCTCACGCAGTTGGGCCCCGACGGGCGGGCGCTCCCCCGCCTTGCTGAACGGTGGTCGTGGGAAAACGACGGACGCCGCCTGCGGCTCCAGTTGCGGCCAGGCATCACGCTCCACGACGGGACGCCCCTCACGTCAGAGCTCGCCGCCGACCTGGTGAGAGAGGCGGTCGAGCGCCCCTCCAATCGGATGCTCTTCACATCCCTGCACGACATCACCGCCGTGCATCCGGAGGGTGCTCGCGACGTGGTCTTCGATCTTTCGCAGCCGTCGGCTTTCCTGCCGGAGGACCTCGAATTGCCGCTCGCCTTCGGGCCGACCCGGGTGGGAACGGGGCCTTACCGCGTCGTGAAACGGGAGCCCTCCGAAACCGTCCTCGAGCGGTTCGAGCAATATCACGGTGGCGTGCCGCAGATTGAAGAAGTGGTCATCAAGCCGTACGGGCCACTCAGAACCGCCTGGGCCAGCCTGCTTCGCGGCGAGGTGGACATGGTCATGGACGTGCCGCCCGACGCGGTCCAGTTCATCAAGAACGATGAAGTCGATGTCATTTCCTACAGCCGCAGGTATCAGTATCTCGTCGCATTCAATTCCCGCCGTGCGCCATTCGACTCGGCGCCCGTCCGCCGCGCGCTGAACTATGCCGTTGACCGGCAGGCGCTGGTTGAGAGGGCCCTGCAGGGAGGGATCCCGTCAACCGGTCCGCTGTGGCCGAAACACTGGGCCTACGACACCTCCATCCCGCCTTACACTTTCGATCCGGCCTTCGCCATGTCGCTGCTGGACGGTGCCGGTCTTCATGCCGATAGGCAAGAGGGGCCGCCCAGGTCGCGGCTCCGGTTTACCTGCCTCATCCCGGCGAATTTCAGCGTGCTCGAACGCGTCGGGCTGCACGTGCAGAAGCAGCTTTATAACGTTGGCGTCGACATGCAGTTCGAGGTCGTGCCCATCGAGCAGTTCGATAGCCGGGTTCGGGATGGGCGCTTCGAAGCCATCCTGATCGACATGGTGAGCGGACCCTCGTTCGGGCGCTCGTACCTGTTCTGGGCGTCCGCCTCGCAGCTGAAGGGACTGAACGTGTTCGGATATGAGAACGCCGAGGCCGAGCGGCTGTTCGGCGTTCTTCGTACGTCGGTGAACGAAGCCGCGGTCCGCTCGGCGACGCGGAATCTCCAGCGTGTGCTCCTCGACGACCCGCCGGCGCTGTTCCTCGCCTGGAACGAACGTTCCCGCGCGGTGCGACGGGACTTTCAGGTCATCCAGGAACCTGACCGGGATCCGGTATCCACGATCTGGCGTTGGGCGCCAGCGGATCGATCCGGCGAAGTCGGCCAGTGAAGAAGATCTCCACCCGCTTTGCGTTCCTCATGGCGTTGGCGGCCGTACTGCCGCTGCTCGGGTACGGAGCGGTCTCCATCTACTCCCTGCGCACCGGCGCGCAGGAAGCCGTCATCCAGGGCAATTTGAACGTCGCCCGGCGCGCGGCCGAGCAGATCGAGCAGTACGTCACCGGCAGCGTCAAGATTCTCAAGGCCGTCGCGGCGGACCTGCAGCAGACCGGCCTCGCGCCCTGGCAGCAGGACCGCATCCTCAAGAACTTCGTCCTCGAGTTTCCCGAGTACCGCGAGCTGACGCTGCTCGACGAAAACGGCCGGCCCACGGTTTCGAGCACCCTCAACACACCCCGCGTCAGCGTGCCGGGCTCCGAGGGCGCGAGCATCGAGGGTGCGCTCATGTCGCGCTTCTCGGTGGACGACGATCTGCTTCCCACGGCCGTCGTCGCGCTGCGTCTGAGCGAGACGCGGAGCGACGGGTGGCTCGTCGGCCGTCTCAACCTCGAGGAGATGTGGCGGATGGTGGACCGCATCCGCGTCGGCGAGCAGGGTTACGCGCTCGTGGTCACCGGCGAAGGCCTGCTCCTGGCGCACGGCGATCCCGGACAGAAGTCGCGCGTGGCGCGCGGCGACAACCTGCGGAGCCAGCCTCTCGTGCAGCAACTCTTGGCGATGCCGGCGGGCGCGGCGGTCGCGTCCGCCCAGTACGAGGACGAGCGCGGCGAGATGCTCCGTGTCGGCGCGCGGCTGCCCGCCCTCGGCTGGACCATCATGGTCGATCAGCCGGTCGCCGAGGCGTTCGCCATTCCCCTGCGCCTTCAGAACCAGCTCGGCTTCGCCATCGCCGCGGCGCTGTTGATCATGCTGCTGGTCGGGTATTTCTGGGGCCGCAGCTTCATCGCGCCGATCCTCGCGCTCACGCGCGGAACACGAGCGCTCGCCGCCGGACATCTCGACGAGCGCGTGCAGGTCTCGTCGACCGACGAGCTCGGCCAGCTTGGCGACGCCTTCAACAACATGGCGGACAAGCTGGTGGAGCTGCAGGAAGACGTGCGGAAGAAGGAACGCCAGGCCATCTTCGGACGCATTGCCGTCGGCCTCGTCCACGACCTCTCGCACCCGATCCAGAACATCGGCAACAGCTGCAAGCTGATGGTGAAGATGTTCGACGACCTGCAGTACCGCCAGACCTTCCGCACCACCGTGGAGCGCGAGCTCTCACAGGTCAAGCGCGTGCTCGACGACCTGCGCAACCTCGCGCGGCCGCTGCCGCTCGAGCGCTTCCCCATCGACGTCAACAAGGCGCTGTCCGAGCTCGCGGAATCGATGCAGACCACCGCCGAGAGCACCGGCCTGACGCTCGACACCGAGCTCCTCCTCGGGCCGCTCTACGTCGAAGGGGATCTGTTCGCGCTCAATCGAGTCTACAGAAACCTGATCATCAATGCGCTGCAGGCGACCGCGCCCCGCGGGCGCGTCGTCGTACGGACGATGAGGCAGGACGGGCAGGCGGTGATCGAGATCGCGGACACCGGGTGCGGCATCCCCGTGGAACGTCTCGACACGATCTTCGAGGACTTCGCCACCACCAAGCGCCGCGGATTGGGGCTCGGCCTTGCGATCTCCAAGAAGATCGTCGAGCAGCTCGATGGCACGATCGAGGTGACGAGCGAGGTCGGACTCGGAACCACGTTCACGGTCCGCTTCCCGCTCACCAAGGCGCGCCCGTCGCAACTCGCGGCCGTCTAGTACGCGATCTCGATCTCGAGAAAAAAAGAAACCCGGCGCCGCTGCGCCGGGTCCAAAGGGGGGATACGCCGCGTCCGCTGCCGGACGCCGGGCTCGGTTACTTCTTCGGGAGAACCGTGTCCTTCAACTGCTTCGCGATGCGCGCCTTCACCACTGTCTTGGCAGGAATCTTGATGGCCTCGCCCGTCGCCGGGTTGCGGCCCATGCGCGCCTTGCGCTTCTGCACGACGAGCTTGACCATTCCAGGGAGGACGAACTCGCCCGACCGCTTCAACTCCTTTTCGGCCAGCGTCGTCAGCTCATCGAAGAACTCGCGCGCCTGAGTCCGCTTCACTTCGAAGCGCTCGGCGAAATGCGAGAACAACTCTGATTTGCCCATTCTCCGGGCCTCTGCCATCTTTTCCCCCCATTGCTGGTGCGCGCCAGTCGCTCGGCCGCGGAACAGTTGCGCGCGCGCTCACTGCTGCGGAATTCCCAGGAAATCGCGTAATCCTAGCGCGCGAGTGGATCGCTGTCAATGAACGTACGCGTGAAACCCTGCGATTTCCGGCCAAAGTGCTAGAATTTTCGCAAATGTCAAGCACGACGACGATCGAGACATTTCCGAATCCTCGTCCCGGTCGCGACTACGAGATTGCCATCGACATCCCCGAGTTCACGTCGCTCTGTCCCAAGACGGGCTTACCCGACTTCGGCGAAATCCGCATCACATACGTGCCCGGGGACCGCTGTATCGAGCTGAAATCGCTCAAGTATTACTTCATCGACTTTCGCAACCGCGGCATCTTCTACGAGGACGTGACCAACCAGATCCTCGACGACCTCGTCGCCGTGTGCGAGCCCCGGCGCATGACCGTCGTCGGCGACTTCACGCCCCGCGGCGGCATCAAGACCGTGATCACGGCGTCTCACGAGGCGGAGAAATAGACCCGGTCTTTTTCAGACGCACCTCGCGCCGGGTCCAAAGGACCCGGCCTACGCCCTGCCAACCCGACGGAAACCCCGACTCCCGAATCCATTCGAGACCGGGAGCATCGGGAGTTGGCGCAGCGGAGACTGTTGGGAATTGGGAATTGGGAATTGGGAGTTGACATGACTCACCACGTCCCGATCGAGGCGTCCCTCGATCTCCACACCTTCGCGCCGCGCGACATCAAGTCGGTGGTCGAGGAGTACGTGAGCGCGGCGCACGAGGCGGGACTGCGCGAGGTGAGGCTGATCCACGGCCGCGGCAAGGGCGTTCAGCGCGGCATCGTGCAGCAGGCACTGGAGCGTCACCCGCTGGTCCTCGAGTTCTGGGACGCCGACGAGACGCACCTCGGCGCCACGGTGGCGCGTCTCCAGGACTGATCGCAGAAACTTCAACCTCAGCGCGCGGACCCGTAGCGGATTCCTCACCCTTTTCGCGCCCGATCGCCGGGATCCCCAATATTTCGCCGCGGAATGGCTGCTGCAGACCTGCGGCCGCATGCCTTCCCTCAACGACCACCTTCGTCCGGGCGATGCCGTGCGGATCCGGGACCAACGCTGGCGCGTCACCCGCCGCGTCGCGTACGACGACGTCACGCTGATCGAGGTCCTCGGCGCCGACCAGGGCAACCGCGGTACGCACGCAGGCTTCCTGCTGCCCTTCGAGCCGCTCGAACGCCTCGTCGTCTCCGAGACGCCCCAGGTGGTGCGTCCCGCCAGGTGGCGACGAATCGCCCGCGCGGCGCTGGCCGATGCAACGCCCTCGCCGCTCGCACTCCGCGCCGCGGCGCGCGCCCGCCTGGCAATCGTCCCGTTTCAACTCGAGCCCGCGCTGGCCGTGACCTCGGCCCGCGGCTGCCGCCTGCTGATAGCGGACGAAGTCGGCCTGGGAAAGACGATCCAGGCCGGGCTCATCGTCGCGGAGGTCTTCACGAGGGAAACCGACGCCCGGGCGCTCGTCGTGTGCCCCGCCGGCTTGCGCGCGCAGTGGCAGGGCGAACTGGAGGGGCGCTTCGGGCTGCCTGCGGTCGTTCTCGACGCGGCGGCGAGCGCGCGTGTGGGAACGGGTCACGGTCCGGGCGGGAACCCGTGGCTGTCGCTGCGCCTCGTCGTGACATCGATCGACTACGTGAAGCGCCCCGAGGTGATCCGCGGGTTCGAAGTCGCTCGTGTGGGACGTCGTGGTGTTCGACGAGGCGCACTCGCTGGCCGGCACATCGGACCGCGCTGCGGCGGCTGCGGCGCTCGGCACGCGCGCCCGGCGCGTCGTGATGCTCACCGCGACTCCTCACTCCGGAGACGACGAGGCGTTTCGCCGGCTTTGTGGCGTGGGGCGCCTCGAGAACGATCCGCCGTTGATCGTGTTCCGCCGCAGCCGCGCCGACGCCGGCATTGCCACCTTGCGGCGCACCGTGATGCTGAGGGTGAGGCCCTCGCGAGCCGAAGACGCGATGCATCACGCCTTGCTGTCGTACGCGCGTCGCGTCTGGAATCGCTCGCCGGGTGGCGATCCGGGTGCGAGGCTCGCGATGACCGTCCTGATGCGGCGCGCGTGGAGCAGCGCCACATCATTGGCGCGATCGATCGAGCGCCGGATTTCGTTGCTCGCGCTGCCGCCCGCACACGATGCGCAGCCGGGATTGCCCTTCGTCGAAGCGGATGCCGAGGACGACGAGCCGGCAACGCTGCTCGGAACGCCGGGCCTCGACGATGCAGTCGAGGAGCAGCGGACCCTCGAACGGCTGCTTGCGCTCGCGCGGCGAGCCACGGGAGCGGAGAGCAAGATCGGCGCGCTCGTTCGCCTGCTCCGCCGCGTGCGGGAACCGGTCCTCATCTTCACCGAATATCGCGACACGCTGGCGCACGTGGCGGAACGGCTGCCGGTAACCGCGATATCGCTGCACGGCGGGATGACTGCTCTCCAGCGGCTGGGCGCTGCGCGTGAATTCACCAGCGGAACCGCGGCCGTGTTGCTCGCCACCGACGCGGCGAGCGAGGGGTTGAATCTCCACACGCGCTGCCGCCTCGTCATCAACCTCGAGCTTCCGTGGACGCCGCTTCGACTGGAGCAGCGCGTGGGCCGTGTCGATCGCATCGGCCAGTCGCGGCCCGTGCACGCGCTCCACCTGGTGGCTCGCGGCACCGGCGAGGAATCGGTCGTCGCTCGCCTGTCGGAGCGCGAGACACGCGCGCGCGCGTCGCTGGAGCAGATCGCCGAGGCGGTACTTGCTGGCGCGTCACGCGCGGCGGCCCACTGGCCCGGCGAGCCGTTGCCAATGAAGGACGTCTTCACGATGGACCTTCGCAAGGAGGCGCACGCGGAGGCCGAACGGCTGCACTGTGCCCGGGCGCTGATCGACAGCGACGCCGTCACATCCCGGCGGCCCGCCATCTGCGTCCTTCGCGGTCGCGCACGGATGGACCGCCGGCGGTTCTGGGTCTGGCGGCTCACGTTTACCGACGGGAACGGCCGCCTGCTGTGGGAATCGCTCGTACCGCTCGAGGCACACGCGACGCGAGGGCCCTCGACACCCGGATGGGCACGGGTGTCCCTGGACGGGCGCGACGCGCGTCTCACGGCGCTGATCGAACGGGCGCAGGGCGAGAGGCTCACCCAGATCGCCGAAGAGATGCGGGCAAGCGTCGTGCTGCTCAGGCGGCGCGAGCAGGCGATCGCCCGCGCGGTCGAGGCACGGCACGCGCGTCTTGCCGCCGCGCTCCTCCAGCCGGGTCTGTTCGACCGCCGTACCGAGCGGGCGGCGACCGCCCGGGCTTCGTTGATGGACGAGGCACGCTCACGAGCGGCTGCGAGGGTCACGCAGCTCGAAGCGGCGGGCCGCCCTGTCGTCGAGGAATGCAGGCTCGTGTTCGCCGTCGCGTTCGAGTGACATGGCGGCCGGTGTCCGCGGCCGCCTGATCACCGCGACGTTCGCGGACACACTCCTGAACACGCTGCCCGGGACAGCGCCACCGCCTGCCCACCTCGCTGCCGCGCTCGACGCGTGGGCACACCGCCGCGACGCAACGGCCGGACCCGCGTCGAGCGTCCGCACGATTGCCGACGCTGTCGTCGCCCCGCTGCTGAAGATCCTCGGATTCACGATCGCGGCTCGTCACGACGAGCGCTCGTATGCCGTGTTGACCGCCGCGTGCGGTTCCGCGTCGATCCCGGCCGTCGTGGTCGGGTGGGACGAGCCTCTGCGTCAGGCCTGGCGAACGACCGTGCTCGACGGAGTCCGCGCCGACGCACGGTGGTGCTTCTGCAGCAACGGCCGCGCCCTTCGGATCGTGGACGCCCAGCATACCTGGTCTCGCGAGTACCTGGAGTTCGACCTCGCGCTCCTGCCCGCAGAACCTCAGGCGCAGCGCGTCTTGTGGGCCCTGCTGCGGGCGGACGCGTGCGCAGCCGTGCCGCCGCTGCTCGAGGCGGCCGCTGCGGCGTCGGCGCGGCAGGGCGTCGCCGTCTGCGATGCGCTCGGCAACGGCGTCCTCGAGGCGCTCAGCCGCCTGCTGGAGGCCCTGGCAGACCGGCGTGGCGCCCCGGCCGATGCGTTCGAGCAGTCGCTCACGCTGCTCTATCGCGTACTCTTCCTGCTCTTCGCGGAAGCACGCGGGCTCGTGCCCGTGTGGCACCCGGTCTATCGCGACCGCTACACCATCGATTCGATCGTGGGCACGCTGCTGGCGGGCCGGCCTTACCGGGGCATCTGGCAGGCGGTGCACGCCATCTCGAAGCTCGCCCACGCGGGCTGTTCCGCCGGCGAGCTCAGGGTCACGGCATTCAACGGACGGCTCTTCTCCCCAACCAGGGCGTCAGCCTTCGATCGAGGACAGCTCGATGACCGCGTCATGGAGGAGGCGGTGCTCGCGGTCAGCACGACGACGACCGCAGGCTTCGGCCGCGCCCGGATCGCGTACGGGGACCTCGATGTCGAGCAGCTCGGCGCGGTGTACGAGCACGTGCTCGATTACGAGCCGGCGGCGTCGCGCCCGGCGGTGCTCGGCCGCACGCGCGACGCGCGCAAGTCCACAGGCACGTTCTACACGCCGCGTGCCGTCACCGACTACCTCGTACGCCGCACGCTGGCCCCGCTGACGGCGGATCGCATCCAGCGACGACGTGCTCTCGCTCCGCATTCTCGACCCGGCAATGGGCAGCGGCGCCTTTCTCGTGGCGGCATGCCGCTATCTCGCGCGTGCTGTCGAAGAGGCGCGGATTCGCGAGGGCCTGTGGCATCCGGCCGACATCACGACCGCGGACCGGGCAGCGCTCAGGCGAGACATCGCGCTGCGCTGCCTGTTCGGCGTCGACCTGAACCCCATGGCGGTGCAGCTCGCCCGCCTGTCGATCTGGCTGGCCACCCTCGCAGCCGACAAGCCGCTCACCTTTCTCGACCATCACCTCGTCGCGGGAAACAGCCTCGTTGGCGCCACTCTGGACGACGTGCGTCGTCAGCCGAGCCGCGGGCGCGGCGCGCCCCGGCGCGCGGTGCCACTGCCGCTCTTCGACTCCGCCGCCGCTGCACCGGCGATCGAGGATGCGGTTCGGGCAAGGTTGCGGCTCACCCTCGAGCCGGACGACGCAGCCGCGATCGTGCACCGCAAGGAGCAGGAGCTGGCGGCGCTCTACGCTCGCGGGGCGCCCCTTCATTCGTGGGCCCGCGTGCTCGACTCTCTGGTGCGCCGGATGGTTCTGGGACGACGGCGACGCTCCCGGCCCCGGCGTGTTCGGCGAGGTTTGCAACACCGTTCTGGGACGGCCCTCGACGCTTGCCCGAGCGCGTCAGGTCAACACTGGCCGCGCGCGCCGAGGCGGTGGCCGTGCGCCAACGCTTTCTTCACTGGCCGCTCGCCTTTCCCGAGGTCTTCTCGGACGAACGTGGCGCCCCCCTCGGCAACCCGGGCTTCGACGCCGTCCTCGGCAATCCGCCGTGGGACATGGTGCGCGGCGACAGCGGCGAGTCGCACGTCCGCCAGGGACGCCGTGACGACGCGAAGCGGCTGACCGATTTCGTCCGCGAGGCTGGCGTCTACCACGTCGAGGCACGCTCGCACGTCAACCGCTACCAGCTGTTTCTCGAGCGCGCGCTGCAGCTCACGCGGCGCGGCGGACGCGTCGGACTCGTGCTTCCGTCCGGGCTCGTCTCCGACTCCGGTGTGGCGGGTCTCCGCCGGCACCTCTTCGACCGGGCGGACGTGGACACGGTGACAGGCCTCGACAATCGGCACGGCATCTTTCCGATCCATCGCAGCGTCCGATTCGTCCTGCTGACTGCCACGGTGGGCAGGCCCACGATCCAGGTCGCGTGCCGGTTCGGCGTGACGCGGGTCGAGGAGCTGGATGGGTCGACGACAGGGACCGCGGCGCCGCTGGTGCTGACGCGGCGGCTGCTCTCGCGTCTCTCGGGCGAGGACACCCTCGCCGTGCCGGAGCTCACGACACCGCGCGACCTGGCGATTGTCGAGAAGATCGGCGCGGAGGTTCCGTGGCTCGGCTCCGGCCGCGGATGGCACGTGCAGTTCGGGCGCGAGCTGAACGCCACCGACGATCGCGGAGCGTTCGTGTCCTTCAGCGGCAGCGAGGCGGCCCGGCCGGTGCTCGAGGGCAAGCAGATCGAGCCGTTCAGGGTGTTTCCCGATCGGTCACGCCTCGAACTGCCTTCCGATTCCCTCACGTCCAGCCGTGTGCCGCGCCGGGCCCGCCTCGCCTACCGCGACGTCGCCAGCGCGACGAACCGGCTCACTCTCATCGCGGCGATCGTCCCTGCACGGTGCGTCACGACGCACACCCTCTTCTGCCTGAAGACCCCGCTCCCCCTCGATACGCAGCACGTCCTGTGCGCGCTCCTCAACAGCTTCGTCGCGAATTACCTCGTGCGCCTCCACGTCACGACGCATGTCACCGCGTCGCTCCTGGCGCGGTTGCCCGTGCCGCTCGTCGCCGCCACCGCGCCCGGCTTCGGCCGGCTCGCCGCCCTGTCGCGGACGCTCTCCACCGGTTCATCGCGGGCAGAGGACACCCCGGAGTACGCGGAGCTCCAGGCGATCGTCGCCCGGCTCTACCACCTGACCCCGGACGACTTCACGCACATCCTCGATACGTTCCCGCTCGTCGCTGCGGAGATGAAGGCGAACGCTCTTGCTCGAATTCAGCGACTCTCACTGATCACGAGCCGCGGAGACGCGGAGACGCGGAGGGCTCATGCTCGATTCAGCGACGCTCACTGATCACGAACCACGGAGACGCGGAGACGCGGAGGGCTCATGCTCGACGGCGAAACGCAGCTGACAGAAACCATCATCCGGTTCGCGCTGGAAGTTCACAGGGTCCTTGGACCTGGTTTATCTGAAGCGGTGTACGAATCGGCGCTCTGTATAGAGCTTCGAGACGGGGGCCTTCCGTTCAAGCGACAGATCGGTGTGCCTCTCTACTACAAGGGAGAGCTCCTCTCAGAGCACAGGCCGGATCTTGTGGTGGACGGCCGCGTGGTGGTCGAGGTCAAGAGCGTGGAGCGCTTCGGGCCAGTCCACTTCGCGCAGTTGCTGACCTACTTGCGGGTTACCGAGCTGCCAGTTGGGCTGCTCCTGAACTTCAACACGGCGATGATGAAAGACGGTATCAGGCGTGTCGTGAGGCAAAGAGCGGACTCCGCGTCTCCGCGTCTCCGCGGCCCGTCGAGAGCGGAAGGGTGACGAAACGCTTCTACCAGCGCAGCACGCGTCGGCCGCGCCACAGGGGGCCCTCCCGCACATACTCCCACTCGGGATTCCGGGCGGTGTCTCGCAGTGCCTGATGGACATGTTCGAAGGTCTCGAGGTGCCGATCCTCGAACTCGAAGTAGGTGACGAAATCGAACTCGCCGCGACGCTGGTAGCCGTCCGGGTTGTGGTACAGGCGGCGGTAGACGGTGGGGATGCCCTCCTGCGCGGCGCGGACGTGACCGTGCGCGGGACAGCCGCTGCCCGCGTCGATGTGCGGGTAGAAATAGGTGTGGCGATCGAGCGAAGGCTTGTCCCACCACTGCGTCGTCTTGCTGATCGGCAGGATGATGGCGTTGCGCGCGACGCGGCCGGAACGGCGGGGAACGGCCCTGCGGTACGCGAAGTCGAACAACTCCGGGCTCGTGTAACGAAGCGAGCGCTCGGCGCCGTCGAGCGACAGGACCTCGGCCGCGTTGCCTACGCGGCGCCGCAGTTCCTGCTCGAGTTCCACCAGCCGCGGCCGGTACTTGCCCGAGACCTGTATCGCGTAGCGTGCGGCGGCGATACCGGAATCGGCGTGGTAGTCACCCTCGGCGACGAAGAACTGGATAGTCTCGTGCGACTGGCTGTCGCGCGCGCCATCGGCATCGAAATCGTTGAAGAAGCCGCGGGCGACGATGCCTCCAGCCGTGCGCAGGCGGGTGCCGATCGCGTCGTCCTCGCGGCGCGGAACGACGAAGATGAATTTCGTATATGAGAGATTGACACCGTTCGAGTTCATGGGGGTGCTTCAGCCTAACGCAAAACGGCGGATCGCTTCTGCCAGGCCCGCATCGTTCTGATGGCCCGTCATGTGCCAGCCGCGATCCTTCAGTCCGTCCACCGCGTTGGCCATAACGACCGGCGTACCCGCGTATTCCAGCATCTCCACGTCGTTGAGGTTATCGCCGACCGCCATCACCTCGTCGCGCGTCAGACCGAGTTGCTCCGCGCGCCACGCCAGCGCGCGTCCCTTCGTGGCCGTTGGCGCGGTGACGTCCACGAGCGAGAAATCGCGATGCACGTACTCGGTCAGCGACACCGCGGCGACATCGGCGACCTCGCGGCGCAACTCGGCGGCCAGCGCGCGCATCGCGTCCACGCCGCCGTTGAACATCACCTGGATCGGGTCCTCGATGAGCGCGTCCTCGAGCGGCACGCATTGGGCGATGAGCGACTGGTTCTTCGCCCAGTAGCCCTTTCGCCCGGGATGCATCCAATCCATCGTCTCGAAGACCACCTGTCGGTCCACGTCGCGGTCGAAGATCAGGGCGGCCGCGTCGCGGTGCCCGCGTGTACGGTCGAGCAGCCCGCGCGCGACATGGCGGTCGAGGAGCCGCCGCGCCAGCGTGGCGCCGTCCATCGTGCGCTCGACAGCCCCGCTGCTGACGATGAGGGAAAGGCTCGACGGTAACGGCTCGGCGACCGGCCGCGCGAACGGAAAGCTGCGGCCGGTCACGAGTGCCACGTGAATGCCGCGCGCGACCGCATCGTGGATCGCGTCGCGATTGGCGTCGGGCATGCGGCCCTCGCTGTCGAGCAGCGTTCCGTCAACATCTATGCCGATTAAGCCGATCATCCGCTTGGATTGCCCTATTCTCCGCAGACTAGAATAAGAGGGTTATGAAACTGGATCAGTTCCCGGGAGTGAATGCCGGGTACGTTTTCGAGCTCTACGAAAAGTATCGGCAGAACCCCGAGTCCGTCGATCCAGCCACCAGAAGGATATTCGAAGGATGGACGCCGACCGAGAGCGCCGCCCCGGCGGGCACACCAGCCGCCCCGGTCGAGACGCTGCAGGCCGCCGTCGGCACAGCCAATCTCGCAGAGTCAATCCGCCGCTACGGCCATCTGGCGGCCCGCATTGATCCGCTCGGATCCACCCCGATCGGCGATCCGTCGCTGTCCCCGGAGGCGCACGGGATCACCGACGGCGACCTCAAGCGGCTTCCCGCGTCGCTCGTGGGCGGGCCGGTCGTGGACGGGGCGGCCAATGCCTACGACGCCATCGGCAAGCTGCGCGAGATCTACTGCTCGACCAGCGGCATCGACATCGCTCACGTCTTCGTGCCGGAAGAGCGCCAGTGGTTGCGCCACGCCATCGAGCAGGCACGGTTCCGCCCGTTGCTGGACGCGAGAAACGCCGCGGCGCTCCTCGACCGGCTGACGCAGGTCGAGGTCTTCGAGCGCTTCCTGCACCGCACGTTTCCCGGGAAGACGCGATTCTCCGTGGAGGGGCTCGACATGCTCATCCCGGTGCTCGACGAGATCCTCTGCGGCGCCGCCGACCAGGGAATCAGGCACACGATGCTCGGCATGGCGCACCGCGGACGCCTCAACGTCCTGGCGCACGTGCTCGACAAGCCGTACTCGCAGATTCTCGCCGAGTTCAAGGACCCGGTGCAGACGCAGACCTGGCGCGTCGATCTCGGCTGGATGGGCGACGTGAAGTATCACGCCGGCGCGCGCACCGAGGCGCCGCGCGGTGAGATGTTCGTCGCCATGGCGCCCAACCCGAGCCACCTCGAGGCGGTGGACCCCGTCGTCGTCGGGATGGCGCGCGCCGCCGGCACGAGTGTGTCGAGTCCGGGTGCGCCGGTGTTCGACGGCGGCGTGACGCTGCCGATCCTGATTCACGGCGACATGGCGTTCCCCGGCCAGGGCATCGTGGCGGAGACGCTGAATCTGTCGCGCCTCCCCGGCTACGATACGGGTGGCACGCTGCACATCATCGCGAACAACCAGCTCGGGTTCACGGCGACGCCCGGCGAGTCCTACAGCACCAGCTACACCAGCGGGATCGCGCGCGGGTTCAAGATTCCGGTCGTGCACGTCAACGCGGACGATCCGGTGGCCTGCCTCGAGGCCGCGCGCCTGTCCTGGGAATATCGGGAACGGTTTCGCCGGGACTTCCTGATCGACCTGGTTGGCTATCGCCGCTACGGCCACAACGAGGGCGACGAGCCGGCGTTCACGCAGCCCGTGATGTACAAGACCATCTCCAGTCATCTGACCGTGCGCGAGCTGCTGGCGCAGACGCTGGTCAAGCAAAGCAAGATCCCGCCGGAGAAGCCGGATCAGCTGATCAAGAAGCATTTCGCCACTCTCGAGAAGGTGTTCGCCGAGCTCAAGCCCGAAGAGGACTTCATCGCGCCGATCCCCGAGGCCGTGCCGCCAGGGATCGCCGGCAAGACGATAACGGGAGTGCCGCTCGACCTCCTGCGCGAGATCAACGACGCGCTCGTCCGCACGCCGGACGGCTTCAGCGTTCACAAGAAGCTGGACCGCGCGCGCGAGAAGCGGAGCGCCGTGCTGGCCAACCCGAACGAGCGCACCGTGGACTGGGCGACGGCCGAGGAGCTCGCCCTGGCCACCGTCCTCGCGGATGGCATTCCGATCCGGTTCACCGGCGAGGACGTCGAGCGCGGCACGTTCAGCCATCGCCACGCGGTGTTCCACGATGCGAGCACGGGCAAGCAGCTCGTCGCGCTGCAGGAATTCCCCCAGGCGAGGGCGGCGTTCGAGATCCACAACACCCCGCTGACCGAGAACGCCACGATCGGGTTCGAGTTCGGCTACAACATCCAGGAACCCGATCGCCTCGTGATCTGGGAAGCGCAATACGGAGACTTCATCAACGGCGCGCAGGTGATGCTCGACCAGTTCGTCACCTCCGGCCGCGCCAAGTGGGGTCTGAAGCCCTCGCTCGTCTTCCTGCTTCCTCACGGGTACGAGGGTCAGGGCCCGGAGCACTCGAGCGCGCGGCCCGAGCGCATTCTCCAGGCGGCCGCCGACATCAACCTGCGGCTCGTGAACTGCACGACGGCCGCGCAGTACTTCCACCTGCTTCGTCGCCAGGCCCACCTGCTGAAGCGCGATCCGCTGCCGCTCTTCGTCCTGACGCCCAAGAGCCTGCTGCGGCATCCCGCGGTCGCCTCGACGCCGCGCGACCTGACCGAAGGGCGATTCCAGTCGGTGATCGACGATGCGGAGGCGCGCCAGCGGGCGAAGTCGGTGAAGCGCGTGGTGCTGTGCAGCGGAAAGGTCTACGTGGACCTGATCAGCAGCGAACGCCGCGCCGTGGCGAAGGATGTCGCGATCGTTCGCGTCGAGCAGCTCTACCCGTTCCCGGGCACCGCGCTTCGGGAGGCGCTCGCCGCCTACACTGCGGTTCGCGACGTCGTGTGGCTGCAGGAGGAGCCCGAGAACGGGGGCGCCTGGGAGTTCATGCGGCCGCTGCTCGAGGACCTGATCGACGATCGCTGCCCGCTCCGGTACATCGGCCGGACCCGCAGCTCGAGCCCGTCGGAAGGCTCGGCCGCATGGCATCAGCTCAATCAAAAGGCGCTCGTCGAACGGGCCTTCAATCTCGACAGCCACGTGTCGGAGGCGTGGATGGTGCTTTCGAAGCCGGTCCGGAGTCTGCGTTGATGCATTTTTTCCCCTCCGACACACACGCCACAGAGACACAGAGCCACAGGGGCCGGCCATCCCGGGATTCGAGCATCAGCAATCTCGAGAGCGAAGTTCTTCATGTCCGAAGATGCCGCTCTCTGAGTCTCTGTGCCTCTGTGGTTCGTGACACCGGCAACCGCTAGATTTCATATGTCCAACATTCTCGTGCCGCAGCTCGGCGAATCGGTGGTCGAGGCGCGCGTCGCGCGCTGGCTCAAGAAAGAGGGTGACCGGGTGGAAACCGGTGAGCCCGTGGTCGAGCTCGAGACCGAAAAAATCGATCTCGAGGTCGGGGCCGATCACGGCGGGGTGATCACGAGCATCAAGCGGCAGGAGGGCGAAGACGTCAAGGTTGGCGAGCTCCTCGCCACGATCGACGAAAGCGCGGCCGCCGCTGCGCCACCCGCGCCAGCCGGCGGGAATGGTGCGACAGCGAAGCAATCCGATGCCCAGGCCGCACCGGCCAAGGCGCCCGAGGCGCGGGCCGAGGCGCCGCCGGCGGCCGCGGCATCGTCTCAGGCCGCGCCGCAGTCCCCGGCGCCGGGCGGAGACGCGGACGGCCCGCGCGCGACGCCAACCGCGCGCAGCATGGCCAAGGCTCACGACGTGAACCTCGGCGCCGTCCAGGGCTCAGGCTCGGCCGGGCGGGTGATGAAGCAGGATGTCCGGAACGCGCTCGGTGGTCAGGCTGCCCCTTCAGCCGCACCGGGACGCGAGGCCCCCGCCGCGCCAGCTGCGAAGCCTTCCGCACCGACTGCGAAGCCTCCTGCGCCAGCTCCCAGAGGGGCCCGTTCGGAGGAACGCCAGCGGATGTCGAAACGGCGGGCGACGATTGCCCGCCGGCTGGTCGAGGCGCAGCGCACGGCCGCGATGCTCACCACGTTCAACGAGATCGACATGACCGAGCTCATGGCGCTCCGGGAACGGCGGAAAGAGGCGTTCAAGAAGCGGTTCGGCGTGAGCATCGGCATCGCTTCGTTTTTCGTGAAAGCGGCCGTGGCCGCCCTGAAGCAGTTCCCGCTGCTGAACGCCGAGATCCAGGGTGACGAAATCGTCCAGAAGCACTACTTCGACATCGGCATGGCCGTGGGCGCGGAAGGCGGCCTGGTGGTGCCGGTGCTGCGCGACGCGGACCAGATGTCGTTTGCCGCACTCGAGCAGACCATCCGCGATTTCGCCACACGCGCGGGCGACGGCTCGCTGACACTCGAAGACCTGATGGGCGGCACGTTCACGATCACCAACGGCGGCGTCTTCGGTTCGCTGATGAGCACGCCCATTCTCAACCCGCCGCAGGTCGGCATCCTCGGCCTCCACAAGATCGAGGATCGTCCGGTCGCGATGAAGGGGCAGGTGGTCGTGCGGCCGATGATGTACGTGGCGCTGAGCTACGACCACCGCATCGTGGACGGCCGCGAGGCGGTGCAGTTCGTCGTAAAGATCAAGGAATACATCGAGGACCCGGGTAACCTGCTGCTGGAGAGCTGATGCGCGTTGCGCTTCTCGTCCTGGTTGTTGCGATCAGTTCGTCGTCGGCATTTGCGCAGGCCAAGCCCGATTTGACGGCGCCGCCGGATGTCGCGGCCCCGCCTGCGGATGCCCCGAAGACCGCGTCCGGCCTCGTGTCCCGGGTCATCACCCCCGGAAAGGGACCCGAGAAGCCGGCGCCCACCGACTACGTCACCGTCCATTACACCGGCTGGTCCGCGGACGGGAACATGTTCGACAGCTCGCATACGCAGCGACAGCCCCGCTACTTTCCCGCTCAACCGGTCGCTCATGGGGTGGCGTGAGTGCGTGCTGCTGATGACCGTCGGCGAGACACGGCGCTGCTGGGTGCCGCAGACGCTGGCGTACCGCGGCCAGGCGGGCAGGCCGGCTGGTACGGTGGTGTTCGACATCGAACTGCTCGAGACACGCGCCAACCCTACCATCGCACCGCCGGACGTCAAGGAGATGCCCGCGGACGCGATGAAGACGGCAAGCGGGCTGGCCTACCGCGTGCTCAGGCCGGGCATCGGCACGCGCATGCCGACCGCCCAGGAGCGCGTGACGGTGCACTACACCGGCTGGACGACCGACGGAAAGATGTTCGACAGTTCCGTCAGCCGCGGCACCCCGACGACATTCCGGCTCGACGGCGTGATTGCAGGGTGGACCGAAGGGGTGGCCCTGATGGTCGAGGGCGAACGAACCCGCTTCTGGATTCCGCAGGATCTCGCCTACAAGGGCGAAGGCGGCGGCCCGCGCGGCATGCTCGTGTTCGATATCGAGCTGATTCGAATCGAACGCTGAGGGCGCGCCTTTCATTGAGACGGCCACAGAGACACAGAGGCACAGAGCCTGAAAACGTTTCTCTGTGTCTCTGAGTCTCTGTGGTTCGTGGAGAAGGGTGTCCGCCCTCACTCCTCTGACATGTACGGATACTTGTAATCCCTCGGCGGCTGGAACGTCTCCTTGATCGCGCGGGCGCTGACCCAGCGCACCAGGTTCAGCTTCGATCCCGCCTTGTCGTTGGTCCCCGACGCGCGCGCGCCGCCAAACGGCTGCTGTCCCACCACGGCGCCCGTCGGCTTGTCGTTGATGTAAAAGTTGCCCGCGGCGTCCCGCAGAGCGGCCGACGCCTGGCGCACCGCGGCCCGGTCCCGCGCGAACACCGCGCCGGTCAGCGCGTACGGGGAGGTCGCGTCCACCAGTTGCAGCGTCTCTGCCCATTTCCCGTCCGGGTAGACGTAGGCCGTGACGACCGGGCCGAAGATCTCCTCGCGCATGGAACGGTAGTCGGGCTCCTTCGCCTGGATCAGCGTGGGCTCGACGAAGTACCCGACCTCGTCATTCACGCCACCGCCCTGGACGATCGTGGCGTTCTGCCGCGCGTCCTCGATATAGCCGCTGATCTTCGTGAACGCCTTGCGATCGATGACCGCGCCCAGGAACGTGCGGAAGTCCTGCACGTCGCCCATCTTCATCTCGCGCATCATCGCCACGACGCGGTCGCGGACCTCCGGCCAGAGCGACTCCGGAACATAGACGCGGCTCGGCGCCGAGCACTTCTGCCCCTGGTACTCGAAGCCGCCTCGCGCGATGGCGACCGCGAGCTCCTGCACCTCCGCCGACGGATGCGCGATGATGAAGTCCTTGCCGCCGGTTTCGCCGACCAGCCGCGGGTAGCTGCGATAGCGGCCGGTGTTCTCGCCGGCCTTCTTCCACATCCCGTTGAAGACCGACGTGCTGCCCGTGAAGTGAATACCGCCGAGCGCCGGCGAGTCGAGCAGGATGTTCGAGATCTGCACCGCGTCGCCGGGTACGAGATTGATCACGCCCGGCGGCAAGCCCGCCGCCTCGAGCAGCCGCAGGATGTAGTAGGCGCTCAGCATCGCGCTCGACGCCGGCTTCCACACGACCGTGTTGCCCATCAGCGCCGGCGCCGTCGGCAGGTTGCCCGCGATCGACGTGAAGTTGAAAGGGGTGATGGCGTACACGAAGCCCTCGAGCGGCCGGTACTCCATCTGGTTCCACATCGAGTGAGGGCTGGACGGCTGCTCCCCGAACAGCTCCTGCGCGTAGTGCGGGTTGAAGCGCCAGAAGTCGATCAGCTCCGACGCTGCATCGATCTCCGCCTGGAATGCCACCTTCGACTGCCCGAGCATCGTCGCCGCATTGAGCGTGGCGCGCCAGGTCGTCGTGAGCAGCTCCGCCGCCCGCAGGAACACCGCGGCGCGGTCCTCCCATGCCCACCGGCTCCACTCGCGGTGCGCCTCCGTCGCCGCCACAATGGCCTGCTCCACGTGCTGCGGCCCGGCCGCGTGCCAGTCCGCCAGCACGTGACGATGGTTGTGCGGCATGACCGAATGCTCGACGCGGCCGGTGCGTATCTCGCAGCCGCCGATCACGATCGGGATGTCGGCCGTCTCGCCCGCCATCCGGGCGAGCCGCGCCTTCAGCTCGCCGCGCTCGCGGGAACCCGGCAGGTAACTGTAGTTGGGCTCGTTCTCAGGCGGGGGAACCTTGCGCACGCCGGTGAAGTCGGAGTGGATCACGCTTCATTGACAGACAACCTCAACTCCCAACCCCACAGGGCGCACCAGCTTCCAACTCTCAACTCCCAACGCGACAGGGCATGCCAACTTCCAACTCCCAACGCGACAGGGCATGCCAACTTCCAACTCCCAAACCGACAGCGCCAGGCCTTCAACAGCTTGGGAGTTGAACGGGATCGATTGGGAGAACCTCAACTCCCAATCGACAGGGGCGCGCCAACTTCCAACCCCAACCGACAGCACCAAGCCTTCCGCTTGGAGTTGGAACAGGAATCAGATTGGGAGTTGGGAGTTGATCAAGGCCGTGCCGGTTCGATGTCCACCTGGATGTGGCGCCACTTCTGCTGGCGGAATCGAATCACGCTCAGCAGGCAGCGCGTGAAGTGGCCGATGAGGATGGCAATCCAGATGTCGTGCGCCGCCAGGCCGCGCGTGGCCTGGAGGACGGTGCAGATGCCGAGCGGGATCGCGATCTGCGACACGATCGAGATGTAGAGCGGGCTGCGCGTGTCGCCGGTGCCTTGCAGACCGCCCGTGTAGGCGAGCGCCACGGTGATGAAGATGCCGGAGACGCTCAGGTAGCGCAGCAGTTCCTCGCCGAGCGACAGCACCACGGGATCGGTCATTCCGAAGATGCCGAGCAGGACGCCAGGCATCACCACGAACATCGTGCCGACGACCGCGGCGACACCGAGCCCGATGCGCGCCGCCACCTGCACACCCTCGAGCGCGCGCCCGGGATTACCGGCGCCCAGGTTCTGGCCCGCGATCGTCCCCGCGGCGCCCATCAGGCCCACCGACGTCCACGTAATCAGCGAAAACAGCTCGGTGTAGCCCACCGCATAGGCAGCCTGGGCGGCCGCGCTGTCGGGCAGCGATCCGATGAAGCGCAGGAGCAGCACGCCCGCCACGTTCATGGCGATGCCCTGAACGCCGGTCGGCAGCCCGAAGCGAAAGAGCGACCGGATGATCGCCCAGTCCGGCGTCAGGTCCATCCCGCTGGCGAAATGGATCACCGACGCAGGACGCGACATCCGCCACAGGCCGTAGATGGAGACGAGCGTGCTGCTCGCCACCGTGCCGTAGGCGGCGCCGACGGTGCCAAAAATCGGAATGAGCAGCACGTTGAAGACGATCGTGAGGATCGTCATCATGACGCCGAGCCGCAGCGGAGTGCGTGGATCGCCGGCCGCCCTGAAGGCGCCGCTCAGCATGAAGAAGAGCATCATGCCGAAGATGCCCACGAGCATCGTCCGGAGGAACGGGAGCGCCTCGCGCTGCACGTCGGGCGCGGCGTTCACCAGATCCAGCAGCGCCGGCGCGGCGACGTAGCCGACCGTGGCGAGCAGGCACGACAGGATCATCGCCGTCAGGAACGCCTGATAGACGACGCGGTTCACTTTGTCAGGCTCGTTCGCGCCGGCAAAGCGCGCGACGAGCACCGCCATCCCGGTGAACAGCGAGCTCAGGAAGACGATGACGACGATGATGATCTGCCAGCTGACGCCGATCGCCGCATTCGCCGTGTAGCCGACGAACTGCCCGACCATCGCGTGATCGATGATGCCCTGCAGCCCGGCGATGATGTTCTGCAGCATCGTCGGCCATGCCAGCTTCCAGACGGCAGGACCGATGGGGCCCTCGACGATCGACCGATCGAATTTCTGCGGTTTAACGGGGGGACTGGACACCAACGCTGGAGTTTACCTCAGGGGTCCTCAATCAGTATTCCTGATTGCGGACTGCGGATTATCGACTCGATGTTGAATGACGATTTGTCGAATGCCGATCTATCGGCGGGTGCGCGCGTCGCGATTGGCACGCGCGGTCTCGCGCGATCGCACGAAGATTCGCGTCAGCTCGTCTGCCTCTCGCCAGAGCGGCGCAGTCAGGTCGCGCGAAACGATACCGGCCTCGGCAAGGATCGGGCTTTCAAATCATCGTGATTCATGACCGCGCGATCGCACAGAACGCGCCGCCACGGAAAGCCTGGGAAATCACCCGCCAATCAAGCGTCAGCGATCAAAAATCTCCACCAATCAAAACTCAAGGATCGCAATTCCTGATTGATCAAGAATCACACGTCCAGCTCCTGCGCCTCCTCGGCACGATCCATGATGAAGCGGAATCGGGCCGAGGCATCCTTTCCCATCAGCTCGTTGATGACGCGATCGGTGACGATCTGGTCCACGATCTCGACCTTCAGCAGGCGGCGCGTCCGCGGGTTCATCGTCGTCTCCCAGAGCACCTTCGGCATCATCTCGCCCAGCCCCTTGAACCGCGTAATCTCCGGCTTGCTGCGGCCGTTGCCGTGCAGCTTCAGAATGCGGTCCCGGTGCGCGTCGTCGAGCGCCCAGAGCGTGTCCTTGCCGACGTCGATGCGGTAGAGCGGCGGCTGCGCGAGGAACACCTTGCCGCCCGCGATCAGTTGCGGGAGGTGGCGATAGATGAACGTGAGGAGCAGCGTCGCGATGTGGTGGCCGTCCGAGTCGGCATCGGCCAGGATGATCACCTTCCCGTAGCGGAGCTTGGCGAGCTCGAAGCTCTTGCCCAGGCCGCATCCGAGCGCGGTCACCAGGTCGGCGAGCTCCTTGTTCTCGAGCACCTTGGCGAGCGCCATGCCTTCGGTGTTCATCACCTTGCCGCGCAGCGGCAGGATCGCCTGCCTCGCGCGATCGCGCCCCTGCTTCGCCGACCCTCCGGCTGAATCGCCCTCGACGACGAACAGCTCGCTGTCCTCGCGGCCGGAGCCGGTGCAGTCACTGAGCTTGCCCGGCAGGTTGAGGCGGCCGGAGGTCGCCGTCTTCCTCGAGACTTCCGCCTGGGCGGCGCGGCTTGCCTCGCGCGCCCGCGCGGAGAGGATGATGCGGGCGACGATCGACTCCGCCACGCTCCTGTTGTGATTGAGCCAGTGCTCGAGCGCGGGCCGGACGGCGGAGTCGATGGAGGCCGTGAGCTCCGGGTTGTTCAGGCGATCTTTCGTCTGTCCCTGAAACTGCGGCTCCGCGATGAAGAGGCTGAGGATGCCGATCAGTCCTTCGCGGATGTCCTCGGCGGTCAGGGTCACGCCCTTGGGCGAGAGGTTGTGCGTGTCGATGTAGTTACGGACCGCCTTGCCCAGGCCGGCACGCAGTCCGTTCTCGTGCGTGCCGCCGGACGCGGTCGGGATGCCGTTGACGTAACTGCGCACGTGCTCGTCGGTCGCCTCGCTCCACTGCAGCACGAGATCGAGTCGCGGCCCGCTGTCGCGCTCGAGCACGAAGGGTGCGTCGTGCACCGGCTTGGCGCCGCGCTCGCCGACGACCTTCTTGAGGAAGTCGGACAGGCCCTCATGGTGCTGGAAGACTTCCTTGGTCCCTGCCGCCTCGTTCTCGAACGTGACCCGCACACCCTTGTGGATGTAGCTCACGATCTCGAGCCGTTCGCGGATGGTCGCGGCGTCGAACTCGACCTTCGGGAAGATCGTCGGATCGGGGTGGAAATACACGGTCGTGCCCGTGCCTCGCGCCGCGCCGGCCTTCTTCAGCGGGGCGGCCGGCTTGCCGCGCTTGAAGGACATCTCCCACAGCGAGCCGTCGCGCCTGACGCTGGCACGCAGCTCGGCCGAGAGCGCGTTCACCACGCTCGCGCCGACGCCGTGCAGGCCTCCGGCGGTCTTGTAGCTGCCCTGATCGAACTTGCCGCCGGCGTGAAGGACGGTGAAGATGACTTCGAGCGCGCTCTTTTTCGTCGCCGGGTGCTTGTCGACCGGGATGCCGCGGCCGTCGTCCGCGATGGTGATGGAGCTGCCGTCCTCGTGCAGAGTGACCGTGATGTTCGAGGCATAGCCGTTCATCGCCTCGTCCACGGCGTTGTCCAGGATCTCCCAGACCAGATGGTGCAGCCCGGCCGTCCCGACGCCGCCGATATACATGCCGGGACGCTTGCGGACGGGCTCGAGTCCTTCGAGGACGGTGATGTCTTTCGCGGTGTAATTGGTCGCCATGCGTTAGCGGTCCTCTAAGGTACCATCCTCCGCGGAATTTCACGCCGGCCGCCGTCCGCGGCATGAGCGCTGCGATATAGTGGGCGGCGATAACGGACAGCCCATGTTCCCAAAGCTGTTGGGCGCCGGCGCTGCTTCCCTGGCCGTCCTCGGCCTCCTCGGGCTCGGGTTCCTGCTCCGCCCGGCGCCGGATCTGGCCGTGTCTGCGGACACGGCGACGTCCACGCTTGCCCGCGCGATCAACAAGACGGCACGCGATGCGGCGAACACGCCGCGCGTTGGTTGGGCGGTGACGAAGGCGACCGCGGCGCAGCACATGATGGTCGTCCACGTCGATGCCGAGAGGCTGGACGACGCGCGGGGAATCGGCATTCAGATCGTCGAGCCCGTACGTTCGCGCGGCTACGACGAAGTCCTGATCTACGTTCGCCAGCCCGGGCGCAGGATTCCCGCCGTGCGGCGCATCCAGTGGACGCCACGCGGCGGGTACGTCGAGAGCGAGTTCGTGGACCGCTGAAACGCCTCCGGACGCTCCACGTCCGGCGCGTTCGTGGAGGCCCGCCAGGCCGACCTGAAGGTCGGCCTCTACACGAACACACTGGAGTTGCGCGTCTAACTCTGGTCGCTGGCGGTCGCCGGCGTTTTCGCCCGCGTCCGCTTCCGGGCGGCAGCCGGCTTCGCGGTCTTGGTCTTTGCCGTCTTCGCCGTTCGCCCCGCCGGCGCCCGGCGGCCTCGCGTGCCCTTCTTCGCCGGCGTCGCCTCGGTGACGAATTCGGCCTGCGGCGCCTCGATCGGCTGCACATCGACGATGGGCGGCTCGTCAACGGGTTCGGCAATCACGGCGTCGCTGCCAACTGGCTCCGCCACGGCCTCGATCGGCGCATCGTCCATGCCGGCATCCACGGCGGGCTCGGCGACATCGGCGACCGGCATCGTCGGCCGTCCGCCCAGGTTGACGCCCGGGAACACCCGCACCGCGCCCTGGCGGTCGCGCTCTATCCGGAGCACGCCTTCCTTGCCGGCGGCGCGCAGCAGATCGACCACTGACGCGAAGCCGTACTTGCGCTCATCGAACCCCTCGATCGAGGTGCGAAGATACTGCTTGGCCTGCCGGACGTACATCGGCCAGCGCAGCGGCGTCGCGGCCTGTCCGAACGCGTGCTGCACGGCGCGGATGCCGTCCTGCATGCTCATCGGCGACTGCGGCAGCGACTCTTCTTCGTCGACGTCGGCGCTGCGGCGGTTCCGGTTCGCGGGTTCTCCGCGGCGGCGGCGGCGGAGGCGGCGGCGGCGCTGCCTCGACCGGTCGCTCCCCGGGTGGGGCGTGGACGACACCGTCGTCCGGACCGTCGTGCAGCTCCACGAGCATGCTGCGGCCCGCCTGCTTGAGCGCCACCGCTCCGCTTTGAGCGACCTTCTCCATGAAGTCGCGGAAGCTGCTGGCGCCGTACTCGCGCTCCGAGAACGTCGAGTCGAGCTGCAGCAGCGTGCTCTTGAGCAGGCCGAGCTGCGGCGCGACCTCGCGCTCGGAGAGCACCTTCAACGCCCGCTTCACCAGCGGCAGCACCTTCGAGATGTCGCTGCCCGCTGGAGCCGACTGGCCGCCCGCCGCGCTCGGTGCCGCGGCCGCTGCGGCTGCTCCCCACGAGGTTCTCGTACGCGATGAACTCATGGCAGTTCCGCTGCATCGTCGCGCTGGTGAACTGCCGTCCGCCCACGACGATGACCTTGCGGCCGTACTGCTTGAGCTTCTCGACGAGGGAGATGAAGTCGCTGTCGCCGCCGACGATGACGAAGGCGTTGATGTGGTCGTGCGTGAAGGCCATCTCGAGCGCGTCGAGCGCCATCGTGATGTCGGCGCCGTTCTTGTCACCGCCCGGCGTGAGGTTGCGCTGCACCATGCGGATGGCATGCTGCGTGAGCAGGCGGCTGTAATCGCCGGCGCGCTTCCAGTCGCTGTAGGCGATCTTGGTGACAATCTCGCCGCGTTCCTTGATGGCCTCGAGCACGAGGCCGATGTCGAATTGCCCGCCGATGGTGCTCTTCACGCCGATCTCGACGTTGTCGAAATCGATGAAGACCGCGATGCGGGTACTACGTGTGGTTTCTGTGACGTTCATTAGCATTCCGCCGCGCAGGCGCGCGGCTCAAGCTCCGGGAAGCCGGCGACCGAGACTTGGTCGAAGGGCAGGATCCCGAAAGAGAAAAGCAGGGCGGGCATCGTTCAAGGCTCAAAGCCCAAGGTCAAGACTCAAGGCGTTTCAACGACAGGTTGCGCCTTGTGCATTGAGCCTTGTGTCTTGTGTAACGCCGGCCCTCGCTCAGAACGGACCTTCAAAGATCCGCCATGTCACCGACCCGCCAAGGGTCCGGATGAAGAGGCGGGCCTTCAGGCCCGCCCAACAGTATAGCTTCACCGCGGCGATGGCGGGACGGGATGCTGGGCCACCGTTCGACTTCGGGTGTCCAGGGAGACCTCGCGGGATATCGCCAACACGGGCGCCGGCTCGGCCTTGGCGAGGAGGGCCAGGGCGGCACCCGTCAGAACGGAACGCGCGGACATTCAGGCTGACCTAGTCGGTGGACAGAGCGGCTCCGGGTTCTCGACCTCGTTCGGGATGACGCGCGTGAACTGGCCGCGCTGGAGCAGCTCGCGCCCTTTGCCGCCGCGGCCCGTGACCTCGTACTTCGTGGTGCTGATGGTCTGCTCCCCGCCGCGGCTTGTTTCCACCCGCATCAGATCGCGGTCGCCGGTCGAGGCGATGAAGCCAAGCACCCTGTCGTCGCCGCTGGCGAGCTTGATCAGGATGACCCCCTTGCCCGGGCCCGACAGGTAGTTCACCTCGTCGGCCTGGACGAGAATCGCGTGGGCGTCCCGCGTGGCGGCGATGATCGTCTCGCGCCCGCTGATCCTGGCGACGCCGACGACTTCGACCCCCTCGGCCGGCCGCGCGTACCGCCGTCCGGCGCGCGTGCTCGGCCTCGACGAACGGCTCGAGGCTGAACCGCAGGCTGTAGCCGTCGCTCGTCACCGCGATGGCGTGCACCGTGGCCGGCTCGCCTTCCTTCCGGCTCTTGATGTCGCCGGCCACGCGCGGATCAAGGCTGAACGCGGCGATCACACGCTCGTGGTCCTTCAGCTTGAACAGCTTCTGCACCGGCTCGCCATAGCCCGTGGAGGCCGGGACGTCGATGATGCGCGAGGTGTAGGCCACGCCGAAGTTGGTGAAGAACACGACCGTCGCGCGCGTGCTGCCCGGCAGGACCGCCAGCACCGAGTCGCCCTTCGCGCAGCCGCGTCGTCGACAGATCGCGAACCTCTTTCTGCCGTTTCACCCACCCGTCGCGCGAGACGATGACGACGTTGTCCTCCTCGACGATGAAGTCGTCGGCGGTGAAGGCGACCTCCTCGGCGGTCTCGAGGCGGGTCCGGCGCTTGTCGGTCTTGTCGGCGTACGCCTTCTGGACCTCCTCAATCTCGCCGCGCACGACGTTCCAGCGGCCTTCCTCGCTCTTGAGCAGTCCCGTGATCTGGCGCGCGCGCTTCCGCTTGTCGGTCAGCTCGTTCTGGATGACGAGGACCTCGAGGCGCGCGAGGCGATACAGCTTGAGCTCGAGGATCGCGTCGGCCTGCTCCGCGTCGAGGCCGAAGCGCTTCATGATCTTGTCCGCCGAGTCCGCCTTGCCGTCGGACTTGCGGATGATCCGGATGATCTCGTCGAGCGCGTCGAAGACCTTCTCGAAGCCTTCGAGGATGTGAATCCGCTTCTTCAGCGCCTCGAGCTCGTGCTCGAGCCGCCTGGTGACGACCTCGAGGCGGAAGTTCAGGAAGTAACGGAGCATCGAGTGGAGATCGAGGCGCTCGGGCCTCCCCACCTCCTCGTTCTCCGTCGGGATCAGGCACGTCAGGTTGACGGCGAAGTTGGTCTGGAGCGGCGTGTTCTTGAAGAGATACGCCATGACCATCCGCGGGTCGGCGTCCTTCTTGATTTCGAGCGCGATCCGCACGTCGTCGGTGGACACGTCCTTTACATCCACGAGCGGCGGCAGCTTGCGCGAGAGGACGACGTCGGCGATGCGCTCCACCAGGGCGGCCTTGTTCACGGTGTAGGGAATGCTCGTGACGTAGAGTGTCTGGCCGCTGCGGCTGGACGGTCCCTCTTCCCACGTCGCGCGCAGGCGGACGCTGCCGGAGCCGGTCTTGTAGATCTCCTTCAATTCGTCGGCGGTGTTGAGGACCTGGCCGCCGGTCGGAAAGTCCGGTCCCTTCACGTAGCGACAGAGCTGCACGCTGCTCAGGTCGGGGTTGTCGAGCAGCTTGATGAGCGCGGTGCAGACTTCACCGAGGTTGTGCGGCGGGATGTTGGTCGCCATGCCGACGGCGATGCCGGTGGCGCCGTTGACGAGGAGGCTCGGAATGCGCGCCGGCAGCACGACGGGCTCGGTCTTCGTGCCGTCGTAGTTCGGACGGAAGGGCACCGTGCTCTGATCGATCTCGGTGAGCATCTCGTCCGAGATGCGTGCGAGCCGGCACTCGGTATAGCGCATGGCGGCGGCGCTGTCGCCGTCGAGCGATCCGAAATTGCCGGAGCCGTCGATCAACGGGTAACGCAGCGAGAACGCCTGCGCCATGCGCACCAGCGTCTCGTAGAGCGCGGCGTCGCCGTGCGGGTGGTAGCTGCCCATCACGTCGCCGACGACCTTGGCGCACTTGCGGTGCTTGGCGTCGGCGGTGAGGTTCTGCTGCCACATCGTGTAGAGGATGCGGCGCTGCACCGGCTTGAGACCGTCGCGGACGTCGGGAAGCGCGCGGGACGTGATGACGGAGAGTGCGTAGTTCAGGTACCGCGTCTGCGCCGCCTCGTGGAGGGCGACGCCGTCGGTTGACCCGCCGGTGGGCGGCGCGGCGGCGGCGGACGGTTCGGGCGTGTCGGCGAAGTCGAAGAGTGAAGGAGTGGATTGCGCTTCTTCGCCGAGAATTGTCCGTGCCGATACAGACACGAACACGAGTCGGACTGCTGCTTCTCTGTGTCTCGTGCCTCTGTGGTCGCCCGTGACTCCATCGAAACATCTTACCCGGGTTCATCCGGTTCTCCGGATCGAACAGCCGCTTGATCGACTTCATCACGTCGAGGGCGTCGCCATGCTCCGCGTGCAGGTAGTCGATCTTGCCGATGCCGACACCGTGCTCGCCGCTGCACGTCCCGCCCATGCCCAGCGCACGATGTATGAGCCGGCCGTTGACCCGCGTCACCTCGGCCATCTCCGCCGCGTCGTCGGGGTCGAGCGAGAAGATCAGGTGGAAGTTGCCGTCGCCGACGTGACCGACGAGGGCCGCGGTGAGCGACGTGCCGCTGCAGATCCTCCCTCGTCTCGAGGATGCATTCGGCGAGGCGCGAGATGGGCACGCAGACGTCTGTCGTCCAGGCCTTGCCTCCGGGCCGGAGCGCGACGGCGGCGTAGAAGGCCGTGTGCCGGGCGTGCCACAGCTTCTCGCGTCGCTTCCGTCGTGAGCGCCCATTGAAAGCCCGCCGCGCCATTCTCGGCCGCAATCTCCTCCACCGAGCGCGCGTGCTCCTCGACGCCTTCCTTGCTGGTGCCGTGGAACTCGAAGAAGAGCGTCGGCTGCAGCGGGTAGTTCGTCCGGGAATAGCGGTTGACCGCGTCGAGCTGGACCTCGTCGAGCAGCTCGATCCGCGCGACGGGAATGCCAAGCTGGATCGTCGTGATGACCGTCTGGACCGCGCCCTCCATCGACTGGAACGGGCACACCGCCGCCGACACCGCTTCGGGGAAGCCGTGCAGGCGAACCGTCACGTCGGTGATGACGCCCAGCGTCCCTTCCGATCCGACGAACAGCCGCGTCAGGTCGTAGCCCGACGCGGACTTGCGGGCGCGCCCGCCGGTCCTGATCACGCGCCCGTCCGCGAGCACCACCGTCAGCCCGAGCACAGCCTCGCGCATCGTCCCGTAGCGGACGGCGGTCGTGCCTGACGCGCGAGTGGCCGCCATTCCGCCGATCGTGGCGTCCGCGCCCGGATCGACCCAGAAGTGCACGCCGGCATTGACGAGGGCCTTGTTGAGCTGTCGATGCGTGACTCCCGCTTCGACGGTCGCATCGAGGTCCTCGACGCTCACGCGCAGCACGCGGTTCATGCGCGACAGATCGATCGTCACGCCGCCGCTGATGGCGTTGACGTGCCCTTCGAGGGCGGAGCCGATGCCGAACGGGACGACAGGTGATCCGTGACGCGCGGCAGCCTTCATCACGGCGCTCACCTCGTCGGTGGCGATCGGAAAGACGACCACGTCAGGGTCGCCGGCCGGATGATAGGACTCGCCGTGGCTGTGATTCAGGAGCTGCGTGGGATTGGTCGTGCAGCGATCGCCGAGGATCCCGCGCAGATCGGCCACCAGCGCGGTCCTGGTGTCTTCCGTGAGCACCGAGGGCATTGCGGGGGATTGTATCGTGGAGGGATGACCTCGCCGTTTACCAGGAAGACGCTCGCGTTCCTGCGCGCCTTGAAACGCAACAACGACCGCGAATGGTTCCGCGCCCGCAAAGACCACTACGAGCAGCACGTCCGCGGGCCGATGATCGAGCTGCTCGGGCGCCTTGCCGGCGACCTTCCGCGGTTCGCGCCCGAGCTCGTGTCGGATCCGCGCGTCTCGCTGTATCGCATCTACCGCGACACACGCTTCAGCAACGACAAGACACCGCTCAAGACGCACGTCGCCGCCCATTTTCCGGCGCGCGGGTTCCCGCGTGGAGAAGGCGCCGGGCTCTACCTCGAAATCGCGCCGAAGTGGGTCTGGATCGGCGGCGGGCTGTACATGCCCTCGTCGTCGGACCTGCAGGCGATTCGGGCGCACATTGCCGAGACGCACCCGAAGCTGCATCGCACCGTGCGCACGCGCGGCGTTCACCGCGGCGGCAGGGGCGCTCGGCGGCGAGCAGCTCACGCGTGTCCCGCGCGGGTATCTCAAGGATCATCCGGCGGCCGACTACCTGCGCTACCGGCAGTACCTCGCAGGCCGCGAGTTCGACGCCGAGTTCGCGACGAGCCAGCGGTTCTACCCCGAGCTGCTGAAAGTGTTCCGCGGCATCGTGCCGCTCGTGCGGTTCCTGAACACGCCGCTGCGGTCGAAGAGCCCGTGGGAGCTGCGGGATATGCGCTGATGGCGTTTCGCCTTCCCCTAGCCGCGGAGACGCGGAGACGCGGAGGACAGTCTCGCGAGTTGGCTCTGCGCCTCCGCGTCTCCGCGGCTCGTGGTCATTTCGTGGCGAGTCCTCGTAGAGGCCGACCTTCAGGTCGGCCTAGGCGAAGCCAGCCGCCTTTGGCCGCAGTGCCTGTTCGAGGGCTGCGGCGAACCGTTCGGCGTCGGCCGCAGTCAGCGTCGAGCACGTGACGCGGATGGCGGGTGCGGTGCGGAGACGGAAGCGCTCGCCGGCCATCACGCCCCAGCCCTCCTCCGCCAGCGCGTTCAGCACCGCGGCTTCCTCGCGCACCGGGATCCAGACATTGAACCCCGATCGGCCGTGCGCCACGATGCCGCGTCCCGCCAGCGCCGCGAGCAGGGCGGAGCGGCGCTGCGCGTAGATCTCCGCCGCGCGCGCCAGCAGCCGGCCGCTCGACGGATCGGACCACAGCCGGAGGACGAGCTGCTGAAGGATCGTGCTGACCCAGCGCGGGCCAAGCGCGTGCCGGCCTTCGACGCGAGCGATCGTCAGCGCATCGCCCGCGAGCGCGGCCACGCGGAGATCGGGGCCGAGGAACTTCGACGTCGATCGAATGACGGCCCAGTGCTTCGCGTCTCCGGCGAGCGTGATCCCCGCCGTTCCGGCAACCGGGCCGGCCGGATCGTTTTCGATCATCAGCACGTGCGCGTGCCTGCGCGACGATGCGGCGCAATTCCGCGGCGCGGCCGGTGGTGAGCGCCGCGCCTGTCGGGTTCTGCGCGCGCGGCGTCAGGATGAGGGCGCGCACCCGCCGCATCGCCTCGTTGACGGATGCGGGCACCGGGCCCTCGTCGTCGACGAGGAATGGCACGCGGCTGTAGCCTCCCGCCGCGAGGAGGTCGAGCACGCCGGGAAACGACGGGTCCTCGACCGCCACCGCGTCGCCCGGGCGCAGATGTTCGCGCAGCACGCGTTCGACGCCGTCGAGCGCGCCGCTGACCACCGTGACCGCGGGCGCGGCGATTCCATCGGCGGCGAACTCCCCCTGGAGGAAGCTCATGAGCGGACGCAGCTCGGCGGCCTCGCCGTACAAGCGCGGCTCGGAGGCCACCGCGCGGAGCGCCCCTTCGAGCGGCGGAAGGAGCGCGGGATCGGGGTTGCCGGTGGCGAGATCGATCAGCCCGGGCGCGGGTGGCTGCGACGCCCGCCGTGCCGACGGCGACGGCGGATTGGCGGTGACCCGGGTGCCGTTGCGGCCGGAGCCAGCCACTAAACCACGGCCGCGCAGTGCTTTGTAGGCAGCCGCGACGGTGGCCGGGCTGACCTGAGGGTCGTGGCGAGGTCCCGCACGGTCGGCAGCGCCACCCCGGGCGGCAGGCGCCCGGCGTGGACCTCCTGCTCGACCGAGATCACGATCTCGGCGGCGGATCGACCGCGAATGCGCATTTGATGTGACACGTAATATATTTCGTACTATAACATTCTGTTCACGAAGCGCCGCCCCGGTCGTCTGTGTGTGGGTCACAATGAACGCCGTGTCACATGCGTGAGGTCGCTCCGAGCGTTGCCGGCCCGGCGGCGGAGTATCGGGAACGGCTCCGGCAGCGCCGCGCGGCTCACGACGCGCTGTCCGCGCGCGACGCCCGCCTGAGCTATCTGCGCCTCGGCGTCTTTGGCGTGTTGCTGCTGCTCGCCTTTCTCGGCTGGCGCGGCACCCTGTCGTACTGGTGGCTGGCGGTGCCGGTCGTGGTGTTCGGCTGGCTCGTGCAGCGCCACGACACGATCATTCGCAAGCGCGATTTCGCCGCGCGCGCGATTCTCTTCTACGAGCGCGGCGTGTCCCGTCTCGAGGATCGGTGGGCGGGGACAGGCGAGGCCGGCGACCGATTCGTGGACGATCATCACCTCTACGCCAACGACCTCGACCTGTTCGGCCGCGGCTCGCTCTTCGAGCTGCTCTCGATCGCGCGAACCCGCGCCGGAGAAGAGACGCTCGCCGCATGGCTCACCCGCCCTGCCGCGCCGGCGGAGGTTCGGGCGCGACGCGAGGCGATCACCGAGCTCACGCCTGCCCTGGATCTGCGCGAGCGCCTGGCGCTGGCCGGCACGGACGTGCGGGCGGGCGTGCATAGCGAGGCGCTCACCGCCTGGGCCGATGCTCCTCCCGGACTGCGCCACGAGTGGCCGCGTTGGGTGGCAGCGGCGCTGAGCCTCAGCGCTGTCGCGACCGCCGCCTGGTGGGGATTCAGCGGCGACGGCGGCCCGTTCGTCCTCGTCGTCGCCCTCGAGATCGCGTTCTCCACGCCGTTCCGGGCGCGGGTGGACAAGGCGCTGCACGCCGCCGACGGCCCCGCCCGCGACCTCGACATCCTGGCGCACGTCCTTCTTCAGCTCGAGGCGCAGCAGTTCGACTCGGCGCGCCTCCGCGCGCTGCGCGACAGCCTCAACACGCGCGGCCTCGCGGCGTCGCGGGCGATTCACCGGTTGCATCGCCTCGTCGAGTGGCACGACTGGCAGCACAACCCGTTCTTTGCGCTTCATCGGCGCCGCTCTGCTCTGGGGCACGCAAATCGCCTTCGCGATCGAGCACTGGCGCCGCCTTCACGGCGCCCACGTCGCCATCTGGCTGCGCGCGGTCGCCGAGTTCGAGGCGCTCAGCTCGCTGTCGGCGTATCGCTACGAGCACCCCGCGGATCCGTTCCCGGAGATCGTCGAGACCGGCCCCGCCGAGTACGACGGCAGCGATCTCGGGCATCCGCTCATCCCGGCCGCGCGAATGGTGCGCAACGACGTGCGACTGACCCCGCCGACCCGCCTGTTCGTCGTCAGCGGCTCGAACATGTCGGGGAAGAGCACGCTGCTGCGGACCGTCGGCATCAACGCGGTGCTCGCGTTTGCCGGCGCCCCGGTTCGCGGACGCGCGCTGCGGCTCACGCCGCTCGTCCTCGGCGCCACGCTGCGCATCCAGGACTCGCTGCAGGAAGGACGCTCGCGTTTCTACGCGGAGATCACGCGGATTCGCCAGATCGCCGACGCCGCAGCGGGACCGACGCCGGTCCTCTTCCTCCTCGACGAGATCTTTCACGGCACCAACTCGCACGACCGGCTGGTCGGGGCATCCGGCGTCCTGCGCAGCCTCCTCGATCGCGGCGCGCTCGGCCTCATCACGACACACGACCTCGCGCTGACGGCGGTGTCCGCCGAGCTCGCGCCGCGCGCGCAGAACGTGCACTTCGAGGATCATTTCGAGGGCGCGGAGATCCACTTCGACTACCGCATGAAGCCCGGGCCCGTGACGCGCAGCAACGCCATCGCCCTGATGCGCGCCGTCGGCCTCGATGTCGACCAGGGCGTGAGCCATGAGTGATGCCACAACCGACGCTGCCGTCACCTACGGCAGCTACCTGAAGGTCGACGAGCTGCTCTCGCTCCAGCAGCCGCGATCCGCGGGCCCGAACACGACGAGATGCTCTTCATCGTCATCCACCAGGTGTACGAGCTGTGGTTCAAGGAGCTGCTGCACGAGCTCGATCGGGTCTCGCTGCTGCTCAAGGGCGACGAGCCGCACAAGGCCCAGCACACCCTGAAGCGCGTCCTCACGATCCTGAAGGTGCTGGTCGCGCAGCTCGACATCCTGGAAACGATGACGCCGCTCGAGTTCCTCAGCTTTCGCGAGCGGCTCGCCGCCGCCAGCGGCTTCCAGTCGGACCAGTTCCGCCAGATCGAGTTCCTGCTCGGCGCCAAGAGCGACAAGGCCATCGCCAGGTTCCCCGAAGGCAGCCGCGCGCGCGCCGCGCTGCACCGGCGCTATGGCGAGCCGACGCTCTGGGATGCCTTCCTGCAATACCTCGCGCGGGAAGGCTACAAGGTGCCTGCCGCGCACCTGACGCGCGACACGTCGCAGCCCGTAGAAGCCGCGGAAGACATCCAGCACATCCTGATCGACATCTACCGGAACGACAGCAAGAACGCCGAACTCTGCGAACGCCTCGTGGATCTCGACGAAGGCATCCAGGAGTGGCGCTATCGCCACGTCAAGATGGTGGAACGGACGATCGGCATGAAGCCGGGGACCGGAGGATCGAGCGGCGCGGCCTATCTCATTCGCACGCTCGCGCGGCCGGTCTTTCCGGATCTGTGGGAGATACGGGGGCGGCTGTAGGACTGCGGGCTGCGGGCTACGGGCTCCGGGCTTCGTCTCGGCTTCGGGCCCTCCGACGCTCGCTGCCGGCGCGCTCCTTGCCAGTGCTACGGGCGAGGTCGCCTATGAGCAGAGATCACAACAAGCTCCGCGTGTTCGGAGACGCTCACCAGCTGACGATCGCCGTTTACCGGGAGACGAGCGCCTTTCCGAAAGATGAACAGTTTGGAATGCGGCTCCAGATTCGCCGCGCCGCCGTATCCGTTCCGAGCAACATCGTTGAAGGGATGCGCGCGAAGGACGACAAAGGAGTACTGCGAATTTCGTCAACATCGGCGCTCGGATCGGCCTGTGAACTCGCATATCTGATTGCTCTCGGAACGGAACTGGGATGTATCGAAGAGAGCGCGGGCCAGGCATTGGGGAGCAAGTGTGGGAGCGTAGTGAAGCAGCTGCAAAGACTGTCGGACGAAATGGAGCGGCTCATTGCGGCCGAGCGTGGAGAACTAGATTCCCGCCCGAAGCCCGAAGCCCGAAGCCCGAAGCCCGGAGCCGTAGACCGGAGCCCGGAGCCCGGAGCCCGTAGCCGCGATCATGCCCCTCTCAGACCACTATCGCCGCTTCCGCGTCACCGATCGCATCCTCCTCACCGGCCACTCCCACCAGGCGTGGCCGGATGTGGCGTTTGAGGGGCAGCAGCGCGCGTGGCTCGATGCGGCGGAGTTCGTGGACGACAAGTGGGGGCCGGCTGCCGAGCAGGCCGCGCGGGTGCGGGACGGGTTCGGGCGGCTGCTCAACGACGCGCCCGCGAACATCGCGCTCGGGCAGAACACGCACGAACTGGTGACCCGGTGGCTGTCGGCGCTGCCGTGGCGCGAGCGTCGCCGCCTGATCACGACCGACGGCGAGTTCCACACGATCCGCCGGCAGATGGATCGGCTCGACGAAGAAGGGCTCGACGTCATCAGGATTGCCGCGCGGCCTGCCGACGATCTGGCCGACCGCCTGGCGCATGCGGTGGATGCACGCACGGCCGCGGTGCTCGTGTCGTCCGTTCTTTTTCAGACGGCCGAGATCGTGCCGGGACTGGACCGTGTCGCCGCAGCCTGCGAACGGCACGGCGCGGCGCTCCTCGTCGATGCGTACCACCATCTCAACGTCGTGCCGTTCGATGTCGAGAAGATGGGTCTCGCCAGTGCGTTCGTCACCGGCGGGGGATACAAGTACCTGCCAGCTCGGCGAGGGCAACTGCTTTCTGCGCGTGCCGCCCGGCTGCACGATGCGGCCGGTGCTGACGGGATGGTTTGCCGAGTTCACGGCGCGTGACCAGTCCGCCCCGCGCGCCGGCGTGGCCTATGGTCCGGGCGCCGACGCCTTCGCCGGCGCCACCTACGATCCGACGTCGCATTATCGAGCGACGGCGGTGTTCGCATTCCACGCGGCGCACGGACTGACGCCTGAACGACTGCGGTCGATCAGCCGGCACCAGGTCGGGCTTCTCGAAACCGGTTTCGCCGCCCTCGACATCGACCCGGCCCGGGCGTCGATCGAGCCGGTGCCCGAGGGGCGCCGCGCAGGCTTCCTCGCGATCCGGACACCGGACGCGGCGCAGGTCGTGCGCGCGCTCCGCGAGCGGCAGGTGTTCGTGGATGCGCGAGGCGACATCCTGCGCGCCGGCCCCGCTCCCTACCTGAGCGACGAGCAGCTGCGCGGCGCGGTCGCGGCGCTCGCTGATGTGCTGGCGTGACCGTGGCGTGTCAATCGTTGGCGCCTCCAAGCAACTCGGCTCTGCCGTGGCGAGTCCCTATGGATGCATCGAGCGCGCCGCTTTGAGGCAGAAGCCGGCGAGAAGAACGTTGTTCACGGCGATGACCGAGGGGCTGCCTGGGCTCGCGCACTTATGGCGGCGGTGTCGCGGTCTTGCGCGGCGGGTTGAAGAACGGCGTCTTGACCACGGTCGCTCCGGCGGTCTGGCGCACGGCTTCGACCGTAATCTCAATCTGCAGACGCGTGCCCTCGGCGAAGTGCGGCGCGTCAATCGTCGCCAGCGCGATGAGGCGCTTCAGCGTCGGCGACCAGGCGGTGGTGGTGGCACGGCCGATCTGCCGTCCGTTGTGCAGGACCGGCACCGCGACGCGCGAGGCGGCGGCCGGCGCCACGGGCGGCAGCCCCAGCCGATCGTGCGCGGCCTCGACGTCGCTCCAGTCCACCTCGAGCCCCACGATCATCCGCTTCGGCCCGCGCCGCTGTTCCTCGACCAGCGCCCGGCGGCCGACAAACGGCGCCGTGTCGAGCTGCACCAGGCGGCCCAGCCCCATCTCGAAGGGGGTGTACTTCTGCGCCGGTATCAGAGCTTTCTTGCTGCTGTTGAAATCGACGTCGATGAGCAGCAGGCCGGCCTCGACCCGCGCGACGTCGAGCGCCAGCATCCCCGCGGGCTTGATGTCGAACGGGCGCCCGCCAAGTATCAGCGCGTCCCAGACTCGAAGCGCCGCCTCCGCCGGCATCCAGACCTCGTAGCCCAGGTCGCCGGTATACCCCGTGCGCGAAATGTCCACCGGCACGCCGGCAATCGATCCGCTCGTCATCCGGAAGTACCGCAGTGACTCGATGTCGGCCTCGGCGACCGCCCGCAGCACGCGCGCCGAGGTCGGGCCCTGGAGCGCAAGCGCCGCCACCTGCTCCGAGACGTCCTCCACGTGCACGCGCATGCCGGCCGCGTTCTGCTGGAACCAGCGGAGGCTCGGATCGGCCGCCGTCCAGCGATAGGCCTAGCTCGTCGAGCTTCGACACGGTCCCGTCGTCGATCACGAGCCCATGCTCGTCGCACCAGGGCGTGTAATACACCTGGCCGACGGACATGCGTTCGGCGTCGCGGGTGATGATCCGGTTGACGAGACGGGTCGCATCTGGTCCGGTGATGAGGTACCTGAACAACGGCGAGATGTCGATCAGCGCGGCGGCGTTTCGGATCGCGTTGTACTCGTGCTCGTGATGCGTCTCGTACGCGCTGACGGTGCAGTACCCCGACCACTCGCGGTAGTTGAGCGACTCGCACAGCCCGAAGGTGCGCTCGTGAAACGCCGTTCCGATCGGCACGCCGGAATTATCGCACTAGAATGACGCGGTGCCTGCGGGACACTACGACGTCATCGTGATCGGCGGCGGCCACAACGGGCTGACGGCCGCGGCCTACCTCGCGCGCGCGGGACGCAAGGTGCTCGTGCTCGAGCGGCGGCACGTGCTCGGCGGCGCCGCCGTGACGGAGGAGGTGTTCCCGGGATTCAAGTTCTCGGTCTGCTCCTACGTCGTTTCGCTGCTGCGGCCCGAGATCATCCGCGAGCTCGACCTGCCGCGCCACGGCCTCGAGATTCTCCCGCTCGACGGCACGTTCACGCCGATGCCGAGCGGCGATTACCTGTGGCGCGCCAACGACCACGCGAGGACCCGCCGCGAGATCGCGCGCCACTCGCGGCTCGATGCGGAGGCGTACGACGAGTACGGCAAGGCGATGATCGAGATGGGCCGGTTCGTGAAGCCCATCCTCAACATGCTGCCGCCGGATCCGACGTCACTCGATCCACGCGGCCTCAAGCAACTGCTCTTTCTCGTCCGCCGCTTTCAACAGCTCACCCGGCTCGACCAGTACAACCAGGTCCAGCTGATGACCATGAGCGCGGTGGACTTCCTCGATCAGTGGTTCGAAACCGACGTGCTGAAGGCGACGATGTCCGCGTCGGGCATCATCGGAACCTTCCTCGGCGTGCGCTCTCCGGGGACGGCGTACGTGCTGCTCCACCATTACATGGGCGAGATCGATGGTGCGTTCCGGTCCTGGGGGCTGGCCCGCGGCGGCACGGGCGCCATCTCCAACGCGATCGCGGAGGCGGCCCGCCTCGCCGGCGTCGAGATCAGGTCCCGCGCGGAAGTGGCGCGTGTCACGGTACGGTCGAACCGGGCCACGGGCGTCGTGCTGAAGAACGGCGACGAGCTGACCGCCACGGTCGTGGCGTCCAGCCTCGATCCGCGGCTGACGTTCATGCGCCTCATCGAGGAGGGCACCCTGCCGGACGACTTCGTCGGCGACGTGCGCCGCTACAAGTTCCGCGGTTCGTCGGGCAAGGTGAACCTCGCCCTCGATGCGCTCCCCGATTTCACCGCGATGCCCGGCGCCGGCCCGCACCTCCGGGGCGCTATCTCGATCTCCCCGGGCGTGGACTACATGGAGCGCGCCTACGACGAGGCGAAGTACGGCCGTTTCTCGAGACGTCCCTATATCGACATCGTCCTCCCGTCGCTGACCGACCCGAGCGTCGCGCCGCCCGGCAAGCACGTGATGTCGTGCTTCGTGCAGTACGCGCCCTACCACCTGACGGAGGGCACGTGGGACGAGAAGCGCGAGGAGTTCGGCGACACCGTCGTGAACACGATCGCGCAGTACGCGCCGAACCTGCGCGACATCATCCTGCACCGCCAGGTCCTGACGCCGCTCGACCTCGAGCGCGAGTGGGGGCTGTCGGAAGGCAACATCTTCCAGGGTGAGCTGACGCTGGAACAGCTCTTTTTCCTGCGCCCCGTGCCAGGCTGGGCCCAGTACCCGGACGCCCGTCACCAATCTCTATATGTGCGGCTCCGCCACGCACCCGGGCGGCGGAATCATGGGGGCTCCAGGGAGGAACGCGGCGATGAGGATACTCAATGACACTCGTGGGGGCCGGCTTAGCCGGCCCGCGCGGACAATGCTGCCAGGTCGGGCCGGCTGAAGCCGGCCCGCAGGCCGACCTGAAGGTCGGCCTCTACGAAAACGGTCTACGACAGTCTTATCAAGAGTGGCGCACAACGTCGTCATCATCGGGGCAGGACACAACGGCCTGGTCGCTGCCTTTTATCTCGCCAGGGCTGGCCTGCGTCCGCTCGTGCTCGAACGTCGCGACACGGTTGGGGGCGGCGCCATCACCGGGGAGCTCCACCCCGGCTTCCGCTGCCCGACGCTCTCGCACGAGACACTGCTCTGGGCCGATATCGCCCGTGACATGGGCGTCGAGCGGCACGGGGTCGAGTGGCTGAAGCCCGACACGGACGTCTTCGCGCCGGCGCTCGACGGCCGGGCGCTGACGTTGTACGAGGATCCCCGGCGGAGCGCGGATGCGATCCAGCGGTTCGACGCGAGGGATGCCGATGCATATCGCGAGTATCGAACGGCGATTGGACGTGTGACGGACGTGCTGGCGTCGCTGTTCACGTCGCCGCCGCCAGGCATCGATACGCCTGGCGCCCGGGATATGTGGAATCTGCTCGGGACGGGCCGCAAGTTCCGCGCGCTCGGACGCCGGGACGGGTACCGGCTGCTGCGCTGGGGACCGATGCCGGTCGCCGACCTGATGGGCGAATGGTTCAACACCGACATCCTGTCCGCCGCCGTTGCGGCTCGCGGGGTGTCGGGGACCATGCTGGGGCCACGGTCGGCCGGAAGCGCGCTCGTGCTGCTGATGCACGAGACGCATCGGCGCCTCGCGGGCGGCGCCCTGCGCGTGCGGGGAGGACCGGGCGCGCTCACGGAGGCGCTGCACGACGCGGCGCGCGCAGCCGGCGCAGAGGTGCGGACCGGCACCGCCGTCGAGCGCATCGTCACGGCCGACGAGCGCGTCACGGGCGTCGTCGCCGGCGGTATCGAGATCCCGGCGAGCATGGTCGTATCCGCCGTCGATCCCAAGACGACGTTCCTCGGACTGATCGATCCGCTCGACCTCTCGCCAGAGTTCGTGACACAGGTACGTAATTACCGCGCCGCGGGAACGGTCGCGAAGATCAACCTCGCCCTCTCATCGCTTCCGCCGTTCACGGGGGCGGCGGATGCACAGGCATTGTCCGGCCGCATTCACATCGGCCCGGGACTCGACTATCTGGAGCGCGCGTTCGACCACGCCAAGTACGGCGAGGCCTCGGCCGAGCCGTGGCTCGACATCACGATCCCCTCCGTCCTCGATCCGGGACTGGCCCCCGCGGGCGCTCACGTCATGTCGATCTACGCGCACTATGCGCCCGTGGCGTTGCGCGACCGCAACTGGGAGACGGCTGCAGACCCGTTCCTCCAGACGGTGCTGCGTACGCTCGAGCAGTTCGCCCCGGGCCTCGCCGGGCTCGTGGTCGCCGCACAGGTCATCACGCCGCCGCAGCTGCAACGCGACTTCGGCTTCTCTGGCGGCCACATGTTCCACGGGGAGCTGGCGCTCGATCAGCTGTTCACCATGCGTCCGCTGCTCGGCTACGGACGATACGATTCCCCGATTGAGGGCCTGTACCTCTGCGGCGGCGGGACGCATCCGGGCGGGTTCATGACCGGGGCCAGCGGCCGCCTCGCGGCGTCAACGCTGCGAAGCAGGTAGACGTCATGCCAGGAGAATGGGCAACGACGCGCCGATGATTGCTCCGCGTCATTGTCCCCAATCGGCTGACACGATCCGCGGGCCGTGTCACCCCGGGGGGACGAATGCGCGGCGACGACCCGGCGTTTCACGCTGCGCGGCCTGAGTCCCGATGGCCGTCATTTTGCGACAGCGGTTGCTTTACGGGACGGGACATGAACTCCTTCGCGAGGATGAGGAACCTGGCGACGCCGTTCTCGATTCGCGAGAGCCGGAGCGTTGGGCGGGGGGCAGGGTGATCGTGACCACGCGCATGCTTGCTGTTTTTTTCGCTGCCGCGGTTGCGCTGACCGGTAGCGTGCTGGTCGGCGCGCAGGGGCGCGGCTTCCCGCGCGATGCGCGCCAGCAGGCTCCCGCCGGCACAGCCGTGATCCGGGGCCGGGTGGTCACCGCGGACACGGGATCGCCGATCCGCCGCGCGCAGGTTCGCGCGATTTCAACCGATACGCGCGGCTCCCGTCTCGCGAGCACGGATGGACAGGGGCGCTTCGAGCTCCGCGATCTGCCCGCGGGACGCTGGGAGCTGACGGCGTCGAAGGCAGGCTTCGTCACGCTCCGCTTCGGCCAGCGTCGCCCGTTCGAGGCGGGCCAGCCGGTGGAACTGCGGGAAGGACAGGTGGCGGAGCGGACCGACATCGCGCTTCCGCGCGGGGCCACGATCACCGGCCGCGTGTTCGACGAATTCGGCGACGCGGTTGCCGGCGCCCGCGTCCAGGTGCTGCGCTATCAGCTCGTCCAGGGCACGCGCCGCCTCGTGCCGACAGGCATTGGCGACCAGAGCGACGACACCGGCGCGTTCCGCCTCTTCGGCCTCACGCCGGGCGACTATTACGTGAGCGCGACGGTTCGCGCGCTGCCGGTGGATGACCCGACAGTGGATTCGGCCGGTTATGCCCCGACCTACTATCCGGGCACCGGCAATGTCGCGGAGGCGCAGCGTGTCACGCTCGGTCTCGGGCAGGAACTGACCAACGTCAGCTTCGCGCTGCTCCCCGTCCGCACCGTCCGCGTCGCGGGCAGCGCCATCGATTCGATGGGACAGCCGCTCGGCGGCGGCGTCGCCATGCTGACGCCCGCCGATGCGACTTCGGAAACGCCGATGATGTTCGGCGGTGGTGGCAACGTGCGACAGGACGGCGCATTCACGCTCACCAATGTTGCCCCCGGTTCGTACACGCTGACCGTCTCCTCCAGGGGTCCGGGACGGCGCGGCGGGCGCGGCGGCGACAGTGAAGGCGAGATCGGGTCGATTCCGATCACGGTCGGCAGCGAGGATATCGCCGGCGTTCAGGTCGTCATGACGAAGGGCGCCACGCTGAGCGGTGTCGTCGCCGCGGCGTCCGGCAGCACCGCGCCGCTGCAGATGGGCGGCATTCAGATCACGACGCAGGCTGTACCCTTCGCTCGAGGTACCGGCGGCGGAATGGGGCGTGTCGAGAGCAACGGCGCGTTCACGCTCACCGGGCTGCTCGGGTCGCGCGTGATTCGCGTCTCCGGGCTGCCGCAGGAGTGGATGCTGCAGTCGATTACCGTGAACGGCGCGGACGTCGCGGACCGCGTGCTCGAGTTCACGGGCAACCAGGAATTGCGCGGCGCGCGCGTGACGGTGACCGATCGCGTCACCGAGGTCAATGGCAGCGCGGCCAACGGCAGCCAGCCGGTGCTGGACTACACGGTGGTCGTCTTTCCCGGAGGACGGCGCGAAGTGGAAGTTCCCGTCACGGTACGTGCGATCGGGCCGCCCGGATCAGAAGGGCCTCTTCCGCATCCGCGCGCTCCCGCCCGACGATCGCTACCTTGCCGTGGCGGTGGACTACGTCGAGGAGGGTGAGGCCGGCGACCCCGAGTTCCTGGAGCAAATCCGCGCCAGCGCCACGAGGTTCGCGCTCGGCGAAGGCGAGACGCAGAGCGTTGGATCTGAGGCTGGTGCAGCGGTAGGCGGACCTGAAGGTCCGCCTCTACATGACGGCGCGCGGCGCAGTACGCGGTAGGACGTAGAGGCGGACCTTCAGGTCCGCCTAAAAATAATCGCTCCTCCAATAAAACACCTCGTCATTGCGCTCGGGCAGGCGGATGTCCGCAAGCGGACGCATCATGAACAGATCGCGCGCGGGCACGCGCTCGGTGAGGCGGACCTGCGGCGGTACCGGGAAGGCGTGCGGCCACCAGGTGCGGATGAGCGGCCGCGGCTGCGACGGCTCACGCGCGAGGAGCACCTGGAGCATGGCCCCGAGTCGCGCGCCGGCGGGATCGCGATCGCCGGCTTCCTCGAGGGTCCACCCTCCGGCGCTCACGGTGATGACCGCGTACGCCACGGCCGACGCGCCTTCCTCCGCGACGAAGAACTCCGTCTGCCGCAGTCCGGACGGGCCGAGGCCGGCCTGAAGGCGCCGCTTCGCAAGCGCGTAGAGAATCAGCGCCGGATCGCGGCGCAGCGAAAAGCGGACGGGCGCCGAACGGGTCTCGTGCATGGCCGCAATGTCCGGCAGGTCCCGCTCGTCCCCCGCTCGGACCAGCATCGCCGGCGCGCCGCCTTTGTGGACGACTTCGACCGTGACCTCCTCGAGCGGGACGAGATTGAACCCGAGCCGCGCATAGAACTCGTCCCCGATCTCGGAGAACAGGGACGCGATGGCCGCACCCTCCCGGCGCTCCTGCTCGACGAGCTCCTCCACGAGCTGACTGGCATGACCGCGCCCGCGCAGATCGGGCGGCGTGAAGACTGCGCCAATTCCCGACATCCGCACGTCCCGGCCGTCCAGCCGCGCGTCGAAGCGATACCGCTTCGCGGACGCGAGCAGCCGATCCTGTTCATCGAGCATCGCGAAGCGGTGAAGCCGGTCGCGACCCCACGCCGTACGCAGCTGCGCCGCGTTCCAGCTTCCATATGCCGGCGCGTGTCAGCCCTTCGCCCCAGATCGGATACGTGAAGTCGAGAATGCGGTCCAGGAGGGGACCTTCGGCAAGAACCAGACGATTCGCCACGAATGACGACCATTGTACTGCTGCCAATCAGGGGTATCGCGGGTGTACAAAAGGGGCATGACGATGACCGCCGATCTGAGCTACCCGATTGGACGATTCGTGCCCGTCACGCCGGGGACGGCGGCCGTGCGCGGCTCCGCGATCGATGACATCGCCGCGCTTCCGCGCCGGATGCGGGACGCCGTGGCCGGTCTCACCGACGTGCAGCTCGACACCCGGTACCGGCCGGGCGGGTGGACGGTTCGCCAGCTGGTGCACCATGTCGCGGACAGCCACATGAACGGGTTCATCCGTCTGAAGCTCGCGCTGACCGAAGACAACCCGACGATCAAGCCGTACGACCAGGAGCTGTGGGCCGGGCTCGCTGATGCCGCGCTGCCAATCGAGATCTCGCTCGCGATCCTCGACAACGTCCATGCGCGGTGGGACGTTGTCAACAGGGGTCTGACCCCCGATCAGTTCCGGCGAACGTTCTTTCATCCGGAAATGCAGGAGCAGCTCACCCTCGATGCGCACGTCCAGCTCTATGGCTGGCACTCGAAGCACCACGTGGCGCACATCACATCACTGCGCCAGCGTGAAGGATGGTGAGGTGAAGGATGGAGTTCCGCAGGGCAGGTCCTGTGCACTCGCCGCCGTAGAGTAAGATAGCTGCCGTGAAAGACAAGGTCGACATCGGCGACGCGCTCGGCATGATCGAGACGCGGGGCCTCATCGGCATGATCGAGGCGGCGGACGCGATGTTGAAAACGGCGAACGTCGTGCTCGTGAGCTGGCAGAAAGTGGACGCCGGTCTGGTCACCGCGATCATCAGGGGCGACGTGGGCTCGGTGAAGGCGGCGACCGATGCCGGCGCGGCCGCGGCGCGCCGCGTGGGCGAGCTCGTCGGCGTTCACGTCATTGCGCGGCCGGCCGACGACGTCGAGAAGATTTTTCCAATCCGCTGACGCGCCTCTTCCGCTCGCGCGCCGCGAGCGGCCGGATCGACAGCTCCTCTCCCACCATCAGCAGCGGCTGCGTCGGAGCGTCCATGTTGAACAACTGGCCGTCCTGGGTCCGCGCGTAGATCCGATCGCCGCCGATGAAGAGCGTCAGCGCGCCGCCGTCGCCAATCGCCTCGTAGAGACGCACGCGGAACACGTCGCGCAGCGTGTCGAGCAGGTGCCGCAGGCGCGGGATCGAGAAGCCGCGCCGGCGCAGGTCGGCGAGCACCTGCAGCTCGAGGACGTCGAGCGGCGTATAGCGGCGCTCGGTGAAGCCGCCGGCGTCGGTGCGGCGCGCCGCCACCGCGGCCGAGAACAGGCGGCGGGCATCCCACCACTGGAGCTGCCGGGCGGTGAGACCGGTGAGCACCGCCACCTCTCGCGACGTGTAGTACTTCTTGAGCCTCACGTCCCTCCGCCTTCCTTCCGGCTTCCTTCCGGCTGAAGCCGGAAGCCACGAAGACAGCTGAAGCCGGAAGCCCGAGACAGAAGCGCCGCCCATCGCCGGGCCTTGCATCAGCACGAACCACGGAGGCACAGAGACACAGCGCCTTCAATTCCTCTGTGACTCTGCGTCTCTGTGGTTCGTGTCACAAGCCGAAGCGATCGGGACGGACCTCGGCGAGCTCCTCGCGCGCCCTGCCCTCGAGCACGAGATCGGCCACGGCCAGCGCCGTCAGCGGCGCCAGCAGGACGCCGTTGCGGTAGTGGCCCGTGGCGTAGAACACGCCGCGCATTGTGGTCGAAGCCCCGATCACCGGCAACTCGTCCGGCGTGGCGGGCCGCAGGCCGACACGGACCTCGTCGAAGAACGCGGCCGCCAGCTCGGGCATCACCTCCGCGCCGCGCTCGAGCAGCGTACGAACGCCGGCAACGGTGGCGCGCTCGTCGAAGCCGACGTCTTCCGAGGTGGCACCGACCAGCACGGAGCCGTCTTCCCACGGCACGAGGTAACAGCGCTCGCCCCAGATGACGCGCGAGGCGGGCGGGCGTGGCAGGCGCAGGTGCAGGATCTGGCCACGAATCGGCCGCACCGGGACACCCTTGCCGAGGGCCAGGAGATCCTGCGACCAGCTGCCCGCCGCGACGATCACCGCATCCGCGCGCTCGGTCTCGGCCTGGAGATCCTGCACCTGGCTTTCGGCAATGGTCACGTCCCGCTCGGCCAGCGCCTCCACGAGCGCCGACACCAGGGATCGAACCCCGACGTAGCCGTGCTCCGGCACGTACAGCGCCGACACGATGTCGCCCAGCGCCGGCTCCAGACGGCGTGCCGCATCGGCATCGAGCAGCTCGTGCTTCACCTGCGCCGCCGCAAGACGTTCGGCCGCACCCGGCAGCCGCGCCGACTCCTCGGCGTTGAGCGCCACCTGCAGCGTGCCGTTGCGCTGATACTCGATCAGCTGATCCGAGTCCACGCGTGACGCGGTCGATGAAGCTGTCGGTACGCCTCGAGGCTGGCGACGCTCAGCCTGAGCAGCGCGTCGGAATGGCCTTCGATGTGAGGCGCGAGGATGCCCGCGGAAGCCCACGTGGCGCCCTGACCCGGCCCGCGCGCGTCAAGGATGCGCACGGTGGCGCCGCGCGACGCAAGCTCGTGGGCGATCGCGAGTCCCACGACGCCCGCGCCGATGACGGTGATCTGCACGGGAACATTGTAGTGGGCAGCTGGCAGCGGAGCGGCGGGGCGTAGGACCGCGAGGCGGTCGCCTGTCCGCGCGTCCACGGCTGGACCTGACGGCCCTGCCGCTGCCCGCTGCCCGCTGTTCAGAAGCGAAACTGCATCCCCACTTCGATCCGCCTGGCCTGCGCCGCCGACGTGGGCAGGCCGAAGAACGGCGACTGCAGGTTGCCGCTGAAGTTCACGTAATTCGTCCGGTTCAGGATGTTCGAGCCCTGGACGTAGAGCTCCACGCTGAAGCGCTGGTTGGCGCCGTCGCCTCCACCACGGCCCGCGGCCACCGCCCTGTCCGCCGCCGCGCCCGCCGCGCGGCGATCTGCTGGCCGCCGCCGCCCTGGCCGCCGCGCTGCCCGCCGAAGCCGAAGGCGCGCGTCAGCCGCGTGTTGAGATCGTACCGCGAGGCGCCGCGTGCGCTGTTGCGGCCGACGCCGGCGGGGCGATCGTTGCTCACGCCGTCGCCGTTGTCGTCGCGCCCCGTGGTGATCGTGTAGGGCGCTGCCGACAACGCGTTCGTGTCGATGTTCGCGCGCAGCCCCAGCCACATGGGAAAGTTGACCATCGCGTTGAAGCGGTGACGGATGTCCTGTGACGCTGGCCCCCACTCGCCATCCGGGTCGAGGCTGTTGGCCGGCAGCGACAGCGGGTTGTCCGCGACGGTTCTTCGCGTTGGCGAAGGTGTAGTTGGCGTTCATGAACACGCGCTTCGCCGGGACGCTGTAGTTCATATACAGGTTGAGCCGATGGCCGGCGGTCCGGCCGGTCGACTCGATCTGCGTGACCGTGCCGACGTCGGGCTCGGGCCGCACGCCGGCTGCATCGGGCGCGTTGATGTTGCGCGATCGCATCTGGTTGCGGCCGCGCATGAACATGCACCGACGCCTGCACGTTGAGCGTCGGCGTGATCGGGCGCTCGACGCCGACAGACGCCTGCTGGACATACGGCAGCTTCAGGTCGGGCGCCGCCTGCACGCGGCCGCCTGGCAGCACGACCGACGAGACGCCGCCGATCGGATCGGGGTAGCCCGGATTGAGCACGAGCAGATCGCGCTGTGTCACACCGTCGACGCGCAGCGTCTGGTCGTGCAGGTTCGAGTCGTACCAGTCGTGGAAGACGCCGTAGCCGCCGCGCACCACTGTCTTCGACCCGCCGACGTTCCAGGTGAATCCAAGCGCGCGGCATCGGATTCACGTGGTCGCCGACGTGGTTCTGCATTTCCTGGCGAACGCCGACGCTCACCGACAGCGACGGGTGCAGCCGCACGTCGTCCTGCCAGTAGATCCCGAGCTGATACTGGGTGAACGCGGTGTCCACTTGACCGAGCCGCTGGGTGAACGTGTTGGGAAGGCCGGCCGCGAAGGCGTCCAGGCTGCCGAACGTGAACGTGCCGGCCGCGTTGCGTGCGTCGAAGTTCCGGTAGTTGCCGGCCTCGAGCAGCGCCCCCACGCGCATGCGCTGCTTGCCGACCGCGAAGTCGTAGTTGTCCTCGACCTCGAGCGTACGCCTCGTGCCCCGGTTCGACACGCCGGCGCCGCCGCGGCTGAACGCGTCGATGACGACGATCGAGACGCCCTGATTCGCCGAGTCCGCGATCGATTCGCGCGTCGCGAACTGGACACGAAGCTCGTTCAGGGTCGCACGGCCGAGCACGGTCTGGACTGCGCCGCGTACCTCCTGGCGGCTGGACGACTGTGAGTAGGCGCGCTCCAGCAGGCTGAAATTGCCGACGCCGAGGTTGCGGCGGGCGTCTTCGCCGGCGCGGTACTCGAGCCGCAGCGTGCTGTTCGTCGTCAGGCCGTGGTCCAGCCTGGCGGAGAAATTCGTCTGCTCGAACGGGCGCCGCACCTGGTCGGCCACGCGCCCGTCGGGCGTCAGCGCGACGATGGTGCCGGAATCGAACGACCGGTTGCCGTCCACGTTGATGCGCAGCGACGTGCGGTTCCTGACGAGCGGACCGCGCACGCTCATGTTGAAGCGGCGGAACTGCTCGGGCATCTCCGCGCGCGCAAACGCGTTGCGCGCGTTGAGGACGTCGCTGCGCAGGCCGAGGTTGGCGTTGCCGCTCCATGCCGTCAACCCGGGCCGCGTGATGATCTCCACCTGGACGCGCCCGGCGTCGTGATTGTCGGCGGCGAACGAGTTGTTGCGGAAGCGCACCTGCCGGATGTCGTGGCGATTCGGCAGCCGGTCCGTCGCGGAAACCGTCAACCTGGAACACGGCGCCCGCGCCGCCGGTCATCGCCTCGAGCTGCGCGGCGAGCTCCTCGGGGTCGTCGGACAGCCCTTCGAGCTCCTCTTCTTCGAGCACGGTGCTCATGGAGTTGCCGCGACGATCGTCGGTGGCCGTGGTGTCGGTGACGATCACCTCCTCCTCGAGGCCCGCAAGATCCAGCGTCACCGCCTGACTGTTGTTACCGCGGCGAAGGGTGACGGTGCTGTCATGCGTCACGAAACCGGGAACCTCGACGTGGAGCTGCACCGGGCCGGCGGACAATCCGGAAATCGTGACGACGCCGCGCGCATCCGCGCTGACGTCCACGGCCGTGCCGTCGGCGCGAGTGATCCGCACGGGCGCCTGCGGCACGCCGCCGCCCGTCTCGTCCACCACGGTGACGCGCAGCGCCGCGTCGGGGGCGGCATTTTCCTGTGCCGCGACGTTGCCGGCCAGGCCAATGAGCAGCGCCAGCGCAATCACCGGCGGCCTCTTCCGGCTGAACCCGGAAGACACACGCCTCGAGGAGGAAGCAGCAGCATTCAGAAACATCACCCGGCACATGATGGGGCTTGGTTCGCTGAGGGTGTTATACGTCAGCCGCCCGCGTCCCGTTACTGCGCCGCATCCCGCCCCGGGCGGGTGTCAGCTCGGCGGTTGAAGCTCCGGCTCGTTCAGCAGTCACGTTCAGGGGTCAGACCCCGGGAGTCAGTCTTCAAAAGTGGGCGGTCCGGATGCAACATAATCACGTTCTCAGGCCGGATTCTGCTATCTGTTCAGGTACAGCCCTTGCTCTAAAGGCTGGCGAGGAGTTCTCGAACAATGGAAATCAGCAAGGCCGCGGTCGGAGTGCTCGCAGGGTTGTGCCTGGCCGCTGGCGCCGGTGGCGCCTATATCGCCACCCGGGGCGGTGATGCACCCGCTCCCGTGGCCGCACCCGAAACCGCGACGATCAGCCCCGATCCGGCCCAGGAGGTCGGCGTCGAACAATCAGAGGCGATCGTGAGCGACAGCGCGGCAGTGCCGGAGCGCCCGGCCCGGGTTGTGCCGCCGCCCGCCGCCGCCGCCTGTTGAACGGCGCACGCCGAGCCCGCGCCCACGGGCGCAGGCTACGCGTCAGCCCGTCGTCGAGGAGGCGCCGCCGCCGGCCGTGGCCGAGGAGGCGCGGGTGGCGATCCCGCCCGCCCTCGAACCGGTCCGGATTGTGGAGCCCGAGCCGGTGCGACTGCCGGAACCGCCGGAGCCCCGGTTCGTGGAGCTGGTCGTCTCGGCAGACTCCGTGGTCGGCCTGCAGGTGGAGACGGCGTTGACGAGCGAGCGGGCTCGCGTGGAAGACGAGGTCGAGGCCCGTGTGACGCGCGACGTGCGCGTGGGCGAAAGGGTCGCGATTCCGGCCGGATCCAAGGCCGTTGGCGAGGTGACGCTGGTCGAGCGCGGCGGACGGATGCGGGATCGAGCGCGCCTCGGCATCCGTTTCACGTCAATCGTCCTCGCTGACGGCACACGCGTCCCGATCGAGACGGACACGATTTTCCGGGAAGGTGACGCACCGGGCGGCGAAAGCGCGGCCAAGATCGGCGGCGGCGCGATCGGCGGCGCCATCATCGGCGGGATTCTCGGCGGAGCGAAGGGTGCGATTATCGGCGGCACGGCCGGCGCCGGCGCCGGCAGCGCCGCAGTCCTGGCCGGCGGCCGCAATCCGGCGACGCTCCCCGCCGGGACGCCGGTCACGGTCAAGGTGCTGAAGCCGGTGAGCGTGGAAGTCGAAAAGTAGCGCCGGTCTGCGGTGTGTTCGGGTTCGGGCCGGTTTTGCCGGCCCTTTCTCTGTACGCGTCCCCCCGGAGTAATATGGGCAGCTCAAGGAGCCATGCATGACTGTTCGAATGATATTTGCGGCGGCCCTGGCCACGGCGCTTAGCGTCCCCCTGGTGGCCCAGGTGCAGAAGAAAGAGATGACCGGCGTGCGGAACTACTCCCGGGTCGACGCGACGGTCGGCTGCGGCGGGCAGGTTGACCCGGCGGCCATGAAGGCGCTGAAGGGCGAAGGCTACGTCTCGGTGATCAACCTGCGGCTCCCGAGCGAGGAAGGGGCCAACGTCGATGCCAGCCGTGCCGCGGCGCAGGACGCAGGCCTGAAGTACATCCACCTGCCGTTCAACGCGGCGCAGCCGGACACGAAGGTGGTGGACAGCTTCCTGGCGGCCGTGGCCGACAAGAGCAACCAGCCCGTGTTCATCCACTGCGGCTCGGCCAACCGGGTGGGCGGCATGTGGTTGATCAAGCGCGTGCTGCAGGACAAGTGGGCGATGGACCGCGCCACCAAGGAAGCCGAGGCGATCGGCCTGACGAACCCGCAGCTGAAGATGTTCGCGACCGACTACATCGCGAAGCATCAGTAAGGCTCTCCGGCTTCCAACTTCCAGACGCCCGACCTCGAACACCCACGCACGGCGTGGGTGTTTGGCGTTGGGGATTGCGAGTTGGACATTGACATGGATCCATCCGACTTCCGCCGGCACGGCCACGCCCTGGTCGAGTGGATCGCCGAGTACCTCGAAGGCTCGGAGCGTTACCCCGTGCTGCCGCGCGTCGCGCCGGGGGACGTCGTCGCCGCGCTCCCGCGACAGGCGCCGGAGCAGGGAGAACCGTTCGAGGCCATCTTTGCCGACTTCGAGCGCGTCCTCGTTCCCGCGCTGACGCACTGGAATCACCCCGGCTTCTTCGGCTACTTCGCGATCACCGCCAGCGCGCCCGGCGTGCTCGCCGAATTCCTGTCCGCCGCCCTCAACCAGCAGGCGATGCTCTGGCGCACCTCTCCTGCCGCCACCGAGCTCGAGGAAGTCGCGATGAACTGGCTGCGCGACCTGATGGGTCTGCCGGCCGCATTCGAGGGTGTCATCTACGACACCGCCTCCATCGCCACGCTGCACGCGCTGGCGGCGGCGCGCGAAGCCTGCGTCCCCGGCGTGCGCGAGCACGGACTGGCCGGCCGATCCGGCCTTGGCGGCCTGCGGGTGTACTGCTCCGAGCACGCACACTCGTCGGTGGACAAGGCGATGATCATGCTCGGGCTCGGACAGGCGTCGCTGCGGCACATCGGCGCGGATGCGCAGTTCCGGATGCGGCCCGACGCGCTGCGCGAAGCGATCGCGGAGGACCGCGCCAACGGCCTGCGGCCACTTGCCGTCGTCGCGACGGTCGGCACGACGTCGACGACCAGCGTGGATCCGGTACGTGAGATCGCCGCGATCTGCGCCGCGAACGACATCTGGCTGCATGTCGATGCCGCGTATGCGGGCGTGACCGCGATGCTCCCCGACTTCCGTGCGCACTTCGACGGATGGGAGACGGCCGACTCCGTCGTCGTGAACCCGCACAAGTGGCTGTTCACGCCGTTCGATCTCAGCGCGTTCTATTGCCGCCGCATGGACGTGATGCGACAGGCGTTCTCGGTCGTGCCCGAATTTCTCCGTACTGCTGAAGGGTCGCGCGGCGTGCGCAACCTGATGGACACCGGCGTGCAGCTCGGCCGCCGCTTCCGCGCGCTGAAGCTGTGGATGATCCTGCGGCACTTCGGGGCGGCGCGCATCCGCACCGTGCTGCGCGAGCACATTCGTCTGGCGCAGCTGTTCGCATCGTGGGTGGACGCCGACGGCGACTTCGAACGGGTCGCGCCGGTGCCGTTCAGCGTCGTCTGCTTCCGTGCGCGCCCGCGCATGCTCGGCACCGCGGCGGAGATCGACGACTTCAACACGCGCCTGCTCGACGCGGTCAACGCGAGCGGCGATGTCTTTCTCTCGCACACGCGTCTCGACGGCCGGCTCGTGCTGCGTCTCGCCATCGGCCATCTGCGGACGACGGAGCATCACGTCGCGCGCGCGTGGGCGCTCCTGCGCGAGCATACCGCTCAGCTCGCAACGTCATCACATCGATAAAACACCTGTGTAAACAGGGCATTCGGTTCAGCTACTTCCCCGCGAGTTGGGTATGTCGCTTGCACTCGACTCTCGCCGGAGAGACGACGGTCGCGCCTGGTCGCGACGCGTGCGATGGACTACGGTCCAGGAGGAAGGTAATGCTGAAGAAGTGCGCGATGATTGCGGCCCTGTCGCTGGTGCTCGTACCCGGGACGGCCCGCGCTGACTGGTTGTTCACGCCGAATATCGGCGCCGGGTTCGGCGGCAATTCAGGAACGGGCGCCGACGGTGACGGCGCCACGCATCTGAGCTGGGGTGCATCCATCGGCTGGATGGGCGCCGGGATCATCGGCTGGGAAGCCGACCTCGCCTATACACCTGAATTCTTCGAAGCGGATGATGACGACCTCGATCTCATTGAGAACAGCAACGTCACCTCGTTCATGGCCAATGTGCTCATTGGAATCCCGGTGGGCGGACAGACGGGCGGCGGATTCCGCCCCTACCTCTCGGGCGGCGCCGGGCTCCTGCAGTCGCAGGTGCAGAGCGACGACGATCTGTTCGAAGTGACCAACAGCGAATTCGGCATCAACATCGGCGCCGGCGCGATGGGCTTCATGACCGATCACATCGGGTTCCGCGGCGATCTTCGCTACTACCGTCAGCTGAGCGATCCCGATGAAGACAACGAATTCGACATCGACTTCGGCGACTTCGACTTCTGGCGCGGAACGGCGGGCGTGACCTTCCGCTGGTAACAGCAACGACCGCGGACACGCGGTATCCCCACCGCGCGCAGATGCGCGGTGGGGGAAACGCGGAGTGCGTGCTCCGTCTCTCGCGCCTCGGTGTCACCGGCCGCCTTGCCGATTCGTTACGGCTCCAACCTCCACAGCTCCTTCCATAACTCGCCGTCCGCATCGAGCGCCACGCACCCGTGCTGCGGAAAGTTCACCGTCACCGCGTCCGCATCTCCGGTGACGAGCAAGCGCAGCAGTCGCGGCATGTGCGGCATGTGGCCGACGACGACGACCGTGCGCGTCTCTCCAGCCAGTTGGTCTCGCATCCAGATCGGTGGATCGTCCGGCAGCAAACCGCGTTTGGCTGAGAAGGGCGCCAGTGGGTTGCAGGCGCGCCAGAAGGCCTCGGCTGTTTGACGTGCGCGCAGCTTGCCGCTGTGCCAGATGACGTCAGGCTTGACCCCGAGCGCGGCGGCCTGATCGGCGAGGCGGGCCACCTCGCCGAGTCCCCGGCCCGACAGCGGACGCGAGGCCTCAACCGCCGGGCCGACGGCGTCTCCGTGATGGACGAGCAGAATCATGGCGATCTATACTGTGCCGTTTCGTCGGTCATGGCCCGCCAGGCAACAAGCGGGCTTTTTTTTGTCGTCCTCAAGGTGGGGGGCCCGCCGTGCACGCCAGCGCAATGGGGTGCTAAGGAGCATCATGTCGCGTTTCATCTTCACGTCAGAGTCGGTGTCCGAAGGGCATCCGGACAAGGTTTGCGACTACATCTCGGACTCGATTCTCGACGCCTGCTTCGAGCAGGACCCGCAGAGCCGCGTGGCCTGCGAGACCCTGTGCAAGAGCGACACGGTCGTCCTGGCCGGAGAAATCACGACGCACGCGACACTTGACTACGAGAAAATCGTCCGCGCGGCGGTCAAGGAGATCGGATACACGGACTCGTCCGAACCCTTCTGCGACGCGACGCTGAAGCTCATCCCGATCATCACGCAGCAGTCGTCGCAGATCTCGCAGGGCGTGACCGCCACGACGAGCCAGAGCGGCGATCAGGGCGCCGGCGACCAGGGCATCATGTTCGGCTACGCCACCGACGAGTCCGACGAAATGATGCCGCTGCCGATCCTTCTCGCCCACAAGCTCACCAAGGGCCTCACCGACGATCGCAAGAACGGCACGGTCGCGTTCCTCCGCCCCGACAGCAAGTCGCAGGTTTCCGTGCTCTACGAGAACAACGAGCCGAAAGAAGTCACCGCGGTCGTCGTGTCGACCCAGCACGCCGCGCAAGCCAACCAGCAGCAGATTACCGAATATGTCCGGAACGTGCTCGGGCCGCGGGTCCTCGGCCGGTGGTGGAACCCCAACGCCGCCACTGCACGTGAACCCGACCGGCGACTTCAGCCACGGCGGCCCGTCGGCCGACGCCGGCGTCACCGGCCGCAAGATCATCGTCGACACCTACGGCGGATGGGGTCGTCACGGCGGCGGCGCCTTCAGCGGCAAGGATCCGTCGAAGGTGGACCGCAGCAGTGCCTATTTCTGCCGGTACGTGGCCAAGCAGGTCGTCTCCTCGGGGCTGGCGAAGAAGGCCGAGATCCAGGTCGGCTACGCGATCGGTATGGCGAAGCCGGTGTCGGTCAAGGTGGACACGTTCGGCACGGGCGACGAGCGCGCCGCGGCCGATTTCGTGATGAACGCGTTCGACTTCCGCCCGCGCGCGATCATCGAGCGTCTCGACCTGCTCCGCCCGATCTACCGCAGCACGACCAACTACGGGCACTTCGGCCGTCCCGGTCTGCCCTGGGAGACCGTCGAGAAGGCTGCCGCGATCGCAAAATAGTGGGCAGTCGGCAGCGGGCAGGGCCGACCGAGGCCTGGCCCGCTGCCGCCCGCCGCACTGACCGTCCCCTGCTCACTGCCGACTAGAAGAACTCGTACCAGCGTCGCGGCCGGGCGGTCACCCTGGCTTGGACTTCGCCCGCCTGCGACGCGACTCTCCAGCGCGTTGTCTTCCGGAACGCCTACCGACACCAGGAGCGCGTGCAGGTCGTTCTGGAGCGACTCGACCTGGCGGCCGCTCATCTCGCGTGCGGCGGCGGCCGTCCACAGGTGATGGGCCAGTTGCTGCGCGTTCTGATCGTTCAAGGTCTTGCCGGCGACGACGTCCGCCGTCCGGCTGGCCAGTTCGTTGACCGCCGGGCGAGCGAGCGTCCGCCTCCGTGATGAAGACGCTCAGATCGTCGGCCAGATCCTGCTTCGCCTGCGTGTCCCCGCGTGACACGCTCAGCAGGTCGCGGCGGATGTCCTCGAGCCTGTTGGACACTTCGCCGTCGGCCGTGGGCAGCGGGCCGTCGGCCTGCCGGCATGCGGCGACGGCGAACAACAGGACCATGAGTGCAGGAAGGAACACGGCTCGTGATGTCATGCGCATGAGGGTACCAAGCCCGTCAACGGTGTCAAGACAGTAGGATCAACCATGCCACGCCAGAACATCTCGAGCGGCCGGCGCTGGGAACCGATTGTAGGCTACTCCCGCGCGGTCAAGGTCGGGCCGTACGTGCACGTGTCCGGCACCACGGCAACCGACGCCAACGGGAACGTCGTCGGGAAAGGCGATGCCTATGCGCAGACGGTTCAAGCGCTGCGCAACATCGAGTGGGCGCTGCAGCAGGCCGGTGCCGGGCTCCAGGACGTCGTCCGCACACGGCTGTATGTCATCGACATCATCCGCTGGGAGGAGGTCGGTCGCGCACACGGCGAGTTCTTCGGCGCCGTTCGGCCGGCGACGTCGATGGTGCAGGTCGCCGCCCTGATCGATCCGGACATGCTCGTGGAGATTGAGGCGGACGCGTATATCGGGTAGTTCGTCGGTGCGGTCTGGCTTCGCTGCCGGTGCGATTCGATACCGCCTGGCAGCGCCATGGCGCTATTTCAGAACGTCCGCGGCCGGCCCTGACGCGACGACCCTGCCGGCGTCGAGCACGATCGCGTGCTCGGCGACGGCGATGGCTTCGTCGATGGTGTGCGTGACGTAGACGATCGGCACGTTGAGCTCGTCGCGAATGCGCAGCAGCGCGGCGGTGATCCGCTGCCGCCTCGGCACGTCCACCGCCGCGAGCGGCTCGTCGAGGAGGAGCACGTCCGGCCCGGACAGCAGCGCCCGCGCGATCGCGGCGCGCTGGCGCTCGCCTCCTGAGAGGGAGGCCACGTCGCGGGCCATCAGCGGCTCCAGTTCCAGCAGATCCGCGAGCCGCGGCAGCGGCACCGCGCCGCCATTGCGGCGGCCGTACAGGACGTTGGCGCGCACGTCCATGTGCGGAAACAGGAGGACGTCCTGCGGCACGTAGCCGACGCGCCGCTCCCGCGGCGACACGTTGACGTGCGTATCGCTGTCGAAGAGGACCCGGCCGTTCACCGCGATGCGGCCGCGCTGCGGTGTCCGCAGCCCGGCCATGGCTTCGACAATCGTCGTCTTGCCCGAGCCCGAAGGTCCGAACAATGCGAGCGCACGCGCCGAGATCGCGTTCGCAATCTCGAGCGCGAATCCGCCTTGGCGAAGCGTGAAGACCAGGTCGAAGGTGGCCACGTTATCTCGGGCGTCCGGCTGCCATCACCTGTAGCGTCCCGCTGCCATTGGCTTGTCGCGTCCGGCCGCCGTTTATTTGTCGCTTCCGGCTCCAGCCGGAAGAAGCAGGTTCGAGATCAGCACCGCACCAAAGCCAATCGCGACCGAGATGGCCACGAGGATCGCCGCCGCCGTGTCCTGCCCTGTCTCCGCGAAGCTGTAGATGCCGACGGCGAGCGTTCGTGTGCGACCGGGAATGCTCCCGGCGACCACGATGGTGGCGCCGAACTCGCCGAGGGCGCGCGAAAAGCCCAGCAGGGCGCCGGCGAGGATGTTGCGCGCGGCAAGCGGGAGCGTGATCGTCGCAAACACCCGCCACGGCCCGGCGCCGAGCGTTTCCGCAATCTGCTCGTACCGGCGCGTGACCTGCTCGAAGCCGGGTCGCGCCGTGCGCACGAGCAGCGGCAGCCCCATGACCGCCATCGCGATGACGACGGCCAGCGGCGTGAAGACGATTTCGACCCCGAGCGGCTCGAGCAGGCGTCCGACTGGCCCGCGCCGCCCGAGCAGCCACAGCAGGACGAGGCCGGTCGCCACCGGAGGGATGACGAGCGGAAGCGACACGAGCGCCTCGACGACCGCCTTTCCCGGAAACCGGCGCCGCGCCAGCACCCACGCCAGCGCCACGCCCGGGACGAGCATGAGCAACGTGGCCGCAAGGGCCGCCGCGGCCGTGAACCTGGCGATCTCGTGGATCTCGATCATCGCAGTGGACGGAAGCCGGCGCGTTCAGCAGCACGCGTGCGGCTCACCTGCCTAATTTAGCGCGGGTCCGCCCGCGTCCGCAGGGCCGCCGCTCGTGGCGCTGACGGGCGCAACCAGCTCCGCGGCACGTCGAAGAGCGTCCGGGTCGAAGGGCTGCCCGCTGCGGGCTTCACTTGCATGCGCAGCGACCGATCGGATAGCCTTGTAGCCCTCATGGCCTCCTTGTTCCATCGCGCGCATCGCCATCACCGCCACGGCCACGCCGGCCCGGCAGGATTGCGCGCGCAACGGGACTAGGACCAGACCTCGAACTCCCAGAACGCAGGCAACCCCGCCGGAAGTGATGGCGGGGTTTTTTGCTGTACGGATACGCAACCGGAACGAAGACGCAGGAACCACCTATGGATTTTTCCAAACTCGACGGGCTGATCCCCGCCGTCGTGCAGGACGACCGGAGCGGCGACGTGCTGATGGTCGGCTTCATGAACCAGGAAGCCTGGGACGTGACGCGGCACACCGGCTACGTCACCTTCTTCAGCCGCTCGCGGAACACGCTCTGGACCAAGGGCGAGACCTCGGGCAACCGCCTCGCGGTGCGCGAAATCCTGATCGACTGCGACGAGGACACGGTGCTCGTCAAGGCCACCTGTCTCGGCGACGGCGTCGTCTGCCACACGGGTGAGCGCACCTGCTTTTTTCGGCACGCGGAGGATGTGACAGTTCCATGAAGCTCAAGCTCGGCATTCCGAAGGGGTCGCTGCAGGACGCCACGATCCATCTGTTCCAGCGGGCTGGCTTCAACATCTACGTCAGCTCGCGGTCCTATTTCCCCTCGATCGACGACCCGGAGATCGAGTGCATGCTGATCCGCGCGCAGGAGATGGCGCGCTACGTCTGCGACGGCGTGCTCGACGCCGGCCTCACCGGGCAGGACTGGATCGCGGAGCACAAGCTCGGCGGCGACTCGAAGCACTCCCTGACCAGCATCGCCGACCTGGTGTACGCGAAACAGAGCTTCGGCAAGGTGCGGTGGGTGCTCGCCGCGCCTGAAGAATCGCGCTTCAAGGCGCCAGCCGACTGCTCCGGCGCGACAATCGCGACCGAGCTGGTCCGGGTGACCAAGGCGTACTTCGACAACATCGGCGTTCCGGTGAACGTCGAGTTCTCGTGGGGCGCTACCGAGGTCAAGCCGCCGGTCCTCGCCGACGCCATCGTCGAGGCCACCGAGACCGGGTCGACGCTGCGCGCCAACCGCCTGCGCATTCTCGATACCGTCATGGAGTCGAACACCCAGCTGATCGCCAACGACTCGGCCCTGGCCGACGCGTGGAAACGGACGAAGATTGAGAACATCGCCCTGCTGCTGCGCGCCGCGATCGAGGCCCAGGGCCGCGTCGGCTTGATGCTCAACGTTCGCCGCGAGGACCTGCAGAAAGTGCTCGCGCTTCTGCCCGCCCTGCAGCGGCCCACGATCTCGTCGCTGAGCGACGAGGACTGGGTGGCCGTGAACACGATTATCGAGGAGCGCACCGTGCGCGACCTGATCCCGAAGGTGAAGGCCGCCGGCGGACAGGGCATCGTCGAATACCCTCTGAACAAGATCGTGGTCTGATGCGCGTCGTCGAATCGAGCAATCGGCGGGCCGTGGCGGCGCTGCTGGCGCCCGAGCGGGTGCGCGACGCCGCGATCGAGCGGCGTGTCGCGAAGATCGTCGGCGACGTGCGCCGCGGTGGCGACACGGCGCTGCTGCGCTACGCGCGCGCGCTCGATCGGGTCAGCGGCCCGATCGAGATCACCCGGGAGGAGATGCGCGCGGCGGCCGCCGCGGTACCTCGCAGCGTGCGGACCGCGATTCGGACCGCGGCGCGCAACATCCGCGCGGTGGCGAAGCGTCAGGTACCGCGCGGCTGGCGCGCGCGGATTACCGGCGGCGTCACCGTCGAGCAGCGCGTGATTCCACTCGACCGGGTCGGCTGCTACGTGCCGGGCGGCCGCTATCCCCTGCCCTCGTCTCTCCTGATGACGGCGATTCCGGCAGCAGCCGCGGGAGTTCGGGATGTCGTCGCCGTCTGCCCGCGCCCGGAACCGGTCGTGATGGCCGCGGCGCTCGAGGCAGGGGTCTCGCGCCTGTTCCGCCTTGGCGGCGCGCATGCGATTGCCGCCCTGGCGTATGGCACTGAAACCGTTCCGCGCGTGGACAAGATCGTCGGGCCCGGCAATCGTTATGTCGCGGCCGCGAAGGCGCTCGTGGCATCGGACTGCGGCATCGACTTCTATGCCGGCCCCACCGAGATCGTCATCGTCGCGGCGCGTGGCCAGGCGGCGTGGATCGCGGCGGATCTCATCGCCCAGGCCGAACACGATCCGGACGCGCGCGCCGTGCTCATCACGCCGAGCCGCACGCTGGCCGCGCGCGTCGCCAGGCAGGTGGAGGCGCAGATGCCCGCCGACGGCCCCGCGCGCCAGGCGCTGCGCGCGCATGGCGGCATCATCGTCACCGCTTCGATCCGCGAGGCGATGGAGCTGGCGAACGACTCCGCTCCCGAGCACCTGGTCGTGGACGATGAGAAGCTGGCGTCGATGGTGCGATCGGCCGGCTCGGTGTTCGTGGGACCGTGGTCGGCGCAGGTGGCCGGCGACTACGCCATCGGATCGAACCACGTGCTGCCGACGGCAGGCGCCGCACGCGTGCGCGGCGGCTTGTCGGGCGCGGACTTCGTGAAGCAGATCACGGTGCAGCGCCTGACCAGGCGCGGCCTCGAGGGAATCGGCCAGAGCGTCATCGAACTTGCGACGGCCGAAGGGCTCCGCGCGCACGCGGCGTCGATCGCCGTCAGGTTGAAATAGGTATGCGTATCCAGGGCTATCCAAACCCGGGCGACGGGCTCCGCCTGCATCTCAACGAGAACACCGGCGGCTGCTCGCCGCGCGTGCTCGAGGCCATCCGGCGCGTGCGCGCCGACGACGTGTCGACGTATCCCGAGTACACGCAGGTCGTGCTCGCGGTCGCGCGCCACTTCGACGTCGATCCCGAGTGGGTGCTGCTGACCAACGGGCTCGACGAAGGGATCCTGATGGCGGCGGTCGGGCACATCGCCCGCGCCCGGCTGCACGACGCCGAGACGATCATCCCGCTGCCGGCGTTCGACCCCTATCCCAACTCCACGGCAGCGGTCGGCGCGACCGCGGTGCGAGTGCCGGCGACACCGACCTACGCGTTTCAAGCCGACGCGGTGCTCGCCGCGATCACGCCGCGAACGAAGTTGATTTTCCTCAACACGCCGAACAACCCGACCGGCCAGTTGATCCGGCTCCAGGACCTGAAGCGGATTGCCGCGGCCGCGACCGACGCGGTCGTGCTGATCGACGAGGCCTACATCGAGTTCGGCGGTGTGTCGTTTCTCCCCGAGCTGCGGAAATACCCGAACGTCCTCGTCGGACGGACGTTCTCCAAGGCGTACGGGCTTGCCGGGATGCGCGTCGGCATCGTCATCGGACAGCCGGCGGCGCTCGATCCGGTTCGCGCGGTGACGCTCCCGTTCAACATCAACGGCGTGGCGCTGGCGGCCGTGCACGCGGCGCTCGAGGACACGCTCTTCCTGCCGCGGTACGCGGTACAGGTCCGCGACTCGCAGGGAACGGCTGTATGCGGCGTGCCGCCGGCTCGGCCTCGAGTTCTGGGAGAGCGCCGCGAACTACGTGATGATCCGCGTCGGCGAGACGGCGCCGTTCGTACAGGCCATGGCGGCGCGCCAGGTGCACGTCCGCGACCGCGCCAGGGACCCGGCGACGCCGGGATGCATCCGCGTGACGGCGGGCATCCTCGAGCACACCGATGCCGCGATCGAGGCGCTCGAGTCGGTGATGGCCGCGAGGCAGGCGCCATGAGCAGGCGCGCGCGGGCGGCGGCCTTCGACCGCCAGACGACGGAGACGCAGATCAAGGGGAAGCTGACCATCGACGGCCACGGGCGCTACGACGTCTCGACCGGCATCCGCTTCTTCGACCACATGCTCGAGCTGTTCACGCGCCACGGCGGCTTCGACCTGACGCTGCACGCAACGGGCGACCTCGACGTCGATCAGCACCACACCGTCGAAGATGTCGGCATCGTGCTGGGCGAAGCCCTCCTGCAGGCGCTCGGCGACCGCAAGGGCATCAACCGCGCCGGATACTTCCTGATGCCGATGGACGAGACGCTCGGCCTCGCGGCCGTCGATCTCAGCGGCCGGCCGCACGCCGTCGTCGATCTGAAGGTCAAGGTCCGCATGGTCGGCGACCTTCAGAGCGAGCTGGTCCACGACTTCTTCGACGGCTTCGCCACCGGAGCGCGCGCCAACGTGCACGCGAAGGTCCTCTACGGCCGGTCCAGCCATCACCACATCGAAGCGGTGTTCAAGGCGTTCGCCCGCGCGCTGCGCGTGGCCTGCGCGCGTGATGCGAGGCTCGCCAGGATGCTGCCGAGCACCAAGGGGCTGCTGTGATTGCCCTCATCGACTATGGCGCCGGCAATCTCACGTCCGTTCGCAAGGCGCTGACGTCGCTCGCGGCCGACTTCATGACGCCTGCGACTCCGGCGGAGTTCGCCGGTGCGGCAGGTCTCATCGTCCCCGGCGTGGGGAACTTTGCCGCCACACAGGCGCTCGCGGGACCGTGGCGCGACTCGATTCGCGCCGCCGTCGACCAGGGCACGCCGCTGCTTGGCATCTGCGTGGGCATGCAGTGGCTTTTCGAGGGGAGCGACGAAGCGCCGGAGGTGCCCGGCCTCGGTGTCCTGCCGGGGCGCGTCGAGCGGCTGCGCGGCGACGCCGGCCGGCGGCTGAAGATTCCTCATGTCGGCTGGAACGCTCTCGACGTGACGCCCGGGTCCCGCCTGCTGCGGGGGCTCGAGCCCGGCCCGCACGTGTACTTCACGCACTCGTACGCGGCCCCGGTGACCGCCGACTGCGTCGGTGCCGCGACGCACGCGCACGCCTTCGCCGCCGCGGTCGAGCGGGACAACGTCTTCGGCGTGCAGTTCCACCCGGAAAAGTCGAGCGATGCGGGGCTGCAGATCCTGCGGAACTTCCTCGAGGTCACGCGGTGACGCTGACGAAGCGGATCATCGCCTGCATGGACGTGCGCAACGGCCAGGTCGTCAAGGGCGTGCAGTTCCAGCAGCTGCGGCACGCCGGCGACCCGGCGGAGCTTGCCCGGCGCTACAACGTGGAGGGCATCGACGAGGTCGTCGTGCTCGACATCACGGCGACGCTCGAGACCCGCCAGGCGCTGGCGCGCACGATCAACGCGGTCGCGCGCGAGATTTTCCTGCCGTTGACCGTCGGCGGCGGCATCCGATCGGAAGACGATGCCGCAGCCGCCGTGGATGCAGGGGCCGACAAGGTCAGCCTCAATACCGCCGCCCTTCGCGACCCGAACCTGATCACGACACTGGCGCGCCGGTACGGCAGCCAGGCCGTCATCGTGGCCATCGATGCGAAGCGCCGGGACGCGGGCTTCGCCGTGTACGTGCGCAGCGGCACGTCCGATGCCGCGCGCGACGCCGTCGAGTGGGCACGCGAGGCCGAGTCGCGCGGCGCCGGCGAGATCCTGCTGACCTCCATGGATCGCGATGGCACACGGTCGGGCTTCGACTGCGAGATGACGGCGGCGGTGGCCGAGGCCGTCGACATTCCCGTGATCGCGTCGGGCGGCGCCGGCAGCCTCGATCACTTTGCCGATATCTTCACGCGCGGCCGCGCCGACGCCGCGCTCGCGGCGTCGATCTTCCACTTCGCCGACACGAGCGTCAGCGAGCTGAAGAAGTACCTGCGTACCAACAACATCCCGGTGCGAATATGACGCCTTCGGCGCTCGCACACTCGACGAACCACGGAGGCGCGGAGACGCAGCGCGGCCAAGGCCGCAACCAAGACTGTACTCCGCGGGAGCCTTGGCCGCGCTGTGTCTCCAGAGACGCTGTGACACTCGTGCTACGAACCCCGAGAATCGTTTCTCAACAAATCGTTGCGTCCGGAGCCAATTCTCGGGGTTCGTAGCACAGGGCCTCTTCGGTATCTCTCTGTGCCTCCGTATCCCTGTGGTTCGTGATCCGGCCCCGCGTCGCCGCGACGCTTCCGGCGACAGATGCTGATTCCGGCGATCGATCTCCAGAACGGCCACGTCGTCCAGCTGGTCCAGGGCGAACGGCTGGCGATCGAAGCCGCCGATCCCGAGCCGTGGATCCAGCGGTTCTCGACGTTCCCGCGCGTCCAGGTCATCGACCTCGATGCCGCCAAGGGACAGGGCGACAACTCCGCTCTGGTGACGGCCATCTGCGGGCGGCTTCCGTGCCGCGTGGGCGGCGGCATCCGCAGCGTCGAACGCGCGCGCGCCGTGCTCGACACCGGTGCCCACGCCGTCATCGTCAGTTCGGCGCTGTTCACGAACGGCGACGTGGATCTTGCGTTCGCGCGCACCCTCGCCGAGGCGGTCGGGTCCGGCCGCGTGATCGCGGCCGTGGACAGCCGCGGCGGCAAGGTGGCCATCCACGGGTGGAGGACCATCCTGCCCATCACCGCCGTCGACGCCGTCCGCGCCCTGGAGCCGTACTGCGGCGAGTTCCTGTATACCCACGTCGACAAGGAAGGCCTGATGCAGGGCACCGACATGGAGGCGATCCTGGCGGTGCGCCGGGCGACGGCCCGGCGCCTCACGGCCGCGGGCGGCATCACGACTTGGGACGAGATCGACCGTCTCGACGCGGCGGGCGTGGACGCCGTCGCCGGCATGGCGGTCTACACCGGCGCCCTGCCGCTCGATCGCGGCCGTTAGACCGCGGCGCTGGTTCGTGTTACGGTGTTCAACGTAATCATTACGTCGATCACCGTAACGCCATGCAGAACCCGTTCGTTTACGGCGAAATCGTCCCCGATGACGCCTTCATCGACCGCGAGGTCGAGCTCGACCGTCTCGTCGAGGACCTCGGCCAGACGCAGAAGGTGTTCCTGATCTCACCGCGCCGCTACGGCAAGTCGTCGCTGATCCGCCAGGCGCTCGCCGGCCTGTCGCGGCGCGGGGCGCTGACCGTCGAGGTCACCGTCAGCAGCTACAGCTCATACGTCGCGTTCCTCGAGGGCTATGCCCGGGCGCTGGCGGCGGTGGAAACGCGGATCGAGCGCGCGCGCACGTGGCTGATGGAGGCCATCTCCTCGACCCGCCCCGAGCTGCGCTACGAGCCGAAGGAGACCGGCCTCGGCCGCGTCGCCGTGGCCTTCCCGCTCGCCCAGACGGCCCGCGACGTGAACCGGCTCGCCAACGAGGTCTTCGCCCTCCCCGGCCGGCTGGCCGCCGAGCGCAAGCGCAAGGTCGTCGTCGCCCTCGACGAGTTCCAGGCGATCGAGGGGTTCAACGGCGGCAGCGTCGAGCACGCGCTGCGCGCCGCGGCGCAGCAGCAGCGGCAGGTGGGCTACGTGTTCGCCGGGTCCGAGCCGAGCCTGATGGAGAAGATGATCGGTCCGCGGCGGCCGTTCTACAAGGCCGGTCCCGGTGATGCGGCTCGCAGAAGATTCCGCCCGAGATCTTCGCCGCCTTCATCGAGGCGCGCTTCGCGAAGAGCGGCATCAAGCCCGAGCCCGGGCTCGGCGCGGCGATCGTCGACCTGGCCGGCAACCTGCCCGTACGACGTGCAGCGGCTGGCGCACGAGACGTGGGACGACGTGCATGGCGCCGGCGAGCGGCGCGCCGGCCTCGACAACCTGCACGCGACGCTGTCGCGGCTGCTCGGCGAGCAGGAGACGATGTTCGAGGCGATGTGGCAGCGGCTCACGCTCGCGCAGCGCGCCGTGCTTCGCGCGGTGGTGCTGCAGGACGGACGCGAGCTGCTGTCGGCCGACGCGCGCGCGCGCCACCGGCTCGGCGGCGCGTCGAGCATCCAGGCGTCGCTCGCGGCGCTGGTGAAGCAGGACCTGCTGTTGAAGGAAGGCCCGCGCTACGTCGTGGTCGATTCGCTGTTGCGCGAGTGGATCGCGCGGAAGACGTTCTGACGTGACCCGGCTGCTGGCGCGCGTGCGGACTGTCCCGCCCCGAGCTGCGCGCGTGGGCGATGTACGACTGGGCGAACTCGGCGTTCTGGTCCACGGTCGTCACCGCGGTGTTTCCGCCGTTTCTTCAGCGACTACGCCGCCGCCGGCCTCTCCCCGCTCGAGGCGACCACGCGGTTCGCCTGGGCCACGACGATCGCGGCGGCGATCATCGCCGTCCTCGGGCCCGTGCTCGGGGCGCATCGCCGACTATCGCGCGCTGAAGAAGCGGCTGCTGGCCGTCTGCATGGCGGTCGGCGTCACCGCCACGCTGGCGATGGCCGCCATCGAGCGCGGCGACTGGCTGTATCGCGGCCGTCCTCTTCATGCATCGCGCAACATCGGCGTCGCCACCAGCCTGGTCTTCTACGACTCGCTGCTGCCGCACATCGCGCGGCCCGAGGAGATCGACCGCGTCTCGACGGCCGGCTTCGCGATCGGGTTCTTCGGCGGCGGCATCGTGCTGCTCGTCAACCTGGCGTGGATTCTCAGCCCGGCGACGTTCGGCCTTCCCGATACCGTCGCGGCGATCAAGCTGTCGTTCGTCAGCGTGGCGGTGTGGTGGCTGGTGTTCTCGCTGCCGCTGCTGCGCCGCGTGCCGGAGCCGCCGGCCAGTCCTCGAGGCGGACGAAGCGGCCGGCGGCAATCCGGTCGCGCATCGCGTTCACGCGGGTGCGCGAGACGTTCCACGAGCTGCGCGGCTACCGGCAGGCGTTCCTGATGCTGGTCGCCTTCCTGCTCTACAACGACGGCATCCAGACGATCATCCGGATGGCGTCGATCTACGGCGCCGAGGTCGGCATCGACCAGAACGCGCAGATCGCCGCCTTCGTCCTCGTGCAGTTCGTCGGCGTGCCGTTCTCGTTCCTGTTCGGCGCGCTCGCCGATCGCATCGGCGCCAAGACGGCGCTCTTCGGCGCGCTCGCCGTCTACACCGGCATCAGCGTGCTCGGCTACTTCATGACCACGACGTGGCACTTCTTCGTGCTGGCCTTCCTCGTCGGCATGGTGCAGGGCGGCAGCCAGGCGCTCAGCCGATCGCTCTTCGCGCGCATGATCCCGAAGCACAAGTCGTCGGAGTACTTCGGCTTCTTCTCCGTGTTCGAGAAGTTCGCGGGCATCGCCGGCCCGGCGGTCTTTGCGACGTCGGTCACGGTCTTCGGGTCGAGCCGGGTCGCCGTGCTGTCGGTGATCGTCTTCTTCATCGTCGGGGGGCTGGTGCTCACCCGCGTGGACGTCGCCGAGGGCGAGGCGCAGGCCGCCGCTGCCTCGCACACAGCAGCCTGAAGGGCGTGATGGGGTCTGACCGCACTCAGCCCGTAGCGTAAGATGCGGCTATGTGCAGCGCGCTGGCCGCGGTTGCCCTGGTGCTGCTCATCGCGCAGACGAGCACAAGTGGCTGCGGTAACGATCCCGAGCCGGCACCCGGAGCGCCCGCCGCGCCGGCTGCCCCCACCTCGGCCGTGTTCACCACGCAGGACGGCGTCCGGTTTCGCGTGGAAACCATCGCCACCAACCTCGAGATTCCCTGGTCGCTCGCGTTTGCGCCGGACGGCGGCTCTTCATCACCGAGCGGCCAGGACGCGTGCGGATCATGGACATCTCGACGCGGACCTCCGAGGTGGCGCTGACGCTCGACGACGTCTTTGCGCAGGGCGAGGCGGGCGCGCTCGGCCTTGCGCTCGACCCTGGTTTTCTCAGAATCGCGTCTCGTCTACCTGTACTACTCGGCGCGAGGCTCCGGCGGCGCGCCGGTGAACCGGATCGTGCGCTACCGGGAGGTCGGCGGCCGCCTCGGGGAACGGGCGGTGCTCCTCGACGGCATCCCGGCGAACGGGATTCACGACGGCGGCCGGCTCCGGTTCGGTCCTGACGGCCTGCTCGTACGCGACGGCGGGCGACGCCGCGAACGCCGGGCTGGCGCAGGACCTCGCCTCTCCCGCCGGCAAGATCCTGCGCCTCAACCCCGATGGCACCACGCCGCGCAGCAACCCGTTCACGCTCGCACGTCTACTCGTATGGCCACCGCAATCCCGCAGGGAATCGACTGGCATCCCGCGACGGGGGATCTCTGGGCGTCGGAGCACGGCAACAGCGGCAACGACGAGATCAACGTGATCGAGGCCGGCGCCAATTACGGCTGGCCGCGCATCGAGGGCGCCCAGACGATGGCCGGGATGCGGACGCCGATCGCGTTCTACAGCCCCGCCATCGCGCCGTCCGGCGCGTCGTTCTATCGCGGGACAGCTCTTCGCGCCGTTCAGCAACAACCTGTTCGTGGCGACGCTTCGCGGCACGCACCTCCTGCGCCTGCGTCTGGAGCCGGGCGCACGGCGCATCGCCACGCAGGAACGCCTGCTCGAGAACGAGTATGGACGCATCCGCGATGTGATCACCGGACCCGACGGCTTCCTGTATTTCTCGACGAGCAACGGGCGCGGCGGGATCCACCGCGACCGACGACCGCATCGCGCGAATCGTGCCGGCGTCGTAGCGGGCCGGGCCCCAGGGCCACTGGAGCCGGCCTACGTACGAGCCGAGCCCCCACGTACGGAGGGGACTCCCGTCGTAGGGGCCGGCTTCAGCCGGCCCACTTACCCCAGCCGGACCACTTACTCCAGCCTCTTGCTCGAGCGCAGGGTCGCGAGCGTCAGAATCATCAACCCCCACGCGAGCAGGGCAACCGCCTCGCGCCAGAACGTCTCGAGCCCGACGCCCTTCAGGAAAATGTCCCGCACGATGACCAGGAAATAGCGCAGCGGGATCAGGTAGGTGATCGGCTGAATCCACGGCGGGCATGTTCTCGATCGGGAAGACGAAACCAGACAGGAACACCATCGGCAGCAGCAGGAAGAACGTCGTGGTCATCATGGCCTGCTGCTGCGTGCTGGAGATCGTCGAGACGAAGAGGCCGAGGCCGAGCGTGGACAGCAGGTAGACCAGCGACATCAGGAGCAGCAGCGCGACACTGCCTCGAACCGGGATCTCGAACCAGAACACCGCGACGCTGACCACGAGCAGCACGTCGAGCATGCCGATGGCCGCATACGGCAGCAGCTTGCCGACGATCAGTTCCCAGCGGGCCAGCGGCGTCACGTTGAGCTGTTCGAGCGTGCCGAGCTCCTTCTCGCGCACGATCGCCATCGACGAGAGGTTCGTCGTGATGACGAGGAGGAGGAGGGCGACAATGCCGGGGATCATGAAGTCGCGGCTCTCCAGCCGCGGGTTGAACCATACGCGCACGTCGGCGCCCACGAGCGGCGTGGGACGGCCGTGGCCGGCGGAGGCGGCCAGCTCGCGGGCGTACGCGGCAACGAGCGTGCCGGCGTAGCCGAGCGCCACGTTCGTGGAGCTCGCGTCGGTGCCGTCGGCGACGACCTGGACCGAGGTCGGCCGCCCCATCCTGATGCGCTCGCCGTAGTCGGAGGGAATCGAGAGCGCCATCCACGCGCGCCCTTCGTCCAGATACGCCTCGATGTCGTTCAGCGACGGAACGGCGTCCACGACAACGAAGTTCTGCGAGGCGTCGAACCGCGCGATCAGCTCACGGCTCTGCACCGACCGGTCGTTGTCCACGACGACCATCGGCACGTCGCGCACGTCGGTCGTCGCCGCGTAGCCGAGCATCGTGAGCTGGATGATCGGTGCCATGATGACGATGCCGAACAGCCGCGGGTCGCTCCGCAGCTCGATCAGCTCCTTCCTCACCATGTGCAGGACGCGTTTCATGCGTCAGGCCCACTGCCGCCGCAGCCGGAGCGACGCCAGCGCCAGGATCACCATCGCAAATACCGCCAGCGCCACGAGCTCCTGCCAGAAGGCCGCGACCCCGACGCCCTTCAGCACGACGCCGCGCAGCGCGATGAGGAAGTAGCGGGCCGGAACGAGGTGTGTCACCGCCTGCAGGAACGGCGGCATGCTCGTGATGGGAAAGATGAAGCCGGACAGCATCAGCGTCGGCAGATACGAAGTCAGCAGCGCCAGCTGAAACGCCACCTGCTGTGTCTCGGCGATGGTCGACAGGAGCAGTCCGAAGGCGAGCGCGCCGACCAGGAACAGCGAGACAGCCAGCAGCAGCGTCGCCCACGACCCGCGCATCGGCAGGTCGAACATGAGCATGGCCAGGCCGACGATGATCATCGACGACAGCAGCGAGATGAAGAAATACGGTACCGTCTTGCCGAGGACAAAAGGCAGCGCTCCGATCGGCGACATCCGGATCTGCTCCATGGTGCCGACTTCCTTCTCGCGGACGATGGAGAGCGCGGTGGACACGACGGCGGTCAGCATCGCGATGTAGGCGATGAGGCCCGGCACCAGAAACAGCGCGCTGCGAAGTTCGGGGTTGTACCAGACGCGCGGCTCGATCGTGAGCAGCGGCCCCGACGGCGAGGCCAGGCGCGCCTCGAGCTCGTAGCGCGCCGACAGGCTGCTCACCAGCGCCCGGCCGTAACCCATCACCGTCGTTGCCGTGTTCGCATTGTCGCCGTTGATGATCAGCTGCACGCTGGTCGTACGGCCCGTGGCGGCGTCGCGGCCGAAGCGCGCCGGGATGACCAGCACGGCGCGCGCCTCGCCCCGATCGAGGATCCGGGTGATCTCCGCGTCGCGCTCGACCTCGCCCACCAGGTCGAAGTAGCCGGAGTTGAGAAACGCCGAGACCACTTCGCGGCTCGTGCTGCTGCGATCGTTGTCCTGGAGCGCGAGCCTGACGTTGCGGATGTCGAAGTTCAGCGCGTAGCCGTACAGCAGCAGCACGAACGCCGGGACGAACAGCAGGATCATCAGCGTCCGGCGATCCCGGCCGATCTGCCTGAACTCCTTCACCGTGACGGCGACGAGCTTGCGGACGCCCTTCACGCGGCACTCCGCAGCGCGACGTCGAGGAAGACGTCTTCGAGCGACGGCTCCACCACCGAACAGGCGGTCACGGTCACGCCCGCCTCGGCCAAGGCGCGCCGCGATCGCCTCCGGCGCGACGTCGCGCGAGCGCAGGACGGCGTGCACCGCGGTGCCGAAGATGCTGGTCTTCTCGACATCAGGCATCGCCTCGAGCGCCCGCATCGCCTCGACCGGCTGCGTGGCGCGAATCTCGAGGATCAGCCGCCCGGAAAAGATGCCCTTCAGCTCGCCAACCGTGCCGAGCGCGGCGAGCCTGCCGGCCTGGATGATGGCAATGCGGTGGCAGTGTTCGGCCTCGTCGAGGTAGTGCGTGGTCACGAGGACGGTGACGCCGGAGCGCGCGAGCTCGTCGATGAGACGCCAGAACTGGCGGCGCGACAGCGGGTCCACGCCGCCGGTCGGCTCGTCGAGGAAGACGATCGGCGGCTCGTGGAGAATGGCGCAGCCGAGTGCGAGCCGTTGGCGCCATCCGCCCGATAACGCGCCGGTCATCATCGACTCGCGGCCGCGGAGTCCGGCCATGTCGAGCACGAAGGCGCGCCGCGCCGCCAGCCGATCCGATGTCAGACCATAAATGCCGCCGAAGAACGCGATGTTCTGATCGACGGTGAGCTTCTCGTAGAGCGAGAAGCGCTGCGACATGTAGCCGATGCGCCGCTTCACGCCTTCCGGATCGCGGCTGACGTCGACGCCGCCCACCAGCGCCGTGCCCGACGTCGGGCGCAGCAACCCGCACAGCATGCGGATGGTGGTGGACTTGCCTGCGCCGTTGCTGCCGAGGAACCCGAAGATCTCGCCCTGCCGCACCTCGAACGTCAGGTCGTTGACCGCGACGAACTCGCCGAACCGGCGCGTCAGGCGACGGACCTCGATGGCGTTCATCGTCCGAGCGCGCGCGCCAGGCGCGCGTCCGCCAGCCTGACACCGGCCTGCGCGCGCGTGCGATCGAGCTCCGCCTGCAGGAGGGCGAGGTCCGCGTCGAGGACATCGGCCTGCGTGGCGACGCCGGCCTTGTAGCGCTCGGCGACGACGCGGCGCGCTTCAGCGGCCGCGGCCACGGCGTCGCCCGCCGCGGCAATGGCGGCGCGGCCCGAATCGATCTCGAGCTGACGTTGCCGCACTTCCAGGGCGACCACCGAATCGAACTCCTCGAGGCGCTGGCGCGCGACGGTCACGAAGCTGGCGGCCTGCGCGACCTCCGCGCGCGTCCTGCCGCCGTCCCACAGGTTCCACACGACGTTGACACCCGCGTCCCAGAATTCGTCCCAGCGGTCGGCGCGCGGGAAGAGGCGCGGGTTGGGCCGCGCGTAATCGAACCCGCTGAACACCGCGATGGTCGGAAGGCTGCCGGCGCGCGCCGCCACGACCTGCTCCTCGGTGGCAGTCGATGCGGCGCTCCAGCGCGACGCGCTCGGGCCGCGCCGCGCGTGCCTGGGTCACCAGCGCCCTCGCATCGGCGGCTCCTGCCGGCACCGGCGCCTCCAGATCCGCGGCCGCGTCGAGCGGCGGGCCGAGGATGTCGAGACCGGTGAGCCGCGCCAGCTCTGAGGACGACAGGTCGCGCTGGTTGCGGGCCTCGATGAGGAGCATCCGCTGCCGCGACTCCTGCGCCTCGGCGGATGCGACCTCGTTTGGCGGAATCGAGACCGGCGTTCAGGCGCTCGCGCACGTCCCTGACGTTCGCCTGCGCGCGCGCGACGCCTTGTTCGAGGACACGCTCCGTCGCCCGCGCGGTGACGAGTCCCCAGAACGCGCGCGCGACTTCGAGGCGCAGATCGGCCCTCGCCGCCGCCACGTCTGCGGCCGACGCCGACGCCTCGGCCCGTGCGGCGCGCTCGAGCGCGTCGCGTGCGGCCGCCGTTGTAGATCGGCCACTGCAGGTCCAGCCGGGTCCGGTAGTTGTCAGGGACGTCCGGGTAGAGGACGCTGGGAGCGCCGCCGGGACCGGGGACGACGAACTCCGGGACGTGGCTCGTGCGCGTGTAGCCGGCCGACGCCGAGACGAGCGGTTGATCCGCGGCCGCTCGCGCGTCGATGGCGGCACGCGCGGCAGCTTCGCGCGCCCTCGCCTCCGCCAGGCGATGACTCGTCTGATCGGCGCGCGCCTGCGCCTCCTCGAGCGTGATGCGCAGCGCCGGTTCCTGTGCTGCGGCGGTGGCCGAGAGGGTCAGGCCACAGAGCACGATGCGAGCGATGTGTCTCATGATCGCGCACCCTGCATCGCCAGCTGTGCGATGAAGACATCCTCGAGTGATGGCGCGACGAGCCTCACCGACGCGCCCTGCAGCGGCGTGTCCTGGAGCGCCTGGGTGAAGCGCGCCGCCGCCGCGTCTCCGCGTATCGGCGAGCGTCACGTGCAGACGCTCGCCGAAGACCTGCGCGTCGATCACGCCCGGGATGCGGCGGACCACGTCGACGAGCCGGGGCGCACGCTCGCCCATGACCTCGACCAGCTTCCCGGGGATCGACGCGCGCAACCGCGCCGGCTCGTCGCTCGCGAGGAGGCGGCCTTCGTGCAGCAGCGCCACGCGTGAGCACCGCTCGGCTTCATCGAGATAGGGCGTGGACATGAGGATGGTGATGCCGTTCGCCAGGAACTCGGAGAGCAGCTTCCAGAACTCCCGGCGCGAGACCGGATCGACGCCGGTCGTCGGCTCGTCCAGCATGATCAATTCGGGCTCGTGCACGAGCGTGCAGGCCAGCGCCAGCTTCTGTTTCATGCCGCCGGACAACCGGTCGGCGAGCCGCGCGCGGAACGGCGTGAGCTGCGTCATCTCGAGGAGCTGATCGCGCCGCCGCTGGTAGCCGCGCACGCCATGAATCTCGGCGAAGAACGCGATGTTCTCGTCGATTGAGAGGTCCCCGTAGAGGCTGAAGCGCTGCGACAGGTAGCCGACCTTGTCCGTGACGGCGCGGTGCTCGCGCACGGGATCGCGGCCGAGCACTCGCACCTCGCCGGCGTCGGCGTGCAGGAGACCGCACATGACGCGGATCGCCGTCGTCTTTCCCGCACCGTCGGCGCCGATCAGCCCGAACATCTCGCCGCGCTGAACGTCGAGCGTCAGGCCGGCGAGCGCCTCGGTCGCGCCGTATCGCTTCACCACGTCCGTGAACTGAATGGCGGCCGTCATGGCAGTGCCAGCTCGGCGTCGACCGGCATGCCCGGCTTGAGCACGCCGGCGCGATTGTCCACGCTCACCTTGATGCGATAGACGAGCCTCGAGCGCTCGTCCGGCGTCTGGACGTTCCGCGGCGTGAACTCCGCCTGCGGCGACACGTACGTCACCGTGCCGGGCAGCCCTTCGCCACCGGCATCGGTGAACACGGTGGCGGGCTGTCCGAGCGTGATCCGCGGAATCATCGGCTCGGGCACGAACAGGTTCGCCCATGCGTGGTCGAGGTCGGTGACGACGAGGATGGGACCGCGTGGCGCTGCCAGCTCGCCGCTGTCCGCGAGCTTCTGCGTGACCGTGCCGCCGACCGTCGCGACCACGTCAGCGTCCTTGACGGCTTTTTCGAGCACGGCGATCTGCGCGTCGGCAGCCGCGACGCGGGCGACCGCGGCGTCCACCTCTTCGCCTGCGCGCGCCGGCCCTCAGGCTCGCCACGGCTTCGCGCGCGGCACTGACCCGCTCGCGCGCCGCGCGCACGCGCCCGGCGCCCACCTCCACTCTCGCCTTCGCATCGTCACGCTGCTTCTCGGAGCCGGCGTTGGCCTTGAGCAGCGCGTCGAACCTGGCGAGATCCGTTGCCGCCGCCCGGACCTCGGCTTCGAGGGCCGCTGCCTCGGCCGCCGCGGCGTCAACCTGCGCCTCCGCCTGCCTGATGTCCTCGGGGCGGGCGCCGGCGCGGAGCAGGCGCACCTGCGCCGCGGCGGCGCCGCGCTCCGCCCGCGCGCGGTCGATCTGCAGTTGCGTGTCGCGCGTGTCCAGGCGCGCCACGACGTCGCCGGCATTCACGCGGTCGCCTTCGTCGGCGCGCAGCTCGAGGAGGCGGCCGCCGACCTCCGGCGCCACCTGCACTTCGGTGGCTTCGACGTGGCCCGACACGCGCAGCGTGTTGTCCGGTGCCGGCTCGCTGCAGCCGGCGATGCCAGCGAGCCACAGCAGCGCGACGAGTGGCATTCGCATCGTTGTCGTCCTCATGAGTCCTTCCGCAGCATGCCGCGCGCGCTCGCCTGCATGTGGGCGACGAACTCGCCGGCCTGGCGCGGCGCGCCCACGCCCGGAAGGTTCCTGCGGTGCGCGAGCAGGCGCTGGCGGGCGAAGAAGATCAGCACCGCCGGCATGATGGTCAGGTGCGTGAGCAGCGGGTCGGCATCGCGGAACGTGCCGTCCTGCTGGCCCTGGACGATGACGTCGCGCACCGCGACGTAGACCGCGTTCATCGTGCGGAGCGTGTCGGGATCGAAGTGGGTTCCGCCGGCGGCGATCTCGCGCAGCATGATGGGGGGAACCACGGGCGGGCGCCGGCCTCCTCGGCGATGGCGGCGATCCAGGCGTCGAGCTTGTCCTCGGCGGCGCCGGGGCCATCGGCGATGGCGCGGGCGCGGACGCCGACGGCGCCGAACATGTCGCGGAGGATGGCGAGGTAGAGGCCGTTCTTGCTGCCGTAGTGGTAATAGAGCATCGCCTTGTTGACCCGGCGCCTTGACGGCGATGCGGTCGACGCCGGCGGCGTCGTAGCCGCGCTCGGCGAACTCGCGGGCGGCGGCGGCAAAGATCGCGGCCTGGGAATCGCGGGCGGCGCCGCGGGGACGGCCTCGTTTATTAACCAACTGGTTAGTTAATATCGCGCTCGCACCGTGCGCTGTCAAGCAGCCTACGATGGCGCATGCGCATCGTGATTGCCGGCGGCAGCGGCCTGCTCGGCCGGCCGCTCGCGGCCCGGCTCGAGGGCGATGGACACGCCGTGTCGGTGCTCACCCGGCACGCCCGCCGCGTCGGCGACGTGGAGTGGAATCCCGATGCGCCGGATGCGCCCTGGGCGGGCGTCGTGGGCACCGCCGATGCCGTGATCAACCTCGCCGGCGAGTCGATCGCCGGCGGCCGGTGGACCAGCGCGCGCAAGGCGGCTCTTCGCGACAGCCGGTTGCGCGCCACACGCGCCCTGGCCGCCGCGATCCACGCCGCCAGCCACAAGCCGCCGGCCTTCCTCAGCGGCTCCGCCATCGGCATCTACGGACCGCGCGGCGACGAGCCGGTGACCGAAGAGACGGCGCCCGGCGCCGACTTCCTCTCGACCCTCGCCATCGAGTGGGAACGCGAGGCGATGGCCGCCGCGCCGGTCACGCGCGTCGTTCTGTTGAGAACGGGCGTCGTGCTCGCGCGCGAGGGCGGGGCGCTGCCGCAGATGGCGCTGCCCTTCCGGTTCTTTGCCGGCGGCCCGCATCGGCTCGGGCCGCCAGCAGGTGTCGTGGATTCACGTCGACGACTGGGTGAGCATGGTGCGCTGGGCGCTCGACGCGCCGCGCGTCAGCGGTCCGCTGAACATCACGGCACCCGAGCCGGTGAACAACGCCGACCTCGCGCGGGCGATCGGCCGTGCGCTCGGCCGCCCCGCCGTCATGCCGGCGCCCGCCTTCGCCGTGCGGCTGGCGCTGGGCGAGATGGCCGACGTCGCGTTGAACGGGCAGCGGGTGCTTCCCGCCAAAGCGGTGTCCAACGGCTTCACCTTCCGCTATCCCGGATCGAGCAGGCGCTGCGCGAGATTTATCGGTGAGACGCTACGAACACGGGCCACAGAGACACAGAGGCACAGAGGTTTTCCTGGTCGCTGGCGGCGAAATGAAACGGGGGGCGACGCGGAGACGATCTCATCGCAGAGATCGCGGAGGGGCAGAGATCGCGGAGGCAGAATGCAAGAGCCGTTCGACGGTCGGCCTGCATTGCAGGCCGACACCGCGTGACGACACGCCCGCATCAACAAACCGCAATCGCATCAAGAAGGGTTTGTTGATGCGGGCATGTCGTCACGCGGAGCCGCCTTCGGCGGCCCGTCGGACGGCCTCGGCGTCCTCTGCTCCTCAGCGACCTCTGCGTTGAATTCGCTCTACGGATTTCTCTGTGTCTCCGTGCCTTCTATGAAGCGGCTGTCGATAGTCAAGCCTCCACATGGATGATGCGTCGTGGGAATGTGGAAATCCGTTCTGGGGATTTCCACATTTCCACACGCGTCCTGTCGTTCGGAGCCCAGGATGCGATCACATGGGGCCGTGGGCCGAAGCCGGGCGGCCTTCTATTCGCGTTTCGTGGTGATCGGTCCGGATCACCGCGCAGCATGTCATTCGCATCGGTGGGGTGGCGCCATCTCTGTGACGATCGTCCAGGCGATCGAACCACGGCACGCGCTCGCCCCCCCGTCTCGGGGCTCCGCCACACCACGCGGCGGCGGTTACGCCGCCGCGAGTTTCTGCCCATCAAACGTCGCCTCGATCCCGCCACAGCGCATACAGAATCCGACTGAGGCGACGGGCCAAGGCCACCACCGCGATCCGCCGGCCGCGCCGCGCCGCGAGTCGCTCGACCCACGCGCGCAGGCGACGCGCTCTGTTTACTGCGCCAACACGCCCACGCCGCCTGCACCAGCAGGCTGCGCAGTTCCCGTGGACCGGCCTTGGTGATGTGCCCCCGATGCCGCCGCTCGGCCGAGCTGTCCTCGCGCGGCACCAAGCCCGAGCGCCGCACTGACCTGGCCCGCATGCGTGAAGCGCGCGACGGTCATCGAGCTGCGCGCGGAACGTCAGCGCCACGATGAGGCCCACGCCCGGCACCGTCTGGAGCCGCCTGGACGATGGGATCGCTCGCGGCCTGCTGCCGCAGCTGCTCGATCGAGCGCGGCAATCTCCCGCGTCAGTCGTCTCGATCATTCGCGACAACGGCGCCACCGTGGCCGCGAGCGGCGCCGGGAGCGCGAGCTGGGCCAGCCGCGCGGGCACCCGCTCGGCCCCGCACGACGGGCAGGCGATAGCCGTCTTGTCGCACCAGCGCCCGCAGCAGCGAGATCGCGCCCTCCGCATCTCCACGAGCTGCCGGCGCGCTGCGCAGAATGCTGGCGCGTCGCCCGCTGCGCCGCCGACGTCCGATGCGCCGCGCGATACCAGCCGCGCCGATTCGCCTCGGCCAGGGCCGCCACGTCGCGCCGATCGGTCTTGAGCTGGCGATGGAGCTCGCCATACATCGGCGCGTAATTGGGATCGGCCACGATCACCGCGTGCCCGGCCGCCTCGAGCGCCTGCGCCACCCACTCACTCTCCGTCCCGGTCTCGAGCAGGATGCGCATCGCGCCCGAGGCCCGCGAAGGCCGCCGTCAGCGCTCGCGCGACGTCACCACCCGCTGCTCGCGCACCACCGCTCCGTCCTCGTCAATGATCCGAATCTGGCTATACCGCATATGCAGATCGATGGCACCATAGACCATGGCTGGCTGCTCCTTTTGAGTGCCCTGTTTACGCAGGGCGATACTCCGTTTGTGGAGCGCAAGCTACCACGTTAGGTGGCAGCCAGCCGCTTCATCTCATCTCTGTGGTTCGTGGTCATGACGCCTTCGCTCGTCTCACGGATCCGGGCACGCCCGTCGCGGGCGTCCGGGTGGCCGGGGAACAGATAGTCCGCCCGCGCGAACTCGCGCGCGGCGCCATCCACGTCTCCCATCTTCAGCTGGATGTTCCCAATCTGTGCGTGGTGCCACGCCAGCGATTCGACATCGTGCGGGCTGGTGGCCTCCGCCGCCATCCGCATGAGCCGCAACGCCTCGGACAGCTCGACCCTGCAGCTCGTGCGCGTAGGCGACGCGCGCATATGACGCCGCGTCGGGCCGCAGGCGCACCATCGTGTCGAACGCCGTCGAAGGCGCGCTCCCACTGGCCGAGCTCGAGGTACGCGTCGCCGAGCGTTCCGTAGTTCCACGCATCCTTCTGCTGCACGGCGATGGCGCGATGGGCGATGGCGATCGCTTCCTCGAACCGGTGCTGCGACGCGTAGACCGCTCCCAGCATCTTCAACGCGGAGTACTCCGATGGCTCTTCATCGAGCAGCGTCTCGAGCGCCTGTTCCGCCCGCACCGCGTAGCCGCCGTTCCGGTCGACGCGCGCCTTGCGCAGCAGAATCTCCGCGGCGCGGACGGCCGCCGCCGCGTCGGCGGGGTCGGCGGCCAGGCGCGCCTCGGCGATGCTCAACGCGGCATCGAGATCGGACGGCGACGTACCCTGCACGCGAGGCAGCGGCGCCTTCACACTCGTCGACCGGCCACGACAGCCACTTCCACGGGCCACAGAGGCACAGAGACACGGAGAACATCGACCCGCCATTTTTCTCCGTGCCTGTGCGATTTGTCGCGCGGACAGCGGCGACCGAGGCGCCAACCGCCACCGCGGACAGCACGATGAGCCAGGTCTTCATGGCAGCCGCTACTGAGGCGTACTGCGAAGCCGCGGCTCCGCGCCGATCTCCCGGCCCGCGTGCGGCACGGTCAGGAAGGGAAACTCCGGCAGGTACTCCTTGTCGTTCTGGTCCACGCCGTCGCCGAGGCGGTTGTTCGGCGCCCGCACGAAGTCCGGTGTCAGCGGCGTCGCACCCGCCATCGCCTGCAGCGCGATATCCACGACGTCGTCTCCCACGCGCCGTCCGTTCGGGAAGCCGGCGAGATCACCGGCGAGCACGCCAAGCCGGTGCGGCCGCGCCGACGGCGGGATGCCGGTGTTGAGCCGCAGCATCTCCGACGCGCGCGGGCTCGTGCCGATCTGGTTCAGCCCCGGGATGCCGGTGAGGAAGATCGTGACGAGGTCGTTGCGCGGCGTCGCCGGCGTCTGGACGCCGAAGAGCGCCTGCATCAGCGGCGGCAGCAGCGGGTTGGTCACGAAGCTGAGCGCGGCGGCGTCGCCGGTCGGCTCGAGACCGTTGAACGCATCTTTGAGCGCCAGCGGCAGCACGACCTCGTTGACGAGAGGATTGCCGAGCCGCGATACCTGCACCCAGTCGCCAGATGCAGCTGCCCGGCGCCGCTGCGCGTCGTCGTGCTCATGCGGCTCGCCGTTGACCAGATGCCGATCGTGGCGTTCGGATCGGCGGCGCTCGCCGGCCGCGATCCGTTGCGCGTCAGCGCCGCGATCGGAACCTCGATCGCAATCGAGTGGACGTTGTACCCGGCGAGGCTGTCGATCGGCTGGCCCAGTTGAGGCACGAGCGATCGGAGCTGCAGCAGGTCGAAGGTCGCCCCGAGGTCCACGTAGAAGCCTTCCTCGCGCTGGCCCGGCGAACACGCGTGCGTCGTGCGCCGGCAGGTTGTGCACGCCGTTTCCGAGCTGGCCGTTGTAGTCGCGCATCGAGCTGACCCCGACGTTGGCCGGCATCACGAACAGGTTCTCGCGCCATCACCGTCCGCGCCCCCGTGCGGCGCGGTCCGTTGACGCGGGCCACGGTGACGAACTGCCGGACATTCAGGTCGGGGTCGTCGATCGACGTCACGGCGCCGGTGTTGTAGAGGAACGTGTTCGGGTTGCGCATCTGCGGTGGTGAAGCGGAACTGGTAGGTGATGTCCTCGACGGCGTCGCCGGTGTTGTCGACCATGATTTCGTAGATGCACGTTGTCGTCGAACTTCCAGAAGTTCGGGCCCGAGCTCGGAAACTGGAGCGGGATGAAGTTGGAGATGAGCACCACCCGGTCGGGGCGCTCGGGACTGACGAACGCGTAGACGTCGGTGTTATCGGCCAGCGGATCCTGGCTGATGAGCGGCGCCTCGCGATGACTCGACGCCCGGGTTGGACTCATCGCCGCGATGGCCACGAGGACCACCACGGCGGCGCATGCAATTCTCTTCACGCGAATACCTCCTGCCACACGTTCTACGGAGGAGGCGCGCGTTTGGATGTCTTGCTTCGAGAAGGCGATCACCAGGTGGGCCGGCCTCGAGCCGGCCCGCAATGTCCCGCGTTCAGAGCGGCGTGGGCATACCGATGAGATAGCGCTCCCCGGTAGGCGCGGGCACGCCGCCGGCGGGCTCGAGGGTCACGGCGACCGCCACGGGCGGCGCGGATGTCCGGGTCCGTCTCGAAGAAGGCGGACCCGGCACCGCTCGCGTCGGGCGTCAGCAGCCCCGCGCTGATCGGGGCGGTGGACGTGACGACCCACACCTGGTAGACGCGGCCTTCCGGCGCCGGCGGCAGGTCCGTGACGGAGAAGACCATGCCGCGATCGCGGCTCCACAGCGCGCGCGCGCGCGCCAGCGGCGCCGCCGCCTGGCCCGCGAGATCGATCCGCGCGACGTCGGGCGCAACGAGGACGGCGAGCGCGGACTGCGCCTCGGTGAGGCGGCTCTGCAGGACGAGCGCGTAGATCACCGAGGCCGAGCGCCAGTGCCAGCGCCGCGGCGGCGGGCAGCCATCTGAGGACGAGCGTTCCCCTTGCGTGGCGCCGGCTTGTCGTGAACCGGGTTCGGCAGCGATCCGAGGATGCGGTCGCGCAGCTCGCGGCGCGGTGTTCGCTGCGGCACGCCCAGGGCGAGCGCGCCGGTGACGCTGCGCAGCGAGCGCACTTCGGCGGCGCACTCGCTGCAGCCGGCAAGGTGCGTCTCGAACGCCGCGCGCTCGTCCGGCTCGAGGCTGTCGAGCACGTAGGCGGCGGCGTCGTGCTTCAGCTCGTCGTGGGCCGCTGTCATCGTTGTCCCTCGAGCAGCGCGTCGCGCAGCTTCAGCAGCCCGAGCCGAATGCGCGTCTTCACGGTGCCGAGCGGCTGCTCGAGCCGCTCCGCGATCTCGCGCTGGCTGAGGCCTTCGTAGTACGCGAGCTCGATGGCGGCGCGCTGCAGGAGCGGCAGGCCGGCAAGCGCGCTGCTGCACGCGGCGCACCTGCTCGGCATCGAGCAGGTCGGACGCCGGGTCGGGGCCCGGCGACGTCAGCGCTGCGACCGCTCGATCGCCGTCTACGGTCTGTCCGTCGGGCCGCGCGCGGCGCGCGCGCAGTCGATCGATCGCGCGCGTCCGCGCCATCACCAGCAGCCACGCCGCCACGGCGCCACGTGAGCCTCGTAGCTTGCCGGCCTGACGCCACGCCTGCGCGAAGACGTCCTGCACGACATCCTCGGCGTCGCCTTCATCGCCGAGGATCCGCAGCACCAGGGAGTAGATCGCGCGCGCGTGGCGATCGTACAGCGCCGGCCGCGCCGGTCCCGTCGCCGGCCGCCATGCGGCGGAGGCAGTCGCGGTCCTCGGCCAGTGACTCCGCGGAATCCGGCCCGTAACGCGACGATGGCCGCCAGCAGCCAGATCATGTGCTTCTACGCATCGGCGTGGCTGGCGGATGGTAGCAGGAATACCCGGCGGCGGGCAGCGGCGGCGCGGAGTGGGTCAGGGAGTGCTTCCGCCGCGAGCTCGTACCTGCCACCGCCGGCTGCCTGCTGCCGCCTGCTATTCCGCGAAACGCTTCAAGGTGTCGAGCCAGCCGGTCACCGGCGGCGGCGCTTCGGCGCCGCCGTCGAAGAGGATCTGTGACGCCTCGAGGCGCTTGCCGTAGAACCGCTCGTTGGCGTCGCGATCCTGGCGAATGGTGCTGCCGTTGACCGTGACACCCGCGAACAGCCCGCGGGCGCGCGAGTAGCTGAGAATCTGCGCGCGCAGCTGGAGGTCCGTGGCGGCCTGGGCGTCACGTCCCACCGGCCCGGCGGCGACGCTGGCGTCGGCGCCGAGCTTGAACTGGTTGCGCACCAGGTTCTCGAGGCCGCGCCGATCGTTGATGACCAGGACGAGGTCTGCCGCCTGGCCGCCGATCTGGAGGCCGAAGCTGCCGCCGGTGAGCGTGAGGAACGCCGGAGACGACCAGCCGGCCGGCGTTCGCGCGCTCAGCACGCCGCGGCCGCGCAGGCCGCCGAAGACGAAGCCGGCCTTGATCGTGCTCGGGAAAATCGCGATGCCCTCGGCCTTGCCGAGAATCGCCTCGGGAATCGCCTTGTCCTCGGCGCCCATGATCTCGCCGAAGACCGCTGTCGCATCCCTCAAGCGCCGTGCTTCGTCGGAGTCCTGCGGCGTCTGGGCAGACGGAGATCCAGCAAGCAGACCCAGGGCCACGACCGTGGCGATCAGAAACGTTGTCCTCATGTCCTGGTGAACCATATCAACTGAACCTGTATTCCACGACAGCCTTCAACCGCGGGCGCGACAGACCGGTCCGCCGCGCACGCCTGCGCGGTGGTGAGCGGACGCCGCTCCGGGTGATACATGCCACTAGATGATAGCCGGTGCGCCCGATCGGAAGTCGCCGCCAAGGATCGATGCCGAGTTCGCGCCGAGCCAGTTGTCGAGTACCCGGGCGTACACGGAGCGGAAGTCGGTCTCGTACCGCACGTCGCCGCCGTTGTTCTCCAGCCCCGGGTTGCCGGGATCCGGATTGAGCGACGCGGCGGTGCCGTAGATGCCGCCGCGGACCGAACCACCGAGCGCCATCATCACGCCCGCGGCGCCGTGATCGGTGCCCTGACTGCCATTCTCCTGGATGCGCCGGCCGAATTCGGAGAACTCGAGGATGAGCGTCTCGCCGAGCAGCCCCTGGTTGCGCAGGTCGGTGTAGAAGGCGAACAGCCCGTCGCTGACGGTCGCCATCAGCGTGGCGTAGCCGCCGCCGCCGGCGTTGCCCTGCGCCGCGTGCGTGTCGAAGCCGCCGGTCTGGACCCAGTACACGCGAGTGCCGGTGCCGCGCACGATCGATCCGGCGACGGTGCGCAGCGCCAGCGCGAAGCCGTTGTTCGGATACGTCGTGGACCCGGTATACGCCGCGACCGACGCAACCTGATCGAGCGTCGCCAGCGCCGCCTGTGACGACGCGTTCACGAACGAGAGATGCGGCCGGTCCGACGGCCGGTTCGCGGCCAGCAGGGTCGCGGCCGCGCGCTCGCGAGCCGCCTCGACGCCGCTGTTGGGGCTCGCAAAGCTGTAGGCGCGCGCGTCCGGAATTGCCGGAACGGCAATGGTGTTCGCGTAGAGCGCGCGCGGCGTCTCGCGCGAGTTGTTCCACCCGGCCAGCGGATCGATCGGCGATGGCAGCGTGTCGAGATAGCGCCCCAGCCATCCGTTCCCGGTCGGCGAGGCCGGATTGGCCGTGCCCCAGATGTCGAAGCCCTGGAAGTGCGAACGGCTCGAGTTGGTGTAGCCGGTGCGCTGCACGAGCGCGAGCCGGCCGTCATTGAAGATGGTGCGCAGGCCGGTGAGGCGGGGGTGCAGGCCGAGCACCCTGCCGGATGCATCGCTCCCGATCTGCAGCACCTGACCCGCCGGGATCGCGATGTTCGGCCGCCGGCTGTAGTAGAACGGGTCCTGATACGGCACGAGGGTGTTCAACGCGTCGTTGCCCCCGTTCAGGTACACCACGACAAGGCTGCGGGAACGCGCGCCCTGGGCCCGCGCAATGTCCGCCAGAAACGCGGGCGCCGCGAAGCTGACGGTGAACGCCGAGACGCCGTGACCGATGAACGTTCGACGGGAAACCTTCATGGGCTCCTCCGGGCTCCGGGCTTCGGGCTCCGGACTACGGGCGGAGCGAAGGGCCCGAAGCCTGGAGCCTGGAGCCCGAAGCCTAGACAAACTGGTACTCCGACGATCCGACGATCAGCCGGGCGAGGCCGGGGGCGCGGGCGTTGACCTGCGCATCGGAACCGGTCCAGGAGCCGCCGCCGTTCAGGTACGCGACCAGCTCCGCGTACGGCTGGTTGTCGAAGGGCGCAGGCGTGAACCGGGTCATGTAGTAGCCCATCACCTTCTCCGCCGAGCTGCGGAATGCGCCGGCGTCGCGCGCCAGGTTGAAGCGCTGGTTCGCGGCGAGCGTCGAGGCGAAATTCATCCGCGCGAGCATGCGATCCGGTCGAGAACCAGCCGCGCCCGAGATCCCATCCGTTGACGTCCGGCGGCTCGAACAGCGTCTGCCCCATGTTGGTGAGCGGCGTCCGCGCGGTGTCGACCGACAGCCCGGTCCAGCCCGTCTCCTTGATCGCGCGAACGACATACTCCACGGGCCACGAGTAGCGGGAGTAGTAGTGATCCCGCTCCGCGAACCATTGCGAGCGCAGGATGGAGCGCACGACCGGACGCATGTTCGTGTTGTTCTCGAGGTACACGCTCGCCACGTTCCGCAGGAACGCCTCTTCCGGCGCGTGCGCCTCGCTGATGAAGAAGTTCCAGAGCTTCGCCGCAAGGCGGCGCGCCGTCTGCGGATGACGGGCGAGCGCGGTCACGAAGTCGACGACATCCTGCATGCCGTCCGCGGCGCTGCGCGCCGCGATCGTACGCTCGCCGTTGCTGTAGATGGGGAATGTGAACGCCTTGGCGGTGGCGTCATGGTTGGCGGCGTTGTAGACCGTCTCGTAGTACGAGTTGGCATCGTTGCCGCCGTTCACCAGGCGGATGCTCCAGCCGGTGAAGACGCGCGCCGCGGCATAGACGTCCTGCTCGGTGTAGTTGCCGACGCCGAACGTGAACAGCTCCATGATCTCGCGGCCGAAGTTCTCCTGCGGCCGCTGCCGCGTGTTCAGCCGTCCGTCGAGCCAGACGAGCATCGCCGGATCCTTCGCCACCTCGATCAGCAGGTCGCGGAAGCTGCCGAGCGCGGACTGGCGGAACAACTCGATCTGGCCCTGCGGCCCGGGCAGCTCTCCCGACTTCAGGGCCATCATCTTGGTCGCCTGGGCGCCGCCGACCACGCCGGCGACCTTGCTGTAGGCCGTGGCGAAATGGTTGTGCCAGAACAGCGCCATCTTTTCCTGCAGCGGACGCTGCGAGTGGATCATCCGGAACAGCCATCGCTGCCGCGCGTCCTCGATGTTCGTATATGGCGAAAACTGGCCGCGTGCCGTGATGCCGACGTACTCGTTCTGTCCGATCCTGCCATCCACATCGTCGGCAGCGCGCTCGTAGTTGACGAGCATGTCGATCAGCACCGGCACCGCCAGGTCCGACATGCGCGCCCGCTCGTCCGGGCTCATGCCGAACCCTGCCCGCCGCATCAGGTGCTCGACCTGCGGGTTTGCCATGGTGGCTCTCCAGTTGAACGCTCTGGGGCTGTCACAAGGACATGCCACTAGTTCCACGTAGCGGAGGAATACGCGACGAGAACGATACGGGTATCGGTTCCGACAAGCGATGACAGATCAGGCCGCTTGACGGCCGCCGCAACCCCGGATCGGCTGCTGCGCTGCGAATCCGCTGCCAGTCACCCGACGAGGGCCCGCATGGCCCCTCGGACGGAGAACAGCCTCGAAGGGTTGCCCTCCTCGGCGATGAGCGCTTCCAGCTCACGGCGCACGAAGCGTCCCGCATTCGCGCGCCGCGCGAGCAGGTTGAGGAGCCAGGGCCGGGACGACCACGCCTGTGCGGTCCGGTACGCCTGGTAACGCGTCGCGAACTGACGGCGAAACTCGGCGGCATACGCGCCATGGACGGACTCGAGCGGGCAGGCGCCGCGCAACGCGTCGGACACGAGCCGCGCGGCCAGGAGACCGCTCTCCATGGCCTTCCCGATACCCTCGCCGGTCGTGGGATAGGTCATCGCCGCCGCGTCACCGAGCGCCAGCAGGCCCGGCCGTCCGAGCGTCGCGTTCTGCAGGCCGGTGCGCAGCGGCGCGCCGCGGAATTCCGTGAGCGCTTCGGACTGCGCCACCAGCTCGGCCGCTGGCGCGAAGCGCGTCGTGAACCGATTCCAGAGGCCACGCAGGCTCGGCGTCTCGCCACGGCCGCCGGCAAAGGCGCCCACGCCCACGTTGTACCGGTTGCCAGGTCCGGGAAAGATCCACCCGTAGCCGGGACATAAAGACTGGTCGTAGCACGATCGACAAGTGCGGGTAGCGCTCCGCGTAGGATGACGGGACATTGAAGTAGGCGCGGCCGGCAACCGCGTTCGGTTTAGACGGAGTGGCCAGGCCGAACGCGCGTGACACGACGGCGTTGGCGCCGGTGGCGAGCAGCGTGAACCGCGCGCGAACCTGGCGCTCTCCGGCGAGAGCGCGAAAACGGGCTCCACGCACCTGGCGGCCATCCTCGATCGGCTGCAGCGCGGACATCGGCGCCATCAACGCGGCGCCAGCACCGACGGCGGCCTCCACGAGCAAGGCATCGAGACGGAGCCGTGTCAGGCACAGGAACTCGCCGGCAAGGCTGACCGACTCGCCGCCCGGCGCCACGATGTGCAGCGCCCGCGGCTCGACCGCTTCACGCAGCACCGTCTCGCGCAGCCCCATCGTGTCGAGCGCGCCCAGTGCGTCGGGAATCAGGCCATCGCCGCACGTCTTGTCGCGCGGAAACGTCTCACGATCCACCAGCGCGACGCGCTGTCCCGCACGCGCCAGCGCCCACGCCGCTGCCGCGCCTGCGGGGCCGGCGCCGATGACCAGCACGTCATGGATGGACTGAGCGCTCATGGACCACTATCCTACCGGGGCAATGACAACAAAGCGAAAGGCCGTGAGAAAAAGGAAGCCGGGGAAAGCGAAGGTGTCGCCGCTGCCGAGGGGCGAGACCTCGAACGCCGGCAGCGGCCTCGCGCCGGGCATGCAGATGGTGAACAGTTTCCTCGCGGTGGCGAACGTCGGCGCCACCATCGAGTTCCTCGAACGCGTGTTCGGCTTCGCGCGCGGGGTCGTCCTGCCCGACACCGACGGCCAGCTGCGCTACGCCGAGATGCGTCACGGCGAGTCGGTCGTGATGCTGATTCGCAAGGGGGACGCCACGGCCGCCACCGGCGGCGCGGCGGCGCTCTATACCTACGTGGACGACGTGGACCGCGTGATTGCGGAGGCGCGCGAGGCGGGCGCCGGCGTCGGCGACGCCGAGGACAAGCCGTGGGGAGACCGGGTCGCGATCGTGACCGATCCGGACGGCTACCGGTGGGCGCTGGCGACGTTCAAGAAACTGGCGCCGTTCTCGTAACATCTTTCACAGACACGGGCCACAGAGACACGGAGACACAGAGGGTCATCGTCTCTGTGCCTCTGTGCCTCTGTGGTTCGTGATCAGAAGATCACCCGGAAACCGAGCTGGAGCTGCCGCTGCTCGTAGCCGCCGGTCGGCCGGAACACAGCGCCGCGCTCTACGACGCCGGGCTCGGGGATCGGGATGGCCGGGACACCGTCCGCGTCGGTCAGCACCGTGCTGGCCGCACTGGCCCACTGCACCGAGTTGAAGACGTTCTTCACCTCGGCGAGGAACTCGAGCCTGGCGGACCCCACGACCGGGAACAGCCGCGTGTACCGCAGATCGACGTTGCGGCGCGCGGGCAGCTGGTAGGAGTTGCGCGCCACGCCGATCGGACGGTCACTTCCGATTCCGTCGTTGTTCAGTTCGCGGGTGCTGCGCAGCGTCACCGGAATCCCGCTCGCCAGCTGGATCGCCACGCCGAACTGGTTGTTGTTGACGATGGCCCCGGCGATCCCGCCGACCTCGAATTCCGGCTGCGCGACGATGCTGCCGACGAAGGTGTGACGCTGGTCGAGGATGTTCGGACCGAGGTCGGTATCGAGGTCCGCCGGATCGCTGCGGCCTCCCGTGTCGCCCTGCACCGACAGCGTCGAGGTGATCGGGGCGTTGTCCTCTGCCTTCGCCAGCGTATACGCCAGGTCCCACTGGATGCCGCGGGAAAAGCGGCGGGTGAGTTGCAGCGTCATGCCCTTGTACGTCGAGTCCCCGATCGCCTGCGTGCTGAAGACGGCGTTGAATCGAGGGTCCAGACGCGTCGCGGCGTTGATCGCCGTGCTGTAGATCGGCCGGCCATCGGGCAGCGTGCCAATCGGGTTGATCAGGTTGATGTTGCTCACGACCGGCAGGTTCTCGCCGCGCGTATACATCAATCCCACCGCCGCCGAGTAGTTCTGGCCGAGTCCGCGCTCGAGCTGCACGTTGTTCTGCCACATGCGCGCGATCTGGAAATCGGGGTCCACGGTCCACGCCGTGTTCGAGGCCGCGGCGGTGCCGGCGGCGAGCACCGCCGGGAACGCGGGCGCGCCCGGCTGCGTCGGCTGCAGCGTCGCGCTGCCGCGCGTCGTCGTCCCGTCGCTCACGATGGCCTGCTCGTAGATCGCGTTGATCGGCTGGTCGTACATCAGGCCGGTGTTGCCGCGGAGGACGGTGCGACGGTCCGCACCGAGCGTCCAGACAAAGCCGGCGCGCGGCTGCAGGTTGTTCGTATCGCGGCGGAACTCCCGCGCCGTCTCGACCAGTGAGCCCGCGTTCCCGTCCGGCGGCTGGTAGACGTCGTAACGCAGGCCGTACAGCACCTTCAGGTCCGGCGTCAGCCGCCAGTCGTCCTGGACGAAGAACGCGTACATCGACGTCGAGTACTCGTAGCCGGGCTGACCGAAGAACTGCTGGAACGAGGTATACCCGAAGCGGGCAGCGCCGCTGGCGGCGGCGAGGTAGGCATCGACACTCGGGAACGTATAGAGCTGGAACGGCGTCTGCGTGCGCGTGTCGTCAACCCACTGGCCGCTGAACCCGGCTTTGTAGGCGTGATTCCCGCGAATGTACGTCCCGTTGTCGATCACCTGGAAGATGTTCTCGGTGAACCCGAAGCCGGCGTCGGCGTTGCCGGCAACCGGGCCGCCGAAGTTCGCGACGCCGGGGATGCGAACGGCCGCGCCGGTGCCGGCGCGCGCTCCGGGGACACGGGACTGGCTGCGCGTCGCGTACTGCACGCGGAACTCGTTCAGGACGTTGCTCCCGAAGGTCGAGACCACCTGGCCGGCCGTCGAATGCTGCCGGTCGGCGAAATCGGTTCCCTGCTGGACGGAATTCGGCGCCCCCGAGGCCTCGCTGCCGATGTTGTCGCTGATGAAGTTGTCGAAGAAGATGTAGCGCACGTTCAGACGGTGTGCGTTGGCGAGCTGGTGATCGATCTTGCCGATGGCGAACTTCGTATCGCCGGCCGCGGGAATGTAGGGCGGCTCGTCGAGGCCAAGGCGCGCCGCGGCGGCAGCCGGGATCGTGACGACGCGTCCGCCGGAAAAATCGCGCCGCGCGTTCTCGAACCCGGCGAAGAAATGCGTCCGGTCGCGCACGATCGGACCGCCGGCGTCAACCGTGAACACGTTCACGTCGGTCGGCGGCTTCGGCGGATTCGAGGCGCGGTTCGCGAAGAACGGGAACGCGGCGAACGGCCGGCGCTGAAACCGGTAGCTGCCCTGCCCGCGGATGACGTTCGTGCCCGATGGCGTAATCGCGTTGTAGACCATCCCCATCGTCTGGCCGAACTCCGGCGCGTAGCCGGTGGTCACGACCTTCACTTCGCGGATCATCACTTCCGACATCGGCATCTGCCGCAGGCCGGCGCGATCCTTCTGCGTGTTGTCGTTGCCGTCGATCTGGTAGTTCACCCGCAGCAGCGCGCCGTTCACGGTGAGACGCGGCACGCCGAATTCCTGCGTCTCGAAGCCGACCACGCCCGGCTGCAGCAGCGCAAAGTTATAGGGATTGCGCGAGGTGAGCGGGAGCGTCTTGATCTCGCGCTCGTTCAGCACGCGGCCCTGCTCGATGCGTCCGAAGTCCACGACCGGCGCTTCGGCGGTCACGGAGACGACCTCGCTGAGCGCCCCGACGCCGAGCTTCACGTTGATGACGGCCACCTGCCCGGCGGACAGCGCCACGCCCGTCTGCTCGTAGCGGCGGAAGCCCTGCAGCTCCGCGCTCACGCGATACGAACCGAGCGGGAGCAGCGGCGCGCGGAAGACGCCGCTCTCGTTGGTGACGACCACGCGTGAATCGCCGGTGTCGGTATTGCTGACCGTCACGGTGACCCCGGGCAGGACGCCGCCCGAATCGTCGACGACGCTGCCTTCGATGGTGCCGTTGATCGCTTGTCCCTGCGCCGCAGCGGCCGAGGTCAGTGAGAGGGAGAGCAGAAACACGAACAGTGCCCGCAGCATGGTGAGCGACCTCCAGTGAGAACCCGAAAATCGAGTATAGCGAAGACCGTCGACCGCAGACCGCAGACCGCAGAGCCGCTATTGCAGGACCGCTTGATAGCAGGCTTCGTAGAGGGGCACGACATCCTCGGCACAGAATCGCGTGAGGACGCGGTGCCGGGCCGCCTGCGCGACGGAACGATGCCTCGCGGGATCGGTCAGCACGCGCGATGGCGCTCTGCGCCATCGCGTCGTGCGCGTCGAGCGGATGCAGGAACCCGCTCACGCCGTGCTCGATGACCTCGGGGAGCCCGCCCACGTTTGACGCCACCACCGGCACCTCGCACGCCATCGCCTCGAGCGCCGCCAGGCCAAAGCTCTCCTGCGCCGATGGCAGCAGGAAGAGATCGCTCGCCGACAACAGGGGAATGACTTCCTCCTGGGCGCCGACCGCGTGGACGAGACCGGAGATGTCCCGCTGCCGGGCGACGCGGTAGGCGGCCGCCAGCTCCGGACCATCACCGACGAGCAGCAGGCGGGCAGGCACGCGCTGGCGAATGCGGTCGAACACGTCGACCACCGCGTCGATGCGCTTCACGGGGCGGAAGTTCGAGATGTGCGTCACGACCCGCGCATTCGGATCGTCGCCGGTGAACCGGCGCCGTAGCGCGCCGGCCTCGATGCGCCTGTAGACCTCGCAGTCGAGGAAGTTGGGAATGACCTGGATCTCGCGCTGCACGCCGAGCTCCGACACCGTTGACGCTCGCAGGCTTGCGGACACGGCGGTCACGGCATCCGATCGCTCGATCGAGAACGCCACGATCTCCGAATACGACGGGTCACTGCCGACGAGGGTGATGTCCGTGCCGTGCAGCGTCGTGATCACGCGCGGCGCCGCGCGCCGGTCGGTCGCCGCGATGACCTGCTGTGCCATGAACGCGGCGGCGGCGTGCGGAACGGCATAGTGGGCGTGCACGACGTCGAGGCGGAAGTCGCGCGCGACCTGGACGATCTTGTTGGCGAGCGAGAGCAGATACTGCGGCTCGCGGAACAGCGGGTACGTCGGCGTCACGACCTGGTGGAACGAGAGGCCGTCCTGGTATTCACCGAGCCGGAAGGGCATCTCCGTGCTGATCACGTGCACCTGGTGACCGCGGCGCGCGAGGATCTTGCCGAGCTCCGTGGCGACAACGCCGCTCCCGCCAACCGACGGGTAGCAGACGATCCCGACGTTCACCCCGTTCCGCCTTCCAGCAGGTGCGCAGCCACGACCAGGTGCCGCACCACCACGCCCTCCGCATGCGCGACGCCGACCTGCGCCCCGAAGTGGGCGTCGCGGCTCTCGATCAGCTGCTGAAACCGCGAAGACGTCAGCCTCGTCGCCACCGCGTCGGCGGACGACGGCGCGAACTGCGTCACGTGGCAGGCCAGCGCCCGCTGCTTCACGGCGTAGTGTGCGCTGACGTCCACGACGAACGACGGTGGGACCGAATCGTTGATGAAGTAGAAACACAGCCGCCCGGTCTTCCACGCCTCGCCGTCGGCGGGATAGCGGCGCAGCCCGGCGCTGAAGACACCCTCTGACACGAGCTGGCTGGCACTCGACGTGATCGGGATGTCGATCGTCCCAGTACGGAGCAGCCACCGCGCGCGGCCGCGCCTGGCGCACCAGTGAGGCGACAGCCCGCACGTGTTCCGCTTCGCGGCCGAGCGCCCGATCCGGGAGCCGCAGGTTCACGCGCCACGCGGCGCCGAGCACCGCGCGCGCGGCTTCGGCTTCCGCCAGGCGCTCCTCGACGGTGCCGTTGCTGCCCATCTCGCCGGCGGTCAAATCGCACAATCCCACCCGGTGCCCCAGCGCCGCATGCTTGGCAACGATGCCGCCGAGGCCGATCTCGATGTCGTCGGGATGCGGACCGAATGCGAGGACGTCTACGGGGCCGTCAACGGTCATCGTGCCCACGCGAACACCTCGTCCCCCTTTTCGGGGCGAGCCTGGAGCGCCCGCAGCAGAATCCGCGCGGACAGGAACGCGCCGGTGACCGAATGCGGCGGACTGCCAAGGGCGAACAGGTGATGAGGATAGTTGCGGTGCGCTCCGATGTACATGAGCCCGTCGGCGGCTTCTCCGTATGACGCGTCCCAGCCGTATTCCGGTATCAATCCCGAGATCGCCGGATACATCGTCAACAGGCCGTACATCAGGTGGCCCGTCCGCTGGACGATCGCCGCGTCCCGCGTGCGCGCGGGCGTCTCCGGCTGGTCGCCGCCCGACACGATGAGGCGATCGTCCGGTGTCCAGCGGAGGCGCCGCGGCGGAACCCGCGTGTCCCGGATGGCCACGGCCGGATCGCCGAGTTGCCTCCGCATCGAGGCCGGGAGCGGCTCGGTGAGGACGAAATAGGCGTCCCGCGTCTTGAAATGACGGCGCAGCGGCTTGAACAACGCGGTGGCCGTTCCCGTCGCGATGATCACCCTGCGGGCGCGCAGCGTACCGCCGTCCACGGTGATCTCCACGTCTTTCGCCGCCGCGCGGACTTTCGTGACCGGCGAGCGTTCGAAGATCTGCGCGCGCCGTTTCACCGCGGCCGTCGCGAGACCGACGCCCGCGCGATACGGATCGAGGCTGAACGCATCGCGCATGCGCATCCCGCCTGGCGCATCGAGGTTCGCGACCTTCTTGATCTGCTTGTCCGTGAGCCAGGTGACATCGAGACCGGCCGCCACCCGCGCGTCGTATTCGCGGCGAAGCGTCTTCTCGTCGCCGAGGTCTGCCGCGACGACCACGTCGAGCGCTTCGAGCGCGCACTTGATGCCAAGCCGCCTGACGAGCGCCGCTGCCTCGCGCGCGCCGCTGCGCCATACCTCGAACGCACGGCGTGCCGAGCGGATCCCGTGCGCCGCCGCGAGGTCGCGGAACTGCGGACCGGGGTCGGGCAGGAGCAGCCCGGAACTCCGGCCGGAGGCGCCGTGGCAGACGCGGTCCTGCTCGAGGAGCACGGGCCGAAGGCCGTTCGCGGCACACGTGTATGCGATGGCGCAGCCGGTCAGTCCGCCGCCGACGATGACAACGTCGGCGGCGTGGTCGCCCCGGAACCGCGTGAAATCAGGTCGGCGGGAGGTCGGAAACTGATGAATCCAGGGTGAAACCCCGTAGCGTGTGCGCATGTAAGCACTAATGCCAGATGCTCAATGCCAGATGCTCATTGCCAAGGCTGAATCGGGCAGCCGGCCCTGCACCAGTCCGCCGCGATTCCTTTGGCAGTGCGCATCGGGCATTTTGCACTTGGCATTGTGCATTATTTGGCCTCTTTCTCCAGCAGGGCCTTCTTCCGTTCGACCCCCCACCGGTATCCGGCGAGGCTCCCGTCCTTGCCAACCACCCGGTGACATGGGATGAGAAGGCACACCTTGTTGGTGGCGCAGGCCCGCGCCACCGCGCGCACGGCGGAAGCGGCGCCGATGGCGCTGGCGACGTCGCTGTACGAACGGGTTTCGCCGTACGGGATCGACTGGAGATACCGCCAGACTCTCCACTGGAACGCGGTGCCCTGCACGTCCAGAGGCAGGTCGAGGTGCGGCCGCCGGCCCTCCAGGTGGGCCACGATGCCGCGGATCCACGGCGTGAACGCTGATTCGTCGCGGGTCAGCGTGGCGTGCGGGTATTCCGTCGCGCAGCTCCGCCTCGAGGCGATCCTCCCGATCGCCCAGCATCACGGAACAGATGCCCTTGGAGGTCCCTGCAATCAGCAGCCGTCCCAGCGCGGAATCCACCACGGCGTAGCTGACCGCCTCGCCGCGGCCGCCGCGGCGGTGCGCGGCCGGCGTCATCCCCCGTCCCGTCGGGCTGCGCTCGTACACCCGGCTGACCGAGCCGTAGCCGGCATCGTAGACGGCGAGCGACAGCGCCGTGCCATTTCGCAACTCGCCCCGGAAGTGGCGGGCGCGCAGCGCGTCCTGGTAGGCGCGCGGCGAGATGCCGACGAGCTTCGAGAATGTCCGTTGGAAATGAAACGGGCTGGTGCCGACGCGGGCCGCCAGCTGCGCCAGCGTGATCGGCCGATCGGCGTGCCTGGCGATGAACGCGCAGGCGTCCCGTACCTGCGTGAGGCCCGCCGGCGGCGCTTTTCCCTGTCGCGGCCGGCAGCGCCGGCACTCGCGGTAGCCGGCAATCTCTGCGACCTCCGGCGTCGAGAAGAACGCCACCGAGTCCCGGCGCGGCCGCCGGCTGGGACAGCCCGGCCGGCAGTAGACGCCGGTGGAGCGCACGCCATAAATGAAATCAGCGCTGGCGTCGCGCGACAGCACCGCGTTCCATAGTTCGTCGGCGGCAGGCTGGGGACTGATCATGTTGTCGCCCTCTAGTGGACGATCATACCTGTAGGTTACGACAGATGCGAGCGCGATCGCGAGGGCCCACGGGAGGCCGGTAGGATTCGAAGAGAAGGCTGCCGTGTGCCGTGAGCTGTCGCATTGTGCCGCGGCCGCGAGTCCCGATCTATCCGCTCCTTGCGACTAATATTGACATGCATGCTGCGCCGTCTCCTTCGCGCGCTTCTGGCGCTGCTCGTCCTGCTGGCTGTCGCGGTGGCGATCGCGGCGGTGTGGGCGCGAGCCGAGCTGCGTGGCAGCCTGGCGCAGCTCGACGGCGAACGCCACGTCGCAGGACTCGAGGGGCCGGTCACGATCGCCCGCGATGCCCTCGGCATCCCGACCATACGCGGCGGCTCGCGCGCCGATGTGGCGCGTGCCATCGGTTTCGTCCACGCCCAGGACCGCTTCTTCCAGATGGACCTCGCGCGCCGGCGGGCCGCCGGTGAGCTGGCGGCGCTGGTCGGCCCGCGCGCGCTGGCGCTCGATCGCGAGATCCGCGTGCACCGGTTCCGTGCCGAGGCGCGGCGCGCTTTTGCGCTGCTGACTACCGGCGATCGCGCGATCCTCGACGCCTATGCCGCCGGCATCAACAGCGGCCTTGCGGCGCTGGAGGCGTTTCCGTTCGAGTACCGGGTTCTGCGCCAGGATCCGGACGCGTGGGTGCCCGAGGACAGCCTGCTGGTGATCCTGTCGATGTTCATCACGCTGCAGGACACCGACGGCTCGTACGAGTCCACGCTCAGCACGATGAACGAGGTGCTGCCGAAGCCGGTGTTCGATTTTCTCGCGCCGCGCGGGACTGAATGGGACACGCCGATCGTGGGCGACGCGTTCCCCATGGCCCCGATTCCTGGTCCCGACGTGTACGATCTGCGCGCCCGCCGGCATGGAAAGAGGCCCGGCCACCTTCCATCGGCCAACACCGCGCTCCCAACGCGTATGTCTCGAGTATTCCCGCTGCGGCGTTGGTTGCGGCGCTGGCGGTTGGGAGTGGGCAGGTGAGGATGCGGAAGCCGCCATCGGCAGCAACAACTTCGCCGTCGCCGGGAACCTTTCCGCCGACGGTGGCGCGCTCGTCGCCAACGACATGCACCTGGGGATCCGCGTACCGAACACGTGGTACCGCGCCTCGCTCGAATGGCGCGATCCGTCGAACGGCGAGGAGCCGCGGCGCCTCATCGGCGTGACGCTGCCGGGCGTGCCGGCGCTGGTTGTCGGCAGCAACACGCACATCGCATGGGGCTTCACCAACACCTACGCCGACTGGAGCGACATCGTCCTGCTCGAGACGGACGCGTCGAAGCCGAACCAGTACCGGACGCCGGAGGGGTGGCGCGAGTTCGAGCGGCACGAGGAAGTCATCGAGATTGCCGGCCAGCCCGCGCAGCGTGACACGGTGCTCTGGACCATCTGGGGGCCTGTGCTCGGGCCGGACTACCGCGGCCGTGCGCGCGCCTACCGCTGGGTGGCGCATTCCGCCGAGCGTCTCGCCATCTCCGTCGCGCCCTTCGAGCGTGCACGAACAATCGAGGAGGCGTTCGACGTGGCCAATGGCCTCGGCGCGCCGGGCCAGAATCTCGTCGTGGCCGACCGAAGCGGCCGGATTGGCTGGAGTATCTACGGCTCGATTCCACGGAGGCAGGGCCTCGACGGCAGGCTGCCCGCGGCATGGGGAGATGGATCGCGCGGCTGGGACGGCTGGCTGGAGGATGCGGAGTATCCGCGCATTGCCGACCCGCCGGGCGGCCGCATCTGGACGGCGAACGCGCGTGTCGCCGATGGCGACGCGCTGGCCAAGCTCGGTGACGGCAGCTACGAGATCGGATCGCGTGCGCGGCTGATCCGCGACCGCCTCACGGCGAAGGACCACTTCGCGCCGCGGGATCTGCTTGCGATTCAGCTCGACACGCGCGCGGCGTTCCTCGCGCGGTGGCGGGAGCTCCTGCTGCGGACGCTGACGCCTGACACCGTTCGAGGGCAGCAGCGGCGCGCCGAGCTTCGCGAGATCCTCGAGCAGGGCTGGTCCGGCGAGGCGGCGCCCGATTCCGCGGCCTACCGGCTCACGCGCGCGTTCCGCGACGTCGTGAGCGAACGCGTGATCGCGTTCGTGCTCGCCGAGTGTTACGAAGCCGATCGCACGTTCGACTACACGACCGAGCGGCGGCGTGATGAGGCGATCTGGCGGCTGGTAACCGAGCAGCCGTACCACCTGCTCGATCCGCAGTATTCGAGCTGGCAGGAGATGCTCATCGCCGCGGTGGACGCGACCATCGCAGAGACGCTCGAGGACTTCCCCGGCGACCTGCGCGATCGCGTGTGGTCGGAGCGGAACGTCACCGTCTACCGCCATCCGTTGTCGGCCGGCATCCCCCTGGTGAGCCGCTGGCTCGACATGCCCCGCCACGACCTGCCCGGCGATCTCTACACCCCGCGCGTTCAGTGGGGGGCCAACGGCGCCTCGGAGCGAATGGTCGTGTCGCCCGGCCGCGAAGCCGACGGCATCATGCACATGCCCACCGGCCAGAGCGGTCATCCGCTCTCGCCGTTCTACGCGAACTCGCACGACGCGTGGGTGAAAGGCGAGGCGACGCCGTTCCTCCCCGGCCCCGCCGCACACACGCTCACGCTGCAGCCCTGATCAACTCCCATGAGCCTTCGCGGCTAGGTCGGCTTGCCAGTGCACCTCCAGCTTCGCTTTGTTGGCGGGTCCAAAAGGACCCGCCCTCAGTCGATTCGCACCTCGAATTGTGATCCCGGTCCGCGACCGGGCCGGCTACAGCCGGCCCCTACGTTAGGGCGACCGTAGGCCGGGTCCTTTTGGACCCGGCGAGATACACGGCCGAGGAATCGGCTGTACCGACAAAGCGCAGCCCCGTGCACCGGATCGGCACGAATCATGGGAGTTGGGAGTTGACCTGAGCTCAGATGAGCAGCGCGTCGCGGGCGGCGATGACCCGGTCCTGTGCTTCCTGCGGCGTCCGCGCGAGGGCGGTGAGGTGACCCATCTTGCGGCCGGGGCGCGGACCGTCCTTGCCGTAGAGATGCAGCTTCACGTCGCCGATGCGCATCGCCGCCGCCCAGTTCGGATCGCCGTCCACCCAGAGATCGCCGAGGAGGTTGGCCATCGCGGCGGGCCGCACGAGGTCGGTTGACCCGAGCGGCAGGCCGCAGATTGCCCGCAACTGCTGTTCGAACTGGCTCGTCACCGCGGCGTCGAACGTGAGGTGGCCCGAGTTGTGAGGCCGCGGCGCTATTTCGTTGACGAGGAGCTCACCGTCCGTGCTCACGAAGAACTCGACGCAGAGCACGCCGACATACTGCAACTCCTCGAGGATCGTCCGCGTGATCTCGCCCGCCTGCTTCGCCATCGCCGGCGGGATGGCCGCGGGCGCCGTGGTCACGTCGAGGATATGGTGACGATGGCGGTTCTCGAACGGCACGTATGCCTTGACCTCGCCGTCCAGCCCGCGGGCGGCCACGACCGAGATCTCAGCCTGCAGGCTGATGAACTTCTCGACGACCGCCTCCTGGTGGCCGATCGCGGCCCACACGTGCTCGACGTCGGCCGCCGAGGTCACCTTGTGCTGGCCCTTGCCGTCGTAGCCGAAGGCCGACGTCTTGATCACCGCGGGTGTGCCGACCTGTTCGACCGCGCTCCACATCTCGTCGAGCGTGGCCGCAGGCATGAACGGCACCGTCGGGAGGCCATGGGCGGCGAGGAACGTCTTCTCGCGCGCGCGCTGCTGCGCGGTGTGCAGCGCCACGCCGGACGGCCGTACCGGCGCGTGCTCTTCGATCGCGTCAACCGCCTCGATCGGCACGTTCTCGAACTCGAAGGTGACGACGTCGACCTGGCGCGCGAACGCGCGCAGCGCGTCGAGGTCGTCGTACGAGGCGGTGACCTCGACGTCCGCCACCTGGCCGGTTGGCGTGTCGTCGCCCGGTGAGAAGGTGTGCACGCGATAGCCCATGCGCCGCGCGGCGATGGCGAACATCCGTCCGAGCTGGCCGCTGCCGAGTACACCGACCGTCGCGCCCGGGGAGATGACGCGCGTCACGGCAGCCGTTCCTCGCGGACGTTCCGGGTCTGCTCGTCTCGGAACGCGCGGAGCTTCTCCCGCAGGTCCGGACGGGAATTGGACAGGATGGAGACCGCCAGGAGACCGGCGTTGGTCGAGCCGGCCTTGCCGATGGCAAGGGTGCCTACCGGCACACCGCCCGGCATCTGCGCGATCGAGAGCAGCGAGTCGAGGCCCTGCAGCGCGGCGCTCTGGACGGGGACGCCGAGCACCGGTACGACGGTATGTGCAGCGACCATGCCGGGCAGATGAGCCGCCCCGCCGGCGCCGGCGATGATGACTTCGACGCCGCGTCCCTCCGCGCCCGATGCGAACTCAGCCATCCACACCGGCGTCCGATGCGCGGAGACGATGTGCCGTTCGTGCGGCACGCCAAAGCGCTCGAGCACCTCAACCGCGTGCCTCATCGTTTCCCAATCCGACGACGAGCCCATGACGACGGCGACGAGTGATTGAGGCATCCCGAATTGGGACTCGAGCTTCCGGCTGAAGCCGGAAGCCTCAGAGCGTGAACGCCACTAGTCGTCGATGGCGGCAATGAAGATAAGCAGGGTGGCCAGGAACGCGCCTACCCCCGTGACGACGCCAATGGCCGCGGCCTTTCCCGGGCCGATGCCCCCGCCTCGTACGCGCTCCATCGAGACGATGGATTCGTAAGGCACCGGCTGCACCGGCACCGGCAGGCGCGTCTTCGGCTGCAGCAGCAGCGCATCGTATTGCGCTTGTATCAGTGTGGCCGTGAACTTCCGTCCGTCCTGCAGCCGCACTCTGACCGGCGCTCCGACCTCTACCTTCTCCGCGAACGCGCGCCAGACCTCGGCGGTCTGTGGCGACCTGCGCGGCCGCGGGCTGCACGGCCACCATGGCGACCACACACAACACGATCGCGAGTTTCATAGATCCACTCCTATGCCTGCGGTCCACGCGACATGTGTCGCGCGCTTGTCTCCGAGCGCCACGCGCACGTCGCTGCGTATGAACCCGCGTTCGTTGACGTACCACTTGAATCCCGTGCCGACCACCGGTCTGACCGCCCACGTCACGGTCGTGCCGCCGTCGAAGGCGGGCACCACCAGGGGACGGCCCGGGTCACGCGAGGGCAGGCGCCACTCCGGCGCAAACGTCCGGTCGGACTCGCGGACGATCTCGATACCGGCACCGACGTGAGGGTGAAACCACTGATTGTCGAAGAACTGATACATGACCCCGGCGCCGAGGGCGGTCGCGCGGAAGTCGATGCTCGCGAAGCCGGAATACCGGGAACGTCTGTCCCGGCACGTCGATCGGTTCCTCCTGATAGATGCGGCCTTCGCCGGAGAATGCGAGCCGCAGTTCGGCTTTCAGGTTCGGCGTGACGTACTGGCCGACCGATCCGGCGGCCGCGGCGACGTCGTACCAGTCGTTCCAGTCCGGGCCCGATTTCCGACTTGTTGCTGCTGAGCCAGCCGGCATCGCCGGAGACGTCCCATCGAGGCCGATCGACGGGCGAGAGCGAGATGCCGCCGACGGCCTGCGCCGACGCGAGCGCCGGCGAAAGCAGGGCCGCCATGGCAAGCGTCCCGACGCGCGTGATGAGATTCATCATTCCTCCCTGCTTCACAAGGTGCAGGGCGCTCCAAAACCGGCTCACGGGATACACTCAACGACAGGATGGGGTCAGACCCGCGTACGGAGCGACTCAAGACCTTGAGTCGCTCGGAACGGGAGTCTGACCCCTCGGAGAGCTGCGCCATGAACGCTCGCCTCGTCCCGCTGCTGCTCGTCCTCATTTCGCTGCCCCTCCTCGCACAGTCGCCTCCCGATCGGCCCATCGAGGTGGCGTATCGCCAGTTCACGTTGAAGAACGGCCTGACCGTCATCCTTCACCAGGACCGGAGCGTTCCGGTGGTGGCGGTCAACGTCTGGTACCACGTCGGGTCGGCGAACGAACGGCCGGGACGCACCGGCTTCGCGCACCTGTTCGAGCACCTGATGTTCGAGGGGTCGAAGAACGTGCCGGAGGGCGAGTTCGACACCCTCCTCGAGGCGGCGGGAGGCAACAACAACGGCTCGACGACCAACGACCGGACCAATTACGTCATCGACGTGCCGTCCAATGCGCTGGAGCTCGCCCTGTTCCTCGAGTCGGATCGCATGGGCTACCTGCTCGACACCATGTCGCCCGAGCGCGTCAACGGGCAGCGCGACGTCGTGAAGAACGAGCGGCGACAGAGCTACGAGAACCGGCCGTACGGCATGGCGTCGCTCGAGCTGGACAAGATGCTCTGGCCCGCCGGGCATCCCTACAGCTGGCCCACCATCGGCCACATGGAAGACCTCACCGCCGCCAGCCACGAAGATGTGATCGCGTTCTTCAAGAAGTACTACGCGCCGAACAACGCCAGCCTGGCAGTCGCCGGCGACATCGACTACGACCGCACGCGCGCGCTGGTCGAGAAGTGGTTCGGCGACATCCCTGCGGGTGAGCCGGTGGAGCCGATTGCGCCACCGCCCGCCATCCTTACCGGCGTGAAGCGTCAGACCATCACCGACCAGGTGCAGCTCTCGCGTCTGCATCTCGGCTGGCTTACGCCGCGGATCTACGCGCCCGGCGACGCCGCCCTCGATCTCGCATCCTCGGTGCTGGCAGGCGGAAAGAATTCGCGGCTGTACAAGCGGCTGGTGTACGACATGCAGATCGCGCAGGATGTCTCCGCGTTCCAGCAGTCGGCCATGCTTGGCGGCTCGTTCATGATCGTCGCGACGGCGCGGCCCGGGAAGAGCATCGCCGAGATCCAGAAAGTGATCGACGAAGAAGTCGATCGGCTGCGGAGCCAGCCTCCGGATGCGCGCGAAGTCGAGCGCGCGATCAACCAGATCGAGGCGTCCTTCTATCGCCGCATGGAGCGCGTCGGCGGCTTCGGCGGCAAGGCCGATCAGCTCAACGCCTATTTCGCGGCCGGCGGAGGCCCGGATTACTTCGCCGAAGATCTCGCGCGGTATACCTCACTGTCACCCACGGACGTCCAGGCGGCCGTCGTCCGCTGGCTGCCTCCCGATCGACGCGTCGAGCTGATCGTCGAACCGGAGGCACGGCCATGACGGCCAGGACGCGGATCCTTCCGGCTGAAGCCGGAAGCCACAAGACTGGCACTGAAGCCGGGAGCCACAAGGCTGAAGCTGCAGGCCACAGCCGCCTGTGGCTTCCGCCTTCAGGCGGAGAGGAGCCGGCTTGCGCCTGCTCGCGGTGTTGTGTGGCTGCCTTCTCTTCGTCTCCGTGGCCGCACAGCAGCCCGATCGGAACCGTCCCCCTGAACTTGGTCCTCCACCGACGCTCGACCTGCCGACGATCCAGAAGCGGACGCTCTCGAACGGGCTGCCGGTCTGGATCGTGGAAACACACGAAGTCCCCGTCGTCCAGGTCAACCTCGTGGCGCTGGTCGGCAGCGGTGACGACCCCGCGGCGAGGTTCGGACTGGCCAGCCTCACCGCCGCGATGCTCGACGAGGGTGCGGGCAGCCGGTCCGCCCTCGAAATCGCGGACGCGATCGAGTTCGTCGGCGCAACGCTCGCCACGACCAGTTCCTTCGACGCCTCCGCCGTCCGCCTGAACGTGCCGGTGGAACGCCTGCAGGACGCGTTGCCGGTGATGGCTGACGTCGCGCTGCGGCCGACGTTCCCGGAAGCGGAATTGAATCGCCTGCGGCAGGAACGCGTCACGGCGCTGATCCAGGCGCGCGACGAGCCCGAAAGCATCGCGCCGCTGGCCTTCTCGCGGTTGCTCTACGGGCCGATGCATCGCTACGGCACCGGCGCCACCGGGACGCAGGCCACGCTCGCGGCGATGACGACGGCCGATCTCAAGTCGTTCCACGCGGCGTATTTTCAGCCCTCGAATTCCACGCTCGTCGTGGTGGGCGACGTGGGCGCCGACGCGGCGACGGCGCAGCTGGAGAAACAGTTCGGCGGGTGGAAGGGCGCGGCGGCGGCGAAGCGGGTCGTGGTGCCGGTGGCGCCGCAGCGTCCGGGCGAAATCGTGATCGTGGACAAGCCTGGCGCGGAGCAGTCGCAGATCCGGATCGGCTCGATTGGCGTCGCGCGGGACACGCCGGACTACTTCGTCCTGCAAGTGCTCAACACGATCCTCGGCGGCTCGTTCACGTCGCGGCTGAACCAGAACCTGCGCGAGAAGAACGGCTACGCGTACGGCGCCGGCTCTCGCTTCGACATGCGGCTCGCTCCCGGCCCCTTCTTCGCGGCCGCCGGCGTGCAGACGGACAAGACGGCAGAAGCGCTGCGCGAGTTCTTCAACGAGCTCAACGCGATCGGAAAGCCCGTACCCGAGGAAGAGCTGAACAAGGCGAAGAACTACCTCGTGCTCGGTTTCCCGAGCGAGTTCGAAACGACCGGCGACCTGTCGGCGCGCATCGAGGAGCTGATCGTCTACACGCTTCCTGAGAGCTACTTCGAGCAGTACGTTCCCCGAATCCGCGCCGTGACGGCCGCCGACGTCCAGAAGGCCGCGGCCAAGTACATCCAGCCCGCCCGTTTCACCGTCGTCGTCGTCGGGGACCGGAAGACAATCGAGCCCGGCATCCGCGCCCTGAATCTGGGATCGGTCCGCGTCATCCCGGTGGATGAGGCACTCGGCGAATGAGCGCCACGATCAGGCTCGAGGAGCTGCTCGACTACTCGGACCACGAACGCGCGAAATGGAAGGACTGGGTGGCAGCCGACCCGAGCCGCCTGCAGCTGCCGTTTCAGCAGGGCGGCCGCTTCCCGACCATCGGCAGCCTGCTCGATCACGTGTTCCTCGCCGAGCGGCGTCACCTCGCCCGGCTGCAGGGTGCCACGCCGCCCGACATCACAGGCATCCCCGCCGGCGACTGGCAGGCGTTGTTCGAGTACGCAAGCCTGGTGCGCGCCGAGCTCCGACGCTACGCCGGGGACCTCGACGCCGAGCTCGGAACCGGCACGCTGACCTTCAGCGTCCAGACGGGCACTTTCACGATGACGCGGCGCAAGCTCGCCGTGCACATCGTGATGCACGAGGTGCGTCACCTGGCGCAGCTGGCGTATGCGGCGCGGGCGGCAGGCCTCGAGCCGCCGGGCGCGCACGACCTCTTCTACTGCGCGGCGTTCGTCTGATGGAGACCTGTTACCACCCGAAGGATTTCGGCACGTTCGCCGAGATGGGCACGGACGCCCCGCGCCGGATCGAGCTGCGGCGGGGCGACTGTTTAGTCCCTTGACGTGTGGGCCGGGCCTTTAGGGCTCGCCAACGCGGACCATAAACGTCACCGCCCCCTGGTCCGGCGTGCAGTGACGCGCAGCTGAAGCACTTCTTCGACCGAAAATCCCCGATTCGGGTGACGCCTCGCCGTCTCTCCCTGTCGGAATTCCGCCACGCCTCGTTTCCGGGATTCCCCTCCCAAGATCGCAAATCCCGCGCTCGATTGTCCCCGTCCGGTGACGTTGGAGCGGTCGGGAACCCGACACCTTTTGGGCGCAAGTCCTGAAATTCATAGGAAAGTGATGAGGCCGGGTGTTTGCGACACCAGCTGACATCATGAGCAATAGGCGTTTCGCATTCGTAATCGCAATCCTGGCGGTCTTCACCGCCACCGACGGCTATGCCCAGCGTTGGATGAAGCAGGACGCCGCGTTGAACGACGCGGCCGTGTCCGGCAGGAAGCCCCGCGTGATCGTGCGCTACCGTCGAGGGCTCCTCCGAGCGCCTCAGGTCGCGTTTCGATAAAAATGGCAAGCACTCGCGCGATCACGCCAGCATCGGTGCCCTCTCGCTGGAGGTGTCGCGCAAAGAGCTCGAGTCGCTGGACAACGACCCGGACGTCATCGGCCTGTCGCTCGACGCGGAAGTCCGCAGCGCGGCGACGACCGTTCAAGGTGGGACGACCGGCGTCGACGTGCAGCGGCTGCGCGCGATCGTCGGCGCGCCCAGGGGCCTGACGGGCAAGAACGTCGGCGTCGTGGTGATCGACTCCGGGATCGCGCGATACGCCTGACCTCGCCGTCACGGCCACCGTCGACTTCACCAAGGGCAGCCCCCGGCTGATTCGCCCGTCCGATGGCTACGGGCACGGCACGCACGTGGCGGGACTGATTGCCGGCAACGGCGCCATGTCGAATGGCAAGTATGTCGGGATCGCCCCCGGCGTCAGGCTCTATTCCTTCAAGGTGCTGGACGCGCAGGGCAGCGGCTACACGAGCGACGTGATCGAAGCGATCGATCTCGCGGTCCAGTACAAGCGGACTGGTGGGGATCGACGTCATCAACCTGTCGCTGGGTCATCCGATCTATGAACCCGCCGCGACCGACCCCCTCGTGCAGGCGGTTGAGCGGGCGACGGCGGCGGGCATCGTCGTGATCGCCTCGGCCGGCAATCACGGCACGAACCGGGAGAACGGCGAGATCGGCTACGCCGGCATCACCTCGCCCGGCAACGCGCCGTCGGCGCTGACGATCGGGTCGGTCAACACGGCAGGCACGCTCACGCGCTCGGACGACACCGTGTCGCCGTTCAGCTCGCGCGGGCCAACGTGGATTGACGGCCTGCTCCAAGCCGGACGTGCTCGCGCCGGGGCAGGGCCTCGTGGCCATCTCCGCCTACGGGACCAAGCTCCAATCAGACAAGAGGTTCCGCGCAGACACGGCGCCGTACATTCGCCTGAGCGGCACCAGCATGGCGTCGGCGGTCGCGACCGGCGTGGTGGCGCTCATGGTCGAGGCCAATCGCGTCGACGAGGGTTACGGCAAGCCGCTGACGCCCAACGTGGTGAAGGCGGTGCTTCAATACACCGCTATCCCGCTGGCCGACGACGACACCGCGACCCCGTCTGCTCTCGAGCAGGGGACGGGCGGCATCAATGCCGCTGGCGCGATTGCGCTGACGCGCGCGATCGAGCCGTCGGCTCCGGTTGGCCGGTGGTGGCTCGAGACGGCGGTGCAGCCGTTCACGACCTTCGGCGCGCAGCCCCTTAAGTGGGCGCAGCACATCGTCTGGGGCGACCACATCGTGTGGGGCGACTCGGTGATGGTCAACGCCATTGCCTGGGCGCAGCACATCGTCTGGGGCGACCACATCGTGTGGGGCGACAGCCTGCCTACGGGATCGAACTTCGTGCGAGAGACGCTCGGCGTCTGGAGCTCGCACGTGGTCTGGGGCGACAACTTCGTGAGCGTGCTCGCGAACCATGTCGTGTGGGGTGATCTCGCGGATCACATCGTGTGGGGCGACCACGTTGTGTGGGGCGACCACGTTGTCTGGGGCGACTCGCTCCTGGACAACCTCTTCTAGGGAGAATCATCATCATGAATCTCCTATTCATCTACGTCGCCGCCGTCATCGCCGCCGGCATCGGCGCGCTGGCGGGATTTGCGCCGGTCGAATATCCGCCGGTCCTGCTCGCGGCCACGCTCCTCGGGGCGATGCTGGTCGTGTCGCTCTTCAAGCTGCGCCTGCCGCTCGCGAACGGGCCGTCCACGATATCGATGGCGTTTGTCGTTGACTTCGTGGCGCTGCTCACCGCGGGTGTGGACGTGGCCATGATCATCGCCGTCGTCGGCGTGCTGGTGCAGTGCTGTGTCCGCGTCCGCCGCCGGCAGCCGTGGTATCGCACCGCGTTCAGCGTGGCGACCGTCGCCCTCTCCGTTCAGGCCGCGGGTTGGACCTGGGCGGCGTTCGGCGGATCCATCGCCGACGTCAGCGTCGCGACCATCCTGCCGCTGGCGGCGATGGCAGTGGCGTACTTCGCGGTCGATGCCGGCCTCGTCGCCGGCGCCATCGCGCTGTCGAGCGGCGCGTCGCAGGAACTGGACACGCAGCCGTTCCTGGCCACCGCGCCCGGCTACGTTCTCGCGGCCGCGGTCGCGGTCGCGGTGAGCATCATGGTGCGGCAGCAGGCGTACGCGCTCGTGCCGCTCGCAGCGGCGCCGATGCTCGGATGCCACCTCGCCTACGACGCCGTGTTCCGCCGGATGGCGTCGCGGCTCAGGGGCGCGCCGGACACCGCGTCCGTCTGAGCGCCCTCTCAAGTGGCTTCCGGCTGCAGCCGGAAGCCGCGTTCTCATCCGCCTGAAGGCGGAAGCCGACGGCAGCTTCTGTCTCCTCGTCACCGTCAGATCGGCTCGAACACGCCGGTCTGACGGTTCTTCCTCACCTTGTCCCATGCGAAGTGCTGCCCGTTCATGGCGATGTAGACGCCTGGCGGCAGCGTCTGCGCGAACGACAGCGCGCTTCCCAGGTTGAACAGGCCGTCCGAGCTGCCGAAGGCGTAGGGAATCATCGCGCCGGTCAGCACGATCGTCTTGCCGGCGACGCCGCCGGCGAGCGCCGCGGCGGTCTCCACCATCGTGTCGGTCCCGTGCGTGACGACGATGCGGCGCTCCTCGCACTGCCGGCAGTTGCGGACGATGAGCTCGCGGTCGCTCGTCGGTCATCTCGAGGCTGTCGATCATCATCAGCGTGCGGACGGACACCTCGACGCGCGATCGTCCCAGCCGGAGCATCTCCGGCAGGTGCGTGTCGCCGAACGACAGGCCGCCGCGGATCTCGTCGTAGGTCTTGTCGAAGGTGCCGCCGGTCACGAAGATGCGAATCATCGCCGGGTGCGATCGCGCAGCAGACCGCCAATCATCCAGAACACGACAATCACCACGATGAGGGCGATGACGAACTTGCCGAAGATCATCGTTCAGACCTGACGCGCGCGCCGCCCACGATCCACCTCGCTGACGGCGAGACCCGCGATGACGACCGCGACGGCGCCGATGACGTTGTGCCAGAGAAAGGCGACGTCGGTCGACGCTCGCCGCCCACGCCACGGACACCATGCCGGCAATCAGCCCGACGAACGCGCCGTTGCCCGTGGCGCGCGGAAAGGCGACGGCCAGGATGAACACGCCGAGGATCGAGCCATAGAAGAACGACCCGAACCGGTTCACGACCTCGATCAGCGAGCCCAGCTCGGCCGCCCAGACGGCAACCGCGCACGCAAACAGGCCCCACAGCCCCGTGGCAATCTTCGACACGGTCAGGTAGTGGGCATCCGACGCCTCGGGCTTGAAGCGGCGCCGGTAGAAGTCAATCACGGTCGCGGTCGACAGCGAGTTCAGCTCGCCGGCGATCGTGTCGGTCGCGGCCATCAGGATGGCCACGATCAGCAGGCCGATGAGGCCGATGGGAAGCTGCGTGAGGATGAACGTCGGGATGATGTAGTTGACGTCGGTGAACGTCCGGTCGCCCGTCGTCTCCCGAACGAGCCCCGCCGCCCTGTCACGTACGGCCTGCACCGCCGACTCACCCTCTCGCAGGGTCTGTTGCGCCGTGGCGATCTGCTCGGCGTTGCCGCTGTCGCGCACCACCGCCAGCGAGGTCCCGGCGGCGCGGCGCACCGTGAGCGCCTCGTCGAACTCCGCCTGGAGGGCGGCGTAGGCCGGCGCCGCTTCGCTTTGCCGGAGCCGCTCCTCCTGCACGCTGCTGAACAGGAGCGGCGGCGGCGTGAACACGTAGAACACGAAGACGAAGACGCCGAGCAACAGCACGACCACCTGCAGCGGAATCTTCCAATAGGCGCTCATCAGCAGCGAGCGTTTCGCTTCGTCCTCCGACCGCGCCGTGAGGTATCGCTGGACCTGGCTCTGGTCGGTGCCGAAGTAGGAACAGAAGAGGAACAGCGCCGCGATGGTCCCCGACCAGAACGTGTACTGATTGGTCAGGTCGAACGAGAAGTCGAAGCTGCGCAAGCGGCCCGTGGCGGCCGCGATGCCGAGGCTGTCGGCCACGCTGACCCCCGCGGGAAGGCCGAGGATCGCGGCCGCGATCATGGCGAACAGCCCGAAGACGATGAGCACCATGATCTTCACGTCGGTCCACGTCACCGCCTGGACGCCGCCGAACATCGTGTAGACCACGGCCGGCATCGTGATCGCCAGCGACGTCGCGGTCAGATTCCAGCCGAGGACGAGCGACAGCACGACGGCCGGCGCCGACACGACGGCGCCGCACGACATCCCGCGCGAGACGAGGAACAGCAGGCTGGTAAAGCTGCGCGTCTTGCCGTCGAAGCGGCGCTCGAGGTACTGGTACGCCGTGTAGACGCCGGACCGGTAGAAGAACGGCACCAGCGTCACCGACAGGATGACCATCGCCAGCGGGCAGGCCGAAGTAGAACTGGATGAAGCGCAGGCCGTCGGTGTAGCCCTGGCCCGTGGTCCCGATCATCGTGATGGCGCTGAGCTGCGTCGCCATCACCGAAATGCCGGCTGCCCACCACGGGATGCTGCGGTTGGCGAGGAAGTAGCCTTCGATGTGGTGGCTGTCTTTCGTCCGCTTCAGCCCGTCGTAGACGATCCAGGCGACGAATCCCACCAGGATCGTCCAGTCGATCCAGTGCATGTCAGAGGAACGCGTGCTGGAGCCACCAGAGCGCCGCGAGGACCGCTGTCTCGACTCAGCAGCGACCCTGATGTAGCTGCGGCTCTCACAGCGCCTCGCTCCGGGCGACGGAGCCGCGCGTCGGCGGAGGCCAGGGCATCGCGCGATCCGGGCGAGCCAGGCTTGATCGCGGTCGAGCACGTCGCGCGAGACCTGCGAGCGCCCGGGCCGTCTCGTCGGGCGCCGGACCGCCGAGCGTGCGCCGCACCTCGACGAAGTGGCGCGGGCTCATGATCTCGGCGATCTGGGCGTCGCTGTACGTGCAGCGGCGCTGCCGAGCAGGTCGCTCGACACCGACGCCAGCATCGGCGCCGAGGGGCGCGTCCGGCCGCTCGCGATGCGCCTCGAGGAGCCGTCCGGCGATGCCGTGAGCCGTCTTGAACGGGATGCCGTGCTCGCGAACGAGATGATCGGCGAGCTCGGTCAGCGTCGTCCCGCCTTCCGCGGCACGCGACTCCAGGCGCGCGACGTCGAACGACGCGCCGCGCATCGCCGCGGCGACCAGCGTCACGGTGCGCAGGGCGTCACGGAACATCGACGCGACGAGCGGCTGCAGGTCGTCTTCGGTGTCGACGATGTCGCCAAACGGCGTGTTGTGCACGGCGAGCATGATGGCCGAGCGCCTGGCCGAGCGCCTTGCTGCCGATGGCGCGCGCGTGCTCGAGCGCCACGGGGTTGCGCTTCTGCGGCATGATGCTGCTCGACTGCACGAAGCCGTCCGCCAGCCGCAGGTAGCCGAACTCCATCGTGCACCAGAGCAGCATGTCCTGCACGACGCGGCCGAGACCCGCGAGCAGCACCGACGCGGCCGACACGCTTTCGAGCAGATAGTCCACCGTCGCGATGCTTCCGTAGGTGTTGCCGGTGGGGCCGTCGAACCCGAGCAGGTCGCTCGTGAGATGGCGATCGATCTGGAATCCGGTGCCGGTAATCGCGCACGATCCCAGCGGGTTCCGGTTCGTGCACGCATACGCGGCCTGCAGGCGCGTGGCGTCGCGCTCCAGCTGCTCGACGACGCCGAGCAGGTAGTGCGCGACAGTCGAGGGCTGCGCCGGCTGGGTGTGCGTATGCGCGGCGAAGAGCGTGTCGCGGTGCTGCGATGGCGAGATCGATGCAGGCCCGCCCTCAGCTCCAGCGACGCGGCCAGGAGCGCCACGATGAACTCGCGCTGCCGCATCCGGTACATCGTCATGTCGATGTCGTTGCGGCTGCGGGCCGTGTGCAGCCGGCCGGCGACGTCCTCGCCGCAGGCCCTGACGAGCAGACGCTCGACGTAGAAGAACAGGTCCTCGCACGTCCCGTCGTACGGCGTCGAATCGGATGTCGGTCAGCGAAATCGAGTCCAGCGCCCCGCGCAGCGTGCGCGCATCCGCCCGGCTGACGATGCCGCGATCGGCGAGCATCACCAGGTGCGCGTAATGGATCGCCATCAGCGGCGCGAGGAACAGCGTCTTGGCGTCCTCGAAGTTCTCGTTGAGGACCTGCGAGACGTATTGAGGATCGAACCTCACAGCCGCAGTATAGCGCCGCCTTCCAGGGTGTCGTTGACTGTCACGGCTGCAGAGACCAGAAGGCACGAGACCGTTAGGCAGTCTGTGCGCTCGTGTCGAAGACGTCTGTGGTTCGTGCTCTTTCGCGCACGAACTAGACAGAGCCGTTCGCCTTCAGCCAGCGCTCGCGCTGGCGCGCCTGTTCCTCCGTGGCGTTCGGGTCGATCTCGAGCCTCCACTCGCGCGGCGGCTCCGCTCCGAGGCGCACGTCCAGGCGGTGGAGCTGCTCGCGGCGGGCGACGAGCACCGTCACCTTGTCCTCCGGCTTGTACTGCTCCAGGCGAGTGGCGAGCTGATCGGCGCGCACGCGGAAGTCGTCGATCGCGAGGATCTCGTCGTCGACGTTGAAACCGGCCTCGAACGCCGGCGTGCCGCGGCGCACCTGCGAGACGACGAGCCGGCCGTTGTCGTTGCGCGTGGTCGCGCCGAGATACGCGCGCGTGCCCGGCACCGTGGGACGGAAGCGCAGCCCGAACGTCTTCAACGCCTCCGAGTAGTCGAGCTCGGCCGTGCCCTCGATCGCCGCTGTCCCAGAACGACGCCAGGCTCGTCCCCGCAACCTGTTCCGCCACCGAACGGAAATCGGCGGGCGTGAAGCCGCGCGCGCCGGCATAGCGCTCGGTACGCCGCTCGCATGACGTCGTCGAGGCTGCGCGCTCCCTTCGTGACGTTGCGGATCTTCGCGTCGAGCAGGAACGCGATGACGAGTCCCTTCTCGTAGTAGCTGATGGAGACGTTGCTGCGAATTCTCGTCGGGACGGTAGTACCTTGATCCACGCATCGAAGGACGCGAGCTCCGCCGACTGCACGAGACGGCCCGGCGCCGTCTGCACGACCTCGATGTGGCTGGAGAGGTTCTCCAGGTACTCGTCCCGCGTCGACAGATCGGCGCGGTGCACCAGCAGCTCCCCGTAGTAGTCCGTCACGCCTTCCGCGATCCACAGGCTCCGGGTGTGAACCTCGTTCTCGTAGTCGAAAGGCCCGAGCTCCACGGGGCGCAGGCGTTTGACGTTCCAGGCGTGAAAGAACTCGTGGCTGGCCAGCTCCAGCCAGCCAAGGTAGGCGCGTCGCGTCCTCGTCGTGAACCGGCTCGTGATGAGGACGGTCGAGTTCAGGTGCTCGAGGCCGCCGCCCGGCTCGGTGCCGGTGAGGATGTTGATGAAGAGATACTTGTCGTAGGGAAGCAATCCCCAGAAGCGGCGCTGCTCGCGGACCATCGCTTCGAGATCCTTCACCGCCTTCGCGCCGTCGAACAGGCCAGCCTCGCCCTCGTTCACGAGGTAGTGCTTCTTCCCGTCGATGGTGAACTCGTGGACGCTCGGATTGCCCAGGAGGAACGGGGAATCGACGAGCGTGTCGTAGTCGGGCGCGCGATACCGATGATCGCCGCCGCTCATTTCGGCCAGGCCGGTCACCGATCGCCGCCATCCCTGGGGCAGGTTGATGACGACTTCGTGGGGCCGCGCGACGCCGTCGGGCAGCGTCATGAACGTCGGTGCGCCGTTGATCAGCGCGAACCCGGCGTCGATCCAGTTGGTGCGCACGCTCATCTCGCGGCCGTACACGCGATACTTCACGGTCACCGTCCGGCTGCCGCCCGTGGTGACGCGCCAGCGGTTCTTGTCGGATTTCTCGACCGCGCGCGCGCGCCCGTCCGCGCCGGTCGCCGTGACCGCTTCGACGTGGCGCGAGTACTCGCGCACCAGGTACGAGCCAGGCGTCCAGACCGCCATCATCAACTCCACCTCGGCACGTCCGCCGGTCGGGACCTCCGCGGACACCTCCGCGTAGTGCGTCTGCGGCGCGGTGAAGCTCAACGTGTAACGGATGGGCTCTGCGGTGGCCTGCGCGTGCGCCGGGGCAGCGTATGTCATGACGAGAACGGCGAGAAGCAGCCGCGTGAATCCTTGCGACCATGTTTCGTATTCTATAGACTTCAAAGGAGTTGCGCCTCAAGATCCTGTTTTCGACCGATCACCGCGTGATCGGGCTCCAGTACGCCCTCACCAGCCTGGGTTTCCTGCTCATCGGCTTCGCCCTCGTCGTCATCATCCGGTGGCAGCTGGCGTATCCAGGACGGTCGATTCCCCTGCTCGGCGTCATCGCGCCTGAGGTCTACAACCAGCTCGGCGCCATGCACGGGACGATCATGATCTTCATGCCGATGTTCGTCCAGGTCTGGCCGGCGTGAACCGCCGCCTCTGGGACGGCGGCCGTACGCGGCGTTGGTGCTCGGTCTATTTCAGATCGTCTTCGTCGCGAACGTGGTCGGCAGCCTCGATTCGGACGCCGCGCGCGGCATCCGTGGGGCGCGACGACGCTGGAATGTGAGTCCACGGACGCGCTGCCGCTGGCGTACGGCAAACCGTTACGAGGACAGCATGCCGCCACCGCGCTCGTCAACATTCCACAGCACGACGCGTGCAGGTGCGGAAGGTCCCCTGATGGATGTGTGTTCGTCTCGATGTGTCCGGTGTGTGACGCGCCTACGGACGCGGTTGTGCGCGAGAGCTTGAACCTCGGCATCTTCGTGCTGCTCGGCGTCACCGGTGTTGCCTGGCCGCGTGATGCGCTTCACGGCGTCAATTGCGCGACGCTCGAGAGACGCCCCGCTCCATGACATAGAGAGCAGCATTAGTCGCTGAGCGCGGCGGCATCGCGTTCGCGAGGCGAAAGCGTTTTGGCCCGGAGCTTGCTGAATAGATTGGCCGAGGGCAACCGGCCCACGAGGAGGAGCTTGGAATGGCCAAGCGTAAAAGAGTGCTTCCGGCGCGGAAGCAGGGTGACCGGTCCCGCGACGACGAGTCGCTGCTGATTCGTTCCGCCGAAACGCTCGGTCGGACGATCGGATCGCTGCAGCGGCAGCTTGACGGCGCCACCCGGCGCCTGTCCGAGAGGGCGGCTGATGTCATGGGCAGGATGCCCGACATCCCGCTCGTCGGAGGCGAGGACTCGCGAAGGCGCGGAGCAAAGCGAAAGAAGAAGAAGGCGACGAAAACGGCCACACGGAAGCGCACCGCACGAAAGAGTGCCTCGTCGAGAAAGAGTGCCTCGTCGACGCGGAAGAGCGTCGCATCCCGGAGCCGGGCGGCGGCAAAGAGCTCGAAGAAGCGCTGACTCCGATCTTCCTGCGATCGGCGGCCCTATAATCCGCTGTCGCAGGAGGATTCTTTCTGGGAGCAGAACTTCCCCGCATCGAGTCGAACCCCGATCTGCTCTCATCGTTCCTCAGCGATGCCGCGCACGTCCCCGGCGGATACGCCGCGGGTGTCGCATTTCCCCGCGATCTCGATGCCGTGGCCGCGCTCGTGGCAGGCGCCGCGCACGTGCTGCCGATCGGTGCGCAGTCGTCGCTCACCGGCGGTGCAACGCCACGTGGAGACGTCGTGCTCAGCACGAGAGCGCTCACGGCGGTCGACCTGCTCTCCGACTATCGCGTCCGTGTGGGAGCCGGAGTTCCGCTCGCGGAATTGCAGCGCGTGCTGGCGGCGCATGCCCTGTACTACCCACCCGTCCCGACCTATGACGGCGCCTATGCCGGCGGCACGATCTCGACCAATGCCGCAGGCGCCGCGACGTTCAAGTACGGCAGCACACGCCGCTGGGTCGAAGGTCTCACGATCGTTCTGGCCGACGGCTCCGTCCTGACGATCGAACGCGGCCAGCAGCTCGCCTCGGCCCTCGTGCCGGTGCCGACGTATGCCATGCCGGACGTGCCAAAGCTCTCGGCCGGGTATTACGCGAAGCCGGGCATGGATCTCGTCGATCTGTTCGTTGGCTCGGAGGGAACGCTCGGCGTCATCGTGGACGCCACGCTGCGCGTGATCGGGTTGCCGCGCCGCTGCGCGGCGCTGATCGCCTGCGCGTCCGACGCGCAGGCGGTCGCGGTGACCGCGGCGCTGCGAGAGGAAGCCGCGCGCGCCTGGCGCGGCGACGGTCCGCTCGACGTGGCCGCCGTCGAGTACATGGATGCGCGCGCGCTCGCCGTCGTGCCGGACGACGGCTTCGAGCGGGCGCGAGTGTCCCGTCCGCGGGCGGGCGCGGCGCTGCTGCTGGTGCAGATCGAACTGCCGGCGGCCGAGGAGGCGGCGCTCGAGGCGCTCGCGCCATCTGCTCGCCGCCAGCGCGGTTGACGACGATCCGATCGTCGCGCTGCCGGGCGACGACCAGGGCGCCGCGCGGATGTTCGAGCTGCGCGAGGCGGTGCCGGCCAGCGTGAACCGCGCCGTCGCCACGGCGAAGGCGCGGGTGCACCCGGATATCCAGAAAACGGCGGGCGACATGATCGTGCCGTTCCACCGCCTCGAGGAATCGATCTCGATGTATCGCCGCGTCCTCGAACAGCGGGGTCTTGCGTACGCGATCTGGGGCCACGCCTCCGATGGCAACCTGCATCCCAATGTCATCCCCACGGCACTGCGTGACGTGGAAGAAGGTCATGCGGCCATTCTCGACATGGCGCGCGAGGTCGTGGCGATGGGGGGCGCGCCGCTCGCCGAGCACGGCGTCGGGCGCAGCGCGCTGAAGCAGCGGCTGCTGCGTGAGCTGTACGGCGAGCGCGGGATCGAGGAGATGCGCGCGGTCAAGCGCGCGCTCGATCCCGGGTGGAAGTTGTCGTCAGGCGTCCTGTTCCCGCCCGCGTGACGCGATCACGCCGGGTCCAAAAGGACCCGGCCTGCGCCCGGCGGGTCACGGCACGATCACGCCGTGCAGTCGCCACGCTCGGAGGCGGGTCCTTGGACCCGCATCACAGCAGCAGGCTGAGCGCGATCGCGCCCAGACCCACGATGAGCAGCCACAGCGCTGCGCTCCCGGCGGGGCCGGCGTCGATCGCCCGATCGCTCTGGGGGACGTCGGCGCCTACACGTCCCTGCGCCGAGAACGCCGCGCCGAGGGCGCCGAGCAGCAACGCCCATCCGACTGCCAGCGCGACGCGGCCGGGAGTGGAGACAGCGCCGATGCGAGCGCCCAGCGCCACGACCGACGCGATCCATCCAACCAGCGCCGTGCCCGCGAGCAGGCGCAGCCGGCCGAGCTCCCGGTCGGCCGCCTGACGGCGCAACTCCAGCCGCATCGCTTCCTCGGCGCGACGCCGCTGCTCGTCGAGCTGGTGGCGTTCGAACTCGAGACGCGCGTGGTCGCGATCGAACGCCTCCTTCAGCGCCGCGACGACCACGTTGGTCAGCGTCGCTTCGAGCTGCGTACCGATGGCCTGGGCCGGTGGCGGGTCCGGCTTCGCGATGCTGGTGCTGGCGGGCGGCTGCCCCCTTGAAGCTTTTCGCCGCGTCGCGAAGCATCATGATCGCGTCGAACGCCTTGATCACCGCGTTGAGATTCAACATCGTTCGTAGAGGCGGACCTTCGCGCCCGTTTGATCACACATGTTCAAGACCTGTTCTCCGCCGAGCTCAGCCACTCATCGCGGAACCGGCGTTGCGCCGGCGTGAGCGGCTGGCCCGACTGCTCCGCCGGGACCAGTTCCTGCGCCGGGTGGGCGATCAGCCGCAAGCTGCCCGTGACCTGCCGCCCCCGCCGCTCGAAGACGATCGGCAGCGTGTCGCCAGGACGCCGCATCCGGATCATGCGCTCGACCTCGGCGGCGCTCGACGGCGCTGCGCCGCCAATCGACAGGATCGTATCGTCGCTCTCGAGGCCGGCGGCATAAGCGGGCGATCCGAAAGGAACGAGCCCGGCGACGCGCACGCTGCCGCGTACGTCCTGCAGTTTCAGGTCACCGGCGAAGCCCTGCTCCGGAAAACGCGGCCGCAGGATGAGACCGGCGCGCGCGAGCAGCCGCGCGTAATCAGCCACCTCGTGCCCCTGGACGTAGCGCGCGAAGAAGTCGTCGGCAAACGCCGCGTCACCGGAGATCTCGGCGAGCGCGCTCCTGGCGTCGGCAATCGTGTACGGGTTGTCCACGTATCCCGGCAGCCGCCCGCCCGGCTTCCCGTGCTTTCGCCAGAGCGCACGCATGAAGTGATCGAGGGTGACCTTGCCGTCGCTCCGGTCGCGCAAGGCCAGGTCGAGCGCCAGGGCGATGGCTTCGCCTTGCGTGTAATACGAGATGTAGGTGTTCTCGAAGTTCGTCGGATCGATCGAGGTGGCCGCGTCCACGAACGGGGCGAACTGGCTCATCTCCACCGCGGTGCGAATCAGCCGGCCCGGCCGCTGCGTGACGGTATTGATGGTGCCGGCGGCGTTGCCGGCGTAGCCGTCGAGGTGCATGAGGCCGGCGCGCTTCAGGATCAGCGACTCGTAGTAGTTGGTGAACCCTTCGGCGAGCCAGAGCTCGCCCGACATGTTGGCATCTTCGAAGTTGAACGGTTCGAGCGACCGCGGCCGAATCCGCTCGACGTTCCAGACATGGAAGAACTCGTGCGAGACCGAACCGAGCAGGCCGAGCCGGTTCGTCCGGATCGTCGAGGGGCTGCTCAGGAACGTGCTGTTGCGGTGTTCCATGGCGTCGCCGCTCGCCCATGGCAGGTAGTCGGCGATGAAGGTGTAGGTGTTCCCCTCGAAGGCCGGGTACTCGCCAAACACGTGCCGCGCCTCGCGTCACGATCTTCTGCACGTCGCCGGCAAACGACGTCCAGCTCAGCGTCGGTGCCCTCGTGATGCACGGCGAGCCGGAAGAGCGGATTGCCCGGCGCGCCGGCGACGTGGAACGTGCGCAGCGCTGAAGCCGCTGAGCTCGGTCGGGCTGTCCATCAGGTACTGGAGGTTCGGCGCGGTAAACGTGAAGGGATTCGCGCCCGGCAGCAGCTGCGTGGCGACCTGCCACGACGAGGCGGCCGGCGGCTCGAAGCGCACGGTCGCGGCGCGCTGCTCGAGGCCGCGCGCCCACATCAGCGCCGCCGGCATGTTGATGTGCGCATGCGTGCTGTCGATGCCGAGGTATGTGCCGTCCACGCGGTCGCCGAGAGACCGAGTAGGTGACACGCACGTGTCCGGAATGCCCGTTGACGTCCCACTGGTGCGGATTCGGGCGCGTCACGGTCAGCGGCGTGCCGGCCGCATCGGTGACCTGCACGTCGTAGACGTTCTTCGCGAACTCGTGCAGCGCGTAACGGCCCGGGGACGAACGGCTCATGCGCAGCTGCAGCGCGCCCGCGGGCACGTCCGTGAACGTGATCTCGACCTGCATCCAGCCGGTGCTCCGGCTCGGGAAACGACAGGCGGTACGCCACGGGGCCTGCGCCGGCCGCCGTCAGCGGCAGCAGCGAGCACGACAGCGAGAGCGGTCAAGCCCACGAACGAGCGCTCACGCATGGGTGTTAGCATACGGCACCCGTGTCGAAACTACTGGCCATCGACGTCGCCCTCCTCCCGCCCCCGCCGTACGTGAACGGGCGGTGGAGCTCAGCGCAGCCCTCCCGCCCGTCGAATCACACGGGCTGCGGCTCGACGACGAGCACCTGCCGCACATCACCCTGACGCAGCATTTCATCCGCGCCGAGGAGCGCGAGCGGCGTTCGAGAAGGTCGACGAGGTGCTGCGCGGGTCAGAAGCCGCTCCGGCTCGCCGTCACCGGCGGCGGCAGAGGGCAGCAGCGCCGTCTGGATGGCGGTCGAGCAGACGCCGGAGCTGCAGCAACTGCACGAGCGGCTGATGGAGGCGCTGCGCGGCGTCGAGCGGGCCGGGGCGACGCCGGCGGCCTTCTTCGGCGGCGACGCGCGCATCGGCGACGTGATGTGGGTCTCCAGCTATCGCGCCAACGCCAGCTTCGCCGCGTTCACGCCGCACATCACGCTCGGCCACGCGGCGCGGCCGCCCGACGTCGAGCGCCGATGTCGTTCCAGCCGTCGATCGTGGCGGCGTGCCATCTCGGCCGCTTCTGCACGTGCCGCGAGATCTCCGGCAGCTGGACGCTCTGACGGCTCAACGAGGCCGGGTTCCAAGCGGCAATGACCAGCGCGATCCCTTATCGCCGCGCTTGCGGCAGCGGATCGTCCCGCCACGTGCACCCGCCGCTCGACCTCGGCGTAGCCCGCCGCAGCCGCCGGTTCCGGCCACGCCAGCGCGACGCCAATCGCGACGGCGAAGGACAGCGGGATCGAAACGAGGCCCGGGTTGCGCAGCGGAAACAGCGCCGCCGTGTTCCCGAGGATGTCGATCTGGATCGTCGGCGACAGGTAGATCAGCGAGCAGGCTCGACGCGGTGCCGACCAGCATGCTCGCCTGCGCCGCCGCGCGTCGTGAACCGCCGCCAGAACACCGACAGCAGCAGCGCCGGGAAGTTCGCGCTCGCCGCGATCGCGAACGCCAGCCCCACCATGTAGGCCACGTTCTGCCCCTTGAACGCGATGCCGAGCACGATCGCGAGGATGCCGAGCAGGACCGTCGAGCCGCGGGCGACGCGCAGCTGCTCGTGCTCCGGCGCCGCGCCGTGCGCGCACCACGTTGACCCACAGGTCGTGCGACAGCGCCGCCGCGCCGGCGAGCGTCAGGCCGGCGACGACCGCGAGGATCGTGGCGAACGCGACGGCGGCGATGAAGCCGAGAAAGCCCTCGCCGCCGACGGCCTCGGCGAGCAGCGGCGCCGCCATGTTGCCGCCGGCGTCGATCGCGCGAATCGCCGGCTGGCCGACGATCACCATCGCGCCGAAGCCGAGGATGAACGTCAGCAGGTAGAAGAACCCGATGAAGGCGGTGGCATAGGTCACCGACGACCGCGCCGTGCGCGCGTCGGGCACGGTGTAGAACCGCATCAGGATGTGCGGCAGCCCGGCGGTGCCGAGCATCAGCGCGAGGCCGAGCGACAGGGCGTCGAGCGGATCGGACACGAGGCGGCCGGGACCGAGCACGGCGACCCCGTACTGATCGCGCGGCCGCCTGGAAAAGCGCGAGCGGGTTGAAGCCGAAGCGCGCCAGCGCCATCAGCGCCAGCAGCAGCGCGCCGACCAGCAGCAGCACCGCCTTGACGATCTGCACCCACGTCGTCGCGATCATGCCGCCGAAGCAGCACGTAGGCCAGCATGACGACGCCGACGATCACCACCGCCAGCTCGTAGCTCAAGCCGAAGAGCAGCCGTATGAGGTTGCCCGCGCCCACCATCTGCGCGATGAGGTAGAACGACACCACCGCAAGCGACCCGATGGCCGCCGCCACCCGCACCGGCGCCTGCCGCAGCCGGAAGGCGACGACGTCGGAAAAGGTGTACTTGCCGAGGTTCCGCAGCGGCTCGGCGATCAGGAACATCACGATCGGCCAGCCGACCAGGAACCCGATCGAGTAGATCAGGCCGTCGAACCCGGACAGCGCCACCAGGCCGGCGATGCCGAGGAAGCTCGCGGCGCTCATGTAGTCGCCGGCGAGCGCGAGGCCGTTCTGCAAGCCGGTGATCTGCCGGCCGGCGGTGTAGAACTGCTCCGTGCTGTGCGTGCGGCGCGCGGCCAAGTACGTGATGCCGAGCGAGATCGCGATGAAGATGAAGAAGCCGGCGATCGCGATCAGGTTGGGCTCACCGAGCGTGCCGCTCATGCGCCCTTCCGCAGGCCGGCGACGGCCGTGTCGTAACGTCCGTTGGCCCAGCGCACGTAAATCAGGATCAGCACCCAGGCGGCGACGATGACCAGCGCACCCAGCAGGATGCCGAGGCTCAGCCCGGTACGATCACGGTGGTGAGCGAACGTCTTGGCGTACGCGATCAGCAGGATGAAGCCGAAGTAGAGCACCATCATCGTCAGCGTGAGGATGCCGGCCACCCGCCGCCGCGCCGCATCGAGGCGCCGCAGGTCATCGCTATGTGTCATGGGCGTAGGAGTATAGATTGGATCGCATGGTTGTCGCCCCCGCGCGTCCCGCCTCGACCGTGGTCATGCTTCGCCCGTCAGCATCGCGATTCGAGGTGTTCCTGGTGCGCAGGCACGACAACGTCGGGTTCATGGGCGGCGTGCACGTGTTCCCCGGAGGCCGGGTGGACCCGGATGACGAGGTGCCCGACGCGAAGGGACTGGAAGAGCGGCTCGAGACCGCCATCGCCCGCATGGACGGGATGCCGACCGCCCAGGCGATCGCCTACCACGTGGCCGCGTCGCGGGAACTGCTCGAGGAGTCGGGCGTCCGCATCGAGCCGCACGACCTGACCCCGTTCGCGCGCTGGGTGACGCCGGACTTCCAGCCGAAGCGCTTTGACACCTGGTTCTTCCTGGCCGTGACGCCGTCCGGACAGGCAGCGGCGCACGACGGCGTCGAGAACAGCGACAGCGCCTGGATGGATCCGGCGGACGCCATCGAGATGTGCCGCGGCGGCGACATGACGCTGGCGCCGCCGACGTGGACGACGCTGCGGAAGCTCGATACGTTCCGCGACGTCGAGGCCGCGATGCGATGGGCCCGCACGGCGCAGATCGTGCGCGTGCAGCCCGCCTTCGTGGAACGGGAGGACAGCAGGATGCTGATGCTGCCCGGCGACCCCCTCAATCCCGCGCCCCCGGGCTTCGAGGTCCCTCCGGAAACGCGGTTCCTGATGAAGAATCATCGCTGGAAGCCGGTGGATCCCTCCGGCTGAACTCAACTCCCAGTTCCCAACTGGATGCGTGTCTCAACTCCCAAGGCAAATCACACGGACGAATTGGGAGTTGACGCAGGGTCGGATTGGGAGTCGGACGTCAACTCCAGCGCGGAAGGGACTGCGATCGGCAACGGCCGGCGCTTGATCGTCCGCAGGACGACGTCGGCCATCATGTCGAGGAACAGGGGATCGTCGTTCACGGCCGCTGCGCGCGTCATCGGCAGGCCGATCTCGCGGCAGACCTCTGCGGCCTCGCGATCGAGGTCGTACAGCACTTCGATGTGGTCGGCGACGAACCCGATCGGGCACAGCACGGCGGCCTGAAGTCCTGCTCCCGCTCGCGCCGCAGGTATTCGCACACGTCCGGATCGAGCCAGGGATCTTCGGGGCGGCCGCTGCGGCTCTGGAACACGAGGGCCCAGTCGTGCGATGCCCGACCTTCTCCGCTACCAGGCGCGACGACTCGAGGAGCTGATCGCGATAGCGCGACTGCTCGGCCATCGTCAGCGGGATGCTGTGCGCAGTGAACACGAGCCGGGCCGCGGTGCGCACATCGGCCGGCAGCCGGTCCGCGGCCTCGCGAACGTGTTTGGCATTGGCCTCGATGAACAGCGGATGATCGAACCAGCTGTTCACGTACGTGACATCGATATCGCCGCCGGTGTCGTGACGCAGCCCGTCGCGCGCGGCGACGACGTTGTCGCGGTATTGCTGGCAGCTCGAGTAGGAGTGATGAGCGGCAGCGATGAAACCGACCGCGTGCCGCGCGCCGTCCTCGTACATCTGGTGCAGCGTGTCCCCGATGAACGGGTGCCAGTTGCGCATCCCCACGTAGACGGGCAGCGGATGTCCCGCGGCCGCCAGCCGCTCGCGCAGCCCGTCCGCCTGCCGCTCGCGTCAGGGCCGTGATCGGCGAGACGCCGCCAAAGAGCTCGTAGTGGTGGGCCACTTCCTCCATCCGCTGCGGCGCGACCCGGCGTCCGCGCAGCACGTTCTCCAGGAATGGGCGGATGTCCTTCGGCCCCTGCGGCCCGCCGAACGAGATGAGGAGCACGGAATCGAACGGACGATTGGGCACCGTCATGCAGGCGTGCGGGCGGTCCGGCTCTTGCGCCGCTGCTCGGCCGCGCTCCGCAGCATTGAGCCGACGACGAAGATGAGGGCGAACGCGAGCAGCCCGGCAGAGATGGGATCACGCAGGAAGGTCAGGAGGTCGCCGTTCGAGAGCACCAGGGCGCGGCGGAAGTTCGATTCCACCATGAAGCCGAGGACGACGCCGAGCACCATGGGCAGGAACGGCACGCCGAAGTACCGCATCGCGTACCCGATCAGGCCAAAGCCCAGCGCCACGCCGACGTGAAACAGGCTGGCCTCGATCGCATACACACCGGATACGACAAACGCATAGATGAACGCCATCAGATACGGCTTGGGCCGGTTCACCAGCCAGAGACACGGCGACATGATCAGGTAGCCGAGAATCACCATCGCGATATTCGCCGTGAGCAGTCCGGCGTAGAGCCCGTTGATCACCTCGGGATTTTTCACGAAGAGCATCGGGCCGGGAATCAGGCCGTGGATCAGGAAGCCGCCGAGGAGGACCGCCGACGAGTTGGAGCTCGGGATGCCGAGGCTCAACATCGGGACGAGCGCGGTGCATGCGACCGTGTTGTTGGCCGCCTCCGGCGCGGCAATGCCTTCCGGCGAGCCGTTGCCGAACTCCTCCGGGTGCGCCGACCAGCGCCTCGCCTCGTTGTAAGCGAGGAAAGCCGAGATCGTCCCGCCACCGCCCGGCATGATGCCCTCGAACGTACCCATCACCGATCCGATCGCTTGCGGTTTGGCGATACGCCGCCACATCGCCGGTCCGGGAAACTTGATTCGGGCCGCGGCGGTGGTGGCTTTCTCCCACTCCGGCGCGCCGGTTTGCGTCAGCAGCTCGCCGACGGCGAACAGGCCGACCATGACGAGGATTGGCGGGATGCCCGACAGGAGCTCGGGGCTGCCGAAGGTAAAGCGGTTGACGCCGGTCACCGGATCGGTGCCGATGGCCGAGATCATCAGGCCGAGCAGTCCGGCCATCAGGCCCTTCACCAGCGAATCGCCCGAGACCGTCGCGATGACGCTGAGGCCGAGCACGCCGAGCGCGAAATACGCGGTTGGCGTGAACGCGAGGGCCAGGTTCGACAACGGCTCCGTCAGGAGCACGAGCACCAGCAGCCCGAACAGGCCGCCGACGAAACCGGAATACAACGAGATCCCGAGCGCCTCGCCGGCCCTGCCCTGCTCCTTCATCGCATAGCCGTCGATGACCGTTGCGGCGGCGGCGTTCGTGCCCGGGGTGCGAATGAGAATCGCGGGAATCGATCCGCCATACTCCGCCCCGACGTACGTGGAGGCGAGCAGGACGACGGCGACGGTCGGATCCATGCCGTAGGTGAACGGCAACAGCAGCGCCATCGTGATCGAGGGCGAAATGCCGGGGAGCGCGCCCCCGAGGATGCCCCACGCCACGCCGGCGACAGCGGCAGGCCCGAGCGCGGTCGTGAAAATGCTTCCGAGAGCATCGATCACTGGCCGGCCCACCATCCCGGCGGTTGCGGGATGCGCATCATGACGACGAACAGCAGCCAGAAGAAGACGGCCCCGCCGACCGCCACCATGACGACCTGCCGGTTGATCGCGCCGCCCTGGTAATACGTGGTGGCCAGGATCAACGCCGCAATCGAGATGGCGTACCCGAGCCAGGGCGCGACGACGATGTAGACGACGCCCATCCCGAGCATGCCGGCGACGCGCCACGATATGCGGCCGTGGCGGTCACGCGGCGCGGTGGCGGCGCCCTGACGGGATTCCCGGGCCCGTTGTGCCACCGATCGGGCGATCAGGATGACGGAGAGCAGCGCGAGCAGGATGGCGTAGGTCGTCGGCAGCCCCTGCGGCCCGATCGCGTCAGCCAGCTGGCTGGTTGGAATCACCGTCGCCGCCCAGTAGTAACCCGCACTGACCGCGAGCGTCGCAATGCCGAACGGGAGGTCCCTGCTGTTCTTATTCGATGACACCGGCGGCCTTGAGAAACGCTTCCGTTTCCTTCCCGAACGTGTCCATGAACTTCACATACTCGGCATGAGGAATGAAGCCGGGCTGCAGGCTGTTCTCCATGTAGAGCTTCCGGTATGCGGGATCGTCGAGCAGCCTCGGGATCGCCGCATCCCACGCGGCGATCACCTCGGGCGGCGCGCCCTTCGGGCCTGCCAGTCCGCGAAACTTGCGCACGGCCAGGTCGATGCCCTGTTCCCGCACCGTTTCGAGGTCCGGAAACTGCGGCAGCCGCTCCTCGCCGACGACCGCCAGCAGACGAAGGTGGCCGGCATCGAGCTGCGGCCGGATCTCCTGCAGTTCGCCGACACCCATGTCGAGGGTGTGGTTCAGCACGTTGATGAGCATGTCGCCGCCACCCTCGAAGGTCGTCACGGACGGCATCACGCCCGCCTTCTGCTTCAGTTGTTCCATCACCTGCCGTTCGAGCGATGCCGGATTCGCCGCGCCCCACCGGCCGTTGCCGGTGCGCGCGTGCGCGATGACGTCACGCAGTGTCTTGAACTTCGAGTCGGCCGCGGTATACAGCACCTCGGGGTCGAAGAAGAGATTCACCAGTGGTTCGAGGTCGTCATACGTCGCCGCCGGTTGGCTCAGGAGCGACGTATAGATGAACGTCGGCGTCGTCGCGTAGAAAAGACGGCCGTCCGGCTTGGCCCGGGCGAGCGTGGCCATCGCCTTGGCGCCGCTCCCGCCCTGAAGGTTCTCGACAATGAACGTGTCGCCCATGATCCGGGAGAGGTGCGGCACCAATTCGCGCAGGAACACGTCGCTGCCGCCGCCCGGACTGGAGTGGGTGACAAGGGCAATGACCCGGCTGGTTTCATTGCTCCGGTTGCACCCGGCGCCAAGGGTGGCCAGCGTCAGGGCGAACACGGAGATGCGAGTGCAGGCCGTCATGCCGGGAAGTCTGGCACAGTCGATGGCCGCCGCAAAATCTCTCTGCGGAATTGCTTCCAGCGGTTCAAATACGTAGACTGCGCGTGCCCCGGTCGATCCGGGGTGCGTGAACCCGGTATCTCGTCACGTCACTGCGACAAGCGGGACTCTCGACAACGCGTGCCACCAACGCCACGACAGCGTTTCCGGCCGAGCGTCAATTGGACAAGCAAGCGACCGTTCCCCGCAGGAGGTAATCGATGCGTCCGAGTTGGAAGGTCTCCCGGCGGCTCATAACGTTGACCGTGTTGGCGGTCTTCAGTCTGTCTTCCTTTGCCGCAGACTCGTTGGCGGCGCAAGGCGGGATCGCCGCCACGATTACGGGACAGGTGACCGATGAGAGTGGCGCCATCCTGCCCGGCGTGACGGTCTCGGCCACCAGCCCTGCTCTCCAGGTGCCGCAGGTGACCGCCGTGACGGATGCGCGTGGCGAGTACCGGCTCACCCCGCTGCCCATCGGCACCTACGCGGTGACCTACGAGCTCAGTGGGTTCGTCTCGAACAGGCGCGAGGACATCCGGCTGACCGTCGGCTTCACCGCACGCGTCGACGTCGTCCTGGGTGTCGGCGCGGTGCAGGAGACGGTCACCGTCTCCGGCTCGGCGCCGCTGGTGGACGTGGCCTCGACGACGACGACGACGCAGTTGACCAGGGAGACGCTGGAACTGCTGCCGACGAGCAGGAACAGCTACAACGCCATGATGATCCAGACGCCGAGCGCGCGAACCAGCGTCAGGCTGGACGTCGGCGGCAGCGGCTTCAACGATTCGCCGAGGTTCCACACGATGGGCCAGCTGGGCGAGTCGTGGCAGGGCGTCGAGGACATCATCATGCAGTCCCCGGCGTCGAACCCGAGCGGCAGCTACGTGGACTACGCGGCGCTCGAGGAGGCGACGGTCCAGGTGATGGGCCACAGCGCGGCAACGCCGACCCGCGGCCTCGCCATCAACGGCGTCATCAAGAGCGGCGGCAACGACTTTCACGGCCAGGCCTACTACTCGCGCACGAGCGACAACCTGCGCTCGGACAACATCACGCCGGAGCTGGAAGCGCAGGGCATCACCGAAGGCGACCGGCTGAAGCTGCGCGACGACTGGAGCGCAGAGCTGGGCGGCCGCCTGAAGCGCGACAAGCTCTGGTTCTTCGTCTCGACGCGGCAGCGCCGCCAGCACGATGACCTCATTGGCTGCTTCCTGCCCGTGGACCCGGCAAACCCGGATGGCGCGCTCTCGGACTCGCCCTGCGTCGGCACCGAGCGCACGCGGTTCTTCACCGGGAAGGTCACCTACCAGATCAACGCCTCGAACAAGATCGTCGGCTTCGCGCAGCCCAACTGGCGTTACGGCGAACGCGGCGGCAGTGCGGTGGCGCTGTGGGAAACGCGGACGTATCGAACACCCGGCAGCGACGGCGCCTGGAAGGGCGAGTACCAGAGCGTGCCCAGCAGCTCGGTCGTGATGTCGGTGCTGTTCGGAAGCTTCTACGTCCGCTCCGGCGACTCCGATCTCGGCCAGACCGCCAGGGCCGGCGCCAGGGACCGCACGACCCTGCACCAGTGGGGCGCGTCCGATTCGACCGGGTCGCGCAACAACCAGGACCGCTGGCAGAGCCGGGGCAACGCGAGCTGGTTCAAGGCCGACGGACTCGGCGGCAAGCACGAATTGAAAGGGGGCTTCGACCTGCACTGGGCGCGCGCCGAGCGCAGCCAGCTCCCACGCGGTCCGATCGGCAACTACATGCTGGAATTCAACCGCGACGTGGCCGATCGCATCATCCTGCTGAACTCGCCCGTCTACCCGAAGACGCCGATGCAGTTCACGCACCTGTTCGTGCAGGACAGCTGGACGGTCGGCCGGCGGCTGACACTGAACCTGGGCGCCCGATTCGCCCACGAGACGGCCGTGATCCCGGAGCAGTGCCGTGAAGCCGCGGAGGCGCCGTCGCACATCACCTTCCCGGCCGAGTGTTACGCCCGCCAGGAAATGCCCGTGTTCACCAACCTCGCTCCGCGCCTGCACGCCGCCTACGACGTCACCGGCGACGCCAGGACGGTCCTGAAGGGCGGCTGGGCGCGCTACTACCACATGCGCAGCTCGGACGACATGCAGATTTCGAACCTGAACACGATCTCGCAGGCGCGCTACCGGTGGCGGGATACCAACGGCAACCGGGACTACGACACCGGCGAGGTGAACCTCGATCCGAACGGGTCCGACTTCATCGACCGCACGCTGCGCGGGATCGGCTCGGCGTTTGGCGGAGGCCTGATCAATCCCGACACGACCCAGCGCTATCAGGACGAGCTGTTGCTCTCGGTCGAGCAGCAGTTCATGAACACCTGGGCGGCGCGCGTCACGGGCGTGTATGCGGAGGCCAAGAACCAGTGGCGCCTGGCGAACTCGCTGCGGCCGTACGAGGCCTACAACATCCCCATCACCAACCGGGACCCCGGGCCTGACGGCATCGTCGGCAGCAGCGACGATACCGGGAACCTGATCACCTATTACGACTATCCGGCGTCGCTGGCGGGCGCCGCGTTCCAGAAGCCGTGGGTGGTCAACGACGACAAGGCCAATTCGACGTTCAAGACGATCGAGATGCAGCTGTCGCGGCGGTATGCGGACAACTGGCAGTTCCGCGCGTCCTACAGCGCCACGCGGAAGAACATTCCGCTCGTCACCAACGTCGGCAACAACCAGACGGGGCTGATCAACACCCAGGATCCGAACGGCGAGATCTTCGCGAGCGACAACACGTGGGAATGGATCTTCCGCACCGGCGGCTCCTATCTCTTCCCGTATGGCATCCTCGCCTCGGTGAACTTCAGCCACGAGAGCGGCAATCCGTGGGCGCGAACGGCGGAGCTCACCGGCGGGCAGCAGATCCCGACGCTGGTGGTGAACGTCGAGCCGATCGGCACGCGGCGGCTGGAGAACCTGAACCTGCTGGATCTCCGGGGCGAGAAGCGATTCTCGGTCGCCAACGGCCACTCGCTCGCGTTGCGGCTGAACCTCTACAACGCGTTCAACAAGCCGACCGTGCTGAGCGTGCAGTCGCTGTCCGGGCCGCGGTTCAATACCGTGACGTCAATCGTGTCGCCGCGGATTCTCGAGTGGAGCGCGTCGTACACGTTCTGAGGTCAATGTGGCTTCGGGCTTTCGATCGATCTGGCTTGCGTCTTTCGATCGAGGCTTGCGGCTTCCGGATGACGTGGCTTCGGCTCAGCCGGAAGAGGCAGGAGGCGGACCTTCGGGTCCGCCTCCTGGTGTAAGCCGCAACCCGAGGTGTCGAACGCGCCGGGATTGCTGCTGCGTGGGCTTCACTCCTTCACGCCGCGGGTCAGGAGCTTGAGGACCCCTGTGACATCGAGGAGTTGACGGACACGCCGGGTGACGTGCGCAACCTGCAGCACGCCGCCAGCCGCGCTCGTCGAGTTGAAGGCCCGCACCAGTTCGCCCACGCCGGCCGCATCGATCTCGGAAAGCCGTGACAGATCCAACCGAATTCGCCGCCCACCCCGGCCGATCAGACCCTCCACGTTCCGTCTGAGCTCGGAGCTCACCGGCGCTCGAAGGGTCCCCTCGACGTGAACGATCGAGGGCTGCTGGCGCTCTTGTGTCATCGGGTGTTCTCGAGCGCGTGCGCTTCGGCTGCACCGCCTACCACGTTATGTCGCGTCTCCTCTGTTTTCGATTCAGCTGAGGTCCCGCCGACTCGACAGGCCCGATCCAGCGTCTATTCATATGTCGAACGGGCCGCTGTCAGATCGACAAGCCGCAAGTGACCTCGTCGATTGGCCGTCATGAGCAACGGCTCAGGCGTTGCAATTTTTCGTGCAGCGGTCAACGGCAAACGTTACAACACATGAAGGCGCCCAAGGGCGGCAACGGAGGATGACGAATGACACTACACGTGACGTGGCAGAAAAGCGTGCTCCTCGCCGCGATCTGCGGCCTGTTCGTGCTGCTCGGCGCGAGCGTCCCGGTGACGACACAATCCACCGGTGGCGGAACGTCGGGCGTGCCCGCGTTCCTGCGAGCCAACAGCTGTTATCGGCTCACGTTTCCGATCGCCGGCGTGCCCGAGTGGAAGGTGCTCGAGGTGCTCGACAACGGGTGGATCAGGGGAGAAATCGATGCAGGACCTCTGACGGCGGAGCGCGAACCGGTATGGATCAACACGACGCCAGATCGTCACAGCGCGGGAATTCCGGTGCTCCCGATGACCCCACCGTCGAGACGCTGAATCTGGAGGAGAACTGAGGCTGGGGCGCCGCCGGGGTCTCTCATCGATGCTGATGCCCCGCACGGGAGGCCGGCGGCCGAATTCGGCAAGTATCGTCTCGAGCACCGGGAGCATCATCCCTGCCCGTTTCGCGCGGATCACGGCATCCCAGAGCGGCTCGAACTTCTTCCAGCCCGCCGCGTACACGAAGTGGCGCAGGCCGGCCACGGTGTTCTCGTGGGCCGCCGCGCCGCGCACTATCGATCCCCATCGGTAGAAATCACGGTACGCGCGTCGATAGCCGTGTTCGAGCGCCGCGGCGCGACATTCCTGCCGGCCGGTAGACGGCGTGGCGCGTGTCGTAGAGATCCCAGTCCTGACTCGTGATGCGCCCTTGAGCGGCCAGACGGCGATAGAGCGCGGTTCCGGGGTATGGCGTGAGGATGTGAAACGTCGCCGTCTCAATCCCCTGGGAGATCGCCCACTCGACGGTCTGTTCGAACACCGACTCGTCATCGGCATCCATGCCGAAGACGAAGCTGCCGTTGATCATCACGCCGAGCCCGTGCAGGCGACGAATCGCTTCGGCGTAGTCGCGCTTCATGTTCTGGTACTTCCGCTGTTCGACGAGGTTCGCGGGATTGAGGGTCTCGAACCCGACAAAGAGACTGCGGAGCCCGGCCGCCGCTGCGCGCTCGAGCAGACCAGGCGCGAGCACGGCGTTCACGGTGCCGGCGGCTTGCCACAGCCGCCCCATCCCGCGCATGCCATCGAACAGTGCCGTGGCGAACCGCGGATTGCCGAAGAGATGATCGTCGAGAAAATAGAGATGGCGGCCGGGCAGGCGCTCGATCTCGGCAAGAGCGGCATCGACCGTCTGCGTGTAGAAGGAGCGGCCACCCTCGAAGAACGCCTCCTTGTAGCAGAAGTCGCAGACGTGCGGACACCCGCGTGACACGACAATGGAATTCGGGACCAGATACAGGTGCCGCTTGATCAGATCGCGGCGGATCGGTGGAACGCCTGCCAGCGTACGCGTCGTGGACCGGTACACGCGCGCGGGGCAGCCGTGCCTGAAGTCCGAAAGAAACCGCGGCCACGTGTCTTCGCCAGGGCCCAGGAAGAGAGTATCTGCATGCGCCGCCGCCTCCTCTGGCAGTGATGTGACGTGGAGGCCGCCCAGCACGACATACGCTCCGCGGCTGCGGTAGTGAGTCCGCGAGGCGATACGCGCGCTGTGCCGAGGTGATGTAGACCTGAATGGCGACGAGGTCCGGCGCATCGCTGAGGTCGAGCGTCTCGACGTGCTCGTCCTGGAGGACGACGTCATCGTCATCCCGGAGATACGCGGCGAGAGTCGCGAGGCCGAGCGGCGGGAACAGCGAGTACTTGATTGGCCGAAAGAACGGACTCTTCGCTTCGGTCAGCGCCGGCAGAATCAGCTTGACCTTCATCGCCCGCCGCCGACCATCAGCACCGAGATCTCACGCGCCCGGGGCCCATCCTGCTCTGCCAGGAATATCCGCTGCCAGCGTCCGAGCACGAGACGGCCGTCGGCCACATTCAGGCACGTGGACGAGCCAAGGAACAGGGACCGGCAATGTGCGTGACCATTGCGGCGTTCCGCAGGTGTCAGATTGACCGTGCGAACCGTTCCATTGTCGTGCTGGTAGCGGCCGTCGTCGGGCGCGACCTGCTCGAGGATGGATACGAAGTCCTCCAGCAGCAACGGCTCGTGCTCATTCACGACGATGGCGGCGGTCGTGTGAAGGCTGTGGATGTTGGCATACCCGGTGACGATGCCAGCGTCAGCGACCAGGCGCTGGAGCCCATCCGTGAGATCGATGAACTCAGTCGGGCGTTCGGTAACGATCCGGATTCGCGTGTGGCGATAGATGAACGTGGATACGAGCGTCTCCATTCGAGAGTCCTCCAGGCCAGGCCGTCGCGGCCGCGGTCTTGCGGCCAGCGGTGTCTGTCGGGAGGATCGGCGTTCGTGGTTCAGGAGTCTTCAGTGACTCGTGAGCAGAACGTGAGATATCCGTGAGCAGGCCGGAAAAGGGCGCAAATTCCGCGGTTCACGGCCGTCGTGTGAGCCCGAAGGCAAGGCCGAGGCCGAAGATCGCCCCTTCGCCGGTCCCGATCAGGGCGCCTGAGACTGGACCGAAGTCCGGCTCGCCAATCAACCGTCCGAGCGGCGTAAGCGTCGCCTGGGATGCGTGAGAGGCTTGAGCGATGCGGTGAATCGTGGCGCCTGCGAGAGGACGTCCGGCAAGGGTCAATCCCAATGCGGCACAGCCGCACGCAGCGGCGGTGAATGCAGCGACGCGCAGCCGCCGACGGCCTCGAGGCGCGGCGAGCCCACCATCTGCGCGCGACGTTGCGGCGGCATAACCAAGTCCCGCCGCTCCGCCGATGACGAGGCCCTCGAGTCCGCCGCCGATGTCGATCCGCAGCCCGACGAGCGCCGCAAGGCTCCACCGGCCGAGCCACTGCACCGCGAATCCGACGGCGCCCCCTCCAAGTGCCGCGGCCAGGATGAGAGCGGCCGTTCGTTGCGATCGAGCGACGGCTTCAGCCATCGACAGCCCGGCCCCGACGCCCGCCCCCCCAACGGCGCCGCAGCACGTTCCGATGAATCCCAGCACGACGACCACTGCAATCGGCGCCGTGCTTCCCGGGGCAGCGACAAGCATCAGCCCGCCGATCGTGCCGGCAACGGCACCCGCCAGTCCGCCGCCGATCGACGCCCGGGCCCAGCGTGCAGCGGCGATCCGCGCAGCGCGACGGAGGCGGAGACCTGCGAGTGTCAATGCGCTGGAAACGACTCCAGGCTCACCGAGGAAGGGCACCTCGCCCGCCTGCGCAGAGTCCCAGCGCACGTCACGGAGCAACGCTCGCGCGAAGGCGTGGCGCGGGTCGAGTGCCAAGGCGGCGCAGCGCTTCCGACGTTCCAAGCATGTGAAGGAGCTCAGCCGCGTCACGCTGATCTTCTTCGTCGCTCGCGTCGACTGGCACGCGGGTCACCCGCTGCAGCAGTGGTTCAAACGGATCGGCGTCTGCTGGCGCGGCTGAGGCGTTCTCCGCATTCGCAACAGGCGCCGTCACGGCGGCCGCTCTGCCATTCGATGGCCATGCCGCGTCGTCCTCCTCTTCGAGCACGTCGGCACACACGAACCGGTATCCGTGCCGCGACACCGTGCGGATGAAGCGCGGCTCGCGCGAATCGTCGCCCAGCGTGCGGCGAATCGTCCGGATCGCCTGGCTCAGCGCGCTGTCGGAGACGATGACGTCGTTCCAGACGCTGTCGAAGATCTGCCGCCGGTTGACGGCCTCTTGCCGATGTTCGATCAGGAAGACGAGCAGATCGAAGTAACGGGGGATGAGCGGCTGTTCGCGGCCATCGCGGACGAGCAGCCGGCGACGTGGCGAAAGCAGGAAGTTGCCGAAGCGATAACGAGGCACGGTTCTAGTGGACTGTATCAGCGTGTCCAGCCATCTTCCGATCGTAGGGGCCGGCTTCAGCCGGCCCGCTGGCGTTGGCGTGACCGTTCAGGGCGCAGAGATCGCGACGCCCGGCGCGCCTCAACGCACCGGTTCTTCGATCTCGACCAATAGGTCCGGCTTGGGCGGAGCCACCCGTGCGGACGGCTGCCAGTCCACAAGTCTGCCCTCTCGCGGGAGGCGAAGGGTGATCGGCTGGGCATTGGAACCGAGCGGCACCGGCTTGTGCGGGTTCGCGTAGACCGCGTGTTTGCCGTGTTCCTTGTACCATTCGGCCACCGACGCGTTCTGGTGCATCTTCTCGACGATCTGCCGCCAGCCCACGCCAGTGTTGTACGCGCAGAACGAGATCTCTCCCATCTGCGTCGCGTAGGGGATGATGCACATCTCGGTGCGACGGAAGTCGTAGGTCCACAGATCCTGGAACCACATGCCGGCGACAAACAGCAGCAGCCACTCGTCCTGCTTGCGGTCGCCGGTCTCACCGGCGCCGAGCTTGCCGCCGAGATGCCCGCCGCTCTGCTTGTCGTACTTCTTCAGCAGGTCGATCAGCCGGAAGCCGCGCGGCGACTTGCCCGGCGTGTAGTTGCGCAGAAGGCTCAGGGCCGCCTGCAGCTTGGTGAGCACGGGGCCGCGCGCGCTGTCCGCGATGGTGCGGGCATCCTTCAGAAACTGCTCGACGTTGACGAATGCGCCGAGGGGCGCCCACTCGCGCGTCCGCTTGCTGACCATGAAGGCGGTGCCGATGCCGCAGTCCGGATGACAACCGCATTTCAGCGTGCCCCAGTCCGCGCCCGGTCCCTTGACCAGATCGGTGACGTCGGACAGGGAGCTCGAGGCCGAGAGCGGAAACCAGTCGCGGAGCGGCTCGGTCACGCCCGTCTGTGCCTTGAGGTCCTCGGCCAGCTGCGACAGCGTGTAGCGCTTCGCGTGGCGCTCCTCGTCCGAGATGTCTTCGTCGCGGCCGGTGAACGACACGGGCTGGAACGAGACGAAGCTGATCTTGTCGCAGTTCTCGAGCGCGAACTTGACGATCGAGCCGATCTGGTCGTTGTTGATCGTGTTGACGACCGTCGCGACGAGGCACACGTCGATCCCCGCGGCGTAGCAGTTCTCGATCGCGCGCAGCTTGACGTCGAAGAGGTTGCCCACCTTCCGGTGAGCGTTCGCCGCTTCGCCCACGCCGTCGAACTGCAGGTACGCGATCCGCATGCCGGCTTCACGCGCCGCCTTCGCGAATGCCGGCTCCTGGGCGAGGCGGATTCCGTTGGTTGCCGCCTGGACGCTGAAGTAACCGATCTTCGTCGCGTAGCGCACGGCGTCGAGGAAGATCGGCGAAATGGTGGGCTCTCCTCCGGAGAACTGCACCGTCATCTGCCGCCGCGGCTTGATGGTCAGCGCGTCGTCCAGCAGCTGCTTCACGTCGTCGAGCGTCAACTCGTGAACGTAGCCGACCTGATTCGCGTCCATGAAGCACGGGTCGCACATCATGTTGCAGCGGTTCGTGAGGTCGATCGTCAGGACCGCCCCGCGTCCGTGCTTGATGGAGGACGTGCCGTGATTGTGGAGCGTGTCCGTGATCGCGTCGAAGTCCCGTCCGGGGAACAGATCCTCGATCCGGCGCAGGAACGCCGGATTGATGGCGAGCGTGTCGGTGAACGTTCCATGCTGCGGGCAGGTCTTCTCGACGATCACCTTGCCGTCACGCTCGACGATGTGGGCTTTGATCTCGCCGACGTTCTGGTTCACGAGGGAAGCGATGGATTGCTCACCCTGGAGAATTCGAGTCCTCGCCTCGCGCACGCAGGTGGGACAGAGCGAGTCGGTCGTCCTCGGCCAGCCCAATTGCGGCTTCGAACGGGCGGCGCTCTTCATGAGGGGCGCGGGCGCCCAACTGGGATGGAAGGATGGCGACGGGAATTGGCGGTTGATGGCCTGGAATAGAGGCCACGCGAACCGTGCGCCGTAGGTTGCAGCTGTCTCGACCGGTCTCCACAGGTTCATCCGTCCGATCTCCTTGGCAAGAGCTCGCACGGCATGCCGATCGAGGTGCTGCCCAGGCAGCTGAGCAAGCACCGGCGACTATAGCACACCGCTCTGGGCCGTCCAATCCAGGTGGTCGCGTACCAACGTCTCGAGTTTCGCGCGATCGGTCTTGCCGCGCTCGGTCAGTGGGATCCGCTCGAGCCAGACGATGGTTCGCGGAACCTTATGGGCTGCCAGGCGTGCCGCGCAGAACTGTCGAATCTCGGGCGCGGTCGTGCCGGCGTGGCGGGCCAGCACGACACAGGCCACCACCTGCTGACCGCGCACCGGGTCGGCGACGCCCAGCACGCGCACATCTTCGATTCCCCGCATCGACCGCAGGAGCTGCTCGACCTCTTCCGGCTGGATCTTCCTTCCCGCCACGTTGATGAATGACGATGCGCGCCCGGTGAGAATCAGGTGCTGCCGGGCGTCAAAACGCCCGAAGTCGCCCGTCAGGAATCCCTCGTCGGTGAACCCTTCGTCGATTGGCGACTGCCCGGCATAGCCGGAGGAGACCGCACCGCCTGCGACGTGCACTCTGCCGCCATCGATCGGCGCGCCTTCGTCGGGGCGAAGCGTGATCGTGGCTCCTGGGCAACGGACGTCCGACGGTCGCGGTCGTGTCGATATCCGGAGAATCGTCGTAGGAAATTCCTCCGCTCTCGGTTGTGCCGTAGAAGGAGTGAATCTTGACGCCGAACGTTCGAGCGAATGCATTCGCCATCACCGGGTCGAGCGGCGCGCCGGCACTGACGAGCGTCTCGAGCACGCGCGGCCAGGCCATGGCATCCGGGTTGTTCGCGAAGTGAGCAAACATGAACGGTACGCCTGGAAACAGTCGGGCGCCGTAATCGGTGGCGTCCGCGTGCAACTGCTGCGGGATGAACGCTTCCCGCAGGACGATGGCCGTTCCCTGGAGCAGCAACGGCATCACCAGATGGCCGAGGCCGTACGCGTGCGAGATGGGGATGGCGGCAAGCTGGCAATCCTGAGGGCGAATGCCGAGGGCGGTCGTGATCTGCGCCGTATCCTCGACCAGGTGTTCCTCGCGGGTGAACGCCGCCTTCGGCAGGCCAGTGGATCCTGACGTGACTTTCAGCGCGGCGGCGCCACGGTAGATCTGCGGTGCGGGGGTGGTATCCGTCAGCCTGACAGCCACGAGCGGGCGTTCAAACGGCGTCGCTGTCCCGAGCGCTTCGATTCCTGGCATCTGACCAGGCGCAATCGCGATCGTCGCGCCGAAACGGCGCGCCAACGCCGTGATCTCCGCGGGCGGCGTGCCCGCATCGACCGGCATCAGCGCGACACCGAGGCTCCGGCATGCCAGGAAGAGGGACACCGCGGCCGCCCTGTTCCCTGCAGCCGAGATGACGAGGTGCTCCTCCCCGACGCCAAGCGCCTGGAGTTGTGCTCGCTGCAGCCGGGAGGCGTTCCAGATGTCCTCTACCGTGAGGCTCGCGCCGGCCGCCGGCAGATGGATCAGGAAGCGGTTCGGGCTGTCCCGCCTGATGCGTTCAAATCGTTCGACGATCTCGCTCAATCGAGCCTCTCTCCCCCATGGAGAGCGGGAAGGGTGTCACGCATTCTCATGGGCGAGGTTCGAATCCGGCGACCGGGCCGGTTCACGACGGGAGACAAGGTTGAACATGGGCGTCGCCATCAGCGTGGTGCCAATCGCCATCAGGACCAGGATGGTATAGAAGGTTGGCGTGATGAGTCCCCTCTCAAGCCCGATGCTCAGGAGGATGAGCTCCATCATTCCGCGTGTGTTCATCAGCGTGGCCACACCGAGTGCGTCCCGGTTGCTGACGCCCGTGAGACGAGCGGCGAACCAGCAGGGCAACGCTTTGCCGACGCAGGCGGCAACGAACACGATCGCGGTCACCGTCAAGAGCCAGGGGGAGTCGACCAGTCCAAGACGGGAGTGCAACCCCGTGTAGACGAAAAACAACGGTATGAGCAGCGCCGTCGTGACTGGCGCGATACTGCGCTGAAGCTCGCGGGACAGGAGTCCGCGTGGCAGGGCGGCACCAAGCACGAAGGCGCCAAATACGGCGTAGATGCCGACGGTGTCCGTGAACCACGCCCCGATCGCGAGCGCCGACAGGATCGAGGTCAGCATCCATGGCGCCATGCGGCCGTCGGCCTCGGCGGCCGTGTCCAGCCTGCGAAGCAGCGGACGCCCGACGAGAAGCACGACCACCACGTAGAAGAGTCCGCCAATTGCCGCGCTGATGGCGAGCGTCGTGCTGCCGCTGAAGCTTCCGAGCACCACCGCCAGGATGATCCATGCGGCCGCGTCGCCCATGGCACCTGCCGCCAACGTCAAGGTTCCGAGTGCCGTGCCGGCGATCCCGCGCTCGTCGATGATGCGCGCCAGCATCGGGAACGCGGTGATGGACATCGCCGCGCCGACGAACAGGACGGCGTGCGCGGGGCGCACCTGGTCGGCGAAGAACCCGCCGGCGGGAAGCAGCCACAGCGCCAGGGCGCCGCCAAGCGTGAACGGCACGACAATGCCGGCCACCGATACCGCCGCCGCGCTGCGCCCGTGCTTCAGCATCAGGTCAGGCCGAAACTCCAGGCCGACACAGAACATGTAGAGCACGAGCCCGATCTGACTCACGACAAAGATGGCGTGGAGCGCGGGCGCGGGAAAGAGCGCGGCCTGCACATCCGGCGCGATCCATCCGAAAAAGGAAGGCCCCATCAGAAATCCGGCGACCATCTCGGCGACGACCTGCGGCTGGCCGATCCGGACGGCACACCAGCCCACCAGGCGGCACACGATCAGGATGACCCCGAGCTGCAGGAAGAAGAGCGCACCAAGTTGTGTGTCAGTCATGCGTCGGAGGGCAGAAAGTATACTGAAACGCGGTGATCGACCCGCTCGAGCTTCTCCCGCACAAGCCACCGATGCGGCTCATCGAGCGGGTCACGGAGCTCATCCCCGGCGAGCGCGCGGCCGGGGGCCGCCATACGGCCGCGACCGATTTCTACTTCGATGGTCACTTTCCCGGGCAGCCGATCGTCCCGGCGATCATTCTCGTGGAGATGCTCGCGCAGGTGGGCGGGCTTGCCGCGGCCGCCGCGCGAGGCGGTCAAGGCTGATGCCCCGCTGCAGATGAGGGTTGCGGCCCTCGGGCCATTCAAGTTCCCGGCTGCCGCAGGTCCTGGCACGTACCTCGAAGCGAGCGCGCGCGTTGCCGGCAGGCTCGGCGGTCTCTACAAGATAGAAGGAGAAGTCACCGCGGACGGCCGGGTGGTCGCCGCAGGCAGCGTCACGCTCGCCGGAGGCTGACACGCTGGCCCTCGAGCGCATGCCAGAATGCTCCTCGACGCATGCCCTACCCGATGGAAACCACCCGCCAGCGCCCCGGCGTGACCTCGCGCCTGCGTCGCGTCGCCTGGGAACTGCGAACCGAAGGGGTCGGACCGGCACGAGAAGCCGCCGCCATTGGCCTCGGCGTCTTCATCGGATGCTCCCCGCTCTATGGGTTCCACCTGCTTGTCTGTCTGGTGGCCGGATGGTGCCTCGGGCTGAACCGCCTGAAGATGTATCTCGCGGCGAACATCTCCAACCCGTTCGTGGCGCCGCTCCTCATTCTGACGGAGCTTCAGACCGGCGCCTGGGTCAGGCGAGGTCACCTGCACGCGCTCACGCTCGACGCGGTCAGAAACATCGACCCCTGGAGCTTCGGCGCCGATCTCATCGTCGGCAGCCTGGTCGTCGGCGCGGTGCTTGCGGTCCTGAGCGGAACCGCCACCTATCTTGTCGCCCGTACTGGCCGCGACGATCCGTCGTTCGCCGCGCTCGTACGTCGCGCCGCGGATCGCTATGTGTCAACCGGCATCACGGCGTGGGAGTTCGCGCGCGGAAAGTTGCGGGGCGACCCGCTCTACCGCACGGTCGTGACCGAGTGCGCGCTTCCCGCCGGCGGGACACTTGTGGACGTCGGCTGCGGTCAGGGGCTCATGCTTGCGCTGCTCGCCGAGTGCGACGCGGCGTCGCGGGCAGGAACCTGGCCGGCGTCCTGGCCGCCGCCAGCGGCGTTCGATCGGCTGGTCGGCATCGAAACACGGCCTCGCGTCGCGGCGATCGCCCGCCAGGCGCTCGGCGAGGCGGCGGCGATTGTCGAAGGTGATGCGCGCACGCATGTGCGGGACCGAGCGCGCGTCGTGCTGTTCTTCGACGTGCTTCACATGATGCCGGCCGCGGATCAGGAGCAGCTGCTCGCGTCCACGGCCGAAGTCCTCGACCGCGGCGGGATGATCCTGATTCGCGAACCGGATGCCGGCGCGAGGCTGGCGCTTTTCCGCGGTCCGCGCCGGGAATGCCGCGAAGGCGATATTCACCGGCAACTGGCGGCAGACGTTTCACTTCAGAACCGCGCACGAGTGGACGGCCTGCTTCAGCCGTCTCGGGTTCGACGTTGAAGTGCGCGGCACCGGCGAAGGCACACCCTTCGCGAATGTGCTGTTCGTGCTCACTCGTCCGGCGCGCGCGTCTGCGTGAAGCGGCCGACCTTGACGATCTCGAGCTGCGGGCGACCATCGCGATCGAGCTCGCCGCCGAACCACAGGGCGCAGGCTATCCGCTCCTCACCGCTGGCGGACCGAACGATTGGCTCCAGCGTGCGCGGGTTCGGCGCCGCAGCGTCCCAACAGAATCGGATGTCCGACCACAACACCGTGGCGCGCCCGTCGCCTCGAGGCAGCGTCACGGCGAACCCGAGGTCGTGCGCGCGGAGAAAATTCCGCACGGTGGAGAGCGATCGGGAGCCGCTGACCAGCGTGGTTTCCGGTGCGAGCGGCCACGAGAACTCCTCGTGCGCGCCGCCTGAGCCGGCACTCCAGGCGCGCACGCGACTCGCCGTTCGATCGAACACGTGCCAGGTAGTCGAGGCTCGCCCATTTGGCTTCGATCGCGCGGCCCACGACGATCTCCCCGGATCGATCGCGCGCGTCACGGTAGTTCGAGAAGGCGCCGATGCCCAGCGCCGCTTTTCCGAGGAGAAAGACAGCCATGACCGCGAGCGCCGCGGCCCCGGCGCGCCGCCCGCGCGCACGTCCCGCGACCCAGATCCCCGCCGGCCCCGCGACACACAGCGCAAGGAGCCAGGGATCGGCCATGGCGACGAGCGGCACGCTCACGACCGTGTCAACGAACGGCCATCCAGCACGAAGCCGGGCGCTCGAGAGCAGGTCGAGCAGCACGTGACTCGCCGCCCCGATCCAGGCCGAGCGCGCCAGGACTGCGTATCTGGTCGGCCGGGAGAAGACGGAGACGGCCGCGGCGGTCAGGAGCGCGCACGCCGCAGTGACCAAGGATCGTGTGCGTGCCAACCTCGTGCACGCGGAGGTACCGGTCCCAGCCAAACGGCATGAACACGGCATCGAGATCCGGAGAGAGCGAACCCAGAACTGCGGCGGCAACGCAGCCGCGCCCCCGCCCGTCGAGCGGGCGAGTCGGCGTCAGGACCCCGATCAGGGTGCGGCCGAACGCCACGTGCGACACAGGATCCATCTGGTGACTGCAGATTCGGAAGGCTATGCTACGGCGTCAGTCAGTCGAGCCCGCCGTAATCGTCACGCTGCGCGTCCCAATACCGGTAGAAGTGGTACCAGAACTCGGGATGCTCTCGAATCTGAGCGGCAAGGGCGTCAGCAACCTGCTGTGCCGCGGCCTGTATGGCCTGGTCGCGCGGAACGTCGCCCGCGACATAGATAGGCGTGCCAGGGCGTGCCTTGAATCGCCCCGGGCCGATGCGCTCGATGGAGCACGGAAGCAGGGGTGCGCCGCTCACGTGCGCCATCAGCAGCGGTGTGCGGAGGAGCCAGGCCGCTCGCCCGAACATGTTGACCGCCACGCGGTCCTTGCCGTAGTGCCGATCGACGAGCATGGCGACGATGCGGTTGTCGGTGAGGCGCCGGCGAATCTGCAGGGCCGTGTCGAGCGACTGCCGGACCTCGATCGTTTCCGCACCGAGCTTCTCGCGGATCTCCAGCCGGATCCGGTTGACCGTCGGGTCCGCCTCCGCCATCGCGACAATCGTGAGGGGCAGATCGAGCGCGCTTCGAATCAAGAGGCTCCCGACTTCCCAGTTCCCGTAGTGCCCGGTGATGAGCACAATCCCCCGTCCCCGCGCAAGGAGACTCTCGAACACCTGCCGGTGTTCGTCGACGATGTCGAAGAGTTGGCCGCGATCGCCGTTCGAGGTTCCCAACGCACGCAGAAAATCGATCGCGTCGCGGGCGTAACTCCTGAGGGTGTCCAGGGCGCGCCGCTCCAGCGACGCCCGGCCTTCGTGAGGAAAAAGCGCAGCGAGGTTGTCTGCGATCGCCTCGCGTGTGCCGGTCATCCATCGCCAGGCCAGCCAGGTGCCGACGTGACCGATCGCATACGAGACCGCCCGCGGCAGGGTGCGGACGCCATGATACGTCGCCCGGAAGATCAGCCCGTTGTTGAGGCCGTGCAGCGTCCAGCGGCGGGGAACCACGATCAGAGGCGTTCGATGAAGCGATAGTAGACAGCCAGGAAGCAGGTGCGGGTCGTGTCGCGCACCGGCCGCAATTTGCTGCGCCCGCCCGGCGTAGACCGCCGTGATCGGCACCGTCGTGATGCGTGCCCGGCGGCGCGACAGCTTGACCAGCATTTCGGTCTCGATGTCGTAGCCGCGCGCCCGGAGCGGAACCCCGCGCAGCGCATCGACGCGGAAGACCCGGAAGCCGCACTGCGTATCCGAGAAGCGAATTCCGACGAACCACGACAGCACACGGCTGCCAAGCCGATTGGCGTGGTAGCGCGACGCCGGCATCGCCTCGCGCCCGAAGCGGCGTTCGCCGAGCACGACATCGACTCCGGTTCGAGCGGCCGCCTCGAGAAGCAGTGGCGCCTCGCCCGGCAGATGCTGCATGTCGCCGTCGAGCATCAGCGCGTGCGTGAAGTCGCGGGCGACGATCCACTCGATCGCCGAGCGCACCGCGTGCCCCTTGCCTCGATTGGTGCCGTGCTCGAGCACGTCCGCACCGGCTCGACGCGCCAGGCTCGCCGTCGCGTCGGTCGATCCGTCATCGACGACGAGGATGCGATCGACCTTCCCGAGCAGCCCGTCGATCACCTGCTGGATGGTGCCGGCTTCGTTGAAGGCGGGGATGACCGCGACGGCGCGGATCGGCGCGCTCACGCGGCCCTGCCGCGCCCGGCGAACGCGAGGATGGCCGGCAGCACGAAAAGAGAAGCGGCCGCGAGCGCGACGATGCTCACCGCAGACACCAGGCCGATCGACCGCAGTGGAGGGTAACTGGACGTGACGAGCGTGCCATAGCCAAGGAGCGTAATCGCCGCCGCCACCAGGATGACCGGCGCGAGCTCCTCGACCGCTTGCCGTGAGTCGCCCCGCTCGCGGTAGCGGTGCACGACGTGCACGCCATAGTCCACGCCGATGCCGACCAGCGTCACCACGGCGAAGATCGCGAAGAGATCGAGCGCGATCCCCGCCAGCGCAAGCGCGCCGGCGGCCCAGACAATGCCGACCGCGGTTGGCGCCAGCGACAGGACGGACAAACGCCAGTTGCGAAATGCCATGAACACCAGCGCCACGACAACTACCGTGCCGATGGAGAGCCCTTTGGCGAACTGCGGGAGAAAGCGGTCTGCCAGCTCCCGGTTCACGAGCGGCAGGCCGGTGAGCGTGGACGTTGGATCGGCTTCGCGCACGCGCACCGCGAGCGCATCGGCCTCTTCACGATTCGACGGAAACGCATATGTCGCCAGCAGCCAGCGATCGTCCACGCGCGCGACGAAGCGGCCGATCAGGTCGGCCAGCCCGTGCGCAACGTATCCCTCGTACGTCAGATGATCGGCGCCGAGCAGCGCGGGGAGTTGCTCGCGAAACGGATCGAAAGACCCCGGCTGAAATCCTTCCGTCTTTTCAGCCTCCGCCAATGCATCGGCTGTAACGGCGGCGGAAAGCCCCTGCTGACGAATCAGCTCCTGCCGTCGCATCTGCGTCGCTGGCGAGGGGAGCAACGCCGTCGGCGCCTGGACAGCCATGCCAGGCAATGCCCGGGCAAGATCGGCGTGAAGCCGCTCGTTCGATTCGAGCAGCTCCTCGAGGTCCGGGCCACCCGCCATCACGACATAGACATCGTCCGGCAACCCGAACATCGGCCCGATGCGCTGGAGAAGTGCGGCGCCCGGCGTCACCGATCGCAACTGATCCAGCGTCGGATTGACGCGCAGTCGCGTTGCGGCGACAGCCAGGAGAATGGTCGCGATGACGGCCACGGCGAGGATCGCTCTGTGCCGCCGCTCGACCCACGCCGCGAACCGCGGCAACGAGAGCGAACGGACGGGACGTGCCGGACGTCGGAGCGACAGGGACGCGGGCACCAGCACGAGTGTCAGGATTCCGCACAGTACCATGCTGTGGCCGATGAGCAGGCCGAGCTGCTCGAGGCTCGGGAAGTCCACGAACGTCAACCCATAGAACGTCGCGGCCGTCGTGAACATGCCGAGGAGCATGCTCGACGCCGGGCCGCCCAGGCCATCGATGGCCGCCGCCGGCTCTGCGCCCGTTCGAACCGCGAGCGTGTACGCGACATAGAGCAGGACAACGCCGTCCACGCCGAGGCCAAAGAGCATCGCGCTCGAGGCCGTCGCGGCGGTGGACAGCGTGGCGCCGGCAAGTCCAAGGATGCCGAGCGTCACCACCAGCGACAGTGCCGATGGGATCGAACCGACGAGCACGAGCCATGGCGATCGAAACACCAGGAAGAGCAGCGGCAGGATGAGCGCGAGCGATCCTATGGTGTTGAGGATGCTCTCACGCCGGATCACCGACTCCGTCTCCACGGCGATCCGGTGCCCCCCGGCGAACTGAACCTGCAGTGGCGGACGCTCGTCTTCCGGGTCCGCCGCCGCTCGGGTTCCGGCTGCATGCTGAGTCGCCTGCCCGCGCAGCACGTCGAGGCGCGTCATCAGCGCGCGGGAGAATTCGGCGTCGAACGGTGGTTGCAGCGGCTTCGCGATCAGCAGGCGGCTGCGAAGGTCTGCCGCCACATATCCGCCCTCGCTGACGCCGAGATTGATGCCGGCCTGCGCTCCGCCCAGGTGCTCGCGCAGCAGATCGTAGAGGCCGAGCGGGTCGTGCCTGACCATGGTGGCAATTGCCGGCGACGGCACGGCCAGCATCGCGCGGCGGCGGCGCAGCGCATCGATCAGGCCGTCGCCGCTGAACCGCGAGAGCGCACGGCCAAGAGTGTCGTCGGGCAGCAACAGCAACCGATGATCGGCGAGCCAGCTCAGGTCGCGCGATTCATCGACGCGGCCGGTATCCACGCGGACAATTTCAGGCGCCCCTTCCAGGCGGTCGCTCCATGCGACGACGTCATCGTCATATTCGGAGATGTCGTGGCCTGGTGGCGCCGTCAGCACGACGTACAAGTCGTCAACGCCGGCGAACGACGCGACAAACGACCGGAACGCCGGGATGACGCGGCCGTCGCGCGGCAGGAGGCCGAGAACGTCGGAGTCGAAACTGAGGCCGCGCATGCCCGCGACCGACGCTGCCGCAAGGCATGCTGCGCCGAACAGGACGAGCGCGCGACGGCGCCGCGCCCACGACAGAATGCTGGGAATTGGTGAGCTCACAGACCGTGAGTGCGGCCACCCCGCCGAGGCGCCGCCTGGGAGTCCATGTTACGCTTCACGGCCGATCCATGCACGTACTTCTCCTCCGTCCAGTACCAGGGAACGAGCGATTCGGGCTGGGCCCGTTCTTCCGCATCGAGCCGCTCGGCATGGAGTACATCGCATCCGCGCTCGAAGCCAGCGGTCACACGGTGACGCTCGCGGATCTGCGGTTCAGCCGCTCGCTCGATCATCAGCTGCGTTCCACTCGTCCCCGCCTCGTCGGCATTGCCGCCATGCACGCGCTCGAAACAGACGACGTCATGGCGCTGGCGCGGCGCGTTCGACAACTCGCGCCAGGCGTGCCCATCGTCATCGGCGGCCACACGGCGGCGGCCTACCCGCATCCCTTTCTGCTCGATCCCGTCGATGCCGTGATCGTGGACGACGGTGAGAGGGCGGTCCCGCGCATGGCGGACGCCATCGAGACCGGCCGCCCGTTGCGTGAGGTGCCGGGCCTCAGGGTGCGGGAGCAGTCTGGTGAGGCCATCGCCACGCCCGCGGATCCCGCGATCTTCGACCTCGACGCGGTTCCACTGCCGGCGCGCCATCTCGTTGCGCCATGGCGGCGCCAGTACGCGTGTCTGGCCCATCGGCCCGCATGGTTGATCGAGACAGCGCGGGGCTGCCCGTTCCGCTGTTCGTTCTGTTCAATCTGGCAGTTGCACGCGCGCTCGGTTCGAGAACGTTCGATCGAATCAGTCTGCCGGGACTTCGCAGAGTCGGGGGATCACGTATTCGTCGCCGACGATCTGTTCTGGTACCACCCGCCGCGCAGCCTGGCGCTCGCGAATGAGTTGCGCCGCCGCGGAATCCGCAAACGGTGGATCCTCGTGCAGAGCCGTGTTGACCTGGTCGCGCGGAATGCGGAGCTTCTCGAGGCCTGGCGCCCGCTGGCGCAGGATTTCGATATCTTCTTCGGGCTCGAGGCCGCAACCAACGCAGGGCTCACCGGCCTGAACAAGGACGCGACCGTCGATCACATCGGACAGGGCGTGGAGGTTGCGCGATCGTTGACGTATGGCGTCACCGGCAACTTCGTGATCGATCCTGCCTGGCGCGAGGCGGACTTCGAGAACCTGTGGGCGTTCGTCGAGCGCCACCAGCTGTTCCAGGCAGGTTTCACGATTCTCACGCCGCTGCCAGGGACGTCGTATTTCGAAGAGATGCGCTCCCGGCTGCAGTCGCGTCCGTGGGCGCATTTCGACATGCATCATCTCCTCTGGGAGCCGGCGCTCGGGCCGGAGCGGTTCTTCGAGCTTTACTGTGAGACGTGGCGCCGCTCGGTGTTGAACCTCAAGGGCAGGAAGCGGCTGTGGCGCTGGCTGCGGGAGGCGGATCCCCGTAACGTCCTGTTCCTGCTCCGTGCTCTCAGGCGCACGCAGCGAATGATGTCTCCCGAGCACTACGTCGCCGAGTACGATCTGGCACGCTCACACGCCGCGGCGGGACCGGTCGGTCAATTGGCGGGTCCGGAGGCCGGGTCCTTTTGAGCCCGGCGAGATCGCCACGCGGAAACGCGTAGGCCGGTCCTGTTGGACCAGCGACATCGGTCCCCGACGGCACGCGTAGGCCGGGTCCTCTTACACCCGGCGAACTCGCTACGCGGGTCCGTAGGCCGGGTCCTTTTGGACCCGGCGAGATACCTGGAGTAACTCGAACTGAGGCCGCGCGCTCACCGCGACGTCGTCGCCGCGTCGCCGATCGTGAACCATGCCGGGTCAACGGGCGGGTTCAGCTTCACGTCGGAAAACGTCATCAGCTTCGTATCGCCGCCGGCGAAAGTCATCCGCATTGCGGCGAGGACGAGCGACGTGCGATCCAGCCAGAGCTCGAGCCGCGTCATGCCTTCCAGGATCTGTTTCCGCTTCGGCACCATCGTAATGAAGTACGTGCCGGGCCTGTCGTCCGCCTCGCGCGCGTTGACCTGGAAGTGACTGCGCAGCTCGCGGGGCGAGCTGTCCACGAAATACTTCTGAATCCTCCGCTGCGAGGCGCCGATGTCCTTCATGCTGCGGATGTTCGCGGAAGGCCACGACATCGTCATGCGATCGCCGTCGATGAGCACGACTCGAGCATCAGGGTCCGTATACCGCAGCACGACGCGCGTTGGTCGATCGACGATCACGGTCCCACGCGCGATGACCGGCCTGGTCAGGAGCGGCGAGGTCGAGGTCTCCACGAAAGAGGCGGTCAGGGTTTTCAGGCCGGCGTTCTGCTTCTGCCCGCGAGCGTGCAGTTCGTCGAAGAGATCCGGCTCGCGTGTGCCCGTCGTGGCACCGAGGAACGACGTCAGCAGGACGGCGACGATGGCGCCTGTGCTTTGAACCCTCACGATCCCGAATGGTAACGTACGCGTCGTGAGCGACCCGATTTCGATCGCCGGCCTTGGCGTTGTCTCGCCGTTCGGTGACTCGCCGGCCGGATTTCGCGACGCCCTTCTCGAGGGTGCAACCGCGATCGCGCCCGATCCGAGGTTCGTGTCGTTTGGCTGCCGCTCGACGCTGGCCGCGCGCGTCTCCGGGTTCGACCCCGCCCGGTGGGTTGCTCCAATGAAGCTGCGCCGCATGGACACGACCGGTCCGTTTGCGCTCGCCGCCGTGCGGCAGGCCATGGAAGGCGCCAACCATCCGGTGACCACGGAGGGGAACGCCCGTGCTGGAATCGTGCTCGGCACATACAGCGCCGGCGGACAGGCGACCAACGAATACCTGGAGTCCTTGTTCCGTGGCGGTCCGTCCGGTGCGCCTGCCCTGCTCTTCAACAGCACCGTCGGCAACGCCGCAGCCGGGCTCGCCGGGCTCGAGTACAAGCTGTGCGGACCGAACGCGACGATCAGCCAGAAGGAAGCGTCGGGACTCGCCGCCATCGTCACGGCGGTCGATCTGCTGCGGCTGGGCCGGGCGGATGCCGTTGGCGCCGGCGGCATGGACTCGATCTACGACCTCTTCTATCGCGTCCACGATCGGTTCGACGTCATGAGCGACGCCGCCGCATTCGACGATTCGCTCGCGCCGTTCAGCCGATCGCGGCGTGGCTTCGTGATGGGAGAAGGGGGCTTCGTGCTCTGGTTGACCCGTGGCGGTGACCGTGGCTATGGCGAGATCCTTGGCACCGCCGCGGCGAGCGCGGACTGCGCGCTCAATGCCTGGCCCACGGACCCGGAACCACTCGTCCGCACGATGTCGCTCGCGCTCGACGACGCCGGGTTGCGGGCGTCGGACGTGGATGTGGTCTATGCGTCGGCGAATGCAACCGCTCGCCTGGATGAGGTCGAGGCACGTGCATTGGTGACGCTCTTCGGCGGTTCGCGCACGATCGTGACGTCCATAAAGGGCGCCATCGGCGAATGCGGCGCGTCGGGGGCCGCGACCTGCGTGGCCGCGGTGCTCTGCGGAGCGGCCGGGCGGGTCCCGCCCATCACCGGCCTGCGCGACGCCGATCCGATCGCCGGTCCACTCCGGCTCGCGGATGCCAATGCCGAGGCGCCGGGTGAGATCGTGATGGTGAACAGCGTCGCGAGTGGAGGCGCGGTCGTCAGCGTCGTGCTGCGGATCCCGGCCGCGACACCTCGTCAGCAACCCTCGTGATGAATGAAGCCTGATATGATTTTTCCGCGCGCCTCGTAAACAGTGACCTTCGACGAACTCCAGCTCAACGGCCGTGTCGCTGTCGTCACCGGCGGGTCGCGCGGGATCGGCCGCGGGATCGCTGAGCTCCTCGCCGAGCGTGGCGCCGCGGTCGCGATCGCCTATCGCGAGCAGGACAAGGCGGCGGCGGAGTTCGTGGCCGATGCGCGCGGGCGCGGCGGGCGCGCCTGGGCCGGGCGGTGCGACGTCGCCGCCGAACCCGAGGTCACGGCGTTTTTCGAATCGGTCGCCAGCGAGCTGGGACCCGTTGACATCCTCGTCAACAACGCGGCGATCAACCGCGACGTGCACGTCATGTTCATGGACACGGCGCGGTGGACCAGCATGATGCAGGTGAACCTCCAGGGAGCGTTTCACTGCACCAGAGCGGTCACGAGGGGTATGCTGCTGCGAGGGTGGGGCCGCATCATCAACATCAGCTCACCGAGCGCGAGGATGCCGCTGCAGGGCCAGACGGGATACGCAGCGTCGAAGGCCGGGCTGGAGGGGTTCACGCGCGCGCTCTCGCGTGACCTGTCCAGGAAAGGCGTGCTCGTCAACGCCGTCTCTCCCGGGCTGATCGAGACGGCCATGCTCCAGTCGATGCCGGAAGAGGCGAAGCAGAGCTATCTGAAGGCCATTCCTGTTGGCCGGCCCGGGACGCCCCGGGAGGTCGCATCGCTCGTGGCATTCCTGGCCTCTGACGCCGCGGCCTACATCACCGGTCAGGTGATCGGCGTTGACGGCGGCCTGTTGTGAACGATTGTCTATGTCCTCTTCCTCAGCGGACCTGAAAGAAGAAATCAAGCGGGCGATTGTCCGGAGCCTGCGCCTCCCGATGGCGCCGGAATCCATCGCCGATGACGTGTCGCTGTTCGGGGAGGGCCTGGGGCTCGATTCCATCGACGTGCTCGAGCTCGTCCTCGAGATCGAGCGTACCTTCGGGGTGGCCATCACCGACGAGGAGACCGGCAACAAGGTCCTGCGATCGGTGGACTCCATCGCCGACTACATCACGGCGACCAGGAATCCCACGTGAACCTCCGGTCCACCGGAGCGCCGGGGGCTCGACCCCGTGCGAACGCGGTCACGGTGGACGTCGAGGAGTGGTTCCACATCTGCGGCGTCAGTCCCCTCTCGCACGAACACTGGGATTCCCTGCCGTCGCGCGTCGTCCTCACCACGCGGGCGCTGCTCGAGGAACTGGATCGCGCAGGCGCCCGGGGCACGTTCTTCGTGCTCGGCTGGGTCGCTGAGCGCTATCCGGACCTGGTCCGCGAGATTCACGCTGCCGGCCACGACATCGGATCGCACGGGCACCTGCACGCGCGCGTGTACGAGCTCGACGCGCAGGCGTTCGTTGCCGACCTGAGACGGAGCGTCGCGGCGCTGCGCGCCTCCGGTGTCGAGCACATCGCAGGGTTCAGGGCACCCGAGTGGTCGATCAACGACAGGTCGCTGTGGGCGCTCGAGTGTCTCGTTCGCGAAGGCATCACGCTCGACGCAAGCATGGCGCCGGTCCGCATCGTCGGCAGCGTGGACTATCCGCGCGTGCCGCACGTGCGGCGCACGCCTGCGGGTCCCATCCTCGAGGTTCCACCACTGGTCGTCAATCGTTTCGGGCACGTCATGCCGATCGGGTGGGGATGGGGGTTGCGCATGACGTCGCCGCGCCGGCTCCTTCGGACGATCGAGTCGGTCAACGCCGCCGGCGTTCCCGCCGTGCTGACCGTGCATCCCTGGGAGATCGATCCCGAGCCACCGCGCGTCACGCCTTCCCGCCGCGGCTCCGCTTCGCGCACTACTTTCGTCTCGGCGGCTTCCGCCAGCGGCTCGCCGCGGTCCTGGCGGCCGGCGATTTCGGCGCGCTGTCGGACGTTCCCGCGCTGCAGGCGTCACGATGACCGTCGGCTGCCGTTCGGCGCCGCCGCGAACGCGCCTGGCTCCGGCTGTTGTTGTCGCGTGCATGATGCACATCGTTGCCCCATGCGCGCAGGGGCAGGAGGTCTCACCGCTTCCCCGAATTGCCGTGGACGAGCCGATCCGGAAACGCCTCCGATTGATTCTGCCGCGCCGCTGCCATTCGCCTATCTTGTCCGGCTGGCCGGCGCCGTCACCGATCGGGCGCTCCAGGAGCGGCTGACCGCTCACAGACGCCCGGAAGGTGCCTGTGTGGCTGGCGCTCGAGGCGCCGGTCACCGTGGACGGAGTTGAGGCGTGGCGCGCTGCGCTCCAGGATCTGTTGATGCGCCATCGTGACGGCATCGCGATTCTGGAGGTTCAGGGTGGCGCCGACGCGAAGCTCGCCACGTTTGCGGTCAGACTGGCCGCCACCGAAGCGCGGTCCGCGCCGCGAATCGATACGGGTCGCGCTCAATGGCGCGCAGCTGGCGTCGACGAGTGCGCTCGCCGATCTCTACACCTCGGACCTCGCGCCGTATGTCGATCTCCTGGTGCTGCCGGCGGCGGCCGGCCGGCCGCCGCGTCTGGCTACCTTCTGAAAGTGGATCCTGAGGCACGCCTGGCGATCCTCGCCGGGGATGCCGGCGATGAGCCGGAGGCAGTGGCGCGGCGTCTCATCGACAGCCAGCTTCAAACGGTCGGCACCGAGGTCGCCGTGGTCGCCTGGCGGTCCTCCGGGCTCATCCAGCCGGCGTTGCGTAGGCTCGCACCCATCGCCCCGCTTCTCGCCGGCGACCTCACCGCCCTCGACGCTGCGGCGGCAGGGTTGGCGCTGTCGGTTGCTGGCGTGGATGTCACTGCGCCAACGTTGCATCGGCTGCTCTTCGACAACCAGACGTTCGCGACATACCTGGCCTATTGGGGACAGGCCTCGCAAACGCCGCTCGACGTGACGCTCACCCTGCCGGTTGAAGGCGTGCCCGTCGTGTACGCGCCTGGCCGACGGGACCGAGCGTGCCCGCGTCGGACTACTCGCGGGATGCCGAGACCGGCCGCGTGCGAATGCGCGGTGCCCGCTGACCGGGCGGGCCGATGCTCATCGATTTCAACGAAGGGGCGTCGGCGTGTTCGTCGAGCGGAGTGGCGTCACCGCCGAGCGCCAGTTGTCGGTGGAGGAGATCATCGCCCGGCACCAGCAGCAGCAGCGCGCGCAGGACGCGCTGGTGCGCAATTACATCGCCCGCGCGCGGATGGAGCAGCATTTCCGTCCCACGATGACCGATCCCGGCTATGACGTCGTCACCGAGAACCGCTACTACGTCGCCGGACGACGGCGTCGAGTGGGAAGAGCTCTCGTTCTCCGTGAACGGATCGAAGTGGGGCGCCGACCGACCGCCGTTTCCGCTGCTGCAGCCCGAGAAGGTGCTGTCGCTGCCGCTCCAGCTGCGGTTCGACGAGGGATATCGCTATCGGCTGGACGGCACGGAGCGAGTCGGCGAGATACGACTGCTACGTCGTGCGGTTCGAGCCGGTGGCGAACCGCGCAGTCGCTGTACCGCGGAACTGTGTGGATCGAGCGCCGGACGTTCGCGCGCGTGCGGTGTCCAGGCCGTGCAGAGCGGCCTCTCCGCACCGGTCGTGTCGAACGAGGAGATCCAGACCTACCTGCCGGTCGCGGTGGTCGGCAACAGGCCGGTGTTCCTCTTCACCGGACTGACCGGCCGGCAGATCATGCTGATTGCCGGCCGCAATATCCTCGTCGAGAAGAACGTGGCGTTCGAGCGATTTCCGCGTCAACGATCCCGGACTTCGAAGAAGCGCGCGCGAACGCACGGCGAAGCGATCGCATCATGTATCGCGAGACCGACCACGGTCTGCGCTACTACGTGAAGCAGGGGGACGAACGGGTGGTCAGCGACCGGGCGACGCAGAGCGCGCAAGGCGATGGCGATGGGCGTCACGCTCGATCCGTCGTACGCGTTTCCGCTGCCGATCTTCGGGATCAACTACCTGGATTTCGATTTCGGCGGCCGCCAGGACACGCAGCTCGCGATGCTGTTTGCCGGCGTGCTGGCCGCCGGCAACATCCAGCGGCCGAAGCTTGGCGGCACGCCGCTCGATGCCAGCGTCGACTTCTTCGCGATTGCGGTGCCGTCGAGCGGACAGGCTCTACGAGGCGATCGGGCGAGCGGGAGGCGGAGCGCGTGCTGACGTGGCCGCTGTCGACCGGATTCAATGTCGGCTGGCAATCCACGCCGTTCCAGAAGGTGACGCGCGCAGTATCAGTTCCGATTCGACGGGTTCGTCCGCGACAGCACGACGGCGGAGGACGTTCGACGTGCCCTCGAGCACGGTGACCAATGGATTCGGCGGCGGCGTGGGAGTACCGGCGGGGCGGCTACAGCGCCGTTGTGAACGGCACGTGGTTTGCCGAGAGCCGGGTGGCGCGCGTGGGGCTTGCGCAGCCGGATCGCCGGCATCGCCTTCGCGACTACGCGAAGTACAGCGCCAGTCTTTCGCGCGACTTCTACTTCAACGTGTTCCACAAGGTGCACCTCAACGGCGCCTGGTTCGGCGGGCGCGATCTCGATCGTTTCGCGAAGTATCAGTTCGGGATGTTCGACGATACGCGCATCCACGGCGTGCCGGCGTCGGGCGCCCGATTCGAAGAGCTGGCGATGGTGCGCGGCTCGTACTCGTTCAACATCTTCGAGCAGTACCGGCTCGACCTCTTCCTCGAGCAGGCGTGGGGCCGCGACCCCGCCCTCGATGCCGCGTGGCAGCCGATCACCGGCATCGGCGTCGCCGTGAACCTGCGCGCGCCATGGAGTACGATTCTCCGCGTGGATGTCGGCAAGAGCTTCCTGCCGGAGCGCTATCAGGGCGATCGGCTCGGCCACGCTGCAGATCATGTTGCTGAAGCCGCTCCGATGACACGCATGCGCACGCTGCGCGCCGACCTGCACGTCCACACCTGCCATTCCCTGGAGAGCGGCAACCTGCGGTTCCTGAAGAGCCGCGACTGCTACTCCCGGCCGCAGGATGTCTATCGCGTGGCGAAAGCCCGCGGCATGGACCTCGTCGACGATCACCGACCACGACTCGATCGACGGTTGCCTCGAGCTGCTCGATCGCAATCCCGAGGCGCCACGGACTTCTTCATCGGCGAGGAGGTGTCGTGCAGGCTGCCGCAGGGCGACGTCGAGGTGCACCTCGGCGTCTACGGGATGACCGAGCGGCTGCACCGTGAGCTGCAGCCGCTTCGCCGCGAACGTGTTCGAGGTCACCGCGCGGCTGCGCGAGGCCGGGGTGTTCTTCGTCGCTCAATCATCTGCTCCACTTCTACCGGCGTCAGCTTCCGCTCGATGCCTATCTCCGGCTTCTCGACGAGGTGCCGGCGCTCGAAGTGCGAAACGGCACCATGGTGCCCGCGCACAACGCGCTCGTCGAGCGGGTCGCGAGCCGATGGGCGGGCTCGTCCCGGTTCGCCATGGTCGGCGGCAGCGACGCGCACACGCTGCGGCGGGTCGCGCGCACATGGACGGAAGCGCCCGGGTTGAAGGATCCGACGACATTGCCGGCTTCCTGACGAGTCTCCGTCAGGGCCACGCGCGACCCGCGGGCGCTCATGGCGGCACGGCGAGGTCGCCGGTGACGCCTACGGGGTCGTCGCCAGGTACTGCGCGAGCCTGCTCGGTGCGGGCCCGCGCGATCACCGGTCGCTGCGCCGGGCCGGCTGCCTCGCGTTCTCGCTGCTGTCGCTTCCGGCCCAGTTCCTGCCGCTGCTGATTGTTGCGGCGCGCAAGCGGCGCGAAGCGCGCGAGGTGCGGTGGGCCGCCAACGAACTGTCCTTGTGGTTCGATCGTCCGGCGGAAGCCATCGAGCCGGCCGAGACGCAGGCGTGAGCCGGCGCCGGGTCGCCATCACCGGGATCGGCCTCGTGACGGGCCTCGGCGCAAGCCGCGAGGAAACCTGGCACGCGCATGATCGGCGGGCCGCTGTGCGGATCCGTCCCGTGACGGTCTTCGAGACCGAGGGCTATCGCAGCCGCGTTGCCGCCGAGGTGCCGATGGCGGTCGTCGAGGCGCAGTTGACGCCGCTCGAGCGGCGGCGGTGGTCGCGCAGCGATCAGATCGGCGTCGTCGCCGCGAAGGAAGCCGTCGAGGATGCCGGGCTGCTGACCGGCGCGTGCGATCGCCTGCGCGTCGGCGTCTTGCTCGGCGCCGGCACGGCCGATCTGCTGCGGAACGAGGCGTACCAGCACACCACCCTCTTCCGGGGGATCCGAGCACGCCCGGCCGTCCCAGGCGTGGAATCATTTTTCCAGCACGCCGGTAGACGTCATCGCCTCGCGCTTCGGGTTCGAGGGCCTCCGCTCGTGCGTGGTCGCCGCGTGCTCGTCGAGCACGATCGCCATCGGCCAGGCCGCGGACGCGATTCGCCTGGGGCGGCTCGACGCGGCGCTCGCGGGTGGAACCGACGCGCTCGCGCGCCTGACCTTCAGCGGCTTCAACGCGCTGAAGCTGATGGATCCAGCGCCCTGCCGGCCGTTCGACCGCGATCGCGCCGGCATGAACATCGGCGAAGGCGCGGCCATCCTGGTCCTCGAGGAGATGGAACGCGCGCGCGCGCGCGGCGCGAGGATCTACGCTGAGCTTGCGGGCTCGAGCTTTTCGTGCGAGGCGTTTCATCCGACGGCGCCGGAGCCGGACGGTAAACCGGTCGCCGCCGTCGTGAACGCCGCGCTGTGCGACGCCGGCGTTCTCCCCGAGAAGGTCGAGCACATCAACGCGCACGGCACCGCCACACCGCAGAACGATCGCGCGGAGACGCGCGGCTATCGAACGCTCTTTGGCGACCGCGTGCAACGGATCCCGATGACCTCGGTGAAATCGATGGTGGGCCACTGCCTCGGCGCGGCGGGGCGGAATCGAGGCCGCCATCCTCGCCTTGACCGTGTCGCGCGGCGTGATCCCGCCGACCATTCACCACGGGCAGACCGATCCGGAATGTCCAGGTGACGTCGTCGCCAACGACGCGCGCGAAGCGCGCATCAGGTGCGGTGTGTCGACGTCGCTCGGGTTCGGCGGGAACGACTCCGCTGTCGTCATCACGGCCGTGTGAGTTTGGACTCGGGCTCCGGGCGCCGGGCCCGAGAGTAGAACCCACAGCCGCCGCCGTGGCTTCCGGCTTCAGCCGGAAGGAACAGACGCTGGAACGGGATGCAACACCAACGGGGAGAGATCGAGAAGAGGCTCTTTCGTCGCAACAAAGCGTGCCAGCGACGGCTCGCGCCGGGTGGCCAGGGCCTGCCACGTGGCGGCGAATGCTTCGAGCAGTGTGAAGTTGACCTCGAGCTTCCGCCGCAGCGTCTCGTCGTCCATCGGCGGCGCCGCCAGGCTCGCCTGAAGCTCGCGCAGGAAGTCCACGTTCACGACGTTCGTGAATGCGTCTTCGTACTGGGGTTGATCCGCGAGGTCCCATGCGTTGAAGAGTTGCTGCATGCGCGCGTGCAGGACGAAGAATCGCCGCATCAGCGGATCGATGGAGCGCATGAACTCCGTATTCGTGAACCGGCGCTGGAAGTACAGCAGGCCGGTGATCGCCCAGTACGCGCCGTTGTCCCACGCCGCTTTGGCCGTCATCACCTGCGCGTTGCCCATGAGCGGATACTGGCCGCTGTAGAGACGCAGGAACGCCTCGAACAGGCGAAGGTAGTTCGTGTTGAAGGCCTCGGCGCGATCACGGACGTCTTCGCCCCGCGCCGTGCGGACGATCAGATCGGCGGCGCACTCGTTGCCGATCGCGATGAAGTCGGATCCGGGGGAGTAGAACGGATCCGTAAAGACGCCCGCTTCGCCGACGAGCGACCAGCCGTCCGGGGAAAACACGCGCTCGCAGGCGTGGGCGTAGTGACGCAGCGCCAGGAAGTCCTCGAGGCGATCGCGATACGTCTCCACGACCTCGGCGCATTGAGGCTCGAACTCGCGCAGCCAGTCGAGCGCGCGCTCGAACCGGTTCAGGCGCGAGAAGGGATGCAGATCGCCATCGGCCACGATCCCGATGCTCGTGCTCCCCGATCCAAGCGGAATCAGCCACACCCAGTAGCCGCGTCCCATCAGATGGTTGGTGCTGAGCCAGCGCTGGCCGCTTGGCACCCTCCCGCGCCAGTCAGGATCGTCGCTCCAGTCGTCGATCTTGACGCGCTCCGGGACGCGGAACCAGCAGGCGTTGGCGCCGTGGTCGGCGGTTCGCGTCAGCCCGAGCTGGCGGCGAATCAGGCCTGCGCGGCCGCTGGCGTCGGCGAGCCATCGCGCCCGCACCTCCCGCTTCTGCCCGTCACGGGTTTCGATGCCGACCGTGTGGTTCAAGGGAACCAGAGCGACGTGTTCCACCGTGCAGTCGTCGAGCACCTCGACGCCGCACTCGCGCAGCTCGGCGAGCAGCAGATTTTCGAGCCGGCCGCGATCGAGCTGGAACGACGGTACCGGCGGAAACATCGGCGGTCCCAGCTCCACGCGCCGGGCGACATCGCGATTGTCCCCCTGCGGGAAGAAGTACCGCAGCCCGAGCTTCTCCAGCTGGCCGGCGCGCAGGTGCGGCTCGAGCTTGAGCCGGACCTGCAGGTAGTGCGCGCCGATCTCGACCGAGGACTCACCGACTTTGAACGCCGCTTCGCGAACCGGGTGCTTGCGCTTTTCGACGACCAGCACGCGGATGTGAGGTGCTTCGAGGTTCAGTTGACGCGCCAGCGTGAGGCCGGCAAGGCCGCCGCCGAGAATGACGGCGTCGTAGCTCTCGCGTGTGGGAACCGAGGCAGGCACGCGGAGATATTAACGTGAAGGAGTTTGGGCCGGCAGGCGCGCCCTGGGCCTGCGCCGGATCTCGTAAGGAAAAGGGGTGCGCTGGCGCCATGACGCGAGGCAGAGCTCAGGAAGCCCGGCCGAACCGATTTGGCCGAGGACAGGTAGAATACGTGGGCCTCTGCGCTCTGCGCGATGTGGCGTCGTTGTGCGACAATTAATAGCTTTTTACGGTGAGGTGGCCGAGAGGCTGAAGGCGGCGGTTTGCTAAACCGTTGTAGGGCCTTTAAAGTCCTACCCAGGGTTCGAATCCCTGCCTCACCGCCAACATCCCTCGCTCTCGCTCGGTCGCTTGGCGGTTCGGCACGGCTTCAGGCGCGGCGCGGCCTCGCTCTGCTCGCCGCGACCCGGCACGAATCCCCTTCCCTCACCGCAACATCCCTCGCTCTCGCTCGGTCGCTTGGCGGTTCGGCACGGCTTCAGGCGCGGCGCGGCCTCGCTCTGCTCGCCGCGACCCGGCACGAATCCCCTTCCCCTCACCGCAACATCCCTCGCTCTCGCTCGGTCGCTTGGCGGTTCGGCACGGCTTCAGGCGCGGCGCGGCCTCGCTCTGCTCGCCGCGACCCGGCACGAATCCCCTTCCCCTCACCGACAAACATCGCTCGTTCCGCTCGCTCGCTTGGCGGCTCGGCACGGCTTCAGGCGCGGCGCGCTCACTGCGCTCGGCGCCCGCGCGTTCGGCTGTGGCCTAACCCCTGCGTACGTGGGGCCGGCTTGCAGCCGCCGGTGATCCTCGAGCAGCCTTATCGCAGGGTCCAGCGCTGCCGGACTCAGGTGCATGGGACACTGCGTCATCGACAGGTCCATGTGTCCGGCCAGCTCCTGAATCGCGCGTGCAGCGTTGCCTTCCCGGCGCGAGCTCGCGTGCAGTTACGGTGCGCACGCGGGCGCGCACGGCGAGGTCCACTAGCCGCGGCCCGTAACCGAAGGACAATGACGCCGTGGATCCGCTCACGCATGCGCTCCTCGGCTCGGCGACGGCGCGGGTCGTTCTTGCGCGCCCGCTGGGACGGTCGGCCTGGCTCCCCGGTGTGGCCGGGGCGCTGCTGCCCGACGTCGACGCGCTGATTCGCAGCGGCGCCGACCCGCTCCTCTATGCCGAGTTCCACCGCCACTTCACGCACGCGTTGGCGTTCATCCCAATCGGCGGCGCGCTCGCCGCGCTCCCCTGGCTGCTGGCGCGTCGCACGCGGCCGCACTGGAAGGCGGACCTCGGCGCCGCGACTGCCGGATACGCCACGCACGGACTGCTCGACGCCAGCACCACCTACGGCACGCTGCTCTTCTGGCCGTTCACCGACATGCGCGTGGCATGGAACGCGATCTCCATCGTCGACCCGCTCTTCACGCTGGTGCTGCTGCTGGGCGTCGCGCTGGCGGTCTGGCGCAAGACGAGGACCCCGGCCGCCGCGGCGCTCCTCATCTGCGCCGCGTACCTGACGACGGGCGCCGTGCAGCGCGACCGCGCCCTCGACGCACAGGGCAGGATCGCCGCGGCGCGCGGCCACGACCGCGCCCGCGGCGCCGTGTTTCCCGGCTTCGGCAACAATCTTGTCTGGCGCTCGCTGTACCGGGCCGGAGACACGCAGTACATGGATCGGATCCGCGTCCCGTGGTTCGGCGCCTCCTCGTGGAGCCCCGGTCCACACGTGCGGCTCCTGCGCGAGGAGGACACTGCTGCCCGAGGTGCTGGCCGACGCCCGCCTGCGCCGCGACTTCGCGCGCTTCGAGCGGTTCGCGGACGGATGGGTGGCGCGGGCGCCCGGCGAACCGGACGTCATCGGCGATGCGCGCTACTCGTCGACGGCCGAGCGATTCGAGCCGGTCTGGGGGATCCGCTTCACGCCGGGATCGGCGGACGTGCCGATCGAGTGGGTAGACCGGTCGCGGCAGCGGCGGGTCGACTTGCGTGCGCTCTGGACAGAGCTGCGCGGCGCGGATCCGCGCTACCGCCCGATCGCACCGGTCGCCCGGTAGTCAGATGCGTCGCTACGATGCGTCAGTTGACGCTTTGCGGGGGTCCGGCGGCGGCGCGATGAGCTTCGCTCGTCGCGATCGGGCACGAACCCCTTTCTCCTCACACGAACTTCCCCTCCGAACTCAGTCGATCCGCGCACGTCCCGCATGAGGAGTATTGGGTTGACCGGGCGCCCGAATACCTCCTATCGTCTATGGTCGGACTGGGTAGAAATCTATTGCTTCGCCCCGGGGCACGGAACCAGCGGCTCCGCGAAAGCGGGTCCGGTCGGTGCCGGCGGACCAAGGGGACCCCATAAATTGGGCGCAAGTGACCTTTGAACGAGGAGGCTCACATGAGCCAGCGATTTCTCGCTTCTCTCGCCATCGTGTTGTTCGTAACGGTCTCCCTGGCCGGGCAGACCCCGCAGACACAGAAGTGGACTCAGCCACGAACCGCCGACGGGCAGCCCGATCTGCAGGGCTTCTGGACGAACTCCACGTACACGCCTCTAGAGCGGCCCAAAGGCATCACGAAGGACTTCTTCACGAAGGAAGAAGCCGCTGAGATCGAACGGCGCGCCGCTGCAGAAGAGACCGAACAGACGGTGCCCGGCACGATCGCGGACGTGCACTACGACTTCACGCAATTCGGATTGGACCGCAATCAAAATGCGCTCGCGTCGAATCTGCGAACCTCACTGATCGTCGATCCGGCCGATGGCAGGCTTCCCCCGCTCACCGCGGCAGGACAGAAGCGAGCAGCGGAGCGTGCAGAGGAGGCCAAGCGCGTGGGCCGCTGGGACTCGGCGCAGAGCAACCAGCTCGACGACCGGTGCATCATCTTCGCCGGCGCGGGACCGCCAATGCTTCCGCAGACTTACAACGGCAACTACCACATCGTGCAGGCGCCAGGCTACGTGATGATCCTCTTCGAGATGGCGCACGACGTCCGCATGATCCCGCTCGATGGCCGCCCGCACCTTGCGTCGAACGTCCGGCAGTGGATGGGCGACTCTCGCGGCCGTTGGGAAGGCGATACGCTCGTCGTCGAGACGACGAATTTCAACGGCAAGAATCCGTTGAACGGCTCGAGCGAGCACATGAAGGTGACCGAGCGGTTCACGCGTCTTGACGCGGACACGATTTCGTCAAGTTCACGATTGACGATCAGGCGACGTGGACGAAACCGTGGACCGCGGAGCTGTTCATGCAGAAGAGCAAGGGACCGCTCTTCGAGCACGCCTGCCACGAGGGCAATTACGGCTTGTACAACACGCTCGTCGGCGCCCGCCTCGAAGAGAAGAAGGCTGCCGAAGACGCCGCCAGGAACGGTGCGAAGTAGAGACGTCCGGTGGCGGTTGCGAGCGAGCATCCGTCACCCGGGCGAAGGGTCAACCCCGCCGCCGGCCATTAACCGGTCTCGAGTCGCGCGAATCACGCACAAGGGGTTTGTATGAGACATAACGCAGCGATGGTCGGCCGTGGGTCTGGCACTCCTCTGCTCCGTGGCGGTGTTCGCGCAAGGTCCTGCGAATCAGCAGCCCTACGTGCCGCCGGCCTTCGATACATATACCCCGAACATTCCGGGTGTCGTCGCCCCCGGAACCAGGGTCGAGCTCATCACCGACAAGCTCAATGGAACTGAAGGGCCCCTCGCCCTGCCGGATGGCACCCTGGTCTTCACGGAAGGGGGCGCGAGGCGACTGACGCGCATCGACAAAGACGGCAAGCTCTCGATGTTCCTCGACAACATCCAGTCGGGCGGGCTCGGCTTCGACCCGAAGGGTCGATTGATTGCCAACGACAATACGCAGGGCAAGCAGGGGATCTACATCGTCCATCCCAAAGGCTCCGAGAAGACGCTCGTGGACAGGCAGACGCAGGGCTTCATGGGCGCGAACGATCTGGTCGTCGACAAGAAGGGCGGCGTGTATTTCACGCAGCCGGAGCAGGCGAATGTCGGATACATCTCTCCCGGACGGGAAGGGGATGAAAATCGTCGCCGAGAACATGACGCGCCCGAACGGCATCACCATGAGCCCGGACGAGAAGATCCTCTACATGAACGACTCCCGCGGCGAATACCTCCTAGCGTATGACGTGCAGGCGGATGGGTCGGTCACCAACCGCCGCAACTTCGCCAAGTACGATCAGATCAACACCTCCGCTGCGGGAGGCGACGTGGGCCGGGCCTTCGCTACAAAGTGACCAGCTGCGCCGACGGCCTGGCAATAGACAAGGACGGGCGGGTGTATAACGCCGGGTGCAATGGCATCCAGGTCTACAGCCCGCAAGGGAAGCACATGGGCACGATCCCCACGGCCCGCTGGTGCAGAATCTGGCATTCGCCGGCCCGGACAAGAAGACGCTCTACCTCGTAGGGCGCAGTGCCGCGTGGAAGATCTCAGACGCTCACGCAGGGATACCAGGGGCGCGCGAAGTAGGCGCGAGGGTCGTCCACCGGGAGAAAGCCCGATCTCAGTCGCGGTTGGCACCACTGGCGGCGGGGCGCAAATGCGCTCCGCTCGCCGCACTCCTCACGCATCCTTCCGGCTCGACTCCTGCTGTCCTGTCAAACACCGCTGCCCTCGGCTAAAGTGAAGCCGTGACGTCATCCCTTCGCATGCTGACAGCTGAGGATGTGCTCGACGCCCTGCGCAGCCTCAGGACTCACCAGCCGGTACAGTTCTAGGCGCTCTACTCCAGCCAGCTTGGCGGGGTTGTCACCGACCCGGCGCTGATGGTGCTGCCGTTCGATGACCACATGGTTCACCGCGGCCATGGCATCTTCGACACGGCGACGCTCGTCGGCGGGAGGATCTACGATCTCGACGCCCACCTCGAACGCTTTCATCGCGTCGGCGCAGCGATCGAAGCTGCGACTGGCCGGCCACGCCTGAGGCGATGCGCGACATCGTCATCCGCACGGCTGCCGCCAGCGGCAGGAAGGACGGTTCGATCCGCTATTGGCTGTCGTCGGGACCGGGCAGCCTCGGGCTGAGCCCGGCAGCCGAATCGGAGCCCGGATTCTTCGTCATAGATCTCGCGGGACTCTCATACCCCGAGCGGTGGTACACGGAAGGCCTTCGGGTGATCACGACCACCTGCCCAATCAAGCCGTCCCTCTATGCGATCACCAAGAGCACGAACTACCTACCGAATGTGCTCATGCAGATGGAAGCCAAGGAGGCGGGCCTCGACAACGGCGTCTTCATCGACGACGAGGGGTATGTCGGGGAGAGTTCGAACATGAACGTGGCTTTCGTCACGCGCGATGGCGTGTTCCGTCACCCGCGGTTCGAGCACATCCTGTCCGGGTGCACGTCGCGGCGCCTGCTCGAGCTCGCGCCGGCCTTGCAGGAGCGGGCAGCTCATTACAGGCGTCGCGGTCTGCGACATCCCCGTGGCCGACGCCCGTGCCGCGCGCGAGATGATGCTCATCGGCAGCTCGGTGAAGGTGGCGCCGATTGTCGAGTGGGACAAAGCGCCAATCCACGACGGAAAGCCGGGTCCGGTGACCAAGGCATTGTTCGAACTGCTCGAGGAGGACATGCGCACGGGCCGCGGGCGCCTCATGGTCGAACTTCCGTGACGTCACGGCGAACCCGTACATCAGCGGTACCAACCGTTCCGGCGCAACGAGTCCGTCGCACGGCGAGGGTAGTACTGGCCGATGCTCGACATCCGCTCCGGCCAGGGCACGGCGTTCTTCCTGTTCGACGTCGCCGAGGCAATCCATCTCAATCGCGTCCGCGGCCTTCATTGGCCCCACCAGCGAGGCGCGTCTGGTCCCCAAATCGTCCACGCCACCCTACGTC
>CAWAQA010000002.1:0-464333 GCA_963784065.1 uncultured Acidobacteriota bacterium
CGGGCCTGCCGTTCGGGCTGCTGCGCGGATATCTCGGGAGCGATCTGCCGAAATACAACAGCCGCGTCCGTTTCATCGACTGCCCGTTTACCGGCGAGCGCCTGGCCGCGGTGCCGGCCATCCGCCCCGACGTCGCCGTGGTACACGCGCAGAAGGCGGATCGGCAGGGCAACGTGCTGCTGTGGGGCGTCACCGGCGTGCAGAAGGAAGCGGTGCTGGCCGCGACGCGCGCGGCCATCGTCACCGTCGAAGAGATCGTCGATCGCCTCGATCCGCCCGCCGGTGCGAAGAACGCGGTGGTGCTGCCGCACTGGGTGGTCAAGGCCGTCTGCGAGGTGAAGGGCGGCGCGTTCCCGTCGTACGCGCTCGGCTACTACCCGCGCAACAACGCGTTCTACAAGCAGTGGGATCCCGTGTCGCGCGAGCGCGAGACCTTCAACGCCTGGATCGACAGGCATATCCGGGGCACGAAGGACTTCGCCGGGTTCAAGCGCAGCCTGGAAGAAGCCGGGGCGGCGCAGAATGTCTGAGGCCTACACCGCCGACGAGATGATGACCGTCGCGGCCGCGCGCATGGTGCGTAACGGCGCGGCGCTCTTCGTCGGCATCGGCCTGCCGAGCGCGGCCGCCAACCTGGCGCGCCTGACGCACGCGCCCGACACGGTGCTCATCTACGAGTCGGGCACGATCGGCACCAGGCCGCGTGTGCTGCCGCTGTCGATTGGTGACGGCGAGCTGGCCGAGACGGCGGATGCCGTCGTCTCGGTGCCCGAGATGTTCGCCTACTGGCTGCAGGGCGGCCGCATCGATCTCGGCTTCCTCGGCGCGGCGCAGATCGATCGCTTCGCCAACATCAACACGACGGTGATCGGCGACTACCGGAAGCCGTCCACGCGCCTCCCCGGCGCCGGCGGCGCGCCCGAGATCGCCGCGTCGTGCAAGGAAGTGCTGATCACGCTGCGGCAGAACGCGCGCGCCTTCGTCGAGACGCTGGATTTCGTGACGTCGGCAGGCCATCTCGATGGCGGCGACGCACGCACCAGGCTGCGGCTCCCGGGCAAGGGCCCGACCGCCGTGATTACGGACCTCGGGATCATGACGCCCGACCCAGTCACGAAGGAGCTGACGCTGACCAGCATCCACCCCGGCGTCGACGTCGAGAAGGTGAAGAAAGCGACCGGATGGGCCCTCGAGGTGTCCGGCTCCCTGCAGACGACGGTGCCGCCGACCGGCCGCGAGCTTGGGGTGCTGCGCGATCTGCAGGCGCGCACGGCGCTCGCTCACGCAGGACAGGCATGAGTGACAGCCGACGCCCGGCAGCTGCCAACTCAGCCGTCCAGCTCCAGATGCTGTAGTTGGGCCGCGACCAGTCGGCGTTGAGCTTGCGCGTTGGGGCTGGGCTGACCCGATCGGGAAGTTGGCATTGATGCTGCTCGACATCTTCAGGTGGTTGGAGGTCAACCTTCCAGGGAGCGCATATCTCCGCGAATCGATTTACGGCTTTTCGATCCTGATTACGATCCACGTCGTCGCGATGTGTATCTTTCTGGGTCTGATCGTGATGATGGACCTGCGCCTGGTCGGAATCGCGAACCTGCGATCCCGCGCCGCCGAGATCCAGGCTCGCCTCTTTCCCTGGCAGATGGTTGGCTTCACAATCATCGTGATCAGCGGCGTGATGCTGGTGTGGGCGCAGCCGCTGCGCTATTACGGGAAGACGTTCTTCTGGTGGAAGATGGGGCTGATGGCGCTGGCGGGCGCGAACGCCGGGATCATCCACCTGATCACCCGCCGCTCGGAAGCGGCGTGGGACAGCACGGCGGCCAGGTTCGCCGGCGGCGCCTCGCTCGTGCTCTGGGCAGGGGTGCTGACATTCGGGCGGCTGGTCGCCTACGAGTGGATGACCACCGAGTACCTGGTGGAATAGGAGCAGCCCGTGCTGATGCCGTTCTTCGAGTGGATGGAAAGCCTCGCGATCTACGGAGGATCCGTCTACATCGGGCCGGCGCTGAACATCGTCCACCTCATGGCGATGGTGGTGTTCCTGGGGGCGATGCTGATCGTGGACCTGCGGCTGCTCGGGGCCGGGCTGAAGAAACAGCCTACCGCGGCGGTGGCGCGCGACGCGCAGCCATGGCTCATCGGCGGCTTCGCCGGGCTCGTCCTGACGGGCATCCCGGCGACGATGGCGACGGCGACGGAGCAGTACTTCAACTCGATCTTCTGGGTGAAGATGTATCTCCTCACTTTCGGGATCGTGTTCATGTTCACCATCCGCCGTGCGGTGGCGTTCGCGGACGAAGGACGGGTGCCGCCGGCGGCCAGGAAAGCGGTCGGGCTCGTCTCGATTTGCATCTGGCTCGCGGTGGCGGCGCTGGCGCGGCTGATCATGATGATCCCGGCCAATACGTTCGAATGGCTGGTCGGCTAGCTCGGGGCTCCAGGCTTCGGGCTTCGGGCTTGGCGGCGAGGCCGATCAGGCCTCGAGGCGCACCCGCAAGGCGCGCAGCAATTCGGCAGCGCGGCAGTCCCGGAGTCGCAGCGGAGCCGTAGGGCGACGCACATTACCGATACGCGGATCTGGGACATCGTTAACGGCGTTCAGATGCCTGGTCCTTCATCTCATCAACACGAACAGGAGCTCCAGGCATGTCTCGCTGGTCGAAAGCCATTTCGGTGGACTCGTCGCCGGATCGATCGCGATCTCGGCGGCGGGCATCGCCGCCCAGAATCCCGGCGGCAGCCCCGAGGCGCGGAAGGTGAAGAACCCGGTCGCGCCCACGGCCGCGTCGATCGAGAAGGGCGCGCAGCTGTACCAGAAGAATTGTCAGTTCTGTCACGGCCCCGCGGGCCTCGGTGACGGCAAGCTGGCGCCGAAGGACGTGCATCCGGCCAACCTCGCCGACGCGACATGGGATCGCGGTTCGACCGACGGCGAGATCTTCGCCGTCATCGCCAACGGCGCCGGCCCCGAATTCAAGATGAAGGGCGTCAAGGGCCGCGTCAGCGACACCGAGATCTGGCACCTCGTCAACTACGTTCGCAGCCTCGGGCCCAAGAACGCTCCGCGCTGAGGCACATGCGGACGGTGCGGCGCTGTTCCTTCTTTCCTCGCGCCCTGGTCAGTTGCGTGCTCGCACTGGCCGGCGGCATCGGCTGCCAGCTGGGGGGAACGAGACGCCGGCGCAACCGGCCGCTCCCGTGCTGCCCGGTCAGAGCACCGGCGTCTTCACGACTGCCCATTCTTCCTTCGGCGTTGCGCTGAGCCACTACCTGCACCGGTTGCCCGAGCCTGAGCAGCCGATCGAGTTCCCGCACGACATTCACGTCGGCAAGGAGATCGCCTGCACCGAGTACTGCCACGAGAGCGTGACGACGGGTCCGCGCGCCGGGACTCCCGAGCGTGCGGACGTGCATGATCTGCCACACGGCGATCGCCACCGACCGGCCGCGCATTCAGCAGATCACCAGGATGCAGGAACAGGGCGTCGACCTCGCGTGGCAGCGCGTCTTCCACTACCCGGAGGAGGCGCACGTGAAGTTCAACCACGCGCCACACATCCGCGCCAAGGTCGACTGCGCGACCTGCCACGGCAACATCGGCGGGCAGACGGTTGCCCAGCGCAATGTCGATGTCACGATGGGGTTCTGCGTGAACTGCCACAACGAGCGGAAAGCGTCCGTCGACTGCCTCACCTGTCACTTCTGATCGAGATGGACCGCCGCTCCTTCATCAAGCTCACCGCCATCTCGACGTCCAGCGCCGCGCTCGCGAGCTGCGGCAACCCGGAGAACCAGCTCATTCGCTTCGTGCCGGACGAAGACATCGTCCCCGGCATCGCGACGTGGAAGCCGGGCGTCTGCCCGGCGTGCGCGGCGGGCTGCGGCCTCACCGTGCGTGTCATGGACGCGGACGCCGAGGTCGTGCGCAACGGCCAGGCGGGCGTCGTGACGATCCTCGCGGCCAAGAAGCTCGAAGGCAACGCGGACCACCCGGTGAACCGCGGCGGCCTGTGCGCCCGCGGTCAGGCGGCGATCCAGATCACGTATCACCCCGATCGCATCACGCAGCCGCTGCGGCGATCGGGCGAGCGCGGCGACGGCCGTTACGAGGCGATCTCGTGGGACGACGCGCTGGCGGAGCTGGTGAAGCGGCTGGACGCGCTGCAGGCCGCGGGGAACCAGAAGGCGCTGGCGTTCCTCGCGCGTTCGGGGGGCAGTTACCGCGCGGCGCTGGTGAACCAGTTCCTTGCCGCGTATGGCGCGCCGGGCGCCGTCACCTTCGATCTCTTTGCCGACGACGTCCTGCGGCGGGCGAACGGGCTCAGCTTCGGCCGGCCGCAGCTCCCGACGTTCGATCTGGCCAACGCGCGCTCGGTGATCAACTTCGGTGCGGATCTGCTCGGCACATGGAACTCGCCGGTTTCGCAGAGCCGGGCCTATGGCGACATGCGGCAGGGACGACGCGGCGTCCGCGGCTGGTTCACGCAGGTGGAATCGCGCATGTCGCAGACCGGCGCGAACGCGGACGAGTGGGTGCCGGTCACGCCGGGCACCGAAGGCGTGCTCGCTTTGGGACTGGCGCAGGCGATCGTGGCGAACAAGCTGCGTCCCGCCGCGGGCGCCGGCCGCGCCGGCGCCTTGATCGCGGGATGGGCCGGCGGGCTTGCGGAATACACGCCGGAGCAGGTGCAGAAGGTCACGGGCGTCGATGCCCGCCGCATCGAGCGCATCGCCCGCGAGCTCGCCGGGAACGGCCCGGCGGTGGCGATCGTCGGCGGTCCGCCGCTGGCCCACACCAACGGCCTGTTCAACGCCTTGGCGGTGAACGCGTTGAACGCGCTGCTCGGCAGCGTCGAGCAGCCCGGCGGCATCTTCTTCACGCCGGAGCCGGAGTCGTTCCGGTCCTTCCGCCTGAAGGCGGAAGCCACACGCGGAGCAGCGGAAGGCGCGCCAGGCCAGGCGGCGGCATCGCTCCAGGCGCTTGCCGCCTCGTCGCCGCAGGTGCTGCTCGTTGACGGCGCGAACCCGGTGTTCACGGCGCCGCGCGCGTGGAAGGTTCGCGAGGCGTTCCAGAAGGTCCCGTTCATCGCGAGCTTCGGCAGCTTTCTCGACGAGACGAGTGCGCTCGCGGATCTGATCCTGCCGGATCACTCGTTCCTCGAGTCGTGGGCCGATGCCGTGCCCGAGTCGGGTTCGCTCGTCGCCGTGGCGAGCGTGGCGCCGCCGGTGATGCGGCCGTTGCATCAGACGCGCGCCATGCCCGACGTGCTCCTCGAAGCGGGCCGCGGCCTGGCGATGCCGGTCACCTTGCCCTGGCAGACCTACGACGAGATGCTCGGCGCCATGTTCGGCGCGCTGCCCGCATCCGCCGAGGGCGGCGACGCATGGGCGGAGGCGCAGGAGAAAGGCGGGTGGTGGGCATCACCGGCGGCGAGACCTGCCGCCGGCGCCGGGGTTGCCTCGGCGGCGAGTGCGGCTCCGTCCGGTGACGTGGTGTCGTCTCCCTCGTTCGACGGCGACGCGCAGCAGAATCCGTTTCACTTCCTCCCGTATCCGTCGTCGCAGTTCCGCGACGGGTCGGTGGCGCACCTGCCGTGGCTGCAGGAGATGCCGGACCCGCTCACATCGGCGATGTGGAGCAGCTGGGTGGAGATCAATCCCGAGACGGCCGGGCGCCTCGGCATCGCGGAGGGCGACGTCGTCGAGATCACGTCGAGCCAGGGGTCGGTGCGCGCCCCGGCTGTGATCTTCCCGGGCATCGCGCCCGACATCGTGGCGATGCCGGTGGGGCAGGGACACCAGTCATTCACGCGGTATGCGAGCGGCCGCGGCGACAACCCGGTCAGCCTGATTGCGCCGATGACCGATGCGGCGACCGGCGCGTGGGCGTGGGCCGCGACGCGCGTGCGCATCGCGCGGGTGGGCGGCCCCGACGGGCGGCCTCATCCTGTTCGCCGGCGGGATGCGAGAGCACGTGGAGGAAGGACGATGATTGGGCTCGGTCTACGGTCTACGGTCTGCAGGCTGGGCTTCGGCCGGGTCACGCGCAAGCGCGGACGTGTGGCGTCGCGAAGCAGAACGGATCGGCAGATGGCCCGGAGACCGGAGACCGAGCAGGGAGACGAATGATGGCCGAGATGGGGAATGGCGGTCGATCTCGATCGCTGCACGGGGTGCGGGGCGTGCGTCACGGCGTGTCACGCCGAGAACAACATCTCGACGGTCGGCGCGGAGCAGGCCGCCGTCGGCCGGGCCAAGCACTGGATTCGTGTGGAGCGGTACTGGGAAGGCGACTTCCCGGACGTGCGGCTCAAGTTCCGCCCCGTGATGTGCCAGCAGTGCAACAACGCGCCGTGCGAGCCGGTGTGTCCCACCTACGCGAGCCATCACACCGCGGACGGGCTCAACGCGCAGGTGTACAACCGCTGCATCGGCACGCGCTACTGCGCCAACGCCTGCCCGTACAACGTCCGCTTCTTCGACTTCTTCAACCCATCGTGGGACAAGCCGCTCCAGCTGCAGCTCAACCCGGACGTTTCGCTGCGCGAGGTCGGCGTGATGGAGAAGTGCACGTTCTGCGTGCAGCGGATCAAGAGCGCGCAGATCCAGGCCAGGGCCGAGGAGCGCCCGCTGCGCGACGGCGAGATCCAGACGGCGTGCGCGCAGGCGTGCCCGTCGCGGGCGCTCGTGTTCGGCGATCTCGAGGACCCGGAAAGCGAGGTCTCGCGCCTCTCCGAGTCGCCCCGCGGCAGCAAGCTGCTCGAGGACCTCGGCACGCGGCCGAACGTCACCTATCTCGCGCAGCGAGGCTGCAGGGTCGTAGCGTGCGATGGCGCACGCGCCGCAGTCTTGGGAACACGACGCCATGGAACCGCCACTCCCCCGCCGCCGCATCGCATCGCCGGCGACCTGATGCGGCCGCTGATGCACACGTCGTGGCGGTTCTACCTGCTCGTCGCCATCTTCGGCGGCGTCGTCCTCGCCGGGCTGATCGCGCTGGGTCACGCAGATGTGCTTCGGCTTCGGCGTCTCCGGCATCCGCTGGCCGGTCTACTGGGGCTTCTACGTCACCAACTTCGTGTTCTGGATCGGCATCAGCCACGCCGGGACGCTCATCTCCGCGATCCTGCGGCTCGTCAACGCCGGCTGGCGGCGGCCGGTGACGCGGTGCGCGGAGGTGATCACCGTGTTCGCGCTGATGATCGGCGCGCTCTTCCCGATCATTCACCTCGGGCGTCCGTGGCTGGCGTTCTGGCTGTTCCCGTATCCGAGCGAGCGGCTGATCTGGCCGAACTTCCGCTCGCCGCTGGTGTGGGACTTCTTCGCCATCAACACCTACCTCACCGGCAGCGTGCTGTTCCTGTTCCTGCCGATGATTCCCGACTTCGCGGTCGTCCGCGACAAGTCCACCGGGCTGCGGAAGCGCATCTATTCGGCGCTGGCGCTCGGCTGGCGCGGCACGCCGAAGCAGTGGCACCGCCTCGAGTCGGCGATGCAGATCATGGCCATCGTCATCCTGCCGGTGGCCGTGTCGGTGCACACGATCGTCTCGTTCGACTTCTCGATGGCGCCGGTGCCGATGTGGCAGTCGACGATCTTCGGTCCGTACTTCGTGGCGGGCGCGATCTTCAGCGGCATCGCCGGGCTCGTGATCGCGATGGCGGTGCTGCGAAGGTTCCTGCATCTCGAGGACTACCTCCACCCGGTGCACTTCCAGAATCTCGGCAAGCTCCTGCTCGTGATGGCGCTGCTGTGGGGCTACTTCGTCTTCAACGAGCGCCTGGTCGTCTACTACGGCAACGAGCCGTCGGAGATGGCCGTGTTCTGGCAGACGCAGCGCGAGAGCTTCGCGCCGCTCTACTGGACGATGGTCGTCTGCAATTTCGTGCTGCCGCTCGTGCTGATGGGTATCAGGCGGTTCCGCACGATCACCGGCGCGGTCATCGCGTCGATCGGCGTGGTCATCGGGATGTGGCTCGAGCGCTTCCTCATCATCGTGCCGTCGCTCGGGCACAAGTACCTGCCGTACAGCTTCGGCCGCTACAGCCCGCAGCCGGTCGAGATCATCGTCACGCGATCGCACGTTCGCCGCGATGGCGCTGCTCTACGTGCTGTTCGCGAAGGTCGTGCCCATCATCTCGATCTGGGAACTGAAGGCGGGCGACCATCCGCCGGGCGACCTGCTTCCGCCCGCCACCGAAGAACAGCGCTCGGGAAGCTGCACCTGTGAAGGCCGTCTACGCGCTCTATCCGAATGGCCAATCGGCGCAGCAGGCCGTCAACCGCCTGCGCGCCGCCGGCATCGCCGACCGCGACATCACCGTCATCTCGTCGCACCCGATGGAAGACTACGAGTTCGGCCACATGGACTCGGCCACCTGGATCTGGTGGATCGCCTGCGGCGGCGGCGCTGGTGGGGATGGCGACGGCGCTCGCCCTCGCGTGGATCACCGAAATGTCCTGGCCGATCAACACGGGCGGCCTGCCGATCTGGGCGTGGTGGCCGAACCTGATCATCACGTTCGAGCTGACGATGCTCGGGGCGATCATCGCCACCGTGATCACGCTGGTCGTCACCGCCGGCCTCGGCCGCGGCGGCGGCCGGCTGTACGACCCCGAAGTGTCCGACGGCAAGATTCTCGTGGGCGTGGAGAACCCCCCGGCGGCCGCCGTCGGCAATCTGCAGAAGGAACTCGGCGCTCCGCCGGGGGCCGAAGTAAGAACGACGTGATCTCCGCCTGACGCCGGAAGCACCGCGTCGAGGCGGGCTCCAGGCCCGCCTCCGGGATGCGAAGCTCCGCTCTAGGCGCGCGACGTCAGCTCGTCGTACGCGGCCGGCAGTGCCACTGGCGCATCCGCCCACGACTCGAAGCCCGGGATCGCCGTGGCCTTGATGATCTCGTCGCGCGACCGCCCGGCGGCCACGCCCTTCTGCACGAAGTCGATCATCGCGGTCAGGTAGTTGCGCAGGTTCATGAGGTCCTGGCGGGACCCGGTGACCGCCTCGCCGGGCTTGGAGTGGCCGAAGATGTAGATCGTGTCGTTGGCGTGGTCCTTGACCACGTTCTCGAGGACCGGGATCCAGTTGCGCACCGAGGCGCCCCCCGGCCGGTCGGCGCGGGGGCTGCGCACGTGCGACATCAGGTCGCCCATGTGCACGATGTTCGCCCGCTCGAAGAACACGGCGACGTCGCCGCCGGTATGCGCCGCCCCGTAGTACTTCGCCGAGACCACCTCGTTCCCGATTTCCTGCTTCCATTCCTTGTCGAACGTCGTGTCGGCAAAGGCCTGGCTGTCGATCGACTTGTTCGCTTCCGCCGCCTTCCGCTGCAGCCCCGGGACGTTGGCGTGGGCGACGATTTTCGCGGCCGCCGGCTGGAGCACCTTGTTGCCCCCGGTGTGATCGCCGTGATGATGCGTGTTGATCAGCAGGTCGATCTTGCGGGGCGTGCGCGTTTTCAGCCCCTCGAGCAGCAGCGGCGCCGTGTCGGCGAACTGGCTGTCCACCACCACGACCGCGTCCGGCGAGACCAGCCAGCCGATCGTGCCGCCGCGTGCCGTGAACGTGCCGATGTTGCGGCGGATGGTGGCGAACTCGGGGACCGCCGGGGGAGGCGGCTGCTGTGCGAACGACGGCACTCCGCGCAGCGTGCTTCCGAGCACGGCAAGGGACGAGGCGGTGACAAATTCGCGGCGGCTCCAGCTCATGACACGTCCTTTCGAGGCGGCAGCTGACAACGGCAGCTGCAAATGAGGAATGGGAGTCGGTATGTTGGGGATGGCCGGGCGTAGCGTAGCATGAAGGCGGTCATGGCCTGTATCCGGTGCCTTTACACCTCGAACTACGAGTTGCTCTGGCAGCACGGTACCGAACTTCCCCTCATGGCTGTGATGCTGCGTTGCTGCGCCGGCCCCGAGTTGCAGGTTCGCAGGGGCGCCGAGGTATTGCTGAGCGAGATGTCTCAAGACGGTTCCCGACGTCACCGCGCGCGCGAAGGAGCTTCGCAACACCTTCTTCCTGCCGCCACGTAGCTCGGGACAAGAGGCGACACAGGAAGGCCCTAAACCTGGATGGTAGCTTATCTTTCGGCGGGAGGCGAGGACCCTGATGGAAGGCGTGCAACAGATAATCACGTGTTTCCAATTCTGAAGATGGTCCAATCTCCGCGACTCCGCGTCGCCGCGGCTACGTCTCATCAGGCGGGCAGGAGCACGCAATGACCATGAGATGGCCGAGGCCGTCCGCGGGCCTCGCGCTCGCGTCGCTGATCGCGACCGCCACCCTGACGGGCACGGCCGGGTTCGCGCGGCAGACTCAGGGCCAGCCGAACGTCGACGACGTCGAGGTGAGGGTGTGGCCCGTGCAGGGCAACGTGTACCTTGCGGTCGGAGGGTTCGCGAACGCCGCGTTCTCCGTCGGTGAGGACGGCGTCCTCGTCGTTGACACGCTGGTCGAGCCGCTGGCCGACAAGTTCATCGCCGAGATTCGCAAGGATCGCCGGCAGCAAACCGATCCGCTACGTTGTCAACACGCACGTGCACGCCGATCACACCGGCGGCAACGTCAAGCTGGCCGCGGCAGGGCAGTCGGCGGCCGGCGGCACCTTCGCGGGCCAGGTCGGGCCGGCGGCCACTGCCGCGTTCATCTGGGCGCACGAGAACGTGATGAAGCGGATGAGCACGCCCCCGCAAGGTCAGCCCGAGATCCCGTTCGCCGCGTGGCCGACGGACACGTTCTTCACCGCAGAGAAGGAGCTCTACTTCAACGGCGAGGCCGTGCAGGTGCTGCACCAGCCGGCGGCGCACACCGATGGCGACTCGATCGTCTTCTTCCGCAAGTCGGATGTCGTCGTCGCGGGCGACGCGTTCGTGACAACGACCTTTCCAATCGTCAACCTGGCGCAGGGCGGAAGCCTGAACGGAACGGTCGATGCCCTCAATCGCATCATCGACCTCACTGTGCCGAAGGACAAGCAGGAAGGCGGCACCTATGTGATCCCGGGCCACGGCCGCCTGACCGACGAGGCGGACGTGGTGGACTACCGCGACATGGTGACGATCATCCGCGATCGGCTCGACGACGCCGTCAAGAAGGGCATGACGCTGGACCAGGTCAAGGCGGCGCGCCTCGTACGCGACTACGAAGGCCGGTATGGGAGCACGACCGGCTTCTGGACGACCGATGCCTTCGTCGAAGCCGCGTACCAGAGCCTTCGCCAGCCGCCGGCGAAGACCGGTGAGAACCGGTAGCCGCCGGAGAACGGGGACATGAGCACGATCATGCTGCAGAGTACGCACGTCACGGCACAAGGCACCGCTCGCCAGGCACAAGTGGATCTCGAACCTTGGATCGTGTGCCTGGTCCTGGCCCTGGCGCCGGTTGGTCAGGTGGACGCGCAGGGGCCGGGCGGCGGACGCGGCCAGCAGACCCCGCAGTCGCCGCGGGCGGCCGGCCCGATCGATCTGACCGGTTACTGGGTGTCGGTGGTCAACGAGGACTGGCGGTGGCGGATGGTCACCCCGCCGAAGGGCGACTACGCCAGCGTCCCGATGACCGACGAGGCCCGTAAGCTCGCCGACGCCTGGGACGTGTCGAAGGACGGCCGCTGCGAGGCGTACGGCGCGGCCGCGTTGATGCGCATGCCCACCCGCCTGCACATCACGTGGGAAGGAGACAACATCCTGAAGATCGAGACGGATGCCGGCCAGCAGACGCGCCGGCTGCGCTTCGACCGCAACGCGAAGCCGGCCGGCGCCCGCTCGCTCCAGGGCCATTCGGCGGCCGAGTGGGAACGCCCCGCAGGCCAGGGCCGCGGCCAGGCGGGTCCGGGCGGCAGCCTCAAGGTCATCACGAACAACCTGCGCGCCGGCTGGTTGCGCAGGAACGGCGTGCCCTACAGCGAGAACGCGGTGGTCACCGAGTACTATGACCGCCTCTCGGCGCCGAACGGCGATCAGTGGTTCACGGTCACGACGATTGTCGAGGATCCGCAGGTACTTGAGCCAGCCGTTCGTGACGAGCTCGCACTTCAAGAAGGAGCCGGACGCCGCCAGGTGGTCGCCGTCCCCCTGCACAACGTAGGCGCCGGTCAGGTCGTCGCGTGCAGGCGCGGTGGACATGTAATAGTTCTAGCGGTCAAGTTGTGGTGCCCGAGCGGCACGATGAGTGGAATGTTCTGAACAATCCCTTGCAGGAATGAGCGCCGCATGCCGTTGCCGCTGATCGTCATCCTCGTTGTGCTGGCCACCCTCAGCCTGCTGGCCGTGGCAGGCTACCTGATCGACCGGAGCGAGGAGCGTCAGGAGCGCAGGGAGGCCATCCGATCTACAGGGCGTGATGTTGATCGTCTGCGCGGCGTGACTGGAGACTGCGATTGCGGTGCCCCCCTCGTCTCCCGTTCAGGCCCCCGGTTCCTGGCCGGCGCCATGGCGACGTGTACCGAATACCGCCAGCGCACACGCCGATTCTGATATCTTTCGCGAAGCGCCGGCGGCCGTGCCCGCGGCGGGGATCGGCACACATTGCAGGAATGGAGCGACATTGAATCCGCGACAGATCGGCACGAAGCAGATCATCCTCCTCGCGGCGGCGCTCGCCGAGGTTCAGTGAGGCGAGCGATCCCATCTTCCACATCGCCCTGGAGCGCGAGTGGGCGGCGGCGACGTCCACCTACCGGCCGGAAGGTTTCGAGGACGATGGGTTCATTCACTGCGCCACGGCGAGCCAGGTGATGAAGGTCGCACGGCGTCTGTTTCGCGGGCGCCGCGACCTCGTGTTGCTGCGGATCGATCCCGACCTCGTGGAGTCGGAGATCCGGCTCGAGAACCTCGAAAGCGGCGAGGAGCTCTATCCCCACATCTACGGCGAGCTCGACCTGTCGGCGGTGACCGGCCTCGAGGTGCTTGCCGTCGGCGTGGACGGTGAGTTCGTGACGCCCACGCTGCTCGTCCCGGCGCGCTCGGCGAGCCAGGGCACCCTCTCGCATTGACGGCACCATGACCAAGGCGGGATTCGCGGCCGTGCTCGCCCTCTCTGTGCAGGGGCCGGTCCAGGTGGATCAGCTGGCATGGCTGACGGGCTGCTGGCAGATCGCACGCGGCGACGAGGTCATCGACGAGCAGTGGATGGCCCCGCGCGCGGGCGTGATGCTGGGCATGAGCCGGACCGTTCGCGCCGGCCGGACCACGTCCACGGAATTCGTCACCCTCCGCCCCGTGGACGGGGGTTTCGTCTACGAGGCGAACCCGTCCGGCCAGCAGCCGACAGCGTTCCCGGCGACCGCGATATCCGCAGATCGGGCCGTTTTCGAGAACCCGGCCCACGACTACCCCAAACGGATCGTCTACGAGCGCAAGGGCGACGGCGCCCTGATCGCGTCCATTGACGACGGAACAGGCGCGAAACGTGTGGAGTACCCATTCCGGCGCGTCAATTGCCGGTAAACGAGTCACCTCCGGGGGACGTAATCTCCTTGTAAAACCTGCGACTCCCGCGGGCTTGCTGGACCCTCGGCCAATTGCGTAAAGTCTAGGTTCTGCGTCACAATCGCCCCGCTGTGCGGAGACCAATCCTGACTGTAAAAACCATCGCTCTCATATTGCCCTTGCTGGCGGCGGGGTGCTCGAGCCCGGCCCGGCCGGTTTCGGCCCGGACCGCTGACGCCGATGCAGCCCGGCAGGTGACCGGCGTGCTCGTGGGGGAACGGCCCCTCGAACGGGTGGTTACCGTGACCGGGACGCTGGCCGCCGAAGAGCAGGTGGCCCTCGCCTTCAAGGTTCCGGGCCGCGTCGATGCGATCAACGTCGATTTGGGAAGTCCGGTCCACGAGGGGCAGGTCCTCGCCCGTCTCCTTCCCACCGATTTCGAGTTCCGGCTGCACCAGGCCGAAGCCGCGCTTCACCAGGCCCGGGTGCGCCTCGGCCTGCCGGCAACGGGAGACGAAGACGAAGTGGACGTCGAGAGCACCGGCCTCTTGCGCCAGCGTCGCGCCGTGTTGCAGCAGGCGCGCCTCAGCCGGGATCGCATGAAGACATTCTTCGATCGCGGTCTGTCGTCCCGCGGGGATCTCGACGCCGCCGAAGCCGCCCTCGAAGTCGCCGAGGGACAGCATCAGGACGCGATCGAGGAGATTCGGAACCGCGAGGGCGTGCTCGCGCAGCGGCGCTCGGAGCTGGATCTCGCCCGCCAGCAGCTCGAAGACACGATCCTGCGTTCGCCGATGGATGGCGCCGTGCGCGAGAAGGTCGCCACGGTCGGTGAATACCGGACGGCGGGCACTCCCGTCCTCACCATCGTTCGCACCGATCCGCTGCGGCTTCAGCTGGCCGTGCCCGAACGGTCCGCGGCCCAGCTGCGCGCGGGCCAGACGGTCCGGGTGCGCGTCGAGGGCGATTCCCGCGTGCACGGCGGCCGCCTCGCGCGGCTCGGCGCGGCGATTGACGAGGCGAACCGCACGCTGCCGGTGGAGGCCGTCGTCATCAACACCTCGGGCGCGATCCGTCCGGGTCAGTTCGCGACGGCCGACATCGTCGTCGAGGAGGGCGAGATGGCCCTGCTCGTCCCCGACGATGCCGTCGTCAGCTTCGCCGGCGTGCAGCGTGTGCTGGTCGTGCAGGACGGCAAGGCACGGGAACAGCGGATTCGCACCGGCCGCCGGGAGGGGGAGCAGATCGAAATCGTCGAGGGGCTGCGCAGTGGCGACGTCGTCATTCGCGCGCCCGGTGATCTGACCGACGGCGCCGCCGTTCGCGTGAGGACCGAATGAAGAAACTGGTTGCGGTATGCATCGAGCGGCCGGTGTTTGCCGCGATGATCGTCCTGACCCTCGTTGTCGTCGGCACCGCCAGCTACTTCCGCCTCGGCGTCGACCGCTTCCCGCGCATCGACCTGCCGCAGGCGTCGGTGCGCACGAGCCTGCCTGGCGCCGCCGTCGAGGAGATGGAGACGCAGATCACCGAGCCGATCGAAGAAGCCGTCAATACCGTCGAAGGCATCAGCGAGGTTCGATCGAACTCCGGCGCCGGCAACTCCAACGTGACCGTGGTGTTCAATCTCGATCGCGACATCGACGTCGCGACGCAGGATCTCCGCGACCGCGTGTCCGCCGTCGTGCGCGATCTCCCCGAGGAAACGCTGCCGCCGGTCGTCCTGAAGTTCAACAGCGACAACGCCGCCGCCATCTCGCTCGCGCTCTCCGGCAACCTCTCGGTGCGCGAGCTGACGGAGCTGGCCGACAAGATCGCCAAACCGCGGCTCGAACGATCCGCGGGTGTGGGCGAGGTCCAGATCGTCGGCGGCCTCGAGCGCACGATCAACGTGTGGGTGGATGCCGATCGGCTCGCCGCCTACCGCATGCCGATTACCGAGATCCAGACGGCGCTCGCGCGGCAGAACCAGGACGCCCCGGGCGGCAACGTCACCGGCGGCGACACCGAGCAGGTGCTGCGCACGACCGGCCGGCTGACCGATCCGGAGGCGTTCAACGACCTGGTGATCAAGAACGTCGACGGCGCGTCGATCCGCATCCGCGACATCGGCCACGTCGAGGACGGCACGAAGGAGCAGCGTTCGATCGCGCGCCTGAACGGCGTCCCCACCGTCGTCATGGAGATCCGGCGGCAGACGGGCTCGAACACCATCGAAGTCATCGACGCGGTGAAGCAGAACCTCGAGATCGTGAAGGCGGAACTGCCGCCCGGCGTCAACGTCGAGATCATCCGCGATCAGTCCCGCTACATCGAAGCGGCGCTGCACGAGATCAACATCCACCTGATCCTGGGCGGCATTCTCGCCTCGCTCGTCGTGTTCGCGTTCATGCGTGACTGGCGCTCCACGATCATCGCCGCCGTCGCCATCCCCTCGTCCGTGGTCGCCACGTTCGGGATGATGGCGGCGCTCGACTTCACGCTCAACAGCGTGACGATGCTCGCGCTCGTCCTGATGGTCGGCATCGTCATCGACAACGCCATCGTCGTGCTCGAGAACATCTTCCGGTTCATCGAGGAGAAGCGGCTGTCGGCGATCGATGCGGCGCGCGAAGCGACCGCGGAGATCGCGCTGCCCGTCCTCGCCACGACGTTGTGTCTCGTCGTGATCTTCATCCCCGTCTCCTTCATGTCGAGCATCTCGGGGCGGTTCCTCTACCAGTTCGGCCTGACCGCGGCAGTGGCGATCCTCGTGTCGCTCGTCGTCTCGTTCACGCTGACGCCGATGATGAGCGCGCGGCTGCTGCGCGCGGTCGGCGGACCACGGCGGACGAGGCCACGTCGCGGCAGGGGCTGTACGGCCTCGTCGATCGCGTGTACACACGAACGCTGGTGTCGGCGCTGCATCATCGAACGGTCGTCGCGGTCCTGGCCGTTCTGGTCATCGCGTCCAGCTATCCGCTCTATAAGGTGGTCGCCCAGGAGTTCATCCCGACCGGCGGCGACGAAGCGGAGTTCGAACTGAATATCACGGCGCCGGAAGGCACGAGCCTGGCGTTGATGGACGAGATCACCCGTGCGGTCGAGCGCGACGTGCGCAGCGTGCCGGGCGTCCGGACGCTGCTGATGACGGCCGGAGGCAATTTCTTCGGCAACGTGAACAGCGGCCAGGGTTTCATCCGCATCGCGCCTCACGAGGAGCGCGTGTTCTCGATGTCCCGCATGTTCAAGGGCCTCCTGACGCTCGATCCGGCGGCGGCGTTCCGCGGCAACTACAGCCAGCGTCAGGTGATGCAGGAGATTCGCACGAAGCTTCAGCAGTACCGGCAACCTCTCCGTTCAGCTGCGGAACACCCAGTCGTTCAACATCGGCACCGGCAACAACGACATCGACTTCGTGATCCGCGGGCCCGAGCTCGAGAAGCTGTTCGAGTACGGCAACGCGCTCAAGGCCCGCTCCGACGAGCTCGGCCTCCAGGATATCGATGTCTCGCTCAAGCTGGACCGGCCGGAGCTGCGCGCCGAGATCGATCGCGCCCGCGCCGCGGACCTCGGCATCCGCACCGCGGACATCGCGGCCTCGCTTCGCTTGATGGTGGGCGGCGACGAAGAGGTCACGCGCTTCCGCGATCGGGTCGCCAACCAGGATTACGACGTCCAGCTCCGGCTCGACGAGCGCGACCGCGGCGACATCGCCAAGATCGAGAGGCTCTACGTGCCACGCTCGAATGGAGAGCTGGTGCGCCTCGACAGCGTGGTCAACCTCGTGTCGCAGCAGAGTCCGTCACGAGTCGATCGGCTCGATCGGCAGCGGCAGATCTCGGTGCGCGGCGGTATCAAGGAGGGCTATGCGCTGGCCGATCGCATCGAGGCGCTGCGCGGCGCGGCGAACGAGCTCGGCATGCCGCCCGCCTACACCGTCAGCGTTGCCGGCCGCGGGCGCGAGCTGGAGCGCACGTTCGTCGAGTTCGGGTGGGCGTTCCTGCTCTCGGTCATCTTCATGTACATCGTGCTGGCGTCGCAGTACGAGAGCCTGTCGCACCCGCTGATCATCCTGCTCTCGCTGCCGCTGTCGGTGCCGTTCGCGCTGTTGTCGCTGTGGCTGACATCCACCACGCTCAACCTGTATTCCGCGCTCGGCATGCTCGTCCTGTTCGGCGTCGTCGCCAAGAACGCGATCCTGCAGGTGGACTACGCGCGGAACCTGAGGATGAACAACGTGGAGCTGCAGACGGCCGTCGTGCAGGCGAGCCGCGACCGGCTGCGGCCGATCCTGATGACGACCCTCGCGCTCGTCGGCGGCATGCTGCCGCTGGCGCTCGGCACCGGGCCCGGAGCCGAGGAACGCCGCGCCATTGCCATCGTGGTCATCGGCGGCCAGACGCTGTCCCTGTTCCTCACGCTCGTCGTGGTGCCGGTCGTCTTCTATCTCGTCGAAGCCGCGCACGAGCGGTGGGTGACGACGCGAGCCCCGGCGCAGGAAGAAGCCGCGCAGTCCGCCTGACGAACGGTTTCACACCGAACCCTGTCTGATGCCGGAGAGGCGGACCTTCAGGTCCGCCTCTCGCCCCCGCTGCTCATTTCTTCAAGCCGGCCGTCCAGTTCAGCACAAGGGTGACTGGCTCCTGCGCCGTTTCTGCGACCGGCGGGGTCAGGATCAGAAAACGCTGGCCATCGGCGGCCACCGAGTAACTGCTTTCGGTTGTCGTACCCAGGACCGCACCCTGAGGGTTCGCACCCTGGCGCGCGATCCGTGTCCTGAACAGCGTTCGTGGGACACTCGCGTCGAAGGTGGATGCCGAGGCCCGTACTTCCACGGCTGTGACCGACGTCTCGCCTCCGGCGGCTCCGGCGAGGTAGTAGAGTTCCTTGCCGTCACGGCGCCATCGGGGCTGCGCGCCGCCGCTCGTCGACATCTGCCACTTGCCGCCGGATGCGGGAAACGGTTGCACGTACACCTCATTCCTGCCCGTCTCGTTGGACGTGTAGGCCATCCAACGCCCGTCCGGCGAAAGCCGGCCGTGACCTTCGTCGAACTCGGTCTGGAGGAAGGGCATCGGCGTGCGACCTCCCGAGAGTGGCAGCACCCAGAGGTCCACGCCAGTTTTCGGATCCTCGCTGATATAGACGACGAAGCGTCCGTCTGAAGACCAGCTGGTCGGATCCTTGTGCCCGCCGGACTTCAAGAGGAGCTCGTCTGGTCCCGCGCCGTTCGACATCCTCTGATAGAGATTTCGGATACCCCCCTCACGGTCCGACCAGAAAACGATACGGCTGCCGTCGGGTGACCAGTGCGCTGAATCGTTGTGGAACGTGTCCAACGTGAGCCGCGAGGTCGTGCCGCGCGCGAAGTCCAGGAGCCACAGGCCACCACCCGCCGGGTCTTCGTGCCGGTGGACGGCTACACGTGCCTCGTCTGGAGATAGCGAAACGTCCCGATAGTCGCCAGGCTCGCCGATCGATCCGAGACGCTTCCCGGACCGGTCGAACCAGGTGACCTGCGTCGCTGCGAGCGGGATCGTCCGATACGCCAGCACTCCGTTCTCTGATACCGAGAACGGGGAAACTCCGACCGTCGGGTTGAACGGCACCCGCTCGGCAACAGGCGTCGGATCGCCTGTCAGCGCGCGGCGCGAGGCGTCGAACGCCTGCGCCATGAGGGTGCCCTGCCGCACGAAGAGCAGGTAGCCAGGAGAGGCGAACAGACTCTTCGAGTCTGTATTCAGCAGATTCGTGGTCTCCCGGGAATCGAGGGATCCGATGCGGATAGCGTTTCCCGGCTGGACGCGGAACAGGAAGCTCCGGCCGTCCGGCAGGAATTGCGGCCATCGATGCGCATTTTCCTGACGGGAGACATCCAGCGTGGTCACCGGTTCCGTCTGCCCCCCGGATGCGGGGACTCGAGCCACGCCTGCTATCGACGTAAATATGATGATGCCGTCACGGTTCCATGAGCCCCCTCCAAATGGCGGGGCATCGGACAGGGTCAAGGGCGGACCGCCAGACAGGTCGATTTTCTTCAGCTTGCCCTGCGCGAAGAATCCGATGGAGCGACTATCTGGTGACCAGAACGGAAGGTCACCGCCGTCTGTTCCCGCAAGCGGTTGAGCGTCCAGAGCGTCGAGCGAGCGAAGCCACAGCTGATCCGGCCCGCCGGCCCGCCGGGCCCGGAACACCATCGAGCGGCCGTCGGGCGACAGCGCCTGGGCAGGCGAGTAGTCCTGGCCTCCGGTGAACACCGAGTCCTGCGGCGGAAATACAGAGAAGCGAACGGGGCTGACTTGAGCTGGCGCGTCTCCCGGACCACTGCCATTGAGCGCGAGGACCGCGACGAGCGCGAGTAACAACAGACCAGCCACCGACCATACAACCCGTTCGCGTGTTCGGGCCGCTACCAGCGCGACCGGAAGGGCGGAGTCAGAGTGCGCGGCGAGCCCCTCCAGCGCAAATGCAAGATCCCCTGCGGACTGGAAGCGCGAGGTCGGCTGCTTGGCCAGGCAGCGCTCGACGATGTCTGCCAACGCCGGTGGAATCTGGCGTTCGGCCGCGGAAATGGGCGGCGGTTCGTCCTCGAGAATCGCCATCATTACGTCGATCGCCGTCTCACCGCGAAACGCACGGTGGCCGGAGAGCATCTCGTAGAGAATCGCGCCGAATCCGAAGATGTCGGATCGATGGTCGACGGGAAGCCCGCGAAGCTGTTCCGGCGCCATGTACCCCAAGGTGCCGAGGACCACACCCGATTTGGTTTGAGGGGGCGTCGTGGGCAGGTTGCTCGTGCCAGCCAGCGACGGTTCGGCCTGCGTCAGCTTGGCAAGACCGAAGTCGAGAATCTTCACCCGCCCATCTGTGGTGATGAAGACGTTCTCGGGCTTGAGGTCGCGGTGAACGATGCCCTTCCCATGTGCGGCCGCGAGGCCGCGGGCGATCTGGATCGCGGTGTCAACGGCCTTGCGAACCGGCAGCGGGCCGCGTTTCAGCCGTTCGCGCAGCGTCTCGCCTTCGAGCAGCTCAGCGACGATGTAGGGAGAACCGTCGTGGCGGCCGACGTCGTACACGGCAAGAACATTCGGGTGGCTGAGTGCGGCCGCGGCGCGGGCTTCCTGCTCGAAGCGCTGGAAGCGGTCAGCGTCCACGGACAACTCGCCCGGCAGGACCTTGATCGCCACGTCGCGGCCCAATCGAGCATCCCGCGCGCGATAGACTTCGCCCATCCCGCCGGCGCCGATCAGCCGGTCGATGCGATACGGCCCGACTATGGCGCCTGCCTCGAAGCGCCGGACGTCGTCGATTGATCCGCTCACCAGTCGGGCGTCGGCCTCTCCGGAGTCATGATGGGCGGCGAGCATCGCGTCGACTTCCTCCCGCAGCGCGCCGTCGCCCGCGCATGCGTCATCGAGGTAGCGCGCACGTGCGGACGCATCGCGCGCCAGCGCGGCGTGGAAGACCTCCGTAACCTGCCGCCAGCGTTCAGGCGTCATGCGGTGGCTCACGGCGCAGCTCTTTCAGCAGCCACGCCCGCGCCGCTTGCCAGTCCCGCTCGGCGGTCGCCATCGAGATGCCGAGCGCCTCGCCTGCCTCCCCGAGGGACAAACCGCCGAAGAAGCGAAGCTCGGCCAGTTGACTCCTGCGCGGATCGAACGCGGCCAGCCGCGTGAGCGCGGCGTCCAGATCGAGCACGTCGACATCGACGGGAGGCGTGGCCCTGGCGCCCTCGTCGAGCGTGACCCGGGCCCACTGACCCGACCGCTTGGCCATCCGGTGCGCGCGGGCGCGATCGACCAGGATGCGCCGCATCATCTGGCACGCCACGCCAAAGAACTGCCCGCGGTTCTGCCACGCCACCCTCCGCTGATCGACGAGGCGCATGTACGCCTCGTGCACGAGCGCGGTCGGCTGCAGCGTGTGGCCGGGACGTTCGCGGCGTAACTGGCCGGCCGCCCGGGAGCGGAGTTCGCGATACACGACGGCCATGAGCTGGTCGCGGGCAGCGATATCACCCGCGGTCCAGGCCTGCAGGAGCGCCGTCACGTCGTGTCCGGGCGCGTTCACTGTCCGTGGACCGTCACATCCTGCTCCCGCCGGCGGCACGGCGTCAAGGCCGTGAGCAAGGTTTCCTGCCGTTCTCGCGTCAGCCGGGTGGAGGCCATTCGGTCGCCGCCAATCAAGGGCCTCCGGAAGGCAGGAGGCCATGTGGTGGTACCGAGTGCTTGTTTGCGCGCTGGTGGCTGGAGTGCTGGCGGATCGCGCCGGTGCGCAGACACCGGTGCTCCTGGGGTTCCTCGATGTGGAGACTCAGGCCTACGTGCGACGCGCGGTTGACGGCGCCGCCGCCAGGCTTGATCGCCCAGGTTGTCAGGATGTCCTGGGGGACTTCACCGATGCATCCGGCCGACTCCTTTCGACCGCGCTGGCGGCGAGCGGCAGGGGTGCAGCCGGCCACTTCGCGCTCTTGCGGTTCTACGACGACCGCCAGGCGCCGCAATGCACCAGCGGCGCGACGCTGGCGTTCACCGAGATCGGGTCTCGAGTCGTGCGCGTGTGCGGACGGTACTTCAGAGAGCGGTTTCTCAAGAGTCGCAGGACCACAGAAATTGTTATGATTCACGAGTTCCTGCACACGCTCGGCCTTGGCGAGAATCCGCCCACCAGCCAGGCCATCACCGAACAGGTTGCGTTGAGATGCGGGGGTTAAGCCAGCTCGCCCGCGTCCTCGAGGATGAGGCCGTCAGCCGCCGGTGCGACCACGAATTCAGGATCGCCGGGGCGCGGCCGATTACCAGTGAAGCGGGCGGCTTGACGCCGGCGCGATCACAACGAGGACAGGATGCGGTACCGGTTCGTGGCTCTGGCTGTGTGTCTGTTGACGTCTGCGGCGCCAGTCGCATCAGCACCGTCTCCGGGTTCCACGACAACCGACGCTCGCATGGCTCGCTCGGTGTTTTTCGAGGCCGAAACCGAAGTCTACATGCGGCGCGCCATCGACGGCGCGGCCGTCCGGCTGAAGTCGCCCCGCCTGTCAGGATGTCCTCGCCGACTTCACCAATGCATCCGGCGAACACCTGTCGACGACGCTCGCGGCGAGTGGGAAGAATCCGGCCGAGGCGTTCGCGCTCTTACGGTTCTACGATGACCGGGACGCGCCGCAATGCGCCGGCGGCTCGACGCTCGCGTTCACCGAGGTCGGGTCCGGGATCGTTCGCGTCTGTGGACGGCGTTTCAAGAGCCGGTATCTGGGGAATCGCGCGGCCGCCGAGATCCTCATGATCCACGAGTTCCTGCACACGCTCGGACTCGAGGAGAACCCTCCGACCAGCCAGGCCATCACCGACCAGGTGGAGCTGCGATGCGGGGGACTGAGCGGGCGCTAATCAAGGCCCATGCTCAATGCTCAATGCCCATCGAGCATCTGGCATTGAGCATTCGCACCTCACGCCTTCCTACTGCGCGACAGCCTGGATTGACACGCTCACCTTCACCTCGTCGCCGACGAGGAATCCGCCGATCTCGAGTGGAGCGTTCCACATCAGGCCGTAGTCCTTGCGGTTCAGCGTGAGCTCCGACTCGAAGCCGACGCGTTCGTTGCCCCACGGATCTTTGGCCTTGCCCAGGTGAGTGACTGGAAGAGTCACCTCCTTGGTGACGCCGTGAATCGTCAGGTCGCCGATCACGCCGTAGCTCTCGTCGCTCTTCCTGCTGATCCGCGTGCTCTTGAAGGTGATGGTCGGAAACTTCTCGACGTCGAAGAAGTCGGCCGACCGCAGGTGCGTGTCGCGGTCCTTCTCGTTGGTGTCGATGCTCGCCGCCCGGATCGTGAATTCCACCGAGGAGAGCTCAGGCCTGTCTTCGTTGATCTGGATGGTGCCGTCGAAATCGTCGAAGCGGCCGCGCACCTTCGTGACGAGGTGGCGGACCTGGAATACCGCCTCGGAGTGCGACTTGTCGATCTTGTAGGTGCGTGTTGCGGTGTCGGTCGTAGTGGCCACTGATCTCTCCCGCGTGAATGCCGCGCTGCCGCGCGGCTCGGCTGATGAAATGCCATCACATCGGAGGGCGGGTCCTTCGGGACCCGCCTGATCCGCGCTTACCGGCTCTTGATGAAGCTGCCGTTGCGCAGCTCGGCATAGGCCTGCTGCAGTTCCTGTGCGGTGTTCATCACGATCGGACCGCGCCACGCGACCGGCTCGCTGAGCGGCGCGCCCGAAACCAGGAGGAAGCGGATGCCGTCGGCGCCCGCCTGCACCGTGATCTCGTCGCCGCTGTCGAACAGCACCAGGGACCTGTTGGCCACGCCGGTGGACTCTTCCGCATCGCCCACGTATTCGGTCTTCACCGGCAGCGGATCGGACGCGTCGCGAAATGTCCCGGAGCCGGCGAAGACGTATGCGAACGCGTGCCGCGACTGCTCCACGGGCAGGCGCTTGCGGACGCCGGGCGGCACCGACACGTCGAGGTAGCGCGGACTTGCGGCGACTCCTTCCACCGGCCCCGTTTTCCCCCAGAACGATCCGCAGACGACGCGCACCTGCACGCCGTCGTCGTCAGTGACGTCCGGGATGTCGCGCGCGGCGACATCCTGGTAGCGGGGTGCGGTCATCTTGAGCGCCGCCGGCAGGTTGGCCCAGAGCTGGAACCCGTGCATGCGGCCACCGGCATCTCCGCGCGGCATCTCCTGGTGGAGGATGCCGCTTCCGGCCGTCATCCACTGCACGTCGCCCGCGCCGAGCGTCCCGCGATTCCCAAGGCTGTCGCCATGGTCGACGTTGCCCGCGAGCACATACGTAATCGTCTCCATGCCGCGGTGCGGATGCCAGGGAAAGCCGGCGAGATAGCGCTCCGGGTCGTCGTTCCGAAAGTCGTCGAACAACAGGAAGGGATCGAACTCGTCGGTTCGCCCGAAACCGAAGGCGCGGTGCAGGTGGACGCCGGCGCCCTCCATGGTCGGGACAGCGGCCGAGATCTTCTTGATCGGTCGAATGGACATGGTCTCCTCGAGGATACATGTATGACGCCGGGAGGAGCGCGGAGGTTCGTTCGCGCCGGGGATGGATCGCTGATTGGTGATCGAGACTCACGCCATCGGCAGGCCAGCCGACGATCCGTTCACCCATGCATTTTCACCTATTCTGCGTCTATAGTTTCCGCCGGGAGGACACCTGGATGAAGAGGCACATTCCATCGGCACTGGCGGTTGTTGCGGCGTTGATCGTCGGCTTCATGATTGGCTCTCCGGGAACGCCCGCGGTCGCGCCCGATGACGAAGGATCGGCAGCGGGATTCGCGGCCGTGGCCGGTGAGATCGGTGCACAGGACGTCTCTGGACCCTACGATGTCCAGCAGGGCTGGCCGAAGGATCTCAGCACGTTGCCCGGCCATGAAAAATGGACGTGGGGTGCAGGACAAGGCATCTTTGCCGAGAACCCGAACCGCGTGTACGTCCTCTTCCGCGGCGAGCTGCCAAACCTGAAGGAACCCGCCGTCACGCGCCTTCCGCAGATCGGTCCCAGCATCCAGTTTCCCGTCGGCGGACTGCCCTGGCGCAGCGCCACGGCGACGGCGCTCCCGGGTTCCGGCGGCACGGGGCAGGATCCCGAGCGAGGCATGCAGAACTGGCGCGGACAGTCGCCGCCGTACCGTGAGCTCGGCGTGGACGCGCGCTGGGAGCATTGCCTCATCGTCGTGGACGCCGAGGGCAACCTCATCGAGGAGTGGACGCAGTGGGACAAGATCTTCAAGCGCCCGCACTCCGTGTACGTGAATCCGTATGACGCGCAGAAGCACGTGTGGGTCGTGGACGATCACATGCACGCGATCTACAAGTTCACCAACGACGGCAAGCAACTGGTGCAGACGATCGGCACGCCCACCGTGCCGGGCGCCGACGCGACGCACTTCAACCGGCCGACGTTCATGGCGTGGGATCCCGACGGCAACTTCTATGTCGCCGACGGCTACAACGGTACCCGCGTCGCCAAGTTCGACGGCAACGGCAAGTTCCTGCTCGATTGGGGAGAGAAAGGGGAAGCGGGAAAGGAAACGCGGCCCAACTACATGAACAACGTCCACGGCATCGCGGTCGATCCGGTGACGCGGCGTGTCTACGTCAACGATCGCGCCAACCACCGCATCCAGATCTTCGACCAGGACGGGAAGTATCTCTCCGAGTGGTCGATCAAGGTCCGGCCCTCGAGCCTGCACCTGCTCTACATGGGCCAGGACCGCATGCTGTGGACCTTCGACCGCGATACGCAGAAGCTCGTGAAGTACGACCTCGAAGGACGTCTGCAGTACGCCTGGGGCGCCGTCGGCGATTTTCCCGGCACGCTGTGGGGCGTGCACGGCATGAGCGTGGACCAGGAAGGCAACTTCTACGTGGCCGAAGTCGACAGCGGCCGCGTCCAGAAGTTCCGCCCGCGCGCCGGGGCGAATCCCGATTTCATGGTGAGCAAGCCGGTGTACGCGGCCTGGCAGTAAATGAAAAGGGCCGGCTTCAAGCCGGCCCTTCTCGAAATAGCGCGTGTCTGACCGTGTGCTCGCCTACTTTTGCCTTTTACGCGGCGATTCAGGGACAGAAGACGCCGCTGGCGTCCGACGCTCAGGGAGAGAAAACGAAAAATGATCTCCGTCGCGGTTCACTCGCGTCGAAGAGACGTTTTCTATCTCGCGCGCAGTCCGGGCGACTTCACGTATAGCTTCTTTCGCAGATTTCGTCATCGGCGCTTACCTGAGGTCAAGGATACCCTCGGCGAAACCCTTCCGCAAGGCGGTCAGCTCGGGTCGCTGTGGTCGTGCTCGCAAAGGATTTCGACCGCAGCCTGCAGTTCGAGAAGCAAAGGGGTCAGCATCGCCAAGAACGCTGGCATGCGCTCATCCGTGTCGCCGAGGATGTCCGTTCGACTCGAGTGAAGGTTCAGCACCCCCAGTTTGCGGCCGTCGAGCGTCAGAAGTGGCCGGCTGATGAAGCTCCGGATTCTTCGGCCGTCGCCTGTTGTGAAGTACTGGCGAAGTTCGTCGACGACAGAGGGGAGGAAGTTCCCGCTCTTAGTGCACCACTCTCCCAATGTTGTTGCATCGTCGTAGCCGTCTACTTCTTCCGTGAGGAACGCCTTCGGCGCGCCGGGAAGGGCATTCCACCGACCGTCTTTGGTGTGCAACGCCGGCACCGGGAGGGCGATCGCCGACACGACGGCGTCAGGTCCAGGAAGGTCGGCGATATCTGACGTTGCTGAAAGCTCGGGCCGAAGCACGAGCACGCCGAGGAGTTGCTTCAAATCATACTCGGCGGGGTGAAAACGCAGTGCCACCACAGTCTCCGCATCAAAGGCGCCTTCCTCTGGACTTGGCACAAACAGCATCACATTGGCTGAGTAGACCGCAGAACCCTCCGGAGTCAAAGGCTGGTCGTCATAGATCATGGCGAGGCGCGCCATCGAGTTCAGCAGCACGCGAATGAGAGCGACGAGATCATCTCTCGTGAGATCGGCTTCTTTCTTCCGGGGGAGCACCCTCGCGACGCCGCGGTAAGCGCCCGCGACCATCTGCGCGAGCTGACCTTGGAACGCGCGGGGCGGCATGGTTCGCACGAGTGCCTCGATACGTTCCGTTCCCTGCTCGGCTCTCAATGCGGTTGCGTTGAGGCGCTCGCGGTTTACGTCATCCCACCACTGCCGGAAAAAGAACAGGACGGCAAACAGAACGACGCTCATCCAGAAGGCGGCCGCACGCCAGGATATGGTTCCCCATGCGTTGCTCAATGCCAGCGGGAATGCGTTCGCGATGTCGTCCTGGTAGACCGATCCGAGAAGTCCTGCGATGACGGCCAGGACGGTGGTTAACGTCGCGTAGACGGGCGAGGAGACGATCTTCTGTCCTTTGAGAAGCCATTCAGGAGCTCCAGACACCCGACAAGTGTAAGGCTCACGACTGTGTGCCTCTCAGCCAGGCCGAGATCGCAACGGAACTTCCGGCTGAAGCCGGAAGCCACCAGTACCAGGTGGGAGGCCGCTTTAGGCCGACCTGAAGGTCGGCCTCTACACTGCCCGCTGCCCGCTGCGCTTCCTTCACCGCCATCATCGGCGCGCGATGTAGCGATAGCTGGTCCATCCGGGGCCCGGGGCGTCGTTGTCGTCAACGGCCAGCAGGACGCCGCCGGCTGCCGCAATCAGCGCCTCGACGTCCGGGCGCGGGATGCCGTACATCTCGATCAGCGGGGGCAGGCCCTGCACCTCGCCCGGCGCCAGCGTTGCGTCGACCTCCACGCGGGTACGCGCGCTCCGCGAGCCGGCGTCGGCGAACCAGCGTACGAGCTCCTGCACCATGTCGAACTCGAGGATGTAGGTCCCGGGCCGCGACGGCGCCACGGGCCTGATTCCGATCTCCATCGATTCGCCCGGCGCGAGGTCGTGCGCCAGCTCCGTACGGGCGTCGTCGAACTGCAGCATCCACCCGAACCGGCGGCGCCAGTGATTGCCGAGGCGGATCGCGTAGCGTCCGTCGTCTTCCGCCATGGCCGGCCACGTGCACGGTCCGTCGTTGCGAACCATGACGCGAAGCGGCAGGGCCGCGCCAGGCGCGCAGCGGAGGGCCGCCGGCGCGTCGATCGTGGCGCGTGCCGCACGCCGGGGCAGCGGAGCCGAGTTCCGCGTCCGCGGTCGCGCAACCGGCACCGGTTCGGCGGGCAGCTGGAATACGACCACGCCGCCCGGCCGGACGACGCGGAAGAACTCCTCGATGTACCTCCGGCTGTAGCGCGGCTCCATGTGCTGCAGCGTGATCATCGAGTAGACGAAGTCGAAGAGACCGTCGGGAAATGCAGCGAGGCGTTCGGTCTCGTTGAGGTGGTACTCGCATCGATCGCCCAGGCGATTGAGCGATCGTGCTCGCGCGATCATGGCGCTCGAGATATCGACCCCGTCGGCCTGCGCGAAGTGGCCGCCGAGCGCCTGCGTCAGCCGGCCCACGCCGCAGCCGAAGTCGAGCGCCCTGTGAAAGCGCGGGACGACTCCCGCGCGGCGTACCCGGTCGAGCACGGACTCGATCTCGGCCACGCCGGTCTGGAAGAAGTGGTCCGTGTCCCACACCCGCGCCGTGCCGAGGGGGCCGGTCAGGACGGCCCACATGGCGTCTTTCGCGGCCAATTCGTTCCAGGATTGCTGTAAGCCCGTCAGATTCATGAAAATGTCCGCCGACCGGGGTGCCGGGTTCCCTCGATTACGCCTCGAATGCTGCAAAGTACAGTTGGAAGCTGGGCCTTGTCCATGGAATCTGTTCTTGCCGGGCGGAGCCGCAGGTGCTATCTAATGCGCGCTACTTCTTTTTGAATGGGAGGCCGCGATGTCGCAGGTAACTCGAGTGCTACTGATAACCGCAGCCGTCGTCGTCGTGGCCGCGCTCGCTGAGCGTCCCGCGTTCACGCAGGCCAATGCTCAGCCGAACCCGTACCGCCAGGTCGACGGCTTCTTCAAGATGCCGCAGGGGCGGAGCATCGGATCGACCGCCGGCATCGACATGGATCGCGACGGGCGCAGTCTCTGGGCGTTCGAGCGATGCGGCTCAACCACGTGTGAGAAGTCTCCCACCGTGGCGCCGCTCGTGAAGTTCGATGCATCCGGCAATCTGGTCAAGAGCCTCGGCGCCGGCATGTTCGTCAATCCGCACGGCATCCACGTGGATGCGGATGGCAACATCTGGGTCAGCGACGGCGAAGGGATCCCCGGGAAGGGGCATCAGGTCTTCAAGCTCAATCAGGACGGGAAGGTCCTGCTGACGCTCGGCAAGGCGGGCGTGGCGGGAACCGGACCCGATACGTTCAACCGGCCGTCCGACATCTTCGTGGCGCCCAACGGCGACATCTTCGTTGCCGACGGGCACGGCGGCGACACCAACGCGCGGATGCTGAAGTTCTCGAAGGACGGCAAGTTCATCAAGACCTGGGGCAAGAAGGGGACCGCGCCCGGCGACTTCGACACGCCGCACGCGCTGGCCATGGATTCGAAGGGCCGCCTGTTCGTCGGCGATCGCGGCAACAGCCGCATTCAGATCTTCGATCAGAACGGGACGTTCCTCGAGGAATGGAAGCAGTTCGGCAGGCCGAGCGGCGTGTTCATCGACCGGAACGACATCCTCTACGTGGCTGACCACCAGTCGGATGAGAAGACGAACCCCGGCTTCCAGAGAGGCATCAGAATCGGCAGCGCGAGGGATGGCAAGGTCACCGCGTTCATCGTCGACGCTCCCGACGGCTCGCAGGAGGGCGTGGCTGCTGACACGGCAGGGAACGTCTACGGGTCGCTGACCGGCGGGAAAGCGTTGCGGAAGTTCACCAAGACCGGCGGAGGCACCCAGTGAAAGCCCGGGTCATCGCGTTGATCGCGCTGCTGCTGCCGATGCCAGGCGTCGCGCAGCAGGGCGCGACCGAGATCCAGTTCGACTCGGTGGCTGACTTCTTCAAGCTGCCGGACGGAATGAACTTCGGCGAGGTCTCGGGGGTGGCGGTGAACTCGAAGGGCCACAGCTTCGTGTTCACGCGCTCGAACAGCGCGGGCGGCCCGGCCTACGCCCCAACCGCTTCGCAGCTGCTGGAGTTCGATCCCGCGGGCAAGTTCGTGCGCGAGATCGGCAGGGGCAACTACGGGTGGTCCTTCGCTCACACGGTGCGCATCGACAAGGACGACAACATCTGGGCCGTGGACAAGGGCTCGGACCTGGTCATCAAGTTCAATCCGCAGGGGCGGATTGTCTGGGTGTTCGGGCGGCGGGCGGAATCGGCCGACGACGAAGCCAAGGCGTGGGAGCACGTGAATCCACCGCTGGCGCCGATCAACGGACGCTTCCGCCAGCCAACCGACGTCGCGTGGGATTCGGAAGGCAACATCTACATCACGGACGGGTACGTGAATTCCCGCGTCGCGAAGTACGACAAGAACGGTGACTGGGTGAAGTCATGGGGCGAGCCCGGCACGGGTCCGGGCCAGTTCAACACGCCGCACGCCATCGTGATCGATCGCAACAACAACGTGTACGTGGGCGATCGCGGCAACCGGCGCGTGCAGGTGTTCAACACCGACGGCAAGTTCCTTCGCATGTTCACCGTCGACGTTCCCGTGCCTCCGGGGACGGTGCCGGTCAATGGCAACACGCCGACGGGCGCGAACACCGGCATCGGCGCACCCAACTCGCTCTGCATCCCGCCGGGAAACAGTCAGGTGATGTTCCTGGGCGAAAGCACCTACCCTGGCCGTTTGTTCAAGCTGACGCTCGAGGGCAAGGTCCTCGGCGTCATCGGCCGCTCCGGGCGCAACCTGAAGCAGTTCTCCGGCGTGCACCAGTTGGCCTGCCCGTCAGAGACAGAGGTCTACGCCGCCGAAACGTCCAACTGGCGGGTGCAGAAATTGATCCTCCGCGCGCAGTCACAAACAACGAGTGCTGCGCGCTAGATCGGTCTTCAGTCTGCGGTCTCCGGTCAACGTCAGGGATTTCCCCGCGTAGACCGTAGACCGTAGACCGACTCCGGCCGCCGTCTTTCGCACGCTTCTGCAGTACCTAGGGTCGGCTTCAGTCCGCGCGGGCCGGCTGAAGCCGGCCCCTACGAGTGAGGTGTACGTCGCGGCCGGCTTCAGCCGGCCCATTCGGGCCGCTACGGCCGCCGCCCTTCGAGGTGTACGTAGGGGCCGGCTTCAGCCGGCCCATTTTGGGCCCGCTACGGCCGCCGCCCTTCATACGCGTCCTGCAGCAGCTCGCGGATCCCGCCGATCTCGATCGGGCGCGGATTGGGGTACTGGTTCTCGGTCGCGAGCGCGGCGGCGCGCTCGATGCCGCCGGCCGGCATCCCTATGTCCTTGAGCGCCCGTGGCGCGCCAATCCTGGCGATCAGATCGAAGACACCTCGAGCGGCGTCATTCGTGCCGAGCGCGCCGGCAGCAATCCTCATGGCGTCGGGCGCGAAGTCACGGTTGTACGCGGTGGCGTGCGGCAGCACCACGGTGTGCACCTCGGCGTGCGGCAGGTTGAACGTGCCGCCGAGCGTATGACACAGCTTGTGGTGGACGCCCATCGCCGCCTGGCCGAGGACGGTGCCCGCGAGCCACGCGCCATACAGCGCGTCCGACCGCGCCTCGAGGTTATCGGGTTCCTGGACGACGACCGGCAGCGAGCGGGCGAGCGCGCGGATGCCCTCGGCCGCCATCAGCGTCACGATCGGGTTGCCGTCGTGCGCGTACAGCGCCTCGACGCAGTGCGCCATGGCGTTGATGCCGGATGGCCCCGACACCTGCGGCGGCAGCGACACGGTCAGCGTGGGGTCGTAGATGACCGTGCGCGGCAGGACCTTGCGATCGCGGCCCGTCTTCTTCACGCCGCCCTCTGTCATCCCGTAGATCGGCGTCATCTCGGATCCCGCGTAGGTCGTCGGGATGGCGATCACCGGCATGCCGGTCTCGAGTGCGATCAGCTTGCCCGTGCCCGTCGTCGTGCCCCCGCCGATGGTGACGCAGCCGTCCGCATCGACTTCCCTGGCGCGCCGGCGGGCCGCGTGCACCACCTCGATTGGATGGTGCATCACCGCCTCGGTGAACATGCCAGCCGCCATGTCGCCGAGCCGCCGCGCCGCGTCCTCGGCATAACGGATCTCCGCCGGGGTCGAGACTACGAGCGCGCGCTTCACGCCGGCCTTCCGAACTTCGTCGGCGAGACGGTCGAGGCTGCCGACCCCGAAGATCACACGATAGGCGGGCTGGTCGAGAACAAAGGCCTGCATCGCGACTCCAATCCGTGAGCATTCAGCGTCGGTCGCGCGAAGTCAAGGCAGGTTGAACCGGATCAACGCGATCTGGTAGCGTTTCGTGCCCCATGGCGCAGGCCGCCGGCGCTCGATCGATCATCTGAGAGGAGTGCGCTTCAATGGCCGATCGGACAACACCGGCGCGTTGGGACACCTCGTACGAATGGAAGGCGGTAACGCTCCTCGGCCTCGGGTTCGGCCTCGTCGGTCTCGACCGCTGGATCATCGCGCCACTGTTCCCCTTCATGCTCGGCGATCTCGGTCTCGACCTGGCGGACCAGGGCAACATCATCGGGGTTCTGGGACTCGCCTGGGGAGTCTTCGCCATCTTCAGCGGCCGCCTGGCCGATGCGATCGGACACCGCAGGATCCTGGTGCCGTCCATCATCCTGTTCTCGCTGGCGTCCGGCTTTTCGGGGATGGCCACCGGCTTCGCCAGCCTGCTCGCCGTCCGTCTCTTCATGGGAATCATGGAGGGCTCGTACTGCCCAACCAGCTTCGCTGCCACGGCCGCGGCCGCACAGCCGAACCGGCGCGGGTTCCTGCAGGGGCTTCAACAGAGCGGCTTCGCGCTGTTCGGGCTGGCGCTCGGCCCGATCATCGCCACGCAGCTCCTGAACGTCGTGCCGTCGTGGCGCTGGGTGTTCTGGGTCGTCGCCATCCCGGGCATCATCGTCGGCCTGCTGCTGGCCGCCGTGCTTCGTGAGCCGTCGCAGACGATGGGCGGGCAGGTGCTGCACGAGGCTGACACGCCGGGCAGCTGGAGCGATGTGTTCAGGAGCCGGAACCTCGTGCTCTGCATGCTGGGACTCTTCTGCGCGATGTGCTGCGTGTTCGTCATCGGCGCGATGCTGCCCAACTATCTGCTCGACTACCTGAAGCTCTCGCCGCAGCAGATGGGATTCGTGCTGTCCGGGATAGGGTTCGGCGGGTTCTTCGGACAGTTTGGCGTTCCTGGGCTCTCCGACATCCTCGGCCGCCGCATCATGGCGGTGGCCGGCTTCCTCGGCGCCGCGATCTTCACGTACGTCTTCATGGGCATCGGCGCGAACCCGGGACTGCTGTTCACGCTGTTGTTCATCATCAGCTTCTTCACCCTCGGCAACATTGCGCTGATCACCGGTCCGATTGCCACCGAGTCGGCGCCGCCCGGCCTCATCTCGTCGGCGATCGGCATGGTGGTGGGCGCCGGCGAAATCTTCGGCGGCGGGATCGCGCCGATCATCGCAGGCAACGTCGCGCAGGCCTACGGCATCCAGGCCATCCTCTGGGTCGCGCTGTTCGGGGTGACGCTCGGGATTTTCGTGTCGCTCTTCCTCAAGGAAACCGCTCCCCGGAAGACTGGAGTACCTGCTCCTCAGGCGGCCGGCGCCACGGGGCATTAGATCAACGTCCAACTCCCAACTTGCTCCTTGCACCAAGCCCAAGGTGACGCGCGGCTCTCGCCGCGCGTGCGATGCCTGGGGAGCTGGCTGCGCGAGCCGCCCGATAATCTGGGAGTTGGGTCGGGAACGGGTTGGGAGTTGGAGTTTGGGAGTTGGGAGTTGGGCGTTGGGAGTTGATCTGCCGCGCCCTAGCGCTTGTAGAACGGCGGAATCTGCGCGTCGACGTTCACCCAGACCGACTTCGTCGTCGGTGTATTCGTGCATCGCCTCGAAACCCATCTCGCGGCCGTAGCCCGATTCACCGACGCCGCCGAACGGCGAGCCCGGGTGTACCCGCTTGTAGCTGTTGATCCACACCATGCCGGCGCGGATGGCGTCGGCCACGCGATGCGCGCGCTGCAGGTTGCTGGTCCAGAGACCGCTGCCGAGGCCGTAGTCGGTCGCGTTGGCGATCTGGACGACCTCCGCCTCGTCCTTGAACCGGGTGACGCTCACGAACGGGCCGAAGACCTCCTCGCGGCACACGCGATCGTCCGGCGTTTGCGGTCACGACGGTTGGCTCGACGTAGCAGCCGGCGCGCAGTTCCGCCGCGTCCGGCGCCTTGCCGCCGGTGAGGATCGTGCTGCCCGCCTGCTTCGCCACCTCGACATAGGCGAGCACGCGGTCGCGGTGGCCGGTTGACGTGAGCGGACCCATCTCGGTTTCCGGGTCGAGCGGGTTCCCCAGCTTGATCGACCTCGCCAGCGTCAGGAACTTCTCCAGGAACTCGTCGGCAATCTTCTCCTGCAACAAGCAGCCGCGACCCGGCGATGCACGCCTGGCCCTGGTTGTGGAAGATGGCGAACGCCGAGCCCGCCACCGCCGCTTCCACGGTGGCATCGTCGAACACGATGTTTGCGCCCTTGCCGCCCAGTTCGAGCTGCACGCGCTTCAGGTTGCCCGCCGACGCCTGGACGATCTTGCGGCCCACGGCGGTCGAGCCCGTGAACGCGATCTTGTTGACGCCGCGATGTTCGGCCAGGTACTGGCCAGCCGTCGTGGCCGTAGCCAGGGACGATGTTGATGGTGCCGGGAGGAAAGCCGACGTCGGCGCAGAGCCTGGCGATGCGCAGTGCGCTGAGAGGTGTGATCTCCGCCGGCTTCATCACCATCGTGTTGCCGGCCGCGAGCGCCGGCCCCATCTTCCAGCTGCAGAACAGCAGCGGGAAATTCCACGGGACGATCGCGCCGACCACGCCAACCGGTTCCCGCTTCACGTAGTTCAGGAACCCGGCGTCCACGGGAACAACGGTGCCTTCGAGCTTGTCGGCGATGCCGCCGAAGTAGCGGAATGCCGCCGCCGTGCGCGGCACGTCGAGGTTGCGAACGTCGCGGATCGGATGGCCGGTATCCATCGCCTCGAGCTGCGCGAGGTAATCGACGTCGGCTTCGATCGCGTCGGCGAGCTTCAGCAGCAGGCGCCCGCGATCGGACGCGGACAGGCGCTTCCATGCCGGGAATGCCTTGCGGGCGGCGTCCACGGCACGGTCGACGTCCGCAGCCGTGGCTTCCGAGACCTCGGCGAGCGTGCTGTTATCGTGAGGATTCGTGACGGGAATGCGTCCGCCCTGGGCGGCGTCGACGAACTCGCCGCCGATGAAGAGGCGGGTCTCGATCTGCAGCCCGGAACCGGACTGCGTCGCAGTGCTCACATCAGAATTCCACCGGGTACGGGGTCAGTTTGCCGGACGCGTACTGCTGCGGCAGCGTCGCGTCGTTGTTCTCCCACACGATCAGGATCGAACGCTTGGGCGAGTAGCCGCGGTGACGGATGTCGGCCGGCATCGCCGCCACGTCGCCCGCCTTCATGACGACTTTCGCGCGCGGCTTGCCGGTGGCGCGGTCGTCCACGTCCCAGATGATCTCGTCGGTGGCCTGGATGAACCACTCGACGCGGTCGTTGCCGTGGATGATCGGAAGGATGTGCTCCTCGGTCGTGGCGCAGAACTGGCTGTCCTTTACGCACGAGACGACCGACGGATTCCAGGTCACGTCAGAACGCGCCACGTAGTTGAAGAAGTTGTACGCGTGCACCTCGCCCTCGAAGCCAGGCTCGGCATGGATCTCCGGCTGGTCGGTCGCGATGTCCTGGAAGCTGCGGTTGAGCGCGAAGACCTTCTCGTCACGGTAAGCGAGATCGCCCTTCAGGCCGACCATGCGGCTGGCCACCAGGCGCTGCCGCGTGATCGCCTTCTTGTTGCTGCCCCTCTTGGCGCCGAAGGGTGTGCCCGTCTCGGCCGGCGCGGCGAACGGATCGAAGCCCTCGTGCGTCCAGTCCTCGAGCATCTCCTCGAACACCTTCTTCAGATCCTTCGCCTCGAAGGTCTCGACGTGGTGGCGGTTGCTGCTCCGGTAGGCCTCGTTGAAGAGCCCGATGAACATCTCGACGGTGCCATAGTGATTCACGGTGCCGAAGATGTTGTCGAAATTCACGGTCCCGTAGAAGAAGCCCCACGCGACGTCGCGCATCAGCGCGCGCAGGAACGCGTCGATCGGCATGATGTGCCGGCCGCCGGGATAGAAGATGTGGGCGAAGTACTCGTCGCGGCCGAACGTGAAGCCGCCGATCGAGTGGCTCTGATAGCCCAGGCCCTTGTCGGTCAACGTCTGCGCGGTAGTGGCTGTCAGTACTCATGCAGTGCTCCCTGGCAAGGAGAGGAGACCTAGGCCTGCGTTTGACAAATCTGCGCCCACTTCTCGACGGTGTTGTCGCCGATGATCGTCTGGACCAGCAGCACGCCGGGCTTGCCGGAGTTCCGGAACTGGTAGGCGGCGCCCGCCGGCAACAGGGCCTGGTGGCCACGGCGGCATTTCACCCAGCCCATCTTCCTGCCGGCCGGCTCGGCGGCGAGCTTCATCGTGCCTTCCGAGCCCTCCTTCACGACGGGCTGGTCCGGCTTGATGTAGTGGACCTCGACCTCGCCGTCCATCACGAGGGCGGATTCGTCGTGGGCGGCGGCGAACCACGGCGACGTCCCCTCGGCGCGCAGCGCCTCGATGACATACTTCAGGTTCTTGCCTACGGCGACTTTCTCGTAGGGCCTGGAGTTCGAGGCAACCTCGAAGATGTTCGAGAACGCGTAGTTCTTCGGATTGTCGTCGATGACCTGGACGGAGCCCTTCTGGAAGTTCTCCAGCGATCCGAACTGCGTCCGCTGATTGCTCATGTGCGCGTGCTCCATGCGCCTTGGTGACGCGATGCCTGAGCGCCGGACCTCCTTCTATACGTTTTTGCGATCAAAGTCCACAGTCCGGCGCCCGACGAGCGAAGCCGATTGCACCGACGAGCAAAGCCGACTGCACCGACGAAGCGCGGCAGGATTCCGCGCGCAGCGGCCTACGCCGCAACGTTGATCGTGAACGTCGCCGCGTACCCGCCTGATGCGCTGCCGCTCAGTGCGGCTGTCTCCTGGGCGATGCTGTCGGCGAAGACCATGTCGCCCGAGTTCGACGTCGGGTTCAACCCGCGCGCGGCGTAGACGCCGGAGCGGTAGACGTCCGCGTTGACGCTTTCCGGGAACCCGATCTGGGTCACCTTCACCGATCGTCCGTTGACCAGCACCTCGACGTGAATGTGCGTGGCGCGCCCCTGATACCATCCGGGATAGACCGTCATGAACGTCGCGCGGCCGTTGCCATCGGTCGTCTGCATGCCACGCAGGAACGTGGACGCGCGTCCGTCGAAGCCGCCTTGCGAGTACTGCGAGTATCGCCCTTCCGCATCGCATTGCCAGATATCGACCATCGCTCCCGACAGCGGAAGGCACGCGTTGTTGCTGTTGGCGACGGTGAGCGTCAGGGTCAGCGGCGTGCCTGCCCTGTCCTCGCGGATGTCGCTGCGAATCATGTCCGTGAGCGACGGATAGGGTCCAATCGTCTCCGACGGTGTGACGGCACAGGCGGCGCTCGGGACGCCACCCGCACCGGTAGGGCCAGCCGTTGTCGTGGCAGAGGGACTGGTCGGCGTCTCGTCTCCGCACCCGAGCGAGAACACCGCGCCGGCCACGCCCAGCGCGCCCAACGCCTCACGCCGCGTCACTTTCTTCTGTTTCATCAATCCTCCATCCGCCCTAGTCTGCACGTGGGACGGGTCCCAGTGGGGACGCTGGAACGACAAAAGTGAGACAGAACGGTGACTTTTGAAAGTGGAAGAAGTGGAACAAGTGGAAGAAGTGGAAAGTGAAGTGGAAAAGTGAAGTGGAAAAGTGAAGTAGAGAAGTGGAGAAGTGGGGAAGCGCAGAAGTGGGGAAGTGGAAGAAGTGGGAAAGTGGAAGAAGTCAGGCGGGCTCTTCCATTTGGGCCACGAATCTCCCAATGTCAGCGGCCACTCGGTCCGGCTCCTCCCAGTGCACGGCGTGGCCGGCTGCGTCGTAGACGACGAGCCTGGCGCCGGTGATGCCGCGGACCAGTTCGTCCTGCTCGCTGCGCGTGGCGAAGGTTTCCTTTGCGCCCCAGATCAGCAGCGTGGGGGCCGTGATTTCATGGAGGTCCTTCGAGACGTCCGCGAAGGTCAGCCCGGCAAACGCCGCTTTCCAGACATGCAGCGGCACGCGCAGGCTCTCGTCGACGGCGGTGTCGATGAGCCCCGGCGAAACGGGCGTGGCTACGGTGCTCATCTGGAACTCGCGCACGAACGTCGGGTCCACCCGGTCGCGGAACGCGGCGACCACCGCCATGACCTCCTGCACCGCCGGGTTCACGGCCCAATTCGCCACGGCGCCGATCAGTACCAGCGCGCGCGTGCGGACCGGATAGTCGACCGCCAATCGCAGCGCGACGGCGCTGCCCATCGAATGGCCGACGATGACCGAGGACGGGATGCTGAGCGCGTCCATGAATGCATCGATGTCGCCGGCGAAGTCGGGCGCGCGATAGCCGTACGCCGGCAGGCTGGAGCCTCCGTGGCCGCGCAGCGACACGGCGTAGGCGTCCACGCCGGGCGGCAGGTGGGTCAGCATCCCCTCGAACGAGCGCCACGAGTCGGTGATCCCGTGCAGGAAAATCACCGGCACGCCCGCGGGCTCGCCATGGCGGACGTACTCGAGCGTGACACCGGTGCGCAGACCGATGCTCTTCCGGCTGAAGCCGGACGCCTCAGCTGAGCGCCGGAATCATTCAGTCTTCCTCCATGATGCGTGATGACGTGAGCACGAGATCGCTGCGGATCCAGGCGGCGTCGAATCGCTGCTTCACCGCAGCCGCATCCGCGTGGCGGCCCTGTGCCTCGAGACTGCGCTGCAGCCCGAACAGCGACCATCCGTTTTCACGGAACCGCTGCAGGTCTTCGCGGTAGACAGCCTCCGCGGCGCGTGCGTGGCCGCTCTCGAGCAGCACGGCGCCGAGGACCTGGCGTGGCGGGTGATGCCACACCGGGGGCTCGTTGTACGGGATCCCGTCCTCCAGCGCCACGGCCTCCTTCAACAGGCGGACGGCCTCTTCTGACCGGCCGCGAGCGGCGGCGAGCTCGCCCTTCGCCATGCGCGACGCGATTTCCAGGCTCGTGAGCAGCGGCAGATCCTTGAACCTCGTCTTGAAAGCCTCATGGCCCATGACGACGTCGAGCTGTGCGAGCTCGGCGGCCGCGCGATCCGGGTCGCGCCGCCCGACGAACGCCAGTGCCCGCGCGTAGTGCCAGATGCCGATCGCATACGGCTCGTTGGCCGGCGGACGCGGTTCCGTGAGCAGGTCACGCCAGCGGCCGAAGCGCGCATACGCCAGGAGCGGGGTCACGGGGAAGTCGGCCGTCCACGCCAGCGCCCCGGCGTGATGGTGCGGCACCTTGGCCGCCACCTGCCGCGCGGCATCGATCGCCGCCGCGCGCCGCCCCTCGAGCGTCGCCGCCGCCCACAGGAAGTGCAGGTTGTGCGGGTAGTAGGTCAACGGGTACAGGCCCTGCGCCTGGCACTGCGACAGGTAGTCTTCGTCGGCCGCAATCGCGCGCTCGTTCGCCTCGGCGGCGTCCTTGTAGCGGCCGACGCGGATGTAGATGTGCGCCGGCATGTGCACCATGTGTCCCGCGGCGGGCATGAGCGGGGCGAGGCGGTCCGCGCTCGGCTCCGCGCGCTCCGGCTCGTTCGACGCCTCGAGCGCGTGAATGTGATAGTGCAGCGCGCCGGCGTGATCGGGCTGGCGCGCGAGCACACGCTCGAGCGCGCCGATCGCACGCGCGGGGCCCGGCTTCGCCGATCCGTTCCTCTCCCAGTAGTCCCACGGCGAGACGTTCATGACGGCGTCCGCATAGAACGTCAGCACGTCGGCATCCTCCGGGTAGCGCGCCGCAACCTCGCGCATCGCCTCGGCGTACGCGGTGTCGAGCGCCTTGCGATCGGCGGCTGGATCGGCCGAGTAGCGTGCAGCCAGTGCCTGGACGAGCGCGCGCTCCCGATCGGTCGCCTCTTTCACCACCACCAGCCCGCGCGCGATGGCCTCATGCGCGAGGCGTCCGTTTTCCGGCGTCATCGGCTGATTCAGGTTCGGCCCGAGCGCCATCGCCTGGCCCCAATACGCCATGGCCAGGCCCGGGTCGAGCCGCGCGGCCTCACGAAAGGCGCGCAGCGACTCCGGGTGATTGAAGGCGTACAGCAGCCGCAGGCCCTGGTCGAAGAAACGCTGGGCGGCGGGGACCGGTGTGGTCACCGCCAGATGGATGGTGCCAAGTCCGGTGAGCTCAGGGGCGAGCGGTGTGCCGACGCTCTGCGCACGCGCAGATGCCGCGACGGCCCACAGGACGGCCACGAGAGTAAACACGCGCATCATGAACCTCGCTCAATTCCTGGTTCGTGCTTCGCAGGCGCCGGCTCCAGCCGGACCGCGACGACACCTCGCGATGTCTGTCCCTGGCTGAAGTGGAAGCCACAGTGCCGCGCAGCTGCGCTGGCTTCCGGCTTCAGCCGGCAGATCCTCAGCGACACTCGTGCCGGGGTCGATCAGGCGGTTTTGTTAGGTAATTGCGGAGAGCGGCGGCCTCAGCTGCCGATATATCGGTACGATGCCGACATATCCTCATCACGGGCGTGGGGATTCGATGCCGAGCTTCTTCATCCGGGACCAGATGGTCGAACGGCGCATCCCAAGGAGGCGGGCCGCGCCGTTGGGCCCTGCCAGCACGCCGCGCGTCTGCTCCAGCGCGCGCAGGATGTGCTGGCGTTCGACGTCCCTCAGCGTCAGGAACGAGGCCGGCGGCGCGGGCTGACGGGCGAGCGTGCCGAGATGTTGCTCGAGGATGGCCGGTCCGTCGCAGAGGATCACGGCGCGTTCGAGCACGTTGGCGAGCTCGCGGACGTTGCCGGGCCAGGGATACGCGGTGAGCTGGCGCATCGCCTCGACGCCGATCTGCCGCGCCGGCTTGCCCATGCGCCGTGCGAACTCGAGCACGAAGTGGCGCGCCAGCGGCGGCACGTCCGCCTGGCGCTCGCGCAGCGGCGGCACCTGGATCGGAAAGATGTTCAGCCGGTAGAACAGGTCCTCGCGGAAGGCGCCGCGCCGCACCGCGTCGTGCAGATCGCGGTTCGTGGCGGCAATCACGCGCACGTTGACCTGGGTGGGCCGCGTCGCGCCTACCGGCTCGAACTCCCGTTCCTGGAGGACGCGCAGCAGCTTCACCTGCATGTCGAGCGGCAGCTCTCCGATCTCGTCGAGGAAAATGGTGCCGTTGTGCGCGAGCGCGAACCGACCCGGCTTGCGCTGGATCGCACCGGTGAACGCGCCCTTCTCGTGACCGAAGAGCTCGCTTTCGGCGAGCGCCGCGGGAATGGCGCCGCAGTTCACCTTGATCATGACCGCGTCGCGGCGGCGGCTGCGCGTGTGGATGGCGCGCGCGATCAGCTCCTTGCCGGTGCCCGTCTCGCCGAACACGAGCACCGTGGCGTCGGTCGCGGCGACCATCTCGATGTCGCGGAACACGCGCTGCATCACGTCGGCGCCGCCGATGATCTCGCCGAAATTGCGCTCGGTCTTCAGCTCCTCCTGCAGATAGACGTTCCGCCGCTCGAGCTCCTCGGCGTGACGTTCGATGATCTGCCGCAGCCGCAGCTGCTCGGTCACGTCACGCTGGATGCCGAAGTGACCGGTGATGCGCCCGGTCTCGTCGTAGAAACAGAGGTAGTCCCCCTCGATACGAATCGGCACGCCGTCGGCGCGGCGCTCGTCGGTCTCGACGTGCAGCCGGCCGCGGTCGAAGAACTCGCGCCAGACACGCCGCCCGTACGCGAGGTCGTGACGGAACAGATCCGCGGGCGTGGTACCCAGGAACTGCTCGCGCGAGACCCCGTACTGGGCGAGCATCGCGTCGTTCACCTTCGTGACCCGCTGGTGCGCGAACACGTAGTCGAGCACGGCGTCCTTGTCCACGCCGTCGTCCCACCGGACCGGCTCGTCCAGCATCATGAAGAAGAAGCCGTCGAGCGATTGCGAGAAGAAGACCTCGAGGCGATCGTCCATGTTCGATACTTACAAGTGGAAAAAGTGGAAGAAGTGGAAGAAGTGAAGTGACGGAAGTCACGGAAGTGACGGAGCTGAAGTCACGGGGCACAAGTGAGGATGGACTCGGCACGCGCGCAGCGCATATGCCTCGAGTCACCCGGCCACTTCTCTACTTGTTCGACGTCCCCCACTTCTTCCCTTTCCACTTCACTTCTTCCACTTTTCCACTTCTTCCACTTCTTCCACTTGCTTCCCGCCTCTACCTCGGTTTAAGTACAAAGTCGTACTCCGCCGTCACGAATGCCGTGTCCATTCCGAACGTCCGGCCCGCCTCGTCGTCCGGGGTGTGCTGCTCGAAGTCGACGATGAGCGAGTCCTTGACGCCGAAGACGGCATCGGACTTCAAGTACGGATCGACCGAGTCGAAGATGTGCGTCGTGACCGGCTCGTAGCCTTCCGCCGACACGACGAAATGCACGTGTGCCGGCCGCCACGGGTGACGGTTCGTCGCCCGCAGCATCTCCCCGACGGGACCGTCGGTCGGGATCTGGTAGTGCACGGGTCGGGTCGTCTTCACCGTGAAGCGGCCGTCCTGGCCCGTGCGGAACTTGCCACGCATCTGCAGCTGCTCGTGATTGGGAAGCTGCGAGTCGTAGAACCCGTCGGAGTTCGCCTGCCACACGTCGAGCACGGCGTTGCCGATCGGCCGGCCGGATGCGTCGAGCACGCGCCCGTGCACGACGGCTGGAGTGCCTTTGGCGGCCGGTCCCGCGATGTCACCCCCTTGCGCCATCTCCGGCGCGCCGGGCCGGTGGAACGGGCCGAAGACCGTGGATTCGGTTGCCCCCGCGGGTTTGCGATGGCTGATCAGGTCCACCACCATCGACACGCCCATCGTGTCCGAGAGCAGGATGAACTCCTGGCGGATGTCGTTGCATTTCTGGCCGGTCGCGGTGAGGAAGGTGATGGCCTCGAACCACTCGGCTTCGGTGAGCTGCACGTCCTTCAGGAAGCCGTGCAGATGGCGAACCAGGCTCAGCATGATCTCGCGCAGCCGCGGGTCGGGCGTCCCTTCGAAGCGGCGCAGCGTTTCGTTCGTGATGTCGTCTTCGGTGGTGGTCGTCGGCGCCTTGGTCATCGCCATCTGATCTCTCCGTGCCGGGCGCAAAAGCACCGGCCTGCCGCGCGTGATGTTCGGCCGGAATTATACTGCCTGGATTGTGACCGCACAGGAGGGCCGCGTCGTGGACGGCCAGTCGCCACAGGTGCCCCGCCTTCATCGGGCGCTACACCGAGCGGATCATCAACATCCACCATTCGTTCCTGCCGGCGTTCGTCGGCGCCAACCCGTACCGGCAGGCGTTCGAGCGCGGCGTCAAGATCATCGGCGCGACCGCGCACTTCGTCACCGACGCGCTCGACGAGGGCCCGATCATCGCGCAGTCGATCGTGCCGATCGACCACAGCTACCGGCCCGAGGAGATGGCGCGCGCGGGACGCGATGTCGAGAAGATCGTGCTCGCCAAGGCGCTGAAGCTGGTGTTCGAGGACCGGGTGTTCCTCAGCGGCAACCGGACCATCGTCTTCGACTGATCGCCGATGCTCCGATCATCGCTCGGCGTTCATCGATGCACGTCCTACACCTTTTCCACGATCATGGCGATCCCCTGCCCGACGCCGATGCACATCGTGGCGAGGCCGTAGCGTCCATTGCGGCGCCGCAAGGCGTGCACGAGCGTGGTGAGGATGCGCGAACCGGAGGACCCGAGGGCGTGGCCCATCGCGATGGCGCCGCCGTAGACGTTGACCCTGGCAGGGTCGAGCTGCAGCTCCTTGATGCAGGCGAGCCCCTGCGCGGCGAACGCCTCGTTCAGCTCGATGAGATCGATCTGATCGATGGTCAGCCCGGCGCGCTGCAGCACTTTGCGGGTGGCGGGGACCGGGCCGATGCCCATGACCGACGGATCGACGCCGGCGACGGCGGTCGCGACGACGCGCGCCAGCGGCGTCATGCCGTTCACCAGGTCGCCGGAGACGAGCAGGAGCGCCGAGGAGCCGTCGTTGATGCCGCTCGAGTTGCCCGCGGTCACCGTGCCGTCGCGCCGTGAACGCCGGCTTGAGCGCCTTCAGCTTGTCGGAGGTCACGTCGGGCCGCGGGTGCTCGTCGCGCGTGACCACGACCGGTTCGCCCTTCGTGCGGCGAATCTCGACCGCGACGATCTCGTCGTCGAAGACGCCCTGCTCGATGGCGGCGACCGCACGCTTCTGGCTTTCGAGCCCGAACGCGTCCTGCGCCTCGCGCGTGATGCCGTACTGTTTCGCGACCTTCTCGGCGGTCATTCCGAGCGGGATCGTCCACTCCCTGTTCATGCGGGGATTGGTGAAGCGCCAGCCGACGGTGGAGTCGGCCATCGCCGGGACGTCGCGATTCCATGGAGAGCCGGACTTGAGCTGGACGTAAGGGGCCCGCGTCATGCTCTCGACACCGCCGGCGACGAAGGCACGGCCTTCGCCGGCCTTGATCGCCTGCGCCGCGCTGGCCACGGCCTGCAGGCCGGAGCCGCACAGGCGGTTCACGGTCTGGCCCGGAACCTCGATCGGCAGGCCCGCGAGCAGCACGGCCATCCGCGCCACGTTACGGTTGTCCTCGCCCGCCTGGTTGGTACACCCAAGAATCACGTCGTCAATCTGCGCGGGATCGAAGTGGACCCGGTCGATGGCGGCGCGGACCGCGAGGGCGGCAAGGTCGTCGGGACGGACATCGGCGAGCACACCCCCGGCACGGCCGACCGGCGTGCGAACGGCGGAGACGATAAGAGCGTCTGTCATGGACGTATCAATTCTACTCAACTCCCGACGCGCGTCCCGTCGTTCTGGGAGGCTGGGAGTGGAGTTGGGCGTTGGGAGTCGATCAAACCGCCGGGTACTTATACGAGACCGCGATGTCCTTGGCGCGGGGGCGCTCGTAGCCTTCGGCCGTTTCGAGCTCGAACTCGAAAACGATCTCGCGGCTCGGGAGGACCGAGGCGTCGAAACCGGACGGCATGTTGTTCACGTGAAACGCGGCCGCGGCATAGGGCGAGTGCTCGTCGCGCTCGTCGCGCAGCCACAGGTTGCCGTCGGAGCGATCGAGATACCGCAGGAAGCCGACTTCCTTTCCCGGACCAGGGTAGTAGTAGCAGACGCCGCGAACGCGTGAACCGGGCTGGCCCCACGGCTTGCCAACGACCGACGAGGGGATGAGCCCCGGGATGAGATAGCCGGAGAGGAAGTGATCCGCCTCGCGCCGCAGGTTTCCCGAGACGTTGTCGAACGCGATGATCTCGACACGGCACCCGCGGTTCTGCAGCGCGCGTACCGACCTGCACGAAGTCGCCGTCGCCGGTGCCGAGCACGACGCGGTCGAGGTGCTCGGACTGGAGCAGGCAATCGACCGCCATGTCGAGGTCCGCATTGGCCTTGCTGCGCTCGATGCCGCTGTTGTCGATGTAATGCTGGACCTTCTTCTCGATGATCTTGAAGCCGGCGTCGCGCACCGCCGAGTAGTACTCCAGCATCGACTCGCGGTATTGCGTGTCCGCCTGCGCGCGGCGGTCGTCGAAGGCGATGTAGGTGTTCAGCCGGATGGCCTGCCCGCTCTCGCGGCACGCGATGTTGCGCAGCACGCGGTACTGCATCCGGTCGCCGCCGTTGCGGCTCAGGTTTTCGGCGTCCACGTACACGCCTACCCGCAATCCTGTGTCAGCCATGCGCTGCTAAATTGATACCGCGTCAGCGTCGACGAAAAAGAGGAAACGAGCCCCGCTTTGATTAATCAGCGACACAGCTTGGCTCGTCTTTCGGCTCGAGGTTGGTCATCTCGGCGGCGAGCAGCTGCTCGCCGGACGCGGCGGTGACACCCTGCGAGAGGTTCACGTCAGGAAGGAAGAACGTGACGGCCAACGCCAGCACCGCCGTGATGCCGCCGGCCACAAAGACCTGGTGCAGCGCTGCGGCAACCTGGAGGCGGGCCGGACCGGTGAGCGCGACGGCCGAGGCGCCGAGGGCTCCGGTACCGCCGGCGAAGTGCACGTCGGTGAGCGCGCGCGTCAGCAGCGCACCCATCAGGGCCGTGCCGATCGCGGCGCCGATGCTGCGGGAGAACTGGTTGAGCGAGGTGGCGATACCGAGGCGTGAACGCTCGACGCCGTGCTGGACCGCGAGGAGCAGCGAGAGCATCGAGAATCCCATGCCGGCCCCCATGATGAGGCACGAGAGGAGCAGTTGCGTGTGCGGCGATTCGGGGGTCAGCGCCGCGAGGCCGCCGAACCCGAGGGTCAGGAGGACGCTGCCGCCCAGCGCGATCCGCCGATACCCGACCTTCACGGTCAGCCGCGCTGCGAGAACCGACGTGATGACCCACCCGAGGAAGAGCGGCGTCAGCACCTGACCCGCCTGCGTGGCGGTGCCCCCGAGCACGGCCTGCACGTACAGCGGGATGAAGGCAATGGCGCCGAACATGGCGACGCCGAACAGGAACGCCACGACGTTCGTCCACGCGATGAGCGGGTTCCTGAACATGTCCACGGGAAGGATGGGCTCAGGGACGCGACGCTCGACGTAGGCAAACGTGACGAGCAGGACGATGCCGGCGACCAGCCAGGCGGCGCTGCCACCGGTCTCGCCGCCGATGGCCAGCAGGACGAAGCTCACGCCTGAGAACATCAGCGCGGCGCCCGTCCAGTCCACCTGCACGCGCGTTCGCAGTTGGCGCGGCGGATACGCCAGGGCGATGACGAGCAGCGCCAGCAGCCCGAAGGGCAGGTTGATGTAGAACACCCAGCGCCAGGACAGCGCGTCGGTGATGTATCCGCCGACCAGCGGTCCCGCGATCGACGCGAGTCCCCATACGCCCGAGAACAGCGCCTGCGTCCTGCCGCGCTCCTCGAGCGTGTAGAGCTCGCCGATGATCGTCATGCTGAGCGGGATGATGGCGCCGGCGCCGACGCCCTGCAGCGCGCGCCACAGGATCAACTGCACCATGGACGTGGCCGCTCCCGACAGGATCGATCCGAGCAGGAACACGGCGATGCCGAGCAGGTACATGCGGCGGCGGCCGTAGAGGTCGGACAGACGGCCCCAGATCGGCACGGACGCGGTCGATGTCAGCAGGTACGCCGAGAAGACCCAGCTATAGTGCGCAAGCCCGCCGAGCGTCGCGATGACGGTCGGCATCGCCGTTCCCACCACCGTCGCTTCCAGCGCGCCCAGGCTCATCCCGAGGAGAAGGCCGGCAGTAATGGCACGCCGGCGCGCCACGCCGATTGGCGCTTCGGAGTGCGAATCTGACACCCGATCAGAGTACCACGCCGATTCCGCACTCGTGCCGCAGGGGCGGCGTCAGCTGGCTCGAGCGCTACCGCTCTTGCCGGCGGGCTGACGCCGCCCCCTTGGCGGCCGGGTCGTGATGCGGAAGGGACAGGCCACCAGGTGTGACGAGCGGCATCACCATTCGAGTTGCAGGGCCACGCTTCCGGTCGCACCGTTCACGCGGTCGTCGAGTGCATCGGTCAGCGCCGTCAGGCGGTAGCCCGCCGCCCAGTGCAGTCCGATGTTGTCGGTGATGCGTGTGAGCGCGTCGGCCTGCGGTTCGAAGACGAAGAAATCGTCTTGCGCGCGCACGCGGATGGTGGACACCTGCGCGCCGCGGCCGCTCGTCCCGAACCGCGTGACGCCGCGGATGTCGCCGGGACGGTTTCCCCCGATCCCGCCGCCGCGTCCGCCGTCGAAGCCGCGCACGATGTCGAAGTCCGTTCCCAGGGTGGCACGTCCGAAGCCCACGAGCCCGCGCGCGCCGAAGCGGATACGGCCGCCTGCGGGCATCGACCATCCCGCCAGCACGCCGCCGTAGGCGAGCTCATCGCCGCCCGATCCGTTGACCAGCCAGTACCCGGCACCGCCAATGAACAACGCGCCGTCGATCGCGCGCCCGACGTAGGCCCCGGCCAACTGGCCGAACTCACCGTCGAGATCCGTGACCTTGTAGTCGGGAGCGACCACCACCGGGCTGTGCACGCGCTCGACGACAAGCGGGCCCTGGGCAGGGACGTTCTGCGCGAAGCCGGCAGCCGGCACCAGGAGCAGGGCAAGAGCGAACACTCCCGGCTGAAGCCGGAAGCCACAGCTGCGTCTGTACTTCATGGCTTCTCCTCTCACTGCCGCGGCAGGATGATGTTGACCGGCGTGCTGTCTCCGGCTCGTACGTCGATCAGCGTGGTATAGCTGCGGTAGCCGTCCTTTCGCACTTCGACGCGATAGCGTCCGGGCGCGATCTGCACGACCAGCGCCTCATCGGAGGGCGGGCCTTCCCACCGCTCGCCGTCGATCAACACTTCCGCGTCGGCAGGCTGCACCCGGATCGCGATCGCACCGAACGTGTTCTCACCGGCGCGCGGCGCCTGCCGTGCCGCCGGCGGCGCTTGGGCGCCCGTCGCCGGCGGGGGGCCAGCAGGTGCGACGGGCCGCGGCTCCGGCGGCGCGCCGGCCGGCAGCGGCTCAAGCGTGTGGCGAATCCGGAACGTGCCGCCAGGCTCCAGCAGGATCTTCTGCGTCACCGTGCGATGCCCTGGCAGATACAAGGTGACCTCGTGCTCGCCCGGCTCGAGGTGCAGCCGCTGGAAGAACCCGTCGAAGCTATCCACCGTCCCTGCGAAATACCCGTCGAGGAAGACCTCGGTCTCACGCGGCGACACCTGCAGTCGCAACGACGCGCCGGGGGCGTAGAACTGGCCGTAGCCGTATGGCGGATACCCGTATCGATACGGGAACCACGGATCGTAGAAGAAGGGATCGTAGAACAGGGGGCGGTATACGCGGCCACCACGACGTGTCCCCCCCGTGGCGCATGGTGAATGGCATGGCGGCCCTGGGCGTCCGCCGTATCGGGAATGAGCGTCGCGGCGGCGGCGAGCGCCGCGGCAAACGCGAGAGCGCGGATGCGAGTCGATGTCACGGTGACCTCCAAACGTCGGAGGCGCACCGTCGCAATGGTCGTGCCCGCGCGTCGCCGCACAATCGCGCTGTACTTGGAGCAATTCGGTACCAACGGCGGGCGCGACAGCGTCCTCATGCCGGGACAGGTGTCAGCGCGCGAGGACGTGCGCGTCACAGTCGCTTCACAAACGCGCCGCGATCTTCGGTCTACGGTCTACGGTTAATGCTCCGCCGACGCTCGTAGGGCCGGCTGCAGCCGGCCCGTCAGGCCGACCTGAAGGTCGGCCTCTACGAAAACCAATGCGATCACTCATCAGGCCGATCTGAAGGTTGGGCTCTACGAAGCCAAGACGATCAGCTGGTTGTGCCGTAGACCGTAGACCGAACCGCTCAGCCGGGCAGCACGATCTCGAACACCGCGCCGTTGTCGTTGTAGGCGACGATCGTGCCGCCGTGGCGTTCGACAATGGTCTTGACGATCGACAGCCCGAGGCCGCTGCCGCCGGTTGCCTTGCGCGACAGGTCCACCTTGTAGAACCGATCGAAAATCAGCGGGAGGTGTTCGGCCGCGATGCCCGGGCCGGAGTCGCGGACCGTGATGCGCACGCCTGCCTCGGTGCGCTCGGCGGTCAAGCGAACCGTGCCGCCATCCGGCGTGTGCCGCAACGCGTTCGCGGCCAGGTTCTGCATCGCCTGCTCGAGACGGTCGGCGTCGCCCGTCGCCAGGTCTGCGCCGCTACCCACGTGCCGCACGAGCTCGATGCCGCGGAGACGCAGCTCGCGCTCGTGGCGTTCCGCAACCCGATCGAACAGCGCCGCGATGTCCACCGGCGCCCGCCGCATCGCGGTACCTCCGCCTTCGAGCCTGGCGAGGTCGAGCAGGTCGCCGATGATCCGCTCGAGCCGATGCGTCTCTTCCGTCACGATGCCGAGGTAGCGCTGCCGCGTCTCGGCGTCGAGCTCGAGCTCCGACATCGTGAGCGTCTCGATGTAGCCGCGCATCGCCGTCAGCGGCGTCATCAGCTCGTGTGACACGTCGGCCAGAAGTTGCCGTCGTGCCTTGTCGGACACCTCCAGCGCGCGACGCGCGCGCCGTCAGCTCGTCGGCCATCCGGTTGAACGATCGCGCCACCGCGGCGACCTCGTCGCCTCCCTGCTCGGGGGCTCGCGCCGTCAGGTCGCCTCCGCCAAGGCGTTCGGTCGCTTCCTGGACTTGACGAAGCCGCCGTCTGACGGGACCGAACACGATGAAGGCCACCACCGCCATCCCGAACGCGAGCACGCCGCCGCCGACCAGGCCCATCGTGGGCCCGAGTTCGCGGACGACGCGCGAAAAGGGAGGACCTCCGGGAAGGACCGCCACGCGGCCGACCGGTTCACCCGCGATGAGGATGGGTGCAAACTCGCCGCGTCCGGCAGGGCGTGGTGGAGGTCCACCCGGACGCGGACCGCGTCCTCCGCGGCCCGCGTCGAACTCCGGCGGTGGCCCGAAGCGCGGACGCGGACCGAACCCGCGCCGGGGCGGCGGGCGACGCCTCAACTCTGCGCGCATCGCCTCCAGTTCCTCCGGAACATCGTCGTGGTTCGCGACCGACCGCCCGTCGTCCATCACCACGACGAACGTCTGGAAGACGTTTCCGAACTGTTCCTGGACGTACTGCTCGAGGTCGAGGGCCGGATCGGCGGCGATCGCCGCGGCAATGTCCGACGCGACCAGCACCGCGAGCCGGCGCGGATCGCGTGCCGGCATCGAGCCGGCGATGCGCTCCGTCATCCAGAGATAGAGCGCGCCCTGGGCGGCGAGCATCAGCGCGAGGAACAGGACGAGCCCCAGGCCGATGCGCCAGTAGAGACTCCTGTACCAGCGCGGTTCAGACATCCGCGGCCTTGTAACCCGCCCCCCACACGGTCAGGATGACTGCAGGGCCGGCAGGATCTTCCTCGATCTTCTTCCTGATGCGCTTCACCAGCGTGTCCACGCTGCGTACGGTCACGAACGTGTCGTCCTTCCACACCTTGCTGAGAAGCGCTTCGCGGCTGAACACGATACCCGGATTGGACAGCAGCACGCGAAGCAGCTCGAACTCGTTGAAGGTCAAGTCCACGTCGCGCGACCCGATACGCACGCGCCGCCGCGCCGGGTCGACCTCGATGTGCTTGTAGACGAGCGGGCGTGCATGGTCGCCGTCGCCGGGCTGCGAGACGGTCGAGGCGCCGCGGCGGAGCAAGGCGCGCACGCGCGCCATCAGCTCACGCACACCGAACGGCTTGGTCAGGTAGTCGTCCGCGCCGCTGTCGAGGCCGAGCACCTTGTCGGACTCGTCCCGTCGCGCCGTCAGCATCAGGATCGGAGAGTCCGCGTTGGGGGAATCGCGCCGAATCGCCCGGCAGAGCGTCATGCCGTCAATGCCCGGCAGCATGAGGTCGAGGATGACGAGATCGAAGCGGCGTGACTGGGCGATTTCAAGCGCCTGGTTGCCGTCGGCGGCCTCCGTCGGGGTCATCTTCTCGAGCTTCAGGTGGAGCGATACCAGCTCGCGGATGTTCTGCTCATCCTCGACCAGCAGGACGGTAGGGCGTCCGTTGTCCATCGAGGGAAAGTGTAGCGCCGCGCCCGGTGATACCGCCGTGAGCGCTGTGTGAAGAAACAGTGACACGGCCGCACATCGACGTTTCACATCTGCGCCATGGCGCCGCCATGCCGGCACCGTCCAATGAGGCATGAAGAAGCGACTGGTGCTCATCATCCTTGCCATCTCGGCCGTAACAGTGTCGGTGGCCGCCTATTACCGCAGCGGCGGCAACGACGACGCGCCGCGGTTCCTCACCGCGGCGGTCAGCCGTGGTGACATCGTCGACAGCGTCGAGGCGACGGGGACGCTCGAGGCGGTCACGACCGTTCAGGTGGGCACCCAGGTCTCGGGCACCATCAAGGCGCTGCGTGCCGACTACAACTCCCGGGTGAAGAAGGGCCAGATCATCGCGGAGCTGGAGCCGTCGCTGTTCCAGACGCAGGTGGACCAGGCGCAGGCCACCGTCGTGCGATTGCAGGCCGACGTGGAGCGGGCGCGGGTTGACGTTGACGACACGGAGGTGAAGCTCCGGCGCGCGAAACAGTTGTGGGAGCAGCAACTCATCGCCCAGACGGACCTCGAAACGGCGCAGGCGAGCGCCCGCCAGGCGGAGGCGGCGCTCAAGGCGGCACAGGCGCAGGTCGCGCAGTCGCGCGCCTCGCTGAGCCAGACGCAGGTCAACATCGGGCACACGATCATTCGCGCGCCCATCGACGGCGTCGTGATCTCGCGCAACGTGGACGTCGGTCAGACCGTGGCCGCCAGCATGTCTGCGCCCACGCTCTTCGTCATCGCGAATGACCTGGCACAAATGCGGGTCAACGCGAGCATCGACGAAGCCGACATCGGCCGCGTCCACGCCGGACAGGCGGTGACGTTCAAGGTGGACGCCTATCCGAGTGAGACCTTCACGGGCACCGTTTCGCAGGTCCGCCTGCAGCCAGTCACGGAACAGAACGTCGTGAGCTACGTGACCATCATCGACGTGCCCAATCCGGAACTGAAGTTGAAGCCCGGCATGACGGCCAACGTGACGGTCGAGATCGGCCGGGCCGACGACGTGCTGCGCGTGCCAAATGCCGCGCTTCGCTTTCGCGGCGCCAATGCGGACGCCCGCGGCGCGCGGGTATGGACCGTCGGTCCCGAAGGCGAGCCACGGCCGGTGACCGTGCGAACGGGTCTGTCCGACGGGACGACAACCGCCATTGTCGGCGGCGATCTGGCCGAGGATGCGGAGGTCGTGACCGGGATGGCCGCGGCGCAAGCCGGCGCGCAGACGCAGCCGGGCGCGTCACCGCTGATTCCGCGGCGGCCAGGCGCAGGCGCCAATCGCCAGGCCGGCGGCGCCAGCCGCCAGGGCGGTGCCCGATGACGCCGGTCATCGCCGTCCGCAACGTGGTCAAGACCTACGACCTGGGCGAGATGCAGGTGCACGCGCTTCGTGGCGTCACGCTGGACATCCACGCGGGCGAGTTCGTTGCGCTGACGGGCCCGTCGGGGTCCGGCAAGTCGACGTTCATGCACCTGCTCGGCTGCCTCGATCGTCCGACGTCGGGCGAGTACCTGCTCAACGGCCAGAACGTGGCGGCGTTGCCGAAGCGGGCGTTGTCGAAGGTGCGGAACACCGAGATCGGCTTCGTGTTCCAGGGCTTCAACCTGCTGCCGCGCACCTCGGCGCTCGAGAACGTCGAGCTGCCGTTGCTCTACGCGGGCAACACCAACGCGAAGCAGCGGCGCGAGCGCGCCGCCGAGGCGCTGCGCTCGGTCGGGCTCGGCGACCGGATCGGTCACCATCCGAACCAGCTTTCCGGCGGGCAGCAGCAGCGCGTCGCGATCGCCCGCGCGCTGGTCAACGAACCCGAGCTGCTGCTCGCGGATGAGCCCACCGGCAACCTCGACACGCGCACGAGCATCGAGGTGATGGGAATCTTCCAGCGGCTGAACGTGGAACGCGGGCTGACGATCGTGCTCGTCACCCACGAGCCCGACATCGCCGAATACGGCACGCGCGTCGTCGCGTTTCGCGACGGCACGGTGCGGAGCGACGAACGGGTCGCCACGCGACGGAGCGCGGCATAACCATGTCCCTGCTGATGACCTTTGTCGTGGCCGTGAAGGCCCTGCGGCGCAACGCGATGCGAACCGCGCTCACCGCGCTCGGGATGATCATCGGCGTCGCCGCCGTGATCGTCATGGTTGCGATTGGCACCGGCGCGCGGACGTCGATCGAAAGCCAGATCCGGAGCGCCGGGTCGAACCTCGTGATGGTCAACGCCGGCTCCGGCGGCTTCGGCCCCGTGCGTCAGGGCGCCGGCGCGGTCACGACGCTCACCGAAGCGGATGCCACCGCCATCGCGCCGCGAGGTCGAGGGCGTGCGCTACGTATCGCCCGGGCTCAACACGCGCGTGCAGATCATCGCGGAGTCCGCCAACTGGAACACGCAGGTGCAGGGTGCCGGCGAAGATCTCCTCGCCATCCGTTCGTGGCCGACGCAGTTCGGCAGCTTCTTCACGGCGCAGGACGTGCGCGCGGCCGCCAAGGTCGCGGTGCTCGGGTCCTCGACGAGAGACCAGTTGTTCGGCGCCGGCGCCGATCCGGTCGGCGCGACGATCCGGATGAAGAATCAGCCTTTCAAGGTGGTGGGCGTCCTGACGAGCAAGGGCCAGGGCGCGATGGGGCAGGACCAGGACGACCTGGTCATCGTGCCGTTCACGACGGTGCAGAAGAAGCTGCTCGGCGTCCAGCACGTCAACGGCATCACCGTGTCGGCCGCCGACGGCACGCCGCTCGACGAGGTCTCGACCGGCATCACCAGCCTGCTGCGGCTGCGCCACCGCATCGAGCGAAGGTGACGATGACGACTTCTCCGTCCGGACGCAGGCGGAGATGACGACGATGATGACGTCCACGACCAACACGATGACGTACCTGCTCGCCGGCATTGCCGCCGTGTCTCTCCTCGTCGGCGGGCATCGGCATCATGAACATCATGCTCGTGTCGGTGACAGAGCGGACGCGTGAAATCGGGCTGCGGCTCTCGGTCGGGGCGCGCGATATCGACGTGCTGACGCAGTTTCTCGTCGAGGCGATCGTTCTCAGCCTCGCCGGAGGCGCCGTCGGCGTCCTCCTCGGGCTCGGCTTCTCGTATGGTGTCAGCGAGCTGCTGCAGTGGACGACCGTCGTCACCACCGAGTCGGTGCTGCTGTCGTTCGGTGTGGCGGCGGCGACCGGCGTCTTCTTCGGCTTCTATCCGGCGCGCAAGGCCGCCGCGCTCGACCCGATCGAGGCGCTTCGGTATGAATAGCCGGCAGCCGGCAGCGTACGTAGGGGCCGGCTTCAGCCGGCCCGTTACATCGAATCGCACCCTCCATGGGCCGGCTGAAGCCGGGCCCTACGTACCCTGCTGCCCGCTGCCTGCGCCCGCTTTCGGATTCGACTTTCATCGTCCTGTCACAGCCACGCCAACGCGGCGACATCCTGACATCGTCCAATCAAGCAGTTACGACTTTTGGGGAGGTTATCCATGAATCGATTTCGTTCAATCATCGTGACCGCGGTGCTCGCGACGGTGCTCGCCGGTGGCGCGGCGCTGGCGCAAGGGCCCGGTCCTGGCGGACGGCAAGGGCGTGGGCCCGGGGGCATTCGGTGCTGGCGGAGGGCTGCCGTTGCGTGCGCTCAACCTGAGCGAGGCACAGCAGGAGCAGGTGCGGACGCTGACGCAGCAGTATCGGACGCAGAACCGCGCCGCGGGTGACCGCCTGCGCGCGGCGATGGACGCGCAGCGGAACGCCGTTGCCACCATGCCGGTCAACGAGGAGCTGATCCGCTCCACCACGCGGGATCTCGCCGAGGCCCAGGCCGAGGTGGCGATTCAGCAGGCACGGCTGCAGACGGAGATTTTCGGTCTCCTGACGCCAGAACAGCAGGCGGAAGCGAAGAAGCTTCAAGCCGACCGCGCGACCCGTTCGCAGCAGCGCCAGCAGAGGAACAGCGCGAGCAGAAGCCGTCTCGCTGAAACAAACTCCCAAACTCCCAACCTGATCCGAGGATCAGGTTGGGAGGAGTTCCAGATTTCCAACCGGGCAGTCGAGTTCCGGCAAAGGGTTTGAATCCATTGCCGGTATTCATGACCGAACGGACCAGCTCGCCGCGAACTCATCTGCGGATCGCCGCGCTCGGCGACATCCACATCTCGAAGACGTCCCAGGGATCGTTCCAGCCTCTCTTCAACCAGATCAGCAACAACGCCGACGTTCTGGTTCTCTGCGGCGACTTCACCGACTACGGGCTGCCGGAAGAGGCGCACATCCTGGCGCGGGAGCTGTCAACCGCGGTGAAGATCCCGGTGATTGCCGTGCTCGGGAATCACGACTACGAAAGCGGTCAACAGGACGAGATCCGGCGGATTCTCATCGGCTCCGGCGTCACCGTGCTCGACGGCGAGGCCACGGAAGTGCACGGGGTCGGCTTTGCCGGCGCAAAGGGCTTTGCCGGCGGCTTCGGCCGCGGCGCGCTGGGTCCCTGGGGCGAAGTGGCGATCAAGCGCTTCGTGCAGGAAGCGGTGGACGAGGCGCTCAAGCTCGAGTCCGCGCTCGCGAGACTCCGCACGCACCGGCGCGTCGCCGTGCTCCACTACTCGCCGATTCGCGGCACGGTTGAAGGCGAGCCGCCGGAGATTCTCCCGTACCTCGGGTCGAGCCGCCTCGAGGAGCCGATCAACCGCTACCGCGTCAGCGCCGTATTCCATGGACACGCGCATCGCGGGTCTCCCGAAGGCCGCACGGCGACCGGCGTGCCCGTTTACAACGTGGCCATGCCGCTGCTGATGCGCATCAATCCTGACCGGCCGCCGTACTTGATCGTGGAAATCCCCCTTGACGGGGACCAGATGCAGCCGCCCGGCCAGCCAGCGACGGCGCCCCTCGGCGAACCCGTCGTGAAGACGGCGTAATTCATCTCCAGCTGGCGAGAATCCTGCAGACATGGCCTGACTATGGCGTTCGAGACCGAGACCCCCCCGCTGACCACGCCCGCCAAAGCGGAGCTGTACCGCTCCGCGCTCGAGATGCTGAACCGGAGTGGCGTCCCGTACATGGTCGGCGGCACCTATGCCTTCCAGTACTACGCCGGCATCTCGCGCACGACGAAAGACTTCGACATCTTCGTGCGGCCGCGCGACTCGCAGCGCGTACTCGACGTGCTGACGCGAGCCGGCTTCAAGACCGAGATCGCGTTCAGCCACTGGCTGGCCAAGGCGCATCATGGCGACAAGTTCATCGACGTCATCTACAGCTCGGGCAACGGCGTCGCCGAGGTCGACGACGAGTGGTTCGCGCATGCCGTGGACGAGGAGGTGCTCGGCGTCCCGGTGAAGTTGTGCCCCGCGGAAGAAATGATCTGGTCGAAGGCGCTCATCATGGAGCGCGAGCGCTTCGACGGCGCCGACGTGGCTCACCTGTTCCGCCACTGCAGCGGCCTGGTCAACTGGGATCGCCTGGTGCGGCGCTTCGGCAACAACTGGCGCGTCCTTCTCAGCCACATCGTCCTGTTCGGGTTCATCTACCCCGGCGAGCGCGCGCTCGTGCCGTCGGCGGTCGTGAAGGACCTGGTCAGCCGCCTGCTCGCCGAGCTCGACGTCCCGACGCGCGACAGCAAGGTCTGCCAGGGCACGCTGCTCTCGCGCGCGCAGTATCTGGTGGATATCGACGAGTGGGGTTACGAGGACGCGCGGGTTCGCCCGCGGGGCGCGATGACCGAAGAGCAGGTGGCGGTCTGGACCGCCGCGATCGACAAATCACGATAGGCGACGAGACACTCACGCCAGGAGAGCGACCGCCGCCCATCAGGACAGCGCAGTCGGCAGCAGCCAGCCGAGCAGCATCACGGCGTGCCGGCTCATACGCAGTTGACCAGCACGCCTGGATTCCGTCTACTGCCGGCTGCCTGGCTGTTAGCGTGCCGCCGCCGCTCACGGTGAGCTGCTGCGTCGCGACGGCGCGCATTTCGGAGCTGGAATAGACCTGGGCGCTGAGGGTGTAGTCGCCAGCGGGCAGGTTCTTGAATTCGAGCGTGTGAATGCGTTTTTCGCCCGCGCCGGAGAGGGTAATCTCCGAGGAGCGGAACATGCGTTCGCTTTCGGCCTCGACGCGCGAGCGAGCGGTTGACGGCGTCCGGCTGCACGGCGATGGTGATCTGCACGGTCGCAGGCTCAGCGTAGTAGCGGCCACGGAGGCGGATTTCGACGATGTCGTCGGCGTCGCCCACAATGGAACCGGCGGCACCCACCAGCAGGACTCCAGCGATTGAGAAGAGCGATGAATCGGCACTTCACGGTATGACTGCGCCTCCTGGCACGAGCGGCGCTGCAACCGAAGTGCCACGCCGGAGCGCCGGCACATCGGCGGAGCTTCGCGTCATTGTTGACGTTCGAGGATCCAGCACACCGGTCCCACCAGCTTCTCCAGCGGCGACCGCGCGTGCCAGGCATGCAGCGTAATCTCATCGCTCGCGGCGACATCCGCTTCGAAATCGCGGCGGAGCCGCTGCGGTGACGGCTGTTTCCCGGAATGCGAGGTTCACTTCGTCGTTGTGCTCGAAGGACCGGTTGTCGACGTTGGTCGTGCCGATGACCGCCCACACGCCGTCCACCATCATCGACTTCACGTGCGTCATCGACGGACGGTACTCGTAAATCCGCACCCCGCCCCCCAGGAGCTCGTGGTACATGCGCCGGCTCGCGAGACGCACCAGCCGCTGGTCCGTGGCGCGGCCGGGCACGATGACGCGCACGCGGACGCCGCGCTGCGCTGCACGCAGCAGCGCGCGCCGCATCGCGCGGTCCGGCAGGAAGTACGGCGTGCTGATGTCCACCTCGGAGACGGCGCCCTCGATCAGCATCTGAAACACCACGCGCGACGAGGTGGCGCGGTCCGAGGGGGAGCTCTTGACGAGCATCGCTTCGGTGGGTCCGGCCGGCCGCAGCGTCGGCCAGTGCATCGGAGCCGTCAGAATCTCGCCGCAGCATTCGAGCCAGTTCTCGGCGAACACACCCTGCAGCGCCGCGACGATCGGTCCTTCGACGCGCGCCATCGTGTCGCGCCAGGCCGGCGCGCCGCGGTGCGCCTTCAACCACCAGTCGGCGACGCCGGCGCCCCCGGTGAACGCCACGCACCCGTCGACGACGAGCAGCTCGCGGTGCGTGCGGTTGTTCAACCGGTGCAGGCGGTGCCACGTCATCGGCTGATAGAAGTTCATCTGGCAGCCCGCATCGAGCAACCGCCGCAGCGTCGGCCCGCGCATCCGCGAGCTGCCGATGGCGTCGACGACGACGCGGACCTCGATCCCGGCCTGCGCGCGCTCGACCATCGCGTCCACCAGCATGTCGGCGGCTTCGCCGGGCTGGAAGATGTAGGCCTCCAGGTTGACCGACGCCTGCGCCGACCGTATGGCGTCGCGCATCGCCGGATAGAACTGCGCGCCGTTGGTGAAGATCTCGACCTTGTTGTGATGGTGGATGGCCGCCTGGCAGGTGGACTGGATGACGTGCAGGAAGTCGTCGCTGTCGGGCCGCAGCGGCGCGGTGACGTGGTAGTCGATGCGCGGCGTGAAGAGCAGCACGAGCACGAGCCACGTGATGAACGCGAAGCCGACGATGGTCCAGAACATCGCTAGGTGAGCAGGGCCACCGGGAAGTGCTCGAACGCCTCGGCGGCGCGCACGAACGTGCGCCCGTCCTCGCGGCGGATCGCGACGCAGCGCTCCGTGAACACGTTCTGGTAATCGTGTCTGACCCCGGTGTCCGCGGTGGGCAGCACAATCCGCGTGCCGCCCCACGCGCGCTCGCCAAGCGGCGGCACGCCGGCGTCCGGCATGAGCGTGGCCACGAGGCGGGGCACGATCACGATCGCCTCCTCGCCGCCATTGCGGCGCACGAACCCGAACAGGTGATGCCGGTGCGCGCCCTCGAACGAAAGCGGCTCGTAGGTCCCGGCCTCGAACAGCGCACGATGCTCGCGCCTGAATCGCAGCATGGTCGTGGTGGTGAACAGCTTCAGCCGGTCGTCGTGGGTCGCGCCCATGAGCCGCGAGGTGAGCGCGAGCCGATCGCGCGACGCGTCGTCGATCTCCTCGAGCAGCGTCCTGCGCCTGGCGTAGTCCACGGGACGCCGGTTGTCAGGATCCACCAGGCTGAAATCCCAGAGCTCGGTCCCCTGGTAGAAGTCGGGGACCCCGGGCGCCGTCGTCTTCACGGCGAGCTGTGCCAGCGAATTGTAGATCCCGTACTGCGCGACCCGCTGCTCGAACTCGATGAAGTCCTGCCTGAACGCCGTATTGGCCGGATCCAGCACCGCCTCGATGAATGCCGACATCGCCTGCTCGTGCGGCTCGCTCGGGTTCAGCCAGCTCGTGAAGACCTTGGCCTCGCGCATCGCCTTGAGCATGTAGGCGCCGATCCGTTCGCGGTAGACGCGCTCCTGGTCGGCGTCCATCGGCTCGAGCGGCCACGATCCAACCAGCGTCTGGTACAGGAGGTACTCCTCGTTCCGGCTCGGGTAAGACTGGCCTTCCACCGTCGAGCGGCCGCGCCGGTTCGCGCGCGCCCAGCGGACGGTCGCCTGCTTCCACGGGCCGAGGAGCTCCGACAGCACGTTGATGCGGGCGCGCACGTCCTCGCTGCGCTTGGTGTCGTGCGTGGAGGTGGCCGACAGCGCGTGGCGCCACCGGGCCGCGCGCTCGCCCATCCAGCCGTGAAGGGTCTCCACCGACACGCCGAAGTGGTCGGGCTCACCGCCAACCTCGTTGAGCGACACGAGGCGGTTGTAGATGTAGAGGGCGGTGTCCTCGATGCCCTTGGCCGTCACCGGGCTCGTGACCTGCTGGAACCTGGCGACGAAGTCCATGTGCTCGGCGCGCTCGCTCGCGCCGATGTAGTCCGCTTTTGCCAGCAGCAGATCGCGGACGAAATCGTATACCGCGCCCGGCCTGTTCGGGTTCCGCCGCTTCGCTTCGCGCACCGCCTCCTCGATGAAGGCGCGGTCGCGCTCGATGACGTCCGGCTCGCGGTCGTTCACGTAGGTGCGATAGACGGGGAAGCACGCGATGATCTCGCGCATCGCCTGGATCAAGCTGTTCAGGGTGAAGTCGCGGTAGTGCCTGTTCCGCTCCGAGAACCGGTTCAGCCGGTGGGCGAGCACGTTGAGCTCACTGGCCATGCTGATACGCAGAATGAGCTGCTTGCCGCGATACGCAATCTCCCTGAAGGGCACGCGCAGCCGCGTGAACCGCTCGTACGCATCCGTCATCGCGCGGTCGGCGCGCTGATCGATGAACAGGCCGTTCAGCATCACCAGGAAGTCGTAGCCGCTCGTTCCTTCGACCGGCCAGTCAGGCATCGTTTCGCCGAAGCCCAGGATTTTTTCGACCACCACGTAGAGCGGCCGGCCGTGCGAGTACAGCTCGGGCCGCACCTCGCGGGCGCGGGCCTGCAGCCGCGCCAGATAATCGCCGGGGTCGTACAGGCCGTCCACGTGATCGATCCGGAAGCCCTCGACGCAGCCGGCCGCGAGCAGATCGAACGCGAAGGCATGCGCGCGGTCGAACACGGCCGGGTCCTCCATCCGGATCGCCGCGAGCTCGTTGATGTCGAAGAAGCGCCGGTAGTTGATTTCTTCCGCGGCCACGCGCCAGTGCGCCAGCCGGTAGGCCTGAACGGAGAGCAGCTCGTCGAGCTGGTCGAAGCTGCGCGGATCCCCGGCCACGCCGTTGAACGACTCCACCGCCCGCTCCACGTGCGCGAGCGTCTCGGGCGACCTCGCGGTGAGCGCCGCCAGCCGCCGCTTGATCACTTCCTTCTCACGGTGGCGTTCGGCGAGCCGTTCCGGGTCCTGCGCCTCGCGGCCGGGCAGGTGCCTGATGGAGGTGAGGATGCTGAGGAACTCGATGCCGGCGTCGCTCTCGGCGCCAACCTCGTCGAGCAGAAGATGAGCGCCCGCGCCCAGAATCCGATCGTAGGTGCCCGGCGCGATCGGCAGCACCTGCTCGTAGTAGCGCACGCGGAACGCTCCGTCGTGGTACTCGAGTCGCATCTCCTGCTGCTCGAGGACGGCTCCGTACGAGCCGCCGAGGATCGGCAGCAGCACCTTGTTCTCGAGCTCCGGCTTCAGCGGATGCCAGTCGATGTCGAACACGTGCGCATACCGCGAGCTGGGACCGTTCTCGAGCACGTCCTGCCACCACGGGTTCGCCGACTTCGCGATGCCCATGTGGTTCGGCACCAGATCGACGATGTGCCCCATGCCGCTCGCGTGCAGGGCATCGACCCAGGCGCCGTAGCTGCGCGTGTCGCCGATCTCCGGGTTGAGTTGCGTCGGATCGGCGACGTCATACCCATGCATGCTGCCGGGCACCGCCTTGAAGTAGCTCGACGCATACGCGTGCGAGATCCCCAGCGCGTGGAGATAGCCGACGATCGCCGTGGCATCGGCAAAGGTAAAGGCCGCGTTGAACTGCAACCGGTACGTCGCAGCGGGAGTGGAGACGGGTGGCATTGGCAGAGCAGGTCTACCCGAACCAAACGCGATGCCACATCGAGGGTGCGGGCGCGAAGGATGAGTGCAACTGGAACGTCCCTTGCTGAAGAGGTGAGTGCTATGGATGTGCGAATTACCTCGACTGTAGCAGTCTTCGCCCTCGTCAGCGCGGCCTGCGGCGGACGGACGGTCGTCGTGGACGCGCCGGCCGCGCCCGTTGCTCCTGAGAAGATGGCAGAGCTGTGGACGGAGCCCGAGCGGGAGCGCGGATCTTATCTGGGGAATCGGCGGTAAGAAATATGCGCCGCCGGCTGACGCGGTCTACAAGCTCCAAGGGAAGGACGACACCGGGTTCAGCGTCAGCTATGACGTGGTCAGCCCCGACGGCACCGAGTGGAGCGCGAAGATCGGTCCCGAAGCGCAGACCGAGGTCGTGGTGTCCCGCCTGCTTTGGGCACTCGGGTATCACCAACCGCCCATCTATTACCTACCTTCGTGGAAGCTCGATGCCGGAGAGAAGGAACCCCGGCTCGAAAGCGAGGCGCGGTTCCGACCGAAGCTGGAGAGCCTGGAACGCCTCGATGAATACTGGAACTGGGCCGCCAATCCCTTCAGCGGGACGCGCGCCGTTCAAGGGCCTGCTGGTGACGCTGCTGATGCTGAACAGCAGCGACCTGAAGGACGACAACAACAGCATCTACGAACTGAAGGAGCCGTGGGACGGCGCCGCGCGCTGGTTTGTCGTCCGCGACGTCGGCGCGTCACTTGGTGAGACGGGAAAGCTGTTTCCGCGCCGCAACTGGGTCGAAGGCTTCGAGAAGCACGGGTTCATCAAGAGCGTCGGCGACGGCAGGATCGAGTTCGCCTACGACGGACGCCACCAGGAGCTGCTATCGATGATCGAGCCGGCTGATGTACAGTGGGCCGCGACGCAGATGCAGCGCCTCACCGACGAGCAGTGGCGCGACGCGTTCCGGGCCGGCAACTACGCCGATCCGATCGCCGAGCGCTACATCCGTCGCATCCGCCAGAAGATCGCCGATGGTCTGGCGCTGCGCGCCGACCCGACGCCCGAATCGTCCGCTTCGACCCGACGCTGATGTTCGAGCAGGGACTGCCGCCCGAGTTCACCCAGTACGTTCCGGACATCCTGGAATCACACGCCGCGATGGTGGCGCGGGCGATCATCGCGCTGCCCGTGGCCGCGCTGCTCGGCGCGGCGCTGGCGTTTCGCCCGCGGCGGCGCGGCACGCCGCCACGTTCGGCTCCGGTCATCCAGACGCAGATCGTCCTCTCCGTCGTCGGCGCGCTCGTGATGTTCGTCGTCGGGTCGAGCCTCGCGCGCGCGTTCGGCATCGTCGGCGCCGCGAACCTGATCCGCTACCGCGCCAAGATCGACGACCCGAAGGACGCGGTCGTCATGCTGGCGACGCTCAGCATCGGTCTCGCCACCGGCGTCGAGCTCTACGGCCTGGCGATCTTCGGCACGCTCTTCATCCTCGGCGTCCTGTGGATCATCGAGTCGCTCGAACCGGAACGCCGCAAGATGTTCGATCTGAAGGTCGCGGCCGCCGATCCTGCCGCCATGCGCCCGGACATCGAGGCGATCCTGCGCCGCTACGACATCAAATACGAGCTGCGCAGCGCCGGCGCGAAGGAGCTCGTGTACCAGGCCGACCTGCCGCTCAACGCGCGTACCGATCGCGTCGCCAACGCCATCCTGCAGCTCCAGGCGAACGGCGAGACCGAGGTCTCCTGGGAAGAGAAGGAGAAAAAATAACGCACAAGGCACACGAGCTTCGGTCTCCAGTCTTCGGTCTCCACCGGTCTTCGGTCTGCGGTCTCCGGCTGCGTTCCCCGGCTACAACAACCTGGTTGCTACCGCAGACCGAAGACTGGAGACGCCATTGCGCCTTGAGCCTTGTGCCTTGCACTGTTAGACTCCCGCTCCATGGCACGGATGGCTGCCACCCTTTTCTTCAGCATGGTCGTCCTCAGCCTCCGCGCGGATGCCCTGTTGCAGCGCGCCGGGCCGGTCTCGCTGCCCGAAGGGCCGGGCAGGGAACTGGTTGCGACGAGGTGCGTCGGATGCCATGACCTCGATACGGCGGTGAGCCGTCGGGCGACGGCGAACGAATGGCGCGATATCGTCGCCGAGATGATCAAGCGCGGCGCGCAGGTTCCGGGCACCGAGGCCGCCGCGATCGTCACCTACCTGGCCCAGCACTACGGCGCGACAACCCCAGCCGCCGGTCAACCGGCGGCCACCCTGGCGGAGGGGCCCGGCAGGGAGTTGCTGATGAACAAGTGCTTCCAGTGCCACAGCCAGGCCATGTGGAACGATCTCCGTCAGGATCGGCGCGCCTGGACGGGCGTGCTCTATCGCATGGTCGGCCGCCGGGCGTTGTGGACCGAAGACGAGATCAACGGGATGGCCGACTACCTCGCGCGCGTGCGCGGGCCGGATGCCAAGTGATGGTAAAGGGCCCAGGGCCCAGGGCCCAGGGCTCAGGGCTCAGGAGCGAAGGGCCCCGGGGCTGTCGAAGACCGCATGGATGAACGATCGTTGACCGTCGATTATCGTTACATCCAGTCAGGAACGTCATGAGAGAGCTTGTTGCGCGATATCTCTCCAACGCGGTGTCGCGGCGTGAGTTCGTCCGCGGATTGATCAGGTCCGGCCTGTCGGCGGCCGCGGCGCAATCGGTGCTCCGGTCTGTCAACGCCGTGGCGCAGGGCAGGGATGGCGCGCCGCTGACACCGGACGACATCCGGATCTTCGAGGGCCCCGCCGGGGCGGCGTTCGCCGAGCAGCTGATCGCGTCGGGCGTCAAGTACGTCTTCGGCGGCTCCGACAGCGAGGACGCCGAGTTCTACGATGCGCTCGTCGATCGGCCGCAGCTCCAGTTCATCCTGACCGCGCACGAAGGCCCCGGTGCTGCCATGGCCGCCGGGTACATCAAGGCGTCGGGACAGCCGGCGCTCGTCACCCAGGCGGCCGTCGTCGGCCTGATGAACGCGACCGGGCAGATCTTCAACGCGTTCAAGGAGCAGACGCCGCTCGTCGTCTATAGCGCCCGCGCCGACGATTCGCGCGAGGCCGGACGCGACGCGTTCCAGGAGCTCGCCGGCCAGGAGCAGCTGGTGACGCCGCTGACCAAATGGTCGTGGACGGCGCGGCGTTCCGACTCCATCGCCGAAACCGTGCGCCGCGCATTCAAGGTCGCATGGACGCCGCCGCACGGTCCGACCTACATGAACTGGCACGAGGACTACAACCACGAGCGCATCCGCACGGAGATCATCACCCACGATCGCGTCGATCCGCGGATGCGTGTCCGCCCCAACCCGGCGGAAGTCGAACGCGCGGCCAGGCTCCTCGTCGAAGCGCGTAACCCGCTGCTCATCGTCGGCGACGAGATCTACAAGGCGAAGGCTTTTGCCAAGGCGGTGCAGCTGGCGGAGCTGCTGGCGCTGCCGGTCACGCAGGCGCGGCAGGTCTTCACCAATTTCCCCCAGAATCACCCGCTCTGGATCAGCGACATGCCGGGCGGCCGGATCGACACGGTGGCGTATCCGAGGCAGCCGGACCTGGTGATCAACGTCGGCAACAAGATGCAGCACAACAGCCCGGCACCGATGGTGCCGCGCTCCACGCCGTTCATCGATCTTCGGATCGACAGCGCGAGCATGGGCAACTTCCTGGCGACGACGGTGCCGCTGGTGGCCGATGTGGCCTACGGCTTGGACGATCTGATCGCCGCCGTCAACACGCTCATGACGCCGGCCATCAAGGCAAAGGTGCAGGAACGGTTCGCGCAGGTGCGGACCTTCAGCGACAACGCGCGGAAGACTCCGCCGCCTGGTGACCCGGAATCCCGACTGGGATCGCACGCCGATGCTGCCCGATCGCGTCAGCTACGAGATCGCGCAGTGGGCGGATCCGAATGCGGTCATCGTCCACGAGGGTGGTTCGGTCGACATCTCTCACAGCTTCGAGTTCAACCCGCTGGGCGGACGGGAGATGTTCTTCTACTACGGCGGACATCTGGGCGCCGGCGTCGGAACAGCCGCCGGAGTGAAGCTGGCGCGCCCGGATCAGCAGGTCGTCTGCCTGGTCGGCGACGGGTCGTTCATCTTCGGCCCGACGGCGCTCTGGAACATGGCGCGTCTCGAGCTTCCGGTCGTGGTCGTCGTCTACAACAATCACGCGTACGGGGGGCCGCACAATCGCGTGCTTTCGGCGGTCGCCGGCGGCCGGATGGTGCAGACGGGGCAGTTTGTCCACAGCTATCTGGGCAAGCCCGATATGGACATGTCCGCCATTGCGAAGGGGTTTGGCGTCGCTGGAGAAAAAGTTCGAACGGCGGCAGAACTGAAGGCGGCGCTGGGTCGCAGCCGGAACGCAACGGCTGACGGGAAGCCCTACCTCATCGACGTCGAGGTTGCGCGCTACGGCGTCGGCTGGACGGATGATCCCTGGATTCCGCCGAATGTGAGCCGACGGTCATGAGGCACGAACCACAGAGTCGCCAAGACTTCCGGCTGAAGCCGGAAGCCACAGAGTCACAGAGAAAACCCGCGAACGCTCTGTGTCTCTGTGGCCCGGCTCAGGTGAAAGCTGCCTGATTCAACCTCGATAGTTCCCAAACTGCAGCGCGACGCCGAAGTCCTGGTCACGCAGCACGCGCATGGCTTCCTGCAGGTCGTCTTTCGACGGTGAGGTGATGCGCAGCTGATCGCCCTGGATGGAGGCCTGCACCTTCTTCAGCTTCGAGTCCTTCAGGAACTTGACGATGTCCTTTGCCTTCTCGGACGGGATCCCCTGCTGCAGCGAGATCTCCTGGCGTATGGTGCTGTTGGCGGCGGGCGTCGCCGTGCCGCGCGTCAGGTTCTTGGTCGGCACGTTCCGGCGCACCAGGCGGGTCTGCACGATCTCCCAGAGTGCATTCAGCTTGAAGTCGTCGTCAGCGACGAGTACGAGCTTGGACTCCTTCGGATCGAATTCAATGGACGCCTTCGTCCCCTTGAAGTCGTAGCGCTGGGCCACTTCCTTGCGCGCCTGGTTCAGCGCGTTGTCAACCTCCTGCAGGTCGACGTTGGACGTGATGTCGAATGAGCACTGCGTCGCCATGAGCACGCTCATGTTAGCCGCGTCAAAACAATCCCACAAGCGCGCGCCTGTTGGTGAGGCTGGTTGCACCGACAATGCGAAGCCTGCTTGCACCGACGAGGCGGAGACGCCTGCCTGAAGGCCGTGTCTGTCACGCGAGGCGTCGATCACGAATCCGTGGTGCGTCCGAGCTGCGCCACGAGCGCGGCGATCTCGCGCGGTTCGAATGGCTTCGCGACATGCGCCTGGTAGCCGGCTGACAGCGCCGCGAGGCGGTCGTTGGCTGACGCGTACGCGGTGATCGCCACGGCGGGAATCGAGCCGCCCGCCGCTGCCGGCCGCGCCCGCAGGCGGCGGATCAGCGAGTAGCCATCCTCGTGCGGCATGCCCACGTCGCTGAGGACGACGTCGGGAAGCGCGCGCTCGATCTCCTGCATCGCTTCGGCTGCGCTCGACGCGATCGTCACGTCGGCGCCATACTGCGTCAGCGTCGTTTCGAGCAGCAGACGCGCGTCCTCCTCGTCGTCCACCACAAGGACGCGGACGTTGCGCAGCAGCTCGTCGTCCACGGCCGCCGCCGGCACCGCGGCGGCCGCCACGGTCTCGCGCGCCGTCGCGCCGGGTTGCGCGGCGACGATCGACGGCAGGAAGATCTCGAACGTCGCGCCGGCGCCGCGCCCGGCGCTTCGCGCCGCGATCGTGCCGCCGTGCAGCTCGACGAGCTGCTTGGCGATGGCGAGGCCGAGGCCGAGGCCGCCGTGCTCGCGGCTCGCCGTGCCATCCGCCTGCCGGAACGCCTCGAACACGTGCGGCAGGAACCGCGGCTCGATTCCGGGTCCCGAGTCGCGTACGGTGAGGCGGTAGCCGTTGGCGCGCTCGAGGCGAACGATCACCGCGCCTCCGGCCGGCGTGAACTTCACCGCGTTCGAGAGCACGTTCCAGACGACCTGCTGCAGCCGATCCGGGTCGCCCGACGTCATCGCCGGCCGCACGGTGATGCTCACGTCGAGCGTGATCTGCTTCGCCATCGCGGCCGGCTGTACCACCTCGACGGCCGCGTCCACGAGCGCCGCCAGGTCCACCGGGCGTACCTGAATACGCAGCTTGCCCGTGATGATGCGCGAGACCTCGAGCAGGTCCTCGATCAGCCGCGCCTGCGCCCGGGCGTTGCGCTCGATGCTCTCCAGCGCGCGCGCCTGCGTTGCCGGCTCCACGTGCGCGGCGCGCAGCACGCGTGTCCACCCGAGCACGGCGTTCAGCGGCGTACGCAGCTCGTGTGACAGCGTCGCGAGGAACTCGTCCTTCAGCCGGTTGGCGTCGCGCTCGCGGATGAGGGCCGCCGTCCGTTCCGCCTCGATCCGGCGGCGTTCCTTCACTTCCGTCTCGAGCTCGGTGTTGGCGCGCGACAGCTCCGCGTTGCGCTCCGCGATCCGGTCGAGCATGTTGTTGAAGGCGTAGACGACGACGCCGACCTCGTCGTTGCTGGCAGGCACGGCGCGGAGCGCGTAGTCGCGGCTCGCCGAGATGGCGCGGGCCGTGTCGGCCAGCTGCAGCAGCGGGGAGGCAATGACGCGCTGCATGCGCTGGGCAATGAGGAACGCCGCGCCGATCGCGAGCAGGAGGAGGCCGCCGCCTGTCAGCGCGCCGATGCGAACGCGGTCGTAGAGGTCGCTCAGGTCGCGACGGATGTACAGCATGCCCAGGCGGTCCGGCCCCATGCGGACCTCCGATACGGCCTGCGAGCGTGTCCGGCCCGAACGTCGATCGGGGCGGCGGCGCCGCCGGACAGACGGTCGTCGGATCGCGGTAGTAGGTGGCGAACAGCTGGCCCGGCGGCCGCGTAGAGGCAGGCCATGTCGATGCGCGGCCGCAGCCGGAGCACGGCCAGCGTCTCGCCGGCCGCCTGGTCGTCGCGGAAGGTCAGCGGCGCGGCGCTGTTGTCCGCCACGATGCGGGCCTGGGCATCCACGTCCTCCGCGATCTCGATCCGAAACTGCGCGATGTCCCACGCCAGGAAGCCGCCGCTGGCGAGCGCGAGCGCCGCGGCGCTCGACGCGAGCGTCGTCAGCAGCAGCTTGTGACGAATCGGGAGATCGCGGAAACGTCTCATGCGCCGCCCGGCTCCCTCGCCAGCCGGAGCAGGCGCGAGCTGATGCGCAGCCCGGCACGTTCCGCCGCGTCAGCATCGATCTGGAAGCGCACGTTGGCGCCTTCGAGCGTGAAATTGACGATGCCGCCCTGCTCGATGAAGTCGGGGGATTCGCCGACCGTCAGCGACGGCGACGTCCGGGCGGCGCCCGCAGATACGCGGGCGCGGCCGCTCCCCGCGGCACGAAGACGATCTGGCATCCGGCCTCCGGTTCGATGATGACGCGAACGGCGAGCGCACGGCCGTTGATCGTCTCCCCGCGGATGGTCTCCGAGAGCGCTTCGCCGAAGACGTTTCGGCCGGCCACGCAGATGGTGATCGGGCCCGCCGCGGCCGCGGCCGGCCACTCGACGAATTTGGCAAAGTTGAAGAGATACGCCGCCTTCACGCGATACTCGAGCGGCACGTCCTGCGCGCCGGCGGCGGCAGAGGCGACGAGCACGATCGCGAAGGTGATGAGGCGCATCCTGTCAGAACCTGAACATCGTCCCCATCGGGCTACGTGGAGGCCTCATTTGTTGTTGCTGTTGATCATTCCACCTGCGATGAGCAGGAGGGCGACGACACGGATCTCGTAAACCGATGGCCGGGGTGCTCCGGTCGCTGCGTCGCGTCACGCGGGTCGCCAATCACGCCCATGCGAGTACATGCATAAGGTAGGAGCGGAAGCTCCGCAGGTGTACGAATGCGGTGGCGGTGACGCACGGACCAACGGAGCAGGTCACGCATCCGGCGCCGCAGTGTACTTCGGCATTCCCGAGTCGAAAGCTCTACCGTGTGCAAAGTTCATGGTTGAGCTAGCAACTAAATATTCATCCTGGCTCCGGCCGAAGCGACTCGCCGGTTACAAATCGCGATCCTTGCGATCTATACTGCCCGTTCGCGCGAGTTTCGCGGTCGCGCGACGGACTGCACGCCGCTTCCGCGGCCCTACTGGAGCACGCACACCTCACGCATGCCGACCGACCTGAGAGGGAGCCCGAGCCGCAGCAGCACCGGGCTCGTTGACGTTCTCGACCGCGTGCTGGACAAGGGCTTGGTGGTGGCGGGCGACATCAAGGTGTCGCTGGCCGAAGTCGAGCTGCTCACGATCCGGATCCGCCTGATGATCTGCTCCATCGACAAGGCCGAGGAGATCGGCCTCGACTGGTGGAAATACGATCGTCACCTCTCGCCGGGACGCGAGCAGATGATGCAGGAAAATCTCGAGCTGCGCGAGCAGCTGCGGGTGCTCGAACGGCGGCTCGCGGCGGTGACACGCGCCTCCTCCGGCCGCCGCCGGCGCGGGCTGGCCGCAACCAACGACTGACGTCGATGGCGGGGACGACACGACTCTAAGGAGCTTCCACGATGGCCGTTGAACGTGCAGCAGGCGGGACAAGTCTTATCGACGTCCTCGACCGAGTGCTTGACAAAGGGATCGTCATCGACGCCTGGGTGCGCGTCTCGCTCGTCGGGATCGACCTGATCACCGTCGAAGCGCGCGTCGTGGTGGCCTCGATCGACACCTATTTGAAGTATTCCGAAGCGGTGGGCGCGGCGGCATCCGCGTCACGGCCGGCGGTCGAGGCACCCCGAGGCTACGACGAGCTCGCGGCGGAGAACGTGGCGTTGCGGGCACAGCTCGAGAGCAGCTCGACGGCCGGCACCCGGGCGCCGGCGACGCGCCGGCGCACGCGGCAGTAAGGAATCCCCGCTCAATGATGGACCAAGGCTCCATGCCCAGGGTTGCTCGTGTTCGTGCGTGGGCTGGGAGCTTGTGTCCGCGCCTCGATTGCCGGGCGTCGAGCGTTGAGCATCCGGTCTGGTCCCGGATAGAGCCATGAGCTCGCTGCAGGCGCGGACGATCTCACGCGCGCCGATTTCAGTCGTCAATTCCGCGGCGCGGCTCGAGCTGCTCGAGTACTACCTCGTCCATCACGAGGACCTCGCGCGCTGCGCCCATGCCACCCTCGAGTGGCTGTCGCGTCACGCGTCGGTGCGGCGATCGGTCTGCCTTGCGGTGGACGGCGAATCCAACATGCTCGTCGGCATCGCGGGCTACGGCGTGTCCAGCGAGGACGTCGGCCTGTTTTCGTGGCCGATGTCGGATACGCAGGACGGCCTGGTTGCGGCGCTCTCGTCGCCGGAGCCGCGCCTGTTCAAACCCTCGCGGGCCAACGGCCATCCGAACCGCGTCCTGCCCTCCACCCCGCTTGGCGCCGGACCCTTCACCGCGATCCCGCTGCGCGGCGCGAGGGAGGGCGACGAAGGCAGCCTCGGGCTGCTGCTGCTGCGGCAGCCGGCCGGCAATGACGGCGACATCCAGTGGGCCGCCACGGTGCTCGGGCAGAAGATCGAGCAGATTCGCGGCCGCGGCAGCCTCGCCGAGGAGGTCCGGAAGCTGCGCCGGGAGCGCGCGCTGTTCTTCACGATCATCAACGCCGTCACCGACCCGATCCTGCTGACCGACACGGAAGGCCGCCTGATCGTCGCCAACTCCCGGGCAGAGAAGCTGTTTGCCGCCAGCGAAGAGGAGAGCGAAGGCCGCCGCCGCGCCGTCGAGTTGAACAACATGCTCTTTTCCGCGGCGCTGTCCCGTACCGCCGTGGACGTGCCCTCGGAAGCCCGCGAGCTGCTGCTGGTCGACCCGAGCGACGGGTCCGACCTGCTCTTCGAAGTGCTCAGCACGACGGTCGAGGACCCGCGCGAAGGCACCGGTGTCGTCTCGGTGCTGCGGAACATCACCGACCTGCGCCGCGCCACGGAGCAGATCGAGGAGAACTACCAGAAGCTGCGCATCGCCGAGGCCGCGGCGCGCACCGAGCGCGATCGCCTGAACCTGATCATCGATTCGGTGGCCGATCCGATCATCGTCACCGACCAGGCGGGCGGGACGATGCTGATGAACGCGCCCGCGGAGGAGCTGTTCACGCTGCTGCCGGAGGCGGACGCCACGGCGCAACGCAACGTGCAGGCGAACGACGCGCATTTCTCGTCCTTCATTTCCGGCCTGCTGCTCGGCGAAACCGGCCCCGGCGAGATTCGCCGCGGCGAGCTGGCGCTGCTGAACCCGAACACGCGGGAGTCGGTGCCGGTCGAAGCCATCTCCGGCAAGGTGCTCACCGAGACGGGCGAGCTGACCGCGGTCGTGACCATCCTCCACGACCGCCGCGAAGCCCTGGAGCGCGCGCGGCTGTACGAGCAGTTGAAGCTGGCGTCCGACGAGCTGCAGGCGCGGGTGCAGGCGGCGACCGCCGAGCTCGCCACGCAGAACGAGCTGCTGCGGCGGCAGGCGATCGAGCTCGAACAGGCCTCGCGCCTCAAGTCGCAGTTCCTGGCGAACATGTCGCACGAGTTCAGGACGCCGCTCAACGCCATCCTGGGCTACACCCACATGCTGCTGCAGGGCGTCGCCGGCGACCTGCTGCCGACGGTCAAGCGCCAGCTCCAGCGCATCGACTCCAACGGCCGCCACCTGCTGACGATCATCAACGAGATCCTCGACATCACCCGCATCGAGGCGGGCAAGATGCCGATGCAGTTGAGCGAGTTCAACCTGAACGAGCTGGTGCCGGAAGTCATGGCGGAGCTCGACCCGGTGATCGGGCGGTCGAAGCTGACGGTGACGCCGCGCCTGTCGCCGGAAGTGCCGCTCGTCTTCAGCGATCGCCAGAAGGTCAAACAGATCGTCGTCAACCTGTTGAGCAACGCACTCAAGTTCACGCACGAGGGCGGAATTGAGATCGGCGTCGGCGTCGACCTGGACGACAACACGGCCACCATCGTCGTCGCCGACTCCGGCATCGGCATCGCGCCGGAGCATCATGAGCGAATCTTCGAAGACTTCCGCCAGGTGGATGACTCGCCGTCGCGCCAGTACGGCGGCACGGGCCTCGGCCTGGCCATCTGCCGGCGCCTGGCCAATGCGCTCGGGGGCCGCATCACGCTGCACAGCCGCATCGGCCAGGGGTCGACGTTCACGCTGACGATTCCTGTACAGGCAGAGCAATGACGGATCAGAATCCACCACTCATTCTCGTCGTCGACGATTACCAGGACGCGCGCGAGATGTACGCCGAGTACCTGCAGTTTTCCGGATTCCGCGTTGCCGAGGCGCGCAACGGCAACGAGGCGGTCGAGCAGGCGTTCGCGCTGCTGCCCGACCTGATTCTCATGGACCTCTCGCTGCCGGGAATGGACGGCTGGGAGGCCACGCGGGTGCTCAAGGCAGACCAGCGGACCAGGCAGATTCCTGTCGTCGCCCTGACCGGCCATGCGCTGGCCGGGTCGTCGGAAGGCGCCAAGAAGGCCGGCTGCGATTCGTTCGTCACCAAGCCGTGCTTGCCCGACGACCTGGTCGTCGAAGTGCGGCGGATGCTGAGCATGGTGAATAAGGTATAAAACTCCGGGTCCCGGCCGCTCTGTCCGATTCGCACACTCCGGGGAAGACGTTTTCGTCGCCGGCGCGGAGAGTTGGAGGTCGGGAGTTCACTTTTGGGTTTTAATCTCTGACTATGGCGAAGGCATCGAAGACGACTGCGAAGAAGGCGGCGGCGCGCGCCAAGCCCGCGGCCCGCGCGCATTCCACACCGGGAGTCTCACGCAGCATGCAGAACCGGGGCTACGGCGACACGCGGAAGGCGGTGCAGCCGACGCGCACGGGCAAACCCGGGTCGGCGCGCGCAGCGCGGCTCGAGAAGGAGGCGGTCACGCGCGTGACGCACGAGACGGAGGTGCGCGGCACCGAGACGCGCGTCGAACGCGTCGTCGAGCGCGCGCCGAAGCCAAGCCTGCCCTCGGCGGACCGGAGCGCCGGCCGCGGCCGCTACGTCTACTGCATCATCCGCGCCGGGCAGCCGCTCAAGTTCGGGCCGATCGGGATGGACGATCAATGGCCCGAGGTCTACACCATCAACTTCAAGGACATGGCGGCGGTCGTCTCGGACGTGCCGATTGCGCCGCTGGACTCGACGCGCGAGAACGTGCTCGCGCACGAGCGGGTGAACGAGACGGTCATGCGCGACCAGACGGTCATCCCGATGTCCTTCGGCACGATTTTCAAGACCCGGGAGGACATCGTCGAGCTCCTGCGCTCGGCCTACGAGGCGTTTGCGGACGTGCTCGCCAAGATGCAGGACAAGCTCGAGTTCGGCCTGAAGGTGCTGTGGGACCGCGAGGAGATCGTCAAGGCGATCGAGCTGGAGGACGAGGACATCCACCGGCTCAAGTCGGAGATCTCGTCGCAGAAGGGATCCACCTACTTCGCGCGCATGCAGTACGGCCGCCTGATCGACTCGGCGCTGCAGACGCGGTCGGAGCGCTACGTCGCCGAGTTCCTGCAGCGGCTGCGCGACGTCTCGGTCGCCTCGCGCGTCAACCGCGCCATCGGCGACAAGATGATCATGAACGCCGCCTTCCTCGTGCAGCGCGACCAGGAGCAGGCGTTCGATCGCCGGATCAAGGAAATCGCGTCGCACTTCGACAAGCTGACGTTCAAGTACACGGGGCCGTGGCCGCCGTACAACTTCGTGAATATCAGGCTGAAGCTGGAAAGGGCCGGGCAGCATTAGGCCGGCGAGTCATGTGACACTTACGAACCACAGAGACAAGAGGCACCGAGTTCAATACGGCTACGTTCGCTGTGTCTCTGCGCCTCTGTGGTTTGTCTCAGTGTCCGGTGCCGGTGATCAGATGTTTCTCCTCGATTCGCTGATGATCGCGGGCATCCGGTGGGCGATCGAGACGACGATCACCGCCGCCGAAGCCGAGATGAACGACGACACGGCGCTCCGCGAGCAGCTGCTGGCGGCGGAGATGAGCCGTGAGATGGGCGAGATCTCGGACGAGGACTTCGAGGAGATCGAGGCCGATCTGCTGGCGCGCATCCGCGAGATCAAGGAGCGGCGCGAGGGCGGCTCGGGACCGCTGGCCTTCGGCGGCGCGCAGCCGATGGAGACCTCCGAGGACAGCCGGTTCCAGATCGAGGCGAGCGTGTCGGGTGACTTCCACGACCCGGCAGACGCGCCGCACACGACCATCGTCGAGACCACGCCAGCCCACGGCACCCTGGTGCAGACCGGCGGCGAGCGTGCCATCGAGGTGCTCGACATGGCGCCGGGCGACGCCGCCGAACGAGCGGCGCCGGCGCTGCCGCTGCCCGCGACGCGTGCCAAACAACCGGCGCGAACCGCTCGCACGGTCCGGATGGCGCGAACGCCGCACACGCCGCGAAGTGCCCGAACCGCTCCAGCGGCTCGAACGAGGCGAACGGCTCGAACCGCCCGAACGAAATCCCGTCAGAAGTGAACGCGACGCTGACATACGTGTACTGCCTGGTGCGCACCGCCAGGCGGCCCGCGTTGCGTGACGTGCCGGCAGGGTTGTCTGGCAGCCGCGACCTGCGCCTGCTCGACGCCGGCGACGGCACCTGGCTCGTGGCGGCCAGCGTGCCTGGGCGCGAGGTACGGCGAGGCGTCGTTGCAGCGCGGGCTGCAGGATCTCGACTGGGTCGGCCGCCGCGCGATGGAGCACGAAGCAGTGGTCGAGCACTTTCTGCCGGCGCCTGCCGTGCTCCCCATGCAGCTCTTCACGCTTTTCACCTCGGACGAGCGCGCGGTGTCGCACGTCGCGCGCGACAGGAAGCGTATCGCCCGCATCATGACGCGCATCGAGCGCCAGCTCGAATGGGGGCTGCGCCTCACGTGGGACGAGAAGGGCGGTCCGCGAAACGGTCGAGCGCGCGCACGACCGGCCGGTGTCGGGCGCCGCGTTTCTGGCGCGCAAGCGCGACCTCCTCGACGTCAACCGCGTGCAGCTCACCGAAGCGCGCGCGGCAGCAGACCGTCTGTATCGCGCGATGGCGCGTGAGGCGACCGACGCGCGCCGCCGGACCGCCACGGAACAGGCGGCGCCCGGCTCCCGGCTGCTGCTCGACGCCGCCTTCCTCGTCCCCACGCGCAAGGCAGGCGCGTTCCGCGCGGCGTTGCGGCGAAACACGAAGACGCTCGGCCGCTCCGGACTGGTCGTGTCGCTCACCGGGCCGTGGCCCCCGTACAATTTCATCTGATGGCGAAGAAGCGGCGGCCGGACGCCGAATCGATTCTCGGCACCGAGGATGCGTCCCTGCTCGACATCGTGGACAACGTGCTGAGCAAGGGCGTCGTGCTGACTGGCGACATCACGATCGGTCTGGCGGAGGTGGACCTCGTGTACTTGCGGCTGTCGCTCCTGCTGTGCGCCGCCGACCGCGTGCTGCCGGCCGAAGACAGCGACGTGGTGGCGCGCCACAGCCGGCGCCATGCGGCACGCGTCAAGGCCGGCCGTGCGTGACCTGGAGGGATCTGTGATTGGCGATTCATGATTTGCGATCTGTTTCGCACGATCGGAATGCCGGTCGCCACGAAGCACACATCGCACGAGCTACACGTCGCCGATCGCAAATCAGATCGCACATCGCAACAGATCGCGAAATCAGATTTCACAAATGGCCCTGTGCGTGTATGCCATCGCCACCCCGCCTGACGGACGAATCACCCTGAAGGGGATCGGCGGTGAGCGGCTCCGCGCCGTCACGGTTGGAAGGATTGCCGCGGTGATAGGCGAGCTCCCACGGACGCCGAAGCCTGCCGATGCCGCGCTGCGCAAGTACGATCGCGTCCTCCGGGCGCTCTCGCAGCGATTGCCTGCTCTGCTTCCGGCGCGCTTCGGCACCTGCGTGCAGGATCTGATCGAGCTGACCTTCATCCTCCAGTCACGGCAGGAGACATTGCGGAGGAGTCTCCGGGCGGTTCGCGGCCGGGTCCAGATGACCGCCAGGGTTGTCCAGTCGCCGGCGGCCACGCCCGGCATTCCGGACGAGACCTCGACCATTCCAGTTTCGGGCGCGCACTACCTGAAGGCGCGTGCGGCGGCTGCCGGCCGGGAACGCGAAATACTCGGGTTCGATCCTGTTCGCGCCGCCGTGAGACGATGGGTCCGGGACGAGCACGTGGAGCGGCGCGGGTCAGTGGTCAGTGTCTACCACCTGGTGCCGCGCGGCCAGGCGCAACGCTATCGCGTCGCGCTGGAACGAGCCGCGCAGGACGCGGGCCTGCACGTGGTGGTGTCCGGTCCGTGGCCTCCATATGCCTTCTCGACGCCCTTCTAAGAAGAAACGTGACGCGGGGACGCGTCGCGCGGCGGCGCCGGTCCCGGCGAAACGATCGAAACGGTCAAAGGTCGTCGCCACGTCTGGACGGGTGACGGTGACCGAAGTCAGCGAGCTCGAAGCGCTTCGCAAAGAGCTCGCGCGCACCGCGCGCACCGCATCGCCACTGCGCTGGAATGCCGATCCCGACGACGTGCAACGTTCGGTCGCGCAGCTGGTGCTCACGCTCGTGGAGTTCATTCGGCAACTGCTCGAGCGTCAGGCCATCCGCCGGATGGAAGCGGGCACCCTGAGCGATGAGCAGACCGAGGATGTCGGCCGTGCGCTCATGAAGCTCGAGGAAACGGTCCGCGACATCGCGGCGAAATTCGGCATCCCTCTCGACGAGCTCAACCTCGACCTGGGCCCCGTCGGCAAGCTGATGTAATGCGCGCCCGGCTCATCGTCAACCCCACGTCGGGGGCGGACCGGGCGCCGCTGCTCCTGACGCGCATCAACGAAACGCTCCGCACGCTGGTCCGCGACCTGGACATCACGATCACCAGAGACGCGGACGATGCGGCGCGCGCCGCCGCTCGCGCGATCGAGGAACGGTGCGACGCGCTCTACGTCGCCGGCGGAGACGGCACCCTCAACATCGTGCTGCGGGCGCTGCTTGAGACGAGTGCGGAGGCGTGCGCGATCCCGATTGGCGTCATTCCGCTCGGTACCGGCAACGACTTTGCGAAGGCGCTCGGCCTTGGCGACGATCCGGACGGCGCGCTCGAGGCACTGCTCGCGGCTCGCGTGGTGGACGTTGACGTCGGTACGGTCAACGGCCGCTCGTTCGTGAACACGTCAGCCGGCGGCTTCGTCGCCGACGTGTCCGAGGCGGTCACCGAGGGCTTGAAGGACGTCACGGGCAAGCTGGCGTATCTCATCGGCGGTGCGCGCGCGCTGCTCGGATCGGAGCCCTTCGCGGCGCGACTGACGCTGCCTGGCGGCGGGGACGGGCACGGGTGGGCTGGCGACGTCGAGCTCCAGATGTTCGCGATCTGCAACGCCCGCTTCATCGGCGGCGGGTATCCGATCGCGCCTGCCGCGCTCATCGACGACGGCCTGCTCGACGTGTTCCTGGTGAAGCGCATGCCGCTGCTCGAGTTCGTGCGCGTGCTCCAGACGATCGCCGCAGGCGAGCACCAGGACGACGAGCGCGTGCAGCACTTCCGGGCGTCGGCGTTCGACCTCGAGTTCGATCGCGTGGTGCGCGTGAACACGGACGGGGAGCTGTTACAGGCGGGACGCTGCCACTATCGAGTGCGGCCGCGCGCGGCCCGGTTTTTCTGCGGCGCGCACCCGCACGCGAAGATGGCCCCGGCGGCCCTACGGTAGGGCGGGTCCTTCCGGACCCTTCGACAGGCTGGCACCGCTCGCACCAATAGGTCGAGCGCGCGTTCGGCCCCTGCTTCCGCCGCGACACGGCCGTACCGCAGCGGCGGCAGGGCTTTCCCGCGCGGCCGTACACCCAGAGGCGCGCCGACGGGTCGCTGCGCCCGGTCGTCCGTCGCAGGCCCGCGTAGGTGACGATCCCGCCGCCGGTCGCATCGGTGACGTTGGCGCGCAGCAGCTTTGCGGCGGTGGCGACGAGCCGCCCGATCGTGGCCGGCTCGAGATCGCGGACGGGCGTGAACGGGTTCACGCGGCACAGGAAGAGGGTCTCGGACTTGTAGATGTTGCCGAGGCCGGCCATGGCCCGCTGATCGAGGAGGACGTCGGCGATCTCGACGTCACCCTGTGCCGTGATGCGCGCCAGCGCCTCCGCCTCGTCAAATTCGTCCGAGAGCAGATCGGGTCCCAGCGCTCGCAGGTCGCGCTGCCGCTCGACGTCGGCGGCCGTCAGGAATTCCGCGACAGGGACGCTGAACGCGATGGCTTCGAACTCCGCCGTCCCGATGATGATGCGCATATCGTGGTGGGGCCGCTGCCAGCGCTCGCCGGGACGATAGAGATGCCACGACCCGTTCATGCGCATGTGCGTCCGGAGGACGAGGCCTCCGGACAACCACATCAAGAGGTGCTTGCCGCGCGATTCAACCCGTTCGACCACCCGGCCGCGGAGCGGGCGATCGTGGTCTACGCGCGTGAGGTGGGGAAAGACCGATTCAAACCTGGTGACCGTGCGGCCCGCGAGCGCGCGGTGCAGCGTGCGGGCCGCACGGAATATAGTGTCGCCTTCGGGCATATCCAGCTGACAGCCGGCTGCTGGCAGCTGGCAGCCGCGCGGGCCCGCAACCAGCCGGCTGCCGCTGCACGCCGGCCGATCCTGGTGCCTAGTCGGTAAGCGTGTCGTCCCGGTCGAGGTCCGCGTCGGCGCTGTCCGGGTCAACGTCCTCGCCCTCGTCGCTGACGCCCTCGTCACTCACGCCGCGCACGGCGTCATCGTGGACGCGGTTACGCTCCGAGCCGACGCCTTCGCGCTCGAGTGCCTGGTCCTGGTCCTGCTCCTGGTCTTGCGTCTGCGGGTCGTTTCTCGGATCAGCCATGGATACATATCCTCCATGACGTGATCCCGCAACACGGATGCCAGCCTCCTGCAGCGGAAACCTCCCGTTCGGGCTGCCGATCTGAAAATTCCTGATGGACGCGCGTGCCTGGAGTCCCATCGCGGTCGCTGCAAAGCCTTCTTCGATAAACAGCCGCGCTGCCGGGTGAGCGGTGGCGGCGTCGCCGTTGATCTCAGCCACGAGCATGCCGCGGCGGCCCTCTTCGCGTGCGGCGGCAAGGTGCAGCAGCATGCGGGCGACCTCGCGTGCGACCTGCGAGCGCCGGGGTTCGGCGGCCGGAAGGAAGAGGAGCAGCTCGCGTTCGCCGCGCCGGAGATATGCAGCGGCCTGACCGTCCACGAGAATCACACGCGCGCCGACCGACCGCGTCGGACGCCCGGGCTCCGCCGTGGGTTGCGGCGCTGCGTGCCCTGCAAGCTCGGGCCACGGGACGATCGACCCGTAGGGGTTCGCCGGATCGGTCGCCGCGAGCACGACCGTTCGCGGGTCCTCGGGCACCTCGCGCATCGAGCGCAGGAGGTCCAGCGCCGCGGGCATCGCGAACTGCGCCGCCCCGAGGCCAGCCACGAAGTAGCCGCGGCGGATGCGTCCCGCCTCCTCCATCGCCCTGAGCACCTGATAGACGGCGGAGAACCCGCCGGCGACCGCTTCCGACGCGACGGTCTCGCGCGTGATGACGCCGTGCCGCGTGAGCAGCTGTTGCGCCATCGCCGCGCCCCATTCCGTCGCTGCCGATTTCGTCATCCTGGGAACGTCCACGGCCGACCACCGGCCTTCCGCGGTTCGAGGCACGAGGCGTCGCGAGCGGAACGGCGCGCCACCGCGGTTGCGCCGCGCCGCGCGCTTGTCCTCCGTGCGCACATACGCGCGAAGCGGGTGCAGCGTGTCGTTGGTGACGAGGCCCTTCCAGACGAGCTCCCACAACGCGTCCACGGTCTCGATAGGAAAGCCCTGCCCGGTGCCCTGGTGAATCGCCGTGAAGAACGACGCGCCGTGCTGACGCAGATAGGACAGGATCTCCGCGGCCCGGCCTTCGACCTCCGGCGCGGTCGCGGCGGGAGCCCGCAGCCGCAGCAGATGGTCGGTGAGATAGAGTGCGATGCGCCCGTCGCGTTCGCCGAGCGACTCCATGCCCACCCAGACCACTTCGCCGGCGGCCATGAGCGTGTCCAGCATGTCGGGGCGGTAGTCGGCGACGCGCGCCGGCAAGACCTCGCGCTCGAGCACCGAGGCCGGAATCGCGGCCCCCTGCAGCTGCTCGATCGCGTCGAGCAGCGGCTCGAGTCCGTGCCGCCCGGACCCGATGCCATGCCACGAGACGGCGAACCGCCCGAGCGCGTCCGCGTCAACCGGTTCGATCTCCTGCCGCAGCCTGGCGAGCGACCGCCGGCGGAGGCTGCGCAGGACGTCGGGATCGACCCATTCGCGATCGACGCCGCCCGGCCGGAACTCGCCCTCGATGAGCTTGCCTGCCTCCGTGAGCCGGAGGAGTAACGCCTCCGCCACAGCCGGACCAAGGCCATAGCGCGCGGCGAGGTCGCGGACCGTAAACGGCGCATGCGAGCGGGCGTACCTCAGAGCGAGATCTCCGGCCGGATCCCGCACCGGCTCCAGCAGCGCCTCCGGAAGTCCGGGAGGCAGCGGCGCGCCGAGCGCATCGCGATACCGCGCCACGTCCTCGACAGCGACGAAGCGTCGCTCGCCCGCCACGGAAACCTGAACGATCCGCCGCGCGCGCTCCAGCTCGCGGACGGCCGTCGCGGTATCGGCCACGACGCTTCGCTCCTCGAGCGCGGCGAGCGTCAGGTCGCCGATGCGGATGAGGAGATCGTGCAGCCCGTCGGCCGTCCGCACCTTGTACTTGTCGTCCAGGTGCTGCAGCTGCCGCTCGACCGCGACCAGCGCGTCGGGATCGAGGAGCTCGCGCAGCTCGGCGTCGCCGAGCAGTTCGCGGAGCTGTGCCTGATCCACCGAAAGCGCCTGCGCCCGGCGCTCCGCCAGCGGCGCGTCGCCGTCGTAGATGTAGTTGGCGACGTAGCTGAAAAGGAGCGACGCCGCGAACGGCGACGGCACCTTCGAGTCGATCGTCGAGACGCGAAGGGAACGCGCGGAAATCTTCCGCAGCGTGTCCACGAGCGCCGGCATGTCGAAGTGGTCGCGCAGCACCTCGCGGTAGGTCTCGAGCAGGGCCGGAAACGAGCCGAAGCGCGATGCGACCGCGAGCAGATCCGCGGCGCGCTTGCGCTGCTGCCACAGCGGCGTCCGCATACCGGGTCGCCGCCGCGGCAGCAGCAGCGCCCGTGCCGCGGTCTCACGGAACCGCGCCGCGAAGAGGGAGGTGGACCCGAGCTGCCGGAGCACCAGCGGCTCGACCTCATCGACGTCGGGTATGAGCAGCATCGGGTCCGGAGGGCTCTCGGCCTCTGGAAACCGCACGACGAATCCTTCGTCGCCCCACATCACCTCGACATCCATCCCGGTGCGGTTGCGAATCTGCGCCGACACGGCCATCGCCCACGGCGCATGGATGCGGCTGCCGAGCGGCGACAGCAGGCACACACGCCAGTCGCCGAGCTCGTCGAGGCAGCGCTCGATGACGATCGTGCGATCGTCCGGCACGGCGCCGGAGGCGGCCTGGTCGTCCAGGTAGCGCAGCATGTTCTCTGCGGCCGTTGCGTCGAGATCGTGCAGCCGCACCAGCCGATCGACGGCAGCCGCCCGCGGCAACGCGCGCAGCTCGCGAACGAGCTTGCCGATGGCCAGACCGAGTTCGACCGGGCGGCCGGCCTGGTCGCCGTGCCAGAACGGCATCTTGCCCGGCTCTCCCGGGGCGGGCGTCACCAGGACGCGGTCGTGCGTGATCTCCTCGATCCGCCAGGTGGACGCGCCGAGCGTGAACGTTTCGCCGACCTGCGACTCGAAGACCATTTCCTCGTCGAGCTCACCCACGCGCACGGGCCGGTCGGCGCCGGCGAGGAACACGCCGTACAGACCCCGGTCGGGAATGGTGCCGGCGTTGGCGATGGCCACGCGTTTGGCGCCTTCGCGTCCCGCAACGACGTTGTTGACCCGGTCCCACGTGACGCGCGGCCGCAGCTCCGCGAACTCGTCCGCCGGGTAACGGCCCGACAGCATGTCGAGGACACCTTCGAACATGCGGCGGCTCAGATCGATGAAGGGGGCGGCGCGGCGGACGAGGGAGAACAGCTCGTCGACGTCCCAGGTCTCGAGCCCCGCCATCGCCACGATGTGCTGCGCCAGCACGTCGAGCGGGTTCCGCGGGTAGCGGGTCGACTCCACCATCCCGTCGTGCATCGCGCGCGCTACCGCCGCCGAGGCGACGAGGTCCCCGCGGAACTTCGGAAAGATGATCCCTTCGCTCACCGCGCCGATCTGGTGACCCGAGCGGCCGATTCGCTGCAGGCCGCTCGCCACCGACGGCGGCGCTTCGATCTGCACGACGAGATCGATCGCGCCCATGTCGATGCCGAGCTCCAGCGAGGAGGTTGCCACCAGCGCCTTGATGCGGCCGGCCTTCAGCAGGTCTTCCACTTCACTGCGCGCCTCGCGAGCGAGCGACCCATGATGCGACCGCACCAGCGGCTCGCCGGCCAGCTCGTTCAACGCGCCGGCCAGCCGTTCGGCCAGCCGGCGGCTGTTCACGAAGAGCAGCGTGGACCGGTGCGCGCGAATGAGCTCCAGCAGACGCGGGTGGATGGAGGCCCAGATCGAGGATCGGACTGGCCCCTGCGCTGCCGGGCCGCTCGGCAGATCGACCGGCGCGCCCAGGCGCGCCATGTCTTCCACCGGCACCTCGATCCGCAGCTTCAGCAGCTTCTTCTCCGCGGCGTTGACGATGGTGACGGGGCGGTAGGCGGCGGGCTTCTCTTCCTGCGCGAACTCGTCGTGGAGCTCGGCTTTGACTTCGTCGAGCGGAATGGCGTCCCTCTTTCGCGCCGTCGTCCTGCTCTCCTTGCGCCGGCGCCTGGCCGCGGGACGCCGTTCCGCGCCTGCGAGGAAGCGCGCGACCTCCTCGAGCGGACGTTGCGTGGCGGACAGCCCGATGCGCTGGAGCGGCGGCGCAGTGGCCGGGCGCAGCGCCTCCAGCCGTTCGAGGGACAACGCGAGGTGCGCGCCGCGTTTGCTCGGGACGAGCGCGTGAATCTCGTCGATGATCACCGTGTCCACCGTGGCGAGGCGCTCGCGCGCGTTCGACGTCAGGAGGAGAAACAGCGATTCGGGCGTGGTGATGAGAATGTCCGAGGCTTCGCGCAGGAAGCGGGCGCGTTCGTTGGCCGGCGTGTCACCGGTCCGGATCGCGATGGCCGGCGTCGTCACCGCGACGCCCTGCGACTGCGCGATGTTCGCCACGCCGGCCAGCGGCGCGCGCAGGTTGCGCTCGACGTCCACCGCGAGCGCTTTCAGCGGCGACACGTAAAGAACGCGGCAGCGATCCCTGGGCGGCGGCGCCGGCTCGAACATCAGACGATTGAGGCACCAGAGGAACGCGGTCAGCGTCTTTCCGCTGCCGGTCGGGGCCAGGATCAGCGTGGACTCGCCGCGCGCGATCGGGGGCCAGCCGAGCTGCTGCGGCGTGGTCGGGCCGTCGAAGGCGCGGCTGAACCACTCGCGCACGGCGGGGTGAAAAAGGTCGAGCGTCCGTGCGCGGGCCACCGTGTCGATTCTAACGATTGGACAAACAACCCGCCGGGATTCCGTATAATCATGGACCTATGGGTGACGCCGGAGAAGGGCTCGTCGACGCGGAATCCCGCCTCGCCGAGCGCATGGAAGAACGGGAGCAGGAGAAGAAGCGCGCCCGGCAGGCGGCCAAGGGCGGCGATCCGGAACAGACGAGGCAGATCGAATCCTTCCGCCTCGCCAGGACCGAGCTGCAGCGGCAGCTCGAGCTCACCACGCACCAGGCGCGGAAGCAGCAGCTCGGCCAGGCGATCGAGGAGCTCGACAAACGGATCGCGCAGCTCTCCTCGAAGTGATTCGGGTTCAACCGGTTCAGTGAGTTCAGAGGGTTCCTCTGACCTCCTGCACCCATGAACCCATGAACCTCGAGACCGTTCTCCGCTATCACGACGCGACGAAGCATCACTTCGGTCGCTTTGCGCCCGCGCTCGGCTACCTCGATTGGGCCTCGCAGCCCGATCCGTTCCGGCGCTACGCGGGCGCGGCGCTGCTCGAACTTCCTCGCCAGCCGGGGCCTCCGGCCGTCGGCGAATTTCTCCGCTGCTCGATGGGACTGTCGGCCTGGAAGCAGTACGCCGTCTTCGCGCTGGGCGCTGCGCGTCAATCCTTCGAGCGGCAATCTCCATCCCACCGAAGCCTACGTCGTGTGGGACGGCCGCGTGTGTCACTACGCGGCGAAGGAGCACGGGCTCGAGGTTCGATGCGAGCTCGGTTCAGCGCTCGACGTCACGGCTGGCGAGTTCCTGGTGGCGTTGACGTCCATCCACTGGCGCGAAGCGTGGAAGTACGGCGAGCGCGCGTTTCGATACTGCCAGCACGATGTCGGCCACGCCATCGGCGCGCTCCGCGTCGCGGCGTCGCTCTGCGGGTGGCGGCTGACGCTGCTGCCACGCTGGTCGGATGCGCAGATCGCGACGCTGCTGGGACTCGATCGTGACGCCGACTACGGCGGGGCGGAGCGGGAGGATCCCGACTGCATCGCCGTGGTGACGCCGGGCGATCCGGCGCGATGGCTGGACATGGATCCTGCAGCGCTGGTGGAGGCGGCGCGCGGCGCGACGTGGCACGGCGCGGCCAATCGCCTCAGCGCGAGCCACGTCGAGTGGCCGATCATCGGTGAGGTGGCTGAAGCGACGCGCTATCCGGGGCTGAGCGCTCGCCGATCGGACGTCGCGAATGGCCAGCCACCGAGCGCGAGCGTCCCGATCCCGCGCGATATCATCCTGCAGCGTCGCAGTGCCACGGCGTTCGACGGCCGCCATGCGTTGCGCCGCGACGCGTTTCTGTCGATCCTCGCCCGGCTGCAGCCCGGCGCACCACCGTGGGATGCGGTCGACTGGGCGCCTCACGTGCACCTGGCGATGTTCGTTCACCGCGTGGACGGCCTGGCGCCCGGCGTGTACGCGTACCTCCGCGATCCGGCGGTGCTCGACGAGTGGAAGCAGGCGATGCGGCCCGAGTTCCTCTGGGAACAGCCGGAGCCGTTGGTGCCGCTGTACCTGCTGGTGCCGATCGACTGCCGCCGCATGGCGAACCGCGTCTCCTGCGACCAGGAGATCGCCGAGGACGGGTTCTTCAGCCTGGGGATGATCGCGCGCGTCGAGAGCGCCCTCCGCGAGCGCGGCGCGTCGTTCTACCGGCGCCTGTATTGGGAGTGCGGCCTGATTGGCCAGGTGCTCTATCTCGCCGCCGAGGCGGTGTCGTCGCGGGCTACCGGTATCGGGTGCTTCTACGACGAGCCGGTCCACGAGGTGCTCGGTCTCTCCGGTCACGAGTGGCAGAGCCTGTATCACTTTTCGATGGGCGTGCCGATCGAGGATACGAGGCTGACGACCGAGCCGGGGTATCCGTGGGAGACTTCGGGCTCCGGGCTCCAGGCTCCGGGCTCCAGGCCGGCGCTCCGTCCGTAGCCCGAAGCCCGAAGCTACAAGGCTCGCAGGAAATCCACGTCGACTCCGAAGTCTTCGAGGATCCCGCGAGCGCTCTCGCTGCCGTCGGCGACGCGGCTGTGGCGACGCCGAGTCGAGCGTGGCGGCTTCGCGCAGGATCGCTTCCCAGCCCGCGGCCGCGTGTTCGATGGTCGCGTGCGCACGCCACCACGCCAGGCCGGCCGCGCCGAGCGCGCTGCGGAGCGACGGATCGGCCGCCAGGCGCACGAAGGCCAGCATCAGCGAATGCTCTTCGTCGCGCGGGTCGATCGACACCGCGATCGGCGCAGCGGTCGAGAACCCGCGCGGCTGCCAGTTCTGTGGATCGAGCGCCGGCCAGCCCGCGGTCGCCTCGACTTCGAGCACGATCGCCGGTCGTCCCCGGGCCATGGCGTGCAGGGCGGCGACCGGCGGGCCCGCCGCCGGCGGCCATTCGAGGGCGACGATGACGTCGGCCTCGTCCGGGACGTCGAGCACGCGAACGGCAGCGCCTCTATTCCGAGCGCGTCGTGCTGCCCGTTCGACGGCCTCGCGCCTCGAGGGGTCGATGAGCCCGACCCGCAGTTCGGAAGCGGGCGCCGGGCGTCGAGAGTTGCCGGCCGGGACCCCCGGCGTGACGTGGCGGATGCGCGCGCCTGTGTGCTCTTCCTCGAGCGACCGCGCCACCGCGGCATCGAACGCCACCACCAGGCGTGAGCCCGCCCACGCCCGGATGTCGCGCATGACGGCGCCGTGGAGAACGACCACACCGGGATAGTGGAGGAGATAGGGCCAGATGAACAGGTGGGCGGGTGAGGTACCCGGTTCATACACGCACACGTCGCCGGGCCGACGGTTGTGCTTCCAGACAAAGTCGTGGGCGTCGGCTTCGGTGACGATCTCGATGTCGTGCGTCCGTGCAAGCATCTCGATCAGCGGGGCGGTGCGGTCGAGGAGCGCGCCCGAGTCCGGTGGGGTCGCTCTGAACCAGGCGAGTCTCATATGTTTCGCCGATACGCTCCAGTCGCCGTAATTGACCTTTGTACGTCCGTTCTATAGCATGAACAGGTTTGGGAAACTCTTCACAAGCACGGCAGGTCAGGGCGCCGCGCACGAAGGGCCCATCCGGTTTTCCGATACGAGTCGTAAGAGAGGCGCACGATGGACGGCTGGCTTGGCGTAGTCATCATGATTGTGCTCGGCGTCGGGTTCGCCGCGGTCATGATCGGCCTCTCCGTGCTCCTTGGCCCGAAGAATCCCACCCCTGAGAAACTGGCGCCCTACGAATGCGGCATGCCGGCCGTCGGCGATGCCCGCGAGCGGCAGTCGGTGAAGTTCTACCTCGTCGCCATGATCTTCCTGCTCTTCGACATCGAGGTGGCCTTCCTCTATCCCTGGGCGGTGGCTATCCGGGATCTCGGGTGGCCGGGCTTCATCCAGATCGTGACCTTCTTCGCGATCCTGACGGTCGGTTACATCTACGTGTGGCGCAAGGGCGTGCTGGACTGGGGCGTCGCCTCGCCGCGCGTACGCCGGCCGGCGTCCGCGCAAGGCGGCATAGGTCTTATGAGCAGTCCCGTTACCCACGACCACGGACTCGATCCCGACCTCCCGCTTCTCACGACGACGGTGGAGAAGGTCGTCCAGTGGGCGCGGCGGTCGGCCATCTGGCCGGCGCAGTTCGGTCTGGCCTGCTGCGCCATCGAGATGATGGCGATGGCCGCCAGCCGCTACGACATCGCGCGGTTCGGCGCCGAGGTCTTTCGCGGCTCGCCGCGCCAGTCGGATCTCATGATCGTCGCCGGCCGTTTGTCGCGGAAGATGGCGCCCGCCATGCGGCGTGTGTACGACCAGATGCCGGAGCCGAAGTGGGTGATCTCGATGGGCGCCTGCGCCTCGGTCGGCGGCGTGTTCGACAACTACGCGATCGTCCAGGGTGTGGATCAGGTCGTTCCTGTTGACGTCTACGTGCCCGGCTGCCCGCCGCGCCCGGAGTCGCTCATCTACGGCATCGTCCAGCTGCAGCAGAAGATCGCCCGGTCGCGCGCCTGAAACTTCCAGATCATGCTCAATGCCATGGCCAAAGCTCGATGACAAACGTGCCTTGTCGTTCAGCATTGCGCGTCGGGCATTCTGCGCTTTGCCTTGATTGAGAATGGACGCTGCCGAGGTCATCGCCACGCTCACGCCGCTCGTGCCCGGAGCCTCGTACGAGGTGGGCCGGAGCGTCGATTTCGCGACCATCTACGTGCCTGCCGATCAGCTCGTGAGCACCTGCCGCGCGCTCCTCGAGGTACCCGCGCTGCGGTTCAACGCGATCATCGAGATCACGGCCGCCGACTACTTCCCGCGCGAGCCGCGCTTCGAGATCGTCTATCACCTCCTCTCGGTTCCGAACCGCCGGCGGCTGCGCCTGAAGGTGCGGGTGCCCGAGGGCGGCACCGTCCCGACCGTGCAGGAGGTGTGGCCGGGCGCCGGGTGGCCCGAGCGGGAGGTGTGGGATATGTTCGGGGTCGTCTTCGACGGACATCCCGACCTGAGGCGCCTGCTCATGCCCGAGGACTGGGAAGGGCACCCGGGCCGCAAGGACTACCCGGTGCAGATCCGGAAGGTGACGCAGACGTACGAGCCCATGGAGATTTCCGAGGAAGAGTTCCGGGCGAACCTCGTGCGCGATCGCGGCGGCCGCGGCGTCAAGCCATGAGCATCGAATCGCGGCTGATCCACGGTCTCGAGTCCCCGGTCTCTGGTGGGGCCGGGCGCCCGACGTCGAATCCGGACACGAAGAGTTAGAGATGGCTGAACTCCGTACGGAGACGATGACCGTGAACATGGGGCCGCAGCACCCCAGTACGCACGGCGTCCTTCGCATCATCCTGGAGCTCGACGGCGAGACGATCCAGTCGGCGCGAACGACGATCGGCTACCTGCATACCGGCATCGAGAAGACCGCGGAACAGAAGAAGTGGCAGCAGGTGATCCCGCTCGTCGAGCGCATGGACTACCTCGCCGCGCAGTCCAACAGCCTGGCGTATGCGCTGAGTGTGGAGCGGCTGCTCGGCCTCGAGATGCCGCAGCGCGTCAACGACATCCGCGTGCTCATCGCGGAGCTGCAGCGCCTGTCGAGCCACCTGATCTGGCTCGGCACGCACGCGATGGAAATCGGCGCTGTTTCGATGCTCTTCTACGCCATCCGCGAGCGCGAGCTGTTGATGAACATCAACGAGCTCATGGCCGGTTTCCGGTTCTTCCCGAGCTATATCCGTATCGGCGGGCTGCGCGAGGACCTGCCGCGCGGTTTCCACGAGGCGGTCAACGCGTTCCTCGAACGCTTCCCGGCGAAGCTCGACGAGTTCGAAGGGCTGCTCACGAAGAACGACATCTTCCTGCGACGCACCGAAGGCGTCGGCGTCATCACGCAGGAGGACGCGTTCGCGTGGGGCCTGGTGGGGCCGATTGCCCGCGCCGGCGGCTCCGACTACGACGTCCGCAAGTATTTCCCTTACCTCGGCTACGAGACCTACGACTTCAAGATTCCGACGCAGACCGAAGGGGACGTGTTCGCGCGCTACCGTGTGCGCATGGCCGAGATGCGCGAGAGCGTGAAGATTGCGAAGCAGGCCATCGCGCGGATTACGCCGACGGGGGCGTGGGCGTGTGACGACCCGCGCGTCGTGCCGCCGCCCAAGGACAAGGTCTACACCGAGATGGAAGCGCTCATCCAGCACTTCCTGATCTACTCGCAGGGCTTCACCGTGCCGGTGGGCGACGTCTACGTTCCCGTCGAAGGGCCGCGCGGGGAGCACGGCGTCTACGTGGTCTCCGACGGCACGAACCGGCCGTGGCGCGTGAAGATGCGGCCGCCGTCATTCATGGCGATCCAGGCGCTGCCGTACGTGATCCAGGGCGGCATGATTGCCGACGTCGTGGCCGTGATCGGGTCGACCGACGTCGTGATGGGAGACTGCGACCGGTGAGTTTTCATCCGCAGATGGAGTATGCGCCGGCGAAGTTCCACAAGTCGGAACGGAAGCTGGCGGAGCCGGGCGGCGACTTCGCCTACAGTCCTGAGAACCAGGCGAAGTTCGACGAGATCGTCACGCGCTACCCGCCCGACCAGCGGAAGTCGGCGATTCTCTACGCGCTCTACCTCGCGCAGAACCAGAACGGCGGCTACCTGACCGCGGCAGCCATGCGGCACGTGGCGCAGCAGATCCGCTGTACGGCCGCGGACGTGGAGGACGTCGTGTCGTACTACACGATGTTCTACACGAGGCCGGTCGGCACCTACGTGCTCAACGTCTGCCGCACATTGTCGTGCGCGCTCCTCGGCGCCGAGCGCGTGACCGAGGAGCTGAGCGCCAAGCTCGGGATCAAGCCGGGCGAGACGGATGCATCCGGCACCTTCACGCTGCTGGAGGTCGAGTGCCTCGGCGCGTGCGACCGCGCCCCGGTGGTGATGGTGAACGACGACTGGCAGGAGCGGCTGTCACCCGACCAGGCCGGCAGGTTCATCGACGACATCAAGGCGAAAGGCCGCGCCGCGTTCACGGGTTGTCATCTGCATAAAGAGAGGGCCTCAGGGCCGCGGGCCCCAGGGCCCAGAAGGAAAGAGGGGCTGCAGGCCTGGGCCCTGCGCCCTGAGCCCTTTCTTCTATGGCTTACGAACCGGTCCTGACGAAATACGTCAACGAGCCGGACGCGTTCACGCTCGATTTCTACCTGAAGAACCAGCGCGGCTACGAGGGCCTGCGCAAGGCGCTCACGTTCAAGCCGAACGACATCATCGAGCAGGTGAAGGCATCGGGCCTCCGCGGCCGCGGCGGCGCAGGTTTTCCGACCGGCTTGAAGTGGCAGTTCGTGCTGAAGGACACGCCGCGGCCCAAGTACATCGCGTGCAACGCGGACGAAAGCGAGCCCGGGACGTTCAAGGACCACGTGCTGATGGAGCGGAACCCGCATCTGCTCATCGAAGGGTGCGCGATTTCCTGCTACGCCATCGGCGCCAAGGTCGCCTACATCTACATCCGCGGCGAGTTCTACCACGTGCAGGAAGTGCTCGAGGCCGAGATCGAGAAGGCGTACAAGGCCGGCTACATCGGCAGGAACGTCTTCGGCAGCGGCTTCGATTGCGACGTGTTCGTGCACCGCGGCGCCGGCGCCTACGAGGCCGGCGAGGAGACCGCGCTCATCGAGTCGCTCGAAGGCAAGCGCGCGCAGCCGCGCATCAAGCCGCCGTTCCCGGCGGTGGCCGGCCTCTACCAGTGCCCGACCGCCGTCAACAACGTCGAGACGCTCTGCAACGTCCCGCCCATCGTCCTCAACGGCCCGGAATGGTTCGCCTCGCTCGGTCCCGAGAAGAACGGCGGTCCGAAGCTCTTTTGCGTCAGCGGGCACGTCAAGCGTCCGGGCGTCTATGAGGCGTCGATGCACACGACGCTGCGCGAGCTCATTTATGGGGAGGAGTTCGCCGGCGGCATGATCGACGATCGCCCCTTCAAGGCGCTCATCCCCGGCGGATCGTCGGTCCCGCTGCTCCTCGAGAAGGACCTGGACACGCCGGCGAGCTTCGATCACATCCAGAAGGCGGGCTCGCTCCTCGGTTCGGCGGGACTGATCGTGCTCAACGACACCGTGTGCATGGTCTGGCTCGCGATGAACCTCCTCCACTTCTATCGTCACGAATCGTGCGGCAAGTGCACGCCGTGCCGCGAAGGCGGCGACTGGCTGCTCAAGCTGCTCATGCGAATCGAGCGCGGGGAAGGGCAGGCCAAGGACATCGATCTGCTGTTCGGCGTGGCCAACAACATCCTGGGCAAGACGCTCTGCGCGTTCGGCGACGCGGCGGCCACGCCGGTCCTGACGACGATCAAGCTGTTCAAGGACGAGTACGAGGCGCACGTGCGCGCCGGCGGGTGCACCATCCCCGCCGAATGGCGCGCGCGGCAGCCGGTGTTCGCGGGGCATCATTGGATCAGGAGCAGGAGCGAAGGCAGCTGCCAGCGGGCACCAGCTCGTCAACGCGCAACAGCGACCGGAATGGTGAAACCTTGGCGAGCTGCGAATTGGACGTCTGGCGGACTGAGTAGGTTATGGACCTTCAGATTCCTCATTCAGCTCGGCATCATCGGCTTGACGTTCTTCATGCTGATCAACGCGTCGGCGATACTCGTGCTCGCCGAGCGGAAGATCATGGGGTTCATGCAGCAGCGCTACGGCCCGTACCTCGTCGGGCCGCACGGCGTGCTGCAGCCGCTCGCCGACATCCTGAAGCTGTTGATGAAGGAGGAGCTGCGGCCCAAGGGGGCCGACAAGTGGCTCTTCAACCTCGCCCCGCTCCTGTCGGTCACGGCGGCGTTCGCGGCGTTCGCGACGGTGCCGTGGGGCGCCGAAACGACCTTCTTCGGCCTGCTCGACGAGCCGGTCAAGCTCGGCGTCGCCGACGTCAACGTCGGCATCCTGGTGATCTTCGCCATCACCTCGATGGGCGTCTACGGCATCGTCCTCGCCGGGTGGGCATCCAACAGCAAGTATTCGCTCCTCGGCGGCCTCCGCGCGTCGGCGCAGATGATCAGCTACGAGCTCTCCTACGCGACCGCGCTGGCATCGGTGATCATGCTCGCCGGCTCGCTGTCGCTGCGTGAAGTGGTGGACAGCCAGCAGGGCTACTGGCTGGGATTCATCCCGCAGTGGTGGATCTTCCTGCAGCCGCTCGGGTTCATCATCTACATGATCGCGGGCGTCGCCGAGACCAATCGCGCGCCGTTCGACTTTCCCGAGGCCGAGCAGGAGCTCGTCGCCGGCTACAACACCGAGTACAGCTCCGTGCGGTTCGCGCTCTTTCCGCAGGCGGAATACATCAACATGGCGACGATGTCGGCGGTCGCCACCGACCTCTATCTCGGCGGATGGCACGGACCGTTCCTGCCTCCCGAGTACAGGCTGGATCTGGTTCCTCGCCAAGGTCGGCGCCATCCTGTTCCTCTACATCTGGGTCCGCTGGACGGTGCCGCGCTACCGTTACGACCAGCTGATGAAGTTCGGCTGGAAGTGGCTCTTTCCGGCGTCGGTCATCAACCTGATCGTCACCGCGGCCCTGTTGCTGTACTTCGATGCCTGAGTCGCTCCTGTTCTACGCAATGTCCGGGCTGGCGATCGTCGCGTCCGCGCTGGTGGTCGGACAACGCAATCCGATGTACAGCGTCATGCTGCTCATCGCCTCCTTCGGGGCGCTGGCGGGCCTGTACATCCAGCTCGACGCGCCGTTTGTGGCGGTCGCCCAGATCATCATCTACGCCGGCGCCATCATGGTGCTCTTCCTGTTCGTGGTCATGCTGCTGAACGCACCGCAGGAGGATGCCGCCGGGTGGGATCGGACGCACCCGCTGCGCCAGCCGGGCATGGCCCGGTTCGGGACGGCGCTCGCGTTCCTGCTGATCGTGCAGCTGGCGTGGGCGCTGCTGCGGGCCGGCGAGCTGGCCGAGCCGGTGGGCGGGGCGGCCGACGCCGCGGCGGTGACGTCGGTGCGCGAGCTCGGGCGCGTGCTCTTCACCGACTACATGTTCGCGTTCGAAGCCACGTCGATCCTGATCCTGGTGGCGATGGTCGGCGCCGTCGTGCTGGCACGAAGGGACGTTGATTCGTGATTCCGCTGAGCCACTACCTGATCGTCTCGGCGATCCTCTTCACGATCGGCACGGCCGGCGTGTTCATGCGGCGCAACCTCATCACGATCCTGCTGTCCATCGAGATCATGCTGAACGCCGTGAACCTGACGTTCGTGGCCTTCGGGCGTTACCTGGGCAGCGTCGACGGCCAGATCATCACGTTCTTCGTCATGACCGTCGCCGCGGCTGAAGCCGCCGTCGGGCTGGCCATCATCATCGCGCTCTTCCGACACCGTGAATCGCTGAACCCGGAAGCGTTCACCTCGCTGAAGTGGTGAGACCGTGCTGGCCCTGATTCCCCTGCTTCCGTTCCTCGGCTTCGTCGTCAACGCGACGCTGGGCCGCCGTTTGCCCAAGGCGGTGTCGGGCGGCGTGGCCTGCCTCGTGATGGTCGCGTCCTTCGTCATCTCGGCGATCGTCGTCTGGCAGCTCGCGGGGCTGCCTGCCGACCAGCGGCTCGTGCAGCAGCGGGCGTATACCTGGATCGCGTCGGGCGACTTCGTGATCGAGCTGACGTTCTCGCTCGACCCGCTGTCGGCGTTGATGATCCTCGTCGTCACCGGCATCGGCTCGCTGATTCACATCTACTCCACCGCCTACATGCACGAGGAGACCGACAGCGAGTTCGCGCGGTACTTCTCGTACCTGAACCTGTTCGCGGCGTTCATGCTCGTGCTCGTGCTCGGCGCCAACTTCGTGGTGATGTTCGTCGGCTGGGAGGGCGTCGGCCTCTGTTCGTTCCTGTTGATCAGTTTCTGGTTCAGGAAGAAGTCGGCGGGCGACGCGGGCAAGAAGGCGTTCGTCGTGAACAGGATCGGGGACTATGCCTTCATCCTGGGCATGCTGCTCCTGTTCTCCAGCTTCGGCACGCTCGACTTCCAGGGGCTCGCCGCGATCGCCGCCGGCCTGCCGGTCGAGGAAGGCATGTTCGGCGTCGTCTCGGCGGCCACGCTGCTGCTCTTCATCGGCGCGACGGGCAAGTCGGCGCAGATCCCGCTGTTCACGTGGCTGCCGGACGCGATGGAAGGCCCGACGCCGGTGTCGGCCCTCATCCATGCCGCGACGATGGTGACCGCGGGCGTGTACATGATCGGGCGCAACGCCGTGCTGTTCAGCCATGCGCCAGAGACCATGCTCATCGTTGCCGTCATCGGAGGGGCGACGGCGCTGATGGCGGGCACGATCGGCCTCGTGCAGAACGACATCAAGCGGGTGCTGGCGTACTCGACCGTCTCGCAGCTCGGGCTGATGTTCCTGGCGATGGGCGTCGGCGCGTTCGGTGCGGGGATCTTTCACCTCTACACGCATGCGTTCTTCAAGGCCCTTCTCTTCCTCGGCAGCGGGGCGGTGATCCACGCGCTGCACGGCGAGCAGGACATCCGGAACATGGGCGGGCTGAAGCGGTACCTGCCGATCACCTACTGGACCTTCGTCATCGGCTCGCTGGCGATCGCCGGTGTGCCCGGCCTTGCCGGATTCTTCAGCAAGGACGAGATCCTTTACGAGACGTTCCACGAAGGGCACACGATCCTGTGGCTGATCGGCGCGCTCACCTCGCTGCTGACGGCGACGTACATGTTCCGGCTCGTCTTCCTCACGTTCCACGGAGAACGGCGCCACGAGGCGCCGCCCGCACACCCGGAGGAAGAGGAACCGGCCGGGCACGGACACGGTGCAGGTTCGCACGACCATGGCGCGGCGTCCTCGCACCCGCATGATGCAGGGCACGGACATGGCTCGGGCGGGGGCCTGCACGATGCTCCGCCGGCCATGGCCTTCGCTCTCATCGTCCTGGCGCTTGGATCCGTGCTGGCGGGCTACGTTGGCGTGCCGCACGCGCTCGGCGGCCACAACGCGCTCGCCACGTGGCTGGCGCCGGCGTTCACGGCCGACCCCCGCGTCGCGATGCTCCAGGGTGCCGAGGCGCCAGCCGCCGCCGAACCCGCGGAGGCGGCGGCCGCCGAGGGCGGCGACGAAGCGGCGCTGGAGCTGACGCTGATGGTGGTGTCCAGCGCGATCGCCTTGATCGGGATTGGCATCGCCGCGTTCATCTGGCTGAAGCGCCGCGAGATTGCCGACGAGATGGCGCGCCGCTTCGCGGCGGTCTACCGGCTGCTGTTGAACAAGTACTACGTGGACGAGATCTACGACACCGCCATCGTCCATCCGACCGTGGTTGTCTCGCGCGAAGGTCTCTGGCGCGGCTTCGACGTCCAGGTGGTGGACGGCGCCGTCAACGGCACGGCGGCCATCGTCGCCGGCGGCGCGTGGATGCTCCGGCAGTTGCAGACCGGCTCCGTGCGCGCCTATGCGGGTTCGATCATCCTGGGGGTCGTGCTGATCCTCGGCTATTACCTCTGGAGCTAATGGAACTTCCGCTGCTGACGCTGTCGTGGGTGCTGCCGCTCGCCGGAGCGGTGCTGTTGCTGCTCGTCGGCAACGCCGACGGCCGCCGTGACCAGCTGATTCGCTGGATCGCACTGGCGGTGTCGCTGGTGGCATTTGCCGTCAGCCTGGTGATCTGGGCGCGCTTCGATCCGGCGTCGGCCGATTTTCAGCTGGTCGAGCGCCACGCGTGGATTCCGGCGTTCGGGATTGACTACTTCATCGGGGTGGACGGCATCAGCCTGCTGCTGGTGGTGCTGACCACGTTCCTGACGCCGGTGGCGCTGCTCTCGTCGTGGCACAGCGTCGAGTTCAAGATCAAGGAGTTCTCGATCTTCATCCTCGCGCTCGAGGCGGCGATGATCGGCGTCTTCCTGTCGCTCGACCTGTTCCTGTTCTACGTGTTCTGGGACGCGATGCTCATCCCGATGTATTTCCTCATCGGGATCTGGGGCTACGACCAGCGGGTCTACGCGGCCATCAAGTTCATGCTGTACACGATGGCGGGCAGCGTGCTGATGCTGGTCGCGATCCTGGGCCTCGCCTACCTCCACAGCGCCGCGACGGGGAGCTATAGCTTCGACCTGTTGAAGCTGTACACGCTGGAGATCGCGCCCGAGACGCAGATGTGGTTCTTTCTCGCGTTCGCCCTGGCGTTCGCGATCAAGGTGCCGCTCTTCCCGTTCCACACGTGGCTGCCCGACGCGCACGTGCAGGCGCCGACGGCTGGTTCCGTCATCCTGGCCGGCGTGCTGCTGAAGATGGGGACTTACGGGCTGGTGCGCTTCGCTTTCCCGCTGTTCCCGACCGCGGCGGCATACTTCGCCCCGTGGATCGCGCTGCTGGCGGTGATTGGCATCATCTACGGCGCGCTGGTCGCGATGGTGCAGCCGGACATGAAGAAGCTGGTGGCATACTCGTCGGTCAGCCACCTCGGGTTCGTCGTGCTCGGCATCTGCGCGATGAACGCACAGGGGATCGAGGGCGCGGTCTACCAGATGCTGGCGCACGGGGTCAGTACCGGTGGGCTCTTCCTCATGGTCGGCATGCTCTCCGACCGCCGCCACACCCGCCTCATCTCCGAGTTCGGCGGGTTGAAGAACGTCATGCCGCGGTTCACGGCGGCGTTTTTCATCATCACGCTCGCCTCCATCGGCATGCCGGGGCTGAACGGTTTCATCGGCGAATTTCTCACCATGCTCGGCGCTTTCCGCTGGGATTGGCGGTTCGTCGCCGCCGCCGGGCTGGGCGTCATTCTTTCGGCCGTATACATGCTGTGGATGTTCCAGCGCGTCTTCTACGGGGAGATCACGCACGAGGAGAACGCGACGCTGCCCGACCTGCAGCCGCGCGAGTGGGCGGGCGTGCTGCCGCTCTGCGCGATGGCGCTGTTCATGGGCATCTTCCCGAATGTCTTCCTGCGACCAACCGAGGCCGCCGTGGAACGGCTGGTGGAGCGGCTGCAGTCCACGCAAAGCCTGAGGGTCGACGGCGAACGCCGCGAACGGCCCGGGCCTGGCGAACGAGCGGAACGATAGACACATGTTCAATTCCTCGTTTGACGCGATCGTTCCGATGCTCTGCGTCGCGCTGGCGGCGCTGGCGGCCATGGGGGCGGAAGCGTTCCGCAGCCCGGGCGAGCGCATGCCGATCGGCGGGCTGGGCATCGTCGGCCTCGTCGGCGCGGCCGTGTCCGCGACGCTGCTGTGGAACCGCAACACGACGAGCTTCGGCGTCATCGTGGCCGACAACTTCGGGCTGTTCGTCACGGTGATCCTGGTGATCGTGGGGATCCTGACGATCATGTTCTCGTCCCAGGTCGTCGAACGCGACGGCATCCCGAAGGGCGAGTACTACGCGCTGCTGCTGTTCTCGCTGGTCGGCATGATCATGATGGCGACGGCGAACGACCTGCTGGTCGTGTTCATCGCGCTCGAGATCCTGTCGCTCGCGGTCTACGTGCTGACCGGCATCCGGCGCGACAACCCGCAGGGGACGGAAGCCGCCTTCAAGTACTTCCTGCTCGGGGCGTTCTCGAGCGCGTTCTTCCTGTACGGGATCGCGTTCACCTACGGGCTGACCGGAAGCACGCGGCTGGACCGCGTGGGTGCGTACCTCGCGGCGCAGTCGATGGCGGACAACCCGATGATCCTGCTGTCGCTCGGCCTGCTGCTCGTCGGCTTCGCGTTCAAGATCTCGGCCGTGCCGTTCCATATGTGGACGCCGGATGCATATGAAGGCGCGCCGGCGATCGTCACCGGGTTCATGTCCACGGCGGTCAAGGCGGCGGCATTCGCCGCGTTCGCCCGCGTCTTCCTCTCGGCCTTCGAGCCCTTCAGCAACGAGTGGGCGCCAGTCGTCTGGATCATCGCCGCGGCCACGATGATTCTCGGGACGGTCGTCGGGGTGGCGCAAACGAACCTGAAGCGCATGCTCGCGTACTCGAGCATCGCCCACGGCGGGTACCTGCTGGTCGGCCTCGTCGCGGCCAACCAGGTGGGGAAGGCCGCTATCCTGTTCTACCTGCTGGCCTACGCGATCACGAACCTCGCCGCGTTCGGTGTGATTGCGCTGCTCGGCACCCGTGAGCGGCCGAACGACGAACTGCGTGACTATGCCGGGCTCTGGCAGACGCATCCCGCGCTCGCCGCGCTGATGACGGTGTCGCTGCTCTCGCTCGGCGGCCTGCCGCCGACCGTTGGCTTCATCGGCAAGTGGTACATCTTCAGCGCCGCGGTCAGCGCCGGCTACTACGGCCTCGCGATCATCGGCGTCCTCACCAGCGTCGTGTCGGTGTTCTTCTACCTGCGCGTCGTCGTGATGATGTACATGGCGGAACGCGAAGGCGCCGCCGTGCCGGCGCGCGTCGGTACCGTCGGCATGGCGGCTCTCACCGCAGCCATCATCGCCATCTTCTACCTCGGGATCCTGCCGACTTTCGTCCTCGACCTGGCGGCCGAGTCGATCGCGACGATCTTCTGATCGGGCTTCGGGCTCCGGGCTCCGGGTCAGTCTCGGACCGGCAGCACCCGGCCCGGCGCGAGTTCAGCAACAACAGATTGGAGACCGTAGACCGGCGACCGTAGACCGGAGACAATGTTCCTGTCGTGGCGCAGGGCCGGGAGATCGACCGTGAGCTGCAGGTGCTCGAGGCGGAGCTCAAGCGGCTGGAGGCGGAGTACAACATGTTCTTCGCCGGCCGCCTGCCGCGGCCGCCGTGGGAGACGCGGACCCGCGTCGATGCCATGGTCAAACGGCTCGATCGCCAGCAGATCGGCAACTACGGAGATCGTTTCCGGTTCACCACGATCCAGACGCGTTACGCGCGGTTCATCGACCTGTGGGATCGTGGGCTCCGGGCTCGTGAGGAAGGCCGGCCCGGTCCGTTCAAGCAGGCGGGGAAGCCCGCCGCCGACGTGTCCACCCGCGCGCAGGACCGCATCGTGCGCGTCACCACCTTCAAGGACCCCATGCGCGAGATGGACAAGCTGCACGATCTATACGACAGCCTTGCCGAGGCGCGGCGGGAGTCCGGCCAGGACGCGATCCCGTTCCACAAGTTTGCGGAACTGATCAAGACGCAGGTCACGGCGCTCAAGGACAAGGGAAACGCCGAAGTCGCGTTCCGTGTGGCGATGAAGGAAGGGAAAGTCGCTTTTACCGCACGCGCGATGAAAGGGGCTGAGGACGATGAGTAGCCGGGGTGGGGGGCGACGGGAGGGAATCGGGTGCCGGTGCGTGAGCCCGGCGCCGGGGAGCGGCGCCGGGCAGGTCTGGTGTGGTTCTAGGCTTTGCTGACGTTCCCTGCTTGCGGACCCTTCGGACCATCGACGATCTCAAACTCGACCGCTTGGCCCTCTTCCAGGGACCGGAAGCCGTTGCCACTGATCGCGGAGTAGTGCACGAACACGTCGCTGCCACCCTCACGTTCAATGAATCCGTAGCCCTTGGCGTTGTTGAACCACTTGACCTTGCCTGTAATACGCATCGTTCTTCTTCCCTGCTTGCTGGAGCGACTGGCCCTTCTCGGGGCCTGCCGCGGGATCGACACCCCGGAGCCGCAGATGAGCTTCGAGGCACAAAAAAAGACCGCGAGTGCTGCTGCGGCCTCGACTGCTACGTTTAGGGAACGCCCCTCGACGCAGGCCAATAATATGCTTCCGCTTACATGAGTGTCAAGCTTTTGCCATGCCTAAGTGTCGATTTCTCTACACCTTGCGCCATTTGACCCAATGCCAAGAGCGTTATTAAGCGTTTCTGATAAGACAGGATTGATCGAATTCGCCAGGGGGCTCGTCGACCGCGGGTTCGACCTCGTCTCGACCGGCGGCACAGCGAAAACGCTCCAGCAAGCCGGCTTGACGGTCGTTGGAATCCAGGACGTGACCGGGTTCCCCGAGATGATGGACGGGCGGGTGAAGACCCTCCACCCGCTGGTCCACGGCGGCATCCTGGCTCGTCGGGACCACCCGGACGACCTGGTCTCGGCCGGCCGGCACGGCATCACCTTGATCGACCTGGTTGCCGTGAACCTCTACCCATTCGTGAAGGCCGCGTCGAATCCCCAGACCCCCTTCGAGGGGCTCATCGAGGAAATCGACATCGGTGGCCCGAGCCTCGTCCGTGCCGCCGCCAAGAACTTCCAGGATGTCCTGGTGGTGGTGTCGCCGGCGGATTATCCAGCCGTGCTGGAGCAGCTCGACCGCAGCGGCGGTCCGAGCCGCGACTTCCGCTTCGGCCTGGCCAGGAAAGCCTTCGCGCACACCGGCAGCTACGACACGACGATCGCGTCCACGCTCGAGACCATCACCGCGGACGCGTCCGGTTTCCGGCGCGGCGAGACGTCGGGCTCGCCCGCTTCCCTCGTCCTCGGACTGCACAAGGTACGCGACCTGCGCTACGGCGAGAACCCGCATCAGATGGCGGCATGGTACGCGGATGAGCCGCCGACAGGTCTCGGCGCGGCAACCGTGCTGCAGGGCAAGGAGCTGTCCTACACCAACCTGCTCGATCTCGACGCCGCGACGCGCATCGTGCTCGAGTTCAGCGAGCCGGCGGCCGTCGTCATCAAGCATACGAACCCGTGCGGGGCTGCAATCGGCAGCGGTGCGACCGACGCATACGTGCGCGCGCGCGAGGCCGATCCGCTCGCCGCGTTCGGCGGCATCGTCGGCCTGAACCGCCCGATCGACGCCGACACGGCCCGGGCAATCACGTCAACCTTCATCGAAGCGGTCATTGCGCCGTCGGTCGATGAGCAGGCGCGGGCGATCCTCGGCGCCAAGGCGAACATGCGCGTCATCACCGCCGACTTCTCGAAGCGCCGCGGCCGATAGCGGCCGGGAGCTGCGCTCGATCCTCGGCGCGGTGCTGGTGCAGAGCCGCGACCGCGTCATCGAGGCCGCTTCGGGCTGGCCGCGCGGCGACACGCGCGTGGTGACGCGCCGGCAGCCGACGGCGCAGGAGTGGGAGGCGCTGCGCTTCGCGTGGCGCATCTGTGCGCACGTGAAGTCGAACACCGTGATCTTCACCGCCAGCGATCGCACCCTCGCCATCGGCGCCGGCCAGATGAGCCGTGTGGACGCGGTGAAGGTGGCGCGTCTCAAGGCCGAGGCGGCCGGGCCGTCCGCGCTCAAGGGATCGGTCGCTGCGTCGGACGCGTTCTTCCCGTTCCGTGACGGCCTCGACGCGGTGGCGGTGGCGGGTGCCACCGCGGTGGTGCAGCCAGGGGGCTCAGTGCGCGACGCGGAAGTCATCGCCGCCGCTGATGAGCACGGCCTGGCGATGGTCTTTACGGGACGCAGGCACTTCAGGCACTGATCACGATGGAGCGGCGGATCTTCACGTCCGCCTCGTCGCGCGTCTGAGCGTGCAGCTCAGCGGCCACGGCGTGCTACGATTCCGCGCGTTTCCCGGTTGTTGATTCGCTCCCCGGAGGCACAATGGTCCTGAGCGTGCGAGACGCCAAGCCTGAAGGCATCGCGTTCGTCGATGCCTATACCGCGATACGGTCGTGGTTCTCCTACAACGCGCATCTCCCTTCGGCCGCCAGCGCGAGAAATCTGATCGCGGCGCTGCCGACATCCGCGGAGGTTTCCGCCATCGAATGCAAGGCGGTGTTCGCTGAAGTGATCAACGGCGGACTGGAGTGGGCCTACAACCAGAGCGACGGCCGCTTCAACATCTCCGCGTATGCCTGGGCCGCGCTGGAGACCGCGGGCGCCGGTCACACCCTGAATGCCGACGAGCGAACGCAACTGCGGACCAGCCCGCTCTGGCCGTACCTCTACTTCAATCGCAACGCCAGCGGCATGTGATCCCGACTTCCGGCTGAAGCCGGATGTCACAGGGAACAGTGCCGCAAGTCAGCGGCGAACGGCGGCTTCCGGCTTCAGCCGGCAGTCAGACGTTCGCTGATGCGTCGAGCGCCGCGAGAAGTTCGCCCGGTGTGACCACCGCCGGGCCGAACTTGCCTACCGAGATGCCGGCGGCTTCGTTGGCGAGCCGCGCCGCCTCCGCGAGCGTCGCGCCGGCGGCCAGCGACAGCGCCATCGTCGCGATGACGGTGTCGCCGGCGCCGGTGACGTCGGCCACTTCGCGGGCGACGGCTGGGAGCTGTCCTTCCACGTCGTCGCCCAGCAGCCACATGCCCTGATCGCCCCGCGTCATCAGCACGGCGTCGCAGCCCGCTCGCTCGCGGAAGACGCGCGCGGCGGCGCGCGCTTCCTCGTCGGTCCGCACGCGCATGTGCGTCGCGATCTCCGCTTCGTGATTGTTCGGCGTCACGACGCCGGCGCCGGCGTAGTACTCGAGGTGCGGGATCTTCGGATCCACGAGCACGGGGATCGCGCGCGCAGCACCGGCGGCGATCGCCGCCTGCACCACGCGGCGCGTGATCGACCCTTTCAGGTAGTCCGAGATGACGATGGCCGAGGCATGCGCGGCCTGCTGCTGCACGGCGCTGACGACGCGGTCCTCGATGGAGCCGGCGATCTCCGCATCCGCCTCGTAGTCGATCCGCGCGACCTGGTGCTTCCGCTCCGTGACGATCCGCACCTTGGTCGTCGTCGGACGCGTCGCGTCGCCGACAAGCGACGGCGAGATCCCGGCCTCGCGGCAGGCGCGCGCGAGTGTCGCCGCCGTGTCGTCCTGTCCGGTGACCGCAATGAGCGTCGCCTGGCCGCCAAGCGCGGTCACGTTGTGCGCGACGTTCGCCGCGCCGCCAATCCGATGCGTCTCGTGATCGAAGGTGACGACGGGGACCGGCGCCTCGGGGGAGATGCGGGTCACGCGCCCGACAATGAACCGGTCGAGCATGGCGTCGCCGACGACGAGGATATGCGCGCCGGCAAATGCCGATGCGATCCGGCGGCGCCGGTCAGGCCCGATCGGGGGCAGGAGCGCCATCGGTCCGCAGCGCCGCGAACGGCAACGTGACGAGCACGAGGAAGAGCATCAGGAATTCGGAATCACCGAAGTTGTATTCGAACATCCCCGCCGCGAGCATCGCCACGACCGCCGCGAGCCCGGTGGCGGCAAGCACACGCCCCTGACCCTGGCGGAACAGCCGGAACAAGCCGAGCGAGAGCGCCACGATGAACCAGAGCCAGACGGCCAGCGCCGGGAGCCCGCGCTCGGCGGCGATCTGGAGCGGCACGTTGTGCAGGTGCGGATTCGACGCGTTGACCGCGTAGTCGGGACGATACGCCTCGTAGACCCGCGGCACCATGTTCGGACCGACGCCGGTGAGCGGATCGCTGCCGATCATCCGCACGCCGACTTCGGCCATCGCCAGGCGATCCTGGTTGGACGGATCCGTCGCGTCGAACATCGACATCATGCGGCTGGTAATCCCGTCCGGCGCCATGGCGAACATCACCGCGATGGCCACGGGCAGCACGGCGCTGAGGCGGAAGTCTTTCAGCACGAGCAGGAGGCCGACGGCGACGCAGGCTCCAACCCACGCATTCCGCGACAGGGTGAGTGCCAGCGCGACGACGAGGGCCGGCATCACGAGCGCCGGCCAGATACGGTCGCGCGACCCGAACACCAGTCGCGCCATCGCGGCGCAGATGACGAGCATCAGCACGCCCGAGTAGGTCATGTAATGGGTGAGCGCTCCCTGCGGCCGCAAGCGCAGGCTGTCGTAATGCAGCATCCCGTACTGGATGATGCCGAACGCGGCCGACGCGGCCCCGACGGTCACGATCACGTCGACGACGGTGGCGGCCCGCCGCCCTCGCGCAAGGTCATACACCGCGGGAACGACGGCAAAGAGGACGAGCTGCTTGGAATCGATGACGCTCGTGAGCGGATCGACCGAGAACGCCGCGGAGACGAGGGTCATCGCCCCGTAGGCGAGCAGCGGGATCAGGAATGCGGGCGCGGACGGCCGCACGCGGTCACGGACGAGCATCGCCGCCCACGTCATGAGCGTTCCCGCCAGCAGCACGTTGGCGAGCGCAATCGATACCTGCAGCGATGCCACGAAACCGAGCAGCAACGCGATCGCCACCCGATCGAGGCCGGGCGTGGTCCGCGTATGCGGCACGGTCATCGTTGTGGCATTGCTCGTCATGCTCTCTGCAGCCTCATGGGATCAGGGATCAGCGCGCAGGGCTCAGCGTCACGCCCCGAGCCGTGAATGCCTCAGCCCTGTTTTCTGGCCCCCCGGTTTCCCGAGCCCTGAGCCCGGAGGCCTGACGCCTCCCCGATTGCCCGTTCCGCCGCGCGCGCGACGCGCTCGGGAGCGATCCCCGTCAGGCAGCGGAAATCGCCGTGCACGCAGGTGCGCTGATCGCAGGGGCGACAGGACAGGTCCTCGACCTGAACCGCCTCGGCGAACCACTGCGGATCGCGCCAGGGCATCGAGCGGCCGGCCGCCGTGGGGCCGAACAGCGCCACGATGGGTGTCCGCGTCGTGGCAGCCACGTGCAGCGGCCCGCTGTCGCCCCCAATGTACACCGCCGCACGGGCGACGAGCGCACGGAGCTCGCGAAGGTCGAACTCACCGATGTCGGGCACCGTCTCGGCCAGGCGTCCGAGCTTCATCCGGGCCTCAGCTGCGATCTCGAGCGCGGCGTCCGCCTGTGACGGTCCTGACGTCAGGATGATGCGGCGCCGGGGGTCGCGCCGGGCGAGCTGGCAGATCAACGCCACGAACGACTCGGCTGGCCAGCGGCGGAACGGGTTGCCGGCGCTGACGTGGATGACGACCAGTGGATGGCTCTCGATGCCCGCTTCGCGCAGCCGGCCGCTCGACAAATGCCGCCGCGTGCACATCGTGCGGCATCTCCATCGGGTCGGTCGCGGGGTCGCCGGGCGCGATGCCGAGCGGTTCCAGCAGATCCCATTGCTTCAACACCGAGTGGCGCGGCGTCAGGTCAGGGGAGCGCGGGACGACATGCGTGTACATCCACGAGCGTCCCGTCGTCGTGTAGCCGATCCGCATCCGGGCTCGGCTTGCCCACGTCAGCCACGCGCTGCGCGGGCCGCCATGCAGGTCGATCGCCACGTCGTAGTGCTCGCGCCGCAGGCGCCACGCCAGGGAAAGATCGTCCCTCAGGCGGCCCAGCCCGCGCCGCTTCGGGGCGACGATGATGTCGTTGAGGTTGCGGTTGCCTCGAACGACCGGCTCGGCGGCCGGTTCGACCACGTAGGTGAGGTGCGCGTCGGGATACTGGCGCCGGAGCGCCCCCAACAGCGGTGTCGTCAACGCGACGTCGCCGATCAGGCGCAGCCGGACCAGCAGGATCTTCATGAATAGTGTGTGCGTGAGCAGCTGGTAGCATGCCGTCCGCAGCGGGCGGCACAGCCGGTGGCGCGTCAACGTGGTGCGTCACGCTACGTCTTCCGCGCTGCCGCATCGAGTGTCATTCCCTGCCGGCTGCCGGCTGCGCCGCCGCCTCCGGCTATGGAGACCACCTACGGCTCGATCGTGGCTTCGTCGATGAGCATGACCGGGATGTCATCCTTGATCGGGATATACGCGGTGGCATTGGTCGCACTTCAGGGCGGCGCCATCCTTGACCAGTCTTACGGGCGTCTTGCAGTTCGGGCAGGCCAGGATTTCAAGCAGCTCAGCGTCAACCGGCATCGCGTCTCCAGTGCAATCTCATGAACTATAACATTTTGAGCTAGAATCGTTTACCCATGCCTTCCCTCCGAGCCGCCTGCTCCATCCTCGTCGCGGTTCTCGTTGCCGCGGCGGTGCCCGTCAGCCGCGTTCGCACAGGCGGCGGCTGACTCGTATTTCGAGTTCCTCGATGGCGCGCCGCCTCGAGGCCGGTGGCGACACGGCCGGAGCGCTCGCCGCGCTGACGCGCGCCGCGGCCGCCGACAAGGGCTCGGCGGAAATCAGGGCGGAGATTGCGTCGTTCCAGCTGCGGCAGAACCGCCGCGACGAGGCCGAGAAGGCCGCGCGCGAGGCGATCGCCCTCGCGGAGGGCAACCTCGAGGCGCACCGGGTGCTCGGCCTGATCTATGCCGGCGATGCCGATGACGCCGCCGAGAAGCGCGAGGGCGCACGGTCTGCCACGTTGGCGCGAGAGGCCATCACTCACCTCGAGCGCGTCGCGGCGGCGCCCGCCGCGGACATCGGGCTGCACTACACGCTGGGCCGTCTCTACCTGCGTACGGGCGCGCCGGAGAAGGCGGTGCAGGCGCTCAGCCGCGTGCTCACGCAGAACCCCAACTCCGTGCAAGGCCGGCTCGCGCTCGCCCAGGCGTATGCCGCCACCGACAACACGACCTCCGCGATCGAGACGCTCGGCGAGATCGTCGAGGAGGAGCCGCGCGTCGCGTCTGCCCTCGCGCAGTACCAGGAGCTGGCGGGTCAGTTGAAGGAAGCGGCGGAGAACTACACGCGCGCGATCGGCGTGACGCCGATGAGCCGCGAGCTGAAGTTCCGCCGTGTCGCAGTGCTCTACCGGGCCGGTGAATTTTCGCGCTCCGCCACGTTCGCGGCGCAGGCGCAGGCCGAGCATCCGGAGGACCTGCGGTTCCCGCAGCTGCAGGCGCGCGCGCTCTTCGAGGACGGCGCGCCGGCCCGCGCCTTCGCGGTGCTCGAGCCGGCGGCGAAGGCGTTTCCCAAGGACACGCAGACGCAGTTCGCGCTGGCGGACCTGTACAACGAGGCGGATCGCGATCAGGACGCGGAGCGTACGATCCGGCAGCTGCTGCAGATCGAGCCGGGCAACCCCGACGCACTGAACTACCTGGGTTACCTGCTGGCCGAACGCGGCGAGCAGCTCGACGAGGCCATCCGCCTCGTGCGCCGCGCGCTCGACGTCGACCCGGGCAATCCGTCGTACCTCGACAGCCTGGGCTGGGCGCACTTCCGCCGCGGGGAAGTTGGATGAGGCCGAGAAGTACCTCGCGCCGGCCGCGGCGAAGCTGCCGCGCAATTCCGTCGTGCAGGATCATCTCGGCGACGTTCAGGCGCGCCGCGGCCGGTGGCAGGAGGCCATTGCCGCCTGGACGCGAGCGCTCGAGGGCGATGGGAACGACCTTGACCGTGACGCGGTCAATCGCAAGATCCAGGACGCTCGCAGCAAGCTGCCTCGCTAGTTGATGGACAGCGATCGGCTTCCAACCTTCAACTCACTTCACCGGCCCAACTCTCAAGACACCCGAGCGGGAACCTTGGGAGTTGGAATGTGGTTCCGGCGTGTCGTGTTGGGAGTTGGACGTTGGCTCCTGCCCGTGCTGTTGGGAGTGGTCTTCACCGGCTGCGCCGCCCGCGGCATCACGCTTCCCACCGACCCCGGCGTACCGTTCAACGATTTCGCACAGGTTCACGAGCAGCTCACCGAAGCGTGCCGCGGCGTTCGCACGTTGACGGCCGAGCTGTCGCTCGCCGGGCGCGCGGGCAGCGAGCGTCTGCGCGGGCGCGTCGTGGCTGGCTTCGAGCGGCCCGCGTCGATGCGGCTCGAGGGCGTCGCGCCGTTCGGTCCGCCGGCGTTCATCCTCGCGGCTCGCGGCAACATGGCGGTCGCTGCTGCTTCCGCGTGACGATCGCGTGCTCAAGGGCGAGCGCGCCGAAGACATGCTCGGTGCGCTCACCGGCGTGGCGCTCGCGCCGGCAGACCTGCAGGCGATCCTCACCGGCTGCGTGACCGCGGATCCGAAACCGACGTCCGGCCGGCTGCACGAAAACGGTTGGGCCTCGATCGACCTCGAGGGTGGCGCACGCGTGTTCCTCCAGCGGCAGAACAACGCCTGGCAGGTGCGCGCGGCGCGGCGCGAGGGATGGCAGATCGACTATCCGGCGTGGCAGGGACGTTTCCCGCAGTCGGTGCGCCTGCGCTCCGATCGACCCGGCGCCAGCGTCGATCTCACGGCCACGCTGTCCCAGGTCGAATCCAACGTGGATATCGAGCCGGCGGCGTTCACGGTGAACGTGCCGCCAGACGCGCAGCCGCTCACGCTCGATGAGCTGCGAATGGCCGGTCCGTTGCGGGGAGAATCGTGAAGCCGGCAGCCTGCAGCCGGCAGCCGGCAGTAGCTCGGCTCGTTGCACTGCCCGCTGCCTGCTGCCCGCTGCCTGCTCATGACCGTCACCATCCGCGCCCACGCGAAGATCAATCTCGACCTCCGCGTGCTCGGCACGCGGCCCGACGGCTTCCACGAGCTGCGCACGGTCTTCCAGGCGATCTCGCTGCACGACACGATCACCTGCGTCCTCGCGCGACGGGCCCGTTCGCGATCGAGTGCGATACGGCCGGCGTGCCGCTCGATCGCGTCGAATCTGGTCTGGAAGCGCCGCCGAGGCGCTGTGGCGGGCGCTGCGCCGCACCGGCCCGCTGCGCGACGTGGCTGATCCGGCTCGACAAGCGGATTCCGCTGCAGGCCGGGCTCGGCGGCGGCAGCGCCGACGCCGCGGCCACGCTGCTGGCGCTCGCCCGGGCGTGGCGCGTGCCGGTGCGGCCGGCGCAGCTCACCGACGTCGCGGCCACGCTCGGCGCCGACGTCCCGTTCTTCCTGGCGGGCGGCACCGCGCTCGGGCTCGGCCGCGGCGACGAGATCTATCCGCTCGCCGACCTGCCGCGCCACTGGATCGTGCTGCTGATTCCCGGCTTCGGCGTGTCGAGCGGCGACGCCTACCGCTGGTACGACGAGGAGCGCGAACCAGGGCCGGGACCGTGCGCCGCGCGAACCGCAGTACGTGCCCGGGCCCTGGCCGTCGCGCGCGGCGCAGATGATCAACGACCTCGAGGTGCCGATTGCCCGCCACCATCCCGAGATCGACCAGATGAAGGCGGCGCTGCGGCGGGCCGGGTGCGCTGGCCGCCGCGATGTCGGGCAGCGGCTCGGCCGTTTTCGGCCTGTTCCAGAAGCGGCCCGACGCGACGCGGGCGGTCGGAGCGCCTGTCGGGCTCGGGCTGGCGCGTGGTGCTGACCGAATCGCTCGGACGCGAGGCGTACGCGAAGGCGAGCCGTCCGGTGCCCGGCCGCGTCGGTGGCGGCCATCGCGAGCCACAGCGGCACAAGGCCGTCACAAAGTGAGAGCGACCGTCATCTCCGTGTCCGTGTCACTCCGTCGTTGCCGCGATCTTGCCGATGACCGGAAGTCTCGACTACACTATGGGTTTGCACCGCCCTAGCCAGACGACTCCGTAAGACCTCCGTTTGATCGCGGCGGACAGTGGTGGGGCGTGGCCAAGCGGTAAGGCGCGGGACTTTGGCTCCCGTATTCGGAGGTTCGAATCCTCCCGCCCCAACCAGCCACGCCAGGGCAGTAGTGTTCAGGCAGGTCCGATGAGACGACCCCTGAGCGGTGAAGGACTCATGTCGACGGGATTTGGCGACCTGAAGATCTTTTCGGGCAGCGCCCACCAGCAGCTGACGAAGGAGATCGCCGATTTCCTGGGAATCCCGCTGGGGCAGGCCCGGCTGCGCCGGTTCCCCGACAGCGAGGTGTCGTTCCAGATCGACGAGAACATCCGCGGCGCCGACGTCTTCATCGTCCAGCCGACGTCGAACCCGGTGGACCAGCACCTCATGGAAATGCTGGTGATGATCGACGCGTTCCGCCGCTCGTCGGCCGCGCGCATCACGGCGGTCATCCCGTATTACGGCTACGCCCGGCAGGACCGCAAGGACAAGCCGCGCGTGCCGATCTCGGCCAAGCTCGTGGCCAACCTGCTCAGCGCGGCCGGGCACCAACCGCGTGCTGACGATGGACCTGCACAAGGCGCAGATCCAGGGGTTCTTCGACATCCCGGTGGACCACCTGTTCGCGGCGCCGGTGATCATCGAGTACCTGGCGCGGCTGCACTATCCGAAGCTGACCATCGTGTCGCCGGATGCCGGCGGCGCCGAGCGCGCCCGCGCGTATGCCAAGCGGCTCGATGCCGAGCTGGCGATCGTCGACAAGCGGCGCACCGAGGACGGCACGGCGGAAGTGATGAACGTGATCGGCGACGTCGAGGGCCGGACCTGTATCCTGCAGGACGACATCATCGACACCGCCGGCACGATCCAGAAGGCGGCGACGGCGCTCAAGGCGGCGGGCGCCGAGCGCGTGCTCGCGTGCGCCGTGCACGGCGTGCTGTCGGGGCCGGCGGTCGACCGCATCGAGAAGTCGCCGCTCGATCAGCTGATCGTGACCAACACGATCCCGCTGCGCGGCGAGGCGCAGAACTGCAAGAAGATTGTCGTGCTGTCGGTGGCGCGGCTGCTCGGCCAGGCGATCCGGAGCATTCACGAGGAGACGTCGGTCTCGTCGTTGTTTGTGTAGGCTCGGCTGCGGCACGGGCTCCGGCATGACCGAGCCCGACCGAGCCGGCAGCGTAAGGAAGAAGATATGGAAGCGACACTCGAAGCAGTGAAGAGAGAAGGGCGCGGCAAGAACGAGGCGAACCGCCTGCGGGCGGCGGGCCGGATTCCCGCCGTGGTGTACGGCACACGCCAGGACGGGAAGCAGCCCGAGGCGATCCCCGTGGCCGTGGACCCGAAGGCCGTGCTGAAGATCCTGCACTCCGACTCCGGCGCGAACACGCTGATCAACCTGAAGCGTGGAGGGCGGCGAGTCGCGCGTGATGGTGAAGGAGTATCAGCTCGACCCGGTCACCCACCCGCTGCTGCACGCCGACTTCTACCAGCTCGCGATGGACAAGGTGCTCACCGTGACCGTGCCGGTGCTCATCAAGGGCGAGCCGCGCGGCGTGAAGCTGCAGGGCGGCCTGCTCGACTTCGTCACCCGCGAGATCCAGGTGCAGTGCCTGCCGACCGACATTCCCGAGAACATCGAGGTGGACGTCACCGAGCTGATGCTGAACCAGTCGATCCGGCTGCGCGACCTGCCGGAGAACCCGAAGTGGAAGCCGGTCAACGACGCCGAGACGATGCTCGTGCACGTCGTGCTGCCGAAGGCCGAGGAATCGGCGGCGGCGGCGACGCCGGCGGAGGGCGCTGCCCCGGCCGCGGCCGAGCCGGAGGTCATCAAGAAGGGCAAGACGGACGAGAAGGACGACGACAAGAAGAAGTAACGGCGCCTTGAATCTGCAATCGGCAGTCTTCGGACCTCGATTGAAGACTGCAGCGATTGAAGATCGATGAAGCTGATCGTCGGGCTCGGAAATCCCGGCCGCGAATACCGCGACACGCGCCACAACGTCGGCTTCATGGTCGTCGACGAGATCGCGCGGCGGCACAGCCTGAGCTTCGGGATGGCGCCGTCGCAGGTGCCGGATGCGTTCGTGGCGAAGAGGTACGGCGTCGCTGCCGCTGCTGCTGGCCAAGCCGCTGACCTTCATGAACCGCAGCGGCGACGCGGTGGCCGCGCTGGCGCGCTACTACGACATCCCGCCCGGCGATCTGCTGGTGGTCGTCGACGAGGTGGCGCTGCCGTTCGGCAGGCTGCGGGCGCGGGCGCGCGGGTCGGCGGGCGGGCACAACGGGCTCAAGTCGATCGTCGAGCGGCTGGGCACGAGCGAGTTTCCCCGGCTGCGGCTGGGGGTGGGGCGCGGCGACGCGCGGCGGGATCTCGCGGATCACGTGCTCTCGAAGTTCGAGGCCGACGAACGGTCGGCCCTCGAAGGGTTCATCACCCGGGCGGCGGATGCCGCCGAGATGTTCGCCGTGGACGGCATCGGCAAGGTGATGAACATGTACAACCCGGAGGCCACGGCTCCGGACACAACCGACTGACTCCTTGCCTCGCATGCTCTGTCGCAGGCCATAGTCCAGAAGGAGACGTATGAACAGGAAGTACGAGCTCGTGTACGTCGTGTCGCCCGACGCGACCGAGGAGCAGGTCACCGATCTGCACACGCAGGTCGAAGGGATCGTCCAGCGCATGGGCGGCCAGATCGAGAAGACCGAGAACTGGGGCCGCCGCAAGCTCGCCTACGAGATCGGCCGCCACAAGGAAGGCACCTACGTGCTCGAGGTCATCATCGGCACCGGCGAGCTCATGAAGGAAATCGATCGCCGCCTCAAGGTGTTCGACATCGTCATCCGCCATCTCGTCGTCCGCGTGGACGAGGAGCAGGGCGTGATCGAGCGGACGCGGCCAGCGCCGTACCGACGACGTCGCGCCGCCGCCGCGTGGCGCGCGGCCTGCCGGCCGATCGGCAGCCCGGTGAAGGCCAGCGCGGCGAGAGCGAAGACGATCGTGACGATCGCTTCGACATGGGGGCGGAGGACATCCGATGAACGGCAAGAAGAGTTTCGGCGGCGGGAGCAGCGGCGGCGGCGGTGGCCGCGGCGGCCGCTCGGGCGCGGCGCTCGGCGCCGCGGGCAAGGACGGCCAGCGCCGTCCGATGTTCCGCCGGCGCAAGGTCTGCAAGTTCTGCTCGGACAAGATCGACGACATCAACTACAAGGACGTGAAGCTGCTGATGCCGTTCGTCCCCGAGCGCGCGAAGATCCTGCCGCGGCGCATCTCGGGCACGTGCGCCCTGCACCAGCGCAAGCTGCGCACCGCGATCATGCGGGCGCGCCAGCTGGCGCTGATCCCGTACACCGCCGAATAGAGGGGTCTCCAGCGTTTCGCGGCGGGCGCCTCGGGCCGGCTGAAGCCGGCCTTCACGATGGCGTTCTCCTCCGTAAGCAGGGGCCGGCTTCAGCCGCAGACCGCAGACCGAAGACGACGAGGTTCAGCAATGGAAGTCATTCTCAGAGAGACCGTCGACAACCTGGGCAAGCGCGGCGAGATCGTGAAGGTCGCCGCCGGCTACGCCCGCAACTATCTGCTGCCGCGGAAGCTGGCGCTGCCGGCGACCGAGGGCAACAAGAAGCACGTCGAGCGCGAGCGCAAGATCGTCGAAGGGCGCGAGGCGGACGAAAAGGGGCAGGCCGAGGCGCTTGGCGCGCAGATTGGCGCGGTGGACATCTCCATCCCGCGGCGCGTCGGCGAGACCGAGGCGCTCTACGGCTCGGTCACGGGCTCCGACATCGCCGACTACCTCAAGGCGAAGGGGTTTGAGATCGACCGGCGCAAGCTGATCCTGCCCGAGCCGATCAAGACGCTCGGCGAGCACAACGTGCCCCTCAAGCTGCACCGCGACGTGACGGTGCCGCTGAAGGTGAAGGTCGTGAAGGAGGGAGCCCAACAGACGGCGGACTAGCCGGCGGCCGGCAGCGGGCGGTGAACGGGCCTGGTCTTGACCGACCGGGCCCTGTTTGTTTCGGCGTCATTCCTGCTACCCGTCGTCCGGCCTGATGCTTACTGGCAGCTGCCAGCTGCCAGCTGATTCACTTCAAAGGGACAAAGATGGCTGTTGACGTTGGCGCCAAGGCGCCGGATTTCACTCTGCCGAACCAGGACCGCGAGCAGGTGACGCTGAGCGAGCAGATCAAGAAGGGCCCCGTCGTGCTTGCGTTCTTCCCCGCCGCGTTCAGCGGCGTGTGCACGAAAGAGATGTGCACGTTTCGCGACTCGATGTCAGAACTGAACAAGGTGTCGGCAACCGTTCTCGGCGTGAGCACCGACACGTTCTTCTCGCTGAAGGCATGGGGCGATCAGCAGAAGCTCACGTTCCCGCTGCTCAGCGATTACAACAAGGACGTCATCAGGAAGTACGACGTCGTCAACCCGGACATGATGGGATTGAAGGACATTTCCCGGCGCGCCGTGTTCGTCGTCGGCCGCGACGGCACGGTGAAGCATCGCGAAGTGCTCGACGACGCGCGCAACGAGCCGGACTACTCGAAGATCAAGCAGGCGGTCGCGTCCGCCTGAACCTCCAGCCGGAGCGCGAGGAATACGCTGAGGGCGACGCCGGGAAGACCGTGGTCCGCAGTCAGGACAGAAACCAACTCACTCATGGAACGAGTATGCGGCATCTCCGTTACAGACCACGGGCCCGCGCGGGTTGGGAGTGAGCCCTAGACGGGAACTTACTCGTGTTGATGTAGAGGTGGACCTTCAGGTCCGCGCAGGCGGGCCTGAAGGCCCGCCTCTACAAAGCCGACAACGTTCCATCGCTAACTCGCAACATAGGCGGACCTAAAGGTCCGCCTCTACGAAACGCCACACGCGTGAGCTCCGGGATCTTGGGAGTTGGGGGCAATCGCAAGGAAGTTGGGCGTTGGGCGTTGCGCGATTGGGAGTTACCCCTACACCCGACGTTCCAACGTGTTGGCGTCGCCTAGCTAATCGATCGCGGTGTTGAGTTCTCTCTCCGCATCCCCCCGAAACGCCGTCAGGGCTGAACCAGAACGCATGTTCCGACTCTAGCCGTCGTGGCGCGAAGTCACGGTTCGACTTTGGCAGTTGCCCTCTCGGGACGATTGTGAATTGCGACTTGGGAATTGAGCGTTGGGGGTTGGGAGTTAGCAGTTCTGCTGATATCCTCGCGCTTTCCTTCCAACCCCATGGCCGAAACAGCATTTGCCGCGGCGGAGCGCACACTTCCGCACAATCTCGAAGCCGAGCGATCCGTGCTCGGGGCGATCCTGGTCCACAACGACGCGTTCAATCTCGCGGCGCAGGTGATCACGCCCGCCGATTTCTACCGCGACGCGCACCGCCGCATCTTCGACAAGATGATCGCGCTCAGCGAGCGCAACGACGCGATCGACTTCGTCACGCTGAAAGAGGAGCTGTCGCGATCCGGTGAAGTAGACGAAGTCGGCGGACCTGCGTACATCGCCTCGCTGGCCGACGGCGTGCCGCGCGCGACCAACGTCGAGTACCTACGCACGCATCGTCAAGGACAAGGCGACGCTGCGAAATCTCATCTATGCGGCGAACAAGATCGCCGCCAACGCGTACGAGGCGGACCAGGATTCGGATCTGATCCTGGACGAGGCGGAGAGCGCGATCTTCTCGGTGGCCGACGACCGGCTCAAAGCCGGCTTCGTGCCGATGCGCGATCTCGTCAAGGAGAACTTTCCGAAGATCGAGCAGCTGTTCGAGCAGAAACGCCTGATCACGGGCGTCCCGACCGGCTTCGTCGATCTCGACGAGATGACGCGCGGCTTCCAGGCCGGCGACCTCATCATCGTCGCGGCGCGGCCGTCGATGGGGAAGACGAGCCTGGTCCTCAACATGTCGCAGTACGTGGCGACGCAGCCGAATCTCACCGTCGGGTTCTTCAGCCTCGAAATGTCGAAGGAATCGCTGTTCATCCGCCTGCTCACCTCGGAGGCGCAGATCGACAGCCACCGGTTGATGAGCGGTGCGATCGGGCAGCGGGACTACGGCCGCATCTCGCACGCGCTCGAGACGCTGAGCGCGATGCGGCTGTTCATCGACGACACGGCGAACATCGGCGTGCTGGAGATGCGTGCCAAGTCGCGGCGGCTGCAGTCCGAGCACGGGCTCAGCCTGATCGTCGTCGATTACATTCAGCTGATGAACGGCCGCGGGCGATTCGAGAACCGCACGCTGGAGCTCGCCTCGATCTCGCGCTCCCTCAAGGGGCTGGCCAAGGAGCTCGGTGTCCCGATCGTCGTCCTGTCGCAGCTCTCGCGTGCGCCGGAGTCGCGATCGGATCACCGGCCGCAGCTCTCGGATCTGCGCGAGTCGGGCGCCCTCGAACAGGACGCCGACGTCGTCGCGCTCATCTACCGCGACGACGTCTACAACAAGGACCCGAACAATCCGGACGCAGGCACCGCGGAGGTGATCGTCGCCAAGCAGCGCAACGGCCCGACCGGCGTCGTGAGGCTGGCTTTCCTTCGCGAGCAGACACGCTTCGCCAATCTCGCGCAAGGCGCATGACCATTTGTGATTGGATTTGCGATCTGTGGTTCGTGATTGACGATGATGATTGACACGGAGCCATTCGCATCACGAATCGCAAATCGCCAATTACGAATGACATGATTCGCAGCACGGTCGCCCACGTGGACCTCGCCGCGCTGCAGGCGAACTTCCGCGCGATACAGGAGTTCCTGGCAGGCGGATCCGACGGTCCGCCTCTCCGAGAGGCGAAGCCCGCAGCCGGAAGCCCGGAGTCCGGAGCCGCGCCGCCTGGAATCATCGCCGTCGTCAAGGCGAACGCCTATGGGCACGGATCACAGCGCGTCGCCCTGGCGCTCGAGGCTGCCGGGGCGACGATGCTGGCAGTGGCCGACATCGAGGAAGGCATCGTGCTGCGGCGCGGCGGCGTGCGGGTGCCGATCCTCATCTTCGGCGCGCTCAGCGTGAGCGACCTCGACGGCCTCTTCGAGTTCTCGCTGACCCCGACCATCTCGACGCCGTCGGCGGCGCGCGCGGTGCAGGCGGCCGCGGCGAAGCGGCACGCGGTGATTCCGTATCACTTGAAGATCGACACCGGGATGAACCGCCTCGGCTTCCGTCACGACAACCTCCGGCGCACGGTCCCTGAGCTGCTCGGCAGCGAGAACCTCTCGCTCGACGCGGTCTACACGCACTTCGCGTCGGCCGACGTGCCCGACAGCCCGGTCTTCCACGAGCAGCGCATCAGGTTCGAGGCGGCGCTGGCCACGGTCAGCGGCCTCGGCGGCACGCCGCGATTGCGCCACGCGGCCAACAGTGCGGCGCTGCTGCGGGACTCACGCGTCTGGTACGACGTCGTGCGCCCCGGGCTGCTCCTCTATGGCATTGTCCCGCCGCCGCTCGCGTCAACGATTCCGCTTCGTTCCGTCATGTCGCTCTCGAGCCGCGTGGTTGCCGTCAAAGGCCTGCGGCCCGGCGAAGGGGTCGGATACGGCTGGCGATTCACCGCCGATCGGCCGCGAACGATCGCCGTCGTTCCCGCCGGCTACGCGGATGGCGTGGACACGCGCATGGGGGGCCGCGGCCACGTCCTGATTCGAGGCGTTCGCGTGCCGATCGTCGGCGCGGTCTCGATGGACATGATGACCGTGGACGTCACGGATCTCGAAACCGTGCAACCGGGTGACGAGGTCGTCATCCTCGGGAGTCAGGGCGACGAGAGCTGGCAGCAAATCGACGCCCGCGAGGTGGCGTCGGCCATCGGAACGATTCCATGGGAAATCGTTTGCCGCCTCGGCACCCGGGTCGAAAGGACACTACACTGAGACCGCGAGGACCACGAGGACGGGAGCCCGGACCGAGAGACACGTACCGCTCAACCGAGATGAGTACCTCTGTGTCTCCCTCGTGGTTCTGAGGATGTATGAAGTCCCCCAAGGTTGTCTTCGTCTGCCAGGAATGCGGCTCGCAGTTCCCGAAGTGGGCCGGCCGTTGCAACGAGTGCGGCGCCTGGAACGCGATCGTCGAGGAGCGCGCGGTCGAGCCGTCGGTGGCGGCGGCGGGGAATCGCTATGCGCAGTTCGCGCCGGGCACGTCGGCGAAACTGTACGCGGATGTCGAGACGGCGAACGCGCATGCGCCTGTCCACGGGCATCACCGAGTTCGATCGCGTGCTCGGCGGCGGCGTGGTGCCAGGCTCGCTCGTGCTGCTTGGCGGCGAGCCGGGCATCGGCAAGTCGACGCTCCTGCTCCAGGCGGCGGCGCACTTCGCGCGCGAGGTCGGCCCCGTGCTCTATGCCTCGGGCGAGGAGTCGGAGCACCAGATCAAGAGCCGCGGCGATCGGCTCGGCGTGGGCCAGACGCCGCTGTACCTGCTGTCGGAGACGTGCATCGAGCGCATCCTCGAGGAAATCGCGCGCCTCAAGCCCGTCCTGGTCATCGTCGATTCCGTCCAGACCGTCTTCTCGCTCAAGTTCCAGTCCGCGCCCGGCAGCATCGGGCAGGTGCGCGAAGCGGCCACGCAGTTCCTCTTCGCGGCCAAAGGGCAGAACATCCCCACGGTGCTCGTCGGCCACATCACCAAGGACGGAAGCCTTGCCGGGCCCAAGGTGCTGGAGCACGTCGTGGATACGGTGCTCTATTTCGAGGGCGAGCGGCACCACTCCCATCGGGTGGTTCGCGCCGTGAAGAACCGCTTTGGCGCCGTGAGCGAGCTCGGCGTGTTCGAGATGACCGGCACCGGGCTGCGGCCGGTGCCGAATCCCTCGAAGCTGTTCCTGGCCGAGCGGGCGTCGGGCACGCCGGGGTCTGCCGTGCTGTGCTGCGTCGAAGGATCGCGCCCGATTCTGGTGGAAGTGCAGGCGCTGGTCAGCACGAGCACCTTCGGGAATGCCCGGCGCATGGCCATCGGGATCGACCAGAATCGCTTATCGCTTTTGTTGGCGGTGCTCGAAAAGCGCGCAGGTCTGACCCTCGCGGGCGATGACGTTTATGTCAATATCGCAGGTGGCATGAGCATCGAGGAGCCGGCGGCGGACCTGAGCGTGGTGGCGGCCGTCGCCTCCAGCGTCCGGAACCACGGCCTGGCGCCCTCGACCGCGATGTTCGGGGAAGTGGGCCTGAGCGGGGAAATCCGGGGCATTCCGCAGGCGGCGCTGCGGGTCCGGGAGGCGATCCAAATGGGCTTCACGCGTATCGTCATGCCGTCGGCCAACGTGGACCCGGCCGATCCGGCGCATGCCGAGGGTCAGTGCGAATTGGTAGGAGTCCGAACGGTGGGGGAGGCCCTCGATCAGCTCATCGCTTGATTTTCTGACGCGGCGGCTCTAAGGTTCCAGCTTCATACCGGCTTGTCGCGTTCATTCGCCCTCTGGGGGGTGGTCATGGCCTGGTTCGTCCTCGCGCGTCTGCTGTTTGTTGCCGCCGTCGGCTATTCTGCGTATCAACTGCAGCCCCTTTCGGGGGGTGCGCTTCCAAACCTCGAGTTCGGCACCGTCATGGGCGCCCTCATCGTCGCCCTGGAGATGCGGCTCAAGGACATCTCGGTCACGCACATGCTCGGTGCGCTGCTCGGCGGCGCGATCGGACTGGCCGCGGCCAAGACGCTGGGAGCGGCGCTGTACTGGGCCAACCTCGGCGACGGCCGCGTCGTCTTCCTGCACAGCCTGATCCTGCTCGGCCTCCCGTACCTGGGGCTGGTGATGGGCGCGCGGAAGGGCGAATGGCTCGAGCCGTCGAACCTGATCGGCATGTTCCGATCGGCCGGCCCGCGGCGCCGCTACAAGATCCTCGACACGAGCGTGATCATCGACGGCCGTATCGCGGACATCTGCGAGACCGGCTTCATGGACGGCACGCTCGTCATCCCGCAGTTCGTCCTGAAGGAGCTGCAGCTCGTGGCCGACTCGTCGGACTCGATGAAGCGCAACCGCGGGCGGCGCGGCCTCGACATCCTGCAGAAGATCCAGAAGATGGCCGGCGTGGACGTCACGATCTCCGACGTCGATTTTCCGGACGTCCGCGAGGTGGACCTGAAGCTGATCGAGCTCGCCCGCACGCTGCAGGGAAAGATCGTCACCAACGACTTCAACCTGAACAAGGTGGCGCAGCTGCGCGGCGTCGAGGTGTTGAACATCAACGAGCTCGCCAACTCGCTCAAGCCGGTGGTGCTGCCGGGCGAGCTCATGAAGGTGTTCATCCTCAAGGAAGGGAAGGAATACAACCAGGGCGTCGCGTATCTGGACGACGGCACCATGGTGGTCGTGGACAACGCGCGCAAGATGATCGGCAAGACGATCGACGTCGTCGTCACGAGCGTCCTGCAGACGACGGCGGGCAAGATGATCTTCGGCCGGTTCATCGAAGCCGCGGTTGCGGCGCAGGCCGCGCCGGCGCCGGGGCCAGCCGCGGCGGTGCGACCGACGCTTCCGCCAAACGCGGCCGCCGCCGGGAAGTAGACTCAAGGCACAACGGGCCCGCTCAAGCCGGCGCCCTGCGTGCATGACGTATTCACCTCGCAGGGGCCGGCTCAGCCGGCCCTCGAGCGTGTCGCTTGAGCTTTGTGCCTTGTGAAGATTCCTCCCTTCCATTGGTGGCGGACCGTTTTCTATCTGATCCCCGCCATCACCCTGTACACGATCGTCCTCGGCACGCTCTCCCTCGGCTCGAGCCTGTTCCAGAAGACCGGTTACTTCGCGCATTGGTGCGCGCGCACGTGGTCGCGACTGATCCTGAAGACCACGGGCGTCGCGGTCGAGGTCGTCGGGCTCGACCGCCTCGAGCCGGGCCGCACCTACGTCTTCGTCTCCAACCACCAGAGCATTTACGACATTCCCATCCTGTTCTGGTCGCTGCCGTATCAGTTGCGCATCATCGCGAAGGAGTCGCTCGGGAGATTTCCGTTTCTCGGGTGGCACCTGCGGCGCACCGGCCACATGCTCGTCGATCGCAGGCGTCCCGCGCGCGCCGTCTTCACCTGGGCGTCGCAGCTCACCGCGCACGGCCTGTCGCTGTTCGTCTTCCCCGAAGGCACCCGCAGCCGCGACGGCCGCGTCGGCCCGTTCAAGGGCGGCAGCTTTTTCCTCGCGCTCGACGCCGAAACTGCCCATCGTGCCGTTGTCGTTGGTCGGCAGCCGGCACGTGATGCTGAAGGGACGGCTGGCGACTTATCCCGGTCGGGTGAAGCTCGTCATCCACGAGCCGATGGACACGACGGCGCTGTCGAGGTCCGATGCGCGGGCGTTTGCCGAACGCGTCCGCCAGGTTCTCGCGCCCGACGCGGAGAGCGACTGTGACCTTCTCCGTAGCGCCTGAGCTCGCCGCGATCGTGCGGCCTGGCGTCTTGCGGCTCGACGGCGCCACCGTCGTCGAGCACGACCCGCGCATGGACGCGCCGCTCGCCGCGATCGCCGAATCCTTCCGGCTGAAGCCGGACGCCACAAGTCATCAAGAGGCAAGCGGCTTCCACCTTCAGGCGGAAGAAGTTCGCACCATGTACAAGCGCGTCGGGCTCGACCCGACGAAGCGGCGGCCGTCGTCAGAGGCGCTGCTGCGCCGGGTCCGGAAAGGCGATCCGCTGCCGCGCATCAATTCGATGGTCGACGTCTGCAACTGGTGCTCGCTGGAGTTCCAACTTCCGTACGGCCTGTACGACGCGGCGCGGATCGAGGGCGACGTCGTGCTGCGGCTGGGTCACGAGGGCGAGTCCTACGCGGGCATCCGCAAGGACGACGTGCACGTCGGCGGCCGGATCACGCTGGCGGATCGGGTCGGGCCATTCGGCAACCCGACGTCCGACTCGGCCCGAACCATGGTGACGACCGCTACGACGTCCGCTTTGCTCGTCGTCTTCGCTCCGCATGAGCTCGATACTGCCCGGCTGAACTCATGTCCTGGATGTGACCGCCGCACGTATGCACGAGTTCACGGGAGGCACGGCTCATGCTGTGTTCACTGCGGGAGGCGACATATGAACGAAGACGAGCTCAAGGGTAAGGTTGATCAGGTCAAGGGCCGCGCGAAGCAGGCGGCCGGCGACATCACCGACAACGAGCGCCTGCACGACGAAGGCGTTGCTGACGAAGCCGCCGGAGAGGCGCGCGAAGGTTTCGGCCGCGCTCGCCGCAAGGTCGGCGAGGCGATTGAGGACATCGGCGAGAACATCAAGAAGTAGCCGGCGTGGGTAGTGGGCTGCGGGCTCGGATGCTCGCGGCCCGCTGCGCGCTGATGCTCCGCCGCCAGGCCGCGCTTCCGGCTAGCCGGAGGTCGGCCTCGTGGCTTCCGGCTTCAGCCGGAAGATCGCTCAAACGAACGCCGTGATCAGCACGAACAGGAGCCAGCCGATCAGCACCACCGCCACAGCTCGAGCCGTGCTGCGGTAATCGAGGGCCTGTCGCACCGCGATCACGGTTGCCGCAAGCAGCCAGAACGCCACCACCACCTGTACCACCCTGCCCAGGAACGGGATGAACGCGAAGAACGCGAACATGTTCGGCGCGTACGAAAAGCCGATGACGCGCAGCAGTTCGCCCATGTCGGTATGGGTGCCCGGCTCCCGCAGCAGCCGCCCGCCGATCAAATACGTCACGCCCGCCCACATGATCCACCCGATCAGCGCGGCAAGCGTCACCTGCACCAGCGAAAGCGGGCCTCGCGTCAGCCCCGCGCCGATACCAGCGGCCACGCTGGCGATCACGACGACGGCGAGGGCCTGCCCGGTCGCAGAGGGGCTCGCCTCGATCTCCTCGAACGTGGCCGGATGGAGCTTCAGCACGCCGGTGAGACGCTGGCCAAAAGTCATGGGACGAATGATGGCACGGATGGGGCGGCGAGGCGTGAGCCGGTCCGCAGGTCGAAGAGGTGCAGCCGGCCGGGGCGGAACGCGAGCCGCACCTGCGCATGCTCGGCGGGCGGGGCCGCCGTCGTGAGCGCCACGGCGGAAGGCGAGCCGGGCGCATCGAGGCGCAGGTAGACGACCGTGTCGTGGCCGCGCGGCTCGATCACGTCCACCGTGGCGCCGAGCGGTCCGTTCGCGTCGAGGAGCACGTCTTGCGGCCGCACGCCGACGAGCGAGCCGGCCGGTGCGGCAATTCCCGGCACCGGCGCGGCAAGGAGGTTCATCGCGGGAGACCCGATGAAGCGCGCCACGAACGTGTTCACGGGACGCGCATAGACGTCGAGCGGCGGGCCCGACTGCTCGATGCGCCCGTCGCGCATGACCGCCACCTGCTGTCCCAGCGTCATCGCTTCCTCCTGATCGTGCGTCACGTAGACAATCGTGGCGTGCAGCCGCCGATGCAGGCGGAGCAATTCAGCGCGCGCCTGCGTGCGCAGTGCGGGGTCGAGGTTCGAGAGCGGCTCGTCGAGCAGGAACGCCTTCGGCGCCCGCACCATGGCCCTGCCCAGGGCCACGCGCTGGCGCTGTCCGCCTGACAACTGCGCCGGCCGCCGATCGAGCAGCGACTCGAGCTCGAGCGCGGCGGCGATGCTCCCGACACGCTCGTCGATGGCTCGCCCGATCGGCGCCGCGAACGCGCAGTCCGTACGCGAGATTGTCGCGCACGCTCATGTGCGGATAGAGCGCGTAGCTTTGAAACACCATGGCCAGGTCACGCGCCTGCGGCGGCAGCGCGGTGACGTCGGCGCCGCCGATTGAGATGTCGCCGCGTGACGGTGACTCGAGCCCCGCGATCACGCGCAGCAGCGTGCTCTTGCCGCAACCGGATGGCCCGACGAGCACGAGGAGCTCGCCATCCCCAACCTGCAGGTCGATGCCGCGCAGCGCGGCGTGTCCGGTCGCATACGTCTTCTCGATCCCGCGCAGGATGATGTCCGCCACTGGTCAGCCCTTGGTGGCGCCCGCCGTCAGGCCGGCGACGATGCGGCGCTGGAACGCCAGCACGAGCAGCGCCACTGGGACGGTGGCCACGACCGCTGCCGCCAGCACCTGGCCCCACGGCACCTGATAGCGGCCGCGGAACAGCGCAATCGCCACCGGCACCGTGTAGCGGTCGGGTCCGAGCGTGAACGACAGCGCGAACAGGAACTCGTTCCAGCAGTAAAGGAACGTGAGGATCGCGGTACTGGCCAGTCCTGGCGCAGCCAGCGGCAGCACGACATCACGCAGCGCGCGCAGCCGGCTGGCGCCGTCGATCATCGCGGCGTCCTCGAGATCGCGCGGGAGCTGGCGGAAGAAACCGGTCAGCAGCCAGACTGAGAGCGGCGTGGCAAATGTGAGGTACGGGAGCACGAGGCCCGGGTACGTGTCGATCAGCCGCAGTTCCCGCAGGATCAGATAGAGCGGCGGCACGACCGAGATCTGCGGAAACATCGAGACCGCGAGGATGAGTGCCAGCAGGGCACTCTTGCCTGGCAGCGGCAGGCGCGCGAGCGCATACGCGCAGAGCGCGGCCACCGGAATCGCCAGCGCCGTCGTCGCGCCGGCGACGATGAGCGAGTTGCGGATCGGCACGAGGAAATCCCGTTCGTCGAAGAGCACCCGATAGTGCTGCAGCGACGGCTGCACCGGCAGCAGCGACGACGGCGGCTCGAAGAGGCGCGCTTCGGGCGTCAGCGACGACACGATGGTCCAGTACACGGGAAACAGGAGCGCGGCCACCAGGGCCAGCCCCGCCGTGATCCACGCTGCCTGCGCCGCGCGCCGCATCATCGCTCCTCGGTCCTGCCCGGCTCAGCACCCGCACACAGACGAGCGCAAAGACGAACGTGAGCGCGAAGACGGCGACCGCGAGCGCCGATCCGTATCCGAAACGCAGACGCTGCATGAGCGCGATGAAGGCGTAGAGCGACAGCGGCTCGGTGGCCGTGCCGGGCCGCCGCCGGTGAGCACGTACGGGAGATCGAAGAGCCTGCAGCGCGTCGAGCGCCCGGAACGTGCCGGCAACGACGATCGCCGGGCGCAGCAGCGGCAGCGTAATCGTGGCGAACTGGCGGATCGGTCCGGCGCCATCCACGCGTGACGCCTCATAGAGCGTCGGGTCGATCGTCTGCAGGCCGGCGAGCAGCAGGATCGCCACAAACGGCGTCGTCTTCCAGACGTCGGCGGTGACGATCGGAACCCAGGCGGCCAGCGGGTGCACGAACCAGTCGAACGTGGGTCCGCCCGGTCCTCCGCTCTGCAGCGGCACGTTGAGGATGCCCGCCTGCCCGTCGAACATGAATCGCCACACCAGTGCGGCGACGACGGTCGGGATCGCCCACGGCAACAGTGCCGCGACCCGCACCAGCCCGCGGCCGCGTGCGACGTGGTGCATCGTCAGCGCCAGCGCGAGGCCCAGCGACAGCTCGAGCGGAACGCTGATTGCCGCGAATCCCACGGTGTGGAGGAGGGCGTCGCGGAACCGCGGATCGGCGATCGCCTCCTGGAAGTTGGCGATGCCGATGAAGGGCCGGCCGAGCCACGGCAGGCGGAGGTCGTGCAGGTGCAGCGCTTCCCAGCCGGTGACCGCGATGGGGATCAGCGCGACGAGCAGGATGACACCGGCGGCGGGCGCGACCATCAACAGGGCCACGCGGACGTCGGCGCGGTCGGCGCGCGGCGCTCCGCCGCTCATTGCGTCTGCTCCGCGGCTGGCGAGGCCGGCACGGGCGAGCAGCGCTCGGATCTCGACGGCCGCGTCGCGGAGCGCCTCGCCCGGCGCCTGCTGGCCCGTGAGCGCTCGATGGAGCCGGACCTGCAGCAGCTCGGAGAGTTCGCTGTAGACCGGCGTCACCGGACGGGGAACCGCGCGGTCGAGCGCACGCAGCGTCTCGGCGACCGGCAGCGGCAGGGCGTCGGCGAGCTGCTGGCTCTGATACAGGGAACGCCGGGACGGCAACTGCGCGGCCACGCGCGCCCGCTCCAGCATCTGCTCGGGCGCGGTCAGGAACTCCACGAGCGCCCGCGCGAGCTCCGGCTGCCGCGTGTGCGCGTTGATCGCGAGCTGACCGCCGCCGAGCGCCGCGCCCGGGCTGCCGCCCTCTGCCGCCGGGAACGGAGCGACGCCGACGCGGCCGGCAACGCGCGAGCCGGACCGTTCCTGGAGCAGCGTCCACGCATACGGCCAGTTGCGCATGAACGCGGACTGGCCGTTCTGAAAGGCGAAGCGCACCTGCTCTTCCTGCCAGGTCAGCGCCGATCGCGGCACGATGCCCTCCTCGACCGTGTCGCGCATGAACGTCAGCGCGCGCACCGCCGGCGGCTGGTCGACGACGACGCGGCCCGCTGCGTCGAGGATGGCGCCGCCGAACGCGGCCAGGTGCTCCACGAACACGGCCACGAGTCCCTCGTAGCGCGCGCCTTGCCAGAGCAGACCGTACGGAACGCCGGACTGCATGGCATCTCGTGCCGAGCCACGGAGCGCGGCCAGCGTGGCAGGGGGCGCCGCCATCAGGTCCGTGCGCCAGTACAGCAATCCGGCGTCGACGAACCATGGGATGGCGTAGAGCGTCCGGCGCCATTGGTTCGCGGCGAGTGCGGCAGGGAAGAAGTCGGCGGCGTCGGCAGCGGTCAGGTGCAGCGGCAGCACCCATCCCGCTGCGGCGAACTCGGCGGTCCAGATGATGTCCAGCTGCAGTACGTCCGGCTCGGGTGCACGGGCGTTCAGCCACTGCACGTACAGCTGATGGCGCTGGTCGGCTGCGTCGGGCGTGACGCGCAGCTCGGCGCGCACGCCGGGATGTTGCTCCTGGAACGCCGCGAGCTGCTGCTGCACCAGGCGCCCTTCCGCGCCGAGCGCGCTGGCCGACAGCGTCACGAGCGGGCGATCGTCGGACCGGCCGCATCCGACCACCGCTGCACACGCCAGGGCGGGAAGCAGCGTCAACCAGTCGCGAAGGGCGCGCACGACTTCACAAGGTACCCCGAAAGGTAGAATCCCTTGTGCATGTTTCGGCGATCATCGCGGCGGGCGGCCGCGGCGCGCGGTTCGGCGGCGACCGCCCGAAGCAGCTGCTGACGCTGGCCGGCCGGCCCATCCTTCAGCGCAGTGTCGAGGCGTTCTCGGCCACCTCCCTCGTTGACGACATCGTCGTGGCGCTGCCGCGCGAGCTCTGTCACCGTTCCTCCCGAGTATCTGCGCGGCGGCGACGCGCGCATCCAGCTCGTCGAGGGCGGCGAGCGGCGCCAGGATTCGGTGGCCAACGCCTTCGCGCGCATTGCCGATCGCGCCGACGTGATCGTCATCCATGACGCCGCGCGGCCGCTGGTCTCCGCGGATCTGATCAGGCGCACCATCGAGGCGGCGGCAGAGACCGGCGCCGCCGTCGCGGCGGTGCGCGCCCACGACACGGTGAAGCGCGCGGATGCCGCCGGCCTCATCACCGCCACGCTGCCGCGCGACGAGATCTTCCTGGCGCAGACGCCGCAGGCATTCCGCGCCGCGGTGCTCCGCGATGCGCTCGCGGTGGGTGCGCAGGGCATCACGGCCACCGACGAGGCCACGCTCGCGGAACGCGCCGGGCATCGCGTGAAGCTGGTGACCGGCGATCCGCGGAACCTGAAGATCACGACAGCCGAAGACCTGGCGATGGCCGAGCACCTGATCAACGCGACCGCGGCCACGCCCGCGATGCGCATCGGCAATGGGTACGACCTGCATCGGCTGGTGGAGGGCCGTCCGCTCGTCCTCGGCGGGGTGACGATTCCGTTCGAGAAAGGGCTGCAGGGGCACTCGGACGCGGATGCCGTGTGCCACGCGATCACCGACGCGATTCTCGGCGCCGCGGGCGCCGGCGACATCGGGCGCCATTTCCCCGACACGGACGCCGCGTGGAAGGACGCGAACAGCATCGGGCTGCTCGCGGCGGCCGGCGGCATCATCAGCGCGGCCGGATTCTCGATCGCCAACATCGACGTCATCGTCATCGCGCAGCGTCCGAAGCTCGTGGCGCACGTGGATGCCATGCGCGCCAACGTCGCGCGCGCACTGCGGATCGCGCCCGAGCAGGTCAGCGTGAAGGGCAAGACGAACGAGGGCGTGGATTCGATGGGCGCCGGCGACTCGATTGCCGTGCACGCGGTGGCCCTGCTCATGCGCCGCTGAAGAATCGCCCCGCTCGCACAGCTCAGCAGCCAAACGTGTCCTCTTTGATACTGAAATCAGCCCCGCCCATCCAATAGGATCCGCGGCGCTCGTTCAAGCGACGAGTGCGCCGATGAGCTCGCCGTTTCGGTGCGGACGGCCGGCTCGCGCGCCATGTGAAAGAACGGAGGCGACATGGATCGTCGGATGTTCCTCAGGAACAGCGCAGTGCTCGGCGGGGGTCTCGCGTTCACCGGGCCCTTCCACGCGCTGGGTCTTCAAGCGGCCGAAGGCCGCGCCCCGGCGCGAGTACCCGGATACGGGCCGCTCGTCGCGAAGGGCGAGCTGGCGTTGCCGCGCGGCTTCAACTATCAGGTGATTTCCAGGCAAGGGGACAGGATGCGGGACGGCGGCCTTACGCCAACCTGCTTCGATGGCATGGGCGCGTTCCGCGGCCCGCGCGGCACGACCGTCCTGATTCGCAATCATGAGAACCGGCTCGCGCGAATCGGCGGCTCTCGGCGAGAATCCCGTCGTCGTGCCGCCCGGCCTCGACGTACGACGCCGACCCGCCTATATTCGGCGGATGCACGAAGCTCGTGGTCGATCGCCGTCACGATGGCAAGTACGAGCTCCTGGACGATTTCGCGATCCTGGGCGGCACCGACAACAACTGCGCCGGCGGCGTCTCCCGTTCCGCTCGTGGTTGACATGCGAGGAGGTCGTAGGCGGTGCCAGCCGGGAAAAAGCACGGCTACATCTTCGAGGTCGATGCGCTCGCCGAGGCGGCGCAACCTGCCGTGCCAATCACCGGTGCCGGCCGCATGGCGCATGAAGCGGCCGTGTGGAGCCGCGGAATCCTGTACCAGACGGAGGATCGCCGCCTCAAGCATGCGCTCGACGGCGCCGCATCGCAGGGCGGCTCCTGCTTCTATCGTTACGTGCCCGACCGCCGCATTCGCCGGCCCGGTGAGCTCGCGCAGGCAGGTCGGTGTGCTCCAGGCCGCGAAGCTTAGGCGCGAATGGCAAGGCCAATATGGACGAAGGACGCACCGTCGGACGAGCCTTACAGAATCGAATGGGTCACGATCGACAATCCCGATCACGACAACGACACTGACAACGCCCATCGTCCGATGGCGACGCGATTCCAGGCGCAGGCGAAGGGGGCTGCGAGGTTCGATCGCCAGGAGGGCATGTGGGTGGAGCCGGGCGGCGGCCGGATCTATTTCGACTGTACCGCGGCGGCGCAGCGTTCCTCGGCCAGGTGTGGGAATATCGCCCCGACCGGGAGACGCTGACACTGGTCTACGAATCGACCAGCGCCGCCACCCTCGAAGGCCCCGACAACGTCGTCGTCGTGCCCCAGACTGGTGACATCTTCCTGTGCGAGGACGCTGCTGCGCCGCAGTTCGTCCGCGGCCTCACCACAGACGGTGAGATCTACGATTTCGCTCAAGGCCTGAACAACAACACCGAGTTTGCCGGCGCCTGTTTCGATCCTGACGGCCGAACGCTTTACGTGAACCATTACGGCGAGCGCGGGACGTTGCCATTCGGGCCCGCGGGCAATCTGACCGGTGGGCCGCCCGCCGGCGGCGTGACCTACGCCATCTACGGCCCGTTCGACAAGCGGAAGGGTCGCGGGCACCATCGCTGAGCGCCAGTGAATCGGGGCGGAGGTCATTTAACGAAGACGGTCTCTTGGCGGACAATATGACGGTCCTCAATCGATGACCTCCGACCCCACTATGCGCGTCCGCTTCGCTCCCAGTCCTACCGGGCAACTCCACGTTGGCAACGCCCGCACCGCCCTCTTCAACGCGCTGCTCGCGCGCGGGCAAGGCGCCACGCTTCATCCTGCGCATCGAGGATACCGATACGGAACGCTCGACGAAGGAATCCGAGCGCGCCATCATCGAGGACCTCCGCTGGATGGGCCTCGACTGGAGCGAGGGGGTCGATGCGGGCGGCGAGCACGGTCCATATCGCCAGTCGGAGCGGCTGCACATCTATCGCGCGCACGCGGTGGAGCTGCTGTCGAAGGGGCACGCGTATCACTGCTTCTGTTCCGAGGAGCAGCTCGAGGCGGATCGCCAGGCCGCGTTGAAGGACGGCCGCCCCCCGAAGTACGTCGGGCGCTGCCGCGACATCCCGCGCGGCGACGCGCGTCGGCGCATCGAGGATGGGGAGAAGCCGGTCATCCGCCTGCGCGTGCCGGAGCGCCGCGACGTCGCCTTCGACGACGTCGTGCGCGGCGAAGTGCGTTTCAGTACCGACGTCATCGGCGATCCCGTGCTCGTGCGCTCGGACGGCATGCCTGCTTACAACTATGCCGTGGTGATCGACGATGCGCTGATGCAGGTGACGCACGTGATTCGCGGCGAGGATCACATCTCGAACACGCCGCGGCAGATCCTTCTCTATGAGGCGTTCGGCTGGCAGCCGCCCGTGTTCGCGCACGTGTCGCTCGTCATGGGACCGGACCACAGCCCGTTGTCGAAGCGGCACGGCGCGACGTCGGTCAAGGAGTTCCGCGACCGCGGGTACTTGCCGGAGGCGCTGACCAATTACCTCGCGCTCATCGGCTGGTCGCCCGGCGAGGGCGAGGAGCTGCTGCCGTTCGAGGAGCTGGCGAAACGGTTCCGGCTCGAGGATGTGGGGCACAGCGCCGGGGTGTTCGATGTCGAGAAGCTGGCGTGGGTCAACCGCCACTACCTGAAGCTGGCGACGCCGGAGCGGCTGGTGCAGTTGTCTGTCCCGTACTTTCAGCGTGAAGGCTGGATGGGCGAGCCGTCGCCGGCGCAGCTCGAGTTCCTGGCGCACGTCGTGCCGCTGGCGGCTGCGTCGGTCGACCGGCTCGAGCAGGTTCCGGCGCGGCTCCATTTTCTCTTCGACTACGCGGCGGCGCGCGCGCTGGGCGATTCGGCGATCAGGGCGGAGGCGGAGGCGGCGCGTCCCGTGATTGCCGCGCTCGCCGAGGAGCTCGCCATCGCCGGCCCGTTGACCGATCGCGACGCGTTTCGTGCCCTGGCGTCACGCGTCCGCGAGCGCACGGGCCAGAAGGGCAAGTTGCTGTTCCATCCGATCCGGTTGGCGCTCACGGGGGAGGCGGAAGGCCTCGAGCTCGACCTCGCCGTGCCGGCGATCGAGCGCGGCGCGAGCATCATGCCGCGGATCCGCAGCGCGCGTGAGCGCGCGGCCGAGTTCGACACGGCCCTGTCGAGCCTCGCGTCGTGAGGCGGGCGCCGTATCATGATCATTTACGGGATTAATCCCGTGCTCGAAGCGCTCCGGGCCGGACGGGTGAAGGAGCTGCGCGTCGGCGATCGGGGCGGCGATCGCCTGCGGCAGTTGCTGGAGGCCGCGGGCGAGCAGGGCGTGCGCGTCAGGCGGGTGCCTCCCGAGGCGCTCGATCGCGAGTCGAATCGCGGCGTGCACCAGGGTGTCGTCGCGGAGGTCGCAGAGGTCGCGTCTTACAGCGTCGAGGACCTGGTGCGGGGCGCCAGTGGTCCTCCGTTGATCGTCGTGCTCGACGGCATCGAGGATCCGCACAACCTCGGAGCGATCCTTCGAACCGCCGATGCCGCCGGCGTGGACGGCGTCGTCGTCCAGAGCCGCCGGTCAGCGGCGCTTGGCGGGGCGGCGGCCAAGGCGTCGGCCGGCGCCGTGGCGCACGTCAGGATCGCCGAGGTCGTGAACATCGCGCGGGCCATCGAGGAACTGAAGGAGCTGGGCGTCTGGACCGTGGGTCTGGCGGGCGAGGCGTCAACGCCGTATGACGCAATTGACTTCACGGTGTCCACGGGATTGGTACTCGGCGCGGAGGGAACGGGCCTGCGGCGATTGGTACGGGAACGGTGCGACCACCTCGCGGCGATCCCGATGCAGGGGCACGTCGGGAGCCTGAATGTCTCAGTAGCCGCGGGAATCACATTGTTCGAGGCTGTCCGTCAGCGTCGAACTGGATGAGCTTGTAAACCTTTGTGACGGGGCATTGATTCACTGGCACGGGAAGTGCTATTATCTGCCCTTTGTCTGGCTGGCGTAGCTCAGTCCGGTAGAGCAGCTGATTTGTAATCAGCCGGTCGGGGGTTCAAATCCCTCCGCCAGCTCCATCGGCTGATAGCGCCGCGGTCTTCAGGGACTAACCGAAATTACACGGATTCCAATAACAGAAATATGAAGGAAACAGGAATCAGAGCCCAGGGCTCAGGCTGTCGCCGGCATCGTGCCTGAGACGCCCTGAACCCTGAGCCCTGACTCCTGCGGCCCGCAGGAAGCAGTTTTCGGGGAGGTGGCGGAGCGGTCAATCGCAGCAGACTGTAAATCTGCCGCCCTAGTGGCTACGGAGGTTCGAACCCTCCCCTCCCCACCAATTGGAAGGGCTCAGGGTTCAGGCCCACGGGCCCGGTAAGAGCGGAGAAGGCTGAGGCCTGGGCTGTGGAGCCTCGGGCCTCCGTGAGCGGGAGTAACTCAGTGGTAGAGTCACAGCCTTCCAAGCTGTTGGTCGCGGGTTCGATCCCCGTCTCCCGCTCCAAGCACTCTGTAGCGGGCAGCGGGCAGCTGGCAGCTGGCAGTGAATGTGGCTCGACGACATGGGGTGAGAGGCGTCACGTCGTTTACCTCGTTGCGACGAGCCAGATTCACTGTCGGCTGCCGGCTGCCGGCTGCGCGCTGATGAGAGGGCCGATGTAGCTCAGTCGGCAGAGCGCGTCCTTGGTAAGGACGAGGTCACCAGTTCGATTCTGGTCATCGGCTCCAGACACGCACGATCTTCCGGCTGACGCCGGAAGCTACTGAGAGCGAGCGCAGAAATTCATGGCCAAAGAGAAATTCGATCGGTCGAAGCCGCACGTGAACGTCGGGACGATTGGCCACATCGACCACGGGAAGACGACCTTGACGGCGGCGCTGACGAAGGTGGCGGCGGACAAGGGGTGGGCGAAGTTCGTTCCCTACGACGAAGTGGCGAAGGCGTCGGAGTCGCAGGGCCGGCGCGACGACACGAAGATTCTGACGATCGCGTCGAGCCACGTCGAGTATTCGACGGCGAACCGGCATTACGCGCACGTGGACTGCCCGGGGCACGCCGACTACATCAAGAACATGATCACGGGCGCGGCGCAGATGGACGGCGCGATCCTGGTGGTGTCGGCGGTGGACGGGCCGATGCCGCAGACGCGGGAGCACGTGCTGCTGGCGCGGCAGGTGAACGTGCCGTATCTGGTGGTGGCGCTGAACAAGGTGGACGCGGTGGACGACCCGGAACTGCTGGACCTGGTGGAGCTGGAAGTGCGGGAGCTGCTGAGCAGCTACGGCTTCCCCGGGGACGACACGCCGGTGATCCGGGTGAGCGCGCTGGGGGCGATCAACGGCGACCCGGCGGGGGTGGAGTGCGCTGGTGAAGTTGATGGACGCGCTCGACACCTATATTCCGCTGCCGGCGCGGGAAGTGGACAAGCCGTTCATGATGCCGATCGAGGACGTGTTCTCGATCTCGGGGCGCGGGACGGTGGTGACGGGGCGCATCGAGCGCGGCACGGTGAAGGTGGGCGAGGAAGTCGAGATCGTGGGCTTCAAGCCGACGGAGAAGAAGGTGGTGACGGGCGTGGAGATGTTCCGCAAGCTGCTCGACTCGGGGCAGGCGGGGGACAACGTCGGCGTGCTGCTGCGCGGGGTGGAGAAGACGGACGTGGAGCGCGGGCAGGTGCTGTCGAAGCCGGGGGCGATCAAGCCGCACACCAAGTTCAAGGGCGAGGTCTACATCCTGTCGAAGGAAGAGGGCGGGCGGCACACGCCGTTCTTCAACGGGTATCGGCCGCAGTTCTACATCCGGACGACGGACGTGACGGGCAGCCTGAAGCTGCCGGAAGGCGTGGAGATGGTGATGCCGGGCGACAACACGTCGATCACGGCGGAACTGCACACGGCGGTGGCGCTCGAGAAGGGCGCCCGCTTCGCCATCCGCGAGGGCGGTCGCACCGTCGGCGCCGGGACGATCAGCGAGATTCTGGAATAGGCCTCAGGAATCAGGCCCAGGGCTCAGTCCTATCTCAGGCCTGAGGCTGCCGGGCCCCTGGGCCCTTGGGCCTGAGCCCTGACAAGGTTCAGCACATGAGAGACATCATTCACCTGGCGTGCGGCGAGTGTAAGCGCCGCAACTACAGCACGACGAAGAACAAGAAGAAGACGACGGAGCGGCTGGAGTTCAGCAAGTCCTGCCGCTTCTGCCGTAAGCACCGGCCGCACAAGGAGACGAAGTAGACGGTCAGCGGTCAGCGGTCTAGCGGTAGCAACGAGCTGGTTCGCAGGCGAGGAGCGCGATGTCCACCGGAGACCGAAGCACCGGAGCACCCGGAGACCAGAGGTTACAGGTCAGTAGCTCAATTGGTAGAGCATCGGTCTCCAAAACCGAGGGCTGGGGGTTCGAGTCCCTCCTGACCTGCCAAGGAAAGAAGAAAGGCCTCAGGGCCCAGGAATCTGGGCTCAGGGTAGACGGGCCCCGCGCCCTGCGCCCTGAGCCCAGAGCCCTGCGGCCTGGTGGATTGCAGTCATGAGTACGCTCGAGCAAGTCAAGCCGGCGCCGGTTCGCAGCACCGAGGGCGGGATCAGGGGATGGTGGGAGAACTCCCGCAGCTTCCTCACCGAGGTGCGCAATGAGATGCGCCGCGTCACGTGGCCGTCGCGGCGCGAGGTCTACGCCACGACGCTGGTCGTGATCCTGACGTCGGCCTTCTTCGGGCTGTACCTCTGGGGTCTCGACTTGGCGTTCGGATGGGCCATCAACTGGCTCTATCGTCAGTTCGGTGCCGCATGACGGACGTCGCGACAAAGAACTGGTACATCGTCCACACCTACTCGGGATTCGAGAACAAGGTGAAGGAGTCGCTCCTGCAGCGCGTGCAGGCGTACGGGCTGCGAGCATGAGATCGGCGAGGTGCTGATCCCGACCGAGGACATCGTCGAGAAGCGCGGCGGGCGCGAGGTCAAGAGCGCGCGGCGGTTCTTCCCCGGCTACATCCTGGTCGAGATGAACATGTCCGACCATGCGTGGCACGTGGTGAAGAACACGCCGAAGGTGACAGGGTTCGTGGGTGCGGGCACCAAGCCGACCCCGCTCAGCAAGGAGGAAGTGGAGCACATCCTCGAACAGGTGAAGTCGGCCGCCGAGAAGCCCAAGCCGAAGTACACGTTCGAGAAGGGCGACCACGTCCGCATCAACGAGGGGCCGTTCACCAGCTTCAACGGCGTGGTGGACGAAGTGAACCTCGACAAGAACACGCTGAAGGTGATGGTCACGATCTTCGGCCGCGCCACGCCGGTCGAATTGGACTTTTTGCAGGTCGAGAAGATCTAGGGAAGACGAACCACAGAGACACGGAGGCACAGAGGCGTTTCGTCAACCGTGGTGATTGCGACCGATTGAATCAGCGGGCCGAGTGCAGAGCAGTGATGGCTCTGTGACTCTGCGTCTCTGTGGTTCGTGAGAATCTATGGCGAAAAAAGTTCAGGCAATGGTCAAGCTGCAGATTCCCGCGGGCAAGGCGACGCCCGCGCCGCCGGTCGGCACCGCGCTCGGGCCGCACGGCGTGAACATCATGGACTTCTGCAAGAATTTCAACGCGAGGACCGCCAAGGACGACGGGCTGATCATCCCGGTCGTCGTGACCGTCTTCGCCGACCGCACGTACAGCTTCATCACCAAGACGCCCCCCGCCTCGGTGCTGCTCAAGAAGGTCGCGAACCTCGCGAAGGGATCCGCCGAACCGAACCGCAACAAGGTCGGGACGGTCACCGCCAAGCAGGTAGAGGACATCGCCAAGCAGAAGATGCCGGACCTCAACTGCCAGGACATCGAGGCGGCGGTCAAGACTGTCAGAGGCACGGCCCGCTCGATGGGCATCGACGTAGTCGGCTAGCGCCGGCGACGAACTCCCGACTCCCAAGGCCCGAAACTCCCAACGGTTGGGGGTTGGCGCAAGGAGCGGTTTGGGAGTTGGGCGTTAACAGCGAAGAGTGGGAGGCTCGCGAAGCGAGTCCGCCATCACCACAAGGAGGCACATGGCAAAGCACGGCAAGAAGTTCACGGCCGCTGCGGCGCAGGTCGAAGACCGTGAGTATTCGATCGAGGAGGCGATTCCGCTGCTGCAGAAGGTGAAGTTCGCCAAGTTCGACGAGACGGTGGAGCTGGCGATGCGGCTGGGCGTCGATCCGAAGCACGCGGACCAGATGGTGCGCGGCACGGTCGTCCTGCCCCACGGCCTCGGCAAGAGCAAGAAAGTGCTCGCGATTGCCGGCGCCGACAAGCAGAAGGAAGCGCAGGACGCCGGCGCGGACTACGTCGGCGGCGATGAGGTCGTGGAGAAGATCCTCGGCGGGTGGATGGACTTCGACGCGGTCGTCGCCACGCCCGACATGATGCGCGGTGTCGGCCGCCTCGGCAAGGTGCTCGGTCCCCGCGGCCTGATGCCGAATCCGAAGACCGGCACCGTGACTCCGAACGTCGCCCAGGCGATCAAGGAGATCAAGGCCGGCAAGGTGGAGTTCCGCGTCGACAAGACCGGCATCGTGCACGCGCCGGTCGGCAAGACGTCGTTCCCCACGCAGAATCTCGTCGACAACGCCCACGCGCTCGTCGACAGCGTCATCAAGGCGAAGCCGTCGGCCGCCAAGGGCAAGTACCTGAAGTCAGTCACGATGTCCTCCACGATGGGCCCGGGTGTCGCCATCGACACCGCGCACATCGACGAGCGGCAGAAAGCGCACTAGGGGGGGACGATGGCTGTTACCAGAGCGGAGAAAGAACAGGAGCTCGAGGAGCTCGCGACGGCCTTCAAGACGGCCGACAGCGCGATCCTGGTGGACTACCGCGGCCTGAACGTCCCGGCGGTCACCGAGCTGCGGCGGCAGTTGCGCGGCGCGAAGGCGCAGTACAGGGTCGTCAAGAACACGCTCGCCAAGCGGGCCACCCAGGGCACGGCGTTCGCGTCGCTCGAACAGGAGTTCGTCGGCACCACCGCGATCGCCTACACCGGCGACGACGCGGTGGCGATGGCCAAGGCGCTGACCACGTTCATGAAGGGCACCCCGACGCTGACGCTGAAGATCAAGGCGGCAGTGGTCCAGGGCCGGGCGATCAAGGCGGCCGAAGTCACCGACCTCGCCAGCCTGCCGGGTAAGCCTGAGCTGTACGCGAAGCTGCTCTTCCTGCTGCAGGCGCCGATGCAGCAGTTCGTGTCGGTGCTCTCGGCGGCGCCGCGTGACCTGATGTCGGTGCTGGTGCAGGACGAGAAGAAAAAGAGTGAGTAGTGGGGTGGCTTCGGGCGTCGGACTCCGGCCTTCGCGCCTGGAGATCGAGCTGAAGCGTTTCAACAAGCCTGGAGCCCGGAGCCTGGAGCCCGGAGCCCACACGCGTTAGGAGATGAGGAATGGCGGAACTGAATCAGCAGCAGGTCATCGAATACATCAAGGGCATCAGCGTGCTCGAGCTGTCGCAGCTCGTCAAGGCGCTGGAGTCGGAGCTCGGCGTCAGTGCCGCGGCGGCGATGCCGATGGCGATGCCGGCGGGCGCGGCGGCCGGCGGCGCCGCGGCGGCCCCGGTCGAGGAGAAGACCGAGTTCAACGTCAACCTGCAGGAAGTCGGCGCGGACAAGATCAAGGTGATCAAGGTTGTTCGCGAGGTGACTCAGCTCGGCCTGAAGGAAGCCAAGGACCTCGTCGAGGCAGCGCCCAAGGCACTGAAGGAAGGCGTCACCAAGGACGAGGCGGCCGCCATCAAGAAGAAGTTCGAAGACGTCGGCGCCAAAGTCACCATCACGTAGTCGGAGGCCCGGCGGCTCAGCGGGCCCTGCAAGCCTGAGACCAAAGCGTCCCAGGCGGCGTCATAAAGGGGCGGGCTCTTGTAGCCCGTCCCTGCAGCTTTTTTCACCCGACTTCCGATCCTCGAGGATCAGTCACCGATGTACAGCCTTCCTAAGAACGTCTACCGCGAACGCAAGGATTTCTCAAAGATCAAGACGACGGTTCCGATTCCGAACCTCATCGAGATCCAGCGGAAATCGTACGAGCGCTTCCTGCAGATGAACCGCCTGCCGTCCGAGCGCGAAGACGCCGGCCTGCAGTCCGTGTTCAAGTCGGTTTTCCCGATCAGCGACTTCCGGGAGAACTCGTCGCTCGAGTTCATCGAGTATTCGATCGGGAACTGGGAGTGCAAGTGCGGCAAGCTCGCCGGCCTGCACCACCTGCGGAAGCCCTGCAAGAACTGCGGCGCGACCCTGATTGCCGATCCGCTCGGCGATCACCATGTGCTCTGCCCGCGCTGCGGCATCGAGAACCAGGCGCGCGGCGACGTCTGCGACATCTGCGGCCATACGGTCGGGATGAAGCTCAAGTACGACGTCGACGAGTGCCAGGAGCGCGGCATGACCTACGCCGTGCCGCTCAAGGTCACGATCCGTCTCGTCGTCTGGAACAAGGACCCCGAGACCGGCGTCAAGACCATCCGCGACATCAAGGAGCAGGAGGTCTACTTCGGCGACATCCCGCTGATGACGGACAACGGCACGTTCATCATCAACGGCACCGAGCGCGTCATCGTCAGCCAGCTCCACCGCTCGCCCGGCGCCTTCTTCCACTCGGAAGACAAGACGCTGTATATCGCCCAGATCATTCCCGTACCGCGGATCGTGGGTGGAATTCGAGTACGACCAGAAGAACCTGCTCTACGTCCGCATCGACCGCAAGCGGAAGTTCCTGGCCACGGTGTTCCTGCGTGCGCTCGGCCTGCGCGGTGCCGACGAGATTATCCGCACGTTCTACTCCGTCGATCGCATCTACCTGAACCAGGGGCAGTCCCTGATGTGGGCGGTCAACGACAGTCTCGTCGGGCTGCGCGCCGCCAGCGACATCAAGGCCGGCGACTTCTCGGTGCAGGGCGGCAAGAAGATCAGCGCCAACGCGATCGCCGCGCTGCGCAAGGCCGCCATCGAAGCGATCCCGGTCGCCGACGAGGCCCTCGAAGGCGCCTTCGCCGCCGCCGACATCATCGATCCGGAGACCGGCGAGGTGATTCTCGAAGCCAACGAGGAGCTGACGCCGCGCGTCATCTCCATGGCGCAGGAGAAGAAGGTCGAGCGCATCGAGGTCTTCTTCCCCGAGCGCGACGAGGTCGGCCAGATCATCAGCCAGACCCTGAAGAAGGACCCGATCCGCACGCACGAGGAAGCGCTGATCGAGATCTACCGCCGGCTGCGTCCCGGCGATCCGCCGACGCTCGACAGCTCGCGGTCGCTCTTCGAGAACATGTTCTTCAACCCGCAGAAGTACGACTTCTCCCGTGTCGGCCGTCTGAAGCTGAACACGAAGCTCGGGCTGAAGACCCCGCTCGACGAGAAGATCCTGCACCCGCAGGACTTCTACGAGGTCATCAAGTACCAGCTCAAGCTGCGGAAGAACCCGCAGAACGTGGACGACATCGACCACCTGGGCAACCGCCGCGTCCGCTCGGTCGGCGAGCTCCTGGAGAACCAGTTCCGCATCGGCCTGGTCCGCATGGAGCGCGCGATCAAGGAAAAGATGTCGGTGTACCAGGAGATGGCGACGGCGATGCCGCACGACCTGATCAACGCGAAGCCGGTCATGGCGGCGATTCGCGAGTTCTTCGGGTCGTCGCAGCTCTCGCAGTTCATGGACCAGACCAACCCGCTCTCCGAGATCACGCACAAGCGGCGTCTCTCGGCGCTCGGGCCCGGCGGCCTCTCGCGCGAGCGCGCCGGCTTCGAGGTCCGCGACGTCCACCCGACGCACTACGGCCGCATCTGCCCGATCGAGACGCCGGAAGGGCCGAACATCGGCCTCATCTCGTCGCTGTCGTGCTACGCGCGGATCAACGAGTTCGGCTTCATCGAGTCGCCGTACCGGAAGGTCCGCGACGGCCGCGTCGTCGACTACGTCATCGTGACCAACGCCGGCGGCAACCCGAAGTACAAGGTGGGGGACGTCGTCGAGGCCGACGACCTGGTGGGCGCCGACGGGCGCTCGAAGAAGAAGGGCGTCGAGTTCGAGCCGCACTCCTACTACCTATCGGCGTGGGAGGAAGATCAGGTACATCGTCGCGCAGGCCAACGCGCCGCTCGACGAGAACGGCAAGTTCACGCAGGACCGCGTGAACTCGCGCCGCGCCGGTGACTTCATCCTCGCGCCGCGCAACGAGGTGCAGTTCATCGACGTCTCGCCGAAGCAGCTCGTCTCGGTGGCCGCCTCGCTCGTCCCGTTCCTCGAGAACGACGACGCGAACCGCGCGCTGATGGGCTCGAACATGCAGCGCCAGGCCGTGCCGCTGCTGCGGGCGCGCAGCCCGTACGTCGGCACCGGCATGGAGTACATCACCGCGCGCGACTCGGGCGCCGTCGTGGTCACGCGGCGCTCGGGCACCGTGGACTACGTCGACAGCCAGCGCATCGTCGTGCGCGTCGAGGGACCGGGGGACGCCGACGATATCAGCAAGGAGATGGGCGCTGATATCTACCCGATGACGAAGTTCAAGCGCTCGAACCAGAACACCTGCATCAACCAGAAGCCGATCGTCCGCGTCGGGCAGAAGGTGGTCAAGGGGCAGGTGCTGGCCGACGGGCCGTGCACGGAGCTCGGCGAGCTCGCGCTCGGGCGCAACGTGCTCGTCGCCTTCATGCCGTGGCGCGGCTACAACTTCGAGGACGCGATCCTCGTCTCCGAGAAGATGGTGAAGGAGGATTACTACACCTCCATCCACATCGAGGAGTTCGAGATCGAGGCGCGCGACACCAAGCTCGGCCCGGAGGAGATCACGCGCGACATCCCGAACGTGTCGGAGACCTACCTGCGCGATCTCGACGACAGCGGCATCATCCGCATCGGCGCCTACGTCAAGCCGGGAGACATCCTGGTCGGCAAGGTGACGCCGAAGGGCGAGACGCAGCTGACGCCGGAAGAGAAGCTGCTGCGCGCGATCTTCGGCGAGAAGGCCGGCGACGTGCGCGACGCGTCGCTGATCTGCCCGCCGGGCATCGAGGGGATCATCGTCGGCGTGAAGATCTTCTCGCGCAAGGGCATCGAGAAGGACGATCGAGCCAAGGCCATCGAGGCCGAAGAGCTCGAAATGATGGAAAAGAACCTGCAGGACGAAATCCGCATCCTTCACGACGAGGTGAAGAAGCGCGTGATCCAGATGCTGCAGAACCAGACGCTCCGCGCCGACGCGTTCGACGAGTACGGCCGCGAGCGGCTGCAGAAGAAGGGCACCGTGCTGACGCCGGAGGTGCTGCAGGAGATCCCGTACCAGCAGATGGTCCGCCTGAAGATCCAGAGCGACGACCCGCGGCTCGAAGGCGACCTGCGGCTGCTCGAGGAGCGCACCGAGCGCCAGGTGGAAGTCATCCGCCAGCTCTTCGAGGAGAAGAAGGAGAAGATCCGCCGCGGCGACGAGCTGCCGCCGGGCGTGATCAAGCTGGTGAAGGTCTACGTCGCGATGAAGCGCAAGCTGTCGGTCGGCGACAAGATGGCCGGCCGCCACGGCAACAAGGGCGTCATCGCCCGCATCCTGCCGGAAGAGGACATGCCGTACCTGCCGGACGGGACGCCGGTGGAGATCGTCCTCAACCCGCTCGGCGTGCCGTCCCGTATGAACGTCGGCCAGATCCTCGAGACGCACCTCGGGTGGGCGGCGCATGCGCTCGGCCTCTACTTCGCGACGCCGGTGTTCGACGGCGCCACGGAGCTGGAGATCAAGAACTGGCTGGAGCAGGCGGGGCTGCCGAAGGGCGGCAAGACGCAGCTCTACGACGGCATGACGGGGCAGCAGTTCGAGCAGGACACGACCGTCGGCTACATCTACATGCTCAAGCTGTCGCACCTGGTGGACGACAAGATCCACGCCCGGTCGATCGGGCCGTACTCGCTGATCACGCAGCAGCCGCTCGGCGGCAAGGCGCAGTTCGGCGGCCAGCGCTTCGGCGAGATGGAAGTGTGGGCGCTCGAGGCGTACGGCTCGGCGCACATCCTCCAGGAGCTGCTCACGGCGAAGTCGGACGACGTCACCGGTCGCGCCAAGATCTACGAAGCGATCGTCAAGGGCGACGCGTCGTTCACGCCGGGGCTGCCGGAGTCGTTCAACGTCCTCATCCGCGAGCTGCAGTCGCTCTGCCTCGACGTCGAGCTGATTTCGACGAAGAAGAAGCCCGCCGAGCCGGTTCCGGCCAACGACGGGGAACCGGTACTGGAGCAGGTGTAAGGTGCGAGGCCCCAGGGCTCAGGGCTCTGGCCTCAGGGCTGTCTCAGGTCACCAGATCTGAGGCCTCTGGGGCCTGGGCCCCGACTCCTGATTCCTACACACGATAGGGCGCCAATATATGAGACCTTCTTTTCACGACAACAAGACCACGCTGCGCGCCGACTTCGACGCGATCCGCATTTCTCTCGCCTCGCCCGAGAAGATCCTCTCGTGGTCGTTCGGCGAGGTGACGAAGCCGGAGACGATCAACTACCGCACGTTCAAGCCGGAGCGCGACGGCCTGTTCTGCGCGAAGATCTTCGGCCCGATCACCGACTGGGAGTGCCTCTGCGGCAAGTACAAGCGCATGAAGCACCGCGGCGTGATCTGCGACAAGTGCGGCGTCGAGGTGACGCAGGCGAAGGTGCGCCGCGAGCGCCTGGGCCACATCACGCTGGCGACGCCGGTCAGCCACGTGTGGTTCTTCAAGGGGCTGCCCAGCCGCATCGGCCACCTGCTCGACATCTCGCTGCGCGACCTCGAGCGCATCCTCTACTTCGAGGGCTACGTCGTCATCGACCCGGGCGAGACCGAGCTGAAGCAGAACCAGCTGCTCAACGAGGAGCAGTTCCGCAAGGCGCGCGAGGACCACGGCTCCAAGTTCCGCGCGCAGATGGGCGCCGAGGCGATCAAGGAGCTCCTGAAGCGCGTCAACATCGAGAAGCTCGCCGAGGAGATGCGCATCAAGATGCGCACCGAGAACTCGGTGCAGAAGAAGCTGAAGTACGCCAAGCGCCTGAAGGTCGTCGACAGCTTCCGCAAGTCGAACAACCAGCCGAACTGGATGATCCTCGACGTCATCCCGGTCATCCCGCCCGAGCTGCGCCCGCTGGTGCCGCTCGACGGCGGCCGCTTCGCCACCTCCGACCTGAACGATCTCTATCGCCGCGTCATCAACCGCAACAACCGGTTGAAGAAGCTGATGGAGCTGAAGGCGCCGGACGTCATCATCCGCAACGAGAAGCGGATGCTCCAGGAAGCGGTGGACGCGCTGTTCGACAACGGCCGGCGCGGCCGCGTGCTGCGCGGCGCGAACAACCGGCCGCTGAAGTCGCTGTCCGACACGCTCAAGGGCAAGCAGGGGCGCTTCCGCCAGAACCTGCTCGGCAAGCGCGTGGACTACTCGGGCCGCTCGGTCATCGTCGTCGGGCCGGAGCTGAAGCTCCACCAGTGCGGCCTGCCGAAGAAGATGGCGCTCGAGCTGTTCAAGCCGTTCATCTACAACAAGCTCGAGGAGCGTCAGCTCGTCGCCACCATCAAGCAGGCCAAGGAGATGGTGGAGCAGCAGCGTCCCGAGGTGTGGGACATCCTCGAAGAGGTCATCCGCGAGCACCCGGTGCTGCTCAACCGCGCGCCGACGCTGCACCGCCTCGGTATCCAGGCGTTCGAGCCGGTGCTCGTGGAAGGCAAGGCGATCCGCATCCACCCGCTCGTGTGCACGGCGTTCAACGCCGATTTCGACGGCGACCAGATGGCGGTGCACATCCCGCTGTCGCCCGAGGCGCAGATCGAGGCCTCGGTGCTGATGATGTCGAGCAACAACGTGCTGTCGCCGGCCAACGGCGCGCCGATCGCGGTGCCCTCGCAGGACATCGTGCTCGGGTGCTACTACCTCACCAAGTCGAAGGCCGGGGCCAAGGGCGAAGGGCGCGCCTTCGGCAACAACGACGACGTGATGCTGGCCCTCGAGTCGGGCGAGCTGGAGACCCTCACGCCGATCCGGCTGCGCTACAGCGGCATCCTGCAGGACCTGACGACGGCGCGCGACGACCAGGACGTGCTGCACACGGACGTGCAGGAGGTGAAGGGCAAGATCATCAACACCACCGTCGGCCGCGTGCTCCTCAACGAGCAGCTGCCGAAGGGCATGCCTTTCGTCAACGGCCTGCTGAAGAAGAAGGGGCTGCAGCAGCTCGTCCAGAAGACGTATCTCGACTTCGGCCTCGAGCGGACCGTCGAGATGCTCGACGCGCTGAAGAACCTCGGCTTCACCTACGCGACGCGGTCCGGGCTGTCGATCGGGATCGACGACCTCGTCATCCCGGCGAACAAGGGCCAGCTGGTCGAGAACGCGCGCAACGAGGTCATCAAGGTCGAGCAGCAGTACCTCGAGGGCGCGATCACCAACGGCGAGCGCTACAACAAGATCATCGCCGTCTGGTCGGAGGTCACCGAGAAGATCGCCGACGAGATGTTCGGCGAGATGGCGGAGATGGACCGGTCGGGCAAGAGCTTCAACCCGGTCTACATCATGGCCGACTCGGGCGCCCGCGGCTCGAAGCAGCAGATCCGGCAGCTCGCCGGCATGCGCGGCCTGATGGCGAAGCCGTCGGGCGAAATCATCGAGACGCCGATCACGTCGAACTTCCGTGAAGGCCTCACGGTGCTGCAGTACTTCATCTCGACCCACGGCGCCCGCAAGGGCCTCGCCGACACGGCGCTGAAGACGGCGGACTCGGGCTACCTCACCCGCCGTCTCGTCGACGTGGCGCAGGACGTGATCATCTCGGAGCACGACTGCGGCACGCTCGACGGCATCGAGGCGCGCGCCATCGTCGAGTCGGGCGAGATCATCGAGCCGCTGCGCGACCGCATCGTCGGCCGCGTGACGCTCGAGCGGATCGTGGACCCGTTCAGCGGCGAGACCATCGTCGACCTCAACGACGAGATCGACGAGGACAAGGCGTCCGCCGTGCAGGAAGGCGGCATCGAGAAGGTGAAGATCCGCTCGGTGCTGACCTGCGCGACGCGCCGCGGCGTGTGCGCGCGCTGCTACGGCCGCGACCTCGCGACCGGCCGGCTCGTGGAGCTCGGCCAGGCCGTCGGCGTCATCGCCGCGCAGTCCATCGGCGAGCCCGGAACCCAGCTGACGATGCGGACGTTCCACATCGGCGGCACCGCTTCGCGCGTGTCCGAGCAGAACACGCTCGATGCGCGCCACTCCGGCTCGGTTCACTACGAGGGCCTGCAGGTCGTCGAGACGCACAAGGACAAGGTCAGCGGCGGCGGCCAGCTGATCGTCATGAACCGCAGCGGCTCGCTCGTCATCAAGGACGAGAAGGGGCGCGATCGCGAGCGTTACCCGATCGTCTACGGGGCCCGGCTGCAGGTGAAGGACGGTCAGAAGGTCGAGCAGGGCCAGACGCTGGTCGAGTGGGATCCCTACACGTTCTCGATCCTCACGGAGGAGCTGGGCACGATCAAGTTCAAGGACATCCTCGAGGGCGTCACCGTCCACGAGGAGGTGGACGAGGTCACCGGCCTTTCGCGGTTCATCATCGTCGACTCGCCGGATGAAAAGAAGCAGCCGACGATCGAGATCAAGGACAAGGCGGGTAAGACGATCCGCAAGTATCACATGCCGTCGCACGCGCACCTCATGGTGAGCGACGGCGAGCCGGTGGAAGCGGGCGACGTCCTGGCCAAGATCCCGCGCGAGACGACGAAGACCAAGGACATCACGGGCGGTCTGCCGCGCGTGGTCGAGCTGTTCGAGGCGCGCAAGCCGAAGGATCCCGCGGTCATCTCCGAGATCGACGGCGTGGTCAAGGAAGGCGGCGTCGTCAAGGGACAGCGCAAGGTGATCATCGTCCCCGACGACGGGACCGAGCCGCGTGAGTACTCGCTGCCGCGCGGCGTGCACGTCAACGTGCACGAGGGCGAGCGGGTGCGCGCGGGCGAGCAGCTGATGGACGGCCCGAGCAACCCGCACGACATCCTGCGGGTGCTCGGCGAGAAGGAGCTGCAGAAGTACCTGGTCAACGAGATCCAGGAGGTCTACCGGCTGCAGGGCGTCAACATCAACGACAAGCACATCGAGGTCATCTCGCGGCAGATGATGCGGTGGGTGAAGATCGAGGACGTCGGCGACACCGAGTTCCTGATCGACGAGCAGACGGACCGGTTCCGGTTCCTCGAGGAGAACGAGCGGGTGATCGGCGACGGCGGCCGTCCGGCGACGGCGCAGCCGCTGCTGCTCGGGATCACGAAGGCGTCGCTGTCCACCGACTCGTTCATCTCGGCGGCGAGCTTCCAGGAGACGACGCGCGTGCTGACGGAGGCGTCCATCTCCGGGAAGATCGACCACCTGCGCGGGCTGAAGGAGAACGTGACGATGGGCCGGCTGATCCCGGCGGGCACGGGCTTCGAGTTCTACCGGCACGTGCGGATCCCGGCGGACGAGCCGCCGCCGCCGCCGGCGCCGCCGCAGCCGACCGAGGACGATCTCGATCTCGATCGCGAGATCGAGTACGCGTTCGACACGGAAGAGCCGATGCTCGGCCGCACGCCGTCGGGCGACGTGGAATAGCCGGCAGCGGGCAGCGTGTAGAGGCCGACCTTCAGTCGGCCTTTCAGGAAAGGCGTGGGGGCCGGCTTTCAGCCGGCCCTCGCTGCGTACGGGGTTCTGTTTTCGCCGTGGCTTCCGGCTTCAGCCGGAAGACCGTCGGGGCGCGCGCGCCTGGTTCCGAGGCGACGTGAACGTTGCAATCATCACTGCTCTGATCGCGGCGGCCGCCGCGTTGATGACCAGCGCAGCTCGGCATTCGGGGAACCGCGTGATGGGCAAGTGAGAATCGGCCCTCTGGGGATATGCTTAGCGACGCATTCCCGGTCGTAGGAGGAAGGAGCTGTCATGAGAATCCTCGTCGGCGGCCTGTGTGCGGTCGTCCTTGCGGCGGTGATCCCGGTTCAGACGCTCAATGCCGCCGGTTCGTGCGCGGAACTGTCGATGCTCGCGCTGCCGAACGCGACGATTACGCTCGCGCAAGACGTCGCGGCCGGCCCGTTCACACCACCAGGCGGCGCCGACGGCGACCGGTCACGGGCGCTGCCGGCATTCTGCCGCGTCGCCGCGACGCTCACGCCGTCGCGCGATTCCGACATCAAGATCGAGGTCTGGATGCCCGCCGCGAACTGGAACGGCAAGCTCCAGGCGGTCGGCAACGGGGCCTTCAACGGCAACATCAGCTACCCGGCGATGATGACCGCCCTGGCGCGCGGCTATGCCGCGACCTCCACCGACACGGGGCACACGGGCGGAGGCGCAGCCTGGGCGGCTGGGCATCCGGAGAAGGTGATCGACTTCGGCTGGCGCGCGGTGCACGAGATGACCGTCGCATCCAAGAAGATCATCGCGAGCTATTACGGCGGCGCCCCGAAGTTCTCGGTACTGGAACGGCTGCTCCGCCGGCGGACGGCAGGCGATGAAGGCGGCGCAGCGCTTCCCCGAGGATTTCGACGGCATCATCGCCGGCGCGCCCGGCCTCGACTGGACCGGCCGCGCGTCGCGGGCCGTGCAGGTCGCCAGGGTGCTGGAGACGAACGAAGCCGCCCGGCTGTCGTCGAGCGACACGCAAGTCCTGCATCGCGCCGTGCTGAACGCCTGTGACGCGGGCGACGGCGTGAAGGACGGCCTGATCGCGGATCCGAAGAGCTGCCGGTTCGATCCCGCCGTCGTGCAGTGCAAGGGTGAAGATCGCTCGTCGTGCCTGACGCCGGCGCAGGTCGGCACCGCGCGGTTGATCTACTCCGCCGCGGTGAATCCGGCGACCAATCGCGAGATCGCCGGCCTCCAGCCAGGCAGCGAGCTCGGATGGACCGAGCTGGGATGGACGACGTCGGCTCGCGCGACGGGACTGGATCAATTCCGGTTCCTGGTATTCAACGATCCCGGCTGGAACATCCAGAAGTTCAACGCCGACACCGACATCGCGCGCGCCGAGGCCGCCGACAACGACACCATCAACGCGCTCGACCCGAACCTGAAGCCCTTCATCGATCGCGGCGGCAAGCTGATTCAGTACCACGGCTGGGGCGATCCGCAGATCTCGCCGGAGAACAGCACGCAGTACTACACGCGCGTGGTGAAGACGCTTGGCGGGGCCGACAAGGTCCACGGGTCCTACCGCCTGTTCATGGCGCCGGCGATGGGCCACTGCGGCGGCGGCGAAGGACCCAACACGTTCGACATGGTCACCGCGCTCGAGCAATGGGTCGAGCACGGCAAGGCGCCGGATCAGATCCTCGCGTCACACTCGAGCAACGGCGTCGTCGACCGGACGCGGCCGCTCTGTCCATATCCACAGGTCGCCGTCTACAAGGGCAGCGGGAGCATCGACGACGCGGCCAGCTTCGCGTGCAAGGCACCCTAGCCCGTCTCAACACACACTGCAAAGGAGCGAAGAGGTGGACATCAGGATCACGCGTACGACGTTGGCCGCGGTGCTGACCGGAGTTCTTATCGCGGCCGGCGCGATCGCCTTCACCGTTGTGACGCTGTGGGCGCAGGAACGAGAGTACGCGCCGACCTGCACGATGTGTCCCGGCACGTATGTGCCGAACGCCGAGATTCAGGCGTACGTGAAGCGGGCGATCGCCAACCAGCTCACCGACCAGGGGATCCGCCAGGTCGATATCGGCAAGGCGAACGTCGGCGTCGCGGTCGTCCACAGGACGAAGCTCAACGACCCGCAGGCCAATGTCGCCGAACACGATCTGATCAGCGAGGTGTACCACGTCATCGACGGCTCGGCGACGCTGGTGCTCGGACCCGATCTCGTTGGCAAGGAGCGGCGGCCTTCGACCGAGACGACGGTCAGGCTGCTGAACGGGCCGGGCAACAACGCCAAGTCGATCCGCAACGGCGTGAGTCATGAGCTCAAGGCCGGCGACGTCGTCATCATCCCCGCCGGCACGGGCCATCAGTTCACGAAGATCGACGACCACATCACCTACCTGATGATCCGCGTCGACCCTGACAAGGTCACGCCGCACAAGACCGAGGCGGACTCGAAGGCGGACCTGCAAACCGATGGTCGAGCGACGGCGGGCGGCGGGAGAGGTGCGGCGTCGTCCCCGGACCGCAGGAGATGATTCAGAAAAAGACGGACCATTAAGGCGACTCAGAAGCATGGAGGAGTGATGATGAAACGTTGTTCGATTCTTGTGATCGTCCTCGGCCTGCTTGTCGTGAGCTTCGGCGTGCTCCAGCACGCGCCGGTTGCGTCCGCCCAGGAGGCAGGATGGGTGACGCTGTTCGATGGTTCCAAGCTCGAAGGCTGGAACAGGGTAGGGAACGCCAACTGGCGGCTGGCCGACGGCGCGGTGCAGGCAGACAGCGGCAGCGGCTTCCTCGTCTCCCCGGTCTCGTATGGTGACTTTCAGATGAGGGTCGAGGTCTGGGTTGACGCCGACGCCAACAGCGGTGTGTTCATTCGCTGCGCCGACCCGCAGAAGATCGGCGCCGCCAGTTGCTACGAGGTCAATGTCTACGACAAGCGTCCGGGCCCGGAATACCGGACCGGCGGCATCGTCGACGTGGCCAAGGTGATGGCGCAGGTTGATGCGGGCGGCAAGTGGAACACCCTGGAGATCACGGCGCAGGGTCCGAAACTGCAGGTGACGACCAACGGCATCCGCACGGCTGAGGCCGAGCACCGCGGCCACGTGCGCGGACCGTTCGCGCTGCAGTATGGCTCCGGGGTCGTGAAGTTCCGGAAGGTTCAGATCCGGCCGCTCTAGGCCGGCTCGACTGCTCCGGGAGCGTTGGTCGGCCCACGAACCACAGAGACACAGAGGCACAGTGCGCTGACGACTGTGCCTCTTTCGCGTACGCGGCGGCGCAGGAGTGTTCCGGTTCCGGGCCCCGCCGTGTTAGCATCCCGCCGCCCGCGACCCGGTGATCGATCAGGAGGTGCGCATGGTGCCCGTGACGTCTCTGCTGGCTGCCTATCCTGCTGTCTGCCGTGGTGGTCTTCGTCGCCAGCGCGATTCTCCACATGGTGCTGCCATTTCACCACGGGGACGTGCGGAAGCTGCCGGGCGGCAAGGAAGATGAAGTGCTGGAGGCGCTGCGCCGCGTCAGCGTGAGCCCGGGCGACTATGGCGCTCCGCATCCCGGATCGTCAGCCGGGATGAAGGAGCCGGCATTCGTGGCCAAGATGACCAGGGGGCCGGTCGCATTCTTGACGATCGCGCCCGGCGGCCCTCCATCGATGACCTCGAACCTCGTGCAGTGGTTCGTGTATACGGTGATCGTCAGCGTCTTCGTCGCCTACGTGACTGGTCTCGCGCTTGGTCCGGGTGTCGATTACATGATGGTGTTTCGCCTGGCATCCGTGGCAACGTTCATGGGTCATGCGCTCGCGCTGCCCCAGCATTCAATCTGGTACCGCCGCGACTGGGGAACGACCGTCCGGTCGATGATCGACGGCCTGATCTACGGCCTGTTGACGGGCGGCGTGTTCGGCTGGCTGTGGCCGCGCTGACAGCGGCGAGGAGAACATCATGTTGACGTTGCGCCGGTTTGTGTCCTCACTCGTGCCCGTAGCCTTCGTGGCGCTCATGTGGATGAGTGCCGGTGTTTCCGGGCAGGTGGGTCCGAAAGCCGGAGACTGGCCGACCTACGGCGGCGATCTCGCCAGCCGCCGTTACCGGCCGTTCGATCAGATCAATCGCGCCAACTTCAACGAGCTCGAAGTCGCGTGGCGGTTCAAGACCGACGGGCTGGGGCCGCGTCCGGAGTTCAACCTGCAGGCCACACCGCTGATGGTCAACGGCGTCCTCTACACGCCTGCCGGGTCGCGTCGCGCCGTCGTGGCATTGGACGCCGCCACGGGTGAGATGCTGTGGATGCACCGCGAGGACGAAGGCAAGCGAGGTGAGGGGGCGCCGCGGCGGCTCTCCGGACGCGGCGTGTCCTACTGGACCGACGGGAAGGAAGAGCGGATCGTCTACGTGACGCCCGGCTACCAGATGATCGCCCTCGATGCGAAGACGGGCCGCCGGGTTCCCGGGTTCGGCAAGGGCGGCGCCGTGGATCTCAAGCTCGACATCGATCAGGCGATCGATCCCGAGACAGGAGAGATCGGGTTGCATGCCGCACCGATCATCGCGAAGGACGTCATCATCGTCGGCGCCGCGCACCTTCCGGGCGGCGTGCCGAAGAGCAGGAACCACGAGAAGGGATACATCCGCGGCTACGACGCGCGGACCGGCAAGCGGCTCTGGATCTTCCACACGCTTCCGCAGAAGGGCGAGTTCGGCAACGAGACCTGGGAACAGGGATCCTGGGAGTACACGGGCAACGTCGGCGTCTGGGCGCAGATGACCGTCGACGAAGAGCTGGGGATGGTCTACCTGCCGGTGGAGCTGCCGACCGGCGACTATTACGGCGGCCATCGTCCCGGCGCGGGCCTGTTCGGCGAGAGCCTGGTGGCGCTGGATCTGAAGACCGGGCGCTTGAAGTGGTTCTACCAGCTCGTGCACCACGGCATCTGGGACTTCGACATTCCCTGCGCGCCGATCCTCGCCGACATCACGGTCAACGGAAAGACGATCAAGGCGATCGCGCAGCCGACGAAGCAGAACTGGCTGTACGTCTTCGATCGCGTGACCGGTCAGCCAATCTGGCCCATCGAAGAACGGCCGGTGCCCAAGGGTGACGTCCCGGGCGAATGGTACTCGCCGACGCAACCGTTCGTGACCAAGCCGCCGGCCTACGATCTCCAGGGCGTCTCGATTGACGATCTCATCGACTTCACGCCGGAGCTGCGAGCGGAAGCGACCAAGCTGGTCTCGCGCTACAAGATCGGGCCGCTCTTCACGCCGCCGCCGGTCAGCAAGTGGGAGGGTCCGCTGGGTCTGCTGATGGTGCCCTCGTCAACGGGCGGCACGAACTGGCCGGGCGGCGCCCTCGATCCGGAAACGAACATCCTCTACGTCTATTCCTTCCGCAACCCGAGCGTGATCGGCTTGAGCAACGATCCCGCGCGATCGGACATGGCGTTCATCAACGCTCAGGCACGCGACCCGAACGCCCCGCCGCCCGCGGCCGGCGCGGCTGCGGGGGGAGGCGGCGAAGGTGGCGCGCCGGCGCTGACCGTGCAGGGCCTTCCTTTGCTGAAGCCGCCCTACGGGACGATCAGCGCCACCGATCTCAACAAGGGCGAAATCGTGTGGAAGGTGGCGCACGGCGACACGCCAGACGCGGTTCGCAACCATCCCGCGCTGAAGGGGATGAACATCCCGCGCACCGGCCGGTCCAACGGCCGCATCGGCACGCTGGTGACGAAGACGCTGGTGATCGCCGGCGAGCCCGGTTTCAACACCCTGCCCAACGGTCAGCGCGGCGCGATGCTGCGCGCGTACGACAAGGCGACGGGGGCTGACGTCGGCGCGGTGCCGATGCCGGCGCCGCAGACTGGCTCGCCGATGACCTACATGTTGAACGGCAAACAGTATCTGGTGGTCGCGATCTCCGGCGGTACTTACAGCGGGGAGCTCGTGGCCTACAAGGTCCCCGAGTCGGGGACGTCCACCGCGGCCGCACGCTAATCACGATTCCCTCGCCTCGTTCGGCCGGTTCGCCTGGGCCGGCTGAAGCCGCCCCTACGAGTACCGTGTACGTGGGGCCGGATTCAGCCGGCCCAGGCGAGCCCGGTGCTTAATCTGTGTGACTCTGTGTCTGTGGTTCGTGATTGCACCCAGAGTGGTATCGTTATGCCATGCGAACTACCATTGACAAGGCGGGCCGTGTGGTGATTCCGGCGGCGGTGAGGCAGCGCGCCGGCCTCATTGCAGGCTCGGAGCTCGAGATCACCGAGGAGGAACGCGGTATCCGGCTGGAGCGCGTGGCGGCAGGCCCCCGTCTGGTGAAGGTTGGCCGGCGGCTGGTGGCGCGTCCGTCGATCGCTGCGGACCAGCGGCCGTCCGTGGATATCGCGGCCGTCGTCGAGGAAGAACGAAACCGCTGGCCGTGAGCATCTTTTTCGACACGAGCGTCCTGCTCGCCGGATTGATCGGGTTCGTACTTCGGGCCGCAAAGCGCGCCGGCGCAGTCGCTCATGCACGCCGTCGCCGAGGGGCGCGTCGCCAGGCCGGGCACAGCGTGGCACTGCTGCCTCGAGTTTTTCTCGGTCGCGACGCGGCTTCCGCCGGAGTTCCGGCTCGGACCGGGCGACGCGGTTCACCTCGTGCAGGAGGAGGTATTCGCGCGGCTCGACGTCCACGATCTGCCGGCCGGTGACCGCCTGCCGATGTTCCGCGCAGCGGTGCACGACGCGATCACCGGCGGGCGCATCTACGACGCGCACATCGCGGAGGTGGCGCGGGGAGCCGGTGCGTCCGTGGTCGTCACGGACAACAGGCGGCACTTCCTCTCCGCGCTGCGATACGACATGCGCGTCGAAACGCCAACCGAGTTCCTGGCCTCGCTCAAGTCCCGCAAGTGAGTCCGCCTGGGCGGACCGACGAACCACAGAGGCACAGAGACACAGGTCTTTTCAGTACGCTAGGGGCCGGCTTCAGCCGGCCCATCGAACCGTGCCTGCGCCTGAAACGGCACGCCACGGCGAAGGCGGCGCGTCCAGTATTCCCGTTGCCTTCGCCGGCCGCGCCACCCGCGGGACATGCTAGGATTCCGCGACTTGGAGGAGGACAGCGCCATGACTCGTTTGCCTGGTCTCTTGCTCGGTGTCCTCATCTTGGCGTCGGCGCCCGCTGATACAGCTCCACGCCCAGGCGCCGCCCGACCCGGCGCAATACCTGGTGACATACGTCAGCGTGCAACCGTCGGCGGCGGCGCCGACGGTTGGAGCGTTCAGGCAGTACCGCGACGCGAGCCGCAAGGATGACGGCTTCGTGCGCTTCGATCTGTTCGAGCAGGTCGGCCGGCCGGGTCATTTCGCGATCGTCGAGACGTGGAGGGACCAGCAGGCATTGGACGCGCACGCGAGCGCCGCGCACGCCAGGCGGTTCCGCGACACGCTCCAGCCGCTTCGCGTGAGCGGTTACGACGAGCGTCCCTACAAGAACTTCAGCGTCGCCGCAGCGAAGGGCGCCGCGAGCGGCGGAGCGATCCACGTGGTCAGTCACGTGGATACCGTCGGCGGCCCCCAGGGGGGCGGGCCCGATTTCGTCAAGCGGATCGCGGAGACAAGCCGCCAGGAAGCCGGCTGCCTCCGCTACGACGTCCTGCAGCACACGATGCGCGCGAACCACTTCACGGTCATCGAGACGTGGGCGAACCAGGCCGCCTTCGACGCGCACGCCGCCGCGGCGCACACGAAGCAGTACCGCGAAGGCGTGCAGCCGGTCACCGGAAGCCCATTGGATGAGCGCGTCTACAAGGCGATCGAGTAGCGCGACCCGACGGCGCCCGCGGCTCGCCACGGAGAACACGGAGAACACGGAGCGCGTCCGACAGTCGGCCTGCTCGCAGGCCGACCTCCGGCTGACACGAGCCGGCACCAACAAGCCACCGTACAAGCCAGTCTGGCTTGTTGGTCCCGGCTCGTGACAACCGGAAGCCGCCAACGGCGGCTGTCGGACGCGTTTTGACGCGTGCGTTGCGCCGGCGAGTGTTGATCGTGACCTCCGTGACCTCCGTGGCTGAGATCCGTTTCCTCAGCCGGAGTTCGCGTGCGACACGATCGTGAAAACCGATTAGCATAGGGGCCGCGGAGACATCGTGCGACGGCGGCCATGCGGGCCGCCGGATGCCACGAGAGGAGCCATGCCGGTGGCCACCAGCGTCCAACGCCCGCGGATCGATCGTCGAACGTTTCTCCTGGCCAGCGTCGCCACGGCGGCCGGCATTTCGGCACAGGCACGGGCACAGGCACCCGCACTCGAAACATTCACGCAGTGGTTGAATGCTTCGCGCAGCGCTCGCGAGGGCGCGCTGCAGGCGTGCCTGGATCGTATCGCCTCCATGGACCCCTCGATCCACGCGTGGGTCCAGGTCTCGCCGCAGCGGCCGACCGGCAACGGCGCGCTGTCCGAGATCCCATTCGCCGCGAAGGACATCATCGAGACGCGAGGCTTGTCCACGGAATGGGGTTCGCCGGTTTACCGCGGGCGCATCGGCACGGCCGATGCGGCGATCGTCACCGACCTGCGGCAGCGCGGCGCGATCCTGCTCGGAAAAACGCACACAACCGCCTTCGCCTATCGCACGCCGGGGCCGACGCGAAACCCGCGCAATCTCGCGCATACGCCGGGCGGAAGCTCCAGCGGCTCGGCCGCCGCGGTGGCGGCGGGGATGGTGCCATTCGCGCTCGGCACACAGACGAGGGGATCGGTGCTGCGACCGGCCTCCTATTGCGGCGTCACGGGCTTCAAGGCGAGCTACGGCCTTCTCTCACTCGAAGGCGTGCTTCCGCTGGCGAAGAGCCTCGACACCCTCGGGTTCTTCACGCATACGGCCGCGGACATGCTGGCGCTCTGGGAGGCGACCGGCCATCCGATTGGGCAGGCGGAGGACGTGACGCTGGGCGCGCCAGACCCGATGCCCGAGGTCGAGCCCGAGATGGCGGCCGCGTTTCAGAACACGCTCACCAGGCTGCGGCGCGCGGGTGCGTCCATCCGCCCGGTCAACATCGCCGCGATGCTGGGCAGCCTTGCCGACGCGAGCAATACCATCCAGTCGTACGAGGCCGCTCAGTTTCACCACGAACGCTTCAAGGAACACGGCGCCCGCCTCGCCGATCTCGCTAACCTGGTGCGCGACGGCCTCAAGATCCCCGCCGGACGCTACGACGACGCCAGGCGGCAGGTCGCTGAGAGCAAAGGCCGGGTGGCGGAGCTGTACAAGGCCACCCCCGTCATTCTCGTGCCGGCCGCAACCGGGCCCGCACCGTTAGGTCTGGCGACTACGGGCGATCCGCGAATGAACGCACCGTGGACGGCGTTGGGCACGCCCGCCATATCGATCCCCATGCCGGTCGGGAACGCGCTGCCGCTCGGGTTGCAGCTCACCGCAGACTACGGTCAGGATGCGAGAGTGATTCGCACGGCCGTACGGCTGCAGAAGATGCTCGAAGGGACATGATCCAGATGCTGTTCGCCGTCGTGCGCCGAAGGCGCGGGTCGGCCGCGGTCCTGCCCGCGGCTGCCGTCGCATTGTGCCTGATGCTGATGCTCGCGGGCGATCCGCGTGCGTCGGCCCAGGCGCCCGCCGCTCCCGCGCCGTCCACCGTCAGGCTCTACGTCCTCGACGGCGGCGTCCTCGAGTCCGATCCGGCGCGCTATCGCCTGACGCCGCGGGACGTCGCCACCACCCAGCTCTCGGTGGCGTCGTACTTGATCGTTCATCCGCGCGGCGTGTTGATGTGGGACAGCGGCGCGGTTCCAGACGGCGAGTGGAAGGCCGGAGGGACGGCCGTCAAGCATCAGCTCGTTCTTCCCAACAAGGAGGAACGCATCGTCACGCTCCAGAAGACGCTCGCGAGCCAGTTGACGGCAATCGGCTACACGCCGGCCATGGTGACGCACGTGGCGCTCTCGCATTACCACTGGGATCACACCGCCAACGCGAACGCGTTCGCCGGCGCGACGTGGCTGGTGCCGAAGGCCGAGCGCGACGAGATGTTCGCGGCGAAGCCCTTCGGCAACGTGCGGCCGGACACCTATGACGCCCTCAAGGGCAGCCGCACCGTCATCGTCACCGCCGACGAGCACGACGTGTTCGGCGATGGCCGGGTGATCATCAAGCGGGCGCCCGGGCATACCCCTGGCCATCAGGTGTTGTACGTTCGCCTCGATCGCACCGGCGGCGTCGTGCTGTCCGGCGACCTCTACCACTACGAGGAAGAACGCACGCTGGGACGCCTGCCGACCTTCGAGTTCAACGAGGAACAGACGCGCGCGGCGCGGGCATCGGTGGACGCGTTCCTGAAGAAGACCGGCGCCACACTGTGGATCCAGCATCATCTCCCGGCGCATACCGCGCTGAGGAAGGCGCCGGCCTATTACGACTAGGACGTCGGTACCCAAGAAGCGTTGTGCCTGGGCGACGACACCCCTGGGCATCGCGTATCACGATGCCGAGTGGGGCGTCCCGGTTCATGACGATCGCGTGCTCTTCGAATTCCTGACGCTCGAGGGCGCACAGGCGGGGCTGAGCTGGGAGACGATTCTGAAGAAGCGCGAGGCCTACCGGACCGCGTTCGCCAGTTTCGATCCGGCCAGGGTCGCCCGCTTCACCCCGGCCCGCGTCGAGCGCCTGCTTCAGGATCCCGGCATCGTTCGCAACAGGCTCAAGATCTCGAGCACGATCGGGAACGCCAGGGCGTTCCTCGCGGTCCAGCGTGAGTACGGGAGCTTCGACGAGTACGTGTGGGTCTTCGTGGACGGCGCGCCGCGGGTAAACCGGTGGCGATCGTTCTCGCGGGTTCCCGCGAAGACGCCGGAGTCCGACGCCCTCAGCCGCGACCTGCTGCGCCGCGGGTTCAAGTTCGTCGGCTCCACCATCTGCTACGCCTTCATGCAGGCGGTGGGCCTGGTCAACGACCACACGGTTGACTGCTTCCGCTCCGCGAATCGGAGGCCGCACAGGGCGCAGGACGTAGGCCTCAGGGTCCAGGCCTCAGGCCATCGGCGTGGCTTCCGGCTTCAGCCGGAAGGATCTCGCAACTCACAATAGCGGAGGCTTCCGTTTCGTGGATCACGATCAGACGTTCCGCATCGTCCTCATCATAGGGTCGCTGCTCGTGTTCCCGGTCGGCCTCTACCACCGGGTGAAATCGCAGGCGACGGGTGAGTCGCTCGATCGGTGGCAGGAAGGCGCGTTCATCCTGTTCACGCTGAGGCCGATCGGCCTGGCCACGATGGCGGCGCTGCTTCTCTACATGGTCGATCCGTCGCTGATGGCGTGGTCGTCGATGCCGCTGCCGCTGTGGCTCCGCTGGACCGGAGTCGGCATCGGCGTGGTGGGGGGAGCTCTGGTCATCTGGGCGTTCCGGAGCCTGGGAAGCAATCTCACCGACACGGTAGTCACACGGCGGCAGCACACGCTGATCACCGGCGGCCCTTATCGCTGGGTCCGTCATCCCTTCTACGACGCGGTGGCCTGCAGCATCGTCGCAAACGCGCTCGGCGGCCGCGAACTGGTTCTTGCTGCTGACGGGCGCCGCCGTCTTGCTGCTGATCCGGCTGCGAACGCCAATCGAGGAAGAGAAGCTGATCGCGCGGTTCGGCGACGCCTATCGCGCGTATATGGAACGGACCGGGCGGTTCCTGCCGAAGAGATCGCGCTCTCGGCCCGAGCGCGTATGACGAGCCGCTGCCCGTGAACCGCTGTGCTAGGATTCCGCCGCTCACTTTGTTCGAGAGGCCGACCTTCGGGTCGGCCTGGGTATGTTGTTCGTAGAGGCCGACCTTCAGGCCGGCCTGGGTATGTTGTTCGTAGAGGCCGACCTTCAGGTCGGCCTGGGCATGTTGTCGTAGAGTCCGACCTTCAGGTCGGACGGATCGTCCACCCATGAAAAAAGTCGAGTAAGCTCCGACAGACGGCGGATGTCACGAAGGGGAGATTCGGAGGCTTTATGAAGACAGTCATGGCGGCACCCGTACTGATCGCCCTGGCGGTACTCGGGACCGTCACGGCGCTGGGCCAGGACAACGACGGTCCTTCCAGCGCCACCGTCGTCGCCGGGCGATCCAAGGTGGCCACGAAATACGGCATCGTCGCCGCCAGCCATCCGCTCGCCGCGCGCGCCGGCGTCCAGATCCTCGAGCGCGGCGGCAACGCGGTAGACGCCGCGATCGCGACCAACGCGGTGATGGGTCTCGTCGAGCCGCACAACAGCGGCATCGGCGGCGATCTCTTCGTCATCGTCTACGAGGCGAAAACGGGGAAGCTCCATGGTCTCAATGCCGGTGGCTGGGCGCCGACCGGGCTGACGCCCGCGCTCCTCAAGAGCCGCGGAATGGCGAGGATGCCGGGCAGCGGCATCCAGACCGTCACGGTCCCTGGCGCGGTGGCCGGTTGGGACGCGCTGCGGACACGCCTCGGGACGCGGCCGATGTCGGAGCTGCTGGCGCCGGCGATCTTCTATGCGTCCAACGGTTTTCCCGTCACTGATGTGATCGGCGCGGCGTGGGCCGGCCTGGTCACGAAGCTTTCGGCGGATCCCAACGCGGCGAAAACGTTCCTGCCCAACGGCCGGCCGCCCGCGCCAGGCGAGATGTTCAGGAACCCGGATCTCGCCGCATCGTTGCGGCTGATCGCGGCGAATGGACGCTCGGGGTTCTACGAAGGCAAGACCGCCGAGGCGATCGTCGCGGTGTCGCGCGAGAAGGGCGGGATGATGACCGCCGCCGACCTGAAGGAGTATGCGCCGCAGTGGGTGGACCCGATCTCCACGACCTACCGCGGATGGACGGTGTACGAGCTGCCGCCGAACACCCAGGGCATCGCGGCGCTCATGATGCTGAACCTGATGGAGGCGCACTCACTGGGCGCGTACGGGTTCCACAGCGCCAAGGCCCTGCACGTGATGATCGAAGCGAAGAAGCTCGCTTACGCCGACATGCTGCGCTACGTGGCCGACCCGATGTTCTACAAGGCGCCGGTGCTGCCGATGCTCAGCAAGACGCACGCGGCGGCGCGCGCGAAACTCATCAACCCGTCGCGCGCTGCCTGCAGCGTCACCCCGTCCACGTTCGACGGCGTGACCAACGCCACGGGCGGCGACACGATCTACCTGTCCGTGATCGACAAGGACGGCAACATCGTCTCGCTGATCCAGAGCCTCTATTCATCTTTCGGCAGCGGCATCGTGGCCCCCGGCACCGGCATCATGCTGCACAATCGAGGCGCGCTGTTCACCCTCGAGGAGGGGCATCCGAACGTGCTCGCTCCGCGCAAGCGGCCGCTGCATACGATCATTCCGGCGTTCATGGAGAAGGGCGACGTCAAGATCGGCTTCGGCATCATGGGCGGGTTCAATCAGGCCCAGGCGCACGCGCAGTTCGTGGCCAACATCGTCGACTACGGCCTCGACGTACAGGAGGCGCTCGAGGCGGGACGCTTCACGAAGGGCTCCTTCACCGGCTGCGACGTGAACGTCGAGGCGCTCGTCCCGGCACGGGTGCGCACCGAACTGGCTGCGCTCGGACACGAGGTCCGTACCGTGCCGCCGCGCACGGGCGTGTTCGGTTACGGGCAGGCCGTCATGAGCGACGGCAAGGGTGTCCACTTCGCCGGGTCCGAGCCGCGGCACGACGGCGCGGCGATTCCGGAAGCCGCGCCAGTGTTTCAGCAATAGCGTCACTATCTGCGGGGGCCGGCGTCAGCCGGCCCTGATCGCGCTGAAGGCCGAACCCGCGTCGTCTTCCGCTGCGAAGGCGGAAGCTGCAGAGCGAAGATGAGTCTCGTCACAGATCACCGGCGCCGCCTTGCTCGCGCAGATCGACGCCGGCGCGGCGCCGGCGATCGTCGATGTCCGATCGCGGCGGGAGTTCACCCGCGGGCATGTTCCCGGCGCGACGCACATCCCGTTCTGGTTGATGCCGGCTCGCATCGCGCAGGTTCCCGCCTCTCGTGCGCAACGCGTCGTGCTGTATTGCGGCCACGGGCCGCGGGCGTTCATGGCGGGCGCCGTGCTTCGCGCGTCAGGCTTCCGGCGGGTGCTCTATCTCGAAGGACACATGCGTCGATGGAGGCAGGCCCGGCTTCGTGAGGAAGTCGGCCAGCCCGCGACAACTCCCAGGCCAAACTCCGCGCGTAGCCCGTAGCCCGTAGCCCGTAGCCCGTCGTCTGTAGTCCATAGCCCGTCTCCACGCGAGGTGTTCATGTCCGTCTACGTCGTCGCCACATACGATATCGCCGATCCGAAAGCCTACGAACCGTACGTGCCGCAAGTGATGCCACTCCTGGCGAAGCACGGTGCGGAGATCCTGGTCGCGGACTTCGGCGCCCGCGCCCTCGAAGGCACCGCGCGCAGCGGTGACCGTCGTCGTCCGCTTCGAAAGCGAGGCGGCGGCGATGGCGTTCTACGACGCTCCGGAGTACGCGCCGGTGAAGCAGATTCGCATCGATTCCACCGCGAATACGAATATGGTGCTTGCGCATGAGTTCGTGGGGGAACCGGCGTAGCGCAGATTGCGGATGAGCTGTTCGGTCTCCCGCGCCGGGTCGTTGACCCTGATGAGGGAACGACATGAACACGTGCGCCGTCCTGCAGGAAAGTCACGCCAACCGGGATCTCATGAGCGGCGTGCTGCTCACCGAAATCCAGACGCTCGTCGCGCCGCTGCGCCGCCTCGACGAGCGCACCCGGGCGTCGATCATGGTCCTCATCGGCCTGGCGGAGCTCGTCACAGCCAACGAGCGCTCGCTCGCCGGCGTTGACGACCGCGTGGGCGCGGAGTTCGACCACAGCCTGGTGACGATGCACGGCGAGGGCGCGCGCCTGCTCGCGCAGATGAGAAGGGCGAGACAGACGGCCGCGAGCTCTGGCACCACGGACAGCCCGCTCGAAGCATTGATGGACGTGCTGAGATGCCTGAGCCTTCCCGCGCCCGTTCCGTACGAGCGTCGGCGAAGGCCACGTGGCCTGACCGATTTGCCCCCCTGCCTCCGCGACACCGCTCCACATCGTCAGATGTAGTGGACCGGGCGGCCCGCAGTAGAAATCACAAGGACACTCCACTAGAGCGGTTATCGCTCAGCACGTGACTCCAGCTCTGCGTCAACACCCGTGCTACGATTCCGCCGCGCTGGCTGCGCGGAGGGAATCGATGAGCGTCAAGAGACTCGCGTGCGCGATCGGGACGGTGGCCCTGCTCTGCCTGCCCTGCCTGGCCTGGGCGCAGACCGCCACGCCCGTGCGCGGCGCCGACGCGCTGCCGGCGACCATTCCGCTCTTCCCGCTCGACGATCTGATGGTCTTCCCGAACATCCTGCGCCCGCTCCACATCTTCGAGCCGCGCTATCGCGCGATGGTGGCCGACGCGCTCAAGGGCGATCGCGTGATCGGGATGATCCAGCTGCGGCCGGGTTACGAGGCCGATTACGAGGGCCGGCCGCCCATTTTCGCAATCGGATGCGCCGGCGTGATCACCGAGGCCGAGGAGCTGCCGGACGGCCGCTACAACATCGTCATTCGCGGGTTGGTGAAGTTTCGCGTCGTGAGCGAAGACCAGAGCCGGCCGTATCGATTGGCCCGCGTGGAGCCGATCCTCGAGAATCCCGACGATCAGGAGCGTGCCGCGCTCGGCAAGCAGCGACAGCGGCTGATCTCGTTGCTGCCTGCCAACTCGGATCCGCCGCGCGACTTCTCGGATGAGGACATCATCAATGCCCTCGCGCAGTACGTGATGATCGACGGGGTGCAGCGACAGGAGCTCCTCGAATTGAAGGGACCGTTGCTGCGATCGGAGGCGCTGGTCAAGCTGCTGGAACAAAAGTGATGCCGCCGCGAAGCGTGGGCCTCGCCGCCGCGTTGCTGGGACTGCTCGCCGTGACGATGCTCGCGGCGCAGCAACCGGGACGACCGGTCCTGTATGCGGCAGTGGGCGCTGACGTGTTCCGTTTCGACGTGGACGTGGAGCAGGCGACGCTGACGCGGCGTGAATCGAGAATGCTGCCGGCCAACGTGCAGGAGGCGGCCCTGCATCCATCCGGGGACTATCTGTATGTCGGGACGAGCAACGGCGGATCCAGCTACGGCTCGGCCGGCGCCGGCCCCGGGGCTCCCGGCACCGATCACCGGCTGATCGCGTTCCGTATCAACCCGACGACCGGCGTCCTCGAGCCGCACGGCAACTTCGCCCCGCTGCCGTCGCGCCCCATCCACCTGACCACAGATGTCAGCGGCACGCACGTGCTCTCCGCCTTCAACGAGCCAAGCGGCGTCACGGTCCATCGTCTCAACGCCGACCGGACAGTCGGCGCGGAGGTGAAGCCCGGGTCTCCGCTCGACGTCGGGATCTACGGCCACCAGATCCGCGTGACGCCATCGAATCGCACGGCGATCCTCGTCACCCGCGGCAACAACCCGACGAGCACGCGCGCGGAAGAGCCGGGGGCGCTCAAGGTGTTCAACTACAAGGACGGGGTGCTGACCAATCGTTCGGCGATCGCGCCCGGGGGTGGTTACGGTTTCCAGTCGCGCCACGTCGATTTTCACCCGTCACGGCCGTGGATGTTCCTCGCCCTCGAGCGCCAGAACAAGATCCAGCTTTACGGGATGAGCGGTGAGACGATTGGTCCCGAGGCCCTCTACACGAAGGACACGCTGGCCGACCCGCAGCGCGTCCGGCCGGGACAGGCGACGAGCTCGATCCACGTGCATCCGAACGGCCGCTTCGTCTATATCGCCAACCGCTCGGCCGGCACGACGGAGGTGCAGGGGACACCGGTGTGGGCCGGCGGCGAGAACAGCATCGCGGTGTACGCCATCGACCAGCAGACCGGCGAGCCGACCCTGCTCCAGCATGCCGAGACGCGTGGCTTCTATCCGCGCACGTTCGCGATCGATGCCGGCGGCCGCGTGCTCGTCGTCGGCAACCAGGTGTCGCTGGCGACCCAGGAGGGCGGCCGCATCAGGACCGTTCCGGCAGGGTTGACGGTATTCCGCATCCGCGACGACGGCACGCTCGAATTCTCCAGGACGTACGACATGGACGTGTCCGCGTCCCGGAGCCTGTTCTGGATCGGAATGGCCTCGGTGCGATAGCGGAGCATGGTGGGCCGGCTGAAGCCGGCCCCTGCGACCGCAGGCCCAACGTACGTAGGGGCCGGCTTCAACCGGCCCGTGAGCCAATGGAATACGTAGGGGCCGGCTTTAGCCGGCCCGTGAGCCGGGCTTCAGCCTGCCCGTGAGCCTTGGGAAGCGCTGAGGCGAGGAGGGAACGTGACGCGATCGACATCCTTGCTGATCCTGGCGATGGTGGTCTCCCTTGCGCAGGGCGTGGCGGGCCAGGCGCAGGACGCCCCACGCAACGACCTCCCGCAGCCGTACCGCACGACGCGCGACTGGGGACAGCTTCCGCCCGGCGTGAAATGGGCTGCGGTCACCGCGGTCGAACCGGCGCCTGACGGGACGATCTACGTCATCCACCGTTGCTTCGCGAACTCCTGCGCCGGGCGTTCCGAAGCGCCGATCCTCAAGTACGACGCCAGCGGGAAGCTCCTCCGCAGCTGGGGCGAAGGCATGTTCGTCTTCCCGCACGGCGCGACCGTCGATCGCGACGGCAACCTGTGGGTCACCGACGCCGGCGGCGAGAACGGCATCGGCCACCAGGTGTTCAAGTTCAACCCGGACGGCAAGGTCCTCATGACCCTCGGCCAGAAGGGCGTGAGCGGCTCGACGCCGGCGCTGTTCGATCTCCCCACCGACGTCGTCATCGCGCCGGACGGCGACATTTTCATCACCGACAGCCACCGGCGAGGCAAGAACAACCGCGTGATGCGCTTCACGAAAGAGGGCAAGTTCGTGAAGGAGTGGGGAAAGAAAGGCTCCGGCCGCGGCGAGATCAGCGAGCCGCACACCATCGCGATGGACTCGCGCGGGCGGCTGTTTGTCGGCGATCGGGAGAACAACCGCATCCAGATCTTCGACCAGGATGGCAAGTTCCTCGATGAATGGCGGCAGTTCGGCCGTCCGAGCGGCATCGCCATCACCCGGGACGACACCATCTATGTGGCCGACTCGGAGTCCGGTCCCGATACTGGCGCGCGTGAGCTGCCCGGCATCAAGAAGGGCATCCGGATCGGCAGCGCGCGCGACGGCAAGGTGACCGCGTTCATCGAGGACATGGAATCGACGGCGTCCGATCATGCCGGGGCGGAGGGCGTCGGCGTTGATGCGCAGGGCAACGTCTATGGCGGCGTGGTCCGCCGGCAGATGCTCGAACGCCACGTGAAGGCGCAGCCGGGCCGCGCCACGCGCACGGTCACGCCGGCCGAATACGAACGCTGGAAGAAGGACATCTCCAACTGGGGACGCTGGGGCAAGGACGATCAGCTCGGCGCGCTCAACCTGATCACGCCGGCGAAGCGGAAGCAGGCGGCGGCGCTCGTCAAAGAGGGCGTGTCCGTGTCGCTCGCCCACGACGCGGACACGGAAAAGGCGGTGGATAACCCTCAGCCCTACGAGCACCGGATGGTGGCCCTCGGGGCAGACCGGTTCGGCGTCCAGTTCCACGGCGTCGCCCACACGCATCTCGATTCGCTCGCGCACATCAACGAGGACGGCGTGTTCTTCAACGGGTACAAGCCCGACGCCGACGCCGTGATGAAGTCGGGCCATACGCGGAACTCGATCCACAACGTCAAGAACGGGATCATGACCCGTGGCATCCTGATCGATCTGCCGCGGCTCAAGGGCGTGCCGTATCTGGAGCCGGGGACCATCATCTATCCCGAGGACATCGAAGCCTGGGAAAAGATCGCTGGCGTGAAGGTGGGGCCGGGGGATGCGTTGTTCATCCGCACCGGCCGCTGGGCGCTCCGCACCGCCAGCGGGCCTTTTGACACCAGCCGCACCGGCCGGCGCGCCGGCCCGAGCGCCCTGCTCATCCCGTGGCTGAAGCAGCGGGACGTCGCCCTGCTGGGGAGCGACGTGCCGCCCAGTGTGGCGCCCTCGGACCTCGACGGCCCTGCCGGCGCCGTTCACGACTTCGCCCTGGTGTACCTGGGCATTCACCTGTTCGACAACACGGATCTGGAGGCGCTGGCGGAAGCCGCCGCGGCGCGAAAACGGTGGGACTTCATGTTGACCGCCGCGCCTTTGCCGATTCGCGGCGGCACCGGCTCGCCGCTCAATCCGATCGCAACTTTTTAGAGGCGGCTGTCGATTTCCGGCGCTCCAGACGACTACCTGGTGTTCACACCCGGTTGTCACCAATGTCAGTGGCTTCCGCCTCCCGTGCCGGGTCCGAAAGGACCCGCCTGCGAGCGGCGGAAGATTTCGAGGGGAGAGCCATGAAATACCTGTGCCTGATTTACGACGAGGAGAAGAAGCTGGACTCGATGCCCAAGAGCGAATCGGACGCCTTCATGGGTGAGTACTTCTCGTTCACCGAGGGAATTCGCCAGAGCGGGCATTACATCGGCGGGGAAGCCCTCCAGCCAGTGCAGACGGCCACGACCGTCCGGATTCGCAACGGCAAGATGTCCACCACCGATGGGCCGTTCGCCGAGACCAAGGAGCAGCTTGGCGGCTACTACCTGATCAACGCCCGGGACCTGAATGACGCCATCCAGGTGGCCTCGAAGATCCCGTCGGCGCGCCTCGGAAGCGTCGAGGTGCGGCCCATCATGGAATTCGATCAGCAGTAGCGGCGCGGCCTGTTGCGCATCCACGGAGCCGCGGAGACGCGGAGGCGCGGCAGACGCCGATTGTTGTTGCGGCTTTCTCCGCGTCTCCGCGTCTCCGCGGCTTGGGAACGGCCGAGCGCTTACCGCCCGCCTGCCAGTTCTACGTACCCGTCGCTGATCGTATCGTCGGGCCTGGTGCCAAACAGCGCGAGCAGCTTCGTGATCGCCGCGGCTTTGTCCTGCGCATCGCGCCGCGACCAGGTGCGTGACTTGATCTCGATGAAGTACCCCTCGCTGGCCGGGTTCTCCAACCGATCCAGGTGGACGTAGAACTCGACCCCGCGGTACGCGACGAGCCAGCGGCGCCGTTCCTTCTCGACGACCTGCTCGGCCGCCGGCCGGAAGTACTCGCGGTAGAAGCGGGGCGAGTGTGCCGCCGGCGCAAGGTAGCGCGAGTGGAAGAGGAGGACGGCGCCAAACCGGTCCTTCCGGGCGCGTCCGGTGAGCGTGAGGCGGGCCCGTGCGCCGGTGACCGCTCCCGCTTCGTCGAGGAACTCGTCTTCGCGGTAGCGGAGCCGTCCCTGCTCGGCATCGTCGAAGGACCAGTAGGTGTCGTACTGGTGATAGCGGCTCGTGCGGATGATGGTCACCTCTTCTCCTTCGATCACCGACAGCACCTGCGCCGCCGACGGCACGCGCGCCTTCACCTGTACCTCGAAGCTCTCCTGCTCGACGGCGCCGCCGATGGCGACCAGCTTCTGCAGGACGCTGCCCTCGCGGCTGATGAGGAAGGCATCGATGCGCCGTGCCTGCTCGGCGGCACGTTGTTTCAGCTCGGCTTCGTTCAGCGTCAGGAGCGCGCGATTGCGCATGAGCCAGCGGCCGTTGCACATCACGTCCACGACGTCCGTGGACTTCGCGGCGTAGACGACGTGGGCGTAGACCGCGTTCGGGTCGCGGTGAAACGCCGGCATGTTGTGTACGGGCGGCGAGATCGACGACGACGAGGTCGGCGCGCTTGCCCGGTTCGAGCGAACCAGTCAGATGGCCCATGTGCAGCGCGCGTGCGCCAATTCGCGTGGCCATCGCGAGCGCCTCGCGCGCCGGCAGCGCAGTGGGATCGCCGCTGCCTTTCGCGAGCAGCGCGGCCAGGCGCATCTCCTCGAACATGTCGAGGTCGTTGTTGGACGCGGGGCCATCGGTGCCGATGCCGACGTCGAGGCCCAGTTCGCGCATGCGCGCGACGGGCGCAATGCCCGCGGCCAGCTTCAGATTGCTCGTCGGATTGTGCGCGACCCCGGCGCCGGCCCCCTTCAGCGCCCGCATCTCGCCATCGTCCACGTGCACGCAGTGCGCGGCGAGCACCTTGGCGCCGAAGAGGCCCTGCTTCTTCACCCAGGGAATGACCGGCATGCCGTAGAGCCGGCGCGAGTCCTCGACCTCCTGCACGCGTTTCCGCGAGGTGTGTGTGCAGCGGCACGTCGAATTCCGCGGCGAGCTCGGCGCACGAGCGCAGGATCTCGGGCGTGCAGGTGTACGGGGCGTGCGGCGCCGGCGCGGGCACGATCAGCGGGTGCCCCCGCCACCGTTCGATGAAATCCCGCGCCCGTGCCAGCGAGTCTTCGTAGCTGGTGGCATCGGGCGCCGGGAAACGCAGAACGGTCTGTCCGCACAGCGCGCGCATGCCGGCGTCGGCGGTGGCTGCTGCGACCGTTTCCTCGAAGTAGTACATGTCGGCGAAGCAGGTCATGCCCGACCTGATCATCTCGGCGCAGCCAAGCCTCGTGCCGAGGTCGACGAACTCGGGCCGGACGAACTCGCGCTCGACCGGCAGCATGTAGCCCATCAGCCACACGTCGAGGCGCAGGTCGTCGGCGAGCCCGCGCAGCAACGCCATCGGCACGTGCGTGTGCGCGTTCACGAGGCCCGGCATCACGACCTGTCCGTGGCAATCGATCGTCTCCGCTGCCTCGTACGCCCGCGCCTCCGGCCCGACGGCGACGATGGTGTCACCGGCGATGGCGACGCTGCCCGCCTCGTGCACGGTGAATGACTCGTCCATCGTGAGGACCGTGGCGTTCGAGAGGACGAGGTCGCAGGACGGCATATGTCGAGACTACCGTAATCGCGCCTGCTGTTCTAACGAACCACATAAGAGCCGTGGCTTCCGGCTTTAGCCGGAAGAGCGGGCACGAGCCGTGGAAGTGCGGAGAACATCCGGGCCTGCTGACTCCGTGTGTCCGCGTCGGCGCGGCCCGTCACAACGCAAGGTTCCTGCGTCACTCGCTGAGGCGGGCGAGGGTGTCCGCGAGCACCGCTGTTCCGTCCGCGATCGCCTCCGGCGACGCGAACTCGTCGGGGCGGTGGCTGACGCCGCCGCGGCAGGGGATGAAGATCATGCCGGTCGGTGCGATGCGCGACATGAAGAGGGAGTCATGATACGCGCGGCTGATCATGCGCTGGTGGCTGAGCGCGCGTCCGGCGCAGGCGGACGTGATCGCGTCGATGACGGCCGGGGCGCATCGTGCAGGAGGGTCGGCATTCACCGGCTCGATCCTGACCGCCACGCGGCGGCGCGCGGCGGTCTCGTCGCATGCGGCCGCGATACGTGCCAGCACCGCATCCCGCCGGGCGAGATCGATATCGCGCACGTCCACCTCGATCCGGGTGCGGCTCGGCACGCTGTTCACGGCGCCCGGGAACACCTCGCATACGCCCACGGTTCCGACCGTGTCGGGCGACCCGGTCTCCCGCGCCGCCGATTCGACCGCCAGCGCAATCTCGGCGGCGGCGAGGAACGCGTCGCGGCGGTCCGGCATCAGGACCGACCCGGCGTGGCCGCCTTCGCCCTCGACGATGACGCGAAAGCTCGCGGGCGCGGCAATCGCCGTGACGACGCCGATGGCGGTCCCGCCTCGTTCGAGCAGCGGGCCCTGTTCGATGTGCAGCTCGACGAACGCCGAGTACGCCCCCTCCCGCAGCGGCACGGACGAGAGCGCGCCGTGGAAGCCTGCCTCCGCGCGCGCCTCGTTGAGCGAGCGGTCATCCGTGCCTTTCAGGCGTTCGCCGGCCGATTCGTCGAGCAGGCCCGCGAGGAAGCGGCTGCCGAGACATCCGATGCCGAACCGTGTGGGCTCCTCAGAAGTGAAGAGCGCGAGATCGATGGACCGGCGCGGCTGGTATCCGGTCCGCGCGAGGGCCCGCATGGCCTCGAGCGCACCGAGCACGCCGACGGTTCCGTCGTAGCGGCCGGCGTTTGGAATCGCGTCGATGTGGGAGCCGGTGCCAACCGGGGCGAGCTCGGGCTCGGCGCCGATCCATCGCGCGAACGTATTCCCGACGGCGTCTTCGCGCACGAGGAAGCGACGCCTCTTCGCACAGGCGCTTGACATACGCGCGGGCGCGGCGGTCGGCCTCGGTGAACACGACGCGCGTGACGGCGGGGGGCGGTGCGTCGGAGATCGCCGCCAGGGCGTCCAGTTCCCGCGTCAGCCGCTGCCCGTCGACCTCCGGCCGGCGTCATCGCGGGTACCGATCCCAATCCTTGTAGAGCAGGTACTTGGCGGGACGCTTGCCGATCGCGCCGAACCACTGCGGACAGTAGGGCCCCATCCAGATGAAGTCGCCGGCGGCCACCGGGTACCAGCGTTCGCCGAGACGATAGATGCCGCCGCCGTCCAGCATCAACAGCCCGTGCTCCATGACGTGGATTTCGACCCCCGGCAGCGACGCTCCGGGCTGATACGTCATCGTGCTCATGCGGAAGTCGAACGCGGCGTCGTCCGGAATCAGAGCGCGCACGTCGAGCCACGGGTCGCCGCCGAGAAACGTCGCCGGCACGGCGTGCTCGCGGCCGGTGAACGCCTGGGGAGCCGGCGTGTTGCCGAGTGTGTGGTACGGCTTCTCAATCACGGCCGCACGCGCGGCCGCCGTGGCCGAAACGGGGGAAGAGGCGCCGCCCGGGATGTAAGCGTAGTCGCCCGCCTGCAGCGCTGCCGCCATCGATCGAGAGCTGGCCCTCGAGCACGTAGACGAATCGCTGGTTGCCGCACGCCGCAAGCGCACCGCCGGCCTCGAACTCCGCGGTGTACTGCACGAAGCCGGCGCCACCCTCCGGTGACGCATGGACGATCGCCGTCGCCTTGCGCATCCCCGGCAGCGGTGCGCGGACGAAGGTCTCCGGCGTCTGCAGACGATGATCCGGCAGGTGTGCGCTGCGAGTGAGTCCGAGGTGATGCATGGTGTCTGCTCAATCCGTCGATGATGCCGGGCCGGCTGAAGCCGGCCCCTACGTGCCGAGCGATGAAGCCGGCTCTCACCGGCCGCACCAGCCGAGGCACAGGGAAAATCAAACCGTCGCTGTGTCTCTGTGCCTCTGTGGTTCGTGTGGCCGCACAAGCCTCCCCAGGCTTCGCGCCGTGATGCGGCCGTCCAGGAAAATGGTCTCGCCGCGGCGGATCGTCCGGCGGACCCTGCCGCGGAACGTCGCGCCGACGTAAGGGCTCGTCTTGTGGCGTTGATGCAGATCGCCGGCTTCCAGCGTAAACGTCTCCGCCGGATCGATCACGACGAGGTCCGCCACGTGCCCGACCGCCACCGATCCCCGGTCCGCGATCCTGAAGCGGCGCGCCGGCATCCCCGAAACGAGGCCGGCAATGCGCGTCAGCGGCAGGCCGCGCCCATGGTGACCGCGATCGATCAGGACGGCGAGGGTGGACTGCACGCCCGCAATGCCGCCCCATGCCGCCATGAAATCCCCCTGCTTCATCGCGGGCTCGGTGGGCGAATGGTCGGAGGCCACGATGTCAACGTGGCCGCGGGCGACTTCGTGCCAGAGCGCGTCGCGGTCGGCGGCCGTACGCAGCGGCGGCGCGCACTTGGCGATGGCGCCGAGGCGCTCCATGTCCTCCTCCGTGAACCACAGGTAGTGTCCGCAGGTCTCGATCGACACGTCCACGCCGCGTGTCCGCGCCTCGGCGGCCATCGCCACGCCGCGGCCGGAGCTGATGTGGACGATGTGCAGGCTGGCACCGGTGTCTGCGGCAAAGAGCAGTGCGCGCTGAATCGCGTCGAGCTCGGCGACGGGCGGCCGCGCGGCGAGGAAATCGCGGACGGTGCGGCCGCGCGTCTTCCGGGCAAAGGCGCAGGTCAACTCCTGGCTCTCCGCGTGCACGGCGACCGGCAGGCCGAGCCTCGCGGCCTCTTTGAGCCCTTCCCAGAGCGTCCCGTCATCGGCCCTCGGAAATTCCGGCAGCCCCGAGTCGCACATGAACGCCTTGAAGCCAACGACACCCCGCTCCGCCATCTCGGCCATGTCGCCAACCGAGCCGGGCACGAGGCCGCCCCACAGCGCGAAATCGGTGACCGACGCCGCCTCGAGCGCCGCGCGTTTGCGATCGAACTCGCCGGCATTGACGGTACACGGCGTCGAGTTGAGCGGCATGTCGAAGAACAGCGTGCCGCCGCCGGCAGCCAATGCGCGGCTTCCCGTCGCGGCCCCTTCCCACTCGGCGCGGCCCGGCTCGTTGAAGTGGAGGTGCACGTCGATCAGGCCTGGCAGCACCGCCAGGCCGTGCGCATCGATCTCTTCCCGCGCGCCAGGCAGCGCGTCGCCGATTTCGACGATCCGGCCGTCCTCGACGGCGATGTCCGCGCGCCGCTCGCCATCCGGAACGATCACCGTGCCGCCGCGCACGACGAGATCAGTCACGAGTGGTCCTCGCCAGCTCGTCCAGGAACGCACGGCCGGCGGCAAGCGCCGCGCTTACGTCGTCCACGTCGAACGGACTCGTCGGGATGATGGCTGATGCCGCCGGGACTGCGGAGCATGAGCATGGCGGCGGGCATGCGTGTCGCGAGAATCATGGCATCGTGACCGGCGCCACTCGACAGCGGCACGCAGGACGCCCCGGCCTGGCCGACAGCGCGGGTGAGCGCGGCCACGAGCCGGGCGTCCATCGCCACTGCCTCCTGATCGAGCCGCGGTTCCCAGCCTACCGTCAGCCCCCTCCGCGACGCTATCTCCCGCGCCGCGTCATGCAGCCGGTCGCGGGCGGCGACGCGCACCCCATCGTCGGCATGTCTGATGTCGAGACTCGCGCGGCACTCGCCGGCGATGACGTTGGTTGCGCCGGGCTGTGCTTCGATGCGCCCCACCGTCGCCACGAGGCCGGGTGTGTCCAGCGCCTCCTGCTCGACGCGGCCGATCCATTCGGCGGCCCCGGCCAGCGCGTCCAGGCGCGCACGCATCGGCGTCGTTCCCGCGTGTCCCGACGCACCCGTGAACGTGACGTCCACCCGCGACTGGCCGACGATCGCGTCAACGACGCCGAGCGGCAGCCCGAGGTGCTCGAGCACCGGCCCCTGCTCGATGTGGAATTCGAGATATCCGATCGCGCGATCCGCTACGCGTGCGGCGTCCATCTGATTCGGATCGAGTCCGTACTCGCGGATCGCATCGCTGACGCACCGGCCGGCCGCATCACGGCGGCCGAGCAGCGCCTCGTCACACGTCCCCGCCAGCGCCCGGCTGCCGATGAACGGCACACCGAAGCGGACGCCTTCTTCCTCGGAGAAGCCGACAACCTCGATGGAGAAGGGCAGCCGCTCGCCTTCGAGCATGTCCACGAGCATGATGCCGATGACCACCCCGAGGATGCCGTCGAACGCACCGGCCCGCGGGACCGTGTCGAGGTGCGAGCCGATGAACAGCCTCGGCGCATCGCGAAACGACGCCGCATAGATGCCGCGGAGATTGCCGGCGGCATCGACGCCGACGTCCATGCCGGCTCGCGTCATCCACGCGGACAGGTCGGCATGAACGGCACGCATCGGCTCGGAAAGAAACGTTCGCGTCGTGAAGCCGGGCTCCTCGGAATGCCGGGCCAGGTCGCGGCAGCAACGGATCACTGCGCGCGCACGTTCAAGGAGCATCACGATCCCCGGTACGTGCTGTAGCCGTAGGGCGAGACGAGCAGCGGCACATGGTACGAGCCCGCGGCATCCGCGACGCCGATGCGCACGACCACGACGTCGAGGAATGGTGGATTCGTGAGGATGGCGCCGGCGCTGCGGAAATAGTCGCCGACGTGAAACGTGAGCTCGTAGACGCCCGTGTCGAGCCTGTCTCTCGAGAGCAGCGGCGTATCCGTCCGGCCGTCGGCATTGGTGGTGGCGGTCGCAACCGAGGCGCGCACGTCACCGCGGACGAGGTGCAGGTGTACCACCACGCCCGCGGCCGGGATGCCTTGTGATGTGTCCAGGACGTGTGTCGACAGTCGCGCCATGCCTTTCGCCATTCTCGCATTACGCCACGGAGGACACAGAGGACACGGAGGGCCGTTCGAGGGTCGGCCTGCGCCGCAGGCCGGCACCACGAGGGACACGCCCGGCGTCAACAAACAAGAACTCCGCTCGATCCGTTTGTTGACGCCGGGCGTGTCCCTCGTGGGCCGCCGTCGGCGGCGCCTCGAACGGCGCGACCGCCGCCGAACGAGCCCCGGGTCTTTCTCCGTGGTCTCCGTGTTCTCCGTGGCAAACCTCGGTCAGCGTGTCAGCCTCAGACCGAGGCATCCGTAAGGTGGTCTGGCGTCGGTGAAGACCCCGACCTCGTCGCCACGCTCGGTCACGGTGTCCCAGGTACGGTTGTTGGCCTCGAGATGCACTTCAGCAATTTCGGAGATGTCGGCGAGCAGCTTCGTGCCCATCTGGTAAATCATCTGCTGGATGCTGCCGGACTCGAAGGACTGGAACACGTCGGTCACGACGCGGCGCGCCTGCGACACGATGCGGCCGTCGGTGAACGCCGCGTCCGGTGAGACGTAGCGCCACTCCAGGTCGAGCCACATATGGAGCGGGCGGTTCCGTATCTCCGGCAGGGTCGTGTACTCGTCGCGCACGAAGCCGTGAAATGCGCTGCCGCCCAGACGGAGGAGCCTGAAGCCCCCGATGCCTGACGTGACCTCCACGGTCCCGCCGCGGTTCAACTCGATCCGCGCGAGGGCGCGCTCCGGCCCCGCGGGGATCAGCGCCGAACGTCCCTCCAGCCCCTCGTACGGAATCTCGACCGCTGTGACCTGCACGCCTTCCACCTGCGGGTACAGGGCGAGGAACTTCTCGCCGAGGAAGCGGCAATAGTCTTCGAGGCCCTGCGCCGTGAACGCCAGCGTCTCGCGCTGGATGAAGTTCTTCATCGAGTCGGTCGCGATGAGGCCGGTGTTGTCGCCGCTGGCGTAGGTCGGCCAGAACGCGTCGCCGTAGACGAGCATCAGCACGTTGGCGCCAAACATGGGGCTGACCCCGTCCGGCGTCTGGCCGTCTCTCCTCAGCCGGTAGACGCTGACGTCGCCCTTCCCGTAGTAGTGCTGTTTCCGGCCGCTGGCGAAGTGCTCCACGAACTGCTCCTAACGTCCTTCACGTCCACGAACCACAGAGACACAGAGACGCAGAGACGCAGAGACTTATCGTGGATTCTCTCTCTGTGTCTCTGTGACTCCGGGGTTCCTGCTCATGACAGCCGCCTGCCCCAGGAGATCATGCAATCGGAACATCGCGATCCGGTAAACCTGGCGCAGCGCCTCCGGCAGTTCTACATCCGGATCCTCGGCGAGGCGTCTGTCGAGCGCGGCCAGCACGTCGTGCTTCGTGCTGCCCTTGACGGCGAGCAGGAATGGGAAACCGAATCGGTTGCGGTACGACTGGTTGAGTTGCTGCAGCCGCTCGTACTCCGCCGCCGTGAGCCGGTCGAGGCCCGCCCCTTGCTGCTCGCCGACCGACGCGTCGCTCATGCGCGCGCGGGCGCCGAGATCCGGGTGCGCGCGCAGCAGGGCCAGCCGCTCCTCGGGGCTTGCCGCCTCGACGGCAGCGATCATCGCCAGGTGCAGGTCGTCGATCGACGCGAACGGCCGCGCGGTCCACGCACGCTCCGCCACCCAGGGCGAGGCTTCGAAAATCCATCCGAGGGTCTCCACGAAGCGAGGCTGGCTGACGGCGTTCACCTCGTCGAGGGTCATCGCAGCGCCGCGCGCTCCGCCCGGACGCGGCGCACCGCGAAGAACACCTGCTCGGGTGTGGCGGGGCTGGGGAACGTGACCGCGGCGCCGCCGCCAAACGCGGCGACGGCGTCACGGATCGCCTCGCGAACCGAGATCGCCAGCATCAGCGGCGGCTCGCCGACGGCCTTGCTGCCGAAGACGACGCCCGGCTGCGTCGCGCGCTCGAGGAAGCTCACCTCGAACACGTCCGGCACCTCCGACCACGATGGCAGCTTGTAGGTCGATGCGCCGCCCGTGGCGAGCCGGCCCTCGCGCGTCCCAGAGCAGCTCTTCGAGCGTGAGCCAGCCCACGCCCTGCAGGAATCCGCCTTCGATCTGACCGCGATCGATCACCGGCGAGATCGAGTCGCCGACGTCCTGCGAGGATGTCGGTCCGCAGCAGCCGATACGCGCCGGTGAAGCGGTCCACTTCCACTTCGGAGACCGCGGCGCCGAATGCGAAGTAGTGGAAGGGCTTACCGCGGCCGGTCTGCTGGATCGAAATGGATGTCGGGCGTCCGGTAGAAGCCCTGCGCGAAGAGCGGCACGCGCTGCATGTACGCCGCCTCGCACAGTTCCGCGAACGACAAGGCAGCCGCCGCCCGGAAGGCTCGCGGCAACGCGCGGTCGAGCCTCGCCTTGAGTCTGCGGCACACGCGTCGACGACGGCGGCGCCGTTGAGATCGGTCCCGGCCGACGCGGCCGTCGCCGACGTGTTCGGGCACCTTGTCGGTGCGAGTCGGACATCACGCGGACGCGGTCGGGTCTCACGCCGAGGGCGTCGGCGGCGATCTGGTGGATCTTGGTGAAGAGACCCTGGCCCATCTCCGTGCCGCCGTGGTTCACCTGAACGGTGCCGTCGCGGTAGACGAGCACGAGCGCGCCGCCCTGGTTGAAGAACGTCGCCGTGAACGAGATGCCGAACTTCACCGGCGTGATGGCCAGGCCGCGCTTCGCTGTCGTCGTGCCGCGCGTTGAACGCCGCGATCTCGTCGCGGCGCGCGTCGAAACGACTGGTCTCCTTCAGCCGCTCCCAGATCACGCCGAGGCGCTCGGCGTCCTCGACGACCTGCCCGTAGTGCGTGGTGTCGCCTTCGCGATAGAAGTTGCGCTCGCGGACCACGTCGGCAGGCAGCGACAGCCGCTGCGCCGCCTGCGACAGGATCTCTTCGATGACCAGCATCGCCTGCGGCCCGCCGAAGCCGCGGAACGCGGTCTGCGACGTCTTGTGCGTGCGGCAGACGCGTCCGCTGACGTCCACCGCGGGCAGGTGGTAGGCGTTGTCGCAGTGGAAGAGCGAGCGCCACATGATCGGCTCCGACAGGTCGAGGCTCCAGCCGCCGTCGGAGTAGAGCGGCGAGCCGCAGCGCCTTCGATCCGGCCGTCTGCGGAGAAGCCGGCTGCGTAGCGCGCCAGGTACGGGATGGCGCTTGCCGGTCAGCGCCATGTCGAGCTCGCGCGTCAGCCGCACGCGCACCGGCCGGCGCGTCTTCCACGCGCCGAGGGCGGCGATCGCCGCCCACGCGTTGGCCTGCACCTCCTTGCCGCCGAAGGCGCCGCCCATCCGCAGGCACTCGACGGTGACCTGGTGGCGTGGCAGCCCGAGGACGCGCGCCACGACCTCCTGCGTCTCGGACGGGATGCTGCGTGGACGACGTGCAGCGGCGACGCCGCCGGTCTCGTCCATCCAGGCGATGGCGGCCTGCGTCTCGAGATAGAAATGCTCCTGTCCGCCGATGCGCAAGCTCGCCGTCGAGGCGCAGCGCGCTGGCCTCGATCGCCGAGACGTCGCCGCGCGAGAGGCGCAGGACGTCGGTGAGATAGCTTCCGGCGTCGATCGCCTGTTCGATGGTGAGAATCGCCGGCAGCGGCTCGTACTCGACGCGGTGACGCGGTCGGCGCCGCGTTGTGCCGCGTCGAGCGTCTCGGCCAGCACCCACGCGACCGGCTGGCGGTGGAACATCACCTCGCGCGGGAAACAGCGGCTCGTCGTGGCGCGCCGGCGCCGGTGTCGCCTTCGCCCGGCACATCGGCGGCCGTCAGCGTCGTCACGACGCCGGCTTCCTCGAGCGCCGGGGCGACGTCGAGCGCCGTGAGCCGTGCGTGCGCGTGCGGCGCCAGCACCGGCCAGGCGTGGAGCAGGCCGGGAAAACGCCCGGCCAGGTCGTCGGTGTAGAGCGCATCGCCGGTGACGTGGCCGCGCGCGCTTTCGTGCGGGCACCGCCCGCCCGGCGCTCGTCATGCGCGCGCGCCTCCCACCAGAACTTCTCGACGAGGCTCTTGGATACCTCCAGCCGGTACGCCGTCGATCCGCGATGGTCGCTCATCGGCGTCAGCGTGCGATCGAGGACGGCCTGCACGCGCGCGATCGGCCGCTTCGTTCCACAGCTGACCGACGAGCGCGCGCTCGGCCTCCGCCGATGCGAACCGGCGTGGCGGCGACGCCGCCGAACGCAAACCGGGCGCGGCGCACGCGGCCCGTGGCGTCGCGATCGAGGGCCATCGCCGCCGCCACGGTGCTGATGTCGTCGAGGCGCCGCTTCGCGACCTTGTAGAAGCGCACGATCTCGGGAAGCGGCCGCGGAATCTCCACCGCGGTGAGCAGCTCGCCATGAGCTGAGCGCGGTCTGGCGGTATCCCGTGAAGAACGACGACAGCGGCAGCGTCCGCCGGCCGGCTCGGCCCGGTCGACGTGCACCGACGCGTCGAGCGCGAGCAGCAGCGGCGCAGCGTCGCCGATCGGCGAGGCGGTCGCGAGATTGCCGCCGAGCGTCGCGCGATTCCGGATCGGCGGCGAGGCAAAGAGCGCGAGCCACTCGCGCCAGACGTCAGGGGCGCCGCGCCACTGCCGACCGATGTCGGCGAGCGGCAGCGCCGCGCCGATCCGCACGCTCGGCGATGTCTCCGAGCACTCGTGCAGCTCGTCGATCGCCTCGACGCTGACGAGGTGCGGCCAGCGCCGATGGCGCAGGTTCGATTCCACGCCGAGATCCGTGCCGCCGGCCACGAGCGTGGCCGCGGGATCGGCCGCCAGCAGCGCGACGCACGTCGTCGATCGTCGGCGGGCGCGAGAAGCCGTCGCACGCTGACGTGCTCGAGCGCCGGCGCGGGCTGCTCGAGGCGATCGCGAAGCGGTCCGGGCGGAGCCGGCCCGAGGGCCAGCGCCGCGTCGCGGATCGGGCGGTACCCGGTGCAGCGGCAGAGATTGCCGGCCATGCGACAGCGGATCGCAGGGTCCGCTGGCGATCGGGCCGGTACTGTTCGGCAAACAGGCTCATGACGAAGCCCGGCGTGCAGTAGCCGCACTGCGAACCGCCGGCCGCCGCCATCGCCTGCTGCGACCTCCGACAGTTCGCCGTGCGCCAGCGAGCGACTCCACCGTATAGATCTCGCGGCCCGCCGCCATCGGGAGAAACATCAGGCAGCTGTTCACCGCCCGGTAGGCGCTTCGCCGGCCCGTCGCCGCCGACCATCACCACGGCGCACGCGCCGCATTCCCCTTCGGCACAGCCTTCCTTGGCGCCGGTCAGGCCCTGCGTCCCGCAGGAAGTCGAGCAGCGTCGTCTGTGGCGACGCCGCGCCGGGGCGGACCGCGCGGCCGTTCAGCAGGAACTCGAACGGCGCGGAGGCAGTGGCAGCGCTCATACGGCGGCGCGGGACCTCATGTCGCATTGTAAACCGCGGGGCAGGAGGCAGCAGGGTCAGCAGGCAGCGGGCAGTCGCGTCGGGCCGGCTGAAGCCGGCCCCTACGGTCCGTCGGCTGTGACCAGGGACGGTCGTGGGGGCCGGCTTCAGCCGGCCTCGGCTGCCGGTGTTGTCGATTTCGAGCGTCCCGAACGATTATCTGTCGATGAGCCACGGTGACGACGATCGCGTGCGCGAGGCGGTGGACGCCGTCTACCAGGCCGATTCGCGTCGGGTCCTCGCCACGCTCATCCGCCTCCTCGGCGACTTCGATCTCGCGGAGGAGGCCATGCATGACGCGTTTGCCGCCGCCGTGGAACAGTGGCCGCGCGCCGGCGTGCCCGACAATCCGCGCGCGTGGCTCGTGTCGGCCGGCCGCTTCAAGGCGATCGACGGCATGCGCCGGCGCGCCCGCTTCGACCGATCGCTCGCGACGCTGGCCGATCGGCTCGACGCCACCACGAACGCCGCTGTTGAGGCAGGGGACGATGGCGTCGAGGACGATCGACTGCGTCTGATCTTCACCTGCTGCCATCCGGCATTGAAGCCCGACGCGCAGGTGGCGCTGACGCTGCGCGAGGTCTGCGGCCTGACCACCGAGGAGATCGCGCGCGCCTTCCTGGTGGCGCCGCCGGCGGTCGCTCAGCGGATCGTCCGCGCGAAGTCCAAGATTCGCGACGCGCGTATTCCCTACCAGGTGCCGTCGCTCGCCGAGTTGCCGGCCCGCCTGGACAGCGTGCTGTCGGTGATCTATCTCGTCTTCAATGAGGGGTACTCGGCTTCATCCGGCGTGTCGCTGACGCGGCACGACCTGTCTGGCGAGGCGATTCGCCTCGGCCGTCTGCTGACGGAACTGCTGGCCGAGCCCGAGGCCATGGGCCTCCTCGGGCTGATGCTCTTGCACGAATCGCGGCGCGCCGCGCGCGCGTCGGCCGAGGGCGAGCTCGTCCTGCTCGACGCCCAGGACCGATCGCTCTGGAACCGCGAGCAGATCGCGGAGGGCATCAGGCTCGTGGAGCGGGCGCTGTCGTCGCGCCGGTTCGGTCCCTACACGCTGCAGGCCGCGATCGCGGCGGTGCACGCCGAGGCGTCGCACGCGGCGGCCACTGACTGGGCGCAGATCGTCGGACTCTACGACGTGTTGATGCGGGCCGATCCCTCGCCGGTCGTGGAGTTGAACCGCGCCGTGGCCGTGGCGATGCGCGACACCCCAGTGGCGGGCCTTGCGCTGGTGGACGCGATCCTGGCGCGCGGGGATCTGGCCGACTACCACCTCGCGCACTCGGCGCGGGCGGACCTGTGCCGGCGTGCCGGGCGGGCCGCCGAAGCGCGCGCATCATACGAGCGCGCGCTGGCGCTGGCGCGGCAGGAGCCGGAGCGGCGGTTCCTCGAGCGCCGGCTGGGGGAACTGCCGGACTGAGGTGCATCGACGCAAGCCGGCTACAGCAGACTATCAGCGGACTCGAAGTGCAGGTCTCGATGCATCTCGGTGCCTCTGTGGCCCGTGGGCTGCGGTCGTAGGGGCCGGCTTCAGCCGGCCCTCTGCGAGATGCCGAGCACTCCGGTGTAGGATGCTGCCACGCTCAGGAGGGCGAGATGGCCGACACGCGCGACGACGATTGCGGGTTCTCCCGCCGCGAGCTGCTCAGGCGGGCCGGCTTCATCGGCGCGGCGGTGGCGGTCATTCCGGTCGCGCTCGTGCGTGGCCAGGTCCGCTCGCCCGCGCCCGCCGCGCCGGAGACGCTGACCGCCGCTGAGGCCGCCACCCTCGAGGCCGTCGTCGCGCGGCTGATCCCGAGCGACGACACCGGCCCCGGCGCAACGGAGGCACGCGCGGCGCAGTACATCGACCGCGCGCTTGGCGGCGCCCTCGCGTCGTCGCGCGACGCCTACACTGCCGGCCTTGCCGCGCTCGACACCATGCGCGTGCCGCCGCCGGCGCGCCCTTTGCGATGCTGGCGCCGGCCCGCCAGGACGCGGTGTTGCGCGACCTCGAAGGCAACGTGGCCACCGGATTCACGCCCGACTCCTCGACGTTCTTCAACCTGGTGCGGGCTCACACCATCCAGGGCACGTTCTGCGATCCGTACTACGGCGGCAATGCGAGCTTCGTCGGGTGGGACCTGATTGGCTATCCCGGTATCCGCCTCGGCGTCTCGGCGGCCGATCAGCGGCTGGATCCGCGGCTCGCCCGGACGCACCGGTCGGCGTACGACCACGCCATGTTTTCGCGAAAGCGGCCGCCTCATGGCGATTGAGCTGAAGAAGACGAACGTCGTGATCGTCGGGCTTGGCGCGGTTGGCGGCGTCGCCGCGCTCCCGCTCGCGCGCGCCGGCATCGACGTCATCGGTCTCGAGGCGGGCGGCTGGCTGAATCCCGACGACTTCGCACCCGACGAGCTGCGCAACAACGTCCGCGGCTGGCCGCAGGCGGTGCAGAAGGCGAATCGCGAAGTCCCGACGCACCGCCCGAACGCCTCGGCTCCGTATTCGCCGCGCCTGGCGATCCATCCGATGATGAACGCCGTCGGCGGCACCTCGCTGCACTACTGGGCACAGAGCTGGCGCCTCAATCCCTGGGACTTCAAGGTGGTGAGCGAGACCACGCGGCGCTACGGCGCGTCGCGAATCCCTCGCGGCTCGACCGTCGAGGACTGGCCGTTCGGCCTCGAGGAGCTGGAGCCGCACTACGATGCCGTCGAGCGCGAGATCGGCGTCTCGGGCAAGGCGGGAAACCTCAACGGGAAGGTTGACCCGCGCGGCAACGTGTTCGAGGGTCCGCGGTCGCGTGAATACCCGATGCCTCCGCTGCGAGGCACCGGGTTCACCGAGATGATGGCCGACGCGGCGCGGACGCTCCGCTGGCATCCGTTCCCCGGGCCCGCCGCGATCAATTCGCGGAACTACCAGAACCGGCCCGGCTGCGCGTATCACGGGTACTGCAACAGGGGCGGCTGCCATATCCGATCGAAAGGCTCGACGGCGGTCACGACGATTCCGAAGGCGCAGGAGACCGGTCACCTGGCTGTCGTCACGCAGGCCACCGTCACCCGGATTGACGTGGACAACAACGGCCGCGTCACCGGCGTCACGTATCTCAAGGAGGGTGCTGAGTACTTTCAGCCGGCGGACGTCGTCCTGCTCGCGTCGTACGTCTACGAGAACGCACGCATCCTGCTGCTCTCGACGTCGAAGGCGTACCCGAAGGGGCTGTCGAACAATCACGGGCAGGTCGGCCGCCACTACTTCAGCCATGGCCAGGGAGCGCCGGTGACCGCACTGTTCCCGCGCGACCTGAACAACTGGTACGGCCTGCCCGCGCAAGGCGTCGCCATCGACGACTGGGCCGACGACAACTTCGATCACGCCGGTGTCGACTTCATTGGCGGGGGCAATCTCTGGGTCTACTCCGACCGCCGGCCGATCGGGGCCGCCAACATGACGACCTTCGGCCGGGCCCCTCGCTGGGGCGCGGCATGGAAGGCGTTCGTGAAGCAGAACGCCGACCGATGGAACACCTCGTACCTGCAGAAGACGACCCTCCCGTACGAGGACAACTACCTCGACCTCGATCCCGACGGTCAGGGATCCGCTTGGTTTCCCGGTGTGCCGGATCACCGCCGATTACAAGGACAACGAACGGAAGGTCGCGGCATTCATCCAGGACAAGATGGTCGAGTGGTTCATGGCCGCGGGCGCGATCGCGACCGAGAAGGCGCCGATCGGCACGATGGGTCCGACCACCCATGGGTACGGCGGGACGCGCATGGGCGACAACCCGGACACCAACGTCGTCAATCGGTGGGGGTTCTCCCATGAGGCGCCCAACCTTGGGATCCTCGGCGCGTCGGTGATGGGCACGAGCGGCGCCCGCAACCCGACGCTGACGGCGCAGGCGCTGGCCTGGCGGACCGCCGATTACCTCGCGAAGAACTGGAAGAGCGTGGTGTGAAGCTGGCACCGGCAGCCGGCAGCTGGCAGCAATCGAAGAGGCGGGCCTTCAGGCCCGCTGCCTGATGTAGGGGCCGACTTCAGGTCGGCCAGCGGCCTGAAGGCCCGCTGCCAACTGCCTGCTGCCGGCTGCCAGCTGCCCGCCTAAAACGCCAGCTTCACCGCCAGCTGCACCTGACGCGGGTCGCCGACGCCGGTGCGCAGGAAGCCATCGAAGTTGAAGAGCGCCGGCGTGCTCAGCGGGTTGATGTTGTTCGCGTTGTTGAACGTGTTGAACATCTCGAGGACGGGCGTCAGCTCGTATCGCTCTCCGAAGCGAAATGGCCGGCTCACCCTCCAGTCGAAGGTGAAGTACTCGTTGTCCTTGCGGTCGCTGTTGCGGCCGCGGTCGACGCCGTTGAGGGAGCGCGGCGACGGCGTGATCGGCTGCGCGCCCCGGTACTGCACGCGCGTGGACAGCTCGATGCCGCGCGGCACCGCGAAATAGCCGAAGGCGTTCACTTTGTGCCGGATGTCGCGGTCCGCGGGTGCCCAGTCCAGGTCGAGGTCGAAGAAGTTGAAGCTGCGATCGGTGAACGGATCGCGCTCGTTGGAGTCGGTGTCCTCGTCCTTCGAGAGCACGTAGTTGCCCTCGAACTGGAACCCGTCCGAAAACCGCTTCCGGATGCCCAGCGTCAGCCCGCGATACCGCGACCGGCCGCGGCTGTTGGCCACCATCACCTCATCGAGCTGCGGCGCCCATCGCTGGGTGTACACGAACGTATTGCCCGTGCCGGGTCCCTGATCGCAGCAGGTGCCGCTGCTGCGGTTGTAGTTCAGGAACCTGGTGAGGTCGCGCCCCTCCGTCCACGTCACGTCCACGTAGCCGGCGACATCGGTGGCCAACGCCTGCTCGTATCCCACGTTGAAGGCGTAGACGTGCGGGTTCTTGTAGTCCTTGTCGAACACGCGCACGCCGAGGAACAACGGGAACTGGCCTTCGGGTACCGGTGTCGGGGTCAGAACGCCGGGCCACGTCGGCGTGGCGGCGCCGAAGGCGGTCATGTTCGCGGTGTTCGCGAACAGCGTCTGCTGCTGCAGGCCGTTGGTCGTGACCGTTCCGACCTGGCTCAGCATGTTCTGCCGCGCGTAGTAGACGCCGGCGCTGGCGCGCACCGCCGATCGGCCGTTGCCGCGCACGTCCCACGTCGCGCCGACTCGCGGTTGGAGCATCAACAACTGATCGGGAATCGTGCCGTCGGAGGGAAACGCGGGGTCGTTCAGGACCGCCGCGAATCCGGTCGTCTGCGGATCGACGGTGGCCGGCATCAGCTGCGCGTCCCAGCGCAGGCCGTAGCTGAGCGTGAGGTTGGGTCGCGCCTGCCACTGATCCTGGACGAACAACGAGAACTCCTCGTTGGCGACGCGGGACGCGCCGGCGGCGTCGGTTGCCGGCCCCGACCGTCCGGCGCCCTGCAGGTAGAGCAGGAGCGGGCCACCGGTCGCGCTCGAACCGGCCGGGCATGGCGCGGGCGCGGTCACAAACGAGCCGTTGGAACAGCCAACGGTCGAGGGCCCGAAGCCACCGGCGGCGGCAGGCGACGCATAGCGCAGGAACCCTCCCACACTGTCGAACAGGTAGCGTCCGGTGAAGAACCCGCGAAATACCTGGTCGTTCAACGTGTGCATCCACTCGCCGCCCGCCTTGACGGTGTGGGTCCCGAGCACCAGCGAGACGTTGTCCTTCAACTGCGTGCGCCAGATCAACTCGTCCACGGCAGGCTGGATGAAGTAGGGGTTGCCGAAACGGAACGATGGTCCGAAGCCCATCCCGGTGTCGGCGGCCAGGTTGGACGCCGCCGCCGTGCGCGGCCGCGTCTCGCGCGAGTACGTGAAATGCGCCTCGTTCAGCATCCGCTCGGAGAGGGTCGTGAACCAGTTCAGGTTCCCGACGCTGATGCGGGCGGGATCGCCTTCGATGCCGTTTGCCGACGTGCCATACGTGGCGACGTCGAACGTCTCGTTCTCTTTGCGCGAATGGTTGAAGGTCCAGGACGCCGACACCTGGTTGGTCGCGTTGGCCACGACGTCGAGCTTGCCGAGCACCGCCACCGTCGAAATCGGATGTTCGATTGGCGTGCCCTCGTCCTGACCGAGACGGGTCTGGAAGAAATTCAGCAGCGCCGTGCGCTGGCAATCGGTGTTGGCGCCGATCAGCGCCTCGTTCTGCTGGATCGTCGGGTTCGGAACGGGGCACGCCGTCGCGCCAAGCTGGCGACTGAGGTTGGGACGCTCGAAGTTGCCGGTGATCCCTTCGGTGGCGACGAAGTAGAACGCCTTGTCGCGCCTGATGGGGCCACCAATGGTGCCGCCGAACTGTTCGCGGTGAAACTTCTCGAGCTCGGTGCCGTCGGAGAGGTCTCCCGTCAGGCCCTTCAGCCGCTGGAAGTGGAAGAGGCTGCCGTGGAGATCGTTGGTGCCCGACTTGGTGATCACGTTCACCACGCCGCCGGCGGTGCGGCCGAACTCCGCGGGAGCGCCGCTGGCAATCACCTGGAATTCCTTCACCGCCTCGAGGGTGATGTCGATCGCCGCGCGCTGTCCGCCGACCTGTTCGCCGAAGAAGCCGTTGTTGAAGTCGCCGCCGTCGAGGCTGATGTTGTTGAACACGCCGCGCTGGCCGGCAAAGGTGATCTCATCCCCGTCCGGGCCCTGCACCACGCTGACACCGGGCGTGAGCGTCAGGAGATCCTCGAACTTGCGTCCGAGAATCGGCGTCTGCTCGACGGTCGTCTGGTTCAACGTGCTGGCCACCGCCGAGCGTGTCGTTTCGACCACCGCCGCTTCGGCGGTGACGCGCACGGTCTCCGCCAGGTTCGACACGGTCATCTGGCCCGACAGCGTCACCGCCTGGCCGACGGTCAGGTTGATGTTCTCCTGCACGAGCGTGGCAAAACCGGGCAGCGTGTAGGTGACCGCGTACGTGCCCGACGGCAGCTGCAGAAAGACGAAGCGGCCATCGCCGCCGGTCGTCTGCGTCCTCGACAGGTTCGTTTCGGCCTGCCGGGCTTCCACGATGACGCCTGGCAACGTCGCCCCGGTGGCATCGGTGACCGTGCCCTGGATCACGCCCGTCGTGATCTGGGACTGCGCCATCGCCGGGACGGCGAGCGCGAGAGAGCAGAAAAGCGTGGCAGCGGCAATCGTTCGCACGGATGTTCTCCTTTGGCGACGCAGTGTATCAGGGGAGCCGGCTGCCCACTGCCCCCTGCGTGCTACGATCCCCGCCACTCGGAGGCAGTGACATGCACGCACGCCAGATCGTCGCGGGCTTGATCGGACTGGCGCTTCTGATTGGCGCGGCGGCGACCCGCGCTCAGGCGCCGGCTGGGCCGCGCGTCGCCGATGGCTTGGAGTTGACCATTGACGGCGTCCACGCGGCGTTCCGATCCGGCACGCTGACCTGCCGTCAACTGGTGGCAACCTACCTCGCGCGCATCGAGGCGTACGACAAGTCCGGTCCCGCCCTCAACACCATCCAGGCCGTCAACACGCGCGCGTTGCAGGAGGCCGACAGGCTCGACGCCGCCTTCAAGGCCTCGGGACAGGTGGGCGCGCTGCACTGCATCCCGGTGCTCGTCAAGGACCAGGTGGACACGAGCGACATGCCGACGACGTACGGCTCCGCCGTGTTCAAGGACTTCGTCCCGCCGGCCGACGCCACGGTCGTGACCAGGTTGAAGAAGGCGGGCGCCGTGATCGTCGGCAAGACCACGATGGGCGAGTTTGCGTCCGGCTACTTCGGTTCAGCCGCGGGCGCCATCCGAAACGCCTACGACCCCACGCGCAACGCCAGCGGGTCCTCCGGCGGCACCGGCTCGGGAGTCGCGGCGAACTTCGCGCTCGTCGGCATTGCCGAAGACACCGGCGGATCGACGCGCGGGCCGGCCGCGGTCAACAATCTTGTCGGTCTACGGCCGACCCTTCCGCTCGTGAGCCGCCACGGCCTGTTCCCCGCGAGACCGTCAACCGACACCCTTGGCCCGGTGGCCCGCACCGTCAGGGACGCCGCCCTGCTGTTCGACGCCATCGTCGGCTACGACCCGAAAGATCCCGTCACGGCCTACGGCGTCGGGCATGTGCCCGCCACGTACACCGCATCGTTGACGCCGGACGGCCTCAAAGGTGCGCGTATCGGTGTGATCCGTCAGCCGATGGACGCGAGGACCGACGTCAAATCGGATGACTACCGCCGTGTACGCGTCGTCATCGACAAAGCGATCGAGGATCTGAAGTCGCTCGGGGCGGCGATCGTCGATCCGGTGGCGATTCCGGATGTCATCGACCGCGTGACGCAGGGCTACGACGGCAACGTCTTCGAAACGGAGCCCGCCGTCAACGCCTACCTCGCCGAGCGTCCCAACGCGCCGGTCAAGACGCTGCGCGAGATCCTGCTGTCCGGCAAGGTGGCGCCCGCGCGCGCCAGGACGCTGATCACCAGCCTGGGGCGATCGACGGACGATCCAGGCTACGTGCAGGTGCAACGAGTATCGAACGAGACGCAGCAGATCGTCATGACACTGATGGCGGAGAACCGGCTCGACGCGCTCGTCTATGCCACGTTCGACCAGCCGCCGGGCCGCATCCCTCACGACGTGATGACGCGAACGGTGGTCGAGGACTCGAGGGGCTTTGGCAACAACCGGTTCCTCAGCCCGATCATCGGATTTCCCGCCATGAGCATCCCCGCGGGATTCACGACAGACGGCCTCCCGGTCGGGATCGAGTTCATGGCGAGGCCATATGCCGAACCGATGCTGTTCCGCTTTGCGTATGCCTTCGAACAGGCCACCCGCCACCGCAAGCCGCCGGCCACCGTGCCTGCCCTTCGCCGGTGACGGAAGCCGGTCCCTAGTCGTACGTAGGGTCCGGCTTCAGCCGGCCGCAGCCAATACGCCTTAGCCGGCCGTGCGCCTTCCGTTGCGGGCCGGCTAAAGCCGGCCCCTACGTCCGACCGGCTAGAACCGGCCCCTACGTCCGCAATCGTCCGTACGTAGGGGCCGGCTTTAGCCGGCCCGAAGACGCCCCCATCTCTCCGCAACCCGTGAACGCGAATTGGTTTACGATGCGGCCCTGATGCCCGCCACGTCGACCGACATCTGCTTCATGAGCGCGCGCGAGCTCTCCGCGCTGATCCAGGCGCGGACGCTGTCGGCCCGCGACGTGATGACCGCGCACCTGCGCCAGATCGAGCGGCTGAACCCGACGCTGAACGCGATCGTCGCAAAACTCCCTGACGCCGAGTGCCTCGCGCTTGCGGACGAGGCCGACCGGCAGGCGGCCAAAGGCGGGACGCTGCCGCCGCTCCATGGCCTTCCCGTCGCGTTCAAGGATCTGGAGCCGGCCGTCGGCTTTCCGTGGACCCGGGGATCACCCATCTACCAGTTCGACATGCCCTCGGAGGACTCGATCGTCGTGGAGCGTCTGCGGAAGGCCGGCGCTCTTCCGATCGGGAAGACGAACGTGCCCGAGTTCGGGATGGGCTCGCACACCTATAACAAGGTGTACGGAACGACGCTGAATCCCTACGACACGACCAGGAGCGCCGGCGGGTCGAGCGGGGGCGCCGGCGCCGCCCTCGCAAGCGGGATGCTGCCCATTGCCGACGGCAGCGACCTCGGCGGCTCGCTGCGCAACCCGGCGAACTTCAACAACATCGTCGCACTGCGTCCGACCGTCGGGCTCGTCCCGACCGCACCAAACGCGATGCCGCCGCCTGGCTTCAGCGTCAAGGGGCCGATGGCCCGGTCGGTGGGGGATGTCGCCTGGCTGCTGAGCGTGCTCGCGGGGCCGGACCCGCGCGATCCCGGCTGCGTTCCGTCGGATCCCTCGGTCTTCGCCGCGCCGCTGGAACGCTCGTTCCGCGGTACGCGCGTCGCCTGGTGTCCGGACCTTGGAGGACTTCCTCTCGACGCGAGTGTGCGCGCCGTCCTCGACGCGCATCGCAAGACGTTCGAGGGACTTGGCTGCGTCGTCGAGGACGCACATCCCGATCTCAGCGGCGCCGACTCGATTTTCCTGACCATTCGCGCGTGGCGGAACGCAGCCGTGCTCGGGCCGTTGCTCTCCGGCGACCGGCAACGGCTGAAGCCCGAGGCCATCGGGGAGATCGAGCGTGGCGAGGCTCTGAGTGGCGCCGACGTCGCACGCGCGCTCGTGGCGCACGGCGAGCTCATGGAGCGGGTGCGACGGTTCGAGGAGCAGTACCAGTTCACGATCTGCGCCGTCAATCAGGTGCCGCCATTCGATGCCGCACTGGACTGGCCGAAGGCGATCGACGGCGTTACGCTGGACGGCTACGTGGCGTGGATGAAGTCGGCGTATTGGATCAGCGTGACCTGCCGTCCGGCCATCTCGGTGCCGGCCGGGTTCACCCCGGACGGACTGCCCGTGGGTATTCAGATCGTCGGACGTCATCGCGACGACCTCGGGGTGCTGCAGGTGGCGCACGCGTTCGAAGAGGCGACCGGCGTCGGCCGCACGCGGCCGCGGATAGCCGTGACTTCCGGCTGAAGCCGGAAGCCACAAGATTCGAGAGCCCACAAGATCTGGAAGCCACAGATTCGCTGTGGCTTCCGCCTTCGCCCTCGACCATGGTCGGGGCGTCCTGAGTGAAGCGAAGGGCAGGCAGAAGAGGTGTGAGCCATGAAGAAACGGATCGGAACAGCGGTCGTCGTCTCGGGCCTGGCGGTCATTGCCCTCGGTCTCCCTCAGCTTCGCGCGCAGACGAACGCACGCCAGGCGCCGAAATTCCAGGTCCAGCCTGGCTGGGCAAAGATTCCGCACAACTGGCAGCTCGGGCAGGTCGCGAGCGTGTCGGTGGACGGCCAGGATCACGTGTGGGTGCTGCAGCGTCCGGGCACGCTCGAGCCGAACGAGAAAGCGCGCGCGGCGCCGCCGCTGCTGGAGTTCGACGCGGCGGGCAACTTCGTCCAGGCCTGGGGAGGTCCCGGCCAGGGGTACGACTGGCCCACCTCTGAGCACGGCGTATACGTCGATCCGGCGGGCTTCGTCTGGATTGGCGGCAATGGCGACAAGGACCATCAGGTCCTGAAGTTCACCAAGGCCGGCAAGTTCGTCATGCAGATCGGAAAGGCGGGGCAGAGCAAGGGCAACGCCGACACACGGAACCTGAACCAGCCAGCCGACACGTTCGTGTACGCGAAGACGAACGAGCTCTTCGTGGCCGACGGGTACGGCAACCGGCGCGTCATCGTGTTCGACGCCACGACCGGCGCGTTCAAGCGGATGTGGGGCGCGTTCGGCAGCGTCCCGACCGACGGGGCGCCGAACCTCGCGTCGGCGGACGCCGACCCGAAAGGCGCGCCGCAGTTCGTGCAGCCGGTGCACGCCGCACGCGTCTCGAACGACGGCCACGTCTACGTCTCCGATCGCGGCGGCAAGCGCGTGCAGGTGTTCACCATCGACGGGAAGTACGTGACGCAGGCCTTCATCGGCCGCGAGTGCAAGGCGCCGGAGTGCGGCAACGGAACGACGGCCGCGAGCACGGCATTCTCGACCGACCCGGCGCAGCGTTTCCTGTACGTCGGGAACAGGAGCCAGGCCAAGGTCATGGTGCTCGATCGGAAGACGATGGAGGTCCTCGATTCGTTCGGCCGCTGGGGCTCGGCGCCAGGCGAGTTCGGCACGCTGCATCACATGGCGGCCGACTCGAAAGGCAACCTCTACGTCACCGAAGTCACGCCGCTGAAGCCCGAGAACCGGCGCATCCAGAAGTTCGCGTTGCAATGACACCCGATCGTTCATGCGTCAGGCAGCGCTCGCCGTAGCCGTCCTGCTCGTCGCGATCGGTCCTCCGCTGCAGGGGGCGCGCCCGCTTTCGGATCGTGCGGAGATCAGGCGAGATACGTTTCGGCGTGCCGCACATCCTCGCCGAGGACGAGGAAGCCGGCGGCTATGCCTTCGGCTTCGCGATGGCCGAGGATCACGCGGCGGAGCTTGGCCGGCGCTACCTGCAGGCGCGCGGGGAGGCGGCGCGGCACTTCGGACGGGCCGAGCTCGACAGCGATTTCGCGATGCAGCGGTTCGACAATCGCGCCGCGGCGCGTCGCGCGCTGGCCGACGACATCGGCGGGCGGTTTCGCCGCTGGCTGCGGGGATTCGCGGCCGGCGTCAACGCCTACGCCGTTGCGCATCCAGGCCGCGTTCCTGCGTGGATGCCGGTCGTCGAGCCATCGGATCCGCTGGCGTATGGCCGCATGTTCGCGGTCCTCGCGGCGTCGCGGCCGCCGGCGCGGCTCGTGCAGAAGTACGGCGGCGCGGCCCCGATCCCGACGTCGAGCGCAGGCGAGGAGGCCGGGTCCAACGCCTTTGCGCTCGCCGGCACGAAGACCACCTCGGGCCGTCCCATCCTGCTCGGCAACCCGCATCTCGGCTGGTCGTCGCTCTATTGGGAGGCGCACGTCACGGTGCCGGGCCGCATGAATTTCTACGGGTCCACACTGGTCGGCATCCCCGTCCTTCGCGCGGGGTTCAACGATCGTCTCGGATACGTGCAGACGAACAACGCGCCCGACCTCGAGGACATCTACGCGTTCCCTCTCGTGGCGGATCGCTCCGACATGTTCGTCCACAAGGGGCGCAAGCACCGTGTCGAACGGCGCATGGTCGCTGCCGGCGTGAAGCAGGCCGACGGGAGCGTCACCCTGGAGCAGCGCGAATACGAAGAGACCCCGCTCGGACCGGTGATCCACCGCACGGCGGACCATCTGTTCGTGCTCCGATCGATCAACCTGGAATGGTGGCGCCAGTACCGAGGGCTTCTTCGAGCTGCTCCAGGCCCGGTCGCTCGCCGACTTCCGCCGGACGCTCGGGCGCCGGCTCGCGGTCACCTCGAACTACACCTACGCCGACATCGACGGCAACATCCTGTACGCGTGGAATGCGCGGCTGCCGCGGCGCCCGGATCCTGAAACGGATTACGCGGTAGACGTCCCCGGGGACACCGGACGACTGTTCTGGAAGGGCATCCATCGCGCGACCGAGCTGCCATGGCTGCTGAACCCCGCCGGCGGCTACGTGCAGAACGCCAACAACCCGCCGTGGTGGACGTCGCTTCGCGACCCGCTCGATCCGGCGGCGTATCCCTCCTACATCGAGCGCGGCCAGCTCTCCCTGCGCGCGCAGCTCGTGCTCGAGGCGCTCGACACGACGCAGACCTTCTCACCCGATCAGGTCAGGGAGCTGAAATTCACGACGCGGATGGTGGCCGCAGATCGGCTGCTGCCCGAGCTCCTCGCGGCCGGGCCGCGCGTGACCGCGCCGTCCGAGATGCTCGCCGCCGGGCTCGCGACCCTGGCCGCGTGGGATCGGCGCGTGAGCGCGACCAGCCGCGGAGCGGTGCTGTTCGAGCGGTTCATGGACATCCACGAGGCGCAGCAGTCCGACCGGTTCTCCGTGTCGTGGGACGTCCTGCAGCCGATGACCACCCCTCGGGGGCTGGCGAGTCCCGACGCGGCGCTCGCGGCGCTCGAGCGAGCCGTGGCGGAGGTTCGCCAGCAGCACGGTTCGGAGCGGGTCGCATGGGGAGAGGTCAACCGCTTCCGCTTCGGCGACGTCGACGTGCCGGGCGATGGTTCCACGGGCCGGCACGGCGTCTTTCGGGTCGTGACGTTCGAGGATGCCGGAGGGGGCCGGCGGGTGGCGGGCCACATCGCGCCCGGGCAGCCGCTTGCCGGGTTTGGCGACGCGTGGGTGCTGATGGTGCACTTCACCAGGCCGGTCGCGGCCTGGTCGATCCTGGCGTACGGCCAGACGGCAAACCTTGCCTCCCCGCACAGCCGCGATCAGATTCGGTTGTTCGCGAATCACGAGCTGCGTCCGGTGTGGTTCAGCGAGGACGCCATCGCCGCGAATCTCGAGCGCCGCTATCGTCCGGGGCAGCAGCAGGAGCCTGAATGAACTGACGGAGCCGCCCGTTCCCGGGATTGCACGCGTTTTCCCACCCGCCTCCGCAACATATTTTCGTGTAGTGCCTCAAGTCGCCGCGCCGCCGAGCCGATTGTCCTTTCAATGAGACTGTTCAGGCTTTCCGCCGTTGCCGCGCTCGTCACCCTTTCCACCTTCGTGGTCACCGCAGAGGAAGCCTCGGCGCCTCGTGGTTCGCTCGGCCGCCTCAAGGTCGGCAACGAGCGCTTCGTCAAGAACGCGTCGGCGCCGGTGTCGCTCAGCGCCTTCACCCGTCAGGAGCTGACGAAGGGCCAGAGCCCGTTCGCCATGGTGCTGTCATGCGCTGACTCGCGCGTGCCGCCGGAGTACATCTTCAACGCCGGGCTGGGCGAGCTGTTCGTCGTCCGCGCCGCCGGCGAGGTGGTCGACAAGTCCGTCCTCGCCACGCTCGAGTACGGCGCCGAGCACCTGCATATTCCGCTGATGGTCGTGATGGGCCACGAGTCCTGCGGCGCCGTGAAGGCTGTCGTGGACAAGGCGGAGGTCGCCGGCCCGAATCTCGAGTACATGGTGAAGGCCATTCGCGTCGGCCTGACGCGAACGAAGGCCGAGCAGGCCGACATCAAGACCGCGATCCTCGCCACCGTCGAGCAGTCGATCAACGACGCGCTCGCGGGCAGCGAGATCCTGCGCCACGCGGTTGACGGCGGCAAGCTTCAGGTCGTCGGCGCCTACTACGAGCTCGGGAGCGGCCGCGTGACGTTCTCGGAACCGATTGGCGAGCCAGTCGCCGCGCCGCACAAGTAGGCCATGGACCGCTCCGTTCGATTCTTCGTGTTCGCGCTGCTGATCGTGACGACCGGCGCGAGAGCCGTCGCGCAGTCTCATCAACAGGGGGCCGCCGCCAGGAAGGACGAGTCGCACGCGACTCCCGCCTCCACAAAAGGCTGCCGCATGGGCTCCTGGGTCCGCAAAGGAGACGCCGCATGCGGCTCCTGCGTCAGCAAAGGAGACGCCGCACGCGGCTCCGGCGTCGGCAAAGGAGACGCCGCACGGGGCTCCGGCAGCCAGGAAAGAATCGCCGCTCGGTGCTCCGGCACCCAGGAAAGAGGTGCCGCAGGCACCGGCTCCTGCCGCCACCGCTCGGGCTGTGGCCGCCGCCCTGGCCGATGCCCAGGCGCGACGCCGGCAGGTGCGCCAGCCTCAACGCGATCGTCAGGTGCTTCTTCCCGTGGAGAAGCGCTGGTCGCTCGAGTGGCGGGCGCAGGAGGAGCGTGTAACCCTGGCGTGGCCCGATCCGCCGGTGTATCGGCTCTCCTGGGACGCCCGCCCCGGAACCACAGCTCGTTGGTGCTGAGGCAGGCACGGTGTCGGCCGACCTTCGGCCGGCCGCGAAGACGAAGGGCGGAGCCGGCCCTCGTTGAACAGGCGGTCCGTCAGGCCCGCCTGACGCCACGCCGGATCGCCGTCCCCCGCCCGCGGCTGAGCCGCCGAGACGCCCTCTTGTTCGATTGCTCCCCGGCGTGCGTTTAAGACATGAGGGGGACAATGAACGATAACGCCGTCCTGCAGGAAACCGTGGTCAACCGCGATCACTTCGCGAGGGTGCTCATCAGCGAAATTGACGCGGTGGTGGCGCCGCTGTTGCGCCTGGACGAGCGTGCCCGCGCGTCGATCATCGCCCTGGTCGGCGCTGCCCAGCTCATCACGGTGTACGAACGCTCGCTTCATCATCCGGCCGGGACCATCGGAGACGATTTCGACGCGATCCTGTACGGGCTGCATCCTGACGGCGCCGCGCTGCTCGCCGGCCTTCGAACGACCGGCCTCGCCGAATCGGTCGCCTATGGCTGGACGCTGGCGTTGTGCCGCAGCGAGGGAGACGACGAGGGCTCCACGGCGGCTCGTGCCGCGGCAGCCGAAGTCGCATGTGCGATGAGCCATCTGGACGCGCTGCTCGAGGTGCTCAGGCGCCTGCGCCTGCCTGCACACGTGGCATCGGATCGGCGGCGGAACGAATCACCCGAACCGATCGACTTTCCCCACGGCTGGGAGCCTGCCTGCCGCGACATGTAGCGGCGTTGCCTCTCCTGTCCTGGACCCCGGCTGCCAGGACGCGCTGCGCGCCCGCGCCCCGCACCGGCCCGGTTTAAGATCGATTCGTTGGAAGACCACGAGATCTACGCCGCCGTCGGCGAGGACGGCTTTCGTCGCCTCGTCTCCGCCTTTTATCGCCAGGTTCCCACCGACGACATCCTCGGTCCGATGTACCCGCCTGGCGATCTGGCGGGCGCCGAACAGCGGCTTCGCGACTTTCTCGTGGGCCGGTTCGGCGGTCCGCCCCGGTATGTCGAGGAGCGGGGACATCCGCGGCTGCGGATGCGTCACATGCCCTTTGCCGTCACCGCCGCCGCGCGGGATCGCTGGGTCGAGCTGATGACGCGCGCACTCGACGACGCCCGCTTCCCGCCGGGCGCAGACGCGCTCCTGCGCGAGTTCTTCGCGGCCGTGGCGACGATGATGATCAATCGACTCTGAGGTCAGGATCCTCGCGGTGAGCGTTACGCGGTCCCGCAGTAGCCTGCAGCACCGCTCAGTGCGTCATCGCGTAGAGGATGGCGTTGATGCCGAACGCGTAGCCGCGCGGGCTGAACGTGTAGAAATATCCCGCATCCTCACCCTCGCGTTCCCACGCGTCCGCGATGTCCGTGTTGTGGGTCATGAGGACCATCAGCCGGCCGGTGCGATCCGCCACGCCGCGCACGTGCGCCACGGCGCTGTCGGCGCCCATTTCGGATGTGCCGCCGCCGGTCCGCAGAAAAAAGCCGATGTTCGGAATCTGCGGAATCTCGGAGACGACGAACTGCGTCCGGAACAGCGGGTGGTCGAGCGGGACGTCCATGATGGGGTACTGGTCCGGCGGCAGCACCCGGCGAAGCTGCGCGACCCAGTGCTCCCACTGGTAGCTGCCCCAGAAGTCGTCCACCCAGAGCATGCCGCCCTTCAGCAGGTACTCGCGCAGGCGCGAGGCGTCGGCGCCGTCGATCAGCGCGCGTCCCGGGGCTGACATGATCACCAGCGGGCACTGGAACAGCTCGTCGCCGCTCAGTCGCACGACGAGGTGATTCGGATCGCCGCTCGCGTTCATGCTGACGCGTATCTTTGTCAGCTCGGCGAGCCGGACGGACATGTTGATGTCCGCATTCGGATAGTCCGTCGTCCAGTTGCCGCCGCCGCCGCCGAACGCCGGGCGGTACATGACGCGGCAGTAGTGCCACCGGCCGTCGAAGTCGTCCGCGTCCGCCACCTGGGTGCCGAAGAAGCCGCGGCCGAACTGGGCGTATGCCGTTCCGGCGACCAGCAGGCATGCGGCAGCGGCGGCGAGGGTCCCCGTTCGCATAGAGGGAGTGTAACGCGGCATCCCGGCCCCGGCGAGCAGAAAAGCCTGAAGCCTCCGCGCCCGTGAAGCCGTAGCGCACCTCGTAGGAACCGGGAAGCAGCGCGGTCATCGAAACACCGCGGCGGCCGGTTCGGCCGGCGGCGGCCGATACCGGCGAAATGGATCGAGCTCAGGGTTTGGTGGATCGCTCGATCAGATCCTTGAGGATGGGAATGCTGTCCGCCGCCGGAGCGTCGCTGCGCAGCGACTTGATGTAGGCGTAGACGTCCACGAGGTCCTGCCGCGGCACGTCGGCGAATGCCGGCATGCCCGGCGTCGCCGGCTTGCGCAGATAGGTGATGAAGGATTCCTCGGACCGCGGCATCGGCGCCAGCCGCGGCGACCCTGTCTGGCCGTCGAACCCGTGGCACGCGTAGCAGCGGAGCGTCTTGTCGTAGAGCATCTTGCCGCGCGCGGCGTTTCCGCTGGGCGAGGCTGGCGGGCTCTGCGCCTCCCGGCCGAGGCCCGACGCCACGCTGCTCACCAGCAGCACGATCGCGGCGCCGGCGGTGATCGCTTTCACGCTGCTCCTCACCGCGGCTGGCTGACGACGTCCACCAGCGCCGGCTGCCCGGCGCGCACGCGCGCCAGCGCGCGCTGGTAGGCGCCCGCCAGATCCTTCGGGTTTTCGATCGGCCCTTCCGCGTAGATGCCGTACGCCCTGGCCATCGCGGCATAGTCCACGTTCGGGTCGCTGATCGCGTTGCCGATGTGCGCGCGGCCGGCGCCGCGGCCGCGTGCGCCGGAGATGCGCTGGATGAACATGACCTCCGCGTGGTAGGCGCGGTTGTTGTGCACGACCAGCAGCAGCGGGATCTGGTGATGTGCGGCCGTCCACAGCACGCCGGGACCGACGAAGTTCAGGTCGCCGTCGCCGACGATGCCGACCGTCAGGCGTCCGAGCTTCCTGTTGGCGAGGGCGACGCCGACCGTGGCGGGGGTGTCGTACCCGATGCCGAATCCGCCGCAGTCGCCGTTGTAGCGGTGCGGCTTGTCGAAGTTGAGCATCCGCCGCTGCCAGTCGCCGGTGAACTGGTGGCCCGATCCGATCGCCCAGTCGTCGTGTTTCAGCTGTTCGCCCAGCTCCGCGATCATGCGCGGCACGCTGACGGGGCTGGCGTCCCACCCGTAGCGCGCCTGCTCGAGCGCCGTCCCGAGCGCGCGCTTGTGCGCGGCGCCCACGCGCGCGCCGCGCGCCTCGGCGACGGCCTTCCGCTCCGGCGTCATCGCCCGGCGAATCTCCTCGATGAGCAGCGGCAGCGTCGCCTCGGCATCGGCCGCGATCGCAAGATCGACGTCCGCGTAACGGCCGAAGTCGTGGATGTTGCTCCCCTGGAACAGCAGCTCGCTCGAGATGCTGATCGTCTTCCGCCCGTTCGCGCGCGCGTTGCGCGCGGCATCGGCCATGTCGCTGACCTCGAGGCCGAGCGTCACGTCCGGCGTATACCCGGGGCCGCCTGTCCCGTGGAGCGGATGCCACGACGGAAAATCCTTCCACGAACCAAACCCGCCGACGTCCACCGGCGCCTGCAGCAGCTCGGCGAGCTCCACCATCAGGTCCCACGCCCGCGGCGTGCGCCCGACCTTCTGGCTGACCACGAGCGGGCTCTCGGCGTGCACGAGCAGACGCGCCGCTTCCCTCACCGCGTTGGCATCTCCCTGCGGCGGTGCGGCGAGCGACAGGACCGGCACCCGCAGGCGCGATGGATCCGCGATGGGCGCTTCCTGCAGCTGCGCATCGACGGTGAGCATCACCGGCCCCATCGGCGGCGTCAGCGCGAAGCGATAGGCGCGCATCGCGGAGTCGGCGAAGCGCTGCAGCGTGGTCGCCTCGTCGTGGAACTTGACGTAGTCGCGAACGAGCGAGCCCATGTCCTGCACGCTGTGCGGACGGTTGACGATGGTCGCGGGGTTGCGGTTGTGCGCGGCCACGAGGAAGAGCGGCACGCGATCGGCCCACGCCTGGAAGACGGCCATCGACGAATGCAGCAGCCCGACGGTCCCGTGGACCATCACCATCATCGGCTTGCCGGCGGCCTTGGCGTAGCCGTGCGCCATCGCTGCTGCCGCCTCCTCGTGGAGGCACGTGAGCAGCTCCGGCATCTGGTTCTGGCCGTAATTGATGATCGACTCGTGCAGGCCCTCGAACGCCGAGCCGGGATTCACCGCGACGTACTCGAGGTCGAGCTTCTTCAGCACGTCCACCATGAAGTCGGAGCCGGGCGTCGGGTGGGACGCGGCGGCGGGCGCTTCCTGCGCGGCGTAGCCGAACTCGGCTGCGGCTTCGGTGTGGGACGGCGGGAGGGCCTTCCGGCCGGGGCCGGAGGCCACATCAGGAGCGCCGGAGGTCACCGGCCCGGCGTCGGCCGTCTGGCCCTGTACGACCAGACCCGCGGCGCCCAGCGCCGCACCCTTGAAGAACTCGCGACGGCCGAGCGGGTCCGTCCCGGACGTGTGGTCTGAATCGGCCATCGCGCGCACCTCGTTACGTGGCTCCGGGCCCGAGCTCGGGGTTCCATCTGGTCCGCCGCAAGGTGACCTCCGAGGCCTGTTCTGAGCCCTGGGCCTTGAGCCCTGATCCCTGAGGCCTGCTTAAGGCATCACCGCCGTGTAGTTGCGCTTCGGGACGTGACCGACCGGCACGCGCGTGACCTCGCGCCGGGTGGCGATGTCGATCACGGACACCGAGTTCGAGCCGGCATTGGCGACGTAGAGAGACTTGCTGTCGGGCGTGAACGTCAGCCAATCCGGATGATCGCCGACTTCCACGCCGCCGAGCAGCGTCAGGTCGGGCATCGAGTAGGCATAGACGTGGCTGTTCATCTTGCTGTTGACCCACATCGTCTTGCCGTCCGGCGTCACGCCGATGCCGTGCGCCGGCGATCCCTGCAGCCCCTCGAGATGCCGTTCGGCGGGCGGCACGTCCGGCAGCTTGACGCGGGTGATCTCCTTGTGCGAATCGAAGTCCACGACCGCGAACCCGTGATGGTCGGTGAGCTGCACGAAGAGCCGGTTGGTCGAGCCGTCCGCCTTCCGGTCGTAGGTGATCGGACGGACACCCCGATCGAAATCGATCGACCATGCGATCTGCTCGGTCTTCGCGTCGATCACCGTGAGCCGCTTGTGGCTGAGCGAGCCGGCCAGGACGTACTTGCCGTCGGGCGTGACGAACGTGTTGTGCACGTCGCCCTCGGTGGGCACCGTCTTCGCCAGCGTTGCCGACGCCGTGTCGATCACGTCCACGCCGCCGGGGATCTGCCGCAGCGCGACATAGATGCGGCGGCCATCGAGGCCGATCGACAGGTTGTTCGGCTTGCCGCTGAGCGGGATCCTCTTGGTGACCTTCAACGTCTTGGCATCGACGACGTCGACCGTGTGGTCCGCCTCGTTGGTGAAGTAATAGTGCTTGCCGTCGCGCCCGACCACGGCGCCATGGTTGACCTCGATGCCGTTGATGATCCCCACCACCTTGTTGGTCGCTGGGTCGATCAGGTGGATATTGTCGCCGGCCGAGTTCGTCTGGACGATGCGGACGGTCGTGGCCGCTGCCACGACGGGCACCAACAGGAAGCATGCGTACACGAATGCGCGGAAACCACGTCTCGACGATACGGGACACACCATGAGCATCACACCTCGCGCCCATACTGTACCCTCGTTGACTCGACCCTGCCAACGGGTTATAAGCGACGGCATGAGCGGATCCTCGTTAGCCCTGGTCGTCGCCCTCATGGTTACGGCAGTTCACGCCCAGCAATCGGCCCCGTCGCCGACGCTCGACTTCGAGTTCTTCCGGACACGCGTCCAGCCCATCCTGCTCCACAAGCGGGAGGGTCTGGCCCGGTGCTATTCGTGTCATTCCCAGGGGACGCCCCTGGTCATCGAGCGGCTCTCGCCCGGGGCGACCACCTGGACGGAAGAACAGTCGCGAAAGAACTTCGAGATCATCCGCCGCGTCGTCTCGCCGGGCAACCCGGAGCGCAGCCGCCTGCTGCTGATGCCGCTGGCACGCGAGGCGGGCGGCGTGTCGTTCCACCCGGGCGGAAAACACTGGACGACGCGCGACGATCCGGAGTTCCGGGTGCTGGCCGAGTGGGTCAGGGGCGGGGGAGGCGGGCTAGATCGAAGTGGAAGAAGTGGAACAAGTGGAAAAGTGGAAGAAGTGAAGTAGAGAAGTAGACGAAGTAGAGAAGTGGACGAAGTGGACGAAGTAGAGAAGTCGGAACAGTGAACAGCACGTTGTAAGTGCAACCAGCTCTGTCGGGCGGTCTTGCCGCCGTTCTACCTGCCACCTCCATCCTCGCGTTCGGTGCGTTGACGCTGGCGTGTTTGGCCCTGTGGGCGGCGCCGGCTTCGGGGTCTCCACATCGCCGCCGGCTCTGGACATTTCCGTTCGCGATTGCGCTCGTCGCGGCGCTGGCCGGCGGGATCGTCGACGTGCGCGGTGTGCTCGTGCTGCTCGTGTATGCCGTCGCGTGCCGCGCCGCCAGCCAGGCGGCGGGGGCCGCTCCGCGTGCCGTGGCGCAGGTCCTGCTGCTGCTGGTCTGCGGCGGCCTCATGCTGCACGTGATGCCCGGCTTTCACAATCCCGTCGTCATCAACGCGGTGGTGCTCAGCCCCGGTGGCGTGCCGTATACGAAGTACCTCAATTTCGACAAGGCGGTGGCCGGCCTGTTCCTGCTTGGCCTGTACGCGCCGGCCGTGATCGTCCGTGACACAGGGCCGGCTGAAGCCGGCCCCGCCGTACGCCATCGTGCGGCGCTGTGGGAATTTTCGTGGCGGTTTGCGGTGCTCGCCGCCGCGATCATCGCGCTCTCGCTGGCGCTTGGATTCGTACGCTGGGATCCAAAGGCGCCGGCGTGGTTTCCGTTGTGGGCGCTGAGCCTGCTCTGTTTCACCGTGATGCCCGAGGAGGCGCTCTTCCGCGGCGTGGTGCAGACCTCGCTCGAGCGCGGGTTCGGCGGCACTCCGCGGGCGGCGATCGTCGCCGTCGCGATCGCCGCGACGTTGTTCGGCCTCGCCCACGCGGGCGGCGGACCAACCTATGTCGTGCTGGCCACGGTCGCCGGCGCCGGCTACGGATGGATCTACGCGGCCACGCGCTCGCTCGGCGCCGCGATCCTGGCGCATCTCGGCGTCGACGCCATCCATTTCCTGTTTTTCACCTATCCGGCTCTGGCATGCCTGTCTGAGCCGCATTCTTCCGGCTGAAGCCGGAAGCCACAAAGCCGTTGGTTCAACTGCCCCCTCCCCCCTCCCCCTGTCCCCTGGGGCCAGCGCCGGCGTCGAGATCACAGGAAACAGGAGCAGAAACATCAGGTTGTGTGCAACGCGCATCGGATACCTCCAGTAAGTCAGGAACTGCTGCCGTACGGCCGCGCGCCGCGGATGTCCTGATGGATCCCCTGATTTGTTCTGATCTCGCGAGCGCTTCGGTAGAATCGCGGTCATCGCGGGTCTGTCCTGCGAAAAAGGAGCTATGCGCCATGTCTCGAGTCCTCATCCTTGCCATCGTCCTCGTCGGCGGCGTCAGCAGCGCCGCGCACGCCCAGAGCTGGCAGACGCCGTCCGACGCGCAGCGGTGCCCGTCGAAATGGGGCGCCGGCGATCAGCGCGGCTCCGCCAATCACATGAAGCCGGAGACGGTGCTGCGGGCGGCGCGTCTCATCAAGACCGGGCAGGTGTTCGAGCTGGGGAGGGTGCTGTCGCCGTCGATGCCGATCCAGTCGACGCGCCGCTTCGAGATGTCACACCAAGCGCACGCAGATGAATGACGCCCGGGTCGAACAGGCGCGGCAGCAACGAGGAACTGGTCGTCGCCGAGATCGGCCAGGTCGGGACGCAGTTCGACGGGTTCAGCCACCAGACGATCGGCAACAGCATGTACAACTGCCACAAGGTGGAAGACATCGCGTCGCGCGACGGATTCAGCAAGCTGGGCATCGAGAACGTCGGCGCGCTGATGACCCGCGGCGTGCTCATCGACGTCGCGGCATGCGCGAAGGGTGTTCCGATGCTTCCGGATACCTACGAGATGACGGTGGCCGACCTGCAGCAGGCGCTGAAAAAGCAGAGCGTGACGCTTCAGCCGGGCTGATGCCATCCTCGTCCATACCGGGTGGGGCAGGCTGTGGGGCACTGACAATGGCCGCTACATGGGGCCAACCCCGGGCTCGGCGTCGCCGCCGCATCGGAATGGCTGGCGCGGCAGGATCCCATCCTCGTGGGCGTCGGACAACGCTCCGGTCAACGTCACGCCCAATCCGGATCCGAAGGTGTCCAATCCCATTCACCAGATCATGCTGGTCATCAACGGGATCCACCTGCTCGAGAACCTGAAGCTCGACGAGCTCGCGGCGAGCGGCGCGCACGAGTTCGCGCTCGTGGTGCAGCCGCTGAAGATTGAGGGAGGCACGGGCTCGACCGTCGCGCCGATCGCCGTGCGCTGAAAAGGGATGGCGTCCGATCTCCAGTGGCGAATGGGCTTCGGATGGGAGCCGCTCGTTGTCTTCGCCTGCGGAATGGTCGCGGCCCTCTTCTCAACCGGCGTCTCGCGATGGGTCGCCCTGTGCGCGGCGCTCGGCGCAGGTGTCTATGCGTTCTATCGCTATCGCAAGTGGAACGGGCGCGCCTGGCGGCAGATTCATTTCCGCGCCATGCTCGCCTACTCGGGCATCGTCGGACGTGAGCAGGCATTCGCAGGGCAGGCGGGCCGGCCGTTCGACGTGCGCAGCAGCTGCTCCGCTCTCGGACTGCTGCTGTGCGGGGAAGACAAGCGCACGGCGGTCGAGGCGATGCTGGCGGAGCTCGATCGGTACGAAGGCGCGTTTCTGGCCGGCCTCGTCGAGCGGCACGCGGCGGAGGTGCTGCCCGGCGCCAGCGCCGAATTGCGCCGCGACGTGGCCGCGCGGCTGCGGGCGATCCGCTTCGGCCCTGAGCTCGTGATCGCGTCGGTGATCGAGAACATCCACGGCGGCGCCGAGGCGGCCCGCTACGCGGTCGCGGTCGCGGCGGGAGATACCGCCTGAGAAGTTGGGCATGCAGGCGGAACGGTGATAAGGTCCGCGCTAAAAGGAGGGACCCCGACTGATTCAGCTCAATCATCCACAGCTCCAGGAAGCGCGGACGAGGGCCACGTTCGGGCCCCTTTCTCGAAACTGAATACTTCTGCCGCGTCACCGGGCCGTCCCGGGGTTGCCGGCCGGAGGTCATCATGCCGATGAGACTCGTTGTCGCAGCCGTCGCGTTCGCGGCGCTCGTCGCCGCCGCTCCCCTTCCAGCAGCCGCCCAGGCGGGCCGCTCCGAAATCAACGGAACAATCTTCGATACTGCCAAGGCGGTCATTCCTGGCGCCACGGTCACGGCCACGCATGAAGCCACAGGGCTGGTCCGCACCTTTACCAGCGGTGAAGACGGCCGCTTCGTCATTGCGACGCTGACACCGGGAACCTACACAATCGCGGTGGAACTGGCAGGCTTCCAGACCACGACACGCCAGGGAGTGGCGGTCGGAGTCGGTCAGGAGCTTACGCTCGACTTCACGCTGTCGGTCGCCGCGCTGCAGGAATCGCTGACGGTCACCGCCGAGGCGCCGGTCGTCGAGGTGACGGCGAGCCGCGTGGGCACGAACGTGACCACGCGCGAGATCGACAACCTCCCGAGCCAGGGTCGTAACCAGCTTTCACTCATGCAGCTCGTGCCGGGACTGACGCCGAGTCTCCAGCCAGGCACATTCGAGGGCGGCCAGTTCAACGCGAACGGCCGCGAGACCGGCAGCAACATGTTCATGGTCGACGGCGTGTACAACAACGACGATCGGCTGGGCGGCTCTCAAGGGACGCAGGCGCGCGTTCCACTCGACGTCATGGCGGAGTTCCAGGTGCTGACGCACCAGTACACGGCGGAGTTCGGCGGATCCTCCGGGGTCGTCGTCAACGCGGTTACCAAGAGCGGCACCAACAGCATCCGCGGCCGCGGCTATTACTATTTCCAGGACGACAGCCTGAACGCGACGAACTACTTCCTGAAGCTCCAGGGCGAGGAGAATCCGGCCAGCGGCAGCAAGGCGTGGGGCGGCAACGCGGGTGGGCCCATCGTCCGGAACAAGGCCTTCTGGTTCGGCAGCATCGAGCGCAACGAACTGGACAACGCCGTCTCGCTCGTCTATCCGCCCGAGGCGGCGCCGCTCGCCGTGTCGTACTCCGACACCTCCACGATCCGCTCATGGAACACCTTCCTGCGCGGCGACTACCAGATGACGCAGAGCAATAATCTGAGCGTCCGGTGGATCAAGGAGGCCGCGATCACCGTCGGCGAGGACTGGGAAGACGAGCTGAGCACGCCCGACCACGTGGACATCGAAAACGATGGCGGCGACCAGGCGTTCAACGCGAGCTGGACCGCCGTCATCGGCGACCGGGCGACGAACGAGCTCAAGGTCGGGCACGTGCGCGAAGACCTTCTGCAGGGCAACCGCCAGTATTTCGACGACGACTTCAACTATATCGAGCTGAACGGACGCGACCAGTTCGACATCGGGGCCAACAACGTCCACCCGGACTTCGGCGCCGGCCCGATCGACGTTCACGGCACCGCGAAGGTCCGCACGTATACGTTCGACAATGCGTTCACGTTCATCAAGTCCGACTGGGCGGGCAACCACACGTTCAAGGCCGGCTTCGGCTGGAGCCAGAACGGCGTCAATCCCATCATCCAGGGCGGCAACGACAACGGCACGTTCGAGTTCCTGCACAACCTGCCGTTCAATCCGGCGAACGCGTCCACCTATCCGTCGATCTTTTCCATCCGTCTCGGAGAGATCTACTTCGATCTCACCGACAAGCGGACGAATCTCTACTTCCAGGACAAGTGGCAGATCAACCGGAACCTCTCGCTGAATCTGGGGTTGCGGTACGACTACCAGGACATGACGCCGGAGACGAAGGCCGCATTTGCGCCCCGCCTCGGGTTCGCGTACGACCCGACCGGCGAGGGAAAAATGGTGGTCCGCGGAGGTGTCGGCAAGTTCTACGAGTATCAGCTCATCGGCATCCTCAGCGATCTGACGCAGCTCGCGGTGATCAGCCCGGCGTTCCAGTTCGAGACCGATGAGGACGAGTCGCCCCTGGACGGCGTGCTTCCGTCGGATCCCTGCCTGCGGCCGGTGGGGTCGGGCGGGCTGGCGAACATCGGTCCGGCGTGCCGCGCGCTCCTGGCGACAACCCGCGCGCAGGTCGGCACCGGCAGTTTCGTCAACTCCGAGCCGGTCGTGGATGGCGATCGCCGGCTGGGCTATCTCTGGTCGTTCAGCCTCGGCGTGCAGCGGGAGCTGATGCCGAACGTCGGCCTCACCGCCGACTACGTCGGCAACCGCGGGCGCGACCAGACGGGACTCATCGACATCAACGAGCCGCGTCAGCTCGCGAACGGAACCTTCGGGCGGCCCGGGCCCGCGCGTGTTCGATCCGGACGGCGAATTGATTCCCCCGCAGGCGCGTAACACGAATTTCCAGCGCGTGCTCCAGTTCCAGACGCGCGACGACTTCAACACCGACTACAACGCATTCGAGGTCGGCCTCGACAAGCGGTATGCCAATCGATGGAGCAGCCGGTTCGCCTATACGCTGTCACGCTCACGCGACGTCGGCATTGCCGCCACCGGCGGCGGTGCAGCCATCAGCACCAAACGCGTCGTCGACGATCTCGACCCACGCTCTGACTACGGCCTCTCCAATTTCGACAACCGCCACGCAGTTGCCGTCAGCCTCAACGTCAACCCATGGCGCGGGCTGGGCAGCGGCCTCGTGTTCCGCTACTACTCCGGGTACCCGATCAACGAGCTCGTCGGCAGCGACGTGAACCGCGATCGCGACAACACCGACCGGCCTATCAGGGGCGTTCACGATGCGACGACACCCATCGTGTCGGACGTCGACAGCAGCGGCCGCGCCGTTCGCAACGGGATCGACGGCGAAGATGTGATGATCCTCGACCTGCGCTTCCAGTACCTGTTCGACCTGCCGCGGCAGGGCAACCTCGGGTTGTTCTGGGAGATCTACAACGCCACGGATCGGGTGAACTTCGGCAACCCGACCGGCAACCGGATCAGCTCGAACTTCCTGGTGCCCGTCCGCGCCAACAGCCCTCGGACGATGCAGTTGGGCATCCGCTACACCTTCTGAAGCCACAGGTGTACGTAGGGGCCGGCTTCAGCCGGCCCTCGTACGATCGCTGTCAGCGGCTTGGGCCGGCTGAAGCCGGCCCCTACGTACGGTCACGTGGCCCTTCGTACGATCGCTCGCGCCGCCCTGGGGCCGGCTGAGCCGGCCCCTACGAATCCCTGTGGCTTCCGGCTTCAGCCGGAAGATCCGCTGCCTGCCCACTGCGCACTCGTCGTTACGGACAAATCGTCCCGAACTGAAATCCTCGCGCGCGCAGCTCGGGGATCAGGCGATCGACCGTCTCGATCGCATAGGCGCGGTCGGCGCGCGGATTCTCGTGATGCCCGTCATGGATGACGATGATGTCACCGGGCGATGACCGGGCGGCGAGCCGCGGGACGAGGTCGTCCGCGTTCCGCGCCTTGAACCAGTTGAAGTCCCACAGCATCCAGCCCCAGCCCACGATCACGTAGCCGGCGCGTGCGGCCCCGGCGATCATCGGTACGCTGCGGTTTCCGGCGTGCGGCCTGAACGCGCGGCACGGCTGGTAGCCGGTCAGCAGCTCGAGCCGCGCCGCCGCTTCCTGGAGCATCGTCGCGAGCCCCACAGGCGGGTAGAACATCGGCGTGCGCGAATGCCAGTGCAGCGCCACCGCGTGACCGTCCTCGAAGGCGCGCCGGACGATCGGCGCCGTGTCCCGCGTCAGGTGCTTGTCGATCACGAAGAAGGTGGCGTTCACGCCGTGGCGCGCCAGCACATCGAGCAGCCGCGGCGTCGCCTCGGGATTCGGCCCGTCGTCGAAGGTGAGATAGACGGTGGGCGGCGCGTCCTGCGGCATGCGCCAGACCGTGTCGTCCGTCACGTCCAGGAGAAAATTGAAGGGCGCGACGTGGGCCAGCAGCGCGACGCCAATCACCGCGATCCAGGAGAACAGGCTCATGGTTGAGCTTTTCCGACCAGGGACATAATTCGTCTTCGGTCTGCGGGCTCCAGTTTACGGTCGCCGCCTGAAGACGTTGACCGTAGCCCTAATCACACATCGCAAATCGCACATGCAATCTCCATGGCTCCCTATTTCCTCGCCATCGCCTCCGCTGCGTTTTACGGCGCGGCTGACTTCATCGGCGGGCTCGCCTCGCGCCGGGCGCCTACCTCGGCGGTCGTCATTGTCTCGGGGCTCGCCGGGCTGGCGGTCCTGGCGGTGCTCATGCCGTTGCTGCCGCCGAGTACGCCATCGACGCGCGACATCGCGTGGGGCGCCGTGGCCGGGCTGATGGGCGGCGCGGGCCTCGGCTTCCTCTACCGGGCGCTCGCGATCGGCACGATGTCGGTGGTCGCGCCGACGACGGCCGTGTGCGGCGTGTCGATTCCCGTCATCGCGGGCATCCTGCTCGGCGAGCGGCCGTCACCGATCACGACGGCCGGCATGGCCCTCGCGCTCGTGGCCATCGTGCTCGTCAGTCAGGAGAAGCGCGACGCGGGGACGGTGCGTTCACGCGGCATCGGCCTCGCGCTGGTTTCCGGTGTCGCCATCGGGTTGTTCTACCTGGCACTCGCGGAAACCTCACCCGACGCCGGACTGTGGCCGCTCATGGCGTCACGAGCCGCCTCAGTGACGCTCTTCGCCGCCGCGGCCATCGTCAGCCGCCAGTCGCTGCGCATGAACGCGCCGCTGACGGGTCTCGTCGTGACATGCGGCGTGCTCGACATGATTGCCAACGCGCTCTACCTGGTGGCCTCACGCGGCGGGCCGCTCAGCGTCGTCGTCACGCTGGTCTCTCTCTACCCGGCCAGCACCGTCATCCTCGCACGCGTCGTGCTCGCCGAACGCCTCAGCGCCTGGCAGATCGCGGGCGTCGCCTGCGCGCTGGTTGCGGTTGTCCTGATCGTCGGCGCAACGTAGGGCGGGGTCACTTGGACCAGCAACGTAGTGCGGATCCTCTTGGACCCGCTACAGACGGGGGAATCCTTTGGCCCTGCAACGTCGGGCGGGTCCTTTGGACCTGCAGCGTCGGGCGGGTCCTTTGGACCTGCAGCGTAGGGCGGGTCCTTTTGGACCCGCCATCAAGCGGCGGTCACCTCCGGCGCGGCTTGCGTCCGACGACGTCGATGAGCGCCGGTGCGATCATGACGGGCGTCTTTTCACGGCTGGCGGCGATCCACTGCCGGCGCAGGCGTTTCGCCTGGACGGGACTGAACGGCGGCAGCCTCCCGAGCTGATCCATCACGCCGAGAAAGTACGTCGTGAGCCAGGTCCACGTCGGCGAGCCGGGATGACCGGTCTTGATCGTGGGGGTCAGGCCGACGACGTCGAGTCCCGCGGCGCGAAACAGGGTGGGGAGCCTGCCGGCGATGCTGGCGTCGCCGCCCTGCGTCTCGAAGAACGCCTCGTCGGCCGCGACGAAGGCACGCCATTCGGGCGGGGTCGGCACCATCAGGAACGTTTCGCGGCAGTAGTCCTGGATCGCCAGCACGCCGCCCGGTGCGAGCGCTGTCGCCAGCTTGCGCACGTGCGCGCCGGGATCGGGCAGGAAGAGGAATACCCACCTCGCGAAGATCAGGTCGTAGTGATTCCGCGGCAGGCGCGAATCGGCGAGCACCGTGTCCCAGACACGGCCTTCCCCCAGGCCGTCACGCCGCGCCAGCGTGTGCAGCCGGGCGCGGAACGCCGCCGACGGTTCGATGGCGTCCACCGGTCCGCGGACGCGCCGCCGGAGCTCGAGGTGCAGCGACCCCTGCCCGGGACCGATCTCGAGGACCTTCGATCCCGGCTCGATGCCGACGCGGTCGAAGAGCGCGAAGGTGACCGGATCCCACAGGCGCGCCTGCGCCCGCAGGCGGGCGGCCTCGGTTCGGGTATCGCCAAGCAGGTACCTGTAAGAACGCGTTGCCTTCACCAGCCGTCTCGTCGCAACATCAGGGCTCAGGGCTTAGGGCCCAGGAATCAGGGCTCAGGGGAGGCCTCAGGGCCCAGGCCTGAGGCCGCTTAAAGCCTAACTGAGCCCCGATTCCTGATCCCTGATTCCTTCTGAGCCCTGATTCCTGAGCCCTGAGCCCTGAGCCCTGATTCCTGAGGCCTACACAGTCATGCTGCCGATCAGATTCGTCGCATGCGTGGCGCTGGCGGCGGGCGCGTGCTCCGCGCCGCCACCGTCTTCGCCGCTTCCCTCCGGCGAAATCGTTGACCTGTCGCACGCGTATGACGGCTCGACCATTTTCTGGCCGACGGCCGACGCGTTCCGGCTCGACAAGGTCGCCGAAGGCATGACAGCCGGCGGCTACTACTACGCCGCCAACAATTTCTTCACATCCGAGCATGGCGGCACGCACATCGATGCACCTGTCCATTTCGCGCAGGGACGGGACACGGTTGACCGGATCCCGCTCGCCCGGCTCGTCGGCCCGGCGGTCGTGATCGACGTCACCGGCCGCGCGGATCGCGATACGGACTACCAGGTGACGACGGCCGACATCGAGCAGGCGGAGGCGCGCGATGGCGAGATCCCCGCGAACGCGATTGTCCTGATCCGGACCGGGTTCTCGCGCCGGTGGCCCGACGCGGCCCGTTACCTCGGTACCGCCGAGCGCGGAGCGGATGCCGTGGCCAAGCTGCATTTCCCGGGACTGCATCCCGACGCCGCCCGCTGGCTGACGGCAAACCGCCAGATCGATGCGATTGGCATCGACACCGCCAGCATCGACTACGGGCAGTCCACGCAGTACGAATCGCACCGGCTGCTGTTCGAGCGCGACGTGCCCGCCTTCGAGAACCTGACGTCCCTCGAGCGGCTGCCGCTGCGCGGGGCGTCCATCATCGCGCTCCCGATGAAGATCGGCGGCGGCAGCGGGGCGCCGCTGCGGGCGATCGCGATTCTGCCGTAGGCAGTAGGCAGTGGGCCGGCTAAAGCCGGCCCCTACGTCCGGCTAAAGCCGGAAGCCACAGTATTCAAATCGTTTGTGGCTTCCGCCTTCAGGCGGAAGGAACCGCGAACAACAAGTGCTACGATCTGGCATTCCTGAGGAGGCTTCATGATCCGGTTGTCGTCGCTGGTCGCTCTTCTGTTCGTATCCGGCGCCCTCGTCCTGGCGCAGCAGCCGCCGCCCGCCGCGGGGTCGTTTGCCCGCCGCCCGCCGCTCCCCGTGCCCGACGCCCCGCGAACCGTCGACAGTCTGGCCGGGCCGATTCGCGTGGTGCCGTACGTCAGCGGCCTGGCGCTCCCGTGGAGCATTGCCTTCCTGCCAAACGGGGACATGCTCGTCACGGAGAAGGTCGGCCGGTTGCGCATCGTGCGCAACGGCACGCTCGATCCAACGCCGGTCTCGGGTACTCCCGAGGTCTGGGCCATGGGCCAGGGTGGGTTGCTCGAGGTGGCGCTGCATCCGCGCTTCGCGGAGAACCGCCTGGTCTATTTGAGCTACTCGAAACCGGGCGGAGATCGCGGGAACACGACTGCGCTCGGGCGCGGCCGTCTCGAAGGCAACGCGCTCGTGGACTTCAAGGACATCTTCGTGGCCGACGCGTGGCGTCAGGCCAACCAGCACTTCGGGGCGAAGATCGCCTTCAGCCGCGACGGCACGCTCTTCATGAGCGTGGGCGAGCGCAACGAGCGCGCGCGCTCGCAACAAACCACCCACCACGCAGGCAAGATTCTGCGCCTTCGCGATGACGGCACGGTGCCGCCGGACAATCCGTTCGTTGGGCGCGAGGGGTTCCGGCCGGAGATCTATTCTTACGGCCACCGCAACCCGCAGTCGCTCGCCATCCACCCGGATACCGGCGAGCTGTGGGCAACGGAGCACGGGCCACAGGGCGGCGACGAGCTGAACCTGATCAAGCCCGGCCTGAACTACGGGTGGCCCGTCGTCACGCACGGCCGCGAATACACGGGCGAGTTCATCAGCCAGCCGTATCGTGACGGCATCGAGGCGCCGGTGACGGTCTGGGTGCCGTCGATTGCCACGTCGGGCATGGCGTTCTACACAGGCGACAAGTTCCCGGGTTGGAGGCACAGCCTCCTCGTCGGCGCTCTCGCCGGCCAGCACCTGCATCGCGTGGTGTTCGCGGCCGGCGGCCCGTACGGCCGCGAGGCGCTGTTCGGCGAGATGCGCCTGCGGATCCGCGACGTGCGCCAGGGGCCGGACGGATACCTGTACCTGGCGGTTGACGCGAACCCGGCCGGCGCCATCCTGCGCATCGAGCCCGGTCCGGCGGCAACCACGACCTCGCAGCAGCAGTAACCAGCGGTCCGCCGGTGCTGCTCTTCGAGCTCTTTCCGTTGTTCGTGATGATCACCGCCGGGATCATCGCGGTGGTCCTGTTCGTGATGAACCGCCAGTCCGAAGATTGAACGCGCATCGCGATGACGTCCACCGAGGCACAGCAGCGTGCCTCGGTGTCTCGCCACGTCACGATCGTCTGGACGTGTAACCGAGTGAGTCGTCGTCACACCCGGAGCCCAGCCACCCGTTGACGATCCGGATCGAACCGGCGACCGAGCGCGACGTTCCGCTCATCCTGCGGCTGATCCGCGCGCTCGCGGAGTACGAGCGTCTGACCCACCAGGTCGTGGCGACCGAAGCCGCGTTGCACGCCACGCTCTTTGGCCCGGCGCCCGCGGCCGAAGTGGTCATTGCGTACGCAGACGAGCAGCCGGCCGGCTTCGCACTCTGGTTTCACAACTACTCGACATTTCTCGCCAGGCCCGGACTCTACCTGGAGGATCTCTTCGTACTGTCGGAGTGGCGCGGCCACGGCGTCGGCCGGCAGCTGCTGTCGCACCTCGCGCGCGTCGCCGTGGAACGCGGATGTGGCCGCATGGAGTGGTCGGTGCTCGACTGGAACGAGCCGGCGATCGGCTTCTACCGGAAGCTGGGCGCCGCGGTGATGGAGGACTGGCGGATCTGCCGGCTCACCGGCGACACGCTCGCGGCCCTGGCACGAACGACAGCGGCAGAGAGCGGAGGAGAACGCTGATCAGGGGCGATCGTCAGGATCGGCGGCAGGTGCCGGCGAGGCTGCTGTTGCGGTTGCGGAAGCCGGGCGCGGATGGGCAGTCGAGGACGGGGGAAGCCGCGAAGAGGAAGAGGCCGGCGATCGGGTTCGAACCGCCGGCCCGTGGATGAATGTCTGAACCCTGTTATGAATACTTCTCCCGGCTGACGCCGGAAGCCACAGGAGCGTGATCAGGCCGGGAGCCACACCCGCGGACTCATCCGGCGATCTTCCGCGCGACCTCGAAGAGACCGGGCGCGTGAAGATCGAGCTTCTCGATCGCCCGCGCATCCATCCCGAACTGGACGATGAGCGGGTCGGTTAACGGGTCGAACGCATCCACCGGGCAGCCGAACCCGTAGCGGTGCGCGAGGCGGTTCGCGACGTAGGCGACCGTGGCCGCCGCCCGGCGCTGGTTCGCGCCCGAGGGGTCGTGGTGCCAGACAATCGGGTCGAACAGGCTGTGCGGCATGCCCCACTGTTCGAGCACGTTCCCGCCGATGGACGCGTGCTTTTCCTCGAGGATCGTCGCCGTCTCTTCTTCGGTCGGCGTGAGCACGCCGAATTGCTGGCAGTCGCGCGCGAGCTTCAGGATGACGAGCTTGCCGATGTCGTGCAGCAGCCCGTAGAGGAACGCCTCGTCGGGGGACTCATCGGCGCGGTCGGCCAGCAGCCATGCCAGGTAAGCGGTGCCGATGCTGTGATCGATGTGGTCGCGCCCGTGCCGGCCGTAAATCTTCGGGTCGGCTGACAGCGAGCTGAGGCACGCGGCGGTGACGACGTTTCGCACCGGCCCGGTCCCCATGCGGACGACCGCTTCGCCGATCGAGGTGATTTCCGTCGCCGGCGCGCTGAACGCGGAGTTCGCGAGCTGGATGACGCGTGTCGCGAGCACCGGGTCCTTGGAGACCACGTTGGTGATGCGCGTCGCCGAGACATCCGGGTCGAGCGCCAGGTCCACGACGTGGCTGGCCATGGCCGGCAGCATGGGGATCGCCGTGTCGGCAGACTCCTCCCACTGGCCGGATCGCACCCAGTCAACCCAGGTCACCACGACGGCGGGGCTCGACGAACGACTCATGGTCATGCAATCGGCCCTCGGCAGCTTTCCTTGAACCGGTCGCCGCGTCGGGCTCCGGGCTCCGGGCTCCAGGCTTCGCGCCGCGGTCGAAACCCGGGACTGCGCCAGACTCGAGACCGGCGCCTTTTACACAAATGCCCGCCGTTGCAGCACGACAAAGCGAGTCCGAGCCTGAAGGCCGGCCCCGAAGCGGCTGGAGGCCGAGGCGTGCGAGCGCGGCGTGCTAGCATCCGCCTGGACGAGGGAAAGCAGATTCGTGAGGCGCGATTGTTTCCGTCAGTTTGAAGACCGGGAACGCCGATGAGACGCGGCGTGCTCTCGATGCGGCTTTTTTGTGGCTCGGCGCTCGCCCTGATCCTGCTGCAGGCGTGCAGTGCCTCAGAGCCCGTGCAGCAGGCGCAGGCGCCGCCAGAGCCGGTCGTGTACGGCTACGAGGTGGTGCACGAATATCCGCACGACCCCGAGGCGTTCACGCAGGGCCTGATCTTTCGCGACGGCTTCCTCTACGAGAGCACCGGGCAGACCGGCCGCTCGTCTGTGCGCAAGGTCAAGCTCGAGACGGGAGAGGTCGTCCAGCGCCACATGCTGGCCAACGAGTACTTCGGAGAGGGGCTGACCGACTGGGGCGCGCAGCTGATTCAACTCAGCTGGGTGAGCAACGTTGCCTTTGTCTACGATCTCGCCACGTTCAAGGAGGTCGGCCGGTTGCCGTACGCGGGCGAAGGATGGGGCCTGACGCAGGATGGCACACGCCTGATCATGAGCGATGGGACGCCGAACGTGCGATTCCTCGATCCCGTCACCTTCAACGAGCACTCCCGGATGAATGTCCGCGACCATAACGGCTCGGTAGACGACCTCAACGAGCTCGAGTTCGTCAAGGGCTCGATCTATGCGAACGTCTGGCTCACCGAGCGCATCGCGGTCATCGCCCCCGACACCGGCCTCGTCACGGCGTGGGTGGATCTGGCGGGGCTGCGGCCGCGACAGGGAGCGCCTGGAGACGACGTGCTGAACGGCATCGCCTATGACGCGGCGGGAGATCGTCTGTTCGTGACCGGCAAGCTGTGGCCGAAGCTGTTCGAAATCCGGCTGAAGGCCCGGCCATGACGGCGCGCCTGCGCGCCGTCCTGGCGGACATCACCACCCTGCAGGTCGACGCCATCGTCAATGCCGCCAACGCGTCGCTGCTCGGCGGGGGCGGCGTGGACGGTGCGATTCACCACGCGGCGGGGGCGGATCTCCTCGTCGCGTGCCGCGCCCTCGGCGGGTGCGAGACCGGGGACGCCAAGATGACCTCCGGCTTCCGGCTGAAGGCCCGCTATATCATTCACGCGGTCGGACCTGTGTGGCGCGGCGGGACCGACGGAGAGCCGGACCTGCTGGCCTCCTGCTACCGGCGGGCGCTTGCCCTGGCCAGCGGCGAAGGGCTGCGCTCCATCGCGTTTCCGTCGATCAGCACGGGTGTCTACGGTTACCCGATCGAACGCGCCGCACCGCTGGCGGTCGCGACCGTGCGCGAGTACGCCGGGGGACGCACGTCGATCGAGGACGTGATCTTCTGCTGCTTTTCGCAGTCCGATCTGGGCGTTTACGAGCGCGAACTGTCCGAGTAGGATCTGGCCGTGAGCAGAACTGCTTTTATTGGTTCCGTCGCCGTGGCGCTGGCTGCCGGCGCGGGCGTCACCATTTACCTGATGCAACCGGATCGCCGGGAGGCGGCACCGGTGGCTGCCGTCACACCCGCACCGGCGCCGCCGGTGGTGCGCGAGGGTCCGGCGCCTGCACCGCTGCCGGCGGAACCTGCGCGGCCCGCACGCCGGGCGGCGGCGCCGCCGCCCGCAGCCGCGCCAGCACCGGCTCCCGCTCCCGTCGAGGCGGCCCCGGACGTCGGCACGTTACGGATTGAGGCCGACGTCCCCGGTGCGCAGGTGTTTCTCGATCGTCAGTTCATCGGCGCGGCTCCTGTCGTCGCCGAGAACGTCAAGCCGGGCACGCACCAGCTGAATGTGTCGGCGGAAGGGTTCGAGAGCTTCGCGCAGGCCATCGAGGTCGAACCAGGGTCGCGCGACATCGCGGTGAAGTTCAGGGAGGTGCGCCTCGATGCACGGGTGGACGTGATCCACAAGCACGGCATCGGATCGTGCCGCGGCCGCCTGGTCGCGACCGCGCAGGGCATCCGCTACGAGACCGCCGACAAGGATGACCAGTTCACGACGGCGCTGCTCGACCTCGACGCGTTCCAGGTTGATTACCTGGAGAAGAACCTGCGCCTGAAGTTGCGGCGGGGCAAGCAGTTCAACTTCACCGACCCCGAGGGCAACGCCGATCGGTTGTTCGTGTTCCACCGCGACGTCGAGAAGGCGCGGGAGCGTCTTCGCCGCGGTGACCAGCCGGCGGGGGAGTGACCCCGACGCTCGGGCATTTCCACGGCCACGCCGCACAGAGTCACAGAGCCCCCTAGCCTCTGTGCCTCGGCAGTCTCTGTGCTTCGGCGTCTCTGTGGTCGGTGGAAGGGAGCGGCCGATCAGGACCCCAGGGCCTCTGCTACGGCGTCGACGTGGCCATCGACTTTCACGTTGTCCCAGCGCTGCACGACTTTCCCGTCGGGACCGATGAGATACGTGGTCCGCGCGATGCCCATGTACGTGCGCCCGTAGCGTGACTTCTCCTGCCACACGCCGTACTTCTCGGCAATTGCGTGGTCCGCGTCCGCCAGCAGCGGGAATGTGAGGCCGTGCTTCTGCTGCGAACTTGGCCTTGCTTGCCTCGTCCAGGATGCTGACGCCGAGAACGGCCGCCTTGCTCGGCTTGAGCTGCGGCAGAGCCGCCTGGAATTCGCACGATTCCTTGGTACACCCCGGAGTGTCGTCCTTGGGGTAGAAGTAGAGAACGACGGGACGTCCTGCGTAGTCCGCCAGCGTGTGGGTCTTGCCGTGCTGGTCCTTGAGGGAGAATGCTGGAGCCTTGCGCCCGGCATCGATGAGAGGCATTGGTAGATTATCCATATGAACGACTCGCGTGTCGCCATCGTTGACGCGACCGGAACGTATGTCCTACGGCGCGCTCGACGCCGCCGTCTGGCGCGTCGCGGAGCGGCTGCTCGGAGAAGACGACGACCTCCGGCAGGCACGCGTGGCGTTCCTGGTGTCGCCGGGCTTCGAGTACGTGGCCATCCAGCGCGGCATCTGGCGCGCCGGCGGCGTGGCGGTGCCCCTGGCCATCTCGCACCCGCCGGCGGAGCTCGATTACGTCATCCGCGACTCGGCTGCGTCGATCGTGGTTGCCGGCGCGGCCTTTGTCGAGACGCTGGAGCCGCTGGCCTTCGCGGCGGGCGTGCGCTTCGCGATCACAACCGACCTCCTGAGCGCGGCCGACGAAACGGACCTGCGGGTGCTGCCGCGGACGCTGCCGCATCTGGGCGCGACGCGCCGGGCGATGATCGTCTATACGAGCGGCACCACGGGGCGTCCCAAGGGCGTGGTGTCGACGCACGCGAATATCGGGGCGCAGGTGGCGTCGCTGGTGGAGGCCTGGGAATGGACGCCGTCCGATCGCGTGTTGCTGGTGCTGCCGATGCATCACGTGCACGGGATCATCAACGGGCTCGGGTGCGCGCTGGCGGTCAACGCCACGTGCGAGTTCATGCCGTTCGAGGCGCGCAAGCGTCTGGCAGCGGCTGGCTTCCGGTGAGATCACGGTGTTCACGGCCGTGCCGACGATGTACCACCGGCTGATCGCGGCGTGGGAACAGGCGCCCGCGGACGTGAAGGAGGCGTGGTCTCCGGATCGGGTGCGCTGCGGCTGATGATGTCCGGCTCGGCGGCGCTGCCGGTGCAGATTCTCGAGCGATGGCTGGAGATCACCGGCCATGTGCTCCTCGAACGTTACGGCATGACCGAGCTCGGAATGGCGCTGGCGAATCCGCTCCGCGGACAAGCGCCGTGCCGGTTCGGTCGGGCGGGTGCTCCCGGGCGTTGAGGTCCGCCTGGTGAGCGACGAGGGCGTGCCCGTGGTCGCCGGCACGCCCGGCGAGCTCGAAGTGCGAGGTGCGAACGTGTTCCTCGAGTACTGGGAGCGGCCGGAGGAGACGAGCCACGCCTTTCGCGACGGGTGGTTCCGCACGGGCGACGTCGCGGTTCTCGAGCAGGGCGCGTACCGCATGCTCGGCCGCACCAGCGTGGACATCATCAAGACCGGCGGCTACAAGGTGTCGGCGCTCGAGATCGAGGAAGTGCTGCGCATGCACCCGGCGATTGCCGAGTGCGCCGTGGTCGGCGTGAGCGATCCGGAGTGGGGCGAGCGCGTGTCGGCGGCGGTGGAACTGCGTCCGATGATGGCGCTCTCGCTCGAAGAACTGCAGGCCTGGGCGAAGGCGCAGCTCGCGCCCTACAAGTTGCCGCGCGCGCTGGAGGTGGTGAAGGTGCTGCCGCGCAACGCGATGGGCAAAGTGGTCAAGCCGGATGTCGCGACGCTGTTCAGCTGAGGTCGGCGCGCCTCTCCATCGCCAGCGCCAGCCTTCAGTGTGTCAGCGCGTAGAGCAGCGCGTTGATGCCGAGCGAGTAGCCCGGGACCGAGAAGTTGTAGAAGTACTCCGGGTCTTCCGCCTTCGCGCTCCCACGAGTCGCCGATGTCGGTGTTGTGCGTCATGAGCACCATGCACGTTGCCGTGCTTGTCGATGATGGCGCGCGCGTGCGGAATGGCGCTGTCGGCGCCGCGCTCCGAGGTGCCGCCGGTGCCGCGCCAGAAGCCGATCGACGAGATCTGCGGCATCTGACGGATCTCGAACTGCGTGCGGAAGAGCGGGTGGTCGAGCGGCAGGTCGACAATCGGGTACTCGCTCGGCGGCAGGACCTGGCGGATCTGCGCCGACCCAGTAGTTCCACGCGTAGCTGCCCCAGAAGTCATCGGCCCAGAGGAAGCCGCCCTTCTGCAGGTACGTGCGGAGCGCGACGGCCTCCTCCTCGGTGAAGGTGGCCGTCCCGACCTCCGTCATCATGATGAACGGGACACTCGAACAGTTCGCTTGTCGGTCAGCCGGACGACCAGGTGGTTGGGATTGCCCGGCGTCGTCGCGGCTGATCCGCGTCATCGTGAGCTCGCTGAGGCGGGTGGAGAAATTGATGTCGGCCTGCGGATAGTCGACGCTCCAGCTGCCGCCGTCGCCGTTGAAACCGCTGCGAAACGCGACGCGGCAGAAGTTGAATCGCGCCGTCGAAGCTGTCGGGCGTGGGCAGGCGGATCCCGTAACGCCGGAACTGCGCCTCGACCGTCACCGCCGCGAGGACCGCCGCGGCGACGAGGAAGCCGGTCAGTAGTCGCCGGGACATACTCGGCAGAGTCTACTCCATCCGCTGCCGGGCGCACGGCTGCAGTAGACTGATGTGGATGAGAATCGCCGCTGCGGCGGCGCTCGGCGTGTCTGGCCCTGGCGGTGGCCGCGTCCGCTCAACAGGGCTTCCGCTTCCGCGAAGGCAGTCTGCCTCCGCGCTACGCGCCCGCACAGATGCCCGACGCCTCCTTCAGCATCTGCCGCCTCGCGTACCGCAGCGTGCGCTCCGAGCCGATGGGGATCGGCTGGCAGACCGACTACCCGTACGCCGAGATCAACCTGATGACGCGCGTCTCGGAGCTGACCAAGACACGCATCAGCCGCGACGACGAGGGCCGCCCCAACTCGTACGTCGTCCGCCTGACCGACGACACGCTCTTCAACTGTCCCTTCATCGTCGCCTCCGACGTCGGCACCATCGGCTTCCAGTCGGAGGAGCTCGGCCGGCTGCGCACCTATCTGCTGAAGGGCGGCTTTCTCTGGGTGGACGACTTCTGGGGGACGCAGGCGTGGCGGCAGTGGTCGAACGAGATCGCGCGCGTGCTGCCGCCCGATCGAGTACCCGATCGTCGACGTGCCGCCCGACGACCCGGTGCTCCGCAGCATGTTCGAGGTGAAGCAGATCCCGCAGATCACCAACATCCAGTTCTGGCGCGGCGTGTCGGGATCGACGACGTCGGAACGCGGTTCCGACAGCGCGGAGGTCCACCTGCGCGCGATCCGCGACGCGAAAGGGCGCATCATGGTGCTGATGTCGCACAACACCGACGTCGCCGATTCATGGGAACGTGAAGGGGAGGACCCGGGCTTCTTCTACCAGTTCTCGCCGGACGGATACGCCCTCGGCATCGACGTACTCCTGCACGTCCTCACGCATTGATCGTCCGGCTTCAGCCGGAAGTCTTGAACACGACTCCCAGCACCGGGTGGTGATCGGATCCGTAGCGGTCCGGGATGACGCGCCGGCGTGCGGTCCACCCGTCGGGTAAATCGAAGAACAGGTGATCGAGCACGAGGCGGTCCCGAAAGGTCGGGTGCATGTCACTCGGTGTGTCGGGGAAGCGCTCGGCGAGCAGGTGCCATGCTGGCTCGGCCGGCCCCAGCAGCGTGTTGAGATCCCCGCCGAGGATCCCGGGGCCGTCGGGAAGCGCCCGCAGCAGCGCTTCCGCCTGCCGACCGCGCGCCCTGTCGCTGAACACGCCGCCGCGCAGCCAGCTCACGCGGTTCTCGAAGTGGGTCGAGATCACGAAAAGCGAATGGCCGAGGACCGTGATCATCGCGACCGCCGCCATCCGCGGCTGCCGCTCCCGCGGCAGCGGAATCGCGCGTGTCTCCCGGAGCGGTTGGGTGGAGACGATGGCGACGCCGCGGATGCGGCCGTCGAACTCGTACACGGGAACGACGAACGCGTGAAGACCGCGGGTCTTCGCCAGTTCGTCGGCGTCCACCCCGACGCCGCTGACGGCTTCCTGCAGCAGGAGCACGTAGTTCGACGGCGGAGCGCCGGTGAGGTGTCCGGATGCGAGATCGGCCGCCAGCCGCGGGAGGTCGCCGCGGCCGGCGTTCATGTTCCACGTGATGACGGCGAGATCCGCCGGCGTCGTGGATTCAGCAGGGATGTCGATCCGGGTCCTGGCGCAGCCGGTCGCAACGAGCAGCGCCAGGAAATATAGGCCGGCTAAAGCCGGCGCCCACGACAGTCGGCGTAGGTTCGACACACGGCGTACGTAGGGGCCGGCTTTGGCCGGCCCAGGTGCGATCATCTATTTCATTTCAGGCGTGTCTCGGGGACGCTCGGCTTGGCGAATCTTGCGTTGTCGATCGGGACGTTCGGGCGCACGTCCTTCAACTTGATCGTGGATTGCCCGTTCGTCCAGGTCATGATCCAGGCGAACGGTACCTTCACGCCGGCGACATCGCGGTAGTCCGAATAGTCGATCTGCACGGGCACGGGACCGGCCGCCGTTTCCGTCCAGCGCACGAGCCGCTTCAACAGGCCGGCTTTGTCGAAGTGCAGGTTGACCGGCGACTGCCCGGGGTTGATGCCGCGAGCGATCTCGACCGGCTGGCCGTCGATATCGGCATACCCGACTTCCCACTGGGCGAACGCTTTCAGGAGCGCCGTCGGAAAGAACGCCATCGTGTCGACCCGCGAGCCGGTGAGGCTCCATCCGGTCAGCTCGATCAGCGGAATCGGCGTATCCGGCTGGTAGCGCCAGGCATTGCGGCCGTTGTGAATCATCATGAGGTCCATGGCGCCTGTCTCGACGATCATGGCGCGCTGATCCGGAGCCCGGACGAAGAACTCCATCGGCACTTCCTGATCGCTGGTTTCGAACCCCAGGTACGTCCCGCTCGCGACAAAGCTGTTGAGCGCCGCCAGCCGCTGCGTCCCCCCGATCGCGTCGATATACCGCGCCAGCATCTTCTCCGCCGGCGGCGCCGCCACATCCGGGAAAAACTTGAACGACGATGGATCGTTGACGAGCTCGCCGTACTGGAGCCGGAGGCTCGGCGACCGTTCGGGCGACGGATCGCCGTTGTGACAGGTGAAGCACGTCACCCGCTGCTGTCCGCCGAAGTACATCTTGTTCAGCGAGTTCATCATCACGACCATCTGGCGCGCCCGCTGAATCCGGGGCGTCGGCAAGGCAAAGGCCTTGGTGTCGAAGGTGATCTTCGGGTCGTGGCAGCCGACGCAGTCCAGCAGCAGCGCCGAGGAGAACATCCCCATGGTGTCGTTGAACCGGTCTACGGGAATGCCCTTGAGGACCTGCACGTTCAGGTACACGTTCTCCGCCATCGGGGGCTGCGCCGCCGCCGGCCCCGCCGGCTGCTGCGCCGGGGCCGCGGGCTGCTGCGCCGGCACGGCCTGGCTTGCGGCAAACCCGACGCCCAGCAGGCAGACGAACATCAGGGCGATGGCGATCGGAATCCGTCTACGCGTCATGCGTTCCTCTCTATGGAAAAGGCCAGCCCGGGGCGACCGGGCTGGCCTTCTTCTGTCGGTGGCGGGCCGGCGGTGTGGGTCCGCCTCACCCGGATGTGCTTACCCGCGTTCACGAACGACGATGTGTTCCGAATCCCGGTCCTCGCACGGCAGATCCTCGGTCAGCACCGCCTTGGGATTGGGGTTGAGATTTCTCCTGACCGGATTCAGCACCCACGGCTGCATCAGCACGGCCGGGTCGTGAACCGTCGCCTGCCACGTCAACGTGTTCCCTTCGCGGCGCAGGCGTTCGACCACACGCATGTTGTTGGTGTGGAAGTAGCCGGGCCACGCCAGCCAGCTCTCGCTGGTGAACCCGACGCTGTCGATGACCAGCTCGTCGCCCTCCCACTTGCCGACGGAGTCACCGTAGTAGGTGAGATCCTGCGAACGGATCGGGTCGTGGTCGCGGCCGTCGATCGGGACCACGCGGAACGTGTTCTTGGTCTGATACAGAAAGATGATCTCGGTCGGGGTCTGCACGATCTTGCTCGGCGCCCCGATGCGCGGAATCCCTTCCGGGTAACACTTGATTTCCGGATCCTTCATGTTGCCATTCACGTCCAGGTCCTGCACCTTGTCCCAGAATTCGGGCTTGTACAACGGCAGGTTGGGGCTCATGCGCTGCCTGACGCCGCTGTCGCGCTCGAAATTGATCGCAGGCTTGCACTCCTGTCCCGGATGACACGGACGTCCGCGGCTGAGCACGGTGACGTTGCCCTGCTCGTCGGGCTTCAGGTCGCCGCCCGCGCTGCCCACCCAGACGCCGCTGAAATCGGTCTTGCCGTCAGCCGTGCGGGGCGCCGGCGCGTTCTGTCCCGCGGCGGCGCGCTGCTGCTGCATCGTGGCGTCGGCCGGCAGCAGCCACAGCGCGGCCGCGACCGCCAGGGCGAAGCCCATGTTCGTGCGAAGAGATCGACGCATCATTGGCGCTCGTCCTTTCGAAGAAGCCGTCAGTTGTTGAGCGCGTTGGTCGGGTCTTCGTGGAACAAGGTGATGACCTTGCCGTCAGGACCCTTCATCGTGCGCACGCGGCCGACATTGGCGCCATTTTTCGCCGGCGCGAACGTCACCTCGTACTTTTCGCCTTCCTGGAAGATCCGGACGAGGCCGGCGGAGCGGAGCGCGCCAGGTCCCGCGCCTGACATCTCCCACGTCACCTTCGTCCCGTCGGGCTTCGTCTCCTCGAAGAACCAGCGGACGTGGGGATTGATCATCGCGAACCGGGTCATGACGCCGGTGAAGGAGCCGGTCTTGCTCATTTCGTATTCCGCCTGAATCGCGTGGTGCGCGATGGCGGGGGGCGCCGAGAAGAGCGCGACGGCCACCGCGACCAACACGCCACAAACACTCCAAGGTTTCATATGCTGCCTCCGCTACGAGGATCCGTGTGTTACTTGACGTTCTCTGGCACCGGCATGACGACGTATGGATTATAAGTGTTCGTATTCACCGTCACCAGCTCGAGTGTCGTGTCGCCCTGCTTCCGCGTGAGACGGCGGGGAAGCATGATGTCGGCCTTGTAATCGTCCCAGTTCCAGTCGCCGTACTCGGCATACGTCGTGTCCGTGACGACGGCTCCGGTCGTTTCGACCCGGACGATGTAGGTGCCCACCAGGCCTTTCATCGCCGCTTCGTGCGGTTTCACCAGGCTGGCGTCCCGCCGCACCGTGGCATTGACGGTGACATCATCCGCGGGCGCCGGCAGAGGGAACGACAGCACCATCGAGGCGGCCCGCGCCCTTCAGCGTCGCCCTGGCGCCAGCCAGCTGGCCCGCCTTGACGACACCCATCGGCGTGGTCCAGAGGTGCACGAGGCGTTCTTTGACCCTGTCACGCGCCGCCGTCGGGTTCTTGCCGCGGTCCACTTCGTTCCACGCCGCGGCGCCGGAGACGACCTCGACCTGCCGCTGCGCCTGGCCGCCCGCCGCCTGCCGGCGATAATCGACGCGCATGCCGGGCACGCTGTAGTTGAGGCTCATCCGGTATTCGGGGAGGTCGGCCTTCTGCTGGCCGACGGTCAAGGTTCCCTTGAACCAGTGCTCGAGCGTGAGGATGGAGTCTTCCTGCTGCATGCCGCGCAACATCCCCATCGAATTGGCCAGCTCGAAAAGCACGCCCTTCACATCGCTCGGGTTGGCTGGCGCCGCCGGCCGCTGTTGAGCGCCGGTCGCCACAGGGAGCACGAGAAACGTAGCGACGCCGGCGAAAACCAGTGCGGTAATGCGCATAGATGATCCGGTCCTCGAAGAGGGTCGTTAGGGAAGGTTTTGTCTTTGGTGAATCCCCAAAAGACTAACGTAAACCAGTGATTCTGTAAAGAAAGCGCCGCCCGCGCGCCCGGCCGGGTGGCCTCCGCCGAACCTGGGTCGGAGTCATTTGGAGGCACTCGGATGTGGCGCAGAGTATCCTCTGCGTCGCGCGGCTTGCTGCGCGCGATCTGGCGAAGCCGCAGCGTGCGGACGAGCTGTCACTGGTGGCCTGACTCTTCTGAATGACTCGTGGCATGGATCGCCCACTTCCCGCATAGGTAAACCTGTATGGAGTATCAACAGCTCGGCGCCGCCGGCCCGCGCGTATCGAAGATCGGCCTCGGCTGCATGGGCATGTCGGATTTTTACGCGGGCCGCAATGACGACGAATCGATCGCGGCGATTCATCGCGCCCTCGATCTCGGCGTCAACTTCCTCGACACCGCGGATATCTACGGCCCCTTCACCAACGAACAACTGGTGGGCCGCGCCATCCGCGATCGCAGGGACCAGGCCGTCGTCGCGACGAAGTTCGGGAACGTGCGGGCGGAGGACGGGACCTTCCTCGGCATCAACGGGTCGCCCGAGTACGTGCGGCGCGCCTGCGACGGATCGCTGGCCCGCCTCGGGATCGACACGATCGACGTCTACTACCAGCACCGCGTGGACAGGACCGTCCCGATCGAGGAGACCGTCGGGGCGATGGCGGAGCTGGTGCGTGCGGGAAAGGTCAGGCACCTCGGACTCTCCGAGGCGGCGCCCGAAACCGTCAGGCGTGCCGCGGCGGTCCACCCCATCGCCGCGCTGCAGACCGAGTACTCGCTCTGGTCGCGGGAGCCCGAGGACGGCCTCCTGTCCACCTGCCGCGAGCTGGGCATCACGTTCGTTGCCTATAGTCCACTTGGCCGGGGATTCCTGACGGGTCGCTTCCAGACTCCCGAGGACATCCCCGCCGGCGACTGGCGCCGCAACGCGCCGCGGTTCCAGGGCGAGAACTTCGCGCGGAACCTCGAGCTGGTCCGCCGCGTCGAGCAGCTGGCGCAGCGCCGCGGATGCACACCTGCCCAGCTCGCCCTCGCATGGCTGGTCGCCCGCGACGTCGTGCCCATCCCCGGCGCCAAGCACGCGTCGCGCGTCGAGGAGAATGCTGCCGCTGCCGGCCTGCGCCTCACGCCGCAGGAGATTGCGGAGATCGAGGCGGCCGCTCCAAAGGGTGCTGCGGCCGGCGAGCGGTACCCGGCAGCGGCGATGGGGAGCGTCAACCGATGAGAACGCCTCAACCCTCGGTCGCGAGCGCCGACACCGGGCTCGATACCGAATTCAAGCGCGGACTGGGCCTCTTCGACTCGACGATGGTCGTGGTCGGATCGATGATCGGATCCGGCATCTTCATCGTGTCGGCGGAGATGTCACGCTACGTCGGGAGTGCCGGCTGGCTGCTGGCGGCCTGGGCCCTCACCGGCCTGCTGACCATCGTCGGCGCGCTGTCCTACGGCGAGCTGGCGGCGATGATGCCGCGCGCGGGCGGGCAGTACGTGTACCTGCGCGAAGCCTTCTCGCCACTCGTCGGGTTCCTTTACGGATGGACGCTGTTCCTCGTCATCCAGACCGGGACGATCGCCGCCGTCGCCGTCGGCTTCGCGCGCTACTTCGGCGCACTGGTCCCGTGGATCGCCGACGACAACTACCTGATTCCGCCCATCCACGTCTCGACCGGGTACGCGCTCTCGCTGTCGACGACACAGCTGATCGGCGTCGTGATGATCGCGCTGCTGACGTGGACGAACACGCGCGGGCTGGATTACGGCCGCATCATCCAGAACGTCTTCACCACCGCCAAGACCGGCGCGCTCGTGGGGCTGATTGCCGTCGGGTTGTTCCTCGGATGGAATGCATCGGTCGTGGCCGACAATTTCGGCAACGCCTGGATGCCGCGCAACCCGATCGAGTTCGCGCCCGGCATGAGCGCGATGACGACTTTCGGCGTCCTGATTGCGATCTGCCTCGCGCAGACCGGCTCGCTCTTTTCCGCCGACGCCTGGAACAACATCACGTTCACCGCGGGCGAGGTGAAGGATCCCCGGCGCAACGTCCCGTTGTCGCTGGCCTTCGGCACGATCATCGTCATCGGGCTGTACCTGCTCGCCAACGTCGCCTATCTCGTCACGCTGCCGATCGAGATGATTCAACAAGCGCCCGGCGATCGCGTGGCGACGACGATGCTCGAGGTCATATTTCCGGGACTGGGCGTGACGATCATGGCGGTGGCGATCATCATCTCCACGTTCGGATGCCAGAACGGCCTGGTGCTCGCGGGGGCGCGCGCGTACTACGCGATGGGGCGGGACAAGCTGTTCTTCCCGATGGCCGGCCGGCTGAACGCCGCAAAGGTACCAGGGCCTGGCCTGCTGCTGCAGGGGGTGTGGGCGGCGTTCCTGGTTCTACCGAGAACCTACAACCCGGCCACCAACACCTACGGGAATCTCTACAGCAACCTGCTGGAGTACGTGATCTCGGCGGCGCTGATCTTTTACATCCTGACGATCGCCGGAATTTTCAGGCTCAGGAAAACACGACCGAACGTGCCGCGGCCGTACAGGGCGTTCGGATACCCGTTCGTGCCCGCGCTCTACATCGCCGGCGCGGCCACGATCCTGGTCGTGCTCTTCGTCTACCGTACAGCGACGACGTGGCCCGGCCTCGTCATCATCCTGCTCGGGTTGCCCGCGTTCATGTGGTGGAATCGCGCGCATACACGCGCCTGATCGGCAGGATCATTCAGTGCGACGGGCCGCGGAGACGCGGAGGCGCGGAGGGCACTTCGGCCTGGCCACTCCGCGTCTCCGCGTCTCCGCGACTCGTTGGACGTAAATGTCGGTGGAGTCAGCTCAGCGCGCAGCACGCCGGGCGAGCCGCTCGATCTCGGAGGACGCGATGACCTGGTACTTCGCCGCGTACGCTTCGTGGTTCTTCTCGACGTCGCTCAACCGGTAAACGTAGTTCACCATCAGTCCAAGCGAGCGCTCGAGGCCCGTGCGGGACGTATCGCCCATCCAGTTCAGCCGCTCGAGCCTCGCCCCATTCGCCAGGTGAAACCGCGCGACGGGGTCGAGCGGCTCCTTGTTGCGCCTGGCCTCCAGCAGGTACTGCGCGCAGAGGGCGGACAACTCGTTCTTCACCGCGGTTGACACGGTGGTCGGATCGACGTCGCGCCAGCGCGCGTCGGCGGCGGTCAGCCAGGCGCGGAATCCCGGAATCGGCGAGAGCGTCGCGAATGTCTTCACCCGCGGAAACTCGCGACCGAGGTCTTCGACCACCTGCTTGATGAGGAAGTTGCCGAACGACACGCCGCGCAGCCCTTCCTGGCAGTTGGTAATCGAATAGAAGATGGCGCAGTCCGCGCGCGTGGGGTCGCCCACGGCCGAACCGGGATCGAGCAGCGACTGCACCTGGCCCATCATGCCGCGGGTCAGCGCGACCTCGATGAAGATCAACGGTTCGTCCGGGAGCGCGGGGTGGAAGAACGCGTAGCACCGGCGGTCACCCTGGAGCCGGCGCCTCAGGTCGCGCCATCCGTGGATCTCGTGGACCGCCTCGTACTCGATCAGCCGCTCGAGCACGACCGCGGGCGTGCGCCAGTCGATACGCTGCAGGACGAGGAAGCCGCGATTGAACCACGATCGGAACAGGTGCGCGAGGTCGGCATCGATCCCCGCCCGCTGCGGATGCGCGTCGAGCGTCGACAGGAGCCGCCGCCGCATCGCGACCAGTACCGCTGTCCCGTCGGGCGCCATGTTCCAGCGGCGGAACAGTTCCTGGCGCGGAGATTCCACCGCCGCCTGGAGGCGCACGAGGTTGGCCTGCGACGCGTCCTGGTGATACGCCTCCGCCGCCTTCTGCACGACGAGGGGATCGGGCGAGAACCCGGTCGCGAGCTGGTCGAAGAACGTGTCGACCTCGTTGGCGTCGAGCGCGAGGTATGCCGTGGCCACGGCGCCCGCGAGCCGTGCGCCGGACACTTCCCCACGCTCGGAGACGAGCTGGCGGCACAACGCGAACAGCTCCTGTGCCTTCGTGGACGCGCCCGGACGTCTTTTCGAGAACACGGTTAATCCGAAGACCAGCGGGGTAAAGAAATTCACAGGGTTCAGGGTGGTAATCGGCCGGACGGGCAAGAGGTTCAATTCATGCCCGCGGCCCCCTGAACCCTCATGAAATGGTCACTTCATGGGCGAATAGTCCGTCGGGGTCAGGAACACCGACTGGACGTTGGCGACGATGGGGCCGTTGGCCTGTGTCTCCGAGGCGACCTTCTTCCATTCCGGGTCGTTGCGGAACGCGTCCCAGCTCGCCGTGGCGGCCTCGCGGCTCGGATAGGCCATCAGGTAGACGAGGGTGTTCTGCGACAGCGGGGCATCCTGCGGCCTGAAGTAGACCACGCTGGTCATCCCGTGCTTCTGGAACAGCCGCATCGTGTGATTGCGGAAGCGCGCGTGGAGGTTCTCCAGCTTGCCCTCCGGCGCTGTATAGGTGCGCAGTTCGAACACGCGGGCGCCCGTCTGCGCGTGCGCGACGGCGCTCCCGGGGGTCAAATCCCGCGCGAAGAACCCGGCGACGAACGCCGCTGTGAGGAACGCGCCGCTCAAGAGCGTCTTCTTCATGGTGTGAACCTCTCTTCGGTCAACCAGGCATCAACGTCGGCCTGCTCCTGGATTGTATAGAACCCTTGCATCCGGTAGTGGCTCAACCCGCACATCTGCGCGCACACGATCTCCCACTCGCCGGAGGCAGGAAAGGCGGGCTGCGCCGGACTCGGAGGCTCGTGGCAGGAAAACGGGGTTACGATTGGGCCGTATACGGGACCGCAGCGCAGGGACAGAAGGACAGAAGGACAGAAGCCAGGGGCTTCACAACAGCGGGGTTACACGATGTTCATCAAGCTGACCAGTGCGTTCACGCTCGTCTTTGCATTCGCGTTCGTGCTTGCGCCCGCCGGCTACGCGCGCGCTGCCCGCCAGCGTTCGACGCGCGACCGCGTATACAGCGACGCACAGGCAGAGCGGGGCAAGGTGACCTACGTGACCATCTGCACGGAATGCCACGCCGAGCAGCTCTGGGGAGCGAACTGGAGCGGCAAGACCCTCGCCGACGTGTTCGACACCATCAAGACCTTCATGCCCGAGAACAATCCCGGGTCGCTCGATGCCAAGCAGGTGACCGACATCCTCGCCTATATCCTCCAGGCCAACAGCCTGCCTTCAGGGGCTGACGATCTGCCGGACACCGAGGAAGGCCTGAAGGCGATCAAGCTCGAGCCCGCGGAGAAGTGACGGGCAGAGAACTGGATACGCATGCCCGCGGCTCGTTTGTGCTGACCGTGGCTTCCTGACCGTCGGCTCCGGCTTCAGCCGGAAGTCGGCCTTACGAACCGGTCTGGCATTTCGGCCGTCAGATCCCGCGTCCGATTGCAACCTGCGGACGCGCGCTCCGCACGCGCGGCCGCAAGCTCTGCGAGCGCCGCGAGGCCGCTCTTCTCACCCAGCCGGCGGTAGCTCTCGAACTGCGCTTCGTCGAACCACTGGTCCCCGGTCGTCTGCTGCGGAAAGTCCCCGTGCTGCTGGCTGTAGCGGTTGACGTCGGTCTCGAGCGTGGCGGTCAAGGTCGGCTTGACAACCAGCAACGTCCCGATCGGCGCGTGCTCGCCCTCCGCCAGGTGCCAGCCGAGTGCGTTGAGGTGCGCGCGCCGGTAGCGGATCTCGCCGCGCACGTACGCCTTCCGGTCCGCGGCGAGCGTCTCGCGTGAGAATGGCGCCAGCGACGGGAAGGTGATCTCGGCGCCGAAGTCGATGCGGCAACGGCGCACCATGTTGGCGAGGTCGTCGAAGACGCAGTCCGGGTCCGCCCCGCAGTCGGTCAGCACGATCGTCTGGCAGCCGCGCTCGACGAGCGAGTACACGCCGGTGTTCTCGAAGTGCCCGCCGTCGGTGACATAGCAGTGGCTGCCGGTATCGGCGAGGGACGAAAAGAACTCGCGGAGCAGGTAGAACGGCCAGAAGCGCGCCTGTGGCGCTTCCCAGTCCAGGCCACCCGGCGTCGGGATCCAGTAGCCGAGCCTCACGTTCAGGAACGCCAGCAGCATGGAGGTGGCGGTCGATGGCGTCTGCGATCCCATCACGGGACTTGCCGCCGCGCCGGAGATCGCCACGGCAGTGCCAAGCGTCAGCGTTCCCGCCCTGTACTTCTTCCGTTGGGCGGAAGCCGGTGCGTGCCGAGCCGCAGAAGTGGCGCGAGAACAGGAACGGCGCCGCGGCGCGCTGCGCGATCACCAGATCGCTGCCGGTCGTGAGATTCAGCGTGGCGTTGATCAGGTGATAGGGACCGGTGCGCCCCGCGCCGCCGGAGATCCTGGCCAGCAGGATGTCGTCGTCGGGCATCGTCTCGGTGATGTCCTGCCCCTTCCTCGCCGCCCGATGCGGATTGGAGGCGCCCAGGTAGGCGCGTACGAGGCGCATCTTGTAAAACGCGTGCAGCGACAGGCGGTTGGGATCCGTCGTCCAGCCGATCAGGATGACGGTCGTGAACAGCAGCGCGAATATCCCGAGGAGCAGGCGGACCGGCCCGTCGTTGGCCCCGAGCATCAGCGGCACCGCCGCCACGGCGACGACCAGCACGGATGCCGCGCCGAGCAGTTGCAGTGTCCGATCGACGCCGGCGGCCTTGTGATCGGAGGCCGGACGACGGACGAAGCCCCACCACATGATGGTCACGAGGCTTGCGACTGCCAGGCCGAACGCGACCGCATCCGCACGGTTTCGCAGCGTGAGCAGCGAAGCCGCCGCGAGCGCCGCCGTCAGTCCCAGGACGAGCAGGAGCGGCGTGGTCGGGTGCCGCTTCTCGCAGAGCGCATATCCGGCCATGGCCAGGGCGCCGATGAGCGAGACGTCGCGAAACGCCGGCGTCCACAGAGCGGCGTCGAGCGACCGCGACGCCCAGTCCGTGAGGCAGACGAGGCCGAGGAGCAAGGCGATCATCGTCAGCGACGGAGCGATGTTGATCAGCAGCCGCGAGATGGCCGAGCGCTGCTTCGGCGCAATCGCATCGGCTCCGCCGGCCGGCGCGCTGCTGCGCGCCGTGTGCAGCGTGCTGGCCGCCGTGGTCAGCAGTGCCGCGTACTTGGCGAGGTCCTCGGCGATCGTCGTGCGCCCGCTGACGAACAGATACTGGATGAGGGCCGGGCCCAGGGCCACGAACACGCCAACGACGGCAGTGGCCAGCGCCGCGATCAATGCCACGCTCTGAAGCTGCGAGACGCGGTTGCGGAGCACTTCCTTGTCGTCGGTGATGGGCATCTCCCGCGGCCAGAAGACGTGTACCTGCTGCCGCGGCGATGACCAGGGTCGAGATGACGATCACCGACGTGGCCGGGCCGCCGCCTCCGGGAAGGCGGATGGCGACCGCCGCAGCGATCGCCCCCGACGCCACGACCGTGATCGCCCACTGGCCGCCGCTGCCTCCGCGCAGCAGGAGCAGCCACACCCCGGCAAGCAGGGCGAACCAGCCCAGAAACGTCAGCGGAAGGCTCAGGGCGGCGGAGACCCTGGCGCTGAGGCTGTCAGGATGTCCGAAGGTCCAGAGGAAGGCCGCCTGCGCGAGCACGACGCCCATGGCGAGGAACGGCAGCAACGCCGCCCACGTGAGCATCAGGTTGCGCCCGACAATGGTCATGGCGCGCCAGAGGTCCGGGCTCAGAGCACCCTTGCGGGGAATAAGGTAGTTGGCGAAGAGCCGCACGTGATGGATCGGATCCGGTTCCTGGGGCGCCTTGACCGCGCGCTCATGGTCGGCACACACCTGGTGACGCCAGGTTTCGACACCCTCGTCATCAGGGAACGTGCCCCGGGCCTTGGAGCGGGCGAGCCAGGCCGACCACCAGCCACCAAGGTACCCGCCTCCGGAGACGGTCGAGAGATAGTCGAAGTAGCCGAGCAGGCGCCCGCGGTTGAGCGCCTGCAATACGCCCAGGTTGAACGTGGCGCTGCGGATACCGCCGCCCGACAGGGCGAGGCCGGTCAGATCGCGTGGCGTGGCCGCGGGTAAGCGTGTGGCCGCCGCCGCGGATAAACCTGTCGCCGCCGCGTCGAGACGACGCTTTTGAATCGTCCGCCACTCGGCCTCGTAGACGTCGATCGAATCCCGCAGCTCGTCCTTAAGGGGCATCGGAACCTTCCCCGACTTGGATATGGGGTCAGACCCCATGGTTGTGGGCGGAAAAGGGCGCAGCCGGAGTAGTATCCCGGCGTGCGCGCTCGTCTTTCCATCGGCGTCGCCGTCGCCGCCGTGTGTTCCGCCGCTACGGCATACGCGCAGGCCCCCGCGCCCAGCGGCCGTCAGTTATTTGATCAAACGTGTACGGCGTGCCATGGGAACACAAGCGTGAGCCGAGCCGCCGATCCCTCGGTCCTGCGGCGGATGACGCCCGAGCTCATCTATGACGCGCTGACCACCGGGGTCATGCGTACTCAGGCTGAAGGGTTGAGCGACGAAGGCCGCCGGGCCATCGCGGAATACCTCGGGGAACGGAAGCTCGGTGCCGGCGGTTCGCGCGACGCGTCGGCGATGCCCAACCAGTGCGCGGCGGGCGCGGCCATGGGCGATCTCACGGCAGCGCCCACCTGGAATGGCTGGAGCGCCGATCAGATGAACACCCGGTTCCAGCCGGCCGCTCGCGCGGCACTGCCGCCCGGCGTCGTGCCCAGGTTGCGGTTGAAGTGGGCCTTCGGCCTGCCGGGCGCCACCGCGGTATACGGCCAGCCGACGGTTGCGGGCGGGCGTGTGTTCGTCGGCGCCGACACGGGCTACGTCTATGCCGTCGATCGGGCGAGCGGCTGTGTCTACTGGTCGTTCCAGGCGCAAGCGGGCGTGCGAAGCGCGGTCGTCGTGGGCGCAGGCTCCGGACGTGTGGCCGCATATTTCGGCGACATGAAAGGCGCGGTCTACGCCGTTGACGCAACGAGCGGCGCGCTGATCTGGCGCGTCGTCGCTGACGACCACGCGCTGGCCCGCATCACCGCGGCTCCGGCGCTGCACGGCGATCGGCTGTACATCTCGGTTTCGTCTGGCGAGGAAGGGGCGAGCACGAGCGCGCGCTATCCGTGCTGCACCTTCCGCGGCAGTGTCGTGGCCCTGCGCGCCGACACCGGACGTCAGATCTGGAAGACGTTCACGATTGCCGAGCCGCCGCAACCGACGCGCACGTCCGCCGCGGGCGTGCAGCAGTGGGGACCGTCGGGCGCCGGTGTGTGGAACACTCCGACCGTGGACGTGCGGCGCAACGCTTTGTACGTCGGTACCGGCAACGCCTACTCGCGGCCGGCGGGTCCCTTGACCGATGCCGTCCTGGCGTTCGATCTCGACAGCGGCCGCATCGTGTGGTCGGCACAAGCGGTCGAGAACGACGCGTGGATCCCGGGGTGCTTGCCCACGGCGCCGGCGGCGAACTGCCCCGAGCCGCTTGGGCCCGACTATGACTTCGGTGCGTCACCGATCCTGATCGAGCGGTCCGGCGGACGCCGCCTGCTCGTCTCACCGCAGAAGAGCGGCATCGTCTGGGCGCACGATCCGGATCGGAACGGCGCCGTCGTCTGGAAGTCGCCGCTGCCGGGCACGCAACCTGCCGCGGACGGCGAGATGGTGTGGGGCGGCGCGTCCGACGGACAGCAGGTGTACGTCGGTCTCAACACCGGCGGCTGACGGCGCTCGATCTCGCCACGGGCGGCGTCGCGTGGACGACGCGCATCGAGGCGGCGGAAGGGCGCCGGCAGGGGCACAGCGGCGCGGTGAGCGTCATTCCCGGGTTCGTGTTCTCGGGCGGCTGGGACGGTGTGCTGCGCGCGCTCTCAACCGAGACGGGCCGCGTCGTCTGGGAGTTCGACACGATGCGGGAGTTCGACACCGTCAACCGCGTGCCGGCGCGCGGCGGGTCGATGGGCGCCGCCGGTCCCACTATCGCGGGCGGGATGGTGTTTGCCGGCTCCGGCTACATCGGCGTGCGCAGCGGGGCGGTGGGCAACGTGCTGTTGGCGTTCGCCGTGGAATGAGTCGCGGGCTCCGGGCTCGGGCGTCGTCGATCGCGCACGTATTCGTAGAGGCGGACCTTCAGGTCCGCCTGGCGTGTTCGCAGACCGGAGACCGCAGACGAGGTCGCTGATCGGCGCGGAAGCCGGACCGGATCTTCCGGCTGAAGCCGGAAGCCACGGAACCAGCGCCCAGGCCGACCTGGACGGTCGGCCTCTATGAGGAACGGGCTATCCGAAGCAATACACCACGCCGTCGTTGGACACGATGACGACGCGGGCGCCGGAGATGGCGGGCGAGCTGGTGATGCCGGAGCCGGCCTCGAACTCCCACTGCTTCCGGCCGGTCGCGAGATCGAGCACGTAGAAGCGCCCGTCGCCCGAGCCGAGATACACGCGCCCGCCCGCGACGGCAGGCGAGGAATCGACCCGCGCGCGCGTCGGGAACGTCCACGCCGCCTTGCCGGTGGCGGCATCGAGCGCGTGCACGACCTTGTCGCGCCCGCCGAGCACCACGCGGCCGCCGGCGAGCGCCGCCGACGAATAGAACGGGAACTGACGCTCCTTGTCGCTGTAGCGCCAGAGCACCTTCCGCGCCTTCAGGTCCAGTGCGATCACCTCGTAGTCGAAGGTGCCGAGATACGCGCGATCGCCATCGACGACCGGTGACGCGCCGGTGTAGGCGCCGGTCGGAATCTCGTAGATCTGCCGCCCGTCGGCGATGCGAATGGCGCGAAACAGCTCGTCGCAGCCGGCCAGAAAGAGGACGTCGCCCTGCACCGAGGGCGTGGTGTGCACCTGGCCCTTCGTCTGGAACTTCCAGCGGAGCATGCCCGTCTTCGCCTCGAGCGCGTAGAGGTGCGTATCGTACGAGCCGATCACGACGAGGCCGTTGACGACGATAGGGGATGCCTTGATTTCGGACGCGGTCTTGAACGTCCACAGCCGCGTTCCGTCGGCGGCGTTCACGGCGTGCACGACGCCGTCGAGATCGCCAACGTAGACGGCGCCGCCAGCCACCGCGGGGGATGATTCTCCGATGCCGAGCGGGCCGCCCGTCGAGTACTTCCAGCGCAGCTTGCCGGTGGCGAGATCCAGGGCGGCCAGTGTCCCGTTGGCCGCACCCGCGTAGACCACGCCGTTGACGATCGCCGGCGACGAGTCGGACATGTCCCCCAGCTCGAAGCTCCAGAGGACCTTGAGGGAGGCGGGCGGCGCTTCGATGGCGACGCCGGTCAGGCGCGGATCACCGCGGAATTGAGGCCAGTCGGCGGCGGCCAGCGGGGACGCCAATGCCCCAAGACAAACCACAGAGGCACAGAGGCACAGAGAAGACCTCTTCTTTGGCCTCTGTGTCCTCTGCGTCCGTGTGGTTCGTGATCGTCACTTCACCGCGAGCGAGAAGAGCTGGTTGCGGTTGTTCAGGATGATCGCGCCGTTCGCGGGGACGATGGTCGAATAGACCGCGCTCCCCATGTTGATCTCGGCCAGCACCTTCTTTTCCTTGCCGTGCTGCATGACGATGACGTCGCCGTCCTCGTCGCCGAGGTAGACCTTGCCGTCCACGACGAAGGGCGAGCTCCAGACCGCGGCCAGCAGGTCATGCGTCCAGAACGGCTTCCCGCTGTTCATGTCGAGCGCGTGCAGGTAGCCGCTGAAATCCGAGATGTAGACGATGCCGTCGGCGACCGCGGCCGTCGAGATGGTGCGGCGGATCTTGTCGTAGTGCCACACGCGCCCGCTCTGCGTGATGTCTCCGCGCTTGGTCGCGTCGATCGCGTAGAAGTGGCCGACGCCCTCGCCGTGCTCCGGGTCCTGGCCGTTGCCGATGTACACGCGGTCGCCAACGATCACCGGGGTGGCGATGATCTCGTTGCGCGTCCGCGGCCAGACCGCGTCCTTCGGGTTCGTGTCGAACTGCCAGAGCGGCTTCCCGGTCGTCGCCTCGTAGCCGCGCACCCAGCCGTCGCCCTGTCCCGAGACGACCTGCTGCACGCCGCCAATGGTGCCGACGGCGGGCGCCGACCACTGCCCGTGCAGGATGCGGTCCTCGACCGAGTTGTCCTCCCAGACCAGCTTCCCCGTCTCCTTGTCCAGCGCGATGATCGAGGGCGCGCGCGGCGACGGGATGTTGACGTGGCTCTCGTCCTGCCCGTTCGAGGTATTCGCGTAGATCAGGTTTCCCAGCGCCACCGGCGAGGCGTTCGAGAGGTTGTGCGGATAGGACCCGACCTCTTCGAGCATGTCGAACTGCCAGACGACGTCCGCGTCGTTCTGGCTGGTGAGCTTCTCGTCCTTGCCGCCGTCGTTCTCGTTGTCGCGGAAGCCTTGAATGTCGAGGGCGAAGATGACGCCGCGATTGCTCGTGTAGTAGAGGCGGTCGCCGATGACGAGCGGAGACGAGGCGACGCCCTGGAACGGCCAGTCATTGGCGCGGCCCGACTCGAGCTTCGCGTGGGTGTGCTGCCAGAGGAACTCGCCGGTGGACTCGCGGAACGCCATCAGCACGCCGCGATCCCCGGGCTGCTTCGGATCGCGCAGCAGCTCGTTGTTCGTGCCGACGAAGACCATCCCGCCCGAGACGACCGCGTTGCCGTAGCTCTGCGAGCCGAGCTCCGCCATCCACTTGACGTTCTTCTTCGTCTTCACGTCCCAGTCGGTGGGGAGGCCCTTCATGGCGGACACCATGTTGCGGTCCGGCGTGCCGCCCCACATCGGCCAGTCACTGGTCCCCGGATCGGAGGCCGAAAGAGATGCGGCGCCGAGTGCGAGCAGCGCCGCCACGAGCATGCGGAATCGACAGGTGATCATGTGTTTGTCTCATCGGCGGGTCCAAGAGGACCCGCCCTACGTCGGCCCTTTCGGACCCGGCGTCGCCTATTGCCTGTTGCCGGCCGATTGCGCGGTCGCGGCCGCCGGCTGGTTCGCCGTCATCTTGAAGTTGTCGAGATAGGCGCCGAACTGCGCGTCGATGAAGAGACCCGGCGCGCCCTGCCGGTTGCCGATCGGGTCGAGCTTCTCAATCGTCCACGCGGCGGGCTCAGCCTCGCCGACGGCCCACGCCTTGCCCTGCGCGCGGACGGCGCCGTTTGGAAGGTTCTCGACGCGCAGCTTGAGGTGATACCAGGCGTCGGGCTTCCACGTGAACGGCACAGCGGCGGTGCGCGTGGTCTCGGGCTCCCACGCCTCGATCTTCAGCCGCTGCGAGACGCCGTAGAGCACGAGCGAGTAGCGCTGGGCGGTGATGCCGACGTCGCCCATCTGGCGGCGGCGCGTCGACGCGCGGACGTCGGCTTCGAACGTGTAATTGGACCAGTCGGTGGGCCCGATGAACGCGCGAATGCGCTTGAAGATCGTCTCGTCCGGCGCTTTCTGCAGCACCTTCTGGCCGTCGAGCGTCGTCACCGAAACCTTGCCCGCGACCGCGTTGACCCAGCCGGCCGGCACCGCGCCGTCGGCATACGCCTCGAACGTCTCGTTCCACGGCAGCGGGCGGACGATGCGTGCGCGCGCCTGGCCGGTGAGCCCCGCCGCCGTCGCTTTGATCAGGCCCGCGTGCTCGGCCGGTTCACGCGCCGCCGTGAACGCCCCGTCGGTGACGGTCCCCTCCAGCCCCTCGAGCGTCCAGGTTGCTTTCTCCTCGCGCAGGAAGCGTCCCTTGTCGTCGAAGAGCCTGGCGCGCAGCCGCACGGTCTCTCCCGGCTCGAGCACGAGCTCGGTGGGCGCCACCTGCAGATGCGCCGGTGCCCCGGCGCCGGTTTCCGCTGCGCGTGTTGACGGCGAAGCCGTTCACGGGCCGCGCCTGCCGCGGGCCGATCGCGTAGACCGCGTCGCTCGACACGAAAAACACGCGCCCGCGCGAGATGGCCGCGCCACCGAGGATCTGCTCCGGCGTGCCCTCGGAGCCGCAGCAGCTGGTGACGCTGTTCTTCAGCTCCACCTCGCTGAGGATCTGCGCGGCGTCCGCGCCGGGCCGGATGATGAAGAACTTGCCGCCGTCGGTGCCGACATAGATCTTGCCGTCGGCGAGCACCGGCGGCGCCTTCTGCGCGGTGCTCAGCGGCTGCGTCCAGAGCTGCCGGCCCGTGGCCATGTCGAACGCCATCAGGCGTGAGCCGTTGTCGATCTGGTAGAGCCGCGTGCCGTCGGTCACCGGCGACGAATACCCGGCCTCGATGCCCTTGATCGCCCAGCGCGTGGTCTTGATGTCGCCGGTCTGCGAGCCGTCGATGGCCCCGACCATTCCGAGCTCGCTCGTGTCGAAGTTCTCGTCTCCGTGCGTCACGATCACCGAGCTGTCCTTGACGACCACGCCCGTGTTGATCGCGCGTTTCGCGGCGACGAAGCTCCACACCTTCTCGCCCGTTTGCGGCTTGATGGCGTGGACGGCGCCGTCGCCGAGTCCGGCGATGAGCAGGCGCAGGCCGTTGATCGTCGTGATCATCGGTGCGGAATAGGCGGTGTCATAGGGCCGGCCGCCGGGGTTGGCCACGTAGATGACGTCGCCGGTCCGCTTGTCGAGGCCCATGAGGCGGTGCGCGCGGTTGGCGCTGGTGCCCCAGTTCGAGACCGCCGCGCTGACGATCACGAGGTCGCCGTCGACCAGCGGCGACATCGTGCGGCCGCCATGCGTCGTGAACGCGGCGAACTCCTCGCCGAAGGAGCGTTCCCAGAGCAGCTTGCCGTCGCGGCTCAACGCGATCGCCTGCGCGCCGCCGCTGAGGGCGTAGATGTTGCCCGTGTCCGGGTCAACCGCCGGGGAGGCCCAGCCAACACGGTGCGGCGGCACGTCGCTCTGGAAGAGGTTGAACTTGTACTCCCACACGACCTTGCCGCTGTCGGCGTCGAGCGCCATCACGCGCTCCTGCAGCGCCGTGCCGCGGCCGGCGGGGTTCTGCACGTAGACGCGGTTGCCCATGACGACCGGCGCCGAACGCCCGCCGTAGGGCACGCGCCAGAGCATGCCTTCGCCGCCAAGCGCCCATTTCTCGGGCAGGCCGGTTTCCGCCGACGTGCCATCCCCGTGCGGTCCACGCGCTTCCGGCCAATCACCGAGCGCCACGCGCCGCGGCCCCTGCGCGGAAAGCGACACCGCCAGCACGAGCGCGACCGCCGTCAGGACGTTCAACTTCTTCAGCATGCAGCTACCTATCGATATGACCGGGGATCATAGCGTTAATACGCGACGGCGGCGGCACGCATTTACTTGCCATAATGACGCGCGTGCCCGTGACTCACCTCGCCATTTTCCTCCTTTTTGTGCTTGCCCCGTACCCGGCGTTCGCGCAGGCGGTCGCTCCCCCGGCGCCGCCCGGCCCCTTCCAGCTGCCCACGGTTGTCGTGACGGCGCAGAAGGAGCCGGCCGACGTACGCACGGTGCCGGTCAGCGTGACAGTGGTGGGGCAGGACACGCTCTGGAGCTCAGGAGCGACCGTAGTCAGCGACGCGGCCATCTACGCCCCGAACACCTACTTCAACGAGTTCAGCGCACGGAAGCTGAGCAACGCGCGCATCCGCGGCGTCGGCTCGAGCCCCGCCAACCCTGGCGTGACCACTTACATCGACGGCGTCCCGCAGCTCAACGCGAACACCTCGAGCATCGAGCTGCTCGACGTCGCGCAGCTCGAGTTCGTCCGCGGACCGCAGAGCGCACTCTTCGGGCGCAATGTGCTCGGGGGCTTGGTGAACGTGACCTCGGTGCGGCCGTCGCTCTCGGCCTGGACCGGCAGCGCCTATGCCCCGCTCGGCAACTCATCCGCGCGCGAACTGCGCGCCGGCCTCTCGGGCCCCATCGTCAACGGCAGGCTCGGGCTCGCCGCATCCATGGTGTACGGACAGCGCGACGGCTTCACCCGCAACGAGATCACCGGCCGGCCGATCGACGATCGATCCGCCTTCGCGGGTAAGGCGCAGCTGCTGTGGACGCCGAGCCCCGCCTGGGAGGCCCGCGCGATCGTCTCCGGGGAGCGGGCGCGCGACGGCGACTACGCCTTGCACGACCTGGCGGCGCTGCGCGCCACCCCGTTCCGTGCCGCCCGCGACTTCGAAGGGTTCACGCGCCGTGACATCCTGAACACGACGGTACTCGCACGGCGCGAGGGCCCGCGTCTCGCATTCTCGACGACAACCGGGTTCGTGCGCTGGAAGACGGAGGACGCCACCGACCTCGACTACTCGCCGCTCCCGCTCGTGACCCGCGAGAACGCCGAGGACGCTTTCCAGTTCACGCAGGAGGTGAGGCTCGCCTCCGCCGCCAGCGCCCCGGTCCGCGTTTCCGACGCGGTGTCGCTCAAGTGGCAGACCGGCGTCTTCCTCTTCACGCAGAACTACGATCAGGACGCGGTCAACAACTTTGCGCCGTTTCTGCTTTCTCCGTTCCTCGGGTTTCCCGTCAGCCAGACATCTCCGCAGGCGCAGCTGGACGATGCGGGCGTGGGCGTGTACGGACAGGCCACCACCACCTTCCGCGACCGGCTGGATGTGACGGCGGGGGCGCGGTTCGACTACGAAACCAAGGACGCTCAGCTCTCGACGTTCTACACGCCGGCGTATCGCACCGCCCACCGACGTCGCCGGTGAGGAGAGCTTCTCGAACGTCTCCCCGCAGCTCGCCGTGGCGTTCAGGCCAGGGCCCGGCCGCACGGTCTATGCGGCCCTGTCCCGCGGGTTCAAGGCGGGCGGGTTCAACCCGTCTTCACCGGTCGGCCGCGAGGCGTACGCCGAGGAACACACCTGGCACGTCGAAGGCGGGCTGAAGGCCTCGTTCGGCGGCCGCGTGTCGGCGAGCGCCGCCGTGTTCTTCATCGACTGGGATGATCTCCAGCTCAACCTGCCGGATCCGGCGGTGCCGGCGCAGTTCTTCATCGCGAACGCGGGCGCCGCGACGAGCAAGGGGATCGAGGTCGAGGTGAACGCGCGCGTCACGCCTGTCTCGCCGGCCTCCGGCCGGACCATCGACGTCGATGTGTTCGGGGCGCTGGGGTATACGCATGCACGGTTCGGCGAAAGCAGCGCGGCGAGCGGCCTGCAGGTCGAGGGCAACGAACTGCCGAACGCGCCCGGATACACCGCAACCCTGGGAGCGCAATTGTCGCGCGCCGTGAGCGGATCGGCGACGCTCTACGGCCGGGCGGAGGCGGTGTTCTACGGCGTCGTACTTCTACGACGACACGAACACGGCGGGTCAGGACGCGCTACTCGCTGACCAACTTCCGCGCCGGCGCGCGCGGCCGCCTGGTCTTCGCGGAGGCGTGGATCAGGAACGCGTTCGATACGCGGTACATACCCGTGGCGTTCGCGTACCTCATCGTTCGCGCCGTCGGGATTCGTTGGCGAGATGGGACACCCGAGGACGTTCGGGGTGAGAGCGGGCGTGACGTTTTGAAACCTCGGGCCGGCTGAAGCCGGCCCCTACGTCCGACCCGCAAGATCGTAGAGGCGGACCTTCAGGCCCGCCTGGCTGGTGAATGCGCCCGGTCAGTTCAGCGTCCAGAGCGTGAGGTTGGAGACGTCCTTGACGAAGATGCGATTGCCGGAGATCGACGGCGCTCCCCAGGTCTCGCTATCGGCGACCTTGTAGCGCTTCACCACGTCGAATGCCGCGCCATTCCTGCGGAACACGACGAGCTCGCCGTCGTCTTCGAGGCTGAGTACCGTGTTGCCGGACCGCAGGAGCGAGGCGTTGCCGGCCTGCCGCGGCTCGGAGGTCCACACCGTCTTGCCGGTTTTCGGGTCGAGCGCGTAGTACTGCCCCATGTTGCGCGTCGAGAGGCCGAAGATGGCGTCGCCGAAGACCACGGTGTTGGTCATGCGCGACTGACCGTCCGGGTTCTCCCAGGCGGTCGCGGTCATCCACTTGTCGTTCTGCCGGGTGATTGAGATCGCCGTCGCCGGCTTGTTGTTGTTCGACAGCATCACCGTCTGTCCGACGACGGTCGGCGTCATCGAGTTGGTGAAGTTCGAGCTCTCGAACGGGTGTTCCCAGAGCAGCGTGCCAGTCGCCGGGTCGATGCCGATCAGCTTGCTCTGCGTGTTCGTGACGAGCTGACGGATGCCGCCGAGCTCCGCGATCATCGGCGAGCCGTAGCCGGGGCCGTCGCCCGCCCAGCTCCATTTCACCTCGCCGGTGTTCACGTCGTACGCCGTCAGGGCACCCTTGTTGTGGCCGCCGACGTGAAAGATGACGAGCCCGCGCTCGATGATCGGCGAGAACGAATGGGTGGTGTACATCGGCAGCAGCGCGGCCGAGCCTGGCTTCTGCCACAACTGTTTGCCGCTGGCCGCATCGAACGCGGTGACGGTGCCGGTCATCCCGATCGAGTACAGGCGGCCGTTGGAGAGCACGGGCGTGGCCTTCGGGCCGGCGTTGTGCCGCACGGCCGCGCTGTTCATCGTGAAGGTGGCTGGATAGGCGGTACGCCACAGGCTCTTGCCGCTGTCGGCGTCGAGCGCCTGCATCACCTCTTCCTCACCCTGCCGCGAGAAGATGTAGATGCGGTTTCCCGCAATCAACGGCGTCGCGTACCCGGTGCCGACATCGACCTTCCAGCGCTGAGTCAGCTGTTCAGGCCAGGTGGCCGGCTCCTTGAACGACGTCAGCACTCCGTCACGATTCGGGCCGCGCCACTGCGGCCATTCCGGCGACTGGCCCTGTCCGGCGAGGACGCTCCCGAACGACGTCACGATGATGCCGGCGAGGACGAACAGTCTTCCTATCATGAGGCCTCCTGCAACGCGAATCAGGCGGTATGCTAGCACTTTACCGAGAGGACTATATATGCGTTGCCCTCGTATGGCCGCCACGCTGGCGTGCACCGTGCTGCTGTTGACGATGGCTGGCGCGCAAGGTGGTCCCGGGACGGACTGGCCGCAGTGGCGCGGGCCGGAACGCAACGGCATCTCACGGGAGACCGGCCTGGCGTCTCAATGGCCGGCGGCGGGGCCGCCTTTGGCGTGGTCGGCCACCAACCTGGGGGCCGGCTACGGTTCGCTCGCCGTCAGCGGCACGCGCGTGTTCCTGCAGGCGCTCCGGAACCGCGAGAGCGTGGTGATCAGCCTGAACCGCGCGGACGGCAAGGTGGCCTGGACTCGTGCGATTGGCCCTGGCGGGGACAACGATCGGGGACCGGGACCGCGAGGGACGCCGACCGTTGACGGCGACCGCCTGTACGTCCTGACCGAGAGCGGCGATCTGGCGTCGCTCCGCGCCCAGGACGGCGTCGTCGTGTGGCAGCGCAACATCCTGCGCGAGTTCGGCGCGCGGAATATTCCCTGGCTCATCAGCGAGTCGCCGCTCATCGACGGCGCCCACGTCATCGTGACGCCCGGCGGCCGCAACGCGGGCATGGTGGCGCTCGACAAGCTGTCGGGCAAGACCGTCTGGGTGGCGAAGGAGTTGAGCGACGAAGCGGGTTACGCCTCGCCGATCGTTGCCGACATCGCGGGCGTACGCGCGATCATGACACTCACGGCCGACGCCGGCGTCGGCGTGCGCGCGTCGGACGGGAAGCTCCTGTGGCGCTACCAGCCGGTGGCCAACGGCACCGCCAACATCACCACACCCGTCGTGCAGGACAACAAGGTGTTCTACACCTCGAGCTACGGCACCGGCGGCGCGCTGCTCACGCTCGGCGCGCGCGACGGCGGCCTGACGGCGCAGGAGGTCTACTTCACGCGCGACATGCAGAACCATCACGGCGGGGTCATCGTCCTCAACGGTTACCTCTACGGGTTCCACAACTCGATCATGGCGTGCCTGGAGTTTGCCACCGGGAAGCAGATGTGGCGGGATCGGTCGGTCGGGAAGGGCGCGATTACGTATGCCGACCGGCACTTCTACGTCCTCAGCGAGGACAATGTGGTCGGCCTCGTCGAGGCCACGCCCGCCGGTTACCGCGAGAAGGGGCGGTTCAGCATCGCGGACCAGGGACTACCCTCATGGGCGCACCCGGTCGTGAGCGGCGGGCGGCTCTACATCCGGAATCAAGGCGTGCTCGCTGCGTACGACGTGCGGGCACGATGACGCGCTCCGGGCCACGAGGCTCAGAGCTCCGGTGGCGGAGCAGGCGGACCTGAAGGTCGGCCTACGACCCGGTCTGCGGTCCAGCCAGGCGGACCTGAAGCCCGGAGCCCGAAGCCCGAAGCCCGAAGCCCGGAGCCCGAAGCCCGGAGCCCGAATCACTTCAGTCGCGCCAGGTGAATCCGCGCGACGGTGTGCATGTAGCCGCCCTCCGCCGCGAACCGCGGCTGTGCCGCGATCCCGATGTGCTCGCGCGCGCGGCGCGCGTCGCCGATGGCCTCGTAATACAGGCCAAGATACAGCTGCGCATAGAACTGGCCGCCGGGCCGCGAGCCGGCCGCGGCGAGCACCTGCGCCGGCTCGAGCTTGCCGCGGAACATCTCGTAGACCTGTCGCATCGGTACCCGCGAGTCGGGCCCCACCGGCAGCAAGGCGGCCCTCGCCCGTTCGGGCGACTCCGCACGCGCGACGCAGAGAAAGTGCCACGCCGCATTCTCGACGTCGTCGGGATTCACCGTGCGGTGCGACTCGAACTGGCGCCGGCAGTCGCCGTAGCGGCCGGCGTAATACAGCGCGATCCCCCGCTGCCAGAGCTGAGGCGCGATGGCGGGCGCCAGCTTCACCACCTCGTCGAACGAGGCCGCCGATTCGGCGATGCGTCCGCCCTCGAACTCCGCCACAGCCCGGTCGAGGATGTCGCCCGGGTCGGCGGGCGCCTGTGCCGCGACGCGCCGCAGATTGAGGTTGACGAGCGTGTTCTCGTTGCGCGCCTGTGCCGCGGCGCGCCGCAGATCGAGGCTGACGAGCGTGTTCTCGTTGCGCGCGTAGAGAAAGCCGTCCGCCAGCGCGGGGAACGCGCGAACGACGGCCGGCAGCACCTGCGCGCGCGCCAGCGGACGGAAGGCGTCGGGAGACGCCGCGGCGAGCACGAGCTCGCCCGATTCGCGAAGGATCACGAGGCGATCGCCGGCGAGCGTCACGCTGCCGGCGCGAAATTTCTCCTCGCTCCAGCGCACTTTGCCGGTGCGCAGCTCCACCGCGCGGAAGCTCTGGCCGAACTCCTGGCGCCCGTGGAAGCCATACAGGAACCCGCCGGCGTGCACGCTCGTGGCGTAATGGTTGGTGAGGACCTCGTCGGAATGCCAGACGTCCACGAGGTTCGAGCCCTCGACGCGAACCACTCCGGCGCCCGGCCCGTACTCCGCCGAGACGAAGATCAGATCGCCGATGACGAGCGGCGTGGCGGCGTTGACCGATGCGGCCTGCCGCGCACGCCAGGGACGCCGGAACTGTACCTGTCCCGTGGCCGGATCGAGACCGACGAGCGCCGCGCGCGTGAGAAAGATGGCGAGCCGCTTGCCGCCGATGGTGGCGCCGAACCCCGACGAATAGCTCGCCTCGTCGTCGGTCGCCGTCCACAACACTTTTCCGCTCTTCGCGTCGAAGGCGACGATGCCCGCGGCGCGGCCGCCGACGTTCGCGATCACGCGGCCGTCCTCCACGAGCGGCGATCCGGCGCTGCCGAAGAAACCTTTCTGCGTGCCGAAGCGCTTTCTCGTGTCCTCGCTCCACAGGCGCGTGCCTTTGCCGAGATCGATCGCGTGCAGCTGCCCCTCGGCGCCGAAGGTGTAGACCACGCCGCCGGCGACGACCGGCACCGCGCGCGGGCCCTCGTCGAATCCGAAATCGTCGCGATACGTCGTCGGATACGCGTAGCGCCACTGCTGGCTGCCGGTCCGGGCGTCGAGCGACTCGACGATCTCTTCGTTGCCGACACGGTGGAAGATGAGGACGCGGCCCTGCGCCACGACCGGTCCGCTGAATCCCTGGCCGAGCGTCTTGCGCCAGGCGACGCGCGGGCCGCCGGCCGGCCAGGTGTCGGCGAGCGGCTGACCCTTGTACACGCCGTCGCGCGTGGGACCAAGGAACTGCGGCCAGTCCTGGGCATCTGCGCGCAGGCCGAGGATGAGGACACCCCAGAGCACGCACAAGGACACCGTGGCTTCCGGCTTCAGCCGGAAGAAGTGCAGGCGCATATGCCGCGCAGTATAGCGCCGCTCGTGGTGCGCAGTCGGCAGCAGGCAGTCGGCGGTCGGCGGCCGGCGGGATCTTCCGGCTGAAGCCGGAAGCCACCGACACCGCGCTACCATACGGGCGTGTACCGGGCCGCGCTGCTCATCGTCCTCCTCGCCTCGGCCGGGGCATCCGCGCAGGAATGGCCGCAATTCCGCGGGCCCGGCGGGCAGGGACACTCAGGCGAACGCGGCATCCCGGCGCAGTGGAGCGAAACGAACAACGTCGTGTGGAAAGTGCCGGTGCCAGGGTCGGGCTGGTCTTCGCCCGTGGTGGCCGGCGGCAAGGTCTGGATGACGGCCTCCGTCGAGGAGGCGCGAGGGGCGCTGTCGCTGCGCGCGCTGGCATTCGACGCGGAGACGGGACGCGAAGCGGTGAACGTCGAGGTGATCCGCATCGATCGACCCGGGTACGCCCATCCCAAGAACGGCCGCGCCTCGCCAACGCCGGTTGTCACCGCCGATCGCGTCTACGTGCACTTTGGCGCTGACGGCACGGCTGCGCTGACGACGACGGGCGAGGTCGTGTGGCGCGAGCGCTTCCGCTACGAGTCGCAGCATGGCAGCGGCGGCACGCCGATCGTCTACGGCGACCTGCTCATCTTCAACTGCGACGGCAACTACGACGAAGCGTTCGTCGTCGCCCTCGACACGCGGACGGGCAAGCAGCGCTGGCGCACCCAGCGCCGCAAGCCGGCGGATCAGGCCTACACGACGCCACTCCTGATTCGCGTCGGCGAGCGGGATCAGCTCGTCTCGGTGGGCGCGTACACCGCGTACGCGTACGATCCGACGTCAGGCCGCGAGATCTGGCGCGTCAACTACCAGGATGGGTTCTCGAACGTGCCGCGTCCGGTCTTCGGGCATGGCCTCGTGTTCATCGCCACCGGGTTCAATCAGCCGACGCTGATCGCCGTGCGCGCGGACGGGCAGGGCGACGTCACGCGCACGCACGTCGCGTGGACGCTGGCTCGCGGCGCGCCGTTCACGCCGTCGCCCATCCTCGTCGGCGACGAGCTGTACGTGATCAACGACACCGGCATCCTGACGACCGTCGATGCGAAGACCGGTGCGATTCATTACCAGCAGCGGCTCGGTGGCAATTACTCGGCGTCCCCCGTGTTCGCCGACGGGCGGATCTATTTCCAGAGCGAGGAAGGCGTGACGACCGTGGTCCCGCCGGGCCGTCAGTTCGGCCGCCTGGCCACGAACCGCCTCGACGGCTCCACGCTGGCGTCGATGGCCGTTGCCGGCGGAGCGATCTTCATCCGCAGCGACACGCACCTGTATCGAATCGGTCGGTAGCCGATCGCGCATGAGGGTCGCTCGATTACTCGCGGCAGTCTTGACGCTCATTGCGGCGGCGGCCGTCGTCTATCGCCCCGCGCTCTCCGCCTACTTTTTCGACGACGATTTCCAGTGGCTCGTCGGCAGCTGGTCGTTCCACCCCGCACGCCTCGTGGCGTTCGCGGACATGAACCACTTCTATCGGCCCGTCATCGATGCCTATTTCGGCGTCGCGACGCCCGCGTTCGGCGGATCGCCGACGCTGTTCCACCTCGCAAGCATCGTGCTCCACGCGGTCAACGGCCTGCTCGTGCTCGGGTTCGCGAATCGAATATCAGGAAACCTGGCCTTCGGCTTTCTCAGCGCGCTGTTCTTCGTCGTGCAGCCCGCGCACATCGACGCTGTCGCCTGGGTCGGTGCCATCGGCGAGCCCCTGTCGGTCTGCTTCGGGCTGATCGCGCTTCTCGGCCTGCTCGAGTTTCGCCGGACCGGCCTCCGCAGGTGGCACCTGCTGTCGGTGACAGCGTTCCTGCTGGCGCTCCTCACGCACGAGAGCGCAGTGATGTTCCTGCCGCTGCTCGTGCTGACGGCGCACTTCTTTGCGCGCGAGGATCCGTCTGCGGGCGCGCGGACAGGCGTGGCGATGGGCGCGGCCCTTCGTCCCGTACGCGCTTGTCGCGGCGGCTTATCTCGCGATCGATCTGTGGATCAACAGCCGCAACTATGTCGTCTCGGACGGGCACTACGCGATCGGACGGCATGTCGTGTCCAATGCGCTCGACTACGCCGTGGCCCTCTACGTGGGCCGGCGTGACGCGGTCAATTACGTGCTCATTGCGGTGGGTCTGCCACTCCTGCTGCTGCGTGGCAGCCCGCGCGTACGGTTCGCCGCGTGCTGGACGGTGCTCGCCATGGCGCCCTTCGTGTTCTTCACCTGGGGCAACGCGTCGCGATACCTGTACTTTCCCGCGATCGGCTTTGCGATGCTCCTCTCCGAGGGCGTGCTGTCTCTCGGCCGGTTGCCTGCACTCCAGCGCCACCAACGGCTCAGGGTTGCCACGGTCGCGCTCCTCGCCGGCGGCAGTGGCCGTCCGTTTCATGGTATTCGCCGTTCGTAACGTCGAGGACTTCGCCGCGCGGACGGAGACGTATCGGCGCGAGGGGCAGCTCTTCCGCCAGGTGCACGGCCGGCTCCCCCGGCACAGCCGGGTGCAACTCGACTCGCGGCTCCGGTTCGACCACGAGCCGCGGTTCGTCACCGCCATGATCCAGTGGGAGTACCGGGATCCCACTATCGAATTGATCGTTGCGGAAGAGAGCCGCGACCTGCGGCAGGAGCGACACGAGTGAACGAGGCGAAGCCGGGGAAACAGGCGATCGCCCACGCGCCGAAGTGAACGGCCGGCTGCCCGCTGCCCGCTGCCCGCTTCATGATCAGTCCGGCAGCGCTTCCGTTTTCGGTTCCGGCAGCCAGCGGCTGGCGACGACGCCGATGATGTAGGCGGACGTGCCAACGAGCGCGGCCGCGTATGCGAGCTTCACCGGCACCGATCCACCGGGCATCGCGGGGACGAGCGACGTCGTGACGAGCGCGGCGCAGGTGCCGATCATGCGCCCGCCTACGTTCGCGGCAAAGCTCTCGCCCGTGCCGCGCAGGTGTGTCGGGTACACGCGCGGCAGATAGTTCCCCCAGAAGCTCATTTGCGCAATCGTCGCCATGCCGACGAGGAAGATGCCCCACTGCGCCATCTCGAGGCCGACGCTCGGCGTCAGGAAGAACACGAGCGGCACGAAGACGAGTCCCGGCAGCTGGAACAGGTGCAGCAGCCGGCGCCGGCCGATGATCACCGCCGCCAGCATCGCCAGCAGGATCCGTCCGGTGAGCCCGCCAAACTCCTGGAACGACTGGACGCCGCTGATCACCTGTTCCTGCGCCGTGCGCGGCAGCGCCTGCACTTCCGGCAGGCCCGGCACGATGCGCGGCATCTGCTGGATGGCGCCAAAGGCCGCGGCGTAGACGGCCGCCATCATGATCGTCGTGATGATCGTGGTGCGCCGGAACTCGGGCGTGAAGAGCGCCGCGAAGCTCGGACGCTTGAGCGTGCCGGCCGCCTTCTTCTCGCGCCACACCGGCGACTCGGGCAGGAAGGGGCGGATGATCATCAGCGGGATGGCGGGGATGACGCCGGAAATGAGCGTGTAGCGCCACGCTTCGTGGCCACCGCGGACGAGCGGGAACGACTCGGCGTTGGTGACGATCACGTAGTACACGCCGGTGACCATCAGGCCGCCGATCGAGCCGAACGCCTGCGTGTAGCCGATCACGCGCTCGCGCATCTTCGGATCGGGGAAGAGCTCCGCCAGCCATGCCACCGCCGCCACGAATTCCACGCACACCCCGATGAACGTGAGGCAGCGCCAGAAGAGCAGCCATTCGACGCTCGTGGCGTAGCCGGCCGCCAGCGCCGAGAAGCCGTAGAGCAGGATGCTCCAGACCAGCACGCGGCGGCGGCCCAGCAGGTCGGTCAGGTACCCGCCGAGGAGGCCGAAGATGCCGCCCGCGACGGCGGGAACTGTACTGCATCGTCCCGACCCACGCATTGACGGCGAGGCTGTTCGGCGCCACGGCGAGCAGGTCGGCGAGCGCCGGACGCACGATGAGCGGCAGCATCAACAGCTCGTAGGAATCGAAGGCGAAGCCCAGCGCCGCCACGCCGCAGATGACCCACTGGACGCCGGTCAGGGGCGGGCTCGCCGACTTCGTCTGCACTGTCGCCATCATGTCCTCGCAGGGGATTGGAGCCGTGCCGGTGCAACGCCGTGGACCGGGGAAGCGTAATCATACCTACGCCGGAGGCCCGCGAACCGTTACAGCGGCCGCCCGCTATACTTACGCGTCATGACCCTCCCTTCGACCACTGCCGCGGCGTCCGAGGCGCAGGTTGCGGCCGCCCGCTCGGCGCTCGACGCCCGCGTCCGCGAGATGGTCGCCTGGCACTTCGATCCCGCCACCGGCGCGCCATTCTGGATCGACTACGCGGCAAAGCTCGGGTGGGACCCGCGCACCGAGATTCACACTTTCGCCGACCTGAAACGGCTGGGGCCGTTCGAGGACGAATGGCTGCGGGGCGGGCCGGTGCAGCGCTGGGTTCCGCGCGGGCTCGCCGGGAAACCCGTCTTCGTGTTCGAGACCGGCGGGACGACGGGCACGCCGAAAACGCGCATCGCGTGCGAGGACTTTCGCATCGACTACGAGCTCTTCAGCGCGACGCTGCCCGACGAGTACTTCCCCAGAGGCGCCAACTGGTTGATGCTCGGGCCGTCCGGCCCGCGCCGGCTGCGGCTGGCGGTCGAGCACCTGGCCCAGCACCGCGGCGGCATCTCGTTCTGCGTCGATCTCGATCCGCGCTGGGTCGTCAAGTTGATCAAGAAGGGCTGGATGGATCATCTCCAGGCCTACAAGGATCACGTCATCGACCAGGCCGTCACGATCCTGCAGGCGAACCACGACATCAAGTGCATGTTCACCACGCCGAAGCTGCTCGAGGCGCTGGCGCTGCGCCTCGAGTCGATGGGGACGACGATCAGGAAGATGGGGATCACCGGCATCTTCTCCGGCGGCACCGAGTTCACGCCGCAGTGGAATCGCTTCGCGCACGAGGAGCTGCTCGACGGCGCGTACATGACGCCGACTTACGGGAACACCTTGATGGGCCTTGCCGCCAGCGCGCCGAGCGGCCCGCACAACGGCTACAAGATCGCCTACTACCCGCCGCAGCCGCGGGCGGCCGTCGAGGTCGTGGACTTCGCCGATCCCGGGCGCATCGTCGAGTATGGTGAAACGGGCCGCGTGAAGCTGACGACGCTCACGAAGGAATTCTTCATGCCCGGCTTCCTCGAGCGCGACGAAGGCGAACGCGAGCCGCCATACGAGAAGTACCCGTGGGACGGGGTCAGCGGCGTGCGGCCGTATCGCGCCTTCGCGGAAACGACGACTGTCGGGGTTTATTGACCATGCACATTCCGATTCTGCGCTGGGGCCAGGCCTACAACAGTCTCGATGTCGATGAGGTCGTTCATTTCGCGACGGGGGAACCGATCGCGACGATGAGCCGGGCCAATGGCGGCCTGATCCAGCGGGACATGCGCCACGCCTCGCGGGCGCGCGACGTGCTGCGCGCCATCCCGATCGACGAGCTGATCTCGCGAGTGGGCCACGCCGGCGAGCTCTACACGAACGCGACGCTGCCGATCGGCGACGGCACGCAGACGGCGGACGACTTCGTGCGCGCGCAGTCGGCGACCACCGGCATTCCCGAGCGCCTGTGCCGCGCGAACATGAAGAAGAACGCCTTCGTGCTCGCCGAGATGCGGAACATCCTCGTCTCCCTGACACGCGGGTTGTCACTCGACGTCCTGACCACGGGCTACGGCGAGGAGCGCGGCGTACCCATCAGCTACCAGGCGCAGGCGCCGGTGCTCGGCCTGGTGCTGCCGTCGAATTCGCCGGGCGTGCACACGCTGTGGCTCCCGATCATCCCGATGCAGCTCGGGCTCGTGCTCAAACCGGGTCCGCTGGAGCCGTGGACGCCGTACCGGATGGCCGAAGCCTTTTTCGCCGCCGGCATCCCGCGGGAAGCGATTCTCGATCTATCCGGGACAGGGGGACGTCGGGGCCGCCGTGCTCGACTCGTGCGGCCGGAGCCTCATCTTCGGCAGCAGCGCGACGGTCGAGAGGTACCGCACCGATCCACGTGTGCAGGCACACGGCCCGGGGTTCTCCAAAATTCTGCTCGGCGACGATCAGGTCGACCAGTGGGAGTCGCACCTGGACACCATGGTCGAGAGCGTCTTCACCAACGGCGGCCGCGGCTGCATCAACACGTCCGGCATCTGGGCAAGCCGCCACACGCGCGAGATTGCCGAGGCCATCGCGCTGCGCCTCGCCGACGTTCGGCCGCTTGCGCACGACGACCCCGACGCCAGCCTCGCCGCGTTCACGGTGCCCGGCGCCGCCGAGGCGATCTCGAAGTCGATCGACGCCGACCTCGCGGCCCCCGGCGTGACCGATGTGACAGCGAAGCACCGGAAAGAAGGCCGTCTCGTGAAGCAGGGGCGTGCCGATTACCTGCTGCCGACCGTCGTCCACTGCCAGTCTCCGGACGCCGCGGTCGCGAAGAAGGAGTTCATGTTTCCGTTCGTGACGGTGGTCGAGTGCCCCGAGTCGCGGATGATCGAAGCCATCGGCCCGACGCTCGTCTGCACGGCGATCACGTGCCAGCCGGAGCTTCCGCCGCCGGCTGCTCGACGCGGTGCACGTCGATCGCCTCAACTTCGGGCCGGTGCCGACGACGAGGCTGAACTGGCTGCAGCCGCACGAGGGGAACATCGTGGAATTCCTGTTCAGGGCGCGGGCGTTCCAGACGGCTGAAGATCTCGCATCTCTCGTAGGGGCCGGCTTCAGCCGGCCCCGGGCCGCCTGAAGGCGGCCCCTCCGACTGCAGGTGATGCTCCACCGATGAGGATTCTCTCGATCACGGCGGGCGCGGCGGGCATGTATTGCGGGAGCTGCTTCCGCGACAACGCGCTCGCGGTCGAGCTGATCGCTCGCGGACACGACGTGGAGCTGGTGCCGGTCTACACACCGACGCGCACCGACGAGCCCAACGTGAGCCGGCACCGCGTCCTCTTCGGCGGTATCAGCGTGTATCTGCAGCAGCACCTCGCGTTCGTCCGCCGGCTGCCGCGCGTGTTCGATCGCGTGTGGGACGCGCCTGCGGTGATCAGCGCATTCGCGAACAGGTCGGTCACGACCGATCCCGCCCTGCTTGGCAACCTGACCATCTCGATGCTGCAGGGCACCGGTGGCGTGCTGCGCCGGGAGTTCGAGAAGCTGCTCGAGTGGACACGCGACGAGCCGGCGCCGGACGTCGTCAACCTGCCGAATTCGCTGCTCATCGCCATGGCGGCCCCGCTTCGCGCCGCCTTCGGCCGTCCGGTGTGCTGCACGCTGCAGGGTGAGGAGCTGTTCCTCAACGGATTGCCCCCCGCGTATCGCGAGCAGGCGCTGGCGCTCATCCGCGAGCAGGTGCCGCAGGTCGATCGGTTCATCGCGGTGAGCGATTACTGCGCCCGGTTCATGGGACAGCTCCTCGCGATTCCGGCCAGCCGCCTGTCCGTGGTGCCGCTCGGCATCAGCATGAAAGGGTACGAGCGGGGGCCGGACGCGGGCGCGAAGGGGGACGGGCGGGCCGGATTCCGCCAGCCCGGTGACGGATTCCGCGTCGGATACTTCGCGCGCGTCGCGCCAGAGAAGGGGCTGCACCAACTGGCGGACGCCTACGTCCGCTTCCGCCGCCGTGCCCCGCGCGCGACCGCGCGGCTCGACGCCGCGGGCTACCTCGCGCCGGCGCACGAGGCGTATCTCGCCGACGTGCAGCGCACGCTGCGCGCCGCATCCGTCGGCGACGAGTTCACCTACCACGGCGCCGTGGATCGCGAGGGCAAGCTGGCGTTCCTGCGCAGCCTCGACGTCCTCTCGGTCCCGGCCACCTACGACGAGCCGAAGGGGATGTTCCTCCTCGAGGCCATGGCCAGCGGCCTGCCCGTCGTCCAGCCGCGGCGCGGCGCGTTCGTGGAGATCGTGGAGCGCACGGGCGGCGGCGTGCTGGTGGAGCCCGACAACCCCGAGCGGCTCGCCGACGCGCTGTTCGACCTGTGGCAGGACCAGGCGACCCGCCACACGCTCGGTCAGCGCGCCTTCGACGGCGTGCGCGCGCAGTATACCGTCGCGCATTCGGCGGACCGGCTCATCGACGTTTATCGCGACGTCGCCGCCCGTGCCCAGGCCGTGGCCTGACGCCGTGCTGCACGTAGAACACGTCAGCAAGGACTATCCGACGCCGCGCGGACCGCTGACGGTCCTCTCCGACATCAGCGTGTCGCTCGCGCCAGGTGAGGCGGCGGCGATCACCGGACCGTCTGGAAGCGGGAAGAGCTCGCTGCTCTACGTGCTCGGCGCCCTCGAGCCGCCCTCGGCCGGCACGGTGACGCTCGGCGGCACGAACCCGTTCACGCTGGGCGCTTCAGCTCTCGCCGATTTCAGGAACGCGGCGATCGGGTTCGTCTTCCAGGATCACTGCCTGCTGCCGCAGTGCTCGCTCCTCGAGAACGTGCTCGTGCCCACGCTGGTCGCGCCGCGCAACGGACAGGGCGGCGGGGACGCGCAGCGCGCCCGCGCCCTCATCGAGCAGGTCGGCCTCGCCGATCGCATCGATCATCGCCCGGCGGAGCTCTCTGGCGGCGAGCGCCAGCGCGTCGCGATCGCGCGCGCGCTGATCCGCCAGCCGCGCCTCCTGCTCTGCGACGAACCGACCGGCAACCTTGATCCGCACACGGCCGAGACCGTCGCCGCGCTGCTGCTCGACCTGCATGCGCGCCAGCAGAGCATCCTCATCGTCGTGACGCACAACGCGGCCCTGGCGTCACGGTTCCCGATTCGCTTCGAGCTGGCCGACCAGCGGCTCCGCAGGCTGTGATGACCACCACCATGGTCGCCGCAGCGCTGGCCGCGGCGGCGGCTCCCGTACGGATGCCCGAGCGATGACACTGCGCCTGCTCGTGCTCCGCGGCCTCACGCATTACTGGCGCACCAACGCGGCGGTGGTCGTTGGCGTCGCAACGGCCGTGGCCGTGCTCGCCGGCGCGCTGCTGGTTGGCGATTCGGTCCGTGCGAGCCTGCGCGCGCTCGTCGAGGCGCGGCTCGGGCGCACCGACGCGGCCGTGCTCTCCACGGGCTTTGTGCGCGAGCAGCTGGCCGCCGACATCGGCGCCACGCCGCTCGTCATGGTCCAGGGTTTCGTGACCGGGCAGGAGAGCGGACGCCGGGTCGGCCAGGTGCTGGTCTACGGAGTGGACGATCGGTTCTGGCAGTTTCACGGCCTCGACGGCGGGCGCGCGGGCGATCGCGAGGCGCTGCTGAGCCCGGCGGTCGCGCGCGATCTCGGCGCCCGGGCGGGCGAGGCCGTGCTCGTGCGCGTGCAGCGTCCGTCCGACATTCCGCTCGAATCGGTCCACGGCCGCAAGGATGATCCCGGCCGCACGATGCGGCTGACCGTGCGCGCGGTCCTCCCGCCCGAGTCGCTGGGCGAGTTCTCGCTCCGGCCGCAGCAGGGAGAAGTGCGGGCGATCTTCGTCCCGCTCGCGCGCCTGCAGGACGACCTCGAGGTGCCCGGACGCGTCAACGCCTTGCTCGTGGAAAGGCGGACCGCGGAGGCGGACGTAGCGCCCGGTCTCGAGGATGTCGTTCGGCGTGCGGCGCAACTCGAGGACCTCGGCCTGCGCCTCCGCACGCTCGACGCGCCGCGCGCCGTCGTGCTCGAGTCGGATGCCGGCCTGCTCGACGATCGCCAGGCTGCTGCCGCCGCCAAGGCGCTCGATGAAATGCCCGGCATCGCGACGCCGCTGTTCACCTATCTCGCCAACACTATCCGGGCCGGCTCGCGCGAAGTCCCGTACTCGCTCGTTACTGCCATCGACCTGGAGGCGATCGCACCCGGGATCACGCCGGCGCCGGGCTCACCGCCGCCCATCGTCCTGAACGAGTGGGCTGCGCGCGATCTCGGGGCGTCCGTTGGCGACGCCGTCTCGCTCGAGTACTACCTGTGGGAGGAGCCGGGCCGTCTCATCACGCGGCACGCAGACTTCCGCCTGGCGGCCGTCGTCCCGATTGCCGCGGGCGACCGGGACATGGCGCCGACCTATCCCGGCATCACCGATTCGCCGACCCTCGACGAATGGGACCCGCCGTTCCCGCTCGACCTCCGGCGCGTGCGGCCCGTGGACGAAGAGTACTGGAAGGCGTATCGCGCCACGCCGAAGGCCTTCATTCCGCTCGGGGTGGGGCAGGGCCTCTGGCGGTCGCGGTTCGGCGCGCTCACCTCGATTCGCCTGGTCCCGCCCGCTGGTGAACCGCTCGCCGACGTCGCCGAGGCGTTCGCGGCCGACGTCCGCGGCCATCTCGATCCGCTGGCCACAGGGCTCGCGGTGCGCGAGGTCCGCGCCGAGGCTCTCGCGGCGTCGCGCGGCGCAACCGACTTCGGCGAGTACTTCGTCTACTTCAGCTTCTTCCTGGTCGTGTCGGCGCTGCTGCTGGCGGCGCTCTTCTTCAAGCTGGGCGTGGAGCAGCGCGGGCGAGAGGTCGGCTTGCTTCGGGCGGTCGGTTACAAGCCTCGAACGATTCGGCGGCTGTTCCTCGGCGAGGGATTGGTGCTCGCCATGGCCGGGAGCGTCCTCGGCCTGGGGGGAGCCATCGCGTATGCGTGGCTCCTGATGATCGGGCTGCGCACGTGGTGGGTGGACGCCGTGGGTACCACGGCGCTCTCGCTGCACGTGACCCCCTTGTCACTCGCCGGCGGCGCCATCGGCGGCATCGTCGCCGCGCTCGCGTGCACCTGGTGGACGCTGCGCGGACTCGACGCCATCTCTGAACGGAGCCTGCTGTCGGGTCAGATTGCCGAAGGCGGACCTGAAGGTCCGCCTCTACAGGGTGTGGCTTCCGGCTTCAGCCGGAAGAGTGCCACACGCTACCTGACCGCGGCGCTCGTCCTCGCGCTGCTTGGAGCCGCCCTCATCGGGGGTGCCGCCATCGATGCCGTCGAGGGCACCGGCGCCTTCTTCGGAGCCGGCACGGCCCTGCTCGGCGCGTGTCTCTGCCTGTGCGCGTACGCGTATCGGCGGCCGCCGCGCGCCTCCCTCGCCGGGCACGGCTGGCGTCCCGTCGCTCGTCTCGGGTTCCGGAACGCGTCGTACCGTCCGGGGAGGAGCGTGCTCTCGATGGCCGTGATCGCCTCGGCCACGTTCATTCTCATTTCCGTTGATGCCTTCCGGCGTGACGAGGGCGGAGGGGCGACCGATCGACAGTCGGGCGTGGGCGGTTACAGCGTCATGGTCGAATCGTTGCTGCCGGTCCTCTACGATCCAGCGACCGAGGAGGGACGCCGGGAGCTCAACCTTGCCGGTCTCGGCAATGTCGCGATTGAGCCCGTCAGGTTGCTGCCGGGTGACGACGCCAGCTGTCTGAACCTGTACCAGCCCACGAACCCTCGCATCATCGGTGTGCGAGAGCCGTTCATCGCGGCCGGACGTTTCTCATTCCAGGACTCGCTCGCGGCCACCGGCGAGGAACGCGCCAATCCGTGGCTGCTCCTGCGACGCGCGGAGCCTGATGGCGCCATTCCGGTGATCGCCGACGCGAACTCGATGACCTACGTGCTGCACCGCGCGCTCGGCGATGACGTCGTGATCGAAAACGGTGGACGTCCCGTGCGCCTGCGGCTGGTCGGCGCGCTGCGCGACAGCATTTTCCAGAGCGAGCTGGTGATGGCTGAAACGCACTTCCGCGCGCTGTTTCCGGAGCAGGAAGGCTACCGGATGCTGCTGGTCGATGCGCCGAACGCCGAGTCCACCGCCACGGCGATCGAGAACGCCCTCGGCGATCTCGGCGCCGACGCGACGCTGACGACCGCGCGCCTGGCGGAGTTCCATCGCGTCGAGAACACCTACCTCTCGACGTTCCAGACGCTCGGTGGGCTCGGCCTGCTGCTCGGGACCGTGGGTCTCGCCGCGGTGCTGCTGCGCAACGTGATCGAGCGGCGCCGCGAGCTGGCGCTGCTCGGCGCCGTGGGGTACCGCCCCGGTCATTTCCTGCTGATGGTGATGGCCGAGAACATTCTGTTGCTTGGTGGCGGCCTCGTTGCCGGCGCCCTCTGCGCTGTGCTCGCCATCGCGCCGGCCGCCGCCGAGCGGGGCGGCCGCCTTCCGCTCACGACCGGCGGCGCGCTGCTGCTGTTCGGCTTGCTCGTGACCGGCCTGCTGTCGTCCGTGCTGGCGACGAAAGCCGTCACGCGCACGCCGCTGCTGGCGGCGTTGAGATCGGAGTAGTCGGCAGTCGGCAGTCGGCAGCAGGCCGCGCTTCTGGCTTTGCCGCTAGCCGGCCCCTACGAAGGCGGAAGCCACCGGAGGAGAGGCGGGGCCGGTCAAGAGCGGTCGTGGCTTCCGGCTTCAGCCGGAAGTTGAGACTTGGGACTTGGGAGTTGGGAGTTGGGAGTTGGGAGTTGGGAGTTGGCCCGAGTTGGGAGTTGGAAGTTGATATAGGCTAGCTCCGATGCTGCGGCGCGCTCTGAAGGTCGCGGGGATTGGATTGATCGGCGTCGCCGTTCTCGCCGCCGTGCTCTACCAGTTTTTTGGCCTTCGCGTCGTGCTCGCCGGAAGCGGACAGCCTCGTCTCCGGTTCACGACGCCGAATGATGCACAGGCGGTCGAGATCGCCCGCCATCGCGAGGCCCAGCGGACGCAGGAGCCGGCGCGGGTCCCACCGGCCGAGCTCGACGTCCGGCATACCCCCGATGCCGTGGCCAACGCAGCGGCGGCGGCCGCGCCACCCGCGCGATCGCCGGCGGCGCCCGCCTTGTTCTGGACCGACTTCAGGGGTCCGCGACGCGATGGCCACTACGACGAGCGTCCCATCAACACGAACTGGCCCGCCGAGGGCCTGACGCCCATGTGGAAGCAACCGGTGGGCGGTGGATATGCGTCGTTCACGGTGGCGCGCGGTCGTGCGTTCACGATCGAGCAACGAGCCGGCGACGAAGTCGCCGCCGCGTACGACGTCGTCACCGGCCGCGAGCTGTGGATCAACGGGTGGCCGACGCTGTTCACGGAGTTCATGGGTGGAGACGGGCCTCGGGCGACGCCGACGTGGGCGGACGGGCGCGTGTATGCGCTCGGCGCGCGCGGGGAGCTGCGCTGTCTCGACGACGCCACCGGACGGGTCCTCTGGCGCGTCAACATCCTCGAGGACAATGGCGCCACGAACCTCGACTGGGGAATGGCCGCAGCCCCGCTCGTCGTCGACGACACGGTGATCGTCCTGCCCGGCGGACCCGGCGGCCGGTCGGTGGTCGCCTACGACCGCCGGACTGGAAAGCGGACGTGGTCGGCCCTGGGCGATCGCGCCGGCTACTCGTCCCCAATGCTCGTGACGCTGGCGGGCGTGCGCCAGCTGCTGGTCTTCAGCGCGTCACGCCTGATGGGCCTGACGCCCGATGATGGTGAGGTGCTCTGGGAATACCCCTGGACCACGATGTCCGACGTCAACGCGTCACAGCCGCTCCTCGTCGGCGACAACCGGGTGTTCCTGTCGTCGGGTTATGGGACCGGCGCTGCCGTGGTCGAGCTCACCGCATCCGGCGGCGCGCTCGCCGTGCGCGAAGTGTGGCGCAATACGCGGATGAAGAATCGCTTCACCAGCTCCGTGCTCCACGAAGGCGTCATTTACGGGCTCGATGAATCGATCCTGGCAGCTGTGGACGCCGCGACCGGTGAGCTCAAATGGAAGGATGGACGGTACGGCTACGGCCAGGTGCTGCTCGCGAGCGGCCATCTCATCGTCCTCACGGAGGACGGCGATCTCACGCTGGTCAAGGCCAACCCGGATCGTCACGAAGAGCTCGTGCAGTTCCCCGTACTCTCGGGCAAGACGTGGAATCATCCGGCAATGGCGGGCGGCTACCTGCTGGTGAGGAACCTCGCCGAGATGGCGGCGTTCGACCTGAGGGTCCGATGACGCGAATGGCGTGGCGCACGAACGGCCGCCTCCTCCTGCCTCGTCCAAAGGGACTCGGCCTGCTTCTGCTCGTCGCGCTTGCGGCGCTCATCGCGCCGGCGCCTCGCGGCATCGCCCAGGAGCCCGCGGTTCGGATGGTCGCGGACGCAGGCGAGGGTGCGAAGTACTGGCCGCGCTGGCGCGGGCCCTCCGGACAAGGACTCGCCGCCGGCAGCGGTTATCCAGACAGCTGGTCGGCCACGGAGAACATCGCGTGGAAGACGGCGGTCCCGGGACAAGGGAATTCGTCGCCCATCGTCTGGCGCGACCGGATCATCCTGACGACCGCCTATGACAACGGCCGGCGGCTCTCGGTGCTCGCGTTGCGGCGCGCCGACGGCATGAAGCTCTGGGAGACGTTCGCCCCGCAGGGCCGCACCGACGGCGGCTCGCACTACAAGAACGGCCACGCGTCGGCCACGCCGGCGACAGACGGCGAGCGGGTATATGTGTCGTTCGGCAGCCGCGGGCTTCTCGCGCTCGACCTGAACGGAAAGATCCTGTGGCATCGCGACCTTGGCGCCATGGACGCCTATCACGGCGCCGCCGGGTCGCCCCTTCTCTACAAGAACCGCATCATCCTCTACCAGGACCAGTTCTCCGGGTCGTTCATCGCCGCGTTCGACACGCGCACGGGCGAGCCGGTGTGGCGGACGCCGCGCGAGGCGTCGGTCGGATGGGGCACGCCGATTGCCGTCCGCGTCGGTCGATCGCGACGAGATCATCGTCAACGGCCAGCAGGAGGTGCAGGCGTACGACCCCGACACCGGCCGGGAGCTGTGGAGCTGCCGCGGGACGACGTACGAAGTGATTCCAACGCCGGTCGTCGGTTACGGGATGGTCTTCTGCTCGTCGGGGCGGGCGGGCCCGACTCTGGCCATCAAGCCCGGGGGCCGGGGCGACGTCACGCGCACCCACGTAACGTGGACGAGCCCGCGAGGCTCTCCCTTCGTGCCGTCGCCGATTCTCTACGGCGAGCACCTCTACATGGTCAACGACATGGCGAGCATCGTGACGACGCTCGACGCCGCCACGGGCAAGTTGATGTGGCAGGGCCGGCTCGGCGTCGCGCAGCGCGAGGGATTCTCCGCATCGCCGGTGGCCGTCGACGGCAAGGTGTTCTTCACCAATGACGATGGAGAGACGTTCGTGGTGAAGGCGGGCGCGGCGGCCTTCGAGCTGTTGCGGACCAACCACCTCGGCGAACGCGTCCTGGCGTCCCCGGCACTGGTGGACGGAACCTGGTATTTCAGGACCGACAAGAATCTCGTCGCGATCGGGAAGCGGTGATGGATCTTCCGCCTGAAGGCGGAAGCCACGGGCAAGACCGGGCCGGCTAAAGCCGGCCCGCGCACGAAAACAGAGGCTCTGTGTCTCTGTGGTTCGTCCTCAGGCGGTCGGCCGGAAGTACAGCACCAGCGCCGCGCCGATCGAGGCCAGCAGGAACCCGACATACAGCATCGGGTTGATCGACGACTTCGGCGGGTGAATCGCCATCGTGACGATCACGTTGACGATCGGGGCGCCGCCAAACACGAGGGGCATGACGTAGACCGGCAGCCCGCCGGTGCGGAATGCCCAGATGATGCACACCGCGCCCGCGGCGCCGAGCGCCCCGGCGATCGTCGCGGTCACCAGGCCCGTCGTGTTGAACCCCGACAGGTTGCCCTGCGCGCTCAGGGCCATCACCGGGATGAGCACCCCGATAAGGAAATAGGCGACGCCGACGCAGAGCAGCGCCTTCAGCGGATTGCCCAGCTGTGTCTGGCCCATGTGCAGCAGCACGCCATACGCGCCCCACGACAGCACGGCGCCCAGTACGAAGATCACCCAGATCATGCTTTTCTTCCTCGGGACGGTGCCGCGATGTGTGGCAGTGGTGGTGGTCATGAGCGGCAGGCCTCGCACCCCCACCAGCCGCGGAGGCGCGGCGACGCGGAGCTGATCATGCCCCGATTGTGGGTTTTTCGATTTGAAGATTGCAAATACGAAGTGTCAAGACGACCTGCCCTCCGCGCCGCCGCGTCTCCGCGGCCCGGGGACGTCAAGGATGCGTCAAAAAGAAACCCGCACGCCTATTTGCATCTGCCGGGCTGACGTCACGGTGGAGCGAATCCGGCCGAAGGTCGCCAGCGGCGCCTCGCCCGCCGTCGCTCCGGCGAATGCAATCAGCGTCGGGTTGGCGAAGTTGGCGCGGTTGAACACGTTGAAGACCTCGAACCTGAGCTCGGCGCGCGCGTCGCCGCGGATCGGGATGCGCTTCATGGCCGAGAGGTCCACCGTGCGCAGATCGGGCCCGCGAAACGCGCCGCGGGCGCTGTTGCCCAGCGTGCCCTGGGGCTGCAGGACGAACGCGGACGGATCGAACCACTGATCGGGGCGGCCGATCACCGCGGAGTCAGCGGTGCGGCCCGGTGCCAGGTCCGGACGATCGAGGCCGGTGGTCGGCGCAATCGAGGGAGACCACTGGGAGCGCGACCAGTTGTTCTGCACGAAGGCGGTCAGCGGCTGTCCGCTGCGCATCGCCGCCGATCCCGGTCAACTGCCAGCCGTCGAGCAGCGCGCCCTTGACGCCCGTCGCGCCGCGGGCGAAGGGAAGGTCCCAGATCACGTTGGCGACGCGGTTGTGCGGCGTGTCCCAGTCGGACGGCCCCTTGTTGTAGTCGGGATCGAATTCCGGAAACGCGACCGTGGTGCCGTTGGTGGCGTCGGAGAAGAACGTGGAGGCCTGCGTCGTGTCCTCGCTGCGCGACCACGTGTACGACGACTGGAACGAGAAGCCGTTGCGGAAGTTGCGCCGCAGCTCGAGGATGAGCGCGCGATACCAGGACTCGCCGTCGCTGCTCTTCAGCTCGATCGTCCCGAAGCTCGGGTTCGGCCGCGGCAGCCCGGCCGCGAAGAACAGGCGGCCATCCGGTCCGGTGACCGGCGTCGGAATGTTCACGTCGATGTTGCGGAACAGGTGCGTGCCGCGCGAGCCGGCGTAGCCGACCGTGGCGACGAAGTCCGCCGGCAGCGCGCGCTGCAGGCTGACGTTCCAGACATGCAGCCGCGGGTTCTCGATGTCCCACTGCATCGGCCGGATCGTGTTGCCGATGCCGCGCTCGAACGGCGGGTCGGGGAAGCTCGCGTTGGGGATCACGAACCGCGGCGTCGCCGGCGGGTTCGTGACCGTCACGATCAGGTTCTGCTGGTTGTTGGTGTTGAAGTAGAGACCGTATCCGGCGCGGACCGACGTGCTGCCGTCGCCGAGGACGTCCCACGCGATGCCGGTGCGCGGCGACAGGCCCGTGAGCGACGGCTCGTCGAAGAGGCGTCCCGTCGCCGGCGCCGGATCGGTCAGGTTCACGAGCGCCGAGTCGCGGCCGGCCGCGTCGATCGGCATCGTCGTGAACTCGTAGCGCAGGCCGCCGTTGACCGTCAGCCGCGGCGAGATCTGGATGCTGTCCTGCGCGTAGAAGCCGTAGAGCGTCCAGCCCCAGTCGCGGTCGATGTCGCCTTCGGGGCCGAGCCCGACGAAGCGCAGCGCCCGGTTCTCGAGGAACGCGCGCACGTTGGCGAAGGCGTAGATGCCCAGGCTGAACGTCGGGTTCGTCATGAAGGCGTGGTAGCGCTCGGCGAGGATGCCGGCTTTCAGCAGGTGGCGTCCCCGCGTATGCGTCAGGTCGTACTGGCCGCTGTAGACGTTCTGCGCCAGCCGCAGGTTCGCGGAGGTCTGCGGCCCGAACCGCTGCATGCCGCCGATGTCGATGTCGCCGACCAGTTCGCGCCCGGTGACGAATGGCGGCAGCGGCGAGGCGAGGTTCGCCTCGACGTTCTGGCCGATGCGCGTGCGGCTGTAGCCGAACCGCGCCGTCTGCAGCGTGCGGTCGGAGAGGACGTTGCGGTACTCGGTGGTGAAGAACTGGTTCGTCGAGATGAACGAGCGCGGGAACTGCGGGTAGTCGGTCGGCAGGCGCTGCACCGCATCGTCGTAGGTGTAGCGGCCGAACAGATGATGGGCGCCGTCGGCGTTGTGATAGTCCAGACGTCCCTGGATGAAGTCCTGATCGAGCTCCTGATCGAACTCGAAGGTGTGGCTGGCGAGCCCACTCCCGATCGACGGACCGTTGGCGCGCGGAATCGCGTCCAGGTACGGACGGACGACGCTGCTGATCGTCACCGGGCCGTCGGGGAGCAGGCCGAGGCGCGCGTTGTCGTCAGGGACGAAGCTCGAGATCGTCTTGCCCAGGTTCTCGCGCAGCGCCTCGTAGCCGAAGAAGTAGAACAGGCGGTCCTGGCGCAGCGGCCCGCCGACCGACCCGCCGAACTGGTTGCGCGCGAAGGCGGGCTTCTGCGCGCCGTCGAAGTAGTTCCGCGCGTCGAGCGCGTCGTTGCGGTGGAACTCGTAGGCGCTGCCGCGAATGCTGTTGGTGCCCGACTTGGTCAGCACGTTGATCTGCCCGCCGTAGTTGCGGCCGAACTCCGCGCTGTAGGCGTTGGTCTCGACGCGGAACTCCTGGATCGACTCCGTCCCGAGCGCGGTGCCGGCGGCGCTGCCGGCCGGACCGTTGGTGAAGTCGTTCTGCAGCGTGCCGTCGAGCAGGTACACGTTCGAACGGTAGTCCTGCCCGTTCACGCTCATGCCGAGGCCGTGCGCGACGACCGATCCGCCATCGCGGGAGGGGTACGGGAGCACGCCGGGCTGGAGCAGGGCGAGGTCGGTGTAGTTGCGGCCGTTGAGCGGCAGCGACGCGATCGCCTGGTCGCCAACGAGGAAGCTGAGCTCGGAGGTGACCGTATTCACGAGGGTGCCACCCCCTGCAGTCACGAGCGTCTCGATGGCGACGCCGACCCCGAGCTCGAGCTCGACCGAGACCGTCTGCCCCACCGTGAGCAGGAGCGTCCGCGTCAGTGGTTGGAAGCCCGACAGTTCTCCGCTGAGGGTGAACTCGCCCGGCGGGAGGCCCGCGAATACGAATCGGCCTTGGGGACCCGCGTCAGCAGTTCTGACGAGGCCGGTGGCGGAATGCGCCAGCCTCAACCGGGTGCCGGGCAACGCGCCGCCGGTTGCGTCAATCACGGTCCCCGTGACGGTGGCCGTGGTCTGCGCACGGAGCGGCGACGCGGCGAAGAGGACGAGGGCCAGCCCAACCGTAAGGGATGAGAAGGCGCTGCGACATACGATGGCAACTCATGTGTGCGGATACGACGCGAGCCCGGGTAACATTGCCAGGCGCCGCAAGGGTAGCGCAACGAAGACAGCGCGCAAAGGTTGGCGCGCGTATTGATCCGTCACACCCTAAGTGCTATATTCGTCAGGTTCTCTTGGGGACTAGGACACCCTATCTAGTCTCAACCGCACTGGAAGAAGCCACCTCGCGATAAGCGAGAGAGAGAAAAGACTTTTTCCTCGGGCATTCCGGGTTGCACAGGCTCCGGGTGTCCCCGCGACTCCATATATAGGGTCAGCAGTTCCAGGCGCCAGACAGAAGTCTTCAGGCCTGGAACGAACGTGGTGGCCGTTCAGGCTGGCCGCCGCATGCGTGTGTGCAACAGGGTCGGGAGCATTTTTCGAGGACGCTCCCGATCGGGTATCTGTGTTGTGTCCTCGAAGAAATGACTCCCGACCCCGTTATGCCGACTATCAGTCAGCTCGTTCGCGACGGGCGTAAGAAGATCGTCACGAAGACGAAGAGCCCTGCGCTCCAGGTGAGCCCGCAGAAGCGCGGCGTCTGCGTGCGCGTGTTCACCCAGACCCCGAAGAAGCCGAACTCGGCGCTCCGCAAGGTGGCGCGCGTTCGCCTGACCAACGGGATCGAGGTGACGACCTACATCCCCGGCGTCGGCCACAACCTGCAGGAGCACTCGCTGGTGCTCATCCGCGGCGGCCGCGTGAAGGATCTGCCGGGGGTCCGCTACCACGTGGTGCGCGGCACGCTCGACGCCGTCGGGGTCCAGGGCCGCAAGCAGGGGCGTTCGAAGTACGGCGCGAAGCGACCGAAGCAGTAGCGCATCTTCAATCGGCGATTGGCGATTGGCGTATTGGAGATGAGTTGGCGGTTGAAAATCGACAGATTGCAGTGACAGAGAGCATCTATGCCCCGTAGACGAGAAATTCCGAAGCGCGAGCTCGCCCCCGACCCGCTCTACAACAGCGCGCTGGTCAGCAAGTTCATCAACACGGTGATGAGCGACGGCAAGCGCAGCACCGCCGAGCGCATCCTCTACAAGAGCTTCGACATCATCAAGGAGCGGACCGGTGACGACCCGCTCAAGGTGTTCAAGAAGGCGCTCGACAACGTGAAGCCGAGCCTCGAGGTGAAGTCGCGCCGCGTCGGCGGCAGCAACTATCAGGTGCCGGTCGAGGTGAACCCGAACCGCCGCCTCTCCCTCAGCATCCGCTGGCTGGTCAGCTACGCCCGCTCGCGTGGCGACGGCAAGACGATGCAGGAGAAGTTCGCCAACGAGCTGCTCGACGCCGCGAACCTGCGCGGCGGCGCGGTGAAGAAGCGCGAGGACACGCATCGCATGGCGGAAGCCAACAAGGCTTTCGCGCACTATCGCTGGTAGTAATGGTCTTCGGTCGCCGGTCTCCGGTCTACGGTCAACGGAGCCGCGCGACGCAAGACTGAAGACCACGGAAGACTGAAGACTGAAGACCGAAGACGGTAAAAAGCAATGCCTCGTCAGACACCATTAGAGCGAACCCGCAACATCGGCATCATGGCGCACATCGATGCCGGGAAGACGACGACGACCGAGCGGATCCTCTTCTACACGGGTATTACGTACAAGATTGGCGAAGTCCACGAGGGCACCGCCGTCATGGACTGGATGGAGCAGGAACAGGAGCGCGGGATCACGATCACGTCGGCCGCGACGACCTGCTTCTGGAAGGACATCCGCATCAACATCATCGACACGCCGGGCCACGTGGACTTCACCGCCGAAGTCGAGCGCTCGCTGCGCGTCCTCGATGGCGCATGCGCGGTCTTCGACGCCGTGTCGGGTGTGGAGCCGCAGTCGGAGACGGTCTGGCGCCAGGCGGACAAGTACCGCGTGCCGCGCATCTGCTTCGTCAACAAGATGGACCGCATCGGCGCGGACTTCAAGTCGACGCTGAAGCAGATCGAGACGAAGCTCGGGGGCAACCCGGTCGCCATCCAGCTGCCGATCGGCGCCGAGGACAAGTTCGTCGGCGTGATCGACCTGGTGAAGATGAAGGCGATCACCTACAAGACGGAGACGATGGGCGCCGACTACGACGTGTCGGACATTCCGGCCGACATGATGGCGGAGGCCCAGGAGTACCGCGAGAAGCTGATCGAGAAGGTCAGCGAGCACGACGACAAGCTGCTGGAGAAGTACCTCGGCGGCGAGGAGATCACCGAGGCGGAGATCAAGGCCGCCCTGCGCAACCGCGTGATCAAGTCGGTGCGCAACGAGGACACGGCGTTCGTCGTGGTCATCTGCGGCTCCGCGTTCAAGAACAAGGGCGTGCAGCCCATGCTCGACGCGGTCGTGGACTACCTGCCGTCGCCGCTCGACGTGCCGCCGATCACCGGCATCGATCCGGCCGCCAAGGAAGAGACGCTGATCGAGCGCCCCGCGTCCGATGAGGCGCCGTTCTCGTCGCTGGCGTTCAAGCTGATGACCGACCCGTTCGTCGGCCAGCTCACGTTCATCCGCGTGTACTCGGGGGTGCTCACCTCCGGCTCGTCGGTCTACAACGCGACCAAGCAGCGGACCGAGCGCGTGGGCCGCCTCCTGAAGATGCACGCCAACAAGCGTGAGGAGATCAAGGAGGTCTATGCCGGCGACATCGCGGCGGCCGTCGGCCTGAAGCAGGTCAGCACCGGCGACACGCTGTGCGACGAGAAGCATGGCATCGTCCTCGAGTCGATGGATTTCCCCGAGCCGGTCATCTCGCTCGCGATCGAGCCGAAGACCAAGAGCGACCAGGAAAAGCTCGGCGTCGGCCTGGCGAAGCTGATGGGCGAGGACCCGACGTTCCGCGTCAAGACCGACGAGCAGACCGGCCAGGTCGTCATCGCCGGCATGGGCGAGCTGCACCTCGAGATCATCGTCGACCGCCTGAAGCGCGAGTTCAACGTCGAGGCGAGCGTCGGCAAGCCGCAGGTCGCCTACAAGGAAACGCTGACGCGTCCCGCCGACGGCGAGATGAAGTACGCCAAGCAGACCGGCGGCCGCGGGCAGGTACGGCCACGTGAAGATTCACCTCTTCCCCGGCGAGCCGGGCACCGGCTACATCTTCGAGAACGAGGTCACGCAGGGCTCGATTCCGAGGGAGTTCATCAAGCCGGTGGACGAAGGCATCAAGGAGGCGCTCACGCGCGGCGTGCTCGCCGGCTACCCGATCGACGACGTGCGGATTCAGCTGTACGACGGCTCCTACCACGATGTCGACTCGTCGGAGATGGCGTTCAAGATCGCCGGATCGATGGCGTTCCAGGACGCGGCGAAGAAGGCCAAGCCGGTCCTGCTCGAGCCGGTGATGAAAGTGGAAGTGGTCGTCCCGAAGGACTACATGGGCGACGTCATGGGCGACCTGGCGAGCCGCCGCGGCCGCATCCAGTCGCAGGAAGATCGCGGCGGCACGCAGATCATCAACGCGCGTGTCCCGCTGTCCGAGATGTTCGGCTACGCGACCGACCTGCGCTCGCGGACGCAGGGCCGCGCCACCTACTCGATGCACTTCGAGCGCTACGAGCAGGCGCCGAACAACGTGAGCGAGGAAGTGGTCGCACGGATTCAGGGAACGAAGTAGTCACGTGGGCCGGCTGAAGCCGGCGCCCACGACGGTGTACGTAGGGGCCGCCTTCAGGCGGCCCGCGAGCGCTAGACAAGACAGAGACGGAGACGATTCGCAATGGCCAAAGAGAAATTCGATCGGTCGAAGCCGCACGTGAACGTCGGGACGATTGGCCACATCGACCACGGGAAGACGACCTTGACGGCGGCGCTGACGAAGGTGGCGGCGGACAAGGGGTGGGCGAAGTTCGTGCCCTACGACGAAGTGGCGAAGGCGTCGGAGTCGCAGGGCCGGCGCGACGACACGAAGATTCTGACGATTGCGTCGAGCCACGTCGAGTATTCGACGGCGAACCGGCATTACGCGCACGTGGACTGCCCGGGGCACGCCGACTACATCAAGAACATGATCACGGGCGCGGCGCAGATGGACGGCGCGATCCTGGTGGTGTCGGCGGTGGACGGGCCGATGCCGCAGACGCGGGAGCACGTGCTGCTGGCGCGGCAGGTGAACGTGCCGTATCTGGTGGTGGCGCTGAACAAGGTGGACGCGGTGGACGACCCGGAACTGCTCGACCTGGTGGAGCTGGAAGTGCGGGAGCTGCTGAGCAGCTACGGCTTCCCCGGGGACGACACGCCGGTGATCCGGGTGAGCGCGCTGGGGGCGATCAACGGCGACCCGGCGGGGGTGGAGTCGCTGGTGAAGTTGATGGACGCGCTCGACACCTACATTCCGCTGCCGGCGCGGGAAGTGGACAAGCCGTTCATGATGCCGATCGAGGACGTGTTCTCGATCTCGGGGCGCGGGACGGTGGTGACGGGGCGGATCGAGCGCGGCACGGTGAAGGTGGGCGAGGAAGTCGAGATCGTGGGCTTCAAGCCGACGGAGAAGAAGGTGGTGACGGGGGTGGAGATGTTCCGCAAGCTGCTCGACTCGGGGCAGGCGGGGGACAACGTCGGCGTGCTGCTGCGCGGGGTGGAGAAGACGGACGTGGAGCGCGGGCAGGTGCTGTCGAAGCCGGGGGCGATCAAGCCGCACACCAAGTTCAAGGGCGAGGTCTACATCCTGTCGAAGGAAGAGGGCGGGCGGCACACGCCGTTCTTCAACGGGTATCGGCCGCAGTTCTACATCCGGACGACGGACGTGACGGGGAGCCTGAAGCTGCCGGAGGGCGTGGAGATGGTGATGCCGGGCGACAACACGTCGATCACGGCGGAACTGCACACGGCGGTGGCGCTCGAGAAGGGCGCCCGCTTCGCCATCCGCGAGGGCGGCCGCACCGTCGGCGCCGGGACGATCTCGGAGATTCTGGAATAGCGGCAGCGGTCGGCAGTCGGCGGTCGGCCGTGACGTCTCGAGCCGTGACCAGAGTCCTGCTACGGCCCGCAGCCCACTGACAGGGTTCAACTATGGCAATGTTCAGCGACAAGATTCGAATCCGCCTCAAGGCATACGACTCGCGCATCCTCGACCAGTCCACCGGCGAGATCGTGGAGACGGCCAAGCGGACCGGCGCGCGGCTGGCGGGACCGATTCCGCTGCCGACGGCGAAGAACAAGTGGACGGTGCTGCGCTCGCCCCACGTCGACAAGAAGTCGCGTGAGCAGTTCGAGATCCGCACGCACAAACGGCTGATCGACATCTTCGAGCCGACACCGCAGACGGTGGACGCGCTCATGAAGCTCGATCTTCCGGCCGGTGTGGACGTGGAGATCAAGGCGTTCGGCAAGGAGCACGGCAAGTAATCGGACTCCGGGCTTCGGACTCCGGACTTCGGGCCTGGACAAGGCCCGGAGCCTGAAGCCCGCAGCCCGAAGCCAGCAAGGTTCAGACGATGGTTACAGGCATCATCGGAAAAAAAGTGGGGATGACGCAGCTGTTCGACGCGGACGGCGTCGTGCATCCGGCGACGGTCATCAAGGCGGGCCCTTGCGTGGTGGCGCAGGTGAAGACCGTCGGCCACCGACGGCTACGAGGCGGTGCAGCTCGGGCTCGTCGAGCCGAAGCCGACCAAGGAGAACAAGCCCACGGCCGGCCACTTCAAGAAGGCCGGCGTGCCGCCGACCCGCGTGCGGCGCGAGCTCAAGGTCAGCGCCGGCGGCGATCCGCTCAAGGCCGGCGACCAGGTGAGCGTCGGGATGTTCGCCGACGGCGAGCGCGTGGACGTCATCGGCACCAGCAAGGGCAAGGGCTTCCAGGGCGTGATGAAGCGCCACAACTTCCGCGGCGGCGCCGCGTCGCACGGCTCGATGTTCCACCGCGCGCCGGGCTCCATCGGCGCCTCGTCGTATCCCTCGCGCGTCGTCAAGGGGATGCGGATGGGCGGGCACATGGGCGACGATCGCGTCACCACGCGCAACCTCAAGGTGCTGCGCGTGGACGCCGAGAACAACCTGCTGCTCGTGGAGGGCGCGGTCCCCGGCGGGCCGAACGCTATCGTCGTCATCCGCAAGGCCGTCGCCGCCAAGAAGCTCAAGGTCGCGCAGGTCGAGCCGGTGAAGAAGAAGGGCAAGAAGTAGCAGGCCTCAGGGCCGCAGGGCTGCACGGCCTCAGGCGAGGCCTCCGCGCTGATTCCTGAAAGAGCCCTGAGCCCCGGGCCCTGCAGGCCGGCAGCCGGCTGATGAGAGTGTCATGACTGTTGATGTAGTCAACTCGCAGAACGAGAAGGTCGGCTCGGTGGACCTGAGCGACGAGGTCTTCGGTGGCCGCGTGAAGACCGACCTGATCCACGAGTCGGTCATCCGCGCCAACGCCGCCGATCGCCGCGGCACGCACGCCACCAAGACGCGCGCGATGGTCAGCGGCACCGGCAAGAAGCCGTGGCGGCAGAAGGGCACCGGCCGCGCGCAGGTCGGCGAGGCGCGCAACCCGCTGTGGCGGCACGGCGGCACCGTGTTCGGCCCGCAGCCGCGCAGCTACGAATACCAGCTGCCGAAGAAGGTCGAGAAGGGTGCGCTGCGCGCCGCGCTGACGCAGAAGCTCCGCGACGGTCAGGTGATCGTCGTTGACGCGCTGAGCGTCGCCGAAATCAAGACCAGGGCGGCCGCCGAGATGCTGAAGCGGATCGGCGTGGACGGCAAGGCGCTGCTCGTGGACGTGAAGCCCGAGGACAAGCTGGCGCTGTCGGTGCGCAACCTCGAGGGCGTGCGCGTGCTGCCGAGCAACCGGATCAGCGCCCGCGACGTGATGAACACGCGCCGGGTGGTGCTGACGCGCGCGGCGATCGAAAAACTGCAGGAGGCGCTTGGATAGCAGGCAGTTTAGGCCGGGTCCTTCGGACCGGTGCGGCGGGTCCAAGGCACGACCTGCCGGCTGCGGGCTGCCGGCTGCCGGCTTCGCGAAGCATCATGAAACTGACCGACGTGCTCCGGCGTCCGCTGATCACCGAAAAGACGACCGTCATCCGCGAGGATGGCCTCACGCTCGTGTTCCAGGTGGCCACCGACGCGAACAAGATCGACATCAAGCGTGCCGTCGAGCGGCTGCTCGGCTCCAGGGTCGAGAGCGTGCGCACGCTGCTCGCGCACGGGAAGATGAAGCGGCAGGGCCGGTATGTGGGCCGCCGCTCCGACTGGAAGAAGGCGTACGTGAAGCTGCGGGAGGGAGAGAAGCTCCCCGATTTCCTGCAAGGCGCGTAGGCTCAGGCTCCGGGCTCCAGGCCGCGGGCTCCAGGCGCGACAAGGCCCGAAGTCCGAAGCCCGTAGCCCGAAGCCGACAAGGATCAAGATATGCCGATTCGCAAATACAACCCGACGTCGCCCGGCACGCGGTTCAAGACGGTCCAGCGGTTCGACGACGTCACGACCGACGAGCCGTACCGCCCGTTGACGGAGAACCTGCACCGCTCCGGCGGACGGAACAACCAGGGCGAGCTGACCTCGTGGTGGCGCGGCGGCGGGCACAAGCGCCTGTACCGCGTGATCGACTTCAAGCGCGACAAGAAGGACATCCCGGCGAAGGTCGCGACCATCGAGTACGACCCGAACCGGTCGTCGCGCATCGCGCTCGTGACATACGCCGACGGAGAGAAGCGTTACATCCTGCAGCCGGCGGGCATGAAGGTGGGCGACACGGTGGTGGCGGGCACCAACGTCGACATCCTGCCCGGCAACTGCCTGCCGCTGCGGAACATCCCGCTCGGCACGACGATTCACAACGTCGAGCTGCGGCCCGGGAAGGGCGGTCAAATCGCACGCAGTGCCGGCTCCTCGGTGCAGCTGGTGGCGCGCGAGGGCGAGTACGCGTCGGTCAAGCTGCCGTCGGGCGAGATTCGCAAGATCAACGTCGAGTGTGTGGCGACGATCGGCCAGGTGGGCAACCTCGATCACGAGAACATTTCCCTGGGCAAGGCCGGGCGCAGCCGCTGGCTGGGCCGCAAGCCGCATAACCGCGGCGTCTCGATGAACCCGGTGGACCATCCGCTCGGCGGCGGTGAAGGCAAGACCTCGGGCGGCCGCCATCCCGTGACGCCGTGGGGCCAGCCGACCAAGGGATACAAGACCCGTCACCGCAAGGACACGGATCGCTTCATCGTCCAGCGGAGAAGCAAATAGGCTACGGACCCGGGCTGCAGGCTCCGGGCCTGGACAAGGCCTGTAGTCCGAAGCCCGGAGCCCGAAGCCGACAGGAATCAGATATGAGCCGATCGCTGAAGAAGGGCCCGTTCATCGATACGCCGCTGCTCGAGAAGCTCGAGGCGTTGAACCGGGCGAACGAGAAGAAGGTGATCAAGACCTGGTCGCGCCGCTCCACGGTGGTGCCCGAGATGGTGGGGCACACGATGGCGGTGCACAACGGGAAGAAGTTCATCCCGGTGTACGTGACCGAGAACATGGTGGGCCACAAGCTGGGCGAGTTCGCGCCGACGCGGACGTTCAGGGGCCACACCACGAAGACCGAGAAGGCGGCCGCCGCGGCGCCCGCCGCGCCGCCGGCGAAGGGCTAGGCCATGATTGAAGCAAGAGCGACCGCGAAGGGCGTGCGCACGTCGGCCCAGAAGGCGGGGCTGGTGTGCGAGCTGATCCGCGGCAAGGGCGTCAACCAGGCGCTGGCCACGCTGCAGTTCACGCGCAAGACGATCGCGCGCGAGCTCGCCAAGGTGCTCCGCTCGGCGGTCGCCAACGCGCAGCTCAAGGAAGGCTTCGGCGGCGATATCGAGCGCCTCTACGTGTCGGCGTGCTTCGCCAACCAGGGGCAGTCGATGAAGCGTGTGCGTCCGGCGCCGATGGGCCGTGCGTTCCGCGTCGTGAAGCGCACCGCGCACCTGACGGTGCAGGTGGCCGAGCGCCCGCTGAAGATCGTGCGCGTGGCCCCGGAAGGCGAGGCGGCGGCAAAGCCGGCGCGCGCGCGGAAGACCAGTGGCGCGGCGAAAGCCGCCAGTACGGCCGGGGCGAAGAAGACGGCCAAGAAGGCGGCCGCGAGGACGTGATAGCCGGCAGCCGGCAGCGGGCAGCCGGCCGCGAGAGCGCGGTCGGGAGTGAGCGCCCAATGGCTTCAACTGTTGTGCAATGTTTGCACTGCCGGCTGCCAGTTGCACGGCTGCCGGCTGACAAGGAGCGATCAGTGGGTCAGAAAGTTCACCCGTACGGATTCCGGCTCGGCTTCAACAAGACGTGGCGGTCGCGCTGGTACTCGGACCGCGACTACGCGAAGCTGCTCCACGAGGACCTCGCCCTGCGGCAGAACCTCAAGAAGCGCTTTGCCCACGCCGGCGTGTCGCGCATCGAGACCGAGCGCGCCGCCAACAAGCTGAAGATCGACATCTACACCTCGCGCCCCGGCATCATCATCGGCCGCAAGGGGACCGAGGTGGACAAGTTGAAGCAGGAGATTCAGAAGCGCACCAACCGCGAGGTCTTCATCAACATCCAGGAGATCCAGAAGCCGGAGCTCGAGGCGCAGCTGATCGGCGAGTCGGTGGCGGTGCAGCTCGAGAAGCGCGTGGCCTTCCGCCGCGCGATGCGCAAGGCGGTCGAGTCGGCGCTCCGCTTCGGCGCCCGCGGCATCAAGGTGCGCGTGTCGGGCCGCCTGAACGGCGCCGAGATCGCGCGGTCCGAGTGGTATCTGCACGGGCAGCTGCCGCTGCAGACGCTGCGCGCGGACATCGACTACGGCTTTGCGGAAGCGAACACGACCTACGGACAGATCGGCGTGAAGGTGTGGCTCTACAAGGGCGAGCGCCTCGTGCCGCGCGTGGGCCGCGATGAAGAGTACCGGGACCGCGCGCCGCGCCGTCCCGAACGCCGGCCAGAACGGTAAGGACCAGTCGCTATGTTGATGCCAAAGAAGGTCAAGTTCCGCAAGCAGCAGCGCGGAAGGATGACCGGGAAAGCGTGGCGGGGATCGGATGTCTCCTTCGGCGACTACGGCCTGAAGGCGATGGAGCCGTGCTGGATGACGGCGCGGCAGATCGAGGCGGCGCGCGTGGCGATGACCCGCTTCATCAAGCGCGGCGGCAAGATCTGGGTGCGCGTGTTCCCGGACAAGCCGATCACCAAGAAGCCGCAGGAAACCCGAATGGGCAAGGGCAAGGGCGCGCCCGAGGAATGGGTGTGCGTCGTGCGTCCGGGCAAGATCCTGTTCGAGATGGAAGGCGTGAACGAGACTGACGCGCGCCGCGCCATGCAGCTCGCCTCGGCGAAGCTGCCGATCAAGGTGAAGTTCGCGACCCGGTTCGGCCAGGAGAAATCGTCATGAAGACGGCGGAGATCCGCGAGCTCGGCGTTGACGAGCTGCGCAGCCGCGAACACGATCTCGACGACCAGATCTTCCGGCTGCGCATTCAGAAGTCGATGGGCCAGCTCGAGGCGCCCGCCCGCGTGCGCGAACTGCGGCGCGACCTGGCGAAGATCAAGACCATCCTGCGCGAGAAGCAGCAGGCAGCGGGCAGCGGGCAGTAAGCAGGAAATGCCGGCAGCGGGCAGCTGGCAGCCGGCAGTGAACGTGGTTCGACACGGCAGGGTGGAAGGCATAGCGTTCTTCACCCGATTGCCGCGCCACCAGGTGCACTGCCAGCTGCCCGCTGCCGGCTGCCGGCTACAGGTGGACAAGAGATGAGCGTCAAGGCACAACTGACCGGCATGGTCGTCAGCGACAAGATGGAGAAGACGGTCGTCGTCGCCGTCGAGCGCAAGGTGCGCCACGAGTTGTACGGGAAGACCCAGCGCAAGACGTCGAAGTTCGTCGCGCACAACGAGAACAACGAGGCGAAGGTGGGCGACCGCGTGGACATCGCCGAGTCCCGGCCGCTGTCCCGGCGCAAGCGTTGGGTCGTGACCCGCGTCGTCGACAAGGCCCCGCGGGTATAGACGGACTCCGGACTTCGGGCGTCAGGCTCCGGGCGCTGCCCGGAGGCCGTAGCCTGGAGCCCGAAGCCTGAGGACAGGTGATGCCATGATTCAAATGCGTTCGATCCTCGACGTGGCCGACAACTCCGGCGCCCGCAAGATCTCGGTGATCAACCCGATCGGCGGCTCGACGGGACGCTACGCGCGGCTCGGCGACATCGTGACGGCGTCGGTGAAGGAAGCGACACCCGACGGGACGGTGAAGAAGGGGCAGGTCGTGAAGGCCGTCATCGTGCGGACGGTCAAGGAGCAGCGGCGCCGCGACGGCAGCTACATCCGCTTCGACCGCAACGCCGCCGTGCTCGTCAACGACAACAACGAGCCGATCGGCACGCGCGTGTTCGGGCCCGTGGCGCGCGAGCTGCGCGAGCGGCGGTTCATGAAGATTATTTCGCTCGCGCCGGAGGTGCTCTAGCAGGGCATCACCGTTCACGAACCGCGGAGACGCGGAGACGCGGAGGACGCAAGGTCCAGATTTTCTCCGCGCCTCCGCGCCTCCGCGGTCCGTGAGGATGGCCGGCGCTGGAATTTGATTATGTCGAGATTGCAAACACCGATTCGCCGTAACGACACCGTCATCGTGACGACGGGCAAGGACAGCGGCAAGCGCGGCCGGGTGCTGAAGGTGCTCCCGGCGAAGAACCGCCTGATCGTCGAGGGCGTGAACGTCATCAAGCGGCACACGCGGCCGAACCCGCAGCGCAACATCAAGGGCGGGATCGTGGAGCGCGAGGCGTCGATGCACGCCAGCAACGTCCAGCTCGTGTGCCCGGAGTGCGGGAAGATGACCCGCATCGGGCGGCGGATACTGACCGACGGCCGCAAGGTGCGGGTCTGCCGCAAGTGCGAGGGAGTGGTCGACAAATGAACCGCCTGAAAGAGAAGTACCAGAAGGAAGTCGCGCCGGCCCTCGAGAAGGAATTCGGCTACAAGAACGTGATGGCGATCCCCAAGCTCCAGAAGGTGGTCGTCAACATGGGGCTCGGCGAGGCGACGACCAACGCCAAGCTGGCCGACGTCGGCGCCGAGGAGCTGTCGAAGATCACCGGCCAGAAGGCGGTGATTCGCCGCGCCACCAAGTCGATCGCCCAGTTCAAGCTGCGTCAGGGGATGCCGGTCGGTGCGATGGTCACGCTGCGCGGCGAGCGGATGTACGAGTTCCTCGACCGCCTGATCTCGATCGCGCTGCCGCGCGTCCGCGACTTCCGCGGCGTGTCGCCGAAAGGCTTCGACGGCCGCGGCAATTTCACCCTGGGCCTGCGCGACCAGCTGCTGTTCCCCGAGATCGACTACATGAAGGTGGACAAGGCGCGCGGCATGAACGTATCGGTGGTCACGACGGCGAAGACGGACGAAGAGGCGCGCAAGCTCCTCCAGTTGATGGGGATGCCTTTCCGGACGAATTAGGTCGGTCTACGGTCTGCGGACTACGGTCTTCGGTCGTTGAGCGGGTGAATGCGAAGCGCGTTCACCGCCGCCCGCGACGATCAGGACTGGAGACCGGAGACTGGAGACCGGAGACGACAGGAATCAGAGATGGCAACGACCGCAAAGATCGCCAAAGAGGCCAAGACGCCGAAGTACAAGATCCGCCTGCGCAACCGCTGCCGGCTGTGCGGCCGCCCGCGGGCGTACATGCGCAAGTTCGCGATGTGCCGCTTGTGCTTCCGCAAGCTGGCGCTCGAAGGCGACGTCACGGGCGTGACGAAGAGTTCCTGGTAAGAAGGGAGAAGTAGGAGGTTAGAGTAGCGAGGCAGGAGGTTAGGAGGTAGGAGATGATTCTTCCCTCTCGACTGCCTCCTTCCTCCCTCCTGCTTCCTTCCTCCTCCTTCCTACCTGACTGCGAAGAGGGAAGAATGACTGATCCGATTTCCGACATGATCACGCGCATCCGCAACGCCGTGACGGCGAAGCACACGCGTGTCGACATGCCCGCGAGCAAGCTCAAGGCGGAGATTGCCCGGATCCTCCAGGACGAAGGCTACATCCAGGGATTCCGCGTTCTCGAGGAGGCGGCCGAGAAAGAAGGGCGCCAGTCGCGGCAGGTGATCCGCGTGTTCCTGAAGTACGGTCCGCACGGCGAGAAGGTCATCACCGGACTGCAGCGCATCAGCCGTCCCGGCCGCCGCGTCTACCTCGGGGTGGACGACGTGACGCCGGTGCTCGGCGGGCTGGGCACCAGCATCCTGACGACCTCGCACGGTGTGATGACCGGGCGCGCCGCCAAGAAGGCCGGCGTCGGCGGCGAAGTGCTCTGTAACGTGTGGTAGCGGCTCGGGTCGGACTCCGGGCTCCGGGCATCGCCCGAAGCCTGAAGCCGGGAGCCTGAAGCCGACAAGGATCAAGCAATGTCCCGTATCGGAAAGAAACCAATCACGCTTCCCAAAGGGGTGACGGTCGCTATCGCGGCCGACGCAGTCGAGGTGCAGGGCCCGAAGGGCAAGCTGCGGCAGCGCATCCCGCCCGGCATCGTGTTCGCGCAGGAGGACGGCGGGGTCGTCGCCCGGCTCGAGCGCGACGAAAACGCGTTGCGCAAGTTTCACGGCCTGGCGCGCAGCCTCGTGGCCAACGCCGTGACCGGCGTCACCGAGGGCTTCAAGAAGGAGCTCGACATCGTCGGCGTCGGGTACCGCGCCGAGCTCAAGGGCAAGCAGGTGGTGTTCGCGCTCGGCTACTCGCACCCGGTGGTCTTCGATATTCCGGCCGGCATCGACATCGCGGTGGACAAGCAGACGCACATCACCGTGACCGGGGTGGACCGGCAGCTCGTCGGTCAGGTCGCGGCCAACATCCGCCGGATGCGCAAGCCGGATCCCTACAAGCAGAAGGGCGTCCGCTACACCGGCGAAGTGCTGAAGAAGAAGGTCGGGAAGACCGGAGCGAAGTAGCGGTCTACGGTCTCCAGTCTCCGGTGCTCCGGTGGGATGACATGGTGATCGAGGCCTGGGACCGAAGACCGCAGACCGAAGACCGAAGCCGACAAGGTTCAAACTGATGCGTATCAAGACGAAAGAGGATCGGCGCGACCGGATCAAGCACCGCATCCGCAAGCGCGTGCAGGGCAGCGAGTCGCGGCCGCGGCTGACGATCTTCCGCAGCATCGCGCACATGTACGTGCAGGTCGTGGACGACATGACCGGCCGGACGATCGCGTCGGCGTCGAGCGCCGAGCCCGCCGTGAAGGGCGCCCTGGCGACGAAGGCGAAGGGCGGCAACGTCGAGGGCGCGAAGGCGATCGGCAAGACCATCGCCGAGCGCCTGCTCGAGAAGGGCGTCAAGCGCGTCGTGTTCGACCGCAACGGGTTCCTCTATCACGGCCGCGTCAAGGCTGTCGCCGACGCCGCGCGCGAAGCGGGCCTGGAGTTTTAGGTGGCGGGGGCGAGGCTCGAAAGGACGGGCCACTGATGGCATTGATGAATCGGACTCGTGAGAAGGTCGACGCGTCGCAGCTGGAGATCAAGGACACCGTGGTGTCCATCAACCGCGTGACGAAGGTCGTCAAGGGCGGCAAGAACCTGAGCTTCAGCGCGCTCGTCGTCGTCGGCGACGGCCACGGCGTGGTCGGGTTCGGCGTCGGCAAGGCGAAGGAAGTCCCGTCGGCCATCAAGAAGGGCATCGAGGCGGCGAAGAAGAACCTGATCAAGGTGCCGTTGCGGGGCACGACGATCCCGCACATGGTCGTCGGCAAGTTCGGCTCGGGCAGCGTGCTGCTGAAGCCGGCGCCGGAAGGCACGGGGCTCATTGCCGGCGGCGCGGTGCGCGCCGTCGTCGAGTCGGCCGGCATCCAGAACGTGCTGACCAAGTCGCTGGGATCGGCGAACCCGCACAACGTGGTGCGCGCGACCTTTGCCGGCCTCATGGGCCTGAAGGATCCCGCGCTGGTCGCCCGGATGCGGGGCAAGGAAGAGGGCGAGCTCGTCGGAGTGTAACCATGGCTAAGAAGGCGGCGAAGGCGAAGCAGTCAAGCGGGAAGCGCCTCAAGGTGACGCTGGTCCGGAGCACGATCGGCTTCAACGAGACGCAGTTCAAGACGGTCGAGGGCATGGGCCTGCGCCGGATCCGCCACACGGTGGAGCTGCCGGACACACCCGAGACGCGCGGCATGATTCACAAGGTCCGTCACCTGGTCGAGGTGGACGAATAGACGGTCTCCGGTCTTCGGTCTACGGTCTCCAGCGGGGCGGCTGAAGCCGGCCCCACGGACGCAGGTAACGACAGCGTAGCGCGGGTCCTTCCGGACCCGCCGGGATAGGCGACGATGGATCTCTCTAATCTCAAGCCCGCCGCGGGCGCGAAGCACTCGAAGAAGCGCGTGGGGCGCGGCCAGGGCACCGGCCAGGGCGTGCAGGCCGGCCGCGGGCACAAGGGCGCCAAGTCGCGCTCGGGATTCAAGTTCAAGCGCGGGTTCGAGGGCGGCCAGATGCCGCTGCACCGGCGCATCCCGAAGCGCGGGTTCCACAACCCGTTCAGGACGGAATACGCCGTCGTGAACCTCGACGTGCTGGCGCAGCGCTTCGAGGCGGGAACGGTGATCACGCCGGAGCTGCTGCTCGAGGCGAGGCTGATTCACAACGGCCGGCGGCCGATCAAGGTGCTCGCGCCGCGGCGACATCTCGAAGCAGCTGACCGTGCGCGCGCACAAGTTCAGCGGCAAGGCGGCGGAGAAGATCGCGGCGGCCGGCGGGGCGGCGGAAGTGCTCGCCACCGCGAAACCCGAGGCGGAAGCGTAGGCCTTTTAGTGAGACGGGCCACAGAGACACGGAGGCACAGAGCTCTTCTCTTGAAAGTCTCTGTGTCTCTGTGCCTCTGTGGTCGTAGAGAATTATGGATAACGCGCTGAAAAACCTGTTCGCGGTCACCGACCTGCGCAACCGCGTGCTCTTTACGCTCGCGCTGCTCGGCGTCTTCCGGGTCGGGGCCTTCATCCCGACGCCCGGCGTGAACGCGGAAGCGCTCGCGATCATGGCCGAGCAGATGGCGAACACCATGTTCGGCCTCTACAACATGTTTACCGGCGGGCAGCTGTCGCGGGTGACGATCTTCGCGCTCGGCGTGATGCCGTACATCAGCGCGTCGATCATCCTGCAGCTGCTGACGGTGGTCTGGCCGACCCTCGAGCGGATCTCGAAGGAAGGCGAGCTCGGGCGGCGCAAGATCACGCAGTACACGCGCTACCTGACGCTCGTGCTCGCCATCGTGCAGGCCATGAGCATCGCCGTCTGGCTGGAACGCCAGACGCAGATCGCCGGCGGGCTGCCGCTGGTCTACGACCCGGGCTGGGGCTTCCGGCTGATGACGATCCTGACGCTCACCACGGGCACGATGTTCGTGATGTGGCTGGGCGAGCAGATCACGGAGCGCGGCATCGGCAACGGGATGTCGCTCATCATCTTCGCCGGCATCGTCGTCGGCCTGCCCGGTGCGGTGATCACGACGTTCGACCAGATGCAGACGGGTCAGATCAGCCTGCTGCGCGTGTTGTTCCTGCTCGTGATGATGGCGGGCGTGATCGCCGCGATCGTGTTCGTGGAACGCGGGCACCGCCGGATCACGGTTCAGTACGCCAAGCGGGTGGTGGGCCGGCGGCAGTACGGCGGCTCGAGCACCCACATCCCGCTGAAGGTCAATACCGGCGGCGTCATCCCGGTGATCTTCGCCTCGTCCATCCTGGCGTTCCCGGCCACGCTCGGGCAGATGTTCCCGGCGGGCGGGTGGGGCCAGGCGGTGTCCGACCAGCTCTCGATGGGGATGCCGCTCTACAACCTGCTGTACGTCGGGCTGATTATTTTCTTCGCGTATTTCTACACGGCGATCATCTTCAACCCGGATGACGTCGCGGAGAACATGCGGAAGTACGGCGGGTTCATTCCCGGCATCCGGCCCGGCAAGCGGACCGCGGAGTACATCGACACGATCCTGGCGCGGATCACGCTGGTCGGCGCGCTCTATCTGGCGATGGTCGCGCTGCTGCCCGACTTCCTGATCACCGGCTTCAAGGTCGAGCCGATTCCGTTCATCGGCCCGCAGCTCGACGCGATCACGCCGCAGTGGATCACCAACGGGATGGGATTGACGTTCTACTTCGGCGGCACCTCGCTGCTCATCGTCGTCGGTGTCGCCATGGACACGGTCCAGCAGGTGGAGTCACAGCTCATCATGAGGCACTACGACGGTTTCATGAAGAAGACTCGGATCCGGGGGCGGCGCGGGTAGATGGCCGGCTTGAACGTCATCATGATGGGGCCGCCCGGGGCCGGGAAGGGAACGCAGGCGACGCGCTTCGCGCGGGAGCGCGGCTTGCTGAAGATTTCGACGGGGGACATCCTGCGCGAGGCGATTCGGGAGCAGAACCCGATCGCCCTGGAAGCCAAGGCCAGGATGGACCGCGGCGAGCTGGTGGACGACGAGACGATGATTGCCATCGTCGGCGAACGGCTGCTGCGGCCCGATGCGGCGCCGGGGTTCGTGCTCGACGGGTTCCCGCGGACCGTGACGCAGGCGCGAGCGCTCGACCAGATCATCGGCGAGCGCGGCAACGGGCCGCTCGTCATCGTCGACGTCGTCGTGCCCGAGGACGAGCTGGTGCGCCGGCTCGCCGGGCGCCGGATCTGCTCGAAGTGCGGCGTCAACGCGGACCCGTTCGGCGGCGGCAGCGACTGCGGCAAGTGCGGCGGCGAGCTCGTGCAGCGCGTGGACGACAACAAGGACATCGTCCTCGAGCGTCTAAAGGTGTATACGCGGGCCACCCGGCCGGTGCTCGAGTATCTACCGCGAGCGGCCGACGTTCCGCGTGGTGAACGGCGCGCAGGCGCCGGAGCGTGTGGCGCATGAGCTCGACACCATGGTCGACGACGCGGCCCACGTCGGTGCGGCGATATCGAGGACTGGACAGTAGCCGTGATTGTCTGCCGGTCCCAGGGTGAGATCGCGAAGCTTCGGCGGGTGAACCAGCTCGTGGGCCGTATCCTCGCGGAACTGCGCCGGCTGGCGGCGCCGGGGATGACCACTGCCGAGATCGATCGGGTGGCCGAGGCGCAGGTCCGGGCTGCGGGCGCGGAGCCGGCGTTCAAGGGATACCACGGGTATCCGGCGACCATCTGCGCGTCGGTGAACGAGCAGGTCGTGCACGGGATCCCGTCCGACCGCAAGCTGGTCGAGGGCGACATCCTGTCGATCGACATGGGCGCCAAGCTCGACGGTTTCTACGGCGATTGCGCGGTGACGGTGCCGATCGGGACCGTTGCCCCGGAGGCGGCCGATCTGCTGCGGGTGACCGAGGAGGGGCTGTTCCGCGGAATCGAGGCGGTCAAGCCGGGCGCGCGGGTGTCGGACATCGGCGCGGCCGTTCAGCAGCACGTCGAGGCGCATGGCTTCTCGGTGGTGCGTGAGTTCGTCGGGCACGGCATCGGAACCTCGCTGCACGAGGAACCGCAGATCGCGAACTACGGCCCCGGCGGCCGGGGGCCGCGCCTGTCGGAAGGCATGGTGCTCGCCATCGAGCCGATGGTGAACGCGGGCAAGCCGGCGGTGAAGGTGCTGTCGGACGGATGGACGGCGGTGACGCGCGACAGCAGCCTGTCGGCGCACTTCGAGCACACGGTGGTCGTGACGAAGGAAGGGTGCGAAATCCTGACGTTGCTGGCGCCGCGGGGCGCGTTGGCGATCAGCGAGTCGTGAATCAGGCATCGCGAACGAGTCACGAGTTACGAACCGTCACCGGCACGGTGACCCAGCAGTTGCCGAGCGGGTTATACCAGGTCGACGTCGAAGGCGCGCGGATTACCGCGCACATCGGCGGCGGACTGGGGAAAAACTATGTCAGGCTGCTGATCGGCGACCGCGTCCTGATGGAGTTGACGCCTCGGGACCTGACGCGGGGGCGGATTACGAAGAAACTGTAAGGCCCCAGGGTTCAGGGCCCAGGCCCCGGCCGTCAGGCCTGAGGCCACTGAGGCCCGGGCCCTGAGCCCTGAGGCCTGCGAGGAAGACATGAAGGTACGAGCGTCGGTCAAGAAGATTTGTGACAAGTGCAAGGTCGTGCGCCGGCGCGGTGTCGTGCGTGTGATTTGCACCAACGCGAAACACAAGCAACGGCAAGGCTGAGGCGCGACGGCTTGAGACAGCCCTGAGCCCCGGGCCCCGAGGCCTGAGGCCTACGAGGATAGAGAAGTTATGGCACGCATCGCAGGCGTAGACCTTCCGCGCACCAAGCGCGTCGAGATCGGCCTCACGTATATCTACGGTATCGGCCGGAAGCGCTCGAACGACGTACTGTCGACGGCGGGCGTGAGCCCCGACATACGCGTGAAGGATCTGTCGGAAGAGGACGTCCGCAAGATCAGCCGTGTGCTCGAGGAGGTTGGTGGCATCGAGGGCGATCTCCGCAAGGAGATCTCGATGAACATCAAGCGGCTGATGGAGATCGGCTGCTACCGCGGCCTGCGGCACCGCCGCAACCTGCCGGCGCGCGGCCAGCGCACCCGCACCAACGCGCGCACCCGGAAGGGGCCGCGCAAGGGCGCGGTCGCCAAGAAGAAGACGGTGTAGTTCATGGCGAAGACTGACACAGCGGCAACCGAGAAGAAGGGCGAGGGCGGCAAGAAGGCCCCGCGCAAGACATTCAAGAAGCGTGGCGAGAAGCGGGTGGTCCACCACGGCTTCGTGCACATCCACGCCTCGTTCAACAACACGCACATCACGATCACCGACACCGAGGGGAACGTGATCGCGTGGTCGAGCGCCGGCGGGATCGGCTTCAAGGGGTCGCGCAAGGGCACGCCGTTCGCGGCCACGCAGGCGGCGATCAGCGCCGGCAACACGGCCAAGACCTACGGCCTGCGCAGCGTCGAGGTGCGCGTGAAGGGCCCCGGGTCGGGCCGCGAGTCCGCGATCCGCGCGCTGCAGACGGTGGGCATCGAGGTGAAGTCGATCCGCGACATCACGCCGATTCCGCACAACGGCTGCCGCCCCACGAAGCGTCGTCGCGTCTAGGAGAGGATGAGTTAATGGCGAGATATATCGGACCTGTTTGCCGTCTGTGCCGCCGCGAGGGCATGAAGCTGTTCCTCAAGGGCGAGCGCTGCTACACGGAGAAGTGCGCGATCGAGAAGCGCAACTTCGCGCCCGGGCAGCATGGGAAGACGCGCAAGTCCAAGCTGGCCGGGTACGGCGTGCAGCTCCGCGAGAAGCAGAAGGTCAAGCGCATTTACGGCGTCCTCGAGGACCAGTTCCGGCGCTACTTCGAGCAGGCCGAGCGCACCCGCGGCATCACGGGCGAGACGCTGCTGCAGCTGCTCGAACGGCGGCTGGACAACGTCGCCTACCGCCTCGGCTTCGCCACGTCGCGGCCGCAGGCGCGCCAGCTCGTACGCCACGGCCACTTCACGGTGAACGGCCGCAAGGTGGACATCCCCTCGTTCTCGGTGAAGCCGGGCGACATCGTGGCGGTGCGGCAGAGCAGCCGCAAGAACGCCTCGATCGTCCATGCGATGGAAGAAGTGAAGGGCCGCGGCGTGCCCGAGTGGCTCTCGTTCGACGCCGCCGAGATGGCGGCGAAGATCGGCTCCATCCCGACGCGCGAGCAGATCAACCTGCCCGTGCAGGAACAGCTCATCGTCGAGTTGTACACGAAGTAAGGTCGAGGCGGCCGGCTTCAGCCGGCCCGACGTCGCATCCGCCGGCCCGCAGCTTTCAGACCTGCAGCGGGAGGCCGGCGGAGACAACACGCAGGTCTGGAGGCCGGGGCTGCCGGCCCGTTGGCGAAAGGAAGCATCGATGCTCTGGAAAGGTTTTCAGCGTCCCAAGCGGCTCGAATTCGAGCGCGACACCCTGACGGATCGGTTCGGGCGGTTCTACGCCCAGCCGTTCGAGCGTGGCTTCGGCACGACGATCGGCAACGCGCTGCGGCGCGTGCTGCTCTCCTCGATCGAGGGCGCGGCGATCACCGCCGTCAAGATTGACGGCGTGCTGCACGAGTTCTCGCCGATTCCCGGTGTGGTCGAGGACGCCACCGACATCATCCTCAACCTGAAGCAGATCCCGCTGAAGCTGCACGTCGATCACACGAAGACGTTGTACCTGCGCGTGGACAAGCCCGGCGTCGTGCGCGCCAAGGACATCGAGGCCGACGCCGACGTCGAGATCCTCGAACCCGAGGCGCATATCGCCACGGTGTCGGAAGGCGGCAAGCTGCACATGGAGCTGCGCATGAAGCGCGGCCGCGGCTACGTCTCGGCCGACAAGAACTTCGACGAGGATCTCGGCATCGGCTGGATCCCGGTTGACTCCGTGCACTCGCCGGTCAAGAAGGTGAACTACCTCGTCGAGGCGGCGCGCCTCGGCCAGACCACGGATTACGACAAGCTGACGATCGACGTCTGGACCAACGGGTCGGTGACGGCGCGCGACGCGGTGTCGCTTGCGGCAAAGCTGATTCGCGATCACCTGAACATCTTCATCAACCTCGAGGACGCGGGCGACCAGGCGCAGGAAGGCCAGGCCGAGGCGCCGCGCTCCGGCGCGCTCAACGAGAACCTCGACAAGAGCGTCGAGGAGCTGGAGCTGTCCGTCCGTTCCTACAACTGCTTGAAGAACGCGAACATCCGGACCATCCGCGAGCTCGTGGGCAAGACCGAGGCCGAGATGCTCAAGACGAAGAACTTCGGCCGCAAGTCGCTGAACGAAATCAAGGAGATCCTCGCCAGCATGGGCCTCAGCCTCGGCATGCGGCTCGATCAGCCCGCTTCGGCGCATCAGGATTAATCGGGCTTCGGACTCCGGGCTTCGGGCTGCGGGCATTGGTGGCCTGGCAGCCTGGAGCCCGGAGCCTGTAGCCGACAGGGAACGTCATGAGACACAACGTTGCACACCGGAAACTCGGCCGCGTCACGGAGCATCGCCTCGCGTTGCTTCGGAACCAGGCCATCGCGCTCCTCCGCCACGAGCGCATCGAGACGACGATGCCGAAGGCGAAGGAGCTGCGGCCCTTCGTGGAGCGCCTGATCACGATCGCGAAGCGCGGCGTCGCGGCGGGCGAGGCCAATGGCAAGGCGCTGCACGCGCGCCGCATGGTTCTGGCCGAGCTCCCGGACAAGGTGGTCGTCGGCAAGCTGTTCGAGACGATCGCGCCGCGGTTCGCGGAGCGGCCGGGCGGCTACACGCGCATTCTGCGGGTCGGATTCCGCCGCGGCGACTCCGCCGAGGTGGCGCAGGTTGAGCTCGTGGGCAGCGAGTACAACCCGAAGGCGGCCGAGGAAGAAGCCGCGCAGAAGGAAGCCGCCAAGCCGAAGAGCAAGGGCGTCGGCGACCGTCTCAAGGCCGCAGCGTCCCGCGTGCGCGGCGCCAAGGCCGACAAGGCCGACCAGGGTGGAACGAAGGCGCAGGCCGGCGGTCAGACCAAGGGCGCAGCCCGGAAGTCCACGACGCCGCGAAAGGCGGGGGGCTCGTAGATCGGGCTCCAGGCTCCGGGCGTCGGACTCCAGGCACGAGAACAGGGCGCTGCGCATGACCGCGCGCCTTTTTTTTGCACGAAGACCACAAATGCGCCCGATGACCGTAGACCGATGACCGTAGACCGAAGCCTGTAGCCCGAAGACTGCAGACCGAGAGCGATCTGCTCGTCTTTTCTACAAAGATCGGTCCCGATGTCCGCCTACGCCTTTTCTCTGTAGCCCTTACCGGCCCGAAGATGGGCCAGCGGGTCGTCGTCGTCGGCGGCCAACCAGTAGAACCATACGCCGCGGAACATCGTGTTCCAGAGGTTGATCGCTTCCAGTTGCTGCTGCTCCGTCAGCGCCCGTGGGAAAGGGCGCCGTGCCGGAAAGACCGGTTCTGACGTGGACCCAGTGGTAGGTGGCCATGTTCCCTCCTGCCACTATTAACTCACGCGACGACACTAACGAACACAAGAGGACTTAATAAGCAAAAAGGCGGGCCTCAAAGGCCCGCCTCCATAGCTGCGACTTGCCCCAGCCTTCACTGCGCGCTGGGTTCACGGTTGAGCTTTACCGGCTAGACTTCCTCCGCCACTTCCTGCCCGCGCGCCGCCTTGGCGGCCGCGATGATCTTCGCCTGGAACTGCTGCGGCACTTCCTCGTAGTGCGAGTACTCCATGTGATAGGAGCCGCGCCCGCCGGTGGCGGAGGTGAGGTGCTGCTCGTAGGTGAGCATCTCTGACATCGGCACCTGCGCCCGGATGACCGTCATCGTGCCGCGCGTATCCATGCCGGCGATGCGGCCGCGGCGGCCGTTCAGGTCGCCCATGAGATCGCCGGCGAAGTCGCTTGGCGTGTAGACCTCGACCTGCATGATGGGCTCGAGGATCGTGGGGCGTGCGCGTGACATCGCGTCCTTGAAGGCGAGCGATCCCGCCATCTTGAACGACAGCTCGTTCGAGTCGACCTGGTGGTACGAGCCGTCGAACACCGTCGCCTTGAAGTCCACCATCGGGTAGCCGGCCAGGAACCCGCGCATGCGGGCGTCCTGGATGCCCTTCTCGACGGCCGGGACGAACTGGCGCGGGATCGCGCCGCCGAAGATGTCGTCCTCGAACTGGAAGTCGCTGCCGCGAGGCAGCGGCTCCACGCGGATCTTGCAGTCCCCGAACTGGCCGTGCCCGCCGGTCTGTTTCTTGTGGCGGCCGTGCGCCTCGGTCGCCATGGTGATCGTCTCCCGGTACGGAATCCGCGGCGGCTTGAGGTTGACCTCGACGCCGAACCGGCGTTTCAGCTTCGCGACCGTCACCTCGATATGCAGCTGGCCCTGTCCTGCCAGCAGCAGTTCGTGCGTCTGCGGATCCCGCGCGTAGCTGATGCTCGGGTCCTCTTCCCGCAGGCGCTGCATCGCCGAACTGATCTTGTCCTCGTCGCCGCGGCTCTTGGGCTCGATGGCGTACGAGAGGACGGGGTCGGGGAACTTGATCGCGGCAATCTTCGCCTTGCTGGTCTTCTCGGCGAGCACGTCGTTGGTGTGCGTGTCCTTCAGCTTGGCCACGGCGCCGAGATCGCCGGCTCTCAGCTCCGATACGTGCGCCTGCGCCTTGCCCTGCAGCGCCAGCAGGTGGCCAAGGCGCTCGGACCCGTCGGTGCTCAGGTTGTGCACGGTGGCATCCGACTTCAGCGTGCCGGCGATGACGCGCAGCATCGTGATGCGGCCGGCGAAGGGGTCGGCAATGGTCTTCCAGACGAACGCCGTGTACGGCGCCGCATCGTCCGCCTTGATGGTGCTCGGCGATCCGTCCTCTTTCATCGCCGGGAACTCTCGATCCGCGGGCGACGGGACGTAGCTGACGATCGCGTCCAGCAGCGGCTGGATGCCAATGGCGTGCAGCCCGGATGTGCAGACGAGCGGGAAGATCTTGGCCGCCTGCGTGGCGCTGCGGAGCCCGGCCTCGAGCTGCTGTTGCGTCAGCGTCCCCTCCGAGAAGAACGCTTCCATCAGGCTTTCGTCGGCCTCGGCGACCATCTCGATCAGCTGTTCGCGGGCGTGCACGGCACGGTCCGCGAGGGCGGCCGGCACCTCGCCTTCGGTCATCTTGCCGGTGCCGTCGCCGGCAAACGTCAGCGCCTTCATGCGCACCAGGTCGATCACGCCGGTGAAGTCGTGCTCCTCGCCGATGGGCAGCTGAATCGGGACGATCTCACGGGCGCAGTCGCGGTGCAGCGACTCGAGCGAGCGCTCGAGGCTGCCGCGCTCGCGCTCGAGGCGGTTGAGCGCGACGATGCGGGGCAGGTTGAGCGCGGCGGCTTCCTCCCAGATCTTTTCGGTCTGCACTTCGACGCCGTGAACGGCATCGACGACGACCACGGCCCCCTCGGCGACGCGCAGCGCCGCGGTGGCGTCGGTGAAGAAGTTGGCCATGCCCGGGGTGTCGATGAGGTTGATCTTGGTGTTGGCCCACTCCGCGTGAGCGAGGCTCGAGGAGAGCGTGTGCTTGCGGGCAATTTCCTCGTCGTCGAAATCGGTGGTGGTGGAGCCGTCATCGACCCGGCCCAGCCGGTTCACCGCGCCGGCGGCGAAGAGCATGGCGGCCGTGAGCTGGGTCTTGCCGGAGCCGCCGTGGCCGACCAGGGCCACGTTGCGGATGGCGGCGGCGTCGTACACCTTCATAGGGGTATCCTCCTGCTCCGCGAAGCTCGGGCGAAGCGGCGATGAGGGACGTGGGAGCGGATCATAGCTACGGGCCCCGAGGCGCCGCAAGCGGGGACCACTCCGACATTTGTGTTGGTTGATATGGTCATGTATACGAATTTGTTGCTTTAAGCTCACAGGCCCGCCACTCTCGTCGGAACGCGGGCGCGCCCCTCTCGAGCCGACTCAGACACTGTTGTCGCTGTGTTTTTTGTATCCTACACAATTGTAGACATACCGCCGCAGCCGCCACCGCTCCGCACATACGCCGATTTGCTGGCAAAACCGCGTTTTCCCCGCGATCGTGCCGGCGCGCGCCTGTGGCGTCCATCTTGCTCAACCGCCGTGCAGCGCCTGACGCCCAGGCGCATCCACGCTCGAACAATCTGAGGTGAGGGAGATGAATCAAGCGGACACAGCATGGATGTTGATCTCGACGGCCCTGGTACTGCTCATGACACCAGCCCTGGCCTTCTTCTACGGCGGGTTGGTGCGCTCCAAGAACGCGCTCAACACCATGATGATGAGCTTCATCTCGCTCGGCTTCGTGGCCGTGCTCTGGGCAGTCATCGGGTACTCGCTGACCTTCTCCGCCGGCAACAGCTGGCTGGGTGATCTGTCGCACGTCTTCCTCAACGGCGTCGGCCTCGAGCCGCGGCCGGCCACGACCATCCCGCATTACCTCTTCATGGCGTTCCAGGGCACGTTCGTGATCATCACGGCCGCGCTGATTTCGGGCGCCATCGTCGAGCGGATGCGCTTCTCCGCGTATGTCGCGTTCATCTCGCTGTGGGCGCTCGCCGTGTATGCGCCGATCGCGCACTGGGTGTGGGGCGGCGGATGGCTGGCGCAGATGGGGGCGCTCGACTTCGCCGGCGGCACGGTCGTGCACATCAACGCCGCCGCGGCGGCGCTGGTCGCGGCCCTCGTCGTCGGGCAGCGTCAGGGCTACGGCAAGACGCCGATGATGCCGCACAACGTGCCTTTCGTCCTCCTCGGTTCCGGCCTCCTGTGGTTCGGCTGGTTCGGCTTCAACGCCGGCAGCGCGCTGTCGGCCGGCCCCATCGCCGGTCTCGCGTTCGTGACGACGATGCTGGCGCCGGCGGCGACGCTGGTCGTGTGGACGTTCCTCGACATGATGCGCTCGGGCAAGCCGACCGCGGTCGGCGCGGCGACGGCGATCGTCGTCGGCCTCGTCGCGGTGACGCCGGCCGCCGGCTTCATCAGCCCGATGAGCGCGATCGCGCTCGGCGCCATCGCGGCCGTCCCGAGCTACTTCGCGATCATGCTGCGCTCGAAGACGTCGCTGGACGATTCGCTCGACGTGGTGGCGGCGCACGGCGTCGGCGGCACGGTGGGCGCGCTGCTCACCGGCGTGTTCGCGGAGAAGGCGCTCAACGGCGTCGCCGACGGCGCGCTCTTCGGCAACCCGGGCCAGCTGGCGATTCAGGGCACGGCGGTCCTCGCCGCGATCGTCTACAGCGCCGGCATGAGCTTCGTGCTGCTCAAGCTCGTGGGTCTGGTCCTCCCGCTGCGCGCGAGCGCCGCGGAAGAAGCCGAGGGGATGGACATCAACGGCCACGGCGAAGAGGCCTACATGGGAGTCGGCGGCGCCAGTCCGGCGCTGCGAACCGGCGTCGGACAGCGGCGCCAAGCCGGTGTTCACGCCGGTCCGTGCAGAGTTCTAGGCGGACCCCGAAGGTCACGCCTCTACCGGTTTCACATCCAAGGGAGGAGTAATCGATGTTCGTGTTGAATCGCGCAATGCGTTACGGATTGGCTGGAGTGGCAGCGGTCGCGCTGGTGACCGGCCTGGCGGCGCCGCGCGGCGGCGCAGGAGCCGACCGACCCCAACCCGGGCAGCATCACCGTGACAGGAGGGATCGACTTCCTGAACACCTACATGTTCCGCGGCATTCGGCAGGATGACTCGGGGCTCATCACCTGGCCGTACGCCGATCTCGGGCTGGCCGTGTACTCGGGCGACGGCGGCCTCAAGAGCGTGGGCATCAACGTCGGGACGTGGAACAGCCTGCACACCGGTCCGACCGGCTCGGACGGCCCAAGTGGCAAGCTGTGGTACGAGTCGGACTTCTACGCGACCTTCGCCCTCGGCTTCGGCGGCGGCGTGGGTCTCGGGACGACGTATACGGCGTACAACAGCCCGAACAGCACGTTCACCACGGTCAAGGAGCTCTCTTTCAAGCTGGCGACCGATGACACCGCCTATCTCGGGCGCATGGCCATGAAACCCTATGCCCTGGTGGCGTTCGAGTTCGACACCGAACCCGGCGTCGGGCAGGCGGACGCGGGCGAGAACGGGGGCAAGTACCTCGAGCTCGGCGTCGCGCCCGGCTACTCGGCGACGCGGGCGAGCCTTGCATTCCCGATCAAAATCGGTCTCAGTCTGGGTGACTACTACGAGCTTGACGGTGAGAGCCCCACGTTCGGGTTCTTCAGCGTGGCCGGGATCGTGACCGTGCCGCTCGGCGGGACAACCAGTCTGGGGGCCTGGAACGTGCACGGCGGCGTCGAATTCATGGCGCTCGGCGACACGACGAAGATGTTCAACGGGGATGACAGCTCGAAAATCATCGGATCCTTCGGGATCGGGTTCAGCTACTAGCGCCCCGCGTATCTTCGCCAGCGCGCGGGTATACTGCGCGCTGGCGAACCAGTCCCATCTCCATGTCATCTTCATCCACAGGCGGGCCTGCGCCCGCCGGATCCACGCTTCGCGCGGCGCTCGACGCCGCCCGCAACGAGCTCCGCGGCGACATCGCGCGTGGGGCGGGCGGTCGCGCGGCGCTGGAGCGGCACTCCGACCGCGTGGACGCGCTGCTGCGGCAGTTGTTCGTCGAGGCCGTCGCCCCGGACCGTCCGGTGGCGATCGTCGCGCTCGGCGGCTACGGGCGGCGCCATCTCTGCCTGCACTCGGATATCGATCTGCTCGTGCTCTTCGGCGGCCGCATTGCCGCGGGCGAGGAACGGTTCCTCCGCGCCTTCCTCCACCCGCTCTGGGACCTCGGGGTGATCGTCGGGCACCAGGTGCGGGAGATCGAGGAGTTCGCCGAGATCGAGACCGACAACCCCGAGTTCCTCCTCGCGTTGCTCGACGCGCGTCACGTGGCGGGGGCGCGCGCGCTCTTCGATCGGCTCGGCACGCTGTTCCACCAGCCGGCGACGCATGCTTATATCTTCACGGCGCTGCTCCAGCTGATCGAAGAGCGGCACGCGAGGTTCAACGCCACGCTGTACCAGCTCGAGCCCGACGTGAAGGACGCGCCGGGGGCGCTGCGCGATCTCTCGGCGGCGCGCATCATCGCCGCCCTGACCGATCCGTCACTGCTCCGGCGCGGTCCGGCCGACCCGGCGCGGTTCGAGGACGCCGAAGACTTCCTGCTGCGCGTGCGCTCGTTGCTGCACCTCGAGTCCGGCCGCAACCACAACGTGCTCAGCCACGACCTGCAGGAGCGGACCGCGGATCGTCTCGGCTACCCAGGCACCGAGCCGCGGCAGCGGGTCGAGCGCCTGATGAGCGACTACTTCCGCCACGCCCGCATCGTCAGCCGCTCCGCTCGAGTGGGCGCGGCGGACGGCGCCCGTGCCGGTTGGCCCCAACCTCGGGCTGTCGCGCGACGGCATCCGGTTTCTCGATCCGATCGCAGGCGGCGCGGATGCCCGTCTCGTGGATCGGCGCGTTCCAGGCGGCCATCGACGCCGGCACCGAGGTCTCCGAGGACGCGCTGTCCTGCATCCAGCAGCACGTCGACCGCTACCGCGCCGATGACTTCTTCCCGAAGGCGCAGGATCGCAGCGCGCTGCTGCGGATGCTCAAGCCGAAGGCCGGGCTCTACGCGCGGCTGTCGGAGATGCACGACTGCGGGCTGCTCGGCCGTGTGTTCCCGGAGTTCCAGGCGATCTCCTGGCGGGTGGTGCGCGACTTCTATCACAAGTACACGGTCGACGAGCACACGCTGCTGACGATCCGCAACCTCGAGCGCCTCGGGAGCACGACGGCGCCCTACCGTCAGCGCTTCCGCAACGTGTTCAACGAGCTCGGTTCGCTCGAACTGCTCGTGCTCGCCCTGCTGCTGCACGACGTCGGGAAATGGCGGGACGACGACCACGCGCTCGAGAGCGTGCGGATGGCTGAAGACGTGCTCGACCGCCTGCACGTGACGCAGGATGCGCGCGCGATGGTGCTCTTCCTCATCCGGCATCACCTGCGGATGTCGCTCGCCGCGTTCCGGCGCGACACCGAGGACCCGGAGGTCGTCAGGGAGTTCGCCGAGTTCATCGGCACCGAAGAGCGCCTCAAGATGCTCACCCTGATGACGCTGGCCGACGTCGAGGCGGTCAGTCCGGAAACGCTGACGCCGTGGAAGGAGGAGCTGCTGTGGCGGCTCTACGTCGACACCTACAATCACCTGACGCAGCGCTATGCCGACGAAGTCATCGAGCGCAACCAGGCGGGCCTGAACGAGCTGCTCGGGGGCCGGCCCGAGGACGTCACCGAGGCGGAGCTCACCAGCTTCCTCGAAGGCCTGCCGCGGCGCTACCTGCAGATGTTCTCCGGCGAAGCGATCTACCGTCACGTCCGGCTGGCGCGTGACATCCACCCGGACCAGGTCCACCTCTCGCTCGAGCAGAACGGGTCGGTGTGGACGCTCGCGGTCGCCACGCTCGACAAGCCGTTCCTGTTCTCGAACATCTGCGGCGTGCTCTCCTCGTTCGGCATGAACATCCTGCGCGGCAACGCCTTCACCAACCCGAGCGGACTGGTGCTCGACGTGTTCCAGTTCACCGACGAAGAGCGCTTCCTCGAGTTGAATCGCGACGCCCACGCGCAGGTCCTCGCCGTCCTGCAGGACGTCGTCGCCCAGAAATCAGACGTGACCGCGCGGCTGCGCGGGCGCGAACAGAGCCTTTTCCAGAAGAAGGCGCCGCGGTTCGCGCCCGTCGTCCGCATCGACAACGAGACGTCGGGCCGCTATACCATCCTCGACATCATCGCCGACAACGCGCTGGGGCTGCTCTACCGCATCAGCCGCGTGATGTCGCAGCACGGCTGTGACGTCGATCTCGTGCTCATCGCCACCGAGGGCGAAAAGGCGATCGACGTGTTCCACATCACGAAGGCGGGGGCCAAACTCACCGGGGCGGAGCAGCTTGCGCTGACGTCCGACCTGCAACGCACACTGGAGGGAGCAGTATGAAGTTGATCAAGAGCATCATCCGCCCGAACAAGGTCGACGACGTCAAGGATGCGCTGGCGAAGCTGAACATCTCCGGCATGACCGTCACCGAGGTGCGCGGCCACGGGAAGCAGAAAGGGCACACCGCGATCTACCGCGGCAAGGAATACAACGTGAGCCTGCTGCCGAAGATGGAGATCGAGGTGGTCGTGCCGGACTCGATTGCCGACGAGGCGATCAAGGCCATCATCTCGGCAGCGCGCACCGGCGAGATTGGCGACGGCCGCGTGTTCGTGCTGCCGGTGCTCGACAGCTACAGGATTCGCACGGGAGAAAAGGAAGGTTAGTCGTCGACGATCGGATGATTGATGGCGCCGCCGACGATGTGAGCATGGCTCCCTCGTTGCCCGGCGGATGTGAGCATCGATCACCAGTCAATCATCCGATCATCGGTCGTCGTTCACCGCGGCATCGGCCGCCTCCGCCCGCTTCAGCGCCGCACTCGCCGACCGGTGGCGCAGGCGGAGGACACGGAAATGGCGGCCGGCATCGGGGAGCCCGGGCGCCGCTTCGCGCCGGTCGGTGACGATCTCGTATCCGTGTTCCCGCTGCGCGTGCTCGATCCAGTGCGCCAGCTTCTCCTCGTCCGGCTCGCCAATCCGGCACACCGGGCAGCCGTAGCGGCCGTATCCCGCAATCACCAGGTCGGCGGGCACCCGCTGCACCTGAAACAGGCGCATGCCGTGGGTGGCGCTGTTGGCTTCGCTGACCGCGCCGAAGCCGAACCGGCGGTCGAGGAACAGTTTCGCCCTGGCCATGGCGTCTTCGACCGAGGTCTCCACGTACTCGACCGGTCGTCCGTCCTTGAAGGAGAGAGGCAGCAGACCGTCACGCTGGATGCGTCGCACGCTGGCCTTGAAGATCCTGGTCGTGCGCTTGTCGCCGACCGGCTCGATCTCGATCTCGCACTGGACGTCCTCGTCGCCGGTCCAGATGTAGTCCACGCTCGGATTCTACAGCCTGCTCCGCATCGAGCGGTCAGCAGCGGACTGCAGCGTCCATTCGATCAGTAATCGACACGTCGGGCGAAACCTTCATGTGCTCTATTGCGGTGCCGTGTCCCGAAAGGGAGCACAGCTCGGAAGTACATGTGCCGACGGTCAGTTGGAGTCTCAACCACGCTGGCCGCGCCGGGGGCGTGCGCCGTTCTGAAGCATGGCGGAACGCGGCCCGTGCAACGGTGTTCCCCATAAACCTCATTGGGGCAATGGATTACGGCTCTCCAGCTCAGCGGGCTCGGGTCTTGCTCAGGTAGCGGCGTCCCTTGGTGTGTCGATGGGACGTCTGCCTGCGCGGCGCTGCGCGGTTTCGCGCGGCGTTGACCACGGCGGCATTCGTGGAATCGGAGGACGGGAGCCCCCCAAAATGAGACCGAAAGCATTTTTCGTAACCAGCACTCGCTTGCGCCTCGGGCGCCTGGCTGCCGCGCTCGCCCTCGGGCTGGCGCTCGTCAGCCCCGGTAGCCCGGTTGTCGCTCAGTCGCCTTCTCGCGGCGGCGCGGCGGGGTTCAAGCTCGACTCGGAACTGCGTCACCGCATCGGCAATGGCCGACGCCACCAAGCCAAGCGGGTCATCGTGCGCGTCAAGCCCGGGGCAGCGGCACGAATGCAGGGTCTTCTGAGGGCGCTCGGCGTCAAGGTGAAGCGGTTCAACCCGCTCATCAACTCGTTCTCGGTCGAAGCGGGCGACGCGGAGCGGCTGGCGGAATACCTCGACGTCGTCTCGATCTCGCTCGACGCCGACATCCGCGCCAACCAGGCGGCTCCCCCCGAGTCGGTTGCGGCGGCGGTGAATGGCGCGACGGTGCGCGCGATGCTGGGCCTGACGACTCAGTGGACCGGCGCCGGGGTAGGCGTGGCGGTGATCGACTCGGGCATCGAGCCCTCCGCTGACTTCGCCGGACGCATCACGGCCTTCTACGACTTTACCCAGGGTGGCGTCGCGGCAACGCCGTCCGATCAGTACGGCCACGGGACGCACGTGGCGGGGCTGATCGGCGGGTCGGGCGCGCTCGGCGCCGGCGCGACGACCGGCATGGCTCCCGGCGTGAAGTTCATCGGTCTCAAGGTGCTCGACGCCAACGGCAGCGGCCACACGAGCGATGTCATCAGCGCCATCGAGTTCGCCACGGCGAACCGCGTGGCCCTTGGCATCGACGTCATCAACCTGTCGCTCGGCCACCCGCCGTACGAGAGCGCCAACACCGACCCGCTCGTGCAGGCCGTCGAGGCCGCGGTGCGATCGGGCATTGTCGTCGTGACCTCCGCCGGCAACTACGGCCGCAACCCCGAGCACCGGTGTGGTCGGCTACACCGGGATCGCCTCGCCGGGTAACGCGCCGTCGGCGCTGACCGTCGGCGCGGTTCGCACCGAGGACACGGTCGTTCGCAATGACGACCGCATCCCGGGCTACAGCTCGCGCGGCCCGTCGTACTTCGACGGGTTTGCCAAGCCCGACGTCGTCGCTCCCGGCCATCGCCTGGTGTCGAACGCGGCCAAGGCGAGCAGTCTCTATGCGTCCTACCCGGAGCTGCGCGTGTTCGGTACGGCCGATTGGGACTACCTGACGCTGAGCGGCACCAGCATGTCAACGGGCGTGGTGAGCGGCGTCGTGGCGCAGCTGATCGAGGCCAGCCGCCAGACGCAGCTCTATCCCGCGGGGCCGTCGCTGACGCCGAACGCCATCAAGGCGGTCCTGCAGTACACCGCGTCGCGGGTGCAGGACGACGCCGGCGCCGAGTACGACTACCTGACGCAGGGCGCCGGATCGGTCAACGCCACCGGTGCAATCACCCTGGCGAAACTGATCCGCACCGCGACGCCCGTCGGGCAGATCTGGCTCGATGCTGCGACCGCGCCGTCCGTCTCGAGCGTCATCGCCGGCCAGACGGTCGTGTGGGGCAACACCGTCGTGTGGGGCAACACCGTGGTCTGGGGCAACAGCCTCGAGCTGAATCGTGACGCCTGGGCGCAGACGGTGGTGTGGGGCAACACGGTCGTGTGGGGCAACTCCGTCATCCTCCCCGGCGACACGGTCGCGTGGGGCGACGACGTCGTCTGGGGCAACACGGTCGTGTGGGGCAACACCGTCGTGTGGGGTAACACCGTCGTGTGGGGCAACACCGTCGTGTGGGGCAACACCGTCGTGTGGGGCAACACTGTTCTGGACAACACCGTGGTTTGGGGGAACACCCTGACGAGTGGTGAGTGACGCATGGCAGCACTGGAGCTGGGACCCCAGGGCCTGTCGTCGCGGTTGGATTGGCGTGAGGGGTTGCCGCTGATGGTGACCCCCCGCGTCGTGCTGCGGGAGCTCCGGCGCTCGGACGCGCCGGCGCTCTGCCGCGTGGCGCGCTCGCCAGAGGTGGCGCGTCACTCGTGGCCGGCGCCGACCACGGTGGAAGCGTTCGAGCGTTTCATCGAATGGTCGTGGGCGGAACGCGCCGCAGGCAAGTACACCTGCTTCGGCGTGGTGCCGCGCGACTCGATCACGGCGGCGGGCATCTTCGAGCTGCGTCCGCTGCAGCCCGGGTTCTTCCGCGCCGAGCTCGGGTTCTTCATCGACCGGTCGTTGTGGGGCAGCGGCGTCTTCCAGGACGGGGCGCGGCTCATGGCCGACTTCGCCTTCAAGGCCGTGGGGGTGCACCGGATCGAGGTGCGGGCATCGGTCGCCAACGCGCGGAGCAACGCCGCCCTGCAGAAGATCGGGGCGCAGAAGGAAGGGCTGTTGCGCGCGGCATTCGTGCACGACGGCCAGTTCGAGGACCAGTACCTGTGGTCCCTCGTCAACGGAATCGATCGGGTGCAGCTTCCGCGCCCCCGGACGAACTCCGACGCCGTGCTGATGCCGGTCGGCGGTTGAAGATGCGATGAAACGAGAGCTGTCGGTACACTCGGTCAGCAACCACGTCTACCTGACGCTGGTGGTAGCCGGAGGTGTGCTCGCGGTGGGGACGTCGGTCCACCAGCTGGCGACGACTCCAGCCGCGCTGCCGTGGCTCGTCCTGGCCGCCTTTACGATCATGGGCGGGATGGCGACGCTGCGTCTGCCGAACATTCCGGTCAGCTTCTCGATTTCCGACGCGTTCACCTTCACCGCCGCGGTGTTTTTCGGACCTGCCGCCGGGGCTGTCGCCGTCGCGGTTGACAGCCTCGTCATCTCTCTCCAGCTCGCCAAGCGCAATTTCGCGCTGCGGCAACTGCTCTTCAACGCCACGGCGCCGGCGCTCGCGATGTGGGCGGCGGCGCACGTGTTCTTCTGGCTGGTCGGCGGACCTGTCGGCCCGTCGATGTCGTTCGGCCTGTTCTTCGGCGCGCTCTTCGTCTTCACCGGCGTCTACTTCGTCCTCAACACCGGTTCCATCGCCATCGCCATCGCCTTCGATCAGCGCAACGGGCCGTTCGCCATCTGGCGGCGTCACTTCCTGCCGTTGTGGCTGACGTATTTCGGCGGCGCTGCCGTCGCCGCACTGCTGTTCGTGCTGGTCAGTTCCGGGGTGGCCGATCCGGTCGTCCTCGTGCTGGTGGTTCCGATCCCGCTCATCCTCTACGCCGCGTTCAAGAACGCCGTCGGGCGAATGGGCGATGAATTCGAGCACCTCGGGCAGGTCAACCGGATGTACCTCGCCACCATCGAGGCGCTGGCAACGGCGATCAACGCCAAGGACGGTGTCACGCACGATCACATCAGGCGCGTCCAGGCATACGCCGTGGGGCTGGCGCGGGTGCTCGGCGTGATCGATGAGACGACCATCAGGGCCATCGAGGCCGCGGCGCTGCTCCACGACACCGGAAAGCTCGCCGTGCCCGAGCACATTCTGAACAAGCCCGGCAGTCTCACGCCCGCAGAGTTCGAGAAGATGAAGCTGCACGTGGACGTGGGCGCGGACATCCTGTCGGCGATCGACTTCCCCTACCCGGTCGTGCCCATCGTCCGGTGCCACCACGAGAACTGGGACGGCAGCGGGTACCCGCGCGGCCTGAAGGGCGCCGAGATTCCGATCGGCGCACGGATTCTGTCGGTCGTGGACTGCTTCGACGCGCTCACCTCCGATCGTCCGTACCGCCGCGCCCTCAGTGAAGAGGCTGCGTTCGACATCCTGAAGGCGCGGCGCGCCACGATGTACGACCCGGCCATCGTCGACACGTTCATCCGCGTGTACCGTGATCTGGCGCCGCCGGCAGAGCCCGTTGCCCACCACGAGGACGCGCTCGCGAAGATCACGCGCGCCGCCGGTTCTGTCGCGTCGCCGCCGGCGTCAACGCCGGAGTTCCCGGCGGCGGACTCCGACAACCTCCTTTCGATCATCACCCTCGCCCGGCTGGCATCGGACCAGGCGTCGCCGGCCGACGTCGCGTCGCTGACGACCACGCTCGTCCGGAACCTGGTGCCCGGCGCCACCTGCGCCTTCTACATCAGGAACGAGGAAGAGCTGATCATGAGCTACGCCGTGGGGCCGCTGGCGCCGGCGCTGCGGTGGATGAGGATTCCGGTGAACGAGCGCCTGACCGGGTGGGTCGCGGCCCACCGGCGGACGATCGTCAATTCGGACGCGGCGCTCGACCTCGCCGGGCTGGATCTGCCGGCCGTGCCGCGCACCTGCCTCAGCACGCCGCTGCTCGACGGCGAGACGCGTCGTCGGCGTGCTGACGCTGTACGCGGAATACCCCATCGCGTTCACCGACGAACAGGGCCTGGTGATGCAGATGCTCGGCCCGCACCTGGCGCTGCTCGCCCGACGCATGTCGGCGACACCGCCGCCGGCCGCCTCCACCTCCGGCGCCCCGCCGTCCCGGCCCACGACCGACGCCGGGCATCTCCGGATTGTGGTGAATCGGTAGGCTCTGTCCCGCTGTCGGCGCCATCCCGCTTCGTATGAGCGATTTGAGATTCTCCGACCGAACGAGGTTCTCGTAGGGGCCGGCTTCAGCCGGCCCTTGGGGGGGGGCCGACGTCCGAAGCGGGATCGCGCCGACGTCCGAAGTGAGTGTGCACCGAGGACTATTCGTACCTCAGCGCTTCGATCGGATCGAGGCGCGAGGCGCGCACGGCGGGGATCATCCCGAAGACGATGCCGATGGTGGCCGAAAAGCCGAGGCCGAGGGCGAACGACCAGAGCGGCAGCGAAATGGGGAAGCCGGTCACCAGGTTCACGGTCAGGCCGATGGCGCTGCCGAGGGCAATGCCGAGCAGGCCGCCAATCGAGGTCAGCACGAGGGCTTCAGCCAGGAACTGCACGAGGATCTCCTGCCGCCGCGCGCCGAGCGCCTTGCGGACGCCGATCTCCCGCGTCCGCTCGGTGACCGAGATCATCATGATCGCCATCACGCCGATGCCGCCAACCATCAGGGCGATCGACGAGATCACCACCAGCGCGAGGAACGTCGCCCGGCTCACCTGGTCCCAGACACGCAGCGCCGCATCCTGGGTGAGGATGTCGAAGTCGTTTTCCTCGTCGAGTGTCAGGCTGTGCCGGATCCGCATGATCTCCTCGACCTCCGCCAGCGCCTGGCCCGGCGGCGCGCCCTCCCGGGGCACGATGACGATCATGGCGCTGCCGCGGTTGCCGCCGGCAAAACCCTGTTCCTGGTTGCGCGTGAAGACCGTCTGATGCGTCGTCTGCGGGATGACGACGAAGTCGTCCTGGCCTGAGTTGAGGTTGCCGGCCGAGGGGCGCTTGCCGAGGACGCCGATCACCGTGTATTCGCCGACGCCCACGCGCACCTTCTTGCCAATCGGATCGATGCCGCTCTTGGCGAAGAGCGCCTGGTATGGCGTATCGGCCAGCACGACCACGCGGCGGCGATGGTCCACCTCCGAGCGGGTGAAGAACCGGCCGTAGGTCAGCTTCACGAAGTTCACGGACGCGAAATCCTCCGTCGCCCCGAGCACGGCAAGCGGGCTGGAACGCTCGCCCCGATAGAACACGCGCTCGGTCACCTCGCCGCCGCCGCCAAGCCACACATCGACGGCTCCCGCCGACGGCGAGAGCTTCTCGATCGCCTTCGCATCGTCGACGGTCAGGTTGGGACGGCGCGCCAGCTCGGCGAAATCGCGGCCGCTCGCGATGCTCAGTCCGCTGAACTTCGCCACGAAGATGGTGTTGGGCCCGAGCTCGCGGATGCTGTCGCGCAGCGATTGGTCGAAGCCCCGGATGAGCGACGTCATGCCCACGATGGCTGTGATGCCGATGACGATCCCGAGCACCGTCAGCCCGGATCGCAGCTTGTTGGCGCGCAGCGTATCGAGGGCCAGCAACACGACTTCGCGGATGAGGCCGACGTGGATCGCCATTATTCCCGCCGCAGGGCCTCGATCGGGTCGAGATTGGCCGCGCGCGATGCCGGGTAGGCGCCGAAGAACAGGCCGACCGCCGCGGTGATGCCCACGCCCACGAAGATCGACCACGGCTCGAGCCGGGCGGGCAGCGGCGACAACGAAGCAATCAGCTGCGCGAGCAGGAAGCCGAGCACGATTCCCAGGATGCCACCCACGGTGGACAGCGTGATCGACTCGGTCAGCACCTGCGACATGATGTCCTGGCGCTTCGCGCCGACGGCTTTCCGCAGACCGATCTCGCGCGTCCGCTCGCTGACCACCATCAGCATGATGTTCATGATGACGATGCCGCCGACGACCAGCGACAGCGCGACGACGCCCACCAGTACCGCGAAGACGCCGGTCGTCGCCTGGCGGTAGAGTCCGAGCAGCGTATCGGACGTGAAGATGCCGAAGTTGTCGGGCTCGGTCGCCTTGAGGCGGCGGTGGACGCGCAGCGCCACGACGGCGTCATCCATCGCGACCGGCAGCACGGCGGGCGAAACGGGCTTGACCATCAGCGACAGCGATTGACGCGCTCCGTACAACTTGAAGTACGCGCCGAGCGGAATGACGGCGAAGGCGTCCTGCGAGTTGCCGAAGATCGCGCCTTTCCTGGAGCTGACGCCGACCACGCGGAAGTTCCTGCCGCCGATGCGGACCTGCTTGTCCAGCGGGTTGACCTCGCCGAAGATCCGCGCCGCCGCCTCGGCGCCGAGGAGGACGACCGGGCGCGCCCGCTCCACCTCGATCGTGCTCATCATGCGCCCGTGCTCGGCGTCGTAGGTGGCAAACCGCAGGTACTCGTCGGTGACGCCCTGGATTTGCACGCCGTCGATCACCAGGTTCCGGTACGTGACGCTGCTGCGCCGCTGCGCCTGGGCGGCGACCGCGTCGATCGTGGCGCTGAACGCGCGGATGGCGTCCGCCTCGGCGAGCGTGATGTCGGGATTGTTGCGGGTGCGCTCTTCGTCCTCGAGCGACCGCACCGGCGGCCGGCGCTGGATGATGAAGGAATCCGCTCCGACGTCGTCGACGATGGCGCTCGACACCATCGAGTTCATGCCCTGAATCAGCGAGACCACGGTGACGATCGACGTCACGGCGACGATATTGCCGAGCACGGTCATGAACGACCGCAGCTTGTTGGCCCAGATGGCTTGCAGGGCAATGACGATGGAGTCGAGGATCTGGTTCATGCGGTCTTTCGGTCTGCGGTCGACGATCGACGGTCTCCAGTGATGGCCGCGGCTACCGGAGACCGAAGACTGGAGACCGGAGACCGATCTACGGCGTCACCGCCGGACGCGGCGTTTCGGCGAGCTTGACCGCCGTGCCGTCGGCGAGCTCGCGGACGGACGCAAAGGGGCCGGTGATGACGCGGTCGCCTGCCTTCGCCCCGGACGTGACCTCGAAGTAGCGCTCACCGGCAATGCCGGTCCTGACCGGCACGAAGACCGCCCGGTTGTCGGTGAACACGAACACGCCTTCGGTCTCCTTGCGCTCGTGACCTGGCGGCGGCTCCGTTGACGCCGACACCGTCGGCTCGACCGCGGGCCTGCCGAAGAAGCGCCGCGGGCGGGGTGGCGGCGGCTCGTGCACGAGGTTGCCCTTCGCGTCGAACAGCATCTCGCGCACGGTCAGCGCCTGGATCGGCACGGCCACCACGCCGCTCTTCGTCGCGGTCGTGATCTCCGCGGTCGCGGTGAAGCCCGGCCTGATGTCAGGCACCTCTTCCTCGAGCGTGACCACGACCTTGAAATTGGTCGCCTGCTGGCCCTGCGCAGGCTGGCCCGCGGCGGCTGGATCGGGCTGTTGCCGATCTCCGTCACCCGGCCTCGGAACGTCCGGTCTGGCACCGCGTCGATCGTGACTCGCGCCGGCTGGCCGAGCGTGACCGTCGGGATGTCTGTTTCGTCGACCTCGACTTCCGCCTCGATCACCGACATGTCCGCGATCGTGAGCAGCACGGTGCCGGCGTTGTTCATCGTGCCGACCACGGCCGTTTCACCTTCCTCGATGTTCCGCCGGGTGACGATGCCGTCCATGGGCGAGGAGATGATCACCTGAGTCAAGGTGTAGCGCGTGGTGGACAGCGACGCCTGCTCCTGACGGATCTGCTGCTCGCGCGTCTGGATCTCCTGTTCGCGCGCGCGGAGGTCGGCCTGGCGCACGGCGAACTCGTTCTCCGCCCGTTCGAGGGACTCGCGTGTCGTCAGCCCGTCCTTCCAGAGCTCCTGCTGGCGCTTGAGGTTCTGCTGCGCGAGCTCCACCATGGAGCGCGCCTGCTCGACCGCGGTGCGCGCCTGCTGCAGCGACGACTGCGCCGCGGCAACGCTCGCTTCCCCGCGCTGCAGCTCGCCCTCGAGCGATCGCGGGTCGATCTCGAGAAGGAACTGACCGGTCTTGACGCGCTGGCCTTCTTCGACGGCGACACGGGTGACGCGGCCCATCGTGTTCGCGGAGACGTTGATCTGCCGCTTCGGCTGGATCTTGCCCGATGCCGACACGATCGCCTCGAGGTCGCGTGTCCGCAGCGCCTCGACGTTGATCTCGGGCAGATCCTGCCCGCGGTACCAGGCGGCGGCGCCGGCGGCGGCGGCCACGAGGACCACCAGCACGCCGATGATCCACCACGTCCGCCGTCTCACGTGGTTCCTCCCGAGAACGCCATCACGAGCGCCAGCACTGCAGCCAGGGCGAGATAGGCACCGATGAACCCGAGCGCCAGGTGTCGCGCCGGGCGTCGGGACAGCACGGACATGCCGATAGCCAGCGTCGCCACCCACCAGATGACGAACAGGTCGATGACACCGAAGAACCGTGCCAGCGGTGAGGCTTCGTCGAGCGTCGAGAACAGGACGCCCAGTGTCGCCGGGCTCGCGAGCGTTTCGCGCGAGTAGTCGAGCGGCGCGGCAACGACCTGACGCAGCGCCAGGATGACGCCGGCGTGCGCGGTGATGGCGAGCACCTGACGGTACGCGACGGCGCCGCGACCGCGGCGCGTCAAGAGGGCGAACAGCAGCAACGATACGCCGAACACGAGCACAGGACCGCTGGCGAGCCGCGATGAGCGCGGCATAGAGGACGCCGTTCCCGCTCGCACGCTCGAAGGTGGCGTGGCGGGCGTCATCGACCGGCTGACCGAACGCAACAGCCGTACGTTCCCATTGATCCATGAGGGCGAGCCGGCCGACCTCGGTTTCGAGGAGCGCGGCGTTGCTGAGGAACGTGACCGCGAGCGTCAGCCCCAGCACGGCCGCCCAGCGCGGCGTCCGCGCCAGGGCCGCGAAGGTCGCGCGAGGCGCGCGAAGGACGCCCGTGACGCGGGCCGGCAGTGACGCCGCCGCCGCGGATGGAATCGCATCGTGGGAGCTCGAAAGGGGAATCGACCTAGACACTCACTTTCCTCTGACGGCAGGCGTGTCGCGCCCGTTCGAGGGTTTTGACTGTTCAAAATTATAGCGGCTCGATGGCGTCTGCACAGCGGCGTTTCGCCCGGACTGCACGGTTCAGTGTGCCGGTCATTGTTCAGGCATGCCGGTTGCGGTGCCTCGCGAACGTCCGGGTCGCGGCTACCCACGCATCCGAAGGAAGCCGCGGCAGGCGGACGCCGTCCTACTCTGGATCAGACGCTACACTCTGCGATATGGCTACGTTGTGTCGGTGGGCGTGCGTATGCGCGCTCGTGCTGGGCGGTCTTTCGCGGCCGGTGGCCGCTCAAGTGTTTGAAGCGGTGGGCAGTCGTGCGCAGGGCATGGGCGGCGCGTTCGTCGCGGTGGCCAACGACAGCAGCGCCACCTGGTGGAATCCGGCCGGCCTCGCTGACGGTCCTTTCCTCGATGCCGCGACGGCGCGAGCGACAACGGAGGTCACGGAAGGACTCCCCGCCCGGCGTGACCAGGTTTCGTGGTTCGCCCTCGGCACGCCGTCGGTCGGCTTGAGCTATTACCGCTTGAAGATCACAGACATACAGCCATTCGACCCTACAGGCGAGGGGGACGAAAACCGAGAAGATAGACGAGCTGGAGTACCCGTCCGCTCGCTTTCGGCACGGCAGTTCGGGATCACGATTCTCCAGACGCTGGTGCAGGGCCTCACGGCTGGAACGACGCTGAAATACGTGCGCGGTACCCTCCGGGGCAGCCGCGAGGATGGCCTGCTGCCGCCGTCCGAGCTACTCGACCTCGGCGAGGATCTCGAGGGAGGCGAGGCGGAGAACCATTTCGACCTGGACCTCGGGGCGCTCGCGGTCGCCGGGCCTGTCAAGTTGGGGATCACCGCCCGCAACGTCCTCGAGACGGAATTCCTCGACGGCGCGTTCAGGCTGCCGCGGCAGATTCGCGTGGGCGCCGCGTTCGACGCCGCGAAGCTTCCGGGGGGGACGCCGTTGACGATTGCGGTGGATATGGACGTGATGTCCTACGTGGCGGGGTCGGGCGATCGACGCGTCGTCGCCCTGGGCGGAGAGCAGTGGCTGCTGGCCAGGCGCCTCGGCATCAGGGCTGGCGTCCGGTTCAACACCGTCGGCGCCGAGGAGCGAGCGGCGACCGCCGGCATCAGCGTGTCGCCACGGTCGGGGTTCTACGTGGATGGACACATCATCCGCGGGGGATCCACCGATGACCGCGGGTGGGGCGTGGCCACCCGGGTGTCCTTCTAGGGCCTCAGGAATCAGGGCTCAGGGATCAGGGCTCAGGCTCAGGAATCAGGGGTGGGGCTCGGGCCCAGGATCAGGGATGTTTTCCCGACCGCTCCCGGATCCCCGAGCCCTGCCAGCCCTGGAGGCCTAGAGGTGTTTTTTCAGACCAATGGCCGTTCGAATTGGAGAGCTGCTTCTCAAGGAGAAGCGAATTTCGCCCGAGCAACTGCAGGAGGCGCTGAACTATCAGCGCCAGCACGGGGGGAAGCTCGGCTTCAACCTGGTCAAGCTCGGCTACGTCAAGGACGAGGAGATCACGGCCCTCCTCAGCAAGCAGTACCGGCGTCCCCTCGATCGCGCTCGGGCAGTTCGAGATCGACCCGGCGGTCGTCAAGCTGGTCCCGGCTGACACCGCCCAGAAATACCAGATCGTCCCGCTCTCGCGCGCCGGCGCCACGCTGACGATCGCGATGACGGATCCGACCAACGTCTTCGCCATGGACGACATCAAGTTCATGACGGGGTACAACGTCGAGCCGGTCGTCGCCTCCGAGACCGCGGTCATCGAGGCCATCGCGCGCTACTACGGCAAGGCGGCGGGCGCGGGCGCCGCGACGGCGCCGAGCGCCCTCGAGGTCGCCAGCAAGGCGCTCGAGGACATGCCGATTCTCAGCGACAGCGGCGACGTCGAAGTCCTCGACGAGCTCGAGGAGATCAGCGCCGAGATGCTCGCCAAGCAGGGCGAGGAAGCGCCGGTCGTCAAGCTGGTGAACGTGGTCCTCATGTCGGCGATCCAGAAGGGCGCCAGCGACATTCACATCGAGCCCTACGAAAAGGAGCTGCGGGTCCGCTACCGCATCGACGGCCTGCTCTACAACATCATGCAGCCGCCGATGAAGTTCCGCGACGCGATCACATCGCGCATCAAGATCATGTCGAAGCTCGACATCGCGGAGAAGCGCCTGCCGCAGGACGGCCGTATCAAGATCCGCTTCCAGGACAACGGCGTCCCGAAGGACATCGACTTCCGCGTGTCGTGCCTGCCGACGCTCTTCGGCGAGAAGATCGTCATGCGTCTCCTCGACAAGGACAAGCTGATGCTCGACATGACGAAGCTCGGGTTCGAATCCGAGTCGCTCGCCAGGTTCGAGGGCGCGATCCAGAAGCCGTGGGGCATGGTGCTCGTGACCGGGCCCACCGGGTCGGGCAAGACGAACACGCTGTACTCGTCGATCTCGCGGATCAACACGCCGGAAACGAACATCATGACGGCCGAGGACCCGGTCGAGTTCAACCTCGCCGGCGTCAACCAGGTGCAGGTCCGCGAGAACATCGGGCTGAACTTCGCCGCGGCGCTGCGCAGCTTCCTCCGCCAGGATCCGAACGTGATCCTGGTCGGCGAGATCCGCGACTTCGAGACCGCCGAGATTGCGGTCAAGGCGGCGCTCACGGGACACCTGGTGCTCTCGACGCTCCATACCAACGACGCCCCAAGCACGATCAACCGCCTCATGAACATGGGCATCGAGCCGTTCCTGGTGGCGAGCTCGCTGAACCTCGTGTGCGCGCAGCGGCTCGTACGGCGCATCTGCAAGCACTGCACCGAGCCGCAGCCGACGCCGGCGCCGGCGTTGATCCAGGCGGGGTTCTCGCCCGACGACGCCAAGTCGGTGGTGCCCAATCGCGGCAAGGGCTGCGACAAGTGCAACAACACCGGCTACAAGGGCCGCGTCGGCCTGTACGAGGTCATGGAGGTGACCGAGGAGTTGCGCGAGCTGATTCTGGTCGGCGCGTCGGCGCTCGAGCTCCGGCGCAAGGCGGTCGAAGAAGGGATGCTGACGCTGCGGAGCAGCGGTCTTCGGAAGGTCAAGGATGGCGTCACGACGATCGAGGAGATCGTCAGAGAGACAGTCAAGTAATCGGACTCCGGACTCTGGGCTCCGGGCTACGGACCTCCGTTGAACCGCGCGTCGGGGTGAATGTCGTGGCGATGTTTACCCCCCCGCCGGCCCGGAGTCCGAAGCCCGGAGCCCGAAGCCCACAAGGAACCATCAATGGCCACACTACCGGAACTGCTCAAGAGAGTCGTCGAGCTCGAGGGCTCGGACCTGCACATCACGACCGACACGCCGCCGCAGATCCGCGTGCACGGACACCTCGAACGGGTGGACGGCGCCGCCATGAACGCCGCCGACACGAAGCAGCTCACCTACAGCGTGCTCACCGACGCGCAGAAGAAGCGCTTCGAGGAGACGCTCGAGCTCGACTTCTCCTTCGGCATCAAGGGACTCGCGCGCTTTCGCTGCAACATGTTCAACCAGCGCGGCGCCGTGGCCGCCGTCTACCGGCTGATCCCCGAGAAGATCCGCGACTTCCACGAGCTCAACCTCCCGCCGGTGCTCGCCACGCTCGCCGAGAAGCCGCGTGGCCTCGTGCTGGTCACCGGCCCGACCGGCAGCGGCAAGTCGACGACGCTCGCGGCGATGATCGACAAGATCAACAAGGAGCGCAAGGACCACATCCTCACCATCGAGGATCCGATCGAGTTCGTGCATCAGCATCAGGGCTGCCTCGTGAACCAGCGCGAGGTGCACAGCGACACGCAGAGCTTCTCCAACGCGCTGCGCGCCGCGCTGCGCGAGGATCCGGACGTCGTCCTCATCGGCGAGATGCGCGATCTCGAGACCGTCGAGGCGGCGCTGCGGATCGCGGAAACGGGCCACCTGACGTTCGGCACGCTGCACACCAACTCCGCCGCGCAGACGATCAACCGCATCATCGACATCTTCCCGGCGCACCAGCAGAGCCAGATCCGCACGCAGCTCTCGCTCGTGCTCGAAGGCATCGTCTGCCAGGCGCTGCTGCCGAAGATCGGCGGCGGCCGCGTGGTGTCGCTCGAGATCATGGTCCCGACACCGGCCATCCGGAATCTGGTTCGCGAGGACAAGATCCACCAGATCTACTCGTCGATGCAGACCGGCCAGGAAAAGTTCGGGATGCAGACGGCGAACCAGTCGCTCGCCACGCTCTACATGAAGAAGCTCATCACGCTCGACAGCGCGATGACCGCCTCCTCGAATCGCGAGGAACTGCAGGAGATGATCAACCGCGGCGTCGGAGTGGTCGCCGGGGCCGGCCTCGGCAGGCCAGGGGCGCCCCGGACGGTGGGGGCGAGATAACAGGCCTCAGGGCCCGGGAATCAGGGCTCAGGGCCCAGGGCCCAGGGATCGGATCGGGCTGAGGCCTTCTGATTCCTGAGCCCTGAACCCCGAGGCCTGCAAGGAACAGTATTCATGGCAGGCAGCCGGCAGTAGGCAGCCGCAGTAGGCAGTAGCAATCAGCAGCAGCGGGTTGGCAGGCAACGGGGCTCACGGCCCGCTGCCCGCTGCCTGCTGCCGGCTTCAGGACTCACTTATGGCAACCTTTGCATACAGCGGACGGACGCGCGCGGGTCAGACGGTCACCGGCGAGCACATGGCGGAGACGATGGAGGCCGCGGTGGCGGCGCTGCGCCGCGACCAGGTGCTCGTCACGCGGATCAACCCGGTCAAGCAGAAGGCCGCGAAGGCTGCCGGGCCGAAGGCGTTCCGGGCCAAGGGCGTGCCGGCCAAGAACCTGGCAGTCTTCACGCGCCAGTTCTCGGTGATGATCGACGCCGGCCTGCCGCTCGTGCAGTGTCTCGAGATCCTCGGCACGCAGGAGGAGGACAAGAACTTCTCGCAGACCATCCTGGCCACGCGCGCCGAGGTCGAGGCGGGCGCCTCGCTGGCCGACGCGATGAAGAAGCACCCGAAGGCGTTCGACAACCTCTTCACGAACATGATCGCGGCGGGCGAGGCCGGCGGCATCCTCGACACGATCCTCAAGCGGCTCGCCACCTACATCGAGAAGAACGTCAAGCTCAAGGCCCAGGTCAAGTCGGCGATGGTCTACCCGGTCGCCGTCATCGTGATCGCGGCAGTCGTCGTCGGCGTCATCCTGTGGAAGGTCATCCCGACGTTCGCGAACCTGTTCGCCGGCCTCGGCGCCCAGCTGCCGCTGCCCACGCGCGTCGTCATCGCGCTCAGCAACGGCCTCGTCAGGTTCATGCCCTTCATCATCGTCGGCATCGTCGCCAGCCGTCTTCGGTTTCCGCGCCTACTACGCGAGCGAGTCGGGGCGCCGGGTCGTTGACAGCGTCACGCTCAAGCTGCCGATCCTCGGCGTCCTGATGCGGAAGATCGCCGTCGCCCGTTTCTGCCGCACCCTGTCGACGCTGCTGGCGTCAGGCGTGGCCATCCTCGAGGCGCTCGACATCACGGCGCGCACGTCGGGCAACGCCGTCGTCGAGGAAGCGATCCTGACGACGCGCAAGAGCATCGAGCGCGGCGAGACGATCGCGCAGCCGCTGAAGGAGACGGCGGTCTTCCCGCCGATGGTCGTGCAGATGATCGGCGTCGGCGAGGCCACCGGCGCGCTCGACACGATGCTGTCGAAGATCGCGGACTTCTACGAGGAAGAAGTGGACGTGGCCGTGGCCGGGCTGCTCACGCTGCTCGAGCCGCTGATGATCGCGCTGCTCGGCGGCATCGTGGGCGGGATCGTCATCGCGATGTACATGCCCATCTTCAGCCTGATCAGCAACCTGACTGGCGGCCAGTAATCACGCGCGGGCGAGGAACAGGAAGAGGAAAAGGGAAGAGGGAAGACGTGAACGCGATCGACTCCCGTTCGCGGCTGCCGATGCTCATCGCGATCCGGCTCGTCGTCGGCACGCTGCTGCTCGGCTGGGCGACGCTCATCGAGATCAGCCGCCCGGGATCGTTCCCGATCGATCCCTTCTTCTTCCTGATCGGCGTCACCTACGCGCTGAGCGTCCTCTATATCGCGACGCTCCGCTTCGTGGACCGGCGCCCGTGGCTGCTCGACGTCCAGCTCGGGGCGGACGCCATCCTCGTCTCCGCTTTCATCCAGGTGACCGGCGGGATCACCAGCTACTTCTCGTCGCTCTATGTGCTGCCGATCATCGCGGCGAGCACGGTCCGCTTCCGGCGCGGGGCGCTGCAGGTGGCGGCGCTCAGCGCGGTGCTCTATCTCGGCATCGTGGCGACGCAATACGTCGCGATGCCGGCGTACCTGCCCACCTCGTGGCTGCCCGGGACCGCGGTGCCGGTGCCGGGCCTGCGGTTTGCGCAGTACACCGTGGCGATCAACCTGTTCGGCTTCTTTGCGGTCGCGTTCCTTTCGGGATCGCTGGCCGAACGCCTGCGCTCGGCCGACGCGCGGCTCAAGGACGCCTCGCATGCCATCGAAGACCTTCGCGCCTTCAACGAGCGTGTGATCGACAGCCTCGTGAGCGGCCTGGTGACCGCCGACCTGGAGCGGAGAATCCTGACCTTCAATCGCGGCGCCTCCGTGATCACCGGCGTGCCGCCGGCGGAGACGATCGGCCACGACGCGGCAGACGTGCTGCAGCTCCCGGCGGCGTTCCGGGCGCGGCTGGCGACGCTCACCGAGACGCGCAGCGCCAGGGCGGACCTGGAGTTCCGCAGGCATGACGGCCGGGCGATGGAGATCGGCGTCACGGTGACCACGCTCACGTTGCCGAACGACCGCAGCGGATTCCTGTTCACCTTCCAGGACGTGACCGACATCAAGCGCCTCGAGCGGAACGCCCGCATGCAGCAGCGTCTGGCGGCCGTAGGCGAGATGGCCGCCGGCATCGCCCATGAGATCCGGAATCCACTGGCGTCGATGTCGGGGTCGATGCAGCTGCTGCGGCAGGAATTGCCGCTCAGCGAGGAGCAGTCGCAGCTGATGGACATCGTCCTCCGCGAATCGGAGCGGCTGAACAACACGATCCGATCGTTTCTGGCGTATGCGCGCCCACAGCGGCTCGCGGTCGCGCGCCTCGATCTGGGCACCGTCGTCCACGACGCGGCGCTGCTGCTGCGCAACAGCGCAGACGTTCGCGACGGGCACGTGGTTGACGTCGATGCGCCCGCCGATCCGGTCTGGTTCGAGGCCGACGAGAACCAGATCCGCCAGATCGTCTGGAACCTGGCCACCAACGGGCTGCGCGCGATGTCGGGCGGCGGACGCCTCCTGCTCAGCGTGGCCATGGACGGCGGGGACGTCATCCTCGCGGTGCAGGATCAGGGGTGCGGCATCGCGGCCGAGGATCTCGACAACATCTTCCAGCCGTTCCGCAGCTCATTCGAGAAAGGCACCGGGCTCGGCCTCGCCATCGTCCACCGCATCGTCACCGACTACAACGGAACGATCCAGGTGTCGTCCACCGTCGGCGCAGGCACGACCGTCCGCGTGCGCCTGCCCGTTCACGTGACCCTGGCGGTGGCGCGATGACCAATTCCCCGGCCGCTCCGCCGCCGCCGGCCGTGGAGGCGACGTCGAAGCCGCGAATTCTCGTCGTGGACGACGAGCCGTCGATGCGCGAGATGCTGCGGATCGTCCTGCGCCGGGACGGGTACGACGTCGTGCTCGCCGAGAACGGCAAGCAGGCGATCGAGCACTTGCAGCGCCAGCCTGTGGACCTGCTGCTCTCCGATATCCGGATGCCGGACGTGAGCGGCGTGGAAGTCCTGCGCACCGCCAAGGACCTGAACCGCGACGTCGTCGCGTTCATGATGACGGCCTTCGCGTCCACCGAAACAGCGGTGGAGGCCATGCGCCTCGGCGCGGTCGATTACCTGACCAAGCCGTTCAGCATGGACGAGCTGCGGCTGAAAGTGCGGCAGCACCTCGAGACGAACCGGCTGAAACAGGAGAACGTGCTGCTGAAGCGCGCGCTCAACACGCGGCACGCCTTCTCGAACATCGTCGGCAGAAGCGAGGCCATGCGCGCCGTGTTCTCCACGATCGAGCTGGTGGCGAACACGAGCAGCACGGTGCTGGTCGGCGGCGAGTCGGGCACCGGGAAGGAGCTCGTCGCGCGCGCCATCCACTTCAACTCGCTGCGGCGCGATCGGCCGTTCGTCGCGGTGAACTGCGGCGCCGTACCGGAAACGCTGCTCGAGTCCGAGCTGTTCGGGCACGTCCGCGGCGCCTTCACGGGCGCCGACAGCAACAAGAAGGGACTCATGGAGGTCGCCGAGGGCGGCACGATTTTCCTCGACGAAATCGGCGAGATGACGCCGCCGATGCAGGTCAAGCTGCTGCGCGTCCTGCAGGACCGCCGCTTCCGCCGCCTCGGCGGAACCGACGAAGTCCAGGCCGATGTGCGTGTGATCGCGGCGACGAACCAGGACCTGCCGAAGCTCGTGGACCAGGGCAAGTTCCGCGAGGACCTCTTCTACCGGATCAACGTGCTGACTGTCACGCTGCCGGCGCTGCGCGATCGCGCCGAGGACATTCCGATCCTGGCCGAGCACTTCCTCGAGCACTTCGCCACGCAGATGGCCAAGCCCGTGCGGACGATCTCGGCGGACGCGCTGCGGCTGCTGCAGGCGCACACGTGGCGCGGCAACGTCCGCGAGCTGCAGAACGCCATCGAGCGCGCCGTGGCGCTGGAGCAGAGCGAGACGATCCTGCCGGAAACGCTGCCCGAGGAGATCAGGCGCGGCGGCGGCGCGGCGGCGCCGCCGCTCCAGATGGCGAGTCCGTCCGTTCCGGAGTTGCCGGCGCTCGGGGAAGGATTCGATCTCGAAGCGCGCGGTGAAGAGTTCTACCGGCACTACATGGCGCTGGCGCTCGAGCGCGCGGGCGGTGTGCAGGTGAAAGCCGCGGAGATGCTCGGGATGAGCTTCCGCTCGTTCCGTTACTACGCCAAGAAGTTCAACCTGCGTTGACGCACCGATTCCGCGGCCGCGAGGGGTATCTCTCACCCGATCTCGGGGTAGTAACGCCCCCATCTGGAGCGGGTATCAGTTCGGACTCCGGGCCCGGCCGAGGTGGTGCCGCGGGCAAGCTGGACTGCCACGGGTCGCCACACAGACGAGCTACTACGCCTCGACAGCCCTCATCAGGCCAGGCGATACGGGCAGCCGATCCTTCGCGGTCACCCCAGACCGGGGCGGTCTTACAGTCGTCTAGCAAGACGCCGGCGGCGGAGCGGTTCGGTCGCCAGCGCAACTCGTCAGGTAGCGGGTGACAGAGCCTGTCATGACTGCCAATTCTTGGCGCTCCGAGCGTTGACACATTTTGTCATGGCTGGTATGGTGACCAAGTCGCTCGCATATAAACCTAACTAGCACAGCTACTTCAGCCGATAGAGATCCGTGCTGGGAGCTGGCATCCGCGTTGCTGTTTAGCTCGACTGTTGAGAATGAAGCGCCGTATCGGAGCGGCGACGGTAACCATCCGGGCCCTCCGGCCCGTGCGCGCTTAAGGAGATCTCTAGTGAAGAACATTCGGAAGAACGAGGGGTTCACCCTCATCGAGTTGCTGATCGTCGTCGCCATCATCGGCATCATCGCGGCGATCGCCGTGCCGGGCCTGCTGCGCGCCCGCCAGTCGGGTAACGAAGCGTCCGCCATCGGGTCTGTTCGTGCGGTGAACAGCGCGCAGGTGACGTATGCGGCGAGCTGCGGCGGCGGCGGATACGCCAACAACCTCGCGGACCTCGCGAAGAAGCCGTCGGCGACCAGCCAGGCGTTCATCAGCCCGGACCTGGATCCCGGCGCCAACCCGAAGGTGACGAAGAGCGGCTATGACTTCGAGCTCGTGGCCGGCGCCACGGCCAAGCCGGTCCTTCTCGCGGCGAACACGTGCAACATGACGCCCTCGTTCGCGGACTATCACGTGAGCGCGACGCCGACCGAGGCGGGCAGCACGGGCCAGCGTTCGTTCGCCAGCAACAACAGCGGGACGATCTACCAGAACTTCGCGGGCGCTTCCATCGACAAGACGATGACGGGCGCGCAGATCCTCCAGTAACAGCACGGCTTCCGGTTCAGCCGGAAGAGTTCAGTTCAGGGCCGGTGGGCAACCACCGGCCCTTTTTTTGTTGTAGCATTCGCGCAAGAGCCATGACACGCCTAGCCCGCCCCTTGATCCTGACGCTGGCCGCGATCGCGCTTGCCGCATCGGTCGCGTCTCTGTACGTTCACTACCAGCTCCTTCGCGATCCGACGTATTCGAGCTTTTGCGACGTGAGCGAAACCGTGAGCTGCGAGGCGGTCTACCAGAGCGCCTACGGCTCCTTCTACGGCGTACCGGTCGCCGCCGGTGGCGCAATCTGGGCCGGGCTGGTCCTGCTGTTGTCCGCCGGGATGGGCAAGCCGGGGTCGCCACGCTATGCGAGCCTCGCCGGCTACATCTTCGTGCTCGCCACGATCGGCCTCGCGGCGGTTCTCTATTTCGGCTATGCGTCGTTCTTCGTCCTGAACCGTCTCTGCCTGCTCTGTCTGGCGGTCTACGTGACGGTGATCGGCATCTTCATCGTGTCCGGCGCCGCTGCTGCGAGCGTGACCAGCCTCCCGTCGCGTCTCGGCGGCGACCTGCGGACGCTGCGGAGAAGCCCCGCCGCGCTCGCGCTGGCGGCGGTATGGCTGGTGGCGTCCGTGTCTGTCGTCGCATTCTTCCCTCGCCAGGAAGCCGCCACGAGTCAGACGGCGGCAGCCGCGGTGCCCTCCGCGGCGGTGGAAACGCTGACCGCGGACGAGATCGCGCAGTTCGAGCAGTGGATGTCGCAGCAGACCCGCGCGCAGCTCGACGTGCCGGCCGACGGCGCGAAGGTGGTCGTCGTGAAATTCAACGACTACCAGTGCCCGGCGTGCCGCCAGACATATCTCGCCTACAAGGGGCTGAAGGAAAAGTGGGAGTCGTCCTCGAACGGGCAAGTGCGGTTCGTGACGGTGGACTATCCGCTCGAGAGCGAGTGCAACACCGGCGGCATTCACGGGGCGGCCTGCGAGGCGGCGGCCGCCGTGCGCATGGCGCGCACGAAGAACCGCGGCGAGGCGATGGAAGCGTGGCTGTTCGACCGCCAGCCGCAACTGACGCGTGACCTCGTGGAGGAAGGCCTTCGAGAGGTGGCGCAGGTGACCGACTTCGACGACCAGTATCCCAAGACCCTCGAGCTCGTACGCGCGGATGCGCAGATGGGCCAGCGGCTGCAGATCCAGGGCACGCCGACGTTCTTCATCAACGGCATCCGGATCGGCGGCGGCCTGCGGCCGTCGTACTTCGACGCGGCCATTGCCTACGAACTCAAGAGGGCCGAGGGCTCAGGGCCGGGGGCAAAGTAGGATCCGCGGGCCGTCGCCGGCCCGTTTTCCTGATGGACGCAATACGCACCGAGGCCCTCACCAAGCATTACTCCGTCGGATTCTGGCGCCCGCGGCCCTATCGGGCGCTCGACGCCCTGACCCTCGAGGTCGGGCAGGGCGAGGTCTTCGGGTTCCTTGGTCCGAACGGCGCGGGTAAGACCACGACGCTCAAGCTGCTCATGCAGCTGATCTTCCCGACTTCGGGCCGCGCCGAGATCCTCGGCCGGCCCGTGGGCGAGGTGGACGTCAAGCGCCGGATCGGATACCTGCCGGAAAATCCGTACTTTTACGATCACCTGACGGCGGAGGAGCTGCTCGAATACTTCGCGGCGCTCTTCGGCTATTCCGCCGCCGAGCGCCGGAGGCGCGCGTCGGCGCTGCTCGACGAGGTCGGAATCGGCGCCGAGCGGCGGCTGCAGCTGCGCAAGTTCTCGAAGGGGATGCTGCAGCGCGTCGGCATCGCGCAGGCGCTGGTCAACGATCCGGAGGTCATCTTCTTCGACGAGCCCATGTCGGGGCTCGATCCGCTCGGACGGCGCGAGATTCGCCACCTCATCCTCCGGCTGCGCGATCGTGGCTGCACCGTGTTCTTCAGCTCCCACGTGCTGTCGGACGCGGAGGCGCTCTGCAACCGCGTTGCGATCGTCGCGGCGGGCCGCCTGGTCGCCGAAGGCCAGCTCTCCGAGCTGCTCGCGCTGCGCGTCCGCGGCTGGGAGCTGGTGCTCTCCGGCGTGCGGCGCGAGGCGATCGACCGCATGGGATCCGGCGTCACCAGGGTGACGACGCTCGGCGGCGACCGCTACACGCTGGAGCTGCCGTTGTCGCCGCCGCCGGAGCAGGCGCTGGCTGCCCTGGTGGCGCAGGGCGCGTCACTGGTGTCGCTCAACCCGATTCGCGACACGCTCGAGGATCTCTTCGTGCGGCGGATCGCATCCGCCGAGACGGATCGCGGGCTCTCGAACCCCGAGGCCCGCGGCGGTGGAGGCGCGTCAGGTCCGTCCGCCTCATGAGAGCCATTGTCCGCGTGGCCGTGAGCGTCTTTCGCGAGTCGGTGCGCGATCGGGTGCTCTACAGCCTCGTCTTCTTTGCGGTGCTCCTGATCGGGGTCGTCGTACCTGATCGGGCAGCTCACCGCCGGGCAGGACATCAAGATCATCAAGGACTTCGGCCTGGCCGCCATCTCCGTCATCGGACTGCTGATCGCCGTCTTCATCGGCGTCGGCCTCGTCTGGAACGAGGTCGAGCGCCGCAGCATTTACAGCGTGCTCTCGAAGCCGATCCGCCGCCACGAGTTCCTGCTCGGCAAGTACGCCGGCCTGGCGTTGACGCTGCTCGTCAATGTCGCGGTCATGACCGCCTCGTACTACGCGGTGCTCGCCTACATGGCGACGCTCTTCTCGCCGGAAGCGCGTTCGGCGTGGCCTGCGCCGGCGGTGGATCCGGCGCTGCTGGGAGCGGTGGGCCTCATCCTGATGGAACTGCTGCTGGTGACGGCCGTCGCGTTGTTCCTGTCCACGTTCTCCAGCCCGCTGCTTGCCGCGATGCTCACGCTCGGCGTCTGGGTCATCGGCACGTTCAACACGGACCTGCGCAACTTCCAGCAGGTCGTGGACTCCTGGGCGGCGGCGTTGATGGCTCGGTGGGTCTATTACGTGCTGCCAAACTTCTCCGCGTTCGACATCAAGACGCAGGTTGTCCACGGTATCGCCGTGCCATGGTCCTACGTCGGCATCACCACTCTCTACGGTCTGGTGTATATCGCGCTGCTGCTGGTCGGCGCCGCGGTGATCTTCTCCAGGCGGGACTTCAAGTGATGCTGCGCCGCTGGCTTCCCATCGCGGCTCTGGCTGGGCTCCTCGCGGCGGTGGTGGGGCTGCAGATGGTGCACGATGCGATGCCCCTCGCGCCGCCGGCGACGCCCACCGGGATGCTGTATCTGCGCTCGCCGGCAGCGGCTCGACGTCTTGCGCTGAGCTACGATGCGCTGGCCGCCGATCTCTACTGGCTTCGCGCCATCCAGCACTACGGCGGCACGAAGCTCTCGACCGGGCCGGACAAGAGTTACGATCAGCTCTATCCGCTCCTCGATCTGACCACGTCGCTCGATCCGCGCTTCGACATCGCCTACCGGTTCGGCGCGATCTTCCTCTCGGAGCGTCCACCGAATGGCCCCGGCCGTCCCGATCTGGCCGTCGCGCTGCTGCGCAAGGGGCTCGAGGCGCAGCCGCAACGATGGCAATTCGCGCAGGACATCGGCTTCGTTCAGTACTGGTGGCTGCACGATTACAAGCAGGCCGCGGACTGGTTCAATCGCGCCGCCGCGGTCCCCGGAGCACCGGACTGGCTGAAGCCGCTCGCCGCCATTACGCTGGCCCAGGGCGGCAACAGGGCCTCTTCGCGGCGAATGTGGGAGGAGATCCGGAGCCAGGCCGACCACGACTGGTTGCGCACGCAGGCTGAGATACGCCTGCAGCAATTCGACGCGATCGACCACATCGACATCCTTCGGCGCGCCGCCGCCGCCTACGAACTCCGTTTCAACTCGCCGCCTCGAACGTGGCAGGACCTGGTTGGCGCTGGCTATCTCCGAGTCCCGCCGGTCGATCCAGCGGGCTATGTCTACGTCATCGACGCCGCCCGCGGCGTGATCGAGCCCAACCCGCTTTCCCCGCTCAACCCGCTCCCGCTCGAGCCGGCCACGATCGACCGTGCCCCCGCCGCTCGATGAACACGGAACAGCTGACGCTCATCGTGCTCGCGCTCGTCGGCGCCTGCAGTCGGCAGCTTCCTCAACGTGTGTATCTACCGGCTGCCGCGCCGGGAGTCGCTCGTCTGGCCGGCGTCGCACTGCACGTCGTGCGGCCGCACGCTGGCGTGGTACGAGAACGTCCCGATCGTCGGGCTGGCTCGCCCTGCGGGGCCGTTGCCGCACCTGCGGCGAGCGGATCTCGCATCGTCTACCCGATCGTCGAAGCTGGTGACCGCCGTCGTCTTCGTATGCGGCTACCTGATTTACGGATGGACGCCGCTGCTCGCCGCGCGGCTCCTCTTCGCGTGCGCGATGATCGTGCTCTTCGTCATCGATCTCCAGCACCAGATCCTGCCGAACGTCATCACGCGTGCCCGGCATCGTCATCGGGTTCGTCCTGAGCGTCTTCCTGCCGCCCGGATGGCTTTCGTCGCTGCTCGGCATCGTCCTCGGTGGCGGCGTGCTGTTCGCCATCATGGAGGGCTACGCGCGGGCGCGCGGGTTCGAAGGGCTCGGGATGGGCGACGTGAAGATGCTGGCGATGATTGGTGCGTTCCTCGGCTGGCAGCTGATGCTGCTGACGCTGGTGCTCGCCTCATTCGCCGGTTCGGTTGTTGGAATTGGCCTGATGGCGACCGCGCGCGGGGGGATGAAGACCGCGCTCCCGTTCGGAACCTTCCTGGCCGTGGGCGCGCTGGTCGCCGCGGTGGGCGGTGACGCCATCCTCACCTGGTACGCGTCGTTCTACCGATGACGCGAGTCGGGCTACGCGCTCATCGGCCTGACGGTGATCGTGGCGGTCCTGGCCGCGATCATCGCGTTCGCGCTGCTGCGGTTCGTGGCCGCCGTTCACGACGCGCGCAGCGGCAGGCGCGCGGGCGGCGCGGAAACGGCGTTGCTGTCGGCGGCGCTTCAGGAGGCCGTCACCAAGCTGAAGGCGCAGGAGCAGGCGATGAGCGCCCGCGCGCGAAGCCTCCGAGCAGTTGAGCGGCCAGATCGTGGACAGCCTCACATCGGGCCTGCTCGTGGTCGAGCGGAGCGGGCGCGTCGAGATCCTGAACCTCGCGGGCCGGCGCATGCTCGGCGTGTCACGCGGTGCGGCTGCTTCCGACTATCACGAGCTCCTCGCGTCCGCGCCGCCGCTCGTCAACGTCGATCGCCGAGTCGCTGGCGACGGGCCGCGCCATCGTGCGTCGCGCGTTGCAGATGCCCGAGACGCTTCCCGTCTCGCACCTCGGCGTCACGGTGTCGCCGCTGAGCAGAACCGGGAACACGGAGACCGGAGCCGGGAACGAAGGGGGAGCGGAGAGTGGCTTCGCCGGCATCATCTGCCTTTTCGCCGACCTCACCAACGTCGTCGCGCTCGAAGAGCAATTGCGCTTGAAGGATACGCTGGCGCGGCTCGGCGAGCTGACGGCCGGCATCGCGCACGAGTTTCGCAACGGGCTCGCCACGATCCACGGCTACAGCCGCCTGATCGATCCCGATGCCCTCCCCGTGCAGTACCAAGCCGTACCTCGAGGGAATCCGGCAGGAGACCGAAGCCCTGGGCAAGGTGGTCACGAACTTCCTGAATTTCGCGCGGCCGGAGCAGGTCGTGTTCACGCTCGTGGACCTCGGCGTGATTGCCGGCCGGGCGGCCGACGACATCCGTCACGAGCTTCCCGCGAACACGACGATCACGACGACCGGGGACTTCGGCGCGATCCAGGGTGACGACGTGGTGCTGCGGCAGATGTTCAGCAACCTGGTGCGGAATGCCGTCGAAGCGTGCAGCGGTGCCGGCATTGCGCCGTCCATCGTCATCTCGGGGGAGGTGGACATGGACCAGCGGACCTGCCGGGTCGTGGTGTCGGACAACGGTCCGGGCATCCGTGAGGCGAATCGCACCCGCATCTTCCAGCCCTTTTTCACGACGCGCGCCCAGGGCACGGGCCTCGGCCTGGCCATCGTCCAGAAGGTGGTGGTGACGCACGGGGGCCGGATCGTGGCCGACTCGTCTCACGCTGGCGGGGCGAGCTTCGAAATGACCTTCCCCCTCGCCGACGCGCTGACGCACGAGCGCCTAGAACGCTTTCCAGGTGAACTGGTTCATCGTGAAGTTCCCCGGGATCGGATGACTGGTCGCCAGGTTTCGGTCGTAGTGGATTGAGGCGCCGCCGGCCGCCGTCAGCCGCTTCAACACGACCGCGCCGTAGAAATCAGATTGGCCGGTGAACTTCCCGGTGGCGTTCGGTGCATACACGAGCGCCGACGTTTCGGCGCCGCCTGCGATGTCGATGTCGCCGGGACCACCGTAACGGAACTGGAGGAGGGCGGGATCGTAGGTCGTATTACTGATGCCGTTGCCGGTGATCTTCACAACCGTCTCGCCCTCCGTGATTCCCTGGCCGGCGATGTGGAAGATCACCGGACCGGAATCGATGATGATCTTCGAATTGGCATTCATGCTGAAGCTGTTGATGGCATAGGTGCCGGCGTTCAGGTGCAGCTCCGCGTGACTGCCGATGTCCACGTTTCCCATGGTGACCACGTTGCCGGCAGGAGTGATGGTGGCGCCATTCGGGCTGCTTGCGCACTGGTTAACGCCAGCGGGGCAGCCGGTGCCCTTGCCAAACGCCGTCGCACCGGTGGGCGGCAGGGGGTTCGGGGCGGGCGGGGTCGTGAAGGAAATCGGCTGGGGGAGCTCCACGAGCCCATTCTGGGGTGCGTCGCCGGCCGTTGCCGCGGTGACGTTGTTGACGTTGCAGGCTCCGACTCCCGAACGGGGCGTTGAGAGGGTTCCCCAAATCTTGGTCGGATTGCCCACGTCACTGAGGTTGCCATTCGTGCCGACGTCTGCACCCCAGGCGTCCGGCGCGGGCGGCGTGCCCGGTACCACCGTCTTCGAATCATAGCTGTCGGTGGTGGCGCCGCCCGCGAACGACAGCGAGTTACATCCGTTGAACGTCGAGAAGGCGGCGTACCGGTACGCGGGGACCATCTGCCGGTCAATGACCGCCGACACTTCCACTTCAGCCGAACCCGCACCGGGCAGCGTACCGACGCCAGTGATTTCCCACGTCTGCGTGGTGACGGGAAGGCCTGTGTAGACGTCCGCTACCTGCCGCATCGAGAGCAGCGTGGCGCGCGCCCGGTATCCCACCAGTCCGCCTGTACGTCGAGTGCTCCCTGGGTGGCCGCCGCAAACGCGTCGCGAACCGCGGCCACGGGGTAGTTCGAGGCCACATCCGCGATGCTGGAGAGCACGACCGGCTGGCCGTTGGCGACGAGTCTCACCGGGGTGACCGTCATATCGTACGCGTTGATGGGATCGGCAGCCGATCCGGGCGGCACGTACGCGAACATCAGATGGTTCGCCGCCACGTGCACTCCGGATTCAGCCCCGTACCGCCCCTGCGACATCGTCTTGTAATTCAGGCTGGAGAGCGTCTCGGTCCTCGCCACGAACATCAGCGACGAGCCGATGAGCGACAGGATGAGCGTCATAAAGAGGGCGGCGACGAGCGCGATGCCACGTTCACCTGATCGTGTCGTCATGGTTACCCTTGTCACGGCAGCAGGAGCTCGGTGGCCGGAGGAAGTTCCTGCACCCGATCCGTGTATCCAAGGCTTGCCATCTGCCACACGTTGAAGACGTTTCGCGGCGAGACGTTGAGGAGCGCCTTGGTCTCGCTCTGGAACTGGCCCGTGATCGGGTCCCGGTCCTGGGTCCTCACGGTCAGCGTGATGGCGACGCCGACGACGAATGTGGCGCCGTTGACCACTTTCTGCTGATAGGTGAAGCACGGCGTCCCATCCGGGTTCGCAAGGAGATTGTCGAGCAGCACCTGTTCTGTCGTGGGCGCCGGCTTGACGCCGGCGTCATACGGCACGGGATTTCGATACAGCCTGCCCGTGTTCAGATCGCAGGTGTACTCGACGTAGACCATGTTGCCGTCGGCGTTGACGTCGCCCACGATCTTCAGCACTGTCCCGGTGGACCCATTGGCCATGGTTGTCGGGACCACGCCGGCCGCGAAGCCGCCCCTGACCGACAGCGGCGCATTCGGGCCCGGGTGCGGCTTCGTGAAGTTGGCGGTGATTTCGCTGGTGGCGGAGTTCACCGCCGTGAGCTGCACCGTTTCCTGGTTGTCGCCGATGTCGACGACCAGGTACTCGTCCTGGAACATGCCTGCGGTCGAGCTCACCGCGACCGTCGCCATCCCTGGGGCAGCCACCGCGGCCCCGAGGACCGCCGGATTCGGCAGCGACACACGACCGGCCTGGCCCACCTCCTGCTGCAGGAGTTCGGTCGCGTTGCGCACACCGGAGTGCATCTCGGTCCGGTTCGATACGATGTCGTTGATGCGTCCGAGGCCGAGCATCCCCTGGAGGACCACACCGGAAACGACCATGAGTATCAGGATCGAGATCATGAGCTCGATCAGCGTGAATCCGCTGTCGCCGTGATGTTCCGGGCGCGCAGTCATGGTCTCCATGGCACGTGTTCTCAGAAGGGAGCGGTCTTGAGCACGGCCACCGTGGCGCGGGGAGGTCCACCGCTTCCCGCAGCGGCCGCACTCCTGACTACTACCGTGACGGTGATCTGTTTCAGGTTCAGGTTCGCTGGTTGCGGAAGCGTGACCGACCAGGCCCGCTTGTAGGACCAGCCTTCGGGCGCGGCGGCTCCGACGGAGGGCACCAGCGTCCCGGCAGCGTCGAGGTAGTCGACATACAACGCCACGGGGGCGTCGGGATCGGCGCTGCCGCCGATCGTGAGGCCGCTGCCGCCAGCGTCGGTCGCCGGGAATACCCGCGTGTCAGTCGTCGAGTCGCCGAACGACAGCACCATCAGTTGTTCGAGCTTGTCCTGCGCGTACTCGACGGTCCGCGCGAGCAGGTGCCCCTGATTTTCGGTCGCGTTCATCGCAATCATCCCGAGCGGCAACACGCCAGTCGCGACGACGAGCAGGAGACCGAGCGCGACCATCGTCTCGATCAGCGTGAAACCGCCTTCTCGAGTCACTGCTGCTCCAGCCATGCTGCGGTGTGGTTCGGCGACCACCACATTCGGATGAGCGGAGTGGCGGTGACGGTGATGGCGTAAACGCCAGTCTCACTCGTCAGGTACACCGCATTCCCTCCCGTCGGCGCCCCGGCACCGTCCACCGGGATTCCCCGGGAATTGAAGACGATGCATGTCGTGTCGGGTATGTTCGCGCCGTCGTCATCGGTGCAGGGCGGCGACAAGGCGATGGCCACCTGCGTATCCGGCGGAGGGGTGGCAAGCGTACCGAAACCAAAGGCGACGCCGCTCGAGGTCTGCGTCACGCCGCCGTCGGTGACCCAGGTTAGTTCAGCCTTGTCCCACGTCTGCATCGAGTACGCATTGCCGGCGAGATCGACGAACAGCCGCGCGCGTGAGAAGCGGGCCGCGGCCCGCATCTTTGCCAATGCAACCAGGTTGGACACGGACTGTCCATCACCCCGGAAACGGTGCGCCGCCAATGAGCTTCCGGTCGCAGGCAGTGCCATGGCCGACACGAGGCCGATGACGAGGACGGTGACCATCAGGTCAATCAGGGAGAACCCGTCGTCGCGATGAAGGTGCGTCGTGCACATCTGGCCCACTCCAACGCAATCGTCATTCCAGCAGAGCTTGGTCCCCGGACTTCAGATTCATCAGCGTTTCTGAGGGTGCATCGGCTCGGCGCGCCCGGCCTGTGCCAGAACGTCACACTCGATCACGGAACTCACCTGAAGGACCGGGGGACATGGCCGGGCGGCGGCTTCAGGCGCGGATTACCTTTCGGTGATCGACAAAACCAATCTGAACGCCACCGCGGCCGGTGCGGCGCCCCACCTGGCGTAAGTGTCTGAAAAACTGTGGCTTAACGTGCAACCCGCACCAGTTTCGTGCTGGCCCCTCCCTTGCCCTGATGAGGTCGTCCATGACACTCCCACGTGCGGCGCAGTCGGAGCAGGGCTTCACCCTCGTCGAAATGATGATGAGCGTGATGCTCATCGGCATTCTCGGGTCCATGGCGATCTTCGAGATTGGCGCGGCTCGGCCCGGCATGGTTGCCGATGGTGCGATGCGGACGGTCATGGGCCAGTTGAACCTGGCGCGGGAGACCGCCGTCGCGCAGCGCCGGCAGATCGACCTCGTCTTCGACGCGGACAAACACGTGCTGCGGCTCTTCAAGAAGGACGTGCCGCCGGCCACCGGGACAACGCTCATGGCGGAGACGCCGTTCGAAGGCGGCGTGCAGTTCGACATGCCCGACGTCCTCTCCGAGGACACGCCCGACAAATTCGGCAAAGGGTCTCCCATCGCGTTCGGGTCCGCCCAGGCGATCTCGTTCAACAGCGACGGCCTGCTCGTGGACGGATCGGGCACCACGATCAACGGCACGGTGTTTCTCATGCTCCCGCACGTCGACGAATCGCTGCGCGCGGTGACGGTGCTCGGTTCGGTGGGGCGCGTTCGTGGCTATCGATGGAACGGCAAGGCGTGGACGCGGGCGTAATCATGCACACACAGCTTCGATCCGAATCGGGCATCTCCCTCATCGAGACGATGATCGCCATGCTCGTCCTGACGGTCGGCGCGATCGGGATGGCGGCCATGTTTCTCCAGGGCATGCGGACAACGGCGAGCTCTCCGAGCGAACTGGTGGCCACGCAGAAGGCGGCTGAGGCGATCGAGAGCGTCTTCAGCGCGCGTGATTCGCACACGATCACGTGGAACGAGCTGCGCAATACGGATCAGGGCATTTTCGTGAAGAACCCGCAGCCGATGATGGTGGCGGGCACTGACGGGATTCTCGGCACCGCCGACGACGGCAAGGTCGGGAACGCGACTGGCGTGCTCGAGAGCGTTGTCCTGCCGGGACCCGATCAGGATCTGTCGAAGACCGCCGACAACAAGACGGAGACGCTGCGAGGGTTCACGCGCGAGATTCGCATTTCCGACGTGACCGACGACCTGCGCCTCATCACCGTCATCATCGAGTATCCCGCCGGCGCAACGACGCAGACCTACACGTTGACGGCCTACATCTCCGCGATCGCGTGAGACAGGACTGACATGGGTACCCGTACCTCGGAAAGCGGCTTCACGCTCGTCGAGCTGATGATTGCGTCGATGATCACCCTGGTGGTCATGGGCGTGGCGTTCTCGACGTTCCGGGACGCCCTCGCGCTGAACGACGCCGTCGTCCAGATCGGCGACTCCAGCCAGAACCTGCGCGCCGGCACGAACCAGCTGGTGCGCGACCTGCTCCAGGCGGGACGCAATATCCCCACCGGCGGCATCGGGATTCCCTCGGGACCGAATGCGACGGCGATCAAGCGTCCGGGTCCGCCGGAGAGCGGATATTTCTTCAAGAACGACGACGAGGACTCGACGACGCTCACCGCGATTACGACCGGAGCCGGCCTCGGCCCGACGATCAGCGGCAGGGCGACGGACATCGTCACGATTCTCATGGACGACCCGTACCTCGACGAGCTGAAGCTCTATCCGTCCAACGCCGCCGATGAGGGTGACGATCGCGCGATCCTGGCAGCAGACGGCCTGTCCTTCGACGTCGGCACGCAGAAGATGTCCTGGATCATCGGCGACAAGACGAATGCGATCGCGCCGATCGCCAAGGGCGACATCATCTATTTCGCCAATTCGAGCGGTACGACGCTGCAGGTGGTCACGGCGGTGAACGGGTCGAAGGTGTTGTTCGAGCCGAACAAGGACCTGTTCAACCTGAACCAGCCGAACGCGGGCGCCGGATCGATTACCGAGATCCTCCCCGATCCCTGCGGGACCATCAAGACCTGCCTCGCCGGTACGAAGATCCGCCGGGTGATGATGTACACGTACTACGTTCACGAAGAGACGGCGGGCATTCCGCGCCTGATGCGCAAGATGAACCACGCCGAGGCGCAGGCGCTCGCGGGCGTCATCGAGGATCTGGACCTCAGCTACGACCTCGTGGACGGCACGCAGAACCCGACCAACATCAAGGACCTCCCTCACGCCGCGACGGTGGACGGCGTGAACGTGACCTACAGCGCGAACCAGATTCGCAAGGTCAACGTGCACGTGGGCGTGCGGTCCGAAGTGATATCGGTCAGGGCCAACGACTACCTCCGCAACCACCTCTCGACGGTGATCAGCCTTCGTAACCTGGCGTACGTGGACCGGTACGACACCGCCGAAGAGGAAGACATAGACCACTAGGGCTCCGAAGCCGCCACGATGCGGGAGCCCGGCCCGGTAGTCAGATTCTCGGAAGAGACAGGCCACGAGGGCTCGAGGTTTCACATGTCTGGGAAGCACACATCCGTCATTCGTCCCGGCAGCGAGCGCGGCGTCGCGCTCGTGATGACGATGCTCGTCATGGCGCTGATGGCGGCGCTCATGATTGGCTTCGGCGCCGTGGTCACGAGCGACCAGCGCTACCGCTTCATCGACCGCGACCGCGTCCGCGCGTTCTACGCCGCGCAGTCGGGGCTCGAGAAGCTGAGCGCCGATCTCGCGAACCAGTTCTACGTCGACGTCTCCCTGAGCGACGCGCAGCTCGCCGCCATCGGCGCGAACCCGCCGGCGGTGCCCGACGTGACGTTCACGACCGGAACGGAGGGCGGACTCGCGTACGGCGTGACCAGGATTCTGCCGGAGCCGGGCGAGACGAAGTGGAACAACATCTCGAGCGGACCGTACGAGGGGCTGATCGCGCTCAAGGAGCGGTACCGGCTCGATTCCGCCGTCCGTACCTCGGGCGCGGGCGAGTCGCACCTGCGGCGTACGGTGGAAACGGTGTCGATCCCGGTCTTCCAGTTCGGCATCTTCTCGGACGTGGACCTGAGCTTCTCGGCGGCGGATACCTTTGACTTCCGCGGGCGGGTGCACACCAACAGCAACCTGTTCCTGGCCCAGGGCGGCACGACGTGCACCCCGTCGCCGTGCACCCTGTGGCTGCGCGACCGGGTCACGGCGGTCAAGCAGATCGTCCGCCAGCGCCTGTCGAACGGCGTGTCGATCACCGACACCGCGAGCACCCAGCGGGTGCGCGTGGCGACGGCGCCGAACAGCCCCACGGGGCAGGCGTTCCGCGACCTGGCTCGTACCGAGGGGAGCGTCACGGACGGCGTAGGAAGTTCGGCCAACAATGCGTGGCCGACGCTGTCATTGAGCAGCTACAAGGGCTATTTGCGCACGGGCAAGACCGGTGCGAAGCAGTTGAACCTCCCGCTCATCAAGCCCGAGGTCGGCGGCACCAATATCGATCTCATCAGACGGCCATTGGAGAACGGCAAGGAGAAGAGCGGCCTGCTGAGCGAGCGCTACTTCAGCCGGGTCAGTCTCCGCGTCCTCTTGTCGGATACGGCCCAGGACATCTTGAAGCTGCCGACCGTGACAGCGACGCAGCCGGTGTCGCTCGACGGCGACTGGATGCTGGCGGCCGAGCGGCCGGCGGGGTATGGCCCGATCGACGTCGCGCATCCGCCGATCGCCCGGACCACGGCGACCGGCGCGGCCGTGTCGACTCTCGTCAACGAGGCGGGGGATGTGGATCCGGGATTTGCGACGGCCGCCGGTGCCGGCACGTCGCGGACCATTCGCGTCGACGCGATGCCGGCGTACTTCCGGCTCCCGCAATTGACCGTGACCAACGCGGCCGGCGTGCCGCAGCTGGTGACGTGCACAGGCAAGACGAGGAACACCTTCACCGGTTGCGCCAACGTCGCGGGCGCGGCCCTTCCGGGAGGCGTCTCGACGGTCTCCGCGACGCTTGACGGCGTCGTGGTGTCAACGCCTCTGGTGGCGCCTGGTGTGGCGCTGCCCACGATCACCGTCGGCGCCGGTGCGACGCAACGTTTTTCGCCGGGGACGTTCTGGGTCCTCAACGGGAACGCGGGGGACGTCAACGCCCGCAACAAGAGCGTGCTGGTGAGCTGCGAGGGCTACACCACCGCGCCGGCATTCACGCTGTGCAACGTGCCGGCGCTGCCCAACGTGCCGGCGGGGACACCGTCGATCCTGGACAACGCGACGATCACGACCGGGTCGTTGACGAATGCGATGAGCAGCGTCGGCGGCTTCATCAAGATCGAGATGCAGGACACGAACAAGGTGTGGCGCGACGTCACGATGGAGATCCTGAGCTGGGGATTCGGCGGTCCCAACCTGAACGCGCCTCAGAACAACATCGGCCGTGTGTGCGCCGACCCGACGCCCAACGCCATCGTGCGTCTGCAGCACCTGCAGGAGAATTCGGAAACCCCGGGCGCACCGTGCAGTTACGCCGGTATGCCCAGGGCGACCTACTACGTGCCCAACGTGCTGTTCGACACCCGTGAAGCGATCTATCGCGATGCGGTCCCGGCAACGGGTCAGCCTCGCCTCGGCGGCGTGATGCACTACGTCGCGCTCGATGTGGCGAACCTTTCGCGGTGGTTCCAGCGGGCCGGCGTCTACGGCGCCGGCAGCGGGAATCAGGCGCTGACCGACGGCGACGGCGGCGGGTATTCGGTCTACTTCTCCGATCGCCGCAACAACAGGGACGACACGAACGAGGAAAGCGGCGAGTACGGCTTCGAGGACGTCGTCAATCCCGCCAGTGCGACCGGTGCACCGAACAACGCGCTGAATGCCGGCGAGGACATGAACGCCAACAAGCTGCTCGACAGCTACGGCCAGTTCCCGAGCTTCAACGGCGCGTATAACACCGAGCCGACCGGCGCGACGGGACAGCTCGACGTGCTGCAGGCGCGGCCGTGGAACGATATCGCCGCGCCCTACGCGCAGGTGAATCGCGCGGTGATCTTCCGGCGCGCGTTGAAGCTGATCAACGGCGGCCTCGGGAACATCGTTGCGCCCGGCCTCACCATCGCGGCCGAGAACCCGGTGTACATCCAGGGCGACTGGAACGCGGCGACGCAGGCCAACGGGAGCGACCCGTTCATCGAAACCAACGTCGCCACCTCCGTGGCGGCTGATGCGGTCACGCTCTTGTCGAGAAACTGGAACGACAACACCTCGTTCTCGTCTCCTTACCTGGCGAGCGGACGCCAGCGCACCAACACGGCGTACCGTCTCGCCATCATCGCCGGCAAGGGTCCGATCTTCCCGCAGCCGGCCAACACGGGGGGCACGTTCGGCACCGACGGCGGCGTCCACAGCTTCCTGCGGTTCCTCGAAGGCGGCGCCGCCTCCATGGTGTCCTACCGCGGTTCGATGGCGACGCTGTATTTCCATCGCCAGGCCGTGAGCCCGTTCAAGTGCTGCGGTGTGGCGGGCATCGGAGGCCTCGTGTACGACGTTCCCCAGCGCCGCTACGAGTTCGACCTCGATTTCCTCGATCCGGCGCTGCTGCCGCCGCTGACGCCGATGTTCCGCGACCTGAATGCGCTCGGCTTTACGCAGGAGACGCGGCCGGGCAAGTAGTCGGCGCGCCATCATGGTCCGCCGCTCGACGCGAGGGGTCCGGCGCGGCGGCTCTCCGCGGCAGGGCCCTTGCTACCGTTGACGCGTGGCCCGGGATCGTGGGTTCGCGCTACCCGATGCGCTCCTTGCCAGCACGCTGCTCGTGGTCGGCGTGCTGTCCTTGACGCAGATCTTCACGCTCGCCATACGGGCGAACGCCACGGCCCAGCATGTCACCGTGGCAGCCGTGCTCGCGGCGCAGAAGATCGAGGAATTGCGCTCGACGCCGTGGCGCGTGCCGGATGAGGGCGTCGATCGCGTCGAGGCGTTCACGCGGCAGTGGTCGGTCGCGCCGCTCGGCGCCGACCCGGCGCACACGGCGATCATCCAGGTGAGCGTCACGCCGGGCGCCGTGCGCCTGGTCACGTTGCGGGCGAAGGACGAGCCGTGAGCCTGGTCGAGGTCCTCGTGGCGACCGCGTTGACCGTGTCGGTCATGGGCGGCGTGCTCGCGGCGCTCGGTCCCGCGCAGGCAGCGTTCGTGTCGCAGTCGGACGCGGCGGATGCCCGTCAGCGTATGCGCGTCGGCGTGGATGCCATCAGGCGCGACCTGCTCGTGGCGACCGAGGCGCTCCCCTTTGCCGGCGGCATCTTGATCGTGTCGGGGGCGCGGCAGGACACGTATTACACCAAGGCGGGCACGCTCCGTCACGATGACGGCAGTGGGGACCGACCTGCCGGTGGTGGACGGCGTCAGCGACGTGGTGTTCGAACGGGTCAGCGAGCGCCGCATCCAGGTTCGCCTGCGGATGCAGCGCACCCGGTGGGCGCCGGCCGAGGCCGAGATCGTCTTCGACGTGGCGCCGCGGAACATGAGGTCAGAGTGGTGATCCGGCTGGGTGACGAACGCGGCGTGGCCCTCGTGCTCGCGTTGATGGGCGTGGTGCTGCTCACGACGCTTGGCGGGGCACTGGCTGTGCTCATCGCCACCGAGACGACGATTGCCGCGCGTTTTCGCGACGGGCTCGAAGCGTTCTACGCGGCCGAAGGCGCGATCGCGCGCGCCCTGGTGGACTTGCGCGCCGCCGACTGGAACGCAGTCCGGGCCGGGACGGCGAAATCCTCGTTTGCCGATCCCGCGTTCGACCTCGCGGACGCGACGCGGGACGTGGAAGCCGAAACCAGCACGCCAGGCTGGCAGCCGTACACCTTCGGATGGTTCGGTGACCTTCTACCGGCCGGGGAGACCGACCGGCGTCTTTCTGTCGTCGTGTGGGTGGCGGCCGACCCGCTTGGGGACGATAACCTGCTCGTGGTGCGGTCGCACGCCTACGGGCCCCAGGGCGTCCGCAGGATGGTTGAAACGACGGTGGAGCAGACGCCCGACGGCCCGCGCGTCCGCTCCTGGCGCGAGTGGCCGTAAACCGGGGCCTTCTGCTGTCGCCGGGCGATTGTGGGCGTCCGGCGTGCAGCCGGACGGTCGATGCTGGTGGTACCGGCCCGACGTCGGAGCAGGTGCTAGATTGTGGCTTCCGGCTTGAGCCGGAAGAGAGACCTCGCGAAACGTATCGCAGAGCTGTGAATTGGCGTGCAGAGCGGAGAACCCGTACCCTTGACGTGTTCCCGCATGGACCGGAGAATCCAACGATGAGGTCTTCCACCTTGACCGGCGTGCTCGTGGCGCACATGTTCCTGGTTGCCGCCAGCGTCCATGCGCAGTCGCTCGGTGACGTCGCGCGCAAGGAAGAGGCCCGGAGGAAGGGCGTCACGGCGCCGGCGAAGGTCTATACCAACGCCAACCTTCAGAACGTCGACCCGCCGGCGCCCCCGCCCACGCCGTCGAGCGCCGTGCCGCAGGCGGAGGCTTCTGCTGCTAGTCCCCGCGGCGCCCGCGACGCCAGCCGCGGCCGGCCCGGCCGACGCCCCGCGCGACGAGAAGTATTGGCGTGGGAGGCTCGAGAACACACGCACCGCGTTGTCTCGCGCGCAGATCTTCGGGGAGGCGCTCCAGTCCCGCATCAACGCGCTGTCCACCGACTTCGTGAACCGGGATGATCCGGCGCAGCGAAGCGTCATCGCGGCGGACCGGCAGAAGGCGCTCGCCGAGCTCGACCGCGTCAAGCAGGAGATCGCCCAGCATCAAAAGGCTATCGGTGACATCCAGGAAGAAGGGCGCCGCGCCGGCGTCCCCGCCGGTTGGCTGCGCTGATCCGCGTGTGATTCGCGATTCGCGCACGTGACGAATCACGAATCACGCATGTCCTCTTTCCCCGTCCTGCTCGTCGAAGACAAAGACTCACTGCGCGCGATGATGCGGCATGCCCTCGAAGGGCAGGGCCACGTCGTCGTCGAGGCCCGTGACGAGCCGGAGGCCGTGCAGCAGCTGCGACAGGCGAGGCCGGCGGTCGTCCTGACCGACTTGAAGCTGCCCGAGGGCGACGGGTTCGGCGTGCTGCGCGCGGCCAAGGACCTCGACTCCGAGGTAGTGGTCGTCGTCATGACCGCGTACGGCAGCATTCAGGACGCGGTGATGGCCATGAAGGAAGGGGCGCTGGACTTCCTGGCCAAGCCCGTCGATCCCGACCACTTGCTCCTCATTGTCGCGCGCGCGATGGCGCAGCGGCGGATGCACACCGAGTACATCCTCCTGAAGGAAGAGCTCGCGGAGCGGCGCGGGGCGCCGCGCATCATCGGCGAGGACGCGCACCTGCGGCAGGTGTCGCAGCAGCTGCACCGCGCCGCGGCGACCGATGCGACCGTGCTGCTCGAAGGCGAGAGCGGCACCGGGAAGGAGCTGTTCGCCCGGGCACTGCACGCGCTCAGCCCGCGCGCCGAGGGCCCGTTTGTCGCGATCAATTGCGCGGCGATTCCCGAAACGCTGCTCGAGACGGAGCTCTTCGGCCACGAGAAGGGCGCCTTCACCGGCGCCGTCCGCGCGCAAGCCGGGACGGTTCGAGCTGGCGCATCGCGGCACGCTGTTCCTCGACGAGATCGGCGAGCTGCCGCTCGCGCTGCAGGCCAAGATCCTGCGCGCGCTCGAGGAGAAGAGCTTCGAGCGTGTCGGCGGCACGCAGTCGCTGACCGTGGACGTGCGCGTGGTGGCCGCCACCAACCGCAACCTCAAGGCGCGCGTTGCCGAGCGCCAGTTCCGCGAGGACCTCTACTTCCGCCTGTCCGTATTTCCCATCCAGATTCCGCCCCTCCGCGAGCGCGCCGACGACGTGATGATCCTGGCGCGGCACTTCGTGGACAAGTTCTGCCGCGAGGTGAACAAGCCGCTCCTGACCCTCTCGCAGAACGCGCTCGAGGAGCTGCGCACCTATCCCTGGCCCGGCAACGTGCGTGAGCTGCAGAACTGCATCGAGCGGGCGGTGATCCTCTGCGACGACGACACGATTCAGCCGCGGCATCTGAACCTGTCGTTCCGGCAGCCCGCCGCCCCGGCGCCGGTCAGTCCCTGGGAGCAGATCGATTTGTCGGGTTCGTTGTCCGACGCCCTCCGCCGGGTCATCGGCGAAGTGGAGCGCCGCAAGGTGGAGCACGCGCTGCGGGAGGCTGGCGGCAACAAGCAACGTGCCGCCGAGCAGTTGCAGATCACCTACAAGATGTTCGTCGCGAAGCTGAAGGAGTTCGGAATTCCGGATTGACGGAGCCTGCAGCGCGGAGCCAGTCCCGTCAACCCTTGAGGCCGAGCCGCTGCAGCACGCTCCGCAGTTCGTCCTCGGTCACGTCATCCACCGTCATCGTCGCGCCGATTTCGATGGCGATCACGAAGTGCAGCTTGCCGTGCACGACCTTCTTGTCGCGGCGGATGGCGTCCATGATCTCCGCGATGGAGAGGTCAGCCACCGGAGGCAGCGGTCCGAGCGTCGCGATGAGCGCGGCCAGCGCCTGGCGTTCGCGGTCGGCGAGCGCGCCCCGCGCCACTGCGAGGTCCGCTGCCGCCAGCATCCCGTAGGCGATGGCTTCCCCGTGACGGAAGCGGCGGTACCTGGTCACCGCCTCGAGCGCGTGGCCGACGGTGTGGCCGAAGTTGAGGATGCGGCGCAGTCCGCCTTCGCGCTCGTCCTTCGAGACCACATCGGCCTTGATCCGGCACGACTCGACGATCGCAGGAACGAGGTACGTCGGGATCGCGCGCGAAGATCGCCTTGGTGTCCTTCGCGATCCGATCGAACAGATCGCGGTTCGCGATCATGCCGTACTTCACCACCTCGTACAGCCCCGAGCGGAACTCGCGCCGTGGCAGCGTGGCGAGCAGCAACGGGTCGATCGCGACCAGCACAGGCTGATGGAATGCCCCGATCAGATTCTTGCCCAGCGTGTGGTTGACGCCGACCTTCCCGCCAATCGAGCTGTCCACCTGCGCCAGCAGCGTGGTGGGTACGTGGACGAGCGTGATGCCGCGCAGGTATGTCGCGGCCGCGAAGCCCGCGGTGTCACCGACGACGCCACCGCCGACCGCGATGACGGCGCTGCCGCGGTCGGCGTTTGCCTGGATGAGCGGGTCGTAGATGCGCGAGACCGACTGCAGGTTCTTGTAGCGTTCGCCGTCGGGAATCAGGATCGGCTCACCACCGCCGAGCGCCCGCTGGATCTGCGGACCATGGAGGCGCCAGATGGCGGGGTTCGACACGACGAAGCGTCGCGTTCCGATCGAGTGCTCGTCGAGGAGTGATGCGAGGCGATCGACCACGCCGTCGCCGATCCAGATTGCGGATGTACTCGAACCCGTCCGTACGTCGACGCGCACCGGCTCCTTGTGAATATCAATGTTCAAGGGCAGATTGATAGGATAGCACCGTGAGTGTGCGCGGCGATTTCCCGTGATCGGCAGCGGTCACTTTCGGACCGATTTCCCGTCGCACGACGATCTACACTGGCGCAGGCACGTCTCCGACGTGCGTTCGCCCGGCTCCGGGCTTCGGACGACGGACTCCGGGGCCCGAAGCCTATAGCCGGAGCCCGTCGCCCGCACATGGCCAAAGACACTGAGATTCCCGACCTCCCAACCGAGATCACGCCGCAGTCGCAGGATTTCGGCCGCTGGTACATCGACGTCGTCCGGCGCGCGGAGCTGGCCGACTACTCGCCCGTCAAGGGCTGCATGGTGATCCGGCCGTACGGATACGCAATCTGGGAGTTGATGCAGCAGGGACTCGACCGCCGCTTCAAGGCGACCGGGCACGTCAACGCGTACTTCCCGCTCTTCATCCCCGAAAGCCTGCTGATGCGCGAGGCGGAGCACGTCGAAGGCTTCGCGCCGCAGGTCGCGTGGGTGACGCAGGGCGGCAACGAGGTGCTCGAGGAGCGGCTCGTCGTCCGGCCCACCTCCGAGACGATCATCGGCGTGATGTACGCGAAGTGGGTCCAGTCGTGGCGCGACCTCCCGATCCTGATCAACCAGTGGGCGAACGTCGTGCGCTGGGAAAAGGTGACGCGGCTGTTCCTGCGCACGACGGAGTTCCTCTGGCAGGAAGGGCACACCGCCCACGAGACCGCCGAGGAGGCGCAGGAAGAGACGATGCGGATGCTCGGCGTCTACAAGGACTTCGCCGAGAACGACCTCGCGATGCCGGTGATGGACGGTCAGAAGACCGAGAGCGAGAAGTTCGCCGGCGCCGTTCGCACCTACTCCATCGAGGCGCTGATGCGTGATGGCCGCGCGCTGCAGGCGGGCACGTCGCATTATCTGGGGCAGAACTTCGCGCAGAAGCTTCGACATCAAGTTCCAGGCCCGCGACAAGTCCGTTCAACACGTGCACACGACATCGTGGGGCGTCTCCACGCGCATGATCGGCGGCGTCATCATGACGCACGGCGACGAGGGCGGCCTGATTCTGCCGCCGAAGATCGCCCCCTACCAGGTGGTCATCGTGCCGATCCCTCGCGGCAACTGGCGGGAGACGGTGCTGCCGAAGGCGCAGGCGATTCGCGACGACCTGGTGGCGCGCGGCATGCGCGTGATGCTCGACGACCGCGACTCGCAGACCCCCGGCTGGAAGTTCAACGAATGGGAACTGCGCGGCGTGCCGCTGCGGCTGGAAATCGGTCCCAAGGACCTCGAGAAATCGCAGGTGGTGCTGGCGCGGCGCGACACGCGCCAGAAGGCGTTCGTGCCGATGGAGGGGCTGAGCGCGCACGTCGAGGAGCTGCTCGCCTCGATCCAGAAGGCGCTGTACGACCGGGCGGTGGCGTACCGTGAGGAGCACACCTCGCAGACCGATTCGTACGAGGAGTTCAAGCAACTCCTCGAGGGGCGTCCCGGGTTCGTCATCGCGCCATGGTGCGGCTCGGCGCAGTGCGAGGCCGACATCAAGACCGAGACGCAGGCGACGATCCGCAACATCCCGTTCGCCAGCCCGCCGGCGGCTGGCAAGACGTGTCTGAAGTGCGGCAAGCCGGCAGAGGCATACGCGTGGTTCGCGAAATCGTACTAGCGGCGGGCATCCGGCAGTGGGATTGCAGGGGTCGTCCGGGTGACGAAACCAGGTGACCTGATGCACGCCCTGGCGGCCCGTCTTCTTCTCCTTCTCCTCGCCTTCGGCGCCGTCGCGTGCGGTCCAGGCGAGCCGTTGAAGATTACGACCATCCAGGTGGGCCGCTCGCTGAACTCCGACGACAGCATCAGCGGCCACACCACCACGTTCAAGCCCGACGAGACCATCTACACGGCCGTGATCAACGAGGCTGCCGGTGCCGGCACGGTCTCTGTGCGCTGGGTCTACTCGGGCCAGACCGTCAGCGAGGAGACGAAGGAGGTGTCCTTCAATCGAGAAGGCGCCACGGAGTTCCACATCCAGACCCCGTCTGGCGGGTTCCCCGAGGGGGACTACCGCGTCGAGATCCAGGTGAATGGCCAGCCCGCGGGCATACGCGAATTCAGGGTCGCCAAGTAGCAGGCAGCCGGCGCAAGGCGCAAGGCCCGTTGTCCCTGCCTACTGTCTACTGCCCGCTGCCCGCTTCGTGCTCAAAGAAACCCCGTCCATTTCCCCCTGATTCTCTTCACCACGTTGCTCCGACCGCTCAGCCGCGTCCTGTGCATGATGTCGGCTGCCCCGTCCGCGAGCCGATCGCGCCACCACGCTTCCTCCACCGGCGAAGCCGCCCATGCACGGGCCATCGGCTCGAGGCAGCTCGCGTCCCCGACCATGGTCACGGCCGCCAGGAAGTCGAGCGGCAGCGGGCCCGCGGACGCATCGAACGCTTCGCGCAGATCGTAGAGCGCCACACGGCTGCCGCGGCGCGCCAGCACGGCGTGCGCGGCGGCCCGCGCCGCCAGCCACTCCTGACGCCGGCGCGCTGACGGGTCCTGCTTGCCGGCGTCGCGCGCGCGCACGATGAACTCGTGCAGCTCCGACAGCGGCGCGTCCTGGTGCTCGGCGAGCCATTCGCGGGCGGACGCCGGATCGGCGGGCGTGTCCGTGCCGAGCGAGGACGCCGCCTGATCGCGGACGGGCTGGATGAGATCGCGCGGCAGGTCCGATAACGCGGCGAGCGCGCCGCGCCGCAGCGGCGGCGGGCGTTTCGTATCGAGGGCGATGGCTGTCAGCGCGTCCATGACGCGCGTGCCGTCCTCGCGCGTGACCCACGAGCGCAGCACGCCGATGGCGCTGCCGGCCACCTCGGCGTCGGCATCGGCGAGCGCGCCGAGCGCCAGATCGACCGCCCGGGGATCGTCGATTCCCTCGAGCGCCTTCAGCGCGGCCGCGCGAGCCGACGGAGGGCTCGCCGCCCCTGGCGACGAGCGCCGCGAGCTTGGCGATGGCGCGCGCGCCGATGACCCGCAGTCTGGCAATGGCGGCTTCCCGCTGCACCGGTGCGCCGTCGCGCAGGTCCGCGACGAGGCGCTCGACCTCACCAGCGCGGGACGTGCGAATCACGGCTAGGCTTCAGAGAGCTGCTTTTTTCCGAAGGCCCACGCGAGGCCGATGCTGAAGACGTAGAGGATGATCAGCGGGCCCGTCATCGCGAAGAGCGAAACGCCGCCGCCGTCCGGCGTGATGACGGCCGAGATGATGACGATGCCGAGCACGGCGTACTTGAAGTGCTTGATCATGAAACGCGCCGTGAGCACGCCCATCCGGGCGAGGAAGAGCACGAGCGTCGGCAGCTGAAAGACGATGCCGAAAGCCAGAACCAGCCGCAGGTAGAGGGAGAACGATGTCTCGATCCGCGGCATGAACGTCAGGATGTCGGTGGTGAAGCCGACGAAGAACTTCCACGTCAGCGGGAACACGACGTAGTGCGCGAAGGCCGCCCCGAGCACGAAAAAGAACGTGGACATGGCCACGAACGGTATCGCCCACTTCTTCTCGTGCGAGTACAGCCCAGGGGCGATGAAGAGCCAGAGCTGCGTGAAGATCGCCGGCGAAGACAGCAGCAGTCCACCGATCGCCGCGATCTTGATGTAGAGGATGAACGCTTCCGACGGATCGGTGTAGACGAGCGTGCCGCCGGGCGGGAGCAGCCGCTGCATCGGCCGCATGATGAAGTCGAAGATCTGGCTGATGAAGAAGCAGCAGACGAAGAAGCCCGCGGCCAGCGAGATGACGGCGTAGATGATGCGTCTCCGGAGCTCGTCGAGATGCTCCAGAAAAGACATCTTCCCGCCGGCTTCTTCTTCGCCATCCAGGAGGTCGTCGCGATCCGGGTCGAGGTCGGCGTCCGGCAGAGGCACGGGCGCCTGACTGGGAAACGGCACCAGGGCCATGCTGCCAGTTTACGCGGTGGTGCCCGTGCTCGTGGGGGTACGGCTCACGGTGTCGTCCGCCGGCGTCGTGACGAGCTCCGGGGTCTCGACCGGCGTCGGAGTGGGCGGGGTGGCCGAGCCGGCCGCCATGGCCGAGTTCTGCTCAGCCCTCATGGAGGCGCGGGTGTCCCGCTGTTCCTCGACGCGGATCTCCTCTTCGAGCGTGCTCCGGAGCTCGTTTGAGGCCTTTTTGAACTCCCCGATGCTCCGGCCGAGCGAACGGCCGAGCTCGGGCAGCTTCCGCGGCCCGAAGATGATGAGCGCGATCACCAGAATGATGACCAGCTCGGGCATGCCGATGGAACCAAACATAGGACGTGCTCCAGCCGGCCGGGAAACTGCCGGCCTGCCTCTGAGGATACTCCTGCTAAATCGTTCTACGGATTATAGAAATCCGATCTGGACGGGGTCAAGGCAACGGTTTAACATTTCTGGTAACTATGCGCACATACCGGTCGCTCTCCGCCGCGGTGTTCGCCGTCGTCTTTTGCGCCATGGCCGGGGGCCTTTTTGGCCGAAGCGCCCTGTCCGCGCAGGACCAGGTACCGAACCAATACAAGGTCTTCACGGCCGCGCTCAGCGCGATCGAACAGAACTACGTCGGGGACGTCGAGTCCGACCGCCTCGTCTACGGGGCGATCTCCGGCATGCTCCAGACCCTCGATCCTCATTCGAGCTTCATGGACCCGCGCAGCTACGCCCAGATGCGCGAGCGTCAGGAGGGCCGTTACTATGGCCTCGGCATTTCCATCGTCGTCATCGACGGCGAAATCACCGTGGCGACGATGTTCGAGGGGTCTCCCGCCTACCAGAAGGGCTTGCGCCGCGGCGACGTGATCGCGCGTATCGAGGGCGAGGACACCAAGGGCTGGACGAGCGACCAGGCGGTGCGGCAGTTGCGCGGTCCGCGTGGCACGCCGGTCAAGATTTCGATCAAGCGGAGCGGATATAAGGACCTCATCGCCCTCGAAGTCGTACGCGACGAGATCCACATTCCGACGGTGCCGGCGGCGTTCATGCTCGACAGCCAGACCGGGTACCTCCGGCTGCAGGACTTCGGGGAGAACACGGACCAGGAGCTCGGCCGCGCGCTTGCGCGACCTCACGCAGAAGGGCATGAAGCGGCTCGTCTTCGACCTGCGCAACAATCCCGGCGGCGCGCTCGACCAGGCGATCAAGGTGTCCAACCGTTTTCTGCCGCGTGGCGACCTCATTGTCTACACCCGCGGGCGCGTGCCGAATTCCGACCAGGACTACCGCGCCACGGAGCGCAGCGACTACCTGAACCTGCCGATCGTCACGCTCGTGAACCGCAACAGCGCGAGCGCGTCGGAGATTGTCGCGGGGGCGCTGCAGGATCACGACCGCGCGCTCATCGTGGGCGAAACGACATTCGGGAAGGCGCTCGTGCAGTCCGTGTATCGCGTGAGCCAGGGCGCCGGCGTCGCGGTGACGACCGCCCGATACTACACGCCGAGCGGCCGCCTGATTCAGCGTCCGTGGGACGGCACCTTCGATGAATACCTCGACCTACACCTATCGCGACCAGGCTGCGAACCGCGATGTACAAGTCAGAGGACCTGAAGCTGACCGATGCGGGACGCAAGGTGTATAGCGGCGGCGGCGTCGAGCCCGATCGCCGATTCGACGGGCCCATCGACGGCTTCACCCCGACGCGCTTCGGCCGCACGCTGTATTCGAGGCAGTTGTTCGACACCTTCGCGCAGCGCTTCTCGCGCACCGGCGACACGCGTATCGCGCCGAGCACCACCTCGAAGCCGCGTGAGCTCACGCCGGAATTCGTCGTGGACGACGCGATGGTGGCCGAATTCAAGGAGCACGTGCGCACCGCGCGGGTACGAATCGACGAGGATGCGTGGCAGAAGGACCTGGAGTTCATCAAGGCGATGCTCCGGTACGAGATCGACGTTGACTTGTTCGGCGTGGAGGCCTCGCGTCGCAATCTGTCGACGCGCGACCCGCAGCTCCAGTTCGCGTTGACGCTCTTCCCCGAGGCGCAGCAGCTCCTCGAGACGAGCCAGTCAACCCCGCAGCGACGCGCGCAGCGGTAGAGTTCCAAGTGCCCCCTCCCAACGCAAGCGTTGGGAGGGGGCTCGGACCAGGTTGGTTTGGGCGTTTCGTAAAGCACCACTTCTCCCCGCCGTTTGGGTTCCTAGCCCAAAATATAGTGGTGTGAGTTTGGTCTTGCCACAATGGCTAGGCCTTGCTAGATTCTGTCACCACAATCCATATGCGCCTCGAACGTCTCGAAATCTCCGGCTTCAAGTCGTTCTCCGACCGCTCCGAGCTGGCCTTCGACGAGGGGGTGACCGCAATCGTCGGGCCCAACGGATGCGGGAAGAGCAACGTGGCGGACGCCATCACATGGGTGCTCGGCGAGCAGAGCGCGAAGAGCCTGCGCGGCGAGAAGATGGAAGACGTCATCTTCAACGGCAGCGACGCGCGCAAGCCGGGCGCGGCGGCCGAGGTGCGGCTGCGCCTGACAGGCTTGACCGCGACCGGGAGCGCCAACGGTAACGGCCACCATGTCGATGTGGAGGAGGCGATCCTCGAGCAGGCGCGTGCTTTCACCCGCGACGTGGACGTCACGCGGCGCCTGTACCGCTCCGGTGAGAGCGAGTACCTGATCGACGGTGAGGTGTGCCGGCTCCGGGATGTGCACGAACTGCTGATGGACACCGGGCTCGGCGCCAAGGCCTACGCGATCATCGAGCAGGGGAAGATCGGCATGATCCTCAGCTCGCGTCCGACTGATCGGCGCCAGCTGATCGAGGAGGCCGCGGGGATCACGAGGTACAAGTCACGGCGGCGCGCCGCCGAGCTCAAGCTCGAGGCAGCGCAGCTGAACCTGACCCGTGTCGACGACATCGTGTTCGAGGTCGAAAAGCAGCGGGGCGCGCTGAAGCGGCAGGCCGCGAAGGCGCGACGCTACAAGAAGCTCCGCGAGGAGCTGCGCCGCTGGGAAAAGGTGCTGTTCGCGCGCCGCTATCGCGAGCTGGCGCAGGCGATCGCGGCAGCACGGGCGCGCCTGGCGGAGGTGCGGGAACATGAGGTCGCGGCGGCGGGCCGCGTTGCCGCCGTCGAGTCCGATCTCGGGCGTCTCCGCATCGAACAGGCCGAGGCCGACAGCCGCGCTGCGCGGATCCGGTCGGAGGCGCATGCCCGCGAGCTCGACATCAACCGGCGTCAGCAGCAGCAGGAGTTCAACCGCCACCAGGCCGACACGCTCGTGTCGCGCGCCGCCGACATCGGAAACGAGATCCGCGACCTCGAAGCGCGGCGTGAGCCCGCCCGGATCGCGTTGGATGGGCGTCGCGAGGCGGGCGCCGATGCAGAACGGGCTCGCGACGACGCCTCAGCGGTGTCGAGCGAAGCGGGGGACGCGCACGCACGGGCGCAGCAGCAGATCGAAGGCCTGGAGACCGACGTCGAGGCGGCGCGTGCCGAGGGGTTCGCCACCATGAACCGCGTGATGGCGCTGCGGCACGCGATGGAGCACGCCGCGGTTCAGCGCGAACGTGTGGGCGAGACGCTGGCGAAGCTCGAGGTCGAGCGCGACGACTTGCGCCGCGAGGTTGAAAAGGTCGAGCACGAGCGCGCGGCGGCCGCTGAGGCGCACGCGCGGACGCAGGGGTCGCTCGAGCGGGTCACGCTCGAACGGACCGCGCGCGAGACGGAGTTGGCGACGGCGCGCGCCGAGCACGAGTGGCGCGCGCGGGATGTCCGGACGCGCGAGCAGGAACTGGCCGGCATCGAGGCGCGGCTGGCGTCACTCGAGGAGCTCGCCGCGAGCCGCCGCGAGTTCGGAGATGCCGCGCGCATGGTGCTGGTGCAGGCCAACGGCCGCGTCGGCCAGCAGGGCGCGGTGGCCGATTACCTGGACGTGGACAGCCGCTACGAGCGCGCCGTCGAATCCGTCCTCGGCGATCTCCTCCAGCACGTCATCGTCGAGCGGCACGAACAGGCCGCGGCAGGACTGTCGCTCGTCCGCGAGGAGGACGCCGGGCGTTGCGGGTTTGTGGTCGTCGATCCGGATTCGAACGGGTACCACCCGCGCGAAGCCTTTCGGGTGCCCGGGCTCGTACCCGTCGCGGACGTCATCCGGATCGGCGGGCCGCATGCGATCACCATCCGGAAGGTGCTGCCCGAAGCCTACGTCGCTGACAGCTTTGACCAGGCCGTGGCGTTCTCGCGCGAGACGTCGGCCGTTGTGGCGACGCTGGATGGCGACGTGCTGCGCGGGCCGCATCTGGTGTCCGGCGGCGCGAAAGTGGAATCGCGCGGTATCCTCGCCACCCGGCGCGAGATCAAGGAGCTGCGCGAGCGGGTGACGGCCGAGCGCGAATCCCTGGCGCGGCTCATCGAAGAGACCGGCAGCCTCGAGCTCGTGATGGCGCGGGCGACGACGGCCATCGCCGCGCTCCTCGCCGAGCAGCATCGCGAGGAGAAGGAGATCGTCGGCCACGAGGCGCAGCTGGCGCGCGCGGCCGAGGAGGCGGCGCGCCTGGCGCGCAAGGCCGACGTCATCGCGCTCGAGCGCCGTCGTGCCGAGGACGAGCGCGCGACGCTCGACGCCCGGTATACCGAAGCGCACGCGCAGATCGGCAGGCTGCAGGAAGAGCAGCGCCAGGCCGACGAGCGATTCACGGGCGCGCAGCACCGGCTGGCGGCGGCGCGCGAGACGGTTGACGAGCTGAGCGCGAAATTCGCGGAAGCGCGTGCGGTGCACGCCGGCCTCGTCGAGCGGGCGGCAGCGCTTGCGGCGGAAGTGCTCCGGCTGGAAGAAGCGGCTCGCGACCTCGAGCAGCGCGTCGCGACGCGCGCGGCGGAGCTCGAGCAGACGCACGCCCGCCGGGAATCGCTGCTCCAGGCCATTGCCGAGGGAGAGCGCACGCTCGACGACGACATTCGCGCGCTCGAGAGCCTGCGCGTGGAGCTGCGCGCGGCCGACGACGAATCGGGGGACCTGCGCGTGAAGGTGGACGCGCAGGACGCGGTTATTCGCGAGGCCCGGCGAGCGCTCGAGGAGATTCGCGCCCGGGCAGGCGAGTTCGATGTCGCCCGCGCCACCGCCGAGACCGACCTCGGACACCTTGCGCAGTCCTGCGTGGAAGCGGTGCAGTGCTCGCTCGACGAGGTGCTTGCGGAAGTCGAGCGGATGGAACAGGCCGGCGAAGCGACGCCGGATGCCGCCGCCATCACCGCCGAGGAGCCGGATCCGGAAGGCGAGGACGTGCCGGCTGTCGAAGATCAGGGCGAGGGCGCTGGCGGCCGCACCGGGGATGCGATCGCCGCGGCCGGCTTCGTCCCGTCCGCGTCGATGACCGCCGAACAAGCCATCGCCGCGCTCAAGGCAAAGCTCGAGCGCCTGGGACCGGTGAACATGATGGCGATCGAGCAGTTCGACGAGCTCGAGACGCGCCACGCGTTCCTGACGACGCAGCGGAAGGACCTCGTGGACTCCATCGCTCAGACCTCGGAGGCGATCAAGCGGATCGACGAGACGACGAGGGTTCGCTTCACAGAGGCCTTCACCGCCATCCAGCAGAATTTCCAGGGCACGTTCAGCACGCTGTTCGGCGGCGGCCGCGCCGGCCTGACCTTGCTCGACGAAAACGATCCGCTCGAGAGCGGCATCGACATCGTGGCCTCGCCTCCCGGCAAGCGTCTCCAGAACGTGCAGCTGCTCTCGGGCGGCGAAAAGGCGCTGACCGCGATCGCCTTGATGTTCGCGATCTTCAAGTACAAGCCGAGCCCGTTCTGCCTGCTCGACGAGATCGACGCGCCGCTCGACGACGCGAATGTGAGCCGGTTCGTGGAGATGCTGCAGGGGATGCTCGACCGGACGCAGTTCATCCTCATCACGCACAATCGCCGCACGATGGAGATCGCGAACCGGCTGTACGGCGTGACGATGGAAGAGCCCGGCGTATCCAAGCTCATCTCGGTGCAGCTGAACTGACCGGCGGGTCCATCCCCTCCCACGCCGACATCGGTGAATCGACCGGCGGGTCCAAAAAGGACCCGCCCTACGGCGGAGTCCGTCCCACACGTAGGGCGGGTCCTTTGGACCCGGCTTCGGCCGGAAGATCCAGCAGATCCGCGACCCCTGAACCGCCCGCGCCGCGAATTCGTAGACTATCTGTCAGGAGGCTCCCTCTCATGAAGCTGTCGCCTGCCTGGCTGCTCACATTTGCCCTTCTCGCCGCGGCGTGCGACGTCCGCGTGGACGAACAGGGCATCCGGAGCATGAGCGTGACGGAGGGGCGTGCCGAAGATGTCTGGACGCGCACCTATGCGCTGCCCGCCGACGGCACCTTCGAGATCGGCGGAGAGGATGGCGCGATCAACGTACGTGGAGCCGATGTTTCCCAGGTCGAGGTGCGGGCCGAGCGCGAGGCGCGCGCCGATAGCGACGAGGCCGCCCGCCAACTGCTGGAGAAGTTGCAGATTCGCGAAGAGGTCGACCGGGAACAGCGTCAGGATTGCCACGATCGGCGGCGAGAACACCTGGGCGCCGCCGGGCTTCGGCCGCCGCGCCCGCACCCGCGTCGAGTATCAGGTCCGCGTGCCTGCGGGATTGACGCTGACGTTCAGGACCGAAAACGGCGGGATCCGCCTGAACGACGTGAACGGCCGCATCACGGCGACGACGACCAACGGCGGCATCATCGGCGAGGACCTGTCCGGGTCGATTACGGCGCAGACGGTCAACGGCACCCTTCGCCTGGATGTGGCGTCGATAACGGGGGACGTCGTTCTCTCCACGACGAACGGCGGCGTGCGACTCGCCCTGCCGGCGAACGCCAAAGCAAGCCTCGAGGCATCCGCCGTGAACGGCGGCGTCGACATCGACGACGAGTTCGGCATCGCCTCCAGCGCGGGCAGCAGCCGGCGAATAACGGCCGCGGTCAATGGCGGCGGTCCGAAGGTCACCGCCAGCAGCGTCAACGGCGGTATCCGCATCCGGGCTCGCGGTCCGAACCAGTCAGACTAGTGGACCGTCCAGACTGATACCTGTAGTACCCACGACAGGCCTTCGAGTGCCGATCTCGCGGGCCAACGGTGGGAGCAACGGAGCGGCCCGCGTAGTAAGTCGAAGAGACAGACCACTAGGGGTCGATGCATTAGACTTCTCCGGTGGCAAACGAGGACAGAGCCGCCAGATACCACCGGCTCCGGCGGCGCGCGTCTCTCGCGGGCACGCTGGTTGGCGCGACGTTTCTCGTGCTGCTGCTGGTCACCGGCGCCTCGGCGTCGCTCCGTGATCTCTCGGCGTCCGCGGCCCGAGGCTCCTTCGTCCTCACTGTCGCCATTTACACCACGCTGCTCGTGCTGTTCAGCGGACTCCTGCAGCTTCCGCTTTCCCTCTACGAGGAGCTCGCGCTCGAGCGCCGTTATGGCCTGTCTACACAGTCAACGGGGAGGTGGTGGCTCGACCAGGCGAAGGGAATAGCCGTCACGCTCGTGTTCGGCGTCGCTGGCGCGCTGCTCGTGCTGGCGCTGCTGCGGTGGACGCCCGACTACTGGTGGCTGGTGGCGGGAGCGTGCTTCTCTGTGATTCTCATTGGCCTGGCGCAGCTGGCGCCGGTCGTCCTGCTGCCGCTGTTCTACGACTTCAAGCCGCTCGAGCGCGCGGCGCTCGCGGACCGGCTCGTCGCCCTGGCCGAGCGCGCCGGGGCGCGGGTGCTCGGCGTCTTCGAATGGCGCCTGAGCGACCGGACACGGAAAGCAAACGCCGCGCTGGCGGGCATCGGCCGGACGCGGCGCATCCTCCTGTCGGACACGCTGCTGGCCGAGCACTCCGACGACGAGATCGAAGTGATCCTGGCGCACGAGCTTGCGCACCACGTCTATCGGGACATCTGGACGGGAATCGCACTGGAGGCCGGGCTGATCCTGGCGGGCTTCTACCTGGCGGATCTGGCGCTGACGCAGTTTGCGGGAAGGTTCGGGCTGGCGGGGAAGGCCGACGTCGCCGGGCTGCCACTGCTGCTGGTCACGGCCGGCGGTCTGTCACTGGCGCTGCTGCCGCTCTTCAATGCGTTCTCGCGCGCGCACGAGCGCCGCGCCGATCGCTACGCGCTCGAGATGACGCGCAACGTCGACGCGTTCGTGACCGCGATGCGCCGTCTGGCGGCGCAGAATCTCGCCGAAGAGCGTCCGTCGCGGCTGGTGCAGTTGCTGTTCTACACGCATCCGCCACCAGCCGCCAGCGATCGCGGCCGCGCGCAGCTGGGCTGGAACAAACCGGGTCTGATTCTCGAGGGGCGTCAGAACCAGACCCGGTGTGATCGCTACTTCTGGGCGGCTTCGATCGCGCCGATATTGGCGCCGGCATCCCTGGCGTCCGTGCCGGCCGACGCGGTAAGGGCTCGACGTCGCGAGAGCGGCAAGTTGCCGGTCGACGCGCTCGACGAAGTGGTTCAGGAACTCGGCCGCCGTCGCAAAGAAGTTGTCCGCCGGATACTTCGAGGCGTTCCACCGAAGAAGACGTTGCGGCGAATCTCGGCGCCGGGAAGTACTTCGTGATCGACGTCATCCCGGCGCCAAGCCCGTCGCCGTAGATCCCGTACTGATTGTGGCGGTGCAGGTTGTTCGTGTATGTGAACCGCTGCATCGGGCGACCGTTTCCGTTCACGACGAACCCGTCATGGTCGATGGTGTTGTGATCCACGGTCACGTCGGTGGCGCCGTTGCCGACGACGAGGAAGCCGCCGCCGCCGCCCCACTTCGCCTTGCTGACGTCGGTCAGCAGGTTGTGCCTGATCAGCGATACGCGACATCGTCTTGCTGCCGTACGTCTTGTCACAGCCGGACAGGACGATGCCGCCGCCGACGTGGTCGAACGTGTTGTGCTGAATCGTCACGTCCTCGATCGTCGTCCATGGCGCCTTGCCGCTCTGCGTCGGCTTCAGGTTGAGCGCGTATCCCTTCTGATCCTCCTGCCACGAGTACTCGGAAGTGGTTGCCCTCGATCAGGATGCGGCGGCCGTTCTTGAACTCGAGCAGGTTCTTGACGATCCAGCTCGTCCCGCGCCACGTTGAGGTCCTTGGTGAACGTATTCCGCAGGATCCGGATGTCGGAAGGGACGAGATTCGGGATCGAGCGGGTCCGCGCCGCCGAACATGACGTTCTCGGCGGCGGCCGAGAGGTAAGTTGTTCTCGATGAGGAAAGGCCCCGGGCCGTTCCATCCGCAGATGGCTTGCGAGTCCTGGGTCGTGGACTTGACCTGGTCGATCCAGGATCCGCGGATCGTCGTGTCGCCGCTGTTGAGCGCGATTCCGCGCTTGGCGCCCTTGTCCGTGCGCCCGTGGACGTAGACGCGGTCGACGATGAGGTGGTGCGGCTGGTTTGCCGCCACCGTTTCGCTGCCGCTGCCCAACACCACGATGTCGCCGGCGCCGTTCGCGTTCGCGACGATCTCGAGGAACTGCAGCCGCCAGTAGTTCGCCTTGGCCGCTGTCTTCAACGCCGGGCTGCTGCCGGCGCCGACGATCTTCGGCAGCAGGGAGGCATGGCTCGGCGTGATCCGGGCCGTCGCCGCCGGGAACGCCGTGTCCGCTGCCGCGGAACGTAACGTGATGTAGCTCGTGCTACCCGTCTTCGCGGGAAGCGTGAAGTTCCCGGTAAACGTCGCGCCGGCGGGGAGCGTGATGACATCGCCCGGCTTGGCGCTGTTCAGCGCCGCCTGCAGGTCGCCACCCGCTGCCACGGCAATCGTGGCCGCCTCGACCGCTCCAGAGCCCAGCAGCCCGCAGATCATCAGTACACAGCTCAACAATGCGTTCTTCAATGATTACCTCGTGAGAATGGATGAAGAGTGCCGGTGGGGAACCGGCGACGGCGCGGATTTCAGTGTAAGGGCCGATCCGCCCGGAATCGAGCTGAGGCGGACGACCCGCTGCCTGGTGTCTTTTCGGTGCTTCTGCCGGCGACCTACAGCTCTGCCAGCGATCCGATTGCGGCTCGCATCTCATCCACGAGCCGCTTCACGAGATCCGCCGCGCTCTCGCGGCGCGCCAGCCGCACCCCTTGTCCCGCCCAGAGCGACAGCATGTCGGCGCGCCCCTGCTTCGCCGCAGTCTGCCGCAGCGGCCGCGTCAGCGCGTTCTGATGCGGAAAGGGCAGGGCTGCGGCCGAGGCGTCGACCTCGGTCATGAAGCGATTGACGATGCCGCGGGCCGGTCGCCCGGAGAACGCCCGGGTAATCCGCGTCTCGTGCTCGCCTGCCGCGAGAATCGCCTCCTTGTAGACTCGCGGGATTCCAGCCTCTTCCGTTGTCAGGAACGCGGTACCCATCTGCACAGCCGCGGCCCCGAGCGCGAGCGCGGCGGCGATGCCTCGTCCGTCCATGATGCCGCCCGACGCGACCACCGGAATGCTGACGGCGTCAACCATCTGGGGCACCAGCGCCATCGTGCCGATCATGGCCTGTTCGAAGGGCACGGCAAACGACCCGCGATGGCCGCCGGCTTCGCTGCCTTGCGCGATGACCGCGTCCGCGCCGCTGCGCGCCTGGGCGACGGCCTCCGCGACGGTGGTCGCCGTGCCCATCACGAACATCCGTGGCTTCACCGCCTGCATCGCCGCGGCAGGCAGCAGGCCGAACGTGAAGCTGAAGACCGCAGCGCCGCTCTCGAGCGCCGCCGCGAACTGCTCGTCGAACGTCCGAGGCAGGCGGCGGCAGTTGCCGCGGCGGGTCGATTCCGAGCTCGTCGTAGTACGGCGCCAGCAGCGCAAGTGCCGCATCCACGTGACCTGCGGGATGCTCCGATGAGACGGGTGCAAACAGGTTGATACCGAACGGGCGTGTCGTCGCGCTGCGAACGGCGCGCGCCGTCTCGTGGATTTGCGCCGGCGTCGAGTACGCCGCGCCGAAGCAGCCGAGCCCGCCCGCGCTGGACACGGCGGCGACGAGCGCCGGGGTGTCGCCGCCACCGGCCATCGGCGCCTGGATGATCGGAGCGCGCAAGGTCAAGCGCTGCAGGAAAGCGTGCTGCGTCATCCCCGATGATAGGATCGCTCTCATGCCCGAAGACAATCCCCTTGGCGATCGTGGCCGCGCGTTCGAGGAGGACTACTTCCGCAAGCGGGACCGCGAGCTGATCGAGAAGATGCGCAAAGCCTCCGTGGCGGAAGACGCGCGGCGTGAGATGAGTTCCAGAACCGGCCTGCAGGATCCAGCCATGCTGCAGGAGCTCGAAGCGCTCGGGTTCACGCCCGATACCGTCGCGCTGCTGCCGCTCGTGCCGCTCGTGCAGATGGCGTGGGCGGAAGGCGGCGTCAGCGACGCTGAACGGAAGCTGATCGTCAAGCTGGCGCGCGCGCGCGCGGATCGAGGAGGGCAGCGCCGCCGATCGCCAGCTCTCCGGCTGGCTGTCGGCCCGTCCCGACCCGCAGGTCTTCGCGCGCGCCTCGCGGCTGATCCGCGCGATGCTCGATGCGCCCGCCGGCGACCACAGCCTCTCCGCCGACGATCTCGTGAAGTACTGCGAGAGCATCGCGGCAGCCTCGGGCGGGATCCTCGGCATCAATCGCATTTCGGCCGAGGAGCGCGCGCTGCTGAACACGATCGCCAACGACCTCAAATCGCGGCAATCGTGATCGACAACGAACTGCGAGACAGAGGCACAGAGGTCCGACCAGGCGAACGCGTACGGGGCCGGCTAAAGCCGGCCCCGACGTCCGGGCCGACGCTGAAGCCGGCCCCGTAGCCGGACGGCTCCGCTGACAACGTGCGACCGACCGTGCGCAGGGGCCGGCTTCAGCCGGCCCGACGACAACCAGCCCGATCGCTACAACCAGCCCGATCGCTTGAAGCCCGCATACAGGGCCGCGCACGCCATCACCATCACGACCAGGGAACCCTGGTAGCCGTAGCGCCAGCCGAGCTCCGGCATGTTCTGGAAGTTCATGCCGTAGATGCCCGCGATCATCGTGGGGACGGCGATCATGGCGGCCCAGGCGGCCAGCCGCTTCATGTGCTCGCTCTGCGCGACCGACATCAGCGAGAGCTTGGCTTCGAGCGCCGCACTGAGGAGTTCGCGCTGGGCGTCGATGGTCTCGTTCACCCGCACGACGTGGTCGTAGACGTCGCGGAAGTAGGGACGCGATTCCGCGGGAACCTGCGGAAAGTCGAAGCGCATCAGCCGGTTGCATACTTCAACCAGCGGCGTCACGGCACGCCGGAGCGCGAGCAGGTCCCGCTTCAGCCGGTAGATGCGTGCCGTGGACTCGGTGCTGACGACCCCGTCGAGGATCTCTTCCTCGATCTCCTGCACCTGCTCCTCGTAGGTACTGCACCACGGGCAGATACTGATCGACGACGAAATCCATCAGCGCGTAGAGCACGTACCCCGGCCCCTGCGCCAGCAGGTGAGGCGTGCATTCGCACCGCGCGCGCAGGCCGACCATCGAATGCACCGAACCATGACGAACCGTCACGACGTAGTTGCGGCCGACGAAGACGTGCGTCTCGCCAAACTCCAGCCGGCGCGATTCATGCGCCAGTTGCGCCGTGCGCAGGACCACGAACAGCGAGTTCTCGTACTGTTCCAGCTTGGGCCGCTGGTGCGCGTTGTAAGCGTCTTCAATGGCGAGGTCGTGCAGGTGAAACTGCTGCTGCACGCGGCGAAGCAGATCCTGTTCGGGCTCGACGAGGCCCATCCACACGAATCGATCGTCGCGCTCGAGCGTGCGGCCGATGTCCTCGATCGCCACGCCAGACACGCGGATGCCCGCCGCGTAGGCGGCGCAGTCGACGAGGCCGGACGAAGAAGGCAGCGCGGTCTCGACAGCCATGGCCGCCGCCATGTTACTTCCGGCTACAGCCGGAAGCCACAGACCAGCGGGCAGTCGCGGGGGCCGTCGCAGGGGCCGGCTTCAGCCGGGCTCGGTCTAGCGCGAACGGACGATCAGCTGGCCGCGGGCCTGGCTGTGGCGCTGCGTCGCTCGTCAGGTTCGAATAGAACGGGAACGTGCCGGCCCGGTCGGTCCGGAGCTCGAACGTCGTCGATCCGCCGGCAGGGACGCGCTTCGCGACCCGATACTCGTCGATGGTGAGGCTGTAGGCTACATCCTCACTTCGAACCGTGAGCTTGACGAGGTCGTCCTGCATGACCTCGAGGCGCGCAGGCGAGAACTTGAAGTCCTTGGCGACGACCGTGAATTCACGGCGATTGGGCGCCTCCTGAGCGAAGAGGCGTACGACGGCGGGGCCAACCAGGACGCACGCGCCCGTGCCGACGATCAGCAGCCCGATGGTGCGACGGGAGAGCTTCATGGTGATTGGACCGGCCGGAGCCGGCCCTCACCCAGTTTAGACGATGACCCGCGGCCGGCGGCCTATTCCTTGGCCGCGGGCGCGGGGGTTTGCTCGCCCTGCTTGGCCGCTTCGTCCTGCAGGAGCGCCTTGCGGCTGAGCCGGATCTTGCCCGTCGGGTCGATGTTGATGACCTTCACCATCACCTGCTGTCCTTCCTTGAGCTCGTCCCGCACGTCCTTGACGCGGTGATTGGCGATCTCGGACACGTGCAGCAGCCCGTCGGTGCCGGGCATGATCTCGACGAATGCGCCGAAGTCGGTGATGCGCTGGACCTTGCCCATGTAGGTCTTGTTCAGCTCGGGGGTGGCGGTCAGCTCCTGGATGATGCCGATCGCCTTCTGCGCCGACTCGCCGTCGGCCGACGCCACGTTCACCCGGCCGTCGTCCTCGACGTCGATCTTGACGCCCGTCCGTTCGATGATGCTGCGGATCATCTTGCCGCCCGGGCCGATGACGTCGCGGATCTTGTCCACCGGGATCTTGATGGTGATGATCCGCGGCGCGAACATCGACATCGCTTTCCGCGGCTCGGCGAGCGACTTCGCCATCTCGCCGAGGATGTGCATCCGTCCGGCCCGCGCCTGCTCGAGCGCCTTGGCCATGACCTCCGAGTTGATGCCCGTGACCTTGATGTCCATCTGCAGCGCGGTGATGCCCTGGGCCGTACCGGCGACCTTGAAGTCCATGTCGCCGTAGTGGTCCTCGGCGCCCGCGATGTCCGAGAGGACGGCATACTTGCCGGACTGCTCGTCCATGATCAGGCCCATGGCGATTCCGGCCACCGGCGCCTTGATCGGCACGCCGGCGTCCATCATCGACATCGCGCCGCCGCACACCGAGGCCATCGACGAGGAGCCGTTGGACTCGAGAATGTCGGAGACGAGCCGGATGGTGTAGGCGAACTTGTCGTCGCCAGGCACGACGGGAGACAGCGCGCGCTCCGCCAGCGCGCCGTGGCCGACCTCGCGGCGCCCCGGTCCGCGCAGGAACTGCACCTCGCCGACCGAGAACGGCGGGAAGTTGTAGTGCAGCATGAACCGCTTGTAGAACTCGCCGCTCACGTGCTCGATCTTCTGTTCGTCGTCTGCGGTACCAAGGGTGCAGGTGACGAGCGCCTGCGTCTCGCCGCGGGTGAAGACGACCGAGCCATGGACACGGGGCAGGACGCCCGTCTCCGTCCAGATCGGACGGATCTCGTCGAACTTCCGGCCGTCGAGACGCACGCCGCGCTGCAGGACTTCGTCGCGCAGGACCTTCTCTTTCATGCCCTTGAAGATGCTCTTCGCCTCGCTCTTGCGCTCCGCCTCCGCATCGGGCATCGATGCGATCAGTTCCTCGAGCACCTGTTCGACGCTGGAATAGTTCTCCAGCTTGTCGCGGATGCGCATCGCCTCGCTGAGCGGCAGGTAAATCCGCTCCTCGACCTCGCGGTAGAAGTCGTGGCCGATCTCCTTCTTCGTGACAGAGACCTTCTTCTTCCCGACCTCGGCCTTCAGCTCGTCGATCACCTTGACGATCTGCTTGATGGCGGCATGCGCGGCGTCGAGCGCGCCGACCACCTGCGCTTCGGTCACTTCCTTGGCGCCAGCCTCGACCATCAGGATGCCGTCGGCGCTGCCGGCGACGATGAGGTCGAGCGTGCTCTGCTTGCGCTCTTCGTAGGTCGGATTGATGACGAACTCGCCGTTGACGATACCGACGCGGACGCCGGCGATCGTCTTCTCGAAGGGGATCTCCGAGATCGCGAGCGCGGCCGAGGCGCCGGTGATGGCGAGCACATCGGCATCGTTCTCCGTGTCGGCCGACATGAGCAGCGCGATGATCTGCGTTTCATAACGCCAGCCGGAGGGGAAGAGCGGCCGGCACGGCCGGTCGATCAGGCGGCTGGTCAGCACTTCCTTCTCGGAGGGCTTGCCCTCGCGCTTGAAGAAGCCGCCGGGGATGCGCCCCGACGCGTAGGTGTATTCACGGTAATCAACCGTCAGCGGCAGGAAGTCGATGCCTTCCCGGGCGTTTGCCGCGCGGCAGGCCGTCACCAGGACGACGGTATCGCCCGATCGGACGAGCACCGAGCCGTGGGCCTGCTTCGCCAGCTTGCCGGTTTCGAGCGTAATCGTGCGCGATCCGATCCGGACCTCGCGTTTGTGAAGATTTACATTGTGCATAAGAGTGGTCGAACGTTACTTGCGGATGCCCAAGCGCTTGATCAGCTCGGCATAGCGCTCCGAGTCCTTGCTCTTCAGATAGTCGAGGAGTCGCCGGCGCTGGCCGACGAGCTTGAGCAGGCCGCGGCGCGAGTGATGGTCCTTCGCGTGGACCTTGAAGTGTTCGGTCAGATAGTTGATGCGCTCGCTGAGGAGCGCAACCTGAACTTCCGGGGACCCGGTGTCTGCGTCGTGTGTCTTGTACGTTCCGATGATCCCGGTCTTCCGATCCTTGGTCAACGCCACGGTCTTTCCTCCACGTTCGGCTCAGGAAGCCTCTGGCCACCAAGCCGCCGTACTGTTGCTAACTTGCGTTCCAAAAAGAACTTACATTCTAAGTCAGGACGATGGCCGGGTGCAAAGAGCCGGCAGGACCTCCGTCGGTCCCCAGCGCGATCAGGTGTCCGCCCGAATCGAAGATCCGGGTCCAGTGCGGCGGGTCCAAAGGACCCGACCCGCGCCCGGAGGCCGCGTCCATCGGACCCGGCGTGTAGTGCTCGGGCCCCAGCTGTCTGCCATGCGTCACCCGCGCGAGGCCTTCATCCGTGACCGCCACCGTCGGAAACGCCGGCAGCAGACGTTCGAGGGGGATGACGTCGATCTCCGCGACGCCGTCGCGCAGGGCCTCGATCGACAGCGCCTCGACGAGCTTGAACTGTCCGCTGCGCGTGCGCCTCAGCGCTTCGAGGCAGGCGCCGGTGCCCACGAGGCGGCCGAGCTCGTGCGCGAACGTTCGCACGTAGAACCCCGCCGAGCATGTCAGCACGACGGTCGCCCGCTCGCCGTCGAACCCGGTCAGGTCAGCGCGCGACACCTGGACCGTGACCGGCGTCAGCACGACGTCCTCGTCGTTGCGCGCGAGGGCGTAGGCGCGGCGCCCGCCGACCTTTTTCGCGGAGTACGCGGGCGGCGTCTGCAGGTACTCGCCGCGCAACTGGTCAACGGCCGCGAGCACGGCCTCGCGCGGCGGAACGCCGCCGCCATGGCTCGTTTCCTCTCCCGTGATGTCGAACGAATCGGTCGTCAGGCCGAAGCGGATCGTCGCGTCGTAGTCCTTGTCCGACGCCGTCAGGAAACGCACCAGGCGCGTGGCGCGTCCGCACGCCAGCGGCAGCACTCCGGTCGCCAGCGGGTCGAGGGTGCCCGTATGTCCGATCCGCTTTTCCCCGAGCGCGCGGCGGGCGACCGCCACGACGTCGTGCGACGTGAGGCCCTCGGGCTTGTCGATGACGAGAACGCCATCCATCAGCAGGCAGCTGGCAGCGGGCAGCACGTAGGGGCCGGCTTCAGCCGGCCCGCGGTCCGGAGCCGCGAGTCTCTGGCCGGCTGAAGCCGGCCCCTACGACGGTGGGTCGTCAAGACGGATTGCTGCCGGCGGCCGGCTGCCCGCTGCCGGCTTTGTCAATCTGCTCGGTGATCTTCTCGCGGAACTGGGCCTTGAGCTCGGCGATCGGGCCGGCGGCGCTGCAGCCGGACGCATTCTTGTGGCCGCCGCCGCCAAACTGCTTCGCCACCGCGTTGATGTCCACCTCGCCCTTCGACCGCATGCTGATGCGCCAGTCATCGGGTCCGTGCTCCTTGAAGAAGACCACCGCCTGGATCTCCTTCACGGTGAGCGGGAGGTTGATCAGCCCTTCGGTGTCCTCGTAGGTCCCGCCGCAGTCGCTCGCGAGCTTCTGGTCCACGTAGACCGTCGCCAGGCGGCCGGTCGGGTCGAGCTCCATCTTGCTCAGCACCGCGCCGAACAGCTTCAGGCGGCCGAGATTGTTGCTGTCGAAAATGCTCCGCGCCACCCAGGGCGGATCGACGCCCGCCTCGACGCACTGGCGGCAGATATCGAAGGTGCGCGGCGAGATGCTCGAGTAGTGGAACGATCCGGTGTCGGTCAGGATCGCGACGTAGATGTGGGTCGCAATCTCCCGCGTGAGCGGCACGCCGAGCTCCCGAATCAGGTCGAAGACCATCTCGCCACACGCGGCGGCCGACAGGTCGAACCAGTTCAGTGACCCGTACATCGAGTTGCCAAGGTGGTGATCGATGTTGATGACGAATCCGCGCTCGAGGCCCTCGACGCCCGTACGCTTGAGATCGCCCGATTCCATGACGATGACGGCATCGCCCGGGTCGTCCACGCGTTCCGCGACCTCGATCTCGCTCACACCGGGGAACACCTGCAACGGCCCCGGCGGCTCGTCGCGGAACACCACGCGCACGTCCTTGCCCAGCTCGCGCAGCGCATACGCCATGGCCAGCGACGATCCGATGGCGTCGCCGTCGGGACGCACGTGCGAGGTGATGACGAACCGCTGCCGCCGGCGGATCTCCTCGGCAAGGTGTGCGCTGGTGGTCGATTCAGTCGCGGTCGGTGTCATCGGGGGCCGGTGGGGCGGCGGCGGCACGCTGCGCCTCCTCCTCGTGGAGGTCGCGCAGGATCTGCTCGATCCGGTCCTGGTGCGCGATCGATTCGTCGAAACGGAACTCGAGCTCGGGAACGCGCCGCAGGCCCAGCACGCCGCCGATCCGCCTGCGCAGGAACGGCGTCGCGCGGTCGAGCGCCTTCTCGGTCTCGCGGCGGGCCTTCGGATCTCCGAGGCTGGTATAGAACACGCGCGCCAGCTGCAAATCCGGCGAGACCTGTACGCGCGTCAGGGTAATGAACCCGATGCCCGGGTCGTGCACGACTCCGCGGCTGAGCAGCGCGCTCAACTCGTCGCGAATCTGCTCGCCCACCCGATCCGGCCGGTGACCTTGCGCCATGTGTCCTAGCCGCCAGCCGGCAGCCGGCAGCCGGCAGTGCCACACGCCGGGGCCGGCGGCGGCTGCCAGCTCCGGGCGGCGCCCCGCTGGCCGCTGCCGGCTTCAGGAATCACGCAGTCACCGCCACCCGCTCCATCGTGAAGACCTCGATCACGTCGCCGACCTTGATGTCGTTGTACTTCTCGAGGCTGATGCCGCATTCGAAGCCGGACTTCACTTCGCTGACATCGTCCTTGAAGCGGCGCAGGCCGCCGATCTTGCCTTCGTGGACCACGACGTTGTCGCGGAGCAGCCGCGCGGTCGTCTCGCCGGCGCGCGTGATGCGTCCGTCGGTGACCATGCAGCCGGCAATCGTACCGACCTTCGGCACCTTGAACACTTCGCGCACCGAGGCGGTGCCGAGCCGCACTTCCTTGAACGTCGGGTCGAGCAGACCCTCCATGCCCTTCTTGATCTCGTCGGTCACGTTGTAGATGACCGAGTGGAGGCGCACGTCGACCTCTTCGCGTTCCGCCATGTCCGCGGCGTTGCGGTCCGGGCGGACGTTGAAGCCGATGATGATCGCGTTCGACGCCGACGCGAGCAGCACGTCCGATTCGTTGATGGCGCCGACGCCGGCGCGGATGATGCGGATCTTCACCTTCTCGTCGGAGAGCTTCTCGAGCGTGTTGGCGAGCACTTCCGAGGACCCCTGCACGTCGGCCTTCACGATGAGCGGCAGTTCCTTGACCCCGCCCTCGGCGATCTGCTCCCTGAGCGATTCGAGTGTGAGCCGGCCGCCCTTGGCGCCGAGCGCGCGCTCCTTCGCCTGCGACTGCCGGAAGGTCGCGATCTGGCGTGCCTTCGCGGCGTCCTCGACGGTCTGGAACGGATCCCCCGGCTGCGGGAGGCTTGTCAGGCCGAGCACTTCGACGGGCGTTGACGGCCCAGCCGACTTGACGTTGCGGCCGCGGTCGTCGATGAGCGCGCGCACGCGCCCGACGACGGGACCGGCGATGAAGTTGTCGCCGACCTTGAGCGTGCCATCCTGGACGAGCACGGTCGCCACCGGACCGCGGCCGCGATCGAGCTTGGCTTCGAGCACGGTGCCGGACGCGCTGCGCTTCGGATTCGCTTTGAGCTCGAGGATGTCGGTGGACAGCAGAATCATCTCGAGCAGCTGATCGAGGTTCTGCTTCTTCTTGGCCGACACCGGCACCATCACGGTCGAGCCGCCCCAGTCCTCGGGCACGAGGTTCACTTCGGCGAGCTCGCGCTTGACGTTGTCCGGGTTGGCGCCTGGCTTGTCGATCTTGTTGATCGCCACGACGATCGGCACGTTCGCCGCCTTCGCGTGATCGATCGCTTCGCGCGTCTGCGGCATCACGCCGTCGTCGGCGGCGACGACGAGGACGACCACGTCGGTGACTTTCGCACCGCGCGCGCGCATCAGCGTGAACGCCTCGTGACCAGGCGTGTCGAGGAACACCACGCTGCGGCCGTCGCCGACCTCGACGTGGTAGGCGCCGATGTGCTGCGTGATGCCGCCGGCCTCGCGTTCGGCAACTTTCGTCTCGCGAATGGCGTCGAGCAGCGACGTCTTGCCATGGTCGACGTGACCCATGACCGTGACGACCGGCGCCCGGTCGATCCGGTCCTCGGCTTTGGCTTCCTCGCCCTGCTCCTCGACGAGCTCCTCCTCGAAGCTCCGCATCTCGACCTCGGCACCGAACTCGAGCGCGATGTTCTTCGCGATCTCACTGTCGAGCGTGCTGTTGATGGTCATCATCATGCGCTTCATCAACAGCTTGGCGAGGACGTCCTTGACGCGCACGTCGAGCTTGTCGGCGAGATCCTTCACCGTCATGCCCTCGGCGAGCGTGATGATCCGCGTGACCGGCGGCGGCGCGGCGGGCGCGGCTGACATCGAAGGCGCGGACGGCCGCTCGCGCCGCGTCTGCGTCGGCCGCTGGCCGGGCCGGTGCTGTCCGAACGGCGGACGCTGTTGCCCGAACGGCGGACGCTGGCCAGGCATACCCGGGCGCGCCGCACCCGCGGGTTGCTGCGGACGTACGGGCTGCGACGGAAGCGGACGCGGTCCACCGAGCATGCCCGGTGTCGTCGGCCGCGGCGGCGGCGGATAACCGGGACGGCCGCCGGGCGGTCCGCCGGGGCGTGCAGCGGCCGGCCCGCCGGGACGCGCGCCCACGGCGGGCGAGGCCGCACGCGTGGCGGCGGGCGGCGCCGCGGCCGGCGGCGCCACGACACGCGGCTGCGTGACCTGCGGACGCTTGGCCGGCGCGAGCGGACGCGCAGGCTGCGGCATCTGGCCTGGTTGCTCGATGCGCAGCCGCAGCGTGGGCGGCACGAAGCGGCCGGGCACCTGGGGCGGCGGAGCCGGCGCGGCCGGCGCGGCCGGCCGTGCTGGTGCAGCGGCCACGGGCACGGATACCGTTTCGGGCGGCGGCGCGGTGACCGGTGCAGGTGCCGGTGGCTCCTCGACGGGCGGCGGCGATGGCGCCGCGGCCACCGGCGGCGGTGCTTCGACGACTTCTGGAACGTGCACCCGCTCCGCGACGGGGCGAGGCTCCGCCACCGGCGGCGGCTCCGGCACGTGCGCCGCCGGAGCAGGCGGCTCCTCAACGGGTGCCGCCGGCGGCGGCGGCGGTGGCGCTACCGCCTCGGGCGGCGCGGCATGCTGCTGCGGGTGTCTCTTCCGCCGGCTGCACCGGCGGCTTGTGCGTCTTGACCAGGCGCGGAGGCCCGAGCACCGGCGCGGCCGGCTTCGGCGGCTCGGCCTTCTTCGCCGGCCCCGCCTTCTTGCCGCCGCCCTTCGCGGGCGCGTGCGTCTCGGCGAACATGTCGCCGCCGGGCAGCGCAATGTTGCGCTGCCGCGCGAGACGCTCGACAAACGAGCGCGCCACGACCTCCTCGAGGGTGCTCGACGCGCTCTTCAGCTCGATCCCGTGATCGCGCTTGAGCAGCGCGAGTACTTCCTGGCTGGTCGTCCCGAGCAGCTCGGCGACCTTGTAAATCCGGACCGTTGCCAAATTGTTGATTCCTTCCGCCTTCGCGCCTTACTTCTGTTCCGCCTTCGCCGGTTCCTCTGCGTCGGGCTGCTCGACAGCTTCTCGACAGCTTCATCGGCAGCGTCTGCGGTCGCATCTGTGGCGGCTGCCTCGGCACCCTGGACAGCCTCGGCAAAGTCGACCGTCTCGCCGCCGTCAACGCCGTCAAGAGCCTCGGCGCCGTCGGCCGCCTCGGCGGTCACGTCCTGATCGGGGAACAAGGCATCCATCTGTGCCTGGGCGTCGCCCGCTTCCAGCGCGCCGAACTGCGCCTCGACCTCGCGACGCTTCTCTTCCTCGCTCTTGATGTCGATCCGCCAGCCGGTCAGCTTGGCCGCCAGCCGCACGTTCTGGCCCTTCTTGCCGATCGCCAGCGAGAGCTGCTTGTCCTCGACGACCACTTCCATCACGCGGTCGCCGTCGTCAACGATTGAGACCCGCTGGACCTTCGCCGGACTGAGCGCGTTGGTGACGAAGAGCACCGAGTCGTCGGACCATTCGACGATGTCGATCTTCTCGCCGCGAAGCTCGCGGATGATCGCCTGCACTCGCGTGCCCTTCATGCCGACGCAGGCGCCGACGGGATCGACGTCGCGCTCGCGTGAGTAGACCGCCACTTTCGCGCGGTCGCCCGCCTCGCGGACGGCGCCGCGGATCATCACCGTGCCGTCATAGATCTCGGGAACTTCCTGCTCGAAGAGCTTGATCAGCAGCGCCGGGTCGGTGCGCGAGAGGACGATCTGCGGTCCCTTCGCGCTGCGATTGACGCCCTTGATGACGGTGCGGATGCGCTCGCCGGGGGTGTAGCTCTCGGCGCGCGACTGCTCCTTGCGCGGCAGCACCGCCTCGACCCGGCCGATCTCGACGATCAGGTCGCCGTTCTCGAACCGCTTCACCGTGCTGTTGATCACTTCGCCGATGCGCTGGTTGTACTCCGCGAAGATGTTCTCGCGCTCTGCTTCGCGGACCTTCTGGAAGATCACCTGCTTCGCGGTCTGCGCGGCGATGCGACCCAGTACGTCGGTGCGCTTCGGGAACTCGATCTCCATGTCGACTTCCGCTTCCTCGCCGTACAGCTGTTGTGCTTCCTGCAGCGAGATCTGCGTGGCCGGGTTCTCGACGGTCTCGACGATGTGCTTGATGGCGAAGAGATCGACCTGGCCGGTTTCCTGGTTGAACCGGGTCTTGAGCTCTTCGTTGGTCTTGTAGTACTTGCGCGACGCGGTCAGGACGGCGTCTTCGATGGCCGTGATGATCGTGTCGGCCTCGATGCCTTTCTCCTTGGCGAGTGCCTCGATCGTCTGCAGCAGGGGATTTTGCATATGTTCTAGCGGCAACCTTCACGTGCCACGAACCACAGCGGCACAGAGGCGCAGATGCTCGTGGGCCTGGTCAGCAATCTGTGTCTCTGTGTCTCTACGGTTCGTGATCATCAAAACTCCACATCCAGGCGCCCGCGCGCAATCAGCCGCATCGGCAGGCGGTGCACCCGGCCGTTCGGCGCCTCGAGGAGCACGTCGTTCTCCTCGAGCCCGCGCAGCCGTCCTTGAAACGCCTTCTGGTTGTCGACCGGCTCGCTCACCACGATCTTCGCCAGCCGTCCCGCGAACCGGCGGTAGTCGCCCGCGTCACGCAACGGCCGATCGAGGCCGGGTGAGGAGACTTCCAGCGTGTACGCGAACGGCAACGGGTCCTCGACGTCGAGAATAGTGCTCAACTCGCGGTTGACCTGCTCACAGTCTTCGATGCTGACGCTCTCCTCGGGCGTGGCTGCCGGTCCAGGGCGGTCGATGAACACGCGCACCACGTGCCCGATGGCCTCGCGGCGGCTCTGAAGATCCCAGATCTCGAGCCCGCGGGACGCGGCGACGCGTTCCGCGATGGCTCTCAACTGTTCGAGCGGCTGCGCTGCCACAAACAAAAAAAGTGGGCACCAGCCCACTTGGAGTACTACTCCGCCTAGGTAACGACCCTTAACACTATCACACGGCCGCACTTACGGACAATGTGAGTGCGACCATCGCGCCTTCCGCTTCAGGCTTCGGCGGGCGACGCCGGAGCCGCGCCGAAAGCTGGACGGGCAATGAGGTCGTAGGCGCGGCTGCCGACGATGTCGGCGTCGATGAACGTCCCGGCCGCGAGCTCGGCCGGGTCGCAATCGGTGAGATACACGAGCGGATCGATGTCGGGCGCCTGACCCTCGAGGCGGGCGCGGATGACGAGGTCGTGCTCAGTGGACGGCCCATCGACCAGCAGCCGGACCCGGTCTCCCGACGCGCGCCTTCTGCGCGCGGGCGACGATCTTTTTTTGCACGCTCATCAGCCTGGATCGCCGCTGCCGCTTGACGCTGGCCGGCACGTCGTCGGGCAGACCGTGCGCCGAGGTGCCTTCCTCGTGGGAGTAGGTGAAGACGCCGACGTGGTCGAACCGCACGGCCTCGACGAAGCTCTGCAGTTTGGCGAAGTCCGCCTCCGTCTCACCCGGGAAGCCAACGATGAAGGTCGTGCGCAGCGTCACCCCGGGCACGCGCTGCCTGATTCGGTTGAGCAACACCTCGTAGCCGGCGCGCGTTCCCGGCCGCTTCATGCGCTTGAGGACGTCGTCTGAGGCATGCTGCAGCGGGAGATCGACGTACTTCGCGACCTTGGCGCTTTCTGCCATCGCGTCGAGCACGTCGTCCCCGATCGTCGTCGGGTAGAGGTAGAGCATGCGGATCCACTCGAGCCCGTCCACGCCGTTCAACTGGCGGAGCAGGCGCGCCAGCGCGCCGCGTTCGCCGCGATCGATCCCGTAGAAGCTCGTGTCCTGCGAGATGAGCAGCAGCTCCTTCACGCCGCGCGCGGCGAGTGCTTCGGCCTCGCGCACGATCGACTCGGCCGGGCGGCTGCGGTACTTGCCGCGCAGCGTCGGGATGATGCAGAAGGCGCACTTGTAATCGCAACCCTCGGCAATCTTCACGTAGGCGTAGTGACGCGGCGTGGCGAGCAGCCGCGGCGTCTCGGCATCGTAGATGTAGGTGGGAAGAGCGGTCTTCGGTCTCCGGTCTCCGGTCTTCGGTCCTGAGTGCGTTCGGTCACGGTCGGAGCCGTCGCCGCGAAGCAACGGGACGATGACCGGAGCCTGGAGACCGGAGACCGGAGACAGCGCCCTCGACGATCTCCGGCACCTCCCCCGTCCCGAGCACCGCGTCGATCTCCGGAATCTGCTCGCGCAGCTCGTCGCGATAGCGCTCCGCCATGCAGCCGGTGACGACGAGCGTGCGGCAGTTGCCGGTCTTCTTGTGCTCCGCCATCTCGAGGATGGCGTCGATCGACTCCTGCTTCGCCTTGTCGATGAAGGCGCAGGTGTTGACGACGAGCACGTCGGCGTCGGCGGCGTCGCGGGTGAGCTCGTGTCCCGCCTGCTGGGCGAGCCCCAGCATCACCTCGGAGTCCACGAGGTTCTTCGGACAGCCGAGGGAGATCATTCCAATCTTCATTCGAACTGATCTTCGGAAGTGAGCACCACCAAGAGCGCGTTGCGGACATCAGCGAACGCAGGCCAGGTCCTTCTGGGACCCGGCTGGAGGCGGGTCTGAAAAGACCCGCCCTGCGTCGAATGAATTTCGCAACCAGCCCCTAAGGATACTCGACGGATAATCGTTGGGAGCGAAATGCCTACCGCCGACCATGTCGACGTCTCGTCCGTGCTGAAGGGAAAGGTCGCGACAGGAACCCCCGTCACCGTTCGCGGATGGGTGCGCACGCGGCGCGATTCGAAGGCGGGCCTGTCGTTCATCCATCTCCACGACGGGTCCTGCTTCGACCCGCTCCAGGTGGTCGCCGCGGCCGCCCTGCCCAACTACGAGAGCGAAATCAAGAAACTGACCTCCGGCTGCTCGGTCATCGCCCGCGGCGTGCTGACCGCCAGCCAGGGACAGGGCCAGGCGGTCGAACTCCAGGCCGACACCGTCGAGGTCGTCGGCTGGGTGGACGACCCCGAGGCGTACCCGATTCAGCCGAAGCGCGCCTCGTTCGAATACCTGCGCGAAGTCGCGCACCTGCGGCCGCGGACGAACACGCTCGGCGCCGTGGCGCGCGTCCGCCACAGCCTCAGCATGGCCGTGCATCGCTATTTCCACGAGCACGGGTTCTTCTGGGTCCACACGCCGATCGTGACCGCCAGCGACGCCGAGGGCGCCGGCGAGATGTTCCGGGTCAGCACACTCGACCTGGCGAACCTTGCGGCGATCCCGCGCACGCCGGATGGCCGCACCGACTTCGGCGCCGACTTCTTCGGCAAGGAAGCCTTCCTCACGGTCAGCGGCCAGCTCAACGTCGAGACCTACGCGTGCGCGCTGTCGAAGGTCTACACGTTCGGCCCGACATTCCGCGCCGAGAACAGCAATACCAGCCGCCACCTCGCCGAGTTCTGGATGGTGGAGCCCGAGATCGCGTTCGCCGATCTGGCCGCCAACGCCGATCTGGCCGAATCGTTCCTGAAGTACATCTTCACGGCGCTGCTCGACGAGCGGGACGACGACCTGACGTTCTTCGCCGACCGCATCGACAAGCAGGCGATCGCACGCCTCGAGGCGTTCGTCGCCTCCACCTTCGAGCGGATGTCCTACACCGACGCGATCGCGGCGCTGGAGAAGAGCGGCAGGAAGTTCGAGTTCCCCGTCCGCTGGGGCATCGACCTGCAGTCGGAACACGAGCGCTGGCTGACCGAGGAATACGTCAAGGGCCCGGTCGTCGTGATGAACTACCCGAAGGAGATCAAGGCGTTCTACATGCGCATGAACGACGACGGGAAGACCGTCGCGGCGATGGACGTCCTGGCGCCCGGCATCGGCGAGGTCATCGGCGGCTCACAGCGCGAGGAGCGGCTCGACTATCTCGATCGGCGGCTGGCGGAGCTGAAGCTCGATCCGCAGGCTTACTGGTGGTACCGCGACCTGCGGCGGTTCGGGACGGTGCCGCACGCCGGGTTCGGCCTCGGCCTCGAGCGCACGATCATCTACGCCACCGGCATGGCCAACATCCGCGACGTGATCCCGTTCCCGCGCACGCCCGGGCACGCGACGTTCTAGAGCTGGCATCCGAGGTCCATCTAGAAGGTACACGAAGGTTTTCTCCAGCCGCTCGCGGGCCTTCGTGCACCGCTTCAGCACGTCCACGGGGTCGCCGCCGGCGCTGCCCACCTCGAACATCATCACGCCGTCGTATCCGATCTTCTGCGTCTCCATCATCGCCAGATCCCAGTCGATGGAGCCGGCGTATGGCACGAGGTGATCGTCCCGCTTGCCGCGGTTGTCGTGCACGTGCGTCGTCCAGAGGTGGCCCGAGATCGCCTCGATCCCCTCGCCCAGGTCGCCCATCAGATGCGCGTGACCGTAGTCGAGGCAGATCCCGGCGTCGATGCCGTCGAGATCGTCCTCGATGAGTCGCACGAGCGACGCCGGGCCGGCGAGCGTGTTCGGGATCACCTCGAGCGCCACTTTCACGTCGGCCGCCGCGGCGAGCTCCACAATCTCCTCGACGCTGCGCCGCGCGGCGTCCGGCTGGTTGTCAGCGGGCGGCGGCTGCTCGACCGCGGGCATGCCGAGATGCACGACGAGGTAGCGATACGGCAGCTGCCGGCCACGCGCAGCGCCGCCTGCGTCTCGGCCAGCGCCGCCTTCCGCCGCGTCTCGTTCCCGGACGCGTTCGAGTACGAGCCGACCCACTTGCCGCCGCTCATCGCATCCACGATCGGCGCGTGCATCGAGTGCAGCTCGAGGCGCGTGTCGGACAGCCATTCCGCCAGCTGCGCGATCGCCTGCTCATCGTGGTAATCGAAGTGCGACTTCGTGGCGAACACCTCGACCGCCTCGAATCCGTGCGCGGCGATATGCACGAGATGCTCGCGCGTCAGCCGCGATTCGTGGAAGAGGTGAGTGGAGATGCCGAAACGACGGTCCATAGGCATGCCCGCGACCAGCGGGCCGGACACTCATTCTAGAGCATTCGTGGTTGGCGGACTGCGATTCGTGACTACGCTCCGGCAATCACGAATCACAATCCCACATGACCCGTGGCTTCCGTCTTCAGCCGGAAGGCGAGCGCTACCGCAGCTCCTCGACGTGCGTCGCCAGGATTTCGCGCAACCGCGCGAACCGCGGATACTTCGCCAGGTTCGCCCGCACGTAGTTCAGCGTGCGCGGAATGTACTGGATATAGACCGTGTTTCCGCGTGCGGTGGTCTGGAAGCCGAACGTCCCGAGCGCCTTGATGTTCCGCTGCAGCGCCATGACGTCGAAGCGGCGGCGGAACTCCTGCGGGTCCGCGGCCGCGCCCCATGCGCCGCGCAGCGCCAGGAAGAACGCGATCAGCTCCTCGACGTGCTGCTCGCTGAAGTCCACGTACGAATCGCGCAGCAGCGAGACCAGGTCGTAGGTGTCGGGTCCGAGACGGGCGTCCTGGAAATCGATGATGTACAGGTTGCTCTCGTGGAGCATCAGGTTGCGGCTGTGATAGTCGCGATGGCAGAGCACGCGCGGTTCGGCGGCGAGCTCCTCGGCGATCAGCGCGAACTCGGCCGTCACCGCCTCGCGCTCCGCCGGCGAGAACGACGCGCCGCGATAGGCGTCGAGGAAGTGCCTGGCGAAGAACTGCAGCTCCCAGGTCAGCTTCTCGACGTCGAACGCGATGCCGTACGGCACGTAGTCCGGCGACGCGAGGTCGCGGCCGCGCCGCTGCAGCGTCTCGATGAACGAGACCGCCTGGCGGTACAGCGCGGCGTGCTCGCCCGCCGAGGCCGCGCCGAGATGCGCCTGCAGCGTGACGTCGCCGAGATCCTGCTGCGACATGATCCCGAGCGCATCGGCGTGCGCGAGGATGCGCGGCACCGGCACCGGCATCGCGCTGAGCAGGCGCGACACGTTGACGAAAGGCAGCGTGTCGAACTCGATCGGCCCCGGGTGCACCGCCAGCACCTGCGACGGCTCGCTCTTCATCAGCACGCGGAAGTAGCGCCGGTCCGAGGCGTCGCCGGTCAGCGGCACGACCTTCGCGCCGCGCGCGGAGAGGCCCGTCTCGCCGAGGAACTCGGTGATGCGCGTCTCGGACGTCGGCGGCCGTCCTGTGTCGCGTCGCTCGGTCATGGTCATAGAGAAGCCACTCGCGAGATCGCCGACGCGGCGCTCGCTGCGGCGCGAGTGCGCCCTCGGCGCGCCGGATCGTGACCCCGATCCAGGAGGTGTCTCCCGGGACGTGCACGCCGTCGGTCACGACGCACTCGCGCAGCAGCGCCCCTTCGCCCACCTGCACATCGTCCCACAGGATCGAGTCCTCGACACGCGCCGACGGGTGAATCTGCTGAGCGCGCGCCGTGCTCCCATCGCGGCGGCTCGACGTCCCGCTCGACGGCGTCACGGTGCGAGAGCAGCCGCGACGTGCGCAGGTAGTCGGCGGGCGTGCCGATGTCCATGAACTCGGCGTCGCAGACGAAGGCGCGCACGGCCTCGCGGCGCGCGGCCATCAGCGCCGGGTAGAGTGCGCCGACCGATTCATGAGGCGTGTTGTCCGGCAGCGCCGCGAACGCCTCCGCCTCCGCCACCTGCACGCCGATGAAGTGGTACGACGGCTGCGGCGACCCGCGGCGCACGAAGCCGGTCACGACACCACCGGCGTCCACGACCACGCCGCCGTACTTGTCCGGCTCGACATTGCGGATCACCGCCATCGTGACGAGCGCGCCGGACTGCTGATGGTCGGCGATCACCGCACCGATGTCGGCGTCGGTCAAGCGTGTCGCCGTTGACGATCAGGAACGTGGAGCCGGCTGCGCCGGACCCTGGACCTGCAAGGAGCGGCAATGCGTGCCGCGGTCCGCCTGCCGACCCGAGCACCGGCATCTCCCACGAGTAGCGCACGCGCATGCCGAGGTCGGCGCCGTCGCCGACGCGGCCGGTGAGCGTGTGCGGCAGGTGGTGGAGGTTGAGCACGGCGTCGGTGACGCCGCTGGCGTGCAGGCTGCGGAGGATGCGCCGGACCAGCGGTTCGCCGGCGACGGGAAGCGCGGCCTTCGCGCGCACGAACGACAGCGGACGAAGCCGGGTCGCGAGGCCGGCGGTCAGGACGAGCGCCGGGATCATTCGTCGCGGAACACCATGTTCGTCTCCGCCCAGCCCGAACTGGTGGCGATGGGTGACGAAGAGCGCGCGATACGAATCGAGGATGAAGTCCTGCGGCGCTGCGGCCGAGCGCCTCGGTCATCATGAGGATGCCCTGCTCGCCGCCTTCGATTTCGACGAACGTGCCGACCGGCGTCTCGTCGAGCGCGATCGTCACGTCCTCGGCGGCGTATTCCTCGCGGTACTTCTCGTAGCGGAACCACACGTGGAGGCCGAGCTCCTCGAATACGTGCTGCAGGACCTCGCCGTCGCCGACGACCGTTTCGTGCTCGTCGCGCATCTTCATCGTGCCGGGCTGCACCGGCCCCTTGAAGGTGAGCAGGCTCTTGCCCGACTCGGTGCGGATGCGGAGCGCGCACTGGCGCCGCCGCAGCGACTCGTCGTCGGTGTCGAGCAGCGCGTCTTCCTGTAGACGGCGGCAGCGGAGCGGCGTCGCGCCCGTGGCCAGGATCGCGGCACGCGCCTCCTCGGGGGAGTCGAACCGGAGCTTGACTTCGCGCTCGATCATCAGCGTCACGTCACGCCTCCCGTCAGAAGAGGCCTTTGTATCACAAAAAAAAGGGCTCCGGGCTCCAGGCTGCGGGCTCCGGTCCAGCCGGAGCGCGACCTGAGGGCCCGAAGCCCGTCGTCCGAAGCCCGAGTGCCGACGAGGCGGACCTGAAGGTCTGCCTCTACTCCTTCGTCACCGGAACGAACGTTTCCTGTCCGCCGCGGAGGATCCGCAGGAACGCCGTGCCGCCCGACGGCACGCGACCGAGCTCGCGGCTGGCTTCCGCCGCGTTGGCAACGGGCGTGCGCCCGACGCGCAGGATCACGTCGCTCGGCTGGAGGCCGGCACGAGCCGCGGGGCTGTCCGGGTCCACTTCCACCACGACCGCGCCGCGCGTGCCGTCCTCGAGCCGCAGGCGCTGCGCAATCTGCGGCGTGATGTTGCTCAGCGACATGCCGAATCCGCTGCTCGATTCCTGCTGCGGGTCCGCGTTCCGGTTGGCGCCGGCCGCGGGCCGCCTGCGCGTCGTTCTCGAGATCGAGCTCCTCGACGGTGATGCTCAGCGTGCGCTCCTTGCCGTCGCGCACGATGCGCACCGGCACCGTCGTGCCCGGCCGCGTCGCGACGACCGCCTGCACCAGTTCGTCCTGGTTGCGGACCGGCTTGCCGTTGTAGGCGATGATCACGTCGCCCGGCTCGAGGCCGCGCCTTGGCCGCGGCGCCGCCGGGCGACACCGACGCGACCAGCGCGCCGTTGCGATCCTTCAGGCCGAACTCGTCCACGGCGTCGACGGGAATCGGCCGGACGGCGACGCCGATGCGGCCGCGCGTGATCTTGCCGCCGCGCAGCTGCGGCAGCAGCTCGCGCACGGTGTTCGACGGGATCGCGAAGCCGATGCCGATGTTGCCGGCCTGTCGCGCGTCGGTATAGATCGCGGTGTTGATCCCGATCACCTCACCGCGCAGGTTGAGCAGCGGGCCGCCCGAGTTGCCGGGGTTGATCGCGGCGTCGGTCTGCAGCACCTGCGCGCTGCGGCCCTCCGCCACGGGGAACGGCCGCTCGAGCGCGCTGATCACGCCGACGCTCACCGTGTGCGCGAGGCCGAACGGGTTGCCGATCGCCATCACCCAGTCGCCCGGCTGCATCTGCGCCGAGTCGCCGAACTTCACTTCCGGCAGCGTGTGGTTCGGCTTCTCGGTGAGCTCGATCAGCGCGCTGTCGGTGAGCGGGTCGCGTCCGACGACGCGTGCCTCGTACTCCTGGTCGTCATCCTCGCCGTAGAGCGACACCTCGATCTTCGTCGCGCCCTCGACGACGTGGTTGTTGGTCAGGATGAACCCCGCCTTGTCGATGATGAAGCCGGTGCCGGCCGCCTGCACCACCTGCTCGCGCGGCCGCTGCTGCTGGCGGCCCTGCCCGCCGCCCTGGCCCTGGCCCTGGCCCTGGCCCTGGCCCTGCCCCTGCGGCGTGCCGAAGAAGCGCTCGAACAGGTCATCGCCGCCGCCACCGCCGCCCCCGCCGAAGAAGTCGGTCAGGTCCTGCTGGCGCTGCCGCGACTCGGTGCGGATGTTGACCACCGCCGGCGACACGCTCTTCGCGATATCGCGGAACGTCGTGGCGGTCAGCGGACCGGTCAGCGGCGCGCTGTTCATCGGCGGCGCCGCCACGGTCTGCGCCGCCGACTCCGGCGACATCCCGAGTCGCGACGCGATCACCAGCCCCACGGCGAGCGACGCGATGGCAATCAGCAGCGCATAAAAAAACGTGGTTTTGCGGTTGGACATCGCTACATTTCTCCACTTCACGTAAGCGTGACTACGTCTGTCTGTCGGGGTCCCGTGACGAGCGCCTCGCGCTCGCTGCGATACATGTTGATCTCGGTCCGGACGCCGAACGTGTCGAAGTACAGTCCGGGCTCGATCGTGAATCCCGTGCCCGCGAGGACCCGGCGATCGTCGTGCGTTTCGTAATCGTCGAGGTGCACGCCGTTGCCGTGGACGTTCTCGCCGAGGCTGTGTCCCGTGCGATGAAGGATGGCGTGCGCCGTAGCCCGCGTCCTCGAGCACCGAGCGGGCGGCCCGATCGACTTCCCAGCCGCGCAGCTCGCGCCCGCTGCGCGCCGCATCCTGCACCAGCGTGACCGCCGCGTCGCGCGCGCCGGCGGCGGCGCGGAACACGCGCGCGACCTCGTCGGGCACGCGCGACCCGGTGAAGCCTACCCACGTGATGTCAGCAAACACCGCGCCCGGCGACGCATGCTTACCCCAGAGATCGAGCAGCAGCACCTCGTCCGGAATGATCGGCCGGGACTGCTCCGGAGTGGGAAGGTAATGTGGGTTGCCGGCATTGCCGCCCGACCGCGACGACCGGCGCCGAATCGCTGACGAGCCCTTCCTCCGCGAACCAGCCGACCATCTGCTGCTGCAAGTCGTATTCGTTCAGCGATCGGCCGTTGCGCACCGCATCGGCGGCGGCCGCGAAACGCCCGGTCCTTGATGCGGTAGAGCGCTTCGGACGCCGAGCGGTGCGTCTGCAGCTGAGCTGGGCTCCACGCCGCCTCGAATCTCTGGACGAGATCGCCGGACGAAAGGATCTCCACACCGCGGCGGCGGACCGCTTCGGCCGTGCCGGCGTCCACCCGCGACAGATACGGGATCGCGCACTCGGGCGAGTATTCCATCGCCACGCGCCGCACGCCCGTCGAGCAGGTGTGACAGCCCTGTCTCGAGTTGCTGGCGTCCCGCGTACACGATTTTGTCGCCCGGGAGCGCGTCGAGGTTGTGCCGTTCGATGGCGTGGACCAGCCCGCGCGGCTGCCCCTTCGCCGGAATCAGGTAATACCAGCGCCGCGTCGTCATATGCGGTCCGCCGCTCAGGCCGGCGAGGCGCGCCGCGATCGGATTGGAGCCGTGGAAGTCGTACAGCAGCCAGCCGTCGAGGCCGTCGGCCTGCAGCGTCTGCTGGATGGCGGCCACGTCGAGCGCCATAACGTCTTCAGTATAAGTGGGAGCCACCTGAACCTGGTCCGTCACCATTCTGACGCCAGTCCGCCACCAATGGACGGCGCGCCTATAATCGGCTCGAGCACTTATGAAATCCAGACTTTTCGTTGCTGCCGTGCTGGCCTCTCTTGCCGCGGTCACGATCGGCGCGCGCCAGCAGCCTGCCGCGCCCCAGCCGCCCGTCGCGCCGCAGGCGCCCGCTGCACCCCAAGCCCCCGCGGAACAGCCGCCGGTCACGTTCCGCGTCGAAGTGAACTACGTCGAAGTGGACGCCGTCGTGACCGACGCGCAGGGCAACACGGTCACCAATCTCACCCTCGACGATTTCGAGGTGCTCGAGGAAGGCAAGCCGCAGAAGGTCACGGCGTTCTCGCTGGTGGACATCCCGATCGAGCGGGCGGAGCGGCCGCTGTTTGCTGCCGCGCCGATCGAGCCGGACGTCCAGGACAACACCACACCCGACGGCCGTCTCTACCTGATCGTCCTCGACGACCTGCACGTGTCGTTCACCAACACGCCGCGCGTCAAGGCGGCGCTGCGGCAGTTCCTCGAGCGAAATTTCGGGACCAACGATCGCGCCGCGGTCGTCTACACCAGCGGGCGCGGGCAGGACGGGCAGGACTTCACCAACAATCAGCGTCTCCTGCTGGCGTCCGTCGACCGCTTCAGCGGGAGGAATCTCGCATCGGCGACGAGCGAGCGGCTGGCCGGAGCGAGCGCAACCTGCGGCGCGGTGACGTCCCGGGCCGGGTCCGGGTTCTCCAACGACCCGTGCGAGGCCGAGCGCGGCTTCAACGCGCGGACGGCGATGTCGGGCGTCCGCAAGCTCGCGGAGTTCATGGCCGGGTGTGCGCGGCCGCCGCAAGACGATGCTGCTCATCAGCGAGGGCATCAGCTACGACACGTTCGACATCTTCAACAACCGCTCGGCCGGCATCATCGTGGACGAGACGCGCGACGCGATCGCCGCCGCGACGCGGGCAAACGTGGCGATCTACGCGATCGACCCGCGCGGGCTCGCGGCGCTCGAGGACGCGAGCATCGGCGGAGGTGTCAACGACGGCCTTCCGAACGCCGACAGCAACGGGCCGAGGGAGATCGGGTCTCGCGGATTGCTCTCGGAGCTGCAGCTGTCCCAGGACAGCCTGCGCACGCTCGCGGCCGAGACCGGTGGCTTCGCGGCGGTCAACCGCAACGACTTCACCGATGCCTTTGCGCGGATCGTCCGCGAGAACAGCAGCTACTACGTGCTCGGCTACTACCCGGCCAACGACCGCCGCGACGGCCGCTTCCGCCGCATCGACGTGCGCGTGAAGCGTCCCGGCCTCCAGGTGCGCTCGCGCCGCGGCTACGTGGCGCCGCGCGGCCGCGCGCCCGCCCAGGCGCGCAACGCCGCTGACAATCCCGCCATCGCCGCCGCCACCGAGGCGATGGGCAGCCCGATTCCGATCGGTGGCATCCCGATTACCGTGTTTGCGGCGCCGTTCAAGGGAGCGGCGCCAAACGCCGCGGTGGCGCTCGCGATCGAGATGCGCATCGACGACTTCCGGCTCACGGAGGGGAACGGCACCATCAACGGCCGCGCCGAGGTCACCTTCGCCACCACCGATCGCGACGGCAAGCCGCGCGGCGGCGGCCGCCACGCCGTGGACATCACGCTCAAGCCCGATACGCTCGAGCGCACGAAGGAGCGCGGCCTGCGCGTGGTGACGCAGGTCGATCTCCCGCCGGGTCGGTACCAGTTGCGCGTCGGGGTCGGCGAGGATGGCGGCCGCGCCGGCAGCGTGCTGTACGACCTCGAAGTGCCCGACTTCTATCGGGCGCCGCTCACCATGAGCGGCGTGGCGCTCACGTCCGCGGCGGCACGCCTGACGCCGACCGTGCTGCCGAAGAACCCGCTCGCCGATTTTCTCCCCGCGCCGGCCACCACGGCGCGCGAGTTCGTCCGTGCCGACGAGCTGGCGCTCTTCGCCGAGTTCTACGAGAACGTCCCCGGCGCGCCGCCGCACCGCCTCGACATCACGACGACGCTTCGAGACGAGGCGGGCCGCGTCGTGAGCGAGAACACCGACGAGCGATCCTCAACCGAGCTGCAAGGCAAGCAGGGCGGATACGGCTACATGGCCCGTCTGCCGCTCAGCGGCCTCGAACCAGGCATCTACGTGATCCGCGTCGAAGGCCGCTCGCGCATCGGCGATCGCGACAACGCGATCGGACGCGACGTGCAGATCCGGGTTCGATGATTGCCGCAGCCTCCACTGAGACGGGCCACCGCGACACAGAGACACAGAGGGTTCTTGGTCTTCTCGCCGCGAACATCGGGTGATCCCTACTCGGAAGAGCACGGAGTCTCTGTGTCTTGGTCTGTGTCTCTGTGGTTCGTGATCGATGAAGCTGGATCTCGTTCAGACCGTCGCCTTCGCGGGCGTCATGCTGTTCGCGGGCTACGGGCTCAAGCGCCTCGTTCCGGTTCTCGCGCGCTACAACATCCCGGCGCCCGTCGCGGGCGGCCTGCCCGTGGCCGCGCTGCTCACGGTTTTCTACACGCGCAACTGGCAGCCGATCGCCTTCGACACGACGCTGCAGGCGCCGCTGATGATCGCCTTCTTCACCTCGGTGGGGTTTGGCGCGAGCCTCAATCTGCTGCGCCGCGGCGGGCCGCTCGTCCTGGCGTTCACCGTCATCGCCGCGATTGTCGCGATGCTGCAGAACGTCGTTGGCGCAGCGGCCGCGTCCGCGCTGGGGCAGCATCCGCTCATGGGCGTCCTTGCCGGGTCGGTCACCTTGACCGGTGGTCCGGCCACGGGCCTCGCGTTCGCACCGCTGTTCGAGCAGGCGGGCGTCATCGGGCGCGTCGACGCTCGCGGTGGCGGCGGCGATGGTCGGCATCGTCGCGGGTGGCCTGATCGGCGGACCGATCGGTACATACCTCGTCGAACGTGACGTCCGCCGCCCCGCGCCGGCGATGATGGCCGCGGGGACGCTGGCCAACCTGGCCGAGGCGCAGTTCCCGGCGCCTGCGGGCCCGACGCCGCCCGGGGAGGATGTCGAGGCCTACGTCCTCACCAAGCACATCGTCCTGATGCTCGCCGCGATGTGGTTCGGTTCGTGGGTGAGCGCGTGGATGGCCGCGCGCGGGCTGACGCTGCCGGCCTACATCGGCGCCATGATCGTCGCCGCCGTGTTCCGCAACATCGACGATGCGACGGGCGTGGTGAAGATGTCGCAGCAAACCATCGACGACCTCGGCAACGTGGCGCTGTCGCTGTTCCTCGTGATGGCGCTGATGACGCTTCGCCTCTGGGAGCTCGCCGGCCTCGTCGTCCCGCTCATCGTGATCCTGGCGGTGCAGGTGCTGCTCGTGGCGGTGATCTGCCTGCTGGTCATCCCGCGCGTGATGGGGCGCGATTACGATGCCGCCGTGATGTCGGCGGGCTTCTGCGGCTTCATGCTCGGCACGACGGCCAATGCGATGGCGAACATGGGTGCGCTCGTGGAACGCTATGGGCCGGCGCCGAAAGCCTACCTCGTCGTGCCCCTGGTGGGAGCCTTCTTCATCGACTTCGTCAACGCCCTGCTCATCACCGTCGCGCTGAATTTCTGGCAGTAGGGTGATCAGTCACCGATTGTCGTGGCTTCCGCCTTCAGGCGGAAGGAGCCGCTGACGAAGGTCAACGGGCAGCGACTACCCTTCCGGCTGAAGCCGGAAGCCACAGGTTCATCGTGTTGTGGCTTCCGCCTTGCGAGCGAAGTCCTCGCCTATGACCGACGCTTCGAGCTCAACCGGACTCTCGTCCCGCACCGCCGCCGCGCTCGCGTACGGCGGCTGGTGGGTGACCGGCCTGATCATCTGGTTGCTCGAGCGCCAGGATCGCTTCGCGCGCTTCCATGCCGCCCAGTCGGTCGTGGCGTTCGGCGCCATCGCCGTCGTGATCCTGTTCTTCGGCGTGCTCGCTGCGGCGTCGCTGTCGTTCGTGCCGTCCGCGTTCAGCGTGCTGGTGGGCGTGATGGTCTTCGCGTGGGTGCTGGGCGTGGCGCTGTGGATGGTGTCGCTCTGGAAAGCGGCGCACGGGGAGGACTGGCGGATCCCCGGAGCCTCTCAGATGGCCGACAGGATGGCTCGGCGTGTAACGCGGTCTTCGGTCTTCAGTCTACGGTCTCCGGTAGCAACCAGCTGGTGGAGACCGTAGACCGTAGACCGTAGACTGTGAGCCTCGCTCTACAGCTTCGGCAGCAACTGCGCCTTGATGGCGCCGTTGGCGTGCGAGAAGTTGTACTGGTTCCGATCCATCTTCGGGTTCCGCGGCGTTTCCAGCGTGACCGTGATGACTTCGCCCGGCTGGAGCGGTTTCGGGTGCCTGAAGGTGTCGCCCGTTACCGGATCACCTGCCTTGTCGTACCAGAATTCATCGACCTTCAGTCCCGCGATCGATCCGGTCGCCAGGTTCTTGACCCTGATCGTCGTGATGATGAAGTCCTTGCCGTCGACCTTGCCTGCCTTCACGACGGGCTTGGTGTAGCCGAGCGGCGCTTCGCCGCGTACGGGCGGCACGAGGCGTGGTTTCGCTCCGGGTGTCTGCGCCGCCGGCGCGGTGGCGGGCGGCGTCCCTGGCCCGCCTGCCCGGCTGCCGCGCCCACAACCAGCAGGAAGGCGCCAGCCAGAGCCAGCATCGTGTACGTATGACGGTTCATTTGAGCTCCTTTGACGGGCGCGGACACGTCCCGTCACCTGGACGGAATTATAGGCAGTTACATCTCGCCGTTCCAGTCCTCGGGTTCTGGATTCGCCGATCGGAAGATTTCCAGGTGCCACTTGCCGCCGCCCCACGGCTCGATGACCTCCGTGGCGACGACGTCCACCAGGATCTCGGCAAAGCTTCGGCCTTCCGGATCCCCTTCGAGGTGGTAGGCGGGCTCGTCCCAGCCGAAGTTGGGGTAGAGCACCATCGTCAGAAACAGATCGTAGCCGTCGTCCACGACGATGATCTGTCCGCAGGGGCGCTTGATGGTGGAGTGGTAAATCAGATACTTCTCCGCGCTGTGCGCGCGGATGTAGCGCTTCAGCGCGAACTCGCGGGCGACGATCTCCTCGACCGCTATCTTCTTTTCCCAGCAGTCGCGGCAGTAACGCTCCTCTCCGCGGGGCTCGGACACATCCTTCGCGCCGCAGAGGGCGCATTTCGTTTTCGCGACGTTCGACTTTCGGGGCACCCCGCCATTATATGGTCTCCGGTCTCCGGTCTTCGGTCGGTACCAGTTGGTGGCTACCGTAGACCGGTAGACCGTAGACCGGAGACCGTAGACCGGAGACCGTTTACCGGGTGACCGACTCCTTGAGCGCCGGCAGGTACATCTCGCTCACGTATTCCTTGACCATGCGCCGGGTGCAGAACCGCGGGAGCACCGTGCGGATCGACTGCTTCACGATCTGCAGCCAGCGGTGCGGGATGCCGTCGGCGTCCCGCGCGTAGAAGGTCGGCACGAGGCTGCTGCTCGATGAGGTCGTACATCGACTGCACATCGGCCCAGTCCTGCGCGCCGTAATCGTTCGGATCGGCGTGCCCCTCGATGAGCCAGCCGTTGTCGCCGGAGAAGCCTTCGGCCCACCAGCCGTCGCCGATCGACATGTGCGGCGTGCCGTTGATGGCCGCCTTCATGCCGCTGGTGCCGCTCGCCTCGAGCGGCTTGCGCGGGTTGTTCATCCACACGTCGCAGCCCTGCACGAGGAAATGCGCCACGTGCAGGTCGTAGTCGTCCACGAAGGCGATGCGCCCGCCGAACTTCGGGTCGAGCGCACGCTTGTAGATGCGCTGCAGGTGATGCTTGCCGCCTTCATCGGCCGGATGCGCCTTTCCGGCGAAGACGAACTGCACCGCGCGCCCCGGTGCATTGAGGATGCGCGCGAGGCGGTCGGCGTCGGCGAAGATGCAGCTCGGGCCGCTTGTAGCCGGTGAAGCGGCGCGCGAAGCCGATGGTCAGCGTGTTCGAATCGAACATCGTCCCGGCCGCGACGACGCGGGCGACGCCGACGCTCTCCGTCGTCCACCGCTGGCGCGCGCGCTCGCGCACGAACGTGAACAGGAAGTCGCGAAGCGACTGGCGCGCCTCCCAGAGCTCGTCGTCGGGAATCTGAAGCACGCGATCGGCCAACGCCGGATCGTCGTGACGCTCGAGCCAGTCCTGCCCGAGGTATTTCTCCAGGAGCCGGCCGATCTCCGACGACATCCACGTCGGCACGTGCACGCCGTTGGTCAGCGACTTCACGGGCAGCTGCTCGTACGGCGTCCCCGGCCAGATCGGCTGCCACATCTGCTTGGTCACCTCGCCGTGCAGGCGGCTGACGCCGTTGACGGCCCCGGCCGTCCGCAAGGCGAGCGCCGTCATGTTGAACATCGGGCCGCTGCCGTTGTCGTAGGCGCCGAGGGCGAGGAAGCGCTCGCGGTACGCACCCAGGTCGCCCCACGCGCCGGCGAGATGTGTTTCGACGAGCTGGAACGGGAAACGCGTCGTGGCCGGCCGCGACCGGCGTGTGCGTCGTGAACACCGTGGTGCGCCGCACTTCCTCGAGCGCCGCCTCGAAGTTCCACCCCTGCTCGCACAGGTCGCGGATGCGCTGCACCACCACGAAGGCGGCGTGCCCTTCGTTCAGGTGATAGACGCGCCGGCTCGGCGCCCATCGCCTTGAGCACGCGGACGCCGCCGATGCCGAGGATGATCTCCTGCTGCACGCGCGTCTCGCGGTCGCCGCCGTAGAGGCGCGCCGACAGCTCGCGATCCCACGGCGCGTTCTCTTCCAGGTCGGTGTCGAGCAGGTACAGCTTCACGCGCCCGAGGCGCACGCGCCACACGGCCACGAGCACCGTGCGGTTGCCGAGCGGTACGGCGGTGACGCACGGCTTGCCGTCAGGGGTGAGCGCCGGCTCGATCGGCGCGTCGGTCCAGTTCAGTTTCTCGTAGACCTCTTCCTGCCAGCCGTCCGACGAGATGCGTCTGGTGGAAGTAGCCCTGCGGATACATGAACCCGACGCCGATGAGCGGCACGCCGAGGTCGCTCGCTTCCTTGCAGTGGTCGCCGGCGAGCACGCCGAGGCCGCCGGCGTAGATCGGCAGCGACTGGTGCAGCGCGAACTCGGCGGAGAAGTAGGCGATCGACTTGCCGCCCGTCTCGCGCACGTCGCGTACGCACCAGCGTGTTCTGCGCGGAGCGCGCGGCGTCGAGGCCGGCGAGCGCGCGGTCGTAGAGCGCGAGCCATTCCGGTTCGGCGCTCGCCCACAGCAGCGTCTCGGCCGGGATCAGCTTGAGCATGCGCACCGGGTTGTGCGCGGTGGCGCGCCACAGCGGGTAGTCGAGCGTGCGCCACACCTGCCGCGCCACCTGGTTCCAGCTCCACCACAGGTCGTACGCGAGCTCCTCGAGACGGTTGATGCGTTCAGGCAGTTGAACCAAGGCTGTACCTCTCAGAGGGCGAGCAGCCGTCGGCTGGCAGTGCACGTAGTGGCGCGCCGACGGGGTGGCCACGCCATTCCTCCCCTGAAGCGCCAAGCGTACAGCCGGCTGCGAGCTGCCGGCCGACGGCTTCATTGACACGCGCCCACGAGCGACGCGAACGTCGACAGATCGATATTGCCCCCCGACACGATGACGACGATCTTCCCGCGCGCCCGCCCGGTGAGCGCGGCAGCGACGGCGCAGGCGCCGGCGCCTTCGGCAATCACGTGCGCGCGCTCCGCCACCAGCTTCATGGCTGCCGCGATCTCCGCCAGCGTCACCACGATCGAGCCGGCCAGCAACCCTGACAGCAGCGGCCACATCGTCGGCAACACCGACCGGCCACCCGCGCCGTCCACGAACGACGCCCGCCAGCCCTCGAACGAGCTGGCGCGCCCGTTCTTGAGCGATGCGTCGAAGGGAGCCGCCGTCTCCGGTTCCGCCGCAAAGACCTGCGCCGCCGGCCGCAGTGCGCGCAGCGCCGAGCCGACGCCCGCGAGCAGCCCGCCGCCGCCGAGCGAGGCGATCACGGCGTCGACATCAGGCAGATCCTCGGCGATCTCGAGACCGGCGGTGCCGTTGCCGGCGATGAAACCGTCGTCGTCGAACGGGTGGACGAAACGTCCCTGCATGCGATCGGAGCCGTGCGCTTCGACGGTATGCCAGCACTCATCGTAGCTGGCGCGCACGATGGTGGCGCCGAGCCGTTCGATCGCCTCGATCTTGGTCGCCGGGGCGGTATCCATCACCATCACGGAGCAGCGGACGCCGGCGGCGCGCGCGGCCATCGCTACGCCCTGAGCCGCGTTGCCGGCGCTCACCGTCCACACACCATCACGCGTCTCCGCGGGTGTCAGGCGGCGGATGGCGTTATGGGCGCCGCGGAGCTTGAAGGAGCCGATCGGCTGCAGCGTTTCGAGCTTGAGAAAGATCTCGGAGCCGGGCAGCCGCGCCGCAAGGCGGGGCGGCAGTTCGAGCCGCACGAGCGGGGTGCGGACGACGAGGTCGTAGACGGACCGAGCGGCGTCCTGGATGTCGCTCAACGGGATCTGACGCACAAAGCCGGCATCGTAGCATTGTTGACGGCTCATCAATAGATTTGCGGCTGGCGCTGTTGCGCTTTCTGATTTGCGATTTGCGACTGCACCCACAACACGAATGGTGCAACCGCCCGGCAATCGCCGATCGCTCACGAATCGCAAATCGTCAGGCGCTGGCCTTGTGAGCGTCGATGACATCCTCACCGAGCGTCCGCCGCAGCCAGAGCTTCTCGATGGTCGGGTAAATCGCCGCGAGCGGAAGCGCGAGCAGGGCGCCGATCACGCCGGCGAGCTGTGCGCCGACGGCGAAGGAGACGAGCACGGCCAGCTTGCTGAGCCGGAGCCGGTTGCCATACACGCGCGGCGCGATCAGGTAGTTCTCGATGAAATCGTACAGACAAGTAGATCGGGATCATGGCGAGCGCGAGCGTGCTCGATTGCGTCGCGGCCATCGCCATCGCCGGCGCGCAGGAAAGGTAGAAGCCGAGCACGGGAATGAAATCGAAGAGGAACGCCAGCAGCGCGAGCAGCAGGGCGCCCGGTACGCCGAGCGCGGTGAGCCACGCGAAAAAGTAGATGCCGGCACACACTGAGGTCACGAAGTTGCTGATGACGAAGCCGGAAGCCACGTCGCGCGCCTCCGCGGCCGTGCGATCGAAGCGCGCACGCAGGCGCGAGGGCACGAAGCCGCGGATCCACGCGTAGGTCTCGTCGCGTTCGATCAGCATGTAGAGGACGAGAATCCACGCCAGGATGAACGCGCCGGCCGCCCAGAGCGTGGCCTTGCCGATGCGCATCACGTACGGCGCGATCATCGACGTGCTGCTGCCGTTGCCGGACTCTTTGAGAAGGTTGATGATCGGCTCGGGGGCTCGCCGCGTGATCTCCTGCTCGACCGACTCGAGACGCGTGCCGAGATCCTGGCTCTGCGACGCGAGCGACGACCACGTCACGGCAAAGAACACGATGACGGCACCGACGATCGTCGCCACGACGCTCGAAGATGCCACCCAGCGCGCCCATCCGCGCCGCTCGAGCCGAGTGACGACGGGCAGAAGGCCCGCGGCAATGATGAGGGCGATGAGTATCAGGAGGACGAGCCAGACCAGCGATGACCAGAGCCAGACGAGGGCGACGGCCGCGATCACCTTGAGCAGCGTGGCCCAGGGCAGATGCAGCGAGAAGCGGCGGGTCAGCGGCTCGGCCATGGGTTGTCGCTCGTCGGGGTGCAAGGGTCGATCCTGAACCCGGCCCCTCCGGCCTCGTCTCGGTCTACGGTCTCCGGTCTCCGGTCTTCGGTAGAGGCGGTTGTCCGGCGTCCAAATCGGAGACCGGAGAACCGAAGACTGAAGACCGATCTCGCGTTATACTCCTGCCGCTTCAGGGATTGATGAGGCGGTAGACAGCACCGGGGAGGACACTGATGGCGAGGGCACTCCGGTTGCCGCTGAAGACGCGCACGCGGGCGGTCATCGCACGCTCGGGGACGCTCGGGCCGGGCAGGCCGATGACCGACGCGATCGTGCCGCATCATCGGAGCCCGAATGCGCCGACGTTCGCGTTGGCGGATCACGTGAACTGGTTGCCACACTCCTGGGGCGACAACTTCGTCGGCCACGTCCCAGCGCGGCGGCTCCATTCGGCGAAACCCGTACCGATCCACGGAAAGACCCGGACGTTTCTGCAGACGCTGGCGTCGTCACCGACGGCGGCGCCGCCAACGAGACGGAATAACCGTGTTACTCTACGCCCGCGATCGCAGCGATCGCCCTTTGAGAAGGAGACGTGATATGGGCAGGGTTTTAACTATTCTCGCCATCATGGCGCTGACCGCATTGCCTCTGATCGGTCAGGCGCCCCCGGCCGGACAGGGCGGCCGTCAGGGAGGGCCTCCGCCCATGCCGATGGGCTTCTTCATTTCCAGCACGCCGTTGAACGGGGGAAACCTCGGCGGCCTGGCTGGAGCCGACAAGCACTGCCAGACGCTGGCCGCGGCAGCCGGCGCGGGCAGCCGCGAGTGGCGCGCGTATCTGAGTACCCAGGGCGCCGGCGCCGTCAACGCGCGCGACCGCATCGGCAGCGGTCCGTGGGCGAACGCCAAGGGCCAGGTCATCGCGAAGGACCTCGCGCACCTGCATGGCGACACGGTCGAGCTCGCTCAGCTCGGCAACAATCTCGGCCGCATGACCGCGATGACCGAGAAGGGCGAACTGGTCAATGGCCAGGGCGCGCAGCCGAATCAGCACGACATCCTGACCGGCTCGACGACCGGCGGCCGCGCCTTCACGGACGGCATGGACCACACCTGTGGCAACTACATGAGCAACACGGATGGCATGGGCAGCGTTCAGGTCGGCCATCACGATCGCTCGGGCGGCGGCAACACGTCGTGGAACTCGGCCCACGGCAGCCGCGGCTGCAGCCAGCCGAATCTGGTCGCCACTGGCGGCAACGGCTATATCTACTGCTTCGCCGCGAAATAAGTGAACGAGTAAGGGCCGGCTTCAGCCGGCCCTTACGTCTATTCCTGCCCGGGTCCCGGCTGCCGGCTCACTTTCTTCAGCGGATCGTAGCTCGCCTTCACCGTCCCCATCTTCTTCGCCACCTCGAACAAGGTCGGATAGAACTGCACGAACGTGTTCTCCACGGCCGTGTTGTTCCCGTGGCAGTTGTAGCAGGACGCGGTTGCGGGCAGCGGAGCGGCGGACTCGAGCGAACCGGCCCGCCCGAACGTGAAGTAGCCCCAGCCGCCGTCGGGAAACCTCGCGGCGTCCTTCACCGCCGACTCCAGCGCCACCACCTCGCCCTGCGTCTGCCCGCCGTTGTTGATCGACACGTTCAACTCGCCTCGCCGGATCTCGAGGAGGAACATCGTCTTGTCCGGCCACCGGCCGGTCTTCGTGAAGGCGCGGTACGACTCGCGATTGACGAAGACGTTGTCGAAGAAGGCCGGTTGCCCGGTGGCCGGTTGCGCGGGGCCGTACGTCATCCCGACGCCGCTCGTGACGTACGTCCACTCGCGGTAATCGACGGGCCGAATCAATTCCCCGGCGGCCGTGTAGGTGGGACCATCGCCCGAGCGCTCCTGCGCGCCCGTGCTCAACGAGGTCACGACCGCCGCCGCCCACCCGCAGAGGAGGAATGCGCCGAGCTGTTTATTCATGATGGGGACACGGTCTCACCGTGCCCCGTTGGGCGTCAAGCGCCATGCAGCAAGCCGGCCGGAAATGCAGCCAACGGTGAGACGGCAGGCCGAAGCGCCGGGGCGCCGGGGGACGTGCGACCGTGTTGCCCCGTCCCCGTGCCGCGGGTCCTGTCGTCATCGCAAAGGTCAGGCGTTCGCGGCAGGAAGCTGCAGATCGGGCATGGGCCGCGCCATGAACAGCCGCCGGCACGGCCTGGCGATCGCGCGCGCCCAGTGGTTGGCGCGGTTCACCCGCGCGCTGTCGGTGGCGATCCCGGTATTCGCGTACATCTGGCGATAGAGCTTCGAGATGAGCACGAAGGCGAGCCGCGCCTTCAGCGAAGGCGTGCACTTGGATCGCTCCCAGACGTTCGACAGGCTGTAGAAGCCGTCCCACACCGCCTGTGTCCGCGCGCGTATCTCGTCCGGGCCCATCACCGGGTGCGGCGCGTAGACCTTCGGACGCTGGTTCTGCGGGATGAGCCAGTGCCGCGTGATCGGGATGTTGCCGACCTTCGGGGCGTCGGCGCCCATCTTCTTCTCCCACGACTCGAAGTCCACCGTCCCCGGATACGGCGTCAGCATCACGAATTGCGCGAAGGTGAGCTGCGCTTCCTGCGCGATCGCCTGCGTGGACTTGAACGTCGCCGGCCGATCGCTCGGCAGCCCGAAGATGAACGAGCCGAGCACGTGCACGCCGGCGGAGCGGAACGCGCGCAGCCGCGTCACCAGGTCGTCGCCGGACTCGTTGAAGCCCTTGTAGACGTCCTTGAGGCCTTCCTTGGTGACCGACTCCACGCCCACGAGCGCGCCCTTGATGTTGGCGCGCTTCATCGCCGCCAGGAACTCCGGGTCTTCGGCCGCCTCCATCGTGATCTGGGTGAAGAACACCATGTCGCGCGGGAGCTGCGCGAGGCGCCGCATCAGCTCGAACCGCTCGCCGCGCAGCGCTTCGAGCTCGGCGAGGCGCGCGGCGTTGTTCTGGCGCGCCGCCATCGCGAGGTCGGTCAGCGTCACCGGGTAGAAGTTGTCGTCCGCGAGGGCGACGAAGCGGTAGCCGCGGCGGCGCAGCTCCACGATCTCGCCGATGACGGCGTCAACCGTGCGCTGCCGCGGCTTCTGGCCGTCGGTGCGCCACACCGAGCAGAACGAGCAGTGCTTCGGGCAGCCGCGCACCGTCTGCACCGAGCCCCACATATAGCGCCCTTCGGGCAGCAGGTCCCAGCGCGCCGAGACGAAGCTGCTCGCGTCGACGCGGCCGCCGTCGTAGAGCGGCTGCGGTGTCCCCGCCGCAAGGTCGTGAAGCACCCGCGGCCAGACGACGTCGCCGTCGCCTTTGACGACGACGTGCGCACCGCCGAGATCGCGCGCTTCGTCGGGAAACAGCGTGGCATGGATCCCGCCGTAGACGACCGTGGCGCCGCGCGCGCGAGCCAGCGTCCCGATCTCGTAGCCGCGCAGGGCGTTGCCGGTATGAATTCCGATGCCGACGATGTCGCCAGGTTGGACCGTATCCATCTCGAAGGATTCGATTGTTTCGTCCGTGATGCGCGGATCGCCGAACTCTCGAGGTGTGGCGCCGGCCAGGACGAAGAGCCAACGGGGCGTGATGACGCCGACGCCGAATGAAAGATGACTTGGGTTAACGATGTGAACAGTCACTGGAGGGACTATACAGCAGGTCCGGCCGGACGGCCGGACCTGTGAGGGTCGTAGGAGCCTTTACCAGCGCGGCTCGGACCGGCGCCGCTGTCCGCCACCACCGCCGCCGCCGGGGCCGCGCCCGCCGCCGCCACCCCCGCCGAACCCGCCGCCACGCGGCGCCTGCGGCCTGGCTTCGTTGACCGTCAGCCGGCGGCCGCCGAACGGCTGCTCGTTCAGCTGGGTGATGGCGTTCTGCGCATCCTCGTCGCTGACCATCTCGACGAAGGCAAAGCCGCGCGCCCGGCCTGTTTCCCGATCGCGCATCACGTTGACCGACTCCACCGCGCCCGCCTGCGCAAACAGGTTCTGGAGATCGTCTTCGTTGGTTTCGTAGGGAAGGTTCCCGACGTAAAGTTTACGACCCATCTATCGCACTCCTGCATCCGCATCGCGAATGCGCTAACGGAAGTTGCCCTGAGCGAGGTGCTCGGGCTCAACGGCGCAGGAGAGGCGAGCCGGATGGGACTCGTGTCTGATGCGGAGTGAACTGGCGGGCGAACCTTCCTGACCGCCGATCAGTCTAGCATGCCGGCACGAAGCGACTTTCTCAGGACTTCTCTTCGTCCTCGATCTGCCAGTCGGCCAGAGGTTGGGGGCCGGGCACGATGCCGGCGATGTCACGGTCGATGCCGTCCTGCCGGGTGCCGCCGTCCGGGCGGTCCTTGGAGTCGCGGCGGCGCGCTTCCTTCTGCTGACGGCGCTCGATCAGCGCCTTCTCTCGCTCACGCTTTGCTGCGGTCGGACGTGTGTTTCGTGCCATGCAGGACCCTAAGAAAGATGTCATGCCGCCCCGCCGTGGCGAGACGGGCTTTCGCTGGCGTGCCAGCCGAAGACCGCAGCTTCGGCCGCGCGCTCCGCGCCGACGGCGCTTCGGCGCGGCATCTCGCCGCAGCCCGCGTCAACGATGCGCGGGCGGAGGCGGATGGTGCGGAAGCGGGGACTCGAACCCCGATGGCCTTGCGGCCACTAGCTCCTGAGGCCACTTTTGAAGTTTCGCCAATCGTGGCCGTTCGCAGTCAAATGACCACGAACTCTATGACCGCACAGAAGTTATCCGGAAATGATCGTTGCGAATCGTGTGCGTCCGTGTCTGATCATAACAGACGCAGGCTGGGCGGAAATACCACAACTTGCCACAGCTATGCCGCGACCGATGAGATCCTCCGTCGATCGTCGTCACGCTCCGGGCATCCTGGCGCGTCGTCGCGACGCACACTGACCCTCGGTGAGACCGTATGACCACGACACGCAAGCGACTGGCCGTGTCCCAGGTGACGCAGCGGAGCGAGCGGTCACGGCGCCGACGATCGGTTGTGACGGCCACACCATGTCCTCCCGCGGCGCCGTCCCGGCGGCGACGGGCCCGGACGGTGACGGGCCGTAGCGAAGCCGACGATCCCGGGGCTCTCGGCATTCAGGCGATGCAGGAGGCGGCGCACATCGACGCCCGGCCAGCCTTCGATCGCTTCGACGCGCTGTCCAAGGCGAGCGAGGCGGCGCTCGCGCGAGAGGCCGGCGTGGCGCTGCTGGAGCCGCCCCCCGGCCGCGTGCTTCGCGCACACGGCGAAGCGATGGTGCCGGACCTGGCGCCCGGCAACGGCGTCTCGCCGGCGCAGCGGGCGCGCGAGTTCGCGATGCTGGACACGCTGGAGTGCCCCGACATGGTCGCCATTGGCGCGTCCCAGCTCCGCCTGGAGGCCCTGACCACGCTGGGCCTCCTCCAGCCCGCCATGGACGCGGCCACCACGGTGCAGGCCGCCAACTCCATCGAGAAGATGCTCAGCCACCAACTCGCGGCGTTGCATCATCACGGGATGCGGTTGTTGGCCCGGGCGGTCGGCGCCGACGAGCTGGGCGCCCCCGATCCCGTCATGGCGCTGCGGTACTCGAATGCGGCGGTGCGGATGTTCCAGTGCTGCCAGGAGGGCGCCGTGGCCCTGCTGAAGCTGAAGGCGGGCGGCAAGCAGACGGTGGTCGTGCAGCATGTCCGTGTGTCCGACGGGGGGCAGGCTGTCATTGCCGGCCAGATGACGAAGCACGGGGGTCGGGCACCGGGGGCGCCGAGTCGAAATGAAGGAAGCACCCCATGAGCCTGCGCGAAATGCGCTCGGCGCCCCGGTGTGGCGCCAGGAATCGCCGGGGCGCGCCCTGCCAGTGCCCCGCCCTGCACGGGCGCCGGCGCTGCCGGCTCCATGGCGGGTGGAGTACCGGCGCGCGGACGCTGGAAGGGCGCGCGCGCAGCCGTCAGGCGGTCAGAAGCATGGCCGGTACAGCCGGGCGCGGCGTGAGGAACGCCGTCAGACGCAGGCGTTGTTACGCGAGTGGCGACGCTTGATGGCGGCGCTCACATAGGGGCGCCACCAAGGCGCGCGCGATCCGTCGAATGGCGCCCAGCATAAGCCCGGCCCTGGCGCGCGACCAGGCGGACGCCCTGACACGCCAGCAACAGCGCATTCTCCATCGCAGCGCGCTCATCACCTACGCGTTCGCGGCCGGGCACCTGATGAACCAGACTCGCCCTCGCGAGGATGTCGCGTCGAGGCGATCGGATGTCTGGCCCTAGCAAGACGACTTCGCACTGATAACAAGACAATCTGGACGAGGTCGCGTAAATCCTTTGAATTGCGTCCCGTTCTTTGGTCACGCACCTTGCACTCCACGCTCGAGCCGAGGCCTGCCTGACTACCGGTCTTCGCGCTCGTGTTTTGCACCACATCAGTCAAGGAAAGTAAGTGTCGTGGGGAAGTTTATGTCTATCGACGCGGACGCTCTCGTCATCCGGCACGTCGGGGAAGTGGCAGCGCACATCGAGGCAGGCGCTCGGTCCGAAGAGGCCACCGACTTGTGCGCAGCGCGGGGCATTCTTCTGGGTCTCGTCCTCAGTGCGCCGTTCTGGATCGGCCTCTACGTGATGCTGCTTTGAGGTTCGCCAGTAGCCGTCCGGTCCAATGGCGTGCACGCATGACGCGGAGAGACATCCCGTGCCCTGTGTTCCTGCTCATCGGCCGCGGTGCCGCATGACGACTGCGGCGGGCCGGGCGCGCCCTGTGACCGGCCGACATGCCCGTATCGCATCGACGTGAGGCCGGTGGAGACGTTCTCGGGGCTGGTGTGCCCGACGTGCCGTCAGCCCGTCGCGACGGTCGAGCGCGCGTCGAGCGGGCTCGTGTTCGAGTGCCCCGCGTGCGGGAACCGCTGGTCATGGTCGGCGACGAAGCCGCACTGAGACGCCCGGGCCGAGCCCCGGCAGCAGGGTCATCCCATGAAGATTGCGACTCGGAGCATGCGCGAGCGCGAACCCGCGACACGCCCCCAGCGCGTACCTCGGATCGCGAACATCAGGGACGACCTATCCTGCGCCCAACGTGCTGCCACTCCCACACCGCATAAGGGGTGGGAGGCCGAACGGTGGGGCGCGACGATCCTCATCCTCACCTGTTGATCGGTAGCGGTGTTTTGCGTAAGCGGAGTCGCGTTTACCCTCGACTGGTAAACTGCCAGCGTGGTCGAGGGTGTGGCTTTCGGCGTGTTCGCGACAGTCCTCATGGGTGGACTCGCCGCCCTGTCGTTGGCGATGGTGGTGGTCGCGTGGTCCCTGCTGCTGAAGAATCGGCAGGACCGGTGACCTGTGCAACGGTTGTGCAAAGGGTCTCAGGAAACCGCACAGCGAACGGCCTCGATCTACCGTGGTGAGGAAGAGCCGACCCCGGTTTTCCGAGGTCGGCTTCGGTGGGCTTCCAAACTTCTCAGCTTGAGGGGCTGGCGGTAGCAATACAGTGGGGGTTCGAGTCCCCCCTTCCGCACCATCGTTCTATTTGTTCGGAAAACCAGGGATTCGGCAGGTTTTGCTAACGGTTTGCTAACGGACAGCGGAGCACCCAAATTGTTGCTACCGACACATGACAAAAAAAAAGACGCCAAGCAAAGAGGACATCATCGAAGCCGCGCAGAAGAAACTTCAGGAAATGGTGCCCGACGCGCTCAAGAGACTCGAAGAGCTGGCAAAGCAGACGAAAAACAAAACCGTCGCAAAGCAGGCCAAGCGCGACTTAGAAGAGCTCAAGAACAAGAAGTAGGCGAACGACCAGGAATTCTGAGCGTTCATCGCCCGTATAGGATCCCGCCAAGCGCCGCGGCCGCATCCTTCTGCATGTCCGGCAGGATGTGGGCGTGCACACCTCCATCGTCATCGACACCTTCGAATGGCCGAGCCGTTCGCTACCCTTCGGAAAAACTAACGTGTCGTTGGCGGTCGCGCGGTCTAACGCCGCGCCTCAGCTGCGCCCGAAAGCCGCAGCGAAGCGTAGGCTGTCGGGCGTCAGCTGCAGGCGTTTGTTAGGCTGGGGTTGGTATCCAATCAAGGATGACCCTCCCTGCGTAGGGACGCTCTCGTTTATGTATGCGCCACGGCGAGATGCGCCTCGATGGGAAACGCCAATCCCTCAGAGTCTACATAGGACCGGAGAACTCCACTGACCTCGGTGATGAGGGCTGCACGGGCGTTGTCGTCCACTCGGGCCACCACACCAGCGAGCGGGGTGGCGGCCACGTAGAGTCGCACGAACTCCTCAGGGGACGGAAAGCGCAGGGTCTTGACCGTGGGGTGGAGGACGACATCGTGGAACCCCGCTCCGTCGAGCAGGGTATGGAGATCCTCAGGACTCCCGAGCGCAAAAGGCCCTTGCATGATCGTGGCGGCCTCCGGGGCAATGTGCCGTCCCAGCGCGACTGCCAGGGTGGCGAAACCGGGGCTATGCTGCATGGGGCGCCAGACGCTGAGCGCCAGGCGGCCACCAGGCACCAAGACGCGATGCATCTCGCGGAGGGCGGCCGGTCGATCCGGAAAGAACTGCAGCCCTTGCTGGCAGAGCACGAGATCGAACGCTGCGTCTGCGAGGGGTATAGCACTGGCGTTCCCTTCGCGCCACGCGATCATTGCCCCCTGGGGCGGCGGGAGCGCGCGGGCAACCGTCAGCATCCCTGGAGTGAGGTCGAGGCCAACGACCTGCCCGGTGGGACCCACGCGTTGGGCCACGAGCCGCGCCACGACGCCCGTGCCACAGGCCACATCCAGCACCCGCTCGCCTGGCTGTGGGGCGGCGCATGCCACAAGGGCCTCCGCCCAGGGACCGAAGATGGCTGGAACCATATGACGCTCGTAGATTTCGGCGGCACTTCCCCCATATCCTGTCCAATCCATCTGCTGACTCATGATGTCTTCCTTCTGATAGCAGAGTTATGGGATGGCCTCCGGTCTCATACCGGGGCTATGGTCTGTTGGTGCCCCGTCCTGAGGCAGCCTAACGCGCGGCGCTCAGCCGCGAGCCGCGCGTGATTTGCGTCTCGACTTGGCCTTGCGCTTCGCGCGGCTCGTCGGCTGCAGCGCCTTGTCAGGCAGCCCGCCGCGTCACTTCGAGCGCTCCTGCGGGCGAGCCCGCAGGCGCCGGTTTCCTCCGTCATGATCTCGTGCTTACGGTGGTGCCCGGCGCGTGCATACTTGACGTCGTGACCGCATGCGTCCTCCGCCCGCGTGATGCCGGGGCGCCCAGGCGCCCGCTGACGCCGAAGCAGCGTCGCTTCGTCGCTGAGTATCTCGTCGATTTGAACGGGACGCAGGCCGCGATTCGAGCAGGATACAGTGCGCGGACCGCCCAGGAACAATCCTCGCGCCTGTTATCAAATGTCATGGTGGCCGCCGCCGTCGCGACCGACGCCCATGCCCGGCTAGCCACGATCCAATTGACCGCCGCCGCCACACTGGAAGCCATCCGCCGCCAGGTCACCGGCGACGTCCGCCGCCTGTTCGACGCGCAGGGGCGGCTGCGCCCCGTCAGCGAGCTGTCGGCCGAGGAGGCCGCGCTCATCGCCGGTTTCGAGGTCATCATCAAGAATGCGGCGGGGGGCGACGGGCAGACCGACACCATCCACAAGGTCCGACTGACGGACCGGGCTCGGTATGTCGAGCTGGCGGCCAAGCACTTCGCCCTGCTGACCGACAAGCTGCAGGTCACCGCGGATGTCACGTTGGTCGAGCGGCTGCAGCGGGCGCGCCGGCGCATCGAAGGGGCGTGACATGGCCACGACCTACACGGGCGTGCGGCGCGTGACCGTCAGGCCCACCGAGACGATCGTTGAGTTGCGCGACGCGCACGGAGGGCTCCTGTCCGGTGCGCCTGTCGCCGATGGCCGTGCAGGAGCTGTTCGAGGCGCTCGCCCAGGCGCTCGTGCAGGTTCGGGGGGCGCAGCCCGCCCTGGAACGGCCGCTCTACACCATCACCGCGTGGAACCCGATGATCAACGGGCTGCACGAGCACGCCTTGCTGCTGACGACATCGGAAGGGCTGCAGTTCGCCGTGGGGCTGGACGCCGACCTGCGGGCGCAGTTGCGGGCTCATCTCGCGCGGCTCGACGCGGTGGCGCTCGCCGAGTCGGTGCATTGAACGATCCTCCGCAATGGTGAAGTCGGATGTCCACCCCTGGTGGGAGCCGGGCGTTGAGTGTAATTTCAGCCCGCGTGTTCCAGGCGCGCAGGCGTCACGGCCGCAACGACAGCGACGACATGCCTCGGCATCCGCCCCGGCCGGCGAGTACGCTCCCTGCATCGTGAGCACATCTGGTCGCGACCACAACGACCACGACGCGAAACTGTTAGCGTCCCGTCAATCGACGACGAGCGCAGCGAGGGCCAGCGTCGCCGAGGCGAAGCGGTTCTTTGACGCGTTGTTCCACATCGCAATAAGCCAGCAGGGGCCGCAGCAGGCGGACGCGGAGATCACGACGACGCCCGCAGAGCAGCTGTAAAACTAACCACCACCGAGCCGACTCCGGATCGTTCAGCGCGACCGGGCCGGGCACTACGTGTCTGTGGCCGGGGATGTCGTGTCTGAGTTCTTCAAGAGTTCGTCGAGTCTTACCAGCTCGGCGTCCAGTTGCAGGTGCCTCTTGTGTGCGCTTCGCGAACCGTCCGCCGAGAGCCTTTTGATGTTCCTCTGAACGGTTCGACGACGCCGCTTCAAATCTCGTAATCAAGCGTGCCTCGTCCGCAGCACTGAGCGACGCGGGCGGCGGCGGCAATGGGATTTCGCCGCGCTTCAGCTTCTTGATTGCCGCTCTGATTCGGTCTTTGATCTTGCGATCTCTGTTCGCCACGTCTGTCGTCTCCGCATTGACATGCTAACGCCGATCATCGGCAGGACGCGAGGCCGAACGAACGATGCGGGGTTTGACGTCGCGATTGTCCTGCACGCGCACACGGTGCCGGCTTTCGCCGCCGTCCTGCCCGGCGTAGTAGTGCTGCCCCGGCACCTCCCAATACCGCATCGCGACCGTGTAGCCGGTCCCGGTGCTGTGGATGGCGATCACGTCGTGCCAGCGGCGGCAGTGGGGGCAGTGGATATCGGGAGTCGTGGCCGAGGGTCCCTCCGACACCGTCACACGCTACTTAACGGCATGACACCGCAATAATCCGTCCCCAATATGCGATCTTCCCATTGATGGTCGCCAGATTGCCGCCATCCTCATACGGATAGGCATTCAAAACTCCACTGCCGTTGCGGAGCAGCCGTAAACGCCCGGCACTGCGATTGAGACAATGCGGCACACGTTTTCGACACGTAAGCCTTAACCTCGGCGCGTGCTGACGGCGAAGCGTCGGTTTGAGTCAGACGGTTCCAAATACCAGTCGCTTCCTTCCAAAACCCGGTAGCCCGATCACACGTCATTGCTCCTCGTGCGACGACGGTGAACCTACCGCGTAGATCCTCGACGGTCATTATGAGTTCCTCGTTCATTGGCATCGACGCCCTTCAGCCCGCTCCAGCTCAAGCAGTTGCCGCTGATAATCAGGGTTTTCAGCCAAGGACTGGAGTTTGTCCAACAGGGTTTGCGCGCTCCTTCGCCTGCTGAATCGCATTCGCGGATTCGTCGCGCAGTGACTTGTAGGCACCGATTTGGGCAACTATTACGGACACATAAGGCCGCTGTGAGCCGATGCTGCCTCGGCAACTTCCATGAGCGGCCAACGAACGTCCCAGAGATTTCATTGAGCACCAACGCGCCACCAACCCACGCAAACCACGCGTTGAGAAGCGTCAAGGCGTAGTCCTGAGCAAACTCCATCGCGCAAACCTCCTCCCCGTATAGCGGGAAATGCGCACGTTGCCGGACGACGTCTGTTGGTGCGGTGGGCTTGATCCGATTCCGTGGACGGATTGACTACGCGGCGTGAGCCGCTCGTCGCTCGAACTCCGCCGGGCTGATCTGGCCAAGCGTTGAGTGACGACGACGCTGGTTATAGAACACCTCGATGTAATCGAACAAGGCCTCCTTCGCGTGCGCGTAGCTGTCGAAGCGGTCGCCCGCTTCACTCTTGACCGTTGAGAACCAACTCTCCATCACGGCATTGTCGTAACAATTACCTCGGCGGCTCATCGAGCCGGTGATCCCATGCTGGGCGAGGCGGGTGCGATAGTCCTCGCTCGCGTACGTGCAGCCTTGATCGGAGTGGTGCAGTAGACCGATGTCGGGACAGCGCCGCTTGATCGCCTTGTCGAGCGCGCTCAGTGTGAGGTGGCGGTCGTTGACGGCACTGAGCGCCCAGCCCACGACGAACCGTGAATGGAGGTCTAGGATGGCGGCCAGATACAGCTTGGCACCGCCACTGATCATGAACTCGGTCGTATCGCCGACCCAGCGCTGATTGGGACGATCAGCGGCGAATCGCCGGCCCAAGACATTCGCCGCGATCGGCTGGTCGTGATCGCTCATGGTCGTCGAGCGGAAGCGCGTTCGCACGCGGGCGACGAGGCCCTCGGCCCGCATCAGCCGCGCGACCCGCTTCCGGCTGATGGCCACGCCCTGCTCGATCAGATCCTCGAGCACGCGCGGGCTGCCGTAGGCGCGGCGACTGCCCTCATGGGACGCTCGAATCAACACGCGCAGCTGACGGTCCCTGGCCGCGTGCCCGACTCCGGGCGCCGCCGCCAGGCATAGAAGCCGCTCGGCGCGACCCGGAGTGCGCGACAGCACTGCGTGACCGTGTACTCGGCCCTCTCCGCGGCAATCCAGGCGAACCTTACGCCTGGTGCTTCGCGAAGAAGGCCGCGGCTTTTTTTAGGATGTCGCGCTCCGTCCGGAGCTCGCGATTCTCTTTGCGGAGCCGGGCCAGCTCCTCGCGCTCGGCCGTCGTCAGCCCTGTCCGGCCGCCCGTGTGATCGGCGCGGGTGCGCTCCACCCAGTGGCGCAGGGCGGACTCCGTTAGGTCGAGATCGCGGGCGACGGCGCCGACGGACTTGCCGTCCTGGAGCACCAGGCGGACCGCTTGCGCCTTGAACTCCTCATCGAACCGCCGGCGCGGGCGCCGACCCTTGCTCTCGGGCATACGGGACATCGTATCCACCTCTCGGAAGATGTCCACGAAATCGGATCAAGCCCAGCGGTGAGATTTCTACTATTCAGGCGCGCCACTGTGTCGCCGGCCCTCGCATGTATCTCCTCTACACCCTGCTGGACGAGGCGCAGCACTTCGAGATAATCGTCAGCGCCACTTATGGTGCGCAGGTTGGACGCCCCAAACAGGTCCCGGCTATACCCATTGACGATTGCGAAAGCGCCCTCGATCAGGTTGTCAATGTCGCCGTATGTGAGCTGAGCATCCTGCGAAAGCGTTCGATCCCTGACAATCTTGATGACCGAGCGGTGAGCAAAGAAGTTGTCGCGCCACTCCAGAAGGTTCTTGACGGTCGGACTCTTCCGGCGATTGACGGCGTCCAGGTTGTCGCTCAGGCTCTGACGCGGGATCGCGGGAAGGTTTTCAAGATAGGTCGGCCCCTCCAGCAGCGCCTCGGTTACGGAACGCAGAGTCAGTGCGTCTCGATGGTCGTCGTAGACGCGGCAGAGCGCAAAGAGTGCCGCGTCTTGAAGACTACCCAACACCATCGACCAAAAGCTTTGCGCTTGAGCGAACGCAAGCGTGTGCGTCTGGTGTGCTTCAGCGAGCTGCTTGAACAGCGTCCATTTTTCCAGCAGTCGCCCGAGGTCAAGGCAGATCGTGTTGAGGAGTTTTCGGAACTCGTCGGCTGTCTGGATGGTCCTGACCAGATTCGTCCTACTTACTGGTTGCATGGATCAGCTCGGCCTTATTATGGCGCGGTTCGTCGGCGGCGTTACGTTACTTGACGTAATGGAGGCTGAACTGTGGCACGCCAGTGGCACGAACTCCGCAGAACAGCGCATCAGTAGGCATCACGACAGTTCAGCGAAACAGCGTCATTGGTTAGAAAAACCGCACTGTGGGCGATTCCCCAACACTGCCCCGGTCGCGTCCCCCCTTCCGCACCATGACTCGATTGCCTCAGTGTGTTTGATGATCGCTCGCGTCTTGCTAACGCCTTGCTAACGAACTTTCCACCGCGTGTCGGGCACAAGCGCCTATATGGTCGAAGGTATGACGGAACATACCTGCCGCGAATGTGGCGGACCGATTCAGCCGGGCCGCTTGGAGGCCAATCCGACCACGCCGTGGTGCGCGAAGTGTGCCGAGATTCGAGTTGGACGGACGCGGGCGAAGGTTGAGACCGCGCATCGGTTCAGCCCGACGCCTACCGTGCCGCGTGGTTATCCCCGAAAGCGGAAGACGCGCTGACCCTAGCGGCTGCTGCATGGCCGGCAGGACGTGCGCGTAGACTGAGCCCGCAGCCGGGGGGGAAGTGGCCCGGCGTTGCGGCCCGCCGCAGGTGTTGGCTTTACCCCTGGAACCCCGGTGGAACCCCGGAACTCGAAAAGCGGTCGGGGCGCGACCCCCCTACGTCCAAACGGGATTGAGGCAGCCGTGGTCGCACTTCCCGCGCATCACCCTCATACGCTCCCCCGTCGCTCAGTCGCGGGCAGATCATCGGTTAACCCGATGAGGGTGACGTTCAGTGCTGTCATGCTCGCGATGGCGTCGAGGTTGGTGATGAGCGCACCACGGTTCACGGGGTCAGGGCTGGCCGCCTCGGCGTCCGCGCGGAGGCGGGCCGGGATCGCCCCCGCGATCTCTTGCAGCGCAGCGAGGCAGGCGTTGTAGGTGACCACGCCGTCTTTGACCGCCTCGGCGGCAGCGGCCAGCGCGCTCTGGCGCTCTTCGAGGATCTTGCGTTCCTGCTCGGCGATGGTGGGCGCGACGTCGTCCGCTCATCACCTACGCGCTCGCGGCCGAGCAACGACCGGCGGCCGTCACGCGGACACTTGATTGTGGGACACGCGACGAGGATCCCGGCGTGTATCGTCACAGCGAAAGTTGGTGGTGATTTGAGGCGATCGCGTCGATCGCGCCGACCCGGTGATGCGGCGCAGCGGTGCTGCGACGGGTCACGCCGCTGTCGTTCGGAGCGGAGTCGTCGAGCGTGTACTCGCGCGTCTGCGTCCACTCCTGCACGACCCGCCACGAACGTCAGTTGCGTGGATGGCGTTCGCGCCTCACCTCACGCTGACAGGCGCAAGCCCGGGTCGAAACAGCTCACACCTCGCGGGCCACGTCGCCGAAGGTTGCCCGTGATGCTCAGCAGCGACTCGGACGACTGGGTCACACCGCCGAGCTGTTCACTTCAGACTTCCTGCCTCTGTCAATGGGTGTGGAGCGACCGGAGGAGACTCTTTGGGCCAACCGTTCCCACCGTTCGAGGCGTTCCGTTTGCATCGTGTCGGCAAATGCAGCGATTAAGGAACGGACGCGCCGCGTTCGCGACGCGGCAGGACTCAAGGTCCGGTACGGAGTAGCGGCGATGGGCATGGTCCTGACGGCGTGGCGATTGGCGAAGGCGGGCCGCAAGTGCGCGCAGTGCATCGTCAGCGAACGTGACGGGCGATGGCGGTTGATGGTGCAAGAGAGCGGACACGTTACATTCGCCGAACGGTGTGCATCGGATGACGCGGCATTGGCCCGCGCTAACGACATCTGGCAACGGCTGGTCGAACACGGGTGGACCGAACCACGCCATTAAGATGGCCGGTGGAACGATGACCGAGCGGAGGAACTCCGCCGCGCGTGCCGCCATTCTGCAACGGCTACTGGAGCAGGTGCCGCGCACGCCATACGGTGTGCAGGTTGACGCCCTGCAGGACGGGCAGGTGCCGCTCGGGGCGGCCGAGCGCATCCTGAAGCGGCTCGCGGTTCGCGGGTTGAGTGCGCGTGGTCGCGGGGCGGTGGGTGCCCCAACTGGTCGAGGCCGTCCTGCGCGCGGTCGTGGACACGGTCGCGCCGGATCGGGCGGGCGCCGACGAGGGCCTGAAGGCGTTGATCGCGGCCCTCTACGTCTATGCCCGCGTGCACCCCGAGCTGGCGGCCGATCCGCGGGCGATGGCGACCCTGACCCTTCAGACCGTTACCGACTTGGCCGCCCGGCAGCAACGCAGCGACTCGCCCGAGCGCGGCTCCGGGACAAGAGCTAACGGGGCACTTGGGAGCGGTCGCGTACACAGCGGGCCGGCTGTAGAGGTCTCACGTTCGTGACGAAGTCACCCGGCGTGCTCGATCGGGGAGTAGGGTAACCGTATGGGTATCGTCTACCGCATTGACCAGGACCGCGGCCTCGCGGTGGTCGTGTGGGATGGCCGGGTGACGGCGGATGAGTTCTTGGCCCACACGCGACGGCTGCTTGCTGATACCGAATGGCCCCCCCGTGAAGGCCGACATCTCGCGGACCTCCGTTCAGCAATCCTCGATCGATCGGCGGTCAGTTACGCCGTGGAGGACGCGGTAGACCTAATTGGAACGCATCCGAAGGTCGAGGGTCTCCGAGTGGCGATCGTGGCCGGGGACGCATTCGTACAGGCGGCTGTGGACGCGTTCATAGAGACGGGTGTGTTCGAGCGTTTGATCCCAGGACATAGGCCACTGATGTTGGTGTTCGACAGCCTGAATCCCGCGTGCGAGTGGCTTGGTGTCGATGCCAGTAACGTCGGGCGCAGCTTGCAGTCCTTGAAGACCCAATTGTCCTAGCGCCCGAGCCGCGCTACCGGCAGGAATACGAGGATCACGGCCTCGTCTTCACCAAGGAATGGGGCGACGGCTGCTGGAAATACGGCAGCCTCCGTCATCCCCGGAGCGTCAAGAGGTGCGTGTCGGCTACAGCGACGAGGACCTGCTCCGGTCCCAGCGCACGGCGGACATCGGCCGCGCGCGCGCCCTCGCCGAGACGTGGCGGCAGAAAATACTGGCGAAGGGCGAATTTTACTGAATTGTCCGCATCGCATGACCGCGCTGCGGAGACGCCAAGTGGGTCTGCCAAAAGCATCCCTCGACGCCATGGCTCATGACCGCCGCGCCGTTTGCTTTCACGAGTGGCGGGTGGTAGCTTGTTGACGAACTTCAGTCCATGTGCAGTCTCAGAAGGTTTGCTCGTATCGGATTCATCGCCCTGCTGATTCTCCTGCCGCTGCATTAGATCGTGGACCCAGGCGAGCAGTTGCCGTTCGACGATGAAGTCGTTGCCGTGCTGTATTCGGCGTTATTCATCGCGGCTATTTCGCTGACGTGCCGTACTCGGCCAGGCATTTGTTCACGCTTGTCCGGGCGGCCGCCCGGACTCGGCTTGGCGCGAACAAGACGATCCAACAGAGCCCGGTTCCAGATATCGAGGCTGCGCGGGACGAGTCGTTCGCCCACCTACCCCTCTGTCAATTCCGCATCTAGACCGTAATCTCGCGCTGGTGTCCTGAACACCACGGTCTATTTTCACGTCCGGCAGTCCGTGTCGGATTGATGCGGGGGACTCTTCTCATGTCGTGGATATTTTCGCGTCTCGCATTCATGCGCGCATTCGTCACATGCGTGCCGCTCGCAGTCTATGCTCTCGGGAGCACCATCCACGCCCAGTCACCGCCAACAGGCATCCTCGTTGTGTTCGTCCACGACGGGGATGACCGATCTCCGAGGCCGAGGTCCAGGCAGGTCCGACCACCGGCACGACCGGGGCAGATGGCCGCGTTACTCTCACGGTTCCTGCGGGAAGGATTGATGTGATCACCACACGCGCGGGCTTCGACCCGGCCGCGGCCGCCATCGACATCGCGGCGGGTGTTGCGTCCACGATGGATATCGAGCTACAGCCCCAGTCCACGATTGAAGAGACCGTCGTCGTGACCGCTACTCGGGCCGAACGCCGCATTGAGGATGAGCCGTTGCGCATCGAAGTCGTCCCAGCCGAGGAGGTGCAGGAAAAGATCGCGATGGCTCCGGGTGATGTCTCGATGCTGCTCGCCGAAACGAACGGACTCCGCGTGCAGACGACTTCGCCATCGCTGGGGGGCGCGACGATACGAGTGCAGGGGCTCAGTGGCCGTTATACGCAGGTGCTCGCCGATGGGCTCCCGCTGTATGGCGGTCAATCGGGATCAGTGGGCATTCTTCAAATTCCGCCAATGGATCTCGCGCAGGTGGAAGTCATTAAGGGCGTAGCCTCGGCCCTCTATGGCATGTCCGCCGTCGGCGGCGTGGTCAACCTCGTATCTCGCCGTCCGGCACCGGGTGCTCCTGAACGAGAATTTCTGATCAATCGCACCAGCCACGACGGCACCGATGGCGCGCTGTGGATTGCGCAAGCACTCAATGAGCAGTGGGGCTTCACGACCTTAGGTGGTCTTCACCTGCAGAACCGTTCCGACCTTGACGGTGATGGCTGGGCAGACTTGCCGATGTTTCGGCGCGTTCAGGCCCGACCGCGTGTGCTGTGGAGCAATGGAAGCGGTCGGTCTGCCCTCTTTACCGTCGGCGGAATGGCGGAAGCGCGACGGGGAGGCTCCATGCCCGGTGCGACCGTGAGCGATGGCACATCGCACCCCGAGAACTTGGACACGACTCGCGTTGACGGGGGCTTCGTCGGTCGGTTTCTCACGTCCGCTGGTCACGTGCTGGCGACGCGAGCCAGTGCGGTGACACAGCACTATGAGCACACGTTTGGCGCGACCCGTGAACGGAGTCGCAAGGGGACGTGGTTTGGTGAAACATCGCTCACAGGAACGAGCGGGAAGCATACGTGGGTCGGCGGAGCGGCCATTCAGCGCGACACGTTCCGTTCCCGTGATGTTGAAGGGTTCGATTACACCTACACCACCATCGGGATGTTTGGTCAGGACGATTTTGCGCCCACCCAGCGAATGACCGTATCGGGGAGCGGTGGGTCATCGACATAGTGAGTTCGGCACGTTTATCAGCCCGAAACTCTCTGCACTGGTTCGCTTCGGCGGCGGGTTTACGAGCCGGGTATCGGGTGGTCGTGGGCATGTCGCACCCACGCCGTTTACGGACGAGACGGAAGCAACTGGCCTTAAGCCACTGGTTCCGCTCGGACTGCTAGAGCCCGAAGAGGCCACCAGCGTTGCGGGGGACGTGACGTGGAGTCGAGCGCCCCTGGAGGTGACAGCGACGGTGTTCAGGTCGCATATCCGAAGCGCGCTCATGTATGAGCAATTGGAGGGTGGCCCGTTTGCGGCTCGCATAGTGAACGCCGAGGAGCCGACTCGAACCACCGGCACTGAGTTCATTGCGCGTTTCCATGAAGACGACCTGGATGTGATCCTCACGCACATGTTCATCTGGTCTACCGAATCGAATGTGGACGAGGGCGGCGTGCGCGAAGTCCCGCTGAATCCGCGCCATACCGCGTCAATCGATGTGCTCTGGGAATTTGGGGCGTCGCAGATGGGATTCGAGGCGTTCTACTCTGGGCGGCAGGCGCTTGAGGATAATCCCTATCGCACGACGAGCGATGATTACGTGCTGTGGGGCTTCCTGTTCCAACACCGAATCGGTCGGGCGCTGCTCTACGTGAATACCGAGAACCTCGGCGACGTGCGGCAAACGCGATACGACCCGTTGCTTCGGCCACAAGCACTACGTGACGGCCGGTGGTCCACTAATGCATGGGCGCCCCTTGAAGGCCGAACCGTAAACGCGGGGCTGCGGTTCCGATTTGAAGCTCTGCCGGCGATAGCTCGGCGAGCTGATGAAGGCGCAGCTCCTCCTGTCGCCACGGACCACGCGACTGCTCCTGCAAGGTCTGCGGTTGCCGGTGAGCGCCCGGGCGGCGCGGGCGGCTTGGGCGGGGCAACTGGGGCGTGCGCTCGGGGCGCAGGCACCCGCCTTGCGCCCGGCCGCCGTGGAAGAGCACGAAACTCGTGCGGCGACCGCGCCGGTTCCGTAGACGCCGCGACCTGGAACAACCACGCGGTGAGGATGGCGCGCCGGCGTGCAGGACGAGGCCCAGTACAGGGCCTCAGGTGGGTCATTGCGTCGTTCACAAACCACATCGTGATTCCTGAATGGATGGGCACGGCACGTCTGCGAACGAGCAGAACACGCAACAGTCACCCGCCTTTGGCCTCAGGACTGCCTGACACGCATAGAAGTGGAGGCACCGATCTGTGGGCATTTGCTCGATCGCGACGTGCCCACAGCGTGGACACGTGAGCGTAGCCCGCAGGGTGACGTTCATCGCTTCTTCGCCGCCTTCCGCTTGATCTCGGTGTCCACGTACAACAAACGACTGATTGCCAAACAGCTATGCAGGCGTGGTCGCGACGGCGGTTTGCTCGGCGATCTGAGGGGTCCGCTCGGGACCATTTCGGAGCACCCGGAGCCGCTCGCTGTCGCGCGAGGCGGGCACGCCGAGCACCCGGGCTGCCTCTCGGACGGACAGCCCGGCGACCTGCTGAAGGTCGCGCTCGCTGATCCGCTGCCGTTCCGTCCGAGCTTCTGACCCTGCCGCCGTGCGCGGGCGAGACCGGCGTGGATGCGCTCCCGAATCCGCTCCCGCTCGAACTCGGCGAACGAGCCCATGATGCCGAGCAGCAGTCTCCCGGTGGGGCTGGCGGTGTCGATGTTCTCCCCCGTGCTGACGAACGACACGCCCGCCGCGTTCAGGTCCTCAATGGCGGTGATCAGGTGCCGCAGGTTGCGGCCGAAGCGGTCCAACCACCACACCACCACGGTGTCTACCGTCCGGCGTCGGGCATCGGTCATGAGTTGGTCGAGTGCAGGTCGGCGGTCCTTCGCCCCGCTGACGCCGGTGTCCACATATTCGGACGCCTCCCATCCGCGCGCCGCGCAGTAGCGGCGAAGATCGATCATTGGTTCTCGGTTTGGTCGGCCGTGCTCACGCGTGCGTAGATGGCTGCCCTCATGCTCGTCGCCCCCTGCGGCTCGCCCTGGTTGCCGCCCGATTCATGGCATCGACGTCAACGCCTTTCTCCTTCAGCCACGCAGCGACGGCGCGCCGAATCTGCTCGCTCTGCGGAACACCGTCCCGCTCGCGCACTGCGTCGGTCCCGCCTTCAACTCAGGCGGCAGTTCGAGCGATGTCATGTGAGGGCGTGTGCGTTCGCCCGAGTGCCGCCGACGCGCTGGCATACTGCTGTATATACATTATGGTGCTGTGCGACGCAACAGGATTATGACTACGATGCGATGCGTCGCTCGCGTGACGGGCGCGGGGATTGAAGCAAAGGTATGGTCGGACAGCGGCGCGTTCGTCGATCCTCGCTCAAGTGCGCCATACCTCAGTTCTTGATGACACTTGATCTCGGTCAAACGCAAGCGCCAACCGCTGTCGAACGCTGGATCATGTCCCGATAGTGGTGTTGAGGTGGGGCTCTTTTTGCGAACTCACGACTCGCGGGTATGCCCCTGGTGCGCGCGTGCGTCGAGTGGTGACTGGCGCGGCGGAGTCGTGCGCGAGCGCGTGAGGGCACACGTCGCTACCACGGCGACGACTGGACGAACACTGAACGAACGACGCGGATTGGGCAGCAAAACGGATAGTGGCCCTCGGCCGCAACACTCGATGACGATGCAGCGGCGAAGGTAGCTCGCCAGTTGCTGGCACAAGTGCGTTCCGCGTTGGTTCTGAATTGGCGGCAGAAGGCCCGAGCCAGAGCACAGGTGAAACTTGCGAATCGCGACGTGCAGGTCACGCGGACGATAACGAGCCTGCCGGCGTGCGACGCCAGGTCGCCGGGGTGGCGTCATGACGGCGCACCACTGGACCGGAGACGACGACCGCGACACGCTGGCGCCGGATTACGGACCGACAGGCGCCCGACGCGCCTTCAGTCGGTCCAGTAACTGCTCGGCCTCGCGCGTGGCCGTGCCGACGTTGCGGAGCAGATCCAGAAACGCCGCGCTCAACGGCGCGGTCGAACTTGTCCCGCTAAGGCGTGGGTCACGCTGCCCCTTCGAGCGTCGGCGAGCTCGACGACCGCATTGGCTTGTCCGAAGGTGGCCAGCGGTGCGACTGCGGCTACGGCTTGCGCCGGGGCAAACCGTCGGAGAGCGCAAGTAGGGGAATCACCTGGGGAAACGCAGCATTCATCGGGCGGGCACCCGCTCGCGATGCTAACCAATTCGGATAGCTCGTAGGAGGTAGCAAGCCATGATGTTCCTGTCCTCGTTCGCCGCGCTGATCGTTCCGATTGTGCTCGCCGTCAAAGGCAAAGCCGACCGCGGCGCATACTTCGCGCTGATGGTGCTATTCGTCGTGCTCGAATTCTATTTCGGCGCGATGAACGCCCCTACTGCCGATACACCGTATCTCAATTCGAGCGGACAGGCTTTCCCCGCGGACGTTCAGGCGCAGGTCTTCGACATCTATGTCGGGCTCACAAGCGCGAGCGTGTTTCCGGCGATCGGCTGCCTGTTGGGCGGAATTCTCTATCGCGCACCGAAGGCCATGCCGCAGCCAGCCACTGAGCCAGAGAGCACCGCAGAGCGCGGCCAGCGCGTTACCTGCACGTAAGCTGACCCGCGTTCAGCCATCGAACCCGGTGCCTTTTTGCGGGCGCCGCGCCGATGAGATTTAGGGGCAGAGCGGCGCCCGGCGATCACGTCCGCTCCGTCGGCGCCACTTATCGTCTTCGAGGCGAGCGAGGCCGCGATGCGGGCGTTCGTTCGCCATGGGTGCGCTGGTATTCCGAGAGGCAGCTGTATGAAGTCGCCCCACAAAGCAGGAGATCGGAAGTGGCTACCAAGACGGCGAAGCGTCAGAGTGCGCCAACGCCGCCGTCAGCGTCGCCCGCGACCTCGGCTTCGGAGGGGATCGCTCGCGCACTTGTCGCTGGACGACGACCTCACTCTTTCACACCCAGTCCCATCCGGAACTGCAGCGTCCGCTCCTCTCCGCCTCCGCAAACGCCAGCGCCTCGTCGCCGGACGGGAACACCTGGGAATGCAGGAGGCGATGCCGTTTCGGAGGACCCTCACCTCCACGCCGTTCGGCACGAAGCGCACCTCGCAGGAGGCACCCGGTTTTCGCGGCGGAGGGTCCAGAGGGTGGAAGGGGGGCGTCGAAAGGGTAGGCGGTCACGGTTCTCGCTTGCCGTGGCGACGGTCGCGACGTAGGATGCCACGACTCCGGTCCTGCGCTCCGTTCGATGTCGCGGCCGCAGCGTTATCGCGTGCAGGGAGGACTCTATGCGTCTGGTCAGAGCCTGCATGTTCGTCGTCGTCGTCGTTGCGGCGGGCGCGACCCCTCTGGCCGCGCAGACCCTTCGCATCTACCAGATCGACGTGGAGCAGGCGGACGCGGCGCTGGTGGTGATGCCGAACGGCAAAACCCTCCTCATCGACAGCGGCAAGAACGGCCACGGCCAGCGGATCCAGAACGTGATGATGCAGGCGGGCGTCACCCAGATTGATGCCTTCGTCGCCTCCCACTACCACGAGGACCATTTCGGCGGGATTGACGATCTCGTGCGGCTGGGCGTGCCGGTGTTGGAGAGCTACGACCGGGGCGACAAGGCGTGCTGCCTTCCCGACGAGAAGAAGCGGCAACAGACGTTCCGCGACTATCAGGCGACCGTCGGAGAGGACGCCCACACGCTTCGGGCGGGAGGCGTAATCGACTGGACCCTCTCGTCTCCATCACCGCGATCTCCTCGGGCGGCGACGTGATCGGTCGGAGGCAGCCGGTGCTCGCGCGGGACGAGAACGACATGAGTATTTCGTTGCTCGTCACGTTCCGGGCTTCAAGGCATTCTTCGGCGGGGACATGAGAGTCCGACTGAGGACGCGATTGCGGCGGCGGACTGGTGCGGATGTCGATCTCTACAAGGCCAACCACCACGGGTCCGACACCAGCTCCGCCCTTCGCTGCTCGCGGACATGATGCCGGCCCTCATCGTGATCTCCAACGGGAGCAATGGCTCCTACGACCATCCCCGAGCAGCGGTCCTCGTCCGCCTATCGCCAAATCAGCCCCGGCGCCAACGATTCTCCAGACGAACAAGTGCTTCCGCCCGGCTCCCTGCGGGAATGTGCCGGACGACCAGATTGCTGATCCTGAAACGACCGACCAGGACGGCACGATTCGCATCACCGTTGACGCCGCCACGAGTAGCTACACGGTGGACGTACGGGACGACGACGCGCACGATTCCCGTGAAGGCGGCGGTCGCTCCGGCGTTGTCCCGCCTAAGGTCGTCATGACGGCCCTCCTCCCCACCCCCAGTGAATGGTGATCGTTCACACGGTGGCTCACGCCTGCGCACCACCTCCGTGTTCGTGATGAGGCTTGATCCCAGTCAAACGCAAAGCTCCAGCTCTATAGCGACAATGGTACTGACATCACGCGCGGCGATGTCGCCGTGCGGTATCTGAGACCGGGTTACCACTGACGCGGCGGCAAGGCTTCTCAAGCTGACCACCTCGCACCGGATAGACCTGGGGCCAGGGATCTGAAGACATTGTTCATGAAGAGACGAAGAACTGCGTGCGGCGTCATCGCCGCGATGGTGGCGGCATGGGTCGTCACGGGTGAGGCCACGGCTCAGCAGACGGGCCCCAGCATGGACGAGACCAAGACGTGGTTGGAGTCGGAAGGGCTGGACTTGATGCGAGCCCGCCGCGTGAAGTCAGACAACGGCACGTTCACGGAGGTCGAGGACACCATCGATTCGATCACGCTGCATAACTGCGTGCTCTCGTGGCGCATGACGGAGCTGATCGCGGTCACGGTCAAGGGCTCGGCTATTCGCCCTAGCATCTCCACGGTGGACGCCGCCATCACCCTCTCTGAGATTGGCGCGGGGAGCATCGCTGTCGCGCCGGATTCGACGTTCAGCGACTCGCGCGGTGTACGCGGTGCGGTTGGGCATCAAGCAAACGCCGTATCGCACCACCACGAGCACCGTCAAGTGGAACGGGCAGACGGTGAATACCACGCTTGGCAAGCTCCCCACGGCCGCGGCCGATGACGGGACGCGCATCGCCAATGCGGTGAAGCACGCGGCCCTGCTGTGTGGCGCGACGAACAGCCTGTTTTGAAGGACCACACGCGAGGTCGTGGGCTCGGTTCCGGGGAATGGATACGGGTTGGCGCTCTCCGCGCCGACGACGACGCGCAGAAGGTGAAGTGATGACGATGAAGGCGTGGACGGCGCTCCAGTCCATCGCGCTGCAGGCGAAGCAGGCGCAGGGGGCGCTCGCGGAGGGCAACTTCGAACTCGTGAACGGGTTGCTGCAAGATATCGTGGACGTTGTCGCGACGGCGCAAAATGCAATCGCCGATCCGGATTTGACGACCTGGACGACCACCGCCGTCGGTGGAAGCCGCACGCCGATGCGCCCGATCGAGGCCACGTTGTCGCGCGCGCGCTGCCCGCGATGTGGATTCGTCGTCGTCGCCGCGTCGCCGAAGATGTGCGACGCGCTGTGCCGCGCGCATGACGCCGAATATCACCCGCGCCCCTGAACACGATGCACAAAAAAAGAGCACCACACCCTGACCGTCCTGTATGACGACGTCGTCGTCGTGGCGTCGCTGCTGCGCTATCTCGGCTGGGGCAGCTGTTCGTCGGGACCATCATCGGGCTGTTCTTCGACCTGGAGCACGGCGTGTACACGGTTCTCGCCGGCCTGACGTTTTTAGTGCTGAAGTAAGTCCTGGGCGTCGTCGTCGTCACGCTGCGCGCCGTCGTCGGCTGGCTGTCGCTCGTCCTCGTCGGAGGAGGGGCTGGAATGGTCGGCACAACCCGGTTCCTGTTGGCACTCATGCTCGCCGACCCGCGGCGGGGGGCCCCTTTACTCCGAGACGGTCATGGGACGCGAGGCCCGTTTCTCCAGAGAGCGATCGTGACGACGAGGTACCGCGGCGGCCGCTCCACACAATGAGGCGATGAATCATGAAATGGGAGAGGTCAGTGCGCGTCCGGCCTCCCAACCCGCTCACCGCCCTCGTCAACCACAATCAACTCCACGACGTCGCTTGGCGTACCGGTGACAACCATCTGCGCGCTGAGTGCATCGAGGGCACCAAAAGCCTTCAGCACCGTGGCGTGCTCGCTGACGATGGTCACCTGCCGAGCCTGGTGCGGTCCCCAGCACTGGACGACGCCGTACAGGCCACGTCCGAGGGCGCCGAGCCCTGCTGATCGCGTGCTGGCGTAGACGCGCTCCCACCCGTCGGGGCTCAGGGCCGTTGGATACGGCCCACGCCACCATCGGCAGTCGGGCTGGTGGCACTGCTCACCGGCACCGCCACACCCCGGATGCGGCCAGGGCTGATCCGGATGATCCTCACAGACCGAGCCTGACGCGCAGCAACGCGGCATCTTCGCGAATCATAGCGCCTCCAGCCCTCGCCGCTGACGTCCGTGACCCACGCTGTCAGTGGTCGCGATCTACTCTGATCGGATGAACACCCCGCTGCAGCCTGGCCTTGAGGTGCTCTGCCCGCATTGCCGACACTGGCACCGTGTCATCACTCGGCACACGGAGGGCACTCCGTACACGCGCCGAATGTTGTATGGGGTGTGCCGCAGCGCCGCGTCCTGCACCAGGACAGGCTGGGCACATCAGTCGTCATCCGGCGGGGCGAATACTTCGTGGACCAGAGGTAGACGCGGTGGCCGTCGTGGACGTTGCGCTCGGGACACATGCACAGGTAGAAGAACTGTCGCACTAGCGGCAGTAGTTGCGCTGGCGGCGGTACCACGGCAGAGCGCGGCAACTTTGACCATCCTGCCGCGTTCACAATCCTCTCGGTCGGGGTCCTGACTTTCGCCCCCGTTCTTCTGCGCTCGCGAACACGCGCTACCCGTTCCGCAGACAGGTGTTTCTTGAACAGGTCGGATCAGGGCGGGATCATCGCGGCCGCGCGGGGAGGGGGGACGCCGGGGCGTGGTGCGTGGGTCGGCGTGGACGCGGTGGAACTTCAGCCGCGGCTCGACACTCTGCACTCGCCCCTCCTGCAGATTGATCGTGATCTGAACGCACGACGGCAACTGCAAGGCCTCGACGAGCGCCTGGGCGGCGCGCCCGGACGGACAACGGCAGCGGGGCGCGCATCGACTCGGGTCCCCGATGATGCGACGCCCGCGCGGCGGGGGTTAATGCGTGGCGGGCGATTCGGCCGGGAGCGCCAGTCAGCCCTGCTCGCGCAGTGGGAGATCTCGTCCCCGAACTGGTGCGGCGCGAGTTGTCTCGCGGGGGACAAGAGAAATAGCGGGGGGGAACGGCGGCTTAGGCCCGAGCATCGTAGTCCCGGCTCACACCGCCTCTCGAACGAGGCGCCGTCTGACAACTGACCGAAGTAAACTACACAGCGATTTGGGCTGTACAGGCGAGTCCACGCCTGTACAGCCCGACCCGTTCACTCGTTGCCGGCGAGCGAGCGAGCTGCTGCCATTCTAAGCGGGAGCCGCCGCCCTGTCGTCCCCGGCGCGATGCCGGGCGAGAGGTTCGGATGAGCGGACCACGATGCCCCGTACGTCTATCACGCGTATCCGCGGATGCTCTACCGCGCGATCATGGACAGCCCCCCTTCGCCCGTTCCGACATACATGCGCGAGATCAACGTAGTGACGGACGGTCGGATCGTCCAGCAACAGGGCATCGTGGATACGGCGGCCCAGGAGGAACTGGCAAAGAGTGAGGGATGGGCTCCCGAACCCGCAAGCGGCAAACGACGCGGCGAAGGCCGCATTTGAACAGCAGCAAGAGCGCGAGCGCGAAGCCACGAGAATCGCCACCAATTTGAACTCATGAAGCAGGCGACGTTGGCCGCCCTGCTTGAGACGCGCCTCCCATCACCACCGCCATCCGCAGCGCCGCAATCAGCGCCGGCACCCGTCAGTGCGCCGCTTGCTGGTGAAGCTGCATTGGCGCCAGACACTTCACCGACGCTCACGCTCAAGCAAGCCGCCGAACGCCTTGGCGTGCATCCAGACACCGTAGTGAATATGCACAAGAAAGGTGAAATCAAGCTCTTCAAAGCCGGGTCCCAGTGGCGCGCTCGTGGCTCGGAAGTCGAGCGCGTCAGACAGACCCCCGAGTTTCGGTTCCGCCTCCGATAGTCCGAGGCGGGCTGCCGAACCTCGCCGAACCCTGCCGAAACTCGCCGAAAAATTCGACAGCCCCTGCTTCCCTCGGCGACACTCTCCAGCGAGAGTTCTTCTTCCAGGAGCGGGCAGTGCCAGTAACGAAGCTGAAGATCGCGATCATCCGGTCGGGTCAGTCGCAACGCGCTATCGCGCGCACTTGCGCAATTGCCGAAAACCGGTTCTCTACGATCGTAAACGGATGGGTTGAGCCTCGGGATGGGGAGCGCCTCGCCATCGCGGCCGCGCTCGGACGCCGCATCGATCAACTCTTCGATCGCGCTCAGGAACCGCGGCCAGCGGCGTAAGACGCCGCGAGCGCGGCCGCCGATGGGCGACGGCCATCGCTCAAACCGGGAGGGATGGACTCCCAGCTATGATTCTCATTCTACGCACAATCGTCTTGGTTTCTGAACGACTGATCGCGGGCGCTGGTGGGAACTCAGACGTGGCGCGCCAGCCCGCGATCGCGCTCCTGCCCTCCCTCGCGGACGCGCCGACGGCCCTCGACCCGGCCGAGGCCGGCCGAGTGCGCCGATGACCAACGTCGATAAAGAGGCCGTGCGCGCGGCCAGCCGCCTCGAAGATGTAATTCCGGCGATCACCGGCGACGCGCTGACACGCCGCGGCTGCGAGTTTGTCACGCGTTGCCCTTTCACGAGGATGCCCGCCCTTCGTTGCCGGTAACCTCACGAAGCAACGGTGGCGCTGCGATCCGTGCAGCATCGGCGGCGACGTGTTCGAGTTCGTTGAACAGGTTCAGCGCGGTGAGAGTTTCAAGGCGGCGCTGGCGTGGCTCAACGGACCGTGCCGGCCTCTCGAATGGCAACGGCCACGACGCACCAGCACCAACGCGGCACGCGCCGTCGCCGGAGCGCGGCGCACCTCTACGTCGATGAACGAGGCGAGCCGGCTCTTCAAGGTGGTGATCGCCGGGCGACGGCCAGACGGCAAAAAGACCGTGTGGCAGGAACGGCCAGACGGGCGCGGGGGCTGGGTGAGGGGCACCGAGGGGGCAGCGTCGCGTGATCTATCGGCTACCCGATCTCCAGGGGAAACCGGCGGTAGTGGTGGCCGAGGGTGAAAAGGATGTGGATCGGCTTTGGGCGATCGGCATTCCCGCGACCTGCAATGTTGGAGGCGCGGGCAACTGGACCGCTAGCGACACGGTGCAGTTGAAGGACGTAGGCGTGACGCGCGTGTGCGTCATCGGCGACAACAACGACCCCGGCCGCCGACATAACCAGGTGGTGGCGCGGTCGTGTCGGGCGCACGGCTTGGACGTGCGGGCGGTGCGGTTGCCAGACGTGCCCGACAAGGGTGATGTCAGTGACTTCCTCGACGCGCACGGCGCGGCGGCAGAGAACGAGCTCAAAGCGCTGCTGCAGGCAGCGCCGCTCTGGACCGACCCCGCATCGGCCGGCTGCGATGGCGACACCGAATATCCACATCTGCCCCACCCTGAAGTCAGGGGTGGGTATCAGCCCATGTTGACCCGTTTAGCAGATGTCGAACCGGAGCGGGTGACATGGATCTGGCCAGGGCGACTGGCCTCCGGCAAGTTGAACTTGCTCGTCGGTGACCCGGGGCTCGGCAAGAGCTACGTCACGCTCGACGTGGTGGCGCGATACACGACCGGAACAGTCTCAGCCGATGGGTTCCCAGCCTGTCCTGTCGGGACCGCCATCCTGCTCTCGGCGGAGGATGGGCTCGCCGACACCATTCGGCCGCGGTTGGATGCGTTGGGTGCGGACCCGTTACGCGTCCATGCTGGGCCGACGGTGACCGACGGTCGGACAGTCCGAGGCATTCAGCTCGCCGACGTGACGGCCCTGGAGTCCGCGATCGTGCAGACAGGCGCCGGGCTGATCGTGATCGACCCAATCAGCGCCTACGTCGGCGACAAGGATAGCCACCGGGATTCGGAAGTGCGAGGTCTGCTGGCGCCGCTCGCGCAGCTGGCTGAACGACACCACGTCACCATCCTCGGCGTGATGCACCTATCGAAGAACTCCCAGCGAGCCGCCATCTACCGCACGATCGGCAGCATCGCGTTCGTCGGCGCGGCGCGCGTGACGCTCGCCATCACCGTCGATCCCGACCGTGAGGAGAGGCGGCTTCGATGCCTATCAAAAATAACCTGTCCGCGCCGGCCCGCGGTGCTGGCGTTCTCAATTCCTGACGGCCGGCTCAAGTGGGAGCCCAACGCGGTGACCGGAGTTGATGTTCAAGACCTGCTGCGCGGGCCCGTTTCGGATCGCGAGGAACGGCGGGAGTCTGACGAGTGGCTGCGCGACCTGCTGGCGGATGGGCCGGTGCTGGTGAAGGTGGTCGAACGGGAGGCGAGAGCAGCCGGCATGAGCAAGAGCACGATCGATCGCGCGAAAGCCCGCCTACGGGTGCGGTCGATCCATCACGGGCAAATGGGACCGTGGTCGTGGGCGCTGCCGGAAACGGCGCCGGTGCCCGTTGGAAGGTTGTCACCAGACTCTGACATCCTTGGAGAAATTCCTAAGGATTCGTTGAAGGATGTCAAGAGCGATTCTCTGACATCCTTGACATCCTTCCAGCCGCCTTCGATCAGATCCCGCCGCCGACGCCTTCACGTTGAAGCCGATCAACGGCACGCCGCAGCCCGCAGCGGAGCCGCTAGGGAGGAGTTCGACCTGTGACGCCCACCGAGCTCCTCGCCGCCTGTGAAGTCGTCGGCATCCACCTCGAAGTCCGTGGCGACCAGCTGCATGTCGAGGCGCCGGCAGGCGTGGTCACGCCGGAGTTGCGTGAAGCTCTCGTGCAACACAAAGCAGACCTGCTGCCCCTGTTGGCGCCGGTGACGGAGTTCGTCACGCTCAAAGGCGGACTGACGGTGCCGGTGCCGGCGCTCAAGTTGGTGTTGGACCTCGAGGCGCGCGGCCTCCGGATGTCCGTGGATGCCGGCGAGCAATTCGTGATTGAGCCGGTGGCGGCCTCACGGACGCCAATCAGGCGGGCCTCTATCGCTGGCGGCGGCACCTGGGGGCGATCGTCGGATACCGGTGTCCAGACAGCGACCTTCCACAGTGACGATCAATCCCTTCTTGCTGCGTGTCGCCGAAGACGGGCTCCCGCTGCTCGACTCTCGAGCGCCCGCGCAGGAGGTGCGGTGAGCACGTCTGCCCTGAACTACGACGTGCCGCACCCGGTCCAGCGGCCGGCGTGGCCCGAATTGCTGGAGCGGGCCGCGGACATCGTGCACAGCTACGACACGCTGGTGACGCTCCGCCAACTGTTCTATCGGCTCGTGGCGGCGCTGCTGCTGCCGAACACGATGAATGCGTATAAGTCGCTGTCGAAATACACTGCCGCGGCTCGACATGCCGGTGCGTTTCCGACGCTGATGGATCGCGGCCGCACGATTCACCGGTACCAGACGTTCGCGAGTCCGATGGCCGCCACACGCTGGCTCAAGTCGATCTATCGCCGGGACCGCACGGCAGGCCAAACGGTCAGCCTCTATCTCGGCGTGGAGAAAGCCGGCATCGTGGCGCAGTTGGAGGAGTGGTTCGGCGACCTGGGCGTGCCGGTCCTGGCGCTTGGCGGCTATAGCTCCCAGACCTATGAAGCGGATGTGATGGCCGACGTGGCTGCGGCGCAGCGTCCGGCCGTGTTGCTGTACGCCGGCGATCACGATCCCAGCGGCGAGGACATCGACCGGGACTTCATCGCGAAGACCGATTGTTGGGAGGCGGTGCGACGTGTCGCACTGACGGCGGCCCAGGTCGAGCAGTATGCCCTCCCGCCGCAACCAGGGAAGGAACGCGACAGCCGCGCACGGGGGTTCGTCGAACGGTATGGTCGTCTCGTCCAAGTCGAACTCGACGCCCTTCCGCCTGACATCCTGCGTGCGCTGTTCGCTGAGGCAATTGCGGAGTTCTGGGACGACGACGCCTATCAGGAGTCGCTAAGGGGTGAAGCGGCCGATCGTCGCAAGCTGTGACCATGCTCTTTCACGCTCGGCGAGCCTATGACTTCTATCCGTGGGATACGCGCGAACTCCTGCGCCGAATCCCAGTCGGGCGGTCGGTGCTGGAGCCGTGCGAGGGCCGCGGCGCATGGCTGGCGGCGCACCCGCCCCAGGCGCTGATCGTGCTGCCGCGGATGTCGTTCACGGGCGAGGGGAAGACCGATAGCGTGACGTGCGCGTGGGTCGTGTGGGCCCGCGAGGCAGAGGGGCAGTGGATCGAGATCGTCAACAGCGGGGCCGTTCGCCCTGCGCATCAATTCCGATCGTTGCCGTTTGTGAACGATGATGCAGAATAAGGAGCCCCACATGGCCGCGCCGCCGCTCGCGATTGAACCCGATCAACACGCCGACACCTCGATGCCCGCGGCAAGCTCCCCTTGGTTGACGATCAAAGAAGAGGCGGCGTGGGCGCGCTGCGGGCGCCGGCAACTCTATGAAGCCGTGCATCGGGGCGATCTGCGGGCCGTGCGCGTAGGCGGCCGCGGCGAACTCCGTTTCAAACGGGCCTGGATTGACCAGTGGCTCGAAGGTGCCCCCGCGTCGCCACGACAGCGGCCTGTGGCATCGCTACGGCCACGGCGATGAGTCCGCGATCGTATCGGCGCGACCATCTCGAAAAACGGTGCCAGCACCCCAAGACGAAGTGGGGCCGCTGTGCGTGTCCGTGGTGGTTCGCCTGCGCCGCGTTGAAGAGGCGGTATCGCTTCAGCCTGGATCGATACCTCGGACGGCACGTCGTGAGCTGGGATGAGGCGCGCGCCGAAGCCAATCTCATCTGGCTGGACATTCGAGCCGGGCGCTTTCGCGGCCCCCAGGCGCACCCGCTGGCCGCGGGCCACGGGCCGCTGTCGGTTCGCGCGTTTGCCGACTTATGGCAGGCGCGCAAGGGCGACCTGATGGTATCGGGGAAAATCCACCGTTATCGGCTCGGAACAATCTGTCGATTTGTGCGGCCCGGCACGACTCCGCCCATCACGATTGGCGAGACCGCCCTCGAGGCGCTCACGCTGCCGGATTTTGAGGCGTTCGCCGAGGCCCGCACGCACGCGGGGAAGTCGTCGGTGGCGGTCAACCACGACTTGAAGCTGTTGAGGTCGATGTGTAGTTGGGGGGTCACGAAAGGGCTGCTCGAGCGCACGCCCTTTCGCGTGGGGAACGTCGCCGCGCTCAAGCTGGCGAAGGAGATTCCCCGGTCCCGCCGGTTTGAGACGGCTGAGGACGAAGAACGGCTGCTCGCGGCCGCCGATCCGTACATGCACGCCTTCACGGTCGCGCTGATCGATACCGCGAGCCGGCCCAGCGAAATCCGCACGTTGCAGTGGAAAAACGTGAGTCTCCCGCGACGGACCTGGGTGATTGAGGCGCGCAAGGAAAAGACCCGAACCGAGCGATCCGGGATGCTCTCCACGCGGTTGCGGCTTCTGCTCGAGATGCGCCAGCACGATCCTGCGGGACAGCCGTGGCCTGGGGAGGCGTACGTCTTCGGCGACGAGCTGGGTCGGGTGTTGGCCTTGGCTACGATCCGGGATCGCTGGCGAACGCTCGTCGCGCGGGTCGGCCTTGAGGGCCTGCAACTGCGCGACATGCGGCACGAAGGCGCGAATCAGTACGAAGAGACCGGCACGCCCGTCTCCGACGTGTCGCAACTGCTCGGGCACACCAGCCTGGCGACAACGTCGCGGTATCTCCGGAACAAGCGGCGGCGGATGGCGCAGCTCGCGGTCAATCGGCTCGATCAAGCCCGCGCGGAGGCCGCGCAGGCGCGGGCCCTGGCGGCGGAAGTCGAGACCACGGACGACCGACCTCCTGACAGTCCAGCGCGCTCGCGGTCACACTGACGAACGGTGGGGATCGTGCGATGAGAGGGTTCGTTTGGGCACCAATGATCGGTGGGTCTGCCCGCGAGTGATCGCCTCAGAGTCGATCAGGATCGTGGACGGAAATACCACAAAATGCCACAGTCGAACGTTTACAGGAAAGAGCGAATCGCCGTAAGTCGTTGGTGCGGAAGCGGGGACTCGAACCCCGATGGCCTTGCGGCCACTAGCTCCTGAGGCTAGCGCGTCTGCCAATTCCGCCACTTCCGCAGTGAAGAAGCTCGTCGAGGCAGGAACATCAAAGTATAACCTATAGGCGTCCGCTCGATACCTCCAAGCCCATGCCCAAGCTTACGGTAGCAGCCACTGCACTGCTGACCCTGGCCGCGTTCCTGGCGGTTCTCGATTTCTACGACGTCGCGGCGATGGCGCCGGCGGTGCTCATGGCCTCGCGCTGGCTGGCGATCGCGGCGCTGGTCGCGTACGCGTGGACGCGCCGCTCGCTGACCACGTGGATTCTCGTCGCGATGGTGATCGGTGCCGCGATCGGACACGACTTCCCGGCGGTGGCGACCGACCTCCGCGTGCTCAGCCTGATCTTCCTGCGGCTGATCAGGACCGTCGTCGCTCCGCTGCTGTTCGCCACGCTCGTCGTCGGCATCGCCGGCCATTCCAACCTGCGACAGGTCGGCCGGATGGGGCTGAAGGCGCTGATCTATTTCGAGGTGGTCACGACGCTGGCGCTCCTGATCGGGTGGGCGGCCATCTCCATCACGCGCGCCGGCGACGGGATCAACCTGCCGCCGCCGCCCGAGGCCGTCCAGCTGCAGCAGCCCGCCGAGCGGACGTGGCAGGACGTCGTCCTCGACATCTTCCCGGAGAACATCGGGCGCGCGGTGGTGGACGCCGAGATTCTGCAGGTCGTGGTCTTCAGCGTCCTGTTCGGCATCGGCCTCGCGATGGTGCCGATCGAGAAGCGCCGGCCGATGCTCGCCTTCGCGGAAAGCCTCGCCGAGACGATGTTCAAGTTCACCAACATCGTCATGTACTTCGCGCCGATCGGCGTCGGCGCCGCGATCGCCTACACCGTGGGCAACCTCGGGCTCGGCATCCTGGTCAACCTGTTCAAGCTGCTGGCGACGTTCTACGTCGCGGTCGTGATCTTCATCGTCGCCGTGCTGCTGCCCGTGGCGCTCATGGCGCGCGTGCCGCTGCGCCGGTTCCTCCAGGCGGTGGCCGAGCCGGTGTCGATCGCGTTTGCGACGACGAGCTCGGAGGCGGCGCTGCCGCGCGCGATGGAAGCGATGGAGAAGCTGGGCGTGCCGCGGCAGATCGTCGCGTTCGTGATGCCGACCGGTTACAGCTTCAATCTCGACGGCAGCACGCTCTACCTGTCGCTGGCGGCGCTCTTCGTGACGCAGGCGGCGGGCATCGAGCTGTCGCTGAGCCAGCAGTTCGTTCTGCTGCTCACCCTGATGCTGACGAGCAAAGGCGTGGCGGGCGTCCCGCGCGGCGCGCTCGTCATCCTGTTCGGCACGCTGTCGTCCTTCGGGCTGCCCGTCGAGCCGGTGTTCGTCATCCTCGGCATCGACGCGCTGATGGACATGGTCCGCACGTCGCTCAACGTGCTGGGCAACTGCCTGGCCACAGTCGTCGTCGCTCGATGGGAAGGCGAGTTCGAGCCATCTCCGGATCCGCAATCAGCAATCTGAGCATGGAATCTCGAGACTGCGGATTGCAGACTGAAGATGACTGATTGAAGAGTTATTCCTGCCGCCGCGCCATCCACACCTGCTTGCACTCGGGGCAGGCATACCACGAGCGGCGGTGGCTGGTGTGCTCGAAGCTCGTGACGCCCGCGTGATCGCAGTGCGGGCAGTGTGTGCTCGGCCACTCGCGGTTGGTGCGTGCGGCAAGCAGGTTCGCGCGCTCATGCAGGTGCGCCGACTTGGCGTACTGCCGCTGGGCGCGCATGCGGAGCTCGATCGAGCGCGCACGAAGCAGGCGACCGATGCGCGCGTAGAGAAGATTCGGCGCGAACGGCTTGAGCAGCACCCCGTCGCAGCCTGCGGCCAGGGCCTCGGGTACCCGTTCGGCGGTCGACGTGGTGACCAGCACGGTGGAGGGCGTCGCCAGCGTCTTGGCGCGCCGGCAGACTTCTTCCGCTGGCCCGTCGCTCAGATCGAGCTCCATCACGACCAGTTCCGGCGTGCTGCGGCTGAGCGCGTGGAGCGCCGCGCTCGCGGTGAACGCGAGCGTGAGGCGGTACTGATCGCGCAACATCGGATACTTCTCGGCAACCGGATCCGAATCCACGAAGAGCACTTCGGGAAGCGCGATCGGTGTAGAGGGAACGGCAGACAGCATGGGTGTGGTCCTCTCGCCCGCGTGCGTGTCCGGTCGGGTATGTGCGGCAGTATAGCCTCTAAGTCGCGAACCGCTTTTCAGAGTCAGGTGGCGCTCCAAGGAAATCCGATCGCGACATCGTGCTAAGTCCTTCGAGTCGCACTGATGCTCCTGCTGTCCGATTGACAACCGCCTGGCCTCGGGCCAATAGATGAGCCATTGCGGCGCGCCACGTCGCAACGTCCGCATCACGCGCAGTAGCGCCTCCATGCGCCGTTCCGCTCGCCGGCTCCACGCTAAATCCGTACTGCTCGCGCAGGTCGCCGGCAGAAGGCCGATCGTGATCAGCCGATTCACCTGCGCCGCGGGCCAGACGGCGCGTGCGCCCGCCGGCGCAAGAACGGCATCGGCGAGTTCGCGCGCCTGGGCGCCGACCGCAATCGTGCCGGAGGCGAGCATCGTATCGACGTAGCGGCGAAGCGCCGCCGACGTGCGCGGCACGTCACCCTCGCGCGCGCCGAGCGCAATAGCCGTTGCCGCCGCCTCCTCGCAGTACGCGTCACGTTCCGCCGTGGAGAGCGGCGACACGACGCGGTCGTACACCAGCAGCACGGAATCAAGCAGCGTGGCGTGCACCCACAGCAGCAGCGCGGGATCCTCGGCTGAGTACGCGGTCCCGCGCGCGAAGGAACCGACCGTGTGCGGCAGGCGGCCGTTGACGCGCCGGTGGATCGCGCGGATGGTCTCGAGCGTCTGCTCGCGCGCCGGCGCGTCGCCGAAGGTCAGCGACAGCATGGCGCGGACGGTGTGATGGAGACGCATCGCCGCGGCCAGCGCTCCACCTCTGAACGTGCTGTGCTCGGCGACGCCGGCGGCGATCAGCGGATGCGCCAGTTGCAGCAGGATCGCGCGCGCCCACGCGAGCAGCATCAGCCGCTCGGCATTGACGCGCCATGAGACGCCGCGCGTCATCGCATGGTCGAGGCGGGGCTGTGGATCGGAACGATCCGAACGGCTGGCTGCTCGAGGCGACGGGCGATCCAGACCTTGCTGCACTCCAGGCATGCATACCACGATCGGCGGATCGCGTGGCGGCCGGGAAGTCTGCTACCTGCTCCGGGCGGGTGTGTTCGTCGCGGTCCGTGGCCAGCCGTCGCTGCCGCTCCTGGTGCCGGCGCCGTGCTTGCCGCCGCAGCCGCTGGTAATGCTGCTCGAGCTCGATGAGCGTGTTGCGGAGCCGGGTCCGGTGCGCGCTCCGCTCCGCGGACGGTACAGCCATGTCGCCGCAAACGCTCGTGCTCTGCCGTCAGCGCTTCGGTCGCGCGCTTCAGCGCGGCGTGCTCGGTCCGCAGACCCGAACTGTCCGGCGCCTTGTTATCCGGCATGGCCATCCCGGCCTGCGATCAATGCACGGCGAGATTCAGTTCCTGCATGAGCACGATGATCCCGAGGCCGTTTTCGGCTTCGCCGACATTCGCCAGCGAAACGTGGAGGGCAATCGGCCGCCCGCGCCGGTTGGTCGCGTCGAGTTTGAGCTCGGCCGTGCGATCCGGAGACTGCATGAGGGACAGAATGGGCTGGCGGAGCTGCTCGACAGGCAACCCGATGTCGAGCCCGAAGAAATGCTTCCCTCTCACCTCGTCATCGCGCAGGCCCCACAGATCGGCGGCCACGTCGTTCCACAACTCGACGTGCAGATTCTCGTTCATGACGACGACGCCAAGCGGCACACTCTTCAGAATGCCGCTCAGGAACACCATGCTGCGCCCGAGGTCCATTCCGCGCTGGCGCAGTTCCTGATTCACCGTTTCGAGCTCTTCGTTGGTGGACTGGAGCTCCTCGTTCATCGTCTCCAGCTCTTCGTTGGTGGACTGCAGCTCCTCGTTGGTCGTCTCGAGCTCCTCGACCGTTGATTGCAGTTCCTCGTTGGTCGTTTCGAGCTCCTCGTTCGTGGACTGCAGCTCCTCGTAAGCCGTCTCCAGCTCCTGCCGCGACCGCTGCAGCTCGTCCTGCAGCTCGTGCTGCCGCGTGATGTCGGAGAAGATGATCTTGCTGCCGAGCGATGTCTCCGCCGCATCGAAAATCGGTGTCACCTGGATGTTGAAGAAGCGGGACTCCCCGGTGCGCAGCGGCCAGGCGATATCGCGCAACTGCACCACCTGCCGCCGCGCGTGTGCATCGTCGATGCACGACCGCAGCTCTGCGGGACGGTAGGAGACCTCCAGGTCCTGCAAGGGCCGGCCGATGTCGTGCGGGACGAGGCCGAAGAGGTCGCGCGCGCGTGCGTTCGCGAGCAGGAGATGGCTGCGCGCGTCCACGACGAGTTGTGCGGTCGGATCCTGATCGAAAGCGATTTCACGCAGGCGGTTCGCCTGCGTCGCGGGCACCGAGCGCTCGTCCCGCCCCGCCGGATGGCCGGCGAGCAGCCGCTCGTTCGCGATGTTCGCTGCGCACCTTGGTGAAGACGCGCTGCTTCAGGTCCATCGGCGCGAACGCGCCCGCGAAGTTCAGCAGCATCTCCGCCCTGCCCAGCACGAGGTAGCCGCCATCGCGCAGCGCGAAGTGAAACCGGTTGACGATGCGCGACTGTGCTTCGTGGTTGAAATACATCAACGTGTTGCGGCACACGAGCAGATCCACGCGCGAGATGGGCGCATCGTCGAGCAGGTCGTGGCGGCCGAAGATGACCGAGCGGCGAAGGTCTTTCTTGAACACGGAGCGGCTGCCGTTGCGATCGAAGTACTTGGCGCGGAAGTTCTCCGGCAGGCCTTCCATCTCGCGGTCGGTGTACGCGGCGGCGCGCGCAATCGCCAGTTCCTCTTCGTCGACGTCGGTAGCGTAAATCTTCACCCGCTCGTGGAACTGATCCGGCCCGAGCACCTCGGCGAGCAGGATCGCCACCGAGTAGCATTCCTCACCCGACGCGCAGCCGGCGCTCCAGACCCGTATCGGCTCGTGACTGTCCTTGTGCTGCAGCACGGCGGGGACGACCTCCGTCCGCAGGTACTCGAACGTCTCCGGATCGCGGAAAAAGCTGGTCACGTTGATGAGGATGGTGTTGAACAGCTCGCCGAACTCGTCCGGGTGCACTTCGAGATAGTCGAGATACTCCTCGTACGAGCCGACGTCGATCGACGCCATCCGCTTATCCACGCGGCGGACGAGCGTCGAGCGCTTGTAAGCGGTGAAATCGAATCCGCGGCTCACCTTCAGGTGTTCCAGCAGCTTCTCGAACTGCGGCGGGGTCTTTACTTCGTTCATGCCGGCCAGACGCGGATAGACTAGCACCGATCCTCGGAGGGGACTGCAGTCGGCAGATGGCTAAATTCGACATCGTTGTGATTGGGGCATCGGCCGGTGGTGTCGGATTTCTGCAGCGCGTGGTCGAGCGGTTGCCCGCCAGCTTCGCCGCCGCCGTTTTCGTGGCCCTGCATCTGCCAGATGGGGTGCGCAGCAGGCTGCCGGCCATTCTCGATCGCGCCGGTCCGTTGCCGGCGCTGCACGCCGAGGACGGGGCGCCTATCAGGCCCGGCCACGTGTACGTGGCTCCACCGGGATTCCACCTCACGCTCGAGAAGGACCGCATGCGCGTCACGCGCGGAGCGCGAGAGCACGGGCTCCGGCCGGCGATCGATCCGTTGTTCAGGAGCGCCGCCTTGTGGTTCGGCCCGCGCGCCATCGGCGTGGTGCTCAGCGGCCTGCTCGACGACGGAACTCTCGGGCTGCGGGAAATCAAACGCGCCGGCGGCGTCGCCGTCGTCCAGGATCCGGCGGAGACGCCGTGGCCGTCGATGCCCGAGAGCGCGCTGGCCCACGTCGACGTCGACTACAAACTCCAGGCCTCGGACATCGGAGAACGGCTGGCCGCACTGGTCGCATCGAGCGCCGCGGCGGCGATTGCACCGGCTGTGGACAAGGACACGCTCGCGAAAGAAGTCAAGGAGCTGACGATGCACGAGGATCGAGCGCGATCATCCCGGCGACCCGTCGCCGTACTCGTGTCCCGGGTGCGGCGGCGTGCTGTGGGAGCTCCAGGATGGTGAGCTGCTCCGGTTCCGGTGCCGCGTCGGCCACGCCTATTCGAGCGAGACGCTGACGGCGGAGCAGGCGACCGCGGTGGAGCACGCGCTGTGGACGGCGCTTCGCGCGCTCGAGGAGCAGGCGGGAGTGCGGCGGCGTGTTGCCGACCGCATGCGTCGCGTCGGGCATCTGACGTCGGCGCACAGATTCGACGAGCGTGTGCGCGCTCTGGAAGAGCAGGCGCAGAGAATCCGCGACCTGCTGATGCCCGGCGTCGGAGCGAGAGTGGCGGATCAGTAAGGCTGGTGAGGCGCACGGCGCGATTCGCGCCGTGATCGTTTGCACGCTGCGCCAGCTCGAACGCGATTCCTACATCCGCCGATCGGCCGCGGTGTGGTGGGCGACCGGGAGCCGCTTCTTGAATTCCCGCAGCTCGATGAGGTGATCGCGGAGGTGCTCGGCATGCACCGCGTGGCCTGCCCGGTCGCGCGGCGTGCGCCGAAGCCGCGCATGCTCGACCTGGAGTGCGGCGTGGGTGCGCTCCAGCGCCTGTTTGTCTTCTGCCAGCGTCGTCCTGCCGTCACGCATCGGATCGACGGACGCAGACAATGTGTACGCGGCAACCCGGACACCGCGAAGGGCGTTCCACTGCTCGCTCACGTTCGAGCGGAGGTCGTCGAGGTGGCGCTGGAGCTCGGCCAGGTGCTGCGTGAGCGCGCGCGCCGCGCCCGGCGCATCGCTCAGGACCGTCACATCGCGAACGAGGTGGCGGACGCTGCGGGCGACGGCTTCGAGCTGTGCCTGAAGATCATCGCAGGCGGTCGTCAGCGCGGCGCGGCGATCGCCTTTGCTCATGGCCGGATTCTGCGGCGTTCGATCGGAGCTGAGCTCGCCGGCTCGAGCCTGAGCATCTCAGGGTCTCGTGACCGTGCAGCGCAGGCAGATTCGGCCGTGGCCAGCGCGCCGAGCGCGCCGGCCGAGCCGCCCACGACGACGACGGCGGTTGCCGCACACGTCTCGCGAACAGCCATCGGTGCATTATCAGTCGCACGCGCCTCCTTCGCCATCGCGAAGTGAGAGGACACGGACCTGTCGCACGACGGGGACAGCCGGATGGTCCTGCCTTTTCGCGCGGCTGAATCGCCAGTGAAATTGGCAAGCTCGTGCTGGCGTGATTATTGACGGAGAGACGTTACTTTCGCTCGAGGAGGTGGTATGCGCTGGATACGCATGTGTTGGGCGGCGTTGGCTGGCCAGTCTGACGGTCCTGGTCACTGCGCCGGACGCCGTCGCCCAAGGGCCGCCGCCGGCTTCGCCGCCCGACTTCTTCTTCGGCCGGCCTGGTGGCTCGATTGCGGTGCGGGGCGGGTGGGTCTTCGCGCGGTCCGGCAGCGATCTCTTCGACTTCGTCGAGGAGCAGTTGACGGTGGAGAAGAGCGACTTCAACACCGCCACGGTTGGTGGCGATGTCGGCATCGCGCTGTCCTCTCGCGCCGACGCGGTGATCGGGCTGGACTTCAGCCGCGCGTCGGTGGATTCGGAGTACCGCAATTTCGTGGACAACAATCGCCTGCCGATCGAGCAGACGACCTCGCTCAGGCAACTGAACCTGACCGGCAGCATCCGCTTCGCGCTCGCGCCGCGGGGCCGGGAGATCAGCCGGCTGGCGTGGGTGCCGAACAGCGTGGTTCCCTATGTGGGCGCCGGTGGCGGCACGCTCTGGTACCGGTTCCAGCAGTCTGGTGATTTCATCGACGTTTTCGATCAAAGCGTCTTCCCGGAGACGTTTACGGCCGAGGGGTGGACGCCCAGCGCTCACGTGCTGGCCGGCGTGGACGTAAGGGTGTATCGTCGCTTGTATCTGTCGTTGGACGGCCGGTACATCTGGGCCGCAGGTGATCTGGGGCGCGACTTCGAGAACTTCGACCCTATCGATCTCGGCGGTTTCCGCTTCGGCGCCGGCGTGAACCTGTTGTTCTGATCGCCGTTCTCCATATGGCTTCCGGCCTCTAGCCGGAAGGAGCTGATCATCATGAAACCGTATATGGCCCTCGCTTTCCTGCTCGTTGCCGTGGCTACCCCCGCCCGCGCGCAGCAGGCCGACCCGCGCTGGGAACCCTGGCTCGGATGCTGGCGGATGCTGGACGACCGCATGCGGGACGGCAACCCGGCCGGTGCGGACGCGGTCGCTGAAGCCGGTCAGCGATTGCTTGGCAACAGGGAAGATGTCGCGGTGTGCGTGGCACCGGCGGCACAGTCGCAGGGCGTGACGCTGAGCACGCGCGTGTCAGGCGAACCGGCGTTCGAGCAGACCATCGTCGCCGATGCCATGGCGCACCCGACGAGCGAGGCCGGCTGCAGCGGTTCCCAGCGTGCCGAGTGGTCGCGCGATGGACAGAGGCTCTTTGCCGGCGCGGAACTGACGTGCGCGAACCAGCCGCCGCGAACGATCTCCGGCCTCTCCTTGATCGCCGCCGATGGCGCGTGGGTGGACGTGCAGGCGCTCGAGATTGGCGGCCGCGCCAGTGTGCGGGTTCGTCGTTATGTGCGCCGTGCGGCCGATCGGGCCACGCGCGCCGCACGGATGCCGAACAGCGGCGGGTTGACGATCGACGCCGTCAAGGAAGCGAGCACCAAGGTCGCGCCTGCCGCGCTCGAAGCCGCCCTGATCGAGACGGGCGCCCGGTTCAACCTGAATCGCACCACGCTCGTGGATCTGGACAATGCGAACGTGCCCGATACGGTAATCGATCTGATGGTCGCGCTGTCGTACCCGGACAAGTTCCAGGTGGAGCGCCGCGCCGAGACGAGCGCCGGCATCGTTTTCGTCGCCCTTCGGCGCCGATGCCGGATTGGGCAGCTACATGGGCTTCGGTTACCCGTACTACTCGTGGGACCCGAACTACTACGGAAACTACGGCTACTACTACTCGCCGTTCGGCTACGCGTATTCCGGTCTCTACGGATTGCCCTACTACTATCCCGGCTCGGTCATCGTGGGTGGGGGTACCGACACGCCATCGCAAACCGACACGGGCGAAGGGCGCGTCGTCAACGGACTGGGATATACGCGGATTCGCCCCCGCGAAGCGGTCGGCACCGAGACCAGTGGGGGAGACGCGAGCGGAGTCCTCGTCATCGAGGGGCGGCCGCAGCACGGTGAGTTCGGGGGGCTACTCGCAGTCGGGCGGTTCGTCCGATTCTGGCGGCGGCTCGTCATCGGGCGGCGGCTCGTCCTCCTCGGGTTCGGGCGGTTCCGGCGGCGGCCGCACGGCTCAGCCGCGGTAGCGTCGTGGCGAGGCGGGCTGTCGAGCGCCCGCCCCGCACGAAACCTGACCTGGTCGTCGGTCGGTACCCGGCCTTTCCTCGAGTTCTACTCCTCGGTCTGACGCCTCCGGTCACCTGTGTACTGGAGGACGAACAACCCCGTGCCGACGCGATCCGACGCGTACGCCAGTCCCCGGTGATCGATGTCCACGTCGTTCATCTGGATCACGACCGGCTGGTCGGCGGCGATGGCGTAGGACTTCTCGTTCGTCTTCGGAATGTAGTAGCCGATCTCCCGCAGGTTGTACGGATCGCTGAGATCGACGACGCGGACGCCGGCGTTGAAGTACGCGATCCACGCGATCTTGTCCTCGAACCGGTTGATCTGGCCGTTGACCGTATCGGCGTTCTGGTGCGGCCCGAAGCGCCCGCCCTTCTCGCAGAAGTTGCCGACCGGCACCTGCCATACCGACACCGGGAATGGCTTCGTCTCGGTCGTGATGTCCACCATGTACGATCCGGGCGCACGCCGTTCGGGCACGGCTTCATGTCGCCGGCGCCGCCCGCTTCGTCCACGATGAAGGCGTAGGTCCTGGGGAGCGCGCTCTTCCCGAAGTTCGGCACCGTGTCATAGACGATCGGCGATACGGTGTGCGGACCGCGGTGGGGCGGATTCATGTCCACGTTCCAGAGCAGCTTCGGCTGTGCGGGGTTGGAGATGTCGAACCCCGCCGCCTGACCTCCGGCGTTCCGGTAGCCGACGTAGAGCCGCTTGTTCTGCTCGTCCACGACCGGGTGATGCGAGTACTGCCCTTCATAGCCCGGTTCGCCGTTCTTGAGGCCCGGAATCCAGGCGCGGCCCACGAGCTTCGGCTCCTTCGGGTTCTTCAGATCGAAGATCTGCACGATCACGTTGCGGAAGCCCGGCTCGCCCGACGCGGCGTAGTAGTAGCCGGTCTCCTGGGACCACCAGCCTTTGTGCGCGCGCATGATGAACTTGCCACCGCAGCCCTGGCCGCACGAGTTCGGGGGCGTGCCGGTGATCTCCGCGACCAGCGAGATCTTCGAGGGGTCGCTGTCCCTCGTGGTGATGTCGAAGATCTGGTACTTCAGGTCGGTCCCGGTCTCGCCCTCCGTCAATGTCTCCGAGTTGCGAATCAGGTAGTCGCGGCCCGACCCGTCGAACTTGTAGTCGTAGACCACCGAGACGCCGCGGGAGTTCTTGTTGGTGTCGTTCGGGATGTGCCACACGAGCTTCGGATTCGCGGGGTCGGCGATGTCGAGGATCGACGTGCCGTTCCATTCCATCTTGCCGGTGATCGGGTTGAGCAGCGGCTTGCCGTCGTGATAGCTCTCGTGGTGCCCGACGTAGACCCAGCTGCCGTTCGCGGCGTCGGACTTCGTCGTCACCACCAGCGCCGTGCGCCCCTGCAGGTCGTTGTAGCCGACCAGCCGCACGTTCTGCGCCGCTTCCGCACGCGGGTCCGCCGGTGCGGCTGCCGTTGTCTCCTGCTGCTGCGCGCCGGTCCCGCCGCCGCAACCGGACAACCCCGCCGCCACGAGCGTCGTGATCGCGGACGCGGCCATGGCCCGTGCAATCCGCCTGGTTCTCTGGCCCATCACACTCCTCCTCGAGGGAATCGATCCGGGTTATCCGTGAACAGCGCGTCCACCCCGAGATCGAACAGGTAATACTGCATCTCGTCCCGCACGTCCGCAAATCGTTGTGCCGGCGCCTTCGACGTGAACGTGTACGGCGTCACCGTCAGGCCCGCCTTGCGCGCCGCCTGGACGACGTCGGGGCGGCCGTCGAGCAGGCGCTTGGTCGGGCCGATACCGGTGGCGAATCCGGCGACGTTGGAGAGCCCCTCCGCCGACAGCCAGCGCGCGCCGTCGCGGCCTTCGATCAGGAACGTCCGCGGCAGGGAGGGCAGCGCCACCGCCAGCTCCCGGAGCACCTGATCGTCGAACGACTGCACGACGAGCCGGCTGGCGGGAACGCGCTCGAGGCCGAGCCGCCGCAGCGAGGCGACGAACAGCGCCGTCATGTCGACACCGCGGGCCCGGTAGAGGGGAGGGCTCTTCAGCTCCGGGTACAGGCCGGCAGCCGTGCCCACCGCGGCAACGGCCTCTTCCCATGTCGGCACGCGCTCCCCGGCGAATCGAGCATCGAACCAGCGTCCCGCGTCGAGCCGCTTGATTTCGGCGAGCGTGAAATCAACGGCCAGCCATTGCTTCTGGCCGGTGGCTGGATCGACGGTCGCGCGATCGGGAAAGATCTCGGCGACGTTCGTGGTCCGTTCGAGCGAGTCGTCGTGGAGACAGATGAGCACGCCGTCCTTCGTCACGGCGAGGTCCTGCTCCACGTAGTCGGTCTTCTGCTCGATGGCCAGGCGGTACGCCGCCAGCGTGTGCTCGGGCGCGTACGCGGAGGCGCCGCGGTGGGCGATGGCGAGTTTCGTCATACCGGAACGACCCTGCGCGGCCGGCTGCCCGACTGGGCGCGGCCAGGGCCACGACGCACGGGACGATCCAGAGGCGGCGCATGAACCGGGATAGTACTCCTTTGACCCTCCGTTGTGGACTGTGGTGTGATTTCGGCGCGATGCGCCAGCTTTCGGCCCTGGCCGTTTTCCTTCTGTCCGTCACGGCGGGCTGCGGCGGCGCCGGCGGCGGCCAGACCGTCACCATCTACACATCGATTTACGAGCACGTCATCGCCGCGCTCGAACCGGTGCTGCAGGAGCAGTTTCCCGACCTGACCATCCGCTGGTTCCAGCGGGGCAGCGAGGACGTCGCGGCGCGGCTCAACAGCGAGATCGCCGCCGGCCGCGTCGCCGCCGACCTCGTCATGACGTCCGATCCGTTCTGGTACGAGGAGCTCAAGGAGGCGGGCCACCTGCTGGAGTACCGCTCGCCGGCCGCGGGCGGGATCCCGCCGGCGCTCAACGATCCTGACGGGACGTTCGTCACCGTCCGCGTGCCGGTCATGGTGCTGGCGGTCAACACCACCCGCGTAGACAGCGGTCAACGTCCGCGCACGTTCCGCGAACTGGCCGAGCCCGTCTGGGCCGGCCGGATCACCATGGGCGACCCGAATCGGTCCGGCTCGGCATTCACGGCCGTCGCGGCGCTTGCGCAGAAATACGGGTGGGAGTATTTCGACGCGCTCCGGCGCAACGACGTCGTCGTCGCCGGCGGCAACAGCGCCGTGCTCAGCCGGGTCATGACCGGTGAGAAGGACGCCGGCATCATCCTGCTCGAGAACCTGCTCCAGGCGCGCCAGCAGAACCCGGCGGCGCCGATCGCGATCGTGTATCCGGAAGACGGCGCCATCCTGGTGCCGAGCCCGATCGCCATCATGAAGACAACGGCGGCGCCCGATGCGGCGCGGCGGCTCTACGACTTCTTCCTCTCGGACACCGGCCAGGCGGCGATCGTCAGTGGGTGGATGTACTCGCCCGTCGATCACATCCAGCCGCCAGCCGGCGCACGGCCGTGGCGCGAGGTGTTCTCCGCGCCGCTCCTGCCATGGACGTTCGAGTACCTGCGCGACACGACTCGGGCACGCGAGGAGATCAAGCGTCGATTCAACACGGCCGTCCTCGACGCGCGATGACCGACCGTTGGGCGTTTGTTGCCCGTCCTGTCCGGGTCGCCGCGGTCGTCCTCCTGGCCGTCCTTACCATCGCGCCGATTGCCCTCCTCTTGATCCGATCGGTGGCTACTCCGGCGGGTGTGACGTCCCGCCACTATGCGGAGGCGTTCAGCGATCCGGGCAACCTGCAGGCGATCGTCACCACGTTCATCGTGTCGTCCGCCACGGTCGTCTTCGCGCTGTCGCTCGCGATCCCGCTGGCATGGCTCGTGGCCCGAACCGACCTGCCGGGGGCGCCGCGGTTTCGCGTGCTTCTCCTCGTGCCGTACGTCGTGCCGCCCTATCTCGGCGCCATCGCCTGGATCAACCTCGCGAATCCGGCGGTTGGCTGGCTGAACCGCGCGGCCGGCGCGGCGGTCTTCGACATCTACTCCGTCACCGGCATCATCTGGGTGCTCGGGCTCTTCTACTACACGTTCGCGTACCTGACGTGCCTTGCCGCGCTGGAGAACATGGACGCCAGCCTCGAGGACGCCGCGCGCATGAGCGGCGCGGGTCCGCTCATGGTCTTGCGGACGATCACGCTGCCTCTCATCCGGCCGGCGATGCTGGCGGGCGCGTTCCTCGTCTTCGCGGCGTCGGCGTCCGCGTTCGGCGTACCGGCGCTCATCGGCTCGCCGGCGCGGGTGCAGCTGCTCACGACGCGCATCTACAGCTATGCGAGCACCGGCGGGCTCGATGGTCTTTACACCGCCGGCGCGTTGAGCGCGGCACTGCTCGTCATGGCGCTCCTCGCCTGGATGGCCGCGGAGCGGCTGGGCCGCGGAATGCGCATCACGAGCGTGACGGGCAAGGCATCGGCCCGGTCGCCGATCGCGCTCGGCGCCTGGCGCTGGCCGATCTTCGGCGCCGTGACGGCCGTCGCGATCCTGACGTGCCTGCTGCCGATCTTCGCCATCGTCCTGACCTCGGTGATGAACGTGGCCGGTGACTTCCGGTGGAGCAACTTCACGCTCGACAGGTACCGTTATGTGCTCTTCACACGTCCCGACACCGCCCGCGGCTTCGTCAACTCGTTCGTCCTCGCGTTCGGAGCGGCGACCGCCGCGGCCGCGGCAGGAACCGGACTTGCCTACGTGAAGGCCCATCCGCGGCTCGGGACGAGCCGCCTGGTGGACGCGTGCGTCAACCTTCCGTATGCCGCGCCGGGAACGATCCTGGCGCTTGGCCTGATCCTCGTGTGGAGCCGGCCGCTCGCGCTGACCGACACTCTCTGGATTCTCCTCATCGCGTACTTCGCGAAGCACCTGTCGTTTGCGGTCCGATCGGTGACAACCGCCGTTCAGCAGACCGACATGACGCTCGAGGAAGCCGCCCGCGTCTCTGGCGCCAGCCTGACGACGGCGTTCCGGACGATCTGGCTTCCGCTCCTGCGGCCGGCCATCCTCGCGGGCTGGTTCCTCGTGTTCATGCCGGCCTTCGGCGAGCTGACGATGTCGATCCTGCTGGTGGGCCCGGGAACCGAAACCGTGGGCACGGTTCTCTTCGCGCTGCAGGATATGCCGATCCACCCTCCGCCAGCGTCGTCGCCGTGCTGATCCTGGCGTTCATCCTCACGGCCTATGGCGCGGTTGCCGCGCTGAGGCCGCGATGAGCCACATCGTCCTCAGGGCGATCGAGAAGCGGTTCGGGGACTTCCAGGCGGTTCGCAGCCTCGACCTGGAGATCGAGAAAGGCGAGTTGATGACGCTGCTCGGCCCCTCCGGGTGCGGCAAGACGACCACGCTGCGCATGATTGCGGGGCTGGAGATGCCCAGCGCCGGACGGATCGACCTCGCCGGCCGCGCGCTCAACGACACGGCCGCGGGCGTCGCCGTCCCGCCCGAGCGACGCGGCATCGGCATGGTGTTCCAGTCGTATGCCGTGTGGCCGCACATGACCGTGGCGCGGAACATCGACTACCCGCTGCGCATCCGGAACCTCGGCCGTGACGAGCGCGAGCAGCGCCTCACGCGCGTGCTGGCGCTGGTGCAGCTCGAAGGGCAGGAGCAGAAGTATCCCCACCAGCTGTCCGGCGGCCAGCAGCAGCGAGTCGCCCTCGCCCGCGGGCTGATCATGGAGCCGGATGTCATGCTGCTCGACGAGCCGCTCAGCAACCTCGACGCAAAACTGCGCCGCATCATGCGCCGCGAGATTCGCGAAATCCAGCGATCGCTCGGCATGACGATGCTCTACGTCACGCACGACCGTGAGGAAGCGGAGGAGATCTCGGACCGCATGGCCGTCATGATCGCAGGCCGCCTGGCCCAGGTCGCCACGCCGGCAGAGATCCGTGCGCGGCCGGCGGACGAGGACGTCAGGGCGTTCTTTTCGGAGTAGTGGGCAGTAGGCAGTAGGGCGCGTCCTTCCGGACGCGCCTGGCGGGTCCGAAAGGACCCGCCCTACGGTCACTGCCTACTATCTCGACGTATATGTCGTGGACGTGTCCACCGTGAACTTGCGGTAGTTGGAGAACGCTGCCACGCCGCGGAGGCGCAGGACCCTCACGAGCGCGACGCGCGCGCTGGCGGTCCACGTGACCTCGGCCGGCAGCCACACTTCGTCGTTGACCTTGCGTCGCTCGTAGGTGGCGACCGTGCCCTTGTGCACGCGGGCGAGCAGGCCGAGTCCGAACGACAGCGTGTCGATCGCCTCGATCTCCACACGCACCAGCTCGTAGTCGGACTCGCTGATCCAGGCGCGCGCCTTGAAGTGGCGCATCACCTTCCCATCGTCGGTCAGCGGCTTGACGCCGGGCCTTCGGGGTGAGCGTCGCGACGATCGTGTCGTGGCCGCCGAGCGCCTCGCGCCGCAGCATGCGGATGTCGTAGATGCGGAACAGATCGTCGACCGCCGCCGAATACTCCCGCCGCGCCTTGGCGTGCTCGCGCGCGGCCGCCTGCTGGCGCGGGACGTTCGACAGTCCCCGCGCGTACTCCTCGACCTCCTTCTGCCGATCGCGATCCTGCTTCGCCAGCTTGTCTGGCGGGACCGGCTTGCCGTTCTCCTCTATCTGCCGGCGGTAGCGATCCTCGCCGGGGAGACCAGGGTAGACCTCGAACACTTTGACCGTTTCGTCCTTCGTCCGGCCTGACTTGTCGACCTTCTGTTCGACGCGCCGTTCGATGAACGTATATCCGCTCTGCCGTTCCTCGTCGGTCTCCAGATGCTTCTTGACCTCGGCCGCAAACGTCTCGAAGTCAGGGAGCGGACGCTCCTGCGCGGTGGCAGTGGTGAGAAGGAGGAGGAAGAAGATGGCCGCTCGCATTCTGAATTATGGCATCCCGCTGCGCTGTGCGTCATGCTCGCGGCTTCGCACGGTGGGTCGGCTGCGCGGTCCACGGGTCTTCGGGCCACGGGTGCCGCGGGTAGCGTCCACGCAACTCCCTGCGCACTTCGGGGTAGGTCCGCTCCCAGAAGCTGCGCAGGTCGCGCGTCGTCTGCACGGGCCGGCCATTCGGAGCGAGCAGGTGGAACGTCACCGGCACACGGCGCGGCCCTATCGCCGGCGACTCGGCGAGGCCGAACAGTTCCTGCAGCTTCACCGACGCGGACACCGAGCCGTCCTCTTCGTAGGTGAGGCGCATCGACCTGCCGCTCGGCACGGTGAGCGCCGCGGGAGCACGGCCGGCGAGCGTCCGTGTCGTCTCGAATGAGAGGTGCGCTTCCACGTCGATCTCGTCCACACTGCCTGCGTTCGTCGCCGCCTGATGCACGAGCGCCGGCACGTCTATGTCGAGGCCGGCGAACCGCAGGCGGCGCAGCAGCTGCGTCGTGCGCGCATCCGGTTGACGCGCCAGCCATCCGTCGCGAAGCAGCGTCGCCGTCGTGCCAGGATCGGCGCTCACGGACGCTTCGCTGAGAACGAGCTCGCCATAGCGGGCGACACGCCACGCACGCACGCGCCCGCTCTCCTGGATCCAGGCGATGCTCGACCTCGATGGACGTCGGCGAAATCCACTCGGGCTCGACACGGCTCGCGGCCCGAATCCGTGACTCGGCGATGCCATCCCGTGTCGAGGCGACGACGTCGAGCGCCACGAGATAGTCGCCGTCCCGCACGCCCGATTCGCGGCCGAGCGCGGCGCCGTGACCGGTCGCCAGCGTGAGGCGATCGATCGTCTCGGCGCGCCGTTTCGCGAGGCGGTCGGCATACCCGGTGAAGAGCGCGTGGCGCAGTGCCTCCTCCGGCGCGCGCGCCGCGACATCGCCGTCGAGCGCGCCGCCCGCGATTCGTCGCAGCTCCTGCGCCACCTGCCTCACGTGGAACGGCTGACGGTCGAAGCGATCGAGCGCCGGCAGCAGGTCGCAGGTCGTCGAGACGCTGTCGCTCCGTTCGAGGGACAGTGGTTCGGCCAGCAGCGCGCACGCAGCGGCGATCTCGGGCGCGCCACGGCCGTCGAGCAGGATCCGGGCAAGCCTCGGATGCAGCGGAATCCGCTGCAGCTGGCGCCCGAGCGGTGTCACGCGCGGTGTGGCATGCGCCACGCTCGATCGCGCCGAGCCGTTCGAGCAACCGCAGTGCCGCGTCAACGCGGTCGGGCGGCGGCGGATCGAACCAGTCGAACGACGCCGGATCGCCACCCCACGCGAGCAGGTCGAGTAACGGGGCGGCGAGATCGACACGTGCGATCTCAGGCTCCCGATGCGCCCGCAGCCTGTCGCGGCTCTCCCAGAGCCGTCGTGCAATGCCGGGCCCGCGCCGTGCGGCCCGGCCCGCGCGCTGGTCGGCGGAATCCTGCGTCACCCGCTCGAGCGTCAGGCTGTCCACGCCGCGCTGCGGGTCGTACCTGGCCACCTTGACCTGACCGGTGTCGATCACGACGGACACGCCCGGCACGGTCAGTGACGTTTCCGCGATGTTGGTGGCGAGGATGACCCGGCGCGTCGCCGTGGCCCGGATCGCATCGTCCTGGCGCTCGGCGTCGAGCGATCCGTGCAGCGGCACGACGTCGATCCCCGACGACGAGGCCAGCAGCGACAGATCGGATCGCGCGCGGTCGATCTCGCGCGCGCCGGGTAGGAAACAGAGCAGCTGTCCCCCGGTTCGCGGAAGGAGGCCGGCGACGGCATCGCGGATGGATTCACCTGACGCGTACTCGACGGTGAGCGGATGTGGCGCGCCCGGGACGCGCACGGTGGGGCAGTCGCCGAGAAAGCGCGCGACGCGTTCGACCTCCAGCGTCGCCGACATGACGACGATGCGAAGGTCGTCGCGGGCGAGCCACGCCTGGCGCGCCAGCGCGATGCCGAGATCGGCGTGGATACTTCGCTCGTGGAATTCGTCGAGGACGATCGTGGTGAAGTCCGAGAGCAGCGGGTCCTGCTGCAGTCGTGCCGTCAGGATGCCTTCCGTCACGACGAGCAGGCGCGTATCAGCGGAGAACCGGCGCTCGAAGCGGATCTGCCAGCCGATCTCGCGCCCGAGCGTCCACCCGCGTTCGTCGGCAATCCGTGCCGCGACCGCCCGCGCCGCCACGCGCCGCGGTTGCAGCAGGATCAGCGGTCCCGCATCGAGCAGCGCCGGGGCCACACGTGTCGTCTTGCCGGCGCCGGGTGCCGCCGAGAGCACGACCGCGCGGCCGCCGGCCAGGTGCGACCGCACGTCGCCGATGTATGCGTCGATCGGCAGCGGTTCGAGGGAAGAGTGACGGTCTGGCTGCAGGTTGCTTCATAGTAGACGTAAATGGCCGCACCCGTCCCGTCGCCGCACGACCGCTACATGCGCCTGTGTATCGACCTGGCGCGCAGGGCCAACGCGGCCGGCGACACGGCGGTTGGCTCGGTCGTCGTTCGCGGCGACGAGATCGTCGGTGAAGGCGTCGAGTCGGTGCGCAGGCGCGGCGATGTCACCGCTCATGCGGAGATCGAAGCGGTGCGTGCGGCGTGTACTCGCCTTGGATCGCTGGACCTCAGCGGCTGCACGCTTTACACGAGCGTCGAGCCCTGCGTGATGTGCGCATACGCGCTCAGGCTGGCGCGGGTCAGCGTGGTCGTCACGGGGGCACGGTCCGCTGCAGCCGGGCCAACGTTCGACGGTTGTACCGTACTCACGGATGCGGGCGCCGTTCCCAGCCGTCCGCCGCCGTCGCTCGTCCGGGACGTCCTGGCGGATGAATGCCTCGCCGTGCTGACGAACCCAGAAACAGTAGCGCCCCACGCACATGGCCTGTCACGGACTCTGACGCTCACAGGAACCATCATGCTTCCTCACTGTGACAGCGCAGGTCTTTACGTTCGCAACTGACTGAATCCAAAGGATCGCGCGCCCCTTCCGGTGTGACCTCCACTGTCGCGGCCCGGATCAACACTGGCGAGGTCATGGAGAGCGTTGATTTCGACTACACGGTGGCTGTCATTCTGGCAGTGATCGTATCGTTGGGCAGAATCGTGAGCGTCCTGTTTGCCACGTTGAAAATGTGCGTGCAGCGAGTGACTACGAGTTTCGCATGTGGCTGCTGGCGATGAGGCGCGCCTCGAAGGGGCGGCAGTGACCGCCTCCTTTCCCGAATGGGTCATACCGATGGCTGCGACGCTCACGCAGGATCGGTTCAGCGGCCCGGAGTGGATCTTCGAGCGCAAGTTCGACGGCATCCGACTGCTCGCCTTCAAGCAGGGGAGCGACGTGAGGCTGCTGTCGCGCAACAGGCTGCCGCAGCACTGCCCTTCCGTCGCCGCGGCGATCGCCGAGCTGCCGATGCGCGACGTGATCCTCGACGGCGAGGTCACCTGGGGCAAGGCGGGCATGGCGTATCACGTGTTCGATGTGTTGTGGCTCGACGGCCGCGACCTCATGCCGCTGCCGCTCGACGAGCGCCGCGCGCTGCTGGCGGCGCTGCCCCTGCGGTCGCCGCTGCAGCGCGTGACCGCGCTCACGGATCCCAGGCCATGGGACCGCGCCTGCAGCGAGGGATGGGAGGGCGTGATCGCGAAGCGCCGCGATTCGCCATACGAGCATCGCCGCTCACCGCACTGGCTGAAGATGAAGTGCGAGGTGACGCGGGACCTGGTCGTCGGCGGGTTCACCGATCCACAAGGCGCCCGGGTCGGCCTGGGAGCCTTGCTCGTCGGTTACGTCGAGCAGGATGACCTCGTGTTTGCCGGAAAGGTGGGCACCGGCTTCGATACGGCGTTGCTTCTGGACCTGCGAGCACGTCTGAATGCGCTCGAGATCGCCCAGCCACCATTCACCAGGGCCATCGGACTTCCACGCCTGCGCGCGCACTGGGTGCGGCCGGAGGTCGTCGTGACCGTGGCGTTCATCGAATGGACGGTGCACGGCAAGCTTCGCCATCCGCGGTTGCTCGGCGTGCACTCGTAATTCAGAAAAAGACACGCCACGAGACGACACGAGCGGCGCATACCGTCGTCGCGATTCGCGGAAGCACGTCTATCCTCACCTGTCTGTGGTATGGTCTCGCCACTCCGGACAGAAACTCCAGACGAAGGTGTAAGGTGAAGCAGCGTCCTCCGGCTCCTGCGGGTCGTGTGACGTGTCCGCGCTGCCGTTCCCGGCTCGAAGTCTTCGATAGCCAGAGCGGCGCACGAACAGTGTCCGTGGTGGGCCTGGGACTCGCGGTCGAGTCCCAGGCGAAGGCGCTGGAACGCTTTCTGCCGCCCGACGCCGGTCCCGACATCATCTGCCCCGCGTGCGCCGGGAGATTCGATCCCGCGTCCCCGTATCGCGGCGAGCCACGGCGATTCGGCCGAGAGCCGTCCTGACGCACTCCTTCTTTTCCCATGTTGTGGGAACTCATCGCCACACTGTGCGCCGGCGTGTTTGCGGGGGCGGCCGTCTATGTCACGCTCGTGGAGCATCCAGCACGGCTCGAGTGCGGCACCGCGGTGGCGGTCGCCCAGTTCGGACCGAGCTATCGCCGCGGCGCTGTGATGCAGGCGTCGATCGCAGGTACTCGGAAGTCTGGCCGCGGTGATCGGCTGGTGGCAGGGTTCGGGCGTTCCGCTTCTGATCGCGGGCTTGTTGCTGGCGTCCTTGATTCCGTTCACGCTGCTGGTCATCCTGCCCACGAACAAGCGGCTGCTCGATCCCGGATTAGACCGCAGCTCGCCCGAAGCGGGCATCCTGCTTCAGCGGTGGGGGCGGCTGCACCTGGTTCGCACCATCATCGGCGCCATCGCGTTCGTCGTCCTGCTCGTCCCGATGGCCAGGCCGCTGTGACGCCGGTGTGCTCCCGCCCTACGCACCGAACTGGCGAAGATGGTGATCCATGTGGAGGTAGGCCCAGCGGAGCCAGGCCGCCTCGGACATCCGGCCGAAGTTCGGATGCAGCTGCCAGCCGGCAGCCTGTTCCGGCGTGGTGATCAGCTCCAGCAGCGCCTCGAGCTGCGCAACATCCGCCGCGAAGTCGCCCGGCCTCGTGCCGCCCACCTCCTGATCGATTTCCGGCCGCGTGGGAATTCCGGGCGGCCAGCGCAGCGGAAGATACAGGACGATCCATTTGACGACGGTGCGGTGAAGCAGGCCGGTGGCGTGGCTCGCCGGCTTCTGGCCTGTCACCATGAGAAACGAGTCGCTGAGATGGCAGACCATCTGGTGCGCCGACATCCGGCCCCACCGACGCACGCTGTGCGGACGCACCTCTCGCAGCCTTCGACGAATCTCGTCCCTGTCGCGCTGTCGCGCAAGGCTCTTCATACCTGGCGGCCTGTCACGCGCCCAGCAGCCGCTCGCCGCCGGTCTCGCGGAAGGCGTCCAGCGCGTGCTGACGGCCTGCTTCTGCGTTCTCCAGGAGCGCCTGGAACGCGGGGTCGCCGCGCAGCCCGTCGAACTGAGGGCGCTCCGCGAGCGTCGGGGACACGAAGTAGCCCTTGGCGACCGCCCGCTGCAGATCGGCCATCCCCTGTTCGTACTCGCCCACGTCGCAGAGCATCCATCCCTCGAGGAAGATGGCCTCGGGGTCGTCCTGGATCTTGAGCGCGGTCAGCGAGGAAATGCCGAGGAGCATGTCCGCCGGCCGGCGATCGATCCAGTCCATCAGGTAATCGGTCCACGACTGGAAGACCGGGATGCGCGGCGCCTGGAGCATGGCGACGAGCCCCTGGCGCGCTTCCTCGCGACGTCCCGCAAGTCCGAGGCCGATGACCCGGATCCCGTCGTCGGCACCCGCGATGAAGGGAGGCTGCTCGACGCTCATGAGCCGATCGATGTCCCCCGTCATCAGCAGCGTCTGCTCGAAGCTCGTGGGGACGTTCGGGTCGAGCCGGCGTGCCTCGGCATGCGCGGCAATCGACTGGTCGTACAGACCGCAGTAGCGGCAGGCGTGCACCAGCCCGGCGAACAGCTCCGGATCGTTGCCGTGACGGTTGGCCTCGCGGAGCAGGCGGACGAGCGCTCGCTCCGCCTGACCGATGTCGGCCTCGAGGTTCGCGTAGAACTTGTGCGCGACCGACAAGTGCGGATTGAGCTCGAGGGCGCGGCGCAAGGCCTCTTCGGCGCGCTCCTCGCTATCGGGCTTGCCGTCGATGTACTTGCCGATCACGCGGTGACAGCGGCCGAGGTGCGCCCATGCGGGAGCGAAGCCCGGGTGCAGGCACTCCCCCAGCGGCTCGCCCTCGAGGAGCTCCATGGCGATGAACAGCTCCTCGCCCTCCTCGCCGATCTCGTAGATCTGGCAGACGTTTGGATGATTCACGCTCGCTGCCGCGCGCGCTTCACGCCAGAATCGCTTGCGCGCCGTCTCGTCGCTGGTCAGCGACGACATCGTCTTCAGGGCGACCGTGCGCTCGAGACGCTCGTCGCGCGCCGCGTACACGACGCCCATTCCGCCCTGCCCCAGCTTGCGCACCACCGCATAGCGGCCGATGCGATCGGGCAGGCCTTCCCGAGGCGCGTCGCTCGCGATGCCCGGAGCAGGAGGCGGAGACGGTGGCGCTCCCGTCAGCCATTCATAGAGAGCGCGCAGCCGTCCCCGCGGCGTGGTATCGACGAGTTTGTCCGTCACGCGAACGTCGATCATAACCCCAGGCCAATACCGGCATGCGGCTGGGTCTCAGCTGCCGGCAGGAGCCCATGAGGCGGGCGCGTCTTATCGTGCCACGATCGCGTGAGTGTGGGATCTCTCGCAGCGGAGGTCGTGACGTCGTTGCAGATCGTGGCGAATGTGGCGGGAGCGCGTCACACAGACGTGCCGTGGGCCCCGATCAGTTGACCGCTTGATCAGGGGCATCCTCGTTATCGTCCGCTCTCCGTCCCCCGTTGCGGCGATCGCCGCGCCGCCGCTCCGAGTCCGCCGCTTCGGCGGTCATCGTCAGCGACTCGCTCCAGGTGGCGGTTCGCACGGCTTCTACCAGCACATTCAGGTCGTAGGGTTTCCCGAGAAGCTCCACGGCCCGAATACCGAGCAAGGACTCGACCGCGCGGGCGTTCGTCGTCGTGATCACGATGCCACAGCGCGGAAAGGCAGGATCTTCGCGCGCCTTCTGGAGGAAGTGGTAATTGGCTTCGTAAGGTACGCCGAGGTCGTAGAGGATCACGTCCGGCTTGGTCAGCGCGAGAAAGTCGAGCAGGCTCTCCTTACCGAGCCGGAACTCAATCAGGCTGCCGGTTGCGGCGACCATCCCCGAGAACTCGAGCATGGTCTTCAGCATTTCAGTCGTGTCGGGGTCGCTGTCGATCACGGCAACGATGCGACGCGGGCCGGGGGAACCCATGGCAATCGACCTTTCGGGTGGAGAACTGTCTCGAGATGGCGCCCGCCAGGCGCGATGCTGCCGCTGATTTTACAAAGAGTTAAAACCGCGGCACGCGTGTTTCCGGCGAATCACACATTTGTCATGCAGCGCCTCACAGCCGGCTGTGAGCAGGAGGCGCGTTCGCGATCGGCAGGTGTTACGAGTGTCGCCGCGGCGGGCGTGGCACGCCTTGCCGGGGATCGTTGGTATGAAGACCGGTGGTGGCGAGGGTCACGAGCTTGCTCTTGGCGTCGCGGAGGGCCGCAGCGACGTTCCACTCCTGGAGTCGTCCCAAAGACTTGGAGGTTCCATCATCGCCGTTCAGGAACCGTTCGGTGACCTCGAGCCGGTAGCGTGGACGGCCGTCTGCCTGGAGGATGACGCTATGCGTTTTCTCGTCGTCCTTGGCGGTGAACTCGACATCCGGAAAATGCGTTCGCAGGTATGTCCGGATACCGGTGATGATTGGGGCATTGGTGTCATAGGCCATGGGCGACTCCCGCTGGAACATGATGCACCATCTGGGCTCGCGCAGCCTTCTAAAACAACTCCGCCTGCCTGCAGGTGATCTCCCGGCTGGCCGGGCGAGGACGAAGCATCGATGATCTCAGCCCGGGAAGCACTCGAACGCCTGCGAGAGGGGAACCGTCGCTTCGTCTCTGGTGTTCGCAACGGGGGCATTGTCGCGAGCGAGACGCGGCGCTATGAGCTGACGGCAGACCAGCAGCCGTTCGCCATCATTCTCGGGTGTTCCGACTCGCGGGTGCCGGCAGAAATCGTCTTCGACCAAGGCCTGGGCGACCTCTTCGTCATCCGCGTCGCCGGCAACATCGTCGCCTCCTCGCAAATCGGCAGCGTCGAGTTCGCCGCGGAGCGGTTCGGCACACCGCTGGTGGTCGTTCTGGGTCACTCTCGGTGCGGGGCTGTTCTGGCCACACTCGAGGAGCTGATGCAGCCGAAGGAAAACCAGTCGCGCAACCTGCGTTCGATCGTCGATCGCATTCGCCCGTCAGTGGAGGCGTTGCTGGCAACGGAGCTCAGGCACGACTCGGAGGCGCTGGTACGGCACGCCATCCGGACCAACGTCCGGGTCTCCGCACACCAGTTGCGACACGGATCCGAAGTGCTCGAGCACGCGATCCAGAGAGATGGGCTCGTCGTCGTGGGCGCCGAGTATTCTCTGGAGACCGGTATCGTTGAGTTCTTCGACGGCGTGCCTGGGACCGATTGAATCCGGTAACACGACGACGTCGATCCGCCTCTGTTCAGCTGTCGATCACGGCCCAGGTATTGCGGCGTTACGGCTGTGCCACTCGTGCCGGCGCCTCGCCCGGCTCACTTTTCCCTTGCCACTATTCATGCGTAATCTAGGTCGATGAGCGTGACGCCAGAGCCCGATCGGTGTTTGTCCCCCGCGCCGGACGCCAGCTCGGGAGAGAAGCCGCGAACGAGTGAGCCGGCCGGCTCACCGGCGCGCGAAACGCAGGAGCGGCAAGCCGCGCGGCGCCGCGGGTCGGGCGCGCCCCGGCGCCCGGAGCGCGACGCGCCGCCATCGCACGTCGCCGATCTGAGTGCCCATCGGATGATCTCCCTGCTCGCCGACAACGTGCGGGACTACGCCATCTTCCTGATGGATCCGGACGGCGTGATCACCTACTGGGGAAAAGGCGCCCGGCTGATGAAGTGGTGGACGAGGGCAGAAGCCGAAGGCGCCCACCTTCAGTTGGTGTACCGGAGGGCGGGTCCGACGATGGCTCAGCGGAGGACCACTTGCGGACCGCCGCCGCGACCGGTGAATACACTGGTGAAGGGCGGCGCGTTCGTAGTGATGGATCGACGTTCTGGGCGGGGGTCACGCTGACGGCCTTGAAGGACGATGCGGGCAACCTGGTCGGGTTCACGAAGGTCACCCGTGATTTCTCAGCGCGCCGTGCAATCGAAGCGACGTTGAGGAATGCCGCGGTGGCGCTCGAATCGCAGCGCGTCGCCGAGGAGGCGAACCGCCTGAAAAGCCTCGTCGTCGCCCAGATCGCGCACGAGCTTCGCGCACCGCTCAACACGCTGCTCGGGTACGCCGACGTGCTGGACCGGGAAAGCGGCGGACGCGAGCGGCAGCGAACGTACATCGGTCCGATTCAGCGCAGCGGTCGCTACCTGGCAGAAATCATCGACGATCTGCTGGACATGTCCCGGCTGGAAGCCGGCCGCCTGTCGATAGCGGCCGCTGTGGCGCGTCTTGGTTCAGCGATCGAGCCGGCGATTGCCGATGCGGAGCATCAGGCAGCGGCGAAGGCTGTTCAACTGACGAATTCCGTATCAGGTTCCGCGGCGGAGCTTCCGTATTGGGGCGATGAGGCCCGCGTGCGGCAGATTCTGGTGAATCTGCTGACCAATGCAGTGAAGTTCACGCCGGCCGGGGGTGAGATCGTGGTCAGCGGAGGGACATCCGAGAACATCAGCGGAGACAACCACGATGACGCGGCGCCCCCCGCCGCAGGAGGGCCGTGGGCCTACGTGCGCGTCGAGGACACCGGGCGCGGGATCGCGCCAGACCGTCTCGCCGCGATCTTCGAGCTCTACGAACAGGCAGAGGCGAGCGACAGCACGCGCGGTGTGGGTCTTGGGCTTTCCATCAGCAGGCGGCTGGCACGACTCATGGGCGGCGATCTGACCGTGCGGAGCGAGGCCGGCGCCGGTTCATCGTTCATCTTGTGGCTTCCAGTCGCGCCATCGGACGCGGTGCCCCGCTGATACGGCAGGCTACCGCGGCATCTCCGCGCCGCAGCGAATACACCGCCACACCGGCATCTGTTCGCCAAGCTCTGGATCGTTGGCCGTACCCGCGCGCATCGCTGCGCCGCAGGTGGGGCATTGAGGCGCGCGGTCAGCGGGCAGCGGCGGCTTGATGGGCGTCACGTGTTCGGCAGTTCCTCGTTATTGGTCCACTCGAGCGATCGGGACTGCGGCGTGCGTCCCGCCACGCGCCTGACCGCAACGATCATAAATCGGCGGCGCCATGTGCCGCAGGGACGTAGCCGTCGAGCCTAAACTTCTACGCGCTCGCGGGCGCGGGATCGGTCGCGCCGGCTGTGGTCGATCGGGCTGCCGTCACCGGGGCAGTGCTGGCATCGGTACAAGATCCGCCCGCCCCCCGCACCGGAGGGAAGCGCCTGCCACCGTTCGTCGCCCCAGCGGTGCGCGTCCGCCGTTGGCGCATGCTCCGCGCATGCAATCTCTCCGCGCCGCGACCAGAACAAACTGTTCACGGTAAGGGTCTCTGCCGTGCCGGTCGCCGGCGCAGGCTGGGGAAGGGTCGTCGAGGCCGCCGCCCGTGCCTGTGGGAGATCGCATGCACGCTGGACGGCCTTCAGAATGTCGGCATCCTCAAAGGGCTTCCGGACGATGTCGTCCGCGCGCAAGGCATACCGGTCGGGTTCCCGCAGTGGTTGCACCGTCACGATGACGGTGGGGATTCGCGCGAGCTCCGGATGCCGCAGCTGCGTGGCGCGAAACTGCCAGCCGTCGACATGGGGAAGCAGCAGGTCCAGCAGAATGGCGTCGAAGCGTGCGGCCGTGACCTTCCTGAGCGCGTCCAGTCCGTCGGTCGCCTCCGTCACCGTGTAGCCGCGTTGCCGAAGCAGCCCGGACATGCGATTCCGTGTCGTCTCGTTGTCTTCGATCACCAGCACCGACGCCGCGCCGATTGGAGGTGTTGCTGGTTGCGATGCCTGAGGATTCTGCAACGGTCGGCTCCTCGAAAGAATGAACGGGTGAATGGCTGAGGCTTGGAACGTTCAGCCGCCGCGCATGAACTCCGGGCCGTCGGTCGTGGCCATGAGCGACTATACCGGGGCTGCCTCGTGGCCGCTGTCCTGAATAGGACTGCCGGGCCAGAGCGTGCGTGGGCGCAGCGAATGGCGGCTCAGGTGCCCGGGAGCTGCTCCCCGCGTCACGCAGGCCGTCGATGGTTTTCACGCTTGGTGTATTTGGAGCAGACTAGTCCCCTGGAAGCGTGGTTCGTCACCTAATTCCCGGGCGGGGCATCCCGGCTGGCGGCGTTGCTCCTCCCTCACATATGCCGAATATGCTCGGTCGTCGCGCCTTGCCATCCGGGCGCCGCGCTCCGGGACTGAGGCAACGAACCACGCTTCCAGGGGACTAGCGTTGTTCATGCACCTACCGGGGCGTTGGCAGACAGCGTGGCAGCGTGGTCCGATCACACCGCTGCCCGTCGCATTGGCGTTCGTGTTGGGGATCGCCTGCTGTTCGCGCGCCCCTGCATACCTCAATGTGGCAACCACGACCAGCGTGCAGAACTCCGGCTTGTTGGATGCGCTGTTGCCTCACTTTTCGGAGGTCACCATTCGCGTTCACGCCGCGGGCAGCGGTCGCGCACTGGCGATGCTGTCTGACGGCACCGTTGACCTTGTCATCAGCCACGCGCCCGAAACCGAGACGCGTTACCTGGCGGAGCACTCTCGGTGGGTGTATCGCAAGATCGCGTTCAACCGCTTTCTGGTGATTGGGCCTCGCGACGACCCGGCGCAGGTCCGCCAGGCCACAGATGCCCTCGACGCGTTTCGCCGCCTGGCTCGGGCTCCGGTGAGGTTCGTTTCGCGTGGGGACGAGTCAGGTACGCACGAGCGCGAGCGTTCGTTGTGGAAGGCGGCAGGCGTGGCGCCTTCGCCGGAGCGGCTGCTCGTGAGCGGGCAGAGCATGGCCGTGGCCCTTCGGCAGACCGACGACCGGCAGGGGTACACGTTGTCCGACGACGCGACGTTCTGGCAGTTGGAACCGCGACTCGATCTCGCGGTGGTCTTCGACGATGATCCACGGCTGCTCAATACCTACGCGATTGTCCATCCGCCCGGCCACAGCACAGCCGCACGTTTCGCGGAGTGGCTGGCCCGTGGTGCGGGCCGGGAGCGGATCGAGCGCTACCGCGTTCAGGAACGTGTCGCGTTCGCCGTGTGGCCACTCGGGTGTCCCGCCGACACGCCCGGTGCGGAACCTTGCGGCGCCAAGTAACAACGACATCGCTTCCCTGATACGGCGCGTGCCGCCGGTCGAGGGCGGCATCTGGCACTGAGCGTAAACGCCACCCCACATTCGGTTAGGCTATCGCCATGATCGCTTCTGAAATCCTGAACTACTACGGTGAGGGAAAAGAAGAGCAGCGGTTAATGGCCTCGCTTGGCCGTCTCGAGCGGATCCGGACGTGGGACATCATGGAGCGGCATTTGCCGCCCGCGCCATCGCACCTCCTTGATGTTGGTGGCGGCACCGGCGTGTACGCGCTCCCGCTGGCCGATCGCGGCTACCGTGTGCATCTGATTGATCCGGTCCCGCTGCACGTGGAGCGAGCGCGGGCGCTGTCGAGAGCGTCGGAAGCGCCATTGGTCAGCGCCGACGTCGGGGACGCGCGAGAGCTCAATGTGGCGGACGCGACCTTTGACGTGGTTCTGCTGTTTGGTCCGCTTTATCACTTGATCGACCGGCGCGATCGCGTCGCGGCACTCGCCGAGGCCCGAAGAGTGCTCGTCCCTGGCGGGCTGCTTCTTTCCGCGTATATCTCCCGTTTCGCGTCCGCCTATGACGGCATCCAGGAGGGCGCGCTCCGAGATGCCACGTTCGCGGCGATCGTGGATCGCGATCTGACGGACGGGATCCATCAGAATCCAACGAACCGCGTGGAGTGGTTCACCACGGCATACTTCCATCGCCCGGAGGAGATCCGGCCCGAAATCGAGGAGGCAGGCCTGCGCTTCGACAATCTCCTTGCAGTCGAAGGCCCCGGTTGGATGAACCAGGATCTGGACGCGTGGCTTGACGACGGCGTCGCACGGGAACGTCTCCTCCACGTCTTGCGGCGGTTGGAGGCCGAGCCGAGCTCAATCGGGGCCAGCGCACACATGGTGGCTGTTGCCTACCGGCAGCCTTCGCATGCGGGCCGCGATATGCCGATCGACTCTCGTTAGTTGTCCGGACGAGAGAGGAACGTGGTGAGAGGGCAAACGCGGCGAGCCGCCACTGTCGGCGTCGCCGAGAACAGCAACTCGGCGGTGCTCGTCACCGTCGCGCGCGGCGGCGAACTCCTCGATCGCCGATGCGTCGGCCTTACCGATCGCGGCCTGCCGACGCACCCGCATCACCACGAAGGGTCGTGGGCGGTGGGCCGGTACCTGAACACCCCGGGAGCGCGCGCGCTGTCGCTCGCGGAAGCTGTGGCGCTCGTCGAGCGCGTGCGCGCGTCTGCCGCGCGCGGCGCGCGTGAGGCGCTCGACGCGCTGGCGGTCGCAGTCCCCGTGCCGATCACGAGCATCGCGCTCCGCGCCTGCCCGGAGCTTCCGCCGACGATCGAGGAGCGGATCGCCGACAATCGCGCGCAGACCGTTGCCGACTCTGTCATGTATCGCGAGGCCCTCGCGACCGCGGCGGCGGCGCGCGGTTGGTCGGTGCATTGGTACGACCGCGAACGCGTGTTTCGTGCCGCGGCGGAGGCGCTCGGCCGTCAGGACATCGACGCGTTCCTGTCCGTCATGGGCCGCTCGGTCGGCCCCCCTTGGCAGGCGAAGCACAAGCTTGCGGCGGCCGCGGCGCTGGCGGCCACGGCGCGCCCCGCACTGCGCCGCGTAACCGCGACCTCGAGCAACTGATTCATCAGACATCGATGGTGGTGAGCCGCGAAACCTCAAGGAATCGCGGCCGGAGCAGGGCACGAGCAGCGCCTGGCGGCGTCAGGTCCGAGACGCGGGCACGACAAGGACTGGCATCGTGGTCGAGGACAACACGCGATATGCAATGGATCCCGGACGTGGAGCAAAAGGACCTTGATCGCTGCTGAGGCCCATGACGATCAGGTGTGTCCGGCGATCGTTCGCGATGGAGCCAATCACGTCTGCCGGGCGGCCAACGGCGGCGATCACTTCGCATTCCTGGCCACCGCAGCACTCGCCTGCCAGCGCTGTGAGCCGGTCGCGGGCAGTGGCCACACGCGTCTCATCTGATTCCTCGGCAAGGGGCCGCCATTGCGACGGAACGGTCAACGCTTCGACGACGTGCGTCAGCGCCAGCGTCGCGGAGAAGCGTCGCGCGAGCTGCGCTGCGTACTTGACGGCAGCGACTGACGACTCGCTGAAATCAGTTGCCGCGAGAATGTGCCCTATTTCGAACTGTGCATTCACCCGTGGGACACCTGATTCTTCGCTGAGCGGTACCACCAGCACGGGTACGTGCGAACGGCGCAAGAGGCGCTCTGTGGTCGATCCGAGCAGCCATTTGCGGAGGCCACCTAGCCCTTGCGTGCCCATCACAATCAAATCGACGGCGTCATGAGCCGCCGTTTCAAGGATGATCGTGGTGGGATCGCCGACGGGTGTCTTGAAGATCGTCGGCACCGATGGGGCAGTCCCGTCCGGCCATGTCGCTGCGACGAACTCGCGCAGCGCCGGCTCTGTTTCAGCCTTCGCCAGATCCTGACCCAATCGGAGCCTCGCCGCTTCCGCAAGAAGTGGATCGACGACGCTGAGGACCGTCAAACGGGTTTGGAATCGTGCGGCGAACTCGCCCGCCCAGCGCAGCGCATGGCGGGATTGTTCGGAGAAATCGACAGGACTCAGGATTGAGCGTAGCGTCACGTCAGAATCGCCAGACCGGGCAAGGGCGCCTCCTGAATGGCAAGCGTATCAGACGCACGACCAGCTGAAGAATCCCCGCACGTCCCAACGAGGAATGCCATGAAGGATCACGGTCAGGAATAGTGCGGGGGGCGCAAGCCGATGCAGGCGCGTGGACGTCTGACTTCACGTCGCAGGGCGTTGCACAGTCCGGCCCGGAGGTAGGAGATGAGACGCGCCGTGGTACTCGGGGCAATCGTCGTGCTGGCTGGTCTGACGACAGTTGTGGGGAGTGCGCAACAGCCGCAGCCAACGACGCCGATTCAAGTTGAAACCCTCGCACCGAATCTCTACCTGCTCCGGGGCGGCGGTCCGATCGTTCGCGTTGGCGACGTGACGCTGCCCGCCTCGGGCACCACCCTGGCGTTCGTTCGAGATGAGGGCGTGCTGCTCGTGGACACGAAGCTGCCGCGCCTGGGCGCGGATATCGTGGCCGCCGTCAGGTCCGTTACTGACAAGCCGATCACCGCGATCATCAACACCCACACCCACGAAGACCACGTCGGCAGCAATCCCGAGTTTCCGGGGAAGGTCGAAGTGGTGGCGCACGAGACGACCGCCAGGCTGATGCGCAGCATGCATCCGGTCACCGGGGGGACGACCGCATCCACCGTGTTTGCGGACAGCAACGGCCATGGCCTGCCAACTCGGACCTTCGCCGATCGATTGATTCTCGGAACCGGCAGCGACCGCGTCGAGCTGCGTTACTTCGGCCCTGCGCACACCGGCGGGGACGCCTGGGTGGTCTTTCCGACGCAAGGCGTTGTCCATACTGGGGACGTATTCGCGTTCAAGACCTTCCCGATTGTGGATACGAACAATGGCGGGAGCAGCGTGCAGTATGCGAACACGGTCGCGAGAGCGGCTGCGGCACTGACTGGAGTGCGAACCGTCGTCACCGGTCATTACCCCCGGACGTTAACGCCGCGCGACTTGGTGGTGTATGGCGAGTTCGTCCGCGACTTCGTCGAGGCTGTGCGGGAGGCCAAGAACGCCGGTCGCGCCATGAACGACTTCGCCAAGGCGTGGAGGGTGCCGGAGCGCTTTCTCCATGAGGGCTACCTCGACACGCGACCCTACCCGGATGTTGTCTGGAGTGAGGTGCAGTAGCGCAACGGGCTGACCACGGCGACGACCGCAGGGCGACGAGCCGGCCGTCGAGAGTGTCGGTGATCGAGCGGCCTGACACAGTGGGGAACCGGCGATTCTCGCGTGCGCTGGGGTCCCGGCGGGCAGCGATACAATCGGCCGAGCGATGTGCGAGATGAACGATACCTTCCACACTCTCCGGCTCGAAGTAGACGCGAGTTCGGTTCTGCGGCACGACGCGGCCGCTCGCAGCGTCCGTCGCGAGGCATAACGTGGAGGGGTGATGCCTTTCAAGAGTCAGGCACAGCGCCGCAAGTTTGCTCAACTCCTCGTGGAGGGAAAGATTTCCAACGAGACGTTCGAGGAATGGAATCGGGAGACCGGCGGCAAGAAGCTCCCTGAGCGTGTGAAGCGCAAGCCGGCGCCGTCCAGGAAGAAGGCCGCAGGCCGAACGAAGCGGAAGTCAGCTCCTCGCTCGAAGGCGCGGTAGCCGCTGAGAGCGAGGCCGCGGAGGCCGCGGAGACCGCAGGGTGAGTCAACGCAGAGATCGCGGAGGGGCAGAGGACGCGGAGGCGGTCGATGGGTCGGCCTGCTCGCATGCCGCCTTCCGCGGCCCATCGACCGCTTCTGCCCCACCGCTGGTTTCCGGGAGGGTCGGGCTGACCTCAGTCGAGCGAGCCACCCTGTTCTCTGCGCCCTCCGCTCCTCCGCGATCTCCGCGTTGAATGGCGCGGCGTCCTCTGCTTCCTCAGCGATCGGCGCTGCTTCTCTCTTCCTTTTGTGAGCCCAAACGTTCGCCGATTGGAACCTCATCGGGAGTTGTCGCGACAAGTCGAAGGGCTGCGATCGACCGCCTGGAGTTGACAGCAGCGTGCATGCACAGCAACGTCCGCTTGAAGACCAACGCCATACCGACGACAATCGTTCGCCTCCGGCCACCATCGCAACCGGGCTGACACCATCGGGAGGCCACGATGACCGCACGTATCTCAAACGTTGGACCGCCGCGGGTTGCCGTCGGTCCGGGCCTATCCCTTGTCATCGCTCGTCGAGATCGATGTCGACGCGCGGTCGCATCCCGGCTACCACCGCGAGAACAACGAAGACCACTTCTTCGTCACCAGGCTCGGCCGCACGCTGAAGACGATGATCACGAGCCTCCCCGACGAAGATGTGCCGGCATGCACCGAGGAGGTCAACTACGTGATGGTCGTCGCCGATGGCATGGGCGGCCACGCCGCGGGCGAGATCGCGAGCCGGATGGCGATCTCCGCTCTGGTCAGCCTTGCGCTCGACGTGCCCGACTGGATCTTCAAGGTGGACGACGAGCATGCGCCCGAGATCGAGCGGCGGTCCCGAAAGTACGTGCAGGAAGTCGGGGCGATGCTGGTCGAGCGCGGCCGGCGCGATGCGGCGCTGCACGGGATGGGGACGACGCTGACCGCCGTTCGCAGCTTTGGCCGCGACCTGCTGATCACCCACGTTGGCGACTCACGAGCGTACCTGCTGCGCGCCGGCGGTCTGCATCGCCTCACCCGCGACCACACATTTGCGCAGCTGCTGGTCGACGGCGGACACCTCGCGCCTGGCGAGGTCGCCGCGTCGCGCCACCGCCACGTGCTGACGAACGCGCTCGGCGGAACGGTCGAAGATGTCCAGGTCGACACCGATCAGCTGCAGCTCGAGGACGGCGACCGCCTGCTGCTGTGCAGCGACGGTCTGACCGATCTCGTCGACGACCAGACGATCACCAATATCCTGGGTGAGACGACCCGGTCGAGCGACGCGTGCGAGCGGCTCGTACAGCGGGCGCTCGACAATGGGGGGCGGGACAACGTGACCGTGATCGTGGCCGCGTACCGCCTTCCGGAAGCACCGGAGCGATCGAAGGAATCGACCGGGGACCAACCTGACGCGTAGACGGGCCCGTAGCAGGACGAGCAGGCGCCCGATCAGGGAACGCGATCGCAAGCGAGGAATGACGGCTGTCGGCCGCTGTCTTTCCGCGGTGAGACAGATGCGTCTTTTCGATGACGCAACGAACTCGTCTCAGTCGCGTGCTGACGTCGCCGCCAGTTCTTCTCGGAGGATCTCCCGCGCCTCGGCCATCATCTCCGCGATGATCTCCGCGGCAGGCTTGAGAGCCTTGATCTTCCGGACACTGTCTTCGCCAGCCGGAAACCCCATGAGATCGAATTCGCCCGTCGTATCGGGCGTCGGTACGACAGCGCTGAACGGTGGCATCGTGTAGGGCACTCGGAGCGTAAACGGGAAGAGAACGGTCTCGCCGATAGGGGAATCGCCCGGCTGCGCCGGTGGAATCCGGTCTTCCCGGCCTTCGATACTCTTCACCAGGTCTGTCCGGAGAACGCGGTAGGGCACGCTCGGGTACTCCGGGCCGAAAGCGGTCGTTACCGCGGTCGCACGACCATGCGCCCCGAGAAGACGACGCTTGTAGTCCGGATGCGCAAACGCCTCGGTCGAGGCCACCATTCGTGTGCCGACCCACACGCCATCCGCACCCTTCGCGAGCGCCTCGGCGACGTCCGCACCGGTGGCAATGCCGCCAGAAGCCAGAACCATCAGCGGCTTGACCGCGCGAATGATGCGCCGCAGCAGCGGCGCGGTTCGGACGACGCTCTTGTTGTGCCCGCCAGCCTGCCGCCCCTGCGCAATGACGGCATCGACGCCCATGTGCGCGGCTTCCACGGCCTGTTCGACGGAGGCCGCCTGTTGCCAGACGCGGCATCCCGCCGCATGCAATCGATCCACCCACGTCCTGGGTGGAACATTCATGTGAAACACGACCAGCTTCACGCGCTCTGACACACAGACGTCGATGTGGGCATCAGTCGTCGCCGGACCGAACGCCGTGATGTCATGAAGAAGATCGACACCAAAGGGATTCGTCGTCCCTTCCGCGATCATGCGGATGAGCGATTGCGTGCTCGGTGGTGGTTCGACCGCATTTCCCAGCACGCCGATACCGCCCGCATTGGAAACCGCGGTCACGAGCGGCGGATAGGAGACGAACCCCATCCCGGCGCTGACGAACGGATACCGTACTCCATACTCGCGCGTGAGCCGCGTATTCAGGGACAGCGCGGCGCCGTCGGGCGGGTCCCTCAGGCGGGCGACGCGACCGTCGTTGGCCGAGCGCTCGTCTACCGCCGCAGATGCGGACGTGGCTGCTCCCATTGTGGCGATTGCACCGCCGGCGCGTCCGAGCAGGGCGAGCATCCGACGCCGATCGAAATTGAACCGTCTCATGTTTATCGCCTCCAGACGCCGCACGGTTGCAGGGGATGCGGACGGGACCGACAATAGCAGGCGGCTGAAACGGCTGTCCTAACGGAACGGTTCAATTTCGGTTCAAACAGGACGCATGCGGGCCAAAGATCCGTCGCAGGTCACGTTCGGTCCGTTTCGACTGGACAGGCCGAACCGTCGTCTCCATCGTGGCGTGTCGGTCATTCCGCTTCGACCGAAGGCGTTCGCGGTGCTGGACTATCTCGTCGCACGCCCGGGGCGCCTGGTGACGAAGGACCAATTGCTTGCGGCCGTCTGGCCAGACACGGCGGTGACGGATACCGTGTTGAAGGTGTGCGTCCGCGAAATCCGCGATGCCCTCGGGGACGATCCCGACGCGCCGCACTTCGTCGAAACCGCCCATCGCCTGGGCTACCGCTTCATCAGCCAGATTTCCCGGACGAATCTGCCAGCCCGGCTCTCGAGCCTCGTGGGCCGCGAGCGTGAAATCATCGAGATCGCGCACGCGCTCGAGACGTCGCGCCTGCTCACGCTCGTTGGTGCCGGCGGCTCCGGTAAATCGCGCCTGGCCCTCGAGGTGGCCGGTTCCGTGGAAGAGAAGTTCGAAGATGGCGTCTGGTGGGTCGATCTGGCGCCGCTCAGTGACGAGTCTTTCGTGGCGCAGGCCGTCGCCAGTGCCCTTGGCGTCCGGGAGCAGCCGGGTCAACGCCTGACCCAGACACTCGAACGTTTTCTCGCGACGAGAGAGGTTCTCCTGGTCGTTGACAACTGCGAACACGTGATTGGCGCAAGCGCCAACCTTCTTCAGGATCTCCTGCAGGCCGCTCCGAGGACTAGAGTCCTCGCGACAAGCCGCGAGCCGTTGCGCATCGATGGCGAACGAATCTGGCTTGTTCCGCCCCTTTCGCTTCCTGAGTCTCAAGACGCGCTACCGCCAGACAGGGCGCTCGAGTACGAGGCCGTCCGGCTTCTGGCCGAGCGAGCCGAGGCTGCGCTGCCGTCGTTCGTCCTCTCGCCCGGCAATTGTCAGAGCGCCGTTGAGATCTGCCGTCGTCTCGACGGCATACCGCTGGCGATCGAACTGGCCGCCGCGAGGGTCCGCGTACTGTCGCTCGAACAGATCGCGGCTCGCCTTCATGACTGCTTCCGGGTGCTCGGTGCCGGCCACCGAACCGAGGTGCCCCGTCACCAGACCCTGCGAGCGGCGATCGACTGGAGCTACGACCTGCTGACCGAAGCGGAGCGCCGAATGTTGCGCCGGCTGTCGGTCTTCGTCGACAGCTTCACGGTGGAAGCCGCGGAGCACCTTGTGGCTGGATTCGAAACGAACAGGGCCGACGTCTTCGACATCATGAGCCACTTGATCGACAAGTCGCTGGTATTTGTCACCGAGCAGGAAGGTCCGGACGTGCGCTATCGGCTGCTGGAGACGGTGCGCCAGTATGCGCACGAAAAGCTTCTCGCCGACGAGGACGCGTCAAGTGTGTCGGCGCGTCACACCCGGTACCTACCTGCGGCTCGCAGAGGAGTGTGAGCCGAGAATCAACACGCGGGATCGGCAGACGTGCCTCGCGCTGCTCGAACGCGAGCATTCCAACATGCGCATGGCCACCGAGCGGGCATCGCGCGCCGGGGAGCACGACGACGCATCACGACTGGCGACCGCTCTGTTCTGGTTCTGGTTCCATCGCGGGCATTGGCGTGAGGGACGCACATTTCTCGGCTCGGCGGTTCACTACGCGGCCGGTCCAACACGGTCCCGCGCCGCGCCCTCTTGGGAGATGGCGTCCTGGCGTGGACAGAGGGTGATCTTGCGACGGCTGGCCCGCGCCTGGAGGAATGCGCAACGATCGGACGAACGATCCAGGAGCTGCCCACAGCGGCCCACGCACTGCATTTTCTGGCAATGGTGCGCCTTGCCGAGGGCCATCCGTCGGCCGGCCGGCCGCTGGGAGAGCAGGCGGTCGGGCTGGCCCGCACAACGGCGGACGCCTTTTGTCTCACGATCGCGCTCGCAAGCTACGGTGTTGTACTCCTCGCACTCGAGGAATACGACAACGCCCGCGCCACGCTTGAAGAGAGCGCCGCCCGAGGGCGCGAGACCGGCGACGCATGGGCGGTCGCACTGCCGCTCAGGAATCTCGCGATCATTGCGCATCGCCAGCGAGACTACCGCACCGCTCGCAGGCTGCTCGAGGAGAGCCTGCACGGCCTCAGAGGCCTGGGCGAGAAATGGTTTCTCTCGCGCAGCATCGAGACGCTGGCAGAGGTCATGGCGAGCGCTGGTGAGCACGAGCGCGCCGCGCACTTGTTCGGCGCAGCAGAAACGCTCCGCGAGGCGGTCGGTGCTTCGGTCCTGGCCTTCTACCGTGCCGACTACGATCGCGCCATTGACACCGTCCGTGCGGCCCTCGGACACCAGGCGTTCGAGTCGTGCTGGATCGAGGGCCGCACGCTGGCCCCGGAGGAGGCGGTCGCGTACGCGCTTGGTGAGTCCAGCCTCTCGACAGGGTAGGGTAGGGGAGAAGAGTTGATGTCCCGCTTGTTGTCGCCGTGGCGGGGTGATTGGTGAACTACGCCGCCTGCTCCGCGTAGCCCAGCAGCTTGCGCCGCTTGATGACCTGTGCGACCGTCGGCGGGACCATCCCCTCCCACGAGGGGTCGCCGGTGCGGATCCGCTTGAGCACATCGTGGGAGAAAATCGACAGCAGGCGTTCGTCGTAGTCACGAATGCTCTCGATCATGCGATTTTCCTGCAGATACGCATACAGATGCCGCAGGTGCGGCTCGACGCGAAGGTTGCCAGCGGTAATGAGCGAGCCCGTCGCCTGGTCGAGCAGGGGATAGGCATACATCTTCAGATCGTTCCTGAAGAGCCGGCCGAATGACTCGAGGATGCCGCCCTCGAGGTCCGCGTAATACTTCTCGTCGAACAGTTCCTTGAGCGTCGGGACACCCAGGACGATGCCGATCATCTTCTTGGTGTGTCGGAACAGGTAGGCAGCGAGCCGGTAGTACTCGGCATAGTTGGAAATGAGCACCGTCTTTCCGAGCGCTCCGAGGATGTCGGCACGATCGAGAAAGTCCTGATGATCGATCGTGTCCGAATCGGTCAGGTTCTTGAGCGTCATCTCCATGATGGTCATCGTCTGCTCGCCACGCAGGCGTGGCTCCTGGACGAACTGGGCCTGCGCACAGCGCAGCATGTCGAGAGAGACGTTCGTGGCCGGAAGGAAACTGCCGCGTTGAATGAGGATCGCTTTCTTGTACAGCGCATCGGCCGGTTGCACGACTTCGCCGTTCGCGGTGAACATTGCGGCATTCGTCAGGCCGTTCTGCACCAGCTTGAGGCTCATCAGGCGATTGTCCACATGCGCGAAGTCCGGACCGGAGAACTCAATCATGTCCACTTCGACGCGCTCGCTGGTCAGACCATCCATCAGGGAGGCGATGAGCGCCTCGGGTTCCTGGTGCAGGTAGCTGGTGCCGTGCGCGAGGTTCACGCCAATGAGACCGAGCGCCTCCTGTTGCTGGAGGTTCTCTTTGTCCAGCAGCCGCACGTGCATGATGATCTGGGACGCCGGCGACCGTGGGGAACTTGAAAGCGCACGCCCAGCCACCCGTGCGCGTCGTCTTGCCGCGTGAAGCTCTTGGCGGCGACGGTATTCGCAAAGACGAAGAACCTCGTCGCGTCGCCGCGCTTGGCGTCGAGCCGTTCGACCAGCAGACCGAACTCGTGATCGAGCATCGCGTTGATGCGGGCCTTGCTGACGTAACGCTCGCTGACGCCGTAGATGGCGTCGCTGAACGTCATGTCGTAGGCCGACATCGCTTTTGCGACCGTGCCGGCAGCCCCGCCGACGCGGAAGAACCACCGCGCCACCTCCTGGCCAGCGCCAATCTCGGCGAAGGTGCCATAAAGGTCCGGATCCAGGTTGATTTGCAGCGCCTTCTGGTGCGTATCCATGGTTGTCCTTCCAACCAATCGGCCGCACTCGCCGAGGCTTGAGTCCTGACCGGAATCAGATGCATATCTGACGCGGGTTCGAGGGTTTGAGGGTCGTCGGGCAGCGAATCTGGAATGCCGGCCGACATCAGGACGCGCCGCGTGGCCGCGGCGCGAGCTACGCGACGTGCTCGGCGCTCGCCTCCGTCAGCGGCACACGCGGAATCTCGGCCAGGCCCCCCAGGTAGGTCCTGATCTCGGTAAGCGTCGAGGCCACGAGCGTCGCACCCGCATCCCGTAACCCTTGTGTGCCCTCATCATCGGCCAGCGCCGGGGGGGCCCAGCGTCCGACGAGGATCCGCAACTCGGGCACGGCGCCGCGGAGCCTTTTGACCAGATAGCGCGTCTTTGACGGCGGGCTGGGTGGCAGATCGGCGAGGCAGACGATGGAGACCCCTTGCGCTTGCACCAGCGACACGAGTTCCGAGGCCAGCATGCGGCCCGTCGTGACCTCCACGATGACTGGCAGATCGGCCACGAGATCGGCGAGCATCATGAGCGCGAGTTCGTCGGCGACGCCATTGGTTGCGTAGCCGAGCACGCGCAGCGGTTCGCGGGGGATCGGAAGTGGCGAACCATCGAGGGGTGGTGGCGGCTCCGGCTGCAGCCGCCGGATCAATGCCGTCGCGTCCGACAGCAGCTCCCGCGTCGCATCGATCACCGCCGCCTCTTCGTCCGACGAGAGCCTCTGCTCCAGGCGGTCGCGCTCTGCGTAATTGAGCGCCGGGAGCAGCAAGGTGTCGTAGACGGAGCACGGGGCCTCGGCCTTGATATGCCGCTCGATGAGATCGGCGGCTTCGCTCGGATCGCGCGCCAGCAGGCGCTGGTAGTAGCCGTACTCAGGGGCGAGCGCGGGCGTGTCAGCCATCAGCGTCGCCAGGAACTCGAGACCGGGCACGTGCTTGCCGAGCACGACGAGGCACACGGTCAGCGGCGTGGCCAGCAGCAACCCGAGGGGACCCCAGAGCCACGTCCAGAACGCGACCGACACCAGGAGCGCCACCTGGGAGACTCCGGCCGCCCCCGCATATAGCGCGGTTTCAAGGACGAGGTTCGTGAACAACTCGAGCACCACGAACAACCCGACGACCCACAGCGGACCAGCCCACCCCGGGAGGGCAGCGAGGCTGACCAGGATCGGCGCCCCGGCGCCGACCACGGGACCCAGGTACGGGATGAAACGCAGTGCCGCCCCGAGCGCTGCCCAGACCCACGGGTACGGCACGCCGATGAAGTAGAGACCAATCCCGGCGGCGATGCCGTAAACCAGATTCACGAGCGACTGCATCAGCAGCTGGCGGCTGACACGCGTTCCCGCCTCGTCGAATGCCTTGGTCGTGACTGTCAGCCGGCCGTAACCGAACAGCCCAATCAGGCGATCGCGCAGGTCCCGGCGCTCGAGCAGCATGAAGATGACCATGGCGAGCACGAGCCCGGCTGTTCCCAGCGGGCCGACGACGGGGCCCAACCAACTGAAACCTGAAAGACCCTCGGAAGCGATGACGATGGGTCGCGCGCCGCACGTCTGCCGGCTCTGACTGTCCAAGATCCGTCTTGATGTCCTCGATCGTCTCCTGCAGCTTCTCGACAGACCCGCCTTTCCCGGCACCGCGTATGTCCGCGACCTTCGCGAGGATATTGATCCGGTAGCCCGGCAGGTCATCGGCCAGGTGTTCCACTTGTCGCGCGAGACCCCAACCAGCAAGACCCAGCACCAGAAAGACCAGCGTGACGGCGGCGAGTACGGCGGGAACCCGGCCGATCCACCGCTCGAGCCAGCCGACGGGAGGCGTCAGCACAAACGTGAGCAGGACAGCGAGCGCGATGGGCACGAGCACGGCCTGCGCCCAGTAGAGGACGACAACGACCAGCACGCAACCGGCGAACGTGACCCACGGTGTCAGCGCCTTCGACGTGTTATCCACGGATGCCCACGTTCGTCAGTGTATCGTCTGAAACCCGACCGGCACGTCCACTATGAGACAGCCAGCCCTGCATACGTAGGGCATACTCGCGCCACTCGCGCGTTCGCTGACCGCGCGTCCGCGAGGAGGGCGTGTGGAAACTGTCAGTCGATCCGCAAAACGGATCAGATCCGAATGGATGAGGCGTTGAGTGATCGGATGAATTGACGCAAGAGCAAACGAGCACGCTTCGTTTCAGGCGCGAGGTCACCGATCGTTTCGGCGTCCTCCCCAATTTCTTCTGTTCCGCCGATGCCGCGCCGGGGCTGGCCGAGGAACTCTGGAAGTTTGCGAAGTCGGCCTACCTGGACAGCCCGCTGCCTTCGTTGTTCAAGGAGCGGCTCTTCGTCCATCTCTCGCGATTCTGCGAGGTCCGCTACTGCATTGTCCGGCACGTCGGCTTTCTCATCGGCCAGGGCCGGCCAGCCGGAGACGCCGACGCGGCATCCGAGACGGTCGACCAGGTGATCGAGATGTTGCGGCGGCCCCTCCCCGAGGGCCCGGCGCTTCACGAAGGTCCTCGAGCGCCTCGAGCGTGTGTCCCTTGACGGTCGACTGCCGGAGCCTCGCAGTGAGTGCGAGACCGATCTCTTCGACGCGCTGACGATCATGTTCCTGGCGCCGCGCGACGCCGCCGACGCACGCAGAGCTGTTCGCGCGGCGGTTGGCGACGCCACGTTCGAACTCCTGGTGGCCTATCTCGCCTTCATTCGTACGGCGCACTACTGGACGGAGATGCACCCGGAGCTGACGTATGAGCCAGACATGGCCGAAATCCTGCGCGGCTACGGCGAGCTCGCGGACTTGCTGCTCGACACGTCCGAGGCCGAACTCGTCCAAGGCGGTGTGCGGCTTCGCGAGACCCTCAATCATCTCAAGCGCGTGGAGGTGGCGCTGCAGGAGAGCGAATCACGGCACGCGTTTCTTCTCCGGCTTGGCGATGCCTTGAGGCTGCTGGTCGATCCGATGGCGATTCAAGGAGAGGCCAGCCGGCTTCTCGGCGAGCGGCTGCTGACAGACCGTGCCTACTACGCCGACATAGACGAAGCGCAGGGCTACATCCTCGGTCGAACGAAACTTTGTTCGCGCCGGTGTCTCGAGCATGGTCGGACGATTCTCGCTGTCCGATTTCAATTGGGTGGGTCCGGCATTTCGGATGGGCGGGCCGGTGGTCGTGGCCGACACACGAACCTCGCCGTTGATTCCCGACGCGGATCGTCCGGCGGTCGCCGCGGTCGGCGTCGGTGCGTTCGTCGCGGCGCCGTTGATCAGGGACGGCAGGCTGGTCGCGGCGCTGTGCGTGAGCGACCTTTCACCGCGGGCCTGGACTCCAGAGGAAGTCGAATTGGTCAAGGAAACCGCGGAGCGGACCTGGGAGGCCATCGAACGCGCCCGCGCCGAGGAGCAGTTGCGGGAAGCCAATGCGCGAAAAGACGAGTTCCTGGCGATGCTGGCGCACGAACTGAGAAATCCGCTCGCCCCGATACGAACCGGCCTCGAACTGATTCGGCGCGGCGGCGACACCGTGGTGGCGGTCGAGCGCGTGCGCGGGATGATGGAGCGTCAAGTGGGTCACATGGTTCGCTTGATCGACGACCTTCTGGACGTGTCGAGAATCACGTCAGGCAAGATTGTGCTCCAACGCGAACCGACACCGCTCGGGAGTCTGGTCCACAGCGCGGTGGAAGCCAATCGTGCCGCCATGGCTGCCAAACGAATCGAATTGCGCGTCGAGCTGCCACAGAACGATTGCGTCATCGATGTGGATCCGACACGGTTCGTTCAGATACTGTCGAACCTGCTTCACAACGCGGCGAAATTCACGAACAACGGCGGCTCGGTGCGCATCTCCGCCACGATCACGCAGCCGACGAGCGATGCCATACCGCAGGTGTCGATTTCGGTGGTCGATTCAGGAATCGGGATTTCGCCGGAGTTGCTGCCTCGTGTGTTCGATCTCTTCACGCAAGGAGAGACGCGCTCCTCGCAACCTGGACTGGGCATTGGCCTCGCGCTCGCACGCCGACTGGTGGAACTTCATGGCGGACGTCTCGACGCCCGCAGTGAAGGACACGGGCGAGGGAGCGAGTTCGTGATCCAACGTGCCATTGGCGACGACCCAATCGGTCCCTGCCGTCGAGGGGCCCGCCGATGAACAACGGCTCGAACGACGAATTCTGGTCATCGACGACAACCAGGATGCGGCGAATGCGACGGCCATGCTCATCGAGGACATGGGTGGAGAGGCGAGAGTCGCCTACGACGGCGCAAGCGCGCTCGCGATGCTCCAGGAGTACCAACCTGAGGTGATCCTCCTCGACATCGGGATGCGAGGGCTCGACGGATACGAGACCTGTCAACGGATACGTCGTGTTCTGGGCAACCGGGTCCTGCTTGTGGCGTTGACAGGGTTCGGCCAGGAACAGGACAAGGAGAAGGCGACGCGCGCAGGATTCGACGCGCACCTCACGAAGCCTGCCGACGGGGCGGCCTTGGCGGGAATCCTGGCGCGTGGCGTGTCGAGCGACCGTAGAAAGGGGGCGACGGGCAACGATTTCGCGCGGGAGGCCGACCGGAATCCGAGGGCGACCGCTCGAGCGTGATTGCAAGCGCCAGGGCAGGCGAAAGAGCGGGTGATGATGTTACTGTGTGTCGCCTGGCGTCTCGAGAGGTCGTCTTCTCTTCAGAGGCGTAATCGCGTTTGGTCGAATCCTTTGGGGAGCACAAGGGAAGAATCGATGGCCCAGGCGATGCGACGATCCGCGATTAACGGTGCGCCCATTGATGTTCAAATCAGCCGTTCATCCGTGTGGTCGATGGTGACGTAACAAACGCCCCCAGCAAGGAGAGGCCATGGCCCAGGTGTTCTTCACCCTTGCCGATGGCAGCCCGCGCGCCATCATGGGTATCCGGCGGCGCAGCGACGGCTCGGTGCAGTCGCTCTCCGAAGCCGTGCCCGACGGTGACACCGCCGGCACGCAGCTCGACGGCACCGGGTCCGTGCGTTTTCTCGGCGTCGACTCGCCGGAGAAGTCGTTCGAGCATCCGCTCGGCGCCGGCCGGGCGCTGGACAGCCCGCAGTGGGAGCAGTACCCTGACGAATCCGTTCGTCTCGGGCTTCCCCGCGTCGCGGCTCGAACCGCAACTCCTCGCGCACCTGCAGGCCCGCGTGGGCAGCGGCGCCGCCGCCAACCATCACCGCCACGCGCTGGCGGCCGGCGAGGCGTTGAAGGGACTGATCCAGAGCGACATGACCGCGCTCGGCCAGACGCCGGAGCAGTTCGCCTATTTCCTGAGCTTCTCGTACGAAGTGTTCGACAGCCACGGGCGGTTCCTGGAATCCCTTAACCGGAACGAGCCGGACGCGACCACCCCTGCGCCCCGCCCGCGTTCGCTGAACGAGCGGACGCTGGCGCTCGGCCGCACGCTGCCCTACATGATCCGGCCGAACATCAACCCGTTCCGCGAGGCGGCCACGATTGTCCACGCCGTGCTCGAGCCACACACGGCGAACACGGTGGCCGAATCCGGCGACCTGAAGAAGGCGCGTGATTCGGTCAGCAGCGCGCGTGCCGCCGGCCTCGGCGTCTTCGATCCGACGGACCCGCTGCGCTTCGAGGCGTTCGAGATCCGGTATCTGGGGCGGGCGGAGGCGCCCAACCGCGCCGTGATCTATCTGAGCAGGAACGACGACGTGATCCTGCGCCCGCAGAGCTACTTCAAGATCGCGAACCCGGAGGACCGCCTCACATCCCGCCCGAGTTCGTCCCGCTCTTCGCCTCACGAGGCTGGCGGCTGGAAGGGTTCCTGTGAGGTCGCGGACGCTCTGAGATGAGTGCGCGGTTCGCTAGGGTCGCCCTGTCGGGGACGGCACGAGTTGCAGACCCAGGGTGATGCCTCCTTGATTCGGGGCGATCGTCAAACCGGCCGCAGCCAGCTGCCGCCACACCTCGAAGTTCAGGTCGCTCTTGAGCGTGCCCGCGGTCGCCAGGCGGTCGTTGCTCCACACCTGCAGCCGAAATCGGAGCCCCCCCAGTCCGACCTCCGCGAACTCGACCTCGGGGGGCGGCTCCTGCAAGACGTCGCGGATGACCGGCCGCGGCGGCGAGCAGCAGCTGGCGCACCAGCTCCGGGTCCGACGTGTGCGACACGTAAAAGAGCACCGCGTACGCCGTCAGCTTGCCGGGCCGGCTCCAGTTCGTGACCCGCTCCGACACAAACTGAGAGTTTGGGACGATGATCGCCACGTTCTCGTCGGTGACGATGGTCGTCGCGCGCGCGGCGATCTCCCGCACTTCGCCGACACACCCGGCAATCTCGACGCGATCACCAATATTGATCGGGCGTTCGAACAGCAGGATGAGGCCGCTGAAAAAATTGCTCGTGATGTTCTGCAGACCGAACCCGAGTCCCACACCGACCGCGCCGACGAGCACGTTCAGCGACGTGAGATCGATGCCGGCGCTCTGCAGGATCACGAGGGCGCCCAGGCTGATGACGACATA
>CAWAQA010000003.1:0-1574330 GCA_963784065.1 uncultured Acidobacteriota bacterium
CATCCTCTGGGTGCAGCACGCGCGCTCGGCGTGGCCATTCGAGCGGCGGCGTCGAGACCTGCTGCGGAAGGCCTGGCGGGCACGGAGACGACGAGCGGCGCGGACGCCACCCACAACCGGGTACCAGTGGACAACGCCGCCGCCCGATCACTGGACATCCGTCTCGAAACGGTCGGACGCGAGCTCGCTGACGCAGACGGTCCGGGCGGTCGCGACGGTCGCCCCCGACGAATCGCGCATCTCACACGTGCACACCCGCGTGGCCGGCTGGATCGAGCACCTCGATGTCAACACCACCGGCGAAGTGGTGCGAGCCGGGCAGCCCCTGGCCCACATCTTTTCGCAGGAGCTGCTGTCGTCGCAGACCGAGTATCTGTCTGCGAGAAGAAACACATCGGCCTCGGGCATCAGCAGCGTCGTGATCGCGAGCGGGCGCACGCGGCTCGGCGTCCTGGGGATGTCCGCCGCGGAAATCGACGCGATCGAGCAGACCGGCGAACCCAAGCGCCTCGTGACAGTGGTGGCGCCGCTGAGCGGGGTCGTGGTGAACCGCGGCGTGACGGTCGGCACGTCGGTCGATCCCTCGACAACGCTGCTCACCATCGCCGACCTCTCGCGCGTGTGGGTGCTCGCCGAAGTGCCTGAGGCCAGCATTCCGGGTGTGCGCGTGGGAACCGTCGCGCAACTGGATTTCCCGGCGTCAGGGCGTCCGCCGTTCGCGGCACGAGTTGACTTCGTGTATCCCACACTGACCGAACGCACGCGCACGCTGCGGGTCCGCCTCTCGGCCACTAACCGTGGTGGCACGCTCAGACCCGGCTTATACGGAACGGCGGTGTTCGAATCAGCCGGACAGAACGTCATCACCGTGCCGCGCGACGCCGTTGTCGACACGGGCTTGCAGCAACACGTGTTCGTGGCGGTCGGCGATATGTTCGAGCCGCGGTCCGTGACGGTCGGCGCTCAGTTGGCCGATCGCGTCGAGATTCGCGAGGGCCTGCGAGAAGGTGAACAGATCGTGGCAGCTGGCGTGTTCCTGCTCGATTCGGAGAGCCGTCTTCGAGCCACGGGCGGAGCGGGCGGACACCAGCACGGAACGCCAGCGGGCGGTCAGCAGGCACCCTCGAAGCCCAAGACGGACCCGCATGCCTGGCCATAAGGAGTCTTCTAGCGCCCCGCCGGCGACAGCGGTCGACCCGCACGCAGGTCATCGGCCCGCCTCCGCCAAGGCTTCGGCGGACAGGGAGTAACCGGCCATGGTCGAACGCATCATCGAACTGTCGGTTCGGCACAAGTGGGTCGTCTTCGGTGCGGTGTTCGCGCTCGCGCTCTTCGCCGCCGATTCCATGCGAAAGACGCCGCTCGATGCGCTGCCGGATCTCTCCGACCCGCAGGTCATCGTCTACACGGAGTGGATGGGGCGCAGTCCTGACCTCGTCGAGGACCAGATCACCTATCCCCTCGTTCGCGCGCTGCAGAGCACACCTGGCGTGCGGACCGTTCGTGGCTACTCGATGTTCGGGATGAGCTTCACGTACGCGCTGTTCGACGAAGGGACCGACATCTACTGGGCGCGCACCCGCGTGCTGGAGCAGCTCGGTCGCGTGCAGCAACTGCTGCCACCCGGCGTCTCGCCGACGCTCGGACCGGACGCGAGCGGCGTCGGATGGGTCTATCAGTACGTGCTGAAGGACCGCACCGGGCGCATGGATCTCGCCGAGCTCCGCGCCTTGCAGGACTTCACGGTGCGCCCGGCACTCCAGGCGGTGGCGGGCGTCGCCGAGGTGGCGTCGCTCGGCGGATTCGAGCGGCAGTATCAGATCGTCATCGACCCCGACCGACTGGTCGGGTTCGGGCTGACGCTGACGGACATCACGCGATCGGTACGGGACGCGAACGCGGAAGTCGGCGCGCGCGTCCTCGAGCTGGCTGGGCGAGAGTACGTGCTTCGCGGGCGCGGCTATGTCAAAGACCTGGCAGATCTCGAACAGAGTGTGGTGACGGTCGGCGCAGGGGGCACACCCGTCCGGCTCGGTGACGTGGCCATCGTGCGGTATGGGCCCGAGATCCGCCGCGGCGCAGCCGACTTCAACGGCACTGGGGAAGCCGTCGGTGGCATCGTCGTGATGCGGATCGGCTCCAACGCGCTGCAGGTGATCGAGGCCGTCCAGCAGGAGATCGCGACGCTGCGGCTGCCCGAAGGTGTGCACCTGATTCCCACGTACGACCGGTCGGAGTTGATCCTGGGGTCGATCGACACCCTGAAGAACACGCTCATCCAGCAGGCGGTCATCGTCACGATCATCTGCCTCGTGTTCCTGTTCCACGCACGCTCGGCGCTGGTGGTGATGATCGTGCTGCCGCTGTCGGTGCTGTTCTCCTTCATCGCCATCCGGTACCTCGGGCTGTCCTCGAACATCATGTCGCTTGGCGGCATCGCCATCGCCATCGGCGAGCTCGCGGACGCGGCGATCGTGCTCATCGAGAACGCGCACGTGCGCCTGGCGGCCGCGCCTCCGGGGGCCGATCGGCAAGCGGATCATCGTGGACGCCTGCAAAGAAGTGGGCCGGCCGATCTTCTTCTCGCTGCTGCTGATCACCGTCAGCTTTCTGCCGATCTTCACCTTGACCGGACAAGCGGGCCGGCTGTTCATGCCGCTCGCTTACACGAAGACCTTCGCGATGTTCGCGGCGGCGATTCTGTCGATCACGCTGGCGCCGCCGCTGATGGTGCTGCTGTTGAAGGGGCGGTTCCGGACGGAAGAAACAAACCCGGTGAGCCGTCTCCTGAGTGCCGTCTATCGGCCGATCGCGGTCCTGGTCGTCCGCTACCGAATCCTCGTGGTCGCCGCTGCGGCAGCACTCATGATCGCGACCGTGCCCGTGTTCCAGCGACTCGGGTCCGAATTCATGCCGCCGCTCGACGAAGGGTCGCTCCTGGTCATGCCGACGACGTTCGCCGGCATCTCGATCGAGGAGGCCCGGCGCGCGATGCAGAGACAGCACCAGACCATCATGGGGTTTCCCGAGGTCGCCTCGGTGCACGGAAAGGCGGGTCGTGCCGAGACGGCCACCGATCCCGCGCAGCTCGACATGATCGAGTCCGTCATCACGTTGCGGCCTCGAGACGAATGGCCCACGCGGCACACGCATCGGTGGTACAGCGGATGCTGCGCCTGCCTGGCTCAAGCGGCCGCTCGGGGCCGTGTGGCCCGAGGAGCGGGCGCGCACGTTGGCCGAGCTGTCGCGCGACCTTGACGGCGCGCTCCGCACGCCCGGCTATCAGATCGCGATCGCGCCGCCCATCCGGACACGCATCGACATGTTGACGACCGGTGTCCGCACGCCCGTGGGTATCAAGGTGTTCGGCGAGGACCTGAACGAGATCGAGCGCGTGAGCATCGCGCTCGAGGGCATGCTCCGGCAGGTGCCGGGCACCCGCAGCACGTTCGCCGAACGCCAGACGGGACGCGAGTACGTCGACATCGTGCCGAACCGTGAGGCCATTGCTCGCTACGGTCTGAGCGTACGCGACGTGCAGGATGTGATCGAGGCAGCGGTCGGTGGCATGCAGGTCTCGACGGCCATTGCCGGCCGCGCGCGGTTCTCGATCAATCTCCGGTACGCGGCGGATCGCCGGTCCGACCCGCAGGCGCTCCGACGCATTCTCGTGCCGGTGCAGTCGAGCGGCAGCGTCATGGACTTCGGCGGCGCCGGCGCGGGCGCGGGTGCCAGCGCTCAGAGTGGCGGCATGGGCGGCTCTACCGGGGCCCGAGCCAGCGGCGGTATGGGCTCGATGGGCGGCGGCGGATCGCAGCCCGGTATGTCAGCGTCGGGCTCGATCGCAGGGTCACAAGGCGCACTGCCGATGGGTGGTGCGCAGACGTCGCCCGATCTTCTGGAGCAGTGGCGTCAACCGGGCGCGGCCGTTCCGCTCGGCGAGCTGGCCGACATCCGCGTGGTCACGGGCCCGCCGATGATCAAGGACGAGAACGGCGTGCTCGTCGGGTATGTCTTCGCTGACATCGATCCGACCGCGCGCGATCTCGGCGGCTGGGTGAATGACGCGAAGGCCGTCGTCGCCTCTCAACTGAAGCTGCCCGCGGGATACCGCCTCCAGTGGACCGGCCAGTATGAGTTCCTCGAGCAGATGGAAGCGCGGCTGCGCTACATCGTTCCGCTCACGCTCGTCCTCGTCGTGGGGCTGCTGTATCTCTCGATGCGCGGATGGCCGCAGACCTGGCTCGTGCTGTCCAGTCTGCCGTTCGCCGTCGCCGGCAGCGTCTGGCTCCTCGATTTCATGGACTACAACCTGTCTACCGCGGTCTGGGTCGGACTGATCGCGGTCGCCGGCGTCGCTGCGGAGACGGGCATCGTCATGGTGGTGTACCTCGACGAGGCCTTCAACCGGTACATGCGTGAGGGCCGTATCCAGAAACCCGAGGACGTGGATGCCGCCGTCGTTGAAGGTGCGAGCGCCCGCGTCCGGCCGTTGGTCATGACCGTCGCGACGACGGTGCTTGGTCTGCTGCCGCTGCTCTGGGAGTCAGGCGTCGGAGCTGACGTCTCGGCACGGACGGCTGCTCCAGTCGTCGGAGGACTGTGGTCGTGCATGTTGTTGACGCTTCTCGTCCTCCCGGCAGCCTACGCGATGTGGCGCCGCCACCAGGTGCGCGTCGCGAACGCCGTGGCGTTGACGCAGGACGGGCCGGCCACCGTGGGAGGTGTCGCATGACTCGACTGAAGCTGGCGGAGCTGACGTCTGGCATCGGCGCGCACTGGTGCCTCGGAGTCGGCCTCGGAGCGCTCTTTTCGCCGTGGTTCGCGCCGGCCGCCGGGTTCATTGCGTCGCGGGAGTAGTCGCTCACGGCTTTGGCATGTGGGACAAGCACCGCTTGGAAGCACAGGCACACGTTGAGCGCGCGCCGTGGACCGTCGCTCACACGCGATCGCGACCAAGTGCACGCGCCTCAGATCGATTCAAGGGGTGAATGGCCGGCTTCGGCTCATCCCCCACGTCGCAGATCGATCCAGCCCTGATCGTTCTTGTGGTACGGGCGAGACCGCGTGCAGGGAATCCCATGCGTGTCGCAATAGGCCACCACCGTCTCGTTCATGAACTCGCCGCCATGGTGATTCTACGGTTTCACGCTGTGCCGCTCTTTGCTGCCATTTGCCGGCCGTTGTTGCAGTCAAAGGGCAACGCTCCAAAAGCCGGTCAGCTAGTGATTCGTCTGGCGTTTCATGAAGACCAACCCCGCGGACCGCGGGCTGTCGGCAAGCACGTTCACGCCAGACAGAACACCGAAAGAATTGGCGGGATCGGCGCAACTTGAAACCGCTGCCTCTGGCGTGACAAGTCGGAGCCACGTGCTCGCGACATCCGCCGGCGGCGTGAGCGGTCTTCCTCGGCCCGGCATTCCGCGGCATGAGCGTCCTGGTCGACACGTCCGTCTGGATTCGGTTCCTGTCGAACCGAGCACCATACGCGAGTAGGCTCGATGAGCTTCTCGGCCGCGATGAAGTGAGCGGCCACGATTTCGTCTACAGAGTGGCTTTCCTCATTGGCGATAAAGGCTTGCGCAAGGCGCTGCTGGCCGAGTACGAGCGCATCAATCAAGCACCAGTTGTCCCGCACGCTGATGTCGTTGCCTTCGTCCGCGACCGCAAGCTACACGGCCGAGGTATAGGGTGGATCAACGTGCATCTCCTGGCGTCGGCGCTCGTCGCTCGACTCGAACTGTGGACGACTGATCCGGCGCTGGCCACAGTCGCGAAAGAGCTGGGGATCAGTTACGAATAGTGGCTACCTGCAGATGGCGAGGACTCGTTGATCGCTGTGGGTTTAGCCCAAACCGATGGTTCAGGCGGCCGCCCAAGCGAACTCCAAATTCAGATGGTTGCGAGCCCCCGCAACCAACGCCATTTGGCGCACCGGCGCGGTCGGTGCGCCCACCACCCCGAGCATCCCGTCCAAGTTTCCGCGTAAATCGATTCGCAGTTCGTCGTTATCCGGCGTCAGCACCACTTCCCCGATGAGGGCGCGGATCGCCTCACGTGCTTCTATGTCACCGTGGTCGCGCATCAGCGCCTCCCTGAGATCCGCGAGTTGGTCGCGATAGAGGGAAGACATCTGCGGAACCGCACGGGCCCGACAGGTTGTTTCACCGCCGCTTCAGCGGCTAAGGCGGCCCGGCGCGATTCCAGCCCGACCAGCTCATCCCTAATCAGCGCAGCCGGCACACCGTCCTTGATGGCCTGAATCAGTTTCGCAATCTGTGCGTCGATGCGTGAACGCTCCCGCGTCGCTGCACCGGACGCCGCCGCTAAGGCCGTTCGCGTTTCGCTCAGCGCGGCGGTGAACTCTGGCAGAAGGCATCGAAGAGATCGGCGTCCCCCAGAAACCGTTGTTCCAACGCCATGAGGATCCGGCGTTCGAGGTCGTCGCGCCGGACCGTCAGGCGATTCGCGCAGATGCCGCGCTCTCGAGATCCTGCACACGCAAGCCGATGCTTCGAGTAGACAACGAACCCGCAGCCACAGGCGCCGCACTTGGCGAGGCCGGAGAGGAGATACGTAGGCCGGTTGGCACGACCCACATTGTGACTGGCGCTGACAACCCGACGCATTTCCTCCTGACGATGCTTCGCGGCATGCCATAGATCGTCCGAGACGATCCGCAGCTCAGGCACGTCGGTGATCACCCACGCTTCTGGTGGATTCCGCCGTGACACGCGTCGACCGGTATCAGGATCCTTTACATACCGTTGTCGGTTCCAGACCAATCGGCCGACGTACAGTTCGTTGTTGAGAATTCCGGTGCCACGACCAGCGTGCCCGTGGATGGTGCTGGGCCCCCAGGTACGACCAACAGGCCCAGGACGCGTTCCGCATTAAGGCCTTTTGCAATCGCGGTAGGTGACTGTCCTGCGACGAACTCTCTGAAGATCCGATTGATGACGACTGCCTCGTCGTCGACAATCGCCCGCGCCCCTACGCCGTCCGGATCGGCGACGACACTGTAGCCGTAGCAGATGCCGCCACCGGAACGTCCAGCTTCAACTCGCCCTCTTAAGCCGCGTCGGGTCTTGTCAGCCAAGTCCTTCAGGTATAGAGCATTCATGGTGCCCTTCAGCCCGATGTGGAGATGGCCAATATCGCCTTCGGACACCGTGATGATTCGAACGCCCGCAAACGTCAGCCGTTTGAACAAGCTGGCCGTGTCTTCTTGGTCGCGGGAAAAGCGATCGAGCGATTCCGCCAGCACCACATCAAAGCGCCCGTTCATCGCGTCGCGCATCAACGCTTGGAAACCCGCCCGGACCAGTGACGCACCCGACATGGCGGAATCGTGGTATTCGGCCGCGATCGTCCAGCCCTGACGCTGTGCAAACTCACGGCACGTCCGGAACTGATCGACAATGGACGCTTCGCGTTGCTGGTCAGAAGAATAGCGAGCATAGAGACCAACCCTTGTCACGCCGCTACCTCCAAGATGTGCTCGGTGCTGGTCGAGAGCAGCCAGCGCTTCGCGGCACGTTGAGCCAGGAGGCGCACGAGCAGACCTTCCGCGCCCGACAGCTCACGTGCGGCGCTCGGCACAATCGGAGTGCCTTCGACAGTCGATAGGCGCGGACGCGCCTGGGCGCCGCCTTCCGGGCAGCTGGGTGATTCGTCCGATGATCGACGTGACTGGTGACCGCGCGCCAGAATTCGGTCTCGCAGCCTCACCGCGTCCCTCCACCCCTTCGAGAAGCGGCTCGAACGACGTCATTCGATTGACCCGCAATTGTTCGTAGAGTCCCGCATCAAGCAAACGGTCGACAAGCTCGTGGACGGGTTCCAGTATTTCTGGCGCAAGTCCGTTGAATACTGCGGTGAACCGGACGGATGGGTCAGGGTCGTGATCCCCGATGTCAGCGAGTTCGCACCGGCGCTGAATGGCGTCGTAGACGTCGAAGAAATCGCGCCTGGCCCCGAGTGCGTACAAGATGCTCAGGGGCACCTGAAGGGCCCTCGTGACATCGCCTGCGCGTGACGCGGCGGCGTCCGGCATCGATGGAGGGTCTGGCGAATCAGACGTGAGCCGATCCTGGATGAACGGAAAGACGAGGTCCGCGTACTGTTCGATAAGATCGTCGAGCAGGACTCGGTTGTTCCGCGGTGCGTCATGTTGGGCTTGGTATAAGAGCATTGCTGTTCTTCGCCGGCGCGGCGGCGATCTGGAGTGGTTACGGTTGCGGCAAGAAGACGCCGTCTGGCATCCCATCCGCGAGTTCGATCACAGAGTGCAACAAACGGATCCCATACTTCCAGTACATTAAATTGCAGCGGCTGCAAGAGGTGGGGTTGTGGCGGCGGTGCCGCGGACATATCGACGGCGCGGAGTCTCAGGATCCCCGCCCACCCGCAAGATCCGCCGTCCAGATACGCTTCGGCGCCCTGTGCTCGAGGCCGAATCCGCGTTCTGGTTAACGGCTGGATTCGGTTACAGTCTTGGCCGCACGTGGCCGACCGACTGGTGCGACGCCGCGCATCTCAACGCGGCGCGTACGGTCGCGATTCGGCATGTGCACGCAAGGCGACAGCGCGCTCGCACCGTTAGTATCCGGATTTAGCGAGGGATCTCAGATTAGAAGCCATCCTCAAAAATTCCGGCATGTGGCTCAACACCCTCGGCGCCGTTTTGGATAGGTCGACACTGGCCCGCTACACTGGGTAATCTGGAGAACTGAAGCTTGGGCCGACAGGAGCAGGGCGGGTGCGAGACGTTCAATTCATCGGCACGAGGCGCTTCAGCTCTTCGTGCCAGTTTTGGACGACGAGGAAGCGTGCCGGCCTTGCATCCGAATCTGACGGGGTCAGGGAGTCCAGCATGAGGAAGCGCTGATCGTCGAGCGAGATGTCATAAGTGCGGCCGGACCATGAGGCGAAGAAAGACGGTGCCGTGTCCAGCAGTCTTGCGGGCGCGCTGGCGGTCCACGTCGTACGCGGCTCGACCGTCACGCGCATCAATGAGCCGTCGATCGAGAGGTAAAACAACTCCTTCCCGCTATGAGCCCAGAGCGGCCGCGTCCCGCCGGTCGTCGAAATCTGCCATCGGCCGCTGTCAACAGCGGGAAATGGCCGGACATAGATTTCGTACTGGCCTGATTCGTCTGATTGATACGCGATCCAGCGTCCATCCGGAGAAATCTCCGCGTTCCGCTCGTTAGCGGGCGTGCGCACCAGCGGCTCGACCCTCCGGTTGCCATCGAGCCGCATCGTCATGATATTCGCCCCCATCGCCAGTCGGTTTCCGAAAACACGAGGTGTTCGCCGTCGGGTGAGAACGACGAGGGGTTGCGTGTGAACGCGCCATCGGTGAGCTGTTCAACGGCGCCGGTGCCATCGGCCGCCTGCGCGAACACATTCAGGCCTCCGGAACGCGCCGAGCCGAAAATCATCCTCCGGCTATCCGGGCTCCAGACCGGGAACGAATCCAGTCCAGGACTGAAGGTCGCGCGCGTGAGGGAGGCCAGCCGGATATCCCAGAGCCAGAGGTCGTAGTCTTGCTCGGGACTAACCATCGCGATTCGCGTTCCGTCGGGCGAGAGACGGGGATACGCGTAGGTCCGCTCGGGGAGCGGGAGACGGGTTTTTTCACCGCGGCGATCGATCCACACCAGCCCGCGTATCCCACTGGCCGCGGATCCACCCGCCGCATACACGAGGGTCCCATCCCGCGAGAGGGATGCTTCCACCGCGCCGAATGGCGTGGACATCACTTGCGGAAGCACCTCTGCCGACAACCCGACCGTCGCCAGGTTCTCAAGATCGAAACGAATGGCCCTGAGCGCCCCCGCCGCCGCATACACGAGATACCCATTCGCCGTGTAGCGTGCGTGCGTCCCACCTCGTACCAGGACTTTGGTGATCCCCGCGCGCAGGTCAAGCACGGCGATGTCGGCCGCATCGAGACCGCCGGATTGCCGGATGATCGTGAAGAGCACGCCGCGGCCGTCCGGCAGCATCTCCGGCCACCAGTGGTTCTGCTCGCCCCGTTCGCGATCGACCCGCGTCAGCGGCGTCGGCGTCCCACCGGCGGCCGGAATACGTTGCAGGCCAATGTCGGGATCGAGGCTCGCGAAGATGATCTCATCGTCGGACGCCCATGTGGCGCCCCGTGTGCCTGTGGTGGGGAACAGCGTCACGGGGGGGCCGCCGTTGAGCGCGACTTTTCTAATCGTCTGGGCTTCCGTATAGCCGACCCACTCTCCATTCGGCGAGATGAACGGTCCGCGAATCTCCCCCTTGAGCAGCAGTGTCGGCTCCACGGCGTCGAGCCGACGGACAAAGAGCTGTGTGCCGTTATTGCCGATATACACGACGCGCGACCCGTCCGGCGTGATCGCGAAGTCGTACTCGAAACCACTCAGCGACAGGGCTTGAGTGCCCGTGGGCGCGATCTCCAGCCGGGACACCTTCGGAACCACTACGGGAGATCGCTGGATCGAGGCGACCAGCAAGCCGCCAGCTACCGCGGCGGCGGCGGTTGCCGCAACCGCCGCCGCCGCCGTCCACCTCGATCGCACTCTCACAGGGCCGATCGCTGCCGTGTCGGGATGTGCCGACATCGCATCTTCGATTTCCAGGCGCGCGTCGGCGACGTCGTGCCATCGGCGATGCGGATCCTTCTGCAGACATCGCCGCAGCAGATTCCTGATCGATCCCGGCGTGGTTGACGGCAGCGCGGTCCAGTCGATTTCCTTGGTAATGACGAACGCGAGCGTTTCGGTCACGTCGTCTGCGCCAAACGCGCGCTTCCCGGTCAGCGCCTCGTAGAGCACGCGCCGAACGCCCAGATGTCAGTCCGCTTGTCTACGGCCTTGCCTCGCGCCTGCTCCGGGACTCATGTAGGCCGCTGTCCCGAGTAACACGCCGACACCCGTCATCATCGCGGGCGAAGTAATGGTGGGCGATGCGGTCGTCGTCACTGTGTGCGGCAGGATACTGGTAGAGTGCTTTCGCCAGGCAGTCCAGCACCTTCACCGTGCCGTCTGGCCGCACCTTGATGTTCGCCGGCTTCAGGTCACGGTGGATGATGCCTTGCTCGTGCGCGCCTTCGAGCGCCTCTGCGATCTGTTTCGCGATGGGGAGGGCTTCCTCGATCGGAATCGCGCCCTGGGCAATACGGTCGGCCAGCGTTGGCCCCTCGACCAGCTCCATCACCAGCGCCGTCGTGGCGCCTGATCGCTCCAAGCCATAGATGGCCGCGATGTTCGGATGATTGAGCGCGGCGAGGACTTCCGCCTCGCGCTGGAACCGGGCCAGCCGATCGACGTCAGCAGCCACAGACGTCGGCAACACCTCTATGACGAACTCGGAGCGGACTATTTCGACAAACGCGCGAGCGCGCCGCCCGACGACTGTGCGGCAACTCGAGGCGCTGGGCTTCCAGGTCACGATCGAGAAAGCGGCGTAGCTTGAGGCACCGCCATCTTCTGAGCAGTACAGGGGCAGCTCGACAACAATCGCCAAACGTCTCAACCGGCGATGTCCGGATTCTTCCGGTTTCTGCGTAGGTATACAGCGAGGCAACTCACACGCTGTGAGGTCGCGCCAACAACCCGCACAGCATCGTTTCCAACGCTGATAGTGAACAGAGGAGATTCAACATGACCAGCAGAAGCCGTCGTTTCCTGCGCAATGCCGTTCTTGCGCTCATTCCCGCCGTCGCGACTCCGCTCCCAGCATTTGCCGACCTGTGCCGGAACCCCGACGTCAAGGTAATCAACGAGAAGGTGTACGCGATGGAGATCACGAAGATCAAGTATCTCGACGGGTGTGGCAATACGTGGCGGACGGAGAACGTCGACAGGCAGCAAATCCTGCCAGGGGCCTGGTTCACCTTCACCGACGACCTGGAGTACGTAGAAGGGTGTGCTATCCCTCAGTTTCAGCTCTTTCGGCGAGTGTTCGGCGCCGCGGGCTGGACGTCAACCATCTGGGGCAACCCGCTGATCCCCTCTGAAGGGCAGGACGTCGAATGCGTCACGGGAGCCAACTACACGCTCCACAACCCGTAAAGACCGGAGCAATGTTGCTCCCGAGGATGCACGAGGTCACCGCATACCGGTGACCTCGAATCGAGGACAGCAATCGTTGCATGGGCGGCGTGTTGACGATTTCGTAATCGTCGCGCGCCGTCGATGCCGTCACAAACGGGTGATCGATCAACACGGCCCGCGGCGCGCTCGTCGATACCAAGGCGCTAGCGGAGGCGCTCAAGGAACGACGCCTCGGCGGCGCGGGCATCGACGTGCTCGAGCGCGAACCGCCGCCCGCCGATCATCGCTGCTCGACCGCTCCATTCCGAATCTCATCGTCACGCCACATATCGCTTGGGCCGCGCGCGAATCACGTCAGCGTTGCATCGACGAGCTCACTCTGAACGTCGAGTCGTTTCTCGGGGGCGGCCGACGCAACCGCGTGTGCTGACGATCCGGCGCTCACGCGGCCGTAGGCACTTCCTTGCGAATTGCCGTCGCGCCGCGCAACTGCAATGCAAGCGCACTTGAAGCAATCGCAAGACCACCGAGCAGCAAGAATGCTGTGGTATGGGTGCCAGTCCGATCCCTCAGCACTCCAATGAGTGTGGGTCCAATGAACCCTCCAAAATTGACAATCGTGGCGACCAGCGCAATTCCCCCAGCGGCTGCCTGCCCAGTCAGAAACCGCGACGGCATCGACCAGAAGGGGCCATACGAGGCGGCGTGACCGATGGGTACGAGCGCCAGCGAGAGTACCGCCAGCGCTGGAGAATGCAGTAGGGCACTGCCGAAAAAACCCAGCCCGATGATCAGATTTGGAATCGCGACGTGTAGTGGTCGCTCGCCGCTACGGTCGGAATGCGCGCTGTTCCAAAGCATGGCGACGATCGTCACCGCAGCGATCGCGCCCGACAGAAGGCCAACGCCCATATCACTGAAACCAGTCAACGACCTGAACACCAGGGGTGACCAGATGGAGTACCCGTAGAAACCGATGACGACCAGCAGAAACATGATCCCGAGCTGCCAGATCGTACCATTGGTCAGCGCCGCGCGTGTACCTGATCGGGTGAGCCGACGCGCAGGCGGCCCGCTCTGCCGCGAGTGTGGTCACCAGCCAGTCTCGCTCTGGCTGAGTGAGCCAACGCGCCGTCGCGGGGCCATCGGAAAGCACGCGCAACGCAACGAAGCCGAGTACGACCGCGGGAATTCCTTCGACGAGGAAAAGCCACTGCCATCCCGCCAACCCGCCGTATCCATCAAGACTCAGCAGCAATCCAGACAGGGGTCCACCCACAAGTCCCGCGACCGGGATACCTGTGCATCGCGAATTTCAAGATTTGTGAGCATTCTGTGCCCGTGACGCGATCTTGCTAGGATCCAGCGGTGCGCGATCTGGCCGTCCTGTTGCTGCATCTGCTGGCGACCGTCGCCCGGCTCGCCGGGCCCGGCGGCACCCGCGCTGTGGTGGCCGAATCCCTGCTGGTCAAGCACCAGTTGCTGATCCTGAATCGGTCTCGAAAACGGTCACCCAATCTTCGTTCTGCCGATCGGGTGGTCGCCGGTCTGTGTGCGCTCTTGATTCACCCGGGCCGGTTTATCCGTTCCGCGATTGTCTTCAAACCGTCGACGCTGCTGAACCTGCATCGCGCATTGATTCAGCGGAAGTATCGCCGGCTCTTCTCGTCGGTTCGACGGGCGAGGCCGGGCCCCAAAGGGCCGACCCCGGAGGTAATCGCCGCCGTCGTCGACATGAAACAGCGGAACCCGAGCTGGGGGTGTCCTCGGATCGCACAGCAGATCGCGTTGGCCTTCGGTATTTCCATCGACAGGGGTGTGGTGCGGCGAATTCTAGCGGCTCGGTACGAGCCGACACCGGAGTCCGGGGGGCCGACGTGGTTGACCGTCCTCGGTCATGCGAAGGACAGTCTGTGGAGTGTGGATTATGTTTCGGTGCGAATCGGCCGTCCTCCACACGTACTGGGTGCTCGTCGTGATAGACCACTGGACACGGCGCATTGTGGGTGTCGGCGTGCATCGTGGCGTCGTGGACGGGGTGGCGCGGTGCCGGATGTTCGATCGCGCGACGCGGGGCCAGTCCCTGCCCACCTCCCTCAGTGCGGACCATGATCCGCTGTACCGGTTTCATCAATGGCAAGCGAACTTGCGGATCCTCAACATCCGGGAAATCAAGACGGTGCCGTACGTGCCGCGCTCCCATCCTGTCGTCGAACGACTGATTGGGACCGTACGGCGCGAATGCCTGGATCGTCTGCTGTTCTGGACCGCGGCTGATCTCGAACGGAAACTGGACGAGTTCCAGCAGTACTACAACGAGCATCGCACGCACGCGGCGAGGGACGGGCGCCCGCCGGCCCCGAGCCTCGGCACGACCGACGCCCACGCGAGTCTCCGGGCGTATCTATGGCAGCCGCACTGTCGTGGCCTATATCACACGCCGAAAGCCGCGTGACGCCGTCGGCTCGCAGCGCATAGACTCGAACGATCTACGAATTCCCCACTCACAGCCAGCACACCGAGGAGCCTCACAGCCGGTCTCCTCGAAGTCGGTCATCCGTTCCGGGATCTTTCGTCAACGTCACGACTACTGAGCGCCCCGTGGCACGTTCACGCCGAGGACGTCAGCCAACTGCTCGAGACCCACCTGCTCATCACGGCTCACGGGCGTTCCGCCTACGCCGAGGAAGCCCCCTTCCTTCGAGGCTTGGGCCACCTTCGCCGCCACGGACGCCAGCAAGGTCTTGTACGCTCCGACCTCGCTCGGCGATTTCCTCTCAACCGCTTCAACAGCTGCCCTGATGGTCCGAATTAGCGCAACTTTCGTCTGCGCGCTTTCGCCGGGCGGCACGTCCGGCAAGTCGGGGCGCTCACCGCTCTTCACGGCCTCTGCGACAGCCCTCACAATCTCCGGCGCCTCGCCCTGCGCTGAATCCGTGAGGGCCTTCCCAACGGCGAGAGCCTCCTTCGCCATGCCGACCGGACCGCTGACGTCGGACAACGTGATGAAGAGGCCGGCCGCTACGGGCGCGCCGGCTATCGCTTTCCATTCTTCGGCGCTGTAATCGTTCTTCGTCGACATAGGGCCTCCATGTGCGTCATCCGTTGGTCGCACGTCGTCACGTCATGCTCCGCAATCGATGCCACACAGCACTGTGTGGTCGCAGCCGCCTGCGAAAGCGGGGAGGACGGCTGTGAGCATCTTGACGCCCGTGGCTTGGCCGACATCCCCTGTGAAGCCGTTTTGGCGTTATGCTGCGAGCCTTGTGGGTTCGGCCAAGATGTGCCGGTCGGCCTACTGCTAGTCAGACCGCAGGCATCGGACCAGGAACGAGTCGAAGCCATGCCAGTTTACCAGACAACCTTCGAGATCAATGCAGGGGCGAATCGCGTCTGGGAGGTTCTCACGACTCTCGATCACTATGCCGAATGGAATCCTCAGATTCCGCGGGCCCGTGGGACTCTTCAAGAGGGCGCGACAATCAGTTTGCGTCTGGCGCTGCCCGGCAGACCGGCCATGACTCTATCAGCAACCATCGAAGACGCCCGACCAAACGAGTTGCTTACGTGGCGAGGCCATGTCGTGGCGCCATGGTTCTTCGAAGGCCATCGGGGGTTCGCGATTGAGCCCGTTACCAGCGGGCGCGTCCGTGTCACCCACGTCGAGGATATTCACGGGTTACTCGCACCTGTCTTTTCACCCATGATGGGAGGGCCGGTTGAGAAGAGTCACCGGGCTCTGAATGATGCCCTTCGAGTTCGCGCTGAGAGTTCAGAGTAGGCCAACGGCGCATTTTCGTTGGCCGTCACGGTTACAGTTGTCTACGTCACACGTCCGCTCACGCCGCGGCTGACTGAATCGTTGAGACGCTATACCGGGATCCCACAGATCCGCGCCTCGAAGTCCTGTGAACCACCCCGGGTTTGTCGGAGAGCAATTAATGTGAGTTAGGCGTTCAGTTCTGTTGCCTCTCCGTCGTCACCGCTGGCCGAAGAAAGCCGTGCAGGCGCTTGTCGGCGGCGGCGTCAAGCTCGGTGTTGGGATCTGGCTGCCAACGAGCGCCCCCCGTTGAAGCCTGAGCATAGTAGTTCGCTTCGTATTCCGCGGGCGGCACATAGCCAATCGGTGCGAGCAGGCGACGCGTGTTGAACCAATCGACCCAGGCCAGCGTCGCGAATTCGATGGCCTCGAGATGACGCCACGGCCCTTTCCGTTGAATCACCTCCGTCTTGAAGAGGCCAATGATCGATTCGGCGAGCGCGTTGTCATACGAATCGCCAACGATTCCGTGCGGATCCCGAGCTTCTCGCCGACCGACCGAATGTGCATCGCCCCTCGGGGATATTCGCGCAGGAGGGCGTCGACCTGTCCCGCGCCACGCTCGGCGGCTGGATCGCTGACGTGGCTGCGGCGTTCGCGTTGATCGGCGACCAACTGCGCCGGGACGCTCTATCCGATTTTGATGCGGCTCGCTCAACAAGACCTGCTCGACACCTGGTAGCCAGCCAACACCGTCGGCTGGCCGCCGCGTCACGTCTATCGCCTCACCGCCAAGCGTCTCCGTCGCCGCCGCGAATTACTGCGGCGTCGACGCGGTCGCCGGACGCCTTCCGACTCGCCAAGGCTCCGCGACGAGACTGCATCACGTCGCTGGCCTGGCGCCACCTTCCGCTCCGCACTAATAGATCTTCGTCAGGCCGCGGTAATAATCGATGAAGCCGTTGAGTTCACCGGTGCTCTAGACCTTCGGCGCCGGTTTGGCTCTCCTGCTGAATCGAACTGCGTTATTGATCGTCAACGTTGAGCCATCCGGCGACTGTGGCTACCGAAATCTCGATCTGACGTTTGGACTACGACGCTCGGTGAGACGACGGGTACGACAGGGTCGGAGCTGCGCCAAGCGACTCCGGTTGCCGAATACCGCGAGCGCCGACATTGACAACGCCGCGCAAGGTTGGTTGTGCTTTGCCGCTGTGGAGCGATGTGACGGGGACCAGGCTGGTGAGTCGCGGGTTATGCGGCTTCGCGGTCGTAGCGATGGTGCAGCCCGTTGACCTCCGGGACCGCGACGATGCGCCCAGCCGCCGGCGGTATGACCGGCCGCGGAGTGGGCGAGTCCTTGTCGAGGCTCAGATGCGTCCGCGAGCGCATGTAATACGCGACGTAATCCTTCATGACGTGCCGCAGTCCTGCAGCGCTCACGACGATCACGTGATCGAGGCATTCGCGACGAATGGATCCGATGAGGCGCTCGACGTAGGCGTTCTGCCAGGGCGAGCGTGGGGCGCTCACCACCTCCTGGATCTGCATGGCCGCGACGGTGCCGGCGATGCCGTCGAATGCGCCGTCGCGATCGTGCAGCAGGTACGCCGGGCATTCCTCGTTGGGAAAGGCGTTGCGGAGTTGTTGGGCCGTCCACGCGGAGGTCGGGTGATCGGTGACCGCGACATGCACGACGCGTCGGCGGTCGTGCGCGAGGATCACGAGCACGAACAGCAGGCGATACGTGGCGGTTGGGACCACGAAGAAGTCGGCGGCCATCACTTGGCCGACGTGGTTCGCGAGGAACGTCCGCCAGGTCTGTGACGGTGGGCGTCGGCGCCGCACCATGTACTTCGCGACGGTGGACTGACTCAGGTCGATCCCGAGCTTCCGCAGTTCGCCGTGGATGCGAGGTGCACCCCAGAGCGGATTCGCCTGAGACATCGTGCGGATCAACGCACGGACGTCGGCCGGGACCGTCGGCCGGCCCGTGCGCCGTCGGCTCTTCCATGTCCAGAACAGGCGGAACCCACGCCGGTGCCACCTGACGATGGTGGCTGGTTGCACGAGGACGAGCGCCGGTCTCGACTCGGTCCAGATACGCGAGAACCAGACCCACAGGAGCCGGTCAGCTGCGGTCAGGCGCAGGCGCGGTCGGCGGGAGCGCTCCAGAATCTGCAGCTGGTGTCGGAGGGCAAGAATCTCGAGATGCAGCGTCGCGCGCGAGCGAACCAGCGAACGCAGCGACAGGAGCACGGATACGACGATGGGCATCACTGATCGAAGGCTATTCGATGGTGGCGGAAACCTCAATGAATCCGCGGGTACCGGTTTTCTGGTAGGGACAGCCGCGACGTGGGCGATCACGCCACCGTCGGGCATGGTTACAACCTAAAGGATCCTTCAGACGGTCAGGTTCCTCGACAGTGCCCGTGTCGATCTCGACGTCAGCACAGCGACGACGGTCACCAGACCTCCATCCTTTGAGGCAATCGACGCACGCACAGCGCTGGCGCGCGCGATGCTCTCATCCATCGAGGCTGCGGTCGAAGGGAGATGGCGCGCGGACCGCGCGGCGGAGTGTGCACGTGTGACGGAGTGTGACGATGTGAGTATCCAGAGCCTCCCCGGTCAATCTTCCGATCGAGCAGATCGACATGTACCGCTGGGTGACGACGATGACGAGCGAGGACTACGAGTCGATTGCGCCGGCGCACAAAGCCATAGGCAGCGTCTTTCAAGAGTCTCGCTTCTTCATGGTGAACGTGGAATGCATCGGAAGCGACCTGCTCGTGCAGCACTACGAGCAGTGAACCACACCTGTATCCAAACGAGCGTGGCGATCCAGCGCTTCGGCACGTTGTGCGTCTCGTGGTTTGGAAACGAGCCAACACGAATTGACAGTGTTTGGCGATTCTGATACGGTCCCCGTGCTCTGCACCGTTCGCCGCGTCGCGCGTCTCACACCCAGAGACTGGAGGGTAGGATGATGCGTCGTCAAGCTGCGCCCGCCGTCGCCTTCGACTCCTCCGTTTGCGGCTTCCTGCCCAGGGCCGCTCCATTCTGACAAGGTCCCGACCCTTCGCCCGTTCGTCGCGTGTCGCGCGTCCCATACCCGGAACTGGAGGGAAAGATGATGCGTCGTCACATCGCGCACGCCGTGGCCTTCGTCTCCCTGCTTTGTGGCTTCCTCCCTGGGGCTGTCTCGGCCCAGAGCCGAATCACCGGCGTTGTCACGGACTCCAGCGGGGCGGTGCTGCCCGGGGTCACGGTGGAGGCGTCGAGCCCGGCGCTCATCGAGAAGATGCGCACCGCGGCCACGGACGACGCGGGACGATATGTGATCGTGGACCTTCGTCCTGGTACCTACAACGTGACGTTCAAGTTGACGGGGTTTTCTTCCTTCGTTCGTGACGGCATGGCCTTGCTGTCCGATTTCACGGCCACCGTCAATGCGGAACTGAGGGTCGGAAGCCTCGAGGAGACCGTGACCGTTTCCGGTGAGTCGCCGACCGTTGATGTGCAGAGTACGCAGCGGACCACGGTGATGGATCGAGAACTGCTCGATGCGGTGCCGACGGGCCGAACGTTCTTCGCCGCGGTCGCTCTCGTCCCGGGCGTCACGGTCAGCGAACCGAACGTCGGAGGCGCAAAAACCTCGATCAACCAACGGTTGTACACACACGGGGGCCAGCCAAAGGACACGACCACCGACCTCGACGGGATGAGGGTCATTACGATGTCAGATGGCGGAGGCGACCAGGCGGATCACAACGAGGCGATGACCGCGGAAATGACGGTGCAGACCAGCGGCCTGAGCGCCGAGGTCGCGCGTGGCGGTGCGCACATCAATTTCATCCCCAAGGAAGGGGGCAACACCTTCAGGAGCACGAACTACTTCGGGTACTCAACGGGCGGGTGGCAGAGCGACAACCTGGGGGACCTGCTCAGCCGTGGCCTGAGTCAGCCGGACGCGACCGACTACGTCTACTTTGCGAACGTCGCGGGAGGGGGGCCGATCAAACGCGACGCGCTCTGGTTCTACGCATCGTATCAAGACAACGCCAACCAGAATATCGTCGCCAATTCCTTTTATCGGGACGGGACGCCCGGCACGTTCGACCAGAGACTCACGAATCGCTCGGTCCGGCTCACGTGGCAGGCCAGCCCGAAGAACAAGATTAGCGGCCTGGTGGACGATAACGACAAAATGATCGACCACGAAGGAATCTCCGGCTACACAGCCGGTGAAGCCGAGAATGGCCGCGTGCCGAGGCGGAAGCGCATCCTCTCCGTCAAGTGGACCTCGACGGTGAGCAACAAGCTCCTGTTCGAGGCCGGAGCCCTCGAGCACGCGTACGATGCGGAGCGAAAATACCAGCCGGGAATCCTGAAGGATCGCGGCACGCCCGAGCGGTACGCCAGCGCAGCGCGGAACGACATCACCCTTGGCACGTGGACCACGTCGCACCGCAGACCAATGCTCAATACGTACAACCATCATCGTTATGTCACCTCGTCGGTGACGTACGTCTCGGGCCCGCACACGTTCAAAGCGGGCGGGCAATGGGGGTTCGGGGAACTCGGTCAGGACTATCCCACCATCAACGCCGATCTCAACCAACGCTATCGAAACGGTGTCCCGGACTCGGTGCAGGTCTTCAACACGCCGACGTTCAACGCCAACCGGCTGAATGCCGACCTCGGGTTCTACGTGCAGGACGCGTGGCATGTCACCGATCGTCTGACGGTGAGCCCGGGTCTGCGGTTCGAGTATCTCAACGCCAAGATGGTGGCAGCGTCCGCGCCAGCGGGCCGCTTTGTGCCGGCCCGGGATTTCCCGGCCATGTCCAACCTGCCCAACTGGTTCAACCTGGCGCCGAGATTCGGCGTGGCCTACGACCTGACCGGCGACGCAAAAACCGCGCTGAAAGGGACGGTGAACAAATACAACAGGAGTTTCCTGGTGGACCTGGCGGGTCAATATAATCCACTGAACCAAGTCACTGACACCCGCAACTGGCGCGACTGTGATTACGTCCCGGGCACGTCCACCTGCTCGGGCCTGGCGTTGCCGACCAACGGCGACGATATCGCCCAGGACAACGAGATCGGGCCGAGCAACAACAAACTCTTCGGCGCGGCGCCCAACCGGCATTTCGACCCGGACAGCAAGCGACCGTACCGACATCGAGTACACCATCGGCATCGAGCGCGAGGTGGCGCGTGGCCTGTCGGTAGGCGTCACGTGGATTCGGAAGGACTCGTACAACCTCCAGCAGACGATCAACCGGGCGGTCAACGAGTCCGACTACACCTCGTTTCAAGTGCCCAATCCGCTGCTGAACGGCGAGATCCTCACCATCTACAACCTCAACCCGAACAAGCAGGGGCAGGTCGATTTACTCGACACCACGGCCGATGGTTCGAAAGCGGGCCTCCACTTCAACGGCTTCGACGTGAACGTCAGCGCCCGACTGCCCGGGGGTGGCAATTTGTTCGGAGGGTGGACCGCCTCGAAATTGGTCCATGTCAACTGTCAATACGTGCTTTTTCACCGACATCGACCTGTATTACCCGCATCTGAGTATCGCGTCCGATCCGAACGCACAACGTAACTGCGACCAGACTCAGCTCGACATTCCCTACCGGCACGGTTTCAAGCTCGCCGGCAACTACCCGCTCCCGCTGGGCCTGATGGTCGGGATGTCGGCGGTCAGCCTCCCCGGTTCACTGATAGGCTCCGCCATAGCGGATCAATCGCTGTCGACGAACTGGAACGTTCCGGCTAGCCTGTTTCCGGGCGGCCGGACTCAAACGGTCAACGTGCGACTGGACAAACCGGGGAGCCAATGGTTGGAGCGCTGGTATCAGTTGGACCTCAATCTTCGAAGGAGTGTTCAGAGTGGGAAGGGCCGAGTTTGAGCCGGGCGTGGACGTGTACAACGTCTTCAACACCAACCCCGTACTCACGGAGAATCAGCAATTCGGGTCATCGCTGGGAACGCCGATGAGGATCCTCCAGGGACGTCTGATGCGGCTCACGACCCAAATCAACTTCTAGACGGAGTCATCCGATCGGTTTGTGACCTGAGGATGTCCGTCAGTGGGTCTCTCTCTTGGCAAGCCGTCACGTTTCCAGGCGGCGGAACACTCACTCGTCCAACGGTCGTCGCATCACGCTGCGGGACGCCACAGCTGCAGATAATGTTGGCTACGGGTCCCGTGCGATCAGCGGGAGGCTGGTCGGCTAGCCGATTTCCTCGGCCAGCGCGACGATGATGCCCGCAGGGCCTCGCATGTAGCAGAGTCTGTATTTGTCCTCGTACTGGGCTATCTCGCCGACGAGTTCAGCGCCCTTGGCGCGCAGGCGCGCGACAGTGTCGTCAACGCTTTCGACTGTAAACATGACGCTCCGGAGGCCCAGCGTGTTCGGCGGCGCGATCGCCGGTTCGATCTCGACCAGCTGTGGGTTGCGAAACTTCGTCAGCTCGAGCCGCCCGTGCCCATCTGGGGTCCGCATCATCACGATGTCGACTTGGACATTTTCGAGCCCGTTGACGCGGTCCACCCACGGGCCCTCGACCGCCGCCTCGCCTTCGAGCGTCATGCCGAGCGCGGCAAAAACAGCGACAGCGGCTCCAAGGTCGTCGACGACGACGCTGACGTGGTCCAGTCTCTTGATCGTCATCTCCGACCTCCGCTCACGACCCATCGACCGCCGGCGCCGACCACGTCAGCCCCGCCGCGGCTCCTCCTGCACTCCTGGTGGGTTTCATCGCTTGCGTTCTCCCGAGACATCGCCGCTGCTCGCGGCTGGCACACTCCGTTAGTTTAGATCTCGCAACTATCTCTACCGTTCTGCGGGCCAGGCGCAACCAGCGATGGTGCGATGCCGAACGCCGCTCCAAACCGCCCCTCAGCACCCTAACGGTGACGTGATGCGACGGCCGACGTCGGCGCGGCCGTCAATCTGGTCACGATGCGCTCGAGCGCTTCGAGATCCGTCCGGTCGAGCCCGTCGAATTCCGCTGGCGGCTGGTGAAACTCGCGCAGCAAGTCGGTGCGCGTCTTCTCGCCTTTCCGCGTCAGCACGACCAGCTTCACGCGCTTGTCGTGCAGCAGCGGCTGCCTGGACGCGAGGCCCAGTTCTTCGAGGCGATCGACGATGAATGTCGCGTTCGAGGGGTCGCACTGCCACTCGTCGGCCAGAAATCGCATCGACCGTCCGGTTCGCGGGTCGAGGCTGAACAGGGCGCGCGAGTCATTGGGCGTCAGCCCGCGCCGCGCCAGGCTTGCGGTTCTGGCCGGGGCCGATCGGATCAACAGATCGAACAGCGCCTGCCACACACGTCGCGCCAATGCATCAGTGGGTGACTTGCCCATGTTCACCTTCTAGCCCTTGCGGTGCCGCGAACCAATGAGTTTGACCGCTCGTCCTGATACTTGATAAGACTAAACCAATATGGAGGATCGTAACATGGAGGCCAGCACGTCCGTTCTCATTGCCGGCGGCAGCCTGCCAGAGATTGACGACCCACCTGCCAAGGCGCTGGACCAGGCGCTCCCGGCGATTGGCGGGCGCGACGGCGCACACACCACCGTTTTCGTCGCGATGCAGCTCGAGTATCCGACGGAATCGCATCGGGCAGTTCGCGAACGTGCGATCGCGTTCAGTCAGACTGCCATGACGAGGTCACTGCCATGACCGACCGATCACTGCGCCTGATGCTCTTCGTCCACGTCCTTCTTTTCGCACTCGTGGTCGGTGTGTTCTGGGGAACCTGGCTCAGCTTGAGCCGTTCAATGAGCACAATCACTGCCTCCACTTTCCTCGAAGTCGGCCACACGATGATCGGCAATCTCGGCGGTCCCATGGCCGTGCTCATGCCCGCGACCCTGGTGTCGGCGCTGCCCGTTCTCGTCGCGCTTTATCGCCGGCGCCGTCGCGCGAGCGTTTCACTGACCCTGGTTGGCGTGGGATCGCTGGCCGTCGCGTTAGTCATCACACTGGGCGTCAACGTGCCGATCGACGATGCCATCGCCCGATGGACGGTCGACACGCTGCCGTCCGACTGGTCGAGCATTCGCAATCGATGGGAAGCCTTCCACGCCGCTCGCACGTTCATCAGCCTGGCGGGATTCGGATCCGCATTGGCGGCGGCCCTATGGTCACGCGAGGATGCCGCACCACCGGTGTGACATCACGATCAAGAATTCCATGCACCGACAGTCAAGGAGACGCCCGTGTCCAAGCTTCGCGTGAACGCCTTTACCGTCTCGGCCGACGGCTTCGGCGCCGGTCCCGACCAGGGTCGTGACCAACCGCTGGGCCGCGGCGGCGAACAGCTGCACCAGTGGTTCCTGCCAACCCGCACCTTCCAGCGGGACGTGCAAAGGCGGGATGGCGGGACGACCGGCATCGACAACGATTTCGCGGCACGCTCGTTCGAGAATCTCGGCGCCTGGATCATGGGACGCAATATGTTCGGGCCGGTGCGCGGGCCCTGGCCGGACCATGAGTGGAAGGGCTGGTGGGGCGCCAATCCGCCGTACCATGTGCCGGTCTTCGTCCTGACGCACCATCCGCGCCCGCCGCTGGAGATGGAAGGCGGCACCGTCTTTCATTTCGTCACCGCGGGGATCGAGGCGGCGCTTGACCAGGCGCGGGCGGCCGCCCAGGGGAAGGACGTGCGAATCGGCGGCGGGGCGGCCACCATCCGCCAGTATCTGCAGGCCGGGCTACTCGACGAGATACACCTCGCCATCTCGCCGATCCTGCTCGGCCAGGGCGAGTCCCTGTTCGAAGGCATCGACCTTCCAGCGCTCGGCTACAGGGTGAAGGAGCACGTCTCGAGCGAGGCGGCGATGCACCTGGTGGTCGGGCGGTAGTTCGGGCTTGTCTCGGCGTGCGGCGCACGCACAAGAGAGAGTCAAACCAGTGGATCACGCGCACGAGATCCACGTCGAGCGCCTGGTGCCGCGCGCCCAACGGGCGGACCGGCCCGAGATCAATCAGCGTGAAACCGAGTCGCGGGGGGCGGTCGGTGCGGCTCGACGAGTTGGCGATGCCCGATGGCTAGGAGTGCGCCTTCACCGCCGACGCGAGCGCTGCGGGATACTTGACGTCAAGCGCAATAACGGCGAGCGTTTAAATCGTGTCGGCCGCCGCAGAGCTCGAGGAGGACATGTCGTGGTGACCGTGCTCGCTCGTGGCCGCGCTCGTGTGTTCGAGCGGGGTGCCCGAACCCGGCGCCACTCTCGGCTCGAACCCTGCATGCTGGGCGCCGCAGCTCGGCGCGCAGCATGCATTGGTGGCAGGAGGAGAAGACCTCATGAGGACTACGTACGTGACTGCGCTGTTGCTATTGCTCTCACTCTCGAGCAGTCGGCTGCTCGCCGACAAGGAGACGGATGAAAGGCTGGCGAACGCGGCCAGGGCGTTCAGCGAAATCATGTCTGCGCCGGACAAGGGCATTCCCGGAGGCGTACTCGACAAGGCCGCATGTGTGGTGATTGTACCGGGCATGAAAAGGGGTGGGTTCATCGTCGGCGGCTCGTTCGGGCGAGGCGCCGTCACCTGCCGCGGCACGGACAAGGCCGGATGGGGTGCCCCGGCGATGGTCGAGCTCGGCGGCGGCAGCGTCGGGCTTTCAGAATCGGGGCCTCGGAGACGGATGTCGTCATGCTGATCATGGAGCGCTCCGGTTTGGACAGTCTGCTGAAGAGCAAGTTCACGCTGGGTGGCGATGCCTCGGTGGCTGCTGGACCCGTCGGTCGAGAGAGCGCTGCGGAAACCGACGCGGCCATGAAAGCCAAGATCCTGAGCTACTCGCGCAGCCGTGGCGTCTTCGCCGGAGTCTCACTGAAGGGAACGACGATGAACCAGGACGAAGACGCCAACAGCGCGGTCTACGGGAAGCCGCTCAACTCGGACGAGATTCTTGCCGGAGGGGTGGCAATGCCGGCCGGCGCGAAGCCCCTGACTGACGTGCTCACCAAGTACTCACCGAAGGGGATCTCAGGCACTCGGCCCTCAAAGATCGCGCATCTCGTGCCGGGACTGTGGCTTGGCTCACAGTCCTGGCCGGAGGAGCTCGTACGCCGGCCTCAGAACAGCCAGTTGCAGCCCCTGCCCAGATCCTCGCCCGAGAGCACGAGAGCACGGCGCTCAGTCAGCCGTTCAGTGGCCGTGGCCGGTCACCGGGAACCCGAATGAGCACAGGCGCAGACGGGTCCGCGTGAGGGGCTCTCCGCCAAATTGCGTGCGCGCGACGAGAACAACGCCGCCTGCGCAGCGACGTCCTCGGCGAGGGCTCAATGATGACCTCCGCCGAGCGATCCAGTGCCGTGACGAACACGCGGACGTGCCGGAACGCGGCGCCGTCAATGGTCAAACGACCGGCCTGCTGCCAAAGAAGACGGATTAGCGCTGCGTTGCACGCCGTCAGAGGACTGCGCCTTCGGCGAGGAGCCGCGCGTCATCACGCGAGGCACCGTGGGGGGCCACGCTGCCGTGCCGAACACATACACCTCTGGCCCCAGGAAGCGCCATCGCGCCAGCAGGTCCGCCAGTCTTCCCTGCGGCGGAAGGAGATCCGCCCTGAACTCCGCATCCTTCGTACTCAGCCGGGATGAGGATCTGCGAGGTGTCCCAGTGAACGTGTCGATTACAAATGAGGAGCATCTCGCCCCACCGACACCCCGTCTCCAACGCGCCGACAATGCGTTCGCGCATCGCTCGTTAGTCGCGACTGTGCCACGTGCGGCGGTCTCCTGAACCGTTGCGCTCCGTGCCGAGTGCACCCACTATCGCAAGATCCACAGTTCGGCGGAGCCAACCGTTCACTCGCGAAGATACTGTTCGGTCAGCGCGACCCAATACGCGGCTCCTACCGGCAGAATGTCATCATTGAAGACGTATTGCGGATGGTGAACCATCGGCGTGTCGCCATTCCCGAGCAGGCAGTAGGTTCCCTGCTTCTTCTGCAGCATGAAGGCGAAGTCTTCACTGCCCAGATAGCTCGGTCCTGGATACATTACCGCCTCGGTCGCCGAACGCCTCGCGCGCGATCGCTGCTGCTTTCGCGGTTTCGGCCGGGTCGTTCACAAGCACCGCCCCGGGAACGCCTTCCCGAATCTCGTGGGTGCAGCCGAAACTCTCCGCTTGCGTCTTCGTGATCGACCGCACCTTGCCGAGCACCAGCGTGCGATCCTCTGGCGTGGTCGTGCGAATCGACAGACGCAGGATCGCCGACTGCGCGATGACATTGCCGGCATTGCCGGAGAGGAACGCGCCGACGGTGACGACGGCACTGTTGTGCGGCGACACGTTGCGCGACACGATCGTCTGCAACGCCATCACGAGCGACGAGCCGGCCACCACCGGGTCGATGCTGAGCTCCGGCATCGATCCGTGGCTGCCTTTGCCGGTCAGCTCAATCTCCCAGTTGTCAACGGCGGCCATCATCGCGCCGTCACGAAAGTGCAGCTTTCCCAGCTCGAGCCCGGGCATGTTGTGCATGCCGAACACGGCGTCGACAGGCCAGCGCTCGAAGAGGCCATCCTCGATCATCGCAGGGCCCCCGGCCATGATCTCTTCGGCGGGCTGAAAGATCAGCCGGACGGTACCGTTGAAGTTGCGGGACTGCGCCAGGTATTCGCCAGCGGCCAGCAGCATCGCCGTATGCCCATCGTGGCCGCACAGATGCGCCACGCCAGCGACCTCACTCTTGTAGGGAAGGTTGTTGTCCTCCTGGATCGGAAGCGCGTCGGTGTCGGCGCGCAATCCGATGGACTTCGTGCCATTGCCTGCGGTCAATGACGCGACGACGCCGTGCTTGCCGACGCCCTCCACGACGTCGTAGCCCCACGATCTCACCAGATCGGCGATGTACTTCGCCGTCTTGCTTTCCTCGAGTGAGAGTTCTGGATGCTTGTGGAGGTGATGACGCCAGGCTTTATCGTCTCGAGCTTGGCTTCTGAACTCATTCACGAGTGCATTCATCGCATGCCTCCGCGTCTTGCGGCCTTTGGGCACGGTGAGCATGATCGACACGATGGCCGCCACGACCATGAGCAGATTGAACGCCAACGCGATCAGCGCGGCCTGGCGGACGGCGACGTTGTCCTGACGACCGGCAAAGGTGATCACGCCCTCCAGCCAATGCGTCGATTCGCTCTCAGCGCTGAGCGCGGTGAAGATGGCGGCGGAGATCGCGACGCCGAACGAGGCGCCGAGTGACGAGGCCATTTTGTAGATGCCGGAACCGGATCCGGCCTGATCGTCAGGCAGGTTCGAAAGCGCAGCATCGGTCGAGGGCGTCGCGTAGAAGGCCAGTCCCAGGCCAAAGAGTGTGTAGGCGGCGACGGCGAGCATCTTGTACTGACCGATCAACACGTTGGTCGGCATCAGCATCGCGATCGACAGCCCGACGATCAGGCTTCCCCAGATCATCGGTTTGCGCGCCCCGAACTTCTGGAGCAGCTTTTCGCCGACGCGAATGAAGGTGACAATCGCGAATGGCATAGCCGAGTGTCAGCATCCCGGCTTCCTGAGCCGACAGGCCGCCGCCAAGCTGCACGAGCATCATCGACACCAACAGCATCCCGGCGACACCGTTCAACAGGAAGTTCGAGATCGTCGCCCCCGTGTACGTGGAGTTGCGAAAGAGCGCGAAGTTCACGAACGGATTGCGAGCCGTGGTCTCGGCCCTGAAGAACATCACGCCAACGATGACGGCGATCGCACCCAGGCCCAATGTGATCGGGTTCGTCCAACCGATTTCACTTCCCTGAGTGGCCAGCACCTGCAATGCCACCATCGTCACCATGAACGTCAGGACACCCATCGTGTCGAACCGATAGTCGTTCCCGGCGGCAGCCTTGCTCTCCGGTGTCCCGCGCACCATCAGCATGCCGGCCACCGATACCGCCGCCGACGCGAAGAAGATCCAGCGCCATCCGACGTTCTCTGCCATGAGGCCGCCGAAGAGCGCCGCGAATCCCGAGCCGCCCCACGAGCCCATGGACCAGAGGCTCACCGCGCGTTGACGGCCGGCGTCGTCCCAGTACGTCTTGATGAGCGCCAGGCTCGCGGGCATGATGAACGCGCCCGAGAGGCCCTGACAGATGCGGCCCAGCATCAGCAGCGGAACCGCCAACGCGCCTGCCGGCGCGATCCCGACCAGCAGCGAGCCGACGATGCTGAGGATGAACCCCCACATCAGGATCTTCACCCGTCCCGACGCGATCCGCGAGCCCGCCAACGACGACGATGAAGATGCCCGAGAACAACGCCGTGATGGACACCGCGATGTTCATGACGTTGGTCGAAACGTCGAGGTCGGCCGCCATCGCCGGCGCGATGTTGAGGGTGGTCTGGGCAAACAGCCAGAAGGCCAGCACACCGAGAATGATGCCGAAAAGGAGCTTGTCGTTGCCGCGATACGAGAGCTGGCTCTGTGAGTCATCGTCCCTCATCCTCGCCGCGTCTTTGCGATCGCTCTTCCAACGCTCGCGTCTTCTCGATTCGCGGAAGACCGGCAGCGACCAGCCGAACTTGATCGCCAGACTCCGCACGCCGAACGTCACCAGGAACCCCGCGATCATCGCCGGCAGACCGACCGACGCCGAGGCCGTTGAGTCCGACATATGCGCACGCGCCGAGCACCGACGCCGTGACGTAGATCTCTTGACCGAGGAGGACGGAAGGCACGTGGCCCAGCGTATCGCGAATGATTCCTCCGACGATGCCGGTGACGGCGCCCATCGCGATCGCGACCAGTGCGGGCGCTCCCACATCCGAGGCCTTGACCGTGCCGGCGACGCGTGACGAGCGCCAGTCCGAAGGCATCGAACCACAGGAGCGCCTTGTAGCGTGATTCGACAAGCGGGGCGACGAAGTGCATCACGACGGCGGTCACAAGACAGGCGGAGACGTGAACGGGATTCTGAACCCAGAACACCGGCACGTTCAGGATCAAATCCCGCACGGTGCCGCCGCCGACGCCAGTGATCACGGCGAAGCCACATGAACCCCATCACGTCCATGCCCTTGCGCGAGGCGACGAGCGCGCCGGAGACGGCGAAGACGACGGCCGCAAGGACGTCGAAGAAATGGACGAGGCGGAACAGGTTCGCGGAATCGACCGCTATGGATTGCATCCAGGAATCAGGCAGCATCGGGCGCTTGCCTGGTCAGACCCTATCACCAGACCGTGCCAGACCATCGACCAGATTCTTCCCGATCACGCGCAGCCGGCTTCGTTCACGCCACCACAGGCGAGACGGCGATTGCCCTGTCCCTTCGATGAAGACGCCGCAACTGCCACATTTCAGGATGAAATATCTGATGCAACCTGAAATGCGTCGTCGTCCCCAGAATGGGTGTTTTGTGCCCGATCTGGGCGGCCTGCAACTTGCTAAATAGGTAGGCCAGCGCGATCGCTGCAACGTTCACGGCCCGCGCGCGCTTGTCATGCAACCTCTTTCTCGACCCGCCATCGGCGTCCGCCTCTGTCGTGGCGGTGTCGTCGGCGCGAGCCGCTCGGACCGTCTGCTCCGGTCATCACGGTTTGCGCCGACAGGCGACGGCATGGACACCGCCCGTCCTCCCAACCCTAGTCACTCGCTCGTGCGTGCACGAGGGCCGGCTCCAGCGGGCCCATCGCAGCCCTTGAACCAGGACTCAGGAGCAGGGGACGTTTTTACATCCTTCCTAGGAGACAGTCATCGTGAATCCAACGGCCTTCGGCGACGTTCACAAACGCGCGGAGCGCGAGCAGGTTCCGCTGCGTGATGCCGCGTATTTGACTACGGTCGAGCGCGTTGCACGCGCTTGCCGCGAGAGAGGGTGGGTGTGACATGAACCCGTACACGATTCTCAGCTCCGGTCCAGGCACCCACGAAGCCGCCGCGCTCAGCGCACGGCTGTCTGCGTGGCACGACGCCATGGTGGCGCACGAGCGGCGACTTCGTTCGGGCGTTACGAGCGATGGCTGTGACGACGAATGCCCACATGCTGAAGCCCGGGCACTCTGGCCTGACGCCGTGGCCACGTTCGGCGCACGCGCGCAGGAGCTGACATTCCTGCGCTCACGTGCGCAGGACATGCGCCGGTCGGTGAGCACGGCGGGATCAGCTCACGCGCGTTCTGAGGCTGCACAGCACGGACACCGCCGACCGCTGGAATCGCGTGCCGACACGGTGTCGTCCGCAGTATCTGCGAGCGTCGCCACGGAGCTGTAGGCCGTGACCATCCGACAAGCGCTCGGTGGCGACGCGCAGCGATTGCATGGACTGCTCGAGGAGCTTCTCGACAGAGAGGATGTCGTCGTTCTGCTATTTGATGGGGTCGGGCCGTCAACGACATCAGTGGGTTTGGCTTGTCACCATCCCAGCACGAACTCATGGCACTTGAGATCGAGCGGATGGTGCGCGCGGCTGGAGCAACGCGAGCACCAAGATGCAGGGGAAGGAGAAACCGACATGACAAGGGCAGCAATCCGGGCAGCAACCCTCGCGTTCGTGAGCGTCTATGTGGTACTGGCCGCCAGCCTGACGGCCGTGTGGTCGACGGAAGAAGTACGAGTGGCGGGCCTGATGATTCTACCCAGCGCGATCGTGGCCTCGCTCCTCGTCCTGTACTTCGATTGGCGAGGACGCTTGATGCGCCGCGTCCGCGCTGAACACGATGCACACGAGGACTTGGACAAGGCAGCATGAAGGAGATGAGTCGTGCTTCGCACCAATTTCACGGCTGAGGCGATCGATGACGTGTCGGCCGGAACGTTCCCGGCCAGCGACCCTCCGGCGTGGACGCCGGGAATGGCCCGTCCCGCGCCAGCGATCAACAGGCGGGCCGCTGACAGGGCACCGCAGCGGACGAACGAACGACGTTCGAGCGTCAGACGTGATCGGGTATCGCGTCCAACGCCTTCGGGCGTATGTCTGCACAAGGGCTCGTGTCCCTGATCGGAGCCGCGAGTCTCGCATTGCTGCTGCCGCCTGCGATCCTTGCCGTCGGCACACCCGTGGCGCTCGGTGTCCGTGGCGTGGTCGCAGTCGCCGAATGGTGCGTGCGATCAGCCGCTGACGTCCTGGGACTCGGACTCGACACGCCTCAACGCCATACAATGGCAGGCACGGTGAAGTCCCAATCACGTCGCCATGACACGCCGAGTCGCCACAATCTGCACCTCGCTGAACTGCTCGATTTCCGGCCTGATCAGGGCATCATTCGGCTGCACGAGCAACGAGTCGTCATCCTTAGCGCGGCCGCGATGGGCCTCATGCGCAAAGAGCTCGTCGACACGCTCGGGCTGGAGACAGCGCGGCGCGTCTTGCTTCGGTTCGGCTTCGCAGACGGATACCACGACGCCGTCAATCTGCGGGCACGCTCGAATTGGCGTAGCCCGGTGGACGGCCTCCGTGCAGGCGCGATGCTCCATACCTTGGAAGGCATCGTTCGCGCCGACGTTCGGCGCGTCGAGTACGACGACGAGACCGGGCGATTCGAGGAGGAGGTGCGCTGGCATGACTCGTACGAGGCGGAGCAGCATGTCCACCACTATGGCAAGAGCTCGGCCGCGGTGTGCTGGTCGCTGGTGGGGTACTCCAGCGGGTTCGTCAGCGCGTGTCTCGAAAAGGAAATCTACTTTCGCGAGATCAGCTGCGCGGGACAAGGAGAGCGACACTGCTCCGCGATCGGGCGGGATGTGCATAGCTGGGGAGCGGAGAGCGAATCCATCCGCGCCGACTTTCAGGCGGCTTCTCTCGGCCACGAGGTCGAGCGCCTGCGCGATGCCGTCGGCAGGCGGCTCAAGGAACTGGATCGCCGGGAGCGGCTGCTCGAGCGCCGTGAACGCGAGCTCAACCTGCTTCGGGAGCGCGTGAACCGTCACGCAACGGCGAAACACTTTGTCGCCGGTAGCGAAGCCATGCAGCATGTGTTGGAGTTGGCCGCTCGGGTGGCGCCGCTCGATACGACGGTGCTGGTCTATGGCGAGAGCGGCACCGGTAAGGAGTTCGTCGTCAGACTGATCCACGATCAGAGCCCACGTGCCGCGGCCCCTTTCGTCAGCATCAATTGTGCAGCCCTCACCGAGACGCTGCTGGAATCCGAGCTGTTCGGGCACGTGCGAGGCGCGTTCACCGGTGCGGTGCGCGACAAGGCAGGCCTCTTCGAGGTCGCTGGCGCCGGAACACTCTTCCTGGACGAAATCGGCGAGGTCGCGCCCACCGTCCAGGCGAAGCTGCTCAGGGCTTTGCAGGAGCGGGAGATTCGCCGCGTCGGCGGTGAGCGCAACATCAAGATCAATGCCCGAGTCGTGGCGGCGACCAACCGGGAACTGCGTGCGGCCGTCGATGCGGGAACGTTTCGGGAAGATCTGTATTTCCGGATCGGCGCCTTCATCATTGAGGTGCCACCGTTGCGCGAGCGGCGGGAGGACATTCCACCCCTCGTTCACAGCTTTATGGTCCGCGCGGCCTCGCGGATGAAGAAGGACGTCCGGGCAGTCTCTGCTGATGCGATGTCCGCGTTGATGAACTATCGCTGGCCAGGTAATGTGCGTGAACTGGAGCATGCGATCGAACGGGCGGTCATCTTGGCCAACGCCGCCAGCATTCGCCTCCGTGATCTGCCGCCCGAGGTCACGCAGAAGTCGCGCCGGCGGCCCGGCGATGACACCCTCAACCTGCAGGAACAGGAGCGTGCCTCAATCGAGCGCGCGCTGGAACGATTTGGTGGACATCGACGCCAAACGGCAGACGCGCTCAACATCAGCACCGTTACGCTCTGGCGGAAGATGAAGCAGTTCGGCCTCTCATCCTGATACCACCCGCAAGTCCGACCGCGGGCGCGCGCCCGCGGGCAGGATTTCGCACGCCATCCGGCGACGGGAGACTGTCAGCGCCCGCCGTTTCGCAGTGAAAGCACATATTTCCAATTGAATCGGCACGCTCGTGAAAGAACGGGCGAATGGCGCCATTTCCCGCTCGCCGCTCTGGCGCAGGCGTTGCCTCAGAAAGGGTGACACATCGCGGTGATTCTGCATGCGCACTCATCCTCACGCAGAGCTCCGTCGGCGCATCGCGTAGTTGGTCAGAGGGACGAACGACATGGCAATGGCGAACCTGCGTGACGACATCAGGAAACGAAGCGGCGTGATTCGCACGCTCTTGGAACAAGTACAAGCCGAATACGCGGAGATGCCTGGCTTGAGCCTCACTCTGCCGCAAGCGCAGCGACTGTGGGCTGCTGATCAGGCGACCTGCGAAGAGGTCTTCAGCCACTTGATCTCTGGGGGCGTGCTGAGGAGAACCACCACAGGTCGGTTCGTTCGAGCGTGAAAGAAGGCAGCCGTCGTGCTTGCGTCAGCTAGACGCGGCGCTTCACACCTTCCGGCGTTCAGCGCATTCTTCGCCCAATCTGAGGTGTGCGAAGAAGTCCCACTCCGAACAAGGACGTCCACGATAGCATCACCTCGGTGGTCGGCTTCATCATCTCGCCGTTCGTGGTCGCAATCCTCGCGGCATGGTTCGTCAGCCGATTCCCGCGTCGAGCGGGGATGCTCGCGGCATGGCCGGCCCTGCTGGCCGTACTTCTTGGCAATGAAATGCGGAGAGCGGTTTCCGGAGGAGGGCGCCTGGTCGAACTGGCGTGGGCGCCGTCGCTCGGATTGTCGCTGTCGTTCAACCTCGATGGTCTGGGGCTGTTGTTTGCGATCCTGATTACCGGCATCGGCGCGCTCATCGTCCTGTACGCCAGCCGGTACCTCGAAGGTCACGCCCACGCCAGCCGCTTCTACGCCTCACTGTTCGGGTTCATGGGAGCGATGCTCGGCGTCGTTCTCAGCGACAACATTCTTACGCTGTTCGTGTTCTGGGAGCTCACCGGGTTTACGTCGTACCTGCTCATTGGCTTTGAACACGAGCGGGCTGCCGCACGAGCAGCCGCCCTGCAGGCGTTGATCGTCACGGGCGCAGGGGGCCTGGCGCTGCTGGCGGCGGGTGTACTGCTCGTCGATGTCTCGGGCACGACGAACCTCTCCGCGATGGCGGCACAGAGGGCCTCCATCGTTGCCAGCCCGTTCTATGGCGCCATCGCGGGCTTGGTTCTTCTCGCGGCATTCACGAAATCAGCCCAGGTCCCATTCCACTTCTGGCTGCCGAACGCGATGGAGGCGCCCACACCCGTGAGCGCATACCTCCACTCCGCCACGATGGTGAAGGCCGGCGTATATCTCATTGCGAGGATGACCCCCATCGTCGGTTCGACGCCCCTGTGGACGACCATGGTGACGGTCGCGGGCGCCACAACCATGGTCGTCGGGGCCTATCGCGCGGTGCAGGAAACCGACCTCAAGCGCATCCTCGCGTACTCGACGCTGAGCGCGCTCGGCGTACTCACGATGCTGCTGGGGGTGGGCACGCGCGAGGCCATCGTCGCGGCGCTGGTGTATCTCGTTGCGCATGCCGCCTACAAGGGCGCGTTGTTCCTGGTCGCTGGCGCCATCGACCACGAGGCGGGTACGCGCGACATTTCTGTGCTCTCGGGTTTGCGCCGAACGATGCCCATGACGGCGCTCGCCGGCGGCGGGGCTGCGATCTCCATGGCCGGCGTGCCGCTGACACTCGGATTCGTCGGCAAGGATGGAGCCTACGAGGCGTTGCTCCACGCGAGCGACTGGTTCCCCTCGCTGCTGGCTCTGATCGTGCTCGCAAGCATCCTTCTCGGGCTGGCGGGATTGCTCGCGGGTGTGTTGCCGTTTCGCGGGGTGGCGCCGACGAAGGAGGTGCACGACCCTGCGTGGCCACTGTGGCTCCCGCCACTTCTCCTTGCCACGACCGGTCTCTTTGTCGGGATCGCGCCGTCAATCCTCAACGGGCCGCTCTCGGCCGCGGCAACCGCAATCGACCGGCGTGCCAGTTGATGTCTCGCTGAGCGCATGGCACGGGGTCACGCCGGCACTTCTGCTCAGCGTGCTCACGCTGGCCGCTGTCGGATTTGCGCGTACGCTGGTCGCATGACAGCCATCCGGACGCGGACGTGGAGGCCGCGCTACGGAACCGAGGATGTGTACGACGGCGCGCATCTCGGTGCTGGATGCGGTCGAGCCGCGCGATCGCTCCCGCACTGCACAGTGCGTCACTGCGGACTTACGTCATGGTCATCGTGGCCACGGCGGCCCTGGTCGGAAGTACCGCGCTGTTGACGGCTCCTGGCTTCGGCTCGGCAGCGCCGCGCACCAGCATCACCGCCCACGACGTCCTCATCGTCTTCATCATCATCGCCGGTGCGATTGTCGCGACCGTTGCGCGATCGACGATGGCGGCGGTCCTCTCACTCGGTGTGGTCGGCTACGGCGTCGCCATGACGTTCCTCGGCTTCGGCGCTCCCGATCTCGCGATGACGCAGTTCTCGGTGGAAACCCTCACGGTGCTTATTTATGTGCTCGTGTTCAGGCATTTCCGCACGCTCGGTGAGCTCTCACCGCCGCTCGTTCGCGCCCGCGACGGGCTGATTGCCATCGGGATCGGCATCTTCATTGGTGGACTGCTGCTGTCGGTGGCGACCACAGAGACAGGGCCGCGACTGAGGGAATACTTTGCCGAGTTCGGACCAACGTTGGGACACGGGCGCAACATCGTGAACGTCATCTTGGTCGACTTCCGGGCGTTCGACACACTCGGCGAGATCACGGTTCTTGCAACCGCTGCGATTGGCGTTCGTGGGCTGCTGCGATTGGCCGCCGACGGTCGCGTCGACCATGAACCTGTACCGCCCGTGAACTCGCCAATCTTCCGTACGGCTGCGCGGCTTCTGATGCCGTTGCTCCTCTTGTTCTCCGTGTTCCTGCTGTTCCGCGGGCACAACCAGCCCGGTGGCGGCTTCGTCGGTGGCCTGATTGCGGCCGCGGCGTTCGCACTCTATGCGATCGCCTTCGGCGTGCAGCGTGCGCGGCAGGCACTCCTGGTGAGGCCGATGACCCTACTCGGTGCTGGTCTGCTGATCGCGTTGGTCAGCGGACTGCCATCCGTCCTCCGTGGCCAGCCATTCTTGACGGCGTTGTGGACGTCTGGCCCGGTCACGGTCGGTACGCCCGCCTTATTCGACGTCGGCGTGTTCCTCGTCGTCGCGGGTGTGGTCCTGATGATGATCTTCAGCCTCGCAGAGGAGTCCTAGATGGAACTCCTCCTCGCGCTCGCGTCTGGGGTTCTGTACTCCGCCGGGATATACCTGATGCTGCGTCGCCGCCTCGCGCAACTGATCATCGGAACCGGTTTGCTATCCAACGGGACGAATCTGCTGATCTTCACAGCCGGCGGCCTTACCCGTGCGCGGCCGCCGGTAGTTCCCGACGGCGCACAATCGCTCGTAGAGCCGTTCGCAGATCCCGTTCCACAGGCGCTCGTCTTGACGGCGATCGTGATCGGATTCGGTCTCCTGGCCTTCTCGTTGGTGCTGGCGCATCGAGTACACGCGACGGTAGGCACCGACGATGTCGACGACGTCGGGCGGGAGCGATGAGAATGCTGGTGCTCCCGATCCTGGTGCCGTTCAGCACCGCTGCGGTGTTGATGCTCGGGCCGAAGCGGCCCGTTCCGCAGCGGTGGATCTCGCTGACGGGGTCGGTCCTTCTGCTCGCCAGTGCCCTCCTGGTGTTCCTTCGGGTAAATACGGCCGGCGTTCAGGTGCTGCAGATCAGTGGCTGGTCAGCCCCGTTCGGCATCACCCTGGTGGCCGACCTGCTCGCTGCGATGCTGGTCGTCGCGGTTGGTGTGGTTGGCACGGCGATATCGGTCGTCGCCTTTTCAGGCGCCGATCCACGACGTGAAGCATTCGGCTACCACCCGCTGGTCCAGATCCTGCTCATGGGAGTCGCCGGTGCGTTCCTGACGGGTGATTTCTTCAACCTCTATGTCTGGTTCGAGGTAATGCTCGTGGCGTCCTTCGTGTTGATGGCGCTCAACCGTACCCGCGCGCAAATGGAGGCGGCATTCAAGTACGTCACCATCAATCTGATCGCGTCGTCCATTTTTCTCACCGCCCTCGGGCTGTTGTACGGCGCTACTGGGACGCTCAACATGGCCGAGCTCGCGCGCGTGTGGCCGGCCATCAGCACACCCGGCGTCGACACCGTGCTCGCCGTGCTGTTCCTGATCGCGTTCAGCATCAAGGCGGGATTGTTCCCGCTATTCTTCTGGTTGCCGGCCTCGTATCACACTCCCCCGGCTGCAATCGGCGCAGCGTTTGCCGGATTGCTCACCAAGGTGGGCGTCTACGCGTTGATCCGCGTCTTTACGCTGCTATTCCACAGTGCGCCGCCGGCACTCTTCACTTTCCTCCTGGCGATGTCGGCAGCGACGATGGTGATCGGGCTCGTGGCCGCGTTGAGCGAACGCGATTTCCGCCGGGTCCTCTCGTTCAATCTCGTGGGCCACATCGGCTATGCCACTGCAAGTCTTAGTCTCCTGACGCCAGCGGCGCTGGCGGGGGCCATCTTCTACATCCTCCACCACATCGTCGTCATCACGAACCTCTATCTGGTGAGTGGCGTGCTGTTGCGATTGCGCCGGACGACGGATATGGCGGGCCTCGGGGGCCTGTACCGTGATCAACCAGTGTTCTCCGCGCTGGCGATGATCCCGATCTTTTCGCTGGCCGGGGTGCCGCCGTTGTCAGGCTTTCTCGGCAAGCTCGCGATCGTCGAGGGCACGTTCGCCGCCGGCGCGTATTGGATCGGCGGGCTCGTGCTCGTGGTGGGGTTGCTGACGCTACTGTCGATGGGACGCACATGGGCAGAGAGCTTCTGGAGGCCTGCCGCGGAGGCACAGGACCTGGCGGCGCCAAGCACGCCGTTTCTGGTGGCGATTGCAGCCCTCAGCCTGTTGACGGTGGCGATGACCATTGGCGCCGAGCCGCTGTTCGAGCTCACGTCGCGCGGGGCACAGCAGTTGTTGCAGCGTGACGAGTATGTGCGCGCTGTGCTGGGAGAGCGCCGCTGATGTTGCTTGGCAGCATGCTCCTCGCGCTCGCCTGGGCCGCGCTGCAAGGGGAGATTTCGCTCGTGAACCTGCTGGTGGGCTACATCGTCGGCTACGCCATCCTCGCGGGCCTGGCCAGGGGTGGTGTGATGCCGTCGACGCTGGTCTCGCGAACAGTGCACGCGTTGAGCTTGTCGGCCTTCTTCGCGTGGGAATTGCTGCTCGCGAACTTTCGCGTCGCCGCCGACGTGCTGCGAGGCAATCGAATCGAGCCCGCCGTCGTCGCGATTCCGCTGGATGTCACGAATGACGGAGAGATCCTGCTGCTCTCGATGCTCATCAACATCACGCCAGGCAGCGTGACCATCGATTTGTCGGACGACCGCCGGACGCTCTATGTGCACGTCATGCACATGAAGACCGCTGAGGAGACGCGACGCGAGATCAAGGACGGCTTTGAACGCCGCGTCAGATTGTTGTTCGAATAGACCAAGGATGACGTCCATGCTCGAGACCGTTTCACAGATGACGCTCGTGACACTCGGCGTCGCGCTGCTCATCGCCTTCATTCGCCTCGTGAAAGGGCCAACGTTGCCCGACCGAATCGTGGCGATGGATCTGTTTGGAATGCTGGTCGTGGGGCTCATCGTCGTACTCGCCGGCTGGAGCGGCGTGCGCGCGACGCTCGACGCGGCGATCGTGATCGCGCTCATCGGCTTTCTGGGCACGGTTGCGTACGCGACCTATGTCGAACGAGGGGACCCACAATGACAGACATCGTGACCGCGATCGTGTGGCTTGTCGGATCGGCGTTCGCACTACTGGCAGCGGTCGGAGTTCTGCGCATGCCAGACGTGTTCACGCGAATGCAGGCCTCCACGAAGGCGTCGACTCTCGGGTTGGCTTGCCTGCTGGCCGGCGCGGCCCTCCAGATGGGCGACTTTGCAACATTCATCCGAGTCGCGAGCATCGGAGCGTTCGTGTTGCTGACAACGCCCGTGTCAGGTCACGTCATCGCACGAGCTTCGTACTTCGCAGGCGTCCCGTTGTGGAAGGGCACCGTGCTCGATGAACGGCGCGACGCCAAAGCCCGGCCCCAGCACGACGAGTCGATTGGCATAGGCGATCTTGGCGGTCGACCTGTGGGATCAGACTGAGCGAGGCGTAGTGTCGATGTCCTCAGCAGCGACGTGCACCTTTCTCCGGTCGGAACCGCGTGATGTGAATCATTCTGACAATGTTGTTCGACAGGCCGGCAATCTGCGATGGGCATGTGTTGATGTGGCGCCGAAGCGCACCGACCCTGATCAGGACATTTGCCCGGTGTGATAATTCGCCGCCCGAAACGCTCCATCGTCTCCAATCACGTTCGTTCACGAACTCGGCGCGTGGGCCAAACAACGACGCCAGCGCATCCGGATCTCTGTTGGTCCACGCCGCCACGAACAGCCGCGGGATGTCCTCGGGCCGAGCAGCGTGGGCCTGCGCTCCGTCGGGTACGGAATGAAGTTGCGTTCAGTTGGGTTGGTATCCATTGCTTCCATCTCAAATCGGCAGTATTCACCGCCATCCGTTGTTGCGGGTGGAGGGCGTTGCCTCCATCTGACGAGAACTTCATTGTCGCCCCGGTCACGCGGCGACACGGTCGACAGCAGGCTCCGTCCATACGCGGCCGCTGACTTGCTCAACACGAGGCTCGTCAGGCCATGTGTGAGCACCAGCGACCACGGGAACAACGAGAACCGGCACAGTCGCTCGCCGCAGCACCCGGCGCAGGATCGATCCGAACAGCAGGCGATCGAGCCATGAGCGATGCGCAATCCCCATCACGACTAAGTCCGCATCGTTGCGTGCAGTGATCCCGAGTATCGCACCATCGGCGACGCCAGTCGCCACCTCGGTGTCGACATCATCCACGCCGAAGAAGGCGGCGTGGCGCCGGAGGCGCTCTGCAACCGCTTCCACTTGTGCAGGCAGCCGCCGAGCCACCTCCCAGGCCTCACTGCCACTGAAGACCATGTGCTGGGGCACGTCCTTCATCGCGTGCACAAGCGTCACGCGTGCTCCGTAACGGCGAGAAAGATCCACAGCGGTTCTCAGCGCGACAGCGGAAGCGATTGAAAAGTCGACGGGTGTGACAATGCCACGCAGCCCGGGCTCTTCCCGTTCACGCCTCTGTCGTTTTGGCACCACGAGCAGGGGTACGGACGAGCGGCGCGCCATTTCGTCCACCACTCGGGCGCTCCGCCAGAGACGTGAACTGCCATAGTCGCGGGTGACCACCAGCATTGTGGCCTCGTGGAGCTGGGCGTACGCCGGAATGACGTGTTCAGGCTCGCCTCGCAACGTGACGCTTTGAACGCGTACTCCATCATCGTCAGCCGATCGCAGTATTGATGCGAGCTGTGCTCTGATGGAGGCGCCGTGAGCGTCGTGAGGCTCGACAGCCCATCGACCGAGGCGATCGTCGCCATGTACGCCTCTGTGGGGCTACCGCCCGGATTACGTGAACGTCTGCCTCGCGTGCCTTGGCCGCGCTGAGCGCGAACTCCATTGTTCGCTTCACGTCGGTCGCGCGATCGATCGCTACGAGGACGAGTCGTCGCTTGAACATGATTCCTCCCAATAGTGTGTTGGGACCGCGTGCGTCAGGCAGCGCGTTGTCGTTCGACGCGACGCTGGGTCACGCTCGGGATCACCAGCAGCGCGCGGTCATTCTTTCGAAGGACACGCAGGGCCGTCGAGACAAGCATCTTGACGCCTCGGCTGCGTCCCACGACGACGAGATCTGCGTCCACGTCGGCGGCCTTGTCGAGAATCGCGCGAGCTGCGGACCCCGTCGACACCTGCAGGCGTGTCTCGAGACCGGCGGGAACCGCCGACACGACCTTTTCCAAGGCGCGCCGCGCGTCTTCCAGGACGTGGGTGCGGTACTCCGGCACCATCCACCGGGCCGGGCTCTGAACGGCGGCGGCCGCTTCGACTCCTGTGACCGTGTGCACGACGGTCAGCTGCCCCGCCTCGCCCGCCGTCAGTCCAATGGCAGCCCCGAGGACGTCCTTCGAAGCCGGTGACAGATCAACCGCCACCAGCACGTTTCGGAAGGCGGTCCGACTGTCAGGGGCGTCGCTCGCAACCACCAGAGTCGGAACATCCGTCCGCCGAATCACCCTTTCGGCCACTAACGACCGGTCGCGGCGGCGCCAACCACGGCGTGCCTCGCCACCCATGACGATCAGATCCACCGCACGCGCGTTGGCATGAAGCTCGATGATCTCTGCCGGGTCGCCGTGCTGTTCGACGGTTTGCACGCGCACTCCCGCGTCCTCCGCACGTGTGCGCATGTCCACCATCCGCTCGAGCCGTTCGGCCGCAAGGAACGAGAACCGTTGGTTCACGGGCACCGCATGAAGCAGATACAGCTCCGCGCCAGACGTTCGAGCGAGCGAGAGCGCGCGCTCGAACGCCGCATCGCGACCGTTGGGTGAATTGATAGCGACGAGAATGCGCTTGAGATCCATTGATTGCCTCCAATTAGGAGAGAGCAACTCAAGGACCACGTTAAGTTCCCTAGAACTAGATATTAATCAAGGACTTACAATGATGAGTCGTGTTCCGGGAGCGTTTCATAGTGAAATGACACGCTTAACATTGAAGTCCCTGCAGCGGTCCCTGCGAGGCGGCAACTATTCTCACGACCGTCGAGGGAGAGGCGCGGCCTCAGCCGCGCCTCATGCAACTACACCCTTGTCGTGATCGGCTCGGACGCCTCGCCTGCGGGCAGCGGTGACGGCATCGGGCGGGCCTCGAGATCGTCGGTGCCCACCATCATCCCCATCGCTGGATCGCTGACGCTGTCGCGGCCGGTCTCCATGCGGCCGGCGAACCGGCGCTCGAATTCCCCGACTCGAACCGTGAAATCGTACCAACCACCCGAGTGCTCGAGGGACCACCGGCGCTTCACCTGCCGGTGGGGCCGGACCACGAACGTTTCGTCGTCGTGGCCCCTCTGCCGATAGGCGTTGCCAATGATTATCACGGTGAGCGGCCGCGAGCTGAGGGTTTCGATCATGGCGGTGATGTCCATGCGTTTAGCTTGGTACTCGATGCGCACCTGCGGCCCGGAGTCTTCCTCGCGTTGGGACACCTGGCCCTTGAACGTGCGCAGGAAGCCGTTGGTGCTGTAGACGTTCAGGTCGTACACCCCGTCGTCGCCTGCCTGCGTCTCCCACGCGTCATCGGTGAGCGTCTTGCCGGACTCCACTGTGTATCGACGCGGAATGCGATCGAGATGCAGCTTGTCGTAGACGTGGAAGACGGCGCCCTGTTTCCCGGTGTTGACGAACTGGAGTTCGACGCGTCCGCTTCGCTTGATGCGCGCGTGGACGTTCAGCTCGTACGGGAGCGCGCGCGACCAGCGCATGCCCGTCTGCTGATAGAGCGGCTGCGGTGTGGCCGGCGGCGCCGCGGGCGGCAGGGTCTTGGACACGGCCTCGATCTGCGCGTAGTTGCTGACGTCGGGAAGCGTTGGAAAACGCTGGCGGTTGGGGTGTTCGAAGTCGAACGCGGACGTGAGGTCTCCGCAGACCGCCCGGTGCCATGGACTGATGGCCGGGATCCTCACGTCGAACCGCCGCTCGATGAATCGGCCGACAGACGTATGATCGAACACTTCTGACGTGACCCATCCGCCGCGGCTCCACGGTGACACGACGTACATCGGGACACGCGGTCCCAGCCCCCAGGGGCGGAGCGCGCCGCTGATCGTGTCCGCCGGATCCGTGTAGTAGCCGAACGCGTTGGCCAGCTCGTTGAAGACCTGGCCGGGGTCGTGATGATTGTGCGCGTACATGCCGGCCAGCTCGATCGTGGACTTGCCCGCGAGCGTGCCGTCGAGGTTGTAGGACGGCACGGCCGGCGGGGGCAGATGGTCGAACAGCCCGTCGTTCTCGTCGAAAGTCAGGAAGAACGCAGTCTTGGCCCAGACGTCCGGGTTGGAGGTGAGCGCTTCCAGCACGCGCTGGGTGAAGTCGCCGCCGCGGCTCGGGCTGCACGGGCCTCCCGGATGCTCGGATTCGATCTGCGACGGCAGCACCCAGCAGACCTGCGGTAGCGTGTCGTTCTGCACGTGCTCGGTCAGAGCATCGAGCGACCAGTGCGAGAGTCCGTTGCGGTAGATCGACGAGCCGGGTCCGGCGCTCCGGAAGCTCTCGAAAGCCAGACACCCGTGCATGGCCCCAGTCCAGTTGTTGTTCGGATTCTGATAGATGCGCCAGCTAACGCCCGCCTCCTCGAGGACGTCGGGAATCGTTGGCCACGCGAAGGCACTGCCGCGGTAGCGATAGCCTGGCGTCGGGAAGGTCCCCGTGATCCAGCAGCGGAGGTTCCAGAACTCGGCGTCCGCATCGGTGCAATCGATGCCGGCGGCGCGCAGCTCCGGGTTGAAGTTGGAGCCCGACCAGAACATGATTCGATTGGGGTCGGTCCCCGTCGCAATCGAGCAGTGGTATCCGTCGCAGATCGTGAAGGCCTCCGCCAGCGCCCATTGGAACGGCGCTTCCTCGCGGGAGTAGTAGCCCATGGACAGGGGCCGCTTCCAGCGCGCCCACTCGCCGAACTTCCCCTGGTTCCAGGCCGCCTGCGAGTCGGCCACGTTGTGCGGCGTGCTGTTGATGAGCGCAGCGTTCATCACGTCGCCGTCGAGGCGGAACGGCGTGATCTCCCGCGTCCCGTCCGACTCGTACCAGATCGGCTTGCCGCTGGCGAGCGGAATGGGCTGGCGGTCGCCGAAGCCGCGGACGCCGCGCATCGTGCCGAAGTAGTGGTCGAACGACCGATTCTCCTGCATCAGGATGACAATGTGCTGGACATCCTTGATCGAGCGCGTGCGGCTGTGCGCCTCGATGGCCAGCGCCTTTTCGATCGCGGCCGGGATGGCAATCAACGCGCCGGTGGTGCCGGCGATGCTGGTCCGGATGAAGTCGCGACGGTTCTGCATATCGATGTTCTTTCGTGAGAGGTTGAGAGGGGCGAGGCCATCATCGTTAGCCTGGGACGGACGCGGAGACTATGGCTCCTGGCGATGATCGGAGTGCGACATCGCGGCAAACATTCGATGACTCAGCTTCACAACCCCACGCGAAGGGCGCATCGCGAAGTGGCCGATGCCGTTCTTCAACACGCTCGTGACCCTCGCGAGACTCTTTGTGGCGGACATTCTCTAGGTGTTCTGACGATAGAAGAGAACCGCATCAGCGAAGGATAGCGTGGCGGCACCGCTCTTCACTTCGAATACAACCGTATTGCCGCGAAAGTGGATGTCGCCGGTTGATTTCGTCTCGTGGACAGCTCCCCTATCTGCCAGAGTGACGGTGTAGGTATTGATAACAGTGCCGTTCACGCTCACTTCATGCGTGACGCTGTTGCCGCCACCTCCGCGCCAAACTATCCACTTCACGACAGCGCCTTCGCCACTCGCAGCCTGACCCAGGGGCGAAGGTGGGGCGTATGACCTTGGCTGTCAACTGCATGGCTAATCCTAAGCGCGTGGGCTCGTCGACCCAGTCCAGCCCGCAGGACCAACATGCTGACGGCCATATCTCCCCACGGGCGGATCATTCTCTTCTTCCTGATCTTCTTCGTTTCTGACCATGTCAGTGCCCAGGATGGCGATGAGATCCTCGCCGAGTTCTCAGCGGCTGAACGCGCGTCGATTCGCAGCGCGTGCTATGGGGCAAGCCTATCGGGACCAGCGCGTTTCTATGCGTGTTTGACCCAGAGGGCCAACGACCTGCGCAGGTCGCCCGGCGAACCGACCCTCACAGAGTTCTCCGACGCGGAGCAGGCCTCAATGCGCAGCGCCTGCTACGCTGCGGGCCTGTCGGGTCCCGCGCGCTTCTATGCGTGTTTAACCCAGAAGGCCAATGATCTGCGCAGGTCGCCACGCGAACCCAGCCTCTCCGGGTTCCCCGTCGCCGAGCAGAACTCGATGCGGAGTGCCTGCTACGGCGCAGGGCTTTCGGGTCCCGCCAGTTTCTACGCATGCCTGCGTCGAAAGGCGAACGACTTGGAGAAGTCGGCCGGCGAACCGAGCCTGTCGAGGTTCTCGGTCGCAGAGCAGAACTCGATGCGGAGTGCCTGCTACGGCGCAGGTCTTTCGGGTCCCGCTAGCTTCTACGCATGCCTGCGCCAAAAGGCGTACGACTTGGAGATGTCGCCGGGCGTACCGAGTCTCGCGGACTTCTCGGTGGCAGAGCAGAACCTGATTCGGAGTGCCTGCTACGGTGCGGGCCTGTCGGGCCCGGCCAGTCTCTACACGTGTCTACGTCAAAAGGCGAGCGACTTGCGCCGGTCCCCGGGTGAACCCAGCCTCGCCGAGTTCCTACCGGCGGAAGAGAGTTCAATGCGAAGCGCCTGCTATGGCGCGAGCCTATCGGGCCCCGCGAGCTTGTATGCCTGCTTGCACCAGAAGACCGCCGAACTGCGAAGAGTGCGGAAACAGTTCGAGCCGCCGTCGCGCGAGGTGTGGCCGAACGCGTCTCAGGCGACTGCATCACCGGCTTCACCTGACGTCGTGGCCGCACAGTCCCCGCCCCCACCAGCAACAACACCAGTCTCAGCACCGGCACCTTCGCGGCCGGCCGCTGACGATCAGGCCGTCTCCCAGCCTGTCGCGTCAACGATCGCCGCTAAACGAGCCAAAGCAGCCCGTCCGTCTGGCGCGAGCGGTCTATCGAACCGCATCACGAGCATCATCCCAATCCCGTCGGAACTGCCGCCGCCGATTGCGTCGCCGCCGACGTCAACCCCGTCCCCGCCGTCTCGATCAACGGCGACGCGCCCCCCAGACGACTTCGGCCTGGTCGTCGCCTTCTGGCTGGCCGTCGGCAGCTTGGTGTGGGGCGTGCGGCATCTTCGTCGTTCACTGCACGCACCCGCGCCGACGTCTCCGAACGGCACTGCTGCCGTTCCAATACCACCGGGCCCACGCGAACGCTCGACGGCTGGACGCGCGGATGCGAGGGGCGGCGGAATCACCTTCACGGATCCACGAACCGATGCCGCGCGGACTCCGCAGGACGCCGATTTGACCGGCGTCCGTGATGCCCTCACGGGTCAGCCGCTTCGTCCGGCGCCGGGACTGCATCGATGCACGCGCTGCCACGTCTTCTACCAGGCGTCGAGCGCAGGCTTCATCCAACGGGAAAACGGCGGCTGCTGCGCAGGCTGTGGAAGCGTCTCTGTCTTCCCAGTCAATCACTCGCACGGCAGCGAACAACGACCATCTGACCGTACAGAAATCACCACCTTGACGAACTACCGCTCGAGAGTCGGGGAGGTCGTGATCTTTGAAGGGCGTTGTGTCCGGGTACTGCCGAGTCGCAGCGGGACCGCCTTTGCGGTGATGTTCGAAAACGGCGAATGGACCGAGGGTTTCAAGCTGGTGATTCGCACCGAATTCGTGGCGAGCGTCGGTGGCGCTGACTACATTCGAAGCCTTGCTGGCAAGACGATTCGCGTACGCGGGCCGATCACGCACTCCTCTGCATTCGGATACGAAATGACGGTCACGACGCACGCAATGATGCTGGACGTCTGGTCATGAGGTGGAGAACGGTCAATCGCCGCACGAGCGGGCTCGACGAGCTCGATCGCCTGTCCGCACACGAACTTCTGGAGGTATTGCCCACGGCCACCGAGACGGAGATCAAGGCCGCGTATCGAAGAAAGGCGCGCGTCTACCACCCGGACTCTGTCGACCCGTTTCTGAAGCGTCATGGTGAAGAGGTCATGAAGCTGCTGAATCGCGCCTACCGCTTCATGCTCTCGCGGAGACACAAATGAGCATGGAACGATACGCTCGGCACTCGTTGATCGATTGGTTCGACCAGGAGGCCGTCAGGCGCGAACGCCTCATCGTTGTCGGCGCTGGAGCCGTGGGCAACGAGGTGATCAAAAACCTGACGCTGCTTGGCGTTGGCGAAATCCTCGTCTTCGATCGCGATTCGATCGAGGTCCACAACCTCACGCGTTCTGTTCTGTTCCGAGAAAGCGATATTGGTCGCCCGAAGGCGGAGTGCGCTGCCGCACGGGCGCGCGAGCTCGACCCATCTGTGCGTGTGACGCCGTACGTGGGCGATTTCTGGACGACGCTCAGATTGTCAGACATGGCAACGGCAACGGCGGTCTTTAGCTGCGTCGACAACTTCGAGGCACGCATTCGACTGAATCGCCTCTGCGCCATCGTTGGCACGCCGCTGATCAATGTCGGCATCGACAGCCGGTTCGCTGTCGTGGAGCAGTTCCCGTTCAATCACGTTTGCCGCGTGCCATGCTACGAATGCGGACTGCCCCCCTCGGCGTACGCAGCCGTTTCGAAACGGTATTCATGCGGCGGGCTCAAGCGCGTCGCGACCGCCGAACGCAAGATACCGACGACCATCATTACGTCGAGCGCAGCGGCGAGCCTGGCCGTGTCGGTCCATCTTCGATCACTTGCCGCGGGCCTGCCTCCGTCGTCGTGGCGTAGTTTTCAGGACACGTTCACCGGTCACACCACGCGCACGGAGATACCTGCCACGCCTGAGTGCCCCGGATGCTGCGACCTACTCGACGATCGCATCGTCATCGGCGCGCGCAGGCACATCGGGTCGCGATTGGTCGCGGACCTTCCGGAATCGCGAATCGGACCGATCCAACTGAGCGATCCCGTGCTGACCCACGTCCGCTGCCGACAGTGCGGTGTGGACGATACCGGACCGTTGCGCTTTCAGCCGATCGACCGGTACGACGAGACGCTGGTCGAGTGTCCGCACTGTCACGATCGCTCCCGCGAGATCGACGTGAGGGAGCGGTTTGATCTCGAGGAGCTCCTTCGTGACTACGCCGGACGCAGCGTGCCTGGGAAGTTCATCATGGCGCGTATCGATGGGGTGCTTCAAGTCGTTGTCGAACTGGAGGGAGACGAACATGTCAGAGGTAAAGGTCATTCTGAGAACAGCCGACCGCACAAGGAAAGCCGAAGTGACGTTACCGCGTGATCAGCGGGGCGCTGATCTGATTCAAGCGGCGCTTACGAATTGGTCGCTGCCCCACGACACCGAGTACTCCCTGGTAAACGTCACCAAGAGTCGCGTCGTGCATCAGAACTCGCCGCTTTCGACCGACATGGTGTCAGATCAGGACGAGTTGGAGATCCAACCTGTGCTTGTCGCAGGAGGATGCTGTGAATGCCGGGGCTGAACGGCGCCGCGAGGATCTCGCCAGACTCGAAGGCATGTGCGCCGTATCGGGTGGCAGGCTTCTCCTGGTATCTCGAAACGGTGATCCACCGATCGACATCACCATCGACCTGGTCTGCCGGTACGGCGGGGTCGCACGTCTACCCTGCGCGAGTCGTGGAGCGAACTCGTGCCAGGATCACGTTTCCAGCACGCTACCCTTTTCAGGCGCCGGTGGTTCACCTGACGCCCGTCACGTTCCACCCCAACGTGTATCCATCGGGCCTTGTGTGCCTCGGATTCACATGGTTGCCAACCGAAGGCCTCGACCTGCTGGTCAAGCGGATCGCACGGATCATCACGTTCGATCCCGGCTGTGGTCAACACCGCCTCGCCCGCCAACAGCGCCGCCGTCAGGTGGTACTGCGGAGGCCGTCGCGCGTACCCCGTCCTTTCCGACGGACAGTCTGGACTTCTTGTCTGGAACGGCTGCGAGGCCGAAGCCGCAATGGCGTGACATCCGGACAGAGTCTCTGGAACCGTCTAGCAAGATGATTCAATGTGAGAAGTGCCTTCAGCAGCTGCGCGTGCCTGACGTGCCAGGCATCCAGGTTCGGTGCCCTCGATGTCTTCACATATTCCGGGTGGCAACATGAGATGGACTGAACAGCCCGCCGATGTCGAGCCGGCGCCGATTACCGACGTTTTCCATTCGGTTTCTGCCCTTGATGCGATTTCGCTCGTCTGCCGAATGCGGGAATCACCGGCCCTGTATCTCAGTCCCGTCTGTCGGGAAGGGATACTGGCTCATGTCCGCTCGCGGCAAACGGAACTAGGGGGACTGCTCCTCGGCCAGGCGTACGTCTGCGGCCCTGGCGCGGCCAACCGTTGGGGCCCTTTGGTCTCCATCGACGGTTTCCTACCCAGCGAGAGGTACCGGAGCAGCAACGTGTCGCTGGCCATGGGAGACCGAAATCTGGGACCGGGCGCGGGATCTCATGGCGCGGACGGGAAGCATGGTCGTCGGGTGGTATCACAGCCACCCGAATCTCGGCGCGTTCTTCAGCGGCACCGATCGCGCGACCCAGCGCGCGTTCTTCAACCGGCCGTACAGCGTCGGTCTTGTCGTCGATCCAGTGCGTCGTTGAAGAGGCCTGGTTCCTCGGGCCTGCTTCAACACCTTTGAGGATCGAATCTGTTTCTCACAACCAGCCTGGTGGCAACGTCAGGCGATCACCGTGACGACCATAGCGGATAAGGGAGACCAATGAGCTGGAGATTTCGGCATGTGATCTCGGCCGGCCGTTCCGGCTGAATTTCTCTCGGCGCGGCGCTGGCTGGAGCGTTGGAGTTCCCGGCTTTCGCTACGGTCGATCGACTGCGGGCACGCCGTACGTGAGCCTCGGATTCCCCGGGTCTTGGCCTGTATTGGTTCAGGTATTGCTGAGCGGCAGCTTCAGTGAGCGCCCCATCAGACATCGAGCCTTCATCTCTGTCGAGCCACACGGTGGACCGAGAGTCCGCGGATCGCAACAGAGCTGTGGTGAATAGTGTAACCGTAGCTCGTTGCGTACGAGAGGTGCCAGGACCACGGGGTCGCGGGTGATGCCGGGTCAGTGAGCCGAAGGGGCTGTCACCCGGCGGACACCCGTTCTGTCAGGCGGCCGAACCAGGTGTTCGACGCGCACGCCTTTCCCTCCGCCTGTCTGCAGCCGGAGACCCATTGGCGCCGGAACCCACGTTCAGCGCCACAAGAAGCGACAGCAGGACCCCGAACGCAACAACGAACACGGCCGTGCGAAGACCCTCGGCCGTGGCGACGCGCAGGTCTTCACCGACGAGGCCTTCCGTCCCCGAATTGGCGACGAGGACCAGGAGGGCAAGCCCGATAGCCGCACCGATGCCTGAGGCCGTAGAGACGATGGCCGACGCGATGCCCTGCTCGCGATCGGGCACGCCCGTTCCCGCAGCGATGAACATCGTGGTGAACACCACGCCGTCACCGATGCTGAGCGCGATCAGTCCCGGAATCAGCCCGACGTAAGAACTCGATGGTGACATCGAAGACCGAGGGCCACCGCACCGAGGGCGCCTATGGAGAGCGCAACGACCAGCGCGGCCCTCGCGCCGAAACGCGTCACCATCCGTCCGCCCGCCGCCGAGCCGGCGACGACGACGGCGGTGGGCAACAGAAACGCCACGCCCGTTTCGAGGGCGTCATAGTGATGCACGTCCTGGAAGTAGAGCGACAGGAAATAGAGCACCGAACCGAACGTCGCCATGAACAGGAACGCGATCGCGCCCGCCGCCCTGAGGTTGCGGCTGGTCAGCAACCGCGCTGGCAGCAGCGGATCCAGACTCCGGCGCTCGATGATCGCGAGCGCACCCAACAGGAACACACCAGACGCTGCGGCGCCGACAATGGCCGGGGAGCCCCAGCCCAGGGTCGGACCGTCAACGAGGGCATACACGAGCAGGGTGACGCCGGCGGTGGCGCTGAGCGCGCCGGGCAGATCGAACGTGCGTGTCCGGTCGCGCGCGTGGTCGCCGGGTATCAGCGGAAACGAGAGCAGCGCGGCGAGACTCGCCAATGGAACGTTGACGAAGAAGACCGACTCCCACCCGAACGCCTGGGTGAGCACACCACCAAGAAGTACGCCGATGACGAGTCCCGCCGCGCCGGCGCCTCCCCAGACCGCCAGCGCGCGATTGCGCTCGGGACCTTCGGCAAACGTGGTGTTGATCAGCGCCAGCGTCGCCGGAAAGACGAGTGCGCCTCCAAAGCCCTGCGCTGCGCGCGCCACCAGAAGAACCCAGGGCGTCGTCGCGAGCCCACCCATCAGCGACGCACCGGCGTACAACGCCAGACCAGCGATGAACATGCGGCGTCGGCCGAGGAGATCCGCGGCGCGCCCGCCGAACAGCAGGAATCCGCTGGACGCCACCGCGTAGGCGCTGACGACCGACTGCAACGATTGGGCGGAATAGCCGAGCGCGCGCCCGATCTCGGGCAGCGCGACCACCACGATGTACCTGATCCAGAGAGACGATCAGCATCGCAAACGACAACAGCGCCAGGGTACGCGCGTTGGCAGTCCCTCGGTTCGGGCTTCGATCAGATCGTCCTTCGATATCAGTCATGTTGGTGACGCCGCTCGCTGGCATGCACGAACAGCGGCTACTCGTCAATCAGTCCGTGCTGCTGGAGTGTCGCGGCAACCTCTGCTCCACCGAACGAAAGGAGGTAGTTCGGCGTATCGCGCTCTGGGCGCCGATCGTCAAACAACGATCAGGCCGATCCCGCTGCGATCCGGTTCGCGTCGAAGTCCAGCGGCTGCGAGTGGTGCTCATGAACGACGACCCATTCCCCGTCGCGTTTCTCCAGCCCGATCGTCAGCCGGAGCGTAAATGCCACCTTCCTTCCATCCTCGGTTCCAGCGCATTCGAGCAGCGCAGTGGCGAAGGCGACGTCGGCACCGGCCGACACCTTCAAGTCGACCAGATCGAACCGGCCCGTCCCTCCGTGCCACGGGAAGAACTGCTCGAGCCACGTTCTGCGATAGGCGTCCAGCCCCCGCGAGCAGACAGGTTCCACGACATCAAACATGAGCAGGGCCGGCGAGTGACCGCTCACGACGGCCTCGATGTCCCGGCTCCTGACGCCCGCCGCCCACCGTTCGATGATCTCGCGAACGTGATTCGCTTCCATCGGGTCATCCTTGATCGCTGATGGGCGTTTGGGATGCCACGCTTGAACCTGTTGGTGCACCGATGGTCGAGACAATGCGATGCACGGTGGGAGCGACATTGATCTTGCTCATGGCTCTAATCCTTCCTGGAGTAAATCAGTCGAACTGGTCCAGACGCGATTCGCCCGACATCAATGAGCTCCAGGGCATGGCGTCCCTCGACGTCCTTGAACAGGGCCTTGCCGCCGCCGAGGACGACCGGGTGCATGATCAGCCTGATCTCGTCGATCAACTCCATGTTCATCAGGCTGGAGATGAACGTCGCGCCGCCGACGGCGTAAATGTCCTTGCCCGGCCGCTGTTTCATCAGCCGGATCTCATCGACGCTTCGAATGATCCGCGCGACGGGCCAGTCCACTGACTGGAGCGTCGTCGACAGGACGAAGTGCGGCGTCTGATCGGCAAAGTGGGCGTACTCGATCTCGCCGGGCGACGCGACCCCGCCCCCGAACGGCAGAATGCCTTCGGGGTTGGCGAGGATAGCCCGCCAATATTGTTCGTAGCCCGGGTACATCCCTGCCCCGAGGACGCAGGCGTCAATCTGATGGGACAGATCGAACGGGTCTTCCCACGTGTCTACCCAGTCCAGCGCCCCGTTGGGTCCCTCGATGAAGCCATCCACGGATACCTGTAGAGCTGCCACGATCTTTCTCATTCTCGAACCTCAGGTCTGCGATACGAACCTGCAGCGAGTCTGGCACTCCGCTGCGAGGACTGGGAGGTCGGTTCTTGCTGTCGGATAATGCGAGCATGCAGCCGCGACCCGCGAAACCTGGCGGCGAACCCCTGGAGGCGGTGCTGTCGGGCTCGAGCCGGATCAGCCGCCAGTGGAACGGGCTCCGCGCCGAGTACGCCTGGCTTCCGCCCTTTCACGGCTCAGCCGTCACGAAGCCAAATCGGGTAGAGGTCGTGTTCTCGGAGCACGACGACGTCATCATCGACCAGCAGTCACACGCCCATGCCGTGTGCGTTCCGCCGGGCGGGATGTATGTGGTGGGCGAACAACCGACGACGCTGCTGCGTGTGGGGACGTACAGCGACACCTTGGAGATGTATCCCGATCTGGCGCTCGTGCGTGACGTGGCGCGGAACCGGGGCGTGCGCGGCTTCGAACTCGAACCGACGCTCAGGGGTCAGCGGTCGGCGACGTTCGCGCGCGATGCGGTCGTGCTCGGCGTGGCGCATGTGCTGCGGCGCGCCTGTATGAACCGGCGGACGATCACCGACGTCGAGGCGAGCGGCCTGGCGCATGTGCTCGCGGACCGGCTCGTCACGCTGCAGCATGGCGAGGCGCCGCGCTCGCCCGCGCCACGGCAACTGAGCCCGCAGACGATCGACAAGCTGGCTGGATTCGTCGAGGCCGGCCTTACTGGCCGCCTGACCCTCGAGGCGCTGGCGCGCGTGGCGGAACTCAGTCCCTTTCACTTCGCCAGGTGCTTCAAGGCCACGACGGGCCTTGCGCCACATCAGTACGTCCTCGCGCGCCGCATCGAGCTTGCGAAACGCCTGATCATGACGACCGACCGGTCGGTACAGGAGGTTGCCTGGTCGGTCGGCTTCGAAAACATCAGCCACTTCCGGCGACAGTTCGCCGCGCAGATCGGCGTCGTGCCCGGGGCGCTTCGCCGCGCAACGCGCCGGATTGGCGCCGCGGGCGCCGGCTAGTGGTGTCGTTGTGATTTCTAGAGCGGGCCGCCCGTTGGTTGGCCCGCGAAATTGGTGTCGAAAGGCTGTCGTGGGCACTACAGGTTCAGTTGACACGGTCCACTAGTGACGTCCCGATCCGAGTAGGCCGGCCGACGGCCGGGACGTTTCACTCACCGCATATGATGGTCCCGTGAATTCAGCCGCCGCCGCGGCGTTGGCGACCTTTGTAGCGGTCTTCGCCATCGCGACGCTGCGCGGGGTGCACGTCGGTCTCCTGATGTTCGTCTCGGCCTGCCTGGTGGGGACGACAGTCGCCAGCATGACGCTGAGCGAGGTCATCGCCAGGTTCCCGGTCAACATCCTGATCCTCGTCGCCGGCGTCACCTTCTTCTTCGGCATCGCGACGTTGAACGGCACCATCGACCTGGTACTGGGCGCGATGCTGCCACGCAAGGGCGGACGGTCGGCGATCGTGCCAGTGGCCTTCTTCGGTGTCGCCACGGTGATGTCTGCGATGGGATCGCCACAGGCGGGGCTGGCCACCGGGCCGGTGGGCATGTCCACGGTCCGACAGGCACGTGTGGACCCGGTTCTGATGGCGATCGCGATCAACGGCGGCATCTCTGCCGGCTCGTTTGCTCCGACCAGCCTGTTCGGAGTCATTACCTATCAAGTGGCGTCCCAAGCCGGGATCGACGTGAACACGTTCGTTCTCCTGGCGGTGGCCATCGCCGCGAACGTCGCGCTGCTCACTGGTGCATTGTTCGTGTTCCGATCGGCGTCGCCGGCAACGGTTGAGGACACGTCAGCCGTAGTGACGGCGGTGCCGCACTCACTGGGAGCAGCGGCCGCGAATGCACGTGCGATCACCGTGCACCAGCTTGCGACGATCGTTTGTCTCCTCGGTCTCGTGGCCGCCATCGCCGCCAGCGCAGCGGCCGGTATCGAACTGGACATCGGCGTCGTGCTCCTCGGTCTCGGCGCGCTGCTCGCATTGGTCGATCCCTCGCTCGGCGCCCGGGCGTTCACCCGCATCGACTGGTCCACCGCGTTCGTCGTCGGCGGAATCGTCACCTATGTGGGCGTGCTGCAGAAGCTCGATGCCGTGAACATCCTCGGCCGAGAGGCGATGGCCATCGGTACACCGATCGTCGCAGCGCTGGTCATCTGTATGATCGCGGCGCTGGTCTCGGCGTTCGCGTCCACCACCGGGGTGCTGGCGGCCCTGATACCCATGGCGGTGCCGCTTGCCGCGTCCGGCGCCATCCCCGGCTGGGCGCTCATCACCACACTCGGCGTATCCGCAACGATCGTGGACGGGTCGCCGTTTTCGAACACCGGCGCGACCCTGGTGGCGGCCGCTGCCCCGGACGATCGGCCGCGCCTGCGAACGATGCTTCTGCGATGGAGCATGGCGATGGTGGTTGTCGGGCCGATTGTGCTCCTGCCGCTGTTACTGATTTTTGGGCACTGGTTCGGCGACTGACGGGCTCATCAAGTACGGGGAATCGTGGCGCGCCCTCAGCCTGCGTGGCGCGCCCGTTCCAGGCTACCTTTCCACGACAGCGAGGCCATACGGCTCGTGACCCACCCCGGTCACGGTGGCGACGACGCTGCGCGAACGAAGGTCGATCACGTAGAGATGACCGAGCTCCTGCGAGAACGGCGGTGACGAGGGTCCTGCGCTGATCACCGCGTACCGGCTGTCGGAAGTGACCGCCGAGCCCTTCGGGCGAGCGGGCCGTCCGTCGGGCCGGACGAGGGGGATGCGTGCGACTTCCGCGTCAGCATCGCCGGCGAGTGCCAACTCGATGCTCACGATCGACACGTTGTTCGTGCGCAGGTTAGGGACGATCACGTGCCGGCCGTCCGGGGTGACGGAGGGGATCAACGGATGGCTCTGCTCCAGGGGATCGTCGGTGCCGACGAGGACGCGGGCAACTTCGGCTCCGGCCGCGCCGGCGCTCGCCCGGTCGACGTCGATCATGGAGATCGTGTTGCCGGCGGATGCATCCCGCTGGCTCCCGCCGTTTCCCACGATGATGTGCCGCCTGTTGGGGGTCGCGGTGATGCCCCAGGGGCCGATCTGGGTCGGGACGCGGCCGACCTCTGCACGGGGGTCACCTCGTAGCGCACGACCGAGGTCGATCACGGACACATCGTTCGTCCCGCCGTTTGCGGAGAAGACATAGGCGCTGCCATCCGTGGCCCGGCCGAGCGCCAACCCGTTCGGGTCCGGGAAGCATCCCCAGGCCCGGATCCGGGGCGCGCACGGCCAGGTTCCGCGGCGGCCCATACGGCGCGACGTATGGCACCGGGTAGTCGGGACACGGAAACCCGGGCGAGCCCAGCGCCAGCTCCACGGTGCCGCGGAGGCTGCCGGTCCGTCGGTCGACGAACGTGATGCGATTGCCGCCGTCCTCCGTCAGGTGGTTCTCGGCGTTGGCGACGACCAGCATCTCGGGCAGCAGCACGATGCCGAGCGCCCCGAAGCCGCCGGAGTCCATGTGCCGCCGAAGTGCGTTTGCGGTGCCGTTGTTCCGTGGGGCCAGGAGATCGTCGATGTCGAGTACCGCGATCTGCCCGCGGCCGCCGTGCTGGCCAAACCCGGCGTTGTCGATGGCGCCATGATGATTCACCACGTAGACGGTGCGGCTGTCCTCGCTCACGACGAGATTGGCCGGATCGCCGAGCAGACGCCCGTCCAATGCCTCCGTCGCCACTTTGCTGCGACCGACGATCGCGTTGGATGTGCGGTCGTTCGCAGGATTGAGAGCGGCATCGAGCGACACGACGTAGAGGTACGGGAGCCGGCGTCCGGTCGCGAGGATGTACCGACTCTTTCCCACCGCCTCCTGCGCGCTGGTCGCCGCCCCGAGAAGGGTCGTCACCGCGAGTATGAGACAGGTGAGTGACGATGCCGCGGAAGGCCGGGGCGTCAACGAGTCGAGAAACGTCCGGACGGCGCTCAGCGTCGAGGATGGCGGCGCAACAGGCGCGCGGCCGAGCGTGGCGGTTCGTCGCATGTGAGCTCCCATTTTTCGCGATTATAGGTACATAGCGGTGTTGCGACGGACGGTCTGTTTCACCGTGTGGCCGACCGGAGCCGGTGGCTGAGAGGACCTCATGCGGGTACGGCGTGGATTGCCATGCGGGGGGCGTCAACGCCAGTGTTCGAGCACGTATCGGCCGAGTTCGGCGCGCGTGGCGCCGGCGGACGCGAGCGTGAGCTCCAGCCGCATCGATGGCATCTCGTGCACAACCGCGGCCGGTGTGACCCAGAGCACTTCGCCGCCAGGTCCGGGCACCGGCACGTCCTCGAACTGAGCAATCGGCGAATCTCCGGGCCCCGTCACCGAAAGCGTCACGGCATCCACGCCTGAGAAATCAGCTCGCAGAGCGGTGACCACGAGATCGTCGCCGGGAAAGACGGCGCACGGCACCGTCTCGCCAGGCCAGAGCGAGAACATGCGTACATGGACACCGTCACGCTGCAAGCGGTTGAGAATGGCGCGGGAAACAATCCCCGAGACGCGCCCTTGACGCACGAGCGTGGCCAGCCCGGCCCCGAGTGCCGCCAGGTGATGCAGCCGCGCCGAGCAGTCACTGCACGCGAACAGATGCTCCTCGACGCGTTCCGTCTCGTCGCCGTCGGCAACGTCACGCGCCCAGTAGTCGAGCAGCGCCTCCTCGGGAATCGGAGCCTTGCAGCTTGCCAACATCACACCCCTTCGCGGGACGTCATGCACGTCCGAAGGCGCTCGATCGCGCGGTGCCGGATCACGCGCACGTTGCCTTCCTTGACCCCAAGCTCCTGACCAACCTCGCTCGCGGTTCTCTCCCCATAGAAGGTCAGGAGGACGACCACGCGCTCGCGCGCGGCGAGCCTGGCGAGGCACTTCTCGAGGTGGTCGACGTCCAGCGTGGCGTCTCCAACTGGGGCTTCGATCATGTCCGGGACCATGAAGGCGTCCCGCAGTCTCTCGCGCCGCCGCTCCAGCCGCTTCAGGTCTTTCGCGATCGTTCGGCTCACGCCAAGGACAAACGACGCGATCTGATCGACATCGCGCACCGATCCACCCCGCAGTTTCTCGATCGTCACGAGCATCACCTGCTGGACGAGGTCGCGCGCCGCGTCCTCGCCGCGCAGATGGCGAAGCCCGTACAGCCGCACGCGTGGGGCGAAGCGCCGATACAACTCGCTCTCGGCCGCCTCGGCCTCCCTCGGCCCTCGCGCCGCGACCGCGCGTGCGAGATCGCCGTCGCTCGAGTCGACGATCGTCTGCATTCGACGCTGACGGTACTACCTGCCCGCGCGGGCGGTCAATCGGATCGCGGGCCCACTGCGGTCAGACCGTCGCCGCCGACACACCGGTCACCTGCCGAATGACCTCCCCGCTCGCGACGAGCGCCGCCGCGCCGTCGCCGACGAACGTCGAGCCGTGCATCGCCGCCAACATGTGCGGCTGCAGCGCCGCGAGGCTGGCCAGTTGCCGCTTCGTGTTCTCCGTGTACGGCACGTAATCCATCAGCACGGGCGACTGCTGGTAGGTTTCGAAGGCGTGCCGATACCGGCCCACGACGTCACCGGTGGTCACCGGCTCGACGTCGCCGAGTTGATGCATCAGGTCCGAGCACAGCAGCACTCGGTCGGTGTCCTCGAACAACATGCCTGCGTCCCACCCATGCGGCAGGTGCGGTGTCGGAACGAAACGGAATCGGTGCCGTCCAGTTCCGAGGATCTCGTCCGGCTTCAGCCCGCGCGGCGGCCGATTCGAGAAGTCGGCGATGTTGATCATCGCGCCGAGTTCTCCGCACACCGGGATGGCGTTCGGGGCGTCCGCCAGCCATTCGTTCAGCGCGCCGCATTCGTCGACCTCGAAGTGGCTCCAGCCGATCCAGCGAAGGTCCGCGGGATCGATCAGCGTCGCAACCGCCTCGCGCACCGCCGGAAACGTGCCGCGCATGCCCGTATGGAACAGCAGCGGCTCGTCGTCTCTGACGAGGAAGTGATTGAATTGAAGGTCGAAGGCCGGCACGTACAGACAGATTCGATACAGGTCGGGGGCGATTTCGTCGATCCGCGCAGTCATACTGTCTCTCCGGACGCCACTCAGTATTCAGTCCGTTCCCCAAGGGTTGTCGATCGCAAAGCGCCAGGAGCCGTCTGCCTGACGGCGCAGCACGTCCGCGTTGCGCCCCGTGAGCTTCACCGGTTCACCGTCTGGCCCGGTTCCCATGAATGACCACACCCCAACGACGAGCGCCAGATCACTTGCCTCGAGGACTCGTGTCACGTTGAGATCGAGTGTGCCCTTCATGGCGATGAATGCCGCCAGCGACGACCGGACGCCCGGCAGGCCATGAGCGAGGCTCCCAGGCTGAGTCGCGAACGCGGCCTCAGGCTCATACAGAGGCATGAGCGCGTCGAGGTTGCCCGTGTTGATTCCGTCAACGATCGATTTGAGGACTTGCTCCGGCGTTCCTTGGCCATCTGGTGCTCGATGCCGGTCAGGGGGGATTTCGACGATGTGCGAAGTCATGTGGCTCCTCCAGGCCTTTCGGCGTCAACATAGAGGAAGTGTCACGACGCGGGCCACCGTTACACGGGACGGCAGCAGGTCCGCACCTGGCGCTCCATGTCGCGGACGCGGGATCTGCGGGAAGCGACTACGACGACGCTGAAAAGGCGGTTGCGCAGAACAACCCGGAGCTCCGGCTTGTCGGGGAACAGCAGGCCCTGAAACCCTTCCACGACATCCCTCCTGAGACAGCTTGACGCACGTACGCTCGCCGCGACGGAGGCAGTGAGTTCCTTCGACGGCGGGCTGTGATTCCGCCACGAGATGTCGTGAGTTTCCGGCTCCAGGCGCGGCAGGAGTCGGTCGACCGGGAGAGCGTGGGGAACGGTGTGCATTCAGCCGCGGAGCATCGGCCTTGCATTTGCAGCGCGGCCACAGTCGACGACAAGGTGTGCGTGTAAGACGTCGCCTTTGATCCAAGCGTGATCGACGGCATCTTACAGACGAATTCTCTCTTTGTCGGTTACGCGTCCCGGCCGCACACGACACACACCGCTGTGTTCGGACTCCTGTTATCTCTGGTGAGCGCGGCGCATATGAAATTCATCCGGCTCTCAATCGTGCTGCTGGTGCTGGCGCTGGCGGCAGGCCTCCGTGCGGAAGACCAGACGCTCCTCATCGAACTCCCGCCCGGCGCCCTGCCCCTCGACGTCAACGCGAACGGAACGGTCGTCGTCGGCAACTTCGAGATCGGGCGGCGGCTTCTACTGGATGCCAACCACCGGCGTCATCTACATCGGTGGCGACGGTCGCGGTGGCATCGAGCCGTGACGGACGCACGATCGTCGGAAGCGCCGTCGATGCGAGAAGGTCAAACAGGCCGGCATCTGGCAACGGGCCGCCGAGTGGCGGCTGCTCGGGTCGATTGTTCCGAACGCCGCGCCTTGTGACGACCTGCTCAGCTCGTCGTATGGCGTGAGCGCCGACGGCAAGGTGATCGTCGGCCTGGCGTGGAACGGTTGCAACATCGCGCGGGCGTTCAGGTGGGAGGAATCGACGGGCATGGTCGATCTCGGCAGCACGGTCGCCGGACGATCGAGCCGCGCAAACGGCATCTCCGGCGACGGGAAGGTCGTCGTCGGCTGGCAGGAACACACGACCGGTCCGCGGCAGGGCGCGCGATGGGTGGACGGCAAACAGGAAGTGTTCGCCGGTCCTGATGGCTTCGTGGGCGAGGCGCACGGCACGAACAGCGACGGATCGATCATCGTCGGGCAGACGTGCCGGTTCTCGGGCCTCGATCAAAGCGCGTGGATCTGGACGGCGCGCGAGCGGCGTTCAGTGCGCGCCCGTGCCGCGCCCGCGGCTCGGGGGAGCCATCGGCATCATGTTCTCGACGAGCGAGGATGGCCGCGTCATCGGCGGCGCCCACAGTTTCGGCCTCGAGTCGGAGGCGGTGCTCTGGATCGATCGCTCGCCGTCGTACCTGAAGGACTATCTGAGGGCGCACGGCGTACCGACGGCGTTCGACGGGTGGGTCAACACCGGATTCATCACCCGCGTGTCTCCGAATGGCCGCATCCTTGTCGGATACGGCGCCGGGCCCAGAGACTTCCAGGGCTTACATCGTGATCCTCGGGGACACGCCATGAGCCGTCTCGCCGTCTTCGCCGGGTCGGCGGCCCTGCTGGTTCTGTCTGACGACGCCGGTTCAGGCGCAATCGTGGGAGGTATCCGGCCTGGCCGGCTACACGCCCTCGTCTGCGCTCGATCGCCGCGCACCCGAACTGAATCAGCTCGACATCAGCGGAGGGTTCACATGGGGCGTGCAGGCCGCGCGTTTCTTCACACCGCGGTGGGGCGCGGAAGTCGCTGTGGATGCAGCAGTCGTCGGCGCAACGGATCGGCACGGCAGCAGGCTCCGCCAATCTGTTCACGCTGACCGCCGGACAACTGCACGGCAACGTCGTCTATCGATTCAGCGGCGCGGACGCACGCCTGCAGCCGTTCGCGTTCGCCGGGCTTGGCGCGACGTCCTTCTGGACGGACGACGTTCCGTCGGAAACGAGGTTCTCGCTCGGCGTCGGTGGCGGCGTCAGATACTTTTTCTCCCGATCCGTCGGCGTGCGGGGGCACTTCCGTTACAAACCGACGATGCTCGGCGACACCGACGGCGGACGATTTCTGCGATCCGTTCGGATTCTGCCAGGGCACGCTGCACCAGGTCGAATTCGCCGCCGGCGCGGTCGTGCGTTTCTAGATCCCGACGTCTGTTTGGAGGAACACCAATGCGTCACACTCCTCCACTCGGCGACTTTCAAAAAGTGCTGGGCACGAAACTCGCCGGGCGAGCGATACAAATCGACCGGCTCTCTCTGATCATGCCGCTTCGGGCTCGTTAATCTCGACGCACTTGTCAGACTGTCCGTGAACAATTGGCTTCCGAATGCCGGGGTCACTGCAGTCTCTCAGCAGCGCCCGCTCGAGGGAAGAACTGCCGGGACACTACACTCGCGGGCCTTCGAATTGCACTCCGGTTCAGAAAAGCGTGCGCTCATGCTGGCAAGACTCTCTGCATGCCTTGCGCTCGCGGCCCTGTGCATCGTCTTCTCCTCGCCGGCGTCAGCCCAACGCCCGCTCCTGCCGCATCCGGTGGTTCTGGCCGGCGCGTCGGCCGAGCTGATCGATCGACTGCGAGTCAGACCCGTTTATTTATTTCCGGTTCATCAATCGCTCGTGGACCGAGCGCGTCTGCGAGGCGTTCGCCGACGTGACCAGCCCGACGATCGTGCGCCTCCATGGCGATGCGCACGTCGAGCAGTTCGCGCTGACAACAGGTGCGTGGGGCCTCGGCGACTTCGACGATTCCACACGTGGGCCCTCGTTTGTCGATGTGGTCCGGTTCCTGGGCTCGATCGATCTCGCCAGCCGTCAGCGCGGCTGGACGCGCGACCGCGACCGGCTGTGGGACCGCTTCTTCGAAGGGTACCGTCTGGGGCTGTCCAATCCGAGTTTTCAGCCTCGCGAGCCCGACATCGTCGGTGAACTGCGACGGCATGCACCGATGACACGCGCCGCCTATCTTTCGTGGGGCGAGAGCCAGATGCAGCCGATGGACGACGCCCGCTCGAAGGCGATCGTCGCGGGCATGGCGGCCTTCGAACGGTTCGTTCGCGGCGAGCGTCCGGATCTTGCGCCAGGGTACTTTGCGGTCAAGCGTGCGGGGTGGTTGCGCATGGGCGTCGGCGGCGCCACCAGCATGAAGGTATTGATCCGCGTGCAGGGCCCCACGACCGATCGGGATGATGACGTGCTCCTCGAGGGAAAAGAGACCGTCAATCTGGACGGCGTCGGTTGTCTCGAGACGTCGCCCACGCCATCGGCGGCTCGCGTCATCGCCGGCGCGCGACAGCTCGGCCGCTTGAAACACGACATCCTTGCGGTCGGACCCACACTGCTGTTGCCCGCGGCTGCCGATCGTGCCGAACAGTGGCTGGACTGGTGGGTGGCCAGCTGGGAGCCGACCTATCGTGAGGTTCGTGTGAGCGATCTCCGGTCCGTCAAGGATCTGGCCGACATCGCCTTCGATTCCGGCGTGCAGCTGGGAGCGGCCAAGGTCGTCTCGGTCCGGAGTCAGGAGCTGGCGTCGAACACGAGACTCGAGCAGCGACTGCGGAACGAGACCTCCACCATCGTCGAGGAGCTGCTCGCGGCGTGGCGGCAGCTGGCGGGACGATGAGGTCGCGACACACCCGCAGCGCGGCGGCATTCGTGACGATGAGGCGACGTAAAGCCGGATATGTCTGGTGTGGACATGTGAGTTGTCGCCGAGGGCTTACGAAGGTCTCACCACTCGATACGCTGCGCGCCCTCGCGAGCGCGTAAGCATGCATCTGCCTCGTCTCCGTTAGCCCGCGCCTCCCGCTTCGCTCATCTTCGCCATCGCGTCGTCGATCGTAAAACTGTTGGGTTTCTGGATCGCCGGGAAATCCTTGAACGTCGCGGCACACTGCGCCGCGATTTCCTGCACCGCGTAGATCAAGTAGGCGTGCTGGAACATCCATTCGCTGTAGGTGTTGGACGTGATATTCGCGAACGCCGATGTCATCGCCCCAGATGACGAGGATATTGGGCTTCTTGCCGGACGTTGCCTTCGGCGCTCTTGCCATGAGTCGATCCTCACGTGATGACGAAACTGTCTTTGGCGCGGAGACGAGCCGACGCCTCGACCTCCCTTCGGCATGTCACAACATGTTGTGGCTGTTACGATCGGCCGTCGCGCATCCGCAGAAAATCCAGACAATCGCGACTCCAGGCGGAGTGCCTCCTTCAAGAGCAGCAGTCATGCCCGGCCCGGCCTGTACTGCCGCCTCGCGATTCCCACGGATGACGTCGTCTTGCGCGTGAGCACGCCGCGCCCGGCACGTCCGCAATCGGGGGCTGGTTGCCCTGCACCGCGGCGTTCAGGACACCGCTATAAAGCCGCTTCATGGATGAGCCGGTTGCGGGAATCGTCCAGCGACCTGCGGTTGCGGCTGGGGCTCCTATGTGGCGAGCGTGTGCAGGACAAAGTCCGCACGCTCAACCACTCCGACCTTCGGCAAGATGATGACTTCATAGCCAGACAAGGGGTAGGCGTTCTGAAGCCGCTCGTACTCGGCGATTGCGGCTTCCACGTCATGACGTCGCTCGGCGTCCGCGCGATAAATCTCTGGCCAGGGCGGTACAGAAACACGCAGCGGTGATATCGATGCAACTGACCGAGGTGAGACAGGACCGGCTCGCCGGTCGCGTGCTCGAGCGCCGCCGCCGCATCGATGAGCCCTCTGTCGAAGAAGACCCATCCGTCCAGTCCACGCGCGGTCACGAGGTCGGCAAGGGCCATCGCAACGGCCCTGCGAGCGAAGGCCGCTGCGTCAGCCCACGGCAACGCCGCACCATGACCTTCGAGCTCTTCCTGGACGATCCGTCGCCCGGGTTCTTCGACGACCGCGTAGCCGCGCCTACTCAACTCCGCCACCAGCGTTGACTTGCCGCCTCCGGAACACCCGGAGATCACCACGAAGCGGTCCATGGCGACAGGCTATCAGCGAACACGTACGATGTCCGCAACTGGCCTGAGCGCTCTCCGAGTCCAGGGCGCCTTGGTCCGTAACCGTCGCGTCGTGCCACTAACCGCGCATGAACGCGTCCGGCTAATCCTTCTTGGTCCGAAGCTCCTGTGACCTGTACTCGCCGGGCAGCGAACAGCCAATTTCCGAGCCTCTGCCTCGCCCCTCAGAAACGCATGGCCAAGATGTCAAGCAACGCCTTAGCCAGCATGAGTCCATCGATTACGGTCAAGTAGTACAGGATTGTTCTCGGCCGCCTGAGCGAGACGATGCCAGCCACGAGCAGTCCAAATGGTGCCAGCACCAGTAGCACACGCGGGATCGTGAGGTCCTGCATGGTCGCATACGAGAGAAACGTGGCCATGCCGAGGACCGTGAGCGGAAGGGACACCTGAAAAAGGGTGCGTTCAGTTCCAACGAGCGTCACGACGGTCGAGAGGCCGACGCGCCGGTCTACCTCTCCGTCCTTGATGTCGAAGAGTATCGCCAGTACCGCGACAAACATCAGTGTCTTGACGAACAACAGGCAGGGAAACAGCGAGAGCTGCGTATGTTGGCCGTACTGCAGACGGGCGAACAGAATCGGATAGGCGACCACGACACCCGCCCAGACGAAGCCGATGACGAACGGCTTGAGCCAGCCGCTCTGCCGCAGCGTCATGGCTCGCGATATCACAGGCGCTCCGTAGTACAGGCCGCCGGCGCAGGGGAACACCAGCAGCACGATCCACTCGAGCGGGGTCATCGCTCGAATCGCCGCACGGTGACGGATCGCCATCCAGACCGACAGTGCGATCAACGCAAGCAGCGCCCAGCGTTGCAATCGGTCCACGAGACCACGATGTCGACGGTGCCACGCGACGCGAGGATCCGCACTGTTGGCCGTACGGCGAGTGTAAGGGTAGCTGTAGAACATGACCGTGCCGATGAACGACCCGACAGTCAGCCAACCGTTGACTGGCAACGCAAGTTGCACCGACGTCTCGATCACCTGCGCCACGGCGCACACCCCGTAAAACAGATGGCCGTAGAAACACGCTTCGATAGCCGCGCGCCACCTGGTCCTCGAATCAATCGCAGCCGGCAACGTATCGGGCATCAGCTCACGCCCACGCCGTTCGGTCAGCATTGGAGTCCGACCCGGCTCCCCCACGAGAACCCGAGCCATGCGTGGGAAGCCGTTCCAGTGGTGATTGCGGACGATGACGCTCCAGCGCTCAATCTCCTGCGAATTCGCGGGCGCTCAGATTCTGCCGAACGGCAAACGCCCAGGCTGACGACTGGTGGCACCTATTGCCCCCGATGCATGGGATGTGTCAGACGTTCTTCTGGCCGATGGTACACGCGGGGAGAGAAGAAGCGGGACGGAGAGAAGCGGAACGCGCGGCGCGGCGGAACGGCGGGCCGGCGGCGCGGGCGGAAGCAACGCCGCGCAGCGCCGCAACACACGACGAGGAGCGCCGGCGCGGCGCGCGGCGCACGCGTGAGCCCGGGGCGGCGGGACGCCCGGAGCAGCGACGCAACAACGGCAGACGACCGGCGAGTCCACCGCGCGCGTGGTGCGGGCACCACCGCCGGTCCGCACGCCTGGACCAGCGCACCAGGTGTGAGGTGGATCGAAAACGCGCGGCGACTCGGCGAGTTCGGTTGCCTCGTCGCGCGCACCGCCGCTCGCGCAGTGGGTTGGATAGGTGGGGGTAAGATAGGGTACATCCTGTGCACCGCGAGGGCCCGTGACGCCTTCCGCGAGCTCGGGGGCGAAATGTGACGGTCACAGCCATGTCAGACCTCACTGTCTCGAACTCGGTTGTCTCGTTTCTGCCACCTGCACCTCCCTGTGGTCCAGACACTACGCGTCAGTTGGATGCTGATGAACCACGGCGATCAGACACTGGCTTGCAGCCGCACCGGCCATCAGACGCGCCCTGGAACCGGCCATTGGTATTCTCCTAGGACGCCACGAGCTCGCGGTGATCGAGACCTGTCGAACCTATGTCGCTGCGCAGGAGCGCTACGCTCAGCAGCGACACCATGGCAAGCCTGCAGGCCTCTACACGAGGCGCATTCGGAGCGAGCCGGACAAGGAAAACGGACTGTATCGGCCAGTGGTGCATCGCCAGGTCGATAACGCTGTAAAACCCCGATCGGTCGTGGCAGCGAGTCGTGCAGCCCGACTGAGTGGTCTCTCCCGATGACGGTGGCGTAAACAACGCGAAATTCAGGCGGCCAGGTCCAGGGCAGTCAGCGCCCGCACGACAATCCGGGACGCCGCGACTGCGGAAAATGGCGGATGCGTGCGCGATCGCCCAGTCGCGGACGGCGCTCAAGACATCGCTGAACGCGTTGTCTCAGGACAATCAAGGGGTCCGTGACAATGCTCGCCGGCACGCCGTCCTGACGCGCTTGTAGCTTCCCGATCTCCACCTGAACCCGATGCCATTCACGTGAATTGGCCGTCACGCTGGCGCTCGCCGCCATCCGGATTCGCCGCGCGGCGGGCCTGTCAATCGTGAGCGAGCGGCAGCCACTGCTCGCGCGCGTCACCATATGTTGTGTGCGCTCTCGGCGCGTAGTGAGTCCGCCCGTCGCCCGCATGGTCCGCATCGCCGTGCCCGAGCCGTAAGTGCCCGCGTTCTCTGGGCCTGCGCGGACACCAGCCCGCCGGGACGTCCGCGGCACGTGGCGTGCTGTGCGCATGTGTGATGGCTACGGTGCGCTGGTTTTTGGCACTCGGCGCTGCGTGGGGCCGGGCGGTCATCGTGACCAGTTCCGAATCCGCGGCGCTGTTCCAGACTGCGCCGGCCGCACAGGCTCCCGCCCACCCAGGCGCCGCCTGGTCCGCAGCCATCCGGTTATGCGGGTAGCGACACGTGCGTCCTGTGCCACTCCGATCACGAAGCGACGCTCAAGAGCTCGCCCCACGGAAAGGCGGCCAATCCCCGATCGCCGGCGGCGCGGCGCGGGTGCGAGAGCTGTCATGGACCTGGGCAGGCGCACGTGGACGACGATGCGAAGGGCAACATCCTGAGATTCACGTCGGCGCCTGGCGAACAAGTGAACGAAACCTGCCTGACCTGTCACAACCGCGGCAACCATGCGGGCTGGGGAGGGAGCGTTCACGAGGCCCGCAAGCTGGGATGCACGACCTGCCACAGTGTGCACCAGCCGCAATCCGCGGCGCACCCGGAACAGGAATGTTGCATCGCTTAGCCTCGCCAGGCTCGCGTGACCCTGCCGGCCTGCGCAGTCGCGATCCTGGCCGCCTCCGGCGTCGCCCTTCGCGCCCAGGATCCCGGGCGGACGGAGCAAGCTCCGGTGCAGTTCGGCGGCAACTACTCGGGGCTCGATGCGCGCCGGCAGAAGCTCGTCGCGGACTGGGTCGCGCGCTTCAACGCGGTCACCGGCGTGAAGATCGCTCCCGACGTGTTCTACGACACCAGGATCAAACTCTCGTCGAAGACCACCTTTGACGCGATCACCAACGCGCTGGTCACCACCCCCCTGACCGACGAGTCGGGCCAGCGGTTTGGCGACACCCTGGACATCATCGAGCAGGTGGACATGGTGAGAGGTCAGGTCATCGGCCAGTCGGGGGATCAGCAATTCCGCATGTACGTGCAGCTCAAGGAAGACGCAATGAGCATGCTCGATCGATCGCGGGAATTCAGGCGCGCCGCCGACAACATCGTGTACCACAGAGGCTATCCGATCAACTACCGCCAGCGTGGCGGCTCGCCGTCGATCCAGGTTTCGATCGCGCTCGACCGTCGGCGTGCCGACGTCGACGTGGACTATCGCGCGTCGTTTTTCCCGGTCTCCATGTTCAACGGCCACCTCACGGCGGCGAACTCCGATGTGCGCGCCGGCAGCAACTACGATCGGCACGCCAACCGCTGGGCGGGCTTCCAGAACTGGTGGCGGAGCATCTTCGGCGTCCGTGTCGCCGATGCACCGGCCGCCGAAAGGGACACGGCGTCGCAGTTCTTCCCGGAAAAGCCCCGCATCGGCGACAAGACCATCGACTTCATGATGGAGGATTTCCTCAAGGCCTGGCTCATCGACCGCGACGCCGTGCAGGCGATGGGGTACGTCTCCGAGCGCTCGTACGCGTGCCTGATGGAAGAAGGAGACGATCCGCTTTCGTTCGACCGCGGCACGGCGCCGTTTCTCGTGTACAGGAACCTGAAGGCGGCGAGCGAGGCTCTTGGCCAGCGTACCTCGCTCGACGACCTCACGGTCGGCGTCCGTCTGAATGTTCGAGGACTCAAGGTCGTCACCCAGAAGCATCACCCACAGTTTGTGATTTACGTGGTTCCCGACGACATCGCCGCCAGGTTCGATTGTGAGAGTCGCCTGTCGCTCGGCGAGCCGAGAAGAGCCTCACGCCAGTACGGCAATTACTTCGGCGCCACGTTCTACGTCAACGGACCGGGCGGCCAGGGCTACTCAATGGCACTGCTCTGGGCGAGGGACGGCGGGTTCTGGAAGATCGTGTCGTGGCAGGCGGAGCCGGAAGGCGACGACACGCCGTCCACCGAGCGCACGCCCGACGTCAGGATCACGAAGGTCAAAGCCGACGCCAGCTTCGTCCAGGCGACGCGGACCTTTCTCGAAAGCTGGCTGATTCGCAAGAACTACGACGAGGCCTTCGGGTTCGTCTCGCCGAGAAGCTACGCATGCTACAACCTCGTTCGGAATCCCGAGGAGCCTGCCGCCGCCTCCCCGGAGGAAGCCGCGCAGAAGATCCGCGCCAACCTGGAACGCGCCGGCGATCGGGTCGGCAAGCCACGCAGCCTGGATGCGTTGATCGAGGGTCTTCAGCCAGTCAACCCGGCGGTACGCGTGATGGACCATCAGACATTCTCGAGCCTTCTCGCTTTCCAGCGTGCCAAATGCGATCGCCGACGCCGCGGACTGCGCCGCACGGGCGCGCGGTGACCGCATCAGCAACGAGGTGCCGCCCGAATACGGCAAATACTTCGGCATGAGCTTCCGCATGCGAACGCAAGGCGGCGAGGCTCCGGTGATGCGCACTCTCTGGATGAAAGAGGGCGACTCGTGGCGCATCCAGGTCTACGATGTCGAGGTACCTGAGCGCAATCGGCTGACCGACACACGGAGCGATTCGCTCTTCGGCTCAATCCGCTCAGACTCAGACACAAGCAAATGCACAAGGTCGAGTTCGAACCTCCCAAGATGAGGCGTGTGGCGGTCGTGATGTTGGGGAGCATGCTCTGGGGCGTCTCCCTGTGCGCCGCGCAGGGTACGCAGGAAGCGCCGTCCCCCGACGCGAACGGTCCTCCGACGAGCTGGCCGACCAGACGGCCAGTCTCGCTGCGGCCTCCGTCGCGCAGACACCAGGCCAGCCCTCCTGGATCGCCGAGCGGCGCGCGTGCGAGGGCTGTCCCCCGCGCAGTGTCGGCAGGGCCCTGTTTCAGACCACCGTCGTCAATGTGATGTACGGAGTGGCGAACCTCGCTCGCGGCCAGGTGACGGCACGCGTCACGCCCAAGACCTGGTGGGCCAACATGGAGCAAGGGTGGGTCTGGGACCTGGACGACTTCACCGTCAACCAGATCGGCCACCCGTATCAAGGCAACAACTACTTCAACACGGGCCGGGCCAACGGCTTGAGCTTCTATGAGTCAGCGGCCGTGACGGCCTTCGGCAGCGCCACCTGGGAGTATTTCGGCGAGACGAACCACGCGTCCTTGAACGACTTCATCAACACGACGCTGGGCGGCATCGCGCTCGGCGAGATGTTTCACCGTACAGCCTGGCTCGTCCGCGACACACGCGCCACCGGGCGCGGGCGCCTGTGGCAGCGAGATCGGCGCGACCGCGCTCGATCCGATCACCGGGGTGAATCGATTCATGCGGGGGGATGCCTCGCGCGTGACCGACAAGCCCGCGGACATGGTGCCCTCGAACCTGACCGCGTCTGGCGCAGCCGGCGCGTTGTGGCGCGGCACGCAGGACAACGCGTTCACGGCGGACCGCACAGCCATTCCTGGAGGTGGACGCGATCTACGGGGATCCGGACAAGGGACACAGCCGAACACCCTACGACGCATTCGCGATGAGGTTGCGCTTCGGCGGCGGATCGGGCTTGAGCGAAGCCCGAGTGCGCGGGCGGCTGCTCGGACAGCCGCTTGAAGGACGACAAGGTCCAGTTCAGTGTCGTGCAGAGTTACGACTTCCAGAAAAACGACGCCTACGCCACCGGATCCCAAAGCTTCGAGGCCGCATTCGGGTTCACACAGAACCTGTCGTCCACGACCAGGTTCTGGATGCTGGGCTGGGGCGGCCTGACCGTCCTCGGCGCCATCGATTCGCTCCCGCTCGGCCTGACCGAAGTCCCGGAGGAGGAGGAGGAGGCCGGAGACGCGGGTCAGGGCGTTTCCGAGGGGCCGCGCTATTACGACTACGGACCTGGATCGGACTTTGGCGTGACCGCCATCTTCTCGCGGAACAATCGCCCGTTCGCGACGCTCTTCTACGAGGGCCGTCACCTCTACTCCCTCGACGGCGTGCGCGCGAACCACTTCCTGCAGCGCGGACGCGTCGACCTCCTGCTGCCACTGCGAGGCGCGTTCGGCGTGGGCGTCACAGGCGAGTACTTCGATCGACGGACGTTCTACCAGGACGCCGCCCGCACACGCGTCACGCTACCACTACCCGCAGGTGCGCGCCTACTTCACATGGAGGCTGTCGTGAACCTCTCGATGCACACCTGGGTGCGCGGCCTTTGCCTGCTCGCGCTTGCCCCGGCCATGGCGTTCGCCCAGGCAGCCCCCCAGGCACCGTCGAGCCAACCGGCCGGCGGCGCCTCGAACGTGTGGTTCGTGGCCGGTGGCGCGTTCGCGACGATGCGGGGCGATTGTCAGACCTGCGAGGAGGATTTCCCGTACCGCCACTCTGGCGCCGTGCTGGTCGATGTCGGATATCGTGTCAATCCTCGCATGGACGTCGGCGCCGAAGTGTACTGGATGCCGATCGACACCTCGCAGGGAACGATCCGCACCACACACTTCGATGCCGTGGCGCAGTTCAGGCCCTGGGCTTCGCAGGGGTTCTTCCTGAAAGGCGGCGCCGGGATGGCGTTCGTCCGGAACTGGGTGGACGTCCTCGGTTCGGACTCGTTCAACGAGAAGGCCCTGTCCGTGATCATCGGCGCCGGATGGGCCTTCCGGCCGACCGCGTCGCCTCGGCCTGCAGGTGTTCGGCACGCAGCACGCCCTCGCCATGGGCGACTTGCAGGCCAGCCAGGGGCTGATCCAGGACGTGATCGGCAACCGCTGGTCGGTTGGGGCTGCGGTGGTCATTCGATAGGCTGCCTGACGCGTCGGCCGGTGAATTGTCGGAATCGGGGGTTCGGGCGTTGACAGGTCAACGGCCATTGCCGGTTGTCAGCCGATTGCCGGTTTAGGAACCCTGCAAGGCGCTCGTCGCAGATCGCCCAGCACGAACAGAACAGCAGCGATAGCTGACAGCGTTCGGGTCATGGTTGTTTATCGTAAACCTGAATGCTCGAGTACTCCGTGCCGTCCCTGTTGCCTTTGATCGTCACCGTCAACACCTTGCCGTCGTCTGAGACGGTTCGGGTTTCCGTCTCCACGATCTGCCCCCGAATCTTGCCGGTCCGCTCGACCGTTCGGTCGTCCACGCGTTTCAGTGACACCGTGCTCAGAATGGAATTCGAGATCGGATAGTCGTTGCCGTCGAATCGCGCGGTGTACTCGACGAGAACGCTTGGCTCGTTGGTGCTCATCGTGTAGGTGGTTTCCTTGATGGCATCGCCAGCCACCTCGAACTTCGTGACACGCCGAAACGGCACGGCGCCGCTGAAGGTCGATTTCGGGTGATTCAGCGTCCATGCCCCGAGTGGCCGAATCGCTCGCACTCTGGGCAACCATCACGCCCTGACCAACCGAAAGAACCGAAAGGACTCCGAAGATGATGACGCGCTGCATCGGCCTTCCCCTCCGCCTGAAATCCGAAAACACCAGACGACGCCGTTGCGCACGTCGTCCCTGCGCGCGGTTGAAGACTGCGACGATTTGAGTGAACGCGACGGTCGCGGCAGGACCATGCCTGACCGTCGATCGGCAGCGCTCGGTGCTGTCGAGCCGGTGACCGCGCTCGCGTGTCGACGCGCGAACGCGGTCCCGGCAACAGCACAAGAGCCTAGTGGACGAAGCGGCGCGCGATCGTCAGAGTGAGCCCCATCATGAGTAACACGATGCTCGCGAGCGCGAGCATCGGCCACGAACTGGCGGTCTTCGGCAGTGTCCTGGGCGCAGTGTCGCCGCCTGCGGGGCCGCCTGTGCCTGCAGGTTCGCGGGTGGTGGTGCGCGGACGACGGGCGCGGGTGCCGCAGCCGCCGGAGGCGCGCCTCCAGATGCAGCGGTAGCGGCCGCGAGGGTCGCGTTCACTTGCTGCTGCGTCATGATCTGTCGGCGGCCTCGACGTGATGATGGTCGCGCTCAGCATATCGCCCGTACGGAAATCGGATATGCCCGCGGGTTTGCCATCGCGCATGATCTTCACGCCGCGCTTGTCGATGTCCCCTTGCGTGAACGACTTGATCCCTTCGGGGGTCCTGACGATGATGGACGTTCCACTCGTACGACCTGGACGGTGCCATTCTTCACCTCGGTGACGGTGACCGGTGTGACCGTCGTTTGCGTCGTGATGGTGGCGGTGCCTTTCATGCCCACCCTCAACTCGTGCACGGACATCTGCTTTCCGTTGATGATGAAGCGAAAGTCATCGGCGACCTTCAGTTCCCTCGTGCCTTCCGGCAGGCTGACGACTAACGTGTTGCCGTCCACCGCGAGCACTTCGAACGCCTTGGTTTGCGTCGAGGTCGTCGTCTGCTGCGCCTGCGACACGACGGCCGTGAGACACACGACCGCCGCGGCCAGAACCACTCGACTCGTTGCACGTGTCATAACACTCTCCATTCAAAAAAAAACTCGATACGCGATAGTTGACGAGCCGTTCAAGCGGACGGCCGCTAGGGGGGCGGTTTGTCGCTGACATGCAAGGCGCGAACGATGGACCGGCGGGGAGCGGAGCCCACGAAGTAGAAGGGGTAGCAGGTGACCAGCGTCAGCACCCGTGTGGACGTCGGATCCAGCACCGAGACGTCCTCCGGGTCGACCACCCACGTCCGCTCGACGCGATATGTCTCCTTTCCATCGAGCGTGTCGAGTTCGATGGCGTCGCCCGGGACGATGTCTTTGAGTCCCCGGAAGAAGCCATCCCTGTGCCCGGCGATGCCCGAGTTCCCGTCCGTGCCCGGTGGTGCCGTGTCCTCGATGTGACCGACGGCACGATAGAGGGTGCGGTCGTCGGTGCCTGGGAGCACGGGCACCTCGAGTCGAATCTTCGGGATTCGGAGCACCGCGAGCGCCGCGGGGCCCGGCTCGCGCGACACCTTGAGCCAGGCACTGACCCGAACTGGCGACCACAGCGACCGGTCCGGCGTAGCGGGATGTGCCGCCTCAACCTGGAGCGCGTCGAAGCGATCCAAATCGTGGCGGGTCTGGGTGGCGATCCCGATCTGGAACGAGACCCAAACGGCCATTCCGGCAAGGCCCACCACCCAGCTCACTCCCTCGGCGAGCGTCAGAAGCCAGCGACGTACTATTGACACGGCTGGTCAGCCGCAAAGGCATCTTTCGTGCCGTTCGCGGACAGGGCGAACGGCCGGGATTCATTGAGTATTTTGACGAATGCGATCGGGGCGGTCACGATCCGCTGTCGCAGTGCCTCCCACATGTTGGAGGGCGTTCCGAAATGCCCGGGGGGACGATGGAAAGTCGGCGTTGCTCGACGATCGCCACTTCTGGTGTCGACCGTGTGCGTGGCGCTGCGACCAAAGGTTCCGGTGACGTAGTCCGTGTTGCTGAGGTCAACGGCGAGCCAGAAGCCGCCGGCAGCTACTTTCGACGCTTCCTCGTCCCGCCCTTGCGGTTCGTCCACAGCCACAGCGCCAGTGGAATCACAATCGTCCCAGCAAGCCACTGCCAGTTCTCCCCGACGAACATTCCCACTCGCTGCAGCGTTGTGATGTCAACCTCGATGTCGCGGTCGAGGACGTTCAGGGATCGTGGGAAGCGTTCGCCGCCCACCATCACGATGGCGTTGATGGTGAGGTGCAGCGTCTGCGTCCCCGTTTGATTCGCGGTGACGTTCCATCGCCATTCGGTCGGAGCGGTGCGACTCACGGGTTGGCGAGTCGGGGTCAACGGCGTGACCGCAAAGGCGGGGGCACCCTCCAGCTGCACTTCCATCAGCGGTGCAATTCGCAGCGCCTCGACGGCGATGGGATCGTCTCCCCCAATCCTCTCGCGCACCTCTCCAGCCAGAGTCGCGGCGTCGAGCTGCGGGGAGGCAATCAATGCAATGGCGCGGCTCTCGCGGAACTGCATCCGTTCAGGCGTGTTGAAGGCGACATGGCCGCTTACCAAGTCCCGCAGCGCGGCATCGACTTCATCGAAGCGGTCTTTGAGGTCGGGCGTCGTGGGTGGGACAGAAGAAGGGTCCCGCCCGGCCCCACCGCCACGGCCGGGCACTGACACACCTGGAGCAACGGGGCGAGGTGACGGAGTCGGAGGTGGCTGAGCGGGATTCGGCTTCGGAGTTGGTCGTGAGGGGTCGGGTGGTTCGTCGGTTCCCCCGGTCGAGGGGAACTCGATGCTGTCGGGCGGCGGCGTTTCAACGCCTGGAGTCACTGGGGATTCGCCCAGGAGCAGAAACGTCACCGCCACGGCCAGGAGCAGCACGACCACACTTGCTCCAAGAATGCTCCACCGCAGCGTGCGTCCCATCGTTCTCTCCGGAGAACTGTAGTGAGGTGGGCAGGAGTGTGCAAGGGCCGAAGGAACCGGCTACCCCGAACGGCTTCCACGAGATCGCTGAAATCCTGGCTGGATTGGGATTACGATGCCCTCGTCACCCCCGTACGCGAGCAGGTCGCGGCGTGTTCGCGAACGCGATCCGCAAGGGGTCAAGGGAGCGTTTCTCTACACAGCCAAGATGCTGAGGAATGGGACCGAGTACACGCTGGAGATCCTCGTTCGGGAAGCCGACTGGACGATCCTGCACTTTCTTTACAAGTAGTCACATCCGGTCACGGGCCAATGAACGCTACTCTTCCGCAGGTCACTCTAGAGGCGGGCGCGCTGCCAGGTCTGTCGGTGATTCACTGGGATGACGAGTCAATGGTTCTCTCGGTATCCCTCCTGTCGGAGGCTCCTCCCGTGGCCTCAATGGCCGATCAGATTGACCTGAATCTGGGAATACGGGCACGGTACGGCCGCGTCGTCATCGGCGATCTCGATGTGTTGGTGGATTCGGAAGGACGAATCGTGTCAATGGAGATTCGCACGAATCCCGCCGCCTGGAGCGATGAGGCGATTCCTGCATCATCAGATTCCCTTCCGACAGTCTCGATGCGGTTCCCCGATGACTTTGACGACAACCAGATCGCACGCTATGACGTTCCGGTGCGGCTTTCTCAGGACCGCTCGCGCCGGGTGGTTCGGCTCCGGCTCGGCGAGGGTGCATCCTCGCAGTGGGCCCGGCTTGCGAGCGATGTCATTATCGGCGTGACTGCACAGGCGTACCTCAGCGAAGTTCGACTTCTGAATTTCGCGGTTTCCTCCGTTTAGCGTCTGCCGCGGACGAACCGGAGCGACTGTCGATCCGAACGGCTCGTCAAAGCTTCCACACCACAGGTCCTCGAGTCTCGGGCATATAGGCGCAGTAGGTGCCGGTCCGAATCGTGCGATCGAGATGCTCGCCGAGCGAAGAATGGTGCTTGCGGATGCGCGTCAGGGCATGGCGGACAGCCCTGGTGACTGCGCTTCGGGCACGTTCGGACGCGGACCCGGCGCGCCGATCACGCCCCCCGAGTCCGACTGCCCGGGCGAGCTCCTGTATGAGACATTCGCGTTCCGCATCCGCTTGCGCAGCCCGTTCAGTGTCACCCATCGTCCGCGCTTCCTGGATGTCTTCGTCGATCTCGGTGAGCCGGCGGCGATATGCCTCTTTCGCGCGCTGATCGAGCAGCTCGCCAGCATCTCCCGCATCACCAACCAAGCGGGAGCCGGCGGGGCCGCCCGGCGCGTCGGGCGCAGCTTTTCCCGCGGCAACGAGATCGAGGACGTAGAGTTCTCTCCCGGGGTCGGCGAGAAGGCGCGCCAGATAGTGCAGGCCCTTCGAATCGCGCAAACGCGCCGTTCGCCCTTCGAACCCGATCGACCAATAGTCGCCCTCGCGATGGAAGACCGCGGCGTGGGCGGGATGCGCGGCCGTTGATGGACCCACTGGTGGCTGGCCAGCGGGCGGCCAAACGCTCCTCGGAGGGCTGAGCCGTTCGGGCTTCCTGATGCGGCGCGCCTATTCGTTCGAATGTTGCACGCGCGGCTCGGAATTCGAGCAAGGCGCGTTCTTCCTTGCCCTCTGCGCGGAGCGAGTGCCCGAGGCCCATTCTCGCCAGTGCGGTTTCGTACGGTGCGCCGATATCGCTCCACGCCTGTGCCGCGGTTTCGAACCCGCTGATGGCGCCACCGGCGTCGCCTTCTGCCGAGCGTACACGTGCATCAGCGAGGGCCGCACTGGCCGCAAGCGCCTTGCTCTGAAAGAGCGAAGCGACCTGCCCGAGCTCGTTGGCGGCTGACCGCGCCCGAGCGAGGTCACCGGCCGCGATCTCGATCTCCACTTGCGCCTCGAGGAGCGGTGCACGACGGAGTTCCGTGTTCGGTGGCCACTCCTTCGACGGAATGGTTGAACGTCGGCCGAGCGCTTCGCGAATGGAGGCGGCGGCACGTGCGACGTCGCCGCGGGCTAACTGAACCAACGCCAGGCCTGGCTGCGGATCCCATCCGGCTTCGTGGGCCGCCAGGAATGCATCCTCCGCACCTTGGATGTCGCCCCTCCGGAATCGAATGCGGCCCAGCTCCGTCAACGGCCAGCCGAACTCCCGTCGTAAGTAGGGACGCAGCTCCTCGCATGCCTTCAAGATCTCCGTCTCCGCGTCGGCGCAACACCCACGCAGGCGGAGGATTTCAGCACGATGCACGCGGCAACGCCCGTGGAGGCTGCCAACGGGCTTTCCGTGCCGCCACCGCTCCATTTCCTTCGTCCACTCCTCTGCGAGATGGTACTGCCCGAGCGCCTGGAACGCACACACGACCTCGCAGTACACCAGTCCGGTCCAGAGCGGATCGAGCTCACCGGTGACCGCAGCCACCGCGGCTTCGTTGAGCAGCGCGAGGCCCCGCGAGACGTCGCCCTGGAGGATCAGACTTCGTGCTTCCGCGATCCTGCCAATGGCCGCGGCAGCGGGCTCGCAATCCGTGCCCGTTTCGATGGCTCGTTGAGCCCATTGTCGGGCGCTGGCGAAGTCGCCTGATAACAGTCGTTCGTAATTGCGCACCACGGCGAGCCACGCATGGACGGGCGTATCGTCCCGAACACCATCGAGCAGTCGCTCCGCCCGCGAGAGCCATCCGCGGACAGGCGCCATCAGAGCCGTATCGAATAGCAGGTGCATGGCCACGCGAACTGCCGCACCCGCGGCAGCCAGACGATCCCCGGCCTGCACGCTGGCTCTGTAAAGCCGCTCCCAGGCGTCGATGGTCGCATCGAGATGACCCGCCGCATACGCAACCCCAGCGAGGAGAGCGAGGTCGGCTCCGGTAAGCGGGGTCGTCGCGTCCGATGCGACGAGTCGCTCGTATGCGTCTGGCCAATCGCCGCTTGCCGCGGCCTCGCGCGCCTGCTCGAGCGTTGCGTCAGTGGCGTCCTGCATGGATATCCCTTGACATACGCCCCGTTTCTCCACGGCGCCGGCTGGCCGCGATTGTAACGAGCGGAGTTCCCACCGTAACACCCTTTGTCACGCCCTCATAGTGAGAGTGACTCGAGTGGCTGGGTCGACACCCGGGTTTCCATTCCCTGAGAGGCCTTCAATGACAAGAGCCGGCAGCATCCACGCAAACGATCAGAATCTGTACTTCGAAGTCCATGGTGACGGACCTCCGCTCGTGCTGGTCATGGGGATCGGGTACGACGCGACGCTGTGGACACTGGCGCAAGTCCCTGCGCTGTCCGAGATGTTCCAGGTGGTGATCTTCGACAACCGGGATGTCGGCCGGAGTTCGCGCGCCAGCGAACCATACACCATCGCAGACATGGCCGACGACGTCGCCGGGTTGATGGACGCGCTCGATATCACGCGAGCCCACGTGCTCGGCCTCTCGATGGGCGGCATGATTGCCCAGGAGTTTGCGCTGCGCCATGCCGGGTCGTCTGGATCGACTAGTGCTGACCGGCTGTGGCGCGGCGCCCGCGCGAGTCACGTTCGATCCGATCCGTACGTGGAACTGGGTCAAGGCCACCGACAAGACTGGCGAGGTGTTCGCCTGCCAGCAATTCACGTGGCTCTTCTCCAATTCCTTCCTGCGCAACAAGGAGGCGGTGCAGCAGACTATCGCCATGCTGGCGAGCAACCCCAATCCCGTCGCCCCGGACGCCTACAACCGCCAGGCCCAGGCGTACCTCCGCTTTGACGTGCTCGACCGGCTGGCGGATATCAGCTCGCCGACGCTCATGATTGCCGGCGAGCAGGATCTGCTCACGCCTCCTTGGGTGTGCCGCGAGGTCGCCGACAGGATTCCTGGTTGCCAGTTCGAAATCATCAGGGGGGACGGATCGTCGCACGTGGTGCCGATTGAGCGTCCGGCCGCGTTCAACCACCTGGTGATGACGTTCCTCTCGGCGTGGGAACCAGCCGACGTATCGGCCACGCGCTCCGCCGAGGTTCAGCGCGAGTGCCATCCGGGCGCGGCCGGACTGCCGTGATGCCGAGCGCGTAGTTGAGAACGTAGAAGGGAAAAAGCGGAGATAGTCGAATCAGGATTACGATCCTCAGACCGTGTTCACCCATGGCGGCATCCACCGCACCGAATCTCGGTGTGGAGGCAATCCATCGAGCAATGACGCTGCGCGCGAAGGTTCGACCGAACGCGAACGCCAGCGTCGCACCGATGACACTCGCGTGAGAGGCGGGGACGCCGCCCCAGGTTGGCGCGCAGAGCATGCGATGGCCCAACGCCGCCTGTGCCTGTCCGTTCTGATCCTTGCCACGGGACTCGCCATTGTTCTCTCGGCCTGCAGCCGCACCGCGGATACGCCGCCGGACCCGGCCCGCACGCTGGCCACCGGCTCGTGGGACCGCGTCGTAGCCCAGGCGCGCGGGACGACAGTCGTGTGGCGGATGTGGCGGGGCGACCCTGCGATCAACGCGTACGTCGACGGCTGGGTCGCGCCTCGCATGCGCGATCAGTACGGCGTCACCGTGGAGGCCGTGGAGGGACAGGGGCCGGAGCTCGTCAACACGCTGGCGACTGAACGCGAGGCGCTCGGCGGCCGGCCCGGAACGACGAGCCTCGTCTGGATCAACGGAGAAACGTTCGCTCAGCTTCGAAGCGAAGGGCTGCTCGACGGCCCGTGGGCGGGCGCCCTGCCGAACGCGCAGCTCGTCGACCGCACATCTTCGATCATCAGCCGCGATTTCGAGCAGGACCCCGCGGGCTACGAATCGCCATGGGGCATGGTGCAGTTCGCGCTGATCTACGATTCGGCGCGCACGCCGGATCCGCCGACGTCGATAGCCGCGCTGGCGGCGTGGATTCAGGCGCATCCGGGTCGCTTCACCCACGATCAGCAGTTCACCGGCATCACCTTTCTCAAGAGCGTCATGTACGGACTCGCGGGCGGCGTCGACCGGTTTCAGGGGGGCTTCGACGAACAGAAGTACCAGCAAGGGCGGGACCGGCTCTTCGCGTGGTTATCGTCGGTGCGCTCCTCGTTCTGGAGGAACGGCGCGACCTATCCGCCTGACGTGGCCGCCATGCACCGGCTGTTCGCGAACAGCGAGATCGATTTCACGATGTCGAACAACCAGAACGAAGTCGTGACCAAGGTTCGGCAGAAAGTGTTCCCCCCGGAGTCCAGGGCGCTGCTGCTCGACGAGGGCACGATCGCCAACGCCCACTACGTGGGCATTCCGTTCAACGCGCCCAACGCGGCCGGCGCCATGGTGCTGGCGAACTTCCTGATCTCGCCCGAGGCGCAGTTGGAGAAACAGCGCGGCGAGGTCTGGGGAGACAGCACGGTGCTGGATGTCGGACGACTCCCGGCGCCATGGCCGTCCAGGTTCGACGCTGTGGCGAAGGATGCGGCGGCGCTGCCGCGCGATCTGCTGACGTCGCGGGCACGCCCTGAGGTCCATCCGCTCTACCATGCCCGGCTGCTCGACGACTGGCGCGGAACGATCCGCCGCGGCGCGCCATGAATCGCCGTGACGTGGCGGGCCTGCTCGCCGCCATCGCGGTTGCCTCGCCGGTGTTGATCGGCGCGGCGTACTCGACCCTCGCGGCCATCGGCCTCGCCGGTGTCGGCGCGCAGGGCTTCACGCTCGATCGCGTCGTCGGCGCCATCCGCTCCGCGGACGTATGGCGCGGGGTCGCGTGGACGGTGGCAACCGCCGGTACCGCGACCCTGCTCGCGGCGGGTGTGGCATTTCTCCTGGCGATCCGGCTGCGCACCAGTCGCGTCGGCCAGGCCGCCGCCATGCTCCCGATGGCCGTTCCGCATGTCGCGGCCGCGCTCGCGGCCCTGCTGTTGCTCGGACAGAGCGGCTTGCTCTCGCGCGTGTCTGTACGCACTCGGCCTCACCAGCACCGCGGGTGCGTTTCCGGCGCTGGTCTACGATCGAACCGGCATCGCGCTCGTGCTGACGTACCTGTGGAAGGAGCTGCCGTACCTGACGCTCACCGCAATGGCGGTCCTGCTCAACGACACGCGCGGGCTCGAGGAAGTCGCGCGTACGCTGGGGGCGACGCCGCGGCAGGCGTTCTGGCGCGTGACGTGGCCGCAGCTGTGGCGCGGAACGGCGCCGGCCACCATCGCGGCTTTCGCCTTCCTCGTCGGCCAGTACGAAATGCCGGCTCTGCTGGCGCCGAGCGATCCCGTGCCACTGTCCATCCTGACGTTCGAGCGCGCAAGCGATCCCAACCTGGCGCGGCGGGGCGAAGCGCACGTTCTCGGGCTGCTGGCGCTGACCATCGCCGCTGTCCTCGCGATTGCCCACACGCGATGGCTCGCGCGGGTGGAGCCTGACCGTCGATGACCCGGTGGCGCGACCGCGCGCTGTTCGTCGCGCTGCTCGCGTGGGTGCTGCTGCCCATCGCGATGCTGGCCGTCCGCGCCCTCGCGCAGTCGTGGCGCTTTCCGCAGATCCTGCCGACCGCGACGGATGGACTCTCGGCGCTCGCGCTCTCGACCGCCGCCGGCAACCGGCTGACGTCGGCGCTGGCGGTGAGCATCGCACTGGCGGCCGCAACTGGCCTGATCGGAACCATCCTCGGCTTCGTGATCGCGCGAAGCGCCGCGAGTTCGAGCACGCCGTTCCGCCGGCTGACGCTTGCCGCGGCCTTCTTCACCGTCATCGCGCCGCCCCTCGCCCTCGGTGTCGGCCTGCAGGTGGCCATGCTCGGTATCGGTCTCGGAGGGACGCTCGCCGGCGTGCTGCTCGCGCATCTCGTGCCAGTCACCGGGTACCTGACGCTCTTTGCTGTGGGAGTCTTCTCGAGTCTCGACCCGTCGATCGAAGACGAAGCCCGCACGCTCGGGGCATCCAGCTGGCAGGTCGTCTCGCGAGTGCTCGTGCCGCTCCTCCGTCGCCGTCTGGGAGAGGCGCTCATCCTCGGCGGCCTCGTGTCGTGGGGCCAGGTCGCGATCACCCTGCTGGTCGGCGGCGGTCTGGTGCGGACGCTCCCCGTCGAACTGATGTCCATCGTGCAGTCGGGTGACGATCGGGTGGCTGCGCTCGCCGCGTTGATGCTCAGCATGCCGCCGATGCTCGGGATCGGTTTCCTGACGATAGGGGCTCGGCGTACTGGAGCGACCGTGTGACCGGAAGCGGACTCGAGCTGCGTCACGTACGCGTGCCATTTGGCGACAAGGCAGGCCTCGACGACGTGACGTTGCTGGTGCCGCGAGGCGAACGGGTCGCGCTGCTCGGACCTTCCGGCGTCGGGAAGACCTCGCTGCTGCGGGCGATCGCGGGGCTCGGCGCGCTGTCGTCCGGAACGGTGCTCGTCGATGGCCGGGATGTGACCGGCCAGCCGCCGGAACGCCGCGGCGTCGTCTACATGCACCAGTCCCCGTCCCTCTTTCCGCACGTCAGCGTGGTCGACAACGTCGCCTTTCCGCTCCACGTTCGCGGCGTCGCGAGGCACGCCGCGCGAGCGACCGCGCTCGAGCTCCTGGAGCGGGTGCGCATGCGGTTCGCCGCGGAGCGGCCCCCATCAACCCTCAGCGGCGGCCAGCGTCACCGCGTCGCGCTGGCGCGAGCCCTGGCCGCCGAGCCAGCCGTACTCCTGCTCGACGAGCCGTTTGCGTCGCTCGATCCGGAGCTCCGCGCCGAAGTCCGGGAGGCGGTCGTCGAGATCCTCGAACGTGGAAATGGTCCGGCCGTCGTGCTGGTCACGCACGACGTCGACGAAGCAGCCGGCGTGGCCGATCGGCTCGTCGTGTTGTTGGAGGGGACCGTCGCGCAGGCGGGGCTGCCCGCCGACCTCCTCGCGTCTCCTCGGTCAGTGGCGGTCGCTCGCTTCCTCGGCATTCCGAATCTTGTTCGCGGCGTCCGCGATGAGCGGGGCGTCGTGTCGTGCGCCCTCGGCACGGTCCGAGCGGCCCGGCGCGGCTGGACCCGTCGCCGTGGTCGTGAGGGCCGGAATGCTGCGGATTCGCGCGGGCGAGCGCGGCGGGCCGACGGGCACGGTGACCGCCGTGCTGCATCGCGTCGGTGGCGTGGCCGTGCTCTGCGATGTCGGAGGCGAGCGGCTGCTGGCGGTTCCGGATCCGGGCGTCGACGTCGCCGTGGGAGCGACCGTTCACGTCGTCGTCGATTCCCGCGCCTTCCACGTGATCGACGAACCACTGGACCGGGGTTGAGATGTTCGACCACTACCTGCGGCCAATGAAGGACCGCTGGCTGACGCCCGTCGCGCGCGTGCTGGGTCCACGCGTCTCCCCCGCCGCCATCACCGCCGCCGCTTTTGCCGCCGGCCTTGGCAGCGCCGCCGCGGTTCTCGGCGGCATGACGCGCGTGGCGCTCGGCCTGTGGTTTCTCAACCGCCTGCTGGACGGCCTCGACGGGACGCAGGCGCGCGTCCACGGCCGCTCCAGCCGGTTTGGGGCGTATCTGGATATCGTTCTCGACTTTGTCGTCTACGCGGCGATCCCGATGGCGATCGCCTGGCGCCACGGCACGCTGGCCATGGCGTTCGCGGCGCTCGCGCTCGTCGCGACGTTCTACGTCAACGCGGCGTCGTGGATGTATCTTGCGGCGCTCCTCGAGCAGCGGAACGACGGCGCTGCCGCCCGCGGTGAGACGACGGCCGTGACCATGCCGCCTGGTTTGGTCGGCGGGGCGGAAACCGTTGCCTTCTATGCGGCCTTCCTGCTATGGCCAGCGCATCAGCGCGTGCTGTTCGCAACCATGGCCGCGCTCGTGCTGGTCAACGTCGCCGCCCGTCTGCTCTGGGCACGGCGGCACCTCTGATCCGGCGCGCCATCAGCGGGTCACGCTCGTACCTAGAAGGTCAACCGCGCGGCGAACTGGAACTGTCGCGGCGGTCCCGCAACCGTCGGCTGGAAGGCGAGCGTGCCGTTTTCATCGGGACGGACGCCGCTCGCGCCGAAGTTGAAGAACCCGGAGTAGTTCGTGGTGTTGAACAGGTTGAAGATCTCGGCCCGGCCCTGGATCCCGGCGCGGCCGAGGCGGAACATCCGCATGATCCCGAGATCGAGCTGGCTGTAGCCGCTGGTGCGCTCGGTGTTTCGCCCGACGCCGGGCGGCCGATCGTTGAAGATCGTGTCGCCGTTGTCGTCGCCGCCCGTGACCACGTTCAGGGGCTGTCCGCTCGACAGGAACAGGATCGGCATCAGGTCGATCTCGCCGGGAAGCCGTAGCTGCCCGTTGAGGGCGAGCACGTGCCGGCGATCGTTCAAGCTCGGCCCGAACTCGTCGTCGGCGCGCCGGCTGTCCACGGGACGGAAGTTGATGTCGTCGGTATCGTTCTCGATCCGCGACAGCGTGTAGGCGAGGTCGAACGCGAACGAGCGGCTGAACGTCTTGCGGGCGCTGACATACAGGCCGTGGAACTGACTGCTGCCGGTCGATTCGTCCTGCTCGATGAGTCGGAACCCGCCGGCGGCCGGCACGATCGGTCGCGTCGCATCGGCGGCCGCGACGGATCGGATCGCGCCCGCCGGCACCGACGCCGGCGCGTTGGTGTCGATCCGCCGGATCAGATCGCTTCCCTTGTTGTTGATGTAGTCCACGGACAACGCCAGGCCAGGAGCCACCTCGCGCACGTAGCCGAGGGACAGCTGCTGGTTGCGCGGACTCCTCAGGCTCGGATCGAAAATCTGCACGTTGCGCGGCGGCAACTGGCTGGTCGGGACGTTCTGATAGGCGTCGCGCGGCAGCTGGCTCGGAAACGTCGGCGGCGCGAACGGCGTGCCTGGCGCGAAGGTGACCGAGATGGCCCCGCCGTCCGGATTGTTGAAGATGGTGTCGGAATACACCGCAAACGGGATCCGTTCGTAGAACAGGCCATATCCCACGCGCACCTGGTGACGCGGATCGCCGCCCGGCGACCATGCGAGGCCGATGCGCGGCGCGAGATTGTTGAGATCCGCATCGCCCTGCGGCGTGTTCGTCACCGAATCGTAGTCCCACCGCAGGCCCGCGGTCAGCACCACGTCGGGCCGGACGCGGATCGCGTCTTCGACGAAGAACGCGGCGAGATCCTGCGACGTCTCGACGATCGGGTTGACGAACGATTGCGAGTACCAGAGCACACGGACGTCGCGCGGAATGTCGTTGAGCGTGAGGAAGGAGCCCGACGGCGTGATGGCGCGCCCCTCGAGATCCACCGTGTAGGCGCCACGCGCACCGGGACCGGATCGGATGTCGAACCCGGCCCGCAGCCAGTCGCCGCCAGCTTTGATCGTGTGCGCACCCGCGACTTTGCTGTAGACGTTGCGGACCTGGAAATCGGTCTCAGTCCAGAAGAAGTTGTCGCTGACGCCGCCGAGGACAGCGAGCGTCGCTCCGCGGTCGGTCACGATCGCGCGCGGGCCGGCATCCAGCGTCCGCCAGTCCGCCCGCATCCGGCCGACCATGACGCCGAATTCGTTCAGCCCGCTCGACATCACCGAGCGGTGATTCCAGGTGAGGAAGTTGTTGTGATAGTTGACCTGCAGGCCCGCCGACGGCAGCGTGAGGCCGCCAACGAAGCCGATGTCGTCGTGGTGGGTGTAGTCGCCGAAGAGATAGCGGAACGACGAGATCTGCGACGGATTCCACTGCTTGTCCACCTTCCCCATCAGCCCCTGGTTGTGGAAGGTGGTGGGCGCGAGGCCGACCGCGAGCGGCGACGTCAGGATCGCATCCTGCGATTCACGCGTGACCTCGCCGTTGACGAAGTAGAAGGCGCCGGCGCCGATCGGGCCGCCGATCGCGCCGCCGAACTGGTTGCGCTGAAAGCTGTCGTCGATCACGTCGCCGGCGGCGTCTTTCGGCGCGAAGAAGTTTGGCGAGTCGATGCTGCTCCCGGGACGCACGTAGTAGAAGAGCTCGCCGGCGTGGCGCTGCCCGCCCGACTTGGTCGTGACCGCGAATACGCCGTTGCCGGTGCGGCCGTACTCCGCCGAGTACGAATTCACCATCACCGCGAGGTTCTGCGTCGAGCCGATGGTGACCGGCACCTTGGGCCCGCCGAGGAACAGGTCGGTGTTGTCGAAGCCGTCCACCGTGTAGTTGGTGACGAGCGACGAGGAGCCGTTGATGGTGAGCCGGGGAGCGAGGTTGTAGAAGCCGCGCGCCGGGGCGGCGCCTGGAATGAGATAGGCGAGGCTGATGAGATCGCGGCCGTTCGCCGGCAGCTGCTCGACCTGCGTCTCGCTGAGCGTGCCGCCGAGTGCCGGCGTGCCCGTCTTCGCGAGTGGGAGCTCCGGCCGCACTTCCACGACGTCGGTCACCGCGCCCACGGCGAGCCGGAAATCCTGGACGCGACGCTCACCTGCGGTGATGGAGCTGAGCACCCGGACATCGGGCCGGAAGCGATCGGCGGTCACCCGCACTTCGGTACTGCTCGCTCGGACCGAGACCGAGGATTTGATACCGGCCGCCCGCGTCCGACACGGCCGAGCGCGCCTGCCCCGTTTCGAGGTTTCGCGCCTCAATGCTGGCCGCCGCAATCGTCGCCCCTGACTGGTCCTGGACCACGCCCTCGATGGACGCGCCGACCTGCGCATCCGCGGGCCTGGCGAGCAATACGGCGGCTGCACGCGACAACGCCGATGGGCCACCTGAACGGAACGAATTGCGCACGCAGTTTCGAAGACATCGTTTGACGGCTCCATCGATCCGTTGTGTGCGCATCGTGAGACAGCCGCGGTGGACAGCGCCTCATTGCATCGCGAGCGGGACCGTCGCGACGTGGTGCTCCCACTCCAGACGCAGTTCTCCATGACCGCCGCTCTTGTCGATCAACGAGTACTTCAGCATCTCGACCGGCGATGACGGTGTGGACATCGTCATCGTGACTCGTCCGACATCGTGATCGGGATGGTAGGTGAGACCCCATTGGCCGGTCTGTCTGCTGACGATCAGTTCCCACGCGTTGGGATCCTCCACCCAGACATACAGGGTATAGGTGCCAGCCGGAACGGCGAGCCCGTTCACGTTGAGGTCGCCGGTCGTGTTCATCGTCGTCGCGGCGTTGGCGCCGGCACGCCACGCCGGGTAGGTCGGGTCCTTCGAGAGCAGCCCGCCGGCGCCGAAGATCTGGCGGCCCCGCACAGACGGCGCCGAATAGCGGATCTCGAATCGTCCGGCCTGCCAGGGTCAGGCTGGCCATTGCGGCAGGGCTCCGGCCAAACTCATACAGACCGACCGCGCCACAGAGAGCAACGCCGAATCCCACCGCGACACCGATTCTGGCCGTGCGGGTCACGCGGGTTCCCTGGTCACCGCGAGGCCCGAGTGTTTGCCTGCCGCAGTCAAGCCCGCAAGCGCGAATGCCAGTGGATACAGCTCTTCGTAATACCAGAGTTGCGCGAAGTACAGTCCGACGGGGGCCGCCTCGGCGTCGTCCGCGGTGGCGCGCATCAGCCAGGCAGCACCGGCGCTGACCGCATCGGACAAACCCGGCGATGGTGTCTTCCGTCAGCAGACCGAGCGCGGCGAGGACGACGCCGGTTTCCTCGATTGATGAAGGCACGCCGCGGCAGCCACCCCAACCGCCGTCGTCGTTCTGAGCCGACAGCAGCCATTGCGACGCCAGACGACAGCAATGAACCGCGCGCGGATCCTCGCGGACCAGAGCAGACCGAAGGCCTGCCAGGACGCGGGCGGTTCCGTATGCTGGATTCAGGTGGTCATCGGCGTGCTCGTTGCCGAACCAGAGAGGAACCCAGCTGCCATCGTTCCGCTGCGACGCCGCGATGAACGACACGGCGCGGTCAGCGGCGCGCCGCAGCGCCGATTGCAGCTCGACATCGACACGTGCGTACCACGCGCTCCACGCCAGCAGGGCGTGCGCGGTGATCTCGGGCGTGCTCTGATCGAATGGGAGTGTCCCCCAGCCTCGGCAGAACGTCGGGATGCCTCCGTCCCGGTTCTGCAGATTCACGAGCCAGCGTGCACCACGGGCCGCGGCCTGGCGTGTTCGCGAATCGTCGATGGCGAGATGCCACAACGCGAGCAACGCGCCAGAGGTGTCGTCGGCGTCAGGCACGCCGCCGCTCAAGGGCGTCCATGCCCACGCCCCGGGCGCTGCGTGGGTGAACGGGTGTTCTCGATCCGATTGCTGCGCGAGCAGCCAGTCCCGCATCGCCGACTTCTCAGTCGCCGGGAGTGCGCCGGCCGCACTGAGCGCGCCGATCGAGAGCGTCGTGACCCACGTGGCGAGGTTGGTGTCGATCGGCCAGCTGCCATCCTCGCGCATCGACTCGCTCAGAAAGCGCACGCCGGCTTCGACGACCGGGCTGGACGTCTCGCCCATGCCGGCCAGGCTCATGACCACGAAGCTCGTCAACGGCGTGGCTTCAAGGTAGCCGCCGCTTTCCGGCTGCATCTCGCGAAGTACGTGCAACGTGCGGCGACGGACGCGATTGCGCAGGAGACGCGCGATCGGGTTGCGCGTCGGCGCACGGTGATGACGGACCTGTCCGATGGCGATCAGCGCCGGCAGCGCATAGCTGACCACCGGCAGCGACAGATGCTGAAACCAGCCGTGCGGGAGCGCGGCAAGCTCGAACGGCAGCTGCGGAATCGAGCGCCATGCGACATTCGCATCCGGACCGAGTCTTCCGGCGAGCGCCAGCACGGTGAGGATCGGGACGGAGAACGTGCGATCCTTTCCGTACCGCTCGAGGATGGCGGCGCGAAGGGCTTCAGGCGTGGAGCCTCCGGCTGCGCGCGCGAGCCACGCGCCCGCGCGGTCGATCGCTGAGCTCGCGGCAGCGTTCCGACACCGCCGAGAGCGATGCCCACACGATGGCCGTCGTGCTGATGTTGCTCTTGCTGCGGATGGTGTCTCCCCACCCTCCGTCGTCGTTCTGATGCGCGATCAGCCAGCGAACGCCGGCAGCGACGGACTGCTGGAGCCGTGCGTCCGCTGCCGCCTTGCCGGCCCTCGCGGCAGCCGTCACCAGGTGGAGGGCGAGCATTGCGGTCGCGGTCGAGAGCGCGCTGCTCGAGAGATGGCCGTCCCAATGGTCCGGCGCCGCGCGCCGTTCGAGCAGTCGCCGGGCGAGTTGCCGCTGGGCGGCGTCGAAGTCAATGCTGCCGGCCGTTCTCATGACGAGACGAGGCTCAGGTGGCCCAGCGACAGGAGACCATAGAACGTGTACTCGCAGTCGGCCGCGTCGTCAGCCCAGGTGCCGAAGAAGCCGCCGCGATTGGTCCAGAGCGAGTCCACGAAATCGAGGCACGGCTCGCCCAGGCCGGCGATCGGCACGTGCAGCGCCGACAGAGCGTGGAGAGCGGTCGCCGTCGAGAGGAGGTCCGGAACAGGAGTGGCGCTCCCCGCGAAGAAGCCGCCGCGCGGATGACAGCGATCGAGCAGCCACATCCCGACCTCGTGCGCCGGTTGCTGATCCAGCTGTCGCATCACCACGACGGCTGCGGCAGTGGCCGTCGTCACGCCCGATGGCAGCCCGGGGTGATTGGCGTAGCTGCCGTCGGCGGCGCGCAGGCCGTCGAGCGAACGCAGGATGCCGTGCGCGGCCGGCGGCGTGCGGCCGAGATCCTGATAGGCGCCGAGCGCGAGGAACGCGGCGTAGGCGCTGCCATACGGCGCACCCGGCGTCGTCGCATAGCCGCCGTCCGCGCTGCGGCACGCTTCGATGCGGGCGAGGAGGCGCATCGACACGTGCCTCATCGGGTCGGCACTGGAGCGCGGCCCAGGCGCGTGCGAGGCAGGCCACGTGCACGAAGTCGAGCCCGGCGCCGTCGGCAAAGCGATCGAGGTAGCCCGCACTCGACTCGACGGGAAGCGTCTCCTGGAGCGCGATCAGCCCGTCGAGGCCGAAGACCGTGTAGTACAGGTCGCTGGCGCCCGCGCGGTTCTGGAAGCCGCCGTCGGCGTTGAGACGCTCGCGCAGGAACCTGGCGACGAGATCGCGGGACTCACCCAGCTGCGTGGGCGCCAGCCTGGCGACCTGCAGCATCTCGAGTCTCAAACTCACTGCACCAGCCCTTGATCTCGACGCGGAACACCTTGCCAATCACTCGCCGCAGCAGCCCCTTGAGGCTCGCGTTCTGCAGCGACGGCAGGGTGCGAATCGCCTGCTCCTTGTAGGCCTCGAGCAGCGCCCGGGCACGGCCCTCGACGTCCAACTCGCGCGAGCAGGGTCTTGAACGCCGCGCGATCCGCGGCACTGGTGCGTCCGCCTCGCCACATCGCCATCACCTCGTCGCGACCCGATGCCTTCGCCTTGTCGCAGGCCAGCGCCAGCAGCAGCGACGGCGCCCCGAAGCCGTCCGTATCGGAGGACGGGGCGGACAGATCCTCGAGGTCGTCGCGAATCTGGTACGCGATGCCCAGCGCATCGCTGTACTCGCGGAGCACCTCCTGCGTCTCCGCCGTCGCTCCCGCGAGCGCGGCGCCGATGCCGAGCGCCACCTGGAAGGCCGGCGACGTCTTGCGCCGGAAGATGTCGATGACCTGATCGGTGGTCACCGGCGCTGGATTTCGCATCCACGACAGCTCTGCACCCTGGCCGATGCACAGCTCACGATGCCCCGCTGCAGCGATTCGCAGGAGCTCCGCACAGACTGGCGCCGGCGCGCCGCAGCCGGCGAGCAGCCGGTAGCCTTCGCCAAGCAGCAGGTCACCCGCGTTGAGCGCAACCGGCACGCCGTGCTCGGCATGCAGCGTCGCGCGTCCGTAGCGCAGGCTGTCCGCATCCTCGATGTCGTCGTGGACCAGCGACGCCTTGTGAAAGCACTCGACGGCAACAGCGGCCTTGCGCAGTGCCGGCGGCAGCGGCTCGGAGGGATCGTCCTGCAGCGCCTTGTAGGCGCACGCGGTCAGGAACGGCCGCCAGCGCTTGCCCTCCGCGGCCAGCCACGACCGGGCGACCGCGTCGGCCTCACCCTCCGCCGGCCCGAGCACGGCGTCGATGGCTTCGGCCGTGAACCACGTCTCCACCTCGGACTTCAACGCATCGAGATCGAGACGGCGAGTCCGATCGTCGCTGGTCAGGTGGACGACGTTCCAGACCCAGTCGATGTCGACCGCCGTGTCCTTGCAGTCGTCCTGAAGGAGCGGAATCGCCACGCCCGGAATCGCCGCCGCTTCCATGTACGGGAACGCCCGCTCCAGCACCGAGAGGCAGCTGACGCCGACGATCGCGTCGATCTTGCCCGACTGGATCAGCGCCATGACCAGCGCCGAGCCCTCGGCCACGAGCACGGCGTAGCCGAGCCGCTCGGCCTCTTCCTGCAGGTCCTGAATCGTGCACAGCCCGCACTGCTTGCAGAGCAGGCCGAACTCGTCGAACGGCGCCGGGCACTTGTCCTCGACCCGCAGGCACTTGGGCAGCAGGAGGAGCCGTCGTTCGAACGGCACCGTCGCCAGGTGCTCGGTCCACACCTCGTTGTTGACCAGGATGCCGACGTAGTCGCGGTACATCGGATCGATCGCCGCGAGGCCCACCACCGCGTCGGCGTGGTTCCGCAGCTCGTCGAGCACCAGCGGCGGCACGAGCGCCTCACGTCGCTCCTCGACGTATCGCACGACCGCAGAGCGGAGATATTCGCGCTCCGGCAGCGTCTGCGGAATGTTTGCCTGGGGCGGTCGCTGCGGCATGGCCGGCACGATCCGCAGCGGCTTCTTCAAGGCATGCACGATCATGAACGGATCACCTATGAATACGCGCCGAAACCGAAGAACCAGTGCTTCTTGGCGAAGCGATAGGCCCAGTGCTCTTCCGGTATTTCCTGGCCTGGATGGTGCTGGCTTCGCCGCGGCGTCATCGCCTCGAACTCCGCCATCGCGGTACCACGCTGAGTCGAGTCCTTCGCGCCATGCTTCTCGACCAGATCGCCGCACGATGTCCGGCCGCTCGAGCACGATGCAGCCGCGGGTCGCAGCCAGCCGCCGCCTCGCGGAAATCGCGCAAGAACGGCGACTGCGTCATCGTGTCGTAGATCGACGCGCCATCGCGGACCGTGTTCGTGGCGAACTGAATGACCGGACACGGCTCGATGTGGCCGCCAGGGCCGATGTGATGGCTGACGCCGGTCGCCATCGGGCAGAGCGCCTCGCCGCGATCGTCCCAGTAGGCATCGACGATCGCGATCGGCAGGCGCGCGCGCATCTTGACGATGAACCGCCGCACCGTCGAGCACCTGTTCCGGGGTCAGCGCCAGCTGCGGATTCGGGTTCGGCCCGACAACGCGATAGGTGTGGAACCACACGTAGTGCACGCCCATCGTCACCAGCCGGCGCAGCCACGCTTCGGACACCAGCTCGATGTTGGTCTGGCACACGCTCGTGGCGACGCCGATCAGCAGTCCGTGCCGCCGGCAGGCCTCGAGCCCCTCGAGCGTCTTGCTCAGGACCTGCATGCGGCCCCGGCGCTCGTCGCTGACGATCTCCGAGCCCTCGATGCTGATGAGCGGCGTGACGTTCCCCAGCCGCGCCAGCGCTCGCGCAATGTCGTCGGTGATGAGCTGACCGTTGGTGAAGACCTGGAAGTAGCAGTCCGGATGCGCCGCGAACAGTTCGAGCAGCTGCGGATGCATGAACGGCTCGCCGCCCAGGATGCCGAAGTAGGCATTGCCGTGCGCCTTCGCGTCGCCGACGATGCGATTGAGCTCGTCGAGCGACAGTCGCTGCGACGGCGCGGCCACGTCCACCCAGCAGCCCTGGCACCGCAGCTGACAGCTCGAAATCACCGAGATGAACAGGAACGGCGGGAAGTTCTCGCCGCGACGGCGCCGCCGCTTGTGGAGCTCGACCGAGCGGACGCCCTTGACGCCGAAGTTGTAGACGAACTTCGCCACGACCTTCGGCCTGGTCTCGGTCAACACGCGCCTGGTCAATGCGACGAGCATGGCTCAGTCTTCTCCGTCGCGTCGTGGAGGCTGCAGGGCGGCTTCGGCTCGCAGCCTGGCCGCTTCGGCCTTGGCCATGATCTCGTCGGGCGAAGGCAGCGCCGCCAGCACTTCCGCCGGGATATCGAGATCCCGCTTCAGTGCGACCAGGCAGTTCTGCCGTTCCTTCAGCGCGCGCTCGTCGTCTCGTTCCTTCGAGAAGCGGGACTTGGCCTTGACACTGCGGTCGCGCAGCATCGAATAGATGTCGCCGCCGAGCAGCGCCGAGATGTCGACCTTCATCGCCTCGCGGCGCACGTCGTCCGCCTTGACCTCCTCGCCATTGATCGGCCCATGGCGATACTTCGGGAACATGATCGCGACTTCCGGGCAGACGCGGGAGCAGGCCGGGCAATCGGTCTTGCAGTTGCTCTGGTTCTGGACCTGAATCTTCCTGTCCTGCCGAGACGCCGTAGACGTCGAACAGGCAGAAACTCAGACACTGCATGCAGTTGGTGCAGCGCGAGTAGTCGATGACCGGGAACCATGGTTTCCAGGGAGCGGCAGCGGCGGCGTGGACCTGGCTCTCGATGGCCGACACCACCGCATCGGGCTGAATCGAAGGTTCTCCGGCGATACCTTCGCCCCTGCGCGATGACACCTCGAGCCCGCGTTCGAGGAGCAGCCGCGTCAGCGTGGCGCGATCGGCCGCACTCATCTCGCCGTCGACGCGCAACGTGACCTGCGAGCGTCCGGCGGCGGACAGGCTCATCGAGGCGCCTCGGACGTGTCGACGCCGGCTGACGCTCCGGCGCGGTCGAGCAACACCGTTGACGATCGTCTCGGCCGACTCGACCCGCATGTTCCAGACGCGCACGCCTGTCTCCGGCAGGTCGGCGCCGGCCGCCGCAAACAGCCACTTCACCGCGCGCGGATAGCACGCGGCAATGGTCAACGGCGCCCCGGCGGCGAGCTCGCGCAGTCGCTCATCGCCGCGGGCCGCCATCTCGCAGAGATCCGGCACCGCATCGAACTCGATGCCGGCCTCGGACAGGCCGCTCAGCACGGCGGCCTTGGTGTCGGCCGGGACCACCTTCGCGTACGCGCAGTGGCAGTAGAGGATTCGACCGCGATCGCGCTCATGGCGTCGCCATCCGGTGGGTCGGTTCCGGCCGGCCCGGCCGGAAATGCTCGCTGTGCTCGATCGCCGATGACGACGCCCAATTCGCGCGCCACGCCTTCGAGCGCTGGCACCGCGACGGCTCGCAGCTGTTCCGGATCGCCTTCGGCGCGCAGGTTGACGATGAGCTCCCCCTCGCTCAGCTCCTCGGCGAGCTGGTGTGGAACCTCGGCGCGGCCCTCGGTTCTCACCAGATTCAGCACCGCGAGGTCGCTGCCCGTGTCCGGAGAGAGGGTCATCTTGAAGTGCGCGATCTCGATGCCTCGATCCGCAAGGGCACGCTGAACGCGATCGGCAACGCGCCGGAGGAACTCGATTGCCATCGAACAGCTGCGCCGAGGACAAGCGGCACGTCGCGTTGAGCCATCCGAGCAGCGCTTCGCCTTCGGCATACATGTCGTAGTCGACGTCCATGGCCGGGCGCGAGGCGGGTGATCCGGAAAGGCGGCCGAACCAGTCATCGAGGTCGGCGCCAGTCCGCGCGCTCACCGTCACGACCTCGGCCTGAGGGAACCGAGCCTCCAGGGCGCGCTCGAGCTCATCGCGCTGCCCGGCGCTCAGCAGGTCGCTCTTGTTGATGACGATGATGTCGGCTTCTTCGAGCTGCTTCTCGTAGATGTACAGAACCTTCGGCGAAAACGTCCGGCCCGTTTCGAGCCCCAGCGCACGCCTCGCGCGCAGGGGATCGACGAGCACGCTCAACGGCGCCACGCGGTAGTCGTCGCCATAGAGCCGCCGCAACGGATACTGCACGGTCGCCCGCAGGTCGGTGCAACTGCCAACGGGCTCCGCCAGGAACACGTCCGGACGCGCGTCGCGCGTCAGACGATCGGCGGCGTCGGTCAGCGAGGTGAACCGGCAGCAGAAGCAGCCGCCGGTGATCTCCTCGACGGGATAGCCCTTCGCACTGACGATCGACGTGTCGACCAGGCCCTGGCTCTGATCGTTGGTGATCAGGCCGACGCGACGCCCCTGCGAGGAGAAGTGCTCCGCCAGCCGCAGCAGGGCGGTCGTCTTTCCCGCGCCGAGGAATCCGCCGACCATGATGTAGTCAGCGCTCATCTGGATCCTCGCCCGATTCCATTCCAGCGTGCCGGTTCGCGAGCATCTTGTCGATCGTGGCGTCGAGAATGGCGACGTATCCCTCCACGTCAACGGCATCCCCCGCCGGGGCACCCTGAAGTCTATACAACCAGCCCTCGCCGTAGGGATCGGATTCGGCCAGGGTGACGTCCTGCCGGAGGCGGGTCCCTCGCCCATGAAGAGGCCGGAGCCAGCCGCGAAGACGCTGGTCACGGCTTTCAGCCCTTCAATCGATCCGATCTCGTCGCCGACGTCGACCGTCGCCCCTGGAGCCACACTCAACTCGAACTCGACGATATCCCCCAACATGCGGGTCGCGAACTTCGTCAGACCGACCCGCCAGACTCCCGGTGACTCCTCGAGCAGCCAGTAGTGGGCAGGCGAATATCGCCGGTCACGGGGCAGGTGCGTCGTGAACCGCGAGCGGCGATAGTACAGGGACTCATCTCGTACGCTCACGTCGCCGCAGCCTTGTGGACACTTCGAAACGGCTGCAGTGCGGCCACCAGCGCACTCCAGTCGGGCTCCGGCGTCCCGGCACCCCAGGACAACCGCACCGCGCCCTCCATCCGCCACGCGGGCAGCCGCATGGCGCTCAGCACATGGCTGCAGGTGTAGGACTGCGAGGTGCAGGCGGCGCCGTTCGACACGCCCACCAGATCGCTCCACGCATCGATCACGACCTCCGCTTCGAGGCCCGGAAACGACAGGTTGACGATGTACGGGACGGCGTGTTCGAGGTCGCCGTTCACGATGCCGCCGAGCGGCGCCAGTCCGGAGAGCAGCGCTTGCCGAAACGCGACACAGCGATCCCACCGCTCACCACGTTCCGTCGCCGCCAGTTCGGCGGCCACGCCAAACCCCGCCGCGAGGGCCACCGGCATCGTCCCCGGGCGGAGCCCCCGCTCCTGGCCGCCGCCGAACATCAGCGGCTGCAGCGGCGGCCGCTCCTGGCCGCGGCGCCGGGTGATGAGCGCCCCGATGCCCTTGGGCCCGTTGATCTTGTGCGCGCTCACGCTGATCAGATCGATGCGCGGGTGGCGCAGCGTCGTCGATGTCCCTGGCAAAGCTCTGTGCGGCATCGACGTGCAGGTACGACGTCAGACTGCTCGAGCCGATCGGCGATCTCGGCAATCGGCTGGCTGACGCCGGTTTCGTTGTTGACGTGCATGATGCTGACGAGCGCGGTGTCCGGTCGAACGGCGCCGGCCACGGCGTCGGGATCGACGATCCCGCGGCTGTCGGGGGAGACGAGCGTGATCTCGAATCCTCGCCTGCCGAGTTCGGCGAGAGGTTCGAGCACGGCATGATGCTCGATGGCGGTTGAGACGACATGCTTCCGGTCCTGTCCCGCACCGGCCAGCCCGAGAATCGCCAGGTTGTTGCTTTCCGTCGCGCCGCTCGTGAAGATGACATCGCCGCGGCGTACGCCGACGACCGCGGCCACCTGGTCGCGGGCACGTTCGACCGCGGCGCGCGCGCGCAGGCCCCACGCGTGCGTACGGCTTCCGGCGTTGCCGAAGTCGTCGTCCAGGTAGCGCAGCATCTCGGCGCGGACGCGGGAATCCAGTGGCGTCGTCGCCGCACAATCGAGATAGACGGGCATTGCCGGAACCATCATGCACCAGAGTGTCCGCGATCAAAACCTGACCGCTGCCGAACACCTCGAGGCAGAGTGGCGGCTCTTCCAGACCCTCGAAGCGGGGGCCATCGGTCACCTCTGCCGAACCTGGGAAACGACCCGACCGGTCGTGGTCGTCGGGCGCAACTCCTCAGTCGCCGATCAGGTCATCCAGGACGCCTGCCTTCGGGACGACGTGCCGGTGCTGCGGCGCTTCTCTGGCGGCGGTGCCGTGGTCCTTGGTCCCGGATGTCTGAACTACGCCCTTGCGGTGTCGCTCGTTTCGTACCCGGAGTTGCAGGACGTTGCGGTCAGCTTCAGAGTGGTCCTGCAGCGACTCACGGCGGCGCTGAACGTCACCGACCTGACCGTTGCCGGCGGGACGGACCTGGCGTTGAACGGCCGGAAGGTCTCAGGAAACGCGCAACGCCGGGGCCGCCGTGCGTTCATCCATCACGGCACATTGCTCTACGCCTTTGACGCGAGCCTCGCCGCCCGCTATCTGAGGGATCCGCTCGCCAGCCTGCGTACCGCGCCGGCCGGCCGCACACGGATTTCATCGGCGAATCTTCCGCTCTCCCGAGAGGTCCATCGAGGACACGCTTGAGGGCAGCGTGGAGGTCTCTTCGAAAGGAGTTTGGCGCCGGCTGCTGACATATGCATAATGGCGCACATGTTCCGACTGTTCGACCGCCTTCGTTCCCCGGCTTCCCCGCATCACGTCCGCGCGGGCGCAGCGTCGTCGCGTCTGGCTGCCATCCTCGCGGTCGCGCTCGTCCCGGGATTGGTCGACGGCGCAATCGACCAGTGCGGCAGCCAGGGCAGCCCGTCGCAGGACGATCCGGCGATCCGTTTCCGCGTGCCGACCGTCACTGTCACCGCGCAGAAGGAGCCGGAGGACAAGCAGCAGGTTCCGGTCAGCGTCACCGCTGTGTCGAAAGACACCATCGACAGCGCCGGCATCCACATCGTCAGCGAGGCCGCGATCTTTGCGCCGAATACCTTCTTCACCGAGTGGTCGGCCAGAAAACTGAGCAACGCGCGCTTTCGCGGCATCAGCTCGAGCCCGAACAACCCCGGCATCACCACCTACATCGACGGCGTGCCGCAGCTGAGCGCCAACTCGTCGAGCATCGAGCTGCTCGACGTGAATCAGATCGAGTTCGTCCGCGGTCCGCAGAGCGCGCTGTTCGGCCGCAACACGCTGGGCGGGCTGGTGAACATCACGAGCGCGCGGCCGTCGGTATCGACCTGGACAGGCACGGTCTCCGTACCGTTCGGGAACTACGGCTCGTGGGCCGTTCGCGGCGGGGCCTCGGGTCCGATCGCGTCCGACAAACTCAGCGTCGGCCTGTCCTTCGCGCAGGTGGACCGCGACGGCTTCACCGTCAACGACGTGACCGGCAACGACATCGATTCCCGCTCGGCGTTCTCGGGCAAGGCGCAGCTCCTGTGGCTGCCGAACGACGCCTGGGAGGGGCGCGTCATCTTCAGTGGCGAGCGGGCTCGTGATGGCGACTACTCGCTCAACGACGTCGGCGCGCTCCGCGACAATCCGTTCCATGCCGCCCGCGACTTCGAGGGTCGCGCCGACCGCGATGTCATCGGCACGACGATCCTGGCCCGGCGCGCCAGCGGCCCGGTGGTCGTTCTCGAGCACCACCGGCTTCCTGAACTGGAAGACGCAGGACGTGACCGACCTCGACTACACGCCGCGCCCGATCGTGACGCGCGACAACACGGAGAAGGATTTTCAGTTCACGCAGGAGATCCGTTTCGCGTCGGCGGAGGCCGCGCCGGTGAGACTGACGGACACCGCCCAGTTGCGCTGGCAGTCGGGTGTGTTCCTCTTCACGCAGTCCTACGAGCAGGACGCCATCAACAACTACTCGCCGTTCGTCGTGGCGCCGTTTCCCGTGAGCCAGCACAGCCCGCGCTCGGCGCTCGACGACGTCGGGCTCGGCCTGTTCGGGCAGGCCACGGTGACGTTCAACGAACGCCTGGACCTCGCCGCCGGCGCGCGATTCGACTACGAGGACAAGAGCGCACTGCTCGAGAACTTCTTCGAGCCGCTGATCGGCCCACCCGCCAGGGTCGAGGCCGACAAGAGCTTTTCCAACGTGTCGCCACAGACGTCGATCAGCTACCGGGTCCAGCCGGAGAAGACGCTGTACGGCACCGTCGGCCGCGGCTACAAGGCGGCGGCTTCAACCCGGCGTCGCCCGCGGGCAGCGAAGCGTACGGTGAGGAGCGAGCTGGAACATCGAGGGGGGCGTGAAGACGCTCTGGGCCGGAGGGACGCGTCTCGGCGAATGCGGCCGTCTTCTACATCGACTGGGACGATCTGCAGCTGAACATTCCCAATCCCGCCGTGCCGGCGCAGTTCTACATCGCCAACGTCGGCGGCGCGGTCAGCAAGGGCGTCGAGCTCGAGATTGGCGCCCGCGCGGCGCCGGGCGTCGACCTGTTCACGTCCGTCGGCTACACGCACGCGCGGTTCGCCGAGGGCAGCATCTCGAGCGGTGTCAACGTCGAAGGCAACAAGATCCCCAACACGCCGGAATACACCGCGAGTGCGGGGGTGCAGTACTCGCGGGCGGTCGGACCAGCGACGATCCTCGGCCGCGCGGATGCCGTGTTCTACGGCTCGTTCCAGTACAACGACCAGAACTCTCTTGGGCCAGGAGGCGTATTCGCTCGTCAACCTCCGCCTCGCGGCGACGGGCCGATTCCTGATGGGCGAACTGCTCATTCGAAATGCCTTCGACACCCGGTACATTCCGTTGGCGTTCCCCTATCCGAGCTTCGCCCCGTCCGGCTTCATGGGAGAGATGGGCGCTCCGCGCACCGTCAGCGTGAGCGCGGGTGTACGATTCTGAGTCTTTCGATCCAGGAGTTCTGTCATGAGCACGCAGATCGCGACGCGCACCCATCGACGCCGCACAAGTGGCGCAGTATCACGCGGACGGGTTCCTCGTGGTCCGCCAGGTCTTCTCGGCGGAGCGCATCGCGGAGCTCGACGCGGAAGCGCAACGGTTGTCCGGCGCGCACCGACCTGATCGACACCAACAACATCCGCTGCCGCTGGCAGAACCACGTCGAGACCGGCGAATGCCGCTTCGATTGCTTCGATCCGGTGATCGATCTGAGCGACGCGTGCGAACGCGCGGCGCGCGATCCGAAGCTGCTCGAGATCGTGAGCGCCTTGTACGGCGAGCCCGCGTGCCTGTTCAAGGACAAGCTGATCTTCAAGCCGCCGGCGCGTCGGGCTACCAGCTCCACCAGGATTACATCTCCTGGAAATCGTTTCCGACCACGTTCCTCACGGTGATCGTGGCCATCGACGCCGCCGCTGCCGGCAACGGCGCAACGGAGGTCTTTCCCGGGTATCACCAGCAAGGGTGCCTGACGCCGCGAGACGGCATGTACCACCAGCTGCCCGACGATGCGGTCGATGCTGTCGAAGGGTGTCGTCCTGGAGCTCGCGCCTGGCGATATCGCGATGTTCAGCGGCTACACGCCACATCGATCCGGACCGAACCGATCCTCTCAGGGCCGCCGGCTCCTGTATCTGAGCTACAACGCGCTCAGCGACGGCGGAGAGCAGCGCGAGCAGCATTACGCGGAGTTCCGGGGCTGGCTGCAGGACCGGTACGCCGAGTACGGAAAGACCGCGACGTTTTTCCGATAATGACCGAGGCCACGACGTCCGCCGTGCCGAGACCGCAGGCAGCCGGGCTGCGCCCGCCTGGTCCGGGTGGCTGAATGTCGTCGTCGCGGCGGTCATCATGCTGGCCACGCTGCCCGGACGAACACAGGGCCTCGGCTTGATTACCGAGCCGATGCTGCGGGACCTCCAGATCGACCGGGTGGCCTACGCCAACATCAATCTCTGGGCCACGCTCCTCGGTGCCGCCGCGTGCCTGCCGATTGGGAGAGTGTTCGACCGGATCGGGCTACGCGGAACAACGTTCGCGCTGACGCTCTCGCTCGGTGCGGTCGTCTGGACGATGAGTGGTCTTGCCGGTGGGGCGCTGGCGCTGTTTCTCCTGGTGCTCGCCACGCGAGCCCTCGGACAGAGCGCGCTTTCTGTTGCCAGCATCACCGCTGTCGGCAAGTCGTTCGATCGCCGCGTCGGCTTTGCCATGGGCGTCTATTCCGTACTGCTGACGGTCTTCTTCGCCGCAGCGTTCACGGCGATCGGCACTTCGGTCCGCGTCGACGGCTGGCGGACGGGTTGGTGGCTCGTCGCCGTGGGCCTGTTCGTACTGGCACCCTTCACGTTGCTCCTGCGGGAACGCCGAGTCGCGGCCGCCGAGGACAGTCACGAGACGACGGACAGTCTCACTCTCGGCGCCGCACTGCACACCCCGGCGTTCTGGATCTTCGGCGGGGCCACCTCCCTGTTCGGTCTGGTCTCGTCTGGTCTGGGACTCTTCAACGAGGCGGTCCTGGCTGAACGCGGCTTCGATCAGCAGACCTACGTGCAGTTCCTCGCCGGGACAGCGATCATCGGGCTGGCCGGTCAGTTCGGGTGCGGCTGGCTGACCCTGCATTGGCCGATGCCGCGGCTCCTGGGGCTCGCCATGTTCATCTACGCCACCGCCCTGGCTGCGCTTCCTCTCCTGACGACGCATACCCAGCTCTGGTTCTTTGCCGTCCTGATAGGCTTGTCCGGGGGCATGATCACGGTCATCTTCTTTGCGGTATGGCGCCACGCGTTCGGCCCGGTTCACCTTGGCCGCATTCAAGGCGCCGCCCAGATGCTGACCGTTCTGGCCTCCGCCATCGGCCCGTTGATCTTCGCCCAGTCCGCGAGTTGGACGGGCTCGTACTTCCCGGCGCTCTGGGTGCTCGCGCCATGTGTGTTGCTCCTGAGCATGGCCGCGTTCCGCGTCGGGCTGCCCAATCTCCGCATTGCCACGTGAGGTCGCATCATGGCCGGCGCAATTGACGCGACGCTTCGGAAGTTTCACGCGTCCCTGAATGTCTCCGACCTCGAACGCTCTGTCGCGTTCTATCGAGTGCTGCTCGGGGCCGAGCCGGCCAAGGTCCGCTCGGACTACGCGAAGTTCGACGTGGCGGATCCTCCGCTCGTCCTGTCGCTGATACCAAAGCGTCCCGGTGCCGGCGGTCCTCTGAATCATGCGGGCCTGCGCATGCGGAACGCCGAGGAGCTCGTCGAAGTCCAGCGGCGACTCGAGGCGGCCGGCATGCCGACGCAGCGCGAGGAGGGCGTCGAGTGCTGTTACGCGCGCCAGACAAAGTTCTGGATTACCGATCCGGACGGCGCGCTGTGGGAGATCTACGTCTTCCACGAGGACATCGACGACCACGGAGAGGCGGCGCCGCCGCGCGCCGAAGCAGTGCAGATCGAGACGGCCCCGGCCGTGCCCGCTCCGTGCATGGGAGCATCATCTTCGCGAGCCCGATTCCGGCCCGCATCCCTCACGACGACAACACGCTCCATGAGGTACGCCTCGAAGGTTCCATCAACGCCGCACCAGAGGCGGAGAATCGCGGGGCCCTGTTGGCTGAGGCGCTGCGGGCGCTGCGACCGGAAGCCGCGATTTACCTGCACGGCCTGGCCGGCGATCGTCCCTGCGCCGAGGCCATCACGCTGCCGGGGCCGGCGGCGGCCGTGCGGCATGTGCCGGCCGTGAGCGACGTCGCCGACGAGCTTGCGCGCGCCGGCTTCGTCGACATCAAGATCGAGAAGCTCTCGGAGACCGCCTACTTCGTCGTCGATGGTGTTCCGATGCGCGAGCTTCGAATCACCGCCCGCAAACCTGGGTACCGCCCCAAAGTCCAGTCGCACCAGGCCGTATATCTGGGGCCGATGCGCGAGGTCGTGGACGATTTCGGCACGGTGCTCCGCCGCGGCGTGCCGACGGCGATGAACATTCATGACTGGCAGGTGTTGGCGAAAAGCACGGCGAGCAGTTCGTTCTTGTTTCTGAAGCCCGGGGATGCCAAAGAGCCAGGCTGTTGCGGCGAGGAAGCGAGAGACGCAGACCGCTGGGGCGGATGCGCGCTGAAACTGGAGGTCAGCGTGTGGCCCGCGCAACGGTGCTGAGCGGGCGCTTCCGTTTGGAGTTGCTCCGCGACGTCGGTGTCGGTTGAGCCGGCGGCTCAAACCGGAAGCTGCAGCAGCCGAGGTCCAGGACGCTACTTTCGGCGGCACGCTTTCGGATGCCGTCGGCAAGCGCGTACAAATGCCTGCGGCCGGTTTTCTCGACCTGCAGCAACCCGGCTTCGCGGAGAATCCGCAGGTGTTTGGACACGTTGTACTGCGAGACGCCGACCAGCCTCGTGATTTCGCTGACGTCGAGCGGCGCGTCCATCAGCAGGCCGATGATCCGGACCCTGGTGTCCTCGCCGAGCGCTTTCAGTGCGACGACACAGTCCGGATCGATCGAGGCGACGCGCTCGCGGGGTGGCTGGCGATAGAGCTGAAGGCGTCGAGGGGAATCGCGGGAATCGGCCATCGTCCTACCGCTCAAAATCGCACAATCGGGCGACGGAGGCAAGCCGGACGAGTCCGGATCGCTACGAGATCTCGAGTGTCGAGAAGGTCGGGGACGACTTGTGGCGGTTCAACGCCAAGATGGATTGCTGCGGTTTGGGCGGGTCAGGAGCGATCCCGATTGTCGTGCCGATGCGATTTGTCGGGGATACGCCGGTCATCATGATGACCGACACAAGCCTGCCAGGAATAGGGACGTTCATGGTGCGTGTGTTCTTCTACGGCGATCGGTACGCTGGCACCTGGCAACACGGTCCCGCGGGCGGGCACATGTCCGGCCGGATCGAGAAGCAGGCGGGTTCGACTCCCTGAACGAGACGGCATCGCGCGCCGGCCGCGCTGACCGGGCGAACACGCCCTTGGAGACCGACGTCGTGCGTCGCTGCCGCGCGTCACCGCGCGCGGGCCGGCTCGAGCCGGCCCCTACGACAGTCCGGAGCAGGGACGGGCCGCGAGCCGGATGAGGCGTAGTGGTCTGCCGCACGTGTTCAGCTGGCCGGAAAGCGCGCGTGAACCCGCGGCGATAGAATGCGGCCATGGCCTTTGACAAGACCGACGGCATGATCCGCCACACGCGGCTGGAGAACGAGTCGCGTGAGTATCTCGAGCGTCGCGAAGAGCTGCGGCGCGCCGAAGTCGAGCTGATTCTGCAGAGCGAGAAAGTGGCGGCCCTCCGCCGATCGCTGCCTCCGGGCACGCCCGTACAGGATTACGTGTTTCTCGAAGGTCCGGAGGACCTGGATGCCGGCGACGCAGTACGGCCCGTCCACCTGCGCGACCTGTTCTCCTTCCCGACGAGACGGCCGCTCATCATCTATCACTTCATGTACGGCAAGAAGCAGACGCTGCCGTGCCCGATGTGCACGATGATGATCGACGGCTTCAACGGCATCGCGTCGCACCTCGCGCAGAACGTCGACTTCGCGATCGTCGCGGCGGCGGAGCCGGCGGCCCTGCGGGCGCACGCGCGGGCACGTGGCTGGCGCCGGCTGCGCCTGCTGAGCGCCGGGGACAGTACGTTCAAGTACGACCTGCGCAGCGAGGACGCGGAGGGGCGCCAGGATTCGGCCACCTCGGTGTTCACGGTCGACGCCGACGGTACGGTCCGGCACCGCTACACGAACCACCCGTGGCTCGCCGACGACATGGACGAGCGCGGGGAGGACCTGACCATCCCGGTCTACAACCTGCTGGACCTCACGCCCGCTGGACGAGCCAATTGGTACGCGCGCCTCGACTACGGCGTCGACGTGCACTGGGGCGCGTATCCGCCGAAGGCGTGAGGCAGCGCGCCGGAGGAGTGGACGCCGCCCATGTCATGCACGCCGAACCATGCGGCGTCGCCTGGTTGTCCGACGAGTAAAGCGCGTAAATCGGGCCCGTTGCCTCAACGCTTCAGAGGCGCATGAAACGTGCCCTCGACTTCCACGATATCGTCCTGGTTCAGCCGATCGACTTCGATGATCGTGCGCGGCGGGTAAGGACCCGCTCCCCACAGTTGCTCCTGCACCTTATTGACGAGGGGTCGATAGCGGAACATGTCCGTCACGTACACCACGAGTCGCACCGCGTCGCGGAGCGACGCGCCCTCGGAGGCGGCGATGCCCTCCATGTTGCGAAATGCCTGGATGATCCGGGCTTCCTCCCCAATCACCAATGTGTTGGTCCGCGGGTCGATGCCCCGCATCCCGGCCACGAACACGAAGTCACCGGCCCGGGCGCCAAGGCTCCAGGGTCCCGTCGGTGCGACCGCCCCACTCGGCGACAGTATCTTCACCGTGTTGGACGAGACGTCCTGCGCGGTCGCTTGGGGAGCCGCACATAGCGCCACGACGAGCGCCGCCAGGCCATACACTCTCTGCATCGGGTCCTCCTATCCGCGCCGGATCCCAGTCGAACTGCGCTGGCAAGGGCGGCTCGCGGTAGACGTCTCGACCGCGTGGCGAGTGATGACGCGTCAGCGCGGATGAGGCCGCTGCTCGCGGACGATTATCATCACACAGGCGCTGATGCCGCAGCTCGCTCACGCCAAGATGCGCGTCTTTCTTCGTCCAGCCGTCGTGAGCGGATCGCGCATCCTGCGCCCCCGATAGCGATAGCACTCCATCGTTGCTCGCCCGTTTGTGAACGCACGCAACACGGCGGACTGCGCCCAAATGCGTCTGTTGGCTCAGCGCCGAAACCGGCCGGCCAGCTGGGGATGATCGGCGTTCCGGTCGACGCCCAACCACGAGGCTACGGTCGCGGCTATCTGGCTCGTGGCGCCGATGACGAAGGCATGACGGATGAACGACGTTCCGCGTCATGACAAGATTACGGTCACGACATCCGAGCGACATCAGCGGGTGATACGGAGCGACTAACATCGCGCTCACAGGGCGACTCGGGCTTCCGCTTCCACGGAACAAAGGCGCTCGCACCGGCACCTCGGCGTGTTCCACGTAGAAGGGGTCAGCGATACCGATAGGGTGCATGACGCGGCGTTCAGATCCGGCCGAGCTCGTCAGCGCAGCGCCTGCATGGCCATGGAAACGCCCAACCTGGGATGACTACTGGGATGACTACGAAATCATGAGTTCCCGACGACCACAACAGGCTGCCGCGATTCCCTTTCGTCGCCAGGGAGAATCGGTTTCAGTCTGCCTGATCACGGCTGCCTCCTCCCGCCGTTGGGGAATACCCAAGGGCACCATCGAGAGAGGAGACTCGGCGGAAGAGACGGCCCTGCACGAAGCGTGGGAAGAAGCCGGCTTGCGAGGGCGCATCGTTGGTGAGTCCCTCGGCAGGTACGAGTACGAGAAGGGCGGCGTCCTTCTCACCGTGGCGGTCTATCTCATGGAAGTCGAAACCGTAGCGGAACACTGGCAAGATCAGGAACTGCGGCGTCGCCGTTGGGTGGCGACGGCCGAGGCAGCGCGAATACTGCGGCCTCACCCCGCTGCGTCTCTCGTCAAAGAAGCGTGCGCGCTGCTCGAGGCGGAAGAAGCGCGCAGCAACGGCGATCGCAGCCAGCGACATCAGCCTCCTCGCTTCACCGCCTTGCTCGGGAACGCATTACATCGCCTCCTCGACCCTGATTGACTCCATCGCCTGGCAGCAAGACGTTGTTCGGAGTGGCTGTAGCGAGACGCGACGACCGACGTGCCTTGCCCGAACTAAGCAGCAGGAATCCCGCTGGGACGGCGAGAGCCGACACGGCGGCAAGCGGACGGGATCGAACGCGAGTTCCGAGTCGGCCAGACGAGGCAAACCGCTCGGCTACATCGCAGATGGCCAGGAGCCGGTCACGGTCGCCGAGATAGGTCGCGAACTCGGCTTCCGCCTCGCCCTTCACGGCACTGCTGAGCACGGACGCGTCCTTCCGGACGCCGTCCTCGTCAACGAGCTCGGAAAGCCCGTCCGACAGGACCTGCAGATCGTGGAGGCGTCCGAGCGTCGCCTGAGCTCGCTTCAGGTCTTGCAGCACGTGCCGGGGTCGCCACATTCCCGTCGCCTGGGCGATCTCGACGGCGTAGCGCAACTTCTTGACCGCCACGCGCGTCCGATGAGCGCGATTGGGGAAGTAGACACCCGTTGCGTGTTTCACCGCGTCGCGAAGTGCGTCGGCTCTCTTGCCCAGCCGTTCGCGGAGCATGGCCGCCCACGGTCCCGGTGCATATCGCTCCCGCATTCCCTCCCAGCGACTCGGCGTCATCGGGAGCACCTCGGCAAGCCGCTCCACGTCCAGACGCTCGAGCGCCTTGATCAGTCGACGACGAGCCCGCTGGCGCCGCGGCACCAGGGTCTGGCGGGCAACCGCCGCAACGGCCGCGACCGCGGGAACTCGAGCCTCTTGCGTGCTCAACGACTCGTCCATGACATCGAGCTCGCGCACGCGCCCGAGCTGCCGTCCCGCGCGACGAGCGAGCCGTCCCCACTCTTCCGCCTGGCCGCCACGCGACGGCACGAGCAGCGGCGCGACCTCGCGCAACCGTCGTGTCGCCACACGCGCCTGATGCACCCCGTCAACATCGCCATTGCGGACCGCGGGAAGATGCCGCAGTAATTCTTGAACGTAGGAAGCTGCGAGAGCGCTCGGGGGTTGGACGTGCATATGTGTCACCTGCGACGGGAACGACAACCACGTCCGTGCAAGCACCGATCCACAAGGCGGCCGCGCGAACGCACATGGCACGACTTTTTTCAGCCGCCACACCGTGGAACGCGCCAGAGGAGAAAGGTGACTATCCGGATTGCGTGAGTCGACGCCTGGTGAGGGCGATGAGCGTCTCATGCGTGCCGAGACTATCCGCGGCGTCCACCTGCGGGTCAGGGCGAAGCTGCGTGTAGCCGGCATCACTGTCCATGAGCCACGCCTGACGATGATCCTTCAGCGAGACGTCGAGAATCTCCCATAGACGCTCGCGCGCGCTTCGCGTCGTCACCGGCGCGATGACCTCCAGGCGCTTCGACAGGTTGCGGAACATCCAGTCGGCCGACCCGATGAAAAAGTCACCGTCGAGCGGATGCGCGCTGCCACCGGCGAAATAGAAGATGCGGGAGTGCTCGAGGAACCGGCCGATGATCGAGCGAATCCGGATCGATTCGCTGACGCCGGCGACGCCGGGCCGCAGGCAGCACAGGCCGCGCACGATGAGGTCGATCGGCACACCGGCCACGGAGGCCTGGCACAGCGCGGCGATCACGGCAGGGTCCTCCAGCTGATTCATCTTCGCGATGATACGCGCGGGACGCCCCGCCCTGCGGTTTTCGATCTCGCGCGCGACGAGATCGAGGAATCGCTGGCGCATGCCGGTCGGAGCCAGCACCAGCGCGCGCAGCGCCGGCAGGGCGGACCGCCCGGTCAAGTGGTGAAAGAGGCTGACCACATCGGCGGTCAGCGTCGGATCACACGTCAACAACCCGACGTCGGTGTACAACCGCGCCGTTCGCACGTGGTAATTGCCCGTGCCGACATGCGCGTAACTGCGCAGCCCGCCGGGTTCCTTGCGGACAACCAGCGCGACCTTGGCGTGCGTCTTGAGATCCCCTTGACCCACGGTCACGTGGGCCCCTGCCCGCTCCAGCTCGGTCGCCCAGTGAAGGTTGCGCTCCTCGTCGAAGCGCGCTTTCAACTCGATCACGCAGGCGACCTGCTTGCCGGCTTCGGCGGCTCGGATGAGCGAGCGCACAAAGGGCGTGTCGTCGCCGACGCGATAGACGGTCATCTTGATCGCGACGGTATCCGAGTCATCGGCCGCGGTGCTGATGAACCGCTCGACGCTCTCGTCGAAACTGTCGTACGGGTGGTGGACGAGGAGGTCGCCGGCCCGGATCGTGTCGAAGATACTGCCGTCGTCGTCGAGACGGACGGGGGTGACCGGCGTCCACGGCGCGTCGCGCAATTCCCGCACATCCAGGGCCGCAATCTCGAAGAGGCTGGTATAGTCCAGTTCTCCGGCGAGCTCGTACACGTCATGGCTGGCCAGCTTGAACCGCTGGCACAGCATCTGGCGCATACGCTCGTCGGCGTTGACGGCGAATTCCAGTCGCACCGCCGGCTCGTACCGCCGCTGCCGCACCTGCTCCCGCACCAGTTCGCGCAGGCCCTGGTCGGCATCCTCGTTCATCTCCACTTCCGCGTCCCGCGTCAACCGAAAGAGCGTGGGTGCGGTCAGCCGCATGCCGGGATACAGCTTCTGCACGTTCTCCCGGATCACTTCGTGAAGGCGGACGAACACGCGCGCACCCGCATCGACATCCGCGAAGAGCTCCACCCATTGCGGCAGTTCCGGCGGCACCTTCACACGTGCGTCGAGTGTCTCGTCCGTACGATCATCCTGAAGGACGAACGCCAGCGACAGCGAGAGATTGGAAAAGAACGGAAACGGCTGCGCCGGATGGATGATGAGCGGGGTGAGCGCCGGCGAGACCTGCGTGTCGAAGTAGTCGCAGGCTTCGAGCTGCTGCCCCGGGCTGAGATCGCTCCACCGGCGAAGGTGGATGCGATGCCGCGACAGCTCCGGAACGATGCAGTGGAGGAAGTGGTCGGCCGTCTGGCGCACCATCGGGTCGAGGCGCTCGCGGACGTGACCGAGCAGCCGCCGTCCGTCCGCCGAGGCGTCTTCGCGGAGCACCGCCATCCGCTTCATGAAGAACTCGTCGAGGTTCGAGCCGAATATCGCGAGAAACTTGACCCGTTCGAGCAGTGGCGTCCGCTCGTCCAACGCTTCCGCGAGCACGCGCCGATTGAACTCGAGCCAGCTCAGATCACGATCGATCCAGACGTTCGAAAGCGACGCCTCGCGAATCACTGACAGCGGAGCGTCGTCGTTCGGTGGTGGCCCGGACGCGGGTCGAGCCCCGGCTGCAAGACTGCCTTCATGAATGTGCGCTATGGACACAAGGGAGTCCGTCAAGTGTATGGAGGGCCAGGACGAACGAGGAGTATAGAAAGTGGATGTGACGCGACTGTAAACAGCCACGAATCGCGACGAAGGGTGCGTCTACGTGACGCAGCCCGGCAAATGCTTTCGACGCGATGACCCGCACTGTCGATCGTGTCCACATCGCAGCCGGCCATGGCCGCACGTGGCAGTTCGAGCGCAACCCTCGCGATCCGCCGCGTGTGTCAGGCGTCCCTCATCGAACACACGGCGCGGGCGATCGTCCAGTATCTGGCGTTACTGCGACCGCGGCTCGCGCGAGGCTCCCGCACGCATGACGGTCGCGTAACAGAAGTCGGCAACGAGACACCACGACCTGGACCTCGAGTGCCCCACAACAGTAAGCCGTCACCCTCCCGCTCGGGCGCGTTGCAGGCCACGGGCCTGCTGACAATCGCTGCTGCCGACAAGAGTGGCGCGCGCCCCCGGTCCGTGGCCCGAACATCGGCGCACAGTCCACGCCTGCCCGGCAGAATTTGCACAAGTGTGATGCAGCGCATGGATATCCGGGTCGCTTGATTGCAGGCAAGGGCACGCAGGACGCGACCCCTCAGGCTCGCGTGACACAGGCGGCACGCATATATGAAGAGACCGGTTTTCATCGTCGGCTGTCCTCGTTCCGGCACCACGCTGATGTACTCGATGCTCGTGGCGGCCGGAGGGTTTGCCATGTACCGCAAGGAAACGTTCTTCTACGACCTCCTTCCCCGATTCAGGGAACTGAGGAGTGCGCGGGCGCAGCAACGCTTCATGACCAGTTTCCTGAATGGATATCTGGGGAAGGTCCGTGGCCTGCGGGTGGAGCCTTTCGTTCGCGCTGCACTCGCCCAGGGCGGCAGCCCGGAGGAGTTTCTGCCGCTGCTGATGGACCGCATCGCCACCGCGCAGGGGGTGGACCGGTGGACGGAGGCCACTCCCGCACATGTCCTCTACATGGCCGAAATCAAGCGCGCCATACCCGACGCGCTGTTCATCCACGTGATCAGGGACGGCCGTGATTGCGCGCTCTCCAACAGCAGCCATCGGTGGATTTCCACGCTGCCGTGGGACAGAAAACGGAGGCTTGGCGTCGCCGCCCTATTCTGGCAATGGATGGTACGCGCGGGCCGCTCCTACGGGCAACGGCATCCCGGTGACTACCTCGAAGTGCGGTTCGAGCAGTTGATCGACGCTCCCGTCGCGGCCCTGAACCGGATCGGCGCCTTTATCGATCACGATCTGGACTACGAGCGCATCCAACGGAACCCTCTCCATGCGCTGCGAAATCCCAATACGTCGTTTCGAGAGGAACGAGGAGAGTCATTCCAGCCAGTCGGCCGATGGGCAGCAAAGTACTCGCCTGACGAGGTCACACTGTGCGAAGCGCTGGTTGGACGTACGTTGCAGGAACTGGGCTACTCGCTGGTGCATGCATCGTCCGCCAACCGACGGCAGGTTCGCGCCTGGTTCATGCGCTCGGTGTATTCCAGCTACTTCGGTCTGAAGCACGTGCTGAAGGCCCATACTCCGCTCGGACAGTTCGTCACAAGCACGCGCGTGTGGGCGGAACCTCCGGGACGCGGGGAGCGTCTGGTGGACGTCCCTCGCTCCCCGGATCCGATGATCAGCGGTGGTGGCGAGTTGGAGTTGGTACGTCGATGACATACGCCGCACACGGATCCACGAGCGCTCGGAGCGACAGCTTCGATTCCTCAATCGTCGCCGACTTCGAGAGCGGCGGTGGTGGCATCGTGCGCCACGCTGTCGTCGAAGATTGTCCTTCCCTCGTCGAGCTGCCGCCCGCTGTCGTATGGTTCACCGGGCTATCCGGCGCCGGCAAGTCCACAATCGCACGTGAGGTGTGCGCCCGGCTGACGGTCGCCGGAACCCGGATCGAATATCTCGACGGCGATATGCTGCGAGACGTCCTGCCGCCCACCGGGTTCACCATGGCCGAGCGCGACGCGCACGTGCAGCGCGTCGGATTCTTCGCCAGCCGTCTCGAACATCACGGCATCACCGTCGTGTGTGCGCTGATCTCGCCGTATGCGGCGTCGCGCGCGCGGGTCCGTGCGATGTGCCGGCGCTTCATCGAGGTCCACGTCGCAACACCGCTGCACGAATGCGAGCGCCGGGACGTCAAGGGGCTCTACGGGCGCGCGCGGAGAGGCCAACTCGTCAACTTCACAGGCCTTGATGATCCGTACGAGCCCCCCGGCCAGCCCGGAACTGCGGGTTGACACCTTGCATGTGTCGCTGGCGGACGCCGTCGAGCTTGTGCTGGCCGCCGTCCGCAGGCCGAGGCTCGACCGCGCGGCGAGCGATGACCAGTCAACGCGCCGGAGGGCGTGAGGCGACCGATTCACCGATCGTTGCCGCATCCCGGCATCCACGACGCGTTGAATCGATGAGATCGCGTCGGGGTCTATCCGCGTGCACCTTGCGGGAAGAACAATCGAAGGCGCACAATGCAGAGCACCGGGCCATTCCTCGTCAGCAGGACTGGAGCAGCAAGGTGTTGGAGTGAACTCATGAACCTGCGACACACCGGCTTCGCCTTGATGACGGGTCTGTTCATGACCACCGTATCGCACGCAGCTTCATGCGAAAGCCAGCGGACCTTGTCGCTGCCACACACTGCGGTCACGCTGGCGGAATCGATCGCCGCTGGAGTTGCCGTAGCCTAGGATCTGCGCAGAATCAGCGAAGGAGAGTTGGACAATGCCGCATACCACGACACGCGGAACGACGAAATGGGCCTTGATGATGGCGACGTTGACCCTGCTGACCGGAACGGCGTGGGCGCACCACGGCTGGGCCGGATACGAGGAGACGGCGCAGACGATCACCGGCACGATTCAGGAGTCGACCTACGAGAATCCTCACGGTTCCGTACGGTTGCAGGCCGAAGGCAGCAATGGGAAGGCGTGGCTCGTGGTCCTCGCGCCGACGGGACGGATGACGGATCGCGGACTGACACGCGATGCACTGAAGGTCGGCGCCACGGCAACCGTGGTCGGGTACGTCCATCGAGGCACTCGAGACGAAATGCGGGCCGAGCGGATCACGATCGCGGGAAAGACGACGGAGCTCCGCTGATCCGCCGTCGGCGCCAGCCGACTGACAGTCGCGCAGTCGCGGGGCGAGCGTTGGTGGATTGACATGATTCGAAAGTTGTTGACCGCGGGACGCCGTCGTTGACCGTTCAGACCACCATCGTCGTCCCGAGTTCGGCCTGGGCTCGCTCCTCGCACTGCTGCTGCCGCTGAGCATCGCGTTCTTCCTCGGGGGCGCCGCCCTGACGGCGATCTGAGTAGCATTCGACACCCCGGTTGGACCCGGCGCGGCAGTGTTGTACGGATTGCCCGCTCCGGTGCGCTGGGCGGGTCTGCCTGCGGCATCCCCACCGGCGAGGTCCATCCCCGCCTCATCGTCGGGCCAGTCGACTCAACCGGCGCGCCGATCAGTTTGTGGCGGCGATCGGTAAGCATCGGCACTTCGTTCGCGAGACCGATCCACCCCGCGTGTGATGGCATGCTCATTTTTCAAACATGACGACGGGAACGAGGAGATTCGATCGGACTGCAAACGACCATCCCTCACCACTCTGTCATGTGAACCCGGTGCAGTAGCCGTGGCGCAACGCGGCCGTGAGTTCGGGCTGATGCAGGCACGTCGGTTGCTTCGTCGCCTACAGCCGAGCGGATATGGCGACCGTCGCAATTCGTGCGTTCGACCGAGTGGGCGTTGCGGCTGATCTGTGGTTATTCCACCGCCGACTGTGACGAGAGCGACGAACATGACCGATGCGAGTTTCGGCGCCGTGATCTGGAACGACTAGGCCAATGCGCGCCTGGTTCGCAACCGGCCATTTCACACGGGTTCCTGCAGGGGCGGCGAAACGCCAGGACTGACGAGTCACAGCCACACGATGTGATGTGGCAGGCACTCCCGAGAGCAGCACAACTGTACGTCGCAAGCGTGATCGTTGCGGGGGCGGCAGTTCTGGCCACCTTCATGCCCTTGACGTTTCCGCGCCCGATGCTCTTTGCCGGTCTGCTGCTGTTGGCCTGCCTGACCTCGGCATGGAAGGTCAACCTGCCCATTCCCCTCGCCAGCGGCGCGACGCTCTCGGCATCGGAGGCGGCCAACTTCATGGCCCTGCTCCTTCTCGGACCACGACATGCGGTCGTCGTCGCGGTCGCGGGCGTATGGACTCAGTGCACCGTGAACGTCAGGCGACCCTATCCGCCATACCGCACGCTTTTCAGCGCCGCTGCCGAAGCGCTCACCATGGCGGCCGCCGGACTCGTCTACGTGAATGCCGGCGGATCGCTGAGACCGGATGATGTGTCGGTGTCGGCCGTGGCGCTCGCCGCAGCGATTGCGACGTGCTTCTTCGTCAACACCACACTCGTTGCCGGCGCCATCGCCTTGTCCACCGGTCGCCACGTGTGGAAGGTCTGGCGCGATGATTTCCTCTGGAGTGGCGTGAGCTTCATGGTCGCCGCCTGCGCCGGAGCGGCGGCCGCGCTCGTCATCGACCGCGGCGAATACTGGGCGGCGGCGCTCATGCTGGCGCCCGCCTATCTGACGTATCGCACGTACCGGTCCTTCGCCACGCGGCTCGAAAGGGAAAAGACGCTCACGTCCGGAGCCGTCGCGTTCCTGTCAGGGCGGCTGACGGACGCGCAACGGCAGCATCGGGACGCGGTCGGCCGACTGGTGGAAGCACGCATGATGGAACAGTCGCTGGCCGAGGAAAAGGCACGTCTGGCCGCGGCGCTCGCCGACATGACCCACCTGGAGGAGATGCACAACGAGCTCCTGCATCGCGAACAGGCCGCGCGGGCGAGCGCCGAGCACGCAAACGTTCTCAAGGATCAGTTTCTGGCGACGGTCTCACACGAACTGCGCACCCCCCTCACCGCCATCCTCGGCTGGGCGGACATGCTGCGGCGCGGCGTCCTCGATGGCGCGACGCGCGACCGCGCCGGCCGGGCCATTTACGTCGGTGCCCAACGGCAGGCGCAGCTCATCGACGAACTGCTGGATGTCGCTCGCATCATGGCGGGCAAGCTGCCGCTGCAGCTGACGACCGTGGATTTGAAGGACGTCGTCCGCAGCGCGGTGGACATCGTGCAGCCGAACGCCGACGCCAAGCGGATCGCCATCGGCGTCGAAGAGGATCCGTCGATCGGCGTTGTCCATGGAGACAGTGGCCGCCTGCACCAGATCGCGACGAACCTGCTGGCAAATGCCGTGAAGTTCACGCCCGAGGGCGGCGAGGTTCACGTGCGCCTCCGACGCGCAGACGACGTCGTCGAAATGATCGTCAGCGATAACGGGCAGGGTATTCCAGCCGACTTCCTGCCGTCGGTATTCGAGCCATTCCGGCAGGCGGATGCGGCGAGCACCCGCGTTCACGGCGGGCTCGGGCTCGGCTTGTCGATTGTCAAGCATCTCGTGGAGGCACACGGCGGGACTATACGCGCGGACAGCGGCGGCCAGGGACAGGGCGCCACGTTTACGGTGCGCCTGCCACGTGCCACCGCCTGCGAGTATCAGCCAGAAGCCATTGCCAGCGATCATTCGTCCTGGGACGAGCTGGAGGATGAAACGAACCTGCTCGAAGGCCTCTCAGTGCTGGTGGTCGACGACGACGACGAAAGCCGTCTCGTCGTCGGCGCACATCTGGAAGTCCACGGCGCGCGCGTCCTCACCGCAGCGTCGGCCGCGTCAGCGCTCGAACTGCTGCAACGGGACCGTGTCGACGTGCTGCTCGCCGACGTCGGGATGCCCGGTGAGGATGGGTACACGCTGATTCGGAAGCTTCGCGGACTCGCGGCGACCAGGATCGCATCGATTCCGGCAGCAGCCCTGACGGCATTCGCTCGCAATGAAGACCGAGATAAGGCGCTTCAGGCCGGGTTCAATCTCCACGTGGCAAAGCCGGTGGAAGCACGCTCGCTGGTGGCGGTCGTGGCGAAACTCGGGAAAGTAAGTCGGGGCTGAGCGATGTGCCCCAGGCAAGGTCCCCGGTCGTAGACGACGATCCTCAGGCCCTACGACTCGCGCTCCATATCACGCGGCCCCACCCCTCAGGGTGACGCGAATCTGCTCCAGGAGATGCTCGGGCTCGGCGGGTTTGGGAATGAAACGCTGGCGCTCATCGGGAGTGCCGAGGACGTTGGCCTGGGCGCTCATCGCCAGCACAGGCACCTGCGCCGTTACCGGATCTGATGCGAGCAACTCCATGGCCTCACGCCCGTTGAGCACGGGCATCGCGAGATCCATGAGGATCAGGTCCGGCGGGCAGGAGCGTGCCTTGCGCACCGCTTCCGCGCCATCTCGCGCCTCGTCCACCGCGAAGCCCCAGCCCGTAAGCCAGAGCTTCCAGAGTTCGCGAAGGTCGGCCGTATCGTCCACGACCAGGACACGCTGCGGCCGGAATGCGGATCGCCGTTCCATCGACGGCACTCATTGCAAGACTGCGACCTGAACTACCGAGGCTCAGCCCCTCTATCCTCTCAGGGGACCCCAAGCGCCTCCCGAATGGCCGCGGCGATCTCGTCTGGAAAGCAGGGCTTCACCAACACCGCGACCGCCCCGCCGGCGCGGAACGCGTGATGATCCGGGCTGGTGGTGAGGGCAATCACCGGCACTCCCGCAGCCGCGAACCGGGTCAGGAGGTCGCTTCGATCAGGAAGTCGCGTCTCAGTCACCACGATAGTCGGGGCGTGGCTGGCGAAGGCGAGCGTGGCGGAAGAGGTGTCTTCGGCCGTGCGCACGTCGAACCCGGCGGCAGTCAAACCGAGGTTGTAGAGCTCACGGGTGTCTGCGTGCGGTTCGACGAGGAGCACACGAATGGGTGCAACAATCACGTTCATGCGGCAAGCCCCCAACGAGGCGCGGTGAACGCGCCTTCAACATCGGTAAAGCGAACCGCATTGCTGCGGGTGGTCGCGACGGGTGGAAGAAATCAGTCTACGACATTTTTCACCTGCGGCAAGCAGTTCTCGCCGTGGGGCGCAGTGAACCGTCGGCCATCCGGTGTTGAGGGCGACCATTTCAGGATCAACGAGAGCCCCGGGAAGTCAGCAGTACACCAGGCGCGCGCCCCGGCAGGCGCAGCAAGGGTTCCTGTGTCGGAACCAGCGGAAATGCCTCGGGCGGTCGAATCGGGGCTTGCAGTTTGCGCTGGAGGTCGTGCCCGCCAGGACGCGGCAAGTGCAATCAGTCACTCCAACTGAATTCGCCCCGGGCGCCGGACTTGGTTTCGAATCGACGCAGGTCCGGATCGGTCCATCGGCTTGCACTCGGCGCCAGGTCGACCTCGTTCATGCCGAGACCGCTGATGAAACCCCCGCCCCGTAGCGTGAAGCCCTGTCCTCCCTGATCTCGCAGGCGTCGCGACGTCACCACGCCGGCGTCGGCGACCGTCACGGTGATGGTATCGTCCTCGTCCGCGACGCCGATCGTCGCGCTCCGGGCCGGCAACCACTTCGCGATCAACGGGGCAATGCCGGCCATGGGACCACCCTTCTGCCCGCTGTAGATCGCTTCCAGTTCGCGGCGCTGGTCGGCGTTGGCCTCCTCGTCGACGTAGAGGCGGGCGGTGGCGTTGCCATCGAACATGGTCGGACCCGGAAAGTCGACGGCGAAGACGACGGTCCGTCCGCCCAGGGCGATGCCATTGCTGTCACCCTCGCGGGTGCGGAAGGCAATAGCGCTGGCGCACCAGCCCTGGTCCATGATCATCAATTCCTGCACCGTGAACCAGCACGGGCAGAGCATGTTGCAACTGCAGGTCTCGATCAGCTGTCCCGTCAATCGCCAGGCCATCGTCACCTCCACCGGTCAAGAGCGTGCGAACGAATCAGGACCCGGTTGCCGTCGCGTCACGATTATGGTCCGGACAGCATGATTACCGGAGAAGCATCCATAGTGCTGATGCGATCAGCAGCACGCCGCTGATCAGCGCGCTGTGCATACCAAAAGGCGCCAGCCTCTCAAAGGCGACAAGTGCCGTCAGGGCGGCGATAACAGTCACGTTCATCACGCCGCCCACAAACAGTAGCAACATCAGCGCCCAGCAGCAGCCCACGCAGAAGACGCCATGCTCGAGGCCCATACGGAACGCGCCGGAGCTTCCCGTACGCCAGCGGCTCATGAGAAACCCGAGTGGTGATCGGCATGTCCGGAGGCAGGTGCGTTTGATCGGCGTCAACTGATAGACGCCGGCGAGGCACAGCAGCGCAGCACCCGCGGCGGAACTCGTGGCCTCCATCATCGGCGACACCAGGAGGAGCCTGGCAAGCAGACGCTGGAGGACGGTTGCGCCCACGCTGAACGCGATCCACACCATCAGATATCCGGACGCCAGCGAGTAGACATGGCGCGCTGCGGCCGGTTGTGCGGACCGTCGCGCGACGACGCCGTACAGCAGCAACATCGGTGAGGCGGACGGCAGCATCATGCCAGCCATCATGACCGTCCACATCGCCCAGAGCAGCAGCAGATGGGGGACATCCCATGTCGCCGTCATCATCCAGGCGCTGGCGCCGGTCATCGGACCGTACATGTCACGCGCCATCACGACGATCCAGATCCACGAGACCAATGGCAGCAGGACCAGCAGCACAAGCAGCGGGACGCGGTCGTACCGCAACGCCGACTCGAGTATCGTGGCTGGACGAGTGTCCGAACCGGTAGTACCTGTCATTGGCATATCGATACCGAACTGGGGCTTCCAGTCATTCAGGAGAACTCAGCCCGACTCTGTCTCGGACATGAGAGCCGTTCGAGGTCATTGAGCGGTTCCAACAAGCTGTCTACAACTTCCAGGTCACCGATGAAGAACTACCAACCTGGCCGGGCTCTTGATGGCTCCGGACAGGATGGCATTCCGAACGTCGTCGATGGTCTTCAGGCCGCCTGGGGCGGTACCGCCCCACTCGAAACGAGTCGCGGCCGGCGTCCAGTGAAACAGCGCCACCTGCCAGATGTGGGCGATACCGCCGCGCTCGTAGTAGACGAGGCAGTGATCGGTCGAGCACCCCGCCGCGACCAGCCGGCGGATCGGCAGCTTCGGATCGAGGATCACGTCGGTGACCTGAAACTCGGCGCCGGGCTCGGCGATGTCGAGTGCCTGGCTGCCGAACAGCGTCTGCAGCCCGTCCCGGACACCAAGCGGCAGTCCCCTGATGGACGTGACAATCCCGAACCGCTCGTCCGTCACGTGGGCCCGCAGCGCCCCTGACAGTGCTACGGGGGGCGCCGCCTGGTTGCCGGAACCCACGGCCGCCCAGAGGCTCACGCCTATCGCGCAGAGAAGTCGTGTACCAACGCATCCAGACACCCCCGGCGTGGCTCACACGGACGACGCCACTCTGTGGCGTCCGCCTTCCCGCTCTGTGGCTTCCGCCTTCCCGCTCTGTGGCTTCCGCCTTCAGGCGGAAGGAACGCCTGGCCGCGGCATGGGCCGGCTGAAGCCGGCCCCTACGGACTGGGAACCACCATCATGCACCAATCGTGGTCAGGCGACGGTTCGCCTTCTTGCTAAAGCCGGAAGCCACAAGAGTCCTGCGGAAGGAACGCCCGGCCGCGGCATGGGCCGGCTGAAGCCGGCCCCTACGGACGTCTTTCCCACCGGCGACACGTAGGGGCCTTCAGCGCATGGGCCCGCTGAAGCCTTATCGCCCGCGTCCGCGGACGGATCAGCCCGCGATCGTCGTCCGTCCCTGATCGTTCGTCGTTGACGGTATGGACCTCGGCAGGCGGAGGGATGGCTGGCAGGTGAACCCGAAAGGTTGCTCCGGCGCCCACGCCCTCACTCGCTGCTTCGACACGCCCGCCGTGTGCCTCGATGATGCGGCGGACAATCGCCAGCCCCAGGCCGAGGCCGGCAGCGGCGCGAGCCGTGCTCCCCTCGCCTTGCCGGAAGGGATCGAAAACGAAAGGCAGGAAGTCTGGTGCGATGCCCCGTCCAGTGTCTCGCACCGTGAGCTCGATGCCTTCGCCCGTAGCAGCGCAGCTCACGACGACGGTCCCGCCACGCGGCGTGAACTTGATTGCGTTGGTGAGCAGGTTCCAGAGCACCTGTTGAATGCGGTCCGCGTCAACGGGGATCCGCGGCAACGCGGCCTCGAGCTCTACCCCGAGGGACACGCCCTTGGCTTCCGCAGACGGGCCGATGGCCTCCAGCGCCTCGCGCACGACTGCCGCCAGGTCCGTGTCCACCAGCGTAAGACGGAGGCGCCCGGCCGCCATCCGTGACACGTCGAGCAGATCGTCCACGAGCCGCGCCTGCGCGAGCGCGTTCCGTTCGATCACACCGAGCGCGTGGGAGACGCGTGCGGGTTCCACTTCCTGGCGAGCCAGCATGCGGGTCCATCCCAGGACGGCGGCAATCGGCGTGCGCAGTTCGTGCGACAGAGTTGCAAGGAACTCGTCCTTGAGCTGGATGGCAGCCTGCGCTTCGGTGAGCAGCCGCTCGCGGTGCCTGGTCTGGGCTCGCTGCTCGGTGATGTCCCGGAACGTGCTGACGATGAGGTCGGGCGCAATCTGCGTGCTGCGCCCGGCGAGCAGCAGCCGACGGCCGTTCTTGGCGACGACGCGGCCGTGCCAGTCGATGGCCTCGCCGCCACGCAGGTCCTCGCGGTGGAGGGGCAGTCCCTCCATGTCTTCGGGTTCGACGATATCCACCACCGAGCGGCCGATCAGCTCTGAACGCGTGTAGCCGAGCATGGCGCACGCCCCGGGGTTGACGTCCACGATCGTGCTCTGTCCGGCGGCGACCCATACACCGTCGGAGGCCTGCTCGATCACCGTGCGGTAGCGCAGCTCGCTGTCGCGCAACGCGCGTTCGGTGAGCCGCCGCTCGGTGACGTCGCGGAGCACGACGACAAAGCCCGTCGGCTCTCCCGCGCGGCTCCGTATTTCGGTGGAGCGCACGTCGTACGTGCGTGGATTCGGCAGGCTGTTCATGCTCACATCGAGGGGCGACTCCGGTATCGATCCGCATGGCCACCCCGGCAGAATGCTGTCGATCAACCTGCCGCCAGCCTCGGGGCGGCTGCAGCCAAGGAACGCTTCGGCTGCGGGATTCAGGTCCGCGATGCGCCGGCTGCGATCCAGGATCACGATCCCGTCCCCGACCGATTCGATGCGAGCGTCCTTCAGCGTCGGCACCGGCTCGAGAAGCTTGTAACGGAAGACAGCGAGGGCGGCGATAACGGCGGTACAGGTGAAGAGGAACGGCGTGGGGTCGACGGTCGTCTCCGACATGCGCACGATGAACACGAGATTGCCGGCCCACGGCACGACGGCGCCGATCGTCAGGATGCGTGCCCTCTTCCGGTAGAGATATGGCGAGTGCACGGCGTGCAACGCGAGCACGACGACGCCTGTGCCCAGGACGCAGTACATATAGACGACATTCACCCAGAAGAGCGGGCCGCGTCCGCGCAGGACGGCGTAGCCGTCGATATCGTGCAGGGTCATCGGTCCCCAGAACAAGCCGTGCCACTGGTCGGTCCAGGCGAGGACGAGCACGGCAGCCGAAACGAGCGCGATCGGCAAGACGCGCTGCCGGACGTGTGCGGGCGGGTATCCGACGAAAGACAGGATGAAACCGATCCAGCCGGGAGGCACGAGCACGACCGCCAGGTACTTGGCCTTGAGGGCAAGCATCTTCGCGGCGAGATCGGCCGCCGACAGCTCCCACGCGTATGCCACGCTCCAGAACGCAATCGTCAGCAGGAGGACCGCGTACCACGTGGCGCCCCGTACTCGCCGATGCGCGAGCGCGTAGCACGCCAGCGGAATGAGGATGGCCGGGCCGACGAACAGTGCGATGAGTCCCGGTAACATGGCCCGCCAGATCGAGTGAAGTGACGCTGCGGCATTATATTCTTCCGCCCGCGTCCCCGCGGGCGCGCGGGTCCGGCGAGCGACGCGAGTCGCTGAGGGTTTCTACGTCTGCTCGTCAACGCCGCCGGCGGCGGCACGAGACGCGGATGCTTGCGCCGGGCGACTCCTGTGCGGAAGACTGCCGTTATGCTGATGATCCCAGACTCTGGTTCTCGCTGCGATTCGACGCCTGTTCGAGGTGAAGCACTCCCAATGACTCGTCTCCCCGTAGGCATGAGCAGGCTGCTGTACCTGTGTTTCTTCTGCTCCGGACTGAGCGGCCTGGTTTACCAGGTCGTCTGGGTCCGGATGTTCGGCAACGTCTTCGGCAACACGATCTACTCCGCGTCTCTCGTGGTGGCCGTGTTCATGCTCGGCCTTGGCGCCGGCAGCTATCTCGTCGGCACATGGGCGGATCGACGGTACGCTGTCCGGCCGGAATCGCTCCTCCGCGTCTTCGCGTGGTTCGAAGTCGGGATCGCGGCTATCGGGCTGGCGATCGCGGCCGTCCTGCCCCACCTGGGCGAGGTGATGGCGCTGCTGTCGTCGTACTCCCGCGACGCGAACGGCTGGTACGTCCTGTCGGCCACGTCGCACGCCGTGCGTACGGGGGTGGCTATCGTCCTGCTCACGCCCATCACGCTCATGATGGGCGGCACGCTGACGCTGCTGATCCGCTTTCTCGTCCGCACCGACCTGATGGTCGGACGCCAACGCATCGCCGTGCTGTACGGCGTCAACACCGCCGGCGCAGCGGCGGGCGCGTTGCTCGCGGACTTCGCCTTCGTGCCGGCGGTTGGCCTCGGAGGCGCGCAGCTGGTCGCCCTCGGCTTCAATCTCATTGCCGCGGGAGGAGCGCTGTATCTCGCTCGACGGGCTGACCTCGGGGTGAAGAGGGTGGCCACGGAAGAACCCGTCTCGACAATCCTTGCCTCGCTTCCGGATCGCTCGGTCCTCCTGATCGCCTTGACCCTCGCTCTATCCGGCTTTGCGGCGATGGGATTCGAGATCCTCTGGTTTCGCCATTTCACGCTCCTCCTCGGCGGGTTCCGCGCGGTGTTTTCCTTGTTGCTGACCGTGATTCTCGGCGGCATCGCGGCAGGCTCGCTCCTCGGCGGGCTCCTGCTCGGCCGACACGGCCATCCGGCGCGTTTGCTCATGGCCGTGCAGGCGCTCTTCGTGGCTTCGTCGCTGGCCGGATTGGCTGCCGGCGACGCAGCCGCCATCCGTGACAGCATCACTGCCGCCGCCGCGAGCGCGGACGCGGCCGGCGGCACGCCCGGCGCGTTCGTGGAGCTGTGGTTCAACCTCGGCCCCATCCTCCTTGGCGCCGGCATCCCGGCGCTGCTGATGGGCCTCGGCTTCCCGCTCGCGAACGCGATCGTCCAGCAGGCGGAGTACGCGGTCGGCCGGCGGGCCGGCGTCCTGTATCTCTCGAACACGGCCGGGGCGGTCTGCGGATCGCTGATGACCGGCTTTCTCCTGCTACCCGCCCTCGGCATCCAGGGCACCGCCACGGCGCTTGCGGCCGCGGCGGCACTTGCCGTGGTGCCTCTGGCTCTGGCGACGGCGCCTCGCGCCATGCCGGCGCTGGCGGGGTCGATGCTCATCGCGATCGCCGCCATGGCGGCCTGGATCCTGCTGCCGTCGAATCACGTCCTCGCGCGAACGCTGGTTGTTCCGTCGCTATCGGGACGCGTGCTGACGCTGAGCGAAGGCATCACCGAAGTGATCGCCGTCACCGAAGCCCCACGTGCGGGACGAACGCTCTTCACCAACGGACACCCGATGTCGTCCACGGACCCGCTCGCGCAGCGCTACATGCGCGCGCTCGCGCACATTCCGCTCCTCTCGATTGACAGGCCCGAACGGGTCCTGGTCATCGGCTTCGGGGTCGGCAACACGGCACACGCGGCAACGCTTCACCCGTCGATCGAGCGCGTCGATCTCGTCGACCTTTCCCGGCACGTCCTCGATCACGCCAGCTATTTCAGCGAGACCAACGGCAGCGTGCTCACGCATCCGCGGGTCGTCGGTTCACGTGAACGACGGACGCCAGCATCTGCAGATGGAAGCGCGCGCGGCCTACGACCTGATAACACTGGAACCGCCGCCGATCGTGCACGCCGGCGTCGGCGCGCTCTATTCGCGGGAGTTCTACGGCCTGGCGCGCACGCGGCTGAAGCCGAACGGTTTCCTCAGCCAATGGCTCCCCGTCTACCAGGTCCCCGAGGCGACGGCGCTCGGAATGATCCGCGCGTTCCTGGACGTGTTTCCCGCGAGCGTACTGGTATCGGGCGCCCAGTCGAACCTGCTGCTCATCGGCATCAACGGCGCACGCATCCAACTCGACCCGGAAAGGGTCGAGGCCGCTCTTTCGCGGGCTCCCGACGTACGACGCGACTTGCAGCGCCTCGATCTCGGCACGGTCCGCGAGATCGCCGGAACCTTCGTCGGCTCGGCGGAGACACTTGCCGAGGCGACGCGCGGCGCCGTTCCGGTCACGGATGACCGTCCAATCCAGGAGTACAGCGTCAAGTCATTGCTCAACTTCGGAGAGGCCGCTCCGGCAGCCGTCATCGACCTGAGCGGCGTGGCGACGTGGTGCCCGGGCTGCTTCGCGGATGGCAGGCCCGTTCCGCTGCTGGAAGGGCTGGATACGTACCTGGCACTGCTGGATCGTGCCGTACTGGGCGACCGGTAGACGAGCGCAGCGGACCTCACCAGGCGACACCCTGGGGCACACGCACGATTGCGGGTAGCGCTTATCTCGGCGCCACCCTTCCCGAGTCGGCGGAGGTACACGCGATACTGGGCACGGCGCTGAGGGAAGCTGGCCGGCTCGAGGAAGCCGTCACCGAGCTCGAAACGGCGGTCCGGCTGGCGCCGCGGTCCGCCACGGGTCTACAACGACCTCGGGATCGCGCTCGCGATGCAGGGCAAGCTGCAGGAGGCCATCGAGCAGTTCGAGCGGGCGCTCGAGGCGCAGCCCGATTTCGCGCAGGCCCAGCCAGAACCTGGCGACGGCGCGGAAGCAGCAGGCAGCCGGTGCGCCCGCAGTAGCGAACTGCGTGGCGCCCGGCTGCCGGCATCTCAGTCCAGAGGCTGGATCCGGACGATGTAGCCCTGGTAATCCGGATACCAGACCGTCACCGGGTTCGTCGTCTCGTCGATCCAGGCGCGGCGGTTGTGCCCGAACGGCTCCGGCAGCGCGTACTCGACCCACTGGTCGGTCTTCGGGGTGTACCGCAGGTACCCGCGGCCGTGCAGCAGACCGGCCCACACCTCCCCGTTCTTGTCGGGCAGCGCCTCGTAGAAATCCGAGTAGAGCAGCGGCGGGAAGTACTCGCGCATCTTCATGGTCTTGGTGTCGTATCGCACGAGCGAACCGTTCTTGCCGCCGAACCAGGCGTTCCCGTCCGCATCCCACCCGCCCCGGCTCGGGCTGGCCATGCGCAGGCCGGTGGTCAGCAGGATGTGCTTGCCCGTCTGCAGGTCGACGAGCTGACCGTAATTGCCCCCGGTGGACGGGCCGCCGCCTGCCCAGTACTTGCCGTCGCGCGAGACCGCGCTGTCGTAGGATCCCCGCACGGTGTACTTCTGCACCGTCTCTCCGGTTTCGGGATCCATCTTCGACATCGTGGACACGCCGCCCTCGCCGCCGACCCCGTAGAGGAACCCGTTCGGATCGATCGAGAAGTTGTTGTGGAACGCCGCCGGATACGGGAAGTACTTCATCGCGCCCGTCTTCGGATTCAGCTTCGCCACGCGGTCGCCCCACGGCTCGGTGACCCAGACCGTATCGCCGTGCTTCTGATCGACCAGGACGCGGTGCGTTCCCGGCATGCACTCCACGGGCGGCTTGGCGCGCGAGTCGCGGCAGCCCGGCTCGCCCGTATGCGGAGGCATCGTGTACCCGGTCACGATGCCCGTGCGCGGATCGAGCTTGCCCCAATAGTTCGCCTTGTGGCTGGTGAACCAGATGTTGCCCTGTGAGTCTCCCGACACGTCGTGGAGGCCGAGCAGCTCACGCGGTATCTCGTATTCGGTGACCACCGCGCGCGTGGCGCGCCCGCGCGGCCGCGGGAACGTCTGGTACGGCGCGTCCACCGATTCGGGGCCGCGAACCTTGGCCAGCCACTGCACCAGCTTCTGCTGATCTTCCTTGCTGCCGCGGTTGGTCCCGGCGCCCGGCTGCGTCGACTGGTTCTGGCGGTTGCGAAGCGTCTGCCCGCCATGGTTGAACATCCGGTCGACGATGAGGCCCCAGCTCCGTTCGTCGTATCGCGCACGGAACATCGGGATGTAGGAGTGGCATCCGCTCCCGCACGCGCGCTGGAAGCGGTCCTTGTCGTCCGCGGTGCCGGGCAGGTTCCACAGGAGCTCGTCGTTGCTCAGCTGCGCCTGGACCTGCATCACGGGAGGGAGACCCTCGTGCTGGGCACGGTTCGGAAGGGGCTTGAAGTCGACGAGCGGCTCCAGGACGATGTCCGGGAGCTTGGTGGCGCCGCTGATCTTCACCTCCCGCTTGTACGGCTTGTACTCGAGCGGCTTCGCAATGCGGAGGGTGTAGTCGCCGGCCTGGAGGGCCGGGAACTCATAGCGCCCCTCTTCGTTCGCGTAGACGGTCGTGCGAACGTTGTTCGGGGCGATCAACTGCACCATGATCCCCTCGGTCGAGTCTTCCGGGCTGACGCTGGACTTGACGAGGCCCGTGGGCCCGCCCTTCACGCCCGTGGGCACCGACCACTTGTTCGTCTCCGCCTTGTACCAGGGATTCGCCGGCGGGTTCTCCTCGACCGTGCAGCACTCGTCGGTCTTCATGTACGCGAGCAGATCCGCCAGTTCTGGAGCCGTCAGCTCGGTCTTGTACGACGGCATCCGCGGTCCACCGTTCATGATGAAGGTGCCGACGTTCTGGTCCGTGACAGGCTGCCCCGTGATCATCGTCGCCTTCTTGAAAAGACCCTCGAGAGGCGGCGCATTCCCCGGATTCGAGGCGATCGTGTACTCGTTGTGACACATCCAGCACTTGTAATAGAAGAGGGTCTTGCCGTACTCGACCCCGCTCTTCGCCACGTGCTGGAACGTGTTGAGTCGAATCGAGCGCTGGAGATCGTCGGACGGATAGTCCGGGCTGATCGATCGGTGGCTGGGGGCCGGTGTCGCCGCCGAACCTTCGGCAACCGCCGCTGCACTCGTCAGGCTTGCCGCCGGCCGCACCTGCTGATCCGCGCCGCCGTACACCGCCAGCCCCATCGCCAGCACGAAGCCAGCCGTAAACAGTAAACCGATGAATCCTGGTATCAAGCGTTTCTGCACGATACGACTCCTCTTCAGAACGACATCCTGAACCCGAGCTGCACCATCCGGGGCGCATAGGCCACGTTGGCATTCTGCGCCGGCCGTCCGTAGTTCGAGCTGCTTTCCTCGGTGGCATAGCCGCCGAAATTCGCGTGATTGAACACGTTGAACACCTCGAGGATTCCGTCAATCCCTACCCGGCCGCCGAGCGGGAACCGCTTCTGGAGACGCACGTCCATCCGGTGGATCGCGTCTCCGACGAGGTTGTTCCGCGGCACGATCGTGCCATTCGGGCGAAGTCGATTCTCTCCCTCGGCGCCCACGCCGCGCAAGTCGCCGCCCCACGACGTGACGTACCGCTGACCGGAGCCGAAGAAATAGAGCCCGCTCGCCTGGAAGCCGTACGGGAGGTCCACGATGGCGTTCGCCACCGCGCGGTGCCGCTGATCGCCGGCGGCCAGCGTGTACTCGCCGCCCAGGTCGGGCGCCACTGGGAACGAGACGACGTCGAACCCGGAGGTCGGCACGCCGCGCGCGTCGCGATGCCACGAGAGCAGATAGTTGCCCGACGCCTGCCACCGGTTGCCCAGGCGCTTCGTGACGTTCGTCTGCAGCCCATGATAGTTGGACCAGCCGTCATGGAAGACGGCGCCGACGAGCCCCCAGTCGGGGAACGGCCGGCGGCTGACGTCGCTGAACGGATAATTGGTCCCGGTCGCGGGGTTGTAGCTCAAGTTCTGGTTGCGCTCGTAGCGCTCGTTACGGCCGCCGTTGTAGACGTAGTCGACCTCGACGCCGACCGCCTCCCCAAGCTGACGCTGCATCCCCAGTGAGGCCTGGTGGCTGTACGGGAACTTCATGTGATCCCGCTCGACCACATTGGCGGGGATGTCCCTCACGAGACATCCGGGCACGTTACTGGTGGTGCACACGGTCGGCAGCACTTCTTCGAAGGTCGAGGGCAGCGGTCCGTTGTACGGGTTCGACGCGAAATCCGGCCGCCCGTCATTCAGCCTTCACCGCCTGCAGCTGCTGCGCCCAGCCCTCGGTCACGCCGGCCGCCGAACGCTGGACGTCGCCGACGTACAACCCGTAGCCGCCGCGGATGCTCGTCCGGTCGCCGAGCGCGTAGGCAAAGCCAACCCGCGGGCCAAAATTGTTCGTGTCGGGTGAACGGCCGGCCTCGAGGAAGGGCAGGAGCTCCACTTTCTCCGCCCACGCGCCGAGAATCAGATCGTAACGGACACCCAGGTTGAGCGTGAGGTCGCCCATCGTCCAGTCGTCCTGCACGTAGCCGGCGAAGTAGTGGCGATGCGGTGTCGTACGGAAATTCCCCACGCCGATGATGTAGCGCCGGCTGATCGGCGAGAGCGGCGCAAGGTTCCAGGTCGACACATCGTCCCAGACCGGGAAGAGCGACTCGATGTTCGCCGGCACCGGGCCGCCGCGTGCGTCGAGCTGGCCCGAGCAGAAGCGGCAGGAGAACTGGAGCCAGGGAATGTACATGTATTCGCCGCCGGTCTTCAGGGTGTGACGCCCGGCGGCTTCGTACCAGTACGTGAAGTCGTTCCTGATGTTGTAATCGGGCTCCGGATGCCGCTGCGGGTGCGTCGTGCCCGAACCGATCGAAAAGCCGGTCAACTGGATGTTCGGCGCGCCGTTGGTCACGCCGAGGAGCTGGGCCTGGGGATGGTTCGCCCACTGCACATTCGGCGAGTTCGCATACACGAACCCGGCATACGAGATCTTGAACTCGTTCACCGCGCGGTTCCCCAGCACCTGCGTGAGGGACACGAGCAGCTGATCGGACTGTCGAGTGGCCTTGGGCGCCGTGGAGGGATGGGCGGTGGACGTATTGACCGCGTTGAAGGGCAGCACGTAGCTCCACTTCTGCCCGCGCACGGTCATGCGGTTCGACGGCGAGAACTGGAAGTCGAGCCGCGCCCCGGCCTTGTGCTCCACGCGCGTGTTCTGCAGGTGGAGGTTGAACGCCGGGTAGGGCGTGGTGAACACGAGCGTCTGCGGTTCCCGCTCGTACTCGTAATTGGCGAAGAAATGAATGCGGTCGCGCTTGATCGGGCCGCCGAACGTGGTGCTCCATTGCTGGTTCGAATACGGGAGCACCTCACCGACCACGTGGTCGGCGGCGTTGAAGCGATCGTCCCTGAAGTACCCCGAGAAGCTGCCGCCGTAGTTGTTGGTGCCCGACTTGGTGATGGCGTTGATCATGACGCCGCTGGAGCGCCCCTGGGAGGCGTTGAACCGGCTCGAGATGATCTCGAACTCGCCGATCGCATCACGGCTGTAGCCCGGCTGTCCGTTGGTCGAGGTGATCTTCATCGTCACCTCCTGACCGTCGACGTTGATGGCGAAGTTGCCGACGGTGGTTCCCGGGGAGGACTCCACGGCATTGGCGCGGCTTCCGGGCGCGAGCAGCGTCAGGTCCATCCAGTTGCGGCCCTGCACCGGCAGATCCTGCATCTGGCGCGGGTCGATGTTGCTCCCGAGGCTGGAGGTCGTCGTCTCGATCAGCGGGGCTTCGCCGGTGACCGTCACCGACTCCTGCACCGACGAGGGCGCCATCTCGAGGGTCAGGACCATCTGCTGGCCGACCAGCAGTTGGACCCCGGTGCGCGTGATCGTGGTGAAACCGGGGAGTTGGACGGTGATCTGGTAGCCGCCGGTGCGCACGGGCATGCGGAACGCGCCGGTGGCGTCCGTCACGGACTCGAATGTGTTTCCGGTGGCTTCGTGCAGGGCAACAACGCTGACGCCGGGAAGCACGGCCCCCGTTGAATCGGAGACGACGCCGCTCAGCGTCGCTTCCTGCGCCTGGGCGGCCGACGGCCACGCCAGGAGCGTACAGATGATGATGAGACCGCGGACCACCGTTCTCGTGGCTGTCATCGAACTCCTCCCTCCCAGGGGAAAGACAGGGAACCTGCGAACGCCGACGCAAGGGGAATTTGAACCGGTCGGGCAACCAGCCAACCGGGACGGAAACCTGCGACTTACGCGTACACGAATGAAGGGGTGGCGCCACGATAGACGTAACGCCACATGCTGTCAACGTGACTTTCAGGGGAGATCGACTGCCCGCGGAACGTCGAAATCAAAGGTGCAGCCGTAGTCGTCGAGCGTGTCGACGGCCTTTCTCCACCCGCCGGCTGTCGCGTCAATTCATCACGCGGTTCAGGAATGCCGCGTCGTCGCGAATGCGCCGGTATCCGGAGAACTGCGCGTTGCCCAGGATCGCCTCGAACGTCTTCTTGAAATCAGGGTTGAGCTGCCGTGCGCGCACGAACGCCTGCGCCGCCTGGTCGTGGCTGCCGCCGAGATACGAGAGGAAGCCGAGGTGGAGGTGAGCGTCGGCGATGAGGGGATCGGACGACGCCGCCTTCTGCGCCGCCTGCAACGCCTCGGCGAACTTGGCGGAACGCACCAGATAGTTGCGCGTGCCGACGTAGTTGCGGGCGAGCTGCAGGTCGAGGAGACGTCGCATCTCGTGAATCGGGTCGGAGTGGCTGTCGACGCGGATGGCGACCCACCGATCGTTGTTGTCGAACTGCCCCGCACGGAACACGAGGATCGCGGCGGCCTGGAGCGGGTCGCCGTCACCGCCGGCGAGCTCGCCCCCCTTCAGGGCGGCGTACAGCCGCTCCGCCAGCTCGCCGGTGCTGTTCTCGAACGCGACCCCCATGGCGTCCACCACATGCTCGCCAATGAGGTTGTTGCCGATGACGGCGTACGTCGGGCGCTGTCTGTTTGCGCGCGGGCCAGGCGTATTGGGTCCCTGGTAGACGGCGATGTTGCCCTTGGCGTCGATCAGCGCCACCTGGCGAGCCTCTTTCCCTGGAAACTTGTCCTCCGCCAGGAGCTTCTCGAGCACTTGTGGCGCCGTGAGGCCGGATCGGAGCAGCTCGAGGCTGCGCAGGTGGTACCCGACGTTGTTGTTGGCCTGCGTCGCGATGGCCCCCACACCCCCCTGACCGAACGGGACGCGTTCGCTGGCGGCGAACGCGTAGGCGCCCACCGCCACCCCGATGTCACCGGTCGCCGGATCGATCGCGACGATCGAAAAGGTCGCGTGCGCGGGGCGCGCGACCAGCACCATGAACGACAGCCACAGGACGATTCGCATGCTCAGGTCCTCAGAAGGCCAGGCGGAAACCGAGCTGCAGCATCCGCGGCGCATATGCCACGTTCGCGTTCTGTGACGGCAGTCCGTACAACCGGTTGCTCTCGGCGGTCGTATAGGACCCGTAGTTCGCGTGGTTGAACACGTTGAACATCTCGACGATGCCGTCGATGCGGGCGCTCCCGAACAGCGGGATGCGCTGCTGCATCCTCATGTCCACGCGATGAATCGGATCGCCGACGAAGTCGTTGCGGGCGACGATCGTGCCGTCCGGACGCAGGCGGCCCTGCGCCTGTCCGCCGCTGTTGCGGCGGTCGCCGCCGTAGCTGGTCGCGTAGCGCTGGCCGGAGCCGAAGAAATACAGTCCGCTCAGCTGGAAGCCGCGGCCGACCTCCCAGATGCCGTTGAACACGGCGCGATGCCGCTGATCGGCGATGGCGAGGCCGTACTCATCCCCGAGGTCCGGAGCGACCGGGAAGCCCACGACCTGGTCGAACCCGCTCATCGGCGGCGGGACGCCGTCCCAGTAACCCGCCAGCGTATACGTGCCCGACGCCTGCCAGCGATTGGAGAACCGCTTGGTGACGGCCGTCACCAGCCCGTGATAGTTCGTCCACAGGGCCATCCGCTCCAGTCCGACGCGGGCGAACTCGGGGTGCGGGCGCGTGCTGATGTCCGTGAAGGGCAGGTTGGCGCCGGTGACCGGGTCGTAGCTCATGTTGGCGTTGTGCTCTTCGTACTCGTGCCGGCCGCCGATGAAGTTGTAGTCCACCTCGACGGCGAGCGTCGATCCGAGTTGCCGCTGCAGGCCGAACGATCCCTGATGGCTGTACGGGATCTGCGCGTTCGGATCGGCGATGCCGTTGTTGATGTCCTGCCTCAGGCACCCCGGCACGTTCGCGGTCGAGCAGAACCGGGCGACCGCCTGGTCGTAGGACGGCAACGGCCCGTTGAACGGGTTCGCGGTGAAGTTGGAGCGGCCGTCATTGGACACCTCGACGGCGGCCAGCTGATTCCACGATCGCATCCGGGCCGAGATGTTGACGGTGACGTCGGTGAAGTACTGCCCGTATCCGCCGCGCACCACCGTTCGATCGTTCACCTGGTAGGCGAAGCCCAACCGCGGGCCGATGTTGTTCGTGTCGTCGGGGCGGCCGGCCTCGAGGAACGGCGCGAGCGCAACATCGTTGCCGAAGACACCGGTCAGCAGATCGTATCGGACACCCAGATTCAACGTGAGCTTGTCGGTGATCGCCCAGTCGTCCTGCAGCCACAGCGCGTAGGTTTTTCGAGGGTTCTTCGTCGGGAGCGTTCCGACGGCGACCCGATACGACCGCGTAATCGGCGAGAGCGCCGCCAGGTTCCACGTGGATACATCGTTCCAGACCGGGAACAGCGCCTCGATGTTGGCCGGCACCGGGCCGCCCTGGGCGTCGATCAGGCTGTTGCAGCCGCGGCAGTTCTGGGAGAGCGCGTCCATCGCCAGGAGCTCGCCGCCAATCCTCATGTCGTGACGGCCCCCTTTCGTGAAGGAGGTCGAGAAGTCGTCACGAATCGACCAGACGTTCTGGTCGAAGTGCTGCGGACAGTTGTTGCAGGCCTGACCGATCGCAAACCCGGTCAGCGTGATCCGCGGCGTCCCGAGCGTGAATCCGGCGTCGGCGTGCGGATGGCCCGGCCAGCTCACGATTGAGTCGTTCTGCGACGTGTAGCTGTTGAAGCCGAACTTGACCTCGTTCAACGAGCGGTTGCTCAGCACGCGCTGGAACGTGCTGTAGACGCCTTCGTTGTGCCGGTCGACTCCGGAGGCGTTCGAGGGATGCGAGCTGGTATCAGGGTTGGCAATCGGGCGCGTTTCCCGTCCCATGTCGCTGCGCACCATCAGGCGGCTGTTGGTCGAGAGCTGGAAGTCGAGCCGTGCGCCCGCCATGTCCTGGCGCTGCACGCTCGTCAGGTCGACATCGAAGCTCGGATACGGAGTGTCGAAGCTGTAGGTGCTCGGTTCGCGCCCGTATTCGTAGTTGGCGAAGAAGTGGATCCGGTCCCGCTGAATGGGGCCGCCGAACGTCGTGCTCACCTGCTGGTTCGAATACGGCAGCACCTGACCCGCGACGAAATCGGCGGCGTTGAACGCGTCGTGCCGGAAGTAGCCGGAGAGGCCGCCCGAGAACGCGTTGGTGCCCGACTTGGTGATGGCATTCACCTGCACGCCGCTCGACCGTCCCTGGGTGGCATCGAACCGGCTCGAAATCAGCTGAAATTCCGCGATCGCATCGCGGCTGAACAGCGGGCTTCCCGCCGACCCGACCGCGAGGTTCTGCGACACCTGCTGGCCGTCCAGGTTCATCTGGAAGTCGCGCCTGTTTCCCGACGCCGTGCCGCCGCCCTGCGTCGGCTTGCCGTCGGTCATCGCATTCGCCCGCGCCCCCGGCGCCAGCATCGCCAGATCCTGCCAGTTGCGGCCGTTGACCGGAATCTCCGACACCTGCCGCGGGTCGATGTTGCCGGCGAGCGACGACGACGTCACGTTGATCAGCGGCGCTTCCCCGGTCACCGTCACCGACTCCTGCAGCGACGAGGGGGCGAGCTGGAGATTGGCGACGGCCTGCTGGCCGACCAGCAGCTCCACACCGGAACGTGTGACCGTCGCGAATCCGGGCAGCTCCGCGCTAATCCGGAGCACGCCCGGCCGCACGGTGATGCGATAGGCGCCGCGCTCATCGGTCACCCCTTCGAAGGTATTGCCCGAGGCCTCCAGCACCACCACGACGGTGACGCCCGGGAGGACGCCGCCGGTCGAATCGGTCACGACGCCAGTGAGGGTTGCGTCCTGCGCCGCGCTGGCGAAGGGAAAGACGAAGAACGAGACGAGCACGAAGAAATATGTGAGGCCACGGACTCCCATTACACCCTCCTCGGGGGCAGAGAAAACTGTCAGCGACGCTGGCGGAAGCGCTCTGCATTGAGCGCCACCGCACGTCAGACGATAGCAGCGGTGTCAAGCCGCGGGCACACCTCGAGTCCATCCGCGTGAGCGTGCGCGCCGGCGGCGACCGTTAGAACGAGGCGCGGAAGCCGACCTGCAACATACGCGGCTGGTACACGATGTTGGCGTTCTGCGTCGGCAGCCCGTAGTTCCGGTTGCTCTCGGCGGTGACGTACGAGCCGTAGTTCTCGTGGTTGAACAGATTGAACGCCTCGAGGATCCCGTCCAGCCTCATGCGGTTGCCGAACACGAACCGCCGCTGGATGCGCAGGTCGACGCGATGCAGCGACTGGCCGACGAGATTGTTGCGCGGCACGATGGTGCCATCGGGGCGCAGGCGGCCGTCGATGCGGTTCGCGCCTCCGGTATTGCGCAGATCGCCGCCGTAGTTGGTGAAGAAGCGGGCACCGGAGCCGAAGAAATAGAGGCCGCTCAGCTGGAAGCCGTAGCCCATGTCCCAGATGCCGTTGAACACCGCACGGTGACGCTGATCGTTCTCCGCGAACGAGTACTCGCCGCCCAGGTCGGGCGTGACCGGGAACGGGACTTCGCCCCCCAGGCCGCTGAGCGGCTGCGCATCGCGATCCCAGTACCCGGCGAGCGTGTAGGTCGCGGAGGCCTGCCACCGGTTGCTCATGCGCTTGGTGAACGCCGTCTGCAACTGGTGGGTGTTGGTCAGGAGCGCCATGTACTCGAGCCCGAGAATGCCGAACTCGGGATAGGCGCGCCGGCTGATGTCGGAGAACGGGTAATTGGTGCCGGTCGCCGGGTTGTACGTCAGGTTCATGTTGTGGTTGAAGTCATCGTGACGGCTGCCGGTGTAGGCGTAATCCGCCTCGAACGCCATGAACTCGCCAATCTGGTGCTGGACGCCGATCGACCCCTGGTAGCTGTAAGGCACCTGCGCGTTGGGATCGGCGATCTGCAGAATCGAGCGCCGCAGGCAGCCGGGGACGTTGTTCGTCGAGCAATAGCGGGCTTCGGCCTCGGACTTGCTCGGCAGCGGCCCGTTGAAGGGGTTGGCGGCGAAATCGGCCCGGCCGTCGTTGGGCAACTCGACGCCGGCCAGCTGATTCCATGACGCCATGCGCGAGGAGATGTTGTTGATGACGTCGGCGTAGTACAGCCCCGCCCCGCCGCGCAACACCGTGTCGTTCGTGAGCGAGGTACGCAAACCCGAGCCGCGGTGCGATGTTGTTGGTGTCGTTCGGCCGTCCGGCTTCCACGAAGGGGGGCAACGCGATGTCGTTGCCGAACTGCCCGGTGGACATGTCATAGCGAACGCCCAGGTTCACCGTGAGCCGGGAAGACAGGGCCCAGTCGTCCTGCACCCAGCCGGCGACGGTATGCCGCGTCTGGTAGGTGGGCAGCTGGCCGACGGTGAGCCGATACTGCCGCGTGATGGGAGACAGCGCCGCGAGATTCCACGTGGACACGTCGTCCCACACCGGGATCAGATCCTCGATGTTGGCCGGCACCGGTCCGCCCTGAGCGTTGATGACCCCGTTGCATTCACGGCAATTGCCCGTCGTCGCCTTGAAGAGCAGGTACTCGCCCCCGATCTTCAACGTGTGGCTCCCGCGCGACGTGCTCAGGTCGTCGCGGAGGGAGTAGACGTTCTGCAGGAGGGTCTGCGGCCAGTTCGCGCTCGACTGGCCGATGGCAAATCCGACCAGCGTGATCCGCGGCGTGCCCGCGGTGATGCCGGCACCCGCCTGCGGATGGTCCGGCCAATCGACGATCGATTCCGAATCGCCGAAATGGCTCGCGTACCCGGCCTTGACCTCGTTCAGCGTGCGATTGCTGAGGACCTGCGTCAACCCCATGAAGATCTCGTCCATCCCGCGGTCGACGCGGCCGGCCGTCGACGGATGGGCGGAGGCCACGGCGGTGATCGGCCGTACTTCACCTGCCTTGTTGCCGCGCACCATCAAGCGCATCTGCGGCGAGAACTGGAAGTCCAGGCGCACGCCGCCCATGTGCTGCCGCCGCGTTGCCTGCAGGGCGATGTTGAACTTCGGCCACGGGGTGATGAAGTTGTAGGTCTGCGGCTCGCGCTCGTACTCGTAGTTGGCGAAGATGTGAATCCGGTCGCGCCTGATCGGGCCACCGAACGTCGTGCTGAACTGCTGGTTCGAATACGGCAGCACGTTGCCGGTGATGAAGTCCTCGGCGTTGAAGGCATCGTGGCGGAAATAGCCGGACACGAGGCCGGACGCCGTGTTCGTTCCGGCCTTGGTGACGACGTTGACCTGGACGCCGCTCGACCGGCCCTGGGTGGCGTCGAAGCGGTTCGACAGGAACTGGAACTCGGCGATCGCGTCGCGGCTGAAGAGCGGGTTGCCGGCAGTGCCGAGCGACATGTTCTGCGTCACCTGCTGCCCGTCCACGTTCAGCTGGAAGTCGCGGCGGTCACGCTCCTCGACCGGCGTCGGCTGGCCGCCGTTGCCCTGCGCGTTGGTCCGGTTCCCGGCCGCCATGACGACCAGCGAGGCCCAGTCGCGGCCGTTCACCGGAATCTCCGCCATCTGGCGCGGATCGATGTTGCTGGCGAGGGTTGACGACGTGACGTCGATGAGCGGCGATTCGCCGGTGACGGTCACGGATTCCTCCAGTGTGGAGGGTGAAATCTGGAAGTTCACCACCGCGTTCTGGCCGAGCAACAGCTCCAGGCCGTCTCGCGTGAGCGTCGAGAATCCCTGCAGGGCCGCCGTGAGGCGATAGGTACCCGTGCGCACGGAGAGGCGATAACCGCCCCGCACGTCGGTCACCGCCTCGAAGACGTTTCCGGATGCTTGATGCACGGCGCTGACGGCCACGCCAGGCACAACGGCGCCCGTTGAATCCGAAATGACCCCGCTGAGTATGGCTTCCTGGGCGTACCCGACGCCCGGCAACGCCAGGATCACGACGACAACTCCCACAAGGGTCAGACGCATGCGCACTCCTTTTCTGGTGATGGACGTCACCAGGTTCGTGGGGCGCATGTTATCGCCGGACGCGTGAATGTCAACGGCGAGGGCAGAACCCGACAAATCCAAAGCAATTCAGGCGTCAGGCCCACGGCCCTCCGAGGCGCGGTCCGGCGGCCACGCCGCTCGACCTCTACGCACTTGACTTGTTCCGGCAGACGGGAGAGCCTTTGGCGCATTTCCATAATCCCGGCATCATCGCTGCGGATGACGGTGTCCCGATAACAGGAGTCCAGAGATGAAGAGACGAATCCCGATGGCCGTGGCGCTTGCGGCCATGGCACTGATGCTCAGCGCCGGCCGGCCGCTCTCCGTGACGACCGTCGCGCAAGCCGGGAGAACGGTCCCCATGTTCGAAGTCGACGCGAGGTTCCCCCGCCTTCCCGAGAAGATGATGATCGGAGGCGTGAGCGGTGTAGCAGCCGACCGCCGCGGCAATGTCTGGATCATTCACCGGCCGCATACGCTGCCGGAGTCGAACGCGATGCTGAACGGGTACACACCCGCTCCCCCCGTCATCCAGTTCGATCCGTCGGGGAAATACCTGCAGGGCTGGGGCGGACCGTCGAAGACCGGCGAGTATCAATGGATGCACCGTGGCGGCAACACGCGATCGGCGTATGCCGAGTGCCCGGGCTGCGGAACCGCGGTCCGTGGCAATGGCGACCGCCGGCCCGGCAGTGGCGAGCACGGCATCTACGTCGACCACCAGGACAACGTCTGGCTGACGGGCAATGGCGACGGCGACGGCCAGGTCCTGAAGTTCACCAGCACCGGGAAGTTCCTGCTGCAAATCGGAAAGAGCGGCCGGCGCACCGCCGACGGGAAGCAGGACCTCGTCGACAGCAACGACACGATGAACCTCGCCGCAGCGACGACGGTGGCGGTCCATCCGAAGACGAACGAAGTGTTCGTGTCCGATGGGTATGGGAACCGCCGGGTCGTCGTGTTCGACGCCACGACCGGCGCCTACAAGCGCCACTGGGGCGCCTATGGGAACAAGCCGGACGACAAGGCCCCGAACACGCGTACCGCCTCCGGCCCCGGAGTGCAGCAGTTCAACACGGTGCACGGCGTGACGATCGGCCCCGACGACGTCGTGTACGTGGCCGACCGCGCCAACAACCGGATCCAGGCGTTCACGCTCGAGGGAAAGTTCCTCCGCGAGGGATACAACCAGCGGGACTCCAAGGGAACGGGCTCGGCCTTTGGCGTCGTCGTCTCACCGGATAACCGGTTCGTCTATGTGGCCGACGGATCCAACGAACGGGTGAGCATCATGGATCGCGCCACGCTCGAAGTGATCGGATCGGTCGGCCGGCCCGGCAGCTCCGCCGGCGAGTTCTATCACCTGCACAGCATCTCGATCGATGCCCAGGGGAACCTGATCACGGGCGAATCGCAGGGCTACCGTGTGCAGAAGTTCCTCTACAAAGGCGTGACCAACAGGGCGACCGAGTAGTCAGGCGGACTGCCTCAGCGACCGCATGCAAGGCCCTGGATGTTCCCGTGGCAACATCCGGGGCCGAGCGCCAGACAAGTGGGCGACGCAACGAGCAGCCCGTCTGCCGTCGTTGGCCGGGCTTACCTCGACAGCCCGGCGCGTATCGGGACGATCCTCGGGTCGTTTGCGCTGCTGTGCGTCCCGCTGGCGGCAGCACAGCTCTTCATCTCATCCCTGGCGGTCCGGACGCTGGCGGTGGCCACCTACGCCGTCCTCCTCGGGACGACGCACTTCGTGGTGACCCTCGCCGTCTACCTCAATAGCACCAACCTTCGGTATTTCGCCTCGTCGCCGCGGAACGTCGCCATCTATTTCGTGGCGCCGGTGGCCATCTTCGCAGCCTTCTTTGCCATCGGCTTCTTCGGCCTGCACGACCCGAGCGGTGCGTCACCAGCCTTCCTCGCGTACCTGTTCTGGTTCACCGTGCTCGTTCGCGGCGCCGACCACTTTCACGTCGTGCGACAGAGCTTCGGCGTGCTGCAGCTGTTCAAGGGCCAGTCGCGCTCGCCGTTCCCCGCCTGGATGCGCAGGGCGGACAACTTCTTCTTCCTGTCGCTTGCCGGTCTGCAGCTGCTGACGTTCCTGCGTGGCATGCGCGGCGGCAGCTTCACGTTCGCGCTGAACGCGCCCGCCGCGATCCTGCTCGTGCTCGCCGGGGTCTCGCTGGCCGGGGTGCTCGCGGGATTCACGGTAGCGGCCAGGAGTGCGGCGGCGCCGCGCGCTCTATGGATCCCGTTGATGTACTTCGCGTGTCAGACTGCGAGCGGATGTCTACCGGTGTGGCGCACGGAGCTCTACGCCGTGAGCCTGGCGATGCACTACGTCGAGTATCACCTGATCATGTTTCCGCGGCTGTTCAGCTTCCCCGTCGATCCCGCCAGCCGCGTCGACCGCGCGTCCGCCTGGATCCGGAGACACAAGGGCCTCTTCTACGCGCTGCTCGTCCTGCTCGCCTGCCTCGCGGCTCGCGACCTCGTGTGGCCGGCGGTCTCGGGCGCCTTTGGACCGAGGCGCGCCCTCTGGTTGTTGTTCAACCTGTTCAACGGCGTGTTCGTCGCGCACTACTTCATCGAAGCGTTCATCTGGAAGTTCGGCAACCCGTACTACCGGCTGTCGCTCGGGCCGCTCTACTTCCCTCGCCCGGCCAGTGTTTCCGGAGCTGCGGTGCGGCCCGATGACTCAGAGACACCGACGCGGGCCTGAACCCCGGACCGCTCGCGCGCCATCCGTTGCCGTCTTCCGGACAAAAAAAAATCCCTGGAGGGTCTCGAACCGGGACCCTCCAGGGCTGACTCCGTGCCGCGAAGCGGCGGGCGGAGGTACGACTCGGGTTAGTTGGACGACTGCGCCGACGAGGCGGCGCCAAAGACGCGGCCGTCCGCCGTCTTGACCTGGCTGCCGTTCGCCGTTGGCGAGCCGTCCTTCGCGAGGAAACCGTCGACCGTGACCTGCTCCCCGACCTTGATCGAATTCCGGTTCCAGCCGCGCCGCATCAGCGCGTTGGGCGCACCGCCCTCGACCCTCCACGTGACGACCTTGCCGCTCTTGTCGGTCACGTCCATGTGGATCCAGGTGTGCGGGTTGACCCACTCGATCTTGGTGACCTTGCCGACGAGCGTGACCGGCTTGTCACGATCGAATTCCGCGGCAAACGCGTGGTGAGCGATGAGTGGAGCCGACGCCAGGAAAATACTCACCGTCAACGCCGCCCCTATGAGCGCGGTTTTCATGGATGCTACCTCCGCCAAAATGACTGAGTTCAGACAATAGATAATGGCTCCCCTACTGTCAAGTCGAGTGCCCGCGTGTCAGCGGCCTTTCGCCGCGGGAAGGCGCGTGAAGCCGGGATACCGCGCGTGGCTCTTGTACATCGCCGGCAAGTCGCGATCCCCCTCGAACGAGGCTTCCTCGTAGATCTCCGTGCACTCCGGGCACACGCGCTGCAGCCGCACCAGCGCGACGGAAAACTTCATCGGCTGCGTGAAGACCTTGGGGTCGGTAATCGTGCTCTGGATATGGATGACATCCGGGTCGATGAGCGTCCACCGTTGAACGATGTGCGCGGCGTCGCTCAGGAAATCGCCCGCCTGGTCGTACCACGTCTCACCGTTGTTGTTGGTGATGTCGATCACCAGGGTATTGCCCTCCCACTTCCCGACCCAGTCCCCCTCGTACAGCTTGATCCTCGAAGGGATGTGCGGACGTCCGTCGGTCGGCACAATGTGGCTCAGGTGGATCTCCTCCATGAGCAGCACGAGCTGATTCTCTCCGCGCGGCTGCAGGAACAGATATCCTCCCGACGAGATGTACGGGAACCGGTGCGCGCCGGGAGGATACAGGTTGGCCAGCGGATCGATGTAGAGCTTGAAGTTCTCCTCCGCCTGCGCCGCCGCCCACGGCTGATACGGGAACACGCCGGTCGGCGGATCGATGATGGCGTGCGTGCGGGGCTGGTTGGATTTCCGTCGCTCGGGATGATCCGGCCCGCGGGTCTCCAGCGTCATCGACTGCAAGACCCGGCCCCAATACCCGCGGAAATCCGGCTGGCCGTCCTCGGTGCGCGGCGGCTGGAAGGTCTTCATCTTCTCCTGCGCACACTTCTCGAACTCCGGCCCGATATCCTCGACGCATCCCGACCTGGCGACGCCGCCGCCCGGAGCCGGCGTCCCCTTGAAGCCGGCGGCGCGCTGCGCCGTGTCCTGCTGAAATCCGCTGCCCCCGGTTCCCTGGGCGGCAGTCTGCATGGGCGCCAGGGACGCGAACGCCGACCGCCGCGGCCAGCGCGGCGGCAAGAGCCAGAAGGCGATTAGTCACTGGGCACCTCCTTGTACCGTCGTTGAGCTCACTTCGCCGTCGCGCAGGTGCCACCCGGGCTTCAGCGGAATCCCGCGGTTCTCCGCGTCTTCTTCTTTCAGCGCGTGGCAGGGGTATTCCAGGATCCGGAAGTTCTGCTCCTGGCGGCGGTAGAGCGGCATGCTGATCTTCCAGGGCCGCGAGAACGTCTGCGGATCCTCGATCGTCGCTTCGTAGCGGATCACGTCCGGGCTGGTGCGCGTGAAGCGTTCCACGATGTGCAACTGGTCGCTGTGATGGTTGCCCGCGCGGTCGAACCAGGTGTCGCCGGTGAAGCTCGTCACGTCGACGACGAGCGTGTCGCCTTCCCAGCGCGCGCGGGAGTCCCCCATGTAAGCCTGGTAACCGTCGGGATGATTCGTTCCGTTGGTATAGATGATGCGCGTGTGATGGTTGTACTCGAACACCATGGAAATATGGCCGGGCGCCTGGACGATCTGGAACGGAAACGGCTGGTACATGATGCGCGGCACGCCGGCCATCATGCAGCGCACGGCGGTTGGATCCATGTCCTCGCGCGTGGCGTAATTCTGATTCTTCTTGGCCAGCGCCGCAGGCAGGTACGGAATCTCGTCGCCCTCGACGATGCCGAAGCCCCCGGGCACCTGCCAGGCCGGTGAGTGCGACAGGATGTCGTACTCGGCCGTGTTGTTGGCTTGCCAGAACCCCTTCAGGTCAGGCTCGCCGTCCGCGGTTCGCGGAACGGTGTAGCCCTCGCCCTCCTGTGTCTCCGCCGCGCCCGCGAGCCAGAAGACGACACCGACGGCGGCCGCAACCCCGATTGCCCCGATTAACCACTTTCTCACCGGCTACCTCCCTCTTTCTCCAGCGACCTGGCAGTCTGCAGTACGCCTGTTGCCACAACCCGAACACGACATGTCCCCGCATCGCGGCGTCGAGTCCCGTGCAGGCCTGCTGCCTGCCGGCAGCTACCCTTCAATACGCCAGGCGGAAGCTGAACTGCAACATCAGTGGATCACCTCTTATATTTCTACATGGGCCCCGCGATTCTGCCGATCGCCACGGCCCTCGCCGCAACTGTGGGCGCCAGCTCTTCCAGGCGTCAGGCACTGCGAGCCGCAGGATGTGCTCCTCGAGCATGCCCGGCCGGGAGCGCCGGCGTAATCGCGGATAATCCCGCCGATGATCCACTAGTTCCCCGCAGGGTGACGATGGTGGCGGCGGTACTGCTCGCAGGAGCGACTGTCGCCACCATCGTTGTGCTGCGCCAGGCCCGCTACCCTGCTCAGGAGGCGTCACGCGACGATCCGTCGACCGCGAACGCTGGACGGGGACCGGTTCCTCGGCTGTGTTCACCGGATCGGGCCCGATTCGTTCTCCCTGGGGGTCAGCCGCGTGCGGCCGGACGACCCACTGCGAATCGAGACGTACGGGCTCGTCGGATCCGGCGGATTGACGCTGTCCGATCACATTGAACACACCATTGAAGTCCTCGGAACGCTTGAACCGGCAGGCGACCCGTTCCCGCGTCTCCGCGTCTCGTCGGCTCGTCACGTCGCCCCGCGCTGCTGGAAGCCGTAGGCGCGCGCGTACGCGCGTGAGTTGACAGCCGCGACCCTCGCACGTAATGTCCGTGCAGCTTCACGGCGGCAGCTCACGGCGGATACGGACCGGGGCCGCGCAACGTTCTGATATGCGGCGTCGGTCCGCATTCACGAGAGGAGATGTCCATGCGCTTGGTGCTATGGCTTTCGGCGGTGCTGCTCGTCGCGACTCCGGCGCACGCCACCTTCGCCATCGCGGCGATCGATCCTGGGACCGGTGATTTCGGGGTGGCCGTGGCGTCGGCGGCGGTGGCGATTGGCGCCCGCGTGGCGGACGGCGAGGCCGGCGTGGGCGTCATCGCCACGATCGGCAACCCGACCTACAAGCGGCGCGGGCTGGAGCTTCTGCGGTCGGGCCTCTCGGCCCAGCAGGTCCTCGACAAGCTGCTGGCGGAAGATGCCTTCGAGAACGGCGACAATCGTCAGGTCGTCATCATCGATCTGAAGGGCAACGTCGCCGCGAGAGTCGGCGCCGACGGCCCAGGCTGCGAGCGGCGTGCGCCGCGGGCCGACCTACGCCGTGATCGGCAACGGGGTCATTGGCACCCACGTGCTCGAAGCGATCGCCACGGGATTCGAAAACAGCAGCGGCGAACTGGCGGAGCGCCTGTACGCCGCGCTGAAGGCCGGCTCGCTCGCGGGCGGCGACCGTCAGCCGGACACCGCGCGGGCATTCTCGTCATTCGAAAGCAGTACAACAACGACGACAACTACGTCTCCGTCCGCGTCGACAGCCATGCCGATCCGTTTCATGAGCTGCGCCGGGTGCTCGATCTGCAGCTCGCGCGCAACTATGCCGCGTTTCGGAATTACCTGGTGGAGAATGGCAAGACCGCCGAAGCGCTGTCAGCCGCCGAGAAGGCCGTTCACTACGAACCGGTGGTCGGCGCGAATCACCTGCACCTTGGATTCCTGTCGTACCTCGCCGGTCAGCCCGACCGCGCGCTGCAGGCGTTCACCGCCGCGCGGCAACTGCAGCTCAACTTCAAGCAGACGTGGGATGGGGCGCTCAAGAATCCGGAATTGGCCGCCTACAGAAAGGTCGGCGACGACCGGGCGTTCGTGGATCGGGTGATGAAGTGAGCGCGCCGGGCGCGGGCACGCAGGTTGACAGGTGCCGGAGGTGGACGTATTGTCTGGCCCGTCCTGACGCGGAGGGATCATTACAGATGCGCACGCGGTATCTCGCTTCGTTGATTGCGATCGTGAGCTGGCTCGGTCCGGCGGTGGCAGCGGGCCAGACTCCCGCGGCGATCCCGCGCGCGGCAGACGGCAAACCCAACCTGTCGGGCATCTGGCAGGTGATGAACACGGCGGCGTGGGATCTTCAGGACCATAGTGGACGGTTGGGTGTGCCGGCCGGCCAGGGGGTCGTCGAGGGCAACGAGATTCCCTACCAGCCGTCCGCCCTGAAGAAGAAGCAGGAGAACTTCGCCAACCGCGCGACTGCGGATCCTGAATCCAAGTGCTATCTGCCCGGCGTCCCGCGCGCGACGTACATGGGCTTTCCGTTTCAGATCCTGCAGAATCCGACCGGCGTGGTGATTGCCTACGAGTACGCGCATGCGGTCCGCCGCATCTACATGAATTCGCCCCACCCGAAGGGGCCGATCGAGTGGTGGATGGGCGACTCGCGCGGACGATGGGAAGGCGACACCCTCGTGGTCGACGTCGTCCACTTTACCGACATGACGTGGTTCGACCGCGCTGGTAATTTTCACAGCGAGCTCCTGCATGTGATCGAACGCTACACGATGGTGGGGCCCGACCACATTCAGTACGAGGCCACGATCGAGGACCCCAAGGTGTTCACGCGGCCGTGGAAGGTCAGCATGCTCCTCTATCGTCGCAAGGAGCCGCGCGCGCAGCTCCTGGAATACGAGTGCTACAGCTATGCCTACGACGAGAAGGGGCTCCTCCCCAACCCGTTACCGCCCGGTGAAAACTAATGCGTTACTCGATGCGCGCGTGCCTCCGGTCGCGCCAAGGAGGTGGCAGGTGATTCGCTTCACTTACGTGCGTGCGCTGACGATCGCGTGTGCGTTGGCGCAACTGCCCGCTCTTGCCGCGGCTCAGGCGCTGCCGCCGGCCACGCCCGGCTACGTGCCGGCGCGAACGCCCGACGGTCAGCCGAACATCCAGGGCTTCTGGCAATCGGTGCCCGGCGGGTCCTACAGCATCGAGAACCTCGAGGCCCAGGCCATCTATCAGCAGAACCGGCGCGATCCGACCCGTGAAGGCAAGAGTCGAATCATCGATCCCGCGAACGGCAGGATTCCGTACCAGCCGTGGGCCGCGGAGCTCGCCAAGAAGTATCTCGACGTGCACCTCGATCCGCCGGGGCCGCAATTCCTCGATGCGGTTGCGCGGTGCGTCGTTCAAGGTGTGCCGCGCGCGATGTATCAGGGGGAATACGAAATATTCCAGCAACCCGGGTACGTGGTGTTCATGATGGGCCCGAACCATCAGTATCGCGTCATCCCGCTCGACAACCGGCCGCCACTCGGCAAGGACATCCAGCTCTACATGGGCGATGCGCGGGCCCGCTGGGACAACAACACGCTCGTCATCACCTCGAGCAACTACACCAACAAGACCTGGTTCGACATCGTCGGCGCCTTTCATACCGAAGCGGTACGTTTCACCGAGCGGCTGACGCCGGTCGGCCCGGACCGGATCGACTATCAGGCCACGGTGGAGGATCCGAAGGCGTATACACGGCCGTGGACGCTCGCGACGACGCTCTCGCGCATCACCGAAAAGGACTTCGAGATCATCGAAGAGGCGTGCCACGAGGGCGAGCGATCAGCCGAGGAGATCCTGACGAGACCAGGACGTTAGTCTGCGATGAGCTCGAGCGGCGTCGGGGCGGTCATGGTCGATCGCGATCCCCGGACGTAAGGCGCAGGAGGACCGAATGCGAATGAGCAGGCTTCGTACCGAGCGCGCTGATCCTCTGTTCGCTGCTGTTGGCGACGGCAGGCCCGCAGGCGGCCGACGCGGTCGTCCGCGGCGCCGTGACCGATGACGCGGGCACACCGCTCCGGGGCGCACTGGTCAGAGTGGCGATCGGCACGATGACCGTGAACCGGTTTACCCGGCCTGACGGGCGTTTCGAAATCACCGTGCCGGCCGGCCGCCATAGTGTGTCGGCAGAGGCCTTTGGCTTCGCGCTCAGCCAGCAATCGACAAACACCGCCGAACCCGGCGAGATTCATTTCAAGCTGTCGCGTACGGCGGACGTCACCCGGCTGTCCGGCGCCGAAATCGAGAGCCTTCTTCCCGACACAGAACAGGCCGAGCGCGTGACGCAGTGCAGCCAATGTCACGGCTTGGTGCCGATGATGTCGAAGGGATGGACGGCACCGGCATGGCAGGCCTTCCTTCCCGTCATGACGCAGCGGAAGCTGGGGAGAGTCGGCTACGGCGACACGGAAAGCCTCACGGAGCTGGCGCACGCGCTCGAAACGGTCTTTGGTCCGAAGGGGATGTGGGGTCCGCAGGCCAAGGCGCCAGACTTGTCGAGGGTGCGCCGGACGGAAATGAAGGATGAGGCGCTGCGCGTCACGATCAAGGAGTGGACGATCCCGACGCCGGCGATGGCGCACAGCATTACCGTGGACGAGTCGAGCGGCATGGTGTGGTTCGGCGAGTACGACATGCTGTCCAACAAGATCGGCCGCTTCAATCCGGAAACGGAAACCTTCGAGGAGTTTCCGATTCCGGTCCCCGGCTCCCTGCCGCACACGGGCACGGTCCTCAAGGACGGCGGGTATGTCGTCGCGCTCGCCAGGGGTGGAAGAGCCAAGATGGCGGGCGTCGATCGCGCCGGGAAGATGAGCATTTACGAATGGCCGGGGAAGGAGCAGCAGCCGCGCACGGCGAGGCTCGATCCCACGGGCAGGACGGTGTGGCTGGCGGCCGGCGACGAGACCTGGGCCTGGGATGTCGCCACCAGGACATTCACGGCTGCGCACAAGAACCCCGTTCCCGATACGTTTCCAGCCGGCTCGCAAGCGGCCCGAGACGCGCGGCCGGGGCAGCGCCCGTCCGCGGCGGGTTACGACGCGGCCGCCGATTCAAAGGGCAACGTGTGGATCAGCCAGTTCGAGCTGGGGGTGCTGATTCGCCTCGACTCCCGGACGGGTGCGACGAAGACATTCCACACGCCGGAGATGCGCAGCGTGCGCGGAGTCGCCGTCGATGCGGACGACAACGTGTGGTGGGGCGACTACTACGGTCACAAGCTGGGAAAGCTCGACACCCGGACAGGGGCCATCACGCTCTATCAACCGCCGACGGCGCTCGCGACCCCCTACGGCGTGACGCCTGACTCCCGGCGCGGGCACATCTGGTTCGCCGACACCGTCGGCAACCAGGTCACACGCTTCGATCCGAAGACGGGACAGTTCGTCGAGTTTCCGCTGCCGACCCGGATGGCCAGCGTCCGTTTCCACGGCATCGACGGGAATGGCCGTGCGTGGTACGGCGGTTACTGGAACGGGAAGCTCGGCGTGATCGATCCGGGCGGCACCGCTGCCGCCGTGGTATCACAACGCTAGTGTGATCGATCGTTGGCGTGACACGCCTGCTGCCACGACAGGCAGATGAGGAGGTTCGAGATGAGGAAGCGGCTTGTCGGTATCGCCGTCGCTGTGGCGATCGTCGCAGCTGTTTTCATGTCCACGCAATTGCCGGCCGCTGGTCAGGCGCCCGGCGCGGCGGCCGCCTACACGCCGGAACGCACGGTGGACGGGCAGCCGCTGATCCAGGGCGTCTGGCAGCCCCGTCCCGGCGGCTCCTACAGCATTGAAGATACGCGGATGAACCCCCTGGGTGGGGCGCCGCTGACGCCTGAATTGAAAGAGCAGCTGCGCACCGGCAAGAAAACCAGCCGCATCGTCGATCCGCCCGATGGCGAGATCCCTTACCTGCCGTGGGCCGAAGCGCAGGCCAAGATCTACTTCGACGCGCACATGGACCCGCCGCCGCAGCTGCTGGACCCGGTCGGGCGCTGCATCGTCCAGAGTGTGCCGCGAGCCATGTATCAAGGCGAGTTCGAGATCTTTCAGCCGCCGGGCTACGTCGTGTTCCTTCCCGCCAAGGTGCACCAGTATCGAATCGTCCCGCTCGACGGTCGCGCGCCGGTCGGCAAGGACATCAGGCTCTATATGGGCGATTCACGCGGCCGGTGGGAAGGGAACACGCTCGTCATCACCTCGAGCAACTTCACCAACAAGACGTGGTTCGACATCGTCGGCAGCTTCCACACCGATGCCGTGCGGTTCGTCGAACGCTTCACGGTCGTCGATGCCAACCGCATCGACTACCGGGTCACGGTCGAGGATCCAAAGGCCTACACGCGGCCGTGGACCATTGCCGCCCCGCTGGCGCGCGCAACGGAGCCAGGGTACGAGATCATCGAGGAGGCGTGCCACGAAGGCGAGCGGTGGTCGTCGCAGGAACTGCTCGAACCAGCCAAGTAGCTGACCGTCTTCCGGCAGCGCGGGTGCGCTGCCGGCTCCGCAGAGGGGCAGGTCCAGGCCTGCGGGCTCTGGACCTGCATTCAATCAGCCGCCTACCGGCAGAAGCGCTCGTCCTGCACGAGAGGGCCGCGCACATCCATCGAGACGAGTCGAACGGCGGTGACCGTCATGTAGCGGTCGGCATTCGGCGGCCGCTTGTCCATCTTCTCCGCCTGAGCGGACGGAATGACCGTGCCGGTGACTTCGACCTTTTTCCCGACGAAGCCAGCGATGTTGTTCAGGCCTCGCGCCACCACGCCAATCGTCTTGGGGCCGTTGCCTTCCACGGCGGTAACCAGGAACGAACCCTCGCTCGCGCCTTTCTCCAGGCATCCGGTCATCCGATGTTCGCCCGGAAGCGAGCCTTCGAATGGCGAAGCTTCCTTGAGTCGAACGTTCAGGTAGGTGAACGGCTCCTTGCCGACGTTGGCGATCGAGTGGCCTCCGGGCGGCGTCTTCTGCCACCACCACGTGTGCCCCGCTTCGAAGTAGCCGGTCTCCATCTCCTCACCGGTCGCGATCATCTCGACGTGGCCGGGCGTCAACATGATCGTGGCCACGTCGAAGCCTTCGGTGTGGTAGCGGCCAGTGACGTCGGTGCGCTCGCCGGGCGCGTAGGTGCGCGCATCGACGATCAGGCGCTGGTTTTCGAAGATGTTCCACCGGAAGGTCCCTTTGAGGTTCCGAACGGGCTGGTCAGCCGGGTTGTTCCTGTCGGTCAGGCGCAGGCCCTCGGTGACTTTGACGACGGCGGCAGTCGGCGCCGGCGCCTGAGCACCACTTTGAAAAGTGCCCACCGCGACCATCAGTCCAACAAAGAAAATCACACCATACGCACTGCGCTTCGGGTTACTCGACAGCATCTTGACGCCTCCTGTCACCTCACACGGGCTGCCGCATCGTAGGTGCGGTACGACGGCCTGTCAAGGCGCGTCGCGTTCGTCGTGGGTAGTGTTCTCTGGAGCAGACCGATCTCCACGGCGGGCGCTGATGCGGAGGGTTGTCCCTACCCCAGGTCGAGCGCTGCATCGGATCGATCCGGCGTGAGTGCCTGGATCGCGTCGTGGTGAACGTCGCGGGGGCAGCCAGTGCACAGAGTATTTCCGCACAGCGGAAGCGGCCGGGTGCCCTTCCCACTTCACGGTGTAGCCTTCTCTCCGTCCGGCTGACCGTCGCCGTCACCGATCGGAGCACTCGAATCGCGATCCACCCGGTTGACTCGCGCGCTGTTTCATGGAGGCTCAGATGCAGCTCAGCGTCATCAGGTCGTTCGTTCTCGTCGGGGTGATGATTGTATGGCCTGCACTCGCGTACGCGCAGGAGGCCACCGTGAGCGGCATCGTGACGGATGTGACCGGTGCGGTGCTGCCGGGGGTGACCGTCACCGTTGTCCATGAAGCATCCGGTAACGTTTTTACCGCCGTGACCGACGCACAAGGCGGATATCGTCTCCCGGCCCGGGCGGGACTCTGCCGGGTGATGGCGGAACTGTCCGGCTTTGCCGGCGTGGCGCAGGGGGGACTCGAGATCCTCGTCGGCCAGCAGCTCGTCGTGAACCTCCGCATGGCTCCGTCTACCGTGCAGGAGTCGGTGACGGTGACTGGAGAAGCCCCGCTCATCGACGTCGTCCGCTCCGAGCTCGGCACCAACATCGACACGAGGCAGATGTCGGATCTGCCGGTGAACGGGCGTAACTGGATGGATCTGACGATGCTGGCGGCGGGCAGCCGGATCAACGCCGTCGCCGAAGATCCCGGCGCGAACGGAACCTACCAGATCAACGTCGACGGCCAGCAGATGACGCAGACCACGGGGTGGGGGTTTGGCCAGCCCCGCTTCAGCCGCGACGCGATTGCCGAGTTCGAGTTCATCGCCAATCGGTTCGACGCGACGCAGGGGCGGTCGAACGGGCTGCAGGTCAACGCCATCACCAAGTCCGGTACCAACGCCCTTTCCGGCAGCTTCTCCGGGTACTTCCGGGACGAACGTCTCAACGCCGCCGATTTCATTCAGAAGCGCGTGCTTCCTGTACTCGGATCAGCAGCTGAGCGTGACATTCGGCGGCCCGATTCGGCGCGATCGCATTCATTTCTTCGCCAACTACGAGTACGAGCGCGAGCCGCAGACCTTCACCTACTCAGGCCCGTATCCCCGGTTCAACCTCATCGATCAGACAGGGACGCGCCGCGAAGACAAGGCGGGCGTGCGGCTCGACGCGCAGGTCTCGGCGCAGACCCGCCTGGCCGTGCGCGGCTCGAAGTTCATCTTCTGGCTGCCATACGACCCCCGCTACACCGGCGGCGCCACCGTGAGCCCGTCGTCGGCGGAGTCACAAGACCGGCATTCCTCGAACCTGCTCGTGACACTCACGCAGGTCGTGAGCAACCGGGCCCTGAACGAGTTCAAGGTCGGGACGCAAGGGATTTATTGGATACCGAAGGTTATGCGAACTGGCCCGATCATCCGCTCGGTCCCACCGTCAAGGGCGCACCCCTGATCAGGCTGCGCGGATACTCGATCGGAATCACGCATACGACGACGCCGCAGCACAACGGCCAGGACGACTACTCGATTCGCGACGACTTCACCTATTCGTTCAGCAAGGCCGGCCGCCACACGATGAAAGCAGGAGGCGAGTACATCTACCAGGTCCACTTCCTGGGGTCCTGCCATCCCTGCGTCGACACCTACGACGCCCAGGGCGGCCCGGTGCCGGCCAACATCGAGGATCTGTTCCCCGACATTCTGGACGCCTCGACCTGGAACCTCGACCCGCTTCGCTCCATCACCAGGAGCTTTCAGATTGGCGTTGGCGCCTACATGAAGCGCATTCCCCGGCATGTGTATGCCGGCTGGGCGCAGGACGACTGGCAGATGGGCCGGCTGACGCTGAACCTCGGACTGCGGTACGACTTCGGCAGCCACGTCTATGCGGAGAACGTGGCCGTGGAGCCCTGGCTGCAGGCGGGAAGAAGCCAGGACACGAACAACTACTCGCCCCGGCTCGGCTTCGCGTTCAGCGTGAACGACCGCACCGTCGTCCGCGGCGGATATGGCAAGTACTTCGCGGAGGTCTCCGACCAGCCGAACCTGTTCACCCGCACTCCGAACGAGGAGGTGACCATTCAGGTGGAGAACGACGGCCGGGCCGACTTCATGACGAACCCGTTCGACGGCCCCGTTCCGACGTTGGAGCAATACTTTGCGCGCACCTGCCGCACGGCGGAAGTGCCGCGGTGCTTCCGGCAGACGATCGACTCGGCGATGGCGAGCCCGGACGCCGAAATCCCCTACAGCCACCAGGCGTCGATCGGTGTACAGCGACAGTTCCGCGACACGGTGGCGATTCAGGGGGACTACATTTTCAACGGCACACGGCATGACTTTCGAAACATGAATGTCAACCTGACCTACAATCCCGCCACCGGGGCGAACTACCCAATCACGGACCTCACCAGGCGTTATGACCCGGCGTTCGCGGCCGTCCTGATGGGGCAGACGATCGGCAGAGGCAACTACCATGCACTGCAGGCCAGCGTCACCAAGCGCATGAGCAACCGGTGGCAGGCGTCGGGCAACTACACGCTGTCTGCCTCCCGGGACGACGTGCCGCTTCCGATCAGCGGTGAGCAGGTCGTCCCCTTCCCCGTCGCTGCGGACATGGGAGGCGAGTACGGATATGCCGTGAACGACCAGCGCCACCGCGCCGTCCTGAACGGGATTTGGGACGTAGGGTATGGCTTTCAGGTCAGTGGTGTGTACTTCATGGGGTCTGGCTTACGCTACCCGACGACGTATGGGGCCGACCTGCGGCAGATGACCGCCGGCGGTTCGAATCGCCTCCGGCCCGACGGTACCATCGTTCCCAGGAACAACTTCGTCGGTCAGTCGATTCATCGTGTGGACCTGCGGATGCAACAGCGGTTCGGCCTCGGCGGGCGGCGGGTGCTCGACGGGATCGTCGAGGTGTACAACCTGTTCAATCACGAAAACTTCGGTTCGTACACGACTCAGGAAAGCAACGCCCGATACGGACAACCGTCGGACAACACGAATCAGGCTTATCAGTCGCGCCGGCTGCAACTAGGCTTCCGCTTCGCGTTCTAGTCGGGAATCGCTGGAGGGGCTGATGGTGACGCGTATTGTGTCGGGACGCCGGACGCTGGGGGGCATCCTGGCGGGACTGGGCGCTCTCTTTCTCATCGTCGAGCCGCTTGCCATGTCACAGGCGAGTCAGTCCCGTCGGGAAGCCGACGGCGCTCGGCTGCTGCGCGGATCGTCTGACCTCCACCTTCACGTGGATCCGCGCACGCCAGGAACGGCAAGAGGCGGCGACCGGGCCGATCTCTCGACGTTGAAGCTCGCGCGGGATCGCGGCATGCGTGCGGTCGTCATCAAGGACCATTACCATCCGACTGCGCCGCTGGCCTATCACCTGCGGGCCGAGGTGCCCGGTCATCGACGTGTTCGGCGGCTTTGTCATGAACCGGTCCAACGGCGGGGTCAACGTGGCCGGCATCGAGTTGATGGCGACGCGAATCAGAGGAGAGCCCGGACGCATCGTCTGGATGCCAGCCGGCGACTCGGAAATCGAGGTTCGCCAGTCGCAGCAACCGACCCGCCCGTCCGTGGCGGTGTCGCGTGACGGCCAATTGCTGCCCGACGTGAGGCAGATCCTTTCGATCATCGCCAAGCACGGGTTGGTGCTCGCCTCGGGTCACGTCGCGCCGGAGGAAGCCTTGATGCTCTTCCGGGAGGCCCGGAGCATGGGCGTGCAGCACATGATCGCCACACACGCGATGGACCTGGCCGGCAAGATGACGATGCCGCAGATGCAGCAGGCGGCGAAGCTCGGGGCGTTCATCGAGTTCGATATGAGAAACGTCCTGGAGGGCGAACGCGTCGCGGCAATCCGCACGCTGGGGCCGCAAGTCTGTTTTCTCACCGAGTTCTGGACACGGGAAGGCGACGCGAATGTATACGCGAGCCTCGACGGGATCGGAACGTTTGCGGAGGCCATGCGTACCCGCGGTTTCTCCGACGATGAGCTCGACCTGCTGTTCAAAGTCAACCCGGCCCGCATCCTCGGGTTGGAGGCGCCGTGATCGATCCAGGTAGTCGGCGAGCCGACAGGGCTGACCGTGAACTGAACGTGTCCCGTGCGGGCACGGGCCTGCCGCGGGTGACGAGTCACACCACCTTGAATGTCCCGGAGCGGGAACATCCAAGGTGATGCGGTGTCAGTCATCCGCGCGGCAAGAACGCGAGCTGCCTACTTCGAGAGCCCCTTGTAGAGAAATTTCTGAACCCGGTAGCCTTGTGATTCGCCGGTGATGAGATTGCCCTGCGAGTCGACGGCGAGGCTGTGCAGGTTGCCGAACTCCCCGGACTTGGTTCCAGGCCTGCCGACGTTGCCGACGACCTCCAGCGTGTTGGCATCCATGATGGCAACGCGCTCGAGCGCGGCGTCAGCGACGTAGACCCACTTACCGTCCGGCGACAACGCGACGCCGAAAGCCGAACCCGTCCCGACCGCGTCTCTCTTGTTGTATCCCTCACGCAGGAATTTGCCTTCCGGCGTGAACACCTGGACGCGATTGTTCGCACGGTCGGCGACAAACACCGTGCCGTCCGCGGCCAGCGCCACCCCGTGAACGGTGTTGAACTGCGGGTTACCGGGACCGCTGGTAATACGCTTGGCCGGCACCTTGTCGTCCGGGACATTGCCGTAGGCACCCCAGTGGCGCTTGTAGGCGCCGGTCGTGGCGTCAAAGACGATGACGCGGCGATTCCCGTAGCCGTCGGCCACGAACAACTCGTTGGTCTTCGGGTTCACGGCCACCCCGGCGGGCCTGCTGAATTGCGTGGTGTTGCTGCTGTCCTCGAAGCCGTCGGGGATGACCTTTCCGATCTGCTTCAGGAACTTCCCTTCCTTGGTGAACTTCAGGATCTGGCCGTCGCGTTCGCCGTTGCCGGTGAGCCAGACGTTGTCCTGATGATCGACGTAGATGCCGTGTTCGCCGTTGGCGGCGCGGTGATCGCCGTTGCCGCGCACCTCGGTGCCGCAGCCGGGGCAGTCAGCGTACGCCGCTCGCTGCCTTCCCGAGCGCCAGAACCAGTCGTACCCGCCGCTGGCAGCGGGTCCGCCCCAGCCGCGGAGGTACTTGCCCTTCGCGTCGAATACCATGACCGGCGGCGCCGCCTTGTACCCGTTCAGCGCGGCATTGTATTCAGGGATCGTGTGCGGGCGCTGAAACACATAAACGTTGCCAGCGCGGTCCGCGGCCACGCCGCCCACCGCCCCGTGCAGCATGCCGTCCGGCATCTGCGGGAATGCGGCGTCGACCTCGAACACCGGAAGGCCAGGACGAGTCTGCGCTGTCGCGCTCGTCTGTGCCAGCATCGAACCACCAACCAACACGGCGACGGCGGCGGCGATCACCGCCGCAGTGCCCAATACACGCTTGTTCATCTCACGACTCCTTGTCAGTCCACGGGCCGGCCGCGCTGCAATAAGAGATCTGGACACGGGATTCCGGATGCCTGGCCTTGTTCGACCCGTCTCGCGCCAGCGACCCGCTGATCTTAATCTCGATCCTCCGTTGGCAGGCACACAAGGGTCGACGTGCGGTCCACCGTTCCCAGGTCCGGTGCGAGGCCACGATCACTCCGGGGGACGTGCCGTTTTCGACCTGTTCACGCGTGGTCACCGCATCGGCTGCGACCCCGCGCGGAAATGTGCAAGACTCATCGACGTCGCCATCGGAGAGTCCTGCTGGCCGCCAGCCTGATTCACGGCCCGACCGCAGGCCCGGCCCTCCGCGGCGAACGGTCCGCGACGACGGATGCCCGCGACGACCGGGGGTTTCCGGTCCGAGCGCACGAGACGGCGAACATGCCGCACAGCGAACCAATCGACATCGACGACGCGTCTCCGCCCTTCGATCAGCTCACGAGCATTCAGCGGCTCTCGACGGCCCGGAGCGGCCATCGCTCCGTCGAGCACGTCCGGCATCACCTCTACGTCGGGCGGGACAAACGCACCCGAGCCAGCCTGCTGGTCAAGCTGCCCTCGAAGCCAGGGCTCGTCTACCAGCAGAATCTCGCCAACGAGATCGCCACCCTCTCGACCATCAACCGCGAACTGCCCGCCTCGCGATATTTTCCGGTCGTCGTGGATCACGGCCGCCTGCGGGACGGGCGTGTCTACATGACCAGCTATCTGTTCGACGAATTTCCGCTGGCCACGTCGATCGCAGTCGAACGGACGCCCGCCCGGATGGTTGGCGATCTGAGGACCACAATCGAGGTGGCGGCGGCGCTGACCGAGCTCCATCGCCTGATGATCTTCCACGTCGATCTGAATCCGATGAACATCCTGCATCGAACGCAGAAGGGACCGCCGGTGATCCGGATCGTCGACTTCGAATCGTCGTACGAGCGGGCGCGGCATTCGACGGGCGTCTTCTACAATCCTTCGACGACGCCCCGATTCTCCGCGCCGGAGGTGTCCCATCAGGCGCCGGACGCCCGCTCGGATCTGTTCTCGCTCGGCGCGGTGCTGTACACGATGCTGGCCGGCTATCAGTGGACGTGGGACGCGGAGGCTGGCGCCAGCATCCAGGCCGATCGGGAGATCGATCAGGAGATCAAGGAGATGCTGCTGCCCGCGGTGGACCCCAACCCCGACCGGCGCTATCAATCCGTGCGGGAGTTCCATGACCTTCTGGCCGACTACCTGGAACGCATATGGCCCGGGCGGTCGTGGCATGTGAAGTGACCTGGGGGCATGTAGCTTCGGAATTACTACCGGAGCGCTCCGCTCCCCCCACCGCCCGACTGGCTGTTCAGGCATTCCACACTCGCGCGGATCAAGCCCTCGCCGAATTCGCTACCGCCAGTCAAACGAGTAGCCGACCCCAATCTTGAAGTCCGGACTGTCCCCCAGACCGAACTTCACCTCGGCAAACAGCCCGCCCTGATGGGCGCCGCCGACAAGGATGTTGAAGCCCCCCTCCGAGTCGGTGTCATCGTCCACGTTGATGAGATTGAGGGCCGGACCTCCACCCACGTACAACCGCCAATCTCCTGTCTGCGGGAAGTCATATGCGAACTCGATATTGAATGCCACGAGCGTGACATCGTCACCGATGCCAATCTCCACGTTCGGGCGGAAGCGCAGCTGATCGACCAGCGGCGCCGTCTCGACGTGCCCGCCAAAGTAGAACTGATCCGGGTCAACCGACGCTCCTGCCCTGACGCCCACCGATTGCGCGGCAGCGGGAGTGACCAGGAGAGCCCATACCAAAAGCGCAGTTGCGAAGCAGACCAATCGTTTCATGCGGACTCCAGCAGTGAGAATCGAACGGAAGGGGATGAGTGGATGGTACCGCGTCCGCCGGGCCCCGATGCGAGCGCAGTGATGCGCTGTGAGTCTGAATGGTGCTTGACCAATGATGAGGTCGAGATCGCGGGTGGCAGCGGCGTTGCGAGACGTGTGGCTGAACTTGCGAATAAATGCCGGCAAGACTACACTCGGCTTCCACGCTTTCTTGAGCCTGCCGCCCGGCGGCGCGCCGTCGTTTTCGGCGTCGAGCCCAGCCTCATCAGAGCCCGACCGTTCACGTCGACGGGGGCCCATGCCTGAGGACGATCCGGCCATCACCGCGCTTGTTGCTTACGCTCTCGATTTGCTCGCTGAGAGCGAACGTCAGCACCGGACCCTCGTTCGCGCCCACGCTCAACTTGCGCACTACATGGCTGAGACCGAAGACGCGACGCCCGCGCCTTTGCGCCGGCGCGAGTGCCTCGAGGCGGTTGAATGTGGGGTGGCGGAACTCCAGACCACCGTCAACACTCAGACCGAAATATTGACGGAGATGCGGGAAACCGTGTCAAGGCTCCAGGGAAAACGCACATGACGAAGAAAGTCCGTCCGCCGCCGGTCTGTACTCGTCCTCGGAACCAGCGCAGTTGCCAATCCTCTTCCGCTCGCACGCCTCATGGAATCATGCCGGGTCGCCGACCACAGGCCCCAGCCCGATGGCATCGCCGTCGCGCGTCGGCTTCGACCAGACGTCTTTGTCGTCGATGTGACGGCCGCCGACGGCGATGCCTTCGCGCTCTGTCGCAGACTCCAGACCGATATCGAAACGCGTCACATTCCCCTTATTGCGATTACCGGCGCGGCGGCGATCGGACAGTTCATGGTGACGCTCAAGGTGAATGCATGCAGCCCGGAGAGCCTGCACGCCGAAGTGCAACGAGTGCTGGACAGCAAGGCTGCAGCTGGTTGATCACCACTTCGTGCAGTTGATGTCCAGCTCGGTGAGGGGCCGCGTGACCAACAATCGGGAGCGCGCGTCGAGACACGCACGCGTTCCAGGTCATCTCACCACACGCCACAAGGTCGATTCACGACCTTCGCGTGACAACGTCATCGAGCCAGCGCGATCACGCTGAACTGTACGGACTCGAAACAGACAGCGCCGTCAGCATCGCGCCGTTCACAGAAAAAGCACTGAGACACGGCGCTCCGGCATGGGAGTTGCCCCAAGGGCTTGCCCTATATGACAGAGGTGTAAACGACAATGCCACAGACCGCGTTTTTTCCACTAATGAGCATCGTGTTGCTGCTGCTATTGCTCTTCGAACGCCCCGCCGAGGCGTACATCGACCCCGGTTCTGCGAGCTACCTGTTTCAGCTCGTGGCGGGCGCGCTGCTCGGCGGGTTGTTTCTGCTGCGCACGTACTGGAGCAGGGTGGTGACGACTCTCCGCTCGCTGGTGTCGCGTGACGGTTCTGGCGGCCAGTAATCCGTCAGACGCGGTCACGCAAGCTCATCAGGCGTCGTTTCGCGATCCTGCGGGATTCGTCTTTACCCGCGACGGCGTGCTCTATCGGCAGGTGAACTCCGTCGGACGAGCCGACTACGACCACCTGATGGCCTCAGGCCTTTACGACCACCTGACTCAGGCGGGCGATCTCGTCCGCCATGACGAGGTTGATGCCTCGATCTCGCCGGACGGCAGAGCCTCGGTCGTGGTTCGGCCGGCGCGCGTGGGGTTCATCTCGTATCCGTATGAATGGTGCTTCAGCCAGCTGAAAACGGCGGCGCTGCTTACGCTGCGCCTTCAGAAAGCTGCTTTGCGGTTCGGCATGTCGCTCAAGGATGCCACTGCATACAACGTCGCCTTCGACGCGGGTCGTCCGCTGTGGATCGACACGCTGTCTTTCGAGCGCGTGACGCCGGGCAAGCCTTGGGTTGCCTACCGCCAGTTCTGTCAATTCTTCCTGTCACCGCTTGCCGCCATCAGCTATGTCGACGTTCGGTTGCTGCAGCTCCTGCGTGCGCAGCTCGACGGCATTCCGCTCGATCTGGCGAGCCGCCTGCTCCCGGCAAGCACGCGACTTCGGCTCGGGCTCCTGACCCACATTCACCTGCAGGCCTCCGCCGAACGGCGGATCGCGGGTCGCGTCTCGCCGCGGCAGGAGCGACCCACGAGGGCGATGAGCGATACGGCGTCAGCAGGGCTGCTCGACAGCCTGGAGCGCACGGTGAACGGGTTGACGTGGCGTCCCATGAAAACGACGTGGGGCGATTACTACGAGGCGACCAACTACACCGACACGGCCTTCAGCGACAAACGCCAGATCGTCAGCGACGCCATCGATCGGATAGCACCCAGGACCATCTGGGATCTCGGCGCCAACGACGGCACCTTCAGCCGCATCGGGAGCGATCGCGGTATCCCCACCGTCGCCTTCGACGTGGACCCGGTTGCCGTCGAGAAGAACTACCGGAGCGTCGTCACACGGAGTGAGCGGCACCTCCTGCCGCTCCTCCTCGATCTCACCAACCCGAGCGCGCGCTCAGGCTGGGCGCACGAGGAACGTGACTCGTTCGCCGATCGCGGGCCCGCGGACCTCGTTCTCGCACTGGCACTCGTGCATCATCTGGCGATCGCCCACAACCTGCCGCTCCCGCGGATCGCGAAGTTCTTTGCCCGCATTGCGCGGGCGCTCGTCATCGAGTTCGTACCGAAGGACGATTCTCAACTTCAGCGGATGCTCGCGACACGTGACGACATCTTCGACGAGTACACCCAGGCAGGTTTCGAGGCAGCGTTCTCCACGTGGTTCACGATCGATCAAGTGCACCCCGTCCGCGACGCGAAACGGGCCATCTACGTGATGCGGCGGCAGGAGCGATGACGAGAATACCGCTGCATCCGCTGCTCTTCGCGATGCTGCCGGTGCTGTCGATGTTCGCCGCCAATCCGGGCCAGCGTCACGCGCACGAACTGACGGACGCCTTGCGCATTGTCGTGGGAATGTCGGGACTCCTGCTCCTGGTGGCCGCGGCGGTCTACCGGGACGCGCGCAAGGCAGCCCTGTCGGTCTCCGTGCTGTTCCTGGTGTTATGGCTGCAAGTCGGCAACACGAGCACCGCAGGCTGGCCTGCGCGTTACGTGATGCCGGTGATGTATCTGGCGATGGTGGTGGGGGCCGTATGGCTGTTTCGCCGGCGGGCGCCGCTGGCAGCATTGACAGGATTCGCCAACATCGTGGCGCTCGGCGCTGTGCTGCCGCCGGTCATCACACTCAGCCTCACGGATACGCCGTCGGCGCTCGAGGCGAGTTCCACGACCGCGAAGTCGATTGTCGCCGGACCGGTGACGACAAAGCCGGACATCTACTACTTGATCTTCGATCGCTACGGAGACGAGCAGACGTCGAGCACATACGGTTTCGACAACGACATCGATGAGTACCCTGACGGGCAAGGGCTTTTACGTCGCGGGTGCGAGCCGTTCGAACTACATCAAGACGGTACTCTCGCTTTCCTCCTCGCTCAACGCGGAGTATCTCGACGACGTTGTCCGCGGTCACGAGCGCTCGACGAACTGGGCGCCTGTCTACCAGCATCTGTGGAGCCACCGCGTGGGCGGCTTCCTGCGCTCCCAGGGTTACAGCTACACGCACCTGGGGTCCTGGGGACCACCCCACACGCACGAATCCGCAGGCGACACGCAACGTGAACTACTACACGACCATCCGGCGGACGGTAACACTCCTGTTCGATTCGGAGGCATTCGCTCCGGTGCAGCGGGCGTTCGGGCCATGGCTCGACGAGAGACTGCAGAACTGGCATCGCGTGCGCCGACAGCTGGACGACGTGCTGAATCTGGTGCCGACCCAGGGCCCGAAGTTCGTATTCCTCCATGTGCTCGTGCCGCATCCTCCGTACGTATTCGATCGGGACGGAAGCTACGTGTCGAAGGCACAGGAACGCCAGCGTTCGTTCGCCGAGAATTACCAGAACCAGGTTCTGGCCGCGAACGCGATGATTCGGCGCCTCGTCGATGGAATCCTGCGTGACTCGGCGTCACCGCCTGTGATCATCGTGCAGGGAGACGAGAGGCCCGTATCCCCCGGGGACAGCGGGCGACACGTTTGACTGGCGCACTGCCAGCGCCCCGCAACTGCGCGTGAAAAGCGGCATCCTGAACGGTACTACCTGCCTGGAGCGGATACCCGTGTCCTCTATCCCACAATCTCGCCGGTGAACTCTTTCAGGGTTGTGCTCAACACCTACTTCGGCGCGAATCTGCCGCTGCTGCCGGACCGCTCGATCCGTCACGTGTCGGACCAGCAACCATTCATGTTCGATGACATTACAAGTCAACTCACGACACTGGCGCACTCTAACGCCGCGCCGCGGTGACGGAGCAGCCGTGCGTCTCTGAAAAAGCGCCGGATCTCTACGCCGAGTGTGAGTTCGACGCGCGGTCACGAAAAACTGGAAGCTGCGTTCCCTTTGAGAGTCGTCATGTACAACGCTGAAGACATCCCGCGCCGCCACGGAGCGGTTTCGGGACGCGACAGAAGCTCGGCTTTTCCCGGCGGAGTTGGTGTAAGTACTGCAGGGCCGTCCGCCTATCCAGTGGAGGAAGCATGCAGACAGTTCCGGTCGGGACTTCGATAATGGCCATCGCCGTCGAAGGCACACCCGGGCAGACGCTCGTCAGGATTCAGGACGAGGCGGTCGCTGCTGCTCCGCTCGATCTCGCCATCATCGTCCCCACGTTCAACGAGCGACAGAATATCAGGGAGCTCATCGCACGCGTCGAGCGATCGATCGGTGACATCCGTTGGGAAATGATTTTCGTGGACGATGACTCGCCTGACGGGACGAGCGCCGAGATCAAATCCATCGCGGTTCGAGACAGCCGGATACGATGCATCCGCCGAATCGGGCGCCGGGGCCTCTCTACCGCCTGCATCGAGGGAATGCTGGCGAGTTCCGCGCCCGCGCTGGTCGTCATGGACGCGGATCTCCAGCACGATGAGAGCAAGATCCCTGAAATGTTCGAAGCCCTGCATGCTCAGGACGCTCAGCTCGTGATTGCTTCGCGCTACGTGACCGGCGGCGCCATTGGCGAGTGGGACAAGACGCGCGCTGCGATGAGCCGATTTGCCACGCGCATCAGCCAGATCGTCTGCGGTCAGCGCATCAGCGACCCGATGAGCGGCTTCTTCATGATCAGGGCGGACGCGCTCGATACCTGCGTGCGTCGGCTCTCCGGAAAGGGCTTCAAGATCCTCCTGGACATCGTGGCCTCGGCGCCCGATCGCCTCCGAGTCGAGGAAGTGCCCTTTACGTTCAAAGAGCGTCTGCATGGCGAGAGCAAGCTGGACAGCGTGGTCATCTGGGACTTCGGGATGCTCCTGGCCGAGAAAACCATCGGCAGATATGTTCCCGTCCGGTTCCTCGCGTTCAGTCTGGTCGGAGGGGCCGGGGTTGGCGTGCACCTGTCCGTGCTTGCGGCGCTGCGTGCGGCAGACGTCAACTTTGCGAACGCGCAGGCGGTCGGCACGATCATCTCGATGGTCTTCAATTTCTGGCTCAACAATCTATTGACCTACCGCGATCGCCGGCTGCGCGGAGTCAAGTGGCTGCGAGGATTGCTCTCGTTCATCCTGGCCTGCGGCCTCGGCGCCGTGGCGAACGTCGGCATCGCATCGTATCTGTACGAGTCGCAGACGCAGTGGGTAGCCGCGGCGCTCGCCGGAATCGCGGTCGGGGCCGTCTGGAACTACGCCATCACACAGCTCTACACGTGGGGAGACCGCTCGCGCGATGCCTGCTAGCCGATCTCGACCGCAGTCTCCAGGAATACCATCTGGGACACCGGCAATCGGAACGACAGCGCAGGCTCGAGTACGCGCGTGTTGAAAGCATTCGGTCTCGATCCACATCCGGCGGGCTCGCCGATGAGCCACAACACACGCGTACGCCGGATGCTGTTCCTGTTCTGCCTGACGATCCTCGTCCGCATCGTCTACTTCATCGTGCTGGCGCCGTCCACACCCATCTGGACGCGTGAGGAACTTCCCCGCAACGGCTATCTGCAGATCGCGGAACACCTCGTCGCCGGCGAAGGCTACAGCACCACAAGCCTTCTGACCTACTACGGGGTCGATCGCCTGGTGCCGACCGCCGCACGAAGCCCCTTGCCCGTCCTCGTGTTCGCCGGTGCCTTGTGGCTCCTGGATTCTCAGTGGTATTACCCCCTTCTCCTGTTCGCGTGGTGTCTGTCGGGCGTCGTCGCCGTCGCCGCATATTGGATCGCGGGACGGGCGTCGGGCCGTGAATGGGTGGCGGTCTGGACCGGCGTGGTCTTCGCGTTCTACCTCTCCGAGATGTTCATCACGACGACGTATGCGATCGCGTCGGAGCCGCTCTTCGCTGCTCTCTTGTCGCTGTACCTCGTGTTGTTCATCCGCGCGGTGGATCGTCCGGGCGTCGGGATTGCCGCGGCAGCGGGTGCGATGCTCGCCCTCGCGACGCTCACCCGGCCGACGGTCCTATGGCTTCCGGTGTTGTCGCTGGGATGGATCCTGTTTCAACACCGACGGCGCGGGATCGTCATGAGCGTCGCATTCGCCGTGGCGTTCGCGGCGGTGCTGATGCCATGGGTGGTCCGCAACTATCGCGTATTCGGCGAGCCGATCGCCACCGCGACCCTCGGCGGGTTCGTCCTCTACCGCCACAACGGGATGATCGAGGAAGGCAAATACCACGTCGGGTATCCGCATCCCGAGTTCGAGCAGATGATCCGGCGGCTGACCGCGGCCCACGGCCGCACTCTGGAGTCGTACACGGAACCCGAGCTGTCTGCCCTGGTACGCGGAGGGTAAACGGATCATCAGAGCAGTACCCGTGGAGGTACGTGAAGCTGAGCGCATTACGCACCGTGTGGATCTGGTACAACGAGAATTCCGGTCGCGGGTTATACGCGGTACAGAACTTCTTGATCTATCTGCTCGCACTCGGTGGGCTCTCTAATGCCTTACGCTCACGAGAACCGGTATACCTTCTCCTGCTCGCGCATATCGCCTACTTCGTGGCGGTGCATAGCGCGCTGAATGTGCAATACCGCTTCATCTGCCCGATCATGCCGTACATGATCCTGCTGGCAGGCTTTCTGTGTACGCGTGGAAGTCGGCCAGAGCCGCATACCAGACCCCTCTTGCGCGGCGGGCGGACGACCGATTGAAGGTGTGAGCGGGGCGGCAGGACGACGGGCATGCCCTGCCGCTGGTCGAAGAGATCCTCGCGACACATTCCTTCTCGACCTCTGTTTCAGGTTCGGGATCCCAGGGGTGGGATCCCTTGCCGGAGTGCTGTGGCCAGTGTGATTGCGTCAGGACTGCTGCAGCGCTCTCACGAGGTCTTCGAGGCGGTCGTAGCTGATCGCCGGCGCCCCTGCTCCATGCCGCGTCTTGAGCACCATGTCGCGCACTTCCAGCGATTCGGATAGCAGGCAGGTGAGGTCGAGGCGCGTCTTGCCGTTCTCCTTCGGTCGAGGACCGTGCGTCACGAGCGATCCGCCGTCGGGGATACGGGCTCGAAGATCTCGGTGAAGACGAGCCGCTCCGGGCGCGTCGATCTCGCTTGATAGACGCCGTAGAACGCGGGATATTCGCCCTCGGGACCGCGATGCAACGAAGCGCCAGGCGCCGCCGACGCGGAGGTCGATTTCGCAGACGGTGACGGAGTGACCTGTCGTCCGAGGATGCACCCCCACCAGCGCCGGACGTGCTCGGGCTTCGTCATCGCGTCGAACACGAGACTGACGGCGGCGCGTCGAAGAGGCGGGTCATGAGCGATCTCGCGCTCCGACGGCGTCGAGACCTTGAACGTATCGCTATTTGCCACGCGGCTTACGGCCATGTTTCTTCTCCTGTTTCTTCAATTCCTGCAGATAGGTATCGAGTCGATCGAGCCGCTCTTCCCAGATGTGACGGTAGCGCTCGGCCCACTCGGCCACGTGCTTGAGGGGCCCCGCCTCGATCCGGCACGGCCGCTTCTGGGCCTCGCGTCCACGGGCGATCAGGCCGGCGCGCTCGAGCACGCGGAGATGTCTTGGAGACGGCGGGCATGCTCATGTCGAACGGCTCGGCAAGCTCGGTGACCGAGCATTCGCCCGAGGCCAGAGGCGGGCAAGAATCGCCCGTCGCGTCGGGTCCGCGAGAGCGGCAAACGTGGTGCTCAGTTGATCGGCGGGCATGGTGTATTAAACCTGTCAGTTACTTAACCTATAGGTTTAATACATCCCCTCGCCGGCGTTGTCAAGCGGCGCTGTCGCGGCCCGCGGGATAATCCTCACCAACATGACGGCATTGATCACCGGCGCGTCGAGCGGCATCGGTCTCGAGCTGGCCCGCCTTTTCGCGGAGAACGGCCACGACGTCGTGCTCGTCGCGCGCAGCGAAGGCAAACTGCAGGCGCTTGCCGCGGAACTGCAGTCGAAAGGGCGCATCCGTGCGCACGTCATCGCCAGCGATTTGTCCGCGCCCGGTGCGGTGCGGAGCGTCGTCGAGTCGGGTCAACGCTCTCGCCATCGACGTGGACGTGCTCGTCAACAACGCGGGCTACGGCGTCTACGGCCCTTTCCTCGAGACGTCGCTCGACGCCGAGCTGGCGATGATTCAGGTCAACATCGTGGCGCTCACCGAGCTGACCAAGCGTCTGCTGCCGCCGATGGTCGCGCGCGCACGCGGCCGCATTCTCAACGTCGCCTCGACGGCGGCGTTCTTCCCGGGCCCGTTGATGGCGGTGTACTACGCGACCAAAGCGTACGTGCTGTCGTTCAGCGACGCGATCGCAAACGAGCTCGAGGGCAGCGGCGTCACCGTCACCGTTCTGGCGCCAGGACCAACGGCTTCAGGGTTTCAAGCCGCCGCGGCGCTGGAGGAATCGAAGCTCTTCGCCGGCAGGCAGCTGCCCACGTCGCGCGAGGTCGCGCGCGCCGGCTACGACGGCGTGATGGCAGGAAGGCCGCTCGTCGTGCCCGGCATCGCGAACAAGGTGACGATCCAGCTGCCGCGTTTCACGCCGCGGCGTCTGGTGGCGCGACTCGTCCGGCGCGTGCAGGAGCGGCGGCGGTAAGCGGCGGGGAGCGCAGAGGCGCAGTCGGCCGATGCGGTTTCGAGCATTCTCTTCAGCCGCGAGGGTGCGGCGCGGAGCTTACTGCTTCAGGAACAGACCGTTCCACAGCTTCTCCCATTTGTCCTTCTCGTCGAGCGCCGTGACGGGGTCGATCACGACGAACGGGAAGTTCGTCAGCTCGCTCTTGACGCGAGTGCTGGCGGGAACACGGCCCAGCGACTCGAACAGCTGCTGCCCTGCCGGCGACAGGACGTAATCGGCGAAGAGCAGCGCCGCATGCGGATGCGGCGCGTTCCTCGCCACGCCGATTCCCTGCGGGCGGGCGACGACGGGCTGCACCGGCACGAAGTCGATTGGCGCGCCCTTGCGCTTGAGCGGCACGATGTTGCTGTGGTACATGCTCAGACCGACCGGCACCTCGCCGGCTGCCACCAGCGTTGTCAGCAGGATGTGGCCGCGGCGAATGTCCGGCTTCAGCGCCGACAGCTTGCGAAAGTAGTCCATGCCCTTCGCGCTGCCCCAGGTCTTGATGAGCGTCGCCATCCACTCGGCGTCGGTCGCCTCGAGCCCGATGCGCCCCTTCCACTTCGGATCGGCAAAGCCCTCATAGGTGGCCGGGATCTGCGAGCGCTGCACCTTGGTCGTGTTGTAGCCGACGACGTAGAAGTTCATGCGATCCGGGAACCACGAGCGGTGCCGGGGAATGGCCTGCGCGGGAAGATCCGCCAGGTGCGGCGAGTGGAACTCGGCGAGCAGGTTCTCGCGCGCCAGCATCTCCATCTCCGGGCCGTTGGTCTCGATCACGTCCACGGCATGCCGCCGGCCCTGCGCCTCGGTGATCGCGCGCTGCACCACCTGGTCGGACAACGCGCGCCAGAGCTCTACCCTGACGCCATATTTCTTCTCGAAGGCATCGCCGAGCGGCTTCGACTCGGTGGGCGCCATCGACGTGTAGAAGACGACGCGGCCCTCCCGCTTCGCGCCCTCGAGGAGCCGCGCCTCGCGGTCGGCGGCGCGATACCGGTAGACGTCGTCGTTCCTCGCCGGGGCCTGCGCGAACACGGCAGACACCAGCAGGAAGCACAGCAGCGCCTGCACGAGGGTGAGCATGGATGGCGTCGGAAATTGACCGTCCCGGCGATTCTATGTTTAACTCGCGCGACCGCGCAATTTCAGGCTCTGCACTCACGCGTGCTGAACTCGCAGCCGCCGGCCTTCAGGGCGGCCGCGGCGAACCTCAGTCCGGCTCTGCGCCAGCACAGGTCAGCGCCGGGCTCAGAACTCTTCGTCGGAACGGAACGTTGTCCTCGCCCCCATGTCCACCAAGACGCAGACCACCACCACGCACTACCACATCCAGAAGAAGCGCCGCGCCGAGTTCATCGACGAGTGGCGCAAGTACCGCCAGACCGTCATCCGCGAGGAGGACGTGACGCTCGTGCCCACGGCGCGAGGGCTTCGCACGGGCGTCTACATGGGCTGGGATGGCGACCGCCCCACCCGCTGCCTCGATGCGCTGGTGCACGAGGTCGATCCGCGGACGACCACCACCATCCATCGCCATTCCTGGGACGCCATCCTGTTCATGGTCGAGGGCAGCGGCTGGACCGAGGTCGACGGCGTCCGCTACGACTGGAAGGCGTGGGACGCGATCCATATCCCGGCGTGGAGCTGGCACCGCCACGGCAACGACGGCGACCGGCCGGGCCGCTTCATGAGCTACTCGTCGGAGCCGACGCTGTGGACGCTCGGCATGAGCCTCATCGAGGATGCCGGCAGCGAGCCGTTCGCCGACGCTGCCGCCGCGGCCGAAGGTCTCCGCCGGCGCTCGAGGCGACGATCCCTACGCGCGGCGCCTGCGCCGCATCGACCAGGAAACAAAGAAGCGCCGCTCGGGCCGCATCCACACGCCGTACGACGAGCAGGAGATCCTGGCCACGCCGCGCGGGACGCGCACCAAGTTCCTCAACGACCGCGCCATCGGCAACCAGGCGTCGGGCCTCACGCAGGTGATGATCCAGTTCGCGCCGGGCAAGACGCAGTCGCTGCACCGTCACCCGGGCGAGGCGTGGCTCTACGTCGTCGAGGGCTACGGCCACAGCTTCATGGGCATCGCGCCCGACAAGGGCGAGCACCACCGCTGGAAGAAGGGCGATCTCATCGTCGTCGACCACTTCCTGTGGCACCAGCACTTCAACGACGACCCGGTCAACCAGTGCCGGCTGGTGCGCATCCACATGTTCGACTCGATCCTCGAGACGATGCGCACGCTCATGGATCCGATGGTGCTGTTCGAGGAGGCGGAAGACACGCTGGTCTCGATGCAGGAGCTGTCGCAGATCCAGTGGCCGGAGGACAAGCGGCCGGGCGAGTGATGGACCGCCCACGCTCGGCGCTGCCGCCGGGCGTGCTGTCGATGCACGTCCTGCCCGGCCGATCACCACGATCGCGACTGGGACGCGATCATCGTCCCGCGCGAGGTGAAGGAACGGCTGCTCGCACAGGCGCTGCTGGTGCTGCAGCACGGGCGCAAGCTCTCGATGCTCTCGGGGCTGCCGCACGGGCTGATCGTCCTCGCCGGCCCGCCGGGAACGGGCAAGACAACGCTGGCGCGCGGCCTCGCGCAGGTGGCGGCGCTGGCGCTCGCGCGCCAGGGCGCGACCGCGCTGATCGAGATCAACCCGCACGCGTTTCCGAGCGACATGCTCGGCGAGAGCCAGCGCAACGTGACGCGGCTGCTGACCGAGACCATCCCCGAGATCGCCGCGCGGCGCCCGTTCACCGTGGTGCTCATCGACGAGGTCGAGAGCTTTGCCGTCCGCCGCTCGAGCGCGTCGTTCGAGGCGAACCCCGTGGACGTGCACCGCGCCACCGATGCGGTGCTGCTCGGCATCGACGAGATTGCGAAGACCCTGCCGTCCGTGCTGTTCGTCACGACGACCAATTTCATCGAAGCGGTGGACGAGGCGTTCCTGTCGCGCGCCGACCTGGTGATGCGCTTCGCGCTGCCCGATCGCGATACCGTCGAGCGCATCCTCGGGCACGCGCTCGGCGAGCTCGCCGTGCAGTGGCCGGCGCTGCTGCCGCTCACGCGCGATGCGGCGCGGCTCGTCGGAGCTGGCGGCGCTCTGCGAGGGCTGGGACGGCCGGCGCATCCGCAAGCTGGTGCTCGCGGCCCTCGCCCAGCGCCTGGACGTCGCCCGCGACCCAGCGAAGCTGTCGTGGGACGACCTGTTCTCCGCCGCGCGCAAGAAGGGCGGCGTCGAGTGGGCCGGCGGCGCGGCGCTGACCTCGCGTGAGATGTTTCCCGACGTCCCGAAGGAGCTGATGCACGACCACGATCACGGGCACGGTCCGCACACGCACACCCATACCCATCAAAAAGATGAAGATGAGCACTCGCACTCGTCGCCAGGCGGACCTGGCGGTCCGCCTCTTCATCGACCCAAGTGACTGATGTTCGGTGGGGCAGGAACTGGTCTGTGCGAGATGGCTGCACGAACGGCCCAGTGCGCTCGCGATACGTTGGACGCGTGTCCGCTCGAGACCGCCCCGCTACCGACTGCCGCGATGACGGCGCGTCAGCGTTTCCGGACTACTCGCCGCGGCCCGCTGCTGCATCGGCCATCATTCACCTCGCGGCGAATACGATGACGGCCGCCGCGGCGATGCCTACGCCGATCGCGACGGCGACGCCTCGCATGAACGCCTGCGTACGGCGGTCACTCGCGGCGCCTTGCGCTCGCCACCGCTCCCACGACGCGGCGTGTTCGTCACTCATCTGCAAGACGGCGGGCAGAGGCAGGGAGGCCTCTCCAGTGCGTATCAGGGTATCCATGATGTCCTCGGTGTTGGCGCCATCGCTACCATGGCATCGTAGTTCGTTCGCTCCGCTGCTGATGTGCAATCGGGAACAGACACCGCTCGATGTGACCGCTTAGGCTGACCACGGCTCGCATCGCGGGTCAACGGGCGCGGAGACCGCCGCCGGTCCGCGCACGGGAAACCGACGTCGGGCGGACGCCAGGCACCCGCATGCACAGCAAGACGAAACCAGACGCCGCGCCGTCTCTCCGCCGCCTGCTCGATTCGCTTCAGGTCGCAGCGACCAGTGCGGCTTTCCCGCCGTCGGCGACCATCTTCGCCCAGGGCGATCCGGCAGCCGTCGTCATGTACCTCAACACCGGCCGCGTCCGGCTCTCCGTGACGTCTCCGCGCGGCAGGGAGGCCGAGGTCAGAACGCTCCGTGCGCACGAGTTCTTCGGCGAAGACATCATGGCCGGACGCCGCCGGCGGATGATGACGGCCCAGGCCGTGACCGCGAGCTCGGTCATCATGGTCGACGCCCGCGAGATGCGCCATCAGCTCCGCCGTCATACGGCGCTCGCCGACTGGTTCCGTTCCCACATGCTGGTCAGGAACATCCGCGGCGAGGAAGCTCTGGTGGACCAGATGTTCAACTGCGTCGAGAAACGGCTCGCGCGCGCACTCCTGTCGCTTGCCCGCTATGGCAAGCTCGGCAGACCGCATCGCACCGTATCCGGTCTTTCCACGACAACCCTGGCCGAGATGCTGGGGACGACGCGATCGCGTGTGGTGATGCTGATGAAGCGGTTTCGCGAGCTCGGATTCATCGCGGACGACGGCCAACCGGACGGCGCCGTTCGGATTCACCGATCTCTGGTGAGCGTCGTTCTTCGGGATTGAAGCGGAGGAACCGGGCGGGCGGCGCCCGTCGCGCTAATCGTGCAGGATGACGCTCATCAGCGAGCTGTTGACTTTGATCCCGCCGTTGTACTCGATGAACCCGAGGTCGCGGAACTTGTTCATGAAGAAGTTCACCCGCGACCGCGTGGTCCCGACGATCTCCGCGAGCGTCTCCTGCGAAAGCTTCGGCAGCATGCGTTGCGGCTTGTCCGCCTGGCCGTAACGCGCCAGGAGCAGGAGCGTGCGCGCCAGCCGCTTTTCACTCGAGTTGAACAGCTGATCGACGAGGTCCTCCTCGATCCGAATGTTCCGCGCGAGCATGTGCGTGAGAAACCGGTCCGCGAGCGACGGCTGGTCGTGCAGCATCCGGGTCATGTCGTCCTTCGCGACGGCCAGCAGCGTGGTGGCGGTCAGCGCCCGCGCCGTGGCCATACGGCGCGGCTGGCCCGCGAGGCACCCTTCGCCGAAGAACGCGCCGGCGTCCAGGACGGCGACGACGGCCTCCTTGCCGCTGCGGGACAGCACCGACAGCTTCACGCTCCCCTGCTGGATGTACAGAACCGTGGCGGCCGGATCACCTTGCGAGAAGATGACCGCCGACCGCCGGTATTTGGCCGCCGTCCCGGTCGTATTCGTCGAGCTCAGGAACTCGTGCAGATCGAACGCCGCCAGCGGCGGCGGGAGCTTGACGACTTTGGTGCCACTGCGCATGTGATGCGACGGATCATGTCACACTCGGCCGCAGGCGAGGGTCGTATAAACGGCGGCTTCCATCTCCCGCCGGTCACTCGAGCTCTGCTATCCGATCCTCGGCCTGCCGCTTCAACACGGCGGCATCACGCACGATCCGGTGCTCGCCGTCACGATCGAAATGCGGGACGCGCCGATCGAGCGCGGAAATGAGGTCGCGCAACCGCTTGCGCAGGTCCTTGCGCTCCTGGTCGGTTGACGGGCGATCCGGTGCCAGATCCGGCGGCGCCGCCGACGGAGCGGCGGCCGCGTGGGCGCGGTGCAACGCCCCTTCCGCATAGACCGGCGTCAGCCCCGAGGCCCAGCGCAGCAGCTGCACGTGGGTCTGCTGACGAGACTCGACATCGGTCACGAGGAGGCTCTCGGCGTGGTTCGCCGGTGCGAACTCGAGCCATCCTTCCCACGTGCCGTCGCCCATCTGGCGCCCGACGACGCGGCCATCGAACGCGCCGCGTCGATCCTCGATGACGCCTCCAAACACGTGCAGTACGTCGGTCACTGTTTCCCCCTGTCCTTCAGGCTCGACCCGCGGCGTCAGTACATCCCGCCCGAAGCATGGCCACCGGCGCCGTTCTTTTCCGGAATCTGCGAAATCAGCGCCTCGGTCGTCAGCAGGAGGGAGGACACGGACGCGGCGTTCTGCAGCGCACTGCGCACGACCTTGGCCGGGTCGATCACACCCGCCGCCACCAGGTCTTCGTAGATCTCGGTCGCGGCGTTGAAGCCCACGTGCAGCTTCATCTCCTTCACCTTGGCGACGACGATCGATCCTTCCGCGCCGGCGTTGCTGGCGATATGGCGCATCGGCGCCTCAATCGCGCGACGCACTATTTGAACGCCGACGAGCTGATCACCGGTGAGCGTCAGGGCGTCGAGGGCTGCGGCCGCGCGCAGCAGCGCGACGCCGCCGCCGGCGACGATGCCCTCTTCGACCGCCGCCTTCGTGGCGTGCATGGCGTCCTCGACGCGCGCCTTCTTCTCCTTCATCTCGGTCTCGGTGGCGGCGCCGACCTTGATGATGGCGACGCCGCCGACCAGCTTCGCCAGCCGCTCCTGCAGCTTCTCGCGGTCGTAGTCCGAGGTCGTGTCCTCGATCTGGACGCGGATCTGCCTGACGCGGCCCTCGATTGCCGGCGTGCCGCCGCCGCCCTCGATGATCGTGGTGGTGTCCTTGTCAATGGTCACCTTCTTCGCCGACCCCAGGTCCGCGATGGTGATGTTGCTCGAGCCTCATGCCGAGGTCTTCGGTAATCGCGCGTCCACCGGTGAGCGTCGCGATGTCCTCGAGCATGGCCTTGCGCCGATCGCCGAAGCCGGGCGCCTTCACCGCCGCTGCCTTGAGCGTCCCGCGCAGCTTGTTGACCACCAGCGTCGCCAGCGCCTCGCCGTCCACGTCCTCGGCGATGACGAGCAGCGGCCGGCCGAGCTTCGCCACCTGCTCGAGCACCGGCAGCAGGTCGTTCAACGCGCCGATCTTCTTCTCGTGGATCAGGATGACCGGATCCTCGAGCACCACTTCCATGCGTTCGGGATCGGTCACGAAATACGCGGAGAGGTAGCCGCGATCGAGCTGCATGCCTTCCACGACCTCCAGAGAGGTTTCGAGCGTCTTCGCTTCCTCGACGGTGATGACGCCGTCCTTCCCGACCTTCTCCATCGCCTCGGCGATGATGGAGCCGATCGCCTGGTCCCCGTTGGCGGAGATCATGCCGACCTGGGCGACCATGTTGCCCGAGACCGGCTGTGCCATCGCGCGGATCGCGCCGACGATCGCTTCGACGGCGCGATCGATGCCGCGCTTCAACTCCATCGGGTTGGCGCCGGCCACTACGTTCTTGACACCTTCGCGGTAGATCGCCTGCGCCAGCACGGTGGCGGTCGTCGTGCCGTCGCCCGCCGTGTCGGACGTCTTGCTCGCGACCTCGCGGACCATCTGCGCGCCCATGTTCTCCAGCGGATCCTTGAGATCGATCTCCTTGGCGACCGTGACGCCGTCCTTGGTGATCGTGGGAGAGCCGAACTTCCGATCGAGGATCACGTTGCGGCCGCGCGGGCCGAGGGTCACCTTGACCACGTTGGCGAGCTGGTCGATGCCGCGGAGGATCGCCTGACGCGACTGCTCTCCGTAAATAATCTGCTTTGCCATTTGTCCTCGCCAGTCTTATGTGCGGTCCATCACGGCGAGCACTTCGTCTTCGCGCATGATCAGGTACTTCTCGCCCTCGAGGGTGACTTCCTGCCCCGAGTACTTGCCGAACAGGATCGTGTCGCCGTCCTTGACGTCGAGCGGCCGCCGGTCGCCGTCGTCGCTGACCTTGCCGTCACCGACGGCGAAGACCTTGCCGCGCTGCGGCTTCTCCCTGGCGGAGTCCGGAATGATGATGCCGCCAACGTTCTGTTCGCCCTCGTCGAGACGTTGAACGAAGATGCGGTCGTGCAGAGGTCTGGCTTTCATAAGGTGCGCTCCAGTTGTGTGGCGAGAATGTACCGACAGGGTACTGCGCGCGGCCACCCGGCGGATGTTCACTAGTGAACATCGGGCTGCGGGCTGCGGGCTCGATGATCAGGAACGGTGGGATGCAGCAACCCTGAGGTCACTGCTCTTCACGCAGGACTCGACCATGCCACGTCCGCTGCGCTCCGTTCCGGATGTCTCGTTTGGAACAGCGGCGATTCACCCGCCGGTCCACCCTCTATGCATGGCAACCGACGACGAGACCACGGACCAACGCCAGGCCCGCCTCGAATTCATGCTCGAGGAATTCCGCGCCGCGCAACAGCGGCGGCGCGTCAAGGAGGGAATCGCGTTGTGGAATCGCACGGTGGCGCAGGCGGTCCTTTCCGAGAAGCCACCGGCGCCGGGCAAGCTCAATTGACCCGGGTCAGGGCGACGAACGATATCGTTGGAGCAGCCAGAAAGACCCTGTCCCCGCCGTCTCCCACGCATCCGCCTTGTCACCTTCGGCCAGCACGAGCAGGGACGCCAGGGCAGCCTTGCGATTGCGCTCGCCGGTGGAGATGCTCATGACGCTGCCGCTACCGGTCGCGCGGCGGACGTCCCAGGTAAAGCCGGTCGGACTGAGGATGTAGTCGCCGTGCGGCGGGTGTGCGGTGAATATGTCGCGGCGCATCACCGCGTCTCGCTAGCATGGGCGGAAGGTGCGTGGTCCATGGTCGAAATAGTGGCACGTTGCCACCCTCGCCGCTGTGCACAAGAGCACAGACGAGGTCCGGCCCGTGCACCTACGATGCGCGCCGTTCTGTAAGACCGCGATGTTCACTTATGGACAAACGCGGGATGACCGCATCGAGTAGGCTCACAGCAACGTCCGCGCGCACAAGTCAATATACGCCGAGGCAGGCCATGTACTTTACCTACCATCGCATCAGCAGGATTTCGGTGCTAACGGCTCTGGCGACGATGGCATCGGTCGCGATCGTCGCCGGAGTGGCGGCGATCATGCTAGTGATCGTCGTCGCCATCAGCGGCGTGGCGCTCCTTCGTGTCATCGGCGCCATCCGTCCGGCCACGTCACGTGTGCCCGCCGCGGACCAGGCAACCATCGAAGGGGTGGTCGTGAGCTCGACGGACATCGCCGACCAACGCATCTGAATCGCCAGGAGAACAGCATATGAATGTACAAACGCGCGAGCGGCCAGACTACGGGTTCGTGATCGGACTCTTGACGGGCACGTTCGTCGGCGCCGGCCTGGTGATGTGGTTCGCCCCGCGATCCGCGTCAGAGCTTGGCGAGCGCATCAACGATTCGGCGACGCGCCTGGGCGAGCGGGCTTCCGCACAGTATCGGCAGGCGGGCGCCCGCGTCGGTGAAGCGGTCAACGAGCTCGCGCGAAAAGGCCAGGGCGTCGCTGGCGTTGTCGCCGAGGCAGTGGCGCGGGGCGCCAATGAGGTGGAGCGCCTGGCCACGGCCGTGCGGAGCGATGGCGTCGCCGAAACCAGGCCCTACGTGGCCAATGACCATTCGGCAGCCAAACCGCAGGCGCTCTAGGCTTGCGGAGGTGAGCGAGCGGCGTGTCGTTCCTGAATCACTCCCGGCCGCTGCGCTCCCGCCCCACCGCGCAGGCATGCGCGGCGGGGACCCCGGGATTCCACCCAGTTGCGGCCGGCAGATCGCGGTCGAAGGCTCGTGGTAGTGGTACTCAATCAGTTGATACGGTCCACTCCTGGCCTGTCTCTTCTGAATGGCTACCCGGGCCGCTCCTAGAGGCTGGGCGGAGCGGTCGGCACCAGCCTGGCGACCTTGCCGGCTGCGACTTCGAGCTGTGCCGTCATGATCGTCTTTTGAACGCTCGCGACCCGCGGCGTGCAGCCGCGCATCAACTGCGCGGCCCGCAGCGACGACACGACGACGAATTCGAACGCGTTCATTTCCTCTGGTCGTTGAATCATGGTTCTACCTGCCGTGTTGGGCCTGATGAGCCAATGGCGCTGCGCGTGCGTAATGCTGGACACGTTATCGTAGCGGACGCGCGCGCCAGGCTGTGTTCCAAACGGCACACGGACCAGAAATATCGGGTCCCTACAGAGCTCGGCACCGTGGTTGAGCAGGCGCCAGGTAATCCGGGTCGACGTCAAGTCTGGGAACACATCGGTATTTCCCCAACAGCCGGACACCATACGCAACGCGTCCTCGGATTCGCCGTCGAGCGTGTGCAAGGCAGCACAGACACCGCCTGCCAGGCCTGCGATGATGGCCGCGAGAAAGACCCGGGAGGTCTCCATGACTAATGTGCGTGTGTCGGCAGTCGCGTTCCTCGCTTTCGTTCTGAGCGGCCAACTCCTGGTCGCGGAGTCGCCCTTCCGCTACCGCGAATACGCGCTCGAGAGCAGCGTCGCCGCGGTGCTCAAGATCAGCGGCCAACGCGAAAGCGAAACGAAGACGCTGCACCAGCGACCCGCGAGCATCCAGGAGCTCGAATGGCGGGCGCCCTACGCGCGGGCCGGAGCCGGGCCGGCCGATCCGGTGCGTGATATTGTGTTCAGTTTCTACGACGACCAGCTGTACCAAGTCGTCGTGACCTACTCCCGCGATCGGATGGACGGCCTGACGAACGACGACCTGATCCAATCTCTTTCCGCGGCGTACGGTACGCCCGTGCTGCGGAACTCACGGCCCCCCCTCAGCGCCAACCCGGCCGACGTGCCCGAGGACATCACGGTTCTGGCGCAGTGGGAAGATGCCGTGTCGCTGCTCACGCTCACGCGCAACACCTACTCGCCTCAATTTCAGCTCGTCCTCAGCTCGAAGACGTTGACGCCGCGCGCTCACGCCGCCATCAAGGAGGCGCTCAGGCTGAACACACAGGAGGCGCCGCAGCGCGAACTGGATCAACGCAAGAAGGCGATCGCCGACACGCTCGAGGCAAGCGAGAAAGCTCGCGTCGTGAACAAAGCCGCGTTCCGGCCCTGACGCCATGACGGCCGCCGCGGTGTTTCGTGACGTCGGGTGGGCACTGCTCCTGCTGATCGCTCTGCCAGCAGGCATTCTGCTGATCGGGACACCGATCGCGCTCTTCGTGCGGCTGATCATCGAGATCGTCGAGCGGCTCCAGTGAGTCCACCAGCTGGTGAACCGCATCAACTCCGTCGAGGGGCGCGCCTGCCTTTGGCTGCGCCCGGGACGGGATCGCTCGCTGACTACTGCCCCTTGAGCCGCTGAAGCTGGTTCCTGGCCTGCGCGCTTGCCGGATCGAGCTCCAGCGCCTTCTCGAGATTCGCGATCGCGCCTTGCGTGTCGCCTTTCGCGGTCCTGGCCTGCGCCATCGCCTGATAGGTGGACGACGACCTCGGGAAGTACTTCAGATTCGCTTGCAGGTAGGCGATCGCATCGTCGGGGCTTTTCGCCGTCAGCGCCCGCTGCGCGATCGTGACCAGGCTGGCCTCGCCGAAGTCGTATTCCTGGCCACCGTAGTACCGGGTCCGAAGCTCCATGTATTTCGCGAGGCCGGCGACGGCTCCCCCTCTGGCCCCCGCCTCGGTGACGACGTCTGCGAGCTGCCTCGGGATGGGAAGGCCGCGATGGCACGAGCGGCAGAGGACACGCACCGGCGCCCCGGGAGCACCCGCGCCCGCCGTCGGTCCGGCCCCGGCGGGCTTGCCCACCACCGCCGGCATCATCACGTTGATCGAGTCCCTGAGAAGGATCATCTGGCGCGCGACTCGCTTCTCCCGCTTCTCGTCGGACGCGAAATCGGTGCGCCCGCCTGGTCCTTCCTGCACGTGACAATAGCTGCACTGCACGCCGAGCGACTCGTTGAACGCGGTCATGGTCTGCATGACCTGCGCGGGCGGAGTGTCCTTCGGCCAGACCTGCAGGTTGGTCATGGGCGGCGCCTGCTGGCCGCCGCCGGCCTGCGACTGCGTGGTGGCGGGCGACCCGAGGAGAAGAACGACCCCGAGTGTGGCGATTCCGCATGACACTCGCTTCATACTCAGACCTCGATCCTCAAAGCAGGACTCCGTGATGAGGCACGCCGGAAGTGGCACGATGCTACACCCGTGGGGTGCGGCCGGGCGCAGTTTTTCTCCCGGGAAATGCGCCGGCGTCGTCGCACCTCCGCGACTCGGTTCAGCCTCCCCCTGTCTCACAAATGCGACAGCGATGACGCCTTTGACTCCGACGCCGGCGCCATGCCGCAAATTTGTGTGTTGACAGGACTTACGGGCGGATGGTAGCTTCGCGACCCATCCCTACGCATATGACGATCTGCGTCGGTGTCCGCGCTCGACTGCGGTTCGCGAATGCCGCAGGAATTCTCCGCACCAGTGGTAGCCAATCTCGAACGGTTCTCGGTAACAGTGCCGCGTGTGTCTCGCGGCAGCGGGAGGTCTTCGTATGAAGCGTGTCTTGTTACTCGTAACGTCCGTGGTACTCGTCACCACGGGACTGGCCTTTGCCCAGGCCACGAGTACGTTCAATGGGCGGGTCCTCGATCAGGCTGACGCCGTCCTGCCGGGCGCGACCGTCACTGCGACGAATGTGAACACTGGGGTCGTCCGTACCACGGTGAGCAACGAGGAGGGTGTGTACTTCATGCCGGGCCTCGAACCGGGCGTCTACGAGGTGAAGACGGAGCTGTCCGGATTCGCCCCGACGACGCAGGATCGTGTGACCATCGCCGTCAACACCACGATCACCATCGACTTCACCATGCGCCTCGCCGGGTTGGAAGAGGCGGTGACCGTGACCGGCGAAGCGCCGCTGATCGAAGTGACGCAGTCGAAGGTTGCCTCGAGCATCGAAGCCACCGAGCTCGAGAACCTGCCGATGATCACGCGCTCCGTCAGCGGCATGCTGGCGCTGCTGCCGGGGGCGGTGCAGATTGCCCCGCACCATCGGAGCAAGGAGAACGTCGGAAGCGTTTCCTACGGCGGCGGGTCGGGCACGAACGTCATCCCGACCGTGGATGGCGCCGACAACCGCGACAACCAGTTCGGCGGGCCGCTGCTGACCTTCACGACGGAAGGCCTCGAGCAGTTCCAGCTCGCGACCAGCCAGTTCACCGCGACCGACGGACGTTCCGCGGGCGCCGCGCTGACGATCCTGACCAAGTCGGGGACGAACGTCGTCCATGGCTCGGGGTTCCTGTTCGCGCGTGACGAAGCGTTGAACGCGACGGACTACTTCACCAAGCAGGCGAATGCGCAGAAGGTCCCGTTCAGCCGCCAGCAGTTTGGCGGATCGCTCGGTGGGCCGATTTTGCGCAACCGGCTCTTCATCTTCGGCGCCGCCGAACAGGTGTACGAGGACACGAGCGTGCCGGTGCCGGACAACCTGTTCAGTCAGCACGAGCTGCTCGTGAACGCCACCGCCGCCGGCCAGGTGCCGACCGGCCTGGTCAATCCGAATCACCCGCGCGCCGGGGCGATTCCGATGAACCTGCTGATGTACACCATCAAGTCGAACGCCCAGCTCACCAACAGCCACTCGTTGATGGGGCGCTTCGCCGGCCAGCTCGACAACCGCGACGCGGTCGTGTTCACGCAGCAGAACGACAATCGCGAGCCGGAGCTCAGCGAGATCAAGATGTGGAGCGCCGTGGCCCAGCACAGTTGGGTACTCGGCGGCCAGGGGTTGAACCAGATCACGGCGCAGGTGAACCATCTGTCGCGCCTGAGCGACGTGATGAGCAACATCACGGGAGAGCACTACACGAGCAACTTCCCCAACGTCCCGATATTCCCGCCGCGGCTCGCGTTTCCGTCCGTCAATACCGGCGCCGGAGGCGGTGGCGGCACGATTACCGACACCTCGGTGATCCAGATCAAGGACGACGTCTCGCTGCAGAGAGGGACCCACGCGCTCAGATTCGGCGTGAACTTCAATTATCTGCCCGACATCGGCCTCCTGAATGGCAACGAGCATTTCGCGACGCTGACCTTCTTCGACGATCCCTCCGTGATCCTGAGCAACAGCAACGGACGCTATCCCCAGGGCTTTCAGACCCCGGGAATCGTGCGCCAGTGGCAGCAGGCCAATCCGGTGCTCGCCGACTCGCTCCTGAACGGAAAACAGTTTGCGACGTGGTTCCAGGACGATTGGCGGGTGACGTCGCAGCTCACCTTGAACGTCGGCCTCCGCTACGACCTTGATTTGAATTTCTACGATCAGGGGAACTGGGAGAACAACGCGACGCGGCTCGCGCTCGAGGCGATTGGCAATCCGTACAGCAGAATACCGAAGACGCCAACCAAGGACGTGTCGCCGCGAGTCGGGTTCGCCTACGACCTCGCCGGCGACGGCCGCAGGGTCATCCGCGGCGGCTACGGCTTCTACTTCGACCAGTTCAACATCAATGGCGGGAACGTGTCGGACATCTTCTCGCAGAACCGGCGGCCGCTGAACGTGCTGGCGACGCTGACGAACACGGCGATCGGCGTCGGCCAGCTGGCCAACTACCGCTTCGGCATCGATCCGGTGCCGGCACAGCCGACCGAGTCGAACACGCTGCCGCGCGGGGCGACCGGCCAGTGGCTGAATCCGGACATCGCGGATCCGTACAACCACACGGCGCACATCGGCTATGCCCACGAGCTCGCGGCCAACACCATGGTGTCGGTCGACTACACGCACGTCGAGGGACGACGGGAGCTCCGGACGTTGAACATCAACCCAATCGTCAACGGCCAGCGCGTGCTGGCGGCCGACTTCCTCCGCGTCTTTGGACAGGCGAACTACCTGAGCGACGTGAGAATCCTGTCCTCGGGTAACAAGTCGCAGTACGACGCGATGACGATCAAGCTCCAGCGGCGCATGCCGCGCGTCACCCTGCAGGCGCACTACACGCTGGCGAGAGCCTATGCGTATGGCGGCGTGAGCATGGCCCGCGGGGCGGCGCCGCTGGCGCAGGATGCATTCGAACCGCTCGCGCCCGGCGAGTGGGGACCCACGGGCAGCGACGAGCGTCACCGCGTCGTAGCCATGGGCGTGTTCGAGATGCCATACGGCATCCAGCTCTCGCCCATCTTCCAGGCAGCGACCGCCCGCCCCTACGCGCTCACCGCGGGCACGGACCTGAACGGTGACGGCACCAACAACGACCGCTACATCGATCCAGCGACCGGCCGTCAGGTCTCGGTGAACGCAGGACGAGGGGACTCCACGGTCCTCATGGACCTGCGCACGACGAAGTTCTTCCAGCTCGGCGGAGATCGACGGCTCGGCCTGTTTGCCGAGGTCTTCAACGTGTTCAACGCGGTGAACTTCGGCGGGCAGTACACCGGCAACGGCCGGAGCGCGGTGTTCCAGCAGCCGAACGGATTCGTTCCCGGCATCGGCTACACGCGCCAGCTCCAGCTCGGCGCGCGGTTCCTGTTCTAGGCTCGCCTTACCGCCTGCATCCGGATTGAACCGGGTGCAGGCGGCCGCTCCACCCGCAAATGCGGCCAACCACGGTTTCGTGATCGCCGGAGTAAAAACCGTCAATTCATCTGGCGGGTGGCTCCGCTCGGCCGTTGCTCACCGCTTCGATTCCGGCCTGAAATCTCAGCTGCGCTCCTGCGTTCGCGGCGGTACGCCTTTCGCCCCTCCGGCGGTCGTCTCGGCACACGTCCGAGCGCCAAGGAGACTCAATGTTCAAAGGCTGGAATCAGCCCATCCTCGTGGCCGGATTACTCGCGATCGCCTGCACGACGTCGGTCCGTGCGCAGCAGGACTCCCTCGAGGGCGTCTTCCGCTCGAGCATCGACTACGTGTCGATCACCGCGGTCGTGCGGGACCAGCGCGGCCGCCCGGTTTCATCACTGTCGCGGGAGGATTTCCAGGTGCTCGACGCGGGCGAGCCGCGCCAGGTGCTCGACCTGCGAGCCGAGTCCTCCGCGCCGGCGAGCGTGGCGCTCCTTGTTGACGGCAGCGGCAGCATGCGGATCGGCGGCGCCGACGCCGTCTCCATCCGGATCTCCGATGCCATCCTGGACAGCCTCGACGCGCGCCGTGACGACGCCGCGCTCTTCACGTTCGACACGCGGCTGCTGACGCTGCAGGACTTCACGCATGATCTGGACGCGGTCCGCGGGAAGCTCGACAGCGTCGAGGCGTGGGGGTCGACGTCGCTGTTCGACGCGATCGGCGGAACAGCCGGACTCGTCGCGCAGCGGACGCAGAATCGACGCGCCGTGGTGGTGCTCACCGACGGCGGCGACAACGCGAGCGCATACACGGCAGCACAGGTCGCGGCGGTTGCCAGCTCGATTGACGTGCCGGTCTACGTCTTCGCCGTCGTCACGGGCGGTCAGGCGACGAGCGCGCCCGGCCACAATGCGCTGGCGGACCTGGCGCACCTGACCGGCGGGAGCTTCTACGTGACGCACGACGAGACCTCGCTGGAGTCGAATATCCAGGCGCTCGTCGAGGAATTGCGCCATCAGTACGTCGTCGCGTTCGAGTCGGCGGCGGAGCCCGGATGGCGCGCCGTCCAGCTCACGACGCGCAACCACTCCTACCGCATCCGCGCCCGCAGCGGGTATCGCGCGGGCGCCGGCGAGTAGATCAAGCGCAACGGCGGGTCGGGCCGGCATAGAGCCGGCCAATTCGAGATCTGTCGTAGGGGCCGGCTTCAGCCGGCCCGATCCCTGAGGACCGCGGCCACCGCGTCTCCCGCACACGTCCTCGTCGCCCGTGGCTACCGCCTTCAGGCGGAAGATCATCCAAGACCCACGCGAAGGCTCATGGCATACAGGCCCTGGGCATCGAGCTCGAGATCGCTTCGCCTGTCGAGCGGACCCGCCCGCAGCAGGGCGCGCAGCGATTCGCGCATGGTGATCTCGGAGGCATAGCGCCCGAGGCACTTGTGCCGGCCGTAGCCGTGCTGCAGGTAGACAGGGCTCTGCAGCGCTTCGCGCGCACGGTCCCGATCGCCGTGGTAATGGCCGAGCCGCTCGTCACGCGTCCGGTCGAACGCCAGCGGACGCGGCAGGGCCTGCGGGTCGCGCATGGCCGCCGCGTAGGCGACGAACACGGGCGTGCCCCTGCGGATCGGCACACCCCCGAGGACGGTGTCCTTCACACAGAGACGCAACAGCACCTCGCCCTGGGGACGGAGACGCAAAGCTTCGAGGGCGTACTTCCGCAGCATCTCCAGGCTGGCGGAATAGTCTTCATGCTGCTCCTCGACGGTCGCTATCTGCGCCGCGTGGGCATAGCTGGAGCCATGGAGCGCCTCGTACTCGCCGTCCTTCAGGCGCAGCATCGAGTCGACCACGCGCGCCGTGGCCTCCTGCGGGTTGACGACCGCGCCTACCGCCGTCCCGAACACGTTGGAGCGGATCATCGAGTCCGCGAGACGCCGGGCGACCTCTCCCTGCGACAGAGACGCGCCGAGGAGCGCCGCGAACTCCTGCTCCAGCGCGGCGCCGCCGTCGCCGTTCAACTGCAGCTGCAGACGCAGCAGGCGCGTCAGCATCGTGTCGGGCACCACGTCGCCCTGCTGCAGCCTCTTCTTGTATTCCTTCAGCAGCGCGTGGATGTATACGGTCAGCAGTTCCGTCGCGATGAGGCCGCGCTCGCGGAACTCGGCAAACAGCGGATGCCCGGCGTTGAAGTTGTTGAAGGAGTTGCGGAAGGCGTCCCTCACCCAGCCGAACAGATCCTCGGCCGTCGGTACGCGGCTTTCCTGAATCTTGGTGAAGGTGAAGACCTTGTGGAGGTCGTCCTCAATCGGGAGGGTGTCTCCGCCACGCACGCCCGGTAGCGCTGACGGCTCGCCGGCCGCGTAGAAATGGACGCCCAGATAATCGCTGACGATGCGCAGCGGAACGAAGCGCGCGAGGGTCGGTACCACATCGATTTCGCCGCGGCCTTCGGCCTTCGCTCCCGTCGTCCAGGACTCGGCTTCCTGCCGTATCAGCCGCGACAAGGTCCGCTCGTCGCCGCGCGACAGCGCACGCCGGAGGATCACGTCGTCGAGCCGGTAGAGGTCATCCCGATCGGTGCCGAGCATGAAGTGCGAAAATGCGTCCGGGTTCTTCGTCTTGTCGTCGGAGGCGCGCGCCATTTCCGCCGTGTACGGATCGACCGTGAAGAGATCAGTTCGCTCGAGGCACTCGATGACGTGGTCGTGGCGCATCACGATCACCGGGCCGGCGGCGGACGTGAAGACCGGCATCGTCTCGCGCGGCTGGTCGAGCAGTTGCTGCAGCATGACCAGGGGCGACGTGGACAGCCACTTCGCGATGGCGCCCGCGACCGCGGCGCCGCGCGCCCGTGCCGCGGCGCCGTAGGCCGCGGCGGCGGCGGCTGCTGCCTGCCGATCCGCCTCGTACGCGTCTGGATGGCCCGAGTACTTCGGGTCGGCCTGATCGGGCGCGGCCGGAGGCAGCGGCGGGAGCGGCGTCTGCTGTTCGATGCCGTCGATCTCGCCGAGGAAACCGCTGTTTGCCGGGGGAGGAAGCGTCTCGCCAACCGTCGTAATCATGGGGTCGCTCCCGCAATGAAGCGCGAGGGGGAGCGCATTCTACTGGATTGCCAGCGGAAAGTGGATCACCCGTTGAGCTGATCCGAGGCCCGCGCGATGCGATCCGTTGTGTACACCGCTGCACGGGCACGCAGATGCGCGGCTGAGCTCGCCGTCGAGGCGGTGAACCGGCCCCGCACGTTCGACTACCCGTTCAACTAACGTTGAGCTCCGCGTCGGCCGCGACGGTAAGGGTGAAGGGAAGATGTCAATCTTCACGAAGATCGGAGTGGACAAGAAGAAGAACCAGATCGTGCTCGAGAACTACGGGACCGTCCCGGTCCTCCTGCAGAACGTCCGCAAGGAAACGACGTCCTAGGCCTGCCCGGCCGACGCCTGGGCGCGGCGGATCGCGCGCAGCTCGGTGCCGGCGGGCACGGTCTGGTCCGACACATGCCGTCACGACAGCGACCCGAACAAGATGGATGCGACGGTCTGACCGGCCCACTGTGGCGGTTCGCCCCGGTCGCTTTTCGGAATGGATGAGGTTTTACTGAACGGCCGCCCCGGGTAGAAGCTACGGGCGGAACAGACTCATCGGTCTGACGTAGCGCTCAACCGCGTAGAGCAGGCGATCTGCCTCAAAGGGTTTCACCAGCACGTCAGCCGCATTGAGCCTTTCCTTGTATTGCGACGCGTCGTGCACCGCCGAGATCACGACTACGGGGACATTGGCCAGCCGCCTGTCCGCCAGCTGACGTTGGGCGGTCCTGAATTCCATCCCGTTCATGCGCGGCATCGCGAGGTCCAGCAGGATGAGCGATGGCCGGTACTTCTGCAACGCAATCAGCCCTTCAAGGCCGTCCGACGCCGCATGCGCGGGCCATCCGTGGAACTCGAGGAGCTGCAGGAGAATCTGACGCATGTCGTCGTCGTCTTCGACGATGAGCACGCTGGCACGGCAGGATCGTGCGGTTGAGAGGCAGAACGGCAGCAGCGTCCCGCTCCGAGGCAGGCTCGGCCCACTTCTGCGCCAGAAGGTAATTGCCGAGGGTCGTACCGACCTCGTAGGTGAGACCCTCGAGAAACCTCGTGAGATCGATGCCGTCAACCGAGCCTGTGAGTTGTCGCGTGATCCGGACGCGCACCTTTCAACCTTGATGGGGCCGTTGCAATTCTGATATTTGAGACTGACCCGCGGTTCACCGTTATTTTGCCGTCACGAACAGTATGCGAGAGTTTCTGCCGCCTGTCACATGAGGTGACCAACGTCCAGCTTGACGGCATCGGGCGTGCATCCTCATCAAGAGGAGCGGCCGAACCTGGGCGCGCCGGATGACCTGGATGAGCGACCGAGACGCCCCTGATTCCACCACCGACGACTTCGCGTGGCAGCGCCTGCGGACGGCGCTCGGCGCGGCGGGCATGGGAACCTGGCACGTCAACCTCCGCACAGGCGTCCTGACCCACGATGAAAACCTGAACGGCATCCTCGGGCTGGAGCCGCTCCAGACCAGCGGCGCGCTCCACGACCCCGCCTTCTCGCGTGTCCATCCCGACGATCAGGCACGAGTGCGGGACGCGATCGACAGCGCGGTCGCGACTCGCGCCGACTACAGCCTCGAGTTCCGTATCGTTCGGCCTGACGGCCACGTGCGGTGGCTGCGCGACCGCGGGCGGATCGTCGTCGACGACGCTGGCGTGCCGCTCTCGGCGACCGGCGCCGTCATGGACATCACCGAGCAGCGCCGCCTCGAGGATCACGATCGAATGCTGGCGGCGGCCACGCAGGTGCTGGCCACGTCGGTGGACTACGAGGAGACGCTCGCGGCGCTGCCACACGCGCTCGTGCCCCGATTTGCGGACTGGGCGAGCGTCCATCTCGCAGACGGCGAGGGCCTGCGGCGCATCGCCGCCGCGGGACCCGGGGACCTCATCCCCGACGAGCGCCAGGTCACCGACTGTATCGGCTCGGGGATGCCGGTCCGCGAAGCGAAGCAGCTGCTGCTGCCGCTGCGCGCCGGCGCGACCACAATCGGCGTCATGGCCTACGTGATGCGGACGCGCTACTTCGACGGCGAGGCAGTCGCCTTCGCGACCGAACTGGCGGATCGCATCGCCCTCTCGATCGATCGCGCGCGGCTGTTCCGCGATCTGCAGCGGGCGAACCGGGTGAAGGACGAGTTCCTCGCCACGCTGTCGCACGAGCTGCGCACGCCGCTCAACGCCGTACTCGGGTGGACGCGCATGCTGCGGCGCGGTACGGTGCCGCCGGATCGAACCCAGGCGATTCTCGAGACCATCGAGCGCAACGCCGCGGCGCAGATGCAGCTGGTCGAGGAGCTGCTGGATCTGTCGGCGATGGCCGGCGGCGGTCTCCGGCTCAACGTGACGCGCGTGGACCTGCGGGAGCTCGTCGGAGGCGCGGTGGAGACCGTGCGGCCGGCGGCCGATGGAAAGGCACTGCGGGTCAGGGTGACGGTGAGCGAGACCGTCAGCGAGATCGCGGGCGATCTCGCGCGCCTGCGCCAGGTCCTGTGGAACCTGCTGGCCAATGCGGTGAAGTTCACGCCGGCCGGGGGGAGCATCGACGTCTCGGTCGATCGACGGCCCCGCCGACGTCGAGATCACCGTCCGCGACACCGGCCCGGGGATTCCGGTGGACTTCCTGCCGTTCGTGTTCGAGCCGTTCAGGCAGGCCGACTCGAGCTCGACACGCACGGTTGGTGGACTCGGCCTGGGGCTCGCGATCGTGCGGCACATCGTCGAAGCGCACGGCGGTACCGTGACCGCGAGCAACGACGGCCCCGATCGCGGATCGACGTTCTCCGTCCGCCTGCCCACGGGCCGTGCGCCCGAATCCGCGGAGGCGCCAGTCGGCGCCGGCTCGCTGCGCGGCCGGCGCGTGCTCGCCGTTGACGACGACGAATCCACGCAGGAGCTCGTGGCGACGATGCTGCTGATGTACGGCGTGTCAGTGCGAACCGCGGATCGCGCGTCGCAGGCGGTCGCGATCCTGTCGGAGTGGAGACCCGACGTGCTGCTCGCGGATATCGCGATGCCGGGCGAGGATGGCTACGCGCTCGTCCGCCGCGTGCGCGCGCTGCCTCCGCCGCTCGGCAGCATTCCGGCGGTGGCGCTGACCGCGTATACCGATCCGCAGAGCGTCCAGACCGCGTTTGCCGCCGGCTTCGACGCGCACCTCGGAAAGCCGCTCGAGCCGCACGTACTGGCGGATGCGTTGTCGAAGGTGCTGCGATTGAGAAGCCGGGCCGGCTAGGCGGCGCCGGATGCGATTTGGTGATTGGGCGGGCGAAAGCGGTCCCTGCGGTACCGGTGGACGGCGGCTGCCGCACCGCCGGTTCCGGCCTACCCGCCCGCGCACTCGCGAACGGCGCCGAGGAGGCGATCGAAGTCCACGGGCTTCTGGAAGTACTGGTCCGCCTGAATCCGCGCGCAGCGCTCGCGGCCGTCGTGCGCGGCGCTCATGCAGATGACCGGCACATCGCGGTAGCGCGGGTCGGCCAGCTGGCGCTCGCGGAACTCGTCGCCGCTCATGACCGGCATCATCAGATCGAGCAGGATGACCGACGGGCGCGCCTTCGACAGTGAGGTGAGGGCCTCGACGCCGTTGCCTGCTGTTTGCACGTCGTAACCCTCCGACTCGAGGAGCACGGCGAGCATCTCCCGCAAGTCGGCATGATCTTCGACGACTAGAACACTTGCCACGTGTGCATGCAGCTTACCTCCGAACCTCCACCACAAAGCTCTGCCATTGCGCGCCCGTGGCACGACGGCGTGAGCGTCAGGTCACGTTGCTGCGGCGCAATGCGGTCGAGTCCGACGATCAGCTGCGCAGTCTCATCACACGCGCCTGCAGGCGTGACCGCGACGACCACGCGCACGCCCGCATCGTGAGGCCATCGGTGGTGTTCGAGTAGCCGCGCCGCCCGCAGGTCCGGATCGGAGGGCCGGCCAAGCGTGGCAAACAAGCGGGTCCTGCCGCCGATGACGGCGCGCGTCAGGACCGCGACGGCATCCGCGTTCGCCACGTCCACCATGCACGGAACCCGAGCAGCACGCTGAGGACAAGGGCGAACATCTGCGGCCGGAAGACATCGGCCTTGACGAGCCACCAGAAGTGGATGACGCCGGTCACGGCCGCGACGTACGACAGCCGGTGCAGCGTCTGCCACCTCCGTCCCAGCCGCCGGATCATGCCCTTGGTGGACGTCACGGCCAGGGGCAGCAACAACAGCCACGTCAGCATGCCGATCGTGATGAACCGCCGCTCGGCGATGTCCTCGAGCATCCACGCGAAGTCGAAGAACTTGTCGAGCACGATCCACGTGAGCAGATGCAGCGTGGCGTAGAAGAACGCGAAGAGGCCGAGCATGCGGCGCAGCTTGATGATGTCGTTCCAGCCGGTCAGCCGCCGCAGCGGCGTAACCGCCAGCGTGACCACGAGCATGGTCAACGCCCAGAAGCCCGTATGCCGCGTGATGTACTCGATGGGATTGGCCGTCAGCTCGTCGAGGAAGAAGGCTCCGACGAGCCAGACGGCCGGAAGGAGCGCACCGCCGAACGCGGCGGCGCGCACCCATGTGATGGTCTTGATGGCGTGGCGTTGCTGAATGCCTGCCGCGCCGCTCTGGTGTCGCGACCCGGCGATCGCATCCGACCGTGTGCTCGGACCGATCCGCAGCCCCGACGTTCCCCTAGTAGCCACGCATCAGAAGTTCTTCTTGAGATCGAGGCCGGCATACATGCTGGCGACCTGCTCGCCGTAGCCGTTGAACATTTCCGTGCGCCGCATGCGGAACTCGCCGAGCCGCCGCTCGCTGCGCTGGCTCCAGCGCGGGTGGTCCACGTTCGGGTTCACGTTCGCGTAGAACCCGTACTCGTGCGGCGCCGATACCTGCCAGCGTGTTCCGCGGCTGCGTGTCCACGAAGCGAATCTTGACGATCGACTTGCCACTCTTGAAGCCGTACTTCCAGGGAACGATCAGGCGGATGGGCGCGCCGTTCTGGTTCGGCAGCACCTCGCCGTACAGGCCCACACCGAGGATGGCCAGCGGATTCATCGCTTCGTCGAGGCGCAGTGCCTCCACGTAGGGCCAGCGCAGGACGTCGCGACGCTGCCCCGGCATCTGTGCGACGTTGAACAGCGTCGTGAACTCGATGAACTTCGCCGACGGCAGCGGCTCGAAGCGCTTGACGACATCCGCAAGCGGGATCCCGATCCAGGGAATCACCATCGACCACGCCTCGACACAGCGCATGCGGTAGATGCGCTCTTCGAGCGCGGAGGACTTGATCAACTCGTCGACGTCGTAGCTGGCGGGCTTCTTCACGAGCCCTTCGACCGCGACGCTCCACGGCCGCGGCTTCAGCGTCCCGGCGTTGTGACCGGGATCTTCCTTGTCCGTGCCGAACTCGTAGAAGTTGTTGTAGGTGGTGACGTCGTCGTAGTCGTTCAGCTTCTCAGTGGTGCTGAACCGGCTCGTCTTCACGTTGGCGAGCTTGGCCAGCTTGCCGGGCCCCGCGGTCTGCGCGTGCGCTTGTCCGGAGAACGGTCCGGCCAGCGCGCCGGCAGCGGCGAGCGCCGCGCCCTGGATGAACTCGCGGCGCCGCAGGTACAACCCCTTCGGCGTGATTTCCGACCAACGGATGTCCTGAGCCTTCTTGATGAGCATGGCAGATTATAAGTTAGCAAACACCTGGCTTCATTATGAACCCGTTGGTCTCGGTCGTTATTCCCGTTCTTGCCGACGCTCGTGGCCGCGGAGGACCTTGTGGCCAGATTGGGCCCGGATTCAGAGCGAGGTCATCGTCGTCGACGGGGGGTCGGATGCGCAGCTCGACAGCGGGCAGCGCGGCCGAACCTTCGTCTCCCGCGTAGCGCCGGCAATCCTCGCGATCGTCAGCTGCTGCTTTGCCGGGGTCTCGCCGGCGCGGTTGTCGCGATGGTACACACGCCGTCGCCGCACGCGAGCTTGGCGATTCGCAGCATGTATCGTCAATCGCGGCTGAGAGGCGGCAGGCTGCCGGTCGCGGCTGCAAGCGTGACGATGTTGGCACCCGTCCCCGGGTACGACGCGCGCATGCGGTAGTCGCCTGCCGGCGGGTCAACGAACAGCCGTTCGCGTTCCTCGTCAGGCACGACCAGATTGCGTTCCGGGTATAAGGACGGTCTCCCGCCGACAATCACATTGCCCTCGAACACCGCCTCGGGAAAGAAGCGTTGCAGCGTCGGCAGGCCCGAGGCCGTGGATTGTCCTTTGACGCCGTACTTGTTATGGCGGACCACGTTGCGCCGGAAGACGAAGCCTTCGGACTGCTCTCCGCCCCTGCCGCGGTACACGTTGACGATGAGGCCATCGTTGAGGACGGTGTTGTCCTCGACCACGATGCCGGCAGGGCCGTTCCCGATCTTGATGAAATCGCCGGTGCCGCCCCACCGCGCGCGGCTGACGTCCACGAACAGGTTGTTCCGGATCACGATGTCCCGGGTCCGCATATGCGGTCTGGCGGGATCGGTCCCGTTGACGTTAATCCCGGCGGCCACGTGGCGGACGACGTTGTTGGTGAACTGCACGTTTTCGATCGTCGCCCACAGCGCGCGGCCGCCCTGGTTCGACAGGGTGAACAGGACCGCCGAGCCGTCCTGAGCGGCCTGCCAGCTGAACTCCAACGTGTTGCCGTCGATCTTCGACGTTCCGTGCGCTTTTCAGTTCCAGGAGGTTTTTCACGCTCCACCGCGTCGGATTCTTCGGAGGCGCGCCGGGCTTGCCGGCCGCGGTGTCCTCGGTAAATCGCGGGTCCTTCACCGACCACCACGTGTGCTGATCGTCAGCGTCACGGCGGTACACGCGATAGCCGGTCGCTCCGGCGACGGGCTGCCACTCCAGGAGGGTCCGCTGGTCGTCTGCGCCTGCCTCCACCTTCACCGCATCGCTCGGCGCGGACAGCGCACGCTGCGCCGCCTGCCAACGGTCCGCTCGGCAACAACCCGGTACGAATAACTGCCGCGCGGGGGGCGTCCCGCCGGCGCCGGCCACCACCGGCACGCTCGTGGCGACAACCCCGGTCGGCGTGGCGAAGAATCGGATCGCGCCAGGCGAGGGGTTTCGTGATGTGGTTGCGGCTGATCGCGATGTCCTGCGGGACCAGCCCCTCGATCATCGGATCGCCGCCGCCGAACAGCACGTTCTCGCCGGCCGCCTCGAGGTAGTTGTTGACGATGGTGTACGGGCCGGGGCCGTTCCAACCGGCAATCGCCTGCGAATCCTGGCCGACCGCCTTGATGTCGGCGATATAGGAGTTGACGATTTCCGTCGATGCGCTATTGAGCGCGATGCCTCGCTTCTGTCCGAGTGAGCGGATCCCCGTGCACGTAGACACGGTCGAGGACCAACGCGTGAGGGACGTCCTCGGCGAGGCGCTGCTCGCCGCCACCGTGGCCGAGCGCGATGATGTCGCCGTAGCCCCCGCGGTTGGCGCGGAACTCCACGTTCTCGATTCGCCAGTGATGCGCGCCCCGTGCGGTGCGCAGCGCCGGCCTGTTGTTGGGGCTCTGCAGGATTGCGAGGCGGCCGCTGTGCCCGGGACCCGTGCGCACGCCTGCCGCGGGCAAGCCCTCGGCCTCGGTGCGGATCGTGATGAAGGAAGGTGTCTCGCCGGTCGCGGGCAGCACGAAGTTGCCCTCGAAGCGGGCGCCGGATGCGAGCAGGATGATGTCCCCTGGCTTGGCGGCGTCGATCGTCGCCTGGAGATCGCCGCCCTCTGAAAGACGAATGGCGGTGAGCTGTCGTGAAGCGACCGGCGTCAGTAACAGGACCGACGCCAACGCCGTGAACAACAGCCGCACCGCCCTCGTCGGAGCGCGCCGCGCAAGTGGATGCGAACTATACGTCGCAGACTCTGGCGGACGATCCGAACCTGCTGATTTCCGGTCGACGTCGGGCTTCGGGCTACGGGTCTCGGCGCATCACGGCGGCGAGCGCTGCAAGGTGCGCACCACGACTGAACCGTAACCCGACGTCCGCAGTCTCAGTCCTCGTTGTTCTTCGTCGCTTTCCGCACGATGGCCGCGAGCCCCATCAGGCCTGTTCCGACCAGCACGAGCAATCCGGCTTCCGGCAGGATCGGTGTCGCCGGTGCCAGCATCTCCGCGCCCGATGTGCCGAGCGGCTGTGCGATGGCCACCGGCACAGGCATCGTGGACGCTGGCTCCGCCGAGACAGCCGCCGCGACCGGCAGCAGCGCGATCATGAGTAAACCCGCCGTCGTTCCCGCTCTCCGCATCGCACGCATGCTCACCTATACTCCCGTCACGCCTTCCGCCGCTCCCCGCTCGATTGGAGCAACGGTTCAGTCGTCTGGACATGGTTCAAGCGGTGTGCCACGCAAAAACACGACTGATTTTGCCGATTTGGCGGGAACGGCTGCGAAACGATGCACTGCGACATGCCGTCGAGGGACAAACAATTTCTCTCGAACACACATCGATTATTGTCGAGGTTCAATCAGCCGAGTGCGTGGTAACGTGGCAGCGCGGTATTGACCGGATTGCTCAATCTGGGCCGTTCCCCCGTGGCGTCGCGCGCGGGTGCACGGTTGAGATTGAAAACTGAACATCCAATGATGGCCGAAGATCTATTTCCGCGAGCGATGTCGCTCGCCGTCCACGAGCTCCGCACCCCTGTGACGGTCGTCTCCGGATACCTCCGGATGCTGCTCCGCGAGCAGGCGGGACCCCTCTCCGAGAAACAGAAGAAAATGCTCGAAGAAGCGGAGCGATCGTGCGCCCGGATTGGCGCGCTTGTCGGCGAGATGAGCGAGCTCGGAAAGCTCGTCTCCGGCGAAGCCGCGCTCGGCACGCAAGCGATCGATCTCGCGGCGCTTCTGGTGGAGCTGGCGAGCGGTATGCATGAGGGTGACGACCGCGGCGTTCGTGTCGAAACGCGAGGCACCGATCGGCCTGTCATGGTGACCGGCGATCGCACAAGGCTCGCCTCGGCCCTCCGCGCATTGATTCATGCGGCAGTACGCGAGCGTGGCGAACCAGGCGTGATAGTAGTGGAGTGCAGCGTCACCCGCGGACACCACGCCGCCATCAGCGCTCGTCACGATTGGCGATGAAGCGACGGCGCAAGCGCTTGTGGACGCCGCGCGCGCGCGGCCGGCTTTCGACGAGTGGCGTGGCGGGCTCGGCCTCGCGCTGCCGATTGGCCGCCGCGTGATCGAGCGGCAGGGCGGCGTGCTCTGGTCCGCCGCCGGCGATCACTCGAATTCCGGCTCCGCGGTGCGGTTGCCGATCGCGGGAGACAGACGGTAGGAGGAGGAAGGTAGGAGGACACAGGCTCACGTGCGCGTCCTCTTTTTCCCTTCGGGATTCTGACAAGGATCAACCAAACATGGCCACAGTGGCTGGGTCGGGCTCGACCCCGCAGCCGGGAACAGACGGAACAGTGACAGACGATCGGCGGCCGTCGATTGCGGTCGTCGACGACGACTCCGGCTTCGCCGGATACCTGCGGACGTTCCTCGCGCTGCGAGGCTACGAAGCGCGCTCATACACGCGCGGCGACGAGATCGTCGCCGCGATCCGTCAGGGCGAGCCGCCCGACATCGTGCTGCTCGACGTGGCGATGCCGGGCATGGACGGCATCCAGACGCTGAAGGCGCTCAAGGCCGCGCGGCCCGAGCTCCAGGTCATCATGCTCTCGGGCCGCGAGCAGGCGCAGATCATCGTCGAGGCCGTGCGCCTCGGCGCCGCCGACTACGTCGTCAAGCCGGACGACCCCGAGGGACTCGGCGAGATCGCCCTCGACGCCGCGATCAAACAGGCGATCGAGCGCAGCCGCCTCGTCACCGAGCTGACCGACCTGCGCCGCCAGCTCAGCGACGACCAGAGCGAGGCGTTCATCGGCTGGGGCGACAGCCCCGCCATGCGCCAGGTCGCGCTCATCATCGAGCAGGTCGCCGACAGCGACGTCACGGTCCTCATTCGTGGCGAGAGCGGCGTCGGCAAGGAACTGGTCGCGCGCGCGATCCACCAGCGCTCCAACCGCCGCCAGCGCCCCTTCGTGAAGGTGAACTGCGCCGCGCTGCCGGCGGAACTGCTCGAGAGCGAGCTGTTCGGCCACGAAAAGGGCGCCTTCACCGGCGCGGCGACGACGCGCATCGGCAAGTTCGAGCAGGCGCACACCGGCACCATCTTCCTGGACGAGATCGGCGAGATGAAGCCGCCGCTCCAGGCCAAGCTCCTGCACGTGCTGCAGGACGCGGAGTTCACCAAGCTCGGCAGCAACAAGAAGATCAACGTCGACGTGCGCGTCGTGGCGGCGACCAACCGCGATCTCGAGTCGATGATGATGCGCGGCGAGTTCCGCGAGGACCTCTACTACCGGCTGAAGGTGATCGAGGCGGCGGTGCCGCCGCTGCGCGATCGGCGCGACGAGATCCCCTCGCTCATCGACTTCTTCATCGTCAAGTACTCGCAGCGATACAACCGGCCCGTGCGGCCGCTCTCGGACGAACTGCGCGAGCGCTTCCTGGACTACGAGTGGCCGGGCAACGTGCGTGAGCTCGAGAACATGATCAAGCGGTTCGTCATCCTGCAGGACGAACAGCTGGTGCTGCGGGAGTTGAGCCGGCCGCGGCTGCAGCCAATCCCGGCTCCCATCACCGCGCACGAGTACGGCGTGCCGCCGCCGTATCAGACGCCGCCCGCGTATCCGCCGCAGGCGTCCGCGCCCCCGGCGGCGCCCGCCGAGCCGGAGGTCGAGGACGAGGAGGACGGCGAGGAGGAGCCGCCGGCCGCGCCGAGCCAGGAAGGGCGGCGTCTCTCCGAAGTGGCGCGCGAAGCCGCGCTCGGCGGCGGAGCGCACCGTCATCGCCGAGACGCTGCGGCAGGTCCACTGGAACCGCCGCAAGGCGGCGCAGATGCTCGGCGTGAGCTACAAGACCCTCCTGAACAAGATCAAGGAAACAGGGATCGAGCGGCCGTAGCCGATCGACCTCCAGGTCGGGAGAGACGTGACGAGCGGTCCGCTAGAGTCCGCCGCACGCCTCGCCTTCAGCCGCCTGAAGTTCGGCAGAAGTACGTAAATCGCCGACTCCGGCGTCCCCGCATGAGAAGCGCGGTTCCACTCGGAAAAGCGTTTCCCTTTCCCACCCGCTGCAGTTCCTACCAATCCCGCTTTTCTCTTCTCTGCCAACGTTTTTCCGTTGTGGCATTTCGATTGCTCAACAGCAGCGCCGTCGCGGCGGTTCGAACGCAGTCGAAGGGAACGGGAGAGCGATGAGTCAGAAACCCCAGGTAATGGTCGTCGACGACGACCTCGCAATGTGCGGATTCCTCCGCTCGTTTCTCGGTGCGCGCGGCTACAGCGCGCTGACCGTGACCAACGCGGACGAAGCGGTGCGCCGCTTCCACGCGGAACGTCCCTCGGCGGTGCTGCTCGACGTCGTGATGCCCGGCGGCATGGACGGCCTGGCCGCGCTCGCCGCGTTCAAGAAGATCGACAAGGACGTGCCGGTCATCGTCATCTCGGGCCAGGGCCGCACCAACACCGTCGTGCAGGCGATGAAGCTCGGCGCCAACGACTTCGTCTGCAAGCCGTTCCAGGACGAAGAGCTGGAGATGCTGATCGGCAACGCGCTGAAGCAGCGGCAGCTCAGTCAGGAAGTGGCGACGCTGCGCGAGCAGCTGAAGGAGCAGTCGAAGTACACGATGCTCTTCGGCAACAGCGAGCGGATGGCGGAGGTGCGCGACCTGATTCGAGCGCGTGTCCGACACCGACGTCACGGTGCTGATCCGCGGCGAGAGCGGCACGGGCAAGGAGCTGGTCGCGCGGGCGCTGCACGAGCAGTCGCTGCGCAAGGACAAGCCGTTCGTGAAGGTGAACTGCGCGGCGCTGCCGACCGAACTGCTGGAGTCGGAGCTGTTCGGGTTCGAGAAGGGCGCGTTCACCGGCGCCATCCAGCACAAGCCCGGCAAGTTCGAGTTCGCCAACCACGGCACGATGTTCCTCGACGAGATCGGCGAGATGAGCTTCCCGCTGCAGGCCAAGCTGCTGCAGGTGCTGCAGGACGGGGAGTTCTCGCGCCTCGGCGGCAAGGCGGACGTGCAGGTCGACGTGCGCGTGATCGCCGCGACCAATCGCGACCTCGAAACGGCGGTCGCCGAGGGCCAGTTCCGCGAGGACCTCTACTTCCGGCTCAACGTCGTCACGATCAACCTGCCGCCGCTGCGCGAGCGGCGCGAGGAGGTTCCCGGTCCTCACCGACCATTTCCTGAAGAAGTATTCGGTCCAGTACAACAAGCCGCGCCGGCCGGTCAGCGCCGAGCTCGCGGCGGCGTTCATGCACTACGACTGGCCGGGCAACGTGCGGCAGCTCGAGAACCTGATCAAGCGGATGGTCGTGCTCGGCATGGAAGCGCCGATCCTCAAGGAGCTGCACGCAGCCGATCGCGCCGATTGCGTTCCGCTCCCACTCGGCCGCCGCCTTCGCGTCGCGTCCGGTGGCGATGCCGCTGCAGCCGGCTCCTCCTCCACCGGCTGTGGCGGCGGCGTCGCCGTTCATGCCAGCCGCCGCCCACGCGGCGGCGCATCCGGATGCCGCGGCGGCGGCCGCGGTGAGTGCGGCGGTCGCCACGGCGACCTCCGGCAACGTGTCCCTCAAGGACATCGCGCGCACCGCGGCGCGTGAAGCGGAACGCGAGCTGATCCTGCGCATGCTGACGCGCACCCGGTGGAACCGCAAGGAAGCCGCCGAGATCCTCGGCATCAGCTACAAGGCGCTGCTCTACAAGATCAAGGAAAACGGCCTCGACAAGGCATCGTAGCGGGATGGGCCACACAGATGTTGGTTGCGCGGGTTTCTGCGCAATGAGCGGTTTCATGCGACGGGCACGGGGTCTCCAGGAATGAGCGATTTCTTCGAAGAGGGCTCCCGGCTGCTGACGCCCAACGCCTTCGAGTTCGTGCTCGACGGCGAGCTGAAGCGGGCCGTGCGCTCGCAGAACTTCCTGACCCTTGTCGTGCTCGAGACCAAGCGCGAGTGGGAAGGGCTCGAGGTCACGGCCGACGACGGCACGGTGGACGAGGTGGCGCAGCTGGTCGGCCGCGAGGTCCGCGACACGGACCTGCTCGGCAAGACCGAGAAGGGCTCGCTCGCCCTCGTGCTCCTCGACGCGGACTTCGACAACTCGACGCGCGTGATCGACCGTCTCGTGTCGCGCATCGACAGCTACGACTTTCCAACGCCGCTGCGGATTTCCGTCGGCGCCGCGTGCTACCCGACGCACGCGGTGGATGCCGACACGCTGAAGCGGCAGGCGGTCTCGCGCCCGGTGGTGAGCTGGCGCGGCGGCCCGTCGTTGCCGCGGACCTCCACTTCTCGCCATTGAGGACCTGCACCATGACGAATCAGTCGACCTCTATCCTGAAAACGGCTCGTGCTCGCCGGCCTCATGCTGGCGCCGATCGCGGCCAGCGCCCAGTCGCCACGCTCGACGCCGACGCCGGCGACAGCGCCGCGCCGCGCCCGGCGCGCACCACCGACCCCGTCGTCCACCACGGCGCGGCCGTGGAACGAGCAGGAATACCGCCTCGGCGCCGGCGACAAGCTGCGCGTCGAGGTCTACGGCGAGCCGCAGCTGTCGCAGTCGCTGCAGGTGCGGCCCGGACGGCAAGATCACGCTGCCGCTCGTCGGCGACGTGGCGGCGGCCGGCCGCACGCCGATCGAGCTGCGTGACGCCGTCACCACCTCGCTCAAGGAATACGTCACCAACCCCGTCGTCACGGTGATCGTGCAGTGAAGCCACCGCCGCGCAGGTCTACATCATCGGCGAGGTGCGGCAGCCCGGGCGCGCAGGTGATGCAGGGGCCGCATGACCGTGCTGCAGGCGCTGGCGCAGGCCGGGGGCCTCCGGGAGTTCGCCGACAGCAGCGACATCCGCATCCTGCGCAAGGGCAACCTCGGCATGCTGACGATTCCGTTCAACTACAAGGACGCGATCAAGGGCCGCATCGAGCCCGTCTACCTGCAACCCGGCGACACGATCGTCGTTCCCTAACACGGCGCCGGACTCCGGACGACGGGCTGCAGAACTCTCCGCACCCTGGCGCCTGAGGTCCGTGGCCCGAGGAAAACGGCAATGAGATGGATCGTGACCGTGCTTGTGGCCGCCGCGCCGATGCTGGCGGGCCGGGCCGAAGCGCAGCCGGCTCCCTGGCAGCCTCCCCGCATGACGGCCGGCTGGGTCTTTACGCCGGCGCTGGCGCTCAGGGGCTTGTGGGATTCGAACATTACGGTGCGCAACCAGGGCAACGACACCTACATCCAGGGGTTGGTGGGCGTCGTCAACCCGCGTGGCGAGCTGGACTACAACGGCAGAAAGCTGCGATTCAGCACTGGGTACTCGGGGGCGTTCGAAGCGTACCAGGATGTGTCTGAATTGAACCGTTACGAGCAGAGGGGACGCATGTCCGCGCAGTATCGAGCGTCGCAGCGGCTGCAGGCGGACGCCGGGGCCAACTACACGGTGGTCCCGTCAACCGACCGGCTCGAGCTGATAGCGGGGACGCTCCCCTATCTCAATGTCGGCGGCCGCACCTTCGATGCCGGGGGTGGCTTCGCGCTCCGGACGGCCCCGCGCACGCAGCTGGCCGGACGGGTACCAGTACCAGCACATCGACTTCGACGATGACAGTTCCCCCGTGCCCGGCAGGTTCCTGGCCGGAGGCTACTCGCACGGCCCGCTCGTGACCCTCCAGCAATCGCTGTCGCGGCGCTTCGGTGTGGGCGCCGAGTGGCAGTACCGGGCCAGCGTCATCGACGGCGGGCTGCAGCACTTCGCCGTGCAGACGACCATGGGACAGATGAGCTACCAGGTTGCGGAGAACACCTCCGTGAGCGGGGCGGCGGGCGCGGCGTATCTCGACCAAGGCGATGGCCCCAGTGACTGGGGTCCGTCATACAGGCTCGGCCTCCACCATCAGCTCGGTCGCTCAAGCGTGTCGATCAACTACAACCGCACCTACGTGCCTTCGTACACCGCCGTCGGCCTCAACGGGAGCGAGGCATTTGCCGCCAGCGTGTACGTGCCGCTCACGCGCGGAGAGCGGATGGCCTACAGCGGCAAGGTCTGCGTACACCACGACGCATCCGGTGGACGCATTCGGCGGCGTCGGTTTCCTTGATTCGTTCTTGACGAGCAGCTCGATCAGCTACCAGATTTCGCCCTGGCTCCGCACCGAGGCGTTCCTCGTGACCTCGCACCAGGAGTCGACCGGCCGCGGCAACTTCGATCGGACGCGCATCGGCATCCAGTTCGCCACCTTCAAGCCCTTGAGGATCCAGTAAATGGAGAACACCCCCGCTTTCCATCCCCTTGACTATGTGTCGGTCGTCCGGCGGCGAATGTGGTGGCTCATTGTTCCGGCGGTGTTCGCCGCCGTAGTCGGCGCCGCGCTCGTGATGTGGCTGCCGCGCCAGTACACCGGCCGCGCCACGGTCGGCGTCACGATGCCGTCAGTGTCCTCCGAGCTGGTCGGGCGGACGCAGCGGGTCAGCGCCGAAGAGCGCGTCGCCGCGGTCACGCAGGGGCTGAAGAACCCGGTACTGCTCGAACGCATCGTCAAGGAGGAGGGGCTCGACAAGAACACCCCGACCCCCGACGCCATCCAGGCGCTCGACCGCCGCATCTCGATTGTCGTTCCGCCGACCGATCCGAACCTGCCGCCCGGCACGATCATGCAGTTCAACATCCAGTACCGGCGACGTCACGCCGGCGACGACCCAGCGCATCACCAATCGTCTGGCCGAACTGTTCGTCGAGGACAGCTCGCGCAAGCGCGAGGTGCGCGCGGAGGAAACGTCCGCGTTCGTCGGTATGCAGCTCAGTGAGAGCCAGATGCGCCTCAGCGAGCTCGAGGGCCGCCTGCGCACCGCGAAGGAAAGCTTCATGGGCGCGCTGCCGGAGCAGACCAACGCCAACGTCGCAATGGCGACGGGCCTCCAGCAGCAGCTGGAGACAACCGGGAACGCCATCCGCGGCGAGCAGGATCGCCTCTCGGTGATCGAGCGGCAGATCGAAGGGATGAAGGCTGGCGTGTCGACCGAGGTCAGCGTCCCGGGCCTGCCGGCGAACGCGTCACCGGCGGCAGTACGGGTGGTCACGATCGAACGTCAACTTGCGGCGGCGCGCGGCAATTACACGGAACGGCATCCAGAGGTCGTGAGGCTGCGCGACGAATTGGCGGCGGCGCGGACGGAGGCGGCGGCTGAGGCGAGCCGTCCCGTCGAAGAACGGATCACCACCCTGCGGGTCGACCCGAACTATCGCGGGCTGCTCGCCGACCAGGAACAGGTGCGGCTGCGTATTCGCGAGCTGCAGCGCAACGAAGGGCAGATCCGCGCGCAAATCGGCATGTATCGCGCCCGCGTCGAGTCCGCGCCCCGCGTCGAGCAACAGATCGCGACGCTGCAGCGCGAGTACGACCTCGAGAAACAGCAGTATGGCAGCCTGACGGCGAAACTGCGTGACGCCGAGATGAACGAGAGCCTCGAGCGCAACCGCGGCGGCGAGACGTTCGCCGTGCTCGGCGCGCGCTCCGCTCCCGACGACGCCGTCGTCGCCCGAACACCCAGCGGTTGATGATCGTCGCGCTGCTGCTCGGCCTCTGCGCCGGCGCCGGCCTGGCACTCGGCCGCGAGTACCTCGACCGGTCGATCCACGATACCCGCTCCCTGAACGACCTCGAGTTGCCGGTGCTCGGCGAGATTCCGCGCATCGCCAGCGCCTAAGGAGAGATGACGATGAGCCGCATCCAGGACATTCTCGCGAGGGCCGAGCGCGACGGCACGGCTCGGCGCACGCAATCCTCACCGAGCCTTGTGCCGCCGCCGACCGACTTCACGCAGCAGGAGTTCGCGCAACCGGCCATCGACGGCACGTCGGCCCTCGATCGCTCGCCCTACATCCCGGCGGTGGAGCCGGCCATGGTCGCGGCGCCAGCGGCGCCGGCCGTCGTCGAGGGGCGAACGGCGATTGCCGTCCTGCATCCCGCGCTGGTGTCGGCCATCACGCCGCACTCGGCGATCGCGGAACAGTACCGTGCCATCCGCTCGCGGATTACGCAGCACGAGGATCATGCGCCGCTGCGCACGGTGATGGTGACCAGCCCGGGCGGCGGCGAGGGCAAGTCGGTCACCGCCGCGAACCTCGCGCTGACGATGGCGCAGGAATTCCAGCGCCGGGTGGTGCTCGTCGACGCCGACCTGCGTCGGCCCTCGGTGCAGGCGTTGTTCGGCATCGACGAGGGCGGCCCCGGGCTGTCCGAAGTGCTGGCCGGCGAGGCGACGCTGGACGAAGCGCTCGTCAACCTGCCGGACTACCGGCTGACGGTGCTGCCGGCCGGCGCGACGCCGCAGTTCCCGACCGAACTGCTCGGGTCGGCGGCCATGCGCCGCACGCTCGACACGCTGCGCGCGCGGTTCGATCGCGTGCTCCTCGACCTGCCCGCGGTGATGCCGCTGGCCGACGTCGGCACCGTGGCGCCGCTGGCCGACGGCGTGGTGATGGTGGTGCGTGCCGGCGTGACGCAGCGCCCGGCGCTCGACCAGGCGCTGACGACGCTCGAGGACACCAAGATCCTCGGCGTGGTCCTCAACGAGGTCAAGTGACAGACGTCGTTCGCGCTTTCGGGTTCTCGTTCCGCGTTCGCGTCGGGATTCGGCCCGCGATTCGGCTGCGGCGACCGCGCACGGCGAACGGCGAAGCGGAAACGACCTTGAACACGAAGTAGAGAGTGAGCAGTGAGAAGCGTGAACGGCAGGGTTCCCGGGGGTTCGGGTCATGCAGCTGTTTAACCGATACGTCTCGCCACGCGGGCTGACGGTCTTTGGATGCGAGATCCTGCTGATCTTCGGCTCCGTGGCGATCGCCGCGCGCGCGCACGGCGCCGGCTCGGCCGTCGCCGCCGGATCTCTGGAAGATCGCGCTGGTCACCGGACTGTGCCAGGTCTGTTTCTACTACAACGATCTCTACGATCTGACGGTCGTCCACTCGAGCCGTGAGCTGCTGATCCGGCTGCTGCAGGCGGCCGGGGCGGCCTCGATCATCATCGCCGCTGCTCTACCTCGTCGATCCCCTCGATGGCGATCGGGAACGGCATCTTCGTCTCGTCGCTCGTCATCTTCCTGATCGCGATCGTCGCCTGGCGCCTGCTGTTCAACCGCCTGGCCTACTCCGCCAGCTCGAGGAGCGCGTGCTGATCGTCGGCTCCGGCCCGACGGCGCGGATGGTCGCGCGCCAGATCCAGACGCAGCACGACTTCGGCTATCGCGTCGTCGGCTTCATCAACGACGAGGCAGGCCGGCCAGGGTGTGACTCGACATCCCGCCGACCATCGGCGCTGCCGAGGACATCCCGCGCATCGTGCGCGGACTACGACGTCGATCGCATCGTCGTCGGCCTCTCCGATCGCCGCGGGCAGGCTGCCGATCGCCGAACTGCTCGCAGGCGAAGCTCTCCGGCATCCACGTCGAGGACGCGACGACGACCTACGAGCGGCTGACCGGCAAGATCCTGATCGACGACCTGAAGCCGAGCTGGCTGATCTTCTCTGACGGCTTCGTCGTCTCGCGCTGGACGCGCTTCCAGAAGCGCGCGTTCGATCTCGCTGCTGGCCTCCGTCGGGCATCGTGCTGTCGGCGCCGCTCACGCTGCTGACGGCGCTGGCGGTCTACCTCGATTCGGACGGGCCGATCCTCTACTGCCAGGAGCGCGTCGGCGAGAACGGGCAAGACATTCACGGTCTTCAAGTTCCGGTCGATGCGCGTGGACGCCGAGAAGGACGGCACGCCGATGTGGGCCACGCGCCAGCGACGAGCCGCGTCACGCGCGTCGGCCGCATCATCCGCAAGACACGCCTCGACGAGCTGCCGCAGTTCTGGAACGTGCTGCGCGGTGACATGAGCTTCGTCGGCCCGCGGCCCGAGCGGCCGTTCTTCGTCGAGCAGCTCGCGCAGGGAGATCCCGTTCTACCAGCAGCGCCACGCGGTGAAGCCGGGCCTCACCGGCTGGGCGCAGGTGAAATACCAGTACGGCTCGTCCGTCGAGGACGCGATGGAGAAGCTGCGCTACGACCTCTACTACGTCAAGCACCTGTCGCTGGCGCTCGACCTCTCGATCGTCTTCGACACGGTCAAGGTGATCCTGTTCGGGAAGGGCGCGAAGTGACGCGACGACGTGGCACGTCCCGCGAGCGCCGGCTGGTCACCTTCGCGCGCAACGTCGTCACGCGCTACGCCTTGATCATCGTCAACGCGCTCATCGGGCTCGTCGTGCTTCCGTACAACGTCGGCCACCTCGGGCACGGCGGATTACGGCCTGTGGATGCTCGATCGCGTCGGTGACCACGTATTTCACGGTGCTCGAGCTCGGCTACGGCGGCGCGGTCGTGAAGTTCGTCGCCGAGTACCGCGCCCGTCAGGACGCACGCGGCGCTGAACGAGATCCTGAGCACGATGTTCTTCGTGTTCAGCGGCATCGGCGTGATCGTGCTATGTGCTGGCCATCGGCCTGTCGTTCCTGCTGCCGCAGCATCTTCAACCTCGCGCCCGGTCAGGCCCGCACCGGGCGGATCGTGCTGCTGATCATCGCCGTGCAACGTCGCGCTCTGCATTTCCGTTCAGCGTTTACGGCGGCGTCATCAACGGCTTCGAGCGCTACTACCTCAACAACGTCGTCGGCACCGGCTTCAACGTCGCGACGGCGGCGGTGAACATCCTCGTCCTGTGGCTCGGGTACGGGCTGGTGGAAGCTGGTCGTCGCGACGACGACGGTCCGCATGCTGCCGTATCTGCATCTACCGGCGGAACGCGCACCAGGTCTTCCCGGAGCTGCAGCATCCGGCTGGCGTATTTCAGTCGGGCGCGGCTGCGCGAACTGACCGGCTTCAGCGCCTACCTGGCCGTCATCGACTGGTCGGCGCGACTGAACTTCGCCACCGACACCTTCATCCTCGGCATCTTCATGAACACGACCGTCGTCGGCGGTCTACGCGGTGGCGCAGCGGCTGGCCGAGGCGTTGCTCAGGTTGACCCATCAGTTCGCACACGTTCCTCTTCCCCACCAGTCGTGCATCGCGCGGTCGCAGGAACGCTCGATGCGCAGCGCGAGCTGATGGTCAGGGCCACGCGGTTTCAGCTCGCCATTGCCGTGTCGCTGTGCGGCGCCGTCGCTGCGATCGGCGACGTGCTGATTCCATGCCTGGGTCGGCCCCGGCATTCGAGGCGAGCGCGCTCGCACTGCAGCTCCTCGCCTCCGTGGTGGTCGTCACGTGCGCCTGGACTGGCCATGCCGGCACGGTGCTCAAGGCGACCGGACACCATCGCTACCTCGCCGATCGACCACGTCGTGGTGCGCGGTGGCAAATCTATTGCTCAGTATCCCGCTCGTGAAGCTGCTCGGGATGGTTGGGGTGGCGTGGGCACGATGCTCCTGCCCACAGTCGTAACGGCCGCGGCGTTCATCTTTCCGCGCGCCTGCCGCGCGGTCGGGCTACCCGTGGCACGCGGCTATCGCGAGATCGTGTGGCCGCCGCTGTGGCCGGCGGCGTAGTGATCGTGCTGCTGGTGCTCACGCGCCATGCGGTCCCGCCTCACCTCATCGCGGTACTCGCGCACATGGCGCTCGGCGTGCTCGCTTTACGCCGCGCTCTTCCTCCTCCTGGCATGGCCGACGCGAGGAGCGCGCAGTGGTTCTCGAACGCGCTGACACAGCTCACCGGGATCAGCTCGGCTGCCGGGCTACGGGCTCGCGCGCGGAAGTCGAGATCTGACGGCAGTCCGGGTGAGGGCGGGCAAGATGACCCATCGAGGGACGAGATGAAGGGTGTGATTCTGGCGGCGGGGCGCGGTGCCCGCCTGAACGGCGACACGCGGCGACATGCCGAAGTGCCTCGTGACCGCTCGGCGGCGAAACGATGCTGTCGCGCAACATCCGGCTGCTGCGCGCGGCCGGCATCGACGACGTCGTCGTCGTCGTCGGCTGCGCCGCCGACACGGTCCGCCGGACGCTGCCCGGACGTCACGTTCGTCGAGAACGACGATCTTCGCGCAGACCAACAGCCTGTATTCGCTGTGGCTGGCGCGGCCGCTCCTGACCGACGGCTTCGTCGTGATGAACTGCGACGTGCTGGTGCATCCGCAGCTGGTCGTGGACCTGGTCAGCGCGCGTCACGAGGACGCGCTGCTGCTCGCCTACCGCGACGAGACGCACCACCTACAGCGACGAGGAGATGAAGGTGCGGGTCCGCCGCGGCCGCGTCGTCGACATCTCGAAGACGATGGAACCGGAGGACGCCGACGGCGAGAACCTCGGCATCGTGAAGTTCGGGCCGCAGGGCGCACGACTGCTGGTCGAGAAGATGGACGCGCTCGTCGCCGCCGGCGAGCGCAAGGCCTGGGTGCCGCGCGCGTTCAAGGCCTTCGCCGACGAGCGGCCGCTGCACGTCGATCGGGACGCGCGGCCTGCCCTGGATCGAAATCGACTTTCCCGACGACTACCGCCGCGCCGTTGAAGTGGTGCTCCCCCAGATCGAGACGCCGACTGCGCCGTGGCGAAGTCTGCCTGAGAGGTCTGACGACATGTACGAACGATACTTTCAGCTTCGTGAGCGCCCCTTCGCGCTGAGCCCCGACCCGGACTATCTGTACCCGAGCAGGGTGCACCAGGAGGCGCTCAGCTACCTCCGGTACGGCATCGAAGGGTCACGCCGGATTCGTCGTCATCACCGGCGAGATCGGCTCGGGCAAGACGACGATGCTGCAGTCGCTGCTCGGACGGCTGGATCGCAACACGACCGTCGCGCGCATCGTGAACACGATGCTCGATCCGCGCGAACTGCTCGACGCCATCATGCTCGACTTCGGCATGGACCCGACCGGGCTGAGCAAGCCGGTGCTGCTGCACCGCCTCGCCGAGTTCCTCGTGCAGCAGCGCCAGGCCGGCCGGCTGGCCTGCTCGTGATCGACGAGGCGCAGAACCTGAGCCTGCCGGCGCTCGAAGAGATCCGGATGCTCTCGAACCTCGAGACCGAGAAGTCGAAGCTGATTCAGATCATCATGATCGGCCAGCCGGAGCTGCGCGAGAAGCTGCGCGCTGCCGCAGCTGCGAGCAGCTGCGCCAGCGCATCACCGTCAGCTATCACCTGCAGCCGCTCGATGCCGACGAGACGGCGGCACTACGTCAATCACCGGCTGCGCCGCGCCGCGATCGGCCCGGCGGTGGAGTTTCCGCGCGACGTCACCGACCTGATTCACACGCGCAGCCGCGGCGTGCCGCGCATCATCAACGTCATCGCCGACGCGACGCTGCTGTTCGCCTACGGCGTGGATCGCCGCGACGTCGACGTGGGCATCGCCGAGGAGGCGCTGGCCGAGCTCGACGCCACCGGCGTGCTGGCCTCGTACCACAGCGAAGGCGCCGACGCGGCGGCGCCGCCGCGACTGTCGATGGCGGAGACCGAGGAGGCCCTGCGCCTCGCCGACGAGATGTCCGGCAGCGCGAGCAGGCGCTGGTCGCCACGCGAGCGCGAGCTGGCGCAGCGCGAGCAGGCAGATCGCGGTGCAGCAGCGGCGTGGTCGAGGAAGAGGCCCGGTCTGCTGGCGCTCGGACGCGGAGCGCGACGCCGCGCCAACGAGCCGTCGCGCCGCCGACGCTGCGGCGACGCTCAGACGCCGGCGCGACACGCCAGCAGTCGCTGCGGCGGACCGGCGGTCGGCGCACGAGTCGGCAATGCCAGTCGAGCCGCCTCGCTGCCGGCCGTCGATCGATCAGCAGCCGGTTGCGCCGGCGGGCAACCTGGCGCGCCCGGCGTCCGCAGCGGCGATGACCGCAAGCAGCCGCGTCGCGACGCGAGCGGTCACGGCGCCGCAGCAGCCGACGCACCGGCGATGCGCAGCGGTGTTGCGCCGACGAGCAAGGCGTCCGCGACAGAGGCATCGGTCGCCCAGCGGCGTGCGGGTGCAGCGCTATCGCCGCACGCCCGGTCGGCGCCAGGAACAGCTCCGGGTTCTGGGAGCGCGTCCGGCGCATGCTGTTCGGCGTCACCGAACCTGAAACAGGAGCCTGAGACATCGCATGAACCGCTACCGCCACCTCCCTGCTCGCAAGAGATTGAGAACCGCGACCGGCCCGCGCCGGCGTCGTCGGTCTCGGTTACGTCGGCCTGCCGCTGGCGGTCGAGTTCGCCCGCGCCGGGCTGACGACGACCGGCATCGATCTCGACCAGCGCAAGGTCGACGAGGTCAACGCCGGGCATTCGTACATCCCGGACGTGCCGACCGCCGACGTCGCCGCGCTGCGCCAAGCGGGACGGCTGCGCGGCCACGACCGACTTCTCGGTCATCCGCGAGCTCGACACGGTCAACATCTGCGTCCCGACGCCGCTGCGCAAGACGAAGGACCCGGACATGTCCTACATCGTGTCGGCGGCCGAGCAGATCGCGAAGTACCTGCACCCGGGCCTGCTGGTCGTGCTCGAGTCGACGACCTATCCGGGCACGACGGCGGAGCTGCTGCAGCCGATGTTCGAGGCGACGGGGCTGAAGGTCGGGGAGGACTTCTTCCTCGCGTTCTCGCCGGAACGCGTCGATCCCGGCCAACGAGAAGTTCAACACGAAGAACACGCCGAAGGTCGTCGGCGGCATCACCCCCGCGTGCTCGACGATCGCCGCCGGCGCTCTATGCCACCGCCATCGACACCATCGTGCCGGTGAGCTCGACGCAGGTGGCCGAGATGGTGAAGCTGCTCGAGAACACCTTCCGCGCCGTGAACATCGGCCTGGTCAACGAGCTGGCGCTGATGTGCGACCGCATGGGCATCGACGTCTGGGAAGTGGTCAACGCCGCCAAGACCAAGCCGTTCGGCTTCATGCCGTTCTATCCGGGCCCCGGCCTCGGCGGCCACTGCATCCCGATCGACCCGTTCTACCTGTCGTGGAAGGCGAAGGAGGCGGGCTTCGAGGCGCGCTTCATCGAGCTGGCGGGCCACGTCAACTCGGGCGATGCCGCACTACGTCGCCGACAAGGTCGGCGAGGCGCTCAACACGCCAGCGCAAGGCGGTCAACGGCTCGTCGGATGCTCGTCCTGGGCATCGCCTACAAGCGGGACATCGACGACATCCGCGAGTCGCCGGCGCTCGACGTCATGCACGTGCTGCAGGAACGCGGCGCCCGCGTGTCGCTATACCGATCCGCATGCGCCGGTGCTGCGGGCGCGCGACTGGCCGGGCAAGATCGAGCTGACATCGGTCGACCTCACGCGCGACGAACTCGCGCAGCTACGACTGCGTCGTCATCCTCACCGATCACACGCGCGTTCGACTATCGACATGGTCGTCGAGTCCGCGACGCTGGTCGCTCGACACGCGCAACGCGCTGGGCGCGCAACGGCGGCGCCCACGTGTTCCGGCTCGGCGCACCGATCGCAGCGGCCGCCGTCGCGCAGGCTCGAGCATGGAGGTCTGCGGCCTGACGCGTGATCGTCATGGAAGTCGTGTTCTGGGTCTCGGTCGTCTTCGTGCCTACGTCTACGCGGGGTACCCGCTGCTGCTGGGCGCTGTGGGCGCGTTACGGGCCGGCGGATGCCGGCACACTGCGCAGTGCGGCCGGCCGTCGCGGACCGGCGGCGGCCGGGACGACACGGAACTGCCCTGGTGTCAGCAGTCATCATTGCCGCGCGCAACGAGGCCGCCGGCTGCCGGCGCGCATCGACAACATCCTCGCGTCGCGACTACCCGCCGACCGGCTCCAGATCATCGTCGCCTCGGACGGCTCGACGGACGACACGGCGGAGGCACTGGCGCCCTATCGCCGAGCGCATCACGCTGTTGATGTTGCCGCCCACCGGCAAGGCCGGCGCGCTCAACGCCGCCGTCGACGCGAGGCCAGCCATCCGATGCTGGTCTTTGCCGACGCCCGCCAGCGCTTCGCGCCCGACGCGATCCGCCGGCTGGTGTCGCACTTCGCGCGATCCCGGCGATCGGTGCCGTCTCCGGTGAGCTGGTGCTCGACGGACACGGCGCGCTCCACGATCGGCGACGGCGTCGGCGCCTACTGGAACTACGAGAAGTGGCTGCGCCGGCGCGAGGCGATCGTCGGCTCCACGCTCGGCGTGACCGGCGCGATCTACGCGATGCGCCGGTCGCTCTGGCGGCCGCTGCCCGCCGACACGATCCTGGACGACGTGCATGGCGCCGATGCGCGTGGTGCTGCGCGGCTACCGGGTGACGTTCGACGACGCAGGCCCGCGCATTCGACGAGGCCGCGAAGGACGCGCCGACCGAGCTGCGCCGCAAGTCGCGCACGCTGGCCGGCAACTTCCAGCTGCTCGCGCACGAGCCGCGGCTGCTGGTCCCGATCGTCAACCCGGTGTGGCTGCAGTTCATGTCGCACAAGATCGGCCGGCTGTTCGTGCCCTACGCGCTCGTCGCGACCTGTCGTGCCAGCGCCTGGCTGGCGACGACTCCGTTGTTGTACGCGCTCGCGTTCGCCGCGCAGCTCGGTTTCTACGGCCTGGCGGTCTACGGCGCGCGTGCTCGATCGCCGCGCGAGCGGCATCGCCGGGATGACGGCGCGAGGTGATCCGTGAAGCTGCTTGACGGGCCGCGCGGGTGGCCCTGACCTTCGTGATGATGAACTACGCGGCCGTCGCCGGCCTGGTCGATGGCCGCGCGCGGCCGGAAGAGTGTGGCGATGAGACAGCGACGGGAACGATCGGTCGGACGGGGTCGGCCACGGCGTCGAGCGCCTGACCTTCGGTCATGGCGCGCACGCGACGGTGCCCTCGCACGCGACGGCCGCGGCCGTCTGGCGCACGAGCCGAAGCCGTTCCGCTTCACGCATCTCGAGACGTGGGACTGGGGCTGGGGCGGCCTGCTGATCTTCTCGATCCTGCTGTTCTTCCGGCCGCAGGACCAGATCGCCGCGCTCGGCGCAATGCACATCTTCGGATATCGCCGCCATCGTCGGCCTGACCGCGATGGTGTTGCGTGAACTCGGGCGCAGCGAGTCGCCGATCCGCGTGACGCCCGAAGTCGCTCGGCGTGTTCGCGCCTCGGCCTCGTCATCCTGGTCACGATGCCGATCTCGATCTGGCCTGGCGGGCTCGATCGAGCGATGTTCACCGACATCTTCATGCAGGTCGCGCTGATCTTCCTGCTGATGGTGAACACCGTCACCTCGCCGAAACGCGTCGAGCGGATCTGCTGGGTCATCGTGCTCGCCTTCGGCTACATCTCGGCGCGCGTCGTGCGTCGACTACCTGCGCGGCGTCAACCTCGTGGAAGGCGACCGCGCGGCCGGCCCGGTCGGCGGCTTCTTCGCAGAATCCGAACGACCTCGCGCTGAACCTGGCGGCGTTCCTGCCGCTCGCGATGATGTACGTCAAGCGGCCCGGGCCCGACGTTCAAGCGGCTGCTGTGCTGCCGGCATCGTGCGTGCTGATGCTGGCGCGATCGTCTTCACCAAGTCGCGCAGCGGCATGCTCGGCGCGGTCGCGATGCTCGGCGGTGTTCCTGCTCGCCGACGCGCATGCTGACGCCCGACGTGATCATCGGTCGCCGTCGTCGGCCGGCATGCTCGTCGTGCCCGACACTGCCGCAGTCGTTCTGGGACGCGCATGGCGAGCATCACGGACGCGCGAGAAGGACGACACGGGCTCGCGCGAGGAGCGCACGCTGCTGATGGAACAGGCGATGGCGATGTTCCTCGAGCAGTCCCGCTCACCGGCGTCGGCGCCGGCCAGTTCAAGAACTACGGGCCGCCGGGACAGGCGAAGCAGTGGCGCGTCACGCACAACGCGCTCCTGCAGGTCGCCGCGGAAATCGGCGTCTTCGGCATCGCATCGCCTTCGTGTTCCTGGTCTGGCGCGGGCTTCACGCGCCGCGTGGTGGACGCGCCGCACGCTGACTGGATCTACCGTCGGCGGTCGAAGCAAGCAGGCCGCACGCCGAGCCGGAGGATGGCCTGGACGGCTGACGAACGCATGTTCCTGCAGACGCACGCCGCGGCGATGGTCGCCTGCATGGTCGGCTGGGTGGTCTGCGCGCTCTTCGCCTCGGTGGCGTTCAACTGGACGATCTACTACCTGCTCGGCCTGTCGGTCACGGCCCGCGACGTCGTCCGCACCCGCGGCACGGGCCTACGCCAGGGCGAAGACGCTGGCGTGCAGGAGGCGTCGGCGGCATGACGCTGCTGCACACGCTGCGCCGGCTGGATCGACCGCTGCTGGCGCGCCGGCGCGACGGCCGGCGGGTCCTCGTCGACAGCCGGACGGCCGTGAACTACGAGATGGTGGCGCCGGTCGTCCGGGCCATGGCCGCCGACGAGCGCGTGCAGTTCGCCTTCACGGCCAGCGAGGAACCGCGCGGAGCTCGACCGATCTACGCGATGCCGCGCCCGGCACGAGACGCATCGGCCCCGGCCGCGCCGCCCTCGCCAGGTGGGACGCGTACCTCGACGTCCGATTTCATGTGGGCGACGCTGCCGCGCGGCGCAGCCGCGCGATCCAGATGTTTCACGGCGTCGGCGGCAAGTACGGGTTCGACGCGCCGACCGACGTCGATGCGCCAGTGGGACCGGCTGTTCTTCGTCAACGAGCGGCGGCTGCGCAACTTCGTGCGCCGCGGGCGCCATCGATCCGAGGGCAGGCCCGCGGCGCGCTGATCGGCATGCCGAAGGTGGACTGCCTGGTCGACGGCTCGCTGCGAGCGCGACGCGATCCTCGAGGAGTTCGGTCTCGATCCGGCACGGCCGACGGTGCTCTACGCGCCGACGTGGTCGCCGGCATCGTCGCTCAACCGTCTGGGCGTCGAACTGGTCGAGCGGCTGACGTGGCCATGCCGATCAACCTGATCGTCAAGCTGCACGACCGGTCGCGCGACCTGCGGCCGCAGTACTCGGGCGGCATCGACTGGATGGCCCGGCTGGCGCCCGCTCCTCGACGGCCAGACGCGCTGCTCGCGACGAGCGCCAACATCACCCCGTGCCTCGCCGCCGCCGACGTGATGATCACCGACCACAGTTCGGCCGGGTTCGAGTACCTGCTGCTCGACCGTCCGCTGGTGCGCATCGACGTGCCGGAGCTGATTCACGACAGGCGAACGTGCATCCCGAGCTACGTCCGGCTGCTCGCGGACGCTGCGCACAACGTGAGCGGAAACGATGGCGCCGCGATGGCTGCGAGCCGCGGTGGAGGACGCCCTGGCCGCACCCGGACGAGGCTGTCGGCTGCGCGGCGGCCGGTCGCGACCGATCTCTTCTACCTCCCCGGCACCGCGGCCGCGCGCTGCGCCGCCGCGCTGTACGACGTGCTCGGGCTCTCGGCGCCTGCAGTCCGATCAGATCCGCCGCCGTGCGAGAGCGAACGATGCCGGCAGTCAGCGTAATCACGCCCGCCTGGAACGCGGCCGGGTACATCCGCGAGACGATCGACTCGATCCGGGCCCAAACGTTCACCGACTGGGAACTGGTGCTCGTCGACGATGGCTCGACGGACGACACCATCGCGATTGTCCGAGTCGTACGCGGCCGTCGATCGCGCGGATCCGGCTGGTCCGCCAGTCGAACAGCCGGGCCGTCTGCGGCGCGCAACCACGCGATGCGGGTCGCCGCCGGCGACTTCTTCGCCTTCCTCGACAGCGACGACAGCTGGGACAGCACGTTCCTCGCCGCGCAGCTTGCGATGTTCGAGCGGTATCCCGAGACCGGCCTGGTGACCGGCAACGGCTATTTTCGCGGCGGTCCGTTCGACGGCCGGCCCGCGAGCCCAGCCGGCGGGGGCGACCGCGGTACTGCCGCTGACGGAGCTGATCGCGGACGAATGCGCCATCTTCATCATGACGGTGTTCCGGCGCGCCGGTATTCGACACCATCGGCGGCTTCGACGAGACGCAGTGGACGAGCGAGGATTATGACTTCTGGCTGCGCGCGGCGCTCGCCGGGTTCGTCTTCCGCCGCAACCCGCGGCCGCTCGGGCATTACCGCGTTCGTGGCAACAGCCTGTCGCGCAACCGCGCCCGGATGATCCGGGGCATGCTGCAGACGTTCGAGAAAACCCGACCGCACTGCGCGCCCGGAACGACGGAACGGCAGGCAGTGGACTCACAGATCGCGCGTTTCACGTCGGAGTTGCTGCTCGAGGACGCAAAGGATGCGCTGGAGCGCGGCGACGCCGCTGTCGCGGCGCTCCGGCTGCGGGCGTTGCAGCTGCGGGACGGCAGTCGCATGGCGGGCGTCGTCGCATGGCTCGCCGAGCACGCCCCGGCCGCCGCGACGCTCGCCTACCGGGCGCGAGGCTGGACGCCTGCGTGGCTCCGCGACTGGCGTCACCGCCGCGTCGGAGGCGCGCGTATGATTCGGACGCTGCGCCGGACGATGGCGCAGGCATTGCGCCGGCTGGATGATTCGCTGCGACGACGCAGCGGCGAGGTGCGCGTCCTCGTCGACGTGCGTACGCCCATGAACCTGGCCGTTCTTCGCCCGGTCTGGCACGCGTTGACCGCCGACGACAGGGTTGCCATCACTGTGACGGCGGAGGACATGCCGGGCGTAGCCGCTGCGCTCGACGCCGACGGCTTTCACGACCTGCTCGTTCCGCGCGCGGCGACCGTATGGACGCGATTCGACCTCGCGATGACCGCCGACGCCTGGAATCACGCGCCCCTGCGCCGGTGCCGGCGGTGGATCAAGTTCTTCCACGGCGTCGCCGGCAAGTACGATCTCGACAATCCCGCGAAGCTCGGCGCAGCGGCGCTGGATACGTTCGACCGTGTGGCCTTCGTGAACGAAGATCGCATGCAGCGCTACGTCGCGTCTGGACTCATCAGGCCGGAGCAGGCGGTGCTGGTCGGCTTCCCGAAAATAGACGCGCTCGTCAACGGCGCCTGGTCCCCGGCATCGGTCCGCACGTCGCTCGGGCTGTCGCCGCAGCTGGAGACCATCCTGTACGCGCCGACCTTTTCCACCGCCAACTCGCTTCACCTCGCTGGCGACGCCATCATCTCGGCGCTGCTCGACACCGGCCGCAATGTGATCGTGAAGCTCCACGATCGGTCGGCGACGCCGCATCCGAAGTACACGGCGGGCATCGACTGGCCTGCGCGCCTGGCGGCGTTCGACGGCAATCCGCGCTTCGTGCTCGCGAGTGGCGTCGACGTCAGCCCGCTGCTGGCCGCGGCCGACCTGCTGGTGACCGATCACAGCACCGTTGGATTCGAGTTCGCGCTGCTCGATCGGCCAATCGTCGTCTACGACGCACCCGAGCTTCAGGCAGCGGCGAGGATCGATGCCGGCAAGTGGGCGCAGCTTCGATCGATGGCGGACGTCGTCAGCCAGCCCGGAAGCGCTGGCGAGCGCCGTGACCGCGGCGATCGCCGCTCCCGCCCGCAAGCGCGAGGCGCGCCGCGCCGCACATGCCCTGTTCGCGAACGCGGGCCGCGCGACCGACGTGGCGCTGGACGTGGTCTATGAGTTGCTGGAGCTGCGGCGATCGCGGCCCCTCGTGGATGCCGCGTGAGCCAATGTTGATTTCTTTGGTACCAACCACCGGTAGCACCGCTTACGGTGCGCCGGTTGTACCTTTTGCTGATGCCGGACCCCGGGTCAGCGCTTTTTGTGAACGGGCGCGGCGGCGCCGATCGATCGGCGCCGGCCTCGCGGGGCCGCGTGACGGCAGGAGAACAGGAATGACAGGCCGAAAAGTCTTGTTGCTGGAGATCAACGAAATCACGTGGGACTTGATCGATCCGTTCATCGCCCAGGGCAAGCTGCCGAACTTCGCGCGCCTCAAACAGGAAGGGACGTGGGGCACACCGCTGAGCGTCGATCGTCCGCCGCAGCTCGATCCGTGGATCACGTGGACGACGGTGCACACCGGCCAGCCGCAGGAGGAGCACAACGTCTTCTTCCTCCAGCAGCCACCTGAGACGATCAAGGCGAAGCGGATCTGGGAGCGCTGCGCCGAGCAGGGTCTGAAGGTCGGCGTCTTCGGCAGCCTGTGTTCGTGGCCGCCGCGGCCGGTTGACGGATTCTACGTGCCGGATACGTTCTCGCCGGATGCGCAGACGTGGCCCGAAAATCTCGAGCCGATCCAGACCCTCAACCTTACCTACACTCGCTCGGTGCGGCTGCCCACCGACCAGGACACGCTGACCTTCAAGGCCAGGCTGGCCGCGCAACTGGTGAAGCTCGGGCTCGGGCTCGGAGCACTCGCGCAGATCGGCCGCCAGCTGGCGGCTGAGCGGCTCAACCCCAAGACCCGGTGGAAGCGGGTGGCGCTGCAGCCGCTGGTCAATTTCATGTTCTTCAGCAAGCTGTACAAGCAGCATCGGCCGCAGTTCGCCACGTTCCATACGAATCACGTCGCGCATTATCAGCACACCTATTGGAAGGCGATGCAGCCCGACAAGTTCCGGCCGCTCGAGACGAGCAGGAGGAGATCGCCACCTATGGTCCGGCGATCGAGTACGGCTATGTCACCGCCGATCAGCTGCTCGGCCGTGTGATGACGCTTCTCGACCGCGAGACCGTGCTCGTCGTCGCCTCGAGCATGGGGCAGAAGCCGTTTCAGTCGAAGATGAAGGGGGGCAAGCAGATCGCGCAGTGGCGAGCGCTGGACGCCCTGCGCGACCTGCTCGGAGTGCGGTCAACCGCGAAAGCGATCTCGACGATGTCAGACGAGTTCGTGATCTACGCGCAGCCCGACGCGGAGCGGGATCGCATCCTCGGCATGCTGGAGGCGTCGTATATCGACACACCGGAGCAGAAGACGTTCATCTGCAGCTCGATTGACGGTGCGGTGCGGGTCAACCTGCGGGCGTACCAGGTGGGGACGATCAAGCCGACGTCGAAGGTGCACTTCCCGACGGCGCCTGGCGAGCCGGTGCGGCAGTACGACGACGTCATCTACAACACCGGGCACCTGAAATCAGGCTGCCACGACGAGCGTGGCATGATCGTGTTCTTTGGCGCCGGCATTCCGCGCGGCCTCGAGCTGTCGCAGTACGACAATCTCGACATCGCGCCAACGCTGATGTCGCTGCTCGGGCTGCCGATTCCGCCGGAGATGCGGTCGGAGCCGATGCGGGAGATCGTCGCGGACGGCGGCTTGCGGCGGCCGCACCTCGTGGCCTGAGCGCGTGGCAGGTCGGAGCGTCAAACCGCGCTAGCTGCGCCCGAGGATGTGGTAGATGAACACCGGCGCGCCCATGAACCGGGCCGCCGGACGGTCGGTGGCCAGTTTCAAGCCCGTGCGGTCGTAATACCGCTGCAACCGATCCGGCTTTGATACAACGTATCGCCCAGGAAACCCGGCAACCGACGGCCGGTGATCGCGTAGACAGCCGTGTTCACCAGCACGCGCGCCGCATAGACTCGTCGTTTCCAGTTTTTGTCCATAAAGAGATAGCGGAGGTAATACCCGAGCCCGTGGTAGGAGACGTGGGCCACCGCACCCGGACGCAGCACGCGGGCGACCTCGGCGATGGCACGAGCTTCGTCGGTGTAAGGGATGACGACTTTGCACACGAGCCCGTCGAGTGTCCCATCGCGAAACGGAAGCGCTTCCGCCTTGGCGCGAGAAACCGCGTATCCGGCGGCCCTTCCCCGCGCGGCCAGTTCCCGGTCCATCTCAATCCCGAACGCCCGGCAGCCTGCCGCCAACAATCGCCGGACCTGTTGTCCGCCTCCGAACCCGACGTCGAGCACGCGTGCACCGGGCGCATAATCTACAAACGTAAAATCTTCGAGAATGTACCCAGTCCATTCACGCTCCGCCGTCATCGCCATAAGCCGCGGCAGTTGTGCGATTTCGATGCCAGCCCAGCAGAGCCGGCGCGGAAACGGCCCAGGCATAGCCCTTGCTGAGCCTGCAGACGTGATCCGTTCCCTCAAAAAAACATCCTTGCTGTCTCCAAGCACCTTGGCGTGACGAGCCTGATCGCGCAAAGCGCCTGGCGGCGCGACCGCCTGTTGATCTTCTGTTACCACGGCGTTTCGCTCGACGACGAGCACCGCTGGAACCCAGACCTGTACGTGTCCCGGCCTCATTTGGAGCAGCGACTGGCGCTGCTCCGCCGTGCGAAGTGTACCGTGCTGCGGCTCGATGAAGCCCTCGAGCGGTTGTATCGCAACGACCTGCCCGACCGCGCCGTGGCCCTGACCTTCGACGACGGCTACCACGATTTCATGGCGAGTGCATGGCCGCTGCTGTCGGCGGCGGGACAACCGGCGACCGTCTACCTGACGACGGGCCGGGTGGATCACAACTTCCCGATCGTTCGGCTCTTCGTCTCGTACGCGGTCTGGAAGGCGCGCGTCCGCGAGATCGACGCGACCGGCATCGAGGGTCTGGACGGACGCCATGCTCTCGGCACCGCCGAGGACCGGGAGCGGTTCGTGCGGCGAATCGCCGGCGCGTTCGCGGGCCTCGATGCGACGGCGAAGGACGAACTCGTGCGTCGGATCACGGCGCGGCTGGGGCTCGACTATGACGCGCTGCGCGCGTCGCGCCTCCTGACGTTGATGGCGCCGGCGGACGTCGCCAGGCTCGCACACGCCGGCGTGGACTTTCAGCTGCACACGCACCTGCACCGGACGCCGGACGATCCGGAGTTGTTCCTTCGGGATGTCGTCTACAACCGCAACCGCATCGAGGCGATCACCGGCACGCCGACCTACCCACCTTTGCTACCCGAGCGGCGTGTATCGCGGTCGTACCTGTCCACGCTCGCACGTGAGGGCATTACGTCGGCGACGACGTGCGACCCGGGCCTCGCGTCACGTGAATCGAACCCACTGCTGCTGCCGCGGATCGTGGATACGATGCGGTCAGCGATATCGAGTTCGAGGGTGGGTGAGCGGGATGGCATGTCCTGGCTTCCCCGTCGCACGACCCGCGCGCATCCGCCTGTTCACTAATCGGCGGGGCATGCGGCGGAACGTCGCAACAACGGGACGGTGGTCCGACGCCTCGGTGCGACGCAGCAGCGAGAACGTGTCGACAACTTCGACCGATTCCAGCGTCAGCCCGGCGGTGGCCGAGTACATCACGTAGTCGATACGCGACTCACGAGTCGGCCGTGTCCACCCGGAGCGGATCCCGTAGGCCACGCCCCGCCGCGACGCTTCCGCCCACGCATCGCGGTAGCGCGAGCGGACCGGTGCAAGCTCCGGCGCGTCAGGCTCGGCGTTGAGATCGCCCATGAAGACACCGGGATCGAATGCGTCCGCCCACGGCAGCAACACATCGAGCTGCCTGATGCGCTGCGGTCGATTCGTGATGGAACTCGCCAGGTGCGTGACGATGACCGGGATGTCCGGAGCCGATGCGACGCGTGCCATCAGGCCGATCCGCGAGTGCGGGAGCTTCACGTGCGCGACGTCGAGAAACGGCTCCGGCGAGAGGAATACGAGACCTTCGGTTTCCCATTCGTCGCCACGACCACTCTCGAGACACTCGCGTCTTGGCGTATTCCATTCCTTCCGGTACACGTGCTGCCACGGACGCCGTGTACGGCTCCGCAGCCTCTCGGCGATGAGCGCCGCCTGGTCGTCGCAGTTGTATTCCAGATGATTGCGGACGACCTCCTGCAGGCCGACGAGATCCGGGCTCACATCGGCGATTGTCTCGACGACGCGCGACAGGTCGTAACGGTCCGCCGAGTCCCCGCCCATCTGAATGTTCATGGTCATGGCGCGGAAGAGGGCCGGGTCGTCCTCGACGGGGGTTCGGTGGGCGCCGATGAGGATGGCGAACGCCGAGGTGGCGGCAAAGCTGACGGCCAGGAATAGTCGAGCCATCAGTTGGTCAGTAACGGCCCAGCAATTCCGATGCCTCGGGAAAAGATTTTCCCTTTTCCGCTCCCGCGATACGAAAAGGCGAACTCTGCAGCGCGCACGGCGTTTGCAGTACGGCTGGCCCATGGCGCAACCTCGGCCACTGAGCGCAACCGTCCTGGTCTGCACCTATAACCGGGCGGACCTCCTTGGTGAGATGCTCGAAACGTTGCGGACGGTCAATTCCGCGCGGCTGTGGGACGTCGTCATCGTCGACAACAATTCGTCGGATCACACGCGGGCGGTCGTCGAAGCCATGATCCCGCTGTCTACGGTTCCGATGCGGTATGTGTTCGAATCTCGGCAAGGTAAGTCCTATGCGTTGAACACGGGCATCGAAGTCGCCCAGGGCGAGATCATCGCGTTCACCGACGATGATGTGCGGGTCGCGCCAGGGTGGCTCGACGCCGCGTGCGCGGGGCTCGACACCGACCCGGCGATCGACTACACCGGCGGCCCCGTGCGTCCGATCTGGGGCGGGCCACCCCCACCGTGGCTCGACCAGCACCGCGGGGACCTCTGGGGGACCCTCGCCATCCTTGACTACGGGACCGACGGCTTCGTCTTCGAAGAACGCCAGCGCGTGCCGCTCGGCGCCAATATGGCCGTGCGCCGGCAGCTGATCGACCGGATCGGCGGCTTCGATGCCGAACTCGGCCGTCGCGGACGCTCCCTGCTCGGCCAGGAGCAGGCGGAGTTCTTCGCCCGCGGACGTTCGTTCGGCGCGCGCGGGCTCTACGCTCCCGCGATGGACCTGCATCACCACGTGCCGCGGGAGCGTCTGACCAAGCGGTATTTCAGGCGGTGGTGGTTCTGGAAAGGCGTCTCGCGGGCGCGCGTCGATGCCATGCACCAGCAGACCGAGTTGGGGCTGGATCTGCGCAGCGTGCCGGTACTGCTTCATGTACCGCGCTTTGTCTGGGGCCTGCTGCTGCGTGCCGCCGTCGGTTGGCTGGGCGCTGCGGCATCGCGCGACCGTGTGACGGCCGCTCGTCGGGAAATGCAGTGTGCGTACGCCATCGGCTACGTGCGCGCGTGCTGGAGCCGCCATGCGCGGCAGCGTCGCGAGGACAAGGTTTCATCGAGACAGGAACCCGCGTCGCTTTCGCGGTAAGTCATGCGCCGGAGCGCTGGCGTTGAATGGCATTGAACTCGCAAGAGGCCGTGAGCTCGACCGTATAGGCGAGAACGCTCGGCGAATGTAATGCACGTGGTCAGTTCGGCAGGCTCTGGTGATGGACGCCTCACTGCACTTGGCAGCGACCACTTTCGGTAACGCGTGAGGTCGGGGAGAACCCAGGCATGGTTGGTTCAGCGCGGGTCGCGGTCCTCATCGCGACCTATAACCGGGCAGCGTTGCTGGGTGAGACGCTGGATGTCCTCGCCCGTTCCGAGACCGACCCCCTGATGCCCTGGGAGGTTGTTGTCATCGACAACAACTCGACCGACGACACGCGGCACGTCGTCAGGTCACGACAGGCGGGGTACCCGGTCCGACTCACATACTTGGTCGAACGTCGGCAGGGACGGTCGGCCGCGCTCAACGCCGGCATCGCCGCGACAGCGGCGCCGCTGCTGCTCTTCACCGATGACGACGTCCGAGTGGAACCGGGTTGGCTCCTCGCCGGCGCACGCGCGCTCGACGACGGCGCGGACTACGTTGGTGGTCCCGTCGTCCCGATCTGGGAAGCGCCCCCGCCGCGGTGGCTCGACCTGACGCGCGGCGACCTGTGGGGGACGATCGCGATTCTCGACTATGGGCCGAGCCGATTCACCTTCGAGGATCGCTGCCGCGTGCCGCTCGGCGCGAACATGGGGTTTCACCGTTCCCTGGTCGAGCGCGTCGGCGCGTTTCGAGCCGACCTCGGCCGCTCGAACGGCCGCCGTGTGCTCGGGCAGGAAGTCCCGGAGCTCCTCGCGCGTTCCCGCGCGGCCAACCTGAGCGGCGTCTATGTGCCGGAAATGCGCGTACACCATCACATCCCCGCGGCACGACTGACGAAGCGCTACTTCCGTCGCTGGTGGGTGGGCAAGGGGTTCTCGAAGGCCATTCTCGACGCCACGCAGCCAATCACGGAGACGGGCCTCGACCTTCGCACCGTACCGCACCTCGGTTCCGTACCTCGCTTCATGATCTCGGACGCCGGCCGCGACATCCTCGCTTATGCCCGCGCCGTAGTCGTCAATGATGTCTGCGAACGCGCACGCCGCGCGATGCGGCTCGCGTACCTGTGGGGCTATCTGCGCGCGCGCGGCCTCTGGCGCCGCCCGCAGTACGCCTCGACCGCACCGCAGGGACCGTTCGACAAGCTCACGCCTGCTGCCTCTTCACGCTGGTAGGCTGCTCCTCTTCCGCTGGTAGGCTGGACACCATCTCCGACCTCGGTGTTTCGTTCTGCCAGCGCTGAGCGGGCACGACGGTATGTGGGTATGGACGGGCTCTGATTTCCCTTCAGCTCAGCTCGCTGAAACGAACTCCAACGCGCATACTGTTTCTGGGCAGTCGGGTTCCCTCATTAGTGACACCGTGTGTCGGTCAAAGAGGAACTTCCCTACCATTCAACGCCGTATTCATGGCTCGAGTGCTGGCACTGCCTTAGCAGAGGACGCAGCGGCTCGGCTATATGACCAGAAAGCAGGACACACGACGCGGCGAGCGCATCTCGTGTTCGCTTCGGGCTGATCGTGCGTTGAGCCTAATGGTTCCGGTATTCGTGGTCGTGCTGCGACCTGGCGGCTTCACCGAAGCCGCAGGGTTCGGTCGCAGGTTCCGTGACGACTCCTCCGGAAACCCTTGAGCGGGGCGTACGGTTACGTGAAACGAAATAGGGCGCGACGCGGTCCTTCGAAAACATCCCCAGAACGGAGCGATGTGGTGGCATTCGAATCGCAAGGTGCCTGCAACATGCGTGAAGACCTCAAGCTTTGGACATTGTTTCCCGTTGGAGAGCCACGAGTGATGCGTACTGCTGTCGTTTGGTTTCTGCTGCTCTGCGCCGCGTTGACGCTCCCAGGCGTCGGCTACGCCCAAACCGTGGGCAATTACATGTGCGACCCGGGCGCGGAAAATTGCCGCACCAAATTGATCGCGCTGATTGACGCTGAGGATCAGGCCATCGATGCGGCGTTCTGGTTCATGGAGGACACCCGCTTCTCCCAGGCGCTGATCAGGGCGCACAACCGGAACGTGGACGTGCGTGTCATCACCGACATGCGCGGGTGGACGGGCAACTCGGATTATGCCGGCTATCCGGGATCGAAGATTCCCGTGGATCAGCTCTACGCGGCGGGAGTTCCCATCCGGCACAAGAACGGAACGGGCGGCATCCTGCATTTCAAGACGATGATCTTCCACGGCCTGAACATGGTGGAGTTCAGCGGCGGGAACTACAGCGGCGCCGCGTTCGTGCGGGAAGGCTATCCGTCGTCTGCGCCCTACTCCAACTACGTTGACGAAGCCATCGTGTTCACCAACGACGACAGCCTGGTCAAGAGCTTCTTGACGCGCTTCGACGACCTGTGGACCGATGTCACAACCGGGACGCAGAAGTTTGCGAACTACTGCCCAAGCCCAATCCCTGCCGCACAGGGGGACTGCGTCAACCGGCCCTTGAGCCGCGCGCATGATCCTTTCCTCCCCCTCGACGCGGAGATGAATTTCGTTCCCTTGCAGAATTTCCGGTCGCGGGCCGTCGCCCGCTACAACGCCGAGACGGTAGCGAACGGCGGCGGCATCGACGCCATCATTTATCGGATCACGGACGCGGGCCACACCAACGCGCTCATCGCCGCGGCCAAACGTGGTGTCCGGGTTCGAGTCATCACTGAACCGCTGGAGTATCGCAACGAGGGCAAGTTCTGGAATTCGTATAACTTCGACCTGCTCTGGCTTCAGGGCAAGAGATGCGCCGACGTACCGTCGGAATGCGCGAACACCGGCAGCATCTCGGTCCGCCTTCGCGCACACCCGGGCCTGCTCCACGAGAAGCTGACGGTGTTGCGCGGCCAGCAGATGGTGATTGTCGGTTCATCGAACTGGACGAGCAGCAGCGCGAGCTCGCAGACCGAACACAACCTCTTTGCCACGCGCGTCAATCGTCCGTGGGTGTACGACTGGTCCGCGACCCACTTCGACCATAAATGGGACAACCTGACGACTCCGTTCACGCCTCAGGCTCCCGACACCCCGGTACTGAAGGTGCCGGCGAATGCCGCGCAGAATCAGCCGCTGACCGTGACGCTCAAGTGGCACGCCGGCTACTGGGGCCAGAAGTACGACGTGTGGTTCGGCACCAGCGCATCCAGCATGGCGCTCATCGCCACGGCCAAGGAGCTCGGGCCGAGTCAGTCGGCGAGCGATTTCAAATCGTTCGCCGTCCCGACGGCGCTCGTCGAGGGCACGACATACTTCTGGCAGGTACGGACCTACACGATGGCCGGTCTGTTCGCGCACGAGCCCTGTCTGGAGCTTCCGCACGGCCGGAGGCACACCGCCGACCACGGGCGAAGGCGACGTGCTGCTGCATGCTTACCGCGCCCCCGTGCGCGCGGGGTGGGTCGTCGTGAACGACGCGACCGCGGCCGGCGGCAAGGCGCTCAACTTCCCCAACGCCGGTGCCCCGACGCGATCGCCGTCGGCAAACCCGACGGACTACTTCGAGGTCGGCTTCACGGCCACGGCAGGCGTCCCGTACAGGATCTGGCTGCGCGGCAAGGCGCAAAGCAACAGCTACGCGAACGACTCCGCGTTCGTGCAGTTCGACGACAGCGTCAACGCGTCCGGCGTGCCGCAGTGGCGCATCGGCACGACGTCGGTGACGACGGTCAGCATCGAGGACTGCACCTCGTGCGGTCTCGCCGCGTGGGGCTGGAACGATAACCTGACCAACGGCACGGCCGGCGCCCTCGGGCCCCTCGTGTACTTCGAAACGACCGGCACGCACCGTATCCGAATCCAGGTCCGGGAGGACGGGCTTACCATCGACCAGATCAAACTGATGCAGGCACCCGGCCCGAGCACGCCAGCGCCGGGCACGCCGAAGAACGACGCAACGATTTATCCCGAGGCAAACTTCGCCGACATCGAGGGCGCCGGCCCGCCGCCGCCGCCTGCGCCCACGTGCGGCCCGCTCCCGTCAGGGTGGGCGAGCCTCGATATCGGTGCGGTGTCCGCCGTCGGTCAGTCCTGTTTCAACTCGGCAACCGGAGTGTTCACGATGCGCGGCGCCGGCGCTGACATCTGGGGAAGCGCCGATGAGTTCCAGTTCGCATACCAGCAACTCATCGGTGACGGGACATTCACCGTCCGGGTGTCGCAACTGGAGAATGTCAACGCCTGGACGAAATCGGGCGTCATGATGCGGAACACGCTCAACGCCAACTCGGCGCACGCGTCGATCTTCGTCAGTCCCGGCAAGGGCGTGGCGTTCCAGCGGCGTGTCGCCGCCGGGGGCGTGACAACGAATACGGGCGCAAGCGGGACACCGCCGCGCTGGCTGAGAGTGACTCGCACCGGCGATGTATTCACGGCCTTCTCGTCGACCGATGGCAGCAGTTGGACGCCGGTGGGCAGCGACACGATCGTGATGAACGCCACGATCTTCGTGGGCATCCCGCTCACCAGCCACGTCGACGGGACACTCGCCTCTGGGACGATCACCGACGTGAGCCTCACGCCGTAACGCAGGCGGCGGTCGAACAAGGGAAGGTGCAGGTCGCGTGGTTGCCGCGACCTGCACCTTCCATCTGCGAGCGTAGCCTTCCAATACACACAGCTCTTCACGGCACCCCGAAGCGGAGTCTCTCCGCCGCCGGCGCACCCGCAGACTCGAAGCCATGACAGGTCAGATGCGGGCGTCCGGGATGCTCACCCGGCCTGCTGCTTCATGGGTGCCTTCGCACCCTGTCCGGAAAGTTCAACCCGAAATTCGGGCGAGCGGGCGCAGGAGACGCCCGATACGAGGGTACCGACCCAGGAAGCGGCGTACGGCGATCCGCGGCTTCAGCATGTGCGATGACGGCGGCACTTTGTGGGTGTACATGTGCGGCTGGCGGAGGACCTCGGGCAGGTCGTCTGACAGGACTTCGTCGAAGGCGCGGTTCAACTCCGCCGCGAGAGCAGGGTGGCCAAGCCGCCGCGCCACGTCCACGGACAGGCCGAGCCACGACCGGATGGCTGCGCGACGCGTGTCGGCGTTGCCGCAATACAACACGCCGAGATCCAGGTGATCTTCGAGCTCATTCGCCAGCCTGATCAGCACCACGTCGCGTTCGTCAGGAGCCATGCTCTCGACGCGCGCAAGCATCTCGGGCACCGTTACCGGACTCCACTGCAGCTTGTCGTAGCGGATGATCAACTCCTCGATCTCGGGACCGACCGCCTGCCGCACGACCGCCCGCTTGGCCGGAGTCGTCCGCCGGCGTCCGTCGCCGAACTCCCCGAACAAGTACGCGGCGTGAAGGACCGCGGTGGCCACCAATGGGGCTCTCGCTCGCAACGAGACCAGCACGCTCGCTGTTCCGACGAGGTGAGCGAGCAACGGCTTGCCCGAGCCCCGGTATTCAGACGTGAATAACTGCATGGCCAGGTCGTAGGCCCGACGAACCGTCGCGAGGTCGTCCTGCGAATACCCGGCGTGCCGCATCTGGTTGAACAACTGGAGGCTGGTCTGTGCGTAGGTGAAGGCGCTCCGCGCCTGAGTCGCCGCGCTCGTTTCGCCCAAGGCCGAGGGAACTGCGGTGCCGCTCGTGAAGGCCCCGGACGATGCCGACGTGACTGACACCTTTGCGCTCAACATCACACTCTCCAGAGAATCAGGTGCCGGTGCATCATGGGCGGCGCGCGCCACGCCGCGTGGCAGAGCTGAACACGCGTTGCTGAAGCACACAAGGTGCCACGGGGCGCCGACTCATGCATTTCTTTACACTGTAGGCATGGATTCTGCTGAGGCGGACACCACATGAAGGTTCTGCTGGCAAACTCGACGTGCAAGGTTGGCGGCGTCAGCATGTTCATGCTGTCGATGCAGTCGGCGCTCCGGTCCCAGAACCATGCGTGTGAACTGTTTTTCTTCGAACGGGGCACGATGGAACGTTTTCTCCCGACCGGGGGCGGCGTCCATTTCGGTGACCTCGCCGACTGTCTGCGGCTGGTCGAACGCGGCGGGTTCGACGTGGTGCACGCCAACAACGTCGACTGGACGACGGGTATCTCCGCCGTGCGCGAGCTCGGGGCGAAGCTGATCCTGACCGCCCACAAGGCACGGGCGTCGGCGTGGACCTACGGTTGGAACACCAGCAATTGCGACGCGCTGGCCACGGTGTCGAATTGGATCCGCCTCGAACTGCAGCCATTTACGGACGCGCCGATTCAGGTCGTCCCGAACGGCATCGACGTGCAGAAGTTCAGCAGGGCTCCTCGGGCACCGACGTCGCCGCCAATCGTCGCGTGGATCGGCCGGGGCGGATCGCCGCTCAAGGGTCTTGAGAAGCTGGCGACCATCGCGCCCGCACTCCACCGCGGCGGCGTGCGGCTGTGGATCATCGATCAGCACGGACCTGAGATGGCGGCGGCCGCCTACCCGGAGGCCGCCGCAGCACTTCAGCCGCTCGCCGAGGTGTGGGGCGGGGTGCCATTCGACGCGATGCCGGACCTGTACCGCGATGTCGCCGCCAGCGGCGGCTGCATCCTGTCTACATCGGTACGGGAAGGGTTGCCGCTGGCGCTGCTCGAGGCCCAGGCCTGTGGCTGCAGCGTCGTCGCCTCCGACGTCCAGGGCAATAACGAGTGCGTGTCCGAGGCGAATGGCGGCATCCTCTACGCCGCCGACGAGGACGGTGCGGCCGTCGCCGCCCGTATCCTCAGCGTCCTCGGCGATCGCCCGGCGCTGCAGGGGCGGCAGGACGCGTCGGCCGCATACGTGCGGGAACACTTCAGCCTCACGCGCATGGCGACGCGTTACCTGCGCATCTACGCGGAGTCGCCTTACGCGGCGTCAGGCCATCGGTCACGACGGGTGCGTGCCCGGCTGCGGCTCTCGCCGCTCTGGCATTACCGGGCGTATCTGGATCAGCGATGGGGTGTGGGGGATCGGCAGTATGGTGCGTCGCAAGCGCTGGCGCGCAGCGGCGACTGGCGGCTCGCGGCGGGCGCCGTCCGCAGCGCGGTTCAGACCAGCCCCACGATTTTCGCGAACCCGCGGCGACTCGCGTATCTCGTTCGAACGCTTGTCCGCGCGCCTAGGCCGCCTGTACGGACGTCGGTCGGGCATCCGCCGAGCCAACCGGGCTGAGCCTGACAAACGCAGCCTGGTGCGCCCACAACTTCAACCCGAACACCCGCTTCAGGACCTTCGCCGCGAGCAGGGTCGGCTTCCACGCGTACAGCTCGTTGACGAAGTAGTAGGCCTGGCGCCGCGTCAAGGGAACAATCTGCGCGCCCTTCGCGGTCCCCGCGTACACGGTCACTGACCCAAGCGGGTCAACCAGCCGCTCGAACTCGCGCGGCGTGTACTCTCGGACGTGGTACGGATTTCTATTGCGGCTCAGGGTGTAATTCGGTGTCGTGACGAACACGGCGTTTCTGGCAACCCTGGCCAACTCCATGACAAACGCCCGGTCCGCTTCAATGTGCTCGATCACGTCCATGCACACCACGACGTCGAACGACTTGTCCGGCATTGCCTCGACCGGCTTGATCTCGACACGCACGTCGGGCCGCGTGAGCCGCTCGTCCAGATCGATGCCGAGCGCGTCGGTGGCTTTCTCCGCGAGCACCTTCAAGCCCTCTCCGGATCCGCAGCCGACGTCCAATACGGTCTGACCCTCCACGTACTGCGAGACGAAGCGGTACCAGCCCATCTGGGAAGGTCCTCGCCCCGAGAGCGTCTCATTGTCACCACACGTGCGTGGCGCCTTTTGGCGTGGGGATACAGAAAGCCAACTGAACAGTCGCCCGGCCATGAGGAATCCCTTTCTCTCGTTAATGCTGCAAAACAGTACTTTACTGCCACCGTCGAGGTTGCACCGGCCTGCCCATGCAAACGACGCACCGCCTGGGCGAGAGACGCTGCTCCTGCCTCGCTGCCGACCGCGATTCGAGCTCCAGGTCCTCAAGGCGATCTCGTGAAACCAATGGTAGGCGCCCGCGTGCGTCGGCAGCAGGTCGCGTATGCCCGATCACTCGGTCTGTCTGGCCGCCGCGCGTGCGACTTGCTCTCCGTCGCCCGGTCGACGCCTGGTTATCAGTCCCGGCTGGCCGCCCGTGATGCACCAGCGCTGGCGGCCATGCGTCGACTGGACGCGCAGTATCCCCGGTACCCACGAATCGTTTAACGGGCGCTTTCGCGACCAGCGCCTCACAGTCGCCTCAACCGTCGTCGAGGCGAAGGTGGCTGTTGCACGGACGTCATACGTGGGAGACACAATCGCTTCCGATCGCCATCATGATCAACGTGGCAAAGGAACGAATCAGGCGACTGATCGGCGCCGCGGTGCGGCATGAGCTTCACGCTCAGGCGCGGAGTATAGAACTCGCACGCGCGCGGCAACTGGCTGCGGAGGCGGCGGATTTCGTCGAAAATCACATGGGCTACGCGAAGGCGTACACAAGCAAATACGATCTGTTGACCGCTGCCCTCGAGGAGGTGAGTCCGACACTCGGTGGGTTGTACTGTGAATTCGGGGTGTTCGAAGGTCGCACCATCAACTTCATTGCGTCGAAGGTTTCCGGCGACGTGCACGGCTTTGATTCCTTCGAAGGCCTTCCCGAAGACTGGCGACCCGGTGTGATGCGTGGGACGTTCAAGACGGGGAAACTTCCGAGCGTTCGTGACAACGTGCGAATCCACCGTGGCTGGTTCAGCGACTCACTGCCGGCCTTTGCCCAGCAGCACGCAGGTGCTCTAGCCTTCGCGCATATTGATTGTGATCTCTACTCGTCGACCAAGACGGTCCTCGAGGTGCTTGGTTCTCGAATCGTGCCGGGGACGGTCCTTCAGTTCGACGAGTTCTTCAACTATTCAGGCTGGAAACAGGGGGAGTATCTGGCGTTCAAGGAGTTCTGCGAAGCGCGCGAGGTTACGGTTCGCTACATCGGATATACGGCGGCCAACACGCCTGGCCAGGTCGCCATGTCCGTCGTCGGCGTTGGTCACTGAGACCTGTCACTGCGCCGGCTGTTGGCGGTACGGATTCGCCGTCACGATCAATCACATGATCGAAGAGCGATGGTCCCGGAGCCCGGCTGGTTGCGGGTCGGCGCCGCTCACGCTCGCCGCGTCGAACTGGGAGACGGGCGGTGAGATCCGGCGCAGAAGCCCTTCCACCGCCTGGACGATCTCCTGGAGCACGCGGGCAGCATCCTCAGGCTGCATGTTGTAGGGATCTTTGATTTCATCGCCGTCGCCGAACCAGCCCAGGAAGTACGTTTTCTCATCCGCCTCGCGGCAGCGGCCAAGCAAATCCTGATAGTTTTTCCGATCCATGACGAAAATGGCGTCGCTCGATACCAGCGCGTCCCCATCCAGGATGCGCGATCGATGCGTGCTCAAATCGACTCCGTGTCTACGCGCGATGGCGGTGAGGCGCTGAGGCGTTCGACGGTTCGCCTGCGGGTAGACGCCGCATGAAATGGCCTCCGGGCCGGACAGTGCGAGCTCGCGCAATCGCTTGTTCCAGTAGTGTTCGGCGAATGCGCTGCGACAGATGTTCCCGTAGCAGACAAAGGCGATTCTGGACACCGGTCGCGAGAAGTAGCGCTCCTGAGTGAATCGGGCGCGATGCCTCGCCTTCAGCCGCCCGAAAAACCGGTCCTGGCGATAACGGCGAATCCTACCGACGATCGAGGATCTGGACTTGCTGGCCACCCAGCGCAGCGCGTTGACGGCGTTCGCAATCCCCGGCCCTGGATCGGTGAGCCACAGGTGGTCGTGATGAATGGCGGGATTCAAGGAAAGGATGATGAACCTCGCCGTGGCGCCGATCTTGGACGGCACCACTCTCTCCGGCGTTGTCGCGCCCGCGGTCAAGATGGAGGACAGGTGCTTCACCTCGCCGGGAAAGACGTTCCGGCACCTGACTCCCTCGCGATACCGCTCCTGTGGCGCGGGCCGGCCACGTTCGTAACATTCAATCAATGCGCGCGGAAAGTCGGCGCCGCTCTGGAGGGCAAGCGCAAGTGAACCCCAGAAGCGGCCGTTGATCTCCAGGAAATACGGCTGTCCGTTCACGCTCGAGCGCCGGAATTCAACCATGGCCACCCCATCATGGTTCGTGGCGTGCAGCATGGCGGCACCGAGCGCTGTCAACTGCGGATCGGAGCAACTTTCACGAAACGAAGAGTAGCCGCCCCAATACGGAATCTCGTGGAGGCGACGATGCGCGAAGGTCAGATGGATCTCACCGCGAAAGCGTAGAAGAAACGCTCCGGCACCGGTCCCCGGAATGACCTCCTGAGCAATCACGCCAATTGGTTTTCCTTTGTACTCCGCCAGGATGTCCGCCGCGTCCTCTGGGCGCTGGACGATGAACCGCCGCCCCCTGACGTAGACACCATCGCTCGACAGGTGATTGTCCGTCTTCACAATCACCGGAAACGTCAGCGTCGACAAGTCATCCTGCCAGTCCGACTGCGGCGTGCCGTCCTGGACGAAGACGGTGCGAGGGCAAGACACTCCGACCGAGAGAGCCTTGGCAGTTGCGTGGTACTTGCTCAACGAGAAGACGAGTGCCGAGTCCGACGGCAACATGGTGAGCGTAGTCGCCGGCAACTCGGAGCGGACCGCCGCCGCCGCAACAACCGCGGCCTCGGCCACTGGCAACAGGGTGTTGAAGACACCGCGCCTGCCCTGGTCGAGAAGCCAATCGCGGAAGGCGAACTGACGCATCCACGGATCCGGGTAGCGAACGACGCCGGCGCAGTAGCGCGAGCTGACGGCTGGAGGGGCGCGTCTCGCATCGGGGTAACCGGCAATCACTTTGTAGCCGGCGCGGCCTAGCGAGCGGATCGCGCCGAGGCCGGCAAGCGCATGCGCGTCGGTCACCAGAATCGTGCGCGGCTCAGCGGTCGTGTCGGACATCACGCTGATCGGCGCCTCTGCGAGCGCAGGTGATGGACAGTCGCCTGGAAATCTCGCGGTGTCATGCCGGCGCCAACGTTATAGCGGCCCAGTTCGAGCGCCGGTGTTTCGGCGTCGTTCTGCCTCTGCACTGTCGTCACCGCTGTCTGAATGCCGGCGGCTGCTACCGCGGCGATGACTGAGGGCGTGTAGTCGTGCGGCTGCCCGTTCGGATAGGCGAAGAGCGTGCAGGGCTGGTCGGTGATCTCCGCCACGGCCGCCACAGAGTCGGCAACCTCGCGTCGGCAGTCTCCGTCGGACAACAGACTGAGAATGGGGTGAGAGCATGTGTGCGCGCCGAAATCGATGAGTCCCGAGCGAGACATTTCAACGATGGCGTCCCGGTTCAGCATGCGAAACGGCGACTCCTGGTCAACCGGCCGATCTGGGTCATCGCCGAGCGCTCGAAGCATTCCCGTGAGCTCGGTCGCCTGGCTCTGTGGCTGCTGCATCTTCAATCGGCGCTTCAGCGCAATCGCCGCTCGCCCGCGCGCCGCGGCGCCGCGAAGATCCAATCGAGACTCACCCCACTCAAGTTCAGATTTCGAGGTCTCGGTAATCGCGCGATGCAGTCTGCACGACCACACCATGTCGCTGGTATCCATCAAGCCGGTGACGAGAAAGATCGTAGCCGGCAGGCCCGCTTCTCGAAGAATGGGCCAGGCCACGTCGTAGTTGTTCTGGTAGCCATCGTCAAAGGTGATGGCTGCCGTCGGCCGCCGGACCTGCCCGTTTCTCAGGCGATGCACGACGTCGCGCAACGGAATCACATCGAAATCGCGTTTGAGATACGCGACCTGCCGCGTGAAGGACTCCTTGTCGACAAAGCAGCGATCGGGCACCTCGAGTGACGTGCGGACGACGCCGTGATACATGACAATCGTGACGTGATGACGAAAGAACGCCCAATGCAGCGCCTTCGACATCCGCATCTTGTCGGTTGTGGCAAACACCAGGCGTCTGGCGAACGCGCGCATCGGCTGACGGGCGCTGCTCTCGCGGTCGTCGCTACTGCCGTGATCATTCATGGTCGGCACGTCAGGCTACCGCATCGGGACAAGTGGCGTTGAAGTCAGGGGCAGGCCCGAACGCTCGAGCTTCTCGCGGGCCCAGCCTGTCAGCGGCGCCTCTTGCCGCGACCCTTCTTTCTCGTAGGGAAAAAATATAGACAAATCGCGCACCCGGCTTCCCGAACGACAGGTCCTCGCTCTTCGACGACACCACCCGCGTACGGCTGTAGCCCGGGCAAGGCCGTAGTATTCAGCGCGATTCCACGAATGCTTCGGCTCATGGTCGCGCTGCCATCCGTCGACGGCTGGCCTAGCAAGAGGTGTTCCCAACTCTGCGATTCGGGTGGTCTGACGGGGGGCCGAGTGGCAGCGCGTGACGGGGCTGTGTGCCCCATGGGGCGTCCGGGTCTGAGTAGGCGGAGGGAACGGAGGGGGAATGATGATCGGTGCGGCGACCGAAGCCCGATTGGAGTTCAACCGGGCCTGAACATTGAACTTAGGGTGGGTGTACGGCGGGTCCTTCCGGACCCGCCGGGCGCGTCCCAGACGACGCGCCCTACACCAACACACCGGGACCCAAGGTCTACCCTGAAGTTATCGGACTTCGTAGACCACGAGCATCGGCTTGTGATCTGAGGCCGCCACGCCGCTGGAGTTGCGCGTGTCGAACATCTGCGCCGACTTCAGCACCAGCCAGGACGCGCCCGTTGGCGTGAAGACGTAGTCGATCCGGCTGTTGCGCGTGCAGCCATCGCAGTTACCCGCATAGTTGACCGCTGTGCCGAGCGCCTTGGCCGCCTTCCACGCATCGGTGTAGTTGACGATCGCCGCGTTGTACTCGGCAGAGCCCGCCTGCATGTTGTAGTCGCCGGCGAGGATGCGCGCTTCGGGCCAGTCCTTCGCGCAGGTCTGCAGCGATTTCACTTCGGCGAGGCGCGCGCTCGCGCTGCTGACCGACAGGTGCGTCGACCACACGTTGATCGATCGGCCATTCACGGTCGTGCTCAGGTGCGCCGCATACCGTTTACCGTCCGGGTAGACGCACTTCGACTTCGTGGTCATGGCAAGACGGGAGATCACCAGATTGCCCATTCCCGAGTAGGACACGTTCCATGTCGTGCCGGTCTTCGCCTTCAGGGCGTTCACGATGGCATCGACCTGCGACTGGCTATCGACCTCGTTCAGCGAAATCACGTCCGCGTTGAACTTCGCCAGCCAGGACGCGAATCCGGTCGGATCGTAGACCCCGTCGGTGCGTCGGCCGCCATGATAGGAGTTCCAGTGCACGACCCGCAGGGTCTTGGCCGTGCCGGACGGCGGGGGCGGCGGGGGTACTGCGGCGGACGCCTCCGTGACGACCGTGTTCGAGAAGTCCGCGGATGCATTCACGCCAACGACGTGGCTGCTGACCCCGACGCCGACGTAGATGGTGGAGGCCATCGTGATCGTGTCCGAGCCCACCTGCGTCCACGCGGAGCCGTCGGCCGACTTGTACGCCTTGATGGTGCTGCCGGCGCGCGTGAGCTTCAGATAGGCCGGGGCCGTCCCCGAGCCGCCCGAGGTGTGCGTCGAGGACCCGCCCGTGCTCTTGCGCCGCTGGAACGCGAGACCCTTGCCCGGGCTCACCAGCATGAACGCCTGCCGCGAGTTGGCCGCGAGCGTCTCGCGCATCATCACGCCTGCCTTCGTCCAGGGGTCGATGTTGTCGACGCCGGTGACCCGAGCGACGATGCTGCCGTCGCCGACGAGCGTCTGGTAGGTGAAGCGGAACGCATCAGCGCTGCCCCAGACATCGGCCCCGGCGCCATTGACGACAAACGTACCGGAGCTGTGGGTGGCCGACCCGGCGATGCCTACCGACCCGATGTCCTTGGTCGCCCAGCCTTCGGGTAGGGTTTGTGCGGAGCTCTCGGCCTGCACACCAACCACCGCGAACACCGCGGCGACGAACACGAGAACAAAGTTTCTGCTCACCGGCATATCTCCCCGTTTTGGGCTCAGTCGAAGCGAATTGATGAATTGCCTCAGACGAAGCGAATGTTTTGAGTTGAAGTCGCTGTCCGCTGGGGACGTCGTAACGCGACGACCCTCATAGGGCGAAATGGATACCGGTCTGGCAACGGCGACCTCTACTGGTTTTTTGGGAGGAAATTCGCGCAATTTTTATACTGTCCAGCTTCTTTGGGCCCTGCGTGCGTTACTAAACGGGGTGCGAACTCACAGAATTGAAATTCCGCTCGTTGAACTCCCGGAAAGCGTCAAGCTCCGGGCCCCGTGGAACCGGTGGCCGGTTCAATTCCCTGTTGGACAACGGCGGTGAGCGGGCGCGCTGCAGGCCAGCCCAGCTCGACGGCGATGTCAAAATTCGCGCAACGTTGAAATTGGAATCGCCCGTGAGGGCGGGGACCTGCTTAGTCGTGGCGGGAAATCAGCGCCCGACCGTTGGCGGCGTCAGAGCAATGCAACGGCCGTAATAGGTAAATGACTCACTCTTAAGGACTTAGGAAGTCTAATCGGGACAGAAAGGTAGCAGGAGTAGCAGATTCAAACTCAGCTTTATGGCAGGTCTTACATGATGAGTGTACTGATCGGCAAAATTGCTCGTAAAATGCGACCTCCTCCGCCATGTAGGAACTGCGGTCGAGTTTCAGAAATGAACAATCGTGGTCTTTTTCTGGCCTTATGACGCGTCTGGTTCCACTACGAGCATTGAAATGAGACACATCGGGACGCCCAGCCCTCCAGCGGCAAACCCCATCGCTACACACAATGTGAGCTCATGCGGACTTGCGCGCTGATCTCAATGCCCTCGGGTTGTTCGAAGCTGACGCAGAGGGGGGACAAGCTGAGGTCATCAGAACGCCACCGAGGGCCCAGCACGCTCGAACGAGGACCCAGCACATTCCAAACCCGGAATCATGCAACCGGCGCCGCCTGGCGCCGGTTGCCATCGCCACGCTATTGCACGTCGTAGACGACCATCATCGGCTTGTGGTCCGACGCCCTCACACCCTTACTGTTTCGGGTGTCGATGATCTCCACCGACTTGAGTTTCAGCCACGACACGCCCTTTGCCGTGAACACGTAGTCGATCCGGCTGTTCCGGGTGCAGCCGTCACAATTCCCGCTGTAGTTCTTCGCCGTACCCAGAGCCTTCGCCGCGCGCCAGACGTCGGCGTGGTCCTCCGTCATCGACTTGTACTCGGCGGTGTCAGCCTGCATGTTGTAGTCGCCGGCGAGGATGCGCGCTTGAGGCCAATCCTCCGAGCAGGCCTGCAGCGATTTGACTTCGCTGACGCGCACCTTCGAGCTGGTAAGGGAGAGGTGTGTCGTCCAGACGTTGATCGACCGGCCGTTCACCACCGTGCTGAGGTGCGCCGCATACCGTTTACCGTCGGGGTAGGCGCACCGCGAGCGCGAGTTCATGGGAAGACGCGAGAGCAGCAGGTTGCCGCGTCCCGAGTAGGACACGTGCCAGGTCGTGCCGGTCTTCTCCTTCAGCCCTTTCACGATGGTGTCGACCTGCCCCTGCGAGTCGACTTCGTTGAGCGAGATCACGTCCGGCTTGAACTTCACCAGCCACGAGACGAAGCCGGCCGGGTCGTACTGACCGTCGGTGCGACGGCCGCCGTGATACGAGTTCCAGTGCAGGAGCCGCAGCGTCTTCGACGGCTTCGAAGCGACGGGCTGTGGCGGCGGCTTCGGGGCGGCGGGCGGTGGCGATTTCGGCTCATCAGGCGGAGGTGGGGGGGCGGCCTTTACCGCCACGTCGTCGAAGGTCGCTGTGGCGAGCTCCCCCTTCACATGACTGGTGACGGCGAGCCCTACGTAGATGGTTTCGGCCATCGTAATGGTGGAACGCCCGACGAGTTTCCACGTGCTGCCGTCCTTCGATGAAAAGGCGCTGAATCGATCGCCGGCACGCTCCAGTTTCACGAAGGCGGGCGCGCTCCCCTGGCCGCCGCTCGTATGCGCCGACGCGCCGCCGGCGGACGCCCGCCGCTGGAACGCGAGGCCTTTACCCGGGCTGACGAGCATGTAGGCGTGGCGCGAATTGCCCGAGAGGGTTTCGCGCATCATGACGCCGGCCTTGGCCCAGCGGTGTACGTTTCTCGAGCGTGTCAACTTTCGCCTCGATGGTGCCATTGCCCTTGAGCGTTCGATAGACGAAGCGGAAACGGTCAGTGGAACCCCAGACGTCGGCGCCGGCGCCGGAGATCAAGAACATCCCGCCCTGGTACTGGGCCTGACCCGCCTTGCCGACAGCTCCGATGTCGCGTGCGGTCCACCCTGAAGGCACGGCGGCTTCGGTAGCAACCGTCGTCTGGTCCTGGGCCTGGTCCTGGTCCTGGGCCGCTAACGGTGCACCAACACCGAGAGCGATTCCCAGCAGCACCTTCCCAATTGAACGCACACGGCTACCTACACGTTGACTCATCGGCAACGACCTCCACACGAACGGGCTTGGATTTCACCCTGTGAGCGCAGGGCGCGGTGTTAGGCTTCGGCGACGCTTCGCCCTCCGACGCGGTGGGCAAGGGATCTGCCACGCTCAGCAAGTCGTTATCAGTCTGTTACTTTGATGGATTGACACACTGGAGAGGTTGGCTGATGGAGCAATATGTGACTCAGCTGTTTGTACGTCTTACCTATAGGATTCGATGCCGTCACAGAATTGGCGGCAAAAGAAGGATTTCCCAGCGTGTAAGGAATACAGTTCTGTTCCTGATCCAGACAGTCAAGGTGTGCAGTTGTGTAAAATCCTGTCCGGTTGAGCAACATCGAAGACAATCGCGGCTCATGGTTTACCAGACCGGGGGGCAGCCGCCTGAGGGGGTTGGCGCGTTGAAAAAAAGCCTTCCCCCGCGACTCGGCTGAGGGAATCCCCTTTCCCTACTTTGCCGGCGCGTGACTCATCCTTACCCCAGGCGTCCTGTCGCCAGGAAATCCCGCCCTGGTAGCTCGCTCCTAAGTCGCTGAAGTGCAAACCAATACAGCTGAGACGCCGTCGCGGCCGGCCCGCTCCCGGCGCAGGCGCAGTGCTTGCACCTGCTCGGCGGCGAATGGCGGACCCCAGCGTTATCCAGACGCCGCGACGCATCCGCGTCGCCATCGTCGCAGCATCGCTTCGCATTCTGGGCGGCCAGGCAGTCCAAGCTCAGCGGCTCCTCGACGGCTGGTCCATGGATCCCGAGGTCGAGGCCTGGCTGGTTCCAATTACGCCGGTCCCGGCCGCGCCCTTCGATCAGCTTCTGCGGGTCAAGTTCCTCCGCACCGTGGTCCATCAGCTGTGGTACTGGCCGCTCCTCGTGCGCGAACTGCGGCGCGCGGACGTCGTTCACGTGTTCTCGGCGTCGTATGCCTCATTCCTCCTCTCGCCGCTGCCCGCGATCGTCATCGCAAAGCTTTTAGGCAAGCCAGTCCTGTTGAACTATCACAGCGCCGAAGCGCCGGACCACCTCGCCCGGTCGGCCATCGCCCGGTACGTGCTGAAGCACGTCGTCGATGTCAACGTGGTGCCGTCCTCCTTCCTCCGGGATGTGTTCGCGTCGTTCGCCATCGGCGCGCGGGTCGTGGCCAACACGGTTGACGTGAGCCGATTCCGCTACCGCGAGCGGGAGCTCTCGCGGGCCCGGTTCCTGACGACGCGAAATCTCGAGGGGCTCTACAACGTCGCGTGCACGCTGCACGCGTTTGCGTTGGTGCAGGCGCGCTATCCCGCCGCAACCCTGACCGTCGTCGGCGCCGGGGCGCAGGCAGAGGCCCTCCATGCCCTCGCGCTCGAACTGCGAGTCCAGGGTGTGACGTTCACGGGTCGGGTCATGCCTGAAGAGATGCCTCGCTACTATGACGAGGCGGAGTTCTACGTCCAGACTCCCTCGATCGACAACATGCCGCTTTCGATGCTCGAGGCATTTGCGAGCGGCCTGCCCGTGGTGTCCACCGGAGTGGGTGGCGTACCCGCGATCCTCACGCACGGCGTTCATGGCTTGCTCGCGCCCGACAACGACGCGGGGACGATCGCCGGGCATCTCGTCACGCTGCTCGAAAAGCCTGAGTACGCGAGAGCGCTGGCGCGCGCGGCACATGAGACGTGCGGCAACTATGAATGGCGCGTGGTGCGCGCCGGATGGCTGGCGGAGTACCGGGCGCTCGACGGCGCGGATACATCCCGGGACCCGCAGGCAGCGGTCCACACAGACTCGATCCGATCCGTATGAGTGTGCTGGCCCGTATCCGCGGCATGAGTCGCCATGAGCTCGCGTTCAGGGCCAGCTCGCAGGCGAGGATGCACGCCGACCGGCTGAGCACGAGGGTCGTTCGCCCCCGCTGGCGGCGCGAACACCTCGCTGCGGCACTCGCGCCCGCCGCCGCGTCGGCCGACGTGCGCCACGCGATCGAGCATCGGCAGTGGATGGACGTCCACCGGATGCTGGCGTCGGTTATGGACCGGAGGCAGCCGCGGTTCATCCTGGAGCCTGCGTCGGCGCCGGCCGTCCGCGAGGCGATCCTGGAGCGGTGGCCAGGCGCGGCCCGCGACGCAGCCGCCCGGGCGGACCTGATCCTGGCCGGTCGTTTCAATCTGCTCGCCTATGAGGACCTGTCGTTCGGCAGCGGGGAGACGCCGCTCGACTGGCATTTCGATCCTGTGCACGGGGCACGCGCGCCGCGCGTGTGCTGGGCCGAAGTGCCGTACCTCGATCCCGCCTGCGGCGATCACAAGGTGATTTGGGAGCTCAATCGACATCAGCACTGGCTCGCGCTGACGCGGGCGTCGTGGCTCACGGGTCAGCCGCGATATCGGCAGGGGGTGCTCGATCAGCTTTCGAGCTGGCTCGCGGCGAATCCGCCGCTCCTCGGCATCAACTGGGCCAGCATGCTCGAGATCGGCTTGCGCTCGATTGCGTGGACCTGGGCACTGCACGCGTTGCGCGCCGACGACGACAGCGCCACCGAGCCGTGGCTCGTGGATGTCGCCTGCTCGGGCTGCACCGCCAGCTCTCGCATGTCGAGCAGCACCTGTCCCATTACTTCAGCCCGAACACCCATCTGACCGGCGAAGCGCTCGGGCTGTACGTGGTCGGGCGCGCCCTGCCGGAACTCGCGCACGCCGACCGGTGGGTTGCCAAAGGCCGCACGATCCTCCTCGCGGAGCTGGATCGCCAGGTGTGCGCTGATGGCGGCCACGCCGAGCGATCGACGCACTACCACCGCTACACGCTCGACTTCTACCTGCTCGCGCTGCTCGTGGCCACCCGCAACGGCGACACCGCGGCCCTGCCGCGATTCCGCGACGGCGTTGCGCGCACGGCCGCCTTCCTGCGCGCCATGGCCGACGACAACGGACGCACGCCGCTCATCGGCGACGACGACGGCGGTATGTTGTGGCCGATGACCGGGACGGCAGCCGAACGACGTGCGCGACTCGCTCGCGTTGGCGTCGGTCGTCCTCGAGGATCGAAGTCTGGCGCCGTGGGGCCTCCAGGAAGAGGCGGTGTGGCTTGCGTCGAGCAGTCACCCCGCACAAGTGCAGCGGCTGGCAGCCGCACCGGTGGCATCCGTATCGGCGCACGCACAGCCTCGCATTGAGACGCACGTCTTCCCGGATACCGGTTACGTCGTGGTACGCGAAGGGGCGCGAAGCCACCTCGTGTTCGACGTCGGCCCGCATGGATATCTGAACGGCGGCCACGCCCACGCCGACTCGCTTGCCGTGGCGATGAGCGTCAACGGGCATCCGTTGCTCGTCGATACGGGGACCGCCGCCTACACGACCGATCCGGCGCTGCGCGACCGCATGCGCAGCTCGATTCTCCACAACACGCTGACGTTGGACGGCGTTGCCGCCTCGGTGCCGGACGGTCCGTTTCACTGGCGGTCGCGGACGGACGCGCGCCTCGACGCCTCCCGAAGCAACGCCGGCTTCGCGTGGGCCGAGGGGGCGCATGACGGCTACGGTCCCGCGCTCCATCGCCGGACACTCGTTCGCGCGCGCGGCGCGGGGACGCTCATCGTGGACCAGATCGGCGGCGGCGAGCGGCACACCGCACAACTGCACTGGCACTTCGGCCCCGAATGGGACGTCGGCTGCGACTCGGCCCGGCGATTGCGGGCACGTCACGCCGACGGGACCGAGGCGTGGCTCGTCCGCGATAGCGGGAGTCTGTGGCTCACGCGTGGTGACGACGGAAACGGGGCTGGGCTGGTGCTCGCCATGTTACGGGGCCGTCGTGCCCACGTGCGCAGCTCGCGTGACGCGCACCGCGCGCGCACCGTTCGACATCGTGACCTGGATTGGCACCGGTCAAGAGAAGCCTTCCCTCGAGCGCGTGCATCCGGAGACCGACCCCTCGTCCAACGCCGTTGGAGTGCGCGTGGTGCAGGACGACACGGCGCGAGTGACGCTCATCCGCCCCGGCGAGCCGGCTGTTCGCGAAGGGCGCAGCGGCGCCATCGCGGACTACCACACCAACGCCCGCCTGCTGCACTACGCGATGCGGGGAAACGCACTGGCGGCGATCGCGATCGCGGACGCGACGCAGGTGCTGTCGCTGCGCGAAGGACTGCTCAGCCTCGCCGCTGACGATCACATCGACGATCTCCATCTGTCGATCGTCGACGGCGTCATGGAGTTGGTCGCCTCACGCCCGCTCGCACGCCTCCACCTCCAGGGCGCGGCGTTGACGCACGTCGTGCTGGTGACGTTGAACGGCCGCGAACTGCACCTCCCCGCCGGCGGACCGCGGGGATGCGCTCGTGATTCCCGCCGCGGCGTGGGCGGCACCGGCCGAACCTGTCGACCCCGTTGCATCCGTTGAAGCTGTTGAGCGTGTGGAACGCCCCGGACCGCGCCGCGGCAACCGGGAGCAGGGAACCGTTGTATGTGTGGAATAGCTGGCTTCGCCGATCTCGCCCCGCGCGCGCGTACGCTCGAGAGCGATCGCACTCGCGTCAAGGCCATGTGCGACGTGATGCGCCACCGCGGGCCCGACGACGACGGCTTCTTCGTGGCGCCGGGCGTGGGCCTCGGCATGCGGCGCCTGAGCATCATCGACCTGGCGGGTGGTCACCAGCCGATTCAGAACGAGGACGGCACCGTCTGGGTCGTGTTCAACGGCGAGATCTACAACTACCGCGAGCTGCGCGACGACGCTGGAGGCAGCCGGCCACCGGTTCTACACGTCCAGCGATACCGAGACGATCGTCCACGGGTACGAGGAGTGGGGCGAGAACGTCTTCTCGCGCCTGCATGGGATGTTCGGCATCGCGATCTGGGACGCGCGTGCCCGGACGCTGCTCCTCGCGCGCGACCGGCCCGGGCATCAAGCCGCTCTACTACGCGGAGGCGGCCGGACGCCTCTTTTTCGGCTCCGAGGCCAAGTGTCTGCTCGCGAACCCGGAGGTCGACCGCGAGCTCGATCCAGCAGGCGCTGGACCACTACCTCGCCTATCTGTACACGCCGCGCGACCGCTCGATCTTCCGCGGGATGCGGAAGCTGCCTGCCGGGCACTTCCTCAAGGTCCAGGACGGCCGCGTCGAGATCGAGCGCTACTGGCGCTTTCCCATCGACGCGACGTTCCGCGGATCGGAGGCGGATGCGCTCGATCAGCTCGAAGCACACGCTCGGCGACGGCCGTTCGCTCGCACATGGTCAGCGACGTCCCGCTCGGGGCGTTCCTTTCCGGCGGCATCGATTCGAGCGTCGTCGTCGCGCTGATGGCGAAGGCCGCGACGCAGCCGGTGAAGACCTTCTCGATCGGGTTCGACGAAGCGCCTTTCAACGAGCTGCCGCACGCGCGCGCCGTCGCCGCGCACCTCGGCACCGACCATCACGAGTTCGTCGTGCGACCCGATGCGCTCGGCATCCTCGATCGCGCTGATCTGGCACTTCGATGAGCCGTTCGCCGACTCGTCGGCGATCCCGACATGGTACGTGTCCGAGATCGCGCGCCGGCACGTGACCGTCGTGCTGTCCGGCGACGGCGGCGACGAGCTGTTCGGCGGCTACGACCGGTACCTGCCGCACCCGCTGGTGGCATCGCTTGACAGGTTCGTGCCTGGCGTCAGCCGCGTCGTCGCCGCCGCAACGTGGCGCGCACTGCCGCATGGCGCGCGCGGAAAGAACTTCCTCCGCCACCTGGCGCGCGATTCGCAAGGGCCGGTATCTCGACTCGATGACGTTGTACCACCGCGACGAGCGTGAATCGCTCCTGTCGGCCGATGTCGTGCGCCGCCTGCACGGCTGGGATGCGGAAGCCTACTTCGGGGTGCCCTTCGCGCGATTGGACGGGCTTCCGCTGGCGGCGCAGATGATGGCGTTCGACTTCGAGACATACCTGCCCGAGGACTGCCTGACCAAGGTGGATCGCATGAGCATGGCGCACTCGATCGAATCGCGGGTGCCGCTCCTCGACCATCGGGTGATCGAGTTCGCCGCCTCGCTGCCGCCGTCGCATGAAAATCCAGGGCGAACCGCCGCAAGCACCTGCTCAAGGAGCTCGCGTTCAGGCTCGTGCCGCGCGAGCTGCTCGACCGGCCGAAGCAGGGATTCGGCATCCCGATCGGGACACTGGTTCCGCGGCTCGCTGCGGGAGACGTTCGGGGACGTGCTCGGATCGTCGGTCACGCGGCAGCGCGCGTACTTCAACCAGACGTTTGTCGGCGCATCCTGGACGAACACCTCGCCGGCACGCGGGACCATTCGCTGCACCTGTGGCAGCTTCTGGTCTTCGAGCTCTGGCACAGGGAGTACGTGGACGCTGCCGCCGTCGCGGCGTGATCGATCCGCAGTTGCCACCGACTCACCAGAGGCCGACGTGTTACAGCCTGCGCGAATCCCCATAGCGCTGGTGCTGACCAGCTTCGACCCTGGCGGCACCGAACGGCAGATGACCGAGCTCATGAGCCGGCTGGACTCGCGCCGCTTCGAGCTGCATGTGGCCTGCTTCCGCCGCGAAGGTCTGTGGCTCGCGCGCGTCGAACGCGCGGCGGTCCGCGTAACCGAGTTCCCGATCAAGGGATTCCTCTCCCTTTCAATGCCGCTGCAGTTGTGGCGGTTTGTCCGCTGGTGCCGCGAGCACCGCATCGCCGTGCTGCACGCCTGCGACTTCTACGCGAATGTCTTCGGGTTGACTGGCGGCGCCCTCGCGCGTGTTCCCGTCCGCATCGGCAGCCGGCGCGATCTCGTACTGCCTGGACGGACGCACGGCCAGCATCGTCTGCAACGGCTCACATATCGCCTCGCGGGCCGCGTGGTCGCCAATTCTCAAGCCGCCGCTGCACAGGTGGTGAGCGAAGGCGTGCCGGCGTCACGCGTATCGATGATCCCGAACGGCATCGATCTCGCGCGGTATCTGCTCCCGGGACGCCGCCTGCGCCGGCGTGTCATCACGACCGTGGCGAATCTCCGCTCCGAGAAGGGACACGAAGTGCTGCTCGCCGCGGCAGCGATCGTGGCGCGGACATTCCCCGACGTCGAGCTTTGTCTCGCCGGCGGCGGCCCGATGCTGTCCGCGCTCGAGCGCCAGGCGCACGACTCTGGGCTGGCCGGCGTGGTGCGATTTCTCGGTCATCGAGAGGACGTGCCGAACGTGCTCGCTGACACCGACGTGTTCGTGCTGCCGTCGCGGACGGAGGCGTTTCCCAACGTGCTCCTCGAGGCGATGGCGTCCCGGTTGCCGGTCGTGGCAAGCGACGTCGGCGGCATTCCTGAGCTGGTGGAGCACGAGCGGAACGGCCTGCTCGTACCCGTTGGTGACGCGGAGGCACTCGCCGCCGCGATCCGGCGGCTCATCGAGGAGCCGGCACTCGCGGACACGCTCGCCGCAGCGGCGCGTCAAACCGTCGAGAGCCGCTATTCCTTCGACCGCATGGTGGCAGCGTTCGAAGCGTTGTACCGAGGCTGAGCTCGACGCGGCCACGTCCGCGGGAGACAAGGCAGTCAAGCCGAAGGGCCGCCCGAAGCCGGCCCCTGCGAGGGAAAAACCCGCACGTACGTAAGAAGGCCCGCTGAAGCCGGCCCTTACAACGGACACCCGCAAGTACGAAGGGCCGGCCAAAAGCCGGCCCTTCGATGGAACACGCCGCACGCAGGTTAGGGGCCGGCTTCAGCCGGCCCTCGACCGCTGACTGCTACGGCAGGATCGTCGTGTCGTTCTTCAGCGTCCCGGGCGACGTCGTCAGAAACTGCGCCGGCGACAGCACAACCTGGTCGATGATCAGGCCGTCCTCGCGGTTCTGGATGCGGATCGTCTGCAGGCCCGTCCCCGTGAACACGACGGGCGCGGCCACAACACCCACGCCGTAACTGTTGTCCTGCCAGCCCCACCCGGACAGTCCGGCATTGGCGTCATCCTCGAGGTTCACGCTCATCGAGGACGTCGTCCCAATAAGCGCCGACGATACGCCGTCGAACTGCACGAACACCGAGTCGTTCGAGTAGGAGTTGCGCTCGGCCCGGCCGCGCATCCACAGGTGATACGGCACGCCCGCTTCCGCGAAGAACGTGAACTCCGCATAGTGCTCCGGAGCGGCCACGGCGGTGTTTACCTTCGCGAGCGACTTGTTGACGAGCCACAGACTGTAACCGCCGGCCGCCGTCGCGTCCGGCGTCAGCGTGAAGTTGCCGGCCATCCGACTCACCGCGGAGGCGCGCAGCACAATTTCCGACGTCGTACCGATGGTCACCAGGTTACTCGCCGAGGTTGCGCCTTCGTCGTCGATCGCGACGGCAGCGAACGTGTACGTGCCCGACGTGGGAACAACCCACGTCATCGTGAACGCCGGGGCGGTGCCACTGCCAACCAGCGTTTCCCCGAGATAAAAGTCCACCCGCTGCACCACGCCGTCCACGTCCATGGGCTGCGCGGCGAGTGTAATCGTGGCGCCCACGGGCACGATCCCCCCCGTGCTCGGAGCCGTGATCGAAACGCTGGGCGCCGTGTTAGGCGGCGGCGCGACGAGGAGCGCGAGCGCGCGTGTCGCAAACCGCTCAATGTCGGTCGGATCCGTGGCCTGCACCGTGAACTCATACGTAGCTGCTGTCGCCGCGGCATGCGAGCCGCTGATGGTCGCGACCGGCGTGCCGAGGATGACACCGTCGGCACTCATCGTGAGTCCTTCGGGCAGCGACCCTGCCGTCACGGACCAGACATAGGTGCCTGCCCCGCCAGTGGCCGAGAACGGCTGGCTGTAAGGAACCGTCTCGGTCGCGCCGGCGATTGCCTCCGTCAGAATCTGCACCGCCGGGAACGAAGGATCGACGTGCATCGAGAGCGGGTGCGTGCCGATCGCCCCCGTGGCGTCCTCCACCTGCACGGTGAATGCGTAATCGCCTTGGAGCGTGGCAGCGCCACTGATCGCGCCAGTGTGCTCGTCGAGCGACAGGCCGGTCGGCAGCGTGCCGCTCAGCACCGTCCAGTGATACGGCAGGCGGCCGCCGGTGGCGTTGAGCGTCGCGTCATAAGTCAGGAGCTCCTTCGTGGGCATCAACGACGTCGTCGTCACGCGCGGCGGCGTCATTTCCGCCTGGGCAGCGATGGCACTGAGGTCGGCGCCGAGGTCAAGGCCGTCCGTACCTGCCCCTTCCCAGTTCGTCCCGGGCACCAGCGCAAAATCGCCAGCGGCGTAGGACGTGAAATGCGCCTCGAAGGCGGCCTGGGTCGGGAACTCGTTGCCCGCCGGGTAGTTACTTGCCTTGCCATTCGCAAGCACGTTCCGCGTGACGACGCCGCCGGGGAAGTAGTAGTTGATCGACGGGGTGCCAATACCCTTGCCGCTGCCAAGAATCCCGTAGTTGTTGTGGCGCGCCACGTTATTGGTCAGGACAAAATTCTCGGAGGGCCCGCCGTCCATCGTCATGAAACCGGTTCCGCTCGGCGAGATTATCGTGTTGTGGTCGATGGTCACGCCCCACGGGCCGTCGAAGATATTGAAGGCGTAACCGTTGCCGCCCCAGGCCTTGCTGACGTCCGAGAACTCGTTGTGCCGGATGACGACGTTCTTCGTCTGCAGTGTCGGATTGCCATCGTCCCACCCGAGAATCGTCAGGCCGGAGCCGACATGGCGGACGACGTTGTACTCGAATGTCACGTTCTGGACGACGCACCACGGGCAGCCGCCCAGCGAGTTGCGTGGCGTGAAGAGGATCGCGGTCCCGTTCTGGGCCTGTGCCCAGTTGTTCTCCATGATGTTGTAGGCGATCAGCGCGCCACTCACGTGCTTCAGCTCGAAAATGTTCTTCACCTGCCACATCGTGCCGCTGGAGGACGGCGTCCCGGTGATGCCGGCGCTGGTGCCGTCGTCGGTGAAGACGGTCGACGTCACGACCCAGTAGACGTTCTGCGCCGCGGGCGTGCGACCGTAGACGACGGTACTCGGTCGCATCGGGCACGGGATCCCACGTGACGGCAACGCGCGACCCTGCCGGAACGGTGACGTTGACGGCTGCGGAGGCCGGCGACTTCGCGGTCGTGGCCGCGGCGGGACGACGCGCCATCACGCGATATGCGTAGCTCCCGGCCGCCAGACCGCCGTCGGGGGCGACGCTCGCCTGGACGTTCGCCGGCGTTGAGACGATCGGGTTACGCCAGCTGAGCGGACGGGTGAGTGTGTTGCCACGGAACACAAGGCCCGATGGCGTCATGTTCGGGATCTTCGGGTCATCGCCACCGAGCATGAATACCTCGGTGGCTGCCTCGAGATGGTTGTTCTCGATCCGGAATGGGCCCGGGCCGTTCCAGCCGCCGATGGCCTGGCTGTCCTGGCCGATCGCCTTCATCTCGACGATGTGGGAGTTGATGATCGTGATCTCCGCGGCGTTGATGGCAATCCCGCGCTTCTGCCCGTGCAGCAGGTCGCCAGTCATGTAGACGCGATCGACGATGAGGTGATGCGGTACCTGTGACAGCTGATTCTGGGCAGCGGATCCGTCACCAAGTTGGATGATGTCGTTGTATCCCTTCGGGTTGGCCTCGAACGCCACGAGCAGCAGCCGCCAATACGCCGCACCGGCCACGGTCCTTATGGCTGGCGACGTGGTGGCCGACCTGATCGTCGCGAGATGGGGCTTGTGCGCCGGCGAGACTCGCGTCCCTTCGGGCGGCAGCTGACTGCTGTGGGCGGTGCGAATCGTGATGTACTCAGCGCCGGCGTGGATCGGCAGCTTGAAGTTCCCGATGTAGGTCGCGCCGGGCTCGAGGACGATCGTGTCGCCTGCCTTTGCGGCGTTGATGGCCGTCTGGAGGTTGCCGCCAGCGGGTACAAAGAGGTCGGCAGCGCGCGCGGCCGAGGGAAGGGTGGTGAGGACCACCGCGGCAATCGCGCAGGCAGACCTTGGGACGGATCTCCAGTGACACATAACAGAGCGTTCCTTTCGTGTGTTGAGGTGGAGTCGCTCTGCCCCGGAGTGACGTGGCCGAGCCTCACAGCAGAGGTGGCAACTGTGGTACCTGATGAGGTAGGTGCCAGCTCTTGAGGCGCTTGCGCAGATTTCGAAGGAAACTGCAGAGTCGGGTTAGGTTCTAACTGCTGAGCTACCGGTTTTCCGACCTCATCCTGACGTTTCTGTCGAGCTGGGCATCCGACGGACGCGGCGCAGCGTCAAAATCGGGCTCGGATGACAGTGATGTTATGGATGAGGTGCGCTCGGTACCGTGCGGATGAGTAATGGCTTTCCCATTCCCTCCCTTCCCCCGGGACGCGCAGGTCCGCAGGATTGCCGCAAGGGCAAAATTACTGGAGTTTTTGGCAAAAACGCTGGCACCTTGCTTGCTCAACCGATGGGCCGTGGGCGGGATTATCGGTAAGCTCAGCTTCGAAGCGGATGAGACGCTGGCGCGTCCCATCCTCGAGCAGATGCTCGAGGCCATCCGCCATCGAGGCGGCGGTGCCCACGGAGTCCACTGCGCTCCTGGTATCGCGCTCGGCTGGTGTGCCGGACCAGATGAGCACGTGCCGCCGACGGGACTCGCCACCAGCGAATCGCAGGACATCCGGGTGGTCGCGGATTCACAGCTGACCAACGGCCGCGAACTGCGGTCCCAGCTCGAGCGCAACCGCCACCAGTTCCGGGGCCCTTCCGACTCGGAGCTCCTCGCACACGCCTACGAAGAGTGGGGCACACGGTGCGTGGAGCGGTTCCGCGGCCCGTTTGCCTTCGCGCTTTGGGACGAGACCGAGCGCCGTCTCTTCATGGCCCGCGATCACCTGGGCGTCCGCCCGCTCTTCTTCTCACTCCTGCACGGCCACGGCGTGGTGTTCGCCTCCGAGATCCGCGCCTTGCTGCACGACCCCGGCGTCGGCCGGGAGTGGTGCTCGACCGCGATTGACGCCTATCTCGCGCTCGGCTACGTCCCCGCGCCGCTCACCGCCTATCGCCGCATCAGCAAGCTCGAACCGGCGCAGTTCCTCGTAGTCGAGGGCCGCCGTCTGCATGTCGAGCAGTACCTGGGACCTGCCGCGGCCGGCGGCGGCCGGCACGTTGGAGGAAACGGCCTCCGCGCTCGAACACCGGCTGCGCGGCGCCGTGCGCGGACAACTCGAGGACGCCAACGTCACCGGCGTCTTGTATACAGGTGGCACGGCCTCGTCTGTGCTGCTGACGACCGTTCCTCAGGGCTCGTCGGCGCCCGGCGCCAGCCGAAGGATGACCACGGTGACGGTGGCCCTCGAACAGGAGCTTTCCGAGCTGGCCCGCGCCCATGCGGCCGGCGCGGCGCTCTGCCACACGCCGGAGATCGAGGTCGCGACACCGGACATGTCGGTCCTCGCGACCCGGCTGGCGTCCCGGTTCGACGAACCAATCGCCGACCCCTCGGCCGTCGCGCAGTACGCGACGTGCGTGGCCGCGAGGCTCCACGTCGATTCCGCACTGACGGCGCATGGCGCGGCGGCGCTGTGGGCAGGCTACGCGCGTCATCGCGTGGAACGGGTAGAAAGCGCGTTGAGGGGCTGGCTCGCGGCACCGTTCGCCTCGGTTGGCGCCCGTGTGGGGCGGTCGCTTCAGGACTCCATTAAAGGTGCGCGCGCGCTGTCGCATCTCGGGCTGCGGCCCGCGGACGCCTGCGCCGTCAAGCACTCCTACGGTTTCTGGGACGAAGAGCACCGGCGGCAGCTGTATACACGCGGCTTCGCGTGGGAAGTGCGCGACGCCAACCCGTTTGCGCGTCACCTCGAGCTCTACGCCGCGCGCGACGGCGCTGACGCCCTCGATCGGGCGCTTTACGTGGACATCCGGACGTTCCTGCCGGACAGCCGCCTTGCCGTCGCGGAGCGATCGGCGCTGGCGGCGGGCGTGCGGCTGCGTTTCCCGTTCCTCGATCGCGACTTCGTCGAGTTCGCCGCCACGATCCCGTCAGCGCACAAGCAGCAGGGCGCGACGGGGATGCTCGCGCTGCGCGAGCTCCTCTCGCGCCGCCTGCCGCCGGCGCTGATGCCTCACGCGCATCGCCGCGGCGCCCATCACCCGTGGCTGCCCGGCGCGCTGGCCGCAATGGTGCCGTCCGTACTCCTCGCGCCGCGGTTCGACGGCCGCGGCATCGTGTCGCGTCCCGCCCTCAAGCTGCTCTGGGAGGAGCACCGCACGGGCCGGCGCGACCACGCCCATCGTCTCTGGTCACTGCTGATGCTCGAGTTCTGGTTCAGGGAGTTCATCGACGGCGACGCGGCGGAAGAGCCCGCGGAGTATGCCGTCCTCATGAGGGCCGCGTGACACGGCGGACGTTCAACTAGATGTGCGGGATTGCGGGAATCGTGGCGGCCGACCGCCTGCAGCGACGACGAGGCGTCGCGCGCGGTGTTGATGCGCGACGTGATGATCCATCGTGGCCCCGACGGCGCCGGGCTGTACGCCGACGATCACGCGGCGATCGCGCATCGGCGTCTCAGCATCGTGGATCTCGCCGGCGGCCACCAGCCGTTGTCCAACGAGGACGGCCGGATCTGGGTCAGCTTCAACGGCGAGATCTACAACCATGCGCTGGTGCGGCCGCAGCTCGAAGCCGCCGGCCACCAGTACCGCACACGGTCCGACACCGAAACCATCGTTCACGCCTACGAGCAGTGGGGCGACGACTGCGTCACCCGCTTCCGCGGCATGTTTGCGTTCGCCATCTGGGACGCGCCGCGCCGCCGGCTGCTGCTCGCCCGCGACCGCCTGGGCAAGAAGCCGCTCTACTGGACCCGGCTGCCCGCCCGCGCCGGACGCGGCGAGCGTTTGCTGTTCTCGTCCGAGATCAAGGCGATTCTGGAGAGCGGCCTCGTCGAGGCGAAGCCGAATCACCGGATGGTGTCGGAGCTGCTCGCCACGCGGTCGACCTCCGGCGTCGAGACGCTCTTCGAGGGTATCTACAAGCTGCTGCCCGGCCACCGGCTCGTGTACGAGAACGGGCGTATCGTGATCTCGCAGTACCTGGGACATCCCGCAGGACGGCCCCGACCCGGCGCTGGCGCGGGTGCCGGAACCCGAGCTGGTGGACAGGTTCCGCGAGCTGCTCCGAGAGTCGGTCCGGATGCGCCTGATGTCGGACGTCCCGCTCGGCATGTTCCTGTCGGGCGGCCTCGACAGCAGCGCCATCGCGGCCCTCATGGCGCGCGAGATCGATCGGCCGGTGCAGACGTTCTCGGTGGCGTTCGCCGATCGCTCCTTCAGCGAGCTGACATACTCGCGCCAGGTCGCGAAAGCCATCGGCGCAGACGCGCACGAAGTCGTGATCGACGACAACGACTTCTTCGGTGCGCTGCCCCGCCTCGTGTGGCACGAGGACGAGCCGATTGGACACCCCTCGAGCGTTCCCCTCCATTTCTGCTCGGCGCTGGCGCGGCGTCACGTCAAGGTGGTGCTGACCGGTGAAGGGAGCGACGAGCTGCTCGCCGGATACGGCAAGTATCCGCGGTCGCTCCTCAACTGGAAGGCCGGCGGCATTTACGAGCGCATGGTCCCCGCACCTGTGCGCGCGGCCGTCGCGTCCTCGGTTGTCCCGCGCCTTCCGGCCGCGCTCGGCGCATATGCGCGCCGATCGTTTCTCGCGATGCCGCGCACGCCGGCGGCGATGTTCCTCGACAACTTCGCGGGCGTGCCGCTCCAGGCGCAGCGCCAGCTCCTGTCGTCGTCCATGCTCGACGGCGCCGATGCGTATGCGACCTCGCTTGCCTACTTCGGCGAGGCCAACGGCAACATCCTCGGCCGGCTGCTGTACACGGACCTGAAGACCTATCTGGTCGAGCTGCTGATGCGGCAGGACCAGATGAGCATGTCCACGTCGATCGAGAGCCGCGTGCCGTTTCTCGATCACGAGCTCGTCGAGTTCGCGTCGCGGCTTCCGGAACGGTTGAAGCTCTCGGGCTTCACCACCAAACGCATCCTGCGCGAGGCGACGCGCGGGCTGCTGCCCGAGTCGATCCTCACGCGCAAGAAGATGGGCTTCCCGGTGCCGTTCGGCGTCTGGAGCGCGGCACAGTGGAATGGCGTGGCGCGCGACGTACTGCTCGATCGCCGCGCGCGCGAGCGCGGCGTGACCAACCCGGCAGGCGTCGAACGCCTGCTCGACGACCACCGCGCCGGCCGGCGCCGCGGCGGCGACGCGATCTGGGCGCTCCTCAACCTCGAGCTCTGGTTCCGCACGTTCATCGACGGCGAGGGGATCCAGACGCTGCCTTCGCCGGACCGGCTGAAGCCGGCGCCGACCACCGAGCCTTACGCAGAGGCCGGCTTCAGCCGGTCCGAGAGTCCTGCTGCCTAGTATGCGAATTCTCTGGCTGAACCCGAACCTCCTGTTGCCGCTCGACAAGGGCGGCAAGCTCCGCACGTGGCACCTGATGCGCCACCTGGCGGAGCGTCACGAAATCACGTACCTGTCGTTTGCCGATCCGCACACGTCGCCGGCGGAGCGTGAAGGCATGCGCGAGGTCTGCGCCCACCTGCAGATCGTGCCGCGCACCGACCCGGCAAAGGGCAGCGCCCGGTTCTATGCCGACGCCGCGGCGCGCCTGTTCGATCCGCTCCCGTATGCCGCCGGCAAGTATCGATCGACCGAGTATCGCGACAAGGTGGAGAGCCTGCTCGCCGCCGGCGAGTTCGACCTCGTCGTCTGCGACTTCCTCGTGCCCGCGGTCAACATGCCTCGCCAGCTGCCTTGCCCGGCGGTGCTCTTCACGCACAACGTCGAGGCGGAGATCTGGCGGCGTCACCACGAGCGGCAGGGCGACCCGGTGCGCCGGTTCCTCTTCAAGCAGCAGTGGCAGCGGATGTTGCGTTTCGAAGGAGACACGGTAAGCCGCTTCGACCTCGTGCTCGCCGTCTCGGAAACCGATCGCGACACGCTGCAGCGCCTCTATCACGACCAGCTGCATGCGCCCGTGCTCACCGTGGCGACCGGCGTTGACACGGCCTTTTTCGCTCCGCAGCCGGCCGCGGCGGTGCTGCCGCGCCACCTGGTCTTCACGGGCTCGATGGACTGGATTCCCAACGAAGACGCGATGAAGCATTTCTGCGCCGACATCCTGCCGCGCATCCGCGCGCAGGAGCCGGGGGTGACGCTGTCGATCGTCGGCCGCGAACCGACGCCGGCGGTGCAACGGCTGGCGGATGGCGCGGGCATCGACGTGACCGGGCGCGTGGACGACGTCCGCGACTATATCGGACGTGCGGCGGTCTACGTGGTGCCGATCCGGATCGGCGGCGGCACGCGTCTGAAGATCTTCGAGGCGATGGGCATGGGCAAGGCCGTGGTGTCGACGACGGTTGGCGCCGAGGGGCTGCCCGTGACGCACGGCGAGGACGTCTGGCTCGCCGACGACCCTGACGCCTTCGCCGCGGCGGTCGTCTCGCTGCTGCGCGATCCGGCACGCCGCGTGCAGCTCGAGCGCGCGGCGCGCGAGCTCGTCGTCACGCGTTACGACTGGGCGGCAGTCGCCGGGCAGTTGGAGGATGCATTGGAGGCCGCCGCCGGACGGCGAGCGGCGGCGGCATGAGAGATACGTCGTCACCGGTCCGCGGTCTACGGTCTGCGGTCATCGTCGGGAGTGAAGGCTACGGCCTTCGCTGGCGCGAGACTGCAGACCGAAGACTGGAGACCGGAGACACGGAGGGCGGACGCGATGAGAGTCTCGGTCTTCGGCTTGGGATATGTGGGCAGCGTGTCAGCGGCAAACTTCGCCGCCGACGGCCACGAGGTGGTCGGCGTCGACGTGCACCCGGAAAAGGTTCGTGCGATCAACGAAGGACGCAGCCCCATCGTCGAGCCGGGGCTTGGCGAGCTGCTGGCGAAGGGAGCCGCGGAGAAGCGGCTTCGCGCGACGACGAGCACCGAGGATGCCGTGCGCGACACCGACCTGTCGCTCATTTGCGTCGGCACACCGAGCCGGAAGAACGGCAGCCTCGACCTGAGCTATCTCGTCCGCGTCTGCGAACAGATTGGCGACGCGATCACGAACAAGCCCGACTACCACGTCGTCGTCGTGCGCAGCACCGTCCTGCCGGGGACGACGCATGGTCACGTGATTCCCGCGCTCGAAGCGCACTCGGGCAAGAAGTACGGAGAGGGCTTCGGCGTGGCCGTCAACCCTGAGTTCCTGCGCGAGGGAACGGCGCTCAAGGACTTCCGCCAGCCGCCGCTCACGCTCGTGGGCCACAACCATGCGGCCGACGCCGCGCCGACCAGGGCGCTCTACGAGAACATCGAGGCGCCGCTCTTCAGCACCAGCATCCGCGTCGCCGAGATGATGAAGTACACGAGCAACACGTGGCACGCCGTCAAGGTCGTCTTCGCCAACGAGATCGGCAACCTGTGCAAGCGCCTCGGCATCGACAGCCACGAGGTCATGGACATCTTCTGCAAGGACGACAAGCTGAACCTGTCGCCTTACTACCTGAAGCCCGGCTTCGCGTTCGGCGGCTCGTGCCTGCCGAAGGACGTGCGCGCGCTGCAGTACCGGGCGAAGGAAGTGGACCTCGAGATGCCGATGATCAACGCCGTGCTGAACAGCAACCGACTGCAGGTGCAGCACGCGATCGACCAGATCGTCGAGACCGGCAAGAAGAAGATCGGACTGCTCGGGTTCAGCTTCAAGGCGGGCACCGACGACCTCCGCGAGTCGCCGCTCGTCATCCTCGCCGAGGCGCTGCTCGGCAAGGGCTACGAGATCTGCATCTACGACAAGAACGTGTCGCTCGCGCGCCTGGTCGGCGCGAACAAGCAGTACATCGACGAACAGATTCCTCACCTCTCGCGGCATCTCTGCCAGACCATCGACGAGGTGATCGAGACGTCCGAGGTCGTCGTCGTGGGTAACGGGTCGGCGGAGTTCTCCGACGCCGTATCCCGTTGCCGCGCGGATCAGACGGTCATCGATCTCGTCCGCATCCCGCTCGATTTCAGCAAGATCCAGGCACGCTACGACGGAATCTGCTGGTGAACCAAGAAGCAGGCAGCCGGCAGCCAGCAGCCAGCAGCGGCCGTGCAAGGTGTAGGAAGCGGTCGGTCGACCGTCACTGTCCGGGCTGCCGGCTGACTGCCAGCTGCCGGCTGGCAGCTGCCGGCTGCCGTGAGATTCCTGGGCTTCTTCCTGACGTGGTGGGGCGCGTTCCTCCTGGCCGCGCTCGACACGTCGATGCTGTTTTTCCTCCCGTTTGGCGTCGACGCGGTCGTCATCTATCTGTCGGCGCGCGACGAGCAGTTCTGGTGGGCTTACCCGATCCTCGCCACCGCAGGATCGCTGGTCGGGCGCGACGCTGACGTTCTGGATCGGGCGGAAGATCGGCGACGTCGGCCTCGAGCGCATCGTCCCCGCGCGCCGGCTGGAGCGAGTCCGGTGCCGGGTGCGCGACAAGGGCGCCATCGCGATGGCCCTGCCCGCGCTGCTGCCGCCGCCGTTTCCACTGACGCCGTTCATCCTGACCTGTGGCGCGCTCGACGTGGACAAGTGGAGGTTCTTCGCGACCTTCGGCGCCATCCGCCTGCTGCGGTTCGGCATCGAGGCGGTCCTCGCCCGCGTCTACGGCCGCGGCGTGCTGCGCGTGCTGCAATCGGACACCTTCCAGAACGTGGTCATCGCTTTCGTCGCGATCGCCCTGCTCGGCACGCTCGTGTCCGGCGTCCTCCTCTGGCGCAGCACGCACGAGAGAAGCGGTTGCGGACCGCGTAGCGGCCCAGGTCGCGAAGGACTCCTCCTACCTCCTACCTCCTTCCTCCTACCTCCTGATGATATAGTTGAACCTGCAACGTTATCGTCATCCCCTGTGGAGAAACCCACGTGTTCGAAACGATCGCTTTCCTCAGCACCGTCGGCTTCGCCGTTATCTTCATCGCGCTGTTCCAGATGGACCGCGCCAACCGGAGGGACGATGGCGGGACGGACGGCGGCTCCTGATCCCGCAATCGGGACTGATCGGGTATAGCCGCGGCGCTGCCGGCCCGGGAGCGGCCGGGGCGCGCCTGAGGAACCGCCCGACGACCGCTCCCGCCCGACGTTCATGGTACGATGCACGGAATGCCGCTCGGCACACGCGTCTGGGGCCTGGGCAAGCTCCTGCTCATCATCGGCGCGCTCGCGGCCACCTTCGTTCTGTTTGCCGCCGTGGCGATGCGCGTCGCGTTGCGCGCCCGCGAGGTGCAGGTCCCGCGGCTCGTGGGCAGCACCGTGAACGACGCCTCGCAGGCGCTCGCCAACGTTGGCCTCGCCCTCCGCATCGATCCCAATCAACGCTCCGACGAAAAGGTCGCCGCCGGCCGCATCATGCTGCAGGATCCGCCGCCCGGCGCCCAGGCGCGGCAGCAGCGCACTATTCGCGTGTGGGTCAGCTCCGGCCCGCGCACCACGACGGTGCCGGTGCTCGTCGGGCAGACCGAGCGCACGGCGCAGATTCGCCTCGAGCAGGACGGCCTCGAGGTCGGATCCGTGTCGGAGTTCCGCTCGCCCGACTACGCGGCCGACGCGGTCGTGTCGCAGGATCCGCCGCCCTCGTCGCGCGCGCCGCGGGTGTCGCTCCTGCTCAACCGCGGTGAACAGGCGACGACCTACGTCATGCCCGACCTGATCGGCATGAACGGCGATCTCGCCGCGGAGACGCTCCGGTCGCGCGGCTTTCGCGTCTCGATCGTCGGGTCGCAACCATATCCCGGCGTGCCTCCAGGTACCGTGGTGCGCCAGCAGCCCGCGGGCGGCTTCCAGGTCGGCCCGGGCGATCCCATCTCCGTCGAGGTGAGCCGGTGACGGTCCAGATCGCCCCATCGATCCTCTCGGCCGACTTTGCCGCGCTCGGGCGCGACATTGCGGCGGTGGAACGCGGCGGCGCCGACCTCATTCACGTGGACGTCATGGACGGACATTTCGTCCCCAACATCACCATCGGGCCGCCGGTCGTGCGGGCGATCAGCCGCGTCGCGACCAGGCCGCTCGACGTCCACCTGATGATCGAGGAGCCGGATCGCTACATCGACGACTTCGTCGCCGCCGGCGCCAGCATGATCTCGGTGCACGTCGAGGCGGTCCCGCATCTGCATCGCACGGTGCATTTGATCAAGAAGCTCGGCGCCAGGGCGGGCGTCGTGTTGAATCCAGCCACGCCCGCTTCCATGCTCGAGGAGATCGCTCCCGACGTCGACTTCGTCCTGGTGATGTCGGTCAACCCTGGCTTCGGCGGGCAGGCCTTCATCCGTCACAGCCTGCAGAAGCTTCGCCGCGTCCGCGACGTGCTGTCGCGCGCGGGTTCCTCGGCCCCCATCGAAATCGACGGCGGCATCGACCTCGCCAACGCCGCGGAGGTAGTCGCGGCCGGCGCCAGCATCCTGGTGGCGGGCCAGGCCATCTTCGGCTCGGCCGATGCCGAGGCGGCAACCCGCGCTCTTCGCGCCGCCGCGGTGCACTCGCCGACCGGCTCGCGCGCATGACCAACTCGAGGCCTCAGGCCCAGCCGCCCGGGGCTCAGCCACAGCCCGGGGCCGTGCCGGACATCACCCGCACGACACACGTCCGCGTCCGCTATGCCGAGACGGATCGCATGGGTGTCGTCTACTACTCGAACTATTTCGTGTGGTTCGAAGTCGGCCGCACGGAATGGCTGCGCGAGACCGGCTGGAGCTATCGCGAGATGGAGCTCGAGGGCATCGCCCTCCCGGTGATCGAAGCGCACTGTGAATACCGGCAGCCAGCACGCTACGACGATGACATCGAGATTCGGACGCGGGCCCGCCTGCTGACGCCGGTCCGCATCCAGTTCGATTACGAGGTGGTCCGTGGAGATCAGTCGCTGGTGGCATCCGGATACACCGTTCACGCCGCCCTCGACGCGACAGGCCGCCCCTGCCGGCTGCCCGCGCGTGTCACCGGAATGCTCGCGTGAAGGCACTGGTCACCGGCGTCGCCGGGTTCATCGGCTCGCACCTCGCGGAGCGCCTGCTCGACTCCGGCGCCGCGGTCACGGGCATCGATAGCTTCACCGATTCCTATCCGCGCCAGCGGAAGGAAGCCAATCTCGCCGCCGTGCGGCAGCGCGACGGCTTCGACCTGGTCGAGTCGAGCCTCGCCGACGCGGACCTGCCGCACCTCCTCGAAGGCGTCACGCATGTGTTTCACCTGGCGGCTCAGGCGGGGGTGCGCAAAAGCTGGGGACGCAATTTTCGCGTCTATACAATGAACAACGTGGAAGGGACCCAGATCCTGCTCGAGGCCTGCGCCGGCCGGCCAATCGAGCGGCTGGTCTACGCCTCGAGCTCGTCCGTGTACGGCGACGACGTGTCCCTGCCGATGCGCGAGGATGCGAGGCCGCAGCCGGTGTCGCCGTACGGCGTGACCAAGCTCAGCGCCGAGCTGCTCTGCCACCTGTACCACGTGAATCACAGTGTGCCGACGGTCGCATTGCGGTATTTCACGGTGTACGGGCCGCGGCAGCGTCCCGACATGGGGTTTCACCGCTTTTTCGCGGCGGTGATGGCGGGGCAACCCGTGCCCCAGTTCGGCGACGGGCGGCAGACGCGGGACTTCACGTACGTGGCCGATGCCGTGACCGCCACCGTCGCGGCCGCGACGCGCGGGAGGCCCGGGGGTGTCTACAATATTGGCGGGGGGGCCCGCGTGGAGCTGCTCGACGTGTTCGAGCTCATCCGCCGAGTCACGAGGCGATCGGTCAGGGCCGAGCGCGTCGAGGCACAGCGTGGCGACATGCGTGACACATACGCAGACACCACGAGGGCGCGCGCGGATTTCGGCTTCGCGCCCACGGTGACTCTCGAACAAGGGCTTCGGGCCCAGTTCGACTGGATGAATGGCGCGGGACTGTTCGAAGCATGATTCAGCAATTTCGTCTGACGCACGTCGCATCGCACCCGGCTCGCCCTGCCGGTGCTCCTGGTCTTCACTCACGGCCGCCGCCTGTGGCGGCGGGCGCAGCACTGTCCCGCCCAACGCGGCGCAGCCGGATCAGTTCCTCTACGAACGCGGCCAGGAGTCGATGAAGAACGAGGAATGGATCAACGCGCGCGAGTACTTTCGCCAGGTCGTGGACGGCTATCCTCAGAGTCCGGTCCGCCCGGACTCGAAGCTTGGTGTCGGTGATTCGTATCTCGGTGAGGGGTCGGCGGAGTCGCTCGTCCTGGCCGCCCAGGAGTTCCGCGAATTCCTGACGTTCTACCCGACCAATCCGCGCGCCGACTACGCCCAGTACAAGCTGGCGATGAGCCATCACGAGCAGATGCGTGCACCGGAGCGCGACCAGACGGAAACGCGCGAAGCGTTGAAGGAGTTTGAGATCTTCTTCGAGCGCTATGCGAACAGTCCGCTCGCGCCGGAAGTGAAGCAGCGATGGCGCGAAGCCCGCGATCGCCTCAGCGAAGCCTCCTATCTGCGTCGGTCTCCACTATTACCGGGTGCGCTGGTATCCGGGCGCCATCGACCGCTTCCGGGAGGTCCTCAGGGACGACCCCGGCTTCAGCGGCAGGGACGGGATCTACTTCTATCTGGCCGAGTCGCTGTCTCGGACCGATAAGACGGCCGAGGCGATCCCGTACTTCGAGCGCCTGCTCGAGGAATTTCCGGCCAGCGAGCACCGCGAAGACACGACGGCACGCCTCCAAACGCTGAAGACTCAGTGACTTCCGGCTGAAGCCCGCCGGGAGCGACACCAATAATTGTGGCTTCCTGCTGTGGCCTCCGGCTCCGGCCGGGAAGACCACGGGGAGACCTCATGACGTCCACTCGACGGCTGATCCACAGGCTGTTGGCCGCTGGCCTGCTCGCCGCGTACCTGCCCGTCCAGGCCGCCGCCCAGCGGGGCCCGGCTCCGAATCCGTCGGCCCTGCCGGCGGATGTCCTGGCGCTTGCCTGCGCTCCGGCCATGGTGTTCGAGGCGCCGCCGACGCCGCTGCGCATCACGGGCGGCCAGGACTCGTTCGTCCGGCGCATCTTCCAGCCCGGCGACCTCGTGACGCTCAACGCCGGCACCGACAATGGCGTCGAGGTCGGCCAGGAATACTACGTGCGCCGTGTCCAGGTGACGGGCGGCCGCACCGTGAGCCGCGAGACACCGGGCATGATCCGGACGGCGGGGTGGATTCGCGTGTACGCCGTGGACGATCGCATGGCGCTTGCGACGATCACGCATGCGTGTGACACGATCGAAGCCGACGATTACCTCGAGCCCTTCGTGCTGCCGACGGTCGCGGCGGTCTCGGCCGAAAAGCCGAAGGCCCAGCGCGGCAACTACGGCCGCGTCCTGCTCGGCACCGATCGTCGCGCCAGCTTCGGCCTCGGCGACTTCTTCATCGTCGATCGCGGGAGCACGCACGGCGTCGAGCCGGGCGCACAGTTCGTGATCTACCGCGACAAGCGTCAGCCGGAGAGCTTCCTGTACGAGCTGGGTGAGGCGGTCGCGGTGGACGTGAAGCCCGAGACCTCGACGCTGCGCGTCACGCTGTCGCGCGATGCGTTCTCGACCGGCGATTTCGTCGCCATCCGCAAGTAAGGGATCACGAACCACGGAGACGCAGAGACACAGAGGACCGTTTATACTCCGGATCCCGTCATTGTCTCTGTGCCTCTGTGCCTCTGTGGTCTGGCGGAAGAGGCGTTCGACGATCCCTACGAAACCTTCGAGACCTTCGAGACCTTCGTCGTCTCTCTGGCGACGTTGACGTCCGTGACGCGGGCGCTGAGCAGAGCCTGGAAGCGGCGGTAGTAGTCCAACGCGGATGCGACAGCCGCGAGCATCACCACCCACAACGCGGCGTGCCCGATCGGTGCCAGCCACGGCAGCGGACCCCAGCCAAGAATCAACAGCAGGATTGCCGTGACCTGCGACGCCATCTTGATCTTGCCCAGGCGCGACGCCGGAATGGTGACACCGCGTGTGTACGCGAGGCTGCGCAGCGCGGTGACCGCAAATTCACGGCCGATGATCAGGGCGACCATCCACGCCGGGGCGAGGTCGAGCTGTACCAAGGAGATGAACGCGGCCGAGGTGAGCAGTTTGTCCGCGATCGGGTCCAGCATCTGCCCGAGCCACGTGACCTGGCGGCGGCGGCGCGCCAGGTAGCCGTCCAGCCAGTCGGTCGCCGACGCCAGCGCGAAAATCGCAGCGGCCACCAGTTCTTTGGGGATCCCGGCAATGCGGTGTCCCTCGAACTCCGTGAGCAACGCCACGACCAGCAGCGGCACGAGGAACATGCGCGCCAGTGTCAGCGAGTTGGGCAGGTTCATTGGTGGACGGCCTCATTCTAGCGCATGTAAGATCGTTGATTGTCATGAAGGCGATCCTTCTGGCCGGGGGAAAGGGCACGCGTCTCAGGCCGCTGACCATTCATACCCCTAAGCCAATCGTTCCGATATTCAATCGACCTTTCCTCCATTACCAGATCGACCTGCTGAAACAGGTGCCGGAGATAGACGAGGTCATCCTCAGCCTCAACTACCAGCCGCGGCGGGTCGAGGAGATCTTCGGCGACGGCTCGGAGGTGGGCATCAAGATCCGCTACGTGGTCGAGCCGGCTCCCCTCGGCACCGCCGGCGCGATCAAGTACGCAGGCGACAACCTCACCGAGTCGGTCGTGGTGTTCAACGGCGACGTGCTGACCGAGATCGATCTGGCGGCGGTCATCCGGCTGCACCGCGAGCGGCAGGCACGGGCGACGATCGTCCTGACGCCGGTGGACAACCCGACCGCGTACGGCCTCGTGGAGACCGATGGCGAAGGCAACATCAAGCGATTCCTCGAGAAGCCGAAGCCCGAGGAGATCACGACCAACAACATCAACGCCGGGATCTACGTCCTCGAGCCCGACACCTTCGATCGGATCCCGAGCGAGGTGCCCTGGTCGATCGAGCGCAGCTACTTTCCCTCGCTCGTCGAGCGCAACGAGACGTTCGTCGCCTACATCTACAACGGATACTGGATCGACATCGGCACGCCGGAGAAGTACTCGCAGGTTCACCGCGACATCATGGACGGCCGCTACGACGCCGCCCCGTTCAAGGATCTGCCGGCGCCGCGGACATGGGTGTCGCCGGACGCGCGCATCGAGGAGGGAGCCACGGTCGAGGGGCCGTGCTTCATCGACGGCGGCGCGCTGGTGAAGGCGGGCGCGCGCATCGGTCCCTACTCGGTCATCGGCAAGCAGGCGCAGATCGAAGAGGGTGTCACGATCGAGGGCGGGATCATCTGGCCGAACTGCCGCATCAGCCGCGACGCCTCGGTGCGCAACGCGATCCTCGGCCGCAACTGTCACCTCGGCCGCAACACCACGGTCAACCACGGCGCAGTGCTCGGCGACAAGACGACGCTCACCGACTACACGCGGGTCTAGCCATCACCGCGGCACAACGAGCATCGGGCATTCATAAGGTCTCCATGCAGATCAACACGTCGATCTTCAAGGCATACGACATCCGCGCCCTCTACCCGTCCGAGATCAACGAGGACATCGCGCGCCAGATCGGGCGCGGCTTCGTCGCCTATCTCCAGGCGTCCCGTATCGGCGTGTCGCGCGACATGCGGCTGTCCTCGCCCGGCATCGCGGCGTCCTTCATCGAAGGCGCCCGCGAGCAGGGCGCCGACGTCGCCGACTACGGCATGGCGCCGACCGACATGATGTACTTCGCCGTCGTCAAGGACGGTCTCGAGGGCGGGGCGCAGATCACCGCCTCGCACAACCCGAAGCAGTACAACGGCATCAAGATGGTGCGGCGCGGCGCCGAGCCGCTGAGCGGGGAGGCCGGGCTCGCCGAGATCCGCGACATGATCGTCAACGACCGTCTGCCCGCGCCAGCAGCGCGGCGCGGTTCGCTCACCGCCAGCAACGTCCTTCCCGAGTACGTCGAGAAGGTGATGTCGTTCATCGACCCCGCGATCGTCAAGCCGTTCAACGTGGTGCTCGATGCCGGCAGCGGCATGGCCGGCCTCGTGGCGCCGGAGTTGTTCGACCGCTTGCCCTGCCGGACGACGCGGCTGTGCTTCACGATCGACGGCAACTTTCCGACGCACGAAGCGAATCCGCTGCTCGAGGAGAACCGCCGCGACATCACGGCGGAGGTGATCCGGCAACGGGCGGATGCCGGCATCGCCTGGGACGGCGACGCCGACCGCTGCTTCTTCCTCGACGGCGCCGGCGAGTTCATCTCCGGCGACTTCATCACCGCCCTCCTCGCCGAAGCGTTCCTGCTGAAGTACCCCGGCGCGACGGTCATCTACGACCTGCGCGCGAGCCGCGCCGTGAAGGATGTCGTCGAGCGGATGGGAGGGCGGCCGCTGATGAACCGCGTCGGACACGCGTTCATCAAGCAGCGGATGCGGCAGGAAGACGCGGTGTTCGCCGGCGAGGTCACCGGGCACTATTACTTCCGCGACTTCTCCTACGCCGACAACGGCTTCATCCCGGCGCTGCTCATCCTCGAGCTGATGTCGAAGAAGAACAAGTCGCTGCGCGACCTGCTGCAGCCGCTCAGGGAGCGCTACTTCATCTCCGGCGAGATCAACACGAAGCTGGCGAGCATGAGCGAGGTGCCGGCGAAGCTCGAGGCGATCGAGGCGCGCTACAAGGACGCCGACATCGCGAAGATGGACGGCGTCTCCGTCGACTATCCCGACTGGCACTTCAACGTTCGCGCCTCGAACACCGAGCCGCTGCTGCGTCTCAATCTGGAAGCGGCGTCACCCGAGGTGATGGAGCGCAGACGCAATGAGGTGCTCGGAATCATTCGCGGCTGAGCCGGCGCGCACCACGGTCCTGTGCAAACCGCCTTGACAGAAGCGATCGGCGATCGTAACGTGACCGGCGTTCGTCCCCCCGCGTCTGCTTCAGGCCCCCCCGAGAAGCAGGAGCAACTGGTTCCTGTCGTTCGCGCCAACGGCTGAAGGCGTCACATTCGACATATCGCAGCTTTGTGGGCTCCTTGCGGCCGCCCTCACGGCGACGCTGCCCACAACCGTCATCGGCGAGGGCCGCACAGCGCACGAGGTCTGTCTATGACCGAGAAACGCTTCGGCCAACTGTTAGAGGCCGCTCCGCCCGGGCTTCGCTCCCGGAGCGGTACCAGCTCCGTGGACGCACGGTCCGAGTTCGGCCGGCTGGAGCTTATTGGCGATTCGCCCGCGATGCGGGCGGTCACGCGGCAGATCGAGAAGATCGCCCGCAGCGACGCGCCCATCCTGATCCAGGGCGAAACGGGATCGGGAAAGGAGCTTGCGGCGCGAGCGATTCTGCGCCGGAGCGCGCGGCGCGCCGGCCCGCTGGTCGCCGTCAACTGCGGCGCGATTCCTGACGGGCTGATCGAGACGGAGCTGTTCGGCCACAGCCAGGGCGCCTTCACCGACGCCAAGCAGGCGCGTCCCGGCGCGATTGCCCAGGCGGAAGGCGGGGTGCTGTTCCTCGACGAAATCGACACGCTTTCGCCCAAGGGGCAGGTCACGCTGCTCCGGTTTCTCCAGGACTCCCGCTATCGGCCCGTTGGCAGCTGCAAGGAACTCATCGCCGACGTCCGGATCATCGCCGCCAGCAACCAGCCGCTGCAGCGGCTGGTCGAGGATGGCCGCTTTCGCCGGGACCTGCTCTATCGCGTGAACATCTTCGATCTGTCGATCCCGCCCCTGCGCAGCCGGGAGGGCGACATCGAAATGCTGGCCCGTCATTTCATTCTGTCTTTCAGTCGCCTCTATGACATTCCCGAGAAGCGGCTCCATCCCGACGCCGTCGCATCGCTCCGCCGCTACGCCTGGCCGGGCAACGTTCGTGAGCTGGAGAACTGGATCCATCGCGAACTGCTCCTCACCGACGACGACGAGATCTGCAGCCGCGTCGATCAGGCGGTGTGGTTCGATCCGCCAGACGACAGAGACGGTCCCCAAGTAACCCTTCAGGACTTTCGCGCCGCGAAGGCACGCGCGCTCGCCGACTTCGAAAGCGCATATGTGACGCGTGTGCTCGCGGAGGCCGACGGCAACGTCACGGTGGCCGCGCGCATCGCCGGCAAGGAACGGCGTTCGTTCGGCAAGCTGCTCAAGAAATTGGGCATCGGCCACGAGCCGCGATCACGCTGACGTGCCGGCCAGCGCCGCGCCGGGTCAAAAGCGACCCGCAGGTGGGTCAGCGCCGCCCCGGGCCTAACTCGTTCAATCGCGACAGCTAGGCCATTCCTGCTGCGCGGCCGCGGGTCGCTTCGGTCTCCTCGCGATCATAGGGACTGCAATTATCGTCCGCCGACGGCGCGGCGCGCGAGGCACGACAATTGCCCGGCCCTGCCTTCGTTCAACGTCGCCCGGCTTCCCACAAGGGCGACAACTCTCTGTAACTTCCGGTTTGCGAGACGGGCGCTCGCGTCGGCACTGCGCGCATGGCATTCACGGCCGCATGCAGGGTCGGACTTCGCTCACCGATGCGGGCTCGCCGCCCGCGTCAGGAGGGGGGCTTCACGCGCACGCAGGTGCGTCGAACGGCCTCGCGCGAACGCTCGTGCGCAGCGGGATCAAAGGAGGACGGCGATGGCAATCGAACGCAATGACCAGGAGCAGGCCACGGGAGTCAGCCGACGAGGATTTCTCTCAGGGCTCGGCGCCGGCGCCGCGGGCGCTGCGGGAGCGGTGGTTCTTCCGGCTGATGTAGCCGCCCAGACCCGGCCACCAGAGACCCGTCCAGATCGATTCAGCCGGCTCTTCCCCAATCTCCGTCCCTTCTTCACCGAAACATCGGATCGACTCGAGAGAGCGTTGAGAGAAATCGGGTCGCTCGGCGGGATCATGGATGCCAAGGACCCGCTGGCGGAAGGCCCCATCCGCCTCATCACCAACCCGGAGTTGAGTCCCAACAATCAAGACAACGCGGCCAATACCGCCGGCACCACGTTCTTCGGCCAGTTCCTCGACCACGACATGACCTTCGACACGACGTCGCGGCTGGGCGTGCCGACGCGGCCCGAGCGTTCGCCGAACACCCGCACGCCGCTGTTCGATCTCGATACCGTGTACGGCGGCGGCCCGACCGTCAGCCCGCAGCTATATCAGACGAGAGACAGAGCGAAATTCATCGTCGGCGACGGCGGCGCGTTCGAGGACCTGCCGAGAACAGCGCAGGGAACTGCCGTCATCCCGGATCCGCGCAACGACGAGAACATGATGATCGCCGGGATCCAGGTGGCCATGCTCCTCTTCCACAACGCGGTGGTGGACAGGCTACGGCGGGATCGCGGACCGGGACCGGGAGCCCGACGACCGCAGAACGCCTTCGAAGAGGCCCGCCAGATCGTGACGTGGCACTATCACTGGATCATCCTCAACGAGTTCCTGCCGCAGATCGTCGGCACCAGCGTGGTCAACGACGTATTCAGGAGCAGCCGGCGGTTTTTCACGCCCGCGGCCGGCGAGCAGAGCATCCCGGTGGAGTTCCAACTGATGTACCGGTTCGGTCACAGCCTCGTCCGGCCGTCGTACCGCGCCAATCTCAACGGCGACAGCGGACGCCGCGTTCTTCGGGTTCATCTTCGATGAAAAGCCGACGATCACCGCACCCGGCCGGCGATCCAAACGACCTGCGTGGCGGCTTCAGGGCGCCGCGGCGCTTCATCGGCTGGCAGACGTTCTTCAACTTCGGCAACGCCTTGCGGCCGCGGCCGGTCGGCGGACTCATGGGACCGCTGTCGCAGGATGTGCAGGCCGAACAAGCTGATCGACACGAGGCTCTCGACGCCACTGTTCCTGCTGCCGCTGGGCGCCATTGCCAGTGGCGACCGGCCGGTGTCGCTGGCGGAACGCAACCTGCTCCGTCACGTGACGTGGTCGGTGCCGTCGGGACAGGACGTCGCCGAAGCGCTGCGCATTCCCGCGCTGTCGCGCAGTGAGCTTTCCGGATCTGGCGAAGTTCGGCATCGGTCTCGATCGCAGCACTCCGTTGTGGTTCTACATCCTCAGGGAAGCCGAGGTCGCCGGAAGGCGAGCCGGGCTCTCGGGCGGCCAACGGCTGGTCGGGAATGGGAGCGAGGGTCATCGCCGAGGTGTTCATCGGCCTGCTGCAGGCCGATCCCAACTCGTTCCTCAACAGGAACCCACGGTGGCGGCCGACGTTACCGGCAGCCACGGCGGGAACATTCAAGATGATCGATTTGCTGAAGGTTGCCGGCGTCGATCCGGCCAGCCGCAGACAATAGCGCGCGAACTCAGTGAAGACGAGGCGGGCCGCCGACGGCCCGCCTCGCGAGTCCGGCCTCGGCGTTGACAGATGGCTTGGAGCGGGAGACGGGGATCGAACCCGCGACATCGAGCTTGGGAAGCTCGCGTTCTACCGCTGAACTACTCCCGCCCTCTCGACGAACGCGTCATTCTAACGTATTCGTTCAGCGCAGCGAAACTCCGGCGGAAATGGCAAAGAGCATGCTGGCGGGCATCGTCTCCGCCGCGGCCACCCGGTACAGGCGCGCGTCGAAGCCTACGGCGATACGCCGCGTCAGGAACCATCTCGCCCCGGCGCCTGCGTTGATGGTCATCAGGCGCCCGCTGTCGCGCCGCGCCTCCACGAGGTCGAGCGTTCTGGCGCTCACCTCGGTAAGCCCGATTCCCGCGCCCAGATAACTCCAGCCCTCTTCCGTGCCGAAGTTGAAGGACATCTGGGAGGCGAGGGTCCGCAGCTCCACCGAGACACCCGGGGGTCCGCCTGGCGCGGCGGATGTGCTGGTTGATGCCGCGGGTGGCGGAATCGCCTTCCCGCGAACACTCATCACGTTCGCGCCGAAGCCAAGGCGCGCTCCACCGAGGCGGCCGACGTAGACGTGCGCACCAACGTCGAATCCCGCTCCTCTCGACGGAACGGGTGCGCCGGCCGCAACGGGTGGAAGGAACGCGAGCCCGTTCCGGGAGGCCGATGGAGACGCCGTGCACGTCGATGACGTAAGGCCCGGGTGGGTCTGGCACGCCCTGGGCGGCCGCTGGCGCGCTGGCCAGCAGCGTGGCCACCATCAGCACCAGCGGCGCCGCACGATGCGACACTACTTTCCTGCTTTCGCCTTCCGCTGCTCCGCCCAATACTTCTGCATCCGCTCGGAGACCGCCTTCCGGTTAGCTGCCGTCATGCGCCGCCGCCGCGGCGGGGCCCCGTTGCCGGCCCCCTGGCGCCCACGCCGGAACAGCTCGGGAAACTCCGCGCGGATTGCCGCTTCCTCCTGCCGCAACTCCTCCAGCCGGGCCTTCGCGCCAAGCTGTGCCAGCTGCCGGAGTTGATCCTGAGTCAGATTCGCCATCACCCTCTCCCGGTCCACTAGTACCCTTTTGCGGCAGCGGCAGGCTGCTGACCGCGCGACTCCTGCACGATGCGGACGCCCGCACTGGCGCCGATGCGGGTCGCACCGGCGGCGACCATCGCCTTGAGCCCCTCGAGATCGCGGACTCCGCCCGCGGCTTTCACGCCCATCTCGTCGCCGACGACGCGCCGCATCAAGGCGACGTCGGCTGGCGTGGCGCCACCGGACGCAAAGCCCGTGGAGGTCTTCACGTAATCGGCAAGCGCGGCCTTCGCGAGTGTCGACGCCGTGACCTTCTCCTCGTCGGTCAGCAGCGCGGCCTCGATGATGACCTTGCTGAGCACGCCGGACTCGCGGCAGGGGCCGGTGACCGCCTCGATGTCGCGCTCGACCAGCCGGAGGTCGCCCGACTTCAACGCGCCGATGTTGATCACCATGTCCACCTCGGTGGCGCCGTCGAAGATCACGCGCCGCGTCTCGTAGTGCTTCACGTCGGGCGTGGTCGCGCCCGAGCGGGAATCCGACCACCGAACAGACGCGAACGCCGGTGCCTTGCAGCAGCCGGGCGCATGTCGCCACCCATGTCGGGTTCACGCAGACGCTCGCGAACGCATACTCGGCGGCTTCCCGGCACAGCGCCTCGATGTCCTTTCGCGTGGCGTCGGGCTTGAGCAGCGTGTGGTCGATCATCGCCGCCACGCCGCCGGTGGCGCCGCCGGATGCGTGCAGGCCCAGCCGCGTCGCGCCGGCCTCGAGCACGCCGCGGAGGCGCTCGGGACAGCACTCGTACAACACGGAGTGACACGGACACCGCTCCGGCCTGCCCTGGCCCTGCAGGGCGGCGAACTCTTCGACGATGATCTGGATGAGACGCTGGACGTCGGCCGCTTGCATCAGTTGCCGGTCCGTTGCTCCAGTTCACGGATCTTCGCCAGCCGCCGGATGTACCGCGGCTCGCGCATCGGGGTGTCCACGAACGTATCGACGATCGTCAGCGCATCGGCCGGGGTGACCAGCGCGGACCCAAGCGCGAGCACGTTCGCGCCGTTGTGCTGGCGCGCGTAGCGCGCGAGCGTCGGATTGAGGCACATCGCGGCCCGCACCCCCGGAATCTTGTTCGCTGCGATCGTCGAGCCAAGGCCGGCGCCGTCGATGGCGATGCCCGCCTGCGCCTCGCCGCGCGCGACCTGCCGCGCGACGGCGGCGGCGGTGTCCGGATAGTCCACCGGCTCGCTGCTGTTGGTGCCGAGATCGTGTGCGGCGATGCCGCGGCCGCGAAGGTGCCGCACGATCGCGTCCTTGAGCGCCACCGACGTGTGATCGCCGCCGAGCGCGACGATGCGGATGTCCGCCGCCGGGGCCAGCGCCGCCGCATCCACGTCGTCACCCTCGCGCACGATCGAGATCCGCCGGGCGTTGAGCGTGTCCTGGGCGAGCGGTGTCACGTGGCCGCCGGGCACCAGCACGATCGTGCTGCCGTGGTCGAGCACGCGCGCGTCGGCTTCGGTGATCATCTGGAAGCGTTTCATGGGCAGCGCCGCTATGTTACTCTCGCCTGCGACGAACACTCAACAACGCCATCAGCGCCCGGTGGTTTCAGCAGCATGCAGGTACTCATCTCGGCCGACGACATCCAGGCCCGCGTGCGCGCGCTCGCACAGGAGATCCGGCGCGATCACACCGACGGCGTGCACTTCGTGTGCGTGCTGAAGGGCGCGTTCGTATTCCTGTCCGACCTGTCGCGGGCGTTGCCGGGCGATTGCTCGCTCGACTTCATGGCGCTCTCGAGCTACGGCAAGAGCACGAAGTCGTCGGGCCAGGTGCAGCTGCTGAAGGATCTCGATACCGGCCTCGAAGGCCGCGACGTCGTCATCGTCGAGGACATCGTCGACACCGGGCTGACGCTCACCTACCTGCAGGACATCCTGCGCGCGCGCTCGCCGCGCAGCCTGCGCACGGCGTGCCTCCTCAGCAAGCCCTCGCGCCGCAAGGTCGACGTCAAGGTCGAGTACATCGGCTTCACGATCGAGGACAAGTTCGTGGTCGGCTACGGGCTGGACTACGCCGAGCGGTACCGAAACCTTCCCTACATCGGCATCATCGGCGGACTGAGACCGCCCGTGATTCCTGGTTCGTGATGTGCGACCCAGGATCGTGAAATCACCGACGAGCGGCTGCGACTGTTCTCATCGCGCAGTGATGGCGCTGCGAACCTTCGCATGACCCATGCTCCCGCTTCTTCCAGGATTGCCGCCTCGTCCAGCGTGAGCACCTTGCGGTCGCGCATCAGCACCTTGCCGTGGACGATCGTGGTCTGCACGTCGTTGCCGCGGGTGACGTAGACGAGGTGCGAAATCGGATCGTACATGGGCGTGTGCCGCGCGGTCTTCACGTTCACCACGATGACATCGGCGCGCTTCCCGGCCTCGAGCGACCCGATCTGCTTTTCCATTCCGAGCGCGCGGGCGCCGCCGATCGTGCCCATCTCGAGCGCCGTCTTCGCGCTGACGACGCGCGGATCCATCGTCTGCAGCTTGTGCAGGAGGGACGCGACGCGCATCGCCTCGAACATGTCCAGGTCGTTGTTGCTGGCGGCGCCGTCGGTGCCGAGGCCGAGCGCCACGCCGCTGCGCAGGTACGCCGTGACCGGCGCCGTGCCGCTCGCCAGCTTCATGTTGCTTTCGGGGTTGTGCGACACGCCGACGCCGCGCGATTTCAGGATCGCCATGTCGGCGTCGGATACCCAGATACCGTGCGCGGCGATCACACCCGGCCCGAGGAAGCCAAGGCTGTCGAGATACGCGACCGGCGAGGACTTGTAACGCTCCTGCGCGGTCATCACCTCCTCGCGTGACTCGGCGAGGTGGATGATCGTCGGCACGCCGTGACGGCGCGCGAGCTCGCGGGCGGCGCGCAGCGTGGGGCCGTCGAGCGTGTAGAGCGCGTGCGGCGCCACCGCCGGCGTGATGAGCGGGTCGCCCTTGAATTCGGCGATGAACTTCTCGGCGCGCGCGAGTGAATCGGCGGGCGTCTTGGCGTCGGCGACCGGGAACTGGATGATCGTCTGGCCGAGCACGCCGCGCAGTCCAGCCGCCTTCGTCTCCCGCGCGATCTCCTCCTCGAAGTAGTACATGTCGGCGTAGGTCGTCGTCCCCGACTCGATCATCTCGAGCGCGGCGAGACGCGTGCCGGCGCGGACCATCTCGGGTGATACCGTCTTCGCCTCGGCCGGGAAGATGTACTTGTTCAGCCAGTCCATCAGCGCGAGGTCGTCTGCCAGCCCGCGGTAGAGGACCATCGGCGCGTGCGTATGGGTGTTGATGAGGCCGGGCATGATGATCCCCCCGGCCGCGTCGATCGTGTCCGTGCCGCGGAACTGCTTTCGGATCGCGTCCGCGGTGTCAACGGCCACGATGTCGGCGCCGTCCACCGCCACGCCGCCATTCTGGATGACGCGTCCCGCGCCATCCATCGTGACGACGATGCCGTTGGTCACGAGGAGCGAGACCTGGCGCGGGCCAGTCTGCGCCAGAACGCCCGCGAAGGCGGCGAGGAGCACCGCAACGGTCGCGAGAACACGAATGCGCATACGGGAATTCTATGTCGTGAACGAGGGGACGGGTCTGCCGATCCGGCGAGCTGAACGACCGAACGTATCATAGTGCCTGTGCCTCTACACATCGTCGATCACCCGCTCGTGCACGATGCCCTCATGGAGTTGCGCGATGTCAGGACCGCGCCCCCGGAGTTCCGGCGGGCCGCCAACCGCATCAGCGTGCTGCTGGCGGCCGAGGCGCTGAAGGACGTGCCGGCGGCGCCGGCCACGGTCACCACCCCGCTGGGCCCGGCGGACGGCCGGATCGTCAGAACGGACGTCGTCGTCGTGCCCGTGCTGCGCGCGGGCCTCGGGATGCTTGACGCGGTCCTGGAACTGCTCCCGGCCGCGCGCGTCGGCCACATCGGCCTGCAACGCGACGAGGCGACCGCGATCGCGTCGAAGTACTACACCAAGCTGCCGTCAGATCTTGCGGCCAGCTATGTGCTGATGATCGATCCGATGCTGGCCACCGGCGGCAGCGCCGTCGCCGCCATCGATTTGATCAAGGCGGCGGGCGCACGCACCATTCGGATGATTTGCATCGTCGCCGCCCCGGACGGCGTCGCGCTGGTCGAGCAGCATCATCCGGACGTGCTGGTTTACGCGCCGGTGGTGGACCGCGAGCTCAACGCACACAAGTTCATCGTCCCCGGGCTCGGCGATTTCGGGGACCGGCTCTACGGGACCGTTTGAGGCACGGCTCTTGAGAGCACGGAGGATGTGAAATCCGCCTGGGTGCTTAGTGTCGGGCTGGCGGTATTGTCAGCCACCGCGACGACACCGGGCGCCGCCGTTCAGCCGGTCGCCGTCGACTTTCAGAACGTCAACGTCCACCTCGCAGCCAACGCCGTTCTCGAGGTGAGACGGCTGCAGGGCGCACTGGTGCCCACCCGTCCCGACGTTCCACCCTCGTTCGACGATCTCAAGTCGTACACCTTGCGCATAGACAGGGGCGAAGTCGCGATGACGCCAGCCAGCCTCACGGCCGTCCTCAACGACTTCGTCTTCAACTACGACGGCGCCCCGATTACGAACGTGACCGTCTCCATCGAGAACGGTCAGTTGAAGCAGACAGGCACTCTGCGCAAAGGGATCGCGATCCCCTTCACCATCGTCGCGGATATGACGGTGACGCCGGACGGGCGGATCAGGCTGCATCCCACGTCGGTCAAGGCGGTCGGCCTTCCAACGGGCGGGCTCATGAAACTCTTCCACGTCGAGCTCGACAACCTGATCAAGTCGAACCGGGCACGCGGCTTCGAGATCGAGGGCAATGACTTCCTGCTGCTGCCCGACCGCCTGGTTCCCGCACCTCGCATCTCCGGGCGCCTCACCAGCGTTCGCATCGAGGGCAATCGCATCGTGGAAAGATTCGGGAGCCAGCCTGCGCACGCGGCCGACACCGTGGCGAAGAACTACATGTATTACCGCGGCGGCGTGCTCCGGTTCGGCAAGCTGACGATGAGCGACACGGATCTGCGGCTCATCGACGCAGACCCGCAGGATCCGTTCGAGTTCTCACCGGCGCAGTACTTGACGCAACTCGTCGCGGGTTACTCGAAGAGCCTGCCGAATGGAGGCCTGCGCACGGTCATGCCGGACCTTGACGAGGCGGCGAAGGCCGGCCGCTGAGATGCTGCTGTGTTAGACTGAGCGTTCCAGGCGGGCCTGCTGGTTCGCTCTTCAAGCGTACGACCTCACGGGCGCGTGGCTCAGCGGTAGAGCATTCGCTTCACACGCGAGGGGTCGGTGGTTCGATTCCACCCGCGCCCACCAATCCTCACTTCGTTCGGATTGTCGGGCGCGGCGGCACTCAGGCACGCGGCCGACGCTTCGCGTCCGCCAGCGGGCACGATTCCACTCCAACTGCCAACCCTCACTTCGTTCGGATTGTCGGGCGCGGCGGCACTCAGGCACGCGGCCGACGCTTCGCGTCCGCCAGCGGGCACGATTCCACCCAACTGCAATCCTCACTTCGTTCGGAGTTGTCGGGCGCGGCGGCACTCAGGCACGCGGCCAACGCTCCCGCGTCCGCCAGCGAGCACGATTCCACTCCAACTGCCAACCCTCACTTCGTTCGGAGTTGTCGGGCGCGGCGGCACTCAGGCACGCGGCCAACGCTCCCGCGTCCGCCAGCGAGCACGATTCCACTCCAACTGCAATCGTCACTTCGTTCGGAGTTGTCGGGCGCGGCGGCACTCAGGCAGGCGGCCAACGCTCCCGCGTTCGCCAGCGAGCACGATTCCACTCCAACTGCCAACTCTTACTTCGTTCGGATTGTCGGGGCGCGGCGGCACTCAGGCGCGCGGCGAACGCTCCGAGTCCGCCAGCGGGCCCGATTCCACCTCTACCTCACTTCGTTCGCCGCGATCAGGGAACGCGATTCCCCAGGTTCAGGTCCCCGCTGCGCTGGAGGACTACCACAACCCCGGTCTTGTCGAGAGTGCCGGCGCCCAAACTAAGCAGAAGCGTGGCTGTTTCCTCCCGGTATCTGCGCGGGATCTGAAGGCGACGCGCCCCGATGTCCTTGGTGAGGACGGACAGGGAAATGCTCAAGGCCGTCTGCCCGAACTCGTCCTTCTGATCGATCGTTCGCGCCCTTGCTGACCAGGTATTCGATGATCGTCGTTCATTCCCTGATAGGAGGCCGCGTGCAGTGCGGTCCAGCCGTACTGCCCGGCGGCGTTCACGTCGGCGCCGCGTTCCACCAGGAACTTGGCCGTCTCGAGCGCCATGGCCCGTTCCTCGGGCGCTCTTTCCCTTTGCACGTCCGTGCCGGCCCCGGCCGTCATCATCAGCGGCGTCGTGCCCCGCTCCGTGGGAATGAGCGGATCCGCCCCGGCTTCCACCAATGCCTTGATCACGTCAAGGTTGCTGACTTCCGCAGCCAGGAAGAGCGGCGTGGCGCCCTGGAGAACAATCTCGGTCACGGTGACGGCGGTGCGCCTCTCGGCCTGTTGGACGTTGCCGTTCTTGATTTCCTCGGCAGCCTTTTCCTTGTCCTGGCTGAGACGGGCATTCGGATTCGCGCCGTGCTTGAGAAGCGACTTGACGATGGTCAAGACGTCGTCTTTTGTGGCCAGGTTGATTCCGTAATCCGAATCCCGCACGACGCGGTGCAAAGAGGTGTAACCGCTCGCATCGGCGAGGTTGGGATTGGCGCCGCTGTCGAGCAGCAGGTCCACAGTCCCCGTGTGAGCCATCGCGCTGGCGATCATCAAGGCCGTCAACCCCGTTTTCGGCTGCGCGTCATTTGGCTCTCGCGCCGCCGCGGAGCAGAAAGCGGGCGCTGTCCACATCATTCCGCTGAGCGGCAAACATCAGCGGCGTGAAGCCGGTTTTCGAACCGGCGTGGACGTCGGCGCCGCCCTCGACCAATGCCTCGACGACCGCGGACTGACGTTGCGAGATCGCCCACATCAACGCGGTTTGTCCGCCGTTGGATTCCTTCGCGTTGGGATTCGCCTTGTTCGAAAGCAACGCACGCACCGTCGCGAGGTTGCCCCGGCGAGCCGCTTCCATGAGCGGCGTCTCGCCCGACATCAGGGCGGTATTGGGATCGGCGCCCGCCGCCAGCAGCTTTGCCGCCATCGCCGGATCCTGGTGCGCCGCGGCGGCATACAGCGCCGTGGCGCCGAATTCGTTGGCAGCCTTCACGTTCGCGCCTGCGCGCAAGAGAAGATCGGCCATCGCCAGGTCGTTGCGGGTCGCCGCCCAGACCAACGCGGCCGTGCCCTCGGCGCCGCGCGATATCCTGCTTCGCGCGGCCGTTCAACAGGGATTGCACGGCTGCGCGGTCCCCTTCCTTCGCGGCAGTCACCAGCGACGCATCGCCCGCGGCGGCGGCAAGCGCAGCACTTGCACACATCGTCACGCCCACCAGTGCCGCCACAATTGTTGCTCTCATGTTCATCGCCATTCTCCCGCGTGGACCGCGAAATCGTGGGGGCCGCTTTCAAGCGGCCCAGAGCCCCGGGTGGAGGGCCGGCTGAGAGCCGACCCCTCCATTCGACGCAAGCGAATCCCCCGTCTAGGTGGTTGGCAAGTCCAACCTTCCCGTGCTGTCGCCCAGCTTCTCCACGTGCGGAACATCTGCCTTGTCCAGCATGGTGAGGAGCAGATTGGTCATCGGCGTGCGGTTGGGATAGCGGACATGCTGTCCGCCCTTGATCCCCTTCACACCGCCGGCGACGAGCAGGAGCGACAGATCGGTATAGAGGTGCAGGTTGGCGTCGCTCAGGCCGGCGCCGTAGAGGATCATCGAGTGATCGAGCAGCGAGCCGTCGCCATCCGAGGTCGCCTTCAGCTGGCCGAGGTAATACGCCAGCATCTTCGTGTGGAAGATGTTGATCTTCGTCGTCTTCTCCTGCTTCTCGGCATCGCCCTGGTGATGCGTGCAGGGATGATGGGCATCGCCGAATCCCAGCTCGGGATAGGCGCGGCCGCTCATCTCGTGTCCCATCTGGAACGTGATGACGCGCGTCAGGTCGGTCTGCCAGGCCAGAACCATGAGGTCGGCCATCAACTTGAAGTAGTCGGAGAAGACCTCCGGGACGCCGACGGGAGCTCCGACAGGAGATGTCCTGGTGGCTCTGCTTCTCCGCCAGCTGCATGCGCCGCTCGATATCGCGGATAGCCTCCAGGTACTGATCGATCTTGGCGCGATCCGTTCCGCCGACCTTCAGTGCGCAGCCCGTTTGATGTCCGCGTTGATGGCGTCGAGGATGCTGCGGTCTTCCTCTCTGAGGGCCAGACGCACCTTCGGATCGGTGCCGGCGTCGCCGAACAGCCGCTCGAAGATGGCGCGTGGGCGGTTCTCCATCGGCAGCGGCGTGGTCTCGTTGCGCCATGAGATCGTGTTGTAGTAGGCGCAGCCGTAGGCCGACTCGCAGGCGCCCACCACTTCGGCCGACTCCAGACCGAGTTCGAGCGAGGCGAGCTGGGTGTGTTTGCCGAACTCCTTCGCGGCGATCTGGTCGGCCGATATTCCGGCGCGGAGGTCGGCGCCGGAGGTCATCTTCGCGTGCGTTCCCGTCAGCCAGGCGGTGCACGCGCGCGGATGGTCGCCGCCCACTTCGCCATTGAGGCCCGCGGCTTGCTGATTGATCGAGCCCGGAGATCACCAGCATGCGGTCTTTGAAGGCCGCGAGCGGCTCGAGCGTCCGGGTCAACTCCCAGTCGGCGCCCACGGCCTTGGGCGTCCACTCGCCGTTCAAATTGAAGATCCCGTTCGGGGTCTGCATGAACGCCATGCGGATCGGCCGCGTCGCTGGGGGCGCCGAACGCCGGCGTCATGGCATCGAGCATGGGCAAGGCGAGGGTGGCGCCTACTCCGCGCAAGAACGTGCGCCGGGGAATAGATTTCTTAAAGATCACCATCGCTAACCCTCCTCATTTGAAATGGTGTGCTCTTGACGATGCCAAGAATGATTGATGACCATTTCTGATTGTCCGCGGCAGCGTCGCGCGCGATCTTGCGGAGAGCAGCGCTGGTCGTACTCTTCCAGGCCACGACCGAGCGCATAGGTCAGCAGGCGCTCGGTGAACGTTTCGACGAACAGGTCCCGTTTTTTCACCAGGACTTCGCGCAAGCCCGCCGGCCCGATGAACTTCGTGCCGTCGGGCAGGGCACCGGAGGCATCGATCGGTCCCGACCCGGGTCCGACGGACTCGCGCCAGCCGCCAAGGCCGTCGAAGTTCTCCAGCGCGAAGCCGAGCGGGTCCATCATGCGGTGGCACACGGCGCAGGTGGGATTGGCCCTGTGCTCTTCCATGCGTTCGCGCATGGTCAGCTTCTGCACGGTCCCATCGTCCTTCAACGAGGGAACATTCGGCGGCGGAGGTGGCGGGGGCGTACCTAGGAGCTGCTCCAACACCCACTTTCCGCGGATGGTCGGCGCCGTCCGGTTGGGATAGGAGGTCACCGCCAGGATGCTGCGCCTGTCCGAGCAGTCCGTGGCGGTTCGGGTCTTCCAGCTTGACGCGGCGGAACTCAGGTGCCGTAAATGCCCTTGATCCCGTAGTGCTCGGCCAGGCGCTGATTGAGGAACGTGTAGTCCGTACTCAGCAGGTCGGCGACGCTCCGATCCTCCCGCACCTGACTTTCGATCAGGAGCTCGGTCTCCTTCGCAAGGGCATGGCGCAGATTCTCGTCGAAATTCGGATAGGTGGTCGTATCCGGCGTTATCCGCGCGATGTTGCGCAGGAACAGCCATTGGCCGGAGAAGTTCTTCACCAGCGCCTGCGAGCGCGGATCGGCCAGCATGCGCTTGACCTGCGCCTGCAGGACGGCCGGGTCGGAGAGGCGCCCGCTCTCGGCGACGGCGAGCAACTGGTCGTCGGGAATGCTGCTCCACAGGAAGAACGACAGGCGTGACGCAAGCTCGATGTCGCTGACTTTATAGACGCTCCCAGGCGCCGCGCCCGGCGGATCGATGTTCCGCGCGGAACAGGAAGTCAGGCGACACCAGGATCTTCTGCAACGCCAGCCTCATGCCCGCCTCGAAGCCGCCGTTCTGTGCGCCCGTCTTGTAGAGCGCGAGCAGTTGCGGCGTGTCGCTGGCGCTGACCGGACGCCGATAGGCGCGGTGGGCGAGATTGGACAGGATCTTCTGCGCGCACGCCTCTTGCTCGCTGGCCCCGGACGGACGGCAGATGAAAATCCTGTCGCGGGTGACTGTTTCACCCGGCCCTTGCACATTGAACGGACCGGCCACCGTGATGCTGCCGACGCCTTCGAAGTACGTCGACACCACGTCGTCCCGGACTCGTTCGATGATGCCTTCCTGAAGCAGCGTATCCTTCAGGAACGTGGCAGCGAGCTCTCGTGTGCCGGCCTTTACCGGCACGCGGATCTTGAGATGTGCATCGGGAGGCGTTCCGCCGCCGAGCACGACCTTCTTGGGGTTGGCCGCAATGCGTGAACAGCTGCAGCCTCTGATCATCGAGCCTGAGATCGAGCTTGCGTTCCCGCTCGAGGCCCAGGTATTCGTCGTCCCTGTTCCGTTGCACGCGTGACCGAAATTTCGTATTCGCCGTCGACCGGGAACAGGTGGCGCACGATGGTGCCGCCGCGCGAGCCGGCCGGCGCGGTTTCGCTCAGGCGATCGGCCTGAATGAGCCCATGAGGAACGGTATAGGTCTGATAGGCGACGGGGATCGTCGTATCGCCGACGGCGGTGCGGCTGATCTTGCGCGCCGCCGACAGATATCGTTCCAGCAAGACGGGCGAGACCTGCAGCACGTCGCCGATATTGTCGAAGCCGTAGCCGATGTCGTCGGCCGGCAACAACTCCGCGACGTCGATCTCGAGCGCCAGCAGATCGCGAACGGCATTCCCGTATTCCGTTCGGTTGAGCCGATGGAGCGTGCGGCGTCCGGGATTGGGCTTGGCCTCCGCGAGGCGATCGCGCCCGGTCTCGATGTACCTGACGAGCGCGTCGTAGGTGGCCGCATCGGGCCGCGGCATGCCGGCAGGCGGCATCTCGCGGTTGCGCAGCTTGCGCGCCAGCTTCTCCCACGTGGCGCCATTGGCCTCGAGATTGGCAGGTGTCCAAGGTCTCCAGCGGCAGTCCCGCCAACTGGCGTGGGGCCGCTATGACAGCAGATGCAGTATTTGTCTAATGTCGCGCGATGGGTGGTCGCGGCTGTAGGGTTTGCGACGGCAGTGGGAGAAATCTGCGCCGGCAATGTTGCCGCGGACAAGAAAACCGCGCCGGCCAGTGCGATGCTTGCTGACGCCAGTGCCCGGGTTCGAAGCATATGTCGCTCCCTCCCACGCGCAAACGAGTCACATAGCAGCGGAGCTTACACTCAACGTCGCCTCGTTACAAGCATCTCGTGGTGCTATTTTGCCTGCAAATGGCGCTTCTGCGACTCGCCAGCGCGGCGGTAACAGCCACCTGGCGGCCGCCCGGCAGGACTTGAACTATCCTCAGCCTGACTTCGCAATGCTGCACGCCCTCTCTGCGCTTCATGCGAGGCGGGTCCACGATTCATCAGCCAGGGTGCGCAGCGTCTGCATCGCCTTATTGCACTGGTCTTCGCCTCACCTGCTATTGCTGAGCAGGGCAAGCTGCGCGAACGGCTGACGCCCGAGGTCATGGCGGTGGTCTATCCCGGCGGCGAACGCCTCGGGGTGGAGGAAGGCTCGCCGCCTGCGATCGCGGTCTTCAAGGGCGAGCAGATTGTCGCCTATGTGTTTTCGACCCTCGACATCATCGCCGCGCCCGGTTATTCGACGACGCCGTTCGACGTCATCGCCGGCGTCGATCTCAGCGGCCGCATCACGGGGGCCAAGGTCGTCTTCCACCAGGAGTCGATGATCGTTCACGACCGGGTGCGCCAGCGCCAGCTCGACACGTTTCTTGCCCGCGAAGCCGGCAGGCCGCTGCGCGGCGGCACCAACGCGCTGCCGCCGGACTACGTCGATGGGGCAACCATCAGCGCGCGCGCCATGCGCGCCGCCGTCCTCACCACCGCGGGGCTGGTGCTGCGCGCGCGCGCCGCGCGGACCGCTGCGCCCGCTGTGCCCGCTGTTCCCGCTGTGACTGCTGCGCCCCCTGTCCCGATTGTGACGGTGCCGACCCTCGATCTCGAGAGCTTCAGCATCAAGTCCTGGGACGACCTCCTCGCCGAGGGCGCCGTGGTGCAACGGCGGGTGACCTCGCGCGAGGTTGCGATGGCCCTCGCGGATGCGGGCGCGGCCGGTGTCAAGCTCGATTGGCCGCTCGGCGCGGGCGACGATCTCTACATCGAATTCATGACGGCGCTGGTCACGCCACCCGCCATCGGCGGCAACCTGCTCGGCCTGCTGAAATTCGAGGACTACAAGCGCCAGCTGCCCGGCGGCGCCCACGCGATCTTTGTCGCCTCCAACGGTCCGTACGATTTTCTCGGCACGAAATACTTTCGCGAGTCCGAGGGCAACCGCTTCGATCGCCTGCGCGTGATTCAAGAGGGGAAGACTTTTGGGTTCGTGCAAAACGACTATTCCTTTGCCACGCCCGCAAAGGGGCAGCAGGTTACCGGGCTGTTCGCGCTGCCGGCCAATGCCGGCTTCGACCCCCTGAAGCCCTGGCGACTGGAAATCCTGATCAACAGCGTCGGCACGCCACCGCTGACGGTCGCGTTCGGGCTCGACTACAAGGTCCCGGCCGCCTATGTCCTGCAGGTGCCGGCCTCGCCTGTCCTCATGCCGCAGCCGCAGCCACAGCCACAGCCGCCGCCGCAGCCAGCAGCCGCAGCCGGAGCCGGAGCCGCGACTGGAGCCGGAGCCGTTGCCGCCCGTCCCCGGCTGGATCGAAACCTGGAGCGACGCGCGGGTCAACATCGCGATTCTGTCCGTGCTCCTGTCGGTGCTGACGCTGATCTTCATCTTCCAGGCGACGCTGGCGCGCACTCGCGTTGCCCACCGGTTCGTGCGCACTGGATTTCTGCTGGTTGTTCTGGTCTGGCTCGGGTGGACCGCCGGCGTGCAGCTCTCGATCGTCAATGTCATCAACTACGTCAGGGCGCCGTTCAAGCGCGTCGATGTCGGTTTCTACCTTGCCGAGCCGCTGATGGTCATCATCGCCGGTTACACGCTCGTCTCGGTGGTGTTGATCGGACGCGGCGTGTTCTGCGGCTGGCTGTGCCCGTTCGGGGCGCTGCAGGATCTGCTCGACCAGCTCTCCCGCGCGCTGCGCGTGCCGCAGTGGAACCCGCCGGTCGCGCTGGAGAAGCGCTTGTGGATGGGCAAGTACATCGCAGCCGCGGCGGTGCTGGCGTTGGTGATGATCGAGATCGACCCAGCGGGGGCCACGCTGGAGATCGAGCCGTTCAAGACGGCGATCACCACAAGATTCACGCGCGCCTGGCCTTATGTGCTCTATGCCGGCGCACTGTTGGCCATCGGGCTGTTCTCGGAGCGGGCCTATTGCCGCTTCCTGTGTCCACTGGGTGGCGTCCTCGCATTCCTCGATCGGCTGCACCTGCTCAATCTGCTCAAACGTCGTCCGGAATGCGGCAGTCCCTGCCACTTGTGCCGAACGCGGGTGTCCGGTGCGGGCGATCGAGCCGTCGGGCAAGATCGTCACGTCGGAGTGCTTTCAGTGCCTCGATTGCCAGGTCGAGTTTTATGACGAGAAGCGATGTCCGCCGCTGGTGCGGGCCGCCCGGCTGCGCGGAGAGGCCAAGCCTATCGGCATCAGGGTGAACAATGCCTGAAGAGAACGTCGCCGCTCCAGCAGGCACGCGCAAAGCGTGCTCGCGCGGAAGGACGTCCGACGCGCCGTCGTGTCTTGCGCGTCATGGCGGCGGTTGCCGGGCCTGCCGCTGATGATCGCGGCGGTGCGCGCGATCGCGCCGAAAGCACAGTCGCACAGCTGGCACGGCGACGTGCTTGGTGCACTGTCGGAGATCACGTTGTGGCACCCCGATGCGGCACTCGCGCAACGTACGATCCTGCGGGTGCGCCATGAGATCGAGCGCTTCGAGCGGATCTTCAGCCTCTATCGGCCGGACAGCGAAATCTCGCGCCTCAATGAAGCCGGTACGCTGATCAAGCCGTCCCGCGAGCTGCGCACCCTCGTCGAGGAAAGCCAACGCCTCGGTGAGCTGAGCGGCGGCGCGTTCGACATTTCGGTACAGCCCTTGTGGCGACTGTACGAGGCACACTTCTGGTCGCGGACCGACATCCAGCCGGACATCGCGGCCCGCGCGCGCGACGTTGCACACACCGTGGTGGATTTCCGCCAGATCGACAGCGGCGCGGCTGCAATCAGGTTCGCGCGCGCCGGCATGGCCATTACGCTGAACAGCATTGCCCAGGGCTTCATCACGGACGCGATAGCCGACATGCTGCGCAATGAAGGCTTCGAGAGCGCCGTCGTCGATTTGGGCGAATACCGCACCATCGGCCGCCACCCGGATGGGCGTCCCTGGCGCATTGGCATCCGCGACGGCAGGGACGTCGGCAGCATCGACCGCACTGGTCGACCTCGAGGACATGGCCCTCGCCGTGTCTGGCGGGTACGGCACGACATTCGAGGCGAGCGGGCGCTTCCACCACATTTTTGATCCGCGGACCGGCGCGAGCGCCAGCAGTCTTGTGGACGTGGCGGTGACTGGTCCGAGGGCGACGGCAGCGGACGGGCTCGCAACCGCCATCTGTGTCGCGGGCGAGGCTCTCGCGCCGACGCTGCTCGCCGCCTATCCGCAGATGCGGGCCATTCTCACCCGGTTGGACGGAACGTCGATGACGTTCACGCCGAAGGGATTGGCCGCGGCGTGAAGCCTCCGGCGCTCGAGAATCATGCCTACGCTGATGCTTGCCCACTCGTTTGGAGATGCAAGGTAAAAGGGCGTCGATCGCCACGTCGCGACCCTTGCGCACCCGCCACATCGACCTATGCTAAGCTCCCGCCCGGCAAAGCGCGCTGTGCCTGGCTGTCGAACCGGCGTGTGATGCTCGCCACATGCTGATCCGGTGGAGCAACCGCTGATGGCCATTCCACTAGTACGGATCATCGCGACCGTTGGCACCCTCACGGGTGTCCTGACGATGACCGGCTGCGCACGCAGTTCCGTCGCCGCCTCGATCTCCGGAGCCGAGCTGTTCGAAGTCGTGCGTTCCCTGCCACGGTGCCGCCGGCGAGGGTAAAACCGGCCCTTGGTGCGCCGGCAATCGCGGGCCTGCCCGCCTGGTACGTCTCGGTCCAGCTCGAGCGTTTCCAGACGGGAGTTCGAGGTCAACACGCCGACGATGTCGAAGGCCTTCGGATGCAGGCGCTGTCACGACAGCTGCGCTCCGAGATGGAGACGAGGGCCGTGGCGACGCACGTCGCATCGCTGCCCCAGGTCACCAGCACCGTGGCCATCGGCGGTGGCGACGCTGCCGCGGGACAGAAGGCGTACCTCCTCTGCGCTTCGTGCCACGGCGTCACCGGGAAGGGGTTCGAGGATGGCAAAGTCCCACCGCTGGCCGGTATGGACGCCTGGTACGTGGCTGCCCAAATCCGAAAGTTCAAGGACGGAGTGCGCGGCACGATGCCCGGCGATGCGTTCGGGCCCGTGATGCAGGCGGTCGCGGCACCCTTGTCGGCCGAGGACATCAACCAGGTCGCCGCCTACGTGCATGCCCTGTCCAGGTGAGCGAGGCACTCTGCGATGACGCACCCCGCCCCCCACCCGGATCCGGTCGTCATCGGGCGCCGAGTGTTCCTGATTACGGTCGCGAGCGCGCTCGCCTTCGCTCTTGCGGCCTACCTGCTGGTTTCATGAGGGAGCGCGCATGATTTCCTGGTTCGTCACGCAGGCGTCGTCGTACGCGCCCGATGTCGACGGCCTCATCCTGCTGATCGGTCTGATCATCGCCCCCTTCTTCCTGGCCGCCGAGTTCGTCCTGGTCTGGCTCGTCTTCAAGTTCCGCGCGCGTCCCGGCGTGAAGGCTCGATACATCACCGGGGAGAAGAAGAGCGAGACGAAGTGGGTGCACTATCCGCACTATCTCGTCCTGGTCTTCGACATCATCATCGTCGCGGCGGCGCTGCGGGTGTGGTCCGACGTCAAGATGGATCTCCCGCCCGCCGACGAGCGCGTCCGCATCATCGCGCAGCAGTGGGCGTGGACCTTCGTCCACGCGGGACCAGACGGCCAGCTCGACACCGCCGACGACATTCGCACGGTCAATGCACTGAACCTGCAGGTCAATCGCCTCTATCACTACGAGCTGCACTCGAAGGATGTGCTGCACAGCTTTTCCGTGCCCGCATTCCGCCTCAAGCAGGACGCGGTGCCCGGGACGCGCGATCGTGGGGTGGTTCCGGCCCACGGTCACCGGCGAGTTCGATCTCCAGTGCGCCGAGATCTGTGGGATCGGACACGGGCTGATGCCGGGGCGTGTCCGGATTCGGTCGGCGGCCGCACAGGCCGCCTGGATGGAGACGGCGCCGCAAATGCGGCAGCCTGCCTCCGGGATGCCCGCCGTGGCGGCCACGGGTGCGCGATCGTCGCTCGCCGCGCGGGCGGCCAGCCTTCGGGTTGCGGCGGGTCCAAAAGGACCCGCCCTGCAGACGTCGACAGAGCCGGGGTCCCCGCCGCGCACGCATGCGCGGTGGGGTGGAGAGCACCACGGGGGCGACCGATGAGCGGCCTCGCGACGCAGCCCGTCGCCCACCACCACCGGAGCTTCGTCAAGACGTATCTGTGGTCGACGGACCACAAGGTCATCGCCATGCAGTACCTGTTCACCGGCATGTTCATGGCGCTGATCGGCGGCTTCGCCGTCTACGTGTTCCGGATGCAGCTGGCCTTTCCCGGGCATCGACGTGCCGCTGTTCGGGCGGGTCATCGGCCGGGCGAGTACAACTCGCTCGTCACGAACGCACGGCACGATCATGATCTTCTGGGTCGCGATGCCGGTGCTGATCGCCGCGTTCGGGAACTTCCTGATCCCGCTGATGATCGGCTGCGACGACATGGTGTTCCCGCAGGCTGAATCGGCTGTCGTACCAGATCTTCCTGCTCAGCGCGGTCGTGCTGCTCGCGTCGTTCTTCGTCCCGGGCGGCGCGTTCGGCGGCGCCTGGACGGCCTACCCGCCGCTGTCGGCCAACGCCGCGTACAACCTGACGCCATGCGGCGCGCACGCTGTGGGTCGTCGCCGTCGGCGCTCGAGTTCGTCGCGTTCCTGCTTGGCGGCATCAACTTCATGACGACGGCGATGAATTCGCGCGCGCCGGGGATGCGGATGTTCGACATCCCGATCGTCGTGTGGATGATCGTCATCGCGAGCATCCTCTTCATGGCCTCGGTCGGTCCGCTCATCGCCGGCGCGGTCATGCTGCTGTTCGACCAGACTCTCGGCACGGCGTTCTTCGATCCGGGCACGCGGCGGCGACCCGATCCTCTGGCAGCACCTGTTCTGGTTCTTCGGCCACCCGGAGGTCTACGTCGTGCTGCTGCCCGGCGATCGGCATCGTCGCCGAAATCATCACCGGTCTTCTCGCGCAAGAAGCTGTTCGCCTACAGGACGGTCGCTGTACACGGCCTTCGCCACGGGCGTGCTCAGCTTCTTCGTCTGGGCGCACCACCAGTTCATCGCCGGCATCGACCCGCGCATGGCGAACGTCGTTCACGGTCACGACGCTGCTCATCTCGGTTCCGATCGCCGAGATGCTGTTCGTCTACATCGCCACGCTGTACGGCGGCTCGATCCGCTGACGACGCCGATGCTCTGGGCGCTGTCGTTCGTGGCCGAGTTCCTGATCGGCGGCGTCACCGGCATCTTCCTCGGCGCGAGCCGGCGCGGACATCTACTTCCACGACACCTACTTCGTGCTCGCGCACTTCCACTACACGTTCTTGCCGATCGCCATCATCGGCGCGTTTGCCGGCATCACCTACTGGTTCCCGAAGATGTTCGGCCGCATGATGAACGAGCACGCTCGGCAAGATTCACTTCTGGGGCACGATCATCGCCGTTCAACTTCATCTTCATCCCGCTGTTCATCACCGGCGCGGCCGGCGATCACCGCCGCATCTTCGACTATTCGAACTTCCCCGAGCTGGCCACGCCGGGCCTGCAGGACCTGCGCGATCACTCGCCACGGTGGCGCTGGTCTTCATGCTGGCATTTCCAGCCCGTTTCTTCTTCAACTTCATCTGCAGCATGTTCCGCGGCCCGATGGCCGGCGCGAACCCGTGGCAGGCGAACACGCTCGAGTGGGCGGCCCCGTCGCCGCCGCCGCACGGCAACTTCGCGGAACTGCCGGAGGTCTACCGCGGTCCGTACGAGTACAGCGTGCCGAGGATCGCGACGAAGACTACTGGCCGCAGCACCTGACGAGTCCACGCGCCGCTGGCCAGCGTCGGCGTGGAACATTCGACCCAAGGCGATCAGTGACTCACGCCCATCGCAACGACGCGCAGCGTGACGGGGATGCCCACCGGCCGGCTGGCCATGTGGTGGGTGCTCGGCTCGGAAATCGTGATCTTCGGCGGCCTGCTCGGCACCTACGTCATGCATCGCGATTGCGCCACGGCGCTGGGCGGACCAGGCGGCGCACACCAACACGTGGGCCGGCGCGTTCAACACGCTGGTGCTGCTGACCTCGAGCCTGTCTGCCGTGCTGGCGCACCAGGCCGCCGAGCGAGGCGACGGCCCGAAGGCCGCCCGCCTGCTGCGCTACACGATTCTCGGCGGCGGCGATGTTCCTGATGTCAAGGCCTTCGAGTGGACTCACGAGATCACGACGGCTACACCATCACTCGAGCCTGTTCTGGTCGTTCTACTACACGGCGGCCGGCCTCCATGCCCCGCACGTCATCGCCGGCATGCTCATCATGTTCATCGTGTCGCTGACGGCCGCGCGCAACGAGGAGCTCCAGCGCGTCGAGAACGTCGGCATCTACTGGCATTTCGTCGACGTCGTCTGGATCTTCCTGTTCCCGCTTCTCTACATCGCCAAGTGACCGCCATGGCTCAGCACGCACACGCCGACGCACACCACCACGACGAGACCAGCTACGTCGCAGATCTGGGGTGTTCTCTGCGCCCTGCTGGTGGTCAGCGTCATCGGGCCGATGGTCGGTATCCGACTCCTCACCCTGATCACGGCCTTCGGCATCGCCATCGTCAAGGCGTACATCGTGTGCAGCTACTTCATGCACCTGAACATCGAGAAGAAGTGGGTGGGCTATATCCTCGGCTTCATGCTGGCGCTCATGCTGGTCTTTTTCGGAGGAGTGGCTCCGGACGTGCTCGAGCATGAGGGGCTGCAATGGGAGAAAACCTACGTGGAACCCGCCACGGTTGGTAGCGTGCACCTGACATTGCCGTGATGCAATGACCGCAATGGAGCAGACCGTGCGCGTCGTTCGCCCGGGCGCCCGGCGCGAGGTGGTCCCGAGCGGCCTCCTCGGCATGGTGATCTTCGTCGGCACGGAGGTCATGTTCTTTGCCGGGCTGATCAGCGCGTTCACGATTTCGAAGGCGGGCGCTCCAAGGGATGCGTGGATCCTGCCCGCCGGCCAGGTGCTGCCGCTGGCGTCGACGGCAGTGAACACCGTTGCGCTCTTCGCCAGCGGCGCGCTTCTCTGGGTCGCCGGACGTCAGTACCGGGCACGTTCTTCGTCTGCCCCGCAGACCCTGCTCGCGGCGACCTTCTTCGGAGCGCTGTTCGTGATGCTCCAGGGGAGGGAATGGGTGAGCCTGATCGGCCATGGCGTGACGCTGCGGTCGAGCGCGCTCGGGGCGTTCTTCTACGTCATTGTCGGGACCCACGCGGTGCACGCCGTGGCTGCGCTCGCTGGTCTCGGAGTGGCGTGGTGGAGGCTGCGCGCCGGCCGACTGTCGTACGGATTCTTCCTTGCTGCACAGACGTTCTGGTATTTCGTGGTTCTCATCTGGCCGGTGATCTATGCGCGAGTCTATTTCTGATCCCGGAGCTCACTTGTGTTGCAATCGTAGAGGCGGACCTTCAGGTCCGCCCAGGCGGCGCCTAAAGTGCTTGTCCCGCCGCAGGCGGGGCCGGCCTCTACGTGAACACAAGTGAATTCCGGTTTCGGCGAGTCGTCGGAATCACCGCAAGCCTGCTGACAGCTGCGCCTGCTTCAGCGCTGGCCTGTCCGGTGTGCGCCCTTGTCGGCCCCAGCGACAACACATGGGCCTATCAAGCCATGAGCGCGATGCTCATATTCCTGCCGCTCGCGATGATTGGAGCAATCGTGTGGTGGCTGGCGCGGCTCGCGGCTCGCGCTGACGCGGAGCGTCCGCCCGCGACGCAGCACGTCGTCGACCGCGCACGGTCAGTGGGGCCGAGACGAGCGCTGCGGTGGCGCGAGTGGAGTAGCTCGATCAACTCCCAATTTCCAACTCCCAACTCCCAGATTCGTTAGGAATTGGAAGTTGGAGGTTGGGTTTTGGCAGTCGAGAAGCGTCGGGCCGCTTCTTAAGCGGCCCTGGTCGGGCTAGAGGGCCGGCTGAAGCCGGCCCCTACGTTCAAACACGAGAACCCAGGCTAGCGCTGAGTGAGGGTCAGATTCGCCGGAGCCGGGCCGTTGACGGGTAGCGACGCCAGGTACGCCGTGATGTCGATGATGTCCTCCGCGGTCAATTTCTCGACGGCCTTCTTCATCAGCGGCATCAGCGGGTACGAGCCGACACGGGTCCCCTGCTGGATGTCGAAGATCTCGCGCGCGAGGTAGCTGGGAGACCTGCCGGCAAGCGGCGGAACGTCCTGCCCCATGCCCCTGAGGTCCTGCCCGTGGCACGTGACGCAGGCCGTGCCTCTCCCGAGGACAATCTTGTTGTCCACGATCGACGAGCCGCCGGTCGTGACGAGGTTCTTGCCTCGCGCGATCGAGCCGGGAGGCACGTAGGCGACCCAGGTCCCACGCGAACTTCTCAGGATCTGATTCGCGTCGACGTCGGTCGGCACTTCGATGATGCGGTTGCCGATCGGCTCGGTCAGCTTGTGCTCGGATACGTGATTCACTTTGGGGATGAACAGCTCACCCTGGATTTGGGTGACCGGCACCCGGTCGGTCTCGACCACCGTCACGTGCGGACGCCACTTGACTGCGGCGAAGTACTCGGCCGCCTGCGTCATCTCCTGCTCGGTCATCGCTTTCGCGAGCATGACCATCGTGTTCGAGTTTCCTTTTGCAGGCTCGACGCTGTGCCGGCGGCCCTTTCTGAAATCATCCAGCTGGCGAAGGATGTACTTCGCCGACAGGCCGGCGGGAGAAGCGTTCTCGGGGCGACCGCTGCCGTCGGAGAGGTGGCATCCGCCACAGGCCCGGCCGGTTTCGCCAAGAACGAGAGCCGCCGGACCCTGCTTGATGATGCGGGGCATGGGGTTCGGATGATCGTTCGGGTACCAATCCGTCACAACCCCACGAATCTCCAGCCTGGTGAACGAGAGGTCACTCCCGTCGAGGCGCCGTTTGCGGTTGGCTTCCCCCGGCGGGATCGGCGCGGGCGGCGGGAGCCAGGGTGCACCCTGCACCGCCTGCGGGTCGGTGGCCTTCGGCCTCTCGGCGACACCGTATGCCCAGAGCGGCATCTGCGAGTAGTCGACTTTGGAACGATCGACGGGGGAAATGGTCCAGATGGGGGATGCGGTCGGAGCCTGGGCCGACACGATGACCGTGAGACCGCACAGACTCAATACGGTGATGAAAAGCGGTTTTCTCATCGTCTAAGCCCTTCGAGGTAATAGAACCGGACCCGACGACCAGGATGCTGACGCTGCGCCTCCGCGTGCTCGAGGACCGCCGCCTCTGGCATTTACATTTTTTACAGCTTTCCGGCACTGAACTCAATAGGAATGATTTCAACAAGCGCCTTGCCGGATCCGAAGACCAAGCGGCCGAACTGGCCTGGTCACGATGAATCGCGTGGCGACGACGAGCAGCCGGCAGTGCGTGGAGTCGCTTGCCATGAGCGGACCTTGCGACTCGCGGAAGGCAAGGGCAACGTGAGTCGAACGGGGAAATGCCGAATAACGTCTCGCCGAGGCCTGTCGCCTAAGGCTCGTGTGGGAGGGCGGGCGTGCTGGCTGGCGGCTTGCGCAAACGAGCTGCCTGCTCGAACGCGTAGGCGTATGCCAGGAGCCTGTCCTCCGTATAGTCGAGCCCCAGCAGTTCAGCGCCCACCGGGACGCCAAGCGGCGCGGAGGCGCTCGGCGCGGAGAACCCGGCCTGGAAGGTGACTGCCGGGAAACCCGTGCCGTTGGAGAGCGTGCCGTTCCGTTCCGCCTGATCATCAGCCGTGATTGGCACCGCAAGGATCTTCTGCAGCGGGTAAAGGATCGCGTCGAGTTTGCGGTCCGCGATTTTCGTCGCCACCGCGAGCCGCAACTTTTCGCGATTCAGCATCCGGTCCTTGTAATTCTGGCTGCTCATGCCGTCGACCACGGCGAGCTCCTCTTCCAGCGTCTTCTGCACCGCAGACGTCTTCGCCGCAACGAGCTGAGCCAGGCTCCGGACCGGAGGGTTGGCGCCGAGCGTCGAGAAATACCGGTCCATGACAGTTCGGGCTTCGAGGGTCGCCGTCGCGACCGCCGGTGCGAGCGTGTCGTACTCCGGCAGGTCGAAGCGGACGAGGGTGGCGCCGAGCGACTCCATCCTGGCGATGACGCCAGCCATCACGCGGTTGACCTCGCGATGCCGGTCCCCGTCGCCGAACAGGTTCGTCATGACGCCGATTCGCGCGCCCTTCAGCGCGTCCTCGCGCAAGAGATGCGTGTAACTCTTCGGGATGCGCCCGTTGCCGAACGCCGTTATGGGATCGCCGGCGTCATAGCCGGCCATCACATCGAGCAACAAGGCTGCGTCCGTGACAGTTCGTGCGATCGGGCCGACCTCGTCCTGCGTCTGGCTGTTCGGGATCACGCCGCTCCGACTGACCAACGCCACGCGTCGCCCGTACGCCGACCAGATTGTTCGCTGACGCGGGCGAGCGGATCGACTGGCCCGTATCGCTGCCAGTACCGATAAGGGCGAGGTTGGCCGCAACAGCCGCGCCGGTGCCGCCGCTGGATCCGCCGGGGTTCGGGTGAGGTCGTATGGGTTCAGGACTTGACCGCCAAGGCTGCTGAGCGACATGCCGCCGCGCGCGAACTCCGACATGTTCGCCTTGGCGAGGATCAGCGCCCCGGCCCTGCGTATCCGCGCCACCGTGAAGGCGTCGGCGGACGGCTGCGAGTTCTTCATCCCGACATTGCCGCCGGTCGTGGGCATGTCGGCGGTGTTGAAATTGTCCTTGAGCACGATCGGGACGCAGTGCAACGAGCCGGCGGCGGACGGATTTGCCTTGTACTGGCGGTCCATCTCGGCAGCGATCTCCATCGATCTCGGATTGACCGTGATAATGGCGCGGAGTGCCGGACCCCTCGAATTGTAGGCGGCGATCCGGTCCAGATACGCTCTGGTCAGTTGCGCGCAGGTCAATCGGCCGGCGGCGAACGCACTGTGGATGCCGGCGATGGTCGCTTCCTGCAGGTGAAATGGAGCTGGTTGCCGCGCACCTGCGAGAGATGCCGTGAGCGCGAGCACCGCGCACATCACCGGCATTCCGGCCCGCAACAGCGAGAGCTTCGTTATCGAGGCGCGCATGATGGTTCTCCGGCTGATGTGGCACGCGCCGCCTGGAACGTCGTCGGCTTTCACTTCAGCTGTTCGGTGACTTTGGCGATCCCCGCGTTGGCGCAGGCTTCTTCCTTGACCTGCCCGCCAACAGCGCCGCTGAGACCGACGCCGCCAATCGTTTCCTCGCCAGCGTTGATCGGCATTCCGCCGCCGAGCGGGATGACGTCGGCCAGCATGCGCTGACCGGGGTTGGTCGTTTCGGTGCGCTTGGCCCAGGCCGACGAGGGTTGGCGGAACGTGCGCGCCGTGTAGGCCTTGCGACGGGCAAGTTCCATGTTGTGCGGGCTCGCGTTATCGCCCTGCAGCAGCACGCGCACGCGGCCCGCGCGATCGACGACGGCAACGGAGGTGGTCATGCCGCATTCGGCGAGCGCGCCTTCGGCAATGGTCAGCGCCATTCGAAGCGACACGTCGCGGCTCGTCAGAACCTGCACGTCGACCGTGCTCGACACGGAAAGGATCGCGGCTGCCGTAGCCCACGCCAGTCGGAACAACATGGACTCCTCCATCGGATTGCGATAATTCGCCGTTGCGAACACGCGCCGGCACGAACGCGCGCCGCTGACGCGGATTATGCCACGCCGGCGGACACCACACCTCAGGGCCCTTGGCTCAGGGCAGCCCTCGCTCGTGAGGGCGGGTCCTTTCGGACTCGCCTCCCGCCGGGTCCGAAGGTCCCGGCCTGCGTTTGCCGCTCGCGGCGAAGGCGGACCTCCCTGGCGTCTGGTTCAGAGCTGGGGTCGGCGGCGCGCTCGACTGGCCCACCGTCACTGTGTTGCGGCGACCGTCATCACCCACGCAGCCAACCGATCGTCCGGCATCAGGGCCGCGTCCGCCATCGTGTACGAAAGACCGTCGAGCCGTTCGCGCAAGCCTCGCTCGATGCCCCCGAACGAGATCAACAACGGCACGATGAGGACCCGCCGGCCCGCGGACAGCTCGCGCTGCACGATGCCGCGCAACCGCGCTGTCGCCGCATCGCGCACCGGCTTCTCGGCATCGTCCCGGAGCGTCAGGTACTCGAGCGAGGCGAACCGCTCCGTCTGCTGGATCCCCGCTGCCAGCGATCCCATATCCGCCAGCCACCGACGGTTGTCCTCCTCCTCGTTCGGCCCGTGCGCAACGATGACCAGCGCTTCCTTACCGCGATCGCGGCTGATGGCGCGTGCGCGGCTGACCAGTATGTCGATGACGATCGGGTGATCGTTGAGCGCTGAACTCATACGGACGGGCACCGGGGATTTCACAGGCGTCGTGCCATCGGCCGCGCTCGAATCGCCGACGTGGTCATGCCCGGCTGTGCCGGCAGTGGAATCACCCGCGGGTGCATGGTTCATCTTGGCGTAGATCGCCAGGGCCGCAGGTGCCTCCTTCCGGAGCCCGAGCAGGTATTCGGTGGACCGGATCACGCTGCTCCACGACGAGACGAACAAAGGGACGGCGACAATCTCCGTGACGCCGCGGGCCACGAGCTTGTCGACAGCGCCCTGAATGTTCGCGCGTGTCGCCATGCCGAAAGCGATCTCCGTGGGCCTCGTCGCGTTCACCTTTGCAGCCAGTTCCGTCACGCGACCGTTCCATTCAGCACTGCCGCCGTGCGCGAGCAGGAGAATGCCCGGCTCCGCGGAGGATGTCCGCGCGACGAGCAGGCCAAGCAACACCAGGGGAAGAACCGTTCGAATGTTCAACATACGCGTGCTCCTGTCAGCGGTGAGCCGGTCACTTCGCGGACAACGACCACTGGAGGCCGATGCGTGCCGTCCGCCCTGCCTCGGGTCGATAGATAGCGGCCGGTGCACCGGTCGGCAGTAGCACACCGGTGTTCGGATCCTGGCTGTCGATAAGGTTGTCCACCGTCACGAAAGCGGATAGACCGCCGCGAATCCGCTGCGAGACGAAGGCATCCAACAAGGCGAACCCCGGCGCGGTCGCGTCCTGCACCCCGCCGCCCGGCGGCGTTGCGCGGGCCGCGATCCACGAACTGAAGAACGTCCCGCGGATGCTGGCACGCAGTCCAGATCGCGCCGGCTGCCAGGACACGCGCACGCTCCCGTGGTGGGGATGACGGCCCGTCAGGTACGATCGTTCTCCTGGTCGCGAGCCGACAAGAACGTGTAGGCGCCACCCGCGGAGATGGTGTCCGTGACAGCGACGTCGGCGTCGAGCTCGACGCCCTGCGTCACGACATCGAAGATGTTCCGGTAGGTCAGCAGCAAGCGTCCAAGCACCGGCCGGAACGAGCCGCCAGACCCTCGGAGAGGACGACGAGACAGAGGACAAGACCAAGGAGAACTGGCCGCAGCCGCGTCCAACGGAACCACCCCGATGCCTCCCAGCGCGTATCTTGTGAGACTGAGTCTCACTATCAAGTTTTGGAGAATATCTCCGACCAAACTGGTCGGTCAAGGGGAAAGAGTCGCTCCGCCCCAGATACAAGGAGTGACCGCTCGCATCCGAACGCGTCACGGCCATCCGCACCAGTCGACAACGGCGACCGAAGTTGGCCGCCTCGCACTGCCTTAGAGCGCGACCATCAATTGCGATTGAACTGGAACGACGTCCGGCGTGCGGCCGAGACGAGACACGGGTAGCCGATCTCGCTCTCTTCTCGTGGCAGCCATCCCGCAGTGGAGACGCGATGACGACCAGCAAACGCGATTAGTGATCCGGCGGCTGAAGGTGCCCATCCCGCGGGCGAGCGCGCGGGGCGTGGCACGCGCCTGCCGCGATCTCGGCATCTTTGGGGAAGAAGAAGTTCTACAAGTGGAAGTAGAGCTACGAAGATGAGCGTCGAGCTCGTCGCTACGGCGACAGCGGCTTCGAAAACGCCAGCAGGACCTTTCCGCGGAATCTCCGTATGAACGGAAGCCAGCGAAGCACGACGGCGTCGAAGCGCTCGAGTGGCGACCACTTCAGCGACGCAGGACGCGGCACGAACCGATCGAACCGGGCGAAGAGGAAGAACGGCGTGATCACGAGATTCGGGCAGAGCGTCTTCACGAGGCGCACATCGGCCGCGGTCAGCTTTCGCTCATCCTCGGTCACATGGCGATCGAGCGAGGCTGTCTTCGGGACCATCCACGTGCCCAGCCGGGAGTTGCGCAGCCGATCGAGCACCGGCGCCTCCACGGGCTCGTGGAAAATGGCGTTGCCGCCGGGCGCGAGGACGCGAATGCACTCCGACAAGGCCGCGGCGATGTCGACGTGGTGCAGGATGTCGATGCCGACTATCAGGTCGAAGGAATTGTCCGGATACTGAAGCGACTCGGCCGTCCCCACCGAAAACTCGGTCTGCTCAGCGACGCCGTGCTGGACGCTGAGGCCCTGCGCGGTCGCGACGTTGACAGGGGAGATGTCGAATCCGCTCACGCGGTACCCGAGCTTCGCGAGCCGTATCGATGTATCTCCCGGACCGCACCCGAAGTCCAGCACGCGCATGCCGGGCCGTGTCAGCCACTTGCGGGCGAGCTCGTGGATCATCCAGTAGGCGTTCCACGGACGTTGTTCCTGGCCCGATATGACGCCGAACCAGACGTCGTGCGGTCCCTTCCGGGCGTACGCGTCATAAAACGATCGTTCGCGCGCCTGGCGCTCGGTGAGTCCCTGGTCGGTCGTGGACAGACGTTCGACGGGCGTCTGTGAAACAGTCGGAGTCATGGTGTAAGACTGCCTCCTCGGCCCTATCGCGGCAGGACCCTGAGGACGCTCAAGGCTTCTAGCAAAATGTTTGCCCGACGGCGACGACGGAGCGTCAGGCTCAGCCGGGCAGTAACGTCGTTGACACAGCGCTCAGGCCCGGCGCTCCATATGAGATGATACAGCGGCGCCAGCCATCCGACCTCCACCTCGAGTGCGCTCGCAACGGTGTGGACATCTCGGTGATCCGCGACGTGACCGCGACGCTCGAATCACCTCACTATCCATACAGCCGTAGCCGGAGCGCGTTCCGCGTATCGTCCAACCGTCAAACCTCGGCTTGCCGCCGACGGCGGCCGGTGCGATCCTGTGCCGCCGCAGGCTGAAGCCAGCCAGAAGGCAGTGAAGCGCAGGAGTGAATGTGTGACACCCGCCAGAACGACGAATCGGAGCGCGGTCGTGGCAGCGATGATCGGTCTGGCCTTCGGCCTCCAGCCGCAGACTGTGCCTCTCGACGGAATGGTGCTCCGAGCGAGCGCCGCACAGGCGTTGACGGAGGGCGGTCGCACAGTCGGTCCCGCCGCGCGCAAGGACTTTGCAAACCTGCCGGGTGTCCGCCTCTGGTTCACCGACACGGGCGGCAATGGCGAACCGATCGTGCTCATGCACCCGAACACCGGGACGAGCGAGGTATGGGAGCCCCAGGTGGCGGCGTTTTCGAAGGCCGGCTACCGCGTGATTGCCTTCGATCGACGCGGCTGGGGACGAAGCGAAGCCGATCCGGCGACAGGTGCCCAACCTGGGCATGTCTCGGAGGACCTGCATAGTCTCGCCGACTATTTGCTGCTTGGGCGCTTCCATCTGGTGGGCGTCGCCGGCGGCGGGTTCGTGGCGCTCGACTACGCGGCCTGGCATGCCGACCGGCTGTCCAGCCTCGTCGTGGGCGCGAGCACGGGCTCGGTCAGCGATCGGGAGATGCAGGACTTCGTTGCACGGATCGAGATTCCCGGCATCCGATCGCTGCCGGCGCATTACCGGGAAGTGAGCGCATCGTACCGCGGCGCCAGCCCCGAGGGCACGAAGCGCTGGCTCGAGATCGAACAGCACGCGCGCCAGCCAAACGCGCCGGCACAGCCTCTGCGATCACCCAACACGTTCGCGAAGCTGGGTGGCATCACGACGAGGACGCTCGTCATCGCCGCCGACGCCGATCTGCTCGCTCCGCCCGCCCTCATGCGACTGTGGGCCCGCCACGTCAAGGGCGCCCAGTGGGCGGCGATGCCGGATGCGGGCCACGCGATTGCCTGGGAGCAGCCCGATCTCTTCAACGACATCGTCCTGCGATTCCTGACGGGAGGACGGCCGTTTCCGAGCGTCCCGTGATGGCATTCCCACTCGTTCGCTTCGTCCGCACACGTCCACAATGCCCACACGCACCGAATGAGCCGCACGATTTTGCCGCCCGCGGCACCGCTGCGCAACGACCGGGCGGCAGCGTTGCGGACCGATTGATCCGACCCAACCACCACGCTAGACTGCGACGGCGCCGGCATATCGACGTTCGCGAGTTCTGTATTCGTGACGTTGGCCAACTCCTGGACGGTTGGCCGCCCGGTCTCGCGCCCTGCATTGCAAGGAGAACGACCATGAACCGTCTCACCTTCTCGGCGATCGCGGGCGCCGGCCTGGGCGTTGCGACGCTACTGTGGGCCCAGACCGGCCCAACGGCGCCATCGCCCGCAACCGTGAATCAACAGGGAGCGGCGCAGTTCCGACTGGCCGCTCCGGCGGGCACGGACAGCGATGCTCGGAGCGTCGCGCCGGCGGGAGCGATCAATCAGGGGCCTTTCGACCCGGCGACCTGGAAATACGGGCCGGCCTTCAATGCACCGGCGGGCGGAAAGGTCTGGAATCCGGTGAAGCTCAAGCTGATGCAGGGCGCGAAGGTCACCGGCGGCACGCTCTTCAGCGCCACCGATCCCTCCACCTACTGCGCGATGGCGAACGCGGGGTACGACTTCATCTGGACAGAGATGCAGCACGGCCCGCGTGATTGGGACGACGCGGCGCGAATGTGGCGCACCTGCCCGCAGGCGAAGGCCGTCCCCGGAGTCCGCGTCGCCTACGCCGACGAGCGCGAGATCCAGCATGCGCTCGACGCGGGAGCGCTGGTGGTGGTCGTGCCGACCGTCGATACCGTCGCCGAAGCCATTGAGGCGGTCAACTGGACGTACTTCCCCCCGCTCGGGCGCCGCAGCCAGGGCGGTGGCCAGGCGTTCGACGCCGCCATGTGGGGCAGCGTTCCCGGAGGGTACCGCGCCACCATCAATGACAATGTCGTGTTGATTCTCATGATCGAGACGCTCGAAGGCCTGAAGAACGCCGATGGAATCGCAAAGGTTCCTGGTGTCACGGCCGTCTTCGCCGCAAGTGGCGACATCGGCAACTTTTCCGGCTTCCAACAAGGAACCCCCGATTACGAGCGCGCGATCAACATCGTTCACGACGCGGCGGTGAAGGCAGGCGTGCGTCTGTGCGGTCCGTTGGCCTGGCGCGACCGCCCCGACTTCACGTGCTTCCAGGCCGGCAACGAAGGCGCCGCGATCGCGCGCGGAGCCGCCGCGGAGCTTGGTCCACTCGCCAATACCCAGGGCAGGCCCGAGGTCGGACCCTTTGTCGTCTCCGCGAGACCATGAGCCCGTCAACCTGAAGCGCGAGGGATGTGGTGATCATCGTTCAGGCCGTGCTGCTCGGTATGGCGGCGGCATTTGCCGCGACGATCCCGCGGAACCTCTTCTTCGCCGCGAACCTGCGTACTACGCCCCAGCTGAGACTCTCAGCGCCGAACGTTGGACCGTTTCGCATAGAAGAGGAACTCCCGCTATGGCCCGGCTCGTCATCGTCCTTTCCGTACTTGCAGGTTGCCTGGCCGTCCCGTCGGCGTACGCTCAGACGCCCGCCAACACGGTCGTCCTGCAGCCCGCGCCGGACATCGCGGGCGTGATCAAGGGAGGCACGCTGCCGGAGATCGTCGTACGCGGCCTGCGAGCTGCCGACGATCCGCTCTGGCTTCCGAACATCGGGCTGGTGTTCACCGAGTCTCCGAACAACCGCGTCGTCCGGCTGGGCGAGGACGACAAGGTGACCACCTTCATCGGCGATCTTCACGGACCTCTCGGGATGACGCTCGATGCGCAGGGGCGACTGATCTCCCTGCAGACGCAGGCGGGATTTGCGGGCCCTCGCGTCATCTGGCCGGCCGGCAAGGAGATGGTGCTCGCCGACAGCTTCGAGGGCCGGCCATTCGGCAGGCCGAACGACATCGTGTCCGATCGGAAAGGCGGCGTGTATTTCTCCGATCTGGGACCGAGGCCAACCCCGCCGGGCGCCTTGTCGCCGGCCGTCTACTACGTGCCTCCGGGCGGTGCGCCGATACGCGTGGCCGACGACATCTCGCGGCCGAACGGCGTGCAGTTGAGCCGCGACGAGAAGACGCTGTACGTCAACGACACGGGTGGGATTCATGCCTACGCGTTCGACGTGCTTCCGGACGGCCGGTTGGCGAATCGCCGCGTGTTCGCCACTTACGTTGGCCGCGACCGCTCGATCCCTGCGACCGACCCGCCAGTCTCCAGCGCCGACGGTCTGGTCATCGATGAAGAGGGCCGCGTGTATGCGCTCACCGAAGCCGGTATCGAGGTGGTGAGCTCGAGTGGTCAGCATCTTGGCGTCATACCAGTCTGGTGTATTACACGCCGGTGCCAGAATCTGTCGTTCGGAGGTCCGGAGAAAAACACCCTGTATGTTGCAGGGGGCGGCACGCTGGTGCGGATTCGAATGCTGGCACGGGGGTTCGGCGGAAGAGCCAAGTAGGAGGACGCCGCGGCGCGGGCGAGGATGCGGGATGCCGCGTGGCGTGCGCTTTCCGACAGTGTGTGGAACGATGGCACGAGTTGAAGAGGACACACGATGAACCGGATTGAAGGTTGGATCACCCTGACTGGCCGTCGCATGGCGGCAGGCGTGTTCGTCTTCGGCGCCTTCTGCGTCCCCTCGCTCGTATTCGGCCAGGCATCGAACGGCGCGGCCTGGTTCACGGCCTGGAGCACGTCGCAACAGGCGCTCGGCGAGGCGCGCATCACGAACGCGACGATCCGAATGATCGCCAGGACGACGATTCCTGGAGACGCGGTTCGCATCCGCCTGGACGGCGCGTATGGCACCGAACCAGTGACCATCGCACGCGCATACGTGGGTCATCGCGTTCGCGGCGCCGCGCTGGCAGCAGGATCCAATCGGCCGCTCACGTTCGGCGGGGCCGGATCCGTTGTCGTCCCTGGCGGGGGCACAGTCTGGAGCGACCCGGTGCCGTTGACGGTGCTCGCGCAACAGGATCTCGCCGTGAGCCTTCACGTCCCCGGCGCGAACGTGAGACCGAGCCAGCATACCAACGCCGTGGTGACGTCGTACCGGAGTGCCGACGGCAGCGGCGATGTGGCGTCCGACGAAGGCGGTGCGCCTTTCTCAGTGCCGACGACCTCGCTGTGGTGGCTGAAAGCGATCGACGTGCAGTCAACGTCATCCGCGGGAACGATTGTCGCTTTCGGCGACTCGATCACAGACGGCACCTGCACCACGCTCGACGCGCATGACCGATGGGAGGACCTCTTGTCGATTCGGCTCGGTCTCGAGCACGATGCAGCGGTCCGGCAAGGGCGTGGGTCAGGCGCCGGACTGAAGGCGGTGATCAACGAGGGCATCGGCGGCAACACCATCACGCGCGAAGGACTCGCCCCGCCGGCCGACAGCACGCCCGGGCTGGAACGGCTCGAGCGTGATGTCCTTTCTCATCACGGTGTGACCGACGTGGTGCTGTTCATGGGAACCAACGACATTCGGCGCGGGGCGACGGCGGCCAGTGTGATCGAGGGGATGGCCTCGATTATTCAACGCGTCAAGGCGAAAGGCCTCAGAATCGTTGGCGTCTCTATTATTCCGCGTCACAATGTGGCGCCGGAGGGAACCAACACCGGATGGAATGCGGACAAGACGAGGATCAGGAATGACGTCAACCAGTGGATCCGCACGAAGGCGCGGTTCGACGAGGTGATTGATTTCGACCAGGTTGTCCGCGACCGGTCCAATCCAGATCTCATGCTCACAGCGTTCAACTGCGGGGACGGGATCCATCCGAGCCCCCGCGGCTATTACGAGATGGGCAAGTCGATTGACTTGAGTCTCTTCCGGCGGCGACGGTAGGCCGTCGAGGCGACCGGCTGGCGTCCGCAGTAGACTGCGAGCCGTTTCAAAGGAGCACAGCGATGCGTGCATTGATGGCATCCGTCATGACTGTCGTCCTCCTCGCGGCTCTTGCCGTGGCGCAGACGCGGACGGCAAAGACGCTCGACATCTACGTGGTTGACGTGGAAGGCGGTAACGCGACGTTGTTCGTGGCGCCGTCAGGTGAGTCCTTGCTCGTGGATACAGGAAACGCCGGAGCCGCGGCCGTCCGTGACGCGGAGCGAATCCTGGGCGCCGCCAAGGATGCCGGCCTCACGCAGATCGATCACCTGATCACGACGCATTTTCACGGCGATCACGTCGGTGGGGTCGCCGAGCTGGCGGCGCGCATTCCCATCCGGCACTTCATCGACCACGGGCCGAATGTGCAGCCCAACGCGAACATCGATGCCTTCCTGGCCGATTCCTACCGGAAGCTTTACAGCGCTGCCAAACATACGGTCGCGAAGCCCGGCGACAGGATCCCGATTGCGGGTGTGGACGTGCGTGTGGTCGCCGCCGGAGGTCAAACCATCAAGACACCGTTGCCGGGCGGTGGCCGGCCGAACCCGTATTGCGCGACGTTCAAGCCCCAGGCGGTCAATCCGGTCTCAGGGCAGCCCTCCGGCAACACGGAGGACGAACAGTCGGTCGGAAGCCACATTACGTTTGGCAGGTTTCGCGCGCTCTATCTCGGCGACCTGACGTGGAACAAGGAATTCGAGCTGATGTGTCCGAACAACCCGATCGGCACCGTGGACCTGTTCGTGGTCTCACGCCACGGCCAGCCAAGCTCGAACTCGGAGGTGCTGGTCCACGCCATCGGCTCCCGGGTTGCGCTCATGAACAACGGGACGCGCAAAGGCGGGCAGCCTGACGCCATGCGCATCATTCATTCGGCCCCCGGCCTCGAGGATCTCTGGCAGATACACTTCTCGGTCCTCAGCGGCCAGGAGTACACCGTCCCCGGAGTGCTCATCGCCAACCCCTTCGACGATCAGCCGCCGGCGATGGCTGTCGCTCCGGTGGCGCTTCCGCAGGCGGCCGCGGGAGCGCCGCCGGCGCCCCAGCACAATGGACCTGCCTATTGGCTGAAGGTGTCGGCGCAACAGGACGGCACCTTCACCGTCACGAACAGCCGAAATGGATTTCGCAAGACGTATGGCGTGGTCCCACGGACTTAGCGGCCTGTCTCTTCCGAATCACTACCGGGCCGCTCCGATGTCGCGGCCCGCAGATCGCACTCGAACGCGTGTTGTGGGTAGTACTCAATCAGTCTGGACAATCCACTAGTGGCATTAGTCTGCTGAATCACTGCCGTGCACGAGGTGCATCGAGGAGTCTGACATGCAAGTGACCAGAGTGTTCGCGCTCTCATGGTTCGTGATCGCACTCTGCGCATCGGTGAGACCGATGGCCGCCGATGTCGTGATTCGCGGGCTCGTGACCGACGGCGGCGGAAAACCAATCGCCGGCGCGCTGGTCAAGGCGACAGTCGCCGGCAGCATCAAGAGCATTTCGAGGTACACCGGCGCCGATGGCCGATACGAGCTGGCCGTACCTGCCGGGCAGTACAACGTCGTGGCTGGTGCGTATGGATTCCGCTCCGACGCACAATCGAAGGACGCTGCAACCACTGCCGCCTTGAACTTCTCGCTCGCGGCGAACTGGGGCGTGCAGCAACTGGTCGGCGCCGACGTCGATCTCCTCATTCCCGATGACCCGCATAGCAACCTGCTCAAGTCCACGTGCATCAACTGTCATGCGCTGGACGTGATGCTGCGCCGACGCGGGTACACGGCCGCTCAGTGGCGCGCTTACGTCGAGACACCGATGGCCGAGCGCATCGGCCGCGGGAAGTTCAACGCCAGCGAGGCGGAGTGGAAGGTCCTGACCACCGAGCTGGAACGGTGGTTCGGCCCGAAGGGACAATACTTCGGACCCAACGCCGAGCCGCCGAAGCCGGAGCAGCTGCAGCGTCCGAAGGTCGCCGCCGAGGTCTCCCGGGCAACCTTCCAGGAGTACAGGCTGCCAAATCCGCGGAGCATGCCGCACAGCCTGACCGTCGACGCCAACGGCCAGGTCTGGATCGCCGGCTGGGACAGCGCCACCAACGCCGTCCTCCGCTTCGATCCTGCGACCGAGAAGTTCCACACCTATCCGGTCCCAACCGCGAACGCTGTGCCCCACACGCCCTGCACCAGCAGGGATGGACGGGTGTGGATGGCGCTCAACGCTCGGGGCGTCGCGAAGATTGCGCTGATCGATCCGGAGACGGACCAGCTCGTCGAGGTCAACTGGGCGGCCAGGGCGCCGGGCACGCACAACTGCCAGGAGGATCGCGCAGGCCATCTCTGGTTCGCATCGCTTGGCGAAAGCGACGAAGGCTTCTACGTCTACGATCCGGCGAAGACGCAGTTCCGCAGCTACAAGTACCCGCTGCCGGCGGCCTATCCCGCCGGTTCCAAGGCCCTTCGCGATCACGCCGAGGGCGACCCGATGCCGCCGGTGCGGGCAGGGTTGTATGACGTCCGCGTCGATTCGACGGGCAAGGGCTGGGGCGTGACCTACTCCATGGGCATGATCGTGAGCGTCGATCCGAAGACGGGGAACACCAGGGAGTACTTCCCCCCCGACACCCCGCACATCCGCGGCATGCTCGTCGATTCGCACGACAACGTCTGGTTCGGGGGCTTCGACAACCACAAGCTCGGAAAACTGGACCAGAAGACCGGGCAGATCAGGTTCTACCAGCCGCCCACACCCAAGGCGTCGCCGTACGGGTTCCTCGAGGACAAGAGGACGGGATACATCTGGTTCGGGGATCTGAACGGCAACAACATGACGCGATTCGATCCCAGAACGGAAACGTTCGTCAGTACCCCTTCCCCAGCCGCAATGTCAATCCGCGCCTGGGCATCGGCATCGACCCTCAGGGGCGGATCTGGTTCACGGAGTTCATGAACGCCAGCATCGGCGTGCTGGATCCGGGCGACGGTCCTCGAACGCCGACCGAGCTCGCGGTAGTCGAGAACGTGTCCTTGCGAGGCGGGCCTTTGCGTCCCGCCTCGCGAACGCTCTCCGGCTGAAGGTGGAAGCCATGGGCAGCCGTTCGGCGTGGACGTTCTACCGGTCGGGCAACGGGAGTATGCTCCCGCCATGTCCAGGATTGTTCGCGCGCCGGAACCGCCGCTCGTCATTCCCGAGATACCCCTCACTCCCTTCCTGCTCGAACGCGCGGCCGATCGCGGTGACAAGCTGGCCTATATCGAAGGGGCGACCGGGCGGACGCTCACCTATCGCCAGTGGGCCGACGCAGTACGGAAAGTCGCGAGCGGCCTGGCCGCACACGGACTGCGCAAGGGAGACGTCGCCGCCATCTACAGCCCGAACCTGCCCGAGTACTCGATCGTGTTTCACGCGGTCTCGCTCATCGGCGGCGTGAACACCACGATCAATCCGCTCTACACTCCGAGCGAGCTCGGCGGGCAATTGAACGACTCCGGTGCGAAGTATCTCTTCACGGTGCCGCCGTGCGCCGCGAAGGCCGAGCAGGCCGTGCACGGGTCGGCCGTGAAGGAGATCTTCGTCTTCGGCGAGGCCGAGGGCACGACGCCGTTTGCCTCGCTCCTCGAGCACGGGGCCGATCCTCCAGCCGTCGAGATCGATCCGCGGAAAGACCTGGTCGTGCTTCCCTATTCCAGCGGCACGACGGGACTCCCCAAGGGGGTCATGCTCACGCACTACAACCTCGTCGCGAACCTCCTGCAGGCCGCCTGCGCGCTGCGCGTGGACGACACGGACACGATGCTCGGACTGCTCCCCTTCTTTCACATCTACGGCATGGTCGTGATCATGAACCTCGGCCTCCACCGAGGCGCCACGGTCGTCACGATGCCCCGCTTCGAGATCGAGCAGTTCCTGCACGTCCTGCAGACCTACGCCGTGACGTTCGCTCCATCGTGCCGCCGATCGTGCTCGCGCTGGCGAAGCACCCGGCGGTGGACAAGTACACGCTGACGAAGCCTGCGCGTCCTCTTCTCGGGCGCCGCGCCGCTGCGTGAGAACGTGGCGGACGCAGCCAGCGCACGACTCGGCTGCCGGATCCTCCAGGGCTACGGGTTGACCGAGACGTCACCAGTCACGCACGCGACGCGGGTTGGCAACGGGAGCAGCAAGACCGCAGGCATCGGTCCGCCCGTCCCCAACACTGAGGTGAGGGTGGTGGACGTCGAATCCGGGCTGGATCGTGGTCCCAACGAGGAGGGAGAGATCTGGATTCGCGGTCCCCAGGTCATGAAGGGGTACCTGAACTGCCCCGAGGCGACCGCGGCGACGATCGACGCGGACGGGTGGCTCCACACCGGCGACGTTGGCTACGCCGATGAGGACGACTGCTTCTTCATCGTGGACCGCGTGAAGGAGCTGATCAAATACAAGGGGATGCAGATCGCACCCGCGGAGCTCGAGGCGCTGCTGGTGGGGCATCCGGCCATTGCGGACGCCGCGGTCGTGCCGATGGCTGATGACGAGGCGGGCGAGGTGCCGAAGGCGTTCGTGGTGGCGCGGGGAAACGTGACACCCGACGAGATCATGGCGTACATCGCCGAGCGCGTCGCGCCGCACAAGAAACTGCGCTACGTCGAGATGATCGAGCAGATTCCCAAGTCGGCGTCTGGGAAGATCCTGCGGCGGGTCCTGGTGCAGCGGGGCGCAGCGGCAGGGGCCGGCTGAAGCCGGCCGCCGGCGGACTATACGCTCGATCCGGCCCGCTGACCTCATGAATCAGGGCACCGCGAGCGCGCGCTCGATCGCCGTCCGTAGCTGGGCGGATTCAGGCGTCACGTCGCTCGGGAAGAACGCGATGACCTGCCCGTTTCGGCCGACGAGGTACTTGGCGAAGTTCCACGCCGGGAGGTTCCCGGTCCGGCCGAGGAACTGGTAGATCGGCGACTGGCCGGCGCCGCTGCGCGTCACGACTTTGGCGAACATCGGGAACGTGACGTCGTAGGTCAGCCTGCAGAATTCCGCAATCTCCTGGGCCGTGCCCGGCTCCTGCTCGCCGAAGTCGTTGCTTGGAAACCCGAGGACGGCAAAGCCCTTCGGCTGCAGGTCGCGATGCAGCTTCTCGAGTCCTTTGTACTGCGGCGTGTAGCCGCAGTAGCTCGCCACGTTGACGACGAGCGTGACCTTCCCGCGATACGCGCCCAGGTCGGCCGGCTTGCTGCCTGCGAGCGTTTCCGTCTTCAGGTCGTAGAACGTCCCCGTCTGTGCGGCGAGTGCCGCGAGCAGGATGAGCATCATGATTGTCGTGACCTCTGCGATCTCGGACCTCTGCAATCTCCGTGTGGGATCGCTCCGCGTCCCCTGCCCCCGCGTCCTCCGCAAACGAAAAGGGCAGCTCCGGGGAGCTGCCCTTTTCTGCCTCGCACGTTGACGCCGAAGCGCCGGCTACGAGGTCTTCTTGAGCTCGGCGACGAGCGCCTCGAGCATCTTGGTGTACTGGTCGTCGGTCGACTGATAGGCCTTCGTGTACTCATCGCGCGAGATCTTGGCCTTGCCCCAGTCGCCGTCGAACGAGTAGCTCTTCCCGCCCACGTCCACGGTGTCCCACGGCTGGCCGCCGACACGGTCGAAGCGCAGCCCGTTGGCCCCGAGGTCCGAGACGAACACCTTGGTCTGCGGCACGGACGCGCTGTTCAAATCGATGTAGACGTCGCGGTAGTTCTTGGCGCCGAGCAGCTGCTGCATGCGCTCTGACGACGCATACTTCGCGCCGACCACCAGCAGCTGGCTGCCTGGGAAATACAGCGCGCCGACGTATTCGTCCGGGGCGGCGCCGCGCGCCGCGATGCTATCGAGTTTTCGCGAATCGAGCAGCTTCGCGAGCTCCGAGGCGAGCGTCGCCGACTTCGATTCCTGCGCGAGGGCGAGCGAGGGCGAAAGAGCGATCGCCAAGAGCACGATCAGATTGCGCGCACGACGGAGAGCTGAAGTCATGAGCGTCCCCCCTGGAAGTTACGGCTCTTGTATCACGGAAAGGAGGGAGGGGAAAGGGGGAACGGCGTAGGGTCGAGAGAGGATACGAGCGGGCGCGCCAGCGGCCGCGATACGGCCGTCAACCGATGAAAAGCGCGTCTTCTTCCTCGACGGTGGCGGGGCGGGTGTGCGGGGAATGGCGCAAATCGCGCAGAACGCCGAGCGCCGCCTTGAGCCCGGCCAGCCACGCCACGCTCCCGCGGGTGGCCCCGAGCACCGTCTTCTGCACGCTCACCAGCGTTTCGTCGACGCGCGCGGCCAGATCCGTGAACAGCTTGTCGGCGCGCTCCACCTGCGCCGCGGCGACGGCGCTTGCCCGCGCCGCCTCGGCGGTGATGGCCTGCAGGTTCGCGACGACCGGGCGGATCTCCTGTTCGAGCTGCGACGTGAGCCTGCTCACGCGCCGCGTCGCGCGCAGCGCCATGACGATGGCCGCGACCTGCACGGCCGCCATCACCAGCACGCTGACGGCAATGATGCCCAGGAAGACGTCGTTCACGCGTTCTGCTCCCTCTCCGCCGCCTCCGCCGCCTCCGCGGCCTTCTGGTATTGCTCGCGCGCCTTCTCGAAGGCGGTCACCGCTTTGCTCCGGCCCTCGCGCGCGCGCTGCCCGAGGTATTCGCGCGTGTCATCACCCGTGGCCGGCGCGAACAGCAACGCGATGGCAGCGCCTGTGACGGCGCCCGCGACGAAGGCCACAAGGAGCGCCCCTGACTGGTTGTTCGCCATCAGAACCTCTCAACCGTGTGAACCCGTCCGCCCTCAAAAGAGGCTGACACGAACGTTGAGGAACTTCCGCGGATCGGCGCGAATGTCCTGCACCAGGTTCCGCAGCTCGCTGACCGCCCCGTTCATGTTCTCATACAACTGCCGGTCATGCAGCAACTGGCCCGCCGTCCCCTCGCCCTGTTGCAGCGCCGAGGTCACCTTGTCGAGACGGTCGGCCATCGAATTCAGCCGGTTGTACAACTCCGGGTCGGTGATCAGCTTTCCTGCGGTGCCTTCGCCGCGGTTGATCCGCGCCGTGATGCCGTCGAGATTCGCGGTCGCCGAGGTGACCGACTTCGCCAGCGCATCATCGGCGACCAGCTGGCCGAGACTTCCCTCCCCCGACCGGATCCGCGCCGTCACGACCTCCAGGTTCTGCAGCGAGGCCTCGAGCGCCTTCGCCGCGGCCGGATCGTTGATGAGCCTGCCGAGCGTGCCGCGCCCCTGACCAACGTTGCGCGCGACCTGCTCGGCCGCGGCTCACGAACGCATTCACTTCCTTGTACAACGCGTCATCGGTGAACAGCTTGCCGACCGTGCCGCGGCCGGCGCGAATATCCGAGATCAGCCGCGTCGCTTCCTCGAGGCTCTTGGTCGCCTGGGTGGCGACTTCGGCGATCGAGCCGGTGGCGGGCACGGAGGGCACGTATCCCCATTCCGCAATCGGCGTGCCCTGCGACGCCGGCGTGATGTCCACCGCGCTCTCGCCGAGCAGTGAGACGGACCCGAGGCTGGCGCGCGACGCGGTGGTGATCCGGGGCTGTACGTCCTCGTTGACCTCGAACGACACCTCCACGCGATCGCCGATGAACTGCACCCCCGTGACCGAGCCCACCTCGACGCCGGCCACGCGGACCGGCGCGCCCTCGCCGAGTCCGGCGACGTTGTCGAAGAGCGTCTTCAGCGGATATCGCTGCCACCAGAGACCGCCGGTGCTGCTCAGCAGGAAGATCAGAATGGCCGCCATGGCCAGGGCGAAGATCGTAAGCAGGCCGATCTTCAATTCGGCCCATCCGAGCGAGCGGGTGCGAGGCATGGCTCTTCTTCCTCTACGACAGAAACGCACGGATATACGGGTCGGTCGAGGCGCGAAGCTCTGCGGAATGCCCCTCGAAGTGAACCCGTCCGTCCTTCAGCATTATGAACTCCGCCTCCTCGCATTTCTGCTCGTCGGCGGGAACGATATCGATGGCCTGGCGCTCGCGCACCGCCTCATACGTGGCGACGCGGAAGGCATCCCGGAGCTGATGCGTGACCACGATCGAGCTGACGCCTTCCAGGTCGCGCAGCTTGATGATCTCGTCGTCCACGGTGTTCGACGTGATCGGGTCGAGCCCGGTGGTCGGCTCGTCGTACAGCAGGATGCGCGGCTTGTAGGCCATGGCGCGTGCAATCGCCACGCGCCGCCGCTGCCCGCCGGAAAGCTCCGAGGGCATGCGGTCGATGAATTCACCGAGCCCGATGAAGCCGAGCACCTCTTCGACACGGTGCCGCGCCGCATCCTCCGCGAGTCCCGATTCGAGCAGCTTGTAGGCGACGTTCTCCGCCACGGTGAGCGAGTCGAAGAGCGCGCCTTCCTGGAAGACCATCCCGAGGTCCTCCCGAATCTTCATCAGCTCGGCCTCGGACTTGCCGTCCACGCGCTCGCCGTTGACCCAGATGACCCCCGCATCGGGACGCAGCAGGCCGACGATCAGCTTGAGGATCGTGGACTTCCCCGCGCCGCTGGCGCCCAGGAAGATCTTCGTGTGCCCCTTGATGAGCGTGAAGCTCACGTCGCGCAGGATCACCTTCTCGTCGAACGCCAGCGACACCTGGTCGAAGACGATGATCGGTGAGCCCGGGCCGAGGGCTTCGTCGAGTTCCGGTGAACGTTCCGTCGCAAATGGCATCTGTTCCTGCCGGATCCACGAGGGCCCGGCCCCGTCCGCTAATACAGCAACGAAATCAGTAACGGCGTCAGGAAGAAATCGACGGCGATCACCGCGACCGACGCCGCGACGACGGCGTTGGTCGTCGCCCGCCCGACACCCTGGGTCCCGCCGCTCGTGCGCAGCCCGACGTGACAGCCGATCGTGACGATCACGAAGCCGAGCGCGAACGGCTTGATGAGCCCCTGCCAGGCGTCCTCGAGATAGAGGCCGTCGAGCACCGACGTCCAGTAGACGCTGGTGCCCACCCGCAGGTTGGTGACGGCAATCAGCCACCCGGCGACGATGCCGAAGGTGTCGGCGATGACGGTCAGGACCGGCGCCATCAACGTCCCGGCGAGGATGCGCGGCACGACGAGCTTGCGCACGGGATCCGTGCCCAGCGCACGCAAGGCGTTGATCTGGTCGGTCACGACCATCGAGCCGATTTCGGCGGCGATGCCGGACCCGACGCGGCCGGCGAGCATCAACCCGGTCAGCACCGGCCCCAGCTCCTTGATCATCGACGCGCTGACCAGCCGTCCGACGAGCGAGCGCGCGCCGAACTGGTCGAGCGTCTGGCCGCTCTGCAGCGCCAGCGCCGCCCCGGTGAAGAACCCGGTGAGCAGGACGACGCTCAGCAGAGCCGACGCCGATCGCCTCGAACTGTTCAACGATGTCGCGCCGGTAGTACGGCCGGCTGAAGATCGCGCGCATCGCCGCGATGACCAGGAGCATGTACTCCTGGACCTCGAGGACCGCCGCCTTGAGCCAGCTGTTCAGCAGGACGAGCAACGGCTCACGTCCCCGTCCGCAGGCCGGTGAACCCGAGTTCGCGGCTGCGCAGTGTCTTCAGCTGATCGCGCAGAGAGGCCGCGCGTTCGAAATCGAGGTTCGCCGCCGCCGATCGCATCTCACCCTCCAGCCGGTGCATTTCCGCATCGAGCTCGGCCTGCGTGCGGAACGGCTCGCGGCTGTCGCGGGCGGCCGGGCCGGTGCTGTAATCGCGTTCGTAGACGCTCGAGAGCACGTCGTCGATCTCGCGCACGACCGATTCGGGCGTGATGCCGTGTTCGGCGTTGTAAGCCGCCTGCAGCGCGCGCCGGCGCTCGGTTTCCGCCATCGCCGACTTCATCGACGCCGTCATGGCGTCCGCATACATGATGACCTGCCCGTTGACGTTTCGCGCCGCGCGGCCCGACGTCTGGATCAGGGACCCCGCCGACCGCAGGAAGCCTTCCTTGTCGGCGTCGAGGATGGCGACGAGCGAGACTTCAGGCAGGTCGAGCCCCTCGCGCAGCAGGTTGATCCCGACGAGCACGTCGAAGGTCCCGCGCCGCAGGTCGCGGAGGATCTCCACACGCTCGAGCGTGTCGATGTCGGAGTGCAGGTAGCGTACCTTCACCCCGAGCTCCTGGTAGTACGTCGTCAGATCCTCGGCCATGCGCTTGGTGAGCGTCGTCACGAGCACGCGCTCCTTGCGCGCCGCGCGCTCGCGAATCTCCTTGAGGAGATCGTCCACCTGTCCGCGTACCGGCCTCACCTCGATGGGCGGATCCATCAGCCCGGTCGGACGAATGACCTGCTCGACCACCACTCCGCCTGCTCTCGTCAGCTCGTACGGGCCGGGCGTCGCCGAGACAAAGACCGTCTGCCTCACACGCTGCTCCCACTCGGTGAAATTCAGCGGCCGGTTGTCGAGCGCAGAGGGCAGGCGGAAGCCGTACGCCACGAGGATCTCCTTGCGGGATCGATCGCCGGCATACATGCCGCGAACCTGCGGCACGGTCTGATGGCTCTCGTCCACGATCACCAGCGAATCCTCGGGCAGGTAATCGAGCAAGGTTGGCGGCGGCGCGCCGGGCGGCCGTCCCGTCAGGTGACGCGCGTAGTTCTCGATCCCGTGGCAGTAGCCGATCTCCCGGATCATCTCGAGGTCGAACATCGTCCGCTGGTGCAGCCGTTGCGCTTCGAGCAGCTTGCCTTCCGACTCGAGCTGGCCGCGGTACCACTCGAGCTCCTGCTTGATCGTCTCGACGGCGAGCTTGGTGCGGTCGCGCGAGGTCACGAAGTGCGACTTCGGGTAGACCGCCACCTTGTCCAGACGCTTGATCACCTTGCCGGTCAGCGGATCGAACCAGGCGAGCTCGTCAACCTCGTCGCCGAAGAGGCCGATGCGCAGCGCATGCTCTTCGTACGACGGGACGACCTCGACAATGTCGCCGCGGACGCGGAAGGTGCCGCGTCCGAATTCGGTGTCGTTACGCTCGTACTGGATCTCGACGAGCTTGCGGAGAATCTGGTCGCGATCGATGCGCTGGCCGACCTCGAGCGGCAGCAGCATCCCGTAATACGCCTCGGGCGAGCCGAGCCCGTAGATGCACGACACGCTCGCCACGATGATGACGTCGCGGCGCTCGAAGAGCGACCGCGTGGCGGAGAGCCGCATCCGATCGATCTCGTCGTTGATCGTGGCTTCCTTCTCGATGTACGAGTCGGTGGCCGGGACGTAGGCCTCGGGCTGGTAGTAGTCGTAGTACGAGACGAAGTACTCGACGGCGTTGCCGGGAAAGAAGCGCTTGAACTCCTGGTAGAGCTGCGCGGCGAGCGTCTTGTTGTGCGCCATCACCAGCGTAGGGCGGTTCACGGTGGCGACGACCTGGGCCATCGTATACGTCTTGCCCGAGCCGGTGACGCCGAGCAGGACCTGGTGCGCGTCGCCGCGGTTCAATCCCTCCACCAGTTCCGGGATGGCCCGTACCTGGTCGCCGCGTACTTCGAAGTCGCTGACGAGCGTAAAACGATCGTGAACAGAAGGCATGCGCAGTAGGCCGCGTCCGCCATGGTGGGGCGAACACTGCATCGTACCATGCCTTCCGAGCAAAGCCGGAGGCGGACGGCCATCCCGCCACCCGGGAGCGGCCGGCTGCCTACTGTTTGTAAGGAGCGAAATACCCTTTGCGGGTCTGGATGCGCAGGTCCTTGAGATCGGAACGCTTGACCTTGATCTCCACCCTGCGCCACTGGCCGTCCTGCTTCGCGTTGCTGGACGTATAGCCGAGGCTGTACTGCGCGCGAATCTGGGCCACAACCTTGTCGTACGCCGCCTCGACGTCCTTCATCGTCGTGGGGAAGAAGGCCTGGCCGCCGGTGGCCTCGGCGATCTGGTGGAGGCGCGCGCGCTGCTCGTTCCGTACCGAGCTCGACTGGTTGTCGAGAAATCCGACCGCGTAGACGGTGACGTCCGAGGCGCGGATCAACGTCATCAGGTCGCCAAACCCGATCGTGCTGCGCGTGTCGCCGCCGTCGGTATAGAGGAGGAGGACCGTGCGCCCTTCATCCTCGGCCGCGCCGTCGAGATACACGCCGAGCGCGTCATAGAGCGCGGTCCAGCCGTCCGGCTTGCGACCGCGGATCCGCTCGACCATGCGTGGGAAATCCTGCTGGCCGTACCGCGCCACGCGCACCTCGGTATCGAAGTCGACGAGCGTCATGTCCTCGGCGTCGCTGAGCGTGTTGAGGAACTTCACCGCCGCAGACCTGGCGAGCTGGATGTCCTGCCCCATGCTGCCGCTCGTGTCGAACAGCAGGCCGACGTGCATCTCGGGCGCGCTTTCGAGCTGGTCGCCCCGCGCGAAGAAGCTCACCGTCTGTTTCTGGCCTTCCTCGGTGATCTCGAAGTCCGCGGGCGTGAGGTCGGTGATGTGGTTGCCGCGGCGATCCGTGACAGTCACGCCGAAGTTGACGAGGTCGATCTCCGCGCGGAACGTCGGCTGCTGTGCAGACGTCGGCGACGTCGCGGCAATCAACGTGAGCGCCAGAACACCCGCGGCCCGCATCATCGGTAGATCCTACACCCGTCGAGCGCGATCACAGGGCCGGTTGTACTGAAGCTGGTTCAAATTCGACGTGTCGTTCGCCTTCAGCCGGACCAAAGTCCGACGCGGGTCCGACCAAAGGCCGACTGAACCCGGCCCCCACGACTGCCGGCTGCCACCTGCCTGCTGCCTACTGCCTACTGCCCGCTGTGCTGCCCGCCGTCCAAGACATCCATCTGCGCTCCGTGCCGCGCACGTCCATATCCACATGGCTCGTGCCGGCAAACGGCAGCGGGTTGGTGATGTTCGGATCCACCAGCACGCCGGCACCGGCAGGGCGACGAAGCCACCGTCCGATGGGTACGTCGACAGCAGGCACGACACGCAGGCCACCGTCCTGCCGTCCAGGGCCAGGGCGGGCACGCCGAAAAAATCCCAACAAAATGCCCCAGGATGGCCGCCGGGCGTATAATCGGAGTTTCGCGCCTATGTCGGAAAGTCATCCCGGGACGGCGTCGCGTCGAATCAAGGCGGTGTTGGTCAGCAAATGAGGTGCCTCGCCGTCTGTCAGACCGATCTCGTCATCCGGATGCTGTCAGAGATCCTGCTGCCCAGCTTCGAGGTCGAGTTCCTTGTCGAGAACAAGGCGCTCGCCCGCCGGCTGAGTGACGCGGGCATGCAGGTGTCGGCCGCCGACCTCGGCCGGACCGATACCTACCTCAAGGCCGATCTCACCCCGGGCACCTGCGTCATCATCGAAGACAACGGCCGAAAGAGTCTCAGGAAGATCCTCGAGGCCGTGCGCGACGCCGGAGGAACACTCGTCTACGTGCTGGGCGTCGGTCTCTCGGACGCGCGCAAACGCGAAGAGTCGCTGAAATCGCAATTCCCCGAGCTCAATTACCTGACGATGTCGGAACTGTTCGGCGGGCCATTGCTCACCGAATTCAGCCGCTCCCTCACCCGCCTGAAGGTTCAGCAATATCAGCGCTACTTCAGCGACGCCGACCGCGTCCTCATCCTCCTGCACAACGAGCCCGACCCCGACGCGATTGCGAGCGGCCTCGCGCTTCGCAACGTGCTGGGTCGGAAGAAGCAGACGGCGGTCATCGCGGCATTCCAGGGCGTCACGCGGCCTGAGAACGTGCGGATGGTGAATCTGCTCGACATCCACGTCGAGATCATCACGCCCGACGAGATCCCCAACTACGAGCGCGTGGCGATGGTGGACGTGCAGCCGCACTACTTCAGCGGCATCATCGACCGGGTGGACCTGGTCATCGACCATCATCCGGAGCAGACCGGCTACAGCGCCGTCTTCAAGGACATCCGTCCGGACTACGGATTGACGTCCACGATCCTGACGGAACATTTGCGCGCGGTGGACGCGAACATCTCGGAGCGGACCGCCACGGCGATGCTCTACGCCATCAAGTCGGACACGCTGTTCTTCAACCGCCAGGCGAATCGCGTGGACCTCGAAGCGTTCTCATATCTCTACCCGCTGGCCGATGCCGCGCTCATCCGGAAGATGGAAGGCGCGGAAATCACGATGGAGCGGCTCGAGTACGTGTTGAAGGCGAAGCAGAACGGCCAGATGGTCGAACAGGTGTTCTGCGCGTTCCTCGGAGCGTCGCCGCGCGAGGACTTCATCCCTTACGTGGCCGACTTCTACCTGCAGCTCGAGAACGTCAAGTGGACCATTGTCGCCGGCATCGTCAACGACTCGCTCGTGATGTCGGTGCGCAACCTCGGCTACTCGCGAAACGCCGGCGAGTTCGTGCGGAAGTACTTCGCGCACATCGGCAGCGCCGGCGGCCACCGCGCGATGGCCAAGGCCGTCGTCCCGCTGCGCGCGTTCCGTGAAAAGTACGGGAACCTGCAAGCCGACGAGTTCACCGCCAAGGTCCTGGCACTCGCGCTCGAGTTCCTGCACGAGCATCAGGCCCCCGAAAAGCACAAGCTGGTCAAAGCGTAAGAGGCGGGTCTGTGAAGGCCTCGGGGCTCAGGGCTCAGGAACCAGAAGCGCCTGTATCCTCTGGCCTCGTACCTCATGCCTTGAACAAGCCTGGGCCCTGAGCCCTGATCCCTGAGGCCTGCGTGATCACGCCAAGGCCTGCTCGAGATCGTCGATGAGATCCTGCGGGTCTTCCAGCCCGATCGACAGCCGCATCATGCCCTTGCTGATGCCCGCCGCCGCCAGTTGCTCGTCGGTGTGACCCCACTGTGACGTCAGGATCGGCAGGCTGCACAGGCTCTCGGCACCGCCGAGGCTCGCCGCCCGCTTGATGACCTTCAGGCGATCGAACGCGCGGCAGGCGGCCGCTTCGCCGCCGGTGACGTCGATGCACACCATGCCGCCAAACCCGGTCATCTGGCGCCTGGCGATCGCGTGATCCGGGTGTGAGGCGAGGCCCGGATAGTAGACGCGCACAATGCCGGGATGGTGCTCGAGCGCCGACGCGACGGCCATCGCGTTCGCGTTGTGGCGCTGCACGCGAATCTCCAGCGTCTTGAGCGAGCGGTTCAGCGCGTATGCCGCCTGCGGATCGAGGGTGCCGCCAAGCTTGCGCCGCGCCATCTCCACCGGGTGAACCAGCTGCCGCGACCCGCACACGACGCCTGCTGTCACGTCGCTGTGGCCGCTGAGGTACTTGGTCGCGCTCTGCATCGCCAGGTCGACGCCCATTGCGAGCGGGCGCTGGTTGAGCGGGCTGGCAAACGTGTTGTCGATGACGCTGAGAACGTTCCTCGCGCGGCATGCTCCGGCGATGCGCTTCACGTCCACGCAGCGCAGGTGCGGGTTGTTCGGCGACTCGAACCAGAACACGCGCGTACGATCGGTCATCACCCGTTCCGGTTCCCGCATCTCCTCGACGCTCACGAACCGCGGGACGATGCCGAACTTCGGCAGGAAGTCTTCGAGCAGGTGGAACGTCCCGCCGTAGATCGCCGACCCGCAGACCACCTCGTCGCCCGCCTTGAGGAGCGCGAGCAGGATCGTGGACGTTGCCGACATGCCCGAGCTGAAGACGAGCGCCTGCTCGGCGCCGTCGGCCGCCGCCAGTTTCTGCTCGACCGCGACGACCGTGGGGTTCTCGTAGCGCGAATACAGATACAGCCCGCTGCCGCCCTCGTTGTAGCGTCGCACGGCTTCCGCATTCTCGAACACGTAAGTCGTCGTCTCGTAGATGGGGGTGGTGAGAGGGCTTGCCGCGGCGGCGCCTTCACCGCTGTGAATCAACGTCGTCGAAAATCCCTTCGCGCTCATCGGTCACCCGTCACAAGGCACGAGGCACAAGGCTCACATCACGAATCACGATTCACAATGAGAGGTGTTCGCCGCTGGCGCCGACGACGGGCTCGATGAACTGGCGATAGGCGTCCTCGTAGGCGCGCTCCATCAGCTCGGGCACGTCCTGCCGGCGATCGGAGGCTTCATCATACGCGCCGCTGAAGTCGAATGCGCCAACGGGATTGTGAGGCGGACAAATCAGGTAAAGCGAGTCGAAGCGAAGGCGCGCCATCTCCATCGCGTCACGCAGCGACGCGGCTTCGGCGGCGGCGAGCGTCTCGGCGAGACGGTGACGAAACTCGACGCGGGCGGCGCTGAGATGATGCGGCGTCGAGCCGGGAGCCACGGCGCTCACCACGATCGCCTGCGACGCGCCGGCGCCCGCGAGCTCCTCGAGCAGACGCGAGATCGCGCCGGGCCGGTCCGACATGCGATGAGTTTCGCCGCGCCAGTAGCTGTCGGGTGAGAACGTGACGAGCTGCGGATCGCAGCAGACGGGCGGCGTGAGCGCGGCCGCCATCAGGTCGAGCGCGTGCTCGCGGCCGATCCCGGCAAGGTCGAGCACCTCGGACCGGCGCTCGCGGCCGGCGCGCGGCGCGACGAACTCGCGACGGAACGGCTCGCGCAGGAGCGCGGCGACGACATCGCGCCGCGCGTCGAGGTCGGTGGCGATCATCATCAGCTCGCAGAACCCGGGCTGCCCGAGGCTCTCCGCCAGCACTTCCGAGTACCGCCGCCCCATGGCCGCGCCCCGACGCATGCTCCACGGACGCCGCGCCGTGGATCAGCTGCCAGACGGTGCGCGTGAAGAGATGGCGAGCACGCTGCGCATCGACCGGTGCGCCGGCGACGCTCCACAGCGACGGGCCGTCCGTCCGCCGCCTCGGCGCCGCGCGCCGTGCGTTCAGGATCACGGCCCCGACACCACGCGGCCGCAACGACGGCCCAGACGATGACCGCGAGCGCGGAACGCGGTCAGCGGCACGTAGTCCCCGGCCAGCGCCAGCACAACGAGCACGGGCGCCAGAAGGAGAGCCAGCCAGGCGGCGGAGCGAACCGGCCACGTCCAGCCGTACAACGATCTGATTTCCGCGGACCGCCAGATGCCGTCGGCGTCGAACAGGCGCGTGGCGCCATCGATGGCCGCAACCGCCGCGGACGCGGCGCCGACGCCCTGCCCCGCCATGATGTCGATCTTGACGCCGGCTTCCTGCAGGGCGCGGAGCACGCCCGCGTGATACGCGCCATGGACGCCGGTCCCGCAGAGAACCAGCGCGGTCCGGCGTTCAGGCGAGTACTGCGCCACTAGTGGACCGTATCAACTGATTGAGTACCACGACAACTGGCCTGTGACCGCGATCTGCCGGCCGCGACAACGGAGCGGCCGCGCAGTGGCGTGAGGAGGGCGACATGCCACTAGTGGCCTGCTCTGGGCCTCGTCGTGGATGGTGATGAGCTTGATCAGCTCGAAGTGCTTCTTCGCGCCGTTGGGGGTCGTCACCTTGATCTCGTCGCCTTCTTCCTTGTTCAGGATGGCGCGGCCGATCGGCGACGAGGTCGAGATCATGCCCTTTTCGGCGTCGGCCTCTTCCGGCATCACGAGCTGATAGACGATCGTGTCGCCGCTGTCGGCGCGCAGGTGGACGGTAGACCCGAAGCCGGCCTTGTCATGAGGCACGCGGTCGAGGTTAATGAGCGAGATCTCGCCCACGCGCTTCTTCAGCATGGCGATGCGGGCGTTGACGATCTCCTGGCGCTCTTTCGCCGCCTTGTACTCGGCGTTCTCACGCAGATCGCCCAGTTCGCGCGCGCGCTGGATCTCCTTCGGGAGCTCTACCTTCAGCTCGCGCTCGAGCGCCGCGATCTCGTCGTTGAATCGCTTGAGGATCCGGTCCTTCATGTCGATGAAGTGACTTTAGCACAGTCTGTTATGCTCAATTCGGTGGCGCTGCGAAGGACACACACGGCCGACGAACCACAGAGGCACAGCGACACAGAGCTCTGTTGGACCTGAGGAATTCGATGCGCAGAGTGCAGAGAGCAGGTCCTGAATGTCCAGCCTCTGTGCCTCTGTGTCTCTGTGGTTCGTGACGCAGTGAAGACGATCTCGAGCAGACAGAACCCGATCGTGCGCGAGTTCCGGGACCTGGCGCACACGCCCGATCCCTCTGGAGCGCGGCTGCTGCTCGACGGGGCGCACCTGGTGCGCGAGGCACAGCGTGCGGGAACCGCGATTCGGATCGTGGCCGTTGCGGCGTCGAAGATGGAGAGCGATTCAGAGGAAGGCGTGCTGGCGCGGGCGCTGGCCGGCAGCGGCACGGAGGTCGTCAGCGCAAGCGACCAGGTATTCGATGCGATGAGCCCGGTGCGGACGCCGGGCGGTATCGTGGCGATCGCGGAACGCACACCGGCGACGCTTGCCGACATCTGCCGCAACGCCGGTTTCGTCCTCGCCGCGATCGACGTCCAGGATCCGGGGAATCTCGGGTCATTGATTCGCGCGGCGGAAGCCGGCGGCGTCACTGGCGTCGTCGTGACCGGCGCGTCGGCACATCCCTTTTCCTGGAAGGCGGTGCGCGGGAGCATGGGCAGCGTGCTGCGCTTGCCGATCGCATCGGCGCCGTCGGTCAGCGCGGTGCTATCCAGCATGAAGGAATCAGGGCTGCGAACGGTGGCGGCCGTCCCGCGCGGTGGCGTCGATCCCGCTGACGTCAGCTGGAGCGGCAAGGTGGGCCTGCTGCTCGGCGGCGAAGGTCCGGGGCTCACCTCCGACGTCATCGCCTCGAGCGACGCGCGCGTCACCATTCCAATGGCGGCACCGGTCGAGTCGCTCAACGTCGCCGTCGCCGGCGCGATCCTCGTATACGCGGCGCGGCTGCAACGTTCATGAGCGGATCCCTCTTCGACGACGCTGGCGGAGCCCCTGGGGTCGGACCCTCAGGTCAGCCCACGACGCCGGCCGCCGGCACCCCGCTCGCCGAGCGGATGCGGCCGCGTACCCTCGACGAGGTCGTCGGCCAGGACGAAATCCTCGGCCCGGGGAAGCCGCTGCGGGACGCGATCGAGCGCGACCTCCTGCAGTCGATCATCCTGTGGGGGCCACCCGGTACGGGCAAGACCACGCTCGCCCGCGTCATCGCCGACATCACCAGGGCGCAGTTCGTGGCCTTCAGCGCCGTGCTCGCCGGTATCAAGGAGATCAAGGACGTGATGGCGGCCGCGCAGGTGCGCCGCCGCTCGTCGGGCCGGCGGACGATCGTCTTCGTAGACGAGATCCATCGCTTCAACAAGGCGCAACAGGATGCCTTTCTTCCCCGCGTCGAAGCCGGGGACATCGTCCTGATTGGCGCGACGACGGAGAATCCCTCGTTCGAAGTCAACGCGGCGCTGCTCTCGCGGTCGAAAGTCTTCGTCCTGCAGCCGCTGACGCAGGCGGCGATCGAGCACATCCTGCGCCGCGCGCTGGAGGACCGCGAGCGCGGGCTGGGTGCGATGGATATCGCGGTGAGCGACGAGGCGGTGGCGGCGATCGCGCGGTTCGCGAACGGCGATGCGCGCGCCGCGCTCAACCTGCTGGAGTTCTCGGCGGCGGCGGCGCCGGCCGATCCCGCGACGCTGGTCCGTCAGCTCGGCCTGGCGCAACTCGAGCAGTCAATCCAGCGGCGCGCGCTGCTCTACGACAAGGGCGGCGAGGAGCACTACAACCTCATCTCGGCGCTGCACAAGTCGATGCGGAACAGCGATCCCGACGCCGCCGTGTACTGGGTGGCCCGGATGCTGGAGGCCGGCGAGGACCCGCTGTACATCGCACGACGGCTGATTCGCTTCGCCTCCGAGGACGTCGGCAACGCCGACCCGCAGGCGTTGACAGTGGCCGTCGCCGCCAAGGACGCCGCCCATTTCATCGGCATGCCTGAGGGCAACAACGCGCTCGCCCAGGCAGCGATATATCTCGCGACGGCTCCGAAGAGCAATGCCGTGTACACCGCGTACAACGCCGCCGCCGCGGACGCGCACCAGCAGGCTGCCGAGCCCGTGCCGCTGCACTTGCGGAATGCGCCGACGCCGCTGATGAAGCAGCTCGAATACGGGAAGGGATACCAGTACGCCCACGAGGAAGCCGAGGCCATCGCCGCGATGGACTGCCTGCCGCCCTCGCTTGCCGGACGGAAGTACTACCGCCCGACGGAGCGCGGGTTCGAGAAGGAGATCAAGAGGCGGCTGGACGGGTGGGAGAAGATCAAGAAAGACAAGCGCGGGTAATTTTCACAGCGACAGGCCACAGAGACACAGAGGCACAGAGCTGAAACGGTCGGAACCCAACGCGAGTCATGGTCGTTATCGGCATCCCCGTCCAGATGACGACCTGATCCTCTGTGCGCTGTGACTCTGTGGTTCGTGTTATCTGGTCATCTCGCCTCCGCTGCGCAGCTTCGCCCGCAGAAACGTCAGCGGCACCGATCCGTCCTCGAGCACCCGATCGTGGAAGGCCTTGATGTCGAACGATGTCCCGCCGGCTCGCTGCGCCTCCTCGCGCGCGGCACGGATCTCGAGCATGCCCAGCATGTACGACGTCGCCTGCCCGGGCAGGATGATGTAGCGGTCGATCTCCGCCGCCGCGCCGTCGGGCGACTGGGGTGTATGCGCGAGCATGTAGTCGATCGCCTGCTGGCGTGTCCAGCCGAGGGAGTGAAGGCCGGTGTCCACGACGAGCCGCGCGGCGCGGAAGTTCTGCGACGACAGCATTCCCAATCGATCGAGGTCCGCCGAGAACAGCTTCATCTCGTCCGCGAGCCCCTCGGCATACAGCGCCCAGCCTTCGACGTACCCGCTGTTGAAGATGTAGCGTCCGATCGGATGAATCTCCTTGCGCTCGAGGGCGATGGCCACCTGCAGGTGATGCCCGGGAATCGTTTCGTGAAACGCCGTCGACTCGATGTCGGCTTTCGTCTTCTTCTCCGCTTCGTAGGCGCTGACGTAGAACACCGCCGGACGGCTGCCATCCTCGGACGGCGGGTTGTATTCGTTCGGCGCGTTCTTCTCCCGGAACGCCGGATAAGGCTCGAGCCGGACGTCGGCCTTCGGGAGCAGGCCGAACCACTGCGGCGCGACGCCGCGCGCGCGGTCGAGCGCCGCCTTCGAGTAGTCGATCAGCTCCTGCCGGCTGCGAAACAGATATTGCCGATCCGTGCGCAGCCGCTGCATCAGAGCGGGCACGTCGCCGGTGCCGAACGAACGTTCGGCGATCGCCTTCATCTCGCCGTCAAGCCGCGCGACCTCGCGCACGCCGGTGTCGTGCACCTCTCTTGCCGACTTCGCCAGCGTGCTGAACGACCGGATACTGGCGTCGTAGCACCCGGCGCCGTTCGGGTTGGCCGTGACCGCGATCGTCTCGCGTGCAGCCGGCAGGTACTCCCGCTCGAGGAAGTCGGCATAGCGCCGCGCCGCCGGCACGATCTGCTGCGTCGTCAAGGCGGCGAACGCCTTCTGGAACTCGGGCGTCTTGTCGTTGTTGCCCGGCGTCGCAAACGGCGAGTCGGCCTGCGGGGACGCCGCCAGCGTCCGCACCTGGTCGATGACGATGCGCACGATGTGTCTGGGCGCGGTGTAGCCGAGCTTCATCCCTTCGCGCAGGTTCGCAATCTCGGTATCGAGGTACTTCGGCAGCGAGCCCCACCGTGCCAGCGCGTCCTGGCGCGCCTGGTCCTGGCCGACGGGCTGAATCGTGACGAGGTACCCCAGGTTGACCTGCCAGCCGGTCATCTGGCTCACGTTCCATAACTCGGTGCGGCACACGCGCGACGCGGCCGACGACTCCAGCGCTTCGCGCAGGATGGCGTACGTGCCGCGCAGCGGTCGCGACTCGACGGCGCCCGGGTCGATCGCCTTCACGTCCGCGAGCCATCGATCCTCCCGCGCGTGCCACGCGGCGAGCGCGCCGAGCGAGTTGTCGGACAGACGATCGTGGCGCCGGCCGGGCACCCCGTAGTACGTGGCTTGTTCAGGGAACTGATCGAAAAAGGCGCTGACGTACGCGTCGGCCAGTTCACGGACGCGGGTGTCCGCACGCTCGGGCGTGGGTGCGGAGGAGTCAGTGCGGCCGCAGGCGGCGGCCGCTGCACAGAGGAGAAAAAGAAGGACGCGTCGAAGCATCCCGGATTATGGATCGCAGCGAGACGGGCAGGGTCTGACCCTAATCCCAACGGAGGGGCGTCAGACCCCAGTCCAATGGGGTCTGACCCCGATCAGACGATCAGTCGGCGGCGACCGACGTCGCGGGCATCGACAGCCGGGACCTTCCGGAACATCTCGGCGCGCACAGGCAGGATGAACGAGAAGCGATAGTCGCCCTGCATCCGGCCGATCGGAATGCCCACGAGGTCGCCCTGCTGGTTCAGCACGCCGCCGCCCGAGACACCCGGATGGCCGTCGGTCAGGCAGGTGACGAGGCCGTTCGACGTCCGCTGGCCGACGTAGCCGGTGCTGAGGATGATTCCCTTCGAGTAGTCGTTGCCGAGGCGGAAGATCGGTTCCGCGAACTCGTACGGGAACGACGTGTCGATGCGCAGCGGCGGCAGATCGATCTGGTCGCGAACGCGGATGATCGCCCAGTCGCCGGCGTGCACCTCGACGTTCGCGTCGCCGGAGTCCACGACCCGGGCGGTCAGGTCCTTGCCCTTGTCGCGCACCTTGATCGACACGATCCGCGCGCGCCTCGCGGCCTCTACCGGCTCGTCGAGGGCGATGACGCCGTGCTTGACGGTGATGAAGTAGCCGTTCCCCAGGTACCCGGCCGTTCCGTAGCTGGTCTTGCCGAAGTTGTCGTAGGCGTTCAGCTCGACAAAGCTGTCCCGCCGCTCCCGCAGCAGGCGCACCGGCATGAGGCCCATTTCGCTCTGGAGCTGGCGTTTGATCTCCTCGACCATCGCGCTCTGCGGCGAACCGGACGCGGCGACGACCTCCGGCTGCCGCTGTCCGCCCGTGCCATCAGGCTGCGGCTGCGCCTCGCGGATCCGCATGATGCTGCGGGCCATATCGTTGAGGCGCGCGTCGTTGTCGGCGATTTGTTCGGCCATGCTGCGCTGCGCGGTCCAGCTGCCAAGGCTGAAGGCGAGCGAGGACAGCGAGAACGTCAGGCCTGCGTAGAGAATGATGCGGCGGACGGACACAAGATGCTCCGAATCCGCTACCGTGGACCGGGACGAGATGGCGGGGCCGCGGGCACCGCACCTTCCAAGTTCGGCAGCTAAACCATCCCGCGTGACACGGGATTTACAGCTTTGCGCGCAGACGCCTAGGCGTCTCGCACCCTTTCGCTTGGGAACGGTTGAGCTAAATCCTTAAGTTTTCAGTAAGTTACGAGCAGCCGGTAATGTAGCAGCCGGGTTAAGGCCTGTCAAACAACTTTGTCTTATCGAATGATTGGACGCGGGGGTCGCTGCTCCGACCCCCGCCCCGGCTCCCACACAGCCCTTATCGGCTCGAGGTCACCGCTGGTGTTGCCGTGGCCGGATATTCCTTGGAGAACCCGTTCCGGCCGTTCGTGACGCGAAAACTGCCGTCGTTGCGCGCGGAGAGCTTGATGTAGTGCCCGCCGTCCTGCGCGGTGAAGTTCGCAATGAGCTGCTCGGACGAGTTCACTTCCTTGGTCACGTTATCGGAGTAGTGGAGCTGCCAGAAGTCCTCGAGCCCGGGCGAGCCCTTGACGATGCGGAAGGTGTCCGGGGTGCCGCCCTTGGTCGGGTTGTTGTTCATGATGGCGATCCGCGGCCGCACGGAGTGCACCAACGCCTGGGCACCGGAATAATCGCCGCCGTGACGTGAAGTCCGGTACACGCTGACGAGACCGAGCAGGTTGTTGGGGCACACCAGCTCGACCTCCTGGTTCCACGTCAGATCGGCGAGATCGAGGTACCTGAATCGTCCATATTCCACGACGACACCGATGCTCTCGTAGTTGTTGGGCGTCGCATCCTGCGCCTTGCGCAGGGCGTTGGCGCACAACGGGTTCGTGGCCCGGCGCACGCCAGGCAGCGGCGCCGTCGTCAGGTCGCCGGCGGAGGAGACGATGTGGACCTCGAGGCCGGCAACCGGGATCTTGGCTCCCGCCTTCGCGATGGCGACGGGAGCGTTCTGCCGGATCGGAAGATACGAAACGAAGCCCGCCTCGCGGTTGCCGTTCTGCTCCGGCGTGTACAGGTCCGGGATCGAGGATGCGGCGGATCGGCACCTTGTCGGCGAGCGCGGCGACACCGCCGACGTGATCGCCGTGATAGTGCGTCACGACGAGCTGGTCGATCCACTCGACGCCGGCATCCTTCATTGCCGCGAGGATGCGCTCGGCGTCGCGCCCTGGCGGGTTCAGGTTACCCGCGTCGAGCAGCAGGGTCTCCTTGACGCCCAGTATTCCTTTCGCCGGGGAAATCACGAGCGTGGACTGCCCTCCTTCGGTGTCGATGAAGTAGATGTCCGTCGTGACCTGGCCCTGCGTCTGTGCGCCCATGACCGGCCCCAGGAGCGCCACCGCCACCACCGCAAGCAACATCCTGCGCATCTCTGCCTCCATTTTGCCTACCCGAGGTGTGGGGCGGAGCCCGCCATACGCCCCTTCAATAACACGAACCACAGAGTCACAGAGACCCGGTGAAGCTCCTGGCAGGAAGCCCGCTGTGTCTCTGCGTCTCTGTGGCCCGTCGCCGCAAGGCTACGACGTCGATCGTCCGTCGAACCGCTGCCCCACCAGCAGGGCCGGGTTCACGCCCGGCTTCGGCCGGAACTTCTGGACGCGGCCCACGTGCACGTCGGCGATGTACAGGTTGTTGTCGCTGTCGACGCTGAACTGGTGCGGTCCCCAGATTCCGCCTGGCATCGTTCCAAACGTCCCCCAGGAATAGAGCAGCTTTCCCGCCAGGTCGTACTTGAGGATCTTGTTCGTCTGACCGTCACCCACCCACAGATGCTGGTCGCGCGACATGAAGATGTAGTACGGGAATCGCGTGTACCACTCGTTCAGGGTACTTGCCGTTCTCGTCGAAGACCTGAACGCGGTGATTCGCGCGATCGGCGACGTAGACACGCCGCTGGGCGTCCACCTGCACGCCGTGCACGGTGTTGAAGTAGCTCGGACGCGTCTCCTTGCCGGCCTCGCCCTTCTGCCCCCACTCCAGCAGGAACTTGCCCTCGCTGTTGAATTTCACCACGCGGGTGTTCACGTAGCCGTCGCTGACGAAGAAGTCGCCGTTCGGCAGCCACGCGACGTCCGTGGGACGGCCGAAGTGGGTCTGATCGCTCGCGGGCTGCCTGAACTGACCCAGCGTCATGACCAGCCGCTTGCCATCGTTGGTGAACTTGTAAACGGAGTGCGCGCCGTCGTCGATGATCCAGATGTGCTTTTCGGCGTCGTAGGGATTGATCTTGACGCGGTGCGGCCGAACGAACAGCTTGTTGTGCTGGTCCCACGACTCGACCAGCTTCCCGTCACGGTTGTAGATGAGCAGCACCTTGTCCCAGCGTGGATGCCGGTCGGCCGCAGACTGGGACAGGTCGTACCCGGAAGCATTGCGCTCGGGGACGATGTCGTTGCCGTGATCGATGGCCGGCAGGCAGCCACGCTGGAAGACGAAGACGCGATCCGGGGTTTCGGCGAACACGCCGCCCACCGAACCGCCCTGATAGCCCTGCCCGCACACATTTTCCGGCCAGTTCGCCACCACGTCATAGGGGCCCGTGACGTCGTCCCCGCCCTTTTCCTGCTGTGGAAGGCCGATGGCCGACCACGTGCTCTGTCCCTGTGCCTGTCCCGCCGGGGCCTGGGCCTCGATGTTCTCCGTTGTCCCGCACCCCGTCGCCGCCAGAAGTACCGTAGCCAGTAGCAAAAGATTCCGCATGTTTTCGCCTCCCTCAGCGTAATGATCCCGTGCCGGCGAGCCTGGATGATCCCTTCAGAATGTGAATCTCACCGGCAGCTGGAGCTGCCTCGAACGCATCGTTGATTGTCGTCATTCTCCCCTCGACGTCGCCCTACCGTTCGGCGCGGGTCTGCTGTCCCGCCGTGCCGGGGAACTGCAGCCGCACGATCTTGTTCGTCCGGTTGTAAGGCGCCCACACGGTCGGCGGGCTCGTCCGATTGTCCACCTGCACGTGCCGGATCTCGGTGCCGCGCGTCGGCAGGCGGTATTCGGTGAACCGTTCGGTCTTCGGATCGAACTTCGTCAGCACGTCATGGTTCATCGTGTTGATCCAGACATTGCCGTTCTTGTCCACGGCCGTCGCGTACGGCGAGCTGTACGGCGTCGGAAGCTCGTACTCCTTGACCTCATTGGTCTTCGTGTTGATCCGGGCCAGCCGATCGCTCGTGTACATGGCCACCCATATCAGGTCGGCGTTCGGATCGGCGGCGAGGCGCCGCGGCGCTTTCTGTCCCGGCGGCGCGCTGTTCTGGCCGCCACGCACCGTCAGCCTGCGCTGCCGATCGATCTCGGTAACCTCTGGCGTGACGAGCGGTGCCATGTTGACGGCGGTGACCTGTCCGGTTCGGCCGTCTACTTTCAGGAGGCGATCCAGGCCCGGATTGGTGACCCACGCGTTGTCGTCCCTGTCGACGGCCACGCCATACGTGCCCCAGCCCCCGCATTCGCTTCCACAGAATCCTTCCGGAGCCGGGGGACCTTCGTAGTGCGTGTACTGGCCGGTTGCCAGGTCAAGCTTGATGGCGCCGTTGGTGGACGTGGCCCACGGATTACCCTTCGAATCGACGTCGAGCGTTCCGCCCACCGCCGGTCTCATCCCCGCCTGGCGCGGGAAACTCTTCAGCTCTCCCGTCCGCGAATCCAGCATCGCGAAGTTGCCGTCCTCGCCGGTCGCCCACACCTTGCCCACGTGATCGACGACGACGCTGTGCGTGCCGATCGACTTGCCGTGCTCATCCTTGAGGGCATAGTCGGTGACCTTTCCGGTGGCCGGGTCCAGCTTCGCGAACGTACGCTCGGGCACCATGTCGTCGGCCATCCACACGATGCCGGCGGCATCCACCCAGACATCGTGCGCCGCACGGCCGACGATCCGCGACGGCGTGCCGAGGGACCAGTCGCTGCCGTTGTCGAAGTGGAGCGGCCGGTCGGTGCGTGGAAGATCGAACTCCGTGATCACCACCTGCGTCGCTTCGCCGGTCGGGCGAGGCAACAGCTTGAGGTTGCTCAGCTCCGTCGCTCCGCGAGCGCGACCGAGGTACTCGGACAGCTCGTCCCTGTAGGCCGCGATCATCTTGTTGCCCGGCCGATCCTGCGTCGGCCGCAGCCCGGGAACGGGAACGCCGGAGCTCGGGAACACGGTCATCAGGTCGACGAGAATGCCCCAGCCGTGCGCGTCCCACCGGTTCTGCAGCGCGTAGCTCGCCGTATGGCACCCGGTGCAGTTGTTCTTGAACGCGTGCACCATCCGGCGATCCGCCGCCGTGCCCTGCGGCAGATTCTGCAGGGTACTCGACGCCGGACATCTGCTTCACCGTCCGGCTCGCGTCGCGGTTGGGTGTCAGCGTGAAGTTGCGATCGGCGCGCGCACCAGCAAGGGCGAACTCGGCCCGGCCGGCCTCGAAGCCGACCGCCTGCGCCCAGACCTTGTACTGGCCCGCATCAAGCGACGGGAACACGTAGTTGCCCTGCCGGTCGGTGAACACCGACGTGGTAAAGCTCCTGTCGGACGCGCGCGCCGACACGAGCACGCCTTCCATGGCCGCGCCGTCGGAGGACTTGATATTGCCCTGGATGGCGCCGGCACCCCTGGCGGACTGCGCCGCCGGGGTGGTCCACAACCCCGCCAGAACCAGGACCGTTCCAAGCACTACAGACAGCCACTTCGACTTGGACATTGGACCTCCGAACATTAAAGCGTTTTGAGATAGGCCATCAGCTCTTCGAATTCCGCCGGGGTGAAGTTGTAGCGGAAGCCCGGCATCCTCGAGGAGCCTTGCTGAATGAAACCGCGCACGGCTTTTTCCCGCTCCGGTGTCGCACTCTTCAGCACGCCATCCAGGCGTGGAGCCATCGGCTCGTACTTGTCGTCCTTGACGATGCGTCCCACGTGGCACAGCGAGCAGCGCTGGTAGAACCAGGCCTCGCCGCGACCGCCCGCCCCGCTGCCCGCGGCGGCCGTTGGCGCCTGGGTGGACACGTCCGTGGGCAACACCAGCCCGAACGCGGCGACGCCAGACGAGCGCCGCCACGGCTTGGTACCAACTTTTTCTGGTCATCCTCGTATCCTCTGTTCCGCGGTGGACGCGGAATGAGGCGGCCGTCCGCCTCATTCACGCGCCTTCATCCGTGTCAGAACGCCAGGCGGAACCCTACCTGCAGCATGCGCGGCTGGTAGGCGACGTTCGAGTTGAACGACGGGCTGCCGAACTGCGGGCTGCTCTGCGCCGTCGTGTACGACCCGTAGTTTTCGTGGTTGAACAGGTTGAACACCTCCACCATGCCGTCGATCGCGGAGCGCCCGATGAGCGAGAACCGCTTCTGCAGCCGCACGTCCACGCGATGCACGGGCGCACCTGTCAGACTGTTGCGCTCGACGACCCCGCCGCCGGCGGTCGCCGGACGCGCGCGCAGGCTTCCGACCGTGCCGCCAGTGTTCAGCGCGTCGCCGCCGAAGGTGGTTTCGAACCGCTGCCCCGATCCGAAGAAGTACAGGCCGCTCAACTGGAACCCATACCCTGCCTGCCAGATGCCGTTGAACACGGCGCGGTGCCGCTGGTCGGTGATCGCGAACCCGTATTCCGAACCGAGCGGCTCGCGCACGGCGAAGGCGACCGGGTTCAGGACGCCGCTCCAGGGAACCGGCGTGCCATCCCAGAAGCCGGAGAACGTGTAGGTGGCCGAACCCTGCCAGCGGTTGCTCATCCGCTTGGTGAGCGACGCCTCGAGGCCGTGGTAGTTGTTGCGGCCATCGAAGATGTCCATCGGCACCTGCGCCCACTCGGGGTACGGACGAAGGTTGACATTGGTGAACGGATTGTTCAGCCCGGTCGCCTCGTTGTACGTGAGGTTGATGTTATACCCGGTCACGCGGTCCCTGCGGCCGCCGGTGAACGAGTAGTCGACCGTCACACCCATGGTGTTGCCGAGCTGCCGCTGCACGCCGATCGACGTCTGGTAGCTGTAGGGCGACTCGGCGTCGGGCGGCACGATCGTCTGCCCGAGCGCCCGCCGGATGCAGCCGGGGACGAAGTTGACGTTGCAGAAGACCTGCTCGAGATCCTCGGCGTTCGGCAGCGGACCGTTCCACGGGTTGACCGCGAAATCGGCGCGCCCGTCATAGAGCGCCGAGAGCACCCGCTGGACGTTGGCGAAGCGGATCGGATGCGCCACCTGGTTGATGAGCCAGGCGTAATACTTTCCGACCCCGCCGCGAATCACCGTGCGATCGTTCAGGCTGTAGGCAAACCCGACGCGCGGCACCACGTTGTCGGTGTCGAGCGGCCGGTTGGCCTCGAGGAACGGCTCCACGGCCAGCTCGTTCGCAAAGGTGTCGGTCTCGACGTCGTAGCGCACGCCGAGGTTCAGCGTCAGGCGTGAGCTGATCTGCCAGTCGTCCTGCAACCACGTGGCGAAGATGTTGCGCGGACTGTGGATGGTGCAGTTCCCGAACGACGTCCGGTACTCGCGCGAGATCGGCGACAGCGCGGCGAGGTTCCAGGTGCTTGGATCGTCCCAGACCGGGAACAGTTGCTCGAGATTGGCCGGCACCGGGCCGTTGTCGGCGATCAGGTTGCCGCGCAGCACGTTACACCAGTCGTGCCACGTCTGGTACTTCAGGGTACTCGCCTCCCAGCCGGATGTCGTGCCGGCCGCCCTTGTTCACGGAGAAGGAGAAGTCGTCGCGCAGCGTGTAGACGTCCTGGCCGATGAACTGCGGAAAGTTCGTCCCGCCTCCGATGTTGAACCCGCGCAGCGTGATGACCGGCGGATACTGCCGTTCGTTGGCGAGCGGATTCCGCGCGCCATTCAGCGTCGACGAGTTCCAGGGAACGTTCGGCTCCATCTGCCACCGGTTTGCCGCCCACCCCGCCTTGAGCTCGTTGAACGCGCGGTTGCTCAAGACGCGCGTCAGCGTTCCCTGCAGCGCCTCGGCGTACTTGTCGAACCTGATCTGATTGATGGGATGGTTCACCGCCCCGCCGACCGTCGGCTGCGTGTTGTCGATCGGCTGGAAGTCCCTCCACATGTAGCCGGACACACTCAGGCGCATCTCGTTCGACAGCTGCGCGTCCACGCGCAGGTTCGGCTTGTGCTGCGTCCGGACCGACTCGAGATCGACGTTGAAGCTCGGATACGGCGTGTTGTGCGTGACGGTCGATGGCTCCCGCTCGTACTCGTAGTTGAAGAAGTAGTGGAGCCGATCCCGCCGGATGGGTCCGCCGATGCTCGTCGACAGCTGCTGGTTCGCGTACGGCAGCACGCGGCGCTGGATGAAATCCTCGGCGTTCAGGTTGTCGTGGCGGAAATACCCCGAGAAGGAGCCCGCCATCGTGTTGGTGCCCGACTTGGTGATGACGTTCACCTGCGCGCCCGAGGAGCGGCCCTGCGTCGCGTCGAAACGGTTGGAAATGAACTGGAACTCCGCGATGGCGTCCCGGCCGAAGCTTGGCTGCCGGTTGGCGCCGCCGCAGCAGTTGTTGGTCACCTGCATGCCGTCGACGTTGAGCTGCACGGTCCCGAGCGCCGTGGTCACCGGCAGGCCGCCGGGGTCTGTGTGATTGGCCCGGTTGCCGGGCGCCAGCAGGGTCAAATCCAGGAAGTTCCGGCCGAGCACCGGGAGCTCCTGCATCTGCCGGGAATCGATGTTCCCTCCCAGCTGCGAGGAGCTGACATTGACGAGCGGCGCCTCCCCGGTCACCGTGACCGTTTCCGTGACGGTGGAGGGCGACATCTCGAGATTCAGCACGACCTGCTGCCCCACGAGGACCTCGAGTCCGGTCCGCGTGACAATGGAAAATCCCTGCAGTTCCGCTGTGATTCGATAGGCGCCGATGCGCACGGGGATTCGGAACCCGCCGCGTTCATCGGTAAATGTCTCGAATTGAGTACCGGTTGCCTCGTGCACCGCACGAACGACAACACCGGGGAGCACGCCCGCCGTAGTGTCTCTGATAGTTCCGCCGATTGTCGCTTCCTGCGCAAGCCCGACGCCAGGCAGGGCCAGGAATGCGACTACTGCGAACGCCCAACCAAGCACGCGTCCCATCGGTCGTATCCTTCCTCGAGGTCATCCCCCGCCGAAAGAAGTGGGTCGAAACTGTCGTGAACGAATCAGATCAGGCGAACGCGATTGCTGCCACACCTCCTACTTCCACAGACACGCCATGTGCTCGACCAGTTCGATGCGAACACCTCCCGGCCCTTCGACGTAGGCGGTGCGGTGGCCGTTGGCATTGGGTTTCGGCTGCGGTTCAGCCGTGAAGGTCACGCTCTTGCCCTTGAGATCGGCGGCGGTGGCGTCGATGCTCGCCGGTCCCCATCCGAGGTGATCGATCGCGCGTCCCCGGCTGGGGGCCTTGCCGTCGCCTTTCAGCACGATCAGGTACATGCCGCCGTACTTCAGCGCGTCCACGCGTCCGCGCAGCTTGGTGCGTTCGCCGCCGAAGGCGGTCATGTACCACTTCAGGCTCTCCTCGGGATTGGGGACGCGCAGGGCAATGTGATGGAAGCCGAGCCGATCCCGGTCTTCGACGAGCTCGATGTTCACGCCCCATGGATCGACGACGACCGCCTGTTTCCACAGCCCGGGCACGTCGTGCACCGGCGCGCGCACGGTCGCGCCCGCCGCTTCGAGCTCCTCGAGCTTCGCCTGGATGTCGGGAAACGAGAACCCGACGCCGTCGATCACGCTGCCCTCGCTCGGCGGCGCGTCAGGCGCCTTGATGAAGAGGAACTGGACGGGGCGCGGCCCGCGGCCCGTCCACGGACTCGAATGCGACCCGTTCGGCCGATTCACCGGCGATGCCGCCGAGATTCTTCTTGTACCAGTCGAGCGCCTTTTCAGGATCGGGCGCGGCCATGTGGACATGGTCGTAGGGAAGCGTTCGCGGCGCTTGTGCCCGAACCGGGACGCCGAACAGGACGACGAGCACGCTGCCCAGAACCGGAAGCACTCTCATGGAGTCCCCCTCGCCGCAAACGTGGCCGCACCGGAAATTTACGAGGTCGTGCGCGACGACATCACCACTCGAGGCCGAAGACCGTGTGCACCGCCTTGTTGCCCTCGCAGACCGCGCTCTCCCACTGTTCCTGCGGCATGTTGCGTCCGAGCGTCACCGCCAGCTTCCACGGCTTCGTGTACACCTTCGGGTCCTCGATCGTCGCGACGTAGTTGATCTGCTTGGGGTCGGCAAAGGTCCAGCGCTCGACGATGCGCATGGCATCGCTATGGAAGCTGCCGACGATGTCGAACCACGTCCTGGCGTTGTGGTTGGTCACCTCGACCACGAGCGTATTGCCTTCCCAGCGCCCGCGCGAGTCGCCCATCCACAGCTTGAAGGTGTCGCCGAGCGGCGGACGCCCGTCGAGATAGATCACCCGGTAGTGGTGCCCGAACTCGTGCAGGATGGTGATGTACTTCGGGGTCTGGATAATCCGCATGTTCCCCTGGTAGTTGATGCGGGGGACACCTTCCTGGAAACAGCGCGAGACGGGATCGAAGTTATCCGGCTTGGCCGGCTTCTCGTGTTGTGCGTGGTGAAAGGCGGCTCGTTCCGCCGCCCACGGCTGGTAGGGGATTTTTCCGTCCGGCGGATCGATGATCGGCTTGCCGAACTGCGGCGCCTGGCCGCCGATTTGGGTGTGCTCGTGGCGATCGATTGAACCGGCCTGGATACTGTAAGTCGTGATGTCGCTCCGCTGCCCCCAGTAGCCCTGGATATCGGGCTGGCCGTCCGGGGTGCGAGGCGGGTCCCACCGCTTCTCGGCCGGTGCCGATTCCTGGCCCGCAATGAACGACGGCGCCAACAACACCCCTGCGATCACCGCGACGGCCGCAACCATTGAACGGTAGCATCGACTAGTCACGCGAACCCTCCTTCTGGGCCACATGCGTTACCCGCCGGCTCGATGTGTGTCCGTGTCTCCTGGCGTCACCTTTCCGGTAGCTTGTCTTTGGCCCGCGTGCCGACGGCGACGCCGTCGAACGCGTAGCAGGCGAACTCGAGCAGCTGGAAATTGGGCTCCTTGCGACGATAGAGGAGCATGTTCATCTTCCACGGGCGCGTGAACACCTTGGCGTCGTCGACGGTCGCCTCGTAGTTGATCGTGTCGCGATCGACGAAGGTATAGCGCTCCGTCAACTGCATCTGCTCGCTGTGGAAATTCCCGGCCCGGTCGAACCATGTGTCGGGCCCGAAATGCTTCACGCTGACGACGAGCGTGTCGCCCTCCCACCGGCCGCGTGAGTCACCCATCCACCACTCGATCGGTCCATCCGGATGCGGCGTACCGTCGACGTAAATATGGCGAATCGCATGCACGTACTCGTGGAGCATGCCGATGTAGGCTGGCGTCTGGACGATCTGGAAGGGAAAAGGCATGTACATCACGCGCGGCACGCCCGGCAGGTAACAGTTGGTTTCCGGGTCGGCGGTCATCCGGTTCTTGTAGTTCTCCTCCTTCTTGGTGCGCGCCCACGGCTGATACGGGATCTCGTTGCCTTCCACGATGCCGCGGCTTGCCGGTATGCCGAGCCACGGCACCCCGGCGGGGCCCGGTTCGGCATTCTGGTCCTGGATATTCCAGGCGGCGTGGTTCATGACCTGCCAGATGCCTGACAGGTCCGGGCGGCCGTCCGATGCCCGGGGCAGCCCCTGGGGGGCGGGCGCCTGACCGACGGCGGGTGCCGGTAACAAGGAGAGAAACGACGCCAGGACAACCCGCCGGGTGAGCCGACTCTTCATCAGGCCTCCTCGGAACCGTTGCACTCATGACCGCCGGATCATGAGGCGCTGTCGTATAGGCGCAGTTATCTGCGATTGGCCCGGAGTCTAAGAGAGCACGTCGCTGCTGTCAACGTGAGTCCCATAAGTGTCGCCGCGCCATGTTGAGCGGCCCGAACGCGGCACCTGATTTCAGATTCGCTGAAAGTTTTTCTCGACTTCCCGCCGGGTCAGCCGCAGCATCACCGGCCGGCCGTGCGGGCAGATGGTCGAGTATGCGGTCCGCCGCAGCTCTTCGAGAATGTGCGCCATCTTTTCCGCGCGTCAGCGGGTAGTTTGCCTTCACCGCGGCGTGGCACGCCATCGTCGCCGCGATGCGCTTGATGGCCGCGTCCACCCCGGAGCCGCGGTCCAGACCCTCGAGGTCCTCGGCCAGGGCGCGCAGCGCCGGATCGCACTCCTCCCGCTGCAGCAGCGCGGGAAATGCCGACACGCGCAGGGCGTCGCCGCCGAATTCCTCCACCTCGAACCCGAGCCGCTCGAGATCCGCCGCGTGCGCGACGAGCGCCTGCCGGCCGCTCGGCGAGAGCTCGATGAGCAATGGGACGAGCAGCCGCTGGCTTTCCAGCCGCCCGCTCGTCAGGCGTTCGGTGATGCGCTCGAACAGGACGCGCTCGTGCGCCACGTGCTGGTCGATGATGGCGATCCCCTCTTCGTCCACCGCGATGATGAACGTATCCCGGAACTGGCCGAGGGCAACAAGTGGACGGATGTCCGGTGCAGGCCCGCTCTCGGGCCGGCTGAAGCCGGCCTCTGCCGTACCCCTCAGCGCGATCGTGGAGGCCGGCTTCAGCCGGCCCGCCGGACGGGGCCGTGGTCCAACGGCTCGGGAACACTGGCGCGTAAGAGGTCGGGAGCGGCAACGTCGATGACGGTTCGTCGCTGAACCGCGGCGCGTCGAGCTGGAGCTCGGGAGCCGGCCCGCGGCCGAGGGCGTCGCCGAGCGTACGGCGGATCACCTGGTGGATGTACGACTGGTCGCGAAAGCGGACCTCCGCCTTCGTCGGATGGACGTTGACGTCCACGGCGTCGTGCGGCATCTCGATGAACAGGTGCACCTCGGGGCTGCGCTCCTTGATCGAGGCCACGCTGTACGCGTCGATGATCGCGTGCGCGATCGTCCGATCCTTCACCACGCGCCGGTTGACGAACACGTTCTGCGGCCCGCGGGTCGGCCCCTGCTCCGCCAGCGCCGCGACGTAGCCGATCACCTTGATGTCGCCGCTGTCCCGCCGCACGTCGATGAGATCCGGACGATCGCCGTAGAGCTGGTACAGGCGATCGCGGAGCGTTGCCACCGGCGGACACTGGAGGACGGCCCGTCCGGCGCTCGTCAGCGAGAAGCCGATCTCCGGGTAGCAGAGCGCCAGCTGCGTGACGATCCGGGACACCTGGGCGGACTCGGCGGCGTCGGACTTCAGGAACTTGCGGCGCGCGGGCAGGTTGTAGAACACGTCGGCCACCTCGATCGCCGTCCCCTCGGGCATGCCCGCTTCGGTGACCGACGCGACGGCGCCGCCATTGACGCGGATCTCGGTGCCCGAGCCGGCGCCGCGCGCACGCGTCTTCAGCCTGAAATGCGAGACGGAGGCGATGCTCGGCAGCGCCTCGCCGCGGAAGCCGAGCGTCGCGATCCGCTCGAGGTCGTCGGCATGGCGAATCTTGCTGGTCGCATGCCGCTCGATCGCCAGCCGCGCGTCCTCCGGCCCCATCCCCTCCCCGTCGTCCTCGACACGCAGGAGCTTCTTGCCGCCCATCTCGATCGTGATTGCGATGCGGCGCGCGCCGGCGTCGATCGAGTTCTCGACCAACTCCTTGACGACGGAGGCGGGGCGCTCGACGACCTCGCCGGCGGCAATCTGGTTGGCGAGGTCGGCGGGAAGGCGATGGATGGTGCCCATAGATGCCGGTCAGCGGACAGCGGGCAGCAGACAGCGGCAGCTGGCATCAGATCCACCGCTTCCGCCGGAATACGGCAAGCATGGTGGCGATCATCACGAGCATGATGCCGGTGATCCACCAGAACTGCGCGTCCGGTCCGCCGGGGAACGTGGGGCAGCGGGATGTTCATGCCCCACATGCCCGTCAGCACCGTCAGGGGCAGGAAGATCGTGGACATGACGGTCAGCACCTTCATCACCTGATTGAGGCGATTGGAGACCGTCGCGAGGTTGACCTCGAGCATGCCGGTGACGCGATCCTGGAAGAGGACCATCTCTTCGGTCAGCCGGACGACATGGTCGTAGACGTCACGGAACCGGTAGGCCATCTCGTCCGAGATCTGCGGAAATTCGCGCCTGGCGAGCCGGGCGATGGCGTCGCGCTGCGGGATCAGCACACGGCGCATGGCGGCGAGATCCGCGCTTCAGCCTGATCACCTGGCGCACGAGGCTTTCCTGCGCGTTGAAGGCTTCCTCCTCCAGCCTGGTCATGCGCTTCTCGAACTCTTCCATCACCGGACGGTAGTTGTCCACCATCGTATCGACGATGCGGTGCATGAGGCCGACCGGCCCCTCGGCGAGGATGCGGGCGCTGCGGTCGCAGACGGCGCGCAGCGCCGTGATGCTCCGCGAGTGCCCGTCATGAACGGTGACGAGGTAGTTCGGACCGAGAAAGAAGTCGACGTCGTGCGTGGCGAACCGGTTGCCCCCCTTTTTCACGTCGATGCCGTGCAGGACGAGGTAGAGGTAATCCTTGTAGGACTCGATCTTCGGAAACTGCAGGACGCTGAGCGCATCCTCGACGGCGAGCGGGATGGAAGTGGAAGACGTCGGCGAGGATCGCGGCCCTCCTCCGCGGCCGGCGCGGCCAGGTCCACCCACACCGTGGCGCCGGAAGCCGGGTCGAGCCACCCCGGCTCGACCCGCTCCACGCACCTCGTCTCGCCGTTCTGATGGACGTAGACGGTGACCATGGGCTCCGGTCTGCGGACTCCAGGTCTACGGGCTACTTCGGCAGGCGCGGCCCGCCGCAGCTACCGAGCCTGAAGCCGCAGCCCGAAGCACCGATCAGTCTCCCGTCTTCATCGCCAGCGCGGCCTGCGCGGCAGCCAGCCGCGCCACCGGCACGCGATAGGGCGAGCAGCTGACGTAGTCGAGCCCCACCTTCTCGAAGAACTGGATCGACGACGGGTCGCCGCCGTGCTCGCCGCAGATGCCCAGCTTGATGTCCGGGCGCGTCCGGCGGCCCTTGCTCCACCGCGATCTCGACGAGCTGCCCGACGCCGCTCTGGTCGATCGTGGCGAACGGGTTGTTCTTCACGATCTCCAGCTCCGCGTAGTTCGGCAGGAACGACCCCGAGTCGTCGCGCGACATGCCGAGCGCCGTCTGCGTCAGGTCGTTGGTGCCGAAGCTGAAGAACTCGGCCGACTGCGCGATCTCGTCGGCGGTCAGCGCGCCGCGCGGGATCTCGATCATCGTGCCGACCAGGTAGTTGAGCTTCACCTTCTGCTCGGCCTGCACGTCGCGCGCGGCCTGGTGCACGACCTCGATCTGCAGGTCGAGCTCCTTCTTGAAGCCGACCAGCGGAATCATGATCTCGGGCTTGACCTTGATGCCTTCCTTCTGGACGATCGCCGCCGCCTCGAACACGGCGCGCGCCTGCATCTCCGAGATCTCGGGGTAGCCGATGCCGAGACGGCAGCCGCGGAAGCCGAGCATCGGGTTGAACTCGTGCAGCTGGTGGACGCGCGACTGGATCGCCTCCACCGAGCACGCCCAGCTTCTTCGCGAGGTCCGCCTGCTGCTCCGGCGTGTGCGGCAGGAACTCGTGCAGCGGCGGATCGAGGAAGCGGATCGTCGCCGGGTAGCCGTTGAGCGCCCGGAAGATGCCGGCGAAGTCCTCGCGCTGGTACGGCAGGAGCTTGGCCAGCGCCGCCTTCCGCGCCTCGAGCGTCTCGGCGAGGATCATCTCGCGCATCGCGTCGATGCGGTCGCCCTCGAAGAACATGTGCTCGGTGCGGCAGAGGCCGATGCCGACGGCGCCGAACGCGATGCGCGTTCCGCGTCTGCTCGGGCGTGTCGGCGTTGGTGCGCACGTCCATGCGCGTCGCCTCGTCGCACCACTTCATCAGCTGCTGGAAGTTCTTGAACTTCTCGGTCTTCTTCGCGGCCTCGTCGCCGTCGATCAGGCCGGCGACGATCTCGGACGGCGCGGTCTTGACCTTGCCGGCGTAGACCTTGCCGGCCGTGCCGTCGATCGACATCCAGTCGCCTTCCTTGAACGTCTTGCCGGCCACCGTCACCGTGCGCGCCTGGTAGTCCACTTCCACCGCCGCGGCGCCGCAGACGCAGACCTTGCCCATCTGGCGCGCCACCAGCGCGGCGTGCGACGACACGCCGCCGCGCGCGGTGAGGATGCCTTCGGCCGCGATCATGCCGCGCAGATCTTCGGGCGACGTCTCGACGCGCACGAGCAGCACCTTCTCGCCCTTCTCCGCGGCCGTGACCGCGCGGTCGGCGTTCAGGTAGATCTGCCCGGACGCGGCGCCAGGGCCGGCGGGCAGGCCGGTGGCGATCACCGGCGACCTTCGCGACCTCGGCGATGTCGAACACCGGCGCCAGCAGCTGTTCGAGCTGGTCGGCCGGGTTGCGCATCACCGCCGTCTTCCAGTCGATCAGCTTCTCCTTCTGCATGTCGATCGAGAACTTGAGCGCGGCCATCGCGGTGCGCTTGCCGTTGCGCGTCTGCAGCATGTAGACGACGCCGTCCTCGATGGTGAACTCGAAGTCCTGCACGTCCTTGAAGTGCTGCTCGAGCGTCTGGCGGATCCGCTCCAGCTCGTCGTAGGCCGTCGGCATCTGCTTCTTCAGCTCGGCGACCGGCTCCGGCGTGCGCACGCCGGCGACGACGTCCTCGCCCTGCGCGTTGATCAGGAACTCGCCGTAGAACTCCTTGACGCCGTTGGCCGGGTTGCGCGTGAACGCCACGCCCGGACCCGGACTCGTCGCCGGTGTTGCCGTAGACCATCGCCTGCACGTTGACGGCCGTGCCCCACTCGGTCGGGAATGTTGTACTTGCGGCGGTAGACGATGGCGCGGTCGTTCATCCAGGAACCGAACACGGCGCCGACGGCGCCCATCAGCTGATCCCACGGCGAGGCCGGGAAGTTCTTGCCGGCGCGCTCCTTGACGAGCGCCTTGAAGCGGGCGACCAGCTCCTGCAGGTCCTCGACCGTGAGCTTGGTGTCCTCGATGTCCTGGTGATAGCGCTCGTGCTTGAGGCGCTCGATGACCGTCTCGAACGGCTCGTGGTCCTCGTCCGGACGCTTCTGCACGCCGAGCACGACGTCGCCGTACATCTGCACGAAGCGGCGGTAGCAGTCCCAGGCGAAGCGCGGGTTGCCGGTCTTCTTCGCGAGCGCCTCGACGGTCTGGTCGTTGAGGCCGAGGTTGAGGATCGTGTCCATCATGCCGGGCATCGAATCGCGGGCGCCGGAGCGGACCGACACGAGCAGCGGGTTCTTCAGGTCGCCGAACTTCTTGCCGGTCTGCTTCTCGAGCGCCGCGATGCCGGCCTCCATCTGCGCCCGCAGCGCCGGCGGATACGTGCGCTTGTGGTCGTAGTAGTAGGTGCAGACCTCGGTGGTGATGGTGAAGCCCGGGGGCACCGGCAGGCCGATGCGGCACATCTCGGCGAGGTTGGCGCCCTTGCCGCCGAGCAGCGGCTTCATGGTGCCGTTGCCGTCGGTCTTCTTGCCGAAGAGGTAGACGTACTTGCCCTTGCCGGCCGTTTTCGCAGCCGCCTTGCCGGCGGTCCGGCCGCGGGCTTCCCTTCGCGGCCGGCTTCGCGGCCCTTCTCGAGGTCGCCGCCGCGACCTTCTTCGCCACCATCTTCACCGCCTTGGCCAGCCGTCCGGCCGGCTTGCGGGTTGCCTTCTTCGCCATCGAGTTCGATCTCCTCAATTCGCTGCACCGGCTGAACCGCCGACGCTGCGCAGACCATCTAACTCTTCTCCTCGGTCACCATCTCAGAGAGGTCCGCGATCTCCAGAATCTGATATCGCAAGCGACGCCACCAGGGCGAGCCGCGCCGTCCGCAGCGTCACGTCCTCGGCCATCACCAGCACGTCGTCGAAGAACTTCGCGACCGCCGGCTGCAGCTGCGCAATCTGCGGTGAACGCGTCGCGGTAGTCTGCCCGCTCGCTGGCGGCGCGTGATGCGCGGCCCTCGCGTGTCGAGCTCGGCCAGCAGCGCCTGCTCCGCCGGCTCCGTGCAGCCGATCGCGAACCTCGTCGACGAGCCGCGTGTCGCCGCTCGACGCCCTTGGAAATGTTCTTCGACGCGCTTCAGCAGCGCCGCCGACGCCATGCAGCGCCGGCGACCCGGCCATCTGCCGCGAGCGCCTCGAGCTTCCGCCGCGCGTCGAGCGGGCTGATCTTGCTCGATCCACTCGTGCAGCACGGCGCGCACGGTGCGGACGTCGAAGCCGCGCTGCTCGAGCAGGTACGCCAGCGCGATCGGCGATGAAGGCGAAGAGCGGCGGCGCCGCCTCACCGAGACCGCCCGAACGGCTTCGCCGCCTGTCGCAGCAGCGGCCCGAGCGGCAGCATCGCGCGTCGAGGCCGGTGAGCTCCGGCAGGTCGGCGAGGATCTTCACCGCGCCCTGCGCCTGCCGCCGCAGGCCGAGCGGATCGCGCGAGCCGGTCGGCCGCTCGCCCGCCGTGAACATCCCGACCACCGAATCGAGCTTGTCGGCCAGCGACACCGCCGCCCAGGTCACCGCCGCCGCGCCGAGCTGCTGGCGCGACGGCGGCGCGTCGGCTTCGACGCCCATCGGCAGGTAGTGGTAGTAGATCGCCTTCCACACCTCCTCGGGCTGCCCTTCCTCGCGCGCGTAGATGCCGCCCATCGTGCCCTGCAGCTCGGTGAGCTCGCGCACCATGTCGGTGGCCAGGTCGGCCTTGCACAGGCGTCCGGCCAGCTCGGCGTGCGCCGCGGCGTCGGGCCGCTGCAGCGCCTCGGCCGCAATCCAGGCGGCGAGCGACGCAACGCGCTCCGCCTTCTCCCGATAGCTGCCGAGCTTCTTGTGAAAGAGGATCGTCGCCAGCCGATCGATGCGCGATTCGAGCGGCGCCTTGCGATCCTCGTCCCAGAAGAACCGCGCATCGCGCAGCCGCGCCGTCAGCACGCGCTCCGAATTGCGCGCGATGATCTCCGGCTTCTCCGGCTGCATGTTGGTCACGGCCAGAAACGCCGGCTTCAGCTTCCCCTCGTCGTCCACCACCGGGAAGTAGTGCTGGTGGTGGATCATCGTCGTCGTCAGCACTTCCTCCGGGAGCTGGAGGAACTCGACCGGGAAGTGTCCCGCGACGACCGACGGGTACTCGACGAGGTCGGGCACTTCCTGCAGCAGCGACGACTGCGCCGCGACCAGGCCGCTGACGCGGCCGCCGAGCTTGCGGGCGTGCGTCTCGAGCTCGCGGCGGATCTTCGACTCGCGCTCTGCGCGGTTCAGGATGACGAAGTTCTCGAGCAGGCGCGCCTCGTAGTCGTCGAAGGTCTTGATCTTGATGGCGCGCCCGGCGCGGCCGCTCGTCGTCAGGAAGCGGTGGCCGTAGGTGTTCGAGCCCGACCGGATGTCCTGCACGTTCGGGCCCTGGGCCAGCTCGGTGCGGCGGATGACGAACGGCACCACGCGCCCGCCGTACATCAGCACGAGCCAGCGGATCGGCCGCGCGAACACCAGGTCGCCCTTGCCGTCCTCGAGGTACGCGTCCCACCGCATCTGCTTCGGGAAGCGTCAGGTCGCGCAGCAGGCCGCCCATGACGTCGGCGAGCACGTCCACCGTGGCCTTGCCGCGCTGGCGCACGCGGTAGGCGAGGTAGTTGCCCTTCGGCGTCCGGCTGTCGCTCGAGCGCCGTGACTTCGACGCCGTATTTCTTGGCGAATCCGGCCGCCGCCGGCGTCGGCTCGCCATCCGGCTTGAACGCCGCCGACACCGGCGGGCCCGGTGACCAGCTCCTCGAAGTCCGTCTGCCGCTCGGCCAGCTTCGCGACGCGCGCCGTCAGGCGCCGCGGCGTGCTGAAGCCCTCGGCCGGCGATGCGGGTGTCAGCCGGAGCTCCTTCAGGCGCTCGTCGAGATGCCTGGCCACCTGTGCCGTCAGCCCGGGCAGCCAGCTGGCTGGAATCTCCTCGCACCCGATCTCGATCAGCAGCTCGCGATCCATCAGAGCCCCTCGGCAGACGGCGAGGCTCTTGTCAGTGCCCTCCCCGACGTAGGCCTTGGCGATGCGGACCGCGAGCTGCCGCACGCGCAGGATGTAGGCCGTGCGCTCGGTGACGCCGATGCTGCCGCTCGAATCGAGGATGTTGAACAGGTGCGAGCACTTCAGGCAGTGCTCGAGCGCCGGCCAGACCAGCCCCGACGCGAGCAGGCGCTCCGGCGAACCCGAAGTACTTGTCGAACAGGTCGCGGTGCAGCGCGGCGAACTCCGCCGGCGGCATGTCCACCTGGCCGAAGGCGTACTTCGACTGCTCGATCTCCTCCTGCAGCCGCACCTCGCCGTACTTCACGCCGCCGCCCCACTCGAGGTCGAACACGTTGTCCACCCGCTGCAGGAACATCGCGATGCGCTCGAGCCCGTAGGTGATCTCGCAGGAGATCGGCGCCAGGTCGATGCCGCCGACCTGCTGGAAATAGGTGAACTGCGTGATCTCCATGCCGTCGAGCAGCACCTGCCAGCCGATGCCCCAGGCGCCGAGCGTCGGCGACTCCCAGTTGTCCTCCTCGAAGCGGATGTCGTGCTGCCGCGGGTTGATGCCGCACGCCTCGAGGCTGTCGAGATACATGCTGCTGCACTTCGTCGGGCGACGGCTTGAGGATCACCTGGTACTGGTGGTGCTTGAACAGGCGGTTCGGGTTCTGCCCGAAGCGGCCGTCGTCGGGCCGCCGCGACGGCTGCACGTAGCCGACGCTCCACGGCTTCGGGCCGAGCACGCGGAACAGCGTCTCGGGATGCGAGGTGCCGGCGCCGACCTCGAGGTCGAGCGGCTGCTGCAGCAGGCAGCCGTGCGAGGCCCAGAACGCGGAGAGCTTGAGGATGAGATCCTGGAAGGTCACGCGGTTGGCGGCGACGTGTCGTGGCGGCGCAGGTCGCGCAGGACCCGGTCGGACTTCAACGTCTTCTCCAGATGCATCGTAATCAGCGCGCGATGCGCGTTCTCCAGCTCCCTCAGGACGCGCCGTTCGGCGGGCACGTCGCCCACGCGATGCGGCGCGACGCTGCGGGACGCCGCGAGAAACGCGAGCGCCCCTGCCGACAACGTGCCCCGCGCTTCGGGGTAGACGCCCTGCAGCCGCAGCAGCCAGTACTCGAAGTAGCGCGCCAGCGGCTCCACCGGCGCCCGCGCGGCCAGCGCATCCAGCATCGACGCGCCGAGCCGGTACAGCCGCTCGTCGGCGTCGGCCTCCTGCGCCCACTCGTCCAGCAGCTCGGCGAAGTAGCCGACGTAGCCGAGCGCGTCCATCTGCCGGTGTCCGTCGGCGGCAGCATCCCGTTCGCTGAGGCCGGCGTGAGCCGGCCCGACCACGCCCAATGGCGACCGGACCGTTTCCGCGTAGTTCAGCCCGACCAGCTCGCGGCGCTCCTTCTCGAAGTAGGCGACCCGCACTTCGGTCAGCGGCTCCAGCGCCCCGACGAACCGCGATCGCGGCCGGCGCGCGCCCTTGGCCACGCCGCGCTTCTTCCCCCGGTCCCGCGTCAGAAACACGACGATGCGGTCGGCCTCGCCCAGCTTGTAGGTGCGAAGAACCAGCGCGTCGGCAGTGTAGAGCGGCACGAGCTCACTATTTTACTGTCCTTCCCGGTTCGGCATTCGCGTCAGGCCGACCTGAAGGTCGGCCGGCGGAACACGAGCGGGATCCGATTCTCTAGCGGCTCGCACCAGATAGCTCATGAACAGGGTGGCCAGGCCCAGGAACGAGAAGAACCCGAACACGTCGGTCAGCGTCGTGATGAACACCGACGAGGCCAGCGCCGGATCGATGTTGACGGCGCGCAGTCCGAGCGGCACCAGCGTCCCGGCGGTCGCGGCGACGAACATGTTGATGATCATCGCCGCGCCCAGCACCAGGCCGAGCACCGGGTTGCCGCGCGTCGCCCAGACCACCAGCGCCGCGACGACGCCGAGCACGACGCCGTTGCCGATGCCGACCACCGCCTCCTTGATCAGCGCCTTGCGCGAGTTGCTCCAGGTCAGCTCGCCGAGCGCGATGCCGCGCACGATGACCGTCAGCGTCTGCGTGCCGGCGTTGCCGCCCATGCCGGCCACGATCGGCATGAACACCGCCAGCGCGGTGATCTGGCTGATCGTGCCCTCGAAGAGCGCGACGACGGACGCGGCCATGAACGCGGTCGCCAGGTTCACGCCCAGCCACGGCAGCCGCTTGCGGAGCGACTCCCCCGCCGGCGTGAACGCGCGCTCGTCGCCGGCCACGCCGGCGAGACGGTAGATGTCCTCGGTCGCCTCGTCCTTGATGACGTCGATGACGTCGTCGACGGTGATGACGCCGACCAGCTTGTTCTCCTCGTCGACGACCGGGAATCGCGAGCAGGTTGTACGACGCGACCTGCCGCGCCACTTCCTCCTGGTCCATGTCGACGCGGGCGCTGATGAGGTCCGCGGTCATGATCCGCTTCAGCGGCGTCTCCGGCGACACCAGCAGCAGCCGCCGCAGCGAGACCACGCCGACCAGGTGGCGGCGCTCGTCGACGACGTAGAGGTAGAACACCATCTCGACGTCGCGGTTGCTCTGCAGCTCGGTGATGGCCTCGCCGACCGTCATGTCTTCGTTGAGCGCGAAGACATGCGGGTTCATGATGCGGCCGGCGGTCTGCTCGTCGTACTCGAGCAGGTTCTCGACGACGCCCGATTCCTTCGGGCCGCATCAGATCGAGCACCGCCGCCGACAGCTCCTCCGGCAGGTAGTCGATCAGGGCCGCCGCGTCGTCGGAGGGAATCTCCTGCGCGAGCTTGGCGATCTCTTCGGCGGAGCGCGTGGCCAGCAGCGCGGCGCCCGCCTCGGGACCGAGCTCCGAGACCGCCTCCATGGCCAGCCGGCCGTTGCGGTCGGCCAGCAGGCTGAAGGCCGCTTCGCGGTCCTTGTCGGCCAGGTCGCTGAAGATCTGGGCGAGGTCGGCGGGGTGCTGCTTCTGCAGCAGGTTCAGGAGGTTGGCGGTCGCACCAATGCGCAGCAGTCGCTTGACCGAGTCGAGGACGAGATCGATTCTGCGCTGCGCCGCCATCGTAAATTTCCGTCACTTTACAAACGGTTCAATGTAGCACGCGGACACGCCTTCTCGATACCGGGCCGTTGACGGCCGTTCGACGACGATGTCAGCGTCGTCATGGGTGCAGGCGAATGCCTCAACCGCTTCCGAGGAGGCGGACTTCAGGTCCGCCTTGGACTGTCATGCCATTCAAACTCGCCCCCCGACTCGCGGCATCGAACTACCTCGGACTCCAGCGGTATTTTCTGACGATCTGTACCCGTAGCCGCCACCACGGTGTTCATCGAGGAGACTGTGGTGGGCCCTGTCGTCTCCCACCTCCACGCCACCGCCAGGGCCCAGCAGTTCGCCGCGCTCGCGTTCTGCCTGATGCCGGATCACCTGCACGCGCTTCTCGGAGGGACTGACGGATAGCGCGAATCTTCCGAGAGTTTGTCCGGATCTTCAAGCAGCGCACGTCATTCGAGTGGAAGCGTCAGCGTCGGGGGTCGGGCTCTGGCAGCGAAGCTATTTCGATCGGGTGCTGCGCCCCGAGGAGGACACGACCTGCTCGTCGCGCAATACATCCTCGCGAATCCAGTTCGCGCCGGGCTGGTCAAGGAACCGATGGAGTATCCGTTTCTGGGGTCCGGAACGATGGACATTCGCGACCTGCTCGACGACTCTGTCAGGCGGACCTGAAGGTCCGCCTCTACGAAGAAAGGTCCGACTGTGTCGCATACGTAGAGGCCGGACCTTCAGGTCCGCCTGCGTATGCGCCGGCAGGGTCATTCGTAGAGGCGGACCTTCGGGTCCGCCTTGTCCGTAGGCCGCGACGATCCCGTCGTGGACGGATCTCTGCGTCCTTGCCAGGCGGACCTGAAGGTCCGCCTCTACGTTCTGGAACCACGAGTCCGGAGCCCGAGCCTCTTCAGCGCTCCCGGCTCTGGATGCCCATTTCGTCGAGCAGCCGGTCGTCGTCGCGCCACTCGGATTTCACCTTGACGTGCAGGTCGAGGAAGACCCGCGTATCGAAGTACTGCATCAGCTCGGCGCGCGCCGCGGTGCCAATCTGCTTGATCATCGCGCCGCCCTTCCCGATCACGATCGGCTTCTGCGACTCGCGCTCGACGAGGATGGTGCAATAGAGGTTCAGGATCCCGTCCTCACCCGGCTCCTCGAACCGGTCGACGACGACCGCCGTCGAATGCGGCAGCTCGTCGCGCGTGAGCTGCAGGACCTGCTCGCGGATGATTTCGGCGGCGTAGAATCGCTCCGGCTGGTTGGTGAGGTAGTCGGGCGGGTAGGCCGGCTCGCCTTCAGGGAGATACTGCAGGAACAGTTTCTCGAGCACGTCGACGTTGGTGCCGTCCGCCGCCGAGATCGGCACGATCTCGACGAACGGATGCTCGCGCCGGTACTGGTCGATGATCGGCAGCAGCCGGTGCTTCGCGATCTGGTCCACCTTGTTCAGCACGAGGATCACCGGGGACTTCACGTCCTTGAGTACGGTCAGCATGTATCGATCGCCCGGCCCCGGCTTCACGGATACGTCGACCACGAGCGCAACGACGTCGACGTCACGCATGGATTCCAGCGCCACCTCCACCATGCGCCGGTTCATGCGGTGCGTCGGCTTGTGCACCCCCGGCGTATCGACGAAGACGACCTGGCCCTCGTCGTAGTTCTTCACGCCGAGAATCCGTGTCCTCGTCGTCTGCGGCTTGTCGGACACGATCGCGACCTTCTGCCCGACGATGCGGTTGAGCAGCGTTGACTTGCCGGCGTTGGGGCGGCCAAGGAAGGAAACGAAGCCGGACTTCACGCCAGGTCTCGCGGGCCTGGGCCGACTGGCCCCTTCGGCATGACCGCGGCGTGCGCCTCGCGCAGGAGCGATGCGACGTCGAGCCGGCGCGTGAACATGGCCAGCGCGCCGTCCGGCGTTCGCGGCCACGCCTCTTTCGGCCGGTCCCAGTACAGCTCGACCCCGTTCTCGTCAGGATCGCGCAGGTACAACGCTTCGCTCACACCGTGATCCGCCGCGCCGTCGAGCGGAATGCCGGCTTCGATCACGCGCCGCAGCGCCTCGCCGAGCTCCGCGCGCGTCGGATACAGGACGGCAGTGTGATACAGCCCTGTGCTGCCCGGCGGCGGGGGAGACCCGCCCAGGCTCTCCCACGTGTTCAGGCCGATGTGATGGTGGTAGCCGCCCGCGGAAATGAACGCCGCGCCCGGACCAAACCGCTGCTGCAGCTCGAAGCCGAGCACGTCGCAGTAGAAGCGGAGCGAGCGCGCGAGGTCGGCCACCTTCAGGTGGACGTGACCGATACGGACATCAGGATGAATCGCCATACAGTAGGTCTACGGTCTCCAGTCTCCGGTCTCCGGTGGCAATCAGCCGGTCCCTACTGAAGACCGAGTAGACCGAAGACCGAAGACTGACGTCCCGTCCGCCCTAGGTGTCCGCCGCGACGCGCCTTCGCACGCGAACCTTCGTGATTCTGCGGCGCTCCACTTCGAGAACCTCAACGGCGAGGTCGCCCACCTCGAAGGTTTCACCCACGTACGGCATCCGGCCGAGGTGGGACAGCAGGTAGCCTCCCAGCGTCTCGAACCCCTCGCGTTCAATTTCGACGCCCAGCCGGCTGCCGACCTCGTCCACGCTGACCTTGCCGCTGAACACGAACGTGCCGTTGCCTTCGTCCACCACCGTCTCGGCTTCGACATCGTATTCGTCGCGGATCTCGCCGACGATCTCCTCGAGCAGGTCCTCGACCGTGGCGAGCCCCGCCGTTCCCCCGTACTCGTCGACGACGATGGCCATCTGCAGCTGCCGGATCTGCATCTCCTTGAGCAGCTCCGACCCGCGCTTGCTCTCCGGAACGAGATACGGCGCCCGCATGAGCGTCGTGAGCGGCGGCTCCGCCCCGGGTGGCAGCGCCACGAGATCCTTCACGTAGACGATGCCGATGATGTTGTCGAGATTGTCCCGATAGACCGGCATACGGGAGTACTGCTCCTCGCGAAAGAGCTCCCGTAACCCCTGCAGGCTGGCGTCGGCGCGAATCGCCACGATGTCGGGACGCGGCGTCATGACCTCGCGGACGACGGTCTCCGTGAAATCGACGATCGACTGCAGCATCTCACGGCTCTCCTCCTCCGAGATCACCCCTTCTTCGTCGGCCGTTTCGGACGTGGCCGGCGTAACGGCAGACGGCTCGGCAGGGCCGTTGGCGCCGGACGCCTCGCGCTCCCCGCGGCCGTTGCTGATCCTGATGAGCGTCCGCGTCAACGGCCGAATCAGTTTCGCGATCGGCTGAAACGCCGGCAGCAGCGCGTCGAGGACTTCCTCGTGGCCGAGGCGGACGACAAGCATCGGCAGGAGGTGCTCGCAGACGATCACGAACGCGACGAGCGACACGATGAAGATGGCGACCGACCGCACGTCGTGGATGTCGCTCAGCCGCGCGATGAGCGCGCCGGCGAGCACCGTGCAGATGCCGATGAGGATGCGGACCGGAACGAAGAGCTGCAGCGGATCGTCGAGGTAGCGGCCGAGACGATCGCTGCGGCCGCCGCGCTCCGCCATCAGCCGCAGCGACAGGCGCATGAGCGCGCTGAACGCTGCCTGGATGGCGCCCAGGAACACGGTGGCGCAGCCGATCAGGAAGAGCGCAAGCGGGGTCATAGTTGCATGGGACGGGGACTCATTTCGGATATCGGATTGACTCCCGACCCACTCGCTCGATCAGACCCTCGACCAGACCGCCGCGGCGCCGGAGCCGGCGCTCGAGCCGGGCCATCCGGCCGTCGTCGCGCTCGTGATCATACCCAAGGAGGTGCAGCAGGCCGTGCAGCGCCAGCACCCGCAGCTCCGTCTGGAGCGAATGCCCGGCCTCCCCCGCCTGGCGCCGGGCCACGCCGCCGGCAATCACCACGTCGCCGAGAAAACCGCGTTCTCCTGACGGAAACGAGAGAACGTCGGTTGCTGCGTCCTTGCGGCGGTACTCGCGGTTCAGGGCGCGCACGCGGGCGTCGGGCACGATCGCGACGGTCAGGCTGCCGCGCGCGCGGGCCGGCGCGACGCCGGCGAGCCATGGCCCGAGCCCCGGCGCGCGGACGCCACTCGCGGCGACGACGTCCACGGCAAGGCGGGAACGGACCGATCCGCGATCCTTCATCCCCGATCCCCGGGGCGGGCGAGAGTCGCCCTCAGCCATTCGTGCGGGCGTTCGTGTGGGCGTCGTACGCCTTGACGATCTGCTGCACGAGCTTGTGGCGCACGACGTCGCGATCGTCGAAGTACACGAAGCCGATTCCCTGGACGTTCTTCACGATCCGGAGCGCCTCCACGAGGCCGGACGCCCGGGGATTCGGCAGGTCGATCTGCGTGATGTCGCCAGTCACCACCGCCTTGGACCCGAAGCCGAGACGTGTGAGAAACATCTTCATCTGCTCCGACGTGGTGTTCTGGGCCTCGTCGAGGATGACGAAGGCGTCATTGAGCGTGCGGCCGCGCATGAAGGCAATGGGCGCGACCTCGATCGTTCCACGCTCGACGAGACGCGTGGCTTTCTCCGTGTCCATCATGTCGTACAACGCGTCGTACAGAGGACGGAGATACGGATTGACCTTTTCCTGCAGGTCGCCGGGCAGGAACCCGAGCTTCTCGCCCGCTTCGACGGCAGGGCGCGCCAGGATGATGCGGGTCACCTTCTTCGACAGGAGATAGCTCACCGCCTGGGCCATGGCCAGGTAGGTCTTCCCGGTGCCCGCGGGGCCGACGCCGAACACGATGTCGTGCTGCTCGATCGCGTCGAGGTACTTCCGCTGGTTGACGCTCTTCGGGTTGATCCGCCGCTTGGTGACCTGTTTCTGCCCCCCCTTCAGGAAGTAGTCGCGCAGGTCGAGGTCGGCGTTCTCGGTCAGCAGCTGCGCCGCGGTCTTGACGTCGCCGTTGCCGAACACGTAACCCTCGTCAACGAGCATCTTCAGCTGATCGAAAATCCGCTCCGCGCGCTGCTCGTCCGCGGGGTCGCCCTCCACGATCACGTTCGTCCCCTGCGTGCGGATGCTGACCCGCAGCAGCGACTCGATGTGTTTGAGGTTCGCGTCGTGAGCGCCGTACAGCGTCTCGATACCGTGTTCGGGAAGGGCGATCTTCTTCATGACGGTCTGCAGTCTACGGTCTACGGTCTCCGGTCCACGATCGTCGGTCGCAACCAGCGGGTTCCTACCGTCGGACCGGAGACCGGAGACCGGAGACTTCATATCTTGAGATGCAGCTCCTTCAGCTGCTTGGCGTCCACCGGCGACGGCGCGTCGGTCATCAGGTCCACGGCGGCCGCCGTCTTCGGGAACGCCATGACCTCGCGGATGGAGCTCTCGCCCGAAAGGATGGCAATCATGCGGTCCAGGCCGAGCGCGATCCCGCCGTGCGGCGGCGTTCCGTATTCGAGCGCCTCGAGAAAGAAGCCGAAACGGGCCCGCGCGTCCTCCTCGCTGATGTTGAGCAGCGTGAAAATGCGGCTCTGCATCGTCGCATCGTGAATACGGATGCTGCCGCCGCCGATCTCGCTGCCGTTCAGGACCAGATCGTAAGCCTTGGCGCGCGCCGCGCCCGGGTCGGAATCGAGCTTGTCCATGTCGGCGTCGAGCGGGGAGGTGAACGGGTGATGCATGGCGGTGTAGCGCCTGGCCTCGGGGTCCCACTCCAGCAACGGAAAGTCCACGACCCAGGTAAACGCGTACTCGTCCGGGTTGAGGAGCCCCGCTTTCTTCGCGATGTTCAGGCGCAGCTGGCCCAGCAGCTTCGACGTGGCATCCGGCTCCCCTGCCGCAACCAGAAGGATTTCGCCATTGCCCGTGGACGTCGCGTCGAGCATCTGCCGGACACCTTCTTCGCCCAGCGCTTTCGTGATGGAGCTCGTCATCGTCCCGTCGTCGGCGCGGCGGGCCCAGATGAGACCGGCGGCGCCGAGCTGTTTCGCCTGGTCGACGATGCCGTCTACCTCGCTGCGCGAGTAGCCGCCGGCGTTCCTGATCACGAACCCGCGGACGGTGCCGCCCTTGCCCACGATCTCCTTGAAGACGCGGAAGCTGGATTCGCGAAAGAGCTCCCGCATGTCCTGGATCGGCATGCCGGGCCGGAGGTCCGGTTTGTCGGACCCATATTTCGCCATCGCCTCCGAGTACGGCATCCGCTGGAAGGGCGTCTGGATCTCCTTGCCGATCGCCGCGAAGATCTCGCGCATCAGCGGCTCGATGATGCCGAAGATCGTCCCCGGCTGCGCGAACGACACCTCGACGTCCACTTGCGTGAACTCGGGCTGCCGATCGGCGCGGAGGTCCTCGTCGCGGAAGCACTTGCAGATCTGCACGTAGCGGTCCATGCCCGCGATCATCAGGATCTGCTTGAAGAGCTGCGGCGACTGCGGCAGCGCATAGAACTCTCCCGGGTGCACACGGCTCGGCACGAGGTAGTCGCGCGCCCCTTCGGGCGTGGACTTGCCGAGAATCGGCGTCTCGATTTCGAGGAACCCGTTCCTGTCGAAGTACTGCCGGACGATCGACGTCACACGGTGGCGCAGGACGATGTTGTTCTGCAGCCGCGGCCGGCGCAGGTCCAGATATCGGTACTTGAGGCGGACGTCTTCCGACACCGGGCTCTCGTCGGCGACCGGGAAGGGCGGTGTCTTCGCCTCGTTGAGGATCGAGAGCTGGCGGACGACGACTTCGACCTCGCCGGTCGCGAGCTTCGGGTTGACCGTCTCGGCGGAGCGGCGCTGGACGTGCCCCGTCACCCCCACGATGTACTCCGATCGGAGCCGCTTCGCCTTGGTCATCAGCGCCTCCTCGTCCTTGTCGAAGACGACCTGCGTGATGCCGCCGCGATCGCGAATGTCGACGAAGAGGAGGCCGCCGAGATCGCGGACACGATGGACCCACCCGAGCAGCACCACGTCGGCGCCGACGTCGGCGGCGCGCAGGGCGCCGCAGGTGTGGGTCCGCGTCAAATCACCAAGTTGCTCAGCCACGTTGCCTCAGTGTCTCGACGAATCGCCGCTCCGGCCGCGGACTGGTCGTAGGTTGCCTGGGTCTGCGCGGCCAGGTTCTTCACGGTGACGGTACCGCCCTTGATTTCGTCCTCGCCGAGCAGCGCCACGAACGGAATGCCCCGCCCGTCAGCGTACTTGATCTGTTTGCCAATCTTGTCGGCGTCCGGGTAGACCAGCACGCGCAGCCCCTGCCCGCGCAACGTGGCGGCGACGCGCATCGCGGCGGCGGCGCTCGACGCATCGAAGGTCGCGACCATGACGTCGGCGGGCGTCATCGCGAGCGAGGCGGGAAACATGTTCCGCTCGCCCATGACGACCAGGATCCGCTCCAGCCCCAGCGAAAAGCCGCAGGCGGGGATGTTCTGCCCGAGGAACATCCCGACCAGGTTGTCGTAGCGCCCGCCGCCGCCAAGGCTGCCGGCCAGGTCGGCCACGTTGATCTCCATGATCGCGCCCGTGTAGTACGACAACCCGCGGGCGAGGCTCACGTCCACCTTGATCTTGCCGGCGGCGCTCGTGCCTCCGGCCAACGCGCGAATCTGCCGGAGGTTCTCCAGCGCGGCGCGTCCGCCCGCGTCGTCGCCGACGAAGCCGGCGATGCGCTCCAGATCGACTTCGGCCGCGCTCGTCTGGAACATCTGCAGAAGGGCAGACGCCGACGTCGCCTCGATGCCACGCTCGTTCAGCTCCCTCGCAACTCCCTCGGGCCCGATCTTGTCGAGCTTGTCGAGCGCGACCAGCGCGGGCCCGTGCAGGTCCAGGGCCACTCCCGCCGCGGCCAGCAGCGACGCGAGCAGCTGCCGGTGGTTGATGCGAATCACGAAATCGTCGAACCCGAGCTCCGTCAGCGCATCCGACACCGCCGCGCACAACTCGGCTTCCACGACCGGCGAATTCGATCCGAGCGCGTCGACGTCGCACTGGTAGAACTCGCGAAAGCGTCCGCGCGCGGGACGATCCGCCCGCCAGACCGGCTGAATCTGGTAGCGCTTGAACAGGCGCGGCAGCCTGGCCTGGTACTGCGCCACCACGCGGGCCAGCGGCACCGTCAGGTCGTAGCGCAGCGCGAGATCCGCCTGGCCGGTGGCCTCGTGCTCGCCGCGCTTCAGGATCTTGAAAATGAGCTGGTTGCCCTCATCTCCATACTTCCCCATCAGCGTTTCGAGGTTCTCGACCGCGGGCGACTCCAGCGGTTCGAAGCCATAGCGCTCGTAGACCCGCTTGATGACGCCGATGACATGCTCGCGCCGCCGCACGTCCTCCGGAAGGAAGTCGCGCATCCCGCGCGCCGGTTCTGTACGTGCCATATGGGCGGTTACGCCGGCGTGCTCTCGGACGGAAACTGGAGACGGTGGCGCACGTAATTGTCCGCGTACCAGTTGATGGACGCGTCCTCCTCCGGCGTCAGCGCCCGCCGCACCTTCCCCGGCAGGCCCATCACCATCGATCCGGGCGGGACGACGAAGCGTTCGGGCACCAGGGCGCCGGCGGCGACGATCGAGCCGGTGCCGATACGGCAGCCGTTCAGCAGGATGGCCCCCATGCCGATCAGGCAGCGGTCTTCGATGGTGGCGCCGTGCAACACCGCACTGTGTCCAACGGTCACGTTGTCGCCGATGATCGTCGGATTCGTCTCGCGCATGACGTGGACTACCGTCAGGTCCTGGATGTTCGTGCGCGCGCCAATCCGGATCTGATTCACGTCGCCGCGCATCACGACGTTCATCCAGACACTGCTTTCCGCCCCGATGTGGACGTCACCGATGACCTGGGCGCTGACGTCGACAAACGCCGACGGGTGGACCGTGGGGGTGATGGACTGGTACCGGCGAATCACCTTGAAATTATAGCCGTGGCAGCGTCAACCCCTGCTGCCGCTGGTACTTGCCCTTCTTGTCGGCGTACGAGACCTCGCAGGGCTCGTCGCCCTGGAAGAACAACACCTGGGAAATCCCCTCGTTGGCATAGACCTTCGCCGGCAAGGGCGTGGTGTTCGAGATCTCCAGCGTGACGAATCCCTCCCACTCGGGCTCGAACGGCGTGACGTTCACGATCAGACCGCATCGCGCGTAGGTGGACTTGCCGACGCAGACCGTCAGCACGTCGCGCGGGATGCGGAAGTACTCGATCGTCTTCGCCAGCGCGAACGAGTTCGGCGGGATGATGCACACGTCCGCCTTGACGTCGACGAACGATCGCGCGTCGAAGTTCTTGGGATCCACCACCGTGCTGTTGATGTTGGTGAACACCTTGAACTCGTCGGCGACGCGGATGTCATAGCCGTACGACGACAGGCCATAGGAGATCACGCCGTCACGCACCTGCCGATCCTCGAACGGCTCGATCATCCCGTGCTCGAGCGCCATCTTCCTGATCCAGCGGTCTGCTTTAATTGATGGCACGGACCCGGGCTCCGGGCTGCAGGCTACGGTCTTCGGTCCCGATTCTCATCGCCTGCTCAGGAACATCATGATCAACGTCAGCACGATACTGGCAAGGATCGAGGACGTCAGTGGAAAGTAGAACGAGAAGTTGCCCCTCCGAATCGTGAAGTCGCCGGGCAAGCGTCCGATCGGCACGCCAAGCGTGATCGAGCAAGACCGACGCCGCGCGATCAGGATGCCGATGACGATGAGCAGCACGTCCCATCGAAGCTTCCATCCAGGACCGAGCCCGGAGCCCGGAGACCGGAGCCCGTCTCAGATCAGCTCCATCCCCCTGAAGAAGTAGCTCAGTTCGAAGGCCGCCGTCTCGGGGGCGTCCGATCCGTGCGTGGCGTTCCTGCCGATCGACTCGCCGAAATCCTTGCGCAGCGTGCCGGCGTCGGCCTTGGCCGGGTCGGTCGCGCCCATGGTGTCGCGCCACTTCTTGATGGCGTCGGGCGCCTCGAGCGCCAGCAGGACGCAGGGGCCCGACGCCATGAACTCGGTGAGCTCGCCGAAGAACGGCCGCTCGCGGTGCACCGCGTAAAACCCTTCGGCTTCCTTCCTGGTCAGGTGTTGCAGCCGCATCGCCTTGACGGTGAAGCCCGCCTCCTCGATGCGCGACAGGATCTTGCCGGCGAGCCGGCGCGACACGGCGTCCGGCTTGATGATGGCGAATGTACGTTCCATCTGTTCCTTGTCCCGCCGGCAGCCGGCAGCTGGCAGTGTACTTTGCTGACAATGAAGTGCCGGTGAAACACGCGCCGTCGTACACGAACGCCGGTATTTCCAACTGACTGCCGGCTGCCGCTACCCGCTATCTTCCCAGCGCCTCTCGCATCTTCCTGCCCATGTCCGCCGGACTCTTCACCACGTGGACGCCCGCTCTCGACAGCGCGTCCATCTTCTCGGCCGCCGTGCCCTGCCCGCCCGCGATGATCGCGCCGGCGTGACCCATGCGGCGTCCCGGCGGAGCGGTCTGGCCGGCGATGAAGCCGACGACCGGCTTCTTGAACTCGCGCGCGATCCAGGCGGCGGCATCCTGTTCCGCCGAGCCGCCGATCTCGCCGATCATGATGACCGCCTCGGTCTCCGGGTCCGCCGCAAACAGCGTCAGGGCGTCGATGTAGTTCGTGCCGATCAGCGGGTCGCCGCCGATCCCGATACAGGTCGTCTGGCCCAGTCCCTCTTTCGACAGCTGGTGAATGGCCTCGTAGGTCAGCGTGCCGCTCTTCGACACGATCCCGACGCTGCCTTCCCTGACGATGTTGTGCGGGATGATGCCCGCCTTCCCCTTGCCCGCCGAAATGATTCCCGGGCAGTTCGGGCCGATGAGCCGCGTCGGCGTGTCCTCCATGAACGTCAGCGCCTTCATCATGTCCACGACCGGGATCCCCTCGGTGATCGCGACGGCGAGCGGGATCCTGGCGTCCGCCGCCTCCATGATCGCGTCGGCCGCAAACGGCGGCGGCACGAAGATGACCGTGGCATTCGCGCCGGTCTCGCGGATCGCGTCGTGGACGCTGTTGAAGATCGGCCAGCCCTCGTGCGTCGTCCCGCCCTTGCCCGGCGTCACGCCGCCGACGACCGTTCGTGCCGTAGGCCTGCGCGGCCTTCGCGTGGAACGTGCCCTCGCGGCCCGTCAGCCCCTGGACGATGAGCCGCGTGTTCGTGTCGAGAAGTACTGCCATGTGCTCCTGTCAGGCAACCTGTAGGGCGGGTCCTCCTGGACCCGCCGGGTGTCTGCGTCTACGTCCGTCGCCTGGCCAGCGCGACGACGGTGGTGGCGGCCTCGCCCATGGAATCGGCCGTCGTGAAGTTCAGGCCGCTCTCCTTCAGCATCCGCTTTCCTTCCTCGACGTTGGTCCCTTCCATCCGGATGACGATCGGCACGGGCACGCCGAGCTCCGTGACGGCGGCGATCACGCCCTGCGCCAGCACGTCGCAGCGGAGGATTCCGCCGAAGATGTTGATCAGCACCGCCTGGACGTTCTTGTCCGCCATCAGAATGCGAAAGGCGTTCTTGATCTGATCCGCGTTGGCGCCACCGCCGACGTCGAGGAAGTTGGCCGGCTCGCCGCCCGCCAGCTTGATGATGTCCATCGTCGCCATGGCGAGGCCGGCGCCGTTGACCATGCAGCCGATGTTGCCGTCGAGGCGAATGTAGTTCAGGTTGAACTTCGATGCCTCGACCTCCAGCGGATCTTCCTCGCTGAGGTCCCTCAGTTCGCGGATGTCGGCGTGGCGGTAGAGCGCGTTGTCGTCGAAGCTCACCTTCGCGTCGAGCGCGACGAGGTCGCCGCCGCGGGTGAGGATGAGCGGGTTGATCTCGATCATCGAGGCGTCGGTGTCGATGAATGCCTTGTAGATCGCGTCGAGCACCTTCACGAGCTTGTTCGCGGGCCCCGACTCGAGCCCCATGCCGAACGCCAGCTTGCGCGACTGGAACGGGACGATGCCGCTGCCGCGATGGATCGTCTCGTTCAGGATCTTCCCGGGCTCGGACGCCGCCACTTCCTCGATGTCCATGCCGCCGGCGGCGCTGGCGATGACGACCGGCGCTTCCGCCCCGCGATCGATGAGGATGCTCAGATAGAGCTCGCGCTCGATCTGCACGCCTTCCTCGATCAGCACGCGGCCGACCTTCTTGCCCTCGGGCCCGGTCTGATGCGTGACGAGCGTCATGCCGAGCATCTGCTTGGCGATCTGCTCGGCTTCGTCCGGGGACTTCGCCAGCTTGACGCCGCCGCCCTTGCCGCGGCCGCCGGCGTGAATCTGCGCCTTGACGACGAGGACGTCGCCGCCGAGACGCCGCGCGATCGCGGCGGCTTCACCCGCAGAAAACGCCACCTCTCCCCGCGGCACCGGGACGCCGTAGCGCGCGAGGACTGACTTGGCCTGGTATTCGTGGATTTTCAAGACGTGTGAGGCTCCAGCGCGTTGGGAATCGAGCAATGTTACTCCGGGCTCCGGGCTACGGGTTCCGGGCTACGGGTTCGCGCGGAGTGCCACGGGCCCGAAGTCCGGAGGCCGGCACTACATTCCGATGACGTCCACCAGTTCCTTGACGGCGGCGGCGGACTTCTTCAGCGCGGCATCCTCTTCCGGCGTCAGGGTAATCTGGATGATCTCCTCGAGGCCTCTCGCGCCGACCTTGACCGGCACGCCGACGAACAGATCGCGAATCCCGTACTCACCCTGCAGGTAGACCGAACAGGGCAGGATCTTCTTCTTGTCCCTGAGAATCGCCTCGACCATTTGCGTGGCCGCGGCGCCAGGCGCGTACCACGCGCTCGTCCCGACGAGCTTCGTGATCTCGGCGCCGCCGTTGGCCGTGCGCGTCGAGATGGCATCGATCTTCTCCTTCGACAGGAGATCGGTGATCGGAATCCCGGCGACCGTCGAGTACCGAGGGAGCGGCACCATCGTGTCGCCGTGGCCGCCGAGGACGAACGAGTGGACGTTCTCGACCGAGACGTTGAGCTCCATCGCGATGAAGGTGCTCATACGTGCCGAGTCGAGCACGCCCGCCATGCCGAGGATCCGTTCACGCGGAAACTTCGTGAGCCTGTAGAGCGCCTGGGCCATCGCGTCGAGCGGGTTCGCGACCGGGATGATGATGGCGTCCGGACAATGCTCCACGACCTTCGGCGCGATGCTCTTCATGATGTCGAAGTTGTCGCGCACGAGGTCGTCGCGGCTCATGCCGGGCTTGCGCGGTTTGCCCGAGGTGATCACGACGATGTCCGATCCCGCCGCCGGACCCCAGTCGCCGCCTCCGATCACGCGCACGTCGGAACCGATGATCGGACACGTCTCGTAGATGTCGAGCGCGATGCCCGCAGCCTTCTGATCGGCGATGTCGATGATGACGACGTCGGCGAGCTCCTTCTCAGCGATCGAGCGCGCCACCGTGGCGCCCACGTTGCCGGCGCCGCCTACCACTGTCACTTTGCGTTTCATTCAGATCCTCATCTCGCCAGGCCCGAAGACCGGCGCCACGTGCGTCGTAGTGTGCGTATCGTCGCAAGACGCACCTTCAGGTCCGCCCATTCACTTAGGGCGATGTCCCGCATCATCGCCGCGGGTTACTCACAAAATCTGTTGAAAACCCTGTGGAAAAGGCTGTTCCGAATGCGTGGATCGCGCGCGAATCCGAGCATTCTAGCTTTTTGCACCATCGTAGTGCGGCTGTCACACCGCCGACGCGCGCCCACCTCGACGGCAGTCGGAGATTATACTTGGCGATTGTCGTCAACCACACTGACACGGGATGGATACAGCCATTGAAAATCGTCGTCGCTGACGACGTTCCGGCGTCCGCGCTCGATCTGCTGCGCGCGGAAGGCTGGGACGTCGACGCCCGCACCGGCCGGGCACCCGACCAACTCGCCGTCGACCTCCAGGATGCGGATGCCATCGTCGTCCGCAGCGCCACAAGAGTCACCGCACCACTGATAGCCGCTGCACCGAAGCTGCGCGTGATCGCGCGCGCCGGCACCGGTGTCGACAACGTGGACGTCGCCGCCGCCAGCGCCCGCGGCATCGTCGTCATGAATGCGCCTGGCGCGAACAGCATCTCGGTGGCCGAACTGGCCGTCGGCCTCATCCTCGCGATGGCACGCCACCTGCCCGCCGCCGACGCCGCGATGAAACAGGGAAAGTGGGAGAAGAAGAAATTTCTCGGCGAGGAAGTGCGGGAGAAGACGCTGGGTCTCGCCGGCCTCGGCCGTATCGGGCAGGAAGTCGCGCGTCGGGCCGCGGGGTTCGGCATGCGGATCATCGCCCACGATCCCTTCATCTCCGAGCACGTGGCCGCCGACCTCGGGGTCGAACTGGTCTCGCTCGACGATGTGTTCGCGCGCTCCGACTACGTGTCGCTGCACATGCCGTCCAACGACAAGACACGAAAGATCGTGAATGCGGAGCGGCTGGCCCGCTCGAAGAAAGGGATTCGCATCGTCAACACGGCACGCGGCGATCTCATCGACGAGAAGGCGCTGGCCGACGCCATCGAAGCCGGCCACGTGGGCGGCGCCGCGCTCGATGTCTTCGAGACGGAGCCGACCGTGGACCAACGGCTGCAGATGCTGCCGCAGGTCGTGGCGACGCCGCACATTGCCGCCTCGACGCGCGAGGGGCAGGAGCTGGTGGGCGTGGAAACCGCCGCCGCGCTGCGCGACTTCCTGCGCGACGGCATCATCCGGAACGCCGTGAATTTTCCGTCGGTCTCGGCCGAGGAATTCAGCCGGCTGCGACCGTTCATCGAGCTCGGCGAACGTCTGGGCGCCTTCCTCGCGCAGATGAACGACAGCCGCGCGCACGAGCTCGGCGTCCGCTACTACGGTGACCTGGCCGGCGGCCGGAACGACATGATCGTCAACGCCGTGCTCGTCGGCCTGTTCAAGCCGATCCTGTCCTCGGGCGTGACGCTCGTCAACGCACGGAACGTGGCCAGCGATCGCGGGATCGAGATCGTCGAGTCGCGGAGCTCCCGGTCCAGGAACTACACGAGCCTGCTCTCGGTGAAGCTGTATACGAGCGACGGTGAACGATGGGTGGAAGGCGCGGTCTTCGAGAAGACCTCCCCGCGCGTCGTGCTCGTTGACGGCGTTGCGGTCGAAGCGCCGCTGGAAGGGACGATGATCGTCGTCTGCAACAACGATCAGCCGGGCGTCATCGGCGAGGTGGGAACGATTCTCGGCCGCCACGGCCTCAACATCGCCAACTTTGCGCTCGGCCGCGACGGCCAGCGGGCAGTGGGCGTCGTCAACGTCGACGAGACGTCGCCGATTCCCGAGGCGGTGTTGACGGATATCCGGAAAGTACAGGCGATCCGCGAAGCGCGGATCGTCAGGGTGTAGCTCACGAGGCCGGGCAGCTCGCAGCGGGCAGTGATTCTGCCGACTGCCGGCTGCCACTCCCGTCTATTTCTTCAGCGTCAGCCTGACTGGCGTCCCATCTGACAGCGTCACCAATTCCACCGCCTCGTCCTCGACAGCGGTCACGCGGAACCTGCCGAGGACGTCGTCGCCGGGGCGCGCGAGGATGACGCCGGAGAACGAGCTGAGGATTGCCGTGCGAACGATCTCGGTTCCCTCTTGATCGGCGGCGATGCCGGCCAATCTCAGCGGCAGCGGAGGCGGAGAGTTCGGTTCAAGCGCCGGCGGCGGAGGGATGGCCACGACCTCGCTTGATGTCGCCTGTGGAGCGGGCTTCGGGGAGAACCGGAACAGATTCCGCCCCGGCTCGCGATACAGCGCCTCCTGCTGAAGCCGCGCCTGCAGGCGGTTCGCCTGCTCCTCGATCTCCGATGCGGCAGCGGCGGCGGCCGCGGCTTCGCGCGGCTGCGGGGGCGGCACGCTGCCGGGCATGCGCGACGGCAGGGAAGCCACGAACCACATCGAAAGCACCCCTGCGCCCGACATGACGATGTACGACTTCCAGGTCATCGGATAATCACGCACATCCTAACACTTCGGTCTACGGTCTACCGTCTCCGTCTACGGTGGGAACCAGCCACGTGCGACTGAAGACCGGAGACCGGAGACCGTAGCGGAAACCGGCGCCGGAGCCGCCGTGCCCCCATGCTATGATTCGACGTGCACCCTGTAACGTTCCGAAATCCTTTCGAACGAACGTCACAGACCCTTCGCATCGTCGCCGTCATCCCCGCCCGTTACGACTCGACGCGCCTCCCCGGAAAGCCGCTGGCCGACATCGCCGGCCACCCGATGATCGAACACGTCTATCGCCGCACGGCCGACGCGCGCGGCGTTGACGCCGTGGTCGTCGCCACCGACGACGAGCGGATCGCAGCCGCCGTCGAGCGGTTCGGCGGCTGTGTACGAATGACGCGTCGCACGCATCGGACGGGCACCGACCGTATTGCCGAGATTGCGCCGGAGATCGACTGCGAGATCCTCATCAACGTCCAGGGTGACCTGCCCTTGATCGAGCCTGGCAAGATCGAGGAAGTGGTCAGCCCGCTCGTTGCCGATTCCGCGCTCGACATGTCTACGTTGCGCAAGGCCATCACGGATGCATCGGACTACTCCAACCCGCACGTGGTGAAGGTCGTGGTCGACCGCAACGGCGACGCCCTCTACTTTTCCCGCTCCCCCATCCCCTTCGTCCGGGGATCCGGGACCTCATTCAAGCACATCGGGCTGTACGCGTACCGCCGCCAGTTCGTGCAACTCTTCGCCGGACTGCCGCAGACGCCGCTCGAGCTCGCCGAATCGCTCGAGCAACTGCGGGCGCTGGAGCACGGATTCCGCATCCGCGCGGTTGAAACCTGTTTCGAATCCATCGAGGTGGACACACCCGAGGACCTGGAGCGCGTGCGCCGCCACATGGCGCTGACCGCGCGGACATGAGGTGGCATGACGCAGCGACCTGACGGACGTCCGGTGAAATACATCTTCGTGACCGGTGGTGTGGTGTCGTCCCTGGGCAAGGGCCTGGCCGCGGCGTCGATTGGCCGGCTGCTGGAAGACCACGGCTACAAAGTGGCGCTTCAGAAGTTCGATCCGTATATCAACGTCGATCCCGGCACGATGAGCCCGTACCAGCATGGCGAGGTGTACGTCACCGATGACGGCGCGGAGACGGACCTCGACCTGGGGCACTACGAGCGGTTCACGAGCATGGTCGCCAGCCGCAACAGCAACTGGACGACCGGCAAGATCTACCTTTCCGTGATCCAGAAGGAACGGCGCGGCGACTACCTGGGGCGCACGGTGCAGGTCATTCCCCACATCACGAACGAGATCAAGGACGCCATCCGCAGCGCCAGCCGCGACGTGGACGTCGTGCTCGTCGAAATCGGGGGAACCGTCGGCGACATCGAGAGCATGCCGTTCCTCGAGGCCATCCGGCAGTTCCGCCTCGACGTCGGCCGCGACAACACGATCTATATCCACCTGACGCTGGTGCCGTTCATCGGCACGGCGGGCGAGCTCAAGACGAAACCGACGCAGCACAGCGTCCGCGACCTGCGGTCGATCGGCATCCAGCCGGACATCCTGCTCTGCCGCACGGATCGGTTCCTGGATGTGGACATCAAGCGCAAGATCGCCCTCTTCTGCGACGTCAACGAAGAGGCGGTCATCACCGCGAAGGACGTGGACACGATCTACGAGGTGCCGCTCGTGCTGAAGGCGGAAGGCCTCGACCAGATCATCCTGAAACAGCTCGGCCTTCCGATGACCCAGGCGCACACCGAAGCGTGGGAAGAGCTCGTCGATCGGATCAAGAACCCGATCGACGACCTGACGATCCACGTGGTCGGCAAGTACACGGGATACGAGGATTCCTACAAGAGCCTGAACGAAGCCGTGTTCCACGGCGGCTTCGCGCATCGCCTCCGGGTGAAGCTGAACTGGGTCGAGGCTGAAGCGCTCGAGAAGGAAGGGGGCCTCGACGCCCTCGAAGGGGCGCACGGCATTCTCGTCCCGGGGGGGTTCGGCTCACGCGGCACGCGCGGCATGATGAAGGCCGCCGAGTACTCGCGCGCGCACGGGGTCCCGTTCTTCGGGATCTGCTACGGCTTCCAGTGGGCCACGGTTGAGTTCGCGCGCAACGTCTGCGGCCTCGAGGGCGCCGATTCCACCGAGGTGGACGAGAATGCGCCGCACAAGGTGATCTACAAGCTGCGCGACCTGCTCGGCGTGGACGAGCTCGGCGGCACGATGCGGCTGGGCCGCTATGCCTGCGAGCTCGCACCCGGCTCAGTGGCAGAGCGTATCTATCGGGCGTCGCTCATTCACGAGCGGCATCGTCACCGCTTCGAGTTCAACTGCCTGTACGAGCCGTCTCTCAGCGAACGAGGGATGAAGGTCTCCGGCCGTTCGCCCGACGGCAAGTTCGTGGAGATCGCGGAGCTGCCGACGCACCCGTGGTTCCTGGCCGTCCAGTTCCACCCCGAGTTCCAGTCGCGGCCGCTCACGCCGCACCCGCTGTTCGCGAGCTTCGTCGAGGCCGCCCACCGGCACAAGACGGGCCAGCTGGATACCGCCAACATGGCAGCAGTCACCCGCTAGTCCCGGAATCGCTTGGTCGTGATCGTCGCTCAGGTGAAGCCGTGTCCAGGGATACGGTCCGCCAGTGGAGCGTCCTTGTGATTTCTACAGCGGGCCGCCCGTTGGTTGGCCCGCGACATTGATGTCGAAAGGCTGTCGTGGGCACTACAGGTTCAGTTGATACAGTCCACTAGAATAGGACCGTGAAACCGGTCCAGGTCGGCTCCTTCTCCGTCGGCGGCGGGCACCCGCTCGCCTTCATCCTGGGCCCGTGTGTCATCGAGAGCCCGCAGCACGCGCTCGAGACGGCGGCCGAGATCAGGGAGATCGCGGCACGGTGCGCCGTGCCGGTCATCTTCAAGGCGTCCTACGACAAGGCCAACCGGACGTCGCGGACGTCGTTCCGCGGTCCCGGCCTGGAGGCCGGGCTCGCCACCCTTGGCGAGATCCGGAACCGGACCGGGCTGCCGGTGCTCACCGACATCCACGAGCCTGCGCACGCGGCGGCAGCGGCGGCGGTCGTAGACGTCCTCCAGATCCCGGCGTTCCTGTCGCGGCAGACCGATCTCCTCGTGGCGGCCGCGCGCACCGGCAAGGCGGTGAACGTGAAGAAGGGCCAGTTCCTGGCGCCGAACGACATGAAGCACGTCATCGCGAAAGTCACCGCGGAAGGCAACCCGTCCGTGCTGGTCACCGAGCGCGGCGTCAGCTTCGGCTACAACAACCTCGTGGTGGACATGCGCGCGTTTCCCATGCTGCGCGCGCTCGGCTACCCCGTCGTGTTCGACGTCACGCACAGCCTGCAGCTGCCTGGCGCCGGCGACGGCGTGACCGCCGGCCTCGCGGAGTACATCGAGCCGCTCGCCTCCGCCGGCGTGGCCGCGGGCATCGACGCGGTGTTCATGGAAGTGCACCAGGAGCCCGCGCGGGCCAGAAGCGATGCGGCCAACGCGCTGCGTCTCGACGCGCTCGAGCCGCTCATCATGAAGCTGAAACGGGTGGATGCCGCGGCCCGGGATCGGGTCGGAGCAGCGCGATCATGACCAAGCTGACGACGGTGGATCTCGCCCGCGCCCGCGAGGTGCTCGAGACAGAAGCGGCCGCGATCCTCGCGCTCGTCGATCGCCTCGATCACCGCTTCGAGCAGGCGGTGCGCCTCATCCTCGAGTGCCGCGGGCGCGTGATCGTCACCGGCATGGGCAAGTCGGGCATCATCTGCCGCAAGATCGCCGCCACGCTCGCGAGCACCGGCACGCCGGCCTTCTTCCTCCATCCGGCCGAAGCGATTCACGGCGACCTTGGCGTCATCCAGTCCGACGACGTCGTCGTGGCGCTCTCGCGCAGCGGCGAGACCGACGAGATCCTGCGCCTGCTGGAGACGATCAAGCGGCTCGGTGCGCGACTGATCGCCATCACCGGCGACTGCCGGTCCACCCTCGGCAAGGCGGCCGACGTCGCGCTCGATTGCGGCGTGTCGAAGGAGGCGTGCCCGCTGAACCTCGTGCCCACGGCGAGCACCACGGCCGCGCTCGCCCTCGGCGATGCGCTCGCCATGACGCTGCTCGTGGCAAAGGGTTTCCGCCAGGAGGACTTCGCCAACCTGCATCCGGGCGGCAAACTGGGCAAGCGGCTCATGCGCGTCGAGCAGTTGATGGCCGCGGGCGCCGAGGTGCCGATCGTCGGCAGCGACACCCGGATGCACGACGTGATGTACGAGATGTCCGGCAAGGGTCTCGGGATGACCTGCGTCGTCGACGGCGGGCAGCGGCTGATCGGCATCATCACGGACGGCGACCTGCGCCGGCACATGATCAACGGCCCCAACTTCCTCGAACGCTCCGCCGCCGACGTGATGACGCGCAATCCGGTGACCGTCCGCCGCGATACGCTGGCGGCCGAAGCGCTGCACGTCCTCGAGCAGCGCAAGATCACGTCGATCGTCGTGGTGGACGAGCGCGAGGAAGTCCAGGGCGTGGTGCACTTGCACGACCTCTGGCGCACTGAGATGGTGTAGCGGCAGCCGGCAGCTGGCAGCCGGCCGTGAGTCTTATGCGGCCCAACGGAGTAATCATCGTCGCGCCTTCAGTCGCTCGTGGCGCCCCACGTTTGCCGCCAGCTGCCAGCTGCCCGCTGCCGGCTCCATTCGAAGGTCTCCCGTGACCACCGAGATCTATCTCGTCGCGGTGCTCGTGGCGCTTCTCGCCGGGCTGGCCGTCGGCAAGGCGTGGGAGCGGTACAAGCTGCGGGACGGGCGGTGGATCGATCGCCGCCGCCTCCGGGAAACGCCGCACTACATGCTCGGCCTGAACTTCCTCGTGGACAACCAGGTGGACCAGGCCATCGAGGAGCTCACGCAGGCGGCCAGCACCGGCACCGACGCGCTCGAGATCCAGATGATCCTCGGCAACCTGTATCGCCAGAAGGGACAGGTCGGCCGCGCGATCAACGTGCACCAGTCGCTGCTGCAGCGGCCCGACCTGACGAAACTGGAGCACGCGTACGTGTTGCTCTGTCTCGGCCTCGATTTTCGCCACGGCGGGTTCATCGACCGCGCGCTCGAGGCGTTTCAGGAGGTCGTCCTCCTCGATCCGAAGAACCGCTACGCCTTCGTCAACCTGCAGAAGCTGTACGAGGAGCAGCACCAGTGGCCGGAGGCGCTGCACGTGCGCGAGCAGATCGCGCGCATCGACGGAGGACGCAAGCCGGAAAACCAGCAGATCCTCGGCTTCCTGCGCACGGAGATCGGCGCGGGGCAGGCACGCGGCGGCGATACGGCCGCTGCGGCGCGCACCTACGCGGAAGCGATCGACGTGGACAACGGCATCGCGCCCGCGTATCTGAACCTCGGCGACATTCACGAGCGGCAGGGCAACCTGCCCGAAGCCATCGGCACGTGGGAGCAGCTCGTCGAGGTCGGCGCCGGACCGCGCCTACCTCGCCTTCGACCGCCTCGAGCGCGCGTATCGCACGTCAGGCACGCCGCGGCGCTTCGCTGATATATGCCAGCAGGTGATCGGCCGCAACCCGCAGGACTGGCGGGCGCGCCTGGCCCTTTCGCGACACCACGTGGCCGCCGGCCAGCATCGCACCGCGTTCGGCCTGCTGCTCGACGCGCTCCCGCACAATCCGCACGGGCTCGCCATCCATCAGGAAGCCTGGCAGGTGCTCTCGTCGCTCGGCCTCGATCCGACCCTCGTTCGCCGCTACATGGAGCTGACGCGCGAGGCGGTCTTCTATCTCGATCCGCACGTGTGCCGGCGCTGCCGATATCGAAGCACGGAGCTGCTGTGGCAGTGCCCGCAGTGCCACGAATGGAATACGTTCGTCGAGGAGCGAATGGCGCCAGCCAAAGACGCGGTCCTGGCGGATGCGCTCCAGGAGCCTAGAGCTCCGGACTCCGGGCTCCGGGCTCCAGGCTCCACGTGGCAGGGTGAAAGGCGCAGCGACATTCACCCCGTTGTGGCGATCACAGGCACGGCCCGAAGCCCGAAGCCCGGAGTCCGGAGCCCGGAGCCCGTCTATCGCCGCGCTGGATCATTCGCGGCGTCGACGTACGTCGTCGACGACGGCCCGTATCCGGTGATCTGGATGACGACTTCGTCCTTCGTCATGGCGAAGTGGTCGACGCCGCCGGGTTCGGTGTAGAAGGTGCCCGCCGGCAGCGCTTTCAGCGCCTTTTCGTCGAACTGCTTGCCGTACGCGAAATACCACGTCCCGGATACGACGATGGCGGAGCGGTTGTCACGATGTGAATGCGCCTGGATCTTCATGCCGGGCGCCGCTTTCAGCCGGATGGTATAGAGGCCGGGCTGCGCGGGATTGCCTGCCAGGACGACCGTCTGTATCCCTGACGCGCCTGAGGTGCCGACCCCGCCTGTCGTATTCGCAGGCCACTTGACGTCCGCCGGCGTCACGATCGTCCCCTGCTGCGCCTGCGCGGCCGGGGCGAGCATCGCGACCGCGGCAAGAGCGACGAGTGCGCCGATGTTGCTGAACATGCCGCAGAATTCTACTCCGGAGCTTGCCTGTGTTCGGCTTTCGAGCGAGCTGCGGATTCTAATAGAAGTCGTGGGCGTCCACTGAGGCGCCGCCGTCGATCCCCTGCACGCGCTCCGCTTTCACCGACAGCACGCCTTCCTGGTTCTGCAGCACGCCCTCGACCAGCAGGAACGGCTGGCGGATCACGGTCAGGCGCTCGCGATCGAAGAGATCGGGACGGACGATGATGTTCGAAATGCCGGTTTCATCCTCCAGCGTGAGGAACACGAAGCCCTTGGCGGTGCCGGGCCGCTGGCGCGTGATCACCATGCCGGCCACGCGCACGCGCCGGCCGTCGCGCGCCTGCGGCAGATCCGACGCGCGCAGCACGCCGCGCAGCGCCAGCTCCTCGCGCCGCAGCGCCATCGGATGCGGGCCGATGGTCAGTCCCATGCCCGCGTAGTCGGCGTGCAGCCGCTCGTTGGGATCCATCGGGCGAAGCGGCGATTCGCTGCCCGCTGCCGGCGGCCGGCTGTCAGCTGACTCGAGCAGTTCGCCCGCAGGGCGAACGGCTCGTTCCACCTGCCACAGCGCGCTGCGCCGCTCGTTGGTGAACGCATTGAGCGCGCCGATGTCGGCCAGCGTCGTCAGCTCGTCGCGACGCAGGCCGGTGCGGTGGACGACGTCCTCGATCGAGGTGAAGCGGCCGACGGGCCGCAGCTGCACCGTCCACTCGTGCGAGCAGATGTTGCAGTAATACGTCCGCGCCGCGCGCGTGCCGCTGACGGTCTCGATCATCGACTCGTCATCGGACCCGCACTTCGCGCACAGCAGCGGCGGTGCCAGCGTCTTCGTCCTGTCGAATGCAGCCATCGCCTGCCCCACTTCCTTGCGCAGGCCGTTCACGTACATGAAGCCGATGCGGATGGCGCCGTCGTGCTCGACACGGCACAGCCAGTCGGACTGCTGCACGTCGATCGGATGGAACCGCACGCCGCGCCGCTGCGCGTCCTTGACGAGCGACGCGGGGTGGTAGAACCCCATCGGCTGGTTGTTGAGCAGCGCCGTGTAGAACGCCGCCGGGTAATGGACCTTGAGATACGCGCTCGCGTAGGCGAGCAGCGCGAAGCTGGCGGCGTGCGACTCGGGAAAGCCGTAGAGCGCGAACGACGTGATCGAGTTGATGATGCGCTCGGCGGTCTCGCCGGTGATGCCGTTCCTCGCCATGCCCTCGCGGAGCTGCACCTCGATCTGCTTCATCCGCTTCTCCGAGCGCTTGAAGCCCATCGCGCGGCGCAGCTCCTCCGCCTGGCCGCCGGTGAAGCCGGCGGCCACCATCGCCATGCGCAGCAGCTGCTCCTGGAAGAGCGGCACGCCGAGCGTGCGCGCGAGCACCGGCTCGAGGCAGGGGTGCAGCGGCACGACGGGCTCCTTGCCGGCGCGCCGGTTCAGGTACGGATGCACCATGTCGCCCGACGATCGGCCCGGGGCGGATGATCGCCACCTGCACGACGAGGTCGTAGAAGCACGTCGGCTTGCAGCCGCGGCAGCGTCGCCATCTGCGCGCGCGACTCGACCTGGAAGACGCCGATGGTGTCGGCCTTCTGCAGCATGTCGTAGACGTCGGGATCGTCCGGCGGGAGGTGGGCGAGATCGAACCTGCCGCGCGCCGGCTCCGGGCTCCGGCCTCCGGGCTCCGGTCCTGGCGCGGCATTCACCAGCTCGATGGCGTCCTGCAGCACCGCCATCATCCCGAGGCCCAGCAGGTCCACTTTGACGATGCCCATCTCGGCGCAGTCGTCCTTGTCCCACTGGATGACGACGCGGCCCGGCATGCTCGCGGGCTCGAGCGGCACCACGGCGTCGAGCTCGCCCTGGCAGACCACCATCCCGCCCGAGTGCTGGCCCAGATGGCGCGGCAGGTCCTGGATCCGCAGCCACAGCTCCGCGAACGTCCGCATGCGCGGCATGTCGAGCGACAGCCCCGCGGCCGTCAGGTTGCGGCCGAGCGTGTCGTTCGGATCGACGAACTCGAAGTTGTTCATCACCTTGGCGAGCGTGTCGATCTGCTGCTCGTCGAGCGACAGCGCCTTGCCCACCTCGCGCGCGGCGCTGCGCGCTGCGGTAGGTGATGACGTTGGCGGTCATGGCCGCGCCGAGCCGCCCGTATTTCTCGTAGACGTGCTGGATGACGCGCTCGCGGCGGTCGCCGCTCGGCAGGTCGAGGTCGATGTCGGGCCACTCGCCGCGCTCCTCCGACAGGAAGCGCTCGAAGAGCAGCTCCATCCCGATCGGATCGACCGCGGTGATGCCGAGGCTGTAGCAGACGGCGCTGTTGGCGGCCGAGCCGCGCCCCTGCACGAGGATGTCCTGCTGGCGGCAGTAGTTGACGATGTCCCAGACGATCAGGAAGTAGCCGGCGAGGTCGAGCTTCTCGATGAGCGCGAGCTCGCGCGCGATCTGCGCGCCGCGCCTTGTCGTGATACGGACGATAGCGGTCGCGCGCGCCGGCCTCGGTGATGTGGCGGAGGAACGACATCTCGGTGTCGCCCTCGGGCACCGGGTACGTCGGGAAGCGATAGCCGAGATCGGCCATCGTGTATTCGAGCCGCTCGGCGAGCGCCGCCGTCCCCGCCAGCGCGTCGGGACGGTCGGCAAAGAGCTGCGCCATCACCTCCGGCGACTTCAGGTAGCGCTCGGCGTTGCGCGCCAGCAGGCGGCCGGCGGCGTCGAGCGTGGTGCGGTGGTGCACGCAGGTGAGCACGTCGAACAGCGGGCGATCCGCCGGCTCGGCGAAGCGCACGCCGTTGGTGGCGACGACCGGCACGCGAAACGCCTGCGCCAGCTGCGTGAGCGCGGCGTTGTCCGGCTCCTCGTCGCGCAGGAAATGCCGCTGCAGCTCGACGTACACGTGGCCGCGGCCGAACAGCCCGACGAGCCGATCGAGCAGGCCGCCCACGCCGTAGTGCCGCGCGTCGAGGAGCGGCCGGCCCGCCAGCGCGACGAGCCCGGTCGTGAAGCCGTCGAGCTCCTCGATCGCGAGCGCGCCCTCGCCCTTCGGCGCGCGCATCTTCATGCGCGTCACCAGCCGGCAGAGGTTCTGGTAGCCCGCCGGCGCGGCGACGAGAACGGGCAGGCGCCAGATGGACGCCGGCAGCTGACGGCCGGCAGCCGGCAGTGGCGCCTTGCGTCCGACTGCCCGCTGCCTGCCCGCTGCCCGCTGACCATCGTCAGCTCCGCGCCGATGATCGCGCGCAGGCCGGCGCGCTGGGCCGCCTTGTGAAACCGCGGCGCGCCGTAGACGCCGTCGGCGTCGAGCAGCGCGAGCGCCGGATAGCCCAGCGCCGCGGCGCGCTCGACGAGCGTCTCGGGCAGCGATGCGCCCTGCAGAAAGCTGAAGGCCGACGCGGCGTGGAGTTCGATGTACATAGCGGGCAGCTGGCAGTAGGCAGTGGCAGTGACAGCGGCAGGCAGATTCGTTACTGCCTGCTGCCCGCTGCCGGCTGCCCGCTAGTCGACAATCCCGTCGAGGAACCACGCGTCCGTGTCGCGTTCGCGGAAGATGCGATAGGTGGCGCCGTCATTCAGCGTGACGTCCCATTCGTCGCGATCCCATGCCGCGTTCCCCGCGCTCCGCCCACCAGCCGCCCGACGTTCGCCAGGGGCCGGCACACGCCTCGACACGTCCGCCGCCCAGCCCGGCCCGATCGGTCAGCACGCGCGCCGGCTTCCCCTCCTCCACGCGCACGCGGGCAGCGACGGGGAAGCGGAAGCGGCGGAGCGCGACTGCTGGATGCGCTACATCCTTCACCTCCACGGGCCACAGAGGCACAGAGACACAGAGTTCCTTTTCGGCCTTGGCTGAAGGACTGGTCTCTGTGTCTCTGTGTCTCTGTGGTTCGTGACGATGAACGGCGTTCGCCATCCGCCGGAGCGAACGGCTTCATCGCGAACGCCCCCGGCCGCCACGAGTCCACCGCGGCCGGCGAACCGCAGCGGTCTTCGCCCATGAGCGCGTGCAGGCGCGCCATCAGCGTGGACACCTGCTCCGGCGACGGCAGCGGGCGCGTCAGCAGCGAGAACTGGACGATGCGCCCGGGCGTGGGATCGACGGCGACGACCACGCGATCGATGGCCGCCGAGGGCGGGTGCGATTCGAGGTCGAGCAGCGCCAGCGTGCGGAGCGTGCGCGCGTCGCGAATCGGCGCCGGCAACTGGAGCGACCGCTCGTGCACGGTGCGCGTCACCAGGTGCAACCGCACGTGCAGCACGGCGCCGGCGCGGCCTCGCCGTTCCAGGTGCGCACGAGAGCGGCTCCAGCAGCCGGCCGAGCACGAACGACAACGGCTCGAGTCCCTCGATCGGCCACTCGAGATCGATCGCCTGCTCGAAGCGCTCCTCCGGCAGCGCGGGCAGCAGCGGACGCGGGTCTTCGCCGCACGCGAGCCGCTGCCACGCCACGCCTTCCTGTCCGAGCCGAGCGGCGACCTCGTCGGGCGGCAGCGCGGCGAACTCCCCCAGCGTCTTCAGCCCCCATTGGCGCAGGGTGGCGAGCGACTCGTCGTGCGGCGTCGGGAGTGGGGAGTCGGGAGTTGCACACGGCCGCCAGCAGCGCGAGCGGCAGCGGTGAGAGCGACGCCGCTTCGTCACCCGCGCGGACGACGGTCACGCCCGCGCGGTGGTGGACGAGCAGCCGCGCCGCCGTGCGTGTGCCGGCGATCGCCACGCGCACGCGCAGATCGCGATCGGCGGCGGTCCGCCGCAGCTCGGCGCAATCGTCCGGGCGTCGCCAAACAGGCGCTCGAGGCCGTTCAGATCGAGCACGATCTCGCGCGGGCCGCACACCTCGAGACGCGGCGAGAACTCGCGCGCGACCTCGGCGAGGATCTCCGGCGAGCTTCCCTCGGCCGCGTATAAAGCGCCAAACATAACAGCGGCATCCTCTTCGCAGATCACGAACCACAGAGACACAGAGGCACAGAGGCACTCCCGAATCTTTTCTTCTGTGAATTCGATTTGGCGATTGCAGATCTCAGGCTCCGAGATACTCCGCTCTCTGTGTCTCCGTGCCTCTGTGGTTCGTGTCGGTGGCTGTCGCGACGAACCGCACGTCCCCCTGCACGCGCCGCCGCGGCGAGACGATCCGCGCCGTCAGGTCGAGTCCCCCCAGGCGACGGCTGCGATCGGAGTGCCCCGCCCACTGCGCCGCGGCCGCGAGCGACAGCGTGACGCCGCCGGCGCTGCGCGCCAGCGGCTCCGGCGCGACGAGCACGCACGCGGTGTCGCTGCCTTCGATCGTCCGCTGCACGCGCAGCCAGGTGGTGAACGGGATGCGCTTCAACGCCAGCAGCGGCACGTCGGCAAGATCGATCGCGACGACGCCGAACCCGCCAGCCTGCAGCACGAGGTTCAACGCCTTGAGCGCGCGATCGAGGGTGCGGTCGAGCAGCGGTGACTGAGCCCTGGGGCCTGATTCCTGAGCCCCCGTAATGGCCTGGCCGCGGATCCACAACACGCGATCGAGATCGATGCCGGCGGCACAGGCCGAGGCGACGTCCAGACGATCGAAGGTATCCACAAGGGCGGCGATCTCGCCGCGGCGGGCGGCCGCCGCCAGGAGCTGCAGCAGGAGCGTCATGCGTCCCGATGAGCGTGGCCCCGCGATCTCCGACAGCTGGCCGCGGGGCAACCCGCCACGCAGGCAGGTATCGAGGGCCGCCACGTCGGTGACGACGAGCGCGGAGGCGTCAGTGCGCTCGAGCGATGGCAGCGCGGTGGTGAGCGTGCGATCGAGCTTGCGGACGCGGAGCGCGGCTTCGAGAACGGCAACGGCAGGCTGCGGCATGGTTTCGCCCTATCTTCGCCAGACTATATGCGAGAGGGTCGAGACGATCAAGAGGCGAAACTGCGCTTGATTACTAGGAAAAATATCGATGAGCAGGCGCACATCCGACCGTGCCGCCCACGAGCGGAGATGTAGAATGCGGTGTTCTCGTGACCGTCCATTCGCAGACCGAAGCACTCCCGACGCCGCTCCGCCGGCTTGCAGCCGCCCTCACCTACCGCGATTTCCGGGTGCTCTGGTTCGGCGCGTTCGCGTCGAGCATCGGCACGTGGATGCAGAAGGTCGCGCAAAGCTGGCTCGTGCTCACGATCGCCGGCGCCTCGTCCGCGTTCTACCTCGGCCTCGATTCTTTTCTCGGTGAAGCGCCCATCCTGCTCTTCACGCTGATCGGCGGCGTGGTGGCCGACCGCCGCGACCGCCGCCAGCTGCTCATCATGTCGCAGTGCATCCAGATGAGCGCGGCGTTCACGCTCGCCGCGCTCGTGTACTGGGACGTCGTGGAAATCTGGCACGTGCTGACGCTGTCGGTGATCACCGGCCTGGCGCAGGCGTTTGGCGGACCCGCGTACCAATCGCTCATCCCGTCGCTCGTGGACAAGCAGCACCTCCCCAACGCCATCGCGCTCAACTCGATCCAGTTCAACCTGGCGCGCGTGATCGGTCCGCTGCTGGCCGGCGCCGCCCTGGCCGCCTTCGGCATGGTCGCGTGCTTCGGGCTCAACGGCCTGTCGTTTCTCGCCGTGATTGCGGCAATCCTCTCGCTGCGCATCCGCCATATTCCGGCGGCGGCGGGGACACGGATGCGCGAGGAGCTGAAAAGCGGGTTCGACTACGTCCGGGTCCAGCCGGGGCTGATCGGCCTCATCGTGCTGGCATTCGCGACGACCTTCCTGGGCACGCCGGTGCTCACGTTCCTCCCGCTCTTCGCGCAGGACGTCTTCCGCGGCGGCGTCACTCAGTACACGCAGCTCATGGCATTTGCCGGCGCCGGCGCCGTCACGGGCGCGCTCGTGGTGGCGTGGCTCGGGCGCTTCGAGCACATGGGTCTGGCCGTGCTCGCGCTCCAGGTGGCGTTCGGCACGCTGGTCGTCCTTTTTGCCATGACGCGCGTGCTGTGGATCAACGAGTTCCTCCTGTTCGCGGCGGGCGCGTGCATGGTCATGGTCTTCGCGACGCTCTCGTCGCTCGTGCAGCTCATTGCGCCCAACGAGATGCGCGGCCGCGTCATGAGCATCTACATGGTGGCGTTCCGCGGCGGAATGCCGCTCGGCAGCCTCGTCGCCGGCTGGATCGCGACGGTCACCTCGGCGCCGGTCGTCCTCACCGTCAACGGCATTCTGTTAAGTCTTGTAGCGGCATGGTTCCTGCTGAAGAGCCACGGCGTACGGGAGCTGTGACCAGCGATGACATGCCGATCGATGGCGGTGGCACTGACCTTCGCGGCGATGGTGAATTCGACCGCCGCGTCGGCCCAGGAACCTGCTGAGCTGAAAACCGACATTACCCAAGCCCCCGAGCAGGACAGCGATGCCGCCGAAGTCGGGTTCGTGGACAAGGCCAAACGCTGGGCCGAGGAAAAGCGGCTCGCCCAACGGATTGCGCCGCGCGAGGGCGTCTACGCACGCTTCGGCGGCATGACCACCGGGAGCGGCCTCGCGCTCGGCGCCGGGTACCGCAAGTACTTCCTCGACGAGCGCATCTTCACGGACGTGTCAGCCGCGCTCTCCACGAAGATGTACAAGGCGCTGGATGCGAGGGCGCGGTGGGCGCGCTTCTGGAACGATCGCCTCGAGCTCTGGTCGGAGTTCCGCTACCGCGATTATCCGCAGGAGGACTATTTCGGTCCCGGTGATAATTCGATCCTGGAGAACCAGACGAGTTACGGCATCGAAAGCACCGATATCATCGGCCGCGCGCTCCTCAGGGTATTGCCGTGGCTCAGCATCGCCGTCGACGTCGGCTTCTTCAACCCGAGGATCGGTCCGGGCACTGATGACAGCGTGCGGTCGATCGAGGACCTGTTCGCCGACCTCGAGGCCCCGGGACTGGCAACGCTGCGACAGCCCAACTTCCTGCACAACACGCTGTCTGCGGAAGTGGACTACCGCGATCGCCGCGGCAACCCGACGCGCGGCGGCTTCTACCGTGCGGCATTCGGCACGTGGGAAGACGTCACGCTCGAGCAGTTCGATCACCATCGCTTCGACGCCGAGGCGGCGCAGTTCTTTCAGGTAAAGCCGAAACACGTCATCGCCGTGCGCATCGGCCTCAGCTACGTGAACAACGAGACCGGCGACCGCGTGCCGTTTTACTTCCTGCCCTACGTCGGCGGTTCCGACACGCTGCGCGGCTACCGCGAGTTCCGGTTCCGCGATGAGAACGTCCTCTTCCTGAACGCCGAGTACCGTTTCCGCGTCCTCCCGTTCGTGGAAGTAGCGCCGTTCTTCGACGCCGGAGAAGTGCGCGCCGACTGGGAAGACATCGGGCCTGGCGATCTCAGGACGTCTTACGGCGTCGGCTTCCGCGCCGGCACCGAAGATCGGGTGTTCTTACGTATGGACATCGGCACCGGCGGCGGCGAGGGCGTGCGCGTCTTCTTCAAGTTCGGGCCCTCTTTCTAACCGGACCCGATGCCTGGGCCTGATTCCCGGCCCTGATTCCCGGCCCTGATTCCTGGCCCTGATTCCTGAGGCCTAAAAAAAGGGACGGGACAGTGTGTGCTGTCCCGTCCCCCTGGTCAGCGCGGTGAGTGTTCGTCAGCGGCGGCGAGTTGCCTCGTATATCGAGGCTGCGCCGCCGCCGATCGCCGCACCGATCAGCGCCCCCTTCTTGCCCTTGACGATGGCCCCGACGCCCGCGCCCGATGCGGCGGCGCCGCCGATGATCAGGCCGGTCTTACCCCACGAGCGATCCGGCTCCGTCTCGTTCTCGACGACCACCCGCTCTTGCGCCGGCTCGACGCTGCGGTAGACCGTTTGCCGGGGCGCCGCCGCGGTGCTGCGCCGCTGTGCCACCGGCGTCGCCGCAGGCCGGAGCGATGTGCTGTAGCCGGCCGGCTGGGCCATGGCCACGTACTGGCCGTCCAGCGTCTGAACCAGCGCCGGCGTCTCGACGAACGCGTCGGCCTGCGGCGCCCGCACGCCGACCGCATACATCGCCACGCCCGAGATCAACGCCCCCGTCATCGCTGCTGCCATTGGCGTCACGTATCTACCCTCCTGTGAGAACGTCCTGGCAGCCTGAGGTCCAAGCCGCGTGCCACGTAGGCCCCATCCATATAAACATTGGAAACACGTGACTTATCGACGTCTTCCCGAACCGCGGCGACTTCGACTGTCCTCTGCAGGGCTCATCCGTCAGTACTCTCGCGGCACTGCGCAGTTGATAGCGCATATCAGGCGAAACATGTAACGGAAATTTGTCGTCTCTGTTAAATCTGCTACGATTCGGGGTTTGTCGAGGTGACATGGTCCGATTCAGTCTGATTCCCCGCGAAGAGCGCTTCTTCGACGATTTCGTCGCCCTCGCCGAGCAGATCCGGACCGGGGCCCGCACGCTCAAGCAGATGGTGGCCGGCACGTCGCCGGACATGGACAAGGCGGAGGCGATCAAGGAAATCGAGCACGCCTGCGACCGCACCACGCGGGCCATCATCGACCGCCTGAACCGCACGTTCGTGACGCCGCTCGACCGCGAGGACATCCACGCGCTGGCGAGCCACCTCGATGACGTCATGGATGCCATCGATGCGACGGCCGCCGTCATCCGCCTCTACAAGATCCCCATCGTCCGGCCCGGCGCACGGCGGCTGGTCGAGATCATCATCGAATCCGTCGACCGGATCGTGCAGGCCCTGGCCGCCCTCGATCGCCGCACCGGCGTCCTGGAGCTCGCGGCGCAGATCAAGCAGCTCGAGCACGAGGCGGATCGCTGCCACCAGGACGCGATCGTCGAGCTGTTCGACACCGAGCGCGACCCGATCACTGTCATCAAGTGGAAGGAGATTTTCGACTTCCTCGAGGCCGCCACGGACCGGTGCGAGGACGTCGCGAACCTGCTCGAAGGCGTCATCGTCAAGCACGGCTGACGGATGGACCAATCGCTCTTCGCCGTCCTGGCGCTGATTGCAGTCGCCCTCGTCTTCGACTACATCAACGGCTTTCACGACGCAGCCAACTCGATCGCAACGGTGGTGTCTACCCGGGTGCTGTCCCCCGGCAAGGCCGTGATCTGGGCGGCGTTCTTCAACTTCGTCGCCGCCTTCGGCTTCGGCACGGCCGTCGCCCAGACGGTCGGCGCCGGCATGGTGGATCTCAGCGTCGTCACCTTCACGGTGATCTTCGCGGGCCTGACCGGCGCCATCGTCTGGGACCTCATCACCTGGTTCTACGGCCTGCCGACGAGCTCCTCCCATGCCTTGTTCGGCGGCTACGCCGGCGCCGCGATCGTCAAAGCGGGCTTCTCGGCCATCATCGTCGAGGGGTGGACGCGGACGCTGATCTTCATCGTGGTCGCGCCGCTCGTCGGCATGACGGTCGGGTTCTTCCTGATGGTGGCGAGCCTCTGGGTGTTCCGCCGATCGTCGCCGCGGCGCGTGGATGGCTTCTTCCGCAAGATGCAGCTGGTGTCGGCGGCTGCGTTCAGCCTCATGCACGGGGCGAACGACGCGCAGAAGACGATGGGGATCATCGCGGGCGCGCTCTTCACCGGCGGGTTCCTCCAGATGGGAGCCGACGGCCAGCTGCCGATCCCAATCTGGGTGATCCTGCTCGCGCATACGGCGATCGGCCTCGGGACGCTCTCCGGTGGCTGGCGGATCATTCACACGATGGGGACGAAAATCACGAAGCTCCAGCCGATCGGCGGCTTCTCGGCCGAGACCGGCGCCGCCGTCGCCATCTATACGGCGACGATGCTTGGCGTGGGGATCAGCACCACGCACACCATCACCGGCGCGATCGTCGGCGTCGGCGCGACCAGGCGCCTGTCGGCGGTGCGCTGGGGCGTCGCCGGGCAGATCGTGTGGGCCTGGATTCTGACGATTCCCGCCTCGGCGCTGATCGGCGCGATTACTTACGAGCTTTTCCGGCTGCTCTTCGGAGTCGCCTGACCCGCGTGGGATAATGCGGCGGGGATGCACATCCTCGTAGCCGAAGACGACCGCGACATCGCTGAGCTGATCGCGCGTTACCTCGAGAAATCAGGCTGGGATCCGCACGTCGCCGCCTCGGGCGACGAGGCGCTCGCCTACGCGCGCGCCCACGCGGTGGACGTCGTCATCCTCGACGTCATGCTCCCCGGCATGAGCGGGCTGGAGGTCTGCCGCGCGCTGCGGGCGGATCGGGCCACCGCGGCTGTTCCCATCATCATGCTCACCGCCCGTGGCGAGGAGGCCGATCGCGTGATCGGGCTCGAGATCGGCGCCGACGACTACGTCGCCAAGCCGTTCAGCCCGAACGAGCTGGTGGCGCGGGTTCGCGCGCTGCTGCGGCGATCGCGCCGTCACGAGCCGGACGATCTCCTGCTGCAGTTCGGACCGATCGTCATGGACCTCTCGCGGCACACCGTCTCGAGCGACGGCCGCGAGGTGAAGCTGACCGCGAAGGAGTTCCTGCTCCTGCAGTACCTCCTCGAGCACCGCGGCCGGGTGCTGTCGCGCGACCTTCTGCTCGGCGACGTCTGGGGGTATCGCTACACCGGCGGCACGCGGACCGTGGACGTGCACGTGCGGCGCCTGCGGGAGAAACTGCCCGTCCTCGTCGAGTCGCTGGTGACCGTGAAGCAGTTTGGCTACAAGCTCGCGGACGGCGAGGTGACGTGACCCTCGGCTTCCGCACGAAGCTGTTCATCGCGTCGGTGACCGTGGCGGCGGCGGCGCTGACCATCGCAACGGTGATCATCGCGCGGGAGCTTCGGCGTGAAGAGCGCGCCTTCATCGAGCGCCGGCTCACCGATCAGGCGCTCCTCATCGCCGAGCTCCTCTCGCGCGATCCGAACGGCCTCTCCGACGCGATGCTGGACGACGAGGCGGACCGGCTGGCGCAGTTCATCGAGGGCCGCGTCACGCTGATTGCGGCTGACGGGCGTGTACTCGGCGATTCCACGCTCGATGGCGCGGACCTTGCCGCTCTCGAGAACCACTTCGAACGTCCTGAGATCCAGGCCGCGCAGGGCGGGGCGCATCGGCATGATCGAGCGCTACAGCACGACCCTCGAAGGCGACATGCTGTACGCGGCGGCCCGCGCCTCGCATCCCCAGGTTGCGTTCGTCCGCGTGGCGTTGCCGCTCACCGCCATCGCGCAACAGCTGCAGCGCGTGGGCGTCGGCGCGCTGGTCGGCTTCGCGCTGGCCGCACCGGTCGCAATCGTGCTCGCGTGGGTCTTCTCTGCCCTCCTGAGCCGGCGTGTTCAGAGAATCGCGGCTGTCGCGCGCCGTTATGGCGAGGGCGATCTCACCCGGCCTGCCTACGACTACGGGGAGGACGAGCTGGGCGCCGTGGCGCGAGTGCTCGACTCGTCCGTGCAGGAGCTGGGCCGCCGGATCGAGGAGCTCTCGCGGGACCGCGCGCGGATGGAAGCGATCCTGACCGGGATGGTCGAAGGCGTGCTCGTCGTGGATCGCCAGGGCCACCTGCAGCTGGTGAACCGTGCCGCGCAGGGGATGCTGCACGTGGATGCCTCTGCGACCGGGCGTCCCTACCTGGAGGTGATCCGCCACCCCGACATCGCATCGCAACTCGCGACCGCGCTTCGCGGCGGCAGCGTCGAGAGCCGTGAGCTGGAACTGATGCGCGACCCGGGCCGGACGTTCGTGGCACGGGCCGCAGGCGTGGCGGGCGGCGGAGGCGGCGGCGCGGTGCTGGTGCTGCACGACATCACCGACTTGCGGCGGGCGGATCAGATCCGCCGTGACTTCGTCGCCAACGTGTCACACGAGCTGCGCACGCCGTTGACGGCGATCCGCGGATATGTGGAAGCGCTGCTCGACGAAGAGCCGGCCGACGAGACGACGCGGCGGTTCCTCGAGATCATCGCGCGGCACAGCACGCGGATGGAGCGGCTGGTGAAGGATCTCCTGCGCCTCGCGCGGCTCGATGCGCGCCAGGAACTCCTCGAAATGGCGGCCTGCGACGCCGAGCAGATCTTCAGCGCCGTCGTGGCGGACCTCGCGCCGGCCATCGACGCCAAGCGCCAGCGCGTATCCATCCATGTGGACCCGGAGGCGCGTGCGCTGAAGGCCGATCCGGCCAAGCTCCACGACGTGGTGCGCAACCTGATGGAGAACGCGGTCAACTATTCGCCGGAGGACGCGGAGATCCGCCTCGCTGCGACGCGGCGTCCCGGTTCGATCGTCATCACCGTTGCCGACTCCGGGCCCGGCATACCGGCAGACGACCTGACGCGCGTGTTCGAGCGGTTCTACCGCGTGGACAAGTCGCGGTCACGTCCGGGCGGCACCGGTCTCGGGCTCGCGATCGTCAAGCATCTGGTGGAGCTGCACGGCGGCAAGGCGACGGCCGAGAACCAGCCGTCGGGAGGCGCGGTGTTCACGATCACACTGCCCCTCGCGATTCCTGATCCCTGATCCCTGATTCCTGATCCCTGAGCCCTGAGCCCTGAGCCCTGATTACGACGCCTTTGCTCAGTTATTCGTATATTTTGATATTTGTCCAAATATCGTTTATGCTGGCGGGCACATGAAGCAGCCTTCTTCCACCGAGGTGACGCGCTTCGCGGACATGCTGGCGGCGATGGGCGCCGAACCACGCCTGCGCGTGGTGCGGCTCCTGCTCGAGGCGCATCCAGACGGGTTGGTGGCCGGGGACTTGAGCAGCGCGCTCGACATCGCGCCCGCGACCCTCTCCCATCACCTCGAACGCCTCAAGCGCGAAGGGGTCGTCAACGTGCGCCGCGAGGGCACGTTCCTCTGGTACACCGCCAACACGCTCGCGCTGGAGGACCTGATCAAGTTCCTCTTTGCCGAATGCTGCACGCGGAGCCGCGCGATAAGCCCGGAACGATTGACGTTCATCAAAGGTTGAAAGGATCAGGAACATGGAGAATCTGACCGAAACTGTCCGCGAGCGTTATGCAGAGGCCGCGCGGCGGGTCACACGCGGCGACGCCGCGACGTGCGGGATGCGCAACGAGCGCGGTGGCCGGCTGCGATCCGATCACCTCGAACCTTTATGGCGCCGACGAGGCTGGCGAAGTTCCCGGCGACGCGCTCAAGGCGTCGCTCGGCTGCGGAAACCCGACTGCGCTCGCACGCCTGAATCCGGGCGAGACGGTTCTCGACCTCGGCAGCGGCGGCGGCATCGACGTACTCCTCAGCGCCCGCCGCGTCGGGCCGGAGGGCAAGGCGTACGGCCTCGACATGACCGACGAGATGCTCGCGCTCGCCGAGCAGAATCGGCAGGACGCCGGGGTGACGAACGTCGAGTTCCTCAAGGGCCATATCGAGGACATCCCGCTGCCGCCGGGCACGGTGGACGTGATCATCTCCAACTGCGTCATCAACCTCTCGGCCGACAAGGATCGCGTGCTGCGCGAGGCGTTTCGCGTGCTGAAGCCAGGCGGCCGCTTTGCCGTGTCCGATGTCGTGGTCCGCGGCGAGATCCCCGCGGACGTCCGCCGCTCGATGGAGCTGTGGGTGGGCTGCGTGGCCGGCGCGCTGAGCGAGGACGATTACCGCTCGAAGCTTCAGGCGGCCGGGTTCACGGACGTCGAGGTCGAGACGACGCGCATTTACGACGTGCAGGATGCGAGGGTGTATCTCGCCGAGTCCGGTGTCGACGTGGATGCGATCGCCCCGCTCGTGAACGGGCGCGTGACCAGCGCGTTCGTCCGGGCGCGCAAGCCCGAGGCGCAGGCGTGCTGCGGGCCGGCGTGCTGTGCCAGTTGAGCGACGGAGCGGGCCGGCTGAAGCCGGCCCCTACGTACGCGGTGGTCTCAACCATCCTTCGCGCTCGATCAGCGCCGCGACGCGCGCGCGGACGTCGTCGCGTATCCGCCGCACATCCTCGATTGGCCGTCCCTTGGGATCATCGAGCGGCCAGTCGTCACGCCTCACGCCGGGCACGATGGGACAGTCGTCCCCGCATCCCATCGTGATCAGGAACTGCGCCTGTCGCGCCAGCTCGGGCGAGAGACGCTGCGTGCCGGCGTGTTCCAGGTCGATGCCGACCTCGCGCATGGCGGCCACCACTTCGGGATGCACGTGTGGTCCCGGCGCGGTGCCCGCCGACACCGCTCGCGCTTTCGACGGATCGGCCAGCTGATTGAAGAACGCCGCGGCCATCTGCGACCGCCCGGCGTTGTGCACGCACGCGAACAACACGGTGTTCATCTCGCCAGCCATCGAAAGAGCAGGGTCGCCGCGGCAGCGCCGCACAGTTGTCCGACGATGAAGCCTGGCACATCTCCGGGCCGGATGCCGGCAAAGGTGTCGGTCAGGCTGCGTGCGAGGGTCACGGCAGGATTCGCGAACGACGTGGACGCCGTGAACCAATAGGCCGCCATTATGTAGGCGGCGACGGCGAACGGGACCATCTCCGGCCGCGCGCGCCCGCATCCCCGGATGACCGACACGAGGCCAAAAGTGGCGACGGCTTCGCTGAAAACCTGCGAGAGGCCCGCGCGGCTATGGGTGGACCACATGAACACACGCTCGTCGAACATGAGGTGTGCGGTCCACACGCCGGCTGCGGCGCCTGAGACCTGCGCACCGATGTAGGCGGGGACGCGGCTCCAGGCCAGGGCGCCGCGTGACGCCTCGACGAGCGTGACGGCGGGATTGAGATGGCTGCCGGAGATCGGTGCAAACGTCAGGATCAACGCCACGAGCGCGGCGCCGGTCGCCAGCGTGTTGGCCAGGAGCGCAATCGCGACATTGCCGCCCGCGAGGCGCTCGCCCATGATGCCAGAGCCGACGACCGCACAGAGGAGCAAGGCCGTCCCAACTCCTTCAGCGACAGCCGGTCGCGCTCCTGAGACCATTGATGATCGGTGATTGGTGATTCGTGATGCGCAGGACGATCGCGAGCAGCATCATGAATCACAAGTAGTAGGACAGCAAGAAGGGCCGGCTGAAGCCGGCCCCTACGTGGTTCGTTGTCGGATGTGGCTTCCGCCGTCAGGCGAATATCGCGCATCTTCCAGCTGAAGCCGGAAGCCACCGTCGGGAGCCCGAGGCCCGAAGCCCCGAACCCGGAGCCTAGAACGTATAGCGCAGCGAAATCTGCGTCTGCCGTGCCGTGCCCAGGCCGACGGTCCGGTTCAGCGGGCCCAGCATGTAGCCGAACGTCCCCGCCTGTGCATCAGTGAACGGGACTCCCGCGCTGCCGTTGGGCAACGCGGCGACCGGGTTCTCGTAGTTCAAGCGATTCAGGATGTTGAACAGTTCGACGCGGACCTGCAGGCCCTGGGTGTCCAGGAACCGGAAGTCCTTGCTGAACATCAAGTCGGCCTGCCAGAACTCGGGGCCGCGCAGGAAATTACGCGGGGCGTTACCGAACGTTCCGGGTTGAGGCGTCGCAAACGCGGCCGGGTTCAGCCAGCGGACGCCGTCCTTCAGATACGGGTCAACGCCAGGTACGAGATCCGGCCGCTGCGTGCCGCGGCTGTTCCCTCCCGGGATGTTCGTCACCGTCGCACCACTCACCGTCACGTTGTCGGGCCGGCTGATGGTCACGTTGATGGGCACGCCGCTGCGCGCGTTCACGATGCCGCCCAGCCGCCAGCCGCCCGTCCAGAAGCCGTCACCGGGGAGGAGGTAGACGAGCGAGCCGTTGAAGGAATGCGGGATGTCGGTCAGGTTCGTCCCGTACTCGGACTCGTAGTCGAACGTGTTGGAGGCCGTTGCCGCCTCGTTCGACCCCTGCGTCGTGCCTTTGTTCCGCGAGTACCTGATACTGCAGGCCGCCGGTAAAGCCGCTGCGGAAGCGCCGCGTCGCGCTGATCTGCACCGCATCGTAGGAGGCGTATCCGCAGCCAGACAGGGCGTTGCCGTTGATCACCAGGCCGTCAACGCACCCCGACGTCTTGTAGTCAACCTGGCCGACCGCCGGGAACTCCCGCGTCCGGGTGTTGACATCCAGCGTGTTGGCCACGCCGCGCAGGAACATGTCCTTGCCCTGGCTGCCGGTGTAACCGACGGTGACGTTGACCTCGCCGGGCAGCTCGCGGGAGACGCTCGCGCCATACTGCACGTTGTACTCGTCCGGGCGGCTGTGCGTGTAGCCGCGCACCGACAACGCGTTCTGGTACACCGCGGGCGGCACCGGGTATGCGAGACCGTTGTTCGGCACGTCCGCGGCGCCGACGCGCCGGCGCTCGATGTAGTTCTCGATCGGCTGGATCCGATCCTCGAACTGCCCCGGGCCATAGAAGAGGCCGAACCCGCCGCGCACTACCGTCCGGTCGTTCAGCTGGTACGCCGCCGACAGGCGTGGCGAGAAATTGTTTTTGTCAGCGTCGTAGAAGTTATCCGGGTCGCTGCTGAAGTCGTTGTCTTCGATGAAGAACGGCCGCGCGCGCCCCTCTGCTTCCTTCACCACCGAGTAGTAGTCGTAGCGCAGCCCGAGCTCGAGGGTCAGGCGATCAGAGGCGCGCCACGAATCCTGCATGAATCCGATGGCGTAGAACTGCTGCGGCTCGAACAGCGGCGAGTCGAGCGCGACCGCCACCGAGTTGGGCCGGTTGTCGATGAAGTCGTTGATGCTGTTGTAGGTGATCTCGGTGCTGCCAAGGAACTGGAAGTCCGACCGGATGCGACGGTACTCGCCGCCGGCCTTGAGCGTGTGCGCGCCCGCCGTCCAGGTGGTCGTGTTGTTGAACGACAGCGACCTCGGGTTGAAGAACGAGCCGGTCGTGGACGCGTTGCTCGTGGCCCGCAGCAGCAGGCCGCTGCGCGCGATCCCCGTGTTGCCGCGCGCGTCAACCGAGGACGAGGTAAACGTGCCCGACAGCGAGACGCCGATCGGATCGTATCCTTCAGGGCCGAAACCTACCGCGCTGACCTGCGGCTTGTTGAAGCCCACCTTCAGCTCGTTCACCAGGCCGCCGCGGATCGCCTGATAGTTGGCCATCACGTTCTGCGGGCGCTGCTTCGCGCTGACGCTGCGCGGCGTCACGGTGCGGTCCGGGGTCGTCAGCTCGCCGTCGCTGAACAGATACCGCACGTACATCGAGTGGCTGGAGTTGAAGGTGTGATCGACGCGCATGGCAAGCGTGTTCTCACGTTGTTCGGCTTCCGCGACCCGCGTCGCCAGCCCGACCAGCGGGTTCGAGGTGGCCGTGGTGCTCTGTGGGAAGCCCCCCAGCAGTGCGGCTACTGCACGCGTGCGCTCCGCGCTCTGCCCGGCTCCCGACCCGACCGGCTCGCCGGCCAGGATGCGGGCGCGCGTCTCGTCGCTCGGCACCGCTTCGGTGAAGCTGAGCCCCGTTCTCTGACGCAACCCTTCGAAACTGGCAAAGAAGAACGTCTTGTTTTGTGCGATCGGACCGCCGAGCGAGCCACCGAACTGGTCGAGCGACAGCTCCTGCTTCTGGTCGTCGTACCTGCTCGCGCTATCGAGCGCGTCGTCGCGCTTGTACTCGAAGAGCGAGCCGCGGTACTGGTTGCTGCCGCTCTTGCTGATCACCGTGATGTTGCCACCCGAGCCGAGGCCGCTTTCCGCCGGAGCGAGGCCTGAATTGACCCGGAACTCGGCGACCGACTCCATCGACGTCTGCAGGCGGAACTGCGAGCCCGTGGCGTTCAGGTAGCCCGGGCTCGCATCGAACACGTACGTGCCGTCGATGCCGTCGTAGTTGAGGTAGTTCTGCTGGTTCGACTTGCCGTTGAACCGCACGCTGGCCCAGCCGCCGTTGCCATCGCTGGTGGCGCCGGTCGCCAGCGTCATGAGGTTTGCGAAGTTGCGGCCGTTCACCGGGAGGTTGACGATCTCTTCCGGCGACACGTTGACGCCTATCTTTGCCGATGAGATGTCGATCACCTGGGCGTCGGCGGTCACCGTGACTGCCTCCTGGAGGCCGGCGATGCCCATGACGAAATCGGCCGCCTCCACCTGTCCGACTCCGAGCACGATGTCCTTGGTGCGAGGCGCGAAGCCCTGGAGTTCGGCTTGGATCGTATAGGTGCCGGGCCCGAGATTGGTGATCACGTAGGACCCGTCGGACTCGGTCACCATGGTGCGAACCGCCCCGGTCTGACGCGACGTGATTGTGATCGTCACACCCGGGAGCGCTGCATTGCTGTCATCGACCAGGCGGCCGACGATACGTGACTCGGTCTGTTGCGCGAACGCCGGGCTGCCAGCCCAGGCCATCAGCGCGATCGCGACGAGGACTGCGGAACACACGCGAACACCCTTCATGAACTCCTCCGGTGGCTGCCACACACAATCGGTTGGGCACAGCCGACCGGTTCAAGCTACGGGAGGGGTGTGATCGGGTGACGACAGGCGTGTTACAGGGGCGTTAATTCAGCCACGGCCGCAATCAACGCGCCCACGGCCGCGGCCGCCATGAGCACGAGCATCGGGCTGAGGCGCGCGATCAGGAGGGCCACGGCGGCCGCCACGCCGATCAGGATCGGCTGCCACCCGTCGAACGCGGCTGATGCGAGGCGGACCAGCACGACGGCAATCAGCGCTACCGCCGCCGCGTTGACGCCCTCGAGGAACGCTCGGGCAACTCGCGACCGGCTCAGGCGGTCGAGCATCGCGGACGACAACGCGGAGAAGACGAAGGCCGGGAGGAACATGGCGACCGTCGCGGCAACCGCGGCCCAAGGGCCGCCGAGCAGGTACCCGATGAACGTCGCCGTCGTGAACACCGGTCCCGGCGTCGCTTGACCTGCCGCGATGGCGTCGAGCAGCTGTTCCTGCGTCAGCCAGCCGTACCGCTGCACGAGGTCACCTTCGAGGATCGGAAGCAGCACGTAGCCGCTGCCGAACAGCAGCGATCCCGTGCGCAGGAAGTACGCAGCGATCTCGCCAAGTGAGACGGGCGCCGCGGCTGCGGATGCGGCCGCCACGGCGGCTGGAGCCATGAGCAGGACTGCCGCTACGCCGGCCGCGGCCGTTCGCCCGACGATCAGGTGCGCCACGCCGGCAAAGAGGAGGATCCGAATCTCTGGAATACCAGCCACCGCCATCAGCGCGACGGCGATCGCGACCATCACCATCGGCACGGAGCGGATGGCACTCCGCCCGAGCGGCACGAGCGCCTGCAGCACCAGCACGACGACGACCGGCTGCACGGCGTCGGCGACGCCGCGCGCAACCGGGAGCTGCCCGGCGCGCTGGTAGATCGCAGCCAGGACGCCCACCAGGACGGCCCCCGGGAGGATGAACGCCAGACCGGCCACCACGAGCCCCGGCCACCCGGCGCGCTGACGCCCCACGTGCATGGCCAGTTCCGTGGATGTCGGCCCCGGGATCAGGTTCGCCACGCCGAGCAGGTCGAGGAATTGCTGGCGCGTGATCCAGCCGCGCCGCGCGACGCATTCGCGTTCGATGAGCGCGACGTGGGCCGCGGGACCGCCGAACGCGGTGCACCCGAGGCGGAAAAAGAGCGCCGCCACCTCCGCGAGTGGGCTGGACACGCGTCTCATCCTAGTCGTGGACGGTCGCGGACACGGCGCCCGTGTCCGGTCTTGACCCATTGTGCACACTCGTTTATCCTTCCGCGGCTCACATCCCTGTCATGCTTTCGTCACACTGGCGGCCGCACGCTTTGGCGCTGGCAGGCTACGTGGTGGTGGCGCTCGCCTTCGTCTGGCCGCTTCCCCTCAATCTCGGCACGCACCTGACGGGTCCGCCTGGCGGAGACACAGGGGTCTACGTGTGGAACCAGTGGGTATTCCAGCACGAGATCCTCGAGCATCGGCACTTGCCGTACTTCACCGAGCGGATCTTCGCACTCGGCCGCCGGACGAATCTCAGCCTTCACAACTACACGACCTTCCAGAATCTCCTCGCGCTGCCGCTCGTCGGCTTCCTCGGCGTCATTGCCACCTTCAACGCCGTCTACCTGTTCATGACCGTGCTGACCGCGTACATGGGGTTCCTGCTGGCACGCCATGTCACCGGCGGCGTCGCGGAGTCATGGCTCGCAGGCCTCGTGTTCGCGTGGAGCCCCTCGCTCGTCACGCGTGGAATGGGACACTTCAGCGTCGCGGCGGCGGCGCCGCTCGCCGCCTTCATGCTCGTCCTCCTGCGGACCGCCGAACGTGAGCGGATGCGCGACGCGGTCCTGCTCGGCGTCACGGTGTGGTGGGCCGCCAGCACCGACGTCTACTTCGCGGTTTACTGCCTGCTCATCGCCGCGGTGTTCCTGTGCGCCCGCACGGTCACCGTGCAGCGGTCGGCGAGGTTACCGCACCGCCGGGTGCCGTGGGCGCTCGACGTGATGCTGCTCTGCGTGGCGGGGCTCGTCCTCGCCATGATCGTGAGCGGCGGCTGGCAGTTCAACTTCCTGGGTCGCGTCGCCCGTGTCCGAAGCCTCAACACACCGGTCCTCTTCCTGACCGCCCTCGGGCTCCTCCGGACGGCGTGGCACTACCGCACGCGGCTGGCACACGTGGACAGCCCGCACGCCTGGCGCACGTTCCGGCTGGCGACGATCGCGGGGGTGTTTGCGGCGGTCATGCTGGCGCCCGTCCTCTACGCCGTGACCCTGCGTATTGCAGAGGACGGCTTCGACCGCCAACGGACGTTCTGGCGCAGCAGCCCGCGCGGTGTCGACCTCATTTCCTTTGCGCTGCCCAACCCGAATCATCCCCTGAGCCCGGACATGTATCCGGGAGTTCCTGACCCCGCGGCCCGACGCCTATCCCGAGAACGTCGCCTCCTTCTCCTTCGTCGTCATCGGCGTCGTGGCGGTGGCGTGGAGAGCGGGATGGCGGATTCCGCGATTGTGGGCTGGCTTCGCGGCGCTCTTCGCGCTGCTCTCCCTCGGACCGTTCGTGCAAGTCGCCGGGATGAATACCTACATCCCGGGACCGTGGGCGCTCCTCCGTTATGTGCCGCTGCTTGGGCTCGCGCGTACGCCGGCGCGATTCACGACGGTGCTGATGCTGATGCTGGCCGTGCTGTTTGCCGCGGCGCTGTGCTGGCTGGCGTCGCGGCTGCCGTCGCGACGGCGCGCGATTCTGGCCGGCGTCACGGCGCTGCTCCTCTTCGAGTTGCTGCCCGTCCCGCGGGTGCTGTATTCCGCGGAAGTGCCCGCGCGTGTATCGACACATCGCGGCAGCTCCGGACGATACCCGCGTGCTGGAGTTGCCGTTCGGGGTGCGTGACGGCACGTCGAGCGTCGGCAATTTCACCGCGCGTTCGCAGTTCTTCCAGACCTATCACCACAAGATGTTGATCGGCGGCTACCTGTCCCGCGTATCCCGCCGCAGGATTTCAGAGATCCGCCGGTACGAAATGCTCGACGCCCTCATCACCCTCAGCGAGGGCGTGCCGCTCGGCCCCGGCCGCGCGGCACGCCTGATCGAGGACGGGCCCTCATTCGCGAAGCGCTCCCGGGTTGACTTCGTGGTGATCGACTGCGCCCGCGCCCCGCAGGCGCTGCGTGAGTTCGCGATAAAGGCATTCCAGCTGCGCCACGTCGAAACGGACCGAGACTTCGAGCTGTACCGCACACCATAGGATCTTCCGGCTGAAGCCGGAAGCCACGTGGACAGGCTGACGCCGGAAGCATGTGGACAGGCGCTGAAGCCGGAAGCACGCGGGAGCGGCTGAAGCCGCAAGCCACTGGAGAAGAGGCTGAAGCCGCAGGCCACTGGAACCGGCTCGAGCCGGAAAGCCCCTGGCAGGGACTGATAGTCCTGTGGCTTCCGGCTTTGGCCGGAAGTACACTGAAGCCGCATGCATCCCTGGCACGACAGCTACGTGGACGACGCCATCGTCGGGAGCGCGTTCCCCGTCGTGATCGAGATCCCCAAAGGCAGCAAGAACAAGTACGAGCTGGACAAGGAAACGGGGCTGCTCCGTCTCGATCGCGTCCTCTACAGCGCCGTGCACTATCCCGCCGACTACGGCTTCATCCCGCGCACCTATTGTGACGATGGAGATCCGCTCGACGCGCTGGTGCTTGGGCAGGAGCCCGTCTATCCCCTCACCATCGTCGAAGCGCGCGCGATTGGCGTGATGCGCATGCGCGACGAGAAGGGCATCGACGACAAGATCGTGGCGGTCAGCGTGCACGACCCTGCGTTTGCCGATTTCACCGACAAGGCGCAGCTTCCCGGCCATCTGCTGCGGGAATTGCGGCGTTTCTTCGAGGACTACAAGGCGCTCGAGCACAAACAGGTCATCGTCGAGGACTTGCTCGGTCCCGAGCAGGCCGTTCGCATCATCAGAGACGCGCTGGAGCTCTACCGGCGCTTGCGGCGAGGCGAGTTACTGCGCGCCTGATGCGACGCCAGTGGCCGATCTGTTAGCCTCGTTCGATCCACCTGCGAACGCTTCCCCCGAGGAGCTGCGCATCCGCCTTCGCGCGCTCGCGGCACTGGTGTCTCGCGCACCCGTGCCGATCGCGGTGGCTCACGACGTCGGCTGCCGGTTCATCTCGGCCAACGCTGCACTGGCGCGGCTGCTCGGCCTCGATCCTGCCAGCCAACATCTCGCTGACCCCGCCTCCCGGCGAGCCGGTGCCTTACCGCATCCAGCGCGGTGGGCGCGACGTGCCCGACGACGCGCTCCCGATGCAGTACGCAATCGCCCACCGCAGCCACGTGACCAACGACATCGAGATCGTCCGCGCCGACGGCACCGTCGCATACGTCCAGAACGACGTGGAGCCGCTCTACGACGCGCACGGCGAAGTCTGCGGGTGCGTGAGCGTTTGCGTTGACCTGACGGAGCACAAGCGTGTCCAGGACGCGCTGCGCGAGGCGGATCGCCGCAAGGACGAATTCCTCGCCACCTTGTCGCACGAGCTGCGCAACCCGCTCGCGCCCATCCGCAATGCGCTCGAAGTGCTGCGAATGGCGGGCAACGACCCGGTCCGCGCCGAGCGCGCCCACGCCATCATGGAACGGCAGCTGCGGCAGCTCGTTCGCATCACCGACGAGCTCCTCGACGTGTCGCGCATCACGCGCAACCGGATGGAGCTGCGGCGGGAGCGAGCCGACCTGCGAACGATCGTGCACAGCGCGCTCGAAACGATGCAGCCGCTGATCGACGCGGCCGGGCATGTCGTGCGGATCAAGGAGCCCGAGGCGCCGGTGTGGGTCGACGCCGACTTCACCCGCCTCGCGCAGGCGTTCGGGGCACTCCTCAACAACGCCACCAAGTACACCGATCGCGGCGGGCTGATCGAGGTGACCGCCCGGATCGAGCGCGGGTCGGCCGTGGTGGCGATCGCGGATTCAGGGATCGGCATCAAGGCCACCGAGCTGCCGCGCATTTTCGACATGTTCATGCAGGCCGACCATGCGCTCGACCGCGCGCGCGGCGGGCTCGGTATCGGCCTGACGCTCTCCCGGCGGCTGATCGAGCTGCACGGCGGGTCGCTCGAAGCACGCAGCCGCGGCATCGGCCACGGCAGCACGTTCCTCGCGCGGCTGCCGCTCGCCGACGCACCGGCGATCGTGCCGCCGGATCCTGCCGTGCGCGGCGAGCGCCGCAAATCGGTGCGATGCCGGGTGCTGGTCGCCGAGGATATCCCGGACGCGGCCGAGATGATGCGGATGATGCTGGACTTCATGGGCCACGAGGTTCGCGTCGCGGCCGACGGTGTGCAGGCCGTCGCCATGGCGAAGCAGTTCCGGCCGCAGGTCGCGTTGCTCGACATCGGCATGCCGCGCATGGACGGCTACGAAGCCGGGCGCCTGATCCGGGCCGCACTCGGCCCTGAGGTGCTCATGGTGGCGCTCACGGGCTGGGGACAGGAAGAGGACCAGCGCCGCGCGACCGAAGCGGGATTCGACCTGCACCTGACCAAACCGGCGGAGCCCCACGTGCTCGAAGCGCTCATCGCCAGCCGCGCGCCGCGCGAGCGCCGTTGACCGGACGCTCGCGACTTACATGGGTTGATATTGACGACGCGCAGACTCGATGGAGGTGTCGAAGCCATCGATGTGGGGCACGTGACTGAGTGATCTCAACACGAAACAGCTGTGTTAAAAGACGGCTGGCGCCTTGCTTGGACCGTTATGCGGGACATGACCCACGACACGCTTGCCATCATTCTCGGCGGGGGCCAGGGTTCCCGCCTGTTCCCGCTCACGGCGACGCGGTCGAAGCCGGCCGTGCCGATCGGCGGCAAGTACCGCCTGATCGACGTGCCCATCAGTAGCTGCCTGCATGCCGACATCCGGCGCATCTTCGTCCTGACGCAGTTCAATTCGGCCTCGCTCAATCGTCACATCTCGAACACCTATCGCCTCGATCACTTCTCCGGCGGTTTCGTCGAGATCCTCGCGGCCGAACAGACGCCCGACAACCCGCACTGGTTCCAGGGCACGGCTGACGCCGTGCGCCAGGCGGTGCGGCATTTCGAAAGGCACCCGGCCGAGTACTACCTCATCCTCGCCGGCGACCATCTCTATCGGATGGATTACTGCGAGCTCGTCGACGCCCACAAAGCGCAGAAGGCGGACATCACCATCGCGGCGCAGCCGGTCGATCCCGAGACCGCGACGCAGATGGGCATCTTCCGCTTCGACACCGACGGCCGCATCGTCGCCTTCGAAGAGAAGCCGAAGCCGCCGCGGCTGCAGGAGATCGGACGAAGCATCCCGCCGGGCGCCGACGTTCGCGCCGCACAGCGACGAGCAGCCGTTCATGGCGTCGATGGGCGTCTACGTGTTCTCCAGGCAGATCCTGCTCGACATGCTCGAGCGCGAGGCGGGGATTGATTTCGGCCGCGAGCTGATCCCGGGTGCGCTCGAGGCGTTCAAGGTGAAGCCCTTCCTCTACCGCGGGTTCTGGGCCGACGTCGGCACGATCGAGTCGTTCTATGACGCGAACGTCATGCTGGGCAAGTCCTCGTCGCCGTTCCGGTTCTGGGACGTGAACAAGCCCATTTACACGCACCTGCGCCACCTGCCAGGGTCCCGCCTGACCGACTGCCGCGTCCGCGATTCCGTCGTGGACGACGGCTGCTTCCTCGATCGGTGCCACGTCGAGGAGTCGGTCGTCGGCATCCGCACGCACATCCAGAACGGCTCGCGAATCTACGCGCTCGGTGCTGCTCGGCGCGGACTTCTACGAGGACATGGTGACCGCCGACGGGGGTCCATCGCTCGGCATCGGCCGCGATGTGGTGCTCGACCGCGTCATCATCGACAAGAACGCCCGAATCGGCGACGGCGCGCGTCTGGTGAACGAGAAGAAGGTCGAAGAAGCGGATGGCGACGGCTACTACATCCGCGGCGGAATCATCGTTGTGCCGAAGGGCGGCGTCATCCCGCCGGGGACCGTGGTCTGAACAGGGTCGGCGAAATCGGCCTTCGACCGCCGGTGCAGTCTCGCTGACGATTGTCGGTGCAATCTGCCGCCGTTCGTCGGTGCACCGACACCGCGAAGCCACCCGACCCCACGGGCCTCAATTCACGAACTGCGGACGCGAGGTGGCCAGCGACGACTCGATGCGCGTGCGCAGCTGTTGCAGCGTATCCGCCGAACCCGCGAAGAGGTCGTCGGGATAGCGGCTCTGCGCGATCATGGCCTTGTAAATGATGTCGGCGTGGTAGAGGTTCAGGCCGAGGCCTGCGAGGTACTGCAGGCGCAGGTTACGGTCCGTGTTGATGATGCCGTCGCGCAGCCAGCCCGACATGTCGGATGAACGGCCGGCGTATGTGCCGAACAGCTCAACGGCCGAATTGATCCCGATCTCGCTCAGCGAGCGGCGAACGGCGTCGTTGGCGGGATCCGACAGCCGCTGCTGCACGCGATCGACGTCGATCTTGCGCGCGTCGAGCTGACCGAAGAGGACCAGGTCGTAGCCCTGCCCGTTGACGGTGTTGGCGAACACCGCCCCGTTCGGAAACGCCTCGAGGAACGTCGCGATCTCGGACTTCACGGCAGCCTCGTTGCTCTCGTACAGCTGCACGAACAGCGTCACGACGCCGCCGGGGTTGAGGTGATCCTTGACCTCCTGGAAGAACTCGCGCGTATACAGGGTCGCCGCGCCCTTGACCCACGGGTCCAGCGGATCAGACGTCACCGCGTCGAACTTCTCGTCCGTCGTCAGCAGGTAGTGGCGCGCATCGTCGAGGTGGATGCGGACTTTCGGGTTCCGGACGACGTCGAAGTTGTGCTCGGCGAAATGTGTCGAGACGACCTGCGGGACGAGCGGCTCGATCTCGGCAATGGTCTGGTCCTTCACCAGCGGATCGATCGACACGGCGCCGGCGGTGACGCCCGCGCCACAGCCGATGACGAGCACCTTCTGCGGATTGTCGGGGACCAGCGTCGTAATGTGGCCCAGCATCCGCTGCAGCCGCATGTCCTGCGGCTCGCTCGAGGCCTGAATCTTCCCGGCGTTGTGGTAGTTCAGCGTGCCGCTCGGCGTCCGCGTGACGGCGACGGCCGCCGTCACGCCCTCACCCACGTACACGATCTCGTTCAACCCCACCCAGGTAGCCGAATAGCGTCCGTGTGCGACCAGCAGCCCGGGCAGCGGCGGAACGGCGCGTGACACGAGTGTGGCGAACAGCGCCGCAGCCAGGGCGGTGATCCAGGCGCGCGTGCGCGCGCGGCCGGTCATCTCGTTTCCGACCGGCACCAGCATCAGCAGGCCTGAAAGCAGCGCCACGCTGATGAGCGTCCGCTGCGCAACCTGGCTGCCGAAGGTGCCGATGAGGAAGAGGCTGGTCACGACGGCGCCGATGATGGCGCCGACGGTGTTGGCCGCGTAGACGCCGCCGACCAGGCGCGCCGGGTCCGGCTCGCGATCCGCGACCGCCGCGAGCGCAAGCGGAAAGCTCGCGCCCCACAGCAGCGCGCCCGGCAGGATGACCCAGATGGCGCGAAGGATGTCGAGCTGAAGGTTGTAGGAGATGTCCGTCGAGATTGCCGGGTTGATGGGCCAATACGGCATCGATCCCGTCGAGTAGGCAGCCCAGGCCAGCGCGCCGCACAGCAGCAGCTGGCACACGCCGAGGGCCGTCCGCGCGCTCGTTACGCGCCGCGCCAGCTCGGCGCCGACGGTGCTGCCGATGCCCAGGCCGACGAGGAACACCGCGAGGATCATCGAAAACGTGTAAACCGTGCCGCCGAACAGCAGCGACAGCACCCGCGCCCACACGACCTGGCTGCCAAGCGCCGTCAATCCCGAGAGCGCGATCGTCACATAGACCAGCCGCGTGCTCCCGCTCGCGAAGCTTGTCGCCGTCCTCACGAACAGCGGCGGCGCATAGGGGGTGCGAGTGGATATCAGGATCGCGAGCACGGCCACGAGGACGTTCAGCGCCACCGCGGCGAAGGTGGCCATCCACATGTCGTAGACGCGGAGCAGGTAAAAACCGGCGAGCACGCTGCCGGCCACGGCGCCTGCGAGGTTTCCAGCGTAGAAGTAGCCGAGCCACGAGACGCCGGTCGGCGTCGCCTCGACCCAGCGGGCGATCGCAGGCAGCGTGGCGCCCATCAGGATCGTCGGGGGAAGCAGGCAGATGCTGGCCACGAGCGCCCGCAGGATCACGCTCGCCTGGCCGGTGCCGGCGATCCTCGTGTATGCCTCGCCAATCACCGGCACGCCGTACAGCACGGCGATACCGCACACGCCAATGCCAAACTCGAGGCAGGCGTAGACGTTCAGCGGGTGGTGCCGGGCATCGATGAACCGTGGCAGCAAGAGGCTGCCCAGACACATGCCGGCCATGAAGATCCCCAACAGGATGCCCAACGAAACGGCGGACGACCCGACGGAGAGCTGCAGGAGCTGGAACCAGACGACCTCATAGATAAGTGCGGCGCAGCCTGATCCGACAAACAGCAGCAGGAGCGCCGGAAGCCAGCGCTGAGCCACCTCGAGGCCGGCTGCGGGCCTCGGGATCTGTTCAATCTGGGTCATTGGCTGCGAATACTATCAGAGGCGGCCGAGTAGGAAGGCGACGAGCGCGGGGACGATTCACGCACGCGGGAGGCGTCCATTTCCGAGCGGTACAGGGCGATCAACGAACCGCATCGAACGGACGGCGTCGCGTGCGGCGCTTCCTCCCATCCTCGCCGTCGTCGGCTCACCTCACTTTTGTAACTCGCGACCTGATTCAGGGACAGCGGGCATCGCATGGAACGGCTGACCATGATGGTCCAGACCACGGTATGAGTCGTGTGGGATAATTGGCGAATGTCGCGCACAGACGAGCTGCCGCTGCGGGCAGAACGCCAGCGGCCACTTGTCCTCATCGTGGAGGATCAGTCGGAATTGCGTCAGTTGTACGCAGAGCAGTTTTCAATATCCGGGTTCGACGTGATCGAAGCGGGCAACGGCGCCGACGCCATCGAGCACGGCACGACGCACGTGCCGGATGTCGTCTTGATGGACCTCAGCCTCCCCGTGGTAGACGGATGGGAGGCCACGCGGCGCCTGAAGAACGACTCGCGTACGGCGCACATCCCGGTGGTTGCGCTCACCGCTCATGACGGTTCCGGCGAGCTGCAGCGCGCGACCCGCGCCGGCTGCGACTGGTTCGTCCCCAAGCCCTGCCCCCCTGACGCCCTGATCACCGAGGTCCGGCGCGTCCTCGCCGGCCGTCCGTCGTAACGCACATTTAACGCCGACGTCACCGGGCGGAAACGCCGGTTCACTACCGTGAAGCGGTGCCATCTTCACGTGTCCTCGTGGTCGAGGACGAGCAGGACATCGCCGGGCTCATCAAGCACACCCTCGAACGCGACGGCGACATGGCCATCGACGTGGTGTCCACGGGTGACGCCGCCTTGAAGGCGGTGAGCGAGCGAGCGCCCGATCTCCTGATCCTCGACCTGAATCTTCCGGTGCTGGGCGGCCTCGAAGTGTGCCGAATCCTGCGCTCACGCCCTGCGACCTCGCGTGTGCCGATCATCATGGTGACGGCGCGAACGAGCGAAGGGGATCGCGTCGTCGGCCTCGACGTGGGCGCCGACGACTACATCACCAAGCCATTCAGCCTGCGCGAGCTGTCGGCGCGAGTCCGCGCCGCACTGCGGCGGGGACGTCCCGACGATCGGGCGGCCCAACTCAGCGAGATCTACCGCGGCAAGCATCTCACCGCGGACTTCGATGCCGTGTCAGTCACCGTGAATGGCGCGCAGGTGCGGCTGACCCGCCGCGAGTTCGAGCTGCTCCGATACCTGGTGGAGAATCGCAATCGCGTGCTTTCCCGCGATCGGCTGCTCGAACGCGTCTGGGGCTACGAACGGATGGTCGAGACCCGCTCGGTCGACGTCCATGTGGGCCGGCTCCGCGCCAAGCTCGGCTTTGCCGGCCAGCAGATAGAGACGGTGGTCGGGCTGGGCTACCGGTTCGTCGAGTAGGTCACGCTTCAGTCCAGCCGCTCTCGCGCAGCGAGACTGCCTCGCGGGCGAAGTGCAGCAGCGCGCGCTCGACGCGATGCCAGTCGTCGTAGCGGACGATCCGTACGACGAGGCTGTTCTGTTCCTCGCGCACTTCCCACCCCGATGACCCGGTATCGGTGATGCTGAATCGTTTTGTCTGAGCGGCTCGGCGAAAGTTTTGTGCGTACATGAGGTGTCAGCAGGTGTCTCTCTGGAAGACCTCTAATCTGTACCTCAGAGCGATGCCTCGGCGGTGTAAACCTTGTGTAAACAAATGCAGAAACCTTAGACAATCGCCCTAATCAGCAGCGCTTCCGGACATATTGATGCGCAAAGCTCGAGGGTGGATCCGCGCGCGAATCGACGCGCCGCCCACGAACGGCTCGCCGTCCACGTGATACAGCACCGGCCGCGCCGACGTGATCTCCACCTCCGTCCCCTGCCGGATGGTCACTCCGGGAATCCGCGCCACCTGACCAAGGAACACGCGCGGCACCTGCAGCAGCGCGCGCAGCGGCGATCGATGCTCGATGACGACGACGTCGAGCCGGCCGTCGTCTACGCGTGCATCGGGTGCGATGACGGCGCCGTTGCCGTACTGCCGCGCGTTGGCAATCGCGACGAGCAGCGCCCGCACGCGCAGCGGTTCGCCGTCGGTGACAATCGTGTGCTCGTCGGGTATGTAGGTGAACAACTCGCGCGCGGTGATCTCGATGTATCGCGCGAAGCCGCGACGGACCAGCCCACCGGCCGAGAACTCGTGGGCGACGCGGGCGTCGAGGCCGATGCCGGCGATGTTGAAGAACAGGCGCCCGTCGAGCTCGCCGGCGTCCATCACGAGTGTCCTGCCCTCGAACGCCAAGGCAAACGCCCGCTCGGGCTCGCGCGGGATGCCGAGCTCGCGTGCGAGGCCGTTTCCCGATCCGCTCGGAATGACACCGAGTGTCGCCTCGCGGAACGCCAGCGCCGATGCAACTTCGTTGACGGTGCCGTCGCCGCCCCATGCGAGCACGAGCGACACGCCACGGGCCAGCGCCGACGACGGCCAACTCGCGGGCGTGCCCGGCGCGCTCCGTGAGGAAGACCTCCGGCTGGACCCCGCGCCCCACGAGCAGGGCCGCCGCCTGCTCTGCCCGCGCGCGCGCGATGTCGAGGTGGCCGCCCGTGCCGGAGATCGGGTTGATGATGACGGCGACACGGGAGGGAGGCTTGTCGTTCACGCTTCTCGATTCTCGCTTCTCCGTTCGTGCTCGCGTTCAGCGTTCGTTCGGCGTCCGGCGCATCTCGCCGCTGCGCTCGCGCCGCGGATCACGGGCTGCGAGCGCGAACGAACCTCGAACCTGAACACGAACCGGGAAGTGAGAACACGGAAGCGTCAACGAGCCGCTGTCACTGCTATTCGCCCAGCTTTCGCAGCACCTTGGGGGTGACGAACCAGATGAGGGCGGCGGCGCGGCGGGAGGTGAGGCTCTCGACGTCAATGCGGCAGATCCCACCCTTCTTGAACGGCAGCGCACGGCCGGCGCCAATGAGATGGGCGGCAAGCTCGCCGAGGTCAGGCTCGTGGCCGACAAGGGCGATGCGGCGGCGCTTGGCCGCCTTGGCCAGCTGCGCGAGAACCGCCGTGGGGCTGTGCCCCGGGCGAGAGGGCGTCGAGGATCTTGACCGACGGCTTCCCTTGCGCGCCGGCCGCGAGCAGATCGGCCGTCTGCTTCGCACGCACCAGCGGGCTCGTGAAGACTTCGTCGATTTCGGCATCCAGCGCCTCGAGACCACTGACCGCTTCCTTGAAGCGCGCAATCCCTCGCTCGGTCAGCGGGCGCTTGTCGTCGTCAGGCCAGTCCTCGCCACGTTCGGCCGCGATGGCATGACGAACGAGGTAGAGCGCGCAGGGGGTCGCCATGTCAGGCGGCCGGCGCGGTCGTGTGGGCGTGCGCGGGAGCAGCCTCGACCCGATCCACGATCGCCAGCAGCCTGTGGCGCGACGCCATGTAGTGGCCGTGAAGCTGGCGGCATTCGTTTTCGAGGCGCCGCACGAGCTGATCGAGATCGCCCGACAGCCGGAGGTTCGTGCCGATAGGCGAGCCCTGCACCGCGCGGGTGCGGGCGATAAGGATTTCGAGATCGTGCATGCGTCCCAGCAGGTCTTGCGCTTCCTTCAGCGAGCGGATCGCAGACATCGCCCGCGAGCCGCTCAACTCGCGGGCGAGCTCCATACCATACCGCAGCTTCTTCACGGCGATGCGCACCTCGTGCAGCCGGTCGGGCAGATAGATGCCGGCGGCATTCTCGATGGCGGCGCGCAGCGCAGCCGCCCGCCGGCCAGCGCGCTGCTGCGCCGCCGCGAGCCGCTCGGGATCCCGCACGCGCCCGCGCGCCGGGGCGGACGGGGCTTTGCGCGCCGCGGCAACGGCGCGCTTGCGCAGTTTGTCGACGTTCGTGTTTTCGATCCGGCGGCGCATCTCGGCGTGCAGCAGCCCGCGTTCCTCGCCGATCACCTGGCGGAGTCGGAGTATGGCCGCGCGCGGCATGTCGCCGTCGCGCTCGAGCTCGTCGAGGTTGATGAGGGCGACGTCGAGCTCGCGAACGGGTCCGAGCGCGCGCGTCAGGCGCTGTACGATACGCTCCAGCTTGTGCCCGCGCGTGCCCGACGCCACGAGCGGGAGTGCTTCGCGGAGCCGACGGGTCGCAACACGCGCCTGGTGGATCGAGCGCACGTCGCCCCGTTGAGCCGCCGGGAGGGTTCGTGTCAGCGCGGCGAGGCGCTGCCGAATCAGCAGCTCCGATGGGCTGGTTCGCTCCATGGTCACAGCTTCGTTGATTTTTCGTCCATCGCGTCCAAAAATCAATTCACCGTCTCATGCGAATCGCTGCAATCGACATCGGCACCAACTCCGTCCACATGATCGTGGTCCGCGTCCGCCCCGACCTTTCGTTCGAGGTCATCGACCGGGAAAAGGCGATGGTTCGGCTCGGAGCGGGCGGCCTCGACGGGCGCGCCCTTACCGCCGAAGCGATGACCGCGGCGCTCCAGGCGCTCTCCAAGTTCAAACGCCTTGCCGAGTCGCACGGCGTGGATGAGATTCTGGCCGCCGCCACGAGCGCCGTGCGCGAGGCGCGCAACGGCGGTGAGTTCCTCGGACGAATCGAGAAGGATACCGGCATCCAGGCGCGGGTCATCGCCGGGCCGGAAGAGGCCCGGCTCATCCATCAGGCGGCAGTCTACGGGGTCGATGTCGGCAGCGGCCGTGCGGTGGTCATCGATATCGGCGGCGGCAGCGTCGAGATCACGCTCGGGACGACGACGTCGATCCAGCTGGCACGCAGCTTCAAGATCGGCGTCATCCGACTGACGGAGCGCTTCGTCAAGAGCGATCCCCTGGCAGAGCGCGACGAGCGCAAGCTGGCCAAGTCGATCGCGGCCGAGATCGATCGGCACTGCGAGCAGATCACCGCGGTCGGATTCGACCGCGTCATCGGCACGTCGGGGACGATCCTGAGCATCGGCGCCCTCGCCGCAACCGCGGCGCGAGGCACGCCCCCGACCGACCTCCGCAACCTGCGGGTGTCCGCGAAGCAGATCCGGCGCCTCCGCAAGGAAGTCGTCGGCCTCGACCTCGAGAGCCGCCTGGCGATCCCGGGAATGGACCCGCGACGGGCGGATCTGGTCGTCGCCGGGTCGGTCCTGATCGACACGATCCTGCGCCGGCTTGGCGCCGAGGAGCTCACGCTCTGCGACCTCGCCCTGCGCGAGGGCCTGGTCCTCGATTACATCCGGACCAACAAGCGCCAGATCGCGCAGATCGACAAGATCCCCGACGTGCGGCGCCGCAGCACGATCGAGCTGGCGGAGCGGTGCAACTACTACTCGGACCATGCGCAGCAGGTGGCACGGCTCGCGCTGGCCCTGTTCGACCAGACGCGGGCCATCCACGGCCTGACCGATCGGGAGCGCGAGTGGCTCGAGTATGCGGCGGTGATGCATGACCTGGGCGTCCATATCAGCTATCCGCGGCACCATCGGCATTCGTACTACTTGATCAAGAACGGCGACCTGCGCGGCTTTCACCCTGACGAAATCGAGGTCATGGCACTCATCGCGCGGTACCATCGGCGCGGCACGCCCAAGAAGTCACACGAGGAGTACGCGCACCTGTCCGCCCGGCTCCGGCGGGCCGTGCGGCTGCTGTCGTCGATTCTTCGCGTCGCCGAGAGTCTCGACCGGAGCCACGCCCAGGTAGTATCAGGCCTCGAGCTCCGCGACCGTGGCGAGGACATGCTCCTCGAGCTCCATACCACCAACGACGCCGAGCTGGAGCTCTGGGCGGCCTTGCGCCACGCCAAGCCGTTCGAGAAACTGGTGCGGAAGCCCGTCCACCTCGAAGTCGCCGCGAATCACAAGCCGGCGGAAGTCGACACCCCCACGCGACCCACCGCTGCGGCCGATGCAGGGACCTGCGCCGGCCCGTTCGAAAGCACCTGCCGCGCGAACCCGAACCCGCGCCCGAGGGGAGGCTGCCGCTCTCCGCCGCGCTTGACGGCGGAACGCTCGTTCGGCTGAAGCCGGAAGCCACAAGGACAACCAGGCGAACCGGAAGACGGGCGCCGCGCAAGCCGATGTGACTTCCACTTTCAGGCGAAAGACCCCTGCTGCCTCCGTGGTTACACCGATTTAACATCTCAGAAACGAGCGCGAAATTCCCGTCCTATAGCGTGGGCTCATGTCTCATGGCTTCATACGCGGTGCCTCTGCCGGTACTGGTGACGCTCGTGACCGCAGCCTGTGGCGGCGGGCCAAACAGTCAAGGTGAAGGAGCGGCCGGCGCCGCGCCCGCGCTCATCCGCATCGACGGATCGAGCACCGTATTCCCCATCAGCGAAGCGGTCGCGGAAGAGTTTCAGCGCGCCAATCCCGACGCACGCGCGACGGTCGGCGTCTCGGGCACGGGTGGAGGATTCCAGAAGTTCTGCGCCGGCGAGACCGACATCAGCGACGCGTCCCGACCGATCCGGCCGACCGAAATCGCGGCCTGCCAGAAGGCGAGTGTGGAATATATCGAGCTGCCGGTCGCCTACGACGGGCTCGCCATCGTCGTGAACCCGAAGAACACGTGGGCGTCGTCGATCACCGTGGACGAACTGAAGCGGCTGTGGTCGCCGGAGGCCCAGGGCAAGATCACGCGCTGGAACCAGGTGCGGCCGTCGTGGCCCGACCGCGAGATCCGCCTCTTCGGCGCCGGCGTGGACTCCGGCACCTACGACTATTTCACCGAGGCGACCGTCGGCAAGGAAGGCGCGAGCCGCGGCGACTTCACCTCCAGCGAGGACGATAACGTGCTCGTCCAGGGCATCGCCAACGACGAACTCGCACTCGGCTTCCTCCCGCTCGCCTATGTGGAGCAGAACAAGGCCAAGCTGCGGATCGTGCCCGTCGACGATGCGAAGGCGGACAACGGCAGCGGCCCGATCGTGCCGTCCGAGCAGACCGTGCGCGACGGCACCTACCAGCCGCTCTCCCGGCCCCTCTTCATCTACGTCGCGCGCAAGTCGGCGGAGCGGCCCGAGATCCAGAAGTTCGTCGATTCGTATTTTGCGTCTCCCGAGCTCATACGAGAGGTCGGCTACGTCCAGCTCACGCCGCAGATCTACGAACTGGCGAGGAAGCATTTCGCGGAACGAAAGGTCGGGACGGCATTCGGCGAAGGCGGCTCCCAGGTCGGCATGACGCTCGAAGCGTTGCTCGCCCGGGAGAAATGAAGCGCTTCGAGTTCCTGATCGAGTGGGCGCTGTTCCTGTGCGCGCTGCTCTCGATTGGCACGACTGTCGGCATCATCGTGGTGCTCGCGGTGGAGACCTTCGCGTTTTTCAGCGAGGTGTCGATCGTCGAGTTCCTGTTCGGGACCGAGTGGACGCCGCTGTTCGCCAGCCCACGTTTCGGCGTCCTCCCGCTCGTGGCCGGTACGGCGCTCGTCTCCTCCATTGCCATGCTCGTGGCGGTGCCGATGGGACTGTTGAGCGCCATTTACCTCAGCGAGTACGCTGACCCGCGGATCCGGCGCACGATCAAGCCGGTGCTCGAGATCCTCGCCGGCGTGCCGACGGTCGTGTACGGCTACTTCGCTCTGCTGTTCGTCACGCCGCTGCTGCAGCGGTTCATCCCCGACCTGGCCGGCTTCAACGCGCTCGGGCCCGGCATCGTGATGGGGATCATGATCCTGCCGCTCGTGTCCTCCCTGGCCGAGGACGCGATGCAGGCGGTGCCGCGCGGCCTGCGCGAAGGGTCGTATGCGCTCGGCGCGACGAAGATGCAGACGAGCCTTCGAGTCATCGTCCCGGCGGCCCTTTCGGGCATCACGGCGGCGTTCATCCTCGCCGCCTCACGCGCGATTGGCGAGACGATGATCGTGGCGATCGCCGCGGGCCAGCAGCCCCGCCTCACGTGGAACCCGATGGTGCCGATCGAAACGATGACTGCGTACATCGTGCAGGTGAGCATGGGCGACACGCCACAGGGCACGCTGGAGTACCGAACCATCTTTGCCGTCGGCACCCTGCTCTTCCTCAGCACGTTCGTGCTGAACCTGGCGAGCGCGTGGCTGCGGGAGCGGTTCCGCCAGGAGTACGCATGAGGCGCGCGCTCGACGTCGCCTTCCAGGCAGTCGCGATGGTCGTGCTGTGCGTGGCGCTCGCGTCGCTTGCTGCGCTCATCTGGGACGTCTGGCGCGACGGCGCCGGGCGCCTGACGTGGGACTTCCTGACGGGATTCCCGTCGCGGCGCGCCGACCAGGCGGGCATCTGGCACGCCTTGACCGGGAGCATCTACGTGATCCTCGTGACCATCGCGCTGGCCGTGCCCGTGGGCGTGGCCGCTGCGATCTACCTCGAGGAGTACGGCAGCCGCAGCGCGCTGGAGCGTCTCATCGAGATCAACATCACCAATCTGGCCGCCGTGCCGTCGATCATCTATGGCCTGCTCGGCCTGGGCCTGTTCGTGCGCACCCTCGGCCTGGGCCGGAGCGTGCTGGCCGGCGGCGCCACGCTGGCGCTGCTGGTGCTGCCCGTCGTCATCCTCTCGACCCGCGAGGCGCTGCGCGCGGTGTCCAAGTCGCTGCGCGAAGGGTCGTACGCGCTGGGCGCGACCAAGTGGCAGACCATCTGGTACCAGGTGCTCCCCGTCGCCATGCCGGGCATCCTGACCGGCCTGATCCTGGCGCTCTCGCGCGCGATCGGCGAAACGGCGCCGCTGATTACAATTGGCGCAGTGACGTTCGTGACCTTCGCGCCAGACAGCATCTGGTCGCCATTCACCGTGCTCCCCATCCAGGTCTTCAACTGGGTCTCGCGCCCGCAGGTCGAGTTCCAGGCCAACGCCGCCGCCGGGATCATCGTCCTGCTTGCGTTGCTGATGACGATGAACGCGGTCGCCATCGTCGTGCGCGACCGATACCAGAAAAAGGTCCGCTCGTGAGCACGCCTGTCCGCGTACCTTCGCTCGCGGGTATCGCTGCCCGTAAGAATCCCGGGACGCCGCGCCCGGACGCGCCGGCCAAGGTCGAAGCCGAGTCGCTGAACTTCTACTACGGTGACAAGCGCGCGCTCCAGGACATCTCGGTCAAGATTCAGCCGCATCTCGTGACGGCCTTCATCGGGCCGTCCGGATGCGGCAAGAGCACGTTCCTGCGCACGCTCAACCGCATGAACGACATCATCCCGGGCGCGCGCGTGGATGGGCGGGTGCTGATCGACGGGTCGAACATCTACGAGCCGGGCGTGGACGTCGTCCTGCTGCGCCGCAGAGTCGGCATGGTGTTCCAGAAGTCGAACCCGTTCCCGAAGTCGATCTTCGAGAACGTCGCGTACGGGCTGCGCATCAACGGGATGGCGGGCTCCCGGCCGGAGCTCGCCGCTCGGGTCGAGGAGAGCCTGAAACAGGCGGCCTTGTGGGACGAAGTCAAAGACCGCTTGCACGAGTCGGCCCTGGCGATGTCCGGCGGCCAGCAGCAGCGCCTGTGCATCGCCAGGGCGCTGGCCGTCCGGCCGGATATCCTGTTGATGGACGAACCGGCCTCGGCGCTCGATCCGATCGCGACACAGCGCATCGAGGAGCTCGTATACGACCTGAAGAAGGCGTACACAATCGTCATCGTGACGCACAACATGCAGCAGGCGGCGCGCGTGTCGGACTACACCGCGTTCTTCTGGCTCGGCCGGCTCGTTGAGTACGATCGCACGGACAAGATTTTCACGAACCCGTCCGAGAAGTTGACCGAAGATTACGTCACAGGGAGATTTGGCTAGTGGAGCGAGCCGTACCTCATTTCCGGGAGCAACTCGAGGCCCTGCAGGGACGCCTGCTCGAGATGGGCGGCCTTGCCGAGGAGCGCGTCCACCAGGCCGTGCAGGGGCTGGCTGCCCGGGACACGACGCTCATCGAAAAGGTGCTCCGCGGCGATGAACCGATCAACGCGCTGCATATCGAGGTGGATGAACGCTGCTTCCGCCTGCTGGCGCTGCACCAGCCGATGGCCACGGACCTCCGGTCGATCGTCGCCGCCGTGAAGATCAACACCGATCTGGAGCGCGTGGGGGACCTCGCCGTGAACATCGCGGAGGCGGCCAAGCGCTATTCGACGCACCCACCGGTCAAGAAGCTGATCGACATCCCGCAGATGGGAGACATCGCCCAGTCGATGCTGAGGGACGCGCTCGACTCCTACGTGCGCAGGGACACCGCGCTGGCGCATCAGGTCCTGAACGAGGACGACCGTCTGGACGCCCTGAAGACGCAGGTATTCCGGGAGTTGCTGACCTACATGCTGCAGGACCCGGGGACGGTCGAACCGGCCCTGGACCTGATCCTCGTCTCGCGCCACCTGGAGCGGATCGGCGACCACGCCACCAACGTCGCCGAGGATGTCATCTTCATGGTGTCGGCGCTCGACGTGCGCCACCATCCACCACAGGCGCACCGCTAGGCCGGGCTCCGGCTACGGTCTTCGGTCTACGGAGCTCATTACGGCCATCGGCCGGTGATTTCGTCACGACCGTAGACCGCAGACTGGAGACCGAAGACGGACAATGACATAGAATAAATCGGATGGGCGAGGCTCGGCTATGCGTCCTGTGCCGTAAGCGTCCCGTGGACGAGCGCTGGCGGCCGTTCTGCAGCGAGCGATGCCGGAACGAAGACCTGGCGCGGTGGGCCGACGGCGACTACCGGATAGCCAGCACCCCGGTGCCCTCCCCCGATTCCGATAGCGACCAGGACACCTAAGTTTTCTCCTCCAGTTATGGCCGACACGCTCACCATCACCGACAACCGCACCGGCAAGCAGTACGAGATCCCGATCAAGCAAGGCGCGATCAAAGCCCTCGACCTCCGTCAGATCAAGGCTGGCGAGGACGATGGCGGACTGATGACGTACGACCCGGCGTTCATGAACACCGCAGCGTGCCGGAGTGCGATCACCTATATCGACGGGGACAAGGGGATTCTCGAGTACCGCGGCTACCCGATCGAGCAGCTGGCCGAGCAGTCGACCTATCTCGAGACGGCGTACCTGATCATGTTCGGCGAGCTGCCCACGGACAGCGAGCTGAAGACGTGGATCAAGGAAATCACCCTCCACACGATGCTTCACGAGAACATCAAGAAGCTCATGGAAGGGTTCCAGTACGACGCGCACCCGATGGGGGTGTTCCTGAGCACGGTCGGCGCCTTCTCCACGTTCTATCCGGACGCGAAGAACATCTTCGACGAGAAGTCGAGGAAGAAGCAGATGCACCGGCTGATCGCGAAGGTCCCGACCATTGCCGCCTACGCCTACCGGCACAGCATCGGCCGGCCGTACGTCTATCCCGACAACGAGCTGAGCTTCGCCGGCAACTTCCTGAACATGCTGTTCCGGATGACGGAACTGAAGTACCAGGTGAACCCCGTGCTCGAGCGCGCGCTCGAAGTGCTGTTCATCCTTCACGCCGACCACGAGCAGAACTGCAGCACGACCGCGATGCGCGTCATCGGCAGTTCCCACGCGGATCCGTACTCGTCGATGGCCGGCGCGGCGGCGGCACTCTACGGGCCGCTGCACGGCGGCGCGAACGAAGCGGTGCTGCGGATGCTCCAGGAAATCGGCAGCGTCGACCACGTGCCCAGCTTCATCAAGCGCGTGAAGGGCGGCGAGGGCCGGCTGATGGGCTTCGGGCACCGCGTCTACAAGCTGTACGACCCGCGGGCGAAGGTCATCAAGCAGACCGCCGACGCGGTCTTCGAGGTCACCGGCAAGAACCCGCTCCTCGCCATCGCGCTCGAGCTCGAGCGCATCGCGCTGCAGGACGAGTACTTCATCTCGCGCAAGCTGTATCCGAACGTGGACTTCTACTCGGGGCTGATCTACCAGGCCATGGGTTTCCCCGTCGAGATGTTCCCCGTCCTCTTCGCCATCCCGCGTACCTCCGGCTGGATCGCGCAGTGGGAGGAGATGCTGCTCGATCCCGATCAGAAGATCGCGCGTCCGCGGCAGATTTACGTCGGCGCCACGCGGCGGGACTACGTGCCGCTTGGCAAACGAGGCTAGGGGCGGAGTGGTGACGGGGGTGCGAGCGCGATTCCTGTCGATGCGAACGGGTTCCCTGTCGGTACAATCGCTGCTCCTTGTCGGTGCCATCCTCGTGACCATCGTCAGTGCCGGAGCACAGGTGCGGTTCGACGGCAACCGCGCGTTCGAACACCTGCAGCGACAGGTCGCATTCGGGCCGAGGCCGGCGGGATCCGCGGCGCTCGCCGAATGCCGCCGCTACATCCAGGCCCAGCTCAAATCGGCGGGCATCGACGTGCGCGAGCAGGCGTTCGACGCCTCGACGCCGGCCGGCCGCGTGCGGATGATCAACCTCATCGCGACGATCCCGGGCACGCGCGCCGATCGCATCGCCATCGCCACGCACTACGACACCAAGCTGTTCAAGGAGTTCCGCTTCGTCGGCGCCAGCGACGGCGCCTCGTCCACCGCGGCGGTCCTGGAGCTGGCGCGTGTGCTCAAGGCACGGCGGAACGAGTTCACGATCGAGCTGCTCTTCCTCGACGGCGAGGAAGCGGTCGTCGAATGGCGCGGCGACGATCACACCTACGGCAGCCGTCATTACGTGCAGGCGGCGCGCAAGGCGGCGACCCTCGCCTCGCTCAAGGCGCTGGTCCTGCTCGACATGATCGGCGACCGGGATCTGACCGTCCGTCGCGACACGAACTCGACGCCGTGGCTGAACGAAGCCGTCTGGGCGTCAGCCGCCAGGCTTGGCCACCGCACGACGTTCCTCGACGACTACACCACGATCGACGACGACCACATTCCGTTCCTGCGTGCCGGGGTGCCCGCCGTGGACATCATCGACCTGGACTACGCCGCGTGGCACACGGCGCAGGACGATCTCGACCACGTCAGCGCCCGCAGCCTGCAGATCGTCGGCGACGTTGTCCTCGAGGCGCTGCCTGACATCGAGAAACGCCTGGCCATGCCGGCGCGCCGCGCCGGTCGGGCTTCGTGAGAACGGCGGGTCTGAGACCAGGCGGCTGAAAGCCCGACGCGAATTTCTTCCGGCTTCAGCCGGAAGAACGACGAGCCGCGACGGATTACGAATCCAGGCGGGTGGTCGCGAACGCTCGGGCGTTTTCGATCTCGGTGAGAATCTCCTGCTCGGTCAGGACAGTCAGCGACGCCTTGGCGCGGCGGAAGACGCGGTCCACGAGTTCCTCGTCCGCGTCGATGCCGTGGCGCTCCAGCCAGAACACCACGTTCGACTTCCCCGACATCGGCCCGACCTCGATCTGCTGCGCGCGTCCCACCAGGCGTGCGGGTACGCCGGAGTACACCGTGTCCATCAGCTCCGGATCGTGTTTCCGAAACGCCTTCACGACCGCGGCGGCGTGCACGCCGGTCGCCGTGCGGAACGCGTCGCGGCCAAACACGGGATAGTTGTCCGGAATCGGTTCGCCGGTGGCTTCAGAGACGGCGTGCACCAGCTCGTTGAGCTGCGTCAGGTCACGCTCGATCCAGCCCATGAGCACCAGGTTCACCATCAGCAGATCCATCGGCGTGTTGCCCACCCGCTCCCCGATGCCGAGAATCGTGCCGTGCACGCGCGAGGCGCCCGCCTCGAGGGCGGCCACGCTGTTGATCGTGCCCATGTCACGATCGCGATGGCCGTGCCAGTCGATCGCGACGTTCTCGCCGCCGGCCTCGTCGATGACCCGCCGCGCGAAGCGTACGACGGCGCGCGCGCCAACCGGTGTGGCGTGCCCGACCGTGTCGGCAATGCAGATCCGCGCCGCGCCGGCCCGGATCGCGGTGGTGAACAGCCGCTGCAAGGTATCGGGGTCCGAGCGCGTCGTGTCTTCGGTGACGTACATCACGGTCAGCCCTTGCGCAACCGCGAACGTGATGGCTTCATCGGTACATCGCTGAAGGTGATCCACGGTCCAGTCCTCCGCGTACTGGCGGATAGGGCTCGAACCGATGAAGCAGCAGCACTCGATCGGCACGCCGGTCCGCTGCGTAATGTCGGCAATCGGCTGCACGTCCGCAATCATCGTGCGCGCGGCGCAGTTTGCCTTGATGCGCAGCTTCGCGTCGCCGATCTCGCGCGCCAGGCGCTCGACGTCCTTGACGACGTGGGGACCGGCGCCGGGCAGGCCGATGTCGGCGGTGTCCACGCCGTTGCGGCTGAGCAGGTGGAGAATCTTGATCTTCTGATCGATCGACGGCGCGCGCACCGACGGCGACTGGAGCCCGTCACGCAGCGTCTCGTCGTCGAGCATCACCACCGGTGGTTTCGGCGTCGGAGAGTCGAGGTTCCAGTCGTAGATCAGCGAATCGTTCACGCGCCCACCCTTCGCAGGACCACCGCCGCGACGACGCCGGCGCCCACGACCAGGGCGCTCCACAACGATGCGTCTTCGACCGACCGCCGAACCGCTGGCCTCATGATCTCGTCCACCGACACCGGATCCCCACGGCCTGCCGCCGCGGCCTGTTGACGATCGACGTACTGCCGGGCTCCCGACGCAGTCCCGCGATCCTGCACGCCGCAGAACACGACAACCGCTGTCGCGAGGGCAAGCAACAGAACCGTGCGCGGTCGCGGGCGCATACGCTGGCTCGATTATACGGCCGACCTTTTGCCGCAGATGGGGCCTGCCTCTTGCTACCACTGACGCGGAATCCGCGATCGGGTCCCCCTGATAAGGAGCAGCTACTCATGAATATCCGTGACGTGATGACGCCAAATCCGTGGACCGTCTCGCCAGAGGACAGCATCCAGAACGCGGCGCGCATCATGCGCGACCACGACACCGGCGTCGTGCCGGTGGTCGAGAACGGCCGCCCCATCGGTCTGGTCACCGATCGCGACATCGTCGTGCGCGCGGTTGCCGAGGACGGCCAGCTGAACCGGCCGGTGCGCGAGATCGTCAGCGGCGGCGTCATCTCGGCATCGCCGGAGATGAGCACGCGCGAGGCCGCCGAGCTGATGAGCGAGCACCAGGTGCGGCGCCTGCCCGTGATCGAGAACGAGCGCCTCGTCGGCATCGTCTCCATCGGCGACCTGGCGGTGAAGGAAGGAAAGGACAAACGCGTCGGAGACGCGCTGCAGGACATCTCGGAAGGGGTCAAGGAGCGGGGGTAGTCAGCGCCGGATAGCAAGGGCCGGCTGAAGCCGGCCTCTACGTACGAGGATCCATTGCCGCCCGTAATGGTATGTCCGACGACCATTCCTGGCGCCCGTCGGGGCCGGCTTCAGCCGGCCCGAATTCCACGGCGGGAATCTGAGGCTGTGCGGCAGATACGTCGAGCAGCCCCATCGCCCACGCCGCGATGAGCGCCAGCACGATGATGATCACGACCGCGACGATTGGCAGCCGCGAGCGCCGCTTGCGTTCGAACAAAGGGCCCTCGGCCGGGGGCTTGATACGCGGTTCCGTCGTCGCGTTCCCGCATCGAAAGCAGATCAGCGCCTTGTCGGCGATTTCGGTCTGGCAGTAGCGGCAAATCATGAAGGCCTCGGGCTCAGGGCTCAGGCCTCAGAGCTGTCTCAGGCCTCAGGCCCTAGAGTACAGTAATCAAGTTCGGTGAAGCCCTGGGCCTGGACCCAGGGCCCTGAGGCCTTCATGATCCCCCTTCGTGACGTCATCCCGTCGCGCACCACTCCATACGTCACGTTCGCGCTGATTGCCGCCAACGCCCTCGTCTTCTTCTATCAGCTCACGATGGGCGAGGCGATCGAGGAGTTCGTTCTCTACTTCGGCCTCATCCCGGCGGCGTTTTCGTGGGTCGCGGTGTTGACGTCCATGTTCCTGCACGGAGGCCTGCTCCACTTCGGCGGAAACATGCTGTATCTCTGGATCTTCGGCGACAACGTCGAGGACCGCATGGGTCACGGGCGGTTCCTGGCGTTCTACCTGCTGTGCGGCACGGCCGCGGCGCTGGCCCAGACCATCGCGAGTCCCGACTCAGTCGTGCCGATGGTCGGCGCCAGCGGCGCGATTGCGGGAGTCATGGGCGCTTACTTCGTGCTCTATCCCAAGTCACGTATCGTGACGCTGCTCCCGATCTTCTTCTTTTTTCAGATCGTCGAGATCCCGGCCATCTTCTTCCTCGGCGTCTGGTTCCTGATGCAGCTGCTGAGCGGTGTGGGGTCGATGGCGACGGCTACCGGGGGCGAGCCGGCCGGCGGCATCGCCTTCTGGGCACATGCGGCCGGGTTTCTGGCGGGGATCAGCGGCGTGCTGGTATTCCGGCGGCGCGAGCGTCAGCGCGTCGAGTGGTGGAACGATGCGTAACCTTGAGCGATCGTTCAGACCAAGTCCAATGTGGCTTCCGGCTTCAGCCGGAAGGACCATTCAGGAGCGCTGGCGGATCTGCTGCGCGACGCGGGCGATCTGGACGAGGATTCTCTCCAGCTCCGCCTGATAGTCCGCGTCGGACATCGACGCGCGACGGCCCTTCAGGTCCTCGAGCTGCATCTCGAGGGCGGCGCGCTGCCGCTCGAGCGCCGCGATAGCGACGTCGGCGCTGATGCTGCCCGGATCGGCGTCGAGGTGCAGCGACCGCGCGACCGTCCCGTCCATTCCGGGTGCCTGCGCCTCGCGCCCCACGCGATCCCCGTCGTCATCGATGAGCGGCCGCTCGGTCGAGAGCTGGCCGCGCTGCTCGTAGGTACTGCTTCACGCCTGCGCTGGCCGCGGTGAACACCTCCCAGATGGACATGCGGCCGTTCTTGTCGAAGTCGCTGGTGACGTCCGCCATCGCCTTGACGAAGTACTCGGGAAAGACCGTGGCGAACCGCTGCGCCGCCGAGTCGGTCGCGGTGATGACGACGCGGCCTTTCTGCGAGAGCTCCTCGAGGAACGGGAAACTGGACGCCGTCGTGTTGACCAGGGCGATGCGGCCCGGCAGCTCTCCAATGAGCGCCTTCCACTCGACGGCCGTCAGGTCGGGTCCGACGAGGTTGAACTTGGCGTCCGCGCCGTCGAAGGTGCCGTGGCCGAGCAGGACCACGAGCAGCGTGTCTTCCGTCGTGAGACGGCGCCGCAGGTCAGAGAACACCCGCCGCACGTTCTCAGCCGTGGCCTTGAGCGAGTCCGTGGGCTCTTCGGAAAAGACCAGGACGTTGGCTTCCGGGAACGCAAGCGTCGTCTTGAGCGCGATCGCGAGATCGTTTCGCCACGTCTGCTGCTGGGCCGCGTACTTCTCGCCACCGGAGGCTCCCGAGACCACGATGGCGTATCGTTCGCCGGCGAGAGCGGGCGCCGCCAGGCTGAGGAACGCCGCCACCACGCCTGCGATGGCGAATCGGGCGCGGGCGGCCGGGGATTGAGCGTTGGCAGTCGTGAATGTCACCGGAGTCCCCAGTGGCGGCGAAGGAACCACTCGACACCCAGAAGCATGATTGCTGCCGCGAAGATCCAGCTCTGGTGCCACAGTTCCTGCAGCCGCGGCGTTCCCGGATCGGCCGCCTGTGACTCGAGCAGCGATGGAATCTCGGACGCGTCCCGCGCGGGAACGTAGCGTCCACCGCTGGCACGCGCGACGCGCCGCAGTACGTCTTCGTTCAGCCGGGGATCGGCCATTTCGGTGTCCGCGCCGCCGACCAGCGCCCACCGTTCCGACGAGCCGAGGACGGTCGTGCCCCGTCGCGCCTCCACGGCGACACGGTAGATCCCCGGCTGGTCGAACACGAACTCACCCGAATATCGGCCAGCGCGCGCGTCGGCCAGCGCGACCCGAAGGTCGCGCGTCTCCCCGCCGGGCACCGTCACCCGCATCTGGACTTGCGCGTCGGCAACAGCGGCGAACTCGTCGTCACGCACGTCCACGCTCAGTGTGCCGGCCTCGCGGGGCGCAAGACCCGAAACGGGCGGGATCGACACGGGGTCGGGCGACGGAGCCGCGAGCCAGCGGGCCGCATGGCGCCAGAACAGCTCGTATGTGCGATCGGTCGACGGCATTCGCATGCGCCAGCGCCACGATGCCTCGCCAGTGAAGACCATCGAACGGCCGTGGCCGAACCGCTGCACCGCCACGAGCGGCCTGGTGCCGTCCTCGGCGCGAATCAGCGCGAGCACCTGCGCGCCCGGGCGAGGGGCGCCGAGCGTCGCGGCGCCGGCCAGCGCCGGGACTGTGTTCCAGCGGCGCGCCATCTCGTCCGGCGACGCGCCGATCCGCATGACCGGGTGCGATTCCCCGTCAGGGGTGACCGACACGGTGTAGCGCTCGCCCTGGCGGGCGGAGGCGCGAACCACGCCGCTGCCGCGATCGCTCAGCGCGACCGGCAGCACTTCGTCGATGGCCGTGCCAAGCAGTCCTTGTTGCGCGAATGACTTGGCCCCGAGCACGAGGAGCCCGCCGCCCCGTTCGCCCACGAAGCCCGCGACCATTTCGAGCTGGACGCGTGACAGCGAATCGGGCTCGATGTTGGCCAGGATCACGGCGTCGTATTGATAGAGCGCCGCCCGATCGTCCGGGAACCCGCTGGCCAGTTGCGACGCCCGGTCCGAGACGGACTGCACGAAGTAGGTCGAGTCTCCCTGCGCGTCGCGCCCCTTCCGTACGACGGAGTCCACCTCGATGCCGGGATCGAGCATGAGCGCGCGCTTGATGAAGGTGTGCTCGAACCCGGGCGCGCCCTCTACGACCAGGACACGCCTTCGCCGGCCAGGCGGCTCGACGAGCACGCTGCGCCGGTTGTTCTCGAGCACCAGCTCGCCGGACGCCGACGGGATCTCGATCGTGTAGAGCGTCGCGGTCTCGCGTGGCGGCGAGACGGTAATGACGGTCCGCACGGGCCCGCCGCCGGCTGCCGGGGTCACGCGCCGCACGTCGATCGGGCGGCCGTTCTCGAGCACGCGCAGATCGAACGGTGTTGCCGCACCGTGGCTGACGGCGGCAACGGTCAAGTCAATCGACGACTCGGTCAGGGCCGCGTCGCCTGCAGAGACGTCGAGCACTTCGAAGTCGGCCGCCCCGCGCGGCGCGCCGACGCCCACCGCATACACCGGGACGGTGGCATCCCCGACGACCGTCGCAGCATCCTGCGCGCTCGTATCGCCGCCATCGGAGATGACGATGACGCCGGCGAGCGGCTGGTCACGATAGCGCTCGCGCACCGCGCGCAGCGCGCCGGACAGGTCGCTCCGTTCTTCGTCGGCGGCAATCGGCCTGTCGCCGTCCGGCTTCTCCAGCTGGCGGCCGAACGTCCAGATTTCAGGCTTGAAGTGAGCGTTCAGCGGTACCTGGAGGCTGCCCGCGAGGGCGCGCGCGGCCTCAATCCTGGAACGGCCGTCGGCGTCGCCGAGGCGCATGCTGCGCGAGGCGTCGACCAGGATCGGCACCACCGCGTCGTTCTCACCGTCGGGCGGCAACACGCGCACGGGGCGGAGGAGACACACGATGAGCAGGAGCAGCGTGAGCGCGCGGAGCGCGATCAGCGCCGTCCGACGGCCCCGGGTCAGCGGCACAATCGCGCCGACGTACGCGCCCCACGCCGCCGCGAGGATCGCGGCAGCCACCAGCACGAGCGCCCACCAGGGGAGAGCGAAGGCAAATTGCATGGTGGCTGGCTACTTCCTCTGCTTCTGCGACGCGAGGGCGCGATAGTACTGATCCACCAGGCTGCGGTACTGCTCGGGAACGCCCTGGGCAACGCCGGCGTTCAAGCGGTCGTTGGTCTGCTGGTTCCGCAGTCTCGCGGCGGTGCTGTTCTCGGCGCGTTCGAGCGCGGCCGCGAGCTGCACCTTCAACTCGTCCCACTGCGCGAAGTCCTGCTTCCAGGCTTCCGTTCCGGGCGCCGAACGCCCTGGATTGAACTCGTCCCCCGTCGGCGTCTCATATTCCAGCTCGCGGCGCATGCTGTCGATCAGGTCGCGGGCCCCATCCCACGGCGCGTTGTCGCCGTTACCGGCGGGCTGCCCCTGGCCCTGGCTGTTCTGCCCGTTCTGCGAACTGCGCCCACCTGACTGCTGACCCTGGCCCTCGCCGTTCTTCGACGCCTCGGACAACTGCCGTTCGAGCTGCGACAGCTGCTCGCGCAGATCGCGGATGCGCGAGAGCTGCTCCGAGAGCTGATCGGATTCGCCACCCTGGCCGTTCGCCGCACCGAGTCGCTCGGCGAGACGATCGAGCTCGCGGGCGATCGCCTGACCTTCCTGCGCGCCGGCACGCTGACCTTCACCCGTCCCCTGGCCCTGCTGACCCTGCTGACCCTGCTGACCCTGCTGGCCCTTTGGCCCTTTGGCCCTGCCCCTGGCCTTGGCCCTGGGCCTGCTGGCCCTGCCCCTGCTGCCCTTGCTGGCTGCCTTGCGGAGGCAGCCCTGAGCGCGGATTCTGCGAACCGGTTTGCGGCTGGCCGTTCTGCCGGCCGTTGGGCCCGGCCTGCGCGGCCTGCGCGGCGTTCTCCCGATCGGCGCGCGCAGCGTTCCGCATGCGCTCGGACAAATGCTGTCGCTCCAGCTCGCGCGCCGCTTCGCCGAGCGCGTTACGCTGGCCCTGCCCCTGCTGGCCTGTCCTGTTGGCCCTGTTGGCCTTGTTGGCCCTGTTGGCCCTGTTGGCCCTGTTCCCTGTTGGCCCTGTTCGCCTTGCTGTGGCTGCTGCCCCTGCTGGCTTTGCTGGGCATGGCCCTGCTGCGCGCCGGCCATCTGGCGAACCGACCGCTCCAACCGCTCCATCCGCTCGGCGAGCCGGTCCTGCTCTCCGGCCCGGCGACGCGAGGCGTCAGGCTCGTTGCCGCGGCCGCGTTGCGGGTCGGCCGCGAGGCGTCGCTGCGCGTCGGCGAGCTGGCGCGACTCCAGCTGCATCTCCCCCAACGCCCGCCGGCGATCGTCCGGCTGCCCGCTGCGCATCTGCTGCTCGAGATCACGAAGCCGCTCGAGCGCGCGGTTGCCACGCTCGGCCGCCTGCTGCGCGTCCTGCCGTCGCAGTTCGTTGGCGGCTTGCTGCATCTCCTCCGACGCTTCCTGCATCGCGCGGCCGGCCTGCTGGTTCTGGCCACTCTGGCCGCCTTGACCGCCCTGCCGCCCCTGCTGTCCCGACTTGCCCTGCGCCTGCTGTGCCTGCTGCAGCTTCTGCGCAAGCTCCTCAGCCTGGCGCCGCAGCTCGGTCTGCTCGCGCGTCAGCTTCTCGAGTTGCCGCTTCACCTCTTCGTCGCTCATCGCCTCGCGATTCTTCGCCAGCTCCTGCTGCTCGCGGCTCAAGGCGTCCTGGCGGCGCGCGAGCTCGCGGACCTTTTCGAGCTCGTCGCTCTGGTCGCGCTGCTCCTGACGCGTCTCGCGCGTATTGGGCGTCTCGTAATTGGTCTGCTGCTGCCGTGCCAGTTCGCGGTCGAAGAGCGACGAGAGATCCTGCTGCTGCCGGTTCATGCCGGTGCCGTTGGAGAACTGCTGCTGGCGCTGGACCTCGCGGCGGCGGACTTCGGCCTGCGCACGAAGCAGCTCGTTCAGCGCGGCCATCTCGTGCGGCATCGCCGCCGAGGTACTCAACGCCTCCAGCTCCTGCTGCGCACGGCCCATCGCGTCGGCAGCCTTGGTCATCGCATCGTCGGAGGCTTCCGCGGCCTGGGCGCCTCGACCCGCACCCGCAGCACGGCGGCGGCGAAGATCGCTGCCGCGCCGCATCTGCGTCGCCGCGCTCATCGCGCGCTTCCGCAGCTCGCCCTGCGCGCCGGCGATGGTCCTGATGTCCTCCTGCGACCGGCCGCCGGCGTCGCGGGCCCGGCGATCGAGCTTCCACGTGGCCGTGATGACTTCCTTCTGCGATTCGACCAGGTCCTCGATCGACTTCTCATCCTGGCTGCCGGCGCCGCCCTGGCTCTGCGAGGCGACGAACTCTTCCTCGAACGGGGTGACCTCGAGGAAGAAGATGTCGCTGCGCGCTTCCGACGAGCGCTTGCCGCGGCTCACGTCGCGGGCGCGTGCGTAGTAGGTCACGAAATCGCCCGGCTCGACGCCGAGATCTTCCAGGTAAATGGTGCGCCGGCCGTTGACGGTCAGCCCCGAGCCGGTGCGCTCGAAGGCAACAGCTTTCTCCTGGCCGCCCCTCACGGCGTACACGAGGTCGAGCGCCGCCACGCCGAAGTCGTCGTCGGCCCGCGCATCAATCGTCACCTCTTCGATCGACGTCGCCTTGCGATCGCTGGCGGGCTTGATGATGCGGACGTCGGGCGGACAATCCTCGAGGGTGCGGATGAAGTACTCGGTCTCTCCAGGATTGCTCAGGCCGTCCCCGTCGGACAGGGCGACGCGATACGACCCATCGTCGCGCGATGGTCAGCTCGCCCTCGAGCACGTCTCCGCGCACGCTCAGCGCAACGCGCTTGCCGTCGCCGAGCGTCAGCGCACCCTCGGTCACGGGCTTGTCCACGTGGACCGCGATCCGCACGCGCGTGCCGGTCGGCCCGTAGATGTCGCCGCCGTCTTCCTCGTGGCGCGGCTCCATCTCGAACGCCTTCGGATACTCGTAGCGCAAATTGATCTGCTCAACCCGCGGCGGGCGAATCACGGTGATGGTGTAATCACGCGTGGTCGTGTTCGCCGCCACGATCGAGTACCGGAAGCTCTCGTCCACGTTGTCGAAGGCGATGGCGAAGCCGTTGGCGTTTGCCTCGGGTTCCATGCGGGTTTCACGCAGGCCGCTGGCCTCACTCGTGCGCAGCACGGGCACGAGGCCGGGAACGGACCCGGTCAGCGTCGCCACGATCTTCACGGACTGCCCGGCGCGGACCTTCACATCGCCCGGCAGCACGTGGACGCCGAGCGACTCGGGGAACAGGTAAAGGGCGAACACGCGGGCTGCGCGCCCGGCCGGTCCGACCGAGAACACGCCAAGAATCAGCAGCGCGACGGTCGCGGCCGCCGCCCGCATGGCGACACCGCGCAGTGCCCGCTTGCTGACAATACGGTCGACGTCCAGGCCGCGGGTGCGCCGCACGGCGTCCCCGACCACTGCCTCGGCCATCGAACGCGGCTCACGGGCGCCGCGTTCCGCGATGGCGGTGACGAGCGTATCCTCGAGCTCAGGGCAGCACTCCTCGATGAAGCGCGCGATCTGGCGGTCGGCCGGCGCCCGGCGCAACGGGACGGCCATCCAGCCGAGGCTGACGAGCGCGACCGCCACGGCGACGAGCCACAACGCCACCAGCGCGAATCCCTCGGGTGCAACCATGCGCTGCGCGACGAGCGCCAGCGCCAGCACGAGCGACGTGACCGCGGCCGCCAGGCTCCACGCTCGCAACGCGGCAACGGCGCGCCAGCGGTTCCGCACGCGCGCCAGCAGGCCCGACAGCTCGGTATAGTGTTCGCCCATTACCCCAGCCTCCGTCCCAGCATGCCCTCGGCGGCCAGACTGACCACCATGAGCAGCAAGGCGTACTGCCACAATCGCTGCCCGTCCTCGCGTTCCTCGGCCTGCGCACCGGCTTGTCGTGCCGCGACCGCCGTCAGGCGCAACACGTTCGCCTTGAACGCGTCGGCCGACGTGCGCGACGGATCGGACTCACGCGGATCGATGTTGACGACGACGCGCCGCGCCGCCGAGATCGACAATGCCCGGCGTCCTGCCATCGGCGCCCGGCAGCGCGCCGACGATGTACTCCGTGGGCACGCGGCGTGAGGCGAGATGCCGCAGCGTCTCGTGCACGAACGGAACGAACGCCGGCTGCAGCGGAAAGTCGTTCCAGGTATTGTTCAGGTCCGAGGCGAACAGCAGGACCCGGCCATCGCCCGCTGCCTCGTCCACGAGCGCCGGCGCTCCCGTCAGAGTACCGCGCGACGATGTCGGCCGATGGGCCGGCGTCGACGAGCGCCGACCGCGCGAAGCTCACATTGCCGAGCGTGCCAACCCCCCCGAATACGCGGAAGACCGGGTGCCGGCTGTCGGCGGGTGCAAAGCGCAGCGCCTCGGCCTCACGTTGCCGCCACGACGTCTGCATCACGTTCTGCAGCGCCTGCCGGACGATCGCTTCGTCGACGTCCGGACCGGCGGTCAGGAGAAGGCCGCCACCGGCGCGCACGTAGTTGGCCAGCAGCTCGCGGCCTCGCTGCTCCAGGCCGCGCGTGCCGAGGATCGCGACGACCTGGACCTCGCCGAGCTCCTCTGACTTCAGGATCGAGAACGCGGGACCGCTGACCGCGCGGAACCGGAACCCGCCGGCGCCTTCCGTGATGGCCAGCGCCCGCTCGAGATAGAAGGATTCGGAGGGATGCCCCGAGGCGGTCACGGCGAGCACCAGCGGCGCCGCCGACGCGTCGAGCAGCGCAAACCGCGCGTTATCGGCGGCATACCCGCTGGGATCGGACACCGACGCGGACAAGGCGCCCGACGCCGCGTCTTGAAGCATCAGCCGCGCCTCCGCGCTTCGACCCGCGCCCGCGGTGACCGCCACGGCGCCGGCCGGCCGGCCGTCGATGGTGAAGGTCACCTGCTCGGTCACAGGGCGACTCGAGAAGTTCTGGACCAACGCGATCGCCTCGGCCCCCTCGACGCGCAGCGCCGTCACCGCAACGTTCCCGTCCGGGCCGCCGATATCCTCGACCTCAACGGGAATGCGCTCGGGCACCGCTCCCTGGTCGGCCGCGTCCCAGCCGCTCTGCTGCAGATCGGTGACGACGACGATGCGTCCGGGCCGTTCGCCGAGCGCTTCGGCGGCGCGGCCGAGCGCGGTGCGATTGCGGGTGGCGCCCGCCCCCGCCTTCAGCTGCGACAGGGCCGTGAGTGCGCCGGCCCTGTCGCTCGAGAGTGGCGCGATGACGTCGGCGCCGTCGGCAAACGCGACGACGCCCACGTTGCTGCCGGGGGCCGCGGCGCGAACGATCTCGGCGGCCTTCGCCCTGGCGCGCTCGAACTGGCCGGGCGCAGACATACTCGCCGACGTGTCCACCAGCACGAGCGTGGCGGGCGTGGCCAGCGCCGCCGCCGATTCGGAGAAGTAAGGCCGGGCGAACGCGAACGCGAGCAGCAGGAGCGCGGCGACACGCAGCGCCAGGAGAAGCATCTCCCGCAGGCGGCGCCGCCGCGAATGCTCGACGGGCGCGCGCCGCAGGAACCGCATCGCGCTGAACTCGATCACCGGCTCGGTACGGCGATGGAACAGATGAATGGCAATCGGAATCGCCGCCGCGGCCATGCCGAGGAGAAACAACGGCGAGAGGAACGACAGCCCGAACATCTACCGGCCCCTCCCCCGCGTGGACAGATAGGACATCAACGCGAATTCGAGCGGCTCGGACGTGTTGACCAGCTTGTAATCGATGCCGGCCGATCCGAGCTCCCGCTTGTAACGGTCGAGCGCGGTATTGAGCGCACCCAGGTACTCGTCGCGTACGACCGACGGCACCGCCATCAGCTCGTCTCCGCGCTCGAGATCGCGGAACCTCGCCGCGCGCTCGAAGGGAAAGGTCAGCTCGTCGGGGTCCATGACATGGAAAACGATGACGTCGGTGCCGCGGAACCGGAAATGCCGCAGCCCGTCCACGACGCGAGCGGGATCGTCGAGCAGGTCGGAGATGAGCACCACCATGCCGCGCTTCGCGATCCCGTCGGCGAGCTGGTGCAGCGGCTTCGACACGTCCGTCTTGTGCCCGAGCACCAGGCGGTCGAGCGTCAACAGGATCGACCGCAGGTGGCCCGGCCTCGCGCCCGGCGGCAGCATCGACACGATCGCATCGTCGAAGGTCGTCAGGCCGACGGCGTCACGCTGACGGTTCATCAGGTAGGCCAGCGACGCCGCGAGCATCGACCCGTACTGCAGCTTGGTGACACCGTGCGAGCCGTAGCCCATCGAGGCGCTGACGTCGAGCAGCAGGTAGCAATCGAGGTTGGTCTCTTCCTCGAACTTCTTCACGTAGTACCGGTCGCTGCGCGCGTACACCTTCCAGTCGATGGTCGAGAGGTCGTCTCCCGGCATGTACTGGCGATACTCGGCGAACTCGACGCTGAACCCCTTGTACGGGCTGCGGTGGAGACCGGTCAGGAACCCTTCGACCACCGTACGCGCCTTGAGCTCGAGCGTCCCGAGCCGCGCCAGGACGGCGGGGTCGAGAAAACGGAGCTCGCTCGGGCGCGTCGGGGCAGCCATCACATGTTGCTCTTGGGCACGGGCACGGTTTCGAGCAGCCGCGCCACGATGCCGTCCGGAGTGAGGTGCTCCGACTCGGCGTAGAAGTTCGTGATGACCCGGTGCCGCAGAATCGGCGGCGCCAGCGCCTGCAGGTCCTTCAGCGACACGTGGTGGCGGCCGTTCATCAGCGCGCGCGCCTTCGACGCCGAGGATCATCGCCTGCGACGCGCGCAGGCCGGCGCCCCACTTCACGTACTTGTTGACGAATTCCGGTGTGCCGTTCTGTCCCGGCCGCGACGCCGCGGACAGACGGACGGCATACCGCGCGATCTCGTCGGTCACGATGACCTGGCGGACCATCTGCTGGAATTCCAGGATGTCGGGCCCGCTCAGCACGCGCGAGACGCCAGGACGATCCGCCCCCGTCGTCTCGGTCACCACCCGCACCTCGTCGTCTTCCGGCAGGTAGGTCATGACGATGTTGAACATGAAGCGATCGAGCTGCGCCTCCGGCAGCGGGTAGGTGCCTTCGAGCTCGATCGGGTTCTGCGTCGCGAGGACGAAGAACGGCCGGTCGAGCTGATACGTGCGGCCGGCGGCCGTGACGTGGTACTCCTGCATGGCCTCGAGGAGCGCCGCCTGCGTCTTCGGCGGCGTGCGGTTGATCTCGTCGGCGAGGATGATCTGCGCGAAGATCGGCCCGTGCGCGAACCGCAACGTGCGCGTCCCGTGCTGCTCTTCGAGGATCTCGGTGCCGGTGATGTCGGACGGCATCAGGTCGGGCGTGAACTGGATCCGCTTGAAGCTCAGGTCGAGGATCTCGGCGATCGTCTTGATGAGCAGCGTCTTGGCGAGGCCCGGCACGCCGGTGATCAGGACGTGCCCTCCGGTGAAGAGCGCCATCAGGACCTGATCGACGACCTCGTCCTGACCTACGATCACCTTGCGCAGCTCATTCAGAATGCGACTGCGGCCGTGCTGGACGCGTTCGGCAAAGCTGGCGGTAGCCGTGTCGGTGGTGGAGAGCGGTTCTGGCATCAATGGGTCAGCGAGTAGATGATTTCGTTGATGAACATGCGGTAGGAGTCGGCCGTGTACTTGATGTAGCCGGGATACTCCTCGGCGTTCGACCACTCGACGCCGTCGCCCATATCCGTGTTCCAGTTGGCCAGCACCATGGGCCGGCCCTGGTCGTCGAGGATCGCGCGCAGCCGCGCCACGAAGCCGCCCTTCTCCCAGCTGCGACCCGCGAAAAACGATCCCAGACCCGCGATCTGCGGGTACTGCGTGAGGTTGTAGAAGCTCGAGAAGATCGGGTGCGGCGGCTCGAGCTCCACGAACTCGCGATCCGGGAAGACGCGCTTCATCTCCTTCGCCGTGTTGTCCCACTCGTACGGCCCATGGAAATCGTCGAAGGTCAGCGTACCGCCGCGCAGCAGGAACTCGCGCAGGATCGACACCTCGTTGTCGCGCAGGCGGAGGTTGCCGGGCTCGACCATGTAGATCCAGCCCTGGTCCCACAGCTTCGGATCGTCGAGCGTGAGGACGACGGGGTCGTTGACCTCGATCGCGGTGGCAGTGCGCAGGCGGCGTGAGAGGTTCTGCTCGGCTGCCGGACCGTCGATGGCCCACGGCTCGCCCCAGTAGTCAACCCGGTACCGGCTGTCGACGGTGAAGGCGGAATAGCGGATGCGGACGAAGGTCCACTGCAGGCCGGCGAAGCGGTCGTCCTGCAGGAGCGGCATCTGCGCAATCGCCTGCGACAGGCGCGCCGGTTCCACGAGCAGGAGCCCCGCAAGCGCGGCGGTCAGCACGAGACCGGCGGTCCGCTTCATCTCGCCCCTTCCCGCGCACCTGGCTGCGCGTCCACAATCTTGAGGAGCAGGTCCTGCGCGCGCTCGAACGACGGTGCGATCTCGAGCGCCGCGAGCGCCTGTCGCTTCGCCTCGTCCACCTGGCCGGCGGCGAAGCTGGCCTCGGCCAGATCGATGTGCGCGCCGGCGCGGTCCGAGGGGTTCGCGGCGAGCGCCGCGCGGAACGCGCGAATGGCGCGGCGGTGTCGCCGCTCTTCAGCGCGTGGCGGCCGACGTATCCCTGCGCCTGGGCGTCGAACGGGTCGAGCTCCGCCACGATCTGGTACGCGCCTGCCGTTCGCGCCGCGTCATTCTGTTTCTCGAGCAGCGCGGCCAGCTTGCGCGCCGATTCGACGTCGGTGTGATCCACCTTGACCAGCGCCTCGAGCGCCTGGATGGCGCGCGCGGTGTCGCCGCGCTCGGTCGCGATGGCCGCGATGAGCGCATTCGGATTCGCCTGGCCGCCGGCTTCGGGCACCAGCTTCGCCGCACGCTCGAGCGTCTCGATCGCCGCCGGCGCGTCGCCCGCTTCCTGCAGCGCCTGCGCCAGCTCCATCTGCACGCGGAAGCTCCCGGGATTGGCCACCGCGAGCGCCTTCAGCTGGTCGAGCGTCGGCATGGCCGGAATCTCCGGCGCCTTGAGCGCCGCGCGGATGCCGGCAAAGTCGGCTTCGATCTTCTTGTCGAACGATGCCTGGAGCTGATCGATGCTCACGCCAAACGCCGCCTTGATCGCCTCCTCGTTCTCGAGGCCCTTGCCGAACGATCTGATGAACGTGTGGAACGCGGGCTCGCCGTATGTCGCAATCAGATGCTCGACGAGGAGCGACGCCTGGTAATAGGCCAGCGAGATCATGCGCGGGTCGGTGAACCCGTCGTTGAGATCCGCCAGCTTGAGCGTGCGGTCCTCCTGCAGCGCCTGCGCGAACGAGAGCCGGACTTCGCGTCCCCAGTTCGGCCGCGCGCGCCGCTCTTCGAACACCGACGTGCCTTCGCTCAGCCAGCGCGGCAGCCGGTTGTTCGACATCTGCAGCGTGATGACGTGCGCCATCTCGTGCCACAGCGTCTCCGGCCCACGAGAACTGGCCGGGCGGCCGCGCCTTGGGCGAATCGAGCGTGACCACGCGGCCGAAGCAGGCGCCGAGGGCGCCGATCATGCCGGGCAGCCCGAGCGTGCGCACCGCGAAGTCGTCGTGCTTGGGGAACATCTCGATGAGGATCGGCCCCTGCGGCTTGAACTGATACTGCTTGGAGAGCGTGGCGAGCGCCTGCTGCGCCAGCGGCATCGCGAACTCGCGCATCACCGCGGCCTCGTCGGGATGCAGCCGCATGACGATGTCGCCCTCGGTGATGGTCTCGAACTTGTCGAGGGTGTCCATCATCTGGAGCAGGTTATACGTGACGACGTCGAACGGGTCGGCACGGAACGCCGTCTCCAGCGATCGGCGGGCGGCGGGCTCGTCTCCCGTGCGCAGCAGGTGCAGGCCCAGATCGGCGTAGGAGCGGGTGCTCTCCTTGTCGACGGCCAGGGCTCGCCGCGTCAGCTCCGCCGCCTCGGTGAAGCGATAGTTGCGCGCCGCGTGATCGCCCGCCACACGGTAGGCGTCGCCGTAGAGCGGGTTGATGGCGAGGATCTCCTTGGCCCGCGACTCGAAGTCGCTGGTGCGTCCCTCGAGGAACGCAATCGCGGCGTCGAGCGCACGCGCCTCGAGGCTGTTCGGGTTCGCCGCCAGCGCCTTGGCAATCGACTCGCGCGCCTCGTCACGCCGCCGGTCGTCGAGGGCGAGCTCGGCGACGAACAGGTGCGCGGGCACGTAGCTGGGGTTCGTCTGGAGCGCGCGATCGACCGCCTGCTGCGCGGCCGGCGGGTTCTCTTCGAGCAGCACCCGCGCGAGCCCCACACGCGCCGGCACATGGTCCTGGTCGATCCGCAGGGCCGCCTGGAAGGACTTCATCGCGTCGGCGCGGTTGTATTTCTCGAGGAACAGCTCGCCCCAGGCCGTATTCACGACCGGATCGTCGGGAGCCTGGGCGCTCGCGTCGCGTAAGAAGCCGTTCGCGTCCTGGAAGCGGCCAAGCGCTCGCGCCGCCAGGCCAAGGCGCGTGAGATCCTGCGGAGTGTTCTGCGGGCTCCGCGTCAGCACGCCTTGAAGGGTGCGTGTCGCGTCAGCTCGTCCGCCCGACCCGCAACTGCAGCAATCCGAGCTCGAGCGCCGCGTCGCTCCCGGGCGCCGATTCCGCCGGGCCGGCCAGCAGCTTCTCCGCCTCGGCGTAACGGCCCTGCGCGATCTCGGCGCGCGCCCGCAGGGCAATGGCCCGCGGATCGGTGGAGTTCCGCAACACGCTCTGCACCTCTTCGTAGCGGCCGAAGTTCAGGGCGCGCGCGGCCGCGTCAAACGGTGACGCCGCAGCAGGTTGCGGGGATTGAGCAGACGAAGGAGTGGTGAGGCAGAGCGTGACGATGGCGCAGACCGCGGGAAGGCGTCGCACGGTCAACAGCAAAACCGTCGAACGGCCATCTTGCCCGCTCGCAGGTGCCATCGGAGTGGGGTCAGTATAGTCCACGATGAATCGTCCTCATCCGCAGAACGTGGCCTGTTCAGCTGCAAGGTGGGTGCCGCAGCGCCGACTCCTCCACCCTAATCCGTTGCCGTATTAAGACTCCAAACAGCAGCATCGCGACGGGCCCGGAAACACGGGCGCCAACGAGCAATGCCATGCTCGCAAGCTCGCCCATCACGGCGACGTAGTTGGGATGCCGCAGCCACGCATACGGCCCTTTCGTCACGAGCGTCCGAATCCGGAGGCACCAACACGCGGAAGGTCCACCGGGTGCCAAGCGTTGCGATCGCCCAGAATTTCAGCGCCTTGGAAGCGCCAAGCAGCGCCGCTCCTACCAGCGTGGCCACTCCGGGGGCCGGCCCGACGAGGGCGCCCTCGACCGCCATCAGCAGGAAGAGGCCAGGATACGCCCACGCCATCGTGCGATAAACATCGTCTTCCGGCTCGACGGCCCCGCGCGCCCGCAGCCGACGCTCGTTGTAGCGCGACAGCTGCATTTCCGCCAGCATCATCAGCAGGACCGCAGCAACAGAAATGGTGGCGACGGCCGCGGGAGGCGACATTTATCTCCGTCCCGTCGCGGTGCGATGGTCCAGGGCGAGCGGGACATCGCCGGCCAGCGCGATGAGAAAACGTATCGGAGCCCCGCAAAATGTCGACACTGCCGTGGCCAACCCTACCGCTCGTGGAGACCCGACCACAAGGCGAAGGGCACGGTTGAGGCGCCACTTGCCCGAGAACTCACGGCGCCGCGCCGCGGCAAGCTCGGCGTGGGCCGGCACGCCGGACTCGAAGCTCACGCAACGCGGCATCAGCGGCCAGCTCACCTCCGCGCAGCGCGAACCGCAGGCCGTCGCCGGTCATCGGATCGATGAACCCGGCGGCGTCGCCGGCCAGCAGCAACCCGGGACATCCCGCGGCCACCGATTCGATCCCGAGCGGACCGAGCGTGACTGGCGGCGACACCTGCTGCGCCGAGGCGAAGCGCTCCTTCAGCGCCGGATCGCGAGCGATGGCGTCGGCGATGACGAGATCGGGCTTCAGGCTTCGGCGTGCAGTGGCCGGCGGGTCCAGAACGCCCCGCCCTACGCCGCACTCGTCCGTGCCGCAGGGCTGGTCCTTCTGGACCCGCCAGAGCTGCCCCAGCTCGCGGACGACGCAGACGTTGGCGAGCCCGCCAGGCAGCGGTGCGATACCGATATAGCCGTCGTCACGAATGTGCATCTCGCCCCGGTCGCCGAGTCCCGCGACGCCAGCAAAGTACGCCCCGAAGGCCCAGCGTTTCGGAGACGACACGAAGCGCGAGAGACCGAGCGCGAATGCGAGCCGCGCGTGGCGGCCCTCTGCTCCTATAACGACGCGGGCCGCAATGCTGAACGGGGCCGGCCCCCCGCGGACCGTGCCTGACCCACATTGGCGACGCGAACGCCTTCGACGCGATGCCCGCAGGCAGACACGATCGGGGCACGAGCGGCGACGCCGGGCTCGAACTGTACGCCAGCGGCGATGGCGGCGTTCAGCAGGATGTCGTCGAGGTCCCGCCGTGCGATCGCGCAGCCGCGCAGGCCATGCGGATAGGCCGCGCCCACCTGCGTGCCGCCTGGACCGCTGACCGTCATCCCCGCGATCGGCAGCGCGCGCTCCTCGACCCGGTGGCGCACACCCAGGCGATCGACAATCGACAACGCCCCCGGGTTCAGCGTGTCGCCGCACAGCTTGTCGCGAGGGAACTGCGCGCGATCGACCAGGCGCACGCGGACGCCGGCCCGGGCGAGGACGAGCGCGGCGGCGCTGCCGGCCGGCCCGGCGCCGACGACGATTACGTCCATGGATCCCACGTCGCAGGCAGCGGGCAGCGGGCAGCGGGCAGTGCATCGAGGTAACATCGTTGCCGTGCTGCCGGCTGCCGGCATGCCGGCTGGAGGCTGACCGGGTTGCCAGTCACCGCACCCGCCCCAGCACGAGCGCGCTGTTCTTCGAACCGAACCCGAGGCAATTACAGAGCGCGGCGTCGATGTCCGCGTGCCGCGATGCGTTCGGGATGAAGTCCATGTCGCAGGCGGGATCGGGATCGCGCAGGTTGATCGTCGGCGAGAGCACGCCGCGCGTCAGCGCCAGCACCGCGGCCGTGACGCCGGCGGCGCCGCTCGCTCCCTGCGGATGGCCGATCATCGACTTGGTGGAGGAGCCCGGCACCCGGTCGGCGTAGCCGCCGAACACGCGCCGTACGCACTGCGACTCGACGGTGTCGTTCAGCTGCGTGGCGGTGCCGTGATAGTTGATGTACCCGATTTCCGCGGGATGGCGATGCGCCCTGGCCAGCGCCGTCTCCATGCAGCGGACGATCTCCCCGCCGTCGGGATCCATCTGGACGCGGTGATAGGCGTCGCACGTCGCCGCGTAGCTCTCGATGCGCGCGTAGCGCGTGGCGCCGCGCGCGATCGCCCGATCCTCGCGCTCGAGGACGAGCATCCATGCGCCCTCGCCGAGCACGAAGCCGTCGCGCCCGCGGTCGAAGGGCCGCGACGCCTCGGCGGGCCGCTTGTTGTACCGCGTCGAGACGGCCCGCATCCGGGAAAAGCCGAAGATCATGCCCTGCACGACGCACCCGTCGGTGCCGCCCGACAGGAGCACGTCGTACTCGCCGCCGCGAATCAACGCGGCGGCATACCCAATCGCGTCCGTGGAGCTCGTGCAGCCGCACGACAGGACGTGGCTCTGCCCGCGGAGACCGAGAGAGATGGAGATCTCGCTCGACAGCATGCCGCAGATGCCGACCGCAATGGCGAACGGCGTGACGCGCTGGCCGCCGGTGGTGAAGAAGTCCTCGGTACTGCTTCTCACCGATGTCGATCCCGCCGCCCCCGCTGCCGATGATCACGCCGGCCCGGGGTTCGCCGGCGCGGAGGCCGGCGTCGCGGAACGCCTCGCGCGCGGCAACCACGCCGAACAGCGCCGCCCGGGAGTACCGCCGCGGATCGGCGCGGCGTTCCAGTTCCTCGTCACCCTCGAGACGGGGCGCGTCGTCTATCGAGACCGGCGGGACCCAGGCGGCTACCTGGCAGGGGGAGGCCGAGACGTCGAACTGCGTGATAGCCCGCGTGGCGCTCTCGCCGCGCGAGAGGCCTTCCCAGTAACGGTCGCGGCCAATCCCGAACGGAGAGACGACGCCGATGCCGGTGATGACCACGCCAGGCTGCCCATTCGCCTGCATGGCGTCACTATAACCGGCATGGCCTTTCTATAATACGGGTGTGTTTGCGTGGACCGGCGCCGCGATCTTCGTCGTCTCGCTCGTGTATTTTTTCTACAGCTACTTCGTGACGTATGTCCGGCCGGTGGCGGTCACCGCGCCCGACGCCATTCCGCTGAACGTCGCGCTCTTCACGCTCTTTGCCCTCCATCACAGCGTATTCGCGAGGGAGCGCGTCCGCGCACGCGTGACGCGGCTGGTCCCACGCGGGCGCGAGCGATCCGCCTACGTGTGGGTGGCCAGCCTGCTGTTCATCGGGGTCTGTGCGCTCTGGCAACCGGTGGCCGGCGTGCTGTGGCGGGTGGACGGCGTCGCACTGGGCGTGCTGTGGGTGCTGCAACTGTTCGGCGTCTGGCTGACGCTGCGCAGCGCTGCGATCATCGACATCCGGGACCTTGCCGGTCTTGCCCGGCCCGCGGGCACGAGCCTGACCAGGCCGACCGAGTTCAAGACAGCCTGGCCCTACGGGTGGGTCCGCCACCCAATCTACACAGGGTGGTTCCTGATCGTCTTCGCCGCCTCGCCCATGACCGGCACACGCCTCGCCTTCGCCATCATCAGCTGCGCGTATCTGTTGCTCGCTATCCCCTTGGAGGAACGGTCTTTAAGGGCAACGACCAATGGCGCGTACGAGCGCTACGTGAAACAGGTGCGCTGGAAGCTGTTGCCGGGCGTGTATTGAAGCGGCAGCCGGCAGCGAGCGGGCCGTGCCTCAGCCGGCCCTCGATCCTGCACTGTCGGTGCCGGCTGCCGGCTGCCTGCTACTCGTCGTAGTCCTCCTGCGGCAATCCTTCGAGCTCCTCGAGGAACACGAGCGCGCGATGCGAGGGAATCTCGAATCGCTTCCCGCAGGTCTTACAGGTCACGTCATCGTCGATTCGGATGAGATGGTCCTTCACCTTGCCGTAAATGGCGCGATCCCGCGCGTCGGCGCCTGGCGGAATCTGCGCTTTCTTCGTCCGGCGCATCCACCGGATCGTGTAGTCGTTGGTGCGGCGGCAGCGCGGGCACTGGAAGCGTGCGGGGCGCTGCTCAGGTTTCTCAGTGAAGAACTGTCGTTCGTCCACGTGCGCAGCGTACACCATGTGCTCCTGATAGACTGATGCATCCGCCCCTGCATGGCTGAGCCGACCTCGCCTTCTCCGCTTCCGTCTGAACTCCCGGTCCTGCCGCTTCGCCGCACCGTGGCTTTCCCGCTCACGCTGCAGCCGCTGGCGGTCAATCGGCCTGTCTCCATCGAGACGGTCAACCGCGCGCTCGGCGGCGATCGATTGATCCTGCTGCTGCTGCAGGAGAACGACAGCGACGATCCAGCGCCGGAGGATCTGCGCAAGATCGGCACCGTCGGCATCATCCGCCAGATGGCGAAGGTGGGCGGCGGGATCAACATCATCATCGAAGGCATCGCGCGCGTGCGCGCGGACGTCATCACCCGCACCGGCACGTCGATGCGCGCGCAGATCACGCCGCTGCCCGAACGGTCCGAGCGCACCATCGAGGTGGACGCCCACGTCCGCCGCATCCAGGAGCTGATCGAGAAGGCGCTCTCGCTCGCCGCCGGGCTCTCCGAAGAGCTGCGTGGCGTGGTGATGAACATCGAGGACCCGCTGCGGCTGGCTTACGTCCTCGCCACGCTCATCGACATGAAGCCTGCGGAAAAGCAGGCGCTGCTCGAGGAGCACGACCTCCTCAAGAAGCTCGAGGCCGTCGCTGCCGCGCTGACCCGCGAAGTATCGCTCCTCGAGCTCAAGGGCAAGATCGAGTCGCAGGCGCAGCAGGAGATGACCGACGCGCAGCGGCAGTACTACCTGCGCCAGCAGCTGAAGGCGATCCAGCAGGAGCTCGGCGAAGGTGAAGGCAACGAGCTTGCCGAGCTGCGCAAGCGGATCGAGGACGCGGACCCGCCGGAGTCGGTGAAGACCGTCGCCATGCGCGAGGTCGATCGACTCTCGCGCATGTCCGCAGCGTCACCCGAGTACCAGATGCTGCGGACCTACATCGACTGGCTGCTCGACGTGCCCTGGCCCGTCACGACGGAGGATCGCATCGACCCGGTCGAGGCGCGCAAGGTCCTCGACGAGGATCACTACGACCTCGACAAGGTCAAGGAGCGCATCGTCGAGTACCTGGCGGTCCGCAAGCTGAAGGGGGACATGAAGGGTCCCATCCTGTGTTTCGTCGGTCCGCCCGGCGTCGGCAAGACCTCGCTCGGCCAGTCGATCGCGCGCGCCATGGCGCGCAAGTTCGTGCGCATCTCGCTCGGCGGCGTGCGCGACGAGGCCGAGATCCGCGGTCACCGCCGCACCTACATCGGGTCGATGCCCGGCCGCATCGTCCAGGCGCTGAAGCAGGCGGGGTCGATGAACCCCGTGTTCATGCTCGACGAGATCGACAAGATCTCGGTCGGTTACCAGGGTGACCCCGCCGCGGCGCTCCTCGAGGTGCTCGACCCGGCGCAGAATCACTCGTTCCGCGACCACTATCTCGAGATTCCCGTGGATCTCTCGAAGGTGCTGTTCATCGCCACGTCGAACCAGCTGGGCACGATTCATCCGGCGCTGCTCGACCGCATGGAGATCATCTCCCTGACTGGATACAGCGAGGAAGAGAAGCTCCACATCGCCCGGAAGTACCTGCTGCCGCGGCAGATGGCCGAACACGGCCTGCAGCCCGACGTGCTGGAGATCACCGATGCGGCCATCCGCCAGGTCATTTCGGAGTACACCCGCGAAGCCGGGGTCCGGAACCTGGAACGCCAGCTCGGCACGATTTGCCGCAAGGTGGCGGCCCGGGTCGCGACGCGGCCGGCCGACGCCGCGGCCTCCGGAGAAGACGATCATCGACAAGGCCGATGTCGAGACCCTCCTCGGGCCTGCGAAGTTCAAGAAAGAGGTTGCGTTCCGGACGTCGAGGCCCGGGGTCGCGACCGGTCTGGCGTGGACGGAAACAGGGGGCGACGTACTTTTTATCGAAGCGACCTTGCTTCCGGGCGGGAACCAGAACATCATTCTCACGGGCCAGCTCGGCAACGTCATGCAGGAGTCGGCGCGTGCGGCGCTCAGTCACCTGCGTGCCACCGCCAGCCAGTGGGGGCTGTCCGACGATTTTCTGGCCAAGCACGACTTGCACGTGCACGTGCCCGCAGGGGCAATCCCCAAGGACGGCCCTTCGGCCGGCGTGACGATGGCGACGGCGATTCTGTCGGCGGCGCGCAACCGGCCGGTGCGGCAGGACGTGGCCATGACCGGCGAGATCACGCTGACCGGTCTCGTGCTCCCCGTGGGTGGCATCCGCGAGAAGGCGCTCGCGGCCCGGCGTCTCGGCATCCGGACGGTCATCCTGCCGGCGCTCAACGAACCCGACCTCGCGGAGTTGCCAGAGGAGATCCGGCGCGACATGAAGTTCGTGCCGGTGGAGAACCTCGAACAGGTCATCAAGGTCGCCATGGCCGACGGCGCGGGGTAGTGGTGCGTATCTCTCGAATCAGTCATGGCCGCTGCGTTGTCGCGGCCATACAACAGCGGTCGGGGTTCAATGTGGCTCGCCCCGACGCAGCCGGAACCGGCCTTCATGGACTGTATCAACTGAACCTGTACCGGGTATGACAGCCTTTCGACCACGATTTCGCGGGCCAACCCCGGGGTCCCCAACGCGCCTGCGCGTTGGGGTGGGAGCCAACGGGCGGCCCGCTCTAGGAATCACAAGGACATTCCACTAAAGGACCACTTGGCAGCAGCGATCGTCTTCTACATTTCCGGCCACGGATTCGGACACGCCTCACGCTCCATCGAGGTCATCAACGCGATCCTGGCAAAGCGCCCCGAGACCCGCATCGGCGTCCGCACGTCGGCGCCGCGATGGCTGTTCGATCTCACGGTCAAGGGCAAGGTCACCTTCAGCACGCTCGAATGCGACACCGGCGTGGTGCAGATCGACGCGCTCACGCTCGACGAGGCCGACAGCATCCGCCGTGCGGCGGCGTTCCACAGCGACCTCGTGACGCGCGCGGCCAGCGAAACGCGCGTGCTGCGCGAGCTCGGCGCGGGCCTCATCGTCGGGGACATCCCGCCGCTCGCCTTCGCCGTCGGGGCGTCGGCCGGCATCGCGTCGGTCGCGGTCGGCAACTTCACGTGGGACTGGGTCTACGCCGACTATCCGCGGGTCCGCCTCGCGCCCTCGCTGCTGCCGGCGATCCGTGGCGCCTACGCGAAGGCGTCGATGGCGTTGCGGCTGCCGATGTCAGCCGGCTTCGAGAACATCGCCAACGTCAAGGACATCCCGTTCATCGCGCGCCACGCCGGCAAGACGCGTGAGGAGGTCTGCAAGCTGCTCAAGCTGCCGGCCGACAAGCCGATCGTGCTCGCGTCGTTCGGCGGCTACGGTCTCCCCGGCCTCGATACCGACGCGCTCGCGAAGCTCAAGAAGTACACCGTGGTGAACACGTCGAACCTGCCGCTCGGGCGGGTCCGCGCAAGGAAACGCAGACGGCGGAGCGCAAGGGATCGTTCATCAGCGTGAACGAAGAAGCGATGTACGACTCCGGCGTCCGCTACGAGGACCTCGTCGGCGCCGCAGAAGCCGTCGTGACGAAGCCGGGCTACGGCATCATCGCCGAGTCGATCGCCAACGACACCGCCATCCTCTACACCTCGCGCGGCCACTTCCCCGAGTACGACGTGCTCGTCGAAGAGATGCCGAAGTACGTGCGCAACGCCTTCATCAGCCACGACGATCTGTTCGCCGGCAAGTGGGAAGCGTTTCTCGACAAGCTGCTGGCGCAGCCCAAGCCGAAGAAGAAGCCCGAGACCAACGGCGCGGACGTCGCCGCCGACATCCTGCTCAAGGCCCTGGACAAGCCGCCGAAGAAGCCGCGCGGACGGCCGCGGGCGAAGTTCTAGACTAGGGCAGCTGGCAGCTGGCAGAAAGACAAAAGGCGGCCGCACGGCCGCCTTTTCTTGCGTACTGCCTGCTGCCTGCTGCCAGCTACTTGATGCAGGTGACCAGCGACCAGATCCGCGGCACGTTGACCTTCTCGATCGAAATCGGCTGCAGTTCGGCCTGGGCGAGGAAGCCTGGCAGATCGAGGTCGGACTTGAACCCGATGTGCACCGTGAACGGCGAGATCGCCCGCTCGATGCGCGAGAGGATCGGGTTGGCGCTGCGGAAATGATTCAGGACGATGATCTTGCCGCCAGGCTTGCAGACGCGGCGCATCTCGCGCACGACCTTGACCGGATCGGGCACGACGCTCACGAGGTACGGCGCATAGACGATGTCGAACGAGTCGTCGGCGAAGGTGAGGTTGGCGGCGTCCATCTCGAGCAGCCGCACGTTGCGCAAGACTTCGCGCGCGACACGCTCGCGGGCCTTCTCCAGCATCGACGACGACAGGTCGATGCCGGTGACCTGGCAATTGGCGGATAGAGCGAGGTGTTGATGCCGGTGCCGACGCCGACTTCGAGAACGCGATCGCCGGGCCGGATGCCCATCCGGTCGATCGCGACGAGCCGCCCCGGGTGGAGCGTGGGGCCGAAAACGAGGTCGTAGACGTTCGCCAGTTTCTCGTAGACGCGCTCGACGAAGTGATTCTCGACGGCGGTCACCGATAGCGCCCGCGTGGCTACGTCGGATCCGAAATCGTCGCTCTCACGTTCAAACAGCGCCATTCAGTGGCCTCCCCGGCCTGGTTCGCGCTCGCGCGCGAACCGACATCTTCGGGCAGATTACGAGCCTGTCTTACAAGCGTGAAGCCCGTAACCTGTTCGGCTCGTTGCACTTCAGGCTGATCTTGCTCCGTGGAACCGCTCACGGCCGTCGGGGCACTATATCTTTCCAGCCGTACTTCAACAAGCCGATTGTGCAGCGTCCTATCGAATTCCTGAAAGCACCTCGAGCGCGTCCTCGATGCGCCCCGACGGAGCTGCGATGTGGATCCCCTGGACCGCGGCTCGCAGCTCCGCGCCGAGCTCGCACGCGATGGCAATGCCTTCCGCCGCGGCACCGTTCCCGTCGGCCGCGCGCCGCATCCGCTCGAGCACGGCGTCGGGCACGCGCACGCCCGGCACCTCGTTGGCCATGAACTCGGCGTTCAGCGCGCTCTCGAACGGCCACAGGCCGACGATGATCGGCAGACGTGCCCCTTCGATCCGTTTGTGCAGCCGTTCGAAGGTGCGCAGGTCGAACACCGGCCGGGTGATGGCGAACTCGGCTCCGGCTTCCACCTTGAACTCGAAGCGGCGCACTTCCGCATCGAGATCCTCGGCTCCCGGATTCACGTGCACGCCGATGTGAAACGCCGGTCGGGCTGCCGATGCCCTGGCCGCCGATGTCGAGGCCCTGGTTGAGCCGCGCCACGACGTTGTGTCAGTCCGATGGAGTCGACGTCGAACACCGCCGTCGCGTCCGGGTAGTCGCCGACGGGCCGTGCGTCGCCGGTCACGAGCACGAGGTTGCGCACGCCCATGGCGTGCGCACCGAGCAGGTCCGACTGCATGCCGAGCAGGTTGCGGTCGCGGCACGAGTACTGGAGAACGGTCTCGATCCACGCCCGCTGCTGGATCAGCACCGCCAGCGACAGCGCGCTCATGCGTGCCCCGCGCGGTCCCTCGGGAATGTGCACGACGTCCACGCCGCGAATCTTCAGCATCCGCGCGCGCTCGACGATCTCCTCGCTGACGTATCCCTTCGGCGGCATCAGCTCGACGATCGTCGTGAAGCGCCCCTCTGCCAGCGAGCGCGCCAGCTGCGAGCGTTCGTTCAGCGGCAGCGTCGGGACGCCCGGCTCCGCCACGCTCGCCTGCGCCCCGGATGAGAGCGCGGCCCGAGGCGCGCCGGTCGCCGCCGCGCGCGTGACGGCCGCCTTGATCTGCCGGATGTGTTCCGGGGTGGTGCCGCAGCAGCCGCCGACCAGCCGCACGCCGCTGCGCGATGAACCGCCGCGCGTACGACGCCATGTACTCGGGCGACGACAGGTAGATGTTGCGGCCCTCGATGTCGCGCGGGCGGCCGGCGTTGGGCTGCGCGGCGAGGCGCATGTGCGTAATCGACGCGATGCGCTCGATCGTCTCGAGCATCGGCGCCGGGCCGACGCTGCAGTTCACGCCGATGACGTCTGGGCCCTGCTGCTCGAGGGCGGGCGCGAACTGCTCCGGCGGCGTGCCGTCGAGGCTGTTGCCGTCTTCCTCGGTCGTCATCTGCGCCACGATCGGCAGGCCGCAGATGCTGCGGACGGCCGCAATCGCCGCGCTCACTTCGTTGAGGTCGCGGAACGTCTCGAGGATGAACAGGTCGACGCCGCCCTCGAGCAGCGCCTGCGCCTGCTCGCGGAAGTACGCCTCGGCCTCGTCCTTGCCCGTCTTGCCCCACGGCTCGATGCGGATGCCGAGCGGCCCGATCGCGCCGGCGACGTACGCATGGTTGCGCGCGGCGCTCTTCGCCAGGCGGGCGCCCTCGACGTTGATCTCGCGCAGCCGGTCGGCGAGGCCGAAGCCGCGCAGCTTGATGCGGTTGGCGCCGAAGGTGTTCGTCTCGATGACATCGGCGCCCGGCGCGAATGTAGTCCTGGTGCACCTCGGCGACGCGGTCGGCGTCGGTCAGGTTCAGCGCGTCGAAGCAGCGGTTGATGAAGATCGCCCTTCGCGTAGAGCATCGTCCCCATGGCCCCGTCGCAGACGAGGACCCGCTCATCGATGGCTTGGAGGAAGGGCTTCATGATGCGTCTTCGGTCAACAGTCTACGGTCTACGGTTTACGGTCTACGGTCTACGGTGGCTCGTCCGCTGCCCCGCATGACCGCAGACCGGAGACCGAAGACCGTAGACCCGGATTATCTCACTGCTCGATCTTCTCGTATGCCAGCGTCGCTGCGTCGATCAGCAGGTACGACCGGTTGATGCGATCGATGCAGACCGACGGGACGCCTTCACGCGTCGTCTCGGTGAAGCGGTGGTGATGCCCGCAGAGGTGCAGCCGCGGCTTCAGCGCCGCGAGCACCTCGTTGATCGCCGGCTTCCCCGCGTCACGCCGTCGCGGTCGCGCACCGGCCGCCGCGTCGTCCACCAGGATGAAGGGCCGCGCCGCCTCGTGCGTCATCAGGATGTCCACACCCTCGAGACGCTTGCACGCCTCCGCCTCCTCGCGCACGAAGTGGCGCCGCTTGTCGTCCTTCGCCGTGTGCGGCAAGCGACGCCGCCGGCGTGTCGAACCACGTCGGGCGCGAACGTGCCGCCCAGACCGGCCACCTGCAGCGGACCGACCTGCACGGCCGTGCCGTTCGCGAATGTAGTGCAGGTCGGCGGTGGTGCGGCGCCCCGGCCTCCCACGCGGCGATGCGATCGAAGTCCTCGTTGTTGCCCTTGATCCAGTACAGCGGCGCCGTCGGTCTCCGGGTAGGCGCCGGTGCGGCTCGCGAGATCGCCGACGCACAGCCAGAGCGGCACGTCCGGATGCCGCGCGATCGCGCGCGTGAGCGCGTCGAAATTACCGTGGATATCGGCGACGGCGCCGATGATCATGACCTTCGGGCTTCGGGCTCCACGTCAGGCTAAAGGCGCCAGGCTCGGGTGACAGCTTCAACGCCCGGGAGCCTGGGGGCCGGAGCCCGACGCCTGACGAGCAGGTCTGTCCTTGTCCCAGATGAAGTCGTCCTTGCTGTAGACGGCGAGCTCGTAGTCCTTGCCCATGAAGATCGCCGACACCGGGCAGGCTTCCTCGCAGTAGCCGCAGAAGATGCAGCGCGTCTTGTGGATCTGGTAGATCTTCGCGTAGCGCGGGCCGGCCATCACCGTGCCGTCGTTCTCCGCCGCCTCGAGGTAGATGGCGTCCGCCGGGCACGCCACCGAGCACAGCCCGCAGGCCACGCACTTCTCGAGGCCGTTCTCGTCCCGCATCAGCACCTGCTTGCCGCGATACTTCGGGAACATCGGAACCTTCTGTTCCGGGTAGTTCACCGTGACCTTCGGCTTGAACATGTGGCGGAAGGTGGTCGCGAGCCCATGGAGAAGGGGTCCAATCATGCCCCCAATCATATCAGACTCCCAACTCCCAATTCGGCCTGGTTCGGCACCAGCACCCGAACAAGGCGTCCGTCTCGGGACCTCAGGCGAGTCGGCGGCAGCGCAAGAGCGCTGCGAATCGGGAGTTGTGCATACAATGTCCCCGTGCTCCAGGAGCCCAGATTCCTATCCGCGGAGCAGTTCCTGCTGACCACGCTCATCGTCAAGCTCGCCATCATGGCGGTGCTGGCGACGATGCTGGCGCGGTATCACCGGTTCCGCCACATCCTGATCTTCGAGCGCCGCGGCTGGCTGGACCGGCTGGTGTTCGTCCTCGCGATCGGCGTGCCGCTGATGGCCGGCGTCGCCTTCCGGCTGCTGCTCAACTACAACGCCGCCGACCTGACGCTCGAGGGCGCGTTTCTCGCCGGGCTGATCGCCGGACCTTATGCGGGGGCGCTCGTCGGCGCGCTCGTCGCCTTCCCGCCACTCCTCGCCGGCGAGCTCATCGCCGTGCCCTTTGCCATCGGCTGCGGGTTCGCCGGGGGCGGCCTGCGCGAGGCGTGCCCGAAGGAAGCGATCTGGCAGTTCACGCCGTTCGTCTTCGTGGACCTGCGGAAGCACCTCTGGCACATGGTGCGGAAGCTCGAAACCAACTGGCAGCTCGTGCTCCTGCTCGCGCCGGTCGCGCTCGAACTGCTGCGCCAGGCGCTCGGCCTGCGGTTCGGCGCCGGAACGGCTGTTCTACCTCGGGTCGCCTTCGCACTGGATGACGGCGCTCGTCGTGCTCGCCACCGTGCTCGCGGTGGCGACGCCGATCAAGATCTGGAACAGCGCCCGCATCGAGCACCGCCTGCAGGAGCAGGAAAAGCTGCTGCTCGCCGCGAAGATCGAGGCGCTCAAGAGCCAGATCAACCCGCACTTCCTCTTCAACACGCTGGCGTCGATCTCGTCGCTGATTCGATCGCAGCCGGAAACGGCGCGCATGCTGATCATCAAGCTGTCGGGACTGCTGCGCCGGCTGCTGCGCAGTGACCAGCATTTCATCACGCTGCGCGAGGAGCTGGAGTCGATCGACGAGTACCTCGACATCGAGGTCGTCCGCTTCGGGCCGAAGCTGAAGGTGCACAAGGAGATCAGCGCCGATACCTACGAGCTGATCGTCCCGAGCATGATCCTCCAGCCGCTGGTCGAGAACTCGATCAAGCACGGCCTCTCGCGCAAGGTGGGCGCCGGCTCGATCCTGATTCGCAGCTGGCGCGAGCACGGGCGCGCCGTGATCGAGGTCGAGGACGACGGGATGGGGTTCGTGCTGGATCGGCTCGAGCAGCCGATGTCGAGCGGGATCGGCCTCGCCAACGTGCGCGAGCGCCTGCGCGTCATCTACGGCACGACGTACCACCTGACGCTGACCAGCGAGCCCGGGCAGGGAACCATCGCGCGCATCGAGATCCCTGAGCTGATGGTCGCGGAGCCGATCACGGCATGATCAACGCCCAGCCCCCGACTCCCACCTCTCAACTGCCGCGATGAGCCAGTTGAGAGTCATGGTCGTGGACGACGAGCAACTCGCGCGCGAGGAGCTCTGCTATCAGCTCGAGCAGATCGGCGATGTCGAGGTCGTGGCCCAGGCCGGCAACGGCCTGGAGGCCCTGACCGCCGTCGATCGCCACGAGCCCGACCTCGTCTTCCTGGACATCCAGATGCCGGGGCTGACCGGGTTCGAAGTGGCGCGGCGCCTTCTCGCGCGCGAGGACGACTCCCCGGCGCTGGTGTTCGTGACGGCCTTCGACCAGCACGCCATCGAGGCGTTCGAGGTGAACGCCGTGGATTACCTGCTGAAACCGGTGGAGGGCGCCAGGCTGGAGCAGGCGCTCGTCAGGGCGCGGCGGCGGCTGAGCTCGGAGCGTCCGGTAGCCGGTCCCGGGGCGCCGCTCAACGATCAACTCGAACAAATCGTCAAAATGATGGCAGGCCGGCACGTCCGGCGGGACCAGGTTGCCATAAAAACGGGAGAAAGGTTCATTCTCGTCCAGGCCGACGAGATCATCTACGCCTCGGTGGCCGACGAGTCGATTAACATAGTGACAGGCCAGGTGACAGGAACGTCCAACTACCGGACACTGGACGACCTGCAGGCGCGGCTGGATCCGGAGATCTTCTGGCGCGTCCACCGGTCGCACCTGGTCAACATCAACAAGATCAAGGAGATTGTCCCTTGGTTCAGCAGGAACTACATCCTCAGGATGAAGGACACGAAGGCGACGGAAATCCCCGTCAGCCGCTCGCAGACGAAGCGGCTCCGGGAGTATCTGAAGCTCTGACCGTGTCCGGGCCGACCGAGGATGACCCCACGCGGCGGCATGAGGACCTGGCAGTAAGCCCGGTCGAACCCACGACGACGTACGAGCCCAGGGAAACTGTCGCGTCCCCGGACGCTTACGGACCAGCGGCGTCCTACGACGTCGCGCCCTCCTCGGAACCGCTACCGCGGTACGAAGCCGTCTCGCCCGGCGAGGCCACCGGGGCCGACGAGGAACCGGGACCTTTCGAGGCCAGTCGCGGCCCACGAGGACCCGGGACGCCTTATGAGGGCACGGTGCCTTACGAGGGTGCGGGGCCTGACGAGGGCACGGAGACTTACGACGCCACCGCCGAGGCGGCGCCGGCGTCGGCGTACGAAGCCACGCCGACCTATACCCCGTGGAACCAGCCGCGGGGTTCAGCCACACGGACGCCGCGCTGATGATGCCCGCCGCCGAGGGGACGGCGACCAGCCCGGAGATGCGGCTGGAGCTCGACGACCGGACCGCGGTCATCATGCAGCGGCTCAACGTCTGGAAGGACGAGCTGGTCGCCTGGTTCAAGACGCTCGCCTCGGCGGCCGTCTACGCCACGCTCATCGTGACCTTCGGTTTTCAGGTCGCACGTGTCGAGGGCCAGAGCATGGCGCCGACGCTGGCCGACCAGGACCGCCTCATCGTGAACAAGCTCGCCTACCGGATGGGCGAGCCGCGCCGCGGCGACATCGTGATGCTGTACTACCCGCTCAACCCCGACAAATCGTTCGTGAAGCGCGTCATCGCCGAGGAAGGCGACCAGGTGCGGATCGTGGACGGACGGGTGTACGTGAACGACGTACCGATGGGTGACGACTTCGTGCCGCCCGAGTATCGCAGCCACGACGACTTCGGGCCCACCGTGATCCCAGAGGGCTATTACTTCGTGCTCGGCGACCACCGGAACAACAGTTCCGACAGCCGCCACTGGGGCATGGTGCCAAAGAAGTACATCATCGGCAGAGTGCAGCTTCGCTGGTGGCCGATCCCGACGGCCCGCGTGTTCTGACGACCGACCGCTACACGGCGGTCGTTTCCGTTCTCTACCGCGTTCTCTTTCTCAACCTCGCGGTTGCCGTCGTCAAGATCGCCCTGGGCTATGTGACCGGGGCGGTCTCCATCCTGTCTGACGGCTTTCATTCGCTCACCGACTCCGCCTCGAACATCGTCGCGCTGATCGGCGTGTCCGTGGCGCGGCGGCCGCCCGACCGGAACCATCCGTACGGCCATCGCAAGTACGAGACGATGGCGTCGGTCGGGATCCTCGTCTTCCTCATCGTGGTCCTGCTCCAGGTCGTCACGTCCGCGGCCGATCGCCTGATGAACGGCGGCACGCCCAGGGTGTTTCCCGAGGGGATCGGCATCATGGCGGTCACGCTGGTCGTCAACGTGTTCGTGATGCGCTACGAGCTGCGCGAAGGGCGCCGACTGAAGAGCGAGGTCCTGAACGCCGACGCGATGCACACCCGCAGCGACGTCATGACGTCGGCCACGGTGCTTGCGGCGCTCATCGCCGTCTGGTGGGGCTTTCCCCTCCTCGATCCGCTGGCGGCGCTGCTCGTGGCCGGGTTCATCGGTCACGCCGGCTGGCAAATCGCGACGGACGCGTCACGGATTCTGTCGGACGAGATCGTGATCGATGAGGATGACGTCCGCACTGTGGTGTACTCGGTGCCGAAGGTCATCGGCTGCGAGAAAATCCGGACACGCGGCTCGACCGATCATGCGTTCATGGACCTGCATGTCTGGCTCGACAGTCAGACGCCTCTTCAGCAGGCGCACGCGACGTCGCACGAGGTGAAGGACAAGCTCATGTCGAGATTTCCGCAGCTCGTGGACGTGGTGATTCACATCGAGCCGCCTCCTCCGGGCTCGGAGGCCGGGACGCGGGATTCGTAGATCCCGAGCCGGCGCTCCGAATCTCGATTCCCGCCCGAATCCCCAAGCCCGGCATCGGTATTGCTCCGGCCTTCGCCATGGCGCAGACAGAAGTCGTTCATGACGAATCCATCGGCGGGCTGCTTGCGCGGCATTCTGATGGACGTTCGCACGCTGATCCGCGAGGAAATCGAGCTCGCGCGGGTCGAGATCCGGGAGCAGGCCGGGCGGGCGCGCGCGGCGGCGGTCAGCTTCGCGATCGCTGCGGTTTCGCTGGCCTGCGGCGGGATTCTCCTGCTGGTCGCGCTGGCCACCGGCATCGCCGACCTGCTCGACTGGCCGATCTGGTCAGGTTTTCTCATCGTGGCCATGCTGCTCAGCCTGGTCGGCATGGTGACGCTTGTCGTCGGGGCGGAAACAGCTGCAGAAGGTGCATGCCGTCCCGGAAGAAACCGTCTCGACGTTGAAGGAGAACTCGGAATGGATAGCGAAGCGGCTGTCATCAAATCTGAAATGAGGCAGACGCGGGCCAACCTCGATCGCAAGATCGCGGCGCTCGAGACGCGGGCGCGAGACCTGACGCCCCGCCGCTACGCGCTGCGGCATCTCCCCGACCATGCGCTCGACCGCGCCATCGGCGGCGTCTCTGACGCTGGTCGGCCTTCGCATGGCCTGGAAACATGTTCCGGAACCGGCAGGGACGCCGCGAGCAGGTTCGCGCCCAGGTGGCAGCTTACGGAGCCTGGTAGGTTCAACTCCCGACTCCCAGCTTCCTTCCGCCTGCTCCAACTGCCCAGACGGTTCCCGGGAGTTGGGCAGGCGGCGGACATCGGGGGCTGGGAGTTGACTATGATCTACGCCTGAGTGTTTGACTCGGCGCAGATCCTCCTCACAATCTTCCTCGCCGACATCCTGCCGATTTTCATCGTCGCAGGAATCGGTTTCCTGCTCGCCCGGCATGTCGCCATCAACGTGAAGGCGCTCTCGAGCGTCGTCTTCAACGCGCTTTCGCCGTGTCTCGCCTTTACCCTCCTCGTCACCTCGTCAATCAATGCGCTCGAATTCGCGCGCATGGGGCTCTTCTGCGTGCTGGTGATGGCGATCAGGGGCGTGCTCGCGCGGCTGGCGGCCATTCCCCTCCGACTCGACCGGGCCACGCGCGCCGGGTTCCTGCTCGTCGTCGTGTTCTCCAACAGCGGCAATTTCGGGCTACCGGTCGTGCTGTTCGCCTTTGGCCGCGAGGCGCTGACCTTCGCCACGGTGTACTTCGTCGTGGCGGCGGTGCTCTCCTACACGGTGGGCGTGTTCCTGGCGGCGAGCGGTCACCGCTCAGTGATGGATGCGCTTCGCGGCATCACGCGTGTGCCGACGGTGTATGCCGTCATCGCGGCAGCGACGGTCCTGGCGCTCGGGGCCCAGGTCCCGATCGGTGTGATGCGGGCGATCACGCTCCTGAGCGATGCGGCGCTGCCGATGATGATGCTGGTGCTGGGGATGCAGCTGCAACGCGCCAGGCGATCGCAACAGCCGGCGGCGGTCGCCACCGCCGTGGCGCTCTCGCTGATCGTCTCGCCGCTCGTCGCCTTCCCCGTGGCTGCCGTCGCTGGGACTCACCGGCCCGGCATTCGAAGCAGGGATCGTGCAGGCGGCAATGCCGGCGGCCATCGTCACGACAATCCTCGCCCTCGAGTTCGACCTCGATCCGACGTTCCCGACCAGCGTCGTCTTCGTCTCGACGCTGCTCAGTCCGATTACGGTGACGCTGCTGATTGCGTATTTGCGTGGGTAAGTGGGCAGTGCGGTAGGCAGTCGCAGCTAGCCACGAGCTACTGCCTACTGCCGACTACACCATTACCGCCGTTTGTAGTGCCCCGACCGTCCGCCCTTCTTCTCGACGAGGCAGACGTCTCCGATGACCATCTCCTTGTCGACCGCTTTCACCATGTCGTAAATCGTGAGCGCGGCCACCGACACGGCCGTCAGCGCCTCCATCTCGACCCCGGTCTGGGCGCTCGTGCGCACGCGTGCCTCGATGCGATAGCCGCGCCGGGTCGGTGTCAGCTCCACGTCGACGTGTGTCAGGGGCAGTGGATGGCACAGCGGAATCAACGCGGACGTCTGCTTGGCGGCCATGATGCCGGCAAGCCGCGCGGTCTGCAGCGGGTCGCCTTTGGCGACCTTCCCGCTTCGGATCTGACGCAGGGCCGCCGCGCTCATCGTGATCGCGCCGCGGGCGAGCGCCTCACGCGTGGTGATCGGCTTCTCGCCGACATCCACCATGCGGACCTTCCCCTTCGAGTCCACGTGGGAGAGCTTAGGAGCCACCGTTATCTCCCTGCGCGAGGTAGAAGGACAGACTCTCGAGTGACACGGTAAGGTCCACGCTCTTCAGCTTCACGTCCGCCGGGCACCTTGAGTGCGCCGGGCGAGAAGTTGAGGATCGCCTTGATGCCGGCAGTGACGACCTGGTCGACCACCGGCTGCGCATGCGGCGCCGGGACCGCGATGACCGCGATGTCGAGCCGTTCGCGCCGCGCCACCTTCTTCAGCTCCTTGATGTCGTAAATCGGCACGCCGCTGCGCGACTCGTGGCCGATCTTCTCGTTGGCCGCGTCGAAGAGCGCCGCGATCTCGAAGCCTTCCTGCCGGAAGCCCGGGTAGTCGGCCAGCGCGAGGCCGAGATTTCCCGCGCCCATGATGACGACGCGGAGACGGCGATCGAGGCCGAGAATCTGCCGGAGGTGGCGGCGGAGCTCCTTGACGTAGTAGCCGACGCCGCGAACGCCGAACTCGCCGAAGTAGGCGAGGTCCTTCCGGATCTGCGCGGCGTTGAGATGAAACTGCTCCGCCAGCGCCTGCGACGAGATCGTCTGAACACCGGCCGTATCGAGCTCGTTCAGGCACCGGAGGTAGACGGACAGGCGGTTGGTCGTCAGTTCCGAGACCTGCTCGGGCGTCTGCCGCCGCTTGTTCGACCGATTCACAAGGTTCAATGCTACCATCACGCGCCATGGCGCATCTGATGACGAATTCGGCCGCCGATCAGGCACGAAAGACGTTTCAGCCGTATGTTCCGCCGACGCAGTCGCCTGCGGAATTCACGGCGAAAGCCATCGTCCTCGGCATCCTGTTCGGCCTGTTGTTCGGCGCGTCGACCGTTTACCTCGGCCTTCGTGCGGGCCTCACCGTGAGCGCCTCCATTCCGATCGCCGTGCTGGCGATCTCGGTGCTGAAGCGCTTCGGGGGCTCGACGATCCTCGAGAACAACATCGTCCAGACGATCGGCTCGGCCGGCGAGTCGGTGGCCGGCGGCGTGGTGTTCACGATCCCGGCGCTGATCTTCCTGCTGCCGAACGGACCGGCGTATTTCAACTACGTGCAGATCACCATGCTGACGTTCGCCGGCGGCATCCTCGGCGTGCTGATGATGGTGCCGCTCCGCCGTGCGCTCATCGTGAAGGAACACGGCGTGCTGCCGTACCCGGAAGGGACCGCCTGCGCGGAGGTACTGGTGGCGGGCGAGCGCGGCGGCAAGCTGGCCGCGCTGGTGTTCAGCGGTCTCGGCATCGGCGCGCTGTGGAAGTCGCTCTCGTGGATCTTCAACCTGTTCCGAACCGAGATCGGCTACTCGATGCCTCGGGTCAGTCAGTTCCCGAACGCGACGCTCAACGTGGACGTCTCGCCCGAGTACCTCGGCGTGGGGTACGTCATCGGTCCCCGCATCGCCGGGACCATGTTCGCCGGCGGCGTGTTGTCGTGGCTGGTGCTGCTGCCGCTGCTGTCGATCCTCGGCGAGTTCATCACGCAGCCCTTCCCGCCTATCCATCCGAACTTCGCCAACAACCCGGCCACCGGCATGCCCTTCCTGATCTCCGAGATGAACCCGGGGCAGTTGTGGAGCGCCTACATCCGGTACATCGGCGCCGGCGCCGTGCTGGCGTCCGGCATCATCACGCTCGCGCGCACCATCCCGACGATCATCTCCTCAGCACGTGGGAGCCTGAGGGATCTGTCGACGGCGGGAGCGGCAGGAGCGCAGCTCAGGACCGAACGGGACATCCCGATGACGGTCGTGCTCGTCGGGTCGCTCCTCCTGGCGGTCTTCCTGGCCGCGGCCCCCGGCCTGCCGACGCAGGGCAATGTGCTGGCGGCCATCCTGATCCTGATTTTCGGCTTCTTCTTCGCGACCGTGTCGTCACGGATCACCGGCATCATCGGCTCGTCGTCGAACCCGATCTCCGGGATGACGATCGCGACGCTGATCCTGACCTGCCTGATCTTCGTCGCGCTGGGGTGGACGGGCGACGCCTACGCGCCGGTCGCGCTCTGCGTCGGCGCCATCGTCTGCATCGCCGCGGCAAACGCCGGCACGACATCGCAGGATCTCAAGACCGGCTACATCGTCGGCGCCACGCCCCTCTATCAGCAGATCGGTCTCATCATCGGCGTGCTCGCCTCCGCGTCGATCATCGGGATGACGACGATCTACATGCATCAGGTGTTCGGCATCGGCTCGGCGGACGTGCCCGCGCCGCAGGCGACGCTGATGTCGACGATCATCACGGGCCTGCTGAACCAGAACCTGCCATGGGGGCTGGTGCTGGTCGGCATCTTCATCTCCGTCACGCTCGAGCTCTGCGGTATCCATTCGCTGTCGTTCGCCGTCGGCTCGTACCTGCCGATCGCCACGACCGCGCCGATCTTCGCCGGCGGCCTCGTCCGGTGGTGGGTCGAGCGGAAGACCGGAACCGCGCAGGAATCGGAAGTCAGCTCGGGCACGCTGTTCAGTTCGGGGCTCATCGCCGGCGGCTCGATCGCCGGGATTCTCTTCGCGATCCTCGTAGGGACCGGCTCGATCACGCCGCTCCAGAGCATCGGCAACGTGTTCCCGTACTTCCACGAGGAGAACCTCGTGGGCGAGATTGCCACCGCGCTGCTGTTCCTGGCCCTGGCGGTGATCGTGGCCCGGGTGGCGATGCGCAAAGTAGAATGATGCACGTGAGCCGCCTGAGGACAATCGCGGCGATTCTCTTCCTGCTTTACGCCGCGGGCGGCGCGCGCCCCGCCGACGCCCGCCAGGGGCCCGGCGCACGCCGGCTGACGACGCTGGACGCGGTGCGTCAGTTCCCCGGCTATTTCCATCTCCAGAACGTGCTGCTCCGCGGCGAGTTCGCCGAAAGCGGCGCGCGCGTGACCTTCCGTGCGGCAGACCAGGAAATGCGGGTGGTCTTCACCGACGGCGCCTCGGCCACGAGCGGGCCGGTCGAGATCCGGGCGCAGATGATGGACGTCGGCCGGCTGGAACCAGGCGATCCGCGGGTGAAGCCGTTCACCGCCTCGCTCAACGCCGGCGGCGCCCCAGACGCGGAACGCTGGCCGCGGCCGGGCGAAGAGCTCGTCCTCATGGTCAGCGGCGTAACCTCCGCGCAACCGGCGACCACCGCGACACTCCGCTCGCTCGCGCTCGAACCGTGGCGGTTCGAGGGGCAGAAGATCACCGTCGTCGGTCAGTTCCGTGGACGCAACCTGTTCGGCGATTTGCCCGCCGCGCCCGCGAAGGGACGCTACGATTTCGTGTTGCGGTCGGCGGACGGGTCGGCGTGGGTGACAGGATTGCGCCCGCGCGCACGCGACTTCGAGCTCTCGGTCGATGCGCGCGTCGACACAAGCCGGTGGGTTCAGGTGAGCGGCACCGTCTCACGGGAACGCGGACTCGTCATGATCGAAGGAACCACGTTCGCCGAAGCGGCGGCGCCGGAGGCGCCGAGCGCGAGCGCGAGCGACGAGCCCGCCGAGCCGCCCGTCCCGTTGATGCCGCTGGAGGTTGTGTTCAGCTCGCCGACCCCCGATGAGACCGACGTCCCGGCCGCGTCATCCGTGCGCGTCCAGTTTTCACGCGGCTTGAATCCCGCCACGCTGGCCGGGCAGATTCGCGTGAGCTACCTCGGAGCGGAGCCGGGCAGCGCGCCGCCTGAATTCCAGCACGTCTACGACGCCGCGAACCGCGCCGTGGAGATCAAGTTCACGCGGCCGCTCGAAGCGCTGCGCACGATCCGCGTCGAGTTCCTGGATGGCCTCAAGGGATTCGACGGCTCGCCGTTTGCGGCCTGGACGTTGACCTTCTCGGTTGCCGGGTAACGGGCCGGCTGAAGCGCGGCCCCTCCGTACGGGACCAGCGCGCGTTACCCTCTATCGACGCTTTCCTTGACGGGAAGGGCTGCGATGCGCGCGAGGACGATGGCGACCACCCGATCGCATCGGGGCCGGTGAAACCTGAATACGTCAGACGCGCTCGAACCGGTACGCGCGAGCAGCGCGCGCCGCAGGCCACCCCGGGCGCGCGACAGCCGCGTCTTCACCACGTCCTGTGATACGCCCATCAGGTCAGCGACTTCCGCCGTGCTCAGCCCCTCCACCTCGCGCAGCACGAACACTTCCCTGGCGCCGTCGGGCAGCCCGTCGATAGCCCACTCGAGGAGCGCCCGCAGTTCCCGGTTCACTGCCTGTTGTTCCGGATCGCCAGATGAATGCTGCGTCATGACCTGCACACCCTCGCAGGATTGGTCGTCGAACGGCTCGTACCGGCGCTGCCGCCGCAGCCGCGCCAACGCTTCGTTGATGGCGATGCGCGTGAGCCAGGTCGAAAAGAGCGATCTCCCGTTGAACTGCCGGAGGTGCGCGTAGGCGTTGACGTACGCCTGCTGCATCACGTCTTCCGCCTCCTGCTCGTCTCGAACCATCGCCCGGGCGACCCGGTAGACACGCTCGTTGTATCGCCGCATCAGCAGCTCGAACAGGGCGGTGTGGCCGCCGAGGACCTGAGCGACGACCTGCTCGTCAGTGAGAGTGTTCCACTGCTCGAGCACCTGGGCGTTCACGAGGTGCATGGTTGACTGATCTCCCTTTTCCTTAGAGTGGCTGACCGGCAAAAGGTGACATGAAATCAGGGGACGACCTTGAATGCGGCCACGTGCTTCGCCGTCCCAAGCGTCACCTCGATGCCATAGTCACCAGCGGCCAGCGGCGCCAGGATCGCATCGGCGACGATCCAGCGGAACCCGGAGGGGTCCGGCCGCGTTGAGACCTGCACCGGTACTCGTATCGGGTTGCCGACGCGGTCGAGCATACGCGCGGTGGCGTCGCCGTCCGCAGCCGTGGCGAACTCGAAGCGGACGCGCTCGCTCCGCTGGAATCGAGGATCGGCGGTGGCGAGGTGCTTCAAGCCAGTAGACGGCCCGCGCCGCCACATGACCGGCTCGCCCAGGATCGTGGCCGTGGCGGGCACCGACAACCGTGCCGTATCCGTCACGGGCAGGCCTGGATTCGAATCGGGCCGAACGCGTACGCGAACCGCATAGTCGCCGGGCGCGATCCCGCCCGTCTCGGGGATGCGGAGCGCGAAGGTTCCATCGCTGGCTGGCACCGCCGCGGTGCTGGACACGATCTCGGTGCCGTCTCCGGCAACCACCACCACTTCCGCTGTCGCCCCGGCACTCCAGACCAGCTCCCTCCGCATCGCGTGGTCGAGCTCACCCACCACCCAGACGGCCGCGCCGCTCCCTGGCTCGGGCGAGGTCCACGTCGCCGTGCGGATGCGGAAGGGCGCGCGCGGGTTGACAACTACGCCGACGGCGCTTGCCGCCGCCGCGGCAGCCCGTTTCTCCCCCTCGGCAGCCGTGAGGAGCTGGTCGGCCGTGAGCCCGCGGTAACCGCGGCGCGCCCGCACCTGCACGCCGGTCCGGCGGACACGCACGGTGATATTGCGGTAGCGGCCATCGAGCTTCGTGTTGGTCGAGTAGTAGCCAAGCAGGTAATACGAGGACAGGTCCGCGACGATGCGCTTCATCGCGTTGTCGATCTGATTCGTGTTGATGACCGCGATGCCGTCGGTATCGGCCGCGAGCTGGCGCAGGCTGTCGTGGCGGGCGGTCAGGTTCTCACGGTCCACGGAGGGCGGCGGCGGGCGGTCGGGGCCGATCGGGGAGTCGAATGCCGCCAGGCCGCGCGCGTAGACGGGGTAGAACGAGACATTCGCGCGGTTGGCGTCCTCGGTCAGCTGCCGGAAGCGCTGCGTGTGATCGATCATCGCGAGCGCGAGCCGATCGGCTTCGCACTCCCGCATCATCGTACCGGTGGCGGAGCCGCCGGCTCCGCGCGTTCTCGCGGCGTTCGGCCGACCGGGCCCGGCGGCGGCGTCGTCGCGACCGCGCACCACCGAGGCGAGCTGCCGATTCTCGGTGTAGATCCTCCAGCCCTCGGTGACGGTGAGGATGGCCTTGCGCTCTTCGCGAATCCCGCGGAGGTGAACGATGAGATCCTCGAGCGCGTCGAATGTCAGCCTCTCGCGGCGCCGCCCGATCATCTCCGACGCAATCCCCGTGGTCTCGGTGTTGCGCATGTCGGGATAGCAGGACTCGTACAACTGCTCCTTGGGGTCCTGCTTCACCAGGGTACCGCGGCGGCCCCACGTCCACTCGTCCTGCATGATGTTCGAGATGACCGTCGTCTTGCGCCCGAACGTGAGGTCGGCCGCCGACATCTCAGGCGTCATCAGCGCGACCAGGTCATCCTGCCCGAGCACGCGGTCGAGGAACCGCACGAGCGGCAGGCGCATGGTGGCCGAGCCCTCGATCTGCGTGTTGACGGTGTCGAGGAAGATCACGAACACGCGGGCCCGGGCATCCGCCGCCATCTGGCGGCTGTCGGCGACCGTGTTCGGCTCGACGCGCGTCTCCTGCGGACCCGCCGGCCGGACCGCGACGTGCTCGAAGGCTTCGATCTTCTGCGGCGCGCCGTCCTCGAGGAGCTCGATCTCCTCGAGCCGAAGGTCGTCCACGACCTGTCCATCCTGCATGGCGTACATGTCCACGCGAACGTAGTTCGCGCCCGTACGGAAGGTCGGCGGCGCCTGTGCGCTGAGCGACACCGCGATGAGCGTCAGGAGTACAGCAAAAAACGGTCGAGACATGTGTCCTCGACGGGCAGGCTGGCGAACTGAGTCTATCTCAGTCTCGGGCCGGGGTTTCGGGTTTCGCGCTTCGAACGTCGAGCCGGCGGGCGGACGGTCAGGTCTGCCTAGAGCAACGCATGCGGGCGCTGGAACCACCGCCGCACCGTCCGGATGATGACGGTTGCGAAAATGATGATGAGGATGAGCAGCGCGCTCGCGACAACAAGGGCAGCGAGCGGGTACTGGAGGGCGAGGTAGCCGAGACCGACCACGAACAGGTCCTCGCCGAGGCTCAGGATCCAGTTCGAGAACGGCTCGGGACTGGTGTTGGCCACGGCGCGCGTGCTGGTCTTCGTCAGGTGGCTGCTCGCCGCCACGGTGCCGCCCAGCAGGGCGGCGAGGCCCTCCACAGCCGGCGATACGTCTCCGAGCGTAGCGACTGCGACAACCGCCCCGCCCACGGGCCGGATGGCCGTGTGCACCAGGTCCCACGCGGAATCGAGCCACGGAACCTTGTCCGCGAAGAACTCGACGACGTACATGACGACGGCCGCGCCGATGACGTAGTCGTTGTTGAACGCCTGGAACTGAGGCGGCAGCGCGACCCAGCCGTAACGCGCGGCCAAGCCGAGGATCGCGACGGTCGCGTAAAGGTTGACGCCTGCCGCAAACGAGAATCCGAGCGTGCGGCCAAGGGTCGCGATCAGGTCCATACCGGACCCTCGTCCAGCAGGTTCTGAACCTCGATGCGCACGCGGTCGATGAGCAGGTCGCGGTCCGCGAGCGTCATCCCGGCCGTGGGGATCGGCCTGCCCACGCGGACACTGACGTGCACCGGCCGGACGATGCGGCTCCCTTTGCGCATCGCGTCCCGGCCGCCGCGCACGGCGACGGGCACGATCGGAGCCTGCGCCTCGATCGCCATGATGAACCCGCCCTTCTTGAAGGGCAGCAGCTCGCCGGTACGGCTGCGCGTGCCTTCCGGGAAGATCAGGAACGAGTTTCCGGCTCGCAGCGACCGCGCGCCGTCGGCAATCGAGGCCATCGCTTTCTCCCGGTCGTTGCGGTCTACCGCGACGAACCCGCCGACATCGAATACGGTTCCCATGAGGGGGAAGTTGTGGAGCTCCGCCTTGTAGAGGATGTGGAGCTGAGGATGCAGCGCCTCGAACAGCACCGGCGGGTCGACGTTGCTCTCGTGGTTCGAGCAGAAAACGACCGATCGATCGGGCAGCTGTTCGAGGCCCGAAACGCGATACCGGATCCCGACCAGCGTCAGGCGCCAGCCAGACGCCGCCGTGCCCGAGAGATACATGCCGCGCTTCCAGCGGAAGAGCAGGCCGAAGACGATGGCGGGCGGCGCCGCGATCGCGATGTAGATGATCATGCCGACGTAGGCGAGAACGGAGCGGATGGCGGCCACCGCGGTAGCGAGCATCGGCAACGAGCGTACACAAAAAAGCCCGGGTGGAAAGATCCCACCCGGGCACGAAGCAGGCTAGGGCAAAACTTTACGACGCGCGGGCGGCGCGCCGCGGCGCGACGGCAACGGCAACCACCGTAGCCTTGACCGGCTTGGTGACCTTGGCGCGCGCCGTGGCACGCGCCAGGTTGCGTGCCTTGACCATGAAGCACTTTTCGAGCGCGCGATCCACCTTGACCTCGACCTCCAACGCCTTCTCGCGCATCACCTCGGAGACCTCCGAGATGATCAGCGCCTTGGCGCGATCGAGCATGCGCTTCTCACGGAACGACAGGCTCTTGGACTTGCTCAGGAAAGTGAGGCTCTTGAGAACATCGGCCATGTCGTAGATCGAGCCGGTCCGCATCTTGTCCGAGTTGTCCTTGAACCGGCCCTTCCAGTTCTGGTGGTTGTCGATCTTGCCGTCGCTCAGGAGGCCGAAGAGGCGCTCGACCTCTTCATCGGTGATGGCCTTACGGAGGCCAACGCCATCGACATTCGCGACAGGAACGAGCACCGTCGTGTCGTTGGAGACGATGCGCAAATGAAAGAAGCCGCAGGTCGGTACCGAGAATGGTTTTCTCTTCAACGCGTTCGACGATACCGAGCCCGTGATTTGGGTAGATGACCTTGTCGCCGACCTGGAATGTCACGTTTCCCCCGTTGCAGGAAGGTTGGTGGTAGGACCGGACTGGTGCCGGGAACAGCACTCGTGAGTATAGCTCACTTGCCCCACTCATTCAACGAGAAATGGCCGAAAAACGGTCCATTTGGGCAGTTCAGCCCTGCGGTTGGCCCGTTGGCTGCGCGGACGGGCTTCGGTGCCCATTCGCGCCACATCCCGTAACTGCCCGTGGCTCTGAGACTTGGACCGGCCTTCACAGAATGACACTTTTGGCGGAACTCATCGGGGTTGCATGGGGAATAGTCGAGCAGCCCTGAGCCGTCCCGTGTAGCCCGGACCCCGCTCCCACCAGCCGCCCGGGAGCATGCCGCTACAATCGGCTCGTGGTCCGTCTCGTGATGGCCGTGGCGCTCGTCGCATGCTCGACGTCTGCATTCACACAGCGGGCCCCCGCCGTGCCGCGTGCGCCGTTTGTGCCGACCCCGCCCGACGTCGTCGAGCGAATGCTGGTCCTGGCCGGGGTCGGTCCCACCGATGTCGTGTACGACCTCGGAAGTGGCGATGGACGCATCGTGATCGCCGCGGCCCAGAAGTTCGGCGCGAGGGGCGTGGGCGTGGACATCGAGCCGGAACGCATCGCGGAGTCGGAAGACAACGCCCGGCGCGCAGGCGTCGAGCGCCTGGTCACGTTCAGGCTGCAGGATGCCCTGACGACCGACGTCTCGGATGCGACTGTCGTCACGCTCTACATGTTGTCCGCGATCAACGTGAAGCTGCGCCCGATCCTGACGGCGCAACTCCGCCCCGGCGCACGCATCGTCTCGCACAACTTCGCGATGGGCGACTGGCAGCCGCAGCACGTGGAGACGTTCAGGGATGCGACCGGAACGATGCGGACTCTGTATCTGTGGACAGCGGACGGCACGGCGCGTCCGTAGGCCGGCCTGAAGGGCGGGCATCTACGGATGGACCTCTACGACGCCAGGATGGAGAAGCGGACCTCCACGTCCCCGGCCAGGCTATGCCCTGGCCTGCGCGAGGTCCACGATCTCTTCCACCAGCTGCGGATAGGTCCTGCCCGATTTGCGTGCCGCCATCGCGAACTCCGCGCGCGAGCTGAGCCAGGGGTTCGGGTTCACCTCGATGACCTGCACCTGGCCGTCCGGCTGGAGCCGCATGTCCACGCGGCCGTAGTCGCGCAGCTCCAGCGCCTGGTAAGCCGCCATCGCGGTTTGCTGCAGCTTCGCCACCGCATCCTCCGGCGAGGTCGGTCGCCACTGCTGACTTCGTGTCGCGGTACGCGTTTGTCCCCTTCCCCCACTTCACCTCGGCGGCCGCGATGCGCGGCGTGCCTTCGGGAAGCTTCGACAGATCGAGCTCGATCACCGGCAGCGCCTCGGGCTTGTCGTTGCCAATGACGCCCACGTACATCTCGCGGCCCTCGATGTATTCCTCGATCAGGACCGGAGAATCGAAGTTGCGCGTGCAGCCAGTCCATCCGCTCCATCAGCTCCTTGATCGAGTTGACGACCGCGCTGAACTCGATGCCGATGGAGCCGTCCTCGCGCGCCGGCTTGACGATGACGGGAAAGTGCAGATCGTGGGCGAAGTCGAGCCGGCCGCGGAGGCTCTTGGCGAACAGCGGCGTGCGAATGCCGTGGAACGCGAAGATCTTCTTGGCGACCGCCTTGTCCTGCGCCAGCATCAGCCCGTGCGTGCCGGTGCCCGTGTACTTCTTCCCGAGCAGCTCCAGGAAGCCCGCGATCTTGAAGTCGGCCGTGTCGTCGTCGGCAAATGACTCGGCCAGGTTGAACACGAGGTCGCAATCGACCTTCGCGAGGCCGAGCAGGCTCTTCAGGGTCCCATCGAGCTCATAGAGGACCGGCTCGTGGCCGAGCTTGGTCAGCGCCTCGGCCACCTCCTCCTCGACCTCTTTCTTGTCGAGGGTGCGTACAACCGGCGACTTCTCGGAGGCGCCGGCCTCCTCGTCCTCGTCAACGAGCACACGGTCATACAGGACGACGATCTCGAGTTTGCCCATAAATGCGGAACCAGCCTACGCCCGATCCGTCAACGCGACGAAGGCGGGCCTTCAGGTCCGCCTAGTGCTCGAACTTGCCCCGCGTCAGGAAGTTCATGGCCAGTGTCGTCGCCAGCGCGGTCACCTCTACAAGATACCGCGACTCCTCGCCGACCTCGCCCCACAGTTTCATTCGTTCACACGTGCGGCAGATCGAGTCGATCAGTCCTCTGACGATCGGCCGCTGCACACCTGTCCAGTACGTGATCTTGTCGACCAGCTCCGGCTTGTGCCTGCTCACGATATCCGCTGCGGGCCGCGACTCCGTTGGCCTGCGGCTCAGGAAGATCTGGCCGAGGTGCCCGTCGAGGGCGATGTCGATGCGCGCCTGGCGCTCCTGTGCGGCCTGCGCGTAGAACTGCTCGACGGTCTCGTTGATGTCGTCCGGCGTGATATCGACCTCGCCGGTTTTCACGATCGGCTCCACGTCGGCCAGTGCACGTGCGACGCGTTCGACGTAGCGGAGCTTCTGCATGGCGGGCCATCCCTTGTACTGCCGTCGCCACGCGCTGCGCGGCGTCAGCCACACCGCGAACGTCTCGGCGAAGTCCTCGTCCGGGTGCTTCTGCGCGTACCAGCCTTCGATGTGGCGCACGTACTTCTTGCTGAACGGAACCGGCCGGTAGTCGTCGCGATACGGCCTGAAGAACGGGCCGAACAGGCGGCGCCACTCGGGCGTGGTGTAGAGACGGTAGGCGTAGTTGAAGACATGGCCCGCCTCGTGGCGCATGTACATCATGATCTGCCGCTCGCTCTCGAGCGCGTCCACCGCCTTCTCGAGGTGCCGGAGCGTCTGGTTGGCCAGATAGAACGGGATCCCGAGCACCGGCTGCTGATCGGGACACCCCCATTCGTCGGTCAGGTAGCACTGCGGCCGAAACTTCTTGAGCCCCCGGCGCTCGAGCTCCTTGTAGAGCTGCCTGACGTAGCCTTCAACCGGGGAACCTTCAACCCGCAGGCCGAGCTCGCTGACCTTCTTGCCAAGAACTCCCCGGATGGCCGGGTCCAGGGATTCGAACTTGACCACGACTTGAGTTTATAGGGTAGCGAGTGCATCGTCGGACATCAACACAGGCCTGATACCCGCATTCGTGGAAAAAACACGATGATGGTCAAGCGCAGTCGAATCCACGCCGCGCTTCAGCTCAGCGGGGCAATGGTGTGGTAAATGCAGTGGTTGAATATATGAGTGTCGTGAAAAAAGACGAGGACCCGGACCCTCTGGAGGACGCGACCGCGCTCGCCCCGGGTGTGTGGGTCACAGAGGCCGCCGGCTTCGCGTGTGTGCCGCCGCGTGCCCAGTCCGACCTGCGCAATGCCACCGACGCGAGCCCCGACGAGCAGGCGGACGACGACAAGGAGTGCGGTACCAAGCTCTCCCGTGACGAGGTCGAACCGAGGATTGAGCGGTATCGGGAGCGGTAGCCCGAGCCTGCGGTCTCGTCGTGCCGAGGGGGTCTTCGGCCCAACGTCTACGGAGACAGGAGGACCGAAAACCTGAGACCGGACCTATTCTTCTACTTCTCGGAGTCTTCAAGCCGTCGTCGCCGAGGGCGCCACCGTCCCGGCTGCGGTTCTCGTCGGTGTGGCGTCGCGACCGATCCCAGTCGCCCCGCGCCTGGTCGCGATTCGGGTTGCGGTACCTCGGCCCGGTGTGGTCCTGCACAGTCTCGGCCCCAATCTCATCAAGCACTTCCCGCCGAACCTCCTGATCCTTCTTGAGTTGCTTGGTGTCACCACGTCTGCGATCGGACATCGACATGACGGTCTCCTGGGGAACGAAACCCGATTGGTCGCATCGGGGTCTGGCCAAGGATGTGTCCAAGGAATGTGCCACGGTGCTGCGCGGAAGGATGAGCTCTGACCACTTCAACCTGCTGAGCCGATCAACGAAGACGAGGCTGAGCAGGGCTCGCGCTGAACGCGAGCCTGAACACGAACGAAGACAGCCGCAGCCGGAGTGAACGAGAGCGTGCGCTAGGACGCGCACTCTCCTTCCATGACCTCGGGGTTGAACGCCTGCGTCTCGCCGAGGTCGATGTAATCCTGCGGCGCGATCGCGTCCGGCAGCAGGTCGGCCAGATCCTTCAGCCGCGCGGTGGCGGCGGCCGGGGAGACGCGGCGGAAGAACGCCCCGAGGTTCTCGTCGCCCTCGCGCTGCTCCTTGTAGAGGTCGAGCAGCCGATCGACGGCGGTCGTGAGCCGGTTGACCGGAATCTTCGCCACGACCTTTCCAAAGTGCGCGCCTTTGTCGGTGGACCCGCCGCCGACCATCACGAAGTACTGCGGGATGGCCTTGCCCGCGACCTTGCGCACGCTGCCCTGGAAGCCAATGGAGGCGACGTGATGCTGGCCGCAGCCGTTGGGACAACCGCTGATCTTGATGTCGCCGGACGGGACCAGATCGACCAGGTCCGGACGCGCACTCAGGTGCTCGGTCAGCACGCGTCCGAGGCCGCGTGATTGCGTCACCGCCAGCTTGCACGACTCCGCGCCCGGACAGCTCACGACGTCGCTCAGCCGCAGCGCGTCGGGCGCACCGAGGCCGGCCGCGGCCAGTCGCTGGTAGAACGCGTCGAGCGACTCCTTTTTCACCCAGCGATACAGGACGTTCTGCTCGATGGTGACCCGCATCTCGCCGTCGCCGTAGGCTTCGGCGAGGTCGGCGAGCACGCGCATCTCCCCCGCCGTGAAGTCGCCGAGGGGCAGGCGCACGGTCACGTGGCAGTAGCCGGACTGCTTCTGCAGGCCGACGTTGTGCTGCATCCAGCGCAGGTAGGTATCGGCCAGCGGCTTCAGACTTCACCGTGCCGGGATGGATGCCCGGGCCATGCACCGGCGTGCGGGCCTTCGCCGCCACGGCCTGAAGCGTTGGCGGCTCTGCGAGCGGCCACTCGGGCGCTGTCTCGTCGCGGATCGCTTCAGGATCCATCGGCGACCGGACTCCGCCCTCGGCACGCACTTCTGCGAGCGCTTCGTCGTAGCGTGCCTTCCACACGTCCCAGCCCAGCGCCTTGATGAGGAACTTCATCCGGTTACGCTGCCGGTGCTCGTAATCGCCGAGGCGGTGATAGACGCGCACGATCGCTTCAGCAACCTCGAGCATCTGCTCCGCGGGCAGGAACTCGTAGAGCAGGTACCCGGAGACCGGCATGATCGACGTCCCGCCCCCGATGGTCAGGCGGAAGCCGCGCTTGCCGTCGACGATGCGCGCGAACCAGCCCAGGTCGTGAATCGCAGCCAGCGCGTGATCCTCGGGGCACCCCTCGAACGCGATCTTGAACTTGCGCGGCAGGCGATCGGCGAGCGGATGACGGAGGAAATATCGCGTCATCGTCTCGGCATAGGGCGTGACATCGAAAATCTCGTCGTGCGAGATGCCGGCGTACGGACATGACGTGATGTTGCGGACCGAGTTGCCGCACGCCTCGCGCGTGGTCAGTCCTGTCTGCGCCAGGTCGCGCATCATCAACTCGGCGTCCTTGAGCAGCACGAAATGGAACTGGACGTTCTGCCGCGTGGTGACGTGGCCGAACCCGCGCGAGTACTTGGCGCTGGCGTCGGCGAGCGCACGCATCTGCGGCGCGGTGACGATCCCCTGCGGGATCTTGATCCGCATCATCTGGACGTTGTCCTGCCGCTGGCCGTACGTGCCGCGCACCAGGCGGAACTTCCGCCAGGCCTCCGCGGACAACTCGCCGCGTTCGTACTTTTCGAGCTTGTCGACGAACTCGTCGATGTCGCGCTCGTCCGCGAAGGACAGGCGCGCCCGTCCGAACGTCGTGTCATCGATTGCGGCCATACCTCACCTCACTCCTGGCACCGGACGGACGCGCAGCGGCCGCACTCAGTGCTTGTCGAACGTCAACCACATCGCCAATGACGAGCACGCCGGCCAGACCTTGCGGCGGCGTCGCGGCTCCCATGTCTGACAGCGTGCCCGTCCAGGTCCACGACTGCGGCGTGGACGCGGCGCACACGATCGCCGCCGGGGTCGCGGCCGACCACCCGTGCGCGATCAGGGTCGCCGCGAGCGCCGCCCGCGCGCCCACGCCCATCATGAACACAATCGACAGGCTGTTCGGCTGCACGGAGCCCAGCGTCTCGTCAACGGCCTCCGACGTATGTCCCGCAAGGACGAGGAAGGCGGAAGAGATGCCGCGGTGGGTCACGGGAATCCCCGCCAGCTCGGCGGCGGCCACCGCGGTCGTGACGCCGGGCACCACCTCGTACGGAATGCCGGCCTGCACGAGCGCGAGCGCTTCCTCGGCGCCGCGCCCGAACACGAACGGATCGCCGCCCTTCAGCCGGACCACGCGCTTGCCCCGCCGTGCGGCGCGGATCATCAACTTATGGATCGTCTCCTGCGGCACGCTGTCGCGCCGTGCGCGCTTCCCCACGCAGAAGCACTGCGCCTTCGTGACGCGGCGCAGCGCGTCCACGTCCACGAGCGCATCGTAGAGGACGAGGTCGGCCTCTTCGACCCGGCGCAGCGCGCGCAGGGTCCAGAGCTCAGGGTCGCCAGGACCCGCGCCGACAAGGGATACACGTCCTATGGTCATCGCTTCTCGTACAACCGGTTGAGCGTCTCGAGCAACTGCGGCCGCCGCTGGTCCATGGGCACGTCCTGTTCGCGCCACGCACGGCGCGCGCCGTCTGCGGCAGACAGCCACGCCTCGAGGTCGCCGGGGAGCCACGCATCGAGCGCTTCGCGGAGCAGACCGGCCAACGCCGGCGCGCGGCCTTCGGTCGAAATCGCCACCGTCACGCCATCCCGGCGCACGACGCCGCCGAGATACGCGGTCGCGTGTGCGGGATCGTCTACCGCGTTGACGAACACCCGCCGCCGCTCCGCCGCCTCGCCGACCTGCCGATTCACGTCGGGCGGCGCCGCGGCCACCACATACCACGCGCCATCGAGATCGGCGTCGTCGAACATGCGACGCACCAGCGTCACGCCGGACCGGTCCAGCTCGGGCCGAATCTCAGGGGCGATCACCGTGATGTCCGCGCCCGCCGCGAGCAACCCGTCCAGCTTTCCTGCTGCCACCTTGCCGCCGCCGACGATCACCACGCGGCGCCCCCGCAGCTTCAGGAAGACTGGAAACATGTTCACCCCGGGCCGGCTCGAAGCGGCCCCTGCGTACCGAATCGCCCGGGGCGGCCGAAGCCGGCCCCTGCGTAACCCGCCGAAACTATCGCGCAGCGACCGCCGGCGTCTCCAGTTGCGACCCCACCGCACGCTCGAAGTCCGCGAGGCTGCGGCCAATCTGCGTCGGGCGCCGAACCCGGTCGAACATCACTTCGGCCGTCTTGTAGCCGTTGCCGGTGATGCACACCACCACCGACTCGTTCGGCCGGATCACGCCCTTCTTGATCAGCGCGCGCGTCGCGGCGAGTGTCGTGCCGCCGGCCGGCTCCGTGAAGATGCCTTCGGTCCGCGCCAGCAGCTGGATCGCGTCGAGAATCTCCGAGTCGCTGACCATCGCCCCGCTGCCGCCGGTTTGCTTCACCACCTTGACGACCTGAAAGCCGTCAGCCGGGTTTCCGATGGCCAGCGACTTCGCAATCGTGTCCGGCTTCACCGGCTCCGGGAACTCCGCACCTGACTCGAGCGCGCGGATCACCGGTGCCGATCCCTCCGGCTGCGCCGCATGAATTCTGGGCAGCGTCCCTTCGACGAGCCCCACGTCTCTGAACTCGCGCAGCCCCTTGAAGATGCGCGGCAACAGCGTGCCGCCGGCCACCGGCGACACGATGTGATCCGGGAACCGCCATCCGAGCTGTTCCGCGATTTCGAACCCGACGGTCTTCGCCCCTTCCGCGTAATAGCTCCGCAGGTTGATGTTGGCGAAGCCCCATCCGTACCGATCGGCGATCTGCGTGCACAACCGGTTGACGTCGTCGTAGTTGCCTTCGACCGCGACGACATGCGGGTCGTAGATCGCCGCGCCAAGCACCTTCGCCGGCTCCAGGTCATTCGGGATGAAGACGTAACACGGCAGCCCGAGGCGCGCGGCGTGCGCGGCGACGCTGCCGGCGAGGTTGCCCGTGGACGCGCACCCGAATACGGAAAATCCGAGCTCCACGGCGCGGGTCGCAGCCACCGAGACCACGCGATCCTTGTACGAAAACGTCGGATGATTGACCGAATCGTCCTTGATGTACAGCTCGGCGATGCCAAGCTCATCGGCGAGCCGCGTCGCGCGGACCAGAGGCGTGAAACCCGAGTTGAAGCCGGTTTTCGGCTCCTGCACCGGGAGCAGCTCCAGGTAGCGCCACAGACTATTGGGCCGCGATTCAATCAGGCTCCGGCTGAGAGTCGCCCGGATTGCTGCGTAGTCGTACGACACCTCGAGAGGCCCCAGGCAGTCGCTGCATACCCACAGCGCCTCTGGCGGATACGTGGCCCCACAGAGGTGGCACGTCAATCCGGCGACGAATTTCATACGGTTCTCCCGTGCGCGGACACCGCAACGTCCGGCACTTCCAGCGATTGGTGAACGCTCAACGTGCGGACCGTCACGGGCACCCCCGCGCGTTCACAGGTCGTCTCGAGCAGCCGTTCCACCCGCGAAAAATTTCTCTGCGCCAGCACGGCCACCGTCGGGCCCGCGCCCGACAGGAATGCCGCCAGCACATCGGCATCGTCCAGCGCCAGCACCGCCGCGAGGTGCGGCACGAGCGCGGCACGCGCCGGCTGATGCCAGCGGTCGGCAGCCGCTTCGCGCAGCCGCCCGAACTCACGGGTCTGCAGCGCGTGCACGAACGCGAGCACGTGCTGCAGGTTGAACACCGCGTCCTTCCGCGCGATCGTCGGCGAAAGCGCCGCCCGCGCCTTGGCTGTCGCCAGCCCCGTGAAGGGCGTGGCCGCAACGACGCGCACGTCGTCCGGCCATGGCCACTTCAAAACCACCGTGTCGCGGCCTTCGCGTTCCACCACGGAGGTGAAGCCGCCGTGCAGCGAAGGGGCCGCGTTGTCGGCATGCCCCTCGAGCAACGAGGCAACGGCCAGCATCGTGCCGTCATCCACCGGACCGGCGACACGCTCAAATACACGCAGACCAGCCACCGTCGCCGCCGCGCTGCTGCCCAAGCCCGCGGACATCGGGATCTCGCTCTCGACTTCGGCGACCACGGTCGGCGTGCGCCGGCCCGTCTGCTGCGCGATCGCCGCGAATGCCCGTTCCGCCGAATTCCGGCCCCTCACGGGTGGTGTGCTCTTCACCACCTCGAGCCGGCTCCCACCGTCGTCGCGAACCTCGATGACGCGCACCCGAAGGTAGAGCTGCACCGCAAGACCAAGCGTGTCGAATCCTCCGCCCAGGTTGGACGTCGAACCCGCGACGACCACCTCGTCCCCGGCGGTCATGCTGCTGGCCTTAAGTGACACGAAACAGGAAAGATATCACGTCTGGTCACCCAGCAGCATCGGCAACGCCAGCGGTGGTTCGGCATGAAAATCGGCCCTCCCGATATCCTCGACGGCCACGCGGAGGGCTGCCTCTTCGCACGCCTCGACGGTAATCACGAACGGCAGCGCATCTTTCGGGTATCCCGGCTCCTGCAGGACCGCATCGAGGTTGATGTCCTGCCGAGCCAGCGCAGCAGCAATCGACGCAAGGATTCCGGGCCGGTCGTGGACCACGAACCGGAGGTAATAGGGCCGAACCGGCGGCGGCACCACCGTGCCCGGCAGCCACTGCTCGGCATGCTCGCCGTTGCGCGCCTGGCCCGCCAGCGCGAGGAGGTCGGAGACGACGGCCACCGCCGTCGCGGGCCCCCCGGCGCCCGCGCCGCTGAAGCGGCTTTCCCCGCCGAACTGGCCGAAGATCGTGACGACGTTGTTTGCGCCTTCGTTCCGGCCGAAGCTGGAGTCGCACGGGACCAGCGCGGGACCGACAAATGCGTGAAAGCCGCCGTCGTCGGTCGAGTCAACCATCGAGATCTGGCGGATGGTGCAGTCGAGACGCTTCGCGTACCGGAAGTCCGCGGCACTGATGGGTCGAATGGAGCGCCTCGGGATGTCGGACAGGCGCAGGTGGCGACGGAACGCGATTCCCGCCAGGACCACCAACTTCGCGCCCGCGTCGTCGCCATCGATGTCCGCGCTGGGGTCGGCCTCCGCATAGCCAAGCTTCCGCGCGTCCTCGAGCACGGGCGCGATATCCTCGTGGTCCCGCGCCATGCGGCTCAATACATAGTTGGACGTGCCGTTGAGGATGCCGGCGACGCGTCGCAGGTTGTCCCCTGCCAGCCCCTCGCGCACGCCGTGAATCAGCGGCACACCGCCGCCAACCGCGGCCTCGAAGCGAATCTGGGTGCCGCGGGTCGCCGCGAGGTGCAGGAGCTCAGGACCTTGTGCCGCGAGCAGCACCTTGTTCGCGGTGACGACGGCCGCGCCCTGCTCGAGGGCGCGCCGCACCCAGCCGCCGGCCGGGTCGACGCCGCCGATGACCTCGACGACAACGTCGGGCATCGCGGCGAGAAGGTCGTCCACGCTTTCAGTCCACTTCACCGAAGACGGAACCCACGCCGCACGCTTGCGCGCAACGTCGCGGTTGAAGACGTGTGTCAACTGCAGGCGGCCGGCGAGCTCGGGGCGCTCCAGGAGAATGCGAGCGACAGACGCGCCAACCGTGCCGAACCCGAGCAGCGCTACGCGGAGCGGCCGCCGCCTCGGTTCAGTCACCTGCACCGCCGCGAGATGTTCGACGACAGGGTTGATCTCGCTGCTCACAGTCCAGCTCCTGCCTGTATTGATCGGGTTCTGTCACCGTTCGTCTCCGCACGGACGCGCTGACGAGGCCGCACTCCGTCGCCGAAGAAGGTCTCGTGAAGATGCGCCACCAGCGCGCAGGCCGGCGACAGCGGGAACAATGCTCGCGCGTCGTCGCCCACTGCTGTGCCGGCGGCGCCGCGGCGACACGTATTGACCACCCGGATCGGGATATCGTCGGACGCGGCGGGCTCAAGCGTACCCCAGTGCAGCACCCTGGCGCCAAACCGCGCGAGCTCGTAGGCCTCGTGGAACGACAACGCTGGAATCAGGGAAGGGCGATCGACCACGCGAGGATCGGCGGTGAACACGCCGTCCACGTCGGTCCAGATTTGCACCTCGCTTGCCCCGACTCCGGCGGCCACGAGTGCCGCAGTGTAGTCGGAACCTCCCCGCCCAAGCGTCGTCGTGGCTCCCTCAGGCGTGCTGCCGACGAACCCGCCCAGGACGGGGATCCTGCCCGATGCCACCAGCGGCGCGAGGTAACGCTGCGCGGACGGTCCGATCGCCTCGTGCTGCGGCCGGGCGCCGCCGAAGGTGTCGTCGGTCACGATCACGTCCGCGGGTGGGCAGACTCCATGTCGATCCTCTGGGCCGGCTCGAGCCGGCCTTACGTGTCCCCGGGGCAAAAAAAAACCCGCCGACCTGATTGGGGTCGGCGGGTTCCGGGTTCCGTTAGCCTTCTGTTACGTGGCGTCCGGGAAACTCACTGTTCCGCACCGACCCAGGTGATACACGACCACATGCGCATGCCGGTGGCATGCATGCTAATTGTCGCGATCACGATGGTGCGGGCCGGGCCGAACATTGGCAGGTAGCATACACCGGACGGCGGCAGCCGGTCTACAGTCTCCGGGCTCCGGCTCCGGGCCGCGCTCTTGTGGCTTCCGGCTTCAGCCGGAAGGACAGATTGCAGCCCGCAGCCCGTAGACTGTAGGAATGCCCGGGCCTTTCACGATTGGACTGATCCAGGACCATGCGACCGCCGATGTGGCTGGGAACGTGGCCCGCGCCGAGACTCTGGTGCGCGATGCCGCGGGCCGCGGGGCCCAGATCATCTGCCTGAAAGAGCTGTTCAACTCGCTCTACTTCTGCAAGTCACAGGTGTGCGACCGCTTCGACCTGGCGGAGCCCATCCCCGGCCCGACGACGGCGCGGATGCAGGCGATTGCCAGGGAGCTCGAGGTCGTCATCATCGTCCCGATATTCGAGCGCCAGGCCGCCGGCATTTATCGCAACTCGGCCGCCGTCATCGACGCGGACGGAACCCTGCTCGGCGTGTACCACAAGATGCACATCCCGGACGACCCGCTTTTCAACGAGAAGTACTACTTCACACCGGGCGACGGACACTTCGACTACCACGGCGAGAAGCCGGGCGCGGCAAACGGCTTCAAGGTATGGAAGACGAGGTACGCCACCATCGGCGTGCTGATCTGCTGGGACCAGTGGTATCCCGAGGCGGCGCGCATCACGGCGCTCCTCGGCGCGGAGGTGATTTTCTACCCGACGGCGATCGGCTGGCATCCGGCGGAGAAGGATGAGTGGGGCGCCGCCCAGGTCGAGGCCTGGCGCACGATCCAGCGGAGCCACTCGATTGCCAACGGAGTCTACGTGGCGTCCCCCAACCGCGTCGGGCACGAGGACGAGCCCGGCACCAACGGAATCACGTTCTTCGGCCACTCGTTCGTGTCGGACCCGTTCGGCCGCTACGTGGCCGAGGCGAACGAGAGCGAAGCGATCGTCATCGCGAAGTGCGACCCGACGCTGATCGAAACGGTTCGGCGCAACTGGCCCTTCCTGCGCGACCGCCGCGTGGACGCCTACGGCCCGATCCTGAACCGGTATATCGGTTCATGAGGATGAGGGACAGCCCCCGCGTCTCCGCGTCTCCGTGGCCCGTGTGAGCGACGGCCGGCCGAATCCATCGCGGTACCGGATGCCCGCGGAATGGGAGGCGCACCGCGCGACCTGGATCGCGTGGCCCCACCATGAGCCCGACTGGCCGGGAAAGCTCGGGCCGATTCCGTGGGTCTACGCCGAGATCGCGCGCGTCATCGCCGAACACGAGCATCTCGAGATCCTCTGCCACAACGACGACGTCCTCGAGAACGCACGCGTCGCGATCGACGCCCACGCGGTCCGCGCCGATCGCGTGCGCCTGCACGTCGTGCCCACCGATCGCGTGTGGCTGCGCGACTCGGCCCCGATTGGCGTCCTCGACGAGGCGGGCGAGGTCGTGTGGCTCGATTGGGCCTTCAACGCGTGGGCGAAGTACCCCAACTGGCAGCAGGACGCGCAAGTCGGTCCCGCCATCGCACGCCTGACCGGATTGCGGCAGTGAAACGCCGCGGCGGCGGGACACCGGCGAGCCGATTGTGCTCGAAGGCGGCGGCATCGACGTCAACGGCCAGGGCCTCCTGCTCGTGACGGAGGAGTGGTTGCTCAGCGACGTGCAGGTGCGCAACCCCGGCCTGACGCGCGCCGACTACGAGCAGATCTTCGCGGAGTGGCTCGGCATCCGCCGGACGATCTGGCTGGGCGAGGGCTGCGTCGGCGACGACACGCACGGCCACGTCGACGACATTGCGCGCTTCGTCGCCTCCGATGTCATCGTCCTCGCGGTGGAAGACGATCCGGCGGACGAAAACCACGAGCGCTCGATGGACAACCTGCGGCGCCTCGAGCTGCTCATGAGGAGCGGTGAGGCCGGTCCGCTCCGCGTCGTGAAGCTGCCCTTTCCGCGCCCGGTGATCATGAACGGCGAGCGCCTGCCCGCCAGTTACGCGAACTTCTATATCGCCAACGGCGCGGTGCTCGTGCCGACCTTCAATGATCCCAACGATCGCATCGCGCTCACCACGCATTGCCGAACTGATGCCCGATCGCCGGGTGATCGGCATTCATGCGGTCGACCTGGTGTGGGGGTTGGGAACGCTGCACTGCCTCACGCAGCAGGAACCTGCGGCGGCGTCTCAAACGGGTCCGAAAGGGCCCGGCCGACGCACGTAAATGCTGTTGGACCCGCCGCCGCGCCTCACCGGCCTGTAACGAACAGAGAAACGGTCAACGCCCTGCCCGGCATGGGGACGAGGGCAATCTCCTGGTAGGACTGGTTGAACAGGTTCGATCCGTCCACGAACAGCTCGACCGCGCCGAACCGGCGGGCGATTCGCGCCTCGAGCAGTACGTAATCGGCTGTGCCGATCGATCGCGTCCGGTGCTTGAATTCGATCCGGGGAGCCAGCCGAACGGCGCCGGGCAGCGGGATCACCGCCGCCGCGGTCACGGTGTGCGGCGCGTAGTCGAGGACGTACTTCGACAACTGGGTCACCGCCGCCGCCCGCACGTCGATGCCGGTGTAGCCCGCCTGCACGAATGTTCCCGCGGGCAGCAGTTTCCTGACCGTCAGCTCGACGCCGACCGTATCCACGTCGCGGATGTTGTAGGTCCGCCAGCGGTCGGACGTCGTCGGCCGCAACCAATCGATCACATCGTGCTCCAGCCGTCCGAACAGCGTGGCGCTGGCGGTGAGGCCCTCCGCGAGCACCAGGTCGGCACCCGCATCGCCCGCCCAGGCCGTTTCAGCGTGCACGTCCGGCCGCGCCCAGTTGGCGGGATCCTCGTAGTACCGCTCGGTGAACGTGGGAACGCGGAAGGCGCGCGCGGCGGAAGCGCGAAGGCGCAGTCGAGACGAAGGCCACCAGCCGATGCCGGCGCCGGGACTCGCCGAGGTGCCGAACTCGCTGTAGCGGTCGACGCGCACGCTCGCCTCGAGCTGGGTGCGCGCGCTGACCGCATAGCGCCACTCGCCGAATGCGCTGACCCGGCCGCTCGTGTGATCGCCGAGGTTGCTCGAACGGATCCAGTCGCCGCCTGCCTCGCCGCCGGTGGTCACGACGCTGTTCTCACGCACGCGGCGTGACGCCTTCAGCGACACGAGGGCCGCGTGGGTCCGGTGGCGGTTCTCCGCCACGCCTGGCCGCCGCACGTCGAAGAGGAAGCGGTCGCCGTGGGTCCGGTACGAAGCGCCGGCGGTCAGGTCCCAGCCGGCACGTGGCCCAAAGCGATGGTCCGCAGCCACGAGCGCCTGGTTCGTCCACTCGTGCGACGGCGCATTCCCGTAGAACCCGTTCGCGCCGAAGTCCTTCCACAGATAGGACACGAACAGATCCGTGTTCCGGCGAATCGATGTTCGCGAGCTGAACCCGGCGGTCGCGTAGCCGCGCTCGAACATGAAGCCGTCCGACTGATCGGCCGACGCCGCGATTACTTCGCGGACAGGGCCGCTCCCGAAGGCGACGTGTCCGCGGCCGGCGACGACACCGAAGCTCCCGGCCTGCACGGTGACCGATGCCGGCGGCGCGTCGCGGCGGGTGATCACGTTGATCGTGCCGCCAAAGGCGTCGGCGCCGAAAAGCGACGATCCGCCGCCGTGCAGGATCTCGATCCGCTCGATCGCGTCGAGCGGCACCGGCACGTCGCCGTTGTGGTGGCCGGACTGCGCATCGTTGAGGCGCACGCCGTCCACCAGCATCAGCATCTGGCCGAAGTGCGCGCCGCGCACCGCGAAGTCGGTCTGTACCCCCCGCTCTCCGCGCGCGCGCACGTCCACCGACGACGCCAGCCGCAGAATGTCAGCCACGGTGTGCACCGGGAGCTGTGCGAATTGCTCTCGCGTGATCACGGTCAGCGTCCGGGTCACCGTTCCGAACGTGACCGGCGTCGCGGCAGCGGTGACCACGACCGTTTCGCGAACGGCATCCTGCGCGCGGGCCGGTGCCGCGGCTGCCATCAGCAGCACCAGGCTCAGCGAAGTGCGACGTAACACGATGGTTCTTCTCTCGCGTCGACGCCTATGGCGTGCGGACGAGTCCGACATAGACGCCGCCGCGGGTCGGCGCCGCCGCGACGCTCCACGTGTCGCGGCCGTGTCTGGTCACGGTGCGTCCCGCAATCATCCCGATAGTGGCGCCGAAGATGACGTCGGAGAGGTAGTGACGGTTCTCGTGCAGGCGCGACGCGGCGACATATGCCGCGAGCGAATATGCGAGGCCACCTTTCCAGCCGAAGTGCCGCTGCAGGACCGACGCGGTGGCAAACGTCACCGACGCATGGCCGGACGGAAACGAATATCCCGTGTCGTCGGGCCGATCGCGTTGCACAGCGAACTTCAGCCCATAGGTGAGGCCGGCCGTCAATATTTGTGCGCGCAGGAGATCGACCCCGATGTGGACGACACGCGGTGCGTTGGTCTTGCGACCCCATGCATAGGTGATGACGGCGACGCCGCCCTGCACGAGGCCATAGCCGATGATCTTGCCGGGCGCGAACGCGTCCTCCACCCATTCGTCGCCGACGAGCCGCGCGTTCATTTCACTGTCGAGCGGGTGCGCCATGCTCGCGAGCATGCTGCCAACTGCGAGCACCTTCGCGCTGTCCACGCTCGCGAGGTGCGAGAAGTCGCGGCCGATGTCCTTGAAGACCGCCCATACCGGCCGGCGTGGATTGGCCGGTGACTCAGGATTCGCGGGGTTCGCAGGATCCTGTCGAGCGGCGGCGGCTGAGTCTGCTTCCGGAGCGGGCTGGGACCATGCGGGTGCCGCAGCCAGCAGTAACAGTAGAGCTGGCGTCGCTAAGCGCATCGGGAGAGTGTAACGCGGCCCTTTTGCTAATGGGTCCGTTCGGGAGGAGTCTTCGGCTCGGGCACGTCCTTCAGCACGGCTCGGACACCCCGATGGGCAAACACCGCGTCGGGATGTTCCTGCAACGCCGTGTGATACCGCTGCGCGTACCGATTGCCCGCCTCGTCCGGGACCACGAGGGTCCGCGCCTGGGCGATGATCGCCGACAGGTCGGCCGGCGATCCATGGCCGCCGGCTTCGGCCGGAAGATCGTTCTCGAGCGTTTCGTCGATACGGACGATCAACTCCGACACCGGGCGCAGCCAGACGAACTGCGGATCGTTCAGGATCGCGTGCAGCAGCTCGTGACCCGACACGCGGCCGTGCAGCCGCTCGTAAGCGGTTCGTTCCCAGTCGAGCAGTGTCTTGTGCAAATGCAGCAGCGTGCGCCGCAGGTCCGTGAGCGTCTGCCGCTCTGACGCCGTCATGTTCGAATCATACGCCTGTGACCTGGCGGTTGCAGACTCAGCCGCGCGCGTCGATCGCGCCGCCGCCGCTCCGGACGACGACCCGCGTGGGCGAGCCGTCAAGGCTCGCCCCCATCGGGACGTTCTCGTCAATGATCGTGGTGGCCGTCATCGTGGTCGTCATCCCTGCCGCCGCTCGGAAGGATCTGCCCGCGGACTTCTCCCCCGGGTACAGGCTCCGAGTGGACGTTGGCGTACGTGCGCCGAGCGCGAATGGCTCTGAGCAGTTCGGCAAACTCCGCGGCCGCAATGCCCTGCGCGGCGGGTCCGATGACATCCGCAGCCATGAAGGATCCGGTCACCGTCGCGGGGGACGTGGTCGGGCAGCCCTGCGTACCTGCCGGGCCGTTCCCCAGGTTCGTGCACAGAAATACGCTGATCCCGCCCGACGTGTGGACGTCGCCGAAGTGAATGTGCGCCTGCCTGACGATACCTTCGAGATTTTGGTACCGCAGCCGCCAGTCGACTCTGGTCTGGTCGCTGTTGATCCGCGCCGTAAACGAGCCGCGCCCCGTCGTTGACAACGTCAAGGGATACCTCGTTGAACCCGCTGAGCGTCGCGTCCCAGTTCCTGAAGCCCTGTCCGAAGACCGCACCCGCGGTTCCCGCTGCCAGCACGATCGTCACCACGATGATGCGTCGTCTCACGATGCACCTCCTCGCGTTTTGCCGTTGAGGGAAGGCGTCGAGCTTAACGCCCGCTCATCGCCGCCGGCATGACGAGCATGGATATTCCGTGCAATTTACGGCGCGGGTAATTCTTTCGGAATCCGGAATGGCAAGGCCGCGAACGCCGGCGCGCCGTCGCCGTGTGGCTTACGCCTTCGGCAGCTGTACGAAGAACGTGCTGCCGCGTCCAACCTGGCTCTCGGCCCAGATCGTGCCGTGATGAGCGGCCACGATGCGCTTCGAGATGTAAAGCCCGAGGCCCAGTCCCAGCCGGTCGGCGACGTTCACCCGGTGGAACCTTTCGAAGATTCGAGTGAGCTGGCTCTCGGGTATCCCGCGTCCGGTGTCGCTGATGGCAATGCGGCACCCGTCCGGCAGCGGCGTCAACGCGATCAGGATCGAGCCACCCGCGGTCGTGAACTGGACGGCGTTGCGCAGCAGATTCGAGAGCACCTGCGCCATGCGATCGTGATCGTAGCGCGCGGGCACCGCCGCGGCCGGCAGGTCGACATCGAGGCGCAGCCCGTGGTGTGACGCAAGCGGGGCAAACGTTTCGACGCACTCCTTCACCAGGCCCACCGCGTCGTGATCGCGAGGCGCGATGCGGAACTCGCCGCCGTCGAACCGCGCGACGTCGAGCAGGTCGGACAGAAGACGATCCATCATGCCCGCCGAGCGCTCGATGTTCCTCGCCCATTTCAGGTAGCGCGGGCGCATGTCGCCTGGCGGGGCGTTGCCGGCGATCAGCGCCGCGTTGATCACGATCACGTCGAGCGGCGATCGCAGATCGTGGCTGACGATGGCGAGCAGTTCATCACGCGTGAGGATGCGATCCTCCGCCCGCTCACGGGCCGTCTGCTCGGTCGTCAGCAGATCGAAGGAGTGCCGCACGGCCTCGTCGGTGTCGTGACGCTCCCGCGCGAGTCTGTCGTCGGTGCGGTAGCGGGCCGCGGCGAGGAGGACCTCGCGCTCACGGCGCTCGAAGTCCAGCGCCTGATCTGATTCCTGCCGCTCGCGGTCGAGCAGCCGGTCGAGGAGCCCCCGTTCCTCGAGCATTGAGATGTCCGCGAGCTCGCGCTCTTCCGCCACCCGCGCCACGACGTCCGAGAGACTCTCCGCGACGTCCGCCATGCGTGCCACCAGTTCGGGGCCGCCGCCGGCTGGCGGCGGCTCCGGTGCGGCGGGATCAGCATCGGTTCCGGCCAATGTGGTAAGGCTGTCGGCGATGTCGCCGAGTGCCGCCGCGACTTCCCCGGCCGCCTCGCCGCGCTCGGGCCGCAGCAACGGCAGATCCATGAGAGTGTCCGCCGCGCCGGCGAGGTTTTCGGCCAGCTCGCTCAAACTCTCGGCGGCTTCCGCGAGCGTGTCGGCGACGACGGGAAGTGTCTCGGCGGACGCGCGAAGCCGTTCATCGAGCACCTCTCGCGAGCGCACCATTTCCTTGTCGATACGGCTTCGCTGCTGTTCGAGCGCTTCGTCTACCGCGCGTTCGAGATGATCGGTGAGCACCTCGTCGGTAAGGTCGCGTTCACCGCGCAGTCCGTGGTCGGTCTGCGTTCGATCGCGCGCCAGCCGTTCCTCGATGTGGTTCTTCGATGCCGGATCGGTCACAACGATTGCGATGCTGCAATCCGCTTTCCGTCGCCGGTGCGGCGGCGCCTGGCGCGCTGCTCGCGGCCTGGCGCCGCGACGGTCAAGGCGATCGACGCGGTGGCCGCGCGAAGAACTCATCCGTACGCGCGGCGATATGACAGGAACGACATTGGCCACGGTGTTGCCTAAGGCAGACGGCGGTGTGTCTACAAGGCCCTCCGTGGGTATGAGCCGCGCCGCTCTCGGCCGCGGGCCCGCCGCAGGAATTGTTGCCCGCCACATGTTTCTCGCCACGGTGATCGCCGCTGGCGGGCTGGTCCTGCTCGTGTCCGCGTTTCAGATCGTCCAGGACTTCCCCGGCCCACTCTGGCTGTTGCTCGTGGGCATGACCTGTCTGACGGGATGGTCGGCGGCGCGCATGCCCGGCTTCCCCATCAGCCTGTCGATGTCCGACGCGTTCACGATCGCGGCGGCGTTGCTGTTCGGGCCCGGCGCCGGCGCGCTGACCGTGGCGTGCGACGGACTCATCGGCTCGGGCGGCCTGAATCGCGCCAGCCGTACATGGTCGCGCGTCCTCTTCAACGTCACCGCGCCGGCCTTGTCCCTCTGGCTGTCGGCGCACCTTTTCTTCAGTATGAGCGGCGCCCAGCCGCTGGCAAACGCCAACGGCACCTTCGACGCCGTCGTCGTGCCGTTGACACTCTTCGCCATCGTCTATTTCCTGTTGAACACCGGGCTCGTCGCCGGCGCCATCGCGATCGGGCGGGAGGCGTCGTTGCCCGGCGTGTGGCGGCGGCACTTCCTGCCGCTCTGGTGGACGCACTTCGCAGGCACGTCCATCGCGACGCTGTTCCTGCTGGCGATGACGGCAGGCCTGGCCAGGCTGGAGACGGTGCTCGTCGTCCTGCCGCTGGTCACCGCCCTCGTGATCGGCGCCAGCATCGGCGTCATACGGGTACGCCGGCGCAGCGAGGAATTCGCGGAACTGCGCTCGTATGCGGCGGCGCTCCGCAGCACCGGAGACGCCGTCATTCTGGCCGACGGCGCCGGTCGCGTCAGCTTCCTCAATCCCGCGGCGGAGGCCCTCACGGGGTGGACGCTCGCCGAGGCGCGTGGCGCGCTCGCGAGCGAGGTGCTGCCGAACGAAGAGGGACGGGACACGGACAGCTCGGAATACCACGACCTGCTCGTGCGGCGCGATGGGACCACCCGCCCGATCGAGGAGACCCGCGCCGACATCCGGGACGAGGACGGAAACGTGACCGGATTCATCCGCACGTTCCGCGACGTCACCGAACGCAGGGCGATTGAGGAAGAGCGGCGCGCCGTGCTGAAACGCGAACAGGACGCCCGAGCCGTCGCCGAAGCCGCCAACAGGACCAAGGACGAATTCCTCGCGACGCTCTCCCACGAGCTCCGGACTCCGGCCACGGCCATCATCGGGTGGACGCGGCTGCTACAGGGCGGGCGCCTGGACGATGCCGGCGCGCGGCGGGCGCTGGCGGCACTCGACCGCAGTGCCCGTGCACAGGCCGCCGTGCTCAACGACCTCCTCGACGTGTCGCGCATCGTGCGCGGTGCGCTACGGCTCAACGTCCGCCGGGCCGGCGTGCCGGATGCAATTCGCGAGGCGGTCGAAACAGTCGAGCCGGCCGTCACGGCCAAGCGCATCCACCTCCGCGTCGAATGCGAACCGAATCTCCCGATCATCGACGCCGATCCTGACCGGCTGCGCCAGGTGTTCTGGAACCTGTTGTCCAACGCGGTGAAGTTCACGCCCGATGGCGGCACGATTACCGTCGCGACCGTACAGCGATCACGACATGATTTGTACGACGATCACCGACACCGGCTGCGGCATCGCACGCGATTTCCTGCCGCACATGTTCGACCGCTTCCGCCAGGGCGATGCGTCGAACACGCGCAGCTACGCCGGCCTGGGGTTGGGGCTCGCGATCGTCCAGCACCTCGTCGAGGCTCACGGCGGAACGGTGACCGGAACGAGCGACGGACTGGAGCGCGGCGCGCAGTTCACCGTGTGCCTGCCCGCGGTGAGCCGACGCCGGGATAGCGACGTGCGGGACGCGGCGGGAGCGGAACATGGGAACGCGTCGATGGACCACGTGCCCGTGAACCAGGATGCCGAGTACTTCGAGCATCTGATCATGGACGCGGTCAAGACCGAACGCGCGGACGAGCACTGGTGGCACGGCGTGTTGCGGACCGACCCCAACACCTACTGCGCCATCACCACGGCCGGCGGCAAGGACGTCGTCGAGGCGGAGATTGAGAAGAGGCGCCGCGTGCTCGCGATGGTGTTCGCGCGCACCCTCCAGTCGTATGGCGTCCATCCCGACATCCCTGCGCGATGGCAGGACCGGCGCGACCCGCGCACGCAGGCCCCGAGGTCAGGCGGCCGCCGATCGATGGACGGTGACGACCCCGCCGTTGCCGGCGCCGTCGGCTTCACCGTCGCCGTGACGAGGGCGCCGAACCCATTCTGTAATTCGCTTACAAAAGTGATGAGCGGCGCGGAGACCCCGCGCCGGCGGCGGCCGGGCGAATTACAAGTACAGCACCAATTTCCAATCTGAAACGGTTGGCCTCAAAGCTGCACTATTCCGCTGCGTCGAACAGGGCGCTGGGATCCCCAGCCTCACCGTTCGACATTCACCAGAATTTCAAACGCACATCTGAAGAGGCGCGCCATGGCTTTGATCGAAATCGTCTACCGTCTGTGCACCGTTATCTGGGGAAACTAGGCCTACAGGTCACGGTGGTCGCCGCCGACAATCAGGAGGTCGTCACCCCCGTAACCAGTTGTGCTCGCGGTTGAGGCCGGCTGCGGCCGCAGACCACGACACCTTTTCCGGTTTGAACACCATGACCACTATTGGACCGTCACTTATCATCACCGGTGAGATCACGAGCCGTGAGGACATCACCATCCATGGCCGCGTGAAGGGCCAGGTTCGCATGGACGCGGGCGCCCTCCTGGTGGCCCCGACTGGAAACGTTGACGCCAACGTGCAGGGAACGCGCGTGACCGTGCATGGCACTGTGGCCGGCGATGTCGCCGCGGCCGAGCGGATCGAGCTCACCCCGACAGCCGACGTGACGGGCACGCTCACCACGCCGGCGGTTGTGCTGCACGACGGCGCGACGTTCAACGGCGTCGTCGACATGGACAAGGCCGCGAAGGCCAAGATGCGCAAGCCCGCCCACGCGGCGGCCTAGCACGCCCTGATGTCGCCGGGAGCCGCCTGCGCTCCCGGCACTGCTTCTTCTCTTCGCCCCGCCGCAACCTGACTCGGGCCCGAGCGGTGCGAGTCGACGAACGGCTGTACTGTTCCCTCCCGCTGGGGACACTACGAAGCGCCGCTCTTGCAGGCCACGAACTCGCCCTTCCCGATTGGCACCAGGACGGAGCTGAACGCCGCGTCCGCGGTGACGGCCGCGATGAGCGGCGCGACCTCGGCAGCGTGCGACACGGCATTGTCAACGACAAGCACGCCCCCGTCCGCCAGCGTCCGGCGCAACTCCGGCCACCACGCCGCATACCGCGCGCGATCCGCGTCCAGGAAGATGAAGTCCCAGGCGCCCGCGGCGGTACGGCCGAGCAGGGATCCCGCGTCGGTCAACTCGAGGTCGATGGGCGCCACAGCCGAGGCCCTGGCAAAGGTGGCCCGCGCGAGCGCCGCCTTCGCGGGCCGGTGCTCCACGGTAATCACCCGGCCGCCGGCCGCCTCGGCGGCTTCGGCGAGCCACAGTGTGGAGTAGCCGTTGGAGGTGCCGATCTCCAGGATCCGCCGTGCGCGGCATGCGCGTACCAGGACGCCGAGAAACGCGCCCGTGTCGGGGGTAATGTTGAGCAGGCGCTGGTCGTGATCCGGCGTCTCAGCATCGTGGCGGTCGCCGAGCGCCTCGAGTTCGCGGCGAAGAGCTGCATTGGGATGTGACATGGCGTGACGGGCGTGCGCGGCCGGGAAGGCCGGCGCCGGAATCCTAGCATGAGGCCGCGAGCGCCCCCCTCCTCGGCCGTGTCCTGTTCGCTCTTCGATCCCGTGCGCCGTGCCCCATGCTTGGACGTTCAAGCATACGGCGTCGGCGGCCGGGACGGAAGATCGCGCCACGCTGTGCACGCCACTGGGTAACATTGGTCGCCGGTGACACAAGCCACGACGTTTCCCGCGAATACCCATGGCGCGGCGAGGCAGGGGAGCGCGACCTCGCAAGCCGGCGTGCACGCCGTTTGGCTGAGCACATTCCGTCTCTTCTACACGGGAAAAACGCGTGATCGCCATGGGCGGCGGCCGGCCGGCTGCCGTTTTTACTTGAACGCTCAAGCATATCGGCAGGCGTTTTGAATCGCTTCCCATTCACATGAAGGTGGTCCTGACGCGCAAACTGGCGGATTCCATGGACGGCATCGACGTCGCCGGGCACCACGTTGGCGATGTGCTCGAGTTGACGGCCGCGGAGGCCGTGCTTCTGGTGGCCGAGCATTGGGCAACGCCCGAGCGCCGCCGCGAACGCGGCGAGACGCCTGCGGTCGAACGGCGCCGGACGAACCTTCCGCCCGACGGAGGCGATGTCGGGAACGGCCTGGAGCGCGCTTCGTGACCCCGCACGGCGAAGCCACGGTCCTGCTGGTCACGCTGTTCAATGACGAGCGCGCCATCTACTGCACCTACCTCCGCTCGCAGGGCTTCGAGGTGCTGGCCGCCGACGGTCCGGAGCATGCCCTTGCCCTCGCGGCCGAAGCCCTGCCAGACGTGGTCGTGACGCGCATCCTCCAGCCCGGCCAATCGATGGATGGCTTCGAGCTGCTCCGCCGTCTCAAGCAGCAACCCACCACCGCGCACATCCCGGTGGTGGTCATCACCACCTTGATGCAGCCCGAGTTCTGCGCCGAGGCGACGGAGTCCGGTTGCGACGGCTGCCTGCTGCTGCCGACGGCGCCCGACGCGCTCATCGCGGAGATTCGTCGCGTGGTGGTGGCTGCGACGACACGGAGCATCGCCTGATCGCATGAACCAGAATTCGAGGTACATCAATGGCGTATAAGAGCCTCGCGTCTCACCTGCGCACCGGCAAGCGAACGGCGTTCACGCTCGTGTGGCAGCTCGAGGACCCGGCGCACCAGACGATCGACTGTGTCGCCACCCATGCCGACGGAGCGGTGCGGGTGTGCATCGAGCAGGCGGGAGTGCGCCAGGAGCGTGGTGTTTTCCCAGATGCACGGAGCGCTGTGCGCAACGCGCTCGACCTCGAGCGCAGCCTGATGTCCGACGGCTGGGCGAAGGTCGTGTAGCGCGGAGCTCGCCGTCCCCGGCGCAGCTGTCACACGGTGGCGGCGGGACTCACGACCGCAGCCATGCCAGCGCTGCCGCACGGTCGGTGAAGGCCCGCAGCCGCTGGTCGGTGATGCCTTCGATCTGCTGCGCCACGGCGAGCTCCGCCGCGCCGGCCGTCAGGATCGCGCCGCGGCTCTTCGGCGCCAGCGCTCGCCACCGGATGGCGATCATGGCACCTTCACCTGGTTGCGGCGGGTTCGCCACCTCCGAGGCGTCGAGCAGGATAGGCATCCCATCGGTGAAGCGCGGGTCGAGCACGACCTGGCGCATCACCTCGTGCCACGTCACGAAATCCATGCGGCCATAGCCGCGTACCACAGCCAGGTCGTCCACGATGGCATACGCGAACGGCATGGCATATTCCGTGGCGTCCGCCGGATTGAAGAATGGTGGCTCAGGAGGGAATCGAACCCACACGCCGGGTGACCGGCGGGAGATTTTGAGTCTCCTGCGTCTGCCAGTTCCGCCACTGAGCCACGTGAAAGACCAGACCGCCGACTGTTGACCTGCCGAACTTCAGTATACTTCTGCTCTTGCGACTGTTTCTTGGAAGAGCTGCATGACCACCATCGGAGCCTCTCTCAGCATCAACGGCGAGATCTCCTGCGATGAGGATCTCCTGATCGAAGGCCGCGTCGACGGCCAGATCATGATGCGCAATGGCACGCTCACCATCGGCCGGGAGGCGCGGGTGGAGGCAGACGTACGTGGCGCCCGCGTCCAGGTGCTGGGGGCCATCCAGGGAAACATCGCTGCCACCGAGCGCATCGAACTCGCTCCGACGGCTGCCGTCGTCGGCGACCTCAGCGCCGACCGCGTGGTCCTTTTCGAAGGTGCGACCTTCAACGGCCGGATCGACATGGACAAGCGGACGATCGCCGCAAAGGTAGCTCAGTACAAGTCGGCCCAGACCACCTGAGCGAGTTCCCGCCGGCCAGCGCTTCCACCACCACGCGCAGATGCTGATCGGCGTGCTGCTGCGAACGGATGACGTTCCGCTTGTAGGCTGATCATTTCGCCCGACCAAGCCGCCCCACCGTGTCGGTTGTGATCTGGTGAGGTCGCTGAACCAGGTGCTCGCATCGGCCTTCGCCGGACGAGTCCAGTCGCCGGGCTCAGCTGCGGGGGTTCGTGCCGCCGGCTGCGCTGGCAGCCCGCAAAGATGGTTTGGAGCGCCTGTTACACTGACTGAACATGCATCCAGACCTGACCTCGATCCACGGAATTGACGAGCTCGATCGCGCCCTCGTGGAGTCCAGCCATCGTCCGTTGCTGCTGTTCAAGCACAGTTATTCGTGCGGCGTCAGTGCCGAGGCCCTGGATGAGTTGCTCGCCCATCTGGAAGAGAAGCGTGACGACGCGCGCTACGCCATGGTGACCGTACAGACGCATCGCGAGGTGTCGAACGCGATCGCGGCCAAGCTCGGCGTTCGTCACGAGACGCCCCAGGCGCTCCTCGTACGCCACGGCCGCGTCGTCTGGTCGGCCTCGCACTTCCGCGTCAACGCGGATGCGCTGGGGAAAGCGCTCGCCCAAGGGCCTGCGCTGCCACCCACGCCGACGACCAGGCCCACTGAAAATTGAACCCGCCGAGACGTCCGTCGACGTCGAGAATCTCTCCCACGAAAAACAGGCGCGGGCAGATGCGCGATTCCATGCGCGCCGGATCGATTTCCTCGAGCGGGACGCCGCCAGACGTCACCTCCGCAAAGTTGTAGCCGCGGCTGTCGCGGACGTCGAGACGCGTCTCGAGCAGCCTGCGCACGAGCCGACGGCGATCGTCGCGTGGCAGGTGCGCCAGTGTGACGTCGCCGGCCAGGCCGGCCTGCGCGATCCACGCCTCTCCCACGGCGCCCGGTACCCGTGTCGAGAGAACGGTCGCCACCATCGCTCGCGGGCGCATGCGCTCCTGCTCGAGGAACCACTGCTCGAGCGTTTCGAACGTCTCTCCAGGACAGACATTCAACGACACCTTGACCGATTGCGCACGTAGCCGCGCCTGGTGCCAGTGCCTCGACGCATTGAGCGCCACTGGTCCGCTGATCCCGAAATGCGTCCACAACATCGGGCCCTCGAGGCGAACGTCCGCAAGCGGCGCCCCGTGTGTGTCGCCCGCGGTTCCGTCGCTGCGAACGGTCAGCGCCACGAGATGCGAGACTCCCGACAAGCCGGCGTGGATCGTTCCGTTCAGCACGAGCGGCGCCAGCGCCGGCGTCGTGTCGACGTAGCCGTGGCCGAGGCCTCTCGCGAGGCCGTACCCGAACCCGTCGCTGCCGGTCTTCGGCAGCGACCGTCCTCCCGTCGCGAGGACAACAGCGCGCGCGAAGTATTCGCTGTTCCCCGCCGTGCGCACGACGAACCCGCCGTCCTCGCGATCGACGCTGACGACGCGCTCGTCGACGCGGATCTCGGCGCCGCTGCGCGCCGCCTCCGCCAGCAGTGCGTCGAGAACCGTTCGCGCGCGGTTGCTGTCCGGGAACAGCTTGCCGTCCTCTTCCTCGTGCAGCGCCACACCGAGCTGCTCGAAGAATGCCGCGGCACGCTCTGCGGGAAATGCGCGCAGGACGTTGCGGATCGTGCGCGACGGGCCGCCCCAGAAGTCGCGTTCGGTCACGATGCGGTTCGTCACGTTGCAGCGCGTACCTCCGCTGACGAGGATCTTCGCGCCGACCCGCCGCGCCCCGTCGACGCAAACGACACGCGCCTGCCGAATGGCGCGGGCGGTGAACACAGCTGTGGCAAGGCCGGCCGCGCCCCCGCCAACAATCACGACGTCTGCGGTTTCAACCGTTGGGCTCACGGAATACGGCCGCGCTGAGAGAGGCACACAAGATGCACCTTATCTTGTCGCGGGCGCGCCATACGCGAGGCGCCACATGCCCGCGCGCTTCCGGTTGACATCGGGAGCCACGTGAGTGCGAACCGAGGAGGACACGAATGAAACGCGTGACATCGATAGCGACCGCCTGTGCAGCCGCGGTAGTCCTGGCCGTGGGCGCGAGTGCAGGAGCGCAGGACCTCAACACGCAGGAGAAGACTTTCCTGACGTTCAGCAATTCCGTCGAGCTCCCAGGCATCACCTTGCCGGCCGGCACGTACACGTTCAAGCTCGCCGACACGCAGAGCCGTAACGTCGTGCAGGTGCTCAGCCAGGACGAGAAGCAGATTCACGGGCAGTTCCTGTTCATCCCGGCGGAGCGCATGAACGTCACCGGTGAAACGGTGATCACCTTCCGCGAGACCCGCGAGGGCGCGACGCCGGCGGTGCAGTACCTGGTACTACCCGGGAGAGAAGATCGGCAAGGAGTTCATTTATCCCAAGGATCAGGCGACCGCGATCTCGGCTCGCACCGGCGCGACGGTGATGACCGAGGGGGGCCCGATCAGCGCGAATTCGACCGCGAGTTCGACCAACTCGCAGGGACAGGTGACGGAGTGGCAGCGTGAGCAGACCACTGCGTCCGCGTCCGATACGCAGGTCCAGGGTGCGTCGGGCGTTTCGCAGGACACCGCGCCGTCCAATGTGGCGGCCGCAGCCGAGCCCGCCGCCGAACCCGCAGCGCCCGCAGCGCCCGAGCCGGCGGCAACCGTCGCCGCAGCCGAGCCTGCGCCCGCGCCTGCTGCTGACGTCGAGCCGGCGCCCGTTGGCACCAGCGGCGTGCAGGACGCGCGGCCCGAGTCCGTCGAGGCGCGCGCAGAGCTGCCCCGTACGGCGAGCCCGCTCGCTCTCAGCGGTCTGATCGGATTGCTCTCGCTGGCTGGCGCGATGGGCCTGCGAGCGTTTCGCGGCTAAGACGTTGTTGTATCCTCGACCGCACGAAGGGTCGCCCGCCGCGGCGGGCGACCCGTTCGTGTGTCAGGAGAGCGACCGATGATGCGATCGGCTGTGCTGCGGCTGTTTCTCACCGTCGCGGTCTGCGCCGCCGCGCCGCTCGCCGCGGGCGCACAGGACGCGAAGCCCGGTGGCCAGGTGTTCCGCGCGCATTCGGACCTGGTCGTTCTGCACGTCAACGTCTTCGACGGACGTTCCGACGCGGTGCCCGACCTGCCGCAAGACGCCTTCTCCATCGTCGAAGATGGAAAGCCACAGCAGATCTCGCTCTTCAACAGCGCCGATGTGCCTGTCTCTGTAGGCCTCGTCGTGGACAACAGCGGCAGCATGATCGCGCGCCAGAAAATGGTCGTTGCCGGTGGGCTGGCGTTCGCGGATGCGAGCCAGCCCGAGGACGAGCTGTTCGTCATCGTCTTCAACGAGAACGTGCGCTTTGGCTTTCCGCCGACCGTCCCGTTCACGCACAACAAGATAATGGTCCAGGGCGCCCTGTCGCGGTTTGCGCCCGGGGGCAAGACGGCCCTGCACGACGCCGTCGTCGCAGCCATCGACCACCTCGAGAACGCGACACACCAGAAGCGCGTGCTGATCGTGCTCTCAGACGGCGAAGACAATGCGAGCCGGCTGTCGCGGAACGACATGCTCGACAAGGCTGCCCGAAGCAACACGATCATCTACACCGTGTCGAGCGCGACCGCGGGACAGATGGGCGATGACGGCGATGCCAGGGTGCTGCGCAAGCTTGCCGACGCGTCCGGCGGCATCGCCTACTTTCCGGAAGCCGACCGCGACGTCGTCGCCGCCTTCGCGGAGATTGCGGACAACGTCAGGCGCGGATACGCCCTCGGCTACGAACCTTCCAATACCAACCACGACGGCGGCTTCCGGCGCGTGCAGGTACGGGTGCGAGCACCCGGCCGCAGGAACCTGACCGTTCGAGCACGCGATGGATACCTGGCGTCCGATCACCCCGGCACCCGCTGACAGCGGCCCGCTGCCGCCGCACGCGCCGGGAAAGCATCGGCGGAGCGTTCTCGTCTGGCTCGAGCGCATGCTGCTCGTCATCGCCATCGCCTCGTCTCGGCTACTTCACATACGTGTCAGCTGAGTCGTATCTCTACCAGCGGTACGAGAACCGTGAGCTCGACGCGATTCTCGCGAGCGCTCCCGAGCGCGCCGCACGCGACGACGCCGCAGCGCGGCCGCGGCCTCGTCCCGCGAAGGGCGAGATGATTGGCCGCGTCGAGATTCCACGCCTCGGCGTCTCGGTCGTCGTCCGCGCGGGCAGCGACGCGCGCACGCTGCAGCTCGCGGTCGGCCACATCGGCGGCACGGCACTGCCCGGCGAATCGGGCAACGTCGGGCTCGCGGGACATCGCGACACGTTCTTCCGCCGTCTCCAGGACATCAGGCCCGACGACGAGATCCGCGTGGCGACGCCGCACGGCGTCTTCACCTACCGCGTGGAACGCACGGTGGTCGTGCAGCCGGAGGATGTGTGGGTGCTCGATCCGACCGACGCGCCGAGCCTCACCCTGGTGACGTGCTACCCGTTCACCTACCTCGGCTCCGCCCCCCAGCGCTTCATCGTCCGCGCCTCTCTTCAACCTGCCCGGGTGTGAAATCGGTCCTCACCTCGGCTTTTTGCTGCCGCTAAGCTTCAGCGAATCAACGAGTTAGTCTATAATGCGGAATTAAATCCGCAACTGCCCTGCATCGGGCGGTGCGCTCCGCCCGATGATCATTGCGGTCTACAACCCCAAAGGTGGCGTAGGCAAGACGACCACCGCCGTCAATACCGCGGCCGTCCTCGCCGGAACCGGGCGATCAGTCCTGCTGGTCGATCTCGAAGCGGACGTGAACTCGTCGATCTCGCTCGGCGTCAGGCCGACGGACGTGCGCCCGTCCATCGCCGATCTGTTGTTACGCCAACGCCAGCCGGTGGACGCGGTCCGGCGTGTCGACGCCATTCCCAACCTGCACTTGATCACAGGGGCGCCGGAGCTGGCGCAAATGGACATCGCGCTGCGCAACGTCAGGCAGCCGGAGCGGCGCCTCGCGGACGTCATCCGCCCGCTGTCGCGATCGTTCGATGTCATCGTGATCGACGCGCCGGCCGGCTTTTCGGTGTTGTCGCTGAGCGTTCCGGCGGTGGCCGAGCACCTCATCGTGCCCGTTCGCGCCGAGTATCTGTCGCTCGAGTCGCTTGCCCATTTCCTGCAGTGGTATCGCGATCGGCGCGCGTCGCGCAAGGCGATGGCCGCGATCTCGGGAATCCTGCTGACGATGGTCGATTACCGCCGGCAGGCGACGCGGGAGATCGTCGACATCATCCGCATGCACAATCGCCGCGGCGTCTTCAAGACGGAGATCCCGCAGGATCCGCGCGCCGCCGAAGCGCCGTCACACGGCATTCCAGTCGTGGAGTATTCACGATCGCGTGCGGCGACGGCGTACCACCAGCTCGTAAGGGAACTCGAACGACGAATTGCCCGCGTATCGCGCTGACGCGCGGGCTTGCAACGGCCGCGGTAGCTGCTTTAGGATTGACCGCGTTCTGTTCCTGACCCCAGAGATTAATTACGTAACAATTGAAATGCATCCTGGTCGGACCCGCCAGCAATGAGGGCAGAGGGATGATAACGCCACGACCCATGGCTAAATCGAAGCGAATCGGCAAGAGCGGTGACGACATCTTCGTTCCACGTGTCGAGGGCAGCGACGCCGACCGGCCGAAGAAGCGCGGCCGGCGCCCCTCGCACACGGAGCACTGGACGAAAGTCACGGTGGTCCTCTTCGATCGGCAGATCGTCTTCCTCGATCGGCTTGGCGCCGACATCCGCGCGGCAAGCGGCGTCGCCATCAGCCGCGCGCACGTGATTCGCGCGCTCATCGACGCGCTCAGCGAGTCCGACCTCGATCTGACCGGCACGCGCTCGGAAGCCGACCTCAAGGCGATCCTCACCGCGCGTCTCGGCCGCTACAGGGTGTAGCTCACGCGCGGCGCCGACATCATCGGCGGCATCACCACGTTCTTCACGATGTCCTACATCGTGGTGGTGAACCCTTCCATCCTCGCCTCGCCCGGAACGGGCATGGCGTTCTCCGGCGTGCTCACCGCCACCGTGCTCGTCGCCTTCAGCATGACGCTGCTGATGGGGCTCTACGCGAAACTGCCGTTCGCGGTCGCTCCGGGCATGGGCCTGAACGCCTTCTTCGCCTACACCGTCATCATCGGGAACGGCGTGCCGTGGCAGACGGCGCTCGGCATCGTGTTCTGGGCGGGCGTCCTCTTTCTCGTCGTCTCCGTGACGCCGCTGCGCGAGCAGATCGCGACGTCGATCCCGCCCGGATTGCGCCTCGCGGCCGCCGCCGGCATCGGGCTCCTCCTGACTTTCATCGGCCTGCGCAACGCCGGGCTCATCGAAGGCGATCCCGTGACGCTCGTTCGCCTCGGCACGCTGGACCACCGGGCGGCGTTCCTCCTCGCCGGCGTGATCGTGGCGGTGGCGCTGATGCGGCGGAAGAATCCGCTGGCATTCCTGGCCGCGATCTTCGGCGTGACCGCGATCGCGTGGACGCTCGGATACGCCGCGGCGCCGCAGCAGATCCTCGGGCCGCCGGACTTCTCGTCGGTGTTCCTGCAGCTCGACATCCGTGGTGCGCTGCGGCTGGCGCTCGTGCCCGCCATGATCGCGATCATGTTCACGGACCTGTTCGACTCGCTGTCGACGTTCATCGGCGTGGCGAAGGCCGCAGGACTGACCGATCCTGATGGCCGTCCGATCAACCTGCGGCGCGGACTGATCGTCGATGCCTGTGCGACGCTCGGTGCCGGGCTCGCGGGCACCTCACCAGGGACCGCCTACGTGGAAAGCATCGCCGGCATCCGCATGGGCGGGCGCACCGGCATGACGTCGGTCGTGACGGCGCTCTGCTTCCTGCCCTGTTTCTTCATCGCGCCGCTGGCCGCCGCCGTGCCCGCCTATGCTACGGCTCCCGTGCTGGTACCTGGTCGGCGTGGCGATGTTCCAGGCAGTGGCCGAGATCGACTTCGGCAGCATCGAGGACTCGCTGCCGCCGTTTGTGACGCTGGTGCTCATCCCCCTGACGTTCTCCATCACGCAGGGGATCCTGTGGGGCTTCATCCTTCACGCGGTGCTTTACACGGTCGCCGGACGCGCGAAGCAGTTGCCCCCGATGCTGTGGACGCTCGCGGCGATTTCCGTCGGCCTGTTGCTCCTCGAGAGCCGGGCCTAGGTGGCGGGCCCCTTCTATCGAAGGCTATTCGGGCCGGGCGTGTTCGCGGCCCGGCATGATGACGACCTGGTCCGGCTGGTGGTCGGGCCGGGCACAGGCGTCGCCGCGGCTCAGGATTCTGCCGACGACCCTGCCGAGAAAGTCGCGGTACGTGGATACAGCGCATCCGCAGCTCAAGGTCTTCTGCTCCTCTTCCGCCATGCCGACATTCTACCGGCGCACGTCGAGTCGCCCCGGCGTCCGGGCCCAGAGTACACTGACCGTGATGGCCGATGATGACCCGACCGTCCTGTGGCGCATGACGCGCGGCCGTTCGAGCGCGCATGCCACGATCATTCCCGGACCGTCGCAGACGACCATCACCTGGTTCTTCGACGGGGTCATGGACCGGATCGAGAACTACGACACGGTCGCCCTGGCGCTGGCGCGCGCCGATGACATCAAGGGTGTATTGCTGCGGGACGGCTGGACCGAGGCGTAAAGGTAGAATTGAGCCAATGGCCACTGCAGTGCGGTTGCACAAGACGGTCGGCGTGAAGGTCGGGAATATCCTGGTCGGCGGCGGCGCGCCGGTGGTTGTCCAGTCGATGACCATGACCGACACCGCGGACGCCGCGGCCACGGCCCAGCAGTGCATCGAACTGGCCGAGGCTGGATCGGAGCTCGTGCGCGTCACCGTCAACGTGCCCGAGGCGGCGGCTGCCGTTCCCGAGATCAAGCAGCGCATGCTCGACGCCGGCTGTGCCGCCCCGCTCATCGGAGACTTCCATTACAACGGCCATCTGCTGCTGGCGCGATACCCGGCCTGCGCCGCCGCGCTCGACAAGTACCGCATCAATCCCGGCAACGTCGGCACCGGCCGGCGGAGAGACGAGCAGTTCGCCACCATCTGCAAGGTGGCCATCGACCACAACAAGCCGGTCCGCATCGGCGTCAACGGCGGCTCGCTGAACCAGGAGCTCGTGATCGCCAGGATGCAGGAGAACACCGATCGCAATCTCGGCCGGACGTCCGAGGAGATCCTCAACGAGTGCATGGTCATCTCCGCGGTGGACTCGACCGGGCTGGCGCTCGAGACCGGCCTTCGCACCGACCAGATCATCATCTCGTGCAAGGTGTCGCGGCCGCGTGACCTCATCGCCATCTACCGTGACCTCGCGCGCAAGACGGAGCAGCCGCTGCACCTCGGCCTCACCGAGGCGGGCATGGGCACCAAGGGGCTCGTGTGGTCGTCGTCGGCCATGGGCATCCTCCTCAACGAAGGCATCGGCGACACGATCCGCGTGTCGCTGACGCCGCGCCCGGGCGGCGACCGGCGCGAAGAGGTCTACGCCGCGTGCGAGTTGCTCCAGGCGCTTGGCCTTCGCGCCTTCGCGCCGAGCGTCACGGCCTGTCCGGGCTGCGGCCGCACCACGAGCGCGACGTTTCAGGAGCTCGCCGAGCGCACGCAGGAGTACATCCGCGCGCAAATGCCGGACTGGAAGAAGAGATACGCAGGCGTCGAGACGCTGACGCTCGCCGTCATGGGCTGCGTGGTCAACGGACCAGGCGAATCGAAGGCGGCCAACATCGGCATCAGCCTCCCCGGCACGGGAGAGGCGCCACACTGTCCCGTCTACATCGACGGCGAGCACTTCACGACGCTCCGCGGCACCTACGAAGAGCTCGCCGCGTCATTTCGCAGCCTCGTAGACAATTACGTCGCCACTCGATACGCCGCACGATCCTGATCGTTTCAGAGCATGCTGCTCGTCCTGAAGCTGGTACTGGTGCCGTCGCTTGTTGCGGCGGCGACGCTCGCCGCGCAGCGGTGGGGGCCACGCATTGGCGGGTGGTTTACGGCGCTGCCCATCGTCGGAGGGCCGGTGCTGTGTTTCTACGCCGTCGAACAGGGTGAGCAGTTCGCATCGGATGCGGCGCGGTCGGCGCTTGCGGGGCTGGGTGCGGTCGCGGCCTTTTGCGCCGCCTATGCATGGGCTTCGCGTCGAATGGGCTGGCAGGTCACGGCGTTGCTCGCCACGCTCGTCTTCGCCGCGGCCACGGCGGCGTTGCACGTGGCCGGGCCCGGAATGGCCGGCAGCATTCTGCTGGCTGTCGGCGGAATCGCGCTTGCCGGGCGGACGATTCCGGTTCCTGGCGCTGCGTCACCTCCGCGCGCGCCGGGCGGAGCGCTCGCCATTCGCATGGCCGCGACGGCCACGCTGGTCGTGACGCTCACCCTGCTGGCCGGCGGTCTGGGGCCGCGACTGAGCGGCCTGCTGACCGTGTTTCCGGTCGCGACCGGCATCATGGCGTCGTTCACGCACGCGCAGCAGGGTCCGCACGCCGTGCTGACGTTCTTTCGCGGCTACCTTCCCGCCCTCAATGCGTTCGCGCTGTTTTGCCTGGTGCTCGCGGTCGCGTTCGTACCGCTCGGGTGGGCCGGCGCGCTCGCCGTCGCGCTGTCAGCGCAGCTCTCGGCTCACGGCGCGCTCCTGTGGACGATGCACGCGTCCGGCAATCCGAACGGCTAGGCCGCTTTCTTGAGCCGCTGCTGCAGGATGCTGAGGACCGCGACTTCGTCGGGGCGAAGCTTCGACACGATCTTCCGGACGTTGCCGCGGCGTCGCCTGGCGCCGGGCATCGAGCCGTCCATGTACGAGTCGATGATCGCTGGGTGGATGTAGGACTTGCGGCAGACCGCGCGCGTGTTCCCGAGCATGCCGGCCACGGCTTCGATCGCCTGCAGGACGTTCTTCTTCGCCTGCGCCACCGAGGCCGCTTCGTCGAACTCGCGGAGCGCCGTCGCCGCCAGGACCGTGCCCGACCAGGTGCGGAAGTCTTTCGCGGTGAAGTCTTGCCCCGTGATCTCTTTCAGGTACGCGTTGACGTCCTGCGACGTCACGTCCTGGTGCGTGCCGTCGTCGTCGATGTACTGAAAGAGCTCCTGCCCCGGCAGGTCGCGGCATTGCTTCACGATCCGCGCGAGACGCCGGTCGTTGACGTCCACGGAATGGAGCACACCGCTCTTCCCGCGGAACTCGAACTTGAGCGTCGAGCCCCTCACGTCCACGTGCTTGTTCCGCAGCGTGGTCAGGCCGAAGGACCGATTGGCCTTCGCGTACTCGTCATTGCCGACGCGGATGAGGCTCTTTTCGAGCAGCTGCACCACCGTCGCCAGGACCTTCTCACGCGGCAGACCCTGCCGGGCGAGGTCGGCCGCGGTCTGCTTGCGGATGTCCGGCAGCGCGGCGGCGAACGCCTGCATGCGGTCGTACTTGTTCTCGTCGCGGCAGGCGCGCCAGTCGGGATGATATCGATACTGCTTGCGCCCGCGCGCATCGCGGCCCGTTGCCTGCAGGTGCCCGCGCGGATCTGCACAGATCCACACATCGGTCCACGCCGGTGGCACGGCGAGCGAACGAATGCGCTTCAACTCCGCCGCGTTGCGAACGACCTTCCCGTTCAGCCCGACGTACTTGAACCCGAGCGGCCCCATCTCGCGACGAATGCCGCGCGCGTCGTCGCACACGTACCGGAGGCCGGCTGATTTCGCCGATTCGATGGGATTCACCGCCCGGGTATTCGGCATTTACTGAGCTGCCTTGATTTCGAGGCCGTTGGCGACGTCCTTCACCCCTGGCGCCGCTTTCGCCAGTTGTTCGACTCGCGCCTTTTCGCCGGCGGACACGACCTCGCCTTTGATCGTCACCATCCCGTTCACGACGTCGAACTCGATGTCGCGCTCCTTCAGCACCGGGTCGTTGTCCACGGTCCTGTTCAGCGTGTCGTCGATGTCGTCGTCGAGGTCATCGGCCGTGTCGTCGTTGAGTCCTTTCACGGTGAGCTCGTTGAGCACGCGGCCGCTCGTGCCGACGGCGGCCGACGCCACTTCTTCCGCCCGCGTGCGGTCGCCCGTCGTGTCCACGATCCCCTTCAGATGGACGATGCTCGAGTCGTCATCGACCTCCACCTGCACGACCTGCATGTTGGCCTGGTCGAGCGCCTTGCGAACGTTCCCTTCCGTGTCGGGTGCCCTGTGCGCACCCGGCGCCGACCGCTGCTGCGATCGCGAGTAGAGAAAGCCACCTTGTCATCGCCACCTCCACTCGGGCAGGTAGCAAAAACCGGGACTTCAGGTACGGTCGAGGCTGATCCTGGTAAGTGATGAGCCGCACGCTTCGCTGAAACGTGAGGTACGAGGCAGCCCACTGGATGAACACGAGGACGCGATTACGAAAACCGATGAGCATGAAGATGTGGAGGAACAGCCACAGAAGCCACGCGATCGTGCCGGAAAACTCCAGGCGGCCGAGATCGGCGATCGCGGAGCCACGGCCGACGATCGCCATGTTGCCGAGGTCGCGATAGACGAAGGTCCTTGTGGGCCGTCCGGCGACGAGGTCGAGGATCATCCGGGCGGCATGGGCCGCCCCCTGCATGGCAGTCTGTGCCACACCGGGAAGCGGCTTCCCATCCTGATGAAGAAATGCGGCAGCGTCGCCGGTCACGAAGACCTCGGGATGACCGGGAATCGAGAGGTCCGGTTCAACCAGCACACGGCCGGCGCGATCCAGTGGAACACCAAGCGTTGCGACGAGCGGTGAGGCGGCGACCCCGGCAGCCCACAGGACGGTGCCCGCATCCAGGCGTTCGCTCCCGAGCCACACGCCATGGGAGTCGATCGCGGTTACGGCGACGCCCTCGCGAACGTCGATGCCGAGCCGCCGCAGCGAGGCGCGCGCCGCCGTGCGCAGCTTCTCGGGAAACGCTGAAAGAATGGTCGGGCCGGCTTCGACCAGCACGATGCGGGCACGCGATGGGTCGATCGAGCGGAATTCGTCGCGCAGTGTTTGCCGGGCAATCTCCGCAAGAGTCCCGGCCAGCTCGACGCCGGTCGGACCGCCGCCGACAAGCACGAACGTCAACAACTCCTGCTGCTTCAAGGGGTCGCGCTCGCGTTCCGCGCGCTCGAAGGCGAGCAGGATCCGGCGACGAATCTCGAGCGCGTCCTCGAGTGTCTTGAGGCCGGGCGCGTATTGCTCCCACTCAGGGTGATTGAAGTACGCGTGACGGGCGCCGGTTCCGACGATCAGGTAGTCGTAGGCGAGTGTGGCTCCATCCTCGAGGTGGACCAGCCGCGCCACGGGATCGATGGCGTCGGCATTGCCGAGAATCACGCGCACGTTGTCCGCGTGGCGCAGGATCCAGCGAGTGGCCGACGCGATGTCACCCGGGGACAGCGTGGCCGTCGCCACCTGGTAGAGCAGCGGCTGGAAGAGGTGGTGATTGCGGCGATCCAGGAGGGTCACACGCACCGGCTTGCCGCGCAGCGCCTTCGCAGCCGAGAGCCCCGCGAATCCTCCGCCGATGATGACAACGTGTGGGAGTGACATTTGCCCGCCGGATAACTGTACTATTTGACTTGCCCGGCGGACCTGAAGGTTCGCCGCTCCGCGGTCTCGGGTTGCCTGGCGGACCTGAACGTCCGCCGCTACGTTCCTGTAACTATGAAGCCTCTGTCATTCGGTTCGGAACACACAGTCGCCACCGTCTGCCCGCTCGACTGCCCCGACTCGTGCAGCCTCGACGTGACCGTGCAGGACGGACGCGTGACCGTCATCGACGGGTCGCACCTGAATCCGGTCACCGACGGGTACATCTGCGCGAAGGTGAGGCGCTTCAGCGAACGCGTGTATGGACCGGACCGCCTTCTCTACCCGGCCGTGCGCAAAGGCGCGAAAGGATTCGCGAGCTTCGAGCGCGTCTCCTGGGACGACGCGCTCGGGAGGATTGCCGAGCGTCTGCGTGTGGCGCGCGACCAGTGGGGTGGAGAGTCGATCCTGCCTTACTCCTATGGCGGCTCGAACGGGCTGCTGACGCAGGACACGAGTGACGCCACGCTGTTTCGCCGGCTCGGCGCATCGCGTCTCGCGCGTACGGTCTGCGCCGCGCCGACAGGCGCCGCCAACCTCGCGATGTACGGCAAGATGCCCTCGGTCACCTACGAGGACTATCCGGAGGCGCGCCTCATCATCGTGTGGGGCGCAAACCCGACTGCTTCCGGCATTCACCTGGTCCCGTACATCCGCGAGGCGCAGCGGCGCGGCGCGAGGCTGGTGGTCGTCGATCCGCGAACGACCGCCCTGGCCCGACAGGCCGACATCCACCTTGCAGTCCGCCCAGGCACCGACCTGCCGGTGGCGTTGTCCATTCATCGCTACCTCTTCGAGGAAGGGCACGCCGACGAGGCATTTCTCGCGGCGCACACGCGCGGCGCTGAACGCCTTCGAGAGCGCGCGCGCCCGTGGACCTTCGACCGCGCCGCCGCCGAAGCCGGCGTCCCTGCCGACGCGCTGCGAAGCGTCGCCGAGCTGTATGCGGCGACGTCGCCGGCGCTGATCCGGTGCGGGTGGGGCCAGGAGCGCAATCGTAACGGGGGGAACTCGTCCCTCGCGATCATGGCCCTGCCGGCGGTCGGCGGAAAGTTTGGCGTGCGCGGAGGCGGCTACACGATGAGCAATTCCGCATCGTGGGGAATCAACCGCGCCGCCTGGATTCCGGCGTCCGAGCCCTCGACACGGGTGGTCAACATGAACCACCTCGGTCGCGCGCTCCTCGACTACACCGATCCGCCGGTGAACGTCCTGTTCGTCTACAACAGCAACGCTGCCGTGACGACACCAGGCCAGGGTCGCGTGCTCGAGGGCCTGCAGCGCGAAGACCTCTTCACGGTTGTCTTCGACCAGGTGATGACCGACACCGCGCACTACGCCGACGTGCTGCTCCCGGCCACCACGTTCCTCGAAGGCTACGACATCGCACGCGGCTACGGGCCGATCACGCTGCGCCTTGCGCCGCCGGTGATCGAGGCGGTGGGCGAGGCGCGTTCAAACGCGGAGGTCTTTGGCGACCTCCTGCGGATGACCGGCCTGCAGGAAGACACGGACGCAAAGGGCGAGCTCGAGGAGCTGCTGGATGTGATGGCCCGGCTTCCCGCGGACATCGGCGATCAGCTGCGCGACTGCGGCGCGGCAACGCCGCCGTTCGACGGCCGGCCCATTCAGTTCCAGACGGTGTGGCCGGTGACACCGGATAAGAAGGCGGATCTCTTTCCCGCGCACCTCGACGCGGAAGCTCCGGCCGGGCTCTACGGCTACCAGCCCGATCCAGCCACGCCGGAATTCCCGCTGGCCCTCATCTCGCCCGCAAGCGAGCGCACGATCAGTTCGACGCTGGCGGAACTGTCCCGCCCGGAGGTGCGCCTCCTCATGCATCCTGACGATGCAGCGGCGCGTGCGTTGAAGGAAGGCGATTCCATCCGGGTATTCAATCGGCTCGGCGAGGTGCGCTGCAACGTCACGCTGGGCGCATGGATCCGTCGCGGGCACGGTCTCGCTGCCCAAAGGGCTCTGGCGGAAGCACACGGCCAATGGCTACACGGCCAACGTGCTCGCGCCGGACACCCTCAGCGATCTTGGGGGAGGGGCCTGTTTCAACGACACGCGCGTGCAGGTGGAGAGCGTGGCTGTCCCGGCTCCAGACTCCGGCCCGCGCTTTGCGACGGGACTGCAGACCGGAGACCGAAGACCGAAGACCGCTCCTGGCTAATAGGAAAAGAAGAAGATGAGATCCAGGCCGCCGCGCTCGATCCGGCGGAACTGGATGCGCTGCGTGCCGTTGGAGACTTCCGCCATCGTCGCCTGCAGCCGCAGGAACTCGGCGATCTGGTATTCGATGGTCGCCTCGGTCGCCTGAACGTCGCCAAAGCCCTGGCGGACGCGGAAGAAGAGCTTTTCACCCACCTGCTCGCCGACGGTCACGCTTGGGCCCATGCCTTCTTCGCCCTGCGCCTGGATCTCGAACTCGTCGAGCTCGAGCGCGCCCGCGATCGATCGCGAGAGGCCCGACGTGAGGTAGCCGCCGGCCAGCGCTGTCGGCGCGCTGGGCGAGCGAGACCTGCTCGCCTTCGCCCAGCTCGTTCACCGGCGCGTTGAAGATGATCAGCGACAGGATGTCCGCCTCCTCGAGCGGCGGGTTGCTGCTGAAGCTGAGCTCCGGCATCCGCATCGTGCCCTGGACACGGATGATCGCCTCGACGCCGGAGATGACGCGCCGCGCCCGGATGTCGATGATCGGATCGAGCTCGTCGCCGCCGGTGAGCCGGATGCGGCCGTCGCGCATGATTTCGAAGCGGCGCCCCTGGAAGGTGTAGCTGCCGCGCACCGTGTTGACCTCGCCGCGGATCTGCACGCGACGATCGCCGGGTTCCTTGACCAGCTCGATCGCGCCGCCAACGGTGACGTTCATGTCTCCGATGTCGATGGGCGTGTTGGCCGGCCTCAGATCGGTACCGCTCAGCACCAGGTTGCTCGGGATGGCGAGTCCGAGCTTCATCGACAAGGCGTCGAAGATGCTGGGCGACTCGATGGCCGGTGCCGGACCCGCCGGAGCGGGCAGCTCCGGGTTGATCGCGGTCGCCTCGGTTGAATAGGCATCAGCGGTGGCAAGCTCGAGCACGCGCGAGACGTTGATGAACCCGTTCTCGACTTCGATGAACCCTTCGATGCGCGGCTTGCGCAGCTCGCCGGTCAGCCGGAGGGTCTTGTCGAGCTTGACGTCGGCCAGCTGGTTGTCGATCACCTCGAAATTCTCGGAGGTCACCGAGATGTCGACGGCTCCGACCGAGCGTTCGTGCATCGCGAGGGTACCGCCCACGGTCATGGGAAACCCGCGGTCGTCGAGGATCTTGAACTCGGTGATGGTGAGCCCTTCGCCGTTCAAGTCGACGCGCGTCGTCAGGCCCGGATACGCGGTGCCGAGTTCGGGGACCTCGAACGCGCCGCCCTTGATGTCGATGGCGCCGTCGAAGTGCGGGTCGTAGCCGGACCCGGTGACCTTGATATTCGCCTGCAGCGCGCCGGTCACGTTGGTCACGTACGAGCGTGAAGCCCTGGATGACGCCGAGGTCGATCTGGCTGCTGGCAATCTCCAGGTCGATGCCTTCACCGGGCGCCGGCGTCGCATGGCCGCTCGCTTCCGGCGGCGTTGAGCGCAGCAGCGTGAGCGGGGCGTAGCCCTTCGCCGTGAGCCACGCCTGCGGCGTCTGCTGCAGGCGGACGTCGATATTCATCCCGCGGCCGGCGTAATCGACTTTGCCCGCCAGCGACTCGAACTTGAACGTGCGGAACGCGCCCTGCGCGAGCGTGAAGTCGCCTTCCACGCGCGGCGCGCTGGTTTCGCCGGTAACCGTCGCGTTCGCGCTCAGGCGGCCGGCGAGCCGCTGCTCGCCGAGCATCAGCTGATCGAGCTGCGCCACGTCGACGTTGACGGCGCGCACCTTCAGCGTCTCGCTCGGCGATCCGATCACGCCGTCGGCCTCGATCCGCTGATCGCCGCTGGCGAGGCGGAGGTTGTCGACGGCGATGCGATTGCTGCCGTAACGGATCGTCGTGTCGGTACCCGGCGCCGTCTGCCACTGAATCTGCTCCGACTTGAGCGCGAGATTCTGGAGGTGCACCTCCTGGTGGTCCGGGTGGAACACGGCGGAACCGCCGGCCATGAGCTGGCGCATGCCTTCCTGCGCGGTGGCGTTGAACTCGAGCTTCGACTGCGAATACGTCGTGTCGGCCGCCAGCTCCGTGATCGTCTGTCCGCCGATCTCCAGGAACGTGGCGGTGCTCTTGGCCTGAATCGCCGCCTGCTCCGGCGTCAGTTGCGGGACCGTGACCGTGAAGTCGGTTGCGAGGCTGAGGGCCTCGTTGTTGCCGTGGCCGATGTTGCTGCCCTTCAGCGTGCCCCTGGCCTGCAGCTCCTGCGCGTTGCCGGTGATGGTGGCGTCGACAATCGCTCCGCCCTTCAGCGGCTGGCCGACGATCATCCCGATGTGGTCGAGCGACGGCGTGTCCACGTGGAGCGTGAGGTTGGACGATCCCGTGTCGTTCAGCGCCAGCGTGCCCTGTCCGCTCACGTTGAGGTCGGGACTCGCCACGGACAGCTGCGTCACCGCGCCCGCGCGGTTCGCGTAGCTGCCGTCGATGGCGGCGGTATTGATCGCCAGCCCCGCGATCTCCGAGTTCCCCAGATTCACGCGCCCGGCGACGTCGATGGAGTCCACCGTCACGCCCGCCGAGTAGTCTCGGAGCGTCGTCTTCACGTCGACGGCGCCGCTGAGGTCGCCCTTTACCCTTTCGTTACCCGTGATGACGGCCGGGTTGAGACGCGCGAACTGTCCAATCGCGCCAACCGTCAGGTCGCCGTCGGCGAGGTTCGTCGTGAAGTCGAGGCGCGGGAAGCTGGCGTCGAACATCTCCGAGTCCACCACCGTGCCGGTGGCATCGAGCACCAGCGGATAGCGCGCGCCGCCACCGCTGCCCTTGACGTCGAACGTCGCATTGACCCGGCTCTGATACCGATCGGCGTCGAGCGCCGTGATGTTGAAGCCGCGCCCGATCTGCTGCACGTCCAGGTTGCTGACCTGTCCCTTCGCGGCATATTGCGGCGCCCCGCCGCCGACGCTGAAACTCGCGATCGTGCCCGCCGCGATCTGCGCGCCAGCCAGCATGGATTCCTCGAGCGACACGTTGCCCGAGAACACCGAGCCGCGGCCCGTGACCTTGTACGAGAACTGCAGGTTGCTGGGCACGCCTGGCGCGTTCAGCACCGGCGGCAGGTTGCGCAGATCCACGTTGGCCGCGCGACCCGCGAGATCGACGGCGAGCGGTTGCCCGGTCGTGACGGTGCCGGCTGCCGTGGCGCGGCCGCCGTAGGCCGCGGCGCTCGCATTCACGCGAATGACGTCGCCATCGATGCGGCCGTTTGCGACAACGTTCCGCGCCTCGTAGCCCGCGACCTGCACGTGACCGGCGTTGACCTTGTAGGTTCCGCTGAGCGGCAGTCGCCCGGACGGGAGCGCGAGGTCGAACTGCGCTTCGCCGGTGATGTCGCTCTTCAGCGCCGTGGTCGTGGCGCGACTTGCGGGCCGGCTGCTGCGAACGTCGAGGGATCCGCTGGTGCCGACGCTCGACGGTTCCTCCCTGCGCGGCACCAGGGCGCCGACGTTCAGGTGCTGCATCGAGACGGTGCCGGCGACGCGGCGGTCGGCGCCGTCCGCATCGACCGTCAGATCGCCGGTCGCGTGACCCAGGTTGGCGTCGCGCACGTTCAGGTCCACCGCCATCCGATCCGCGGGCCCCTTCGCGGCGATCTCGAACGCCGGCTGCAGCTCGTATCCGCGCAGCGCGGGGACGAGCCTGGCGATCTCGTTCATCGCCAGCTTGTCGGAGGAGGCCTTGAGGTCCACGACCGGCTTGCTGCCTTCGATGTTGCGGATCGTGCCGGCCACACGCAGCGAGCTCTCCTCGGTGCGCACGGACACGTTGTCGAGCGTGATCTCGTTCTCGGTGCGGCGAATGACGCCGGACAGCGCGTTGACGGCAAAGCCCGGCTCCGCGGCCCGCAGCGACAGGTGCGCGACGTCCACGGTGAGCTCGTCTTCGTTGCTCTTCACGCCGATCGACGCGTCGAGCCGCTCGATCCGTGACGGCGCATCGATGCCGGTCGTGCCGACGACGTCGCCGTCGAGGTAGAGCGTGCCGTCGCTCACGCCGATCTCGCCGATCTCGAGGGTCCGCCGCGACTTCGGCTCGTCGGGATCGGGCGTCCGCGCCTTGATCAGCCGCGCGATGTTCCAGCCGTCCGGCGTGCGCTCGACGTGGATCACCGGCTGGTTGAGACGGATGTCGTCGAGCACGACATCGCCGCTGATGACGCTCAACACGTTGTAGTCGAGCGTCAGGTCCTTGATGCCCACGACCGTCTTGCCGTTCTGCGTGACGTCGACGTCCTCGAGCTCCACGCCGAAGAACAGGTTGCCGTCGAGACGGCCGATCGACAGCCGGCCGTTCACGTAGTCCTCGGCCTGGCGCACGATGAACCCGCGCAGCCATTCCTTGAACCACGTGGTCTGCGTCACGATGATCGCCATCGACGCCACGCCGACGACGAGCGTGCAGATGAAGGCAACGACCTGGAGGGATCGACGCGCAACTGACATCAAAACGCCTGACCGATGCTGAAGTGGACGCGCCAGCGCCGCTTCTGCGGTTCGCCGTTGACGAGCAGGTTGTCGAGGGGATTGATCTGGTAGCCCAGGTCGAGGCGGGCCGGCCCGATCGGCGTGGCATATCGCAGTCCCGGGCCGACCGCGTACCGCACATCGCTCAGGTCGATGTCCCACGCGTTCGCCCAGACGTTGCCGTAGTCGAGGAAGGCGACGGCGCCGAGCTTGCCCCACACGGGAAAGCGCACTTCGGACGATCCCTCGAGCATCGTATGGCCGCCGATGGGGAACCCGAAGCCGCTGAGCGGGCTCACCTCGAAGCGCCCCCACCCGCGGATGCTCGACGCGCCGCCGAGGAAGTACCGCTTGTAGAAGGGCACGTTCGATTCCAGGTTGCCGAATCCGTCGATGCTGCCGAAGCGCATCTTGTTCGCGACGACGAACCGCCGGCCCACCGTGAAGTAGTGCCGCCCCTCGGCGCTGGCCGACCAGTAGTTGAACGATGCCCCACAACCACTTGCCCGCCTGCTCCAGCTGGCCGGTGAGCACATAGCCGCTGCGCGCGTCGAGCAGGTTGTTGGTGGTGTTGCGGCCGACGTTGAGGGCCACCGCCGACAGCGTGCCGCGCGAAAAGCCGTCCCGCGGGTCGAGGCCGAGCGCGATCAGATCGTCGCGGACGCTGAAATCTTCCAGCGCCTCGGGCGCGATCACGCTGCGCTGGTACTCCTCGATCAGCGACACGCTCCAGAAATTCTGCTGGTTCGCCTGATGCCGCAGCGTGGCGCGCCCGCCGACCTGGTCGAGATCGTAGACCGGCTCCTTCGCCTGCCAGACCTGGCCGTCGAAGTTCAGCGACAGGTGCCGGGTCAGGAAGAACGGCTCGCGGTAGTCGGCGCGGACCCCGCGATCGAGCGACGACCACTTGCCTTCGAAGCCGGCGTGCTGCGCGCCGCCGAAGAAGTTCACGTGATCCCAGCGCAGCCGCACGCGCGCCTGCTCCTCGGTCCCGTAGCCCACGCCGAAATTCACCTTGCGGTGCTTGCCTTCCAGCACCGTGATGCGGACCGGCACTTCCGGCGGCTGGAGATCGCGGTCTTCGAGCGACTCGACGTTGACGAACTCGAACAGCTCCAGCCGATAGAGCTTCCGCTGCGTCTCACGCATCTCGCGACGCGTGAAGAGCTCGCCGGGTCCGAAGGTGAGCTGCCGGCGGATGACGTGCTCGCCCACGCTGCGCTGGCCGACGATCTCGATAGGGCCGAACCGCGCGAGGGTGCCGGGTGTCGCCGCGAGCACGATCGTGCGCCGGCGCGGGCCCGCCTCCTCTTCCTTCAAATCCACCTGTGCGTACGGGATATCCGCTGTCGCGCAACACGTTGAGCGCGCGCTCGCGCGTCGCGAGCTCGAGCTGGCGGTCGAGCGGTTGCTCCGGCCGCAGCGGGAGGCCCTCGACGAGCGCCGCGCGCTCGTTTTCGGGCAGCACGTCGAACGCCTGCAGTTCGACCCCGGCCACGAGAATCGGCTCGCCTTCGGAGATGTGGACCGCGATGTCCACCTTGTCCTGCGTATCGTTCAGCTTTACGTCAAACGACGCCACGCGGGCATCGGGATATCCGCGATCGCCGTAATACGCTTGGATGCGCTTGAGATCCGCCTCGAACGCCCGACGGTCGAAGTAGCGCTTGCGGCCCCAGGGTATCCACGAACCCTCCTTCGTCTGGAGCACGTTCTTGAGCGCGCCCTTGTCGACCTGTTCGACGCCGATGAAATCGAGGCTGGAAATCTGGATGTCGCCCTCTTCTTGCGGCAACCGGCAGTGAGGGCAACCAGGAGGATGAGCGCGAGGAATTGAAGGCGGGGTGCCGGCATGGCGGTCTGTGCAGTAACACAGAACGTGCCAAGCCGAGCTGACCGTGGCTTCCGGCAGGAACCGGAAGCCGCGGGAGTCTATTCGCGTGTGGTGATGGCCGGAGCGCCGGAAGCGACCGCCAGCATGATGCCGAAGCCGACGGCGATCAATCCGCCGATCGCAAGCCAGACTCCGGGGATCTTGTCGAGGATACCCGACTGCCACAGCGCAAGCCCGGCACCTACCAACAAGAGGAAGTAGCCGACCAGGTAGAGTTTCAGGAATCGCATGTCTTCGGTCTCCAGTCTACGGTCTACGGTTCAGATACGTTCAAGATCTGGACCGTTGGCCGTAGACCGGAACCGTGGATGGTTACTGCTCGAGAATGACCACCAGGTGCGCGCGGCGGTTCATCGCCCGTCCCTGTGCCGTGCTGTTGTCGGCCATCGGACGCTCTTCGCCGTAGCTCACCGTCATCAGCCGCATGTTCACGATCCCGCGCTGCACGAGGTAGTCGCGCACGCTGTTCGCGCGACGCTCGCCGAGCGCCAGGTTGTATTCGACGGTACCGATGCTGTCGGTGTGTCCTTCGATGGTCACACGCACGTCACCTTGCGCTTGCAGCTTGGTCACGGCGTCGTCGAGGATCTTGATGGCATCCGGCCGCAGGTTGAACCGATCGAAGTCGAAGTGCACGTCCTCGAACACGAGCACCTCGCGCCGAACCACCTGGATCGTCACGCTGGCCGTGGCCGTCCCGCCGCGGCTGTCGGTCGCGGTCACGGTAAGCACCTGGTTGCCGGGCTGGTTGGGCGCGGTCCACGTCGTGTTCTGCGCCGTCGGCGCGGAGAACGTGCCCGCTGGCGCCGACCAGAGATAGGTCACGGCGTCGCCATCAGGATCGGTGGCCGTTGCCGAGCACTTCGTATCGGCCCCCGGTGCCACGACGCCCGGATCGCATATCGCTGCGGCGCTGAACGTCGGGTTGCGATTCGGCGGCGGCGGCGCTGGCGCCGGCGGCGGCGGTGGCGCGGGGGTGGTGATCGTCGTGGTCTCCTTGATGACGCGCACGCGTTCGCGCCGCGGCGTCACACCCGGGTGCCAGCCGAGACGAACGTCGAAGCCCCACTCGCTGTGATCGATGTCGAGGCCACCCACTGTCCGTCCGGACAGTGCCGAAGCTGTAGTTCAGGCCACCGTGGAGGAACATCCCGGCCCCGGCGTTCCAGACCGCGCCTATCTTGAAGTTCGTGGGATCGGAGATGGGACTGAAGATCGGCGCGATGCTTCCGTCCTCGGCGACAAACGGCGGGTTGACGACCTGGGTGTTCTTCTCGATGACGAACTCACCCTGCCACTCGATCACGGCCCGCAGCGGCGACCGCGAGGGAAACTGCGCACCAAGTCCCCACGTGACGCCGTCCGACACCCGGAATTCGTCGGAGTCGCCGCGGATGACGGCGCCCGCGATGCCGCTCAGCTCGACACCATTCCCCATCTCGCGACTGCCCACCAGGTCCAGGTGGTAGTCCCAATCGTTGGTGCTCGCCCATGTCGAGCCACTCGGAAACTTCACCATGATGCGCGGCGCGAGACTCATCGCGTCGCCGCGTGACTGCGAGATGAGACTGTACTTGCCGCCGATGATGACCGGGCCGCCGAGCGTCTTCGACCATCCCCGCCGCAGGTAGGGATACTCCTGCGATACGCCGCCGAATTCCGATTCGGAGGCGATGAACACGGGGCGCACGTCGCGATCGAGACGGACGGTCCGCCACGATCCAAAGAGCTCGGCCCGATCACCGAGGCCGACCGCCGCCGTGAACCCGATCTGGTTCACATCGGTCAGCCCTTGACGGCGATCGAAGTTGGCGCGGAACACGCTGAACGAAAAACGTCCGCCCGGCATGGTCTCCGCCGTCGGCACGAACCACAGGCCGGTGTCACCGTAGAACGTCGGCGTCGCCGGCCTCGGTGTGGTATCGCCCTGGAGCACGATTTCGTCTTGCGTAACGGCCGTTTGCGTGGTTGCTTGGGCGGCCTGCGCCAGCGCCGGGGCTGGGGCCACGGCCAGCCACCGCGGCCAAGAGCGACGCGCAACACAAAGTACAGCACGAACACAACGCCTCACTTTTCCGGTCGAGTCGAAGTTGCTGGTCAGCGCACTAAACACTAGTCCGCCTGACTTGGCTCCATGCCGGACACAGGAGCCCCCGTGGGATTATTCATTTCGCCTGCCGGGCCGGGCACGAGACGACCGCGGCCTCCGCGGCTGATCTGGCCACCCTTGCGGCCAGCGTTGCGCGCTTCGTCCGGCGTCCACTCGTGAGCGGTACCCTTCTCGTGAGCAGCGCGGCCGCCCTTGCTGGCAATCTCGCGCTGCTTCTCTGGGGACATCGACGCGAATCCACGGCGTTCTTTACGTGCTCCGTCCACGGCTCTCCTCCTGGTTACTGTCTCACGATGTAAGGTCCGTCTTGCCCAGGAACCGGTGGCTCCTCGACAGGGACAGGTGAAGGTTCGGTTGGCGGGGTCTCAGGGACATCGTCGTCTCGATCCCGATCCACCGGCGGTGGGTCGGGCTTCTCTCTCTCGTTCACCAAACCTCCGTGGTCTACCCAAGCCGGCCTAGCGCACCGTGTGCCCGGGTTGAGCTACGGGCTACAAGGCGTATGCCAGCCCGACCAAAAATTGGCACACTCGTAATGTGTTCAATAATAGGGACTTAAGTATTTGTGCCAAACGGGACACCCAGCAAGGATGAAGCGGAACGCTACAGTCGAGGTAGGAATCCGTACGGATGCTGGTCAATCTATAACCTTCGATGCCCACCTCTCGCACTTCCATTACCCAGCCGCGTTCGGCGCAAAATGACCAGCAGTCGGTCGCGCAGGGCGTGAGTAATTGCAGGTTGGAGCGTTTGAGAGTTGTACTATCGGCGGCATGGCTGAATGTGCTCCGTCCCAGGAACCCGCGCCGGCAGGCAACAAGAGTGGCCGCACGGTGCAGTGCGTCAAGTTCCAGAAACAGCTCCCGGGGCTCGACAGCCCCCCGTGGCCGGGCGAGCTCGGTGACCGGATCTTCAACAACGTCTCCGCGCAGGCGTGGAAGCTGTGGGAAGAGCGGATGAAGATGATCCTCAACGAGTATCGCCTCATGCCCTGGCAGAAAGAGGCGCAGGAGCTGATCGGCAAGCACATGGAGGACTTCTTCTTCGGCGAGGGCGCCGCGCTGCCACCCGGCTACGTGCCGCAACAGGCGAAATAGCGGGCAGTCGGCCGTGGGCAGCGGGTGCGCTCGGCCGCGCCTACTGCCGACTGCTGACTGCCGGCTCCCCACTGGTAACCAGGGGAATCTCTTTCTCGACCGTGAATGAGAGCCGTGCGTGCGCATGGCGCAGCGCGCGCTCCACCACATCAGGCGATTCGCCACGCGCGAAGATGAATCCGAGGTAGCTTCTCCCCTCCGGCAGGGGCACGAGCAAGGCGTCTGGCTTCGCCGTGATGCGGACCTCCGCAACGCCGCTGACCCGCTGCGCCTCCTCGACGCCTTGCACACCCCGGTACAGGCCTCGCCGGGGGATGGGAATCATCATCACGCCGGAGGCGTCGGGCTCGCGGGCGAGCATCGAGACGTCTTCGCCGATCGCGTGGCGCAGGAGCAGTTCCTCCAGCGACACGATCGCGCCCGACGGATCGCTGAACCGCAGGGCCCGCGAGCACAAACCGCCAATCGGCCGGCCCGCCACTTCCAGCACATAGACCTCTCGTGGACGGTGACGGTCCGCGTCACTCGCAGGCGTCACACGGCACTCCGCGTGGATCGGGCCGTGGCGGAGGCCGAGCGCCGCGGCGGCGCGCGCGACCGCTTCCACGATCCGCCGCTGTGTATCGCGCGTCGCCCGCGAGGGCGTCACGTAGATCGTCTCCTCGAAGAACGGTCCATCGAGCGGGTCCGGCTTGTCGAAGATCGCCAGCAACCGGAACGCACCGTCGTGCAGAAGTCCCTCCACCGCAAACTCCTGGCCCGGCACGAACGACTCGATCAGGGCGAGCGCGTGGACAGCGTCCCGCTCCAGCCTCACGTCCGCGGACTGCAGGATGCTGCGCAGCCGGTCGAACGCGGCCACGAAGGAACCTGGGTCGTCCACGCGGATCACGCCGCGGCTGCCGGAGAGGGCGAGCGGCTTCAGCACACAGGGATAACGCGCGGATGCGGCGAGCTCCTGCGGGTCGTCGTCGAGCGACACCGACGCGAAGGATGGCGTCGGAATGCCCGCCGCGCTGAAGGCGGCGCGGCTTTCGAGCTTGTTGCGGCTGGCGCGTGCAGACTCGGGCGGATTACCCGGAAGCCCCAGCACCTGCGCCACGTGCGCCGCCAGGATCGTGGGCCGATCGCCGACGGCGAGTACCCCGTCTACACCGCGACCATCCGGTGGCAGCCGGAACCCGCCGATCGACTCGAGCACGGCCTCGACCGACTGTGCCTCCTCATGAAACCTGACCGGGATCGCGTGATCCCACCAGGGGTCCTCGAGGCGATCGCACCGGTCGCTCGCAAAGACCAATCGCACACCGAGCTTCTCCGCCGCCTCGCCGAAGGAACGGATCTGATAGCCGGTGGTCGTTGCGAACAGGAGAACGCGCTTCATCACACAAATCACCGATCGCAAATCACGAATCGCCTAGTGGCATGTCCCTGCTGAATCACTACCGGTCGCTCCGCTCCCACCACCCACCCCGGGTTGTCGCGGCCGGAAGATCGCGGCAGAAGGCTCGTTGTAGTGGTAATCAATCAGTTGATACGGTCCACTAGATTGCGCCCAACTGCTGCGGAGTGGGTTCGGCACAGCAGTACCAAGGTTCTGTGACCGTGGGTACCGCAGGTGTGCGCCGGAGGGCGGACGCCCGCGGCGGGAGCCCCGCGTACTCGCGCGCCAGCGCGGCGATCGCGGCAAAGGTCTCGCTGCGCTCCGTCGTCCCACACGCCCCGACGAACGCCATGATGCTCGCCTGCAGCGCGTCGACCCGCGCGTCGTGGTGATGCCACGGATAGATGAGCGAGGCGGCGTCGAATGGGCCGACGGCCGCCCGGATGTCCGCCAGGTCGAGGAGCGCGGACCGGGACGTCACGAGCAGCCGGATGGCGAGTTGGACCGGCGCCACGTGCTCGACGAGGTCGAGCGTCTCGATTACCTCGAGCAGGTCCGCGTACCCGGCGAGTGTCGTCCAGGGTGTGAACGGGACGAATGTCGGCACAAGCGTGACGCCGGCGGCACGGCACAAGGCGGCGACGTCGAGGAAGTCCGCCCTCGTGTGTCCCTTCTGCAGCTGGCCAAGGACCCCGTCGTCCACCGATTCCACCGCGCTCGTGATGAAGAGGCATCCCGTCTCGCGGAACATCGCGAGCAGCTCGCGATGTTTCAGGAGGTGTTCCACCTTGATCGTGACGTCGTAGCTCAGGCCGGGGAACGACGCCGCGAACCGATCGAGCACGCCGGCGCGCGTGGGTGGGGCCGTTCAGGAAATCCGGGTCAGCGAACGAAATGTGCTGCGCCCCGGCCGCGACCTGCGCCCGAATGTCCTCGATGACGACGTCAACGGGCACGACCCGGAACTGTCCCGCGTAGACAGGCACAATCGGGCAATGCCGGCACATATGCTTGCAGCCGCGCGTCGCATCCGTGCTGCCGGCGACGCGGCGCGAGCCGTCGGGCATCTGCAGCGCGGCATAACGGTCCAGCGATGGCAGCCCGTCGCGATCGGGACGAATGAACGCAAGGCGCGCAAGGCCCTGCGCATCGGGGACTGGACGGTCAGCCGTGAGCAGCGCAAGCAGGTCGCCTTCCGCCTCCGGACCCAGGACGTGCTCGACGCCCTGCTCCTTCAGCCACTCGGTGTTGAGCGGCGCATAGAGTCCATACGCGCACAAGCGTGCGGCCGGGTTCACTCGCCGAACCCGGGCGATCAGCGGCGCCGCCAGGCGTGTGGCCGTGTGCATCGGCAGATAGAAGGCGACGAGCGACGCCGCGGCGATCTCGTCGTCCACGAGCTGGTCCCTGGACGTATCCACGCATGCGACGTCCACGCCCGCGCCGCGCAGCCAGGCCGCCGGGGATGCAAGCCCGAACGGCTGCCGGCCGAGGTCGTAGGTCGAAACCAGGAGGGCGCGCACAGGCTTCATTGTACCGAGGGCGCGGCGGAAGCCGGCGACGCAAAGGGAATTCAACGCAAACATCGCGGAGCACGCAAGGAAACCAGCGAGCCAGGCGTCCTCCAGGTCGCTCTGCGGCCGAAAAGGATTATTCTGAACGCGGAGGAATGGTGAATCCCAGCACCGCTGCCACCAGACAACCCCTCGTCGTCGATCCGGCGCTGGCCGCGTATGACGCCAGCTTTTTCGGGCACCCGCGCGGCCTGTCCACGCTCTTCTTCACCGAAATGTGGGAGCGGTTCAGCTATTACGGGATGCGGGCGCTGCTCATCCTCTTCATGACGGCCGCGCCCGCGGCAGGCGGACTCGGGTTCGACACGGCGACCGCCGGCGCCATCTACGGCCTCTACACCTCGATGGTGTACCTGATGACGCTGCCCGGGGGATGGGTGGCGGATCGCCTGATCGGCGCGCAGCGCGCCGTGCTCTATGGCGGCGTGCTGATCGCGGCCGGCCACTTCAGCATGGCCGTGCCGTCGCTCGCGATGTTCTATCTCGGGCTGACGTTGATCGTCATCGGCACCGGCCTGCTGAAAGGCAACGTCAGCGTCATCGTCGGCCGCCTCTACTCGATGGAGGACGCGCGGCGGGACGCCGGCTATTCGATTTTCTACATGGGCATCAACACCGGCGCGTTCGTGGCGCCGCTGGTGTGCGGCTACCTCGGCCAGCGCGTGGACTGGCATGCCGGGTTCGCCGCGGCCGGCGTCGGGATGACCATCGGGCTCGTTCAATACATGTTCGGCCGCAAGTACCTCGGCACGGCTGGCCTGCGGCCCGCGGACGCCGGATCGCCGTCCGCGGACGCGCGCCAGAGAAGCCAGGCGGCAAAGTGGACCGGTCTCACGGCGGCCGCGCTCGTCGTCTTCGGCGTCGGCGCCTACACGGGCATCATTCCCGTGACCGCCACGCTTGTGGCCGATGCCGCTGGCTACCTGCTGCTTGGCCTGATCGTCGCGTTCATCGGCTGGATGTTTTTCTCGCCGGGCTGGACAAGAGCGGAACGGAAGCGAATGTACGTCATCGTCATCCTCTTCCTCGCCGCGGCGCTCTTCTGGTCCGAGTTCGAGCAGGCCGGCACGACGCTGAACCTGTTTGCCGATCGCAACAGCAACAATGCAATCTTCGGCTACGAATTCCCCAGCAGCTGGTATCAGGCGCTGAACTCGATGTTCATCATCACGCTGGCGCCGGTGTTCGCGTGGCTGTGGATCTCGCTCGGCCGCCGCGGCAAGGAACCGTCGAGCGCGACCAAATTCGGCGTCGGGCTCGTGCTCGTCGGCGCCGGGTTTGCCGTGCTCGTCGGCGGCGCCGTGCTCGCGGAGCAGGGGATCAAGGTGAGCCCGATGTGGCTCGTCGCAACCTACTTCCTCCACACGTGTGGAGAGCTGGCGTTGAGCCCGGTCGGGATGAGCGCCATGACGAAGCTCGCACCGGTCCGCATAGGTGGGCTGATCATGGGCTTCTGGTTCCTCGCCCTGTCGGCGGGCAACTATGTCGGCGGCCGCCTCGCCTCGCTCTACGAGGCGTGGACACTCCCGCAGCTCTTCGGCGCCGTGGCGGCGTTCGGCATCGGGGCGGGCATCGTGATGTTCCTCATCGCACGTCCGGTCGTGCGGCTCGAACACGAGGCGCGTTGACGTGGCACTCGAGAAATATCGCGCCAAGCGCGACTTCACCCAGTCCCCCGAACCTGCGGGCGACAAGACGCGCAAGTCGCCGGCGGGGAAAACGCCGCGGTTCTTCTGCGTTCAGAAGCACCTCGCGAGCCATCTGCATTACGACTTCCGTCTGGAGCACAACGGTGTGCTGCTCTCGTGGGCGGTGCCCAAAGGCCCGTCGCTCGATCCCGGCACGAAGCGCCTCGCCATGATGGTCGAGGACCACCCGTTCGACTATGGCGAGTTCGAAGGCGTCATTCCGTCCGGCTATGGCGCAGGGATCGTCATGCTGTGGGACATCGGAACCTGGATTCCCGAGGTTGACGACGTGGATGCGGCCCTGAAGAAGGGCGATCTGAAGTTCACGCTCGACGGGTACAAGCTGAAAGGCTCGTGGGTGCTGGTTCGGACGAAGGGAAAATGGGCCGGCGGCGGCGACAGGTCGTGGCTGCTGATCAAGCATCGCGACGAGTGGGCCGGCGACGTCGACATCGCGGAGTTCGCGCCCCTGAGCGTGAAGAGCAAGGGCGACTTCGCGGACATCCTCGCCAAGGGCAACCCGGACGTCTGGCACTCCCATCGTCCGGCGCAGGGCGGCGACACAGGAGCGATGTTCGAGAAGATTATCGCGCGTGCGCTCGAGATGCGCGGCGCACCGGGTCCGGCGAGTTCGCCGGGCTCAACGGGTTCGCGGAAAGCAACCGCCGCGAAGAAGAAAGCGGCCGGCCTGTGACGAAGAAGAAGGCCGCCGCCAAGACCGGCCGCCAGGAAGGCGACGAAGCGCGTCGCCGCGCGTACGCGATCCTGACCAGGCCGACCTGAAGGGCGGCTTCTACGTCAAGCCTTGGAGCACGTTACGAATTTGGCGAACGCAGGCCGGGGCCTTTTGGACCCGGCTGGAGGCGGGTCTGAAAAGACCCGCCGATCTAATTTCGCCACCAGCTCTAAGGAACGGCCTCTACGTCAAAACACGTTTCTCTTACGACGCGGAGGACGTCGCGGCGGGCGTCCGCGGACGCTGAAGCAGGCGTTCGCTCAGCACGCTCCAGACGGCGAATGACAGGCGGCGGCGATCGTGGCGCGCGATCTCGGTGCACCAGAACCGCCCGAGCACGGCTTCGGTGTGGCCCGGCAGATCGCCGACTTCGAGCGGAAGCTTGTGCTCGGCCGCGTAGCGCAGCAGGCCTTCGGATGACGGCCGGCCCGTGTTCGCGATCACGACGTCCACGGGCAGATCGATCGCGCGCGACACCCAGCGCGCCGCTTCAGCGGCGGTGAAGCCCGCCATGCCGCGGCCTTCGGTGAGCAGGTTGGCGATGAGGATGATCGGCCCGCGCATCTCCGCCATCGCTTCCTTCACGCCGCGCACGAGCAGGGGCGGCATCAGGCTCGTGTAGAAGCTCCCGGGGCCGATGATGACCGCGTCGAAGTCACGGATGGCCTGGGCCACCGTCGGGTGGATGCCGGCCTCGGGTTCCAGCCACAGGCGGCGGACCTGGTGGCCGCGCGACTGACCGGCGTCCACTTCGACCTCGCCGCGCGTCTGCGAGCCATCGCCGTACTCGGCACAGAGCGATGCGGGTTGCACGCTGACCGGCCACACGCGGCCCTTGCAGCCGAGCAGCCCACGGAGTCCGTCGACCGCCGCGAGGAAATCGCCGCTGTACTGCTCCATCATCGAGAGCAGCAGATTGCCGCCGGTGTGTCCGCCCAGGCGGGCGTGATGCTCGAGCGTCGGAAGGCGCGACAGCAGCACGCGGCGTGCCTCACCCTCGTTGCGCGCGAGCGCGAGCGCACACTTGAGGACGTCGCCCGGAGGCAGCACGCCGAGCTCGTCGCGGAGCTGACCGGAGCTGCCGCCGCTGTCGAACATCGTGACCACGGCGTTGAGCGTGAGCCAGGGATTGGTCTTGAGCCCGCCCAGCAGGCTCGGCAGCCCCGTCCCGCCGCCAACACAGCCGATGTTCAGCTCCCGTAGTTGCATCCGTCCCATTCTACCGACTCCCGTGGCTGCCGCCGTCAAGGCGGACGACGAACCGCAACGGTGGGCTTCTTCGGCTGACGCCGAAGCATCCGCGCGAACGGAACGATCGGCACGTAGAATGGTTCCATGACGTCAACGTGGCGCGCCGCAGCTGAGACCCTCGTGACCGACCTGCGGCATGTCTTCGCCGCGCGGCTGCGGTCGGTCGTGGCGTATGGACCGCATATCGAAGGCGTGGACGAAGCGCCGCTGACCTGCCTTGCGCTGGTCGAGAGTCTCAGCGTCAGCGACCTCGAGGCGTGCGCACGGGTGGAAACGGAATGGGAGCGGCGGCGGCTGGCCACGCCCTTACTGCTGCCGGAGGACGAGTTCCGCCGTTCGCTCGACGCGTTTCCGCTCGAGTACGGCGAGATCATCCGCGCCCACGAACGGGTGTTCGGGACCGATCCCTTCGCCGGCATCATGATCCCGCGCGAGGACCTGCGCCGCGCGTGCGAGACGCAGGTGAAGAGCCATCTCGTACATATGCGCGAAGGTTTCATCGAGGCGGGAAACCGGCCGCAGCGCGTCGCCGAGCTGGTGACGACCTCGGCGCCGGCGTTCGCCGCGCTGCTGCGCCACGTGGCGCAGCTGGCCGGCGCGCCGACGAGGACTCGATCCGAGGCCACGCTCGAGGGTGCGCGCGCGGCGGCGATCCCCGACGGCGTGGTGCGGGACATGCTCGCGCTCGAACGTCCCGCCAACGTGCCCACCGCAGATGCGGCGCGCCTCTTCCCACAGTATCTGGTGGCGGTAGAGCAGCTCGCCCGGGCGATCGACACATGGCGCGCGTGAGTCGCAGAGCGCACGATGGCGAATCGCGGATGCAGAACTCGAACGGCGTCGGCGCTCGCGTTCTTCGTCTCATTGGCGTGCTGGCCGCCTGCGTGCTCCTCGCCGCGGCGGCATCGGCGCAGGAGACACCCGAGCTCACCGCGCCTGTCAACGACTTCGCCAACGTGCTCGACGCCGCGACGGAGCGCGCGCTGGAGTCGCGCATCCGGTCGCTGCAGCAGGCGACGGGCGATGTCGTCGTGGTCGCCACCGTCGACACGTTCAAGCCATTCGCGGACATCCGGGAATACGCCGTGAAGATGTTCGAGAACCGCGGCCGCGGCATCGGCCAGCGCGGCAAGGACAACGGCGCGCTCGTCCTGCTTGCCGTCAACGATCGGCAGGTGTGGACCGAGGTCGGCTACGACCTGGAGGAATTCATCCCCGACGGTTTCGCGGGCGAGACAGCGCGGGATTTCATGGTCCCCGAGTTCCGGCGCGGCGACTACGGCACGGGCCTGCTGGCGGGCGTCTCCCGCTTCATCTCGCGCATCGCGGAACGGCGGAACGTGACGCTGCAGGACGTGCCGGCGCCGCGTGCGCCCGCACGAGGGCCCCAGACGGGGTCGGGCGGAACCCTCCTGCTCGCCATCTTCGTAGTGTTCATTGTCATCAATGCCATTGCCGGACGTCTCGGCGGCGGCAGGCGGCGGATGCGCCGCGGTCGATGGGGCGGGGTCGGCGGCTGGCACAGCGGGGTAGGCCCGTTCGGCGGCGGCTTTGGTGGTGGCTTCGGTGGCGGCGGCGGCTTTGGCGGCGGGTTCGGCGGCTTCGGCGGAGGTCGCAGCGGCGGCGGCGGCGGCGGGGCGGGATGGTAGAGGTCGAGTGGGATTGGTGCGATTTGCGAATAGTGACTCAACACCGGGAGCTGGAGATGAAAGTGATCGCGCGCAGGACGTTGACGGCCGCAGTGCTCGTCGTGGTGGCGATGACGTTGTCAGGCTGTTCGTACAACACGTTCGTGGGCCAGGAAGAGTCGATCAAGGCGCAGTGGGCACAGGTGGAGAACCAGCTGCAGCGCCGCAACGACCTCATTCCAAACCTGGTGGAAACCACCAAGGGCATAGCCCAGCAGGAGCGGGACGTCTTCGGCCAGATCGCCGAATCGCGCGCCAGGCTGGCCGGCGCGCGGACGCCGCAGGAGACGATCCAGGCGGCCAACGAGCAGAGCTCCGCGCTCGCCCGCTTGCTGGTCGTCATGGAAAACTATCCGCAGCTCCGCTCCAACGAAACGTTCAACCGCTTGATGGACGAGCTCTCGGGCACGGAAAACCGCATTGCCGTCGAACGGATGCGGTATAACGAGCGCGTTCAGGAATACAACACGGCGCGGCGGCAGTTCCCGTCGAACATCACCGCCAGCGTATTCGGGTTCAACGAGTACCCGTTGTTCAACGCGCCGCCGGAAGCGGAGCGCGTGCCGAAAGTGGACTTCGGGCGCCAGGCCTCCTGACACGAAAGGGAGCGACACATGGCCCTTGTTGACGCGCTGCTGCCGGAATTCGATCGCGAGATGACCACCACCCGCAAGCTGCTCGAGCGGGTGCCCGACGACAGGTTCGACTGGAAGCCGCATCCCAAGTCGATGTCGCTCGGCCAGCTTGCCCAGCACGTGGCGACGATCCCGATGTGGGGCAGCGTCACGATCACCCAGCCGGAGATCGACCTCGGAGGCGGTAACCAGCCGCCGGGGATGAAGAGCCGGGCCGACCTGCTCGCCGCCTTCGACAAGAACGTCGCCGACACGCGCGCCGCGCTCAACGGCCGGACCGACGGCGAGTTCATGGTCCCCTGGACGCTCAAGAGCAGCGGCGCCACGATCTTCACCATGCCGAAAGCGGCGGTCTGGCGCGGGTTCGTGATGAACCACCTCATTCATCACCGCGCGCAGTTGAGCGTCTACCTTCGCATGAACGACGTGCCGATCCCGTCGATGTACGGTCCGAGCGCCGACGAGGCCGCGTTCTAGTGGCCTGTCTCTTCGGAATGACTACCGGCCGCTCCGTTGTCGCGGCCGGAGATCGCGCTCGGAGGCCTGTTATGGGTAGTCCAATCAGTCTGGACGGTCCACTAGTGGCATGTACCTCGACTAGTCGGGTGTGAGCCAGCCGTGGTGGAAACATCACACACGGCGGCACCGAGGCCTCGACGCGCTTCGGTCCCGGCGTGGCTCGCTGCCGCGGGCACGGTGCTGTTCGCGCTCGTCGCCACCGCCAACGGCGCCGGCTACCGCTACGGCGCCTCCGACCAGGCGTTCTACATCCCGGTGGTGCTTCGCGCGCTCGACCCCGCCGCGTTTCCTCGCGACGCCGCCCTGCTCGACGCGCAGGGACGTTACATGGCAGTCGACGAGATCTTTGCCGGCGCTGCTGCGTTCGACCGGGACATCCACCGAGTCCCTCTTCTTCGCCGCGTACCTGCTCTCGCTCGCGCTGATCTCGGCGGGGCTCGTCCTCATCGGCTCACGGGTCTACAGCAGCCCGTGGGCGATCGCCGCACTCGGGGCGGCGTTCACGTTGCGCCATCGTATCCCGCGGACCAGCGCCAACTCCTTCGAACCCTACTTTCATCCGCGGATGCTGGCGTTCGGCATAGGCCTGCTGGCAACGGCGGCCGTCCTCCGCCGCCGGTCGTGGCTCGCCGTCGGCCTCGTTGCGGTGGCCGCCCTGGTCCATATCACGACCGCCATGTGGTTCGCCGTGATGCTGGGCGTCGCGCTCGCCATCCTCGATCGACAGATGCGCAGACGTGCGGTGGCCGCCGCCATCGCGGCGGCCGCGGCAGGCCTCTGGGCCTTCGCCACCGGGCGCCTCGACGCGCCGCTCGCGCCGATGGACGAGGTCTGGCTGCAGGCGGTCGCCACAAAGGATTCGCTGTTCGCCACCGCGTGGCCGGTCTGGGCGTGGACGATGAACCTCGCGTTCCTCGGCCTCCTCTGGTGGGCGCATCGCCGGCGGACACGGGACGGCGTGGCGAGCGCCGAAGACGAGGCGCTGGCCTGGGGTGCGACGGCACTCGTCGCGCTCTTCCTCCTGACGCTGCCACTGGTGGCAATCGGCGCGTCGCTGGCGGTGCAGCTCCAGATCTCGCGCGTCTTCTGGCTCGTGGACCTCGTGGCGCTGATGTATGTGGTGGCGGTCGTGGCGGACTCGCCTTCGCGGAGCGATGGGGCTTCGGTCGCGGCGCGTCAGCCTCAGGGAGCCGATGGAGCTTCCGGCTCGGTGCACCAGCCCGAGAGCGCCGATGTGGCTTCCGGCTTCAGCCGGAAGATCCAGCGCGCACGTGCCGTCGCCGCCGTGCTCATCGCCGTTGCCGTCGCGCGCGGCGCGTACATCATGCTCGTCGAGCGCCCCGAGCGGGCGCTGTTCGCCGTCCACACGCCGGATTCTGCATGGGAGGACGCCATGCGCTGGGTCGCGCGTCAACCGGCGCGCGCGCACATCCTGGCCGATCCGGGTCACGCATGGAAGCACGGCACCAGCGTCCGCGCCTCGGGCGGGCACGACGTGTTCCTCGAGGAAGTCAAGGATTCGGCACTCGCCATCTATTCGCGCGACGTCGCGTCCCGCGTCGTCGAGCGAACCGCGGCCATCGGCGACTTCGGGGCGATGACCTCCGATAGCGCGCGCGATCTGGCGCGCCGCTACGACCTGGACTATCTCGTCAGCGAGGCCGACCTGCCGCTGCCGGTCGTCTATCGCAACGCGCAGTTCCGCATCTACGCCTTGAAGCGATGATGCGGGCAACCTTCACTCACGCGAACCAGGTACGTAGGGGCCGGCTTCAGCCGGCCCGAATCGTGCCGGCGCGCGAATCTTCCGGCTGAAGCCGGAAGCCACAAGCGACCTCGCGCCACACGTGGCTTCCGGCTTCAGCCGGAAGATCCGGCGCCGGAGGCATCAACGGGAGGAAGTCTCGCCCTGTGTCTCTGTGGTTCGTGAAAGCAACCGACGCCTCATAGAACTGAGGCTTCGTCAGCCGCCTGCCTCAGCTTGAAGCGCTGGATCTTTCCCGTCGCCGTCTTCGGCAGCTGCGGGACGAATTCAACCCAGCGCGGTCGCTTGTACTCCGCCAGCCTGTTGGTGACCCACCGTTGCAGCTCCGCCGCCAGCTCGCGAGTGCCCTCGACACCATCGTTCAACACCACGTATGCGGCCGGCTTGGTCAAGCCGTCGTGATCCGAGCGCCCCACCACGCCGCACTCCATCACGCCGGGATACTCGACGAGCACGTTTTCCAGTTCGACGGGACTGACCCAGATGCCGCCAACCTTGAGCATGTCGTCGGAACGTCCCGCGTACCAGAAGTAGCCATCCTCGTCCTGGACGTACTTGTCGCCGGTCCGGATCCAGTGGCCCTCTATGGCGTCCTTGCTCTTCTCGTGCCGGTTCCAGTACGCCGCGCAGGTGGAATCGCCGCGGATCAGGAGGTTGCCGATCTCACCACGCGCCACGGCTTCGTTCTGTTCGTCCACGACGCGCGCTTCGTAGCCCGGAACGACGACGCCACTGGATCCGGGCTTGACGGCGCCGGGGCGGTTGGAGATGAAAATGTGGAGCACCTCCGTGGAGCCGATCCCGTCGAGAATTTCCACGCCGAATCGCTGCTTGAAGCGCTCGAAGAGCGCCGCGGGGAGCGCCTCGCCCGCCGACACGGCGTGACGGATCGAGGACAGGTCGAAATCGGCGCCCTCGCGCCGGTGCGCGAGCAGCATGCCGAAATTGGTCGGCACCGAAAAGAACAGCGTGGGCCGGTGGGCCTCGATCACCGAGTAGACATTGGCGGCGGTCGGCAGCGCCTGGCCACAGGATGGTCGTGCCGCCGACCGCAAAGGGGAAGTACATGCCGTTGCCAAGGCCGTACACGAAAAAGAGCTTCGCTACGCTGAAGCAGCGGTCCTTCGCGGTGATCCCGAGCACGCCTTTCGCGTAGGCATCGGCACAGGTCACCATGTCATGGTGCAGGTGCACGCACCCCTTCGGAAAACCGGTACTGCCCGACGAGTACCAACCAGAACGCCGCATCGTCCTTGCTGGTTGGCTCGGCCTCGAGCTCGGGCGATGCGCTCGCCATCAGATCGGACAGGCCCTTCCCCGCGATAACCACCTCTCGTAGGTAGCGCAGCCTTGCCCGTGGGATCGCCTCGATCTGTGGCGACAGGGCTTCGCTCACGATGACCACGCGCGCGCGGCTGTCGTTCAGGACGTACTCGTAATCCGGCGTCTTCCACAACGTGTTGACCGGAACCGCAACCGCGCCGATCTTCAGCGCGCCGAAGAAGCAATAGATGAAGTCTGGACCATCGGGGAGCAGGATCAGGACCCGTTCCTCGATGCGGACGTGCAGGTGATCGCGAAGTGCGCCTCCGACACGGTTGACGCGCTCTGCCAGTTGCGCGTACGTGACGCGCTCTGCTCCGCATTCGATGGCCAGGTCCGCGCCACGCCCCTCGATGACGTGGCGGTCCACGAAATACGTCGCCGCATTGAACGCATCCGGGATGGTCATGGGTGTGAACTCGCGGCGCTTGGAACTCCGGGCTTCGGCCGGCTGACATCGGCCCGGACCCCCGGAGACCGGCAGCCACGAGGGGTCGGCGTGAACGATACTCCAAAGCGCCAATACGGATATGCTGGGGAACAGCCCATGCAAATCGCGCAGACGGTTTCCGCCATCCGTGAGCATCTGGCCGCCCGCCGGCGCGACGGGGCGACGATCGGCCTCGTGCCGACGATGGGCGCGTTCCACGAGGGGCATGTCGCGCTTTTCGAGGCGGCGGGGCGCGAGTGCGACGTGGTGGTCGTCAGCCTGTTCGTGAATCCGGCGCAGTTCGGTGATCCCGCCGACCTGGCCGCCTATCCCCGTGACCTGGCGCGCGACGCAGGCATCGCTCAGGCAAGCGGTGTCGATTACCTGTTCACCCCGGAGGCAGCCGAGGTCTACGCCCCGGGACACGCGACCTGGGTGGACGTCGGCGGCGCCGCCGAGGGCTTCGAGGGCGACTTCCGGCCGGGCCACTTCCGGGGCGTGGCCACGGTCTGCGTCAAGCTGTTCAACATCGTGGCGCCCCGGCACGCGTACTTCGGACAGAAGGACGCGCAGCAGGTCGCCGTCATCCAGCAGGTCGTGCGCGATCTGAATCTCGACGTGACCATCCGGGTGATACCCACGATCCGCGACGCCGACGGACTCGCGCTGTCGTCGCGCAATGCCCGCCTCTCCGCGCACGAGCGCGAGCTGGCGCGGGCGATTCCGCAGGCGCTGTCCGCGGGCGCGGCGGCGTACCGCCGCGGCGCCGATCCTGTTGCCGCCGCGCAGCGGGAGCTGCAGGGGCTCGACACCGACTACGTGGCGGTCACCACGTTGAACGGCCTTCGCGCCCTGGTGGTCGCCGCACGCGTCGGCAGGACGCGCCTCATCGACAATCTCCCTCTGGACGACTCCACGGCGCCGTCGGGGCAGCCCATATGAACAGCTCATCGAAAGTCTTTCCCGGGACGCTGCGCGATGCCGCCACGCGCGGCCACAAGATCGCGATGATCACGGCGTACGACGCGCCCAGCGCGCGCCTGGCCGATCGCGCCGGCGTCGACGCCATCCTCGTCGGCGACTCCGCCGCGATGACGGTCCTCGGACTGGACTCCACCGTCGGGGTCACGATGGACGAGATGATGGTGCTGACGCGTGCGGTCTCACGCGGCGCGCGCCGGCCCTTGCTCGTGGCTGACCTGCCCTTCGGCGCCTACCAGGTCTCCAACCGCAGCGCCGTGGCCAACGCCATCCGCTTCGTCCGCGAAGCCGGCGTCGACGCCGTCAAGGTGGAAGGGGCCGGCACCACCATCAGGCGCGCCGCCGCGATCGTGGCCGCGGGCGTGCCGGTGATGGGTCACGTCGGGCTGACGCCGCAGACCGCGACGATGCTGGGCGGCTATCACCCGCAAGGCCGGACGGCCAACAGCGCCGCTCGCCTGCTGGAGGACGCGCAGGCGCTCGAGGCCGCAGGGTGCTTCGCGGTGGTGCTGGAAGCGGTCCCGGCCGAGGTCGCCGCGCGCGTCACAGATGCCGTGAGCATTCCGACGATCGGCATTGGCTCGGGCGCCAGCTGCGACGGCCAGGTCCTCGTGTGGCACGATCTCCTCGGCCTCACCACCGGTCACCTGCCGCGCTTCGTCAAGCAGTACGCCCGCCTGGCCGACCAGATCGTCGCCGGGATCGAGGCCTACGTGGCGGACGTCCGCGCCTCGACGTTCCCGGCAGACACACACACCTACCGGATGTTCAACGGCGAGCTTCCGGCATTCCAGAACGCGCTCAACGAACCGTCGGATACGTGATACCGAGCTGCTCCAGATACGTCGGGTAGCGCTCCGCGTCGTAGTAGTACTTCTTCAGCTCCGGCCGATATCGCTCGAGCGTCTCGCGATTCAGCCACGTCGGCGGCGGCGTGTCGCGGTCGAGCAGCGGCGTGTACTTCACGTCCTTCGTCTGCTCCGCATTGAAGTACTCCCAGGCCTGCTTGACCAGCTCGGGCTTCGTCAGCAGGTCCAGGATTGTCATCGCCTGCGCCTTGGCGCCCGCCACGACCCCCTTGTGCGCGATCGGGGTCGCCATCGCAATCGCGTTGGCCCAGTTGTGGCCCGGCAGCCCGGGAATATTCGACGGGTAGCGGAGCGAGATGGTCGGGACCGTCCAGGAGACGTCGCCGATGTCATCGGAGCCGCCGCCGCGCTTGTCCTCGTCCTTGACCGACTCCTCCATCTTGGTCAGCTCGCTGTCGAGCCCCTTCTGCATCGGCGAGCCGATCTCCTTCTGCAGCGCGCGCGCCAGTTTCTGATCGTCCTCGCTCCACGCCGGCATGCCCACGTGCCTGATGTTGGCGTCCATCGCCTCGGCCACCGGCTTGTTGTAATGCTGCGGCCACGCCGCGCCGAGAATCCGCGACGTGAACGTCGTGGAGGTCATGAGCGCCGCGCCCTGGGCCATCTTGTTGCCGAAGTCCCACATCTCCTTGATACCCGGATACTCGGTTTCGCGGAAGTAGTACCAGACCGTGGCATTGGACGGCACGACGTTCGGCTGGTCCCCGCCGTTGGTGACGACGTAGTGGGAGCGCTGCTGGATGCGAAGGTGCTCGCGCTTGTAGTTCCAGGCGATGTTCATCAACTCGACCGCGTCGAGGGCGCTGCGGCCCCGCCACGGCGCCCCGGCGCTGTGCGCGCTCTCGCCGCTGAACGTGTACTCGACCGACACGAGGCCGTTGCCGCCGGCCGATCCCCACCCGGTCTTGAAGTTGCTGTCCACGTGCGCGAACAGGCAGACGTCAACGTCCTTGAACACGCCCTCGCGAACGAACCAGGCCTTCGACGCCAGCAGTTCCTCGGCGACGCCGGGCCAGAGCATCAGCGTGCCCGGCAGCTTGTCGCGCTCCATGATCCGTTTCACCGCGATGGCCGCGACGATGTTGAGCGGCATGCCGGCGTTGTGGCCTTCTCCGTGACCCGGTGCGCCCTCGATCATCGGCGCGCGGTACGCGACGCCCGGCTTCTGCGACGCCTGCGGGATGCCGTCGATGTCGGCTCCCAGCGCGATCACCGGCTTGCCCGATCCCCACGTCGCCACCCAGGCGGTCGGTATCCCGGCGACGCCGCGCCGGATCGAGAAGCCGTTCTTCTCGAGGATCGACGTCAGGTAGCGCGAGGTCTCGACCTCCTGGTGCCCCAGTTCACCGAAGCTGAAGACGGTGTCCACCATCACCTGGACCATCTTCGCCATGCCGTCCACGCTGGAGACGACTTCCTTCTTGTAGCCGTCGGTGCGGGCCTGCGCCGCGGCGGTATCGGCGGTGAGCAGGACCGCCGCGAATATCAGTGCACGTCTCATGTCGTCCTCAATTTTCTGCCGATGTCATCGAGTACGCCGGGATGAAGCTCCTTCGTCGCCCACAGGATCTGCCCCATGTGCGTGGCGTTGTGGTGCGACACGTGTAAGAGCACCTGCACGAACGTCGTCGTCTTCCCCGTCCGGTCCGTCGTCTGCATCATCTGCGACGGCTCGAGCCCGTTCAGCACGCCGGCGACCGCCCGGGACGATCCGTCCCATATCTCGCGGACCTGTTCCTTCGAGTAACCGCCGCGAACCGAGAATTCCTGATCGCGGTCGCGGGCGACCGTGCGCCCGCCGATGATCTCCTCGACGTAATACCGGTTCGAGAAGGCCAGGTGCAGGACGAGGTTGGCCGGCGAGTTCGCCTCGTCGTTTGGCCGCCACCATAACTCCTGCTCGGTCAGGACGTCGAGGCACGCGTTGATCTGGCCCGGGAAGTCCTGCAGCAGCCGGATCTTCAGGATGTGCAGCACGGTCGACTCGAGCGTCCGCTCCATTGACTGGATGATATTCTGAAACGACCGCATGGGATTCCAACCGTCGGATTACCGACCGCGATTTGCCGGCGGTCACACGCAGACGCTGTACGCGTGGGCTCGCCGCCGCACCTTCCCCCGGCTCCCCGGCCCCGAGGCACGCTACTTCGACGTGGCCGACGATGCGCGCGTGCTGGCGCATTGCCATTGGCACGGGCGGCGGCAGGAGCATCCGACGCTGCTGCTGCTGCACGGCCTCGAGGGATCCAGCGTCGCCCACTACATGCGCGGCATTGCGGACAAGGCGTGGGCGGCCGGGTGGAACGTCGTGCGACTGAACCAGCGAAACTGCGGCAGCACGGAGCACCTGTCGCGCGGCCTCTATCATTCCGGCCTCACGCACGATCCGCTGTTCGTCATGCGCGAGTTGATCGCGCGTGACGGCATCCGCGCGATCGCGATTGCCGGCTACTCGCTCGGCGGCAACCTGGCGCTGAAGCTGGCCGGTGAGCTGGGCGATGCCGCGCCGGCGCAGCTCGCGGCGGTCTGCGCGGTCTCGCCGACGCTCGACCTGGCTCGCTGCGTGGACGCGCTCGAGCGGCGGACGAACTACCCCTATCAGTGGAACTTCGTGCGCAACCTCAAGGCGCGCATGCGCCGCAAGGCGGCGGCATTCCCCGCCGATTATTCGCTCGAGGCGCTTCGCCGCGTCTGGACCGTGCGCGGGTTCGACGAGGCCTACACCGCGCCGCATCACGGCTTTCGCGACGCCGCGGACTACTATCACAGGGCGAGCGCGATCCGGGTCGTCGATCGTATCCGTGTGCCGGCGTTGATCGTGACGGCCGAGGACGACCCGTTCGTGCCGGTCGAGCCGTTGCGGGATCCGGCGGTGGCCGGCAACCCGAACGTCACGGTCGTGGTCACGCGGCACGGCGGGCACTGCGCATACGTGGAGCGTGCGGCAGGCGAGTACGACGGGTACTGGGCGGAGCGGGAGGTCGTCAGGTTTGTCGAGGCGCAGCCTAGACGTTCCATCAGCATCCGGCCGAACTCCGGACCCTTCCCTTCTTCTTCGTGCTTGAAGTAGACGAACACGTCGCCGCATCCTGCCGTCCGTTCCCGGATGACGTCGGCCCAGCGCACGATGTCGGCGGGCGTGTACCCCTCGTCTCGCAGTCGGAAGTAACCGTAATCCGCCGTGATCTCCACCGGCGTGGAGAGCTTCTCGCTGTCGGCCACGCAGAGCGCCAGGTTGCGCGCGCGCAGCCTGGCGTAGATCTCCTCGTCGAGCCACGAGGCGTGGCGGAACTCGAAGGCGGCGCAGACGCGCGGCGGAAAGGCCTCGAGAAATGCGTCCAGGAGCGCGACGTCCTTCTTCAGATTCGGCGGAAGCTGAAACAGCAGGGCGCCGAGCTTCGGGCCGAGTGAGGCCGCGGTCTCGAGGAACTGGCGGACGCGATCGCCGCAGTCGCGCAGCCGCGCGTCATGCGTGATCCGTCGTGGCGCCTTCAGCGTCAGCTTGAATCGCTCCGGCGTGGCCTTGCTCCACCCCTCGAGAATCTTCTCGTTGGGCGCCCGGTAGAACGTGTAGTTGATCTCGACGGTGGGAAACCGCTCCGCGTAGTACGGCAGCATCTTCGCGGCCGGCAGCGTCTCGGGATAGAAGCTGCCCTTCCATTCGGGGTAGTTGTAACCGGACGTTCCGACCCAGATGCTCATTCGAATGGCGAGTGTACACAGCAGCCGGGCTGCGCGAGCACGGCAGCGCGGCAGATTCTCTCCGGCTCAAGCCGGAAGGCACGGCCCTTCTGCCCGCTGCCCGCTGTCCGTGCTGCCCGCTGCCGATGAAAAGTTGCTAGATTAGAGGGGATGTTTCTCAAGTCATGCGTAGCAGTCGCGCTCGTCGCGACGCTGGCCGGCTGCAGTCGAGCGCCCGAGGCACGGGAGTACGAGCTCAAGGGCCAGATTCTCGCGATGCGGCCCGAGGCGCGTGAGGTCACGATCCAGCACGGGGACATCCGCGGGTTCATGCCCGGGATGACCATGCCGTTTCAGGTCAACGACGCGGAACTGCTCGAGGGCAAGCAGCCGGGCGACCTGGTGACGGCGACGCTCGTGGTCGGCGAGGTCGAAGCGCACTTGTCGACACTGACCAAGACCGGCACTGCGCCCCTCGAGGCGCCCATCGAGGTCACGGCGTCGGACGCGCCGATCCTGATGCCGGGCGACATCGTGCCGGATCAGCTCCTGGTCGATCAGGACGGGATACCCACGCCGATCTCGTCGCTGCGCGGCCACCGTGTGGCGCTGACGTTCATGTATATCCGCTGCCCGCTGCCGAACTTCTGTCCGCTGATGGACCGGAACTTCGCGGCGGTGCAGAAAACGCTGAAGAGTACGCCGGCGCTCGCCGACGTGCGGCTGGTATCCGTGAGCTTCGATCCTGAATTCGACACCCCGTCCGCGCTCAAGACGCATGCGCAGGCGCTCGGGGCGGATCCGTCGGTCTGGAAGTTCGTCACGGCGACGCCCGAGGAGATCGTCACGCTCACGCGCCGCTTTGGCGTGCACGTCGAGCGCGATGCCCAGGCGTCGATCGACATCACCCACAACCTGCGGACCGCGATCATCGGTCCGGACGGACGAGTCGTGAAGGTCCACTCCGGCACAGACTGGACGCCGGCGCAACTCGTTGCCGACCTCAAAGCGGCTCCCGCTCCCGCGAACTGACCGGGCGCAACCGCCCGCCCTGCCGTTCACCGCGGCGGAGCGCCGTGTCGTCGCGCGGCTCCGCACGCCGGGCGCCGTCCAGCACTGGCTGAACGACCTTCCCTACAACACGGAAAAAGGCGGCGAGACGCTGCGCAGCTTCCGCGGCGTCGTGCGGCGCGGCACGGCGCATTGCCTGGAGGCCGCACTGGCGGCGGCGGTGATCCTGGAGCAGCACCGCTACCCGCCGCTCGTGCTCAGCTTCGAATCGATCGACCTGCTGGATCACGTCATCTTCATTTACCGCGGCGCCGACGGCTGGGGGTCGGTCGCGCGCTCGCGCGACCCGGGCCTGCACGGCCGCAAGCCGGTGTTCGCCACGCCGCGCGCGCTCGCGGTCAGCTATTTCGAGGGGTACATCGATTTCACGGGACGCATCAAGGCGTACGGCGTCGCCGACCTGCGCACGCTCGACCCGTACGACTGGCGGCTATCCGCGAAGAATGTCTGGAAGGTCGAGCAGTTCCTGATCGACTGGCCGCATCGCCGCATCGCGTCATCCGACGCGCGCGCGGAACGCATGCGGCGGAAGTACAGAGCCTTCCGCGAGGCGCACGGCTACAAGCCCTGGAAGTATTACAGCGGCCGCGATCGCTGGACGCCGCTGCCGCCGGAATTTCGCGGACGCGGATGAGCGGGCAGCCGGCTGCAAGCGGCCGGCTTCATCAGTCCAGGTCGAAGTCCCGCATGGGTTTCGTGATCGGCTCCTGGCTCGCCTGCTTCAGCGCTTCTTCGAAACGGCGGGACAGCGCGTCGCCGCGCGTCTTCTCCGCTTGCACCGACTGTTCGAACAGCGCCTCGCGGCGCGCCGCTTCGGCGGCGAGAATCTGCTGTGCCTCGTTCAATTCCGGCTTGTCGCCGCGCTCCGGTTCCTTGTGCGAGATGACGCGGCCGAGGTTCAGATCGACGACCAGTGCCGCGCCGCAGCATGGGCACGCCAGCTCCAGCTCGCTCTTCAGCTTCGCCATGAGGCTATTCTAGTGGACTGAATCAACAGAAGGTGATGGGATCACGTGCAGCCTGGTACGGCGGTTTCCGGCGCGTTCCACAGGGGTCGCCGCCGCGCGTGCGGGTAGGGTGGGAGCGGAACGGTCCGCTTCACGTTTCGAAGATACGATCGACGTAATGTCTCGATGAGCGATGCGCATTGGCGAACCCTGAGGGTCGCCACCTATAACATCCACCGCTGCCGTGGTCTCGACGGCCGCACCAGCCCCGAACGCATCGCTGACGTCATCCGCAGCATCGAGCCCGACGTGGTTGCGATGCAGGAAGTCATGGGCGCCGGCCCGAGCTCCGCCGGCCATGCCGAACAACTCGGAGCGCTCCTGGGCATGGGCTGGGTGATGGCGCCGGCACGGCAGCTCCGCGGCTGCCTGTTCGGGAACGTCGTCCTCAGCCGGTTTCCGATTCTCCATCACGCTCAGTACCGATCTGTCGTGGAAGACATGCGAGCCGCGCTGCTGTCAACGCGTGGATATCGCGATCGACGACGACACGCTGCACCTCTATAACGTGCACCTGGGCACCGCGTTCCTCGAGCGGCGGCACCAGGCGAGCCGCCTGAGCGCCATCGTGCACGACCGTCGCGTGCCCCAGCCGAAAATCGTACTCGGCGACTTCAACGAATGGATGAAGGGCCTGGCGACACAGATGCTCAGCGAACGGCTGCAGAGCATCGACCTGCGCCAGCACCTCCGGCGGCGGCGGACGTACCCCGGCGTATTCCCCGTGCTGCACCTGGATCACATTTACTACGACGGGCACGTCGAGGTGGTGAAGCTGGAACTGCCGCGGACGCGGCTGTCGCTGATGGCGTCGGATCACCTGCCGCTCGTCGCCGAGTTGAAGGTGAAGTTCACGTAGCCCGGCGCCCGGCAAATAAAAAAGCGCCGCTCGCGCGGCGCCCTTGTCTGCTGCCGGGCCGTCTCCCCGGGCCGGCTGAATCAGGCCCGACGCACTCTACCCTTCTTCTTCGTACTCTTCTTCCTCGAGCGGCACGAAGCGGGTCGGCGGTCGGAGCGCCTCCCGGTAGTCGTAGAGCGGCAGGTCGCGGACGTGCAGCGAGATTACGCAGCCGGCGCCCTTTTGATCGACCACGACGGTCACCGGACTTCCCTCGACCCCGTCGCGGAAGGCGAGCCTGCATCCGCAAGAAAGCCGGGCGTGCGTGAACCCCTTCAACATGACGGGATCATACTACAGCAGCGGGGTGATCTCCCGCTCGAACTGTTCCTTGGACGCGATTCCCGAGTGCTTCTTGGCGATCTTGCCCTCGCGGTCGATGATGACCGACACGGGAATACCCCAGAGCGGCCCGTACGCATCCTGAACGTCTTCGCGGCCGTCGCCGACGAGGAGCGGGTAATTGATCTTGTATTGCGCCGCGTACGGCTTCATCTTGTCGGGCGTGTCGTCCACGGAGAAGCCAAGGACCACGAGATCGTCCGGATACTTCGCCTGCAGTTCCACGAGGTCGGGAATCTCCGCCTTGCACGGCCCGCACCACGTCGCCCAGAAGTTCAAGACGATGACCTTCCCCTTGTACGACGCGAGCTGGACGTCCGCGCCGTGCATGTCCTTCAACGTGAAATGCAACGGTGCGTTCTTTCCGACGAGGACATGATCGCCAGCGTCGTCCTGGCCGTCCGCGCCATCGGCGGCCGGAGGGGGTGCATTCGGGTCCACGACACCCTGCTCCGGGATCATCATCAGCAGGATGAGGGCGGTCAGCACCGCACCCATCGCCAGCCACGCAGATTTCCGGCTCAACCTGGGAGGTTCGGGAGGCGTCAGTGGTGCGTCCTCCAGCGGCTGCGACTCGGCCGCCGGATCAGGCTGTTGGTTGTCAGTCATGTGTAGGCTCATTGTATGACTACTGGGCCTCGCGGCGGACGTATGAGACCGCCTGCGTGAGATCGCCAGCCGAGGCGGGCGAAACGAGCACGAACGTTGTTGGGCCGCGCGACCAGATGCGGGACCGGTGCCCGAACGTCGTCACGTCCGCCGGCTCCCGCGCCACGCCTTCGAGCACGAAGAGCGATAGCGCGTGCCCGCCCGCGTCGTACAGCAGATGCGGCACGCGGCCGTCGCCGTAGAGGCAGCGGCGTGCGCCCACGAGACGGACGCCGTCCCGTGGCGATGACGGGCGGCACGTGAATATCCCAGCCGTATCGCGCCGCCAGGCGTTCCTCTGCGGCGTGCGCATCCACGGTTTCCCCCGTCGGGGGGAATGCCCGGAAGCACTTCGTGTGATCGGCGGTGAGCTGGGCGGCCAGCAGCGGTGTTCGACCGCTGCGTGGCCAGGGTCACGATGGCAAGCCCGGTGAAGAGGATGAGCGCGATCGCGAGGCCGGCGGGCACGAGGCGTGACCACCAGGAGGCCGGGACCCCGGCGCGGGCGTGGTCGCGGGCGAGCGCAGCGCAGCGCGTCCGCAAGCCCGGCGGCAATGGTGCGGCGCGAAGCTGGTCCGCGCGATCGCGCAAGAGTGTACGTGCGCCCTGCTCCTGGTTCGCCGAGACGCGGCACGGCGGGCACGCGTTGAGGTGCTGCTCGACGTCGGCGCGCGCCCGGGGAGGCAGCGCCTCGTCCACATAAGGAGTCAGGCGGTCGGATGTTTCGCGACAGTCACTCATCGGATGCGCTCATACGTCGTTAGACCTCTCGACACGGCCCGACGGTCACCGCCGGCCGGCCACTTCCAGGCTGGCCGGGCGACTGACTGAGCCGTTGGAAGAGCAGCCGCCGCCCGCGCGAGATCCGGGACATCACCGTTCCCATGGGCACGCCGAGCATCTCCGCGATCTCAGCGTATGAAAATTCCTCGACGTCACGCAGCCACACCGCCTCGCGGAACGACGCCGGCAGGCCGTCGAGAGCGGCCTGCAGATCGGCGTCGAGCGTGTCGCGCAACAGGATCCGCTCCGGCGTCTCGAGCGCCGCGGGTCCCCCGGGCAGCGACGCAGCCTCCTCGACGAGCTCGCTGTCCACGTCCACCGTGTCGCGTGAGGCGTCCCGGAGACGGTTCCTCCACGTGTTGTGGAGAATCGTATACAGCCAGGCCTTGAGGTTCGTCCCGCGCTGATACCGGTTCGAAAACCGAAACGCCTTCACGAACGTATCCTGCACGAGGTCCTCGGCGTCCGACCGGTTGCGCGTCAGGCGCAGCGCGGTGGCGTACAAAGGCTCCAGGAATGCCAGTACGTCACTGGCAAAGGCGTCCGTGCCCTGGGGGGCCGGTGGCCCCGCTGGTTGTTGTGCAGGCCGGCGGCGGAACATTCGACACTCAGGCCCCTATGCGTAACCCGCACGGGCACCGTTTTATTCCGGAGACAGCCCAGTATACGGCGGAGGACAGGCCGCAGACCCGGAAGGCGCCTTTTCGGGGGAATTGCGCCAACCTCGAGCGGTACACCCTTTGCTCCTGCCGCGACCAATAGCAGTTTACGGGCGTCAAAGTGTCACAGTAAGATCGCGCGCTGCCCAGCGACCCGCGGGGCGCACCACGGCAAGGCAGGGCGTCCGATTTACCGACCCTGCGAGGAGAACTCACATGAGCAACCGCACACGGTGCGGGGCCCTGCTCCCGGTGGCTGCCGCCCTTGCGGTCGCCGTCCTGTTTGCGCCGGCGCTCGCCGCCGCGCAGACGCCCTACATCCCCTATTTCGGGAAGAACCAGATCCGCTACGACAATTTCCGGTGGAGCATCTACACCACCGATCATTTCGAGATCTATTACTACCCCGAGATCGAGACGCACCTGGAGCGGGTCGCTGGTTACGCCGAGAGCGCCTACCAGCATGTCAGCTCGGAGCTGAAGCACGATCTCGCGTTCAAGGTCCCGCTGATCCTCTTCAAGACCAGCAGCGAGTTCCAGCAGCAGAACGTCATTCCCGGCGCGGCGCAGGAAGGCGTCGGCGCGTTCGCCGAGCCGTCGCGCGACCGCATCGTCATGCCGATGGACGAACCGCCCGATCTGCTGTACCGGCTCATCGTTCACGAACTGACGCACGTGTTCGAGTTCGACATCATCCCGACGTCGTTGATCCGGCGCAGCGTGCCGCTGTGGGTGAACGAGGGGCTGTCGGATTACATGACCGGCATCTGGCGCCCGATCGACCTGATGACGGTGCGCGACGCCGCCGTCGCCGACATCGTGCCGATGATGACCGAGCTCGAAGGCTACGGACAGTTCTCCAACCCGCGTCTCATCTACAACCTCGGTCACGCCGTGTTCGAGTTCATCGAGGCGCGCTGGGGCAAGGAAGGATTGCGGCAGTACCTCTTCTCGCTGCGCAAGGCCGTGATCGGCGGCGGCGAGGACGCGTACGTGGAGGCGTTCCGCCTCACGCCGGAGGAGTTCGACCAGCAGTTCGACAAGTACCTGAAAGACCGCTTCAAGCCGTTCCGCGACAAGGAGCGGCCGGCGGACTACGGCCGCAACCTCGCGCCCGATCCGCAGGAGACACGGTTCACCAACGCCTACTCCGTCGAGCCCTCGCCCTCGGGTGACATCCTCGCCATCGCCACCGGCAACCGGCGCGACCGCGAGATGGACCTCATCCTCGTGTCGGTCAAGGACGGATCGGTCATCCGCAACCTGACGCGCGGTTTCGACCAGGACAAGGGCTTCGAGTACATCGTCCAGCCCGGCATGCGATTCAACACGGTGTCGTGGATGTCGTGGTCGCCAACAGGGGACCGCCTCGCGTATTTCGCGCGCCGGGAGAAGTCGCGCGCGCTCATCCTGCAGAACGTGCTCAACGGCAACGTCGAGCAGCGGCTCGACATGCGGACGGTGGACGACCCCGAATCGCCGGACATCTCGCCCGACGGCCGGCGCGTCGCGTTTGCCGCCCTGCAGGGCGGCGTCGGCGACATCTACATCGTCGACCTGCAGTCGGGCGAGGTCACCAACGTCACGAAGGACAACTTCGCCGACTCCGGCCCGACGTGGTCGCCGGACGGCCGTTCGCTCGTCTACATGGCCCGCATCAGCGGCAACGAGAAGCTGTTCCGCGTGGACGTGGCGAGCGGGCAGAAAACGCAGATTACGTTCGGCACGCACGACGATTCGGCGGCGCAGTTCCTCGACGCCGACACCCTCGTGTTCTCGTCCACGGCGACCGACCCGGCGCAGCCGATCGAGCCCGACGTCGCGCGCAACGGCAACATCTACAACATCTGGACACTCAGCCTGAAGAACGGCGAGCTGCGGCAGTTCACCGACGCGCTCGGCGGCAACACGTCGACCGTCGTGGTGCCGAACGGGACCGCCAACCCGCAGATCGCGTTCGTCAGCTACTACAAGAACGAGTACGAGCTGCACCTGCTCGACAGGCGTGAGCCGGTGGTCACGGCGGCGTCGGCCGACTTCGGCGCCCCCGGACCGGTCATCGACTTCCAGGCGCCGCTGTCGCACACCCTCGTGACCGAGAACAAGCGGGTCAAGGGCGCGTTCGAGAAGCTGTTCCTCGACGGCCGGCCGCCGGTCAACGTCGGCGTCACGAGCGGCGGCGACGTGTTCGGCGGGTCCGCCGTGTCGTTCAGCGACGTGCTCGGCGACAAGAACTTCAGCCTCTACGCGGCGTCGATCTCGCAGTACCGCACGCTGTCGTTCTCGTTCATCAACCAGGCGCGGCGGTTCAACTATGCGCTGCAGGGTTTCTCGCAGACGGAGTTCTTCTACGGACAGCTCGAGGGCGTGTTCTACGACCCGGCGTTCTCCGGCCTGATCGATCGCGACTTCGCCGTTGCCACGCGCTCTTCGCGAGGCGGCAGCGCCTTCGGCATCTGGCCGCTGGACCGCTATCGCCGGCTCGAGTTCTTCGGCGGCGTGATGAACTACCACGAGGAGTTCGACGATCCGTCGCTCGAGCAGGTCTCCCAGGAGTACCAGCAGCAGCAGTTCGGGCGCCAGCTGTTCCGCTCGGGCACCTTCGTCCCGCTCGGCGTGACCTTCGTCCAGGAGACGACGGTCTTCCGCGAGTTCGGGCCGCTCGCCGGCAACACCATGCGCCTCTCGTACGAGATAGCGCCGAAGATCGGCAACACGCTCTCGCGGCGGACGGCGGACCTCGATGCGCGCTACTACCTGCGGCTGGGCGGCTCGGGGCTGCTGGCGCTGCGCGCGCGCGGCTTCAAGAGCGATGGCAACGAGCCTGACTTCATGTTTTTCGGCGGCAACTCCGAGATGCGTGGCTACGAATACCTCGAGTTCATCGGGTCGGAGTCGGCGTTCCTGAACGCCGAGCTCCGCTTCCCGTTCATCGAGGCCATGCTCACGCCAATCGGCATCCTTGGCGGCATCCGCGGCGTGTTCTTCGCCAACATGGGCGGCGGACGGTTCGAGGGTCAGCCGTTCAAGTGGTGGTCGAGCTCACCCGTGACGTACACGCCGACAGTCGGCTTGGACATAAACCGCTTCACCGGGACGGTCGTTCCGGTGCCGGGCGTGCCACGGCGCATCGACGGCTTCCGCCTCGTGGACGCGCGTGCGTCGTACGGCGTGGGCCTCGAAACCTTCGCGCTCGGCTTCCCCATCCACTTCGACTGGGCGTGGCGGACGCTGTTCAACAAGGAGTGGGAAGATGCGCTGTTCGCGCTCCCGTGCGGCGGCGAACTGGGGGTCGAGACGGACTGCGGCGGCAGCTCCGCGTTCCGCAAGCCGCGCTTCGCCGTGTGGATCGGGTATGACTTCTAGAGCCGGCAGCCGGCAGTAGGCAGCTTGCAGTCAGGGACGCAGAAAGGGGCCGCTCACGCGGCCCCTTCTTTTGTCTTGGCTCTTCGCGCCGCACTGCCAGCTGCCGGCCGCCTACTGCCTACTCAGAGTCAGCTCGCTGCGCGGCAGGTCGATGCCGACGCGGTAGTCGCCAAGGAACTTGTAGCCGACGATGCCGCCGATCTCGAACCCGAGCAGGATGCTCGGCGCGCGCAGGTTGAGGACCGCAAGCCCGAGCTTGCGGTAACCGATGTCGCCAAAGTCGACGTCCACGCCGGGCAGCAGGAAGGCATCCTCGATCCCACCCCGACAAGCCGTACACCTTCAGCGGGATGCGCCGCGGCGGGTTCATCGCGAGCGCCTCGGCCGTCCCGGTGCCGATCGAAATCAGCTCGCCCCCGGTATCCACGACGAAGGGAGCGGCGTGCGTGGAGTTCAGCAGGCCGCGCACCATCGGCAGCCGCTGCAGCCGCATCGGCAGGCGCATGTCCGCGTCGCTTTCCGGCAGCGCGCGCGCCAAGGTCACCTGCTTCCGCTTGTAATCCACGACCACGGACAGTCCCATCGAAACCGGGGAGAACGTCTCGGTCTGCCAGCGTGGCAGCGTCCCGCGCACCGCGTTGCGAATCGAGATCGGGACGTTGGCCACCTTGAGCGTGCCGATCTGGATCGCATCGGCGCGCGCCAGCGCCAGCGGCCTGTAGCCCCGCGCCCCGACGCCTGCGATGACCGACATGCTCACGGCCTGGACGCCGGCACGCCGTGCGGTTTCGCTGGAGAGCCCGATGCGCTCGGCGCCGGTGTCGAGCACCAGTTCGGTCGAATAGCGGCCGTTGATCACGGCGCGCACCAGCACCTTGTTCTTCGAGAGCCGGAACGGCACGGTGTGGACGGCGCCGGCCACGTCGTCGCGGATCGCGAGCGGCGTCCGGCCCTTGAAGCTCCTGAGGAACTTGATCTGCGCCTCGGAGATGAGGGCTGACGACACTTCCGCCGGGACGAGCCGCGCCTTGTAGTCCGTGTAGGCGTCGGCGGCCTCGTCGAAGCGGTACAGCCGCGCGTAGATGTCGCCGAGCGTCGCGTGAATCTGGAAATCGTTCGGGTCGGCGGCGCGCGCCTTGAGCACTTCCTCGAGCGCCTCGGCGAGGCGGCTGCGCGTCGCCAGCGATCGCGCGATGCCAAGCCTGGCGCGCGAGGAGTCCGCGTTCAGCACCAGCGCCTGGCGGTACTGCTCTTCCGCCTCGTCGAAGAGGCCCATCGCCCAGAGTGAATCGGCGTAGAGCGCGGCGACCTCGGGATCGCCGCCGGCGGAGGTCTTGAGCGCCTCGCCTTCGCGCCGGGCAACGCTGAATTCCGCGATCCGCAGCGCCGCACGCACCTTGCCCTTGCGCGCGCGCAGCACGAGAGCCGGATCGTCGGTGCCGAGCGCGTTGTCGAACGCGTCGTAGGCTTCAGCGTACCGGGCCTCGCCGAAAAGCCGGGTGGCGAGCTGGATTTGAAGCTCCGCGTCAGCATCGGAGAGCGGAGCGGCGCGCAGACACAATGTCAGCGCGGCGGCGGCAGCGGCCCCGATCAGCAGGACGCGGAAGGTGCCAGTCATCGCTCCCATGACGAACTGCCGGCTGAAGCCGGCAGCCACAAGGCGAGTGGTGATTCGCGATCGGTGACCTGCGACTTCAGTGTGATTGGTGATCGGTCTGCTCGATCGCCAATCACATATCGCAAATCACAAATGTCAGTACTTCTCGAGCCTCAGCTGGCTGCTCGCCATGTCCATCGACACGCGGTAGCCGCTCAGGAACTTGTGGCCGATGATGCCGCCGACCTGAAACCCGAGCAACACGCTCGGAGCGCGCAGGTTCAGCACGACAAGCGGGAAGTTGCGGTACTCGATGCGGTCGAAGTCGAGGTTCACCCCGGGCAGCAGGAACGCGTCACGGTCCCACCCCGACGTGCCGTATACCCGCAGGGGGATGTGGCGGTACTTCGACTTCTCGAGTGCACCCGCGGTGTCGGCGCTGATCGAGATGACCTCGCCGCCGGTGTCGACGACGAAGTAGGTCGGATACGTCGAGTTCACGACGCCCCTCACCAGCGCGAGACGGTGGACGCGCATCGGCAGGGTGAAATCGGCGTTGCCTTCCGGCAGCGTCTCCCCGATCGTCAGCAGCCGCGTCTGGTAGTCGATCTTCATCGACATGCCCAGGGAGAGCGGCGAGAAGCTCTCGCCCTCGCGCTTGGGGATCCCGCGCAGCGCGGGGTTCTTGATGAGCACCGGCAGGTTGCGAATCTGCAGCGTCCCGATGTCCAGCGTGTCGAGCCGCGCCAACTGCAGGCCGCGCAAGCCGACCTCACCGACGCCGGCGCTGAGCGTGTAGGTGATCGGGCGGACCCCGCCGCGCTGCGCCACCTCGCGCGAGATGACGGTTTCCTCCGACCCGGTGTCGAGGACGAAATCGATCGAACGGCCGCCGTTCACCTTGCCCTGCACCAGGATCTTGTCCTTCACCACCTTGAACGGCACGGTGTGCAGGATGCGGCGATCCTCCTCGTCGATCTCGACGGGCGTCATCCCCTGGAACGCCTCGAAGAAGCGGACCTGCGACCGGGACCAGGCGGCCTTGTCGCTGCGGTCCTTGTTCGGCAGCAGGTTGATGTAGTTGTTGTACGAGTTGGCGGCCTCGTCGAACCGGTTCAGCCGCTCGTAGATGTCCCCGATCGTCGCGTGGATCTCGCCGTCGCGCGGCGCGGTCGCGACCGCGGCGAGTGCCTCGTCGAGCGCTTCGTCGAGCCGGTTCCGCGTCGCCAGCGATCGCGCCATGCCGAAGCGCGCCCGTGACGACTCGGGCGCGAGCCCCAGGGCGTCGCGATACGCCCGATCGGACTCGTCGAAGAGGCCGGAGGACCACAACGCGTCCGCGTACAGCGTGAGTGCCTCGGCGTCCGGGGCGCCGTCGGCGCGAAGACGCTCGGCTTCGGTCCGCGCCGTGGCGAACTCCGCTATGCGCAGCGCCGCGCGCACCTTGCCCTTGCGCGCGCGGGGAACCAGCGCCGGCGCGCCCGCGTCAATCGCCCGGTCGTACGCCTGGATTGCTTCGCGATACCGTGTCTCGTCGAACAGCAGGTTGGCCAGCTGGAACTGCAGCTCGGCGTCGCCCTTGGTATCGGCACGCATCGCGAGCGTGCAGGCCGCGGCGATCGCGGCGGCAATCAGCGCACGACGGAACGTCCTGGGCATTACCGGGCCTCCCCTAAGTTCGTCGCTGGTCGGCGGCTGGCAGTGGGCAGTCGGCAGTGAACCCAGATGCGAACCGACGACGTGACCAACGTAACAGCCTTCACCCTCGATGGCCCGCTGCAGCGCCACTGCCCGCTGCCCGACTGCCCGCTGCCTGCTATTTCTGGTAGTACTCCGCGTTGACCGGGATGTAGTTCTTCCACTTTTCGGGCGTCTCGTCGAGCGCGAAGATCGCTTCGACCGGACAAGCGGGGACGCACGCGCCGCAGTCGATGCATTCGTCGGGGTGAATATAGAGCATCTGGGTGGCCTCGTACCCGGGCTCATCCTTTCGTGGATGGATGCAGTCAACCGGGCAGACGTCGACACATGCACTGTCCTTCGTGCCGATGCAAGGTTCGCAGATGATATACGCCACGCACTCTCCTACAGGTTGGAATTCAGCGGAAAAGTATACCGGAGGTTCCGTGCGCCGACTGACGGCAATCGTCCTCCTGCTGGCGGGCGCCGTCGCCGCCGGAGCGGGCCAATCTGGCAGTACGTGGCGGACCGCCCCGGAGTATCTGCCGCTCTTTGCGCCAGGCGGGCCGCGCGCCAGCGCCTATAGCGCGTTCGTGTCGCCGCTCGACCTCGACACCGTTCTCCAGCGGCTGGATGCCGAGCCGGGCCTGCTGATGTCCCCGGGCGCCTGGGAACCGAAAGAGTTGGTGCCGTTCGACGCGTTCGGCCAGACGGGCCGGTACGACCGGTGGTCGGTGGCACGGCTTTATGGCTCCCGCCGGGCACGTGTCGCCCGAGGTCCCCGAGGCGTCCAGGGCCACGTGACTGAGTCCTGGACCCTGATCTCCCCGTATCCGGATACGTCTCTGACCCGTCTGGAAGCCGGTACGCTCCTCATCGTTCTGAGAATCCCTGGCCCCTAGCGCGGAGTCCTGACCCCGGGCCCCGGACCCCTGGTCCCGGACCCCGGCCCCCCTGGCCCGGACCCGGACCCCGACCCCGAGTCCGGCGCCGAAGCCAAGCCCAACGGGGAGGCATCACAGGTATCATTAGTCCCTTCCTGACATGAGCGCCGTCTCTTCGCTCACGAACCGCATCTTTCTCGCATGCACCGTCGTGGCGGCGCTGTCGCTGGGATTTGTCTTTTCATTCGTCAATAATCGCGCCTCGCGCGAGGCCGAGGAGGAGCTGCGGCGCGGCTTGTCGGAAGCCGGGCAGCTCGTCGACGAGCATCGCGCCACGCTCACCGACACGTTCACCCGTCTTGCGCGTCTCATCGGGGACCTGCCCAAGCTGAAAGCGGCGGTCGAAACGGGCGATCCCCCAACCGTGCAGCCGCTGGCTGACGAATACGCCGAAGACATGCGGGCAGACGTCCTGGTGCTCACCTCGCCGCAGAGGACGATGCTCGGCGTCGTTGGCGAGACGGTCAGCGACCTGCCACGGGTGATCGAGCTCGCCGGCGCCATGGATGAGATCTCGACCTTCATCCCCCATGGCCGCGGCCTGCTGCACGTGGTGAGCGTCCCGCTGCTCCTCGAAGGAGAGTTGCCCGCGGTCCTGGGACGTCTGACGGCCGGTTTCTTCCTGGACGACGACCTGGCGGCGCAGTTCAAGGGCCTGACAGGGAGCGAAATCGCGTTCGGCGCCGGCGGCCGCATCATGGCCTCGACGTTGCCCGCCGGGCGGCGCGAGGCCGCCGCAGCGGCCATGACCGCCCGGGACATCACGCCGGTCATCCTCGACGACGAGGAGTTCCTCGCCCTTACGCGGCCGCTCGTCAACAGCGATGACGGCCTGGCTGCGGAGCCGGGCGCACCCGTCGCGCTGATCCTGCGCTCCCGCACCGAACGTCTTCGCTTCCTGAGCACCATCCGGAACGGCCTCATCGCGGCCCTGGCGTTGACCGTGATCGTGGCCACGCTGGTGAGCTACGGCGTTGCGCGCACCATGACGCGCCCGCTCCACGCCATCACCAGCGCCATGCGGGAAATGGCGGCCACCGGCGACCTGACGCGGAGGGTGTCACTCAAGAGCCGGCCGTGGGATGACGAGGACGCGCGGCTTCTCGCCTCGACGTACAACACGATGACGGAGTCGATCGGGAGGTTCCAGAAAGAGGCGGCGCAGAAGGAGCGGCTGTCCGCGCTTGGCCGCCTGTCCACCATCATCGCGCACGAAATCCGTAATCCGCTGATGATCATCAAGTCGTCGTTGCCTATCCTGCGCCGGGACACGGCAACGGCGTCCGAGTGGCGCGAAGCGATCGCGGACATCGAAGACGAGACCACCCGCCTGAACCGCATCGTCAGCGAGGTGCTCGACTTCGCCCGCCCGATCCGGTTCGACCTTGCCGAAGCCGATCTCAACGACATTTGCCGCGCGTCGGCGGCGGCGGCGTGGGCCGGGGCGCCGGGCGACCAGGTGCGGCTCGACCTCGACGACACCATTCCGCCCCTGCACACCGACGCCGAGCGGTTGCGGACGGCCCTGGTCAACCTGCTGGCGAATGCGCGCCACGCGGTGGACTCGATAGCGCTGGCCGGCACCGGGACCAACGGCAGCGGCGACACCGCCGGGAGGTTCCTGGGAACCCCGGACGCCGCACTCGTCGAGGTGCGCACGAGGCTTGCAAGCACTCACGCAACCGTCACCATTCAGGACCGTGGCGTCGGCATATCCCCCGAGGACATGGCGCATATATTCGACCCGTATTTCACGACTCGCCGGGCCGGGACCGGGCTGGGTCTTCCCATCTCGAAAAACATCATCGAGGGGCTCGGCGGGACGCTCGTCGTCACGAGCCGCCGCGGCGAAGGTACGCAGATCAGGATCGACCTGCCGCTGGCGCGCCCCGGGGCTCACGCATGACGCCGTCCACACGCGGACACATCCTGCTTGTTGACGACGAGGAGAAGATCCTGAAGCGTCTCGGGCGCGCGCTGCGCGACGAAGGGCACGAGGTCGTCGAAGCCACAAGCGTACGTGACGCGCAGCGTCACCTCGGTCAGCGCAGCTTCGATCTGTTCGTCGTGGACAACCTGATGCCCGGCACCACCGGGCTGGAGTTGATCCGCGAGCTCTCGCAGACGATGACGCCGACGGAGCGCCCCCAGATCGTGATGATGACCGCGCACGGATCCACGCAGATCGTGCGCGAGGCGTTCAAGCTGGGCGTCGAGGATTTTCTCGAGAAGCCGTTCGAGCTCGACGAACTGATCGCGCTCGCGCGCCGCGCCGTCAAGCACCTGAAAACGGAGAACGAGCGGCAGTACCTCCTCAGCGAGCGCGACGCCGACTTCAATCATTACGGGCTGGTCGGCCGCAGCCGCGCCATGCAGGAGGTCATCGAGCGGGCGGAGCTGGTCGCGGAAACCAAGAGCACCGTTCTCATCACCGGCGAGACCGGCACCGGCAAGGAGATGGTGGCGCGCTTGATCCACCACCGCAGCGCCCAGCGCGAAATGCCGCTCATCAAGGTGAACTGCGCCGCCATTCCCGAGACGCTGCTCGAATCGGAGTTGTTCGGACACCTGCGCGGCGCGTTCACCGGCGCTTCGATGACCAAGCGCGGCAAATTCGCGCTCGCCGACGGCGGCTCGATCTTCCTCGACGAGATCGGGACGCTGACCCTGGGGATTCAGGCCAAGCTGCTGCGCGCCATCCAGGAACGGGAGTTCGAACCGCTCGGTTCCGAACGCACGGTGCGCGTGGACGTGCGCGTCATCGCCGCCACCAACCGCGACCTGAAACAGATGGTCAGCGACGGCCGGTTCCAGGAGGATCTGTTTTACCGCCTCAACGTGATCCCCATCGGGATTCCCCCGCTGCGCACGCGGCGCGACGACATCCCCGTACTCATCGAGCACTTCGTCGAGAAACATCGGCAGCGGACCGGCAAGCGGATCGATCGCGTCGAGCCCGACGTCGTCGAGGCGCTCCAGCGCTACGACTGGCCGGGCAACGTCCGCGAGCTGGAGAACACGATCGAGCGCGCCGTCGTCCTGGCCACGGGACCGGTGATGACGCAGCAGTCGATCTCGCTCCTCGGCGCCTCCTCCACCACGTCGAGCGGGCTGCCGTCGATGCGGCTGCACCAGAACCTGGAGTGGGTCGAACGGGAGACGATCCGTCGCGCCCTGGAGCAGTCGGGCGGCATCAAGAAAGACGCCGCGGAGGCGATGGGCATCAGCCAGCGGGCCCTCAGCTACTACCTCGCAAAGTATCGGATCGACTGACCCTCCAGGATTACGTGGCGCGTCACAGGATTACGACGGCGGTAAATTGGATGGCCGTCCCGCGCGGCCGGATCCGCGCCGGAAACGATGGCGGTTGCGGGACCGTCTCATCAGGCACTACCCTTGCTGCCACCTACTCAGCTCGATTCGTTTATGTCCTTGAATAAGTACGTTCTTTTCTGTGCACTCCTCTCTTCTGCCGCCGTCCCGGCTTCGCAGGCCGCCTCCGCCAGACAAGCGCCACAGCCTCGGACCATCGAAGTGGTCGCCCGGCGCTACGCGTTCGAACCGGCGGAAATCCAGGTGACGGTTGGCGAGGCGGTCCGGCTGATGGTTCGATCGGCCGACGGCCTGCACGGCATCGAAATCGCGCAGTTCAAGGTCAAGAAGGAGCTCGAACGCGGCGCCGATCCAGTGTCGATCGATCTCAAGCCCGATACGGCGGGCCGGTTTCCAATTCTCTGCTCCGAATATTGTGGGGAGGGGCATGGTGACATGAAAGGCGCTCTCGTCGTCGTGGCAGGCGACGCGGGTGCCGCACGCTGAGGAGGAGGGGTATGAGGCCAAGATTGCTGTGCGCAGGGGCGCTGCTTGCTTGCGGGGCCTGGCTGGCCGGATGCGACGAAGGCCTGTCCACGCTCGCGGGGCCGACACCCGAACTGCAGCCGACATTCTCCAGTATCCAGCAGCACGTGTTCGAGACGGCCGATTCCTCGGGTCGCGCCGCGTGCACGCCCTGTCATACGGACCAGGGACGAACGCCAGCGGGGGGCCTGAACCTCCGCCACGAGACGGCGTATGCGGCGCTCGTGGGCGTCAGCAGCGGCCAGCGGTCGGAGCTGATGCGGGTGGCGCCCAGTGATCCCGACAACAGCTACATGATTCACAAGCTCGAGGGGCATGCCCAGATGACCGGACAGCGCATGCCCCGCACCGGTGGCCCGTTCCTGACCGATGGCCAGATGATGATCATCCGCCGATGGATCGAGCTCGGCGCGCCCAACGACTAGGAGATGCGATGTTCGATCTGAGACGATTCGTCCTGACCCTCGCCGTGGCTGCCATCGTTGGCCCGGCAGCGTCGCAGCCCAGCAGCAGGCGGCGCCGCCGCCGGACGACCCCGACCTGGATCTCAACTTCGCGCAGCCCGACTTCACGATCGTCAGCCTGCCGACGACACTGCGCCTGCCGCGGTTCAAGAGCGCCTTTCGCGTGACCCACCGGTTCGGCCGGCCGCTGGGAGAGGGCGACTTCGGAAACCTGCTCGAGGATTTCTTCGGGCTCGACTCCGGCGCGCAGATCGGGCTGGAATATCGCTTCGGCTTGATGCGCGGCCTTCAGGTCGGCATCCACCGCACGAGCAACCGGACGATCGAGTTCTTCTCGCAGTACAGCCTGTTGCAGCAGCGCGACGGCCGTCCCTTCGACGTCGGTGTGATCGCGTCGGTGGACGGCACCAACAACTTCCGTGACAGCTACTCACCCGCGATCGGCGCCGTGATCACCCGCGAGCTCGGGCGCGCGGGGGCAATCTACTTCGAGCCGATCTGGGTCAACAACACCAACGACGCTGCCGAGCGAACTGACCGACGACAACGACACGTTCATGTTCGGCATCGGCGCGCGTATCCGGATACGCCCGACCGTGTACGTCGCCGGCGAGTTCATCCCGCGGGTCGGGTACGAGCCGGGCGTGCACCATGGCACGTTCGGCATCGAGAAACGCGCCGGTGGCCACACGTTCCAGCTCAATTTCTCGAACGGGTTCGGCACGACGATGGGGCAGCTGGCGCGTGGGGGCACGTCCAACGACGACTGGTACCTGGGTTTCAACATCTCGAGGAAATTTTACTGATGAGTCGATTCCTTCTCTGGATTGGGAGCGCGGCGATCGCGTCAGCGTTGACCCTGGCAGCTTGCGGCGGCGGCGGCGACAGCACGCCAACGTCTCCGACGCCGACGCCTACACCTACACCGACTCCCACTCCCGGGGGGACGACCATTACCATCACCTCGAGCGGTGTGTCGCCGCAAAGCCTCACGGTGCCGCCGGGCACTCGCGTGACCTTCTTCAACAGTGACACGCGTAACCACGAGATGAACTCGGATCCCCATCCTTCGCATGGAGACTGTCCCGAGATCGATCAGGTCGCGTTCCTGTCACCCGGTCAGAGCAAGCAGACGGGGAACCTGAACACCATCCGCACCTGCGGCTACCACGACCACAACCAGCCGTCGACGACGAGCCTGCAGGGGACGATCATCATCCGGCAGTGACTGACGCGGGCCGGCTGAAGCCGGCCCCTGCGTCATCTCTCGCGGGGACCGGCTCGAGCCGGCCCGTGCACCAGCGGTAGTGGGGGCCGGCTTCAGCCGGCCCTTCAGCGTTAGAAACGGTACGCCACGCTCACCTCCAAGAGGCGGGGCGGCAGGATCGACAGGGGCTGCAGGAAGTCGTCGCCCGAGCGGTTCTGCACACGCGGTCACGGTATTCGAGTTCAGCGCGTTGTAGATGTTCAGCGAGATCGTCGCGACCTGCGCACGCAGAGAAGGTGAAACGCTTCTCGACGCGGGCGGTCACGACGTTGAGGTGCGGCCGGCGGTACGTCCCGATGGGATCCACGTTGAGCACGACAAAGGGAACGGTCTGTCCGCCCGTGAAGCGAACCTGCCGGGCGAACGGGTCGCCGCTCGTGTGGTGGAAGCTCCCGGACACCACGAAGTCCGCCGGGAGGATGTAGGTACCCGACACCTTGCTGTCCCACTCCCAGGTGTCGTCGGACGTGTTGATCTCCGTGTTCGGAGTCAGGAACCCGGCGTTGTCGCCTGCGGGCGAGAAGACGGGACTCGCCGTGCCGAAGCCGGTGGCACGGGCGAGGCCGGGCGCACCGATGGGATAGCGTTTCTTCGTCGCCGAGTAGGAGGCCACCAGCTGCCAGTTGATTCGAGAGCCGCTTGATCGTGGCCACTTCGATCGTCTTGTAGCTCTGATCGGCCTTCCCGTCCGGCCAGGTGACAGGCATGAACTGCTCGTTCTGCGCGCCCGCCAGCGCCGGAGAGAATTCATAGTAGCGTCACCAGGCCCGCCGTCGTCGGCGGTGCCCGAGCCTGCCATCGGGGCCCGGGTCCCGATTCGTGACCGGGATGTTGTAGGCCTCATAGGGTCGGAAGTTGTTCACCTGCCCCTGGACGTTTTTCGTCTGAGGTGTAGATCCCCGTGACCCGCAAGGGCAAAATTCGCCATCAGCTCCCGCTCGAGGTTCACCGACCACTCGTCGAACATGACCTGCTTCTCGTCCGGGTTGGGCACGAAGTTCGGCGCCACGGCGGCAAACTCATGGCCGGTCGTTTCGATGAAATCGGGCCCGTTGGGATCGCGGTTCGGTCTCGCCGATGTCCCAGTCGTTGTTCCCGTTCAAGTCGTGCCACTGGAAGACGGCGTACCCGATCGAATTCGGGTCGTAAGCGTCGCGGCAAGCGCCTCTTCGCGCATGTAGCCGTATCGCCCGAACCCGCCCTTGACCACCGTCTTGCCATCGCCCGACAAATCGAATGCGGCCGACAGACGCGGCAACACGTTGTTCCAGCTGGGAAGGTTCACCTCGTCGAAGCATCCGGCGGGGAAAATGACGTCGGAGGGAGGGGTCGCCGTTTCGCGACAACTCGCCGGGACGGTGCACCTCTTCGTGGCCGTAACGAAGCCCGAGATTCAGCGTCAGCCGCCCCATGGTCCAGTTGTCCTTCACATACGCGCCGAACAGGCGCAGGTCGCGACGTGGCGTGGACCGGGGCGTTGAAGAAGCCCACCGAATCTGGAACTCCGCTCGCGAAGCGCAGATGGTAATTGAATTCTTTCGGCGTCAGGCCCCAGACCTCGGTCGCGCCGAAGCCATAGTCGAAGCCCGTCTTGATTTCATGGTTCCCGCGACCCCAATTCGGCTTGTACCAGCTCAGGCTGCCGGTGGTGTGATAGAAGCCGGCCCAGCTGGTCTCTCCGGCAACCACGTTGTCGCCGCCCACCACCTCAGTGTCGAGGTCGCTGCATCCGACGATCTGCGGCGATGTTGAGGAATGGAGACGTCCCGTCCTGCCGGCTGTAGCCGAACTGGAGATTGGCGATGAGGGTGCTGCCGCGCACCCCTTCCCACTCAATCTTCGTGTTGGGACGGTCGTTCGTCTTGAACTCTCTCGCCTCGTAGTTGAACCAGTTCGCTGAGACCCTTCTGTTCCTCCCCGTGCTCCCACATGTTCATGAAGATGAACCGGTTCCCGGGCGTCGCCTGAAACGAGACCTTGTTCGTGATAATCCGCTGCTCGTTGATCGTCTGGCCGGGCGATCCATCCGGCTGGAAGTTGTTCAACACGTCATACGCCGCCCGGCGCTTACGGGCCGAACTGTAGAACCACAGCTTGTTCCGAATGATGCGGCCGCCCAGCTCTCCGCTGACGTCGTACTGCGAGTCGAGGGCGTCGCCCGAGGTGATGCCGGCCGTCCTCCAACTCCTGATCGATGTTGTTGCCCTGGAAGCTGTTGTTCGTCCCGGCCCAGAACGCGCCGCCGTGGAAATCGTTTCCACCGGACTTCACGACGGCTGTGACCTGCACGCCGCGCGTCGGCCGCTCCGCATCCGCGCCCACGCTCTGGACGCGCACCTCGTCAAACGTGTTGTAGTCCCAGAACGTGGTGCCGAGCCGGAAGTTCTGCACCCCGTCCACCGTGTACCACTGCGAGCCGCCGACGCCGTAGGCTCGCGACGCCGGGTTCTCCAGCATCATCTGGCCGCCGCCGACATCGGTGAACGAGCGCACGCCGGGGGCCAGCGTCAACACGCTCATCACGCTGTTGCGGGACGTCGCCGTGAGTTGGAGTATCTCGTTCGTCAGCAGCGTGCTTCCGGAGGTCGACGAGACGTCCACCACCGGCGCCGCGCCGGACACGGTCACCGACTCGGCCACCGTCGACAGCCCCAGCTGCACATCAATCGTCGCGGTGAATCCGACCCCCAGGCGGATATCCGACCGCCTGACCGGCTGAAAGCCGCCCACCTCGAACGCCACTTCGTAGACGCCGATTGGCAGCGGCGCCAGGCGGTACTCGCCGAGGTCATTGGTGACGGCTGTCAGTTGCGGTACCTGCAGGGCAGGGCTCGGTCGCCGTGACCGTCACGCCGGGGAGCACGGCGCCGCTTTGGTCAGTCACCTGACCGATGATGCTGGCCGCGCTACCTTGGGCAGCGGCCGGGGAGACCGTAAGGACGATCAGACCAGCCGCCAATACAATCCGCGCCCATTGACGACGACACGCTTCTGAACAGCCGTTCCGCATGACTGCCTCCTTCGGCCGGGTACACAAGCCGACAACTGACATGGAGTGGACACCCACGAGAGGGTCCTTTGGCACGTTCACGGAGCCGGACGACGCGCGAAGCCTAGAGGGATAGTTGGAGGTCCGAGTGGACCTGGGAGCGACAGGACGAGCACACCGGATAGGCATGGACGCTCGTTGATGGAGGAACGAAATGACCCGTGTTCTTCAGCTCTGAGCAGCGACTTCAGCCAACGGTCTGACCTTGGAGAAACCCACGACTAACGACCGATAGAATCAGTCCGACGCGGCCAGTAATAAAAGGCGCGAACGATCGAACGCGGACGTCCGTGAAGCGTTGGGTCACCGTGTGCCAGGGCTACCTCAGATTGTTTCCTCCATGCATCATGAGCGGATGGTCGAAGCCAGCGGGCGGCGTGCGCTCGTGGCGGTTGTGGGGACGCAGTCTCGTCGAAGTACGAACAAAAGGCAAGTCGGCCTGAGACAGGATACGCCCTGAGCTCAGGCATATTTGCACGCCTTTTTACCTGGCCTCGGTCCGCACGTATTCGAAGTTGATCGGCTGCTGGTTGACGCCGCGCAGCGGCGGCGCAATGTAGTTGGCGAACTTTCCCGGTTCGTACACGGGCTCAGCCTGCACATTCTTCAGGTAGTCCTTGTCGGCAGCAGACGGCAGCCATTCGTCGCGGCGGCGCCGCCACGACTCTGGATCGACCGGCTGCCCCGAGGGATCGAAGTGCAGGCCCGAGAAGACGCCAATCTGCCGGTGGAACTTGCGATCGGGCAGCGCGAAGCGGAAGTCGATGCCGTGACTGGCGATGCGCTTGTTCCAGCGCTCGACGCCGCTGCGGCAGTCCTCGACGTACCAGTCGCGCAGCACCTCGTTGAGCGCGTTGCGCATCGGCACTTCCTGCCGGGTCGGGCGCCCCTGCGCGTCAACCGCGTCGAGCAGGTAGACGTCGCTGCCGAGGACGTGATCGTCCTGGTGCTTGTCCTCCTCCGCCCGTCCTTTCAGACCGTTCGTGAAGTAGGTGGCGGCGTTGCTCGACACCTCGCTGCCGTGCAGGTCGAGGCTCTGGCTGAACCAGAAGTTGATGTGCTTCTGGATCGTCGGCAGGTCGATCCCTCCCACTTTCCGCACGTCTTCTGAGAACCCGCTCTCTTTCATCAACTGGCACGTGCGCTCGACGATCCGGCCGAGCCCGGTGTCGCCGACGAACAGGTGGTGCGACTCTTCGGTCAGCATGAAGCGCGTGGTCCGCGACAGCGGATCGAGGGCGCTCTCCGAGAGCGACAGCAGCTGCGACTTGCCGTCCCGATCGGTGAACATCGTGAACGCGAACATGTCGAGCCAGGTTTCGATCGGCGAATTGAAGGCCTCCAGCATCCGCGGCTTGTCCTGGTTGCCGCTATGGCGCTGGAGGAGCTCCTCGGCCTCGTCACGGCCGTCGCGCCCGAAGTACGAATGCAGCAGGTAGACCATCGCCCAGAGGTGGCGTCCTTCCTCGACGTTCACCTGAAACAGGTTGCGGAGGTCGTAGAGGCTCGGGCAATGGCGGCCGAGCAGGCGCTGCTGCTCGACGCTCGCCGGTTCGGTATCGCCCTGCGTCACGATCAGCCGGCGGAGCGGGTTGCGGAACTCGCCGGGCACCTCCTGCCACGCCGCCTGTCCCTTGAACTGGCCGAAGCCGATGCGGCGATCCGGCGTCGGCTCGGCGAGGAAGATGCCCCACCGGTAATCAGGCAGCTTCACGTACTCGAAGTGCGCCCAGCCTTTCGGGTCGACGCTGATCGCCGTGCGCAGGTAGACCTGGTGATAGTCCTGGAACCCCTGCGGCCCCATCTCCCGCCACCATTCGAGGTACTTGGGCTGCCAATGCTCGAGCGCGCGCTGCAGGCGCTTGTCGCTCGACAGGTGCACGTTGTTCGGGATGCGTTCGCTGGAAATCATGTCACTCCACTCGAACTGCCATTTACCCACAGGGCCGCGGAGACGACAGGCACAGAGGTAAACCCTCAACGGTACTTACTCTCTGCGTCTCCGCGTCTCTGCGAGGTATCAGTGAGTCTGCTAGCATCGCCTCCAATCGAACTCCGGCCGCCCCTCGCGGCCGTAGACCTTCAAGCGCGCCGCGTTCGCCCACCGCGTTCGGCCGCTGGAAGATCCAGTTCTGCCACGCGCTGAGCCGTCCGAAAATCTTGGTCTCGAGCGTCTCCGGCCCCGCGAAACGGAGGTTGGCCTCCATGCCCGTGAGCGCGTCGGGCGACAGTGCCGCGCGTTCCTCGATAGCGAGGCGGACCTCGTCTTCCCAGTCCAGGTCGTCGGGAGCGAACGAGACGAGCCCCGCCGCGACCGCTCCCTCGGCGTCGAACGGTCCTTCGTGAAGCGAAGGCCTCGGCCACCTTCTCCGGCTCGCCGAGGAAGCGCGCCTCGAGCCGCGGCAGCCCGTTGCTCATGCGATAGGCGCCGCGGTTCATCTCCGACAACGCCAGCGTGTTCGGCCGATCGGGATCGTTCAGCATGTAGATCCGATCGCACGCAAGCGCCAGCTCGAACAGCGTGCCGGCGAAGGCGTTCCCGGGTTCGACGAGCGCGAAGAAGCTCCGCGACGTGAGATCGACGCGCTTGAGCGTCCGCTTGATCAACTGCACGATCTCGCGCACCAGCCAGTGATCGCGGTTCGCGGCGAGCACCCGGTCGACGGCGAGCACCGCATCAGGATCTCCTGTGGCTCGCACGACGATCGTGCCGATGGTCGGCTCGTTCAAGCGCAGCCGGAGAATCGCGTCGTCCAGCTCCCGGAAGGCGCGCAGGGGCCAGAACTGGTCGCCGGCCGCGAGGATCGCCTCTGGCGAGTCCGCCTCGTCTTCTCCTGGTCCCTGAACCGTGAGCTCCGCCGTGCGCCGATCCCGGTCGATTGTGATTGAGACGGCGCTGTAGCTCACCGAGTCCGCGCTCACGCGAGGATTGAGCGGGCCGAGCGCGACGCCTGGCCCCGCCGCGGGACGATCGGACCGCGCCGCCAGCTCGCGCGCGCGCCGATCGACCTCTTCCTTGAAGCGGCTCGTCGGATACACCGCATCCACGAGGCGCCACTCGACCGCGCGCTTGCCTTTCACGCCCTCGGCGACCGTGCTGAACACGTCGGCGCGATCGCGCCGGACCTTGCGCTTGTCCACGACGCGCGTCAGCCCGCCTGTGCCGGGGAGCACGCCGAGCAGCGGCGTCTCCGGCAGGCTCACCGCGCTGTTCCCGTCGTCCACGAGGACGATCTCGTCACACGCGAGGGCCAGTTCGTAGCCACCGCCCGCGCAGATGCCGTTGACGGCGGCGAGGAACTTGATCCCCGAATGCTGGCTCGCGTCCTCCATGGCCAGCCGGGTCTCGTTCGTGAACTTGCAGAAGTTGACCTTGAAGCCATGGCTCGAGCCGCCGAGCATGAAAATGTTGGCGCCGGCGCAGAACACGCGCTCTTTCAGGCTGGTGATGACGACAGTGCGGACCTCGGGGTGCTCGAAACGGATACGCTGCAGCGCGTCGGCCAGCTCGATGTCGACAGCCAAGGTCGTAGGAATTGAGCTTGAGGCGGTATTCAGGGCTGAGGCCGGCGTCCTCGCGCACGTCCATGGAAAGCGTCGCAACCGGACCGTCAAAGGCCAGTTGCCAATGCTGGTATTGAGACGGATGCGTCTCGAACGTGATCGGTTCGACGGTAGAGGTTTCCATCTGGACGAACCGTTGAGCAAGGACCGTTCCGCGCCGCACCCCGCGTTTGGCGGTCGCCCAGGCGGGGTCGGACCCCACGCGCCTTTATTCTGACGTCTCTCCGGGGCTCAGTTCCAGCACCTCCACCCCCTTGACGAGTCTCTTCAGTTCCGCAGGCGTGCCGGTCAGCAGCGGAAACGTCCCCCAGTGCATCGGCACCACCTGGCGCACGCCGAGGAATTCGCACGCCCGCGCCGCCTCGGCCGGGCCCATCGTGAACCGATCCCCGATCGGGAGGAACGCGATGTCCGGTTTGTACAGCTCGCCTATCAGCTTCATGTCACCGAACAGGCAGGTGTCGCCCGCGTAGTAGATCGTCATCCCATCCTCGAGCCGCACCACGAAGCCTGCGGCCTCGCCCAGGTAGACCATCTGGCCGCCGTCAACGTAGCCGCTGCTGTGACGCGCGTCGGTCATCGTCACGCGCAGGCCGAGGATGTCCTGCGAGCCACCCTTGTTCATCGGCGACACGTTCTTGATTCCCTTGCGCCCCAGCCAGTCGCACAGCTCGAAGATCGCCACAACCGGGGCGTTGGTGTCGCGTGCGACAGCAACCAGATCGTCGATGTGATCGAAGTGTCCGTGCGAGACCAGGATCAGATCGGCCGGCGGTTTTTTCATCGTCGCCGGGCACTGCGGGTTGCGCGAGCCAGGGGTCGAAGAGGACACGCTTTCCCCCTGGCGTCGTCAGGAGAAACGTCGAGTGGCCCAGCCATGTGATCGCGAGCTTTCCCATGAGGACGGATTCTAGGGGATTCGGGGATCGGGCCGCTCTCGAGCCGGCCCTGCGACACCTGACGTGGGGCCGGCTTTCAGCCGGGCCGGTGACGAGTACAATGAACCCGTGACCGTCGCACCCCTGGAATTCATCAAGCCCCGCGAGCCGAAACCCGAGTGGCTGAAGGTCCGTGCGCCAGGGTCGGAGAATTACCTGCGGCTCAAGGGGTTGATGAAGGATCTCCAGCTCAACACCGTCTGCGAGGACGCCCGCTGCCCCAACATCGGCGAGTGCTGGCACCACGGAACGGCGACGTTCATGATTCTCGGTGACGTCTGCACGCGCGCGTGCGCGTATTGCGCGGTGGCGCACGGACGGCCGAACGAGCTCGACGTGGCGGAGCCGGCGCGCGTGGCCGAAGCCGTCGCCCGCATGGGCCTGCAGCACGCCGTCATCACCTCGGTTGACCGGGACGATCTGGCGGACGGCGGCGCGTTCATCTTCGCCGAGACCATCCGGCTCACGCGCGAGCGGGTGCCCTCGTGCCGCATCGAGGTGCTGATTCCGGATTTCCAGGGAATGGAGACGGCGCTGCGCACCGTGCTCGACGCGGGCCCCGACGTGCTGAACCACAACACGGAAACGGTGCCGCGGCTGTACCGCATGGCGCGGTCGGGCGGACGCTATCCGCGCACGCTGGAGCTGCTCGATCGCGCCCGCCAGTACAAGCCGGACATCGCGACCAAGACCGGCATCATGGTGGGGCTCGGCGAGCAGTTCGACGAGGTCGTCGCCGTGTTCGACGACCTGTGCCGCGTCGGCGTCTCGATCCTCACAATCGGCCAGTACCTGCGGCCGACGCCGGCGCACGCGCCGATGACACGCTACTACCATCCCGACGAGTTCGCCGAGCTGAAACGGATCGCGCTCGGCAAAGGCTTCGTCCACGTGGAGTCGGGTCCGCTGGTGCGCAGCTCCTATCACGCGCACGAGCAGGCAGAGGCTTACCAGAAGCGGAAAGGTTGACAGCTCTCCAGGCGCTGTGACTCAGCGCGTCTGGTCCGAACCGCGGCTTCTCCTCAATCTCCGCCGGTTTCTCGACGTGCCGCCGACGCTGCGGTGCTGCCGACCGCACGCCGACCGCGGCGCTCTCGCTCACACCTTACCCGGCTGCCGCTCCGGCGGTCCGCCCGCTGCGCGCTACTTGAACATTCTCAAGAGTCGCGTCAGCGGGTCGTAGTACCGGCTGACCACGCGTTCCTTGAGCGGGATGATCGCGTTGTCCGTGATGTGGATGTGCTCCGGGCAGACCGTCGTGCAGCACTTGGTGATGTTGCAGTACCCGATGTTGTGCTGGTCCTTCAGATCGGCAACACGGTCCTCGACGTCGAGCGGGTGCATCTCGAGCGCGGCGGCGTAGACGAGAAAGCGCGGCCCGATGAACTCCTCGTGCTTGGCGTGGTCGCGCAGCACGTGGCAGACGTCCTGACACAGGAAGCACTCGATGCACTTCCGGAACTCCTGCACGCGATCGACGTCGCGCTGGAACATCCGCCAGGTGCCATCCGGCGCGTCCGGCGGACGCGGCTTGAACTTCTTGATCGTCTGCTTGACCCGGTAGTTCCACGACACATCGGTGACGAGATCCTTGATCGGCGGGAACGTGCGGATCGGCTCGACGGTGACCGGTTCCCACAGGTTCAGCTGGCTCATCCGCGTCATGCACATCAGTCGCGGCTTGCCGTTGACTTCCGCCGAACACGAGCCGCACTTGCCGGCCTTGCAGTTCCATCGCACCGCGAGATCCGGCGCCTGCTCGGCCTGGATTTTGTGCACGACGTCGAGGACGACCATCCCGTCGGAGACCTCGGTCTCGAACGTCTGGAACGTGCCGTCGCCCGCGCCCGCGGAATGGGTGCGCCAGATCTTGAACGTTGCCTTTTGACTCGGATGGTGCGCCATTACCGGAGATTCTCCTCGAGGGCTGCGGCGGGCCACTCCGTTGGAGTGGCCCGTTGAACCTCGGCCGCCAGCTGGTTGTGATGCCCCCCGCCGCTGTGTGAACCCGCCACTAGGACTTCTGCTCCTCGATCACGGCCTTCAGGATGGTCGGGTATCGGCGGGATCGGGATCCGCGACACCTGCATCCTGCCGTCGGGCCCGCGTTTGACCAGGACGTTCACGTTGCCGAACTCGGGGGACTTCTCGGGATAGTCCTCGCGGAAATGTCCGCCGCGGCTCTCTTTCCGCTCGATGGCCGACCGCGCGATCGCCTCGGACACCGGCAGGAGGTTGCGCAGATCGATCGCCGTATGCCAGCCCGAGTGGTACTCGCGGTGCCCGGTCACGCCGACACGCGGCAGCGCCGCCTTGAACCCGTCGATCTCGACGAGCGCGGCCTGCATCTCGCTCTCGAGCGCGCACGATGCCGACGCCGGCCTGCATCACCTCCTGCAGGTCCATCTGGAGCTTGTACGGGTTCTCACCGCCCTCGCCGCGCTCGAACGGCGCCAGCGACTCGGCGATGGCGCGATCGACGACACCGTCGTCCACGCGCGTCGCGCCGTTCTGGCGCACGAACTGGGCGGCGTACTCGCCGGCCCGCTTGCCGAAGACGATGAGGTCGGAAAGCGAGTTGCCGCCGAGGCGATTCGCGCCATTGATCCCCGATGCACACTCGCCCGCCGCGTAGAGACCCGGGATCGACGACATCTGCGAGTCGGCATCCACGCGAACACCACCCATGATGTAGTGCGTTGTCGGGCCGACTTCCATCGGCTCGCGCGTGATGTCGAGATCGGCGAGCTCCTTGAACTGGTGGTACATGCTCGGCAGCTTGCGCCGGATGTGCGTCTCGGAGTCGGGCAGCTTTTCCTTGATCCACGCGATGTCGAGGTAGACGCCGCCGTGCTCCGATCCGCGGCCCGCCTTCACCTCGCGGTTGATGCAGCGCGCGACGTGGTCGCGCGTCAGGAGCTCCGGCGGACGCCGGGCGGACTTGTCGCCCTGCGTGTAGCGCCAGCCTTCCTCCGGATCGGAGGCCGTCTGCGGCTTGTAGTTGTCGGGGATGTCGTCGAACATGAAGCGGCGTCCTTCGCTGTTCTTGAGGATGCCGCCCTCGCCGCGCACGCCCTCGGTCACGAGGATGCCCTTCACGCTCGGGGGCCAGACCATCCCGGTCGGATGGAACTGGATGAACTCCATGTCGATCAGCTCGGCTCCGGCGCGATAGGCGAGCGCGTGGCCGTCGCCCGTGCCCTCCCAGCTGTTGCTCGTGATCTTGTAGGCGCGGCCCACCCCGCCGGTGGCGAGCACGACCGCCTTGGCCGAGAAGACGTGGAATCGCCCGCGCTCACGGTCGTAGGCCAGGACGCCCGCGGCGCGGCCACCGTCGAGCAGCAGCTCGATGACGGTGTGCTCCATGTGCACGGTCACCCCGAGGTACGTCGTGTGGTCCTGCAGCGTGCGGATCAACTCGAGGCCGGTGCGATCGCCGACGTGCGCCAGGCGCGGGTAACGGTGGCCGCCGAAGTTGCGCTGGTTGATCCGGCCATCAGCCGTCCGGTCGAACACCGCGCCCCACGCCTCGAGCTCGCGGACGCGGTCCGGGGCTTCCTTCGCGTGGATCTCGGCCATGCGCCAGTTGTTCACGTACTGGCCGCCGCGCATCGTGTCGGCGAAGTGGACCTTCCAGTTGTCGCGGTCGTCGTTGTGGCCCATCGCCGCGGCCATGCCGCCTTCCGCCATGACGGTGTGCGCCTTGCCGAGCAGCGACTTGCAGATCAGGCCGACGCTGACGCCGGCGTTCGCCGCTTCGATCGCCGCCCGCAGCCCTGCGCCGCCGGCGCCAACGATGAGGACGTCGTAGCTGTAAGTCGCGTGTGCCGCCACTACAGAATCCTCACGTCTGACCAGATTCCCATCGAGCAGAGCCGGACGTAGACGTCGGCGAACGCTACCGAGAAGAGGCTGCACCACGCAAAGAGCTGGTGCTTGTAGTTGAGCGCGGTCGAGCAGGCGTAGGCCTTGTCGCAGATCGGGTGCTTCGACACTTCGTCGTAGAAGCCGCCGGCGATGTGACGGGCGACGTGGCAGCCGAGCGTGTAACAGGTCAGGAGCACGACGTTCACGGCGAGAATGATCGTGCCGAGGCCGAGGCCAAACTCCGTGGCACCGGTCTGCGGGTTGGGAAACCGCGTGGCCAGCACGACGTCGTAGGAGAGCAGGAACAGGAAGATCACCGCGACGTACATGAAATAGCGGTGGACGTTCTGGAAGATGAGCGGCAGCCGGTTCTCGCCCCAGTACCCCTTCCGCGGCTCGCCGACGGCGCACGCCGGAGGATCGGCCCAGAACGCCTTGTAGTAGGCGCCGCGGTAGTAATAACAGGTGAACCGAAAGAGACCGGGAAACGGCAGAATCAGCAGCGCGGGCGAGAAGGGCGCCAGCGGCGGCCACCAGTCAGGCTTCGGGCCGAGCAGCGCATGCGGCGAGTCTCCCCAGATCTCGGGCGCATAGAACGGCGACAGGTAAGGACCGTACCAGTAATGGGCATTCTGGAACGCCGCCCAGGTGGCGTAGATCACGAACAAGGAGAGACCGACGAAGATGGCGAGCGGCGTCGCCCACCACGAATCGCGTCGGCTGGTCTCGCCGAACCCGCTCGGCACGATCCTGACCGGAATCGCTTCCATATGCCTCCGAGATGGACAAAAACTACGAAGCCAACCCTATACGTTATCGGGTCGGCGCTTGCGAAATCAAGGAGATGGCCGCGGTCACACTTCGTAGTCGATCACGCGCCGATCGACGCGCACGTCCTTGATGAAGCCGGCCAGTGCCTTGTGGGCCGGGTGGGCGTGGTACGCCTCGTATGCCGCGCGTGATTCGAACTCCGCATAGAGCGCCACATCCGCCGCATCGTCGCCATGCAGGACGTCGATGGCCGACCTCGAGCTGGCGCAGGCCGTCGAGCATGTTGGCCAGCTCCTCGAACCGCTCCTTGATCAGGCGCGCGTTCTCCTGCCGCGACTTGCCGTTCGCGGTGTCCTGCAACTTCCAGAGCACGATGTGTTTGAACATGCAACAGGAAGGGGAACCTTGAGGTCCGCCTACTTCCGCTTCGGCTTGTAGACGTGCGTGCTCTGGCCGAAGAACACTTCGGCGGCCTCCATCAGGCTTTCCGAGAGCGTCGGGTGGGCATGAATCGTCAGCTTCAGATCCTCCGCGGTCGTGCCCATCTCGATCGCCAGCGCTCCCTCGCCGATCAGCTCGCCGGCGCCGGAGCCGGCGATGCCAACGCCGAGGACGCGCCCACTCTTCGGCTCGAGCACGAGCTTGGTCAGGCCTTCGGGTCGATCGACCGTGATGGCGCGGCTCAGTGCGCCCCAGGGGAACTTCGCGACTTCCACCTCGCGGCCCTCCGCCTCGGCCTGCGCCTCGGTCAGGCCTGCCCACGCGATCTCCGGATCGGTGAAGACCACCGCGGGAATCGCAAGCGGCTCGAACACGGCCTTGTGCCCGGCGATCGCCTCGACGGCGACGCGCGCCTCGTGCGACGCCTTGTGCGCCAGCATCGGCTCGCCCGCGACGTCGCCGATGGCGAAGATCGAGGACTCCGCGGTGCGCCGCTGGCCGTCGGTCTGGATGAAGCCCTTGGCGTCCACTTTGACTTTCGTGCTGTCGAGGCCGGGAATCTTGGAGCTGGGCCTTCGCCCCACGGCGACGAGCACGCGATCGAATACCTGCTCCGCCGGACGATTGTCGCCCCCCTCGAAGGTGACGCGGATCCCGTTTTTCTCCTCCGCGACCTTGACCACCTTGGTGTTCAGCATGATCGTCGCGAAGAGGCCCTCGAGACGCTTGTGCAGCACGCTCACGAGATCGCGGTCGGCCCCGGGGAGCAGGCCGGGTGTCATCTCGACCACCGACACCTTGCTGCCGAGCGTGGCGTACACGGTCCCGAGCTCGAGGCCGATGTAGCCGCCGCCGATGACCAGAAGCGACTTCGGCACGTCGGGCAACTCGAGCCCGGACGTGGAGTCCATCATTCGCGGGCTGTCGAGCGATAGCGTCGGAATCTTCGTCGGGTGCGAACCGGTGGCCAGGATGCAGTGCTCGAAGGAGAGCTCCGTCTGACCGCCGGCGCCCGCGATCGTCATGGACCGTGGGCCCGTCAACGTGCCGCGGCCCTGCAGGAACTTCACCTTGCGCAGCCTGGCGACCTGGCCGACGCCGCTCGTCAGCTTGTTGACCACGCCCTGCTTGAACGCGCGCAGCCGGTCGACGTCGATCTTCGGCTCGTCGAACGAGACGCCCCACGCCGCCGCATGCCGCGCCTCGTCGATGACCTTCGCGACGTGGAGCAGCGCCTTCGACGGAATGCACCCGCGGTAAAGGCAGACGCCGCCGGGGTTCTTCTCCTCGTCGACGAGCGTGACCTGCATGCCGAGATCGGCGGCATAGAACGCCGCCGCATAGCCGCCCGGCCCGGCGCCGAGGACGGCGATCTGAGTGGTGTCGTGTGCCATCAGCCGATGAGCGACAAGAGGAAGGGCTGCTCGATGGCTTCGACCACCCAGCGCAGGAAGCGCATCGCGTCGGCGCCGTCGATCACGCGGTGGTCGTAGGAAAGCGACAGCGGCAGCATCTGCCGCGGTTCGAACTTGCCGTCCCGCCACACCGGTTCGAGGACGCCACGCGACACCCCGAGGATCGCCACCTCGGGCCAGTTGACGATGGGCGTGAAGTAGGTCCCGCCGATGCCGCCGAGGTTCGAGATCGTGATGCCGCCGCCGCTCATGTCCTCGAGCGTGAGCTTGCGGTCGCGCGCCTTCTCTGCGAGCTGGTTGATCTCGATCGCGATCTGGTTGATGTTCTTGGTGTTGGCGCTGCGGACGACGGGCACGAGCAGGCCGCGGTCGGTGTCCACGGCGACGCCGACGTTCACGTATTTCTTGTAGACGATCTCGCCGTTCTGCATGTCGAGCGACGCGTTGAACTGCGGGAACTGCTGCACGGCGGTCGCGAGCACCTTGACGAGCATCGCCGTGACCGTCAGGTTGCCGCCGGCCTTCGCCACCTGCTCACGGTATTTCTTGCGCAGCTCCTCGATGGCGGTGATGTCCGCCTTGTCGAACTGCGTGACGTGCGGGATCGTCTGCCAGGCGTGGCCGAGGCGCTCGGCCACCGTGCGCCGGATGTTGCTGATCGGCTGCCGTTCAGTCTCGCCCCACTTCGAGAAGTCGGGCAGCTGGAACGCCGGCGCCGGCTGACCCGAGCCTCGCGTCGGCCATGCCGACGCTGCTCAGGATCCGCCGCGCGTGTTCCTTCACGTCTTCCTGGGTGATCCGTCCGCCCGGCGCCCGGGCCCGTGCCCTGGACCTGGTTGATGTCGACGCCGATCTCGCGCGCGAGCCGGCGTACGGAGGGCGACGCAGGCGCCAGTGTTCGTCCGCCGTACTCTTCCCGCACGTCGAGCGTGGTCGCGGCCGCTGCCTTCGGCGGCTCGGCGGCCTTCGGCGCCTCCGCAGGCTGCCGCGACGGCATCGAGACGACTTTCTGTTCCTGGGGCTTGGGTTCGGCGGGCCTGGTGTCCCTCGGCGCGGGCGCGGGAGCCTTCTGTTCGACGGCCGCGGGCGATGGGGCCGCTGCCTTGGCCGGCTCCGCTGCGCGCGGCGAGCCCGAACCCGACTCCGCCTTCGGCTTCGCTGCCGCGCCGCCGTTGCCTGCCGACGCGTCGTCAACGGTCAGCACAACCGCGCCGACCTGGATCTTGTCCCCCTTCTTGACCTTGATCGTCCTTGACGACGCCCTCGACCGATGAGGGGACCTCGATGGTCGCTTTGTCGGTCTCGAGCTCCAGGACCGGCTGATCCTTCGCGATCGTGTCGCCGACGTTGACCATCACGCGGGTCACATCGCCGCCGGCGACGTTTTCCCCCAACTCGGGAATCTTGAAATCTGTCACGTACTCGCGGACTCCGGTCTGCCAGGGCTCACGGTCTACGGTCGGTCTCCGGTACCGAGCACGGACCGAAGACCGGGGACCGGGACCGAAGACTACGCTGTGGCAGGATTCGGCTTCTCAGGATTGATGCCCAGGTCCTTGATCGCTTTCTGCACGACGCCGACGGCGATCGTGCCTTCGTGCGCCAGCGCGTCCAGCGTGGCGGCGACGATGTGCTTGGCATCCACCTCGAAGTGGTCGCGCAGCGCCGCGCGGCCCTCGCTGCGGCCGAAGCCGTCCGTGCCGAGCGAGGTCAGCCGCCGCGGCATCCAGCGGTCGATGGAATCCGGCAACGCCTTGACGTAGTCGGACGCCGCAACGAGCACGCCCTCGGCGCCGTCGAGACACTGTGTCACGATAGGGCACGCGCGCCTTCGCCCCCGGGTGCAGGCGGTTCCAGCGCTCGGCGGCGTGCGCATCGCGGTAGAGCTCCTGGTAGCTGGTGACACTCCAGACGTCGGCCGCGACGTCGTATTGCGACTCCAGGATCTCCTGCGCCTTGAGCACTTCGAGCAGGATCGCGCCGCTGCCGAACAGCTGCGCGCGGGCCTTGGCCTTCTTCTTCTCCGACGTGCGCAGCCGGTACATCCCCTTCAGGATGCCCTCGGGCACGTCTTTCCCGTCCGGCATCGCCGGATGGTCGTACTGCTCGTTCATCACGGTGATGTAGTAGAAGATGCTCTCGCCGTCCACATACATGCGCTTGATGCCGTTCTCGATGATCACCGCGATCTCGTACGCGAACGCCGGGTCGTACGAGACGAGGTTCGGCACCGCCAGCGAGAACTGGTGCGAGTGGCCGTCCTGGTGCTGCAGCCCTTCGCCGGAGAGGGTGGTTCGCCCCGCCGTGCCGCCCACCAGGAAGCCGCGCGTGCGCGAGTCGGCGGCCGCCCACACGAAGTCGCCCACGCGCTGCATGCCGAACATCGAGTAGTAGATGAAGAACGGGATCGTGTTCACGGCGTGCGTGGCGTAGGCCGTGCCCGCCGCCATGAACGAGGAGATCGACCCGGCCTCGGTGATGCCTTCCTCGAGGATCTGGCCGTCCTTGGCTTCCTTGTAGTAGAGCAGCGTGTCCATGTCGACCGGCTCGTAGAGCTGGCCGAGGTGCGAGTAGATCCCGACCTGCCGGAACAGCGACTCCATGCCGAAGGTGCGCGCCTCGTCGGGGACGATCGGCACGACGAGCTCTCCGATCTCCTTGTCCCGCAGCAGCTTCGACAGCATGCGCACGAACGCCATCGTCGTGGACGCCTTGCGTCCCTCGGTGCCCTTGTGGAACTCCGCGAAGAGCTCCGGCAGGCTGTCGCCCTTGAGCGGCTCGGCGATGACGGAGCGCGTCGGCACGAAGCCGCCGAGCTGCTTGCGCCGCTCGTGCATGTAGGTGATTTCGGGGCTGTTGTCGTTGGGGCGGTAAAACGGCGCCTTCGCGATGTCCTCGTCGCCGATCGGGATGCCGAAGCGCGTGCGGAACGCTTTCAGTTCGTCTTCGTTGAGCTTCTTCTGCTGGTGGGTGATGTTCTTGCCTTCGCCGGCCTCGCCGATGCCGTAGCCCTTGATCGTCCGCGCGAGGATCACGGTGGGTTGGCCGGTGTGAGCGACGGCTGCGTGGTAGGCCGCATAGACCTTCCCGGGATCGTGCCCGCCGAGCGTCAGCTTCTTCAACTGCTCGTCGGAGAGGTGCTTGACCATGTCGAGCAGCCGCGGGTCGGCGCCCCAGAACTGCTTTCGAACGTACTCGCCGGACTCGACGGCATACTTCTGGTACTCGCCGTCCACGACCTCGCCCATGCGCTTGACGAGCAGCCCTTCGTGATCCTTCTCGAGAAGCGCGTCCCACTCGCTGCCCCAGATCACCTTGATCACGTTCCAGCCCGCGCCGCGGAACGCCGCCTCGAGCTCCTGGATGATCTGCCCGTTGCCGCGCACCGGGCCGTCGAGCCGCTGCAGGTTGCAGTTGATGACGAAAATCAGGTTGTCGAGCTTCTCACGCGACCCGAGCGTGATGGCGCCGAGCGATTCGGGCTCGTCGGTCTCGCCGTCGCCGAGGAACGCCCACACTTTCGAGTTCGACCGCTTCTTGAGGCCGCGGTCCTCGAGGTAGCGCATGAAGCGCGCCTGGTAGATGGCGTTGATCGGACCGATGCCCATCGAGACCGTGGGGAACTCCCAGAAGTCGGGCATGAGCCAGGGATGCGGATACGAGGACAGTCCGCCGCCCGCCTTCAGCTCGCGCCGGAAATTCTCGAGCTTCTCGGCGCTCAGCCGGCCCTCGAGGAACGCGCGCGCGTAGATGCCCGGCGCCGCGTGGCCCTGGAAGTAAATGATGTCGCCGTCGTGGTCGTCGCCCTTCCCCTTGAAGAAGTGGTTGAACCCGACTTCGTAGAGCGTCGCCGCCGAGGCGTAGGTCGAGATGTGGCCGCCGATGCCCTCTTCGATCTTGTTCGCCTTCACGACCATCGCCAGCGCGTTCCAGCGCACCAGGCTCTTGATGCGCCGCTCGATCTCGCGACTGCCTGGAAACGGGGGCTGCTCTGCCGGGGGAATCGTGTTGATGTAGGGGGTGTTGGCGGTGAAGGGCTGTTTGACGCCATGAAGCCGCGCATGGTCGGCCAGATCGCGTAACAGCTTGCTGACTCGGGCCGGGCCACCGGACTGGAGCACGTAATCGAGCGACTCGAGCCATTCGCGCGTTTCGAGCGCTTCAAGCGCCGCCGCGTCCTTCGGGGCAGAATTCCGCATTAGTCCCTCACGCCGTCCACGGGCATCTGGTGGATCTCAGTGGGATGCCAAACAACTAGGTATTCTACTATTCGTTAATCTTCTGATGAAGCCTGTTTCGTCCGACTTTCCTCAGCATCTGGCTCAGCACGTCAGGTCATCGATGTCATCCGACATGCGTATACCTGACGCGCTGGCCGCGGTGCATGAGGGGATCGTGACCTGCAACCGCTGCGCACGGCTGAGGGACTACTGTCGCAGTGTGGCCGAGGTCAAGAAGCGTGCGCATCGCGACGAAATCTACTGGGGACGGCCCGTGCCCGGGTACGGCGACCCGAACGCGCGGCTGCTCCTGGTCGCGCTGGCGCCCGCGGCGCACGGCGCCAACCGGACCGGGCGCGTGTTCACCGGCGATGGCCCAGGCGGCTCCGGCGACTTCCTGATGAGCGCGCTGCACCGCACCGGCTACGCCAGCATTCCGACGTCGCGGCACGCGCAGGACGGCCTGCGGCTCGACGACGCCTACATCACGTCGGCGGTCCGGTGCGCGCCGCCAGACAACAAACCGTCGCCGGAAGAAAGCGGCCGCTGCCTCGACCATCTCGACGCCGAGGTCGCGCAGCTGCCGCGCGTACGCGTGGTCATCGCGCTCGGCAGGATCGCATTCGACGCGTGGCTGCAGTTGCTGCGCCGTCGCGGCGTCATGCTCACGCCACGGCCGCAGTTCGGTCACGGTGTCATCGTGAATCCTGGCGCGGGTGCGCCACTGCTCATGGGCTGCTACCACCCAAGCCGCCAGAACACGAACACCGGCAAGCTCACCGCGGAGATGATGGAGAGCGTGTTCAAGAGGGCGCGAGGGTTGATCGGAGGAGCAGACGGGCTTCGGGCAGCCGGCTGCGGGCTTCGGGCTCGAATCGTTCGAAGTCTATGGGGCGAAACGCGTAGCGGATTTCACCCCCTGCGCGCCCGGAGCCCGGCGTCTGCCATCCGGAGCCCGGCTGACCGCCGCTAGTCGCTCCCCAGGACCCGGCGCAGCGTGGCGGCGTCGATGTTGCCGCCGCTCATCACGCACGCGACCTTCTTTCCTGCGAGGCGCGACCCGTACCTCCGGGCGGCGACGAGCGGCGCCGCGCCCGCAGGCTCCGCGAGGTTGTGCGTGAACGCCAGCGCCGCACGCACGCCCTCGGCCAGCTCGGCTTCCGTCAACGTCACGACGTCCTCGAGTTGCGCCTTGAGCACAGGGAATGTCAGGTCGAACGTCACCCGCGTCGCCACGCCTTCCGCGAACGTGTCGGCACGCTCCCCGACGACGCGCTCGCTGCCCCGCCACGAACGGGCGAAGGCGTCGGCCCGTTCCGCCTGGACGCCGATGATCGTCGCGCGCGATCCGACACTCGTCCGCACGATGCAGCAGCCAGCCGCGCCGCTCCCCCCGCCAACGGGGACGAACACGTAATCGACATCCGGAAGGTCCTCGAAGATCTCGAGCGCATAGGTAGCGACGCCGGCAATCAGCTGCGGTTCGTTCGCCGAGTGGACGTAGCGCCAGCCTTCCCCATCCGCCATCTCCTCGACATGCTCGCGCGCCTCGTCGAAGTCGCGGCCGTGCTCGACGACCTCGGCGCCAAACGCACGCATCGACGCCACTTTCTCGGGGTTGCTGCCAACGGGCACGACGATGCGGCAGCGCACGCCGTGGAGACGGCACGCCAGCGCCATCGACTGGCCGTGATTCCCGGTGCTGGCGCTGACCACGCCGCGGACGCGCTCTTCGCCGGTCAGTTGTGACACGAGATTCAGCCCGCCGCGAATCTTGAACGCGCAGGTGGGGTTGTGGTTCTCGTGCTTGACCCAGATGTCCGCCCCGGCCCACGTCGACAGCAGTGGATGCCTCAGCAGCGGCGACGCCCGCATCCGTGCGTAGACGCGGGCGCGAGCCTCGATCACGTCGCGAAGGACCGGCAGTTCCATGCCGGCATTATCCGCGCCCCGCTGACACGATTGTCAGGACGTCATTCAGCCGGCAGGGCCGCCGCATCACGGATCCGCACCGCGGCGTCCGGCCTGTTCGTGATCAGCCCGTCAACGCCCCATGACAGGAGCCGCCGCATGTCCGCCTCCTCGTCCACCGTCCACACCTGGACCTTGAGGCCGCGCTGGTGGGCGTGCCGCAGGAATCGCGGCGACACGATGCGATGCCCCAGCGCCGTTTCCGGCACTTGAAAACCGCCATAGGGCGCGTGCCGGGCCGGCCAGCCCACCCAACTGCGGTAGAGCGCTATCTGCACCTCGGCGTGCGCCGCGCTCGAGGCCATCGCGGGAAGAGCAGCCCTGGCCGCGGCGAGGCTGCGGACGCCGGAGCCTGCCGCGCAGACGCGGTCGGCGGCGCCGGCACGATGCACCTCGCGCGCCAGCGCCTCGCCCATCGCCACGCTATTGACCTTCATCTCGACGATGATCGGGACGTCGGCATAGCGGCGCAGCACGTCGCGCAGGGCCGGGACTCCGGCGGCGTCTCCTGCATCGATCCGAGCCAGCTCAGCGGCCGTTCGTGCCGCGATCGGGCCTGAACCGCTGGTCGTTCGATCGAGCGTCTCATCATGGTGAACGACCAGGATGCCGTCAGCCGACAGATGGACGTCCAGCTCCAGGCCGTCGGCGCCGGCCGCGATCCCCCGATCGAAGGTGACAAAAGTGTTCTCCGGGCCGAGGGCGCACCCGCCGCGGTGGGCGAACACGAGAGGACGAGGGGAGTCGAAGAAAGGCACAGGCGCAATAGTAGCTGTCAGCCCGCAGCCGGCAGCTGGCAGGACGGAGCCGATTCGGATCGCACCGCCGGCTGCCTGCTGCCCGCTGCCAGCTAATCTCAGGTCTTCATCTGGCTTTCCGATAGAATCGTTCTATGTCGAACCCTTCAACGATCTCCACGCTGGGCGAGCTGCGGCGCGCCGTCGACAGCGGCACCCTGCCCCGCCGGAGCGTCCACCAGGAGGTCCGCGACAACCTCATTCAGAAACTTCGCGCGGGCGAATCGCTCTTCCCCGGCATCGTCGGCTACGACGACACCGTCGTCCCGCAGCTGGTCAACGCGTTGCTGTCGCAGCACAACTTCATCCTGCTCGGCCTGCGCGGTCAGGCCAAGACGCGGCTCCTGCGCGCGCTCGTCACCCTGCTCGACGAGCGGATCGCCGTGGTGCCGGGATGCGAGATCAACGACGATCCCCTCGACCCCATCTGCGGCGCGTGCCGCGCGCGCGTCGCCGCCGAGGGCGATCAAATGCCGGTCGGATGGCTCGGACGCGAGGCGCGCTACGTCGAGAAGCTCGCCACGCCCGACGTGACGATCGCCGACATGGTCGGCGACATCGATCCGATCAAGGCCGCCAAGTCCGGCCTGCAGCTCTCGAGCGAGTTGACGATGCACTACGGGCTGCTGCCGCGGGCGAACCGCGGCATCTTCGCCATCAACGAGCTGCCCGACCTCGCCGGCAAGATCCAGGTCGGCCTGTTCAACATCCTGCAGGAAGGGGACGTCCAGATTAAGGGCTACCCCGTCCGCCTGCCGCTCGACCTGCTGATGGCGTTCACTGCGAACCCGGAGGACTATACGGCGCGCGGGAAGATCATCACGCCGCTCAAGGACCGCATCGGCTCCGAGATCCGGACGCACTACCCGTCGGGCCGCGCCGACGGGATGGCCATCACGAAGCAGGAGGCGTGGCTCGCCCGCGATGGCGCGGGCCCGAAGACCGAGGTGCCCGCCTTCGTTGCCGAGGTCGTCGAGGAGATCGCGTTCCAGGCCCGGCAGGATCGGCGCATCGACAAGCGGTCGGGCGTCAGCCAGCGGCTTCCGATCTCGGCGATGGAGAACGTCGTCTCCAACGCCGAGCGGCGGGCGCTGGTCGGCGGCGAACAGGTGGCCGTGCCGCGCGTGACCGACGTCTATGCCGCCCTGCCCTCGATCACCGGCAAGTTCGAGATGGAGTACGAAGGCGAGCTGAAGGGCGCCGAGATCATCGGCCGCGAGCTGATCCGCGCCGCCGTGGCCAACGTGGCCGACGGCTACCTCGCGCACCTCGAGACGCGGCAGGTGATCGAGTGGTTCGACCTCGGCGGCAGCCTGCAGCTCGGCGACATGATGAGCGCGACCGACGTGCTGAAGCACGCCCGGGAGGTGCAGGGGCTGGTGGAGCTGGCGCACGCCGCGGGCATCCCGGTCAAAGCGTCGCAGCAGCTGCTCGCGTCGGGCATCGACTTCGTGCTCGAGGGTCTGTACGCGATGAAGAAGATCGGGCGCAGCGACGAGCGCGGGTACCACGCGACGGAAACGCCGGTGCGGCGCCCGACGCGCGAGCCGTCGTTCAACGACGAGCCGCCGATGCCGACGGCAGGGGGAAAGAAGAAGTATTACAACTGAGTCCGGGCCGGCCGCAGCCGGCCCTCACGACGTCACTCATCGTACTTCGGCCCCTATGATTCGTACGTAGGCGGCTCAGCCGGCCCGAACAATGAAATATCGGTACACCAAATACACCGGCGACCTGCTCGACGAGATCGACCTCGAGGATCTCGTCTCGAAGCTCTCCGACCTTCTGCTTTCGAGCGGGTTCAGCAACCCGTGGGGCGATCCGTCGTCGAGCGACGAGGACCGGTCGATGCAGGCGCTGCACGACGCGATTCTCGAGGCGCTGTTCAGCGGCGGCGTCCTCTCCGAGGAAGCGCTGCAGCAGCTGCTCGGCGAGCCGGCCGACGGCGACCAGGAAGGCGCCACGGCAGCAGCTCGAAGACCTGATCCAGCAGATCATCGAGAAGATGATGGAGCAGGGCTTCGTGACCAGCGCGCCGGACCTCGATGGCGAACGGGATCACCGTCGCGGCGCGGCGGGAGGGATGGGCGAGGACGCGGGACCCGTGCGGTTCGAGGTGACGGACAAGGCGCTCGATTTTCTCGGCTACCGGGCGCTGCGCGACCTGCTCGGCTCGGTCGGCCGCAGCAGCGCCGGGCGTCACGACACGCGGCATCTGGCCACCGGCGTGGAGGCGGTTGCCGCCCCGAAGCCGTACGAGTTCGGCGACACGATGAACCTCGATCCGAGCAGCACGATCCTCAACGCGGTGCAGCGGCTGCACGGGGAAGGCCGGGTCTTCGGCCATCCGGGATCGGGCATCGGGGATCACGGCATCGAGGTGGACTACAAGGACCTCATGGTGGCGCAGAGCGAGTACCAGAGCTCGTGCGCGACGGTCATCATGCTGGACTGCAGCCACAGCATGATCCTGTACGGCGAGGACCGGTTCACGCCGGCCAAGCGCGTGGCGCTCGCGCTCGCGCACATGATCCGCACGCAATATCCCGGCGATTCCCTGCACGCCGTTCTCTTCCACGACTCGGCCGAAGAGGTGCCGCTGAAGCAGCTCGGGCGCGTGCGTGTCGGCCCGTACTACACCAACACCCGCGAAGGGCTTCGCCTGGCGCGGCGCATCCTCGAGCGGCAGAAGAAGGACATGCGGCAGATCGTGATGATCACCGACGGCAAGCCGTCGGCGCTCACGCGGCCGGACGGCCAGATCTACAAGAATGCCTTCGGCCTCGACCCGTACATCGTCGCCGAGACGTTCACCGAGGTGAACGCCTGCCAGAAGGCGGGCATCATGATCAACACGTTCATGCTCGCGCGCGACCACGACCTCGTGGCGTTCGTCCGGCGCGTGGCGTCGATCTGCCGCGGCAAGGCCTACTTCACGACGCCGTATACGCTCGGCCAGTACGTGCTGATGGATTACATGGACAGGAAGACCAAGACGATTCACTGAGCAGCTGCAGATCTTCGACGGGCCGTGTCCAATCGGTTTGGAGATTGCACATTCGAAGATTGACGACATCCATGCTTCCTGAAACCATTCCGATCTTCCCGCTGCCGAACGTTGTCCTGTTCCCCAACGTGTTCCTGCCGCTGCACATCTTCGAGCCGCGGTACCGGGAGATGGTGGCCGACGCGCTGAACGGCGATCGCATCATCGGCATGGTGCTGCTGCGGCCCGGCTACGAGAAGAACTACGAGGGGCGGCCGCCGGTGTACCCGGTGGGCTGCGCCGGGGTCATCACGCACTCCGAGCCGCTCTCCGACGGCCGTTACAACATCGTGCTGCGCGGCCTCGAGAAGTTCCGCATCACCGGCGAGGACCGCGCCAAGCCGTACCGGCTGGCGCAGATCGATTCGCTGCCCGAGGAAATCGCCGCCGCCGAACGCGAGGCGGTGCGGAAGCACCGCACGCGGCTCGAGGCGCTGCTCGCCGCGGCGATCGAGCGCAGCGGTGCGGATCCCAAGTTTCCGCCGGCGGTGCCCGACGAAGATCTCGTGAACGCGCTCGCGCAGTACCTGCAGCTCGAGCCGCTCGAACGCCAGGCCCTGCTCGAGCGCGACGGCATCCTCGACCGTTGCCGCGGCCTCATCGAGCTGCTGGAGATGAAGACGATGACGCCGCGCGGGACGACCTGGAAAGGCAGGTCCGTTCACTAGCGGCAGCTCCCACCCCGACGAACCACAGAGACGCAGAGGCACAGAGGCAACTGGATGGTCTTCCGGCTCGAGGACCGGGCGAAAATCATTCCGACAACGTCGTAATCTGGCGTCCCTCGTGTGGGTTCGCGCCGTGAAATCGTAGCGCGCCGGCTGGAGCCGGCCCCGGCGAGAACCAGGCAGGGTGCACCTAGAAGCGCAGCAACCGGTTCACCTTCACGATGAACTCGCGGTTCGCGAGTTCGGGGAACCGGCGCGCGAGCGTGTCGCGATCCTCGTTGTAGACGACGAAGAGCTCGCTGCCCGGCCGGTACTCCCAGCGGAAGCGGATATTGGAGGACACCGCCTGGCTGCTCGAGTTGTATTGCACGAACGCGCTGGCGAACATCAGCGCCGTCGGCGTGACGGTGACCCGCGCGCCGGCCAGATGGTTCGTGAACGATCCCTGCAGCAGATCCACGCGATCGATCGAGTAGGTCGGCTCCGCCGAGAAGCGCGGCGAGACGTTCACCCGCCCGCTCGCCACCCCGAAAGTCGTCTTGTGGCCGTTGTAGAAGGTGCCGTACTCGGCGAAGACGTTGCCCGACACCCGCTGCTGCGCTCCTCGCACGAATCCGATCCGCATGTTGTCGAAGCTGTAGCCGCCGACCGGCAGCGTCACGCCCGACGCGATGCGGAAGGGAACCGGCAGGAACTCATACGTGCGGTCGTAGCTGACGCTGAACCGGTCCGCGTTCTGGAACTCGATCGCGAACTCGCCGTTCTGCTCGCGCGTCTCGAGCCGCCCGGCTCCGTTCTCCACGTAGTTCAGCGCGCCGATCCACGACCATTTCCGCACGCGGCTTCCAGCACCGGCGCGCGGGCTGAACCGGAACTGACCGAAGGTCTTGCGCATGTCGTTGCGCCGCACGTACCCGATCCCCGGATTGAAGCTGGTGCCGACGAGCAAGTGCTCCATCTGCACGCCGTACCGGTCGCCCAGATAATCCAGCTGCCCGCGGTAGCTCGTGTCGTCTCCGGACACACCCGTGGTGGCCGTCCGGGCCCAGTAGCTGTTGATGGCGAGGTTCTCGAAGAACGCGAGCGTCGCGTCTACGCCGTACGCCGCGTTGTCGGGGCCCGCCCTGCGCCTCGCGGCGGCCGGTGAACAGTGCGCCGACGCTGCTCCGGCGCAGCACGTCGCGCTTGACGCGCACCACGGAGAAGTTGGTTGACCGTGCCGCCGCCGACGGCTCGTCCCCGGTCTGGATGTTGAGCACCCCGAGGCTGTAGCGTCCCACGCGCCCGGTGAGCCGGCCGCCGACGTCGATGGGAACGGGACGTCCGCGTTCGAGCCCGATCCGGCGGCTGTAGAAGAGGATCGGCGTGTCGCCGCCGGCGTTCTGCCCTGTCGTCTGGACGGCGCCGAACGAAAAGGTGCCCTGGTTCTCCAGGAAGAACTCACGCTTCTCCGGAAAGAAGAGGCTGAAGCGCGTCAGGTTGACCTGCTGCTGGTCGGCCTCGACCTGCGCGAAGTCGGTGTTGACCGTGAGGTCGGCGGTGAGGTTCTGCGTGACGCCGTATTTCAGGTCGATGCCCGCGTCGGCGGTGAGATCGTCCCGCAGCGCCGGAGTCGCGCCGTTCCGCGCTCCCGTCGCGGTGGCGATCGCGTACGGCTTGATCTCGAGATTCTTGGATCCCGCGGGCACGGTGAGGCCAACCACGTGCGCCGCCCGCGAGGCCATGTGGATCCCGCTCTGCCCCTGCGACTGCGGCGTCGGCGACAGGAACGACAGCTCGTTCTTCCACCGGTTCGTGCGCATCGCGTTGAAGCCCCAGACCTGGGACTCGCCGGGACGGTAGCGCAGAGACTTGAAGGGAATCGCCGCTTCGGCGGCCCAGCCGTTCTCGAACCGCCCGGCGCCGAAGTCCCAGATCGTGTTCCAGTCCCCGATCCACTGCCGCTCGTTCGCCATCTGGGCATCCTGGCGGCCGCCGATGGAGTTGAGCCCGAACTCGAACCCGTTGCGCCGGTCGAGGAAGGTGTCGAACATCCAGTAGACGAGGTCGTCGCCGCGCCACATGTTGCCGTAGTCGCGCCGCAGCTCGGTGGCGACGATGCGATCTGGTTGAGATTCCCAGCATCGGAACGAGATATAGACGTTGTCGTCGTCGAACGCGATCCACACCTCCGTCTTCTCCGTCGCCGGCGCGCCCTCCTGGGGCTCGACCTGGATGAAGTCCGAGGTGGAAGGATGCGTGAGGTAGAACTCTTCGTCGAGCCGCCCGTCGATGCGAAACGGCTCCGCGACGCGCACGGCGTGGATCGTCCGCGGCGGGGCGGGCCCGGCGGGCTCCTGCGCGGCCGCGGCCGCCGCGACAGCGAGCAGCGATCCGAGGAAGAAGAACGCTGTGCGCCGGATCATCAGCGGCACATGATACCGCTGATGCTATTCCGGCTGACGCAGCCGGTCGGCCAGCACCGTGATGATCTTCTCGCCGTGGAAGCGCCCGTTCTCGATGAAGATCGAGCCGGTGTGCTTCCCCGCGATCGCCCCGCCCGCAATGAACAGATTCGGGACGTTGGTTTCGAACGTTTCTCCATTGAGCTCCGGCTTGTACGATTGCGGATCGCACCGGATCCCGGCGCGGCTCATCAGGTCGACGTCGGGATGGTAGCCGGTCAGCAGGAAGACCTGGTCGGCCGGGATCTCCTCGCGGACGCCGTGGTGTTCGACAACCACGACGTCGGGCGTGATCTCGATGACGTGTGTCTCGAAGCGGGCCGCGACCGAGCCTTCCTTGATGCGGTTCTCGATGTCGGGACGCACCCAGTACTTGATCGAGTCGCCGAGCGCCTGGTGGCGATGGACGAGCGTCACGCGCGCGCCGCCGCGGAACAGCTCGAGCGCGGCTTCAGCCGCCGAGTTCTTCCCGCCCACCACGACGACGCGCTTGCGGTAGTACGGGTGGGCGTCGTCGTAATAGTGCGAGACATGCGGCAGCTCCTCGCCGGGGACGCCCAGGTAATTCGGGAAATCGTAGTAGCCGATGGCGAGGACGACGGCGCGCGCTTCGCGTACCCGGGTCGCACCCCGGGGCGTCGCCGTGGTCACGACGAACGTGCCGCCTGGCTCACGTTCGATCTCCACGACCTTTTCCTCGAAGGCGATCTGCAGTTGATAGGTATCGACAACCCGCCGGTAATAGCGCAGCGCTTCGAGCCGCGTCGGCTTCTCGTACGGGCTGACGAGCGGGAGCCCGCCGATCTCCAGCAGCTCCGGCGTGGTGAAGAACACCATGTGGACCGGAAAGTTGAAGACGGAGTTCACGAGGACGCCCTGTTCGACGATGGCGTAGTCGAGCCCTTGTTGCTTGGCGGCGATGGCGGCGGCGAGGCCGGAGGGACCCGCGCCTACAATAAGCACGTCTCGGACGGACACAAAGAATGATTGTAGCGTCAGAGCGCACGACTCTCGTCCTCCGATCGGTGTTGCTCGTGCTTGCGGTCGAAACCGGCGCCGGGCGCGCCTCAACCGACCGTGCCGGCGGACGAGCCGTGTGCCTTGTCTCGCCGTGACGACGTGCTATCCTCCGCCCTTTACATGGGCCCTTCCATGAGACTGTCGCAAGCCCTGGCTGCGCAGGTCTCCAGCCGAACCCGGTCTCGCGGCGCTGCGTACTTCACCTCGGGCGCGGTATCGCGGATCGAAGTACGTGACACCATCCTTCAGGCGACGGTCACCGGTTCACAACCGTACCAGGTGTGCCTCGAGCCCGCCGGTCCCCTTCTGCGCGGGTCCTGTACCTGTGCTTACTACCTCGATCGCGTGGACATCTGCAAGCACGTATGGGCGGCACTGCTCGCGGCCGAGGCGCAAGGCATCCCGCTCGTGGACCCCGGCCATGCGACGAACCACGTCACGATCGAGCCGATGGACCTCGACGATCTGGACGACTGGTACGGTGACGCGGAAGACGCGTGGCGGAACACCGACGAGGGCTGGTTCCCCAGGCGCGCCACGGACGTCCACGCCGGGCGGCGGCCACGAGTCACGCGCCCAGGATGGCAACACCTGCTCGACTCGATCGTGGCGGTCCCGGCGACGGCGGCAACGGCACGGCCGCGCCTGGCGTCAGGCGAACTCCTGTATGTGATGGACGTCGGCGCATCACTTGCCGCCGGCGAGGCGGTCATCGACCTGATGACGCGTGCGCTGAAGGCGAACGGAGAGTGGGGCAAGCCGAGACCGGCGAGGGTGACGGCCGCCGACATCCGGACGCTCGCGCCCGGCGCCGACCGCCAGATTCTCGAACGGCTGCTTGGCGCCCGACCGCAGTTCGACTGGGGCGGGGGATACGGAGAGTTTGGCGAGCTGTCGCGCTTCCGGCTCCGCGGCGTCCTCCTGGAAGAGATCATGCCGCACGGCCTGCGCCACGGGCCGCTGCATGCTGCGACTGGCCGCTGAACCCGGCTACCTCGGCGCGGGACAAAGTGAGGACGGATTCCCTCCTGCCGCTGACCTCCGATGACGGGCCACCCTGGCGCTTCCAGGTGGCGATCCGTCGCGACGAGGCGGCCGGTGCGTACGTGATCGACGGCTCGTTCACCCGCGCCGGAGAGGAAATGGCGCTGGCCGAGCCGCTGCTCGTCCTCGGCGATGGCATGCTCGTCACCAGAACGCACGCCGCGCGCATCGAGCATGGTGGCGCCTTCACATGGCTGACCACGCTCCGGCGTGTCGGATCGATCGCTGTGCCGTTCGCCGGCAGGCCTGCATTGATCGATGCCCTGATCGCGCAGGCGCCACCTCTCACGAAGGTGCCGGACGATCTGCGCGTCACGATCGAGGACGGACGGCCGCGCCCGTGGCTGCGATTGACGCCGATGCGGTTCCGCCCGGATCGGCTCGAGGCCGAGATGTTCTTCGACTATGACGGCATGCAGGTCCCGGCATCGGCGCCGAACCCTGTCGTTCGCACGATCGACGCCTCGCGGATGATCGGCCGAGATTTCAGCGCCGAGCGCCGCCTGCTCGACATCGTCCACCGGCAGGGCTTCCGCAGCGACTGGAGTCCGAGCTCCGACGAGCCGGTGCTTCAAGCACCCTCGCACCTGCTTCCGCGAGTCGTGCGGAACCTGCTCGCGGAGGGGTGGCACGTCGAGGCCGCCGGCGTGACATATCGATCGCCAGGGAACGTCGCGGTCCATGTGAGCTCCGGCATCGACTGGTTCGAGCTCGCCGGCGAGGTTGACTATGGCGGGAGCACCGTCTCGCTGCCGTCGCTGCTCGCCGCATCCGCACGCGGCGACGCCTACGTCACGCTCGACGACGGGACGTGGGGCCTGCTCCCGGAAGAGTGGCTGCGGAAGCACGGCATGCTGGCGCGCATGGGATCGATGCACGGCGACCAGCTTCGGTTCAGCTCCGCGCAGGTGGCCCTGCTCGATGCGTTGCTCGCGGATCAGCCGGCGGCGACCTGCGACGAGATGTTCTCGCGAACGAGGCGGAAGCTCCTGTCATTCGACGGTATCGCCCCTGCCGATCCGCCGCCGTCCTTCGCGGGTGTGCTGCGCGGCTATCAACGCGAGGGTCTCGGCTGGCTGCTCTTCTTGCGGGAGTTTGGTTTTGGCGGCTGCCTCGCCGACGACATGGGACTCGGCAAGACGGTGATGGTTCTGGCGCTGCTTGCGCACCGCCAGGCCGAGCACGCAGCCGGCAACGGATCACGGCCGACACTCGTGGTCGCGCCGCGGTCGCTCGTCTTCAACTGGAGGCGGGAGGCATCGCGTTTCACACCCGATCTGCGCGTCCTCGAATACACCGGCGCCGGCCGGGCGGCCTTGCGCGAACAGATTCCGGATCACGACCTGGTCCTGACGACATACGGCACGCTCCGCCGCGATGCCGCCCACCTTTCGTCGATCCCGTTCGAGTACGTCGTGCTCGACGAGGCGCAGGCCATCAAGAACGCGGCGAGCGCGTCGGCAAAGGCTGCGCGGCTGCTCAAGGCCGGGCACCGGCTCGCACTGAGCGGTACGCCCATCGAAAACCACCTGGGCGAGTTATGGAGCCTGTTCGAGTTCCTGAACCCGGGGCTGCTTGGCGCCGCGGCCGTGTTCGATCGCCCGGGCGCCCTGCGTAACCTGGACGATGCCGGAATGGCCGCCCTCGCCCGCGGACTGCGCCCGTTCATCCTGCGGCGTACCAAGGATCAGGTCGCTCCAGAGCTTCCCGCAAAAACCGAGCAGACTCTCTACTGCGAGCTCGAGCGCCCCCAGCGGGCGCTCTACGACGAACTGCGCGATCACTATCGGCGCACGCTCCTCGGTCGCACGGGCGCCGCGCTGCCCGGGCGCGCCAAGCTGCAGGTGCTCGAGGCGCTCCTTCGCCTGCGCCAGGCCGCCTGTCATCCCGGACTGATCGACGCCACGCGCCGGAAGGATCCGTCCGCCAAGCTCGACGTCCTGATCCCTCACATCGCGCAGTCGGTCGAGGAGGGTCACAAGACGATCGTGTTCTCCCAGTTCACCAGTCTGCTCGCGCTCGTGCGCGAGCGGCTGGACGCTCATCGGATCACCTACGAATATCTCGACGGCCGCACGCGCGACCGCGAAGCGAGAGTGGAGCGGTTCCAGACGGATCCGGACTGCCGCCTGTTCCTGGTCAGCCTGAAGGCCGGCGGCGTCGGCCTGAACCTCACCGCCGCCGAGTACGTGTTCCTGCTCGATCCCTGGTGGAATCCTGCCGTCGAAGCGCAAGCGATCGATCGGACGCACCGCATAGGGCAGGCCCGGCACGTCTTTGCCTACCGGCTGATCGCCCGTGACACGGTCGAGGAGCGCGTCCTCGAGCTGCAGCAACGCAAGCGGGCGCTGGCGGACGCGATCCTGTCCGCCAACGGCGGGCTGATGCGCGACCTGCGGCGCGAAGATCTCGAGCTGCTCTTGTCCTGATCGTGGCGCGGCGTTCCTCTCCTGCTTCAGGTCGGCCTTGGGCCGGCTGAAGCCGGCCCCTACGACCGGAGCCCGGAAGCCCGGACTACTCCAGCGGCGCGGGCAGCTTCGACTCGCCCATCAGATAGTGATCGATGCCGCGCGCCGCGCTGCGGCCTTCGGCGATCGCCCAGACGATGAGCGACTGGCCGCGCTGCATGTCGCCGGCGGCGAAGACGCCGGGCACGCTGGTCATCCAGCGCGCGTCGCGCCACACGTTGCCGCGCTCGGTGAGCTTCACGCCAAGGTCGTTGACGAGCGGTCCGCGTTCGGGGCCCGTGAACCCCATCGCGAGCAGCACCAGGTCCGCGGGAATCTCGAACTCGGAGCCGGGAATCGGCGCGAACTCCATGCGCCCGTCCTTGCGGACCATCTCGACCTTGACACCCTGCAGTGCGCGCACGCGTCCGCGGTCATCGCCGACGAACCGCTGGGTGTTCACCGAGAAGAGCCGCTCTCCGCCTTCTTCGTGCGCCGTGGAGACGCGGAAGACGAGCGGCCACTGCGGCCACGGGTTGTCTGCCGCGCGCGTCTGCGGCGGGATCGGCAGCAGCTCGAGCTGGGTGACCGATCGCGCGCGCTGGCGGTGCGCCGTGCCGAGACAATCGGCGCCGGTGTCGCCGCCGCCGATGATGATGACGTGCTTGCCCTCGGCGGAGATGAACTGGCTCGTCGGGAATCGAGTCGCCTTCGCAGCGCTTGTTCGAGAGGGTGAGGTACTCCATCGCGAAATGGACCCCCTTCAGCTCGCGGCCCGGCACGGCGAGATCGCGCGGAGCGCCCGCGCCCGCCGCCAGGAGCACTGCGTCGTAGTCGGAGGTCAGGCGGCTCATCGGGACGTCCACGCCCACGTTGACGCCCGGCCTGAAGATGACGCCTTCCTCCTCCATGAGCGCCAGACGCCGCGCCAGGACGCGCTTCTCCATCTTGAACTCGGGGATCCCGTAGCGAAGCAGCCCGCCGATCCGATCCGACCTCTCGAAGACCGTCACCGAGTGGCCGGCGCGATTGAGCTGGTCGGCCGCGGCCAGGCCGGCCGGCCCTGATCCGACGACCGCCACCTTCTTCCACGTGCGCGTATGCGGCGGCTGCGCGGCGATCCAGCCCTCTTCGTACGCGTAATCGATGATTGAAACCTCGACCGCCTTGATGGTGACTGGATCGGCGTTGATGCCGAGCACGCACGCCCCTTCGCAGGGCGCCGGACACAACCGGCCCGTGAACTCGGGGAAGTTGTTGGTCGCGTGCAGGCGGTCGAGCGCCGCGCGCCACCGGTCCCGGTAGACGAAGTCGTTCCAGTCCGGAATCAGGTTGCCGAGCGGACAGCCCTGGTGGCAGAACGGGATGCCGCAGTCCATGCAGCGGGCGCCCTGCATCTGCAGGTCGGTCTTCGGGTACGGAAGATAGACCTCGCGCCAGTCCTTGACCCGCTCCTCGACCGGCCGGGTTGGGTGCTTCTTCCGCTGGATTTCGATGAACCCGGTTGGATTACCCATGGAGCGCCTGCTCCGCCGACACCTGCTCTGCCTGCGCGCCCGCCGTGACCAGCGTCACGCGATCGATCCGCGCCTCTCCCTTGCGCTTCGCCTCCGCGGCGAGCGCCTTCTTGTAGTCGCGCGGCATGATCCGCACGAACCGCTGGATGACGCTGGCCCAGTCCGCCAGCAGTTCCTCGGCATACCGGCTGCCGGTGAAGGTGGCGTGCTTCACGATCGCCACGCGCAGGAAGTCCACGTCCTCGCGATCGACGAGCGGCTCGAGGTCGACCATCTCGCGATTGCACCGCCGCTCGAACTGGCCGTCGCGGTCGAGCACATAGGCCAGGCCGCCGCTCATGCCGGCGGCGAAGTTGCGCCCGGTCCTGCCGAGGATCACGGCGCGCCCGCCGGTCATGTACTCGCAGCCGTGATCGCCCACGCCTTCGACCACCACCGTGGCGCCGCTGTTGCGGACGCAGAAACGCTCGCCGGCGACGCCGCGGACGTACCCTTCGCCGCTGGTCGCCCCGTAGAACGCCACGTTGCCGATGATGATGTTCTCCTGCGACTTGAAGGTTGACGCCTTCGGCGGATACGCGATCAGCTTGCCGCCCGAGAGTCCCTTGCCGAAGCCGTCGTTCGCGTCACCGACCAGCGTCAGCCTGATGCCGCGCGGCACGAATGCGCCGAAGCTCTGTCCCGCCGAGCCGGTGAACCCGATCTTGATCGTGTCGTCGGGCAGCCCCTGCGCCGCCGTACCGCCTCGTCACCTGATACCCGAGCATCGTCCCGACCGTGCGGTCCGCGTTCCGGATGAACGCGTTCAGCTCGACCGGGTGCCGGTGCTCGAGCGCGGGCATCGCCGCCTTGATCAGATCGTTGTCGAGCGCGTCCTCGAGGCCGTGATCCTGATCGCGCACCTTGCGCCGGGCGACCGACGGCGGCAGCGACGGCACGTGAAGGAGCGGGGCGAGGTTGAGCCCCTTCGCCTTCCAGTGCGTCGACCGCGTGGCTGACGTCGAGGCAGTCGGCGCGGCCGACCATCTCGTCGATCGTGCGGAACCCGAGCTCCGCCATCAGCTCGCGCACTTCCTGGGCGATGAAGCGGAAGAAGTTCTCGACGAACTCGGGCGTGCCGGTGAACTTCTTGCGCAGCTCCGGGTCCTGCGTCGCGACGCCCACCGGGCACGTGTTCAGGTGGCAGACGCGCATCATCACGCAGCCCATCACCACCAGCGGCGCCGTCGCGAAGCCGAACTCCTCGGCGCCGAGCAGCGCGCCGATGATGACGTCGCGGCCCGTCTTCATCTGGCCGTCCACCTGGACGACGATGCGGTCGCGCAGCTTGTTGAGGACGAGCACCTGCTGCGTCTCGGCGAGGCCGAGCTCCCACGGCAGACCGGCGTGCTTGAGGCTGGTCAGCGGCGAGGCGCCGGTGCCGCCGTCGTGGCCGGAGATCAGCACGACGTCGGAATGCGCCTTCGCGACGCCGGCCGCGACGGTGCCGACGCCGCCTTCGGCGACGAGCTTCACGTGGATCCGCGCCCGCGGATTCGAGTTCTTCAAGTCGAAGATGAGCTGCGCCAGGTCCTCGATCGAATAGATGTCGTGGTGCGGCGGCGGCGAGATGAGGCCGACGCCCGGCGTGGAGTAGCGCACCTTCGCGATCCACGGATACACCTTGTGACCCGGCAGCTGGCCGCCCTCACCCGGCTTGGCGCCCTGGGCCATCTTGATCTGCAGGTCGTCGGCGTTGACCAGGTACTCGCTGGTGACGCCGAATCGGCCCGACGCCACCTGCTTGATGGCGCTGCGCTTCGAGTCGCCGTTGGCGAGCGGGACGTAGCGGTCCGGATCCTCGCCACCCTCGCCGGTGTTCGACCGGCCGCCGAGGCGGTTCATGGCGATCGCCAGCGTTTCGTGCGCCTCCTGGCTGATGGAACCGTAGGACATCGCGCCGGTCGAGAACCGCTTGAACAGGCTCTCCGCCGGCTCGACCTCGTCGATCGGCACTGGCGGGCCGACCGGCTTCAGCCGGAAGAGGCCGCGCAGCGTGGCGCGGTTCTGGTTCTGCACGTCGACGAGGTGCGTGTACTCCTTGAAAATCTTGTACTGGCCGCTGCGCGTCGCGTGCTGCAGCTTGAACACCGTCTCCGGGTTGAAGAGGTGGTACTCGCCGTCACGCCGCCACTGGTACTCGCCGCCCGCCTCGAGCTCGGCGTCGCCCGCCGGCTTCTTGCCGAAGGCGCGGTCGTGCCGCTGCGCAACCTCCTGCGCGATCACCTCGATGCCCGCGCCGCTGACGCGCGACATCGTGTGCGTGAAGTACTTGTCGATGAAGTCCTGGCTGCAGGCCGATCGCCTCGAAGATCTGGGCGCCGCAATAGCTCGCCAGCGTCGAGATCCCCATCTTCGACATGACCTTGAGGATGCCCTTGTTCAGCGCCTTGATGTAGTGCGTGACGGCGTCCTCGTGCGAGATGCCGGTCAGCATCCCGTGCCGGATCATGTCGTCGAGCGTCTCGAAGGCGACGTACGGATTCACCACGCCGGCGCCGTAACCGAGCAGCAGCGAGACGTGGTGCACTTCGCGCGCGTCGCCCGACTCGACGACCAGCGCGCAGCGTGTCCGCGTGCCCTCGCGAACCAGGTGATGGTGCACGCCCGCCGTCGCGAGCAGGCTCGGAATCGGCGCCTGGCGCGGCCCGACGCCGCGATCCGACAGGATCAGGATGTCGTAGCCGGCCGCCACCGCGGCGCTCGCGCGCCGGCACAGGTCCGTCATCGCCTGCTCGAGGCCGGGGCCGTCCTTCTCCGGGTCGAACAGCAGCGACAGCGTCGTCGAGCGGAACGGCGAGTCGGGCGGCAGGTGACGCAGCTTCGCCACGTGCTTGTTGTGGATGATCGGGTACTTGATCCCGATCTGCCGGCACGACTCGGGCTCGGGCTTCAGCAGGTTGCGCTCGGGGCCGATCGTCGAGCCCATCGACGTCACCAGCTCCTCGCGGATGGCATCGAGCGGCGGGTTCGTGACCTGCGCGAACAGCTGCTTGAAATAGTCGAAGAGCACGCGCGGGCGCTCCGACAGCACCGCGAGCGACGTGTCGGTGCCCATCGATCCGATCGGCTCCTCGCCATCCATGGCCATCGGCGCGAGCAGCACGCGCAGGTCTTCCTGCGTGTAGCCGAACGCCTGCTGCCGCTTGAACACCGTCTCGTGGTCGGGCTCCTCGGCGCGGGCCGCCGGCAGGTCGTCGATGTCGACCAGGTGCCGGTCGAGCCACTCGCGGTACGGATGCTCCGCGGCCAGCTCCCGCTTGATCTCCTCGTCGTCGACGATGCGCCCCCTGGCGGTGTCGACGAGGAAGATGCGTCCCGGGTGCAGGCGCTCCTTGACCAGGACGTCCTCGGGCGGGATGTCGAGCACGCCGACCTCGGACGCCATGACGACCAGGTCGTCCTTGGTCACGTAGTAGCGCGACGGCCGCAGCCCGTTGCGGTCGAGCACGGCGCCGATGACGGTGCCGTCGGTGAAGGCGATCGATGCCGGGCCGTCCCACGGCTCCATGAGCGACGAGTGGTACTCGTAGAACGCCTTGCGGTCCGGATCCATCGACTCGTGGTTGCTCCACGGCTCGGGGATCATCATCAGGATCGCGTGCGGCAGCGAGCGGCCGGCCATGACCAGCATCTCGAGCACGTTGTCGAAGGTGGCCGTGTCGCTGCCGCCTTCGCGGATGACCGGAAGGATCTTCTTCAAATCGTCGCCGAGCAGGTCGCTCTGGAGCAGTCCCTCGCGGGCGCGCATCCAGTTGATGTTGCCGCGCAGCGTGTTGATCTCGCCGTTGTGGGCGACGAAGCCGGTACGGATGGGCCAGCGGCCACGACGGGAAGGTGTTGGTGCTGAAGCGCTGGTGCACGAGCGCGAGCGATGACTCGAGGGCCGGGTCCGACAGGTCGGGAAACATCGGGTCGAGCTGCTGCGCCGTCAGCATCCCCTTGTAGATCAGCGTCCTGGCCGACAGGCTGACGATGTAGAACAGGCGGCGCGACAGCGCGTTCTTGAGCGCGAGCTTGTCCACGGCGTGCTCGACGCGCTTGCGGATGACGTACAGCTTGCGCTCGAACCGCAGCGACGACGCCGAATCGGTGATCGGCGTGCGCGTCGCGATGAAGAGCTGCTGAAAGACCGGCTGCGTCGCGACCGCGCTTTCGCCGAGCAGGCTGTTGTCGCTCGGCACGTCCCGCCAGCCGAGCAGCGTCGGCGTCTTCCTCCTCGACGATCCGTCCAATCAGCCCGGCGATCGCCTCGCGGTCCCGCTCGTTGTGCGGCAGGAACACGAGCCCGGCGCCGTACGATCCGGCCGGCGGCAGCGTGAACGAGACCGCCTTGCGCAGGAAGGCGTCCGGAGTCTGCATGAGGATGCCCGCGCCGTCCCCCGTATTGGCCTCGCAGCCGCAGGCGCCGCGATGCTCGAGGTTGATGAGGACCTTCAGCGCCTTGCGCACGATCTCGTGCGAGCGCTGGCCCTTCATGTGGACGACGAAGCCGACACCGCACGCGTCGTGCTCGGCGCGCGGGTCGTACAGACCCTGGGCCCCAGGCGGGAACCCGTCGTGCTGATAGGACATGGTCGGCACATTCTGCAGATCCGCGCACCATAAGGGAAATACAATGATCTGAGCGGTCCTATCTCTTCTGCTGATACTTGAGGTCGTCTCCCCTCGTGACCCTCGGCTCCAGCCGGCCGTCCGGCCCGAACCCGAAGCTACGAAAAAGGGAGCTTGACCCCGGCGCCCGGTCCCCGATCGCGGACGCCTCTGCCAATCCAGCCGTCAGATTTGCCAATTAGCTGAAAAATGGCCCAAATTTGCGAAGTCTCCTCCTATGATGCTTCGACCCCCAAGGAAATAAGGGCCCAGGCCTCACGCCGTCGGGCTCGGGTGGGGCCTCAGTCGCTGGTGCCTCGGGCCTTCTGGGTCCTGAGCCCTGATCCTGGGCCCTCCCAGAGGAGACGTTTGATGCACGCGCCGATGAAGTACGTGGAGAAGGGGCTGTCACTTGCCGCCAACGGCATCTGGCAGGTGTTTTCAACCGCCAACAAGATCAAGCAGAACCCCTCGTTCACGCCTCGCTGGTCCGACAAGCCGCTGCTGAAGTCCCATCAGAAAACCAAGCCGCCGCTCGGATGGCCGCGCCAGACGGACTCCCTCTGTCCGACGTGCGTCCGCGAAGCGCGGCAGGCGATCCTGGACGGCAAGAAGGACGTGTCGATCCTCCTCAACGAAAAGGTCGGCGAGATCAAGGCGACCATCATGGAGAAGGACGGAAAGATCGTCATGGTCAAGGACTGCCCCATCCACGGGCATTTCGAAGACACGATGGCGATCGACACCAGCTTCTTCAAGCACCTCGAGGAGGTGTTCCCCGGCCGCGACATCCGCGCGCACAACGACGAGAAGCTCCACAATCACGGCAGCTCGACCGTGATCCACGGGCGCGGATCGGTGCTCACGGTGGACCTGACCAACCGCTGCAACATGATGTGCGACCCGTGCTTCATGGACGCGAACCAGGTCGGGTTCGTCCATGAGCTCTCCTGGGAAGACATCAAGCAGGTGCTCGACAACGCCATCACCATCAAGCCGCGCCGGCAGATGTCGGTGCAGTTCTCGGGCGGCGAGCCGACGATGTCGCCGTACTTCCTGGACGCGGTTCGCTACGCCCGCAAGGTCGGCTACAACAGCGTGCAGGCGGCGACCAACGGCATCGAGTTCGCCAAGAGCCCCGAGTTCGCCAAGGCGGCGGCCGAAGCGGGTCTCCGCTACGCGTACCTGCAGTTCGACGGCATCGGCAACGCCGCCAACTCGCACCGCCGCGTCGGGAATCTCTTCGACGTCAAGCTGCGCGCCATCGAGAACCTCTACCAGGCGGGTGTGGACATCGTGCCGGTCATCACGATCGTCAACGGCGTCAACAACGAGCAGGTCGGCCGCGTCATCGAGTTCGCGCTCGACAACCCGAAGCGGATCAACTTCCTGTCGTTCCAGCCGGTGTCGTTCACCGGCCGCGACGAAGAGATCACGCCGGAACGGCGCGCCGCGCAGCGCTACACGCTGTCGCATCTCGCGCACGACGTGAAGAAGCAGACCGGCATCGGCGAGCCGATCCGCGACTGGTTCCCGATCTCGTTCATGTCCACCTTCACCGACTGGGCGGACGTCGTCCATGGGCCGGATCGCGATTGGGGCCAGCTCACGTGCGGGTGCCATCCCAACTGCGGCATCGGCATGGCGGTGATGATCGACAAGGAAACCAAGGAAGCGGTGCCGGTGACGGCGTTCCTCAACGCCGAGCAGCTCGCCAGGGACGTGGCGCAAGGTCAACGACGCGGCGCGCGGCAGGTTCCTCTCGGTGGCGGGGATGGCGCTGGCGCTGATGCGGAACTACGAACCGTTCAAGGCGCCGACGCACTTCCGCATCGTCGACCTGATGAAGAAGTTCGACAAGACGTTCGGCGCCACCGGCAAGGACTACGGCAAGGTCGGCGGCGACCGCACGATGTCGGACATCGAGAAGCGGCGCGCCGACCGCTGGAACTTCCTGTTCATCGCCGGCATGTGGTTCCAGGATCTGTTCAACTACGACTTCCGGCGCACGGAGATGTGCATCATCCCGTATGCGACGCAGCAGGGCGAGATCTCCTTCTGCGCCTACAACACGGGCATCGGCTGGCGCAACATCATCGAGAAGATGCACATGACGGCGACGCTCACCAAGTGGTACGAGGAGCACGGCCGGCACGAGATCTTCGCCGGCAACAAGACGGTGCCGCTCGCCCCGGGCCAGACGACGCTGGTGCTGAACGCCGAAGCCGTGGCCAAGGGCGCGCAGACCGATCTCGACGAGCGCGGCATCGCGAAGAACGCGCGCGAGGAGAAGCTCCAGGCGCGCAAGAAGGCGCAGATGACGCCGGAGGAACTCCGCCATCACCAGGAAATGGAAGCGCTCTACCGGAAGGAAGTGCTGAAGGAGGAACCGGCCGGCCCGGTGCTCCAGATTCAGGGCCTCGGTGGCGGCCGCAAGAAGCAGGCAGTGGCGGAGCTGACGCACAAGCCTACGGTGTAGGCTCCGGGCTCCCTGGCTCCGGGCTTCCGGCTTTCAAGTCCTCGCTGTGGCTTCCGGCTTCAGCCGGAAGGGGCCGGCGGTCTCTCGACCGCCGGCCTTTTTTTCGTTTGCGCCGGCCCGAACGGCAACCCGGCTCAACTCGCGCTACACGGAGGGGCCGGCTCTAGCCAGCCCGCATCCGGCTTCAACCGGCCCGCATTCGATCGTCCCCCGTACGTAGGGGCCGGCTTTAGCCGGCCCGCACCCGGTCAGACGGCCGCGTCGCCAAGCGCCTGAATCGCCCGCGACACGACGGTCTCGCGGTCCACCACTCCGGAAAGATAGGCCGCGCCATACCTCGCGGCTTCTGCCTCGAGCGCCGGATCAGGCGCCTCGGAGGTCAGGATCGCCGCCATGCCGGGGTGATCGAGCCGGCCGCGAATGACCAGATGCAGGCCGTTGTAGGCGCCAAGAGCCGCACGCTGGCGATGAGCAGCGCCGGCGGAATGTCCGCGTCGAGCAGCGACTTCCCGTCCTCGAAGCTCGCGCTCGTGACGACGCGATAGCCGGCGGCGGACAGGCTGACGGCCCATTCGGCGGCAACGGCGGGATCTTCGTGGACGATCGCAATGAGCTGCATCACCCTGCGCTTTCGCGACGCGGAACCTGGGCACACACGCAATCGGCATCGGGGGGGGCAGCCCTTGCGCCCATCGCCCCGCGCCGTTGAAATGCCGACCTCAGGTATTAACACGCGCAAACGCTGCCGGGTAATGGCACGAACGTGCCGCTTCTCCATGCTGCGCCGCAGATAAATTTCCTGCCGGAGGCGAGTTCCGATCCGGGCAGACTTTTATCCTCCGAAGCCGGGATTCGCGGGTGATCCCTGAACCGCGTCGGCAGACTTAAGGCTGCGCCCCAGTTACCGCAAGTCCCCGCCAAACCTGTCCTTTTTGAGACGGTTCCGCACTCCGCTGGGCAAATAGCAGGGCTGGCTGCCTGTTTGCAGCCGCTCGCTACGACTCCGAAATTCACGCAAACCGGGTGAAACGCTAGCCTGCGAGGTTCAGATGAGAGGGTACGGCTACGGCCAGCTCACGGGTACCAGTCCACAGATGTTGGAGCTCAAACGTGAGATCGAGCGCATCGCCCGGTCCAGCGCGAAGGTGCTGATCACGGGCGAAAGCGGCGTCGGCAAGGAGCTGGTCGCACGGGAGGTGCACGCCCGGAGCCTGCGGGCACAGCGCACCTTCGTTCCGGTGAACTGCGCCGGGCTCCCGGAGACGCTGCTGGAGTCGGAGCTGTTCGGCCACGTCAAGGGCAGCTTCACCGGCGCCTACCGTGACAAGGCGGGCAAGCTGGAACTCGCCCACGAGGGCACGATTCTCCTGGACGAAGTCGGGGAGATGACGCTGCGGATGCAGGGCCTGCTGCTCCGCTTCCTCGAGACGGGAGAGCTGCAGAAGGTCGGCACCGAGCGCACCGCCACCACGGTCAACGTGCGGGTGATCGCGGCCACCAACGCCGATCTCCCGAAACGGATTGCCGAAGGGCAGTTCCGCGAGGACCTGTTCTACCGGCTCAACGTCATCAACCTGAACGTGCCGCCGCTGCGCGACCGCGCAAGCAGGACATCGCCTCGATGGTCGAGCACTTTCTGCAGCAGTTCGCGCGCCCGTCCACGCCGGTCCGCGCGATCTCGCCCGACGCCATGGCCGCGCTCATGGAGTGCCCGTGGCCCGGCAACGTCCGGCAGCTTGAAAACGTCATCGAGCGGCTCGTCGTGGTGGGGCATCGCGAGGTGATCGAGCTGAGCGACCTGCCGGCGGAATTCCGCGTCCTGCGGCAGCCGCAGACCCGTCAGGCCGACGCGCCCCGCCGCGACGTCGACCGACGAGCTCTACACCCGGCTCACCAAGGACGGAGAGTCCTTCTGGACCACGGTCTATCCCCTCTACATGCAGCGCGACATCACGCGCACCGACGTGCGCGAGGTCGTACGGAAGGGGCTGGAAGAAGCGCGCGGCAGCTACAAGATCGTGGTCCGGCTGTTCAACATGGACCAGGGGGACTACAAGAAGTTCCTCAACTTCCTGCGCAAGCACCAGTGCCAGCTGCCGTTCAAGACGTATCGCGACATCGACCCGGTGTCGATGGCCGGCTCCCTGCGCAGCCGTCCGATCGGCCCGGCCTCGCCGATGGGGACGGCATGATGAAGTACGCAGCCGCGTGCGCGCTCGTCGCCGCGGCAGTGCTCTCGGCAGACGGCGTCGCAGGCGCCGCCCGCCGGCGGCAAGTCCGAGGTCCATGCCCCGCCGGGCTACGTCATCGGCCCCCTCGACGTGCTCGAGGTGCTGTTCTGGCGCGACAAGGACCTGTCGGCCGAAGTGGTCGTCCGTCCCGACGGCAAGATCTCGCTGCCGCTGCTCAACGAGGTCGAGGCCGGCGGCCTGACGCCGGAGCAGCTGCGGTTCCGCGTGCTCGAAAACGCGCGGCGGTTCGTCGAGGACCCGACGGCCACCGTGATCGTGAAGCAGATCAACAGCCGCAACGTGTTCATCATGGGCGAAGTGCAGAAGCCGGGCACCTACCCGCTCGGCGGACCCGCGTCGGTCCTGCAGTTGATCGCGATCGCGGGCGGGCTCACCGAGTTCGCATCCCGCGACGAGATCGTGCTGCTGCGGACGGTGGACGGGAAGAGCGAGCGTCACCGCGTCAACTACAGCGCGGTGCTCAAGGGCAACGACCTGACGCAGAACCGCCAGCTGCAGCCGGGTGACACGGTCATCGTGCCGTGACGCAGCATGAAGGTGCTCCTCACGCTCCTCGTGTCCGTGCTGGCGATCGCCGTGCAGGCCCCCGCCGCGGCGGCCGCCCAGCAGGCGGCCGGCGCCGGAGGCTCGGGCAGCTCCGACCCGGGCCGTTCGCTCGACTTGAACATCTGGATGGGCGCCGGGCATCACGGCCGGATCATTCACGGCGGCCAGGACGTGAGCGCGCTTGATCCGTCCGTTGGCGCGGACAACTCGCACGGTCAGCTCGGAGTCAGCGCGACGTTCTCGCGCCGCCGCAACCGCCTCGCGATCACCGGCGAGGGCGAGACGGCGGTTCGCGCCGAATCGGCGGCGCTGCAGCCGTGGGCGCTCGACCATCGCGGCGGGGTCCGCGTCGCGTTCAGCCTGACGAACCGCACCCTGGTGGAGGTGGCGCAGGCCGCGAAGTACACGGCGATCAACCCGCTGGTCGGCACGTCGCTGACGCCGGGCACGACCGATGCGGAGACGGCAACGCCGCTCGGTTTCGCGCATTCGTTTCCCGCCGCGCAGGCGCTCACGTCGTCCACGTCCACGGTCGTGACGCACACGCTGAGCCGCCGGTCGGCGCTGGTGTTCACGCAGGGGTTCACCTACTCCGACGGCGACGGCGGCGGCGCCCTCAGCGCGCACTCGGGCGGCGCGCGGTTCGAGCGCGGGCTCAATCGGCATCAGACGCTGCGGCTCGGCTATCGGCTGACGGCGGCTGTCTACGATCCGCAGAACCGGCGCTACCTGCAGTCGCATGACATCGACGCCGGCGTGGAATACAAGCGCGGCCTGCCGTTCTCGCGCGGGACCACGCTCCGGGCGACGACCGGCACGGCGTTCGTCACCGATCGGGATCGGCGCACGTTCCGCGTGCTCGCGCGACGCGTCACTCGAGCACGCACTCTCGCGGGGGTGGCAGGCGCGCCTCGATTTCAGCCGGCCGGTCCAGGTCGTGGAAGGACTGACGGCGCCGGTCGTCTCGTCGTCGGTGTCGCTGCGCGTGGCGGGCAGCCTGAACCGCCGGCACGGCGTGCTCGCCACCGCCAGTTACTCCGACGGCAGCGTGAGCCTGGACTACTCGCGGCTCGCCTCCGTCATCTCGTACTCCTCGGCGTTCAGGTGGCAGGCGAACCTGTCGAGATCCCTGGCGTTCAACGCCGAGGCGTTTCACGGCCGATCCCGCTTCGGCCCCGAAGTAGCCACGTTGCCGGGTGTGCCGCGTGACTCCGAACAACTGGGTGTCCGCGTGTACGTGTCGTTGTGGCAGCCGATCATTCGTGACTGAGGTGTTGCAGCAGTGTTACCTGGAAAGACGTACGGCGTCGAAGACATCCTGCGCATCGCGTGGGACCGCAAGTGGCTGATCTCGCTGCCGGCGGTGGTCATCGCCACGGCGGCCGCGATGTACGCACGCACGCTCCCCGATCAGTACCGCTCGGAAACGACGATCCTGATCGTTCCGCAGCGGGTGCCGGAGAGCTACGTGCGCGCAACCGTGACGAGCCGTATCGAGGATCGGCTGCCCTCGCTCCGGCAGCAGATCCTCAGCCGCGATCGGCTCGAACGGACGATCGTCGACTTCGATTTGTATTCGAAGGAGCGCTCGACAGTGCCGATGGAGGCGCTCGTCGGGCGGATGCGCGACGCGATCAACGTCAACTTCGTGCGCGGTGACGCCTTCAGCGTCAGCTACGTGTCCACCGAGCCGCGATCGGCGATGCTCGTCGCCGAGCGGCTGGCGGCGCAGTTCATCGAGGAGAACGTACGCGAGCGCGAAGTGCTGGCCGAAGGCACCAACGCGTTCCTCGAAACCCAGCTGGTCGAAGCGCGCAGCCGGCTGGAGGATCACGAGCAGAAGCTGGCCGAATACCGCCGCCGCTACTCGGGCGAGCTGCCGTCGCAGCTCGACTCGAACCTGCAGATCCTCAACAGCATCAACCTGCAGGCGCAGGGCCTCGCCAACGACATCGAGCGCGACCGCGACCGGCGCCTCGTGCTCGAGCGCAGCATCCTCGACCTTCGCGAACTGGCGCCCGCATCGCCCGCCGTCATGCGCACCGCTGCCACGCCGGAAGCCCCGTCCTCGCTCGAGCAGCGTCTCGAGAGCCGCGCGCGCGTCGCTCGCCGACCTGCGCACGCGGCTCACCGCCGAGCATCCGGACATCGGCGCGGCCCGGCGCCTCGTCGCGGACCTCGAGAAGCAGGCTGCCGCCGTCGACGACCGGGTGCCGGCGGCGCCGAGCGCCGACGGAGTGCCGCCGCCGTCGACCGGCAACGCCGCCCGCGACCGGCGCATGCAGGAAATGCTGGCCGAACGGGAGAACCTCGATCGGCAGATCGCGCGCAAGCAGCAGGAGGAGGCACGCCTGCGCACGGAAGTCACCAGCTATCAGGCCCGCGTCGAGGCGACGCCGGCGCGCGAGTCGGAGCTGATCGCGCTCACGCGTGACTACGAGACGCTGCAGAACATCTATACGAGCCTGTTGTCGAAGCGGGAGGACTCGGCGGTGGCCGCGAACCTCGAACGGCGGCAGATCGGCGAGCAGTTCAGGGTGCTCGATCCCGCCCGCGTGCCGCAGACGCCGTTCAGCCCCAACCGTGTGCAGCTCAACCTGATGGGCCTGCTCGCTGGCCTGGGCCTCGGCCTCGGCCTCGCCGGCCTGCTCGAGTTCCGCGATGCCACGCTCAAGTCCGAGGACGACGTGCGGCGGTGCCTGTCGCTGCCTGTGCTGGCGGCGATCCCCGTGCTGGCGGAGACGGCCACGAGTGCGCCGCGGCACAAGGCCGCTGCGCTCGGCGCCTTTCGCCTGACCCGCTGGATGATTCGAGGTGGTATTCGTGAGTCCTGATCTCGTGTTCACGCGCGTGGCGCCCCCGTCGTTCGCCCCGGCGCCGTCCCTGCGTACCGGCGGCCGGCGCGACAAGATGGTCCTCGGCCGCCACATTCCGGCCGCAGCGGTCGAGCAGTACCGCAAGCTGGCCGCGGCGCTGCACCACGCCCAGGTGCAGCACGGGACGAAGGTGGTGATGATGGCGAGCACGCTGGCCGGCGAAGGCAAGACGCTCACCGCGACGAACCTGGCGCTGACGCTCAGCGAATCGTACCGGCGCCGCGTCGCGCTCATCGACGCCGACCTGCGGCGCCCGACGGTGCACGACATGTTCGGCCTGCCCAACGTCTCGGGACTGAACGACGTGCTGAGCGCGCGCGGCGATGCCGCCTGCGAAATCTTCGACGTGTCGCCGTGCCTCTGGGTACTGACCGCGGGGCGGCCGAATCCGGATCCGATCAGCGGCCTCACCTCGGAGCGCATGCGCCGGCTCGTCGCGGCAGCCGCCAAGGAGTTCGAGTGGGTGATCCTCGACACGCCGCCGGTCGGCCTGCTGCCTGACGCCGGCCTGCTCGGCGGCATGGTGGATACCGTGGTGCTCATCGTCGCGGCGGGCCGCACGCAGTACCGGATGGTTCACCGGACCGTGGAAGCCATTGGCCGCGATCGTATCTTCGGCGTGGTGTTGAACCGCGCCGCGACCGATCCGTTGTGGGGGGGGTATGGGTCCTATTACTACGAAGCGTACAGGGTCCGATCGATAGGGCGATGCCGGTGACAGGGAGGCAGTCATGCTGATGGCGCGCGCCACGCGGCGCGGCACAGCGCTGGTCGCGTCGGAAACGTTGCTCATCCTGGGCGCCGTCGTCCTCATGTGGTATCTCCGCCTGGACCCGTCTGCGGCCAGCGCGCTGACGCCGCTGCTGCTGAAGGCGTTGCTCATCGCAGGCGTGTGCCAGATGTGCCTGTACTACCCGCGATCTGTACGACCGCGCAACTGACGCCGATCGTCGCGATCTGGTCGTGCGCCTGCTGCAAGGCGCTCGGCGTCGACCTCGATCGTGCTCGCGATCATCTATTCCTGGTTCCCGGGGCTGGTCATCGGCCGTGGCGTCTTCGTCGTGGACCGTCGCGATCGTGGTCATCGTCCTGGTCGCCGGCTGGCGCGTCGCGTTCGAGTGGGTCGAGCCGCACGGTGCGGCCCGCAGCGAGCGGCTGCTCGTCGTCGGCACCAGCGCGGCGGCGGTGGCGCTTGCCGCGCGAGCTGTGCGATCGCCGCACGAGCTGGGCGTCGAGATCGTCGGCTTCGTCGATCCGGATCCGGCGCAGCGTCGGCGGACCGGCGTCATCGATCCGGGCGTGATCGGCACCATCGAGGACATCCCTGCCGATCGTGCGCGGCACGGCGCGTCGATCGCGTGGTGGTCAGCCTGGCCGACGCGCGCGGCAAGCTGCCGATGGAGAAGCTGCTCGAGATGAAGATCGACGGCGTCCAGTTCGATCACCTGGCGTCGGTGTACGAGGAATACACGGGCAAGATCGCGGTCGAGAACCTGCGTCCGAGCTGGCTGATCTTCTCGGACGGCTTCCGCAAGACGCGCGTGCTGGCGGTCGGCAAGCGCGCTGATCGACATCGCGGCCGCCACGCTGGGACTTCTGCTGTCGCTGCCGCTCGATGGCGATCGTCGTCGCCGTGATAGGCTGACGTCGCCGGGCCGGTGCTTCTATCAGCAGCGGCGCGTCGGCCGCGACGGGCACATCTTCATCGATGTCACAAGTTCCGGTCGATGCGCGAGGATGCCGAGGCGCAAACCGGCGCCGTGTGGGCGCCGAAGCGGCGATCCGCGGGTGACGCCCATCGGCCGGTTCCTGCGCCGCACGCGGCTCGACGAGCTGCCGCAGCTCTGGAACGTGCTCGATGGGCGACATGAGCTTGGTCGGGCCGCGGCCCGAGCGGCCGGAGTTCGTCACGCGACCTCACGCGCAAATTCCCTTCTACGGCCAGCGCCACGTCGTCAAGCCGGGGCTGACCGGCTGGGCGCAGGTGCGTTACACGTACGGCGCGAGCGTCGAAGATGCGATGCAGAAGCTGCAGTACGACCTGTTCTACATCAAGCACCTGTCGATCTGCGCTCGACATCTACATCATCCTGCGACGGTCAAGACCGTGCTGCTGCGGACGCGGCGCATGCTGATCCATTCGCCTGTCAGCCCGGTCGGCGGCCGCCGCATCATGAACGCCATGACGATCGACGTGGAGGATTACTTCCACGTCAGCGTCTTCGACGGTGTCGTGCCGCGGCGGCAGTGGGATCGCTCGAGAGCCGGGTGTGCGCCAACACGGACCGGCTGCTCGACATCTTCGACGAGCGGAATGTGCGCGGCGACGTTCTTCATCCTCGGATGGGTGGCCGAGCGGTATCCCGACCTCGTCCGGCGGATCGCCGGCGCCGGCCACGAGATCGCCTCGCACGGCTACGCCACCGGCTCGTCTACGATCAGACGCCCGACGCGTTCCGCGACGACGTCCGGCGCGCCAAGGGGCTGCTCGAGTCAACCGCCGGCGTGCGCGTGTCCGGGTTACCGCGCGCCGAGCTACTCGATCACGCCGCGGTCGTTGTGGGCGCTCGACATCCTGATCGAGGAAGGCTACACGTACGACACGAGCATCTTCCCGATCCATCACGACCGGTACGGCATCCCGCTGTCGGCGCGGCATCCCTACTGGATCCATCGCCGCGCCGGCTCGATTCTCGAGGTTCCCGGCGTCCACGCTTCGCTGGAACGGCATGAACCTGCCGATCGGCGGGCGGCGGCTACTTCCGGTTGCTGCCGTACGGCTGGACGCGCTGGGGCATCGCGCAGCTCAACCAGCAGGAGCGACGCCCGGCGGTGTTCTACCTGCACCCGTGGGAAATCGATCCCGATCAGCCGCGGCTGCAGACGTCGATGCTCGGCCGCATGCGCCATTACGGGCGTCTCGAGCAGACCGAGCAGCGCCTGCAGCGCCTGCTCTCCGAGTTCTCGTTCGGCCCGCTGTCGTCGACGTTCGTCGCCGACACGCCCGTCAGCAGCGTGGCAGCCGCCGGAGGCTCCTTCGCGCTGCCGTATCAGTGGTAAGCGCGGCTCAACGGGCCGGCTGAAGCCGGCCCCTACGACGGACACGCACGAAGCGACTCACTGCCGGCTGCCTGCTGCCGGCCGGCCGCTTCGTTGGTATAGACTGCCCTTCTGACCACACTCGGGAGGGGGTCGATGAGGACACGCGTCGGTGTGTGGCTGCTGCTGGCGATGTGCGTGGCAGCGGGAACGACTCGGCTTCATACGCAGAGTGATGAATTTCCTCTCTGGGCGTACGGCTACATCACGCGTCCCGCCATGCCGGAGGACTGGTCGCAACGATGCCTCGGCACCAGGCCTCGAGACTGCGACAGGCCGGGGGGAATGCCCACGGACTCGTCCGGGACGCTGTTGCGTCTCGCGGGGAGCGACAAGGCGTTCACGATTTCCCAGATCACGTCGCCCTACAACCCCGCTGATTGGTTCCCCAACGACCATCCGCCCATGCCGGACATCGTGGCCCACGGCAAAGAGGCGAGCGGGTTCCGGGCCTGCGCGATCTGTCATTTTCCCAACGGGCAGGGGCTGATGCAGAACGCGCCGGTGGCCGGGCTGCCGGTTGACTATTTCCTGCGGCAGATTGCCGACTTCGCCAGCGGCCGCCGGAGAACGTCCGATCTGCACAAGGCCAACGGGTTCGAAATGGCGGCGATGGCGCGGAACCTGACCCCGCAGGAAGCGCGGGCCGCGGCCGAGTACTACGCATCGATCCCATTCAAGCCGTGGGTCAAGGTCATCGAATCGGACACGGTGCCGAAGTTCGCCGCTACGCGCAACGGCCTCTTCCTGAAGGCCGAGGGCACCGAGACCGAGCCGCTCGGGCGCCGCCTCATCGAGCTTCCGGAAAGCACCCACGACACCAACATGCTGCGCAATCCGCGCTCCGGGATGGTGGCGTATGCGCCTGTGGGCAGTCTGAAGAGAGGCGAGGCGATTGCCACGACCGGCGGCGGCAGCAGCGTGGAGTGCCTGACGTGCCACGGCAAGGATCTGCGGGGCACGGCGATCGCGCCGCCGATCGCGGGACGGCAGCCCAGCTACATCGGCCGGCAGCTCTGGGACATCAAGGTGGGCGCCAGGAACGGCGAGATGGCCAAGCTGATGAAACCGGCCGTCGAGAAGCTGACGCAGGACGACCTGATCGCGATTACCGCCTACGTGTCGGCGCAGAAACCGTAGGTCGGGCTGAAGCTGAGGCCTGGGCTCAGGAATCAGGGCTCCAGGCCGGCGGCGGTCAGTAAGCCCGCGCCGGCCATTCGGGACCGGTTGGCGCCGAGCCCGGAGTCCGGAGCCCGAAGCCCGGAGCCCGAAGCCCGGAGTCAACACGAGGGCGGCCCAAGGCCGCCCTTGTTTCTACTGCTGCGTCCGGCTCTGGCCTTCCTTTGCCTTGGCCTCTTCGACGTACTTGATCGTTCCCGCCTCGGCGGTGTTGAGCCACTGCCGCCAGGCGGCGTTGTTCACGAACGGATGCGGCTCGCCCGCCTTGCGCTGCTTCAGCTTCATGGCAGGCTCGAAAATCGCTGCCGCCGCCGGCCCAGGGGTAGGTCGCCAGCCAGCTGTGGACGTGCACCGGCACCTCGACGTCCGCGAACTCACTCTTCAGGCGCCTGATGCTGGCCAGGAACTGCGTGCCGCCCTGCACGCCGTTGCGCTGCCCCGGGCCGCCGAACAGGAACGCCTTGTGCGGCTTGCCGTTGTCATACACCGTGAACTCGAATGACGGCGAGCCGGCCGTGTGACCGGGCAGCTTGTAGACCTTCAGCGACGTCTTGCCGAGGGTGACCGTGTCGCCTTCCTTGATCACCATGTCGCGCTTGAGCACGGGAGCCGAGCGGACGATTGGGGTTGGCGGGCGCCCCGAACGCCTTCTTCAATCAGCTGCCAGTCCTCCTCGAGCGTCGCCACGCGCGCGCCCGAGAGCGCCTGGATCCTGCGCGGCGCCGCCGAAGTGATCGAGATGGCCGTGGCTGAGGAGGATGTACTTGATGTTCTTCGGGTCGAAGCCCGACTTTCCTGATGCTGTCGATCACGTGGTCGACCAGCGGCTCCTGCGCGGAATCGACGAGGATCAGCCCGTCGGTCGTCGGAATCAGCCATACCGAGACGGCGCCCGGACCGACGTAGTACAGGTTGTCGAACACCTTGATCGGCGCGACCTTCTGGTATTCGTTGTTGTCCCGCTGGCTGCCGCGGTAGCTCTCGCTGAGCGTCTCGCCGGGAGCCGGACCCGCTTGCTGGGCACCGGCGGCGCCCGTGAGCAGGCCGATGATCGCGAACGTCATGAAGCGCGTTGCTGTTCTTCTCATGTGTCTCCTACCAGATGAAACGCACGGCAAGTTCCGCCTGCCGATTATCCTGCGCCGCGAGCAGCCGGCCGAACGAATCCGGCAAGGCATTGGTGACCCGCCCCGCCACGAACGCATGAGAGCGGTCGGCATTGCCCGGCCCCCAGTCGAGGTCGGGATTCCGCAAATTGAGATTGATGTGGACGCGGACCCATCGAGTCCGCGCGGCGGGCTCTGAAGGCCCGCCCCACACACGTGAAATCCGCCCTAGCCTAGATGGGCAGGCTGGCAGTGTCAACCTCGTCGCCGGCTGGATGTCGGGCTCCCTCGCGTTGCGCCGCAAGGCGCGTCCAGCGGACGCGCCTTGCCAGCGACCTCAATCAGCGGAGACGGATCGTTCCCACCTCGGTCGAACCTCCCGCGACGGGAGGGGTTGACGGCGCCGTGCCGGAGATCTCCCGGCCCGCCGACGGTGTGAACGTCGCCGATGCCTTGATGGCGCCGAGCGCCGCCGGGACGTCTGGTATGACAAACGCGCCGTTCGCATCGGAGGTGCCCAAATACGGCGACTCGGCCGCTGTAAGGACTCGACTGCGGCACGATCTGCACCGACCACGCGGGCTGGATGTACGAAAGCTGAATCTCCGGATTCCCGTTGTCGAACGCGAGGATCTGGATCGGAACCGGTCCCTCAGGCAGCCAGACGCGTCCGCTGCCCTGCTGGAAATTACCCGAGCCGACTGGCAGGTTCACGATGGTCGAGCCGTCGATGATCAGTCGTCCTCCTTCGTTGGCGCCGAGGCCGAACGTGTAGATGCCCGACCGCGCCGCCCAGAAGTAGCCGGATAGCCGCACCGCGTGGCTCCCGCCGCCAAATCCAAACGGGTCGGCGCCAAACACGAAGCCAGGATTCCTCAGGTTGGCCGCCGACACCACTTTCGTCCGGCTGGCCATCCGGTCGGCGAGGCTCGGCATCTCGGTGAGGGTCGCCGGGAAGTCGAAGATCTCGGCCATCAGGCCGTGGACGTACGCCGCGACGCTCGCGCCGACCACGGCCCTGCCCCACCTGTCCACCAGGCGCCCCGCCACCGTGGTCAGCGGATCCGGCACGACCGGTACGATCATCACGTCCGACGTCCCTGTCTTGCGCCGGCGATCGACCGCCGACGCCTGGAGGCTCACCCAGCTCACGCCGGCGGGCACCGTGAAGAGGAACCGATACGGCTCCGCGGCATCCGAGGCCAGGGCCACACCGTTCACCGAAAGGTCGACGCGGTCGATATACGTCGTCCCGGTGGCTACGACGTCAATCGGAACCGTGGCCCCTTCGACGAACGTGGTGTCTGCGTCAGGCGCCGTGATGACCACCGTCGGCGGCGCGTATTGCAGCACCCCGGCGGTGCTGGAACAGGCACCGGTGTTGCCGGCGGCATCGTAGGCCGTTGCGGTGAACGTCGCCTGGCTCACGGTCCCCGGAACGGTAAACGGCGCGCTGAACGGTGCCGACCGGTCGGTGACGTCCAGGCTTCCGTCACTTGACTGGAAGCGCACCGCGGTCACGCGAACGTTGTCGCTGGCCTGCACCGCGACGACGACCCGGTCGCCCTCGCGGACGGCCGAGCCCTCCACGGGGCTCGTGACCGTGCAGGCGGGCGGCACCATGCGCCGCACGATCTCCGCCGTCAGCGATGTGGCCGCAGGTCCCCAGAACCCGACGAACAACTGGTTGGCGCCCGGACGGACCGCAACGGGAATCTCGATGAACGGCACGATGCCGCGACCGTCCGGTTTGCCCTTCTTGATTCGCTGCCACTCCTGGTCGAAGGAGTCGCTGTCGTTCCCTCGCCCGCCGTAGGCGATGAAATCGCGCGGCCGCAACACGACACGCCCATTCAGGGCGACCACGGCGGCCATGACGCCGTCATTCGCGATTCGCAGCGAATACTCGCCGGTGCTGTCGGTCACCTCGAACGTCTTCTTGTCGAGGACCGGCAGGCCGCTGCTCGTGTACGTCAGCGGACCGAACACCGTCGTCTCGTCCGGCGGCGGTGGCGGCGGGGGCGGCGGAGGCTCGGTAGGCGGTACCGCGATCGCCATGTCGGCCTGGATCTCGGAGGCGCTGAGGGCGCGGTTGTAGACGCGGACGTCGTCGATGCGCCCGTGGAAGTATTCGTCGTGCCACACCGGGTTTCCGCCGATGCTCAGCACACCTTTGCTGCTGATCAGCGTGCCCTCGAAGGCGCCGCGGGCGACCGGCACTCCGTCGACGTACAGCTGGACCATCGTGCCGTCGTAGGTGGCCGCGATGTGAGTCCACGCGTTGATCGGCACCTGGAACGTCCCGCTCACCTTCAGATCGAGGCCGCCGGTGTTGATGTTCGCCCGCGGCCGGGATGTGTCGTCGTTGGCGTACAGCGCGTAGGCGAGCCCTCCCTCGGTACCCTCGAAGTCCCTCTCCTTCTCCTTCATGACGACGGTGTTCCACCTGAACAACGAGTCGGGATTCACCCGCGCCTCTAGCGTCATGCCGTTGGTGAGATCGAGCGAATCGGCATCGGGGATGCTGACCATTCCGCTCTGACCGTCGAATTGGATCGCCCCGCCATGCAGCCCTTCCGCGCGGGACGCGCCGCCCTGCATCGTCCCGGCGTTCTTGCGGCCCGATGAGTCAACGACATCCACTCCGGACGCTTCGTCGAAGCTGTACGCAGCCACCAGCCCTGGCGGGCGGTCCGGACTGTAAGTCGTGAACGACCACGATACGTCGCCGGCGAGCGCGTTGCCGGCTTCGTCGGTGAGACCGGCGCTCCCGCCGCGGAGACGCGCGGTGTAGGTGCGGTCCGGCAGCAGCGGTGTCGAAGGACTGAGGGTCGCGGTGTGAGTGGCGGCGTCGTACGTCACCGACGCGTTGACGACGGAGGAGGACGGGTCGCGCAGTTCGAACGTTGCCAGCCCGATGCGGTCGGCGGCCATCGGCTCGTCGAAGATCGCCGTGACGCCGGTCGTCACGGGCGCGGTGCCGCCTCCCGGCGGCAGGACCGTGATGACCGAGGGAGTGGTTCTGTCGGCGTTGACGATCAAGGGCAGGCCGGCGCTCACCCGGCCGGCACTGTCGATCACATACACGTAGAGGGTCGAAAGGTCGCTGAAGCTGCCCTGGTTGACCTCGATCGTGATCGACGAGTCGGACCACGCCCGCGGCAGCTGAATCTCACGGTGCCTGGACGCGGCGTAGGTCGGCGCGTCGCCAATCTCGACGCGGGCCTGCGAGGTATCGACGTACACGTCGTCCCAATAGGCGTAGCTGTCGCCGATACCGGGGCACGCGTCATCGGCGTCGTGTCCGAGGTACTGGCCGATCCACACGTTCTCCCATCGGGTACCTGCCTCCTCTGGTTTGCGAGTCTGCACCGGCTGGTCGGCCAGGAGCTCGCCGTCGACCCAGAACTTCATGACGCCGTCCTGGGCGGTCGGTGACGACTGCTCGAAGTAGCCCTGGATGTGAGCCCACCGTTTGGAGAAGGTGGCCGGTGTCGGCTCGAGCCACTTCAGATCGGCAGTGCCGACCGTCGTGGTGAGCAGGCTCCCGTTGCAGAACATGACGTAGTCGAGATGCGGCTCGAGGTTGTCCTGCGACGTGATGCGGAACGGCTTGTGATTGCGCGAATACGGCGGCGGCGCGTCGAGGTAATACCACCCGTCCAGGTAGATTCGCGGCAACGGCGTGTTGGCGATGCCGATTGCCGAATTCCACTTGCCGTCCACGAAGTTCGCGCGCGCGCTGGTGCGCGAGTTCTCCCGCGTCACGGTGGTCGAGAAGGTGGGTTTGGCCGATGTCTCCCCGCCTGGATAGGTATCCCACCCGTCGATCGTCGCGTCGTCGGCGCCGCGCTCGAAGTCGTCGAACTTGAGAGGCGCGGCCACGGGCTTGGCGCCGAAACCGGTGCCGGTAATCTGAATCGTGGCGCCATCAGCGACGGTGCCGGACAAGCTCTCGACAAGGGGCGCCGCCACCTGTGCGTTGGGATGCCCGGTGAAGAGCACGGTTGTCGCGACGAGCACGGCGACGCCACTGATCAGTCTTCTAGTCATTGCGGTCCTGTCCTCAATCCATTGACGGACGGTTCTACGAGCTTCAATTGTTTTGGAGCGATCCGTCGCCCAACCAGCTGCGCGCGCCACCGCGCCGCTGCGTCACGTGCCGTCGAGGGCCAGGTCGCCCTCTCGTGCGCTGACAGGATCATGTCCTGCCGTTCGACTGCCCTCCTGGGCTGTCTCTTCCCAATCACTGCGGGCCGCTCCGATGTCGCGGGCCCGCAATCGCACTCGAAAGCTTTTATGGGTAGTTAGCGGTCTAGTCGTGGGCGAGCGTAGAGATGGAGAATCGATACTTGCCCGACGCTTCGAGCGGGATGGCGTCCACGAACTCGACGTCAACCGTCATCGCCTCGCCGAGGAAGCTGCGAACCTTGCCCGCGAGCGTCGTGGCGCTCTCGCCGGACCAGTCGGGGCGGCGCACCACCCGCGCCCTGATGCGATCGGCCCGGTCCTGCACGAACTGGATCTGGCCGACGCCCGGGAATGCTGGTCACGGCATAGGTGGCGAGGACGATGCCGGACACCTTCTGGCCGCCGAGCGCCGTCAGGAACTCGGTGACGCGGCCGCCGGTCAGGTTGAGCAGCGGCAGGCCACGGCCGCAGTCGCAGCCGCCGGCCATCAGCTCGCCCGCGTCGCGTGTGCGGTAGCGGATCATCGGCATCGCGAAGTTCCTGAGGTCGGTGACGACGATCTCGCCCGACACCACTTCCACGAGCAGGTTCTCGGCGTTGATGTGCATGCCGCGGTGGTGCCCGCACTCCGAGGCGATGACCGCGAACTCCCGGCACCCGTACCGGTTGTAGACCTTGCAACCGAAGGTGGACTCGATGAGCGTCCGGTTGTCGGCGGTCAGCACTTCTCCCGAGGTGATGATCGCGCGCGGCCGCGGCGCTTCGAGGCCGCTGTCCCGCAGGAACTGCGCGAAGAGCGCTATCGTGTTGGCGTAGGCGAGGACGAACTTCGGGTCATGACGCATCAGCCGCTGGTGAAACGCCCGCATCCGGCCGTCGTCGATGGACGATGCGTCGAGCATGACGCGGCGGTCGAGGATCCAGTCGCGGACGCGCCCTTTCATCGACCCGGACGCCAGGTCGCGCGGGGCGCCCCAGAGCACGGCCATCTTCTGCCCGATATCCCACCCCGTCCAGCGGTTGTGCCGGATGGCCGCCGCGGAGCGGCTGTCGAGCCGGTCCTCGTCGTAGTAGAAGACCATCGGACTGCCGGTGGAGCCGCCCGTCATGTCCTTCAGGAGAGGTCCGCTGACGTTGTCCGCGATGAGGTCGCGCATCCACTCCTGGATTTCCTCCTTCGACGTCGTGGGCACGCGGGCGATGTCGTCGGGCGTCCTGACGTCTTCCGGCAGCATGCCGATCGCCGTCAGCTTCCTCCGATAGAACGCGCAATGATCGAACGCGTGCTTCAGCAGAACCTTGAACTGCGTCCACTGCAGCTCCTGGAGCTCCCAGCGCCGCAGGTACTGGCTGCGCTCGAACTGCTCGAGGTACGCGAGCCGCGTGCTCCGGTTCTTCCGGACCCAGGCCGGAAACAGGACGCGCTTGATCAGCAGCGGCCGTAGGGTCGACGCCGGTGCCGGTGTTGGTCATCATTGGGCCGCCTCCTCGAGAAGATCCGCGAACCGCGCCGTGAGATTCCGCCGGTCGAAGCGGCTGATATAGGCCGTGTCCGGCTGGACCCGGAGTCCGCCCGACCGGCGCTTGCGATACAGCCCCTGGATCGTCTGCGCCAGTCCGGCCACGTCGTGCGGGGCGACGGTGATGCCCAGGCCGCTCGCCGCCAGCAGCTCGCCGAGCGACCCGGGCGCCGCGATCGCGAGGATCGGCTTGGCGGCAAAGAGATATTCGAAGACCTTCGCGGGAATGTGCGACGCGGCCGACGTTCCGCCGCGCTGCAGGATGAGCAGCACGTCGCTCGCCTGGATCGCGGCAATCGTCGCCTGATGAGGCTGCAGCCCGAAGCTGCGCACCACGCCGGCGGCCTCGAGGCGCCGCACGCTCTCGTGATGCTCGGCGTCGATCTCGCCAATCAGGTTGACGCGCAGTGCCTGCCGCAGCTGCGGATCGGCTGCGACCAGCTGTTCCAGGGCGTGGAACAGTTCCCGGCCCGTTTCGCGATAGATCGTGCCGGCATGCGTGATCGTGAAATGCCGCGGGTCCGGGCCTGGGCCCGCGCTGGCGGCGAAGTCGTCGGGGTCGTAGCCGTTGGTCAACACCGACATACGGCCCGCGTCGAGCTGCGGGAGCTCGGCCCGCAGGTCTTCCGGCTCGCCCGGCGACACCACGACCAGCTTCGCGGCGTTGGCCACGACCATCCGTTTTGCGTGACTTCTGCCAGCTCCGGAACATCGCCGGCATCGGTCACCCACGGGTCGCGGAAGTCCACGACGTGCGGTTTCCGGAAGCACTTCGCCAGCACGTACGCGGCGAGGTGGCTCGAGTGCGGTGGAGACGACGAGTAGATCACGTCCACGCGCTCGGTGAGCAGCACCCTCGCCGCGCGCATGACGGCCAGCGGCACCCACAAGATGTGTGAGTCGGGCGACTCGAGCAGGACACGGCAGACGAGCTGCTTGGCGCGGGAGAACCATGAGGCGCCAGCATCGGGCTCCGGGCTTCGGGCTCCGGGCTCCGGGCTTCGGACTTCAGACTCCGGGCTCCGGGCTCCAGACTCCGGGCATTGGACTCCGGACGGCCGGGGCGGCGCCGCTCCGCTTCAGGCGCTTCATCCACCGGGAGACGGCGTCCACGAGCGTGGCCGCGTCCCAGTCGCGCGTTCGCAGCACGAGAACGCCTTCGGGCAGCTGTTCGGTCAGCCGCTCGTCCTGGAACGCGTCGCTCCGCGGCTTGATCGTGACGACGATCGGCCGCCAGCCGAACTGCCCGAGGTACTTGCAGGTACTTCAGCGTGCGACGGCCGCCGACATAGGCTTCCGGCGGGAAGGCATACGACACCATCAGCACGGTGCGAGCCGGCGCCGGCGCTTTCATGAGCACAGGGATACCCCAGGCGCGCCAGTCGTACGCGCGGGAATGGCGCAGATCACCGTCTGATACTTGCCGGAGCGCGGGTTCCGCGGAATGTCGTCGACGAAATGGAGCCGGACGGCGACGTCCGGACCCATGATCGAGCGGACCTCCGCCACCATCGCGGCCTGCAGGTCCTCACCGGCGCCGCGCGCGATGACGTTCACGTCAATCGACGACGGGTCGTGCTGGACGAACTGCGCGTGCGTGATCGCCGGCAGATCCATGAACAGGTCGTCGAGCATCAGCCCCGCAACCCTGGACCCGTCTGGCCGGTAGAGGATGTCCGCGGTCCGCCCGTCGAGGCTCGAGAAGGTCGGCAGCGGGCACCCGCAGTCGCACGGCCCCTCGGACGCCGTGGCCACGTCGCCGGTGGCGTAGCGGATGAACGGCATGCCGCGGTTGAGAAGGTCGGTGACGACGATCTCGCCAGACTCGCCAGGGCGCGCCGGGCGGCCGTTGCGCAGGATCTCGACGATGACGCTGCCCGAGTCCACGTGGAACCGATCGTGACGCCCGCACTCGAAGCCGACGCACCCGTGCTCGCGCGAGCAGTACAGGTTGAAGACGTCGCCGCCGAAGACGCGCCGGAACAGCTCGCGCTGGTGATCGCGCAGCTTTTCCGCGGTGCACAACACCCGGTCCACCTTGATGGGCACGAGGTGGCGCTCGACGAAGGTCGCGAACTGCTCGATGGCGTTCGGATATCCGTAGATGACCTTCGGGCGGAAGTCCCACAACCGCCGGTGATAGGCGAGCATTGCGTCGCGCGTCATGACGGTGCAGCAGATCGCCTCGTCCGCCGACGCATACCGCCGGATCCACTGTTTGACGCGGAGGGCCCCCTTGGGAGGCTCGAGATCCGCATGGGCGCCCCAGATGAGCGCGCGCTTGTCCCCGGGCCGGTACCCGCAGCGCTCGAGGATCCCCCACTGGCGGCCGAACCTCGCCACCCGGCAGGCATCGTCGCGATAGAACGACGTCTGGGTACCCGTGGTGCCGCCCGTGTAATCGAGCTGCAGCGAGGTCTGCGGCACGCTTCGCGCCACCAGGTCCGCCTTGCGGTCGCGGATGTCCGCTTTCGTGAGCAGCGGCAGGAGCCGCAGCTCCTCGAGCGTGACCTCGGACGACGGCGCGTAGCCGAGCGCGGTCCATCGCTCGCGGTAGAGCGGCACGTCGGCGTACGCGTGGGCGAGCAGCCGCGCCAGGGCGGCCAGCGACTGGCGTTCGATGGCGGCGCCGTCCTGCGACACCAGCGTGCGGAACGCGTCGCGGTGCGGCTGCCATCCGCCAAAGCCGTTGCGCCGGCTGATGACGTCGTGAGCGAAGGGTCGTAGGAGTCCTGCCATCACCGTCGCGCTCACATGAACCGCTCGTGCCACTTCTGGAACATCATCAGCGCGAAGAGCTGGCGGTCGTAGGTCTCGCGCCTCGTCATGTGCGCGTCGATCATGCCGGTCACGGCGCCGGCGTCGAACAGACCGTGCCGCTCCAGGCGCGCGGGCGCCAGCGTGCTGCGCACGTAGTCCTTCAAGTCGGTTCGCAGCCACGAGGTCATCGGCGACGCGAACCCCTGCTTGCGGTGGTCGATCACCTCGTCGGGCAGGAAACGGCGCGCGACGCGCCGCAGCAGGTACTTCTTCGTCGTCGCGCGGATCTTGAGCGACGAGGGAATGGTCGCGCAGAACTCGACGAGCGGGTGGTCGAGGAACGGCACGCGCAATTCCAGGCTGCACTGCATGCTCAGGCGATCGCTGAGCGCGAGGATGTCCTCGGGCAGATAGGTGTTGATGTCGTGGTTGAGCGCGCGATCCACGAGGTCGTGCGCCGCCGGCGAGTCGAAGTGCCGGGTGTCGCCGGCCTGGCCTTCACCGTCGTGATCGAGCGCGCCCGCGGCGCAGACGCGCCGCTTCATCGCCTCGTTGAACACCGTGACGTAGTTCAGGTAGCGCCGCGGCGCCGGCAGCTCCGCCGCCCGGACGAACCGCTTCAGGTGATTGATCGTGTAGTGGCCGTCCCGCCGCTCCGGCAGGCTGTCCACCAGCGGACCGATCATCCGCCGGCGCACGAACGAGGGAACGCGGTCGTAGCCGGCGCTCAGCTTCAGGCCGAGGTGCCGCTCGTATCCGCCAAACAGCTCGTCGCCGCCGAGGCCCGTGAGCGCGACGGTGACGCTCTGCCGCGCCAGCTTGCAGATGTAGTAGGTCGGAATGACCGAGTCGTCCGCGAACGGCTCGTCGAACGCCTCGACGGCGTGATCCAGGACCTCCTCGAGATTCGGCTGGACTTCGAACTCCGTATGCGTCGTGCCGTAGCGCCGGCTCAGGAGGCGCGCGTACGGCCGCTCGTCGAGGTGACCGCCGGCGCCGCCGCCGAAGCCGATGGTGAAGGTCTTCACCGGCGTGCTGGTCATCTCGGCCATCAGCGCCACGACGAGGCTCGAGTCCACGCCGCCGCTGAGGAACGCACCCAGCGACACGTCGCTCATCAGGTGCGAGCGAACCGCGTCCTCGAACAGCTCGACGAACCGGCGCCCCAGGGCCACTTCGTCGGCGTCCGGGATCGGGTCGAAACGCAGCTGCCAGTAGCGCCTGGTCGTGATGCCGCCCGCGTCGGCGATCATGATGTGGCCCGGCTCGAGCTTCCTGATCTCGCGGTAGATGGTCAGCGGCGCCGGGATGTAGCCGAACGTGAGATACCGGTCGAGCGCCTCGGGATCGAGCTGAACCCCGGGCGAGGCCGGCCCGTACGAGGGCCTTCATCTCCGAGGCGAAGAGCAGGCCGCCGGCATGCCGCGCGTAGAACAGCGGCTTGATCCCGAGCCGGTCGCGCGCGATCAGAAGCCGCTGGCGCCGTTCGTCCCAGAGCGCCACGGCGAACATGCCGCGCAGCCGCTCGATGCATTTCTCGCCGATTTCCTCGTAGAGGTGCACGATCACCTCGACGTCGCTGCGGGTCCGGAACACGTGGCCGCGGCCGATCAGCTCCTGGCGCAGCTCGTTGTGGTTGTAGATCTCGCCGTTACAGACAACGGTGACCTGCCCGTCCTCGCTCGAGATCGGTTGATGCCCGCCGGCCACGTCGATGATCGACAGGCGCGTCATGCCGATGCCGGCGCGGCGCGAGACGTGAAAGCCCTCGTCGTCGGGCCCGCGGTGACGGAGCGCCTTCACCATGCGTTCCACGACGTCGCGAGAGACGTCGCGCGCGCCTTCAGGCGTCCAGGATCCAGCTATGCCACACATCGAGTCACCCGAGCCTCGGCGTCCAGACCGCCTGTTTCTGTCCGGCCGCAAACTTCACCAGCGCCTGTCCCGCGGCCACGTTAATCAGGACGAAGTAGTACGGAATGCTGACGAGCGAGCTGGAGTAGCCCTTCCGCTCCGCCAGCCACCCCGCGGCAGCCATCACGAGCACGACCGACCCGGCCAGCCACGACATCTGGTAGACCGTGCCGGCGTCCCACAGCGCGGCGGCCGCGAGGTAGGCCGCGGGCACTGCGGCAAACGCCGCGTAGCGCAGGACCTTGTGCGAAAAGAGCTGCAGGGAGAACACGCCATGGCGGCGCGGATTGAACAGCGCGCGCATGTCGGCCATCGCCCACCACGCGCGCAAAGCGACACGGACGCGCATCTGGTACTCGGCGCGCGACGTCGTCAGCGTGTCCTCGTACAGGATCGCGTCCGGCTCGTAGATCACGCGATAGCCGCACTCGACGACGTGCAGCGGCAGGACGAAGTCGGGCAGCTGATCGTCGCGCATCCGCAGGAAGAGATCGCGGCGGACGGCGTCGACGCCGCCGTTCACTCCGACGATCGAGCCCAGCCTCGTTTCCGATCGGCGCAGCAGATCTTCGTACGCCATGTAAGCCTTGCACCCGAACCCGACGCCTGAGCCGTCGCCCCCGCCGTAGACGAGGCGTCCGGTCGCATACCCGACGCGCGGATCGCTGAAGTTCCGCGCCAGCATGCGGACCGTCTCCGGCGCATACATCGAATTCGCGTCGGCGAAGACGAAGAGGTGCCCGGTTGCCTGTTCGGCAGCGAGGTTCAGCGCCGCCGTCTTGCCGCGTCTCGGCTCCTGACGCAGCAGCACCACGCCGTCCCCGGCGTACTCCTGGACGATGGCGTCGGTGCCGTCCGTGGATGCATCGGAGACGACGATGATCTGAAGCTTGTCGCGCGGGTAGTCGAGCGCGAGCTTGTTCTCGAGCGTCGCCCGGATCGAGCGCGCCTCGTTGCGGGCGGCAATGATGATCGTCACCGTCGGCAGGCCGCTTCCCGTCGCGACGCGCCGCCGCACGAGACGGCCGAGCACGATCGTCAGCAGGGGATACCCTGCGTACGTGTAAAGCAGCACCGCCAGTGAGAGCCAGAACAGGTATCGCACGCTGAACCTCAGGGCCTCGGCGTAACCGGACGCAGTGGACTGGCCATGACCGGACGGAACGGCGCCGGCACCGGCACCGCCGCGGCAACCGCCGCCGTGGGCACGAGCAGACGCGTGGTCGCCTCGGTCAGCCCCGCCACCAGATACCAGTCGTACTGGACAATCCGTAGCTGGCAAAACTGAACAGCAGGTTCATCCCGACGAAGACCTGCAGCGCCGGAACAAGACGGGTCAGGATGGCCAGCGGCGCCTGCGAGCGCCGCAGCGCGGCCGCGGCGCGGCGCAGGCCGATGAGCACCGAGCCGATGAACGTCATGTAGAGCGCCAGCCCGAGGAACCCGAGCTCCTGCGCCACCTCGAGGTACAGGTTGTGCGCCGGGAGCACGGTGTTGCCGTAGTTGAAGTTGGCCTCCGAGGAGGTTCCCAGCCCGTATCCGAACAGCGGCCGCCGCAGCGCGACCTGCAGGTTCATCTGCATGCCGGCCATGCGATCCTCGGCGGTCGAGGCATTCTTCGTGTCGCTGCTGTAAATCGACGCGTACCGGTCGGTCGAGGTCGGCCGACAAGTAGGGAAGGGCCGCAATCACCAGCGCGGCCACCGTCGCCAGCAGCACGATCTTGTGGCGGCTCTTCAGCCAGACGAGCCCGACGATGCCGGCGAGGCCGATCATGCCGGAGCGCGATGCGGTCAGCACCAGCGCGTACAGCAGCATCGGCAGCACGGCGAGGTACATGAGCCGTCCCTTGACCGTCCCGGCGGTCAGGTAATGCAGCAGGGGGACGACGGTCAGCACGATGGACGCCAGCCCGTTCGGGTTGACGGTGTCGGACGGCGCGCCGGACAGACGATTGATGAACTCGTAGCCCATGCTCGCCTTCGAGCCCCAGTAGCCGTCGGTGACGTGCATGTAGAGCGGCTCGAGCACGCGGAACGTCTGACACGCGAGGAACACCAGCAGCAGGACGCGGAGCCTCTTCTCCGTGTTCACCAGCGTCGCCGTGAAATAGAAAAAGACGAAGGCCTTGAAGAAGTTCGGGAACCCTGTCTTGACGACGCTGCCCGGCCACTCCACGAACGGAATCGTGACGGCGGCGTAGATGACGAGCGCCCACAGCAGGGTGCCGGTGCGGCGGTCGGTCGTCACCTCCGGACCGTCGTCGGTGCTGCACGACGATGAGCCCGAGGATGAGGCAGACGAGCAGCAGGTCGCCGCGTACGGCGGCGAGGAACTCGTAGCGCGTCGGCATGTGCAGGAACCAGCTGCACGTGAAGACCAGGTAGAGCGAGAAGGCGAATGCGCGCACGTCAGTCCCCGGCCAGCTCTCGATAGAGATCGACGTATTCGCCGACCATCCTCGAAGCGAGAAACCGGCGGTGCAGCGTCTCGTGGCCGCGCCGCGCCAGGGCGATGCGCAGCTCGCGGCAGTGATAGACCCGTTCGATCGCCTCCGCCAGCGCGGCGGGGTCGCCCGGCGCCACCAGCAGGCCGCATTCGTCGGCCTCCATGGCTTCGCGGATGCCACCCACCCGCGACGCCACGACCGGCACCTTCAGCGCCATCGCCTCGAGCAGCACGTAAGGCAGCCCTTCGTGCAGCGAGGGCATCACGAGGAGATCCAGCGCCGCCATCCGCTCGTGGACCGCCGGCTCGAACCCTTCGAACGTCACGCGCTTGTCGAGGCCCAGTTCGTGACACACACGCCGGCACGTCTCTTCGAGCGGGCCGTCGCCGAAGACGTGAAGGCGGACATCGCGCAGGTGGCGCAACCGCGAGAGAGCCTCGAGCAGGTGCAGGTGCCCCTTCACGGCGTCGATCCGGCCGACGATGCCGATGGCGAAGGCGCCGCGGCGCCGCCGGCGCGCGGGCGGAGCCGGCGGCACGTCGATGCCGTTGTAGATGACCCGCTGCGCCACATTGGACGCTGCGACCCGGCGCCGGCCCTGCAGATCGCTCGAGACGAACACGGCCGCGTCGACGAAGTACCGCGAGGCGATACGGTCCAGCGTGACGTTTGCCGCCAGCCTGGAGTAAGCCGGCAGCCCCCGCCAGCCGGAAAATGGCTCCACCAACCCGTGCTCGGTCTTGACGATCTTGAGCGGAAGACCGTGGGCGGCGAGACTCCCGGCGACGGTCGCCTTGTAGCCGTGGACGTGCAGGACGCCGATGTCGTGCGTGCGGAGCAGGCGCCGCAGCTGCCCGACCGTCCGCGGGTCGTACTTGGCGTGCTGATCGAGCACCTCGACGCGGACGCGCGCCGCGCGCAGCTTTCGCGCCAGCAGCGCGTCGTGAAAGAGGATGACCAGCGGGTCGATCCCCGCCGATCGCAGCGCCGGGGCCAGCGTGAGCACGAACCGCTCGACCCCGCCCCAGATCTCCCCGGCCGTGCACAGGGCCAGACGGATCGCGGGCGCAGGTGAGGCGCCGGCAACCAACACCGGGTCCGGGCGATACACGTGGGCCGTTTGCATCGTGGGAAGGGGTAGCAAACCGCCTTCCGCTGCGGGGGCGTCGATCAGCCTGTAAATGCGTGGGAATTCGAGAAGAACGATTTACGAAGTCGGGGGATCCGCCACATGGCAGACCGAAGTCTCCCGGGGAGAAGACTTCGCGGGGAGGAGGTGCGATCGTGGGATGGTCAGGTGCCCGATCACAAACCACAGAGTCTCAGAGACACAGAGGGGAAAGCCTGACCTCTGAGCCGCTGTGTCTCTGTGGTTCGTCTCGAATGGCTAGGGAACAATCCTGAGGTTCGACGGCGCGGCGGGTGCCTCCTCGCCGGAGCCGCCGATCGGCGTCGTCATGTCGCTGCGGATTTCGGCTGCGCCGAGCGCGCGGTTGTAGACCCGTACCTCGTCGATCAGCCCGTGGAAGAACTCGCCCCAGACGGCATTTCCGCCAATGCGGAACGGCAGGGTGGACGCGACGATCGAACCGGACACGGGGGCGGTCCCGACCGCGATCCCGTTGACGTAGACACGCACGGTCGCGCCATCATATGTGGCTGCAAGGTGCGTCCAGGCGTTCAACGGGAGCGCGGCCGAGCCACCCGTGCCGTCGCTGTTGCTCCTGCCTGCGATGCGCACGTACGCCGCCGGCTTCGGGGCATTGTCATGCCCATACAACACGTACGCCAACCCTCCGGCGTTTTCCTTCATGATGACCGTCCGCCATCCGCTGAGTGTCGTGGGATTGACCCACGCCTCGATCGTCATGCCGGTGGTCAGATCGAGCGAACGCGGAATCCGCGACGCTGACCCAGTCGTCCACGCCGTCGAAGCTGATGGCGCCGCCGTATTTCCCCTGCAGCGACCGTTTCGCGCCGCCGGCCACTGTGCCGGGATTGTTCCGCCCGGAGGCGTCATGCGCGCCCGTGCCCGAGGCTTCGTTGAAACCGTAGGCCGCCACGAGACCGGCGGTGGTCGTGGGCGTGTTCGACACCGTGACCGTCACCGCCGGCGACTGCTTCGTGTTGCCCGCCGCGTCGCGCGCGACAGCCGTCAGCGTATGCGAGCCGTTGCTGGCCAGCGTGCTGTCCCACGAGACCGCGTACGGGGCCGTGGTGTCTTCGCCCGCGATGTTCCCCCCGTCCATCTTGAACTGCACGCCGGCGACGCTGGTGTTGTCCGACGCCGACGCGGTGACCTGCACCTGGCCGGAGGCGGTGGACCCGGCAGCGGGCGCCGTCATCGTGACGCTGGGCGCGATCGTGTCGGCGGCCGCCACGGTCGTGAACGACCACGCCGCGTCCGCGGCGAGGGCGTTGCCGGCGGCGTCCTTGACCCCGGCGGAGCCGCCTTTGACGCGGCCGGTATAGCTGGCCGCCGTCGCCAGCTGGGCGGTCGGCGTGAGCGTCGCCACGCGTGTGGCGGCGTTGTAGGCGACGCCTGCCGGAACGAGGCACGTTCGCCGCATCCCTCAGCTCGAACGTGCTGGTGCTGACCGTCGATGCCGTCATCGCCTCGCTGAACGTCGCGGTGACGGTCGTCGTCCGTGCCACGCCCGTGGCCCCGTTTGCCGGGCTGGACGAGGTCAGCGTCGGCGGCGCGGTATCCGGGCCCGACTGCAACGGATAACCGTTGCTGTTCACGCGACCCGCGCTGTCGGTCACGTAGAGGTACAGACCGGAAAACCCGTTGAAGGTGCCTTCGTTCAGCGTAATCGTGATCGACGAGGCCGACCACGCCGTCGGCAGCTGGATTTCCCGGTGTCGTGAGGCTGTATAGGTGGAGGCGTCGCCGATCTCGACCCGCGCCTGCGTGGTGTCGAAATAGACGTCGTCCCAGTAGGTGTAGGTGTCTCCGTAGGCGGCGCAGTTGGCGTCGGCGTCGTGGCCCAGGTACTCGCCGAGGTACGCGCTCTCCCATCGGGTCGTGCTGCTCGGTACGCGTGGCTACGGCCTTGTCGACGTGCAGCACGCCGTCCACCCACATCCGCATGATGCCGTCCTTGGAGCCGGGCGACGACTCCTGCAGGTACCACTGGATATGGCTCCACCGCTTCGAGTAGTTCGCCGGCCCGAGCGCTGGCCAGTGGCCATCGGAGGCACTCACCGTCGAGGTGAGGTAGCTGGCGCCGTCGCAGAACATCACATAGGCGAGGTGCGGTTCGGCGCCGCCGCCCGACATCAGGCGCAGCGGCTTGTGGTTGCGCGAGTACGGGGGGCCGGAATCGAGCCAGTGACCACGCATCGATGTAGACGCGCGGCAGGTGCATGCCGTCCACGCCGAAGGCCGAGTTCCAGGCGCCGCTGACGAAATTGGCCCGGGCGCTCATGTTGGACTTGGCCCGCTTGACGGTCGAGGAGTAAGTCGGCCGCGTGCCGAAATAATCCCAGTTCGTCAGGCCCGAGCCGTTGGCGCCGGCCTCGAAGTTGTCCCACTTGAGCGGAGTCGCGGTCGTCTTGGCGCCGAAGCCGGAACCGGACAGCTGCACCGTGCCGCCATCGGCCACGGTACCGGACAGGCTGCTGACGACGGGCCCCGACGTCTGGGCGTCCGGATGCCCGGTCCAGAACACCGCGGCGGCGGTGACCACCGCGATACCGGTTATGAATCTTCTCGCCATACGATCCTGTCCTCCGTCTCAGAGCAACCGACGCGCCACGGCGCAGTGCGGCGAATAAGGCGTGTTCGGGTACCGATGTCTTCCGCGGAGGCGACTTCGTTCAGCCGCGCGGCGGTCTTCCATGCCGCCACCCGACGATTCAGGGCCGTCCGGTTCGGCACCCGGTTTGAAGGGTCTGCCGGGTGCTTCCCCGCCCAGCGGTTTCCATCGTCGTTCTGACCTTCAATCGCGCGGACATGCTCGCCCGCCTGCTGCAGGCCCTCCATAGCCTGCAGGGGCCGGACATCGAGCTGATCGTGGTGGACAACCACTCGGAGGACGGAACGCCCGGCGTGGTCGCGGCCAGCGCGCCCGGCTGCACGTATCTGCGCACGGCGGCAAACATCGGCGTCGGCGCGCGGAACCTCGGCCTGCGGCGAGCGGCAGGAGAGGTAGTCATCTGCCTCGACGACGACGTATTCGGAATCGACGAGCACGCGATCGCGGCCGTACGGCGCGCCTTCGAGGCCGACGCCCGCCTCGGCGCGATCAACTTCAGGATCCTCGACCCGTACACCCAGCGCGTCTGCAACTGGGTGCACCACTGCACCGTCGAGGAGTACGCCGATCGAACCTTCGACACCTACGAGATCACCGAGGGCGCCGTCGCCTTTCGCAAGGCGGCCGTTGAGGCTGCCGGGTACTACCCTGACTATTTCTTCCTGAGCCACGAGGGTCCGGACCTGGCGTTCCGGATGATGGGCGCCGGATACCGCGTCGAGTTCCGCGGCACGATCGTCGTCGAGCACTGGCACGCCAGCGCCGGCCGCAAACCGGGCATGTGCCACTACTACGACACGAGAAACCAGTACCTGGCTGGCGGCGAGGAACTTTCCTGCCGGCTACGCGCTCCGCTACCTGGCGCGCGGGCAGGCCTCCACGTTCGTGTATGCGCTGCGCGACGGATTTCTCCGGCACTGGCTGCGCGCCGTCAAGGACGGTGTGACCGGCGCCCGCCGGGCCTGGCGCGACCGCCGTGTCCTCTCGCCCGCGACGCTGGCCCTCATTCACGACATCGACGCCCGGCGTGCGTCCTTCCTGTATATGGCGCGGGCGCGGCTCTTTCAGAAGGACATGCGGCTGTAAGCCGGCGGTCGGCAGCGGGCAGCCGGCAGCCGGCAGGCCGCTGTGGCTTCCGCCTTCAGGCGGAAGATCCTCCGGCGGCGGCGCGGCTTTCACGGCCGCACCGCCTCGTTCATGTCGGCCTGCACCTCTGCCGGTGTCAGCGCGCGGTTGTAGATGCGCACTTCGTCGATCAGCCCTTCGAAGTGGTCACCCCAGGCCAGGCTGCCGCCTATCGAGAGCGCGCCGGCCGACTTGACGAGGCTGCCCGTCATCACCTCGCTGCCGACGGGCACGCCGTTGACGAACATGCGCAGCGTGGTACCGTCGTAGGTCGCCGCCAGGTGCGTCCATGCGTTCACTTGCAGCGGCGCCGCCCCGCTGCTTCCACGACTGGCGCCCTCGCCCGCGACCTGGGCATGGGCGGCGGGCTTCGGCACGTTGTCGTTGGCATAGATGCCATACGCGAGGCCGTCCGCGGTTTCCTTCACGAGGACGGTGCGCCATCCGGTCAGCGTCGTCGGCTTCACCCAGGCTTCGACGGTGAAGCGGTTCGTCAAATCCAGCGCGTTGCTGTCGGCGACCGCGACGCGGTCGTCAACGCCGTCGAACCGGAGGGCCTTGCCGAAGCGGCCCTGCGCCGCCCACTCAGCACCGCCGATCGTGCCGGTGTGTCCCCTGCCTGACGCGTCCGAAGCGGCGGTGCCGCTGCCCTCGTCGAAACCGTAGGCCGCCACGAGGCCGCTCGTCACGGCCCGTCCCATGTCCGACTGGACCTCCGCCGCGCTGAGCGCGCGGCTGTAGACGCGGACCTCGTCGAGGGTGCCTTCGAAGTACTCGCCCCAGAGGCTGTTGCCGCCGATGCGAAGCGCGCCGGTCGTCGTCACCATCGATCCGGTCATGGATTGGCGGCGAACCTCCGAGCCATTGATGTAGAGGCGGAGCGTGGCGTTGTCGTAGGTCGCCGCCATGTGCGTCCATGTGTTGAGCGGGAGCTGCGCCGTGCCCAACGCCCCGTGACTCGAAGTCTGCCCGGACAACCGGGCGTAGGCCGCGGGCCGCGGGGCGTTGTCATGGGCGTACAGGGCGTATGCCAGCGCGCCGGCACCTTCCTTCAGCAGCACCGTGCGCCAGCCCGTCAGTCGCGCTGGCCTGACCCACGCCTCGAGGGTCATGCCGCGGGTGAGATCCAGCGATGCCGCGTCGCGAACCGTGAGCCAGTCGTCGATGCCGTCGAACGTGAGGCCGCCGCCAAAGCGGCCGGCGGCGGTCCACCTGGCCCCTGTGAGCGTTGCGTGATTAGCGTTGGGCGATCCATCGGCGGCGACCGTGCCGCTCTGCGCCTCGAACCCGAAGGCGGCCACCGGTCCCGTGAGAACCACCGGGACCGTGCCGGAGACCTCCTGCGACCGTGGGCTGGCCGTGCCCTTGGTGTCGTAGGCCTGAACGGCAAAGTAATATCTGGCCCCGTCGTTCAGATTTGCGACGCGATATGAGGTCTGGTTGCCGACGTCGATCGACGCCGTGTACGCGCCGGGCTGCGAGCCGTACCAGAGAATGTAGCCCGCGAGGTCCGATTCCGAATTGGGATTCCACGCCAGGGTCAGCGATCCGGCATCGGCGCGCGAGGGCCCGATTGTCACGAGCGAACCGATAAACACGGACGTGGCCCACGTCGCGCGCATGCGCGCTCTGCCACGAATACCGAACATGCTGTCCTCCGCGCACACGTCCACCGGCGCAGTCGGGCGATTCGACTATGTCTGACTACTGTCGGTGGGGTCGATAGAGCAACGATGCCGGCGAACGCCAAAGGGCAAGGGGCATGCCGGTGCCGGCGCCGCCCGTGCTGCGTGACATCTGAGGTTCGTGCATCGGTGCTCACGCATCCGGCGCGGGCGCGATACGGCGGAGACGGCGGCGCGTACGCTGCGGACCGCTGCAGGCAGTGCCGGACGCTTGCTGTCACAAGGAGTCATGACCGCGCGCGACACGTGTCAGCGTGTGCTTTCGTGGAACAGGCGCGGACGGTAGACAAAGGCGAGGGCAATTGCCCGACGGTTGCGGGCGCCGGCAGGTGTGTACGATGCGACACACCCGCGCGCACGCCGCGGCGGTGTCACGATGCCGCTGTGGTATTACGAATCCGTGGCAATGCGCTCGTAGAGCGTCATGTGCGCATCGGCCATGCTGCGGCTCGTGAAGCGGCGCGCGGCCGCGCTCGCGCGGCGGCCCATCCGCGCGCACAGCGCGTCCGAGTCGAGCAGCCGGCCCATGCGATCGGCCAGCGCGGCAGTGTCGAACGGCTTGACCAGGAACCCGGTCTCGCCGTCGGTGATCGCTTCCGGGTTGCCGCCGACGTCGGTGCACACCGTCGGCTTGCCGCACCCCATGTATTCGATCACCGCGTTGCTGAGGCCCTCGGACTCGGAGCACAGCACGCCGATGGTGAAGTGCTTCACGATCGGGATCGCGTCGGCCACGCCGCCGCAGAAGTGCACGGCCGACTCGAGACCGTGCGCGCGTACCGCATCGACGCAGGGCGCCGTGGCGCCGCTGCCGACGAGGACGAGGTGCGCTCGCGGGTGCTGCCGGCGGACGCGCGCGAACGCCTCGACCAGGTCCACGTGCCGTTTCCACGGATTGAAGTTCGCGACCATGCCGATGATCGGATCCGAGGGCGCGATGCCGAACTGCTCGCGGAAGCCGTCAACCGGCGCGACATCGAACTTGCGCGGGTCGTGGCCGTTGTAGAGGACCTCGATCCCGGCCATGGGATACCGCTCCCGCGCGTGCACGTTGCGCCGGACCGCATCGCTGTTGGCGATGACGCGGCTGACGAACCGGTTGCTGATTCGCAGCGCCTTGAGGATCGGCTCCGTGTACCAGAAGCCCATGTCGCGACGCGAGACGAGCACGCGCGCGCCCCCGATCCGGCAGAACAGCGGGCCCGCAATCGCCGCGTCGTTCAGGAAGATGTGGACGAGTCCGTACCCCCGCGCCCGCACGCGCGCGCTGAGACCGAGCAGCTTGACGGCCGATCGCACGGTTGACAGGCTGCGGATGTCGAGCACGTCTACGGGACAGGGAAACGCCTGCACCTCCTCCACGTACGGCGTCGAACGGAACAGCGCGAGGTGCGGATCGAAGCGATCGCGGTCGAGATGCGTCAGCAGCTCGAGCAGCTGTCCCTCGGTTCCGCCGACGCGCTCGCCGCCGTGCATCGCGTCCATCATGTAGAGAATCTTCAGCCTGCTCATGACGCCATCCCGCACGCCAGGCGATCGATGGCGCCGGCGATCCGGGCATACGCCCGCTCGGTCAACTCGTAGTCGCCGGAAAACGGATCGGGTATCTCCACGTCGGTCGCCGTCCCTGCATCCACGGCGCCGAGCAGGAATGTCTTGTGCGCGGCGGCGGGGTACTGCTGGCGGAGCTCGCGGAGGTTGCGGCGATCCATGACGAGGATCACATCGGCCCATCCGACCAGCTCCCCGTCGATGCGCGTCGAACGGTGCGACAGTGAGATCGACGTCCCAGCGCCGCCCGGCGGCGATGCCGCGAGGGTCCGCGCGACGGCCGGCGCGGTGATGCATGCCGGTCGAGCGCACGACGATGCCGCGCCCGCCGGCGGCGGCCTTCCCGCGGAGGTACGAGCTGGCGAAGGGGCTCCGCAGGATGTTGCCGTAACACACGAACAGCACCTTCTCCGCGTTGCGCGCGGCCGCCGCAACCCGGGCCCGGTGCCGCGCGCGATACGCCACCGAACGAAGGGCCTTCATCACCCGCCCGAACGGCCGGCGCACGATCGGCATCTGCGCCGCGATGGCCTGCCGCAGATCGGCCAGTCCAGGCGCAGGGTCGGAGAGGACCTGCACGTCGTACCGTTCCGATGGCAGGATCAGGCGCGCCATGTCTGCGAGCAATTTCAGTCGTGACGCCTTCCTGACCAGGCCGGCCTTGACCTCGCGCCGCTCGGGATCGAGGGTCAGCGCCTCCTTGAACCACTCGATGTCGGCGCTCAGCTTCCGGCAGCGGACGCCCGCCGCATAGGTGCATCGCGCGGGCGTCGCGCCGAGCGCCATCATCCCGTACAGGTCGGTCGCGAAGGACACGCCGGCACGGCTGGACAGCGGCAGCGATCCCCAGAACCTGCCGTTGATCTCCATCAACGACACGTCGCGTGTGTCCGGGTCCACCCTGAACTCGACCATCGCGACGCCTGTCCAGGCCAGGGCTCCGAGCAGGCGGCTGGCGTAGTCACGCAGGAGCGGATCGACCGGAACGCTCATCCGGTACGTGCTCCCGCCTCCGGTCAGCGGCAGTTCGTGGAGCCGCTGGTGCTGGAACACCTGGAGCAGCTCCCCCGACCGCGCCAGCACCTCGACGCCAACGCCGATGCCCTTCCGGTACTCCTGCAGCATCACCGGGCCGGCCGCGAGCGCGGTGGTCACCTCGCGCCGGAGCTCGTCACCGTCGAACGCGTAGAACACGGTTCGGCTGACGAACCCGGATGCCGACCACACGCTCGACGTCAGCGGCTTGCAGACAACCGGGAACGCGAGGTTCGCGGCGTGACGATCGAGCTCCGCCGCATCGTGGACCACGACCGTGGCGGGGCACGGGACTCCGACAAGCCGGGCGAGCTCGAGCGTCCTGCCCTTGTCGCACACGACGCGGAGCTTGTCGAACGACTCCGCCGCGAGCGCCGAGAACTGCCGGAGGCGTTCAAGGTTCCTCGAGATCGGCACCGTGGTCAGGTCGGTCACCGGAATGACCAGGTCGTACGGCTGCCGGCTCAACTCGGCCTCGAGCCAGTTGATAAACGGCGCATAGTCGGGCGCCGGATCGGGATACACGAGCCGGGCGCGCGCGTAGCGGCTCCGGAACGCGATCGCCCCATCCCCCGACGCGGCGACCGACACGGTCAGCCCGGCGCGGCCGAGCGAGCGGACGATGTCCAGCGCGGGGACCCGATCCCCGTCGAGGACTAGCACGTGGCCGCGTGACGCCATGCTCGATACCTGTTGGCCAGCAACTCGAGGCCGTTGACCGTGCTGCGGAATTGAGTGGGATCGGCAACGGCGGGCAACCGCTCGAGCCGGAAGAGATCGGCGCCGCCGCGAAGCGGCTCGCCGTGCGCGACGACGGCGCAGGCATAACCGGCTTCTTGCGCCGCGGCCACCGCGCGTGCGTCATAGTCGGCCGGCTCGCCGTGCGGATAGGCAAACGCCTGAACCCGCCGCAGGAGACGCGTCTCGATCGCACGTTTCGATTCGAACAGCTCGTGCTCGATCTCCGCCGGCGTGCATCGCGACAGGACGGGATGCGAGCAGGTGTGCGACCCGATCTCCACGAGCGCGGGATCCAGCTGCGCCGCTTCCGCCCACGTCATCGCCCGGTAATCGGCGGTCGCCGTCGCCGGCAAGGCGACCTCGAGCGCGGCTTCGAGCTGTTCGGCGACGCGGCCGCGGGCCGCCGTGTCCATGCGCATACAGAGCTCGCCGACGGCCGACCACGCACGCTCCCGCCGCGAGGGGCCGGACAGCTCGCACCGCACGCGGGTGCCGGCGATACGCACGTCGAGTTGCGCGGCAGTGGTCGCGTGCAGGGCGTAATGCAGGCGGTCGAACCAGAGCCATCCGTTGCGCTGGAGAAAGTCGGTCACCACAAAAAGTGTGGCCGGGACCTCGTATTTCTGGAGGAGCGGATACGCGTGCTCGGCGAAATCCGCATACCCGTCGTCCACGGTGAGGACGACGGTGCGCGGCTCCAAGGGACGTCCATCCTGCAGCGTCCTGACGACCGCTGACAGCCGCCGCACGTGGAAATGCTTCGTCAGGTACTGCAGGTGCCGCTCGAACGCCGCGGCATCGAGGCGGCGCGCCCGCGGGGCCTCCGAAAAGCGGTGGTACATCAGGACACGGGGCGCCGAGCCGGTCAGGCGCCGGGCGACGACGCCGCCGGTGGCTTTCGCCACGGAAGTCATCAGGGTTCGGATGGTCATCGCACTCGCGCCACTGAAGTCATCTCTCCGGGAGACTTAAGGTTCACCGCGCGGCGCCTCGCCGCACGCGGCCGTCGAAATCGAGCGGTACCTGGCCGCTCAAGCATGGCGGCCCGATTGCACTCAGCAACAGGCATGCCTCGGTCGGAGTGATCGGGGCTCGAGCACATCCTGACGGAGCTTTCCGAAATGACGCAACGGCCGCTGATCCTGCTGGAATTCAACGAACTTTCTCCCGACCTCATGGAACGGTTCATGGGCATGGGCTGCCTGCCGAACTGCCAGCGGCTGCACGATGCGTCGGAGGTCTGCATCACCGAAGCCGAGGAGCGGAAGTGGGAGCTGAACCCGTGGGTTCAGTGGGTCACCGTGCATTCGGGCCTCAACTACCGCGACCACGGCATCATCGAGCTCGACGAAGGCGGCAAGCTGCAGGCCCCGCGCGTCTGGGACGTCGTGTCCGCGGCGGGATTCCCGGTGTGCGTCTGGGGAAGCATGAACGTCGCCTACGAGCCGGGGATCCGCGGCGTCGTCCTGCCCGACCCGTGGACGACGAAGGTGGCGCCTTACCCGGAAGGCCTGCGGCCGTTCTTCCGGTTCGTGCAGCAGAACGTGCTCGAGCACACCAGCGGCAAGGTGCCCCTGGGCGCGGCGGACTACGCGGCGTTCGGACAGTTCATGCTGACGCACGGCATGTCGCCAGCCACGGTCATTGCCATCGTCCGCCAGCTGCTCGACGAGCGGTTCGGGACAGGCGACAGCCACTGGAAGCGCGCCGTGCTGCTCGACCGGCTGCAGTTCGACGTCTTCCGCTGGTACTACCGCAAGATGCGGCCGCTCTTCTCGACGTTCTTCTCGAACAGCACCGCGCACTTCCAGCATTTCCACTGGCGCGAGATGGAGCCGCATCTCTTCACGCACCAGCCGACGCCGGAGCGGCGGGCCGCGCACGAGCACACGATCCTGTTCGGATACCAGGAGATGGACAAGATGATTGGCCGCTTCCTCGACCTGGCCGGGGACGACGCGACGCTCGTCTTCGCGACCGGGATCAGCCAGCAGCCGTGCCTGGTGTACGAAGAGCAGGGTGGAAAGGTGATGTACCGCCCGCACGACGTCGCACGCCTGATGCGGTTCGCCGGCGTGAGCGAGCGCCATGCGAGCGCGCCGCTGATGGCCGAGGTCTTCAACCTTCGTTTCGAGAACGAGGTGGACGCCGTCCGCGCGCAGGCGCGGTTACGGGCGCTCAAGGTGGACCGCCAGCCGGCGATGCTCGTACAGCGCGACGGCTCGCTGGTCACGACCAAGTGCCAGCTCCACGAACAGGTGGCAACCGGCACGCAATTGAGCCGCGGCGAGGGCGGGGCGGCCGTGCCCTTCTTCGACATGTTCTACCAGCTGGAAGACAGCAAGAGCGGCATGCATCACCCGGACGGGATGCTCTGGGTGCGGACGCCGGGGCAGCCGCACCGCAAGCACGCCGCCAAGGTACCGCTGGCAGCGGTGGCGCCCGCGCTGCTCGATCTCATGGGGATGCCGATTCCGGCCCACATGGCAGCCGCGCCGGACCTCGCACCGCCCGCCGTCGCCGGGGTTCGATCGTGAGCCCCTATCCTCGAGAGATGGCGGCACGGATCGAGTACGAGCTGACCGCGTACGACGAGTGGTATCGGTCGAAGACGTCGCGCATGGAGCGGCCCTTCTACTACCACCATCAGCCGGAGAACGAGCAGGCGTTTGTCCGCTCGCTGCTCGCGAAGCACAAGGTCCGGAACGGTGCGCGGCTGATCGACCTCGGTTGCGGCAACGGGGTCTACGCCGACATGTTCGCGAAGGAGGGCCTTCGCGTGACCGCGGTGGACCTGAGCGACGCCGCAATTGACTATGCGAGACGCACGCACGAGTCCGGCGTGGAGTGGATCGCCGGCGACACGCTGGCGCTGCCGTTCGAGAACCAGTTCGACCACGGCTTTTGTCACTACTTCACGCTGTTCAACTCGGCGGCGACGCCGGAGGAAGGTGTCGAATTCGGCCGCGCCATCATGCGGTACATCCGGCCGGGGGGAACGCTGTTCTTCGTCTGGCACAGCGACCTGACCGCCGTCCGTCTCGCCGGCGGCAGCCGGTTCGGGATCAATAACTACACGATCGATCAGATCGAGGCGATGTTCCCCGGTTTCCGCACCACGTCCCATGCGGTCGACGGCATGGCGCGCCTCCCGCGCTGCTTCGGCCGGTTCGCCTATCACAAGTACATCACCCGCCTGTGCTGCGCGGGAGTCTACCTGGCGGCATCCAGCTGGCATCGGGTCCGTATCATCGTGGCGGTGCACAAATGAAAGTGACTGTGATCATCCCCGCGTTCAACGCGGAGCGGTACATCCGGGAGACGCTCGAGAGCGTCATGGCGCAAACCTACCGCGACGTCGAAGTGGTCGTGGTTGACGACGGGTCGCGGGACCGGACGGCGGAGATCGTGCGCTCGTTCGGCGACCGCGTCGGGTACCTGTACCAGGACAACAGCGGCGGCTGCGGGAAGCCCCGCAACGAGGGCATGAAGGCCGCGTCCGGGGACGTGTTCGTGTTCCTGGACTCGGACGACCTCATGGTTCCGGGCCGGATTGCGAGGGAGGTCGACGTGCTCCGGCGCCATCCCGGTGTCGGGATGGTGTTTTCGAACTACCAGGACTTCGAGGGCGATCGGATCTACGAGGGCGGGCATTTCGAGAGTTGCCCGATCCTCAGCGGCCGCCTCGGCACGCTGCCGCCCGGCGCGAGGCAGACGATTCTGCTGCCGTCGGAGAGCACGGAGCTCCTGCTGACCGAGAATTTCGGCTCCTCGTCGCCGATGGTCCGCCGGGACGCGGTCGAATGCGTGGGCCCGTTCGACGAGACGCTGCGGGCGAGCGAGGACTTCGAGTTCCAGTATCGGGTCGCGTCGCACTACTGCATCGCCCTGATCCCGCAGGTCGGCTGGCACAAGCGGCTGCACCAGGGCGAGCATGAGCTCACAGACGCCGAACATCCTGCATCACAAGATCCTGACGCGGACGAGGCTCCTGGCGGTCGAGCGGGTGCCGCGGCGACGGCGCAAGCTGAAACAGCGGCTGGCGATTCTCTACCGCGAGCTCGCGTATCACCTGACCGGCCGCAACAACGCGCTGGCGTTGAAGCATGCGCTGACCAGCCTGAAGTTCGAGGCGCAGCCCCACCCGAAGCTGTTCGCCCGAATCGTCCTCGACGTCCTCGGCCGCGACACCAACGGAGCGGTGGGATGAGGGGGCAAAGAGTGGAACAAGTGGAAAAGTGGAAGAAGTGGAAGAAGTTAGGTAGTTAACTATTTAAGTAGGGGCGGGTCCTCCGGACCCGCCGGATAAGTTCGTAGAGGCCGACCTTCAGGTCGGCCTGGCCGGCTTCGCCGAAACCCCAATCTGAAATTGTCTCTGTGTCTCTGTGGTTCGTGAGGCGAGGAATCACGAGTGCCCGAGCCGGTGCCAGCACCACCGGAACGGTGCCCAGACAGAACCGGGCAGCGCGGCGGCGACGTAGCGGACGGCGCCGAGCGCGTCGATGCACGCGCCCGCCTCGCGAAAGAGCGCGCGCGCCTGCGTCAGCTCGCCCCGCTCATACGCCACGTGCCCCAGGCCGGCGAGCACGCCCTTGCGATGGCGTACCGCCGCCCGGCGGTGCCGGGGAGCAAGGCCGCGGGCCAGCACCCGGTCGGTCACCGCCAGCCGCCCGCCGAGCACGAGCTCGAGGCAGCGCGTGGTGTTCTGGTCATGCACCCGGTAGTCGGTCAGCGCCTCGTCGAGATAGCCAATCCGCGTCCGCGCCGCCAGCCGCAGCCACAGGTCCCAGTCCTCGCCGGCGAACAGGTCCACGGGAAACCGGTCGGCGGCAAGCGTCTCGCGCCGCACGAGCACCGTGGAGGTCGGTGATCGTGTTGTGCGCCAGCAGGTCGCCGAGGCACTCCCCCTGGGCGATGCGCCAGGGAATGGCGCCGCCGGGACAATCGATGTCATCGCCCCCACCATCGATGTGGCGAACGGCCGTGTGGACGACGCCGCAGTCGGGATGCGCCTCGAGGAAGGCCAGCTGCCGCGCGACCTTCTCCGGGTGCCACCGGTCGTCGCCATCGAGAAACGCGATGGCGCCGCCGTCTGCGACCTCGATCGCCGCGTTCCGCGCCGCCGCGGGCCCGCTCTTCGCGGGCTGACGCATGACCGTGACGCGTGCGCCAAAGGCTTCGGCAATCTCCGCCGTCTTGTCGGTCGAACCGTTGTCCACCACGATGGCCACCGTGTCGGCGTGGGTCTGGCGGAGCACGGACTCCAACGCCTCGGCGATGAACCGCGCCGCGTTGTAGCAGGGAATGATTACGCTGACACGCATGACGTCACCCGGGGCGAGGCTGCGCCGCGGCGCGCGATGGTCCGGCGCAGTGCAGGCCAGAAGGGCGGCCGCCACGACGCCCGCGACGCGAGCCATGCGGGCAGGAACAGGTCGAGCGAGAACGAGCGGTTCACCCCGAGCATGCGCCGGAGCACCGCGGCGCGCCGTGCCCAGGGCAGCGCGCCGCACGTGCTGATCGATCAGCCCGCCGACCGTGTCCTCATCAACTCCGTATAGACGCGAGACGAGGACGTCCACTTCGTCCGGCACGCAGTCGTCAGGCGCCTTCGAATCGGCGCGGGCCTCGGCTGCCGCCGCAATCGTGTAGAGGTCAGCCAGCTGCGCCTTCCACTGCGTGCCCCGATGATGCGAATCGATCGCCCGTCGCGCCCTGTCTCCCAGCTCGCGGCGGAACTCCGGATCGTCTACGAGGCGGGAGACGGTATACGCATACGCCTCGAGGTCGCGGTTCCGGCAGATGGAGGCGTCGAGGCCCGGCGCACCAGGGGACAGCACTTCCGCATCGCCCTTGTGGGGACAGGTACGCGACGAGCGGCAGTCCGTAGCTTCCGGCCTCGAGCAGCGCGGTCGGCGACGTGAACGGGAACGAATCGAGGTAGACGTCAGCCGCTTCGAACAGTAACGGCGTGTCGAGCCGTCGGCCGAGCGCCCTGCACGCGCCCCCCGGTCGCCTCCGACGCCCGGGCCCACTCCCCTTCCGGCTGCGGGCCGACGACGAGCAGCACCGCGTCGTCGAACTGCTGCAGCACCGGCAGGAGCGTCTCGAGGAATCCCGGTCCGGAGATGGGCGTGTACTTGAACCCTGTGCCGACCGAGAGCAGGACGACCGTATCCGGCGCCAATCCGAGTTGTACTTGGCCTCGGCACGCCACCGCGTGCGCTCAACGGGCGGCAGCGGAATCGGCAGCGTGGCGAGCCGCTCGGGGTCGATGCCCCGGCGGTGGACCGACAGCGGCACGCTCGAGTCGCGGAGCTGCACCACCATGTTGCTGGCGTTCACGCCAAGCCAGAACGTGTGATCGGAGTGGTTGAGGAACAGCACCGGCGCCGACACCGCGCCGTCGGCAAACGCAAGCGACGGGATGACGTCATCCGGATAGATGTGCAGCGCCACCACGTCGGCGTGCTGCGCCAACGACCGCAGGCGGCCGGCTCGGACCATCGGATCGGTCGTGTCGGCGTCGAGGCAATGCACGTGGCCGCCCGTGCGCGAGGTTGCGGTCAGGAAGACCTCGGGCACCGGATCGCGTTCCTGCGTGGTCACGGCCACGGAATGCTGGCGTTCCGCGTCCACGTGCATCCAGCGGCACGAGAAACGCGAGTCGCCGCCCATCGGCCGCGCCTTCGTGAGCACGTGCAGCACCCGCCGCGGCGGCGTGCGCCGGCCGCGTACAAGAGCCACCGGCTCCGCCGACACGGCCTTGGAGCCGATTTCGGTGAGGAGACGTTCGAGGCGCGGGCTGGCAAACAACCCGGCGTGGTTCCGCCACGCGCAGGCCGCGGCGACCTGCGCGCACGCGGCGGCCGAGCGATAGTCGGCCGCCCGCCCGAAGGACTCCGCGATATCGACCAGCGCCTCGAAGCGAGTGAAGTTGCTCCGAATCGATGACTCCCCGGGTATCACCCATGCTCCCCTCGAGCTCGATACGTCGGGAAATGGACTCCCACCCGGGAACGGCCTGCCACCCCGCGGCCACCTCGCGGACGGCGCCGATCACGTGCTCCACGTCCTCGTCGCTCATCGACGGGATAGAGCGGCAGGGTGATGGTCCGGTCGCCGATCAGCTCGGCGACGGGGAACGACCCGCGCGGACGAAACCGAACCGGGCCACGTAATAGGTCAGCAGGTGCATGGCGCGGTAGTTGACCGCGACGCCAACCCCGCGCTCCTGCAGGCCGCGCAACGCCTCGTCACGCAATTCGGGCGGCGCCCAGATCGTGAACAGGTGCCGTGCGCTGCGCGCGCCGGGCGGGACCCGGGGAAAGTCGAGGCCGGGAATCGTCGGCGAACGCCTTTTCGTACGCCGCTGGCGATCGCCTCGCGGCGCGCCAGCTGCGCGTCGACGCGCGGCAGCTGTCCGAGCAGCAGCGCCGCCTGGATGTCCGAGAGGTTGGCCTTGTATCCGAGCTCCAGCATGTCCCAGTGCTGGTAGCGATCGGTGTTGTAACGGCTGGCGGCTTCCTTGGACAGGCCGTGGGAGCGCAGCCGCCGCACGGCTCTCCGCCACGCCGCGTCTTGCGTGGCCACCGCCCCGCCCTCGCCGCACGTCAGGTTCTTCGTGGCGTAGAAGCTGAAGCACGCGGCCTGCGCCGAGCTGGCCCGGGCGGACGCCGTCACGCTCCGCTTCGGCCGCATGGGCGGCGTCCTCGATGATGAGCAGTCCGCGCCGGCGGCAGATCGCGAGAGCGCCCGCATGTCCACCATCAGTCCGTAGAGGTGCACCGGGATGACGGCGCGCGTGCGGCTCGTGATCGCCTGCTCGACGCGGCGACACGTCGAGGTTGCCCGTCTCGGGCTCGACGTCCACGAACACCGGCGTGGCGCCGGTGTGCAGGATGGCGTTGGCCGTGGCGACGAACGTCAGCGGCGTCGTGATGACCTCGTCGCCCGGGCCGACGCCGAGCGCCTTCAGCGCCAGGAAGAGCGCGCTGGTGCAGCTCGAGAGCGACACGGCGTTGTGCACGCCAAGGTGCTCGGCAAACGCGCGCTCGAACGCCGCGGAACGCGGACCGGTCGTCAGAAAGACGCTGCGCAGCACGTCGGCCGCGGCAGCGATGTCGGATTCGGTCAGTGAATGGCGATAGAACTCGACACGGCGCATCAGAATATCCTGCCCTTGTAGGAAATTTCCTGGAGCACACGCTCCGCCTCCAGGAGGTACTGGTAGTAGTGGACCGTCTTCGTGCGGATGGATTCCTCCACCTTGCCGCGCTCGAGCGCCTGCTTCACCTCGACGATGCCCTCGTACGGGCTCTTCTCGGCCTTGAAGCCCAGCTCCTGCTCGATGCGATCGAAGCTCACGTTGTAACTGCGCTTGTCCGGGTCGTCGGGCACGATTTCCAGGTCGGTGTGCGGCACGACGTCGCGGACCATCTGCGCGATCTGATAGATCTGGAAGTTCTGGTCGTTGGAGCCGACGTTGAACGCCTGGCCGCCGACCTTCTCGCGCGCGGCGTCCATCGCCAGCAGGAACGCGCGGCCGACGTCGTGGACGTGCACGAGCGGCCGCCACTGCGCGCCGCCGCCGAGCACGAACAGCTTCCGGTTCTTGTAGGCGCTCAGCGTCATCAGGTTGATGACGAGGTCGAACCGCATCCGATACGACAGGCCGTAGACGGTGGCGTTGCGCAGCAGGACGACCGTGAAGTCGTCGTCGTGCATCTTCAGGAGCTCGTCTTCGGCGGCGATCTTCGTCTTGGCGTAGAGCGACACCGGCGCCTTCGGAGAACTCTCGACCAGGCGGTGGCCGTTGCCGTTGCCATTGGCCGTTGCCGTGCCCGTGGCCATTGCCATTGCCGTTAGGCGTGTTCGCCGCCGTTGTGCCCGTAGACGCTGCACGACGACGAGTAGATGTACCGGGACACGCCCGCCGCCTTCGCCAGCTGCGCCGATGTGCACCGCGCCGCCGAAGTTGATGTCCTCGGTGATGCCGCGGCGCCAGATCGGCCGACGGATCGTTCGAGATGCCGGCGAGGTCCATCACCACGTCCACGCCGTCGAACACCTCGGCGGCCGGCGTAGCGGATGTCGTCCTTCACGATCGTGAGCGCTTCACGCTTCTCCAGCGGCGCGAGCAGGTGGCGGCCGAAGAACATCCGATCGAGCACCTTCACGCGATGGCCGGCGTCGAGCAGCTGCTCCGTGACGACCGATCCGATGTAGCCCGCTCCGCCTGTGACCAGAACCGTTTTCATACAGACCCCGAATGCGGCGGCCTGATGGCCGCGCGGAAAGTAAGATCGGACGAGTGCAAGGTGAAGCCGGCGCGCTCGTACAGCGTGGCGGCGCCGATGTTGGTGGCCTGCGTGCGCACGGTGACCAGGCTGGTGCGCGTGCCGAACCACCAGAGCGCGTGTTCCATGACGCGCGACGCCACGCGGCGTCCGCGGAACGCCGGCATCGTGCCGACCAGCTCGATTTCGCCGATTCCCGTGCGCCCGTCGACGTTGCACGTGACGTAGCCCGCCGCCTGGCCCTCCATCGTCCCGACGAAGAACGCCTGCGCGCGCCCGCGATGCAGGTTCGGTCAGCCATCGCGCCCTGAGCTCGCGCACGCGGTCGGGCGGCGTAGGCGGGATCGGCCTCATAACGGCTGGCCCACGGCTCGAGCACCATCTCGCGCGCGATCGCCTCGATGTCGGCGTCGGTCGAGAGCGCAGACGTGCAGGTCGCTCGTGGCTCGCGGCGTGACGGACGCCGGGCCCGACGCGCTGCGCGAACGTCACGCCGACGTCCATCAACTCGAACCCGGCGCCTTCCAGCGCCCAGATCTCCGCGAGGTTCGACACCGCCGTCCGGCGCAGCACCTGGTCGTAGCCGGCCAGGCGGGCCCGGGACAGCGCCGCCTCGAAGAGACGCCGGGTACTCGCCGGCGGAGGCGGCGCGCGCTCCGGGAATGCGGCCGATCTCGAGGCTGGAACAACTCGGAGTCGAACGCCTCGCGCGCGAACGCGATCCCCGCGGAGTCGTGCCCGGCGATCAGCGCGAACGCCAGTCGTCCAGGATCGAGATCGGGAAACAGCGCGGCAATCTCCTGACGGCGTGCATCGCGGATCTCGCCGCCTGCATCGGAGGCAGGCGCCGGGATCGCGTGACGGGTTGAAAGGATGTCGAACTCCACGGCAGGGGCATCGAGCAAATGGCTCGCCACTCCTCAGCCGTGCTCGAAGAGCGCAGGAATGCAGGGGCGGACGACGCGGATTGCCCGCGCGCGCCGGCCGACGCGATGGTCGGCGTCTTCCTCCCGGCAGACTAAAGTCTGGGCCCGCGAAAGGGTGGGCGACTGCTTGCCATCGTCGAACGGCGCCACGCGCGTTTGCACACAGATTTCGTATGGCGACCGGTTTGCTATCTCGTGTGTTTCATGTCCCCATCCTCTCGCTCGTCGTCCGTCCGGCGGATTGCCCTGCTCTTCGTCGTCATCGCCGCCGTCTTCGTCAGCGGGCGCACGCTGCGCTCGCAGGGCGGAGGCAGTCCGTGCGGCCCGAACATCAACGCGATCGTGTGCGAGAACCTGAAGCCAGGCGATCCCGCGAGCGTGTGGGACGTGTCGGGAGCCGGCGATGTCAGCATCCAGGGCTTCACGACGGACATCAGCGTGGACCAGGGCGGCGTGGTGCAGTTCAAGGTGAAGACCGACGCCACCAGCTACAGCCTCGACATCTACCGCATGGGGTACTACGGCGGCATGGGCGCGCGGAAGGTCGCGACGGTACAGCCCGTCGGCGGCCCTGCCGCAGACACAGCCCGCCTGCCTCACGCAGCCGGCGACCGGGTTGATCGATTGCGGCAACTGGGCGCTCTCCGCGTCGTGGGCCGTCCCCTCGAGCGCCGTGTCCGGCATCTACTTCGCCAGGGCCGTCCGCACCGACAACGGCGGCGCCAGCCACATCTTCTTCGTGGTGCGTGACGACGACAGCCAGTCGGATCTGCTGTTCCAGACGTCGGACACCACGTGGCAGGCCTACAACGCTTACGGCGGCAACAGCCTCTACGTCGGGGCGCCGGCGGGGCGCGCCTACAAGGTGAGCTACAACCGGCCGATGATGGCCCGGTCGGATCCGAACGGCGGCCAACAGAGCTTCGTGTTCAACGCCGAGTACCCGATGGTCCGGTGGCTCGAAGCGAACGGCTACAACGTCAGCTACAGCAGCGGCGTGGATACCGATCGCCGCGGCGCCGAACTGCTCGAGCACCAGGTGTTCCTGTCGGTCGGTCATGACGAGTACTGGTCCGCCGCGCAGCGCACCAATGTCGAGAACGCACGCGGCGCCGGCGTGAACCTGGCGTTCTTCAGCGGCAACGAGGTCTTCTGGAAGACGCGGTGGGAGGCGAGCATCGACGGCGCCGCCACGCCCGCACCGCACGCTCGTGTCCTACAAGGAAACGCAGGCCAACGCGAAGATCGACCCCACCGCGGCCTGGACCGGAACGTGGCGGGACCCGCGCTTCAGCCCGCCTGCCGACGGCGGCCGGCCGGAGAACGCGCTGACCGGTCAGCTCTTCATGGTCAACGGGCAGCGAAACGACCCGATGACGGTGCCGGCGGCGTTCGCGGGCATGCGCTTCTGGCGCAACACCAGCGTGGCCGCGCTCACCGGCAGCCAGGTGGCGACCTTCGGCGCCGGCATCCTCGGTTACGAGTGGGACGAAGACGTGGAGAACGGCTTCCGGCCCGCGGGCCTGCAGCGCCTGTCATCCACGACCCTCGACGTCACTCCCCTCTATCTTCTCGACTACGGTTCCACCTACGGCGCTGGCACCGCCACGCACAACATGACGTTGTACAAAGCCGCGAGCGGCGCGCTGGTGTTCGGCGCCGGAACGGTGCAGTACTCCTGGGGCCTCGACAACAATCACGATCGCGTCGGACCGCCGGCTGATGTCCGGCTGCAGCAGGCGACGGTGAACCTGTTCGCCGACATGAACGTGCAGCCCGGGTCGATGCAGGCAGGACTCGTCTCCGCCATCGCCCTCACTCGATGTCACGCCGCCGACGTCGAGCATCACGTTCCCGGCCGAGGGCGCGACCGTGCAGGGCGGCACCGCGGTCACCGTCACCGGCACGGCCAGCCGACGCCGGCGGCGGCGTCGTGACCGGTGTCGAGGTCTCAACCGATGACGGTGCGACCTGGAACCGCGCCACGGGCGGCGCGTCCTGGAGCTACGTGTGGACGCCGGGCGGCCCCGGTTCCTCGCCCGGGACGACCACGCTGCGGACGCGCGCGGTGGATGACAGCTTCAACATCGAAACGCCGGGCGCTGGCCGCACCGTCAACATCCTGCCGATCGGCGGACTCGTCGCCGCATACGGCATGAACGAAGCCTCGGGCGCCTCCGCGCTCGACATCTCCGGCAACGGCCGCACCGGTGCGATCGCGGGCGCCACGTGGGCCGGGAGCGGCCGCTTCGGCGGCGCGCTCTCCTTCGACGGCGCCGACGACTGGGTCACGGTTGCCGATGCCGCCGCGCTCGATCTCACGACGGGAATGACGGTCGAGGCCTGGGTCAACCCCACCACCCTCAGCGGCTGGAGAAGCGTCCTCGTCAAGGAGGCCGCGCTGCCGGCCGGCCTCGCCTACAGCCTCTACGCCCACGACAACATCCCGCGGCCGGCGACGACGATCTACGTGAACGGAGACCGTTCCGCCGCCGGGACGCAGCCGATTCCGGTCGGACGCATGGACGCACCTGGCCGGCACCTACGACGGCGCGCGGCTGCGTCTCTACGTCAACGGCGTCGAGGTCTCGAACCAGGCGGTCAGCGGCAGCATGGCCAACGCCTCCGGTCCGCTGCGCATCGGCGGCAACGCCATCTGGGGCGAGCACTTCGCCGGGCTCATCGACGAGGTGCGCGTGTACAGCCGCGCGCTCGCCCGTTCGGAAATCCAGGGTGACATGGTGACGCCGGTCGGCGGCGCCCCGATTCCCGACACGACGCCGCCAACGGCAGCGATGACGGCACCGGCGGCCGGCGCGGTCCTCACCGGCACGGTCACGCTCACAGCCACCGCCGCCGACAACATCGGCGTCACCGGCGTGCAGTTCCTCCTCGACGGCGCGCCGGTCGGCACCGAGGATCTCACCGCGCCGTACTCGATTACGTGGGACAGCCGCACGGTCGGCGACGGCTCGCATGCCTTGTCCGCCCGCGCGCGGGACGCGGCCGGCAACACCGGCGTCTCATCGCCGGTCAGCGTGACGACCTTCAATACAACGGACACGACGCCGCCGACGGTCGCCGTCACCGCGCCCCCGGCCGGATCGACGGTCTCCGGCGTGACGACCGTCTCCGCCACCGCCTCCGACAACATCGGGGTCGCCGCCGTGACCTTCTTCGTCGATGGCGTGCAGGTGGGAGGGGAAGACACGACCGCACCATACGAGGTCGCCTGGAACACGACCACCGCGACCAACGGACCGCACTCCCTCACCGCATCGGCGCGCGACCTCGCCGGCAACCCGAGGACCTCGTCGGCAGTGAGCGTGACGGTGTCGAATACCGCCATCACGGGCCTCGTTGCGGCGTATGGGTTCGACGAAGGCACGGGGACGACGACGGCCGATGTCTCCGGCGGCGGCCGGAACGGCACGCTCACCTCGACGACCTGGACGACCGCGGGACACACCGGCAACGCGCTGAGCTTCAATGGCACCTCGAGCTGGGTGACGGTCGCCGACGCCAACGCGCTCGACCTCACGACCGGCGTCACGCTCGAGGCGTGGGTCAACCCGACGACGCTGACGGGCTGGCGCACGGTGATCCTGAAAGAGGCGCCGAGCGGTCTCGCCTACAGCCTCTACGCCAACGACAACTCGCCGTGGCCCGCGGCCACCATCAACACCGGCTCGATCGATCGCACGGCGGCCGGCACCGCCCAGGTGCCGCTGAACACGTGGACGCACCTCGCGATGACATATGACGGGGCGGCGCTGCGGCTCTACTTCAACGGCGTCCAGGCGGGTGTGCTCGCCACCACCGGCTCGATGATCACGTCCACCGGCGCGCTGCGCATCGGCGGCAACTCGGCGTGGGGCGAGCGCTTCGCGGGCATCATCGACGACGTCCGCGTCTACAACCGCGCGTTGAGCGCGAGCGAGAGTCCTGCAGGACATGAACCGGCCTGTCATGGCCGGCGACGCCATCCCGCCGACGGTCAGCAGCGTCATCCCCGCCAACGGCGGCACGATCGGGCCGTCGGTGAACCTGGTCGCGACCTTCAGCGAAGCGATGGATGCGTCGACGATCGACGGGACGCGCTTCCAGTTGCGGCGCGCCGACACGACGCTGGTGCCTGCCGCTGGTGACCTACGACGCGACGTCACGCTCGGCCACTCTGGATCCGACGGCCGCGCTGACGCTCGGCGCGACATACATCGGCCACGATCACCGGCGGCGCGGGCGGGGTGAAGGACTCTCGCCGGCAACGCCCTGGCCGCGAACTTCAGCTGGTCGTTCAGCATCTCGAACGACGGCACGCCGCCGGTCCTCGTGGACCGGTCGCCGATGCCCGCCGCGGTCAACGTGGCCAGCACGGCGCAGGTGACCGCCACCTTCGACGAGGCGATTGACGCGGCGACACTGGGTTCGTGCTGCGAAACCAGGCCGGAGCACTGGTGCCGACGACGCGCACCTACGATGCCCCGTCGCGGACGGCACGGCTCGTCCCGACCGCGCCGCTCGCCTCCGCCACCGCCTACACGGCGTCGCTCGAACGCGTGACGGACATCTACGGCAACGCGATGACGCCGGCGGCCTGGTCGTTCACGACTGGATCGGCAGGGTTCGTCGAAACGGTGGTCTTCTCGGGCCTCATCGAGCCGACGACCATCCAGTTCGCGGCGGACGGCCGCATCTTCGTGGCGGAGAAGCGGGGCGTCATCAAGGTCTTCGACAGCCTCACGGATTCGACGCCCGATGTCTTCGCCGATCTGCGCACGCGCGTGCACAACTACTGGGATCGCGGGCTGCTCGGCATGGCCCTGCACCCGAGCTTCCCCGCGCAGCCGTACGTCTACATCCTCTACACCCATGACGCGGCGATCGGGGCCACGGCGCCGCGCTGGGGCGCCGCCAACGTGGACTCCGATCCATGTCCGACGCCGCCTGGTCCGACCGGCGACGGCTGCGTCGTCAGCGGACGGCTGTCGAGACTGCAGGCGGCCGGCAACGTGATGACCGGCACCGAGCAGGTTCTCATCGAGGACTGGGGTCAGCAGTATCCCAGCCACACCATCGGCAGCCTCGTGTTCGGCCCTGACGGAGCGCTGTATGCGAGCGGCGGTGACGGCGCGAGCTTTACGTTCGTCGATTACGGGCAGGACGGCAACCCCGTCAACCCGCTCGGCGATCCGCCTGTGCCGGTCGGCGGCGTGCAGACGCCTCCCACGGCGGAAGGGGGTGCGCTTGCGCAGCCAGGACCTTCGCACCACCGGAGACCCGGTCGGGCTGAGTGGCGCTGTGCTGCGCCTCGATCCGAACACCGGCGCGGCGATGGCGGGCAACCCGCTCATCGCGAACGCCGATCTCAACGCGCGGCGGATCATCGCGTATGGCCTGCGGAATCCGTTCCGCTTCACGTTCAAGCCGGGCACGAGCCAGCTGTTCGTCGGCGACGTCGGCTGGACCGCGACCGAGGAGATCAACCGCATCGCCAACCCGTCAGACGCGGTGGTCGAGAACTTCGGCTGGCCGTGCTACGAAGGCAGTGCCCGCCAGCCCGGGTACGAGGCCGCCGGCCTGAACATGTGCGCGAACCTCTATGCGCAGGCCGGAGCGGTGACGGCCCCCGTCTTCACCTACGCCCACGGCACCATCGTCGCGGGCGAGACGTGCGCGACCGGCAGCTCGTCGACATCGGGCATCGCGTTCTATGGGACCGGCAACTATCCGGCGCAATACCAGAATGCGCTGTTCCTGGCGGACTACTCGCGCGCGTGCATCTGGGTGATGTTCAACGGCGCCAACGGTCAACCCGATCCCTCGACGATCATCCCCTTCCGCGAAGGCGCGGCGGGACCGGTGGACCTGAAGATCGGGCCGGGTGGCGACCTCTTCTACGTCGATCTCAATGGCACGGTGCGGCGGTTCCAGTACTTCGACGGCAACAGCCCGCCCGTGGCGGTCGTCACTGCCAGCCCGACGTCCGGCACCGCGCCGCTGACGGTGAACTTCAACGGATCCGGCTCGAGCGACCCGAACCCGGGCGACCCGATCGCGTTCGCATGGGACCTCGACAACGACGGCCAGTTCGACGACGGGACGGGCCCGACCGCCGTGTTTACCTATTCCACGGCCGGTGTGTTCACGCCGCGGCTGCGGGTGACGGACTCGGCCGGGTTGAGCGACATCAAGCCGGTGACGATTACGACGAGCGGTGTGCCGCCGGTCGCCACTATCCAGGCGCCCGTTGCCACGCTCGCGTGGAGCGTCGGGCAGACGATCGCGTTCTCGGGGTCGGCGACCGACCAGGAGGACGGGACGCTGGCGGCGTCGAGGCTCAGCTGGCAGTTGAACATGCACCACTGTCCGGTGGTGGACAACTGCCACGTGCATCCGATGCAGCAGTTCAGCGGCGTCGCCTCGGGCTCGTTCGCGGCGCCCGATCATGACTACCCGTCGTTCCTCGAGCTCGTCCTGACCGCCACCGACTCGAGCGGCCAGACGAACCAGAAGAGCGTCCGCCTGGATCCGCAGACGACGGTGCTCTCGTTCGGCACGGCGCCCTCGGGGCTGCCGCTGGCCGTGGGCAGCACGAGCGCGGCCACGCCGTTCACGCGCACGGTGATCGTCGGGTCGAACAACTCCGTCAGCGCGCCACAGACCGGTACGCTGGGCGCCAACTCGTACGAGTTCGTCTCCTGGTCCGACGGCGGGGCCGCGACGCACAACGTGACGGCGCCGGCGGGCGGTGCGAGCTACGTGGCGACCTACTCGGCAGTCCCGAGCATGACGATCAACTCGGTGACCGTGAACGAGGTGGCCGGCGGCACGACGGCCACCTTTACGGCGTCGCTGTCCGGGACGTCGGCCTTCACGGTGACGGCGTCGTATGCGACGAGCAACGGCACGGCGACAGCCGGCACCGACTACGTCGCCCGGACCGGGACCGTGACGTTCGCGCCGGGCGCGACGACCGCCACGATTCCCGTGACCGTGAGCGACGATACGCTCGACGAGCTCAGCGAGACGTTCCTCGTGACGCTGTCGAACCCGACGCATGCGGCGATCGTCGGCAGCCCGGGAACGGGGACGATTGCTGACAACGACCCCGAACCGACGCTGACCGTGGACGACGCCACGGTGCCGGAGGGCAATACCGGCGTCACCATGGCCACGTTCGTGGTCCGTTTGTCGGCGGTCAGCGGGCGCGCGGTGACGGGCAATTTTGGAACGGCAAACGGCACGGCGTCGGGCGGCACGGACTACACGGCGACGTCTGGTCCGTTCTCCATACCGGCGGGCAGCACCACGTTCGCCGTGCAGGTGCCGATTCTCGGCGACCTGACGGAGGAACCGAACGAGACCTTCGTCCTCAACCTGAGCGCGGTGTCAGGGGCCGTCGTCGGTGATGCTCAGGCGGCGGGGACGATTCAGAACGACGACGTGCCCGGTGCCGGAGGACTGATCGCGGCGTACTCGTTCGAGGAGAACACCGGCACGACGACGGCGGACAAGACCGGCAAGGGGCACACGGCTACGCTCGCCGGAGCCGACTGGGCCGATGACGGAAAGAACGGAATGGGGCTCTGGTTCCCCGGTGTCAACAACTGGGTCACGATCGCGGATGCCAACGACCTCGACCTGACCAATGGCATGACGCTCGAGGCATGGGTGAACCCGTTCTCGCTGAGCGGCTGGAACACCGTGCTGATGAAGGAGGCCGGCGGATCGTTCGCTTACGGCCTGTATGCCAACGACGGCAGCCCGTGGCCGGCAGTGACCCTCCAGATCGGCGGCGCCGATCGAACGGCCGCCGGCACGGCGGCGTTGCCGCTGAACACCTGGTCGCACCTTGCGGCGACCTACGACGGCACGACGCTGCGGCTCTATCGCAACGGCGTGCAGATCGGCAGCCGCGCGCAGACCGGCAACATGCTGACGTCCACCGGGGCGCTGCGTATCGGCGGCAACGCCATCTGGGGCGAGTTCTTCCGCGGCCTGATGGACGACGTGCGCATCTACAACCGCGCGCTGACCGCCGCCGAGATCCAGGCGGACATGAACACGGCGGTGCAGTAGGTGCGCAGTAGGGCGACGTGCAGGTAGGCCGTAGGCGTGGACAACACTGAGGACAGTCCGGATGGGACGCGCGGCTTCCGGCTTCAGCTTGCAACGGCGGCAACGACCGCTAGCTCTCCTCTTCCCGCTTCTTGTCCCACCGGGCCCTGGCGGCGCGCGAGGCGATCCGCCGGCGCTGAATCGGGCTGAGGGCCTTGGCGCGCGCGCGGCCGCCCTTCAAGCCGCCGAGGCGGCCAAGCGCGGCCGCGTGCGGGTTCTTGCTGCCTGACCCGGTCGCGGTCGCCAGCGTGGCGGTGCGCTCGGTCGGCCCATGGCACCACGGGCAGTCGGGGTCGTCTCCTTCCGACTCAATCAGGTCGCCCTCCCACTCGCACACCTGGCAGCGGCGGGCGACGACGTCGACGGGTCTGGGCAGGGGGGCGAGCGCCTTGTCGTCGGCAGTGGCGCGCGGGGCTCGTGTTGTCTTCTTGGCCATGGGTCCACTCCATCCGCGGGGCGGCCGGTGAGCGCCGCCCTGACGCGACCTTCCTGTGCAACTTGAATGCTCAGATGCTTGAGCGTTCAAACATGCACGCTTGACCGGTCAAACAGGGCCGTGATGACGCGGGATTTGGCGCCGGTCCGGGCCGCAGACGATCCTGCATCACCGGTCAAGCATGTAGGTGGCCGTCTACAGAGCCTGTGTCGGCTGCTCCATCACGGTGTCCGTCCAGGTTCCCAGCGGGCCCGCCGGGCCGGCCGGGCGGCCGCCGCCGCGGCCCCGTCCCATGCTTGACCGCTTGCGCACCTCCGACACCCCATTCTGCACCCGTCTCGTCCGCGGCGGCCAGGGCCGGCAGCGGGCGCCAATGCATCAGCGCTCAAGCATTGAGACGGCCGTTACCGACCTTGTGTCATGAATTGCATCATCGTGTCAGTCATGGGTTACACCACGGGGGGCCTGCACGGGGAAAACAGGGAACAATTTACACGGCTCAGCAGCAGGGCTCGATGCTTGACCGTCCACGCAATGCGGAAATCGGAACGTTCTGCGGTCGAGGTCGCGGCGCCGCCGCCGCTGATGCTTGAGCGACCATGCATGCGGGCACGGGCGTTGCCCTATGCCTGCGCGTGAAAACGTTGGACGTTAACCCCCCGGTTGGTTCCCCCCAGCCGACTTTGCATGGGAGCAGGGCCGTGACACGAACGCAGACCCCAGGCAGCCGCTCGAGGACGGCGGGCCAGACCGAGCCGACATCGATTGACGCCATTCGCAAGCCGGCGCGCCCGACCGCGCGCCGCGTATTCGTTCTCTGCTCCTTCGCCGCCCTCCTGGCGGCCACGGCCACCACCGTCTCCGCCACCGGCGGCCACGGCCAGCCCTGCAACTGCAACCCGGGAACCGGCGACGCCAACATCATCGAATGGGATCTGCCTTCTCCCCTCGACTTCTCGACCGGCGCCATTACCGTTGACGTCCACAGCTCGCACAGCGGCCGCCTCTGGTTCCTCAGCCGCGTCGGCGACGTGAAGCTCTATCGACTCGAGCCCGGCAAGCCAATCACCCGCGACGCCAGCTACAAGTCGTGGGAGCTCAACCTGACGAGCCTGACCACCGGCGGGCTGAAGCGGATCAAGGTCCACAAGAACGACCGCGACGTCTTCGTGCGCACGCACACCTCGTTGCAGCGCATCAATACCACCGACTGCACCGGCGTGTATCCGCTGGAAATGTGCGAACGGATCACGTGGTTCGACCAGCTGGCGGACGGAGGCCTCGCCATCCCCCATGTCTCCGATCTGGCGACCGATGACTGCAACGTCTACACGACCACCGCGGTGTTCACCGATGGGGTTGTCAACGCGGCATCGAGCTATCTCCAGCAGCTCAGCCCCTGCCGGAACAACACGAATGCGAACGGCACCGGCGGCACGTCGCAGGTGAAGCGCTGGAACGTGGGGGGCGGGGCCGGCTTCTGCGAAACGGCGCTCGACAGCTCTCCCTGCATCTCGGGCGTCACGGTTCATCCGAAAAAGGACTACCTCGTCTACTTCTCTCAACCCGGCGACAGCAAGATCGGTGAGCTCGACGTCCGCACCAACAATATCCGCCGCTGGGCGCTGTCGAAGCTCGGCGCCGACGTGTTCGAACCCCGCCAGCTGGACATCGATGACGACGGCATCGTCTGGGCGGTCACCGGCAGCGGCCACCTCGTTCGCCTCGACCCCTCCAAGAATCGGATGAGCAAACACCTCATGCCGGCCGGCTCCCTCGCCGACCCATTCGGCGTCGCGCCCGACCACGGCGTGATTGGCTACACCAATTCAGCTCAGGACCAGAACAAGGTGGCCATGCTCTTCCCGAAGGGCAACACGATCTACGTCGCTCCCGTGACGGTATGCATCCAGCCGACATACGTGACCGTGAACTTCATCGTCGAAGCCGCCATGACCGCCAAGGGGACCACGCCGGCAATCAAGAAGATTGCGCACGCACAAATCACGGACAAGGCCGATGGCGTCTTCGTCGAGGGGCTGATCGGAGAGGTGGGGTCGATGGTCCCGCTCGGGATCACGGCCGACCTGAGCCGGAAGGTGGGTACCTACTTCTATGCCGTAGGCGTAAATCCTGAAACCGGTCTCAATCGCGTCGGCCAGATCGTGCTGCCATCCAAGAATCGCAAGCACGGCCACGCGCGCGATGACGACGACCACGACCGCGACGGCAAGCGCGACGACCAGGATGACGACGACGACAACGACGGGAAGAAGGATTACGAAGACAACGACGATGACGACGATTGCGTGAACGACAACGACGATTGGGATGACGACAACGACGGCATCGACGACCGCGACGACCGGAAGGACCGCCGCGAGACTCGCTCGACGCGTGAAGACGAATCGGTTGCGGGCGGACAGTCTGTCGACTACCCGATGGACGTGAGCGCCGGCAACCTGCTGCTCGTCGCGACGGCGACCGCCGCCGACCTGAGCGCGCTGCTGGGCCTTGATGTCTACAATCCTGCAGGTCAGCTCGTCGCCAGCACGCTGCCGACGCCTGGCGTCGCGATCGCGACCGTGCCGACGCTCTCGGCCGGCAGCTACACGGTGCGGGTCAAGAACCTCGGCCTGACGCCGACGACGATGTCCACCGGATTCCTCACGCAGGCCAATTGGCCGATCGAGAATCGATCCTCTTCAGTAACTAGGCTCGCACGTTCATGGACGTCCGGGGTCAAACCCGGACGTCCTTTTCCTTGTACAGCGCCGCTCAGCGTTTCACCCCGGGCCCTGAAACCTGGGCCCTGAGCGTCCTACGTGTACTGGCCCCGGCGTTTAGTTCGTCACCGTCACGACGACGTTGTCCGCCGTGTTGTTGCGGATGTACCTGACCCGCGGCTGAGAAGCCAATCGTGTAGGTCCCTGGCGCCGCCGTCCACGTGAACGTCGCCGTTCCAGTGGTTCGGTCGACGTCCGGAACCACTGCCACCGTTCCGAGCGTCGCGCCCGTGCCGCGATTGATGAAGGCCACGGTTGCCGTGCCGACATCTCCGCGGTTGCCGTCTGGCATGTCGGTGATTCGCACGGTGAGCCTGACAGTGGTCCCGCCAGCCCGGCTCAGCGTCGTCGGACCCACCCAGCCGAACTGCGCGTCCTCTCTCAGGACCTGAATCGACCTGGCTGCCGGGTTCGTGACGGTGTAGTTCGAGTTGATGTTATTGAAGGTAGCGGTAAGGCTCTTCACTCCCGATCCGAGCGCGCCGAGGAGCGGCGCACTCAGGCTCGCCGTACCTGTGGCATCAATCGGCGCGGTGCCCACTTCCACGGTGCCGACCTTGAAGGTGACGCTCTGCGCCGCCTGGGGAACGGAGATCGTCGCGCTCAACGCCATGCGATCCGAATATTGCGCCTGGAGCGGCGCGGGCGCCGCGAGCGTTGTCGTGGTGGGCGTCTTCGGCCCTGGTGCGGTAACGGTCAGCACGAAGGCGTCGCTGGCGCTCCCCGAGCCATCGGAAACAGTTACGGTAATGGTTGCGGTCCCAGTCTGGCTCGCCGCCGGCGTGACGCTGACCGTACGGGCTGCTCCGGAACCACCGAAGACGATGCTCGCCGTTGGCACCAGCGTCAGGTTCGACGACGTGGCAGACACCGTCAAGCTTGCCGCAGCCGTCTCGACGTCACCAATCGTGAAGCTGAGCGGTCCGACGGCCGTCCCCGTCGTCGTGCTCTGATTCGCGATGTCCGAGATCGTCGGCGGATCGTTCACCGCGTTCACGGTCAGCACGAACGTGTCGCTCGCCGTGCCGGTCCCGTCGCTCACCGTCAGGGTGATCGTCGCCGTGCCGCTCTGATTGGCCGCCGGCGTCACCGTCACCGTCCGCGCGCGCGCCCGCGCCACCGAGCCGATGTTCGCGTTCGGCACCAGCGCCGTGTTGGACGAGGTCGCCGTGACCGTCAGCGTCCCGGCCGCCGTCTCCGGCGTCGCCCACGGTGAAGCTATGCGGGCCGCTGGCGACGTCCTCGTTCGTCGCCTGGTTCGCGACGTCCGAGATCGTCGGCGGATCGTTCACCGCGTTCACGGTCAGCACGAACGTGTCGCTCGCGGTGCTGGTCCCGTCGCTCACCGTCAGGGTGATCGTCGCCGTGCCGCTCTGATTCGCCGCCGGCGTCACCGTCACCGTCCGCGCGCGCGCCGCTGCCACCGAACGTGATGTTGGCATTCGGCACCAGCGCCGTGTTCGACGAGGTCGCCGTGACTGTCAAGCTGGCGGCGGCCGTCTCGACATCGCCCACGGTGAAGCTATGCGGGCCGCTGGCCACATCTTCCTGCGTTGACTTGTTGGTAATGTCCGATATCGACGGCGGGTCGTTGACCGCATCGACGGTGACAGTGACGGTCGCCACGTTTGACACGAGCCCGGCACCGTCGCGCGCCTGATAGCTGAACGTCACCGGCCCGGCGGCATTTGCCGCAGGCATATACGTGAACGACCCGTCCGCCTGCAGCACGAGCGTCCCTGCTGCCGGCGCGGCCGCGAGCACTGCTGCCAGCGACTGCCCGTCATCGGTGTCATTGGCAAGAACGCCCAGTGGCGGAACGCTGAGCAGTGTGTCCTCAGGCGTGTTGTAGGTATCGTCCACCGCCACCGGCGCCTGGTTCGATGACAGGTCGAATACGACGTCAACCCAGTAATTGCTCTGCCGGTGGGTCTGGGTCGGGAACGACTGCGCCGGACCGTACTTGTAGACGCCGTTGGGCCCATCCTCGTCACTGGTCAGCGCGCGCAGCGGTGGACGCGTGAACCAGGCCGCGTTCTGCGACAGGAAATAGTCGAAGTTCACCGAGTAGCGCCCCACCGGCGCGTGGTAGGAGGCGATGTAGGTGTGGTTGGCGGTAATCGCCACCGGCGACGGGAACAGGACCTGCTGCCATCCAACGGGCGTCGCCGCGGTCGACGTGAACGGAGCGCTTGCGAGGGGCGTCCCGTTCGCATCCCACAACGTCACCGTATGAGGCCCGACATTCGCTGCGCTCCGGTAGAACCGGATTCCCCTGATGGAGCCGTCTCGATCCGCACGGAACTTCACGCCGAGCTCGGCGGCGTTGATGTCTTGCGTGTTGTCCACGGTCGCCGGCGTGATGCCTGGCGTCCAGATCGAGCACGGGCACGCGATCGGCGTCTTCGTGGTGAAGATCCACGAGACATCGTGCTCGAGCGCCTCCCCTCCCAGGTCCTTCACGCCCGCGCCGCCACCCTTGACGAGCGCGATGTACGGCGTGCTGGCCGCCAGCGGCGCGGTTGGATTGAGCGTCGCGACGCGCGTGACCGCGTTGTAGGACACGCTCGCCGGCACGAGGACGCCGGTCGAAGCGACACGCAGCTGGAACGTGGACGTCGTCAGCGTCGAGGCCTGGATCGCTTCACTGAACTGCGCCGTCAGGTTCGCGTCAGTAGGCACGCCCTCGCCGCCATCGGCGGGTGTGGTCGCCACGACCGTCGGCGCGGCCGACAACGCCGCATCCAGCGTCGTGTAGACCACATCCACCCAGTAGTTGCCCGCGTTGAACGTACCGGTCGGGAAGCCGCTGGGTCCGTATCTGAAGACGCCGTTCGCGCCGTCAACTCCTGACGCGAGCGCGCGCAGCGGCGGCCTGGCGAACGCCGGCCCATTGCCAGGGACGAAATAGCCCGCATCCACCGAATAGCCGCCGGCCGGCGCGTGATAGGACGCGATGTAGGTCACGTTCGGATCGATCTGCACCGGCGTGGCGAACCGCACCTCCTGCCAACCCGTTTCACTCTCGTTGGTGAACTCCGCCGTCGCCAGCTGGTTGCCGTTGTTGTCCCACAACGTTCCGGTGTGGGCGCCGGTGTTGTTCGGCCCCTTGTAGAAGCGGATGCCGTTGATGTACCCGCCCAGGTCGGCGCGGAACCTGACGCCGAGCTCGACGCCGTCCCTGACCGCTTCCACGTCCCCGGAGTTGTCGACGATGCCGCCCGGTTTCGTCGTCGACGGCCAGATCGTGCACGGGCAGACGATCGGCGCCTGCGTGGTGAACGACCACGTGACGTTGCCCACCATGGGATCGCCAAAGAGATCGCGGAGGCCCGTCGGCCCGCCGCGCATCGTGACGGTGAAGGCGGTTCCGGCGCTCAAGGTACCCGAGGGGTTCACCGTGACGTTGCGCGTCGCATCGTCGTACGACAGCGCCGCGGGCACGAGGGCGCCGGTCTGCGTGTTGCGCAGCTCCACCGTGGATGCCGTGACGGTCGATGGATTCAGTGATTCACTGAAATGGGCCGTGACGTTCGTGAGCCGATCGACACCGATGGCGCCCGCCGCCGGCGTATGCGAGACGACGAGCGGAGGCGTCGTGGCGCCGGCATCGGCCGGCATGAACACCACGTCCACCCAGTAGTTGCTCTGCAGGAACGTGCCCGTCGGGAACGAATGGGCCCCGTACTTGAACACACCATTTGGCCCGTCCTGTCCGTCGACGAGGGCGCGCAGCGGTGCGCGCGTGAACGAGGGGGTGAACTGCGGCATGAAGTACGTGCGGTTCACCGAGTAGCGGCCCACCGTCGTGTGATAGGACGCCACGTAGGTCTGGTTGGCGAGGATCGGCACAGGTGCAGGGAACGTCAGCTGCTGCCAGCCGCTCGACGTCTCCGAGGTGAACGTGCCGTGCGCGAGCGCGGTGCCGTTGTTGCTCCAGAGCGTCCCGGTGTGCGTACCGATGTTGTTCGCGCTCTTGTAGAACCTGATGCCGCTGATGTAGCCGTCGGTATCGGCGCGGAACCTCACGCCGAGCTCGATCCCCTGCTTCACCGCTTCCTGATCGTCGGCGTTGTTGATGAGGAAGGTGGGCACCGTTTCCGGCGTCCAGATCGTGCACGGGCATACCACCGGCGTGGAGGTCTTGAACGTCCACGTCACGTCATCGAGCAGGGAGAGGCCCGCCGAGCTGCGCAGACCTCCCGGCCCGCCTTGAACCGTGGCCGAGGTACTCGGTGGCGTCCTCGAGGCGAACCGCCGGCTTGAGCACGAGCGTGCGCGTCGCCGGGACGTACGGACACGGCGGCGGGCACGAACCCGTCGGGTCCTTGCAGCTGAAAGATGCCGTCGTTGATGGTGGCGATGTCGAGATCCGCGCTCAAACGCGCGGTCACGGTCGTGTACGGGGTCACGCCCGTCGCGCCGTGCACCGGGGTGCGGCCGCTGACGAAGAGCGTGGAACTGGAGTTGGGCACGAACAGGACGTCCACCCAGTAGTTGCTCGACAGGTGCGACTCCGTCGGGAACCCCGGCGTATTCGCGAGGAACACGCCATTGCCGGTGTCGTCCTCGTCGTCGGCCAGCGCGCGCAGCGGCGCGTTGTTCATGCCGGCCTCGAGCCCCGGCCGCGGCACCTCCGTGTCGAATACCCAATCGAGCGCATAGTGGCCATTCGGGAGCGAAGTACGAGGCGACGTAGGTCACGCCGGCGTCGATGGCCACCGGCGTGGCGAACTGCACCTGCTGCCAACCTTCGTCGCTCTCGTCCTGGAACGTCGCGCTCGCGAGCCGCTGGCCGTTGGAGGTCCACAGCGTGCCGACATGCGTGCCGAGGTTGTCCACTCCTTTGTAGAAGCGGATGCCGGTGATGACACCGCCGACTTCGGCCTGGAATCGCACGCCCAGCTCCACCGGCGTGGAGTCCGGATGTGACGAGACGGCGGGGACAGCGGAGTCGGGCCAGATGCCGCACGGGCAGGTGCGGGCGACGTTGACGACGCGCGACGCCGGGACGGTCTGCACGTTGCCGCTGTCGTCGACAGCGCGGCTCATCAGCGTGACCGGGACGTTGCCGGTCGCCACCCATGGGAACTGCCATGTTTCGAGGCCCGTGGCCGCCAGCCACGTCTGGCCGCCGTCTACGGACACCTCGACGCTGGCCAGGACGCCGTTCGTATCGGACGCGGTGCCGCTGATGACCAGCGAGTCTCCACTCTGCACGCTCGAATTCGGCGGCGGCGACACGATGGTCGATGTCGGGGGGCTGAGGTCGCTCGTCCCGGTGCTCGTCTGGATACCACTCTGCGGCGACGAGGGCTGGACGCCCATATCGGCGAAGAGGTTGACCGTCGCCTGCCGCATCTCGGGGCTCGGCTCGGCGTTGTTCGGACTGTCGTGATTGGTGTCGAGGCCCCACGACCACTGCACCGTGCCGGCGCCGAAGACGAGCGCGCCGCTCGTCGCGCGGTACAGCGTCAGGTTGTGCGTCGCCGTGCCCACGCCGTAGTTGGACCCGTGATCCAGCAGGTACTTCGGCGTGACGTCGATCGTCGTGGACGACAGGCGCTGCAGGCCGGCGGGGCGGAAACCGTTGTCGAGATCCTCGTCCCACTCGTAGCCGAGCGTCCCCTGGGGAAGGATGGCCGTCTGCCCCGTCTGCAGCGAGGCGATGCCCGTGTTGCGCCAGAACCGGTGACGGCCGAACTGCCCCGGCACCATGATGGCGTCGTCGCGCTCGCCGTTGACGGTGAAGATCGTGCCGGTGAGCGCGTTCTCCGGCAGCGGGCCCTCGGGGTTGAACGCGCGCGGGTCGCGCCAGGTGCCCGTCCAGATGTTCACCTCGGGATCGATCTTCTCGGTCCCGTGCGTCTCCTTGTAGGAGACGAGCGTGCGGTACGGCGTCGCCGACGCGTCGATGCTCGGCTCCCACCGCGTCTTCCAGAACACCTCGTTGCCGCTGAAGAACGCCAGGTGCCGGCCGGCGTCGCGCGCCGCCTCCACATTGGCGCGCTGCTGCCCTGACCAGTACTCATCGTGGCCGACGGAAAGGAAGACCTTGTGCTCCTGCAGTTCCGCTCCCGCACGATCGGTATCGATGCCGGAGGTGTAGCTCACGTCGTAGCCGTTGGCTTCCAGCCAGCGCACCATCGGGTATTCGGCGCTGAAGACCCAGGTCAGATGCGCGCCCGCGCTCGCCGCGCGCGTGGTGAACGGCCGGTTGTAGCTCACCTTGTACGCGCGTCCCGCCGGGCTGCCGGTGTACAGGCTGTTGCCGCCGTAGTCGTTGTAGGCCTGCCATGTCGTGTCGGACGTCTGGAAGAGCAGATCCGAGCCTCCCTCGTCATCGCGAATGACGAAGAAGATGTGGCTCGAGCCGCCGTTGTCCTGGCGAATGGCCTTGGCGAAATAGATACCGGAGACGGCATTGGCCGGGATGTCCCACGTGGCTGACACGCTCCAGTTGCCGCAGTCGATGAGCCCTGTGTCTTCCGTGAGGCACGCGGGTTGATTCGTCCCCGTCAGATCGCTCGTCACGGTGCCCGGGCCCGTCGGCTGCGTCACCGTGGCAATCCGCCGCGCACCCATGCCGCCGTAGTAGCCCATGCGATAGATCTGGAGGCGGTACTTCGCCGCGGTCGTGTCCACCTTGAAGCGGACCCGGGCCGGGCCCGACGTGGCTGTCCTGTTGATGCTGAACTCGGTCGTGAAACCCTGGATGGATGGATCGCCCGCGGCGGCGGCGACGTCAGTGAATGCCAGGTCCCACTCGGACCGCGGCGCGCCAGGGAGGCAGTTCTCCTGCGCGATCTCGTTCCCGACGCAGGTCGCGCCGCCGCTCTGCAGCGCGAACGAGAGCCGCGGAGCGGTAGACGGCGCAATCGCCGGCACGGGCGAGATGACCTGTGGCCTGATCGGCAGCACGCGCTGATCGACGGGCAGCGGTGCCCATAGCACGTTGTGGGTATCGCGGGGCATGGCCATCGCCGCCGGGCTCATCCCCGACGGCACCGCGAGCATCCACGCGAGTATCCGGGCAATCGTTCGTCGACCGCGCATCGTCACGTCACATCCATGTGAGGTCGGACGGGTACCCTCGCCCGAGCGGGTAAATGAAGGAAACTTGGAACGTTGGCGTTTTGAGCAAGGACCTCGCCACGGAAGGAGAGGCCGGGAGGGCCGGATGCATGGGGATTTTCGGACGAGGCGCGATCGACCCCCGACGAAAGTCGCGCTCGGCTCCGACTAAAGTCCGGTGCCCTCGCTCAGCCCGGACAGGCGGGCCGCTGCAAATCGGTAGCGTCGCAACGCCACCTCGCAGCCCGGCTGCTGCGTACCGACGGCCTGGTCCCCGTCTTGCCTGTTGGAGGTGGTCGCCATGCGTAAATCTCGCTTTGCGCCGTCCCATCGTGATCGTCCTGCTATGCGGCCTGGGCGCGGCGGGTCTCGGCTACGCCGTGTTCTCCGGAGACCCGGATGCCGAGCCGGATCGCACGGCGATCGCGCCGCGGCCCCCCGTGCCGGCGGCCAACCAGCAGCTGCTGTTCCGCACGACGGCGCTCGGCCCCTCGTATGGCCATCTCGGCCTGGCGCCGCTCACCAGCGCCGGCGGGCCCGCGCGCGAGCAGGCGCTGACATGCGATCGCGTCCATGTCGGCGGCGGACACGGCATCTGCCTGTCGGCGGACCGTGGCGTGGTCACGACCTACAGCGCATCGCTGTTCGACGAGGGATTTACGGTGCGGCACACTGCTGCCGCTGCGCGGCGTGCCGAACCGGGCGCGGGTCTCACCCGACGGCCGGCGCGGCGCGGTGAGCGTGTTCGTCAAGGGGGAATCCTACGAAGGCGCCGGCGCCATGACGCGGACCTCGATCATCGACATGGCCGCCGGAAAGACGATCGCGGAACTGGAAACGTTCACCGTCACCCGCGACAACCTGCCCTTCCGATCCAACGACTTCGGCTTCAGGGGCGTGACATTCGCGCGTGATGGCAACCGCTTCTACGCGACGCTGCGCGCGGGCGGCGCCACTCACCTGGTGGAAGGCGACGTGGACGCCCGCCGGCGCGTGTGATCGCCGACGACGTCGAATGTCCTTCGCTTTCACCCGACGAGCGCCGCATTGCGTTCCTGCGCCGCGTCCCGAACGATCGTCCCGTCTCGCGGCTCCATGTACTCACCCTCGCGACGGGCGGCGTGCGGCCGCTTGCCGAGACGCGCAGCGTGGATGACCAGGTCGAGTGGCTGGACGACGGACGGATCCTGTATGCGCTGCCGCACGGCTCGGGCAGCTCCGCGATCTGGGCCGTGGCGGCCGACGGCACGGGCGAGCCCGTCATGATGCGAGCCGACGCGTATTCGCCGACCGTGGTTCGCTGATCCGCCGCGCTCACCGCGACGAGATCCGTCTTACGGGCGGCGGAGACGCGGAGGTCCCTTGTGTTGATGTAGAGGCCGACAACACTTCAGGTGGGCGGCCGGCCTAAAGGCCGGCCTCGAGCCGACCGCAGGTGAGTCGGTTGGCGCCGCGGCGTGTTGAAGCTGGCGGGTCCGAAAGGACCCGCCCTGCAGCAGGCGAGAAGATCCGATCTCTGTGCCTCTGAGTCTCTGTGGTTCGCAGTGTAGAGGCCGACCTTTAGATCGGCCTGGGCCGGCCCTGCAGGTGAATCGTTTCGGCGGCCGCGGCGGGGCGCCTGGCGGTCCGAAAGAACCCGCCCTACAGCAGTCGAGGAGATCCGATGTCTGTGCCTCTGAGCCACTGTGGTTCGCAGTATAGCGCCGACCTTTAGGTCGGCCTGGCCGGCTCCGCAGGTGAATCGGATTGGCGCCCGCGACGAGAAAGCCGGGCGGGTCCGAAAGAACCCGCCCTACAGCAGGCGAGGAGATCCGATGACTTGTGCCTCTGAGTCTCAGCGGTTCGTGGACGGAGAACCTGACTAGACCAACGACAACGGCCTCGTGGCGCAGGCCACCTGCAGGTCGGCGATCCCGGCAAAGGTCCGGCTCTCGCTCACGGTGAAGACGCCGACCGGGCAGGCACGGTCGAGTACTCCTGGGTGGTGGTGTCGAAGACGTGACAGCCGAGGTGATACTGGCCGCGAGTCAGGTGCGCCCGGAAATGGAAGTCCACCACCAGCCGCTCGTTGCCCGCCAGGCGCGGGATCGCCAGCTCGCCGCTCGAGAAGTTCGCGTCGTAGACGAGCAGCCGAATCGGTTGACCGATACGCGAGGAAACCGAAGAGCAGGTCCGAGGCAGGCGCGGAGGTCTTGTAGGTGACGCGGAGCGTGAGCGCGTCGCCCGGTTCCACCGTGGCCACCTGCCGCCCGTGGTTGTCGAGCAGCTCCGCCGACGAGATCTCGACCGCGCCTCTCGCCGCCGCCGTGGTCTGACCGTCCGCCGCCTGCACGTAGCGGCCGATCACCTCGAGGCTCGGTCCCGCCGCGCGGACGGTGGACTGCAGATACACGGACCGCTCGCACAGGTCGGCCACCGCCTGCAGGTTGTGCGAGACGAACACGATGGCGACGCCCTGCGCGCTTGAAGTCGATGCATGCGCTCGAAGCACGCTGCTGGAAGGCCATGTCGCCGACCGCGAGGACCTCGTCGATGAGCAGCACGTCCGGATCGAGGTGCGCGGCGATCGAGAACCCGAGCCGGGCATTCATGCCGGACGAGTAGCGCTTCACCGGCGTGTCGATGAACTCGGCGAGCCCGGCGAAGTCGACGATCTCGTCGAACTTGCTGGCGATCTCGGCGCGCTTCATGCCCATGATCGCGCCCTGCAGGAAGATGTTCTCGCGGCCCGGTCAGATCCGGGTGGAAGCCGGCCGCGACCTCGATCAGCGCGCCGACCCGGCCGCGCACCTCGGCGCGGCCGCGCGTCGGCCTGCAGGATGCTGGTCAGCAGCTTCAGCGTCGTGGACTTGCCGGCGCCGTTCGGGCCGATGATGCCGAGCGCCTGCGCCGGCGTCGCACCTCGAACGATGACGTCCTGGAGCGCCCAGAACTCCTGCTCGCCGAGCTCCTCGCGGCGCGCGGCCGCCGGATGCCGCGCGTGACGAGCGCGGGAATCAGGTCGCGCAGGCTGTCGTGCCGCTCGCCGCGGCGGAACTTCTTCCAGACGTGGTCGAAGACGACGCGCGGCTGCCACTCAGATGTTCTCCGCGAACTGGAACTCGGCGCGATGGAAACAGACACCACGCCACGACGAGGAGCGACGCACGGCGAACACGGCCGGCGCCGACGAAGGCCGGCCCCGGGCAGCTGCCCGTAGCAGGATGCACGCGCGGTAGGCGTCGATGATCGGCGTCATCGGGTTCAGCCGCAGCAGCCGTCCGAGCCTGCCGCCGATGCGATCCACCGGGTAGACGCACCGAGCGTCGCGAACATCCAGACGCTCAGCACGACCTCGAACAGATACTTGACGTCGCGGTAGAAGAGGTTGCCCATCGACAGCAGCAGCGCCACGCGCCGCGGTGAACGACGACGTGCACGAGGACGACCGCCGGGCAGCGAGGAGCAGCGACCAGCTCGGGCCGATACCTGGTAGTAGATCATCAGCCGACGAGCAGCATCGGGCCGCGACGGCGAAGTCGACGAGGCCGACCAGCACCGCCGAGAACGGGAAGATCTCCCGCGGGAAGTAGACCTTGGTGACCAGGTTCGGTGTTGCTCGTCAGCGAGATGACGGCGAACCGCAGCGCCGAGGCGAAGAAGTTCCAGGCCAGCAGGCCGCAGAAGGCGAAGACCGGGTACGGCACCGGCGTCTCGACGGCGCCACCCGCATGAAGATCACCGAGAAGATGATGGTGTTCAGGAGCGGCATGAACACCGCCCAGCCGAACCCCATGACCGTCTGCTTGTAGCGGAGCATCAGATCGCGGCGCACGATCGTCGCGAGCAGCTCGCGATACTCCACCTGTTCGCGCAGCATCTCCCTGACCGCGCCGGCGACCTGTGTCGACCACGCAGGATTATTCATGGCTGCGCTGCGCCTGGCGCGGGCCCTTCCCGTGCCGGCGGACGACCGACGCCAGGCCGAAGAAAGCCGTCGCCAGCAAGAGCATGCTGCCCGGCTCGTCGAGCGTGACGTCCGCGGCAACCGCGGCGCTGTGCGGGATGGCGGCGGAAACCGCGACGACGCCGCACGCAATGACGAAAACAATGGATTTGATCATGTGAAGGACCGCGCGGCAAGAGCCGGCGCGGACGCATGCCTAACCGAGCAAGCTCATTGCCAGAGGAACGGTCCGTCTGGCGGAGGTTTCCGCCATCGGCCGCGGCAGGCTGCCTGCTGGATGACTTTCCTCTGCGCCCGAGAGCGAGCGGGAGACTCGCGCCCGGGCGCCGGAGATCAGGTCGCGGCCGGCTCGCCACCGGGCGCGACCGGCTCGGCGCCGGGGGCGGCCGTCATCTCGACCGGAGAATGGCTGTGAAGCAAGACGGTGGAATCCCCTGCGTCGATCCGAAGGTTGTAGGCGATCGGCCACCGATCGAGCAGGCTCGTAAAGGCCGTCAGCAGGCCTTCGGCGAGCCGGACCTCGTCTTCGGCGGTGAGGGTGGATACGAAACGAATTTCCATGTGGGCTGGGGTCTCGCTGCGCACATGTGCAAGTGATGTTCCTGTGCAAGCCGTTGCATCCGCAAAGGATGCGTGGTGTTCACGCGGATTTTTCAAGCTGTCGCTTGACAAGGATCACAGATGTGCACGTATCTTCCAGGCGCCGTTAGCTCGCGGCACCTCAAATTCAACTAAAGGCCAATGGGTCCTAAAGCGTCCGCATCCTTTGTCGGCGATAGTCTGGCTATCCGCGCCGTCCGAGAGGAAGTACGGTATGCCGCCCGGTCGGACGCCAAAGTGCTCTTGACCGGCGACAGCGGCGTCGGCAAGGAGGTCGTGGCGCGCCTCGTCCACGCGGAAAGCGGCCGCCGCACCACCGCATTCGTCGCCATGAATTGCGCCGGGGTGCCGGATTCGCTGCTCGAGTCCGAGCTGTTCGGCCACGCCCGCGGCAGTTTCACCGGGGCCTACAAGTCCAGGACGGGCCTGCTCGAGCAGGCCGACCGCGGCACCATCTTCATGGACGAAGTGGGCGAAATGAGCGCCCGGATGCAGACGCTGCTGCTCCGGTTCTTCGAAACGGGCGAAATCCAGCGCGTCGGCAGCGAGGGCCTGCAGCCGCGCGTGGACGCGCGCGTCATCGCGGCGACCAACCGCAACCTCGTCGAGCGCATCAACGCCAACGAGTTCCGGGAGGATCTCTACTACCGGCTGAACGTCATCCACATCCGTGTGCCGGCGTTGCGCGAGCGCCGTGACGACATCCCGCTGCTGCTCTGCCACTTTCTTCGGCTCTACGCGGCGCAGTATCAGACCGTCGTCCCCCATCCGACGGGAGACGCGCTGACGCATGCGCTCGAGTACGACTGGCCTGGGAACGTGAGGGAGCTGAAGAACGTCGCCGAGCGCCTGATCGTGCGCGGCGCCGGCCCGGCGATCAACGGCGCGGCGATGTCGTCGGTCATGGCGCCGGGATCCAGCGTCCCGCCGAGGATCGTCGAGCCTGCGGACGTCGTGGTGGACGTGGCCAACACGCTCTACACGCGTGTCGTGCAGGATGGCGAATCGTTCTGGCAAGCGGTGTACGATCCGTTCATGGCCCGCGACATCACCCGCGGCGAGCTCCGCCGCGTCGTCAGCCGCGGCCTCGAGCAGACCCACGGCAACTGCAAGATGCTGGTCCGCCTGTTCAACATGGCGGAGGCCGACTACAAGCGGTTCCTGAACTTCCTCCACAAGCACGGCTGCAATCCGCGGTTCCAGCAGGCGCGCGCGCCGCTCGCGGAACGTGAGTCCGCCCGCATCGCCTGATCCACGGTCGATCACGGGCCGGCTGCAGCCGGCCCGGTTACGTCGAATTTCGCAACCAGCGCGAAAAATTGCCGGCCGACCTGAAGGTCGGCCTCTACATGAACACAAAGAAGCGCTGTCTCTCTGCGTCTCTGTGGTTCGTGTAACGAAGGGATGCCCCGTCAGTTCGGCTCGGGGGCGTGGGCGGCGGCCGGCTCGAGCCGGTGATAGAGCGCGAAGAGCGCCAGCTCCAGCCGGTTCGACACGCCAAGCTTGTCGAAGATGTTCGTCAGGTGGTGCTTGACCGTCTTCTCGCTGATCTTGAACCTGGTCGCGATGTCGTTGTTGGAGCAGCCGGCGAGGATCACGCCGACGATTTCGAGCTCCCGCGGCGTGAGCCCGAACTGCTTGCGTGTCGGCGCCGGGAACGCCGACGCAATCTCGCTGAGGGTCGTGTTCAGGTCGGCGGACCGACTTCCGCCCCACCCAGTACTGGCCGGACATCACGGCCTGGATGCTCTTGATCAGGACGTCGCTGGCCGACTCCTTCAGCACGATGCCGCGCGCGCCGAGCTGAAGCGCGGTGACGATGTCCGCGCGTTCGATCGCCGCCGTCAGCAGCACGATCCGCGTGGTCGTATTGAGGTCCTTCAGCTCGCGCAGCGCGACCAGTCCGGCCATCCGCGGCATCGCCAGGTCCAGCAGCAGCAGGTCCGGCTCGAGGCGTGGCGACGAGCGGCAGCGCCTCGTCGCCGTCGCTTGCGGCTCCAACCACCTGCAGGCCAGGCTTGGTCTCGAGCAGCTTGATCAGCCCTTCGCGAAAGATGGGGTGATCGTCGGCGATGACGATCCGGACGGTATTGTCCAGCTTATCCGTGGATTTCATGAGTCGCCAGAGGAAACGATACCTCGATCCGGGTGCCCTGGCCCGGATCCGACTCGACGACCACCTTCCCGCCCAGCAGGCGCACGCGTTCCCGGATCACCCATGGACCAAGGCGGGAATGCTCGAGGTCGGCCTGCGAGAACCGTCCGGCAAACGCAAACCCGCGGCCGTCGTCGTCGATGGAGAGCTGGCACGCGGCGTCATCGGCCGTGAGCCGCACGACGACATTGCGCGCGCCGCTGTGCTTCCTCACGTTCACCAGCGCCTCCTGCACGACGCGCGTGACCTCGCGGCAGGCGCGCGGCGGCAGGTCGAGGTGATCGAACGGCGTGATGAACCGCGCCGTGATCCCGGTATCGCGCTGGAAGCGCTGCACGACATCCGCAATCGTGTCCATCAACAGCTCCGGCGGAAGCTCCAGCGGCGTGAGGCGCTGCATCATGTCGCGCAGGCTCACCGTCTCGTCGCGCAGGATGGTGCCGAGCCGGTTGAGCTCGCTCGCCAGCGCGCGTGACGTCTTCGCGGCCGGGACGCTCAGGGCGTGCAATTGGATCTGTACGCCGAGCACGCTTTGAATGATCCCGTCGTGCAGCTCGCGCGCCACGCGCGCCCGCTCGTTGGCGGCGCTGCGCGAGCGCAGGCGGTGCAGCAGGTAGACGTTGTAGACCGCCGGCCCGATGTGCCGCAGGATCCGCTGCCCGAATGCCATCGCGCTCTCGCGATTGCGATCGGCGACGGGATTGACCAGAAAGAGCCGGCCCTCGAGCTCTCCCGGCATCTCGAAGCCGACCGCCATCAACCGGCGGAACGGGCCCACGGCCGCCAGCAACGGCTGCGGCAGCGTGCGCGGCCCCTCGTTGGTTCTCGATCCGTCGCGCGCCAGCGCCACGATATCGAGCCGCTCGCGCGGCGTGGTGCGGCGGACGGCGTACCAGGCCGCGGCCGCCGGCGCGAACATGTAGTGATCGAGGCTGTGCGAGCCGAGAGCCGTGATGCGCGGCACCGCCGTCGAGTCCTCGGTCTGCCGTCCCCCTTCCCACAGGGAGACCTTGCCGCTCGCGACCTCGCGAACCACGAGGAGCGCGCGGTCGGCGTCCGCGAGGCGGACCACCGCGTCGAAGACGACGGTCATCGTGTGCTTCAGGCCGAGTCGCAGCTCCACGCGACTGACGACCGACGCCAGCGTCGCGGATTCGGTCCGCAGCTGCTTCTCGGCCTGCGCGATGTACGCCAGGAGAATGCCGGCCAGCAGGAGCAGGGTCGGTCCGACGATCAGCTCATTCAGGCTGCGCGCATCGGCGGGCCAGGCCGGGCCGAGGGACAGCGCGACGACGACGATGGCGGTGCCGATCGTTTCGCCGAAGCCCCAGCGCCGCGCCGCCGCGACCACGGCGAAGATGGCCAGCAGCCAGAACGGACTGCCCGCCTCGGTCACGAGCATCAGGGCAGCCGTGACCGCGAGGTCCACGATGTGCGTCAGGACCGTCACCGCAGCCGATTGCGCCAGCCGGAGACGGAGGATGCCAAACGCGACGACCGCGAAGACGGTATACGCGGCCAGCAGCAGATGGGCGAGGGACGGCGGACCCGATTCGAACGTTGACGCGATGAACAGGGAGATCGCGAGGCACACGCGTGCTATCGCGAGCGTCCGTTCACCACGGTATCGCTCGTCTACGGTCGCCGGGGGGTCAGCAGCACGGACGCCCAGCCAAGCCGAAGGCCGGAACGCACCCTCCACTTGAGGTAGCATAAGTTTGGCGAAAGTACCGCTGCCAGTTGCGGGAGCTTCGAGCCACCCCGACAGTATCTGCACAGAGAATTCATGTCAATGATGATCGTTCGAGTCAGGCTAAATACCGTGCAGATACACGAATAGTGTGCAAACTCGACCCTGACTTGGCCCACAAAGTTTGTAGTTGCAACGAAGAGTCGAGGTTAGAAGGGCGTCAACTCTGGCGTGGCGGTGTCAGGCCGCGCGGGGTGGTGAACTGACGAGGCAGCCGAGACCGCAGGCTGACGTTCGACACTCGGCGAGGCGGTCACAGGGACCCGGCCTACACCACCAGCCACACGCCGCCGACGACGATCGCGACGAGTGCAGCCGTGAGCAACATCAGCCGGTGCGCCGTGGCGCCGCGCGTCATGTGTGCGCCGGCCACGCCCGCCGCCGCGGCGAACGCCGTCATCGCGAACACGGTGCCGACGCCGAACGCCGCGATGTACGCCAGCGCCGCGCCGCGCGTGGGCAGCGCCAGCGCCGGCAGCACGCCGAAGAAGTGCGAGCTCCCGGCGATGCCGTGCAGCACGCCGAGGCAGAACGAGGCGTGCGCGTGGCCGAGGCCGCGCAGCCACCGCGGGCCGGCCTGCACGTGCACGTGATCGTGCGCCACCGCGCCGTGGACGTGGGCCGCCGGCTGCACCCGGACGCTGCGGCGCAGCGCCCAGAAGCCGACGGCGATCAGCGCGGCGCCGACCAGCCGCTCGCTCCAGGCCGAGATCACGTCGATCGGCGGCAGCGCGTCGCGCAGCAGCACCGCGATGACGGCGACGACAACGACACCGGAGGCGTGGCCGAGGCCCCACGTCCAGCCGGCGATCCATCCGCGCGAGCGATCGGCGAGGGCGATGGGCGCGACCGCCGCCAGGTGGTCGGGGCCGGAGAGCACGTGGAAGAAACCGGCCAGCAGCGCCGGTGATCACCGTCAGCATTGGATTGCCTTGATCTGCAAGTATTCGTCGAGGCCGTACTTGCCGAATTCGCGGCCGATTCCCGACCGCTTGTAGCCGCCGAACGGCGCCAGCGGGTTGAAGCGCGCGCCGTTGACGTCAACCTGCCCGGTGCGCATGCGGCGCGCGACGCGAAGGGCGCGGTCGCGATCCGCCGACCAGACGCCGCCGGCAAGGCCGTAGATCGTATCGTTGGCGATGGCGATCGCCTCGTCCTCGGTATCGTATGGGAGAATCGCCAGAACCGGGCCGAAGATTTCCTCGCGGGCGATGGTCATCGACGACTGGACGTCCGAGAAGATGGTCGGCTCGATGTAGTGGCCGCGCGCGAACGCCGCCGGCCGCTTGCCGCCGGCGACGAGGCGCGCGCCTTCCTGCACGCCGGCCTGGATGTAGCCTTCGACCCGCCGCCGCTGCGCATCCGAGATGAGCGGGCCCAGCTTGGCGTTCGGATCGAGCCGGGTCGCCGAGCTGGAGCCTGCCGATCGCCGCCGTTGCGATCTCGAGGACCTGCTCGAGCTGCGCGCGCGGCACCACCATCCGCGTCCACGCGGAGCACGTCTGACCCGAGTTCAGCATCGCGTTGTTCACGCCGCCCGGAATCGCCTTCTCGAGCGGCGCATCGTCGAGCACGACGAAGGCCGACTTGCCGCCGAGCTCCAGCGTCACCTTCTTGATCGTCTCGGCCGCCAGCGCGGTCACGCGCCGGCCGGCGCGCACCGAGCCGGTGAAGCTGACCATGTCGATGCCCGGATGCTGCGCGATCGCTTCGCCCACGCCCGGCCCGTCGCCCTGGACGATGTTCAGCACGCCGGCGGGCAGGCCGATCTCCATGGCCGCTTCCGCGAGCAGGTAGCTGTTGAGCGGCGCCAGCTCCGAGGGCTTCAGCACCATGGTGCAGCCGGCGGCGATCGCCGGCGCCACCTTCGCCATGATCTGGTGCAGCGGAAAGTTCCACGGCGTGATCAGGCCGGCGACGCCGAACGGCTCGCGGACGACGAGCGAGTGGCCGATCTCTTCCTGGAACGAGGCGGTCTCGGCGAGCGTGCGCGAAGCTGCGCGTGACGGTGACCGGCGGCTTCGCCTGCACGGGCGTGGACATCGTGATCGGCATGCCGACTTCCTGGCTGATCGTCGTCGCCACGTCCGCCACGCGCGCCTCGAGCGCGTCGGCAAGCTTGTGCAGCCACGCCGCCCGCTCCGCCGGCGTCGTCAGCGCCCAGCCGCCGTCGAACGCCGCTCGCGCCGCACGCACGGCCCGATCGACGTCGTCAGCCGTGCCGCGAGCGACGCGGCCGATCACGTCTTCGGTGGACGCGGAGCGGACGTCGATTCTCGGTGTCGGAGGGGCGCTGCCACGCGCCGTCGATGTAGAAATGGTCGTGGATCGGCATGTCGGCACAGCTGCACGGCTCAGCAGCGTCCGTCGAGACTCGGCAACGTCGCTCCGTTGCCACGGCTGACCCAGCTGCCTGCGCCTTGCACTTACTTGGGCGCCATCCGAATGGCGCCGTCGAGGCGGATGACCTCGCCGTTGAGCATCTCGTTCTCGAAGATGTGCCGCACGAGCGCCGCGTATTCCTCGGGGCGGCCGAGCCGCGACGGGAACGGGACCTGCTGGGCCAGCGATTCCCGCGCCGCCTCCGGCAGGCCGGCCATGAGCGGCGTGTCGAACGTGCCCGGCGCGATGGTCATCACGCGGATGCCGACGCGCGCGAACTCGCGCGCGATCGGCAGCGTCATGGCGACGACTGCCGCCCTTCGACGCGGAGTACGCCGCCTGCCCGATCTGGCCGTCGAAGGCCGACACCGACGCGGTGTTGACGATCACGCCGCGTTCGCCGCCGGCGTTCGGCTCGTTGCCGCCATCGCCGCGGCGGCGAGGCGGATCACGTTGAACGTGCCGATCAGGTTGATCTGGATGACGCGCGTGAAGTTGGCGAGCGGCTGCGATCCCGCCTTTCGGGAGCACGCGCTCGGCGACGCCGATGCCCGGCGGCGTTCACGGCCCCGTGCAGGCCGCCGAACTCGCGCACGGCCGCGTCCACGGCGCGCTGCACGTCGGTCTCGCTCGTCACATCGGCGTTGACGAACCGCACCTGGGGCCCGAGCCGGGCGCGCCTTCGCCGCGCCCGTCTGTTCGTTGACGTCGAGCGATGACGGCGCGCCCGCCGGCAGGCGACGATCGCGTCCACCGTCGCGCCGCCGAGGCCCGACGCTCCGCCCGTCACGAGAATGGTATGTCCCTCGAGGCGCATGGAAAGGATTGTAGCGGGTCTGCGATGGTCTCCGGTCAGGCGGGTCCGAAGGACCCGCCTGACGGAAGCGCGGAGCCCGGAGCCAGGAGCCCGAAGCCCGAAGGCCGAGCCCGGAGCCCGGAGCCCGAAGCCCGGAGCCCGGAGCCCAAAAAAGAGCCGCCGTCGGCACCGCCACATACTGGCGCGTACCTGACGGCGGCCCGGTCCGCGTCCGCGAGGGGCGCGGACATCCTCCTGCACGGAAGGCGAATCTCTGCGCTGCATGGCGCACGGCGACGGCTCGCCCTGCCTCGACGCAATCGCGCGTCGTCCCGGTCGAGCCCGTTCAACCGGCGGCTCCACTCGTTCCAGTCCCAGTCACGCAAGTCATGCCACCAGTCGCGCCAGTCGTCCCAGTCGCGGCGACCCTCGATGTCGATGGTGACCTTGGCCTTGCTCGCTGTCGACCGTGCCGTCGTTGGCCACCCAGGTGAACCGGTCGTCGTCGTTGTGACCGTTCGACGATCCATGCGTGTAGGTGAACCTGCCCGTCGCCTGGTCAATCGTCACGTTGCCGCGCTCGGCGTCTCGAATCAGGCGGTAGCTGCACGACGTCGCCGTCCACGTCGGTCGCCTGCAGGATTGCCCGTCACCGTCTCCCGTGGCGCGACCGACACCTCTGTGTCCTTCGCCATCGGGCGCGTCGTTCACCGCGCTTGACGGTGATGGCTGACCGTGGCCACGTTGCTCTCGTGACGCCTTGTCGGACACCTTGAACGTGAAGCTGTCCTGGCCGTTGAAGTCGGCATTCGGCGTGTACGTGCACGCTCCGATCCCGAGCCGCTCAGCTTGCCGCGCGACGGACCGGACACGATGATCGAATTCAGCGAGTGCTCCGTCCGGAGTCCTTCGCCTTCAGCTCGATCTCCTCGCGCTCGTCCTCATTGACATTCACCGACTGGTCGAACGCCACGGGCACGTCGTTGATGTCCTTCACGACGCGTGATCGAGACGGTGGCGACGTTGCTGTCGGCCGTGCCGTCGTTGGCCACGAACCTGAAGCTGTCGGTGCCGAGGAAGTTCTTCTTCGGCGTGTAGGAGAGCGCCGGCGCCGTTCCGCTCAGGGTGCCGTTGCGCGGACGCGGTCACGATGCGGTAGGTCAACGCGCTGCCCTCCGCGTCCTGCGCGCCAGGTGATGGCAATCGCCTTGTTCATCTCGGCCGTGACGCTCTGGCTGGTCGCCACCGGCGCGTCGTTCACCGGGCGGATGGTGATGGACACCCTCGCCGTGTTCGAGTCGGCGGCGCCGTCGCTGACGCGATACGTGAAGCTGTCACCGCCGTTGAAGCCGGCCGCCGGCACGTAGCTGAAGCTGCCGTTGCCATTCAAGGCGAGCGTGCCGTGGCTCGGTCCGCTCACCAGGATCGCCTGCAGCCCGCTGCTGTCGGCGTCGCTGTCGTTGCCCAGCACCCCCGGCGCCGCGACGACGAGCGTCGCGTCCTCGTCGGTGCTGTAGCTGTCGTCGGCGGCCGCGGGCGCGTCGTTCACCGCGTTGACGACGAAGGAGACGCGCGCCACGTTCGATTCGGCCGCGCCGTCGCTCGTCTTGTAGGTGAAGGCGTCCGCGCCGCTGAAGTTCGCCTCCGGCAGGTAGGTGAAGCTGCCGTCGGCGTTCAGCGTCAGCGTGCCGTTGGCGCGGCGCTCGTCACCAGGATCGCCTGGAGGGCCGCGCCGTCCCCGTCGGTGTCGTTGCCGAGGACGCTTCCCCGTGAGCGGCGCATCCTCGTTGCCCGTGAAGCTGTCGTCAGCCGCCACCGGCGCGTCGTTCACCGCCTTGACGGCGATGGCCACCGTCGCCACGTTGGAGTCGGCATCGCCGTCGGTCGCCCGATACGTGAAGCTGTCGGCGCCGTTGAAGTTCGCCGCCGGCTTGTAGCGGAAGCTGCCGTCGGCGTTGAGGGCGAGCGTGCCGTGGCTCGGCCCGCTCACCAGGGCCGCGGTCAGGGCCGCGCCGTCGGCGTCGGTGTCGTTACCGAGCACGCCGTTGGCCGGGACAATCAGCTCCGCGTCCTCATCGGTCGCGTAGCTGTCGTTGACCGCCACGGGCGCGTCGTTGACCGCGTTGACGGTGATGGAGACCGTCGCCACGTTGGACTCGGCGCCGCCGTCGCTCGCGCGATACGTGAAGCTGTCGGCGCCGCTGAAGTCCGCGGCCGGCTTGTAGCTGAAGCTGCCGTCGGCGTTCAGGCTCACGGTGCCGTGGCTCGGCCCGCTGACCAGCACCGTCGTCAGGCTGGCGCCCTCGCCGTCGGTGTCGTTGCCGAGCACGCCGTTGGCCGGGACGATCAGCTCCACGTCCTCGTCGGTCGCGTAGCTGTCGTTGACGCCACGGGCGCATCGTTGACCGCGTTGACGGTAATGGAGACCGTCGCCACATTGGACTCGGCGCCGCCGTCGCTCGCGCTGATACGTGAAGCTGTCACCTCCGCTGAAGTCGGCGGCCGGCTTGTAGCTGAAGCTGCCGTCGGCGTTCAGGCTCACGGTGCCGTGGCTCGGCCCGCTGACCAGCACTGTCGTCAGGCTGGCGCCGTCCGCGTCCGTGTCGTTGCCGAGGACGCCGTTGGCCGGGACAACCAGCTCCACGTCCTCATCGGTCGCGTAGCTGTCGTTGACCGCCACGGGCGCGTCGTTCACCGCGTTGACGGTGATGGAGACCGTCGCCACGTTGGACTCGCTGCCGCTGTCGGTCGCCTTGTAGGTGAAGCTGTCGGCGCCGTTGAAGCTGCCGTTCGGCACATACGTGAAGCTGCCGTCGGCGTTGAGCGCGACCGTGCCGTGGCTCGGCCCGGTGACGAGCGCGGCCTGCAGCGTGCCGTCCACGTCGCTGTCGTTGCCGAGGACGCCAGGGGCCGGCACGTTCAGAGGCATGTCCTCGTCGGTGCTGTAGCCGTCGTCGTTCGCCACCGGCGCATCGTTCACCGCGTCCACGGCGATGGTGACCGTGGCAAGGTTCGACACGTCCTCCCCGTCGGAGGCCCGATAGGTGAAGCTGTCGGTCCCGCTGAAATCGTGATTCGGCTTATACGTGAAGCCGCCGTCTTCGCTCAGCGACACGGTTCCGTGGCTCGGACCGGCGGCCAGCACCGCCTTCAGGCTCGCGCCGTCCTGGTCGCTGTCGTTCGCCAGCACGCCGAGCGGGCCGACCGTCAGCGTCATGTCCTCTTCGACGGCATACGCGTCATTGACCGCCACCGGCGCGTCGTTGACCGACCTGACGGTAATCGCCACCGTCGCCACGTTGGACTCGGCGATGCCGTCGGCCGCCTTGTAGGTGAAGCTGTCGGCGCCGTTGAAGTTGCCGTTCGGCGTATAGGTGAAGCTGCCGTCGGCATTCAGAGCCAGCACGCCATTCGCCGGCCCGCTGACGAGCACGGCGCTGAGCGGATTGCCGTTGGCGTCCGTGTCGTTGGCGAGGACGCCGGGTGCCGCGACGCTGAGCACGTTGTCCTCGTCAACGGTGTATGCGTCGTTCAGCGCGACAGGCGCCGTATTCGGGGCCTCCGTCGTGAAGCTCCAGACATCGCTCTTGGTCGTTCTCTTGCCGTCGCTGACCGTCGCGTACCACTCATACGCGGCATTCGGCGCGAGACCGGCCCAGCTCACGGACGACTCGGAACCGGACGCGACGTTGGTCTCGGTCGCGATGACCGAGTAGCCGGCGCCGCCCATGTCCCAGTCGAGCTCGAACTGGCTGTCCGCGTCGGTTTCGAACGCGCCGAGCGTCGGCGAATACGTGAACGCCGCGATCTTGTTCTCGGCCGGCTTGAACACGAATAGCGCAGCCACCCGTCGCCGCCGTTGATGCGGCTCTGGTAGTCCATGACGACCTGGTGCACGGGCTGACCGCAGCTGTTCAGGTCGGTGCGCCGGTTCTCACCGGGATAGTGGCCGTTGATCACCATGAACACGTTGCAGTTCGGCCTGATGATCTGGTTCCACACGGCTTCAGCCGATGTGCCGTTCGCACCCCGGAACTGCGAGGACGCGGGACGCACGCCCGATTCGTTGAGGAACAGGTGCGTGCTCAGGATCACTTTCCGGTTCGGATACCGCTTGATGATGCGGTCGGCCCACGAGACGGCGTAGCCAGGCCAGTCGTGCTCGATGTGGATGACGACGAAATCGATCCCGCCCGCCGAGAACAACTCGAAGTTGTCCTTGTTCAGCCGGTTGAGCGGATCCGTGACCTCGGCTCCCAGATAGCCGCCGTACCACGGGTTTCCGATGAACCGCGAGGGCGGGAAGATCAGGTCGAAGTTGGTGGCCGTGCCGTCGGGCGTCTGATCGTGGTTGCCGGGCGACACGCCGATACGGGACCCGGTTCACGTCGAGCACGGTCATGCTCTGATTGGCCCTGGTCCACTCCGCCGGCACCCGGTCCTGGTTCTCGACGATGTCCCCGAGGTGCGACACGAACCGGATGTTCAGCGGAGCGATGTTGTCGACGATCCAGTTCGTCTGCTGCGTGAACGTCGCCGGCACGCGCACGTCGATCCGAATAGTGCTGCGTGTCCGGGATCGTCATCAGCGTGAAGTTGGGCTGCGCGGGGCCCTTCGGCCGGCCGAAGTACGTCACCGTCAGCGGATCGCCATCGGCGTCGGCCACCGACACCTTCAGCGTCGCCGGCGACTGCGACACCCGTCGCGCCGTTCGCCGGCGCCACGAGGACCGGCATCGCCGGAGCGAGATTCGGCGACGTGAACGGCGCGCCCGTCACCCACGCGAACGTGCCGCGCATGGTGCCTGGCAGCGCCGGGTTGGCGCTGTTGGCCACGAGGGCGCCGGCGACACCGACTCCCTCGTTGAAGCCCCAGCGGCCGAGCAGGGCCGACCCGGTCGGGTTTTCGGTCGCCATCCCGGCCTGGATCTGCTCTGCGCTGCGCGCGACGCCCCAGATGCGGACCTCGTCGATCGCGCCGTTGAAGAAGCCCTGCGTCTGGCCGCTCGGCACCACGCCGCCCGTCCCCAACGCAGAGCCGATCGCCGCGTGCTGGACGCTGTCGTTGCGCGGCGTGAACGCGCCGACGCTGGTGGTCCCGTCCTCATGGCCGTCGAGGTACAGCCGCCAGGTTCCACCGCCGTACGTCGCCGCCACGTGGTGCCACTGGCCATCCGACGGAATCGCCGTGGTGCCTCTGGCCGGGTGGTTTCCGCCCGTGGCCGTGTCTTCGAAGTCGGCGGCCAACGTGTTCGTCGCCGAGTCGATACCCAGGAAGTAGTTCATGTTCTGGGTGGTGGTTTCGCCCTCCGCCATGCCCTTGGTGATGATCGGAATGGCCGTGATGCCACCCGTGCCCGTGGCGGTCGCGATGCCGGCGCCGTCGCGCCTGATCCACGCTTCGAGCGTGAACACCTGCGCGCCGAGGCCGGGAGCCTGGCCGAGCGCGACGAACGCCGTCGTGCCGTTGAAGTCGATGGCAAAGCTCGGGGTCGGGTTGACGGTGACGAGGAGGTCGTCGCTCGCGTTTAGCTCGCCATCCTCGATGGTCAGGCGCAGCACGTACGAGCCGATCGTCGAGAACGTCGCCGTCGTCGTCAGCGCCTGGGCATCGGCGAACGTCACCGTGCCGGGGCCGCTGATCTTGCTCCACGCGGAGACGAGCACCCCGCCGGGCAGGCCGTCGTCTCCGACAATGCCGGACAGCGTGGCAGGCGCCGGCATGTTAATCGCCTGGTCGGGCCCGGCGATCACCGTGGGCGGCATATTCGCGGTGCCGGCGGCGACCTGGATGGTCACGCTGTCGGCAACCGTGTTGGTGCCGTCGGTCGCAGTCAAGGTCAGCACATACGTGCCGATTCCCGAGAAGGTGGCATTGGTGCTCAGCAGGCTCGCGTTGCTGAAAGTCACCACGCCCGGCCCGCTCGTCTTGCTCCACTGCGTCGTCACGGCGGCCGGATCCGCGCTGTCATCCGTGACCGTGCCGGTCAGGAGACCGCCGGGGTAAGCCATCGTCGCGTCGGCGCCGGCGCTGACAATCGGCGCCTCATTCGCCGTGAGCGAGGGCGTGGATATCCAGGACCACCCCGTTCCGAACAGCGAGCCATTGGCCAGGCGTCCCGTCGAGTCGACGACGCACCCGCAGCGCTCGTCGAAGCCCCAGCGGCCGAGGAGCCCTGTCGCCGTGGCGACTTCACGCCTGTAGTTCGCGAGGATCTCGGCCGGCCGTGCGCGCGTGGTTCCAGATACGGGTCTCGTCGACTGTTCCAGCAAAGAATCCTGCGGCCGTGCCGTTCGAGACCAGGGCACTGCCGAGCGCCGCGGCCGTGATGGTGTCGGAGCGGGTCGGCTGACCAACGGGCAGCTCTCTTTCGAGAGCGCCGTTCAGATACAACCGCAGCGTCGTGCCGTCGTACGTTCACGGCGCCGTGAGTACCACGTGTTGGTCACGATGGGCGTCGTGCCGCTGATCGGGTGGTTCAATCCGGGGCTCGCGCCGGTCGCGCCCTCTTCGAAGTCCGCCGCCAGCACGCCGCCCAGACGGCCGTGTTGATCCCGAAGATGTAGTTGATGTCGACGTTGCTGACCTCACCTTCGGCGCGTCCCTTGGAGATCAGCGGGATCAGGGTGGTGATGCCGCCAGTGCCGGTGCTGGTCGCGACACCAGGACCCTCACGCCTGAACCACGTTTCCAGCGTGAAGGTCGCGCTGGCGAGCGCCGTGGAGTTGAGCGGTTCCAGCAGGACATAGTCGCCCGACGTCGCCAGCCGCAGGCCGTTGTTGCCGGCCGGCAGCGGCGTCGTGGCATAGCCCGAGCCGCCGAGAGTCCACGAAGGTCCCGTGCCGGGAGGAACGGTCGTCGCGTTCGGCGCCAGGGTGCCGTTGATCGTGCCCATGCTGCCGGCTGCGACCGTGCCGGTCCCGTCGTCGAGACCCCACCGGCCGAGCAGCCCGCCCGGGGCGATGAGCAGCGGCTCGTCCATCGTGTCCTTGATCTCGGCCTGGGTGCGCACCACGTTCCAGATGCGAGCTTCGTCAATCTGCCCCTTGAAGAAGCCCTGCGCCGCACCAGTCGCAACAGCGACCGTGAGCGTGTCGCCGTCGAGATCGGTATCGTTGGCGCAGGACCGCAATGCTCGCCGGTGTGTCTTCGACGCCGTTGCGGCATCGTTCACCGCCACCGGTGCATCGTTGGCCGCCGTCACCGTGACGCTGACCGTCGCCGTGGCGCTGCCGCCCTGGCCGTCGCCGATGGTGTAGGTGAAGCTGTCCGCGCCCGCGTAGTTCGCGGCCGGGGTGTAGCTGATCGTGCCGTCGGCGTTGGCCACCGCGCTGCCGTGCGCCGGCGTGCCGACACTCGCCACCGTCAAGCGTGTCACCGTCGGAATCGGTGTCGTTCGCGAGCACGGCGACGTTCACCGCGGTGTCTTCCGCCGTCGTGGCCGTGTCGTTCACCGCCACCGGCGCATCGTTGGCCGCCGTCACCGTCACGCTCACCGTCGCCGTGGCGCTGCCGCCATGGCCGTCGGCAATCGTGTAGGTGAAGCTGTCCGCACCCGTGTAGTTCGCCGCCGGCGTGTAGGCAATCGTGCCGTCGGCGTTGGCCGCCGCGCTGCCGTGCGCCGGCGGCGCCGACGCCGGTCACCGTCAAGGTGTCGCCGTCGAGGTCGGTGTCGTTGGCCAGCACCGCAATGATCGCCGGCGTGTCTTCCGACGTCGTCGCGGCGTCGTTGACCGCCACCGGCGCATCGTTGGCCGCCGTCACCGTGACGCTGACCGTCGCCGTCGCGCTGCCGCCCTGAGCCGTCGCCAATCGTGTAGCTGAAGCTGTCCGCTCCCGTGTAGTTCGCCGCCGGCGTGTAGCTGATCGTCCCGTCGGCGTTCGCTACGGCGGTGCCGTGCGCCGGCGTGCCGACGCTCGTCACCGTCAGGCTGTCGCCGTCGAGGTCGGTGTCGTTGGCCAGCACCGCGATGCTCACCGAGGTGTCTTCCGCCGTCGTCGCCGCATCGTTCACCGCCACCGGCGCATCGTTGGCCGCCGTCACCGTCACGCTGACCGTCGCCGTCGCGGTGCCGCCCTGACCATCGCCGATCGTGTAGCTGAAGCTGTCCGCGCCCACGTAGTCCGCCGCCGGCGTGTAGCTGATCGTGCCGTCGGCGTTCGCTGCCGCGGTGCCGTGCGCCGGCGTGCCCACACTCGTCAGCGTCAAGTGTGTCGCCGTCGGAATCGGTGTCGTTCGACAGGACCGCGACGTTCACCGACGTGTCTTCCGCCGTCGTCGCCGCATCGTTGACCGCCACCGGCGCGTCGTTGGCCGCGGTCACGGTCACGCTCACCGTCGCCGTGGCGGTGCCGCCCTGGCCGTCGCCGATGGTGTAAGTGAAGCTGTCCGTTCCCGTGTAATTCGGCGCCGGCGTATAGGTAATCGTCCCGTCCCCGTTCGCGCTCGCCGTGCCGTGCGCCGCGGCGAACGTACTCGGTGACGCCGGGATCGCCGACGGCGCGGCGCTGTGAACGCCGGCGACGAGCGGTATCCCCGTGCGGTTCACGTGGCCATCGCTGTCGGTCACATAGAGATACAGGTTCGACAGGCTGCTGAAGCTGCCCTGGTTCACCGTCAGCGTGATCGACGAGTCGGACCATGCCGTCGGCAGCTGAATCTCCCGGTGGCGGGACGCCTCGTAGGTCGGCGCGTCGCCAATCTCGACGCGCGCCTGCGTGGTGTCAATGTAGACGTCATCCCAATATGCATAGGAGTCGCCGATCCCGGCGCAGAGGTCGTCGGCGTCATGCCCCAGATACTGGCCGACCCAGACGTTCTCCCACCGGTGCTGCGGGAACACACGAGTGGCCACCGGCTGGTCCACCTGCTTCACGCCGTCGACCCAGAACCGCATCACGCCGTCCCGCACGTTCGGCGACGACTCCTCGAAGTAGCCCTGGATATGTGCCCACCGCTTCGAGAAGTTCGGCGGGCCGAGCTCGAGCCAGCGCTGATCGAGCACACCTACCGTCGAGGTAAGGAGGCTTGCGCCGGTGCAGAACATCACGTAGTCGAGATGCGGCTCGTCGTTGTCGGACGAGGTGATCCGGAACGGCTTGTGGTTGCGCGAGTACGGCGCCGGCGTGTCGAGGTAGTAGACCAGCCGTCCAGGTAAATGCGCGGCAGCGGCGTATTGGCGATGCCGAACGCCGAGTTCCACTGGCCGTCGACGAAGTTGGAGCGCGCGCTGACGTTCGAGTTCGGCCTCGTCACCATGGTCGAGAACGTCGGCGTCGTGCCGGCGGGGTGGATCGACCAGCCATTGAGCAGCGCATCGTCGGTGCCGCGCTCGAAGTCGTCGAACCTGAGCGGCGCCGCCATCGGCTTGCTGCCGAACGCCGCGCCGGCAATCTGGATCGTGGCGCCGTCGGCGATGGTGCCTGACACCGTCGTAACGATTGGCGTGCCGACGCTGGTCAGCGTGACCGTGTCGCCGTCGACATCGGTGTCGTTCGCCAGCACCGCGATGGTGACCGCCGTCTCCTCGGCCGTCGTCGCCGCGTCGTTCACCGCCACCGGAGCGTCGTTCACCGGGGTCACCGTGACGCTCACGGCCGCGGTGGCGCTGCCGCCCTGGCCGTCGCCGACGGTGTAGGTGAACGCATCCGAACCGTTGAAGCCCGGCGCCGGCGTGTAGGTGATCGTGCCGTCTGCGTTCACCGCGGTGCTGCCGTGCGCCGCGGCGCCGACGCCGGTGACGCTGAGGATGTCACCGTCGAGATCCGTGTCGTTGGCCAGCACCGCAATGCTGACTGACGTGTCTTCGGCCATCGTCGCCGCATCGTTCACCGCAACCGGCGCGTCATTCCCTGCCGTCACCGTGACGTTCACCGTTGCCGTGGCGCTGCCGTCCTGGCCATCGCCAATCGTGTAGGCGAAGCTGTCGGCGCCGGTGTAGTTCGCGGCCGGCGTGTAGGTAATCGTGCCGTCGGCGTTCGCCACGGTCCCGCCATGCGCGGGCGTACCGACACTCGTCACCGTCAACGAGTCACCGTCGGAGTCGCTGTCGTTCGCCAGCACCGCGATGCGGACCGCCGTGTCTTCGGCCGCCGTGGCCGACGTCGTTCGCCGCCACCGGTGCGTCGTTCACCGCGGTCACCGTGACGCTCACGGTGGCCGTCGCCGTAACGCCCTGGCCGTCGCCGATCGTGTAGCTGAAGCTGTCGGCGCCCGCGTAGTCGGCCGCCGGCGTATAGGTGACAGTGCCGTTCCCGTTGGCGACGGCGCTGCCGTGCGCAGCCGCGCCGATGCCGGTGACGATGAGGGTGTCACCGTCGAGATCCGTATCGTTGGCCAGCACCGCGATGCTGACCGCCGTCTCTTCGGCCGTCGTCGCCGCATCGTTCACCGCCACCGGGGCGTCATTCCGTGCCGTCACCGTGACGGTCACCGTGCCCGTGGCGCTGCCGCCCTGGCCATCGCCGATCGTGTAGGCGAAGCTGTCGGCTCCCGCGTAGTTCGCCGCCGGCGTGTAAGTAATCGTCCCGTCCGCGTTGAGAACCGCATTGCCGTGCGCGGCTGCACCCACCGCAGTCACGGTGAGGTGGTCGTCGTCCGGATCGGTGTCGTTGGCCAGTACGCCAAGCGTGATCGACCCGTCCTCCGCCACCGTCGCCGCATCGTTCGCGGCGACCGGAGCATCGTTGACCGAGGTCACGTTGACATTGACCGTCGCGGTCGCGGTGCCGCCCTTCCGTCGATGACCGCGTAAGTAAACATGTCGGCACCGTCGTACCCGGGCGCCGGCGTGTAGATGACGATGCCGTCCGCGCCAGCCAGGGCAGTGCCGTATGCAGGCACGCTCACGACGCTCACCGTCAGGGTGTCCCCGTCGGCGTCGCTGTCGTTCGCCAGCACGGCGATGGCGACGGCCGTGTCTTCCGCTGTCGTGGCCGTGTCGTTGACCGCCACCGGCACGTCGTTGACCGCCGTCACGGTCACGTTGACCGTCGCCGTCGCGCTGCCGCCCTGGCCGTCGCCGATCGTGTAGCTGAAGCCGTCCGCGCCCGTGTAGTCCGCAGCCGGCGTGTAAGCAATCGTGCCGTCCGCGTTGGCCGCGGCGCTGCCGTGCGCGGGCGAACCGACGCCAGTGACGCTGAGGCTGTCGCCGTCGGGATCCGTGTCGTTCGCCAGCACCGCGATGCTGACCGCCGTTTCCTCGGCGGTCGTCGCCGGGTCGTCAGCCGCCACCGGCGCGTCGTTCACCGTCGTCACGGTGACGTTCACCGTCGCCGTCGCGCTGCCGCCCTGGCCGTCGCCGATCGTGTAGCTGAAGCTGTCGGCGCCCGTGTAGTTGGCGGCCGGCGTGTAGGTAATCGTCCCGTCGGCGTTGGCCACGGCGCTGCCGTGCGCCGGCGTGCCGACGCCCGTCACGGTCAGCTGTCGCCGTCGGCATCGGTGTCGTTCGCCAGCACCGCGATGCTGACCGCCGTCTCTTCGGCCGTCGTGGCCGCATCGTTCACCGCCACCGGGGCGTCGTTCACCGCGCTCACCGTGACGCTGACCGTCGCCGTCGCGCTGCCGCCCTGGCCGTCGCCAATCGTGTAGCTGAAGCTGTCCGCGCCCGTGTAGTTCGCCGCCGGCGTGTAGGTGATCGTGCCGTCCGCGTTGACCACGGCGCTGCCGTGCGCCGGGCGCGCCGACGCTGGTGACCGTCAGGCTGTCGCCGTCGAGATCGGTGTCGTTCGCCAGCACCGCGACGCTGACCGGCGTTTCTTCCGCCGTCGCTGCCGCGTCGTCCACCGCCACCGGCCCGTCGTTCACCGCGCTCACCGTGACGCTCACCGTCGCCGTCGCGCTGCCGCCCTGGCCGTCGCCGATCGTGTAGCTGAAGCTGTCGGCGCCGGCGTAGTTGGCCGCCGGCGTGTAGGTGATCGTGCCGTCCGCATTCGCCACCAGCGCCGCCGTGCGCCGGCGTGCTGGCACCGGTCACCGCCAGCGTGTCGCCGTCGAGATCGCGTGTCGTTCGCCAGCACCGCGATGCTGACCGCCGTGTCTTCCGCTGTCGTCGCGGCGTCGTTCACCGCCACCGGCGCGTCGTTGGCCGCCGTCACCGTCACGCTCACCGTCGCCGTGGCGCTGCCGCCCTGGCCGTCGCGCGATCGTGTAGCTGAAGCTGTCCGCGCCCGTGTAGTTCGCGGCCGGCGTGTAGCTGATCGTGCCGTCCGCATTGGCCACCGCGCTGCCGTGGGCCGGCGGCGTGACCGCCGCTCACCGTCAGGCTGTCGCCGTCGATGTCGGTGTCGTTGGCGAGGACCGCGATGTTCACCGACGTGTCTTCCGCCGTCGCCGCGGCGTCGTCGGCCGCCACCGGGCGTCGTTGACCGCGGTCACAGTGACGCTGACGGTCGCCGTCGCCGTTGCCGCCCTGGCCGTCGGAGATCGTGTAGGTGAAGCTGTCGGCACCGGCGTAGTTCGCCGCCGGCGTGTAGGTGATCGTGCCGTCCGCGTTGATCATCGCAGCTGCCGTGCGCCGGCGTCCCGACGCTGATCACGCGTCAGCGCGTCGTCGTCGAGGTCGGTGTCGTTGGCGCGGACGGACGACCGTCACCGGCGTGTCCTCCGCCGTCGCCGCCGCGTCGTTGACCGCGACCGGAGCGTCGTTGACCGCCGTCACCGTGACGCTGACCGTGGCCGTCGCGCTGCCGCCCTGGCCGTCACTGACCGTGTAGGTAAGCCGTCGCTGCCGGAGTAGCCCGGTGGCCGGCGTGTAGCTGATGGTCCGTCGGCGTTCATCTCCGCGCTGCCGTGCATCACCGCGCCGACGCCGCTCACCGTCAGGCTGTCGCCGTCGGCGTCGCTGTCGTTGGCGAGGACCGCGATCGAGACCGACGTGTCTTCGCCGGTGGTCGCGGCGTCGTTCGCGGCCACGGGTGCGTCGTTGACGGAGCTCACCGTGACGCTGACCGTGCCGACGGCGCTTCCGCCCTGGCCGTCCGTCAGGGTGTAGCTGAAGCTGTCGCTACCGCTGAAATTGGCCGCCGGCGTGTAGGTCACCGTGCCATCCGCGTTGACCACCGCAGTCCCGTGAGCGGGTGCGTTCACGGCGCTCGCGGACAGGCTGTCGCCGTCCACGTCGATGTCGTTGGCCGCCACGGCGACGATCACCGCGCGTGTCCTCGTTCGTCGTGACGAGTCGGCCGTCGCGGCCGGCGCGTCGTTGGCCGAGCTCACCGTGACGTTGACGGTGGCCGTGTCGATGCCGCCGTGGCCGTCGTCGACCGTGTAGGCGAAGGTGTCGGCACCGTTGTAGTCGGGCGCCGGCGTGTAGGTGATCGTCCCGTCGGCGTTGACGGTCGCGCTGCCGAAGGCCGGCTCGCTGACGGCCACGACCGACAGCGTGTCGCCGTCGCGGTCGCTGTCGTTGGCCAGCACGGAGATGCTGACGGCGGTCTCTTCGGCGCGTGGCGGCGACGTCGTCGGTCGCGGCCGGAGCGTCGTTCGCAGCCGTGACGGTGACGGTCACCGTGGCGACGTCGAGTCGGCGGTGCCGTCATTCGCCCGGTAGGTGAAGCTGTCGGCGCCGCTGTAGTCGGTGCCGGCGTGTAGGTGAAGTGCCGTCAGGGTTCAGCGTCAGCGTGCCCTTGCGCGTGGAGCTCACCAGGACCGCCGTCACCGGTCGCCGTCCACGTCGGTGTCGTTGCCGACCACGCCCGGCGCCGCGACTACGAGCGGCGTGTCTTCGGCCGTCGTGAAGCTGTCGTCCGCCGCCACCGGCGCGTCGTTCGCCGCGCGTCACCGTCACGACGACCGTCGCCGTGGCGGTGGCGCCCTGGCCGTCGCCGATCGTGTAGGTGAAGCTGTCGGCGCCGTGTAGTTCGCGGCCGGCGTGTAGGTGATCGTGCCGTCCGCGTTGGCGACCGCGCTGCCGTGCGCCGGCGTGCCGACGCCCGTCACCGTCAGCGCGTCGCCGTCCAGGTCGGTGTCGTTCGCCAGCACCGCGATGCTCACCGCGCGTGTCCTCGGCCGTCGTCGCGCGCGTCGTTCACCGCCACCGGGCGCATCGTTGACCGGCGGTCACGGTCACGCTGACCGTCGCCGTCGCGCTGCCGCCGTGGCCGTCGCCGATCGTGTAGCTGAAGCTGTCCGCGCCCGTGTAGTTCGCCGCCGGCGTGTAGCGTGATCGTGCCGTCGGCGTTCGCCACCGCGCTGCCGTGCGCCGGCGTGCTGACGCTGGTGACGCGTCAGGGTGTCGCCGTCGAGATCCGTGTCGTTGGCGAGCACCGCGATGCTGACCGCGCGTGTCCTCGGCCGTCGTCGCCGTGTCGTTGACCGCGACCGGGGCGTCGTTCGCCGCGGTCACCGTGACGCTGACCGTCGCCGTCGCGCTGCCGCCCTGGCCGTCGCCAATCGTGTAGGTGAAGCTGTCGGCGCCCGCGTAGTTCGCCGCCGGGGTGTAAGCGATGGTGCCGTCCGCGTTCGCCACCGCGGTGCCGTGCGCGGCTGCGCCGACGCCCGTGACCGTGAGCGTGTCGCCGTCCGGATCGCGTGTCGTTGGCGAGGACCGCGATGTTGACCGGACGTGTCCTCGGCCGTCGTGGCCGTGTCGTTGACCGCCGCCGGGCCGTCGTTGACCGCGGTGACCGTGACGCTCACCGTCGCCGTCGCGCTGCCACCCTGGCCGTCGCCGACCGTGTAGGTGAAGCTGTCGGCGCCCGCGTAGTTCGCGGCCGGCGTGTAGGTGATCGTGCCGTCCGCGTTGGCGACGGCGCTGCCGTGCACGGGCTGCACCGACGGCGGTCACGGTCAGGCGTGTCGCCGTCGAGATCGGTGTCGTTCGCGAGCACCGCGATGCCGACCGCCGTGTCTTCAGCCGTCGTCGCGGCGTCGTTGGCGGCCACCGGCGCGTCGTTCACCGCCGTCACCGTGACGGTCACGGTCGCCGTGGCGCTGCCGCCCTGGCCGTCGCCGATCGGTGTAGGTGAAGCTGTCCGCGCCCGTGTAGTTCGCCGCCGGCGTATAGGTGATCGTGCCGTCCGGGTTCACCACGGCGCTGCCGTGCGCGGGCGTGCTGACGCCGGTCACCGTCAGCGTCCGCGTCCTCGAGGTCGGTGTCGTTGGCCAGGACGGCGATGCTCACCGCGGTGTCTTCGGCCGTCGTCGCCGCGTCGTTGACCGCCACCGGCGCGTCGTTGACCGCCTCACCGTCACGATCACCGTCGCCGTGGCGCTGGCGCCCTGGCTGTCGCTGACCGTGTAACTGAAGTTGTCCGCGCCGCTGTAGTTGGCCGCCGGCGTGTAGGTGATCGTGCCGTCGGGATTGACGACGGCGCCGCCGCGCGCGGGCGCGCCGACCGTCGTCACCGTGAGGCCGTCGCCGTCCGGATCGGTGTCGTTGCCGAGCACCGCAACCGTGACCGCCGTGTCTTCCGCGGTTGACGCCGCGTCATTGACAGCCGCCGGCCCGTCGTTGACCGGGGTCACCGTCACGCTCACCGTCGCCGTCGCGGTGCCGCCATGACCGTCGCCGATCGTGTAGCTGAAGCTGTCGGCGCCCGAGTAGTTCGCGGCCGGCGTATAGGCAATCGTCCCGTTGGCATTGGCCACCGCGGTGCCGTGCGCGGGCGTGCCGGCACTCGTCACACTCAGGCTGTCGCCGTCCGGCTCGGTGTCGTTGGCGAGCACGGCCACCGTCACCGCCGTATCTTCGGCCGTGGTGACGCTGTCGTTGACGGCCGCGGGGCCGTCGTTCACGGCCGTCACGGTGACGCTCACCGTCGCCGTCGAGGTCCCGCCCTTCGAGTCGCCAATCGTGTAGCTGAAGCTGTCGGCGCCGGTGTAGTTCGCCGCCGGCGTGTACGTGACCGTACCGTCGGCATTCGCGACGGCGTTTCCGTGCGCAGGCGTACCGACGCCCGGTGACCGTCAGACTGTCGCCATCCGGATCGCTGTCGTTGGCCAGCACGGCGACGGTCACCGCCGTGTCCTCCGGCGTGGCCGCGAGCGTCGTTCACCGCTGCCGGCGCGTCGTTGACCGGGGTCACCACGAGGCTCAGCGTCGCGCTCGCGCTGCCGCTCTTGCCGTCGCCAATCGTGTAGGTGACGCTGTCCGCGCCCGAGTAGTTCGCCGCCGGCGTGTAGGTGATCGTGCCGTTGGCGTTCGCCACGGCCGCACCGTGGGCCGGCGTGCCTACGCTCGTCAGCGTCACGCTGTCGCCGTCCGGATCGACGTCGTTGGCGAGCACGGCGACCGCAATCGCCGTGTCCTCTGGCGTCGTCGCGCTGTCGTTGACCGCCGTCGGGCCGTCGTTGACGGGAGTGACGGTCACGTTCACCGTCGCGGTGGCGGTGCCGCCCTGTGCCGTCGCTGACCGTGTAGGTGAAGCTGTCGGCGCCCGTGTAGTTCGCCGCCGGCGTGTAGGTGATCGTGCCGCCCGCGCTCGGCCGCCGCGCTGCCGTGCGCAGCCGTGCCGACCGTCGGTGACGGTCAGGGTGTCGCCGTCGGCATCCGTATCGTTTGCCAGGACCGGGATGATGACCGCCGTGTCCTCGGCGGTCGCCGACGCTGTCGTTCACCGCCGCCGGCGCGTCGTTCGGCGCGCGTGATGGTGACGTTGACCGTCGCCGTTGCCGCGCCGCCATGGCCGTCGCCGATCGTGTAGGTGAAGCTGTCGGGTCCGCTGTAGTTCGGCGCCGGCGTGTAGGTCACCGCACCGCTTCCCTTGATGACGGCGGTGCCGTGCGCGGGCACGCCAACGCTGGTCACCGAGAGCACGTCGAGGGCGTCGGGATCGGTGTCGTTCGCCACGACCGCGATGTCCACGGACGTGTCCTCGGAGGTCGTCGCCGCATCGTTCACGGCCACCGGCGGGTCGTTCCCGTTCGTGACGGTGACCACGACCGTGGCCATGGAGCTTCCGCCGTGGCCGTCGCCGATCGTATAGGTGAAGGCGTCCACACCGGTGAAGTTGGCGGCCGGCGTGTAGGTAATCCCGGCGCCGTCGACGACCGCGCTGCCATGCACAGGCGTGCCGATGCTGGTAATCGTGAGCCCGTCGTCGTCGACGTCGGTGTCGTTCAGCAGCACGGGGATGCTGAGTGCCGTGTCCTCCGCGGCCGTGACCGTGTCATCCGTCGCGATCGGCGGGTCGTTGAGCGCATTCACGAACACGGACACGGTGGCCGGGGCCGATTGCGAACTGGCGTCACTGGCTCGGTAGGTGAAGGTGACGAGCCCGTTGAAGTTGTCGCCCGGCGTGTACGTGAAGGCGCCGTCGGCTGCGAGGAACAGTGATGCCGCTCTGCGGCGGCTGGACGAGGATCGCCGTCAGCGCGTCGTCGTCGGCGTCCTGATCGTTGCCGAGGACGCCCGCGATCGGAACGATGAGCTGTCTGTCTTCCTCGATGAGGTAGGTGTCGTTCACCGCAACCGGCGGCGTATTGGTGGTCGCCGCGGCGTTGAAGTTCCAGATCGGTCCCGTTGTCGTCGAACGCCCGTCATTGACCTCGACGTACCATTGGTACTCGCCGCCGGCCAGCAGGTTGTTCCACGTCTTCGTCGTGGCCGCCCCCGAGCTCACGCCGGTATTGCTGCCGATGACGCTGAACGCCGTCCCCTGCATGTCGTAGTCGAGCGTGAACTGGCTGCTCGCGTCCGTCTCGAACTCGCCGGCGCCACCGAGTCGGCTCGGCGAGTATGTATACGCATAGATCTTGTTCTCGGTCGGCTTGAACGTGTAGTAGCGGAGCCAGCCGTCGCCGCCGTTCGCACGGCTCTGGTAGTCGGTCAGAACCTGGTGAACCGGGTCGCCGCAGTCGTTCAGATCGGTACGCCGGCCCTCACCGGGGTAGTGGCCGTTGACGACGATGAACACGTTGCAGTTCGGCTTGACGAGCTGCGTCCACACGATCTGCAGCGCCGAGTCCCGTCGGTCGGGTCTGACCGGTGACGTCGGGCGGGTGTTCGAGGTGTTGAGGAACGCGTGCGTGCAAATGATCACCCGGCGGTCCGGATACTGCGTCGATAATCTCGTCGGCCCACTCGACCGCGTACGTCCGGCATGTCGATACTCGAGATGGAGGATCAGGAAGTCGAGACCCCCAGCCGAGAACAACTCGTAGTTGTCCTTGTTCTGGCGTGGATCGCCGGCTTCCTGCCCATGCCAGCCGCCGTACCAGGGGAACGCCGAGGTACGTAGCGGCTCAGCGGGAAGTACTGGTCGAGAAATTCTCCCCACGCCGCTCGTGCTCATGTCGTGGTTGCCGGGCGACGACGCTTTTCGGACGCCGTCGTGTCGAGGACGTCCATCGCGGCGTCCGCCCGGGCCATTCGATCTCGTTGCTGGTGTCGACGTTCTCGACGATGTCGCCGAGATGGCTGGCGAACACGATGTTCAGGTCGTCGTCGTTATCCACGATCCACTGCGTCTGGCGGTGAAGTTGCCCGTACGACCGGCGATCGTCCACGTAGTGCTGCGTGTCCGGCATCGCGACGATCGTGAAGTCCGGCGCCCGCGGCGGACCGTCGGCCGGCCGTAGAACGAGATCGTCAGCGGCCGCCGTCGGGATCGCGACACCGACACGTTCAACAGCGGCTGGACGATGGCGCCGAACGCGCCGTCGGTCGGGCCCGTTGAGGGCCGGCACGGCGGGCGGCAGGTTCGCGATCGGACACGAACGGCGCGCCCGCCGACCCAGGTCCGGTCCGTTGACGCAGCGTGCCGTTCATCCGCCGGCCGGCGCTGTCGCCGATGGCATGCCGATGCCTTCGTTCAGGCCCCAGCGTCCGAGCAGATTGCGGCGCGGAGATGGAGCGGCCCGGTCAGCCGCCTGGACAATCTGCTGCCGCCGTGCGGGCCACGGTCCCAGATGCGGACCTCGTCGATGGACGCCGTCGAAGAACGCCGACTGCGACGCTCCGGTCGAGGTCAGCGCCTGCCGAGCGCCGGCATGCTGGATGCTGTCCGATGCGGCGGCTGGCCGACGCGTCAGCTCGCGTTCGAGCACGCCGTTCAGGTAGAGGCTGCCACGTCGTTCCGTCGTACGTGGCGGCGGCGTGATACCAGCTCGCCGTTCTGGATGGCCGTGACACCGGTGATCGGGATGGTTGAGGCCCGGCTGCGATGCCTGCGGCGCCTTCCTCGAAGTCCGCGACGAGCACGTTGGCCCGTCGTCGATCCCGAGGAAGTAGTTCATGTCGAGCGGTTGTCCGTCGGATCTCGCCGCGGCCCTTCGTCACGAGCGGGACGGCGGTCACGCCGCCGCTTCCCGACGACGCCGTGGCGCCGGCGCCGTCGCGCCGGAACCAGGTCTCGATGGTGAAGGTCGCCGCGCCGAGCCCCGGCGCCGGTCCGAGCGCGACGTACACGTTGGTGCCGCCGAGGTCGATGCCCTTGTTGTCCGGGCCCGGCGCCGTCACCGTGACCGTGACGACGTCGCTGCTCGTCAGCTGCCCGTCGCTGGCCGTCAGCATCATCACGTAGGCGCCGGGCTCGGCGAAGCTGGCCGTCGTCTCCGGCTCGTCGGGCTGTGCCAGGGTCACGGCTCCCGGTCCGCTCAACTTGCTCCACGTCGTGACCGGCTCGGCGATCGGCATGCCGTCGTCGGAGACGGAGCCTTCGAGTTCCACCGGAACCGCCGGCAGGGCGACCTGATCGGGCCCGGCGTCAACCACGGGCGGAAGGTTCGGCGTGCCCTCGTCAACATGGATTGAAACGGAGTCGCTGGCCGACAGCTCGCCGTCGGTCGCCGTGAGCGTCAGGACGTAGGTTCCCGCGAGGGAGAAGCTGGCGGTCGTCGCGGGCGCAGTGGCGATTGGCGAACGTCACCACGCCAGGACCGCTCGTGTGGGTCCACTGCGTGGTGACGGCGTTGCCGCTCAGGCCGTCGTCGGTGAACGCGCCGTTGAGGGACGCCGCGGCGGGAAGCGTGATCATCCGATCTTCGCCCGCCGCCACGTTGGGGGCGGCGTTGGCGATGCCGGTCAGCGGCCCGCCCGCGACCCACGTCCAGCTCGACCCGAACAGCGTGGCGCTCAGGCTCTGGCTCGACGAGTCAACCAGGTCCGTGCAGCACTCGTTGAAGCTCCAGCGACCGAGCAGGCCGTTGGCCGATGCGATTTCGCGGTCGCGGCCGGCGGCGATCTGGGCCGCGGTGCGGCTGTAGTTCCAGATGCGGACCTCGTCCACCGTGCCCGCGAAGTACCCCGCCGCGACTCCCTGCGAATTGAGCGCCGTCCCAATCGCAGCGTGCGCGATGCTATCGGCCCGCGCCGGCCTGTTGACGGCCACGGCCGTCTCGAGCACGCCGTTCAGGTACAGCGACAGCGTGGCGCCGTCGTAGGTGACGGCGCCGTGATACCACTGATTGAGCTGGATCGTGCGTGATGCCGGTGAGCGGGTGGTTCAGGCCCGGGTTCGCTCCCCCCGTGCCCTCTTCGAAATCCGCGGCAAGCACGTTGCCCTGGATCCCGAGGAAGTAGTTCACGTCGGTCACATTGCCGTTGCTTTCGTCGCGCCCTTTGGTGACGAGCGGGACGACCGCGGTGAGCCCGCCGCTGCCGGTCGTCGTCGTCACGCCCGCGGCGTCACGCTTGAACCATGTCTCGACGGTGAACGACGACGCACCAAGGCCCGGGGCGGCGCCGAAGCTGACGTAGTCGGCGGCGGACGCGTTGCCCTTCAGGCGCATGCCGTAATTGCCTGGGTCGAGCGGCTCCGAGACGAACGGTGTTCCGGGCGTCCATGCGACGCCATTGCGCAGCGTGCCGGTCACGTTGCTGCCGCTGCTGTCCGCAATCGAGATCCCCGTGTTTTCGTCGATCGCCCAGCGGCCGATCAGTCCCGGCGCCGCGGGCACCGGATCGGTCATCGCGGACTGGATGTCGGCTTCGCTGCGAGCCACGTTCCAGATGCGGACCTCGTCGAGCGCTCCGAGGAAGGCGCCGCTCGTGCTCCCGGTGGAGTTCATCGCCGTCGCGAGCGCCGCCTGCTGGATGCTGTCGAACCGGGGCGTGAAATTCCCTACCTGGACCTCCGCCTCGAGATTGCCGTTGAGATACAGCCTCCACTTCGTGCCGTCGTAGGTCGCCGCCGCGTGGTACCAGACGCCGTCCCAGATCGGCGTCACGCCCAACGCCGGGTGGTTGCCGCCGTTTGTCGTGTCCTCGAAGTCGGCGGCGAGCACTCGTCGCTTGCTGTCGATGCCGAGGAAGTAGTTGATGTCTTTGTTGGTGCCCTCGACGGTGCCTTCCGCCATCCCCTTGGTCACGAGCGGCACCGCGACGATGCCGCCGCCGCCGGTCGTCGCCGCCGACCCGGCGCCGTCGCGCCTGAACCAGGTCTCGATCGTGAACGTGGCGGTATTCAGCGCCGGCGCCGCGCCAAAGGTGACGCGGTCGTCGAGGCCGTCGAAACGTATAGCGGATCCGCCGGGCGCGCCGAGCAGGCGCGGTGTCGCGTACAGCAGTACGAGAGCGACGAGACAGAGGTATCCGATGGTACTTGGCCTGCCGGCCGGCGCGCTTCATGGTCAGACGAAACTCCTCGGGAAGGCGCAGGGCGGAGCCTTCACGATTTTTTTTGGGCGGTAGCGGGCGAAGTATCTCAACGATGGAACTGGCCGAAAATCCAACAGAGGTCCGGGCAGGATAGGACTAACGTCCCATGCGTCCGGGTAGGGGTTTACGGGCAGAACTTCGCAGTTTTTCCGCCGCTGAGAACGGGCGCTCGCAGGCGGCCCTGGAGGGCGTCTACGGCGCCGCACGGTCAGGTCCCGGCGAGCTCGATCGGGTCGGCTGACAGTTCCACCATGGCCCGGAGGAGCCCCGTCTCGATGCCGTGCTCGGCGGCATACAAGCGCAGCTCGATGGCGTAGGCGTCGTAGTCCTGATCCCGGAGCCGGCGCCGCAGCAGGTTGATGGCGAGCAGGATGTTCTGCGCACTTTTGCTATCCAGCCTGGTCAGGTCCATGGGTCTCCCGTGACACGCGCGAGCGGTACGTCCTTGTAATTTCCCGGCGGGTCCGCAAGGACCCGCCCTACGGAGCGGGCCGCCCCGTTGGTTGGCGCGCTCGATCGCGGTCGAAAGCGCTGTCGTGGGCACTACAGGTTCGGTTGCGACGGCCACCCGGAGCGTTGATCTCGTTCCCGTACGTGTGCCTCACGTTGCACCGATCAGCACAGGAGGGACGCCTCGGGCCTCATGGGACGCTCCGCGCACCACGAGGCCCGGGTCTCAAACGAACGAACGTGCAGATCCGCTACGGCAGGATCGTGATGTCGATCCTCGTCGCCGCCGAGCTCACTACCCCGTCGCTGGCCCGGAACCGGAAGAAGTCGGCGCCCGTGGCGTTCGTGTTCGGCTTGTAGCTGAACGCGCCCGTCGCGGCGTTCAGCGTCAGCGTGCCCTTGGTCGGCAGCGTGCTGATCGAGTAGGTCAGCGTATTGCCGTCCACGTCGGTCGCGACCACCGAGCCGGTGCGGGTGGTGTTCCTCGGCGTCGTGTAGCTCGCAGTCAGTCCGACCGGCGTGTCGTTGACCGGGGTCACCGTCAGGGTGACGGTACCCACGGCGCTGTTCACCGTCCCGTCGTTGACACGGAACGTGAAGCTGTCCGGCCCGTTGTAGTTCGGGTTCGGATCGTAGGTCACGTTCGGCGCCGTCCCAATCAGCACGCCATTGGTCGGCGGCGTGACGATCGTGTAGGTCAACGGGTTGCCCTCCACGTCACTCCCGGTCAGCACGATGGCGCGCGTCGAGTCCTCGTTCAGGCTCCGGGCCTGATTGTTCGCGACCGGGGCGTCGTTGACGGCGTTGACGTTGATCGACACCGTCACGGGCGCCGAGTTCGCCGACCCGTCGCTCACCCGGTAGGTGAAGCTGTCGGCGCCGTTCGCGTTGGCGTTCGGCGTGTAGGTGAAGCTGCCGTTCGCGTTCACCGTCACCGTGCCGCGGGTCGGGTTCGTCACCTTGACGGCCGTCAGCGCCCCGCCTTCGGGATCGCTGTCGTTGGCGAGCAGCCCGGGGCCTCCGACCACCAGCGCGACGTCCTCGTTGGTGGCGTAGCTGTCGGCCACGGCCACCGGTGCGTCGTTGATCGAGTTGATGCTCAACAACACCGTCACGAGGCTCGACTGCGCGATGCCGTCGCTGGCCTTGTAAGTGAACGTGTCCACCCCGTTGTAGTTGGCGTGCAGGCGTATAGGTGAAGCCGCCGTCCGCATCCATGGCGAGCGTCCCGTGCGTCGGGTTGCTCATCACGACGACCGACATCGGGTTGCCGTCGGCGTCGAAGTCGTTGCCGAGCACGCCAGGCACCGCGACCACCAGCGCGACATCCTCGTTGGTGCTGTAGGTGTTGGCCGCCGCGACGGGCGCGTCATTCACGGCGTTCACCACGATGCGACGGTTGCGACGTTCGAGTTGGCCGCGCCGTCGTTGGCCCTGTAGGTGAAGCTGTCCGGTCCGCTGTAGTTGGCCTCCGGGATGTAGCTGAAGCCGCCGTCAGCGCTCAGCGTCAGCGTGCCGTGGGCCGGGCCGCTGACGAGAACCGCCGTCAGCGGATTGCCGTCCACGTCGCTGTCGTTGCCGAGCACGCCCGCCGCGAACAGGACCAGCCCGGTGTCCTCGCTCGTCGAATACGCGTCGTTGACAGCCACCGGCGGATCCGCCATCGCCGCGATCGCGATCGTGACCGTCGCCACCGCCGAGGCGGGCTGCTGCCGTCCTGGGCCCGGTAGGTGAAGCTGTCCGAGCCGTTGTAGTTCGCCGCCGGCGTGTAGGTGAAGCTGCCGTCGGCATTGAGCGTGACCGTGCCGTGGCTCGGGCCGCCCACGAGCGACGGCCGTGAGCGCGTCGCCCTCGACGTCGCTGTCGTTGGCCAGCACGCCCGGCCCCGACACGACGAGCGCCGTGTCCTCGTTGGTGGTGAACGCGTCGGCGGCGGCCGCCGGCGCGTCGTTGACCGCAGCGATCGTGATGCTGACCGTCGCCACGTTCGAGTCCGCCGTTCCGTCGTTCGCTTTGTAGGTGAAGCTGTCCGCGCCGTTGTAGTTCGCGGCCGGCGTATAGGTGAAGCTGCCGTTCGCGTTCAGCGTCACCGTGCCGTGCGCCGGCGCGCCGACGAGCGTCGCCGTCAGCGCCTGGCCGTCGGCATCGGTGTCGTTGCCGAGCAGGCCCGGGCGCCGCCACGGTCAGCGGCGTGTCCTCGCTGGTGCTGGCGGTGTCGTTGACCGCCACCGGCGCGTCGTTGACGGCGTTCACGGTGATGTTCACCGTGGCCACGCTCGAGCTCGCTTCGCCGTCGTCGGCCATGTAGGTGAAGCTGTCCGGTCCGCTGTAGTCCGGGCGCCGGCGTGTAGATGAAGTCGCCGTTGGCGTTCAGCGTCAGGTCGCCGTGGAGCGTTCCGGTGACGACGAACGCCATCAGGGTGTCGCCGTCCGGATCGGTGTCGTTGCCGAGCACGCCTGGCGCATCGCACGATCGAGCGCCATGTCTCTCGTCCGTGCTGTAGCTGTCGTTCACGGCGACTCGGCGCGTCGTTCACGCCGGTGACCGTGACGCTCACCGTCGCGGTCGCGCTGGCCGCCCTGGCCGTCGCTGATCGCGTAGCTGAAGCTGTCGCTGCCGCTGAAGCTGCCGGTCGGCGTATACGTCGCCGTTCCGTTCGCATTGAGCGTCGCCGTGCCGTGCGCGGCGCCGCCAGCCGACCGTCACCGACGTCAGCGTCAGCAGATCGCCGTCCGCATCGCTGTCGTTCGCGAGCGAGCGCGATCGTGACGGCGTTGCCTTCGGTCGTCGTCGCCGTGTCATCGACCGCAACCGGCGCCGCGTTGCTGCCGGCGAACGGCGCTCCCGCCACCCAGGCCACGCTGGTGCCGACCAGCGTGCCGTTGACGTTGTTGCCGGAGCTGTCGGCGACAACCGTGCCGCCGCCCTCGTTCATGCCCCAGCGGCCGCGCAGTCCGGGCGCCGACGACGATCTCGAGCTGCGAGCCGTGGCCGATCTGCTGCGCCGAGCGGGCGTAGTTCCAGATACGCGCTTCGTCCATGACGCCGTTGAAGAAGCCCTGCGTCTGGCTGCCGACGCCGCCGGTCGAGTTCGAGCGCGGTGCCCGAGCGCCGCGTGCTGGATGCTGTCGACTGCGGCGTGAAGTTCCCGACGACCAGCTGTGCCTCGAGCACGCCGTTCAGGTACAGGCGCCAGGTCGTGCCGTCATAGGTCGCCGCGACATGGCGCCACGCGCCGTCTGCCGGAATGACGGTCGTGCCGGCGACAGGGTGGTTCAGGCCCGTCGCCGTGTCCTCGAAGTCCGCGACGAGCACGTTGTCGGTCGAGCGGATGCCGAGGAAGTAGTTCATGTCCACGTTGCCGCCCTCGGCCTCGGCCATGCCCTTGGTCACGAGCGGAACGGCGACGACGCCGCCGCTGCCCGTGTTGGTGGCGATGCCGGCGCCGTCGCGCCTGAACCACGTTTCAATCGTCATCGTCGTGACGCCGAGCCCCGGCGCCGCGCCGAAGGTCACGTAGGCGTTGGTGCCGCCGAAATCCAGCCCCTTGTTCGCCGGGTCGGCGCCGACAATCACGCTGACGCTGTCGCTCGACGACAGCAGGCCGTCGCTCGCCGTGAGCTGCAGCACGTAGCTGCCTGCCGCGGAGAAGGTCGCGGTGGTGGAAAGCGCCGCCGCGTTGCCGAACGTCACCGTCCCCGGGCCGCTGACCTTGGTCCACTGCGTCGTGAGCCCGGTGCCCGGCAGGCCGTCATCGCTGGCCGAACCCGACAGCGACGCGCTCGTCGCCGGGAAGTCGACCGACTGGTCCGGCCCGGCGTTGACGACCGGCGCCACATTGCCGGCGCCCGCGATCGTGATCGAGACCGACGCGCTGGCGATGCCACCCTGGTGGTCGTTGATGGCATACGTGAAGCCGTCGGATCCCTCGTATCCAGCCGCCGGCGTGAAGAGCACCGTGCCGTTGGCGTTCACCACCGCCGTGCCGTGGGCCGGCGCGGTCGCGACCGTGACCGTGAGCGCGTCGCCGTCGGCGTCGACGTCGTTGGCCAGCACGGCGATCGTGACCGGCCGTGTTGCGCGTGGTGCTGGCCGTATCGTTCACGGCGACCGGCGCCGAGTTGGCCGGGCCGGAGAACGGCGCGCCGGCGCCGCGCGTGTAGTTGGTGCCGGCGATCGTGCCGGTGATGCTGTTGCCGGAGCTGTCCGCGACGCGTCGTGCCGGGCGTCTCGTTCATCCCCCACCGTCCGAGCAGGCCCGGCGCGGTCGTGATCTCGAACTCCGATCCGCGGGCGATCTGCTGCACCCGAGCGGGCGTAGTTCCAGATGCGCGCCTCGTCCAGTGCGCCGTTGAAGAAGCCGGCCGTCTGCCCGGAGGTCACCGTGCCCGTCGAGTTCAATGCGGTCGCCGAGCGTCGCGTGCGCATTGCTGTTCGGACTGCGGCGTGAAGTCGCCGACCACGAGCTGCGCCTCGAGCACACCGTTGAGGAAGATCCGCCACGTCGTTCCGTCGTAGGTCGCCGCCACGTGGCGCCACACGCCGTCCGCCGGAATCACCGTGGTGCCCGCGACCGGGTGGTTCCCGCTCGTCGCCGTGTCCTCGAAGTCCGCGACGAGCACGTTGTCGCTCGAGCGGATGCCGAGGAAGTAGTTCATGTCGGTGGCGGCGCTCTCCGTCTCCGCCATGCCCTTCGCCACAGCGGGACCGCGATGACACCGCCGTTGCCGGTGTTGGTCGCGATGCCGGCGCCGTCGCGGCGGAACCACGTTTCGAGCGTGAACGTCGTGGCGCGGAGGCCCGCGGCGCTCGCCGAACGTGACGTAGGCGTTGGTGCCGCCGAAGTCGATACCCACATCGCCAGGATTCGCGTCGACCGTCACGGTCATCGTGTCGGTGGACGACAGCTGCGCCGTCGCTCGCCGACAGCTGGAGTGCGTAGCTGCCCGCCGCGCTGAACGTTGCCGTCGTCGAAAGCGCCGCCGCGTTGCCGAAGGTCACGGTGCCCGGCCCGCTGACCTTGGTCCACTGCGTCGTCAGCCCCGCGCCGGGCAGGCCGTCATCGGTGGCCGTCCCGGAGAGCGAGACCTGGTCTGGCCGGCAGCGTGATCGTCTGATCCGATCCGGCGTTGACAACCGGCGCCTGGTTGCCTGCCGCCGGTGACGGTCACCGTGATGTCGTCGCTCGCCGAGAGCTCGCCGTCACTCGCGGTCAGCCGCAGGACGTAGGTCCCCGCCGCCGAGAAGCTGGCCGACGTGCTGAGCGAGGCGGCGTTGCCGAACGTCACCGTCCCGGGTCCGCTCGACCTTGCTCCACTGCGTCGTCAGGACCGCCGGCAGGCCGTCATCGGTGGCCGTGCCGTTCAGTGCCGCGGTTGCCGGAAGGACGACCGCCTGGTCCGCACCCGCGTTCACCACGGGCGCCGACGTTGGCCGCGCCGCCGCCGAACGGCGCGCCCGGCGTGACGAACGACCAGCCGCTGCCGACGACCGTGCCCGTGCGGTTGTTGCCGGACGAATCGAGCACCTGGCCCGGCGTGTTCAGGCCCCAGCGTCCGAGCAGCCCGGTCGCCGTGCCGGTGATCTCCGGATCCTTGCCACTCAGAATCTGCGCGGCCGATCGGGCGACGTTCCAGATTCGCGCTTCGTCGAGCGTGCCGGCGAAGAAGCCCTGCGCCACGCCGGTCGAGTTGAGTGCCGTGCCGAGCGCGGCGTGCTGGATGCTGTCGGCCCGCGGCGCACGGCCACGACCAGCGACGACTCGAGCGCGCCGTTCAGGTAGAGGCGCAGCGTCGTCCCGTCGTAAGTGACCGCGCCGTGATACCAGACGTTGTTCTGGATCGCCGTCGTGCCCGCGATCGGGTGGTTCAGCCCGGGCGATGCGCCGCGGACCTTCCTCGAAGTCGGCGACGAGGACGCCGTCCGACGTGCGGATGCCGAGGAAGTAGTTCATGTCGACGTTGCTGCCCTCGGCTTCGCCGCGGCCCTTGGTCACGAGCGGAATCGCGTCCACACCGCCGGTGCCCGTGTTCGCCGCTACGCCCGCGGCTTCGCGCCTGAACCAGGTCTCGAGGGTGAACGTCGATGCGCCGAGCCCGGGCGCCGCGCCGAACGTCACGTGGTCGTTGGCCGCCGTCGTGCCGGTCAACCGGAGCCCGTAGGCGCCAGGTGCCGCCGGGACATGGGTGTAGCCGGACCCGGGCACTGGAACCGGCCCGTTCACGTGGGTGCCGTTCATGCCGCGGCCCGACGTGTCAGCGGCAGTCGTGCCGCTGGCTTCGTTGAGCGACCACCGGCCGAGCAGGCCGGCGGCCGGGCCCGATATCGGACCGCCCATCGACGCCTGGATATCCGCGGCGCTGCGCGCCACGCTCCAGATGCGCACTTCGTCCATCGCGCCGGCAAACGCGCCTGCGGTCTGGCCGCTCGGGACCGTGCCGCCGGAGCCGAGCGCCGTGCCGATGGCCGCGTGCTGGATGCTGTTGAACTCCGGCGTAAAGCTGCCGACGACGAGCTGCGTCTCGAGCGCGCCGTTCAGGTAGAGCCGCCACGTGGTGCCGTCGTAGGTCACCGCGGCGTGATACCAGGCGCCGCTGGCGATCGGCGTCGTGCCGGCCACAGGGTGGTTGAGCCCGGTCGCCGTGTCCTCGAAGTCGGCGACGAGAACCCCATCCGTCGCGTCGGATACCGAGGAAGTAGTTCATGTCGAGGTCGTTGCCTTCCGCCTGCGCCATGCCCTTGGTGATCAGCGGGACGGCGACGACGCCGCCGGTTCCGGTGCTGGTCGCAATGCCCGCTCCGTCACGCCTGAACCAGGTCTCGAGCGTGAACGTCGTGACGCCGAGGCCGGCCGGTCCGGAGGCCTGCCCGAACGTCACGAAGTCGTTGACGCCATCGAAGCGCAGGGCCATGTCGCTTGCCGCCCCCGTGACGACCACCGAGACGTCGTCGGAGACGTTGAACTGGCCGTCAGTGGCCGACAGACGCAGGACGTAGGTGCCGCCGGCCGAGAAGCTGGCCGTCGTCGCCGCAGCGCTCGCGTTGCCAAACGTCGCCGTGCCCGGGCCGCTCACCTGGCTCCAGGTGATCGTCAGGGACGGGCCGTCCGCATCGGCGACCGAGCCAGCGAGCGAGGCGCTTGCCGGCAGGGTGACGGACAGGTCGGCCCCGGCGCTGACCACCGGCGCGTCGTTCACCGGCGTGATGGTCATGCTGACCGTCGCCGTGGCGCTGCCGCCGTTGCCGTCGCTCACCGTGTAGGTGAAGCTGTCGGCGCCGTTGTAGTTCGCCGCCGGCGTATACGTGATCGTGCCGTCGGCGTTGGCGACCGCCGTGCCGTTCGTCGGCGCGCTCGACCGCCGTGACCGACAGCGCTGTCGCCGTCGGCGTCGGTGTCGTTGGCCAGGACCGCGATGGTCGACTGCCGTGTCCTCGGCCGTCGTCGCCGTGTCGTTGACCGCCACCGGCGCGTCGTTGACCGCACGTCACCGTCGATCGTGACCGTCGCCGTGTTCGAGCCGCGCCGTGCCGTCGTTGGCCGTGTAGGTGAAGCTGTCGGTGCCGTTGAAGTTCGGCGTCGGCGTGTAGGTGAAGCTGCCGTTCGGCGTTCAGCGTCACCGTGCCGTTCGACGGTCGGCTCACGAGGCGTCGCCGTCAGCGTCGTCGCCGTCGACGTCCGTGTCGTTGGCCAGGACGCCGGGCGCGGCACGGTCAGCGGCGTGTCTTCGGTCGTGCCGCAGCTGTCGTCGACCGCCACCGGCGCGTCGTTGACCGCGTCGACCGTGATCGTGACCGTGGCCGTGTTCGAGCCGCCGTGCCGTCGTTCGACCGTGTAGGTGAAGCTGTCGGTGCCGTTGAAGTCGGCGCCGGCGTGTAGGTGAAGCTGCCGTTCGCGTTCAGGCTCAGCGTGCCGTTGGCCGGCTGGCTCACGACGATCGCCGTCAGCGTGCTGCCGTCGGCGTCGGTGTCGTTGGCCAGCACGCCTGGCGCCGCGATGGTCAGCGGCGTGTCTTCCGACGGCGCCGTAGCTGTCCGCGGTCCGCGACCGGCGCGTCGTTGACCGCCGTGACCGTGACGCTCACCGTTGCCGTCGAGCTGCCGCCGTTGCCGTCGCTCACCGTGTAGGTGAAGCTGTCGGCGCCGTTGAAGTTCGGCGCCGGCGTGTAGGTGACCGCTGCCGTCGGCGTTGACGATCAGCCGTGCCGTGCGCCGGCGCTGCTCGACCGCCGTGATCGTCAGCGTGTCGCCGTCGACGTCCGTGTCGTTGGCCAGCGACGTGCCGATGATCGCGCCGTGTCCTCGGCCGTCGTCGCCGCGTCGTTGACCGCCACCGGCGCGTCGTTGACCGCCGTCACCGTGATGGTGACCGTCGCCGTCGCCGTGCCGCCGTGGCCGTCGCTCGACCGTGTAGGTGAAGCTGTCGGCGCCGTTGTAGTTCGAGCGCCGGCGTGTAGGTGATCGTGCCGTCGGCGGTTGCGCCACCGCCACGCCGTGCGCCGGCCGCGCTCACCGCCGTGATGGTCAGCGTGTCGCCGTCGGCGTCGGTGTCGTTGGCCAGCACCGCTGATCGCCGACCGCCGTGTCCTCGGCCGTCGTCGCCGCGTCGTTGACCGCCACCGGCGCGTCGTTGACCGACGTGACCGTCACGCTGACCGTCGCCGTCGCCGTGCCGCCGTTGCCGTCGCTCACCGTGTAGGTGAAGCTGTCGGCGCCGTTGAAGTTGAGCGCCGGCGTGTAGGTGATCGTCCCGTCCGGATTGGCCACGGCCACGCCATGCGCGGGCACGCCGACCGTCGCAACGGTCAGCGTGTCGCCGTCGGCGTCGCGTGTCGTTGGCCAGCACGGCGATCGATCGCCGCCGTGTCCTCCGGCGTCGTCGCCGCGTCGTTGACCGCCACCGGCGCGTCGTTCACCGGCCGTCACCGTGACGCTGACCGTCGCCGTCGCCGATGCCGCCGTTGCCGTCGCTCGACCGTGTAGGTGAAGCTGTCGGCGCCGTTGAAGTTGGCGCCGGCGTGTAGGTGACCGTCGCCGTCCGGCGTTGAGCCACGGCCGCCCGTTGGCGCCGGCGCGCTCACCGGCGCGATCGTCAGCGTGTCGCCGTCGACGTCGGTGTCGTTGGCGAGCACGGCGATCGTTGACCGCGCGTGTCCTCCGCCGTCGCCGCCGCGTCGTCGACCGCCACCGGCGCGTCGTTCACCGCGTCGACGGTGACGGTCGACCGTCGCCGTGGCCGTGCCGCCGTGCCGTCGCTGACCGTGTAGGTGAAGCTGTCGGCGCCGTTGAAGTTGGGCGCCGGCGTGTAGGTGATCGATGCCGTCGGCGTTGGCCGCGGCAACGCCGTGCGCCGGCGCTGTCGCGACGGTCACCGCCAGGCGTGTCGCCGTCCACGTCGCGTGTCGTTCGCCAGAGCACGGCGATGGTCACCGGCCGTGTCTTCGGCCGTCGCTGCCGTGTCGTTGACCGCCACCGGCGCGTCGTTCACCGCCGTCACCGTGATCGTCACCGTGGCGACGGTCGGACTCGAGCGCCGCCGTCCGTCACCGTGTAGGTGAAGCTGACGGCGCCGTTGAAGTTCGCGGCCGGCGTGTAGACGAAGCTGCCGTCGGCGTTGAGCGTCAGGGTGCCCTGCGCGGGCTCCGTCACCGTGATCGCCATCAGCGCGTCCCGTCGGCGTCGACGTCGTTGTCGAGGACACCGGGCGCGTCCGACGCTCAGCGTCGCGTCCTCGCCCGTCGTGTAGGCGTCGTTGGCGCCAGCGGGGCGTCGTTCACCGCCGTCACGTCGACGTCCACCGTGGCCGTGGCCGTGCCGCCGTTGCCGTCGCTGACCGTGTAGCTGAACGTGTCGGCGCCGCTGAAGTTCGCCGCCGGCGTGTAGGTGATCGTCCCGTTGGCATTGGCCACGGCGGCACCGTGCGCGGCGTGCCGACACCGCTCACCGTGAGGGTGTCACCGTCGGCGTCGCGTGTCGTTGGCGAGGACGGCGATCGTGACCGGCGTGTCCTCGGCGGTCGCGGCCGCGTCGTTCACCGCCACCGGCACGTCGTTCACCGCCGTGATGGTCACGCTGACGGTGGCCGTCGCCGAGGAGCTGTCCCGTCGCTGATCGTGTAGGTGAAGCTGTCGGCGCCGTTGAAGTTGAGCGCCGGGGTGTAGGTAATCGTCCTGTCGGGATTGGCCACCGCGGTGCCGTGTGCGGGCACGCCCACGGACGTGATGGACAGGCTGTCGCCGTCGCCGTCGGTGTCGTTGGCCAGGACGGGGATGACGACGGCGCGTGTCCTCCGGGGTCGTGACCGCGTCGTTCACGGCCGCCGGCGCATCGTTGCCGCCCGTGACGGTCACGCTCACCGTGGCGGCCGCCGCGGCGCCCTGGCCGTCGCCGATCGTGTAGGTGAAGCTGTCGGCGCCGGCGTAGTTGGCGGCCGGCGTGTAGGTCACCGTGCCGTTGGCGTTGATCGCGGCGGTGCCGTGGGCCGGCGCCGTCACGGCCGTCACCGTCAGCGTGTCACCGTCCGCATCCGTGTCGTTGGCGAGGACGGCGATCGTCGTCGCCGTGTCCTCCGGCGTCGTCGCCGTATCGTCCACGGCCACCGGGGCCGCGTTGCCCGCCGCCGAGAACGGCGCGCCGGCGGCCCACGCGAAGCCGGTGCCGACAATCGTCCCGTTGACGCCACGGCCGGAGCTGTCGCCCAGGACCGCGCCGGCGCCCTCGTTGAAGCCCCAGCGGCCGAGGAGGCCCGGCGCCGTCGGCGATCTCGTGCGTGCTGCCGAAGCCGATCTGCTGCAGCGACCGCGCGTGGTTCCAGATGCGCGCTTCGTCGAGCACGCCGTCGAAGAAGCCCTGGGGCTGCGTGCCGACACCGCCGGTCGAGTTCAGCGCCGTGCCGAGCGTCGCGTGCTGGATGCTGTTTGCCCGGGGTGTGAACGCGCCGACCACGAGCTGCGCTTCGAGCGCGCCGTTCAGATACAGACGCCAGGTCGTCCCATCGTAGGTCACGGCTGCGTGCCGCCACGTGCCGTCCGCCGGGATCACCGTCGTGCCCGCCACCGGGTGGTTCAACCCGGTCGCCGCGTCCTCGAAGTCGGCAACCAGCCGGTTATCCGACTGGCGGATCCCGAGGAAGTAGTTCATGTCGACCGGGCCGCCCTCGGCTTCGGCCATGCCCTTCGCGATGAGGGGGATGGCCACCACGCCGCCCGAACCGGTGTTGGTCGCGACGCCCGCGCCGTCGCGCCGGAACCACGTCTCGAGGGTGAACGCCGCCGCCCCGAGGCCCGGGTGCGCTGCCGAACGTGACGAACGCGTTCGTGCCCGCGAAATCGACGCCCTTGTTCGGCGGGTTCGAGTCGAATCGTGATCGTCACGGCGTCGCTGACCGACAGCGCGCCGTCGTTAGCCGTCAGCTGGAGGACGTATGTGCCCAGCAGCGAGAAGGTCGCCGTCGTCGCCGGTGCAGCCGCGTCGCCGAACGTCACCGTGCCGGGACCGCTGACCTTCGTCCACTGTGTCGTCAGCGGGGAGGGGATCCCGTCATCGCTCGCCGTGCCGGCCAGCGTCGCCGTGGCGGTCGGGAACGTGAGCGCCTGGTCCGGTCCCGCGTTCACGACGGGCGCCTGGTTCGACACGCCCGTCGCCGTCACCGTCATGGCGTCGCTGGCGGAGAGCTCGCCATCGGTCCCCGTCAAGGTCAGCACGTAAGTGCCGCTCTGCGAGAACGTCACCGTGGTTGACGCCGCGTTCGCATTGCCGAACGTCGCCGTTCCCGGTCCGCTCGTCTTCGTCCAGGCGACCGACGGGCGCGCCGCCAACGCCGTCGTCGGCGAACGTGCCGCTCAGCGTCGCCGCGGCCGGCAGGGTCACCGCGACGTCTGGTCCGGCATCGACCGTCGGCGCGGCGTTCGCCGTGCCCGTGAACGGTGCCCCAGGGACCCACGTCCAGGCCGAGCCCGCCATCGTGCCGTGAATGTTGTTGCCCGACGTATCGCGCACGAGGCCGACGCCCTCGTTGAAGCCCCAGCGGCCGCGGAGGCCGGTGGCGGACGTGATCTCACGCGTCTTGCCGCTGGCAATCTGGCCGGCGGTGCGCGCGTAGTTCCACACCCGCGCCTCGTCGATGACGCCGGCGAAGAAGCCGGCCGCGACGCCGGTCGAGTTGAATGCGGTGCCCAGGCCTGCGTGCTGGATGCTGTCGGCCCGCGGCGGACGGCCTACGACGATGGCGTTCTCCTGGATGCCGTCGAGGTAGAGGCGCAGCGTCGTGCCGTCATACGTGACCGCGGCATGGTGCCAGTCGGCGGCAGTCGGACTCGCCGGCGCGATCGCGATCGGCGTGATGCCGACGATCGGATGGTTGAGCCCGGGCGTACCTCCGGCCGAGGTCCCTTCCTCGAAGTCGGCGACCAGCATGCCGTCGCTGAGGCGGATGCCGAGGAAGTAGTTCATGTCGACGTTGCTGTTCTCGCCCTCCGCGCGTCCCTTGGTGACGAGCGGAATGGCCTCGACGCCGCCGGTGCCCGTGCTGGTGGAGACACCGGTGCCGTCTCGCCGGAACCAGGTCTCAACGGTGAAGTTGGTGACGCCGAGGCCTGGTGCGGCCCCGAATGTCGCGGAGTCGCTCGCGCCGCCCATCTTCACGGCGTAGTTGCCGATGAGTGGCGGCGTGGGCACGAAGGGCAATCCCGGGACCCACGTCGGTCCGTTGATCAGGGTGCCGGGGTTGCCGCGGCCCGACGAATCGGCGGCGGTGACGCCGGAGCCATCGTCGAGGGGCCAGCGGCCGATCAGGTTCGCGCTCGGCGTCGTCAGCGGGCCGCCCATGGCCGCCTGGATGTCGGCGGCGCTCCGCGCGACGTTCCAGATACGCGCTTCGTCAAGGGTGCCCTGGAAGAAGCCGGCGGCAACGCCAGTGGAGGTCAGCGTGGTCGCGAGGCCCGCGTGCTGGATGCTGTCGGAGCGGGGCGTGAAACTGCCGACCACGAGCTGCGTTTCGAGCTGGCCGTTCAGGTACAGGCGCCACGTCGTGCCGTCGTAGGTGGCGGCGGCGTGATACCAGAGACCGTCGGCGATGAGCGTCGTGCCGAGGACCGGGTGGTTCCCGCCGCCGGCGGTATCCTCGAAGTCTGCCGCGATGACGCGCCTGGTGCTATCGATGGCGAGGATGTAATTCGCGTCGAGGTTGCTGCCCTCGGCCTGCGCCGCGCCCTTGGTGACGAGCGGGATCGCCGTCGTCAGGCCGTTGGTGCCCGTCGACGCGGCCACGCCGGGGCCCTCTTTCCTGAACCATGTTTCGATCGTGAACGTCGTGGCCCCGAGCTCGGCCGTCCCGGCCGCGGCACCGAACGTGACGTAGTCGTTCACCCCGTCGAAGCGAACGCCGGCGTTCGGCAGCGGCGCGGGATTGACCGTGACGGTGATGGTGTCGCTCACGACCGTGGCGCCGTCGCTGGCGGTCAACGACAGCTCGTAGCTGCCCGCGAGCGAGAACGTCGCCGTCGTCGCCTGCGCGTTCGGGTTGCCGAACGTCACCGTGCCGGGGCCGCTGATCTTGCCCCACACCGACGTGAACGGACCGTCGTCGGCGACGCTGCCGGCAAGGGTGGCCGCGGCGGGCAGCGTGATCGTCTGATCCGGTCCTGCGTTGACGACCGGCGGATCGTTGAACGGGGTGACCGTGATCGTGACGGTCGCGACGTTCGACGTGAGCTGGCCGTCGTTGGTGCGGTAGGTGAACGAGTCGGTGCCGCTGAAGTCGGGCACCGGCGTGTAGCTGAAGCTGCCGTTCGGGTTCAGCACGATGCTGCCCTGCGTGGTCGCGCCCACGAGCGCGGCTGTCAGCGTCGTGCCCGGATCGACGTCCACGTCATTGGCCAGCACGCCTGGCGCCGGCACGGTCAGCGATCCATCCTCGCTGACGCTGTATGCATCGCCGGTCGCCGACGGCGCATGGTTCGTCGTGAGGTTGGTCACGAACTCGACGTCCACCCAGTAGTTCGTGTGCTCGTAGCTGTTGATCGGGAAGGCGCCGGGCGCGTCGGCGTAGACGAACACGCCGTTGCCGCCCTCCACGCCGCTGGCGAGCGCCTCGAGCGGCGGGTTCACGAGCGTGGACCCGAAGTAGAACCGCGACACGGCATAGTTGCCGGACGTGGTGTGGTACGACGCGACGTAGGTCGTGTTGGCGGCGATCGCCACCGGCTTCGGGAACGTGACGCGCTGCCACCCCGTCCCGGTCTCACCGGTGAACTGCGCCTCGGCGAGCAGCGTGCCGTTGCTCGACCACAGGTGGCCGAGGTGCGTGCCGCTGTTCGCCTCGCCCTTGTAGAAGCGGACGCCGGTGATGTAGCCGCTGACGTGCGAACGGAACTTGACGCCGACCTCGACCTGGTTCGTATCGAAGTTGTCCGGATCGTCTGGCAGCGTCGTCAGGTTCCAGATGCTGCACGGGCAGGTGAAGTTCGGCTCGTTGGTGATGCTGACGGAGTTCCCGGGGCCGGGCGTCTCGATGTTGACGCTGTCGTCCACGGCGCGGCTCTTGAGGATGAACGGGCCGCCGCTCGGCGGCACGTGCCACGGCAGACTCCACGAGTCCGTGCCCTCCGCCCGGGTCCAGGTCGCGCCGCCGTCGGTCGACACCTCGACGGCGACGATGGATCCGGAGGCGTCGGTGGCGCTGCCCGTGATCACGAGCTGCGAGCTTGCCGCGACCGTCCACCCGTCAGTCGGGAACGTGATGATCGAGGCCGGCGGCACGGTGTCGGTCGAGGCGGTCGCGGGGACGAGCCCCGCATCCAGCGTCGTCGGCTGCACACCCATGTCGGCGAACAGGTTGACGGTCGCCTGCTGCATGTCCGGGCTGGCGGGCGTACCGAAGAAATCGTGGTCCTCGTCGAGACCCCACGACCACTGCACGGTGCCGGCGCCGAAGACGAGGGCGGCGCCCTTGCGGTACAGGGTCAGGTGGTGAGTAGCGACGCCGGGAGCGTAGGTCGAGCCATGGTCCTGGAGCAGTGCGGGTACGCTGTACGTAGACGTCGAGAGCTTGATCAAGCCGGCGGGCGTAAACGCGTCGTTCGGGACCGTGTCCCACTCGTAGCCGAGCACCCCGGAGGGCAGCGTGAGGAGGTCTTCCATCCGAGGGCGGCGGCCGCGGTATTGCGCCAGAACCGCATCTGCCCTTCCGGCTGCGACACCGTGATCGAACGCGATTCCACGCCGTTGACGACGAAGAGCGTGCCGGTGAGCGAGTTCTCCGGGTTCGGCGGCGCGAAGCGCGGATCGCGCCACGTGCCCGTCCACTCGGGGCTGGGGTCGATCTTGGCGTTGGCGTGGGTTTCCTTGTACGAGACGAGCGTGCGGTACGGCGTGTTCGTGCCGTCGATGGACGCTTCCCACCGCGTGCGCCAGAACACCTCGTTGGCGCTGAAGAACGCGAGGTTCACGCCCGAGTCGCGCGCCAGTTCCACGTTGGCGCGCTGCTGGCCGGACCAGTACTCGTCGTGGCCGACCGAGAGGAACACCTTGTGCTCGAGGATCTCGGGGCCGCGGCGGTCGCTGTCAACGCCGCTCGTGTAGCTGACGTCGTAGCCGTTGCGCTCGAGCCACCGGACCATCGGGTACTCGGCGTTGAAGACGAAGCTCTGTCGCGGCCCGGCGCCGTCGTTGCGCGACATCATCGGCCGGTTGTAGCTGACCTTGTAGGCGCGGCCGTCGGGATTGCCGACGTAGAAGCTGTTGCCGCCGTACGAGTTGTAGGCCTGCCAGGTCGTGTCGGATGTCTGGAACAACATCTCCGACTGGCCGCTGTCGTCGCGAACGACGAAAAAGACATGGCTCGCGGACGGCACCGGCACGTCCTCGTCCTCGCGCACCAGCCGCGCGAAATAGATACCCGACGTCGCTGCGGCCGGCACCGTCGACGACGCCGAGACGCCCCAGTTGCCGCAGTCCACGAGGCCGGTGCTCGACTCCGTGACGCACGGCGGCTGCGTCTGCGGCAGCAGCGCCGTCGGCTGGATCGTGGCCACCTTGCGCGCGCCCGTGCCGCCGTACCACCCCATGCGGTAGATGTCGAGTCGATAGTCGGAGGCCGGCGTGTCGACCTTGAACGAGATCGACTCGCCGCGGTTGACGCTCATCTCCGTCGCGAAGCCCTGGAGGTCCGCGTCACCGGCGAGGTTGACGTCCCAGCCGGTGTCGCCGGGCAGACAGTTTTCGGCCACGATCTCGTTGGCGGGCGCGGCGCAGTTGGCCGGCGTCGGCTCACCGGCCGCCGCCGCGGCCGCGCCGCCGCCACCCGCCGCGGCCGCGCCGCCACCCCCGGCTGCGGCCAGCAGCCTCGGTCCCTGCTGCAGCGCCATGGCATGCCATGGCCGCACGGAAGCGAGCGTCTCGATCGGCCGCCCTCCCGTTGTTCCGTGCGGCGCCGAATAGAGAAGGCCCATCTCGGCGAGGCACAGGATGACCACGGAAAAGATCCGGTTTCTGCTGGCGCGCTGCATACAAGCTGCTCCGAAAAGCTGTGACGAACGCGGTCCGGGCGCAGAACGCCACGGCCCCCTGTTTTCCTAGATGGCGGCGGTGGCGGCAGCGTAGCGAGCTACGCCCTGACCTGAAATGAATCGAAGGTCCGGTTGTTGTAGGACCAAGGTCCGGCTCAGTGCCGGAGCGAACTGTTCGCGCCCGCCGGTGACGCCGCAAAGCGCGCCTCCGGCATCCCGCGGTCCCGTGATCGCACCGCGCGAAACGCGGCGAACGGCACCTGGCATTCCTGCTTCCGCAGGAAGTTCAGGAACCGCTTGTAGTCAGACGGATCCATGTTGAAGAGCTCGACGAGCATCTTGTAGCTGCCCGCCGTCTCCTCGAGTCCGCGCGTGATGATCGCGCGCAGATCACTGCGCGTGAGGTCGCGGACCATGAACGGCGAGTAGACGATCGACCAGAACGACTCGCGCTGCTTCACCATGCGGTCGAACATCGTGTCGACCACCGAACGTCCTGCCCCGTCGCCGATGAACGCCACGTTGCCGGTGACGGCGGCGGCATCGCGCGCCGGGACGGCGGCGCCGGCGGTTGCCGGCGTGTGTCCGCGCACGATCGAGGGCAGATCGGCGACGCCGATCACCGAGCCGCACCGCCGCACGATCAACCGCTCGACGACGTTCCGCAGCTGGCGGACGTTGCCCGGCCACTCGTAGTTCACCAGCCACTTCATCGCCTCCGCCGCGATCACCGGCGGCGCGACGCCGTGCTGTTCGGCGTGGCGGCGCAGGTAGTGGTCGAGCAGCACCGCGATGTCGTCGCGGCGCGCGCGCAGCGGCGGGATCGTGATCTCGATGACGTTCAGCCGGTAGTACAGGTCCTCGCGGAAGTTCTTCGCCGCGACCTCTGCCAGCAGATCGCGATTGGTCGCCGCGATGACGCGCACGTCGAGCCGCGGCTGCATGCGATCGGCGCCGACGCGCTGGATTTCACCGGTCTCGAGGAACCGCAGCAGCAACCCCTGCATGCGCGGTCCCATCTCGCCGACTTCGTCCAGGAACACGGTGCCGTTGTGCGCCATCTCCAGCAGGCCGACGCGGTCGCGATGCGCCCCGGTGAAGCTGCCGCGCACGTGCCCGAACAGCTCGGACTCGAGCAGCGACTCGGGAATCCCGACGCAGTTGATCGCCACCAGCGGCACATTCGCGCGCGAGCTGTTGTAGTGGATCAAGCGGCTCGCGACTTCCTTGCCGACCCCGCTCTCGCCGGTCAGCAGCACCTTCGCGTGACATCGCGCCGCGTGTTCGACTTCAGCCCGCACCGCCTGCATCGCAGGACTCACACCGATAAGGTCGTCAACTGTGTGTTTCACAGGCGCGAGAATACCGGTGGATGTGCGCGCTGAGAATGAACTGAAGGTCCGATGCACGTACGACCAACGTCCCAGACACTCTTGTCGTGCACGCTTCTGCGTTCACACGGCGACACGGCCGCCTGAACGTGGAAGCGATATTCAGAAAGGGAGAGAGAGAGAGAGAGAGAGAGAGAGAGAGAGGGAGAGGATGGAAAGGAGAGAGGAGGAAGGAGGACGGAGAGAGGGGACGGTGTTACCGGCTAATCGTAGAAACGCTCGGAGTCGAAGCGGCGATGCACGGCGAACAGCGCGAGCTCGAGGCGGTTCGATACGCCAAGCTTGTCGAAGATGTTCGTCAGGTGGTGCTTGACGGTCTTGGAGCTGATCGCGAACTTCGCGGCGATGTCGCCGTTGGAGCACCCGGCGACCACCGCCGACACCATCTGCAGCTCGCGCGGCGTGAGCCCGAACGTCGGGCCGCGCTGCTCGACTTCCGAGGCGACCTGGCGCCGGCGCATCATTTCGATCAGATCGGCGACGCGCTCGCGCCCGACCCAGTATTCGCCGGCCATCACGCTGCGGATGCTCTTGAACAGCATGTCGGGCGGCGAGTGCTTCATCACCACGCCGCGGGCGCCGAGCTGCAGCGCTTCGACCACGTCCGAGTCGGCCGCGTCGGCCGTCAGCACGAGCGTCCGGATCGGCGGCAGCACCCGCGAGATCTCACGCAGCGCCTGCAGGCCGGGGCCCATGGGCATGCGGAGATCGAGCAGCAGCACGTCCGGCCGCAGCTGGGTCGCCAGCTTGACCGCGTCTCGTCCATCGCTCGCTTCGCCGACCACGACGAGGCCCGGCTCGTTCTCGAGAAGCTTGCGAAGGGCTTCGCGAAACAGCGCGTGGTCGTCCGCGATCAGGACCGAGATGGTTCTGGTCGGTGTCGAAACCATATGACTGCCTTGAAGATGAGAAGGCAGCTTAGCGGCGGACTTCAACGATGAGAATGCTCCGAAGGTAGGGGTAGGGACCAGACGAAGGTCCCATACCGGTGTCGCGCCATGTCATGCCGTGCAGCGCCGCGGCCAGACCGCCGAGCGTGAGTGAACGAATCATGCAGTGTAGCGGGTCGGGTCGAGCCGGTGCTGAACCGCGAAGCGCGCCAGCTCGATGCGGTTCGTGACCCCGAGCTTCTCGAACATGTTCGTCAGGTGGTATTTCACCGTGTTCGAGCTGATCGAGAACTGCTGCGCGATGTCCTGATTCGTCGACCCTGTCACGATCGCCGACACGATGTCGAGCTGCCGTGGCGTGAGACCGAAGGTCGGCTGCCGCGGCGCGGCGCCCGCCGGCATGGCGCGCTCGCGGATCGTCTCGACCAGGCTGGCCACGCATTCGCGGCCGACCCAGTACTGGCCGGCGACCACCGAATGAATGCTCTTGAACAGCAGCTCGGTCGTCGAATGCTTCATCAGGATGCCGCGCGCCCCGAGCTGCAGCGCGTGCCCGATGTCGAGATCGCCGACTTCCGCCGTGAGCAGCAGCGTGCGCACCGGCGGCGTCATGTCCGAGAGCTCGCGCAGCACCGTCAGTCCCGGCGTATCGGGCATCACGAGGTCGAGGAGCAGGATCTCGGGACGCAGCTCGCGCACCTGCCGGATGGCATCGCGACCGTTCCCCGCCTCGCCCACGACGCGCACATTGGGATCGCTCTCGAGGAGCTTCCTCAGCGCTTCGCGAAACAGCGGGTGATCGTCGGCGATGACGACGGTAATGGGGCGGCTCGGCGTCGTGGTCATCTCTGCAGGTCCAATCTTTCTGTGCACGCAGCATCCGCAGCGGTCAGCGGAGGGCGTGCCTTCCTCTCCGTTGTCCGTTTTTTCATCCAGTAAAGTCGCCCTGCCGGCGGACGACTGCGACAAGCTCAGCCTTGGAAGGGAGGCAGTATTTCTGATTGAGGAGGTGTTTGCAAGAAGAATGTGCAAACCGTGCAAAAAAGGACAGTAATGCAGCGAAACTGTGAGCACTCCGTCCCCTGTTGGCATGCGAATCCCTCAATCTGCCACACAAACGTGTAGGACGCGTACGGTATGGCCGTTGCTGTGGGACTCAGAGATGCGTGCCCCCAGATTCCGCCTGGACCTCACCGTCCGGTATCGTCCGGTCGGCGCCGCCGAATGGCGAGAGGCGAAGACCGGAAATATTTCTTCGTCCGGCGTGCTCCTGCGCGCCGAAGACGCGGTCCCCGTGGAGACGCGTCTGGAGTTGCAGGTCGCACTCGCCCTCAGCGAGCCGACCGCTGGCACCGGCGCGGTGTCATGCGTCGGCCACGTGGTACGGCTTGTGGGCGACCCTGAGGGCGACCTGCAAGGTTTTGCCGTCGCCATCGACGACTACGCCTTCCAGCCCCAGGTGATGTTTCCTCCGGCGAGGGCGATCGCAAAATAGGGCAGTGCCCTGTGCGGGATCGCGCACCCTCGTCCCGGCAACCAACACCCTCCCATCCGTCGGGTCTTCGAATTCCGTCTAGTGGCGTCTCCGGCAGCCGCTCGTTGGCGCCGCGGGCCCGGGCGGCGATCGAGCGGACGATTACGCTCGACGGAAAAACGCTTACGACTGTCGGCGTGCTCGCCGGTCTTCCACCTTCAGGCGGAAGCACGGGCGCGCGTTCCGGGACTTAGGCAACGAACCACGTTTCCAGGGGACTAGCCTGAGTCGGCCGCCACGAGCAGCGCATTCATCGCGCCGCTGAGCGGTGTCGGCACGCCGAGCTCGCGCCCCTTCCTGACGACCACGCCGACCAGCGCGTCGGTCTCCATCGACCGCCCGCGAGTGCGGTCGATCAGCATCGACGTCGTGATCGCCGTCGCGCCGTCGGTCGCCGCGATCTGCTCGCTGATATCCGACTCCCGCAGCATGATGCCCTGGGCGTTGGCCACCGCGACGACTTCGCGCATCACTCCAATCACCAGTTCCCGCAGCTCGGGTATGGCGAGGATCGCCGCCGGCGTCTTCCCCGTGATCGCCGAGACGGTGTTGAAGCCGGCGTTCCACACCAGCTTGTACCAGCGCTCGTGCAGGATGTCGCGGCTGATGATCACCCGCTGGCCGCTCATGGCGAGCGCATCGCGCACCGCGGGCAGCCGTGCGGGGTCGAAGCCGAGGCGGGCGCCCAGGATGATCGCACCTGGCGCGACGTGCTTGAGCACACCGGGCGCCTCGAGCGTCGCGCCCACGTAGACGACCGCCGTGGCTACCCTGCCGCGCCCGAACCGCGCTGCCAGGACCTCGTCGGACTCCACCCCGTTCTGCAGCGGCACGATGACCGTCGTATCTCGAATGACCGCCTCGAGATCGTCGAGAATCGAGGTGGTCTGGTGTGCCTTGACGCAGACGAGCACGAGATCCGCCCGGTCGAGATGCGCGGCGGTGGCCGCCGCCGGCACGGGCGGGATATGCAACCGCCCGATCAACGTCGAGTCGATCCGGATGCCGCTCGTGCGCAGCGCCTCCAGTTGCGCGCCGCGCGCCACGAACTGCACCTCCTGCCCGTAGCGCGCGAGCATCCCGCCGAAGAACGCGCCAACCGCACCGGCGCCGTAGACGACAATCTTCACCGGGCGTACTCCGTGATCACCGCCTGCCCGCGCGCATAGCGATCGCGATCCTCCGGCCGATAGATGCGCACCTGTGACCCGATCTCCGCCACCGGCGGCCAGTCCAGCGCGGCCAGCCTGCTGCCGGAGAACCGCTGCCGGAAGAGCGGTTCCTCCCAGCGTTCGAAGAGCAGGAAGGGCACGAGGCCCCTGTCCCGTGCGAACACCATTGCCCGGTCCAGCCACGCCGGGTCGAGGCCGTCCCAGACGAGCGTCGGGCGGCCCGAGTAGAAGCGCACGCTTCCGCTCTGCCAGCTCGTGATCACGAGAGCGTTGGCAGGGAGCCGTTCGCCGACGAACGTTCCCGCGCGCGCGAAACGCGCCTCGAGCACATGCAGCCTGAACACGCTGCGCTCGGTGCCGGTGCGAAGGAACAGCGCGGCCAGCGCCAGCGTGACACACGTGAGAACCGGTGCCGCAGCGCGGGGCGACAGCCGGCGGCACGCCGCATCGATTGCCGCCACCATCAGGATCAGCACGAGCGGAATCGTCGGCAGGAGAAACCGCAGAAACCACCACTCCTCGAACACGACGTACGGAAGGTAGCATGCGAGGTTCACGAGGAACATCGCCGCGTACAACGCGCTCAGCGCGCCGGGCAGGACGAATGGCGCACTGGCGGCCACGAGCCACGCGGGCGTGTGCGCCTCCGACATCCACGCCAGGTATCGCGACCAGTTGGGGGCGACATGCGCGGCCTGAAACAGCACCGCCAGCGAACCGTAGCCCGAGCTGAGGGGCGATCCGTAGAATTCGTTCTGCACGAGCGCCACGGCCACGCAACCGGCGGCACCGCCGCCGCCGTACGCCAGCGCGGCCGTGAATCGTTCACGCGTCGTGCGCTCGGGACGAAAAAGCAGGAAGAGTCCGAGTGGTACGGCCAGCGGCGCGAGGTTGGGCCGCATGAGGATGGCGGCGCCCGTCGCAAGGCCCGCCACGAGCGGGCCACGCCGGCCGGTGCCCGTGGCCGCGGCCACGGCCAGCATCCACAGCGCCGCCGCCGGCACGTCGCTCATCGGCTGCACGAGCTGATACAGAAACACCGGGCTGCACGCCGCCATCACCGCCGCGGCGAGGCCAACCCGGGCGCCGTACCGTGCGCCCGCGGTGTACGTGGCCGCCACGAGCAGCGCGCCGAACAGCGGCACCACCAGGAAGATCGCGTCGCGGCCGCCCAGCATCAGGAACGGCGCCATGGCGATCGACAACCCCGCAGGACAGACGGGAACCGCGGCGCCGCTCACCGTCGGCGACGGCAGGTGGCCGGCAGGCGCGAACGCCCGTGGCGCTTCCGGCCAGGGCGCGGCGAGCGCAAGCGGGTCCGGAACCTGCAACGCCGGTACACCGCGCACGATCGCACCGTGCACCATCGTCCCGCGCACCGTTGCGGCCCACCGCTCTGCCTGGTACGCGTAACAATAGGAATCGGAGCCGCCGGCGACGAACGTACCCCAATGCAGGCCCGCCCAGACGACGCCCGCGACCAGCAGCGCCAGCGTGACTTGCCTCATCTAGCGGACTGTCCAGACTCTATCCCTTGAATCGTTCGACGACAAGCACCTGCAGCGCGCGCACGCCATCGCGCCAGCCGATCTTCTTTCCCTGCCTGCGCGTCCGGGCGTCGAATCGTACCGGCAGCTCGCGGATGCGGTGGCCCCGGCGCAGCAGGCGTGCCGTGATTTCCGGTTCGATGTCGAACCGGTTGGCTTGCAGGTCGAGCGCGCGCGCCACGTCGGCGCGCATTACCTTGTAACAGGTTTCCATGTCGGTCAGCGACGAGGCAAAGAGCACGTTCGTCACCCCCGTGAGGAATCGATTCGCGGCCACCGTGACCCACGGCACGCCGGCCGCCGCCTGCAGGAACCGGGAGCCGTAGACGACATCCGTGTCGCCGCGCAACGATCGGGCCCACCAGCTCTGCCAGTTGCGCGGGATCGAGCTCGAGGTCGGCGTCCTGGATGGCGACGATCGACCCGCGTGCGCGGTGCAGTCCGCGCCGGATCGCGCTTCCCTTGCCGCCGTTTCGCTCCGCCTCGAGCACAATGACCCCCGGCGCGTCGTCCCGCACCCGGCGCAGCACCTCCCGCGTTCCGTCGGTAGACCCGTCGTCAACGACGAGAATCTCGCGCTCGATGGGCAGCTCGATCGAGAGCAGCCGATCGATGACGGCGCGAACCGTGCGGACCTCGTTGTAGACGGGAACGATGATCGACAGCAGCTCCCGGCGATCGCTCACCGGCGTCGCGCGGGTGCGGGCCGGCGCACCGGCGCCGGCCGGTACTCGAGCATGACGTTGCTGATGATGGCAATGGGCCTGCCCGGCGCGGTGAAGTTGTCGGTGCCGTCGGGCCCTATCACCGCGAGCTTCTCGCCGAGGATGCTGACGCTGTTCTCCTCGGCGGGGATTGTCAGCGTGATCGTTTCGACGCCGGTGGGTGCGACCGCTTTGACGCCGCCCGGGCCCGCTCCGCCGCCGACGCGGTCGAGCAGGTCGGTTGTCGTTCCGGAACTCGTTCTGCACGACCGCCCGGGACAGCAGGGTGTTGTCCGCGGTCAGCGCGCCGATGGTGGCGGTGTAGCGGCGGTACGCGCGATTGGTCTTCACCAGCTCTTCGGAGTAGGTATGGCGGTTGTGCAGGTCGAAGGTCAGCGTGACGGGTCCTGTGTGCGGCGGGATCGCGATGACGATGCCACCGGCCGGATCGCGCCCGACAACACGTCGCAGAAGGCGCGTTTCGTCGTCGATGCCTTCGCCGAGCAGCGACGGGCATTGCAGCACCGCCGGCTCCTTGGTCACCGGCTGCGCCGGAGCGGCGGGCGGGCGGGCGGGCGCGCGGCGTGTCTGGCCCGGCGCCGGCGCCGCGAACAGGATCAGCAGGAAGAGAACGACGGCAGCACGCATGTCAATCGTTGATGCACGCAAGGGCCGCGCCCGGCGGCAAACCGGCGCCGGCGGCCCGGTGCCGGATCAGTTCGAGGAACTCCATGCGCGTCCGCGCGTTTTCGCGGAACACGCCGAGCATCGCGCTGGTGACGGCGAATGAGTTCTGCTTCTCGACGCCGCGCATCGACATGCAGAGATGGGTGCCCTCGCAGACCACCGCCACCCCGAGCGGATCGATCTTCTCGCGAATCGTTTCGGCGATCTGGTTCGTCATCCGTTCCTGGATCTGCAGGCGGCGCGCGAACACGTCCACGACCCGCGGAATCTTGCTGAGTCCGATGACCTGCGTCCGCGGGATGTAGGCCACGTGGCACTTGCCGAAGAACGGCAGCAGGTGGTGCTCGCAGAGGCTGTAGAAGTCGATGTCCCTGACGATCACCATCTCGCTATAATCGACCGTGAAGAGGGCATCGTTGAGAACCTCGTCGATGTCCGCGCCGTACCCGCCCGTCAGGAACCGCAGCGCCTGTCTCGACGCGCCGCGGCGTTCGCGTCAGCCCCTCGCGGGTGGGGTCTTCTCCCATCTCCACGAGCAACTGGCGGATGAGCTCCTCCACCCCCGTATTGTACATCCTGCTCTTTTTCGCATCCGGACTCGGCTACGCGCAGTCCGACGCGGACGCACTCTACCGCGCGCGGGCCACGCGCGGGACAAGCGGAAGCAGCAGCCGCGGCGTGGGAACAGAAGCTCGAGGCCAACCCGGCTGACTTCGATGCCGCATGGAAGCTGGCGCGCACGATGTACTGGATCGGCACGCACGGCTCTGCCGCCGGCGCGGCAGCCTGCGCTCGAGCGCGGCGTGGCCGCAGCCCGGCAGGCGGCGGCGCTCGCGCCTGACCGGCCCGAGGGGCACTTCTGGATGGCGGCGAACATGGGCGCACTGGCCGAGTCGTTCGGAATGCGGCAGGGCCTGCGCTACCGCGGGGCGATCAAGGACGCGCTCGAGACCGTGCTGCGCATCGATCCGGCATTCCAGCAGGGTTCCGCGGACCGCGCCCTCGGCCGCTGGTACTACAAGGTGCCCGGCCTCTTCGGCGGCAGCAAGCAGAAGTCGGAGGAGCACCTGCGCAAGTCGCTCACCTACAATCCGAACAGCACCGCGTCCCGCTTCTTCCTCGCGGAAACGTTGTTCGAGCTCGATCGCGATCGGGAAGCGCGGCAGGAACTGGAGAAGGTGATCGCGGCGCCGCTCGATCCCGAGTGGGAGCCTGAGGACCGCGACTTCAAGGAACAGGCGCGGCGGCGGCTCAATTGAAATTTTCCCACCCTGCTCTGTACGCGCTCCAGCACCGCAACTTCCGCCTCATCTGGGCCGGGCTTCTTTTCTCCTTCACCGGTTCCTACATGCAGAACGCGGCGCTGCTGTGGCATGTCTCGCTGCTGGCGCCGCCGGACCGCAAGGGACTGGCGCTCGGCATGGTCGGGCTCGTGCAGCGTCGTCCCGATCATCGCATTCTCGATGATCGCCGGCGTCATGGCGGACGCGCACAACCGGCGGCGCCTGATGCTCGTCACGCAGACCGGCGCCGCATGCGTGGCGGTCGCCCTCGCCCTGGTGACGGCAAACGGGCTTGGCGCGCTCTGGCCGCTCTATGCGCTGGCGGCGCTCGGCGGCGCGCGTCAACGCGTTCGACCTGCCCGCGCGCCAATCGCTGCTGCCGACGCTCGTCCCCCGCGAGCATCTGCCGAGCGCCATCAGCCTCAACGCCATCGTCATGCAGAGCGCCGCGGTCGCCGGCCCCGCGCTGGGCGGCATCGTCATCGCGTCGGCGGGCCTGACGTGGGTGTACGTCGTGAACGCCGTGTCGTTCGGCTTCGTCATCGCCGGCCTGCTGATGATGCGCGGCGTGCCCGATCGGCCGGACGCGGCGCAGGCGGGCAACGACATCTCCTGGCGCGCGGCGCGCGAGGGGCTGCATTTCGTCTTCAGCTCGCCGCTCATCCGCTCGACGATGCTGCTCGACTTCTGCGCGACGTTCTTCTCGACAGGCATGGCACTGCTGCCGATTTTCGCGCAGGACATCCTGCGGATCGGCCCGGGCGGTTACGGATGGCTCTATGCCGCACCAGCCACCGGCGCGGTCGTGATGAGCCTGGCGATGGTGCTGCTGACGCATCACATCAAGCGGCGCGGGCCCGTGCTGCTGTGGGCGGTGGTGATCTATGGCGCCGCGACGGTGGGCTTCGGCCTCTCGCGATCGTTCTGGATCAGCTTTGCGTGCCTCGCGATGACCGGCGCGGCAGACACGGTCAGCGTCGTCATCCGTAACCTCGTGCGCCAGCTCGAAACGCCGGACCACCTCCGCGGGCGGATGCTGGGCGTGAACATGGTCTTCGTGCGCGGCGGGCCGGAGCTCGGCGAGCTGGAAGCGGGAGCGGTCGCGAATTGGATCGGCGCGCCGCTCGCGGTCGATCACCGGCGGTCTCGGCTGCCTTGCCGCGACCGGCTGGATTGCAGCGTCGACACCCCAGCTACGCCGCTATCGGGCGGAACCGGCGCCCACGACCCGAGCCGTCGCGGCGCGCGGCTGAGCGTGCCCCGCGGAATCGCATGACCTTGCTGCAGCCATCGCCATGAATCTGGATGCCACCTGGCTGTTCCTCTCGTTGATACCGAGCGGGGTCGGGTTCGTCCTCTTCATGTACGGAAAAAAACAGGGCCGGATGCCGCAGCTCGTGGTCGGGCTCCTGCTGATGGGGTATCCCTATGTGACCAACACCGTAACCACGCTGGTTGGGGTGGGAGTGCTCTCGGCGCGTGCCTTTGGTACGCGCTGAGGCTCGGGTGGTAGCCACAAGGCATGGGCCGAAGCCGGCCTCGTCCATGCCCGGCCGGCGCCAGCCGGCCCCACGTACGCTTCGTAGGGGCCGGCTTCAGCCGGCCCAACATCCCCGAAGTACGTTTTCGCAGGGGACGGCTTCAGCCGGCCCGACATGCCCGGAGCCGGCTAACTGGCTTCGCACGCCGTCGGAGTCCACGGCGTGTCGGCGACCTTCTTGAAGTGCGAGCTGCGCGCGAAGCGCGAGGTCAGGTAGCGCGGGTCCTGGACGACGGTCGTCACGAGGAGCCACTGGTCGCCGTTCGGCTCGCTGGTGCGGTTGAAGTACTCGGTCACGACCGCGTTTTCGCTGTACGGCACACCGTTCTTCTGCAGGTAGCCGGGGCGCATGCCGGTCGTGACGACGCGGAGCGAGCCCCCGCGCGCGGGCCCGCTGCCGCGATCTCCACCGCCGCCCGCGAACTGCCAGTTCGCGACAGATGTGCCCTGCCACGTTTTCTCACCGGTGGCCGATGCCGGCCGGCCGAAGACGAAACGCCGCGTCTGGGTGCCCGCCTCCGTTTCCACTTTGAGCGTGGCGTCGTTCTCCCACGAGAGCCGCACGCGGCCGGGCGCACGCATGATCGCGGCGGCGCCATAGGAACGGCACTGTTCGCCGGCGGCGGTGTCGCGGGCCGGATCCCATGCGTCGGCGATCTTCCGCGCTTCGGCGTTCAGCGGGATGCTGGGGTAATCCCCCTTCGGCGGCGTCATCATGCGCCAGCGCCAGTCCTCGGTCACCACCGACACCCAGGTGCCGGTGAGGTCGATCGGTGACTGCGCGCGCGGCGTCGGCGGCGCCGCGGGCGGTCCGCCGCCCTGCGGCGCCTGCGCGCCGTAAGCGAGGGCGCCGAGCGCCAGGACCAGTCCAATCGTTCCCGTGATGATTCTCGTCATGACCACTGCGTCTCAGCCGATTCAGTGTGTGACCATGCCACTACTCCGTGCGGCCGTCCCGGCTGCCGGCGGGCGCGCTCGCTGCCGGGCTCAGGCTGCGGTAGACCGCCTCGATGAACATGTCGGTCGTCCAGAACCCCGTCGTCGCGCCGTAGCGCGGGTCGTAGTCCGCCGTGGGCCTGGCGGCCTTCACCTGCTCGAGCGTCATGCCCTTGCGCACCATGTCCTGGACGCGATCGCGGATGATCGTCGTCATGTCGCGGTAGTAGGCGACGTCGGCCGAGTCGGAGAGCCGGCCGTGGCCGGGGATGATCATCGTGCCGCCCTCGGTGCGGAACTCGGCCACGGACATGTCGAGGATGCGGTTCAGCGCGTCGATGACGCCGTTGATGCTGCCGCCGCGCTGCAGGTCGATGATCGGGTAGCTCGTGGTCAGGTAGATGTCTCCGGCCGCGATCACGTCGGACCCGCGGAAATAGACGATGCTGTCGCCGTCGCTGTGCGCGGCGGGCTGGTGCAGGAGCTGGATCCCTTCGCCGTTGAAGAAGTGGCTCAGCTTCATGCCGTCGGTGTAGTAGGTGTCGGTCGGCTGCGCGTCGAAGGGCGTCGCCGGCTGGCCGGCCGGCGGCGTCGTCATCCGCTGCAGCACGTGCTCATGCGCCAGAATGGCGGCGCCCTCGCCGGCGTCCGCGATATTGCCGGCGACGTTGCCGCCGGTGAAGGTCCTGCCGGCCTTGCGCAGCTTCTGGTTGCCGCCGACGTGATCGGGATGCACGTGGGTGTTGACGATGTAGCGGATCGGTTTGACCGGTGCGTTCGGATCGCGATCGGGAAGCACCGTCGAGCGTGTCTCGGCGCCGAACTTCGGCGCCAGCGACTCGAGCACGTCGAGGCGATCGTCCACGCGCCGCTGCAGTTGCTGGATCGCGGCGAGCACGCGGTCGGCGTTCTGCGCGAGGCCGGCATCGACCATCAGCACACCGTCCTTGCCCACCGACAGCGTGATGTTGCCGCCGGCGCCGGCGAGCATGTAGACGTTGCCGCGCACCGGCACGATCTGCAGCTCGGGCTGCGCCTGCTGCTGCGCCGACCCGGCGGCGGTCATGGCCAGCACCGCGGTGGCCGCGAGAACGAACCCGTGTTTCATCATGAGAGGTGTCCTCTTCACTCCCTTCCGGCTGAAGCCGGAAGCCGCGATCTTCGGTCGTCGCATCACTCCTGGCCGGTGCGGCGCTGCTGGGCGGGCGCCGGGGGCGGCGCCGGCGGCAACGGCATCGAGCGCATCTTGAGCCGGAAGTCGGGATACATCGTCTCCGCGCCGCCGCGCGTCGCGTCGACCGGGATCCTGTGGCGGATCGCGAACTCCGTCATGTAGGGGTTCGTCCCCGGCAGGAAGTGCGGAACCTGCCCCTTCGCGCGATCGATCTCCTGCACGATGCCGCAGGGATACGGCGGGATGTTCTGGTTCACGTTCAGCTCGTAGTCCGTCGTGCGGACGAACGGCTCGGTCAGGTACACAGGGTCGTACACGATCGTCATCACGGTCAGGAAATCGCCGTTCCTGATCCAGCGCTCGCTCAGCGTGGCCTTGTCGCTGCGCGGCAGGCCGTTGCGGCGCAGGTACCCTTCCTTGAGATGCGTCGTCGTGATGACCAGCGTGTCCCCTTCCCATTTTCCCGACGAGAAGCCGGCCCAGGTGTGGAGCGCGTTCTCTGACGGATGCTGGCGGCCGTCGAGATAGATCGGCCGATCCACCGAGCGCAGCCATTCGGCGTGGTACGCCGTGATCTCGCGCGAGACGGGATCGACCTCCTTCGAGATGCGCAGGTTCGACGGCCCGCGCCAGATGTAGTCGGCGGAATGCGGCCGGCACTGCCATTCGGGCAGCGTCTGGATCGACGCGTCCCACGCCGTGGCCCGCAGCCGCGCCGCGTCGCTGATCGGAACGCCGAGGAAGTCGCCCAGCTCCGGTCCTGGCACGCGCTCCGGCTGGTCTTCCCAGAAGCGGGGCGCCCACTCTCCGGAGAAATCGACCTGGGCGAACGCCGGTACGCCGACCAGGAGGGCGGCGACGAACGCGAAGCCAGCCACGATTCGATTGAACGTTCTCATAACGCCTCGTTCCTTCCGGCTGAAGCCGGAAGCCACCCCGTCAACTTACACCGCCGCGCCGAGCTCCTGACGCACGATGCGCGCGCCGTCCACCATCGCGCGCATCTTGCCATCCGCGACCTCGCGAGGCAGGTACTTCATCCCGCAGTCGGTGGCCACCACGATGTTCTCCGGCGCCACATACGGCAGCGCCCGGCGGATCCGCGCCGCCACGGTCTCCCCGCTCTCCACGCTCATGTCGGAGAGATCGATCACGCCGAGGAGGATCTGCTTGCCCGGCAGGGACGTCAGCACCGAGCAATCGAGGTTCGATTGCGCCGTCTCGATCGACACCTGGCCGCAGCTGCATCCGGACAGCTCGGGAAGGAACGAGTAGCCCGACGGCCGCTCGTGGATGATGGCCGCGTAGCCGAAACAGATGTGCACGCAGGTCGTGCCGGTGATGCCCTCGAGCGCGCGATTGAGCGCGCGCAGCCCATGCAGCCGCGCCTTCTCGGGCCGCGCCTGCATGTACGGCTCATCGATCTGCACAACGTCGGCGCCGGCCGCGAAGAGATCCCGGATCTCCTCGTTGACGGCCGCAGCATAGTCCATCGCCATCTCGTCTTCGGACGTGTAGAAATCGTTCTGCGCCTGCTGCGACATCGTGAACGGTCCCGGCACGGTGATCTTGATCTTCTTCCGCGTGTGCGAGCGGAGGAACTTCACGTCCTCCACTTCCACCGCGTGCCGCCGCCGGATCCTCCCGGTGACACGGGGCACCGGGTTCGGATGACCGGACCGGTCGAGCGCACTGCCCGGGTTGTCGAGGTCCACGCCCTCGAGCGCCGTCGCGAAACGGTTCGAGTAGCTCTCGCGCCGAATCTCGCCATCGGTGATGATATCCAGCCCCGCGTCCTCCTGGGCCTTGATGGCGAGAATCGTGGCGTCGGCCTGCGCCTCGGCGAGGAACTGCTCGGGAACCCGCCAGAGCTCCTTCGCGCGCACACGCGGCGGGAACCGCTTCGCGAGCTTGGCGCGATCGATCAGCCACTCGGGCTGGGGATAGCTGCCCACAAGTGTGGTCGGAAACAGCATCAATACTTTCCGGAGAGAAGCGCGCCACCGTTCGGCACGTGGGTGTTCAAGTCGAGCTTCCTGAGCATCTGGTAGGTCGTGGCGATCGCGGCCGAAATGACGGGCAGACCGCACTCGTCCTGAACGTGCTGCACCGCCGCGAGCGACGGCATCTGCACGCAGGAGGAAAGGACGATGGCGTCGGCCCCTTCGAGGTTCAAGTCCTTGTAGATGGTGCACAGCGCCATCGGGTCGCGGCGCCCCACCTCGAGATTATCGGGGATCTCGAGGGCAATCCTGTCCACGACCTCGATACCCTCGGCCCCGATGTACTCGGCCACCATCTGCGTCAGCGGTTCCACGTACGGCGCCACCATGGCGATCCGTTTCGCGCCGATCGTCTTGAGGCCGTCGACCAGCGCGCCCGCGCTCGTGACGACCGGTGCCGGATGCCCTTCCCTGCGGGTGACCTCATGCAGCCGGCGCTCGGAGACACAGTGATAACCCTTGCCCATGCTCATGATGGCCACGAGGCAGGCGTATCCGAGCACGTCCACGTCGGCGTCGGCCAGCTCCGCGGCACAGCGATCGGAGTCCGCGTCCATCGCCGCGAGCTCCTCCTTCGTGACCTTCTTCATGCGCATGCGGCTCGAATGGAACGTGAACCGCTCGGGCGACACGGCTTCACGCGAGCGAAGCAGCGCCGGAATCTCGGTCTCCATCGTCGTGTTCGAGCTCGGGACAATCTGCCCGATGCGGTACGGTCGTGACATGCAGTTCCTGGATTGCGGGCCGGCTGAAGCCGGCCCCTGCGAGCGGGTTCGTAGCACGTTGTCGCAGGGGCCGGCTTCAGCCGGCCCTTCACTTCACCGGCGCCTGTTCGCGCCACAGCCCCAGGGCCTTCTGCGCCGCACGGTCGGAGAAGCTGAAGAGCACCGCCCCTTCACTCGCCCGGTGCGAGGCCGGCACCCACGACGGGATCACGAAGATATCGCGCGGTCCCCAGGCGAACATCTCGTTGCCGACGCGGCTCTCGCCGCGCCCTTCGACGACGGAATAGATCGTGGCGTCGGTGGCACGGTAGGGCGCGCCGTTGAAGCCCTTCGGCAGGTACTGCAGGAACGCGGCGATCGTCGGCATCGGGTAGCCTCCGGTCGCGGGATTCACGTACTGCACCTTCGTTCCGTGGCAGGCGTGCATCGGCCCGTTCTTGTGCAGCTGTTCCAGCGCCTCGCGGCTGCGCGCATACGGATACACGAATACCGGCGCCGACAGCGCGGTCGGCTTGTATTCCAGCGGCAGCAGGTTCGCGCCGTAGCGCACCAGCGCGTCGCCCTCGCGCTTGCTGACCGGCTGCGTCTCCTGCGGGTGATGCTCGGCGAAGCTGGTGTCCAGCATGTTCACGATCGGCACGTCCAGGCCGTCGAGCCACACGACCGGCTCGCCCCCCGGGTTGCCGTGATCGTGGAACGTCCATGACGGCGTGAGGATGAAGTCGCCCGGACGCATCGACGTGCGCTCGCCGTCCACCGCCGTGTACGCGCCGGAGCCTTCGACCACGAACCGCAGCGCGGATGCCGCGTGCCGATGCGTCGGCGCGGTCTCGCCCGGCATGATCAGCTGCAGCCCGGCATACAGGCTCTGCGTGATCTGCGACATGCCGCGCAGCCCCGGGTTCTCGAGGATGAGCACGCGCCGCTCGGCTTCCTGCGCCGTGATCAGCCTTCCACCTTCCATGATGAGCGGGCGCAGCTCCTCGTACTTCCACATCGCCGGCACGGTCGCCGGGCGGGGCTCGGGCATGACCAGCCGGTTGAGCACTTCCCACAGCGGCGCCGTATTCTTCTTGTCGAGCCGCCCGTAGAAGTCGAGCCGCTCGGGCGACGTGTCTGGCTTGGCGACGAATGAGGTGGTTTGCATAAGACACTCGCAGGCGGACCTGAACGTCCGTCTCTACTTTACTGTTGCCTCGGCGACCGCCGCAGGCGCAACGGCTCCTTCAGCCGCGCGTACGGAGACGTGCATCGTTCCAATGCGCTGAATCGTGGCGACGATCTGGTCGCCGGGCTCGATCGGGCTCACCCCTTCGGGCGTCCCGGTGTAGATGACGTCCCCCGGATACAGGGTATAGAACGACGACGCCAGCTCCAACAGCTCTCGCACGCCGAGAATCAGGTACCGGGTATTCGACTTCTGCCGCTGCTGCCCGTTGACGGCAATCTCGAGATCGAGCGAGCCCGGATCCGGGATCTCGTCGGCGGTGACGAGCCACGGGCCGAGCACGCTGTAGCTGTCGGGTGACTTGCGGAAGCTGCGGTCCTCGGAGCCGCGAATCGTGATGTCCAGACCGATCGCGTAGCCCGCCACGTACTCCAGCGCGTCGGCGGCCGGCACGTTGCGCGCCTCCTTGCCGATGATGAACGCCAGTTCCACTTCATGGTCCGTGCGGCGATCGAGCTTGCGCAACGCGACCCCTTCACCGGGGCCGACCAGCGAACTGGTCGCCTTCAGGAAGAGGCCCGCCGACTGGATCGTGATGGTGTGGGAGACGTTGCCGTGATGGATCTGGCTGTCGCCCTTCACCTCGTCCAGGTGCTTCTGGTAGTTCACCGGCGCCGCCACGAGCTTTCCCGGGTTGGCGACCGGGCTGAGCAGCGTGACGCTGGACAGCGGCAGCGAAGGCGCGTCAGGCGCCAGCGATCGCGCGCGAGCGATCACCGCCGCAAGGTTCGCGACGAGCGGATCGTGCGGCGGCAGCGGATACCGGACCTGCGGCAGCACATCGAGCGCCGCGGTCACGTCTTTCACGATCTCGCCTTCGACGATGCCGAGGCGGTTCTGGTTGAAGCGGCAGAGTCGCATCCGTCACCTCGCCGAGCAGGGCGTGAGGGCCCACTTCGATTGATCCGGTTCCTTCCTGAACGGGATCGTCCTGATGAACGTACCGGTCAGGTACTGCGGGGCCTCGAGAAACGGATCGCGCTGAGGGGATGGACAATCATCCAGGCAAACCTCCGACGAGAGCGCTCGACACGACGAGCCCGTGGTGGCCGCGAGTATACTCGGCGATCCGAAGCGGTTGCAATAACTGATATATCGTGGATCGTGCCTTCCAGTTGACACCGGGAGTCACCAGGGGCGCAACGCAGATGCAGATACCAGGGCCGGCCGCCGGGAGCGTCAACCTGTCCGAGCTCGTCGACAACAGCCCGCTCGGGCCCGTGCAGTGGGGCGTGTTCACGCTCTGCCTGCTGACCCTGATCATGGACGGCTTCGACGTGCAGGCGCTCGGATACACGGCACCGGCGATCGTGCGGGACTGGGGCGTGGCGCCATCGGCGCTCGGCCCGGTGTTCGCCGCCGGCAACTTCGGCGTCCTCATCGGCTCCCTGGTCTTGAGCATGGTGGCCGACCGCGTCGGGCGCCGGCCGGTGCTCATCGGCGCGACCTTCTTCTTTTCGATCATCACGATCCTGACAGCCCGGGCCACCTCCGTCCAGGAGCTGCTGATATATCGTTTCATCGCCGGCGTCGGCCTCGGCTCGATCATCCCGCAAGCGACGTCCCTCGTGGGCGAGTACAGCCCGAAGGCCCGGCGGGTGACGCTGATCATGGCGATCACCGTCGGCTTCACCGCCGGCGCCGCGCTCGGCGGGTTCGTCGCCGCGGCGCTGATTCCGGTCTTCGGATGGCGGTCGGTGTTCTACTTCGGCGGCGCGGTCCCCTTCTTCATTGCCGTGGCGATGGTGTTCCGGCTCCCGGAATCGTTGCAGTTCATGGCGCTCCGCGGGCAGCGCGAGCAGCTGGTCAAGTGGCTGAAGCGCATCGACCCGGCGATCCCGGTCACCTCCAGCACCGAGTTCGTCCTGCCCGAGGAAAAGCGCGGGGGCGGCGTGCCCATCGCGCACCTGTTCCGCGAGGGGCGCGGGGCCACCACGATGCTGCTCTGGGTCGTGAACTTCATGAACCTGCTCAACCTGTACTCGCTGGCGAGCTGGCTGCCGACGGTCGTCACGAGCGCGGGCTACCCGCAGCGGACGGCGGTGCTCGTCGGCACGATCCTGCAGGTCGGGGGCACGGTCGGGACGTTCGGCCTGGCATGGCTGGTGGCCCGGCGCGGGTTCGTTCCGATGCTCGCGACCACGTTCGCCATCGCGTGCGCGAGCATCTTCATGATCGGCCAGCCCGGCCTCTCCCTCACGCTGCTCTTTGTCGTCGTCTTCGTCGCCGGATGGTGCGTCGTCGGCAGCCAGCCCGGCCTGAATGCGCTGGCGGCGAGCTACTATCCGACCTATATCCGCTCGACCGGCGTCGGCGCCGGCCTCGGCGTCGGCCGCCTGGGCGCCATCGTCGGCCCGCTGATCGGCGGCTACTTCATTGCCATGAAGTGGACGACGCAGGAGATCTTCATGGCGGCGGCGGTGCCGGCGCTGATCTCGACGATCGTGATGATCGCCCTGCGATTCGTGATCAAGCTGCCGGAAAGCGCAGGGGCGAAGTAGGGACGGGGGCGTCGGGCTTCGGGCTCCAGGCTGCGGGCCGCGGGCGTCACGAACCACAGAGTCACAGAGACACAGAGAAACAACCTGGTTAGCTCTGTGCCTCTGCGTCTCTGTGGTTCGGATCAATGAACCGCGCTCGCCCTCAGAACTGATACTTGACGGCGAACTGCATGATCCGCGGCTCGTCGGCGGCGAGGTAGCGGCCGAAGTTCGGATTGTTGACGTTAATCACCGGAGCCGTGGCGTTGACCCCCGTCGTCGCGACCACGCCGGGCGGCGCCGGGCGGAACCAGTTGAAGGCGTTGAACGCCTCGACGCGCGCCTCGAGGCGGTGCGACGCGGCGACGCGGAACGACCGCACGAGGGCGAGATCGACGACCCGGGTGCCCATCCCGACGTAGGCATTGCGACCCGAATTGCCGAACGTGCCGAGCGCGGGCTGCGCGAACGCGGCCGGGTTCAACCAGTTATTGGCGGTCCTGGCGCCGTACAGGTCGTCGGAGATCTGGTTCGGCCGCTGCTGGTTCGGATTACCGGTGAGCGCGCGGTCGAGGCCCGTCACGAGCGTCAAGGGCATACCGGACGCCGCGCGGAAGATGCCCGACACCCGCCACCCGGACGCGAGCGCCCGCGCCGCCGTGTTCGCGAACTGCGGCGTTTCCACGGTGGCCGTCACATTGAAGATGTGCCGGCGGTCGTTGTCACATGGACCGTAGTCCTGGTCGAGCCGCTCCTCGGCGTCCGCCGGCGGATTGATGATCGAGACCGGAATCATGTAGCCGCTTGCCGCGTTCGAGGTCCCGCCGCCCTGCGTGCGATGCCCCTCGCACTTTGACAGCGTGTAGTTGGCGCCGGCGCTGATGCCGTTGACGGCACGGCGCTGCACCGACAGCAGGAGCCCGTTGTATTTCTGCGTGCCGTGGTCGGTGAAGTAGTCGAGGAAACCGATGAACCGGCCGACCTGCGGATTGAGCTGCGTGATCTCACGGCGCTGGTCGAGGGAGGCCTGCGTCGAGCAGTTGGCCACGGTCAGCGGACCGGTCGGCGTGTTCACCGTACACGGACCCGTCGGCGAACCGCCGCCCGGAATGATGCCCGGGTTGCCGGTCACGACGTCCCACAGGTTGGTCGTGTAGTTCCCGATGTAACTGGCGGACACCGCCATGTCGGCGCCGAACTGCCGCTGCATGCTGAGATTCCACGAGTGCACGCGCGTCGTCTCGAGGTCGGACGGCGGCACGATGAACGGGCCGTTCGGCGAGAAGGGCGCGTTCTGGTCGAAGGTGATCGGGAATGGATTGGTCACACCGGTGCCCGCGAAGGGGCTCTCGAAAGGCCCGATGCCCGGCCGCGTGAGCCGGATCTCCGAACCCCACGGCGGCGCGTTCGCGGTGTTGATGAAGAACTGCCCGTTGACGAACTCGCCGTTCATGCCGTAGCCGGCCCGCAGCGACATCCGGCCGTCGCCGTTCGGGTCCCACGCGACGCCAGCGCGCGGGGCAAAGTTGAGCCAGTTGGTGAACATGCCGGCCTTGCCGTTGGGGAAGCCCTCGTCGCCGGGATAGGTGAATCCCGGGGGCGCCTGCGGAAACACCGTGCTCCTGGTGCCGGCGCTGAAAGCGGTCGGGCGAGAAGTTGTAGATGGCCCCGTTCTGGTGCTGCTGCGGGAACCAGGGCTCCCAGCGTACGCCGTAGTTGAACGTGATGGTCGGCGACACCTTCCACGTGTCCTGAGCATAGAGGCCGACGTACTTCTGCTTCATGTCGAGCGTGTTCGGCGCCGACTGCTGCAGCACGAACGGCCGCCCGGTCAGGAAGTCGGCGAGAGGATGGCCGGTGGCGCCGCCGTCGAAGGTGAAGAGCCCCGGCGACCGGACGTTGGCCTTCGACAGCGAATCCCAGAACGCCACGCTGATTCCCAAGCCGGTACTGGTGATCACCGCGGATCATCGTCAGGTCGTCGCCGAACGAATAGGTGTTGGTGTGAAAGATGGCGTCGTTCTCGGTGCCGCCGCCGAGATTGAACGCCCCGTTGACGGTGATGAGCATGTAATCTTCGAGGTAGCTGAACATGTTCACGCCCACGTCGTCGGGCCCGAAGAAGTCGGTGTGCGTGCGGTGCACCGCGGTCCGGTTGAACGCAAAGCGGAGGTTGTTGACGACGTTGTTGCTCAGCACCATCGTGTCGCCGAGCGTCACCGCCTGGGCGAGGTTGTCGCGCCCGCCCAGCGTCGTCGAGAGGATGTTGCCCGACTCGCTGTACGGAGGCGCGAAGAAGTAGGTCGTGGCCATGTAGCGGCCGAAGATCGAGTGGTTCTGGTTCACCTGAAAGTCGATCTTGCCGATGGCCTGCTGCTCGGTGATGTTCCGCGGGTTGGTGACGCCGACGCGACCGCAGGGATCGGTGGAAGACGGCAGGTCCCGTGCAATCCGCACAGCCGCGGGGCTCAGGAGCGCGGGATCGATCTGGTTGTTCACGAACGGCGCGCCCAGCGCGATGTTGCCGCGCGTATTGCAGGCGGCAGAGGCCACCTGCCTGAAGTCGCCGGCGAGCATGGCTGCCGTCGGAACGAACCGCACGTCGTCGGACGGCCGCTCGTCGATCCTGGTGCCCTGGTAGGCACCGAAGAAGAAGAGCCGGTCGCTGATGATCGGTCCGCCCAGCGTGCCGCCGAACTGGTTGCGCTTCAACCCGTCGTCGCGCCGCTCCCCGGTGGCCGGATCGATGGCGCTGAACGGGTTGGTGGCGTTGAACTTGTGGTGGCGGAAGAACTCGAACACGTCCGCGTGATAGAGGTTGGTGCCGGACTTGGTCACGACGTTGACCGACGCGCCCGAGTGAAAGCCGTTCTGGGCGTTCTGGGCGCTCGTTTCCACGCGGAACTCCTGTAGCGCGTCAGGGAACGGCAGCGGCAGGTTGTAGTTGTCGTACGGATTGTTGTGCAGCGCGCCGTCGAGCATGTAGGCCACGCCGAACGGCTGCCCGCCGGCGACCGAGTAGCCAACGCCTCCCTGCATGCTCCTGCTGGAGGACGGCCCCGCCGGTACTGCGGCGCCCGCGATGACGATGAGGTCGGCGGAGTTGCGGCCATTGAGCGGCAACTCCTCGATCCGTTCGTTCTCGATGACCTGCCCGATCGACGGACTGCGGGTTTCGACCAGCGGCGCGGACGCCTCGACTGACACCGTCTCGCTCAACTGACCGAGCGGCAGCGTGACGTTGATGACGGGGTTGGCATTGACCTGGAGGACGATCCCGGTCTGCTGGAAGCCGCGGAAGCCGGAGAGGCTGACCTCCAGCCGGTAAGGCCCGATCGGCAGGTTGGTCAGGGTGTAGGCGCCCTCGGTATCGGTGATGACCGTCCGCCGGAAACCGGTGTCGGTCTGGATAGCGGTGACATCCGCGCCCGGCAATAGCCCGCCGCTCTCATCGCGGACGGTGCCGTTGATCTGCGCCGTCGAGCTACCCTGGGCATCGATGACGACGCTTGCGAGCAGCACAAGCAGCAGTCCACCGAGCAGCTCCCGCAGGGCACGAGTCATTCGCGTCTCCTCGCCAGTGACGTTGACCGGACGAAAGAACGGTGGGTCGTTGCATTTGGCGGCGAGTATACTCGCGGGCCGGGCATTGTCAACGAACTCTGATATCTCACAGGAACAACTCGATGCGATACGTGACGTTTTCTACCCTAACTGACCCCTCTCCACGCCTGGGCATTCTCGGCGCTGACGGCGTCGTGGACGCAGCGTCCGTGTCGGCATCCGGCTGGCCCGGTACGCTGCCACGGACCCTCCTCGGGTTGATCCAGCTGGGCCCCGACGCGTGGAAGCGCATGGCGGACGCCAGCGCGAGGACGGACGGCGCCACCTTCCCCACCGCCGACGTCCGCCTGCATTCGCCGATTCCCCGGCCGACCAAGAATGTCTTCTGCGTCGGCCGCAATTACGCCGAGCACGTGGCGGAAGGCGCCCGCGCCCGCGGCGAGGCCGCAAAGATCCCGCAGCAGACGGTGTTCTTCACGAAGGCACCGACGAGCGTCACCGGTCCGTTCGACGATATCCCCTGGGACGCCACGCTGACACAGCAGGTGGACTGGGAGGCGGAGCTGGGGGTGATCATCGGCACCGGCGGCCGCGACATTCGCCGCGCCGATGCACTCGGTCACGTATTCGGCTACACGGTGATCAACGACGTCACCGCGCGCGACCTGCAGAAGGCCCACTTCCAGTTCTTCAAGGGCAAGAGTCTCGATGGCTTCTGCCCGATGGGACCGGTGGTCGTCACCGCCGACGAGTTCGGCAACCCGCAGGACAAGATGGTCTCCTGCCGCGTGAACGGCGTCGTGAAGCAGCAGCAGAAGACGAGCGAGATGCTGTTTCCGGTCGATGCGATCATCGAAACGCTCTCGCGCGGGCTGACGCTCGAAGCGGGCGACGTCATCGCAACGGGCACACCGGAGGGCGTCAGGCTTTGGCAGGACGCCACCGGAGTTCCTCCAGGATGGCGATGTGCTCGAAACCGAGGTCGAGGGAATCGGAGTGATGCGCAATCGCATCCGACGCGACGCGTGATGGAAGCACCCTTCACCCCCACGCGCCCAGAGAACACAGAGGCACACTGTCGGTTCTCTTGTGTCTGAGAACGTGAGGTCGTGATTGCGGCTGGTGACTGATGACTGACGATGTTCGCGCGATTCGCGAGACGGTCGAGAACTGGGCGCTCTGGCGGGATGCCGGGGACTGGGCGCGGTTCGCCACGGTCTGGCATGACGACGGGTGGATGACGGCGACGTGGTTTCAGGGGCCGGCGAGCAAGTTCATCGAGGTGACGCGCGAGGGCTTCGACCGCGGCGTGAGCATCCTTCACTTCCTCGGCGGCACGACGTGCGACGTCGCCGGCGCGCGGGCGATCGCGCAGACGAAGATGACGATCAACCAGCGGGCCACGGTGGATCAGGTGGTCGTGGACGTCGTCTGCACCGGGCGCTTCTACGATTTCTTCGAGAAGCGTCAGGAGCGCTGGGCCATCGTGCGGCGGCAGCCGATCTATGAGAAGGACCGGATGGACCCGGTGGACCCCGCGGCCCGGCTGACGCTCGACGCGTCGCTGCTGGCGCAGTTTCCTGAAGGGTACCGGCACCTCGGGTACCTGCAGTCGAAAAACGGATACCAGGTCAAGAAGGGGCTGCCCGGTCTCCGCGGCGACGCGGTCGCGAAGCTATATGCCGAGGGCAAGGCCTGGCTCGCCGGATCGGCGAAGCCTGGCGACCCTCTGTAGAAATCGCTGTTGGAAGGTGCGCAGCGGAATGGATGCGCTGACGGCGTCCAGCCGGACAGTCATCCGTTCGACGGTGCGTGAGCCGTATGCGGGTTCACGCACCTTGATTGCCGCAATCCCCTCAGCGCGCTGCCGCCACCGGCGCGCGCGTCGCCCGTTTGCGACGAGCGGGGGACTTCACCGGGGCCGCGGTATCGGACGGCGTCAGCGAGACCATCGCGGACGCGAACGTGCGAAGCCCATGCGAATCGAAATCGATCTTCGTGTGGTACTCGTTCACACTACTCACGGTTCCGTCGCCGTACTGGGAATGTGTGACGCGAGCACCGATAGCAGACAGTGGCATGGTGGTCTCCACGAAGGAAAGGTTCTGGACACGAGAGCGTCGGGCTTTGTGAGTAGGACCACCGTGCGGTCGAGGCGGCCGAGGCTCAGGAAAGCTGAATTGAGGTTGCTTTGAAGTGTACGCCCAGAACGGAGCATCCGCAAGCGCAAACCAGGAGTACGGCACAGTTGGTGCAATCGACGATCGTAAGTGGCTCAGCCAACGTCGTTCCGGCGCCGCAGCGCTTACCTCATACGGTTTGTCTGCTGCGCCCTGATCGTGCCCGCGATTGCGCCCGCCATGGTGGCGGGCGGACGGTCTGACGCCGCCGCGACCTCCATCCAGCAGTTCCTGACCCGTGAGTCTGGGGCCCACCGCTACCGCGCCCTGCGGCGACTCGCCGCGGAAAACCGCGGCCGGGCCGGATGGCTCGAAGCCTGGACCACGTTCGGACCGGATGAGTCCTTCCACTACGAGATCGTGGCGGAAGGCGGCTCGTCGTACATCCGGTCGCGCGTGCTGCGGGCGTTGCTCGACGGTGAGAAAGAGGCCATCGAGAAGGGCGAACCCGGGCGTTCGGCGCTTGCCGCGACCAATTACGAATTCGAATCGGAGGGCCTCGATCCGACCGGCCTCGTCCGCATCGGGCTCGTGCCGCGGCGAAACGAAGGTGTGCTCGTGTCCGGAGCGATGTTTCTCAGCCCGGCCGACGGCGAGCTCGTGCGCGTCGAGGGGCGCCTCGCCCGGAACCCCTCATTCTGGGTCAAGCACGTCGACATCGTCAGATCGTACGCGCGCATCGCCGGCGCCGTGCTGCCGATTGCGCTCGAAACGCGGGCGCAGCTTCGCATGCTCGGCCCGGCAACCCTGCGCATGACCTACGAGTACACGGAAATCGACGGTCAACCGGTCGGCACGCGGTGACACAGATCTTCCGGCGGACGTGAAGCCGGAAGCCACAACGCGCTACAGCGCCAATGCCCTTCAGGTGGCGCTCGCGGCCGCCTACTCGGTCGCGCGGTGCGAGGCGCGCACGGGCGTTGGCGACGCGGCTTCATGCAGCAGCAGCGCGCCTGCGCCGCTGCCGTCAGAGGGCACGACCCACACATCCGTGACCGCACGGGATGTCGCATTCTCGGCCGCTTGCGTGTACAGGATGTGGCCGTCGTCGAGCCATTCGAGCTGCTCGTCCACGTAACGCTCTTCCGCCACGAGCGATTCGGTCAGCGTGGCGAGGTCGAGCACGGCGATGCGCCACTTCGCCAGGCCGGTGCCGGGCACGCGCTTCTTGAATGCCAGGCGCGTGTTGTCCGGCGACAGCGACGGACACTCGATTCCTTCCTTGACGACCGTCAAGCGGTTCGCGGCGATGTCTCCCTGAACGAGATACGCGAGCCCACCGGTGCCGAGCGTCGCGTAGAAGCGATTCGGATCGTGCGCGAAGGTGACGCCCCAGAAGTTGAAGTCCGCCTCCTGCCAGCGTGAGCCCTTCGACCAGACTTCCATCTGCTCCAGGTTGTCCACGACCGGCGCGCCCGTCACGCTGTTGACGATTTGCGTGTGCGTGGAGAACCCGGTTGATCCGTACGAGTGGCCGGAGATGAAGACCGTGAACGCCGCGTAGCGGCCGTCGGGCGACACCCGTGTCCGGCTCGGAATGCCAGGCAGCGGCAGTGTCGCCGTGGGCTGGAAGCGCGCGTCGAACAGGATTGCCGCATAGGTCGTGATCGCGCCGCGGCGCGCGTCGAGGCAGACGCCGCGCCCGGCGGCGAAGTGCACGCGCTCGCAATTGAGCTCGGTGGCCTGGCGCGTCGCGACCTCGCCGCTGCCGGATTCGGCGGCCAGCCGGCCGTAGCTCTTGTCGATGCCGGTATGCCTGACGAGGAAGAGCGGAGCGGACGCCGCAGGAGGCGGCGCGGGCGTCGCCGCCGGCGCTGCAACCTCGGGCCGCGCGGTCTCCAGTCTGTCTCCCGCATCGGCAGCCGTGACCGGCACGGGATCGCCCGGCAGCAACGGCGCGGGCGGCGCCGTCGCGAGGTCGAGTATCGGTGACGTCGCGATCGGCGGGAGTCCCTCGTCTGCGATCTCCGCCGCGTCGCCACTGGTCTGCCAGATGTATCCGGCGGTCACCGTGACGCAGACGACACAGAGGGCTGCGAACAACCGGATCGATTTCCGCTTATCTGCTGGAGCCATCAGCTTCCTGCTCGCTGGCGTGAGGACGAAGGATGCCGCCGGCAATCGCCACCGCCGCCACCAATGCACCGAAGAACGTATAGACCGCCGCTTCCGCGCCGAACCCGGTCCACAAGGCGCCGAAGGCAATCGAGGCGAGAAAACGGGTGCCGCTCATCGCGGTCGTGACGAGCGCCATTCCGCTGGCGCGCTGTTCCGGACTGCACAGGCTGCTGGCGAGCGCCATCAGGACGCCATCGGTCGCCGCGTAGAACACGCCGAGGAGGAGCAGGCAGCCGACGATTCCCGCAACACCCAGCCCCTGCTGAATCGCGATGCAGGTACGCCAGCGCGAGCACGGCATGACCGCCAAGCAGGATGGCGCCGCGCCCGGCGCGATCCGCGAGGCGTCCCACGGGGACCGCGAACAGCAGGTAGAAGGCCGCGGTGCCGACGTACAGCAACGGGAAGAGCCCGGCGTTGAATCCCACCCGCTGCTGGAGCAGCAGGTAGAGGAACCCATCGCTGATCGTCGTGAGCCCGAGCACCGCCGCAGCAGCGGTCACGCCGCCCAGCGTGCGCAGCTGCCGGGCGTCAACGGCCAGCGAACGGCGCGGCGTCTGGACGTCGGCGGCCTCGGCCGGCGGACTGACGTTCTCCACGAAGAGCCACAGCACGCCGACGCCGAGCACCGCGACGCTGAAGCTGGCCACGAACACGACGTCGAAGCGCTCCGGCATCATGCGCCAGGATCGCGAGGCCGACGAGCGGCCCGAGCATCGCGCCCGCGCTGTCGAAGGCGCGGTGCACGCCGAAGGCGGCTCCCTGGTTCGCCGGGCTCACGCTGAGCGAGATGAGCGCATCACGCGGCGCGGTACGCAGGCCCTTGCCCATGCGGTCGACCGCAACGATGCCGGCGAGCAGCGGCCACGCGGCACCCACCAGGCCAAGACCGGCCTTGCAGATGGCGGACACGCCGTACCCGGCCAGCGCGATCTCTTTGTGACGGTGCCAGCGATCCGCCGCGATGCCGCTCAGCAAGCGGAACAACGCGGTGACACCGTGATACAGGCCGTCGACGAACCCGAACTGGAGCGGCGTCAGGCCCAGATGGAGCACCAGATACACGGGCAGCACCGTGCTCACCATCTCGGACGAGACGTCGGTCAGCAGGCTCGTGAGGCCCAACGCGACGACATTGGTTCCAACCGCCGCTCGAACGACTCGAGCGGACCGTCCCCGCGGCAGGCGGAGGGCCGACCAGGCTTCTACTTGATACATGGGATTAACGTGTGGCGGCGACTGCTGCAAGTCGCAGGCCCGCGCAAGCGCGTGTAAACCGACCATTAGTCTTCCGGACAGATGACTGAAGTCTCCCGTTCGCCGGACGTTCTGCCCGGGAGCCGCCCGAATCCGCGCGGTACCGGCTGGAGTGCACGTTGCATCCGTCGCCGGGTTCGCACAATCTACAAAAATTGGAGGATGCATGGCGACAAGACTCGTGGTGGTCGGGGTTGGTGTGGTCCTGGTTCTCGCGGCGGCGTTCCCGGCGCCCGCGCAGGAACCCATCATCACGAGCCAGTCGGAGGTGACGCTCGTCGGCTGCGTCGAGAGAGAACAGTCGTATCGCACGAGGGTCGGAATGGCGATCGGTGGCATCGGGCGGGAGAGGTTGTGCTGACCAGCGCAACGCCGTCCGCCGGGCCCGGCGCGGCCCAGGCTGGCCTGTCCGGCGACTTCAGCCTGACCGGCAAGCTGGAGGCGCAGCTGCTCGGCGATGTCGGCCGGCGCGTGGAGATCATGGGTGTCGTCGAAGACATGGCCACGCACGCCTCGCCGGGGACCACCGCGACGCTGCGGCGGCTGTTCATCAAGGTGTGGCAGCCGGCGGGGGCCTGCTCCTAGTCAACGCCCAACTCCCAACATGATTCTTGCGCCAACTCCCCAAGGCTTGGGGGTTGGACGATGCGGCAGGAAGTTGGGGTTGGGAGTTGACTCCTCATCCGGCGTGTTCCTAATGCACAACTTCACACGGATTCTTGCGCCAACTCCGAACGCTTGGGGGTTGGACGATCAGGAGTTGGGAGTTGGCGAGTTGCTCCTCATCCCGTTAGTCAACGCCCAACTCCCAACATGATTCTTGCGCCAACTCCCAAGGCTTGGGGGTTGGACGATGCGGCAGGAAGTTGGGGGTTGGGAGTTGACTTCTCATCCGGCGTGTTCCTAGTCAACGCCCAACTCCCAACGTGATTCTTGCGCCAACTCCCCAAGGCTTGGGGGTTGGACGATGCGTCAGGAAGTTGGGGGTTGGGAGTTGACCTCCTCATCCGGCGTGTTCCTAGTCAACGCCCAACTCCCAACGTGATTCTTGCGCCAACTCCCCAAGGCTTGGGGGTTGGGACGATGCGTCAGGAAGTTGGGGGTTGGGAGTTGATCATCAGATGACGCCTTCGGCCCTCAGTTGCTGGAGGGCCTCGCCGGTGATCCCGACCTCGGCGAGCACCTCCTCGACGTGCTGGCCGAGCGTGGGGCCGACCCAGCGCGTCGCGCCGGGCGTCTCGCTCAGCTTCGGCACGATCCCGGGCACGTCGATCGGCTGATCGCCGGGCATGGTGGCTTGCTCGATCATGCCGCGGGCGCGGTAGTGCGGATCGTCATAGATGTCTTCCGCCGTATAGATGCGCCCGCTCGGCACGTCGGCGGCGCCGAGCGCCGCGAGCACCTCCTCGACGTTGCGCTGTGACGTCCACGCCTCGATCGCCTCGTCGAGCATCCGTTCCTGCCGCGCGCGCCCGTCGTTGCGCGCGAGCGCGGGATCGTCCGCCAGGTCGGAACGGCCGATTGCGTGCATCAGGCGCTTGAAGATGCCGTCGCTGTTCCCCGCGATCACGACGTAGCGGCCATCGTTGCAGGGATAGGTGTTGGACGGCGCGATGCCCGGCAGGCTGCCGCCGCTGCGCTCGCGCACGTGGCGGAAGCGCGAGAACTCCGGCAGCAGGCTCTCCATCACGCCGAACACCGCTTCGTACAGGGCGACGTCCACGAACTGTCCCTGCCCTCCCCCGTTCTTGACGTGGTGCATCGCCATGAGCGCGCCGACCACGCCGTAGATGCCGGCGAGCGAGTCGCCGAGGCTGACGCCCGCGCGCACGGGCGGGCGGTCCGGATATCCCGTGACGTGGCGGAGCCCGCCCATCGCTTCCGCGATCGCCGCGAATCCGGGGCGGTCCCTGTACGGCCCCGTCTGCCCGTAGCCCGAGATGCGCACCATCACGAGCGCCGGGTTGACCCGCGACAGATCCTCCCAGCCGAGGCCCCAGCTCCTCGAGCACGCCGGGACGGAAGTTCTCGATGACGATGTCGGCGGTGCGGACGAGATCGCGGGCGATCTGCTGCCCCTTCTGCGCCTTCAGGTTGAGCGTGATCGATTTCTTGTTGCGGCTGAGGGAGTACCACCAGACCGAGGTACCGTCGTGGAGCTTGCGCCACGTGCGCAGCGGATCGCCGTCGCCGGGCGACTCGACCTTGATGACCTCGGCGCCGAACTGCGCGAGGACGCTTGCGGCATACGGTCCGGCGATGAGGCCGCCGAACTCGATGACGCGAACCCCCGCGAGGGGACCGGGACCGGACGGCATTCGATGATGCTACCGCGTTGACGCGGGCCGGCTGAAGCGGGCCCTACGACCGGCGTTGTGGGGCCGGCTTTCGCCGGCTCCCCATTCGCCGTGGCTTCCGCCTTCAGGCGGAAGAGCCAACGAGGAGCGCTTATCCCGCGGCGGCGAAGCCGAACAACGCGGCCGCGTTCTCGCGGCCGATCTTCCGCCGGTCATCGTCGGAGATTTCCGCGGTATCGAACCACCCGGAGGCATCGGCCGTGTCCTCGAACGGGTAGTCCACCGAGAACATGATGCGATCGACGCCGACCTCGGCGATCGCATCGAGGAGCGTCGGGGTCCGGAAGTTACCGCTCGTCGTCAGGTAGACGTTGGACCGCAGATAGCTCCCCATCGTCTGCCGCGCCGGGATGCCGCGTGGAGACTTGCTCAAGCGGTGATCGATCCGCCACACGCTGCAGGGGAGTCCCTCCCCGAGGTGGCCAAGGATCATCGTCAGCCGGGGATGCCGATCGAAGAGTCCGCTCGCCATCAGGCGGAGCGCATGCATCGCCGTTTCGGCGCCGAACGCCCATGCCGAGCCGCGGAACCAGGGATGTCCGTCGTAAATCGGCGATCTCGAGGCAAGCGGATCGCGTGGATGCAGGTAGAAGGGGACCGCCAGCCGCTCGGCGACCGACCAGAAAGGGAGGTAGATCGGGTCGTCGTAGTAGAGGACAGCGGCACCGCGCTCGGAGAAGCCGTTGACGAGCGCACCTTTGAACCCCAGATCGCGGACACTGCGCGTCAGTTCGAGCGCGGCGGCCTCCGGATCCTGCATCGGCAGCGCCGCAAAGCCCGCAAAGCGGTCGGGACGCCGGCCGATCGCTTCAGCGAGCGCGTCGTTCGCGCGCCGCGCCGTTTCGCCCGCGACGCGAAGATCGGGAATCGCCTGGATAGCCGGGGAATTGAGGGACAGGATCGACAGCGCGATACCGTGCCGATCCATGTCCTGAAGCCGCCGATCGCTGAGGTCGAGCAGCTTGTGCTGCAGATCGCCCCAGGAGCCGGCGATCGCGTATTGCTCGGAGTCCCCGAGCGTCTCCCGCAGCGCGAAGTGCTCCTCGAGGGCTATCTTGCCGTTCACGCCGCCCGATCCCCGATCAGTTGATTTCGTTGAACGGGATGACCTTGTTGATCTTCTTCTCGCTGCGGTAGAACGTCCGGCCGTTGGCCTTGCGCAGGCGGAAGTAGGGCTCGAGGACCTCCATCACGTGCTGCATGCCGACGCCGATGTGCTCGCGCATCGCCTCGGCGGCCTTGAGCGGCCCGCCCGAAGTCAGGGCGTCCATGAGGTCCTGGTGCCGCCGCGGCGAGTCCTCTTCCGAAGGCCGGCGCATCACGCAGAACCAGATCGACGCGAGCGCGTGGGTCTTCTCGATCGCTTCGCACAACGTGTCGCACTTGGTGCACTCGGCGACGCGGCGGTGCAGCTTCTGGTGGAGACCGAGGTAGAGCATCCGGTCCGACTGCTGCGAGAGCGCGTCCACGCGCGCGGCGAGCTTGCGAAGCTCCGCGCGCTCGCCGGGCGTGGCCACCTCGGAGAAGAGCATCGCGGCCTGCACTTCGAGCGCTTCGCGCACCACGTAATGGCCCCGCACATCGTCCGGGGACGGGATGCGGTACGCGTGTGCCCGCCCGCGGGCGGCTTTCGAGGAGGCCTTCGAACTCGAGGCGGAGGAGTGCTTCTGAAACAGGCAGAAAGCTCATGCCGAGCTCCGCCGCGAGCTTCCGGCGCGAGATCACCTGCCCGAGGATCAGCTCGCCGCGCAGGATGCGCTGGCGGACGATCGCGTAGGCTTCAGCGGCGAGGCTCGAGGTTTCAGCAGACTCTCTCATATCAGCCTTCCATCGGGTGCGGGCTATCGTAGCCGTGATAGCCGCGCGAAGGAATGGACACGATTGTAGGAACCCGCACGACGACCGACGTATTTGCCGAACTCGCTGTCACGCTCACCTGGTGCGGCGCACCGCGGCGCACTATATATCAGTTCCTCTGGTTTGTTAACGCCGATGCGGCCGCCGCTGCATGTGCGATCACGGGCCGCGGAGTTGCTGGGATTGGACTCTACCGCGCGCTCGAGGACTGGAACGGCTTCGAGCAGCCACCCCGATGAGCTCGGTCCGACAGGAAGTGCGCACGGCCATGCCGACGCCGCTCGACGTGGTCCTCGCCACGAGCCGCGACCGTGTCGGCCGGCCTGAAGGTCGGCCTCTCTCAACACGCCACTCGTTTGCGCCGCTCTGAATCCTTGCGTCCGCGAGACACGCCACGGTGCGGAGTCACCACGACACGGACGACGATCGCGGCGGGCCACAACGTCCTCTTGGCATCCGATCTGCTTTTGAGCCTTCTTGGAGGAACTATGATTCTGTTTTTGGTCCTGATCCTCGTGGCGCTGTGGCTGCTTGGAATGGTGACCTCGACGACGCTGGGTGGCGCGCTCCATATCCTGCTCGTCATCGCCATCGTGTTCCTGCTGATCCGCGTCATCCGAGGGCAACCGGTGTAGCTCGACTCCCGAGTCCCGATTCGGACGGGAAGCGCCCATCTCCCCCGGCGTCCTGACTCCGGGCTCCCAGCTTCGTGGCTTCCGGCTGCAGCCGGAGTGCAAGTTGGGAGCTGGGACTTCCCGTCCCAGTCGGGAGTGCGCGGTTCGCTGGCCGAGCTTGTGGCCGGCGATGTCGCGTACGGCCGTCGGCCAGGTCGGCGCGATTGCGCCCACGTTGAATTCGCGCCCGTATTTGCGCGGCAATCGGCTAATTGCCGCGCCGTGCCGGCTAATTGCAGCCGCCGTGCCGCCGCGGATTACACGTGAGATACGATTACCCTCCCGTGCACCCGGATCTCGAGCAGGCGATAGACTTTCACCAGGCGATCGTCGCGGAAGGCGGAAAGGCGCTCGTTGGCTACGAGACGGCGAAAGCCCTGGCCAACGTCGTCCTCCTGTCGGAGATCCCGACCACCTACGACAAGAAGGAACAGCGGCAGGTCAACTGCCGGCAACCTGCTGCTTCGCGGCGTGCCCGGCGTCGGCAAGACGTTCTTCGGCGTCATCCTCGCCGCGATCAGCAACGCGAAGTTCGCGCGCCTGCAGGGGCGGGCCGATCTGCAGCCGACCGAGGTCGTCGGGTTCCAGATGATCAACCCCGCGACCGGCGCGCTCGTGACCGAGTTCGGGCCGCTCGCCTCGGCGGAAGTGATCCTGCTCGACGAGATCAACCGCATCCCGCTGAAATCGCAGAGTGCGTTTCTCGAAGGGCTGCAGGATCGCACCGTCACCGTCGGCAAGGAGACCTACGAGCTGCCCGCCTTCAGCTTCGCCATCGCGACGATGAACCCGATCGAGCTGGGACAGGGCACGTTCCCGCTCTCGGAGGCGGCCACGGATCGCTTCGCGATCATGGTCAACATCGGTTACCTGCCGCCGGAGGAAGAGGCCAAGCTCGTGCACTTCGATTTCAAGCGCGTGCGGCTCAACCCGTTGATGTCGAAGGAGCGCATCATCGAGCTGCGATCGGCGATCGGCGAGCACGTGTTCCTGCACGAACGGCTGGCGAGGTACATCCAGCAACTCGTCGCCGCCACGCGTCCATACAACGCGGATACCGAGTGGCTGTACCGCTCGCCATCGGATCTGGTCGAGCGCGGCGTCGATCTCGGCGCGTCCCCGCGCGCCATCATCGCGTGGGCACGCCTGGCCAAGGTCTGGGCGCTGCTCGTCCGCCGCCGGACCGAGGTCTACCCGGAAGACATCCAGGATCTCGCCCCCTACGTGCTCAGTCACCGTATCTGGCTGGGTCCGCACGCGGCGAGCCACGGGCTCACCACCGAGAACGTGATCAAGGACGTCGTGGAGCGAGTGCCGGTGCCATGAGCCCGCATGCGCCCGACCTCACCGGCGCCACGCGGTCGTTCAAGGGCAGCAGCCCGCATCACGACGAACCCACGGCGTTCGTCAGCCTCAGCGACATCACCGAGATCGAGCTCCTCATCCTGCGCCGGATGCGCGAACGTCACGATCGGCGATCACCGCAGCCTCTCGCACGGCTCGGGCTTCGACTTCGTCGGCCTGCGTGACTGGCAGGCGGGCGATCGCTTCTCCACCATCGACTGGGCGCAGTCCACGCTGACCAACTTCAGCCCCCTCGTCGTCCGCGAGTTCGAACAGCCGAGCACGGCGTCGGTCGTCGTCGTTGCCGACGCGTCGCTGTCGACGCGCTGCGGCGTCAACGGCATTCCGATCGCCAAGGCGATTGCCCGCGCCATCGCCACCGTGGGCATGTCGGCGGTCTTCTTCCAGGACCTGTTCGGCCTGTTGACCTTCGACGCGTCGGTCCAGCACCTTTCCGCCGTGCGGCCGCGCATCGGCAAGAGCCAGGTCATTCACTGCCTCGACGCGTATCAGCACGGGCGCGGCCTGCAGGAAGTGCGGCAGACCGGCAGCCTGAGCACGACGCTTGCCTCGTTCATGCGCAAGACGGCGCTCGTGCCGTTCGTGTCGGACTTCCTCTTCGAGGACGCGCGCAGCGTGCTCGGCGAGCTGTCGCTGCTCAGCTCCACCCACGACGTGTTCGTCGTCCTCGTGGACGCCGCGTTCGCCTTCGAGCTGCCGCGCGTCTCGGCCGGGTGGATCGAGGCGTTCGACGTCGAAAGCGGCCGCTCCCGCCTGATGTCGCGCCGTGCCCTCGCCCGCATGGCCGGCCGCGTGCGCGCCTGGCAGGACGAGGTGGCGGCGATGGCCAAGAACGCGGATCTCGACGTCGTGCGCATCGGCGTCGACGCGTCCGCCAGCGACCTGGCGCTCGCCGAATTCGTCGCCGAGCGACGACTCAGGAAGGTCAGATGACGACACGCGACAAGCCACAAGGCTCAGGACGCACGGCACAAGGCTCGGGGCGTCAGCCCCGACAATCGAGGCGCAACGCTCGAGCGTGGTGCCCCGTGTTGTGCCTTGTGAGCTGTGCGGCGTCCCTTGCGGTGGCGCCAGCCGCCGCCGCCGCGCAGGCGCCGGCGGCGGCGGTCGAGAACGTCGCCCTCGCGCCGATCGAGTGCTGGGTCCGGACGAGCACGAACGCGGTGCGGGTGGGCGAGCGATTCGAGCTCGTGCTGACGTGCGCGGTGGTCGAGACGCAATCGACGACCGTCGTGCCCGATCAGTCGCGGCTCGATCCGGGCGTGCTGCAGGTGCCGCCGTTCGAGGTGGTCGGCGGTGCGCAGGCGGCGGACCTCCGAACGCGGACGCACCGCCTGTTCCAATACGAGTACGAGCTGCGGTACCTCGGCGAGCAGATTGGCGCTGACATCGAGCTCCCTGGCGCGACCATCAACTACCGCGTGCAGAGCCGCGTGCAGGGCGACGCCGCCGTGGAGAGCCGCGATCGCCAGTACATCCTGCCGGCGACGAGGATGCGCATCGCCTCCCTCGTGCCCGCCACGGCCAACGACATCCACGACGCGCTCCCCGGCACCTTCCGCGACATCGCGGACCGGCGCTTCCTCGCCAGCCTGCTTCGCATCATCTCCTGGGTCCTGTTCGTGATTGGGAGCGTCGTCGCCGTCTGGGCGCTGGCCGCGCTCGTCCGCCGGCCGCGTGAGGTGCGCGCGTCGGAGCGGCACCGTGCGCCGGAGTCGGCCGTGCTTCGCGCCGCTGCGCGCGAGCTCGAGCAGGTGCGGCGGCAGCGGCAGCACGAGGGGTGGACGAGCGATCTCGCGGCACGCGCGCTTGCGGCGCTGCGCCTGGCTGGTTCGTATGCGCTCGGCCGGCCGGTCGCGCAGGTTCCCGCCGCCGGCATCGAGACGAGCGCCGGGCAGGTTCGTGTGCCGTCACTCCTCCCCCGCCGGCCCAGCATGCTTGTCTCCGGCTCCGCGACGGCCGAGACCGTGCTGCAGGAGCTGCAGCGCGCGGAAGCGGAGGGGACGCCGGCCGACGGGCATCTGGCCGATCTCCAGGCCGCCCTCGCGCGATTTGCCTCGGCGGCCTACGGTCGGGCGGGCGCCGCGTCCGACAGCGACCTCGACGAAGCGCTGGAGCGGGCGACGCACGCCGTGCGCCACGTGGCACGCCGGTACACGTGGCCCGCGCGCGCCGCGCGCGCCGCACGCCAGTCTGCGGTCGGTATGCGGGATCGCGCATGGGCACGCTGACCGCGATCGCCGGACTGGTCGCGGCGCTCTTCACCGAGTGGCGGCAGGCCACGCTGGCCGATCTTCGCTTCATCCATGGCGACCAGGCGCGACTCGCGCTCATCGCCCTGATCGGTCTGGCCGTCGCGATGCTCGTCCTGCGATCGACGATCGGGCGCCGCTCCACCGAGCAGCGCGTCGGCCTGCCGGCGATCCTGGCCTCGCTTCAGCCGACGTCGCTGGCATTCGTCCGGCACGTCCCGGTCGTGCTGCTCGTGGCCGGGCTGCCCTGGTTCGCGCTGGCGCTGGGCGATCCCTTTTCCGTGTTGCGGCAGCGGCAGGAGACGTTTCCCGGGCGCCGCATCTGCCTGATGATCGACGCCTCCTCGAGCATGGTCCGGCCGTTCTCGGCGCCAACCCTCCGGGCGGGCACGGGATCGCAGGCGTCTTTCTTCACCACGGTCAAGGCGGCGGAGCGCTTCGTCGAACTGCGGACCGCGGGGAAGTACAAGGACCTGATGGCGCTCGTCGAGTTCGGCGACCAGGCTTACGTCATCACGCCGTTCACGACCGACTACGACAACATCAAGCTGAGCCTGTCGCTCATCGGCGACTTCAGCGAGTTCATCCGCTTTCCCGACCAGGGGACGCTGCTCGGCAACGCGGTTCAGCAGGGCGTGGCGCTCTTCGACGCCTTCGACTTCCTCGAGGCGTCGGGCAACCTGATGGTGCTCTTCAGCGACGGCGAGGACTCGAGCGTGATTGCGAGCGGCACGCCGGTCGCGGACATCGTCAGCGACGCCGTGCGGGCCGATGTGCCGATCTATTTCGTGCGGACCAGGTACGGGCGCGAATTCGGCACGCTCGTGTCCGACGGCGAGTGGCGAGCCGCCGTCGAACAGACCGGCGGCCGGTTCTATGCCGCCTCCGACGAGACCGCGATCCTCCAGGCGATTCGCGACATCGATCGCCTCGGCGCGGGACGCATCGAGTTGACGCAGTACGTGAGCCAGCAGCCCATGTACGCACCGTTCGCGTTGATTGCGGCCGCGCTCTGGTCGCTGGCCATCGCGCTCGCCATGAGCGTGCCGGCCTTCAGGAGGTTCCCGTGAAGACGATCGTGAACCACGCTCGCGACAAGAGGGATGCCCAGTGAAGAAGATGGTTGTGCGCATCATCGTGGCCGCGCTGATCGTGGCCGCGGGCGAAGCGATCCGCCGCGCCGCGACGATCGAGGACCGGCTCGCCGACGCGCAGGAGCAGCTGACGACGCAGACGGCGACCGTGACGGCGGCAATGTATGACGAGGTCGAGGGCGCGCTCGCGTTTGCCGGGCGCATCCCGCTCGTCGGCGACTCGCTGCTCGCGGACGTGCGCGAACAGCGCGCCGTCGCCGCTTACTGGAACGGCGACTACCCCGCCGTCACCGCCGCCGCGCCCGCCATTGACGACGAGGCAGGGGATCCGGACCTGATGTTCCTCGCGGCGAACGCCTCCTACCGCACCACGATCCGGTCGCGAGCGGAGCGCGCGGCCCTGCTGCGCGGGCTCGACGAGGCGTTGAAGCGATACAGCGACGTGCTCGACGCGGAGCCGGGCCACGGCGGCGCGGCCTACAACTATGAGTTCGTCGCCCGTCTTCGCACCGCGCTCGCGCGCGGCCGCAACGGGGGAGACTCTCGCGAACGAGGCCCAGCCGAACATGCGCGGCGAGGAGGGCGATCCGCCCCAGGGCACGAAGCCGCCCGACTTCAACGTCATCGTCCCGATGCGTCCCGACGAGCGCCAGGACCAGTTCGATGCCGGGGTGGGCGGAGTGACGAGGCGCAAGGGGTAGGCGGTTTCTGCCACGGGCCGCGGAGACGCGGAGGCGCGGAGGCGCGGAACTGCTCATCGTCGAAGTCGGGAGGTGTAACTGTGAAGATTGCGCGTGCCTCGGTCGCTGATGTCCAGCCTCCGCGTCTCCGCGTCTCCGCGGCTCGCAGGAGCAGCAGTCTTTGAATCTCGATCTGAACACGCTGCAATTCGGGGAGCCGCGGCTCCTGTGGCTGCTCGTGTTCCCCGCGGCGCTCCTCGTGCTGCTCGTACGGCAGGTGATCGTGCGCCGGCGCGACGTGCGCCAGCTCGCGGCATCGCGTCAGGTGCCGGTGCGCGAGCGCTTTCCGGTGTTTGGCGATGCGCTGTTCTGGCTCTGCGCCATCGTCGCGACGGCGCTGCTCTTCGTCGCGCTCGCGCAGCCGCGGGTCGTCGCCTCGACCGTGCACCGCGCCGGCGTCGACATCGTGGTGCTGCTCGACGGCTCGGCCTCGATGCACGTCCGCGACGCGAACGGCAGCCGCTGGCAGCGATCCATCAGGTTTCTGCGCACGCTGGGCGACTCGCTGAGCTGGGACGAAGATCGCATGGCGCTGACGTTGTTCGCCCACATTGCCGCGCCGCAGGTCCGCCTCACGCGCGATCCGAACACGTTCTTCTTCTTTCTCGATCACCTCTCGGACAGCCCGCCGTTCCGGCTCGAGGACGACACGAGCTGGGACACGAACATCGCCCTCGGCATCGAGTGGGGGCTGCGCCTGATCGAGAAGGACGAGGAGCTGCGCGGCGCGTCGCCGAACGCGAAGCAGTTCGTGCTCCTCACCGACGGCCAGGCGTTCAGCGGCGTCGTCGAGGATGCGCTGAAGCTGACGCGCACCCGCAACGTCCCGATCTTCGTCGTCGGCGTCGGCTCGCTGCAGGGCGGCGTCATCCCCGACCCGAAGCGGGCGGCCAATCCCGACGAGCCGATCATCCGGTCCGCCCTCGATCGCCGCTCGCTCACCACGATTGCGACCACGAGCGGCGGCCGCTACCTGGAGCTCGACCGTGAGAGCGACGTGGCGATTGCGAACCAGGTCGTCGACGCCGCCCGCCGCCGTTCGATCGCCTCGCCGCCGGAGCCGGCCATGCAGCCGATTTACTGGCAGTTCCTGTTTGCCGCCGCCTGTGCCGCCGTCGCCGGCGTCCTCTTCCTGCGCGACCGCTCGGAGCTGTGGATCCAGGCACTCGGCGCAGGCGTCGTTCTGGCCGCGGTGAGCGCGTTTCTTCGTTGAATTCCGGTGCAGGACCGAACGGAGCCGGAATGGCCGAAGTCCGGCCCTCGGATACACAAATATGGGCACAGGTGGCTTCCCGCTCGAGCCGGAAGAAGGCATAATCGCCCGCGCGATGAAAATTCTGTGCGGCCTGCCGGCGTTGTTCCTCGCCGCCTCAGTCAGTCTGGGCGCGCAAGCACCTGAAACGTTCAAGGCTCGCCTGGGCACCGTCCCGGTAGAAGCGGCCACGCTGGCCGGGTTGACCGGCGCGTCCGGCGCCGTCACCGTGGTGCTGACCGGAACGAAGCTCTCCGTGAACGGCACGTTCAAGGGCCTGCAGAGTCCGGCCACCGTCGCGCGCCTGCACGTCGGGCCCGATGGGGCAGCGCGGCCCGGCCATGCTCGATCTCGTCGTCACGAAGGCGACGAGCGGGACGATCAACGGCGACCTGGTGCTCACGCCGGTCCAGGCCGATCACCTCAGGCGCAAACGTGTTTACGTTCAAGTCCACAGCGAGAAGGCGCCCGAGGGTCACCTCTGGGGCTGGCTTCTCCCGTAGGAGCAGGCGATGACTGTGACGCGCGCTTCCTGGCTATTCGCCGCGGCATTGGCCGCCGCCCTCGGCATCGTGGTCACGGGGCAGCAACCCGCGACCTCCGTCTTCACGCTCGAGCAGGCCGCAGCCGGACGCGCGGCGTACGACGGCAAACTGCGCGGCGTGCCACCAGCCCGATCTCGGCGGCATCAACGAGGCGCCGCAACTGGCGGGCGGCAACTTCATGAGCACGTGGCGCGAGCGCACGGCTGCGGACCTGATCACGCGGATCGACCAGACCATGCCGCCGACCAACCCTGACGCCGTCAGCCCGGCGCATGGCGACCGACATCGCCGCCTACATCCTGCAGGCGAACGGGTCGGTGCCCGGAGCCCAGCGTCTGGCGCCCGCCACCACGGCGCGCATCGGCGAGATCGGAATGCGGCAGACGCCGCCGGCGCTGGCGACCGCGCAGACGCCCGCGCCGGCGACCGCGCCGGCGAGCGCCGGGGAGACCGTGCCTGGAGTGCGACCGGCACCGTCCCGGCCCAGCCGCTGGGCCTCACGCTGACCGGCGAAGTACCGAACTACGTGCCGGTCACCGACGAGATGCTCAGGAACCAGCCGCCTGGAGACTGGCTGATGGTGCGGCGGAACTACCAGGGCTGGAGCTATAGCCCGCTGACCCAGATCACGCGGGACAACGTGAAGAACCTGCAAACTCGCGTGGGTCTGGGCGATGAACGAGGGGGGCACGAGTCAGCCGATGCCCGTCGTCCACAACGGCATCCTTTACCTCGTGCACACCGGCAACATCGTCCAGGCGTTGAACGGCCGCGATGGCGAGTTGATCTGGGAGTACCGCGCCGGACCGGAGCGCGGCGACGCCATGCGGAACCTGGCGATCTACGAGGACAAGCTGTTCGTCACGACGAGCGATGCACGGATGGTGGCGCTCGACGCGCGGACCGGCGTGCTCAAGTGGGAAACGCGCATCGCCGACACCGCAAAGGGCTACAACGCCAGGACCGGACCCATCGTCATCAAGGGCAAGCTGCTGCAGGGCCTGAACGGGTGCGACCGGTTCAAGGAAGAAGGCTGCTTCATCAGCGCGTTCGACTCCGCCACCGGCAAGCTGTTGTGGCGGTTCAACACGGTCGCGCGTCCGGACGAACCGGGCGGCGATACGTGGGGCAAGCAGCCGATGATGTTCCGCGGCGGCGGCGAGACCTGGATTACCGGCAGCTACGATCCCGATCTCAACCTCACGTACTGGGGGACGGCGCAGGCAAAGCCGTGGGTGCCCGCGAGCCGCGGCATGACGGTCCTCGACAAGGCCCTGTACACGAGCTCCACGCTCGCGCTGAATCCCGACACCGGCAAGCTTGCGTGGTACTTCCAGCATGCCCCCGGCGAGGCGCTCGACCTCGACGAGGTCTACGAGCGGGTGCTGGTCGACGACAACGGCCGCAAGTTCGTGTTCACGATCGGCAAGCCGGGCATTCTCTGGAAGCTCGATCGGCAGACCGGCCAGTACGTCGGGCACAAGGAGACCGTCTTCCAGAACATCTTCGACAGCATCGATCCGAAGACCGGCGTGCCGACGTATCGCGGCGACATCATCGAAGCGAAGGTCGGCCAGTGGATCCCCTCGTGTCCGAGCACGCAGGGCGGCCACAACTGGCATTCGTCGACATACCACCCGGGCAGCAACCTGATCATCATCCCGCTCAGCCAGAGCTGTCAGGAGCTGTCGGGCCGTCAGGTGGAGTTCAAGGAAGGGTCGGGCGGCACGCAGGCCGATCGCCGCTGGTTCGAGATGCCGGGCACGGACGGCAACGTCGGCAAGTTCGCGGCCTACGACGTGCGGACGATGCGCGAGGTGTGGAGCTACGAGCAGCGCGCGTCGTTTACTGCCGCGGCGCTCTCGACCGGCGGCGACCTGGCGTTCGCCGGCGACCTCGATCGCTACTTCCGCGCCTTCGATGTCAGAACAGGACAGCGTCCTCTGGCAGACGCGCCTCGGCACGTCGGTGCAGGGTTTCCCGATCTCGTTCGCCGCGAACGGCAAGCAGTACATCGCCGTCACGACCGGCCTTGGCGGCGGCAGCCCGCGCAACGTGCCAAGGCTGCTGCTACCGGAAGTCAGGCACCCGAATTCGGGGAACTCGCTTTACGTATTCGAACTGCCGGAGTAATCGCTGGGCCGCTGAAGCCGGCCCCCACGACGCACATCTCGGCGCTCGTGAAGCGCCGGCTGAAGCCGGCCCCTCACGACGTACATCTCAGTGATCGTGAAGCGGGCCGCCTGAAGCCGACCCCCGCGACGTTTATCTGGCGATCGTGGAGCCGGTTCAGCCGGCCCGCTTCACGACCGCAATCGTTGGCCCTTCACTTCCGGAACTGCGGGAGCTTCGCCGCGATAGGGCGACGCCGGGTCGAGCGGCAGGTTGCACGCCGGGCAGATGATGTCCGGTCCTTCATCCGGCCCCATGAAATGCTCGTGCTCCGTGGGCTTGGTCGTCGTGCCCAGGCCGAGAACCGACACGGTGCGTCCGCCGCTTGGCGTCTCGAATATCTCCAGCCTCGACCGGCACTTCGGACACGTCACACGACCGGTGGCGACGTTCTCGCTGTCACGACTTGGTGAGCCGCGCGTGGGGATGATGCGTGCGCCGTCCTGCGTCGCGGGACGACTCCGCCGCATCGAACGCCGAGCTGTCATCTGGTTCCTCCCATGCGTGTCGGCACCCGCCGCAGCAGCAAAAGGTCCACGAATCCCGGTCCCTGATGACGTGTTCTGTGCGGACAAGCCCGACCCTGTGGCAGTGGGGACATCGCGACGTCGGCATGACCCGCAGCATCGCAAGGCACGCGCCCGATCAGGGCAAATCCATAACGCTCAGCAACTTAGGGCCGAGATGTGGCGCTGCGCTCCACCGTGAGATGCCGGGTGCTCCGGGTAAATCTTGCTCTCCGCGCCCCGTATCGAACTCGACCGCGGTCGCCACGGTTGGGCACTCGTCGCCGTGGAATCGCCGTCGATGAGAAGCGCGATCGCAGGTGGTGGAATCAGCGGAATGGCGCTCGCACTGGCGGCGCGACGCGGGCAGCCGCGCGAATCTGGAGAGCGGCGCGCTGCGCGGGGAGTTCGTCTCGGCCGGCTGCTTACTGAACCGTTACCAGGGTACCGGGCTTCGCCGTTCGCCGCGTAACGTCGTGCGTCGCTCGACCGTCCGGCGGCGATCGGCGGCGTAGCCGCGGAGGCGGAACCCGGCGGAGGCGAGCGCGTATTCAGTGTCGCGCAGGAAGGTGACGAGCTCGGCGTCGCTCAGGAACGAGAGGAAGCGGCGGACACGGCCGGGGCCGCAGACCGCGACGGACAACGCACCGGTCCGCATGATCCGAACGGACGAGGGTCCTTTCGAGAAGAGCCACGAGTCCGCCATCCGCTGACCAATCTTCAAGGCCGGGGCCAACAGCAGCCGGGCCTTGCAGGTCCTCCTCGTTCGCGTCCACGAGCCTCGATCAGCCTGACACAGCTGCCTGAACGGGCTCCGGGGGCTGAACCGTGGTCGCCTGGCCCACCCACGCCGGAGCGGAGTCGGTCGTCTGCCGCAGGATGAGATTCAACTGCGCGGCGTGGTGCTGAACGTGGCGCATGTTGTAGAGGATCAACTCTGCAAAGCGCGCCTCGCCCCACGTGAACCGGCACACGTCAACGGCACGGTCGTCTGTCAGCTCATTGATCGTCGTGCGACCCTTCTCCCGACCATGTTGCAGGTATGCGTAGAGCTCGTGTTTCGTGAACGGGCGCTCGGGACGGCGTCCCGCCGGATCGAGCTCCTCCAGCGTGAACGGCGGCGGCGGAGCGAATCCCTCTGCCGAGCCGGACAAGTACAGGTCGAGAAAGAAGAGCGTGTGGTAAGCGACGTACCAGAACTCCGGGCGTCGCGACGAGTCGCGCCACACGTCATCGGGACACGCGATCATCGCATTCTCGAGCATGTCGATGGCCGCCCCGAACTGCTGCCAGACGATGCCTCGCCAGGTTGTTTCCATGTGCGGCCTATTTCCCCTGACGTTCCTTCTGCAGTTGATCCAGATAGGCGCGCTCGAGCCGCTGAACGCCCTGTGCATAGCCCGCAGGATCGACGAACCTGTTCGGGTCGTAGGGATCGCCGGGCTTGTACTTTTCGTGGAGCCGGAACTGGCCGGCATGCGACGACACGAACACGTCGCCCGACAACTGTTTCTGCTTCTCGAACGTCCGGGCGTACTCCTGGACGATGTTCGGGTAACCGGGACTGTCGAGCAGCTTCACGCCGTCGTTGATGCCGTTCATGTTGGCGATGAGGACCCGGTAACTGCGCCCGCTGTCCTGTGTCGTAAAGGTGAAGCTGGTGGAGCCCTTCGTGTGACCGGGGTGGTGGTGCGCGGTGAGCTCGGTCTTGCCGAGCCGGATCGTGTCACCGTCCTTCAGACGCCGATCGACCGTGATTGGCTCGTACATCCGCGGGCGACCCTGGGGAAACCGGAAGTCGGTGACGCCGCCGTCTTCGAGCATCGGGGCGTCGGCCTCGTGCATCAGCATCCTCGCCTTCGTCAGCCTCTTCATCTCGGCCATCGCGCCAACGTGATCCCAGTGTCCATGCGTGGCGAGGAGCAGCTTGATATCGCTCACCTTGAACCCGAGCGATTCGATGTTGGCGCGAATCATCGGCGCGGAGCTGTCGACGCCGGTGTTGATCAGGATGTGGCCCTCGGGCGTGGTGATCAGGTACAGACGACAGGTCGTAGGTGCCGACGTAGTACAGGTTCCCGACGATCCGGAATGCCGGGAAAGGTTTCGTCCATGCCTCGTTGGTCACGCGCGGCGGCTGGCTGGGGGCCTGCGCCGCCAGGGCGATCGCGGCGAGGGCAACAAGGGCGGGCATGGCGAAGAGTCTTCTGCGCATCGGCCAATCCTTCCGTAGGGGAGCCAATCCTAGCACTCGATGGCGGCAGTGGGCAGTAGGCAGTGGACAGGCGCTGCAGTGGGAAGCGCCACCAGCTGGTTGTGGCTTACGGCTTCAGCCGGAAGGCCTGCCGACTGCCTACTGCCTACTGCCAGTACCGGTTCCTCCGTCCCGGCGATGGGCCGCAGGTCGATCCGCAGCGCGACGTCGGCCGTCACGTTGACCGTAACGGGCTCGGCCTCGTAGCCTGCCTTCCACGCGATCGCGTCGTAAGACCCCGAGGGGATCGGGATCGCGGCCCGCCCCTGTTCGTCAGTCGTGGCGCGATAGGGACCGAGCCGGATCTCGACGCGGCCGGCAGGCTCATGCACGGTCGAGTCGACGGCCGTGATCGTGACGATGTATTCGGGCGGTCTGGCGACGGTGAACGTGAAGCTCGTGGAGAAGGCGTGGTTCTTCCGGCTGAAGCCGGAAGCCACGTCAGAGCCGGACGCCACTCGGAGCCGGACGCACGTGCCAGGTGTGCTGCCCTTCCGAACCGGCGGCGGGTAACTCGACCTGCGCCCAATAGAGCGCCGTCGTCCCGGGCCATGGGGTCTCGCTCAACCGGGCGCGAGCGAGCGATTTCCCGGTCCCGTCGCGCACCTCGATCTCGTGCGCGTCGAGCGCGCAGCCCGCGGGACACGCGATGCCGATCTTCACGGTAAACGGACGGCTCATCACGGCCGGTGAGGGGATGTCCCACACCGCGACGCTGGAATCGTGGGTGTCGTCTGTCACGCGCAGCGGCGGGAAATGTACTGGAATATCCGGGCGGTGTCAGCAGCACCGGCAGGCGCGGCGGCGTGTCAGAGAGGCGACCTGAGATCCGCCCTCGATGGGGCTATTTCTTGACGAATGCGATGCCGACGCCGCCGCCCTGCGGCACCATCGGCTCGACGGCAAAGCGATGGTCGCCGTGCCCGATGGTCACGGTGCGGCCTGCCACGATCCCGATGGCGGCGCCAAACGCGACGTCGCTCAGGAAATGACGCTTGTCCTGGATGCGCGAGGCGGCGACGTACGAGGCGGCCGCGTAGGCGGGCACGCCGGCCGTCCAGCCGAAATGCCGCTGGAGCACCGTCGCCGCGGCAAAGCTCACCGAGGTGTGGCCCGAAGGGAACGAAAACTCGGTGCCATCGGGGCGGCCGCGCCGCACCGCAAGCTTGACGCCCAGGGTCATCGCCTGCGCCACGATGTTGGCGCGAACGAGATCGGCGCCAACGTCGGCCATTCGCGAGTGCCCGGCCAGCCGGCCAACGCCATACGTGGCCAATGCACCGGCCAGCTGGAATTTCGCCCCGCCGATCAATTCACCGCGTGCAAAGACCCGGTCTGCCCCCGCCGACCTGCTCATCGCGTCCGACGTCGTCCCGTCGAGTGACTGCGCAAGTGACGCTCCGACGAGCCCCAGCGTCAACCACGTGGCGGTTTCCTTGCTCGGGAGCTTCGTGAAGTCGGTCAGGGTATCCGTCGCGAGGCTCTTGACGCTCGGAACGGACGGGACCGGGGCAAGGCTGGTGGTCTGCGCGGCCAACGGCCCGACACTGCCTGCCAGCATCGCGACAGACAGTGAGGTGCAGAGGCAGAACGAGCGAACCGGTCGGATCATAAGTGATTGAGCGGTTAGACGGCTCAGAAGCCGTTCGGGCCGTAATCGTAACCCAACTTCCGGACTCGGGAACGGCCGGAATCGCGGGAACTGGCTCAGGATTGGGGTTGGGAGTCGGGCGTCGAGGACCGTTCCAGTCCGACGGCACGCCATCCCTGGGCGGTGCGGCGGAAGGAAATCGTAACGGGCGCGTTCCACGATGGGTAGTCGGCTATGCACAGTTCGGACCACCACCGAGACGAAATCGCGCCCCTCGAGGACGGAGGGCGGCGCCAGCACGCGCGGCGAGGCCACGCGGATTTCCTGCGGCGTCCCGATCGGGCTCCCGGTGGCGTTGTCGAACGCCGACCACCGGAGCACGTAGGTCGTCGCAACCCGGCTCGCCACCCGGGCGTCCATCGCGGCGTTACGGAACGTGAATATGCCATCGGCATCGAGCGCCGGCTCCCTGATTGGATTAACGCCGGCGAGCCAGGCCGTCAACACCTTGTCGCGGCGGGCGATCAAGGTTTTCGCGATGTATTCGGTCGCGGCGGGATTGGAGTAGCGTGCCTTCGCCACAATGGCCCTGATCCGCTCGTCGTTGAACTGTGCGACCAGCCGTGCGCCCCAGAACGCATCGTCGGGGCGCATGTTGTCGAAGGCGGGGTTGGGATACTCGGGGCGCCACTTCACCGGATCGAAGAAATCAGACTCGAAGCGCCCGACCGCGGGCGACACCTCCGGATAATCGACGCCGATCCACGGGCGGACGTACAGGCCGAAGGTGGCAAGCGTCTTGAGCGCCGGCGCCCATTCGAGGATGTACTCGTTGCCGGCGCGCGGCACCTGCGCGAACACGCTGCCACTGCCCAGGGTCGATCCGAAGTCGAACATGTAGTGGCGGATGAACTGCCGGCCGCCGCGCGTCTCGAGCATGTCGAGGCTGTTGAGACCGCGCGAGTCGTCGTGGTTCACCCAGGCGGCGAAGACGCGGCTGGCTCTCAGCTCGCGGCGATGCTCGTGCGGGTGGATGTCGTTCGGATCGTCGGGCCGGGTGCCGTAGTACTTGAAATAGCCCAGCGGCCGGCCGTCGGCGAAGCGGCTCAGCGTCGCCCGGTAGTTGCCGTTGGGCATCCGCGCCGCACGCGCGAGCAGGCGATCGATGTCCTCCCGGCGCATGCTCCGCCGCCGCCCGGACATGTCCACGGTCGTCGCTTCCGGAGAGATGACGATCTTCGCCGGATCGACTTCCACGACGTACCCCTGGACGACGTTGTAGCCGAGCGCGTGGTAGATCGCCGCCCCGATGACCTCGGCGCCGCTTGCCATCTCGGGATTCGACGGCGGGTCGAACTTGAGCTGGTAGAGCCGTCCCTGCGGGTCGACGATCCGGTAGCCGGGGGTGATGCCGGTGCTCTTTTCCTGGACGATCGGCCACGTCTCGAAGTCGACCGTGTCCATGTCGTTCGGCCCGCGGACGATCTCTTCGAGCGTCATCTGACGCGAGCCGATGCGATTGGTGAACCAGCTCGAGTCGGGCACTTCGTCCATCGTGTTGACGTTCATCGCCCGGACATCGCGCCGGTCGCCCACGTTCAGGAACGTGTGCTCCGTGAAGTCGTACCCGTTGCTCCCCTCGATCGGCACGGCCTTGCTTGCATCCAGGGCCATGTCGTCATCAACCTGGATCGGGTCGTCGGGGAAGAACCGGGGCGCGGCACCGTTGCCGGCTGCGACGAACAGCAGCAGCAGCAACAGGGCGCAGGAGACCGGCTTTAGCCGGGCCGTGGGTGTCGTCAAAAAACATGGCCAAACCTGAAAATGAAATGCGGGCCGCCGCTGCTCCCGAACGCGCCCTCGACGCGGAGAAACACGCCGTTCGAGGTGCCGAACCGGAAGCCGATGCCGTAGTCGGACTCGAGGTCGGAGAAGTTCATATCCTCCACGCGTGAGGCCACCTTGCCTGCGTCATAGAAGATCGCACCGTCCATCGCCGTGAAAATCTCCCACCGGTACTCGGCCTGGAACAGCAGCACGTTCTCGTCGCGGAAGCGGAACCGGCGGAAGCCTCTGAGATCGTCGGGCCCGCCGAGCGTGCGCTGGAAGTAGAACGGCACTGCCGATCCGCTGGCCGCGTCCGACACCGATGCAAACCCGCGCAGCGCCAGGACGCGGCGGTTCTTGTAGAGCGAGATGTACTGCTGCACGTCCGCTTCGACCCGATCGAAGTCGAAACGCGATCCGTCGAGGTCGTCGAAGTGCTGGTAGGCGATGGCGTAGCGGGCGCCCTGCCGCGGGTTGGCGCGCGGCTGCCGCGTGTTGATCTCGGCGGACACTTCCGAGCGGAGGAAATCCGGTTGCGCGTCGAGCACCGTGACGCGCGGCGTCATGTGCTCCACGCCCGATGCGAACGACAGCCACGGCGTGACGCGGACGCCGGCCGTGCCGCCGAAATCGGTGCTGCGCAGCCCGTATGTCGTGTGGTCCTCGCTTCGTGAATCGGGACCGAGACCGAAAAAGTCTTCTTCCCGGTAGTTGTACCGGCGTCCGTGCACGTCGGCGAATACACGCCCGCCGGCGAGCTCGGGCATCGTGAGCCGCGCGTCGACAATCCAGTACTTCTGGGTGCTTCCCACGAGGAACGTACTGAAATCGACCTCTTCGCCAATCACGTCCGCATGCCGGTACCCGGGACCGATGGCGAGACCGCTGCCTGGCGTGATGTTGCCGATCTTGGGATAGAACCCCTCGGGCGGATTGAGGACACGCTCGAGAACCCGCCGGTTCTCGAGCGCCAGCAGGGCGCGCTCGAGACGGCCGGAGCGGGGCGGTTCGACGTCCTTCGCCTTCTCCTCGCGCTCGCGCGCCAGCGTTTCGGCACGCGTCTGCGGCTCCTGCGCGTAAACGCCGGAGGCCGGCCATGCGCACATCACCACGACCGCCAGCCACGCAACCCGCATCACGCGGCCTTGTCGCGCGCGTCGGCGGGCGCGAGCTTCCGGTGCTCGCGCGCGATCGCAACAGCGACCACCAGCCAGGCGGCCACGACCACGAGGTTCAGCAGCGCGTACTGGCGGACACTGAACGCCAGCGCCGTACCCGCAAAGACCACCGCCGCCGACAACATGTCGCCGGTGCGCAGGAAGAACGAGTCGATCGCCTGCTTGGCCTTGTATTTCGCTTCCCGGCTGGTGGGCAGGAAGAGGGCGTGACGGGTCGTGTTCTGGATGCTGTAGTCGGTGCTGTTCTCGAAGGTCTTGCTCCAGCGGACGACGGCGAGCATCGGGAGCGCGGCGATGGCCGCGTACCCGCCAAGCGCGATCAGGGGCAGCACGAACAACGCGCCGCGCACGCCGATGTACTTGAAGACGCGGGAGACGACGAACGTCTGCAGCACGAACGCGAGCAGGTTGACCCAGGTCTGCACCGTGCCCGCCATCGTGCCGATGAGCGCGCGCTGGTCGAGGCCGCCCGCCGCGCCGGCCGCCACGCGCGCCGCCGCGTCGTCGATGATCATCACATTCAGGATGAAATTGCCGAGCGTGTTCACCAGGTTCGAGGCGAGGACGAGCACCGCGATGAGCAGGAGGTAGCGGTCCTTGAGTACCAGCTCGAAGCCGCCGCGCTTGCCGATCGGTTCGTCATCCTGCCGGTGGTCCTTCCGGCCGGCGGCGGAAACCGCTCCGGCCTCGACCGGCGTGGGGGCCCGCGACGCGCGGCTCTCGCGGCGATGAACGATGATCGTCAGGGCCACCGGTACCAGCAGACCGAAGGCGGCGATGAGCATCAGCACGTAAGGACCGATACCGCCGAACGCGAACGCGGTGAGCCCGGAGCCGGCCAGCGCGCCGAGCGTGGCGCCGACGCCAACGAGCGGGAACAGGCGCTTGCCGCGCTCGTTGTTGTACAGGTCGTTCGCGAACGCCCAGAACTGCGCCACGGCGACCATGTTGAACACGCCGATCCACAGGAAGAACGCGATGCCGATGCGGACGCCGGCCATCCCGAGCGCGTAGAAGATGAGGAGGTGGGAGGCGAAGAACAGCGTCACCCCGCAGATGAGCCAGACGCGGTTCACGCGCGAGGCGAACGCACTGTACGCCGGGACGAATCCGAGCAGCAGCAGCGCCTGGCCGGCCGACGCGTAGCTGGCCACGACCGCTCCCGCCTCGCTGAGGATCAGAGCGTCGCGGACGACCTTGAGCACCGAGTAGAACGCGAGCAGATAGAAAACGTTGGCGGCCAGGAGCAGCGCGCTGACCCCCTCGCCCGCGCGCACGTCGGTGACGAGAGACAGGCTGCGATCGAGCCAGGTCTTGCGTGGTGGCCGGGCAAACGTATCGACAACGGCGCGCATGGGCGTCCTTTACAACGTCGCCAACGCGCGCGGGGCCGTTTCGGCCTCTGCCGTCACGAGGGTCAGCGGCCCGGTCAGATCCGGGAGATGCGTTTGCCACCACCGCTTCGCCGCCGCATGGTTCCAGTTCCTGCACACGCGCGACCCGTCGCACATGTGCAGCAATTCCTCGGCGCTCTGCGGACGCATGTTCGGGTCCTTCTGCAGGCACGCCAGCACCAGCTCGTCGAGCTCCCGCGGGATCGGCAGCTCGGTGCGCTGCGAAGGCGGCACCGGCTGGGCGTGCACGTGCTGCATGAGCATCTTCATCGGCGTCTCTGCCTCGAAAACGAGTTGCCCGGTCAGCAGATAATACGCGACGCAGCCGAGCGCGTACACGTCCGCCCGGCTGTCGACGTCGGAATCGCCGAGGATGATCTCGGGCGCCATGTAGGCCGGCGTCCCCGTGGTCGTGTGATCGAGCGTCAGGAGCGACTCGTTGTCGCCGGCGCGATCGCGCAGTTTCACCAGGCCGAAGTCGAGCACCTTCACGAAATCGTACTCGAGCCCCATGCGGCAGACATAGATGTTCGCCGGCTTGATGTCGCGGTGCACCATGTTGCGCGCGTGGGCGTCGGCGAGCGAGTGCGCCACCTGGCGCAGCAGGAACGCGGTCCGCTCGGCGGGGACCGGACCGAACTCGCGCACGAGCGTCTCGAGGTCGCGTCCCGCCAGCAGTTCCATGACGTAATAGAACATGCCTTCGTCGGTGACGCCGAAGTCGAACACGTCGATCGTGTGCGGCGAACTGAGCGAGGCGGTGGCCTGGGCCTCGCGCTCGAAACGCTTGAGCATGACACGCGCCTCGGCGTCATTGCGCGCGCCGAGCACTTCCGGCCGCACCAGCTTGATCGCGGCGCTGCGTGCGAGCAGCCGGTGACGCGCTTCCCACACCTCGCCCATGCCGCCCTGCCCGAGCAGGCGCACCAGCTGATAGCTCCCGAGTTCCTGCGCCTCGCGCAGCCGGTTGCCAAGCCGCTGCAGCACGCGCGCCGGCAACGACGCGATGAAGGCGCACGCGAAATTCGGCAGCGCCAGGATCACGGCGTGCGGCACCGAGACGACCGGCTCCCCCATCAGGTACGCGAGTCCCAGCGCCAGCGGATCCATCGCCGCCGCGATGAGCGCCGCCCACAGCATCTTTCGCGGCGAGGCCGGAGCGATCACCGCGTAGACGAGAATCCCGACGGTCGCCCACGACAGGTGCGTCACCTGATCGGCGGAGGGTGGCGCGACCCAGGTGTTCAGCACGGCCACGCCCATGGCGTTCCAGACGAGGAACGCCAGCCCGGCATCCGTCTTCCGTTGCGCCGAGTCGCCGCTGAACCGGACGTACCCGTACATGAACAACGAGATCACCAGGCCGGTGATCTCGACCGCGATGCCCTGCCTGGAAACGTCGGTGACGCCCCACACGAGCGGCGCCAGCACGACGTCCACGAAGAGACCAAGCGTCCAGAGACCGGCGATGACGGCGGTGAGCAGCGCGAGGCGGTAAACCTGCTCCTCGAGCAGTTCGTCCGGCAGCCGCGTCGTCCGGCCGCTCTCCCGCCCCGGTACCGGCGTCCGCACCCGGCACGCAATCCGCTTCATGGGTGGTCTGCCATGACTCCGCCTTCGCGGCACGCCGCGTCAGTTCCTGGAGATGTTCGAGCGACGGCCAGAGGCGCGCGCGAATGGCCGGCGGCAGCACGCCGTCCAGGTACTCGAGCGCCGTGCCGCGCAGGTTCGCGTCGTCGGCATGCAGGCCGCGCAAGGCGGCCTGTACCGGATCGGCCGGCAGGACGAGCGACAGCAGCGTGAAGACGTGCGCGAGACCCTGGCTGGTGCGTCCCTTCACGAACTCGTCGACGTACGTCTGCCGGTCCGACTCGTCCACGCGATCGAGCAGGCGGTGACTGGCCCAGATCGACCGGCCGACGGCCACCTCCCGCAAGACCACTGTGTAGACGCGCTCGGCGTCGAGGCGGATTCCCGCGTTTTTCTCCTTGATCGCCGCCAGCGACCGGCCGCACTGGAACCGGACCTCGAACCGCTGGTCGTCGAGCCCGAGCAGCAAACCGTCGGCCGCGCGCTGCGACACGCAGACCGAGAACACGCGCGCGAGCCGCCGGCGCACGGCGAACGGCTGGTTGGGATCGAGCAGCGCGTCGATGAGCTCGCCGACGCGCTCCTCCGCCACCTTGCGCAGCGCGTAGATCGCGTCCTGCGATACCGGGTCCCATGCGAGCAGCGGGATGACGTGCGGCACGAGCGTCGCCGGCACACCGTCCTCGGCGCGCAGCACCGGCACGACCCGATCGCGCTCACGCGAACGCAGCGCGAGGATCTCGTGGATCTCCGGGTCGACGCCCTCCGGAATCGGCGGCGGCACATGGACCTGCGCCGTCAGCCGCTCCCTCGCCAAGGCGCCGCTCATCGTCCGCAGCATGACCGTACGCGTCGTCAGGTCCTCGATCTCCGAGAGATCGAGCTCGACGGCGCGGTTCAGCAGGCTGCGCTCCAGCGTGTGCACGTAGCCGCGATTCAGGCGGCTGGCGACGACGAGCGCCAGCGCCGAACAGGCGATGGTCACGAAGAGGATGATGTTGTACTGCGCGGCGGGCGCGAGCAGCAGCACCATCTGCACGACGCCGCCGCCGAGCGCGTCGCCGAGGCGGTCGACGCCGACGTCGATGAGCGACTTCGCCGCACGCTTTTCTCCCACAGGGATCGGCGTGTAGAAGAGCTCGTACCCCGCCCGGTACAGCGAACCGCGGAATATCGATTCCCCGCCGCGCGCCGCCGCGGCGCTGGCGAACCCCGGCGCCAGCAGGCCGCCGATACTGCCGGCCAGCAGCGCGAACGACGGCGTACCGGCACTGACGGCAAGGCCGAGCTTTTCGAGCGCCACCCGGCTCGTCGAGGTCTGCAGGACGAAGGTGACGAGGCTCGTGCCCGCGTAATAGATCGCGAAGAACCGCAGGAGGGTGTCGCCGCGTCCGAAGGTCGCCACCGCCTGGGCCTTGAAGACGTAATCGATCAGCGCCGCGCCCAGCGTGCCGAGCAGCACGAGTGCGGCGAGGTTTCTCAGGTACGGCGCTTCGGCGAGCACGCGGAAGCCGGAACGTGCCGAAATCGGCGCGAGCTCCGGCGCCGCATCGATAGCGCGACTCTCGCGCACGTTGCTCACCGACGCTGCGAACTGACGGATCTGCCAGGCCGCGAGAAGGTTCAGGACCGCCAGGATCGGCAGCATCGCGGCCACACCGAAGACGCCGGCCACGCGCTCGGCGAGCAGGGCCCCGGCAAGGCCGCCCAGCGTGCCGACACCCGCAATCTGCCCAAAGCGCTTCTTGGCCGTGTGCGGATCGAAACGCTCGCTGGCGATGAGCCAGAAGCCCGAGCCGAGCATAGGGCCAACGCCCGAGATCTGCAGGTAGACCACGGCCGCCGCGACACGGGGGGCGATGAAGACCAGCGCCCACTCAGCCAGCAGCAGCACCGCGCTCACCGCAAACGCCAGCGAGATGAACGGACCCGGTGAGAGAGCGCGCAGCCCGCGCGCGCTCATCAGGACGAGCCCCATCGACAGCACCGCCGTCGCGATGACCATCGCGGGCAGCGAGGTCACATCGAGGTTGGCGAGGTACAGGGCGTCGCGAGTCGCCTTGCCGGCGATGAACTGGGCCGTGACGTTGGCCGCGCAGAGCATGGCGGCGACTACCGCAGCTCCGGCCTGCGGGCGAGAAGATTTCATACGGCTATGTCGGGAGAAACCCCTGCAATCCTATCACTTAGCCGTAGGACGGCGACATCGGGCGCGAGGTTCCCTGCACGACCTGCACTTGAGAGAGAACGCGAGCAGGCTTCCTGCCCTAATTCGCGTGGGCAGGCGACGAGGCGTCAACCCCTTCCATGAAGGGGATATGTGGCGTCAGCTCCGCAGCGGCAGCAGGGCCCGCACCCGCGCGTCGCGCAGGTACAGCCCGACCCACGCGAGGATGCCCAGGACGAGCGGGGGCACGAGATTGACGGTGTCCGCCACACGCACGTGGGACGCGATGGCGCCGCCGAGATACCCGTCATCAATATCGCGCCCACGACCGCCGTCTGCGGGACCACGTACACGATGACGCACGTCACCTCGATCACCGCGAGCAGCAGAAGGGCCTCTCGCGAGAAACCGAGGACCCCGACCATGACGTCCACCATCTGCGGGGCGCCCGTCACCTTGCCCGCGGCACTGAACAGCATGGCGGCGACGGGTATGGCCGAGACCACGGCCGGCCCAGACACGTGTCTTCTCGTGCATCGTCGGCTCCGGGTAGCCGGCTTCGGTCTACGGTCTCACATCCCCATGCGCGTGCGGAGCTCGGCATCGATCGCGTCCATGAACTCCTCGGTCGTGAGGAACGGGTTGTCCGGCCGGATCAGGATGGCCAGGTCCTTCGTCATGCGTCCCGATTCCACGACGTCCACGCACACCCGTTCGAGCGTCTCGGCAAACCGCACCACGTCCGGCGTGTCATCGAACTTGCCGCGGTACTGCAGGCCGCGCGTCCAGGCATAGATCGACGCGATCGGGTTCGTGGACGTCGGCTTTCCCTGCTGGTGCAACCGGTAGTGGCGCGTCACGGTGCCGTGGGCCGCTTCCGCTTCGACAGCCTTGCCGTCCGGCGACATCAGCACCGAGGTCATGAGGCCGAGCGAGCCATATCCCTGTGCGACGGTGTCGGACTGCACGTCGCCGTCGTAGTTCTTGCAGGCCCACAGGTAGCCGCCATTCCATTTGAGGTTGGCCGCCACCATGTCGTCGATCAGACGGTGTTCGTAGGTCAGGCCCTTGGCGTCGAACTGCGGCTTGAACTCGCTCTCGAACACGGTCTGAAACGTGTTCTTGAACGTGCCGTCGTACACCTTGAGGATGGTGTTCTTCGTCGAGAGGTAGACCGGATAGTTGCGTCCCAGCGCGTAGGTGAAGCAGGCGCGCGCGAAACCCTGGATCGACGCGTCGAGATTGAACATCGCCATCGCGATGCCGCCGCCTCTGGTCTTGATCACCTCGCGCTCGATCGACTCGCCGCCGCCCTCCGGCGTGAAGCTGATCCTGATCGTGCCCGCGCCCGGGAAACTGAAGTCCTGCGCACGATACTGGTCGCCAAAGCCGTGACGGGCGACGACCACCGGCTTGTCCCAGTGCGGGACGATGCGCGGCACGTTGCGGCAGATGATCGGCTCGCGGAAGATCGTGCCGTCGAGGATGTTGCGGATCGTCCCGTTCGGCGACCGCCACATCTGCTTGAGGTTGAACTCCTTGACGCGCGCCTCGTCCGGGGTGATGGTCGCGCACTTCACCGCGACGCCGGTACTTCTTCGTCGCCTCCGCCGCATCAATCGTGATCTGGTCGTTCGTGCGGTCGCGCGCCTCGACGCCGAGATCGAAGTACTTGAGGTCGATGTCGAGATAGGGAAGCACGAGCTGTTCGCGAATGCGGTGCCAGATGATGCGCGTCATCTCGTCCCCGTCCATCTCGACAACGGGGTGCTTGACCTTGATCTTGGGCATTGTGCTCCTGGGACAAACCCGGAATTATATCTGACGCTGGTCGGTGCAAGGTTCCTACGCTGGTCGGTGCAATCCGTCTGACTTCTGGTCGGTGCAAGGTTCCATTGACGTTCGTGGCTCCGGCTTCGCCGGAAGGTTCGGCGGTGCGAGCAGTGGCTCCTGGCGCCACGTTGCACGCTATCCCCAGAAAACCCGGTGGCCGCGGCGCTCGAGCGCTTCGGCGAGCGCGCGCTCGGCGCGCTCGGCTTCCTTGCGTGTCGCGAACGGGCCGATGCCCTTCATCAGGTCGGGCCGCAGTCGCACGCCGAATCTGTGTGCCTTTGGCGCCGCCAGCATGCCACCCGCCTTGTGCTGCGCGAACCGCTGCTCCGGCGTATGGGCCGTTTGTCCCACGTAAACCGAGCGCCACGCGCGCACGGCTGCGCCACGCCGAGGTCGCGTGAGAGTTCGATGCACCGATAGATGGAGAACTGGCGCCGGGGCATGTCTGAGTTGGATCAACAGCGTCCAGGCCGACCTTCAGGTCGGCCTGCACCGACGGCGTGAGGACGATTGCACCGACAACTAGAGTCGCTCTCCGTCAGGACGCTTGTCTGATCGCGCGGCGGATCTCGTTCAGCAGGCATTCCGGCGTGACCGGTTTCCCGAGGAAGCTCTCGCAGCCTGCCCCAAGCGCTTCCTGCGGCGTCGGCGCGAACGTGTCGGCGCTCAGCGCGAGCACCGGTACTCCCGCCGTCGCGGCATGCGCCTTCAGGCGCTCGGTTGCCGCAAGGCCGTCGAGCACGGGCATCGTCCAGTCCATGAGGACGAGATTGGGCCTGCAGGCCGTCGCCTTCTCCACCGCCTCGGCGCCGTTCTCGGCTTCCTCGACGTCGAAGCCCCAGATCGTGAGCCAGTCGTGCCACACCTCACGGACGTCGAGGGAATCGTCCACGATGAGGACTCGCTTACGAGGCGCATGAAGAGAATGGTTCATGGTGCGTCAGCCAGTTGAGCAGGTTCGGTGCCGCTCGCAGCCTGCACGCCCGTGCACACGATGGCGTGGGGGTTCCGCCCCACGCCTGTCAACGAAGTGACGGTGTTCGGGCCGGCCGTCGGAATCCGTCATCGACAATGCGGTAATCCGCATGCCGGTTCCGCATGGCGCGTAGTGTCCACGCGGAAAGCGGGCCGCACTGGCGGTGACTGCCGTGGGCACGTTCGTTGCCGCACCTATCTGGATGGACACGCAGCTGATGATTGTCGGAGCCGGCGGAGCGCTCCTCCTGCTACTCGCGTTCCAGGTCTTTCGTGCGGCCCGGCACGACGTGAGCGAATCGCCCGTCAGCCAGACGTGGCTCTCCGAGCAGAAGCGCGCCAAGAGCGACGACGGAAGTCGGCAGCAGCAGCGGGCAGCCGGCAGGCCTTCCGGCTGAAGCCGGAAGCCACAACCAGCTGGTTGCACTGCCAACTGCCAGCTGCAGGCTGCCCACTGCCAACTGCCGGCTGCCGCTGCCACCCGATGAGCGTGCTACGATGCGCCGCCGGCGAAGGCTTGTTGTAGTGGTCTCAATCAGTTGATACAGTCCACTAGTGGCGCTACCACAACACACGGGCACCGTCCCGCATCAACCTGAAGCGCGCTCCGGGCTCGAGCCCTGGGGACGCGCCGACATGCCCGTCCCGCCGTCCCCGACCGGCCTCGGCTGGTTCGCGGTCGTCGGCCCTGGCGTCATCGTCCTCGGCACGGCGATCGGAAGCGGCGAGTTTCTCCTCGGGCCGGCCGTCTTCGTCCGCTACGGGCTGTCGTTGCTCTGGGTGACCGTCCTCGCGACGGTGCTGCAGACCATCTTCAACACGGAGGTGATGCGCTACACCGTCGCCACCGGCGAGCCGGTCTTCACCGGCTTCATGCGGACGCGTCCCTCGTCAACGATGTGGGCGTGGATCTACGTCACGCTGTACTTCCTGCAATTCGGCTGGCCTGCCTTTGCCGCGACCGCGGCCGGCGCCGTCTTCTTTCTGTTCCAGGGTCAGCTCCCGGCGGCGAGCGACAGCTCGACGATCTACTTCATCGGCGTCGGCACGTTCCTCGCCTGCGCCGCGGTGCTGTCGTTCGGGCGGCGGATCGAGCGAACGCTCGAGATCCTCAACTGGGTGCTCGTTGTCTGCATCCTGTCCGTCTTCCTGTTGATGGCTGTGGTCTTCGTGCCGTCGGAGACGTGGCTTGCGGCCGTCGTCGGACTCGTCGGGTTCGACCTGCCGTCGGGCCGCTGGCAGTTGCTCCCGGCCGGTGCGGACTTCTTTCTGCTCGGCGCGCTGGTGGCGTATTCGGGTGCGGGAGGCGTGGTCAACCTCGTCCTGAGCAACTGGGCGCGGGACAGAGGCTACGGCATGAGCGAGCGGGCCGGCTACATATCAGGCGCGGTGGGTGGCGCCAAGGTCCATCTCACCCACAGCGGATTCATCTTCCCCGGCACCGACGAGTCGATGGCCCGATGGCGCGGCTGGTGGAGGATCGTTCGCGCCGACCAATGGGGCATCTTCTGCACGGGGGCGATCGCCGGCATGATGCTCCCGGCCCTGCTGTACGTCACGTTCCTCCCGCGCGGCGCCGACATCCAGGGCCTTGGCATCAGCGCTGCGCTGGCGTCCGGCATTGGAGCGAGGGCGGGCGCGGCGATTGGTGGCGTGGTGGCGTTCCTCGGCGTGTGGATCCTGTTCAAGACGCAGCTCGACGTCCTCGAAGGCATGGTCCGCGCGATCACCGACATGCTCTGGACCGGGAGCCGCCGCCTCCGCGGCTGGCGCGGCGGCGACGTGCGCGCCGTCTACTACACCGTGCTGGCGACGGTCGTGGTGTGGGGACTCATCGCGATGCGGCTCGCGCAGCCGATCGTGCTGGTGAAGCTCAGCGCCAACGTGGCCGGCGTCGTCCTCGTCATCGCGTCGCTGCATCTGCTGTACGTGAACACGCGCCTGCTGCCGGAACACGTCCGTCCGCCGATGTGGCGGCGGATCGCCCTCGTCGGCGTCGCGGTGTTCTACGGCATCTTCGCCACGCTCGCGCTGCGCAGCCTGTGGTAGCGCGCTGGGCCGGCTGAAGCCGGCCCCGACTAGTCCGTGATGTCGGTGGTCGGCCGGCTGAAGCCGGCGCTACGTCTCGTGATGTCGTAGGCCGGCTTCAGCCGGCCCACGTTTCGTGATGTCGTAGGGGCCGGCTTCAGCCGGCCCGACCTATTTGGTTACTTCGCGAGCGGGTTGGGCCGCAGCTGGAACTTCACGGCCTTGCTGTGCGTTCCCTTGCCGCCCTCGATATGGGTCAGCGCGCGCGTGGCGTAGGTGGACCACACGCCCTTCCCCTTCCAGCCGCCCTTCGGATCGTCGATGCGGCCATCGAGGCCCTTCGCGTGGAAGCCGAGCGGGTACGGCACGCGCATCACCGCGAACTTGCCGTCCACCAGCGCGAGCAGCGAGCCCGAGCCATTGCCCGTGGCGATCGGCACGTTATTGCCGGCGCCGAGCGTCCCGAACTGGTCGACCCACGTGTAGTAGCTCGAGTCGGCGCTTCCGGCGACTTCGGCGCCCTTGAAGTGCGGACCGGGCTGCTGGTGCAGCGTCCAGCCCTCCGGGCAGTGCTGGCCGGTGGCGTTGGGACCGTTGAGCGGAGCCTTGCACTTGCGGCGGTCGAAGCTCGCGAGATGGCCGCTCGCCAGCGACGCCCACACCACGCCGTTGCGGTCGATGTCGCCGCCACGCGGTGAGAACCCCTCGATGGCCGCCTTCGGGTTGTTCCACGGCACCTCGTAGATCTCGGCCAGCGCCGTGGCCGGCGGGTTCTTGCCCGGGTCGAGGCGAATCAGCGCGCCCGGGAAGCCGGTCACCGTGCCCCAGATCGATCCGTCCGCCGGACTCGGGATCGCGGTGTAGAACGCCTGTGGCAGACGCTTGTCCTTCGTCGGGTCGAGCGGCTGGTTCGGCTCGACGTAGTCATCGCGCCTGCCGTTGCCGTTGGCGTCGAGGATGAGCGCGGTCCAGCCCTGCGACTTTGCGGCGTCGCCGGTCTCGTCGAACATCTTCGTGTTCAGCCAGCCGACGACCTGCCCGCCGCCGCAGAACCACAGCGTGTCGTTGGCGTCCTCGGCGAACATCAGGTGGTGCGTGCCGAAGCAGGTGTCCACGAAGGTGAACTTCTCGGTCTTCGGATCGTAGTACGACACCTGGCGGCCGCTGCGTTCGATCGGAAACAGCTTCGCCGACGGATGATCCGATCCGGTGCGGCAGTACTCGGGCGTCTCTGGCGGACGGACGACGGAGGCGAGCCACAGGCGGCCCTTCTTGTCCATCATCCCGCTGTGCACGTTGGCCTTGCTGTTCCAGATGACCTCTTCGCCCCAGTACGGCGATGCCGCCGACACCTGGCGCGGCGACGAAAACGGCGTGCGCGGATCGCGCACCGGCACCGGCACCTGGCGCGCCGTGTTGCGCACCGGGTCGACGATGCTCATGAAGTCGGAGCCGTTCTCGTGGACGCCGTAGATCGGCCCATTCGCGTTCACCGTGGGATCGCGCTTGTCGCTGGAGATCTCGTCGTGGAAATAGGTCTGCGGCGTTGCCCAGTCCCACATGCTCACGACGAGGTTGCGCTCGACGCCCTGCGGCCGCGGCGGCGCCGGCGGCAGTTCGCCGGCGGCGATGCGGTCGGTCCAGTTGGCGAAGCCGCCGAGCGACCGCTCCTTGCCCATGGTGTTGATGCGGGCCATCATCACGCCGCCGTCCTGCCCGGACTGCAGGCGGCGCTCCCATGCGGCCACTGACGAGTCGAACACGCCGAGGCTCTTTGGAATCTCGCGCGACGCTTTGTCCCCGACCTGGTGGCAGCCGTGGCAGCCGTCGGTCTTCAGCATGTCGATCCACTCGCCCTGGTTGGTCATCTCTTTCGAGATGCCATTCGCGCCGGTGCCCGGGAACTCGTGCTTGCCCGGGACCTGCAGCAGCGAATACCAGTAGTTGGCCGGATAGTATTCAGCGGCCGCCTTCGCATCGGGCGCGATCGTGGCCGTGAGGTTCAGAGCCTTGCCGGGCGCCGCCTGCACCATGCGCGAGTCGACGAGGCCGTAGCCGCGCACCCAGACGTTGTAGTTCCCTTTGGGAAGGTCGGGCACGACGTAACGCCCGCGGTCGTCGGTGACGACCATCCTGACGAACTTCGTGGGCAGGTCCGCCGTCTCCGCGATGACCCAGACGCCTGCTTCGGGTCCGCGCGTGCTGCTCACAACGCCGCCGAGATCGTCGGCGTCGATGGCCACGGTCTCACCACCCTGCTGGACGGCGGTCGCGCCGGGCGATGCCACAACCGCCAGGACGGCGAGACAGGCGCCGGCGATGCTCCCGTAGAAGAACCTTGTCGCTCTCATGTCGGCTCCTCCCAATATCTCGTATGAAGACTCCGGGCTCCGGGCTTCGGGCTCCGGGCCGCGGCCATTTTAGTTGGATTCGGGCTGTGACGCGGGCGCAAAGTGTGCGCGGCGGCGTGCGGCTTCCGGCTGCCGCGGCCTGTGCGGGTACAGAGGAATTGGCGTACATTCCGCCTCGAGCCGGGTCCGAAAGGACCCGGCCTACGTTCGCGCCTCGAGCGGGTACGACAGGACCCGGTCTACGTTCGCGCCTCGAGCCGGGTCCGGAAGGACCCGGCCGACGGCCGGCATCAGTTCGCCCAGCTGTCCATCGCCTTCTTCAGCAGCGAATCGGGACGCACCTGGTGCAGCTCGAACCGGTTGCCGAACGGATCGGTGATGCTCGAGACGAACAGGTTCGACGGGCTGATGCGAACCTCGGACACGGTCAGCCCCGCCTGTTGCAAACGCGCCGTCGTGGCCTGTGCGTCCTCGACCAGGAACCCGAAGTGATCGAGGCCGGCGCGCCGCGTTGGCGTGGACGGCAGCAGCTCGAGGAACGTGTCGCGATTCACCTGCACGAAGGTGGTCAGACCGTTGTTCCGCCATGCTTCGCGGAATCCCATGGTCTTCGTGTAGAACGCCCGCGCCTCCTCGAGGTTGTCGACGACGATCCCGATGTGATTGAGGCCGGCGATGCGTGCCTGCTGTCCGAGCACGGACGGCATCGCCGACCCGATGAGGATTCCTGTCAGAAGCAGCATCACTGCGCGCATGGCGTCTCCAGTATTCGTAGAGGCCGACCTTCAGGTCGGCCCAGCCTCGCCATCAACGGCCAGCTCGTCATCCGCGAACGCAGGCGGGTTTCTTGGGCCCGGCGCGAGGCGGGTCTGGAAAGACCCGCCCTACGTTCGGTATTCGTAAAAGGCCGCCAGCTCGAAATCCGCGAACGTAGGCCGGGTCCTTTTGGACCCGGCGCGAGGGCGGGTCTGAAAGGCCGCCCCCCGTTCAGAACGTCGCCCTGAATCCCAGTTGCACCATGCGAGCCTTGTACACGACGCTCGGGTTGGAGTTCGGCAATCCGTACCGCGCGTTGCTCTCGGCGGTGGTGTAGGCGCCATAGTTCTCGTGGTTGAGCAGGTTGAAGATCTCGACCATCCCGTCGAGCCGCACGCGCTGCAGCCAGGGAATCCGCTGCTGCAGGCGCATGTCCACGCGATGGATCGGGCGGCCGACGAAGTCGTTGCGCGCGACCAGCGTGCCGTTCGGACGCAGCCGGCCGCCGGCCTGCCCGCCGCTGTCGCGACGGTCGCCGCCGTAACTGGTCACGAAGCGCATGCCCGACCCGTAGAAGTACAGCCCGCTCACCTGGAAGCCGCGCCCAACCTCCCAGATCCCGTTCACGACGGCGCGATGACGCTGGTCGCCGGCCGAATAGGTGTACTCGTTGCCGAGATCGGGCGTCACCGGAAACGGCACCACCTGCGTGAATCCGCTGAGCGGTTGCGCCTCGGCCTCCTTGTAGAAGCCCAGCGTGTACGTCGCCGCCGCCTGCCACCTGTCGCTGAAGCGCTTGGTGAACGCGGTTTCCAGCGCATGGAAGTTGGTGCGGCCGTCCATCCGCTCCATCCCCAGCCGCGCGAACTCGGGGTACGGCCGATTGGCCACGACCGAGAACGGCAGGTTGGCGCCCGTGACCGGGTTGTAACTCAGGTTGAAGTTGTGCGCGTAGGTACTCGTGCCGCCCGCCGATGTAAGCGTAGTCGGCCTCGACCGCCATCGTGTCCCCGAGCTGCCGCTGCACACCGGCCGAGACCTGGTAGCTGTACGGCGACTGCGCGTTCGGATCGGCGATGCCGTTGGGGACGTTGCGGCGCAGGCAGCCGGGCACGTTGCTCGTCGAGCAGAGGCGCGCGCGTGCCTGCTCGGGCGTCGGCGCCGGCCCGTTGAAGGGATTGGCCGCGAAGTCCGGCCGGCCATCGTTGAGCACTTCGACGCCCACGAGCTGCTGCCACGAGCGCATGCGCGAGTTGATGTTCACCGACGGTTCGGTGAAGTACTGCCCGTATCCGCCGCGGACCACGGTGCGATCCGTCAGGGTATACGCGAACCCGACGCGCGGCGCGATGTTGTTCGTGTCGTTGGGACGACCCGCCTCCAGGAACGGCTCGAAGGGGATGTCGTTCCCGAAGATCCCCGTCGACAGGTCGTAGCGCACGCCGAGGTTCAGCGTCAGGCGTGACGTGACCGTCCAGTTGTCCTGCAGCCAGCCGGCATAGGTGTAGCGATCGATGTAGGTCGGCAGCGTGCCGACGCTGAGGCGGTACGACTCGTAATCGGAGAGAGGGCGGCCAGGTTCCACGTCGAGATGTCGTTCCAGACCGGGAACAGGTCCTGGAGGTTGGCCGGGACGGGTCCGCCTTGCGCGTCGATGATCCCGTTGCACTCCCGGCAGTTCTGCGAGATGAACTTGAAGAACAGGAATTCACCGCCCAGCTTGATGTCGTGCCGGCCGGCGGCGTTGAACGAGTAGCTGAAGTCGTCGCGGATCGACCAGACGTTCTGGTTGAAGTGCTGCGGGCAGTTGGCGCAGGTCTGGCCGATGGTGAAACCGGTGAAGTCGATGCGCGGCGCGCCGTAGGTGAAGCCGTTCACCGCCTGCGGATGCCCCGGCCAGTTCACGACCCCCTCGTCGTAGAAGTCGAACTGGTTGAAGCCGCCTTTGACTTCGTTGAGCGCGCGGTTGCTGAGCACCTGCGTCAGCGTCAGAAAGACACTTTCGTTGTGACGCTTGAATCCGGTCGTGCCCGACGGATGCAGGCCGGTGTCCGGCTCGTTGACCGGGCGCAGTCTCCCTGCCGGCGTCGGCGCGCACCATGAACCGTGTCTGCGAGGACAATTGCGCGTCGAGGCGCGCGCCCGCGATATGCACCGTCCGCGTCGCCGGCAGCGTGATGTTGAACTGCGGATACGGCGTCGAGAAGTTGAAGCTGTCCGGCTCCCGTCCGTACTCGTAGTTGGCGAAGATGTGAACACGATCTCTCCGGATCGGCCCGCCGAACGTCGTGCTCACCTGCTGGTTCGAATAGGGCAGCACCTCGCCGGCGATGAAGTCGGCGGCGTTGAGGCGATCGTCGCGGAAATAACCGGCGAACAGCCCCGAGGGCGTGTTCGTCCCTGACTTGCCGATCGCGTTCATCTGCAGGCCCGACGAGCGGCCTTGCGTCGCGTCGAACCGGCTCGCGACGACCTGGAACTCGGCAATCGCATCCTTGCTGTACATCGGGCTTCCACCGCTCCCGATCGCGATGCTCTGGGTCACCTGCTGGCCGTCCATGTTGAGCTGGAAGTCGCGTCGATTGCTCGCGGCCGCTCCTCCGCCTTGGGAGGGCCTTCCGTCGCTCACTTCATTGGTCCGCACGCCGGGCGCCATCAGGGCGAGGTCCTGCCAGTCCCGGCCGTTGACCGGGATCTCCGACACCTGCCGCGGATCGATGTTTCCGCCAATGGAAGACGACGTCACGTCGAGCAGCGGCGCCTCGCCGGTGACGGTGACCGACTCCTGCACGGACGCGGGCGCCATCTGGAGGTGCAGCGCCGCTTCCTGCCCGAGCAGCAGCACCACTCCCGTCCGCGAGAGCGTCGTGAATCCGGGTAGTTGCGCCGTGATCCGGAAGTCGCCGGTGCGCAACGCGATCCGATAGGAGCCTCGCGCATCGGTGACGGCCTCGAACGTGTTCCCCGAGGCTTCGTGAACGGCGGTCACGGTGACGCCGGGCAAGGACGCCGCCCGTTTGATCGGTCACCGTCCCGATCAGGGTGGCGTCCTGCGCGAGAGACGGGGGCAGCCACCGTCAGGAACGCGCCCATCAGGCACGCGCCGGTCAAGACAACGCGTGCGACGACACATGGCCCCATGGTTTCCCTCCCGCGAGGCGTGCCTCGCAAAAAGCGCTTCCGGCTGAAGCCGGACGCCACAGCCGCCTGTCTTCCCTCACTCTTCCGGCTGAAGCCGGCCACAGCCGTCGGACTTCGTGCTTCGGGCTGAAGCCGAAGCCACGACCGCTCCGGACGGATCCTTATACCCGCGGATCGGCCGTTTCGTGCCCAACTTTTCGCGCTCCGGCGCCCGGCTGAGGCCGCTCGGGGAGGGCCTGACGGCTCGCGCCAGCGCCCGCTGGGACCTTGGGACCTTGTCGCCCGCGCGGCCGCAGTGTAGTCTTCCGCTGAAGACTCCACCTGATATGGCTGAAAAGAAGCGGGCGCGCCAGGTCGTGCCTCTCCTGGCGTCACCCCGCTTCCTGCCGGGGCTCTTCCTGCTCTTCGTGGGCAGCGGCTGTGCGGCCCTGATCTACGAAGTCGTCTGGTTTCAGCTGCTGCAGCTGGTGATTGGCGCCACGGCGGTCTCGCTTGGCGTCCTTCTCGCCACCTTCATGGGCGGCATGTGCGCCGGAAGCCTCCTTCTTCCGCGGTTCGTGCCCGTGGATCGGCACCCGCTCCGCGTCTACGCCTGGCTCGAGCTGGGCATCGGCGCCATGGGGCTCCTGGTTCTGGTCGGGCTGCCGCTGCTCGGGAGCCTCTACGTCGCGAGCGTCGGTTACGGCTTCCTCGGCATCCTCGTCCGCGGCCTGCTCTGTGGGCTGTGCCTGCTCCCGCCCACCCTGCTGATGGGCGCCACGCTGCCGGCCGTCGCGCGCTGGGTCGAATCCACGCCGCAGGGCGTGTCGTGGCTCGGCTTTTTCTACGGCGGGAACATCGCGGGCGCGGTGCTCGGCTGCCTCCTGGCCGGCTTCTACCTGCTGCGCGTCCACGACATGGCGACGGCGACGCTCGTGGCGGCGGCACTCAACGCCGCGGTGGCAGGCGTCGCGCTGCTGCTCGCACGCTCCACGGCGCACGTCCGGACGGACGAGCCTGCGAAAGAGCCCGGGCGAACCGCGCGTGCAGCGTGGCCGGTCCATGTCGTGATCGCGCTCTCCGGCCTGACGGCGCTCGGCGCCGAGGTGCTGTGGACGCGGGTCCTGTCGCTGCTCTTCGGCGGCACGGTCTATACCTTCTCGATCATCCTGGCGACGTTCCTGGCCGGACTCGGCATCGGCAGCAGCGCGGGCGCGTGGCTCTCGCGCGTGACCGCACGGCCCGGCCTGCTCCTCGCGGTGTGCCAGGCAGGCGCCATGGTCTCGATGGCGTGGGCGGCGCTGCTCATGAACCGCGCGTTCCCGTACTGGCCGATCGATCCCTCGCTCGCCGCCGGCCCCTGGTTCAATTTCCAGGTGGACCTCGTCCGCTGCGCGCTGGCCATCCTGCCGGCGGCCTGCTTCTGGGGCGCCAGCTTTCCGCTGGCCCTCGCCACCGTGACGGCGCGCGGCCAGGACCCGGGCCGCACGGTCGGGCGGGTTTACGCGGCCAACACCGTCGGCGCGATCGCCGGGGCGCTGCTCTTCAGCCTGCTCGTGATCTCCGGGGCGGGATCCCAGAACGCGCAGCGCTGGCTGATCGTGATTGCGGGGGCGTCTACCCTCCTGATGCTGCTGTGGAAGGCGCCAGGGGACAGCACGCCGCTCCCGGCCGGCCGGCGGTTCGCCGTCGCGGCGGGCGTCCTGGTCCTGGCCATCGTCGCGGCCGCCAGCGTGGCGCCGGTGCCGCCGGCGCTCATCGCGTACGGCCGTCAGATCGCCTCACCCACGTCGCAGGCCACCAGGTATCTCTACACCGGAGAAGGGCTCAACTCGTCGATCGCCGTCTCCGAGCAGGAAGGCGGCGTCCGCAACTTCCACGTGAGCGGCAAGGTCGAGGCGTCGAGCGAAGTGCACGACATGCGGCTGCAGCGCCTGCTCGGCCACATGTCGGGCCTGATGCATCCCGCCCCGCACAGCGTGCTCATCGTCGGCTTCGGCGCCGGCGTCACCGCCGGGTCGTTCGTCCTGCACCCCAGCGTCAAGCGCATCGTGATCTGCGAGATCGAGCCGCTGATTCCGGGGGTCGTCGCGCGCTACTTCAGCACCGAGAACCACGACGTCCTGCGCGATCCGCGCGTCGAGGTCATCTACGACGACGCCCGCCATTACATCCTGACCACGAACGAGAAGTTCGACGTCATCACGTCGGACCCGATCCACCCGTGGGTGAAGGGCGCCGCCTCGCTCTACACGAAGGAATACTTCGAGCTGGTGAAGGCGCACCTGAACCCGGGCGGCGTGATCACGCAGTGGGTGCCGCTCTACGAGAGCACCGTGGACGTGGTGAAGAGCGAGATCGCGACCTTCTTCGACGTCTTCCCGTTCGGCACGATCTGGAGCAACGAGTACGTCAACGGCGACGGCTACGACGTCGTCCTGCTCGCGAAACAGGAGCCGCTCACGATTGATCCGGGCGAGCTGCAGGCGCGGCTCGATCGGCCGGACCACGCGGGCATCGCCGCCGAGCTCAACCAGGTGGAGTTCACCGGCGTCCCGGGGCTGCTGGCCACCTACGGCGGGCAGGCGCGGGACCTCGCACCATGGCTGGCGGGGGCCGAGATCAATCGCGATGGAAATCTGAGGCTCCAGTACCTCGCCGGCATGGGCAACAACGTGTACGACAGCTCCATCTACCAGGGCATGTTGGCGCACCGGCGGTTTCCGGACGAACTGTTCACCGGGTCCGGCGAGTGGAAGGAGCGGTTGCGGCAGGTCGTGGCGCGCGAGCGCGTCACGAACGAGGGGCAGGGTCCCGGATCACAATAGCCGGTGCGGGTCGTGCCGGTGGAGGGCGGTTGCAAAGAATGAAGAATGAGGAAGCGGCGGTTCATAGCGCGTTGTCGGATCCAGGGGTTAAAGGAGGCAGGATGCGTATGTTGTCGGATAGACGAGTGTGGTACGGGCTGTGGGTCGTCATGCTGGTGACGCTGATGACGGCGACCTCGGCTCTGGCCCAGGCGACGAGCACGTTCAACGGGCGGATTCTCGACCAGGGCGATGCGGTACTCCCGGGCGTGACCGTTACGGTGACCAACCAGAACACGGGCGTGGTGCGCACGACCGTATCCAACGAAGAGGGTCTGTATTTCCTGCCCGGCCTCGAGCCAGGCGTCTACAGGATCGCGACCGAGCTGCCAGGCTTCGCGCCGTCGACGCGCGACAACATCACGCTGGCGGTCAACGCGACCCTCACGCTCGATTTCACGCTCGGGCTGTCGGGCGTCGCTGAAGCCATCACGGTCACCGGCGATGCGCCGCTGATCGAGGTGACGCAGTCGAAGGTCGCATCGAGCATCGAAGCGACGGAGCTGCAGAATCTCCCGATGATCACCCGCACCGTCAGCGGCATGCTGACGCTGCTGCCGGGCGCGACGCCGGTCGCGGAACTGCACCGCACCAAGGCGAACGTCGGCACCGTGTCGTACGGCGGGTCCTCGGGCGCGAACGTCATTCCCACCGTCGACGGCGCCGACAACCGGGACAACCACTACGGCGGTCCGCTCATGAGCTTTTCGACGGAGAGCCTCGAACAGTTCCAGCTGGCGACGAGCCAGTTCACGGCGGCCGACGGACGCACCGGCGGTGCGGCGGTGACGATGGTCACCAAGTCGGGGACGAACCTGTTCCACGGTTCGGGCTTCCTGTTCGTGCGCGACAAGGCGCTGACGTCGCGGGACTATTTCACGGAGCAACGCGACGGCGAGAAGACACCGTTCAGCCGCCAGCAGTTCGGCGGATCGATCGGCGGGCCGGTCCTGCGCAACCGGGCGTTCTTCTTCGGCGCCTTCGAGCAGATGCTCGAGGACACCGGTCAGCCGGTGCCTGAGAACGTGTTCAACGAGCTCGAGGCGCTGGTGCAGGCCGATCGCGTGGGCCAGGTTCCGGATGGCCTCGTCTACGCCAACCACCCGCGCTTCGGCGAACAGCCGGGCACGCTGCGCATGCTGTCGGTCAAGTCGAACATCCAGTTGAACAACAACCACTCGCTGATGGCGCGGCTGGCGACGCAGAAAGACACGCGTGATGCCGTGACGTGGGCCACCACCAACGACTTCCGCGAGCAGGAGAACAGCAATATCACGGCGCAGAGCCTGGTGGCGCAGCACAGCTGGGTGATGGGCAACAGCAAGCTGAACCAGCTCACGTTCCAGGTCAATCACATGAACTTCCTGGGCGATTCGGTCAGCAACATCACGGGCGAGCACTACATTCGCGACTTCCCGAACGTGGACATCTTCCCGCCCCGCCTGAGCTTCCCGACGGCGAACACCGGCGCCGGCGGCAACGGCGGCACGACGTCCAACCGCTATGTGCTCCAGTTCAAGGACGACTACTCCGTCCAGACCGGGGCGCACTCGATCAAGATGGGCGTCAACTACAACGAACTCATCAATCTCGGCATCGTCAACGCCAATGAGCATTTCGTCACGCTGACGTTCTTCGACGATCCGTCCGTGATCCTGAACAACCGCAACGGCCGCTATCCCCAGGGCTTCCAGACGCCGGGCATCGTCCGGCAGTGGCAGCAGGCCAACGGCGGCGCGATCGACGGGAACGGCTACCTGTCGGACACCACCACGGATGCGCGGCAGTTCGGCACCTGGTTCCAGGACGACTGGCGCGTGACGTCCAACCTGACGCTCAACCTGGGCGTGCGCTACGACATCGACTTCAACCTGATGGACCAGGAGCACCACCCGGACAACGCCACGCGCATCGCGCTCGAGGCGATTGGCCATCCGGCCGGTGGCTTCCCGGAAGCGTCGAAGCTGGACATCTCGCCGCGCGTCGGCTTCGCCTACGACCTGTCCGGCGACGGAACGCGGGTCGTTCGCGGCGGCTACGGCCTCTACTTCGACCAGTACAACACCGCGGCCGCGGCGGGCGACATCACCGCACAGGGCCGGCGGCCGCTGAATGCGCTGGCCACGCTGACCAACACCGCGATCGGCGTCGGCGCACTGGCCACCTACCGCTTCGGCATCGACCCGCTCCCGCCGCAGCCGACCGAAGGCAACTCACTGCCGCGCAATTCCGAGGGGCAGTGGCTCGACCCTGACATCGGGGATCCGCGGACGCATCAGCTGCACCTCGGCTATGCCCACTCGCTGGCCGAGAACACCGCCGTCCACGTCGACTACACACATGTCGAGGGACGGAACGAGATGCGGCAGGTCAACCTCAATCCGATCGTCAACGGCACGCGGGTGCTGGCGCCCCAGTTCCAGCAGGTGCTCGGGGCCGCCAACTATCTCAGCTCCGTCTACCTGCGCGCCGGCATCAACAAGTCGCGCTACGACGCGCTGACCTTCCGCTTCCAGCGCCGCTTCCCGCGCGCGACGGTGCAGGCGCACTACACGCTCGCCGGCGCGTACTCCTACGGCGCCTCGACCGGTAACCGCTCCGGCGCCGGCCTCGCGCAGGACCAGTTCAACCAGTTCGCCGACAGCGAGTGGGGTCCGAACGGGCCCGACGAGCGCCATCGTTTCGTGGTCACGGGCGTGTTCGAGGTGCCCTGGGGCATCCAGCTCTCGCCGGTCGTCCAGCTGGCGAGCGCGCGTCCGTACAACCTGACCGCCGGCACTGACCTGAACGGCGACGGCACCAACAACGATCGATACATCGACCCGGCCACGGGCCAGCAGGTCTCGATCAACGCGGCGCGCGGCGACAACACGTTCGTGTTCGACATGCGCTCCACGAAGTTCATCAACCTCGGAGGCGAGCACCGGATAGGGCTCTTCGCCGAGTTCTTCAACCTGTTCAACACGGCGAACTTCGGAGGCAGCTACCAGGGCAACGGGCGAGCCGTGAACTTCCAGCAACCGACCGGGTTCATCCCCGGCATCGGGTACCCGCGCCAGGTGCAGTTAGGTTTGAGGTACCAGTTCTAGGCAAGGCGCAAGCCGGTCTCCGGTCGTCGGTCTTCAGTGGCTTCAGTGGCGCCCAGGCGGTTCCACCGGAGACGCGGCGACGCGTAGACCGGAGACCGATTCGATCGGCGGCGGCATTCATCGAGCGGTCTCCCAGGCATGACGGAACAAGGAGGCAGGATGCGTATGAGGCTGTCGGACGGACGAGTGTGGTACGGGGTGGTGATCGTCGCGCTGGTGATGCTGATCACCGCACCCTCGGCTCTGGCGCAGGCCACGAGCACATTCAACGGGCGGATTCTCGACCAGGGCGACGCGGTCCTCCCTGGAGTCACCGTGACGGTCACCAACCAGAACACCGGTGTCGTGCGCACCACCGTCACCAACGATGAAGGCCTGTACTTCATGCCGGGGCTCGAGCCCGGTGTTTACAGGATCGCGACCGAGCTCCCCGGCTTTGCCCCGTCCACCCGCGACGATGTGACGCTGGCGATCAACGCGACGATCTCGCTCGACTTCAAGCTCGGCCTCTCCGGCGTGGCTGAAGCGATTACCGTCACCGGCTCCGCGCCGCTGATCGAAGTGACGCAGTCGAAGGTCGCGTCGAGCATCGAAGCGACCGAGCTGCAGAACCTGCCGATGATTTCGCGGACGGTCAGCGGGATGCTGACGTTGCTGCCCGGCGCCACGCCGGTCGTCGAGCTCCATCGCACCAAGGCCAACGTCGGGACGGTGTCATTCGGCGGATCGTCCGGCGCGAACGTGATCCCGACCGTAGACGGTGCGGACAACCGCGACAACCACTACGGCGGGCCGTTGATGAGTTTTTCGACGGAGAGCCTGGAGCAGTTCCAGCTCGCCTCCAGCCAGTTCACCGCCGCCGACGGCCGAACCGGCGGCGCCGCGGTCACGATCGTGACCAAGTCCGGCACCAACGTCCTTCACGGCTCGGCATTCATCTTCGAGCGCGACAAGGCGTTGACGTCGAAGGACTACTTCACCGAGCAGAGCAATGCCGAGAAGGTGCCCTTCAGCCGCCAGCAGTTCGGCGGATCGATCGGCGGGCCGCTCCTCCGGAACAAGGCGTTCTTCTTCGGCGCGATCGAACAGTGGCTGGAGGATACGGGGCGGCCGGTGCCCGACGACCAGTACAACGAGTTCGAAGCCCTCGTGGCCGCAACCCGGGCCGGCATGGTGCCGGCGGGACTGGTGAACCTGGACCATCCGCGGTTCGGTCCGCAGCCGGGCACGCTGCGGATGATAACGGTCAAGTCCAACATTCAGCTGAACAACAGTCATTCGCTGATGGCGCGGCTCGCCACGCAGAAAGACAAGCGGGACGCGGTCGCGTGGATCACCAGCAACGACATGCGTGAGGAGGAGAGCAGCGAGATCACCGCGCAGAGCGGCGTCGTGCAGCACAGCTGGGTGATGGGGAACAGCCGGCTGAACCAGATCACGGCGCAGGTGAACCACATGAACTTCCTCGGCGATTCGTTCAGCAACATCACCGGCGAACACTACATCCGGGACTTTCCCAACGTAGACATCTTTCCGCCGCGCCTGGACTTCCCGACCGTCGATACCGGGCAGGGAGGCGCGGGCGGCACCAAGTCCAATCGCTACGTGATTCAGATCAAGGAAGACTTCTCGGCGCAGAGCGGTTCGCACTCGATCAAGCTCGGCGCCAACTACAACGACCTGCAGAATCTCGGGATCGTGAACGCCAACGAGCACTTCGCGACCCTCATGTTCTTCGACGACCCGTCGGTGATCCTCAACAACACCAACGGCCGCTACCCGCAGCGCTTCCAGACGCCGGGGATCGTCCGGCAGTGGCAGCAGGCCAACGGCGGCGCGATCAATGGCCAGGGCTACCTGTCGGATACCACCACCGACGTGCGGCAGTTCGGCGCCTGGTTCCAGGACGACTGGCGCGCGACGTCGAACCTGACACTGAACCTCGGGGTGCGCTACGACATCGACTTCAACCTGATGGACCAGGAGCACCACCCGCAGAACGCGACGCGCATCGCGCTCGAGGCGATCGGGAATCCATATGGCGGGTTTCCCGAGTCGTCGAAGCTGAACATCTCGCCGCGCGTGGGCTTCGCGTACGACCTGTCAGGCGACGGCCGCAAGGTGCTGCGCGGCGGCTACGGCCTCTATTTCGACCAGTACAACACCGCAGCCGCGGCCGGCGACATCACCGCGCAGGGCCGGCGGCCGCTGAATGCGCTGGCCACGCTCGACCAACACCGCGATCGGCGTCGGTGCACTGGCCACCTACCGCTTCGGCATCGACCCGTACCCGCCGCAGCCGACCGAGGGCAATTCGCTGCCGCGCAACTCCGAGGGGCAGTGGCTCGATCCCGACATCAAGGATCCGCGCACTCACCAGGTGCACATCGGCTACGCCCACTCGCTTGCGGCAAACACGGTGCTGTCGGTGGACTACACGCACGTCGAGGGCCGGAACGAGATGCGCCAGATCAATCTCAATCCGATCGTCAACGGGACGCGCGTGCTGGCGCCCGATTTCGTCCGGGTGTTCGGCGTGGCGAACTACCTCAGCAACGTCCACATCAGGGCAGGCATCAACAAGTCCCGGTATGACGCCTTGACGACGCGGTTCCAGCGGCGCTTCCCGCGCGCGACGCTGCAGGCGCACTACACGCTCTCGGGCGCCTATTCGTACGGCGGCTCGACCGGGAATCGCTCAGGGGCCGGGCTGGCGCAGGATCAGTTCAACCTGTTTGCCGACAGCGAGTGGGGGCCGAACGGGCCGGACGAGCGCCACCGCGTCGTCGCCACCGGCGTGTTCGAGCTGCCGTGGGGCGTGCAGCTCTCGCCCGTGTTCCAGGCGGCGAGCGCCCGCCCGTACAACCTGACGGCGGGGACCGATCTGAACGCGGACGGGACCAATAACGACCGCTGGATCGATCCGGCGACCGGCACGCAGGTCTCTTACAATGCTGGACGCGGCGACCCGACATTCGTCCTCGACCTGCGCTCGACGAAGTTCTTCGAGTTGGGGGGAGACCGGAAAGTGGGAGTATTCGTCGAGCTCTTCAACGCGTTCAACACCGCCAACTTCGGCGGGCAATACAATGGCAACGCCAGAGCCGTGACGTTCCAGCAGCCGACCGGGTTCGTGCCCGGAATCGGCTACCCTCGTCAATTGCAGCTCGGCGCGCGATTCCTCTTTTGATCGAGCATCGATGTCGGTTGGGCCGGCTGAAGCCGGCCCCCACGAATAGGAAGAACGTCGTAGGGGCCGGCTTCAGCCGGCCCGCATAAAGGAGACGGCAATGCGGGTTCGGCTCTTCGGTTCAGCGATCGCGGCGGTGGCCACCGCCGCGCTCGTATTCTTCTTGCACCACACCTCGCCGGCCAGGAGTCGGCGGGGGGCTGGACTCCGCCGCGGGTCGCGGACGGTCAGCCCGACATTCAGGGGTTCTGGACGGAAGAGCCAGGCGGACCCGAAGCGGTCAATATCGAGACCGCGATGCAGACCGCGGAGAGCCTTCGGATCTCAGGCTGGACGGAGGAGCGGCTGAAGGCGCGGAAGGCCATCAGCTCGATCGTCGACACACCGGACGGGAAGATTCCCTACCAGCCATGGGCCGAGGCGCGGCGGCAGCAGATCCTGCGCCGCTACGGCGGCGACGACATCACCGAGAAGATTCAGTCGTTGCGCGACGTGAGCCCCGAGCTGGTGTGCATCATCGGGACGCCGCGCTCGGTCTTCTTCGCCGACTTCCAGATCGTCCAGGCGCCCGGCGTCGTCGTCATGGCCTGGGAACGATCGGGCGAGTACCGCATCGTCCCGCTGAACACCAAGGGGCCGCGGCTGGCCGACAGCATCAAGCTGCACATGGGCGACGCGCGCGGCCGCTGGGAGGGCAACACGCTGGTCGTCGAGACCTCGAACCTGAACGACTGGAGCTGGTTCGACTCGAAGGGCACGATTCACAGCGACGCGATGAGCCTGGTCGAACGCTTCGAGTTCGTCGACGCCAAGACGATGAACTACCGCGTCACCGTCACCGACCCGAAGGCGCTGACGCGTCCATTCACGATGGCGTTCACGCTGAAGCGGCGGAACGTGCCGGGAGACGGCTACGAGATCCTCGAGACCGCGTGTGTCGAAGGGGAGCGCGGACGCGAGGCGATCGTCCCGGCGAAGCACTGAGCTCGGGCTGCGGGCTGGTCGCTGACAAGGGCCGGCTGAAGCCGGCCCCTACGACATTCTTCTTTCCTCGGGGGGAAGCCGGCTCTTTCTCACTCGTAGGGGCCGGCTTTAGCCGGCTCATTCGAATCGCCGCTGCGCACTCGAAGGGGCCGGCTCTACGGCCCCTGCGACTTCTCTGTGCTCTGCGTCTCTGTGGTTCGTGATCGACAGAAAAAGGCGGGGCTGTGAAGCCCCGCCTTGACGATGCCCGCAGCCCGAAGCCCGGAGCCCGCAGTCCGCCTAGGTCCCGCTCACCTTCCGATAGGTCTTCGAGAACCCGTTGCGCTGATTCGTGATGGTGAAGGTGCCATCCGGCTGCACGGTGGCCTTGAAGTAGTACGACTGCCCGTTGTGCACCGGCGCCGGCGGCGCTTCCTTGTTGTCGGGCGTCCGGAACAGGTTGGCATTGGTATCGTCGCGGACGATCGCCGCGACCGGAAGGCTGGCCTCGCCGCCATCCGCCCAGTTCGAGATGAACACGCCCGGCACCGTGAACTCCTGGCCGCTCAACTGCGACGCATGCATCTGCCACACGTCCTCGACCCCGGGGGTGCTGAGGAGCACTTTCATCGCCGCCACCTCGGCGCCCTTGCGCAGCCCGTTGCTCGACACGATGACGCGGGGCTGGATCCCGTGCACGAGCGCCTCCGGGTTGGACATCGCCGCCGCGCGCTGCTGCGCATGATGCGAGGCATGGAACAGGTCCGCCTTCCCGAGCAGGTTGTTGGGGCACGACAAGGCGAGCTCGCCGTTCCACGTCAGGTCGCCGAGGTGGACCATGCGGAACTGACCGAACGTCAGCACGGTGGCAACCGACTGGCCGTTCTCGGACGTATCGTCCGCGATCCGCTTGGCGTTCGCGCAGAACGGATTGGGCCGGCCTGCCCCGGGCAGCGCCGACTTGATCGTCTGGCCCGCCGATGCCACGACCGTGATGTCCATCCCCTTGATGGGAATCTTGTCGCCGGGCTTGGCGACGGTGTGCTTCGCCTTGGCGTACAGCTCCTTGTAAGCGGGGAGTGCATCGGCACCCGAGCCCGTGGGCTGGATGTTGTCGCCGTGATCGATGAAGTGCCTGATCGGGATCTGTTTCGCGAGCTCCTGGAGCCCGCCGATATGATCGCCGTGGTAGTGCGTCGTCACCAGATGGTCGATCTGCTTGATCCCCGAATCCTTCACGGCCTCCATGATGCGTGCGGCATCACGCGCCGCCGCGGGACCGGGGTTGCCGGTGTCGATGAGCAGTGATTCGCCGGAGGGCGCGACGAACAGCGTCCCTCCGCCGCCCTCCATGTCGATCATCCAGATGCGGAGATCCTTCGACGCCTGGGCATCCAGGCGCGGGGAAGGAACGGTGACGGCTAGCGCAAGCGTGAGCAGGACGAGAATGGCACGTGACATTATTCAGTTGCTCCTGATGACAAGCCTTTGTAGATGAACTTCTGAACGCGGTAGCCCTGTGATTCGCCGGTGATGATGTTTCCCTTCATGTCGGTGGCGATGCTGTGCAGGTGATAGAACTCGCCGGCGTTGCGCCCGGGACGGCCGATGGCGCCGATCTCCTCGAGCGTCGTGCGGTCGAGAATGGCGATGCGCTCGTTCGAGCCGTCCGCCACGTAGATGAAACGCTGCTGCGGATCGCGCGAGATCGCCACGCCGAACGCCGTGCCGGTCCCCTGTGACTCGCGCTTGACCCACCCTTCTTTCAGGAACGTGCCGTCGAGCCGGAACGACTGGACGCGGTTGTTGCCGCGGTCGGCGACATACAGGATGCCGTCCTCGGACACGACGATGCCGTGCACGGTGTTGAACTGCTGCGGGCCAGGCCCTGTCGCGGTGCGCCTGTTGGGCGCCTTGTCGTCCGGCTTGTTCCCATAGGCGCCCCAGTGACGCTTGTAGGCGCCGGTATCGGCGTCGAAGACGACGACGCGCCGGTTGCCATAGCCGTCGGAGACGAACGCTTCGTTGGTCTTGGGATAGACGAACACACCCGCCGCCCGGCTCACGTGCGTCGTGCTGTTGCTGTCGACGTTCACGCCCGCCTTGCCAATCTGCAGCAGGAACTTGCCCTCCGGGGTGAACTTGAGGATCTGACCGTCGTCGTCGCCGTTGCCGGTGACCCACACGTTGTTCTTGTGGTCCACGAAGACGCCGTGCTCGCCGCTGGCGGGACGGCCGTCTCCGTTGCCGCGGTGCTCCTCCGTGCAGGACTGGCATGGCGCGTAGGCAGAGAACAGCCCGCCGCGGTTGGTCCACTGGTATTCACCGGCGGCAACCGGACCGCCCCAGCCGCGGATGTAGGTGCCCTTCTCGGTGAACGCGAGGATCGGCGGCCCCGGCTTGTAACCGTTCAGAAGCGCGTTCGCCTCCGCCAGCGTGTGCGGACGGTTGTTCACCCAGACGTTGCCCGCATTGTCGGCAGTCGCCCCGCCCACGGCGCCGAGGATCATGCCCGCCGGCATCTTGAGGAACTGCGCATCGACTTCGAAGACGGGCAGGGCGCGCGCCTGGCCTTGCGTGAGAACGGTCGTGCCGGAGAAGCCGTTGCCGAGCGTGACGACAACGGCGGCGCCCGCGAATGCAGCGGCCGTGAGGGTTCGCCTGTTCATGTGTGAGGTCCTCCTCGAGGACAAATGTCAAAGGCCGCGGCTTGTGGGAGAGAGCGCGGTCGGCGCAGACACTATATCGCGGTCCGGTCGGTGTCAACGGGCGACAGGCTCCCGGACGCGGGGCAACCTGTGGCTTCCGGCTTCAGCCGGAAGAGCACGCTCTTCTGCCTGAACGCGGAAGCCACATGGTCGAATTCGGGCGAAGCCCGAGTATCACTTCGCGCGGCTCTTGATCCCCTCCGCCAGCATGGCGATCTTGTAGGCTGCGCCGCGGCCCACGGCAAACATCGTCTTGCGATCGCGGCCGGCAAACCCGACGCTCTGCATCCCGACGGGCGTCGGAATCGTGCCGAGGATCTGCCCCTGCGGGCTGATGACGTTGATGCCCGCGGCGACCGCCGCGTACAACCGTCCCGCGTTGTCGACGGCCAGACCATCGCCACGGCTGTCGGCGAACTTGCGCGGGTTCTTCACGCTGCCGTCCGGCTCGATGTCGAAGGCGACGATGTGGTCGCCGTTGGTCGCGTAGAGGATCTTCTCGTCGAGGCTGAGCTGGACGCCGTTGGGCGATGTGACGAACTCCGTCAACTTCGTGAGCTGGCCGTCGGGCCGGATATAGAAGAGCAGCGGCTTGCGTCCGGCTGGCGGCTCGCGGAACCGGTTGGCGCCAGGAATCGGGTCGGTGAAGTAGATGCCGCCCTTCTTGTCGATCACGAGATCGTTCGGGCGGACGAGCGGCTGCCCTTCGAAGGAATCGGCGAGGACCGTGCGCGTCGGGTGCAGTACGCCGACCTTCGGATCCCTCGACTGGGTGCCGATGAGGCGGCCCTTGGGATCGTAGGCCAGGCCAACCGTGCGGTTGGTGTTGTCGAGGTAGGTCGAGAGCGTGCCGGCTGGGTCGATCTTGAGGACCTTGTCAGCGTCCTGCTCAGTGAAGAGGACGCTGCCATCCGGCATCGCGATCACACCCTCGGTGCCGTTGAACTCTGCGCGGATGAACTGGACCTTCGTTCCGCCTTTGACCACGCCCGGAATGTCGGGTGCGGTCAGCTCTTTGGTGGGATCGGGCGGCGGCCCCTCCTGCGCCCCACCGCCGGGGCCCTGTCCAAGCGCAATTGTCGTAGCGAGCACACACCCTGCGATGACGAACGAAGCTTTGGCGTTCATGAGCAACCCTCTGTGAGATTCAACGTGCACAACCGAGGATTATGCCTTGAGTCCCGGGTCTCGTGCCGTCTGGATTTGCGGTGTATGTCCCTGCCTGCCGGCCGGTCCAGGAAGGAGGCTTCATCGACGTTGCGCATGGACTCGGAGGTGGCATGGCGGGTGTCGAGCTCGCCGGTCTTCAACCCGGCCTCGAGCACGTCGAGCGCGACGCGCAGCTCAGCGCGCGCGACATGTTCTTCGACGTTCTGGGACTTGAGGAGTGGTGGTCGCGACCGTGGCGCCGATGGAGCACGACGTCACGGCGCCGCCGGGCAGCTGCCAGGCCGGGGAGCCAGGGCCGAAGATGGAGGTGAGCCAGGCGGTGAACGAGGGGCCGCCTGCCGGCGGTCGGTCTGTCGGTCAACGCGGCCGCCAGCGCGCCGCCCGCGATCGTGACGTTCAGGCGGCGGCGATTACGCGGAAGGCTCCGCTACGGCCTTCGCGCGAGCCTGAAGCCGCGCTGGATGATACGCGCTTCTACGGCTTGCCGGAATGCGTCAGCCGCTTCGGACGTGGTGAACCGCTCGCGGGCCCTCTCGCCGTGCGAGCCGAACACGAGCACCTCGGTGCAGTCGCCGTTGTCCCGCTGGACCGTTCGAAACGTCTCGACGTCATTCCGGTAAAGCCACACGTCTGGAGTCATGCCCGTCGTCAGAGCACGCCGCGTGCCGGCACGGATTGCACGCAGCCGCATGCCATTGCGCGATCCAGCCTGACCATCGAGTCCGTTGGACGACGAGGATTCGCGACCCTCTGACGTTTCGGTCAGGCCGTCAGATCCTCGCCTGGTCAGCGCCGTCCTCAACGCACGATGCCGGGCGCCGGCCCGGCCTCGTCCGGCGTGCCCGCACGCAACCATGCCATGGCATCGTCGTACGAGGTGAACGTCTGCAAAGGGATCTGTTGCGCGTCGGCCAGCGCGTGGGCCACGAGCGCGGCCGGGTCGATCTGGCGCGGCGTGATGATCGCGGCGCGGGAAGGTTGGAGCTGCGGCCAGTAGCGCCGCACCACGTCGATGATCCCGACCACGGTTGCCGCGTCCACCGGCGTCGTGGCGTCACGGAGATCGCGCAGGAATGCGAACCCCGGACGCCGGCGCGGATCGTTCAGCACCCGGCCGAGCAGCTCACGCCATTCGTCGGCCTGTGCGTACTCGCCCGTGATCGTGACGAGCTCATGGACCGTATCGATGCTGTAGTGCAGAGGCATGCCATCCACGGCCGGCGGCGCGGCACGAGTATGGTAGTTTCTCCGCGGAGGCATTCATATGCGAATCCGTGCGGTGCTCACGGCGGGGGTCCTCGTCGGGCTCGGCGTCGTGCTCGCCACGACATTCACGAGCGTCGAGGGCCAGCGCGCCGGCGCGAGCCGCTTCCCGGCTGTGTCCGGAGAGAAGGGCGGCCAGGACATCTTTGGCCCATACGACGTCGTCGCCGGATGGCCGAAGGACATCGCCACCCTCCCGGGCAACGAGAAATGGACGTGGGGTGCCGGCCAGGGTGTGTTCGCCGAAAGCCCGGATCGGGTCTACCTGCTGCACCGCGGCCAGCTGCCAGGCATCAAGCGTCCCGACGCGAAGGTATATCCCGATGCCGGACCGGCGCTCTCGTTCCCCGTCGCACAGGTCCCATGGCGAAACGCATCAGTGGGCCCACGCTCGGCGCTCCCCGGCGCGCTCGATGGCGGCGACAAGGATCGGGGAACGGCAGGTGTCGATCACCTCTGGCAGAACATCCTCGTCGTCGTGAACCGATCCGGCGACATCATCGAGCGCTGGACGCAGTGGGACAGTACGTTCCGGAGGCCGCACTCGGTCTTCATCAATCCCTACGATCCCGCCAGGCACGTGTGGATCGTGGACGACTACCGGCACGCGGTCTTCAAGTTCACGCACGACGGCAAGCAGCTGGTGCAGACGCTCGGCGTGCCGAATGTCTCGGGCAACGACGACGCGCACTTCTCGCGGCCGACGTTCCTGGCGTGGCTGCCCGACAGCTCCATGTTCGTGGCCGACGGCTACGCCAACACGCGTGTCGTGAAGTTCGACAAGGATGGCAAGCACGTGCTGGCGTGGGGACAGCCGGGCAACGAGCCCAACGAGACGCGTCCGGGTTACATGAACAACGTGCACGGCATCGCGACCGACCCGCAGACGCGCCAGGTCTTCGTCAACGACCGCGGGAACCGCCGCATCCAGGTGTTCGACGAGAGCGGGAAGTACCTTCGGGAATGGAAAATCGGCGCCCCGCCCGTCTCCGACATCCACCTCGTGTACATCGGCGCCGATCGGGTGCTCTGGGCGGCCGACCGCGGCACATCGAAGATCATCGGGTATGACCTCGAGGGAAACCTTCTCTACACCTGGGGCACGTTCGGCGACTTCCCTGGCGGCATGTTCGGCGTCCACGGGATGAGCGTCGATCAGGAGGGCAACTTCTACGTCGCCGAGGTGGGCAACGGACGCGTGCAGAAGTATCGGCCCCGCCCGGGCGCACGGCCCGAGCTGATGGTCGGCAAGCCCGTTTACGCCGCGTGGAAGTAGGGGAACAGGAAGGGCTTTCGCCGGATAGCGAGGACTGCCGCCGCTGCCGGATTCACGAAGACAGGTCACTAAAGTCGTCCTGTGGCGGAACTTTGCAGAGGAACGTGACCGGTTCGCCTTTTCCGTGCAGGCAGGAGTCGTTGGCGTGCGTTGTGCTCATCCAAAGGTTCCTGGGGGCGGAGTCCAGGCACCGCGTGCGTTCCGGCCTCCAGGGACGTTATTCCCTGTAGGAAGGAGTCTGCCATGCCCCGGTTCCAGTGCCTGCTGTGCGACACGCCCTTTGAGAAGCCCGCGAACCATTTCTGTGCGCGCGAATGCAAACCGGCCGCGGGCCAGCACGTCGACTTCTGCCGGCGCTGCAAGTCGGAATGCCTGAACTCGTTCGAGCCCCAGGTCGCATTCCCGGTTGACCAGCCCGAGGACGGCATGGTGCCCTCCCCCGAACCGAGGCGCACCGACTCGTAGCCTGTCTCCCAGGCCGACCTGAAAGTCGGCCTGGACATTTACACAGAGGAGTTGTGGCTTTCGCCTTCGCCCCTCAGTCGTGCCCGGGGCGTCCTGAACAACGCGAAGGGCGGGCGGAAAGAAACACCACCTACCGCGACGATCGTTGCCAGAAGTCCTGGATGGCTTCGATCGCGCCAGCCGCGACCACGCGCGCGTGCTCGGGAAGCCGCGCCGCGCCGAAGCGGGCGTCGAAGCTGAACGTGCGCCCGGGCGGCATCGTGATCTCGACGCCGTGCGATTCCGCCAGCACGGTGACGGAATACGTAGTGGTGACGAGCGGCGTGCCGAAGTCCATCGACGCCGTCTCGCCGAGCAGGCCCACCGTCGCCGTCAGTTGCACGTCTGCCTGTTCCGGGTTGCCGGCAACCGGCAGGCTGTTCCTGCGGAGCGTGCTGACGATCTCGCCTCGGATCCCCAGGCAGAGCTGTGAAGGCCCATCGCACTCGACGTAGACCGGCGGATGCTCCGGTCGCGTCGTCAGGGCTGGCTGTGGAAGCTGCGGCGATGGTGTCGGCTCGCTCGCGGGGGCCGGGTCTCTCGGGGGGACCGGCTCTCTTGCGGGAGCCGGGGCACTCGTGGGGGCCGGCTTCAGCCGGCCCGCATCCGCGATCGGCGCGGGAACAGCCGCGGGCACTTCCGCTTCCTCGTGCCGGACCGGCAGCGCCTCCAATGCCGGCGAAAGCGCAACGTCCTCGACACGAGCTGGAGAGTCCGGGGGGACGTCTGGCACCACCATCCCGAACGCCAGCGCACCCACAATCGGGATCGCGGCAACGAGCATGGCCGCCGTGATCCAGGGCCGGCGCGACGTGGCCGAAATCAGCGGAACGACACCCGGCGCGCGAACGAGCGTTGGTTCGTCGGCTGGTCGCGAATCCAGCGCCTCGGCAAACTCGGTTGCCGACTGGAATCGCCTGTCAGGATCCTTCTCGAGGCACCGCATCGCAATCGCCTCGAGCGCAGCCGGGACGACCACGTCCCTGCGGCGGCGTGACGGCGGTTCCGGCATCTCCGTCATCAACTTGACCAGGATCGACGTCGTGGACGCCTCGCCAAACGGGACCTCGCCTGCGAGCATCTCGTACAGGATGACGCCCAGCGAGTACAGGTCCGCGCGATGGTCCACGACCGTCCCCGCCGCCTGCTCGGGCGACATGTAATGCGGCGTGCCCAGCACGAATCCCGCCTCCGTCAACTGGACGGCGGGCTCGTCGAACGTCTTCGCGATGCCGAAGTCCACCAGCTTCACCATCGTCCGGCCGTGCGGATCGGCGGTGAGCATCAGGTTCTGGGACTTCAAGTCGCGGTGGATGATCTGATTCTGGTGAGCGAGGGCGAGGGCACTGGCCACCTGCCGGAGGATCTCGACGGCGCGGCCGGGTGCCATTGGCCCATCGCGCCGTATCGCCTCCTTCAGGCTCGGGCCGTCGATGAACTCCATCGCGATGTACAACGTCCCGTCGTCTGCCTGGCCGAGGTCGTAAACGGTGACGATGTTCGGGTGATTGAGCGTGGAGGCCGCGCGCGCCTCGCGTTGGAAACGGCGCACGACGTCGTCCGAGGTGACGAGCTCGCCCCTGATCACCTTGACGGCGACCGTCTTGCCGAGCATCACATGGGTCGCGCGGTAGACCGAGCCCATGCCGCCGCCGCTGATGAACGCGTCGATCCGGTACTTGCCGTCGAGGAGCTTGCCGATGTGCGGGTCCTCGATCCGCCCTGCCACGAGCGGCGTGCCGTCTTTGATGCAGATCCGGACCGTCGAGCCGTAGCGCGTGCCGCACGTGGAACAAATCGGCATAGGTGTGCCTCGAAGGCCTCAGAGCTCAGGGATCAGGGCTCAGCAGGCCTCGGGCCTGGTTCCTGAGACGGGCCTGGGTCCTGAGCCCTGGGCCCTGAGGCCTGCAGTTCTCGCGATCACGGCGCTTTTCGCAGCACGTCCTTCGCGGTGGCGGTTCCGGTCAACGTCACGACCGCGTACTTGTCCTGCACCTCGATCACGGCGGCGCTGCCGGTCTGCTTTTCGTCGGCGCCGAGCGACGCCCCGGTCACGGGGTCGATGAGCGCTTCGCCGACGTTGAACACGCCGAACGTGTCGCCGACCTTGAGGCCGGCCTGGCCGCCGGCGTTGATCCAGATCTTCTGACCGTCGATCTTGACGACCCGCGCCTCAAGGGCGCCTGGCCGCGCCACCGACGCCAGCCGCTCGAGGTAGCCGCCGGCCACGAACTTTCCCAGCATCGTCTTCGAGGCTTTTTCGATCGCTTCGCTGGCGATGCCCCACTGCGCGTCCCGGCTGGCCGACGCGCCGCGGAAGAAGCCGCCGCCCTTCCGCACCTCAGCCTCGCCCGACACCGCCAGGACGCGTTCGCCGGTCGTCGTGTCGATGAACCGCAAGTTGATGGCCGCCTCGGCCTGCTGCAGATTGCCGCCCACACCGCGGAAGCCGGCCTTCGTGTCGTTGATCGCGAACTTGTCGATGCCGCCGACGACGATGTATTTGACGCCGAGGAGGCTGCCGACCTTGGCGGCCGTCTGCGGCGTGACCGCGCCGGAAGCGGCCAGGCCCTGCTCCTTCATCACGAGGGCCAGCTGGGTCCGCTCGACGACGGCGAATTTCGCGGCAAGCGTCGGGTTCTCGGAGAACTCGGTGTCGATGTGATTCCGCGCCGCCGGGCCCATGTCGTTCCAGAACGCCCAGCTGGTTGCCGCGTTGTTCTCCACCTCCCACACGGCGATGCGAGTCTTCTCCTGGGCCTGCGCGGGTAACGACGCAGCGAGCATCATGCACAACCACACGAACAGAGCTCGACGGGGCGACAGGGACATGCGGCTCCTCCTGCACTGGTAAAACGCAGTCGAGCCCGAGATCGAACAGCGGCCCCGCAGGCTCTCGACGAGGCCCGGAGCCCAAGGCCCGGGGCCCGGTATGGATGGGCGGCTCCGCGGCTTTTGCGGTTCGTGCTCGATCGCGACGACGCACTCCGACTGCGACGTTGTCTGCGGCTCCGGTCTGCGGTCACGCCAGGCGGACCTGAAGGTCCGCCTCTACGAACACGTGCGCGCGATCGACGAAGCCCGAAACCCGGCGTTCGTAGAGGCCGACCTTCAGGTCGGCCTGGGGCGTTGACTCCGTGGCTTCCGGCTTCAGCCGGAAGTTCGCGTCCCTTCCGCCTGAAGGCGGAAGCCACAGCTCCTTGGTGTTTCTTCACGTAGAGGCCGACCTTCAGGTCGGCCTGGGGCGTTGACTCCGTGGCTTCCGGCTTCAGCCGGAAGTTCCGGTCCGCTTCCGCCTGAAGGCCCCGGACCCTGATCCGTGAGCCCTGAGCCCTGAGCCCTGATTCCTGAGCTTCCTCGTTTGACAACGCCACGAGCGGCTACTAAGCTGGCGCCTCTCCGACCCTACATCGCCCGATCGAACAAGGGAGCGTCTTCGATGGCCGAACGCGACAGCATCCAATCGCTCCTCGTGCGGCGGAAACTCACGCGTGCGATCGCGGATGTCGTCCGCGCCGAGCTGACGCAGCATCTGGCGACGCTGACGCCGCTCTTTCAAGCGCATACGGTGCTCGGAGACAAGATCCAGGGCGGCCACACCGATTCGATGCGTAAAGCGGAGCAGATCTTCAAAGAGGTGCAGGCGTCGTACGACAGCATCGCGCCGGTGAAGCCCTTCACGCTCAAGCGCGACTTGACGCCGCCGTTCGACTTCGCCCGGACGACGCTCGAGATCATTCCGGTCGAATACACGCACGTCATTCAAGCGGGTGCGCAGACGAAAACGATCACCGTCCGCTGCCCGTTGACCTGGACGCTGTGCTATGGCGGCTTCGCGCCGACCCGGTTGCCGGAGCTTCTGGATCCGCGCGTTCGCGGGGAGCAGCTCCAGCGGTTCATCCTCAGCTATCTGTTCATGCAGCAGGTCGTCACGCATCAGCGGGGGCTGACGCCGATTCTCGACGCGTTGCATTTCTCCATCAGCACAACCAGGGTTGCCGGTTTCGGCGAGCTCCCGATCACGAGAATCGCATCACGCATCACCACGATGCGGCCGTCCGACGACGTCGTGCTCGAGAGCGCGGAGCTCACCGGCATGGACGCGTTCGAGGAGATCGCCAACGTGAACGACATCGCGCAGCTTCGCGATTCGTTCAAGGAGCGCCTGCTCGAGATCGTCCGCCAGCAGACGCCGGAGTTGGTGTAACGGGGATCAGGCCTCAGGAATCAGGAATCAGGGCTCAGGAGTCAGGACTCAGGAATCCCGGCCTAGGAATCAGGGCCCAGGAATCGGGGCCCAGGAAGGCTGTTTCAGCGCACCCGACGCAGGGACAACACGGGCTTGCCCTTGAGCCCTGACTTCCGTTTCACTGGCGAGAACAGCGAGAGGCGAAGGGAGCGCTGAGGAATCGCATGGACGTCGAGGCGCCAGCGATCGTTGCCGAAGAAGGAGAAGGAGACCGCCGCGTCGCCTTCCGCCACGGCGTCTTTCAAAATAGCGGAGGCGTAGGGTCCCGACAGTTCGAGCGCATCCAGGACGCGCTTGTCATCGTCGAGCAGGTAGATGTGAAGCCCCTCTTCGTAGGGGGAGTCTTCAGTGAGGAAGAGCAGATACCCGGGCGCGACGCGCCACTGCCCTCTCGAGGCTCACGCCGTCGAGGCGGACGCCAACGGAGCGGTCCCGCCAGAGGAGGTCGGACTGCGGGCGGTCGCTCTCGAGGCGCCGGACGGAAAAGTCCTCGATGTCGTTCACCATGCCCAGTCGAAGAGCGCATCGGCACCCAGAGCGGCCAGCGCTCCACCCGCGAAGACGCCGACGACGACGCAGACCGGCGCGCCCGGTCCGCACGCGAGGCCGGCCAGCGCGCCGCCGCCCATGCCGCCCAGGATGCCGGCGCCAGCCGTGGCGCCTTCCTTCGCAACCTGCCGGCCCTTGTCCTCGGCCTCCGCAACGTTATAGACGGCGAAGGCGACCGAAAAGACGACGAATCCGCGACCGACCTTGGCCAGCCGGGCCGCCTTCAGATTGAAGGAGGGGCGCTGCCGGCCGGACAGCTTCCACGATTTCCAGCCACACGCGGTTCTTTTCCGCCTGGGACAACGAGTCGAAGCCGCGCTTCAGCAGCTTCTGTGCGTAATACGCCTCCAGCTCCGCCAGCGTGAGGCCCGAGCCCTTGGCCGCTTCGGCGATCGCGCGCCCGAGGTCGCTGCTCTTCAGCCGGCTCGCATCGAGAAGGGCGTTCCTGACCTTGTTGGCTTCCTCGGCTCCTTCTTTGAACGTCAGGCGGCCGGCGCTCACCTCGTTGCGGATCGTCTGCGCCAGCGACCTGCGTTTTCGCGATATAATCGCGCCGCACCGCGCCGTCCTGGATGAAGCGGTAGCCGAAGTTGGTCGCTTCGGTCCTGAGGAGGGCCAGCGCGCTCTCGAGGTCCGCGAATCCCGCCGACGTCGCTGGCCGACTGGTCCCGGTTGCGGCGACGCATGCCTGCTGAGGGTTCCGGAATCGATGCCCTGGTCTTGCGGAGCCGCTGGGACGCGGTTGCCGGCCATGTTGTCTCTCCACTCACCCTTGATAGAACAACCACGCGCTGGTGATAGTCCACTCGTCGGTGTGGAACCCGGTGTCTACAATCGCCGCGACGTGTCTATGGTGGCGGGGCCGATGATCCCACCGTCACTCACTGCCCACGACCGTAGCACCACGTCGTAAGGAGCTGCCCGCCCAGCGTCTTCGAGGCGCTTCGCATTACTGTGATAGACCGTGAGGGTTTCGTCCTGAGGTCGAATCGTGTCGGGCGCCTTGCTCCGGTAGTCAGGATTCGCGACCGTCAGACGCTCTGAATAGTTCCAGTCGTAGCGGTCGGTGCCGGAGCACTGCCACGATGCAAAGTGGACGTTGACGCGACCGTTCTGGCGACCCGGTGCCGTCACTGTGACCTTGCTCTTGAGTTGGAACCCGCGCAGCGATCCGAAGATATCCCGGTCCGCGCTGGTACCGGAGCGCTGAACTTTTGCGATAGCCCAGATGTCGGGCGCAATGTCGCACAGGCTCTCGTATTCCAAAGGCAACAGGCTTTTCAGATCCCACTTGGTGAATCCGGGGGCGCCCTGGATGCGAGGCAGCACGCCAGACCATTTCTCAGCCCCGCCCGACACGCGCGCTTTCTTGTTCGTCAAGAACACGTCGCGATGAAACGCTTGCACGCGGCGAACCGCCTGATTGGATTTCAGGTGCACCGGCGCATCGAATCCAATCTCCGCTCGCGGATTGCGATTGTCCACCCACGTGCGCAGGAATGTCCCTGCCAATGATGGCTGCAGTTCCGGCGTGTTCTTCGACCAGGCCTCGGCGAGCCGGCGATACCAGGCGGCGACACGTTCGACCGGATACGTCTTGAGGTGGTCTTCTGCCATGACAGGTCTGCGCTACGGTTGACGAGGTTTTGCGTCGTTGTATTCGTTGAGCAGTCGCTGTGCCAACGCATCAAGGTCGATCGCCGCCGTCCTCGCAGTATTCGGCAACAGTTCCCCGAGCGCGACACGAACGTCGTAAGCGCCGATCGGACGTTTGACGGTCTTTACGACGAAGCCTCCACCCGGCCCGCCCGTGCCAGACGCACCGTTGCGCCAGTTTTCGGAACGTGCCAGGACGTCCCCACGTGACGGTAATGATCTGGAAATGCCGCGAAGGGTCCATGCCCGGTTGTGACTTCAACGCGATGGTGTAGCTTCGCTGGCCGTTTTCAGTACCGCCTCTTTCTCCTCGTAGAGGTCCCGCTGCGAAGCGTCGGGGACAAGTGTTTCAACGGTCGTCACGCGATCGAGCAGGACCAGGTCGTCACCGCTCAACCTCGATGGCGACTGCGTGACGGACGCAACCGGCGTTCCCTCGGGCGCAGGCTTGTCGGCGCGATCACACGAGAGCGCCATCGCGCAGGCCAGTGCGACGATGGCGGGTGCCGCGGTGGTCGTAGAGTCATTGCTAATAGAACAGCCACGCGCTGACGATGGTGAAGATGCCGCCGAGCAGCAGCCAGGTTTTGACCTGCGGATGTGACGAGCCGTGCGCCGTGGTCAGGCGAACCAAGGCGGCCACCAGGAAAACTGCGGCAAGGCCGGCGAGGATGTACCTGGTAAGCATCGGCGCTCACTTCATTGGGGCAAGAAAAAGAACGGCTGTGGCCGACGTCCACCGCTCTGCTCCGGACAAATGCAGCGGGACACGGTCAGTCGTATCGCCGCCAAGTGGTTCCGTCGAACGACGCCACATCGTCACGCCCGATCGACCACAGAACGCCCTCGGCGGTCGTCAAGTTGTAGCAGGTGGGAGTGCCGATCTCTCCGAAATCGACCGGAACCAGGGCGTTCCCCTCCAGGGTGAACAGGTCCGTCATCGTAGCAACGTACAGCTTCTGCCCATGAACCAGCAGAGGTCCCAGAGGTCGACGCTGACCTCGTCCTCCCGATCGATCGCTTCCCAAGCGTCGTTTCTACCTCGGATCATGATGCCCTGCTGACCCGCCACATACACGACCCCGTCCGGCGCGCAGCACACCGAGCCCAGGATGACGCTCGTCGGACCATTTCAATCGATCCATTTCTTGCCGTTGAATTGCCAGATCTCCCCGCTCCACCCCACGGCGTAGATCTCGTTCGACGAGTATCCGTCGATTGCCTCAAACCCCGCCGTTTCGCGAGGCTTCGGAAACGGCGCGCTCATGTCGGTCCACCGGCGCTCGCCGCCTCGCCGGTAGACCTGCCGCTTCATCCCGCAGGCGTATACGTAGCCTTCAATCGTACGTGCGTTTGCGGATCAACACCGGGTCGGGCTCGATCTTTTCTGGCGTGGTCTTGCCGCCCACGTAGGCGGCGACATCGCCATCTTCGCCGATGACGATCGCTTTCTCAGCGGGCAGTCGCCGAAACGGCGATCGCAGTCAGATCCCACTCCGTGTCTACAGCATCCGCCCACTTACCTTGATAAATCGCGATGACGCTGGTGTGGGCGACCCCTTGCGCCATCAGTGCCTTCCCTTACTCAGAATGTAAACGAGATCCCTGCGTCGCGCGGCGCCGCGAACGAACTCGCGAGCAGCGGCAAATTGGCTCTCATCGTTTGTACACTTCGGTTACGGCGCGGTGACACCCGCCTTCGGAAGCATCTCCTTGATCTTTGCCAGTAGTTCCTTGACCTTGCCGACGAAGTTCTTGCCCGTCGGCGAACGCTTGACGGGCTTGGACTGGTCGCCCATGCCTTTGTGGCCCTCTTTCAGCTGGGCCTTCAGGCACTCGTCATTGCATTGCGGCGCGATTGCCTTGGCTCCCGCAACACAGTGATCCACCTCGTCGTCGAACGGCACGAGCGTGCCGGCAGCAACTACTTTCAGCTTTGTGGTGAGCATGCCTGTAGCCATGGCTCCCTGTGCAACTTCCACCCTCGGTGCACATGCACGGCGCCTTGTCGATGTTGTAGCCGGTGCCCCCGCCATCACCAGGCCGCCACCCCGGCAACAGATTCCCCGCGTCGACAGAGGTCACGAAAAAGGAGCTCTTCGGAACGAGGTGGTCGCCGGTCTGCGCGGGACAGCACCCTTTGATGCCATCCTCCGGCTTGGCGTTGAAAGGCACGAGCCGGCAGCGTCGAGCGGCGGAGCATGGATCCGCGCTTGCCGATTTGGCTCGCTTGGTCGACGTCGCCTTGTCGGTGCTGAATGCGCCGCCGACGCCGGCTTCCGCGCACACGTCCTTGCCGTCTTTCTTGTACGGCTTGTACTCGCGCACGCCTCCTTTTCCTTCTTGATGTCGTCCGCGCACTTCTTCTTGTCGGCGCGCGACATCTTGGCCGTGAACGGCCACGGCACGGCCTCGTTCGCCAGGGGACTGCCATGGTTGTTGGTCGTCATGTCGAGATGGCGTACGACGTTCTCGCCCTCGAACTTGACGTCCATCGACCACGCGATGAAGTAGACCTTGCCGGTGTTCTTGCTGGAGATGACGCCCTTCTTTGCCGCACATCCCGCCTCGTCTCCGCTGGACGACTTGAAGTACGACTTGTTCTTGAGCATGACCTCCTTGCCGGAAATCATCACCTTCTTGCTGCCGTCCGTGGTGTCCGAATCCAGCCCCGTGTTCGGATACGGAACCGGGACTCCCGGCGGCGTGGCTGGATTCTCCGGCGGCGTGAAGCAGACATCCGGCATCGCGCAGATGGTCTTTCCCGACCCCGCCTTGCAGGCCACCTCCCTGCCGTTCGCGAACACCTTGTTTGCCACTTCAGCGCCCCGCCGGCTGCCACGCAAAGACAAGCGCTGCCCGCTTGCCGTCGTCGTTGCCCATGTGCATCAGCACGTGGTTGCCCTTCGCGTACCCCTTTTCGAACGCCGCCTTCAGCACGCCGATGCATGATCGGCCCAATCGCCGCCCCGACCTCGCCGACACAGTCGGCCGGATGCCAGACGTCGAACTCCGTTCGTTTCGTGCGGTCGATCCGACTGTATGCCAGACTCGCTTCCTTGAAGTGATACTGAGTTCCCGAGACATCGATGATCTTGAACTGCAGGACGCTCTCCGCGCAGCCCGCATCGTGCAGCGCTGCTTTGATCGCTTCGGTGAGGCCGTCGGCTCTCAGCGGCTCTTCCGAATCGATATGAGCTTTTTCGACGCCGAACCCCGTGCCCCGGCACACGAGTTGAGGCTCTGCGGAATCGCGCATCGATTCGAGCACTATCGCCGCGGCCGCCTCTCCGGGAATGAACCCGTCGGAGTTCGTGCTGGTCAGCAACCGCTGGCGCTCTTCGTAGTGAGACAGCGCCGGCGCGACCAGCAGGCTGTCGGCGGCGGCGACGATCACGTGCCGAATACCAGCGTCGGCCAGCAGTCGTCGCGCATGCTGCACGGCGATGGCTGCTGATACGTGCCCGTTCGCGACCACGGCCGACCGCGCGTGGAAGGGCGTTCCAAGCTCACGCTGCACGTCGGCAAGAAACTCCTCGTCATCAGTTACGCCGCGTCCGAGGCGGTCGGTTTCGGACAGGCAGAGCAGGAGCGGGGTCGACTCGGAGATCAAATCAGGCCGTCGCTCGAGGCACTCGCGAATCGCCTGCACCGCCATCTGTTTCAGTCGCGTCGACCCTCGCCACGGCTGCCCCAGCGATACCTCGCAGCCCATGAGCCACTCTCCATCCCTGTCCCTGAACCGGGTCCGCTGGAAGTTGTCGATGGCGCAGCGGATCGCCGCACAAGAAGCAGGTGCCGTCAAACCGACGCCGGTGACCATTCCGGTACTCGAGACGACGAGCGGAGCAGTCATACCGCCTCTCCGTCCTCGTCGAACGGACCCGCGGCACGGACCTCCGCCAACGATGGATACCAGGTCTTTCCCAACTCGCGGGCCCGCCACCAGCCGCGCGGCATCGTTCCCGTCAGCACCTCGGAGATTTCGAAAATACTCCTCCGCAGCGGCAGACTGGCGCGCCACGTCATGGTGATGATCCCCTCATCCGGCCGTATAACGATGGTGTCGAGCGCAGCACGCGTGTCTTCCCGTCCGCCCCGCCTGCGGAAGAACGTCACCGGCATGTCGGCCGCAGGCAGGCGGAAGCTGGCGCGACCCGCCGCCGTCAAGTTTACGAGGGTGACCTCGTCGCCGCCCGTCGGATACGGCATCTGCTGATCCAGGGGCGCGGCCTGGTAGTACTCGTCGCGAAAATCAGCAGGCAGAAATGGAAAGGTGGTATCAATCCATTGCTGGTCGTACGTCCCCGCGTATGGCAGTCGCGACGACCAGCCGCGACCGAGCGGACCGAACGACATCGGTGCGTAACCGCCGTTTGGCGTCTCGACTGGCCGATCGATCTCCTCGGTGTTGGGCAGCGGCGTGCCGTCCACGTATTTGCTCTTCAAATGGTGGTGCCACCCGCGACCGACGGGGTTCCGCATGAAGGCATAGTGTTTCGCGGGATCTTCATGGAACGCGTCGACGCCGCCGAACGCAACGTCATATGAAATCGCCTTCTGGATAAACGGCGTGGGCAGGCTCGGTCGTATTCCCGTGATGCCCGCATCCCAGTGTCGATCGCCGACTACGGTGAACACTTTCTTCCACGTCGCGATCCGCAAGCCGACCGTGACGCGCTCGGCTGGATGCCCTTGAGGAGCCCAGGCGCTGCCGGTCAGCAGAACGTCGCACTGGGGCTTGCGCGGCGCGAAATCGACTTCCTCTTGCGGTGCCGAGAAGCCGGGCTTACCAGTGAAGGTATCGGCCACTATAAGCGGCTGCTGATCCTCAACGAGCGTCGGGTCCGCTCCCGATTCGGGAAGACGAAATGTGCCCTTTACTACAATCACCAGAAGCTCTCGGCCAGACGGCTCCACGCCCAACGTGTAGCCAGCCACCATGCCGGTGGGATTGATTACCTCCACCATCGGAATCCTCCACCCAGTCGATGTGCGTCGATCCGGCCTTCCCTTGCTTCTCGGTTCAGCCGACACCGTCCGGAACCGCGGTTGACTCGGTGCCCGCGTGCGGTCGAACCTATGCCGATGCCGCAACGAATCACCCGGTGTTCCCTATGTGAGGTCCGGTTCGCCATCGGTATCCGTCACAGCTGCGCCAGCAGCGCCTGCTGGCGCCATGCGGCGGCACCGGTGTTGAAGAGCGGTGTCCCAGGCACGAGCAAACAGAGGTAGTGGGCGGCGAGCACGCGCTGACGTTGATAGCCGTTTTTCAACACATCGACGCAGTGCTCACGAGTCACAGGCGAGCCCATGAAACTGCGGACGCCCAGTCGAATCGTTGTCGTTTGCGTCCCACCAGGTCTGCACTTTTGCCGGATCGGGCCAGGGCAATCCTTCATCCGCATCCATCTCCACGTTGGGGTCGTCCGGTTTGTCGTTCGGTCCCGACTCCATTCTTTCCGGCCGGTCCCCTTCGAAATCCAGGAGGGCTAGGTCCGCGCCCGTGATGAGGGTGAACGCCTCGCCCGCGAGACGCGCAAGGTTGTCGTCGGCCATCTGCTTGATGAGCCACGGCACGTAGGCCGGGTCGCCGACAATGCCACTCCCCTCGATGACCAATCGCACCTGCGCGTCGGAGGCGGCGAGGCGTTGCAGGAGTCGATGGGCGGCCGCGGTCTCCATCGCTTGGCATGCAAGGCGAAATGCCCGCCGCCGCTCGTGAGCAGCGGACCACCCGACGTCGGCAAGGCTGTCGAGGGCTCTGCCGCGGTTTCCGAGCAGCACAGCCGACCACGCCGCCCAGAACTGACAAGTCGCATCGGCGTCGACGACGGAAGCGAGGGACGACACAAGGTGCGCCTGGCCGAGAACACCGGCTGCACGGAATGCCTCGGCGCGAACATCCTTGCTTTGATTTGTCAAACCGTCGGCCAGCGAGGAGTCCGGCACGACGCCGTGCAGACGGCACGCCGCCAAACCGAGGGCTCGGAGTGTCGGTGAGACTTCACTCAACAGATTCTTGACTACCCCCCTCAGCTTGGCGGATGCGACCCAGCCCAAGGCCGATCTCATCCCTGGCAGCGCATCCGGTCCCGCCTCGGAAACGAGGACGCACCGCCGGAGCGTGTCCTGATCCCCTAAATCGAGGCCAACGACGGCGGCGGCGAAAATCCGGCCGGCCGAGACACTATCGAGCTGTGCGCGAAGGACGCGCAGCGCACCCTCCCCCGCCACGGCACACCCGTCTTGATGCGCTGCGATTCGTTCATCGAACCGCGCCAGGTGGCGGAGCGCAACATGTCCGGACACGCGCAGACTGTTCCGCGTCTCCCCAGAGCATGGCGAGCTCTTCGGCGTGCTGGCCGATAACGAGCGCGATGACTGGCGGTGCGGCCGTCGGCGCGGACGTTCTCGTCGAATCGATTAACATCTGCTGGGTCTCGATGATTTCACTCAATTGAGCTGAACCGATCCACCCTTGACCCGGTTCACGCCGGAAGAACGGCTCGAGATGTAGGCGCCCTGGATCAGTACCTTGCCTTCACGCGTGAGCGTGATGCTCGCCTTGCCGCAGCGCAGCACGAGCTGTTCCTTCGCAGTGACAACGAGGCGCTCGCCATCGACATCCACGTCCACGGTGCCCGGAGTCGACTTGAGCGGCTGCGGCCCGTGCCCCCCGGACCACACCGAGCACGACCGGCTTCGCGGCGTCACCGCCGTCAAACATGATCACCACCTGGCCACCGATATGCGCTCCGTGAAAATCTACCGTCGTTCGCGCAGCCACTGGCGCTGAACCTCCCATCCCTGGGAAAACGACCAGCGGGGTCTGTCCGTTGTTGGTCATCGCCAGCAGCTCCCCGATGACGAAGTGCGCGGGGGGAGGCACGGAAGCGGCCTTCGTCGACTGGCCTACGACCAATGGAGCGAGGAGATCCTCACTGCACATCTCCTCGAGCGCGGCGGCGTCGGCGACCCCGCTCGGATTCTTCACCTGCATAACAACTCCGTCGGCAGCTCGCCGCTCAGTTCTGCAGAATCTTCGAGCCCTTCATCACGATGTCGCTCGTCGGCCTTGACGTTGATCTTGCCGCTGCCCCTGATCGTGATGTCCTTGCCCTTGATCACGATCGTGCCGTCCTTCTTCATCGTGATGCTGGCGCTGCCGGTCTTGATCGCGATCGACTCGCCGGCATCGACCACGCAGTTCTTGCCGACCTTGGTGGCGTCGTCTTTGCCGACGCTCGTCGTCCGCCCGCCGGTCACGCTGCGCGTCTCGTCGCGCGCCGACCGTCATCGCTCGCTGCTTGCCCCACGTCGACGTCTGCGCTGCGCCGACCTTCACCGTCCGAGCGGCGGCCACCGTCGTCGACTGGCCGCACCGACGCTCGTCGACTGATTGGCGCCGACGTTGATCGTCTGCATCGCGCCGACCGTCACCGCCTGCAGGCCGCCGACCGTGATCTCCTGCGCGCCGCCGACGCTGATCGTCTCGTTGACGCCGACGCTGTGCGTGCGCTGCAGCGCGACGGTCGCCGTCTCGCTGCCGCTGACCGTGCGCGCTGCGGTTGCCGCCGATGGTGACCGTCTCGTTGGCGCCGACGTTCTTCGTCCGGTTCGCGCCGACCGTCAGCGTCTCGTTGGACCCGATGGTCGCGTCGCGATTGACGCCGACGTCCCACTTCTGGTTCTTGCCGATGCTCTCCGAATCGTCCACGTCCACGCGGTCGGTGCGGCTGTTGTGGATCGTCGACGTCTGATCGTGCTCGACGACGGTGTCCATGTTGTACTGGCCGTGGATGAACACGCGCTCCTTGCCGGCGGTGTCGTCCATCGACAGCTCGTTGAAGCCGCGCGCCCTTGTGCGTCTGCGACTTGATGCCGCTCAGCACGGCGCCGGCGGGGAACCCGAACGGCGGCTGGCTCTCGGCGTTGTAGACGCGGCCGGTGATGATCGGCTGGTCGGGATCGCCTTCGAGGAAGTCGACGATGACCTCCTGGCCGATGCGCGGCGTGGACACGGCGCCCCAGCCCTTGCCGGCCCACGGGTGCGACACGCGGATCCAGCAGGAGCTGTTCTCGTCCTTCTTGCCCAGGCGGTCCCAGTGGAACTGCACCTTCACGCGCCCGAACTTGTCGGTGTAGATCTCGTCGCCGGCCGGGCCGACGACCATCGCCGTCTGCGGCCCCTGGACGAACGGCTTCGGCGTGGTGCGCTGCGGCCGGAACTGCTGCTGCGTCGACATCGCCGCGAAGCTGCACTGATAGCTCGATCCGCCGCCCGCCGGGCAGCGCCTCGTAGTCGCTGAACTCGAGGTCGTAGTTCGCCGCGACGACGAGGTGCTCGCGGTTCTGGTCGGCGCGCGGACAGGCGTCGAGCGTGAACAGCGCCCCGACGGCCATGCCGCGGGCGTTGGTCACGGCGCTGATGGTCTCGAACTGCGTCCCGAGCTCGTCGATGCGGACGGAGGCGTACTGTTCGCCGTCGGCCTTCTGCAGGTAGTCGCCGGGATAGTCGAAGACCTCGTAGTTGCTCGGCGAGTACTTGCGGGACAGGACCTTCTGCGTCTTCAGGTCGACGCTCGGCCGCTCGAGGTCGTAGTCGTCGTGCACGTAGACGCCCGGCTGCACCTCGCGCGAGAACTCCCAGCTGCTGATGTGCTCGAGCTCCGGCCGCGCGAGCTGCTCGGGCGGGATGAACGGAGAGCTCCTCGTAGCCGGGACACGGCGCGTGCTTGCTGCACGAGTCGGTCAGCACCAGCGTGTTGTGGCCGTCGGTGTGCCGGAAGTAGTAGTAGATGCCTTCCTGCTCCATCAGCCGGCTGACGAAGTTGAAGTCGGTCTCCCGGTACTGCACGCAGTAGGTCCACTTGCGATACGTGCCCGTCAGCTCGAACTTGAAGTCGGCGACGGGATGATCGGCGAACACCTTCTTGATGATGTCCGGCACCGTCATCTCCTGGAAGATGCGGCAGTCGGCGGTGCGCGTCAGGAACCAGAGCCACGGACGGACGATGGCGGTGTACCGGTGATAGCGGCCGTACGTGCTCGCCCTGCGAAAAGCGCGTCACGAAGCCGTTGAAGTAGCGCGTGCTGTCGTCGGGCAGCGCCAGCTTGACCGTGACGTTCTTGCCGAGGATCGTCGTCGAGATTGATGTCGCTCTTCGGCGCTCAGCAGGTCGAGCTGGTACTCGCTCAGCCGGCCCAGCTCCTCGCGCGCGCGCATGCCGTGAAACAGCAGCACGCCGTCGCCGAGCGGCGTGTCGATCTCCATCAGCCGTGTCGTCACGCCAGACATGGTGCTCTCCGATCGTCCCCGGTGCTCATGTACGCCGCCTCACGCTTCTCCGCCCTGACGACCAGGCCATCGACCGGCACCCCCGCCTCGAGCCGCAGCTCCGCGCGAGCGATCACCGGCCTCAGCCCGGCGGCCATGAGCAGGCGCTCGACATAGGCGCGCGCATGGTTGTAGCGGCCGTGCGGCCTGAGGCAGTAATCCGTCGCCGTCGTCAGCACCTGCGAGCTCCTCCACGGTGAAGACGAAGTGTCCGTCCGGCCGCAGCGCCGCGGCGGCCGCCGCGATCACCTCGTCGAGCGCGCCGAAATAGACCAGCGTGTCTGCCGACACGATCACGTCGAACGCCTCGGGACACGACTGCGAGGTACGCCGTCAGCTCGCCCTTGACGAGCTCGTCGTAGACATGGCGCTCGCGCGCCTGATCGAGCATCCGCGCCCGACAGATCCACGCCGACCAGCCGCGCGCGTACGGCGTGAGCAGCGGGCCGCACAGGCCGGTGCCGCAGCCGGCGTCGAGCACGTCGAATGTCTTCGCCGCCTCGATGCCCGACTCCGCAAGCATCGCGGCAACCAGCTCCGGCGCGCGGTACATCAGCTGCGCCAGCTTCGCGTCGAAGCTGGCGGCGAAGCCGTCGAAGACGGCCTCGACGATACGCGTCCGAGGCGCGGGCCGGCACGTCGCGCCCCGAGCAGGCGGCCAGCGTGTGGCGCGCCAGCGGGCTGTCCGGCTCCTCGCGCAGCCAGCGCTCGCAGATCTCCACCGCCTTGTCGAACTCGCCGAGCGTGCAATGCGCCAGCGCCAGCAGCCGCCGCGCCTGCGCATGCTTCGGGTCGAGCGTGATGACCTTGCAGAAGCAGGCCACCGCTTCCCGCATCCGCCGCTGGCCGTACAGCAGGATGCCGAGGTTCTGGTGGACGTCCTGGTGATCGGGATCGATGGCGATCGCCTTCCGATACGCCGCTTCGGATTCCGCCGCGTGGCCCTGCGCCCTGAGCAGGACGCCGAGATTGTTGTAGCGCGTTGGCATGCGTCGGATCGAGCGCGATGGCCTGCTGGAACGCGGCAACGGCTTCAGCCAGCCTGCCCCGCGCCTTGAGGACGATGCCGAGGTTGCTGTGCCAGTCTGCCTGGCCAGGCGCGAGCGCGAGGCTCTTCTCGATCAGCGCGAGCGCGTCGTCGCTGCGGCCCTGCTGATGCGCGATGACGCCCGCGTAGTGCATCGCGTCCGCCTGGTCGGGCGCCTGCTCGAGGATCGCCCGATAGATGTCCTCGGCGGCCGCGAGGTGACCGTTCTTCTGGCAGCGGATCGCGATCGACATCGCCTCCGCGACGGTGACTTCACGCGGTACGTCTGGTAATTGCTCCATGTCAGGACCCTACGATCTCGGTTTCGGGCCGGCTGCTACGCACGTGCTCGGCCGGCTCAGTCGGCCCCACGTCATCGGCGCCTGGCCGGCCAAGCCGGCCCCCACGTCGCCATCGGGCCGGCTGGAGCCGGCCCCTTCGTCAGCCGCGGCGGCGGGAGCGCCGTCGAACCGGTAGTCGAAATCGCCGTTCGCCACCGCCAGCCGCACGCCGGTCAGCGGCAGGCCGGCCATCGTCCGCGTCAGGAACTCGCGGCTGATCTCCGGCAGCACGGTATTGGTGAGGATGGCGTCGATCATGCGCCCGCCGCTCTCGACCTCCGTGCAGCGGCTCACGATCAGCTTGACGGCCTCGTCGTCATAGGCGAACGGAATCTTGTGGTGCTCCACGACCCGCTTCGCGATCCGTTCGAGCTGCAGGCGGACGATGCTCGACAGCATCTCGTCGGTGAGCGGGTAATACGGGATGGGCACGAGCCGGCCGAGCAGCGCCGGCGGGAACTTCTTCAGCAGCGGCTCGCGCAGCGCCTTCGCCACGCCTTCCGCGTCCGGCATGAGCTCCGGGTCCTTGCACAGCCGCACGATGAGGTCGGTGCCGACGTTGGACGTGAGCAGGATGATCGTGTTCGTGAAGTCGATGTAGCGGCCCTCGCCGTCCTCCATCCACCCCTTGTCGAAGACCTGGAAGAAGAGCTCGTGGACGTCCGAGTGCGCCTTCTCGACTTCGTCGAGCAGCACGACGCTGTAGGGACGCCGGCGCACGGCTTCCGTCAGGATGCCGCCTTCGCCGTAGCCGACATATCCGGGCGGCGATCCCTTGAGCGTGGAGACGGTGTGCGCCTCCTGGAACTCGCTCATGTTGATCGTGATGACGTTCTGCTCGCCGCCGTACAGCGCCTCTGCCAGCGCCAGCGCCGTTTCGGTCTTGCCGACGCCCGAGGGGCCGCACAGCATGAAGACGCCGATCGGCTTGTTGGGGTTGTCGAGCCTGGCGCGCGACGTCTGGATGCGCCGCGCGATCATCTCGAGCGCGTGACGCTGGCCGATCACCCGCTGGTTGAGCGTCTCCGCCAGGTTGAGCACGGTCTCGATCTCGTTCTTCACCATGCGGCCCACCGGCACGCCGGTCCAGTCCTGCACCACCGACGCGACGGCCTGCTCGTCAACGCTCGGCAGGATCAGCGGCGACTCGCCCTGCAGGACATTGAGCTTCACCTGCAGCTCGGCGTGCTCGTCGAGCAGCGCGTCCCGCTGCTCTGGCGCCGTTTCGGGCTTGCGCAGCGTCGCGCGGATGTCGAGGACCCGATCCACGAGCTCGCGCTCCGCCTGCCAGCGCTCGTCGAGCTCGATCCGGCGCTGTTCCGCCGTGGCCAGCTTCTGCTCGGCCACCTTCCGGCGCTCCACGGTGTTCACGCCGACGGCCTCCTCGCGGCCGATGATCTCGAGCTCGGTCTGCAGGCCTTCGATGCGCCGGCGGCAGTCCTCGAGCTGCGGCGGCACCGCGTGCTGGCTGATCGCCACGCGCGCGCACGTCGGTGTCGAGCAGGCTGACCGCCTTGTCCGGCAGCTGGCGCGCCGGGATGTAGCGGTGCGACAGCCGCACGGCCGCTTCGAGCGCTTCGTCGAGCACCTGCACGCGATGGTGCTTCTCGAGGACGGAGGCGACGCCGCGCACCATCAGAATCGCCTTGTCCTCGCTCGGCTCGAGCACCTGCACGACCTGGAAGCGGCGGGTCAGCGCCGGATCCTTCTCGATGTACTTCTTGTACTCCGCCCACGTCGTCGCGGCGATCGTGCGCAGCGTGCCGCGCGCCAGCGCCGGCTTGAGCAGGTTCGCGGCGTCGCCGGTGCCGGCGGCGCCGCCGGCGCCGATGAGCGTGTGCGCCTCGTCGACGAACAGGATGATCGGCTTCGGCGATGCCTGCACTTCGTCGATCACCTGCCGCAGCCGGTTCTCGAACTCGCCCTTCATGCTCGCGCCCGCCTGCAGCAGCCCGATGTCGAGCGTGTAGAGCGAGACGTTCTGCAGCGGCGGCGGCACGTCGCCTCTCGCGAGGCGCAGCGCGAAGCCTTCGACGACGGCGGTCTTGCCGACGCCGGCTTCGCCGGTCAGGATCGGGTTGTTCTGGCGGCGGCGCATCAGGATGTCGACGATCTGCCGGATCTCCTCGTCGCGGCCGCTCACCGGATCGATCTCGCCCTTGCGCGCCCGCTCGGTCAGGTCCGTGGCAAACCGCTTGAGCGCTTCCTGCTTGCCCATCTGCGCCGGCGCCATCGCGCCGCTGGCTTCGCCGGGCGCCGCCAGCGACGAACCGTCCGCGGCGCTCGAGCCGCTCCTCCGGCGAGCCGTTCACGATTCGCGCGAAGTCCTCGGTCAGCGTGTCGGCCTTGATGCGCCTCGAACTGGCGCGAAATCGCGACGAGCGCGTTGCGCAGCGACGGGGTCTTCAGCATGCCGACGACGAGATGGCCCGTGCGCACCTGCGCATCGCCGAACATCAGCGTCGAATAGACCCAGCCGCGCTCGACCGCGTTCTCGACATGCGCCGACAGGTCGGAGATCGACGTGGCGCCGCGCGGCAGGCGATCGAGCGCATCGGTGACGTCCTTCGCCAGCCGCGAGGGGTCGAGCTCGAAGTGCTTGACGATGCGATGCAGGTCGGAGTCGGGCGTCTGCAGGATCTGCTGCATCCAGTGCACCAGCTCGACGTACGGGTTGCCGCGCAGCTTGCAGAACACGGTGGCGCCCTCGATGGCCTTGTAGGCGAGGCTGTTGAGCTTGCCGAACAGCGCCGATCGGCTGATTTCACTCATGCGGCGCGCACTCCTGGCGACGAACGCTTTCTGCATCCAGACACAGGTCGTCGGCGTCGGTCGCGGCGCGGCGCCGGCCGAGCCACGTGGTCCAGCCCAGTCGGCTGGCCGCCGCCGAGCGTCAGCGGCGGCACCTCGCTCCGCCGCAGCAGCAGGCGCACGTCCCACTCGAGCTCGAAGCAGAGATAGAGCCGCACCCAGTCCACGAGCTTTCGCAGCGGCGTCCCGCCGGGCAGAAAACTCTCGTACTGCCCGAGCGTCAGCGGCCCGAGCCGGATGCGGAACTTGTGCTGCCGGTCCCACACGCGGCTGCCGAGCACGGCGCCGGCCCCGAGCACGCGCGCCTTCGGCCGAGAGGCACGTCCGCTCCCGCTCGCCCAGCGACATCCAGTGGCCGACGAACTGCTCGATCCGCGACGGGCACGCGGAAAAAGTGCTGGAGGATGGCGGCGAGCCCCTCCGCGTTGCGGACCTGCCGGATGAGCGCGCCGACGTGAAAGAACTTGGCAAGGTCGGGCAGCGCGTCGCGATCGCGGAACGCCGGCGGCGCCAGCCCGACGAAGGCGCCCGACGTACGACGTGAAGCGGTCGTCGTGCGGGCGATCGCGGTTGACGTGCGGCTGCGCCTGCGCCCACGCGCGGTAGAACAGCGCCAGGAACCGATGATGAAAGAGGTCGAGGAACCGGCTGAGCGTCGGATCGCCCGCGTGCCGCAGCCGCTCGCGCGCGTACTCGGTGATGTGCAGCGGCAGCGGGCCGTTCGGGCCGAACAGGCCGAACAGCCTGACCTGCAGCGCGGCCGGCGTGCCGTTCTCCGCCGGCTCGAACGAGGCCAGCGGCGCGGGCGCAAACGACAGGTCCGGATCCTGCCCGAGCCGCACCGGCTCGTCGACCGGACGAAGGGCGCGGCCCCAGCGCGGCTTGTCGCTGTACAGGCACTCCAGCCGGCGCAGCGTCTGGTAGAAGTCGTAGCGGTACGGCGCGTCCGCCAACGCCGCGAGAAACGCTAGAGCGTCGGTCTCGCGCCCCATTGCGGCACCCATCGGTTGATCTCGCCCCGCGTCTCGGAGCGCAGCACGGTTTCGGTGAACGAGTTGATCGAGACGTGACGCGCGAAGTACCGATCGAGCACCGACCCGAGCAGGTAGCGCGCTTGCCGCCTTCGAACGCCAGCTCGTCGATCTGCACGTTGATCTCGAGGCCGCGGCCGAAGGCGAGCGGCCCGGCCGTCGACGGCAGCCGCCGCACGACGCGATCCACGCGCACCGACCTGATGCCCTCGATCTGCCTCCGCGCGCTGGCGTCGCCGCTCGGCGGCGTAGAGCTCGAGCAGGTCGCGCAGCGCGCTCGCGCCCTCCTGCGGCGTGGAGCTGCACGAGCGACAGGTAGTTGAGCGACAGGTGGCTGATGGCGCGCCACGCCACGGCGCCGTCGGCCAGCGGCGCGTACGGACGGCTCGGGCGCGCTGACGACGCGGATGCTCGCCACCGGCGCGGCCATGTCCAGCAGCAGGTCGGTCTTGCCGACGCCCACCGGCATCTGCAGCGGAAGGTCGCGGTTGGTGCACAGCGCCTGGAGTGACAGCTGCCGCAGGTCGCCGCTGTACGGCGCCTGCGCCGGATCGACGAGCGAGAGGAACACCTCGCTGCCGATATAGCTCGAGCGCGAGCCGCGGCGCCGCTGCTCGGCGGTGACGAGCCGCGGCTCGCGCCGCGTCGTGAAGTAGGCCGGCTGCTGACGGATGCTGTCGGTGCTGTACGCGGCGTAGAACGGCAGGAACTCCTGTTCGCTGTCCGCGCCGACGCCGTGCCCGACGACACTGGTGACTTCGTAGATCTCGAAGTCCAGCGGCCGGGTCCGGTCGGCGACGACGTGGTACTCGTAGGCGCCGTCGCTGACGTGAATGCGATCGGCGCGCTTGGGGAACAGGTTGATCGCCGGCGTGCAGAACAGCGCGAAATTCGAGGCGTCGACGACGCTCTCGAGCGTCGGCGTCCCCGCGGCCGAAGAGGACGACGAGCTCGACCTCGTCCGTGTCGGCGCGCTGCAGCGCCGGCGCGAGCCCCGTCAGCTCGAAGAAGCGGAAGCGCTGCGGAAACGAGAAATACTCCTGCAGCAGCCGGTAGCCCTGGAACGAACGCAGCGTGACCGGCAGCAGCGCCTCGTCGTCGGTGAAGCCGACCGGACGGATCGTGCGCGCCGGCAGGAACTCGTTCCAGCGCGCTGTGCGCCTTCCCGTGCAGCACCAGCGCGCCGAGGCCGGTGGCGAGGCACAGCTCGTACAGCTTGTTCGCCACGTCGTCGCGGCCGGCCAGGTGAAAGCAGAGCCGGTCGATCGGCAGCTGTGCGAACTTCAACCCCGCGGTCGTCTTCAGCCGAATCCGCAGGCCGCCCTTGATCCGCTGCGCGACCGGCAGCGTGTTGAGCGGCAGATCGGGCGCGAAGGAGAAGTAGCTCGCCGACACGATCTCGATCGGCCACAGCCTGACGTCGTGCGCGGTGCGGAACTCGCACGCGGTCGCCTCGTCGCCGGCGATGAGGCTGTGCATCGCGCTGCCGCGCGGGACCCGTGGTCCGGACGCGAGGTTCGGGTCGCTCGGATCCGGCTTGAGCTGCGCCACCAGCATCGACGGCGTCGGCGCCAGGTAGTGCGGGTAGATGATCTCGAGCAGCGCCTGCGTGAAGCGCGGGAACTCGGCGTCGATCTTGAGCTGCACGCGCGCGGCGAGAAAGCCGACGCCTTCGAGCAGCCGCTCGACGTACGGATCGGCAACCTCCAGCCCGTTCATGCCGAGCCGGGCGGCGATCTTGGGAAACTGCTTCGCGAACTCCGCACCCATCTCGCGCAGGTGCTGCAGCTCGAGGTTGTAGTACTGCAGCAGGCGCGGATCCATCACGCCACCCCGGTGGGATGAGGTCGGCGATCTCGACCTTCCCGGTTTCGAGATCGATCTCGGTACGGACCAGCAGCTCGAGCGGCACCGGCTGTGCCCACAGCTGGCCGCGAATCTCGACGCCGATCACGTTGTGGTGATCGAGCGTCGCCGGCCTCGAGGAGCGTCCGGATCTGCAGCGTACCGGGCAGGATGCGCGGCTCGAAGTCGAGGATGGCCTGCCGGATCGCGCGCGCGAGGTCGGTCACGTCGAGCGAGGAGGCGGTCTTGCCCGACAGCGCCGGCAGCCCGAAATTGACGACCGACCTGCGCGCCAGGCGGCGCCCTGGTCAGGTCGGTGTCCGCCTCGAGCCGCGTGGCGTTGAACAGCCACGCCAGGTCGCGCAGGACCGCCTGGCGCAGGCGGCTTCTCGACAGCAGGCGCTGCCTCGCGCGGCTCGTGCTTCTTGTCCGGCTCGTCGTCGGTGAGGCGATCGAGCAGCGCCGGCTGCAGCCGTTCCTGGGGCGGGAGCTGCTCAGCCATGATCGCCGGCGAGCTCCGTCGTCTCCTCGGCGCTGCCGGTGAGCGAGATGGTGCGGACTTCCAGCAGCGGCACGTCGGCGACGTCGGTGGCGAGGATGCGCTGCCCGAGGCCGTGGTGCACGTCCGGCGCCTGCTTCCGCCCACAGCGTCTTGCGCGCCAGCGCGATCATCCCGTCGGCCGCGGTTTCCGAGCCGGGATACCGCGTCGGAATGAGCGCGACCGACTCGCCGCCGTTCTCGAACTGCAGGTGCGCCGGCATCCACACGAGGTCGCGCAGATCCTCGGGCGCCTCGAGCGGATACCTTGCGTCAGCCGCGAGAACGGCACCCAGTAGTAGCGGCCGTTGATGACCGCCTCGAGCACGGGCCCGAGGCGCGAGTCGGCATCGGCGATCCACTCGAACGGCTGGCCGTCGATCGTGCCGCTCGTCGCCGGCGCCTCGTCGAACGCACGCAACCGCAGGTCGCTCGACTGCGCGATGCTCGCCCTGCCCGGCGAGCAGCAGCGACTCGATCAGCAGCGCCAGCCACTGCTCGGGCTGGCCGAGGACCATCGGCGACTTCTTCCCTTCGAACACCTCGGCGGCGCATCGGCTCGCAGCTCACCGCATCGCCGTACATCTGGGCCATCGCCAGCGCCGCCGGATCGAGGTCGGACGCGACGCTCAACTGGTTCAGCGCGCGCTCCCACTGGCCGAGGACGCACAGCAGCTGGAAGAGGAAGACGCGCAGCTTCGCATCGGCGGGGCGGGCGCGCACCTGCTCCTGCAAGTGAGCGAGCGCAGCGGCGGGATCGCCGGCCTTCAGGCTCTGTTCGGCAGCATCGGCGCGAATCGTTGCCATGGTTCCCCTTACGTAGGGGCCGGCTTCAGCCGGCCCAGGGCCGCCTGAAGGCGGCCCCTACGAGTGATCATTGCGAGCGATGATTACCCGTCTCCCCACTGGTCCGAAACGTCGTGCCGCCCTGCGGCTGGCCGTCCTTGCCCTGAGGGACGTACTCGACCTCGATCTTGTTGAACGAGAAGCTCACGTTCTCCAGGACGTCCGTGCCGCCGCTGACGTCACCGCCTTCGACGTCGAGCGACGTGACGCGGCCCTGCTCGATCGTGACCTTGAAGTATTCGAGCTGCGATCTTCCCCGCCTTCCGCAGCGTCAGCACGGCCTTCTGGATCGGCTCGTTCGTTCGCAGCGCCGACATCAACGCCGTCGAGGCGCTGTCGATCTTCTTGACGATCTTCAGATCGCGGACGCTGGCCTTGCCCGAGGCGGCGCCGCCGCCGAGCGAGGACTTCGCCTGCATCCCCCACGACCAGCTCAGGACCTCGATCTCGCCCTTGTGGACGTCGTCCTGCGCTTCACCCTTGATCAGGCCGTACTTGGCGCCCTTGACCATCAGGAACATGTCGCCGACGCCAGCGGACAGAGGAGCAGTCACTATGGACACATCGTCGCTTCCTCAGGCGACCTGAAGGTCCGCCTCTACGAAACCGAATCGGTCTACGGTCTACGGTCTGCGGTCTGCCGGTCTCCGGTCTACGGCCTTCGGAGGACCGAAGACCGAAGACCGGAGACCGGCGACCGACGGAAGGCGTCAGCCTTCCTTGTTTGCCTTGATGTCGTACTTGAAGTGCAGGCCGGCATCGAGCGAGCCGTCCGCCTTCTGCGGCTTGTATTCCAGGTCGACCTTCGACGCCTGGAGCGTGACCTGCTCGACGACGAGGCCGCTGTCGCCGCTGCTGCCGCCGGGCGCCACGCCGGTGATGAGGACGTCGTTCATCTTGATGATCAGGAATTCCTGCTGTCCCTTGCCGGCCTTGCGCTGGGTGAAGGTCGCTTCCTTGATGTGCTCGCCGGTCGCGCACGCCTTCATCAGGATCGCCGACGCCTTGTCGACGTGGTGGGTGAAGTTGAAGTCGTTGAAGCTCGCCTTCCCGGCGCCGCCGCCGCTGCCGCTCGGCCATGGTGCCGCTCTGGCTCACGCCCCAGGACCACGAGAGCACCTCGATTTCCTCCTTGTGCTTGTCGTCCTGTGATTCACCCTTGATGTCGCCAATCTTTGCGAAAGTATCGACTGCCATGCGTCAACTCCTGTCCTAGACCCGGTTAATGAGAATGCTCGTGCCCGACTCAGCCGGCAGCCTTGGCCGACGGCAGCTTCGACACCAGCCGCAGCGAAACGGTGAGGCCCTCGAGCTGATAATGCGGACGAAGGAAGAACTTCGACGTGTAGTACCCGGGGTTGCCTTCGACTTCTTCCACCTGCACTTCGGCGGCGGCCAGCGGCTTCGGCGCCTTGGTGCGTCTCCGATCGAATGCGCCGGATCGCCGTCGACGTAGTTCATGATCCAGTTCTGCAGCCAGATCTGCATGTCGTCGCGCTCCTTGAACGAGCCGATCTTGTCGCGCACGATGCACTTCAGGTAGTGCGCGAAGCGGCAGCAGGCGAACAGGTACGGCAGCCGCGCCGACGAGGTTGGCGTTCGCCGTCGCGTCCGGATCGTCGTACTCGAACGGCTTCTGCAGCGACTGCGCGCCGATGAACGCGGCGAAGTCCGAGTTCTTCCGGTGCACGAGCGGCATGAAGCCGTTCTTCGCGAGCTCCGCCTCGCGGCGGTCGCTGATGGCAATCTCGGTCGGGCACTTCATGTCCACGCCGCCATCGTCGGTCGGGAAGGTATGCGTCGGCAGCCCCTCGACCGAGCCGCCCGACTCGACGCCGCGGATGCGCGAGCACCAGCCGTACAGCTTGAACGAGCGATTGATGTTCACGGCCATGGCGTAGGCGGCATTCGCCCACGTGTACCGGCTGTGGTCGGCGGCGCCGGTGTCTTCCTCGAAGTCGAACTCCTCGACCGGGCTGGTCTTGGCGCCGTACGGCAGGCGCGACAGGTAGCGCGGCATCGCCAGGCCGATGTAGCGCGCGTCCTCGGACTCGCGCAGCGACCGCCAGCCGGCGTATTCGGGCGTCGTGAAGATCTTCGTCAGGTCGCGCGGGTTGGCCAGCTCCTGCCAGCTCGCCATCTGCATCACCGTCGGCGACGCGCCGGCGATGAACGGCGTGTGCGCCGCCGCCGCCACCTTCGACATCTCGCCGAGCAGCTCGACGTCGGGCGGGGTGTGGTCGAAGTAGTAGTCGCCGACCAGGCAGCCGAACGGCTCGCCGCCGAACTGGCCGTACTCCGCCTCGTAGATCTTCTTGAACAGCGGGCTCTGGTCCCACGCCGTGCCCTTGAACTTCTTCAGCGTCTTGCCCAGGTCCTGCTTGCTGATGTTCATGAAGCGGATCTTGAGCATCTCGTCGGTCTCGGTGTTGTTCACCAGGTAGTGCAACCCGCGCCACGCGCCCTCGAGCTTCTGCAAGTCCTCGTGGTGGAGGATCAGGTTGATCTGTTCGGACAGCTTCTTGTCGAGCTGCGCGATGATCGCCTCGATGGACTTGACCACGTCGGACCCGATCAGCGTCGTCTGCGAGAGCGCCTGCTCGGCGAGCGTGCGCACCGCGCGCTCGACCGCCTCCTTGGCTTCGTCGGTCTTCGGCTTGAACTCTTTCTTCAGAAGAGAGTCGAACTCGGTGACCCCAACCGCGGTGGTCGCGCCCTGGACGTCCTGCTGGATCTTTGCGTCAGCCATTTCTGTTCTCCGTCGGTGAGTTCACGGATTAGGACCCGGGTTCCGCGTTGGGGTTCTTCGTCGTCGCCAGCGTCTGCAGCAGCGCCGGGTCCTGCAGCAGCCGGCTCACGAGGTCCTCGGCGCCGCTCTTGCCGTCCATGTAGGTAATCAGGTTCGCCAGCTGCTGCCTGGCCTCGAGCAGCTTGCCGAGCGCATCCACCTTGCGAGCCACGGCCGCCGGCGAGAAGTCGTCCATGCTCTCGAACGTGAGCTCGACGCTGAGGTTGCCTTCGCCGGTGAGCGTGTTCGGCACCTGGAAGGCGACCCGCGGCTTCAACGCCTTCATGCGGCTGTCGAAGTTGTCCACATCGATGTCGAGGAACTTGCGCTCGTCCACCGGCGGCAGCGGCTCCGCCGGCTTGCCCGAGAGGTCGGCCAGGACCCCCATGACGAACGGCAACTGGATCTTCTTCTCCGCTCCGTACAGCTCCACGTCGTACTCGATCTGCACGCGGGGTGCGCGATTGCGCGCGATGAACTTCTGACTGCTCGACTTGGCCACGGATCACCTCCAGGGAAATTTGCGATTTGTGATTTGCGAGTGGTGAGTGATTTCACCCGTCGCCAACCGCAAGCCACAAATCACAAGCACGAATCACAAATCGCAAATCGCAACATCGCCAATGGTCGCTACTCGTCTTTCAAGCCGCCCGCCGCGCGCGCCTGCGACACCGCATCCGGAGCAATGTCGGCCAGGACTTCGAGAAAATCCTTCGACACCAGACGTTTCGCCCGCTCGACGATCAACGGGATCGGGCTCGATGGCTCCTGCTGGCGGAAGAAGTCGGCCACCGCGTCGAGCGCGCGGATGGCGTCCTGCCGCGACCTGACCGCGCCGAGCGGCATGGCCGTGGCCTGGAGCGATCCCGCCGCGCCGGCGTCGGCGCCAGCCGGTCCCTCGCCCTCGCCTGTGCCGTCTGGCGGCACCAGGTGCTTGCGCAGCACGCGATCGATTTTCGTCAACTGCGACGACAGCGGCGCGAAGCTCGGCGTCGCGTGGACGCCGCCGTCTTCACGCATCCGGGTGTCGATGCCCGTGAGCGCCGTCAGCGACCGCGTCACGCTCTCGTGGAGGCGCGCCAGGTCGTCACGCGACGCCGCCGCAAACGCGGCGTCGACGCGCGCCTGCTCCGGCGGCGCCTTCCCGTCGCCGGGCAGCAGGCCGGCGGCAATCTCGATGTCGCGCAGGCTGTAGGTGCCGTGCTGCGGACTGGTGACGAGCGGCGCGCGGCGGATGCCGTCGATCACCGCCATCGGGTCGGCGAAGCAGTTCAGCGCGTTGCGCCGGAAAATGGCGTCCTCATCGATTCGCGGAAACGTCTCGCGCCAGTACGTCTCGAGCCACTGCGATGCGATCGTCAAGGTGTCGGCGAACGCCGGCAGGCCGTCCGTCCTCAGCAACGCCGAGCCCAGATACGCCAGCAGCCGGAGGTCCTTGCTCTTGCAGAGCGCTTCGGCGGCCTTCGACCGGATCCCGGTCCACTCCGGCGCCGGGTCGTGGGGAGCGGACTGGCCGAACAGACGGAAGGTGTCGAACGACGCCAGCAGCGTCGTGTCCTCGAGGTCGTCGCCGCACGGTCGATCCGGGGCGATCGGCTGGAGCAATTCCAGTCCCACCGACAGGGCAGTCATAGGCGTATACAGAGAAGTAACGAGGAACGGCAGCGGATCGAACACATCGAGCGTGCAACGCGAGCCGCGCGCGAGGGGGACGTGGATTCTACACAGTTCACCCCAAACTCAACAGCCGAAAACACGACGCTATGCACAGGCCTCCACAATCAACACCGTCACGTTGTCCGGCGCCCCGGCCTCGAGCGTCGCCTTGATGAGGCCGTCAACGGCCCCGCGGATATCGTCGTGTTCCAGCCACGCCCGGATGTGCGCCTCGGGCACCGCCCGCGTCAGGCCATCCGAGCACAACAGGAAGCGGTCGCCGGCCAGGACGCAGTCCCGATGCAGATCGAGCGTCAGCATCTGTTCACCGCCCACGGCCCGCGTGATGGCATACGCGTCCGGCCCGGACGCCCCCTCCGATTCCGCCAGGTTGTGGTCGCGGGTCAACTGCTGCAGGCGGCCGCTTCGCCATCGATAGACCCGGCTGTCGCCGGCCCAGAGAATCGCGCAACGGCTCCCGCGCGTCAGCAGCGCGACGACGGTGCTGCCGCTGCGAACGCCGGCGGCGGAATGCATCGCCACGCGATCGAGGTGCTCGTTCACCTGGCGCACCCGCTCGCGCACCTCGTCTATCGTCTGGTCGAAGCTGCCGTCGGGGATGACATCGGCCAGCGCGTCGCACACCATCCGGCTCGCCACTTCGCCGTTGCTGTGCCCGCCCAGCCCGTCGGCCACGACCCACAGGCCGACCTCCGGACGTTCCACGAAGGAATCCTGGTTGATGCCGCGCACGCGGCCCACGTCGCTGGCGGCGGCTGACCGGAAGCGGGGCGGCGCCACATCAGGAACGAGCGTGTCCGCAAACGCCGAATCGGTCCCGACGTACGCCGGGATCGACCGCCACTGCCGCGCGGCCCATGATCCGTCCAGGAGCGCGGCGAACGCGTCCGGATGGGGCAGTCCCTTGCCGATCAGGCAACTCGGCACCACGATCGAGGAGCCGGACGTCCACCACAACACCAGCGGGTCGTAGAGCGTCGACAGGCGCTGCGAAAGGAGCTCCTCGAACGCCGGCGCCAGTTGCGACGGCGAGTCGATCGGCATCTGCCACCGCGTCTGCGCTCCGTCGTCGAGAATCTGCGCGGCCGCAGGATCGAACGCCATGCGCGGCGCGATGGCGTTGGAGGTCAGCTCCTCCGCCAGCTGCATGATCTGGTCGTCGAAGGTTTCGAGGTCCACCTGCTCCGCCGCGAGCGTCTCGATGACCAGCCGCTCGGCCGCGTCGAAAAAGGCGGCGGTCAGCGACGCTGCCGCAATCACGCTGGTCCCGGCCGGGAGCTCGGCCACGAGCGTCAACGGAAAATAGCGGCCGACCCGATCGACGCTTGGCACCATCAACCCCACCAGCGGCGCGGAGCCGCAGACGCCGGCCGCACAGCCAAAGCGCCACGCCGGGCTCGTGAGGTACACGTCGAGCCAGTCTGTCCCCGAGCGCCGACCGGCTGGCCGCCACGCAGTCCTGCAGCCATGGATCCCACACCCCGACAAACGCGTCCGAGACGCGCCGGCGGAGGAAATCACCGTGACTGGGCAGCTTGCCGTAGAAGCCGATTTCCACTAGGTCCTCTCAGCTACGCTCCACAGCGGAACTGCTGCAGGTCGTTCCGCCCGTACGGATTCCGGATGCTCGCCGCCTCGACTCGCACGCGCGCCTCGTGGCCGTCCTTCGCGAAGGTCAGCACGTAGCGCACGTCGGTCTCGCGTTCCGTCTGCGCCGCGTCCATGAGCCGGAACCAGGCCCACGGGCCTGGCGCGACGATGTTCGGCCGGCCGCCGCTGCGGGCGTCGAAGGTCGCCGCAGCCGGGCCGGGGCTCTGTCCCGGCCAGGTGACCTGCACGCTTCGCGGCGGGCCGTGGCGATAGTCGACCGATTGGCCGTCGATCTCGAGCAGGAATCTCGTGGCCCCGACGTCGAGATCGGTCGGGGTCAGCCGAAACCTCACCTCGGGCTCCTGCCCACCCGGGCGGAAGAACATCTCGCGGATCTCTTGCGCCGCTTCGAACTGACGCAGCATCGCCATGGATGGCCCGACGGACTCCCCCGAGGCATCGGCCCGCCACGTCCAGGGACTCCGCGAGACGTCCACGAGCGGCTCGAGCTCGCTCTTGAAGAAGGTGTCGAAGACGCCGCCGTATCCGAAGACGCGGCCGAAGTCGGCCAGCGGCACGTCCACGGCGCTGCTCTCGACGAAGGGATACCGATCGCCGATGACGATGCTGCACTCGCGCAGCACTTTCTCCCGGTAGCGGGTCTCGAGCGTGCCGCTCACGCCTCTCCGGATGGTCACCGCGGTCCGGTCGGCAACCTGCGTCACGATCGCTCCGATCGATGGCGGCAGCGCCGTCGCTTCCCTCTTGAGCGAGTTCACCAGCTCGCCGACGTCCTTGATGGCGCCGGGATCGGTCAGGTCGGTCCCTCCGACGCCTGGCCCCACCGGCGCGAGCCGCTCCTGAACCTGCTTCAGTCTCTGCGAGGACGGCGTCAATCGGTGCGGCTCCCTGATCGCCAGCCACGAGGCGATGGATGGACGCGAAGTGGGCGGTGACCTTGGCGCCCGCCGTCACCTTGGGCAACCCGAGCGCTTCCCTGCCTCTGGTGATGACGCCGCCCACACGTTCGGAGAGCCCCGGCTTCACCGTCGGATCCGGCGGCTTCACGAGGAACGTGTGCTCGTCGATGGTCTTGAGCAGTCCGCGGAGCGGTGACGTGGGCCCGGAGAGGATGGCCAGCGCGTCCTTCGTGCTCGCCAGGGTGGCCATCGACACCGGCTCGATGTCCTTGACGATCCCGTCCCAGAACGCGATGTAGTCCTTCTCGTAGATGTCGGTGAACTCCGCTGCCAGCGCACCCGAGCCCACGCGCGGCGCACCCCCTTCGCCCCACACCCATTGGTCGGCGGCGAACTGCTTGACGATCTCGTCTGTGGCGCTGTCGGTGATCTCCCTGAATACCGGCGCGGTGTACAGGCTCAGGACGGGCTCGGAAAGCGGCAGCCCGCTTTTTCGCTTCAGCACGCGGTCGGCGCCCACGCCAGCCGCCACGTCCAGGCGCAAGGCGCGCGCGGCGTCGGACGCATAGGCCAGCCGGACCTGCCGGTAAATCACACCGCCAATCGACGCCCGCCGGATGCTGCTGCGCGCCTGCGCGACGAGCGACTCGTCCAGTTCCACGGCGCGAAGCGCGTCCTTGTACTCGAGCAGGTTGGCGAAGTGCTTCGACAACGAGGCCCCCGCCTCGGGGTCGGCGGCGTCGAGACTCTTCCACTCGAAATCCGCAATCGCGCCGAGCTGCGCCTTGTCGAGATGCTCCGGCTCGCCGAGCATCAGGTACGCCTTCAGGTAGTCGTAGAGATTCTCCGGCTCCGGCGCGTAGTCGATCAGCCGTTCCTTGATGCGCGCGGCGACCTGCGGCAGGAGCGCCCCGTCGAGCTCCCTGGTGTACGCGTCGCGCGCGGCGTTACCGACCGAGGTCCCTTGAAACAGCCCCCATCGCATTCCCCACGGCGTGCCGTCGTCGTACCGGTTGGCCGAGTCCGACACCGCGCGCATCGCATCCAGTCGTGGCAGCACCGACTCGAGCGACGCGGCGGCGCCGATCGGCGGGACTTCCTGCAGCTTCGCGACGTCGCCGCCGACCTGCTCGATGTAGGCGCGGTTGCGGCTGTAGCTGACCGACAACAGCACCACGCCGAGCACCGCCACGGCGGCCATCGCGGCATACGCGCCGACCTCCGCCGCCGCCTTCTGCACTTCCAGCCGCCGGTTGACGCCGGCGAGCCCGGACTCGGCAAACAGCACGTCCTTGAGGAGCCGATCGATGAAATACGCCTTGCCTCGCCCGCCCGGCGTCGCGACGGCGTCAGGCGACACCGCGAAACGGCGGCCGATGGCGCCGAGCAGCCGATCGATCGGCGTTCCTTCCTGCGTGCCGCTGGTGAAATAGATGCCGCGCAGCAGCACGTGCTGGTCGAAGCGCGTGGACGCGAAGACGTCGGCGACGAACTGGCCGAGCACGTCGCGCAGCGCCGCCATCTGCTGCGGGAAGCCGAATACCTTCGTGCCGCGGCGCGGGTCGCGCTCCTCTTCCAGGCGCCCGAACAGGCGGGCGTTGAGGCGGCCGACGAGCGCATCGAACTCCGACGGATACGCCTTCGGCTGCCTCGCCCTTGGCCGTCTGGTCGTAGGGGAAGGTCATGCCCCAGACCTGCGCGCGGCCGTCCTGTGGGAGGTCGTCGAAGTACTCGGTGAAGCCGGCGATGAGGTCGCACTTGGTGACCATCAGGTAGACCGGCACCTGGATTTTCAGTTCCTTGTTCAGCTCGTTCAGCCGGCGGCGCGCCGCCGCCACGTGCGCCTCCCGCGCCCCCTGGTTCTGCGTCATCAGGTCGGCGGCGCTGATCGTCAGGATGACGCCGTTGACCGGACGCCGCTTGCGGTACTTCCGCAGCAGCGCGAGGAACTCGCTCCAGCCAGCGCTGTCGGCGCCAGCATCCGAGTCCTGCGTGGTGTAGCGTCCCGCGGTGTCGAGAAAGACCGCTTCGTCGGTGAACCACCAGTCGCAGTTGCGCGTGCCGCCCACCCCGCGCAACGCGCTCCTGCCCGACCGCTGCTCGAGGGGGAAGTGCAACCCGGAATTCACCAGCGCCGTCGTCTTGCCCGAGCCGGGGGCGCCGATGATCACGTACCACGGCAGCTCGTAGAGCGTGTGGCCGCCGCGCCGTTTCTGCTTGAGCGTGGCCGCCGCGTCCTCGAACTTCTCTCTCAGCTGCAGCGCTTCGGCGGTTGGCCGCTCCGGTCCGGAATGCGCCTGCGTGATCACGGCAGCGACGAGCTTGTCGCTCGCGCGGTACGCGCGCAGCCGCTTCAGCAGCGCACTGACGATCCAGACGACGGCCACGAGCGCGATCGCGATGAGCCGGGCCGTGACCGTTTCGAGCGGCCGGTAGTCGGCAAACGCGAAGTACGGCCCCGCATACCAGATGAACGCCGCCAGGAGCAGGAAGCCCACCCCCGACACGACGACGCGACGTTTCAGAAAAGAAAACATGGCGGGCTCACGAAGGAACGTGAACGATTTCCACGCGCCGGTTGCGCGCCCGGTTCGCCGCATCCGACTCGGGACGGAACCGCGGCTGCGACGGGCCGACGCCGGTCCACTCGACCCGCGCCGGATTGTCCAGAGCGGGCTGCAACACCTTGACGACGCTCACGGCCCGCTCGCGTGAGAGGTCGTAGTTGTCGCGATAGCGCAACGAGCGCAGCGGCTGGTCGTCGGTGTGGCCGACCACGAGCACGCGGCCCGGCACGCGATCGACCGCGTCCGCGATCCGCCGCAGGATCTCTCCGGCGTCCGGATTCAAGGTCGCGCTCCCCGAGGGAAACAGGTTGCCGGCCTGGAGCGTGACGACCGTGCGGCCGTCCCGGTCTTCGACGCTCACGGCGCCGCGCGCCTCCTCCGGTGCCAGCAATTGCCTCAGGGTCGGCCCGGTGCCGGCGGCCTTCACGGGCGCCGTGAAGTCTTCGAGCCCCACTTTCGCGAGGGCTTCCTTCACGGGCGCGGCGGCGCTCCCCAGCCACGCGTAATACAGCGCGAAGGTGATCGCCAGGATCGCCAGCGTTCCGGCGCCCACCACCCACCACGGCACGTACCGGATGAGCGGGTTCCGGCGGTCTTCCAGTCCACGCCAGCGGAGCGACAACTCCGGCGGCGCCGCGCCGCGATGGTCGCGAATCCTTCGGTACAGCTCCTGCCGAACATCGGCCAGCTTCGCATGTCCGCGCTCGGCGACGTGGTACTTCCCGGTGAAGCCGACGACGAGGCAGAGATACTGCAGCTCCATCAGGGCGATGTGACGAGCGGGGTCCCGGGAAATGCGGTCGAGCATCTCGAAGAACTTCTCGCCCCCCCACGCCTCGCGGTGCAGCGCCACGAGCAGCGTCTGCTGTGCCCATTCGCTCTGCGCGCCCCACGGCGTGGACAACACCGCCTCGTCGAGCGTGGCGCAGAGGGCGTAGCGCCCCGCCAGCACCGTTTCGTTCGCGACGCCGCCGGAGCGGGCGCGCTCCTCGAACTTGTGAATCTCGTCGAGGGCGTGCCGGCGCAGGCCCGCCACGTCGGGCACCGCGAGCGTGCCGCGCAGTTGACCGGCGAGCAGCAGCAGCGCGCTCGCCGCCCGCACCAGCGGATTGAGCCCGGTGCCCAGCACCTCGTGTGCCGGAGACGCGGCGGGATCCCCATACGCAGGAAACGGCGCCTGATACCGCTGCGACGGCGGCGGCGATCCGGACGGAGGCACGTGGCCCGTGCCTGGCCTGCCGGCGCCGGGGCGTGGCCGCAACACTGTCGCGTCAGCGGGCCTGAACGGATCGTCGATGTGCGGCACCATGTGAAACCTCGTCGTCTCCGGTCTTCTCTCTTCGCTCTTCAGTCCCGATTCTTGACTTCCGTGGCCGACTCTCAGCCTTGCGCCGTTCGTCGATGGCATCAGCCCGGTCCACCGTGGACCGGAGACTGCGGACCGTGGACCGCATCATCCGCGAATGGCCCAGAGCTCCAGCGACAACCCGGGGAACTCGCCGCCCACGTGCAAGGCGATGCCGCCCGCGGTCTTGAGCTGGCCCCAGAGCTCGTGGCCCTGGTCCATTTCGAAGTACACGAACCCCGCGTGATACGGGATCTGGCGCGGCGCCACCGGCACCGGGTGCACCGGCACGCCCGGCAGCTGCAGGTTCACCAGGTCGCGAATTCTTTCCACGGGCCCGATCTTCAGCTGCGCCGGGAAGCGCCGGCGGAGCTCCTCCGCCGGCAGGTCCGCACGCGCGGCGAGGATGAACACGGAGGTGGTGTAAAGCCCGCGGTCGGCGACAACCGCAACGCTGATCCCGAACTTCTTCGACTCGATCGGAATCGGGATGGCGCCCTGTTCGAGCACCGCAGCGAGCGACGCCCTCAGGGCCGCCATCACCGGCTCGAACGACTCGCGCAGGGCGTCATGCCGGTAGGCGGCCAGCTGCGGCGGCCGCTTCGACGCCGTCGTGAAGGTCGAAAGCTCCCCCGCGACGGACAAGCAGAGGCGGAAGAGGTCCTCCGGATGCACCAATCCCGAGTCGGCGCAGTGCGACATCAACGGCTCGTAGCGGTTGATCGCCTGCAGCATCAGGAACTCCGCGATCTCTGCCGCGGCGCCCCGGCCGGTCGCAGACACGCGGCCGCCCAGGGCATCGCCACGCTGGTGCAGCAGGCCGAGGACCTCGGTGATGAACGCGTGCAGCCGGTACGCCGCGTGCGCGTCGAGCACCGTCGGGATGAAGCTGTCGTCGAGCACCACCTGCTTGTCGGCGCGGCACTCCACCAGGTGCGCGAGCGGCACGCACGCATACGCCGGTGTGACGTCGCTCGCCAGCATGAGACGCGTGCGCATCGCGCCGACCTCGAGCAGGGCCATGTCGCCGGAACGCGATGTGGCATCGCGCGCCTCGAGCTCGCGCACTTCGTGCCTCACCAGACCGTTGGGGCCGGGCGATCGATCGACGTCCGGCGTCCCGGCCGAGCGCAGCGGCACGGCGAGGAAGATGACCTGGTCGCGTGCCTGGCCGATGTCGATCGGCACGGGAAGCGGATCGTCCTCGGGCATCCGGAACGGGGTGCCGTCGGGAAAGACGCCGGCCGCGCGCCGCAGGCCGAACTTCCCGATGCTCAGGAAGTCGCGCTCCAGCTCGAGCGCCGTGAAGCCCCAGCTGTGCGGGGCGAGGGCCTGGCACCGCGTCTCGACATAGCGCTCGAAGTACCGATCCTGCTGCTGGAAATGGTGCGGCCGCAGGAACAGCCCCTCGGACCAGACGACCTTGTTGAATACAGACATCTCAGGGTCCCACCGACACCACGACGCGGGCCCGCTCCACGGCCACCGTCATCATTCCGTTGGGCGCCGCCGGCACCAGGACCCGCCACTCGGAGTTCCGGATGTCACGGAACGCCGCCACGGCGCCGACGAAGCGAGCGTCGTCGGACACGGCCACTTCCACAATCCGCTTCTCAGCGGGTGCGAGCACGTACTCCTCGCGGGAGATCAGCTCCGGCCCGAGCACCTTCTGGTCGTCGTCGAACAGCGGGAAGAACTCGGCGACGCTGAACGCCGTGTCGCCCTTCAGCTGATACACGCGGACGACGACAGGAGAGGGCCTGCCGGTCGCGTCGGGGTTGGTGTCGGCGCTGGCCGCGATCGTGAGCGCCGAGGGGGCCGGCTTCGCAGGCGGGAGAATGACAATCGGCGGCGGAGCTCCCTTGCCGCATCCGGTCATGATCAGCACCGCGAGAAACGCCAGCACGAGCCTGTCGAGACCACGGCACACCGGGACACCGGCGCTCCAGGGAAAACCCCGCGGGTACCGCTGCCCTGCCCGTTGCGACATCATCGGCGACGACGCGTCAACGCCCGCCACGGTCCCGCGCCTTGAGCTGCTCGAGCTGCTGTTCGTATGCCCGCGCGAACTCGTCGCCGAACAGCTCGCGGAAGCTGGTGTCGGCGTCCTTGACGATGTCATGAACCCTCTCCCGGTACATTTCCCAGTAACGCAACTTCGCCGGCATGGAGATCAGCGCGCCCTTCCTGGGCTGCCGGTCGAACTCCTCCTGCAGACGCTCGGGGTCGAACTCGGCCAGCATGGCCTCGAACGCGGCGCGGACGCCGGCGAGCATGGCCATCTGATGGTTGCGAACGTCGTCGAACGCATCCTCGAACGCCCTGACCGGTTCGAAGTACGCCTCGTTGCGCTTGACGAGCAGGTTGTGGAGCGCGTCGTCCACGTTGGCGGAGAACTTGAGCGGGTTGTTCTCCTTCGGCTTGAAGGTGGTGGTGCGCATCCGGAACTCCTCCTTGATGCGCTGTCTCGCCTGCAGCACGTCCATCACGCCGGACACGACGACACGCAGGATCTTCCCGAAGTCGCGGGCCAGGGCCGGCGTCACCTCGACACCGTGAAGGCCGGCACCGTCGAGCATCGTCCGCAGCGCGTCGTCCACGCCGGGAGCAGGCTGCGGCCGTCGCACCGGCGGCGTGTCGCGACGCGCACCGGCCGCTTGTGGAACGGCTGCAGGAGGTGTCACGACCGGCGCCGGCGCGGGTAATGGCTGCGCGCGCCGCCTGCGACGACCGGAACATCTGGCTGTCCGAGAGCGACGGGTCGTAATCGTCGGGGATCGCCGATCCGCTCGCCACCCCGAATGGATCGGACGCAGCAGACACTGGCGCCGGCGCGTGATAGTGGTCCGAGATCACAGGGCTCCGCGCCAGGTCCGCCGCCCGGTGGACATTCGGAACGGGCCGATCGATCGGTTCCAGATCGAGCAGGCTGAGCGGATCGACGTCTCCGCCGGACATCGGTTCCAGGAATCGTTCTGGCAGCGCCGGCGGAATGACGGGGCTCGCCGCCGCCGCGGCATTCGGCAGTCCGAACGGATCCTCGGCGTCGATGAACGGGTTCGAGACGACCGCGCGGATTTCGTACGGGTCGATGAAGATGCGGTCGCCCGATGCAATCGCCTGCGGCTTGCCGCGCGTCAGGCGATGGTCGGGTGAGTTGAAGAAGACGCCGTTGGTGCTCGTGTCCTCGATAGAGAAGGTGTCGCCCTGGAAACGGATCCGCGCGTGATGGTTCGAGACGTATCGATCCGGAAGCACCCAGTCGTTGTCGGGCAGGCGTCCGATCGTCCCGCCGTCCACGCCGAACACCTTGCGGTGTGCCGGCCCGAGCTCCCGGGCGTGCGCGCCCGTGATGTCCAGGGTGAGAATCATGGTGTGACCGAGGGGGATGGATTCTGGAAGAACGCGAGAAAACGTGGTCCGAATGCGTTGGAGTCGGGACGGAAGTCGGGAGCGAGCCGCTTGCAGGCGTCGATTTCCGCCAGTGCCTGGGTGCGGACCGCCTCGTCTTTCTCACCCGATCGCACGAACAGGTGATAGAGGGCCGCGGCCCGGAAGACGTGCACGTGGAGCTGCAGTGGCGCATCGGCGAGCGCGGTGGCGTCGAGTGCGGTCAGCGCCTGCTGGTACTCGCCGGTGAGGAACAGGCGTGCGCCTTCCTCGAGCGCGGCGTGAACGCCGCGATCCCTGAGCGTCACCGGACCGAAGGCCGTGATGAGCGTGTCGAGCTCACCGCGCGCTTCGCCGGCAAGACGTATCGCATCGCGCAGGGCGCTGATGTTTTCAGTCTTGTACGCCGTATCGAACCGCCGCCGTATGGTGGCGATCCGCTTCTGCAGCGCTTCGCGGCGCGGCGCGATGTCCGGCGCCGCCTGCGACGCCTTCTCGACGGCGAGCCGCTCGAGGGTGGCAAGAGACACGTCCAGGAACGACAGCGCCTCGGTCGCCGCCGTGCGGACTTCGCCAAGGTCGCGCTCGAACAGGGCGCGGGCGAGCTTCTGTGCCTGGTCCAGCACGTCGCTGAACGTGGCGATGGCGTCCTGCGCGGACCGCAGTCCTTCGTTGACCGTCGCCGCGCTCTGCGCCTTTTCTCCTGCCCGGACGCGTTCGCGCGCGCGCGCCACCAGGTCGCGGCCGCTTTGCCGGGACGCCGCGAGCGCCGGCGTGAGCTCGACCTTGACGGCGTCGATGGCGCGGTCGCCGTTTTCCGCTCCGACGATCAGCTGTTCGACCTCGCGCGCCTGGCGCTGGACGAACGTGAGGTTCTCGATGTTCGCGTTGAGCGCCGACTCGAGTGCGCGGAGTATGTTGGTCGCGCGTCCGGCCGCGGCCCTCGCCTCGGCGAACTCGCTCGCCGATCGCGCACGGGATCCGGCGATGTACCTCGCCTGCGCCGCCTGCAGCTCACCACCGGCCCGCGTGTACTGTTCGTTGATGTCGGGACGCCACGCCTCGATGTTGACCTGACCAAGCTTCGACAGCCGTTCCGCCAGCACGGTCGCATCGACCACGGCCTGACGTGTGGCGGTCTGCTGCGTGTTGAACTCGCTCGGCGGGAGCACGCCGCGCGACGCACACGTCTTATAGCCATCCGCGATGATCGAGACGAACTCGCGCTTGACGCGGACCGCGCCCTGCTGCTCAGAGGTCCACCAGGCTTCGACGGCGCCCACGCAGTCCCGCAGCTGGAAGAGCGCCTCGCCGAGGAAGTAGTGCGGGAAGGTACTCCATCCCGCCGAAGCCGAGGAAGCCGCCACTGACCCTGCGCGTCGATTCCTTCGGGTCTGCCGCGATCGCGTTCCGCATCTGCGTGACGACGATCTTCCAGTCCTTGTCGCCGCGGGCGTCGAGCCCACGGCGGAAGGCGTCGTCCTGGCCCGACGCGGCCGCCGGCCACACGAGCGCGGCCGCCAGCGCGGCGGCAGCCACGCGCCATGCCATCAACCTGGAGAACGTCATTCTCTGACTCCTGGAGCGGCGGCGGGAGGCGCGACACCCTGAGGCGGCGCCACCACCGGAGACGGGAGTGCCGGAGACGATGCGTCGGCCGCCGGCGCGTCCGGGGTTGCCGGCACCACCAGGTACTGGTCGAAGTACTCCTCCGGCGTGAGGGCGCGGAATTGAACCGTCGGCACGACGATCCCGGCGTTCGGCTCCACGCGCACGCTGATGCGCTGTTCCTGCGCATCCGGAGTCGGACCCGCGAGGACGACCTGGTAGTTGCCGGCCGGCAGGGTGAGGGACAACGGCGTGGACGCCTGTGACGGCAGCGGCTGCGGCTCACCGTTCTCGGCTTCGATCGCCGTGATGGTGCCCCACGGCACCGCGTCGATCACCAGCGTGCCCGTCGGTGGAACCGCCGCCGGCATCAGCACGATCGCGGCCACGATCGCCGCAACGACGACGGCCGTGGCGATGCCGGCCCAGACGAACGTCTGCTTACGGACCGCATGCGCCGGCTTCAACCTGCCGACGGCCCGCCTGAACGCAGTCCCGATGTCGGCGTTGTCAATGGCCCGCCTGAAGGCCAGCCCCGCGCCGCCGATGAAGGCGGTTGACGGAACCTTCGCGCGCAACCGCGTCATGACGGCTGGAGCAGCCGTCCGCATCCGTGCCAGCAACGATGGCGGCGGAGCCTTCCTTGGTGGAACGGTCTTTCGCAGACGGGGGCGCGGTGTGACGACCCGCTGTGGCACCGGTGGCGGCGCGGGCGTGCGTCGAGGCGGTGCGAGAACCGTCGGCGCATAATCCGCCGCGGCAGCAGAGGCTTCCGGAGTGATCTCCTGGAAGTCTTCGTCGGGTGGCTCGAGTGTCTCGTCGTCGAGCGCTGCCGCCTGGCGCTCCGCGAATGCGGCCCTGATCCGCACCTCGAGCTCGAGCGCGCCCGAGTGCTGTTCGTCGTAGGTCAGCGCCTGCTGACAGGCGTCGAAGGCCGTCTCCAGGTCGCCCTGCGCCAGCAGCGATCGGGACTGCGCCAGCGCCGCCTCGAGCTGCGCCGAGCGCCGGCGGGCCAGCGCTTCACGATCGTTCGGCGGCGGCGTGGCGACGCCGACCGATTCCCTGGCCGGCCGCTTGACCGATCCGGTTCCGGGGCGTCGATTCGCCGTCGCCGGCGGGGTGTCGCGCCGGAGGATCGTCGGCGCCACCGCGGCGGAGTCGTCTTCGAAGCGGCGGCGCAGGCGACTGACCGCCGTGCGCAACGACTCGGCGTTCGGGAACCGCTCTTCGGCGTTCTTCTTGAGCGCCCGCTCGATGATCGGCAGTACGTCGGGAGTCAGGTCGGGCACCAGCCGCGCCAGCGGCACCGGATCTTGCGTGAGGATGCGGTGCGTGATCGCCGGCAGCGTGTCGCCGGGGAATGCCTCGGTGTACGACAGCAGCTCGTAGAAGACCACGCCGATCGAGAACAAATCGGCGCGATTATCGACAGGCGCGCCCAGGATCTGCTCCGGCGCCATGTAGCCCGGCGTCCCGATCATGTCCTTCGTGTTCGACGCGATGCCGAGCATCCGCGCGATCCCGAAGTCCAGGATCCTCAGCCGGCCGTGACGGTCGATGATCAGGTTCGCCGGCTTGATGTCGCGGTGAATGACCGACATCTGGTGCGCGTACCCCGCGCCCGCGGCCAGTTCCTCCATCCAGCGCAGCTTGTCCGCGAGCGACACCACCGCCTTGCGCCGGATCACCTCGGCCAGGGTCTCGCCCGCGACGTACTCCATGACAATGTACGGCTGCGCCGCGTACTCGCCGAAGTCGAACACCGCGACGATGTGCGGGTGGGCGAGGGAGGCCGCCGAGCGCGCTTCGCGCTGAAAGCGCTCGCGCGCATCCGCGATCTCGAGATCTCCGGCGAAGACCTTGATCGCGACGAGCCGACCGAGGACCGGATCGTGCGCGGCATAGACCGTGCCCATGCCTCCACGACCGAGCCGCCGCTGGATTTCGTAACGCCCTATCTGGGTACCAGGCTCGAACATGGTGCGCCGCTCCCGCCGGGGTTCGGATATTCCGTTCGACGACTACTGATCAGATTGGGGGGCGCACACTATACCGCATACCGCCTCATCTGCGGCTGGCGCCACTGTCGTTAGCGAACTTTTGCGCAAAGATACGTTCGCTGAGCGACGCGTTCGCTTCGCGTGGCGGCATGCTGTAGAGCTTCGCCCCGCAAGTCCCGGGAGCCCGCTCCCGGAACAAGCGCTCCCATTGGTTTGATAACGAGGGGCCCGGAAAAATCGAACACCCTCGTGCACACTTTTTCTTCAGGTCGCCGTTGCGGGCTGAGGAACGGTGCGTGGCGAGGACTTCGGCAGGCGGGTCATCCTCTCGCGCCGGGCCAGCAGCTCGCCCGTCCGATTCAAATTACGCGGATACGCTGAACGAGTCAATCGAGGCACCGAGCGTCGGCGGCGAAGCGGGGGCGCCGAGCTCGACGCTCAGAGCTAATCCCCCATGAGCTTCACGCAGGCGCTTACACCTTCGGCCCAGGGCGCGTGCCCCGATGATGCGTGAGTGCTGCCAGAGATAGCGATTGAGCGGCGCCGGAGTGCTGGTGACGCACCCTCACCGCGGAAATAGAACAGCCTACGGATGCAGCAGTGACAGAGTGGGCGTTCCGGCCCCCGCGGTCATGCGGGCGACGACCAGCCTGATGGCCGCGAATCGCCGGCGCGTCCGCGCATCCGCCTGAGAAGGACGCGCTTCGCGAAGCGAATGGATTCCCAGGGCACCGCCCAGAAGGCGGGCCCCTCGTCACGAAACCGGTTCCAGATGTAGCTGGCGAAATACAGGACGCGCGTCTGGTGCAAAAAGGCGCGGTTCCAGTCGAAGGTGGCGACGCTCCGCAGCCACGCCGCGACGTGGTGGAACAGGCTGCGATACATGAAGTCCAGGGGAGCCGAACAATGTGGTCGCTGGCGCTTCCTGCGGCGCGAGCCGTCCATCACGATCGAGTCGATCGCGATACCGCATTCGCGTGTGCGAGGCGCCTGCGCGCACGTTGAACCGCCGGTGGTAGGCTTTGGTCATGCGCTCGCGCGGCACCTCGGTCGTGACCGAGATCGCGATCGCTGTAGATGCCGCGTTTCCAGCTGCCCAGAGGCGGAGCTGGAGCTCGCGATCCTGCTCGCGCAAGCAGTCGGGAGAAAACCCGCCCACTTGCTCGAGCGCGGCGCGCCGGCTCGCGAAGTTGGCGGTCGCCAGGCACGGACGATGCGTGCTCGGCGTCAAAGTACGGCGTATCTGTCTTGTCGCGCCTGCAGCGCGAGCGGTCCCCAGTGCCTCGGCGTGAGCCACGCCGGCGGCGGCGCGCTCCAGCGTGGCATCGATCCGGCCGCCGACACAGTCCATGTCCGGATGCGCGTCGAGCGTGTGCTTGATGGTCGCCACCCAGGCTGGATCGGCCTCGCACGTCGTCGTCGATGAACGGCGATGATGGGCGCCCGAGCCGCGGCGATGCCGGTGTTGCGGGCGCGAGAGACGCCCGCGACGAGGCTCGAAGAAGCAGCGGATCGTCCGGGCATCCGCGCGCGTACCGTCTCGGCGACAGCGCGCGTGCCGTCGGCTCGAATTGTTGTCGACGATGAGGATTTCGTAGCCGGACCGCGCCGGCGCGCTGCTGAACAAGGCTATCGAGCGTGCGCGGGAGCAGCGCCTCCCGGTTGTAGGTAGGGACGACGACCGATCCCTCGCCATTTCTAGAGAGATTTCCGCGCGGCCGACGACCTGGTCGTCAGCACGATTGACCAGTCGATCGAGCGCTCTACCCCGTACCGAGGGCCCACGTCTCGTGCGATTACGCATTTCCGTAGAAACTCCTGCCGCAATCCCGTTAGCAGCGCCTCATTCGGTCGTTACTACTCAGTGAACCCGCAAGGCTGGTGCATGCGGGACCCCTGGGAAATGAAAAAGCAGGAGAAAAACATGATCAAAGTGATGAGCACGACGCTGAGAAATGTCACGCGAGCGTTCCCGCTGTTTGTCGCACTGGTGTGCTGGGCGACCCCGGCGAGCGCAGCCAATAAGTTCGCCCGCGTCAGTCAGACGGGCGTGTTGATCAGCGGTAGCGAAGTCGCAGGAGTGACAAGGCTCGGAACCGGCCGGTATGAAGTGACGTTCACGTCGGACGTCAGCCTGTGTGCCTATGTGGCCACCACGGCGAACGCCTACAGCCAGGCTCTCCAGGTATTCACGGCAGGCGGCCACCTCCGTCCAGACGGCGTTTACGTGGAGACGAAGAATCAGGGAGGCGGGCTGACCGACGGTCCGTTTCATCTCGTCGTCGTCTGCGGCGCGCCGCAGATGAAGTATGCCGTCGTCGGGTATTCGGGTGAGTTGGTACGCGCGACGCCCGGGGCGGCACTGACGGCGCTGGGAGCCGGACGTTATCGCGTCACATTCCTGGAATCAGTGGCTGCGTGCGCGTATATTGCGACAGTCGGTGACCCTGGCAACGCCCTCGTGTACGCCCCTGCCGGCGTGTATACGGGCTCGTCCGCGGCCAATAGCAAGACCGTGTACGTCGAGACCAAGAATCCAGGCGGCGGCCTCCAGAGTGGTATTCCGTTTCACCTCGCCGCGATCTGCGGCGGCGCACCCAAGACGCACGTGGCCGTGGTGAAGGATACGGGGCTCATCCGACGCGGTTCCGCACTGACCAGCGCGTTCAAGTCGGCGACCGGCAAGTATGCGGTGGTGACCAGCGCGATCATCAATCCATCCTGCGCGACTGTGGCTACCCGAGGTTCAGTGGACGGAGCCGTGCCCTTCACCCCCGCTACCGTCGAGATCGTCTCCGGCCCTGCCACCAACACGATCGGCATCCAGGTGCGCAACCTGTTGTTCTTCGGAGGCGCGTTTATCAACCAGGCGTTCCACACGGCCACTGTTTGTCCCTAGGTAGCCGGAAAACTCTCTAGCCCGGCGTGAGATTCGCGTGCGGCGCCGACGACTGGCGTACCGCCGCACGTGCGCTCACCATTTTTTTGGCTCGCGTTTTCCTGCGATTTTCTGCAATCTGCGATTTCCCACGCCACGGTTGAGACAGACGAGCGGTACGTTTGCAGGAGCACCGTTGATGCCGGATGACAGACAGCAGGATGCGGCCCCCCAGCCGGACGGACGACAACAGCGGGATCAGTCTCCCGATCAGCCGCGGCACGACACGTGGACCAGCGACTCCCGCGCCGAGGAGCTCCTGGCCATACAGCGGCGCCGGACGGACGCCGACCAGACGTCGCTGGTCGGATTGGCGATTTCCGGCGGCGGGATTCGGAGCGCCACGTTCGCGCTCGGCATCCTCGAAACCCTTCGCCGCTCGAAGGTGCTGGGGAGAGTCGATTACCTCTCCACCGTATCGGGCGGCGGATACATCGGCGCGTGGCTGACCGGCAACTGTCTCCGAAAGCCAGGCTGGCTCGCCCCGGACGAAGGGCGTATCGACAGGTGGCGGGAGTCCATCTCCCACCTCCGTCGGTATTCGAACTACCTGTCGCCCACCGTGGGGTTCTTCAGCGCCGACACATGGTCGATGGCGACCATCTGGCTGCGCAACACGTTGCTCATTCAAACGACTGTCGTCCTGGCCATCGCGGTGCTGCTGATGCTGCCGCGGCCGCTGTTCGAGGCATTCGAGCACTGGCCCCAGGTTGGTCAGCTTCGCTGGATCACCGTCGCGCTGTTCATCTTCGGCGTCGTCGGTATTGCGGGTAACCTGTGGCGTTTGACGGCAGACCGGGACCTCCCGTTCCTGAAGGCCGATTGGTGGCTGAAAGGGTCTGCGCTGGCGCTGGCGTGCGGCGCCGCGGCATGGGTGTTCGCGACACTGCGAGGGTTCGATCCCTTCGGGACCGGTGAGGTCGACCACGTGTCGGCGCTGCCGGTAGCCGGCCTGCTCCTGATCGCCGGGCTCTTCCTGCTGCCACTCGGCGTAAAGCTCGTCGCTACCGCTCAACGGGACGAGAGTGCACCGACGCAAATCAACTACGACCAGGCCTGGGTACAGCGGGTTGTCATCGTCCCACTCATGATTGTCGGATTCCTCATTGCGGCAATCCTCTGGGGTGAATCGAACGGGCTGGCCAGCGGCGGACACCTGACACGTCTGGACAGCTACGGGACGGCATTCACGACCGCGTGGAAGTTCTGGCCCTTTCCGTTGTCGGTCGTCTTCGTCTCGATGTGGCTGCTCTCGTTCTTCGGCCTGCGGGGAACGGGCTGGCGCACGTTCGCTCGTTCGATGTTTCCGGCGCTCGTCGCGGTGGTGGTGCTGCACGCGCTGCTCTCTGCCGTGATGGTGCGGCTCCACGCGTTGACGATGTTAGAGGGCGGCGATGGCGCGTGGCGGGCGTTTGTCTGGGCGCCACCCATGGTCGCGCTCTCCTTCGTGCTCACCATCGTCGTCCTGATCGGAATGATGGGGCGCCAATCCACCGACGGCGTGCGCGAGTGGTGGAGCCGCCTCGGCGCGTGGCTCGGCATCTACGCGACCGGCTGGATGGTCATCGCGGTCGTGGCGATTACGGTCCACAGTTCGTCGCCTGGGCCTTCACGACTCACTTCTGGAAGTCGCTCACGGTCAGCGGCGGATGGCTGGCGACAATCATCGGTGGGCTCCTGGGTGGCAATTCGGACGCGACCAACGGCGAGGGCGGCAGCAAGAGCGTGGCCACGCAGGTGAAAGAGGTGCTCGCCGCGGTCGCGCCGTTCCTGTTCATCGCAGGTCTGCTCATCGGGGTCGCATGCGTTCTGGACTACGTCATGCGCGCGAATACCACGCAGGACTGGAGCAGTGTGGCAGCCTCGCTCGTACCCGGCGAGACACCGGAGAGCACCGTCAATTCGGAACCAGGAAGCGGCGGCAACGCGACGGCGGCTCCAGGTCCCGTATGGCAGTCCGTCGAAACGTCGGTGGCCGGGGCGATTGAATGGCTGCGCCCGCGATTGGGCGCCGACAGTGATTTTCGCCACCTCGCGCATCGCGAGTTCCTCGTGGTATCCGTGCTGATCCTCCTCGGCTGCCTGGGTGCGCTGGCGCTCGTGGCCTGGCGCGTCGACATCAACGAATTCAGTCTCAACGCCTTCTATCGCAATCGTCTGGTCCGGTGCTATCTGGGCGCGACGCGCCCACCCGGCGAACGCAGCCCTCAGAGCTTCACCGGGTTCGATCCCGACGACGACATCCTGCTGACTGATCTGGTTCCCCACAACGCGGTCCCGCCAGGGCCACTGCACATCGTGAACTGCGCTCTCAACCTGGGCGGCTCGAGCGATCTGGCGCTCCATACCCGCCACAGCGCCATCTTCACCTTGTCGCCGCTGTTCTGCGGCAGCTCGTATGAATCGCGCGATCAGTCGGGTATCGGCAGGCGTTTAGGCTATGTGAAGACGAGCGCCTACGGCGGGCACTCGAGTGCACCCACGCTCGGACAGGCCATCTCCGTGTCCGGCGCCGCCGCCAGCCCGAACATGGGCTACCACACGTCGCCCGTCGTCGCGTTCCTGCTGACCGTGTTCAACGTGCGGCTTGGCTGGTGGTTTCCCAACCCGGACCGGACCGACACCGTCATCGCGTCGCCGCGATTCAACCTGCGGTACCTGTTCGCGGAGCTCCTGGGCGGAGCCAACGACAAGTCGCCGTTCGTGATGATCTCGGACGGCGGCCATTTCGAGAACCTGGCAGCCTACGAACTGATCCGCCGGCGGTGCCGGGTCGTGATCATCAGCGACGGCGAGTGCGATCCGTCGCTGTCGTTTGAAGGGCTTGGCACGCTGATTCGGATGTGCGAAGTCGATTTCAAATGCCGGATCTCGGTCACCGTCGAGCGGATCAGAGCCGCCGCAACGTCACGGTGGAGCCCGAAACGATTCGCCGTCGGGCGCATTCACTACGAAGACGGCACGACGGGCGTGCTGATCTATATCAAGGCGTCGATGACCGGCCGCGAGGACACGTCGGTGCTGCAGTACAAGTCGTCGCACCCGGCGTTCCCGCACGAGACGACGGGCGATCAGTTCTACGCCGAGGATCAGTTCGAAAGCTACCGCCGGCTTGGACAAGAGGTCGCCAGCGATATTTTCGAGACGTTCGGCGGCGGCGATAAGGCGCCGGACATCGTCGAGTGGTCAGAAGGGGTGCTGAAGGAGTACGAGCGCGACGTCGAGGTACATCGCGGTGGCAGCTCGCTCACACCAGATCGTCAGCGCGACAGACAGTAAAGGCGGACCTGAAGGTCGGCCTACGTGAAGAACACCAAGGAGCTGTGGCTTCCGCCTTCAGGCGGAAGGAGACCGGATCTTCCGGCTGAAGCCGGAAGCCACGGCACCAACGCCCAGCCCGACCCTGAAGGTCGGCCTCGACGAACGCCGGGCTCCGGGCTTCGTCGATCGCGAGCACGTGTTCGTAGAGGCGGACCTTCAGGTCCGCCTGGCGTGAGCGCAGACCGGACCGCGAGAACGTCGCACTGTGGGCCAGCGTAGTCGTTGTAAGAAAGTTCGGAGAGCGGCCCGCGTCGTCGCCATCGCATCACGAACCGCAAAGCCGCAGAGCCGCCCATCCATCCGGGCCGACCGGAAGGTCGCCTACGTGAAGAACACCAAGGAGCTGTGGCTTCCGCCTTCAGGCGGAAGGAGACCGGATCTTCCGGCTGAAGCCGGAAGCCGACGGCACCAACGCCCCCGGCTGTAGCAGGAAGCCACGGCACGAACGCCCAGGCCGACCCTGAAGATCGGCGTCCACGAACGACGAGCTGCTGGACCGTTAGAAAAGTGTCGGCCTCGACGAACGCCGGGCTCCGGGCTTCGTCGATCGCGCACACGTGTTCGTAGAGGCGGACCTTCAGGTCCGCCTGGCGTGAGCGCAGACCGGAGACCGTAGACAACGTCGCACTGTCGGCCCGCGTCGTCGCCATCGCATCACGAACCGCAAAGCCGCAGAGCCGCCCATCCATCCGGGCCGACCGGAAGGTCGCCTACGTGAAGAACACCAAGGAGCTGTGGCTTCCACCTTCAGGCGGAAGGAGACCGATCTTCCGGCTGAAGCCGGAAGCCACGGCACCAACGCCCCAGGCCGACCCTGAAGGTCGGCCTCGACGAACGCCGGGCTCCGGCTTCGTCGATCGCGAGCACGGTTCGTAGAGGCGGACCTTCAGGTCCGCCTGGCGTGAGCGCAGACCGGAGACCGTAGACAACGTCGCACTGTCGGCCCGCGTCGTCGCCATCGCATCACGAACCGCGGGCTTCACAGTGATTTCAAGTACTCGATCAGGGCCGCCCGATCCGCCCGCGGAAGGTCGGTCCCGAATGCGTGGCCGCCATTACCCTTGCCAGGCTCCGCCGTGTCGTACACGAACGGGCCTTCGCTCCGGAGGCCGACGCCCTCGACGTCGAATTCGGTGCTACCAGTCCGGAACGTCTTCGCTCGTTCCGCCGGTGGCGTCATCACGTCCCACAGCGTGCGTACCGAGCCGTTATGAAAGTAAGGGGCCGACGCGAAGATGCCCTCCAGCGGCGAGGCCCAGTAGGCCGCACCACTCTTCGGCCAATCGGCTTTCTCTGAGTCCTTGTAGGCATCCTTGGCCAAGCCGAACTCGTTCGGGCGTCCGCGTGAGTGAAGCTTCATATAGTTGGCAGCGGCCTCCTGGCCCACTCTGCCGGCTAAGTCGGCTTGCCGAAGCGCTGAAATGCGATCGGCCATGCCTTTGAGGCCGGCGGCTCGAATCGCCGCTCCTTCCGCGAACTGCTGGTAGGCGGTGGGGTCCGTCCCAACGTCGTACGCCGGCCGCTCCTTGAACACGATCCCCAGGTCATTGGGAGGAAGCACCGACCGGGTGTGGCACTGCGCGCATTCCTGCTCGTACAGCGCCTGGCCCTTTTCCGACCTGCGATCGATCGAGACTTCCCAAGACGTCTTCCGGCCATTTCGGCGTTCGAAGGAGTTCCAACAGACGCTGGACCTCCGCGATGTTGTCGAAATGAATCGATCCCAGAACGACTCCTGCCTTCTGCGCCGCGACCATCTTGGGCGGACGCACTTCAGAAGTGGAGACCGACTGCACCCAGTTTCGCGGGCCCGGATCGTGAATCTCGGCGAACCACTGGGCCCATGTGTCCGAATGCGCGAACCACATCGGCGGCAGGTTCACGGTTCCCTCGAAGCGAGGCTGCGGGCGCTTTTCGTTGCCCGCCGGAACGGTCGCCGGAACGACACCCTTCTTCGTGAGCCATGCCATCAGACCGATGTTGTTGTAGTAGCCCTGCGACAACGCATTGAGGTTACCAGGCCCGAAATCGGCGCCGGGAACGTTCGATGCGGCGAGAATTGAACGCGTGACGGCGACTGGCTGCGAGAACTCACCCACTTCGGCGCGCAAGGCAGCGAGCTCCTCCGAGCTCGGGGGCCGGCCCAGCATGTTCTGCGCAAATGCCAGGGCCAGTGCGTCATCGGTGAGCACTGCGAAAAATGTGTCGTACAGGTCGCGCGTGAACCGCGGAATATCGACGAGGCCTGGCCCTCCGTGCACCGGAAGAACCCAGCGACGCGTGGCGTTGGCCACGTCAGGCGTCGAGTACGTCAGCTGACGTGTGTGGCATGCCGCACACGTGATGCCGACGTAGACTCGGTCTCCGAACCTGGTTGGACGGTCGTCGATCGCAAGGCCAACAGGAAGCCCATGCGGGTTGGATCGCGGACTTCCTGGCGGCGATGAACCCGTAGTCGCGCGAGATCCTGTGGACGAACCTGGCCCCTGGAGTGGCCGGATCCGGAAGGTTCAGGACAAAATCGAGCGGCGCGAGGTTCGTCCCTTCATTGGCGTGCTCGTAGAACTCGGCTTCGCGATCAGACCATCCCTGATTGAGCTGCACGATCGTGGGAAGCAACGGCGGTGACGCGGGCGGCGCCGATTCCCGGCAGCCGGCGGACACGGACACCATCACGAGAATCCAGAGGACGAGTTGCCGACGCGGTGATCGCCGGTGTCATCTTGCATTACCTCTCTGTCCGCGTGAGTCGAGTCGCCGCGAGGAGGCCGACGCGTGCGGCGACGGGCAGGACGCCAGCGCCGGGGAACATTCGTCCCCAGACTGGTACCAACGAACGAGAGGCGTGAAACCAACAGGGACGCGCGAGTTGCCGTCACGCGAGGAGTGTCTTGCCGGTGCCGAGCACCTCGCTCACACGCGCGAATTCATCCGTCACGTCGCCGCTCGTCAACTCGCGCGCGTCCTGTATGCGCACGTCGCGCAGCATGTAGAAGTTGATGTTCGCCCGCTGCCGCTCCCCGACGGTCTCGGGGACGCCGTTGAGAATCCCAAGCCGGCGGCTGCAGGCATCGTCCTGCCACTCGGCTGACGCCTTGCGCCCTCGCTCCTCGACGGCGATCCGCATCAGCGCGAACTGATCCTGCGGGTTCTCGCGGCCCACACGCTCCGTGATCGCATCCCACGCCTTGTCCAGGCTTCCCTGCTGCACCACCAGGTCATACAGGGAGCAGATGCAGCGCAGGTGATCGATCTGGACTCCCGGCTTGAGCGCCTGCAGCTTCTTCAGCGCCCGCAGCATCTTGCCGCCGTAGTCGGAAAGGATGCTCTCAACCATGATCGCCCTGAACCGCTCGACGCGGCCGACTGCCCGAAAATAGCCCTTCCAGGGCTCCACGACGTCATGCCTGCCGCGCCCGGTGCTGATGCTGTCAGCCCACTCGATCTGCTTCGGGATCGGCAGGTTCATCACGCCACGCCATTCGTCGTAGTCATCCGGATCCGTGAAGCAGGCGCGCAACGCGGCCTCATCAGCCGCCATGAACTTCTTGAACAGCGGCGGCAGCGTACCGGTTCCGAAGTTCACCTGGGCGGGGCCGAACGAGAGGCCAGCGCCGTCGAAGTTGCCCGTAATCTGCTGAAACTTGTCGCCGGCGGTCTCGAATGCGGCGGTGACCGAGAACGCGGTCTCCAGCGCCTGCTCCAGATCAATCAGCGGCAAGCTGTCGGGATTCGGGATGCTGACGCGGACACCGCCATCATCGCGGGAGGCGCTTGCGAACACGCGGCGATCGCGCAGGGCCTCGGCCGCAGCCAGGAGCTCCGCCGCAGGCTCGCCGGCGACGATCGCCGTCAGGCCGTCCGCGTCGGTCCCCTTCAAAGACAATGACTTGCCGAAGCGGTCGCGAAGCAGCTGAAGGGCGGATACGAGCTCACGATGTACCCGGACGCTTCCATCAGGCTTCCTGAACTCCTTCAGTCTGAAGCTCGGAGTGAGACGCCGATTGCCGTCGCCACCGACGACGAAGCCGCCTTGCCAGTCCACGGTCCACATGATGGATGCCCTCCTAGCCTTCTGAACGCTTGACGCGCGTAAAGATAACACCCACGCGCGGACTCGGGCGTGGTTACACAGCCGTCGCGCTGGTATCGCGGTGCCGTAACGGAATATGTGCGCCTGACGCTACGTTCGTTTGCCGGCGTTGAGCAGGAACCGATGCAAGATTAGACTTTCTCGCGTGGCGCCGGCACTTCCGGCCATGGCTGGCGCTTACGCGGCTGCGGTTCTTTCGATCCGGCAGCATCCACTGATCACGTGGCACGCCATGAACATTCTGGTCACCGGCGATTTCTGTCCCCAGCTTCGACTACAGGCGCTGATCCTGGACGGGCGCGACGCCGACGTGTACAACGACTTCGCCGAGGTCCTGGCGGGCAACGACCTCGCCATTACGAACCTCGAGTGCCCGTTGGTCGTTGACGGTGAGCCAATCGCGAAGGTGGGACGTCATCTCAAGGCATCGCCGGCATGCGTGCGGGCACTGCAATACGGTGGCTTCAATCTCCTGACGCTCGCCAACAACCACATCATGGATTACGGGGCGCCGGCCCTATCGCGGACGATTGAACTGTGCCGGAACCACGGGATTGCGTGTGTCGGCGCCGGGCCCAGCCTGCAGGAGGCAGAACGACCGTACTTCCACAACACGCACGGCCTCAGGGTGGCGGTCCTGAGCTTTGCCGAGAACGAGTTCTCGATTGCCGGCCCGGCGTCGGCGGGAGCCAACCCGTTGAACCCGGTTCGCAACTACGCCAGGATTCGAGAGGCCGCTCAGGAGGCCGACTTCGTCTTCGTCATCGTCCACGGCGGCCACGAGCACTACTCGTTCCCGAGCCAACGGATGGTGGATACCTACCGCTTCTTCATCGAAGCCGGGGCGAACATTGTGATCGGCCACCACGCTCACTGCTACAGCGGCTTCGAAGCGTTCCGGCACGGCCACATCTTCTACGGCCTCGGCAACTTCCTGTTCGACAGCGAACGGAGACGCGATGCGAAGTGGAATCACGGCTTTGCGGTGCGGTTCTCCCTGGCTGCCGGGAAGCCGGTTACATACTCGCTGTTTCCGTACGTGCAGGGAAACCGGGAGGCCGGCGTTCGGCTTCTCGCCGGCGACAGCCTGGCGCGATTCCACGCAGACGTCCAAGCCATCAACGCGGTGATTCAGGATCCGGAGGCGCTGAGCCAGAAATGGGAGGAGTTCGTACGGCGCCATGTCAGCGGAATCACACGGTATCTACTGCCACTCAACACTTACCTCAACGATCTGTATCTCAGGCTTCGTCTGCCCTTTCCTTTTACCAGGCAGAGAACTCTGCGGCTTCTGAACATGGCGAGATGTGAAAGCCACCATGACACGCTCGTGGGCGTGCTGAAACGGCGTCTGCAATGAGCGGCATTGACGTAGACGATTGCAGCGCCTGTTCCCGGTCAGGGATTGTCCGCCGCCCCATGTCGTGCATTGCGCAGCCGCAGCTCGCACGACACTGTTACGAGTGCACCGGCAGGTGGCGGTCCTGCCACCGCTGGCGCACGATGCCGCCGAAACGCCAGACTTTCAGCTCCTCCTCCAGCGCGGCGGCACGATCTCCAGTGAGTCGTGCCCGCACTGATCGGACCACCGCGCTCGCGCAAGAACGATACAGGTAGCGGGGAGTTCCGCCGATGTGCGAAACCCGCTCGAAATCGAGCGCGGTTCGCTGTGGCATTTCCATGTCGACTGCGTGCTCGCGATACAGCATTGCCCGACTCACCCCATGCCAGTAGAACCACCTGCGGAAATAGCGCTTGGTCATGCGCTCACTCGGGATGACGTGAGTCACGATCATGTTGGGCAGGTAGAAGCCGCGCAGCCCGGCGGCGCGCGCACGCAAATGCCACTCGCGAACCTCTTGTCCCAGAAGCGTTCCCGTCTTCCTGCCGACTGACGTATTGAAGAGTCCGATATCATCGAACGCCGTGCGCTTGAACGAGCGTTCACACCTATAGGCGCGCGCCCCTCAAGCGGAATCGGTTGCGGACCGAAATCGAGCAGGCCCAGCACACCCCAGAGGAGACCGTTGTTCTTCGGCCACCACGACGCAGAGCGAACCCGGCCACAATGGAGAACGCGGCCCGTCACGTAGTCGCAATCGGTGCCCGCTAATACCTCGCACTGCGGCTTCAAGCCAGTCAACATCCAACCGTACATCGTCGTCGGTCGTGGCGATGATCCGGCCGAGCGCGTGCGGCATGGCGGCATTCAACGCAGCGCTGCGACCGATAGTTTTCTCGAATACGTAGGTGAGTGTCACCGGGAACGCCGCGGCCGTGGATGTCACGACGGAGCGAGTGTCGTCAGTGGAGTTGTTGTCAGCGACAATGACTTCCCAGGCGCCAGCGAAACGACAGGATGCCAGGCTCCGCAACGTGCGGGCAAGCTCGCCTGCGCGATTCTGCGTGGCAATGACGACGGAGATGTCCACGGCCGGCTGAGCATCGGCGTAGGTCATTGCGGCTCCTTCCTCGAGCAGTTGATGCCGCCCCTGTCAGGACTGGCACAACCTCGATCGGCGTCAGCAGCGTATTCCCGATATGTGCGGGTACCACAGCGAAGCAGCGACAGGCCAAATGGCGCTCGCGCACGCAGGAATCAATGGCGCATATTATGGCAAAGGAGTCCGGCAATGCCGTCCGTTATCGAGAATCGCGAGAAGTGGTCACATGGGGACCGAGGGTCGATCGACACAATATCGCTGGTGATCGCATTCCGTTGACAGACTGCTTCTCGGTGTTCAAGCGGCCCGGCAGCGAGGCCGCCGCGCAGGCGACGTGTGACGTCACCCGGCGTACAGGTACGATTGGTAAACCTACTCCAGGCTAGTGTCAGGAGTTCGAACGGCGTCCGCTTTGCGTGATATGTGGGGATGGGTGTACGCGGCCTTGATGCTTATCGGCCTGTTGGCCTACCTGTTCTTATTTGTGTGGCTGGTCAGCTAGTGCGAAAGGCAGGAACCGCTGGCAGCCCCGATGACTCGCCGGTAGGATTTCCCGCACCGTTCCCCCGCCGAACCGTAGTCTTCATCGCACCCGCTACGCCGCAATGGTGGCCGTGCTCTTGGTCGAGTCCCTTGCCGCAAACAGTAAAGGCCGGGATTGCTCCCGGCCTTTACTGTCTAATCCTGCTTAGCGGGGGGTTGGCGGCAGCCGTTGCGGGCAGTCACCGGTTGCCAGCCCACCCAATCCACTGCAGATTCGCCTGAAAAATGGTCGGGGCGAGAGGATTTGAACCTCCGACATCCTGCTCCCAAAGCAGGCGCGCTACCAGGCTGCGCCACGCCCCGATATTCGAACTCTCCGATTCTAGGCCATTTTTCCAACGGCGTCCTCATCCGACGCCGGCTTTCGCTTCCTCACCGTCGCAAAACCGTCGCAAAACCCCGTGATCAGCCCGCCTGTCGCAAAACTCCCGTCTCATTGGCGGAGCGGTTCAGCTCTTGGAGCGCTTCCCGCTTCATCTGTAGCTTCATCTGCGAGTACTTCTTGAACATCTTCGCGTCGCCTTGCCGGAGCAACTGGTCCTGGGAGCGCACGCCACGTTCGCCGAAGCCGTCAGCGGAGGGCGAGCGGAGTTCCGCCACGGGAGCGTGGAGGCCCTTCCTTTCGGAGCGGGAACATTTGGAAAAAGCGTGCACCGTCAATACGGTCTACTTCTGGACCTCGCTCAGCGTGGATTTTGCGGAGCTCCATCGACTGGTCTTGCCAGGCGGCCGCCTGGGTGGTCGGGTTCTTCCCGAAGGAACGGATGGACGGTAACCGTCGGATATCTTCACCTCGCGTACGCCTGAAGAGGTCATCGATGCGCTCACCGACGCTGGTTTCCATGGCCTACGCGTCGAACGACCCGAACCAACCACGCGTTGGAATGTCATCATCGCGAACCGCTGACGCGCCATGGTGACTTTGAGTCGGTTGACGGATGCGGGACCAAGAGAGTGGCCCGAACAGGCCACCGCTGGCGCCGAAGCGACTCTACTCCTGCTGCTGATGCCCAAGGTCGAGTACACGGCGATGTTGCTGGGCGCCACTGGCAACGTGGGCGGGCGCATCCTGCACCTGCTCGTGCAGAGCCCGCTGTGTAAGAAGGTGGTTGTCGTGACTCGGCGCGACGTCGCGGAGCTCGCGCCCTTCAAGGTGCATCAGGTGGTCGTGAACATGGACAAGCTGGAGGAGGCGCTCGCGCCGCACGCCAAGGGCGTCGACATCGCGCTCGCGGCGTTCGGCGTCGGTAAGGGCAGCGCGAAGATGGCGGACGAGGAGGTGCGCAAGATCGAGATCACCTACCCCACGGCCTTCGCGGCCGCGGCCAAGGCGGGCGGCGCTCGTGTGTTGGCGATGATGACAGCGGCCGGCGCCGACTCGCAGTCGTCGACCAAGTACCTCCGCAACATCGGCGACAAGGAGAAGAAGTCGGAGGAGCTCAAGTTCGACTTCCTCGGGCTCTACCGCCCGGCCGTGATCCTCGGCAACTCCAACACGCCTTCTGCACTGGGTTCTGTCGTGCCGCTGTTCCACTGGGCGATGCCGTCTCGCTACCACTCGATTCACAAGAACGACCTGGCGCGCGCCATGGTCGCGCAGTCGGAGCGGGCGTTTCTCGCGCTCGCGCAGGGCAAAGGCCCCGCGGCTCCGGCGGTGAGGATTCTCGGGTACAAGGATATGGAGCCGTTCTTCGTGGCGGGCGACAGCGACGCGCCGTGAGCAGGAGATGCGGCAGAGGAGGAGGACTGGTTACGCGAAGATGCGCCCACACCTCGCGAATCTTCGAGCTTCTTGACGCAGCCGTTCTTCTGCCGATTTCCGATGGACTCGATCGGTGGATGTCAGGTGGATTGGTTGCGCCCGGAGCGCGGCCTCGGCCGAAGCTGGGACACCAGTTCCTGGTCGTCCCCTCAGAGACGAACCCGCTTGTGTGGGGTCGCATCCAGGGGGGCTGGAGAGCGCGAACTTGTCCGTGACGTAGGCACGAGCTCACAGGATCCCAAGCGCGGTCATCTCGGCTGAACGTGAGCGAGCCGCTTGCGCGCATCGGCCGTACCTCGGTGGACACCCAAGAGCGGCCATTGCTGGACCAGCGAAAACCGGCCACCACGCGTCGCCAGCCGAGGCGTTGACGCCGACGACTTGCGCACCGAGGAGGTCACGCAGTAGAACTTCACTTGTCTCGGCCGCCCTCCGTATTGGGCGGCTTTCAAGTGTCGAACAGTGTTTGGGTTCAACTGTCCAGCGAGGGTCGATCCAGGACCCGGTTGGCGAACGAGAAGGAAAGACGATGCCCCTCTATCTCACGAGGTTCAGCTATACGCCAGCGACATGGACGAGGCTGATCGGTCATCCGGAGGATCGCCGGAAGGCCGCCCAGTCGTACATACAGTCAGTGGGCGGCAAGCTGCACGGGTTCTGGTACGCCTTCGGCGCCCACGACGCCTACACCCTGTGGGAAGCTCCCGACAACGTATCCATGGCCGCGGTTGCGCTCGCGATCACCGGCGGGGGCGCGCTGAGCTCGCTGGAAACGACCGTGCTTCTGACCGTCGACGAAACGCTGGATGCCCTGCGCAAGGCCAAGGAGATCCAATATCGACCGCCCGGCGCGTAGCGGGTCGCCCCGGCTCGATTGCTCGAGGGCCCGGCGCGACGCGCCAGCGATTACAGCAATCTCACGCTGACGTTGCAAGCCAGTTCATGAAATCGTCCCTAACACCCGGCCACTTGCTCGCTCCGCTCGCTCGTGGCTGGTCACCACGTCTGCCGTCATCACCCGGCTCGCGTCGCTCCCCGGGATGCTGGGCGAATCCGTGCCTCCCAGCAACCAAAGCCGATTCGTGCATTCCTTCACAGTCTCCCCAAGACAAGGCGTTGCGAGTGCTCAGTTCATGGCCCACTCGCCACCCTGGTCCAATTCACGCTGCCGTCGTCAGGCACGCGTGCGTTTTTGACCAGACCCACTATGATCGGTGGCGCGAGGAGACCACGTGAGCGCACGCGACGTGATTGCCCACCTTCGCGCCCTGGCGGCGCGGACCAGCGACGCCCAGGGGGCCCAGCGCGTCGCGTGGGGACCGGTCTGGCGTGACGCGCGCCGCTGGCTCGACGGCGTGCTGGCGGAAGCGGGGCTGCGCGCAGAATCAGACCTCGCCGGCAACCGCTGGATCACCGTGCCGGGCGCGCGGCCCGACACCGTCATCATCGGCGGCCACCTCGACTCCGTGCCCAACGGCGGCTGGCTCGACGGCCCGCTCGGCATGCTCGCCGGCATCGAGGCACTCCGCCGGTTCAAGGGTACCATTCCGCCCGTGACGCTGGCCGTCGTGGACTTCGCCGACGAAGAGGGCGCGCGTTTTTCGCGCAGCCTGCTGGGGTCGTCGGGCGCGAGCGGCAGTCTCGTACCCGACAGCGTGCGAGACCTGATGGACCGCCAGGGCGTGCGGCTCGCGGAGGCGTTGGCGGAGAACGGCGTCGATCTGGAGCGCATGCCCGAGGCGCGTAGGGCGCTCGACCCACGCCACCCGCGCGCGTACCTCGAGCTCCACATCGAGCAAGGGCCCGTGCTCGAAGCGATGGGGCGATCCACGGGGGTGGTGATCGGCACCTACGGCGTCGAGCGCCACGTGCTGCGGTTCATGGGCCAGGCGGCGCACTCGGGATCGACGCCCATCGCGATGCGCCGTGATGCGTTCCTCGCGGCCGCCGAAACGGCGCTCGCCTGTCGCGAGATCGCCCGGCGCTACTCGACGCCTGCCACCGGGATGGTGTGCACGGTGGGCACGGTGTCGGTCGAGCCGGCGATCGTCACCGCCGTGCCGGGCGTGTGCGAGATCGCGCTCGATCAGCGGGCCCTCGAGCCCGGAGACGCTGCGACGGGCACTCGCCGATGCGCACGAGGCCGCGGCGCGCGCCGCCGCGGCCAACGGCGTGAGCGTGAATGGCGGCACGTGTGGCGCATCGATCCCTGCCCGTTCGATGCGCGTCTGATCGACCTGTGCGCCGACGCGGTGCAGGAGGCGACGGGGCACGCGCCACGACTGCCGTCGGGACCGCTGCACGACGCCGTCGAGATGGGCCGCGTCATGCCCGCCGTGATGATGTTCGCCAAATCCACCAACGGTTTGTCGCACTGCAAGGAAGAGGACACGCCCGAGGCCGACCTCGAGGTGACCATCGACGCGTTCCTGCGACTGGTCGACAAGACGGTGGCGGCGGTCGCGGCGGACTGACGTCGCCCGGGGGTCACGTTGCGGCCGTCAGACAATCCCAGCAGCTTCTTCATCACTGGCCTCGCTCCATCTCAGAAGTCGAGTCCCGGCGCGCAAGTCATCCCGTCGGTCCGACGTCCACGTGTCGAGCAGTTCCCTGGGAAGCTCCGGAACGGGCCTGTCCGGGTTGAAGTTGGCTGCAAGATACGCGTAGAGCGTCGCGACCTCTGCGTCGCTCAGCGAGCCGACGCGGTCACGGTGCTCGCGGGCGTTGAGCTCCCAGGCGTCCTTCGACATCTGCAGGATGACGATCGGCACGATCGTGTGACAGCTCGTGCAGTTGTTCAGCACGAGATCCCGGCCCGGGCCGGGAGGAAAGATCGCGTCGATGTTCAGTCTGTTCGGCGCCGCGCTCGCGGGAGCCGCCGCGGCGGAGGGCTCTTCGGCCGCCGCTGTCGTCGCCCGATCTACGGAGGGAGCAGATGGCTGGCACGCGCTGAGGACCGACGCGGTGGCGGTTACCGCGATCAACAACGACCAACGAGCCATCGTCACCTCACGAGCCGCATCAATAGTCGGTCTCGACGTCCTCCGTCGACGGCGTTCCGCGAAGGATGTGCCCTGCCAGCGAGAAGATCGGAACCAGCACCTCGCGCGTCGCGGTGGCCGAGGCAAAGCCCTCGCCGGTCAACCGGCGCAGCGCTTCGGTCGTGGCCTCGTCGTAGAACTGCTCCATGCACGAGCCGCACACCTGTGCCGGGATGTCCTCGACGACAAACAGCCGGTCCTCGCGCCAGATGGCGGTCTTCACGACCTCGGCGCGCAGCCCCTGGCCGCAGCGCGGACAGGGAACCACGGGAGGACCGGCGTCAGGTGCCGCGATCACGCCCGCATGATCTGGATGGCGGCGTCGATGATCTTGGGCGCGTCGGGACGCAGCCACTCCATCATCACACCCGAGCCCGGGCCGGGCACATCCGGGAACGAGATCTTCCGCGCCTTCACGCCGGGAACGACCTGCACGACTTCCGCGATGACGTGCGAGCCGATACCCGCCGGTGTAGTGACCGTGCTCCACCACCAGCAACCGCTTCGTCTTCCTCACCGACGCGACGAGGGTGTCCACGTCCAGCGGCTTCAGCGTCCTCGGATCGATGTACTCGACGGAGATCCCGGCCTTCGCGATTGCGGGGAGCGCCCGCGCCACGTCCACCGTCGCCGGCGCCCAGGCGACGAGCGTGACATCCCGGCCCTCCTGACGCACAGCCGCCTTGCCGAGCGGCACTTCGTACGCGTCGTCCGGCACATCGGGTTGATCGCCCGCCTTGACTTCGCCGTAGTCGTAATACACGACCGGGTCCGGATCGCGAATCGCCGCAATCAGCAGGCCCTTGGCGTCGTACGCGTTGCTTGCGACGACGACCTTGATGCCGGGCAGCGCCGCATACAACGCCTCCTGCCCGACGTCGGTGTGCTGGCCCGCCGATCCTCTCCGGCGGCTCGCGCCATCCACCCACAGGACAAAGGGCATGCTGGCCTGCCCGCCGGTCATCGAGCGCAGCTTGCCGGCCTGGTTGTAGACGTACTCGATCGGGATAGATCGCCGCCATGGACGGCAGGCGCGCGACGGCGGGCGATCCGGCCGCGGCGACACCGATCGCCGCGCCGGCGATCCAGGCTTCGTCGATCGCCCATCCCGGTCCCGACGTCCGCAGCGGCCCGAACTCCTTCACGATGTCGATCACCTCGCCGGTCGGCAGCACGGCCGTCGGAGCGCCGGTACTCGAAGAAGTAGACCATGTCCTTGTTCGCGCGCATCTCCTGCGCGAGGCCCTCGTACTGGGCGTAGGCATACGATTTCTTCGTGGCCATGGCGTCTTCGTCTCCTAGGTGGTGCGTGAAAGGCCAGACCGGTTGTAGAACTGCGTCGGCAGCGCCGCTTCCTTCGCGTACGTGTTCAGCACGCCTGCTCTCGGATCGGGATGCCGGCTCTGCCGCGCGAACTCGATCGACGCCTCGACGCGTGCCCTGCTGTCCGCCTCGACCTTCACGACCTCGCTCTCCGACGCGATCCCTTTCGCGAGGATCCACGTCCTGAAACGCGTGAGCGGATCGCGGGACATCCACATCCGGACCTCTTCATCCGAACGGTACGGCAGGCCTCTCGCGCCGTCCTGCGACACCTTCGCGCCCGCGAAACCGGAGTGGTCGTACCAGCGGTAGGTCATCCCCTCGATCACGCTCGGACCGTTGCCCGCCCGCGCCCAGTCGGCGGCTTCCTTGGCCGCCTCGTAGACGGCGGTGGCGTCGTTGCCGTCGACCACGTGATGGGGAATGTCCAGGCCCTTCGTGTACTCGCTGATGTATTTCGTGGGGGCGGTCAGCGCCATGGCGACGCCCATGTAGGTGAAGTTGTTCTCGTTGACGAACACGACGGGCACCTTCATGCTCGCGCAGCTGCGGACGGCGCTGAAGTAGTACGGCGACGCAGACGCGCCGTCACCGTAGAACGCCACCGCCACCTGCTTCGTCCCGCGGATCATGCCGCGCAGCGCGGCGCCGGCAGCGAGGTAGTAGCTCGCGCCGACGATGCCATTCGCGCCCATGATCCCCTTCGACATGTCGGTGATGTGCATCGAGCCGCCGTAGCCCTTGTTGTACCCGGTCTCGCGGAAGAAGATCTCGGCCGACATCTTGTTGAGATCTCCGCCCTTGGCGATCAGGTGCCCGTGGCCGCGGTGCGTGCTGGCGATGTAGTCGTCGTCGTTCAGCACGGCCATGACGCCGGCGGCAATCGCTTCCTCGCCCACGTAGGGATGGAAAGAGCCGTAGAGGTCGTCCTTGCCAGCCAGGAAGAGATCCTTCATGGTGGTTTCCCACCTGCGGCTCTCGTTCATGCGCTGATACATGAGGAGAACCTTCTCTTTCGGCAGGCCGGCCACGAGGTCGGACGCGGTGCCGGAGGTCGGAATCCTCTCGGGCGGCAGGAACTTCAGCGAGTCGCCAGGCCGCCAGTTCTTGTTGGCGCCGGGCCCCGCGGTCGCCAGCCTGATGGGTTTCTCCCACTCCCCGCCCGTCAGGCCGGCGGCGTTCACGTCCGAGCTGAACACCCCTTGCAATGGCGTTCCGCAGCCGCTGGACACGACCGCGGCGCTGGCGCCGGCCGATCCAATCAGCTTCAGAAGATGACGCCGGTCAATCCTGCCGTCCTGTCCTGACATAACGTGCTCCTTCTTGAAACGACGCGGCCGCGGCGATGAGGAGAACGAGGTGGGGTCACGCCGTGCGGCGCCGGAGCGGCACTCGCGCGCAGCGCTTCGGATCGCGCGACCGTAACATACGGCGGAAACGACGCGTCAATCGGGCTGCGGTCTTCGGTCTCCGATCTACGGTCGGGTCGGACCGCGTAGGCGGGAAGCCGGCCGACGAGAGAGCACCCGCCACCTGCGCGCTGCCGGCTGCCGGCTGCGTTTAGAGCTCCCGCGTCATCTCGATCATCGTGCGGCGGAAGCCGAGCGCCACGAACAGGCGCTGCGCCACGTCGTTCCGCTCGGCCGTCCACAGCACGACACGCGGCATTCCGCGCTCGCGAAGCCAGGCGACCGCACGCTCGACAAGGGCAGAGGCGAGCCCCGTCCGCCTCCCGCGTTCGTCCACCACGATGTCGTGGATGAACCCCGCTTCGTCGCGAAGCTCCTTCCACGAGTGCGGTTCGATGCCCGCGTACACATACCCGAGCACTTCGCCGCCGCGCTCGGCGACGAAGATCGCCACGTCTTTCTGCCGGAGCTGGGTGCCGAGGAACCACGCGTAGCCTTCTTCGACGTTGTCCCCGGGAGCGATGAAGCGCTGCGGATCGAACTCGTAGTGCGTGCGCAGCAGGAGCGCGCCCAGCCGTCCCAGCGCCGGCAGATCGGCAATCGTTGCCCGGCGGATCACGGCGTCGTCAGAGGGAAGGCGCATGACAAGTCCCGGGCCGGCCGGAGCCGGCAACCACGTGCGTCATACCGAATGTGCCGTAAGGGCCGTCAGCCGGCCCGCGTGCTGCCGCCACGTTCAGGAATGCACACCCGGCGCTTCGTGACCGGTCCGCGCGACATATTCTACGTAGGAACCGGGGTATAGATGCGGGTGCGTATCCGTGCCGGATTCGCCGCCAAGCTCGACGACCCGGTTGCTCAACGCGCGCAGGAACGCCCGGTCGTGCGACACGAACAGCATCGTCCCCTCGAAGTCTTTCAGCGCGTCGATCAGCATTTCCTTCGTGGCGAGATCGAGGTGGTTGGTCGGCTCGTCGAGGACGAGGAAGTTCGGCGGATTCAGCAGCAGCCGGGCCATCACAAGGCGCGTTTTCTCGCCGCCCGACAACGACTTGATCTTCTTGTCGATATCGTCGCCGGAGAACTGGAACGCCCCGGCGAGGTTGCGCAGCACGCCGATCGACTCATTGGGGAAATCCTTCTGCAGCTGCTCCTCGATCGTGAGGTCGGCGTCGAGCAGGTCGAGCGCCTGCTGCGCGAAGTATCCCATCTTGAGGCTGGCGCCCAGCTTCACGTCACCCGAGTCCGGAGTGAGCGCGCCCGCGATCATCCGGAGCAGCGTCGTCTTGCCGGCGCCGTTCTTGCCCATCACGCACCACCGCTCGCCGCGGCGAATCGTCATGTTCAGGTGGTCGTAGATCGTGCGCCGCCCGTACGCCTTGCACACGTCTTCGATCACCGCCACGAGATCGCCCGACCGCGGCGGCGGGCGGAAGTCGAACCTGACGACCCGCCGCTTCTTCGGCAGCTCGATTTTCTCGATCTTCTCCAGCGCCTTGACGCGGCTCTGGACCTGCGCCGCCTTTGCCGCGTGCGCGGCGAAGCGGTCGATGAAGCGCTGCTCCTTGGCGAGCATCGCCTGCTGGCGGGCGTAGGCCGCCTCGCGGTTGGCCTCGCGGATGCCGCGCTCCCGCTCGTAGAAGTCGTAGTTCCCCGAGTAGACGGTGATCTCGCCGGCATCGATCTCCGCAATCCTGCCGACCACACGGTTCATGAACTCGCGATCGTGCGACGTCATGAGCAGCGCGCCGGGCTGCGACTTCAGGAAGCCTTCGAGCCAGATGATCGATTCGATGTCGAGATGGTTGGTCGGCTCGTCCATCAACAGGACGTCCGGCCGCCCGAGGAGCACGCGCGCCATCGCCACGCGCATCTTCCAGCCGCCGGACAACGCGCCGACGTCGCCCTCGACGCGCTCGTCGTCGAAGCCGAGACCGTGCAGCACTTCCCGCGCCTGCGCCTCGAGACCGTAGCCGCCGAGGTGGTCGTATTCCTCCTGCACCTCGCCGAAGCGCGCCAGGATGCGATCCATGTCGCCCGCCCGTGCCGGATCGGCCATGGCGTGCTGCAGCGCCTCCAGCTCGTGGTGCAGATCGCCGAGGCGGCCGCTGCCGGCGATCGCTTCGTCGAGCACCGAGCGGCCGGACATCTCCTCGACGTCCTGTCGGAAGTAGCCGATCGACAGCTTGCGCGGCACCGATACTTCGCCTTCGTCGGCAGCTTCTTCACCCACGATCATCCGGAACAGCGTCGTCTTGCCGGCGCCATTCGGCCCGACAAGGCCCACCTTCTCGCCGGGATTCAGCTGGAACGAGGTGTCGACGAAGAGGACCTGCCTGCCGTACTGCTTGCTGATGCGGGAAAAGGAAATCATCAGACTATCAATTCACCCTGGGCGACGAGCACCGCCTGGCCGCCGACCCTGACCTGCGTGATGGCGTCGCGCGCGCCCTCGATGGCGATGTGGATCTTGCTCGGACGCCCCATCGCCACACCCTGCATGCTGATGATGTGCCGCATCTGGTCGCCTTCGACCAGCCCGTGCTGTACCAAGTAACAGCCGAGCGCTCCGCTTGCAATCCCGGTGGCCGGATCCTCGACGATGCCGAGCTCGGGTGCGAACATGCGGCTGTGTACGGCGGCAGGACGCGTGAATGCGAAGAGGAACACGGGGAGGTCGATGCCGGTCTCTTCCCGGAGGCGGCGAAACGCCGACCCGTCGGTGATCGCGCGATCGACGGCGGCGTCGTCGCGGAGCGGCACCAGCAGGAAGGGCGCACCGCACGACACGGCCTGGATCGGCAGGTCCTTGACCAGGTCGGCCTCGTCGAGGCCGATCGCGGCGGCGACGTCGGCGCGATAGCGTACCGGCGCCTCGAACGTCGGGTTCAACTGGGTCATCCATGCAAAGCGCAGGCGCCCGTCCTGCCACTCGAGGTCCACCGACACGGGCCCGCCGCCCAGCTCGCACACGAAGCGGGGCGCGCCGGCCGGGATGACGCCGACGTGCGCGAGCGCAAAGGTGCTGCCGATGGTCGGGTGCCCCGCCATCGGCATCTCGGTGCCGGGCGTGAAGATTCGGATGCGGGCGTCGGTACCGGGCGTCTGCGCCGGAAGGACGAACGTGCTCTCCGAGAAGTTCATCTCGCGCGCGATCCGCTGCATCCGCTCGCCGGGCACGGCACGGGCATCGAGGAACACCGCGAGCTGATTGCCCGCGAGCGCCTCGTCCGTGAAGACGTCATAGTGGAGATACGAAAGCGCCAACGCCAACTCCCAACTGCTGATGTCGATCTTCCGGCTGAAGCCGGAAGCCACAGGTCCTCAGTGCGGTGGCTCCGGCCTGCAGGCGCAAGCCACAGGTCCCGGTTGTCCTTCGGCTGAAGCCGAGCTGCAGGCTCGGGCCCCGGCTGAAGCCGCGCCCGCTCGCCGTGTCGTGGCTTCCGCCTTCAGGCGGAAGAGCCCGCTGCCAGCTATTGTTTCAACCGCAGCTTGCGGCCGACTGCCAGGCCGACGTGATACGCGCCCTCCTGCTGGAGCCACACGTGCCGCGCATGGTTGTCGGCGAGCTCGACGATCATCGAGCGCTTCTCTTCCGGCAGCGCCGCGGCTATCTGCTCCACGAGTTCCTCCTGCCGCTGGATATCCACGGGAGCAAAGAGCTCGTCCTCGTGAAGTGCCTGCAGCAGCTCCTCGGTACTCGTCCTCGAACTGGTCTTCGGCGTCGGAGAACGAGGGCACGTGGCGGAGCTTGCCATCGAGCTCGAGCTTCTCGGCGCACCGCTCGGCGAGCTGCAACAAATCGTCTGAGGTCGGCATCACGCAATCTCTCCGAAGTGGAACGCCTTGATATTGAGGTACTCGTCGATCCCGTACCTGGATCCCTCGCGGCCGAACCCGGATTGTTTCACGCCGCCGAACGGCGCCGCCTCGATCGAGACACTGCCGGTGTTCAGACCCACCATGCCGCACTCGAGCCGCTCGGCCACGCGCCACGACCGCCTGATGCTCTCCGTGTAGAAATAGGCCGCCAGGCCGAACGGCGTCGCGTTGGCGAGCGCCAGGGCCTCGTCTTCAGTCCCGAAGCGGAAGAGCGGCGCGACCGGCCCGAATGTCTCTTCGTTGGCTACCCTCATATCCGGCGTCATCGACGTGAGGACCGTAGGCTCGACGAACTGACCGCCCCGGGCGTGCACGCCGCCGCCAACCGTCGCCAACGCGCCGTGTGCCCGCGCATCGTCGATGTGCTCGAGCACCTTGTCGACCGCGGCGCTGTTGATCAGCGGGCCGATCGTGACGCCGTCCGCCATGCCGTCGCCGACGACCTGGCGCGCCACGGCCTGCGTCAGCCTGAGCGCGAACTCGTCGTAGATGTCGTCCTGGACGAGGATCCGGTTGGCGCAGACACAGGTCTGGCCGGCGTTGCGGAACTTGCTGGCCATGACGCCCTGGATGGCCTTGTCCATGTCGGCGTCGCTGAAGATGATGAACGGCGCGTTGCCGCCGAGCTCGAGGCTCAAGCGCTTCAACGTCTTCGCCGCCTTCTCCATCAGCAGCTTCCCGACGCGCGTCGATCCGGTGAAGGACAGCTTGCGCACCGATTCGTTCGAGGTGAGGGCGTCGCCAATCGCCTCGGGACGGCCGGTCACGACGTTGAGCACACCAGGCGGGAACCCGACGCGTTCGCGCCAGCGCGGCCAGTGCCAGCGCTGAAAAGGGGGTCAGTTCCGACGGCTTGATCACGACGGTGCAGCCGGCTGCCAGCGCCGGCGCGCACTTGCGCGTGATCATCGCGATCGGAAAATTCCACGGCGTGATCGCGGCACAGACGCCGACCGGTTCCTTGAGCACGACGATCCGGCGATCCGGCGTCGGCGCCGGGATGGTGTCGCCGTAGACGCGTCGCGCCTCCTCCGAAAACCACTTCACGAATCCGCCGCCGTACCGAACCTCGCCGCGCGACTCCGCCAATGGTTTTCCCTGCTCGAGCGTCATGATGCGCGCGAGATCCTCGACGTTCGCGATGATCGCGTCGTGCCACGCCTCGAGGAGCTCGGATCGCTTTGCCGCCCCGGCACTGCGCCACGCGGGGAATGCCGCCGCCGCCGCTGCGATGGCCTGATTCGTTTCGTCGGCGCCAAGCGATGGCACGCGGCCGACCTGCGCGCCCGTGGCTGGGTTGTTCACGAGAATCCAGTCTCTGCCGGCAACCCAGCGGTTTCCGATGCACGCCGCCTCACGGAACAACGAGGGATCAGAAAGGTCTTTCACCTTGTCTATGTTACAGGGCCCCATGAGCTCACGTATGGATCGGGTCGGGCGGAACGCGTCGTGCACCTTTGGTGATCATGAAACGCGACTCCCACCTCGAGAGGAGGCAACTGATGAGAGCCCTCGTTCCCGCCTGTGCCTTTGCTCTGGCCGTGGCCGTTTCGGCAAACGCGCAGGACACGACGGAGAAGTCCAAGACGACAGTGAAGGCAGACGACGCGCGCACGGTCGTCATGACCGGCTGCCTGATGCAGACGGGCGGCGCCTATATGCTCGCCGGCGCCACGGCCGCCGCCGGAGAGGATCTGACGATCAAGTCGACGGTGAAGACCGACGTTGACAAGGACGAGACGGACGTCAAGACACGGACACGAGCCGAGATCGACAGAGATGACGATGCATGCGGTTGGCACGTCCGGAACGACGATGATGTACCAGCTCGATCCGCGCGCGGGCGTCAACCTCGCGGCACATGCCGGCCACCGCGTCGAAGTCGCCGGCGTGATGCTCGATCCGGCGCGCGGCGACGACGACGCCGAAGTGACGATCAAGAGCGACACGAAGGTCAAGGCGGACGACGCACCCGATGCGAGGGTGCGGACCAAGACCAAGGCCGAACTGCCGCGCGGGGCGCACGCGCGCCTGACCGTCGTCTCGGTGAAGCCGTTGTCCGGCGCCTGCCCGGCGCAGCTAGCTCAGTGGCCCCGGTCTCGCTTGCGCGCGCAGAGACCGGGGCTCCGTTCGGCCGCTTCCCGCGCGAGAAAGCCCATCTTCGGGTGCGACGCCTCGAGATCGATGGCGATTCCCTGCTGCCTGAGCTCTTCGCTGGTTGTCGGGCCGATCGACGCCACCACGAGCTTCGCCAAACCCTCGCGCGCTTGCTGCTCAAGACCCATCGTGCCCGCCACCTGCAGCAGGTGCACGACCTGGGTAGCGGTCGTGAAGATGGCGACGTCCAGCTCACCCCGTGCGACCGCCCGGACGGCGCCGCGCAGCGGTTCGAGGTCCTCCGGCAACGCCCAGCGATACACCGGCACGCGCGTGACCTGCGCGCCGCGAGTCTCGAGCCCCCGCAACAGGTCCGGATTCGCAGTGCCGTACTCCTGCACGGCCACGCGCACCCCGCGCAGCTGCGCCTCGCCCGTCTTCGCGTCGAGCGCAGCGAGCAACTCACGCCAGGTATTCGGCTCAGGGGCGGCGACCCATGGCTGGATCTGGAGCTCGCGCATGACCGCCATTGGCTTCGGGCCGCGCACCGCGACGTTCGCCCGCGCGAGGGCCGCGACGAACGCCTCCCGCCGCCCGGCATGATCGACCACGGCGAGCAGCGCGCGGGTGCCGACACCGGTGAGCAGGACGACCATGTCGAACGCGCCTGCTATCAGGCCCTCGGCGAAGGCGAGCGCCTCGGAATTCGATTCGAGCGGGATCTCACGCAGCGCGGGAGCGACGAACGGACGGCCCCCGTACGTGGAAACGAGAGCCGCCAGCTCGCGCGAGCGACGGCTCTCGAGGAGCAGGACCTGAAGGCCCTGAAAGTCTGGAGTAGACATGTTGGTCGGCAGCGGGCAGTGGGCGGTGCGCAGGACGGAGGCGTTCGCGTCTCTGCCCGCTGCCGACTGCCCACTGCCGACTACAGATCACATCCGCGCCGATCCGCCCTCGGCGTGGAGATACGCTTCTTCGCCGTGGAGCGTGATATCCAGGCCGGCGGTTTCATCCGACGCGGACGCGCGCAGCGGCATCACCAGGCCAATCAGCTTCAGCAGGACGAAGCTCATGCCGCCACTGTAGACGATGGCGGCGCCCACCGCGATGGCTTGCGTGACCAGCTGACCGGGGTTCCCGTACAACGCGCCGTCGGCAAGGCCGTTGAGCGCGCGGTCCGCGAACACGCCGGTCAGCAGCGCGCCAACCGTGCCGCCGACACCGTGCGCCGCGACCACGTCGAGCGAGTCGTCCAGGTTGGTCTTCACCCGAAGCTGCAGGGCAATATAGCTCGGGATCGCCGCGATGGCCCCGAGGATGATCGCGTTCATCGGGCTGATGAAGCCGGCCGCAGGCGTGATCGCCACCAGGCCGACGACGATGGCGGTGGCGGCGCCGACGGCAGTGGGCTTGCCCGATCGAATCCCGTCGAGGAACGTCCAGACGACAAGGGTCGCTGCCGGCGCCAGCATCGTGGTCACGAAGGCGAGGCCGGCAATCGGGCTGGCCGCCAGCGCGCTGCCTGCGTTGAAGCCGAACCAGCCGAACCAGAGGAGACCGGAACCGAGCAGGACGAGGGGCACACTGTGCGGCAACAGCGACGACGATGGATACTCCTGACGCCTGCCGATGACGAGCGCGGCCACGAGCGCGGCTGCGCCGGCGTTGACGTGCACGACGGTTCCACCCGCGAAGTCGAGCGCGCCCATGTCGGCCAGCCAGCCGCCGCCCCATACCCAGTGCGCGACCGGTGCGTATACGACCAGCGACCAGAGGCAGATGAAGGTGACATACGCGGAGAACCGCATCCGCTCGACGATGGCGCCAGAGATCAGCGCCGCCGTGATGATGCAGAAGGTCCCCTGGAAGGCCATGTAAAGGACGTGCGGAATGGTGATCGGCACGATGGCCCCCGTGGCCTCGAGGCCGACACCACGCAGAAACGCCAGCGACAGGTCGCCGAGCCAGTTACCACCGGCCGTCAACGCCAGCGAGTAGCCGAGCAGCGCCCACAGCACCCCGACGAATCCGAGCGAAATGAAGCTCATCATCATGGTGTTGAGGGCGTTCTTGGAGCGGACGAGGCCGCCGTAGAAGAACGCCAGCGCCGGCGTCATCAGCAGCACCAGGGCTGTCGAAATCAACATCCATGCTGTGTCAGCTTGGTTCATCCCTGCTCCTTGTGAAGGTGTGGCGGACGGGTAAGGCGTGCTCCGGACGGCTGAGCAAGCGAAGTGCCACGGCGCGTGGACAGCATCGTGCCAGAACAGGCCTGTTTTACAGGGATTTTTATCAGGCCGTGCCGTGAACCCCAACAAAATTGTCTATCTTCCGAACCAGACAACATTTATGTCCTACGGGGGGTGCGTGCGCCGGGAGCCCGCTCCTCCGCACGACAACTCTGTCCGCCTTTTCGGCGAATACTACAACTCTGTCGCGAACACGCGAGGCGGTGAATGAGCGGCGGCGCTTATTGTGGCTGTACGAAGGAAGGGCGGACCTGCACGGTCCGCCCCGAGGCTCGAACCGACGGGCGGACCCGAAGGTCCGCCTCTGGGGGTCATTCGCGGGAACTTACGCCCATTTGAAACCGTGCTTGGCCAGCGGCAGCGAGCGAATCCTGGTGCCGGTCGCCGCGTGGATGGCGTTGGCGAGCGCGGGGATCGTCGGCGGCAGCGCCGGCTCGCCGAGGCCGGTCGGCGGGTTGTCGGTGATGACGAAATGGACGTCGATCTGCGGCGCCGCCTGCGCCATCCGCACCGGCGGGTATTGGTTGAAGTTCCCCTGCACGGCCCGGCCGCCTTCGATCGTGATCTCCCACGCCATCAGGTGGCTCATGCCCTCGATGACCGCTCCCTGCGCCTGGTTGAACGCGGCGCTCGGGTTCACGATTTGCCGCCCGACGTCGCCCGCCACCCAGACCTTGTTGACCTTCACCTGCTTGTCGGCGGACACGGTGACCTCGGCGACGTTGGCCAGGTAGCCGCGGTGGCTGTACTGGAACGCCACGCCCATCCCGGTGCCCTTCGGCAACGACCGCTTGCCCCAGCCTGATCGGTCGCGCACCGCTTCGAGGACACCACGCATGCGTCCGGCATCGAAGTTGTCGCCGCCCTCGGCGGGTGGCGGGATCGCCGGACCGCCCAGCAGCTCGAGCCTGAACGCCAGCGGATCCTTCCCCGCGGCGAGCGCGATCTCGTCGAGGAACGACTGGAACACGAACGAGAACGCGTTGCTGCGCGGCGCGCGATGGGCGCCGGTGGGTACGCCGAGCGGCAGCAACGTCGCCTGGAAGTCGAAGTTGGGCACGAACCGCGCCGGGAACTCGACGCCGTTGATGTTGGCGGAGTTGGCGAACCCCTGCACGCCGCGCGCGTTGTCGCCGTAGCTGACGAAGTGGTTGCGCCACGCCACGAACTTCGTCCCCTTGAGATTCGAGGACGTCCCTTATCACCCACAACAAGGGCATGTCGGCGGGGACGTCGACGGTCGTGGTCCTGTTGTTGACGTTCAGCATGAATGGCATTGGCGTGACTCGTGCGAAAGAGACTCCGAACCGATAAGAAAATCGGAAACAGTAGAACGGCAGAGATGCGCAACCGGCCGTGATAATTACAGCATAATGTTGAAATCGTTCAACTTGTCGAGATGTTGACGTTGAAAGTCCTCCGCCTCGTCATCCTTCTCTCCGTGTTCGCACCCTCCGCGGCCTCAGCCCAGGAGGTGGCCATCGACGCAGCGCAGCCGTTTGACGCCTGGCTGACGGATTTCGTGGCCGAGGCGCGCGGGCGCGGGTTCGGCGACGAACTGTTGTCCAGTACGGTCATGGGGCTCGAGCCGCTGCACCGGGTTGTCTCGAGCGACCGCACCCAGGCCGAGCTGACCGTCACGTTCGCGCGCTATCTCTCGAGCCGCTTGACGCCGGCCGTGGTACGTCGTGGACGCGAACTGGGCGCGCAACACCGCGCGGTCCTGACCGGCATCGAACAGAAGTACGACGTGCAGCGCCGTTTCATGCTCTCCATCTGGGGCATGGAGACGCGGTTCGGCCGCGTGACCGGGCGGACGCCGATTTTCCAGGCCCTGGCGACGCTGGCATGGGAGCCGCGTCGCGCCGCGTTCTTTCGCGGTCAGCTCTTCGACGCCCTCACGATCGTGCACAACGGCTACATCGACCCGGCGTCGATGACCGGCTCGTGGGCCGGCGCCATGGGACAGCCGCAGTTCATGCCGTCGAGCTACCTGCAGTACGCCGTGGACTACGACGGCGACGGCCGCCGGGACATCTGGAAGTCCTCGGCCGACGCCCTGGCGTCGATTGCGAACTACCTGAAGGGGTGGGGGTGGGACGGCGATGTCACCTGGGGCCGCGAAGTGCAGGTCACGCGCGCGATTCGCGAGCGCATTGCCGACGCGGTCCCGTTGCGGACCGAGGGCTGCTCCGCGATGCGGCAGCATGACAGAGCGGCGTCCGCTCGCGGAGTGGAACCGTCTCGGCGTGCGGCTGAAGGACGGCGGGCATTTGCCGGACGCCGACCTGGAGGCCGGACTCGTCGAGACCGAGGACCGCAGCTTCCTGGTGTACACGAACTACGATGCGCTGCTGCGTTACAACTGCGCCCATCACTACGCGCTGAGCGTGGCGCTGCTCGCCGATCGCCTGCAGTAGCGCCGGGTCCGAAAGGACCCGGCTCCTGCGAGCCTGGCCTCACCGGCTTCAGCCGGCCCGGACGAGCCGTCCGTGTTAGCATCCTGCGCACACAGGGGCTTCGCCCACCGCATGCTGGAACCGCGCCTTCAGGTCCAGGACTCACTGGGCCGGCGTCTCGTCGTCCTCGACAAGCCGACCTTTACGATCGGCCGCCGATCCAGCAGCGATCTGCCCTTGACCGACAGCGAGGTCTCGCGCGAGCACGCCGAGATCGCGCGAGTAAACAGCCGGTACTTCGTGCGCGACCGCGGGTCGCGCTACGGCACGTTCGTCAACGGCACACAGGTCACCAGCGATCACGCGCTGTCGCACGGCGACCGCATCCGCCTCGGCCGCGACCACGGCGCGGAAGTGTGCTTTCTCATCGATGACGACGCGCCCACGGGGACCGACGGGTCATCGGCCGGGTTCAGGCAGGTCGCCGCGCTCCTCGAGGGGCTGCAGGCACTCGGCGGCGCCCGCGTCCTCGATGAGATGCTCGCGCTCGTCCTGGACGCGGCGATCGAAGTGACCGGCGCCGAGCGCGGGTTCATCATGCTCGCCGACGAGGCAGGCCACCTCGAGCTCAAGCTGGCGCGGACGCAGGGCAAGCTGTCCATCCCGGGCACGCATTTCGAGACCAGCCGCAAGATTCCGGAGAGCGTGTTCGCCACCGGGCAGGAAAGACACGTGGCCGACCTGCGCGACGGCGACCTGGCGGGCGCGCACGAGGGCACGCTCGCCCTCGGCATCCGCCACGTCCTGTGCGTTCCGCTGCGCGTGGTCCATTACGTCGATCGGCCGGGCCACCGCGTCGATCCGCGATCGATAGGCGTCCTCTACCTCGACAGCCGCAGCAAGGGCACGCTGCTCTCCCACACGGCGCGGTCGGCGTTGACGACGCTCGCCTCCGAGGCCGGCATCGCCATCGAGAACGCGCGCCTGTATCGCGCCGCGCTGGAGAGGGGGCGCATCGACGAGGAGCTGCGCATTGCCTCGCAGATCCAGCAGGCGCTGCTCCCGCTGCCGCACAGGAGCGCCGCCTTCTTCGACGTCATGGCCGCGTCGGTCTCGTGCCGCGAGATCGGCGGCGACTTCTTCGACTACATCGACCTCCCGGATGGCCGCTTCGGGTTCGCGGTCGGAGACGTCGCCGGCAAGGGCACACCGGCCGCGCTGCTGACCGCCGTACTTCAAGGTATCTTCTCGGGGCAGGCCACCGCAGTCCAGGAGCCCGGCGACGTGATGACACGCGTGAACCGGGGGCTGCTGACACGCGCGGTCGAAGCACGTTTCGCGACGGCGTGCTTTTGCGTGCTCGGGCCCGACGGCCGGCTCTCCTACTGCAACGCCGGCCACAATCCGCCGTTCGTGTTCTCCGGCGAGAGCATTCGCCGGCTCACAACCGGGGGACTCGTCCTTGGATTGTTCGCGAACGCGACCTACGAGCAGGAGACGATACAGCTCGCGCCGGGCGATACGGTGGTGGTCTTCAGCGACGGCGTGTCAGAAGCGTTGAACGATTCGGGGGACGAGTTTGGTGACGACGGCATCGTGCGTGCGGTGAGCCGTACCGTGTCGCAGCCGCCCGCGGCAATCCTCGACGCGCTGCTTGCCGCGGTCAAGCAATTCGCCGGCGCCGCGCCGCAGAACGACGACATCACCGCGCTGGTGCTCCGCTACCGGACCTAGCGGCTTCACCAGCCTGAAGCGCGAAGCGGCATCGCCAGATAGACAGGGGTAGCTTCCGGCTTCAGCCGGAGGATCGGACGCGCCAGATCTTCCCGCCGGCATCGTCAGCGACGAGCAATGACCCATCGCGCCGCATCGCAAGGCCGACAGGCCGTCCGTAGCCCTGCTGCCGGCGGCTCGGCGGACTCCTGTCGTGAACAGCCGCCGAGGATCAAAAGGCGGCCACCAGCGGGAGCAGCCGCGACACTCAGCCGGCGAAGCTTTTCACGGCCGCGCCTTCGTCTTCGTAGGTGTCGAAGACGGTGACCAGCCGCGTCATGACGAGCAGGTCCTGCACGCGTCTGGGAAGGTTTGCCACCTTCAGCGAGCCGCCGTGCTTGTGCATGGTCGTCAGCGTCCGGACCAGCTCACCGAGGCCGCCGCTGTCCACCGACGCGACCTCTGCCAGGTTGAGCACGATGTTCTTGCGTCCCTGCTGAAGCAGGGAATTGACCTTGTCGTGAAGAAGCTGTGTCGCCTCGCCGAGGTTCAGCTTCCCGTTCAGGTCCACCACGGTGACGTTGCCGGACGTGCGCTCGGAGATTTCCATGAGCGCGGATTATGGCAGCCGGTCCGAGGCACGGCAACAGGAAAACCGCACGGCTGCTCGAACGGTGCTGGTGGTGCGACGCCAGCCTAGTGTTTCTCGGGGTTCCCTGCGCGCTCGGCGCTCTCTGCATCCACAATTTCCCGCGATCCCTGCTGCCCCTGCGACCGTTTCAACAGCTCGCCGAGCAGAAAGAGATCGGTGAGCAGGGCCCGCACGTGAATGGACGCATTCAGGTTGTCGATCACCTGCGAGCTGATCGACGCCTGGGCGCGTACCAGCTCGATCGCGGCAAGCGCGCCACGGGCGTCGTGCTCGAGCACGTCGCGAAACGCCAGATAGGTGTGGGCTGGTTCCAGACGGTCGCGCGCGACGATGGCGGTCAGGGCCGTGCCGAGGCCGGCCACGGCCGCGGCCGCGCGCGCCAGGAACTCACGCAGCTCGCCGCCCGATTGCGTGCCGGTATCACCGGGCAGCCCCTGCGCCGCGTAGGCGAGCATGAACTCGTAGGCTTGCTCGACGGCGTGAATGCGCGTGATGAGGTCGTCGCGCGTCAAATGATTTCGCGTCCGCGCACGGTCCAGCGATCCGGGTCGTGGTGCTCGAGGTATTGCCGACGAGTGATCCAGCCGAGCAGCATCGACCTGGTGATCCACCACTTTTCCGGCCGCACGGACGCCCAGAGCACGTCCCAGGACAGAGGCGTGAGGATGTCCTCACCCCACGGGCTGCGCGCCCACATCAGGAGGTCCATGTGCCCTCTTCGACGCCGCGAATCGCGCGCTTGACCAGGTTGCGCATCAACGGGACCTTGTAGGCGTTGTGCCGCAGCGGCTGCGCGCCGCCGATGGCAAGGTCGCCGGCCCTCACGGCGGTGGCTTCGTTGGCCGGCTGTCCGGCGACCGCCTGTTCGACCGCCGTCAGCCGCAGCGGCCGCGCCGCGACACCGTTGACGACCAGGCGCATGCGCTCGATGGCGCCGCCGCTGATGACCATCGCCGACGCCACGCTCGCCAGCGCGAAGTCCCACACGTTGCGGTCGCGGATCTTCTCGAAGTAGAACTGCGCCCCTGCCCACGTGCCGGGGATGCGGATGGCCGTCAGCAGCTCGCCCGGGCGCAGCGCCGTCATCCGTGTGATGTCGGTGCCGGGCCCGATGAAGTACGACTCGGCGGACAGCACACGTTCGCCGCCGGGCCCGCGGACGACCATCGACGCGTCGAGGGCGACGAGCGCGGGGGCGGTATCCGACGGGTTCACCGCGACGCACCGGTCCGCCTCGAGGATCGCGTGCTCGCGATTGAGCGCCTGCGGGCGTGTCGGCGTAGCAGATGTTCCCGCCGGCGCGGTAGCAGGACCAGCCGGCCCGGTAGTACCAGCACCGCGTGTCCTGCGTGACGTTGCCGCCGATGGTGCCCTGATTGCGAATCTGCGGCGACGCGACGAGCTCGGCCGCCTGCCGCAGGAGCCCGAACCGCTCCCGCACGCTCGCGTCGCGCACGACCTCGGTCACTGTCGTCATGGCGCCGATCTCGAGGCCGTCCTGCCAGGCACGGATGCCGCGGAGCTCGGCGACGCCACTGAGATCGATGACGGCGGAGGGACGCTTGATGCGGTCCTTGAGCCAGTCGAAGCTGTCCAGACCCCCGGCGAGCACCCATGCGCCGGCGCCGTGTCGATCGAGCAGTTCCAACGCCGCGTCGACAGAGGTCGGCTGCAGCAGCTCGAACGCCGGCATCACATCACGAATCACTGCCATCGTCGTTTCCTCTGGGCCGGCTGAAGCCGGCCCCTACGTGGTGAGGGCTCAGGGCCAGGGCATCAGGCTCACCATGTCTAGGCCTGAGCCCTGACGTCGGCCTGACGCCCATCGTCACATATGCGCCTGCAACGGTTCGTGCATCCGGCGGCCGTGCTCGAGCGACATCAGGATGATGTCCGACGTCACCGGCGCACGCCGGAACGCGTCCACACCGACTGCATCCGCGATCGCGTTCATGACGGCGCCGTAGCCGGCGCCGACCGGCGGCTCGCCCACGCCGCGGGCACCGACCGGCGTCTCCGGGTCGGGCATGTCGAGCGCCGTCGCCTGGAGCCGCGACGGGATGTCGAGGATCGTCAGCGGCTTGTTGTAGTGGAAGCGCCGCGCGAGCGACAGCCCGTACTGCGGGTCGTACACCAGGTTCTGGAACAGCGCATGCGCGATCCCGAGGCAGCTTCCGCCGTTGATCTGCGCCAGCAGGCTGCGCGGGTTCACGACCGTGCCCACGTCGCCGACGCCAAGGAAGTCAATCAGCGTCACCTTGCCCGTCTCGACGTCGACCTCGACCTCCGCGAAGCCGACCACGAACGAATACGTGGTGCCGTCGCGCGGGTAATTGTCCTTGGCCACCCCCATCAGCCCGAGACCGACCAGTCCGGCGGCGGCGGTCTTCGTCACGGCGTGGATGTCCTGCGGGAGCTCGTGCCCGTCGAACCTGCCGCCAATCGCGATCGCCCGGCGCGCCGCCTGCGCGTAGGTCAGTCCGCGCCCGGGGCTGGCTCGCTGGTACACGCGCTCGTTCCCCAGGTCGTAGTCGTCCGGCGCGCCGCCAAGGTCGAGCGCCGCGATCTCCTGCAGCTTCCGCTTCGCGTCCAGCGCGCCGGCATGATTCGCCCTGGTCATCGCGTGCGTCGTCTGGCTGCCGACTGAGAGACAGCTGTAGGGAAGGCCCTTGCTCGTGTCGCCCCAGATCACCTCGACCTTCTCCCAGGGCACGGCGAGGATATCGGCGGCGACGCGCGCCAGGTCCTGCATCGAATGCGTGCCGAGATTGCCGACGCCGGTCTGCACGTAAAGCCTGCCGTCGGGGCGAATCGTCATCAGGCCGTCGAAGCCAATCGAGCCGGCGCCGTGCGGGCCGACGGTGACGCCCAGGCCGCGAACCTTGGCGCCGCTGCGCTTGCCCGCGCGCGTCTTGCGCTCGTCCCACTTGAACAGCTCGCGGCCGCGATCGAGTGCTTCTTTCACGAATGCGCTCGTGATGTGCGCACGGCTCGCCGTTCGGCAGCGGCGCACCGAAGAGCGCCTTGCCTTCGGGCGAGTTGATCCTGCGCATCTCCACCTGATCGACGCCAAGCTGCTTGGCCGCCTTCGTCATCACCGGCTCGACCAGTCCGCAGGCCTGCATCGGACCCGGTGAGCGCTGCTGCGTGCGCGGCGGCGTGTTGGTGAGGACGTTGATCGTGCGCCACCGCATCGCCGGCGGCTGGTAAATCAGCGAGGCGGCATTGCCGGCGGAGCGGTGATCGCCCATCGGCCCATACGCGCCGCTGTCCTGCACGATGTAGAGATCGAGCGCGGTGATGCGCCCGTCCTTGTGGAAGCCCATCTTGACGCGGCCCGTCATGTTGGTCCGCGCGCGGCCGATGTAGCTCTCCTCCTCGCGGCTGATCCGCATCATCACCGGCGCGTTGGCCTTGCGCGACAGCAGCGCCGGAATCGCCATCGACACGGCGCCGCCGCCCTTGCTGCCGAACCCCCCGCCCGTGTACTCGCAGATCAGCACGACGTCGGACGCCGCGATGCCCACCCAGCGCGCGACGTTTTCGACGGTGCGCTGCACGCTCTGGGTGGAGGCATGCAGGTACAGCTTGCCGTTCTGCCAGTAGGCCATCGCGCTGCGGGTCTCCATCGGGTGGTGCCCGGTGGATTGCACGACGAACGTCTCGTCGAGCACGAGCGCGGCCTCCTTGAACCCCGCGTCGATATCGCCGTAAGCCCACTGCTCGACCGGCGCGCCAGTCGGCAACGTTCCCTCCGCCGCGGCGGCAAAGTCCTCGTCGGTCCACCGCACGGTCTGCACCGGCACCGGAGGTGGAGGCGTCACGCCCGGCGGCGCGGGCGGCCCCCAGACATTTCCCTGCTCGCGCGCGCTCGGACCGTCGGGCCGCAAGGCGTCGATCGCGTTGGTCACGAACGGCAGCGGCTCGAGATCGACCACGATGCGCTCGATGGCTTCAGCCGCCGTCAACTCGTCCACCGCGGCCACCGCGGCGATCGGCTCGCCGGCATAGAAGGGCTCGTTGGTGAGCGCGCGCTCGACTCCGCCGAGATCCGGCAGGTCGTCCGCCGTCAGGATCGCCTTGACGCCCGGCAGCGCCAGCGCGGCGCTCGTGTCAATCGAGCGCACGCGCGCATGCGGCATCGGGCTCATGAGCAGCTTGCAGAAGAGCATCCCGTCCGCGCGGAAGTCCTCGGCGTAGCGCGCGCGGCCGGTCACCTTGGCGACATGATCGAGCGGAACGTAGTTCTGGCCGACAAGCTTCTCAGCCATCTACGTCGTCCTCCGCATGGTACTCGGGTCGCGCGCATCAGCGAGGTCAGGATCTTGTCGTAGTCCTGGCAGCGACAGAGGTTGCCGGAGATGCCGTGCGCGAGCTCGTCGCGCGTCGGGTTCGGGTTCACCTTGAGGAAGCCGACCGCCGCCATCACGAAGCCTGGCATGCAGAAGGCGCACTGGAATCCCTGCTCGTCCACGACCGCCTGCTGCACGGGGTGCAGCGTGCCGTCGGGAGCCGCCAGCCCCTCGATGCTCACGACACGCCGGTTCCGCACCGTGTGCGTCAGCACCGAGCACGCATAGTGCGGGACATCGTCGATGAGCACGGTGCACGCGCCGCACTCGGCACGGTCGCAACCCAGCTTGGTGCCGGTGAGCCCGAGCTTGTAGCGGAGCGTCATGGCAAGCGTTTCCTGCCGCATCACGTCGACGCGCCGCTCCTGGCCGTTGACGTTCAGCGTGATCAGCCGCTCGCTGGCGCCCGCGACGGACGTCTGTCCGAGGATGGAACCGCCCCCGCGGAACATGTACGCCGCTCCCGAGGTCACGGCGCCGCCCGCAATGACGCCCTTGATGAAGTTGCGGCGGGAAATCTGGTCGCGCATGGCGCGAACTTTAGCACAGCGGACAGTCGTAGGGGCCGGCTTTAGCCGGCCCGACAATGTGCGGATTCCGCGCCCTGCGGGCCGGCTGAAAGCCGGCCCCTACGAGTGCGGGATCGCGGCCGGCCGTCTGCTGCCGGCGCTATCGCGCGAGCACCGCGCGCTGCGCCCGGTTGGATGAGCCAGACCGATGGCGCACGAACGTGGCGGCGCTGCTCGACTTGTTGAGGATGCGCGCGAGCGTCGCCTGCAGCGTCGCGGGATCGTTGTCGAACGCGCCGTGGGCCACCGCCCGCGCCGCGTCCTGGCCGCCTGCCGCGACGGCGTTCGGCGAGAGCACCCAATCAGTGGGCCGCTCGCCGGCCGGAAGGGCCTGCACGAACCTCTCCATGCCGAGGATCGGCTCACCGTCGGTCTGACCGAACAACGGTTTGCGCCATCGCGTCTCGAAGGCGTTCGACACGAGGTAGAGCAGGGACTTGTGATAGATGTTGGCGCAGTGGTCGTCACGCTCGGCTTTGTCCGTGAGCGTGAACAGGCTGAAGCGCTCGAGCTGCCCGCTGGCGATCGCCGGCAGGTACTGCTGCCGATACAGATCCACGGTGCAGGCCGGCGCCCACAACGTGCAGGTCGTCACGGGCACGCGGTGCTTGCTGCCCTTCCGGGTCATCGCCGCCAGCAGGCCGCCGAGAAGAATCGATCCAGCGCTGTGGCCGACCATGTGGATTTCGAGCGCCGGGTACCTGGCCTTGAGCTTCGCGACCTGCTCGAGCACCACGCGCAGCCCGGCATCGCTGGCGAGCGTCGCATTCTCCTTCATCTCGCTCCACTGCGCCCGGCCACCGATCATGCGCGCCAGCGGCTCCAGCGCATCGTCGAGGCGATCGAGCATGAAGTCCTTGGTGGAGTCGAGGAAGCCTTCGGGGCGCCGTTTCGCCACCGCGTCCTTGAGGATGTTGGAGAGCGTGCTCCAGAAGTCCGTCTTCCAGACGAGGGACAGCGGATAGATGCCCGCGTCGAGTAACGGGCCGCGCAAGTCGGCCACCCTCTGAACGGCGGAGTCCTCCGGCGTCAGGCCGCCATGCGCGTACAACAGGAGACGCTGCCGGCCCGAGGGCTGCCCGGCGATGTGCGTGAAGATCTCGGCCACGTCCGCGGCGGACGTGCCATAGGTGCCATCGGTGCGAAGCTGCCCGTTGTTTCCAAGGCTGATGATGTGCGGGCGCAGATCGCAGAACATGTAGCTGCGGGTACCTTGCGACGCAACGCCGATTCCGTAGGCGACCGAGGCGCGCGCGCGCAACTCGATGGGCGCGCCGAGGCGTCCGACCCAGACGTCGCTGCCGTTGGCCAGCCAGTCGTCGTAGGTGACCTGGCAGAACCCGCCCAGTCCCCAGTCGGCGCCCCAGGAGTTCTGAACCCAGAACCCACGCTCGTCGTAGGCCACGATCGCAAACGCGTGTCCGCCCAGCATCTTCGTGCTGTCGCTCCACGCGACGAGACCCTTGGCGTCAACGGTGTTCCAGCCTTCGTGGACCTGCGCGGTCGCGTAGAGGATGCCCACCTCGGCGATCGCCGCATGCATGGCGATGATGTCCTTGTGGTTCACGCGGAAGTAGGCGCCGAGCGGCCGCTGCAGCGCGTCCTTGAACCGCTCCGCGTAGCGCGTTGGATCCTGCTTGCCGGTGTACCGCCAGTGGAGGCTCGAGCAGACGCCATGCTTGTGCCACCCCTTCATCGCGCCGCGTGCGCTCGACCCTTCATACTTCTCGCCCGGCCACTCGTCGTAGCGGCGCGCCATGTCGTAGAGCATGCGCGGGCTGACTTCATTCCTGTCGGGCACCACTTGCCTGCTGCGCAGCAGGTGGTGGACGACGGTCGCGAGGCCGAAGCCGGTGCAGGCGCCCTCCTGGCCCTGGTCGAGAATCGGGACCTTCCTGCTGCGATACGCACTGAGCGGGCGTCGAACCGGGACCTCGACGAGCGTGGGCTCGAACATCTTGTCGCGGAAGTCGAGCGTATCGGGCCGGGCGTCGAGCGTGCGGGCCACCGGCCGGGCAGTCTTGCGGGCGCGCGGGCGTGTTCGTGACGGCATGGTGCGAGAAAGTGCGGCACCTTGGCGGCGGTGTCAAGAAAGAAAAGGCGGGCGTGCGGCGATCGGCCTCGGAATCGTTCTTCCGGCTCGGGCCGGAAGCCACAGGGGCGCTCGCAGCACGGCCGGTTGCCGGGTGGCGTCGCCGTCAGGACCGGGCAACGCGCCGGCGCTTGGCTGTGGCTCCGTCAGCGTTGCCCTCGGCGACGGCGTCAAGCTCCGTCGCGAGGCGGCGGAAGACACGGCCGGCGGCAGCGAGATCGGCCTGCGACGCCGAGGCGAGCACCTTGCGGATCGCGCCTTCGACGGTGCCTGCGCTCCGGCGCTCCATCGCGCGTCCCGCGCGGGTCAGCGTCAAACGCATGCGCCGGCCGTCGGAGGCGTCCTGCTCGCGCGCGATCATGCGCGCATCCTCGAGACGCTTGAGGATGCCGGTGACCGTGCCGGGATCGAGATGCAGCAAGGAGGCGAGCTCACCCGCGGCGAGGCCCGGCCGCCGGCCGATACACCGCACCGCAAATCGTTGAGGGCCGGTCAGCCCGATCCGCGAGGTCATCCGTTTGGAGACGCTCTGGAGTTTGTGATCGACCGCCCACATCAGCCGCAGGAATTGCAGAACGGGATCACCTATCGATTGCGTCTCACTCTCGGTCGCCGCAGATACACGCTGTGCCATCATCAGACTCTCCCGCGCGGCAGAGCTTACTCGATCTCTGGTCCGCTGCGAAGAGATTACGAGCGGGCCGTCCAACTCGTTACACGTCACCGCCGCGCGTGGGAACCGGACGTTGCCATATGTGCCATCCCGTACTGACGTACGAAAGGTGTGCGGGCCAGCGCTGAACGCCGGTGCGCTTGCAGGTGCAAAGAGCTCACGAACCAGGAAAGACCCGCCAAAGGCAAGCCGCAAAGCCGCATCGCACGCCGTTTGTCTGATGGGCGAGCCGAACCGGCGGCGGGCGCCACGCGAGGATGCGCCGCCGGCGGCAGGCGGCCGCGGTGGTCAGGACGCCTTGCGGCGACCGCTGGCATCGCGAAGCGGCAGGGTGATGCGGAACGTGGAGCCATCGGCGCCCGTGCTCGCGAGCGTGAGCCGGCCGGCGTTCGACTCGACCGCGCCCTTGGCGATCGACAGGCCGAGTCCGGAGCCGGGCGCGCCGCCCGCCGCGGTGGCGGCGCGGTAGAAGCGATCGAAGATCCTCGTCCGTGACTCGGCCTCGATGCCAGGACCGCTGTCGACGACGTCGAGGACCAGGCCGCGCGGCGTCTCCGCCACGCGGATCACGATGCGCCCGCCGCCCGGGCTGAACTTGATGGCGTTGTCAACCAGGTTGATGACCGCCTGGCGCATGGCCAGGCGATCGGCGCGGGCGGAGGGCGTCCCCAGGCACTCCACCGAGATCGTCTGCTTCTTTTCCTCCGCCAGCACGCTGAGGTGCGCGGCGACTTCTTCCGCGAGCGCCCGAAAATCCACGTCGTCGTGCGCTACCTTCGACTCTCCCGTCTCGGCGCGAGACAGCGTCAACAGCCGGTCCACGAGGCTCGCGAGCCGATCGGCTTCCTCGAGCATGCTGCCGATGATCGACCGGTACTCCGCGTCGTCGCGGTGTTCGCGCAAGCCGACTTCCCCGACGCTGCGGATGGCGGTCAACGGCGTGCGGAGCTCGTGCGAGACATCCGCCGTGAACTGGCGCATCTGTTCGAAGGACGCCTCGAGCCGGGCCAGGGTCTCGTTGAACACGGTCGCGAGCCGCCCCATCTCATCGTCGGGTTGCGCGACGGGCAGCCGGTCGCTCAGACGGTCCGCGGTGATCGAGCGTGCCCGCTCCGTCATGCGCTCGACCGGCGCCAGCGCCCGGCGTGCGAGCGTGTAGCCGCCGATACCTGCCAGCGCCACCGCCAGCGGCATACCGAAGAGCAGGACCAGCAGCAGGTCCTGCAGCTCCTGCTGCATCCCGGATTCCGATCGCGCGACCTGGATCACGACGGGCAGGTCGACGATCCGGAAGCGGCGGCTGAGGACGCGCATCGGCGCCGCGTCGGTGGGAACCGACACGATGAGATCGGGAACTTCCATCGCGAGCGCCTGCGTTTCCTGCAGCGGCCGTCGCATCGCCTCGGAATTGCTGAGCAGCAGCTTGCGGCCGTCAGGGCTCCAGACCTGCACCCATGGCGGCAGTTCCTCTTCGAGCAGCGCCTGCTGCTCCTGCACCAGCGTGATGGCGCCCTCGGCTGTCTTGTCCACCGAGGCAGCCGCCCAGTAGAGATCGCCGCGCAGGCGCTGATCGAGCGACTGCGAGACGCTGCGCCTGACGAACGAGAACACCGCCGCCGCATAGACCGCGAGCACGACAATCATCGCGGCGACGTACCAGAGCGTCAGCCGGCGGCGAACGCTGTGCGCGGTCCACCAGCTCACGGCTCGCCCTCGTGCAGCATGAACCCGACACCGCGCACCGTGTGAATCAGCTTCACCGGATAATCAGCGTCCACCTTCCGGCGCAGCCTGGCGATGTGAACGTCGATGACGTTGTCGAGCGGCGTCGAGCGCGCGGTCTCCTTCCACACGTCGCGTGCAAGCGTCTCGCGGGATACGACCTGCCCCTGATGGCGAAGCAGGTACTCGAGCAGCTCGAACTCGCGCACGGTCAGCTCGACCGGGCGCGCGGCGCGCGTGACCTTGCGCGTGATGAGGTCGACGTCGAGATCGCCGGCGCCCAGGCGGGGGGACTCGGTGGCGCGGCCGCGCCGCACGAGCGCGCGAATGCGCGCCAGCAGTTCGGCGAACGCGAACGGCTTCACCATGTAGTCGTCGGCGCCGCTGTCGAGACCGGCGACGCGGTCGTGCACGCTGTCCCGCGCGGTGAGCACCAGCACCGGCGTCTTCAACCCGCGCTCACGCACCGCCTTGAGGATCTGGAGGCCGTCCCGGCCGGGCAGCGTGAGGTCGAGCAGGATGGCGTCGAACTCCTCGGTATTGAGGCGGAAGAACGCCGCCTCGCCGGTCCGCTCGACGACAACGTCGTACCGTTCTCCCTCGAGCCCCTCGCGGAGCGCATTGGCAACTTTCTGTTCGTCCTCGACGACGAGTACGCGCATTCGCTCGAATTCTAGCCGACCGCACGCGGATCAAGGCACAATGCACTACCACATCGGTCTACGGTCTACGGTCTCCAGGGTCTACGGTCTCCAGGCGATGGTAGACGGCAGGCAGTAGACGGTAGACGGACAGTAGCCTCTAGCCCGTAGACCAACCGCAGCCAGCAGACTTGCCGCATGACCGACTACGCACACATCGAACAGCTGCTCACCGGGACGCTCGGCCTCCGGCGCCGCCCCGTTGCCATCGCGATCCGCGAGACCGCGCCGCCGGGCGTGGAGCCGTTCCAGGGGTCACTGCCGTCCGGGTGCAGCTTCTGGAAGCTGGCCGCCGACGGCCGCATTTTCTCCACGGCGCAAGGGGACCACTACAACTGTCCCATCGGCAGCTACACGCACAACATTCCGCTCCCGCCTGAACGGGAGCCAGAGTTGATGCAGACGCTGACGTGGATGACCGAGATCGGCTACATCCGGATGGAAGAGGTACCAGCCATCCCGCGTCTGGCGGAGACGCCAGGGGTCGTGGTGTATGCGCCGCTCGGCCAGACCCCGGTCGAACCTGACGTGGTGCTGGTGACGGGCGAGCCGGGCCGCATGATGCTGCTGCACGAAGCGGCGGTGCGGAGCGGCATCGCCGTCCAGCCGCTCTTCGGCCGTCCGACCTGTATGGCGGTCCCCGCATCGCTCGCGCAGGGCGTCGTCAGCAGCATGGGTTGTGTGGGAAACCGGGTCTACACCGGACTGCCCGAGACCGAGATGTACACGACCGTCTCCGCGAAACACATCGGCGCCGTTGCGGAGCAGCTGGCGACGATTGCGCAAGCGAACGCGATGCTGACGGAGTACCACACGCAGCGGCGGGCGGCGCTGACAACGTAGCGGCAGCGGGCAGTACTTCCGGCTTCAGCTGGAAGAACTGCCGACCGCCGGCTGACGATTGCCCACCGCCGACGTCACAGCCACACGCCGCGGTCTGACGAGCAACGTCAGGACGAACCCCACCGCCAGAAGCGCTGCCAGCACCTGCAGCGGGGTGTCGTAGATGTGCACGCGCTCGGCGCCCGGCTCGAGCGCCGCCTTCGCGCGGTTCGACAACTCCGTGATGATGACCGGTCCTGCGACCGCCGCGAGGCTCCACGCGGTCAGCAGTGCGCCGTGAATCGCGCCGACGTTTCGCGGACCGAAGATGTCGGCGAGGAAGGCGGGAATCGTGGCGAACCCGCCCCCATACATGGTGAAGATGACGTACAGACTCGCCTGGAAGGCCAGCCAGTTACCGCTGGCCGCAAAGCCCGGGATGAGAAGGAACAGCACGAACTGCGTGACGAAGAACACGAGGTAGGTGTTGCGCCGGCCGATGAAGTCGGACGTGGACGCCCAGAAGAACCGTCCGGTGGCGTTGAAGATGCTGATGATCGACACGATCGCGGCCGCCTGGATCGGCGTTCGCCCGAACATGTCCTGCATCATCGGCGAGGCCTGCGCCAGGATGCCGATGCCCGCCGTGACGTTGATGAACAGGATGCCCCACAGCAGATAGAACTGCACCGTCCGAACGGCATCGTTGCGCGTCGCGCCGCCGTCGAGGATCATCGTGCCGGACGCCGCCGGCGGATGCCAGCCCTCGGGTTTCCAGTGATCGGGCGGCCGGCGAAGGATGCGCGCGCCCGCGAGCATCACCACGAGATATATGGTGCCGAGCACGATGACCGTGCGTTCGACACCGACCAGGTTCATCAGGAAGACGTTGAGATACCCGGCGATGAAGGCGCCGCCGCCAAATCCCATGATGGCCATGCCGGTGGCCATGCCGCGGCGGTCGGGAAACCACTTCACCAGCGTGCTGACCGGCGAGATATAGCCGAGGCCACAGCCGATGCCCGCGATGACGCCCATCCCCAGGAACACGACGACTGGCTGACGAAGCGCGAGGCCGATGCCGCCGACGATGAGGCCGGTGCCGAAGCAGACGGCGGCTGCGGTGGCGGCGGCACGAGGGCCGCGCCGCTCAACCCACGGCCCTCCGAAGGCGGCGCTCAGCCCCAGCAGCACCAGTGCCGAAGTGAACGTCGTATACGGCGGGCTGAACCACCAGGGCGACCCCGGGAACAGTTCCTGGATGGGGCGGTTGAAGGTACCTCCACACGTACACCGAACCGATGCACAGGTGCACCGCGACCGCGCCGAGCGGGATGAACCAGCGGCTCGAGGTCATGGCGCGGCATATTACCGCAGCGGGCCCCGACCCGTCGGGACCGGCTTCAGCCGGCCCGGCGCTCTATTCCCCCTTGACGGCCGGGTGCCAGCGGGCGATGTCGGCGATGCGCCGTGCGAGGTCGAGATCCTTGTCAGTGATGCCGCCGGCGCTGTGGGTCGAGAGCGCCACGGCGAGCCGCCCCCACGAGACGGTGAGGTCGGGATGGTGGTCCGCGCCCTCCGCGCAAAACCCGATGGCATTGGCGAGCATCAGCGTGGTTGGCCAGCCGTCAGTCTTGTAGGCGCAGCGAATCTCGCCGCCGGCGAAATGCCATCCCGGCAGCGACGCGAGACGGCTCGTGATTTCAGGCTCGGCATAGGTCTGCAGCTTGTTCGTCATCAGGCCATTCTCATACGAACCGCCGCAGACATCGAGGCACAGATCCCTTTTCCGTGACTCACGGCAACGGCACCCGGTAGACGGCCGACTGCCCGTAGTTTTCCTCGATCTCCATCTCGATCGCGGTGAGGCCGCGCGCGCCTTTCGTCTGCAGCTCGGCGCGAAGGCGGCACGTGAGGAGCTCGGCCAGCATCTCCACGGTGGTGTTGGGCACCGGCAGGAGCGCGCAGTCCACGCGCGGGAACACGTAGCGGGGCTTGCCTTCGTAGGCCACGGTCACCGACTCCCCGGCTTCCTCGACCTGCAGCTTGGGATTGTGCAGCGGGAGCAGCACCTTGTGATCGATCTCCTCGCACAGGCGCCGCATGATGCGCTTGAGCACGACGAAGTCGAAGACCAGCCAGCTCTCCTCGTCGAGCGCCCCCTCGACGGTGACGTGCGCCCGGTAGTTGTGGCCGTGCAGCCCTTCGCAGCGATGCCCGGCGAAGGTCACGAAATGCGCCGAAGCGAAGACCAGGTAGTCCTTCGTGACCGACACGCGGAACTCACCGCGCCGCTGCATGGCTCTCCTCCTGATCGCACACACCGAAGCGCCGGGGCGCCGAGGCAATTTCCATGGCGATGTCCGTGTCCCGGCCCTGCGCCAACTCCCAAAAACAAACTCCCAACCCCAAGAGCGCCTTGGGAGTTGGGAGTTGGTCGAGCGACAGGCGCCGGGAGTTGAGCGCCGGGCTAGCGGCGCGACTCCTGGGTGGCGTCGTCTCCGGCGCAGACGAAGCCGCCGATATCGGGACGCGCGGTGTTGCACGCCGGGACGGCACTCGCCGGCACCTCGTGCGAATAGAAGACACGGAAGGTGTCGCCCGGCTTGCCGTTGAAGTCGTAGACGATCACCGGGTCGCGGCGATCGGCATCCCCGGCCGACATGCCGTAGTTCATCGAAATGGCGGCGGCCGGGTACTGCGCCGCCGGGATGCCGCCAAGCGGTATCGAACCGGCTGTTGCGGACGACCGCCTTCTTGATCGGCGCCGTCGTGGTCGTCGGCGAGTACGCCGTGGCCACCGCGACACCCACGTAGTCGCGGAAATAGCTGTTCTCGATCGTGGCCACGCCGTCACCTCGCCCGGGCTCGGTGTCGGTCTTGGCGAAGAACGGGCTGGCGACGCCGACGCGCATCCCCTGCACGTTCGCGTTCGTGACCGTGACCGTCTTGGCCGCGTAGTTGCCGAACCAGATGCCCGTCGGATTCTCGAGCGCGCCGCCGAGGACCGCCGCGTCGCCACGCCCGACGAAGCCGTCCACGATCAGCCGGTCCGTCGGGAACGCCGTCACCCCGTGCCGCGAGGTATGCCACATCCGCGAGTTGATCAGCGTGCCGTTCCAGCCGATCGCGACGCCGGTCTGGATCGCGCCGTAGGCCTCGTTGCCGGTGAACTCGAGCACGGGCGCATCGGTCGTGTCGATCTCGACGAACTCGCCGGCCTTGGTGGTGTCGGCGCCCTTGAACTTCGGGATGTTGCACGATGCCGAGCGATCCGGCGGCAATGCCATACCCGAACACGTCGACGTTGGCCGCGACGTTGTTGCGCAGGATGTTGTTCGGCCCGCGCAGCCAGAAGCCGGCGCCCTCGCCGCCTGGATCGTTGGTGGCGCCGCCGTAGCCGCTGCGCGGCGCGAACTCGCCGGAGCCCTCGGACCGCAGCGCGAAGTTGTGCTCGAACACGTTGAAGCTCTCGGTGCCGTCCTCGGCCACGATCGCCGCGCCGCGCGAGTTGTAGACGACGTTGTCGCGCACGAGCCCGTAGTGGCTGTTGTGGATGGTGATGCCCCACTTCGACGCGTCGTCAACGGCGTTGCCGATGAGCGTGAACTGATAGCCGTTGGCCGGCGTGGTCTTCGGACCGAACGCGTGATGGAAGTGGATCGAATAGCGGCCGATCTGGTTCGTGCCGACGCGGCGCACGGCGCCGTCCGAGGTGAACTCGGCGTTGTCGAGGACGCCGACGCGCGTGCGGCCCATGTCCTTGAAGAGCGCGTAGCGGATGTCCACCGTCGGGATGCTGAATGAAGATCGTGTGGCCGCGCGTGCCGGCCGCGTTCTCGGAGCGGAAGATCACGTTGCGCGTGAGGTTGCCGACGTGCGGCAGGAACTCCAGTGCGCCCTTCACCCGAGCGCGCGCCGCGATGGTCGTAGGCGAGCGGCGCCGCGAGCGTGATCGTGCGGTCGGCGACCGCGGCGATGGTCAGCTCTTCCCACTGCGGCTTGTAGTTCTCGCCGCGCTCGTTCTGGCGCAGCTGGCGCGTGTCGGGAATCACGAGCTTGTCGCCGACGTTCCAGCCGGTCACGGCTTCGGCGAGCTGCAGCGTGGTGTGGCCCGCCATCGGCTCAGCCGCCAGACGCACGAACGTCGCGCTCTTCGCGGCGCCCGATATCGACACCGTGCCGAGACCCACGAGGCCTCCGCTCAGCTGCTCCGGATCCATCTTCGTGTCGATCGGGACGTTGGCGCTGACGAACTCCGCGGTGACGTTGCCGGCAACCGGCCGCTCCGGTGTGCCCATCTCGAACGTCCCGCGCTCCAGCACGGTCACCGTCCCTACCTTGATGCGCGTGTTCGCATCGGTGCGGAAGGCCAGCGTGCCCTCGACGTTCATGCACTTCAACGACGCATCGCTGACGACGTCATACGTCACAGCCGTGCCTGCCGCGATATGAATGGCGTCGCCTGCTCCCGGTACCCTGCCGGAGGACCAGGTGGAGGGATTCGACCATGCGCCATTTGCGACCGACGTCACGTTGGGCTGTGCGCAGAACTGCGGGATCCCGTGGGCGATGCCGCTCGCGGGACCATGCACATGCCCCTGCGCCCACGCGAAGGCGGGCGTCAACAGCAGCGTGCAACCCAAGGCCAGGACGGAACGAACTCTCGGCAGCGTCATCAACATCTCCTCGGCGGGACTAACGGCTTGACCCGGGAAGGTTTAGCGCGACCGTTAATCTAGCACAGCCCGGGCACGCGACCCTCGTGCTACCATATGTGGCAACCATATGGCGGACTTCCAGAAGACCACGGTCTATCTCGATGCGGCCGACTACCGGCGGCTGAAGGTCCTGGCCCGCGCGCGCGGCTGTGCCCCGGCGCAACTGATCCGCGACGCGGTGGCCCGCTACGCCGCAAGCGAGGCGCCGGGCCGGCCGGCACGCAGCATCGGGGTGGGCCGGAGCCGCCAGACCGACCTTGCCGAGCGGGCGGAGGAACTGCTCGACGGTTTCGCCCGCGAGTGATCATCGCCGATACCGGGGCGATCCTCGCGCTCGTCAACCGCAGCGACCGCCATCATCGGGTGCTGGCACAACTCTACGAACAGACGGCCGTCGAGTGGATGCTGCCCTGGGCCATCCTGCCCGAGATCGACTATCTGCTGGCCACGCACGTTGGCCCTCGCGCGCAGGACGCTTTCCTCGAGGATCTGGCGGAGGGCGGTTTCAACGTTTCCTGGGGAGACGATGACGAGGCGGTGGCGGCGCAGCGGCTGCTGCACAGCCATCGCGCGCTCCATATGGGACTCGTCGACGCCATCGTGATCACGACCGCGATCAAGTTCAAGGCGCGCGCGATCGTGACGATGGACCTTCGTCACTTCGCGGCGTTCCCGATCCCCGGCAACCCGGCTTTGTTTCCTAGAGATCTGTAGGAGGAAGGAGGTAGGAGGAAGGAAGGATAGGAGGAGGGAGGTACGGCTGTCTTCCTTCCTCCTTTCCTCCTTCCTCCTTAATTCACACCCGTCGCCTGGGCGCGTCGTGGAGGAGATACGGTCTCGTGAGAAACACCGTTCCGTCCGCGGACACCTCGGACGCGAGCGGATCGAACCGGCGCAGCCGCAGCGTGAACGTGCTGCCCTGCCCGGACACGCTGGTCACGGTGAGCGAGCCGCCGAGCGCTCTCGGCGATCTGCTTCGCCACCGCGAGACCGAGCCCGGTGCCGTGAATCTGCGCGATCTGCGCGGCGCGGCTCCTGTAGAACGGGTCGAAGATGTGCGGCAGGTCGTCGGCGTCGATCCCCATGCCGCCGGTCGGACACGCTGATCTCGCACTGCCTCTGCCTCGCCGCTGTCGCCGGGCGCCAGCGCCGCACGCAGCCGGATCCAGCGCCGCCTCCTGACCGTACTTCAGCGCGTTGGTCACGAGGTTCTCGAGGCATTGCGACACGGCGATCCGATCGCCGATCACCGGCGGCAGGTTCGGCTGGACCTCGCGCTCGACGGTGAACTGCGCCGCGCGAATCAGTCCTCCGGTGCCGGTGAGCACCGCATCGATGATGTCGGCGGGGCTGAGCGGCTCCAGCACGTACTTCTGCCGGCCGTCGCGCGTGGACGCAAACAGCAGGATGCGCTCGACCAGCCCGGACAGCTGCCCGACTTCATGGCCGATGACGGTTCCGTACTCCTGCAGCTGCTCGCGCGTATCGACCACTCCGCTCGCGATGTTGTCGGCCGCCGATCCGATGATGGTCAGCGGCGTCCGCAGCTCGTGGGAGACCGCCGTGACGAAGTCCATCTGCAGGCGGGCGAGGCGCTGGGCGCGGATCGTCGTCACGAGCAGCATCGACACGCTCAGCACGAGCAGCGAGCAGCGCGATGAAGCTGACCGCGAGGCCGCGCTGCCGCATCTGGGGGACGAACGCGCCGAGCGGTCCGCCGCGCCGGTGGCGCACGACGAGCTGCCAATCGTCTTCGACCGGGATCTCGCGCAGCAGCGGGAACCAGCTCACGCCGATCGCCGCGGTCGGGCCGGTGTTCGCCGACGTGCGGTGGAACACGCGAACCGTTCGTCCCGACGTCGCCGACGCCCGCCCGAACACGTCCATCCGTCCGTCGGCATCGACGACGCTCGTCGCTCGCCGAATCCCGGATCGGAGGAGTAGATCACGCGCCGGTGTCGCGCCGCCCGACACGACGGCGACCTCGTAGTCGAGGCCGTCGGTGCCCTGGAAATAGCGATGTGCGAGGTCGGGCAGGATGCGCTCCTGCAGCACCTGCTCGTCCAGCTCGACGAGAATCCATTCGCTGTTCGGCAGCGTCGACCGCACGAGCGCCGGGACCGCTGGAATCGAATCGCCAGACCTGGAGCGCGGAACCGATGTTGTAAAAGCTCTCGGTCAACTGCCGCGCTCGGGATGGGCTCGCCCGGAGGCGCGGCCGGAGTCGCCGACGTCGCGCTCGAGCTCGCTGACCAGGTCGGCGACGGACCGGCGAGGCAGCGTCGCGCGGTCCAGCGGCGGCGAGCCGGAAGCCAGCGGCAGGACGTCGACGCGTCCTTGTTCCGTGCGACTGACGATGTAGACGTTCGCGACCAGCTCGGGATACCGCGCGAGCGACCGCCATTCCTCGAGGCGGTCCGCGTACTGCTCGATGTCGCTGCGACTGGTGTCGCCAACCGGCATCCGCATCGTCAGGGACACCTCGGAGAGGTTGCGGAACAGATCGAGGTGCCAGTTGATCATCGAGAGCTGGAGCGCGTCGGCGAGGCGGACGCCGGTCGCGTCGCTCGCCTCACGGTTCCAGCGGTACTGAAGCACGCCGAGCGCCACGACGACGGCCGCCGCTGTGGCGATCGCCGTGGCGGTCCCGAGCCGGGCCTTGAGCGGGATTCTGATCACCTTGCCTCGTTATGGCCTGAACTTGTAGCCGACGCCCTGCACCGTCAGGAAGAACCGGGGCTGCCTCGGGTCGTCCTCCAGCTTCTGGCGCAGGCCGGCGACATGGACATCCACGGTGCGCGTGAACATCGTCGCGTGGTAGCCCCAGACACGGGTCAGGAGCTCCTTGCGCTGGAGCGTCACGCCGGCGTTCTCGAGGAAGTAGCGCAGCAGCTGCAGCTCGCGCGCCGACAGGTTGACGACGGCGCCGTCGCGCGTCACCTCGGTTCCGCGGAGATCGACGCGGACCCGGCCGAACTCGAAGACCTCAGCCTGGTGATCGGGCCTCGCCTGCACGCGCCGCAAGAGCGCCCCGACGCGCGCGAGCAGCTCCGGCATCTGGAACGGCTTGGTGACGTAATCGTCGGCGCCGATCTTGAGGCCGTTGACCTTCTCGGCGGTCCGGCCGCGCGCGGTCAGCATGAGCACCGGCGTGATGAGACCCGCCGCGCGAATGCCGCGGCAGACAGCGAACCCGTCGAGGCGCGGCAACATGACGTCGAGGACGATCAAATCGAACGGCAGCTGCGTCGCCTTGTTCAGCCCTTCTTCCCCGTCGCTCGCCGAGTCCACGGCGTAGCCTTCCTTGCGCAGGCGGTCCCCGAGCGTCATCCGCAGGGCGTATTCGTCCTCGACGAGCAGGATGTTTCCTGACATGGGCATCCGGGAGCGGGCAGCATTGTAGCCGGCAGCCTGGCAGTACGGCAGGGGTCAGCTGATCAGCCGGCCGCCACGACAGACCTAGAAGGCGAGCCGGACGCCGAACTGCATTTCCCGCGGAGTCTTGGCGCTGAAGATCCGGCCGAAGTTCGGGTTGCCGAAGATCCGGTTCGGCAGGTCGAAGTTCGCGCGGTTGAAGAGGTTGAACACCTCCCAGCGGAACTCGAGCTGCGAGGTCCCGGCCAGCGCCCACGTCTTGGCCAGCGCGAAGTCGACGTTCGCGTAGCCCGGGCCGATGACGCTGTTGCGCGGCGCGCTGCCGAAGGTGAACGGCGCCTGCAGCGCAAACGCCGAGGTGTCGAACCAGCGCTCCGGCGTCCGCTCGCCGCCCGGCAGATTCGGGATCGCGCAGCTGGTCCGGGCGCTGCGCCGGGCCGGCGCCGATGTTGGCGCGGTCCGACGCTCGAGGTTCACCGTGAACGGCGCGCCGGACTGCGCGATGAAGATCGCGTTGGCGCGCCAGCCGCCGAGGACGGCTTCGGCCACGCCGCCGGCGCCGTTGAAGAACGGCAGCTGGTAGACGCCGCTGGCGATGAACTGGTGCCGGTGGTCGAAGCTCGAGAGCGCCCACTCGCCCGTCTCGTCGAAGATGTTGCGCACGTTCTGCGGCACGTTGGCTTCCGACTCGGTCGCGCCGGGGCTCGAGGCATCGTCCTTCGAGTGCGACAGCGTGTAGCTGACGTTGTAGGCGAAGTTGTCGGCGAGCCGGCGCTCCACCTTGAAGCGTGACGCCGTGGTAGATCGACTTGCCGTCGAAGCGGATCGCGTTGATGCGGCTCAACTGCGGGATCGGCCGGCGCGCCTGGATCGCGCCCGGGCCCGGCTCGGGCACGTTGTGGACGGTGCGCGTTGTCGGCGCCGAGCGTCCACGTGCCCATGTAGAACACTTCCGCCATCGTCGTCGGGCCGCAGCTGGTACTGCAGCCCGCCGCTCCACGTCTGGCTGTACTCGACGTTGTACTCGTAGTCCATGATGCTGCCGCCGACGGTGCCGGTGGCGTTGCTCGTCAGGATGTTCGCGCGTCTGCAGCGTCGGCACCCGCACGTCGGCGGGCACGTCGACCTGCTTGGTGAAGAAGAACGGCAGGTTGCGCGCAAACGCCGTCTGCACGCTGTACGCCCACTGATTGAGGAAGATGCCGTAGCCGCCGCGGATGACGGCGCGCGAATCGTCGAGCGACAGCGCGAAACCCGAGACGCGGCGCCAGGCGCACGGCGCTCGGATCCATCAGCCCGCGGCCCCAGCCGGCGTCCTCCGACGTGACGTACGGAATCGGGATGAGCGGCAGCAGCGCCTGCGCTCCGGATCGATGGTGCCGTCGTCGTCGCTGGCGATGCACGAACCGGCCGCCCGGCACCGCCAGATCGATCGACGACAGCCGGTTGTCGACGTCGTACATGTGCTGGTTGTACTCGTAGCGCAGGCCGAGGTTGAGCGTCAGGTTGCTCGCGCACCTGCCAGTCGTCCTGCGCGTACAGGTGCAGCCAGTTGCGTGCGCCCGTTCTCGTCGCCGCGGCCGATGCCCGAAACCGCCGACGTCGGGTAGCCGAGGAGGAAGTCGGCGAACGCGTTGCCGCGTGAACTGGCCGGTGTAGGTGAACGCGCCGCGGGCGTTGTCGGGCTGCTCGGGCCGGAGCTGCAGGTGGAAGTAGTAGGCGCCGAACTTGAGGCGGTGCGCGCCGCGATCGAGCGTGACGTTGTCGAACAGCTCGAAGTGCTGGTTGTCGCGCGTCGTGAAGACCGTCGGATCGCCCAAGGTGTTGTAGCAGCCCGCCGGTCGAGATCTGCGGGAAGCCCGATATCGCGCGGGTCGCGTGGTGACGCCCAGCAGGCCGACCTGCGCGGCGAAGTCGGTTGCCGCGATTCAGGCTGAGCTGCCCGCCTTCGACGCGTCATCCAGCCGAAGCGCAGCTCGTTCAGCAGCGAGCTGCCGAACACGTGCGTGTGGCTGGCCACGAGGTTCCGCGTCTTGGTCGTCAGCGACCGGCCGAAGCCGGGCACGAGCGTTTCCTGGAGCGCGCTGGTGCCGAAGGGCTGGAGCTCGTCGGCGTCGAACGTGCTGAAGCGCGCGAACAGCTGGTCGTTGCCGGTCAGCTGGTGATCGAGGCGCACGCTGAACTGATCGAGATCGCGGTCCTGCTCCTCGACCGACGTCAGGTTCTGCAGCGCGGCGCTCGACGTCGGCAGCGGCACGTTCTGCAGGAACGCCGCCGCGATCGGATCGATGCGGCCGGCCGGAATCCGGTTGTTCGGGAACGGCGTGCAGACGCCGGTCGTCGGAATCGTCAGCGGATCGCAGACCGTCCCGAAGCCGGAGAAGTTGCCGGCGCGCACGGCGGCATCGGTCGGCACCGAGAACGTGCGCGTCAGCGAGCGCTTCATCCGCTGGCCTTCGAAGCTGCCGAAGAAGAACGACCGGTTCTGCACGAGCGGGCCGCCGAGCGCTGCCGCCGAACTGATCCTGCCGCAGCGGCGGCACGTCCTGGCCCGCCGGCTGGAAGTAGTTCGCCGCGTCGAAGGCGTCGTCGCGGTGGAACTCGAACACGCTGCCGTGGAAGCGTTGGAGCCGGCCTTGGTCGCCACGTTGATGAGCGCCGAAGCCTTGCCGCCGAACTCCGCCGGCATACATCGACTTCTGGATCTTGAACTCCTCGATCGAATCGATCGACGGGTTGATCACCAGGTTGTTGAACAGCTCGTCGGTGACCTTCGTGCCGTCGAGCAGGTAGATGTTGTGGCCCGATCGCTGGCCGCCGACGTTCGGGAGCGGTCCCGCCTGCTGCAGCGCTTCGCCGCGCGTGCCGCCCGGCGGGATGACGACCGCGTCGCTCAACTGCGCGAGCGCCATGAAGTTCCGGCCGTTCAGCGGCAGCTGGACGACCTCGCGGTTCTCGATGACGTCGCTGATCTCGGCGGTCGTGGTCTGCAGCAGCGGAGCGCGTGCGTCGCGACGGTCACCTGCTCGGTCAAGCCCTGGACGCCGAGCGCGAACTCGAGGCTCAGGGAGCGGCCAATCTCGAGGACGATGCCGCGCTGGGTCTGCGGGGCGAAGCCTGACAGCGTCGCCACGATGTCCCAGTGCCCGATGCGCAGCGCGGGCAGGAAGAAGCGGCCCTCGCATGTCGGTGACGCGCTCGACCATCGTGCCGCTGGCGGGGTGCGTCGCCGTCACGGTTGCGCCGGGCAGGATCCCGCCGGAGCTGTCTCGGACGACGCCGCTGATCTCGGCCGTGTTGATCTGGGCGACCGCAGCGGTGGCGGGCGCGACGATGACGAACAGGGCCAGAAGAAGGCGAAGCGGAGTCATGGCGCCACGAGGGTACCTCCGCGGTGCGGACCCGCTTGTAAGGAGGTTGTAAAAACAGGCGGGGCTCGGCAAAGGGGCACGCAACCCGCCGGCGAAGTGGCCGGTCCGCCTATCCCTGCAGTGTTGCGTGGGTCAGGCTGTCGAGGTCGTCGCGGTCGAGTTTCAGCGGCGCGGCGCCGACGTTCTCGTCCAGATGCGCGACGCTCGACATCGTCTGTGTCTCGGTGTCTGCGTGGGAGTGACGGGCACTCCCTACAGCCCAAGCCGCGAAATCAGCTCCACGTAGCGGCGGTCGCCGCGCAACGGAGCGAAGCGCGGATCGACGCCGACGTTCGGCAGCAGCGGGTCTCGATCGTCGGCCGCGCGATCGAGGGCGTCGAACGCCGCCTCGAATTCGCCGAGGCCGGTGTGGGCAATCGCGAGGTGGTACGGCGGCACGTATCGCTGGCGCGCCAGCCGCTCGAGCTTCGTCAGGAGGCCGGCCGCCGCCGCCCGGTCGCCAAGCACGGCGCGGGCGTGCGTCAGCCACGCCATCGCAACGGGGTCGATGTCGCCGGCCGCGCACGCGGTCTCGAGCACCTGCAACGCTTCCCGGTCCTGTCCCAGCTGAAGATGCGCCGCCCCCAGCAGCCGGCGGGCGGCCGGGTAGCGGTCGTCCAACTCGATCGTGTGGCGGCATTGATCGATGGCGGCGCCGTAGTCACCTGCCGCGTACTGCACCCACGCCGCGCTCGTGTTGACCGCGAGGCAGAACGGATCGAGCTCGCACGCCCGCTGCGACTCACGTATCGCCTGCGCATGTCTCGCCAGCGACGTGAGCATCACGGCGTACGCCCGGTGCGCGCTCTCATAACTCGGGTTGAGCGCGATCGCCTGCGCATACGCCGACCGCGCGGCGCGCGCATCCCACTGCAGCATCCGGCGCACGTCGCCGAGCGCCATGTGAGCCTCGGACAACGCGGGGTCGAGCTGCAACGCACGCTCCGCCGCCTCGCGCGCCTTCTCGAGCGCCTCGCGCGGACGCTCGCGGTAGTACTCCGCCCGCGACACGTAGGCGCGGGCAAGGCCGGCGTACGCCGCGGCGTACGAAGGATCGGCGCCGATGGCCTGCTGGAAATATCCGAGCGCCTCCGCCACGCCGTCGTCGGCGGGCTTGTTCCAGAAGTAGCGTGCCTTCAGGTACGCCTGGTAGGCGGTCGCGTCCGGCGAGCGCACCTCGAGCCTGGCCCGCGGCTGCTCCGGCACGAGCTCCATCGCCAGGGATTGCGCGATGCGCGCGGCGACCTCCGCCTGGACCGACAGACAATCCGTCAGGTGCCGTTCGTAGGTTTCCACCCAGAGGTTCGTCTCGCCGGCGGTTTCCACCAGCCGCGCGGTGATGCGCACACGATCTCCCTCGCGCCGCACACTGCCCTCGAGCAGGTAGGCGGCTCGAAGCGACTGTCCGATCTCGCGCACCCCCCGCGTCGTGCCCTTGAACGCCATCGAGGACTGCCGCGCGATGACGCCGATGCGGCCCCGGCACAGGCGGCCCAGCTGCGCGATCATCTCCTCGGTCAAGCCGTCGGTGAAGTACTCCTGTCCGTGTTCGTCGCCAAGACTCGTGAACGGCAGCACGGCCATCCGGACGCGCTGCGTCCCGCTGGCTGACGGCCCGTGGGCGCCTTCCTCGTCCATCGCCCCGATGAAACGATAGCCGCGCCGCGGCAGCGTCTCGACGTAGCGCGGGTTGTCCGCATCGTCGCCCAGCGCGGCGCGGAGCCGCTTGACGGCCGCATTCAGGCTGTGCTCGAAGTCGACGAAGGTGCCATCCGGCCAGAGACGCTGCCGCAGTTCGTCGCGGGTGACGACGTGGCCGGGCCGTTCGAGCATGAGGCACAGGATTTCGAACGGCTGCTCCTGCAGGCGGACGCACGATGCGCCTTTCCGAAGCTCGCGCGAACGACGATCCAGCTCGAACGACCCAAAACGCATCGGCCTCTCGACTTCGGTATCCATGGCGACCTTCCGGGTTCTGGCGTCCGGCGTCAGCCGGACAGGCGGCGAGGTCTCACAGAGTGACTTATTCGCCGGGGTTTGAAAAGGACGATCGCGATTGTGCGACAGACAATCGGGCGTATGTCACCAACATGTCACCTCAGGTCACCTCCAAAGCATTGAGGCACCCGGCGCCAGGGCGCACAGTGCGGCATGCGCATCACAACCCGCGTGGCCGCTTCCCTCGTTCTCGCCGCGGCACCCGTGTCCGACGATCGCCGCCGCGGTGATCGATGTGCCGGTCACGCCGCTCGTCGTGCGGATCTATGACGCCCAGGCGCTCCCTCCGCCCCAGGATCAGTCGGCGCTGAGGGAGGCGCAGGCGATCCTCGCCGAGGCAGGCATCGCGCCGGAATGGGTGGCATGCGCGTCTGGCGCCGCCGCGGCTCGATGCGCCATCCCGCTCGCAGGCGCCGAACTCGCGGTGCGCGTCATCACCGCGCCGCCGCAGCGCTACTCGGCCCGCCTTCCGCTCGGTTACTCGCTCGTGGACGCGCGCACGCGGTCCGGCGCGCTGGCGACCGTCTATCTCGATCGCGTCCAGTGGCTCGCGGCGGCGGCCACGGCGGATGTCGCCGCGCTGCTCGGCCGCGCCATCGCGCACGAGATCGGCCACCTGCTGCTCGGCACCCCGCGCCACGGCCCGTTCGGCGTCATGCGCGCCACGTGGTCTCGGCAGCTGGTGCGCGACAGCCGCGCCAACGAGTGGCGCTTCAGCGTGCACGAGGCGAAGCTGATGCGCGCCGCCGTCAGTGCGCGCAGGGCGCTGCTTCCGGCTGAAGCCGGAAGCCACGGCGAATGCGGCTGCGGCTTCCGCCTTCAGGCGGAAGGATTGCAGCACCAGTGATCAGCATCGGAGAACCGCCGACCGGACACCGGGGACGCTCGACAGCGTGACGGTCACGCCCTGGCCGTTCCGGCACTGTGCGCGCAGGGCGCCTTCCGGCTGAAGCCGGAAGCCACGGCGAATGCGGCTGTGGCTTCCGCCTTCAGGCGGAAAGACTGCAGCGAGTGTCTACGATCCGGTCTTGTCCACCAGCCGCATCATGTCTGCCGGGTAGCGGTCACCCGCCACCGCACCCGGCGCGAAGAGCGCGTCGAGCTCGGTCATTTCGTCCACGCCGAGCCGGATGGACGCGGCGGCGACGTTCTCCTCGATGTAGGTCCGCCGTTTCGTACCGGGAATCGGCACGATGTCGTCGCCCTGGCCGAGCAGCCAGGCGAGGGACAGCTGCGCCGGCGTGCAGCCCTGGCGCGCCGCAATCCGTCCGAGCGCACTGACCAGCGTGACGTTTCGCTCGAGGTTGTCCCCCATGAACCGGGGCACGCGGCGGCGCAGATCGTCGGCGGGCAGCCCATCGATCCCGGTCACGGTGCCCGCGAGGAAGCCGCGACCGATGGGGCTGAACGGCACGAATCCGATCCCGAGCTCGCGGCACGCCGGCAGCACGGACGCTTCCGGCTCCCGGAACCACAGCGAGTACTCGCTCTGCACGGCCGTGATCGGATGAACGGCATGTCCGCGCCGGATCGACGCCGGCGAGGCCTCCGACAACCCGATGAACCTGACCTTCCCGTCGGCGACGAGCTGCGCCATCGCACCAACGCTGTCTTCAATCGGCGTCGCCGGGTCGACGCGGTGAAGGTAATAGAGATCGATGACGTCGGTATTCAAGCGGCTCAAGCTTGCCTCGCACGCGGCGCGGATGTACGCGGGCGAGCCGTCGATGCCGACCGCTTTCTCTGCGGCCGCCGGCACTATCCCGCACTTGGTCGCCAGGACGATGCCGGTGCGCCGCGGCCCGAGCGCGCGGCCGACGAGCCGCTCGTTCTCGCCCTTCCCGTAGACATCGGCTGTGTCGAAGAAGGTCACGCCCAGGTCGAGCGCGCGATGCACGGTGCGAATGGATTCTTCGTCGTCTCTCGTGCCGTAGGACTGCGACATGCCCATGCAGCCCAGACCGATCGACGACACGGTCACCCCCCCGACTCCGAGCGTCCGTATTTGCATCCAGCCATCATAGGCGGACCTGCAGAGGCGGACGTGCAGAGGCGGACCTGAAGGTCCGCCTCTACGGCTCGGACACGCGCGCGCGAAAGGCGGCCGCGAAGGTCCGGATGCGCTGCGCGTTCGCGCCGAGGTCGCCGCGCCCGACGCGCGATTTCGAGCGGATGTCCATGCGCGATCCCCTTATGCGGATCACGATGTCGTCCTTGAAGCGGAACCAGAAGGTCGTGTCCACCGCTTCGATGATCCCGCCCGCTCGATCGACGGCGACGACGTCCCATCCCAAATCGCGCACCAGCGCGGCCGCTTCGTCGAGCGCGCGCGCAGGCGGCACGCTGAGGACGAGCGGGAGAATGTCGGGATACGCGCGGCGCTGCTGCGGCGGCTGCGATCGGACCGTCATATTCGGGCGGACTCACTCGACCGGTCCGGAGCGGAAGCAGCGCCGAGAATTGAGGCGGATCGTCAGGGTCGGTCGTGATGTCGTGGATCGACGGCACACCCCGCCTGGACAGCAACTGCCCCACGGCCGCGGACACTCCGGCAACCGCGCGTTTCATGATGCCGCGTCGGCCGGACCGTGTGAGCAATGCCGCGAGCAGAAGGTGCGCATCAGGCCCATGATGTCATTGTCACGCTGGCGGCGCACCTTGATGGTCGCGGCGCCGGCAGCGAATTCGGACTTGGTTCAGCGCCGACTCGACCGCGTTGAGCTCTGCCGCCATACCGGTAGCGACTTACATAACCTGCGGTCAATGTGGCACGCGACGCGGCTTTGCTCCGGCAACGTCATTAACGTTGGATGACGTTCATGGACCCGTGCGGCGCGGGACCAGTGCCGGCGTTCGTCCGTCAGGACAGCAAACGACCATGCGGCGCCACGCTGTCACCTCGCGTCCGAGCCGTGGCTGCTCGGCAGACGCGATTCAGCCGATCCACATGATGCGGGCACGTCGGTTGCTTCGTCGCCTTTCGAACAGGCGGTTTCATGATGGTCGTAAAAGACGTGCGTCAGGCGGCGACGTTCCTGCGATTGCTCGCAGCGGTGCTCATCATCGCCGCGCTGGGCAAGCCGGCATCGGCACAGCTCGAGCCGCCGCCCGCCTCGTTGTCGAAACTCGATCCGCTCCTGCAGCAGCGGCTGTCTCTTCCAGCCGGACGGTCACCCATCATCGTGCGGGCGGTGAACGCCTCATCGCTTCCGTTGCTCGTCCCGATCATCCGTGAGGCCGGCGGGACGCTCGGCCATCCGCTCCCGATCATCGACGCCCACGCCGCCGACGTACCGCACACGTTGGTGCCGGTGCTCGCGAGCAATCCCCTTGTCCGGCGGCTCTCGCTGGATCGACTCGTGGTCGGCGCGCTCGACCGAACCGGCCCCACGGTTGGCGCCACCACCGTCTGGCAGAGTGGCTACAACGGCTCGGGCGTCGGCGTCGCCGTGATTGATTCGGGAATCACGTCATGGCATGACGACCTGACCGATTCGCGCGGCACAGCGCAACGCGTGGACCAGTTCGTGGACTTCGTCAACGGACGTTTGACGCCCTACGACGACCACGGCCACGGAACACACGTGGCCGGAATCGTCGCCGGCAATGGATTCGATTCCGCCGGGAGTCGATCGGGCATCGCACCCGCCGCGCACCTGATCGTGCTCAAGGGTACTCGACGGGGCCGGAAAGGGACGCATCAGCGACGTCATCGCGGCATTGGGCTATGTCGTCGCGCACCGGGACACCCTCGACATCGGCGTCGTCAACCTGTCGGTGGCCACGGGCGTGTATGAGTCCTACAACCTCGATCCGCTCACGCTGGCGGCACAGCACGCCGTCAAGGCGGGCATCGTCGTCGTCGCGGCGGCCGGGAACAACGGCCGCGACCAGCAGGGCCGCGTGCATTACGGCGGGATCACGGCGCCGGGCAACGCACCATGGGTGATCACCGCCGGCGCATCCAGCCACATGGGAAGCACCGCCCGCGGCGACGACACGATTGCCGCGTTCAGCTCCCGAGGCCCGGCCGCCGTGGACCATCTGGCCAAGCCCGACGTCGTCGCACCGGGCGTGGGGATTGGATCGCTGAGCGATCCGAATAGTGCTCTCTATACGGCCAGGTCCCGCTACCTGCTCGCCGGCACCGTGCCGACCTCCTATCTGCCGTATCTCAGCCTGAGCGGGACGAGCATGGCGACGCCCGTTGTCAGCGCCACGGTCGCGCTGATGCTCCAGGCGAACCCTTCGCTGACGCCGAATCAGGTCAAGGCGATCCTCCAGTACACGTCCGAGGTACATCCCGCCTACAACCCGCTGACGCAAGGCGCCGGCTTCCTGAATGCGAAAGGTGCCGTGGAACTGGCGCGTTTCCTCCGCGCGCCGGCAAGTTCCCCTATCCCTCGTCCTCACGCTGGGCGGCACGGCTCGTCTGGGGAAACCATCTGGTGCGAGGTGGACGACTCACCGCTGACGCGAACGCATGGTCTACGAACGTGACGTGGGGTGCGGCCCCGACGGCGGCTGGACAGCATATCGATTGGGGCGTGATCTGCTCCACCGCGAACTGCGTCGCCGGCAGTGGAACGCCGAACCGCTGGGGAGCCACCTGCGCCAACAGCACGTGCAGCAGCGTCACCTGGGGCGTGGGCTCGCAGAACGTCGTTTGGGGATCGACGTGCGGAGGCGCCGATTGCTCGGAACCGTGGACCATTGGCGTCACCGGCTATCCACTTTCCGGCACTGAGGGGACCGCCGTCGTCTGGGGCACGACCAACGGGGCTGCGGTGGTGTGGGGCACGAGCTGCAGCGACCCGAGTTGCGAGCCGGTGATCTGGAACAACCCGTAACGACGATGCGCGCCTCGGCTTCGACTGCCGTCCGGACGGTTGCGGCTGCGAAGACCGGCGAAGCCTGTCGGCGCGCGCTCGCTGGTTGCCGCCGTCGCGAGCCTCGGGAAGGCGAGCCCGGCGTAGTCGGGTGCGAGTGCGGCGTCATGCGGGTTCGCGACGCCGCGATTCCTTCGCGTGAACCGGGAGGGCGCAGACACTCGTTTTTCAGGCGGAATCCAGCCGGAACATACGCGCGACCGACTCCAGCAACCGGTGTATAGTCGCCTCTCGGAGGCCGCTGATGAGACGTTCATTCACCCTGCCGGGGTTGATCGCGAGCTTCGTCACGCTTGCCGCATGTTCTGGCGAACCCCCGGCGCAGTCGACTGAGCCGGCGGAGAATCTCGCGTCTGTCGCCGAGCCCGCACCGCGAGGCCGCGTCTACGTCACCAACGAAACCTCTGGCGACCTCAGCGTGATCGACGTCGCAACCGAGCGCGTTGTCGCCACGATTCCGCTCGGCAAGCGGCCGCGCGGCGTGCGCGTGAGCCCCGACCACTCGACGTTGTACGTCGCGCTGAGCGGCTCGCCCATCGCGCCTCCGGGCGTGGACGAGGAGTCGCTGCCGCCCGCCGACAAGAAGGCCGACGGCATCGGCGTGGTGGACGTCAAGACCGGCACGCTGCTTCGCGTCATGCCGGGCGGCTCCGATCCCGAGCAGCTCGCCGTGAGCGCCGACGGCCGCTGGCTCTTCGTCGCCAACGAAGACGTCGGCGAGACGAGCGTGATCGACTCGAGCGACGGCAAGGTCATCGCCACGATCAAAGTGGGCGGCGAACCGGAGGGCGTGGACATGCGGCCGGACGGCAAGGTCGTCTACGTCACGTCGGAGGAAGACAGCGAAGTCTTCGTCATCGACGCGGTCCAGCCGAAACTGATCACGAAGTTCGCCGTCGGGCCGCGTCCGCGATCCACCGGGTTCCTGCCCGACAGCACGCGCGCGTATGTCGGCTCGGAGAACGGCTCGTCGATTTCCGTCGTCGACGCGATGACGCACAAGGTCATCGAGACGATTCCGCTCACCGGTCAGGTCGTGCGCCCGATGGGGGTGATCGCCTCGCAGCGACGGCCGCCAGGTGTTCGTGTCGACCGGGCGCGGCAAATCTGTTGTGACGATCGACACCGCCACCAACAAGCCGATCGGCGTGGTCGAGGTGGGCGAACGTCCGTGGGGCATCGCCGCCTCGGCCGACGGAAGGACCGTCTTCACGGCCAATGGGCCGTCAAATGACGTGTCGTTCGTGGATGTCGCCAGCGGGACCGTCACCGCCCGGGTGAAGGTGGGCGATCGCCCGTGGGGGGTTGCGTTCGTTCCGTAGGACCGCGAAAAAGACCGTTTGCCATCATGGCCGCGCCAGAGGTACCATCCGACGGTCTACACGTCGGCGGTTACAGATCGAGGAGGGGAACGATGAGAAAGGGAGCACTCCTGGCACTGATCGGGGCTGCTGTGTTCGGCTCGATGCTTTCGACCCGAGTCGTGGGTCAGGGCGGCCAGCAGCAGCAGGCTCAGTTGCCCGACGGCGCTGGCAAGGAGGCCGTGCAGGCCACCTGCACCAAGTGCCACGGCGTCAACCTGATCACCAACTATTGGGGCGACACGCGGCAGGGCTGGGAGACGCTCTTCGGCAGCATGGTGGCGCTGCCCGCCGACCAGAAGGCCACGATTTCGGGCTACCTGTCGACGCACTTCCCGGTGAAGCCCGCGACGGCGGCGAAGATCATCCCGGGCCCCGTCCAGGTCACGTTCAAGGAATGGGCGGCGCCCACGCTCGGCCAGCGGCCGCACGACCCGCTCGCAGCCGCGGACGGCTCGCTGTGGTGGTCCGGTCATTTCGGTCATCGTCTCGGCCGCGTCGACGTGCGCACCGGCGAGGTGAAGGAGTTCCCGCTGCCGCCCGGCTCGGGCCCGCACGGGCTCATCGATGACAGCCAGGGCAACATCTGGTACACGGGCATCATGAAGCACGTCGTCGGCAAGCTCGATCCGAAGACCGGTCAGACCGTCGAGTACCCGGTGCAGAAGGTCCTGCCCGAGGCGCGCGCTCCGCACACGCCGTTCTTCGACCAGAAGGGCAGGCTGTGGTTCACGCTGCAGTCGGGACACGTCGGGCGCCTCATCCCGTCCAGCGGCGAGATGAAGATCGTGGGCGCTCCGTCGAACAAGCCGGGCGCGCCGACCTACCCCTACGGCATCCGCATCGACTCGAAGGGCGTTCCCTGGTACGTCGACTTCCGCGGCCCCCGCATCGCGAGCGTCGACCCGGAGACGATGGCGATCAAGGAGATCACGCTGCCGCACGCCGACTCGCGTCCGCGCCGCATCGCGATCACCTCCGACGACGCCATCTGGTACACCGACTACACGCTCGGCACGATCGGCCGCTACGACCAGAAGACCGGCCAGATCAAGGAATGGCCGTCACCCGGCGGCACGGGGTCGGAGCCGTACGGCATCGAGACGGTTGGCAGCATCGTCTGGTACAGTGAGTCGAACGTGCGGCCGAACACGCTGGTGCGCTTCGACCCGGCGACCGAGAAGTTCCAGACCTGGGCGATCCCGTCCGGCGGTCATGTCATTCGCAACATGCACGCGTTCAAGAACGGCAACCTCGCGCTCGCCGAGAGCGGCATCAACAAGGTCGCGCTCGCGGAAGTCGCCGGCGGCAACACGCGCACGAACTAGACGCACCGTCAGGCTGATCGGCGCTTCGGCGCATCCCGCCGCGGGCCTCTCCGGTCCGCGGCGGTTTTTTTTTGCGGCGTGCTAGATTCAACCCACTCATGACGACTCACGCGATCCTGACGACGGTCGCGGACCGGCCAGGCATGCTGTACGGGCTGTCCAAGGTCCTCGCCGACCACGAAGCCGACGTCAAGTACGTGGACATCCACCAGGGCGATCCGCATTCCGAGATCTATTTCGAGTTCATGCTCGATGACGACTCGGCGGAGGCCGTGCTGAACGACCTGCGCGCGGTCGCCGGCGTCGCGCGCGCGGAGGAGACGCCGACCTTCGGCAAGATCTACGGCAAGCGCATCATCGTCATGGGCGGCGGGGCGCAGGTGGGCATGGTGGCGATGGGCGCGATCGCCGAGGCCGACCGGCACAACATCCGCGGCGAGCGCATCTCGATCGACACGATCCCGCTGGTCGGCGAGCACGAGCTCGCGGCGGCGGTGCGCGCGACGGCCCGGCTCCCCCGGGTCAAGCTGCTGGTGCTGGCCGGCGCGCTGATGGGCGGCGAAATCACCACCGCGGTGGAGGACGTCCGGAAGAGTGGCCTGCGCGTGATCTCGCTGAACATGGCGGGCAGCGTCCCCGACGCCGCCGACCTCGTGGTCAGCGACCCGGTCCAGGCGGGGGTGATGGCGGTGATGGCGGTCGCGGACACCGCGCGCTTCGACTTGATGCGACAGTTGAAGAGGCGGTACTGACGAGACGTCAGGAATACCGATAAAACCCCTGGCCGCTCTTCTTGCCCAGTCGGCCCGCCAGAACCATCCGCTTCAGCAGCGGCGGCGGAGCGTAGGCGGGCTCGCGGAACTCCTCGAACATGATGTTCGCGATGTAGTAGGTCGTGTCGAGGCCGACGAAGTCGAGCAGGGTGAATGGGCCCATCGGGTGGCCGCACCCGAGCGTCATCCCTTTGTCGATGTCCTCGAGGGTCCCCAGGCCGTTCTCGTAGGCGCGCACGGCGTCGAGCAGGTAAGGGACCAGCAGGCGGTTGACGATGAAGCCGGGACGGTCGGGAGCGGTGATCGGTTCCTTGCCGAGCGACTGCGCGAAGGCGAAGACGGAGCGGTAGGTCTCGTCCGTCGTGGACAGGCCGCGGACGACCTCGACGAGCTTCATCAGCGGCACGGGGTTGAAGAAGTGCAGCCCGCCAAACCGATCCGGGCGCCTGGTGGCGGCGGCGAGCTCCGTGATGCAGAGCGACGAGGTGTTGGAGCAGAAGATCGCCGCCTCGCCCACCACGGCATCAAGCGCGGCATAGGCCTTCCGCTTCTCGTCCACGTTCTCGATGATGGCCTCGATCACCAGGTCGCACCGGGCGAAGTCCTCGAACTTCGTGGTGCCCGACAGCTTGCCGAGCGTCGCGTCCCGGTCCTCGGGCGTCACCTTGCCTCTCGCGACGCCATCGGCGAGAAACTTCTCGATGCGCGCGAGCCCTTTACGCAGGAGCGGCTCCTCCACTTCCCGGACGATCGTCGTGTATCCCGCCTGCGCGCACACCTGCGCGATGCCAGCGCCCATCAACCCGCACCCGAGCACGCCTACCGTCGATATCGCCATGCGACGAGGATATCAGGGGCAGGAGGCAGCGGGCAGCGGGCAGCGGAAGACCGGGTCTTCATCCCCGACGTGAAAATTGTTCTGGCTGGTTTGCTCAGCGGGTCGTGGGACCTGAGTCCGGGACCAACGTCCGGATCATCCCGTCCTGGCGTGTGGTGATGTACAGCTCTCCGTCCCGCCCACGCGAGATCTGCAGGTCGGTACGGGCCAGCTTCCCCATCAGCCGTTCGGCAAGGTCCTGGATGGAGACGTCGGTCTGCTTGTCCGCTCGCATCGCGAACGAACAACTGGATCTCCTCGATCGGCGCGACGGTGCGGGGAATACCATCGTCTGCGGCCTTGAGCGCGGCGATGTCCGCCGCGAACAGGCGGCCTCTCGCGATGTCGCCGAACACGAACTTGCCGCGCAGCGCCGCCACCCGGCCGTAGTATGGAAAGCCCGCGGAGATCGCCTGCCCCTCGCCGTGGTCGTAAATGGCGAGAGGATATGTGAAACCATCCTTCGTCGCGCCACTCAGGATATCTGCCGGCAGCTCGTAGACCTGATTGCCATTGCCGCCGGGGGCGTGCAGCCCGTTGTCGAAGACGCCCTCGCGCCGCATCCAGCCGTAGTTGCCGCCCTCGCGAACGATGTTGATCTCCTCGATGTTCGAGTTCCCGATGTCAACCGCGAACATCGTTCCGTCGGTCGGATCCCACGACAACCTGTGCGCGTTGCGGAAGCCGTATGCGTAGATCTCGCCGAAGGTTCCGGGATCCCCGTCGGCGGCGAACTTGTTGATCGGCGGAATGGTGTAGTCGCCAATGCCCCTGGTGCCGCGGGACACGGCAGGGCTGCGCGGATCGATGCGCAGGATGGCGCCGAGCAGCGTGTCGAGGCGCTGCGTCTGCATGACGTTGTAGCCGTGCGGCCCGCCGCCGTTGCTGAAGCCCCAGTCGCCGCCGCCGACGTAGAGCAGCCCGTAGTCGGCAGACCCGGGCTTCGACAGCGGGTTGAACTCGATGTCTCCGAGGGGGTGGAAATAGTTCTGCACGATGTGACCGAGGCGGAGCATCTCGCGCCGCGCGCCGCTGAAGGTGCCGGCTGAGGGGCTGCTCGCACGCCACTCGGTCATCACGGTCTGATAGGTGACCTGGTCGGCCGTGAAGCCGGGCGGGATGAAGTTCGGCTTCCCCGGATTGCCCGGTCCCTGCTCGCCGTGCAGGGTGTAGAACAGCCCGTTGGCGGCGAACTCGGGATGGAACTCGAAGTTCACGAAGCCGCTCTGCAGGCTTCGATAGAATCCGCGCGGGAAGACGGCAGCCAGGTCCGCGTAGAGGGACGGCTGACCGTTCCCGTCGAGCAGGTACAAGCGGCCGCGCGTATCGTTGGCAAAGCGACGGCCGTCGGCCAGCTCGCGGACGAAGTTGACCCGCGCCCAGGCGCCGGGGGCGACGTCCTCGCTCGCCGGGCGCAGGCCGCGGGTGTCGGGGAGCCGCGCGACGTCCCGGATCTCCACCCGCAACCCCTGCTTGGTGATCGGCGCCGGAATCGGGTCGGCCAGCTGCGCCAGGACACCGTGACCCGCGGCGAGCACGACGAGGACGAGAACAACCACGAGAGCCCGTTTCAAGTGAATACCCTCGTTTGATGCCGGGTCCGAAAGGACCCGGCCTGCGAATTCGCATCACACGATGCGCACGGCGGGTCCTTTCGGACCCGCCGTCGCCGCTCAGAATGCGAACCTCGGGCGACGGGCCGTTTCAGCCCCGGCGCCGGGCTGGAACACAGCCCGGAGAGCCCGGAGCCCGAAACACCTGTCAGTTCGTGCGCGTCGCGCCGGCGGCCGGCTTGCCCTTGATCGTCTCGTAGACGTAGGCGATGTGCACCGTGCGATGCGTGTCCCACCGCTCGAATCCCTTGTACGCATCGAGCGTCAGGGTCTTCTGGATCTCGGGCAGGCTGCGGCCGGCACCGATCCCCGCCGCCACGCCGTTCGCGAGCTCTTCGAAGTATCCCAGCGTCATCAGCGCGTCCTTCTTCGTCCCCGACAGCGCGTGGCCGGTCAACGCGTGATCGAAGTCGAGCGCGGTGATGGTGCGCATCGCGTCGATGTAGGAACCGACGGATGGAGCCAGGCTCTGCGGCAACCGCTTGATCTGCATCACGTCGGCACTGAACACCGCGCGCTCGTCCGGGAAATAGAGCACGGTGCTGTCGTCGGTATGCGCGATGCCGAGGGGAATCATCATGACGCGCTTGCCGCCGAACGTCACCGTGTGGCGATCGGAGAAGGTCGTGGTGGGAAGATACACGTCGTTGACCGACCCGCGAATCAGCTCGGCGCCGGTCAGGATGCCGCTTCGGTCCTCATCGAAGAGGTCGAATCGCTCCGCCGTGCCGCCAGTGGCCTCGCTGCGCTCGATCAGCCCGTTCTTGTTGCCGTCCATCTTCAGCGCGTCGGCAGGAAGCGGCCGGTTACCGGGTGGCAGCGCCACGCCGGCACGCATGTTCTGGTGCCCCACGAACTCGGCCGTGTCCGCGAACACGACGCCGCCCGACGCGTGGTCCCAGTCCTTGTGCGTGTAGAGGACGTAGCGGACCGGCACCTTGAAGCGCGTGGCGAACTCCGCCTTCAGGTAGCGGGCGAAGTCGCGATTGATCGGGTCCGACATGATGATGCCCTCGGGCGTCACCAGGAACACCGTGTAGTGATTGTCGTTCTGCGCGCGGTAGAGCTGTCCGGTGACGTTCACGATGCCGCGAGCGGGCGGCTTCTGCTGGGCGAATGCGCTGGAGGAGAAGCCGGCCAGCCCGATGACGGCGGCCAGCAGAGAGGTCAGGATGGTTCGCATGATGCACTCCTTAGTGAAAGGCGCGCTTAGCCTACTCCAAACCGGGCTCCGGACTCCGGGCTTCAGGCTCAGGCGGAGAAAAACAGACCGCGTCTGATCTTCGTTGCAGGCAGGCGCCGCCTTCGGCCGGCTCAGCCGTCACGGCAGCGAGTACATGGCGACGGGCGGCGGGCTACGCGCAGACCAACGACTACCGGGTGGCGACCGGCTGCAGGCCGCCGCTGCGACAGAGCTGGATGAACTCCTCGACGAGCTGCGGGCTCCGCCAGCCGCGCCCGGCTTCCTGCTGCAGCACGGCGCACGCGTCTTCCCACGACAGCCGGTTGCGGTACACCCGGTCGGTCGTCAACGCATCGAACACGTCAACGATCCCCATCATCTGCGCGACGAGCGGGATGTGGTCTCCGCGAAGCGCGTCCGGGTAGCCGGTGCCGTCCAGACGCTCGTGATGCCAGCGGACGATCGGCCGCACCGGCCTGAGGAGGCGGAGGTCGCCGCACAACCCTTCACCGATGACCGGGTGCTTTTCCATCAGCGCCCGTTCGCCAGGCTCGAGCGGACCCGACTTCAAGAGAATCGCGTCGGGGATGCCGACCTTGCCGACGTCGTGGAGATAGCCGCCGCGGTGCAGCGCCGCGATCTCCTCGTCGGGCAGGCCGAGGTGGGCGCCAAACGCACCGCCGAAGCTGGCCATCCGCTCGCAGTGGCCCATCGTGTAGCGATCGCGCGCCTCGACGGTCAGCCCGAGGCTCAGGATCACCGAATCGGCACGATCGAGGTCGTCGGTGAATCGCTTCAGACGAACGAGCGAACGCACCCGGGCTCTGAGCTCGTGCCCGTCGAAGGGCTTGGTCAGGAAGTCGTCGGCGCCGGAGTTGATGCCCTCGATCCGATCGGCGCGCTCGGCAAGGCCGGTGACGAGCACGACCGGAATCAGCCGCGTCTCCCGGTCGTTCTTGAGGCGGCGGCACAGCTCGAAGCCGTTCATCCTGGGCATCACCACGTCGGTGAGCACCAGATCGGGCCGCTCGCGCAGGACGAGGTCGAGCCCTTCCGTTCCGTCGCGCGCCCCGATGACAATATACCCATCACGCTCGAGGATCGCGGTGATGTGTTCGAGGTTCTCCTCGACGTCTTCGATGACGACGACCTTGCCGGACTGCTTCATGGTCATCCTGCTGGGGTCCGGGGGAGCCACCCTGCGGTAGCGTACTCCACTCTTCGCTACACTGCCTCGACCAGGGCGGCGATGCCCTGTCCGCCGCCGATGCACGCGGCAGCGATGCCCCGTTTCATCCCGCGGCGGCGAAGCTCCAGGCTGAGGGTGAGCAGCAGCCGGGTCCCGCTCATGCCGAGCGGGTGGCCGAGCGCGATAGCGCCCCCGTTCACGTTGACCCGCGTCCGGTCGAGGCCCAACTCCTTCTCCACGGCGAGGTACTGGGCGGCGAACGCTTCGTTGATCTCGAAGAGATCGATGTCGTCGAGCGCGAGGTTCGTGCGCTCGAGCAGCTTGCGGATCGCCGGCGCCGGGCCCATGCCCATGAGGCTGGGGTCCACGCCCACCGCCGCCCAGGAGACCAGCCGCGCCATCGGCGCCAGCCCGTGGGTCAGCACGCCTTCCTCGGAGGCAATGACGAGCGCCGCGCCGCCGTCCACGATGCCGCTGGCGTTGCCGGCGGTGACGGTGCCGTCCTTCGAGAAGGCCGCCGGCAGCTTGGCGAGGGCCTCGAGCGTCGTGTCGGGGCGCAGATGATCGTCGCGGTCAACGAACGAGCTGCCCTTGCGGCCTTTGACCTCGACCGGCACGACCTCCTCGGCAAAAAATCCGATGCGCCAGGCCTCATCGGCGCACTGCTGGCTGCGCAGCGCATAGCGGTCCTGGTCGTCGCGAGTAATGGAGTACTTCGCCGCGCAGCGCTCCGCCGTCTGCGCCATGAAGAGGCCGCACATCGGGTCGAGCAGCGCCTCGTACAAGGAGTCTTCGAGCTTGCCCTGCCCAAGCTTGAGGCCGCTGCGCAGGCCGCGCACGACGTGCGGCGCCTGGCTCATGCTCTCCATGCCGCCCGCGAGGACGATCTCGGCTTCGCCGAGCTGAATGTGCTGCGCGCCGGTGATCGCCGACTGGATGCCGGAGCCGCACAGCCGGTTCACCGTCAGCGCCGGCACACCGATCGGCAGCCCGGCCTTGAGCGCGACATGGCGCGCGCCATAGATGGCATCGGCGCTCGTCTGCAGCACGTTGCCGAAGACCACGTGATCCACCCAGCCAGGCTCGACGCCCGCCCGCTCGAGCGCGCCGTGGGCGGCAATGGCGCCGAGCTCGAGCGCAGAGACGTCGCGCAGCGCCCCCGCGTATCCACCATGGGCGTCCGCGCGCCCGCGAGAATGAACACGTCTTTCATCGGTCTACGGTCTCCGGTCTACGGTCTACGGTCGGTTTCGGGCTCCGGGCGGCGCGGCTGTGGATGAGATCCGCCGACTGCCGACTGCCAGCTGCAACGACTACTCAAGCCGGCGCAGGATCGCCTCACCTGCTTCTTTCGTTCCCAGCGTACCGCCGATGTCCCGCGTTGTCTCTCCGGCCTGCACGGCCGCCTCGACGGCGCGCTCGACGCGGCGCGCGTCCTCTGCACGTCCGAGCGTTTCGAGCATCAGCGCGGCCGACAGGATGGCGCCGATCGGATTGGCGACGTTCCTGCCGGCCAGCGGCGGGGCGGAGCCATGCACCGGCTCGAACATCGACGTGCGTCCCGGGTGCAGATTGCCGGACGCGGCCATGCCGAGGCCACCCTGCAGGGCGCCGCCGATGTCGGTGATGATGTCGCCGAACAGATTGTTGGTGACGATCACCTCGAACTGCGCCGGGTCCTGCACGAGGAACATCGCGAGCGCGTCGATGTACATGTGCGTGGCGCGGATGTCCGTGAATTCAGCCTTGAGCTCGGCGAAGACGCGTTGCCACAAGGCGTGGCCATGCGTCATCGCATTGCTCTTGTCCGCCATGCACACCGTCTGCACGCCGTTGGCGCGCGCGTACTCGAACGCGTGACGCTGGATGCGGTGCACGCCCTTGTAGGTGTTGATCTCTTCCTGCACGGACACTTCGTCGGTCGTCCCGGGCTTGAAGCGCCCGCCGATACCCACGTACACGCCCTCGGTGTTCTCGCGGAACACGACGAAGTTGATGTCGCGGCGTGTCCGGTTCTTCAGCGGGCTCAGGCGATCGTCGAGCAGGCGCACCGGGCGGTAGTTCACGTAGAGGTCGAGCTCGAACCGCGTGCCGAGCAGGATGTCGCGGGCGTGCCGGTTATCAGGCACGCGCGGATCGCCGAGCGCGCCGATGAGGATGGCGTCGAAGGAACGAAGCGTGTCGTAGCCGTCGGCGGGCAGCGTGACGCCGGTCGCCAGGTAGTGATCGGCGCTCCACGGCAGTGCCTCGAGCTGCAGTCCGCCAACGCGCTGCAGGATGCTGGCGGCTTCGGCGATGACTTCCGGGCCAATGCCATCACCGGGGATGACTGCTATCCGATGCGTCATGTGCCCCGATCTTAATCGTGAGACGCATCGGATGTTGGCTCCGGGCTCCAGGCTTCAGGCTTCAGGCTCCGGGCCCGGCGGGCCCGAAGTCCGGAGCCCGGAGTCCGGAGCCCACGTCAGAAGCGCACGCCGAACGAGAGCCGCAGCGACTGCGGCGTCGTATAGGCGAAGCGGTTGAGCGCCTGGCCGAAGGTCGGGCCAAGATCGAAGTTCGTGCCCCTGCACCGGGGTCGTCGTGAACGGATTGAACGCCGCGAAGCGCGCCGGCGTGCTGACCGGGGTCAGCACCGTCGTCGAGATCCGCTGGATGTTGACGCCGCCGGCATTGGCGGACCCGCCGGTGCCGAACGCCGTGCCGCCGCACGCGCACAGCTGGAACTGGTTGAACAGGTTCAGGACCTGCAGCTGTCCGAACAACTCCACGCCGCTCCCGCCGGATGCGATACACGTAGTTTGCGGCGAAGTCGGTGCGGAACTGCCGCTTCGGTCCGGAACGCGTCGCGCGCCGTGTAGTAGTACGCGATGTCGCTGCCGCGTCGGCGGATTGAGGTAGCCCGGGTTGGTCACGTATGGCCGCGGATCGACGGCGCTCGTCACGGCTCCCGCCACAGCCGCATCACGGCCGCCGCCCCCGTATGGGACTCCGCTCTCCAGCGACTGGAGCAGGCTCAGCGTGAGGCCGCCGGCAAACCCGGGCCGGTAGTTGAGCCACAACTTCGCCCGATGACGCTGATCGGTGCTCAAGTCACCTTCGGGAAAGTTCCACGACTCCTGCCTGTACTCCGGGAAGCGCAGCCCTTCGAACCGCAACGGGCCGTTGTCGACGCTCTCGCCTTCGAAGTTGCCCCAGTTGCGGGACAGCGTGTAGTTGCCGCCAATGTCGAGCGTCGCCCACCGGTAGGTCCCCTGGAGCGTCAGGCCGGCATACTTGCGGAACGCGAGGTCGTCGTCGTTGCCAATCGTGACCAGGTCGTAGGACCGTCCCTCCGCGTCCTGCGCGCGCTCGCCAGGGGTGGTGAAGTCCGCATAGAAGTTGCCGTAGGTGCGGTAGATCATGTCGGCGCGGACCGCCGCGCGCTGGCTCAACTGGCGGTTGACGCCGAGCGCGTACTCCCACGAATTCGGCGACGACAGATCGCCGATCATCGGCGACACGCCAGGAATCGTCGGCGTGCTGGTGAGCGGCAGGTTGGCGCCGCCATTGGCGAAGTACCAGTCGAACAGCTGGCGGATGGCCACGTCCGAGGTCACCGGGATCCGCCGTGCCGGCGGGATTGATGTTCGGCCCGCGGTAGACGAACTGGCGCGTCTGCGGGTTGCCGCCCGCCGACGACGCGTCGGCGATGCTGTTGCGAGATGGCGGACACGTACTTGGCGACGCTGCCGGTCACCGACCAGTCGCCGCCCCCGGTCGGGTCGAACACGACGCCGAGACGCGGGCTCCAGCCGTCCTGGCTGATGACGGTCACCCCCGCCTGATCCTGGCCGCTGTTCTTGTCGTAGCGCAGCGCCGAGGTTGGCCGTCAGGCGATCGCTGACGCGCCAGCGTCGTTGAAGAACGCCGAGTGCGTGCGGAAGTTCGAGCCCTGGCTGCCGAATGGGATCGGGTTCCACTGGATGATCGGTCGAGCCGTCGCCAGGAACTGCGGAAAGATCGCTGCCGTCCCCTGGATGATCGTGCTGGTGCCGATGATGCGATAGTCGCTGCCCGACTGGTGGTTGTTGGCGAAGCGCTTGTCGTTGAAAGTTGTCGTAGCCGAACGTCATGCTGTGCGAGCCGGTCCCGCGCGGTCGACAGGAAATACGTGCCCTTCGCGAAGATGTCCTGCGTTGTCGCGCTTCTCCGTGTCGCACACGCCGCAGAAGGTGTCGGTCCAGTAGCGCGTGTTGCCGCGGCTGCGATCGAGCAGCAGCGTCCCGCGCTCGAGGTCGGTGAACGGCGAGCCGTTGCCGACGAAGCTCTGGTGCCGGTTCGAGTAGCGGCCCTCGACGAAGAACGTCGAGGTCAGGATGCCGGTGTAGTTGAAGGTGAAGAGATCCTCGGGCAGCTCGCGCGTGCCGAGGCTGGCCAGATCCATCGACAGGTTCTGGTTGAACGTGTTGTTTTCCTGCGTGCGGATGTGCTTCGTGTAGGCGCTCTGAAAGCGATGGCTCGTGTTCATCGCATACGTGCCCTTGAACTCGAACCGCTTCGTGTCGTCGATGAAGGTATACGGGATGCCGGTGATCGCCGTGTTGCGGCCGCTCTCCTGCTTCTGCATGCGGCCGGCGGTGAAGAACCAGAGGCGGTCGCGCATCACCGGGCCGCCGGCGGTGTACTCGTAGGTCGGCACCACCTTGTCGACGCGCAGGTCGCGCCCGGCGTTGACGCCGGCAGCGGGCGACTCCTCGAACGGCGTCATCTTCCGCCAGTTGTCGTTGTTGAGCGTGTCGCGGAACGACCCGCTGAAGCGGTTGCCGCCCGACTTGGTGATGACGTTCACCACGCCGCCGCCGAAGCGTCCGTACTCAGCCGAGATGCCGGCGGTAGCGACGGTCGTCTCCTGGACCGCGTCCTCGATGTAGAGGTCATAGCGCCTGGCCGCGCAGGTTCTCGTTGACGGTGACGCCGTTGACGAGGAACAGGTTCTCGAACGACGTCGAGCCGGCAATCGAGTAGCCCCCCGCTGGACCCGTCGGGTGCACGGACGGGGCGAGCTGCAGCGTGGCGTTGAGGTCGCGCGCGGTCGGCAGCTCGGAGATCAGCTCCTGGCTGAAGTTGGTGGCGACCTGCGCGGTCCCGGTCAGCACGTCGGCCGAGCGGCCGACGACCTGGACCGTCTCGCTCAGCGCGGCGGGGCCCATCTCGACTTCGAGCGGCACGACCTGTGTGGGCGCCAGGGTCACGGTGCGCGACTGCGTGCCGAATCCACTGAGCTCGAACGTGACGGTATAGGCGCCTGACGGGAGCAGCGACAGGATGTAGTCGCCGTTGGCCGACGTCACGGTCTCGCGCGTGCCTTGCAGGTTGGGTGAGGTCGCCATGACCGTCACGCCGGGGATTGGCAGACTCTGGGCGTCCACGACACGCCCCGAGATGGTGCCGGTGGTGCTCTGTGCCGCCGCCGCGCTGGCAATCGCCAGCAAGACGGCGAAGCAAAGCCCAACTCGCATGAATGGCATCTGGATCCTCCTCGGTCCGTTTGAATTGGTAGACCCTGATTATGCGCCGCGGCCCGAGTACAGACGCAGGCAAAAATCGCGCGCGCGTCCGGTTTGCGAGCCACCATTCCGCCGCCCTCAGGGATGAATGGCCATTCAGAAGGGACGGACGACGGAGCGGGGCCCCGAAGCCCCCTAAAAACCCCCTCCTTTCCCCCCACCCCTTGTCTTTTTCCAACTGACCTGTCTCCCCCCCCTTTTCTTTCTCCCCCCCCGCTCCCCCCCCCCCCCCCCCCCCCCCCCCCCCCCTCTCCTCCTCACCTCTGCCCGACATCGCTTTGCCCCCGCGCCCCCCCCCCTTGTTGCCCGGCAGCTCGTAGCGCACGCCGAGATTCAGCGTCAGGTTCGAGCTGACGCGCCAGTCGTCCTGCACGAAGTAGTACTGATCCCACCAGCGGTAATAGTTGACCTCCCCCCCCGCGCGGCTTGTTATGTTACCGCCCCCGCCCCGCCATTACTAAACTCTCACGCTTCGAACCGCCACCGCCCAGGCGTAGGAAAGAAGCTCTCATTTTAGCGAGGTCGAGCCCCTCTCACCATCTACTCCCCCCGCACCTGCGTGAAGTTTTCTGCACCTGGTAGGTGTCATTGAACCGGAACTGCGGGCTGTTCACGGCGGCGCCGAGCGCCGTCCGGCTCTTTGCGTTGTTGAAGCCTATCTCCCGAGCTCGCTGATCCCCGCCGATCTTTCTGACGGAGCGATCTGGGACCGCTGGCCTTCGCCGGCGCCGCCACCCCCCCCCCTCTTACTGACCCGAGCCTTGCCCCGGTACAGGTCTGGGTTTCCGGGTCCCGGGGGCCCCGGCCCCCGGCAACCGTCTCCCCTTACTCTATTACCGACATTACTGCATCTGCTTGCGGCGCTGATGCCGCGCTGCCTGCTCTTCGTTCATAGGACCAGTCGGTGACGCAAGAAACCCCTGCACCGCCGACCCGCCCCCGCCGCCGCCCCCCCCCCCCCGCGCGCACACCCGCCCCCCCCCCCCCGCTCGCCGCCCTACCCCCCCCCCCCTCCATGGAAAAAAATACGCCCCGCCCCCCCCCCCCCCCTCTTCGCGACCGCCCCCCGCCCCCTTTCTGTCGTTTCCATTACCGCCCGCGTCCTTCTCCCCCGCCGCGCCCCCCCCGTGCCTTCCCTCTCTTATCTACGCGTTCGCTCCCTGCATCCCCTCCGCCGGGCCCCCCCGGGTACTCGCCGGCGTCGTCGCATTGGTCGTGTTGATGATCGGCGCATCGGCGCGCACCTCGATCGCCTCGGTGAGCGCCGCAGGCCGGAGCTCCACGTCCACGACCGCGTCCTGGTTGACGGCCAGCGTGAGACCGGAGCGGAGGTGGCGTGAGAAACCGGAGAGCTCCGCCGTCAGCTCGTAATTCCCGATTGGCATGTTGAGGAAGCGATACGAGCCGTCGGCGGCGGTTGCCAGCGATCGTGTCGCGTTGGTCTCGACGTTGCGGAGGGTGACGGTCGCGCCCGGGATCACGCCGCCCTGGTTGTCACGCACGATGCCCTGGATGCTGCCTGTGGTGGACTGCGCGGCAGCGGGACGACCGATCGCCAGAAACGCGAGGAGATACCCCAGTACAAGACCCAGAGACGCTGTCCTCATAAGACACCCCTCCTGTCAGGTATGCGATTCCACAACCGGATTGTGTAGCAAATGCGGCCACATCGCGGGCCCGCACAAGCTCATCAACTATTGAGCAAAAACCTCCCCGCGCCGTCGCCGGGCGGCATCGACAGCGCACACACCACCGGTTCGAGGACCGGCATCAGCTACCAGCGCGGACCGGGGGGCGGCGGCTCGTTTGGGAGCCATCCTTGCTTGATCAACCTGGGATCAACACCCATCCACCAGTGGTGAATCGCAATAGTTGCCTTACAAGACGCAGTGAATCCATGATTTTGGTTTGCGAGAACTGGCGCCGGCCGTGACGGAGCGTTCGCCCAACTCGAACCAGGTCGTGATCAACGGCGCGTTCGCGTTCGACAACGTCTTCATGGTCAACGGCGTCGACGTGAAGCGACAACCTGTCCGCGCACCGCAGAACCTGTTCATCGAAGCCGCCATCCAGGAGACGCAGATACTGTCCTCCGGCATCTCCGCGGAGTCCGGCCGCTTCAGCGGCGGCGTCATCAACGCGATCACCAAGAGCGGCAGCAACACTTTCTCGGGCAGTTGCCGCCTCAACTTCCTGATCCGTCGTGGAGCCCCCTCTGTTGGGCTCAACCGTTACCCACGTGTGACCAAACGCAATAATTGGATTACTAGTCGCATTGATCCATGATTTTGGTTTGAGATCTCTGGTTTTGTGGATTTTTCGTCACAGGGTCTGTGGGATCCGGCAGCACAAGTCTTTGATTTGAAGACCTTTACGCGGCAGGGTCGCCAGTGGTACGGTCTTTTCATTGCATTGCACAGACAAAAGATTCAGAGCACCGATTCGACTCAAGGAGAGTAAACAAATGCACGCACGTATTGGTGCGCTTCTCGTGGCACTCACGCTGGCCGTTACGGGCCTCGCGACCGCGCAGGAAACGACGTCAGGCTCGATAGCCGGGCAGGTGTTGGACGCGCAGGGTCTCGGAGTGCCCGGCGCAACGGTCACCATCACATCCGAACAGGGGACAAAGGACTATGTCACCGACGCTGAGGGACGGTTCTTCGCCCCGTTTCTTCAGCCCGGCGTCTACGACGCCCGGGTCGAACTGAGCGGCTTTGCCCCTATCGAACAGCGAATGATTCAGGTGCGCCTTGGGCAGCGTGTGACGCTCACTGATCTCACTATGCGCGTCGGCGGCCTGACAGAAACGGTGCAGGTACAAGCGTCGGCACCGGTGGTCGACATCACATCGACCACGGCGGGAGGCGTGCTAACAGCGACGTGCTGGGATCGCTGCCCGTCGGCCGCAACTTCACCGACACGTTGTACATGGTGCCTGGCGTCAGCAACAGCAGCGGCGTCGGCCAGGCGAATCCCTCGATCTCCGGCGCCAGCGGGCTGGAGAACGCCTACATCGTCGACGGCGTCAACATTACCAACCCCGGCTTCGGTGGCGTCGGCTCTTATTCGATCACCTTTGGGTCACTCGGCTCCGGCGTCACGACGGAGTTCATTCGTGAGACGCAGGTGAAGACCGCCGGCTTCGAAGCCGAGTACGGGCAGGCGACCGGCGGCGTCGTCAACGTCGTGACCAAGAGCGGTACAATGTGTTTCGTGGCAGCGTCTTCGGTAACCAAGCCGGGCGCGCTCGAATCGGGGTGGAAGCAGCTGGATTCGCCGAACGGTACCGTGAACGTCACCGCGACGACGACGGGACGCCGGCGTCGGCGGCGGCGGCCGCATCATCCGCGATCGGCTCTTCTTCTATGGCACCATCGATCCCTCCAGGAGTCGCACACGTTCACCGCGCCGACCGGCTTCCCCCTCGCGAGTCTTGGTGAGGTCGATCGGAAGCGCAGCACGACGCTGTACGCCGGCAAGCTGACGTGGCAGCAGACGACGGCGCACCGCTTCGACCTGTCCGTCTTCGGCGACCCGTCGAAGGGCGAGCAGGGACCGCAGCGCGCGGCGGCAACACCGCAATGCGCTGCTGGCCGCCGATACCGGTCGCTTCAGCGAGCTCGAATACGGCACCCACAGCCAGACCGGCCGCTACGACGGCATTCTTCGCAACAGCTGGCTGCTCGAGGGTCTCATCTCGCGTTCGTCGAACAACACGATCGAGATACCGGCGCTCCAACAGCATCAGTACTGGACACGACCGTCACCCCGAATGGGCGCTTTGGGGGGCTCGGGGCGTACGACAAGGAGCAGCCGGGCACAAACGTCCCAGTTTCAATTGAAGTCGACGAACATCGTCGAGGCGGCCGGGAATCACCAGTTCCGCTACGGCGTCGCGGTCGAGGATATCGATTTCATTCGCGCGGGGGGGCGGACCGGTCCGTCGTTTACGTTGCCGAACGGGACGGTCACGCGCGACGGCGCCTCGGTCACCATCCTTCCCGACCCGACGTTTGGCAGGATCTACCGCGCGACGCGCGGCAACTACGGACCGTACCCGAACACGACGCAGGCGTACTCAACTTCTTCCTGCAGGACACGTGGCAGATGGGACGACTCACGTTGCGTCCCGGCCTCCGCTATGAGCAGCAGGAACTCGTCGGCGGCGACCCGCCGCTCTGTCATGAGAACGACAGCCGGCCGGGGCTGGGCGACGGCACCGGCGAACTCGTGCACTGCCGGTTCAAGTTCGACAACAACTGGGCTCCGCGCCTTGGCGCCACGTATGACGTGCTGGGCAACGGCCGCTCGAAAGTGTTCGCGAGCTGGGGACGATTCTACGCGCGGGTGCCAAACGATCTCGCGTCGCGGTCGCTCTCGGCCGACGCGGGCATCAGCCGCGCCGACTACTTCGATCAGGACCTGACGCGCCCCGTCCCGGAGGGCGTGCTCGCTGGCGGACAGACCCGGCACTTCATTCTGGCGGGGACGGCTGCCGCGGAATTCGACCCCGACGCGAAAATGACGTATCTGGATGAGTTCCTCGGCGGCATCGAGTTCGAGGCGTTGACGAACATGAGCCTCGGCGTACGCTACATCCACCGCAACATGCCGCGCATCCTCGAGGACGTGGGGACGGCGCAGATGGTCCTGTACGATCTCGGCGTGCCAGGGCTCGAGAGCGTCGAATACTTCATCACCAACGTGAACGCGGACACGAGAGTATTCCCCGTGCCGGCCGGGTCGGGCATTGCTCAAGCGCACTTCGAGGATCCGGTCCACAAGTACAACGCCGTCGAGGTGACGTTCGATAAACGCTGGCGAACAACTGGTCGCTCCTCGGCTCCTACCGCTGGTCGAAGCTCGAAGGCAACTTCGAGGGGTTCTTCCGCAGCGACAGCGGGCAGTCCGACCCGGCGATCACGTCGCTCTTCGACTTCCCGACCAACGATCCGAGCTACACGGAGATTGGCGTGCCGCAGTTCGGGTACCGCGGTGACATCCGCTTCCTCGGGTGCTCGCTTGGTTGTGGCACGCTGCCCAACGACCGCACGCACCAGGTGAAAGTGTTCGGCACGACGTCGTGGCGTGACGTGAATTTCGGCATCGGCGTGAACGCGGGGTCCGGCAAGTCACTGACCGACCTCGCTGCGAATCCGAACTACGCGACCGACGGCGAGATCCCGGTGTCGATCCGCGGCGGCGGCTTCCAAACGGTTGACGGCATCAAGGAGCGGTCGCCGATGGAGTTCGGCATCGACCTCCACGCCGATTACTCGTTGAACATCGGCGGCGGCCGCAACGTCACGCTGCTTGCCGATCTCTTCAATCTGACGAACCGGCGTGCGGCGACCGACTACGACTACTGCAGCGACACGACGTTCGGCGGCAGCAACCCGAACTTCGGGCAGGCTATCAATGGCTGTTCCGGAGTAATTCCCTCTTACCAGGCGCCGTTCGCGACCCGCGTCGGCGTCCGGTTCGACTGGTAATCTGCAGCCGCACGCATACCCCCGGGGGCCACGGCGACGTGGCCCCCTTTCACTTTGCGCACGCAACGGAGCAAACACAGCAGCCTCGATCAGGAGGCACCATGCACGCCAGGCTGATCCCTTTACTCCTCTCATCGTTGCTCGTCACGGTCCTGCCGTTGCGCGCGCAGATCGTCTCTGAACAGGCGCAGCGCGAAGCGCTGCAGTTCTACCGCGCCGGACAGGAATTCCTGTCGAGTGAGGAGTTCGAGAAAGCGGCCGAGTCATTTCGGAAGGCGATCGACAAAGACCCGCTCCTCGCCCTGGCGCACTATGGCCTCGGGCAGTCGTACATGGCGCTTAGGCGATATGCGAGCGCCATTGTCGCGTTCACCGACTGCCGCGACACGTATGCACGGCTGGCGGGAATGGCGCTGAGCGACACTGTCTCGGCGAATCAGCGGCGCGAGGACGAGATCCGCGAGATTCGCGATTCCATTCGCATGTTTCGAAGCACTCGCGTCAAGACCGCCAACCCCTCCGACACGAACCCCTACGTCCTGCAGCTCGAATCGCGGCTGCGCGATCTCGAGAAGCAGCGGCAAAGCGGCGTCGAAACGACTAAGCCGCCCGGGGAAGTATCGCTCGCGCTCGGCAGCGCCTACTTTCGCAACAACCAGCGTGCCGAGGCCGAACGCGAATGGAGGGTGGCGATCGAGACCAAGCCGAGTCTCGGTGAGGCGCACAACAACTTGGCTGTCGTCTACATGCTGACGATGCGGAAGAAGGAGGCGGAGAACGCCGTCCGTGAGGCCGAACGCGCCGGCTTCCGCGTCAACCCCCAACTGAAGGAAGACATCCGGAGAATGAGCTCGTGATGAACCTTCGGTCTGCACACCCTGCGCGAACGCCGCGCTGACGCCGAGCGCCAGGGCGGCCGCGACACACCGCATACGGAACGATCACGAGGAGCCACTGACCGTTGCCGGGCGCCAGGTGAGGGCAGGTCGATGCTTGGATTGAGTCGTCGAATCTCGGCCGTGGATCCGGCTTCCGTAGTAACTGGAGCCGTCCGCCCCTAGCCTTTCGGAGGGCCGCGGCCTGCACGCGAGCTCGGAGGCAAGGGCTGATGAACGATGGCTGGAGCCCACCAACGCCCCTCGTGAAACTTCCCCCGCCATTGCATTGAGGCATTAATCGTCTTAGCCCACCCTGAATATCGACAAGCGGTCCACCGGAAAATTGAACCAGTGCTCCGACGTTCTGGATCAGAGAGTGACCGGGACGTTAGCGCATACGCTGGTGTCCCTTAGAGTCCACTAGTTGGTCGCAAAATACTGGCATAGTGAGTGCTCACCCAAATGGATGGACTTCAGGCAGCGGCAGCGAGTTTCGCGGACCCAGAACCTGATCGGTGTGCTTGGCCTTGTTCTCTGCGCATCGATTGCTACGGCAAGCCAAGGTGTCCAGACCGGCATTGCCCGCGGGACGGTGACGGATGCGCAGAGCCTTCCGCTGCCGGGCGTTGCCGTCACAGTCTCGTCACCCTCGCTGCAAGGGCAGCGGACGGTCGTCACCGAGGGGGACGGGAGCTATGTGCTACGCCAGCTTCCGGCGGGTGAGTACACGATTACACTCGAGCTGTCGTCCTTTGCGACGACGAGACTCACCACGACCATTCCGCTCGGCGGCGTCGTCGAGCAGAACGTGACGCTGCAGGCCATCGGCGTCACGGAGCAGGTCACGGTCGTCGCCGAGACACCGCCGCCGCTCGCCGCCCCGTCGGTAGGATTGAACATTACCCAGGACGAAGTCGAGGCGCTCGCCACGTCGCGTACGCTCCAGGGCATTGCCACGCTGTCGCCGGGTGTCAACGACAACTCCCCGAACACGAATCAACTAGTCATCAACGGCGCCTTCGCGTTCGACAACGCCTTCATGCTCAATGGCGTGGACGTGAACGACAACCTGTTCGGCTCGCCGCAGGATCTGTTCATCGAAGATGCGATCGAAGAGACGCAGGTACTCACCTCCGGGATTTCCGCGGAGTACGGCCGATTCTCGGGCGGCGTGGTCAACGCCATCACCAAGAGCGGCGGCAACACGTTCTCCGGCAGTCTGCGCTTAAACATCACGAATCCTTCGTGGACGCGCGAAACACCGTTCGAGGAGGAGAACGAGATCGAACGCGAGAGCAACATCAACCAGACGTGGGAGGGGACCTTCGGCGGGCCGATTCTCAGGGATCGCGTCTGGTTCTTCGGCGCCGGCCGCCGGGCCAACCTGGCGACGAGCAATACGTTCAACCAGACGGGGATTCCATATGGTGAAGAGGACAACAATTGGCGCGCCGAGGCGAAGGTGACCGCCACGCCGATGGCCAACCAGACTTCCAGGGCGGCTACCTGAACAACCATCGCGAGATCAGCAACACCCCGTCGTTCGACTTCTCGATCGATCCGCTGACACTGGCCACGCAGAAGCTGCCGAACTGGTACGCATTCGGCAATTACCGGGGCGTCCTTCGGTCCGAACTGCTGTTCGAGGCGCAGGTGTCCGAACGGCGCTACAAGTTCGACGGCGTCGGCGGCACCAGCACCGCGATTGTGGACTCGCCCTTCATCACCCTGACGCAGGACCTCGCGCATTACAATGCGCCCTACTTTGACGCCACCGATCCCGAGCAGCGGAACAACCGGCAGATCAACGCCAGTCTGACGTCCTTTCTCGAAGGCCGCGGCCGGCATGAGATCAAGGGCGGTTACGAGTGGTATCGCAGCCAGAACACCGGCGGCAACTCACAGTCGGCGACGAGTTACGTCTTCGATGCGGACTACGCCATCGATGCCGCCGGCAACGCCCTGCGGGACGCATCGGGCCGGCTGATCCCGGTGTTCGTTCCGGGAGACAACGCTGCTCGAGAACTGGCTGGCGGTCCGTGGCGCCGAGCTCAACGTCGACACGCAGTCGTTCTTTGCGCAGGATCACTGGACGATCAACCGTTACCTTTCAGCAGACCTTGGCGTGCGCTACGAGCGTGTACGCAGCGAGGCCACTGGCGGCATCGTCGGCGTCGACACGGACACGGTGGTGCCGCGGCTCGCGCTGTCTACGACCCGCTGGCGAACGGCAGCGTGGTGTTCCACGGCACCTACGGTCACTACGCCGGGAGGTACAACGAAGCGCAGATCGGCGGCAACACGAATGTCGGCAACCCCGACGAGACGATCGGGTTCTACGTCGGGCCTGCCGGTCAGGGAGTCGGATTCGCCCCCGGGCTGAATCCTGCCAACTACGAGATCAATTTCGGCCAGTTCCCGACGGCCAACGTCATCTTCGAGGAAGGACTCTCCTCGCCGACGACGCGCGAGTTCACCCTATCCGGCGGCGGATCGTTGGGCCAACGTGCCTATGGTGAGGCTACGTACATCTGGCGCAAGACCTACAATCTGCTCGAAGACTTTATCGAGTTGCCGAACGGGTTCACCGACGTCAACCGCGAAGGGATCGATTTCGGCACGTTCACGAACATCGTCTACCGCAACAGCGATATTCCGACACGCCAGTATCAAGCGTTTGTGCTGCAGGGCCGCTATCGCGTACGCGCCAACTGGACCGCGAACGCGTCGTGGACGATGCAGCTGAAAAACGAGGGCAATTACGAAGGCGAGAACGCAAACCAGCCCGGGGCGACGGGACAGATCGGAGACTTCCCGGAAGCGTTCAGCGCCGAACGCCATTTCCCGATCGGGCGTCTGCAGAGTGCGCAGCGCCATCGCGCGCGGCTGTGGACGATCTACGACTTCAGTCGTGGGCGATTCGGCGGAGTCTCGCTGTCCGCGCTGTGGCGCATCGAGTCCGGCCAGGTGTACAGCCTCTCCGCCACCGGCGTTCCGCTCACGCCCCGCCAGGAGGAACTGCTCGCCGAGTACCCGGATGCGCCGTCGGATCAGACCTTGTACTTCGGGGAACGGGGTTCCGAAACGTTTCCCGGCTACGGCGCGATGGACGTGTCAGTCAACTATGACGTACCCGTGTTCCGGACGCTGCGACCGTGGGTGAAGCTCGATTTCTTCAACATCTTCGACAACACCAAGACCATCGGCTTCAACACCAGCACCCGGCCGGACCCGAACTCGCCGCGCGACGCGCTCGGGCTGCCGACTGGGTTCATCCGTGGCGAGAGCTTTGGCGAGCCCCAGGCAACCACTGATTTCCCGGTGGCGATTGCCGGTAACAACGGGGGCCGCGCCTTCCGCATGGCGTTCGGCTTCCGCTTCTAGCGGAGGTTCCACTCGCGGCGACCACTGTGGTTCGTCGCAGTGAAGAGCGCCGCGGCTACGGCTCCTGCGTATCGATCTGGGCGCGCTGCAGCTTCCCGCTGAAATCCACGTAAACCGACTTCCACTCCGAGAACACGTCGAGCGCGGCGGTGCCGGCTTCGCGGTGGCCGTTGCCTGTGGCCTTGGTGCCGCCGAACGGCAGGTGCACCTCCGCACCGATCGTCGGAGCGTTCACGTAGAAGATGCCGGTGTACATGTCGCGCATGGCGCTGAACGCCGTGTTGACATCGCGCGTGTAGATTGACGCGGACAAGCCGGTACTGGACGCCGTTCCCGATCGCGATCGCCTCGTCGAGCGATCGGCAGCGCATCACGGAGACCACCGGCCCGAAGATCTCCTCCTGCGCGATGCGCATCCCGGGATCGACGTCGCCGAAGATCGTGGGCTCGTGAAAGTAGCCGCGCGCGTAATCGCCGGCGTCGAGCCTGCGGCCGCCGGTGACGAGCGTGGCTCCCTCCTGCCGGCCGATGTCCACGTACTTCATCACCGTCTGGAGCTGCGACTCGCTCACGAGGGGCCCCACCTGGACCTGCTCGTCGAGGCCGTTGCCAACCCGCAGGCCGCGGGCGCGCCGCGCGAACTCCTTGACGAACGCGTCATACACCTTCTCGTGAACGACGACGCGGCTGGCAGCCGTGCAGCGCTGGCCCGTGGTCCCGAACCCTCCCCACAGACACCCTTCCACCGCGAGCTCGAGCTGGGCGTCGTCCATGATGACGATCACGTTCTTCCCGCCCATCTCGAGGTGTACCTTCTTGAATCCGGGCGCTGCGTTCTGATTGACGACACGCCCGACCGCGGTGGATCCGGTGAACGATACGACGCGGACGCTGTCGTGCGTGGACAGGCGGGTGCCGACGTCAGGTCCACCGGTGATCAGGTTGACGACGCCCGGCGGGATCCCCGCCTCGTCGAGCGCCTCGACGAAATGGACGGCCGAAAGCGGCGTCAGCGTCGCCGGCTTGAGCACCGCGGTGTTGCCGCAGACGAGCGCGGGAACGACCTTCCACGACGGGATCGCCATCGGAAAGTTCCACGGCGTGATCATCGAGCACACACCGAGGGGCTGGCGGACGGACATGGCGAACTTGTCGCGCAGCTCCGAGGGCACCGTCTGGCCGTACTGGCGGCGGCCTTCGCCCGCCATGAAGTAGGTCATGTCGATCGCTTCCTGGACGTCGCCGCGCGTCTCCTGCAGCACCTTGCCCATCTCGCGCGTCATGTCGCGGGCGTACGCCTCCTTGCGGTCGAGGAAGATCTGCGCGGCGCGGAAGAGGATCTCGGCACGCCGCGGCGCGGGCACGAGGCGCCACGACTCGTAGGCGCGGGCGGCGGCGGCGAGCGCGGCGTCCGCGTCCTCGACCGTGGACTCCTGGAAGACGCCGATGAGATCGTCGGCGTCCGCGGGATTGCGGTTCTCGAACGTACGGCCGCCAGGAGACGGCGCCCACTCGCCGCCGATGAAGTTGCCCCAGGTGCGCACGGCTTCACGCGTTTTCGTCGGCATAACGTTCACAGAGTGCCGGATCCCGATCGACAGGCGCAAGCGGACTGTGCCGCAACGGCTCAGGGTGGCCGCTTTTGCCACATCTGACGCGCCGCCGACTCACAGGCACCGTTCCGAGACAAGATGCCGGAAACAAACGGTTTACGGTTCAGCGGTCATTTTCAGGACCGATTACGACTCCCGAGGACAGTTCGGGGCGGGAAGCGAAATCCCGGCAAGAGTTCCCTTTTATTGCCAGTCTTGCGCGTGGCACGAATCCTGAATTCACAATCGCGCAGAAGGGCGGGTTACTCAGATGGACACGAACCGAATCGCCGCCACACCGGTCCAGAAAGTGGTTGTGGTGAACGGCAACACCGAAGTCCTCGGGATGCTCGAGACGGTGCTCGACGCGGGCCGGTACGACATGGTGTTCGTGGAATCCAGCGAACGCGCCTACTCGCAAATCAAGAGGGTGGTGCCGAACCTGGTCATCCTGTGCGCCCGGATCGAGCGTCTCGAAGGGTTTCAGTTGTTGACGATGCTCAAGCTGGATCCGGACACCCGCGAGATTCCGGTGTTGACCTACACGACCGAGTCCGAGGGGCAGGATTTCGATACAGCAATCGCCCAGCTGGCCGAGGACGAGGATGACCTGTTCCCGTCGAGGCCGGCGCTGCGGATGAACTAGCCCGCTCGACAGTACGGAATACATCGCACAAGACGACTTCGTTCTCAAAAGACGACTTCGCAGCGCGGGGGCCCGAGCCCCCGCGTTGTCTGTACGGCCATGCTATATTCCGCCGCGATGGAGGAGGACAAGCGCGACACGGAACGCGTGGTGGTTCTCGGCGAGTTGCAGGCCGAAATCATGGTCTTCCAGCCCATGCTCATCCGGGAAATCAGCCGCTCCGGCGCTACCGCCGAGACCCGTTTTCCCCTGCATCTCAACTCCCTGCACGACGTCCGGCTCACGCTCGGCCGCAAGCTCCGTCATCCTCAAAGGGCGCGTCGTCCACTCCCGCATCAGCGACGTCGACCAGGACATCGTCACCTACCGCACCGGCCTGGAGTTCGTCGAGATCTCCGAGCGCGTGGCCGATGTCATCGCACAGTTTCTGGACGAAGTGAAAGCGCACCGCGCCTCGATGCAGCGGTAGGTCCGGAGTCTGCCGGCGCGGGAGGATCCGTGTCGGTGCGGGCTCGGATTCTGGCCGGGGCGACACGAATTCCTGTCGGCGCAGGCTCGAATTTTCGTCGGTTCAGGCTGAATTCTTGTCGGCGCCGGTAAGAAGTCCTTACTAAGGAGCCAGCGTCTTGATCTGGATGTTGGCCCGAGGCGGGTTGACGTAGGCGGTGACGAGGCTCTCGTGACCGCCGGGAGCGACGGCGGCGACGCCGAACACGTAGTCGTCAATCGACACGTTCGCCATCACGTGCTCTGTCACGTTGCCGACGAGCGCACTATGGGCCCAGTCGGGCGTCCAGGCCGGACGCCAGTAGACGCGGTAGCCCACGGCGCCCGGCGATGCCTTCCACTGCAGCCGCGCATCGTAGCCTGACGGGTCGCGGCCGAGCGTCGGCAGCCCCCGTTCGTTGACCACGACAGGGGCGGGCGGCGCCAGCGCCAGGGTTGCCATGGCGGCCGCATTGACTCGCGCGTTGCGCGCCAGATATGAGAACGAGACGCCGTCGATCGTGTCGTTGACGGTGTGCTGCTTCGCGTAGTTCTCGTTGGCCTCGGTGAAACGGACGCCGGTGAACCCATGCTGGTTGAAGGCGGTGTGGTCGCCGCCGCGGCCGAACCGATCGTGCCGTGCGACGAGCTCGACGCGGTGCGAGGGGACGTAGCGCGCCGCAGCCGCACGGACGTGCCGCGCCAGGTGCCGCGACGGCGAGTCTTCCGGTCCGTCTGCGAACACCCGCAGCGTCTCGGCATTCACGATCCCGTTCCCCCCAACCGCCCCGCCCACGATGTCGTTGTTGAGGACCGCCTCGATGGGCGTCTTCTCCGCCGCCGCCTTCGCGGCGTGCAGCGCCGCGCCGACAAGCCCTTCTTCCTCTCCGGCAAAAGCGATGAACACCAGCGTCGCGTCGAATTCAATCCCGCTCTCCGCAAATACCCGCGCGAGCTCCATCGTCAGCACCGTGCCGCTGCCATCGTCGTTGGCGCCGGGTGCGGGATTGTCGTACACATTCCAGTGCACGCCCGCGGCGCCCGCCGTCACCCGTCGCGCCCGGCGGGTTCACGACCCGCGCGACGGTGTCGTAGTGTGCGCCGACGTAAATACGCCGAGGCGACCGGCCCGGCAGCACCGCCATCACATTTCGCAGCTCCACGGCGCGTGGAATGCGGTCGCCCTGCGGCGCCACCTGGTAGGTATCGAAGCTGACCTGAAGGCGCGGGCTCGCGCGCTTCAACTCGTTGAAGATCCACTGGCGCGCCGCCCCGATGCCTTTGCCGTTCGGGTCCGGATCGGACAAGAGAAACCGCGTCTCGAACGTGACCAGGTGCGTGAGCAGCGAGGTGAGCCGCTCCTCGGACACCTGCGAAACGAGCTGCACGACGCGCGGGTCGATGTCGGTCTGCTGCGCGCGGGCCGCGGTGGTCGCCACGGCGAGGCAGGCGGCCGTGAGAAGGATGGATTTGAACATGCGCTGGAGCCGGGAGAGTGGAGGCCGGCGAGCGAGAGATTACCGGACTTTCAGGTGTTCGAGGTAGTCGCCCGACTCGATACGCTCCGCCCGGCCGAGCGGGGCATTGTAGAAATACGCCCAGGCGTGCACGACGCGCCCGTCTTCCAAGGTCACGGGGGTGACTTTCCTGTTGTAGAGGCTGGCTTCGGGTTCGCGCGGACGGTAGCCTTCAAGCTCATCCAGGGCCTGGAGGACCATGAACGGCTGCGTGGCTTCGTAAACCTCACCCCAGACGCGACCGTCGCTGGCCGGAACCGCCGCAGGATAAATGCCGAGGTCGAAAAGCGCGGCGGCAATGCTGCCGCGTCCGACCGGCACCAGATGCTGGTCGATGCGGAGACGCCCTATCCGGTGGAAGGGGGTCATCAGCGTCCCGTAGAAAAAGACGAGTTCGGACATCCCGGCCTGTTATGACGCGTTACGCCGGCCGGGCGATTGACGTTTACGTTCGGGGGACGACCGGCGCCGGCTCTGGAGCCTGGTTGGGCTCCGGATTCGGCTCCCGGCGGATGCGCTGGCCGCGCAGCGCGGCGAGAGCGTCTATGACCTCGGGCGCGAGCGAGAAGCCCAGCGAAACGGTGCGACCGTCGCCCCCGAGTTCGAGGGAGTTCATCATCGCCCGGATCTGGGTATCCCGGCCCGCCTGCAGTCGCGCCAGGGCGAGGAATCCCCGCACCACTTCGCGCAGGTCCTGCGCGGCCATCTCATCTCGCGCCTCTGCCCGCAGGAAGCCCTGGACGCCCCCATTGACGTGCCCGGAGGCGGCAAACCAGTTGATCGGTGGGAGCTGGCTCGCCAGCTGCTGCGGGAGTCGAGCGCGGTTCGAGATGACGTCGAAACGCCCGACGGCCCAGGCATTCCCGGCATCAATGTCGCGCACGAGCGCCATGACTTCCTGGTTGGTCGTGATGTTGGGCGATCGGCCGGCCTTGGTATCGATGGCGCGCCGCACCGCGTCCGCGGTACCGAACGCGATCACATCGGGTTCGACGAAGGCAAGCCCGAGATTGTGCTCGCCCTCGGCGTGCGTGAGGAGGCGTTTGCCGCCATATTCCTCGACCTGGCCGCCTCGCTGCCGGACGAGCGTCTCGATGAGGTCGTCATCGAAGCGGCCGCGGGCGACGATGAGCGGCAGCTCGCGATCCGAATCGGTCAGCCCCGCCAGGCTCGCCACAACGCGGTCCACGTCGGCCTCGACGTTGATGCCCGCTTGCTCGAGGAAATTCTCGTCGTGAATCGTCGGGATGGTCTGAATCGCGCCCGGAGCGGGGAGCACGCATCTCCATGACCTTCCGGCGCAGCTCGGAATCCATGACGTCGCGAACGTCGGCAAAGGCGACCAGACGGGCATCTTGCGGGAGGTACTCGAGCTCGGTTGGGCCGCTGCTGCCGAACTGCGCCAGCACAGGCAAGCCGTAGTAGGAGGCCAGGAAGCCGGTACCGAGGCCCACGCCCAGCACCCCGGCGGCAACTCCCATGAATAGACGCGTCCGCTTGGTCATACGCACTCCATGGCTGATTATACGGAGCCTTTCGACCAAAGTTCCTGAGTGTCGCTCCGCCTTCGCCTCAGTCCGGCGATTGAGTATTCGTAGAGACCGGCGTGTCAGCCCATGGTCGTAGGGGCCGGCTCTACCGGCCGGCCGGCCCCTGAGTCGGCCTCTGGAAGAGGAAGCTACGGCACCGTCCAGAGGAGGTACGCGGCGATGCCCGTCCCGGCGACCGCGGCGCCGTAGGAAAGGATCGCGATGACTTCGTTGAGGTGCTTGATTTGCAGGCCGTCGTAGAGCGTGTGACGGAAGCGGTGGGCCCAGTGGAACAGGGACAGCGCGCACAGGCCAAAGAGCACGAGGCGGGTGATGGGATGGCCGAGCACCAGGAGCATGTGCTGATGGCTCGGCGGGGTCAGCCATCCGAGCGGAAAGAGGATGCCGAAGAGCAGGACGAGCGCGGGCATCAGCATGGCTGACACGACGCCGCCGGCGCTGAACAGCATCCACAGAAGCGGTTCGGGATGGTGCTTGACGGGATGGTGTGTGGTCATGGTCACCTGCCCAGCACGACGAGCACCCAGAACATCACGAGGGAGGCGACGGCCCACGCCACGTAATGCGAGGCTGCGACAAGCGGGCCCGGCACTCTCCGGCCACCAACGTGAAGCACCAGCGCCTGCGGGGCGGCATCGAAAAACGTCACCGCATGCAACATGAGGAACGCAAAGCTGACGATGTTCAGCGTCAGTACCCAACGCTGCCCCGACCACTCGAGGAACGCCTGGTAGCTGGCCTCGCCCGCGCTGACCGCGCGCACCAGCAGCAGCAGGTAGACGACGAACCACGCCACGAAGAGGCAGCTCGCTTCGCGCAGGATGAACGCGAAGTAGGATCGTCGCTCGAGCCACCAGTACGTCGAGACATGCCGCCGCAGCCAGCGAGGATGGTAGTCGGTGTAGGTGGGAGTCTGGCTCATCACGCGCCTCTCGGCATGAAGAACGTCTTGATTTCTTCGAGCGCGGCGCTCAGCTTGTAACGCTGGATCGCGCCGGCCGGATCCACGTGCTTGGGGCAGACCTTGGTGCACTCGCCGACGAAGGTGCAGCCCCAGATCCCTTCGTGCTCCGAGAGCACCTCCATCCGCGCCGAGCTGCCCTCGTCACGGTTGTCGAAGTTGTACCGCTGCGCCAGGGCAATCGCCGCCGGACCGAGAAACTTGGGATCGAGCCCGTAGATCGGGCAGGCGGAGTAGCACAGCATGCAGTTGATGCACATGCTGTACTGCTTGTACTCGTCCATCTGCTGCGGCGTCTGCAGGTACTCGCCCTGCGCGAGCGGCTTCTCCTCCACCGCGCGCACGATCCACGGCTTCACGCGAACCAGCTTGCGCATGAAATCGCCGATGTCCACGATGAGGTCGCGGATCACGGGGAAGTTGCGCAGCGGCTCCACGCGCAGCGGCCCGGGCGCGTAGTCGGCGAGGAATGTCGCGCACGTCAGCTTCGGCTCGCCGTTGACCATCATGCCGCAGCTGCCGCAGATCCCCATGCGGCACGACCACCGGTACGACAGCGTGCCGTCCAGCTGGTCCTTGATATGGTTCAGGCCGTCGAGCACCACCCAGTCCTTCGGACAGGGCACCTCGAAGTCGTCGAAGGTGATCTCAGACTCCTGCTCCGGGCGGTATCTCGCGACCTGTAACGTGATGTGATCCCGCATGCGGTGCTGTCTCCCCGTAAACCCGCTCGGCCGGCGGCCAGCGGGTGATCGTGACTGGCAGGTAGTCGACCCGGGACGAACCGTCAGGCTCTCGATGCACCAGTGAGTGCGCCAGGAATTGGCGATCGTCGCGCGCCGGAAAATCCGTTCGCTGGTGGGCGCCGCGTGATTCTTCGCGGCGCAGCGCGGACGTGACGATGGCGTCGGCGACGTCGAGCATGCACGACAGCTCGAGGGCCGCGAGCCGCTCGGTGTTGAACGTGCGGCTGTGATCCTCGATGGTGACGTCGGCGAACCGCTGCTGGATCTCGCGGATCCGGCTCACCGCCTTCGAGAGCGCCGCGCCCGTCCTGTAGATGCCGGCGCCCTCCTCCATGGTCTTCTGCATGTCGTCGCGGAGGGTGGCGATGCGTTCGCGGCCGCCAGTCTTGTTGAGGACTTCCGTCTCGAGCCGGCGCTGCTCGTCCTTCCCCTGGGCGAAGACGGCCGGACTCGTCTGCCGTCCCTGCGACGCGTACTCGGCGGCGACGCGGCCGGCGCGCGCGCCGAACACGAGCAGCTCGGGCAGCGAATTGGACCCGAGGCGATTGGCGCCGTTGATGCTCACGCAGGCGACTTCGCCCGCGGCATAGAGGCCGGGCAGCGGCGTGGCGCCATTGATGTCGGTGTGGACGCCTCCCATCATGTAGTGGACGACCGGCCGTACCGGGATCAGATCGGTCACCGGATCGACGTTCTGGTACTTCTTGCACAGCTCGCGAACGAAGGGGATCTTCGTGTCGATCTTCTTCTGACCCAGGTGACGCAGATCGAGGTGGACCACGGGCCCGTAGGGCGATTCCATCGTGCGGCCCTTGGCGAGCTCCTTCATGAACGCCTGGGAGAGGCGATCGCGCGGCCCGAGCTCCATCGTGCGCAGCACGGGGTACGGCTGCGGGGTGCCGAGCTTGTAGTCCTGCAGGTATCGATACCCGTCCTTGTTAATCAGGTAGCCGCCCTCGGCGCGCGCGGCTTCCGTGATCAGGATGCCGGTGAACGGCAGGCCGGTCGGGTGGTACTGCACGAACTCCATGTCCTTGAGCGGCGCGCCGGCACGGTAGGCGAGCGCCATCCCGTCGCCCGTCTTGATCGATGCGTTGGTCGTGAAGGGAAATACCTTGCCGCAACCGCCCGTGCACAGAATCACCGCGCTCGCGGTGATCGTCTCGACCCGGCCCGACATGATGTCGAGCGCGACGACGCCCTGCACACGCCCGTCGTCCACGAGCAGGCGCGTGACGAACCATTCGTCGTAGCGAACGACGCTGGCGTATTTGAGCGAGGTCTGGAAGAGCGTGTGGAGCATGTGGAAGCCGGTCTTGTCGGCGGCAAACCACGTGCGCTCCTTCTGCATGCCGCCGAACGGTCGGACCGCGATGCGGCCGGTCGGCTCGCGGCTCCACGGGCACCCCCAGTGCTCGAGCCGCAGCAGCTCCTGCGGCGCCTCCTGCACGAACGCCTCGACGGCGTCCTGGTCGCACAGCCAGTCGCCGCCGGAGATGGTGTCGTGCGCGTGCTCATCGAGGCTGTCGTCCGGACTGATCGCACCGGCCGCGCCCCCCTCCGCGGAGACGGTATGGCTCCGCATCGGGTAGACCTTGGAAATGACCGCGATGTTGAGGCGGGGATTATGTTCCGCGATTGCTATTGCCGCCCTGAGGCCCGCACCACCGCCGCCCACCAGTACCGACGTCGTGAGAAGGGATCACTCTCGGTCTCCCAGCCCGTGCTCGCTCGATCGAACTGGCGGCGCCGGCATCTACCGGGGTTACGAACGACGATGGCTATTCCGCGGAAAATAGTTCATCCACGAGCACGTGGCCATCGTGCCGCACGACTTTGCGGCTGACACACCCGTCGTGGTACTCGTGGTTGATCGTGCGGCAGCCGCACGCGTAATCGACTTCCTGGGTGACGACGACTTCTTCGTCGTTGTCCCGGAAACTTTCGCCGTCGACGATGCGGCCGCAGGGCGCCTGCTGGCCCTTGAAGGTAGCGTTCGTGGTCACGTCTCCCCTCCTGTTACCGCGTTACGCCGGGGGACCAATCGACCGTGGAGGGGCCCAGTTTACTCAGGGAGCCGCTCGGCGCAAGCGGTTTTTCGAAGCCGGCAGCAGGCAGCCTGCGGTTGGGCTCGTGAACGTCGGCCATCCAAGGTCGAGGCTGGCTGCCTGACCCCGGTTCTGCCGCAGGTCGACCTGAAGGTCCGCTGCCTGCTGCCCTGCTGCCTACTGCTCGAGCACGTATTCCCGGCGCTCGATGGCGCGCATGGCCAGCGCCAGAGACACGACCAGGGCACACCCCAGCCAGAAGAGGCTCGTCGCCGCGCCGGGCGCGTCGCGGAAGACCGACTGCAGAAGGGAGACCACGCTGTCGGACGGCATGGCATGGGGCACGAGCGCCTGCAGGTAGTACGCGAGGGTGAAACGCTTCAGGTAGCCGGGCATCAGCAGCGCCGCCTGTTCCCAGCCGAACGCGAAGACCAGTCCGATGACGAGCGGCCGCCTGAGCACCGCACCGATGAGCGCGAAGAGCGCGCCATACGTCGCGAGTCCGAGCGCGAGGATCCCGAGATCCTTGACGAGGGCGCCGAAGCTGGCCGGGATCTCGTCAAAGGGCACGATGAGGAAGTAGACGATCATCACCGAGGGCAGCACGACGAGCGTCGTGCACACCAGGTATGCGAGGTACTTGCCGAGCAGCACGGCACCGCGCGGGATCGGACGCGTGAAGAGATACGTGATCGTCTTGTCCTCCACCTCGTCCGCCACGAGCGACGTGCCGTAGAAGACGCCGAGGACCGGAATGATGAAGCGCAGGAAGAGGACCCACATCATCATGCCGAAGATGGCGCTGCCACCGACCGTCACGCCGTTGACGCGCAGCGGCGCGATGCCGCTCGCCGAAACGATACGGGCGACGATCGCCAGGAACACGGGGCCGGCCACGACGAGGGCCATGAAGATCGTGCGCCGCGACCAGAGCATGTCGCCGATCGACAGGTCGAACACGCGTGCGGCGGCCGCCAGGTACGCCTTCATGACTTCACCAGGTACTTGAAGACGGCCTGCAGGTTGTCATCCGGGGACGTGACTTCCTCGATGGCGCCCGCTTCCCCGGACGCCGCCATGCCGGTCAGCCGCGTGTAGAAGGCGTCGGGGCGGCCCGTCTCCACCACCACCGCGCCGTCTTCGAACCTGAGGCTGATCACATCGTCCTCCGTGAGGAACGCGCGCGCGAGCGCGCGCGGATCCTGCGCGCGGATGTAGACGCTGTGGGGATGCTCGTCAATCAGACTCGCGAATCTGGTGAACGTTCCCCTCGGCCAGGATCCGCCCGTTGTTGATCAGCAGGATGTTGGAGGTCATCGCCTCGATCTCGTGCAGGATGTGGCTCGACACGAGGATGCTCTTGCCGGCCCGCGCCCAGTCCTTGATCATCCGGATGGTCCGCCGCCGCATGATCGGATCCATCCCGCTCAGCGGCTCGTCGAGGATCAGCAGCTCGGGATCGTGGACGATCGCCTGCGCCAGCTTCACGCGCTGGCGCATGCCCTTGCTGTAGGCGCCGATCTTCCGGCCGGCGGCGTCCAGCAGGTCCACGGCCTGCAGCGCGCGCGTGGCGGCCGCCCTCGCCGCCTCTTCCGCCATGCCGTTCAACCGCACGAGGGCCATGACCCACTCGAGCCCGGTCATCCGGTCGTAGAACGCGTCCTGCTCGGGACAGAAGCCGATGCGGGTGTAGAGCGCCGGGTTGCCCCAGATCGGCTCGCCAAGGACGCGCACCTGGCCCTTGCTCGGCTTGAGCTGGCCGGTGATCAACTTCATGAAAGTGGACTTGCCGGCGCCGTTCGGGCCGAGCAGGCCGGTGATCCCCGGCGGCACGGTCACGGTCACGTCGTTGAGGCCGGACACCTGCCCGTACCACTTCGACAGATGCGTCGCGGTGACGATGGCGGCCGGCGGTCATCAGGTGACCACCTCGACGCCCCGGACACGCCGCTCGAGGATCCAGATCGACGCCGCAATCAGCACGACGACCGTCAGTAGCGCGACCGGAACCGGCATGGGCGGCGGATCGGGCACTCGGAAGATGGCGTTCGCGATGATGTCGAGGGTGTCCTCGGGCGAAATCCACGCCCAGGCGCGGCTGCCCGTGATCGCGCTCAGCGCCTGATACATGGCCGCGGTGAAGAAGACGATGCCGGCGTACATCATCGCCACGAAGCGGCGGCTCTTCGAGAGCGACGAGAGCGCCAGCATGGTGAACGCCGAGAGGAGCACCTGGATCAGGGAGAACAGCGTGATCGCCGGGATGAGAAACAGGTTCGCGCCGATGAAGGCCGCGCTGCCGGCGAACATCATCTGCAGCAGGAGCAGCAGCATGGCGGGCACGAAGGTGACCGCCGACGAGAAACACGACGAGCGTCACGAGCTTGCCGGTGACGTACTCGAGCCGGGTCAGCGGCTTGGACAGGTAGATCTGCAGGGCGTTGGCGCGGCGGTCGTTGGCAATCAGGCCGGCGCCGACATACGCCGTGACGATGAACACGAAGATGCTCTGCTGATCGAGGAACTCGCGGAACGTCTCGGGCGTCGGCGCGAGGAACCCGGCCTGGGTGAAGTTCGAGGACACGTAGATCTGCACGGCGCGCACGATGAACGGCGACCAGGCGAAGAGCAGGAGCCCGAGAAAGAGCCGCTCGCGCAACCGCTCGACGATGCCAGCGCGCGCGATGACCCACCATCGCCGGCCGTGGGGCTCACGCCGGCCGGCGTAGCGTCTGTATCCCTGATCGTGGATAGGCATGAGGGTGGCCTGACTCCGGCAAGCCGCTAGAGCCGGCTCACGATGACGGAGCGCGCCGACGCCCAATGAGCTCACTAGCAGCGCTTGCAGGGGCCGGCTTCTGCCGGGCCTGGGTAGGCAACGCTCGGGAGTCTGATCCTGCCCGCCTGTCTGGACGGACCTTGAGAGTAGATCCGTAGACCGTGGACGTCGATCGGCGTCGTGTCTCACTTCTCCCCCACCGCGTGCGCGAAGACGTCTTCAAGGGTGGGGACGCTCGGGCGCAGGTGGCGCACCTGCACGCCGACGCGCGAGGCGAGCTGGAACAGGTCGCGGCCGCCGCGGCCGTCGGGCACGAACACGCGCATGACGTCTTCTTCGGTCTCGTGACACTCGAGCCCGGCGGCGTGCAGCGCCTCCACGAACCGTTCGACCTCGCCCTTCACGCGCACCTCGAACACGCGGCCGCCGTGCCCCTTCAGTCCGGCGATCGGACCCTGCGCGGCCACGGCGCCCTTGTCCATCACGATCACGTGGTCGCAGGTGTATTCGACGTCGGGCAGCAGGTGCGACGAGAGAATGAGGTTCAACCCCTTGTTGTGCGCGATGTCGCGAATCAGCTCGAGCATCTCGTCGCGCCCTTTCGGGTCCATGCCGTTGGTCGGCTCGTCGAGAAAGAGGAGATCCGGATCGTGCACGAGCGCCTGCGCGAGCTTGATGCGCTGCTTCATGCCCGTCGAGTACGTCTCGACGTTGCGGTACCGCGCTTCGCCGAGTCCCACGTAGTACAGGACCTCGTGCGCGCGCTGCATCGCATCGGCGCGCGGCAGCCCGGCGAGCTCGCCGCAGTAAGCGACGAAGGACACCGCATTCATGCCGGGAATATGCGCGTCGCTCTCCGGCATGTAGCCGACGCGCGCGCGGATCGTCAGCGGTCCCGTCCGCACGTCCACCCCGAGCACGCGCATCTCGCCGGCCTCCGGGACCAGGAAGCCGAGGAGCGCCTTGATCATCGTGCTCTTGCCGGCCCCGTTCGGGCCGAGCAGCCCCACGGCGCCGGCCGGAAACGTCACGGTCACGTCGCGCAGCGCCTGGTTGCGCCCGTAGCGGACGTCCACTCGATCCAGGGTCACGACGGTATCCGCCATTTACTGGAGTGCGTCTCCGGCACCAGGAGCGGCCGCTCCGTTGTCGCGGCCGCGCGTTCGCGCACGAAGGCCGTTTCGACACGACCCGATAGTGAACGGTCCACCAAGGGGTATACGAGCCGTGGCGCTCACATTGTTCCGCGCAGGCCGAGGCTGTCGGCGCGCTCGCGCATGAACGCGATGACGTTCGTGACGTGCTGATCGAGCGGAAGTCCAAGTTCTTCCGCTCCGCGCCGCAGGTCGTCGCGCGAGACCGCGCGAGCGAACGCCTTGTCCTTCATCCGCTTGATCACGGACGCGGCCTCGAGGTCGAGGACGCTCTTCGACGGCCGCACCAGCGAGGCCGCGGTGACGAAGCCGGCCATCTCGTCGCACGCGTACAACGTCTTCTCGAGCCGCGTCGTGCGCGGCACGCCGCTGTAATCGGCGTGCGACAGGATCGCGCGCGTCACCCACTCCGGGTAGCCGCGGCGCGTCAGCTCCTCGCAGCCGCGGTACGGGTGATCGGCCGGCGTCTGGTAGCGCTCGTAGTCGAAATCGTGCAGCAGCGCGACGACGCCCCACGCCTCCTCATCCTCGCCGAAGCTCCGCGCGTAGCCGCGCACCGCCGCTTCGACGGCAAGCGCATGCTTGCGCAGGCTCTCGCCGTGCGTCCACTCGGTGAGGAGGGCCCACGCCGCATCGCGTGACAAAGTGGCCGACGACATCATGCCTGCGGTGATGTTATCTCACCCGTTCACGGCCCGGCATTTCGTTTGCACTCCAGCACCTGCACGCAGCCGTGTCCGCGCCTTCATGAGTCTATGAGTCAAACCGCACAATCAATGGAAATCTGGCCGGGCGAACCGTTTCCGCTCGGCGCGCACTGGGATGGCCGCGGCACCAACTTCTCGGTGTTCTCCGAGGTCGCGACCAAGGTCGAGCTCTGCCTCTTCGACGCGCACGGCCGCGAATGCCGCGTGCGCTTGCCCGAGAGGACGGCGTTCTGCTGGCATGGCTATCTGCCGGGCATCGGACCGGGTCAACGGTATGCCTACCGCGTCCATGGCCCGTGGGCGCCGGCGGAAGGGCATCGCTGTAACCCTGCAAAGGCGCTGATCGATCCCTACGCACGCGCCATCTCGGGCACGGTCAAGTGGGACCCCTCGGTGCTGCCGTACGCCAACGACGACCCCGATTCGATGAGCGACGCGGACAGCGCTCCGAACGTTCCGCGATCGGTCGTCGTCGATCCGTCGTTCGACTGGGGCGGCGACCGGCTGCTGCGCACGCCGCTCCACGAAACCCTCATCTACGAGGTGCACGTCAAGGGCTTCACGGCGCGGATGCCGGACGTTCCAGAGCACCTCCGCGGCACCTACGCGGGCCTGGCCAACCGCGCCGCCACCGACTATCTCGTCCGCCTGGGAGTCACGGCGGTCGAACTGCTGCCGGTACACCACTTCGTGCATGACGGTCACCTCGTCGATCGCGGACTGCGGAACTACTGGGGCTACAACTCAATCGGGTTCTTCGCGCCGCACGCCGACTACGTGAGCGCCGGCAACGCGGACGATCCGGTCCGCGAGTTCAAGGGCATGGTGAAGGCGCTGCATGCCGCCGGCATCGAGGTCATCCTCGACGTCGTCTACAACCACACCGCCGAGGGGAACGACCGCGGTCCCATGTTGTCCTTCAAGGGCTTCGACAACGCCGCGTACTACCGGGTGACGGAGGAGGATCGCCGCTACTACCTGGACTACACGGGAACGGGGAACAGCCTGCACATGCGCCATCCGCACAGCCTGCAGCTGGTGATGGACTCGCTCCGCTACTGGACGCAGGAGATGCATGTGGACGGGTTCAGGTTCGACCTCGCCGCAACGCTTGCGCGCGAGCTGTACGACGTCGATCGCCTCTCCGCCTTCTTCGATACGATCCAGCAGGACCCGGTCCTGAACCGCGTCAAGCTGATCGCCGAACCATGGGACCTCGGCCCTGGCGGCTACCAGGTCGGCAACTTCCCCGTGCTCTGGTCCGAATGGAACGGGAAGTACCGCGACGTGACGCGAGACTACTGGCGCAGCCAGGAGGCCACGCTGGGCGAGTTCGCCGCCCGGCTCACGGGCAGCGCCGACCTGTACCAGGACGACGGCCGCAAGCCCTACGCGAGCATCAACTTCATCACGGCGCACGACGGGTTCACGCTGCACGACCTGGTGTCGTACAACGAAAAGCACAACGAGGCGAACGGCGAGGACAACCGCGACGGCGAGAGCCACAACCGGTCGTGGAACCTCGGCGCGGAGGGACCGACCGACGATCCCGAGGTCAACGCGCGGCGCGCGCGGCAACAGCGCAATTTCCTCGCCACGCTGCTCCTCTCCCAGGGCGTGCCGATGATGCTCGGAGGCGACGAGATCGGCCGGACCCAACAGGGCAACAACAACGCCTACTGCCAGGACAACGAGATCTCCTGGTTCGACTGGGACCATGCCGACCGCGACCTCCTCGAGTTCACGCGCCGCCTGATCGCGTTCAGGCGCGCGCACCCCGTCTTCCGGCGCCGCGGGTGGTTCAAGGGCCAGCCCATCCGTGGGCAGGACGCGAGCGATATCACGTGGTTCAAGCCGGACGGCACCTTGATGTCCGAGCAGGACTGGACGGAATGGTTCGCCAAGAGCTTCGCGCTCTTCCTGAACGGCGACGCGCTCCGCTCGAGGGACGAACGGGGGCGGCCGATATGCGACGACACGTTCCTGGTGTTGTTCAACGCGCACGTCGAGCCGGTCACGTTCACGCTCCCCGGCGACCCGTGGGGGCAGCAGTGGATATCCGTGCTGGACACGTCGCTGGCGCACGGATTTCACGACGACGCGCCCAAGCATCCGAGCGGATCCCAGCACGAGCTGGCCGGTCTGTCCTTGCAGGTTCTCCGGCGCGGCTGACGGGATTCTTCCGGCTGAAGCCGGAAGCCACAAGATCAGGGCTCCGGACTCCGGACTCCGGGCTCCGGGCCCAGGGCTCCGGCAGGGCTCAGGATCAGGGCTCAGGGATCAGGGTCTCAGGGCTCAGGGCGTTCACGCGGAGGATCCGGTCTGTGTGCCGTATGCGCGCATCATCGTCGCGGGGCGCGGCGCCTCGCGCGCCAGCTGCATCGCCCGCTCAATCACCGCCGTCGCCTTCGTGGTCAGACCGTACGGCGCCAGATGCGCCGGGTCCACGAGCACCGCATCGTCCACGTCCGACCCGGCGCGGAGCTCGCCGGACATTGGCCAGCACAGGTAGTCCACGAGCACGTAGTGGTAGCGCACCCGCTGATCGTCGTCGCGCATGATGCGATCGAATACCTCGATGACCGGTCCAACCTCGACCTGCAGGCCGGTCTCCTCCAGCATCTCCCGCGCGACCGCGGCCTCGAGCGTCTCTCCGACCTCGACGCCACCGCCTGGCAGGCTCCACTGCCCTTGCATTGGCTCGTAGCGCCGCTTGATCAACACGACCTTGCCGTCCCACGTGATCACGGCGCCGACCCCGACGATGGGACGCTCCGGGTACTGACGGGTGTCGCCCACTATTCGCCCATGACCTTCACGACGACGCGCTTGCGGCGCTGGCCGTCGAACTCGGCGTAAAACACCTGCTCCCACGGCCCCAAATCGAGCGCGCCGTCGGTGATCGGCAGGATGACCTGCTGGCCCATGAGCGTGCGCTTCAAGTGCGCGTCGGCGTTGTCCTCGCCGGTCTGGTGATGCTTGTAATCGAGCCCGGATGGGGCGAGCTTCTCGAGCCAGACCTGGAAGTCGTGAATCAGGCCGTTCTCCCAGTCGTTCACGTAGACGGCCGCGGTGATATGCATCGCCGAGACGAGCACCATGCCTTCGCGCACCCCGCTCTTCCGGACGATCTCGGCGACCTCGTCGGTGATCCGGATGAACTCCTGGCGCTTCTTCGTTGTGAACCAGAGATACTCTGTGCTCGTTTTCATAACGCTCGTAGGAAAGGCCTCAGGGCTCAGGCCGTCATGGAACCAGGGCGAGCGACGCATCCGCGTTCAGCTCCAGACCAGCCGTAACGCCGCGGCGGAGGCCTCGCAGTCCGGCAGCCGCGATCATCGCGGCATTATCGGTCGAAAGCGCGAGACCGGGGAGGAACACGGGCAGGCCGCGGGCCTCGCCGCGCGCCACCGCGTCCGCCCGCAGGCGGCTGTTGGCCGACACGCCGCCGGCGATGCCCACGCTGCGTGCGCCGGATGCGCGCGCGGCGTCGAACAGCCGGTCGAGCAGCGTCTCGACGACAACGCGCTGAAAGCTGGCGCAGATGTCGGCCACGTCGGCCTCGGTGCGCGTGGGGGGTGCGTCGTGACGTGGCGGAGCACCGAGGTCTTCAGGCCGCTGAAGCTGAAGTCGCGCCGGCCCGGCAGGTGCGGCGCGTTCCGGTCGGCGTGGGTGAGCCGCGTCTTCGGAAACGGGATCGCGCGGTCGTTTCCCTGCGTTGCCAGACGATCGACGACCGGCCCGCCCGGATACCCCAGCCCCAGCAGCTTGGCCACCTTGTCGTAGGCCTCGCCCGCCGCGTCGTCTCTTGTACGTCCAAGGAGTTCGTACTCGCCGGCGTGGGCGATGCGGTAAAGGCTGGTATGGCCGCCTGACACGACGAGGACGACTGCCGGCAGTGGCATCTCGCCGTTCTCGAGCACCAGCGACTCGATGTGGCCGGCCAGGTGGTGGACGGGCACGAGAGGGACCGACCGGGCCCAGGAGAGTGATTTCGCGAACGACACGCCGACCAGCAGCGACCCGACGAGGCCGGGCCCCTGCGTCACCGCAATCGCGTCGAACGCAGGCGACGCCGCTTCGGCCAGCGCGCGCTCGACGACACCGCAGATGTCGCGGATGTGCTGTCGTGCGGACAACTCCGGCACGACGCCGCCCCACTCGCGGTGGATCTCGACCTGCGACGCGACGACGCTGGACCGGATACGCCACGGCCGGGCCATGTCGCCGGTCTCCTCGACAATGGCCGCCGCCGTCTCGTCGCACGACGTTTCGATGCCGAGGATGATCATGGCAGCAGGCAGCGGACAGCCGGCAGCAGCCAGGAGCGGCCGGCACACGGCGGGCGGATTGTCATACCCTTCGCAGCCGGCCGCCGGCCGCCCGCTGAATCACTGCCGGCTGCCCGCTGCCGGCTGCCGGCTATTCACCAGATCAGAGAGCGATTCCGAGTACGGCGCTCGCGCAATTCCACGCTCGGTGATGATGGCCGTCACGAACTTGCTCGGCGTCACGTCGAACGCCGGGTTGCGGATGCGCGCGCCTTCCGGGGTCAGCCGGGATGAGCCGACGTGCGTGACCTCGCGGTCGTTCCGCTCTTCGATCGGGATGCCGCTGCCATCAGGGGTGTTGAGATCGATGGTGGAAATCGGCGCCGCCACGTAGAACGGTATGCCGTGCTCCCTGGCGAGCACCGCCACGCTGTAGGTGCCGACCTTGTTGGCCACGTCGCCGTTCGCCGCGATACGGTCCGCGCCGACGACGACGAGATCGACGTTGCCCAGGCGCATCATCGATCCGGCCATGTTGTCGGTGATCACGGTGGTGTCGATGCCGTCCTTCAGGAGCTCCCACGCGGTCAGGCGCGCGCCCTGGAGGAACGGACGCGTCTCATCGGCGAGTACGGCGACGCGCTTGCCCTGTTCGGCGGCGGCACGAACCACGCCGAGCGCCGTGCCGTAGCCGGCGGTGGCCAGCGCGCCCGCGTTGCAGTGCGTCAGGATGCGCGCGTCGTCCGGCACCAGCGTCGCGCCGTGCGCCCCCATCGTCCGGCAGCTCTCGACGTCCTCGTCGTGGATCCGCCGCGCCGCCGCCTCGAGCCGCTGCTTGATCTCGTCAACCGAGCCGCCGCCCTGCGCCGCCTCGGCGAACACGTCTTTCATCCGATTGATGGCCCAGAACAGGTTGACCGCGGTCGGCCGCGTGGCCGCCATCAGGTCGCAGGTCTTCTGGAACTCGGTGACGAACTGCTTGGTGCCCGTCGCCTTGCTCCGCCGCATTCCCAGCGCAATGCCCATCGCCGCCGCCACGCCAATCGCCGGCGCCCCGCGGATGACCATCGTCTTGATGGCCTTCGCTACCTCGGGCGCCGTCTTGCACGAGACGTACACCTCGACGCCAGGCAGCTTCCGCTGGTCGATCATCACGATGGCGTCGTCTTTCCACTCGATCGTTGGCAGCATGTCACTTGATTGTAGTGGCTTCTCCGGGCCACAGAGACACAGCGGCACAGAGGCCTTCGGGATTTCTCTGTGTCTCCGTGTCTCTGTGGTTTGTGTTCCGCAACACCGAGCGCTACTGCAGACTACGCGTCCTTCGAGCTACAGAAGCCGTGCATCGAACGGCAGCGGCAGCAGATCCCTCAGCTGGTGTCGGCCGGTCTCGCGTCGCAGGTTCGCGAGCATCACTTCGATGTCGCCGGCGAACTCCCACAGGATCTGGCGGCAGGAGCCGCACGGGGGCGTCGGGGCCTGCGTGTCGGCGACGACGGCGATGCGGCGGAACGTGCGGTGGCCTTCGGAGAGCGCCTTGAACATCGCGACACGCTCGGCGCACATGGTGAGGCCGTAGGTCGCGTTCTCGATGTTGCAGCCGGTGATGATGGTGCCGTCCGCCGTCTCGAGCGCCGCGCCCACCTTGAAGCCGGAATAGTCCGCGCGCGCGCGGCGTCGGGCCTTCCGCGCCGCCGCCACCAGCCGGCGCCGCGAAACGTCGGACGCTCGCGAGCCGGCTCGTGGCGCCGCTGCCGGCTGCCCGCTGCCAGCGACCCGCTTCTTAGAGGCGCTCAATGATCCCCTCGAGCAGCGCGATGAACGACCCGCGCACGCGGCGCGCGGTCTCCATGACCTCGTCGTGCACGAGCGGCTGCGGCAGCACCCCCGCGGCCATGTTGGTGATGCACGAGATGCCGAGCACCTCCATCCCCATGTGCCGCGCGGCAATCGCTTCGGGCACCGTCGACATGCCGACGGCGTCCGCGCCGATGATCCGGAAGAAGCGAATCTCGGCCGGCGTCTCGTAGCTCGGGCCGTGCACGGCGACGTAGACGCCGTGCGACACCGGCACGCCCTTCGCCTTCGCGGCGGCGTCGGCGATGTCACGCAGGCGGCGCGAATACACCTCGCTCATGTCCGGGAAACGCACCCCGAAGCGCTCGTCGTTGACGCCGACGAGCGGGTTGCTCCCGAGCAGGTTGATGTGATCGTCGATGACCATCAACGCGCCCTGCGCGAAGCCGGTGTTGATGCCCCCCGCGGCGTTGGTCAGGATGATCTGCCTGACGCCGAGCCGGCCCATGACGCGTGTCGCGAACACGACGCTCGAGAGGTCGTGGCCTTCGTAGAAGTGCGCGCGGCCCGAAAGCGCGGCCACACGCTTTCCCGCGACGCTTCCAACAACCAGCCGGCCGGCGTGGCCGACGACCTTCGACGCCGGCCAGTGCGGCAGGTCGCCGTACGGCGTGGCGAAGGCATCGAGCAGGGTGTCGGCGAAGTCGCCGAGCCCTGACCCGAGCACGATGGCCGCCTCAGGCAGGGTGCCGCAGCGCGCGCGGACGGCCGCGGCCGCTTCCTCGACGCGGTCGTACAATCCTCGCTCGCACCGTCACAACAGCATCCCTGCAATGGTGGCGGTCACGAAGTTGGCGAACGTGCCCGCGAGCATCGCGCGCAGGCCGAGGCGTGCGAGGTCGTGGCGGCGCTCCGGCGCCAGCGCGCCGATGCCGCCGATCTGAATGCCGATCGAGCTGAAGTTGGCGAAGCCGCACAGCGCGAATGTCGCAATCGTGAACGAACGCGGGTCGAGCGTGTCTTTCAGCGCGCCGAGCTGCGAGTAGGCCACGAACTCGTTGAGCACCATGCGCGTGCCGAGCAGGTTGCCGATGACCGGCGCGTCCTGCCATGGCACGCCCAGGCTCCATGCGATCGGCGCGAAGACGAGCCCGAGGATGCGCTGCATGCTCAGGTCGAGCCCGACCGCCCCGCCGACGAGGCCGAGGACCGCGTTGAGGAGCGCCACCAGCGCCAGGAACGAGATGAGCATCGCGCCGACGTTCAGGGCGAGGTGCAGCCCTTCACCCGTCCCGCGGCCGATCGCGTCGATGACGTTGACGTCCGTCTTCTCGATGTGCAGCGTCACCGTGCCCATGGTTTCGGGGACGCGCGTCTCGGGCACGAAGATCTTCGCCATCATCAGCGTGCCTGGCGCCGTCATGATCACGGCGGTCAGCAGGTGCTGCGCCTCGATCCCGAACAGGATGTACGCGGCCATGATGCCGCCGGAAATGTGCGCCATGCCGGCCGTCATCACGGTCATCAACTCGGACTCCGTCATGCGCGGCAGGAACGGGCGGATCGTCAGCGGCGCCTCGGTCTGACCCATGAAGATGCTGGCGGCGACGTTCAGCGTTTCCGCGCCGCTCGCGCGCATGAACCGGCGCATGACGACGGCGAAGAGGCGCACGACCGCCTGCATCACGCCGAAGTAGTAGAGCATCGCGAACAGCGCGGCGATGAAGATGATGGTCGGCAACACCTGGAACGCGAAGATGACGCCGTACTGGACGCCTTCCTCGCCGAGCACCGCGGTCATGATCTTCGGCCAGGCCTCACGATTTCCGAGCGGGCCGAACACGAACGAAGACCCGACGAACGCGAAGTCGAGGACCCGCGTGATGACCGTCCCGGCTGCCTGGAACGCCTGCCGGCCGGCCCCGGTCTTGAGGACGATCAGAGCGAAGACGAACTGCAGCGTCAGCCCCCACGCCACGGTGCGGTGGTCGATCGCGCGACGGGCGGACGAGAAGCAGTACGCGAGCGCCAGCAGGAGCGCGAGGCCGGCGACCGGCTGGACACGCGAGAGACCGGCGAATCCGAGCCCGATAGCGGCCGCGGCGATCGTCGCAAGGCCGCCGAGCACGGCGTAATCGCGAGGCGTCCACTCCTGCCGCCCGAGCTGGGGAAGTTCCGCGGTCGAGTGCAGGCCGTCGCTCATCTGACCTCCGCCAGCACCTTCTCGCGCGGCGGCGGCGGCGGCGTCTCGCCAATCTCCGCGGCGCCGCGGCAGAGCGCCGCCGCCGCCTCGAGGCCAATCCCGTCGCGATGATGGATCTCGACCAGCGCGTCCCCGTCCGTCACCCGATCCCCGGGTCTTGCCAGCACCACCAGCCCGACCGCATGATCCACCGGGTCATCCACCCGCGTTCGCCCCGCTCCGAGGAAGTTGCTCGCCCGGCCCAGGGCTTCGGCACGCATGCGCGTCACGAACCCGGAGCGTTCGGCGCGCACGATATGCCGGGACGGCGCCGTCGGCAGCCGCCCGTAGTCATCGACGACGCGGGGGTCGCCGCCCTGCCGCTCGATCATCCGTGCGAACCGCTGCAGCGCCTCGCCGGACCCGATCGCCGATGCCACCCGTCCCCGGGCGATCCGTTCGTCGTCCTCGACTCCCGCGAGAATCAGCATCCTCGACGCCAGGCGTGTGACGACGGCCGTCAGATCCGCCGGGCCGGCACCCTTCAGGACGTCCAGGCACTCCACGATCTCGAGGGCGTTGCCGATCGATCGGCCGAGCGGCGCCTCCATGTCCGTGATGAAGGCCTCCGTGCGCACACCCGCCGCGGTGCCGATCGCGACCATCGACTGTGCCAGCAGGGTGGCTTGATTCACGTCCTTCATGAACGCGCCGTCGCCGCACTTGACGTCGAGCACCAGGGCGTTGCTGCCCTCCGCCAGCTTCTTGCTCATGATCGACGCGGAAATCAGCGGAACGCTTTCGATGGTCGCGGTGACGTCGCGCAACGCGTACAGCTTCTTGTCGGCCGGCGCGAGCGCCCCGGTCTGGCCGATGATGGCCGTGCCGACGTCGCGGAGCACCTGCTTGAACTCCTCGATGCCCAGGTCGATCCGGAAGCCGGGGATGGACTCCACCTTGTCGAGGGTCCCACCGGTGTGGCCGAGGCCACGGCCCGACATCTTCGGCACGATCACGCCGCACGCGGCGGCCACCGGCGCGAGGACGATGGACACCTTGTCCCCGACGCCGCCGGTGCTGTGCTTGCCGACCTTCACGCCGGGAATGTCGGACAAGTCGACGCGCCCGCCCGAGCTCACCATCGCGTCGGTCAGCCAGGCGGTTTCCTGGTCCGTCATCCCCCGCAGCACGATGGCCATCAGGAGAGCCGACGCCTGGTAGTCCGGGACAGTACCCGTCGTGACACCGGCCACGAACCGGCTGATGTCGTCGCGAGAAAGAGCGTGCCCATCGCGCTTTTTCGCGATGACGTCAACGAAGCTCATGCGGAGAGTGCCATTGTATCTTGGCCGCGAGGCGGAAGGGGTGCGGGGTAGGGGAACCGGAGCGGGACAGGGGTCAGGTGAGGGCGGAGAGGGCCGTTCTGGCAACAGGCTCGGGCATGAAGTCTTGAAGACTGATTCCTGGGCCTCTGACCCGAGGCCCTGCCCCTGCCCGCTCCCCTGACTCCTGTCCGATAATCCCCTGCCCTGCCGCTGCTCCCTCCCCCGCCCGCTGCCCGCCTGACTGTCCGATAGTCCCCCCGAATGGTTCGTCACGCGCCCGCGCTTTCACCCGAGCTCGTACCGGCAGTCGGCTGCACCCGCGCGGTCGTTGCCAGGGACGTGAGCCTTCCAGGAACCGAATGGCGACCGCACCGACCACCGAACCGATGTCGAACGAGCAGAGCGCCGTGCTCGCCGACTTCGCGCGCACGTGCAAGGCGGCGGCACGCTCGGTGTCACTCTATCCGGCCACCCACCCGGCCATCACCAGCTCACTGGCCCGCGTCGTTGCGGCGTCGGCACGATTGACGACGAGCGGCGACGTCACGTTGAACGTGCATCCCGGTGCGATCCTGATCGAGGGAAAGGCGCCGGTCCGCCCTGACGCGGCCATCGGTGAGTTCGCGGCGATCCTGCACGAGCGTCTCATCGGGTCGCTGCGGATCGAACGCGGCGCCGATGCGCAGGACTGGCATGCGCTGCTGACGCTGCTTGGCCGTGCGCCGGACGATCTGATGGCCGACGGGGGCGTCGGCAAGGCGTGGGCCGCCGGCGGACGCGACCATTTCGACATCCGCGAGATCGATTACGCCGAGGTCCTGCGCGAGCGTGCGGGTGGTGATGCGGCGCAGTGGAATCGCATCATCGCTCATTGCCTCCAGAGCGACGCGGCGACGCTCGACGACCGTGCGATCGCGTCGATGATCGAGACGTTCGGCGATCCGGACCGCCTCCGCGCCTTCCTCGACACGCTGCAGAGCACGGCTGACGGCCAGGGCGCGACCCTCGGCGCCCGTGCCGCGGCGCTCGTCCAGCTCCTGCGCCGGGCGCTCGAGGCGGCCGGCAAGCGCGGTGCTCACGAAGGCGAACGCATCCTGCAGACGGTTGCCGAGGTGGCCCCGCGGCTCACGCCCGAGATGATGATGGCCCTCGCGAGCGAGAAGACCGTGGTCGAACGCATGGGCGACAAGGGGATCTCGTCGTTCGTGGCGAACTCGATCGTCTTGGAGCGGGGCGCCACCGAGCGGCTGGCGCAGGCATTCCAGGCACTGGTCCCCGAGGCGGAGCGCAGGGAACGGCTGCTCGACCTGGCCCAGGCGGAAGCGGCCGGCAGCCCGCTCGGCGCGGAGGGAGGTTTCGAGGATCTGTGGCAGTCAGCCGCCTCGATGCTCACGTCGTACTCCGATCAGAACTATGTGTCGGCGGAGTACGGCCGCGAGCTGTCCGACGCGCGGACGCAGGCGATCGAGGTCGATCGAGTCTCGGACGATCCGCCCGAACGTGTGCAGGAGTGGCTCGCCTCGGTGTCCGATACCGCCGTGCGCCAGCTGGATCTCAGCCTGCTGCAGGACCTGCTCCGGCTCGAGACCGACCCCGCACGCTGGCAGGAGGTCGCGATCGTCGGCGTCGCCGAAATCGAACGCCGGACGCTGCTCGGCGAGGTGAGCGACGCGCTGCAACTGACGGGCGCGCTCGTGCGCGAGTCGGCGGAAGGCGGCCGCGAGGGTCTTGCCGCGCCGGCAGAGGCGGTGTTGAACAAGCTCGCCGGCGGGCCGCTCGTCCGCCACATCGTCACCTACCTGCGCAAAGCGGATGAGACCGACGCAGAGCCCCTCAATCGCCTGTGTCACGACATCGGCCCGCGCATCGCGCGGCCGCTGGCGGAAGCGCTGGCCGTGGAAGACAACAACCGCGTGATCCTGCGGTTGCGCGAGCTGCTGCTCGCCTTCGGCGCCGCCGGCCGGCAGTCGGTCGAACGGTTGAAGAATTCCTCGAATCCGGCGGTGCGGCGTATGGCGATCGACCTGCTGCGCGTCTTCGGCGGGCGCGAGGCGCTGCCGGAGCTGGCGTCGATGCTCGATGACGCGGACCCGCAGGTGCAGCGTGAGTCGATCCGCGCCATCGTGCAGATCGCCACCAACGACGCCTACGCCGTGCTGGAGCGGGCGCTCGTCGCCGGGAGCACGTCGCGCGACACCGTGCTGCAGGAGCTGATCGGCCTGCGCGACGACAAGGCGATCCCCCTGCTGTGCTACGTCCTCAACCACTCGGCGCCGCGCGGCAAGCTGGTCGAAGTCCACACGCACATCATCGAGGCCCTTGGCGGGCTGAGCGCACACAAGGAGTCGACACGAACGCTTCGCGCCGTGCTCCACCGCGGTGAGTGGTGGGCTCCGTACCGCACGGCGGCGCTTCGCCGCGCCGCGGCCACGGCGCTGCGGCGGATCGGCACACCGGAAACGCTGGCGGTCCTCGAGGATGCCGTCGCCCATGGCAGCCGCGGCGTCCGCAGCGTCGCCCGCGCGCAGATCGGAATGGGCGCGCGGCGGGAACGGGCCCGGTCATGAGCTCGATGCCGCGCTCACGGCTGGCCGAAGAGCTCGTCCGCCGTCTTGCCGCGGCGTTTCGCGGCACGCAGCTCTACGCGGCGAATCACCCGCTCGTCGTGCGCAACATCGGCGCCCTCGCCGAGACGCTGTCGCTCGTGCTCGCCACCACGCCGTCCATTGCGATCGGCATCGTGGGAGACGAGCTCGTCGTCGGCGGCAGCCCGGTGCCGCGCGCGGCCGAGAACATGGGCGAGCTGATGCGGCGTCTGCAGCAGTCCGGCATCGAGCGCATCGTGATCGACCGCGGCGTGGAGCAAGCGGAGCTGACGCAGCTCGTCCAGACCCTGGGCCGCGGCGACTCGCGCGACCCGGCGGCCGTGCTGGCTCGCCTGCCGCACATTCGCGTGGGGCGGCTGCAGGTCGAAGAACGCATCGAGCACGCCTTCGGCGACGTCGCGACCTTCCGCCGCCTTTACGACGACGCGGTGTCAGTGGCGGGCACGTTGTGGGACAGCGCCAAGGTGGAAGGCGCACCCGACGCCAACGCGGCACGGGGGATGGTGGACTCGCTGGCGCAGGCGGTGGCGCAGAACCGGACGGCCCTGATGGCGCTGACGGCGCTGAAGAACTACGACAACTACACGTTCACGCACATGGTGAACGTCTCGATTCTCACGATGGGACAGGCGCGGGGGCTTGGCGTCGATGGTGCGCTGCTGCGCGAGTTCGGCCTCGCCGCGCTGATGCACGACATCGGCAAGGTCAAGACGCCGTCGGAGATCCTGAACAAGCCCGACAGGCTGACCGAAAAGGAGTTCGACATCCTGAAGCGTCACACGGTAGAGGGCGCGGAGATTCTCCGCCGCACGCCGGAGATCCCGACGCTGGCGCCGGTCGTGGCGTTCGAGCATCACCTGCGCGCCGACGGAACCGGATATCCCATCGGCGTCACCCGGCCCACGCTCAACCTGGGCACCGTGCTGTGCGGCATCGCCGATGTCTACGACGCGATGCGCTCCCAGCGCATCTACCAGGAGGCGTTCCCGACCGATCGCATCCTCGCGGTGCTGCAGCGCAATGACGGCGCGCAGTTCGACCAGAACCTGGTGCGGCGCTTCACGCAACTGGTCGGCATCTATCCCGCCGGCAACCTGGTGCGCCTCGACTCCGGCGAGATCGCGGTGGTGGTCAAGACGTACGCGCCGGATCCATACCGGCCGCAGGTGCGGGTCCTCGTCGCGCGCGACGGCACCCGCCTCGAGCGTCCCTACGACGTGAATCTCTGGGAAGCGGCGGAGGGTCAGCCGCAGTCGGTGAAGGCGCCGGTCGATCCGGCGCAGTACGGGATCGATCCGCTGACATTTCTCTGATCGAGGAAGGGCGGACCTGAAGGTCCGCCTCTACGGGTCGGGTGGCGGACCTGAAGGTCCGCCTCTACGGTCGGGATGGCGGACCTGAAGGTCCGCCTCCGCGTCCATGCGTCCTCCGCTTATACGTGTGCCTTTGTCCTCGGTCCACGAGCCTGGTGCTATCCCGGGCCGAACGCGCGCTTGACGTCGAGGCCGAACGACGGCTTGTCGCGCGAGCCCGAGATCCGGATCGGGAACTTCGATCCGCCGCCGGGCCGGCGGAAGAACGGCTGCGCCATGCGCGCGAGCATCGATTTGAAGCCGGACGTCATGTCGCCAAGGCTGGCGTCCGTCAGCAGCTCGCCGGCGAAATCCATCTGCTCGCTGCGAAGGTCGTAAGTGCCCGCGAGCTGGACGATGGCGCCGGGAACGCCGAACGTGAGGTTGGTGAAACGCAGCGCCGCGTTCGCCATCACGAACTCGCCGGACAGGTTGGAGACCACGCTCTCACCATCGTTGCCGTCCTCGTCACCGCGGCCTTTCTGGCTGAGCATGGTGATCTTCTTCTGCACGTCCACGTTCATGAAGCGGGCCTGCGCGAGCTTGAACCCGCCCTGGAGCTGCAGCTTCTCGACCACGCTGGCTTCGCCGGCCGGGAGCAGGAACTTGGTCCTCAAATCGATGCGGCCGGTCAGCATCGGCTTGGCGCCCTTGACGGCGAGCTGGAGGAGGTCCTCGATCCGTCCTTTGTCGATGGCGATGTCGAGCGCGATGTGGCGGCCCTTCACTTCCTGGGCGCGAACCACCGCGCCCTTCGTCTTGATCTGCGTCTCGCCGATGATCGGCATCGACCCGCTCCAGGTACGTGTTGCCGTTGGTGCCGTCCACCACCGCGTTGAACGTCGTCATCAGGTGCACGGGCGTCCCGGCCAGATCAACGCGGAAGTCGGGCACGTCGGTGGTGCCTTCCACCTCGATGCGCTCGAGCGCGCCGCGGTACCGTCCCTCCGACGTCAACGTGCCGCCGATGCCTTTGATCGTGTTGAGGTCGGCATTCTTGAAGAGGTACTGACCCTCGACCGGCGTGAGCTGCGGGTCGTCCGGCTGCCATGGACCAAACTTCCCGCTCGTCTCGATCCGTCCGGCAGGCTTGGGATTGGTGAGCGCAGCCGTGAACGTGGCGGGGCGATCGCCACCGAAATCGCGCATGTCGAGGTCATGGATCTCGAAGATGCGCGGCAACTTCGTCACGTCCCGCGGTGTGAGCTCGAGCGTCGCGCGCGTCGCGACGATGTGGTCGATCAGCAGCGGGCCGGAGTTGCGGCGCCGGAAGGGCAGCCAGCGCCGGCGCGGCGGGGCGATGTCGCCGGCGGTTTCCGCCGCTGTGGCCCGTCCCGACGTCGCGACCGTCTCAGAGCCGGCCGGCACGTCAGGCCTCGGCTTGAGTCCGCCGGGGGGAATGCGGATGTCCAGGCCGTCGAGCTCAACGGTGGTCAGATGGAGCGGCGGCGCCGCTCCCAGCGCCCAGAGCCCGGTGCTCGCCGAGAAGGACTCGATGGCGATCAGCGGTTCGACGTCGGTGCGGCCGTTGTGCCGCAGCCGCAGGCCGCCGCCGGTAATCGCCGGCCTCGGAAAGGCATCGACGGCGAGCATGTCGAGCTCGACCTGGCTGCGGAAGCGCTCGTTCAGCGCGTCGACGACGAGATCGCGGACGTGCGGTGTCTGTCTCGTGACGATCGAAACGAGGATCGCCACGCCCGCGAGGAGCACGAAACACCCCACAATGAGAAGCGCCACGCGTCTTCGTATGACCACCTGGTCCGTCTAATCACGAAGCGTGCCGTCCGCGTCAGGATGTGGAGGTCACGCGACGCCTTTCACATGTGATTCGGGCTTGCAGCCGCCCTTCACATGTGGCGTCGGCTCTAATCGCCCTTTATATGGGGCTTCCGGCTTCAGCCGCAATCTTGCCGTGGCTTCCGGCTCTAGGCGGAAGATCATCGACTGGTCTGCGCATCACCTGGCAACGCTGGCGGATGAGCTCCGGTTGTGCCACTGTGTGTACCTGGCAATCACGTTCTCCGCTCTCGTTATGATTGGGGACACTAGTGGGATGTCCTTGCGACTACGAGAGCGGGTCGCCCGTTGGCTCCACCCCGGGGTTGGCCCGCGAGATGTGGTCGAAAGGCTGTCGTGGGCACTGCAGGTTCAGTTGATGCAGTCCATAGTGCTGTAGGTTGGCGTTCTCGCCGGTGTCCTGCTCCCGACGGCGGAGGGAGGAGTCCTGCGCGAGGCATTGAGATAAAGAAAAGGTACCGATGATCTTCTCGACTCGTGCGCGCGCGGCTGCGTTTCTGCTCGCAGGGGTGTTCGGCGTTGCCGCCGCCGCACAGGCCCCGGTGCCGGTGTTCCGGGCGCTCGTCGCCGACCTCTCCTCGCCCGGGATCGATCGCGGCCTGCGGGACAACGACCCGCCCCGCGACCCGAGGACCAGCGCGAACCAGCTCGATCCCGAGCCGTTCGTGCGCGGCAGCATCATCGTGAAGTTCCGCGCCGGCACCTCCGCCGCGGCGCAGCGCGCCATGCTCGCCAGCGTCAACGGCGCCGCCACCCAGGCGCCCACCTACGCGAACTTCGACATTGTCGCCATCGACGCGGCCGCCGACCCCGAAGCGGCGGCGCGCCGCCTCGATGCGCAACCCGACGTGGACTACGCGCAGGCCCGCTATCGTGTCGCGCCGATGTTCACGCCGAACGATCCGTTCTATTCACGGCAGTGGAACTACCCGGCGATCGACATGGAGCGGGCATGGGACATCAATCCGGGCGCGGCATCGGACATCGTCGTCGCCGTGCTCGACAGCGGCGTCGCGTTCCGCAGCGGCGTGTTCCGCTTCAACGCGCCGTGCGTTCTCTATCGGGGGAACGAACTTTCCCGCGCTCGGAACGATTGACGTCCCGTTTGCCGCGGCACCCGACCTCGGCGCGCCGGATCGATTCGTCTCGCCCCGCGACTTCATCTGGAACGACGCCAACCCGCTCGACTTCGACGGCCATGGCACGCACGTCGCGGGCACGGTCGGCCAGACCACGAACAACAACGTCGGCGTCGCGGGCATGGCGTTCAACGTCCGCATCATGCCGGTGAAGGTCATCTCGGGCATCTGGGACGCCATCTTCAGCGCGCCGTTCGTGGGCACCGACGATGTGGTGGCACGAGGTGTGAGATACGCCGTGGACAACGGCGCCAAGGTGTTGAACATGAGCATCGGCCGGACCGGGCCGCCGGCGCCGGTGGTGCAGGAGGCGATCCAGTACGCGGTGTCGCGCGGCGCCTTCGTCGTCGTCGCCGCGGGCAACGATTTCCTCGACGGGAACCCGACACCGCGGCCGGCGGATGTCGCGCCGCTCATCGACGGGATGGTGGCCGTCGCCGCGATTGGACGGGATGGCCAGCGCGCGCGCTACTCGAACACCGGGACCTACGTGGAGCTCGCCGCGCCGGGCGGGGACACGAGCCGTGGCGGTGCCGCGGCCGGCATCCTGCAGCAGACCTACGACTTCGATTTCACGGAGACCTACCTGCAAGGCCCGTCGCGGTATCGCGCGCCGCGCTTCGACGTGTTCGCGTACCAGTTCTTCCAGGGCACGTCGATGGCGACGCCGCACGTCTCCGGCTTCGCCGCCCTCCTGATGCAGCAGGGCATCACGAGCCCCGCCGCCATCGAGGCCATCATGAAGCGGTATGCGACCGACATCGGAGCGGCCGGCCGCGACAACGAGTTCGGGTACGGCCTCATCAGTCCGCGCGCGACGCTGCGGGGAATGGGGTTGGTGCGATGAACCTGCTGCCAACGCGCGGCCATCCCTCACGGCACGCGGAGACACGGAGTCGCGGAGGGCCTCGAGCAGATCTTCGTGGCGTATCTCCGCGCCTCCGCGTCTCCGCGGCTTCCGGGTTTCGCGGTGACTTCCCCGGCTCCGTGGCTTCCGGCTTCAGCCGGACGGTCACGTCGCCACCGTGTCTCTGTGTCTCTGTGGTTCGTGCTCATGGTGTGTGCCGCGCCACCCGCGCATGCGCAGATCCGCGGATTCGCCGACGTCGGGTCCACGACCTTCGCGGCGACGCAAAGCTTCGAGACGATCCTCGGCACGGCGAGCGGCGTGGTGTTCGGCGGCGGCGTCGAGGCAGTGCTGCCGAAGAACATCTTCGTGAACGTGCGCGCGTCGCGCTTCCGCAAGACGGGCGAACGCGTCTTCGTCACCGAGAGCGGCGAGCGGTTCGGCCTCGGCATCCCGACGACCATCACGGTCACGCCCATCGAGTTCACCGGCGGGTACCGGTTCGATCGCGGGTGGCGCATCGTGCCCTACGGTGGCGGCGGCGTCGGCCGCCACCGGTACGAAGAGGTGTCCGATTTCGCCGACGAGGCCGAGGAGGTGAACGAGTCGTTCACCGGCTATCACGTGCTCGGCGGAGCCGAGTTCCGCCTGTCACAGTGGCTCGGCGCAGCCGGCGAGCTGCAATGGGCCACGGTACCCGATGCGCTCGGCAGCGATCCCAACGGCGTGTCGAGCCATTTCGACGAAACCGATCTCGGCGGACTGACGGTCCGGGTCAAGTTCGTCATCGGACGCTGACCATGGTTGCTTTCGGGCGCGCGTGCTGGCGGTCGTCCGCCGCATCCCCGCCGGGCGCGTGGCCACCTACGGCGACGTCGCCGCCCTCGCCGGCAGCCCGCGCGCCCACCGTGCGGTCGGCAACATCATGCGGGAATGCCGCGACCCGGCGACTCCGTGCCACCGGGTGATCGGCGCCGGCGGCGCCATCGGCGGCTACGGCGGCAACCTCCAGCTCAAACGCGAACTGCTGCGCCATGAAGGCATCGAGGTCGGCATGTCGCGTATCCGCCGCTTCAACGAAGTGCGGTTTCGCCGGCGGTAGTCGGCGGTCTTCGGTCTACGGTTTCCGGTGCAACGGTAGCGAGCTTGTTCGACCGAAGACCGAAGACCGAAGACCGTAGACTGAACCAACGTCTCCCCCCCTCCGTCTCTGACCTTGTGCCGTTTCTGACCCGCACGATTCCGGGGCAACCCGCAGGACCCGCCCACTCGTCTAAGGCTCCAGGAGACGTGAGAACAGCCGACCTCGAACTGGCGCGGCGATGCCAGAAGGGTGACGCCGCGGCCTTCGAGGAGCTGTACCGTCAGCACGCGGGGCGCCTGTATAACCTGGCGTTTCGGATGGCGGGCTCGGCGCAGGAGGCCGACGACCTGCTTCAGGACGTGTTTCTGCAGGTCCACCGGAAGCTGGGCAGCTTCAAGGGCGACTCCAGCCTGGGGACCTGGCTATACCGGGTCGGGATGAACCACTGCCTGGATTACCTGCGCGGCCGACAAGCGAAGATGGGCCGCGCCACTGATTCGCTCGACGCGGAGGGAGCGGACGAGCCAGTGGCTCCCGGGTCCGCTCTGCCGGCCGCCATCAGCCGGATGGACCTCGAACGGGCGATCGGCCGGCTGCCCGAGGGCTGCCGCGCAGCGTTCCTCCTGCATGACGTCGAAGGCTTCGAGCACCAGGAGGTGGCGAGAATTCTGGGCGTGTCGCAGGGAACCTCCAAGTCGCAGGTCCACAAGGCCCGCATGAAGCTGCGGGCGATGCTTTCACCCCACCGCGCAGGCGTGCGCGGCGGGGACCGCGAATGTTGAGCGCATGAACTGTCATCACTACGAAGCGGCGCTGAGCGAGTACATCGACGGCGCGCTGCAGGGATCCGATCAGCCCGAGGATGCAGCGCTGCTCGACGGGGTCGAGCGGCACCTCGCCGGGTGCGAGCGGTGCCGGGCGATCGTCGAGGATCTCCACACGCTGCGGGACGCGGCGCGCACGCTCGAGCCGCATGTCCCGCCCGCACATGTGTGGACTCGCATCGCGAGCGAGACGAGCATCAGCAGCCGCCGCTCCGGGTGGGCGATCCGTCCCCCGGCCGTGCGCTGGCAGCCGCTCGCCACCGCCGCAGGTACTGGTGCTCGTGCTCGGCGGATCGTGGATCGGATGGCGCCAGGCCACCGCGCCGGCGCCCGCCGCCACCGCCGCGCGTCCGCAAGGCCAGCCACCCGATCCGGCGCTGGTGCAGGACGTGGAAACGGAGCTGAGGCTGGCCGAAGAACACTATGTCAGGGCAATCGCCGGCCTGGAAACGATCGCGAAGAGCGAAGGCTCGGAGCTGGATTCGCAGACGGCGGAAGTGCTGCAGGCGAACCTGACCGTCATCGACGCGGCGATAGGCGAGAGCCGTGCCGCGCTGCAGACGGAGCCGTCGAGCGACGTGGCGCGGAGCAGCCTGTTCGAAGGGCTGCGGCGCAAGGTGACGCTGCTGCAGGACACAATCGCGCTCATCAACGAGATGCGGAAGGGCAACCAGGAAGGCGCCGCCCGCATCGTGTCGGGGTTGAACCAATGAGAGTCATCAGGCAGGCCGTGTTCGTGATTGGAGGCATCGCGGCATGCGCGATGCCGGCTGCTGCCCAGGAGCCGGAGTGGGTGCACCGGCTGCGGGAGGAAGTCAGCCGCCAAGTACGGGACCTGGCGAGTATCCAGACGAACGAGGCGCGCGAGCTCGCGCGGGCGGCCGCGGAGCAGGAGCGCAAGCGCGCGGCCGCGCAACGCCGCGCGCGCATGGAAGCGCGGCGCGGGCCCGAGCAGACCGAGACGTTCACGCGCACCGTGCGCATCGGGCGCAACGGGACCTTCGACCTCTCCAACGTCTCCGGCGACATCGTCGTCACCGGCGGCGGCGGCGAGGACGTCCGGATCGACGCGACGAAGCGCGTGCGCGGCAACGAGGCTGACGCGAAGGCGCTGCTGCAGGCGATGCAGATTCAAGTCTCGGAACGCAGCGGCCTCGTCGAGGTCCGGACCGAGCTGCCGCGGCGCCGCAACTGGTCGGGCGGCGTGGACTTCACCGTGACGCTGCCCGCCAGCGCGAACGTGGCCGTCCGCACGGTATCGGGCGATGTTCGTATCTCCAACGTGCGCGGCGAGCTCCGCGCAGAGACGGTCAGCGGTGACGTCGTGGCCTCGCAGCTCGGGCGCGTCCGGGTGCTGAAGGCGGTCTCCGGCGACATCCAGGTCACCGATGCGGAAGGCGGGGAGCTCACCGCCGGCACGGTCAGCGGCGATGTGATCGCGCGCGGCCTGCGGGTGAAGACGATCGAGCTCGAGTCAGTCAGCGGCGACGTGCGGTTCACCGACGTCGAATCGGAGCGTGTGAACCTGCGGACGATCAACGGGGACATCGAATACAGCGGGCGGCTGGCGCGCAGCGGCCGCTACGACCTGCAGTCGCACTCGGGCGACATCCGGCTCGCCGCCGTCGGCAATACCGGTTTCGACGTCGACGCCAACACGTTCAGCGGCGACATCAGGTCGGATTTCCAGGTCCGCGCCAACGCGCCGGTGGCAGACGCAGCCGACCGTAGCGGTATGAGCCGCTCACTGCGCGGCGCCGTCGGCGATGCCAGCGCGATCCTGACGCTGCGCTCCTTCAACGGCGACATCGTGATCACGAAGCCGTAGAGCCGGGCTTTGGGCTCCGGCTCGCCGCAACCCTCTATACTGCAGCCATGGCTCCGTTCCGCTCGCGGCGGCTCAGTGGCCTCGCCGTTCTGGCGTTCGTCGCCGCCTGTATGTGGGGCCCGATGTCACCGGACCCACGGGGCTCCGCGGCCCAGTCGGCTCCTGCTGCGGTTACGGCACCGGCCGAAAGCCGCGTCAGCGCCGACGAGCTGATGCGCGTCGTCAGCGAACTCGCTTCTCCACGCTACGAAGGACGCCGTACCGGCACCAACGGCGGGCGCGCTGCGCGTGCCTTCATCCGGGATGCCTTTGCCAGCCTCGGCCTCGATCCGGCAGGGACGTCCGGGTTCGAGCAGCCGTTCCAGTTCACGCACCCGAACCGGCGCGGGCGAACGGAGTACGCCGCCGCCAATCTCGTTGGCGCCGTGAAAGGGACGACCTCCACACCCCGGACGATTGTCATCACGGCGCACTACGATCACGTCGGCGTCCGGAACGGCCGGACCTACCCGGGCGCGGATGACAACGCGTCGGGCATTGCCGCCCTGCTCACGATTGCACGCTACATCAAGGCTCACCCGCTGCGTCACCCTGTGCTCTTCGTGGCGTTCGACGCCGAGGAGCTCGGCCTCTCCGGTGCAAAGGCATTCACGGCCCGGCCGCTCCGGCCGCTCAGGGACATCGCCCTCAACGTCAACATGGACATGGTGTCGCGCAACGACCGCAACGAGATTTTCGCGGTCGGCACGTAACCACTCCCCCTGGTTGAAGCCGGTGATCGAAGATGTGCAGCGGCGGGCAGCCGTGAGCATCCGGTTCGGTCATGACCGCCCGGGCACGGGAGCAGAGGACTGGACGCTGCTGTCGGACCATGGGGCGTTCCATCAGGCCGGCGTGCCGTTCGTCTACTTCGGCGTCGAAGACCACCCCGACTACCACGAGCCGACGGACACCGCAGATCGGATCAACCCCGCCTTCTTCCGCGGCGCCGTCGACACGATCCTCGAAGCCATCATCGCGCTCGATGGGGCGCTCGAACCCCAGAGAGCTCCCTAGTCCCGGCTCCCCCAACTCCCAGGCTCCAAACTTCCCAGCTCCCAATCAGGCCGCGCTGAAGCGTGGATGTCGGAGCGCCGGCCGCATTGCGCCAACCCGTTGCGGATCACTTGGAAAACCGCGTGTCGGAGTAGTCCGCCCGGCTGCCGCCGGCACGTCATACGTCGTCAGAGTAACGGCGCTTAATAGGACTCTATATGACAGTGAATGTCATTTGACTGCATTTAACGTCGAGCTCCGGGATCGGAAATCCGGATCTCACGATCGGCTTTCCGGCACTTCGCAGATAGCGACTTTCCTTAGAGAAATCGCGATGTCGAGAATTTTGACCTCTGCGGGAGACACGAAACGGACGGGGAGCCGACAGCCCAAACACGCTACCTGGTCAATACGTGGGTGTTTTCAGTGGCGGTCGCTTTGCCACTTGAGATGACACCATGCTCAAACGAAGTATTGCACTCATCGCGCTCCTCCTCGCGTTCCCCCCGAGGGATGCCTCAGCCCAGCTGCTGAGCAATCTCCTCGGCGGCCTGACGGGGAACGGGAAAGCGGATTCGACCTGGTCCAGTCGGAACGTGGACAAAGAAGTCCTGAAGGCGGTTCGGGCCGGCCAGAAGACGCGCGTCATCATCAAATACAAGCCGGGCGCCCGCACGCGGATGCACGCCTGGATGAAGGCCGCCGGCAAGAACGGCCGGATGCGCGGCGAGTCGCTCCGCGGCGGCACCCTGACCCTCGAGCTGCCGGCCGAGATCGTCAAGCTGCTCTCCACGCACGCCGACACCCTCGGCCTCTCCATCGATGCCCCCGTCTACTCCTCGCAGCTCCTCGGCGGGCTGACCGGCGGCAGCTATCCGGTGCCGAGCAACAGCAACCCGGAGAATCCCTACGCGACGACCTGGGCGTACGACGGCCAGCAGCTGCGCAAGACGCTGGGCGTCAAGGCGACCGACGTCGGGCGCGGCGTCGGCGTGGCCATCATCGATTCCGGCATCGCGGAGACGCCGGACCTGAAGGGCCGCATCTCGGCGTTCTACGACTTCACGGGCGACGGCGCCCCGGTCGCGACCGCGCCCACTGACGGCTACGGGCACGGCACGCACATCGCCGGCCTGATTGCCGGGTCCGGCGCGCGGTCCAACGGCAAGTATGTCGGCGTCGCCACCAACGCCCGCGTGATCGGGCTCAAGGTGCTCAACGCCCAGGGCGGCGGCTACTCCAGCGACGTCATCGAGGCGGTCGAGTTCGCCACCGAGCACAAGGCGGCGCTCGGCATCGACGTCCTCAACATGTCGCTCGGCCACCCGATTGACGAGCCGTCGGCGACCGACCCGCTGGTCCAGGCGGTCGAGCGCGCCACGCGCGCCGGCATCGTCGTCGTGGTCTCGGCCGGCAACGTCGGCATGAACCGCACGACCGGCCTGATCGGCTACGCCGGCATCACCTCGCCGGGCAACGCCCCGTCGGCGTTGACGGTCGGCTCGGCCCGCCACAAGGCGACGGCGTCGCGCGGCGACGACGAGGTCTCGATGTTCAGCTCGCGCGGGCCGACGTGGTTCGACGGCCGCAGCAAGCCGGACATCATCGCCCCCGGCCAGGCGCTCATCGCCACCGTGCCCAGCACGTCGACGCTCGCCCTCAACCTCGCCAACCAGGTCGACATCCCGGGCTACATCAAGCTGAGTGGCACGAGCATGGCGGCCGGCGTCACCTCGGGCATCGTCGCCAACATGATCGACACCAATCGCCGCGACGAGGGGCCGACCTCGGTCCTCACGCCGAACGCCATCAAGGCGATGCTGATGTTCACGGCCATCCCGGTGACCGATCCGGACCCGGCGACGCCGCGGCAGCTCGAGCAGGGCGCGGGCGCCCTCAACGCCGCCGGCGCGATCAAGCTCGCCAAGGCCATCAACCCGAGCGCGGCGCGCGGCCTGTCGTGGCTGCAGGAGGGCGTCGAGATGTTCGAGCCCATCGCCGGGGTCACCGAGGCCTGGGGCCAGCACATCGTCTGGGGCGACCACATCGTCTGGGGCGATACCGTCCTCACCAACGTCGACGCCTTCGCCGACCACGTGGTGTGGGGCGACGCCGATCACGTGGTCTGGGGCGACAGCTTCCTCCAGGGCGTGAATCTGGTCATGGACTCGGTCGCCAGCTGGGGCTCGCAGATCGTCTGGTCCAACAGCACCGACCACATCGTCTGGGGCGATAGCGATCACATCGTCTGGGGCGACAGCGACCACGTCGTCTGGGGCGACAGCGACCACGTGGTCTGGGGCGACAGCGTCCTCAGCCTGATCGGTCTCTAAGGGGAGAGGAGCGCATTCATCATGAACCGCGTACCTCACGCCCCGACTCTACCTCGGTGCGGTGATTGCCTCGGGCGCCGGCCTGCTGGTCTATCTCGCGCCGCGGCACCTGGAGAATCCGATCGCCGCGGGCGCCCTGCTGGTGTCGACCCTCGTGCTGTCGGTGTTCAAGATCCGCCTCCCCCTCGGCAAGGGGGTCTCGACGATGTCAATGGCCTACGCCGTTGATTTCGTGGCCCTGATCATCGAGGGCGCCAACCTCGCGATGCTCCTGGGCGCGATTGGCGTGCTCATCCAGTGCACGGTCCGCGTGCGCCGGAAGCAGCCGATTCACCGCGCGGCGTTCAGCGCGGCGGCGGTCATCATCGCGGTGCAGGTCGCCGGCTGGGGCTGGAACGCCCTCGGCGGCAGCCTGTCGAACCTCACGATGACGAGCACCCTGCTGCCGTTGATGGTGTGCGCGATCACCTACTTCATCGTGAACACCTCGCTCGTCGTCGGCGCCATCGCCGTCACCTCGTCGGTCTCCCCGGCGCGCGCCTGGAACCCGGAGTTCCTGCGCAGCGCTCCGGCCTACGTGGTCTCGGCCCTGGTCGCCGGCCTGGTCGCGCTCGCCATCACCAACGGCGTGTTCGTCCTGCTGCCGATTGTCGCTTCGCCACTCTACGTCTGCTATCGCGGCTATCACCGGCGCTGGACCGAGATGGCCACCGCGCTGCTCAACCGTGCCGCGCAGACCGCAACGCCCGTGACCGTGTAAGTCGCTTCCTGCCGGTTGTCCGCTTGCGCACGGGCGCAAGCGGGCCGCCGGCCTCGACATGCCAGCAGACCTTTAACGTGTGAAGGAGGACTTGATAGACAACGCCACCGTTTCTGGAGCACTTCTGGGGTCGGAATCCCGGCGCAGGGGGCCGGAATTCCGACACCCAGTTTTCTTTTGATCTCTGCAGTAAAAGCGTCGGGTGCCAATTTTTTCGACCTCATCAGGAGACAGAGCCGCGGACGCCGCTCCGACACGTCGAAGCAGGGCTCCGTGCAATTCAGGCCAATTTTGTGATGGCTGACCCCTTGCCACTTGAGCTGACACCATGCTCAAGCGCAGCCTCCCCCTGCTGGCTTTCCTCTTCGCCCTCCAAGCCATGGATGCGTCTGCTCAGTCGGCGGCGGATGCCCTGAAGCGGTACGGCAACACCAGGAAGACATCGGCGTGGACGAGTGCACGCGCCGACAACGCCGTTGAAGAAGCGGTCGCGTCGGGCCAGAAGGCGCGCGTCATCCTGCGCTACAAGCCGGGCGCCCGGGCGCGGCTGGCCACATGGCTGACCGCCGCGAACCAGGGCAAGACGCGCGGCGAGGCGCGCACGCTCAACGCGATGACGCTCGAGCTGCCGGCGAACCTCGTGAAGCAGCTCTCCGATCACGCGGACACGCTCGGCATCTCGATCGACGCCAAGGTTTTCACGACCCAGGTCATGGAGCCGGCCGCGTACGCCAACGCAATGGCGGGCGCGGCGGCCAGCTATGACGGCCAGCGGCTCCGGGCGACGCTTGGCGTCAAGCCGACCGACGTCGGCCGCGGCGTCGGGGTCGCGATCGTCGATTCCGGCATCGCGCCGACGCTCGACCTCGCGGGCCGCATCTCCGCGTTTTATGACTTCACGGGCGACGGCGCTCCTAAGGCCACAATGCCGTCCGACGCGGTACGGTCACGGCACCCACATCGCCGGCCTGATTGCCGGCTCGGGCGCACGGTCCGGCGGCAAGTACGTCGGCGTGGCCAGGTCGGCGCGCCTGATCGGCCTCAAGGTGCTCGACGCACAGGGCGGCGGCTACGCGAGCGACGTCATCGAGGCGGTCGAGTTCGCCACGGCGAACAAGGCGGCACTCCGCATCGACGTCATCAACCTGTCGCTCGGTCACCCGATTTACGAGCCGGCGGCGACCGACCCGCTCGTCCAGGCCGTCGAGCGCGCCGTGCGCGCGGGCATCGTGGTGGTGGTCTCGGCCGGCAACATCGGCATGAACCCCACCTCAGGACAGATTGGCTTTGCCGGCATCACCTCTCCCGGGAACTCACCGTCCGCGCTGACGGTCGGTTCGCTGCGGCACCGGAGCACGGCGACGCGTTTCGACGACCGCATCTCGCCTTTCAGCTCACGCGGGCCGACGTGGTTCGACGGCTTCGCCAAGCCGGACATCCTTGCGCCCGGCCAGGCCCTGGTGGCAACGGCCGATGCGAAGTCGTCGATGTACGCCCGGCGCGAGCTGCGCGTGGACAAGGCGGGCTACATCAAGCTGAGTGGCACGAGCATGGCGGCGGGCGTCGCCGCGGGCGTCGTCGCGAACATGATCGACGCGAATCGCCGTGACGAGGGCCAGGCGTCGGTGCTGACGCCCAACGCGATCAAGGCAATCCTGCAGTTCACGGCGATCCCCGTGCTCGGCGACCGCAATATCGCGACGCCGGCGGCGCTCGAGCAGGGCACGGGCAGTCTCAACGCCGAGGGTGCCATCGCGCTCACGCGCGCCATCAACCCCTCGGCGCCCGTGGGCTCGCCGTGGCTCGAGCGAGGCATCACGCCGGTCAGCTACTTTGGCGGCCGGAGGCCGGTCGCCTGGAGCCAGCACATCGTGTGGGGTGACCACATCGTGTGGGGCGACACCGCCCTCTGGAACCTCCCGACCTGGGGCAACCACATCGTCTGGGGCGACCACATCGTGTGGGGCGACCACATTGTCTGGGGCGACAGGGACCACATCGTGTGGGGCGACAACTTCCTCCACGGCGTGAACCTTGTGAAAGATACGCTCGGCGCCTGGAGCGATCACATCGTATGGGGTGACAACGACCACATCGTCTGGGGCGACAACGACCACATCGTGTGGGGCGACAGCGTCGATCACATCGTCTGGGGTGACAACGACCATATCGTCTGGGGTGACAGCGTCGACGACAGCGACCACATCGTCTGGGGTGACCACATCGTGCTGGGGGTGACAGCGTCGTCAACTCGCCGGGCAACTAGGTCTTTCAGGGACCCAAGGTCATGATGACGCGACTGATAGGCCCGCGCATCTACGTGAGCGCGGTGATTGCCGCGGGTGCTGCCCTGCTCGTTTCCCTGGCACCGCGTGCGCTCCACAATCCCGTGCTGGCGGGCGGACTGCTGGCGGCGACGCTGATGCTGTCGCTGTTCAAGCTGCGCCTGCCCCTCGGCAACGGAGTCTCGACGATGTCGATGGCGTACGCCGTGGACTTCGTCGCCCTGATCGTCGAAAGCGCCAGCCTTGCCATGTTCCTGGGCGCGATCGGCGTGCTCGTCCAGTGCACCGTGCGCGTCCGGCGCCGCCAGCCGATCCACCGCGCGGCCTTCAGCGCGGCGGCGGTGGTCATCGCCGTGCAGCTGGCAGGCTGGGGATGGAACGCGCTCGGCGGCAGCCTGACGAACCTGGCGCTGACGACGACGCTCCTCCCGCTGATGGCGTGCGCCATCACGTACTACATCGTGAACACGTCGCTCGTCGTCGGCGCCATCGCGCTGACGTCGTCGGTGTCGCCGGCGCGCGCCTGGAACCCGGAGTTCTGGTGGAGCGCCCCCGCGTACTTGCTGTCGGCCGCGATTGCCGGTCTCGTCGCGCTCGCGATCGTCAACGGCGTCGTCGTCCTGCTGCCCATCGTCGCCTCGCCGCTGTATGTCTGCTACCGCGGATATCACAAGCGGTGGACGCAGAAGTCTGCACAGATTGTGGAGCGCACGCCGGTCGCCGTCTAAATTGCCTGTCTCTTCTGATTTACGATCGGGCCGCTCACGTTGTCGCGGCCCGCACATCCGCTCGAACGCCTCCCGTGGCTTCCCGCTTCAGCCGGAAGGGATCGCTCCCCCGCCCTTCCGCCTGAAGGCGGAAGCCACGGGAGCCGCCGTCACGACGCCTCTGCATTCGCGGCAGCGACACAATGTTTACGTCGCCGTCTATGAGGCGACACATCGCGCCACCAGACTTCCGAGCGCGGGGCCACTGCGGCGCCCGCTGCTTGGAGGTCAAATGGATCGTCGTTCTTTCCTGAAAGGCACCGCGACGGCGGCTGCCGTGATTCCCCTGACTGCATTCGCCGACCGCGCCGAAGCCCATGGCTGGCGCCGTCCGGTGACGCCGGGCTACGGCCCCCTGGCTCCCGCGCTCGACGAGACGACGGGCCTGCCGCTGCTGCACCTGCCCGAACGGATTCCAGTATCTGAGCTTCGGGTGGACGGGAGACCTCATGTCCACGGGCCTGCCGACGCCCGGCGCCCACGACGGCATGGCCACATTCAAGTCCGGCGGTCACCGCAGCCTGATCGTGCGGAATCACGAGCTCGGAACCGGCGCGGCGCCGTTCAGCGGCGCCTACTACGATGCGCAGGCGGGCGGGGGGACGACGACGCTGGAGTTCGATACGCGCCGGGGGCAACTGCTCGAGGCGCGCGACAGCCTGAGCGGCACGATTCGCAACTGCGCCGGCGGGCCGACGCCGTGGAAGAGCTGGCTGACGTGCGAGGAGACCACCGACTTCACGACGGTGCCGCACGGCTACGTCTTCGACGTCGAGGCGGACGGCATGGGCGATCCCACCCCGATCCGTGACATGGGACGCTTCTCGCACGAGGCGGTCGCCGTCGATCCCCGCACGAACTACGTGTACGAGACCGAGGACGCCGGCGCCACCTCCGGTTTCTACCGCTTCGTGCCGCGGCGCAAGGGGCGCCTGTCGGAAGGCGGGCGGCTCTACATGTTGAAGGTGAAGGGCGTCACCAACGCCAACCTCGGCGCGAGCTATCCGAACGGCACGAGCTTCCGGGTCGAGTGGGTACGCATCGAGCAGCCCGACAACGAGTCGCCCACGATGCCGTCCAACTTCGTCTGGGCGCAGGGACGGGCCGACGGCGCCGCCACCTTCGCGCGGCTCGAAGGCTGCTGGTACGGCAATGACGGCATGATCTACATCGTGTCCACGAGCGGCGGCATCGGCCAGGGGCAGATATGGGAATACGACCCGCGGCGGGAGCGCATCACGCTCCTGTTCGAGTCGCCGTCGGCCGCCGTGCTGAACGCACCGGACAACATCACCGTGAGCCCGCGCGGCGGCCTCGTTCTCTGCGAGGACGGCGGCGGCGAGGAGTTCGTGCACGGCCTCACCGTGGACGGCGAGATCTTCCCGTTCGTGAAGAACAGCGTGGTCCTCAACGGCGAACGGAATGGGATTATCGGCAACTTCGCCGGATCGGAATTCGCCGGCGCCTGTTACAGCCACGACGGAGATTGGCTGTTCGTCAACGTGCAGAGCCCGGGGATCACGTTCGCGATCACCGGGCCGTGGAGGAATGGTGCACTCTGAGAATCGTTGATTGATGATTGTTGATTCGTGAATCGATTCGCGAGTGTCGATTGGTGATCGGCGATTCATTCTTCATTCGAATCGCCGGTCACCGATCACCAATCACAATGGATTCAGCTATCGCCAATCAACAATCACCAAATGGTCTAGCCGATCGCCATCAAATCGAACTGCTCGTGATGCAGCTGCACGTCGGGCTTCAGCGAGATGTCCTTGCCGATCGACTGCTTGAGCTCCTTGAACACCGCTCGCTCTTCGTCGCGCAGGGCACGGGCGATATCGGGATTCACGCGAAGCACGAGGCTCTGGCCGTTCAGGTCGCCGCTGATTTTCTTCACCTCGGAGAGGATCTCGTAGCAGATCGTCGAGCTCGACTTGATGACCGAGCTGCCGGCGCAGTACGGGCACGGCTCGGTGAGGACGCGCTCGAGGCTCTGCTTCACGCGCTTGCGCGTGATGATGACCAGGCCGAAGTCCGACACCTGCAGCGCCTTCGACGGCGAGCGGTCGCGGCGCAGCTCCTGCTCCACCGTCTGGAAGACCTTCTGCCGGTTCTTCTTCTCTTCCATGTCGATGAAGTCGAGCACGATGATGCCGCCGAGGTCGCGCAGCCGGATCTGCCGCACGATCTCCTTCACCGCCTCGAGGTTGGTCTTGAGGATGGTGTCCTCGAGCCGGCCCGCCGTCTTCTTGCCGACGTAGCGGCCGGTGTTCACGTCGATGGCGACGAGCGCCTCGGTCTGGTTGATCACGATCGACCCGCCGGACTTCAGCCACACCTTGCTGCGCAATGCCTTGTCGATCTCCGGCTGGACGCCGTACTCCTCGAAGATCGGGAAGTCCTTGTCGTAGAGCTTCACCTTCGGCGCCAGCGCCGGCATGATGCGCTCGATCAGCTCGAGGATGCGGCGGTACTCCAGCTCGTTGTCGATGCGAATGGCCGAGAACTCTTCGGTGAGCAGGTCGCGCAGCAGCTTGGCCACCAGGCTCTGTTCCCGGTAGACGACGGCCGGCGCGCGCGACGTCTCGGCTTTCTGCCGGATGTCGATCCAGACCTTGTGGAAGTAGCTCAGGTCGGAGACGATGTCTTCCTTCGGCCTGCCGGACGCGGCGGTGCGGATGATGACGCCGCCGGCAAATCCGGTCTGCTCGCGGAACTCGCGCACGATGCCGCGAAGGCGGCCCCGTTCGTCGCGCGACTCGATTTTGCGGGAAACGCCGACGTGGTCGACCGTCGGCATGAAGACGAGGAAGCGGCCCGGCATGGTGGCGTGCGACGTGAGCCGCGCGCCCTTCGTCCCCAGCGGCTCCTTCGCCACCTGGACGATGATCTCCTGGCCTTCCTTCAGCAGTTCTTCGATCTTGGGCTCGGGCCCCTTGTCGCGATCGCGATCGCGGCGGCCACCGCCGCGGCCGCCGCCGCCAGGCGGCCCGCCTCGGCGCCCGCCTTCGCTGCGTGCGCCTTCGCTGCTCCCGTTACCCGCGTCGTGAGCGGCCCCGGGAGGGTGTTCCTCGTCGTCGGTGTCGAGGCGGTCGAACTCCTCGAAGGTGGCGACGACGTCGGAGACGTAGAGGAAGCCGTCGCGTTCGAGACCGAGGTCAACGAACGCCGACTGCATGCCGGGTAGCACCTTGGATACCCGGCCCTTGTACAAGTTGCCAACGACCCCACGCTGCCGCTCGCGTTCGATGAAAATCTCGGCGACCTGATCTTCCTCGAGAATCGCGACCCGCGTTTCGTGGGCGCTCGAGGAGATGATCATCTCCTTGGTCATGCCCGGCTGCTCCAGACGGGTCCCTGCGCGGCAGACACGTCGCCCCTCTCCTGCGCCGATACGGCGAGAAGGGTCCCGAGCATCGCCAGGAGGCGGCGCAGGAGGAGCGCGACGGTAGTCAACGGCATGGTGGACCCGGTATCTCTTCCGGGCTGCGGGCGCCGGGCTGCCGGCTCCGGGCAGCCCCGAAGCCTGAAACCCGAAGCGCGGAGCCCTAATTAGTAAAGCGACGCATTCGCACGTTGAGAATCAGGCCGAACCCCGCCAGCGTTGCAATCATGGAGGAGCCGCCGTAACTCATGAGCGGAAGCGTCAAGCCCTTGACCGGCGCGAGGCCGGCCGACATCGTGATGTTGTAAATCACCTGGAACGTGAAGCTGGCGAGCACTCCCAGCACCAGGTACGCGCCAAGCCGGTCCTTGGCCAGCCGGGCCGATTCGAGCGCGCGAAGAATGACGAACAGGTAAAGCCCCAGCGTCACGATGACGCCGGCGAATCCATGCTCCTCGGCGAGCACCGAGAAGATGAAGTCGTTGTGCGCTACCGGAAGGAAGCGCAACTGGCCCTGCGTCCCTTCCTGGAACCCCTTGCCCCACAGCCCGCCGGATCCCACGGTGATGCGGGCCTGAATCTGCTGGTACCCGGCACCCTTCGCGTCCTGCGAAGGGTCGAGGAAGGTGGAGATGCGCTCCTTCTGGTAATCCTGGAGCCCGAACCTCCACGCAATGGGCGCGGCCAGCAGCCCCACGAGTGCGAGGATGCCGATGATGCGCATCGGCATGCCGGCCACGTACGCGATGGCGAAGACGACGGGAATCAGCGTGACCGCCGTTCCCAGGTCAGGCTGCCGCGCGATGATCAGGAAGGGAATGGCGGTCAGCGCGCCGCGATCAACAGGTCGCACGCGCGTGATCGCGCCGCGGCGGCTCTCGCCGAAGAACTTGGCGAGGACCAGCGCGACCGCCGCCTTGGCAAACTCCGACGGCTGGAGGTTGAACGGCCCCAGGTCGATCCAGCGCCGCGATCCGCCGCGCACGACGCCGAAGAACAGCACGTACACGAGGAGGGCAAGTATCGCGAAGTAGATGAAGTGCGACTTGTCCGCGAGCGACCGGTAGTCGAGGCTGAGGCACACGACGAGTGCGAGCAGCCCGAGCACGACGCCGTAAATCTGCGTGTTGAAGATGGCGGTCGCCCCGCCGGTGGCACTGTAGATCTGGGTCAGCCCGATGGCGCACAGCGCCATCAGCGCCGCCAGCATCGCCCAGTCAATGTGGTAATACAGCCTTCGTTCGAACATCAGCTGACACTCAATCCCGTGATTACTGCGCGACTTCGACCGTCCCGGGGCGCGCGTCGGCGACCGCCACCGGCAGCGCGGCCGGCGGCGAATCGGGATCCGGTTCCGGCGGCAGCGGCGGCGAATTCTTCGGCGTCAGCACCGGCAGCGGCTTGCCTTCCTGCTTCGCGTAATACGTCTCGATGACGTGCTTGGCGATCGGGCGCGCCGAGAAAGCCGTGCTCGTTGTGCTCGCCGTAGATGACGCCGGCAATCACCGGGTTGTCCTTCGGCGCGAAGAACACGAAAAAGCCGTGGTCGCGCAGGTCGCGGTCCGTCGTGCCGCGAGCCGCCTGCCGTCCCTGGTTCGAGATGACCTGCGCGGTCCCGGTCTTGCCTGCGACGTCGCGCCGGGAATGCGGGCGCGGCCACCGGTGCCCGACGCGTTGACGACCATCCACAGGCCGTCGTGCAGCGCCGAGAGCGTCTCGGGCCGGAACGCCACCTTGTCCGCCACCGCCGCGGGCTCGACCGTGCGCCAGCCGCCGCCTTCGTCCACCGCGCGCACCAGATGCGGCGTCACCCGCGTGCCGCCGTTGGCGACCGTGGAAATCATCATCGCCAGCGACGCCGGCGTCACCGAGACCTGGCCCTGGCCGATCGACACCGAAATCGTTTCGCCGGGATACCAGCGTTCGCCGGTGCGGCGCCGCTTCCATTCGCTGTTCGGGATGATGCTCTCCTGCTCGTTCGGCAGGTCGATGCCGGTCTTCCCGGTCATCCCGAGCTTCTCGGCCCACTTGTAGATCTTGTCCACGCCGAGTATGATTCCCGACCGTGTAGAAGAAGACGTTACACGACTTCTCCATCGCGTGGCGCACGTCCACCGTCCCGTGCCCGCCTTTGAGGTGGCACTTGAAGAAGCGGCCGAAGAAATACGCGCCGCCGGCGCAGTGGGTCCGGTAGTTGTCGTCGATGATGCCTTCCTCGAGCCCGGCCACCGCGACCACGATCTTGAAGGTGGACCCGGGCGAATAGCGCCCCTGAATCACGCGGTTCTGCAGCGGCCGCAGCTTGTCGGTGTTCAGCGACGCCCAGGTCGCGCGGTCGATGCCCGAGGCGAAGGCGTTCGGATCGTAGGCCGGCAGGCTCACGTAGGTGAGCACCTCGCCGTTGCGCGGATCCATGATGAGCGCGGCGCCGTTGAAGCCGGCGTGGCGGAACCCGTCCTCCGCCGCCTTCTGCAGGTCGTAGTCGATCGTCAGCTGAACGCGGCGCCCCTCGACCGGCTCCACCTTGTCGAGCGTGCGAATCTCGCGGCCCAGGCTGTTGACGACCACGCGCTTGGCGCCGTCCTCGCCCATCAGCAGCTTGTTGTAGACGCGCTCGACACCCGACTGCCCGATGATCGAGCCCTGCTGGATGCCGCCACCAAGCTGGGCGTCGCTCGCCTGTCCCACGTAGCCGAACAAGTGCGCCGCCAGCGCGTCGGTCGGATATTGCCGCGTCGGCACTTCCTCGACGACGACCTCCGGCAGCTCGAAGTCGAGGCGCCGCGCCGTGATCGCCGCGACCTGCGCCAGCGACGCGTCCTCGACGACGACGATCGGACGATAGCTCGGCTCGCCGCGCTGCCGATCGACGCTCGCCTTCACGTCGCTCGGGTCGAGGTCCGCCACCGCCGACAGCAGGTGGATCGTCCGGTCCATGTCTTTGGTGCGCTCGCGATCGATCGAGATGCGGTACGCGTGCCGGTTCTCGACGAGCACCTTGCCCTGGCGGTCGAACAGGACGCCGCGCGGCGCCCGCAGGGCGAGCGTCCGCTGGTGGTTGTTCTCCGCCATCTCCTCGAACTTGTTGTTCTGGACGATCTGCAGGAACCAGAACGCGATCGTCAGCGCCGCAAAGACGACGACCGCGCCGACCTGGAGCGTCACGAGGCGGATGGTGATACGACGGCGATCTTCGGTTACAGCCATGGCAGATTCCTGTAGGCCTCAGCGCCTAGGGACCGGGGCCCAGGGGCCTCGGGCCTGTGACAACCCTGAGTCCGGATTTCTGAGCCCCGAGGCCTCCTCAGTGTCTCACCCTGCGCGAACGGCGCCGCTCAACGAACCCGGGCAACGACTCGATGATCGTGAAGGCAATCATCCCGACCGCGGCGTTCACGACGGCCTGGCTCGCGATGGCAGCCCATGGTGCAGGAAACGTCCGCAGCTCGAGCAGCACGTACAACCCCATGAACACCGCCGCGTGCAGCGCCGTGGCCCCCAGGAACATCACGAAACGCGGCAGTGCCGCGGTCACGATGAACTGCTGCCCGATCACGCCGGCCGCGAACCCCACGATCGACTTCGCCAGCCCGCCGATGCCGATGACACCGCTCGACAGCGCATCCTGGATGATGCCCGCCACGCTGCCGGCCAACAGCCCGCTCACGGGCCCGGTCGTCAGCGCGACGTAGACGACGACGACGAGCACCAGATCGAGGGCGGCGGTGCCGCCAACGACGAATCGCGCCAGCGTCGTTTGCAACGCCAGCGCCAGAGCTATCGCGATCAGGACGCCTGCGGCTTTCACTGCGCTCGCCCTTGCCGCTCGGGCTCCTGGTTCGCCGTTCCCGGTTCGAGGTTCTCGATGGCACCCGCCGGCGGCGTCAACACAACCAGCACCGACTCGAGCCCTGAGAAGTCCACTGCCGGTCTGACGATGATGCCGCTGAACTCGCCGGCACCCCGGTCGATGGATTCTATCTGACCAACGACAAAGCCCTTAGGGTAAATGCCGTCAATTCCTGAGGTGATGATGCGGTCGCCGACCTTCACGTCGGCCGTTCCCGAGACGTAGTCCATCCGAAGCCGGTCCGTTCCCGTGCCGACGATGACCCCCTGGGCGCGCGAGCGCTCGACGAGGGCGCCGGCGGCCGCGTTGCGGTCGATGAGCAACTGAAGCTTGGAGGCCCGGCGGGTCGGCATGATGACCCGTCCGACGACACCGGATGGCGAAATGACGGCCATATCCGGGCGCAGCCCGTCGCCGGTCCCCTTGTCCAGGGTCATCGTCCGGAACTCGGCGCTGGCGCCCGCGCCGATGACGTTGGCCCCGGTCGTGTCCACTTCCAAGCTCGAGCGCAGGTCGAGAAGCTGTTGCAGCGATCGCGACTGCTGCGCCAGCGCTCGCTCCTGCTGCATCTGCACGCGGAGTTGCCCGACTTCCTGCTGGAGCCGCTCGTTCTCGCCGCGCACCTGCTGCAGGGCGAAGTAGTTCTCCCACGAGTCCTGCATGCCGCCGACGACCGACGTCGTGGCGCGCTGGACCTCGGCGAAGACGCCAAACGTCGCGGCCTCGAGCATCGGCACGCCGCGCCGGGTGTTCACCTGCGCGGAGATCAGGATCACGTGGCCGACCGTGATCGCCATGAAGAGCCAGCCGGTGCGCTGCCGGATATCGAGAGCTGCCATACCTACGAACGCCGCGCCTGTCACTGAGACAAGCCACGGAGACACGGAGGCACAGAGCAGCCAACGACCCGCTCTCTGCGTCTCCGAGTCTCCGCTGTCCCGCTGACGGTGACATGCTGCCCCACTAATCGATCGAAATCTTCCGCAAGCAGGTTGAAGTCCGAGAGCATCTTGCCCGCGCCGAGCACCACCGACGACAGCGGATCCTCGGCCATGGCGAGCGGCAGACCGGTTTCCTCCCGCAGTCGCTTGTCCAGGTTCTTCAACAACGATCCGCCGCCGGTGAGCACGATCCCCCGATCGACGATGTCCGCGGAAAGCTCCGGCGGCGTGCGCTCGAGCGCGACGCGTACCGCGTCCACGATGACGTTGACCGTCTCGGCGAGCGCCTCGCGAATCTCTTCGTCCGTAATGGTGATCGTCTTGGGCACGCCCTCAATCAGGTGCCGGCCCTTGATCTCCATCGTCATCTTCTCTTCGAGCGGGAACGCGGAGCCGATCTCCATCTTGATCTGCTCGGCCGTGCGTTCGCCGATGAGGAGGTTGTAGGTCTTCTTGATGTACTGGATGATCGCCTCATCCATTTCGTTGCCGGCGACGCGGACGGCCTTGCTGTAGACGATGCCGGCGAGCGAGATGACGGCGATGTCCGTCGTGCCGCCGCCGATGTCCACGATCATGTTGCCCGACGGCTCCGTGATCGGCATGCCGGCGCCAATCGCGGCGGCCATCGCTTCCTCGACCAGGTGCACTTCGCTCGCCTTGGCGCGGTAGGCGCTGTCCTTGACGGCGCGCTTCTCCACTTGCGTGATCTCGGACGGGACGCCGATGACGATGCGCGGCCGCACCCACACGTTGCGGTTGTGGGCCTTCTTGATGAAGTAGGTCAGCATCTTCTCGGTGACCTCGAAGTCGGCGATGACGCCGTCCTTCATCGGCTTGATCGCCACGATGTTGCCGGGCGTCCGGCCGAGCATCTCCTTGGCGTCCTTGCCGACCGCCTCGACCCGGCCGTTGATCTTGTTGATGGCGACGATCGAGGGCTCGTTGACGACGATGCCCTTCCCCCGCGCATAGACGCAGGTGTTGGCGGTGCCCAGGTCGATCGCAAGGTCGCTGGAGAACAGAGAGAAAAAAGAGCCGAAACCGGCCAATGTCGATTACTCCTGCGCTTCCGCTACGTGAATGCCGTTCTTGCCGCGTGCCTTGACCAGATACATCGCCTTGTCAGCCGCTCGTATTAATTCTTCGGCCGATCCAGCTACATCCGGCAGGGTCGCCACGCCAATTGAGGCAGTTAAATGGACCGACAGACCGTCGCTCGAGAGGAACCGTCCAGCTCGCAGCCGTTCGCCGATGCGTTCGGCGACCGCCACGGCCCCCTCCCGGCCGGTGTCGGGGAGAATCAGCGAGAATTCGTCGCCGCCGAAACGCGCCACCACGTCCGTTTCCCGGGCGCAGCCGCGAATAACGGCGGCAGACTCCACGAGCGCCTTGCTGCCCGCGAGGTGGCCGTAGGTGTCGTTGACCTGCTTGAACCCGTCGAGGTCGAGGAACAGCAGAGAAACCGGCCGTCCGCTGCGCGACGCGCGCTTGGCCTCGCGGCGCAGCACCAGGTTGAGGTACCGCGAGTTGTACAGCCGGGTGAGGTCATCGGTGACGGAAAGCGCCTCGGCCTTTTGCAGCGCGAGAGCGTTGTCCAGGGCGATGGCCGCGGGCTCGAGGAGGCGACCGCAGCGAGAGCACGACTGATGGACCCGAGCGCCGGTGCCTCTGATGACGGCTCGGGATCGAGGCCCACCAGCGCCCCGACGGTGCGGTGGCGGCAGACGAGCGGAAAGGCCAGCGCCGTCCCGAGGGCGCCGTTCGCGGCCCGGCTGTCGCGAGCGAGGTCGGCGGCGAAGAACTCCGCTCCATTGCGCATCACCCAGTTGGCCGCGGCCCACAGCGACGGGCCAAGGCCCGGCGTCATCCCGTCGTCGGCCATGACCGACACCTGGCCGTTGATGTCGTGAGAAACGACGGCCCAGCATGGGGCCGGAATCCACTCCTGCGCCTGGCGCACCAGCCAGACGGCGACCTTGTTCGGGTCGAGGCTGGCGTTCGCGTCGCGGACCGCATCGATAACGGCGTCCCGGCGCTCCACGCGTGCCCGTAGCGTCCGCAGACGGCCCTTCAGGCGGGCGGCGAAATCGGCTCGTCGTGTTCCGCGAACCATCGGGGGTGCGACGTCAGGCTCAGTGGAGATAGGTGTCACCACTCGCAGGGGCGGGGTGCATCGGACATGCCTCGGGGGAAGCTGCGCGGTCCTCGGAAACGTCTCAATATAGCACGATAAGTGGTTGCAGCCGCTGCATTTCGTGGCGTACGATTGGGGTTTCCGGCCCGGAAGCTGTAGCCCGGCGCCTGGAGTCACAAGGATTTCTATCATGACGATGCTCGACCGGATGCGCCGGCACAGGGGATGGCTCAAGTGGAGCCTCGGCCTGGTGGTGCTGACCTTCATCGCTTTTTACGCAACCGATTTCGTCGATACCCCGACCTCGACCATTGCCGGGACGGCCTCGCCCAACGAGGTCGTGGCCGAGATCCAGGGACGCCCGCTGACCGCAGGAGAGTTCCAGCGGCGGTATATGAGTCAGATGCAGCAGTACCAGACCGCGTACGGGGGCAATGTCAACGAACAGTTGCTGCGCCAGCTGGGTATCGACCAGCAGATCCTGCAGCAGATGATCGACGAGCAGGCCGCGCTGGCCGAGGCCGAGCGCCAGGGGATCCGGGTCAGCGACGAGGAGCTCGCGCAACAGATCTTCTCCATCCCGGGGCTGCAGGAGAACGGCCGGTTCATCGGCGAGGCGCGCTACGATCAGTTGCTCCGCAGCCAGCGGCCGCCGATGACGAAGGGCGATTTCGAGGCGAACCTCCGGCGCAGCATGATGATCGACAAGCTGCGCGCCGCCCTGACCGACTGGATGGCGGTCGCCGAACCGGAGCTCGAGCGCGAGTACAAACTGCGCAACGAGAAGGTCAAGCTCCAGGTCGTGGCGCTCACCGCCGACCGCTTCCGCGATCAGGTGGCCGTCACCGACCAGGATGTCGAGGCGTACTTCAACCAGCGCCAGGCCGAGTACCGCATGGGCGAGCAGCGTAAGGTGAAGATGCTGCTCATCGACCGCGATGCGGCGCGCGCGAAGGTGAACATCACGCCGGCCGAAGCCGAGACGTACTACAAGAACAACCTCCAGCAGTACACGACGCCGGAACAGGTGCGCGCCAGTCACGTCCTGCTCAATACCGCGGGCAAGGACGAGGCGACGGTGCGGAAGCAGGCCGAGGAGATCCTGAAGCGGGCGCGGGCCGGCGAGGACTTCGCGGCGCTCGCGAAGCAGTACTCGGAGGATGAAGGCTCGAAGGTCAAGGGCGGCGACCTCGATTACTTCGCGCGCGGCCGGATGGTCCCGGAGTTCGAGACGGCGGCGTTCAACGCGAACCCGGGCGAGATCCCCGATCTCGTCAAGTCGCAGTTCGGGTTCCACATCATCAAGGTCGTGGACAAGCGGCCGGGCGCGACGACGCCGCTCGACGGCGTGCGCGCGCAGATCCAGGACACGCTCGCGTGGCAGCGCGTGGACCAGCAGATCGGCGCGCAGTCAGGACAGCTCGCGGACCGGATCAACAACCCGCCGGACCTCGACACGGTCGCCCGCGAGAACGGGCTGACGGTCGTCGAGTCGGGCTTCTTCCAGCGCGGCGACCCGATCCCGGGCCTCGGCGCGGCGCCAGCGGTCTCGGCGGGCGCGTTCACGATGGCGGACAACGCTGTGAGCGACGCGCTCAACACCCCGCGCGGCCCGGTGTTCATCACCGTGTCGGGCAAGCGCGATCCGTACGTGCCGAAGCTGGACGAGGTGAAGGACCGCGTGCGCGAGGACCTGATCCGCTCGCGGGCGACCGAACTGAGCCGCCAGCGCGCGGGGCAGATCGCCGCGGCGCTGAAAGCGGCGGGCGGCAACTTCGCATCCGCCGCCAAGGCTCAGGGGCTCGAGGCGAAGGACACCGAGCTCGTGGCGCGCGAGTCGGCGCTGCCCGACGTCGGCGTCAGCCCCGAAGTCGACAAGGTCGTCTTCAACCTGCCCGCAGGCGGCGTGAGCGATCCGATCACCACGAATGACGGCACGGTCATCGTGCGCGTGGTCGAGCGCGACGAGGTCACCCCGGAGGAGTTCCGCCCGGCCAAGGAAACGTTCCGCGGGGAACTGCTGAACGAGCGCCGCAACCGCTTCTTCACCGCCTACATGAACAGGGCGAAGGAGAAGATGGCGATCGAGGTCAACAACGACGTCGTCCGCAAGGTGGTGGGCGCGTAAGAGCGGGCCCGGGCTTTGGGCTTTGGGCTTCGGGCTTCCGACGCTGTAGGGCGGGTCCTTTTGGACCCGCCTTTTTTTTGCGTGACGTCCAGGCATCACCGCCCGAGACCAGCCTGAAGTCGTAGGGGCCGGCTTCAGCCGGCCCTTGTCATTCGTAGGGGCCGGCTAAGCCGGCCCTGTCGCCCGAAGCCCGGAGCCCGGAGCCCGGAGCCCTCTCAGCGCAGGAATCCTAACGGCATCAACGCGAGCGGCTCGCCGCGACGAAACAGGCGCGCGGGAGCGGTCAGTGCCGCGATGGCCTTCAGCTCCGCATCTCCGGTGAGCAGGCTCCAGGCGCTGAAGCCCGCCGTTCCGAACTGCGCCGTCAGCGCCTCGTAGATGCTGCGCCGCGCAGGATAGAGCACCACCTCGACATCCTCCTCGGCCGGAATCTTTGCGCGCGCCTTGGCGATCTCGATCGCCTCGTTCAAGCCCCCGAGCTCGTCCACGAGCCCGTTCTGCCGCGCCTGCTGCCCGGTCCACACGCGACCCTGGGCCACGGCGTCGATCCGCTCGGGTGTGGTGCGGCGCGAGGCGGCCGCCTTCTCCACGAAGTTGTCGTAGAAGCCCTGCATGTAGTCGAGCACCTTCGCCCGCTGCTCGGGCGAGAACGGCTCGAACGGCGAGTTGACGGTCGCGTTCTTGCCCGCCTGCACCGTCTCGGTGCTGACGCCAAGCTTCTCCAGCGTGCCGCGCACGACGAACTTGCCCGTGAAGATCCCGATCGAGCCGGTCAGCGTGGCCGGCTGCGCGACGATCACCTGACCCGGCATCGCGATGTAGTAGCCGCCCGATGCGGCAAGGTCGCCCATGGAGACGATCAGCGGCCGTGACGGCTTGGTGTCCCGCGTGATCATCAGCTCGCGCCAGATCACGTCGGACGCGATCGACGACCCGCCGGGGCTGTCGACCCGCAGCACGATCGCCTTGATGGAATCATCGTCACGCACGCGCCGGATCTGCTCGACCACCGTGTCCGATCCGACGACGGTCCCGTTGACCGGGTCGAAGCCGCTCTTGCCGGACACGATCGTGCCGACGGCATACAGCACCGCGATGCGCGACTGCGGGCTGAACCCCACCGAGCGTGGATCGACGCGCTGGTACTCGGTACCCTCGACCCGTCGCGCCGGCTCGGAGCCGGTACGCAGCTCCGGTACGCGGTCATCGAGCTGGTCCTCGTAAGCGAGATCGTCCACCAGCCCTGCGCGCAGCGCATCCTCGGGCGAGAAAGGGCCCTGATCGATCAGCGCCCGCACTTCGGCGGGCGTCTTCTTCCGTCCCATCGCGATGTCACGCACGAGCTGCTCGTACATGTCGCGGTTGAGCGACTCCGACATCTCGCGGTGCGCCGGTGTGAACGTGCGCTCGGTGAACGTGTTCACCGCCGTCTTGTACTCCCCGATGTGCACGAAGTCGGGAGAGGCGCCGATCTTGTCGAGGGTGCCGCGCAGGAAGATCTCGTAGGACGCCACGCCGGTCAGGTCGAGCGGGCTGGTCGGCAGCAGGAACACGCGGTCGGCGGCGCTCGCCAGGTAGGTACTCGCGCTCGCCGCCATACTCGAGGAAGGCAGTGACGCGTTTGCCCGATTCGCGGAAATCGAGCACCGCGTCGCGCAGCTCCTGCACCTTGCCCCAGAACGGCACGTCGAGCGTGGAAGGCATCAGCACGACGCTCCTGATGCGCGGGTCCCGTTTCGCGAGGCGCAGGCTCTCGACGAATCCGCGCACCGTCGCGGCGTCCCGCCCGATCAGCTGTCCGACGACGTCGTCGGGAACGATCTCGTGCAGCTCGCCGCCGGGCCGGAGCACGAGCGTGGCCTGCCCGGGCACCGACGGCCCGCGCGACAGCACGAGGTACATGAGCAGGATGCCGGCAACCGACACGAACACCGCCATCCCGATCAGAGTGAGGACGAGACCAACGCCTCGGCGAAGGGCCACAGGAACCTCCGTAAAAGGGGCTCCGGACTCCGCGCGCGGACTCCGGGACCCGAACTGCGGGTGCGGCCTCCCTGAAGACGGGAGCCGGACCCCGAAGCCCTATTGTGGCGGTTTTTCGATCAGTTCGTGCGCGGCTCTGAGGCCGGACTCAACCGCGCCATTCATGTAGCCCTGCCACTCTTCGCTGGTGTGCTCGCCGGCGAAGACGAGCCGGCCGGCGCGGCGTCGCAGCAGCGGGCGCCACGCCGGATCGAACCCGGGATCGAGATACGCGTAGCCTCCCCCGGCCCACGGATCGTCTTCCCAGGTGGCCACGCGCATCGTCGTCACGGAGGCGCCGGACATGCCAAGCCAGCAGAGCTCGTCGAGCACGGAGTGGGCGGCCACATCAGCCCGGGCACGCAGGCGGCGGCTCGCGCAACCGCCGCCGAGGAACGTGAGCAGCGTACCGCGCCCATCGGCTCCGTCCCAGAACGCGCCGAGATCGGTATCGGTGGCAAACGCGCGTGCCTTTCGGCCGTCGAAGAGATCCCGCGGCGACTGGATCAGCACTTTCGTCGCGCATCCGTAGCGCAGCGCGGCGATTGCGCGCTGCTGATCGTCGGGCAGGGACGGACGAATGTCGACGCGCGCGAGCGCCGTGGCTGGCAGCGTCATCACCATGGCGTCGCCTTCGAGCTCCTGCGCGTGTCCGTGCTCGTCCTCGACGTGGGCGACCACGCGGTCGGTCGGATGCGAGATGGCGCGCAGGCGGTGCCGGAGCAGATGGCGCGCCGGGATGGACGCGACGAGCGCGTTCACGAGGCGATCGCTGCCGCCGGCGACGCGATACATCTCGGCCTGCGCGGGAGATCCGCCATCAGCCAGCTGCTCGACCAGCGGCAGCACGGAGAGGTCGTCCGGATCGGCCAGGAAGAACCCGCGGACGGCGTTCGCCATCGAGTGCAGCTCGCGCGACGCCTCGTGACGGCGAAGCCACTCGCGCAGGGAAATGGTTGCCATCTCGCGGACCGCGTCGGCGCTGGTGTTGCCGCGAGCGGACTTGTAGCGGCGAACGAGCGGATCCAGGCACTCCGACAGCGCTGCCCACGGCCGCGTCCGGCTGACGTGGTACCGCCCATCGTTTCCGCGAAAGCGATGCGTGAAGCCCCCCGGCAGCACACGGACGAGCTCGAGGCCGAGCTCGCGCACGAGATCACGGATCGTCTGCTGATCGGAATCGATGAACTCCCCGCCGAGCTCGCCGTGCTCGTCCTGTTCCAGACGGGCCGTCCAGACTCGCCCGCCGGGGCGATCCCTCGCGTCGAAGATGGTGACGGTGGCACCCGCTCGCGCCAACTCGCGCGCGGCACAGAGGCCGGCGAGCCCCGCTCCGGCTATCAGTACCTCATCGATGCTCAATGCTCAATGCGCATGCTCAAAGTGTTCATTGCCCTAAGCCCATCATTCGGATGCACGCCGGCCCGAGGGAACTGCCGTTGCTGACATTGAGCATCGAGGACCTGCCCCTGGGACTCTGTGCCTTCAACCCGAGTGCCACGTATAATCCGGCGATGGAGTGGGGTCCGACCCCAATGCAGAGGGGTCTGACCCCCTGCGAGGACGCAAGTATGAGACGAGCTTCGGTTGCGATAGCGCTGGCCCTGGTTGCCGCTACGGGCGTATGGGGCCAACAGAGTCGATCGAATCCCTGTGACACGGGCAATGGCGGGCTGACGCTGCCGGACGGGTTCTGTGCATCGGTCGTGGCCGACAACCTCGGTCCTGCGCGCCACATGGTCGTGAGCCCGAGCGGCGATCTCTATGTCATGCTGCGCCGCGCGGTCGAAGGTGGCCCCGCCGGCGCGGTCATCGCGTTGCGCGATGCCGACGGCGACGGCCGCTTCGAACAGCAGCAGCGCTTCGGCGCCGGCCTCAACGGCACAGACATCCTCTGGCACGACGGTTATCTGTACATCGGCTCCGACAACCGGCTGGTGCGCATCCGGATGGACGGCAACGCGCTCGTCCCCACCGCCCAGCCCGAAACCATCGTCGAGTTCCCGGCGCAGCGGGGCCACACGGCCAAGCCATTCGCGTTTGGCCGCAACAACGAGGTCTTCGTCCACGTCGGGGCGCCGAGCAATGCCTGCCAGGAGCCCGACCGCCGCGCCGAGGTGCCAGGCCAGACTCCGTGTCCGTTGCTCGCCGAGCATGGCGGGATTTGGAAATACGACGCCAACCGCGTCGGCCAGAAGCACTCCGCCGGAAACCGCTACGCCACCGGCATTCGCCACACGACGTCGTTGATGGCGCATCCAACCACCGGCACGCTCTTCCAGGTGCAGCACGGCCGCGACCAGCTCGACACGATGTGGCCGAAGCTGTTCACCGCGCAGCAGAACGGCGAATTGCCGGCCGAAGAGATGCACGTGATCAAGGAAGGCTCGAACTTCGGATGGCCGTACTGCTACTTCGATCTGGCCCAGAACAAGCGGCTGCAGAATCCGGAGTACGGCGGCGACGGGAAGAAAGAGGCCGACTGCGCGAAGTTCGACAAGCCGATTGCCAATTTCCCCGCGCACAATGCGCCGCTCGACCTGATGTTCTACACCGGCACCCAGTTCCCCCAGGAGTACCGCGGTGGCGCGTTCGTCACGTTCCACGGCTCCTGGAATCGCGCGCCGCTGGCGATGGAGGGCTACAACGTCCGCTTCGTGCCGTTCAAGGGCGACAGCCCGTCTGGCCCGCATCGCGTCTTCGCCAGCGGCTTCACCGGCAAGCCGCAAATCATGAACCCGAACGAGGCGGCTTACCGTCCGACCGGACTCGTGCAGGCGCGCGACGGCTCAATCTACGTCTCCGACGACGTCAAGGGCCGTATCTGGAAAATCACTTACTCCGGAAACCGTGCGGGGACGGGAGAATGACAGTCGAGATGATGCGCGAAAGAACATGTTCGCCCTGGCGAAGGGTGCGCACCACGTATGCCTTCCTGGTGGCAATGGCGATCGCCGCTGCGGGATGTGGCGGCGGAACGGAGTCGAACGTGACGGAGCTGATAAAGACCGACGCAAAACCCGGCACGGGTGCCGAAGCCGCTTCCGGCCAGAACGTGACGGTGCATTACACCGGGTGGCTCTACGACGAAACGAAGGGCGACAAGAAGGGCTCGAAGTTCGACAGCTCGCGCGATCGCAACGAGCCCTTCACCTTCCGCCTCGGGGCCGGCGAGGTGATCCGCGGGTGGGACGAGGGTGTTGCAGGCATGAAGGTTGGCGGACAGCGCGTGCTCACGATTCCGCCACAGTACGGATACGGCGCCCGCGGCGCGGGCGGCGTGATTCCTCCCAACGCGACGCTGCTCTTCGACGTCGAGCTGCTCGGCGTGCAGTAACGACGATCGGGCTACGGTCTACAGTCCACGGTCTGCAGTCATGACGGCTCGATTCTGCAGACACGGTAGGCCGGAGACCGTAGACTGATCCGCGTGGCCGATGCGCTGGACGTCACCATCGACTCACTGAATGCGGCTGGCGACGGCGTCGCCAGCGCCGGCGGCCTTCAGCTCACCATCCCGTTCACGATTCCCGGCGAGCGCGTGCGCGTGCACGTTGGCGCGCGGCGGCAGCATGCGGCCGCTGCGCGGCTCATCGAGGTGCTTGCGCCCTCTCCGCACCGGATCAACCCGAAGTGCCCGCACTTCGGCGTTGATGCCGAGCCCGGACTCGGCCCGTGCGGCGGCTGCACCTGGCAGCACATCGCCTATCCCGAGCAACTGCGTCTCAAGACGGCGCTGGTCGAGCGGCTGGTTCGGAGCGCCGTGGCTTCAGCCCCGCGAGTCCGGCCGATGCTGCCGTCAACGGCGGTATCCGATCCCTGGGGCTACAGGCAGAAGGTGCATTTCGTGTTCGGCAACGTGCCGACCGCGGGCCGCAGGCCGCCTCGGCTCGTGATGGGCCACTACGTCCGCGGCACTCGGCGGGTGATTCCGGTACGCGAGTGCCCGGTCCATGATCCGCGCGGCAACACGCTGGCGTTCGCGTTCGGGGATGCGTTCGCCCGAGCCGGCGTGACCGCCGCCGACGCTCAGGGTCGAGGCGTGCTTCGGGCGCTCGCGATACGTGCCGCATGCAACACGAAGGAAATGATGGCCACGATCGTGGCCACCGGCGATGGCGATCGGCAGTTGCGTACCGCAACCCGGCGCGCTGTACAGACCGCGATCGAGCCGCCGACATCGCTCCACCTCAACCTGCACCCGAAGGACGACGGCTACATCTTCGGCCGCGAGACGCGCACCCTCAGCGGACCGGCGCGCATGCGCGAGGCGGTCAATGGGGTGTCGTTCGTCGTGTCGCCAACCGCATTCTTCCAGACGAACGTGCGGGCCGCCGGGATCCTGGCGTCGCTGGTGCTCGACGCCGTGCCCGAAGGAGCGCGGACGCTGGACCTGTATGCCGGCGCCGGCCTGTTCGCGCTGCCGCTCGCACAACGCGGGCAATCGGTCACCGCCGTCGAGGAGAGCCGCGAGGCGGCGGCGGACGGCGAGGCGAGCCTCCGGCTGAACCGCATTCCGCCCGAACGATGCCGGTTCATCGCGAAGCCGGTCGAAGCAACGCTGCGGACGATCCGTTCGGCGGAGGCCGTCGTCCTCGATCCCCCGCGCGAAGGCTGCACGGAAGACGTGCTCGAGGACGTATTCGGACGCCTGCAACCCGCGGTCGCCGTGTACGTCTCGTGCAATCCCGAGGCGCTCGCCCGTGACCTGAAGACGATTGCGCGCCATCGCTACACGATCGGGTCGATTCAGCCGGTGGACATGTTTCCGCACACCGCCCACGTGGAGGCCGTCGTGCGGCTGACGCGATGATCTGGCGAGTATCGACGATCGTGCTCGCTGTCGCGCTGGCACTCGCCGCGTTCACGGCCGTGCGCCGCGCACCGCAGCCTCCGGCCGCTGCGCCGGCGCCAATTCGTACGTCGATCGATCCGCCGCCCGGCGCGGAGCTTGGTGCCGGAGATGACGTCCTGGACGCCGCGCTCTCGCCGGAAGGGCGCGAACTGGTGTTCGTGGCGACGTCGGCGGGCGTCCCGCAGCTGTGGCGGCGCCCTCTCGACGCCGAACGCGCGGAGCTCTTGACCGGCACCGATGGCGCGGCGATGCCGGCGTGGAAGCGCGGAGGCGGCGTCGTCTCGTTCTTCGCTGGCGGCAGGCTCAGGCAGATCGCGCTGCGCGACGGCGCGGTCCGCGACCTTGCCGACGCGCCGTCGCCCTCGGGAGCGGCGTGGCTGCCTGATGGATCGCTGCTCTATGCTCCCGAGGCGCGAGGGCCGATCAGGCGCCTGCGCGCAGGGAGCCTGAGCGACGCCACGACGTTGCGCAGCGGCGACGTTGCGCACGGCGCTCCAGAAGCGGTCGGCGACGCCGGGGATTTTCTCTACGTGGCGCAGGTGGCGGCCGGCCGGCGGATCGTGCGGCTGGTACGCCAGGGCGGCGAGATCGATCTCGCGCGGACATCCGGGCATGCCGCGATGATCGGCGACGTCCTCGTGCACGTGCTCGATGGCGCGCTGAGCGTCCAGCGGTTCGACGCAGAACGGGGCGCGCTGACCGGGCGCGCCGCGCGGCTGGCGTTCGACGTCGGCGTGTCGGCGTCAGGGCGCGCATTCTTCACGGCCTCGACGCGTGTCATCGTGTGGGCGGCGGCCGCTCCGCGCGCCCGGGAGCTGGCGTGGTTCGACCTGCACGGGCGGCGCGCCGGCCGTGTGTCCGAGCCTGCTGACTACTGGCAGGTGCGGCTTTCGTCCGACGATCGCGCGGCGGCCGTGACGATGCTCGATCCGCTGCTTCGCACGCTGGACGTGTTCGTGCTGCCCGTGATGAACACGCCGGAGCCTGGCCGGCGGCTGACGCTGTCGCTCTCTGCCGACTCCGACCCGGTGTGGGCGCCCGATGGATCGCGGATCGTGTTCCGCTCGATGCAGGGCGGCCAGCCGAACCTCTTCGCGCGGCCGCCGCAGTTCTCCGAGCAGCCCGACCAGTCCGTGCTGCGATCCGAGCTCGACGAGACGCCCTCCGACTGGCGCGGAGGGACGCTGCTCTTCCACGCGCCGGGCAGCGGCACGGGGTATGACGTCTGGACGCTCGATCTGACGAGCGGCGACCGCCGCGCCATCGCGCGCAGCGGCTTCAACGAGTCCGACGCACGCTGGTCGCCTGACGGGCGATGGATCGCCTACGTCAGCGATGAGCCAGGCCGGCCCGAGATCTTCGTGGAGCGCTGGCCGCAGGACGGCCGCAAGTGGCGTGTCACCTCGGCCGGCGGCACCCGTCCACGCTGGCGCCGTGACGCGCGCGCCCTGCTTTTTCTCCGCGACGGGGCCTTGATGCAGGTCACGATGGAAGAGCGAGGGTCCGACGTGGCGTTCAGCGCCGCGTCGCTCGTCGCCGACCTTTCCGGCGCGCGTGACTATGCCCCAGCCAACCGCAGCGATCGGCTGCATCGCCGTCGTTCCCCTGGCCCGGGCCGAAAGCCCGCGGGCCCGCGTCATCGCGGACTGGATCTCGCTCGTTCAGTAGAACCAGTCCACGATGACATCGCGCGTGCCCTGGCTCACCGCCGCGACCTCGTGCAGCATGCCGGCATCGAAAGCCACGAGCATCCCCTCCCGCGGCACCACGTCCACGCGCGCGTCGATGAGGCACAACTCACCACCGCTGAACTCGCCGTCGAGCGGCGAGGCCACCGACGTGTTGAGGAAGATCACCAGCGCGATCTGACGTCGGGCGGCATCCGGCCACGCGTCGGTGATCGCGCGATCGACGTGCGGCAGGTAGAAGTCGCCTTTCTCGTAGCGGAGGAAGCTCACGCCTTCGCGCGCGGTCAGCGTCAACCCGAAGAAGCCGCCGACCTCGTCACGCACCGCGTCGAGCCGCTGCTCGACTTCGGCGGTCATCTCGGGATCGACGTCAACGGTCGCGACGCGGCGGACCTCCACGTCGAGCGCGACCGTGTCAACGAGAATCTCCGCCGGTTCGGTCGCGCCGCGGTCCATCAGGCCGCGGATCCGCCGGCAGGTGGCGGTGTCGAGGATACCGTCGATGAAAAAGGGGTCGGAGGTCATGTGAGAGGACACTTTGCCTCAACCTTCGCAATCGGCAAAGTGTCCTCTGAGAACGGCCTGCCCCCATCATGGTTCCGGTGGAGATCAGACCCGGCGCGATGTCAAAACCACAGCTCGGCGGCCAGGGTGCTGCCCGGGCGCACCACAATGGTGTCCTGGCTCACGACGGTCCCCGAATTGGGATTGCCGGTCTTGACCACGCGCACCGCGTGAATGCCTATGGGTACGTTTGCGAAGGTGAACGGCCCGGTGGTATCGCTGACGTCGTCTTCGCTGCCGTTCGCCGCATACAGCAGGTCGACGCGATATCCCGTCGGATCGACTCGCGTCCTGCCGCCGGTGATGGTCTTGACGGTGACCGTCACGTTGCCGGTGACCGCCGGGGCGGCCGGCGGGTACACGATGTCGTCCATGGTATTGGCGACCCCGTCCGGGCCGGCGCTGCGCACCTGACCTGACGATGCGCCCGTATACGGGCGCCCGAAAGCATCGAGCGCATAGTCGGTCGGCGACGCACCGATGTTGATGTAGGGCCCGCGCCACCCCATGCCAATGCCCCGGGTCGTGTTCGTCGTATAGGCCGGGAGCGATCCTCGCTGCACCAGTTCCTGGAAGCTGCCAGGCATGCGGCCGATATCACCGACGAACCCGAACCGCGACTGAGTGTGATCGCCGACGATGGCGTCGTGCAGCGCCCGCGCCTCGAGCGCCGTGGAGGCGATGCGCGCGTCCATGACCCGCTGCACCACGGCCGGCGTCACCGTCGCCGTGAGGATCCCGATCACCGAGAGCACCACGACGAGCTCGATGAGCGTAAACCCTGAAGCTGGCAGCAGGCAGCCCGCAGCCGGCAGTCCGCTGCGCCTTGCCCTACTGCCGGCTGCCGGCTGCCAGCTGCCTGCCTGCCTCATTGAATCCCCCGCAGGAGCTGGAACAAGGGCAGGTAGAACGCCAGTGCCATCAGCACGAACGTGCCCGCGAGGATGACGAGGAGAATCGGCCCGAACAGGGTGAGCGAGCGCTTGATCGTCCGGTCAACTTCCCCGTCGAAGTAGCGGCGGACGTCCTCGAGCGCCTTCGACATGCGGCCCGTCCGCTCGCCGAGCGCAATCATCTGGATGACCACGGGCGGGAACTCGCCGACGGCGCGCAGCGCGTTGGACAGCGACTCGCCCGCCATCACGCGCTGCACCGCGCGGCTGAACTGCTGCGACAGGTGAGCGTTGCCGATCAGCTTTTCGATGAGCGTCAGCGATGGCGCCACCTCGAGGCCGGAGTCGTGCAGCGTCGCGAAGTAGTGCGCGAACCGCGACAACGCGATCTTCCGCATCAGCTCGCCGATGATCGGGATGCGCATCGCCGTTCGCGTCAGGACGATGCTGCCGTCCGGCGTCTGCGCGTACATCCTGATCGACACGAACAGCACGATGAGCGCGCTGATGATGACGGGCCAGTACATGCGGAGCCCGCCGGACGCGCCCATCACGATCCGTGTCGGCAGCGGCAGCTCGATCTGGGCGTTGAGCCGCTCGTACACCGCCATGAAGCGCGGGATCGTGAAGACGACCAGCACGACCGACAGCACCCCGAGCATGAACACCACGAGGGCGGGGTAGGTCGCGACCTCGCGGATGCGGCCGTTCAGGTCGTCCTGCCATTCGAGCTGGGCGACGAGGTCGGTGAGCGCGCGCTCCATCTGGCCCGTCGCTTCGCCTGCCCTGGCGATGTTGACGTACATCTCGTTGAAGACCTTCGGGTGCTTCGCCAGCGCGCTGGACAGGCTGTCGCCCGACTCGATGTCGCGGCGCACCGCCGCCACCACACGCCGCAAGGCCACCTTCTTCGTCTGGGTCTCGATGTCCTCGAGCCCCTCGACCAGCCCGACGCCCGTCGCCATCACGGTTGCGACCTGGTTGGTGAAGAAGATGAGGTCGCGCCGGGTGATCCGCTCCAGGATCCGGATCTCCGCCAACGCGACGCCGCCTTCGGATGCGACGACGCTCCGCACCAGGTACTGGCCCTGGCGCCGCAGCACCTCGGCGAGCTGGTCCTCGGTGTCGGCCGCGGCCATGCCCTTCAGCTCGATCCCGCTGTCGTCGACGGAGACGTAGGAGAAACTAGGCACCTGTCGGTCTCCGGTCCACGGACTCCGGTCTACCGGCCCCCGCGTTGCCAAGCGGTGAAGGGACGGCGCGGCGACTCTCACCCCCAGTACGACCGGCGACTGGAGCCCGGAGACTGGAGACCACACGCAGTCCTCTACTCATAGGCCACCCGCAGGACTTCTTCGAGCGTCGTCTGCCCGAAGATTGCCTTGGCCAGGGCATCGTCCATCAGCGTCTTCATGCCCGAGCGCACGGCGGCTTCCTTGATGAGGCGCGAATCGGCGCGCTCACGGATCAGCGTGTGCGTCGCGTGGTCCACGACCAGGATCTCCATCGCGCCGGTTCGCCCGCGGTAGCCGGTATCGCCGCACTTGGTGCAGCCGCGGCCGCGGTAGAACACCAGGCCCGGATCTGGCGTCAGGCCGACCTTGGCGAGCATCTCCGCCGAATACTCGGCGGTGTCCTTGCAGTCGGGACAGATCGTCCGCAGCAGCCGCTGCGCGATGACGCCGACGATGCCCGACGCCAGCAGGTACGGCTCCAGCCCCATGTCCATGAGGCGCGGGACCGCGCCGGCCGAGTCCTGCGTGTGCAGCGTGCTGAACACGAGGATGCCCGACAGCGCGGCGCGGAGCGCGAGCTGCGCGGTTTCCGGGTCGCGGATCTCACCGATCATGATGATGTCGGGATCCTGGCGGAGCAGCGAACGAATCGCCGTGGCGAAGGTGAACCCCGCCTTCGGCCGAATCTGCGTCTGGCGGATCGTCGGGATCTGGTACTCGACCGGATCCTCGACGGTCAGGATGTTGCGCTCGATGCTGCCGAGATATGACAGCGCCGAATAGAGCGTCGTCGTCTTGCCCGCGCCGGTGGGACCGGTCACGAGGACGATGCCGCGCGACTTGCTGAGGATGTCGCGGAACAGCGCGTAGTTGCGGTTGTTGAATCCCAGCTCCTCGAGGCCGCGAACCAGCTTCTCCTTCTCGAGGATGCGGATGGCGACCTTCTCGCCGAATGTCGTCGGAAAGGTGGCCACGCGCAGATCGACGCGGCGGCCGTTGACCATCTGCGAGATGCGGCCGTCCTGCGGCAGCCGCTGTTCCGTGATGTCGAGGCCGCCGAGCACCTTGAGGCGGCTGACGAGCGGCGCATGCAGTTCGCGCGGAATCGTATCGCTCGGAATCAGCACGCCGTCGATGCGATGCCGGATACGGACGGACTGGTCTTCAGGCTCGATATGCAGGTCGGTGGCGCCGCGGGCGATGGCGTCGTTGATGACGAGTTCCAGCAGGCGCACCACCGGCGAATCGGTGGTCACGACGTCCACCTGCGGCGCGTTGAGGGCGTCCACGCCCTCCTTCACGAGGTCCCGCACGTCGGAGCGGTCGGTATAGCAGCGCTCGATCACGTTGCGCACGTTCTGCGCCGTGCCGCAGGTCACCTCGATGGGCCGCCCGACGAGCCGCTCGAGCTCGTCGAGCGCGACGACGTCGAACGGGTTGGCCTGAAGGATCTCGAGCGCCTTGTTCTTGAACCCCACGGGAGCGAGGACGTGCTGGCGTGCGAAATGCTCGGGCACGAGCGCGACGGCGTCACGATCCGGCAGCAGCCCGTCGATCGTCACGAACGGCACACCCGCCTCGCGCGCCAGCGCGCGGGCGAGCGCCTCCTCGGTGATGAAGTTCAGGGACAGCAGGATGTCGCCGAGCAGGGCTCCGCTGCTGCGCTGCTGCGCGAGCGCCTGCTCGAGCTGCGCGGTGCTGACGACGCCGTCCTTGATGAGAATCTGTCCTAGACACGTCGGACGTCTCTTAGAAAGGCCTCAGGGCTCAGTAGGTTCAAGGCGGTCCAAAGGGCCACGCCATCCAGGCCGGTCTTCGGACCCGGCATCGCTCCGCGCGCACCTCAGGCCTGATTGCCTCAGGGCTCCGGAGGCTGCTCAGGCTGATGCCTGGGCCCTGAGGCCTTCAACCGCCCCACCTCTATCCGATGCTTCTTCACCAGGTGCCAGACGGACCGCTCCGTGACGCCCAGCAGGCGCGCCGCGGCGGCCTGCACACCGCCCGCACGCGCGAGGGCGTCCATCACGAAGGCCCGTTCGAGCTGCGCCACCTTCTCGTCGAGCGTCAGATCCTGCAGCGTGTCCCACCGCCCCTGGCCCGCCGCGTTCTCCGTCGCCTCCGCGGGCCGGATGGGTGGCGGAAAGCTGGTGAGCGCCAGCACGTCGCCGTCGTTGACGACGACGGCCCGTTCGATCATGTTGCGCAGTTCCCGCACGTTGCCCGGCCAGGCGTACGCCATCAGCGCGGCCAGCGTATCGGGGGCGAGCCGCGTGATGCCGCGCTTCAACCGGGTGTTCGCTTCCGCGAGGAAATGGTCGGCGAGCTGCGGAATCTCCTCGCGCCGGTCGCGCAGCGGCGGCACCGGCAGCGTCACGACGTTGAGCCGGAAGTAGAGGTCGTCGCGGAACGTGCCTTCCTTCACCGCCCGCTCGAGGTCCTTGTTCGTCGAGGCGATGATGCGGACGTCGACATGGATGGTCTGCGTGCCGCCGACGCGCTGAAGCTCGCGCTCCTGGAGGGCGCGCAGGATCTTCGCCTGCGTGGACAGCGTCATGTCGCCGATCTCGTCGAGCAGCAGCGTGCCGCCGTCAGCGAGCTCGAACTTGCCGGGCTTGCGGCTCACCGCGCCGGTGAACGCCCCCTTCTCGTGACCGAACAATTCCGACTCGAGCAGCGCTTCCGGAATCGCCGCGCAATTCAGCTTCACGAAGGGCTTGGCCCGGCGGTTGGAGTTCTCGTGGATCGCTTCCGCGATGAGCTCCTTGCCCGTTCCGCTCTCCCCGAGGATCAGCACCGTGGAATCGGTGGGACCGACCCGGTCGATCAGGCGCAGGATTTCCTCGAGCGGCCGGCTCGAACCGACGATGCGGCCGCGCCGCGCGCCGGCCGCCAGCTGCTGGCGCAGCTCTTCGAGCTCGGCCAGCATCCGCTTCTTCTCGAGCGCCCGGCGCACGATGATCTCCATCTCGTCGAGCCGGAACGGCTTGGTGAAGTAGTCGTACGCGCCGCGGCGAACGGCGTCGAGCGCCGTTTCGCGCGTCCCGTGCGCCGTCATGATGATGATCGGCGTGCGCCGATCGGCCTTCTGAATCTCGTGCACCGCGTCGAGGCCGTTCATGCCCGGCAGCCGCACGTCCATGAGGATCAGGTCGAACGTCGCCGACGTCAGCGCCTCGAGCGCCGACTCGGCCGACGGCTTCACGGTTACGGCGTACTGCTGGCGCTCCAGCGCTTCCTTCAGGAAGAACTGCATCTGTGGATCGTCGTCCACCACGAGAATCTGAAACATGACCACGTTTTCTTTCTATGCGAATGCTGCCGCGGGCTCGCGGATCGCAAGCGGCAGTTCCACGGTAAACGTCGTTCCCCGCTGCTCGTCGCTGTCGACGTCGATGCGGCCATCCATCGAGGTCACGATCTGCCGCGCGATGGCCAGTCCCAGTCCCGTGCCCGTCGGCTTGGTCGTGAAGAACGGCACGAAGAGCTGCCGCCGGACCCCCGGCGGGATGTACGACCCGGTGTTGTGCACGGTCACCGTCGCAAATCCCTCGCGAGGCTCCGCACGGACCGTCACGGCGCCGCCATCGGGAGTGGCCTGCGTCGCGTTCAGCACGATGTTCGTGAGCACCTGAATCAGCCGGTCGCGGTTTCCCCGCACGACCAGCGGGTCGTCCGTCCGAACGCACTGGAGTGCCACCGGGCGGTCGCCGACGCCGGCCTGCGACAGCGTCACGGTTTCGGCGGCGATGCTCGACAGGTCGAGGTCGGCGCTCTCCGCCGCGCGCGGCGACGAAAAGAGCAGCAGATCCTCGATGAGGTGATTCAACCGGTCTATGGACTCGAGCATCGTGTCCACGTACCGGCGCCGGCTGTCCTCGCGCGGGATGTCGCGGCCGAGGAGCTCGGCAAGTCCGCGCAGCGACGCCAGCGGGTTGCGAATCTCGTGCGCGACGCCGGCGGTAACCGTCCCGAGCGCCATGAGCTGATCGGCCTGCTGCAGGCGCGCCTGGATCGTGCGCATCTGGTTCAGGTCCTTGAACGCGATCATGACGCCCACCACGTCGCGGGCGCCCGCACCCGCCGCCGATCCCTGCTGCAGATACGACGCCGAGATCCCGATTCGCACGGGCCGTCCGTCGGCCGCGACGATCTCGACGTCGTCGAGCGAGACCGGCTGGCGGCGCGTGATCGCCGTTTCCACCGATGTCAACAGCGCGCGGCTGCCCGAGGCCGGCGTGAACACCTCGCTGAATCGCCGGCCGACGAGGTCCTCCTCGCGGTAGCCGAGCGTCGATTCGGCGGCGGGACTCGACCCGATCACGCGCCCCTCGGCATCGAGCGTGATGACGGCGCCGGTCATGCTCTGGAAGTAATACCGCTGCAGAGCGCTGAGGGCGTCGTTGAACGCGCCGCCGAGAGAGTCGAGCTCGGAGGTGGAGGCGATGGCGAGCGCCCCGCGCAGGTCGCCCGAGGCGAGCGCTTCGAGCTGCTCGGTCACCTGTCGGACCGGCCGCGTGACGCCGACCGCGATGCTCAAACCGAGGATCGCCGCGATGACGGCGATCGACGCGATCTGCACACCGAGATGCGCCACCTGGGCGCTCGCCACCTCGCCCGGGCCGTGGATGATGTAGACGCGGCTCGTCATGCTGAGGGCGAAGAAGCCGGTGGCGCCGACGAGCAGCGCCATCGTCAGCGGCAGCACGAGCATCAGCTTCGCGCGCGCGGCGTGGACGGCCGCCGGGGTCAACGGACGTGCGGACATCATTGGCGGCGTGCTCCGGTTGTCGGCGCCTGGAGCTCCACCGTGCGGCGGTCGCCGTCGGGAAGCTCCAGGACGACGGCCTTCGGCAGGATGTCGAGCACCCTCCCGCCGCCGGCGCGCTCGCCGGGGCGCACGATCCGCCCGTCGATCACCGCCAGCCGCCGGCCCGTCGAGTAGAGAATGGATGCCACGACCGGATCCGGCTCACGCGCGGGTGCCGGAGCCGGCGCGGCGGCGCCCACGACGACCTCCGGCGCCTCCTGCAGGTTCTCGAACGGATCGCGCGGCCATTCCGGCAGACGGTCGGTCGCCACGTCCGCGAGCGTGGGAATCGCCGTCGTGTCGATCGCGGCGCGAGCATCGCCAGCGCACGCCGGCGACCGGCGGTGCCTCGGCCATGATGTCCAGCCGGCGCCGCGCCTCCTGCGGGACGACCGGCGGGACGCGTGAAGACCCACACGTTGTAGGTGATCGCGCAGCCGAGTATCGCGAGCGATCCCGCCATGTGCCGCTTGTCCAGCTTCATCGCAGCACTCCCGACGCGCCGGCCGAGGCGACGGCGCCCTGTCGCGCATATGCGAAGAGCGTCAGCGAGACGTGAACCTTGCGCCGCGCCGCGCTGCGGGCAGGAGCGTCTTCGATCACGGGCCGCGCCTCGAAGTTGCGAATCTCTACTGTCGTCGCGAGGTCGCGCAACCGCCAGAGCAACTCACCGACGCGCGCATACTCCCCGTCGAACGACATCGTCACCGGCGAGTACGCGAGCGATGCGTCGAAAAGCGCGAACCGCGGATCCGGCGCGGTGCCGCTCACGACGTGCGGGCCGGCACCGGTGCTCGACGCCATCGTCACGCGCTCCGCGGTCTCGATGAGCAGATTCGAAACCGGCGCGGCGGCCGCGACACGCGCAAGCTGCTCGAGCAGTACGGAGGTGGCATCGCCAGCCGCGACGTGCTGCTCGAACGAGGTGACGGGATTGCTGGCGGGCGCTGCCGGCAACGGGTTCGCGATCGATGTCCGCAGGCTGGCGACCTGCTGCTGCAGGGTGTCCATCTCGCGCGCAACGCGGGCGTTGCCGGTGACCCTGGGCTGCACGAGCAGCAGCCAGCCGGCAATCAGCACGACGACAGGCAGCGCGACAGGGGCGTAGCGGGAGACGCGGGAGGTATCGAAGTCCATCGCTACTTCCCCAGCCTCAGTCGCAGCTCGAACTCGACGCCGCTCATCCCCTCGGCGATGAGGCGCGAGGAATCGCCCGACGTGCCGGTCGCCGCACCGGCGCCGGACACCATGCGCAGCGACGGCGGCTGCACCGGCGCGCCGGCAAACGGAGACTCGGCGAGGCTGCGCAGCAACGTGTTCACGGCCGCCTGGCCGGAGGCGGCGTCCGGCGTCACGGCAATGCCGTTCACGGTGACGTCCCACTGCATGCCGTCGGCGTCGGCTTTCACCGAGCTCAGGACGATCTCGTCCGGGGTCGCCGCCGACAATGCCTCGAGCAAACGCGTGAGCCGCGGGCCCTGCGAATTGAAGGCGGCGAGGGCGGAGCCTTGTGACGCGGCAAGGGCGTAGGCCTGACGCAGTTCATCCCGCCGGCGGGCCTCGGGCTCGAGCGCCGCCACCTCCTGCTCGATCCGGGCCTTCTCGCCCTCGTAGCGTGACGACGTCCGCCCCACGAACACATACGCCATCACCACGAGCGCAACGCTTGCGGCCAGGGACGCGGTCAGCCGCACGGTGCGGGCGCGGGACTCGCGGCCGACCCGGATCGTCGAGGGCAGCAGGTTGATCGGCGGAACCGGCTCCGCTCCCGTGGCGATCGCCAATCGCAGCGCGGCCACGTTCGCGCGGAACCGCTCCGCGGGCTCTGGAATCGCCGCCGCGTCGATCCCGGCGAGCGAATCGCCCGTCTGGACCGGCAGCGTGAGGGCTTCGCCGAGCGGTGCGGTGAGCGATCGCAGGTCCGGCATGTCGCCGCACAACACCAGGTAGTCGACCGGCGCGCGGAACGTTTGCTTGAAGAACAGGACCGAGCGCCGCAACTCCGAGGCGAGGCGCGCCGATACGGCATCGGCCGCCGATTCGGCCTCGTACCCCCACGGCAGCTCCCGGGCGAAGAGCAGGAGGCCGTCGCGAACAATCGCCACGCAGGTAGCCCGCGCTGTCAGCGCGACGTAGGCGCCCGAGCTGCCAGGCGTGGCGTCCAGCTGCGCACGGGCGACCGCCGTCAACGCCAGCGCCGGAGTGAGCACGCCCTCGACGACGAATCCGGCATCGACGATCGGCTGAATGCGCCTGCGCACTTCCGCCGTCGAGACAGCGACCATCGACACCTCACGGCGCCGATGCGTCCCCATCACGACCTCGCCGCCGAGCATGATGCCGATGCTGGCGCAGTCTCCGTCGGCTTCGAGCGGCGGCGATCTCCTTGCGCGCTTCACGTGCGGCCAGCGCCTCGAGGGCCGTGGGCGTGGCCGGAGGAAGGCGCAGGAACTGCTGCGCGGACCGGAGGCCCCAGATCGTGACCCATGCTTCGCGCCCGAGCCTGCCGTTGCCGCGGGCGGTCGCCAGCGCCTCGCTGAGCCCGTTGGCCTCGCCGGCGCGCGGGATGGCGGCAAACGCGCGCACCCGTGCCCCGGCGGCGCCTGCCGCCCGATCGCGGCTGGAGGACACGTGGACCTCCGCCAGTCGGCACCCCTCGGGGTACAGCTCGATGCTCGTGCGCGTGGGCATAGGCAAACGGCTCGCGCGGCGGAACGGACCGCCGCCGGCCGTGCAAAGTTGTGAAGCGTGTGAATCGCCGGGAACGCCAGGCCAGATGAGAGCCCGCCCGTCCCACGGAGTAATCGGCAGGTGCGGTGAGATCTACAGTATTTGTAGCGGTCTACGGTTTTCTGTGGGACTGAACGGACAGGAGATCGACTCGCAACTCCCAGATGCCTGAGCGGGGACAACGTACGAAGTGGAGGCGGACCTTCAGGTCGGCCTGAGTCACGACCCAACGGGCGTAAGCGGCCTTCGGTCGCCTGGAATAGCCCGATCGAGAAGTCGGGAGTTGCGCGTTGCTTACTGAAGCCGGATGCCGATGTCGTCCCCGCCGAGCTGCGCCACGGTGATGGCCTGGCCGGGAAGCGTCTCGACGATGCCGTTCGGGCCCGCCGAAAGCACCCACACGGCGCTCTTCGTCGTGCCACTCGCGGTCTGCGTGCCCTGCGTGGTGTCGATGACCCCGATGTTCACCATGTAGCGGTTGTTCCAGGGGTCGGCGCTGATCGCGTTCGACACGTACGGGCCGTTCCAGCCGAACGTGGAGGTCGCCGTGCGCGCCGTGAAGGCAGGCGCGTTTGCGATCAGCTGGTCGTCCAGCCGGTCGTTCGTGCCCGTGGTCCACACATTCGCGGCGGCGGAGGAGGGCACGTTGCCGATGCTCACGAGCAGATCGACCTTGCTCGCCGCCGTCCCCGGCCCGCCGGCGTTCGACGCGGACCACTGCGGGAAGAACCCGTTGTCGCGATAGAACTGGATGAGCGACGCGGAAAGCGTCTGCGTATCCGTGCGGGCGCGCGCCACGCGCGAATCGTTGATGAAATTGATGATCGACGGCGTCAGGACGAGGGCCAGCGTGACGATCACAGCGAGCACCACGGTCAGCTCGATTAGCGTGAAACCACTGGCGCGACGACGGCGGATTGCAGCAGACATTCTACATACGAATTTCGGCACTTCCGGGCGCCGGCTTTAGAGCCGGCTCACCGCGTGTCCCCCCGCAGCACGTAGATCAGGTCGTCGCCGGTTGCCGCCGTGCCGAAGTTCGCGCTGCCGCCAAACGGCGTGTCGAACAGCCCGTTCGGTCCGGCCGAAACGGCAATCGTGTCGCGCGACCAGCCGCCGCGGCGGTCGCCTTCCCCGGTTCCGTCGGTGGCATCGCTGGCCACCACGAGGAACAGCGTGTTGACGAGGTACACCTTCCCCCACGGGTCCGTGCCGATCGGTCCCGAGAGGGTACGCGCCGCGCCAGCCGAGCCCCGCCTGTGGTCCTGACTTCGTGTAACCGGTCGGAACGGATTCAGCGGGCGTGTCGTAGTTCGGCCCGTTGATCACGAACTGGTTGTCCATCGTGTCGCCGACGCCCACGCCCTGGTCATCGTCCCAGTTGATCGACCCGGAGATGTCTCCAGTGCTGTCGAACTCCGCGGCCGCGGTCGTGCCCAGGTCGGCGGCAACCACGTCAGGGCCGTTGCTGCGCAGAATCTCGACACGATTGGTCATCGTGCAGCCGAGCGCCGCGTCAACCTTGAGGCAGCTCCCGATGTCCCGCTGCAGGCGCGAGATCGAGATCCCGATCGCCTCGACGTCCTCCTTGCCCTTCGTGTGCCGCGCGTCCTCGACATAGTCGCCAATCGCCGGCGACATGACCGCGGTCAGCAGGAAGAGGATCATGAGGATGATGGTCGCCTCGATGAGCGACATGCCGGCGTCGTTGCGCAGACGTGTGTGCATATGGTCTCTCGTCTCCCGGCGGCAGCCGCAAGCCACCTGGCCGGGAATCCCGCGCTACTGGATCCGGATCGCGATGTCGTCGCCACCGGTCACGGCGCTCGCGAGCGGCTGGGCATAGGCGGTCTCGAGCTGCCCGTTCGGGCCCGCGGAGATGACCCAGACCGCGTTCTTGGTCGTGCCCGCTGCGGTCTGCGTCCCGGCCGTCGTGTCAATCAGGCCGACGTTGACGGCATACCGGTTGTTCCAGGCATCGGCGCCGATACTGGACGACAGATAGGGACCGTTCCAGCCGAACTGCGCCGTCGCGCTCTTCAGCGTGTAGGCGGGCGCGTTGCTCGCCAACTGGTGCGCCAGGCTGTCTGTCGTGCCCGTGCTCCACGGGTTGGCCGCCGGAACGGCGGGCGTGTTCCCCGGAGTGATCAGGAGATCCACCCTGCTCGCCGCGGTGCCGGGCCCTCCGGCATTGGCCAGCGACCACTGCGGAAAGAACCCGTTGTCCTTGTAGAACTGGACGATGGACGCGGCCATCGTCTGCGTGTCCGTCCTGGTGCGGACCACGCGCGAGTCGTTGATGAAGTTCGTGATCGACGGCGTCAGGATCAACGCCAGCGTCACGATCACCGCCAGCACGACGGTGAGCTCGATCAGCGTGAACCCGCGGCTGCCGCGCGATTGCCGTTGCTGCACCCCGCAGACATGTCGTCCCCGTGACTAACGGCTCGTACCGGTCACGGTGTAGAACACGTCGTCGTTGGCGCTGCCCGCGCCCGAACCGCCGTTGGTCGTGCCGCCGAACGGCGTCTGAATCGTGCTGTCCCGTCCCGCCGACAGGACGATCACGTCCTTGGTCCAGCCACCAGTGCCGATGCCCTCGCCGGCCACGGCCGAATCGTTGGCGACACCAAGGAACACGGTGTTCGCCGCGTAGCGATTGCCCCACGGGTCGGCACCGATCGCCGAGATGTACGCGCCGCGCCAGCCGATGCCGAACTGCGGCCCGCCGAGGCCGAAGCTCGCCTGGGTCGGGGTCGGATAGTTGGGGACGTTGGTGATGAGATGGTCGGCCATCGAATCGACCGTCGCCGGGGTTCCCACCGCATCGTCCCAGCCAACCGCGGCGGACATGTTGCCGTTGGTGAAATCGACGATGCCGGCACCGAGTCCGGGGATGGCGCCTTCACCGACGATGAGGTCGGCGCGGTTGGCTTCCACCAGTCCGGCGGCGCCGGCCGTGTACGCGACCTGCAGAAACGGCGAGCGCGAGTCGCGGACCGCCCGCATGATCGACAGCCCGATGGCCTCCACGTCTTCCTTCACCTTCACGTCGCGGGCGTCGTTGACGTAGTCGCCCATCGACGGAGACAGCACCGCCGTGAGCAGGCCGAGCACCATCAGGATGATCGTCGCCTCGATGAGCGACATACCGCGTTCCGAGTTCCACTTCCGCATCGCACATCTCCTCCGCAACGCTCAAACGCAACCCCGGTGCCACAGTTGAGCTTCCAGGTAAACTGCTGACTGTTCACGAGTTCGACGGGTCGTGTCGGGCTGCGGCCACGAAATTCGAGGGCCGCCGCCATCGCCGCGCCACAGTATTTGAGGCTCTCGGTCTTCCGGCTGAAGCCGGAAGCCACAGGACTCGAATCGTCATGGCTTTCCGCCTTCACGCGGACCATCGCGAGTCTGTCGTGGCTTCCGCCTTCAGGCGGAAGCCCGCGTATCCGCGTCCCGCCCTGCACGATGTAGACGACGTCGTCGCCGACCGGCCCGGCCTGCGCTCCCCCGAACGGGGTCCGGATGGTCGCGATCGGCGCCCGCCGATACGACCATCACATTGCTGGTCCAACCACCTCCGCGCTGACCTTCACCGGTGCCGGCGGCCGCGTCCGAGGCCACGGCCAGGAACACCGTGTTCACCTGGTAGGCGTGGCTCCACGGGTCGAGGCCGATGGGGCCGCCCAGATACGGACCACGCCACCCGTTGCCCGCGCGGTATCCGCCGCCGGACGTGAAGCTGGGGCCCGGGTAGCCGTCCGCCGCCGTGCCGTCTGGCTCGTTGACGAGGAACTGGTGGTCCATCTCGTCCCGGCGGCTGCCCGCCACCTCGCCGGTGCCGCCGCCCCAATTGAGGCTGGGCCCGGAAGCGGTGCTGGCGTTCGGAAGCGTGTATGGCGCCGCCGCGACGGCGGGCAGGTTCATCAGCGAATCGGGCCCGCTGACCAGCAGCTCGACCCGGCCGTCGGCGTCGAGCGCGCAGGATGCGCCCGACAACGAGAGGCACGGCACGGGGATGTCGCGCATCACCTGCTCGATTGCGCTGCCGATCGTGGCGACGTCCTTCGCCGCCGTGACCTCGCGGACGTCATTGACATAGTCCGCCATCGACGGCGCGAGCACCGACGTCAGTGCCGCGAGCACCATCAGGACGACCGTGACCTCGACGAGCGACACGCCGCGCTGCGAGGCGAGGCGCGACGGCCGGCCGTTCATCGAGTGCCTCCGCTCACGAGATAGAGCACGTCGTTACCGCTCGTCGCGCCGTCCACGTTGAAGCGCGTCTCGATGCGCCCGTTGCTTCCGGCCGACAACACGAAGACATCGTTGACGTTGCCGGCGGGGCCGGGGCCAATCGGCCGCTCCAGGAACTCCACGTTGATGGCGTAGCGGTTGCCCCATGGGTCCGGACCGAGCGGTCCGGGCAGGTAGGCGCCGCGCCAGGCGTGCTCGGCGTTGAACATCGCACCGCTGTCGGGGTCGAACTCGGTGGTCACGCTCATGGTCGCGCCCGTGCGGTAGGCATTCGCCGCCAGGCTGCTCGGCGTGTTGGCGACCAGGTAGTAGTCGAGCATCTGGATGGCCGCGTTGTTGACGCTGTCATCCCAGTCGGTGACGCCGGCGCCGGGCCGCACAACCGACGCATCCAGCGCCGGCACCTGCCCCTGCGTGACCAGCATGTCCACGCGATTGCCGCTCGCGTGAGACGGCGGCAGCGCCGCCGACGAACCGTTTCCGTCGCGAAGGACAGCGGTCTCGCCGAGATCGTCGAGCATCCGGCCGAGCGCGGCACCGATGTTCTCGACGTCGGTCGAGGCCGCCGCCTGCTGCGTTGTCAGCACGTAATTGCGCACCGGCGGGGCCAGGATCGCCGCGATGACCGACATGACCATGAGGACAACCGTCGCCTCGACGAGCGACATCCCCCGGTCCCCTCCGCGCACGCGGGCGTGGCGGTGCGACGTGCCGCGTTCACTTCGCATGAACGCTCACCACGAAGATCACGTCGTCATCGAACGGCACCACGCCGTCCTGCGCCGACCGCGTGTCGATCTCCTCGTCCGGACCGGCGGACATCACGAAGACGTCGAGGCGCGGGTAGTCGCCGAACGTGAAACCGGCCGTGATGCCCGTCACCGTGGCGGTGGCTGAGGGATCGAGAAACGCGACGTTGGCCGCGTAGCGGTTCCCCCATGGATCGGGATCCACCGGACCGCGGAGATAGCTGCCGCGCCAGGCGTACGGCGCGTTGAACCCGCTCGACGACGATCGCGCGAAGTCAACCTGGTTGCCGCCGGGAGTAACGATCAGGATGTCGCTCGGATTGCGGTATCGGCTCGTCCCCGCTTCGGCCGGCACGTTCTCGATGAGGTGATTCGAGAACGTGTCGACGGTCGTGCTGTTGACGGGCTGCGTCCAGAACGTCTCGGCCGAGATCGCCGCGGCGAGCATCGGGATGTCGCCGTCGCCGACGAGCAGGTTGACGCGATTGCCGTCCGCGCGCGTCGGCGGATCGCGATCCAGCGTCCCGTTGCTGCCATTGATCAGGAACTGGTTCTCGCCGTTGTCGGTGGCCCAGTCCTGGATCGCCTGCGCGATCGCCCGCACGTCGGCGCGCGCGCGCGCCTGCCGGCTCCGCTCGACATACCCCTGGATGGCCGGCGCCATCACCGCCGACAGCACCGCGAACACCGCCATGACGATGGTCGCCTCGATCAGGGACATTCCGCGCTCGGACGACGCCTTCATGGCACCACCAGCCCGTCGTCGCGGCGGACCATCGCGATGATGTCGTCGTCGCCCGGCCGCGCGCCGTTGAACGTGAACGGGGTGTCGATTTCCTCGTCGGGCCCCGCCGACAGCACGAAGACGTCGTTGGTCGTCGTGGACTTCAGATATTCGGTGTTGACCGCGTAGCGGTTACCCCATGGATCGGGATCGACGGGAGCGTTGATGTACGCGCCTCGCCATCCGCCTGCGCCCACCGAGTACGCGCCCGCCGCGCCGAGGCTGGTGTTGGTCACCAGATGCGCCTCGAGGAACGCGACGTCAACGGCGCCGGCGCAGCAGTTCACGGTGTCGTCCCAATTGGTCGCGCCGATCGCGGTGAACGGGATGTCGCCGTCGCTGACCAGCATTTCTATCGCATCACCGCCAACAGCGCCGGTAGACGTGAACGGCACGAACAGCGTGTGCTCGGTCAGGACGTTGTGAATCGCCGTCCTGATCGCCTGCACGTCGGTATGCGCGCGCGCCAGGCGGCCCTGCGCGAGCGTGCGCGACACCGACGGCGCCGCGGCGCCGGTCAGCACCGCAATGACGGCGAGCACGATGGTGGCTTCGACGAGGCTGAAGCCGCGATCGGCGGCGGGCGAGCGCATCTCAGGCCTCCACCAGGATGACGATGTCGTCGTCCACGGCCGTCAGCGGATTGCCGGTGTCGGAGGTGTCCACCGCCTCGTCGGGCCCGGCCGACAGGACGACGACGTCGTTCACGCTGGCGCCCAGATAAAGCACGTTGACCGCGTAGCGGTTGCCCCACGGGTCCGGGTTCACGGGGGCGTTCAGGTAGGCGCCACGCCAGATCGGCGCGAGGAGCGTCGAGTAGGCGAAGACACCGTTGAACGAGTTCACGACGAGGTGTTCCTCGAGGAAGTCGTTCATGCTGTTCGCCGTGGTGTCGCGCCACGCCGCCGACGAGCCCGCTTCAGGGATATCGCCGTCGCTGTAGAGAAACGCGACCTGATTGAGCGCGAGCTGCGTCCCCGTGCTGGTGAAGATCGAGAATCCATTTCCCTTGAAGTTGTCGATGGCGTCGCGGATCGTCTGCGCGTCCAGCAGCGCGCGCGCGGTTCGGGCGTTGCGCACGGTGGCGGCAAGCGTCGGCGCGATCGCGGCGCCGAGCGCCGCCAGCAGCGTCATCATGAATGTGATTTCGAGCAGACTGAGACCGCGCGCCGCGCGCCAGCGCTGCATGGCTACTGGATCCTGATCGCGATGTCGTCGCCGTAGGCGCGCGCGTCGACAATCGCCTGCTCGAACGGCGTGTCGATGACGCCGTCCGCGCCGGCGGAGACGACGAAGACCGCCTTCCGCGGATTGCCGTTGGCGTCGGCCGCGCTCGCCGATCCGTCGAGGAACTGCGAGTTGATCATGTATTTCTTGCCCCAGGGGTCGCCCTGGATCTCGGCGCTGACGTACGGCCCGTTCCAGCCGCCGTACTCACCGGGCCGGCGATAGCGATATCCGCGGCGGTTGGTGCGGAGGTGATCGTCGAGCGCATCGGTGCGGCTTTCCCGCCACTTGCGCCGCTGCGCACGCAACGCCGCGCGCTGCGCGCGGCGGCTCGCCCCCATGTCCTGCTGGCTTGGCGGGACGAGCACGGAGGCAAGCGTGACCTCGGCGACCTCGGCCCCCGTCGACCTCCGGAGGGGTGCCCTGAGTGGAGAGGACCTCCGGCAGCGCAAGCACCTGTCCGACGGCGGCCACCGCGCTGTCGAACGACAGGGCATCGCCGCCCAGATCTTTCTGCAGGTTGATGAGCCCCATCGCGATCATCGAGGCGTCGTTCCTCGCCTTCACCGCGCGCGCCGTGTTCACCGACTCGGACACGATCGGCGCCATCGCACCCGCCAGGATGAACAGCACTGAGAGGATGACCGTCGTCTCGATGATCGTGATGCCACGCTGGCTGCCCACAGTTGTCCTTCTTTCCACGAAGAGGTGCGCGTCGGTGCATTGCGCCTGGCGCCGGGTGACCCGCCCGCCAGGTTGCCCGAGCCGCCCGGTGTCCGACCCGGCTCGCGATGCCGATGGTTGAGCAACGCCTGTGCCTGTAGACGTTGCCCCGGCTAATTCGCGGTGCTTCAGTGACTTGTGAGAACAGTGCGGAAGCGGAGGACTGGTTCTCTACAAAGTTTGCGGTCCGTGGGGAACGCCGTCGAAGGACGAGGCGACATTTCGTGTGGCCCCTGATCTTCCGCCTGAAGGCGGAAGCCACGCGCGTGGAAAGGGCCGGACGTAGGGGCCGGCTTCAGCCGGCCCGATGTAGGCGCCGGCCGGACGTAGGGGCCGGCTTCAGCCGGCCCACTCGTCTAATCCCAATCGTGACCGCGACGATGACGCCTGTGATCGTCGTCGTCGTGATCGCCGTCGTCGTCGTGGTCGCCATGGCAGCGGTCGCCGTCGTCGTCATCGTCGTAGTCATGGCCGCCACCCTTCTTGTCCGTGACGGACCACTTCAGCGCGACAACCTGCGACGGGACGCCAGGAGCCGAGATGGTCACCTTACCTGAGTACGAGCCCTTCTTCGTTCCCGCCCTGACCGCCACGCGAAGTGTCGAACCAGACCTGACGAGGCTGACGGTGCCGCTCGACGCCGTAGCGTTGGCGGTCCAGGCAAGGCTGCCGTCGCCGACGTTCTCCACCGTTATCGTCTTTGCCGCGCTCAGCGCGTTCTGCTTGAGGCTGCCGAAATCGAGCGATGCCGGGGCCACGCACAGCCGCGGCGGCGCCGGATTGACGGTGAGCGCGACCGGCACGAGCTGCGAGGCGAGCACGTGGCCGTTCGAGGGGTTCGTCAGGGTGTAGACCGTGAGCGCCCCCGGATGCGTTCCGGCATCGATGCCCTTCGCATCAACCGAGACGCTGAGCGTTCTCGTCTTGCCCGGCGGCACCACTCCCAGTGACGGCGAAACGTCGAGCCACGACGCGGCGGACCAGCTGGACGGCACGACGAGGAACCAGACCGGCCGATCCGAGTCGTTGGTGATGACGAGATTCTGCGCGGCTGGACTGGTGCCCGACCACGATCCATTGCACATCGTCCAGCGGGTCGAAGTAAACGTCAGCTGCGCGGGCGCAATCGCGAACCGCGCCGGAGCGACCACCTTCAGCGTCACGGCGAACGTCGTCGTGACGCCCGGCGCCTCGGCATCCCGGATGGTGATCTGGCCGGTGTACGTCCCGGGGCCAGGTACCAGCTGCGAGTCGATCGAGAGAGCAAGCGGCACGCTGTTGCCAGCGGCTATCGTCCGCGCGCCACCGGGCCAGGAGAACCGGAGCCACGGTACCGATGCCGTCGCGCGCGCATTCAGCGTCGCGTCGCCTGTGTTTGCCACCTGGATCGTCTGCTGCGGCGCTCCCGCCGAAGGCACCCACTCGAACTGCTGCAGCGGCAGGCCGCTCGTCGCGATCCGCGGCGCGCCAGCGGGTGTCATCTCGACGGTCACGGTGATCTGCTGCGGCGGCTGGAACAGGTGCAGCGGCAGGTCGGCGGCAACCGGATCGCTGACCGTGACCGTCGCCGTGTGAATCGTGCCGGCGGCGAGGGCGAACGTGTCGACCGCGATCGTCAGCGTCCGGCTTCCACCCGCCGGAAGAGGCGTGCTGCCGGTCAGCGACGCTCCGAGCCAGGTGGCGCCCGGCGTGACCGCAATCACCGGATTGAGTGGACCTGTCCCCGCGTTCGTCAGCGTGACGGCGCGCGTCTCCGTCGCACCCTCCGCGACAGAAGAAAACGTCATGCTCGCCTGGCTGAGGACGATCTTCGGCGCTGTGACCGTGACGGTCACCGGAACGTCAACACGTGCGCTGACAGCGGCCGGATTCGCCGTATCGAAGAACGTCACGTCGGCGGTCTGCGGAGCGTTGAGCGGCAGTCCATCGGGATTGACCGTAACGGTGACGTCCGTGCCCTGCCCGGCCGCGAGCGTGCCGCTGCCCGGGGCGACGCCGAGCCACGACGGGGCCGATGCCGTCCACGCTGACACGCTGCTGAACGGAGCGTTCGACACGCGCACCGTGTCCGATGGTGACAGCAGCCGGTTCGTCTGGAACGTGAGCTGCGCGCGGTTCGCGCTCAGCTGCGGTGGACCGCTCACGGTGAGCGTCACCGGGATCGTCACGGGAGCTATCGCGGTCGGCGACGAGAACGTCAGCGTCCCGGTGAACACACCGGTACTCGTGGGAATCGTCGGCGTCACCGAGATCGACGCCGGCGCTGTCGCAGAAGCCGCGCCGGAGGCCGCCGGGCTGAGCGTCATCGACAAGCCGGTCCCCTCAACGGTGGCCGACCAATCGAGCGAGCCGGGCCCGCCATTGCTGACCAGCAGCTGCCGCGCGGGCGCCGGTGCCGCACCGAGCTGCGCGGTAAAGCTCAACGCGGTCACGCGATTGCCGGACGCATCGGTCACCTTGATGAACGGCGCCTCCAGCTCGAACTTGTCCACGCGACCGGCGAGGTAGGTCTGACCCCGCAGGTCGTGGAACGACTCCGCTACGTACAGCGTGCCCAGCCCGCCCGGCCCGTCAGGGAAGAACACAGGCGTGATCGCGGCCGGATGCGGATGACGGAGCAACAGCTCGAGCGTCTCCTGCGGCGCGGAGAAGAACTGGAAGCGCGCCTGTCCCGTGCCGATGCTGGTCCCGGTGATCGAATCCGGCGTCGACGGCAGCAGCACGCTCAGACGGGGCTGATTCGGGCCTTCCCAGTCATCCTGCACGCGAAAGCCCCCGAGCGGCGCCAGCTCCAGTTGCAGGGAGGTAGCCGTTACCTGCTCGTTGACGGCGCCGGCCAACGCGGCCGTTCCGATGAAGACGACCGCGTTGCCACCCTTCTCGGTGACGAACAGCGTGGACGCGACGCTTCCCACGATCTGCTCGGGCAGGTCGAGCGCGCCGGCGGCTGAGCGGTTGAAGCGCTGGCGTGAGGCCGCCCTCGTCACCATCTCGTTGTCCGGTGTCGCAGGGTCGTCGGCCGGAATGGTGAGGCACTCCACATCGCCCGGCGGGACGGGCGGTTCCGACAACGATCCGCGCGTGACGACACAGACGCGCGACCCGTCCACGTGCAGTCCGGCCGCGGCGAGGCCATTCAGTGGCCACTCGTGCACCGCTCCTGTCGCCACATCGAGCCGCGCGACGGTCGAACGCGGATTGAACGGGTCGCCGCTGTTGGTGAACCACACGACACCAGGAGTGACGCCGGTCGTCACGTACTCCGGCTGGAACCGATGGCGTTCATGGGACGGAGCCGTCCAGGCGGGCAACGTCACCTCGTTCGGTCCGGCAGGAATGGTCGTGTCGATGGTGACAATGTAGCCCTGTCCCGTCTGCTCGGCGCCGGCGACGAAGATGCTCGAGCCGTCGGCCGCGAGGGCCATGGCGCGGGGCGAAAAGATCAGAGCCCCGTCGCGACGGAAATCAACGAATGTGTTGCTGCCTGCCAGCTTGCGGACGAAGGGAACGGTCCCGCCGACGGCCAGCCACACATCGTCATTCGGCGTGACGAGAAGGCCACGGGGTTCACCGTCCTCGCCGTACTTGAAGACCTTCCACTCGGTGTAGGTATCTCCCGCCGGATTGGTCGTGTCGATGCGGCCGACGCGCACGTTGCCGCCGCCCTGTCCGATCACCCACACATTTCCGCTGGCGTCGCGGGCGATCCCGGACAGCTTGTGCGTCCCGTCCGCCGGGGCCGTGGTCCCACCGGTGACGGCGTGGATGTCCCATCGTGTGAGGCGTGCGGCCGCAGGCGTCGGCTGCGCAGACGCATCTCCGGGCGCGACGGCAACCAGCAACGCCGTCAGGGCGGAGTGCAGAACCGCGCAAAAAGCTGAAGTCTGGCGTCGCCGTAGCTGAACCATATTGTCGTTTGCAGTGCTCCCAACGTCAGTCACGCTCACTGACTCATCAAGGACAGTGCCGTAGCTCGACAATACGCGACACGATTCGGCCGGTGCTCGCAGGCCTTCGTAACTGGTTGAAGTTGGATGCTTTTCGGGCATGCCCCAGCGGAGGCAAGGGGTGTCCGGGAGGGCGGGTTGGGTCGGGTTCCTACAAAATCTGATGAGAGTGGGACTGTGCGTCCCTCACTCAGGGGAGGGTGGGAGCCGCGCCAGGCTGGAGCATCTTGAACGCTCCGAGCACGAGCGGATCGAACTCCGTTGCGCGATCCGTTGACATCACTTCGAGCGCGCGAGCCGGGGTGATCGGCTGTTCGTGAACGCGGGAGACGAGCTCGTCATAGGCATTGGCCGCGGCGATGATCCTCGCCTCGAGGGGAATCGAGTCTCCGACGAGGCCGTTTGGGAAACCGCTGCCGTCGTACTTCTCGTGCGTGGCCACCGCAATCCGGTTCGCCGCCGCCAGGAACGGGACGTTCTTGAGCATCGCGAAGCCGTGCAGCGGGTACGACTGCAGGCGCGCTCGCTCCTCGGCCGTCAGAGCCGTTTCGGGCTTGGTCAGGAGATCGTCGGGCAACGCGAGCCGGCCGAGGTTGTGGAGCAGCGCGGCGCGCTCGATCTCCGAAAGCTGCGGCTCGCCGATCTGCAGCGTCATCGCGAGGTTCACCGACAGGTGCGCCACGCGGCGGGCGTGGTCGGCCGAGCGGTGATCGCGGAGGCGCACGATGGCGAGCATCGCGTCGAGGCTGCTCGAGACGTTCAGCTCGAGCTCGGCGAGCGCCTCCGTGATCTGCGCGTGGCGCTGGTCCAGCTCCGCGTGCATCACCGTCAGCGCACGTCGTGAATGATGCGCGATGAACGCACGGCGGTACGCCTCGATGAAGCGTTCGCGCGGATACGGCTTCGACAGGTAATCGACCACGCCCGACTTCAGGCTTCTGACCGCGGCGTCGAACTCGTGCACGCCGGTGGTCATGACCACGGCGGTGTCGGGCGCGGCCTTCTGCAGCTGCTCGGCGAGCCACAGGCCGTCCTCTCCCGGCAGGCGGAGATCGCAGAACGCGATCGCGGGAGGTTCCCCAGTTGTCGCGAGCCTCAGCGCCTCTTCCGCGCTCTCCGCTTCGACGACGGTGGCGCCTTCGGGCTCCAGCCACGAGCGGAGCACGAACCGGATCGGCTCCTCGTCGTCCACGATCATTACGCGCATCTACTGGCCTGTCTCTTCTGAATTCCTACCGGGGCGCTCCGTTGTCGCGCCCGCGAAAACCGCGCTGTGAGGCTTGTTGTAACCACCACTCAATCAGTTGATACGGTCCGCTAGTTGCCAAATCCTGAGGACGCCACCACTGCAGCGATGTCGTCGCGGGTCGTGGGCAGCCCGTCGTGCTGAAAGGGCGAGTGTACGACACCGTCCGGGCCGGCGCTGAGCACGACCGTATCGAGATACCGGCTTCGCATCATGCCGACGTTGACGCCGTAGCGCTGGCCCCACGGATCGGAGCGAACGGCGTCCTGCAGGTATGCGCCCCGCCATCCCTGGCGGAGCGTCCCGCGCATGACGGAGTAGCCGGCCTCGTTGACGACGAGGTGGTCGTCAAGGAGGCGGACCGCACCCTGCGCCGGCGCGAGGGCCCAGGCCGCAGCCGCGGTCGTACCCGCACGCGGTGCCTCGCCGGCTCCGACGAGCAGGTCCGCATGCGCCCATCCGTCTTCAATGGCGCGTTCCGGACCGACGTCGTCGAAGAGGCGGATGAGGCTCGCGGCGATGGTGCGGACGTCGTGCCGTGCTCGGAGCAGCTTGGCGTCCTCGAGATAGCCGCTCATGGCGGGCGCGGCCACGCCGCTGAGAATGGTCATCGCGGTCAGAATCGTCATGGCTTCGGGCACCGAAAAGCCACGGGCGTCGCGGACCGACCTGACCAGTCCCCGCATCGTGAGTCCCCGCATTTCTTCACAATCGGCAGGACGCGCAGGAGCATGAGTCCTTCCGTCTGAACGCGAAGCCAGGGAATCTGGGGACTTGCGATTTGTGATTCGTGACCGCTGACTTGTGACTTGTGGCTTCCGCCTTCAGCCGGAGGAAGCTCGAGGCAACGGACTTCAGCCTGACGACGCAGATTACCGGTTCGACACCTCGGCCCGGTATGTGTCCACCCGGCGGCGGACGTCGCCGAGGAGAGTTCCGTGCTCGGGCCCGGCCGTCTTCAGGAAGACGCTGTAGTGGTCGTACGCCTGCGGCGCATTCCCCGATTCCTCGTAGAGCAGGGCAAGGTTGTAGTTCGCGACCGCATGCGTCGGCTGCCTGCCGATGGCGCGCAGGAGCGTTTCCTTCGCCTGCTCGGGCTGGCCGTCGGCCTTGTCCACGAGCGCCATGTTCACAAGGAGGTCGACGTTCGCGGGCTCGGCGGCGAGGGCCGCCCGCAACTCCGCCCGCGCTTCTGCGAGGCGGCCGGCATGCATCAGGACCACGGCGAGGTTGCTGCGGGCCCGGAGGTATTGAGGATTGATCAGGAGCGCGCGACGGAATTGCGCGACGGCATCCTCGTTCAGCCCTCGCTCGTGGTACAGCAGGCCCAGATTGTTGCGCGCCTCGACGTTGAATTCGTCCGCCTCGAGGACGGCAAGGTAGTGCTTCAACGCCTGCTCGAAGTTGCCGAGGCTCTGATGCCGGACGCCCAGCTCGAAGTGATTGACGACGGGCGCGAGCGCTGGAGCGGGCATGGGCACGGGCGCCGCCACGGGCACGGGCGCCGCCACCGGCAGCGTCTCGCGCACACGGGCCGGCGGCCTGGGCTGGGGCGTCCGTTCCGGCACGGGCCGTGGCAGCGTCTCTCCACCGGACGGTGAGGCGGCGGGTGGCGCCGCGTCCCCACTCGCGGGGACTGTGGCGGCCTCATTGACCGCCGGTGGCCCCGAACCGGCGCGCGCGGCCACCGTTTCGGCGTAGACAGGCGGTGCAGCAACCGGCTGCGCGACAGCACGCGGCGACACCACCGGCCGGGCCGCCGCCTGCTGGCGGATGACCGTCGGGGCAAACCGCACTCCGGCATAGATCGCGGCGGCGATGATGACCACGCCAGCCAGCAGGCCCCATCGCGTCTTCGACGGCGCCCTGGCGGGACGCCGAGTCTGAGGGCTCGCGTTCAGGAGCCCCGCCGGCACCGCCGGAGGCGGTGGCTGACGTGACGATGGCGAGCCGGCGTCCGTCTTGCCGTAACGCGTACGCCGCAGCGCGTCGAGGATGACGCTCATCGCGCCGCGCTCCGGCGGAAGCGACCGAGCCACGACCGCGGCTCGGCCTCGGCGTGTTTCAGGTCGAGTCCTTCCGCGGCCGCGTGCACGAAATCCGGCTCGATGCGCGCGGTTTGCGCCGAGTAGGCGTTCAGCAGCGCGCGGTCGCAGACCATGTTGATTAGCCGCGGGATGCCACCGGAGTACTGGTGCACCAGCTCGAGGGACCTGGCCGTGAAGGTCACCGGGCGCGCGGGCCGCGCAATCGTCACGCGGTGGGCGACATACGCCGCCACTTCCTCGTCGCTCAGCGGCTTGAGCTGATAGCGGATCGAGACGCGCTGATCCAGTTGGCGCAGCTCCGGCGAGCGCAGAAGCGGCACCAGGTTCAGCTGCCCGACCAGGATGATCTGGAGCAGCTTGTCCTTGTCGGTCTCGAGGTTCGAGAGGATCCGAATCTGCTCGAGGATCGGCAGCGGCAGGTTCTGCGCCTCATCGATGATCACCACTGCGCGCGCGCCGAGCGGCACGAGCGACAGCAGGAAGTCGTAGAGCGTGTTGACCAGGTCCTGCTTGCTCGGCTGCCGCGTCCGCCACGCGTCGTCCCCGCGCGAGACGACGCCGAGATCCTGCAGTACGACCTTCAACAGGTCCTCGGCGGAGAGGAACGGGTTGAGCAGCAGCGCCGTGAACGTCTTCTTGTCCGTCTGCTCGAGCAGCGCCCGGCACAGCGTCGTCTTGCCGGTGCCGATATCGCCGGTGATGACGACGAAGCCTTCGCGGCGGTCGAGGGCGTACTGCAGCAATTCGAAGGCGTTGGCGTGGGACTCGCTTCGATACAGGAATTTCGGGTCGGGCGTCAGGCTGAACGGCTTCTCCGCGAAGCCGAAGTACTGTTCGTACATCAGCGTCGCCAGCCTGACTTGTCGCCGGCTTGCCGTGCGTCGTCGAGCCGGCGTATCTCGCGCGCCGCGTTCGCGGCCGTTTCCCCTGGCCCCATCAGTGTCGGCGTCAGCAGGATCACGAGATCGGTCTTCCTCCGCCGCCGCTCCGTCCGCTTGAAGAGGTTCCCCACCACCGGCATATCGCCGAGCACCGGCACCTTTGCGGTGTCTTCGTTCATGCGATCCTGCATCAGCCCGGCAATCACGATCGTCTCGCCCTGACGGACGCGGACGAGCGTGTCGGTCTCGCGCACGCTCACGATCGGCACCACGTCGCCGAGCCGCGAGGTAGCCTGACCCGTGCGCTCGGTGATGCTCGGGTTGATGCTCATGTGAATGATGCCGTCGGCGCTGATCTGCGAGGTGACGCTCAGCACCACGCCCTCGGTCAGCGACTGCGGCACCACCGACGACTGCAGAATCTGCCCGGTGTCGGGGTTGACCTGCGTCGTCGTCACGAAGAACACGTCTTGCGTGCCTATCCGCACGATCGCCGGCTCGTTATTCATCGCGGTGACGCGCGGGCTCGACAGCACGTTGACCTTGCCCTGCGTCGCGAACGCGTTCAGCAGGGCGCTGAAGTCGCCGATGTTGAGCGCCAGCGTGAAGCCGCCGCTCGCCGCCGGCGCAAGCACCTGCGACACCACACCCGGATTCGCCAGGCTCCCGAACACACTGCGCCAGTTGATCCCGGCCGAGAACTCGTCCCGAAGCTCGACCTCGATGACCTTGGCTTCGATCTGCACCTGGCGCGTCGCGCGCAGCATCACCGTGTCGAGATACTGCTCGACGCGATCGAGGCGGCTTTCCCGGTCGCTCACCTGCAGGACGGCCGCCGTCCGATCGAGGTTGAGGCGGCCCTCTTCCGACAGCAGCACGCGCACGCCTTCCAGTAAGTCGGCGAAGAAATCGGGCGCGTCCGAGCCGCTCACCTGCGACGAGCTTCCCCGCCGCCACCGGCGCCGCCCCCGCCACCCGCGGTCGCCCCGCCGCCGGAGCCGATTCCACCGGCGCCCGCGACACCGACGCCGCTGGACGTCGCGCCCGTGCTCGCGCTCATCGATCGGCTGCCGGTCCGGCGCGTGATCACATAGTCGATGCTGTAGAGTCGCGTCTCCAGCTCACGCCGGAAGACGCGGATCACGTTGCCCCGCGCCGAGTAGTCGAGGCCAAGCGGCTCCAGGACAAGGTCGAGCGCCTCGCGGATCGTCACGTTCTTCAGCTCGCCGATGAACGTCTGCTCCAGCGCCGGATCGGGGATGACGCTCATGGGCGTGTCGCGTACGAGCGTCAGCAGGATGTCGATGATCGGAACGGGTGTCGCGAAGCTGAGGGACAGACGTTCCCCATCCAGAACCGGATGTGCGTGCTGGGAATCGATGTGGACCACCGGCAGGGCTACGAGCTGGGCAGACGGCTGCGGCGGCGCCGGCAGCGGACCGGACGCGTGCTGCGCCGCGCTCCCTTCCAGCTGCGTGACCGTCAGCGGTCGGAGCGCGCCCGTCTGCTCGGCGCTCAGCACGATCGCTGAGGCCGTCACGGCGACGCTCGTTACCAGAATGCCCCTCAGATGCACGGTTTTGCCCTCAATCGACGGTCCGGTCCTCGCCCAGCAGGACGATCAAAGGGTAAATCGGCATTCAGGGCGCGGGACTCAAACCCGTTGGGCTGATTCGCGCGAAATCACCGCCTGCTCCTGACGAACATGACAATGCCGGCGGCAAGCGGGATGAGCGGAATGAGGCCGAGGTTCACGATGTACATCCACGCGCGCATCTGCTCGGTCAGCTCGATCCGGCGGTTCTCGCGTTCGTCCACCGCGACGATCGTCGCCTCCTGCTCCCCGAGCAACCACGCGAGCACGCGCAGGAAGAAGTCGCGATTCCCCTGGCGGCGAAGATAGCTGTTGGAGATGATGTCCGTGTCACCGAACACCACGAGGCGGAACTGCTTCTCTGGACCGCCGCTCGCGCCGATCGCGATGGCGGCCGCCAGCGTGAACGGTCCCTGCGTATCCCCCCGCGCCCTGTCCAACGCCGGCTCGACGTCCTCGGCCGTGGTCGCGAAGCTGCGCGGGCTCGTGTGTGCCAGGGCGACAGGCCGCCCGCCGGATGCGGGCCGATCGATCACGCGCAGCGGACGCGCGCCGTCGAACATCGTCGCGATCTCGAAGCCGCGGGTGCTCTCGTGATTGCCGTAAGCGACGGCGAGCGGCGTCCGCGGCCCGCCGCCGACCGTGCGGCCGGCGCCGCTGAGATCGACGATGGTTCCGGCCAGCGGCTCGATGCCAAGAGGGCTCAGCCAATCGCGCAGCGAGGCCTGCGGACCGGGCTCGAGGAGCACCGCCAGCCGTCCACCTCGCTGGCGGTAATCGGTGAGCCGTTGCAGTTCCGCCGGCGAATACGCCTGGCTGGGACCCGCCATCACCACGGCGGCGCATTCGGCCGGCACGTCAGCCTCGAGCAGCGTCACGCGCTCGGTACGGTAGTTCGACGCTTCGAGCGTCGCGTTCAGGCGGCCGAGGCCGGCCGGACCCTCGTCTGACAAACCGCGCTCACCACGCCCCGCGAGGAAGCAGACGACACGATCCTCGTCGCTCGTCGCCTGCAGGATGGCCGTGATGAGCGCCTGTTCGTTCGCGTCTTCGATCTTCCGGAACTTGTCGCCGGCGACGACGACGACCGTGCCAAGCTTGATGACGCCGTACTGGGTGGCGAGGGCGCGCTGGCGTTCGACGTCTGCGAACTCGACCCCGATGCGCGGCGTCTCGCGCTGGAACCCGCGCAGCAGCTGCTCGACGCGCGGATCTTCAGCGCGCCCGAACTGGAGCAGGGTCACCGGCTGCCGCACGCGCTGCAGGACGGCGCGCGTGTCCTCGCTCACCTGGTTGCGCCCGGACGCGGTGAGGTCCACGCTCCACGGGTTGTACCAGACGGCGATGTTGATCATCACGAGCGCCGCCACGAAGAGCGCCACGGCGATGCCGGTCGTCACCGCGAAGACGCCGCGCGGGTCGCGGATCCACTCCACCACCTCGCGCCGGTTCCACGCCACGGTGAAGGCGACGATCAGCGCGCCGGCCGCGGCGAGCACGAGGCTCGTGCTGTCCCACTCGACGGTGACCGTCGCGCGGATGAACCCCGCCGTGAGCAGCAGCGCGCCGGGAACCGCCAGGTAACGCTTCATGTCAGCTGCGCTGGAACCGCACGGCCTCGATCGAGCGCTGGGTCAGGAACAGCGCCAGCGCGAGGAAGCCCGCGAAGTACGCGATGTCCCGCAAGGCGACGACGCCGCGCGCGAACTCGGAGTAGTGCGAGAAGAACGACAGGAACTGGATGAAGTCAACCCAGATGGATTGCGCGAGCGACGCCGACGTATCGATGAAGTTCAGCGCCACGAGCGCGCCGTAGGTGCAGAGCGCGGAGACGAGCATGTTCTCGCTGAGCGACGAGATGAACAGGCCGATGGCGATCTGCGTGGCCGCGAGCAGCACGAGCCCGAAGAGCCCGGCAACGACGACGCCCGGTTCCCAGGCTCCGCCCTGGGCCAGGAAGTAGAAATACGGGACGGTCGTCACGGACATGATGAGGAAGAACGTGAGCGCCCCGGCAAACTTGCCGAGCGTCAGCTCCAGCGGCCGGACGGGCGAGGTCAGCAGCAGCTCCAACGTCCCCTTGCGCCGCTCGTCCGTCAGCAGGCCCATCGTCAGCAGCGGCAGGATGAGCAGCAGGACGAAGCTGCCCTGATTGCGGAAGAACTGCTCGAGGATCACGGTCGGTACGTCCAGCTGCAGCGGCGAGCGCCCGAGTTGCTCGACCTGGCGGTCGGCCAGGCTGGCTTGCCGCACGTAGTACACGACCATGCTGTTGAAGAAGTACCCGGACATGCAGCGCATACGCCGTCAACGCCACGTAGGCAATTGACGACACGAAATAGGAGCGGAGCTCGCGCTTGGCAATCGCGACGATATGCCGCATGTTCAGTCGCGCTCCTGCAAGGCGGGCCCGTCGGACGCGCCGGTCAGCTTGAGAAAGATCTCCTCGAGCGAGAGCGACTCGCTGCGAAGCGCCAGCAGGCGCCAGCGGTTCGCGAGCACGCGCGCCGCTTCCGCCCGGACGTCGGTCCCGAGATCGCTGTGGATCCGCGCGCGACACCGATCGCCGCCGGCTTCCTCGATCGTGACGCGGACCACGCCGGCGATGCCAGCGACCGCCTGACGAATCACCTCCGGATCGCCGCCCGCCACTTCCACCGTGACCTCTTCGCGGCCGCGCAGCCGCTGCGACAGGTTGTCCGGCGTGTCCACCGCCATGACCTTCCCGCGGTTGATGATCACCACACGATCGGTGACCTGGCTCACCTCCGGCAGGATGTGCGTGGACAGGACTACCGTGTGCTCGCCGCGGAGGCGGGCGATGAGATCCCGAACCTCGACGCGCTGTTTCGGATCGAGGCTGGAGGTCGGCTCGTCGAGGATGAGGACAGGCGGCTCGTGCACGATCGCCTGGGCGAGGCCCACGCGCTGCTTGAACCCCTTGGACAGCGCGGCGATCCGCTTGTTCGCCACGTCGCTGACGTTGGCGCGGTCCATGGCGCGGTCCACGCAGGCACGCCGGCGCGCTCGGGGAACGTCCTTGATCTCGGCGACGAACTGCAAGTACTGGCGGACGGTGAGCTCGGGATAGACGGGCGGATTCTCCGGCAGATAGCCGAGCCGGCGCTTGGCCTGGATCGGTTCCCGAGAGCATCTCGCACCCGTCGATGACCACATTCCCGCCGCTGGGGGGCAGGAACCCGGTGACCATCCGCATGGTCGTCGTCTTGCCGGCGCCATTCGGGCCGAGGAAGCCGAGCACCTCGCCTGGCGCGACCTCGAAGGAGAGGTCATCGACGGCGGTGTAGGAGCCGAAGCGCTTGGACAGGTGTTGAACGCTAATCACGCAGGTACGGATGGCCTCGACCATCGTATCGGCCGGTGTCCCCGCTCACTTGATCCCGATAAAGGTTGGGCTTTCGGAATGATGTCCGGTCGTTTCGGCAATCCCGGAACCCGAAAACCGGTCTGGTTATTGCGAACACGGAGTGTGGCTGGGCTCTCAAAGAGCCTCGGCTTGGAGGTTTACATGACCAGATCTCGGTACGGAATGTTGGCAGGGATTGCGGGCGCGGCGTTTGCCGCCTGGTGGTGGCGCGGCCGGACAACCGCGCACCGAATCGACACGGGCAGCGACCGCGGAGAAGTGATCTTCCGCAACACACCGGAACCCAGCGGCCTCGGCGGCGGGCCAACATAAGATCGGCTGTGCAACGGGGCTATTCCTGACGATCGAGAATCCGATAAGGTGGGGCGTGCCGATGCACGCCCCCTCCGCCGTCCGCCCCCTGCTGAAGTGGGCCGGCGGCAAACGACAGCTGCTCCCCCAGCTCCGCGCCCACTATCCCGAGCAGTTCACCCGCTACATCGAGCCGTTTTTCGGCAGTGGCGCGGTGTTCTTCGACCTGCTCAACGGCGGCCACCTCAAGGGCCGGCGCGCGAAGCTTGCCGACCTGAATCCAGACCTGGTCGGGTGTTACCTGGCGGTCCGCGACGACGTCGAGGACGTAATCCGGGCCCTGCAGGCGCTCGCAGGCGAGCACGGCCGGCGCGGGAACGATTTTTATTACACGGTCCGCGACCGCTTCAACCTCGTGCGCGCGGCCGGCGGCCTGCGCGGGCTCTACACGCCCGAGATGGCCGCGATGCTCATCTATCTGAATCGCACCGGGTTCAACGGGCTGTTCCGCCAGAATCAGGCGGGCGAGTTCAACGTGCCCGCGGGACGCTACCTCAACCCACGGATCTGCGACGCCGCTTCACCTCCGCACTGTCGCGTCAGCCTGGCAGAAGCGAGGGGTCACGATCGAGCTTGGTTCCTTTGACGGGACGCTCGCCGAGGCCGGACGCGGCGATTTCGTGCTACTGCGACCCACCGTATGCGCCGCTCAGCCGCACGGCGAGCTTTGCGCATTACACCGCCGGCGGGTTCACCGCCTTCGATCAGATACGCCTCCAGCAGGCGGTGCTCATGGCCGCGCGCCGCGGCGCGGTCGTCGTCGTTTCCAACTCGAGCGCGCCCGAGATAGTGGCGGGATACAGCACCCCTGAGGCCGCGGCGGCGGGGCTCGTCGTCCGGCGCGTGCCGGCGCGGCGCGCCATCAACTCGCACGCGGCCAGGCGCGGCCCGGTGGACGAGCTGATCATCACGAACGCGATCCCGAAGAAACTGCGGATGGCGAAGGTGGGGTTGAAAGCGCGACGGAAGACGGCGTGATGCCCGTGGGCTGAAGCCGGAAGCCACCGGCACCGGTTACGGTGGGCTCCGCCGTCGGGCGGAAGATCGCCTAGGTGCCGGCGATCCAGGTCAGCTTGCAGCAGTCCGGACAGGCAAACGCGAGGCGCAGATCCGCCACGAACGAGACGTATCCGCCCGCGCCCAACTGGGCGCAGGCCGGGCACACCCCGCGGTCGCTGAGCTCGATGCTCGCAATCTGCACCGGCCGGCCGGTCTGAGGATCGGGGATCGTCCGGGGAGCGGCAGCCCGGGACGCCAGGCGTCCACGCCCGTGCGATCCAGGCACGAGCTCAAAGAGACCGTGAAACAGGTCGGCGCGAGTTGAATCCATACAGAAGGACGGATAGTAGCACCGGCATGGGCCTGCCACAATAACGGCAGGGCCTCAGGGCCCAGGGCTCAGGCCTCGCGGCTAGGCCTCAGTCCTGGACAAGCCCGGAGCCCTGAGCCCTGAGCGAGCCCTTTCAGTGTTAGTCTGGGCAGGAACGCGAAAGTGGCGGAACTGGCAGACGCGCCAGACTTAGGATCTGGTACCCGAAAGGGTATGGGGGTTCGAGTCCCTCCTTTCGCACCATGCCCCCACGAACCACAGAGTCACAGAGACACAGAGGATCTGTGGTGATGAAGAGCTCAAAGCGTCTCTGTGCCTCTGTGTCTCTGTGGCCCGTCTCCCCATGAAAACCGAGTTCACCGACGTCAGCGAAACACAGAAGACCGTCACCATCGAGATCCCGAGCGACGTGGTGGACGCGGAGATCAACCGGATCGCCCAGCGGCTACACGAAGCAGGCGAAGATTCCGGGCTTCCGTCCGGGCAAGGTGCCGGCGTCGGTCGTCAAGCAGCGCTTCAAGGATCAGATCCTCCACGACGTGATGCACGGGCTCATCCCGCGCGCGATCGAGGAAGCGCTCCAGGAGCGCGGCATCGAGCCCGTGGATACGCCGAACATCAAGGACGTCGCGCTCAGGGAAGGTCAGCCGCTGAAGTTCACGGCGGCGATCGAGACGGTGCCGCCGTTCGATCCTGGCGACATGTCGGCCATCTCGCTCAAGCGGGCCGCGGTGAACATCGACGATGCGGCCGTGGACGGGACGCTGGAGCGGCTTCGCGACCGCGGGGCCAAGCTTCGAGCCGGTCGAAGGCCGGCCCGTCGCCGACGGCGACTCCGTGGTGTTGCACCTCGACCGCAAGGGACCGGGCGAGGATACCGATCACCACGACGACGTCACCGTGCAACTGGGGGCCGCCGGCAACCCGCCCGGATTTCGACGCGAACCTGGTTGGGCTGAATCAGGGCGAGTCGAAGACGTTCACGATTCACTTCCCGGAGGACTACGGCGCCGAGGAGTTCCGCAACGCGGACGTCGAGTATGCGGTGACCATCAAGGACATCCGCAGGCGCGTCCTGCCGGATCTCGACGATGAGTTCGCGAAGGACCTGGGAGAGTTCGAGTCGCTGGCCGGGCTGCGGGACCGGGTCCGCGCCGACATGACGGCCGAGGCGGAGGAACACGCCAAGCGGCACACCCGGACGGAGCTGCTGAAGCAGTTGGCGCAGCGGGTGAGCTTCGAAGTGCCTGCCTCGCTGGTCGACCGGGAGATGGACCGGCGGCTCGAGGAGTTCGCCCGGCAGCTGATGCAGCAGAACATCGACCCGCAGACAGGCCGGGCTCGACTGGGCGCAATTCCGGGAAGCCCAGCGGGAGCCGGCGCGGGAGGCGGTCGCCAGCGCACTGGTGCTCGACGAGATTGCCCGGCGGGAAAACATTACTGTTCGACCGGAAGATGTCGATAAGGAGATCGAGCAGTACGCGGAGCGGGCGGGGCGGACCCCTGCGGCACTTCGGGCCCAGCTCGAGAAAGAAGGCGGGATATCGCGGCTTATCGCGGGATTGCGGCGGGAGAAGGCGGTTGACTTGGCCCTTTCGCGTGCTACGATGACGGGTGAGTGACCGGCCCTTTCACTCCCGTTTCCGCCTGATTCTCGACAACAACTCAGTGGACCGTTTCAACTGATGAGCAGTGGTCACGACAGGCCGGCGATCGCGTCGTCGCGGCCGCGACAACGGAGCGGCCGCTGCTGATTTTGGAAGAGATACTCCACCAACCGCCCGATTCGCTTATGAGCCATGCTCAGCTGGTGCCGATGGTGGTCGAGCAGACCAACCGCGGCGAACGTGCTTACGACATTTTTTCCCGGCTGCTGAAGGACAGCATCATCTTCATCGGCACGCCGATCGACGACCAGATCGCCAACCTGGCCATCGCCCAGATGCTGTTTCTGGAAGCTGAGGATCCTGACAAGGACATCCAGCTGTACATCAACAGCCCGGGCGGGTCGATTACCGCAGGGATGGCGATTTACGACACGATGCAGTTCATCAAGCCGGACGTGCAGACGACCTGCATCGGCCAGGCGGCTTCGATGGCGGCGGTGCTGCTGGCCGGCGGCGCGAAGGGCAAGCGGTATTCGCTGCCGAACTCGCGCATCGTGATCCACCAGCCGCTGATGCAGGGGCTGGCGGGTCAGGCCACGGACATCGACATCCATGCGCGCGAAATTCTGCGCATGCGCGAGCGGCTGAACGAGATCCTGATGTTCCACACGGGGCAGTCGTTCAAGCGTATCCAGGAAGATACGGAACGCGATTACATCATGTCGGCGGACCAGGGCAAGGAATACGGGATTATTGACGACGTCATCCGGAAACGGGTGTAACATCGAAGGAAACCACACAGTCTTCGGTCCACGGTGTACGGTCGTCAGTGTGCAGGAGCCGGTGAAACCGGGACCTGCCCACCGGAGAGCGTAGACCCGAAACCGTAGACGGGGGCGGCAGAACGCATTTCGTATGGTCAAGAAAAACGGCGAGACTGAGATTCTCCGCTGCTCGTTCTGCAACAAGGATCAGAACGACGTTCGCAAGCTGATCGCGGGTCCCACCGTGTTCATCTGCGACGAGTGTGTCGAGGTCTGCAACGACATCATCGCGGACGACAACCGCTTCGAGAACCGGGGCGTTCGGTCGTCGCTGCCCTCTCCGCCCGAGATCAAGAAGTTCCTCGACGAGTACGTGATCGGCCAGGAGCGGACGAAGAAGAAGCTCGCGGTCGCGGTCTACAACCACTACAAGCGCATCGAGATCCAGAAGCAGCCGCGCAGCAGGAACGATGTCGAGCTGACCAAGTCGAACATCATGCTGATCGGCCCGACGGGCACCGGCAAGACGCTGCTCGCGCAGACGCTCGCCAAGCTGCTCTCGGTGCCCTTCACGATCGTCGACGCGACCACGCTCACCGAGGCGGGCTACGTCGGCGAGGACGTGGAGAACATCATCCTCAAGCTCCTGCAGGCGGCCGGTGGCGACATCGAGAAGTGCCAGCAGGGCATCATCTACATCGATGAGGTGGACAAGATCTGCCGCAAGGACGAGAACCCCTCGATCACCCGCGACGTGTCGGGCGAGGGCGTCCAGCAGGCGCTGCTGAAGATCCTGGAAGGCACGGTCGCGAACGTCCCGCCGCAGGGCGGCCGCAAGCATCCGCACCAGGAGTTCTTCCAGATCGACACGACCAACATCCTCTTCATCTGCGGCGGCGCCTTCGTCGGGCTCGACAAGGTCATCGACCGCCGCGTCGGGAAGAAGACGCTCGGCTTCAAGGCCGACGTGAAGTCGGTGAGCAAGCGCGAGGTCGGGGCGACGCTGGCCGACGTGGAGCCGGAAGATCTCGATCAAGTACGGCCTGATCCCGGAGTTCGTCGGCCGCCTGCCGGTGGTGGGCACCCTGCACGAGCTCGACAAGCCGGCGCTCGTCCAAATCCTCACGCAACCGCGCAACGCCATCACGCGTCAGTACCAGAAGCTGTTCGAGTACGAGAACGTCAAGCTCCGCTTCACGGACGACGCCCTCGAGGCTATTGCCGAGTCCGCGCTGTCGCGCAAGATCGGCGCCCGCGGCCTCCGCATGATCATCGAGGACCTGATGCTCGACCTGATGTACTCGGTGCCGGGCCAGAAGAAGCTTCGCGAGGTCGTGGTGACCCGCGAAGTCGTCGAGGCCAAGGACAAGTCGATCACGTTGATTGAGAAAGCTGGTTAGGCCCCACGGACCAGGGCTCAGGCCCCAGGAATGTCGGGCCTCAGGGCTGCGGGCCTCGGGCCGCCGGGCCTGATTCCTGGGCCCTGACGCCTACAAGGAACTCATGGAAGTTTACGAGACTCTCCCTATCGTCCCCCTCCGGGACGTGGTTGTCTTCCCCCACATGATGATGCCGTTCGTAATCGGACGGCCGTCCTCCACGCGCGCGCTCGAGCACGCGCTCCTGAAGGACAAGCGGATCTTCCTCGCCGCCCAGCACGACGCGTCGGTCGACGATCCGCGCCCCGATGACGTCTACACGATGGGCTGCGTGGCGAACGTCGTCCAGAGCCTGAAGCTGCCCGACGGCAACATCAAGGTCCTCGTCGAGGGCGTTGACCGCGCCCGCGCGGTCGAGTGGAAGGAAGACAAGGGCTTCTACCGCGTCGTCGTCAAGGTGCTCCCGAAGCAGAAGGAGGCCGCCGGAGACGTCGAGGCCACGATGGGCCGGGTGGTGTCGCTGTTCGAGCAGTACGTGAAGCTCTCGAACAACCTGCACTACGACGCCATGATCGCCGCCGTCCGCGTCGACGATCCAGGCAAGCTGGCCGACACCATCGCCGCGCACCTGCTCGTGGGCGTGGACGAGAAGCAGAACCTGCTCGAGATCATCTCCCCGCTCGAACGCCTGAACCGCATCGCCGGGATCCTCGAGATCGAGGTGGACAAGCTCCAGGTCGACCGCCGCATCCAGTCGCGCGTGAAGAAGCAGATGGAGAAGGCGCAGAAGGAGTACTACCTCAACGAGAAGATGAAGGCGATCCAGAAGGAGCTCGGCCGCAAGGACGAGAAGGGCAACGAGATCGACGAGTTGAAGAAGAAGATCGAACAGTCGAAGATGCCGAAGGAGGTCGAGGAAAAGGCCGTCCAGGAGCTGAAGCGGCTCGAGGCGATGCCGCCGATGTCGGCGGAGGCCACGGTCTCCCGCAACTACCTCGATTGGCTCATCGCGGTGCCGTGGTTCAAGAAGAGCCGCGAGAACCGCGACCTGAAGCACGCCGAGTCGGTGTTGCACGAGGATCACTACGGGCTCGAAAAGATCAAGGACCGCATCCTCGAGTTCCTCGCCGTGCGATCGCTCGTCAAGAAGCCGAAGGCCACCATCCTCACCTTCTCCGGCCCCCCGGGCGTGGGCAAGACGTCGCTCGCCAAGTCGATCGCGCGCGCGATGAACCGCAAGTTCGTCCGCCTCTCGCTCGGCGGCGTCCGTGACGAGGCCGAGATCCGCGGCCATCGCCGCACCTACATCGGCGCGTTTCCCGGCCAGATCATCCAGATGATGAAGAAGGCCGGCACGCAGAACCCGGTGTTCCTGCTCGACGAAGTCGACAAGATGTCGATGGACTTCCGCGGCGACCCGTCGGCGGCGCTCCTCGAGGTGCTCGACCCGGAGCAGAACAACGCGTTCCTGGACCACTACCTCGACGTCGAATACGACCTGTCGAGCGTGATGTTCATCTGCACGGCCAACGTGCTGCACACGATCCCGCAGGCGCTGCGCGACCGCATGGAAGTGCTGCAGCTCGCCGGCTACACCGAGGCGGAAAAGATCGAGATTGCCAAGCGCTTCCTCGCGCCGAAGGCGATCGAGGGCACGGGCCTCACGGGAGACAACATCGTCATCCACGACGATGCGATCCAGACGGTGATCCAGCGCTACACACGCGAAGCCGGCGTCCGCAACCTCGAGCGCGAGCTCTCGTCGATCTGCCGCAAGGTGGCGCGCAAGGTCGTCGTCGAGGGCAAGACGTTCAAGGAAGAGATCACCGGCGAGAAGGTGACCGAGTATCTCGGCGTGCCGCGCTTCCGGCCGTCGATTGCCGAGGAGAAGAACGAGATCGGCATCGCGACGGGCCTCGCGTGGACCGAGGTCGGCGGCGAGCTGCTCGTCAGCGAAGCCACGCTGATGCCGGGCAAGGGCAAGCTGACGCTCACCGGCAAGCTCGGCGACGTGATGCAGGAGTCGGCACAGGCGGCCCTGAGCTACGTCCGATCGCGCGCCTCGGAGATCAACCTCGCCGAGGACTTCCACTCGAAGATCGACATCCACGTGCACGTGCCCGAGGGCGCGATCCCGAAGGACGGGCCGTCGGCCGGTATCACGATGGCGACGGCGCTCACCTCGGCGCTCACGCGGATTGCCGTGCGCCGCGACGTGGCGATGACCGGCGAGATCACGCTGCGCGGCAAGGTGCTGCCGATCGGCGGCGTCAAGGAGAAGGTACTGGCGGCGCACCGCGCGGGGGTGACCAACATCATCCTCCCGCGTGACAACGAGAAGGACCTGGCGGACATCCCGAAGAACGTGCTCGACGCGCTCGACCTGCACCTGGTGTCCACCATGGACGAGGTGCTCAAGATCGCGCTGGCCGGGCCGCTGCCAACCCGGATCGGGACGGCGCCGTCGGTCGTGGCCGAGGTCGCGGACGCAGGCGATACGAGGACGCATTAGTTCGACGCGGTATCACCGTCACGACCACAGAGATACAGACACAGCGCTTCGATGTCCGGTCGCAATTGATCCTCTGCGTCTCTGTAACTCTGTGGCCCGCGGGTGACGCGCCTTGGCTGTGAAGATCGAGGCCGAGTTCGTCACGAGCGCCGCGGGCGCGAATGACTTTCCGCGTGACCGGCTCCCGGAGATTGCCCTCGTGGGCCGGTCCAATGTCGGCAAATCGAGCCTGATCAATGCGCTGGTGCGGCGGTCGGTGGCCCGCACGAGCGCGGCGCCCGGCAAGACCCGCCTCGCCAACTTCTATCGCGTGCAGCGGGGACCCGGGCCGGCGTTGTATCTGGTTGACTTGCCCGGCTACGGATACGCCCGCGGTGGCGACCCGGCGGCGCAGGAATTCCGGCGGCTGACGGAGGCCTATTTCGACCGGCCCGGCGCCCGCGCCCTGTTGCTGCTGATTGACTCGCGGCATCCGGGGCTCGAGTCGGACCTGGATGCCTGGGCGTGGGCGCAGTCGCAGCCCTGCCCTGCCGGGATAATCGGTACCAAGGTGGACAAGCTGACTCGCGCCGAGCGGACACACAACGCTCGTGAACTTCAATCGGTGTTTGAGATCCCCGTGCTGCTGGTCTCAGCGGACACGGGCGAAGGACTGGACGAACTGTGGAAGATGATCGCAAGGCTCCCAAGCCAAACGGCGGCGTAGGAGCCGCCACCGCCGCCCCGCCGGAGAAGGCCGCCAGCCAGGACAAGGCTGCTGCGGCCCCCCAGGACAAACAGGAAAAAGGGCAGCCCCAGGAGCGCGCCGAACGCGGCGCCCCGCAGGCTCCGCCCGCCCAGGCCATCTCGCTGTCGGCGATGAAGGAGATGAGCATCTCCGCGCTGACCAAGATTGCCAAGGACCTGGATATCGCCGGCGCGACCGGCATGCGCAAGCAGGAGCTCATCTTCGAGATTCTGCGCGTGCGCGCCGAGAAGAGCGGCAACATCTTCTCGGAAGGCGTGCTCGAGACGCTGCCCGACGGCTTCGGGTTCCTGCGCGCCCCCGACTACAACTACCTGCCGGGTCCGGACGACATCTACGTGTCGCCCTCGCAGATCCGCAAGTTCGACCTGCACACCGGCGACACGGTGTCCGGCGTCATCCGGCCGCCCAAGGACGGGGAGCGCTACTTCGCGCTCATCAAGGTCGAGGCGATCAACTTCGAGCCGCCCGAGAAGACGAAGGAGAAGATCTTCTTCGAGAACCTGACGCCGCTCTACCCGCAGGAGAAGGTCTGCCTCGAGACCGACCAGGAGAATCTCTCCGGCCGCGTCATGGACCTGCTCACGCCGCTCGGCAAGGGACAGCGCGGCCTCATCGTCGCGCCGCCGCGCACCGGCAAGACGATGCTGCTGCAGAGCATCGCCAACAGCATCACCAAGAACCACCCCGAGGTCTACCTCATCGTGCTGCTCATCGACGAGCGGCCCGAGGAGGTCACCGATATGCAGCGGTCGGTCCGCGGCGAGGTCATCTCCTCGACCTTCGACGAGCCGGCACAGCGCCACGTGCAGGTCGCCGAGATGGTGATCGAAAAGGCCAAGCGCCTGGTCGAGCACAAGAAGGACGTCGTCATCCTGCTCGACTCGATCACGCGTCTTGCCCGCGCCTACAACACGATCGTGCCGGCGTCGGGCAAGGTCCTCTCCGGCGGCGTGGACAGCAACGCGCTGCAGCGGCCGAAGCGCTTCTTCGGCGCCGCGCGGAACATCGAGGAGGGCGGCTCGCTGACCATCGTCGCCACGGCGCTCGTCGACACCGGGTCGCGCATGGACGAGGTCATCTTCGAGGAGTTCAAGGGAACCGGCAACTCGGAGATCCACCTCGATCGGAAGCTCACCGACCGCCGCGTGTTCCCCTCCATCGACATCACCAAGAGCGGAACGCGGAAAGAAGAGCTGCTGCTGCCGAAAGACGAGCTGAACCGGGTCTGGGTTCTCCGCAAGGTGCTCACCCCGCTCTCTCCCACCGAGGCGATGGAGCTGCTGCTGTCGAAGATGGGCAAGACCAAGACGAACGGCGAGTTCCTGAACGCGATGGCCGGCGGGAAAACGTAGGGGAGCGACAGCCAACCCGCGACGGGCCGCAGAAACACAGAGCCACGGAGAAATCCCCTGTGAAAGCTCTGCGCCTCTGTGCCTCTGTGGTTCGTGGGGTTGAAGGTTGCTATAATTCCTGTTTCCCGTCCGTCGGAAGGAGCACCCCGTGAAGGAAGCGATTCACCCGAAATACCAGGAAGTCGAGGTCCGCTGCGCGTGCGGCAACACGTTCAAGACGCGCTCGACCAAGCCTGAGCTGCATCTCGAAATCTGCTCGGCCTGCCACCCGTTCTTCACGGGCCGCCAAAAGCTGATCGACACCGAAGGCCGCGTGGAGCGGTTCTCGAAGAAGTTCGGCGTCCAGACATCCGAGCAGCGCAGGACCGCCGAGAAGGCTGCCAAGGCGGCGGCCAAAGCCAAGACGCCGGCCAAGAAGAAGACGCCCGTTACGGCATAGCCCGCCGGATCGTCGCTATTTCGCAGAGGCGGACCTTCAGGTCCGCCTTTTGTCATTTTGTAGAGGCGGACCTTCAGGTCCGCCTATTGTTATTGTCTGGATCCGCTGGACCAACAAGACGCGGTCTCACGTGCTTGAGCGCTCACACGGTCGCGCGGTGGTGGGCGCGGTGGATCGCGGAATGGTTGGTACCGCGAGGAATGCGTGATCAGCGGCCGGAGTCGTCGCGCTTCGGCTTGTTCGTGTCGTCGCTCACCTGGCCGATCACCCAGCTGTGGTCGCACATCGGGCAGAAGCGCATGAGCCCGCGATACCGCTCCTCGGCGACGACGGTATGCGGGTTGAGACACTGCGGACAGGTGCGCGACGTCGGTGCTGGCCGCCGCGCCGAATCGCGAACGTCATCCTCCATGTGTATGACCACTGCATGCAAAATGCCGCCGATTTGGGCTGCAAACGGGCCTGTTGCGTCATCGAGTGCGTTGCGGGACACGGGCTGCGTACGGATTAGGGAAATTCACGGTCGGGTCAGGTAGAAAATTCACGAAGCTTGAGCGCTCTGCGGACAAGCTTGAGCGTTCAGCCATCGCGTCCCTGAGCAGCCGCCCCGGTCTCCTCCACCGTTCAGCCGCTTCGGCGCGGGCATCCCGAGGCTAGCGGAGCGTGCGAAACGTGATCGAGTACCGCAGCCGCTCGACCGCGGGGATGCTGTGCTCGAACTCGCGCCGCGCTGGCCCCGTGAGCAGGTACGCGGACCTCGGGGCGAGGTCAACCTCGTGAGTCGTGCGCCGCGGTGTGCTTCCCGGCCGCACGTCCTGGGGAGACACATACGGGCGCAACTTCAGGCGCGACGGCGACAACAGGGAGATGCCGGCGATCACGTCGCCGAACATCGGCGCGTCCCGGTGCCAGCCGATCGTGGCGCCGGGCGGGTATTCGGTAATCAACGCCTCGACGAAGGCCGCGTCATCGATCGACGCCCACGCCCCGGCGCGGGCGCGGAGCCCGAGCAGGAACTCCGGCAGCGGCGGCCCCGGCTCGCTCCGCCGCGCGTAGTAGCCATACGTCCAGCCGTAGTGCACGGTCCGGCGGCGCGCGATCGCACCGCGCATCTCGACCTGCGAGAACTCCAGGCGCTCGATGTGCGCAACCAGGGCACGCTCCTCCTCCACGCTGACGAAGTCAGGACGGTAGAGCAGCCCGTCCGGTACGGCAGGTCCAAACAACATGATGGTGCGAGTCCCCTGGAAACGTAGTTCGTCACCTAATTCCCGGGCGGGGCATCCCGGCTGGCTGCGTGGCTCCTCCCTCACATATGCCGAATATGCTCGGTCGTCGCGCCTTGCCATCCGGGCGCCGCGCTCCGGGACTGAGGCAACGAACCACGCTTCCAGGGGACTAGCCGGCGGCGGGCAGCAGGCAGCCGGCAGAGAAGCCCGGCATCTTGCGGCCGGCTGCCTGCTGCGGGACGCCAGCGGGCAGGATCACCTAAAACAGCGGCGCCGCGACCGGTTGGCCGAGTTTGCGGTCGAGGCGGGCAAGGCGATGCTGCACCGCCTGCTGCCGCGACACAGTGCTGTTGAATTGCAGCGACTCGAAGGCCAGGCGCCGCGCTTCCGTGAGGTTGCGCGCGCGATGCTCGTGGTGCACCGCGAGCGCCTCCGTCGCCTCGCGGGCGATGCCCGGCGGGCAGCGGCGAAGCGCGAGCACGCGGCGCCACGCGGCCGCGGCGTCCTCGTACCGCCGCGCACGCCTCGACAACACGGCGTAGGCGCGCCACGCGTCCGCCTTGCAGGGCACGTCGCCTGGCAGGTCGTCGGCGCGCAGGTAACAGGCGCAGGCCTGGGCGATCATCCCCGCCCGTTCGTACAGGCGGCCCAGTCCCAACACTTCGCGCGCCGAGCGCGCCGCGGCGGGACCCTCGTCCAGCAACTGCGAGGCGTGGCCGGTGATGAGCGCGAGCGCCAGCAGGTCGAGCCGGTTGTGCTCGAAAACGGCTGCGAGCGGCCGGGCGTCGCCGGTTCGGACGTAGTGAAAGTACCGCGACGGGATCTCGAACCCGGGCACGTCGCCATCGCGCCGGTGCCCGCACAGGGTCTCCTCCAGCGTCGTCAAGCGGCAGCCGCCGGAGAGCCCCTCTTCGTCGTCGCTCCGCCAGAGGCGGCGAGCGGGATGCAGCATGTCCACGTGGGGCAACGCGGCGAACGGCGTCGTCATCCGGTGCATCACGAAGCGCGTTTCCATCAGCGGCAGATCGAAGGACTTGCCGTTGTAGGTGACAACCGCGGCCGCCGCGGCCGCCTCGCCGGCCACTGCCTCGAGCAGCGCACGCTCGGCCGTGTAGCTCGAGAGAAAGAACTGGCGTGTGCGGAACACCGCGCCGTCGAACCAGGCGAGGCCCACGAGAAACGCATATGTGCCTGCCCCGCCGGCGAGCCCGGTCGTCTCGAGGTCGAGGAACAGCAACGGCCGCGAACCCGCGGCGCGAAGCGCGGGCGCCGCGGTCCCCGCGATGAGAGGAAACTGCGGCCAGGGCGGCAGGCGGTCCATGACCGCGACGCGGCCGTGACGATGGCCAGGCACGTAGCGGCGTTCGACCACGAGGTAGCGATGCCCATCCTCGTCGCGCCACTCACCGCCGAGCGTCTCGGGGACAATGTCCGTATGGGCTGGCTGAAGCCCGTCCCCGCGATCGTCCTCGGAATCGTCGTAGGGGCCGGGTGTTACCGCCCTTGCACCAACCACACCGCGCAGGCGTTCGGCGAGCGTCGTCATGGCATGCCAGCCGTCACTCGCGCGGGGGAATCAGCCGCGGCGGAAATCTCCGCGATGACGAGATCGAGGATCCGCAACGCCACGACTTTCGCGAGCGGCCCGGTGTTGCCGATCGGGCCGACGCACGTGGGACAGCCGTGCTCGCAGGCGCAGCCGGCAATCAGCTCGCGGGTGCGCGACAGCAACTCGGCGTGCATGCCGAACAGCGGCTCGCTGAACCCGATGCCGCCCGGGTAATTGTCGTAGATGAAGATTCGCGGCTCGTCCGAGAGCTGCACGGGGTGTCCGCTTCTGGTCAGATCGGTATCGTCGCCCTGCTCACCGGTCCCGATCGAAATGCCGATGTCCTGACGGTCGCACATCAGGAGCAGCTGCGCGATATGGCGCATCGCGAACGCGAGGCCGACCACGCCGTCGCGCCGATCGTCGGCGGCGTAGGGCAGCGCCGTCATCACCTCGCGCGGCACCGTCACCCAGTACGCCGTCGTGTGCATCTGCTGCTCCGGCAGGTCGAGCTCGCCCGAGCCGATGTTCTCGTTCGTATAGAACTTGATCTTCTTGAACCCGACCACGCGCGAGGACACATGCACCTCGCCGTGGGAACGCGGCAGCGGCCGTTCGAACGTTTCCAGCACCGTCACCTTCGTGTAGGTGATCGCGTCGGTGTAGTAGTCGCAATCGATCTGACGGACGTACGCCTTGCGTCCCTCGAAATCGAGCTTCTCGACCTGGTACAGCGTCCCCTCGACGATGTAGATCGCCTTTTCGTGCAGCGTGGGTGGACCGCTGTTGAAGCTCGTCTCGCCGATGACGTCGGCGCCCGCCGTGGTGTCAACGACGATGAAGTTGTCCGACGAGATGGACCGCAGGCTCACGGCATCCGCCGGGTAGGACTCGTTGGTCCACTGCCACTGGCCGTCGCCGCCCTCGGCGCCGTCAGCGCGATGCACGAGCCCGCTCTCCGCGAGCACGCCGAGCACCTCCTGCACGTCGTGGCGCCCATATGCCTCCGCCGTGGTGAACGGCAGCTCGAACGCCGCGCACTTCACGTGGTCCACCAGGATGTGCAGGTTGTCAGGGTTGATCAGCGCGTGCTCCGGTGGCGCGTCGAAAAAATACGAGGGGTTGCGCACGACGAACTGGTCGATGGGCGCGCTGCTCGCCACCAGCACGGCGGCCGATCGCGCAGTGCGCCGCCCGGCGCGTCCCGCGCGCTGCCATGTTCCCGCGATCGTTCCGGGGTAGCCGGCCATCACGCAGATATCGAGCGCGCCGATGTCGATGCCGAGCTCCAGCGCATTGGTCGAGACGACGGCGCGTACGCTGCCCTCGCGGAGGCCGCGCTCGATCTCGCGCCGGCGTTGCGGCAGGTAGCCGCCACGATAGCCGCGAATCTGCTCCCTCGTTCCCGGCGGACCGTCGAAATCATCCTTCAGGTAGGTCGTCAGGATTTCGGTCGTGAGCCGGCTCTGCGTGAACACGATCACCTGCAACTGACGCTTCAGGAACTCGGACGCGACCCGGCGTGTCTCGGCGAGGTACGACCGGCGGATGCCGAGCTGCTGGTTGACGACCGGCGGGTTGACGAACAGGAAGAATTTTTCGCCACGGGGCGCGCCACTCTCGGACACCAGTTCGAACGGCTGCTCCACCAGCGACTCCGCCAGCTCGCGCGGGTTGGCGATGGTCGCCGATGAGCAGATGAAGACCGGGTCCGACCCGTAGTGCTGGCACACGCGGCGCAGCCGCCGCAACACGTTCGTCAGGTGACTGCCGAACACGCCGCGATAGGCGTGCAGCTCGTCGATGACGACATACCGCAGGTTTTCGAACAGCTTCGCCCAGCGCGGATGATGCGGCAGGATGCCCGCATGCACCATGTCCGGGTTACTGAGGACCACGTGGGCGCGCCCGCGGATCGCGCGGCGCGCGTCCTGCGGCGTATCACCGTCGTAGGTAAAGACGCCAACCTCCGTCTCGTTCCGCGTCGTCAACTCGTTCGCCATCTCGTGGAGCTCAGCCAGCTGATCCTGGGCGAGCGCCTTGGTCGGGAACAGGTACAGCGCGCGGGTTGACGGGTCCCGCAGAATCGAGCTGAGGACGGGCGCGTTATAGCAGAGCGTTTTCCCCGACGCCGTCGGTGTCGTGATGACGACGTGGCGCCGCGCGAGGATGTGGTGGATGGCGTCGGCCTGATGCGTGTACAGCTGCTCGATGCCGCGGGCAGCGAGGACCTCGCGAAGGCGGCCGTCGAGCGCGTCGGGAAAGGGCGCGTACTCCGCGGCGCGGGCTGGCAGGCGGCGGACGGCCGTGACCCAGCCGTCGGGCGTGTCCGGACGGTCCAGGGCGTTGCCAGTCAGGCGGTCCAGAACGGTTTGCAACGCCGTGTCCTGGGCGGGATCCGTCCGTCGGCCTCCCCACCGGGCAAGCGTTCGCGGCGGGGACACCGCGTCATCCGGCAGCATGCCGGACGATGATAAGGCGAAAGTCGCGGTTGGTTCAATAGCTGCAGGCGGTATTTCGGTTCAGGGCTCAACGGTTCAACCGGCTCGGGAGTTCCAGGTGATGCAGATGACGATTCAGCAGAAGCGGGCCGTCGCGATTGGCGTGGCCACTTTCGGGGCGCTCGTTGCGGCGCGCACATGGCAGCGCCGCGCGGCCTACGACTTCAAGGGCAAGTCGGTCCTGATCACCGGCGGCTCACGCGGCCTGGGCCTGGTCATGGCCCGCGAGCTCGCCCACGAAGGCGCGAAGCTCACGCTCGTGGCGCGCGACGAGGAGGAGCTCGATCGCGCGACGCGCGACATCCGCGCACGGCAGCCCTCGGTGGCGGTGACCGCCGTCTCCGCCGACGTACGCCGCCGCTACGACGCGGAGCGGGCCATCGCGCAGGCCGTCGAGCGCTACGGCCGCATCGACGTGCTCATCAACAACGCCGGCATCATCCAGGTCGGCCCGCTCGACCACATGAAGCTGTCGGACTACGACGACGCGATGAACACCCACTTCTGGGGGCCGCTCTACATGATCACCGCGGCGCTGCCCCACATGCGCCGCGAAGGTGAAGGGCGCATCGTCAACATCTCCTCGATCGGCGGCAGGATCGCGATTCCGCACCTCGTCCCGTACTCGGCCAGCAAGTTCGCGCTCGCCGGACTCTCGGAGGGCCTGCGGATGGAGCTCGCCGGCGACAACATCGTCGTGACCACCGTCTATCCTGGCTTGATGCGCACCGGATCGCCGGTGAACGCCATGTTCAAGGGCAAACGGCCGCAGGAGTATGCGTGGTTCGCGATCTCGGACTCGCTGCCGCTCGCCAGCATCGACGCGGGACGCGCCGCGCGACAGATCGTTGACGCGTGCCGCCACGGGCGGGCCGAGCTGATCATCACCGTTCAGGCAAAGCTGGCGGTCCTGGCGAAGGATGTGGCGCCCGAGCTCTTCGCGGACGTGATGACGTTCATCAGCGAGATGCTGCCGCCGCCGGCGGCGGGAAGCGACGGCGACATCGCACGTCGCGGCCGGGAGAGCGAATCGAAATGGGCGGCGCCGTCGGCGACGCTGACGGCGCCAACCTACAAGGCGGCGGAAGAGAACAACGAGATGTAACTGGTCGGCAGCGGGCACGCAGAACTTCCGGCTGAAGCCGGAAGCCACCGTGCGTGCGTTGAAGCTTCCGGATTCGGGACTTGTCGTGGCTTCCGCCTTCAGGCGGAAGGTCGTGGCTTCCGCCTTCAGGTGGAAGGTCGTGGCTTCCGCCTTCAGGCGGAAGAACTTGCGTTGGTCCACAGCCGACCGCTGACTGCCCGCGATCAGTGCGGCTTCAGCACCACCTTGATGCACCCCTCCTTCTTGTCGCGGAAGGTCTTGTACATCCGCGGCGCGTCGTCGATCGGCACGCGGTGCGTCACCACGAACGAGGGATCGATGTCGCCGTTCTGGATGTGCGCGAGCAGCGTGGGCAGATACTTGTGCACGTGCGTCTGTCCCATCTTCAGCGTCAGGCCCTTGTTGAACGCCGCTCCCACGGGCACCTTGTCGATGAACCCGCCGTAGACTCCGGGGATCGAGACCGTGCCGCCTTTCCGGCAGGCGTGGATCGCCTGTCGCAGAGCGCTCGCGCGATCGGTGGCCATGAACGTCATCGTCTTGGCCTTGTCGTAGTAGTAGTCGATGTTCGCCCCGTGAGCTTCCATGCCTACGGCGTCGATGCAGGCGTCGGGCCCCATGCCGCCAGTCATGTCTTTCAGGCGCTCGAACACGTCGTCGTGCATCGAGTCGAGCGTTTCCGCTCCGCCGTCAATCGCCATGCGCAGCCGTTCCGGCACCGTGTCGATGCCGATCACGCGGCCGGCGCCGAGCAGGAAAGCACTGCGGATCGCGAACTGGCCCACCGGGCCACAACCCCATACCGCGATGGTGTCGCCGGGCCTGATGTTGCAGTTCTCCGCCGCCATGTACCCGGTCGGAAAGATGTCGGTCAGGAACAGGACCTGCTCATCGGTCAGATCGTCCGGCACCTTGAAAGGGCCGACGTCCGCGAACGGCACCCGGACGTACTCCGCCTGGCCGCCCGCGTAGCCGCCCATCATGTGTGAGTACCCGAACAGCGCGGCGCCGGTGAACCCGTAGAGCCTTTCCGCGAGCGCCGCGTTCGGGTTGGAATTGTCGCAGCAGGACCAGAGCTCGCTCTGGCAGAAGAGGCAGTTGCCACACGCGATCGGGAACGGCACCACCACGCGGTCGCCCTTCTTCAGGTTGGCGACACCATGACCGACATCCACGACCTCGCCCATGAACTCGTGTCCGAGGATGTCGCCGCGCCGCATGGTCGGAATGAACCCGTCCAGCAGGTGCAGGTCCGAGCCGCAGATTGCCGTGGACGTGACGCGGACGATGGCGTCGCGCGGCCTCAGGAGTGAAGGCTCGGCGACCCGTTCGACTTCGACGTGGTTGGTCCCTTCCCAGCAGACTGCCTTCAACGGCCACCTCCGCGCGCGAGATGCCCTCTCGGCTGTCCCTCCGTCGTCGGGATCTCCCCTGCTTCCATCAGCGACTTGAACCGCCGCAGGTCCTCCTGGACCTGGAGGTTGGGCTCCTCGCCCAGCATGTAGGCGACGGCGGCGCCGAGCTTCCCGCCCGGCGGGTTGTACTGCAGATGGACGCGAACGATCGTGCCGCGCTCGGTTTCGTCGAAGTTGACGGAGCCGGCGGTCGCGATCCTCGAGCCGGTGAGTGACTGCCAGCCGATCACCTTGTTCTCAACTTCATTGATGATCCGCGCGTCCCATTCGACGTTCATCCGCGCCGGTCCGCGGGCCACCCAATGCGAGATGCCTTCTTCGCGCATCGAGACCGACTCGAGATGCTCCATGAACTTGGGCAGGTTCTCGAAGTTGCGCCAGAAACGGTACAGCTGCGCCGCCGGCTTCCGGATGAGCACCGAGTGCTCCACGTGAATACCGCGCGAGCCGCTCAGTTTGCGGCGCGTATTCGAACCGTGATCCGCGATGATCCCCGTGCCTTTGCCGCGGGCTCGATGGTCCAGCCCACGCTTGAACGCGTACGCCGCCAGCGCGCCTGCCGCCACGACCTGCAGCCATCGTTGAACTTGTCTACCGCTGAGATTCTCTACCGCCACGTGTCTCCTCCTCAGGCGGACCGAGGAGTCCACCTCTCCGCGGCCATTCACAGCATGCCGCGTACCGACGGCCGGATGAGACGGGCTACGCCGGGATGCGCTCGACGACCTGCCGGAAATCAATGTCCCGCGGCAGGCGCCAGCGGGTGAACTGGGGGAGGCGGCTCAACGGGAGCGCGAGATGCTTCAGCGTCTGATCCAGATCCCCTCGACGGGCGAAGACCGCGGCCACGTAATAACGCGTCGCCGGATCGTCGGCCCCTGCCGCGACGCGCCGCTCCAGCGCGGCAATCGCCAGGTCGCCAAAACGGACCGCCTGGCTCGGCGTCTCCGCGGGCGTCGTGCAGGGCACTGATCTTCTGGTGCAGCTCGATCAGCGTGCGGTCGCGGAGCGCGTGGTCGCTCGACGTCAGGAACTCGAGCTCCCGGCGGTATTCGGCGTACGCGGCGTCGTAGTCCTGCCTCAGGTAGTGGACGTAGCCGAGCCGTGCGTGGGCGCCGACGATCAGCAGGCCTTCCGTCCCGGACATGGCGCGCTCCTGCAGCTCGATCGCTGAACGCGCGCTCTGCTCGGCCGCGTCGAGGTTGCCGTTCAACGCCTCGAGAAACGACAACTGCAGGTATGCATATCCAGCCTCCGGATTGAGGGCAATGGCGGCTCGCAACTCCTCGATGCCTTCGGGAACCATGCCCCGCCACATCCAATAGGCTCGCGCGAGCGACTGGTGCACGTCCGGATTGTCCGGGTCGAGATGTGTGGCGGTACCCAGCTCCGCGATGCCTTCGTCAACCTGTCCGAGGTACAGGAGCGAGGTCGCCAGCCAGACGTGCGCGCTGGGCAGCGAAGGGTTCAACGCGAGCGCCCGGCGCAACCGCTCGATCGCCATGTGCTGCAAGTCCGGCAGGCTGAGGAACGTGCCTTTGAGGTTGTAAGCGCCGCCGAGCGCCGCCCAGGCGGCTGCGTAGCCGGCGTCGAGATCCACGGCGCGCTCGAAGAGCGCGATCGCGCGGTCGATCGCATCGCGGCCCGCCGATCGCAGATTCAACACGCCGCGGGAATAGGCCTCGAACGCCTCCACGGAACGGGTCTCGTCACGTTCGATCGCGTCCGCTTCCTCCTTGCCCAAGCTTCACGTCGAGGCTGCGGCTCAGCTCGAACACCACGCGATCCTGAAGCTCGAAGATGTCATCGATCCGGCCGTCGATCTTCACGGTCCGAATGAGAGAGGCCGTGAGCACCTCGACCAGGTGCGCGGTGATGCGGATGCGCTGGCCGAACCGCTGGTAGGCGCCAGCCACCACCCACCACGCGCCCAGCCGCCGCCCGATCTCGATGGCGAGGCGGTCATCACCCGCATCAGCCGAGGGAAAGTTCTTCAACAGCTCGAAGATCTGCGCGCGGCCGATCACGGTGATATGCGGGACGTTCTTCAGATCGGCGGTCACGGTCTCGGCGATCCCGGTCCCGATCCAATCGTCGGCGGCTTCGCGCGTCACGTTCGCAAACGTCAATACCGCGATGCTTCGCTCACCCCTCGCCGTGTGCGAGGAGGGCGGCGCCGCCGGCAGCGGATCGGAATGCCTGACGAACATGGCCGACGTGCTCGAATCGTCGGCCTCGAGGCGGCGCGACAGCCGCTGCAGGTCTATCTCGAGCTCGCGCGCCGCCTGGTAGCGGTACGACGGATTCTTTTCGAGCGCCTTGCGGACGATGGCGTCGAGCTCGGGGGGACGCCGTAGTTGAACCGGACGAGAGCCGCCGGCTCGTGATGGAGGATGCGGTCGGAGATCTCCGCCAGGCTGTCGCCGGCAAACGGCAACCGCCCCGCCAGCATCTCGTAGAGCACGACGCCGGCGGAGAAGAGATCGGCGCGATGATCCATGGCGCCGCCCATCAGCTGCTCTGGAGCCATGTATGAGACCGTGCCGACCACGAGGCCGGGCGACGTCATGAGCAACGGGACCGATTCCAGTCGCGACGCGGCGCTCGAGGGCACTTCCATCTTGGCAAGGCCGAAATCGAGCACCTTCACGAGGCCACGCCTCGTCTGAATGAGGTTGGCGCTCTTGATGTCGCGGTGAACGATGTGGTGCGCGTGCGCGTCGTCGAGCGCGTCCGCGAGCTGCGCGGCGACGTCAACCGCGTCGCGCACGGGCAGCGGCCCCCGGCTGATGCGGTCGGCGATGTTTTCGCCGTCCACGTACTCCATGGCGATGAACAGCGCGCCATCGTGCTCGCCGACGTCGTACGTGACGGCGATGTTCGGCGATTGGAGCGCCGAGGCGGCACGCGCTTCGCGCATCAGCCTGGCGCGGCTCTCGGCGTCCTGCCGCGCGTCAGGCGTCAGAAACTTCAGCGCCACGTCGCGGCCGAGGCGCGTGTCCGCGGCGAGGTACACCTCGCCCATGCCGCCGCCGCCCAGCCGCCGCAGGACCCGGTAGTGTGCGATTGTCTGGCCTTCCAGCACTCCCGCATTGTACGGGTCGCTGGCGGGCCGGCTGAAGCCGGTACCGGCCCCACGCCTTGACTGTAGACGCTGGACCGAAGACTGTAGACCGGAGATGTACACGTCCGCCGCCAGCGACCGTCTCGTTCGCCGCCTGGGATTGTGGAGCTCCATCGGCATCGTGATTGGCGTGACGATCGGGTCAGGGATCTTCCGCACGCCCGCCACGATCGCCACGCGCGTTCCGGACCCGCTCTGGATGCTCGGAGTGTGGCTGTTGGGCGGTCTCATCTCGCTCTGCGGCGCCCTCTCGGTCGCTGAACTCGCAGCGTCGCTGCCGCAGACTGGCGGCTGGTACGTCTATCTTCGAGAAAGCTGGGGTCGGCTGACCGGCTTTCTCTTTGGCTGGGCCGAGCTCGTGTTGATCCGCGCCTCGGCGTCCGGAGCGATCGCGACGGTGTTCAGCGAGTACTTTCTGCGCTCGATGGGGTACGACCCGGCTGCGAACGAGCGCGTGACCGACTACCTGGCCGCGGCCGCGATCGTCGCGGCCGGACTCCTCAACATCCGCGGCGTACAGGTCGGAGCGGCCATCGCCGGCGCGTCGACGATCGCGAAGTTCGGCGCGCTCGCCTTCATCGTGCTGGCCTCGTTTCTCCTTGGCGGCGGCACGACGGCGTCGGTGGACCATTTCACGACGCCCGGCGGGCCGGTCGATGCCGGCCTGTTCGGCCTGGCGTTGATTTCCGTGCTCTGGGCCTACGACGGCTTCGCGGACCTGTCCTTTGCCGCCGGTGAGGTGAAGGACCCGCAGCGCAACCTGCCGCGCGCCATCGTCATCGGCACGATCGCCATCATCACGATCTACCTGCTGGCGAACGTCGCCTATCTCTACGTGAACCCGGTCGAGAAGGTCGCTGCGTCACCGTTGATTGCCGCCGACACCATGCAGGCGATTTTCGGCGGCGTGGGCGTCGCGCTCGTCTCGGTCGTCGTCACGATCTCCGCGCTCGGGGCGCTCGTCGCCGTCATGCTCGCGGCGCCGCGCGTGTTCTTCGCGATGGCGGACGACGGGCTGTTCTTTCGCCACGTCGCGAAGGTCCACCCGCAGTACAAGACGCCATACGTGGCGATTCTCCTCGCTATGGTGCTCGGCGTCGGGTTCGTGCTCACCCGTACGTTCGAGCAGCTCGCCGATACGTTCGTCCTGTCCATCTGGCCGTTCTACGGAATTGCGATTGCCGGCTTATACCGGTTGCGCCGCCTGCGCCCGGACCTTCCGCGGCCTTACAAGGTTCCCGGTTATCCCGTGCTGCCGGCCGTGTTCGTTCTCGGGGTCGTCTACCTCGTGGCCAACGCGCTCGTCACCGACCCGCTGTGGACGAGCGTGACATTCGCCATCGTGCTGGCCGGTGTTCCGGTCTACTACGCATTCTTCGCATCCAGGGCGTCGATCCCGCGCTGAAGGCATCGCGTGGCCTGTCGTCCCGGGCGGGCCGGTCCGGTGAAGCCGCCATTCAACGAAGGTAGTCGCTGGCGGGGGAACTCCCTTACACTTCTCGGATGGCCCGACGATTCATCCTCGCAAGCGGCCTGGTCGCAGCCGTCCTGACGTCTCCGCTCGTGCTCGCACAGGCGCCGTCACAGCCCGACTGGACGGGTCTCCAGGACGAGACGATGCAGCACTTCCAGGCGCTGGTCCAGATGGACACGAGCGATCCCCCGGGCAACGAACAGCCGGCTGCCGCTTACCTGACACAGGTGCTCGAGAAGGAAGGGATTCCGACGCAGACGTTCGCGCTCGAGCCGCGGCGCCCGAACGTCGTCGCGAGGTTGAAGGGCAACGGCTCGAAGCGGCCGCTGCTGATCATGGGTCATACCGACGTCGTCAACGTGGACCCCAAGAAGTGGACGCATCCGCCCTTCAGTGCGGCTCGCGAGGGCGGCTACGTGTACGGCCGCGGCACGCTGGACGACAAGGACAACCTCACGGCCGCGCTCATGGTGATGCTGACGCTGAAGCGCCTCAACGTCCCGCTCGATCGCGACGTGATCTTCCTGGCCGAAGCAGGCGAAGAGGGATCGACACGCGTTGGCATCCAGTACATGGTCAACCAGCACTTCCCCGACGTCGAAGCCGAATACTGCCTGGCGGAAGGCGGCCGCGTCGCGCGCGAAGGAGGCCAGGTCCGGTTCGCCTCGGTCCAGACGATCGAGAAGATCCCCCGCGGGATCGAGCTGACGGCATCGGGCGCGGCCGGCCACGCGTCCATTCCGCTGCTGACGAACCCGGTCGTGCACCTGGCCGGTGCGATAGAGAAGATCGCGCGCTGGGAGGCGCCGATCAGGCTGAACGAAACGACCGGGACCTACTTCAGGCGGCTCGCCCAGATTTCGCCGCCCGAGCAGGCGGCCAGGTACCGCGACGTACTCGATCCGAACAAGGTGGCGGAGGTGGATCGCTGGTTCAAGGCGAACGAGCCGCAGCATTCGGCGCTGCTCCACACCACCGCCACGCCAACGATCGTGGATGCCGGCTACCGTATCAACGTGATCCCGTCCGAAGCGAAGGCCACCATCGACGTGCGCACGCTGCCGGACGACGACCCGGCCGAGATCCTGGACCTGGTTCGCAAGGCCGTGAACGACCCCACCGTGCGCGTGGAGTACGGCGCACGGGACGTCAGGCCCGGCGGCACGTCAGGGCTCAACAACGAGGCGTTCAAGGCGATCGAGGCTGCCGTGACGCGCCACTACGCCACGACGACGCTGCCGACCATGAGCACCGGGGCGACGGACATGTCGTATTTGCGCGCGCGCGGCGTCCAGTGCTACGGCATCGGCCCGGCGATCGACAACGAAGACGGTCCCAGGGGCTTCGGCGCGCACAGCGACCAGGAGCGCATCCTCGAAAGCGAGCTGCACCGGTTCGTGCGGTTCCACTACGACATCGTCGCGAGCCTGGCGCGATCGCGGTAGATCACAAACCACAGAGTCACAGAGACACAGGAGCATCTTCGGATCTGAGGATTTTCGATCTCAGGATTGGACATCTCTCGATCCGCAGGCTGCCTCTGTGCCTCTGCCTCTGTGGTCGTTGCCGAAGCAATTGCCGGCTACCGGCTAGAACGCTCGCGACTGTCCGCCGTCGACGACGATCGACGCGCCGGTGATCCAGCTGGCGCGCGCGGAGGCGAGGAAGGCGACCACGTCGCCGACCTCCTCGGGCTTTCCAAACCGGCCGAACGGGATATCGCGCTTGACGAACTCGGCGATGCCCTCCGGGTCGGCCTGCTGACGCTTCCACCACGATCCCCCTTCGAACAGGATCGAGCCTGGCGCCACGCTGTTGACGCGGATGTTCGACGACGCCAGCTGCTGCGCCATCGACTTGGCGAGGCTGATCTCCGCAGCCTTCACCGCGTTGTAGGTCATGCGGCCGCCGGCCTCGCGTCCCCAGATGGAGGCGATCATGACGATGGCCCCGCCGCCGCGCCGCTGCATGTGAGGCACGGCAAGACGCGACGCACGGACGGCAGGCAGGAGCGTCTGGTCGAACGCCTCCTGCCACTCCTCGTCGGTCGCCTCGAGAAGACCGCCGCCCCGCCCGAGGCCGACGTTGTTGACGAGGATGTCGAGGCCGCCGAATGTGGCGACGGTGCGTTCGATGCTCGCGCGGACGCCCTCAGACGTGCTGACGTCGGCGGCCACGGCGAGGACGCGATCGTCCCCGCCGGCAAGCTGCGACAGGCCACGCGCGGCGTCTCGAAGCGGGCCGTCGGTGCGCGCGCAGAGGGCGACGCGGCATCCTTCAGCCGCCAGCGCCCGGGCGCTGGCCAGGCCGAGGCCGCGGCTCGATCCGGTGATGAGAGCCACTTTGTCCCTGAGTGCGAGATCCATATCGACCCAAATCATATCTGAGCCGTTTCGCCGGGCATTGCTCGTGCATTGCCGGGTCGCAGGAGGATGGCGCATGAAATGGCAAGGGCGGGCAGGTAGCGGCAACATCGAGGATCGTCGCGGAATGGGAATGGGCGTGCCGATTGGCGGCGGCATTGGCGGCCTTGTCCTGCTGCTGCTCATCTCAGCGCTCACAGGGACGAACCCCGCAGACCTCATCAATGGGGGCGAGACCGCGCCCACGGGCTCGGTAGGCACGACGGGAGTCCGTGACGACGACCCCGCAGCGCAGTTCGTTTCCGTGATCCTCCGGGATACCGAGGAGACGTGGACCCAGCTGTTCCGCGAGCGCGGCGCCACCTATGAACCACCGGTGCTCGTGCTCTTCACCGATGCCACGCAATCGGCCTGCGGTGTCGGCCAGTCCGCGATGGGGCCGTTCTATTGCCCTTCCGACCGGAGGGTGTATCTCGACCTTTCGTTCTTCCATGACCTCGCGCAGATGGGCGCGCCCGGCGACTTCGCGCAGGCGTACGTCGTCGCGCACGAGGTCGGTCATCACGTCCAGACGCTGACCGGGACGTCGCAGCGGGTCACGAACGCGCGGCAGCAGGCGAACGAGCGCGAGGGGAACGCCCTTTCGGTACGGCAGGAGTTGCAGGCGGACTGCTACGCCGGCGTCTGGGGACATTACGCGGGACAGCGTGGACCTGCTCGAGCCTGGAGATGCGGAAGAGGGTCTGCGGGCAGCCGCCGCCATCGGCGACGACCGCCTCCAGCGCCAGTCACAAGGGCGCGTGGTGCCGGAGTCCTTCACGCACGGGAGTTCGGAACAGCGCGTCAGCTGGCTGCGCCGCGGTATGGAATCGGGACGGATGGAGAGCTGCGATACGTTCAGCGCCGGCACGTAGTGGCGCGTCTGCGCCACACGATGTGGCACCGCGCCGGACTTACCGGCGCGGTGCCATCCTTCCTGCCCGACGTCTTCAACCCAATCCCCATCTCTTGCGCGCGGCGCGCCGCCCGATCTCGCGGCGGCGCTCCGCGCTGAGCCCGCGCGCCCGCGCCGGCCCTCCCTTGAGGCCGCCGAGCCGGCCGAGCGCGGCGGCGTCGGCGTTGAGCGCGAGCGGCTTGCTCCGGCGCGCAACGACCTCGATCCGTTCGGTGGGCGCATGACAGCTGGAGCACGTCGGACCGATCTGATCGGTACCCGCCGGCTCTTCGCATTGCTCTTCGTGCTCGCACACGAGGCAGCGGCGTCGCACCGTGAGCAGTGTGTGGCGCAGGCCTGAACGCATACCGGTTCCTACACAGTGTCACCCCGCGGGTGACATACCAGCCTCTATCGAGGTCGAGCCGGCCGCGCGAGCGCGTCCGCAGATTACGCCCATTTTCTCCCGATCATGCTTGACCGGTCAATTAATGCTTGACCGTTAAAGGATAACGGCCGGCTCTTTGAATATCCATGCGACAGGATGGACACACGCATCGAATCAGCCCTGGCGCAGATGGAGCAGGGCCTCGGCACCCCGCTCTCGATCGCGACGCTCGCCGCCGGCGTCAATCTCTCGCCCTCGCGGTTCGCGCACCTGTTCTACCGCGAGGTCGGCACGTCGCCGGCACGCTACCTTCACGCCCTGCGCATGCTTCGCGCGCGGCTGCTGCTCGAGCGCACGTTCCTGTCGGTCAAGGAAGTGATGGCGCTCGTCGGCTGCAACGACCCCAGCCACTTCTCGCGCGACTTCCGCCGCATCCACGGCGTCGAACCCGCGCACGTGCCGCCTCGGCGCCAGCCGCGCCAGCCACGACGAGACGGCCGGCGCCGAGACGAGCGCAACGGTTGCGCAGGTAGCAGCTCTCGCCAACAGACGCCGTAATCGGCCAAGAAAGCCGCGGCCTCGCGCCCGCGCACCGGACAGCGCGTTGCAGATTCGCGATGAGCGCACGACACGCACGACACAGAGGTCAGCAGTGATCTGCAAAGGAGTTCCGACATGAAACGAGTCACATTGGTCGCCGCCTTCACCTTCATCGCCATCCTGTCCACGATTGCGCCCGCCGGCGCACAGATCATCGGGCCCGGCAACGGCATCGCCGTCCCGGTCGTCAGCACGAACCCGGACGTGGTGTTCAACGGCATCTTCACGCTGCGGCGGTTCGTCGCGACCGCTGACGGCGTTGCCGCGGTCGGCACCCTCTCGGGCGTTGGCACGCGCTCGGGCGTCGCCACCTCGATCTTTCAAACCGTGGTCGTGCCGGTCGCCGTCAACGACCCCGCCGGCGCCGTCGGCGCCGCCGCCTGCGGGATCCTGCACCTCGATCTCGGGCCGCTGTTCCTCGACCTGCTCGGCCTGCAGGTTGACTTGAGCCGCGTCGTGCTCGACATCACCGCGCAGCAGGGCGCCGGCAACCTGCTCGGGAATCTGCTCTGCGCCGTGACCGGGCTGCTCGACTCTCCGGGTGGACTCGCCCGGCTGCTGAATCAGATTCTCGGAATCCTCGGCTAGAGGAGCGCCAGCAACGCGCGCGGCGGGTCCGCGGGACCCGCCCGTCCAACGCGGCGCCGGGTCCGTCTGGACCTCGGCAACTGCTCGACGCGTCCACGTAGGCCGACCTGAAGCTCGGCCTCTACGAAAGCCACGCTCGACGCATCCACGCGCAGGCGACGAGGACGAACGCGACCCGCGCCTACCAGTCTTCTTTTTCGAATGGGATGTGCTGCGTGTCGGCGACGTACTTGATGTCTTCCATCGACGAGGGATTGCCGCACGTGAGGAGGACCGAGCGGGACGGATCGAGCCTCTTCATCAGCTCGGTCGCGGAGAAATGCCCCGGCAGCATCGGCGCAACGGTTCGCGCCAGGGCCGCCCTGGCGCGCGAGGCGTCCTCGCCTTTCGCGATCGCCGCCGCGACCTCCTCCTCTTCCTTCACCGGCATGCCGAACATGTGCCGCAGCAGGTTGTTCGCACGTCCTCGCCCCATCCGCGGGTCCGCGAGGTCACGCTCGGTCGGCCGGCTCACCGACGCCACGTAGGCGAAATCGAAACGCTGCGCCGCCTCGATGTCGAGCAGTTCCTGGTGGTACGCCAGCTCCTCGTAGGTCCGGTTCGTGTGGAGCAGGGTGTACTTGACCGCATCGGTGCGTCCGTGGCGCGCCTCGTAATCGAGCTGCTTGATCATCGAGACGAATGGCGCCACACCTGTACCGGTGCCGACCATCAGCACGCTGCCGAATCCATTCGCCGTCCTGCTGAGCGTGAAGTGGCCGGTGATGCGATCGACGTACGTAACCTTGTCGTCGCCGGGAGGGCCCATCTCGAAGAACGAACTGCTCAAGCGTCCGAGCGCCCCGTCCTCCGTCTTTTCGAGCACGACGTAGAACTCGAGGCAACCGTGATCGACGGTCTCGAACGGCGCCGACGCGATCGAATAGGAGTGCGTGACCGGGCCGATTTTCTGCTGGCCTGACGCATCGAGATCCGGCACGTACCGCGCCTCACCCGCCGGTCCGGGCACACGCTTCGTGAGGCGGCATCGATCGCGGCGCAACGCGATGTACTGGCCGGGCAAGTACTCGGGGAATCGGGCCCCGTCCTGCGGCCTGAGGCGGAACGTCTGCAGGACAGGAGAGAGCGTTCGCCGATCGACGGCCGTTCCTACCTTCAATTCAGCCATTCGCGCGTCAGTCTACTAGAATCGAATGGTATCGGCAGCCCGCTGAAGGAGGAGAGCGCCATGGCCGTGAAACCTGTGCCTGACGGTTACCACACCATCACCCCCTACATGGTCTCGAGCAACGCTGAGGAGTTGCTGGCCTTCCTGAAGAAAGCCTTCGAAGCCAGGGAGATCGAAGTCATGCGCGCCCCCGACGGGTCGATCTGGCATGCGGACGTGACCGTCGGCGACTCGCACATCATGGTGTCGCAGAGCAGCGCGCAATATCCCGCGATGCAGGCGGGGATATACCTCTACGTCCCGGACACCGACGCCACGTACCGCGCGGCACTGGCCGCGGGCGCCACGTCAACGATGGAACCGGCCGACCAGTTCTACGGCGACCGGAATGCCGGAGTAAAGGACGCGCAGGGGAACATGTGGTGGATCGGGACGCACGTCGAGGACGTCGCGCCGGAGGAGATCAAGCGGCGCAGCAAGGAAGTGGCGGCCAAGCGCGCGCAGGCGACGACAGCGTAAAGCTGGCCGGCCTGACGTGCAGAGACCCGCGTGCGCCGGGCTCTTCGGACGGATGTGTGTAGAGGCCGAGCCTTCAGGTCGGCCTGGAACGAGGGGGACTCACATCAACACGCGGATGATGTCCGACCTGGTGATGATGAAGTTCTTCTCCGTCTTGAAGTCGCGCACCAGCACCGCCGGGCTCTCCGGCGTGATCATCGTGGACAGCAGCCCGACCGGGGTCGAAATGTCCACGAAGGGAAACGCCGGCTGCATGATCGCCTCGACCGGTTTGCGCTTCACGTCCGGGTTCTTCACGAACTCCATGTACAAGTGGGACTCGTTGAGCGAACCGATGACGCGGCCGTTGCGCGTGATGGAGATCTGTGAAAAGTCGTGGTCGCTCATGACGCGGATGGCCTCCTCGACCGGCCGCGCCGCCTCCACCGCATAGAGCTCGCCCGACACCCGCATCGTCACGAGGTCGCGGGCCGTCATCCCCGAGACCTCCAGGAACCCCCGCGCCGCCATCCATTCGTCGTTGTACATCTTCGCGAGGTAGCGCGAACCGTGGTCGTGGAAGATCACGACGACGATGTCGCCGCTGCCGAAGTTGGACGCGAGCTGGACGAGTCCGGCCATCGCCGCCCCGGCCGAGTTGCCGGCGAAGATGCCCTCCTCGCGCGTAATCCGCCGCGTCATGATCGCGGCGTCCTTGTCGGTCACTTTCTCGAACGCATCGATCACGCTGAAGTCCACGTTCTGCGGCAGGAAGTCTTCGCCGATCCCTTCGGTGATGTACGGGTAGATCTCGTTCTTGTCGAAGACGCCAGTCTCCTTGTACTTCTTGAACACGGATCCGTAGGTGTCGATGCCCCACACGCGAATCGCCGGATTGCGCTCCTTCAGATAGCGGCCGACGCCGGTGATCGTGCCGCCCGTGCCGACGCCAGACACCAGGTGCGTCACCGTGCCATCGGTCTGTTCCCAGATCTCCGGGCCGGTCTGCTCGTAATGCGCCTGCGTGTTGGACAGGTTGTCGTACTGGTTGGCTTTCCAGGCGTTTGGAATCTCCCGCTCGAGCCGCGAGGACACCGAATAGTAGGAGCGCGGGTCCTCGGGATCGACGTCGGTCGGGCAGACGATGACGTCGGCGCCGAATGCCTTCAGGGCGTCCACCTTCTCCTTCGACTGCTTGTCCGTCGTCGTGAAGATGCAGCGGTAGCCCTTGACCACGGCCGCGATCGCGAGCCCCATCCCCGTGTTGCCGGACGTGCCCTCGATGATCGTGCCGCCCGGCTTGAGCTTGCCCGATCGTTCGGCGTCCTCGATCATCTTCACGGCCATCCGGTCCTTGATCGAGTTGCCCGGGTTGAACGTCTCGATCTTGGCGAGAACCGTGGCGTCGGTGACGCCGCTGCGTCAGGCGGTTGATGCGGACCAGCGGCGTGTGGCCGATGGTCTCGAGGATGTTGCTGGAAATCTTCCTGCCTGGTGTGTTGGCCACATTGCGATCTTATTTGAGGTGCTGTTCCGCCTGCCAGAGGTGGCGGTGCTGGTGACGGGGCAGAATCGAGAACGCCGCAAACACGTTGTAGCGCAGCCGCGTGTTGAACGGCGACGCGATCTTCACACGATCGATCGGCAAGCCGTCCGCCTCCCGGGCGAGGGCGAGTAACTCCGCCTGCAGCCGCTCGAACTCGGCCACGAGCTCGGCGCTCGTTCGATCCGCCCGCGGCACGAAGGGCGCCGCAGTCTTGAACCTGCGTTTGACCGGAGGCCCCATGCTCCTCCACAGGAGCCACCCGAGCAGGTCGCGGCGGTAGCGTTCCGGGACCTTGCGTCCGGATCGCCGGGCCTCGTCGAGGCCGCCGCGGAGCAGCGGAAGATAGGCGGTCGAGGTGAGGTTGAGATGGGCGACACATTCCCCGATCGACCAGCGGTCCGCTTCGACCCGAGCGGCCCAGCGGTCGCCGGGAACCTTGTCGCGGAGGGCGCGCAGCCGGGACAACGCGGAGTCGAACTCGTCGATGACCGCCTCGAGCTCAGAGTGCACGCCAGGATTGTAGATGGAAGCGGAGCAGGCAGCGGACAGCCGGCAGCATCTGCTGCCCATCGCCCCGCCGCCCGCCGCCACTGCCTGCCCGAGGCCGGCTTACTTGCCGTCCTTGTCCGAGTCGGGGTCGTCGTCGGTGACCGCGTCACGGACCGCGCCGCCGACCTCTTTCGCGCCCTCAGCCGTCGCACTGCCGACCTTCTTCGCGCCCTCAGCCGTCGCGCTGCCGACTTTCTTCGCGCCGTCAGCCGTCGCACGGCCTACCTTTTTCGCACCGTCAACGGTGGCGTCCGCGGCCTTTTCCGCGCCGTTCTTGGTGGCCGCGGCGCCACGACGGGCGTCATTCTCGAGGTTGTCGTCGACGTCGACGTCGATGTCCACATCGGGCTTGTCGGCGTCGATCCGGAGATCGCCGCTGATACCGGACGTCGCCTCCGCCGCGTTCACCTGAATCTGGTCGATCACGTCGCGCACGCCGTCGGTCTCGCGCGCAATCATGATCGCCCGCTCTTTCGCCGCCAGGTTCTCGACGTCGCCGCTCAGCGTCACCACGCGATTCTGCGTGTCGACGTCCACCTGATATGCCTTCACCGTGTCATCCGCCGCGAGCTTGGTCTTCACGTTGGTCGTGATCCCGGCGTCGGTCTGGCCGCACGCCACGGTCACGACCATGCCGGCCGCGCGCCACGAACCCGCCAATTTACGCAGCATTGCAGCTCCTCCTGATGAGCTCCTCACGAACTCTTGCCTGCAATCAGGAGCATCAGGCGTACCAGTTCACCTCATGTATTGCGAGTTTCCGGAATTTATCGGCGCCTGCCGGGATGTCTCGCCGCAAACAGACGGGCCGCGCGCGCAGCTGGACGCGCGCGCGATTCAGGGCCGGCCGCGGGAAGGCCGCCGGCCTGACGAACTCCGTGGCGCTGCGGGACTCTTCTTTCCCCATCGTGGCTCGTCCCGGCGTGGACCGTGCCCCGCCGGAGCCGGCACCGCCACGGCGTTCTGCCTTTGCCTTGGCGCGGGCGCGCTCGTCGGCCTTGCGCGCGCGAATCTCGGCAATCCGCTGCGCCCTCGGCACCTCGAGCTGAGCCTGAGGCTTCGCGCGATAGTCGAAGTCGGGCAGCGTCACACGAGGCAATGCCTTACCCACGGCGCGCTCGATCGCGCGCATGTCCCCTTCCTCCTCGGGCGCCACGAACGTGTACGCCTCGCCGGTGGCCTCGGCGCGCCCTGTCCGGCCGACACGATGAATGTAGTCCTCCGGCGCGGCGGGCACGTCGAAGTTGACGACGTGACTGAGCGCCTCGACATCGATGCCGCGCGCCGCGATATCGGTGGCGACGAGCACGCGATACTTGCCGCTCTTGAACCCGGCGAGCGCTTCGGTCCGCTGTCCCTGCGAGCGGTTACCGTGAATCCGTTCCGCGTTGACGCGATGCTTGACCAGGTACTCGGCGAGCCGGTTCGCGCGGTGCTTCGTCCGCGTGAAGACGAGCGCTTCCTTCAGGATGCCGCGCGACAGCAGTTCGACGAAGAGCGGCGCCTTCAGATCCTGCGAAACGGGATACACCGCCTGCGTGATGCCGACCGCCGGCGCCGCCTGCCGCTGCTGGTTGATCAGCACCGGGTTCTTCAGCATCTCGGTGGCGAGAGCGCCGATCGGCCCCGGCATCGTGGCGCTGAAGAACAGCGTCTGGCGCCGCGTCGGGATGTGCCGCAGCACCCGGCGGATGTCGGGCAGGAAGCCCATGTCCAGCATGCGATCGGCCTCGTCGAGCACGAGGTACTCGACCCCTTCGAGCTTCGCGTAGGGCTGCCTGAAGTGATCGAGGAGGCGGCCCGGCGTCGCGACCATGACGTCCACGCCGCTGCGGAACGCGTGCTCCTGCGGCCCCATGCCGACGCCGCCGAAGATGGCGGCGCCCGTCAGCGGCGTATGCACCGCGAGGGCATTCAGGTCCTCGAGGATCTGCGCGGCAAGCTCGCGCGTCGGAGTAAGGATGAGCGCCCGGGTCGTGCGGCGCGGCTTCTCGATCAGCCGATGCAGGATCGGAAGCAGAAAGGCGGCGGTCTTGCCGCTCCCGGTCATCGCACATGCGAGCACGTCCCTGCCGAGCATGGCAGGAGGAATCGCGTCCGCTTGAATGGGGGTGGGACGGGCGAACCCGAGTTCGCGAATCCCCTTCTGCAGGTCGGGGTGAAGCTTCAGCGCTGTGAACGGCACGCATGGATCTTATCGAGTTGATCCGCACCGTGCCCTTCGGGCGAAGCGGCAGCGCGTGGGGCAGCCCGCGCCATTCCGGCGACGGACTCTAGTTACCGGAGACCCGGACGGCGCTGACCTGGGGCGGAACAGCCTGGGCCTTCGCGGCGTCGCACGAAGGCGGAAGCCGCACGGTCTGCGGCGGCCGGTCGCCCGCGTAGCAACCCGGAATCACGTAGAAGGTCTTGGGAACGCCCGGCGCAGCAGGGGGCGTCGCGGGACGTGCGCCCGCCTCCAGATCCTTGCGGTACATGACGGTCTCGCCTTCCACGATCAGCACGTCGAAGGTCACCGTCTCGAATCCTGCGGCGCGCAGCTCGATCCGGTGCGGGCCGGGCTCGAGCGCGCGCCCGCCCATGCGTCGCACGTCATCGACGTTGCCCACATAGAAACCATTCACTCGCACTTCCGCGGTGGCCGGCACGACCTGGAACTGGAGATACCCGCTCGCCTGCTGCTCGATGGCGGCTGCGGGATCGTAGGGCGCCCAGGGCGACACATACGAACCGAAAGGAGACAATCCGACGTGGCGGGGAAAGCGCGGGCGCCGGTGATCGCGCGGGAACCGCGGCTCGACCACTGGCGAGTAAAAACGAGGACCGACTCGAAACTGATCGACCGGTGCGGACGGGTTCAGGTTGCGCTCGGGCAGCGAGGCACTGCGGAGTCCGTCCTGCGCCCACGCGGAGGCCGCCAACAGGCATATCGCCAGCCCCGCACCAACCACGCGACGGTTTACGGCTCTCATGAGCAACCCTCGACCCAGTCCACCTGGGGAATGACGCCGGTACGGTCCCTGGTGACACGCTCGCCGTCCGTCTCGAATACCAACCGGCGTCCCGGCATGGTGTCGACGACCAGGTAGTGCCCGTCCGTGTACCTGTGGGGCTCCGCGCGGAGTCCCGGATACAACTCCCGGATTCGCGTCTCGCGTGTCGCCGACGCGCGCGCCTGCCGCCGTTGCGACCGCCTTGTCGACTGCGTCGATCCGTACGACCTTGCCGTCAACGAGCATGACCAGCAGCCCCGGCGCTGCCGGGACCTTTGCGTAGACGCATTCCTGCAGCTCGCCAAGTGTCTCGACATGCGGCCGGATCTCGTCCGCCGTCGTCCCCACGCGGATCGGACCGGCGCCCGCATCGGTCACCACCCACGCCGCAGGCTCGTCCGACGCCGGTGCCGGCTCCGGCGCGCCACACGCGGCGAGCGCGAGCGAGCCGAACAGCAGCACCACGAACAGCGGACCGGCGTTCAGTGCGTCATCCCGTAGACGATGTAGTTCACGCCCAGCCGGTACGCGTTGTTCGTGGGATCCTCCGAATAGAGTCCTTCCGCGGACCACTCCCAGTACTCAGCGAGATCGCCGTTGTGGTTGGCGAGCGCGATCATCCGCCCGCCCGGATCGTTGTTCTCGAACAGCGCCATGTATCGCGGCGTCACGTCCACGGAGGGGTGCGGGACGTCGAGCACCTTGATCTGGAAGAAGTTCTGAAAGATCGGATGCGAGACGTAGATCTGGATCCAGTGAAGCTCCGGCAGCGCCTGGCGCATCTGCGCTTCGAGGTTGAGCCAGTGGTTGCCCTCGAAGTCGTCGAAGATGATGAACCCGCCCTTGAGCAGGTGCGCGCGCAGGTTCTTCGCCTCGCTCTCCTGGATCCGCCAGTAGCCCGGCTCCGACACGTACAGGATCGGGTTCTCGAAGATGCGCGGGTCGTCCAGGTCGAGCACGTTGGTGCCGTCCAGGCGCACGCGCATGTTGGTGATGTAGTCGAGGATCGATCCGAGGTTACGGTCGGCGGTCGGGTAGTCGTGCGCCCAGGCGCCGCCGCCGAACCCCAAGCCCGCCGCCGTAGCGGATGCGGGTGAACGCGAAGTGGCTGTTGTACTCGACGGTGGCGGAGTTCATCTGCGGACGCAGGCGGAACTGGGCCGCCGCAGTCAGCGGGATGAGGAGCACGAGGGCGAGGACGGCGAGTTTTCGCATGTGACTGATCTTCCGGCTGAAGCCGGAAGCCACGGATTTGCTGAGCCCCTGGCCCCGGGCCCTGAGGCCTTCCTAGTGCGTCATCGCGTAGAGCAGGACATTGATGCCGACGGCGTAGCCATCGGGCGAAAAGCTGTAGAAGAACCGCGGGTCTTCACCCTCGCGCTCCCAGGCGTCCGAGATGTCGGTGTTGTGCGTCATCAGCACCATGATGGTGCCGTGCTTGTCGAGCACGGCGCGCATGCGCGGGACGGCACTGTCGCTGCCGCGTTCCGAGATGCCGCCGCCGCTGGTCCGCCAGAACTGGATCGACGGAATCTGCGGAATCTCCTTCACGTCGAACATCGTCTTCAGCACGGGATGATCCGGCGGGATGTCCAGGATCGGGTAGTCGGCAGGCGGCAGCACGCGCGCCAGCTGCGACACCCAGTTGTTCCAGGCGTACGTGCCCCAGAAGTCATCCACCCATACGAAGCCGCCCTTCAGCAGGTAGGTGCGCAGGGCTTGCACCTCCGGGTCCGTGAACGAGGCGGTGCCCACGTCCTCCATGTGCAGGTACGGGCACTGGAACACGAGCTCGTCGGTGAGGCGTACGACCACGTGATGGGCCTCGCCGTAGTGATCCTTGGCCACCCGGGTCTTGGTGAGCTCCGAGAGGCGGATGGAGAAGTTCAACTCGGCGTCAGGATAGTCGGTGGACCACCCCTGTCCGCCGGCCTCGCGGCGGCCGCTCGTGTACACGCCGCGGCAGAAGTTGAACCCGCGGCCGAAGTCTTCGGCCTTGGCGAACTTCGCGGGATAGCCGCGAGGCCCCCAGCCCTGGAACCGGCCGCCGAACTGCGCGGCGGCCGCAGTGGCCAGACCGAGCAGCAGGACGACCGCGATCCGGGCTGATTTCACTTGCCCGACCTTGCCAGCGAGCGGAAGTACTGCTCGACCAGCTTGCGGAACTCCTCGGGCATCTCTTCGGTGCCGGAGAGGGCGACGGTGTTGCCGTCGGCGTCCACGCGGCGGCGCAGGCCGAACTCGAAGCGTTTCAGGTTCTCGGCGACCTGCGTCTGCAGGCGGGCGAGCTCGGAGACGTTCTGGTAGACGCGCGGGTCGTCGAGCTGACGCAGCGAGCGCAGAATCTCGTCGAGCTCGCGCGGGTCGATGTTCTCGGCGTTGAGCAGGCGGCGGAGGTCCTGCGCCTCGCCTGTCCACTGCTGGATCTCGCCTCGCATCTGACGGATCGCCTCCTCGGAGAACCGTCCGTTGCGGTACCAATTCTCCCAGCCGGCGCCGAAGCCGCCGCCGTTGTTGTAGGCGCCGCCGCCGAACCCGCTCTGCTCGCCGAACTGCTGGCCCGCCGCGCCACGGCCGTCAGCCGATGCGCCGCCCTGCGAGCCGTCGCCGCCGCCCTGCGAACCCTCGGACCCCTGAGAACCCTGGGAACCCTGAGAGCCCTGCCGAGCCTTCCGACCCTGCTGCCCTGCTGCCCCTGCTGCCCCTGTTGCCCCTGCTGGCCCTGTTGCCCCTGCTGGCCCTGCTGGCCGTTACGCGCCTGCTGGCCTTGCTGTCCCTGCTGGGCCCGTTCACGCGTACGCTCCTGCATCGACTCGAGGCCGCGCGCGAGCCGGCGCGCACGCTCGAGCGCCGTTTCCATGCGGTTCGCGTTGTCGCTCTGTCCGATGGCGCCGGCCGCCTCCTGCAGGCGCTTGCGCAGATCCTCGATCCCGCCCGCGATCTCGTTCTCGGTCGTCTGGAACGCCTGTGGCGTGGCGCCGCGGTTCACCAGGTTGCGCGAGTAGCGCACCTTGTCCTGGAGCCGGTTGTCCCGGATCGATCCCGCCGCCTCGGCCATCTTGCGCGAGGCCTGGCGCTCCTCCTTGCTGGAGTCACGAGCCGCGCGATCGAGCTGCTGCTCGAGCGCGCCCAGCTTCGCCTCGAGATCTTCCTTCTCGGTGTTGATCGCCCGGGCCTGCTCGCGACGGCCGGCGCTTTGTTGCCCCGAATTGCCTTGTTGCCCCGAACTGCCTTGTTGCCCCGAATTGGCGAGCTCATTCACGTCTTCCGCAATCTCCGCCTGCTGACGCGCGATCGCGTCGGCCTGGCGGATCGCGTCCTCGATGTCGCGCTGCGCGCGCTCGCTCTGCGAGCGCTGCAGGCGCCGCTCCGTTTCGCGCAGCCGCTCGAGCGCCGCCTGGGCCTGCGCCGAGGCGTTGGCGTCGCCGCCGGCCGCCGCGCGCCGCATCGCGTCCGCCGCCTCGCGCATCTGCCGCGCCGATTCCATCAGGTCGGGACGCTGCTCCTCGCGCGCCAGCCGCTCGAGCCGCCGCGCCGCTTCCTCGGCCTGCTCGGCCAGGGCACGCTGCTGGGCGCTGCCGCCGCTCGACGACTGCCCGCCGCCGCCACCGCCGCCGCCCGCGTTCTGCATCTCGAGCGCGCGACGCCGCTGCCGCTCGGCTTCCTGCTCCTGGCGCCGCGCCAGCTCTTTCAGCTTCTCGAGCAGCTCGTCCACCTCGCGGTCGCCCTGCTGCTGCGCCGCCTGGTTCGCGGTCTCGTAGCGGCTCGCCATCTTCTCGAGCTCCTGCTCGAAGATCTCGGCGAGCTCCTGCTGCTGCGCGCTCTGGCCGCCGCCCCCGCCGCCGCCGCCCTGCTGCACGCTGATCTGCTGCTCGTACTCCTCCTCGGCCTTCTGGAGGATCTGCAGCGCCTTGTGCTCCGGCGGCAGCGCGCCATCGGGACTGACCGCGGCGAGCTTGGTCTCCGCCTCGCGCATCGACTCCACCGCCTGCGGCAGCATCTCGGCGATCTTGGCGAACGCCGGATCGCGCTGCACGAGCTGGCTGTTCAGCCGCGTGAGCAGGCCTTCGAGCTGCTCGCGAAGCCGCGACTGCGACAGGCCGACGACGGTCGTGCTCTCGCGCAGCTTCGCCGCGTTCATCGTGCGGCGATCGCGCTGCACGTTGAAGGTCGCGGAGATGATCTGGCGCTGCTGCTCGGAGAGCGCCTCGACCTGGCCGCCACCGCCGCCGCCGCCGCCACCGCCGCCGCCCTGCGACTGCGCCTGACGGAAGTCCTTGTTGAACGGGCGGACGCGCAGGAAGTACAGGTCGCTCGTCGCGCGCTTGCCGCCCTGCACGCCGTCGTTGTCCGCCGCGCGGGCGAAGTACGACACCGAATCGCCCGGCTGCACGTTCAGCTCTTCCAGGTAGAACGTATGGCCGGCGCTGACCTCGGGAAGCCGGTTGCGCCCGGCGAACAGCTTGACCGTCTTCTCCGCCCCGCCGTTGACCGAGTAGACGAGCTCGAGATCGCGGACGCCGAAGTCGTCCTCGGCGGTCGCCTCCACGAACACTTCCTCGATCGCCGACGCGGTCGTGTCGCGCCCCGGCTTGGTGAAGGAGACGGTCGGCGGCTGGTCGGTCAGCACGTCGATCGTGTACTGCGGCGACGCCGCGACACGCTCGCCGGTTGGCGCCTGCAGCTCGACACGGTAGAAGCCGTCCTTGTCCGCCTTGAACGCCGCCGTGAACGACCCGTCGGCCGCCGGCGCCGACAACTCGATCGACTCCTTGTCATTCAACGCCAGCCGTCCGCTCGGCGTCTTCATCGTCGGGATCACGCGCAACCGGACTTCGGTGCCGCGCAGCACGGCGATGTCGCCGCCATCCTCGATCTTCTGCGGCTCGAGGCCGGTGTAGGCCGGGAAGTGGTACTCGATCTCGAGGCGCTGCACGTACGGCACGTCCACGACCTTCAGTGTGAAGACCGCGGACCGGACACCATCGGCCTCGACGAAGTACTCCAGCGGCTCCGCGATGTCGAACACCATCGCTTCGTATTTCCCGCTGTCATCGCGCACGAGGGGCAGCGCCTCGAAGACGCCTTCCGGCGAGCGCCGCGCCATGACCGCCGCGTCCTCGGCGTCGAAGCCCTGCAGCCGCGCCGTGATCGTCTGGTCCGCGCCTTTCGGCACGGTCGCGTTGCCTGGCAGCACCTCGATCTTGTACGGCGCCGCCGCCTCGACGCTGCGCGAGACGAGCAGGATCGCGGCGAGCGCGTTGCGGAGCACGGCCGGCCCGAGCAGGACGAGCGCGACCGCGACGACCGCGGCACCGGCCAGCATCGCGCCCCAGCGCCGCAGCGGCGCCTCCTCGACGCGGCGCGACACGTTGTCGGTGCAGCACGCCTCGATCGCCTGCTCGACCAGCCTCTGCACCAGCGCCGGAGACAGCGGTGTCTCGCCGCGGCGGCTCGCCTCGATGGCACTGATGAGGGTCGCCTGCAGCGACGGCTCGTGCTCCTCGAGGTAGAGCGCCACCTGCTCGTCGCTGACGCGGCGCCGCAGCGGCCTGATGAGGAAGTAGAAGACCGACGCCGCCAGCGCGACGGCGATGAAGACGCGCGACGCGATGATCGAGACCGCGGTGAACTTCGCCCATTCCATGCCGTACGCGGCCAGCAGGAACAGGGCGAGGGCTATGGCCGTCACCCGGACCACGCCGCGCAGCACGAGCTTGGCGCGCCAGCGGGAGCGGACCTCCGCGATGATCTCCAGCAGGTCGGCGGGCGGGGTTGATCGCTTGCGCAGGTAGTCGAGCATCGGCGTCTCCGGTCTCCAGTCCGCGGTCTACGGTCTTCGGTTCTGCGGTCCACGGCGGCTCTCGAGGTCGCGGCTTCAGGAATGGGTCCGTCGAGGACCGTCGACCGGAAGACAGGAGACCGGAGAGCAGACTGTCCTAAAGAATACGCCCGGCGCGAGGCTACCGGCTAGGTTTTCGACAGGCGGTTGGACAGCAGCGTGTCGGCCCCGAGCAGGAGGATTCCGGCCACCAGCAGGTACCACCACAACCGCTGCGAGCCCTCCTGCGCCTCCGGGGTCATGGGCACGCCGGTCCCGCCCGCCGCCCCGGTCGGGGCGCCGATCGTGGCCGCCACGATCTCCTTGGGATCCATGGGGGTCAGGTCCGACTCGGCGGCGTCGACGTTGACGGCCACCACGCCAAGCTCCGTATCGCCCTGTTCGCCCCGCACCGCGTAGAACCCGGTTTCGGCCAGCGCCAGCACCTCCGAGCCCTCCTCGTCGAGGGGCACCCGGCGGCCCGACGGCGTCACCGCGACGCGGCCGGCCGGCGTGGTGCCGCGCCCGACCCCGGCGGTCGGGTCGAGCACCTGGCCGACGGTCAGCCAGGGCGCCGCCTGCGCGTAGGACGCGAGGTGACGGACCGCCTGGTGGACGAACGGCAGGTAGACGGGCTTCAACGGGAGGTCGCTCCACGACAGGTCGAGCGTCGAGGTCCACAGCAGCACGCGGCCGTTGCCCACCCGGCGCTCGAGCAGCGCGGGCGCCCCGGCGTCGAAGCGCGCGAGCACCTGCGCGCCCGGCACCGGTTTCACCGCCCGGTATCCGTAGAACCGCGTGCCGGAGAAATCGCCGCTGCGCGGCGCGCGGAACGGCTCGAACACGGGATGCCCGAACTCCAGCGCGCCCACGCGTCCCGCGTCTCCGCGCGTCCGATCGATCGGCTGGAGCAGCGCGGCCGGGAGGACGTCCGCGTCGTCGGGCCATGTCGCGCGCGGCCCGAGCGCGACGAGCAGCCCGCCGCCGTTCTCGACGAAGCGCGCAAGACGGCGGCCGAGCCCCGCCGGCACCGTGACGTCGTTGAGGACGACGACCGAGGCGCGGCGAAGATCGTCGTCGGACAACGCCTCGGGCTGGCGCGTCGTGGTCTCGAAGCGCGGCGCGTCGCCGATGGCGAGAGCGCGGCTGAGGAAGAGACCCGCGCTCGCGCTCCCGCGATCCACCAGAATGACGCGCAGCGGCTCGGCCGGCGAGACGATGAAATGAAACGCGTTGTCGGCGGGCAGGCCGTCGCTTCCGATACGGACCGTGCCGCGCATGTTGCGCGCCGTCACCGTCACCGGGTCGAACGTGACCGACGCCGTGCCGTCGCCGTCGATGTCGAAACGCTGCGACTGGATGCTTCGCCCGGCGATCTCGAGCGCCAACGTCCCGCCGGTGGCGGCGCGCGTGGAGCGATTGACCACCGCCGCCGTCACGGCGATGCGCTCCTGGTTGGAGAACATCGATCGCGCCAGCGACACCGCCGTCACCGAGACATTGGGCTGGTCCAGCGGGCCGGTGACGGGCACCGGCGTCAGCAGCGTCCCGGCTGGCAGCCGCGCGCCTTCCTCGCCGCGCCATCCGTTGCGCTGGAAGTCGCTGATCAGCACGACTTCCTTCCGCGGCAAGCCGGATTCGGCGAGCAGGCTGCCGGCGACCTTCAAGGCCGGCGCGTATCGGGTCGCACCCGCACCGGGCTTGGCGGCGCCGATCGCGGCCGTCAACGGTTCGCGCTCGACCGAGTTGCGCAGGACGATCTCGGCGCCGGTCGAGAACAGCACCAGCGATCCACGGTCGGACGCGCCGAGACCATTCACCACCTCGTGCGCCGCCGCGCGCGCCCGCTCCCACCGATCGCCGTACCCGATGCTGTAGCTCTGGTCGAGCAGGACCACGACTTCGCGAGCGCCCTGCGCCCCGGCCCGCCGGATCGCCGCCGGCGAAGAACGGGCGGCTGAACGCCGCGATGATCAGCGCCAGTGCGGCCATGCGGACCATCAGCAGCAGCCAGTTGTGGATCCGGCGCCGCTGGATCGACTTGTACGGGATCTGCCGCACGAACATCAGCGACGGGAACGGCTGGATCTGCTTCTTCTCCCGCTGGATCAGGTGGATCAGTACCGGGATGGCGAGGCCCGCCAGCGCGACGAAGAAAAGAGGGGCGAGGAAGTTCATCGCGACCGGTTCCGTTTTTCACGGCTGCTGAGATACCGGAAGAGCGCGTGATCGAGCGGCTTCGAGGTGTCGAGCAGCGTGTAGTCGACGCGGACTTCGGAGAACTTCTGCTGCAGCGCCTCGGTGTGCGCCTTCACCAGCGCGACGTATTCCTTGCGCAGCGCGTCGGGCACGACCGGCATCTGTTCGCCGGTCTCGAGGTCCTCGAAGGCCTGCGCGTCGCTGAAGCTGAAGTCGAGCTCCGCCGGATCGAGGACGTGGAACACCACGAGATCGTTGCCGCGGAAGCGCAACGGCGTCACGGCATCCACGACCGACTCGGGATCCTCGTAGAAGTCCGAGATCACCACGAGCACCCCGCGACGGCCGAAGTGCTCCGCCATCTTGTGCAGCGGCGCCTTCAGGCTGCCGGGCCGGCCCGCCTTCACGCGCTCCAGCGTGTGCAGGACCACTTCCATGTGCTTGGCGGAGGAGGGCACGAAATCGACCACGTCATGGTCGAAGGTGACCAGGCCGACGCGGTCGCGCTGGTGGTGCACGAGGTTGGTGAGGCACGCGGTGAGGATGCGCGCGTAGTCGAGCTTCGTGATGCCGCGGCTGCCGTAGTTCATCGACTTCGACACGTCGAGCAGCACCGAGAAGTTCGCGTTGGTCTCCGCCTCGTACTCCTTGATGTAGTAGCGGTCCGTCCGCGCCCACAGCCGCCAGTCCATGCGGCGGATGTCGTCGCCCGGCACGTATCCGCGATGCTCCGCGAAATCCACCGACGCGCCGAAGTACGGCGCCTTGTGCAGGCCGTTGATGAAGCCGTCGCACACCGCGCGCGAGACGAACTCCAGGTTCCCGATGCGTGCGAGCACGACCGGATCCATGAAACGCGCGCCCGGAATGGCGGTCGGATTGTGTCCTGCGGCGAGGCTCATCTCACATCCCCGAACGCGGCAGCGGCACGGCCTCGAGCAGCCGGTCCACCAGGATGTCGGTCGTGATGCCTTCCGACTGGGCGTGGAAGTTGGTGATGATGCGGTGCCGCAGCACCGGGTGGGCCAGCGCCCGCACGTCCTCGAAGCTCACGTGATAACGCCCGCTCGTCAGCGCGCGCGCCTTGCCGCCGAGGATGAGGTACTGCGCCGCGCGCACGCTGGCGCCGAACGCCACCCACTTCTTCACGTTGTCCGGCGACGTCGTCTCGCCGGACGCCGCCTTCGGACGGCTCGCGCGCACGATGTCGAGCGCGTGGCGCATGACGGCCTCCGCCACCGGCACCTTGCGCACGAGGCGCTGGAACGCGACCAGATCCTCGCCGGTCACCGGCCGCGCCAGCTGCGGATCCTGCAGCGCGGTCGTCGTCCGCACCACGTCGTACTCTTCGCTGGTACGGCGGATGGTCGATGATGATGTGGAACATGAAGCGATCGAGCTGCGCCTCGGGCAGCGGGTACGTCCCTTCGAGCTCGATCGGGTTCTGCGTGGCGAACACGTAGAACGGCTCGTCGAGCTTGTAGGTGCGCCCCTGGATCGTCACCCGGTGCTCCTGCATCGCCTCGAGCAGTGCCGACTGCGTCTTCGGCGGCGTGCGGTTGATCTCGTCGGCGAGCACGATGTTGGCGAAGATCGGCCCCGGCGAGAACACCATCTGCCGCCGTCCCGTCGTCGTGTCCTCCTGCACCAGGTCGGTGCCGGTGATGTCGGACGGCATCAGGTCGGGCGTGAACTGGATGCGCGAGAACTTCAGGTCGAGCACGCGCGCCATCGTGTGGATGAGCAGCGTCTTGGCCAGGCCCGGCGCGCCGACGATGAGGCTGTTGCCGCCGACGAAGAGCGTCATCAGCACCTGCTGGATGACCTCGTCCTGTCCGACGATGACCTTGCGGAGCTCGGAGACGATCTGCTCGCGCCCGACCTTCATCCTGTCGGCGAGCGCGAGATCGTCGGGCGACGCGAGGTCGACGACGTCGGTCATGGGCGGGTTCATCGTGATCCTGTCGGTCATCATCGGGCTCCAGGCTCCGGGCTGCACGCTCGGGTTCGGTCTGACGGTCTGTGATTCTCGACGCGGCTCAACGCGGCGGCCCGCCTTCGATCGTTCGAATCTCGCGCGTCTTCAGGGCCAGGTCGGTCACCAGCCGTTCGAGTTCGGCGGTGTACTTGGCGGCCGGCATGCTGTCCTTCAGCAGCCGCAGCGACTCCACGCGGCGCTCGAGATCGCGGCGCTCGAGATACAACGCGCGCAGCTTCGGATCCTCGGGCAGCGGCGCCGCGTCGGCGACCGACCCCAGTGACAGCGACGCCGCGAGCTTGCCGTCGGCGCCGGTCGCCGATCGGATCCTGACTGCCCTCGCGGTCGCCGTTGTCGTCGAGCATCGCATGCTCGGTGGCGAGCAGCCCTTCCTGCTCGTAGGCACGGGTGACGCCGGCCTTCGCGAAGCGGAACGCCTCGAGCATCGTCACGCGCTGGTTCTTGTCCTGATCCGCCTCGGCGGAGGTGAACGCATCCACGAAGAAGCCGCCGAACAACGTCGCGAACTGCTCCGCGCCGCTGCGCGTGGCGGTGATGATCGTGCGCCCCGGCGCCGACAGCGCTTCGACGAAGGGGCCGCTCGAGCTCGAGGTGTTGACGAAGACCAGCTGCTTCGCCGGCAACCGCTTGACGAGCGCGTTGAAGTCCGCGGCGTTCATGTCCGGGCCCGGCAGGTTGAAGCGCGCGGTCTGCCCGTCGTAGCTGCCGTGACCGATGAGCACGACGTACACGGCATCGTCGGCCGACGCCGCCTTGGCGAAGCCGTCGATCGCCTGCTGGATCTCCTCGCGGGTCGAGCGCCCGGTCGCGAGCTTGTCGCCCTCGCCCTTCTGATCGACGAGGTACACCAGGCGGTCGGAGGTCACACCCACCTTGGCGGACGCCTCCGCGAGCGACGCGCCCCACTTGTGGAACAGCTCGCCGTGCTCCGGGTTCCCGGCCAGGCCGACGACGATGAGGAGAAAAGCTTTGAGCATCTACCCCTGATCACTCGCAGGGGCCGGCTGCAGCCGGCCCGCGGTCCGCCTGACGGCGGACGCTACGTTGGTAACGACACCCACTCTCAAGAGAGGCCGACAGCGCGCCGGTATGCCCACTCCGCACAGACGAGGCTCATCAACGCGATGAGGATAATCGGCATGTTCCAGAGCTCACGCTCCTCGACGGAGGTGACTCCCCGGCCGGCGTAGCGGACGTCCTCCGCCATTCCCGCGACCGTCTCCGGCGTATAGAAGCGGCCGCCGGTCTCGTCCGCGATCCGCCGCAACGGCGGCTCGTGCATCGTGGCGTCGAAGTATTCCGCGTCGCTCGGACCGGCGCGGAGATAGGTGAGCCCCGAGCCGAGCTGCTTGCCGGCGCGCGCCGCGTCCACCGTGACCTCGTACGAGCCCGCTTCACTACTGACGAACGTGCCGCGGTACTGGCCGTCCTGCTCGCCGGTCCACGTCATCGGTACGTTGATGGTGCCGCCGCCCGGCTGCACCACGTGCGCGATCACGCTGGCGTCGTTCAGCTCCACGAACGTCGGATCGACGACGGCGGCTTCGACGGTCACGGCCTCGCCCGGCTCGACACGCTCGACAGTCGTGCGCGCCTCGACGACGCTCGGCACGCCGTCCACCACCCAGCGGATCATCTGCCGCCAGTAGTTCTCGTGCGTCTGGTCCTCGAGGCTGATCGACGCGTGCATCTGCCACTGCCATGTGTCCTGCAGCGTCATGGCGATCGCCCGGCCGCGGCCGAACTGCTGCCACGTGAGCACCGGCTGGGTGCGGCCGCGTTCGTCGGTGCCGTTCAGGAGCACCGTGGCGCCCGGCTTCGGCTGCAGCGGCTCGTTGACGGTGGTGACCTGCGGCAGTTCGCGCCACCGCGCCGCGGACGCCGCTTCCGTGCCGGCGATCTGCGTGACCGCGTGCGCCTGGCCGGCGCGCGTCGGCTGCACCTGGATCCGCGCCAGCTCCCCGGGCTCCGATGCGCGCGTCTTCGGATCGATCACGAGCGGCAGCGCGTCGGCCACGGGCGTGCCGCCGTAGCCCCCTTCGCCGAACGAGCGGGCGCCGCCGAGCATCAGCAGCGTCCCGCCACGCCGATCGACGAAGTCGGCGATCATCTGCAGCTGGTCGCCGGTGAACGCTGCCGCTTCGACGCTGCCCATGATCAGGGCGCGATACGAAAAGAGCTCTTCGCGTGTCTTCGGGAATCCGCCGACGAGCTCCTCGGGCTCGCCGCCGATGCGCAGGAACTTGTTGTCGGCCGTCCGCTGCAGCGCCACGATCTCGAGGTTCTCGTCTTCCGTCACGGCGCGGCGGATGAATTTCATCTCGAAGCGCGGCTCGCCCTCGAAGTAGAGAATCCGCTCCTTGCGATCGCGGACCTCGATGAGCGACTCGCGCACGTTGTTCTGCGCCACGACCTCGTCGGGCTGCTGCGCGACGCGGAACTTGAACAGGCGCGGGCCGGCGTCGGTCACCGTCGCGCGTACGCGCGCGGTGGCGGGGCTGCCGTCTGCCGGGAGCACCACCTGCTGCGATCCGACGATCCGCCCCTCGTCTTCGACGTCCACCGTCACCGTCCGCCCCGCGTAGCCGGTGTGCGTGATGATGATGTTGACCATCAGCGAGGCGTCCTTGAGGACGCTCTTGGGCGTGCTGACGCGATCGATCTGGATGTCGCGCGGCAGCTGCGAGCTGCCGACGCCGACGGTGAAGACGGGGAGCTTCTCCGCCTTCAAGCCGAGCAGGGCGTCGCCGAGCGCCACGTCGCTGGTGTCTGCGCCGTCGGACACGAGCACCACGCCGGACACCGGCAGCCCCGCCAGCTCCTCACGCGCCCCCTCGAGCGAGGGCGCCAGCCGCGTCTGCGAGCCGGTGAAGGTGAGGCCGTCCTCGGACTCGATGCGGTTGGCCGTGGACGAGAAGCGGAACGTCCGGACCAGGAAACGCTCCGAAAGCGCCTTGATCAGCGGGCTGTCGGGCGAGCCGAACTGCTGGCGGACGAAATCGCCGCGCGGCTTGCCGGCCCAGTCGGGAATCTGCATGCTGCGCGAATCGTCGAGCAGCACGGCCACCACGTTCTGCTGCGGCACCGCCGCGCGCACCACGAGCGTCGGCCTGAACAGGCAGAAGAGGATCAGGGCCAGCACCAGCATGCGCAGCGCGGTCAGCACGAGGCGGTCGCGAAGGCGCCCCTTGTGCCGTACGCTGCGGTAGGTGATCACCGCCCCGGCCATGACGACAGCCGCCAGCGCAGCCGCAGTCAGCGCCGCGCCGGTGACGTCGAAGCGGAACTCACCCTGCTGGAAGACGACTGGCCGATACGTGAAGAGTGCCTGGAACAGCGTTTCGAACACGGGCTTCTCCCCAAGAGGGGGCGATCATACATGGTGGAGGGCCCGCGAGAAAGGCATACACGCGGCGGGCGGCCTGCGCATAGCTTGGTTCAGCTGGGCGTGCCGATGCAAGGAGCGTCCGCAGGGTTCAGCGCCAACCGCCAATAATGGCGGCCATCAGCGCAAAGCCGACGCGCGGGTCGGCGCCGACGTCCGCTGCGCCGGCGAACGCGGCCAGACTGAATGCCGATCGGCGCAGAAAAAAGGAGCGCCGTCCCGCGATTCCTGGTTGAGTTGGACTGCAGAAAGAGCCGGCACCCCGCAATTCTTCCGGCTGAAGCCGGAAGCCACCGGACTCGGACGTGTCCCGCATTCTCGTAGAGGCCGACCTTCAGGTCGGCCTGCGTGGCGCCCAAAGCCGTGGCTTCCGCCTTCAGGCGGAAGGGTGCGCCCTAATGCGTCATCGCGTACAGGAGCACGTTGATGCCCAGGGCGTACCCGTCCGGCGAGAAGCGGTAGAAGTAGGCCGGATCCTCGCCTTCGCGCTCCCACGAGTCGGCGACGTCCGTGTTGTGGGTCATGGCGACCATGATGCGGCCGTCCCGCTTGTCGCGAATCGCGCGGAAATATGCCTCCGGGCTGTCCGCCCCCCTCTCACGCGTCGTCGAGCCGCCGACGCCGCGCCAGAACTGGATATTCGTGATCTGCGGGATCTTCGTCACGTTGAACTGCGTGCTGAAAATCGGATCGGTCAGCGGCACGTCCTCGATCGGGAACTCCGCCGGCGGCAGCGCCTTCGCGAGCTCGCGTGTCCACTGCGCCCACGCCGCCGGGCCCCAGAAGTCATCGACCCAGAGAAAGCCCCCCTTTTCCAGGTAGAGACGGAGGCGATCGGCTTCGTTCTGCGTCAGGCCGATCGTGCCGACGTCGGACGCCACGGTATAGGGGCAGCCGAAGAGCGCATCATCGGTGAGCCGGACCACCCACTGCAGCGGCCGCCGCGCGCCGTTGAAGCTCACCGGCGTTTTCGTCAGCTCCGAGAGGCGGGTCATCAGGTTGATCTCGCCATACGGATAATCGGTGCGCCAGCCGCCGCCGTTCGGCTCACGGCGGACGCTCGTGTACATGATGCGGCAGACGGTGAAGTTGCGGTCCGGCATGTCGGACGGCGCCCATCGCACGGGCTCGTCGAACCCGAATCCACCGAAGCCGCGCCCGAACTGGCCGTACGCGTAGCTTGCCGTGGCCGCCACCACGGTCAGCGCGAGCAGCGCCGTTCGCGGGCTCGGCGCGCGCATCACTTCTTGCCGTCGTAGCGGCCGGCTGACGCCGGACCGACGTACACGCGCCGCAGCGAAACGGCGGCGACGAATATCGCCGACGGTACCCAGATCCAGCGCAACTCGCTGGCGATCACGCTCACGCCGCGGGCGCTGAAGAAGTTGGGACCGATCGGCGACACCTCAATCGGCCTCCAGGGCAGGAAAAACCGCTCGTTGCTGAAAGGGGCCAGGAGCGCCACGCCGAGCCCGCCGTCGGTCAACGCGTCGAGAAGCGCGTGCGACGCGGTGACGAGGGCGAAGTAGACGGCGAGCCAGACGCGCCGGACCGAGCGCTCGCCGTAGAGCGCGGCGACGACGATGCCGACGACCGCGGCAAAGAAGAAAGAGTGCGAGAGGCCGCGATGCCCCAGCATGTCGGCGTAGCGGATTCCGAACGGGAAGCCGATGACGTCGGCATCAGGGAGCATCGAGCACGCCGCTGTCCACACCCAGAACCGCGGCGGAAGCCGCCGCTCCGGATATGCATGGGCCACCGCCGCCGCCGCAATCGCGTGCGAGAAGATCGTTGGCACTCACTGCATCCTACAGCGATCCGCGGCCCGGGGCGCGTAACGCCAGGGCCGCGGTGGAATTCAATCGCGGAGATCGCGGAGGAGCGGAGATCGCGGAGGACGGACGGTCGTTCGTCCGGCCGCCTCCGGCGGCCCCGCGTGACGGGACGCCCCGATCAACAAACCGTGATCAGGAGACGGTTGGGGTTTGTTGATCGGGGCGTCCCGTCACGCGGTGTCGGCCTGCTGCGCGGGCCGACCGATCGAACGACCGTGAACCCTCTGCGCCCTCTGCCCCTCTGCGTTCTCTGCGATGGCTTTCTCCGCCGCCTCGGCTTCCTCTGCGTCCTTCGATACGATACCGCCCATGGTCAGACACATCGTGTTCTGGAAATTGAAGGACAGCATCACCGGCCGCGATCGCGCGGAGGTGCTGGCGAGGATCAAGGACGGGTTCGAGGCGCTGCCCGGCAGGATCCCGGGGTTGCAGACGATTGAGATCGGGTTCGACTTCAGCCAGGGCCCCGAGTCGGCCGACATCATTCTCTACTCGGAATTCGAGTCGCGCGCCGCGCTCGAGGGCTACGCGAGCCACCCGCTCCACACCGCGCTGGTTCCCCTGGTCCGCGACGTGAGGGTGGAGCGGCGCGTCGGCGACTACGAACGGTAGGAGCTCAGACGAGCAGCAACAGGGCGCCTGCCGCGAATGCTCCTCCCATGACCCAACGCGCGGTGCGCGGGCGCGTGTGCTTCAGGCGGTTCCAGCCCCACGCCAGCAGCACCATCAGGCCGACGATCGCCCCGACGAGCGGGAGCGTCTGCAGGGGACGCAGGGTCTCGCCAAAGTACTGGACGAGTCCCCTGTTCCACACCGAACCGTAGACGATGCAGAGGTGGACGAAATAGATCAGGAGGGATTCCTGCGCGACCGCGCCGAAGACGTGCGGAAGGTGCGTGACCGCCTTGCTCAGATGCGCGGTGACGCCGAGGATGACCAGCGAGACGCCGGTCCGCAGCATGAACTCGCCCGGGATTCCGCTGCCCGCGCCCGGACCGAAGACATCGATCCCGGCGAGCCGCGCCCACAGGGCGGCGACGGTGAGCGCGGCGCCGGCGCCAATCAGCACGCGGTTGGCGAACGCCGCCAGGTGCGACGCGCCCCAGCGCGCGTAGAGTTGTCCGGCGGCGGCGCCGATCAGCACCGATGCCGCGAACGGGAACAACGGGAATTGCGACCCGTTCGCCGGCGACAGATACGATGCCAGCGCGAGCGGCAGCACGTCCGTCCAGTCGCGCCGCCAGACCGCGGGCGTGAGCGTGATCGTCAGCACCGCGAGCACGAAGGACGCGGCCATGAAGACGCGGCGGCTCCGGCTCGCCATCACGAGCACCTGGATCAGGATGAACATCGCGCCGATGAGCTGCAGGACGTCGACGGCCAGAAACGCCGCCCACCGCTCGGGGCTGACGTCGGCGAGCGCCGCCACGTTGCCGACCGGAAAGTGCAGCGCATAGCCGAGCACGATGAAGAGGGTGAAGCGGCGGAGGCGCTTGACGACCGCCGGCGAGACGTACATGTGCGCGGGCCAGTGCCGCGTCGTGGCGATGCTGAACGCGAAGCCGGAAAGCAGGAGGAACAGGCTCGAGGTCAGGCCGCGCTGGAACACCCAGGCGTCGTACCAAGGGCCGGACCGGTGCTCGGGCGCGAGAAGGGCGCTGATCGTGTGCCCGTAGACCATGAGCACGACCGCCAGCGCGCGCGCCAGGTCGATGAAGATGACCCGTCGTGCATGAACGCCGGGAGCCGTCTCCGGCACGCCCGCGCCGCGCGGCGCGGCCACCGCGCCCGCCTTCACGATTGCCTCAGCGTGGCACGGGCCTGCGCCACGCGGGTCTGCAGGTGGGCGACCGCAATCCTCGTCTCTCGCACCAGCACGACGGCGCCGTGCATCAACGCGCTCACCCCGATCGTCCCGGCCGCCAGGCCGAGGAGCTCGAAGCCGATCACGATCGGACGCGGACCGGCGGCCGCCGCGGCCGCGCCGATCAGCGACACGAGCGTCGCCAGCGCGAACCCGGCGAGCGCCACGTAGAAGCTGCGCAGGACGCGCAGCAGCATCACGGCCCGGTCCTGCGTGATGACGAGGTCGCGCATGGAGCGGCTCCGCTTCTCCCCGTCGGCATCCGCTTCGACCTGTCGCAACAGCTCGCGCGCGCGGTCCACGGCCCGTGCCAGCCGGTTGCTCGTGCTCATGGCGAGCACGGCGCACGCATTGGTCAGGATGGCCGGCGCGACGATCAGCGACAGCGCGGCAAACGGGTTGACGGACGATTCCATGTCATCGTGCGTTCAGAAGCGGACGGAGCAGCGCCGACCACAGCTCGTATCCGTGCGCCGTCAGGTGCAGCCCGTCGGGGACGAAGAGCTCCGGGCGCGGCGTCTCCGTCCCAGCCCAGCATCGCCTGGTCGACGTCCACGAACGCGATGTTGTCGTCGTGCCCGGCGAAGCCGCGAATCAGCCCGTTGGCCAGCCGCATCCGCTCGACGACCGTCCAGCGCTGCAGGCTCGGCTTGATGCCGATGAATATGATGCGGACCTCCGGCAGCGCGGCGCGCACCGTCCGCACGAACTGCTCGAAGCGGATCGCCACCTGCTCCGAGGTCGCGCCTCCGTAGATGTCGTTGTCGCCGGCATAGACGACGACGATCCGCGGCTTGTAGGCGATGACGATGCGGTCGGCGTAGCGAACGAGATCCGAGAGCTGCGACCCGCCGAAGCCGCGGTTGATGATCGTCAGCCCCGGGAAATATTTCTCCACGTCCCAGAGCCGGATGCTGGAGCTGCCGGCGAACACGATCTGGCCCGAAGGCGGCGGCGAGAGGCGGTCGCGCGCCTCGAACTCGGCGATGCTCGGCCTCCCAGACGCCGGCGGACTGCGCCGCCGCGGCGGCGGCCGCCAGGAGAAGACCGGCGATCGACAGCGCGACGGCGAACGCAGTGCGGCTTCTCATCACCGTGGGGCTCCTACGTTGGACGTGTGGCGCCTACCTCGGACGCGCCTCGATCACGGAGAGCGGCGATTGCGTCGGCACGATTCGCGTCAGCTCGAAGCCGGCGCGCTCGAACAACGCGCCGAACTCGGCGGCCGTGCGCTCCTTGCCGCCGGGCAGGAGCAGCATCTCGAGATCGATCAGCTTGCCCATGTCCGGCTGGTTGCCTGCCTGGATGACGGTGTCGAGCAGGATGACCTTGCCGTGCGGCTTTCCCTCGAGCGCCCGGCGGATGTTCTTCAGGATGACCACCGACTTCTCATCGTCCCAGTCGTGGATGATGTGCTTCATGATGTAGGCGTCGCCGCCAGGCGGCACCGCGGTGAAGAAGTCGCCCGCCGCCAGCTCGACGCGGTCCTTGACGCCGAACTCCTCGAGCCGGTTGCCGGCGAGGACGTGCTCGAGATCGAAGAGGACGCCGCGCATCCGCGGATACTCGCGCAGGATCGACGCCAGGATCATCCCGTGGCCGCCGGCGATGTCCACCAGCACGTCGATGCCGCTGAAATCGTACGCCTGCAGCGCCGCCGGCGCGACGGTCGCGCTGAATGCCGTCATCGCGTTGTTGAAGCGGTCGGCAAGGTCGGTGTCGCGCGTGAAGTACTCGAAGACGGGCATGCCGACGACTTTCTCGCCAACCGTCTGCCCGGTCTGCACGGCGGAGAGCATCTCCGCGTAGACCCGGTAGTGGAAGGGGTCGCACATCCACAGGATCATGTCGCGGGCGCCGCCGGGAGCACCGCTCCGCAGCAATTCGCCGACCGGCGTCAACGCGAACGTGCGCGGCGCTGGTTCGTGGAAGACGCCGACGGTCGAGAGGGCGCGAAGCAGCCGGTAGAGGGCGTCCTCGTGCGCGCTGGCGGCGCGCGCGAGGTCCGACGTGGTGCGTGGGCCGTTGGCCAGGTGATCGGGAATATCGAGGCGAGTGGCGGTTCCGAGCGCGGCCGAGACGATGTAGCCCATGCCGAGCTGATAGACGTGTTGCATCGCCGCCGCCATGTCGGGAGCAGCGGCCTGTGGTTCGGTAGCCTGTGTCATCGATTGAGGATACACCGCCGCTCGCGGCGCCCTTCGAGGCATCCTGAACGGACGCGGCTAGCCGAGCAGCCCGAACGCGAGCCCGAACAGCGTGAAGCGCACGGCGTGATAGCCACCGTTGATGAGCATCAACGCGGCCCTCCGGCCCTCGAACAGGTAGTTGGTCGCCAGCGAGGTGGCAACCCAGCAGATGCCGGCCGCCGCACCCGCGGCGACCGAGAACGCCAGCCCCGGATTGGGGCCCAGGAACAACCCGAACACATAGCAGGCGATGAGCCCGAGGACAAACGTCGTACCATACGTCCTGGCGGGGTTGAAGTCCCTCCGGATCGTTTCAGGGGTCAGCCCGACCGACGCCATCCATGCTTTTCCGAAGAGCGGACCGTACCAGAGCGCGCCGAGTGCGAACCCGAGCAGTGTCCCGACCAGCGTCGCGACCAGCGAAACATCCGGCATCCTGTGCTCCGTGTCAAAAGGCTGAGCCTGGCGCCGATTATAGCTGCAGGGTCCGCCGCGATCCGGAGGCTGACGGCATGCGCAAAAGCGCGAAACCTCGGGAACGGTCAAGCCACACCCCGCCCGGCGCAGTCCAACGATCGAGGCACAAATATCGCTTCCCGGCTCCATTGAACATGGCGCCGCTGGCTCTCCACCAGGCATCGGCTTCCGGCCCGGAGCCGGACGACAGTAAAGAAGTAAAGGACAAAGGATGAGAACGACCCGACTCCTCGCGTTCGCCGTATCGGCTGCGCTGACGGTAGCCTGCTCCGGATCGGAACCGCGCGACGAGGCCCAGTCGCCGCGCGGCCAGCGCGGCGCACCACGAGCGGCGGCGAACGACAGTACCTGCTCGAGCGCGTGGACGACGCCGCCGTCGTGCAGCTGTACGCGGACGGCTTCGCCTCGCTGCCGTTGCGTGAAAAGACGCTTATCTGGCACCTGTCCCAGGCGACCATTGCCGGGCGCGACATCTACATCGACCAGAAGCATCCGAGCGCGCTCGAGATGCGTGCCGTGCTCGAGGCGATCATCACGCACCCGCAGGGCATCGACCAGCCGACGCTCGCCGAGATCCAGCGCTACACCAAGCTGTTCTGGATCAACAACGGGCCGTATCACAACCTGACGGCGCAGAAGTTCGTGCTGAAGACGACGCCGCAGGCGTTCGCGGCGGCCGCGAAGAGCGCCGCGCAGGCAGGCGCGACCTTGCCCGGCGCGGAGGGTGAATCGCTCGACGCGATGCTGGCGCGGCTGCAGCCGATGTTCTTCGATCCGGCCGTCGATCCGATCGTCACCAACAAGACGCCGGGCCCGGGCGAGGACCTCCTGACCGCCAGCGCCAACAACCTCTACTCCGGCGTCAGCATGGCGGACCTGAAGGGCTTCACCGAGAAGTACCCGCTCAACTCGCGCCTCGTGAAGCAGAACGGCCGGCTGGTCGAGGAGGTCTACCGGATCAACGGGCGCTACGGTCCGCAGATCACCGAGATCGTGAAGCATCTCGAGGCGGCGATTCCCTACGCGACCGAGCCGATGGCCAACGCGCTGCGCGCGCTCATCCAGTGGTATCGCACGGGCGAGGACGCCGACCGCGTCAAGTACGACGTCGCGTGGGTCGAGGACAAGGCGTCGCCGGTGGACACGATCAACGGGTTCATCGAGGTCTACCTCGACGCCCGCGGCATCAAGGGCTCCTGGGAGGGCGTCGTCTTCTACGTGAACCAGGAGAAGACCGGGCGGATCCGGACGCTGGCGGACAACGCGCAGTGGTTCGAGGATCACATGCCCTGGGACGCCAAGTACCGGAAACCGGACGTCACCGGCATCGTCGCCAACGCCATCGACGTCGTGGTCGAGACCGGCGATGCGGGCCCGACGTCCGCGGTCGGGATCAACCTGCCGAACGACAACCGGGTGCGCGAGGAGCACGGCAGCAAGTCGGTCTCGCTGTCGAACATCCGCGAGTCGAACGACAACGCGAACCCGGGCACGACGCGCGGCGAGTTCTCGTGGACGCCGGAAGAGGCGGAGCGTGCCGCCAAGCACGGCTCGTTTGCCGGCGAGATGCACACCAACATGCACGAGGTGATCGGCCACGCGTCGGGCCGGCAGTCGCCGGCGCTCAAGGGCACGCCGCAGGCGGCGCTCAAGGAGCACGCCTCGGCGCTCGAGGAAGCGCGCGCCGATCTGGTGGCGCTCTATTTCATCGCCGATCCGAAGCTCGTGGAGCTCGGTGTCATCCCGGCGGCCGACCACGACGCGATTACCCGCACGGAATACGAGTCGTACACGCGCGTCGCGCTCACGCAGCTGCTGCGCGTCGGGCGCAACGCCACGCAGCTCGAGCAGGATCACATGCGGAACCGCCAGATGGTGGTGCGCTGGCTCATGGCCAACACGAAGGCCATCGAGCAGCGGACGCGCGACGGCAAGACCTATTACGTGATGGCGGACCCGCAGGCGTTCCGCGAGGGCGCCGGCCGGCTCCTCGCCGAGGTGCAGCGGATCAAGGGCGAGGGTGACTACGCGGCAGCGAAGAAGCTGTTCGACACGTATGGGGTGCGCTTCGATCCGAAGCTGCGCGACGAAGTCATCGCGCGCGTGGAAAAGCTCAATCCGTCGAGCTATTCCGGTTTCGTCATGCCGAAGCTGACGCCGGTGACCGACGCGAACGGGAAGATCACCGACGTGCGGATTTCGTACCCGATGGACCTCACGACCCAGATGCTCGAATGGTCGGGGGCGAGGAACTGAACCGCGACCTCCGGTCGTAGGGGCCGGCTCTCAGCCGGCCCGTCACGTCGGATACGCACGGCGCGGGCCGGCTGAAGCCGGCCCCGGTACCTTCACGGTCCGGCCTCGCGTGGGTTGCGTCGTAGCGGCGGACCTTCAGGTCCGCCGCCGCTCGAGCGCGGCGCGATCCCACTTCCCCGAATCCGCCGCCGCGTCGTAGGTGCTCTGCAGGAACTCGAGCAGCACCGCCTCGGGTTCCTCCGCCTCGCGGACGACGTCGTACGGCAGGAGGAACTCCCGCAGATCCTTGCTGTAGAACGCGCCGGACGGCCGCACGGGCGTGGCTGCGAACGACGCCGGCTCCGGGTAGGCATACGAGTAGAACGCCGCGTACTCGACGCCGTCTCCGCCGGGCCAGAACCCGGCGCTGCTGACCTCGTGCGAGTAGGCCTCGCGCGTCACCGCATCGGGCAGGTTGGGAATCCCGCCCGGATGCGGCGGCGCCGGCCGCCCGGAGAACCGCGTCACCGCGAGGTCCGGAGCGCCCCAGAAAAGGTGGACGGGACTGCACTTGCCGAGGAACGGCGCGCGGAACTCCCGGAACGCGCGATCGGCGCTCACCAGAATGCGCCAGAAGCGGTTCACGTAGTCGCCGTCGTACGAGGCGTGGCGCTCGTCGCGATCGAAGGCAACCGCGTCGGCCACTTCGTTCGGCCGCGGGTAGATCGGCGTCTCGATCGAGAGGTCGCGCAGGTGGACCTGCAGCTCGCGATAGAAGTCCGCGACCGAGCGCGGCCGCAGCTCCATCCGCCGCGTGTTCCCATCGCTGCAGCGGATCACGAGCCAGTGGTCGATGAAGTCGAACTCGATCTCGAACGCCCGCGGCGCCGCCGGGATCTCCGTCGTCGTCACGCCGCGCGGCGAGACGGCGAACGTGACGTGCCACCAGTGGTTCACCGGCGGCGTCTGGACCATCCGGATCTTGCCGACGATCTGCAGCCAGCGGTGCAGCGTCGCGCGCGTGTCCGCCCACTCGCCCGGCGGCAGGGCGGGCCAGCGCGGGTCGTCCACGCTCCTGCCGCCGTTACTTTTGTGAGTGCTCATACACAATCTCGCCGCCGATGACGGTCATCCGAACCATGGTCGTGAGAACCTCCTGCTCCGGCACGCGCATGATGTCTTTCGACAGCACGACGAAGTCGGCGAGCTTGCCCGCTTCGAGCGACCCGAGCATCGCCTCGGCGTGCGCGGCGTAGGCGGCGCCCCACGTGAAGGAGCGCAGCGCTTCGCTCACGCGAGAGGCGTTGGGTCGGCATCCAGCCGCCGCCCGGCTTGCCCGAGGGATCCTGCGCGGGTCATCGCCGCGTACAGGCCGAGCATCGGGTTCGCCTCTTCGACCGGAAAGTCCGAGCCGTTGGCGAGCACGACGCCGGACTTGAGCAGCGTCTGCCAGACGTAGGCGCCCTCCGCCGTCCGCGCGGCGCCGATCCGATCTTCCACCCACGGCATGTCCGAGGTCGCGTGCGTCGCCTGCATCGAGGCGACGATGCCGAGGCGGGCGAACCGCGGGATCTCCGCCGCGTCGAGAATCTGCGCGTGCTCGATGCGCGGCCGCAGCGCGCGGGCACCAGGGACCTCGCGCTGCACCCGCTCGAACGTGTCCATCGCGACGCGGTTGCCACGGTCGCCAATCGCGTGAATGGCGGCCTGGAATCCCGCCTTCGCCGCCGCCAGCGTCTGCGCGTAGACCTCCTCGGGCGGTGTCGTCAACAGGCCGCTCGTCGCCGGCTCGTCGGAGTAGGGCTCGATCATCGCCGCCCCGCGCGATCCGAGCGCGCCGTCGGCCACGATCTTGATGGCGCGAACGACGAGCCGCGGGTTCGTGCCGCCGGTGACGGGTCCCTTGTCGAAGAACGGCCGCAGCGACGGCAGCGTGCCGCGAAGCATCACGTACACCCGCGTCTTCAATCGGCCGGTGCCGATGAGCGTCCGGTACGCGTCCACCGTCTCACCATCGGTTCCCGCGTCGTGCACCATCGTCAGCCCGAGACGGCGGAACTCCTGGTCGGCGAGCAGGAGCCGCGCCTCGAGCTGCGCCCGGGAGATTCGCGGGATACGTGACGAGACGAGGCTGTCGGCGCGATCGATCAGGACGCCGGTGGGCTCACCGGCGGCGCCGCGAATGATCCGGCCGCCCGCCGGGTCCGCGGTCGCAGCCGTCAGGCCGGCCAGTTCCATCGCCTTGCGATTGACCAGCGCCGCGTGGCCATCCACGCGCGTCAGATAGACGGGATGCTCCGGTGCGACGGCGCTCAGCAGCTCGTGTGTCGGCCACGCCGTGTCGAGCCAGTCGTTCTGATCCCATCCCCGGCCGCTAATCCACTGCCCGCGCGGCGTGGACGCGACACGCTGCCGCACGCGCGCCACAACCTGTTCGAAGCTCGTCGTACCGCGGAAGTCGAGCGTCTGCAGATTCGAGCCAAGCCCGCCGACGTGGCCGTGGGCGTCCTGCAGCCCGGGAACGAGAGTCGCGCCGCCGGCGTCGATGACGCGGGTGGACGGTCCACGAAGACGAAGGACAGCCGCGTTGTCGCCGACCTCTGCGATGCGGTCGCCACGCACCGCGATCGCCTGCGCCGAAGGGCGAGCCGCGTCTACTGTATGAATGGTCGCGTTGTACAGGATCAAGTCCGCGGACGCCGGGGCCTGAGCCGAGACGACTGCCAGCGCCGCCACCATCACCGCGGCGATGCGCGCCAGGAGGAGCATGGCCCAATCTTAAATCCGATCGAACATTGCGCATCGACAACCACGGAGACGGACAGAATCCCGTCAGGAAACGTCTCTCTGTGCCGCTGTGTTCTGCGGCCCGTGGGAGTGACTAGCTGTACGGCGTGCGCGTCAGAGCGTGAGCGAGTAGGAGATGACGTCAGCCGGGAGGCGTGTGCTCAGGTTGGGAAAGACCATGTGCCGCGGCAGCACGCCCTCCTTCACGAACCCGCACTTCTCCAGCACGCGCCCCGACACGGCATGATCGACGTGGGTCGAGGCCGACAGCACGCGTATCCCGATGCGCGGCGCCAGGTCCACCATCGCACGCAGCGACTCGGTCGCATAGCCTTTCCCCCAGGCGTCGCGTGCGAGGATGTAGCCCGTGATGGCGCGGTGGGACGTCTCGAAGGCGAAGCCGGTGCTGCCCAGCAGCGTGCCGTCCGCGCGCGAGAAGATCACATAGGGCCCGGCCGGCCATCGCTCCCACTCGGCATCGCTGAAGGTGAGGAACGCGTAGGTGTCGTTGATGGTCGTGTGGACGGGCCACGCCATGTAGCGCGTGGCTTCGGCATCAGCCGCATAACGATCGAAAATCGCCCACGCGTCTTCCGTGCGCGGCCGGCGCATCACGAGGCGCGACGTCTCGAGTTCGAGGGGAGCTTTTCTCATCGTGCATCGATGGCCTCAATCAGCCTTTCCCATTCATCCAGCATCGCCGCGTACGACTCCTCCGTCATCGCCTCGAGCGTCCTCGTGCCCGTATCGGAAAGGCTCGTCAACCGGTACGTCACCTCCACGTCGGTGCCGCCGCCGCGTTCGGTCGCCCGCACCGTGACGAGGCCGATGCGCGACCCGGGCGTGATGCGCACGTACTCGGCGACGCCGTCGGCGGCCGAGTAGCGCAGCACCAGCCACTCGGTCTCTTCACCGTTGTGAAAGGTCTGGAAGACGGTCCCCGGTTGATCGGACGGCACGTCACGTGGATGGAGATAGCGCGGATCCCAGCCCGCGACCCAGCGCCGCTCGCCTTCCGGAGAGAACAACGGAAACGCCTGCGCGAGCGGCTGCTCGACGCGGAACGTGCCGGTGCGTTCGACGTGTACGGGGCTGAAGCTGTGTGGCACGCTGGCGCGCAGGGTTAGAGGCTCGGTGGCAGCGCCACCTCGGCAAGCGGGCCGACGACCGTCGTCCACTCGCGGACGCGCCACCTCGTGACGACGCCGTTCACGACGTAGGGATCGGTCCTGGCGAAGGCTTCGGCGGCCGACGGCGAGTCTCCCTTGAAGAGCAGCACCGATCCGTCGGCGGGATTCGCGAGGCCGCCGCCGAGCACCAGCTCGCCACGGTCGGCCGCCTCGCGTGCGAGCTTGATGTGCGCCGCGCGAAACGGCGCGCGGCGCTCCACGTAGTCGTCGACGACGTCGTAGAAGAGCAGGTAGTGCATCCTCAGCGACCGTGCGACGCGAAGACCGCGGTCTGTCCCTGCTTGTCGAAGGTCATCACGTTGTAGGGCTGCACGGTGTTCCCCACTTCCATGCCCGGCGAGCCGACCGGCATCCCCGGCACCGCCACACCGACGACCGCGGGACGCTCCTTGATCAGCCGCTGCACGTCGGCTGCCGGCACGTGCCCTTCGAGCACGAAGCCGTTGACGACGGCCGTATGGCACGACTGGAGCCGCCCGGGGACGCCGTACTTCGCTTTGACCTGGCTCATGTCCTCGACGTCGGTCACCGTGGTCTTGAAGCCGTTCGCCTCCAGATGCTTCACCCAGTTGGCGCAGCACCCGCAGGTCGGGCTCTTGAACACCTCGACGACGGGCGCAGTGGCGCGCTGGGCAGCCACGAGGCCGCCCAGCGACACAGCCCCGACGATGACGATCGCGGTGAATACCTTTCTCATAGGTCTATTGTCCCTTACTCACTCCGGCTGAGGCCGGAAGCCTCAGCCGGGAACCCCCACTCGCCTCCGCGCCTACTTCGCCAGCGGATTGGGCCGCATCTGGAACTTGACGACCTTGCTCGTCATCGTCTTCTCGCCTTCGGTATGGAACGGCGCGCGCGTGGCCCACGTGGACCACAGCCCGCGGCCCTTCCAGCCGCCGCGCGGATCGTCGATGCGCCCGTCGAGCCCCTTGGCGTAGAAGCCGAGCGGATACGGAACGCGCAGCGTGGTGAACTGCCCGCTCTGCGTATTGAGCGCCAGCAGCGAGTCCGATCCGCTGCCGGCGATGATCGGCAGGTTGCGGCCCATGCCGAACGTGTCGTGCTGGTCCACCCAGTTGTAGTAGTGCGAGTCGGCGTTCGCGCCCTCGACCGCGCCCTTGAAGTTCGGGCCCGGCGTCGGATAGAGCTTCCACCCCTCCGGGCAGTGCTGCCCCGTCGCGGTCGGGCCGTTGAGCGGGCCCTTGCACAGCCGGCGATCGAAGCTGCCGAAGTGGCCACTCGCCAGCGAGACCCAGACCACGCCGTTGCGATCGATGTCCATGCCGCGGGGCGAGAAGCCCTGCGCCGCGGCGCGCGGGTTGTCCCACGGCACTTCGTACACTTCCGAGAGCGACGTCGCCGGCGGGTTCGCCCCGGGCATGACGCGGATCACCGAGCCCGGGAAGCCGACGGTGGAGCCCCAGACCGATCCGTCGGCCGGGCTCGGCGCGACGCCGTAGAACGCGGCCATGTGACGGCGATCCTTGGTCGGGTCGGCGGGCGCCGTGCCTTCCGTGTACGCGTCACGCCTGCCGTTCCCGTTGTGATCGAGGACGAGCGCGGTCCAGCCTTGCGACCGTTCCTCGTCGCCGGTCTCGTCGAACATCTTGGTGTTCAGCCACCCGACGACACCGCCACCGCCGCCGCTGCTCGTCCACAACGTGTTGTTCGCATCCTCGGCGAACTGGAGGTGGTGGGTGCCGAAGCAGGTCCCGATGAGCGTCGTCTTCTTGGTGGCCGGGTCGTACATCGCCAGGTGACGCCCGGCGGCGTTGGCCGGCGTGAGCTTGGCCGACGGATGATTCGAGCCTTCGCGGCATATCGCCGGGTTCTCGTTGGGACGCACCTTGGAGGTCAGCCACAGCCGGCCGCGATGATCGAGCATCGGGTTGTGCACGTTGGCCTTGCTGGTCCAGATCGGTTCCTCGGCCCAGTACGGCGACGCGGCCTGCACCATCTGCGGCGCGGCGTGCGGCGTGTTCGGGTCGCGCACCGGAATCGGGATGCGGCTCGCCTGATGGCGCATCGGATCGAGGACGGGCGAGTAGTCGGCGCTCGCTTCGAGCGAGCCGTAGATCGGTCCGTTCGCGTTGACGCTCGGATTCCGCCGGTCGGTGGCGATCTCGTCGTGCAGGTAGGCCTTGGGATCGGCCCAGTCCCACTGCGTGATCACGACGTTGCGCTCGGCGCCCTGCGGGCGCGGCGGCGCCGGCGGCAGCTCGCCGCCCGCGATGCGGTCGGTCCAGTCGCCGAAGAGCGCGAGCGCGCGCTTCGCGCCGAGGTTGTTGATCCCGTTCTGCATGGCGCCGCCCGCCTGGCCCGACTGCACGCGACGCTCCCACGCGGCGGCCGACGAATCGAACACGCCGAGGCTCTTCGGGATCTCGCGCGTGCCCTTGTTGCCAATCTGATGGCAGGACTGGCAGCTGTCGGTCTTGATCAGCCGGATCCACTGCGCCTGGTTCTTGATGTTCTCGTTGATGCCGTTGCCGGCGGCGCCGGTGCCCGGGAACTCGCCCTTTTCGGGCACGCGCATCAGCGAGTACCAGTAGTTGCCCGGGTAGTACTGCGCGGCCGCGCGCGCGTCGGGGGCCGGCACCGCCGTCAGGTTCAGCGTGCGGCCCGGCGCGGACTGCACCTTCGCCGAGTCGACGAGGCCGTAGCCGCGCACCCAGACGCTGTAATTCGCCTTCGGGAGATCGGGGACGAGGTAGCGCCCGCGATCGTCGGTGACCACGGTGCGCGAGAACTTCGTCGGCAGATCCGTGGTCTCGGCGATGACCCAGACACCTGCCTCTGGCCCGCGCGGTCCGCTGACCACGCCGCCGATGTCGTCGCCGTCGATGGCGACCGCCGCGTCTCCTGCCTGCCGCGCGCTCACGCGCGTCGCCACTGCGATCGCCACGACTGCGACCATGATTGCAAGCACCAACGGAATTAGCTTCACTCTGCTCATGACGGTGCCTCCGATGACAGGATTGTAAGGGGGTCCGGGGCCATTTTCGAGGACAGTTTTCGCAGCGATCGTCGAACTGTCCGCGAAAAACGACCTCCGACCCGATTTACCGGATCGCGTTCACAGAACCCTCTGGTAAAACGCGAGCTCGGCTTCGAGCGCCCGGACAATCGTCTCGGCCCGGCGGAAGCCGTGCTGTTCGCCTTCGAAGGTCAGGTATTCGACCGGCAGCCCTTTCGCCCGGACCGCATCGGCCATCATCTGCGACTGGTTGGGCGGCACCACCTTGTCGTCGAGCCCCTGGAACAGGATGAGCGCACACGCCAGCTTGTCCACGTGGTGGATGGGCGAGCGGGCGCGATAGAGCTCCTGCATCGCGGGATACGGACCGATCAGCGTGTCGAGGTAGCGCGCTTCGAACTTGTGCGTGTCGCGCACGAGCACTTCCACGTCGCTGATCCCGTAATAGCTCGCGCCGGCGCGGAAGACGCCCGGGTAGAACGTCAGGGCGGCGAGCGCGGTGTAGCCGCCGGCGCTTCCGCCGCGCACGGCGAGCCGGCGCACGTCCGCCTTGCCCTGCGTCACGAGATACCGTGCGATGTTGACGATGTCCGCGACGTCCACGACGCCCCACTGGCCGTTGAGCCGCTGGCGGTAGTCGCGGCCATACCCGGAGCTGCCGCCGTAGTTGACGTCCGCCACGGCAAACCCGCGGCTGGTCCAGAACTGGATCGCGAGATCGAAGGTGGCCCTGGTGGCCGTCGTCGGGCCGCCGTGGCCGATCACGATGAGCGGCGGCCGCTCGCCGCTCGGCGCGACGAAGTTCTTGTTGCGCGGTGCGTAGTAGAACGCGTGCGCGGTGCGTGCGTCCTCGGTGGGAAATTCGATCGGTTCCGGCGTCGAGATGTAGGCCGCGTCCACCTCGACGTCCGATGAGCGACGCAGCTCCTCGACGTAGAAGCGCGTCAGGTCGAGGCGCACCACCGCATCGGCTCGATCGGGCGAGGCGGCCACCAGCGCCACGTGCTGCGCGGTCGCGGCCATCCAGTCCATGGGCACCAGGCCCGTGGGCACGTCCGTCAGCAGCCCGGTGTGGACGTGGACCGTCGCGAGATGCCAGCGTCCCGCGCGCGTGTACACGGCGACGATGCGATCGGGGTCGGCGAAAACCCACGTCGCGGTCCCGAACACCCACTGCGGCCGGCCGAACTCCGCCCCCGGCGGCGGATTGCGCACGACCGCGTCGAGCGATTCGCCGCGCGCGCGATAGAGCTTCCACCAGCCGTCGCGATCGCTGACGAAGTACAACGTGCCGTCGGGCGACCATCCGGGCTGGTAGATCGACTCGCTGTCGCTTCCCGCGACGTGGCGCGCATTCGCGAGCGTGCCCTCGGGCGTCACCTCGGCCACCCAGAGCTCGGTGCCGTCCCACGGCATCTGCGGGTGCCGCCACGCGATCCACGCCAGGAGCGAGCCGTCGGGACTCAGACGCGGCGTCGAGTAGAAGTCATAGCCCGATGCGATCACCTCGCCCGTGGCGGGATCGCCGGCGAGCGGGATGCGCACGAGCGTGTTCACCGGCTCGCCGCCGCCGGAGTGGTCCTCGCGTACGCAGACGAGCTGCTGCCGGGCGCCAGCGACGGCGAAGTCCGCGTAGAAGAACTGTCCCTCCGCGGTGAGCGGCTGCGCCGCGCCGTCACGGCCCAGGCGATAGACACGCTGATCGCCGAAGTTCGCGAAGTAGACGACGCCGTCGGCCACCGCGTATGCGCCGCCGCCATACTCGTGGACGCGCGTCCGCACGTTCATCTCGCGCGGCGTGACATCGGCGATCGTCCCGTCAGGGGCGCGCCGGACGAGCGCGTTGCGGCCGCCCTCGATCGGGCGGCCTTCGAGCCAGTAGATGTCGTCGCCATCCACGGCGACGGCGCTGAGCCGCAGGCCGGCCGCCGCAACCGTGGCGGCGCCGAGCGGCGAGACCCAGGTACCGTGCGGTGCTATCGTTGGGGACATATCGATTTGCGATTTGCTATTTGTGATTTGTGATTTGTGATTTGAAGTCGTGATGTCCTGATCGTGATTCGACAGTCCCGAGCCTCAACTCACGAATCGCAACTCACCGATCCGCACATCGCACGTCAGACATCCAAATGGGAGCAGCCATGGGTGGGAGAACGGTAACACTGACGGCGCTCGTCGCGGCGGGGGCGATCGCGGTGGCCATCGGTCAAGGCCGGCAGGGCGACCCGCCGCCGGCGCAGCTCAGCATCCAACAGGTGAAGCCAGGGCTGTACGCGATTCTCAACCCAGGCGCAAACACGCTGGCGGTACGCGTGACGAGCGAGGGCGTGATCCTCGTCGACGACATGTTCCAGCAGAACTACGAGCAGATCGTCTCGCTGATCCAGTCGGTCACGGACCAGCCGGTCAAGTACGTGATCAGCACGCATCACCACGGCGACCACACGGGCGGCAACGTGCGCTTTCTCGGCGCCAGCGCCCAGATCATCGGCCACAAGAACGCGCGCGCCGCCATGACCCGCGGCGCCACGGCGCAACCCGGCCCGCCGCCGCTGACCTTCACCACTGAAGCGGCGGTGCACCTCGGCGGCGTCGAGGCGCAGCTGTTCCACGTCGGGCCGGGCCATACCAACGGCGACGCCGATCGTCTACTTCCCCGACCTGCGCGTGCTGGCGTCCGGCGATCTCTTCGTGGTGCTGCCGCGCGTGCCGACGATCGATTACGGCAATGGCGGCACGACGCTCGGCTGGGTGTCCACGCTCGACAACATGCTGAAATTCGATGCCGAGACGGTCATACCGGGCCACGGGCCGGTGTCGACGAAGGCGGACCTGCAGCGTTTCAGGGATCGGATGGTGACGCTGCAGACGCGCACGCGCGAGCTGATCAAGCAGGGCGTGCCGAAGGAGCAGTACATCTCGAAGCTGAACGCCGACGATCTCGGCTGGGGACTCGGGGCGGACACGCTCTTCGTGCGCAACGCGGCGAGCGGGTTCTACGACGAACTCGCGAAACCTCGATAGCCCGACCGGCCACAGAGGCACACAAGCCTCTGGGGAGTTTCCCCGCTGTCTCTGTGACTTTCTGGTTCGGTCCTGGGCCCTGAGCCCTGAGCGTCTTCGCCTACCGCAGGTCCGGATACAACCGGCGTGCGCAGTCGGGACAGATGGCGTGCGTGAACTCCACCGAGGATCGGCTCCCGAGATAATCCTCGATCCGCCCCCACAACCCGCCGTCGTCCCTGACCTGGCGGCAGTTCGCGCAGATCGGCAGCATGCCCTCGAGCTGCGTCACCTTGCCGAGCGCCTGCTGCAGCTCCTCGATCAGCCGCTCGCGCTCGTCTTCCAGCGCCTTCTGCAGCGTCACGTCACGCGCGACGAGGAGGCGCCCGGAGACCTTGCCCCACCGATCCTTCACCGGATCGATGCGGACGTCGAGCCACCGTTTGGCGCGGGCGCCGGTGAACTCGGCTTCCGCGCGCCAGTGCCACGGGGCGTCGCGGAGCGACCGGACGTCGAGCGCCCGGGCCATGCTGGCTTCGGTGATCTCCAGGCTCTCCCGCGCGGTCTGGTTCGCGAAGATGATCCGCCCCGTCGGATCGAGCACGACGACGCCGTCGGTCATCGTCTCGAGCAGCGCTTCGCGCGCCTGCGGGAGCAGATCGAGGAGGCCTTCGCGCAGGACGACCCACGCCAGGAGCGACCCGCTCACGCCGAGCGACAAGGTCAGCCAGTTCAGGCCCGGCCACGGGCCGAGCTTCAACGTATACGCGACGTTGCCGATCCACGGGAGCAGCACCGCGGCGAGCATCACGATCATCGCCGGCCGGAAATGCTGGGTGACCTTCCGCGTCCCGATGAGCAGGAGGACGGTGGCGAGCACCATCAGCACGTACTCGTGTGTGATGAGAACCCACAGCCACCAGCCGTAACGGTACACGGTAAACGGCGAGTCACCGGACGGCGGGACGACTTCCGTCCACAGCCAGTGGTGCCAGCGGTTCGTCCACGCGAAGACGAGCGACGCGACGGGCACGATCCACACCGCCGTCAGCAGCGCGGGAGAAAGACGTCCGCCATAGCCCGCGAGCGCGCGAGCGGCCAGCAGGAAGAGCGGCGGCGCGGAGACGATCCCGATGTACTGGAATTGCGCGACGAGCCGCTTGCCCTCCATCGTCGGGACCTGCAGCTCGATGGCGTCGCACGCGGCCCAGAACGCGGCAGCCATGAGGACCAGCGACAGCTCCGTGCCAGCGGGGGCATGGCGCCGCGGCCACACGATCGCGAGCACCGCGAGGATGCACGCGGCCGCAGCCGCATACACGAGCGAAAAGCCGTCAGCGGGTGACACGACCTGACTCGCGGCCAGACATGACGGCTCAGCTCGCGCGCAGCCGCATCCGCACGGCGCCGTTGGCGTCCCGCAGCTCGAGGATGTCGTTCTCGATCGCCTGCGATGCCGTCGCGTCCATCGCGGCCACGAATGCGTTCTCCGTCGCGCTCCGGTCGGGGACGCAGGCGACCCGCGTCATCGCGAGCATGCCGAAGCGCAGCCCGTTCCCCTGCTGCGTGAACGTGCCGGAGACACGGTTGCAGCCGGTTGACCCGCTGACCCGGTTGTTGTCGCCGGACAGCACGATGTTGGGCTGGCGCTGTGTCTCGCTCGCGTCGACGGCCCGGCCGTCGATTTCAACCGCCGTCCAGGTCGTGCCGAGCAGAGCGGCGCGTCCGGATGGGGACGGCGCCGTCGGGGCAACCGGCTGCTGCGCCGCGCAGCCGGCGGATCCACCGGCCACGACGGCCAGCAGAAGGACGGTTCCGAGCGGAATCATCTGCCACCTCCCGGTGGGAAAAGAGCCCGCACCGAACAGCGTCGACGCGGGCCCCTCCGACTGGCAACGACTCCCTCCAGCGCGAGCCCGAGCGGCGCTATTTCAGGTGCTTGCCAACGAGCTTGGTCATCTCGAACATGTTGACGGAGGACTTGCCGCCGAACACCGGCTTGAGCGCCGAGTCGGCGTTGATCATCCGCCTGTTCTTCTGATCCTGAAGCTTGTTCTTCTTGATGTATGCCCACAGCCGCTTGGTGACCTCGCTCCGCGGGATCGGCTTGTCGCCCACGACTTCGGCGAGGGCCGGGCTGGGGCTCACCGGCCGCATGAACGCAGCGTTGGCCCGTCCCCGGCCTCCGCCGCTCTTGCTCTTGGCGCCCGATGTCTTGCTGGCCTTCCTGGCGCCACCCCTCGCGCTCTTTGCACTCCTCGTGCTCTTCGCGCTCCCCTTGCGTGCAGTCTTCTTGCTGCCCCCAGCGGTCTTGCGGCTTGCTGCCTTCTTGGCCATCGAATCTCCTCTGGGAGGCAATGATACGGCCAACCGCGCTGATTCGAACCCAACTTTGTGCTGCGAGCGTCCGGCGTCCGCCCGAAGATCGGCCGCAGGAGCACGCCTGCTGCTACCGGCGCAGCGGCTCGACGAGTCCGACGATGCCGCCCCAGAGGATCGCCACGCCGACGCAGAGCATGAAGAACGCGGACAGGCGCAGGAACACGTTCGTGCCCGTCTCACCGAGCGACCCGATCAGGCGCGACGCGAAGCGATAGCTCAGATACACGGCGAGCGCGATGATCGCGATCCCGATCAGGTCGGCGGCCACGAACACCGCGCGCGACGCCGCGTCCGCAACGTCGCGCGCGCCGAGCGTGATCGCGATCGAGATGGATCCGGGACCGACGGTGAGCGGGAACGTGAGCGGATAGAAGCCCCGCCGCGCGAGCTCGCGTTCCCAGGCGTCGACGACTTTTGCTTCCGATGTTCGTCGCGCGTGACCATCGTGCAGCAGCCGCCAGCCGGCGCCGAGGACGACGAGGCCTCCAGCGACACGCACGACGGGCAGTGAAATCCCGAAGAACTGCAGGACGTAGGAGCCGACGAGCATTGCGGCGGCGAGCAGCAGGAAGGCGTTGCGCGCCACGACCCTGGCGAGGCGCCGCCGCGCGTGCACCGGCAGGTCGGCCGACATGGCGAGGAAGATCGGGGCCGCACCGAGCGGGTTGACGATCGGAAGGAGCGCGGCGAGCGTGATGAGAATCGATTCCACAGCGGGCAGCGGGCAGCTCGCAGTGTAACGCCACTGTCTGCTGCCTGCTGCCGCCGCGAGCTATTGCAACAGGCTGCGAAGCATCCAGGCCTGTTTCTCGTGCACCTGCATGCGCTCCGCGAGCAGGTCCATCGTCACCTGATCGCCTGCTTCCTCGGAGGTGGTGAAGACGTTGCGGGCCGTGCGTACGACCGCCTCGTGGCCCATGACGAGCTGGCGAACCATCTCTTCCGCGGCGGGTACGCCGGTTTCCTCACTGATGCTCGTCAGCTTCGCGAACTGCGAGAAGCTGCCGGGCGCGATCTGACCAACGGCGCGGATGCGCTCCGCGATGTCGTCGAGGGCGTTCGCGAGCTCGTGATACTGCTCGTCGAACATCTGGTGGAGCGTGCGGAACATCGGTCCCGTCACGTTCCAGTGGAAGCTCTGGGTCTTGACGTAGATCGCGTAGGTATCGGCCAGCACGTTGGCGAGCCCGTCCGCAATCGCGCGGCGATCCGACGGATCGATACCGATCTCGATCTCCGGGGCCTTCCCCGGCCGTTTCATCTCTGTGGTAGCCATGCGGAGCGTGGCTGCGAGGATCGTGCCCGGCGACGGATCAGCTGCGGCCACTTCGCGATACGGCTGAGCGGAAATGGCTGCGGCCGTGCTTGAAGCGGCGACGGCGCGACCCGATAATGAAGGTCCTAACCGTCGATAATTCAAGAGGTTAAAGAATTTGCAGCGCAGCGCCCTTACGGTTCTGTCAACCGCAATCGCGTGTCTTGTGGCGTTGCCGTGGCTGGGCCGCGATGCGTCATCTCTCGATGCGGCGCCGGCGCAGGCGTCCGCCGTGACGCGGCCTGTCGTGACGCCGACGCTGACGAGCACGATCGACATGGTCGCAGCCCAACGTGAAGGTGTCTCGCCCGACGTCCTGCAGATGGCCCTCGGCGCGATCCACTGCGCCACGACGAGCGGCGACCTCGCCCCGCCGCCGACACTCACGCTCATCGATTACTCGCGCCCCTCGGTCGAGCCGCGGCTCTGGGTATTCGACCTGGGTACGGGGCGCCTGCTCTTCAAGGAGCTCGTCGCACACGGCCGCAACACCGGTGACAACATGGCGACCCGGTTTTCCGATGCGATGAACAGCCACCAGTCGAGCCTGGGCCTGTTCGTCACCGCAGACACCTACGTGGGGAGCAACGGTTACTCGCTGCGGCTCGACGGGCTCGAGCCGGGGTTCAACGGCCGCGCGCGCGACCGCGCGATCGTGATGCATGGCGCGCCGTACGTGAATGCCGAGGTGTCGGCCTCGCAGGGTCGCCTCGGACGCAGCTGGGGCTGCCCCGCGCTGCGCGAGGCGGTGGCGCGTGACGTCATCGACACGATTCGCGGCGGCGGCGTGATCTTTTCCTACTACCCCGACGACACCTGGCTGACGACGTCGCGTTTTCTCGGCGACTGCGCCGGAGAAACCAGGCTCGCGGCCAAGTGAACGGCGCCTTCCATCCCCAGCAGGAACCCTCGACTGGTCAGCGCCGGCCCGTAGCCGATTGCGTTGACCTTCAGGCTGGCGCCACGAGCCAGCGCCGTCAGACCATCCCGATCATACCCCTGCGGCGCGGAAGTGCGCCGCCACTTCGGTGATCTGTTCGGCGTGCCGCGCCTCGTGGGTCGCGAGCACCTCGACCCACTGGTAAATCGTCAGCGGCCCCCAGCGCCGGTGCGTCGCAGTCACCGTGCCCAGCGCAGGACCCTCTGCCGCGCTGACGGTCGCGCGGAACTGCTGGCGGGCCTGCTCGAGCGAATCCCATGCGGCCCTTTCGTCGAGCGTACCGGTCGGGACGACATTGTCGGGGGCCGTCCGCCGCTCGCGGCAATCGCGGACCACGACGCGCAGGTCGTCCGGGAGCCGCACACGGGCGTCGCGCTCGTCCGCGAGGTCCGCCGGATCTGCCTTCGCGATGGCCTCGCTCACGAGAGCGTTGAAACTTCTTTCAACGAGAGCCCAGGTGCTCGAGGATCTCGTTGACCGACCACCCATCCGGACCGGGCCGCCTGGCCCGGACGCCCGGCTCAACCGTGGCGACTGCCGCGCGCAGCGCCGCCCGCGACTGGTCAAGGAGCGCAAAAACCTCCGCGAGGTGCGGGTGCATGTGTGTATCCTCTGCGTTATCCTGCCACACCACGAGAGGGAGGGACGCATATGACGCGTGCAGCCGTGCTCACGATCCTGTTCGGGCTCCTGGCCACGTTCGACGCGACGCCGGCGCTCGCGCAGCAGCCGGACTTCAGCCAGGTGAAGATCGTCCCGACGAAGATCACCGACACCTTCTACACGCTGGACGGCCAGGGAGGCCGCATGGGCGTGCTCGCCGGGCCCGAGGGCATCTTCGTCGTTGACGCGCAGTTCGCGCCGCTCACCGAGCGTCTGGTCGCGGCGATCCGCCAGATCTCGAACTCGCCGATCAAGCTGCTGGTCAACACCCACGTGCACGGCGATCACACGGGCGGCAACGAGAACTTTGCGAAGCTGGGCGCGACGATCATGGCGCGGCCGAAGCTGCGCGAGCGGCTTGCGAAGCCGAACCCGCCGGCCGGCGGCGGACAGGCCCCGGCGCCCGCGCCCGCGGCGGCGCTGCCCGTTGTCGTCTTCGACAATCGGATGGACGTCGCCCTCAACGGCGAGACGGTCCATCTGATTCCACTGCCGGGGGCGCACACCGACGGGGACACGGGGGTGTTCTTCCAGAACGCCAACGTGCTGATGACCGGCGACGTCTACCGCTCGGTGGGCTACCCGAACATCGATCGCGCGAACGGCGGCACGCTGACGGGCATGCTCGCGGCGCTGCAGACGCTCATCGATACGGCCGGCCCGGCCACGCGCGTGGCGCCCGGGCACGGCGATCTCACGAACCGCGCCGGCATCCAGGCGCATCGCGAGATGGCGGTCACCGTCCGCGACCGCGTGGCAAAGCTGATGGCGCAGGGTCAGACGATGGAGCAGATCGTCGCCGCGAAGCCGACCAAGGATTTCGACGAGAAGGTCGGCAACGCCGCGATGAGCGCCGATCGCTTCGTCGGCCAGATCTACGCCGAGCTCCGGGGAACGGGAACGCGATAGCCGGTTCAGTCAGATGTCGAGGCGGACCTTCGGTCCGCCTCGCGGCCGGCTGCCCATCGCCGCCGGCCGGTGCTCGCGGTGCCGCTCAATCCAGGCGCCCCACACGGGAAACAGCCAGAGCGCCAGTCCCACCATCGCGATCGCCGTGGCGCCTGGCGGCGGCGGGGACAACGGCCCGCTGATCCAGATCGCCGTGGTCAGCAGGACGAGGGCCCAGAACGCCCACGTTCCCACGCGGTCGCGGGCCCGCGTCGCGCGCAGGTAGATCGCCACGCCGGCCGTGAAGAAGCAAGCCCTCCACGAGCAGTGTCAACGGGATCGAGTTCCACAAGCCGAGACCGACCTCCGGCCCGCCGGGCCAGAGCGGCAGGTCGGGCCGGTGCATGAAGAAGTCGAGTACCCAGTGGCTCAGCACCGTGAGGCCGATGATCAGCCCGGCGCGGGCGTGTCTCAGGACGGCCGCGGCCACGCGGCCCACCGCAACGGCCCACACGAACGCCATGCTGAGACTGTGGCTCCACGGGTAGTCGTCGAAGGCGAGCGGCGTGAACGCGGTGTTGCCGGGATCGATGCGGACCATTTCGATCCCGGCGAGCAACAGCACCGGCCAGATCAGATCGAACGCAAATGCGGCACCGACAAGTGTGCCGAGCGGCGCGCGCGGTTCGACCCGTTTGGCGGCGAGCGCGACGGCAAGATGGCCCACGAACATCGGCTTACCAGAGAGGGACGAGCGGCTTGGTCATCATGATGAGATGCGCGCTGCGGGGGTCCTGTTGCAGGGAGCACCATGGCGCCTGCGTTATGATGGATCACGTCAGCGGCTCCCCTTCCCTGATTTCCTGCCATGGCTCTTTCTGGTTTTCACCCGCTCGTCGCACGCTGGTTTGCCGAAACACTCGGGGACCCGACCCCCGCGCAACGCCGGGGCTGGGCGGCGATCCGCGAAGGCCGGCACACATTGATTGCGGCCCCAACCGGGTCGGGCAAGACGCTGGCGGCGTTCCTCAATGCCATCGACGACCTGGTGCGCGAGGGTGAGTCGGCGCCGATCCCGGATGAAGTCAGGGTCGTCTACATCTCGCCGCTCAAGGCGCTGAGCGCGGACATCCACAAGAACCTGGCGGAGCCGCGGCGGGGGATCCGCCGCCTCGCCGAGTCGAGCGGCCTCGACGCGCCGCGCATCACGGCGGCCGTGCGCACGGGCGACACGACCCAGTCCGAGCGCGCGGCCATGCTGCGAAAGCCGCCGCACATCCTCGTGACCACGCCGGAGTCGCTGTACCTGCTGCTCACGGCGGAGCGCAGCCGCAACCTGCTGCAGACCGTCCGCACCGTGATCGTCGACGAGATTCACGCCGTCATCGGTACGCGCCGCGGCGCCCACCTGGCGCTCTCGCTCGAGCGGTTGCAACAGGTCGCGGAGCGGCCGCTGCTGCGGCTCGGCCTCTCGGCCACGCAGAAGCCGGTTGACGAGGTCGCGCGCTTCCTCGTCGGGGCCGACGGCTCACGCGGAGCGTGCGAGATCGTGGACGAGGGGCACCGCCGTGCACTCGACCTGGCGATTGAGATTCCGGGCTCGCCTCTCGGCGCGGTGATGGAGCACGAGGTCTGGGAGGAGTACTACGACCGGCTTACCGAGCTGATCGAGGCGCACAAGACGACGCTCGTCTTCGTGAACACGCGACGGCTCGCCGAGCGCGTGGCGCGGCACCTGAGCGATCGCCTCGGCGAGGACAAGGTCACGGCGCACCACGGCAGCCTCTCGAAGGAGACGCGGCTCGACGCGGAGCACCGCCTCAAGACCGGGGCGCTGAAGGCGCTGGTCGCGACGGCGTCGCTCGAGCTCGGCATCGACATCGGCCACGTCGACCTGGTGTGCCAGATCGGCTCGCCGCATCGCATCGCGACCTTCCTGCAGCGCGTCGGCCGCTCCGGCCACACGGTTGCCGGCACGCCGAAGGGCCGGCTGCTGCCGGTGTCGCGCGATGATCTGGTGGAGTGCGCCGCGCTGCTGCGATCGGTGCGTCGCGGCGATCTCGATCGGATCGTCACGCACGACGCGCCTCTCGACGTGCTGGCGCAGCAGATCACGGCGGAGCTGGCGAGCCGCGAAGCGGGCGAGGACGACCTGTACGCATTCGTTCGCCGGGCATGGCCGTACCGCGACCTGGCACGCGGCGACTTCGACGCGGTGGTGGCCATGCTGTCCGACGGTTTTGCCACACGCCGCGGCCGGCGCGCCGCGCTCGTCCACCGCGACGAGGTGCACCGCGTGCTGCGGCCTCGCCGGGGGTCGCGGATGCTGGCGCTGACCTCGGGCGGGGCGATCCCCGAGGTTGCCGATTATCGCGTGGTGCTCGAGCCGGAGGAGACGTTCGTCGGGACGCTGAACGAGGATTTCGCCATCGAGAGCGCGGCGGGCGACGTGTTCCAGCTCGGCAACGCCTCGTGGCAAATCACCCGTGTGACCATGGGCGTCGTCCGCGTGACCGACGCGCATGGCGCGCCGCCGACGATTCCGTTCTGGCTGGGCGAGGCGCCGGCGCGAAGTAACGAGCTCTCGCGCGCGGTGAGCGATTTGCGCGCGGACATGGGGCGGATGCTTGTTGGGGTGGATGGGGTAAATGGGCCGGCTCAAGCCGGCCCCTACGACAGCCCGGCCATCGAACCGCTCCCTTCAGGTGCAGGGGCCGGCTTCAGCCGGCCCGTCGAATGGCTGATGTCCGAGGCTGGCATCTCCGAGCCTGCCGCCGCTCAGGTCGTGGAGTACCTGGCTGAGGGATGCGCCTCGCTCGGTGTGATCCCGACGCAGGACACGCTCGTCCTCGAGCGTTTCTTCGACGAGTCGGGTGGGATGCAGCTCGTCCTCCACGCGCCGTTCGGCAGCCGCATCAACCGCGCGTGGGCGCTGGCGCTGCGCAAGCGGTTCTGCCGTCAGTTCAACTTCGAGCTGCAGGCCGCGGCCACCGAGGACGCGCTGATGCTCTCGCTCGGCCCGCAGCACTCGTTTCCGCTGGCCGACGTCTTCCGCTACCTGCATCCGGCGAGCGTGCGCGAGATCCTGATCCAGGCGTTCCTCGACGCCCCGGTGTTCGCCACCCGCTGGCGCTGGAACACCACGATCTCGCTGGCCGTTCCGCGCAGCCGCGGCGGATCGAAGGTGCCGCCGCAGCTCCAGCGCATGCAGTCGGACGACCTCATGGCGGCGGTCTTCCCGGACGCCGCGGCGTGTCAGGAGAACATCCCTGGCGACCGCGAGATTCCCGATCATCCACTCGTCAACCAGACCGTGCGCGACTGCCTCGACGAGGCCATGGACCTCGAGGGCCTCACGGCCGTGCTCGCGCGCATCCATCGCGGCGAGCTGCACCTCGTGTCGCGCGATACGCCCGAACCCTCGGTGTTCGCGCACGAGATCGTCAACGCACGCCCGTACGCGTTCCTGGACGACGCTCCTCTCGAGGAGCGGCGCGCGCATGCGGTCCAGGCGCGCCGGGCGGGTGGAGCCCGCGCGGCCGGCGAAGATCAGTTCGGCGCGCTCGACGCCGACGCCATCGCACGCGTCGTTGACGAGGAACGGCCCGAACCGCGCGATGCGGACGAGTTGCACGACGCGCTGTTGACCACGGGATTCCTCGACGTGGCAGGCGGACCTGAAGATCAACCTCTACGAGAGCTGTTGGTTGCGCTCGCGACCGGCGGGCGCGCAACGCACGTCGTCATACAAGCCGGCGACGGCGACGCGGACGCTCGAGTCCACCTGTGGACAGCCGCGGAACGGCTTCCCGAGATCCTCGCGATCCATCCCGGCGCGACGCTCGACCCGCCGATCGCCGTCCCGGCGTCCAGAGCCGCCCGTGCCTGGACGCGTGCGGAGGCGCTCGTCGATCTCCTGCGCGGCCGCCTCGCGATCGCCGGCCCGACAACCGCCGCCGCGCTGGCGGCGTCGATCGGCGTCGCGCCAGCCGATGCGGATGCTGCGCTGCTGACGCTCGAGTCCGAGGGCGTGGTGCTGCGCGGCTCGTTTACGCCCGTGGCTTCCGGCTCGCTTGCTGCTCCTGTGGCTTCCGGCTCGTTTGCCCCTCCGGTGGCTTCCGGCTTCAGCCGGAAGACCGATCTCGAATGGTGCGATCGCCGTCTGCTTGCCCGGATCCACCGCTACACGCTGAACCGGCTGCGCGCCGAGATCGCGCCGGTGACGCCGGCCGAGTTCATGCGCTTCCTGCTGGCGTGGCAGCACGTCGAGCCGGCGTCCAGGCTGTCCGGTTCCGACGGGCTGCGGGCGGTGCTCGCGCAACTCGACGGCATCGAGCTCCCGGCGCGTGCGTGGGAACGCGACGTCCTCGGTGCGCGCGTGGAACGGTACGAGCCGGCGATGCTCGACATGCTGTGCCTCACTGGCGAGGTGGCGTGGGCGCGGCTGTCTACCGGTCCCACACAGGTGGTGGGAGCCACACCGATTGCCGTGTTCCTGCGCGAGCACGGTGACGCCTGGGCCACGTTGTCGGGCCGGCTGAAGCCGGCTCCCGCGATCGACGACGCAGATCCCGGGGCCAGCGTGGCCATCGACGCCGGCTCCTGCGGGCTCGCCTCCGCGCGCCTGCTCGATTACCTGCACAGCCGCGGCGCGTCCTTCGCGCAGGAGCTCGCGGCCGGGTGCGCCCTGAGCGACGATGAGGTGAAGACGGCCCTCGGCGAGCTCGTCGCGAACGGGCTGGTGAGCTCCGACGGCTTTGCGGGCCTGCGGTCGATCGTCGGCACCGGGCCTTCGAGCGTCCCTGCACGGGTGCGCAGCTCCGATTCCGCGGGCCGTTGGTTTGCCGTGGGGTCAGACCCCACCCCGACGCGTCAGACCCCGGGACACGGCGTCTCAAGGCTGAGGCGCTCGAGACCCTGGCGTGGACGCTTCTGCGTCGCTATGGCGTCGTCTTTCGACGGCTGCTCGCGCGCGAGGCGGCAGGCGTGCCGTGGCGCGATCTCGCGCAGGTCTACCGCCGCCTCGAGGCTCGCGGCGAGATCCGGGGCGGACGATTCGTGTCGGGAATGTCAGGCGAGCAGTTCGCCCTCGGCGACGCGGTGGAGCGTCTCCGCGAAGTGCGCCGGACAGCGCCGGACGACCGTCTCGTGACGATCAGCGCGGCCGACCCGTTGAACCTGACCGGCATCGTCACGCCGGGCGATCGCATTCGCGCCGTGGCCGGCAACCGGATCGTCTACCGCAACGGCACGCCCTGCGCGGCGATGGAAGGCGACATGCTGCGGATGCTGGACACGGTGGACGCCAGCATCGCGGCAGACGTCGCCGCCGCGGCCGCCGGACGCCGCGTGCCCGTGCTCAGCGGCTACGTGGGACGGCTCTAGCGGCCTGTCTGCTCCCAACGTCCAAGGGCCGGCTTCGGGGCGCGTGGCTTCCGGCTTCGACCGGAAGAACCGGCCCCGCACGCGACTTCCGCCTGAAGGCGGAAGCCACAGCTGCCCGCCTCGTAGAGGACGACCTTCAGGTCGGCCTGGCCGGCCCTGCGTGAGGCTCGATCGAGTGGGCCGGCCTCGGGGCGTGGCTTCCGGCTTCCGCCGGAAGAACCGGCCCCCGCGACTTCCGCCTGAAGGCGGAAGCCACAGCTGCCCGCCTCGTAGAGGACGACCTTCAGGTCGGCCTGGCCGGCCCTGCGTGAGGCTCGATCGAGTGGGCCGGCCTCGAGGCGCGTGGCTTCCGGCTTCAGCCGGAAGAACCAGCCCCGCGCGCGACTTCCGCCTGAAGGCGGAAGCCACAGCTGCCCGCCTCGTAGAGGCCGACCTTCAGGTCGGCCTGGCCGGCGCTGCGTGACGGCTTCATTTCGCGGCGTCGAGCTGGCGTTGCACGACGGTGGCGAGCAGCGTCCGAGCGCTCTCGCGGACCTGCGGGGTGCGGGCACGCTCGGCCAGCGGACCGAGGTACGACGATGCGCGATCGAACTGCCGGTCGCGCAGCAGCGCCTCAGCAAGCCTCAGCTTGTACTGGTCACGCGCCGGCGCCAGCCGCACCGCCTGCGACATGTGTGACACGGCGGCCGCGGGATCGGTCCCGGCGACCAGGACGACGTAACCCAGCATCGCGAACGTATTCGCCGCGCTAGGATCGAGCATCGCCGCCCGCTCGAGCGCGGTCCGGGCCTCCTCGAGGCTGGCGCCGAATCGATCTGATCCGGGAGCCGCCTTCTGGGCGCGTGCCACCAGCGCACGCCCGAGCGCGCCGTGGATGCCGGCGTCGTTCGGGGCCAGCGCGGCAGCGCGCTGGAGGAGCGTCACCGCTTCATCCACACGGCCCGCTTCGAGCTCGATCAGACTCATGGCCGCGACCGCTCGGGCGCGCGCCGGATCCCTGTCGATGATCCGTTTCAGGTGGCCGCGCGCGTCATCGGTCCTGCCGATTCGAACCAGGAGATCACCGAGATACGCCTGTCCCTCGAGCTCGTCCAGCGTCTCGCCGCGCAGCGACGTGTCGATGCCGATCCGCTCGCTGAACTCGACTCGGACGACGGGAACGGTGAACCGCCGGACGTAATCGCCCAGTTCCCGATCGAGCGGCGCGAAGTCCGAGCCGAACGCTTCGACGAAGGCACGGATCGAGGGCAGTCCGGTCTGCAGGCCGGCGAGGTACGCGGTCAGCTGCGATCGGCGTGCGGCCGGGCCAAACGAGAGATAGTGCATCAGCGCCCACGACTGCGCGTACAGCATCCCGCGGCGATTGGCTTCGTTGTATTCAGGTGATGTCTCGTCAATCGCGATCAGCTCGGCGATCGGCATCAACGTCCGGCTGCGCAGCAGCGAGAGATGATATCCGCGGCCGGCGCCAATCATCGCGCCTCTCCCGCCGCGGTCCTCCTGGAACGTCGCGTACAACTCGGCGAATCCCTCATTGACCCAGAGTGGGATCTCTCCGAGGGTATTGCCCATCAGTAAGTGCGTGTACTCGTGAAAGACGATGGAGTCGGCGAGCTGTGCCCTTCCGGCGTTCATCGCAATGTAATTGATGTCCTCCCAGCTGGCCGAGTAACCCACGAGATCGCTGCTCCGGCCCGCCGGCGCGTACGGCGCGAACGCCCAGTCGTCAGGGAACACGATGACAACAGTAGGAGCCGACGACACAGCCACGGCGTCCGGCAGCACGCGAATCACCATGTCGCGGAACTGCTCCAGCTTCTGGGCCGTGCGGCGTATCCGGCTTTCCGACGCTTCGCCGATGAAGAGGAAGTTCTGCGAGCGCAGCGTCGTCCACTTTGCCGAGGCGTCGGCAGGGATGCACGCGAGCATCAGGATGGCGACGAGCACATGTGCGGCGCGCACCTTGGGATGTCCTTTGAATGCTGACGAGGTGGCCATCATACATGCTGCGGGTCCGCCGATTGCAGCGCGCTCCCGGATGTCGTCACATACGGCGGAACGACGGTTTCTCGGGCGTGAGGCTCCCGCAGAGCTGCAGGTGTCGAGTGCGGCGGGCAGCCACGTGTTCGACGAGCGCGGGCGCAGGCACATCGACTTCGTCAGCGGCTGGTGCGTCGGCAACCTCGGGTGGAATCACCCGGTGCTGACCAGGGCGCTGCGGCGGTTTCGCGGGCCTGATTACGTGTACCCCGAGCACGGGTACAAGCCCTGGGCCGAGCTCGCGGAGCTGCTCGCGGCGCCGCGCCGGGCCGCCTGACGAAAAGCTTTCGTGCGACAGGCGGCAGCGAGGCCGTTGACATGGCGCTGCAGGCGGCGATGGTGCACACCGGACGCTATCGGTTCCTCTCGCTCGAGGACAGCTACCATGGCAACACCCTCGCGACGCTCGGCATCGCCTCGTCCGGGAACCGCGACAAGTACCGCCACGTGCTGTCCGGGTCCGGGAGGATCCCGCCGCCGCTCGACGAGCGCGCGCTGGAGAAAATCGAAACCCGCCTGAAGAAGCGCGACGTCGCCGCGTTCGTGATGGAACCGATCTCCATCAACCTCGGCGTACTGGCGCCGCCGAAATTCTTCATGACCGGGCTGGAGCGGCTCTGCCGCCGCTACGGCACGCTCCTCGTGATGGACGAAGTGGCGTGCGGGTTCGGCCGTACCGGCGTGCTCTTCGCGTCCGAGCTGTACGGGCTCAAGCCGGACATCATGTGCCTGGGCAAGGCGATTACCGGCGGCGCGCTCGGCATGGGGGCCATGCTCACGACGCCGCAGGTCGCCAGGTCGATGCAGGGGGAGCGCTCCTTCTGGTCCACCTACGGCTGGCACCCGCGCAGCGTGGCGGTGGCGATCGCGGCCGTGCGCTACATGACGGTCAATCGCACGCGGTTGATGGCCGACGTCCAGAAGATGAGCGCCTACTTCCGCAGCCGCCTGTCGTCGATTCCGTTCGCGCAGCGCGACGCGCTCAACATCCAGGGGCTGGCGATCGGCATCGACGTGCACGACGAAGGCTACGCGGACCGCATCCGGTCGAAGTGCCGCCGCGGCGGGCTCGTCATCACCACCCAGGGGTCGACATTGCTCCTGCTCCCCGCGCTGACAATCGAACGGAAGGTCGCGGAACAGGGGTTGGACATCCTGCAGGCGAGCGTCTGACGCCCGTCGTCTCAGGGAGCCACGACGGCGGTCATGACGATGTCGGCGGGACTGTTCGTGCACAGCGTGCGGACGCGCATCCGGAACCTGCCGCTCCCGACGGAGAAGAGCCGGCCGGCATTCAGGTCCGGATCGTCGCTTCGCAGCTGCACGACTGGCGGGTTCCGCTCTTCCGCCTCGATGACGACCGGCACGGCGGGCATCACCACGTCTGCCTCGCTCACGGCGACCACTCTCAGCATGCTCAACGTCAGGCGCTCGCCCACGCGCAGGTCGATGGTTCGCGTTGCGGCCTCGAGACGCGCGATCCGCCGCGGCGTCTGGCAGGCTTCGGCGAGCTGCAACGGACCGAACATGCGCGGGGCGATCTGCATCGACTCGGTGAGCGACGGCGACGTCAGCGCCTCCGCAACAGTCACGTAGATCGTCGGCGCGGGCGAGACGAGCGCGCAAGCCGCGCTCGCCGCCACCCAGGCGACAGTGAAAGGCGCTGCGATACGCCGCATGCCCGGCGAGGATACCACCTGGGTCAACTCCCAACTGCCAGCGGCGGTCGCGTGCCCGAGTTCAAATGTCCTGGGAGTGGGCGGTTAGTCAGCGGATTGGGAGTTGGGAGGATTTCTTCATATGCTCTTATGAGGAAGCGACCCCATGCCGATCTCAACCCTCAAGTCGTGGCTTGGTCTCGATCGGACCGACACCTCCGCCCCGGCCCCGGCGCCCTTGCGCGACGTGGTCGAGGCCCTGGACCAGCTCGAGCCCGGGCGCGCGCGGCATCTCGCGCGGTTCGCCTATTTGCTCGGGCGCGTCGCGCACGCCGACCGTCACGTCAGCGCAGAGGAGACGCGTGCCATGGAAGCGCTCGTGATGGAGCAGGGCAGTCTCGAGGCCAGCGTGGCCGTGCTGGTCGTCAGCCTGGCGAAGTCGAGCAACCTGCTGTTTGGCGGGACCGCAGACTACCTGGTCGCGCAGGAGTTCGCGGAGGCCGCGTCCTACGACGAAAAGCTGGCGCTGGCGCGGTGCCTCTTCGCGGTTGCCTCCACCGATGCATCCATCTCGATGGCCGAAGAAACCGAGATCCACCGCATCACCAACCAGCTGCGTATCCAGCCGCAGGACCTCACGACGCTGCGTATTCAGCACCGGAGGTTTCTGCCGGGCCTGTCCGGCCAGTAGCGCGGGGCTGGATCCCGCCTATCGCTTCTTCGCGGCTTTCCGCGCCGTGGTCTTCCGTGCGGTGGTCTTGCGCGCCGTGGTCTTGCGCGCTGTCGTTTTCCGGGATGACGTGCGGGACGACTTTCGTGACGGCACCTTGGCGCCTTTTTCCCGGGCTTCATTGAGGCCGATCGCGATCGCCTGCTTGCGGCTCTTCACCGTCCGTCCCGAGCCGCTCTTCAGCGTGCCGCGCTTGCGGCGGCGCATGGTGGACTCCACGTTCTTCGAAGCGGACTTCCCGTATTTCGCCATCTCGTGACTCCTCCTCGGCTGTTGCGCTGCAAACGCCGTGCTGAGGATGTCGATGTGAACGAAGCGGCCATGCGGAAGCTGGATGGACGGTCTTCGGTCTTCGGTCTTCGGTCTTCAGTGTTGATGTAGAGGCCGACCTGCAGACCGCTAGCGAACAGCCACAGGCGCTACGGTCGAGCCTGTTCCTCCCTGGATCTTCAGCGGCTGCACGATGAGCGCGAACTCATACACGCGCTTCGCGGCGAGGTCGTCGAGGCGCATGTTCTCGAGGAGATGCACACCGTAGATTGGGAGCATCAGCTGATGCACCGGCTGGCTCACCTTCGGGTCCGGCCCCGGCATCACCTCCACGGACCAGTTGTCCGCGCCCACGAGCATCGGGTCCTGCTTGACCAGCCATTCCGCCGCAGCGACGCCGATACCGGGATTCGTCCGGACATACCGGGCGTTGTCCTTGCCCCACAGGCGGCTCCACCCGGTGTTGATGATCACCGCGTCGCCCGGCTGCAGCGTCACCTTCTGGCGCGTCATGGCTTCCTGCAGATCCTTGACGGTGATCTCGTAGGTGTCCGCCAGCATGTCAACGCCTTTGACCGCCGCGATGTCGAGCAGGACGCCGCGCGTCATCAGCATCCCGACCTTCTCGATCCCAAGCTTCGTGAAGCCGTTCCGCGTGGCGATCTCGTCGGTCTTCACGCAGTTGTACACGCTGTCGCCGACGGTCTGATGCGTGAACCCGTCGAGCTGAGTGCCTACCTGGCCCAGCTCGGTGGACACCATCTCCTCGTTGCTGCCGCGGCGGTTGGGCAGCGGGTTCATCAGCGTCCGCTTCGTGTTGAGGTCGAACTTGCGCGTGCCGAAGAACGGGATGGTCGCCGACAGCACGTGTCCCAGCTCGATCACCTCGCCGGTGCGCATCAGCCGCGTGGCGCGAAGCACTGCCTCCGGCTTCATGTGGTTGGCGGATCCCCGTTCGTCGCCGGCGCCCCACTTCGAGGGGCAGCGCTGGCTCTCGGAGGGAGGCTGCCAGGACTGCGCCTGCGCGGTTCCCGCTCCCGACAACAACACCGCGGCCAGCACCATGGCTTTCGTCAGCATGTCCACTCCTACGGTTTCACGACGCACCACGTGGTCATACATCGCTGCTGTTGCACGTTCGTCGTCTTGATCGGGTCTGCGAGGCGGCCGCCGAGCCGCGCGGTCCACTCGAGCAGCATCGCCTCGTCCACGACGAAGCGGTCGCTGCCGTCGGGAAGGCGCACGCGGCGGCCAGCCGCCGCGCCAATCTTACCTTCGAGGCCGATGTTCGAGGCGAGCCGGGCGAAGAACAACCCGCCCGGCCCCAGCACGCGCCACATGTCCGTCACCATGCGTCCGAACTGCCCGGCATCCTCGCAGAAGTGCAGGACCGCGCTGCTGACGACGGCGTCCATGCTGTGGTCGGCCCATGGAAGGCGATCGATCTCCCCCGCCACGAAGTTGCCGGACGGGAGCGCCGGCGCCAGCCGCGCGGCGAGCGCGCGAACGGACTCGACCGCCTGCGCGTCCCGATCGATGCCAAAGCAGGTGAACCCATGGCGCAGGAAGTAGACCAGGTTCCGGCCCTCGCCGCACCCCGCATCGAGCACGCGGCGGCGCCGATCGAAGCGTCCCTTGAGCAGCTGGTCGAACAGGTAGATGTCGATGTCGCCGAACTCCGAGCGAAGCTCGGCACTGGGGGCATGACTCATAGGCCGCGTTCATCAGTACGCGGCCCATGACCCGGCTGGCACTCTACCTGCGGTGATCCGTGATTCGTAACTCGGCGCTGCCCGCCGTGGATCGCGGGCGGCGCGTCGATCACGGATCACGAACGACGAATCGTCACGAATGCCGAGCGACGAATCCCTCGAACGTCGTGATGAACTTCTGCAGCAGCTCGCGCGTCTTGTCGCTGGTCAGCGTGCCCTGTTCGTCGAAGAGCGTCGCCGCGTTGCCGATGTACATCTCCGGCTGCTGCATCGCCACCATGTCGAGGAAGACGAACGACTGGCGGATGTGATGGTTGGCGCCAAAGCCGCCAAGTGCCCCGGGCGAGACGCTGACGACGGCGCACGGCTTGCCGCTCCAGACGCTCTGGCCGTACGGCCGCGACCCGACGTCGATGGCGTTCTTCAGCAGCCCCGGAACCGAGCGGTTGTATTCGGGGGTGACGAACAGCACCGCGGCGGCCGGCCGGACGCGGTCGCGGAACGCGAGCCAGGCCGCGGGCTTCGGGCTCGCGTTCTCGAGGTCCTCGTTGTAGAGCGGGAGCTCGCCAATCTCGACGATCTCCAGCTTCAGCGAGGACGGCGCCAGCGCCGCGATCGCGCGCGCGGTCTTCCGGCTGAACGATTCCTTCCGCAGGCTGCCGACCACGACAGCCACGTTCCGTGTCTCGGGCATCGATCTCCTATCTCGCGTGGGCGCCGGCCATCTGCCGGCGGCCGGCGCCGCCGTGCGGGCCTTCCGCGAATTCCTCGATCATCTTACGGTTGAATGCAGGAATGTCGGACGGCTTCCGCGATTCCCTCAATCGTGGTCTCTATATCTCTCTGCATCTCTCTGCGATTTCATGAACCACGCACTACACCGGGATCTCCGGGTCGTCGCGCTCGAGCCCGGCGATGTAGCGCTCGAGTGAACGCGCGACAGCCGCGTGCGCGTCCGTTTCAATGTGCCGATCCCACCACGCGCCATAAATGCGGTCGAAGCGATACGGCGCGATCGCTCGAGCGATCGATTCGACAGCGGCACGCGACAGCGGCCACATGTTGGGATAACTCCTCATGAAGCTGACGTGACGCCGGTCCATCGTCACCTGCAGGATGTCGCCGGTCAGGAGCGCACCGCGCCCGGCTGCCCCCTCGGGCCAATGCAGCACCGTGCCGCCCGCGAAGTGTCCGCCGCAACGGATGAGCGTCAGTCCGGCCGCAATCGTCCGGCTCGGCCCGTCCCAGAACTCGATGACCGGATCGGTCCGCTGCACCCACTCTCTGTCCGCCACATGCAGGTAGATCGGCGCATTCGCAAACGCCCGGCTCCACTCGACCATCGTCGTGTAGTAGTGCGGGTGCGAGATGGCGATGGCGGCGACGCCGCCGAGGCCGTTGAGCAGATCGATGGTCGCCTGGTCGATGAGGCTGATGCAGTCCCAGAGGACATTGCCCGCGCGAGACTGCACCAGGAGCGCGCGCTGGCCAATCGCGAACTCCGGTGTCGTCCCCACGCCCATCAATGCGGGTTCGAGCCGGCGGAAACTGTTCCGGTGGCTGCGCTGCAATACGTCGAGCGTCGTCCACGCCTGTCCGGACGGCGGCACGTACTGGCGTGAGTCCTCGCAAATCGGACACGCGGACGGCGGCGCGTCCGATTCGGCGAACTGCGTGCCACACGTGGTACAGATCGAATGCATTCGTGATGCGTGATTCGTGAATCAGGATTCAATCACAAATCACCGCACCATCACAAATGCAGAGGCCGGCTGAACACGAAGATGGTGTCAACCGGCACGAAACCGAGCTTGGCAGCAAGTCGTGCGGACGCGATGTTCGACGCCAGCGCACCCCAGACCGGCTCCTTTCCCGCGGCGCGCATCTGCCCGATGACGTAGGCGGCGCACTGCGCCGCGTAGCCCTGGCGGCGGAACGGTTCGAGCGTGTCGATCGACAGGTCCCAGAGGCTCTCGGTTACGGCGCCGGGATAGCAGAATGCCGCCGGCTGCTCGCCTTTGAACGCGGCGAACACCGGTGTGTCGTCATCGACGGCGAGAAGCTCCTGACGCAGATCCTCCGGGATGCCCGGCCACGAGGCCAGCTCCGTCCGTGACACGGCGCGTACCCGGCCACGCGGGACGAGCGGCAGCGCGGGGAGCGCCGCCGAGCACATGCAGCGTCGCCGACTCGAACTCCCACTCGGGCAGCGCCGCCGCAACCCACTCGACGTGTTCCGGCTCCACGAGAATCTCATCGGCGCTCGCCGCCATCGTCCGGATCGCGTGGAGAGGCGGACGACCGATCACGCCGCCCTGCGCGATGTCCTCGCGCACGACGATCAGCGCCGGCGGGCTGGTGCTCGCGACCTCGACGTGCGCGCGCCCCGAGAGCATCAGGCTGCGGATCTCGACCCAGCGGGGCTCGTCAGCGATGAGCGTAATCATTCAGGGCGGATGATACCCCGTCCTCAGCTTCCGTCGCGGATGACGCGGCAGGACTCGATGTCGAAGGTCACATCGCCGATGGCCAGGCGCGTCTGGTCGCGCAAGCCGGCGGCAAACTGCACGAAGCGGTACGACATCGGCGAAATTGCTGGCGATGCCGAACGATGCGCGGATGGCGCCGGCGCTCTTGCCGTGGCGGTGGGTGATGATCTGGAGGAAGCGCGGCAGCGTCAGGTCGGCGCCGGTGGCGACCGCGGCGAGCACATCTTCCTCCGTCAGCCCTTCCGCCGTTTCCCCCGCGCCCGGATTGCAGAAGCAGCCGGTTCGAATCGAGATCCGGCGTTCGCTCGCCAGCTCTTCGACCCGGCGGTAGTCAACCAGGTGGCCGTCAGGATCGTAGAAGTTCATCGTCACGATGCCGCCGCGCATGGTCGGTCGTCGCGGGGCCGTAGATGCGGACCATGTGGCCGGCCGTTGCTGTGGCGCAGATCCATGAGCTGCCTGAGCAGCCAGCCGGTCAGGCATTCGACGCGCGTGTGAATCGTCTCCAGACCGATTCGCTGCAGGTGGCGCAGGCCGATCTCCACCGCGGGGATCGCCAGGTAATTGAGCGTGCCGTCCTCGAACCCCGCTTCGTGCGGCGCCAGGATGTGGCGGCGGCCCTGCACGGAGGCGAAGTTGACGGTGCCGCCGGCGAACCACGGCCGTCGCAGCTTCGCGAGCGCGCCGTGCGCGCGCGATCAGGCAGCCGACCGCCGTCGGATAGCCGAACATCTTGTAGAACGACAGCGTGACGAAGTCGGCCGGCACCGCGCGAGAGATCCAGTCGCGACGTGGGCACGAACGCCGCAGCGTCGAGCACGACCGTCCACCCGAGCGCGCGCGCGTGGGCGACGAGCTCGAGCGGATGCTGCACGCCCGTGAAGTTCGACTGCGCCGGAAACACGAACAGGTTGTCGGCGCCGGGAGCCGCCTGCCGCAGCAGCGCTCCAGCCGCTCGCGATCGAGCCGCAGCTCCGGCATCGTCAGCGGCGCGTACTCGATGGCGGCGCCGCGCGCGCGGGCGAACTCGCGGATGCCGTTGACCGAGTTGTGGTTGTCGAAGGTGAGCAGCAGCCGGCCGCCGGGCGCGAACGGAAACGACTCGCCGACGTGCTTCAGCGCGCCCGTGCAGTTGGCCGTGAAGATCGCCGTGTACTCCTGCGGCGACGCGCTGAACCAGTCGAGCACGGCGCGCCGCGTGCCGCTCGACGAGGTCGGTCGCCGCTGAGGAGGTGATGCTGGCCGAGTGCGGGTTGCCGAAGACGCCGTGACTGAGGACCTCGAGGTGATCGCGAAGCTGCGACTCGGCGTACAGGCTCGCGCCGGTGTAGTCGAGGTAGACATGCTGCTGCGCGTCGAGCCTGGCATATTCCGAGTCGCGGAGCGAATCGAGCAGGAGCGTAGTCGCGTAGGCCGGATAGTCGCGGATGAACGCCTCGTAAGCGGCTCGATCTCCCACCCGACGAGTGTAACTGGTCGGGTTCTGTGCGTAGGGGCCGGCTTTGGCCGGCCGGCGCGCCGTACGCAATTCGTTGACGGGCCGGCTGAAGCCGGCCCCTGACGCACGGAGGTCGCGGCCTGGTTCTGTGGGCAGGGCCGGCCTGTAGCCGGCTCGCGCGAAGTAGCGGCGGATTCGATCATGACGGGCCGGCTAGTACCTCGCGGAACGTCAGGTTGAACCGCCCCTCCAGGCCGAGGGCCGCCGGCCCTGTCTCTGGCAGGATCCGCGTGACGCCGTGATACCGGAGCCGGGCGTCACCGCCGAAGACGAAGGCGTCGCCAGACTCGAGCAGGAACACTTCGACCGGATCGCGACGGCGAAGGCCGCCGAACAGGAAGCGGGCCGTGTCGCCAAGCGAGAGGGACACGACCGGCAACCCCGCTTCGAGCCCCGACGCGCTCTCGTCCTTGTCCTGGTGAAGTCCCATGCGGCCGTCGGGACCGTACCAATTGATCAAGCAGATGTCCGGCTTGAACGCGAACCCCGCATCCGCCGCGATCAACGACGCCAGCGCCACCCACTCCGCCGGCACCGGCGGCACGGGCGCGTCATCGTAGTCGGCGCGCGTGGAGCCGTACTTGTACGTGAGCGGATTCCAATGACGGCCAAGGCAGGTCATCCGTACATGCATCTTGCCGCCGCCGCGCACGGTCGGCACGTAGCCGCCGGCCGGTCCGTCCATGATCGCGCGGCAACGCGCGACGAGACCCTGCTGCTGCTCGAGCGACAGCCACTGCTTCAGCCAGACCGCGCCCGGCGCGACACTCGCCAGTGCCTCAGGTTGCAAGGGAAATGGCCACCGGATGGCGCGGTTCGTACAGCATGACCTCGACGCCGCCCGGCAGCACCATCATGACGGTGATGCCGTAGCCTTCGTCCTCGGGCTCGCCTCTCACCTCGATGCCTTTCGCACGCAGATCGCGGACGGTGGCGTGGATGTCGTCGCACATGAGGCTGAGTTGATGGCGCACGCCGGAGTCGTAGGTCGGGCCTTCCGCCGGGTGCACGCCGAGCTCGGCCGGCGGCAGCGCGAAGATCAGCCACCCGTCGCCGGCATCGACGTGCTTCCACCCGAGTCACGTCGCGCAGTGTGGCCCGCAGCGCCTCCGGCTCGGGCGTGTACAGGAGCACGTGAGCTCCGACGATCGCCATGTTCACCCTCCTCGGAGGCCGGCTCCCGTCGGAGCCGGCGAGAGCAGCCGATCCAGGTCGAGCGATTCGGACGGACGGATGTCCGCCTTGAGCACTCTGTTGCATCTGCTCCAGCGCGTGCGTGTTCTCCTCTTCGCTGTTCGACGCCACGCAGTCACGCGGCACGACGAGATGGTAGTCGCGCATGTAGGCGTCGTTGGCGCTGAAGAGCACGCAGATGTTGCCCGCGATGCCGGTCACGATGACCGTGGCGGTGCCGAGGTACTTCAACAGCACGTCGAGCGTCGTCGCGTAGAAGGCGGAGTGTTTCGGCTTCAGCACGAAATAGTCGTCGTCGTCCGGCTGCAGGATCCGCGCGATCGGCTCGCCGCGCACGCCGTCGTCGAGGCAATGCCGGACGACCAGCCTGAAGTCCGACTGCCATCGGCCGAAGTTGTCGTTGGCATAGATGGCGGGAATGCCCGCCCGCTTCGCCCGCCGCTTGAGGGCGGCGATGCGGTTCGCCATCGGCAGCGCGTACTCGAGGAGCGCGTCGGCGCCGTCGAACTCCAGGTCGTTGATCACATCGATCAGCAGCAGCGCCACTGGCGACGTCTCGGGGACGGAGCCGTGCAGATCGCGATTCCTCTCCGGCACGGGGTGTGTCATGCGGCCGGCCAGATGCCGAGCAGGCGGCGCACGAGGACGATCTGGCCCACGTGATACGAGGTGTGATCCGCGACGAGCATCACCTCGCGCAGATACGTCTGCCCGGTGCCGTGCGGGATTTTCGCCGCGAGATCGATCGCGGGATCGCGGACCAGCTGCTTGAGGGCGTCGCGGTCGCGGACGTACGAGGCCACGCTCTCATCCCAGGCGGCCTCCGACGGCGGCGCAGGATAGGACGGCCAATAGTCATCCGGCCACTTCTTCTCCCGGTAAGCCGGGTTCAGGCAGAAATCCAGGATGTCGTTCTGCGCCATCCTGATGTGCTCGATGAGCTGCCAAAGCGAATACGGGAGCCCGGGCGGCGCAACGCCGCGATGCGCCGGCCCGATGCCGTCAACGGCTGCGTCGAACTCGACGTGCGCCTCGCGCCAGTCGAGCAGTCGCACGAGGTAGTCGCGAACACTCTCGTCAGTGGATGCCACACGAGGAAGTTACCACGCCGAATACGCGGCAGGCCACGGCCCGGCTAGCCGGCGCCGAGTCCGCGCGTCGGCCGCGACCGTCCCCGGCAGCACGACGATCGCCAGGACATGGCGCACCAGCGTTGACGGCGTCGCGGCTACCGGGTGTGCGCGTAGAGCCGCTGTTCGAACCCGCCGAGAACCTCGATCGCTCGCTCGTCGTAGAACGGCAGGACCTGCATCAGCACGATGACGCCGATCTGCCGGCCGGGATCGACCCAGAAGTGCGTGTTGTTGATGCCCGCCCAGCTGTAGCTCCCCGGGCTTCGGTGATTCGGCGAGGACGCCGGCGCCGCGAGCTGGAAGCCAAGGCTCCACTTGTCCTCGCCCGCACCGAGCGGGTACGGCCTCGACCGGGTGGCGTCGGCGACCGGCTGCTGCTCGACCACGAGCCTGCCGATCTGGTTGCGCGTCAGTTCCTGCATCGCGCGGTCGGACAGCAGCCGCGTCGTGCCGTTCCGCCCCCTGTTCAGCAGCATCCGCAGGAAGGCGCTGTAGTCGAGGGCGGTCGAGTACAAGCCGCCATCACCGCGAACGGTAACGGGCAGCGCTTCGGGGTTCGCCTGCTCGACGAGCACACCGTTCGTCCGCTGGTGCACCGTGACGACGCGGCCGTGTTTCTCGGGCGGGACGGCATACGACGTATCCCGCATGCCGAGCGGCTCGAAGATACGCGCTCGCAGGAACTCGTCAATCCCTTGTCCGCTGACCTTGGCGACGATGTCGCCCAGCACGCGCGTGCTCGCGCCGTAGCTCCACTTCTCGCCCGGGTCGTGCAGCAGCGGCAGCTCGGGCTCGAGCAGGCCCGTCTTCTTCTGCGCGAGCGCGATTGGCGGCTGCGACCATGCGTAGCCGATCCCGGAGGTGTGCGTCATGAGGTGGCGGATGGTGATCGGCTGGCTCGCCGGTCGTGTCTCGTAGGTGCCCGACGCTTCGTCGACGCGCGTGATGACCTCCTTCTTGCTGAAGGCGGGCAGATAGGCGTCAACGCGGTCTTCGAGCTTCAGCTTCCCTTCCTGGAGGAGCATCAGCGCCGCGACCGACGTCAGCGGCTTGGTCATCGACGCGATGCGGAAGATCGCGTCGCGCGGCATGTCCACGTTGCGCGCGACGTTCAGCTTGCCGAAGGCCTCGTGATACAGGATGCCCGACGGGCCCACGACGAGCGCCACCATGCCCGGCACGTCGCCGCGCGACACCGCGCGCCGCAGGAAGCCCGACAGCGCCGCCGAATCCTCTGGACGATATCGCCTCTACCGGAGTCGGAGCCGCCGGTGCGCCCGTGCCCTGGGCATGGAGCAGCGTCTTCAGCCCTCCGGGGCCTGACTGCAGGCTCCACGACAGCACGAGGCCCGCGGCGCACGACATCAATACGCGCTTCATTGGGAGCTCCGTTCCAGCGTCTTGGCAAACCGGACGCCCTGGTCAGCGTAACCGAGGTGGCGATAGAAATCATACGCGGGCACGTGCGTCGGGCCGCTCGTCACCTCGAGACGGCCGAGGCCGCAATCGCGGAAGTGCGCCTCTGCCGCCCGCACCAGCTCGCGGCCGACGCCGGTGCCCTTCACCGACGGCCGGACAGCGATTCCGGTGATACGGCCCACGCTGGTCGGCCGATGCAGGACCGGCGTGGTGTGCAACGTCGCAAACCCGACCACCTCCCCGTTGCGCGTGGCGACGATGACCCGGCTGGTGGGGTCGACGGCATGCAGCTCGCGGAGGCGGGTCGCGATCGTCGCCGCATTCGCCGGATAGCCGAGCGCCTCCAGGAGCGGCGCCAGATCAGCCGCGTCGTCGGTCGTCGCGTCGCGGATGTCGATGGAGGGCATGACCGTTCACCTTATCATTCACCCGTGGCACGTTACGTCGGAGCGCTCGATCAGGGGACGACGAGCACGCGTTTCATCGTATTCGACCACGCCGGCCGGGAAGTGGCGCGGCGGCAGCTCGAACACGCGCAGATCCTACCGCGGCCAGGCTGGGTCGAGCACGATCCCGTCGAGATCGCCGCGCGTGTGGACGAAGTGATGGCCGGCGCGCTGCGCACGGCGGGACTCACCGGCCGGGACCTCGTGGCGATCGGCATCACCAACCAGCGTGAAACGACCGTCGTCTGGGACCCGCACACCGGCCGGCCGTGGTGCAACGCGATCGTCTGGCAGGATACGCGCACCGATCGCCTCGTGGACTCGCTCGAGCCGCAGCGCACGCGGCTGTGCGAGCTGACGGGCCTTCCCCCGTCGACCTACTTTTCAGCGCTGAAACTGCGGTGGATCCTCGAGCACGTGGACGGCGTGCGCGCCGCGGCCGGGCGCGGCCACGCGGTGTTCGGCACCATCGACAGCTGGGTGATCTGGAATCTCACCGGCGGGGCCGGCGCGGGCCTGCACGTGACCGACGTCACCAACGCGAGCCGGACACAACTGCTCAACCTGCGGACGCTCGACTGGGACGACGAGCTGCTTGGCCTCTTCGGGATCCCGCGGCGCATGCTCCCCGCAATCCGCGCGTCGTCCGATCCGTCGGGCTTCGGCACCACGTGTGCCGGTGGTTCCGCGGCCGCCGAAGTCCCGATCGCTGGAACGCTTGGCGATCAGCACGCGGCGCTCGTGGGCCAGGTCTGCTTTGCCCCGGGCGAGGCGAAGAACACCTACGGGACCGGGAACTTCATGCTGCTCAACACGGGCGGCCAGATCGTGCCGTCGAAATCCGGCCTGCTGACCACGCTCGGGCTACGCCTTCACTGGCGCCGATCCCGTCTACGCGCTCGAAGGGTCGATCGCGGTCACCGGCGCCGCGGTGCAATGGCTGCGCGATCAGCTGGAGATCATCCGGTCGGCCGGCGAGATCGAGGCGCTGGCGTCGAGCGTCCCGGACAGCGGCGGCATCTACTTCGTCCCCGCCTTCTCGGGCCTGTTTGCACCCTACTGGCGGTCCGACGCGCGCGGCGCCATCGTGGGGCTGTCCCGGTTTCACACGAAGGCCCACCTGGCGCGCGCCACACTCGAGGCGATCTGTTTCCAGACGCGCGACGTGCTCGATGCGATGGTGCGCGACTCGGACGTGCGGCTCGAGGTGCTGAAGGTTGACGGCGGCGCCACCGTGAACGGCCTGTTGATGCAGCTCCAGGCCGACATCCTCGGTGTTCCCGTCGTGCGGCCGGTCATCACGGAGACCACGGCCCTCGGCGCGGCATACGCCGCCGGTCTCGCCGTCGGATTCTGGCCGGACCTCGATGCCCTGAGGAAACAGTGGAGTGCCGACCGCGAATGGACGCCGCGCTGGAGCGCGGACCAGCGCGACGCGGCTTACAGCGGCTGGCGCAAGGCCATCGAGCGCTCCTTCGACTGGGTCTGACGATGATTCAATCGATCGTAGGGGCCGGCTTCAGCCGGCCCGCCCTTGCTCGTGGCTTCCGCCTTCAGGCGGAAGGATCACAACGGGCCCGACCCTTACGATCCGGTGACGAGCGCCGACTCCAGTTTCGCGTCGTGCTTCGCCTGCCGTGACGTGACCTCGTGAACGAAGCGCAGCTTCGCGATCGTCGGCGCCGACAGCACGAACGGATACGCGTCGGGCTGCCCGAGGCCGCGATTGAGGTTGTTCAGCATGTACGTCAGCGGGAACCAGCTTTCGAGCAGGCGATCGAATTTTCCGTCCGGCGTCCCCGCTGACGCCGGCACACGCCGCAGCGACGGCTCGTCCGAGCGCGACGGACGCAGCGACACGCCGCACGACGCCGCCATCTCCAGCGTGTCCGTCATGTGGAGGTAGTGCGCCCACGTCTCGGCCCAGTCCTCCCACGGGTGGGCACTCGCATACGACGTCACGAAGCGCTCCTGCCAGTCCGCCGGAGGGCCGTCGTCATAGTGCCGCTTCAACGCCGCGGCGTAATCTTCCCGTTCGTCGCCGAAGAGCTCCCTCGATCGGGCGAGGGCATCGCCCGTGCGCTCCACCAGCAGCGTCCAGTAGTAATGCCCGATCTCGTGGCGGATGTGTCCGAGCAGCGTGCGGTAAGGCTCCCCCATCGCGTGACGCCGCCGCTCGCGCTCGGCGTCGTCCGCTTCAGCGATGTTGACGGTGATGGTGCCGTCTGCATGGCCGGTGAGCACCGGTTGACCGCCAGGCATGTCCGCCATGAACCGGAACACCAGGGCGTCGGCGCCGTGCTCGTCGCTGCCGGCGACCGGGAGCTCCAGGTTCAGCAACGTATAGAGCACCCGCCGCTTGGCGACCTCGAGGCGATACCAGGCGGCCTTGTGGCCCTCGACGGCCAGGTCGGGAATCACGCGCGTGAGGCGGCACGACTGGCACAGCGGATTCGGGTCGTCCGGAGGAATGGCCCAGTTGCAGACATTCATTTCCTCGTAGTTCCGGCACAACCTGTAGGTCGCGTTCTTGTCGAGCGACCCCATGTCCATCTGGTCGGGCAGGAATCCAAGCCGATGCGCGCACTGCACGCACGTGGTGTTCTCGAAGAAAACGAGATGGTCGCAGTTGTCGCAATGAAAGACTTTCATCTCACAGCGACAAAAGTGTCGGGACGGCGCCGCGCAGCGCGGCTAGCATATGCATGGTGTCGATTCACGTTGCCCTCACGCACGTTACTCATTATCACTACGACCGGCTCGTCGGGCTCTCGCCGCAGCTCGTTCGGCTGCGGCCCGCGCCGCACTGCCGGACGCCGATCCGGTCGTATGCCCTGCGCATCGAGCCTGCAAAGCACTTCATCAACTGGCAGCAGGATCCGCAGAGCAACTATGTGGCCAGGCTCACGTTCCCCGAGCGGGTCCGCGAGTTCCGCATCGAGGTCGACCTCGTGGCCGAGATGTCGGTCTACGACCCGTTCGACTTCTTCCTGGAACCTCACGCCGAGCACGTCCCGTTCGAATACGCCGAGTGGCAGCGGCGGGAACTCCAACCGTTCCTCCACCAGGAGCCGCTGACGCCGAAGTTCGCGGAGTACCTCGCGTCGATTCCGCGGAACCGGCAACGGACGGTGGATTTCCTCGTCGACCTCAATCGCACGCCTGCGCGACCACATTCGCTACGTGATCCGCATGGACCCGGGGGTGCAAACCAAGGAACAGACGCTTGCCCTCGGCTCCGGTTCCTGCCGCGATTCCACGTGGCTGCTCGTGCAGCTTCTGCGCCACCTTGGCTACGCGGCCCGTTTCGTATCCGGTTATCTCATCCAACTGGTACCCGACACCACACCGCTCGAAGGTCCGCTCGGGCCCGCTCAGGACTTCACCGACCTGCACGCCTGGTGCGAGGTCTACCTGCCGGGCGGCGGGTGGATCGGCCTCGACCCGACGTCCGGACTGTTTGCCGGCGAAGGACACATCCCTTTGTCGTGCACACCGGAGCCGGGCAGTGCGGCGCCGGTGACCGGCGCGGTGGACGAATGCGAGGTGACGTTCGACCATCGCATGCACGTCCAGCGGCTGTACGAGTCACCGCGGGTGACCAAGCCGTACACCGACTCGCAATGGTCGTCGATTGTCGCGATGGGGCGCCGCGTCGACCAGGAGCTCCGCCGGCTCGACGTCCGATTGACGATGGGCGGAGAACCGACGTTCGTGTCGGTGGACGACCGGGACGGCGCCGAGTGGACGATGTCGGCGCTCGGTCCGACCAAGCGCGGACTCGCCGCCGAGCTGCTCTGGCGGCTGCGTCGTCACTATGCCACCTCCGGTTTCGTGCACTTCGGCCAGGGCAAGTGGTATCCCGGCGAGCAGTTGCCGCGGTGGGCGCTCGGCTGCTACTGGCGCCGCGATGGCGAGCCGGCATGGCGGGACGCGTCGCTCTTCGCGGACGAGCGGCGGAACTATGGCTTCGGGCGCCGCGGAGGCGGAGCGCTTCCTGCGCGCCGTCGCCGCCCGCCTCAACGTGCCGGACACGCACGTCCAACCCGGCTTCGAGGACACGTGGTACCACCTCTGGCGTGAGCGCCGCTTGCCTGTGAACGTCGATCCGTTCGATGCCCGCCTCGACGACGAGCTCGAGCGTGAGCGGCTGCGCAAGATATTCACGCAGGGTCTCGATGCGGCGGTCGGCTACGCGCTGCCGCTGGCCGCGAGCGATCACGGCTGGCGGACGGGACCATGGCTCCTGCGCGACGGGCGCATGTACCTGTTCCCCGGCGACTCGGCAATGGGTTACCGCCTGCCTCTCGATTCGCTCCCATGGGTGACCGACGTCGACTATCCGTATCTGCGCGAGCTCGATCCGATGGTGGACCAGCCGCAGCTTCCCTCGTCCGCTCAGGCTCCGGTAACCGGTCGTCCGGGGGTCAGACCCCAATACGAGGAGACTCGGGCTGCGCCCGTACGCGGACAGTCGGCACGCGGCATCATACGCACCGCGCTCTGCACCGAAGCGCGCAACGGCGTTCTCTACGTGTTCATGCCGCCGGTCCCCGCGCTCGAGGATTACCTCGAGCTCGTCGCGAGCGTCGAGGCCACCGCCGCAGCGCTTGGCATGCCGATCCTGCTCGAAGGCTATCCGCCGCCGTCGGACCCCCGCCTCCGCGCGTTCCAAATCACACCCGATCCTGGCGTGCTCGAAGTCAACGTGCAGCCCGCGGCCTCCTGGGACGAGCTCGTCGAGCAGACGACGACGTTGTACGAAGAAGCGCGGCAGACAAGGCTGACGCCCGAGAAGTTCATGAAGGACGGGCGGCACGTCGGCACCGGCGGCGGCAATCACTTCGTGCTCGGCGGCGCGACGCCGGCGGACAGCCCGTTCCTGCGCCGGCCCGATCTGCTGCGCAGTCTCGTCGGGTATTGGCACAATCACCCGTCGTTGTCCTATCTGCTGTCTGGCCTGTTCCTCGGCCCCACGAGCCAGGCGCCGCGCGTGGACGAAGCACGCCACGACAGCGTCTACGAGCTCGAGATCGCCTTCGCGCAGATTCCAGAACGCGACCGCGCCGTCCCGCCGTGGCTCGTCGACCGCGTCTTCCGTCACCTGCTGGCGGACATGACCGGCAACACGCACCGCGCCGAGTTCTGCATCGACAAGCTGTACTCGCCCGACTCCTCGTCCGGCCGCAAGGGACTGCTCGAGCTGCGGGCATTCGAGATGCCGCCGCACGCGCGCATGAGCCTCGCCCAGCAACTGCTGCTGCGCGCGCTCGTGGCCCGCTTCTGGCGCGACCCTTACGAGGCGCGCCTCACGCGATGGGGCACCGAGCTGCACGACCGCTTCATGCTGCCCTTCTTCGTGCAACAGGACTTCGAAGACGTGCTCGAAGAGCTGTCCGGCGCCGGACTGCCGATCGAGACCGAATGGTTCGCGCCGCACTTTGCATTCCGCTTTCCGCTCTACGGCGACGTCGGCGACGCGCGGCATCCATCTCACGCTCCGGCAGGCGCTCGAGCCGTGGCACGTGCTCGGCGAGGAAGGTGCGGCGGGCACAACGGTGCGCTACGTGGATTCGTCGGTGGAACGGCTGCAGGTGATGGCGACGGGCCTGATACCGGACCGCCACGCCGTGACGTGCAACGGCTGGACGGTGCCGCTGCAGCCGACCGGACGGAACGGCGAGTACCTCGCGGGCGTCCGCTACCGCGCGTGGCAGCCGGCGGCGGCGCTGCATCCGACGATTCCGGTCCAGGCCCCGCTCACCTTCGACATCGTCGACACCTGGCTCGGCCGCTCGCTCGGCGGCTGCGAGTACCACGTGATGCACCCGGGCGGACGAAACTCCGATCAGTTCCCGGTGAACAGCCATGAAGCGGAGAGCCGGCGGCTCGCGCGTTTCTCGCGGCTCGGCCACACGCCGGGACGTATGACGGTGAGCCCGGCCATTCGTTCCCGGGAGTTTCCGTATACGCTTGGACTTGAGAACTCTTCCGCCTGAAGGCGGAAGCCACGAGAAGGCTGGTGGAGGTCGAAGCCACGGGAAGAGTAACGAAGACGGAAGCCACATCGCAGACCAGCAGGTCGGCAGCACCCGCTGGACGAGCAACCCGTAGCCACGATGCGTGACCTGCTGCGCGACTATGACGTACCCGCGGGACACTTCGACGAGCTGCTGGATGCCTCCGGTGCCCTCAGGCCGCACTGGGCGGCGTTCGCGCAGCACGCGGCCGACCTCGGGGCGGAGAGCCTCGATCGAGCGCAGGCCCGTGTGGCGCGGCAGCTCCACGAGAACGGCGTCACCTACAACGTGCACGAGCCGGCGCCAGGCAACGCGGCGCGCGCCTGGGCACTCGACGTGCTGCCCCACATCGTGGCCGCGGCCGAATGGGATCGGCTTGCCGCCGGCCTGCAGCAGCGCGCGCGCCTGCTCGAGGCGATCGCGGCCGATATCTACGGCGAACAACGGCTGCTGACCGACGCACTCATTCCGCCGCCGGTCGTCTTCGGCCACCGCGGGTTCCTGCGCGCGTGCCACGGCGTGCGCCCGCCGTCGGGCGTCCGCCTTCATGTCGTCGCGTTCGACGTCGGCCGTGGCCGCGACGGCGAGTGGCGCGTGCTTGCCACCCGCACGCAGGCGCCGTCGGGCGCGGGCTACGCGCTCGAGAACCGCCTCACGGTCGCCCGCCTCTTCCCGGACGCGTTCCGCGAACAGCACGTGCAACGGCTGGCGCGGTTCTTTCGCACCCTGCAGGAAACGCTGCTCCAGCACGCGCCGGGCGGCGACGGCGCGCCGCACGTCGTGCTGCTGACGCCGGGCCGTTACAACGAGACCTACTTCGAGCACGCTTACCTCTCCCGCTACCTCGGCTTCACGCTGGTCGAAGGCGCCGATCTGACCGTTCGCGATGACTGCGTCTATCTGAAGACGGTCGGCGGCTTGAAGCGGGTGCACGCGATCCTCAGGCGGCTCGATGACGACTTCTGCGATCCGCTCGAGCTGCGCGCGGACTCGACGCTCGGCGTGCCCGGTGTCATGCAGGCCTGGCGCGCGGGCAACGTGCTCGTGGCCAATGCATTCGGATCCGGCGTGCTCGAATCACCGGCGCTCACTTCGTTCCTCCCGGACATCTGCAACGAGCTGCTCGGCGAGTCGCTGCAGGTCCCCTCTCCGGAATCGTGGTGGTGCGCAGACACCGCGGCGCTCGCCGCGGCGGAGGCGCTGCTCCCGCGCATGGTGATCAAGCCGGCAGCCGACGACGGCGGCACGAGCGTCGTGCTCGGAGGCCGGCTCGATGCTGACGCCCGCGGGCGCTGGCTGGCCCGGCTGCGGGCGTGGCCGGAGCGGTACGTGATGGAGGAATACGTCCCGCTCTCTCACGTCCCGGTCTGGGATGACGGCCGCCTGCAGGGTCGCGCGCTCATGATGCGTGTGTTCCTCGTATCCGATGGCCGCGGCGACTATCGCGTGATGCCGGGCGGCCTTTCGCGCATCGCCGGCAGCGAGCGCGAGATGGTCTCGGGTCAGCGAGGCGGCGGCAGCAAGGACACATGGGTCCTGTCGGACGCACCGGTCGAGCGCTTCTCCCTGCTGCCGGGGCGCCTGCGTCTCCACGATATCGTCCGCAGCGAGCGCGCCGTATCGAGCCGGGCGGCGGAGCACCTGTTCTGGCTGGGGCGCTACGCAGAGCGGAGTGAGAACGCCGCCCGGCTCCTGCGCGCGGTGCTGTCGCGGATGCCGCAGGGCGACGCGAGCGTCTCGCCGCGCTCGCGCCCGCTGATTGCCACCTGCCGGCGCAACGACGTGCTGCCGCTCAGGCGCGACCTCGGCTCCGCGTCCGCGCAGGAGTTCGAGCGTGCGCTGATCCACGGCATTCTCGATGCCGACGCGGCGCACAGCCTGGCGTTCAACGTCGAACAGACCGTGCGCGCGGCCGGCGCCGTGCGCGACCGCCTGTCGTCGGACAACTGGAGGGTCCTCAACCAGCTGGGCGAATCGCTGGGCGGCCGCGACCCGGACACGCTTGGTCTGGCCGAAACGCTCGAACTGCTCGACCGCGCCATTCTCGCGCTGGTCGCGATGGGCGGCCTCGAGATGGCGCACATGACGCGCGACGACGGGTGGCGCTTCATGAGCCTGGGCCGCCATCTCGAGCGCGTGCTCTACGTCATCACCAGCGCCGGCGAAGTGTCGAAGTCGGACATGATCGAGGACCCGGCGCTGCTCGAATGGCTGCTCGACCTGTCGGACAGCATCATCACCTACCGCGCCCGCTATATGGGGCATGCCGAATGGCTGGCCGTCGCCGACCTGCTCCTGTTCGATCGGAGGAACCCGCGGTCGGCCGCGTTCCAGCTCGCCAAGCTCGCCAAGCACGTGCCGCAGCTGCCCGGCGGCGACCTCGATGACACTGGCGCCCGCATCGAGCGCCTGTGCGCGATGCGCTTCGGCGAGGACGACTCGCGCGATCTGTTTCCACGGCAGGACACGATTGCCGATTTCCTCGTGTCCGCCGAACACCTTGCGCTCCATCTCTCGGATGCGTTGACGCTGCGCTATTTCACGCACGTGTACGAATCCGCGCATGCGACATTGCTGTGACGCGGCGCTCGCGCTCGTCACCCGCAGCGGCCGGCTTCAGCCGGCCGCGGGCCGCCTGAAGGCGGCCCCTGCGGCGGTCGTTCGCAACGACACGCGATACCGATGACAGCGACGTACCGCGTCGACCACGACACCCGGTATGTCTATGGCTCCGCCGTGGCCACGTCGCAGCACGTCTCGTATCTCCGGCCGCGCGAGCTGGCGCATCAACACGTGCGGCTGCACCGGTTGCAGGTCACGCCCGCGCCGGCCACCTGCGTGCAGCGAACGGACTACTTCGGCAACACCGCCAGTCAGTTCCAGATCGTGCGTCCGCACGTGGAACTGCTGGTGTCGGCTCGCAGCGTCGTCGAGGTGCAGGACCGTACGGGTGCACTCGACCCCGGCGTCAGCCCACGCTGGGAAGAAGCCTGCCGCGAGATCATCTGCGCCGGCGGCGCCATCCCGCCAGACGTCTCGCAGTTCGCGGAGCCATCACCGTACTTGCCGCACGCGGTCGAGACGGAGGCGTTCGCGCGTCCTTCCTTTCCCGCCGGCCGCACGGTCCTTGCGGGCGCACTCGACCTGATGCACCGCATCCATCGCGAGTTCACCTTCGACCCGTCGGCGACCAACGTCACGAGCCCGGTGACCCGAGTCCTCGAGGAGCGCCGCGGCGTGTGCCAGGACTTCGCCCACCTGGCCATTTCGTCGCTGCGATCGCTCGGCCTCGCGGCACGCTATGTCAGCGGGTATCTACTCACCGATCCGCCGCCCGGCCAGCCGCGCCTCGTCGGCGCCGACGCGTCGCACGCGTGGATTGGTGTCCACTGCCCGGTCCACGGATGGGTCGATCTCGACCCGACCAACGATCTCATCGTCGGACGCCGCCACGTGACGCTGGCATGGGGACGCGATTACGGCGACGTCAGCCCTTTGCGCGGCGTACTGCTCGGCGGCACCGAGCACAGGCTGTTCGTCGGCGTCAGCGTCGTGCCGATGGAAGGGGCAGACGAGCCGCTTGTTCCCTGGTGATCCCGAACACCACGTGCTCGACGCCGTGGAACTGCACCGTGCGGCCCAGCGTCATGCCGAGGCGCAGGGCGACGCGCTGCGACGGCACGTTGACGGGACGAATCAGCGAGATGACGTGGTCGTACCCCCAGCGCTCGAACGCCGCATCCCGCGCCGAGCCGCCCGCCTCGGTTGCGTAGCCCCTGCCCCAGTACGGGCGGTGAAGGAGCCAGCCGACTTCCGGGTGCCGCGTACCCTCGACCTCCTGCATGCAGAGGCCGACCTGGCCCAGCGGTTCGCCCGTCTGTCGATCCATGACGAGCCAGAGGCCATGCCCGTCGCGCCGGTACCGCTCGAGCTGACGCGACAGCCAGTCTTTCGATTCCGCGCGCGTAAACCGGCGCTCGTAGAAGTGGTTCACCTCCGGGTGCGCGAGCATCGTGGCCACGAAGTCCAGGTCGGCCGCCGTCATCTCGCGCAGCAGGAGGCGCGGCGTCTCCAGCACCGCGGCGTTCATCACGCCGCGAAGATGTCCGACGGCGACGGCGCGTGCGCGGAAACCGGCGAGCGCCGCAGGAACCACCATTCGGCGACGATCAGGTTCGGCACCCAGCAGAGCCATGCAATCGCCGGATACGCCTGGTCGAACGGAATTCGCATGACACCGACGGCCAGCGGCAGATAGATGCGCAGCGTGACCGCGGCGAACGCGAGCGAGTAGCTGCGGATCGTCCAGCGGCGATGGTCGGCGATGTCGTAGACGCGGATGCGCTGATAGGCGATGACCGCCGTCAGCACCCACAGCCCGCCGAGCAGGCCGAAGGCGGCGTGCGCCGGCACGCCTCCGCTCGACGTCGTCGCCAGCGCAATCGCGGACAGTCCGCCGGCGACGACGCTGAGGATGTAAATGCGTCCCATCCAGCGGTGCAGCCCGAGCCGGCGCGACCGGAGCCTCGTGCTCAACTGAAACGGTCCCAACGCCAGCGCCACGGCGCTTGCGCCGAGGTGCGCGAACAGCGCCAGCGGCGCATCCGCGGCCCGCGCCTGGAGCGCGGATGGCCGGAGATCGGGTAGCAGCAGCAACGCGGCCGTGTACCCGACGATGATGAACGCCAGGGCGGTCATGACGCCCCATTTCGCCCGCTCGCCCATGTTGCCCCCTCATCCCGGAGCTCACGTGTCATGACACGGAAGACGCAGGGCGGGTCGTTCGAACCCGCCACCGCCGGGTCCAAAGGACCCGGCCTGCGTTCGCCAAAGGACCCGGCCTGGGTTTCGCCGAGGCCGCAACGGCTCTCAGCCGTTTTTATCCGTCCATCGGCCTCCACCTGTCAATCACCCGCGACGGCACGCCGCGGCCGCTCGTGCAATCGCCGCCAGACTCGATTCCACGTCCTGGCTGGTTGTCGCCCACGACGAGACGCTGATCCGCATGGCGGTGCGCCCGTGCCACTCCGTTCCTCCGCACCAGCAGGTGCCGTCGTGCTGGACGGCCTCGATGACCGCTCGTGTCAGGTCCGGCGGGCCGAACGACACGAGCACCTGGTTGACGACGACTTCGTTCAGGATCTCGTAGCCGAGCCCGCGAAGACCCGCGGCGAATGTCTGTGCATGGCCGCACGTCTCGTCAACGAGGGCGGCCAGGCCGCTGCGCCCAAGCGACCGGAGCGCGGCCCACAGCTCGGCGCCCCGGGCACGCCGCGACATCTCGGGCGTGCACTGCGACGGCTCACGTTGCTCGCCCGGGGTGAAGTAGGCCGACGACAGCGCCATCGTGGCGCGGAGGACCGCGGGGTCACGGACGAACGCGACGCCGCAGTCGTATCCTGCGTTCGGCCACTTGTGAGCGTCGGTCGCCCACGAGTCCGCGGCCTGGAATCCGTCAACGAGGTGGGCATGGCGCGGCGACGCGGCGGCCCAGAGGCCGAACGCACCGTCCACGTGCACCCATGCGCCCGCGTCGTGCGCCCGCCGGCAGACCTCGGCCGCCGGATCGAACGCGCCGCTGTTCACGTTGCCAGCCTGGAGGCACACGATCGTGCGGTCGTCGAGCACTGGCAGCGCGTCAGCCCGCAACCGTCCCTGACCGTCAGCCGCGACACGGTGCATCCGCGTGCGCCCGAGGCCCAGCAGCCCCAACGCCTTCAGCAGCGACACGTGCACCTCGTCGCCGACAACGACGTTCAGCGGCGGCGCACCGAACAGGCCCTCGCTCTCGACGTCCCAGCCTTTGCGCTCGAGCAGTGCGTGTCTCGCCGCGGCCAGTCCCGTGAGGTTCGCCATCGTGGCGCCGGTCACCAGCGCGCCGGCGCATCCCTCGGGCAGGCGGAGCACGCCGCGGACCCAGTCGAGCGCCACGTCCTCGAGTGCCGCCGCCGCAGGCGACATGACGCGCAGGGCGGCGTTCTGATCCCAGGCTGCGACCATGACGGCGGCTGCCACGGACGCCGGCAGCGCTCCGCCGTTCACGAACCCGAAGTAGCGCCCGCCCGTCGTCGTCACCGTCGCCGGCGACGCGACGCGATCGAGCAAGGCGATGACGTCCTGCGGCGCCGACGGGCTGTCGGGCAGCGGCCCGCCAAGCTCGGACAGCGCTGCCACGGCGGACGCGGACGGCGTCACGCGGCGCGACGGCACGGCATCCAGGTACGCCGTTGCACGCGCGGCGACGTCGGTGAGCAGGGGCGGCCATGGATTGCACGTGGGAATCGATGTTCACGCGACGCTCCTGTCCTCTTCCGCCTGAAGGCGGAAGCCACAGCCGTCATCGTCCCGGCTTGCGTTGCCGCCGTGGCTTCCGGCTGCAGCCGGAAGAAGCGATGATCCGGAAGTCCTGGCCGCGATCGTAGGGCACGTGTGCGGGCACAGCGTCCTACGGACAATCTGCCTCGCGGGGCGTGTTATGACTGAACGCATGCGCCGCCGGCCCGTGCATTACGCCTGGGTGATCGCCGTCACGACCTTCGTCATCCTGCTGGTGACAGCGGGCATCCGCGCGACGCCGGGCGTCCTGATGGTGTCGCTCGAGGGCGAGTTCGGCTGGGACCGCACCGTGCTCTCAGCCGCCGTCGCGATCAACATCGCGCTCTTCGGCCTCCTTGGTCCGTTTGCCGCCTCCGTCATGGATCGATGGGGACTGCGGCGCGTCGTCCTCGCCGCGGTGGCGCTGCTGGCCGTCTCCGTCGCGCTCACCACGCGCATGCGGCACCAGTGGGAGCTGACGCTGCTGTGGGGCGTGCTGGTTGGAACGGGCACCGGGTTCACCTCGATGGTGCTGGCCGCCATCGTCGCGAATCGATGGTTCGACGAGCGGCGCGGCCTGGTGCTCGGCATGTTGTCGGCCGCAAACGCCACCGGGCAACTCGTCTTCCTGCCGCTGCTCGCGTCGCTCGTGGCCGAACGCGGATGGCGCGCGGCGGCGCTCGTCGTTTCGGGAGCGGCCGCCGTCGTGTTCGTCGTCGTGCTCGTCTTCATGCGCGATCGTCCCGAGGATGTCGGCCTGCTTCCCTACGGCCGCCGCGCCGACGCCGGTCCGCCCGGCGCATCGCGGGCGCTCGCTCCACTCGAAGCCCTGCGCCTGGCGTCCCGATCCCGCGCGTTCTGGCTGCTCGCGGGGACCTTCTTCGTGTGCGGTGCGAGCACCAACGGCCTCATCGGCACACACCTGATTGCCGCCTGCCACGATTACGGCATCACCGAAATACGCTCGGCACAGCTGCTCGCCATGATGGGGATCTTCGACATCGTCGGCACGACGGCGTCAGGGTGGCTGACGGATCGGTACTCGAGCCGCCACCTGCTGTTCTTGTACTACACGCTGCGCGGCGTGTCGCTGCTGTTCCTTCCGCTGACGTTGCAGGACGGGGCGGGAGGCCTGGCGTGGTTCGCGGTGTTCTATGGACTCGACTGGATTGCGACGGTGCCGCCGACCGTGCGCCTCACCAGCGAGGCCTTCGGCCGGGAGAACACGGGTGTGATCTACGGCTGGATTGGCGCGAGCCACCAGCTCGGCGCCTCGCTGGCCGCCGTGGGCGCGGGCACGATCAGGTCCGTGCTCGGCGATTACAGCGTGGCGTTCTGGTTGGCGGGACTGCTGTGCCTCGCTGCCGGCCTCTCGTTCCTCACGATCGGCCGCCGAACGTTCGGCCCCGTCCCGGCGCAGCTCGCCACGGCGTGATCCCTTCCGCCTGCAGGCGGAAGCCACGGAGTCGAGTCGCGGCGTCGGAGCCGGCTTCAGCCGGCAGAGGATCAGCCGCCGAGTCTCTCCCGGAGCCAGCGGTCCCGCCGTCGTCCAGTGCAGCGTGCCGTAATACTGAGACGCACGGTCCGCTGAGAAATATTCGTAGCTGTTCTTGTCGGTACGGTTGTCGAGCCCCAGGCCGCCGGTGATCTGGTGCGCGAACTCGTGCACCGCTGCACGCCCGACGCCGCGGCCAATGGCCGCGATGATGTCGTGCCGCGCGGCGTCGTCCGGAGCGTAGTGCACCGCGTTGAGGACCAGCGTGTTGAACCCGAGCGATGCGCGCCCGCCGAGCAGGCCGAACCCGACCGACGCGCCCGCCACCGGAAACAGTCTGCGCCGCCCCAGCGTCACCGCCGGAAGCACCTGCACCCGCCAGAACCCGGTTCCGCCCCCGGTGATCGCGATGCGAAGGCCCGAGAAGGCGCGTTCGATCTCGAATCGCGAAATACGCCTGATGGTGTCGATCTCGGCGGCGACGAGCGGTCCGCCCAGCCGAGCGGCGACGTCATCGGGCAGCGCGAACGCGTGCTCCTCGTACCAGAAGCCTGCCTTGGTCGGCGTCGTCCCGGCCTTCCATTCGAGCGCGCCGAACAATGACGCCGTCGCCGCCACGGCGATGGCGCCGGCAATGAGGTTAGGAGTCATCCGCTCATCACGTAGAGGCCGACATCCAGGGGCGGCCTGAGTATTCGCTGTTCGCGGCCGACCTAAAGGCCGGACTCTACGCTCTTGTCCGTGACGGCCAGCGCCTTGTCGATGATCGCGAACCCTTCCCGCAGCTCGGCCTCGGTGATCGTCAGCGGCGGGTTCGTGAAGAAGTAATTCCAGCGAACGATCGTATAGAGCCCCTCCTCCCGGAAGGCCTTCCCGAGCGCCGCCATCTCCGGCGAGCTGCCGTTGAAGGGCGCCATCGGCTCGCGCGTGGCGCGATTGCGCACCAGCTCCACGGCGCCGAAGAGACCGATGGATCGAACCTCGCCGACCGACGGATGCCTCTGCTCCAGATCCGCGAGCAGGCCGGCCATCGACGCGCCGGTCTGGCGCGCGCGGTCCACGAGCCGGTCGTCCTCCATCACCTTGATGGTCGCGAGCGCCGCGGCGCACGCGAGCGGATGGCTCCCGTAGGTGAGGCCGCCCGGGAACGCTGCGTCCTTGAAGTGGTCGGCAAGCTTCCGCCGCATCGCCACGGCCCCAAGCTGCACGTACAGCTCGTCAACCCCTTGGCCATCGTCATCAGATCCGGCACCACGTTCCAGTGATTCACCGCGAACCAGGCGCCCGTGCGTCCGAAGCCCGCCATGACTTCGTCGGCAATCATGAGGATGCCGTACTTGTCGCAGAGCGCACGCACGCCCTGGAGATAGCCGTCCGGCGGGATGAGGATGCCATTGGTCCCGGTGACCGTCTCGAGGATGAAGGCCGCGATCGTGTTCGCGCCCTCGAGCTGGATGATCTCTTCGAGATCGCGGAGCGCTTTCTCCACCGTGTCCCATCCGCGCTGGATGCCATGATACGGATCCGGCACGTGCACGAAGCCCGGCATCGGCGGCTGCGACCAGCGGCGCGGGTCGCCGGTCGCCGCGATGGCGGCGGCCGTCGCGCCATGATACGAGCGGTAGCGTGCCAGGATTTTCTGGCGCCCGCTGACGGCGCGCGCGATCTTGAACGCGTTCTCGTTCGCCTCGGCGCCGCCGTTGGTGAAAAAGAAGACGTCGAGGTCGCCCGGCGTGAGCTCGGCGAGCTTCGCGCCGAGACGCGCCCGCGGCTCGGTGGCCATGAGCGGGTTCGCGTACGCCAGCACGCCGGCCTGTTCGTGGATGGCGTTGACCACCCGCTGATCGGAATGGCCGATGTTCACCGACATCAACTGGCTGTTGAAGTCGATGAACCGCTTTCCTTCCGGCGTCCAGAAGTAGACGCCTTTCGCGCGTGCGACCGGGATCGGATCGACGGCGCCCTGCGCCACCCACTCGAAGATGGTGTGCTTCTTCGACAGCGCGACTATCTCTTCGCCCGTCATCGTCGTCGTGGCAGTGGTCATCGTGTGCTCCGCTTGAGGAACGATCCCGACCCGGCCTTGCCGGTAAAGTTGCCGCCGTCCACGATGACGCGGCCGCGTGAGACGACGGTGTCGGTCGCGCCCGTCACCTCACGTCCTTCGTAAGGGTTGTAGTCCACGTTCATGTGCAGCGTCTTCACCGAGAGACGCACCTTCTTCTCCGGATCGAAGACGACGATGTCCGCGTCCGAGCCGGGGGCGATCGTGCCCTTGCGCGGGAACAGTCCGAAGATCCTCGCCGGCGAGGTGGACGTCAGCTCGACGAAGCGGTTCAGCGAGATGCGGCCGGTGCGGACGCCGCCGTCGTAGACGAGGCTCATCCGCGTCTCGATCCCGGGAGCACCGTTCGGGATCTTCGAGAAGTCTCCCTCGCCCATCGTCTTCTGCTCCTTCATGCAGAACGGGCAGTGGTCGGTCGAAATGGCCTGGAGGTCGTTGAACGCCAGCCCGCGCCAGAGCCGGTCCTGCGTCTCCTTCGGCCTGAGCGGCGGGCTCATCACGTACTTGGCGCCGTCGAAGCCGGGCTCCTCGTAGTTGTCGTACGACAGGAACAGGTACTGCGGGCAGGTCTCGGCGTAGGCCGGCAGCCCGCGGTCGCGTGCCTCGGTGACCATCTCGAGCGCTTCCGCCGCCGAGAGGTGCACGATGTAGATCGGGACATCGGCCATCTCGGCGAGCGCAATCGCCCGATGCGTGGCCTCGGCTTCCGCCCGCGCCGGACGCGTGAGGGCGTGATACTTCGGCGCGGTCTTCCCTTCCGCCAGCGCCTTCTTGACCAGCACGTCGATGACGCCGCCGTTCTCCGCGTGCATGCAGATCGTGCCGCCGTTCTTGCCGGTCCGCAGCAGCGCCCGGAAAATACTGGCATCGTCGAGCATGAAGACGCCGGGGTAGGCCATGAACAGCTTGAAGGAGGTGACGCCCTGGCGGACGAGGGCGTCCATCTCCTGTTCCACCTGATCGGAGAGGTCCGTCACGATCATGTGAAAGCCGTAGTCGATCGCCGCCTTGCCCTCCGCCTTCTTCGCCCACGTCTCCCATGCGTGGTGCAGGGTCTGGCCCTTGTACTGGATGGCGAAGTCGACGATCGTGGTCGTGCCGCCGTGCGCCGCGGCAATCGTCCCTGATTCGAAGTCGTCAGCCGACGTGGTGCCGCCGAACGGCATGTCGAGGTGCGTGTGCACGTCGATGCCGCCCGGAAACAGGTACTTTCCCGCCGCGTCGATCACCCTGTCCGCCGGCATCGTGAGCGCGGAGCCGATGGTCGTGATCTTCTCGCCCTCCACGAGGACGTCGCCGGCGTAACGATCCGTCGCCGTGACGATCGTGCCGTTCTTGATGAGCAGGGTCCCCGTCGCGGTCATGGCAACTGCTCCGCCATCGGCGCGTACGTTTCCGGCCGGCGATCGCGATAGAACTGCCATGTGCGCCGGACGTCCTCGATCATGTCGAGATCGATGTCGGCCACGACGGGCTCGTCTTTGTCCTCGGATGCCATCGCCAGAACTCTCCGCGTCTCCGCGTCTCCGCGGCCTGTGTTCCGAACTTCGTCCCGCGCCCATTATAGTGAGCTATAGTTTCGCCTTTAGTGGACCGTATGAGCAGTCGGTGACGGATGACAACAATCCGTCAACTGCGATTTCGGGGCCGTTCCAACGGAACGGCCCTCTTTGGTTTCGAGGATAGGCTCCACTAGGAGGTCCCATGGGTGCTCTCGCGACCACGTTCACCGGCCTGCGGTTCGAGAACCCGTTCCTCCTCGCGTCGGCGCCGCCGACAGAGTCGGACAGCAACATCATGCGCGCCTTCGACGCCGGCTGGGGTGGCGTGGTGACCAAGACAATCGGCCTTCACCCCGTCGTCAACGTCGCCGGTCCGAAGACGAAGTTTCTCCGCGCCAACGCGGACTCTTCGCGCCTGTCGATGCAGAAGCGTGCGGGCACGGCGCTGCACTCGTCCTGGAACTGGGAGCTCATCTCGGACAAGCCGCTGGACTGGTGGGTGCCGCGCATCTCGCGCATCAAGCAGGCGTATCCCGGCCGCGTGCTCGTCGCGTCGATCATGGCGGGATCGGGCAGTGACGAGGAGCTGGCGAACTGGCAGACGCTCGCCAACGCCTGCCAGAACGAAGGGGCCGACGCGATCGAGCTGAACCTGTCGTGTCCGCACATGGATCGCAAGGACATGGGCTCCAATATCGGCAAGGACACCGAGCTCATCTCGATCGTCACGCAGGCCGTGAAGGAGGTGGCGCGGGTCCCGATCTGGGCCAAGCTCACGCCGTCCACCACCGATATCGTCGTCGAGGCGCGCGGGGCGTTCCTCGGCGGCGCCGACGCCATCACCTCGTCCAACACGTTTCCCTCGCTGCCCCTGATCGATCCCGAGACGCTTGATTTCGAGATGAACGTCGACGGGTTCGTGTCGAGCGGCGGCCTTGGCGGGCCGGCCATCCTGCCGCTGTCGATGGCGAAGATGGCGCAGCTCACGCAGGCGTTTCCCGACAGGTCGTTCTCGGGCATCGGCGGCGTGGCCGAGTTCGCCCACGCGCTCAACTACTTCCTCCTCGGCTGCGGCACGGTGCAGGTCTGCACGGCCGCGATGCTCGATCACGCGATCGGCCCCAACGTGTTGAAGGGACTCCTCGCCGGCATGACGGAGACGCTGGAGCGTCACGGCTGGCGCACGCTGGAGGACTTCCGCGGGCTGCGGCGCGATCGCGTGGTGGTGCACTCGAAGATCCGCCGGCCCGACGCCAAGGCCTATCACGGCGGCTACGAGGCGGAGGGCTACGCCGCAGCGGAGCGGTAATGGCGCCGCCCACGCCGGCCGCGGCAGACGTCGTCGAGGTCACGGAGGATCTGTCGGGCAGCCCGCTGTGGAATCCCGACCTCGCGCCGACGCCGCTCGCGAAGCGAACGTGGTCCACCTACCACATCGCCGCGCTCTGGATCGGCATGAGCGTGGTCATCACCACCTACACGCTCGCCTCCGGGCTGATGCAGCAGGGCATGACGTGGTGGCAGGCCATGACGGTGATCCTGCTTGGCAATGTCATCGTGCTCGTGCCGATGATCCTCAACGCGCACGCCGGCACGAAGTACGGCGTGTCCTTTCCCGTCCTCTGCCGCGCCAGCTTCGGCGTGAGGGGCGCGAACGTGCCGGCGATCCTGCGCGCGCTCGTCGCCTGCGGGTGGTTCGGCATCCAGACGTGGATCGGCGGGGTCGCCCTCAACACGCTGCTGGCCGCGGCCTGGCCCGACGTGGGCCGGCCTGCCCGGCAACATCTGGATCGCGTTCGCGATCTTCTGGCTGGTGCAGGTCGCGATCATCGTCCGCGGCCTCGAGGGCATCAAGAAGCTGGAGAGCTGGTCGGCCCCGCTGCTGCTCGGCGGCGGCCTGTTGCTGCTCGGCTGGGCGATCGACGCGGGCGGCGGCCTCGGCCGGATCCTCAGCGAGTCATCGCGGCTGCAGACGACGCAGGTGCCGTTCTGGACGCTGTTCCCCGCCGCGCTCACGGCCAATGTCGGCTACTGGGCGACGCTCAGCCTCAACATCCCCGACTTCACGCGCTACGCGCGCAGTCAGCGCTCGCAGGTGCTCGGCCAGGCGCTCGGCCTGCCGGCGACGATGACGTTGTTCGCGTTCATCGGGGTGGCGGTGACGAGCGCCACCATCGTCGTGTTCGGCGAGGCGATCTGGGATCCGGTGGCGCTCATCGCCCGGATCGGCAATCCCGCCGGTGATCATCCTCGGCGCGCTGATCGTGCTCATCGCGCAGCTGACGACGAACATGGCGGCCAACGTCGTGTCGCCGGCCAACGACTTCTCCAGCCTCGCGCCGCGGCGGATCAGCTACGTGGCCGGCGGCCTCATCACCGCGGCGATCGGCATCGCGATGATGCCGTGGCGGCTCTACGCCGACGCGGCGGCCTACATCTTCACGTGGCTGATTGGTTACTCGAGCCTGATGGGCGCGATCGGCGGCATCCTGATCGCGGACTACTGGGTGCTGCGCCGCCGCCAGCTCGCCAGCGGCCGACCTGTTCAAGCTGCAGGGGCAATATACGTATACGCGTGGCGTGAACTGGCGGGCGATGAGCGCGCTCGTGCTCGGCATCCTGCCCGTCGTGCCCGGCTTCCTGCGCGCGGCGACAACGCCCGGCGGCGGTCGTCCCGAATCCGACGTTCGCCGACACGCTCTACACCTACGCGTGGTTCGTCACGTTCGGACTGAGCTTCGTGCTGTATCTCGTCTTCAGCCGGCGCGGACGCGCGGTCAGGCGGACCTGAAGGTCCGCCTCTACGAAGACTCATCTTCAACCGGCGCAGATGCGCAGCCAGGCGGACCTGAAGGTCCGCCTCACGAAGAGACGGCCTAGTTCTCACCGCCGCGGGCAGCGGCCGGCCTGGCTCCACCCTTGGCAGCCAACTGGGCTTCCCGCACCTGCGCGCCCTTGACGACGTTCATCACGCCGTAGTTCTGCTCGTGACACGCGAACTCGTAGAGCGGCGGATCGATCCGTGGAACAACGCTGTCCGCCGACCATGGCGTCGTCCACGTCCGGGGATCGGTGACGGTGTACTGGTACCGCAGCGACTTCGGGCCGACGAGCGTGAAGCGTTCGACCAGACTCAACGAGTCGGTCGATCCCTGGTAGTTGGTCCCGGGAGCCTTGTCGTTGAAATTGGTCGTCTCGACGACGAGCGTGTTGCCCTCCCAGTGCCCGCGCGAATCCCCGAGCCAGGTGCGGACCTTGGCCGGAAGGTGTGGACGCCGGTCGAGCGGGATGATGCGCGCATCGCTGTTCGACTCCGTAATGATGACGACGTAGGCCGGAGCCTGCACGACCTGGAACTCCGCGGTGACACCGCCCGCGCTCCCCACGGCTGATGCCGATGCGACGTTGCCGCCGCGGACGAGCGGAGCGCCACCGGCGTTGCCCATGATGCAGCGCGTGTAGAAGCTCTGGAGCGTTTTTACGCCGACCTCCGGACTCCGCGCCTTGGCGCGTGCCGCACGCTCGGCGCGGCGCTGCTCGGCCTCCGGCGTCAACGGCGGTATCCGCCCATCGCGGGGCTCCACGATCAGCGACGTGCGGAGATTCGGCCTGACACCGCTCTGCCAGGCGTCCATCCCGTACTCTTTCCAGTCGTAGTGCACGTTTCGCGGATCGACTGCCGCGTCGGCTTCGACCGCCTTCGAGAAGGCGTCAGCCGCTTCCTGCTCGGTGTAGAACTCTTTGTCCTTGAGCTCCGCGGGGCGCTGCAATGGCGTGTAAGTGGCCACCAGGTAATAACCCCGCAGGTCCGGATCGCCCCACGAGGTTTTCGGTGCGGTGAAATTACTGGCCGCTTCCGCCTTCGCCGCTTCGATCGCCGCCTTGATCGACGCCTGGGGATCGACTGCCTTCGGATCGAACGGCTTGGCGCCGGACGGCGCTTGTGCGGCCAGGAGCAGCGCCCAGAGCGGGAGCAGCATCACGAGGGTCACAGCGCCGGCTCGCACGGAAAATCGAGTACGCATCGAGAACCTCCTGGTGATTCTCAGAAGTCGAACGGGCACCCGCCGTCTCAATATGCGTCTGCGAGGATACGACTGCTTGCGCGCCCACATTATAGACGCCGCCGATGCCCCCGGAACACCCGCCTCGGCGCCTGTCTCAAGACAGTCGTCCACCGTGGCGCCCCTCGATTTGGCGACTTTTCCGGGCAGATCGGCGCCCAACCCGAACCGGCGCCTCGACTCGGCCATAGTCCTCCGAACGGAGTGGCAAGATAGCGGAGTGACTTTCGTGCCGTCCTCTCGCGGGCGCCTGACCGAGTACGACCTTGCGCGCTTTCCGGCTGACACGCTGTTCGATCGACTCGGCCGCGCCGTCTGCCATGCGGGGTGCCTTCCGCGCAAGGAGCTGTACGAGGCATGGGAAGTGGCGCGACGAGTGCGGAGATTGTTTCGCGGCGGCCGCGTCGTCGATCTCGGAGCAGGCCATGGGCTGCTCGGTCAGATCATGCTCATCCTGGACGACTCGTCGCCTGAGGCGCTCATCGTAGACAAGGCACTGCCGGCCTCCAGCGAGAAAGTGCACGAGGCGCTCGTGAAGGTCTGGCCACGCTTGTCCGGCCGCGTCCGCTTCGTCGCGGGGGCTCTCGACGACGTCGAGATTCTGTCCACCGACGTCGTTGTCTCGAGCCATGCGTGCGGCGCGCTCACCGATCGGGTTCTCGGCCGCGCGGCGGAGGCGCGCGCGCGCGTCGCCGTGCTGCCGTGCTGTCACGATCTTGCCGCCTGCGATGCGGGGGAGCTGGCGGGCTGGGTGGAATCGCCGGTGGCCATCGATATCCTGCGCGCCGTCCGGCTGGAGCAGCGGGGCTATCGCATCTGGACGCAGACGATCCCGGCGATCGTCACTCCGCAGAATCGTCTGTTGCTGGGCGCCCCCGCCTCGCGATGAGGGAGATATATTCCGCCCTCCGCGTCGACATCGCGGTGAATGGACTCGCTGAGCCCCCGGCGCGGCGCTCAGCGAGTCCGCCGTTTCTCGAGCCTTCTCAAACCGGGGCGAGTCAGCTCGCCGGCGAGGGCGGTGCCAGTCCTTCGGTGACCTCGATGTAGGTTCCCCACGGATCGGTCAGAAACGCGATCTTCGTCCGTGAATTGGGAACCAGGCGCGGCGGCGCGTCGAACTTGAGGCCGTGTGCCGCCAGCTTCTTCTCGAATTCCTCGAGGTTCCGCACCTCGAAGCCGAGGTGATCGATGGCGCGACCTTTGGTCGGAGCGAGCTTTCCCGTAGCGGCCGTGAAGGACAGGTTGAACCGGTGGAAGTAGACGCAGTCGGTGAGACCCGGCCTGGCCACGCGCTGGCGCTTGCCCGGGAGACCACCGAACACCTTGGCGTACCAGGCTTGGATCGCGGGAATATCCGCTTCGGGTGGATACATGTGCACGTGATCCATGCCGACCGGTCCCGGCAGTGAGAGATCTGTTTAGCCGACGTGGTGCCCGCCGGCTTTTCCAGCGACCTCAGCCACCCGTCTTGGACCAGTCGCCCTTCTGCTCTTCATACTCGTGCATCGCCTTCGTCAGTTCGCTGGCTTCATTCTTGGGCTCGTCCTCGGTCACATTCGGCACGGCGCCCGTACCCTCCTTCTGCTTGGCTTTCGCGGTCTCGGCCTCCATCGCCTTACGTTCGGAGTCATCGGTCATGATCGGTACTCCTGAAGGTGTTTCAACGCAACGCGCGTCGTGCTGACACGCGCGAGGACGCGGACGGAGATCGCCCTCCAGCATGTTCCTTCCGAAGGGCGCCACGCGGATATCTCACGCACGCTCGCCCGTCGGGCTGCCCTCGGGCAATGTCACAGGCCCGGCGTCTTGACCCTGACCTTGTAGATCCCTGAGCGCGCGGCGATGTAGAGCGTCTTCCTGTCCGCGTCGCCAAATCCGACGTTGGTGGATATCTCCGGCACGCGGATCGTGCCCAGATGCTTTCCTTCCGGCGAGATGATCCACACGCCGCCGGGAGCGGTCTCGTAGAGATTGCCCATGACGTCAACCCGCACGCCATCGGTGACCCCGCGCCCGGTCTCCTTGCGCATGTCGATGAACAGCGTGCCGTTGGCGAGCGTGCCGTCGGCTTGTACCTCGTAGCGGTTGACATAGTTGTCGCGGCCGCCGTTCACATAGAGGTACTTCTCGTCGGGCGAGAAGGCGAGGCCGTTGGTGGTCGGCATGTCCTTGACGACGAGCGTGAGCTTGCCGTCCTTCCACATGAAGACCGCGTTGAAATCGAGCTCCCTGCGGGGATCCTTCTCGCGCAGCCGGAAGGCGCCGTACGTATCGGTGAAGTAGATCGCGCCGTCGCGCTTGACGACAACGTCGTTGGGGCCGCCGAAGCGCTTGCCCTCGTAGCGGTCCGCCAGGACGGTGCGCTGTCCGTTCTTCTCGACGCGCATGAGCGAGCGGCCGGCAAAGGTGGCGACAATCAGCCGGCCCTGGCGGTCGAGGGTGAGGCCGTCCGCGCCGATCATCGCGAACTCCTCGAACAGCGGATCGGTACGCTCGCGTCCGTTGTTCTGGATGCCACCCCAGCGCCAGACCTCCGGCCCGTTGTAGCCGACGTTGCTGAGATGGACGGATGCCGTGCCGTCCGGCGTCAGCTTCCAGATCACGTTGCCAGGCATATCGGTGAACAGGAGATGACCCTCCCGGCCCTCCTGCACCCACACCGGCCCTTCGGTGAAGCCGAAGCCGCCCTTGACGAGTTCGACCTTCGCATCAGGAGAGATGAGCGCGTCGAGCGCCGGATCGAGCCTCGAGACCCCGTTGTCGCTCGAGGATTGGGCATGTCCCGAGGAGCTCGCGAGCATGCTCACGAGCGCAGCCATGAAAAGCCTCAGCATCTTGTCATCCTGGGGGGGGGGGGGGGGCAGTCTTCCTTCCAGGGATTGGTCGCGAACACGGCCAGCTCGGGCCAGAGCGCGCGGCGCGGCATGTCGAGAGCGGCCATCACCGTCTCGGCGATGTCCTCGGCGTAGAGCTTGTTCGGGTTGTTGCGACCGCCCTTGCCGCCGAAATTGGTCTGGACCTCCGAGGGGCACACGCACACGACCCGGATACCGTGCGGGCGCAACTCCGCCTGCCAGCACTGGCTGATGCCTCGGTACTGCCCACTTGCTGGCTGAATAGGACGTCGCCGTCGCCGCGCCCTTCATGCCGGAGGTCGAGGCGACATTCACGATGTCGCCCGAGCCGCGTGCCTTCATCAGCGGCACGACCCGATTGGTCAGGTCCACCAGCCCGAACACGTTCGTGTCGAACATCTCCTTCATCCTGTCGACGTCGAGCGCGCCGATTTCGGCGCGATACGCGTACGCGGCGTTGTTGACGAGGACGTCCACGCCCCCCATACGTTCCGTGCACACGTCGAGGGTCCTGGCATTGTCGCCGGCCACAGAGACGTCGGCCTGCATTCCGTACGCGCCTGTCTTCCGTGCGATCGTCTCGATGAGCTCTCCGTTGCGGCCTGTGAACACGGCCTGATGACCGGCCTTGCACGCCAGTTCGACGATGGCTGCGCCGATCCCCTGACTACCGCCGGTGACGAGAAAACGGGCTGGTTGCATGGATAGCATTCCTCTCAGAGGGTTGTGGTTCCCGTGCCGTCAAGCTCGGTCGCCTTCCGCCTGAAGGCGGACGCCACAGGATTCAGCTGCTCGTGGCTTCCGGCTTCAGCCTGGAAGATCATCGCACGGCGTTGTTGACATGCCGATCCGAAACGCACACCATCTCTGCGAAACGAGGAGAGAGGCGATGATGAACCGGCGCCAGTTTGTCTCTGCAGCCGCCGCCACCGCTGCGATGTTGGCCCGCGCTCCGAACCTGTTCGCGGCGACCTACGACGTGATCATCAAGGGAGGACGCGTCGTCGACCCGTCCCTCCGGATCAACGCGGTACGCGACGTCGCCATCGTGGGCGGCCGCATCGCCGCGGTCGAGGCCAGCATCGCGGCCGACGCGACGGAAACGATCGATGCGCGCGGCCGGCTCGTCGTCCCGGGACTGCTCGACATCCATACCCACGCCGCCCGCGACACCGAAGGTCCAATCATGTGCCTGGCCGACGGCGTGACCGGGTGGATCGATGCCGGCTCGCAGGGAGCGGATCGCATCGCCGACCCGATTGCCGTGGCGAAGGCGGCGCCGCAGCAGGGCCGCGTTCTGATCAACATCGGGCGCGCCGGCATCCTGCCCGACGGCGACACGATGAACCTCAGCCGCGCGGATGTCGGCGCGGCGAAGGACGCGATTGCGCGGCACCGCGATTTCATCGTCGGCGTCAAGGCGCGGCTGTCGAGCAATGTCGCGGGCGCCAACGATGTCGAGGTGCTCAGCCGCGCGCAGGAGGTCGCCACGGCGTTCAACCTGCCGGTGATGATCCACATGGGTCAGACGGCCTCGCCGCTGCCCAGGCTTTTCAACCTGCTCAAGCACGGCGACATCGTCACCCACATGTTTGCGCCGCCGCCGAACAGCATCATCGACGACGACGGCCGCATCCTGCCCGAGGTGCTTGCCGCCCGGCGCCGCGGCGTCTGGTTCGACGTCGCCAACGGACGGAACGGCCATCTGCGGTGGGACATGGTCGACCGTATCCTGCAGGCGGGCTTCTGGCCCGACACGATCTCCACGGACGGGGGCTCAACCAGCCGGACCACCGGGGTCATCGACTTCCCGAACGTCCTGTCGAAGTTCCTCAATTTCGGCATGACGCTCGATCAGGTGGTGGCGCGGGCCACGATCAACCCCGCGCGCGTGTTTCCACTGTTCCACGACCGCGGCACGCTCAACGTCGGCGCGCCGGCCGACGTCGCGCTGCTCGAGCTGCGGGAAGGCGCATTCGAGTTCGTGGACAACTACGAGAACAAACGGAGCGGCCGCCAGCGGCTCTTCCCGGCCGGAACGGTGCTCGGCGGCAAGCGGGTTTCGCGCGCCTAGAGACGAACGGCGACGCCGAAACGAAGACCCGAGCCACCATCAAGAGCTGCGTTTCGCGGGAGGACGGCATGACCGAAGGCGACGACATGACGCGGCGGACATTTCTCGAAAGGGCCGGGCTCGTGGCCGCGACGGCAGGATTGATCGTCCAGTCGCGGGAGACGCATGCCCAGATCGCGGTGTCCAACTCGTCGGGGTCGGACTCGCCGAGGCTCAAGGCGCCGCCGCTGGCCTGCGATTGCCACATGCACATCTACGATCCGGCGCGCTTTCGCATGGCGCCGAGCCCGCGCGTGCCGCCGACCGATGCGGCCGTCCCTCAATATCGTTTGCTGCAGAAGCGGATTGGAACGACGCGCGTCGTGATTGTGACGCCCCGCAACTACGCCACGCTGAATCAGGTGACGATCGATGCGATCGGGCAGTTCGGCCCCAACGCACGAGGCGTCGCTGTGGTGCATCCGACGGTCACCGATGCCGAGTTGAAGCGGTTTCATGACGCGGGCGTGCGCGGCATCCGCTTCAGCCTCACCGACCCGGCGACCGCCGTCGTGAAGGTCGAGATGGTCGAGCCGCTGTCGAAGCGCGTGGCGGATCTCGGCTGGCACGTGCAGTTCAACGTCGAGGGCGAGCAGGTCGTCGAATGGGCGGACCTCCTGCGGCGTCTGCCCACTCCAGTGGTGTTCGACCACCTCGGACACCCGCCGCTGCCGGCCGGCGTAGACCATCCTTCGCACGGCATCATCCGCGGCCTCATCGACCGGGGCCGGGCGTGGGTCAAGCTCTCGGGCGCCTATTCGAATACCCGGGTCGGTCCTCCTTACGCGGACGCGACCAGGATCGCGCAGGCCTTCGTGAAGGCGGCGCCTGAGCGGCTGGTGTGGGGCAGCGACTGGCCGCATCCCAGCGAACCGCCCGACCGGAAACCGAACGACGCGGTGCTGTTCGACCTGTTGTCGGAATGGGCGCCGGACCAGGCGACGCGCCACCGCATTCTCGTCGAGAATCCGGCAACCCTGTACGGATTCGCCACGTCGGGCGCGTGATCGTGAACGCCTGGCTGCTCGCGCTGCTCATCGGTGTCGTTGCCGGGCTGCGTACCATGACCGCGCCGACCGCGGTCAGCTGGGCCGCGCAACTGGGTTGGCTCGATCTGCGCGACACCTGGCTCGCCTTCCTGGGTTACGCCTGGACGCCGTGGATCATGTCCGCGCTCGCGATCGCGGAGCTCGTCGCCGATCAGCTCCCCTCCACGCCAAGTCGCACCGTGCCTATGCAGTTCGGCGCTCGTGTCGTGTCGGGCGCCCTTTCCGGCGCCGCCATCGGGGCGGCGGCTGGATCGGTCGGCGGCGGGCTGGTCGCTGGCATCGTCGGCGCGGTTGCCGGCACACTCGGCGGACACGCCATCCGCGCGCGTCTCGCCGCGGCGTTCGGCAGCGATCGTCCGGCGGCCTTCATCGAAGACGCCGCAGCGATCGGCGGCGCGCTGCTGATCGTGAGCGCACTGCGATGAGCCGATTCGACGCCATCATCATCGGCGCAGGTCAGGCCGGTCCATCGCTCGCCCGCCGGCTGACGCGCGCCGGCATGACCGTCGCCATCGTCGAGCGGCACCTGTTCGGTGGCACCTGTGTCAACACCGGCTGCATGCCGACCAAGACGCTCGTCGCCAGTGCGTATGTCGCACATGTGGCGCGGCGCGCCGCCGACTATGGCGTCGTCTCGGAGGGCACGATACACGTCGACATGCCGCGCGTGAAGGCGCGTGCGGATTCGGTTTCCGCCAACGCGCGCGCCGGTGTGGAGCAATCGCTGCGCAGCCTGGCCGGGTGCCGCGTGCTCCAGGGACACGCCCGCTTCGAAGCGCCGGACACGGTCCGCGTCGGCGACGAGCTGCTGACGGGGCCGCGCGTCTTCATCAACGTCGGCGGACGTGCCGTCGTGCCCGATTTCGTGGGCCGCGAGGTGCCCTATCTCACCAACACGTCGATCCTGGGGCTGGACCGGTCGCCGGAGCACCTTGTGATCGTGGGCGGCAGCTACATCGGCCTCGAGTTCGCGCAAATGCATCGGCGGTTCGGGGCCGCGGTGACCGTCGTCGAGAAGTCGCCGCGTTTGATCGGCCGCGAAGACGCAGATGTGTCGGAGGCGATCGAGGACATTCTCGTGCGCGAGGGTATTCAGGTCCGCACCGGCGCCGAGTGCATCGCCGTCGCGCCGCACGAGCGCGGTGTCGCGGTGGGCGTTGACTGCGCCGAAGGGGCGCCCACGATCGTCGGGTCGCACCTGCTGCTGGCCGTGGGCCGGCGTCCGAACACCGATGATCTCGGCCTCGACCGCGCCGGCGTCGTCACGGATGCGCGCGGCTACATCTCAGTCGACGATACCCTTGCCACCAACGTTCCAGGCATCTGGGCGCTTGGCGACTGCAACGGCCGCGGCGCCTTCACGCACACCGCATACAACGACTTCGAGATCGTCGCCGCCAACCTGCTCGACGGCGAGCGTCGTCGCGTCAGCGATCGGATACCCGGTTATGCCCTCTACATCGATCCGCCGCTCGGCCGTGTGGGGATGACCCTGGATCAGGCGCGCGCGAGCGGCCGGCCGCTGCTGACAGGCAAGCGGCCCATGAGCCGCGTCGGCCGCGCGGTCGAGAAGGGCGAGACACTCGGCTTCATGACGGTCGTCGCCGATGCGGAGACGCGGACGATCCTCGGCGCCGCCATTCTGGGTACCGGCGGTGACGAGGCGATCCATGGCGTGCTCGACATGATGAACGCCGGCGTCACCTACGATGTGCTCGAGCGAGCCGTGCCGATCCACCCGACGGTCTCGGAGTTGATTCCGACGCTCGTGAGCGAGATGCAGCCGGATGTGCGGTAAGAATGCGGGGCACGTTGAAATCAACGTGGCTCACTTTGCCGCGGTCATCGAGTCCACGCGGATGGTCTTGGTCTTGACGTCCAGCGTGCCGACCACCGTGACCTTCTGCGCCGCGAACTTTTCCGGCGTCTTCTGGTCGCTGAGCGTATAGACCTCCTTGCCGTCGTAGAGGACGTACTTGGCGTCGTGCGCGCTCACGCAGGCTTTGGTGCAGTCGGCGTCGGTCGGGCCCATTCGCATCTGGGCGTGACTGCCTCTGGCGCACATGTTGTCCGTAATGGTGCCGGTGAACGTTTGCGGCTGCTGAGCGGCCGACAACGATGCGAGTACGAGAAGACTCAGGGTCAGAGACTTCATAACGTCTCCTGGCGATGCCGGGATCGAAGGATCCCGGCACGCGGTTGTGTGCGCCCGTGGAAACGCGGCGTCTAGTGTCCCGGTGTCATGATGTGCGCGGTCGTCGTGCCCGCATTCATGATCCAGGCGCCACCCTGCTTCGGGTTGTCGGGCAACCCGGTGGACTGCGTCGTGGCGCCCGGCACGGCGATCGTCGTGTGTATTCGAGCAGTCGCCTGGTCGGGGCCGCTCATGGAGTAGAACGCGGACCCGTACTCGGGCTTCACCCGCGTTCCGTTCGCCTCGGCGGCATCCAACATCGCCTGTCTCTTCACTTTGTCGCTCTCCGCCTCGAAGCGCCGGTTCTGCGCGACCCGCTCCAGATTGCCGACGCTGGTGCACTGTACCGCGAACGGCTGCTCTCCGGGCTCCCCGGATCGGTCGAAGCAGACTATCCGGTTGGTGCCCATTTTCAGCGTCTCGTAGGTGAAGTCGGGTTTCCACTTGATGACGGCAGCCCCCTCGCGCATCTGCCGCGGCGCGGCCGCAAGCGCGCGTTCGATGACTTCCGCCGTTGTCTGCGCCAGGGCGCTGGTCGAAACCGCCAACACCCCGAGAACGATCGGAACTATGCGTGTCATTCGGTGACCTCCGGGTCGTCTGCCTCGAGCGAACAGTGGTCTCGGCAACGAGACGGAGTATATCGTGAGGCGGCCTTACTTCAGCCGTCGAAACCGGAGCGTCCGCGTGACATCGGACCCCTCTGGCGATTTCGACGTGAAACTCAGCGTGAAGGTGTCGCCTTCAATGCTGAACGACCGCTGGAAATCTTTTCCCAGGTCCTCGGGAAAGAGCGAGCCTTCGACATGGTGGGTGATCGTCCCGGCCGCCGCATTGACCTGAAAGGTTCCGAAATACGAGTCATACCCGAGCACGATTCTCGGATTGTTCGAGTCCCGGGGATTCGGCGGCACGCTGATCGCCTGAGTGCGCGGCTGCCGCATCATCTGCAGCATCATGTGGCCGCTGGCGTCATAGACGAGGCGTCCGAGTGGCTGTTTCCCCAGCACGGGGTCGAGCAGCATTTCACCGTTCGCGTCACGGACCGTTCTCGACTCGAGCTGCCAGGCGCCGAGAATCTGCGACCGCGCGCCGGGTGTGACCTGCGTGGACGCGTGCCCGAATGCCTCACAGCAGCCGACGAGCACGATGAGACCAATGGCAACGATGCGTCTGTCAGTCTTCACGAGTCGCTCCAGTTGCTGTGCACCGGCTCGTGTCGTCAGCATCCGTCTGATGAAGGTGCGGACGCGCCCGGCTGGTGGCGTTCGAGCGTAGTGCAGCGCGACGCACTCGAGCAAGAGGTCCGATATTGGATCTCCGTCGTGGCGATGCGATACATTGGCCGGGCACCTCCCCCATCCGGACCATGAGACCCAGGCCACCGATTCCAGAGGAGATTGAGGAGTTCCGCGACGAGCGCTGGCGCCGCGAAGCGACGCGGCAGGTCGAGACCGTGCTCGAGGCGGAACGCTTCGTCGAGCAGATTGGCTTCGCCGCCTGCCTCACCGACTCCAGGCGGCCGGGGCCGTCGCTCTACGTGGCGGTGTGCGGGCGCCGCGACGCGGTGATGCCGCGCAACGTACAGAAAGACCCGGAGGCCTCGCTCACCTGGGGGTTGAAGGACGAGATCGTGCGGCGCGGCAAGGTCTACTACGCCAAGCTCGCGCGCGGCAAGACCATGTTCCTCGCGCCGCGGATGATCCCCTATTTTCACGCCGTCTGGGGGGTGCGCCGAGCGGAGGAGACACGGCGGCTGAGCAGGAACGCACGCGCGATCCTGCGCGTGCTCCGGAAGGAATGGGAGATGGGCACGGCGGACCTGCGCGATGAATCCGGCGTCAAGGACCGCACGGCGTTCACCAGAGGCATCGATGAGCTCCAGGCAGCCATGCTCGTGGTCCCGAGCGAGGTCTTGTATCAACCGAAGTTCACGTACATCTGGACGCTTGGCGTCGGACGGTTTCCTGAGGCGCTGGTCCGCCGCGTGAGCCGGGACACGGCTCTGCGCGAAATCGCCCGCTGCTTTCTGGCCGGAGCGGGCATGACCATTCCCGGCGAGATGGCCCGCGTGACAGGGCTGCCGCGGCCGGAGGCCGGACGAGGCAACCGTGCGCTCGTGGCCGAAGGCTTCGCGCTCATGCACGCGCCCGGCCTCTATGAGTTGATACCGAATCGTGGTGCCAGCGCGAACGCGGAGACAGGATCCGCGTACGCAGGGACCGGCTCTAGCCGGCCGGCAACATCGTCGGCCCGCCCGTAATATCGAATCGCGCAGTCACGGGCCGGCTGAAGCCGGCCCCGACGTACACCCAGACCCGTGACTCCGTAGTAGGGGCCGGCTTTAGCAGGTCACTGCGAAATTAACTGATGAGCTTTTTCGTTGAGTGATGGGCGGTTCATCAAGGCCAAGGGCCACAGAGCAGCGGAGAACGGAGAACAGCGGTAAGGTGCTGAAGTGCGACGCCATGCGCAAGGTTGGCCTAACTCGCTCACGTGGTGGCGGGCAGCAAGCGCCGCATGCGCACGATGTTGTAGGCGGCCGCGCTGAAGAGGAAGATCCACTCGACGAAGGGGCCGCCGCGATGCCGCAGCTTCCGCAGGCCGCCGACCGTCTTCATCCACCCAAACGCTTGCTCGACGAGCTTGCGTTTCCGCTGACTGACCGCATAGCCGGGATGCCGGGTCGTCCGGCCGTCGATCGCGCTGCGGCGGGCGGTCGTGTTTTGCGCGACGTGCGGCGTCACCGACATGTGCCGGAGCTCCGCGACGAAGCCGCGGATAGTCATAGCCCTTGTCCATCCCGAGCGTGATCGCGGCCGCCCGGGCACGGCCTCGAGCCATCACGAGCGCGGCGTCGCGTTCGCCAAACCCGTCGGCCGGCGTCACGCGAGCGTTCACAATGAGGCCCGAGCGATTCTCCATCAGCAGATGCCCGGCATACGCCAACTGCGCCGGGCGCCCGTCCGCCTTCTTGTAGAGCCGCGCATCGGGATCGGTGGTCGACTGATGCGTGGCGTTGGTCCGCCGCTGGCCGCGGAAATCCACGGCTGGCATTGCCCGCCGCGGACGGTCCGTCGGGCGGCGTGTCCCGCGGCCTGAAGCTCTTGTGACTGGCCCAGGCCTCGAGCAGCGTGCCGTCCACGGTGAAGTGCTCATGCGACAGCAACCGCGCGCGTGTCGGCATGGATCAGCACCGCCTCGAAGAACGCCGCCGCGATGTCGCCCGTCGAGCAGGCGATCGCGATTCTTCGTGAAGGTCGTCGGCGACCACACCGGATCATCGATGCCCGAGCCCCACGAACCAGCGAAACAGCAGGTTGTAGTCCAGTTGCTCCATCAGCTGCCGCTCGCTGCGAATCGTATAGAGCGCTTGCAGCAGCAGGGCCCGCAACAGCTGCTCGGGCGGGATCGAGGGCCGACCGAACTGCACGTACAACGTGCCGAACCGGGGCGAGAGCCGCTCGAGCGCGCGATCCGTAATGCGCCGGATGGGGCGGAGCGGATGATCCGGCGGCACGCGCTCCTCCAGCGACACGTAGCTGAACATCGATCCGGTTGCTCGTCGGCTCCGCGCATGCTGCTGCTCCCTTCGTGGTGGCAGCATGGTAGAACGCAGGGATCATCATGTCGATCCCCTTCTGTTACTTTTTCAGCAGCCTGTTAGCCGGCCCGCGACATCCTCGGTCCCGGCACGCGCGCAGCGACGACAGGGACGTGCCATACGCCGTAGCCCGACGGATCGTGGATGGTGGCGATCATGTCTTCGAACTGCGCCAGGAACATCTCGCGCGTAATGGGTGTATTCGCGGAAATCGCGTCCGCATACCCGTCGCGCCATGCCTCCCAGATCGCCGCGAACGTCACACGGGGAACACGCAGCGGATCGACGACGACGTAGTCGATGGTGATGTCGGTCAGCCCCAGTCGGCGCAGCATCCCGTACACCTTGCGTCCGACGCGCAGGTCGGTGCCCTTGGCATCACCGAATCGCCGCGGGCCCTCGTTCCAGAAATCGTCGGCGTCGAGCCGCCGCGGTTCGAAGTGGATCATCAGGTAGTCCTCGGCGATCAGGTGGATCCATCCACCGCCGCGGATGACCCGTGTGAGTTCCGCGAGCGCTCGCTCCGCATGAGGAATGGCCTGCAGGACATGACGGCAGACGACGAGATCGAACGTGGCGTCGGGGAGTCCGAGACTGAAGATGCTCCGGCTCTCGAAGCGCACGCGTTCCCCGAGCGCGACGCATCGGGCGCGGGCGCGTTCGAGGTGATCGTCGATGATGTCGACACCAAGGACGCGGGCGTGCGGAAACGTCTGAGCGAGCCGCCACGAGATCTCGCCCGTGCCGCATCCCGCGTCGAGGACGTTCGCCTCGACGGGCAGGCGGTAGCGCTCGAATAGCGGCCTCTCCTGCGGCCAGATGGCTTCGGCCTGCGCCGCGAGATTGCGGACCATCGATTCGTCCGCCATCTCCTTCGCCTGTGGATTCAGCTCATCTGTCACGCGCGACATCCCCACGCCGGCCCACAACGAGCAACCAGTCAGGCCGGCGGCGCACCGGTCGGCATATCGGCGACACCCCGCGCGGCGGCGCCGGCAACATCCGAGGCGTTCACCGTTCGCGATGAACGATGACGCGCCGGGGCCGCATCATCCAGCCGAGCACCGTGCTGACCAGGCTGACGACGAGCGCGCCCCAGAAGGCTGGCCAGAAGCCCTCCACATGGAACCCGAGGTCCAGGGCGCCGCTGACGGCACTCGTCAACCACAGCATCAAGCCGTTGATGATGAACAGGAACAGACCCAGCGTGACGATGATGAGAGGAAACGTCAGGAGTTTTGTCGCGAATCCGACGAACGTATTGACCACGCCGAAGATCAGCGCGACGCCGAAGAACGGAATCCAGCCGCCCGAATACGTGACCCCCGGAACGACACGCGTCGCGACCCACAGTGCAGCGGCATGGATGAGGAGACGAACGATGAGACCGCGGCTCATGGGACGGTCGACTAGCTCGCGCGTCGCACCCCGCCGGGATCCATGCTCTTGCTCCTGAACGCGGCTGCCGCCGCCGGCGATGTCAGGAAGGTGATCCAGGCCTTGGCGGCCTCGACCGACGCGGCGCCGGCCTGGATGCCGCTCGAAAAGACTGTCACGTTCTGGATGTCGGCCGGCAGCGGTCCCACGTAGTCGATGCCGGGAAAGTGCGCCAGCTCGCTTACCTGCTGGAAGCCGATCTCCACGTCGCCGTTGGCGATGAAGCTGCCGACGAACACGCCGCTCGGCGTCTGCTTCAGTTTCGATTTGACCTGATCCGCGATGCCCAGCTTGCGCAACAGGCCGGCGATGTACACGCCGCTGGGGCCGCTCGAGTAGCCGATCGATTTGGCCGCGAGCAGCGTCTTCTTCAGGGCCTCCGTCGAATGAATGTCCGGTTTCGGCGCGCCGGCGCGCACGGCCACGCCGACGCCCGAGCTCGCGAGATCGACGCGGCTGCCTGGCGCGACCTTGCCGGACTTGATCAGGGCATCGATCGCCGGGCCCGCCATGATGATCACATCGTAGGGTTCGCCCGCGGCAACCCGCTTCTCCGCGTCAAGCGTCCCCGTGAACCTCGTGGTGACCTTGTGCCCCGACGCCTTTTCGAACTGTGGCACCAGCTCCCGGTAGGCGCCCTCGACCGCCTGCGTCGCGAGGACCTTGATCTCGGCGGCGTGGGCGACCGTAGACAACAGCAGGGCGGCGAACGCGGCAACGGCGATACGGGTTCTCATCATGTCCTCCACACAGTCGAGTCGTCGGGGCGGCCATGCCTGGTGGCATGTATCACCCAAGTCGGTAGCGGGCGCTCCGTTCCACCCCACCGCGCAAGCGTGCGCGGCGGGGGCCCGGTGTTGTCGCGCCCGCGGAAACCTCGCTTGGAGGCCTGCCTGTGACTACTACCCAATCGGTTGATACGGTCCACTAGAGCACCAGGCGCGAGCTTCGGATGGCACGGGCAGCGGGGTCACCCGTCATGCCGGACTCCCCCGCATGCGGGACGAGTGCGACTGGCGGATCCCGATACGGAGCGAAGTCCTGCCAGATCCGCTGGAGCACTTTGGGATCGACGATGCGTGTGTCGCCCTTCTCCGGCTCCTTCTCCGAATACAGCACGAGCTTGACGCTCGCGCAATGCGGCCCGAGGGCGCCGGCGTCAAAGGCGTACAGACCTTCGTAGATCGCATCGGTCTCGGAGGCGCGCTGTTCGAGCTTGAACGGGTGAATGGGCGTCACCTCGGCGTCGCCGCAGAAGGCGCGCATCCTGGAAAAACCGGCCTTGAATCGCTTGATCGGCGGCACGGCGACACCTTGTGTGGCCGCGGCGCCGCGCGCGACCGTTGTCCAGAAGCCCTCCACCAGCTTCGGCGTCACGCGGACCAGCAGGACCGGCGGAAAGTCCTCCACGTACTCGGCCCAGTTGCTGAACTCCCTGAGCGGGCGCAGGACATCCGACGCGCCACCGAGCATGCCCATGTTTCTGCTGCGGTCGCGGCCCCCTGCCTGTTCTGACTGGTGCTGCGCACCGTAGATGAGCACCGGCGTGATGAAGGCGACATCGAAGTCGGCTGAGGTCACGCTCGGCGGACTCAAGCTGCCCGCGCGGCGTTGCGCCGCCTCCTTGAGTGCGTCCATGGGAAACGGCCGCACTGGATCCACGGGCAGGAGCGTCGCACTGGGGGGCGGCGCATCCTGCATCTTCTTCTCAGCAGCTGCCAAGACGTCGCACGCGTCCTCGATGCGGACGACCCGGGACGCCCGACGACTGCTCTCATCGTCGTCGGCCGCGACCGAGGTGATCCCGACCACCCCGCCGGCGGCATTGAAGACCGGGCCTCCCGCGGTGCCGGATGCGACCCTGAAGTCGGCCATGATGGAATGTGGCTCGACGCGACTGATGGTTCCGGATGTCATGACCTTCTGGCCACGGAGCGGAGTGCCGATCGCGAAAAGCTCCTGCTTCGCCACGACGGGGGGCCTCGCCGCCGACGAGCAGCCCAGCGGCACAGGCCGCACTGATGCGGCGGCCGCCGGATCGATCCAGAGGACGGCGACGTCACGCGTCGGATCCGCCGCGAGGACTCGCGCCGTCACCTTGACCTCCGGCGTGAGCTGCACCTCGACCGTCGTCGCGGTGCCGACGACCCGCTGATTCGTCGCAATCAGCCCCTTCGTGTCGACGATGAATCCCGACGCGTGCGTCGTCGGCGTCCAAAGGGCGACGACGCTCCCCTGCCATTGCGGCATGAGGAACGACGGATCCGTCTCCAACGGAGATGCGGAAGCGGTCGTCGCGGACGCAAGAGACTCGACGGCCGCGTTGTCGACGGTCAGCTCGAGCATCGCGTCGAGGCCGCCGGCGATGTCGACGCGCTGCGTCCATTGGTAGGCCTGCCCCTGGAACGCGACCGGCCGCTCCGATTCCACCGTGTAGTTCCCCGGACGCAGCCTCACGGTGGCGGTGCCATCCGCCGCGGTGACGATCGCCCGCGGCGGCGCGCTCGGCGGATTGTCGCTGACGAGCAGGACATGGCGCGCCACCGGCGTGGCCTTCCGCTCCGAGTCGATCACGACCACCTTGATACGGAGGACGCTCAGCGGCTGGGCATAGGCCGGGCTGGCGCTGACGAGAACGAGCGAGGCGAGGAACAGCGCGCGCAGCATGCGATCATCGTCCCCCCTCGGCTGGCTGGTGTCAACGCGATCGCGGACCTGCCGTCATTGGGCCATATTCGAGTCAATCGCCTCGGCGAAGGCGATGTGATTTCCATCCGGGTCGGCGATCATCAGCGTCTTCACCTTGTCGCCAGAAGATCGTTGGCGTGTGTCGATCCCGAGCTTGCTCAACCGGGTCACCTGGCCGTCGATGCTGCTCACTGACAGGGTGAAGGAGCCGGAACCCGCACGGGCCGGGAGCTGGTAGACCTGCAGCCATCCCCCTCCCTCGAACTTCCACTCGGCTAGCTCCGGCATCGGCCTCGAGTCCGGTGGTTTCCCGAGAACTCTTTCGTACCACTCCACCGCCGCGCTCAAATCGTTGACCGCGACACTTGCCAGTGCATTCTTGATTGACACGCCTACCTCACTGCCTGGACACGCGCACAACTCTCACCAACGCTCGTGGAACCACGTGGGATGCCGACCCGATCGATCACGTCGCGCGTTGAGCGGGCGACGACGCCCATGATAGTCGCCAATGAACGACGCCGGCGTCGTGTCTCTTTGACACGACGAGAATATTTACTCATAATTCGTTACTAAATGCCACGCGCGCTCCTCACCGAGCGTGAACTGATGATTCTCCGTGCCGTCGACGCTGGGCGAAACTCCGCGAGCTGAGAGGACAGACTCATGAATGTCAGCATGCCACCACGGCTTGCGACTGCGCTTCTGCGGCGGCTCGCCCCCGGCGAGGAGGCGTTGAGTGGGGATCTTCACGAGGATTATGGCGCGGGCCGATCACAGGGTTGGTATTGGTGGCAGGTGGCTGGGGCAATTGCCTTGGCGGTACGCCGGGATCTCCAACATCAGACGATCGCCGCTCTTGGTGCGATCGCCGTTGCGGTCTCGGTCTATTTTGCCCTGGCACTCTCTGGCGCCGAAATCATCAACGATATCGACCGACACCTCACCCGGCATGTCCCACGCTGGACGTTGGACTCCTTTGTCTACCAGACGTGCGTGAGCATCTTGTGGACTCTGATGGTGTCTTGGGTGGTCGGTGTCCTGATCATGGCTCTCAATCGCAGTCATGGGACGGTCGCACTCATCGCGCTCATGTGGTACGTCACGCTCGTCGAGTATCCGACAGGGACGTTGCTGCCATGGCTCTCAACATCGGACGGGTTGCCCGTACGGATCGTGGTCACGCAGACGGCCCTGGCCGTGGTGAAGATCGCCGGCTTGATGGCGGGCTCTTTGGCGTTTCCGTCCCAGTCCGGCGGCCGCGGGAACGTTCGCGGCGCTCGAGCACGCACTGCAACGTGGATACGTCTCGCTGGCGGACTGAACCGCCCTGACCGATCAGATCCAGTTCCTACTCGGCCACGTCTCCATGCAGACGACGGAGCGGTACCTTGGATGCAAGCAGAAGCCCCGGATCGCCGTGAACGACCGGTTGGGAATTGAACCTGATGCCGCCTGACCGACGCCGCCGATCGTCACTGGGCGGGCCGGCGCCGGTCCGACAACTGGCAGCGTCTCAACAATCAGCCCTCCGAGAGAATCGGTAGTTCAGTGTGCACTTGTGAGCAGCCGACGGGAACATCGGCGAGATACGCTTGCTCAGAGGAGCATGACCATGAGTGCAAGCCATCACCCCAACGACATACGTCTGCGTCAACATCGGGCGAAAAAGCGGGACAAGCTGCGCGGGCGGATTGCCGCCGCACCGGCGAGCGGACGGGCTGCGCTCGAAGCAAGGGTGCAGCGAACCTATTCACCATTCCACTCGATGATGAAAGAGAAGCCGCCTCCAGCGATGGTCTAGCCCCGTGAGTGCTCGGTAGAATCATCGCTGAGCGGTCGCCAGGCGGCGCCATCGGCAGACCGACGCCGCAGAAATTGCGCATTCGCGTCAAGACCGTCGAGTCCTGACTGACGGCGTAGGGACGACTGACGCCCGGCCGGAGCACTTGGTAACCACGACGCCGTTGAACGACGCACACCCCTGTGAGCGTCGACAGGACCTGCCGCACGTAGTCCTCGATCCGGCTCCATGTACCCAAGACCGATTGTCTGGTCGGGTAGTCGTCGGGATTGAGATTCGCGCCACGCGGAAGCCCCCCCGCAGCGGTCGAGCCATCCCCACTCTGCGCTCATGGCGGGAACGAGCGTGTTCCTTTGTGCGTTGGTGGTAGAGGTGAGGCGATCAGGGAGACTATAGGGCCTCATGCCGTCGATTGAATATCGGCATCGGACAGAAGGAGACGCACATGCGAAGTGGGAGCAGCAGATGGATGGCGATGGTCGCGGCGGGCACGCTCCTGCTGATGGGCGTTGCGTGTTCCGCGCCGGAGCAACAGGCGGCCTCGGAGGATGACAGCGGCAATCCCGGGATGGAGGTGCTGTCTAAATCGCAAGCGTTCCAGCGGGTGCTCGATCGGACCCCGCCAAAGCCAGCACCAGGTGGGACAGCGCCGAGTTTCGTTCCCGATCCGGGATGGCCGAAACCCCTGCCCAACAACTGGATCATCGGCGAGGTTGGCGGTCTCACTGTCGATTCACACGACAACATCTGGGTCTACCATCGGCCGCGCTCCCTCAACTCGACCGACTCGGGCGCCCAGGGCGAAGCAGGTAAGGACGCCAAGGGCCAGCCGATCAGCGCCATCGGACATCCCCGGCGCTATGGTCAGCTGTCGGGCTGCTGCGTTCCGGCGCCGTCCGTGCTGCAGTTCGACAAGGCGGGCAATCTCCTGCAGGCGTGGGGCGGTCCCGGCGATCCCGGCTTTCTGGAGAAACGATGCCCGCCAACGGACGGATGCTACTGGCCAGGGCGGGAGCACGGCATCTTCGTCGATCACAACGACTTCGTCTGGATTGCCGGCAACGGCGAAATCGACAGAGGGACGAACTCCGGCGAGTATCCATGGGCGGCGAACTTCGGCGGCGACGACTCCCAGATTCTGAAGTTCAAGTCGGATGGCAGCTTCGTCTTTGCCATCGGGACTCAGGGCATGAAGAAGCCGAACAGCAACGACACGAATGGCGGGATCAACGGCACGCCGCAGCCCTATCTGCCAGCGGACTTCACCGTGGATCCAAAGACCAACATCCTGTACGTCGCCGACGGCTATGGGAACCGGCGCGTGCTCCTGGTCGACGCCGCCACAGGCAAGTACATCGGTCATTTCGGCGCCTATGGGCAGAACCCGGTGATTGGCGAGAGTACAGACCCTGCTTATGGCGGCGCCTGGGCGGCCGACTTCAGGCGCGGCGAGCTGAAGCCGAAATTCTTCCGCAGCCCGCTGCACTGTGCGGAGCTGAGCGACGACGGATTCTTGTACCTGTGCGACCGCGGCAACAACCGCATCCAGGTCTTCAAGGCATCTGAAGTCGGGAAGCCCTGTCAGAACCCGAACGGCGAGGCGGGGAAGTGCGGGTTCGTCGGTGAGGTCCACGTGTCGCCCGAGACGGCAGGGGGAACGTCTGGCAGCCTGGCTTTCTCAGCCGATCCCGAACAGAGTTGCCTCTACGTCGCGGATCTCACGAACTTCACCGTCTATGAAATCAACCGAAAGACGCTGCAGGAGATCGATCGGTTCGGCAGTGGTGGCCGGGGGCTCGGCCAGTTCCACTGGCCGCACAAGGTCAGCGTGGATTCAGAGGGCAACGTGTACGCCGGCGAAGTGGACGGCAGCGGGAATGTGCAGAAGTTCCTGCGTTACGGCGCGACCGCCTGCGGCGGCACGGGTCACGCCGAGGTCGGCAAGCATCGCACGACCAGCTAGTGGCCTGTCTCTTCGGAATTACTACCGGCCGCGCCGTTGTCGCGGCCGTAGATCACACTCGGAGGCCTGTTGTGGGTAGGTGCTCAATCAGTCTGGACAGTCCACTAGTCCCCTGGAAGCGTGGTTCGTTGCCTCAGTCCCGGAGCGCGGCGCCCGGATGGCAAGGCGCGACGACCGAGCATATTCGGCATATGTGAGGGAGGAGCCACGCAGCCAGCCGGGATGCCCCGCCCGGGAATTAGGTGACGAACTGCGTTTTCCAGGGGACGAGCCTTCTCCTGACGAAGGGTTGACTGGAGGATAGACGGCCTGGCATTCGCCGGGCCGTCTTCGAGGTCTCATCAAGTCTCACCGGGCCGTGGCAAATCTCGCGAACGCCGGTCTTATCGCTTGGCCGGCTCCACGTGGGTCTTACGGAGCAGCGGCGCGGCCTCCGGCGAAATCATGAACTTGATCAGCGCGCGCGCGGCGTCCTGCTCCTTGGAGCCCGTCAACACAGCGACGCTCGACAGGCACGGCTTGTTCAGAGAGCCAGGCAGAGGCCCGACATAATCGGTTCCAGGTACGCCGACCATGATGTTGGTCTGCTGAATGCCGATCTCGAAGTCGCCGCGCGCCAGATAGTCGGTGACGGGACCGCCGGTGGTGAACGTCGTCTTCGCCTTCAACTGCTCGGTGAGGCCGAGTTGCGCAATCCCCTCGCCGATGTTCGTGCCGCTGCAGCCGCGCGAATAGCCGATCGACTTCGCCGCGAGCAACGTCGCCTTGTAGGCTTCCACGGTGCTGATGTCGGGTTTCGGCGCGCCGGCCCGCACCGAAAGGCCGAGACCGGCGAGCACGAACGGCGTCACGGTGCTGGCCACGACCTTGCCGTTCTTGACGTAACCCTCCATCACGTCGGGATTGCCGGTGATCAGGTCTGCCCGGCCGCTGCTGAGTCTCTGCTCCAGGGCGGCGCCCTCTTCCTGGATGACGGTCACCTTGTGCCCGCTCGCACGCTCGAACGCGGCGGCGAGCTCGCGCACTCCCGGCGTCGCGCCCTGGTTGGTCAGGATGATGAGCTCGGCCGCAAGGACCGCTCCCTGCGATCCCAGAACTACTCCGACAATGCACGCCGCGGCGAATTTCGCGCACGCTCTCATCGCTTCCTCCCGTCGTATTTCTGCTGCAGCACGGATCGAACGCTCTGCTGCCGCCGGCGAAAGCTTATACCGCCTCGCTGCCGCAGGCCAGTCTGTAGAGCGGGGGCGGGCGGGAATCGAATCGGCCTCTAAGCGACACCATCGCACGGGCCACAGAGGCACGGAGCACAGAGAACTTCTCGAATCCTGTGCCTCTTGTCTCTGTGGTTTTGTCTTGCAGGCGTCCCATCCCTCCTAGTCATCGTTGTCGAAATTCGGGATACCGGCCGCGAACCAGTTCTGGTTGCCGGCGCTGCGGATCAGGAGAACGGGGGCGGGACATGCGACCGGAACCGGGCTCAGCTCATCGTCGATGCGGAAGTCGCCGTTCGGTTCGAGCGGCACGCCGGCGAGCGTGGTGCTGTGCAGCGTAAACGGAGCCGCGGCCCCGCAGATGAGGGTCGCAAAGACCCGCGCGTTCCCGTTCAGACCGATGTTGTTCCCGCCGCCGAGGAGAAGGCCGCGTCCTCTCACCCTGATGCGTCCATCGACGCGGACGGTGGCTTTCAGTTCGGCCATGACCCAGATCTGTCCCGCGGGATTGACGCCGCGGACGATGTTGCGGCTGACGTTCGCAAAGGTGCCGTCAGCATTGACCCCGACGTTCGACACGGGAATCACGCCGATCGCCCCGTCGAACCTGACGAGGGTCTCTCCGTCCGACGCGTGAAGCGAAGGGGCGAACGCAGCGAGCAACAACAGAAGGCATGCCTTTTTCCTCATCGCGATTTACTCCTCATGTACAAAGCAGGCGACCGACAGGAACGCCGGGCTGTCTGCCCGCGTGCCGGCCGTTTCGCGCAGTGTGCAAGCCGCAGACCGCGATGGAGTGCTCGGCCACGGCAATCGACCTTCCTGTGATTCAGGCGGCGATGCGACACCGCTGGCACAGCGAACGGCTTGCGGACTCCCTGGCGGTCCTGGTTGCCGCTCACTTACGTGCGGCGTAAACATCTCCGGTTCTTGGAAAGGCGTGTCGTGCGGCGCGCGCGTGCGGGTGTCCGTGCGGCGACTACCTGGTCAGCGTATCGCTTCGCCGCGGCGAGGTCTCTTCGTAGTTCCTCCGCCGTGCGACGGGGGCCATAGCCTGGCGTATCGCGCTGGATGCGCCACCCTTCTTTCAGCGGCCCGGCGTCGACCGTGTCGAAGCCAAACTGATCGAGGAGGTCGGTCACCGTGGCTTTGGCGTCACGGTCATCACCGGCGATGACCAGCGCCCGCCGCTTCTCCGTTCCTGCGGGCCGTCCGTCGGTGGTGAGCTGCGCGGCGTAGATATGGTTGAACGCTTTGACGACGTTCGACTTCGGCAGGTGCGCCTGCAGGAGCTCGGACGTGGTCGTCGACTCGTCGTCGAGCTCAGGAATGTGGCCGTCTCGTTGCGGGTAGTAGTTGTTGGTGTCGATGACGGTCTTGCCTTTCACAGGCTCAACCGGCACGTCCCGGTAGTTCTTCAGCGGCACGGTGACGACCACGATGTCCCCGGCCCTTGCCGCATCCGCGGCGGTCGCCGCGCGTGCGTTTGGTCCGAGCTCGGCGACGAGTGTGGCCAGGGTCTCCGGTCCGCGCGAGTTGCTGATCACCACCTTGTGGCCGCGGGCGACGGCAAGCCGCGCAATCTGGCTTCCGATGTGCCCGGCACCGATAAGTCCGATCGTCATCATGACAACGAATATAGTATGCTTGGATCTGAAATTCGCGGTACGCGTGAGCGAGCGCTCGGCTTCGAGCCGAAGCCAGACGGCTGGGTTCGTCGCGCCTGACCTACACGCCCGTCGCCGCCGAGACGCCCACCATCCCGGCTGGCGTCGAATCGAGCACTTCCCGCACCCGCTGCACCAGCGTCGTCGGCGTAAACGGCTTGTGGATGAACGCGATGTCGCGCACGGCGACACCGTGCGCGAGCAGCGTGTCGTCGGTGTATCCGGACATGAACAGCACCTTGCCGTTGGGATGCCGCTCGACCAGCCACTCCGCCAGGTCGCGGCCGTTCATGAGCGGCATGATCACGTCGGTGACGATCAGGTCGATGCGCGGCATCTCCGAGGCCGCACGGATCGCCTCCTCTGGAGACGCGGCCGCGCGCACGGTGTAGCCCGCGCCCTCGAGCGCCAGCGTCGCCAGGGCGCGCACGCCCTGCTCGTCCTCGACGAGCAGCACCGTTTCGGCCGCCCGCGCGCGCGGCGCTGGTGGACGCGGCGGTCGCGGCAGCCACGTGTTCCGCCGCATCCACGGCCGGGAGAACGATCCGGAACGTCGTGCCCTGGCCGACGGTGCTGTCGATCGCGATCGCGCCGCCGCTCTGCGTGACGATGCCGTAGACGGTGGACAGCCCGAGGCCGGTGCCCTTGCCCGGCTCCTTGGTGGTGAAGAACGGCTCGAAGACGCGCGCCTGCGTCGCGGCGTCGATGCCGCAGCCGGTGTCGGTCACAATCAGCGCGATCGCCTCGCCCGGCGGGAGGTCGTAGCGGGTTGCCGGGCGCCAGGTCGAGGTTTCGCGTCTCCAGCGTCAGGCGGCCGCCCGACCTTCATCGCGTCGCGGGCGTTCACCGCGAGGTTGACGATGACCTGTTCGAGCTGGCCGGCGTCCGCGCGTACCCTGCGCAGCTCCGGCGCCAGCGCGATCACGAGGTCGATGTGCTCGCCAATCAGGCGGCGCAGCATCTTGTCCACGTTCACGAGCACGCTGTTCAGATCGAGGACGGCCGGCTGCAACATCTGGCGGCGGCTGAACGCGAGCAGCTGGCGCGTCAGACCCGCGGCGGCCTCTCCGGCGCGCGAGATCTGGTCCACGTGGCTGCTCAGCTTCTGGTCGTGCCGCACCTTCGCAGCGACCACCTCGGAGTAGCCGAGAATCGCCGTCAGCAGGTTGTTGAAGTCATGGGCGATGCCGCCGGCGAGCTGTCCGACCGCGTCCATCTTGTTGGCGTGGCGCAGCTGCGCTTCGCTCTTCTTCAGGGCCTCTTCCGCCTGCTTCTGCTCCGTCAGATCGCGCACGAAGCAGGTAAACAGCGGCGAGCCGTCGGTGGAGATGCGCGCGAACGCGAACTCGGCGGGAAACGCGGTGCCGTCGCCCCGCTGCGCGCTCCCTTCGATCCGTCGTCCACCGATCGCGCTGTCGCCGGTGGCAATGTAGCGGACCAGCTGACGACCGTACTCTTCCCGCAACCCGGGAGGAACGATGAGGGACACGAGATCGAGGCCGAGCGCGCGCGTGCGCGTGCACTGGAACGTCTGCTCCGCGGCCGGATTGAACTCGACGATCTTTCCGCGGCGGTCGAACGTGATGATGCAGTCGAGGGCGGCGCCGACAATGGCGGCGTTGCGCGCCTCGCTTTCCATCAGCGCCTGCTCGGCCCGGCGGTGGTCGGTCACGTCGCGGACGGCGCCGCACAACGTCTCGCGCCCGCCCGAAAGCGCGCTGAGGGTGAGGCGCACGTCGATGACCGTGCCGTCCTTCCGCCGATATCGCCGCTCGAGGTCTATCGGCACCTTGTGGTCGGCGATGGCGCGGATGGCACGGTCGATCTCGGCGGGCGGATCGACGTCGAAGTCGTAGATCGTGAGGCCGGTGACTTCGTCGGCGTCGTAGCCGAGCAGGCCGTGGAACGCGGCATTGGACTCGAGCAGGCGTTTCGATCCCGCCTCGGCGAGGAAGATGCCTTCGGCGCGCTCGACGATCCCGCGGTAGCGCTCCTCGCTGCTGTGCAGCGCGGCCGTGCGCTCCGCGATGCTCCACATTTCGCGGCGGCTGCGCAGGCACGATCCGATGAGGAAGACGTCCTCGAAGAGCACCCAGCCGGCGTGCTCGAGCCAGCGCCATTGGCTCGCGGTCACCACGCCGAACACCGATTGCGGCCAGTACACGCCGCGGATGAAGTGATCGGCGGCCACGACCACGGTGGCCGGGATCAACACCCGCCAGTCGCGATAGAACGACAGGAAGACGAGCGATGCGAACACGTGGAAGTGCGTCTCGATGCGGCCGCCGGTGAAGTGAATCAGCAGGCTCGACATCAGCATCTGCGTCGTGGCGATCACGAAGCGCGTATGCGTGCGCCCGGGCTGCGTCAGCGCCAGCGCCACCGGCAGCAGCGTGATCAGGCCGCCGAGATAGATGGCGGTCGAGACGTGCAGGTGCACCTGGCTCGTCATCCCTGCCCAGGCGCGCGGCGAGATCCAGTAGGCGGCGGCCACGCCGGCCAGCCACTGCACCACCATCAGCCCCGCGAAGAGGCGGTCGGTGTGCTCGTGAATGCTGCGGGCGTGTTTCTGATAGAGCTCTTCGGCGAGAGTCACGGCGAGACCCCTTCAGCGTCCGACGCAGCGGCCGACGCGAACAGCGAGCATCCAAATACGGACGTGGCCGAGCGACCGGCGCGTTCGTGGCGGACCAGTCGTTCGACGGCGGTCCGTCCGGCGTTATCGCCCTCGTGACCGCGGGAGGCGGTCAGCCCGCCGCTGAACACCAGGGCGCCGGATGCGTCGTAGAGCAGCGCCTGGCCGGACGTGAACGCGCCGAAGCGGGCGGCCTGGCGGCCGTCACGATCGGCGACCACGGTGATCCCGGGTATCGCCGCGGCCTTCTGCCAGAGTGGTGACCTGACCCAGTCACGGCGTGCGCTCGCTGGCGCGAGCATCAGCACGTAGGTGTCGACGTCGTGTTCGATGTGGGCCTGCAGCCGCTCGAGCTCGGCGATCGTCGCGCGCGAGCAGCTGCACTGCGGGTGGGTCAGGACGACGAGGGCCGGCCGGCGATGCGGACGGGGGATGAGCTCATTGTCCGGCCACGTCGCCGGCGCCGAGGCCGCGATTCCGGGTGCGTTCTCGTAATTCCACAGCTGCATCAGCCCGTAGCCGACGCCGGTCGCCCACAGGAGAAACCCTGCCGTGTACAAAGCACGCACGCGGATGTAATCGGCCGCGACTGGAAATCCTTTAGTCGGCTCCCGGCGGATTCGACGATTGGCGGCTTCCGAACGGGCTACTCGGGCGCCTGGACACCCACCGCGGCAAAGACGCCGCGCGCCTCGGCCGTCGTGACGAACCGGACAAATTCGGCGGCCGCCTCTGGCGCGCGCGCGGATGCCATCACGGCGGCGTCGTAGGCCGTGAAATTCTGCACGGCGTCCGGCAGCGGCGCCACCAGCCTGGCCCCTTTCGGTTCGAACAGCCTGATCTCGGTAATCGCGCCGAACCCGAACTCATTCCCTTTGCCGGCGATCAGGCGCTGCATGACGGCGTCGCCGTTGTCCACGCGCACGATCTTCGTGGCGATCTGGCGGCGACACCGAGCTGCGCGAGCAACCGCTCGATGTACACGCCCGACGACCCACGGTTGTAGACGACGGCATCGGCAGCAAGGAGGGCTTTCCTGAGGCTGTCGGCGGTCGAGACGTCGGGCGACGCGGCGCCGCTGCGTACCACGATACCGACGCCGACGCGGCCGACCGTTGTCCGCGTCGCCACGTTGACGAGGCGATCCGCCACGGCCTGATCCATGACCGCTTTCGGCGCGATGAGCACATCCCCGGTCTGACCGGCCGCCAGTCGCGCCGTCAGCTGCGGGCCGGTACCGAATTCGACCTGCACCGTGTGCCCCGACGCGCGGGTGAACTGCTCGATCCGCCTGACCAGGCCGGGCTCGACCGCGCCGGCGCTCATGACCTTGAGCTGGTCGGCGGCAACCGTAACAGAGGCGATACCAATGAGCATCGCGACGATCGTGATCTGCATATCCTCGAGCTCCTCGCTCTCACGTGCGTGTGTCTGGCGTAAGCATACCCAGCATCGGTCGCGGGCAACAGACCGCGCATGTCACGTGCGGCGCGTCTCAACCGCGCGAGCCGCGGATCTGGTAGACGACCGACTCCCGGCCGTTCGCGTTCCGCCGCGATCCCACGCGGATGCCGCCTATCTTTTCCATCGCCCTCTGCGAGCGCCGATTCTGCGGACCGACGAGAAAGACCACGCTGTTCACGAACCGGAAGGCGTGCCTGAGCATGAGCGCTTTCATTTCCTTGTTGTAGATGCCGCCCCAATATGCGCCTGGCCAGAAACGTCCACCCGATTTCGATCTCGCTGCGTCCTTCGTCGTAGCCGTAGAACCGCGACGACCCGATGACGCGGCCGTCTCTGGCGTCGATGGCCACCAGCGCTCCACCGGATTCCTGCGCCTCACGGAAGAACTCCCTGAACACCTCCTCCTTGTGGCGGTCGCTGTCCGGGTGCTGCTCCCAGATCAGCGGATCTGAAGCCACGGCGTAAAGATCGTGAAAATCCTCGGTTCGAAGCGGCCTGAGCACGAGGAGCTCGCCGCGCAACGTGGGTTGGAGATCGAAGGACATCAGGGTCATCTCCGCGGGGCGATCGAATGTCCCCGGTGATACACTGCCGGCACCGCACCGGATGAATGGAGGCCCCATGACGCGCCACTGGATGACGGCTCTCGCAGCGGTGGGCGTCCTCGCCGTTCTCGGGACGCCGCGGCCGGCAACGGCCCAGCAGCCAGAGATCGCCACGACCATCGCCTTTACCGAGGGCCCCGCGGTCGACCGGCAAGGCAACGTCTATTTCACCGACATCATCAACCAGCGGATCATGCGCCTCAGTTCGGACGGCGTGCTTTCCACATACCGTGAGCGCAGCAACGCGGCCAACGGCCTGCTGATCGATCCGCAGGAGCGGCTGGTGGCGTGCGAAGGCGCGGAGTTCACGCGGCCCGGCGTGAAGGTGAAGGGCAAGCCTCAGGTCACCCGTACCGATCTGAAGACCGGCAAGACCGAGGTGCTCGCCGACAGCTATGACGGCAAGCCCCTGCAGGGCCCGAACGATGTGACCATCGACGGCAAGGGCCGGCTGTACTTCACCGATCCGGCTGGTGCCGCGGTCTACCGCATCGACGCACCGGGCAAGGTGGCGCGCATTCTCGCCGCGCCCGACATCGAGCGCCCCAACGGCCTTCAGATTTCCCCCGACGACACGAAGCTGTATCTGATCGAGGCCAACCAGGCGCAGGGCGGCGCGCGCATGATTCGCTCGTACGACCTGCAGCCCGATGGCACAGTCCGCAACATGCGGGTTCACTACAACTTCTATCCCGGCCGCAGTGCCGACGGCATGAGCATCGACACGCAGGGAAACCTCTACGCGTCGGCGGGCATGAACCAGTCGCGCGGCACCACGGAAACCCTCGACAACAAGGCCGGCGTCTACGTCATCTCGCCGGCAGGCACGCTGCTCAAGTTCATTCCGATCCCGGAAGACCTGATCACGAACAACGGGTTCGGCGGCCCGGACATGAAGACGCTGTATGTGACCGCCGGAAAGAATCTGTACAAGGTGCGAACGGACATCGCCGGCCTGAGCCGATAGCGGAGGGCGACGCACCCGTTCAGCCCTTGTATGCGCGTTCGGTCGCGAAGCGAAGGAGGACGCATGAAAACGTTGACACGCATCATGATGCTCGTGGCCCTCGGTGTGGCGGTGGTCCTCGCCGGCGGCAATCCCGGCAGCCGCGCCTTCGCCGCCGGCCAGGCTGAGTCGGAGCCGTTGAGCAAGACCTACCGGGTCACCCGTGCCAGAGACGTCGAGTACCAGAAGATCGAGCCGTTCAAGGTGTTCGACAACCTTTACTACGTCGGCCCGGGCTATGTCTCGGTCTGGCTGCTGACGACGCCGGAAGGCAACATCCTCTTCGACACGGCGCAAGAGCCTTATGTGGACTATGTCATCGACAACATCCGGAAGGTCGGCGTCGATCCGACGAGCATCAAGTACATCATCCTGAGCCACGGACATCTCGACCACGTCGGCGGCGCCGCGAAGATCCAGGAGGCGTCGCGGGCACGCGTCGTGGCGGCCGAAGGAGACTGGACGATGATGGAGCAGCTCGGAAGCCGTCCGGGCCGGGGCGGCGGCGCGCCGCCGCGGGTGCCGAAGCGTGACATGGTCGTCAAGGAAGGCGACACGCTGAAGCTCGGCGGCCAGACGCTCACGTTCCACCTGACACCGGGGCATACGCCGGGCGTGCTGACGACGGAAGGCATCACGTTGTACGACGGCCGCATGCCCTACAAAGCGATTCTCTGGGGCGGTGCAGGGTATCGCGGCGGGCTCGCGGCAGCGGAAGAGTCGGTCAGGAGCGCCGCGAGAGTCGCGCAGATACAAGGTGTGCAAGTGAACCTGCAGATCCACAGCTGGGCCGCCGAAGACGGATATCCCGGCGGTGGCGTGCTGGAGCGCGCCTTGAAGCTCAAGTCGCGCAAGCCGGGCGACCCCCACCCGTTCGTCGATCCCGCCGTCTTCACGCAGTGGGTCAAGCGAACGCAGGAGGTCGCGGCGAAGGCGGTTGAGGAGGAGAAGCAAAAAGCCGGACGGTGATGCCCCGGCGCGCCCGTGTGATCCAGGCGGGAACTGGGCCGAATGGCTGAACTTCCCGCCGTCGTCACTCAAGTCGGGACGTGTGCGCTCGACGTCCGATCGGCCGCGCCGCAGCGCCTCACAATTTGCGCCACGGGCCGAAGCCTTTGGGTGTATAAGGGGTGACGATCGCGGGTCCGCGCTCCGCGGACAATCGTTAATCAGACGCGACATCGGTTGAGACGATCGATGATTGCCATTCTTGCTGCCATCGCCTTCCTCGCGCTGGGCGTGATACCGGCTGCGGCTCAGGGGCCGGGTTACAAGGCGCCACGTACATCGGATTCCAAACCCGACTTGAGCGGGATCTGGCAGGCCCTCAACGAGGCCTATTGGGATATCGAGAGCCACTCGGCGGCGCCCGGGCCGGTGCAGGCCCTCGGTGCGGCGGGGGCGATTCCCCCGGGTCCCGGCGTCGTGGAAGATGGACCGCTGCCCTACCAGCCCGCGGCCGCGGCGAAGAAGAAGGAGAACTTCGAAAAGCGCCTGGCGCTCGACCCCGAGATCAAGTGCTACCTGCCGGGTGTGCCGCGCGCCAACTACATGCCCTATCCGTTCCAGATCCTGCAGACGCCGAAGTACATCATGATGTCCTACACGTTCGCGGGCGCCATCCGCACGATCTACATGGACGATCACGTGGAGGCTCCCGCCGACAGCTGGATGGGATGGTCGAACGGGCGCTGGGACGGGGAAACGCTGGTCGTCGACACCAAGGGGTTCAACGGGATGACCTGGTTCGACCGGGCGGGGAATTTCCACAGCGACGCGCTGCACGTGGTGGAGCGCTACACCGCCGTGAGCCCCGACCGCCTCCAGTACGACGTCACCATCGAGGATCCGAAGGTGTTCACGCGACCGTGGAAGATGAGCATGTCGCTCTATCGGCGCGTAGAGAAGAACGCGCAAATCATGGAATTCAAGTGCGTGGAGTTCGCCGAAGACTTGATCTACGGACACCTGCGCAAGCAGACCGCCAAATAACGACGTCAGGGAGCTTCAATATGAGCCGCCGATTCGTTGCGTCCACGGGTGTTGCGGGGATCGTGGCCGTGGTGGCGTTGCTGGGATCGATCGCTGTTGACGCGCAGGGCGCCGACGGCCACCGCCACGGCGGCGGCTCCGGCGAAGAAATGGACGCTGTCGCGCACGCCGGACGGTCAGCCCGATCTGCAGGGCTTCTGGACCAACACCACGTACACACCGCTGGAGCGGCCGGAAGGGATCGACAGGGAGTTCTTCACCCAGGAAGAAGCGCTCGAACAGGTCAAGCGCCTGGCCGCGGCCGAAAGCGAGCAGACCGAGCCGGGCACGATCCTGGACGTGCACTACGACTTCACGCAGTTCGGGCTGGACCGGAGCCAGGGCGGGGGCGCCCTGAACCTGCGCACGTCGATGATCGTGGATCCAGCCAACGGACGACTGCCGCCGATGACAGCGGAAGGCGTCAAGCGGAACGCGGCGCGCGCCGAGGCGAGAAAGCGGGCGGGTGCCGCCACCGACGCCGTGCAGAACCAGTCGCTCAGCGTGCGCTGCATTCTCATGGACCGCAGCGGCCCGCCCATGCTCGCCGGCGCCTACAACAACAACTACCAGTTCATCCAGACGCCGGGATACGCGATGATTCTCGTCGAGATGCTCCACGACTCGCGCATCATCCCGCTCGACGGGCGTCCGCATCTGCCCGGCAACGTGCGCCAGTATATGGGCAGCTACCGCGGCCGCTGGGAGGGCGACACGCTCGTCGTCGAGACCACGAACTTCACCGACAAGACCGCGTTCCGCGGCTCCAGCCAGAACATGCGCTTGACGGAGCGTTTCACCCGCGTGGACGAGGACACGATCGTTTACAGATTCACGATCGACGATCCTGACACGTGGACCAGACCGTGGACGGCAGAGACGCTGATGAAGAAGACCGATAGGTCCGCTGTTCGAGCACGCCTGTCACGAAGGCAACTACGGGCTCTATAACACCCTTGCCGGAGCCCGGGCCGAAGAGAAGAAAGCTGCCGAAGAAGCCACTCGGAAAGGGTCGAAGTAGCCAGGAGAGGAACGCTCTATGCGCACGACGCTCCGGGTTGTCATTGCCGGTGTCGGCCTGCTGCTGGCCGCCGCGCCGGTTTCGTCGCATCACGCATTCTCCGCAGAGTTCGACGTCGAGAAGCCGCTCAAGATTCAGGGGACGCTGGTGAAGTGGGAGATGATCAATCCCCACTCCTGGTTCCACCTCGACGTGAAGGGGCCCGACGGCAGCGTCGTCAGCTGGATGATCGAAGGCGGCAGCCCGAACCAGCTGATCAGGCTGGGTGTCACGAAGAACACGTTGAAAGCTGGAACCGAGCTCGTCGTCGAAGGCTACCGGGCCAGAGACGGCACGAACAAGGGCGTGGGCAGGAGCTTTCTGTTCGCGGATGGACAGCGGCTCTTCCTCGGCGGCTCCGCCGCCGTCGTCGCCCCCGGCGCGCCCAAGTAGGTGAAGCGGGAGAGGCGTGGCCATGCGCCGCGCTCTCCCGTCTCTTGTTACTCACCAACTCGTAGGGGCCGACTTTAGCCGGCTCGTGAGGTGCGCGATCCAATGTAACGGGCCGGCTGAAAGCCGGCCCCTACGTACGTTCGAGTGTAAGTAAGGCGAGGCGGTGCTACTTCGCGCGGCCCGCGAAGCCGCGGGCCACCATCTCGATCCGGTAAAGGGAACCAGCGCCCGCGACGTACAGGGTCCTTTTCTCCGGCCCGCTGAACGCCAGGTTCTGGCAGTCCGCCGGCGGACACCTCACCGGGATGGTGCCGACGTGCGCGCCCTCGGGGCTCAAGACCTCGACTCCTCCACCGGTGGCGACATAGAGCCGGCCCTCGTTGTCGATGGTCATACCGTCGGCGAACGTCTTGACGCCACCCAGGCCGTTGTCGCGATTGCTCCGCCCTTCCAGCGTGCCGAAGTCGCGCCGATTGCGCACGCGGCCGTCAGGCTGGATCTCCCACGCGATGACATGGACGCCGTTCGAGTCGCTGATGTACAGCGTCTTCTCGTCGCGACTGAGCTGGATGCCATTCGGGCGGATCATCTTCTCTTCGATCTTGACCGCCTTTCCCCCCGGCGGAATGTAGTACACCGTTGGCGGCAGCCGCGGCGCGAGCGGCTTGCCGGCGTACCGCTTTCGCAGCTCCTCGGCTTGCTGTGCGGTCAGGCCTGGATCGGTGAAGTACACGCCGCCGTTCCTCGCGACGATCAGGTCGTTGGGGCGGCTGAACGGCTTGCCATCGAAGCTGTCGGCGAGCACCGCCTCGCTGCCCGCCGGATGGATCACACCGATCCTCGTCGACCCGTCCCATGCCTGGGCGGAGATCAACCGGCCCTTCGCATCCTGCGTCACGCCGTGCGATTCATTCGAGTCGGCGACGAGCACCGACACCTGGTTGTTTCTGTCCACCCTGTGAATCCGGCGGGCTCCCGGTTCGGAAAACACCAGCGTGCCGTCGGCGAGGCCGATCGGATCGTCCAGGCCGCTGAACCCGGTCAGGATCCGTTCGATCGTCGGTACCGCCCTTCACCACGCCCGGGATGTCGGACGCCGTGCCGACGGCGACCGGCGCCAGCGCCGCCTGACCCCACGCGACGTCGCGCGCTGCCTGCCAGGACAGCACACACACCATGACCGCGATCGTTGCTGTGACCTTCACACCACATCCTTTCCCGCGTTTGCCGAGATCCTGCCAGAAAAACCGCGAGGCGCGCACAGAATTCTTCCCGGCACCGCCCCTGCCCTCCAGCCGGGCGCTCGCGCCGCCCACCGCCCGCCGGCCCGCGATCGCGGCTATGATGTGCAGGCTGAAATCTTGTCAGCTTACGCAGCCTATCTACTCATATGGAGGCTTCGATGCGTCGAGCACAGACGAAACCATGCCGCACGGTCTTCATCGCTGGTCTGCTGTTCAGTAGTCTGCTCTTCAGCGCCGCGTGTTCGTCGCCGGCGACCGAGCAGACGCCGGCGGCGACTGGCGTCACGGTGTTCGAAGGAGCACGGCTCATCGTGGGCGATGACAGCGCGCCCATCGACAATGGCGTGCTCGTCGTCGATGACGGCCAAATCGTCCAGGTCGGAAGAGCCGGCGATGTACAGGTTCCGGCGGGCGCGGCTCGCGTGGACCTGGCCGGCAAGACCGTCATGCCGGCGATCGTCGATACGCACGTCCACCTCAATAGCAAGAGCCGGGACGAGCTGGTCGAACACCTGCAGCGCAAGGCGTACTACGGCGTCGGCGTGGCGATGAGCCTGGGGCAGGACGTCACCGAGGCGGCCATCCAGGTGCGCGACGAGACGATTCCCGGTGCGGCCCGGTTGCGTACCGCCGGCCGCGGCATCTCGGGACCGGAGCCAGGCCGACCCGAGGTTCCGTACTGGGTGTCCACAGAAGCCGAAGCCCGCAAGGCGGTACAGGAGCAGGCCGCCCGGAAAGTGGACATCATCAAGATCTGGGTGGACGACCGCGATGACATGTTCAAGAAGCTGACTCCCGCCATCTACGGCGCGATCATCGACGAGGCGCACAAGAACGGGCTCCGCGTCACGGCTCACATTTTCGAGCTCGAGGACGCGAAGGGCCTGCTGCGAGCGGGGCTGGACGCCTTCGCGCACAGCGTGCGCGACAAGGACATCGACCAGCAGTTCATGACGCTGATGAAGGAACACCCGCAGGTCACCCTCGTACCGAACCTGCCCGATCGCGGCGTCGCGGTGGACCTGAGCTGGCTGAGCGACAGCGTGCCGGCCGAGGAGTTGAAGAAGCTGCAGGCCGCGGCGACCGACCGGCCGGAGGCGCAAAAGGCATACGGGATCCAGGCGCGCAACCTGGCCAAGCTCAATGCCGCGGGCGTTCCGATCGCGCTCGGGACCGACGGCGGCATCGCCTGGAGCCACCACCTCGAGATGGCGGATATGGTCGCCGCCGGGATGACGCCGGCCGAGGTCATCACGGCCTCGACGAAGGATGCGGCTGATTTTCTGCGGATGCCCGACGTCGGCGCGCTTCAGCAGGGCAAGAGCGCGGACTTCCTCGTGCTCGACGCGAATCCGCTCGACGACATTGCCAACACGCGGCGGATCAATGCGGTTTATCTACGCGGCGAGGCCGTTGACCGCGCCGCCATGCGGGCGCGCATGATGGGCCGGACGACGGAATGAACTGAAGCGGGCAGCGGGCAGCGGCAGAGTGCAGCCGGCAGTCCTCACTGCCCGCTGCCCGCTGCCGGCTGCTCCCTGGATCAGTCCCACTCCCGCTCGACGCCGTGGCCTCGCGCCATGTCACCGTGATCGGGGGTGATGAACCCGAGCAGGCAGCCGTTGGTGCCGTCCCTGAGCAGGTGGCACCGCACCTTGATCTTGTCGCCCACCTTGACGTCCTCGCGCTTCACCCCGTTGTTCATGATGGCGTTGGGACCAGCGGCTTCGAGCGCCCATGTGGTCGTCTCGCCCTTGGCGTCCTTGACGTCGATGTAGATCCAGGAGTGCGGAACGACGAGGTGCACTTCCTTGACCACGCCCTCGAGCGGCGACCACTTGGTCACCTCATAGGCGTTGTGGGAATGATGTGCCCACGCCGGCAGACCCAGGGACACCATGCAAATGGTTACGAGACCGAGGAACTTCAACACCATGATCACCCTCCAACACAGTAAATAACGGTTCAGGATCATCGCCGCGATCCGATCGGACCGGCGTCTACCTGCCTTGCTGACCCTGGCCCTGTCCTTGTCCTTGCCCCTGCTGGCCCTGGCCCTGGCCACGCCCCGCACGGGGAGGCTTCGGATACCCGTTGGAGTAGAGCTGCGTGCCGACCCACTGATACCGAACGGGGTTGAACTCGTTGTCGAGGAATCGCAGGGATATCTGGAACAGCCCGGGCGCGGGGGCGCCCTTCGGCACGGTGGCTTCCAGGATGTAGAGGCGATCTTCGTGCATGTGGACGACGGCGAAGCTGCGGGACCCGTCGCTGTTGGTGAGATGGATCTCGTGGCCCTCGATGACGTCCGAGTTGTAGTGCGCGTAGTGCGTGAGCTTGACGCCGTCCCGCTTCATGAAGTTCCACGACGCGTAGACGAGCGCGCCCCGCATCTCCTCCGGGCCGTCGTCCTGGCACTGGTCACCATCTCCGCCGTCCGCCGCGCACTTCTTGTTGCGCTCGTTATGTAGTTTGATGGCGTTCCTGTAGTCGACCACGGTGACGGTATAGCGGCTCTGGCCGTTCTGGTGCGTGTAGACGCGCGCCGGCAGGTCGACGCGATACTCCGACTGGTACGTGATGTCCCGCACCGTCGGCTCGCCCTGGAAGCTCACGCTGAACAGGTCCTGCTTGCTGACGTACTCTTTCCACTCCTGGGCGAAGGCGGGCCCGGAGATCGTCAGGACCAACGCTGCCGAAACAAGTGGAATCAGGTGCATGATGTGTCCTCTCAAGCTCCCCACCTCACGTAGTCCGGGGGGTTTGATTGAAGGTCCGGACGAGCAGATCCTACACCGGCAGGCGCCGGTCGCCGCGCGTTTTTGCCGCCGGCGTTGTGCCGCTCAGGATGGAGGGGAACGGGGCTTCTCGAGGCCGCTCGAAAGGCGCGAAGGCGGGCCGTGGCGGCCCGCCTTCCGCTTACCGACGATTTACCGCGAAGAGGTCACAACCGGGGGCGTATTCATCAGCCGGCGCCCGCCGATCCAGACCGAGTCGATTTGCCGCGTGTTCTTGATGTCGGTCAACGGGTTGGCGTTCAGCACGAGCAGGTCGGCCTGCTTCCCGGCCTGGATCGTCCCAAGCTGCTGGTCGAGTTTCATGACCTTGGCGGCGTTGCTGGTTGAGGCGACGAGCACCTGCATCGGCGTCAAGCCGGCCTTGACCATCATCTCGAGCTCGATCTGTTCGAAGTAGCCCTGCCACTGGCCGGTGTTGGTCCCGGTGTCGGTGCCCATGGCGATCATCACGCCGGCGTCCTGCAGCGTCTTGAGGTTCCGGTTGGCCATCTCGAGCGCCGGCTTGATGGCCTGCGCCTCCTTGCTGTTCTTCGTCTTCTCCATCAGCGCCGGATCGGTCAGGATCGCCATCTCCCGCTTGTACGCGTCGATGTGGCGGAGGAAGAACGGGTCCTTGAAATACGGCGGCGTCGTCTCGTACACGAACTGCGCCAGGTCGCGCGTCAACGTCGGGATGTAGCCGATGTTGCGCTGCTTGATGGCGGCGATGACGGCCGCGTCGACCGGCTGATCGCGAATGCTGTGCGCGATGACGTCCACACCCTTGTCCAGCAGCCCCTTCGCATCCTTCAGGTAGAAGAGGTGCGCCGCGACGCGCAGGCCACGCTTGTGCGCCTGTTCGATCAGCGCGCCGTAGACTTCCGGCGTCATGTCCATCGGGCCGCCGGTGATGTGAATCTTGATGATGTCGGCCTTCTGGTCGGCGTAGGCGTTCACCTGCGACCGGGCCTCTTCGGCGGTCTTCAGGTTCCTGATGCTCGAGCCGGCGACGTACACGCGCGCGCGATCGAGGGGTCCGCTGGCCTGGGCCTCGCGCAGCTTGACCGTATTCCCGAGGTCGTCCGGGTTGGCCCCGAGGACGACCACGGTGGTGATTCCGTAGTCAGCGTACACACGAAGCTGCCCCGACAGTCTGTCGGCGGGGGACTTTGTCGTGGACGGATCGGCATTCAAGTGACCGTGGGCGTTGATGAGGCCGGGCACGATCGTCTTGCCGGTCATGTCGACGCGCGTGGCGCCGGCGGGAATTTTGGCGGCGGCCGCTGCCCCAACGGACTCGATGCGTCCGTTTACGACAACAATCGTGGCTTGTTCGATCGGTGCGGCGCCAGTGCCGTCAATGACGCGGGCGCCGGTGAAGGCGACGGCCGGTGCCTGCTGCGCGAGGGACGACTGGTGCGAGAAGCCCGCCACGCCCACCAACGTGCCCAAGAGAACCGCTGCAAGACGCGTGGAGATGCGAATCATGTTGACCTCGTCTCACTGGAATCACGAACTGCGTGAGGATAGATATCGTGGACCGACGTCTGGTCGGCGAAGTCGGTAAACTATCACGAAAACCAGCGCCGGGGGCAGGGGAGACTGAAAGTTCCGCGAATCGGCCCCGGGGAGACGAGTTCGCCATGTGCCGTAACATCCGCACCCTCTTCAACTTCGATCCGCCGGCCACCGACGAGGAAATTCGCGCCGCCTCTCTGCAGTTCGTGCGCAAGCTGAGCGGGTTCAACGCGCCGTCGCGGGCGAACGAGGCCGCATTCAACGCCGCAATCGAGGAAGTGGCCGACGTCGCCCGGCGGCTCATCGACTCGCTCGAGACCACGGCGCCACCGAAGAGCCGGGAAGAGGAGGCGGCAAAGGCGCGCGCCCGCGCCGCCGAGCGGTTCGGGACGTAATCGCTGAGGCGCGCGTTCGGCAGATGCCACGGAGGACACGGAGACCACGGAGGGATCGACGGTCGGCCTGCGTCGCAGGCCGACCCGCGAGGGGTGCGCCGGCGTCAACAAACCAGGGGACCGCGCCTCTAACCTCGACTGCAGACCTGGCTTGTTGACGCGGGCGCATCCCTCGCGGGGCCGCCCAGCGGCGGCCCGTCGATCCGCCCGATCGCCGCGCCCTGCCGAGCCAGCGTCCGTGTCCCGCGTCCCCTCGGTGTCCTCCGTGGACCTCCGTCCTCCGTGTCCTCCTGGTGTCCTCCGTGGCTAAAATGCGATAGCACCTTGACACGCGCCGCGCCGCAGCCATAATCAGCCCCGACCGTCGTCGTCAATCGCGAACGAGGAGGAAAGCCATGACGCGCCAGCGTATCAGCCGTGCCGTTCTGATTGCAGTGATCGTCGCCGCGGGCGTGGAAGGCAAGCGGCTTTCCAGCACCGAGCTCGCGGCTCAGGCTCCGGGCCGCCAGGTGCCGACCTTCGAGGTCGACAAGGCGTGGCCGAAGCTGCCGCCGAAGTACAAGCTCGGGGATCCCTCGAGCATCGCCATCAACGCGCAGGACCAGGTGTTCGTCCTGCATCGCCCGCGCACGCTGCTGAAGCCCGAAGAGGCGAAGCTGGCGGCGCCGCCCGTCGTCGTGTTCGACGCGGCCGGCAACTTCGTCAGGGCGTGGGGCGGTGACGGCAACGGCTACGAGTGGCCGCAGCGCGAGCACGGCATTCACATCGACTACAAGGGCTTCGTCTGGCTCGGCGGCAATAACTGCCCGACCAACGGCATCGCCAACCTCAAGCCGGTTGCCGACGATCAGCTCCTCAAGTTCACGCAGGAGGGCAAATTCGTCCTGCAGATCGGCAAGAGCAATCAGAGCAAGGGCAACAACGACACGGCGAACCTGCACCGGCCCGCCGACGTCTGGGTGCACCAGCCGACCAACGAGCTGTTCGTCGCCGACGGCTACGGCAACCACCGGGTCGCCGTCTACGATGCCGACAAGGGGAACTTCAAGCGCATGTGGGGCGCCTTCGGCAACAAGCCGATGGACGACGACAACTGCGAGGTCGTCACGCCGAAGACGTTCTCCGATCCTGGCCCGCAGCAGTTGAGCATCGTGCACGCGATGCGCGTGGCAAAGGACGGGACGGTGTACATCGCGGACCGCGAATACCGCCGCGTCCAGATGTTCAACAAGGACGGTAAGTTCCTGAAGCAGGTGGTCCGCGTCAACGAGCCGTTCGCGCGCAACCTCGCGTTGTCGCACGACCCGGATCAGCAGTTCCTCTACGTCGGCGGCGGCAAGGGCGTCTACATCGTCGACCGCAAGACGCTCGAAGTCGTCGGTAGCGTGACGCCGCCCGGCGTCATCGGGCCGGGGCACCAGATCGCGACCGATTCGAAGGGCAATCTCTACATCGCCGCGACCGGCATGGGCATGCAGAAGCTGACGTTCAAGGGAATGTCGGCGGCGCGGGCCACGAACTGAGTCGCCGGCAAGTGGGCGGTCGGCAGACGCTTCGCGGCGTCCTGCCGACTGCCCACTGCCTCCTGCCATTCTCAGAACGGCACGCGTCTCAGAACGACACGCGGACGGCGAACGGATCGTCCACGCGGAGCACGGACTCCTGCTGGAACTGCGTCCGGTAGAGCCGGCGAATGGCGTTGATCTTCCTGCTGCTGTCCCGGAAGTCCTCCAGCGGATACAACAGGATCAGGACGAACGAATCCTCCTTGACGATCACGCCGCTCTCGCCCCTGAACTGACCATCGCCCTTCAGCAAGGTCAGGCCGTCGGGGAAACGGGGCGTGATTTCCTGGTCGAGAAACGCGAAGAACTCCTCGTCCGTGACGACGCCGTCCGGCTTCGCCGTCCCGAAGAACAACTCTGTGCGAGCGAAATTCAGCGACCCGTTGCGGGCCGCCAGCGGAATCGGACGCCGGATCATCGTCCGTTGCTGCGCTTGCGCCTCCGCCTGGGCGATTACGGGAGCGGGCGAGGCAACGAGCGCGCCGATCGTCAACACAATCGCGCCCAGGCTTTGAAGCATCAGTCGTCGCATGGCGTCCATCCTTTCGCAAAAACGCAGGGATTGCACTGCGTGGTCCTTCGTCCGGTCGTCACAATACGCTTTCACTGGCCGGGCTGAACAGCAGGTGCTCGAAACGGACGCCGCTTTCGGCGCCGCGTCCGGCCTTCTCGAGCACCGAACTCAGGCGCGGCGGTTCCCCGACGTAGAACGGCGTCTGCGGCGCTCCCGCCGTGATGGCCGACGTCGTGAGGTAGAGATCGCTCACCAATCCTTCGTGAATCAGTGACGTCGCCGTTCGCCGGCCGCCAACCGCGGAGATGACGCGGAGGCCGCGCGCATGCACGTGGCGCATCGCCGCCGTCATCGACAGCGGCTCGCCGGCGGCGATCACCTCGATCCACGGCCGCCCGCGCGCCCGGTAGCGAAGGGCGTCGGCGACGCCCGAACGCGCGATCACGAACACCGCCAGTTCCGGCGTCGTGAACATCAGCCCTTCCTCGATCGGCAGGTCTGCGCGGCCCGTCACCACGATCTGCGCAGGGTGACGCGGCTTGCCGCACTCGCGGCGCAACGCCACGAGCTGTGGATGCCACACGGAGAAGACCGTCTCCGGGCCGCGTGCCGTGGACGCGCCGGCGAGCACCGCATCGGCGGCGACGCGTGAGAGGCCTTCGTAAATCAGGTGCTTGTCCGTCTCGCCGCCTCCCAGGGTGGAAGGGTCGTCTGCCACGGTGTCGCCGTCGCGGGACTGTACGAACACGAGGCTCACCGCCGGCAATCCCGGCGCACCGGCGTCCCTGACGTAGAACGGACCGTCGAACAACGCCTGCGTCCAGCCGTTCCCAATCGGGTGGAGGTCCTGGCCCGGCGCGCCGTCTCGCACAGTGCGGAAGCCGGTGAGCGGCGCGGCCGCGGCCGCGCGTTCCTTGCGCGTGCAATAGGCGGCAAACGCGGTCGCGCCGATCATGTGCGGCAAGTACGGCGCGATATCATCGGTGGATGGCCAACGACCGGCTGGCGCGGCAAATCGCGTTCATCGTCGAAGCTGACAAGCTGAAGGCGGTCCTTCGCCGCAACCCGCTCACGGACGGATCCCGGCTGGAAAATTCGGCGGAGCATTGCTGGCACCTGGCGCTCACGGCGATGGCGCTCGTCGAGTACGCGCCGCCGGGCGTGGACCTCCTGCGCGTGCTCGAACTTATCGCAGTTCACGACCTCGTGGAAATCGATGCCGGCGACACGTTCGCCTACGACGTCGCCGGACATGATACGAAGCTCGAGCGCGAGCGCCTCGCCGCCGGGCGTATCTTCGGATTGCTGCCGCCGGAGCAGGCGCGCGAGTTTCGCGCGCGCTGGGACGAGTTCGAGGAGGGGGCGACCCCCGAATCGCGTTATGCCAACGCCCTCGATCGCCTGCAGCCGCTGCTGCAGAACATGCAGGCCGACGGCGGGAGCTGGCGCGCACATCACGTCACGCGCGCCGCCGTGCTCCGCCGGATGGCGCCGATCGAAGCGGCCCTGCCCGACGTCTGGTCCTTCGTGCTCGATGTCATCGAGCGCTTCTGCGCGTGTGGGGCGATCGAGGTTGGCGAGGTCGAAGCGCCGCGGCGGGAGTAACGCGGTTCTCGAGATCCGGTGTAGGGCGGGTCCTTTCAGACCCGCCGTCAGCCGGGTCCAAAGGACCCGGCCTACGTCGCCTCATTCCGCAACGTGCTCGAAAGCTTCGGTGTCTCTGTGTCTCTGTGGTTCGTAGCGTTTGGCGCCTTCTAGTAACATGAAACGCGAACCCGCCTTCCCTGGAGCCGGCACTGGACGTCTACCTCATCGACGGCACCTACGAACTGTTCCGGCACTTCTACGCGCTTCCCTCCGCGCGCGACGGGAATGGGCAGGAGGTGGCGGCCGTGCGCGGGGTCCTCAACTCCGTTCTCGCCTTGATCAACGGAGGCACACGGCATATCGGGGTCGCCACCGATCACGTCATCGAGTCGTTCCGCAACCGGCTCTGGCCGGGCTACAAGACCGGCGACGGCATCGCGCCCGATCTGCTGTCGCAGTTCCCGCTGCTCGAGGACGGGTTGTCCGCGCTCGGCGTCGCGGTCTGGCCGATGGTTGAGTTCGAGGCCGACGATGCCCTGGCCTCCGCGGCTGCGGCAGCCGCTCTCGATCCACGGGTCGGCCGGATTTTCATCTGCACGCCTGACAAGGATCTCGCGCAGTGCGTGCGCGGCACGCGCGTCGTGCAGATGATCCGGCGTACACGGGTGATCCGGGATGAAGCCGGCGTGATTGCCAAGTTCGGCGTGCCGCCGGAGTCGATCCCTGACTACCTCGCGCTCGTCGGTGACGCGGCGGACGGTTATCCCGGGCTGCGCGGGTGGGGCGCGAAGTCGGCGGCGGCTGTGCTCGCGCGCTACGGCCATCTCGAATCGATTCCCGCGGACTGGCGCACATGGGGGGTCAACGTGTCGAACGCGGGCGCCCTTGCCCTCACGCTCGCTCGTGAACGCGACCACGCGTTCCTGTTTCGGGATCTCGCGACGCTCCGCACAGACGTGCCGCTGTTCGCGTCCGTCGACGACCTGCACTGGAACGGCCCGACGGCCACGTTCGCGCCCCTTGCCGCGCGGCTCGACGCGGCGGCAAAGGGAGCGGAGCGGCGCTCACACCCTCCGGCCGTTTCCTGATCGCCATGCCGGCTGCCATCGAACGCGAAATCCTCGTGGCTGGCGGCCGCGACGTGGCTCTGTCGAACCCGCGCAAGGTGTTGTTCCCGGACGCGCGGCTACACGAAGCTGGACGTGGCGCGTTACTACCTCGCGGTGGCCGACGGCGCCCTCCGCGGCGCGGGCGGCCGGCCCAACGTGCTCGTCCGCTACCCCAATGGCATCGCCGGCGAGTTCTTCTACCAGAAGCGCGCCCCGGCGTCGCGGCCGCCATGGATCGACGTGGTCACGCTGCGCTTTCCTTCCGGCCGCACCGCCGAAGAGGTCGTGCCGCGCGATGCCGCGGCGCTCGTGTGGATGGCGAATCTCGCCTGCCTCGAGCTCCACCCGCACCCGGTGCGCGCCGACGATCTGGATCATCCCGACGAGCTCCGCGTCGATCTCGATCCGGTGCCAGGCGTCGCGTGGACGCAGGTTCGCGATGTGGCGCGCGTGGTGAAGACCATCCTCGACGAGTTCGGACTCGTGGGCTGGCCGAAGACGTCGGGGTCGCGGGGAATGCACGTTTACGTGCGCATCGAACGTCGCTGGACGTTCGATCAGGTGCGGCGGGCGGCGCTCGCGCTGGCGCGCGAGGCCGAACGGCGCGCGCCGGAGCTGGCGACGAGCAAGTGGTGGAAGGAAGAACGCCACGGCGTGTTTCTCGACTACAACCAGAACGCCAAGGACCGCACGATCGCGAGCGCGTACTCGATCCGGCCAACGGCCGATGCGCGCGTCTCCGCTCCCCTGACGTGGGACGAAGTGGACGTCTGCGATCCGCGGGACTTCACGCTGGCGACGATGGCGGCGCGTTTCGCGGAGGTGGGCGACCGGCATGCCGCCATCGACGACCATCCGTGTTCGCTCGACGGGCTGCTCGAGCTTTCGACGCGCCACGAGCGGGACGGGATGGGAGACGCCCCGTGGCCGCCCCATTACGAGAAGCAGCCCGGCGAGCCCGCCCGGGTGCGGCCGTCACGCCGGCGCATGCCGAGCCGCCCGTTGATCGAGATCGCGCGCGCGTCGAAAAAGGAGGACGCGCTTGCCGGCCTCGCTCGCTGGAAAGCCCGCCATCCTGACGCGGCCGCGCACCTCGCGCCTGCCGACGTGCTGGTTGACGCCATGCGCGGCCGGTTTCACACGTGGACGCGCATCCGCGTGAACCTGCAGCACGTGCCCGTCGCAGAGCGGCCTGCGCAGGAGCCGCTCGACCCCGACGAAACGCCAAACGAGTGGGGGCCTCATGATTCCGACCGACAGAGGCCGCAGGGGGTGCCGCGGCCGCTGAGCCGGATCAACGCAGAGGACCGCAACGGGGCACACGGACGCGTAAGCCGAGGGCCTAGGTCCACAAATCACAAACCATCGCAGAGATCGCAGAGGGGCAGAGGACGCCGAGGTCAACGAGCCAGGGCCCGTGCGGGAGTCGATCGGAGAGCCGTCGATGGGCCGCGAAGGCGGCCCGTGCTGGAACGAGCCTGCGCAACACAACTCCTTACGGCCCTCTGCGTCCTCTGCTCCTCCGCGCCCTCTGCGTTGATTTCTTCCGCGATCTCCGCTTCCACCGCGTCCTTCAGCGCGCCGCGCCGAAGACCTTCTCGAGCTCGTACGCGGGCGTCACCTCGAGCTGGTCGTAGCGGCAGTCGGCGGGCGGCTTGTCCGGACGCCAGCGAAGAAACACCGCGGCGTGGCGAAAGCGATCTCCCTGCATGTGGTCGTACTTGACCTCGCACACCCGCTCGATCCGCAGCGGCTCCCACGAGAGATCCTTCCCGGCGCTCCAGCGGCTCTGGCCGCCGGGCATGCGCGTGCCCTCGCTCCCCCTGCCTCGGCCCAGGCACGCCAGGGATGCGCATCGAGCGCGTGCTCGCGGAGCGGCGCCAGTTCGAGCGCCAGCTGCTTCCGCACCGCCATCGTGAACGACGAGGTCACGCCAACGTGCTGCAGCATTCCCTTGTCGTCATACAAGCCGAGCAGCAGCGAGCCGACGAGCAGGTCCTTTCCGGCCTTGTGCCACCGGAAGCCGGCGACCACGCAATCGGCGGTGCGCACGTGCTTCACCTTGATCATGGCGCGCTTGCCCGGCTCGTAGATCCCCTCCTCCGGCTTGGCGATCACGCCGTCGAGCCCTGCGCCCTCGAAGCGCGAGAGCCACTCCGTCGCGACGCCGGGGTCGCGGGTCATCGGCGTGACGTGGATCGGGGGCTTGACGTCAGCCAGCGCCTGTTCGAGGAGGAGCCGCCGCTCCTTGAGCGGCACCCCCCGCAGGTCGCGGCCGTCGATCGCGATCGCGTCGAACGCCACGAATGACGCCGGCGTCGCCTTCGCGAGCATGGCGACGCGCGACGCCGCCGGATGAAGCCGCAGCTGCAACGCGTCGAAATCGAGGCCGTGAGGCGTCGCGATCACGATCTCGCCGTCGATGACGCTGCCGGCGGGCAAGCCGGCGAGGAGGACGTCGCGCAGCTCGGGGAAGTAGCGATCGAGCGGCCGCAGGTCGCGACTCTGGATGAAGACGTCGGACGCGCCGCGAAACACGATCGCGCGAAATCCATCCCACTTCGGCTCGTAGAGGAACCCGCCGCCGGCCGGCAGCCCTTCGGCCAGCCTGGCGAGCATCGGCTCGATCGGCGGCTCAATGGCGAAGGCGGTGGTGTCCGGACCTGCCATCCCTCATGCCCCGTCGTGCGTGGCCGCCGAGGCATCCCACCACTTGGACAGGCTCTCGGTCGGCACGCGGGGCCGATCGCGATAGTGCGAGGTGTCGTTGAACAGCATCAGCCGGGCGCGAACCGCGTCCTTGAAGTCGAGGACGTTCAGGCAGGCCGGCGCCTGGTCCAGCCGATCGCGGTAGCCGCGCCCGTCGAAGCCGAGCAGGCTGCTGAGCAGGAGACGAATCGTCGCCTTGTGCGAGACCACGAGCACCCGCGCGCCGACGTGCGTCGTGACGATCTCGCGGATCGCGGGCAGCGCCCGCGCCAGCACGGCGACGCCAGACTCGCCGCCATGCGGCGCGAAGGTGAAGGGGTCTTCCTCCCATGCCGAATACTCGCTGGCGAACCGCTGCTCGACCTCACTGCGCGTCAGCCCCTCCCAGTGACCGTGCGAGATCTCGCGGAGACCGTCCCGCGCGACCGGGACCAGCCCGAAGCCCGCGGCCACAATGGCGGCCGTATCGGCGCTCCGGGAGAGCGGGCTGCAATACGCGGCGGAAATGCCCTCATCGCGCAGCCGCTCGCCAAGCTGCGCCGCTTGCCACCGGCCTTCATCCGAGAGCTCGGCGCCGACACTTCCGGAGAACCGCCCTTCGGCAGTCAGCTGGGTGGCGCCGTGACGTACCAGATACAGCCGGGTCACTGTCATATCGTGACTCAGTGTGCATCAAGGCCATGCCGCGGCACCACTCTCCGGGCTCCGGGCTCCGGGCTTCGGGCTGCTGGGCGGCCTGCCGCGCCACAACGCGGTGGCGCCGCCACGCCTTCGCCCCATGCAGGCCCGAGCCCGAAGCCCGAAGCCCGAGGCCCGGAGCCCGGAGTCCGGAGCCCGAAGTCTCGCGCGTAAGGAGTAGAATGCGCGCACGTTCTCGTGATTCAGAGGAGGCTGTTCGTATGCGTAAGCTGATGCTCGCCGTGGCGGTGGTCTTTGCGTGCGGTCTGTTGTCGGGTCCGGCGCAGCTCCAGCAGCAACGTGGGGGCGAAGACGAAACGGGTCCGTATGAGGTGGTGCCCAACTGGCCGCAGCCGATCGCGCAGCCCGGCTACGCGCTCGGGTCCCAGGGCGGCGTCTTCGCCGAGAGTCCCAACCGGGTCTTCCTCGTCAACCGCGGCGAGATCAAGCTGCCCGAGAAGCTGCCCAACGGCTTCACCGGCGCCTTTGGCGCCGTCGGGTCGGCGCTGACGCCGACGCCCGAGATGCGCAACTGCATCATGATCATCGACGCGAACGGCAAGCTGGTCGAGTCGTGGACGCAGTGGGACAAGCTGTTCCAGGGCGGCCGCGGTCCGCACAAGGTGAAGATCAGCCCGTACGATCCGGAACGGCACGTCTGGGTGATCGACGACCTGCGGCAGCAGGTCTTCAAGTTCACGCGCGACGGCAAGCAGCTCGTGCTCACGCTCGGCGAGGCGGGCGTCACCGGCACCGACGAGAAGCACTTCGGCCGTCCCACTGACATCGCCTGGCTGCCCGACGGGACGTTCTTCATCTCCGACGGCTACGTCAACACGCGGGTGATGAAGTTCGATCCGAGCGGCAAATTCCTCATGCAGTGGGGGACGCCGGGCACCGGCAACAGCCAGTTCAACACGGTGCACGCCATCGACATCGATAAGAACCGCAAGTTGTACGTGTCCGATCGCGGCAACGGACGGATCCAGATCTTCGACGAGAACGGGAAGTACCTCGATCAGTTCGGCGGGCTGCGCCAGCCGCAGCACGTGATGGTGACCGCCGACGGGCATCTCGCCATCATCGGCGGCAACAACAACAAGGTGGTCAAGTACGACCTCACCGGCAAGATGATCACGTCCTGGGGCACGCAGGGCACCTTCCCCGGCGCGATCTGGAACCCGCACCAGTTCTCCGTGGACACGGCGGGCAACCTGTACATCGCGGAGGCGACCGGCGGGCGGACGCAGAAGTTCCGGCCGCGGCCCGGCGCCGATCGATCGAGATTGATCGGCCCGCCGCAGCCGCTGGCGCCGCTGGCGACGAACTAGCTCCGCTCGGTCGCGTCACGAGCGATAGAGACGCAGAGACGCAGAGCTTTCACGGCAGGCGGACCTGACCGGTCCGCCTGCCAAGCGTGTCTCCGTGTCTCTGTGGTTTGTGATCGACGGCTGTCGCTGCGCGTACGCCTCGAAGGTTCACGCGAACGGTCGCGTGGGCGGCGCCGGATGGCGCCCGCGTGACTGAACTATCCCTTGACTGGAAAACCGAATCGGATATTCTCCTGCGGCCACGCAAAAAAGCCGGAGAGGTCTGCGTACGCTCCTGGCTAAGGGTGCGGACGTCAATCCCCAAAACGATCACGAAACGGAACCCACTCGATGTCGCGGAGGTGAATTCTTTCAGGCACGCACCCACAGACCACAGAGCACCGCGGAACTCCTTCGCAAACTGGGCGGAATCAGCAGCCCTCGTGCACGCCAGGATCCTGTTACGCCGGTGAAGTAGATGGGCTTGTGAAATCCGCGTCCAGTTGGTGCCACGACGTCTTCCCAGGAGGCATCAGTCATGGACAGCACGCGCGAGACGAACCCACGGCGACGCGTCCTTACGATCGTCATCCTGATGTTGGCGCTGCTGCCCTTCCAGAGTGAGGCGCAGCAGGAGGCCGGCATCCTCGGGCAGGTTACAGACAACAGCGGCGCTGTCCTGCCCGGCGTCACGGTTACGGCCACCAGTCCTTCGTTGCAGGTCCCACAGGTCACCGAGGTCACCAACGAGGTCGGCGAATACCGCCTGTCCCCGCTGCCCATTGGCACCTACGTCGTGGAATACACGCTGCCCGGTTTCCAGACCGTCCGCCAGGAGCAGTTGCGGCTGACGATCGGGTTCCAGGCGAGAGTGGACGTCTCGATGCAGGTCGGCACGCTCGCCGAGTCGGTCACCGTGTCGGGCGTCGCCCCCGTGGTGGACGTGACCTCCACGACCGCCCGCACCCAGCTGACCAGGGAAACCCTGGAGATGATCCCGACCGGCCGCAACAGCATCATCGCGGTGATGATCCAGGCGCCCGGCGCGCGACCGCAGCTCGACTGGAGCTTCGTCACGGGGAACCCGCAGTTCAAGGTGTTCGGCCAGCTCGGCGAACAGTGGGTGGCCCTCGAAGGCGTGGTGACCAGCGGGCCGAAGACGGGCACGCAGGGCGGCAACCACTACGACTACTCGGCGATGGAAGAGTCCACCGTCACGACGGTGGGTAACACCGCCGAGTCCCCGACCAAGGGGCTGCAGATCAACGTCATCCTCAAATCAGGGGGCAACGCGTTCCACGGCAGCGGCTTCTTTTCGAAGACCGGCCACCGGCTCGAGAGCGACAACCTCACGCCCGAGCTGCTGGCACGCGGCGTCACCAGCGGCAACCCGGTCAACAACCGCACCGATGCCAGCGCCGATTTCGGCGGCCGGATCGTCCCGGACAAGCTGTGGTTCTACTACTCGACGCGCCGGCGCGAGGAGCAGGTCGGCATCGTGAACATCTTCAAGGAGGACGGCACCCCCGGCGCCACCGACCAGTTCCAGTTCTTCCACACCGGCAAAGTGTCGTACCAGATGAACGCGAACAACAAGTTCATCGCCGCGGGGCAGTACGTCCGCCAGGGCGGCATGGGCCCCGGCGCGGCGACGCTGGTGTCGTGGGACTGGGAGTCACGCGTCTTCAGCCCGACCCAGGCGACGACAGGCAAGATCGAATACCAGGGAATCAGAGGCGACAAGTTCATCTCGCTGCAGATGGGTGCGTGGGTCTGGAACGTGACGCGGCAATGCTATTCGGACAACGTCGCCACCATCGACCAGCTGACGCAGCACATCAGCGGCTGCTACAACACCTACGGCATCGACTCCTTCGAATCGCGCAACCACGCCAAGGGGACGATGAGCTGGTACAAGCCGAATTTCTTCGCCGGCAACCATGACTTCAAGATGGGCTTCGACTACGCCGCGGCCCACGCCGATCGGAAGATCAGTTCCCGCGATGGCTCGGGCAACGATGAGACCGGGCTCCCGACCGGCCACGTCGGCAACTACGAGCTCGTCTTCAGGAACAGCGTCCCCTTCCAGATGGCGGCCTGGAACAACTGCTACAAGAAGGGGTCGCCGGACTGCGTGCCGAAGGATCTCACGCACACGACGTGGCTCTACGCGCAGGACAGCTGGACGATCGCGCGCCGCGTCACGCTGAACCTCGGCCTCCGCTACGCCCACGCGGTCGGGTTCATCCCCGAGCAGTGCCGGTCGACCTCCGACGCGCCGCTCCAGACCGTCTACCCGGCAGAGTGCTTCCCGCGCATCGACTTCCCGACCTGGAATTCGATCGTGCCCCGCATCGGCGCCGCGTTCGACGTGACGGGCGACGGCAAGACCGTCCTCAAGGGCGGCTACGGACGCTTCGCCCACAACTGGCACTCCGACGAGCTGCAGATGGCGAACGAGAACGTCCACCTGCGCTCGCTCTACACCTGGCACGACAACAACGGCAACAAGCTGTTCGAGCCGGGCGAGATCAACTTCGACCGCAACGGTCCCGACTTCGTCTCCACGAGCCTCTTCACCGGCGGCGAGGACGGCCTCGCAGGCGCGGTGCCCAACCCGAACATCAAGGAGCCGATGGCCGACGAGTTCAATGCGTCGATCGAGCGGCAGTTGATGGCGAACCTGGCCGTCCGTGTGACCGGCATCTACTCGAAGCAGCAGACCTTCCGGGTGCAGAACAACCTGCGGCCGTACCAGGTCTACAACATCCCGATCACCAACCGCGATCCGGGCCCGGACAACAGGCTCGGCACGGCCGACGATCCGGGAACGCTCATGACCTACTGGGATTACCCCGCTGCCTACCGCGGACGATCGTTCCAGCAGCCGATGCTGGTGAACGATTCAGGATCCGACCAGACGTTCAAGAGCTACGAGCTCGCGTTGAGCAAACGCCTGTCCAACCGCTGGCTGGGGATGGCGTCCTACTCGTCCACCAACGTCGATATCCCGTACGCCCAGAACACGGCGAGCACCGGCAACGACTTCACGATGCCCGGCCTGCAGGTCTTCCTCGCCACGCTGGATCCGAATGCCGAGATCAACTCGGCCCTGAAGTACAGGGAGTGGACGGCGAGGGCGTCCGGCGCCTACATGTTCCCGTGGGATCTCCAGGTCTCGGCCAACTTCGAGTCGCGGAGCGGGACGCCCTATGCGCGGACCGTGTCCTTCACGGGCGGCCAGCAGATCACCTCGCAAGTCCTGCGGGTGGAGCCGATCGGCACGCGCGTTCTGCCGACGATCAACCTCCTGCACATGCGGGCGGAGAAGACGTTCCGCTTCCGTCAGAGCAGGCTGTCCGTGCGCTTCAACCTGTACAACGTCACCAACATCAGCACCGTGCAGAGCCTGACGCAGCTGTCGGGCCCCAATTTCGAGCGGCCGGTGACGATCGTGCCGCCGCGGATCGGCGAGTTCGGTGTGCAGTATGACTTCTAGCGGAGAGTCTCTTCCAGGTGTGGAGCGGGCAAGCCGCGGGCCAGGGCGTGACGCCGGTCCATTACCTGTGTTGACGGTCCACGACAACCCGACTGCCGAACGAATGTGGCGCGGAGGAGGTCCTATGAAACCGGTTGGCATCGCGCTCTGCCTGCTCCTGCTCTGGGCGTTGCCCGCGAGCGCCCAGACACCAAGGTTCGAGGTCTCCGGCGGGTATTCGTTCATGCGCGATCAGGACCGGTCGGAGGACTTCCCCGCGGGGTGGGTGTTCTCCACTGCCGGCAACATCACCAGCTGGGCTGGCGTCGTCGCCGAGGTCGGCAGCAGCCACAGGACGTGCGAGGACTGCCAGCGGGGCCCGTTCACCAGTGAGATGTTCCGCGGCACGGACCGCAGCCTGTTTGTGTTCACGTACCTCGCCGGACCGAAGTTCACGTTCCGCGCGATGTCGATGGTCACACCCTTCACACAAATCCTGCTGGGCGGCTCGCACATCAGCGGCGGCGTCCAGTTCGACGGCGCGCTGACGACGGGGTTCACGTACCAGCCGGGAGCGGGCGTTGACATCCACGTGGCGCCCAACTTCGGCGTGCGGCTGCAGGGCGACTTCCGCGTCACGCGAACCGAGGGGCACAACGGCAAGGCGCCACGGTTCGTCGCCGGCATCGTGTGGCGGCAGGGCCAGCTCGGAGGAGGCGGAGGGTAGCCACGCGCGCCGCAGATCGCGAAACCACAGAGACAGAGAGACACAGAGTCCGAGGGCTCGCCTGGGCCGGCCGCCGCCCTGTACACGGCACTCTGTAGGGGCCGGCTTCAGCCGGCCCCCACTGTACACGGCTGCTCGTAGGGGCCGGCTTCAGCCGGCCCAGCCTTGCGGTTCGATGGACAGGCTCGGCCTCGTGATCGTGGGCCCGCCGCCTTCGCCTGGCGAGCGTGCGGTCAGCCGGAAGACACGGTCGGCCTCGATGCGGCTGCGCTTCGTAAGCCGACCTCATCGTGCCCGGCTCTGTGCGTTCCGGTTTCGTTGGTGTGGAAGGTTCGCAGTGCGCAGAGGCGGGGCTCAGGGCCCCGCCTCTGCCTGGACTGCGCTTAGAACGTGTAGCGGAAGCCGAGCTGCATCGACCGCGGATCGTCGGCAACCACGGACCTGAGGAAGTCGGTGCTGCGCCGGTTCCCGATCGGGTTGTCGAAGTTGACGCGGTTGGTGGCGTTGTAGATCTCCCAGAAGAATCCGAACGACTGCTGCGCCGGCAGATTCAGCACGTACTGCACGCGCAGGTCCAGGAGCATCTTGTCGGAGCCGTCGATCCCGTTGCGAATGGCGAAGCCGTTCGAATCGAGCTCGGACACGATCGGCAGCGTGGCATCGTCACGTCCTGCCTGCGGCCGGTCGAAGTTCGCCGCGTCGGCATCGCCGTTCCTGTCGACGCCCACCGTCTCGTTCACCGGGTTGCCGGAGTAGTACCTGAACGTCGCGCCGAGCCCGAGGCCGCGCCACGCGCTCCAGTTGCCACCGGCCGTGAACGCGTGGGTGTTGTTGTTGTTCGTCAGCCCGTAGTCGAACCGCGGGTTGAGATCGTCGTTGACACGCCGCTGGACGATGTCGGCGTTGCCGATCGGCGTCGCATTGACGTCACGCGCGCGTCCGATCGTCCAGCTCGCGCGTCCGGACCACCGGTTGGCGAACCGCCGGTCAAGGCTCATCTCGACCGCCCTGTAGTCGTTTCTGAACAGGTCGCTCGTCGTGTACTCCAGCACGCGGCGGAACGCGGTGTTACGCGCCTGGGCTGGAATGCGGGTCCCGTCCGGATCGAACACGTCCGGCCCCGGCCGGCCAAACGTGCCGTTCGCCAGCAGGCGCGGCTCGTTGATGTCGATGCGGTTCGTCTGGTCGCGGCCGTACGACTGGATGAAGTCGACGGTGACCGCCGTGTTGGCCATGATCTGGCGCTCGACGCCGACGTTGTACTGATACAGGAATCCGATTTGCCTGTTGCCCGGCAGCACCGGCTCGGGATTCACGAAGCTGCCGGCCTCGAGCCCGGCCCGCGCCGCGTTGATCATCGCCCGGCAGGTGGTATTGATGGCCGCCATCCCGGCATTCCCCGCCGCCTGCAGGCAGGGGTGCGCCGGGATCCGGCCGCTGTCCGCGGCCAGGTCCTGGCCGGTATCGAAGGCCGTGGAGGTGGAGATCACCCGGCCGGCTTCGAGGAACTGCAGGACGGCGGTCGAGGGGAACTCGTAGAACTTGCCGAACGCTCCACGGATCGCCGTCTTCTCATCAGGCGCATACACGATACCGAGCCGGGGCGCGAAGGCGTCCTTCTGCGGGCGTCATGTCCGAGTAGTCGTGGCGGATGCCGAGGTTCAGCGTGACCTTGTTGTTGATCGCCCACTTGTCCGAGACGAACGCGTAGGTGCGCGTGTCGTTGATCGGGAAGCGGATGTTGCCCAGCGTCGCCTGGAACCGGATCGGGTAGGTGAACGCGTTCGCCGGGTCGAATGGCTCGTTCCGGTTGAACGTGTAGGTGCCGACCTGGTTCTGTGCCTGGATGAACGTCCCCTGGTTGTCGCTGAAGCCGAAGCCTGCCTTCAGCGTGTGGTTCGACGGCGTGTAGGTGAACTGCTCGCTGAACGAGTTGATCGCCAGCTTGGCACCGCTCTGGTCCACCCGCGAGCCTGCCCGGTAGTCGGGATGCTGCTGGGCGGCGCCGAGGTCGAGCGGATCGGTCACCCCCGCATAGGAGAGGCCGGGCCATCGCGCCGGTCTCGACATCGAACGGGACGGAGTCGAATTCCGGACTGAAGATCCGGCGGTCGCCGATCCAGAGGTCCTCCCTGGTCGTGCCGGCCTTGAACTCGTTGACCTTGTTGTTCCCGATCACCCAGTTCCACTGGCCCGTCCACAGCAGCTCGCCCGGCGCGCGCTCGTAGCGGAACCCGTCGCGCGTGGTCCGCTCGATTTCGGCGTTCTCGCCGATGCCGTCGTTCGGCCCGTAGACGACGCGGAAGTTGAGCAGGTTGTTCGGCGTCGCCTGGTAGTCCACCCGGCCGAAGTAGTTGGTCAGGTTGACGTCGTACGACGTCGAGTAGGACGTCGCCAGCGGGGCGGCTTCCTGCGGGAACTGGACGTTGATCGCGGAATTGAGAACCGTCTTCTCCCAGTTGAAAAAGAAGAATGCCTTGTTCTGCACGATCGGTCCGCCGATGTTCGCTCCGCCTTGTTTCGAGCCGTTATCGGGCTTGTCCTTGCCGCGCAGGAAATAATTCTGGGCGTTGAGGGTCTCATCCTGGTAGTAAAAGAACGTGCGACCGTGGAACTGGTTGGTCCCGCTCTTCGTGATGGCGTTGACGATGACGCCGCTCGATCCGCCGTACTCCGCGCCGTATTCGTGAGTCAGTACCTGGAACTCCGCCATCGAGTCGACGGTGACGCGAGCCTGCGGCAGCGCCATCGTGCGGTCGTCCTTGTTCGACTGGCCGTCGAGCATGAACGCGTTGCTGCCGGGGTCGCGTCCGTTGGCGCTGTAGACCGCGCCGTCGAACGATCCCGCGGTGAGGGCGGGCGTCAGCCCGGGGACCAGCTGCAGCAGGGCGTACTGCTCGCGCCCCTGCATCGGCAGGTTCTCGATTTCGGCCGCCCCGATGTTCTTCCCGAGCTCGGTCGTGGTCACCTCGATGAGCGGCGCCTCGCCTGTGACCGTGATCTGGTCCTGCAGCGTGCCGACGGGAAGCGTGAAGTTGATGGTGGCCGCCTGGCCGACGTTGACCGTGATTCCGGACAGCGTTTGCGTCTGAAAGCCTGCAAGCTCTGCCCGCATCGTGTAGCGACCCGGCTGCAACGCCAGTACGGTGTAGCGACCGGTTTCGTTGGAGACGACCGACCTCACCAGACCCGTGGTCTCTTCGGTGAGCGTGATGGTAACGCCCGGGAGGACGGCTCCTGATGAATCGACGGCGTTGCCATTCACCTCGGAGACAGCGCCTTGCCCGGAAGCGGGAACGACGGCCAGAGCGGCCACGAAGCACAACGACACACCCAGGGTGACGACCATACGCATGGGAACACGAAGCATCTCTGCCCTCTCTTTCGAACCGGCAGTGGAACCACGAGCGACTACGTCTGCATTGAGGGGGGCATGAAAATCCGAATGCCCTTGTGTTGTCAACACTAAAGCGAGATTTCAGCGCAAAACCCGGCTATTGGGGATGCAACCGAACCGCGATGGCACGGTTGCACGGAGAAACAACAATCAACGCCCGAGACCAGCCGGGGCGTCGAGCACGTCGAGGTACTTCAGCGCTCCACCGGTGTTGAAGAGCACCACCGAGTCATGTGCCTTGATCGTGCCGTCTTCGAGGAGACGCTCGAGAGCGGCGAGTGTGGCGCCGCCTTCCGGCGCCGCGCTGATGCCCTCACGGCTGCCAAGGTCGAGCATGCCGGCAACCATCGCCGCGTCGGTCACCGTGATCGCCGTGCCGCCGCTCTCGCGCACGGCGCGGAGAATCAGGAAGTCGCCAATCGCCCTGGGGACACGGAGGCCGTCGGCCATGGTTTCCGCGCCCTCCCAGGGCGTCGCCTTCGCTGCGCCCTCGCGAAAGGCGCGCACGATTGGAGCGCACCCTTGCGCCTGCACCGATACCATGCGCGGCCGGCGCTGCGGCGCCATCCACCCGATCTGCTCGAGCTCCTCCATGGCCTTCCACATGCCGACCATCCCGGTGCCGCCGCCGGTCGGATAGATCATCCAATCGGGCCAGCGCCAGTCCATCTGCTCGGCGATCTCGAAAGCGAGCGTCTTCTTTCCTTCGATGCGATAGGGCTCCTTCAAGGTGGACACGTCGTACCACCCGAGCGGTGCGCCGCGCTCGGCCGCGACGCGGCCGGCGTCGCTGATGAGGCCGTCGACGAGGGTCACCCCTGCCCCATACAGCGCGCACTCCTTGATGAACGGCGGCTTGACGTCGCGCGGGAGGAAGACCTGAGCCTCGAGGCCGGCGCGGGCGGCGTAGGCGGCCATGGCGTTGCCGGCATTGCCCGCCGACGGCACCGAGACCGTCTTCGCGCCGGCCGCGCGCGCGCGCGTGATCGCCGTCGACTGGCCGCGAGCCTTGAACGAGTTGGTCGGGTTCAGCGATTCGTCCTTGACGTAAAGGCGATCGAGTCCGAGCCGCGAGCCCAGCGACCGGGCATGGAAGAGCGGCGTGTACCCTTCGCCGAGCGTCACCGGCTCCTCCTCGGCGAACACCGGCATCAGCTCCCGATAGCGCCACATGGTGGGCTCCCGATCGCGCAGGCTCTCGCGTGCCCAGCTGCGCGCGCCATCGATGTCGTATCGGGCGAGCAGCGGCATGCCGCACGAGCACAGATGGTGCCGCCCGGCCGGATCGAGTCGCGGCGCGCCGCACGGGACCGAGCATTCGAGGTGGCTGAAAAACGATCTCCGCATCCGGGTGATTGTAGTCGCTATAATCTGCCCGCACGTCAGCATGAGCGCTACCGGGGACGGATCCCGTCGTGTCTCGCGGACGGCCAGGAGCAGGGTGCATCGGCGCGGCCGGTAGTGATTCGCAGGTACATGCCACCAGAGCCGACACGACGCCGGGTCATCGCGCTCGGCGCGGCCGTCGCGCTGATGCTCGCCATCGCGTTCGCGCCGGGACCGGCGCCGCTCGAGCGCGCGGGCAACCTGATCGCGCTGACGCGGAACGGACAAGCGTGCCTCGCCATCATGGCGTTCGCGGTCACGCTGTGGATTACGGAGGCGCTGCCGTTCGCCGCCACCTCCTTGCTCGTCCTGCTCCTGATCGCCGCCTTCGGCATCGCCGACTACCGCACCGTCGTGCAGGCCGGGTTCGGCGACCCGATCGTCACCTTCATCCTCGGCACGCTGATGCTGTCGGCGGCGTTCACGCGATCGGGCCTCGGCACGCGGCTCGCGAACCAGGTGCTGTTGCGCGTGGGCACGCGCACCGATCGCGTACTCCTCGGCCTCCTGGTCGTCGGCGCGGCGATCTCGATGTGGATCCCCGACGTCGCCGTGGCCGCCATGCTGTTGCCGATTGCCGTCGGCCTGCTGCGCGATGCCGGGCTCCAGCCCGGGCAGAGCCAGTTCGGGCGCGCGCTCATGATCGCGGTGGCGTTCGGTCCCCTCATCGGCGGCATCGCCACGCCGGCCGGCACATCCGCCAACCTGGTGGCGATGGCCCAGCTCAAACAACTCGCGGGTATCGACATCACGTTCGCGACGTGGATGGCCTACGGGACGCCGGCGGCCGCGCTCATGTTGCCGTTCGCGTGGTGGATCCTCCTGTGGCTGTTCCCACCCGAGATTCCGCGCCTGCCCGTGACGCTCGACGAGGTCCGCCTCCGCCTGGCACAACTGGGTCCCCTGAGCCGCGTGGAACGCGTCACCCTGGTCATCTTCCTCGCCGTCATCGCGACGTGGGTGCTGACGCCGGCGCTGGCGGCATGGAGCGGCGGCCGCATCGCGCCACCCATCGAGGCGGTCGCGCTGGCCGGCGGGGTCTGCCTCTTCCTGCCGGGCGTGAGGGTCCTCACCTGGAAGGAGGCCGAGCGCGAGGTCGAATGGGGCGGCCTCATGCTGATCGTGGCCGGCCTGGCGCTCGGACTCGTCGTCTTCGAATCCGGCGCCGCGCGCTGGCTCGCGTGGGTCCTGCTCGGAGAGATCCGTTCAGTTCCGGATCTGGTGCAGCCGTTCGTGATCGTGCTGGCGGTGGCCGGCCTGCACCTGATGTTCTCGAGCAACACGGTGACGGCGACGATCATCGTGCCGATCCTGATTGCGCTGGCCAGGGATCTCGGGCTGGACACGTGGACCCTCGTCGCACCCGCCGCCTTCACCTCCTCGCTGGCGTTCATCCTCGTCAGCGAAGGGCCGACGACGATCATCCCGCACGCCTCCGGGTACTTCTCCATCAAGGACATGGCAAAGGCAGGGATCCTGATGACGATCGCCGCCGCTGTCTGCGTGGCGGTCGCCGTGCAGGTCGTGCGCGCGCTCCTGACCTGAAACGCGGGCCGGTCATTTGGGCGGCCGGGCCGGCTGAAGCGGCCTCTACGTACGTGTTTGGGAGCCCTGCGGATCAAGACCAGAGTGCGCGTCCCTCCGGATCAAACCGTCGTGTACGTAGGGGCCGGCTCAGCCGGCCCGTGTGCGCGACTCCATGTTCGTAGAGACCGACCTTCAGGTCGGCCTGGCCGTGGACCTGGCGCAGTATCGGATTGAAGAACTGTCTGAAGCGGAACGCGGCCGCCGGATCGGGCCGGGCGTCGGCGCACATGCCGGTCTGAACAGGCAGGCCGACCTGCTGCGCCCGGCACCCGGGCATTCGCTGTGGGAATGCGGTGCTCGGTCATCGGAATCGCGATCGTGCGGTCTCCGAGCGAGAGATGCAGCTCGTTGCCCGAGATCGACAGGGCAAACGACGAGCGTCGATCGATGAGCGCGGTCACTTCTTCGATCGCCGCGCGGTCGAAGGCGCGAATCGGAATGTCGGCGGCGCGGTGGATCTTCTCCCCGGCCAGCTGGCCGAGCAGCTGCCGCGCGTCGCGATGCGTGTAGACCGCGACGCGGCCCGCATGCTTGCTCCCGCGGTGCAACCGGCCCGCGTCCGGCATGCCGACCTCGATCCACGCCGTCACGCGGCCCGTGAGATCCCGGACGAGCAGCGCAGGCTCGTCGCCCGACGACACGCCTTCGGTCAGCTCGATGCCCTCCTGGTACTCGAGGCAGTAAGCAAGGACACGGACCAGCATGTACTCCGCGGTTTCGGATGGATGCCGGGCGACGCGGAGATCGAGCGTCTGGTACACGCCGCGGTCCATGTCGGCCAGGTCGATGGCCATGGTGTAGATGGTGGCGGTCTGAGCCATTTATCGGGTCAAGGGACAAGGCTCAACGGAAGGTGTCGGGCTTCGGGCGTGAAACGGCCGAATACAGGCTTCGGGACGCATGTGCTGTGTGCCGTGTTCAAGTGCACCGGGCGCAGCCGCTCATTGTAGACTGCACGACACCTGCAGGGAGGCTCTATGGACGAACTCTCGGATTACGAGCTGCAGAAGACGGACGAGGAGTCGGCTCCGGCCGGGCCCGGCCGCACGCGCCCCTGGGTGCTGTGGATCGCTGCCGCAGCGATCGTGACGGCCGGGGTGGCCGCCTACTTCTGGTTCTGGTCCCCGCGGCCCCAGGAAGCGCCGACCTCGACCGCGCCCACCGTGGCCTACCGGCCAGTGCCGGCGCCGGCGAGCGCCGCCGCCGCTGCGATCGACGTCCCGCCGCTCAGCGAGACCGACCCGCTCGTCCGCCGTCTCGTGAGCGCCCTCTCCTCGCACCCGCGCGTAGCGGCGTGGCTCACCACCCCCAACCTGATACGCACGTTCACGGTGGCCGTCGAGAACATCAGCATCGGCGCGACGCCGGCGCGTCACCTGCGCGTCCTGCGGCCAGTCGGGCCGTTCGGCGTCATCGAAGACGACGAGGTCATGCACATCGACCCGCGCAGCTACGAGCGGTACAACGGCATCGCGGATGCGGTGGCGTCGATCGACGCTGCCGGCGCCGCGACGCTGTACTCGACGCTGAGGCCGCGCTTCGACGAAGCGTACCGCGAGCTCGGGCATGCGGGCGGATTCGATGCGGCGCTGGAGCGCGCGATTGCCATATTGGTCGCGACACCGGTGCCGGCCGCTCCGGTGCCGCTGGTCTACAAGGGCGCCTTGAACGCCTTCGCCGATCCGCGGCTCGAGGCGCTCACGGATGCGGAGAAACAGTTCCTCCGCGTCGGACCGCGGAACATGCGGCTGATTCAGGGGAAACTGCGTGAGATCGCCGCCGAGCTGGGGATGTCCGTGTCAGGCCGGCCTGGCTGAGATCGCCGGCGGCGCAGGGAAGAACATGACCGGCCAACCGCACATCTGCTGGAGAAGACTATGTACCGCACATTGTTCACGCTCTTTGCCTGCGGCCTGTTGACGGCGCAGGTGGGGTCGCAGGGTCAGCCGGCGGCGGCCGCGCAGGCCGCACCGATCACCGCAACGAAGGTTGACGGCACCGACAACGTGTACACCTTTCGCAATGGCAACAGCCAGGCGATGTTCATCGTCACCAGCGAGGGGGTGATCGCCACCGATCCTGTGGGCTACGGGCGGCCTCAGGGCGGTGCGGCCTATGTCGCCGAGATCAGAAAGGTGACGAGCCAACCGATCCGGTATCTGATCTACAGCCATCACCATTTCGACCATATCGCAGGCGGCCGCGCGTTCAAGGAGGCGGGCGCTCGAGTGGTCGCGCACAGGAGGGCGAAGGAGCGACTGGAGGTCCTCAACGACCCCAATACGGTTCTGCCCGACGAGACGGTCGACAAACGGCGGACCATCACCCTCGGCGGGACGTCCCTGGAGCTGACCCACATCGGATTGAACCACTCGGACAGCACGCTGATCATGCGGCTGCCGAAGGAACGGATCCTCTACGTCGTCGACCTGCTGCCGGTCGGGCAGGTGCCGGGTCGGGGCATGATCGACTTCTATCCGCTCGAAGCAGAGGAGTCGATCAAGCAGATCATGACGATGGATTGGGAACGTCTGATCCCCGGTCATCCCGGCGATGGCGGACGCCTTGGGAGCAAGAAGGACGTCCAGGACCAGCTCACGTTCCTGCAGGACGCGTCGGCAGCAGTCAAGGCGGAGGCACTGCAGGGCAGGTGCTGGGAGCCGGTCGAAAGCCAACTGAAGCTCCCGAAATACGCAAGCTGGCCGGCCTACGAGGCCAACCTTCCGTTCGTGCTGAGGCGCTACTGCGCTCTCTGGGGTCGCGGCACGTAGCGGAGTCTCGTGACTGACTGACTGACGACGACGGGCCGCGCCGTGGCGCGGCCCGCAACTCTGCCGATTCGCGCGTTATTGAAGGCCTTCCGGGCCAACGACACGCATCGAGGTCGTGCGCCTGACGCGGGTGCCGTCGTTGCGCGTCAGGACGGCCGTGACCTCGTACTCGCCAGCCGCAAGCCGCTTGATCGGAAACTGGTGGCGGATCGCCGCGCGGTCGCCTTCGAGCGTGATCAGGTGCGCGCCACCGCCCCCGTCGGGCGAAAACCAGTCGAGCTCGACGGTGCGGCTGCGCGCGTCCGGCTCGATCCGCAATCTGATCCACGCATCCGCCTGGGCGTATGTCACGCGCGGATAGACGTCGATTTCGAGCGCCTCCGGTTGCGGCGGACGAGACGCGGTGACGTGCGGCAGGGGTGGCGGCCATCGTCGTGGCAAACGCCATGTGCGTATCGCGGGCCGTCGTCGCGCAGGACGCGCTGGCCATCGCACCGAGAACGATTGCCAGGAAATACCGAGTCATTGCCGCTCTCCTTCCTCTTCAATCAAGTAAACGAGAAGAGGAAGGCGATCGAACAGGCGGGAGCGGACGGGTTCAGCGGACGGTATGTGCGGCGAGGGCTCGAGGGCCCGCCTCGAGGACGCGAAAGGTCCGCGAGACACGAACGAAGGTGTTACCTGGCGGGGGGCCGCGGCGGGTCCGCGAAACCGTAGTCGATGAAGCGCCCGAACCCGCGGCCATTCACGCCGTTGTTCATGAAGCGCCCGAACCCTCGCGTCGGCTGGGTGGGCACGCCGTGGATCACGCCCGGGTAAACGCCGGGGAAGAAAGGCACCACGAAGACCGGGTAGGATGACCCGAGATACGGCGTCCCCGCCATGAACGAGGGCACGCGCGACGTCTCCGGAGCACTCGGCCGATCCGCGCCAACGATCAGCGGCGGGGGAACCTCTTCGACGAACTCCTGGGCGGTGCCCAGCATCTTGACGATGACGGTGTTGGGAACACCAGCCTTCGTCAGACGCACGATCTCGTCGGTATTGAGATTGAAGATGGTCTTGTCCGCGTCGATCACGGCCACGAGGACGTCCGCCGTGACGCCGGCCTTCGACAAGGCGATGATGTCGTCGAGCGTAACGGCCCAGGCCGCAGCCGGGAGCGAGAGGGCCAGCAGCGCTGCCAGCACGGCGCGACGGGCGCGCGGGAACATCGGCACCTCCTTACAGAGCCTCAGTATACGATCAGCGGAGGGTTTTGCCATGGAAGGCGCCGCACTCCCGATACTTCGCGACCAGCTGCTCGACCGGCGCAGAAAGCTCGAGACCGTCGCCGCCCGGCCGCTGGCGGAGGACGTCGCCCGGCTGTTGCGGGAGGTGGATGCCGCGCTTCACCGCATGGACATGGGCTCGTTCGGCCTGTGCGAGACATGCCACGATCCGATCGAAACCAGCCGCCTGCTGGCCGATCCGCTGACACGGTTCTGCCTCGACCACCTCACACCGCTCGAGCAGCGCGCGCTCGAGCAGGATCTCGACCTCGCGTCGCGGATTCAGCGCGAGCTGCTGCCCAAGGCCGATACCCGCCTCGACGGCTGGGAGATCGCGTACCACTACCAGCCCGCGGGCGCCGTCAGCGGCGACTACTGCGATCTCATTCCCGGGGGTGACGGCGAGCTGTACTTCGCCGTCGGCGACGTCGCAGGCAAGGGTGTCGCCGCGGCGATGCTCATGTCGCACCTCAGCGCCATGCTGCGGACGCTCATTTCCGTGGGCCTGCCGCTCGGCACGCTGGTGGAGCGCGCGAGCCGCGTCTTTTGTGAGAGCACGCTGCCGACGCACTATGCGACCCTCGTGTGCGGTCGCGCGTCGGCGACCGGGGAAGTGGAAATCTGCAATGCGGGACATCCCCCGCCGCTCGTGATCCGCGCCAGCGGTATCACGCCGATCGACGCAACCGGACTGCCGATCGGCATGTTCGGCAGCGAGCGCTTTTCCTCGCATGTCGTGCGCCTTGCGCCCGGCGAGTCGCTGCTGCTCTACTCCGACGGACTCATCGAAGCGCAGGACGCCGGGGGCGAGGAATACGGGATCCCGCGCCTGTCGGCGCTTGCAGCATCAGCCCATGTCCGGGTCCCTGCCGAGGTCGTCGATGCATGCGTCCGCGATCTCGCCCGCTTCTGCGGCGCGCGCACCGCCGCCGACGATCTGACCGTGATGGCGATCCGGCGCGAGCTTCCTTCCGGCTGAAGCCGGAAGCCACGGTCTGCAGAGCTGAAGCCGGAAAGCGGCGACAGCCGTGCGAAAACGCGTGCTCCCTGTCACACCGATTCGACGGGCGCGGCGTGGCTGCCTTCGACGGGCTGCGCACCCCACCACGCCGCTGCGTCTCCTTCGGTCCACTCGCCTGCCGCGCCGCACACGGCAAACGCGCGATCGAGGTGCGGCACGTCGGCATAGCGTGCCGCCGGATCCTTGGCGAGGCAGCGGAGGATGATGTCTTCGACGTCAGCAGGTACGCCGGGCCGCAGCAGGCTGGGCCGGCGCGGCGTCTCCCGGACGTGCGCGATGAGCACGCGCATCGAGGTGTCGCGCACGAAAGGCGGCTCGCCGGTGACGAGGTAATAGGCCACCGCGCCGAGGCTGTAAATGTCGCTGCGCCCGTCGACGTCGGCGTTGCCGCCGGCCTGCTCCGGAGACATGTAGGCGGGCGTCCCGGCAAGCACGCCCGGCGCGGTGACGAGCGCGTCCGGGCCGCGCTGCCCGGTATGACGCACGAGGCCGAAATCGAGGAGCTTGGCCACGTCCGGAACGCCGCCGCGGGAGCAGGTGATGATGTTGGCCGGCTTGATGTCGCGGTGCACCAGCCCCATCGCGTGCGCCTCGCGCAACGCCGCGCAGACTTGTCGAAGCAGGTGGATGGCGCGTCCCGGCGGCAACGGTCCGTGCTGCCGCACGAGGTCCTCGAGCGTCCAGCCCGCCAGGTATTCCATGACGTAGTAGAACGTCCCATCGTCGGCGTAGCCGTAGTCGTAGATGCGGACGGTGTTCCAGTGATTCAGGCGGGAGGTTGCCCGCACCTCGCGCTCGAATCGCGCGAGCGTGCCGGCATCCGCCGCGCGGTCCGGGCGAATCAGCTTGATGGCGCACGGCTGCCGGAGCAGCAGGTGCTCGGCGAGGTGCACCTCGCCCATGTTGCCCGCGCCGATCTTCCGGATCAGCCGGTACTGTCCCAGGTCCTGCGCCTCGTGCACCTGCTGCCGGAGCTCCGCCAGCTTGTAGGAGCCGAAAATCCCGATCGTGCTCGCCAGCGTCATCCAGAACGCCATCAGCGCGAGCATGACCGTCAGGTGCGGCCGGTAGGCAGGATCGGTCAGTCCCAGGTAGGTCGTCAGGAGCATGGCCGTGACGGCGAAGATCCCGACGAGTGCGGTGTTGCGCCTCGGCGTCTCGGGTACGAGCGTGGACAAGCCGACGATGAGGGCCATCCAGCGCGCAGCCATCGAATCGACCGCCTGGCGAAGCACAAACGGGTCGAGCGGGCCGGGAGCGCTGCCGATCGCGAACCGCGACCCGGCCCACGCGAACAGCTGCGACCACGCCACGTACAAGGCCAGGTAGCCGACCAGCGCGAACTCCATCGCGCGCAGGTCGCGGAGCCGCCACGTGCGCCGTCGCCACAACAGCGCCGCGACCCCTAACGCGGTCACACACAGACCGGCCTCGAACACCAGCAGGCTCGTCCCCGCCGTCGACGAGCGGAAGAACGCCCACTGGCTCGGGATCGCGGCACGGTAGGTGGCGAAAAAGCAGGTGGTGCCCCCGACCACGAGAGCCACGAGGATCAGGCGGCGCCTGAGGAGCGTGCCGATCTCCGCCGCGCTCGGAGGGCGCTCGACCGTGAAGCGACGGGGAACCCGAACGGAAGCTGGAACAGGGGTCTGGGACATACCAGTCTTGTGGGGAGCCCCGGATCATAGCAGGCTCCGGGCTTCGGGCTTCGGGCCTGCCCGGAGTTCGGAGTTCGGAGCCCGGAGCCGTCCACGCTACCAGTCCGTCGGCCGGTAATCCTTCAGGAACTGTCCCCACACGTGCTCGCCGGTGTTGAAGCCGGAGATGATCGGATCGACGATGCGCGCGGCGCCGTCAACGATGTCGAGCGGCGGATGGAAACGATGCTCGGATGTCTTGCGCGCCGCGATGTCCGCCGGGTCCTCGTCGGTCACCCACCCGGTGTCCACGCTGTTCATGTGGATGCCGTCGCCGTGATAGTCCGTCGCCGCCGTGCGCGTCATCATGTTGAGCGCGGCCTTGGCCATGTTCGTGTGCGGGTGGCGCGTCGTCTTGAAGTTGCGGTAGAACTGCCCTTCCACGGCCGACACGTTGACGATGTGCTTGTCGCGCTCGGGCGTCCGCAGCATGAGCGGCTTGAGGCGCGCGTTGATGACGAACGGCGCGACGGCATTCACCAGGTGCACCTCGAGCAGTTCGACCGAGGAGACCTCGGCGAGCAGGAGCCGCCACGAATTCCGCCCGCGCAGGTCCACCTGCTGCAGGTCCTGATCGAGCTTTCCCTGCGGGAAGAGATCGCCCTGCGCGCGGACCTCTTCGGGCAGCAGCGCCACCTGCGACAGCTGCGCCGCGTGCGTCAGCCCGGCCACCTCCGACGCGCGGGCCACGTCGAGCGCCGCGTCCGCGTCGGACGCGCCTTCCGGCAGCATGTGATAACCGCGAAGGCCTTCGTAGCTGCCGAGCAGCTTCCGCACGTGTGCGGGCATGTCGTCCAGCGCCGCGTTCTCCCCCGCCATCATGTGCGCGTAGAAGTCGGGCGGACGCCGCACCGTCTGGCACGCGTTGTTGACGATGAAGTCCAGGCGGCGGCGCGTGGCGAGCAGTTCGCGGCAGAAGGCCTCGACGCTCGGCGTGTGGCGCAGGTCGAGGCCGAAGATCTCGAGGCGATCTCCCCACTCGGCGAAGTCCGGTTCCTGCGCGTAGCGCAGCGCCGAATCGCGCGGGAACCGCGTCGTGACGATCAACTGCGCGCCCGCGCGCAGGAGCTTGAGCCCGGCCTGGTAGCCGATCTTCACGCGGCCGCCGGTCAGCAGCGCGACGCGGCCGCGCAGGTCGGCCAGCTCGGTACGCTTGGCAAAGTTGAACGCGGCGCACGGCGGACACAGCTGGTCGTAGAAGTGGTGAACGATCGAGTACTTCTCCTTGCAGACGTAACAGTGCGGCAGCTCGTCCGCTGCGCGCGGCTCCGGCTCGGCGTCGAGGTCACGTGCCTGGAATCCGTGTGGCGGGAAAACGTTCGGCGTCGTGAACACCGGCTTGCGGCGGAGCGTCCGGATGCCGGTCTCGTGCAGCACGCCCTGGTCCTGTTTCAGGCGCGCGGCCCTGCGCTCGCGGGCGGTAATCCTGGACATGCGGCGCCGCGCGACACGATCGGGATGGTAAACGCTGGCGACGGCCTGGAGGAGGCGCTTCCGGTCTTCGTCGGGAACGCCCTCGAGCACGCGGCGATCTTCCGCAATCGACTCGAGGAGCTCGATCGTGTTGCGCAGGCGCTCGAGAAGGTCCGCGGCGGTCGGGGGCATCCTGACCAGCCTATCGCATGCGGGTTGCGGGCTCCAGACATCGGCTCCGGCCCGGAGCCCGAAGCCCGAAGCCCGACTAGATAATCACGAACGGCGGCCCGTTCTCCGCCGGGCCGATCGCGTCCTCGATCGACTCGAACTTCGGACTGTGCCTGACCGCCTCGCGCGTGGCGCCGACCTTCAGCATGCCCTTGTCCGTGTCCACCCCCTCGAGGGCCTCGGCGGCGACGACGACCGACTTGCCGCCGATCCAGTTGCTCGTGTCGACGAGGAGGTAGCGGATCTTCCAGCTGTTCTCGCCGATGAGGAAATCGTCCACGTGCCCGATCTCGCCGTCGCTGGCGTGCAGGTGATAGCCGGTGCTTTCCTTGGTGCTGCGAAGATTGTGCGTCGTCGCAGCGTCGTCGGCCCAGTAGGACGCATGGCCGTAGTGGCGGAGCATCTTTTCTTCCTCGTCGTGCGACAAGTGCCGCGCCGGGTCGAACTCGGGGCTGTGCCAGACCTGCTCCTTGGTGAGCGACACCGGCACCTCCGCCATCGTCCAGGGGCCCTTCACGTCCATGGGGGACAGCAGCACTTTCTTGCCGCTCATCCATTTGCCCGTATCCACGAGGAAGTACCGGACGGTCCAGCCGTCCTCCTCGAAGTAGAAATCGTCGAGTGTCCCGATATCGCCGTCCAACGCATGGATGGTGGCGCCTAGGATTTTCTGAGCTCGATGCAGCACACGCGTCCTCCTGCCGTCATTTGAAGCAAGGCGAATACCCTGCCGATACGGTTGACCTGCGCCTACCCATCGGCCTGAGAGCGAGGGCGACGCTGACCAGCTTGCAGGCGAAGCACCTCGCGTAATTCCTCGGTGAGCTGTTCGCGCGCCTCCGGCCGCTCGTGAAAGGCGGCCGGCGTGCTGTGCAGCACCTGGACGCGCCAGCGAGCGCCGTCGTTCGAGGCGACGAACGTCTGGACCGCATTCAGGCTCGGGTGCAAATCGTTGGCGCCTGACGGCACCATCCCGACCACCGCGCGCAGGATGGCGGTGTCCTCGAACACCTCGACCGACCGAACCTTGGCCACGTAGGCGGGCGTCTTGTGATGCGCGAAGATCTCGCGGATTGACGACTCGATTCCCTCGCGCCCGTCGAGCTCGCTGCCGTCGAAGCCCACCATGTACGCATGGGGGGCGCACAACGCCGCCATCCCCGCCGCATCCTGCGTGTTCCAGCGCTCGAGCAACAACAGATACAACGTCTCGATGTCCGCTTCTCGAACCGCCATACGCTCAGGCCCCCTCCGTGCCGAACGCCTTCACCAGGCGATACCAGAACTCCGTCGCCCGTTCGAAGGCCTCAACCGGGAGACGCTCGTCCTTCCCGTGGGCGCGCACGTCGTCGGGGTCTTCCACCAGGGCGGACGGCGCGTAGGTCGGGATAGGCAAGTATCGCCGAATGTCAGTACCTGGGCGCCGGTGAAGGCCGGCCGAACCAAATCCAGGCGATGTAGTCCACGAGCGGCGGCTGGCCGCCGACAAGTCGCAGCCTCGCGTTGATCTGACCGCGGTGGTAGGTCGAGTGGCTCGTAACCTGGACCATCGTCTCCGCCAGCGTCGGCGATTCGGGCTGGCGTCCGAGCTCCTTTGCGAGCTCGCCAGCCCACGGCATGACGATCCGCCGGGAGAGCGCGTCGTCGTCCACGGCAGCGAGGAACGCGCGCGCCTCGGCGTAGTAGGTCGCCGTCCAGGCATGAAGATCCGCGATCGACGGAAACTCGGCCGGGTCCGGAAACGTCACGGCGCGCCCCTTCCACACGGCGAGGAAGGCGCGCTGGACGAGATGCAAGTGCAGCAACAGCCCGGACAGCGTGCTGTCAACGCGTGCGCCGTCGCACACGAGCACCGCGCGCCAGACCTCCTCGTCCGCCCACTGCATGTGGTGGAACAGATCGCCGAGCGCGTCTTTCGGAAACATCGGGCCAGCGCGTCTTTGCATGTTCAGGAGGAAAAGGAGGAAGGAGATAGGAGAAAGGAGAAAGGAAGAAGAAGAAGAAGGACGGAATAAGTGGCAGTCACAGAAAACGGCCGCAGCCGTGAAGCGTCCGGCCGTCGATCACCACGGTCACGGTGCTGGGAAACGCTTCGCCGCTCATGGCGTCGCTGCAGGGGCGTACCTCGATGTCGACCCGCAGGCGATGCAGCTCGGTGACCGCCTCGTAGGTGGTGACACCCCCCGCCGACACGGATGCCGGGACCGGCGTGGTCGCCTGCCGTTCCGCGTAATCGTACAGGAGGCGCATCGACTTCTCATTGTCGATTTCGAGATACCACCCGGGCTCCTGCCCGAGCGCGCGGAAGTCAATCCCGCGCTCGCGCGCCTCCCGCCACGGATCGCGCACGACGCGGCACGACCGCGTACGCCCGTCGAGCTCGAGCGTGGCCTCGTTACCCTTGTTCCAGAACGTCGAGACGCCGTCGCTGTAGCGGGCGCCGGATCCCGAGACCGCCTGCGGCAGCGTGATCGTCCGGCCGGAGAGCTCGAGAACGAGGCGGTCGGCGAGAAACGTCGTCGTGACGAGCTCGTCGTTGCATTCGAACCGCGCCGTGACTGGCGCGTCCGTGGGCGCCGGCGCCCCGCCCGATGGAGGGTTCTCCGCCACCGGCTGAGCCGGCGGCCCGCCGCATCCGGCGAGCACGAGCGCCCCGCAGACGGCGAGCAACAGTCGTCGCATTCCGCTATTATCCGCGTCACGCCGCGTGGCCGGTGCGCACGATCGTCGGCACGATCTGTTCGCACCGCGCGGAGGAGCTGGATGTGGCCATTCACTACGAGCGGGACGACTCCGCGCGGCGCATTGTCATCATGACGACGGGCCAGGTCACGCAGGAGGACGTCCTCGCGACGCTCGAGCGCCAGGCAAGGGAAGGTGCCTGGTCGTACAGTGTGCTCTATGACGCCCGCGCCGGGCGCAACATTCCAACCATCGAAGAGGTGCGCCGTCTGGTGCTCCACGTGGGGCAGTTGACTTGCCGGTACGGCCCCCGCGGTCCTGTGGCGCTGATCAGCACCAACCCTCAGCTGTCACGGATGGCGCGCGCATACGCGAACCTCGGCGAGCTCACCTCGCTCGACGTCCGGGTCTTCACAGATGTCGCGGACGCCGAGCGGTGGCTCGACGAGGCGCATCCCGCGTCCGGCTGACACGCGGTCAGTTACGCAGCGCGAACGCGAACAGTGAGTTGCCCGAGATCACCGCGACGTGTTGCGCGCCGCCGACGGCGAACGAGATCGGACCATTCACGATCTGGCCGCCCAGGCTCACCTTCCACAGCAGCGCTCCCGTTCGCGCGTCCAGCGCCTGGAAGTGACCTTCCCGTCCGCCGGTGAAGAGAAGGTCGGTGGCAGTGGTCAGGATGCCGCTGTCGGTGACGTCGTACTGATCGAACTTCCACTTCTGCTGGCCGGTCTGAGGATCGATCGCGATCACCGCGCCGTGCCCGGCGGCGTCTGTCCACGTGTTGATCGGCGTCGTGCGGCCGATCCGGATGCCGGGCGCGCCCGGCACCGGCGTGACCGGGGTGTGGCCACCGCCGCCGAACAGCCGTCCGGCGACGTACTCCATCTCCTGCTTCCTGAAGATCGACGCATATCCTTCCCACGCGGAGACGTAGAACAGGCCGGTGCGCGGGCTATACGACGGCGAGTACCAATTCGTGCCGCCCTGGTTGCCCGGCCACGTCGGCTCGCCGGGAGGCTGCGGCGTCTGTATCGGCCTGCCCTTCTCATCGAGGCCGCTCGCCCAGTTCACCTTGACGAACGGCGTCCCCGACAGGAACCGCCCGTTCGTGCGGTCGAGGACGTAGAAGAAGCCGTTGCGATTCGCCCAGAGCATCGCCTTGGTCGGCGTCCCGCGCCACGTGATGTCCGCGAGCACGGGGATCTGAACCGAGTCGTAGTCGTACGGGTCGTTCGGCGTGAACTGGAAGTGCCACTTGAGCGTCCCGGTGTCCGCGTCGAGCGCCACCACCGAATCGGTATAGAGGTTGTCGCCGGGGCGCTGCGCGTTGTTCCAGTCGGGACCCGGGTTGCCCACGCCCCAGTAGGTCAGGTTGAGCGTGGGATCGTACGACGGCGTCACCCAGATCGATCCGCCGCCGGTCTTCCACGCTTCGCCGCGCCAGGTGTCGTGGCCGGGTTCCCCGGGGCCGGGAATGGTATGGAAACGCCACGCCTCCTTGCCCGTTCTCGCGTCGAACGCGGCGATGAAGCCGCGGATGCCGTACTCGCCGCCGCCCACCCCGACGAGCACCTTGTCCTTGACGACGAGGGGCGCCATCGTCATCGAGTAGCCCATCGCCGGCTCGGCGAGCGCGACATTCCACAGCGGGCGGCCGTTCGTCGCATCCAGCGCGACGAGGTGCGCGTCGAGCGTCGCGAGAAACAGCGTGCCGTCCAGGATCGCCACGCCGCGGTTGTTCGAGCCGCAGCAGACGCGTGCCTCCGGCGAGTTGGTGTAGCGGTACTGCCAGAACACGCGTCCGGTCCTCGCATCCACGGCAAGGACGTCGTTCGGACGCTGCGTCACGTACATGATGCCGTCGACCACCAGCGGCGTGGACTGCCACGCGCCGAACACCTGGTTCTGCAGGATCCACTTCAGCTCGAGGTTCCTGACGTTCGCCGCGTCGATCTGCCGGAGCGGCGTGTAGCGCTGAGAGAAATAGCCGCCCGAATACGTCAGCCAGTTGTGCGGCTCGCCCGTGGCGCGCAGCAGGCGGTCATACGTGACCTGCGCCACGCCCGCTGCCGATGCCAGCACGATCGTCGCAAGGACAGCCGCGAGGGCGGCACGATGTCTCATGGCTATTGCTCCCGCAGTGTAAGCAGGTAGGCGATCACGTCTGCGATTTCCCCGGCGCCGAGCCGCTCCGCAAACGACGGCATCGTTGACCGCGTCTCGACCGCGAGCGTGCGCACGTCGCTCTTCGCGATCGACAGGAGCTGCTCGCGGTCGTCGATCACCTGGACCGAATAGGTGTCCTCGTTCAGCCGGCGGCCGGTGATCGTCCGGCCATCCTTGGTGACAATGCGCACGGGCCGGTTGATCGGCATCATGGCAGACGACGGATCGAGCAGCGTCCGTTGCAGCGCGCTGGCCGTGCGCGTGAGGCCGATGTCGCTGAGGTCGGGCGCGATCCGCGGTCCGCGGCCGCTGACGCGGTGGCACGTGGTGCACGTGCCCTTGCCTTCGAAAAGCGCGCGCCCCCGCGCCGGGTCGCCGACGGCGACGGCGCCGGCGGTTGCATCGAACCCGGCGCGGATGAAGGCGATGGCACCCGCAAGCTCCGCCGGCTGCAACGCGAATGGCGGCATGCCCGCCGCCGGCGCGCCGCTGGTGATCACGCGGGCGAGATCGTCATCGGACGATGCGCGGCGGAACTGGCCTCGGCGCAAGTCGATCCCGGGCACCATGTCGCCGTTCGCGCCGTGGCACTGCACGCACTGGGCGCTGTAGACGCGAGCACCCGCGGCGATATCCGCCTGGGTGTACTGTCCCGCGTGATCCTGCGTCCCGATTTGCGCACCGACAGGCGCAACCAGCAGCGCGGTCAAAAGGGCCGCCGTCGCCGTCACGAACGTCATCGTTGCGTGCATGTGGCGACGTTGTACCCGAGGCGCGGGCGCGTGTCCAGTACAGGATCTTCCGCCTGAAGGCGGAAGCCACAACTCCTTTGTGCAGGATCTTCCGCCTGAAGGCGGAAGCCACAGCTCCTCTGTGTTCGTAGAGGCGACCTTCAGGTCGGCCTGAAGGCGGAAGCCACAGCCCCTCCGTGTTCGTAGAGGCCGACCTTCAGGTCGGCCTGAAAGCAGAGGCCACAGCCCTCAGGCCGACCTGAAGGTCGGCCTCTACGAACCAGCCGGAAGATCATGGCCGGGTGTGGCGGTCGATCACCCCCGCGAGAGCCCGCTGACATACGCGGCAGAACGGCACGCGGTTCCGCGTGAACATGATGCAGTCGATCTCGGGACGGTAGAAGGCCTCGGCGTCGTAGTTCGCACCCTGGAACATCCCGACCTTGCCCGCGTGCTCCGCCGACGCGAGGAGCCTGGTCTCCGCTTCGAGCTCCTCCCGGAACAGCCTCGTCATGTCTGCCTCCGGGCGGTTCTCCGCGCGAAGGCGTGCGCGCCGCTCCTGGAATCCCTTGGAGAGCGCCTCGAACTCCCGCTTCGGCCACGGTGTCGGGAGCGGTACGCCGGGTGACAGAGGTCACGCCATTTCACGCGCGCGGGATCCTTCTCCGCGGTGGCGTTCGCCGGCCACGGCTCGAGCACTTCCTGCGGCGGCTCGTAGGCAACGGGCGACGTGTAGTACTCGTCGGCGAGTCCGGCAAAGTGGTGCGCAAACTCGTGGACGAAGAGATAGTCGGCAAAGTCGTTGTCAACGGCGGCTGTGGAATAGACGTTGTAGAGGCCGCCCCCGCCGTAGGTCGCGGTGTTGGTCAGCACGGTCACGAACTCGTACGGCGCCCACGAGGCGATCTCCCGCCAGGCGCGATTCTCGAACGTCAGGATGTAGCGCTCGGACCCGAAGGCGTCGTAGGTCGCGCCGGCCGGCGACTGCCGGTAGATCCCGGTCGAGGGCCGCGAGATACCAGACTGCGCCGCCGGCGGACAGATCCCCCACACGTTGAAGTCGTTCCGCCGCGACGTGAACGGTTGCTGCGCAAACAGCGCCGCGGTCATGCGCCGCGCATCGGCGCGGAACTTCCTGTTGCATTCGGCGGCCGTGTAACCATCGCCGAGCAGCAGCACGTCCACCTTGGCCTGCGGCGCGCCGTGCCGCTCGACTTCGATCACCTGCTGACGCGCCGGGGTCGAACGATCGACGAAGACGTCGGCGGGGTCGATGGCCAGGCGCCACGCTTCGTCGTAGCCGCCGCGGGTGTTGCGCTTCGAGAGGACGATCTCGGACTTGCCCGCCGGCTGCGGGAAGCGAAGCGATTCGTGGAACGTCCGTCGCAACCGCCTGACTTCGGCCGTCGTGACCCACTCGGCAAACGCCGGGTCGTAGCCGCGCGAGAAGGTGACGCGTCCGGCGGCATCGACGATCTCGAAGCGGTAGTTGCCGCCTGCGGTGCGATCGATATTCGCGGCCGGGCTGTCGGGCCACGCCAGCGGCTCGACGACGATGCGGTCGAAGCTGTAGGCCTCGATCCCCGGCCCTCCCGTCTCGTAGAAATCGAGACGCCACGTCCGGGGGCTCTCCTGCGCGCGCCCGAGCGCGCCCAGGAAGATGAAGAAGACGAGGATCACGCGGGGTCGCACGGTGAGTGATTATCACCCGTGGCCACGCAACGCGATCCTGTTTTCCCGCTCGGATCCAGCGTCACCGTGGCCGGCGGGGTTGAAGGGAGTAGAACGAGAAAGGGCTGACTGGACGTCAGCCCTTCATGAGGGATTACTGCCACGTCGCGATCGCGGATCGCGCCGACCGCGGGCGGGGAGAACGCGTCAGCTCGTCGCGCGCACGTAACGGTTGAACCAGGCGACCGTGCTCTTCCAGGCCGCGTCGGCGGCGGCCTTGTTGTACCGCTGCGGCGTGGCGTCGTTGTTGAAGCCGTGGACGGCGCCGGGATAGATGTGTCCTTCGTATCTGACGCCGGCGGCTTTCATCGCCGCCTCGTACGCCGGCCACGCCTCGACCAGCCGCGTATCTTCCCCGCCGTGGTGTACGAGCACGGCGGCCTTGATCTTCGGCACGTCTGCCGTTGCCGGCGCGCCGCCGTAGAACGGCACCGCGGCGGCCAGGTCGGCGCCCATCCGCACGGCCAATGCGTTCGAGATGCCGCCACCGAAGCAGAATCCGGTCACGCCGAGGCGGCCCGTGCTGTCGGGACGGTTCTTGACCCACACGGCCGCGGCATGGAGGTCCTCCGCCATCTTCGCGCGATCGACCTTGCCGAAGAGCTCTCCACCCTTCACGTCGTCGCCCGGGTATCCGCCGACCGAGGTCAGGGTGTCCGGCGCGAATGCCATGAAGTTCTCGAGCGCCAGGCGTCGGGCGACGTCTTCGATGTGCGGGTTGAGGCCGCGGTTCTCGTGGATGACGAGGATCGCGGGCAGGCGGTCCGTCCCGGCGCTCGCCGGCCGCGCGAGATAACCCCTGATGGTGCCGTTGCCCTGCGGCGACTGCACGGTCGCGTACTCCGTCTTCAGGCGGGCGTCCTTGGGCGACACCTGCTGCGCCGCCGCGTAGTTCGGCATCAGCTGGTCGACGATGGCAGCGGCCGCGACGCCAGAGACCGCCACTTTCTTGACCCGGTCCATGAACGAACGGCGGTCGATCTCGCCGTGAATGTAGAGGTTGTAGGCTTCGATCGCCTCGGGCGGCATTGTCGGTCTGGTCGGCTCCATGTCATCACTCCTCTTGCAGATGTCGTTGGGATGAGGGCAGTTCCGCGCGGAGAATATCACGGGTTCCGGTCGCGCCGACCACAATCCGGCAGGTCGCCAGGGACCTGCGGCAGCTGTGGCACGATAGGACAGCCGAGGCGACATGGCGACACACGCACCCGACCTGGTGGTCCTTCACGAGCATCCGGAATGGCAGAAGCCGCTGTTTGCGGCGTTGGAACGCCGCGGCATCGCGTTCATGCCCTTCGACGTCACGCGCGCCGCATTCAGCAACATCGAGCCGCTCCGCGCCCCGCTGTATTTCAACCAGGCGAGCCCGAGCGCGTACCTGCGCGGCAACACGCGGGCGGTTCCGCTGGCGCTCGCCTACATGCGGACGCTTGCCCTCCTCGGCGCGCGCGTCCTCAACGGCGCAGACGTCTTCGCGCTCGAGCTCAGCAAGAGCGCCCAGGCGACGTTGCTGCGGACGCTCGGCATCGACTGCCCGCGCTCGATCACGTTCAACGACGTCCGTGCGCTCGACGCGCACAGCACGGAGGTGCGCTGGCCCGCCTTGTTGAAGCCCGACCAGGGCGGCAGCGGTGCCCGCATCCAGGTCGTCGAGTCGCTCGCGCACGTCGAGGACATCTTCCGCCGCGACCCGTCGGTGTGGTTGCCGGACAACCTGTTCCTGCTGCAGGAGTACCTGCCGCACGATCCCGAACAGGGCATCGTCCGCCTCGAGTTCCTTGATGGCGAGCTCCTGTACGCGATGCGTGTCAAGACGCACGGGCGATTCAACCTGTGCCCTTCCCCCGTCTGCAATCCGGACGACGGCGGCGGCGTGTGCGAGGTGCCCGCGCCGGTCGAGGCCGCGCCGGTGGAGTTCTTCCCCTATCCCGACGTGCCACGCGAAGCGGTGGAGACCGCGACGCGAATCGTGCGGGCGGCCCGGCTCGACGTCGGCGGCATCGAGTACCTGGACACCGACGACGGCCGCCGCGTCTTCTACGACATCAACGCCAACTCGAACCTGCGGCCGTCGGTGGCGGCGGCGTTCGGCTTCGATCCGTTCGAGCGGGTCGTCGATTTTCTCGCGCGACAGCTCCGGCTGCTCACACCTGTCGGGTAGACACGCCGTCGCCGCCAACGCTACCTGGAGTCGGCGATACCGGTGCGAATGCGTTCGAACGCGAAGACGCTCAGCGACTCGGCGTCGGCCTCCTTGTGCTGCAGGTGGCCATCGATGGCCAGCATCGCGATGCCGTGCACCATCGACCAGATCAGGCGCGCGAGCTGAAGCGGGTCGTCCTTGCGGACGAGACCAGTCTGCTGCTGCTCGACGAGCGCGTCGACGAGGGCCTGGAACGCGCCCGACGCCTCCTGCGACAGCTCCGGATCGGGGGCCGGACGGGCGAGGAACCCACCGAACATCACGCGGTAGTACGACGGGTTCTCGAGGGCGAACCGGACATAGGCGAGTCCCATGGCGTCGAAGCCGGTACGCCCGCGGCCGCCCTTCTCCCACGCGTCGACCAGGGCGAGACGCAGCATCCGGAACCCTTCGCGCGCGACCTCCGACAGCAGCGCCGACTTGTCGGCGAAGTGGCGATACAACGCGGTTCTCGACACCCCGAGCCGCTCGCCGACCGAGCGCAACGTCAGGCCGTCGACCCCCTCGTGCTGGATGGTCCGCACGGCTTCCTCGAGGAGCGCGCGGCGAAGGTCGCCGTGATGGTAGCGGTCGGGGGGCCGTCGGAGGCGGCGGGGCGTGCGCGATACGGCCATACCGGCATGCTACCGGCAGGTGTTGACACTGTCAACATTTGGCGCTATCGTTATGTTGACAGTGACAACATCTATGGAGGATGCCATGCAACGCCTGAGAACGCGCCTGACCTCCCTGCTCGACCGCCTGTGGCACGCCGGCGCCCCGTTGACGGCCGTCGGCCTGCTCATGCTCGCCCTGCTCGCCGTCTCCGTGGCCGGCCTGTGGGCCGATCCCCGCACGATCACCGGCGCGCCGGCGTGGCTCAAGCCGGCGAAGTTCGCCGCCTCGATCGCCATCTACACCCTGACACTCGCCTGGGTGTTCACCTACCTCCCCGCGTGGACGCGGACGCGCCGCGTCGTCGGCTGGACGACGGCCGTCGTCATGGTGGTGGAGTGGGCGATCATCGCCGCGCAGGCGTGGCGCGGCATGACGAGCCATTTCAACCTCGGCACGGCGCTCGACGCGACGTTGTTCTCGATCATGGGCGCGAGTATCGTGCTGCAGACGCTGGCGACGATCGCGGTCGCGGTCGCCTTGTGGCGGCAGGCATTCGACGACGAGGCGCTCGGCTGGGCGCTGCGCCTCGGCATGACCATCACCATCGTCGGCGCGTTCTCCGGCGGACTGATGACGCGGCCGACGACGGCGCAGCTCGAGGAGCTCCGCTCCGGACAGCGCGTCACGGTCATCGGGGCGCACACCGTCGGGGCGCCCGACGGCGGCCCCGGCCTGCCGGGCACCGGCTGGAGCGTGGAGCACGGCGATCTTCGCGTCGCGCACTTCGTCGGCCTGCATGCGCTGCAGGCGATGGCCCTGCTGGCGCTGCTCCTCGCCTATCGGCGCTGGGCCGATCGGACGCGGACGCGACTGATCGTGGTGGCCGGCTCGAGCTACGTGCTGCTCTTCGGGCTGCTGCTGTGGCAGGCGCTCCGTGGACAATCGGTCCTGGGCGCTGACGCGACGACGGCGGGAGCGTTCGCCATCTGGGCGATGGCGACCGCGGTCAGCATGTGGGTCGTCGCGGCGCGTCCACATGTCACCGGCGCGCACCCCATCGCCTGCTGAGGACCATCATGTCTCCTGACCAGATCTTCCCGATCGTCAACCTCGTCGCGCTGCTCGCGTGGGTGCTGCTGGCGTCGTTCCCGGGACGCCGCGCGGTCGCCGACGACGATGGCCGGCACCGCCGTGCCGGCCGCGCTTGCGGCGCTCTACGCCGTCATCGTCGCGGCCGCCTGGAGCGCCAGCCCCGGCGGGTTCTCCTCCCTGCAGGAGGTCGCCATGCTGTTCAGCAACCCGTGGCTGCTGCTGGCGGGGTGGATTCACTACCTGGCGTTCGACCTGCTGATTGGGACGTGGGAAGTGCGCGACGCGCGTGAACACGGGGTGCCGCACGCGTTCGTGCTGCCCTGCCTCGCGCTGACGTTCCTGTTCGGGCCCGCAGGGTGGCTGCTGTACCGCGGAGTGCGCGCGTCGTTCACCGGCTCGAGGCGGCATTGAAACGTGGCGGCAGCCGCGGCAGCGGCAGGCGCGGCGGTGACGGGTCAGGGGATGAACGCGCGGCCGCGCGCGCGAAAGCCGGTAGCCAACTTCGAGGCTTTCGGTCAACCCCAGGGTCTTGAGCTTGCGGACGTTGGCCTTGAAGACATCCGTCTGCTGCTGCATCGCCGCTGCAAGTTCGGCGGCGCGCCGGCCGGGATGCTTCGCGATGGCGTGCAGCACGGCGGCTGTCCATGGTCCGCGACGGCTGGCGGCGTCCAGCCGCTGGAGCCGCGCGCGCACCACGGCTCGATCGTCCGCCGTCAGCGCGTCCTGATTGCGTAGCGTCACGCGCGGGTCGGCGCCGGCCCGGCGGAAATCGATCCGATAGAGGAGGCCCTCGCGCCGTACGTTCAAATCGTCGAGCAGTTCCTCCCTCGTGCCGTAGCCGGCGCGACGCCCGTCTGCCGAGGTGATGTCGGACTCGTCGATACGGTCGACTCGATCGATCGCGAGGACACCAACGGAGGTCATCAGCGTACCGCCGGCGCGGACGGTCGGCCGCTTCCACCGGCGAAACGCCAGCGTGACGCGACCGGCGGCAATGCCGTCCAGGATTGTCTGCTTGAAGAGCATGAACGAGGATATCAGGACGCCCGGACGCGACGAACCATCATCACTCGAAGATCGGCCCTGAGTCCGCCTGACGCCTCTGCTGCGCGCAGGCGGACGTGTTCCTCCGACAGGTCCCGGGCCTCGACGATCACGAAACCCCGACGCTCGTAGAACGGCGCGTTCCAGGGCACGTCACGGAACGTGGAGAGTGTCACACCGGGAAGCCCGGCGCCGATGGCCCACTCGCTGACCGCCTGCAGCAGCGTCGAGCCAATGCCGCGCCGCCCATGACTCGGGAGGACATCGATCTCTTCTATGTGCGCGAATCCGCCGACCTCGCTCACCAGGGCAAAGCCGACAGGCGTGTCGTCAACCGTCGCGACCCACAGGTGCCCCGCCTTCTGCGCGTGCTCGAGCTCCTCGAGCGATGTCACGACGTCAAGCAGCTCCGCGCGCAGGCCGACCTGCTGCAGGTAACCGGCAAACGCCGCGCCCGCGGCGCGCTCGATCGCAGGAAGCAGGCCGACGTCGCCGCGATGAGCGAGTCGAATCACCGCTCTGCCAGCGCCAGGGCGTCCTTCCCGGCGAACTTCTCCGGCTCGATTCGTCCAAGCGGTTTGTCCAAGCGCGTTCCGGATCTCGACCCACCACACCGATTCCGGCTTGTCGCGGATTTCACCGATGCAGCGCGCCGGCTCCTCGTCGCACGCGCCATCCAGGAACGTGCTGCCATCCACGTTCCGGTGGACGTCGCCGTGCATGCGTGGCGGTGAAGAATCCCTCGCCTTCATAGGTGAGAAGCTGCAGCACCTCTCCCGGCTCGACGTGGATGGCGCCGGATGCGGTCGACAGATCGACCGCCTTGCGGAAGATGACGCTACCCGGCTTCAGCGTGATGACCACGCCGGTCAGCGCCGTGACTCGATCGTGGATCCCGACGTGGAACGCGACAGGAGCAGTGGCGCTGCGCTCCGTAAAGGCGTCCACCTCGTCGATCGCCGTCCACTCGCGGTAGACACAGCCCTCGAACGGACAGGCGCCCTGGTCTTCGAAGGGAACTGGAGGCAGGGGAACGTCGGCGGTCTGGGACGGTTCGGCGGGGGGCGGTTCAGGTTCGACTGGCGGCGAGCAGGCCACGGTGATGGCAGAGATGACGATGACCAGGAGCGTGACGCGGTGCATCTTCAATCCGGTTTGTCCCGCCTGGCTGCCGCGACGCCTGCCGCCGCCATCGCCGCGATGACGGCCGGTATCGTGGCCGCCCAGAACACCTGCCGCATGCCGGTCCCCTGCGCCAGTAACTGGCCGCCGACGACGGGACCGACGATCGATCCGATTCTACCGATTCCCAGGGCCCAGCCGACGCCGGTCGAGCGCATGCGCGTCGGATAGAACTCGGAGCTCAGCGCATGCGACGCGTTCTGTCCGCCGATGATGCCGACACCGGCGCAGGTAATCGTCAAGGCGAGCAGCGGAACAGATGCCCCGGCGGCGCCGATGAGGTAGATACAGACCGCGGCCCACACGTAGCAGACGGCGAGCACCGCGAATGAAAAATGCCGATCGAGCACACGGCCGAGGACGAGAGCTCCGCCGATCCCTCCGATCTGGAACAGCGAAGTCAGCCGGATGGCCGTCCCGACCGGAATGCCCGCATCGCTGATGATGGTCGGCAGCCAGCTGTTGAGGAAGAACAGGTTCAGGAGGTTCATGAAGTACACGGTCCAGATGAGCACCGTGGGAACGGTTCGTCCTTCCGTGAACAGCTGCTTGACGAGAAACCCGCCGGACTGATGCTCGTCGACGCCGGGCGAGAGCTGCGCGGGGATCGCGGCTCCGGGCGCGAGTCGCGCGAGGTATTGCCTGACGCGCGCATCCTCTCCGCCTTTGACCACGAGGAAGCGGATGGAGTCGGGAAGCAGGACGAACGCCGCCGCGGCGATCGCGATCGGCACCACCCCTCCCACCACGAACACGGACTCCCACCCGTATCGCGGGATGATTGCGGCCGCAACGAGTCCGCCGACGGCGGCGCCGAGGGAGAAGCCGCAGATCATCATGGTCACCGCACCCGCGCGGCGGCGGCGCGGCATGTATTCCGAGGTCAGCGCGATCGCATTCGGCATCGCGCCGCCCATGCCGAGGCCGGTCAGGACACGGAAGGCCATGAGCGTATTCACCGACTCCGCGGTCGCGGTGAGGAGCGAGCCGATGCCGAAGACCAGCACGGAGATCACGAGCACCGGCTTGCGCCCGACCCGATCGGCGAGCGGGCCGCTCACCAGGGCGCCCACCATCATCCCGACCAGGCCGCTCGAGATCACCGAGCCGAGGACGCCGCGCGGAATCTGCAGCGCCGCCGACAGCGCGGGCGCGACGAATCCCATCGCCTGCGCGTCGAACCCGTCCACGAACACGATGAGCGCACACATGCCGGCGACCAGCCACTGATAGCGGCCGACCGGCCGTTCGTCGATGAATTTCCGGATGTCGAGAACCGTGTCTGGCATGGACGTCGCGGTTTTCGTCCGATTCTACAGCGTGCGGCGCACGTGCATGGATTCGGCACGACGGCGCCAGCCCGCCGCAGCGGACGGCGGTTACGGCGATCGCCGCGCTGCACCCCTGCCGGACATCTCGGGACCGCCAATGCCGACGATCGTCACCTTCGCCGTGCGCCTGATCTCGCGGCCGTCGTTCTGCCGCAGGATCGCGGTCACCACGTACTGTCCCGGCGTCATGCGCTTGATCGCGTACTGGTGCCTGGCAGCCGCGCGCGCGCCCTCCAGCGTGATCGCGTGCGCTCCGCCTGACAGGTCATCGCCCACCCACTCGATGGTGACCTCCCGGCTGCGCGCGTCGGGCTCGACGCGCAGGCGGACGACGACGTCCGTCTCGGCAGGCGCCATGGAGGCGGACATCGTCATCGCCAGCGCCTCCGGCTTCTGTTCAGCGGCCAGGGCGCTACCGCCGGACACGGCCGTGATGACGGCGCACAACACGAGGTATGAATGGTGCGACATGAGTGTTGACCCTCCTGTCCACCTGCCCGAGCAACGGCGGTACCATCGCCCGCATGCGCGAAGCGCTGAATCACGCCTGAAATCGCGCGCGTCGATTATGGGTCTGGACAAATATGTGGTTTCTCTGTGTTGAGGATACGTAAACGGCGGTATAGGCTCCTGGGATACGATCGCGCGTCAACTCTTGTGAGGATGCAGATCATGAAGCCTGGACATCTCGTGTTCCGCCGGCAGCTCCGGCACGCCGTCGCGATCCTCGCTCTCGGCGTGGTGCCGTCCGGCAGCCTGTTGCTGGCGCAGAAGAACTCGGTGCTGCCGCAGCCGCAGGCGGATCGGTTGCCTCCGGTGGCCGTGCCGACCCCGTCGCGGGGCTCGCTCGTGGACAAGCCGGCGGCGGTGATGCCGGCCGTCCCGGCCGGGTTTACGGTGAGCATCTATGCCGAGCTCCAGGCGCCGCGCATGATGGTCTATGCGCCCAACGGCGACCTGTTCGTCAGTTCCCCCGCCACCAACACCATCACCGTCCTGCGCGATGCCAACAACGACGGCGTCTTCGAACAGCGCGGCGTCTATGCCCAGGGGGAAACCGCCGGTCGCGGCGCCGCCCCGCAGGCGGCCAGCCCGCACAGGCGGCGCGCGGCGCCGGTGCCGCGGCGTCGCCGGCGCAGGTGAACCCGGCCGTCAACGGTCCGGTGCTCGGCGCCAGCGCGCCGGCGTGCGCGCCGCCGCCCGCCTTCCACATGCCGGGACCGGGCACGGTGGCGGCGCCGTTCGGCATGGCCTTCAACAACGGCTATCTCTACGTCGGGAATACGGGCTCGCTGGTCCGATTCAGGTACAGCAACGGCGATCTGCAGGCGCAGGGAGCGCCCGAGAAGCTGCTCGACCTGCCCGTTGGCGGCCATTCCACGCGCAACATCGTCTTCAACCGCGCGGGAACGAAGATGTACGTGACCGTCGGATCGCAGTCCAACAACAACGCCGGCGAGGACTGCCGTCGCGCGGCGGTGCTCGAGTTCAACCCGGACGGATCGGGCTACCGCGTCTACGCGTCGGGCCTGCGGAACCCGGTCGGGCTGACGCTGCAGCCGGGCACCGATACGTTGTGGACCACCGTCAACGAGCGCGACAACCTCGGCGACGACCTCGTCCCCGACTATGCCACGTCACTCAAGGACGGCGGGTTCTACGGGTGGCCGTATTCCTACATCGGCAAGCATGCCGATCCGCGCTACGTCGGCGCGTTTCCCGATCTCGTGAACCGGGCGATCGTGCCGGACGTGCTGATCCCGTCGCATTCCGCCGCGCTCGGCATCGCCTTCTACACCGGCACCCGGTTCCCGCAGCGGTATCGGAATGGCGCGTTCGTCGCGCTGCACGGATCGTGGAACCGCTCGGTCGCGTCGGGCTACAAGCTCGCGTTCTTCCCGATGATCAACGGCCGTCCCGGTCCGCTCGAAGACTTCATGACCGGCTTCCTGGTCAACGACGGCGAGGGCGGGGTCACCATCGAGCGCTGGGGACGCCCCGTGGGCGTGGCGATGTCACCGGACGGCGGCCTGCTCGTCTCCGACGACGGGGGTCACCGAATCTGGAAGGTCACCGCCGCGCCGGGCCGCTAGCGACAGCGCGAACCTGGAGAGGCGGGCCTTTTCAGACCCGCCTCCCGCCGGGTCCACAGGACCCGGCCTGCGCTCACGCGCTCGTGGCAAAGAAGCGCCGCAACCGCTCGACCGCTTCCGAAATCTCCGCCGAGCTCGCGTAGCCGTACGAGAGGCGCAGGAACCCCTCGCCGCTCGCCCCGAACGCGGAGCCTGGAATCGTGACGACGTGCGCCCGCTCGATGAGCGCGTCCGAGAGCCGCCGGGAATCCTCGCAGCCGTCGATGCGGGCAAACGCGAACAGGCCGCCGCGGGTTGGAGCCCACCTGCACGCCCGGAATGCTCGCGAGTCCTTCCGCGAGTATGCGGCGGCGCTGGCGCAACTCCTCGTGGAACGATGCCGGGTACGACCAGCTTTCCCTCACGGCGGCCTCCGCGGCCATCTGCGATATGACCGGCGCGCAGATGATCATCGCGTCCTGGACCTTCACCGCCTGCTCGCACACCGACGCATCCGCAAGCACGTACCCGACCCGCCAGCCCATCATCCCGAACGACTTCGAGAACGTGCCGATGACAACGACGTTCTGCCGCCAGTCCGCCACCGATGCGGCGCTCCAATGGACGCCCTCGTAGACGAAGTGCATGTAGGTCTCGTCGCTGAAGACCACGATGCCGCGCGCCGCGGCCTCGCCGACGATGAGCCGTCCCTCCTCCGCGGCGACGGGGGCGCCCGTGGGGTTGCTGGAGTTGCAGAGGACGATGGCTTTGGTGCGCGGCGCGAGGTGCGGCTCGATGTCAGCCCAGCGCACCCCGAACGTGACGCGATCCGCCACCGGCGCCTCGACCGGCCTGGCGCCCAGCGCCACGATCGCCATCTGGTGGTTCGTGAAATACGGCGCCGGCAGGATCACTTCGTCACCCGGATCGACCATCGTCGTCAGCGCCAGCGTAAACGCGTGATTCGCGCCCGCCGTGATGACGAGATCGTCTTTGCCAATGGTGGTGCCGATGGCATCTTCGAGCCGCGCGGCCAGCGCGCTGCGCAGGCTGGGCAAGCCGGGATCGGTCGCGTAGCGATTGACCTCCGGCGTGTCCACTGCGGCACGCGCGGCCCGCAGCGCAGCCTCGGGCGGAGCAAAGAACGGTACAGCCTGTCCGAGGGAGATGACGTGATGGCCCGCCGCCCGCAACTCGGCGGCACGCCTGTTCAACGGATCGAACGGCGGCAGGTCGATGCTCTGGATGCTGGATCGAGTCAGGCCGGTCACACGAGCGGATTATGATACACGCACGCAGCGCCGACTTCGGCTCACCCGGACCAGGGGTCTGCCCCCTTCCCGCCTCGCCCTCACATCATCGCTGGCACACCGGGCAGAAGAACGTCGAGCGTCCTGCCTGAACGATCCGCCTGATCACCCCGGGGCAGCCGCGCCGCGGACAGCGTTGCCGTTCGCGGTCGTAGACACGGAAGCGGTCCGTACCACCCGGCCGATGACTGCTAGCAATCGCGTCCTTCAGAACGGCCCTGATGGCGCCGACCAGGTCGCGCGCTTGCGGTCGTGGCGCGCCCGACCTGGTGACGAGTGTTGACGCCCGCCGTTTCGGCGACAGGCGGGCCCGGTGCAGCGCCTCGCACACGTAGATGTTGCCAAGCCCCGAGACCACGCGCTGGTCCGAGAGCGCCGCCTTCAAGGAGGTCTTCTTCCGCGCGAGCGCTTGCGCCAGGACAGCGGCGTTGAACCCGCGGCCGAGCGGCTCGGGGCCGAGCGCCCGCAGCACCGGAGCGTCGGGGTCGTCGCCGCCACGGAGAATTTTCATGAACCCGAAGCGGCGCGGATCGTTGAAGACCACGGCTGCACCCGAGGACATCTCGAAGATGACGTGATCGTGGGTGGCGGGCTCGCGCTCGCGCCGCCGTCCGCGCAGCACGCGGAACGATCCGGACATGCCGAGGTGCATGAGCAGCACATCTCCCGAGGAGAGCTCGGCCAGGAGGTATTTCGCGCGTCGCGTCAGGGTGCGCACCGTCTGCCCTTCGAGGCGGGGAACGAAATCGGCCGGCAGCGGGTAGCGCAGGTCGGGACGACGGGCGCACACGCGCTCGATGCGCGCCCCTTCCATCACGCGCCGCAGTTGCCGGCGGACGTATTCGACCTCGGGAAGCTCGGGCACCGATCGTTCTCCACATCCTCCGTTCGAACCGCCAAAGCCCTGCAGTGTCGCACAGCGGCACGCCGCGCATCGCCGGGACGTTGAGCGTATCGCCTCGTGTGACCAGCGATGGGCCGCGCCGTATGTCGACGGTGTTACAACATCGTCTCTTCCTCAAGGACAGGCGACACGATCGTCGGTCTCGTCTGGAAGGGAACACATCATGCTTCAGGGAACGCAGGTCGAGGAGGCCGAAACATGGCAAATGACCCATCTCTCGTTCCCGGTGTCGCGCCCATCGTGCTCGTGACCGCCGCCAACGAGGAGCGCCACCCCGAGGTGCGCGTCGCCGCCACACGCGATCACGAGGTCATTCAGCGCTGGGCGTCCGAGCACAAGGCCGAGCCGGCGACAGGCGAGCGCACCTCGTCGGGCGAGGGTACGGTGAACATCAACGACGGTGACGCCGGCATCCGCTTCAACTTCCCCGCGGTGGGCAGATTCCGCCCAATCACGTGGGACGAGTGGTTCGGCAATTTCGAACGGCATGAACTGGTGTTCGTATACGAACGCGACACCCCCGGCCGCAGCCAGAGCTACCGGTACCGGCTGGTGACGCTGGACGCGCTGCAGGGCGGACCGGCGCTTCTGTAGGGTTGGGGCGAGGCGGACCGAAGGGTCCGCCTCTATGAAAGACCAGCTGGCAGTGGCCGGCTGCTTACGCGCAGCCGGACGTCGTGCCGCAGTTGGCGCACTTGTAGCAGCTGCCGCTGCGGATCATGATCGATCCGCATGTGCTGCAGGGAGGCGCGTCCTCCTGGTTCTGCATCGCGGCGAACTGGGAGGTCCTGGGGCGATCCTCAGCCGAACCCGAAGGTCCACCTCGGCGGCCGGCCGGGGCAGCGGAGCCGGACGCCGCGGGAGAACCGGACGCTGCCGCCTCACTCGACCTGGCCGCCCCACTCTCCTCGGCGGCAGGCTCTTCGCGCAGGTTCACCCCGGCGCGGAACTGGGCTTCGGGAGACAGGAACTTCGTCGCCATCCAGCGGAAGATGTAGTCGACGATCGACTTCGCGAACCGCACCTCGGGGTTCTTCGTCATCCCCGACGGCTCGAAGCGCGAGTGGCTGAACTTGTCCACCAGCGTCTGCAGCGGCACGCCATACTGCAGCGCGTAGGAGATCGCCTGCGCGAAGGCGTCGGCAAAACCCGAGATCGTCGAGCCTTCCTTCGCCATCACCAGGAAAATCTCGCCCGGGGTGCCGTCTTCGAACAGGCCGACCGTGATGTACCCCTCGTGCCCGGCGACGTCGAACTTGTGCGTGATCGCGTGGCGCTCGTCCGGCAGCTTCCGGCGCTGCGGCCGCTCGACGACCTTGACCACTTCCTTCACGACCTCGCGCACCGAATCGTCGTCCTTCCGGGTGGCGTTGCGCGTGTCGGCCACGCCAGCCCGCGACGTGTTGAGCGGCTGCGTCCGCTTGCTGCCGTCGCGGTAGATCGAGATCGCCTTCGCGCCCAGCCGCCACGACTCGATGTACGCCCGCTCGATCTCCTCGACCGTCGCGTCACGCGGCACGTTCACCGTCTTGCTGATCGCACCGGAGATGAACGGCTGCGTGGCGCCCATCATCTTGATGTGCCCCATGTAGTGGATGGAGCGCTCGCCGCTGGCCGCCTTGAACGCGCAGTCGAACACCGGCAGGTGTTGCGGCTCGAGGAACGGCGCACCCTCGATCGTCTCGTGCTCGTCGATGTGGTGGACGATCGCCTCGATCTCCGGCTTCGTGTAGCCGAGCTTCTCGAGCGCCATCGGCACCGTGCCGTTGACGATCTTCATCAACCCGCCGCCGACCAGCTTCTTGTACTTGACCAGCGCGATGTCCGGCTCCACACCGGTCGTGTCGCAGTCCATCATGAAGCCGATCGTCCCGGTCGGCGCCAGCACGGTGGCCTGCGCGTTTCGGTACCCGAAATCCTCGCCGAGCTCGACCGCCTCGTCCCACGCCTGCCTCGCGCCGGCATAGAGGTCGGAGGGCACGAACTTCTGGTTGATCTCGCTCACCGCCTCACGATGCTTGTTCATCACGCGCAGGAACGGCTCGCGGTTCTTCTCGTATCCCTGGAACGGCCCGCCATGGTCGCGCGCGATGCGCGCCGACTGCGCGTAACCCTCGCCGGTCATCACCGCGGTAATGGCCGCCGCGTAGGCACGACCCTCGTCGCTGTCGTACGGCAGGCCGCGCGACATGAGCAGCGCGCCGAGGTTCGCATACCCGAGACCCAGCGGCCGGTAGTCGTGGCTGTTCTTCTCGATCGCCCTGGTCGGGTAGCTCGAGTTCGGGACGATGATCTCCTGGGCGGTGATGAGCGTGCGGCACGCCGCCTTGAACGCGGCGACGTCGAATTCGCCGTCGGCTTTCACGAACTTCATCAGGTTGATCGACGCCAGGTTGCACGCCGAGTCGTCGAGGAACATGTACTCCGAGCACGGGTTGCTCGCGTTGATGCGGTCGGTGTTCGGACACGTGTGCCACTCGTTGACCGTCGTGTCGAACTGCATGCCGGGGTCGCCGCATACCCAGGTTCCCTCGGCGATGCCGCGCATCAGCTGCCGCGCCCTGTAGGTGTCCATCGGCTCGCCGTCCCGCACCGCCTTCGTGGTCCACTCCCCGTCGTCGAGCACCGCGCGCATGAAGTCGTCGGTGACGCGCACGCTGTTGTTCGAGTTCTGGAAGAACACCGAGCCGTAGGCGACGCCGGTGAAGGAGCCGTCGTAGCCGGCGTCGATGAGCGCCCAGGCCTTCTTCTCTTCCTCGACCTTGCAGCTGATGAAATCGAGGATGTCGGGATGATCGGCGTTGAGGATGACCATCTTCGCCGCGCGCCGCGTCTTGCCGCCCGACTTGATCACGCCGGCGAACGCGTCGTAGCCCTTCATGAACGACACCGGCCCGGACGCGGTGCCGCCGCCGGCGAGCAGCTCCTTCGAGGAACGGATCGCCGACAGGTTGCTGCCGGTTCCCGACCCGAACTTGAAGAGCATGCCCTCGGTCCTGGCCAGCGTCAGGATCGAATCCATCGTGTCCTGCACGGAGTTGATGAAACAGGCCGAGCACTGCGGCGCCCGCTCGAAACCGCAGTTGAACCACACCGGACTGTTGAACGCCGCCTTCTGGTACACGAGCAGGTGCTTCAGCTCGTGGCTGAACGACTGCAGCGCGTCGTCGCTGGCGAAGTACTTCTGATCCCTGGCCCACCGCGTGATCGTGTCCACGACGCGGCCAACCAGCTGCTTGACGGAACGCTCGCGCTCCGCCGTCCCGATCTGGCCGCGGAAGTACTTCGACACGACGATGTTGGTCGCCTGCTGCGACCAGAACTTCGGGATCTCGACGTCACGTTGCTCGAAGACGACCTGGCCCTTCTCGTTGCCGATCACGGCCGAGCGGATCTCCCATTCGATTTCGTCGAACGGATCGACGCCAGGCAACGTGAAATAGCGAGAGAACTCGAGCCCGGGCGCCTTCGCCGCCTCGCTGCTGCTGCGTCTGGCACGGGCCTGCGGATCGAGGGCTCCACTTTGAGACTGCGCATGCTGCCCGGCTGGGGCAGCTTCGCGGGCTGGGCCTCTGTCCATGCTCTTTCCTCCGAACGTCACCCCGGGTCACGGGACCCGGGCTTTAGGGACGCGCCTACCCCTGAAGGAACGTCCGAACAAGCGTGCTGCTGATATGCGCCGAGGTGACCTGGAGACTTACGGGTCGGCTGGAATGCTGGGAGCGCCCTGCCTTCATAACCTCGTTTTGCGCCCGGTCAGGATGCGCCCACCTGATCGCCGTTGTCAACGGTAAAACCACAATATGTAGCGCTGATGTTTTAGGTCAGTCGCTATATCTGGCTTTTCATTGTACAGCGGTGTCAGTCGGGTACGGCTGCTGAGGTAGAGGGCTGGAGGAGGCACTTTTCAGCGCCTCCCCGGGTGCACAGGCAGGCTTGCTTTGGTGGGGTGGACCCCGCCACTTTCGCTGCGGGGTGGGTAACTTTCAATCTGTGACCGTAAAGAGCAGGGGGCGTGCCAAGGCGGCAGGAAGCGGCAGCGATGAAGAGTGCTCGACACCACTGCGGATTCAGCGCGTTTTTCTCGTCCCACCGCCTCAGGAGTACGTCGCGCGCGACTCATCCGCACGAGGAACTGGGCAGTGGAAGGCTCCCGCTATGTAAAAGGATGGACATTATTATTCAGCGAACCGTGGGCGGCGATCGCTCGTCCAATGCATCGCCAGCCCTGCAGGAGTACGCCGATGCTGACGCGACTGTTCATTGCGCTGGGTCTCCTCGCCGCCATCGCCACGCCGTCCGCGCAGACAGACCTCGACGCGTTCATGGCGCGCGTGCTCGCCCGCCGCGACGAGAACTGGAAGAAACTGCAGCAGTACGTGCTCGAGGAGCGGGAGACGTTCCGGATTGACGGCGCCGCAGGCAGCCGTCTCTTTGGTTTCGAGCGCGAGTATTCCTGGTTCATCCGCGACGGCGTCTTCATTCGCAGTCCGGTGAAGGCGGACGGCGTCGCCATCGACGAGGCCGAGCGGCGGCAGGAGGAGAACCGGTGGCTGCGGCGCGAGCAGCGGCGGGAAGCCCGTCGCGTGGCGCGCGGCCTCGAGGGACTGGAGCCGCGGTTCGTCTCGTCCGCCTACTTCCTCGAGTTCAAGTTCGACCCCGGGCAGTACGCCCTTGCCGCACGCGAGCAACTCGACGGACGCGAGGTTCTCCGCATCGAGTACTACCCGACCAAACTGTTCACCGAGGGACGTACGCGTCCCAACCGCCGCGCACGCGAACGGGACGACCAGATAGAGGAGAAGATGAACAAGGTCTCCCTCGTCACGCTCTGGGTCGATCCCGCCGAGCACCAGATCCTGCAGTACCGAGTTCCGCAACATCGACATGGACTTCCTGCCCGGCCGCGCCCTGGCGCGCGTGGACAGTCTCTCGTCGTCGATGCGCATGGGCGAGCCGTTTCCCGGTGTCTGGCTCCCGCGCTCGATCGGAATGCGAGTCGAAGGCACGCTCGCGACGGGCAGCATGAGCGGCCGCTACGACGTCGAGTATTACGACTACCGGCTTGCGGACGTCAGCATCCGGGTCCGATGACCATCGGGCGCGTGCTGTGTCGTTGTGTTGCCGCGGTGTGCCTCGGCGGAGCACCGGCGATCGCCCAGGCGCCGGAGACGATCGCGGAGATCCGCGTCCATGGGAACCATACGACGCCCGACACCGACATCCTCGCGCTTGCGGCGCTCGCCACCGGTGAGCCGGCGACCGACGCGCGGCTGGCGGAGGCCGAAGGCCGGCTGCGCGCGAGCGGGCGGTTCGCCGGCGTCGAGGTCAGGCGGCGGAACCGCTCGATCGCCGACCCATCCGAGATTCTCGTCATTCTGCTCGTTGACGAGCACGACGCCGTCGGCGGGGACAACCTGGTCCCCGGGCCGGCCGCGCGGATGCTCAGCGCCGGGATGCTGCTGCCGATCGTCGGATATGCCGACGGCTACGGGCTGACCTATGGCGCACGGGTAAGCTTCATCGAGCCGCTGGGACCTGGAACCCGCGTGTCGGTGCCCGCCACGTGGGGCGGCGAACGCCGCGCCGCGGTGGAGGTCGAGCGCCGGTTCGGCCGCCGGGCGATCGATCCTCCGGCGAGGGGCGCCGTTCCAACCGAAGACACCAGCTCCGGCGCCAACGTGCTCGTGCGCGGATCGGCGTCGTTATCGCGGCGTGTGAACCCTCACTACGACGTGCCCGATGCCCGGCGCGAGTTCACGGCCCACGTGGAGCGACCCCTGCGGCCCTGGTTGCGTGCCGGCGCCTCGGGCCGCGTCGCGCGCGTCGACTTCGCCGAGACGCAGGCATGGCACCAGGCGGCCGGCGTGCAGTTGACGTTCGATACACGCGGCGATCCGTCGTTCCCGCGCAACGCCGTACACGCGACGCTCGGCGTCGATCGCATCCATTTCGCGGGCGGCAGCGCCGCACGCGCGTCCGCGGATTTCCATGGTTACGCCGGCATCGGCGGATCCGCCGTCCTCGCGCTTCGCGCCGCGGCCGCCCGCGCGGGTGCGCCGCTGCCGCCCCCGGAGGAGATGCTCCTCGGCGGCAGCACGACGCTGCGCGGCTATCGTGCGGGGCACCGAGCGGGTGACGGGCTCGCGCTGCTGTCGGCGGAAGTGCGCATGCCGCTGACGTCCCCGCTGAACGTCGGGCGGTTTGGCGTGAAGGCGTTCGTGGACGCGGGAACGACGTGGGATGCGGGCGCGCGCCTCGCCGATCAACGCTTCGACCGCGGTATCGGCGCAGGCGTGTACTTCGGCGCTGCGGTGGTCACGGCCAACGTGGACGTGGCGTGGCCGGAGACGGGCAAGCCCCGCGTGCACGTGGCGGTGGGGGTGAGTTTTTGATCCTTCCGGCATGTAGGGCCGGCTTCAGCCGTTGCCCTTCGATACGACCTACCGTCCGCCGAGGAGTTCGGTGGCCAGCGTCGCCGCCTTGTCGGCCAGCGTCGTCGCGAAGACGTAGTTGCGATCCTTCAGCGCCTGTTCGGCCTGCTGCGAAAAGCGCTTCGACTGCTCGTACTGGGCGCGCCCGTCGGCGCTCAGGCGGCCGTAATCGACGCGGTTGATGTCGCGCGACGCGCGCGTCAACAGGTCGCGTACATCGCGTTCGGCAGACGCCGCGCTCGAGGGCGCGGCGCTCGAGGGCGCGGCGCGCAGCTCACGTGTCTCGGTCGGCGCCGGCTCCGGCGGCGCCTGCGCCGCAGCGGGCGGCTGCGCTGGCGGGTCGGGACGAGCCTCTGCCTCCGTGGGAGTGCCGTTAGGGCGGCGGACCGGGGGGCGCGCCGGGGGCCGCGGCTCGGCGACCGGCAGTTCGGGCACCGCAGCCGTTGCCGGCAGCGGCTGATCGACCGGCGCCAGCACGCGCGGAGGGGGCGCGGGCATCTCGAGCGGCGGGCCGTCAGGCGCGCTCTCCGCGCGCGCCTTGGCGCAGCCAGCGGCGAAACTCCCAACTCCCACCACCCACAGTCCAAGCAAGAGCGCACGCCCGAGGCGCGACGCGCCGAAGGTGATCTCGTCGGCGACGGCGCGTGGGGAATGGGGGGTTCATCATCACTCACATCTCATTGGCCCGGGGGAGCAGGATTCTGAATGTCGTCCCCCGTCCTGGTGTCGATTGCACTTCGACTTCCCCGTCGTGCAGCTGGACGATACGGTACACCATCGAGAGCCCGATGCCGGTCCCATGATCCTTCGTCGTGAAATAGAGGTCAAAGATCTTGCCGAGGTTTGCCGGCGCGATGCCCACGCCGGTGTCCTCGAACCGCAGCTCCACGCGCCCGCGCGGCGACGGGGCGGCGGTCAGGCGGAGCGTGCCGCCATTCGGCATCGCCTGGCAGGCGTTGATCGCCAGGTTCAGGAACGCCTGCCGCAGCATCGACGCGTCCCCGTTCGCACTCGGCACGGTGGCGGGCACGTCCACGATGACCCGCACGCTATTCTTCTGCGCCTCGGGCTGAATCAACGGCAGGATTTCGTCGAGCAGCGCGCGTCACCTGCACCGGCTGCAGCCGCAGGTCCTCCGGCCGCGTGAACTTCAGAAAGCCCTGCACCACCTCGTCCAGGCGGCGGATCTCGCTCTCGATGATGCCGACATGCTCCAGCGCGCCCGCCTGCGCGCTGCTGCCGCTGCGCGGCACGTCAGTGAGGCCGAGGCTGCCGGCAGCCACCGGCTGAACAGACGGCATGACCATCCCGCTTCTGATCTTCGTGCGCAGCAGCTCGAGGTGAATCATCATCGCGTTGAGCGGATTCTTCACCTCATGCGCGATGCCGGCGGTCAATCGACCGAGCGCCACCAGTTTTCGCGAATACGCGAGCGTGGACTGCATCTTCGAAAGGTAAGCGACATTCCGCGCCACCACGAGCACGCCCACGAGCTCGCCGTCGGTGCCCTCGATGGCGTGCGTCATCAGGAGAATGTCCCCCGATTCCGGGTCAGGGTTGCGCAAGTCGGCCGGGCTCGCCTCTCGGCCCGGGGCGCCGGGCTCCCGGGTCGTGAGGCCGGACACGTCCACTGCACCGGCCCGCGGGACTTGCGGGTCGCCAGCGTCTCTTCGACGATCGTCCGGTACGGATGGCCGGTGTGCAGGAGCCCCTGCAGCGCGCGGCCGATGGCGTGCGCCGGCAAGGTCGGCTGCATGGCCGGGTTTGAAAAGAGCAGCTCCCCCGACGGATTGAACAGCGCGACGGCGTCTTCGAGGTGCTCGACCGCCGTCTGCAGGTGCGCCTTCTGGCCGGCGAGCAGCGTTCGATCGGCCGACAGCTGCTGGCTGACCGTGTTGAAGAAAGTGCCGAGCTCGCCAAACTCGTCGCCGGGCGGCAGGTCCAGGGTGACGCCGAATTCGCCCTTGCCGAGCCGCGTCAGGCCGCTCCGGATCACGTGAATGGGCCGCAGCAGGAGCTGCGCGAGAAACGCCGCGACGAGCACGGCGACCGCGAGCGCGATGGCCGCCGTGACCAGTGCCGGCTGCAGGGAGGCGTTCACTTCCTGCCGCATCAGGAGCGTGGACACGCCGATGCGGATCGAGCCGAACGCCTCGTCGCCCAGGCGCATCGGCAGGCGCACCTCGAGCGACTGGCCCTCCTGTGAATAGATGACACCGCAGCTGGTCGATCGGGCCCGCCTCGTTGACCAGCGCCGCGAGGTCGTTCCGCTCGCGCAGCGGCCGCCCCATCTGCGTCGGGTCGCTCGACGCGACGATCGTCCCCTGCGTGTCGAGGATCGACGCGTCGGTGACGCTCTCGCCGTAGATGCTGGACTCGAGGATCGCGCGCAGCCCCGGATCGGTGCGCAGCGCGGCATAGGGATCCTGGCTGCCGGTCACGACCTCGCGGGCGCGGTGAAAGATGGCGTTCGCCAGCAGCTGGCCGCGCGCGTGGCTCTCGTGCAGCACCACTTCGGCGAGCCGCGCCACGTGCAGCGCGCGACAGCGCGACAATCGCGACGCCCACGATGGCCGTGACGCCCGCGATCTGCTTGCCCTTGATCCCGAGGCGCATAGGCTACCGCAGCCTCCCCCGCCACGAACCGCAGAGACACCGAGACACAGAGGTCATCGGCTGGTATGAAGATCTCCAATTCGACGCGTGCGGCGTGGGAAATTCCGGAATGCGTTGATCGCTGTGCCTCTGTGCCTCTGTGGCCTGTGTCTGTATGAGGCGCACTATTGTGAAACCGGTTCTTCTTCCTGTTTCCGGCCGGGCACGCGCCCGCGGAGCTTGTTCAACTTGTTGTGCAGCGTCTTGAGGCTGATGCCCAGGATCTCGGCGGCGCGCGTCTTGTTGTCGCGCGTGTGCTCCAGCGTCATCAGGATCAGGCGACGCTCCGCTTCCTCGACCGTCGTTCCCGGGGCGAGCGACAGTGTGGGCTTCACCACGTCGGGCGAGTCGGTCACGAGCGGCGGCAGGTGCTTCGGATCGATGAACTCGGCCTGCGTGCAGGATCACGGCGCGCTCGATCACGTTGCGCAGCTCGCGCACGTTGCCCGGCCAGTTGTACTGCTCGAGAATGCGCATCGCCGCCGGGTCGAGCGCCGACACGTTCTTGTTGTTCCGCTGGTTGAACTCGGCGAGGAACGACTGGATCAGCAGGGCAGGTCCTCCTTGCGCTGGCGCAGCGGCGGCAGCTCCATCGCAAAGACGTTCAGGCGGTAGTAGAGATCCTCGCGCAGCTTGCCGCTCTTCACGGCGTCGGCCGGGTTGACGTTGGTGGCGGCGATCACCCGGACGTCCACCGTCTGCTCGTTGCGGCCGCCGAGGCGCCGGAACTTCCGCTCCTGCAGCACGCGCAGCAGCTTCACCTGCGTCGCCGGCGTCATCTCGGCGATCTCGTCGAGGAACAGCGTGCCGCGGTCGGCCAGCTCGAAGCAGCCCTCGCGCCGGTCGGACGCGCCGGTGAACGCGCCCTTCTCGTGGCCGAAGATCTCGCTTTCGAGCAGCGTCTCGGGAATGGCGGCGCAGTTGATCGGCACGAACGGCATCTGCGCGCGCGGGCTCAGCTGGTGGATCGTCTGCGCCACGAGCTCCTTGCCGGTGCCCGACTCGCCCCAGATCAGCACCGACGCCGACGTCGGCGCCGCCTGCTCGACGACCTGGTACACCTTCCGCATCTGCGGGCTGCTGCCGATCATCCGGCCGAACGTGCCGTGGTCGCGCAGCTGTTTGCGCAGGACCTTGACCTCGCGCATCGTGTCCTGCCGCTCGACGATCTTGTCGAGGAGGATCTTGAGCCGCTGCGGCTCGATCGGCTTCGTCAGGTAGTCGTAGGCCCCTTCCTTGATCGCCTCGACGGCCGTTTCAACGGTGCCCTGCGCGGTGAGGATGACAATGGTCAGATCGCCGCCCTCGTCCTTGAGCGTGCGGAGCAATTCGAGCCCGCCCATGTGCGGCATGACCAGGTCGCTGATGATGATGGTGGGGCGGAACACGGAGATGCGCTGGAGCGCTTCCTCTCCGTCCGCCGCGGAATCGGTGATGAAACCCCAGGTGCGCACCAGTTCCGTGAGGCCAAGCCGCGTGGCGGGCTCGTCCTCCACGATAAGGACGCGCTCGCCGGAGGAGGTTACTGACATCCGTTGACCTCTATACCGCCTGGCCGGGGGGTCAGCGCGGCGGTTCACCCCGATAGTAGCCTGTCGTTTTTACACGGTCCAGCACAGCTATAGATCAGGTCGCCTGCCTGCGTCTACAGTCTTCGGGGTCTACGGTCCAGCTTGGGCCCGGAATTGCCGTAGACTGTAGGCCGAAAGACCGACCAACGCCCCTTCAAACCGATGGCCGCCCGCTGATCGCCGACATGTCCGAACCGCTCGCAGCACCCGAGCCCGTGACTGCTGCCGTCCCGCCCGCAGCCCCCGAGCCCGCTACGGCTGCCGCCTCGCCCGCAGCATCTCCGGCGTCACGCCGGCTCGTCGCCCTCGCCGAAATCCTCCTGTGTTCGAGCGTGCCGACACAGTTCGCCATCGGCGCGCTGCTGACGATGGCCGGGTGGACGCCCATGGACGCCTCGGGCCAGCTCTCGTTGCCGTTCGTCCTCACCCTGTCACTGGCCGACACGCTGCTGCTCATCGTGCTGATGATCCTGCTGATGCGGGCGCACGGCGAGAGTGCGAGCGCGCTGTGGCTCGGCGAGCGGCCGTTGAAGAAGGAGGCGCTGCTCGGCGTGCTCGTCATTCCGTTCGTCTTCCTGCTCGTCGTCGTGCTGCTGAACACGCTGCGCCTGTGGGCGCCCTGGCTGCACAACGTGCCGACCAATCCGCTCGAGGAGCTGGCGGCCGGCGGCGCGATGAACGCGGCGATGTTCGCGCTCGTCGCCATCTTCGCAGGCGGGGTCCGCGAGGAGCTGCAGCGCGCGTTCCTGCTCCACCGCTTCGAGCAGCACCTCGGCGGCGCCTGGGTCGGCGTGATCGTCCTGTCCGTGGCGTTCGGGCTCGGCCACTTCGTGCAGGGCTGGGACGCCGCGATCACCACCGGCACGCTGGGCGCGTTCTGGGCCGTGCTCTACCTCAAACGCCGCAGCAGCGTCGCGCCCATCGTCAGCCACGCCGGGTTCAACTCGCTGGAGATCCTGCGCGTCGCGATCGCCGGAACGTGAGCGCAATCGCCCGGCTGACGCCGGAAGCCACAGGCTGAGCCATCACCGGCCCGCGGGCGCGATCCGGATCATCGGTTGGTAGAGCCGCGTCGCCTTGCACGCCGGGCAGCGGCCGGGCTTCACCAGTTTCTCCTGGGAAAACACGAAGCCGCACGCCTTGCAGCGTGCCGGGATGACGTCGATGTCGTGGCCGGCGGCGCGCGCCGAACGCAGCGCGTGGCGAAGATCGTCTTCGATGTCGCCGCGCGTCATACCGAGCTCACGCGCGAGCGACGAGACGGTTCGCGGCTCGGAAGACAGCAGGTCGATCAGGTGCCGACGGAACGCCGCCAAGGAAATGGTGATTCGCGCTGACGTGATTTTCTGATGCCCGGTGGACACGGCCGCAGTCACGGATGGTCAATCACACGTCACGAACTCACTGCGGCCGGCCTTCAGCCACTTCGGCGCGGGCGCGGAGGTCGCGCAGCCACTGGGCGATGAGGGCCGCGCGGCGGAGCGCGGACGCGCGCTGGCGGGCGATCGGCGCGGCCTCGTCGAACGCCATCAGCACGCCGTTTCGCGTGAACTCCTCCGGGTGTCCGCGGTAATACTGCTCGACCTCTTCGTCGCTCACCTGGACGCTCGTACCGAAACGCTGGTCCAGGTAGGCCTGGATGCGCAGACTTTCGCGCGCGAGGTCGCGGATGCGCTGCTCGTCGAGGCCGGTGGACTGCATCAAGGCATCGAGGGCGGCGCCCGGCCGGGCCTTGAGCGCCGCGATTTCGCGCTCGATCGCGGCGGTGTCTGGCTCCGGCGGGCTGAACCGCGCAACCTCGCCGAGGATCAGCTGACGATCGATCAGCTGCCGCGTGGCCTCTTCCAGATCATCCGGCCTCGCGTGCTCGACCAGGCCGAGACCGACCGCGGCATTGACGTCGGTGAGCGTGATCGGCGCGCCGTTGACGCGAGCGACCACGCGGTCGATCAACTGCTGGGCGCCGAGCGGAGACAGCCACAGCCCACAAACCACGGAGACACAGAGACGCAGAGCAAGAGCCTTCGACTTTACTTCCGGCTGAAGGCGGACGCCACAGACCGATCGGCCTCTGTGCCGCTGTGCCCCTGTGGCTCGTGGAAATGACGAGTGTGCCGGCATCATCAGAACGCCCGTCCGAGCGAGATATGCAGCACGCTCCTGCGTTCGAGCGTACCGGGCACGAGCTGGCGGCGATCGAGGTTGAACCCGAGCTCGACGCGGACCGGGCCGATGGGCGACCGGTAGTGAACGCCGAAGCCCGCTGCCGGACGCAGATCTCTGACGTCGAGGTCGCTCGCGCGCTTGAAGACGTTGCCGGCGTCCGTGAACATGACGGCATCCATCGCGCCGACGACGTTCACGCGCAGCTCGGCGTTGAGCACGATCAAGCCGTTGCCGCCGGTGGGGAAGCCCTTTTCGTTGATCGTTTCCGGCGTGCCGAGCCGATCGAGCGAAAAGCCGCGCACCGTCGTGTCGCCGCCGGCAAAGAAGCGGTCGCTCGCCGGCAGGTCCTGGACGACGTCGACGATAGGGTCGCCGCCGGGCCCGGGCACGGGATTGCCATCGTCATCAACCCGTGGAACCGTGCGCGTGAATCCCTGCGCCGCGCCGACACGGGCGCCGAGGGCGAGGACGATTCGACGCGTGCTCGGCAGGCGGTGATAGAAGAAGGCCTGCAGGTACGTTTTCAGGAACCCGACTTCCGATCCGATGGTGCGGGCGGCGAGATCGGTCGTCGCCACCAGGAGCGCGCCGCCGTCCGCGTCCGCCAGGTCGTTGCGGGAGTCGCGGATCAGCGAGCCCGAGATCTTCGACAGCCGAACCTGCGGGAACAGCCGATCGATCAGCGGTTTCTCGTCCTCGGTGAACTTCTCGTCGAACAGCTCGTTGTGCTCGAAGGAGTAGAACGAGGTCACGCTGTAGAGCGGCGACAGGCGCACGCCCACCTCGCCGCGCGCCTCGCGGCGGATGAAGTTGAAGCTCGATCGAATCGCCTGGTCGAGGATGCCGGTGACGAGCGCGTCGGCCGAGGTGTTGAAAATGCGCGGCTCGCGATAGTGCCCGAGCACGCGGTACTCGTTGAAGCCGTAGCCGCTCTCGGCGGTTGGCTCCTCGAATCGGATCCCGGAGTCGGACAGGACGACGTCGCGGGCGCGGAGGCTGACGCGGGTGAACAGATTGATCGAGCGGTTCTTGCCCCACATGTTCCGCCGGCCGATCTCGAAGAACCCGCGCGGGGCGATCTCGAACCGCTCTTCCGCCTGTCCGCCCTCGCCTGTCGGGCGCAGGCGCGTCCCGCCCTCCACGCCGCCCCCGTACCCGACGGTCGTCGGTGGCGCTTCCTCGACCTGTACCAGCACGTCGCGCCGCGGCTCGCCGGCGTGGCGCAGCTCCTCGATGCGCACGCGGCGGAACAGTCCGAGCGCGGCGAGACGCTGCTGGCTCTCGAGACGCGCCGAATACCCGAGCGGCTCACCCGCCCGCAACAGCAGCTCGCGCTCGATGGTCTCGCTGCTCGTCCGCTCGTTGCCGACGATGATCACGTGGTCCACGATCACCTGCGGGCCTTCGCTGATGACGAAGCGGACGTTGGCGCGCGTGTCGTTCTCGGCCAGCATGGCGTCGGGGTCGACCACCACGCTGTCATACCCGCGGTTGCGGTATTCCAGGTCGATCCTGTCGCGGTCCGAGGCGACCTCCACCTCCGAGAACGGCCGGTCCCGCGCCGTGGTCAGCAGCGCGCGGAGCTGGCCGTCGGCGAACACGGTGTGGCCCTGAAACGCGACGTCACCGACGAGCGTGCGCGGCCCCTCGTTGATGTCCACCGCGACTTCCACACGCTGGTCGTCGGTTGGCCCCGGAGCCTCGGATCCAGGGAGCTCGGCCGGAGTGGCTTGTACCGTCGTGCGCGTGAACCCGCGGGAGCGGTAGACGTTGCGGATGGCCCCAACGCCGGCGTCGAGCGTGGCCTGCACGAACGGCTCGCCGCCCTTCAGCCGCAGCAACTGCACCAGGTCGGACTCGGCGACCGCCATGTTGCCGTTCAACCTGATGGCCTCGACGACATGCCGGCGGCCGCGGTTCACGGTGAAGGTGATGGTCAGCTCGCCGTCGCGCTCGTCCCGGCTGTAGGTGACCTCGGCATCGCTGTAGCCGCCCGCGTGGAGATACTCTTCGATGGCGCGTGCGGCATCTTCGAGCAGATCTTCGTCGGCCGACGCCTTCCGCGCGCACCGGCACGAGCCGCTCGCGTTCCGCCTCGGGAAGCGGGTCGCCGGCAAACGCCACCGCCACGCGCGGGCCGCGCTCGACCGTGATCATCACGATCGCGGCGCCGTCCGGCGCAAAGTCCACCGAGTGCACGGCGCGTGCCTCGTAGTACCCGCGCGAGCGGAGGTTCTCCTCGTAGCGCTGCAGCTCCCGGACGATCGCCTCGGCGTCGTAGGGCTGTCCCTGGCGCACGCCGGGCTGCGCGAGAAACGTGTTGCGATCGATCTGGTCGAGCTGTTCGAAGTCGACGCGGCCGATCACCGCGCGCGGCCCCGCCTCGATGTCGAAGACCAGGGTGGCGCGGTCGGGGTTATGTGATTCCTCGATGCGCGGAGTGATCCGGGCGGCTGGATACCCGCGAGCGCGGTACGTCTGCCGCAGCGCCTGGGCCACCTCCTCTGCGCGAGCCGCAGCCGGGGTGGCGCCGAAGCGCTCGGTCAGCACGCGGCGCAGGTCGCCCTCGGGCAGGCCCGGTGATCCGCGGAACTCCATCCGGTCCACCGCGTGGACCGGCACCAGGACGTATCGAAGCCGGACACCGCCAGGCACCGGCTCCTGAAAGCGACTGCACGTCCTCGAACCGGTTCAGGCTCATGAGGTGCGTCGTCGTCTCGCGAACGGCCCGGATCGACAGCGGCTCGCCAACGCGGGTCTCGATCAAGCCGGTGATGAGACGGTCGGTGACGACCTGGCCTTCCTGCTCGACGCGGATCTCGACGATGGTCGGGGCGCCCCCGTTCTGAGCGTGCGCCGCAGACACCGGCAGCAGGCAGCCGGCCGCCAGCAAGGCACGCACCAGCCATCGCATCAGAAAACGTGCCTGACGCGGACGTCGAGCGCGTAGGTGCGGTCTTCGTTGCGCGAGAGGATCCACGAGAAACGATCCGTCTGATCGTACTCGAGCAGGATGATCTGATCGCGCGTGGACGACGACAGGCTGCGCGAGTAGGTCAGGTAGATGCGGTCCGAGAGCCGCTTGCCGATGGTCACGCGCGCCGCCGGGTCGAGCCGCGACGACTGCGCGTTCGGGTCGAGCAGCGAGGGCGTGAGCTGGAACGTATCGACGCCGAAGGTCTGCTCCACCACGCGCCCGACCTCCGACGAGACGGCGCCGGTGAGCGCGCGGGTGGCGCGATCGCGGAGGAGCTGCTCCTGCGGCGTGATGTCGGTGCTGCAGGCGGCGCAACTCGACGTCCTGGCCCGGCGCGACGTCGCTGAAGAGCAGCGCCAGGACCTCGACCTCGGCCAGCGGCGGATCGGCGGTGAACTGAGGCGTGAAGCGCTCGAGCGTGCCCGCGGCGCGCAGCGTGATCGCGGTAGGTCTCGCCCGGCACCCGCACCCGCGTCTCCGTTTCGATGTCGAAGAACGGCTCGATGCGTGTCGGGTTGTTGAAGTCGATCGTGCCGCGCGTGATCACGTAGCGGCGTCCCTCGAACGTCACGTCGCCGCGGTCGATCTCGCGCGCGCCCGAAGAGCAGCGGCCGGTCGTACGTGCCGCGCAGCTGCAGGTCGGCGGTCGCCTGGATCCGGGCCTGGTTGTTCTCGATGCGCAAGGTGGACGGCGCGCTGAGCTGCACGTCGTAGCGCAGCGGCAGCGTCGACGCCAGCGACGCCGAGGCGCCGTCGATGGCGGCCGGACTCCCCGCGAGGTCGATGAGCCCGCCGCCGGTCGTCGAAGCGGCGGGTATAGAGCGCGCTGCGCACGGTGACGTTGCCGCCGAGCGTGGCCGCATCGACCGTTCCCGTGACCGTGAGGTTGGCATCGACGAGCGAGCGCATCCCTTCCGGGAAGCGCAGGCGCATGTTCTCGCCGACCATCGAGACGTCGAGCCGGTCGGGAAGATAGCCCTCCATGTCGATGCGTGCCGCCGAAACGCACCGGCCCGCCGCCGAGACGGGCGGTGACCTCGTCGAGGCGAGATGCCGCGCGAGTCGAACCGCAGCGGCCCGGAGACGTTCTCGAGCGCGTGCGGCAGGTCGAAGTGGCGGATGCGGCCGTCCTCGATGCGTCATCGTGCCGGTGACCATCGGCTGGCGCATCTCGCCCTCGAAGGCCGCCGCCAGCGACGCGCGCCCCGAGCTGCGGATGTTCGAGACGAAGCCCTGCAGGATGCCGAGGTTGGCGTCGCCGGTCGCGCGCACGGCGATGCGCTCGTCGTGCAGGCTCGACCAGGCCCGAGATGTCGAGCTGCGTGTCCTCGCCGACCAGCCGCATCTCGGTCACGCGGACGGAGTGGCGATCGAGCGCGATGCGGATCGGGCGTGGCGTTGCGCAGCCGGTAGTCGAACAGGCTGACGTCGAAGCGGTCCACCGTCGCATCGACCAGCAGGTGATCGATGTTGGCGAGCTCGCCGACGACGCGAAGGCTGCCGCTGGCGACCGCCGTCGTGAACGGTGACAGCCGCGGCTCGAAGGCGCGGACGTACGGGATCCAGCGACGTGTCGGAGACGTTGAAGGTCAGCTCCGCATCCATCTCGGGCGTCAGCGCGATGCGCCCGGCGCCTGAGATCGCGAGGCGCGGCGACGCCGCCTCGAGCTTGAGCGTCATCATCTCGCCGTTGATGCTGATGTCGCCGACCACCTCGCCGATGCCTTCGTCGGCCACGAAGAAGTCGCGGATGGTCCCGCGCACGTCGTAGCGCGGCGCGTCGAACGTGCCGCTGCCCGCCGGCCGTGAAGTCCACCAGGCCCGAAAGCGGCATGGTGCCGGAGCGCGCGAGCGCGATGCTTTCGACCGCGATCCCGCGGGCCGTCGAAGTTGAACGAGTAGGTGGCGCTGCTCCACGCCACGTATGCGGCGCCGGTGCCGCGGCCGTTGCCCTTGCTGACCTCGATCCCGTCGAGCCGGACGCCCGTCCCTTCGAGGCGCACGTTCGCGCTGGCGGTCTCGAACGGCTCTCCGTAGGCGACGCCGTCCACGATCGCCATGCGCCCGAAGCCATATGGGTTCTGGTAGGCGCCGTAGACGTGGAACTCGCCGGACATCAGGCCGTCGACGTCGTAGTCGTCGAGGCCGAAGCCGTGACGCAGGTCGGCCAGCGGCCGGCGGAGCACGCGGATGCGCGCGTTGATCTCCTCGCCGCCGTCACGGCGCGGGAACCCCAGGGAGAACCGGCCGTCGGCCTGGATCGTGGCCGTCCCGGACGCGAGGACAACGTCCTTCACATTGGCGTAGGCATTCTCGATGACGACCGCGCCGTTGGCCGAGCCCCACACGACGTCGAACGCGCGCATGCGCTCGCCGCGGAACGTGCCTTCGATGCGCGGGCGCCGGAAGCTGTTCGCCATGACGCCGTCGAAGCTGCCGTAGCCCCCGATCGGGATCGCGTTCGTGCGGCTGCCGAAGGCGGTCATCAGGCCGGCGAGCAGCCGGTCGCTCTCCTGCCAGTCGGCGCTCGTGACGTGAAACGGAATGCGCGACTGCTCGCCGTACGCGGTGCGGCCCTCGAACTCGATATAGGTCTCCGGCGTGGCAATCACGCTCGGGGCGATGTCGATCCATTCGGGCCCGACGGTGTAGCTGAGCGCGCCGCCGATGGGCACGGGTGCCAGCGGCGTGTGATTGCTGAACGGACCCCAGCGTCGTCCCGCGTTCCGCCTCGTCCTCGATGCGCTCGACGGGAATCTCCCTCGTCATCAGCGTCGACCCCTGGCGGCGGATCCAGGCGGACCTCGCCCTCGGCGCGGCGATCGGCAAAGCGGCCGGACGGCCATTCGAGCAGGTTGCGGCCCGAGGCGCGCCCGGCGAGGCGGATCCCTTCCAGTTCCATGAAGTCGGTGAACGAGGTCAGATCGACGTTGTCGTACTTGGCGTCGAACCGGTGCCTGACGGGAACGCCACGCATGCCGAGCGGCGCCATGAGGTAGTCGAAACGTGCCGCCCCGCCCTAGAAGTTGGCGGACGCATTGGTGACCTCCATCTTCTCCGGCACCCACAGCACCGACCCGCGGAGATTGCCGAAGCGATAGGCATTGACACCCGCCAGGTCGCTCGAGAACGTGCCCTTCAGCTCGCGCCCTGTCCGCGAGCGTCCGTTCACGACCTCGCGAAAGAGGTGGAAGGTGCCGGCAAAGCCGCCCTTGCCGTACAGCGAGAAGGTGTCGCGGGCGAAGAAGATCTCGCGCATGCGGGGAAAGTCGATGCGCGACTTGATCTGGTACGTCTGTTCCGGCCAGCGCGCGATGTCGACTTCGCCGGTGAGCACCGACTCGGCGCCGTCGGTCAGCAGGTCGATGCGGTTCAGCAGGACCTTGCCGTCCACGATGCGGAACGTCGTCCGCATGTCGGCGCGCATCGGCTCGTAGCTCTGGATCTTCACCGTGCCGTCGGAGAAGCTCGCCTGGCCGCGATACTCCGTCGCCGGCCGCCCGACCGTGACGTCGAGGTTGCGCGCGACGGTGCTCCAGGGCGTGCCGTGGTCCTGGTAGGTGAACTCGCCGCGGTGTGCGCGCACGTACTGGAGCGTCGTCGTCCACGCGCTCTGGCGGCGCGGGCCGCGGGGCGTCAGGCGAGGAAAGCTGATGCGGCCGTCTGGAAGAATACTCGACGAACATCTGCCAGTCGGTCATTTCGATCGCGTCGAACACGACCCGGCGGTTGAACAGCGTGCTCCACGGCATCGACAAGTCGATGCGCTTCGCCGCCAGGAAGGGCCGCGATTCCGGTGTGAGGCCCTCGATCACCAGGTCCTCGAACACGAAGCGGCCGCGCCACAGGTGGATCGACACGCGGCCGATGTGCATCGGCCGTTCCATGAACCGGCTCGCTTCCCGTTCCGCCCGCGACTTCAGCGCCGGCCCGAGATCCACCGTCAACGACGTCACGAACGCCACCGCGAGGATGACGGCGCACGTCACCACGATGGCGCGCAGGATGCGGCGTATGGTTCGCGTAACGGGATGGGTGAAGAACTTTTTCACGAGACATCCGCGGAGGGGAAACCCACCGCGCTACGGTGCCGCCTACGAGATCACCACGAGCACGGCGTTGGCTTCGACAGACGCGCCCTCTGTCACCTTCACCTCGGTCACTGTCCCCGCACCGGGGGCACGCAACTCGTTCTCCATCTTCATCGCCTCCACCACCACGAGGCCCTGGCGCGCCTCGACCGCGTCGCCCGCCTTCACCAGCACCTTGACCACCCGGCCCGGCATCGGGGCGACAATGCCGCCGCGGGCCATTGGCGTCCTGCTCGCCCGACGCGCCGCGACGGCCAAACCGCGCGGCAGCGTCATTCATCATGACCGGGATCGGCTGCCCGTTTATATATACGGTCGCACCGCCCGGCTGATCCTCAATCGCCACCTCGAAACTGCGCATCGGCCGGCCGGTCCCGGCGTTCCGATCGTCAGCGCCCGGGCCGGCATGGCTTTCCCGGTCGCGAGGGCCAGCCTCAGCAGGCCCGACCAGCAGCGACCAACCCGTCCCGGCCCGCACGAGGTCAGCCATAATGCGGCGGCCATCCACCGTGACCTCGAAGCCCTGCCCGACGCGCCGCGCCGTCACGTCCCGCCTGCGCCCGCCCACCTCGATCTGAAAGGTCAAGAACGCAGGCCCTCGACGCGCGCCAGCGACGTCCACGCCGACGCCGATCGTCCGCCTGAGTCCGGACGTCCATCGGGCACGCCGCGTATGCCCGCCGCGTCCCCTGCACTCCCCAGCTGCCGCCGGACGATGGCGATTGCCACGGCCGCGACCTCTTCTAATGACGCTTCAGCGGTGTCGAAGGGCGCGCCCCGCCGCTGCTGCAAGAGCTCGTCCAAATAGCCGGTGTGGAACGCGGCTTCGGCAAACGCCGGCTGCTGCAGCATCCACTTGAAAAAGGGCACGGTCGTCCTGATGCCGCGGACCTCGTATTCCTGCAGCGCCCGCTGCATGCGCGCGATCGCCTGCGGACGGTCCGCACCCCACACGGCGAGCTTGGAGATCAGCGGGTCGTAGTAGATCGGCACCTCTCCGCCAGCCTCGGCGCCGCTGTCGTCGCGCACACCGGGGCCGTTCGGCACACGCAACGCCGTGATGCGGCCGGGCGACGGCATGAATCCCGCCTCCGGATCCTCTGCGTAGATGCGGCACTCGATCGCGTGCCCCCGCGGCGCGACGAGCGCGCGTGGGTCGAGATCGAGGCGCTCGCCGCGCGCGATCCGGATCTGCCACTGCACGAGATCCACGCCCGTCACCATCTCGGTGATCGGATGCTCGACCTGCAGGCGGGTGTTCATCTCGAGAAAGTAGAAGCGTCCGTCTTCGTCGAGGAGGAATTCGATCGTGCCGGCGTTGGTATAGCCGACCGACGCTGCCACGGCCACCGCGGCATCGGTGAGCTGCGGTGCGGAGCGCGTCGGGCACCACTGGCGAAGGCGTTTCCTCGATCACTTTCTGGTGCCGCCGCTGGATCGAGCACTCGCGCTCAACGAACGGCAGCACGCGTGCCGTGGGCGTCGCCGAGCAGCTGCACCTCGATGTGGCGCGGACGCAGGAGCTGACGCTCGAGGTAGACGGCGGAATCGCCGAAGGCCGCGCCCGCCTCCGATCGCGCAGCGCGAATGGCGCTCGGAAGATCATCGGCGGCCGCGACGACGCGCATGCCCTTGCCGCCGCCACCGGCGACCGCCTTGATCATGATCGGATAGCCGATCCGGGCGGCGAGCGCCGCGATCGCGGTATCCGGAACCTCCGGCCCGAGAGCCTCCTCGCGTGCCCGGCACGACCGGCACGCCGGCTTTGATCGCGACCGCCCGCGCGGCGGTCTTGCTGCCCATCAGGGCGATGGCTTCAGCAGTCGGACCGATGAAGGTCACGCCGGCGGTGCGGCAGGCGGCGGCGAAGTCCTCGTTCTCCGCCAGAAAGCCGTAGCCCGGGTGGATCGCGTCCGCGCCGGCCTGACGCGCGGCGTCAACGATGCGTTCGATGTTCAGGTAGCTCTCGGCGGGCGGGTTGCCCCCGATCGCAATCGCCTCGTCCGCCATCCGCACGTGGCGCGCGGCGCGATCGCACTCGGAATAGACGGCGACGGCGGCGATCCCCATGTCCCGGCACGCACGGATGATCCGGACGGCGATCTCGCCGCGGTTCGCGACCAGGATCTTGCGCAAAACCTTGAAAGTCTAACAGAAGGTCGAAGCTCGCCTGATCCGGCGGCGCGCTCCAGACGGCCTAGCGGATGACGCCGCGGCGGACGGCGTAGAGGACGATCTCGGCGGCGCTGTGCAGATCGAGCTTCTCCATGATCCGCGCGCGGTGGGTCTCGACGGTGCTCGGGCTGATTGAGAGGAGCACCGCGATCTCCTTGTTGGCCTTCCCTTCCGCAATGAGCTGGAAGATCTCGCGCTCGCGCTCGGACAGCGACTCGTAACGGTCGGTCACGCCCTTCTCGGCCAGCTTCTGCACGTAGTCGTCGAGCATGACGCGCGCGATCGCGGGGCTGAAAAACGACGTGCCCTTGGCGACGGCCGCCACCGCCTGAATCAGGTCCACGTCCGCCGAGTCCTTCAGCAGGTAGCCGGTCGCCCCGGCCCGCAGGATCTGGGTCACGTACGCTTCGTCGGCGTGCATGCTCAGCACCAGCACACGCGTCGCCGGCGACTTCCGCGTGATCTGCCGCGTCGTCTCGATGCCGTTCAGCAGCGGCATCGCGACGTCCACGATCGCGACGTCGGGCTTGTGCACCTCGGCCTGACGCACAGCCTCGCGGCCGTCACCGGCTTCCGCCACCACCTCCCACTCGGGCCGATCCTCGAGGATTCTGCGGAGACCCTGGCGGACGACGGTGTGATCGTCGGCGAGGAGGAGGCGAAGTCGGGACATGCGGATCAGCCCGCGAGCAGTTCCGCGCCCGACGACGGGGCGACGGCGGCCAGCACCGGCAGGCGCACGATGAGCCGCGTGCCACCTTCCGTCCGGTTCTCGATCACGAATCCACCCGAGAGCGCCTGGGCGCGCTCGCGCATCGCGATCAGCCCGAGGCCGCGCGGGGCGTCGGCCTGGCGCGGACCCTTCAGGTCCATTCCCTTCCCGTCGTCCTCGATCGTGAGCTGCAGCATGCCGTCACGGCGCACGAGGGCGACCGTGCACGCGCTTGCTGCGCTGTGACGGCCGACATTGGTCGTGGCTTCCTGCACGATGCGGTAGACGCAGACCTCGACGTCGGAGGGAAGGCGATCCTCCATCCGCTCGGTCGTCAGCTGCGCGCGGATGCCGGTCCGCCGCGAGAAGTTGCGCAGGTACGCCGACACCGCCTCGGGCAGCCCGAAGTCGTCGAGCATCGACGGATGGAGCAGCTGCGACAGGTCGCGCACGCTCTGCAGCGTCGTCTCGGCAATCGAGCGCGCTTCCTCGAGCGACGCCCGCTGGCGCTCGGGATCGCGGCCGCGCATGGCCACGCCAACCTCCATCTTGATGGCGGTGAGCGCCTGGCCGACCGCATCGTGGAGCTCGCGGGCGAGGCTCCGCCGCTCCTCTTCCTGCACGGTCACGAGCCGCGCCGACAGCCGCTCGAGATCGCGCCGGTTCAGCCGCTCGGCCAGACGCTGGCGTTCGATCTCCCGGTGCAGCCGCCCGACGTGGCGTGTCGCGAACCAGGCGACGACGAAGCCGACGAGCAGCGCCACGCCCGCAATCGTCAGCAGCCGGATGCGCGCCTCGGCGTACAGGATGGACGCCTCGGCGTGGTAGCGCTGCTGCGAGATCCGCTGCAGGGCCGTCAGCCGGTCGATGATGGCGAGGATCGTTTCGCGGCGGGGCGCACGGCTGCGCAGCAGCGCCGATGTCTCGCCGCTGGTGCGCGTGGCGGACGGGTCGAGGACCACGTCGAGTGACAGCCAGTAGTCGTGCAGCTGCGTCTGCAGGTCCGCCCAGTGCTGACGCTCGATCGGCAGTTGCACCTCGAGCACATAGGCCGGGACCAGCCGTTCGACGTCGTCACGGATCTGATTCAGCTCGTCGCGGTAGTACTGACGAGTGACGGGACTGGTGTCGATCAGGGCGTCGCGCAGGTAGATCGAGCCGAGGAGGACGCTGGTACGCACCTGCGAGAGCGTGCGCTCGCCGCGGGCCGCGGCTTCCTGCGTTGCGGTCACCCGCTGCTCGACGTCCTGCAGCCGGCGCACGATCTCGTAGCCGGAGAGCACCCACAGCGCGAACACGATCGCGAACCCGGCGATCAGCGCGCCGCGGATGGTGGAAGTAGGACGAACGTGCCGCGAGGGCGGTGGCAGAACGCGGTCCACGACTCCATCGTAGTGCGCGCGCGGAGAGGGCGTCCAGCGCGGCACGCCGTCCCCGCTGCCGGTCATTCGCCGACGGAGCCGAGGATCGCCTCGCTCCAGCCGGCAGGACCCGCCGCGGTCGTGAGATACGCCGACGGCATCTCACGCAGCAGCGCCTGCTGGTCGGCGCCGTCGTTCCGCACGATGACCGGCACGTCGGCCTCCTGCAGCAGTACGCGGTCGGACGCGGTGTCGGCGAGCGCCACGATCACGACGTCCTCGCTGCACAGCCGATACAACGACATGAGCAGCCGGATCCCGTGTCCCGCCTCCGGCACCTTGAACTCGACGACATTCCAGCCGTCGACCTGCGCGCCGATGCGGGTGAGCTCCGGGAAGTAGCCGGCGGGAATGTGCAGCGACGCGCCGCCTTCGGCGACGAACGGATAGCGCACGCCGAGCTCGCGTTGAAGCGCCAGCAACTCAGCCGGCGAACGCGCGGATGTCAGGACCAGCGGGATGTCGCGCTGCGCGAGCATGCCCAGTGCCGCGCGCGTTTCACGCGTCGAGCGCGTCTCGGCGTCGCGCAAGACTCCGTCGACCGCCGTGAAGATGACGAGCGTTGTCGCCGCGCATGGCGACTTGGCCGCCGGCCGGATCGGCGTCGTCAGCACGGTCGGCAGCGGCAGGGTGGTCAGAGCGGGCTGCATGAAGGCGTTTCCCACCAGGTGACTCTAGGCTTCCGGGTGCTGGCGGGGTATCGGGTCTGGAGGGTATTTTCCGGACCACGAGCAGTGACGAAACGGCCGAGCTTCAATATCCCCCGGCAGAACGGCCAGAAATACCCGATTGGCCCGATTCCTCGCGGCGTGCCGGGCATCTAGGCTGACGTCTGGAGGTCAGTGATGCGAATCTACGCCACGGTCGAACAGGTCAGCGACGCCTGCCCCGAAGATGACGTCATGAACGGCTGGCTCGAGGAAACGGGCGTGTACGTCTCGGTCGCTGCCGCGGACGATGGCGAGGGGGAAGAGCCGCCAGCCGAGGGCTAGTCATCATTTGAAGCCGAAGGGCCGCGCGCCCGGCCTGGGCAGCGGCAGCGGCAGGGAACGTCGCGGCGCGTCAGGATCGAGCCGGGGCAGCTTGAAGACGTCCGCATCCGGGCCGGCGTGAATGCGCTCGGCGCCCGGATGCTCCTTCACCCACTGCGTCATGTGCGGCAACGTGTTCGGACGAACAATCACGTAGAGTTCGGCCAGCCGGCGAAACGGATCGAGCGCGTCCACGTGCAGGTCCGCAATCGCACGCCGCAAGGGCTGGAAATGCGGCGGTTCGTAGCCGCTGTAGCCATTGACGGTGCGATACCCGCCACGCACCGCGAGATACTGCTGCGGCGCATTCCAGAATCCTTCATCCATCGGGAGATCGAGCACGACCGCACCGGGCGGGATGATGCCGGCGGCCATCGGCAGCGGTGCCGGCACGTGGCGGTCGAAGAACCATCCCTCGGCCAGGATGCCGACCGTGACCGCGGCGAGAAAGGCGATTCTCCTGAAGCGGGAAGCCCCGGCCGCAGTGTGGCTTCCGGCTTCAGCCGGAAGAGCCGCGACGCGGCGAAGCCACGCCGCTGCGCCGGCCGCCGCGAGCACCGACAGGCAGAGCACTGCGGGCAGCCATGCGCGCGCGGGCACGCGGATGCTCGATGCGCCCGGCAACTGCATCAACAGCGAGTACGGCCCATAGGCAAGGGCGCGCCACGATCCTGACCACTCAGGCTGCGGCCCGAGCGTGAACAGCCAGATGACGACCGCCGCCGTCGCGTAGAACGTGATCGGATCGCGCCTCGACCACGCGCGGCGGAAATGCGGCGTGAGGAGGACACCGGCGACGAAGGCCGCCGCGGCAACGGTCGCGACGCGGAACGGCGCGAATGGCGGCAGCGGAAGTGGACCAATATGCCACCGGAACGGTCCTGTCCACACGCGTGCCAGCGTCACGAGCATCACAGCGCCGGCCGCAAGAAAGAGCCACTGGCTGACGGATCGTCGATTGTTCCTCTGTGGCGCCGGCGCGTGCGCTCCGCGCGACATGCGCACTCCGGCGATGGCCAGCGCGAGAATCATGAGCCCGGGGAAGAGCGCGCTCTCCTCGTAGGTGTGCGGCAGGACGCCGCGCCACAGCCATTCCCGATGCGACACTCCCGCGAGGCCGACCATGTCGGCGCTGAACGCTTTGATTTCGGCAACGATGCGCATGAAACCGTAGGCCGTCTGCCGCGTGTGATATCCCCACAGCAGCGGCAGCAGCGGCAGCGTGAAGACAGCCGCCGTGACGGCAGGCGGCACCAGGCGCCGCCACTCGCGGGGGCGGATGAACCATGCCAGCCAGAACACCACCAGCAGGGGAAAAAACACGAGCATGTAGGCGTTGGAGAGGGTGGTGATCAGCCACCCGATACCAAAGAGCGCCAATGCCCGGCGCTGGAAAGGCTTGTCGTGGGAGCCGGCTTCAGCACGCCCGTCGTAGGGGCCGGCTTCAGCCGGCCCAACGTAACGATGCAACCCGAGAAGAGCCATCGGCATGCCGAAGGCGATGAGCATCTGAAGGTGTGACATGTGCACCGCGACGTAGGGCGCGAACGCGAATGCCAGGCCGCCGACGAAGGCGGCCGGCGACGATCGCGTCACCTCGCGAGCAAGGAGATACGCGGTGAGGCCGTTGAGGGGGAAGGCCAGCAGCAACACGATGTTGTGCGCGAGCACGGCGTTTCCAGTCAGCCAGATGACGGGCGTGGACACGGGGTACGCGGCGAGCAGGTGCTCGGTGAACGCAGTGACGCCCGACAGCGGCGCGAATGACGGGAAGTTCCACCATGCGTCGCTCAACGGAACGTGGCGCGCGCTCCATTCGAGGACGGCGGCATTCAGCAGCGGATCGCCGAGATCCGAATAGAGATGGGTCGTGAGATCGGGGAGCAGGCCGCGGAAGAGGAGGACGGTCACGGCCGCGTAGAGCATCCCCGCCAGGGCGGTGGGACGCCGGTGAGAGGTCGGCTCAACAGGTTGATACGACTCATCTCCGGGGTCCGACCCCCGGAATCGCAACCGCGGCGGAGGACGATCCATCAGAGCGGGATGTTGCCGTGCTTTTTCGGCGGGTTCTTGTCTCGCTTCGTCTCGAGCGTCGAGAGGGCCGAGATGAGCTTCGCCCGCGTCTGGCGCGGGGCGATGACTTCGTCCACGAAGCCGTGCTGCGCCGCGACGTACGGATTCGCAAACTTCTCCCGGTACTCGGCGATCTTCGCCGCGCGGGCGGCGGCCACGTCGCCGGAGGCCTCGAGCTCACGCCGATACAGGATGTTCACCGCGCCTTCGGCGCCCATGACCGCGATCTCCGCCGTCGGCCAGGCGTAGTTCACGTCGGTGCGGATGTGCTTGCTCGACATGACGCAGTAGGCGCCGCCGTACGCCTTGCGGGTGATGACCGTGACCTTGGGCACGGTCGCCTCCGCGAACGCGAAGAGCAGCTTGGCGCCGTGGCGGATGATGCCCCCGTACTCCTGCACCGTCCCGGGCAGGAACCCGGGCACGTCCTCGAACGTGACGAGCGGGATGTTGAACGCGTCGCAGAAGCGCACGAAGCGCGCCCCTTTCACCGACGCGTCGATGTCGAGCGTGCCGGCGAGATACGCCGGCTGATTGGCGACGATCCCCACCGGCCGTCCCCCGAGGCGCGCGAACCCGACGAGAAGGTTCTTCGCGTAGTGCTGGTGCACTTCGAGGAAATATCGTTCGTCCACGATGGCGTGGATCACGTCGAGCATGTCGTAGGGCTGGTTCGGCGCCGCCGGCACGAGCGAGTCGAGCGCCTCGTCCTCGCGATCGGGTGCGTCGCCGGTGTCCATGCGCGGCGGATCGTCCACGTTGTTGCCGGGCATGAACGAGAGCAGCTCGCGGATGAGCAGGATGCACTCCTGATCGTTGTCGACCGCGAAGTGGGCGACGCCGCTCTTCTCGTTGTGCGTCATCGCGCCGCCGAGCTCCTCCTTCGTCACCTGCTCGTGCGTGACGGTGCGGACGACGTCGGGCCCGGTGACGAACATGTAGCTCGTGTCCCTCACCATGATGGTGAAGTCGGTGATCGCGGGCGAGTACACGGCGCCGCCCGCGCACGGCCCCATGATGGCGGAGATCTGCGGCACCACGCCCGAGGCGAGCGTGTTGCGCAGGAAGATGTCGGCGTAGCCGGCGAGCGACAGGACGCCTTCCTGGATGCGCGCGCCGCCCGAGTCGTTCAGCCCGACGACCGGCGCGCCCATCTTCATCGCCATGTCCATGATCTTGACGATCTTGGCGGCGTTGGTCTCCGACAGCGACCCGCCGAAGACGGTGAAGTCCTGCGCGAACGCGTAGACGACGCGGCCGTTGACGCGGCCGTGCCCGGCGACGACGCCGTCGCCCGGCACGACCTGCTCGTCCATGCCGAAGTCGCGGCAGCGGTGCGTGACGAACCGGTCGATCTCTTCGAAGGCGCCGCCGTCGAACAACAGCTCGACCCGCTCGCGCGCGGTGAGCTTGCCGGCGTCGCGCTGCCGGCGCAGCCGCTCCTCTCCGCCGCCGAGCTCCGCGCGCCGCTCGAGCTCCGCCAGAATTGAAACCGGGTCCGGTTTTTCCATTCGTGTGGCAGTCACCCGGCCACAGGCCTCAGACTTTCGCCGCCTGCGCCTTTTCCCAGTCCTTCAGGAACCGCTCGAGACCGATGTCGGTGAGCGGGTGCTTGAAGCACTGCTCGATCACCGCGGCGGGCGCTGTGGCGACGTCGGCGCCCATGCGCGCCGCCTCGATGATGTGGATCGGGCTCCGCACGCTGGCGACGAGCACCTCGGTCGCGAACTCGAAGTTGTCGAAGACGTCGACGATCTCGCGCACCAGGTTCATCCCCGTCGCGCCGATGTCATCGAGCCGGCCGACGAAGGGGCTGACGTACGACGCGCCCGCCTTGGCCGCGAGCCACGCCTGCGTCGCCGAGAAGATCAGCGTGACGTTGACGCGCAGGCCTTCCGACGAGAGCGTCTTGCACGCCCTCACCCCGTCCTTGGTGAACGGGACCTTGACGACAATGTGCTCGTCGATGCCGGCAAGGTCGCGGCCTTCGCGAATCATGCCGGTGTAGTCGGTCGCCACCACTTCGGCGCTGACCGGACCTTTCACCGTCTCGCAAATCTGCTTCAGGATCTTGCGGTAATCGCCCGCCTCCTTCGCCATCAGCGAAGGGTTGGTCGTGACGCCATCGAGGATGCCGAGCACGGCCAGCCCCTCGATTTCCTTGAGATTCCCCGTGTCAACAAATAACTTCATCGCGCACTCCCCGCTTCCAGCCGCCCACGCGTCCTGCCGATCGCCGGCTGCTACCGCGCCGTTTCCTCCACGCGTGCCGACGGCGCGCTCACGTTGCCGAGCGGCACGCGATCGTCAACCGCGACGACCGCGTAGACGTATCGTCCACCCGGGGTGACGGTGGTGTCGCGATAGCTGGCTTCGACAATCGGACCCGGCGTAAGCGGATGCAGTGTGGCATCGCCGGCCTCCCCGCGCAAGACCAGATACCCGCCCAGATCGACGGCGTTGCTCGGCTCCCAGATCAGGTTGATGGCGCCTTCGCCCGCGACCGCCTCGGGTGCGGCCGGCGGCGGCGGCGGATAGATGTCCACCGCTCGCAGGCACGTGCGCAGCGATGCGTCGCTCTCGACGCCGCCGCGGATGGCCCGCACGCTGTAACACTTCTCGCGTTCGAATTCCAACGTGTCGGCAAGCGTGAACGCAGCGATCGGCGCCGGGTTCGCGGGCGCCGGCAGTGTCGCGCGCCACGGCTCGGCGGAGCGCACGGCGCCGGGCAGGACGAGCGGATCGGGGGCCACCTCCACATACACGTTGTACAGCGTCGGACCGCGTGGCGTCGCCGGGGCGGCGGCGACCGGAACCACCGGCGTCACGTCTTCGAACGGCGGCGCCTCGATCGGGATCTCACGATCGAGCAGGAAACCCAGCAGTCCACCCGACGGCTGCCACTCGACAACGACCCTGGCGGGGTCATAGGCGACGGTCATGCCGCCCGGCGGCTCGGGGATGTCGGTGAGCGTCACCTCGGCAGCCGCGCCCGGAGGACCGGGACGGTCGCGCGGGCCGAAGGGGATGGCAAGGTAGAAGCGCCGCATCGGCGGCGGCGCCGCCGGGATCGCCGGGGCGGGCGTCGCCACCGTCCGGCGCCGCGAAGCGGCGCGGCGCCAACGGCGGATCGACTCGGCCCTGCACGAGCTCGTCCGCGGAGAGCCTGTCGATAAGCGTCACGCTCGCACCCTGCACCGCGCCGGCGTCGAGATCGGCAGACACGGGCGGCGCGGGGGCGCCGGGCAGGGGCGCCGGGACGACAGGCACCGATCCGATCAACGTGCCGAGCTCGGCCCACCGCGCCTGCGGCGGCGGGACGCGGCCGGTATAGCCGTAGATCTCCACGCGCAACACGTCCGCGGGAATCGACGCGTCGATGTTCTGCTGCGGCACGGTGAGCGTGACATAGACGTCGTTGCCGACGCGGCGCGCGGCGATGGTGTCGACCTGGGCAGGGATACGGACGATCGGCGCCAGCGGCGAGCCTCGCTTGCCGCAGCCGGCGGCCGCCAGCACACACACGCCCGCAACCACGGACCACCGGAGCGCCAGGATCGGAGTGGGCGTTGGGAGGTGACCGGAAACCATCACTCCGATGGTAGCGCGGCCTGCTCCTCGCGTGCGCCGTCGAAGCTGTCGGCGGCCACGCGCCGGCCGACCTCGGGAGACTTGAACCGGCGGACGTCGATGCTGTGCCCGCGCACCTTGTAGTTGAGGATGCGCTCGGTCGTGTCGAGCAGGCGGGCCGCCTTGGCGCGGTTGCCGCGCGTCGTCTTCAGCGCGTCCTGGATCAGGTCGCGCTCGTAGGCCGCGACGGCGTCGCTCAGCGAGACGCGGGTGACGGTGCCGGACGCGTCCGCGGTCTGCAGCGAAGGCGGCAGGTGATGACCGTGGACCACCGCGCTGTCGCAGACGAGCACCGCCCGTTCGAGCGCGTTCTCGAGCTCGCGCACGTTGCCCGGCCAGTGGTAGGCCATCAGCATGTCGATCGCCGGCGTGGAGATCCGCTTGATGACCTTGCCGTGCTCACGGGAGAACTTCTCCAGGAAGTGATCGGCGAGCAACAGCAGGTCGGCCTTCCGGTCGCGCAGCGGCGGCACGAAGATGGTGAAGACGTTGAGCCGGTAGTAGAGGTCCTCGCGGAACGTTCCCTCGACGATCGCCTTCTCCATGTCCTTGTTGGTGGCGGCGATCATGCGCACGTTGACCTTCACGGTGTCGGTGCCGCCGAGCCGCTCGAACTCGCGCTCCTGCAGCACGCGCAGCAGCTTCACCTGCGTGCTGAGGTTGATGTCGCCGATCTCGTCGAGGAAGAGGGTGCCGCCCTCGGCCAGCTCGAAGCGTCCCTTCTTGCGCGCGTTGGCGCCGGTGAACGCGCCCTTCTCGTAGCCGAACAGCTCCGACTCGATCAGCGTATCGGGCAGCGCCGCGCAGCTCACCTTGACGAACGGCTTCTTGGCGCGCAGCGAGTTGTAGTGGATGGCGTGCGCGATCAGCTCCTTGCCGGTGCCCGACTCGCCGCGGATGAGCACGGTGGTGTTGGTCTGCGCGACCTGCGCCACCTGCTCGTACATCTGGCGCGTCGGCCCGCTCGTCCCGATGATGTTGGAGAAGTCGTAGCGCTCGCGCAGCTCCTGGCGCAGGTGCGTGTTCTCGTCGAGCAGGCGCCGCCGCTCCTCTTCGACGAGGCGCTGCACGTTGAGCGCCTGCGCGATCATGGAGCTGACGATGCCGAAGAACTTCGCGCTGCTGTCGTAGTCGCGCTCGGCCTTGAAGCGCAGGTCGACGGCGAGGGCGCCGACGGCGGCGCGCTGCAGCACGATCGGCACGCAGATGAAACTCAGCTCCTGGCGCGAGCTCTCGACGCGGCGCGCGGCGCGGTTGAGCAGCGCCGGCTCGCGGCTGACGCGCGGCACGACGATCGGCTTGCCGCTCTCGACGACCTTGCCGGTGATCCCCTCGCCAACCTTGTAGCGCACCGACCGCGCGCGGTCGTCGAAGCCCTCGGCCGCCTCCATGTGGAGCTCGCCGTCGCGGAGCAGCGTGACCATGCCGCGGACCACGCCGTGGTGCCGGACGAGGATGCCGAGCACCCGCTGCATCGACGCCTTGAGGTTCAGCGTGCCCGAGAGGGCCTGGCTGACCTCGAGCAGCGTGGACAGCCGCCGCGCATCGCGTGCGGCGTTGGTGGCGTCGGCTCCGGATTTCGCGGCGGGCATTTCAGGGTCTCCTCATCGGTCTGCACTTTTTTGTAGTTATGGAGAACGTGACAAACAAAATTGTTTGAAAGTTGCGCGGTGGCCAAGGAGTGCATTTTACAGGATCGACTTGGAATTGCCAGCAGGAACGCAACATCGGCGCCCGATGCTCATCGTGGCGCGCCGCTTGCGACTTTGGCGCCCAGGACTTCCGCCCACGGTAGGGACCATGACCCATCGCTGCTTCGCCTCGCTGCTCGTTTTCGCTCTCGTGCTCGCCGCCATCGCGCCCGCTCGCGCCAACGACTTCCCGCGGCTGCGCACCGTTGATCGCAATGTCAGCGCCCTGCTGCAGGAAGGGCTCGCCAATTCCCCGTCGCTGCGGGCGCTGGTCGATCGGCTGGCCGGCGGCGACGTCGTCGTGTATCTGAAGTGCGAACGGCTGCCCCCGTACCTCGACGGACGGCTGACATTCGTGTCCGCCGCGGGCGGCTTCCGGTACGTCCTTGTCCTTCTCGCGTCGGACCGGCCGCCGCAGCGCAAGATCGCGGCGCTCGGGCACGAGCTGCAGCACGCCGTCGAGATCGCCGAACGGCCCGCGATCGTCGACCAGGCCTCGCTGGCCCGCGCCTACGCCGAATTCGGGTTCGAGCGCCGGCCCGCAGTCTGGGGCGTGACGGCCTTCGACACGGTGGCGGCGATGGACGCCGGTGAGCAGATCCGGCGCGAAATCACGCGATCGGCCGGCGCCGACGACTGAAGGTAAACTGATAATGGTTATCAACTCCGGGGATGGCACATCTGAGCGCAGCGGACTCCGCGGGGCTCGAGGGTCGGGCACCCAGGAAGGGTCGCAACGCTTATGACGATGCTGCGCTCGGTAGTTCTCGTTGTTCTGTGCACAGGGCTGGCCGGGTCGCATGCCGAGGCCGCGGACGCCGGCGTTTCGGAGCGCATCCGGCCGACGGCCGCGTATATCGCGGCCTACCTGCGCGACGGCGTGGCCAACTCCTCCACGTTCCGGGCGCTCGTCACCCGGCTCGACGCCTCCGACGTCATCGTCTACGTGATCCCGGCCGACCTCGGCTCGCGCGTGCGCGGCCAGCTCAGATTCATGGGCGCGTCCCGCGGAACACGCTATCTGCAGATCGAGATCGGGTGGCAGCTCGGCGAGGCCACGGCGATATCGGCCCTCGGCCACGAGCTGCAGCATGCGGTCGAAGTGGCAGATGCCCCGTGGGTGCAGGACGGCGCCTCGATGGAGCGCGAGTTCGTACGCATCGGGCATCCGTCCACGCCGGCGCGTTTCGGCGAGAGCGGCTACGACACATACGCCGCGGTCCAGGCCGGCGATCGCGTCTGGCGCGAGCTCGCCAGAGACGCGGACGATTGAGCAACCCCAGGGCGTGCGTCCGGCTGAAGCCGGCAGCCACAGGTGGTCGCCGCGTCCGGTCGTGGCTTCCGCCTTCAGGCGGAAGGACGCACGTCGGCAGCTGGCGCAGTGTCAGTGCGGGAGTCGGGCGTCGATCAGAGAATGTAGCGGGTCAGGTCTTCGTTCTTGACGATGTCCGCGAGCATGCGGTCGACGTAGCCTTCGTCGATCGTGATTGACAGTCCGACCGAGGTCGGGCGCGTCGAAGGACAGCTCGTCGAGCAGCCGCTCCATGACGGTGTGGAGACGGCGGGCGCCGATGTTCTCGGTAATCTCGTTCACCCGCGCCGCGAAGTCGGCGATCCGCTCCACGCCGTCCGGCGTGAAGGTCAACGTCACCTCCTCCGTCCCGAGGAGCGCCATGTACTGCTTCACCAGCGCGTTGCGCGGCTCGGTGAGGATGCGCACGAAGTCGTCGCGCGTGAGCGGCTCGAGCTCGACGCGGATCGGGAACCGGCCCTGCAGCTCGGGGATGAGATCCGACGGCTTCGAGACGTGGAACGCGCCCGCGGCGACGAACAGGATGTGGTCGGTCTTGACCATGCCGTGCTTGGTGTTCACGGTGGTGCCTTCGACGATCGGCAGGATGTCGCGCTGCACACCCTCGCGGCTCACGTCGGGACCGTGGCCGCCGGCGGTGCTGTCGCGGCTCGCGATCTTGTCGATCTCGTCGATGAAAATGATGCCCGCCTGCTCGACGCGCTGGACGGCGGTGCGGCTCACCGACTCCATGTCCACCAGCTTGGCCTCTTCCTCGGCGACGAGGTGCTCGAACGCCTCCGGCACCTTCAGCCGCCGGCTCTTCGTGCGCCCCTGGAACATGTTGCCCATCATGTCCTTCAGGTTGACGCCGATCTCCTCGACCGACGTGCCGGCGATGATCTCGAAGGAGGGCATGGCATTCTCGCGCACGTCGAGCTCGACGACGCGGTCCTCGAGCCGGCCGGCGCGCAGCTGTTCGCGCATCCGCTCGCGCGTGCGGTTCGCCTGCTCGCGCACCGCCGCCGGATCCTCACCGGGCGCCGAGGGCCGCGACGGCGGCAGCAGCAGGTCGAGCAGCCGCTCTTCCGCCGCCGCGCGCGCCTTGTCCTTGACCTCGTCGGCCTTCTCGGCGCGCACCATGTCCACGGCGAGCTCGACGAGATCGCGGACCATCGACTCGACGTCGCGCCCGACGTAGCCGACCTCGGTGAACTTCGACGCCTCCACCTTGATGAACGGCGACTGCGCCAGGCGCGCGAGCCGCCGCGCGATCTCGGTCTTGCCGACGCCGGTCGGGCCGATCATCAGGATGTTCTTCGGCGTCACCTCTTCCGCCATGTCCTGCGGCAGGCGCTGGCGACGGATGCGGTTGCGCAGCGCGATCGCCACCGCGCGCTTCGCCTTGGCCTGCCCGATCACGTACTTGTCGAGCTCGGCGACGATCTCGCGCGGAGTGAGCGCGTGCGCCGATGTTGTCGTGCGTTCTGGTAGGAAGATTGCCATGTGCCACATGCGGGGGCCGAGGTCCCCGTTCTACGAGTGCCGTCGCGCGCGGGCGGTAGGCCCCCGCGATCATAATTCTTCGATGGTCAGATGAGGGTTCGTGTAGATGCAGATGTCTGCGGCGATCCGCATCGACTCCTCGGCGATCTGGCGCGCGTTCAGCGCGCTGTGGCGCGACAGCGCCCGCGCCGCGGCCATCGCAAACGGTCCGCCCGATCCTACCGCCACGATCCCGTCGTCGGGCTCGATGAGGTCGCCGGTGCCCGACAGCAGGAACGTCGTCTTGCGGTCGGCCACGATCAGCATCGCCTCGAGACGGCGGAGGAGGCGATCGGTGCGCCAGTCGCGGGCGAGCTCGACCGCGGACCGTTCGAGGTTGCCGCGATACTGCTCGAGCTTCGATTCGAATCGGGAGAACAGCGCGAAGGAATCGGCGGCGGACCCGGCGAAGCCGGCAAGGATCGACTCGTTGTAGAGCCGACGAATCTTGCGGGCGCCCTGCTTCAGAACCGTGGTGCCGAGGGTCACCTGCCCGTCTCCGGCGAGCACCGTCCGGTCCTGGTGCCGCACGGCGAGGATGGTGGTAGCGTGTATCACTGGTCCCCAGTATGCCCCAGGGACGCCGTCAGGACGTCGGGGCCGTCAGCGCGGTGTGGCCTGCGCCGATGACAGGCCGGGAGGACGGGACGCAACGGGTGCCGCCTTTTCTCAATGTTTGTGCGCTCTCGCCGTGGCAACACTGTTGCTCAGTCACAGCGGTAGAGGAGTCGACATATGCCCCCGGTTCACATGCTGATCGCGGCCGCCATGCTGCTGACGGCGGCGCCACTGGCCTACGGCCAGGACACCCAGCAAGTCGAAGGACCTGAAGCGACCGCGCCACGCGCGCGCGTCGCGATTCCCCGTTCCCAGGCGCCGGCACCGGCGCCGTCGCAGTCGGCCGGAGTGGCTGACCCTGTGCGCCGGACGCCCCAGCGGAGGCCTGAGCGCGCCGTTGCGATCGCGCCGCCGGCGGCTGCCGTACAGCCAGCGCCCGCGGCGGCGCCCGAGCGTGCGGCCGCGGCCGCCGACGACCAGCGGCAGCGGCGTGCGGAGCCGCGAGGCAGCCGGCCGCGTGGAGACAATCCGCAGACGGGTGTTGCCGTGCCGCGAGGTTCCCATCGCCCGCCCTCGGGTACGAACAGAGGGGTGTATCGAAACGGCGGCGTCTACAGATCGGCGCCGCGCGGCTACAACACCTACAACAATTTCTACGTGTATCCGCGGCGCGCCTATCCATACGGGTATGGCGGGTTCGGCCTCGGCTACTTCTACTACGACCCGTACCGCTGGTTCCCGGGCTCCTACGGCAGCGTCTACGGCGCCTACTACGGCGGACCCGCAGGCTATTACGGCGGTTATTACGGCGGCTACGGCGGGGGCTACAACCCGGGCTACGGCTACGATGTGGGACAGTTGCGTCTGCAGGTGTCGCCGCGGCACGCGGAAGTCTACGTGGACGGTTACTACGCGGGCGTCGTGGACGACTACGACGGCATCGCGCAGTCACTGACCCTCGAGTCGGGGCCCTACCGCGTCGAGCTGGTCGCCCCGGGCTACGAGCCGCTCGAGGTCAACGTGCGGATCACGCCGGGGAACAAGGTCACGTATCGCGGAGAACTGCGCCCGCGACCGTAGTCAGTGCAGCTGGCAGCAGGCAGTGCATGTAGTGCGGCGCGTCGGGGTGAACAGCGCAACGCTTCGACCCCGCGGCATCGAGCCACATTCACTGCCGGCCTGCCGGCTGCCCGGCTGCCGCGCTCACCTCACCCTCGCCGTTTCCGGAACACGAAATACAACGGAATGCCCGCCGCGATGATCAGCGCGCCCGCACCGGTGGGGCCAGGCGCGCGATAGAGGCCGTTCATCAGGATCGCCACGCTCGCGATCGCGTAAACCGCCGGCGCCACGGGATACCCAAGCGCCCTGAACGGGCGTTCCGCGTCCGGTTGCTTCGCGCGCAACACGAACAGCGCCACCACCGCCGCCCCCGAGAACAGGATGATCGCGAAGCCGGTGTAGGTGAGCAGCGCATCGGCCGTCGCGAACAGCACCAGCAGTGATGCCCACGCCGCCTGCGCGATGATCGCGGCCGCCGGCGTGCGGTAACGCGGGTGCACGCTGGCCGCGCGCCGGAAGAACATGCCGTCGCGCGCCATCGCGAAGTAGACGCGAGGCCCGGCAAAGGTCATCGCGCTGATGCTCGCCAGCAGGCTGATGATCGAGACCACGCCCATGACGTTGCCGGCGGCGCTTCCGAGGAGCCGGTCGGCGATCACGTCGAGCACCGATCCCTGCACCTGCGCCAGCTCGTTGGCCGGCAGCACGTAGAGATACAGCGCGTTGAGCAGCAGATAGATCACGATGACGGTGCCGGTGCCGAGCGCGAGGGCGAGCGGCACGTTGCGACCCGGATCGCGGACCTCCTCGGCCACGTAGGCCGCGGCGTTCCACCCGGAATAGGTGAACATCACCGGGATGAGCGCGAGCAGCCAGTTGGCCGGCGGCACCGGCGCGGTCTGCACCAGGTTGGCGGCGTTGCCTTCGCCGAACGAGAAGCCGACGGCGATGAAGAGCACGAACGCGGCGACCTTCAGAACGGCGAGGACGTCGCTGACGACGCGGCCGGGGCCGACGCCGCGCAGGTGAATCCACGCCATGCCGAAGATGGCGGCGATGGCGACGATGCGCTGCGGCGATACGCTCAGCTCGAGGATGCCGGGGACGAGCGGCAGCGTGAAGAACGGCGTCACGTCGCCCGCGGCCGGCACGAACCGTCCGAGGTAGAACGCGAGCACGCCGGCGCTGGCCGCCATCGCGCCGGAGAAGCCGGCGACGAACGAGGTCCAGCCGGTGAGGAAGGCGGCGAGCGGTCCGTAGGCTTCCTTCAGGTAGACGTACTCGCCACCGGCGCGCGGCCGCAGTGCGGCGAGCTCCGCGTACGCCATGGCGCCCGCGAAGGCGAGCAGGCCGCCGGCCACCCATGTCGAGAGAAACAGGATGGCGCTGGGAACAGAAGCGGCAATCTGCGGCGGCGAGAAGAGGATGCCGCCGCCGATGACGTTGGAGACGATGATGGCTGCCGCATCGAGAGGCCCGAGGCGGCGTTCGAGCGTGGTCGAGGAGGGCGCGGTTTGGGTCGACACGCCGGGATTATATGGGCAGTTCTTCGGTCTGCGGTCGGCAGTCTTCAGTCTTCGGTTGGGAAAACGGGTCGAGCAGCGCGGACCGGACAGCGTGGACCGAAGACCGACGACCGCTATTCCGTCAGCAGCTCACGCCCGATCTGCTGCTCCCCGAGCTTCACCCAGCTCCGCGAGCCGCTCTTGCCATAGATCTCGACCTTCGCGTCCACGAACTCGCGGTTCTGCAGCATCTGCAGGCGCGCCTGCGTGCCGGTATAGCCAAGGGTCGACCGCAGGACGATGGGGTTGGTCTTCGCGCCGGGCGCAAGGGCGTTCTGGCGCGGAATCGCCATCACGAAGTGCTCGCCCCACGCCTCCTGCTCGCCGACGCGGCGGAAGATGGCATTGAGCTGCACGCTGTCGACGGGATCCTCCGCGATGTTCTGAAGGCGGAGCGAGACACTCGGCACGAGCTTGTTCTTCTGGCCTTCGACAATGCCGGCGTCGTACCAGCCCGTCTGCACGTCGGTGATCTGAACGGCCTTTTCGACGTCGACGCTCCTGCACGAGGCCCCGAGGACGGCGATCAACAGAACGGCGATGGCGCGGCTCATGTCTCCATTAGACACCGCTGACGCGCGAAGGGGGAAGTGGGCCCCTTCAGAAGGCTCGTACTTCGACGCGCTTGCGAACCTCGTCCGGCGTGATGCGGCGTGCCTGGAAGTCGGCGAGGTCGCTGCCCCGGACGCGCAGCACGATCGTCATGACATCCGAGGGATCGCTGGCGACGAAGCGGTTTCCCTGCGCGTTGTCGCGCGCGGCCACGGTCAACCATTCATCGGGAGCAATGATGAGGGACCCGCTGTTCTCCAGCATGGCGTCGATGAGCGCGCCGGCGACCGCCTTCGTAAAGACCTCGCCCGGCTCGAGAGTCGACACCGGACCCTGGTGAAGCGCACTGCCGCCGGCGACCCCGGCGTGGTGGTCGCGGCGGCGACCGGGGGAGCCGACTGGACGGAGGACGCCGGCGACACGTCGAGCGATTGCGCGGTGACGGTGCTGGCCGCCGACACGCGACCATCGCCCGCCGCCGGCTGCGGCGGCGGCCTGCGACCCGGGTGCCATCTGCGCCTGGATGCGCGCCAGCACGCGGTCCATCTCCTGTTGCTGCCGCGGATCGTTCACCGCCTGACGAAGCTGCGCGCGCACCTGCGACAGCTCACGCGCAAACATCGACGCGGTCTCGTTCATCGTTCGCAGCGACCAGGCCAGGCTCGGCCGCACCCCGGGCACCTCGACGTCGAAGAAGACGCCGTAGCCGTCGAGGCGGAAGCCGCGCGCCCCCGGTGCATCGCCTGTCACGAGCAGCATGTCGTCCGGCATGACCGCGCTCAGCTGGCGACGGAACGAATCGATGCCCAAGCTGCACGGCGCGCTCGAGCACGCCCTCCATCATGAAGATCTTCTGGCGCGCCCGGATCTGCTCGGCCTCGCTGGTCTGGACCGGCGTCTGCGCCGGTGCGGCTGCGGCCGCACCGAGGAGGACGGCGCCTATGATTGCGACTCTCAACACGTTGGCTCCTTCACAGGCGGACGTGGACGTCCGCTTCAATACTGCGCTACTGCGGACGCTGCGAGACGCGGATCAGGTTGTTCAGGTCCTGACGCTGACGCTGGAACTCTGCCCCGGCCTGACCCTCGAACTGCCCGAACGCGCGCTGGACGCGCACGAAATCCGACTGCCGCTGCGCGTCCACGTCGCGCAGGACCTCGGCGGTCCGCAGCGCAAGCTCGCGCCGCTGCCGCTGCTCGCTTTCGTCGATGAGCGTACGCACGCGCGCCAGCAGCTGCGCCTCGACAGCCGGCGAACCCGCCGACGCCACGGGCGCCGGCGCGGTCCGCAGCCGCGACATCTCCGCACGCAGACGTGTCTCGAGCGCCGCCAGATCGTCGGGCGAGACCGCCGGCAGCACCTGGGCCCGCACCGGGCCGGCCGCGACGGCGGCGGGTGCCTGCGCGACGGCGGCCGGTGGCGCCGCAGTCGACCCGTCGCTTCCCCCCATCACGCCAAGCGTCAAGCCGGCGCCGAAAATGACGATGGCCGCGGCCGCCTGGGCCCACGCCGGCAGCGGCTGGTGCCACCACTGCTTCGGACGCAGCACAGTCGACCGGGCCTCCGACACGATGCGGAACCCGAGATCGGACTGCGGCGGCGTCCAGGTCGCGAGCTGCAGGCGCGTGGCGCCAAGGGCTCCCACTTCCGCCGCGCATGCCGCGCAGTTGCCGAGGTGCGCCTCGATGGCGCGTCGTTCTGACGGATCGCACTCGTCATACAGATAGCTGACGAGGTCCGCGTGGTCTCCGCACTCGAATTTGTGACTCATGTCCGTTTCACCAGCTGCGGCGCCATCTGGCCGTTCTTCTCCAGGTGGCGGCGCAGCACCGTGAGCCCCTGATACAGGCGCGTCTTCACCGTGCTCAGCGGGCAACCCTGCAAATCCGCGATCTCCTGGAACGTCATCCCGTGGTACTCCTTCAGGATGATCGCGGTGCGCTGCTCCTCGGGGAGCAACGCCATGGCGTCGCTCACCACCGCGCTGAGCTCCTTGCGCGCAACCAGCTCTTCGATCGACTCAACCGGCCCGGTCTCGCCGGCCATCTCGACCGGATCGACGCCTTCCGGAATCTGCTGCACCGGCGCGCGGCGCTGTTTCCGGATCCAGTCCCGGCACAGGTTCAACGCGATCCGGTACAGCCACGACGAGAACTTCGCCTGCCCCTTAAAGCCGGGCAACGCGCGAAAAGCCCGGAGGAAAGTCTCTTGCGACACGTCCCGCGCGTCCTCCTCGCGGCCAATCACCCGGTACGCCAAGGCGTAGATCGGCCGTTCCCATCGGAGGATGAGCTGGTTGAAGCTGTCGACGTCGCCGCCCTGCGCGCGGGCGACGAGTTCCTCGTCGGTCGCACTCGTCATGCGTGGACTGGGGCCCTCCGGTCCATCCGGTATGTAAGACGGCAGTCGCGGGCGGCCGGCCGTCTCCGGATCTTATGTCGCAAGCCGCTGAGTCGATGCTGCTTAGCGCCCGTTTGCCACCCATTCTGACGACCGTTTAGGTCGTTGCAAAGTTCATTGCACGACTCCGTGATACAGGGCGGCGCAAAACACGGGCGAAAGGTTTACAATGAGGCGCATTGCCTTTGAACTTCCCCAACGACGAGGTCTTCCTCACCACTGAAGAGGTCCTCGAATACCTCCAGGTCAACCTGCGTACGGTTTACCGCTTGATCAAAGCGGGAAAGATTCCAGCCGTACGGGTAGGTCGTCAATGGCGGTTCCGCAAGCGCGACATCGACGCGTGGCTGGATAGCCAGCGCTCGCGGAACGAGTCGCCGACTGCGCCGATCACGAGCTCGGCGCATCCGCGGCCGGGCCGACACCGCGTCCTCGTCGTGGACGACGAGGCGAGCATCCGGGAGTTGCTGTCGAAGACGCTCGCGCTGGCGGAGTACGACGTCGACACCGCTGCGGATGCGACCAGCGCGCTGGACCGTATGCGGTCCGCTGGCTACGACCTGCTCATTGCCGACCTCAAGATGCCAGGCATGGACGGACTGACGTTGATCCGTCAGGCCAAGCGCATCAAGTCGGACCTGCCGGTCATCATCATCACCGGCTTCTCGACCGAGTCGAGCGCCATCGAAGCCGTCAATCTCGGCGTGGCGGGTTATCTCACGAAGCCTTTCCGCGTTCCGCAGGTGCTCGCCGCCGCCGCCAAGGCGCTGGGGGCCCCCGCCGCCTAGGGCGTGGCGCGTCGCGCCACGCCCCCGACTCCCGACACGTCAATGACCGCAACCCCATCCCGGAATTGGGAGTTGGGAATTGGGGGGTCGGGAGTTGACACTATCCTGCAGTGATCCAGCTTTCGGAACTCACCAAGTCCTTCGGCGATCGCACGCTCCTCGACCACGTCACCTGGCAGATTGGTGACGGGGACCGCGTCGGCCTGTGCGGCCCGAACGGCGCCGGCAAGACGACGCTGCTCAAGATGCTGGCCGGGTTCGACGAGCCGGACTCGGGCGGCGTCATCAAGCCGGCCGATCTCACCATCGGCTACCTGCCGCAGGACGGCCTGACGCATTCCGGCCGCACGGTCTTCGAAGAAGCGTCCAGCGCCTTCCAGCCGCTGCTCGACATCAAGGCCGAGATGCACGTGATCGAGCATCGCCTCGGCGACTCCGCCGTGCCCGAGGCGGAGCACGACGCGATGCTCCATCGCTACAGCGATCTGCAGGACCGCTTCCGGCTGGCCGACGGCTACAGCATGGAACTGCGGATCGCGACCGTGCTGCGCGGCCTCGGCTTCAGCCAGGAGGATCTCGCGCGCCCCGCCGAAACGTTCTCCGGCGGCTGGCAGATGCGCATCGCCCTGGCCAAGCTGCTGCTCGGCCGCCCGAATCTGCTGCTGCTCGACGAGCCGACCAATCACCTCGATCTCGACGCGCGCAACTGGCTCGAGGAGTATCTCGGCTCGTACCCGTACGCCGTCATCCTCGTGTCCCACGACCGCTACTTCCTCGACGCCGTCGTCACGCGTATCACGGATCTCAACCTGCGCAAGCTGACCGACTACGTCGGCAACTACAGCAAGTACGTCGAGCAGCGCGACGCGATGCTCGAACGCCTGCGCCAGATGAAGCGCGAGCAGGACGAGGAGGTCGCGCGCATCGAGATGTTCATCAACCGGTTCCGCTACCAGGCGACCAAGGCGGCGCAGGTGCAGAGCCGGATCAAGCTGCTGGAGAAGGTCGTCCCGATCGAGGTGCCGCCCGAACGCAAGCGCATCCACTTCAAGTTCCCGGCGTGCGCGAAGAGCGGCCGCACGGTCTTCGAGCTGAAGCACGCGCGCAAGGCCTACGGCGATCTCACGGTCTTCGGCAATCTCTCGCTGCACATCGAACGCGGCGATCGGATTGCGCTGGTCGGACCGAACGGCGCCGGCAAGTCCACGCTGATGCGGATGCTCTCGGGGGAGGAACAACCGGACAGCGGCACGCGCACACCCGGCCACCAGGTCGTGATGGAGTACTTCGCGCAGGACGAGGCGACGCGCCTCGACCCGACGCTCACCGTGTACGAGACACTGCAGGCCGGCTCCCCGAACGACATGGTGCCGGCGATCCGCAACATCCTCGGCGGCTTCCTGTTTTCCGGCGACGACGTCTACAAGAAGGCGGGTGTGCTCTCGGGCGGGGAGCGCACGCGGCTCGCGGTGGCGCGCATGCTGCTGCGCCCGTCGAACACGCTGCTGCTCGACGAACCGACCAATCACCTCGACCTCGACTCGAAGGACGTGCTGCTCGATGCGCTCGAGGACTACGGCGGCACGCTGATCATCGTGTCCCACGATCGCTACTTCGTCGAGAAGCTGGCGACGAAGATCATCGAAATCGGGCACGGCCAGGCAGTCGTCTACCCAGGCACGTACGCTGAATTCCTCTGGCACAAGGAGCACCCCGAGGCTCCGGGCTCCGCCCTTCGGGCTTCGGGCGACCAATCAAGGCCCAAGGCTCAAGGCTCGACGCACAAGGCCCAGGGTGCGACGCGCCAGGGCCGACGCGCAACCTGCGAAGCCGCAACAGACGCCGCCCGGAGTCCGCAGCCCGGAGCCCGGAGCCCGTGAAGCTCGCAAGCGCGAAGACGCCGAGCGCAAGAAGAAACAGCGCGCCGTGGAATCGCTGCAGAAACGTATCTCCGATCTCGAGGCGCGCATCGCCGAGCGCGAGTCGCAAATCAAGGAGATGGAGGCGGCCATGTCCACGCAGGGGTTCTACGACGACCGCGAGGCGTCAAAGACGGCCCTGGACCGTCACCAGGCGCTGATGTGGGAGGTCGGGGACCTGATCGCCCAATGGGAGGCGCTCCAGGAACACGCGTCTGAATCGTAACTGCCCAGCCTTCCGCCGACCGAAAATCCGCGTAACCTTTACAGAACTGTAATCATTCGACCGATAGATCCCGTGCGGGTCTTTCGGCAATTTATTGATGGGCCGTCGATTCCGGCCGCTGCATGCGCGGGCATGCCCTTTGCCACCTCGTCCGCACAGATTGCAGGGTTCCGCCTCTGCGGGAGCACGCTCTGATGACCAAACCGCGCCGCCCTCTACCTCTTCGGTCCCCGGCCGGACTGGCCCCGCGTTCCGCGCAGCCGCGCACGCGGGACGCGAGCGGCTCGTCCGCACTCGGCCGGCGTCATCGACGACGAGTTCTTCCGGCACATCGTGTCGGGGATGCGGAACGGCGTGCTGGCCATCACCCGCGACGGGACGCTGGCGTTGATGAACGCCGAGGCGTACCGCGTGTTCGGGGTCAAGCCGCAGGCCAGCGACCTCGGCCGGCCGGCCGCCGAGGTGCTCCGCGACCACCCCGACATCGTACGCGTGCTCAGCGCCGTGTTCGACCTGCACCTGCTGCCGAACCGGGTCGAGCTGCGCTTGCGGCCGTCGAAGAAAGTCATCGGCTACACGCTCGCGCTGGTGCGCGACGACGCCGGCGCCGTGGTGGGCGCGGCGATGTTCTTCAAGGACCTGACGCGCGTCGAGCAGCTCGAAGAACGCGAGCGCCTGCGCGACCGGCTCGCCGCCGTCGGCGAGATGGCGGCGGCGATCGCGCACGAGGTGAAGAATCCGCTCGCCGGCATCGAGGTCAGGCGGGCCTGCTGCGCCGGAAGATTCCGGATGCGCCCGAGGCGCAGGCCGCGCTCACCGACATCATCAACGAGGCCAAGATGGCCAACGCCATCGTGCAGGAGGTGCTGGACTTCGTGCGGCCGATGCGGCTGCACATGGAGCACACCGGCATCGCCGAGGCGGTGCAGTCGGCCGTGCAGCTTGCCGACACGCAGGCGCGCCGCGGCGCGATCGAGGTGGACATCCAGGTGCCGGCGGAGCTGCCGCTGATCCAGGGCGACCAGCACCAGCTGGCGCAGCTCTTCACGAATCTGCTCGCCAATGCCTACGAGGCGATGGAGGGCCGCGGCCATGTTGCGATTGCGGCCGGCGCCACGCGGGTCGAGGACGGCCTCGACGGCCGCGAAGCGGTGCAGGTCGAGGTGACCGACGACGGTCCGGGCATGCCGCAGGATGTCGCGGATCACGTGTTCGATCCGTTCTTCACGACGAAGGCCAAGGGCTCGGGCCTGGGCCTCGCCATCGTGCGGAAGATCGTGGACGCGCACGACGGACAGATTGACCTGAAGACCGCGCCGGGGTGCGGCACGACGATTCGAGTAACGCTGCCGACCAGGGCTATTGACGAGGGATAAGACAATGGGCCGCATTCTCATCGCAGACGACCACGATTCTCTCCGCCGCGGACTCGCGCAGGCGCTCGCCGAGGCGTCGCACGACGTCGAGGAGGCGCCCAACGGGAACGCCGCCATCGAGAAGCTGCACGAAGGCTTCTTCGACGTCGTCGTCAGCGACCTGAAGATGGGAGGCAGCACGGGCATCGACGTGCTGAAGACCGCGAAGACGCTGCATCCGACGACCGCGGTCATCCTGATGACCGCCTTCGGATCGGTACAGACGGCGGTCGAGGCGATGAAGGCGGGCGCGTTCGACTTCGTGCAGAAGCCGTTCGAGATCGAGGAGATGGAGGTCAAGATCGCGAAGGCGCTCGAGATGCGCCAGATGCAGCACCAGATCGACTACCTGCGCCACGCGCAGGGCGACATCTACGATTTCGAACGCATCATCGGCTCGAGCGGCGCGCTCGACAAGGTGCTCGGCGTCGTCCGCAAGGTGGCCAAGAGCACCACGACGGTCCTCGTCCGCGGCGAGACCGGCACCGGCAAGGAGCTCATCGCCGGCGCGATGCACCACAACTCGCTGCGCGCGGCGCGCAACTTCATCAAGGTGAACTGCGCGGCGCTGCAGGAGAACCTGCTCGAGTCGGAGCTGTTCGGCCACGAGAAGGGCGCGTTCACCAGCGCCGACAAGCAGCGCATCGGCCGCTTCGAGCAGGCCGACGGCGGCACGCTGTTCCTCGACGAGATCGGCGACATGAGCCCGAACACGCAGGCCAAGATCCTGCGCGTGCTGCAGGAGCACGAGTTCGAGCGGCTCGGCGGCACGCGGACGATCAAGGTGGACGTGCGGCTCATCGCCGCAACCAACCGCGATCTGCCGGCGATGGTCGAGGCGGGCACGTTTCGCGAGGACCTGTACTACCGGTTGAACGTGGTGACCATCGAGATGCCGCCGCTGCGCGAGCGCAAGGAGGACGTCGCGGCGCTGGCCGGCTTCTTCATCCGCCGCTTCGCGGGAGAGCTGAAGAAGAAGATCGAGGGGCTCGAGCCGGACGCGCTCAAGCTCCTGATGCGCTATCACTGGCCGGGTAACATCCGCGAGCTCGAGAACGCGATCGAGCGCGCGATGCTGCTGGCCGACGGCACCCACATCTCGGTGGAGGACCTGCGCCTCGGCGACACCGGCGCCCTCGGGTCGCCGCGCGAGGCCGCCTCGGTCGTGAAGATTCCGCCGACCGGCATTCCGCTCGAGGAGATCGAGCGGCTGTCGATCGTCGAGGCGCTGAAGATGTCCAACTGGGTGCAGAAGGACGCGGCGGAGCTGCTGGCGATCAGCCCGCGCGTGATGAACTACAAGATCAAGACGCTCGGCATCGACTTCCCGCGCGGCCGCCGCGCGGCGCTGCAGCACCACGACGGCCACGGCGCGCTGGTCTAATCGGGCTTCTGGCTCCGGGCTTGGGTCGTCAGGCGTAGGGGCCGGCTTCAGCCGGCCCACCAGGAACCCACGAAGGCGGACCTGAAGGTCCGCCTCTACGACATTCACTTCGTTCCATTCACCGATCCCTGCTGCAGCTGCTCGAGCGAGGCGCGGAAGCGCAGCTTGTGACCTCCTTGCGCGGACACGTCACTTCCCCATCGCGCGCCGTTTCCACAACTCCCAGGGGCGTTGATACGAGGTGTTCTCACCGGACTTCAGGATCTCCTCGGATTCCAGGTGGTCGATGAAGGTGACCGACCCTCCCAAACCGACCGCCTGGAGCTGGATGCGGGCGTTGAGGTCAAGGTAGATGCTGCGGCCGACCGCGAACGGCAGCGCGGAGCCGACGACGGCGACGCCGTGCCCGCGCATCAGAATCGCAGGCTTGCTGCCAAGCGCCTTGGCCATGGCGCGGCCGCGCATGGCGTCGCGCACCAGCATGTCGGTCATGCCCGAGGCGTCACGAATCTCGTAGATGGGAAGCCCGTCGCCGATGAATCCGGCCATGTGGTAGACGGGGCGGAGCGGCACCGTGCTGACGCCAAACGGCACCAGCGACGCCGGGTGCGCGTGGACAATGGCGCGAACGTCGGGCCGGACTTTGTAGATTTCCCCGTGGATGTAGCGCTCGGAATACTGCGCGCGGCCGCGCGCGTTCACGGGCTCGCTGTCGAGGGTGTATTCGATGACATCGTCGGCGGTGACGAGGGCCGGCGCCAGCGAACGGGACAGGAGGTACCGATTCGGATCGCGGTCGTGCCGGACGCTCACGTGCCCGAACGCGTCCACGACGCCCTCCTGCGCGAGGATGCGGTTCGCTGCGATGAGATCCTCGATCAACGAGGCATTGACGGGCCCTGCCGAGGCGGGCGGCTGCTGTGCGGCAAGGACGAAGCCCAGGCCCGACGCGAACGCCAGGGCCAGCAAGACGGTGCGCATGGCGCGCATTATCTCTCAGTCGGCAGTAGGCAGTCGAGCGGTCTCAAGGCCGGCCCTACGATGCCTGCCTGCTGCGTAATCCAACTGCCGGTCTGCCAGCAGCCCACTGCCCGCTGCCCACTGCCCGCTGCATCACGACCGCTTCGCCCGCGGGTGCGCCTTGCGGTAGACGTCCAGCAGTTGAGCCACGTTGACGTGCGTGTAGCGCTGCGTCGTCGACAGCTGCACGTGGCCGAGCAGTTCCTGGATCGCGCGCAGGTCGGCGCCGCGCTGGAGCAGGTGCGTGGCAAAGGAGTGGCGCAGCGCGTGCGGGCTGATGCCGAGACGCGTACTGCACCGCGCCACGTAGCGCGCCACGAGGCGCTCGACGCTGCGCCCCGTCAGCCGGCCGCCGCGGGCGTTGACGAAGAGCGGATCGCCGGCGGCAGGCGTCTTCGGCCTGCCCGCTCGCGTCCTGACGAGTGACAGACGGTCGCGCAGCCACCCGCGAATGGCGGCGGCGGTGCTCGGGTTGAACGGAACCAGTCGTTCCTTCGCCGCCCTTGCCGAGCACGCGAACCATACGCGCGTTCAGGTTCACGTCCTCGACGTCCAGGCCCACGAGCTCGCTGAGGCGCAGTCCCGAGGCGTAGAACAGCTCGAGGATTGCGCGGTCGCGGCGCCCGAGCGGCTCGCCGACGTCGGGTGTCTCGAGGAGCTGAGACATCTCGTCCACCGACAGATGTGCGGGGACCTTCTGCTCCCGTTTCGGCGACACCGCGAGGGCCGCCGGGTCCGATTCGATCATGCCGTTGCGGCGCAGGAACCGCGTGAAGGTTCGGAGCGCCGACAGCTTGCGTGCGGCCGAGGCCCGCGACTGCCCGTCCTTGTGCAGCACCGCCAGGAATGCGCGGATGGCGCCGAGATCGAGATCGCCGGGTGCCACATCGGCGAGGGGCTTGCCCAGGTAGCCGGCCGCGAAAGTGAGGAACTGCGACAGATCGCTGTCGTACGCCGAAACCGTGTGCGGAGACACGTTGCGATTGAGGCGGAGATACTCGAGGAAATCGCGCACGCACGCGAGGACTGACGACCCCGCGGCGCGAGGACGGGCGCCGCGAAGGTTACGGGACACGGACAGCGGGGCTTTCAGCCCCGGCGTGCGCCGCCTTGTCCGCCATCATCCAGGCCTCGAGATCGCGCGAGCGCCCGTGCGGATGTCGCCGTCTTCCTGTCGGCCTTGCCCAGCCGGCGCCCGCCCACGACGTCAGGCGGCGGCGCCATGATCCCGAACGTGATGTTGGTCGGCTGATAGTTGCGCGGGTCGGCGTGCGAGACGTAGTAGGCCAGCGCGCCGATCGCCGTCGTACGCGGCAGCACGCGCGGTTCCTCGCCGCGGACGAGCGCCGCCGCGTTGCGGCCGGCGACAAGCCCGGACGCCGCCGACTCCACGTAGCCTTCCACGCCCGAGATCTGGCCTGCGAAGAACAGGTCGCCCCGCGACCTGGTCTGCCACGTCTCGCGCAGCACGCCCGGCCCGTTGATGTACGTATTGCGGTGGACCATGCCGAAGCGGACGAACTCTGCGTGTTCGAGGCCAGGAATCATCCGCAGCACGCGCGCCTGCTCACCCCACTTGATCTGCGTCTGAAAGCCCACGAGGCTGAAATGATCTCCGGCGATGTTGTCCTGCCGCAGTTGAACCGCGGCGTACGGTGTGCCGCCCGGTGCGAGGGTCCACGAGTCCGACAGGCTTCATCGGACCGAAGCGGAGCGTGTCCTCGCCGCGATGTGCCATCACTTCGATCGGGAGGCAGCCTTCGAAGAACTTCTCCTTGTCGAAGTCGTGGACCGTCGCCGACTCCGCGGTGACAAGCGCCTGGTAGAACCGCTGGTACTCGTCCTTCGTGAGCGGGCAGTTCAGGTAATCGCCTTCCCCGTCATCGACACCGCAGGCGGGGGTGAGACGCCGAGTGTTGCGGCGTCTCACTGGGTTGCGCCGCCCCGTCACCGGAGTCCGACCCCTCTGAGACTCCGTCCCCACCGCGACGCCCGGAACACCTTCGACATGTCGATCGACTCGGCAAGGACGATCGGGCTGATCGCGTCATAGAAGTACAGGTGATCACCACCCACCAGCGCAGCGATGTCCGCCGACAGCGTGTCTGACGTCAGCGGACCGGTCGCGATGATGAGCGGGAACATCGCGGGCTCCGCCGGCACCCGCGGGATCTCCTCGCGGATGACCGTGATGAGCGGGTGCGCCGTGAATCGCGTCGGTCATCGCCTGCGAGAAGCGCTCGCGATCGACGGCGAGCGCGGCGCCGGCGGGCACGCGGTTCGCGTCCGCCGCGCGCATCACGAGCGACCCGAGCCGCCGCATCTCCTCCTTGAGCAGGCCGACGGCGTTATCGAGCTTGTCGCCGCGAAACGAATTGGAGCACACGAGCTCCGCGAGCCGATCGGTCTTGTGAACCGCCGTCGGACGGACCGGCCGCATTTCGTGGATGACGGCGCGCACGCCACTCGACGCCGCCTGCCAGGCGGCTTCCGATCCGGCGAGACCGCCGCCGATGATGTGGATCATGTAGGCCTCAGGGCCCGGGGCCCAGGGCCCAGTGGCCTCGGGCGCTGAGACAGCCCTGAGCCCTGAGCCCTGATGACTGGGGCCTGCTGTGATCTACGCGCCTGCCGCTTTTCTCTTCGTGCCGCGCGAAGCGGCCGCCGGCTTGGCCTTCGACTTGACCGGGCCGCGGCCGCGTGCCGGCGCCTTGCGGGGCATGGGCACCGAATCGCGGCGGGCCGCGAGCAGCTCCTGCGCCTGCTCCCACGTGAGCGCCTCGGGATTCATCCCCTTCGGTGATCGACGCGTTCGTGGTGCCGTCGGTGACGTACGGTCCGTACCGGCCGGCGAGCACCTTCAGCGTCGCCCCGTCGTGCGTCAGCTCGCGCAGCGTCTTCTTCGCCGCGCCCTGCCGCCGCCGCGACTGCTTCGGCGCGCGAATGAGCTCCAGCGCCGCGTCGAACGAGATGTTGAACACATCCTCCTCCGACTCCAGCGACCGGAACTCGTCACCGTGTTTGACGTACGGACCGAAGCGGCCGAAGTTGGTCACGATCGGCTCGTTGTCGTCCGGGTGCAGGCCGACGACGCGCGGGAGCGACAGGAGCTTGAGCGCCTCTTCCAGCGTGACCGTCGCGTCCGTCATGCCCGCCTGCAGCGACGCGCGCTTCGGCTTCTCGGCCTTCTTGCCTTCCGGTGTCTCGCCCAGCTGCACGTAGGCGCCGTAGCGGCCGTTCATCACGTACACGTTCTGAGCCCGCTCGCCGGGTCCACGCCGAGGGTGCGCGGGCCTTCCGCCTTCGCGCGCACCAGCTCGAGCGCCTTCTCGACCGTGAGATCGGCCGGAGCGAACGTCTTCAGGCAGCGACGCCGTGCGGCCGGGGCCGCCTTCGCCCATCTGCACGAACGGCCCGAAGCGGCCGATGCGGATGCGCACGCCTTCCCCGGTGACCGGGTCGGTACCGAGGTCGAGCACCGGGTACTCCGCCTTGTTCGTGCCCTGCTCGACGGCGGGAAGCAGGCCGCGGTGCTTCTTGTCGCCGAAATAGAACTCTCGCAGGAACGCGATCGACTCGCGTTCGCCGCGCGAGATCTCGTCGAGGTCCTCTTCCATCTCCGCGGTGAAGTCGGTCTCGACGAAGTCGCCGAAGTGCTCGCGCAGCAGCTTGGTGACCGCAAACGCCGTGAAGCTCGGGACGAGCGCCTTACCCTGGCGGAAGACGTAGCCGCGGCGGACGATCGTCGCGATCGTCGGCGCAAACGTCGACGGCCGGCCGATGCCGAGCCGCTCCAGCTCCTTGATGAGCGACGCTTCCGTGAAGCGGGCGGGCGGCGTCGTCTCGTGCCGCTTGGCGTCGGTGCCGAGCAGCGTGATCGCGGTGCTGCCATCCTGGTGGATGCGATCGCCGACCTTCGCCTGCGGCAGGATCGCTTCCTGCTCCTCGAGCTCCGCCGCGGGATCGTCGCTGCCTTCGACATAGGCGCGGCGGAAACCGGCGAACTCGATCGCCTTGCCGCTCGCGGTCATCGCGGCGATCTCGCCGTCCGGCCCTTGCGCCGAGATCTCCAGCGTCGTGCGCAGCACGCGCGCGTCCACCATCTGCGACGCCATCGTGCGCTTCCAGACCAGCTCGTAGATCTTGAGCTCGTCGGCATCGATCACGCCTTCGAGCTGGCTGGGCGCGAGCCGGAAGTCGGTGGGGCGGATCGCTTCGTGCGCTTCCTGCGCGTTCTTCACCCGTGTCTGGTAGCGGCGCGGGCCGTCGTAGTACTCGGCGCCGAACATCTCGCCGATCACGCGCGCCGACTCCTGGAGCGCCTTGTCGGACAACGTGGTGGAGTCGGTGCGGTGATAGGTGATCAGACCTTCCATCTCGACCCTGCCCGGTGTCCAGGCCCTGGAACAGCCGCTGCGCCACCTGCATCGTCCGCTCGGTCGAGAATCCGAGCTTGCGGCTGGCTTCCTGCGTCAGCGTCGACGTCGTGAAGGGCGGCGCGGGCCGCTCCACGCCGGGCCGCTGCTCGACCGACGTGACGCTCCACGGCACGTTCGCGCGAATCGCCTCGACGAGGCGCGTCGTCGTGGCGCTCGTCGAGCAGGCGCACGTTCGGGTTCTTGAGCGCGCCGGTCGTCCGGGTCGAAGTCCTTGCCCGCTCGCCACGCGCTTGTCCGCCAGCCGGACCAGCGTGGCGACGAACTCGCGCCCCTCGCCCTTGAGCCTCGCGTCGAGGTCCCAGTACTCCGCCGAGCGGAACGCGCGGCGCTCTTCTTCGCGCTCGACGATCAGGCGGACGGCGACGCTCTGCACGCGGCCCGCGCTCAGGCCGGTCTGCACCTTCTTCCAGAGCAGCGGCGACAGCGTGTAGCCGTACAGCCGATCCAGGATGCGGCGGCTTTCCTGCGCGCGGACGAGGTTCTCGTTCACCTCGCCGGGATGGTTCAGCGCCTCGTTGACGGCGTCTTCCGTGATCTCGTGGAACACGATGCGGCGAACCGGGACCTTCGGCTTGAGCACCTCCTCGAGGTGCCAGCTGATCGATTCGCCCTCGCGGTCAGGGTCGGTCGCGAGCAGGATCTCGGACGCCTCCTTGACGGCGGTCTTCAGGTGGGCGACCTGCTTCCTCTTGCCGCCGGGAACGACGTAGTACGGCGTGAAGTCGCTGTCGACGTCGACGCCGAGGCGCCCCCACTCCTTCTCCTTGATCTCCTTCGGCACGTCGGCGGCCGACTCGGGCAGATCGCGGATGTGGCCGAAGCTCGCCTCGACCCGGTACTTGTTGCCGAGGAAGCGGCCCAGCGTTTTCGCCTTCGCCGGCGATTCGACGATCACGAGTGGTTTCGGAGCCATCGTTATCCTGACAACACTAGCACGTTCACATCGGCGCGGATGAAACGCCCGCCTCCGATTCGCCGGATGCGGCCCTGCAATTCGAGGTCGAGCAGCCGCGGCAGCAACCGCGCCGTGTCGAGGCCCGACAGGCCGGCCAGCGCGTCGAGGTCGTAGGCCATGCCTGCCTCCATGCGCCGCAGGACACGGATCGGTGGAAGCTGTTGACTTGCGACCACTTGCGTCCGCAGCGTGCGGGCACCGCGCAGGGCCGGCGCCAGTGCCAGTTCCTGCACGATATCGTCGGCACATTCGACGATCGTGGCGCCGTCCCGGATCAGCGCATGACCGCCGCGGTTCCGGCCGCTCAGCACGTTGCCGGGCACCGCCATGACCTCGCGGCCCTGTTCGAGCGCGCACGCCGCCGTGATGAGCGACCCGGACTTGCTCGGACGCCTCGATGACCACGACCGCGCGCGACAGGCCGCTGATCAGCCGGTTGCGCAGCGGAAAGTGAAACGGCAGGGGCGGCGTGTCGGGCGCGTACTCGCTGAGGACGAGACCGGCTGCGTGCGATATCGGCGGCGAGACCGCTTGTGCTCCGCCGGATACACACGTTCGAGGCCCGAGCCGAGCACGGCGATCGTGCGGCCGGCCTGCAACGCGCCGCGATGCGCCGCTGAATCGACGCCGCGCGCGAGGCCGCTGACGACGATGATGCCGCGGGCGGCGAGGTCGGCCGCCATGCGAGCGGCCGTTTCGAGCGCCACCGCCGACGCGGCGCGCGACCCGACAATCGCCACGGCCGGTGCGTCGAACGCCTCGACGATGCCGCGGTACCAGAGGACCGGCGGCGCGTCCTGAATCGCGAGCAGCGGCGCGGGGAATCGCGGATCGTTCCAGGCGAGCGCGTGGATGCCCAGCGGCAGTCACGCGCGCGCGAAGGTCCCGGGCGCGTTCGAGCAGCGGCGCAGCGTCTTCGAGCAGCGCGGGATCGCCGGCGCGAAGGCGGGCGGTCAACCCGGGGCGGTGAAGATGAGGGACAAGCGAAAGGGCGACGGCGTGGTCGAGGGTCATGGCACACCCCGGGCGTTCACGGGTGCACCCGACCTCGTGTCCTGATTATAGGCAGCAGAAAAGCCACCTTTCAACGCGAGGAGGACGTCTTACGAAACTGGCGGAGGACATGGTGTTGCGAAACACGCCTGTTTAGCCCTGATCCGCGCGGCGAGGCGTGGCACATGGCTTGCTCAGCCGGAGTAAGCTATTGAGCTGTAAAGCGCTTGCGCCTCGCGCGATCGTGTAGCTATAGTTGGGCCAATACCATCGGCCGTTAGCTATACACCGGCCGTTAAGCGTCATGCACATTCGCATCCTGCTCCTTGCCTTGCTGTTTGCGGCCGCCGCGGCGCCCGTTGCCGCCGACGCGCGCGACGATGCGAAGAAGCAGGTCGAATTCGGGATCGACGTCGCGCAGCGCGGCCTGTGGCGCGAGGCGATCTACCGCTGGGAACGCGCCGCGCAGATCGATCCGACCTACGCTGCCGCGCACAACAACCTCGCGATCGCGTACGAGCACGAAGGCGAGCTCGACAAGGCGCGCGGCGCCTACGAGAAGGCGCTCGAGCTCGAGCCGGACAACACGTTCATCAAACAGAACTACGAGCTGTTCAAGGAAATCAATGACCGCACGACGCGCAAGGATATTCAGTAGCCTCGTTGCGGTGGTGCTCACCGCGGCGTGCACCAGCTACTACGAGATCCCCATCGAGACGCCGATCCGGCCGAAGCTGGACGTCTCCGCATTCCAGCGCGTGCTCGTTGCCGGGTTCATCTCGGGCGGGACCGAGGACGTGGACGCGAACCTGGAAACGACGCGGTTGCTGCGCAGCCAGCTGCGCACGAAGTCGGATCTGCGCGTGATCGATACGGACGTCCTGCCGCTGATGGACGTCGCCACCGAATCGCGCGGCGCCGGCGAAACCGACGCTCCCGCGACCAACGGGTCCGACGACCCGGCCGCCATACGTGAAGACAAGGACCTCGAGCCGTACGAGCACATCTTCGCGGACGTCGAGTACTGGAAGCGCATCGGCGAGGAATACCAGAGCCGCTGATCGTGACCGGCACGGTGATGTTCACGCCGCACTCGCGCTCCGGCATCGTCCAGCGCGAGCAGGAAGTGTTCGATTCGTTCGGCCGGCGGCGCGTGGTGCCGGTGCGCACGTACATGGAACGGAAGGGCTTCATCCTGCGGCCGCGCTTCATCTTCATCGACGGCCGGACCGGGACGACGCTCCATTCCGAGAATTTCCGCGAGGAGATTCTCTACAACGCCAACCAGAGCACGCCGGCGTTGTCGTCGTATTTCGAGCTGATGGACCGGTTGATCCCGAGCTTCCTGAGCACGCTCAGCAGCCAGAAGATCAAGGGGACGCGGGTACTTCTGCAGTAGGCGGACCTCGGGTCCGCCTTGTCCAGTCCGGCTAATTCCTCTGGTAAACTGACTCCTTTGTGCGGGCCGCTCTGGCCCGCCCACGCTCCTTCTCAAGGCAAGGACACGCTGTGTACGCGATTATTCAGGCCCGCGGGCGACAGGTGAAGGTGTCGCCCGGCGCCATTGTCGAGATCGACGGCACCCCGGGCGAGGTCGGCTCCGAGCTCCTGTTCGAGCAGGTGCTGCTCGTCGAAAGGGACGCCGGCGACATCGTTGCCGGGGCGCCCTTCGTGGCCAACGCCAGGGTCCTCGGCGTGGTCGATGGCGAGGCGCGCGGGCCGAAGCTGCGCGTGTTCAAGAAGAAGCGGCGCAAGGGATTCCGCAAGACGCGCGGCCACCGCAGCATCTTCACCCGCGTTCGCATTACCGATATTCAGGTGTAGGCACGACCATGGCTCATAAAAAAGGACAGGGCAGCTCACGCAACGGCCGCGACAGCAACTCACAGCGCCTCGGCGTCAAGCGCCACGACGGCATGGTCGTCACCGGCGGATCGATCCTCGTGCGGCAGAAGGGCCGCCGCTTCGAGCCCGGCCTGAACGTCGGTCTCGGCAAGGACCACACGCTGTTCGCGAAGATTGACGGCAAGGTCCGCTTCGAGGACCACGGTCAGCACGGCCGCCGGATCTCGATCATTCCTGTTGAGTAGCCGGGTCCAGGGCTGTCAGGCATCGGGCTCCCTGGAGCAGGAAGCCTGATTCCGTCCCTCGCCCGCCGTCCGAAGCCCGTCGCCCACGCCGTATACTGAAGGGGATGTTCGTCGATGAGGTGGACATCCATGTCACCGCCGGCGACGGCGGGCGCGGGTGCCTCAGTTTCCGTCGCGAGAAGTACGTCCCCCGCGGCGGTCCCGATGGCGGTGACGGCGGCCACGGCGGCTCCGTTTACATCGTTGCGACTCCCACGAAAAACACGCTCGTAGACTTCCGCTTCCACCCGGAGTTCAAGGCCGGCCGCGGTCAGCACGGGCAGGGCTCCAATCGCACGGGCCAGACGGCCGAGGACCTCGAGATTCCCGTGCCGATCGGCACGCTGGTCTTCGAGAAGGATCCCGCGACCGGCGAGACGCGCCTGCTGGCCGACCTCGCCGAGGAAGGCCAGCGCCTCCTCATCGCCCAGGGCGGGCGCGGAGGGCGCGGCAACGCGCGATTCGTCTCCTCCACCAATCGCGCGCCGCGGCGTACGGAGCCGGGCCACCCGGGGGAAGAGCGCCGGCTGCAGCTGCAGCTGAAGCTGCTGGCGGACGTCGGCTTCATCGGCTTCCCGAACGCCGGCAAGTCAACGCTGATCTCGCGCGTCTCGGCGGCGCGGCCGAAGATCGCGGACTACCCGTTCACCACGCTGCAGCCGAACCTCGGCGTCGTCACGCTCGGCGGCGATCGCAGCTTCGTCGTCGCGGACGTGCCGGGACTCATCGAGGGCGCCCATGAAGGCCACGGGCTGGGCGCACCAGTTCCTGCGTCACATCGAACGGACGAAGGTGCTCATCCATCTCGTGGACGTCTCCGGCGCGTCGGGCCGCGATCCGGTCGAGGACTTCGACACGATCAACAACGAGCTGCGGCTGTTCGATCCGCGCGTCGCGGCCAAGCCGCAAATCGTCGCCGCGAACAAGATCGACGCCCTCGACGATCCGGATCGCCTGAAGCGCCTCGAGCGTCACGCGACGAGCCGCGGCGTGCCGCTCCACAGGATCTCGGGAGCGACCGGCGAGGGCGTCGACGCGCTGATGGAGGCGGCGTGGCGTGAGATTGCCGCCGTCCGCGCCGCGCCGCCGCCGCCGGAGCGCCAGGAAGACGAGGTGGCCGACTTGCTTTCCCCCGCGAGGCTCCGTCGCGACGCATGACGGCCGCGCGGCGTCTGGGCGTGCTTGGCGGTACGTTCGATCCCATCCACTTCGGCCATCTCGATGCGGCAGAAGCCGCGCGCGCGTCGCTCGAGCTCGACGAGGTGCTGTTCATCCCCGCGCATGACCCGCCGCACAAGCCGGCCGACCCGCGTGCCAGCGCGTTCCATCGCTTTGCGCTCGTCGCGCTGGCGATCCAGGACTGGCCCGGCTACCGCGCGTCCGACATGGAGCTGGCCCGCGAGGGGGCGTCGTATACGGTTGACACGCTGCGCGCCCTGCACGCCTGCCGCTGGAGCGCGCCGCAGCTGTTCTTCATCCTGGGCGCCGACGCGTTTGCCGACATCGCGGCATGGCGTGAGTTCCCGGCGGTGCTCGACCTGGCGCACTTCGCCGTCATCGCCCGCCCGGGCGCCACGCCCGACGGGGCGCTCGCACGCACGCCCGATCTGCGGGCGCGCGCGCGCCTGCCCGCCAGCCGTGCATGGAACCACGAGGAGGGGACGGCGATCTATCTCGTCGAGGCGCGGACGCGTGACGTGTCGTCCACGACGATCCGTGAGCGCCTCGCGGAGCGGAAGGCGATCGACGATCTCGTGCCCGCGGCGGTCGCGCGGCACATCGTGTCGCATCATTTGTACGGAGCGGTAGACGACTTGCATGGCAAAGACCAAGACAGCGACTAGGGCTGGGGCGAGTGAGGCGGGCGGGTCCGTCAAGGTTGCCCGCAAGCCGAGGATGCCAAAAGCAGTCTCGGCCGCAGTCGAAGCGGCGCTGGACAAGAAGGCGCACGACGTCGTCGTGCTCGACCTGCGGAAGGCGGGCGGCTTCACCGACTACTTCGTGATTGCCACCGGGTACGAACCAGCGGCAGATCAACGCGATCGCGGATTCGGTCGAGGAAACGCTGAGGAAAGACCTCGGCGAACGGCCGGCGCTGGCTGAAGGCGCGGAGAAGTCGGAGTGGATCCTGCTCGACTACTTCAATTTCGTCGTGCACGTGTTCAGCAGGGAGTGCCGCGCGTTCTACGATCTCGAGCGCCTCTGGGGCAGCGCCGAGCGGCACGAATTCTCGGACGAGGCGTAGCGCTCCTCACGCACGCCACCGACGCCCTGGTCGCGGCCCTCCTGGCGCCGCACTGCGTCGTGTGCGAGCGGGTCCTCGATACCCCGCTCGGCGGTCCGGTGTGCCCGGCGTGCTGGGCCACTGTCCATCCTTTCCAGCCGCCGCTCTGCGTCACCTGTGGCGACCCCCTTCCTTCGTGGCGCGTCGTCAGCCTGGCGATGTCGCTGTGCGCACGTTGCCGCCGCTCTCAAGTCATCGCGCTGCGTAGAGGCGATCCTGCAGGACCACCTGGCACCGCTGCCGTCCCGCTTCAGTCCGCAGGGGTTGACCGCAGCCGCGCGGGCGGCGGATACGACGGGGCCCTTCGCGAGATCATCCACGCGTTCAAGTACGACGGGCGACGCTCGCTCGCCGTGCCGCTCGCCGCGATGATGCGCCGCGACGGCGCCGCCATCCTCTCCGGCGCGGATGCCGTCGTCCCTGTGCCGCTGCATCCCCTCCGGCGGATGCAGCGCGGTTTCAACCAGGCGTCCGACCTCGCGCGCGGGCTCGAGCGGCCGGTGCTCCATGCCCTCTGGCGGACGCGCGCGACGATGCCGCAGGCGGGCCTCACCGCAGCCGCGCGGCGGCGCAACGTCCGGCGGGCATTTCGCCTGTCGCCGTTCCTGTCGCGGCGCTCCTGCGTCCCGGTTCGTCCGCGGCCGCGTCGTGGTGCTCGTTGACGACGTGAGGACGACGGGCGCGACGCTGGATGCGTGCGCGCAGGTGCTGAAGGAGGCCGGCGCGCGCGAGGTGCGTGCGCTGACCGCCGCGCGGGCGTTGCCCAGGCAGATGTGATGTCTTTCGGCTGAACCCGGAAGCCACGGGTGACGTGAGGATCCGCCTTGTGGCCTCCGCTTCACGTCGGTCGCACGATCACGTCCGCCTGCAACCGCGCAGACACCGCGTCGAACACGTTCGTCGCCGACCTCGGCGCGGTCGCGATCGGCGTCGAGCCGCAGCCACCCGCCGTCGCTCGCCTGCCGCAGGTAGCTCTCGCGGACCCGCCCGAGGAGCGACAGGTCGCGCTCGTACTTGTCGCGATCGGCCGTCTTCCGCCGCGCCGAGACGTCCGGCGGGATGTCGAGCAGGAACGTCAGATCCGGCTGCGGCAGGTGCCGCTGGATCTCGGGCAGCCAGGCGCCGTCGAGGCCATGGGCCTCGCCGTACGCGACGCTCGACGCGAGATAGCGATCGCAGACGAGAATCGTTCCGGCATCGCGCTCGCGGAGGATCTCGTTCTTCCACTCGTAGCGGTTCGCGACGTAGAGCAGCTGCATCACGTCCGCGCCGTACTCGTGCTCGCCGCGCAGCGCGCGGCCGATCTCGATGCCGATCGGCGTGGCGTAGTCAGGGAACGACAGCAGGCGCACTGTGCGGCCGGCCGCTGACGAGACGGTCGCGCAGCAGTTCCGCCTGCGTCTGCTTGCCGCTCTGGTCGAGCCCCTCGAAGGCGATGAGCAGTCCGCGCATCTGGCTCCGGCGGGTCCAGAGGACCCGCTCTACGTGCTCCGCGCCCGCGATCCGGTGCAGGCCGGTCCTTCTGGACCCGGCGCCCGCGATTCAGGTGTCGGCAGAACTCCCTTTGGGCCTGGCACTCACGATTCAAGCGCCAGCACGTCGTCCAGCGTCTGGCGGCGGCGGATCACGCGCCACTGTCCGTCGTCGACGAGCACTTCCGGCGCGAGCATGCGGCGGTTGTAGTTGGACGCCATCACCGCGCCGTAGGCGCCGGTGTCGAGCATCGCGACCAGGTCGTCGACCTCGAGCGCGGCAGCTGCCGATCGCGGCCGAACACGTCGCTGCTCTCGCAGATCGGCCCGACGATGTCCCACGCACTCTCGGCCGCTGGCCGCGGCGTCACCGGCACGATGCGGTGGTAACGACCCGTACAGCGCGGGCCGCATCAGCTCCGTCATGCCCGCATCGAGCACGGCGAACTGCCGGCCGTCGGGGTAGCGCTTGGTGTCGACGACGCGCGCGACCAGCGCGCCGGAGTGGCCGACGACGGCGCGGCCCGGCTCGAGCACGACCGGGATGCCGCCGCGCCGCAGTTCCGGGATCACGGCCGCGGCGTACTCGGCGGCGGTGATCATCGCGCGGCCTTCGTACGGCGATGCCGAGGCCGCCGCCCAGGTCCACGTGCTCGCAGCGCGAACGCCGTCGTCGCGCAGCTCGAGGGCGAGTGTAGCCAGCGCCGTCGGCGGCACGTCGCAGCGGCTCGGCCGTCGTGATCTGCGAGCCGATGTGGATGTGGACGCCGGCGAACCGCAGGCCCGCCAGACCGCGCCGCTCGCGGTAGATCGCGCGCGCCTCCTGCAGCGGCACGCCGAACTTGTTCGTCTTCAGGCCGGTGGAGATGTTCGGATGGCTCCTGGCGTCGATGTCGGGGTTGACGCGCAGCGCCACGCGCGCCTCGCGCCCCTGCGCGCGCGCGACTGCGGCGATGCGATCGAGCTCTCCGGCCGACTCCGCGTTGATCGTGCCAACGCCGTTGGCGATCGCGAACTCCAGCTCGTCGCGCGTCTTGCCGACGCCGGTGAAGACGATCTCGCGCGGGCGCGAACCCGGCGCGGAGCGCCACCTGCATCTCGCCGCCGGAGTTCGCGTCGGCGCGGCTGCCGATCGACTTGCAGCAGGCGGACGATCGCGAGCGTCGAGTTGGCCTTCAGCGCGTAGTGGATCGCGTGCGGATAGTCGGCGAACGCGTCGTCGATGGCGCGATACGCGTCGCGGATGGCGCGGGCGCTGTAGATGTAGACCGGCGTGCCGACTGCGTCGACGATGGATTGCACGCTGACGCCGTCGCAGAGCGAGGCCGCTGTCGGCAGGCTGGAACGGTTGGGACACGAGCGTTTCGCATGTTATCATGCGCGCATTCCCGCCACACATCCGCACTGCACGCCGGGCATGTCCGCTGACGCTTCATCCGCCCAGCCGCACGCGATCGACGAGATCATCCAGCGCTGCCTGAACGGCGACCAGTCGGCGTGGGAGGCCATCGTCCGCCTGCACTGGCGGCAGGGTGTTCAACATCGCCTACAAGTTCGTCGGCAAGCACGACCAGGCCGAGGATCTGACGCAGGACGTCTTCCTCAAGCTGTTCAAGTCGCTCGACACCTTCGACCGCCGCGCCAACTTCCAGACCTGGCTGATCAGCGTCAGCCGCAACCTCTGCATCGATCACTACCGCAGCGTCCGCAAGGAGCGCGAGACGATGAACCGCGACGTCGATCCCGCGCGACCTGACGCCGGTCGTCGCCGACGCGGAGCCCGCACGCCGCGCTCGAGCAGCGCGACCGCGTGCGAGCTGCTGCGGCAGGCGCTCGACAAGCTGGCGCCGACGCTGCGCACGGCGGTCATGCTGCGCGACATCCAGGAGCTGAGCTACCAGGAGATCGCCGACCGGCTGCGGCTGCCCGAAGGCACCGTCAAGTCGCGCATCAACCGCGGGCGCACCGAGCTGGCGCGCCAGATCCAGAAGCTGCGCGACGCAGCAGGACGCCGTTCCGAGGACCGGAGTTTCAGGATGAATCTGACCACCGACCGCAGCCAGGGCGTGGCCATCGTCCGCGTCAACGAGGCGCGGCTGATGTATCCGCTCCTGTCGGAGTTCGCCAACACCATCACGTCGCTCATCGGCAGCGGCGAGCGCAAGGTGCTGCTCGACCTGTCGACGGTCACCTACGTCGACAGCGCCACGATCGGCTGCCTGATGGACCTCTACCGCCAGGCCACCGCCGCCGGCGGCGTGCTGAAGCTGGCCGGCGTCCAGAAGCGCGTCGAGACGATGCTGACGATGACCGGCGCGCAGAACTTCCTCGAGATCCACGCCGACGAAGCCGTCGGCCGTCAAGAGCTTCGGGAGCTAGCGAGTCATGCGCACCATCAAGACGACCACCGGCGCCGAGATCGACGCTCGACGGCGATCTGCTGGCGGTCATGGAGACGCTCTACCGCGAGGTCACGGCGAGGCGCGAGCTCGAGCGGTCGTTCGAGGACATGCTACGCGAGATCACGCACCTGATCGACCAGATGGACGGAGGACGAGCGGCGGGCCTACCTGCTCGAGAGCCTGTTCCTCAACACCGTGAAGTACGAGAACGACAAGCTCGAAGCGTACATGCGGAAGATCACGAAGTAGCGGATGCAGTCGGCGCGCGGCACAGTTGACGGCGCGGACCGGCTCTTCGACGCGGCATGCGTCGACGCGTCGCATCTGCGAGCGGCGCGGCGATCGACCGGCGCCTCGACCAGCGTCCAGGCGTCGGTCTCCTCCAGCACCTGCGCGGCGAACGCGGTGTGCAGCGCGTGGCCGCCGCGATGCGCCACCAGGTGCCCGATGATCGGATGGCCGACCAGCGCCATGTCGCCGATCACGTCGAGGATCTTGTGGCGGACGAACTCGTCGTCGAACCGCAGCGCGTTGTTGAGCACGCCGGTGTCGCCGATGACGATGGCGTTCTCGAGCGAGCCGCCGAGCGCCAGGCCCTGCTGGCGCAGCATCTCGACTTCCTTCAGGAAGGTGAACGTGCGCGCCGGCGCGATCTCCTCGACGAACGACTCCTCGGTGATGCGGATCGTGCGCGACTGGTGCCGCAGCAGCGGATGATCGAACGCGATGCTGTAGGTGACCTTGAAGTGATCCGACGGGTAGAGCGCGATGCGCTTGTCGCCGCGCGACAGCGACATCGGGCGCAGCACCTTGAGGTAGCGGCGCGGCGCTCGCGCAGCCGCTTGACGCCCGCCTCGTGGATCAGGTAGATGAACGGCGCCGCGCTGCCGTCCATGATCGGCACTTCCGGCGAGTTCAGCTCGACGACGACGTTGTCGATGCCGAGGCTGACGAGCGCGGCCAGCAGGTGCTCGACCGTGTCGACCTTGACCGCGTCGCGCGCCAGGCCGGTGGCGTAGATTGATGCCGCCGACGTGCTTGACGCGTGGCCGGCACCTCGAGGCCGCCGAGGTCCGCAGCGCCGGAAGCGGATGCCGAAATCGGCGGGAGCCGGCTTGAGCGAAAGCGTGACCTTGTTGCCGGAATGAAGACCGATGCCTGCGCAGGAGATCGGTCGGCGAAGTGTCCGTTGTGCGTTCATCAGGCTCTCTGGCCGATGCGTGAGGGCTGTCATGGATAAGCAATGCGTAGTGCCGGCATGATGCACGTCGATCTGCACGCATCTAAGTCCTTTCAGGCTGAGCATCGTTGAGCTGCATCAACAGCAGTCGAGACGGGCCCACGGGCTGCACCGGCTGTCGCAACCGCAACCACAGCTGCGTCGTCGACCACAGTGTTGCAATCTTGCCACACTCTGGCCCGTGGATCTAGACGCGCCTGTCAGGCGGACGTCGACCAGCCGGTCAGGCCCGGCGGTCTACGACCGATGCGGCGTGACAGGAACTGCCGGTCGACCGAGTTCGGATTCGCCGCCACCTCCTCCGGCGTGCCGCTCGCCACACGCGCCCGCCGCCGCCGCCGCCCTCGGGACCGAGGTCGATCAGGTAGTCGGCGCGACCGGATCACGTCGAGGTTGTGCTCGATGACCACCACCGTGTTGCCCTGGTCCACCAGCTTGTTGAGCACGTCGAGCAGCTTGCGCGTGTCCTCGAAGTGCAGGCCGGTGGTCGGCTCGTCGAGGATGTAGAGCGTGCGGCCGGTGCTGCGCCGCGACAGCTCGCGCGCCAGCTTCACGCGCTGCGCCTCGCCGCCGCTCAGCGTCGTCGCCGACTGCCCGAGCTCGATGTAGCCGAGGCCGACGTCCTGCAGCGTCCGCAGCTTGTTGGCGATCGGCGGAAAGTTCTCGAGCAGCGGCAGCGCCTGATCGACGGTGAGGTCGAGCACCTCGGCGATCGACTTGCCGCGGTACTGGATCTCCAGCGTCTCGCGGTTGTAGCGCCGTCCCTTGCACTGCTCGCACGTGACGTAGACGTCGGGCAGGAAGTGCATCTCGATGGCGATGACGCCGTCGCCCTGGCACGCCTCGCAGCGGCCGCCCTTGACGTTGAACGAGAAGCGGCCCGGGCTTGAAGCCGCGCGCCTTCGCCTCGGGCATCATCGCGAACAGCTCGCGGATGAACGTGAACATCCCGGTATAGGTGGCCGGGTTCGAGCGCGGCGTCCGGCCGATCGGCGACTGGTCGATCTCGATCACCTTGTCGATCAGCTCGATGCCGTCGATGCGGTCGTGCGCGCCCGGCTCGGCGCGCGCCTTGTAGATCGTCTTCGCCAGCGACCGGTACAGGATGTCGTTGACGAGCGTGGACTTGCCCGATCCGCTGACGCCGGTGACCGCGGTCAGCGTGCCGAGCGGAATCGCGACGTCGATGTTCTTCAGGTTGTTGGCGCGCGCGCCGCGGATGACGATCTCGCCCTTGAGCGCCGGCCGCCGGGACGAGCGGCGTCGGAATCGAGCGCTCGCCGCGCAGGTACGCGCCGGTCAGCGAGCCGTGGCCGTCCTCGCAGCAGCTCCTCCGGCGCGTCCCTGGAAGATCACGTGGCCGCCATGCTCGCCGGCGCCGGGCCCGAGATCGACGACGTAGTCGGCGGTGCGGATCGTCTCCTCGTCGTGCTCGACGACGACCACCGTGTTGCCGAGGTCGCGCAGCCGCGCCAGCGTCGACAGCAGCTTGCGGTTGTCGCGCTGGTGCAGGCCGATCGACGGCTCGTCGAGCACGTACAGCACGCCGGTGAGGTTGGCGCCGATCTGCGTCGCCAGCCGGATCCGCTGCCCTTCGCCGCCCGACAGCGTCGCGGCGCTGCGGTTCAGCGTGAGATAGCCGACGCCGACGTCGTGCAGGAAGCGCAGCCGCTCGCGGATCTCGCGCAGCACGCGCGTGGCGATCAGCGCCTCGCGCTCGGTCAGCTCGAACGCTCGAAGGCCTGCGACCGCCTCGCTGATCGGCAGGTTGACGTACTCGGCGATGCCGCGGCCCTTGACGCTGCACCGCCAGGCTCTGCGGCTTCAGCCGCTGGCCGTGACAGGCCGGGCACTCGCGCAGCGTGCGATACGGCTCGAGATCCTCCTGCACCGCCCACGAGCCCTCCTCGTAGCGGCGCCGCAGGTTGGGGATGACGCCCTCGAATCCTTGCCGAACGGATCCTCTTCACGCGCCGCCGCCCGGCGGCCCCGGCGGCTTGGGCATCTCGAACTCCTCCTCCTCGTCATCGTCGTCGTCCGCGGACTGCCGCGCGGCGCGGCCTTCGCCGCCTTCGCGGCACCGCGCCGGGCCGAACAGCACGAGGTCGCGGTGCTTCTTCGGCAGCTTGGCGAACGGCACCTCGGGATCGATGCCGTAGGTCTTGCGCCAGCGTGAGGATGGCTTCCTTGACCAGCTTGCGGTCGCCTCGCGCCCACGGCGCGATCGCGCCGCCGAGCAGCGACTTCGATGTCGTCGGGCACGACCAGCCGCGGATCGAAGTCGTAGGTCGCGCCGAGTCCCTGGCAGTCCGGGCAGGCGCCGTGCGGCGAGTTGAACGAGAAGGCGCGCGGCGTCATCTCCGGCATCGAGATGCCGCAGGCCACGCAGGCGAGCCGGCGCGAGAACAGCTGATCGCCGCCCTCGTAGGTGTTGACGACGACGATCTCGTCGGCGAGGTCGAGCGCGACCTCGAGCGACTCCGACAGGCGGCGCTCGATGCCCGACTTCACGATCAGCCGATCGACCACGACCTCGATGGTGTGGTTGCGCCGGCGATCGAGCTTGACGTCGTCGTCGAGCGAGCGGAACTGGCCGTCGATGCGCGCCTTGGTGAAGCCGCGCTGGCGCAGCGCCTGCAGCTCCTTCTTGAACTCGCCCTTGCGGCCGCGGACGATCGGCGCCAGCACGTTGATGCGGGCGTCCTGCGGGTAGAGCATCACCAGGTCGAGGATCCGCTCGAGCGACTGCGACGCGATCTCGCGGCCGCAGTTGTAGCAGTGCGGCACGCCGATGTTGGCGAAGAGCAGGCGCAGGTAGTCGTAGATCTCGGTGACCGTGCCGACGGTCGAGCGCGGATTCGAGCCGGTCGTCTTCTGCTCGATCGAGATCGCCGGCGACAGCCCTTCGATCAGGTCGACGTCGGGCTTCTCCATCTGCTCGAGGAACTGCCGCGCGTAGGCGGACAGCGACTCGACATAGCGGCGCTGCCCTTCGGCGTAGATGGTGTCGAAGGCGAGCGACGACTTGCCCGATCCCGACAGGCCGGTGATGACCACCAGCTGATCGCGCGGGAGATCGACGTCGATATTCTTGAGGTTGTGAACGCGGGCGCCGCGCACCGCGATCCAGTCGTGCGCCATACGGTAAGGTCAGGAATTCGGGACAAATCCCAAACCTACATTCTATCCGCTCGACACAGCCTGAAGACGGCACCTTCAGGTCCGCCTGAGGCGACTGTGCCGGTAGCCGTAGAGCGCGTAGATAGCCGCGCCGATGACGAGCCAGATGCCGAAGCGCTCCCAGGCCTGGTGCGGCAGGCCGATCATGATGAACAGGCAGGCGGCGACGCCGAGCGGCGCCACCACCCAGACGAACGGCACCCGGAACGGCCGCGGACGGTCCGGCTCCTTCACGCGCAGCACGAGCACGCCGGCGCACACGAGCGCGAACGCGAACAGCGTCCCGATGTTGGTGAGGTCGTAGGTCTCCGCCGCGTCGCCGACGAGCGACGCGACGGCAACGACGACGCCGGTCAGCAGCGTCGTCCTGTACGGAATGCGCGTCTTCGGATCGATCTTCGCCGCCCACTGCGGCAGCAGGCCGTCGCGCGCCATCGCGAAGAAGATGCGCGGCTGTCCGTACTGGAAGACGAGCAGCACCGCCGCCATCGACACCGCGGCACCGAGCGCGACAATCCACCCGACCTGCTGGTAGCCGGCCAGCTCGAGCGCGCGCGCCAGCGGATCGGCGACGGCCAGCTCCGTGTACGGCACCATGCCCGTCAGCACGACGCCGACGACGACGTAGATGACCGTGCAGATGGCCAGCCCGCCGAGAATGCCGATCGGCAGGTTGCGCTGCGGGTTCTTCGTCTCCTCGGCAGCGGTGGAAATCGCGTCGAACCCGATGTAGGCGAAGAACACGATCGCCGCGCCCTGGTGGATGCCGGTGAAGCCGTTCGGCGCAAACGGCGCGTAGGTTGACCGGGTCGATGTTCATGAGGCCCACCGCGATGAAGAGGCCGAGCGACGAGCAGCTTGACGACGACCATGACGTTGTTCGCCGTCGAGCTCTCGCGCGCGCCGCGCAGCAGCAGCCACGTCACGAACATGACGATCGCGAACGCCGGCACGTTGATCACGACAGGGATGCCGGCGATCTGCGGCGCCGTGTCGAGCAGGCCGCGCACGTCGGGATTCGAGCTGAGGAGCGCCGTGCGATAGCCGGTGGTCAGCCACTCCGGCAGCGCGATGCCGACGCCGCGCAGCAGCGTGTTGAAGTAGTCGCCCCACGAGATGGCGACCGCGACGTTGCCGACGGCGTACTCGAGGATCAGGTCCCAGCCGATGATCCACGCCACCAGCTCGCCGAGCGTGGCATACGAGTAGGCGTAGGCGCTGCCCGCCTGCGGAATCATCGCCGCCAGCTCCGCGTAGCACAGCGCGGCCAGCGCGCACGCGCCGCCGAGCAGCAGGAACGAGAAGACGAGCGCCGGTCCGGCGCCGTAGCGGATGACTTCGCCGTTCGGACCGATCTGCCCCGCGGCCGCCGTGCCGATGGCGCCGAAGATGCCGGCGCCGATTACGGCGCCGATCGCCAGCATGACCAGGTCGCCGGCCCCGAGCACGCGCTTCAGCGAGTGCGGGCCGTCCGGTGGCTGCAGGTCGGCGATCGGCTTTCGCGCGAACAGCTGCGACATGAATCAGACCAGGTCTGGATTGACGAGAGTCAACACATCAACACGACGTCATCGTCACTTCTCAAAACGGTACGCGGTTTCGTTCGACGTCACGACCATCTCACCGCCGGGGCCGAACGCGACGCCCACAAGCGCGCCACCGGACACCACGAGCTCGGGCTCGCCATCGAGATCGGGAAATCGATACACTCCGCTCGCTCCCGCCAGCGCATCGACGACGTGGAGCGTCCCGTCGGGCGCGAACGCCAGCCCTTGCGGCCGGCCAAGCGGTGTCGGGAGCGTACGGACCTCGCCATCGCGGTCGATACGGTACACGTGATCGTAGGAGCCGAGCGTCGGCGCACTGACGAACAGCTCGCCCCAGGGACTCATCGCCAGGTGAAACGCCGCCACGCTCGCCGGCAGCGTCGCGAACGCAGTCGCGCGCCCTTCATGCACCCTGAAAATGGTGCCCGATCGATCGCCGACGTACATCGAGCCCTCGTCGTCGAACGCCAGGCCGCACGCGACGCCGAGGTCCGATGCCACCTGCTCGTGCGACCCGTCGTCGGCGATGCGATACACGGCGCCCTCGAAGCGGCTCGACACGTAGAGCTTTCCGTCCGGGCCGAACGCCATCGACGTGGCATTGACGATGCCCGACGCGAACGTCTCGCGGGTGCCGCCCGGCGTGACCCGGAAGATTGAAACCGGCGATTCCTGGCCGCGCGAGCCGCTGTAGGTCACGAACAGGTGGCCTGCGCGATCGAACACGGGATTGTCGACCTGGTGAAGGCCGGTCGCCCACGCCGCGCCGACGGACGCAAACACCGTCTGCCGCGCGTCTGAGCCGAGCCTGATCGGGGTGGGGCCGCCCTCGAGATCGCCGGGCACCAGCAGGACGAGGCGCGTGCTCGACGCAAACGCGATGCGCGCCGGCTCCCCGCCAAAGGTAATGGCCGAGAAGTCGTCCACCGGGAAACCGGACCCGTGAATGGCGATCCTGCCCCCTTCGACCGCGCGCAGCGGGGCAATCGCCGTGACAGACGGCTCGCGCGTCTTGGCCTGTGGTGTCACCGGGCGGGGTAATACTCCAAATGGCGGCTGGAAGCGGTCAACGACACACGTCGGGCTATGTCTGGTCGAGCTCGACGTTCCAGTAGAGATAGTCTCGCCAGCTTTCGGGCGCGTCCCGGAGGCCCACCGTGATGCGAATCGCCGGCGCCGAGTCGGGCCGCCGCGGATGCCGAAGCAGCCGCATACCCGCCTCCGCGGGCGTACGCCCGCCTTTCCGGCGGTTGCACGAGACGCAGCAGGTCACGATGTTCTCCCAGTCCTTCCGGCCGCCCTGGGCGACCGGCACGACATGATCGAACGTCAGTTCGGAGGTCGAGAAGCCTTCGCTGCAGTATTGGCAGGTGTGATTGTCCCGCGCGTAAATATTCGCCCGGGAGAAAGGAACGTAATCGAACCGGCGTTTGATCCTGACGAAGCGGAGGAGGCGGATGACGGAGGGCAGCTTGAAGCTGACCGACACTGCCCTTATCTCGCGGTCGTGGACCGCGATCACCTCTACCTTCCCCTGGCACCAGAGCGTAATCGCCTTTTGCCAGTGAACGACCTTGAGGGGCTCGTACGACGCGTTCAGAAGGAGCGTCTGCTCCATACCTGAAACATGATGCCCGTGAGTCGCCTGAGCTGTCAAGCAACCGGGACGCCGAAACACTAAGTAATTGAGGGAGTTACGCCGATACACTTAGGTGGTGCGGCTCATCCGACGATTCCTCGTGGTGTTGCTCGCCCTCAGCGCCGGCGCCTGCGCCGCGCGGGGCGGTCCGCCTCCAGTTCCACGGCCGTTTCCAGGCGCGGCCCTGCCACCCGGGGCGTCGCCGGGCGCGGACGAGTCCGAGCCTCCCCCTTCACTGCCCGCTGAGGCCGGACGCGAGATACCGGAGGTTCTCCCGGAGGTCGTCAACATGGCGCTCGGCTACCGCGGCGTGCCGTACCGGAACGGCGGCAGCGACCCGTCGGGCTTCGATTGCAGCGGGTTCGTGCAGTACGTCTTCAGGCAGGCCGGAACGGTCCTCCCACGAGAGGTCCGCGAACAGTTCCGGGTGGGCCACGTGATCAATCGAGACGAGGTCGAGCCCGGCGATCTCGTGTTCTTCGAAACCGTCAGTCCCGGCGCGTCGCACGTCGGGCTGGCGATCGGGAGCGGCGAGTTCGTGCATGCGCCCAGCTCCCGCGGCGTCGTCCGGGTCGAGCGCCTGACATCGACCTACTGGGCACAACGCTACGTCGGTGCCCGCCGCCTGAAGTAGGCGCGGAAAATACCGCTCGTCACGTCGCCATCATGGCGTTGGTGGCGGCCAGGCTGGCCCCCGCTCATCGCTCCTAAAAAGAAAAGGCCGGGTCCAACAGACCCGGCCTGATCCATGCGACGCTGCCTCTCCGAGGCGGTCTTACGCGGCGCAGAACTTCCCTTGCGGACCAGTTGCCGCGACGTCGTCGGCAGGAACTCGCGCATGACGAGCGCGTCCTCGGTGAACGTCGTGTCGATGCGCGCCACCTTCAACGGCTCCACGGGGCAGTCGACCTCGGGCGGCGAATCGGGCTGCGGGCTGAGGACTTCGGTATATCGCTGCGGGTACGACGGGAAGCCGCGGAACGTCGTGCCCACCATGCCGCCGAAGCGCTCCTGGATCTCTTCGTGATTGTGTTCGAGGAAGCCGTAGATCGCCGGATCCGGCTTGCTCGCCACGTACTGGTTCACCATCTCCACCACGTCCTCGAAGAACCGCTGGCCGTGGCAGTTGGCCGAGTAGGTGCCGTCCGCGCGCTCCATGCGACGGATGCCCGGCCGCTCGGGATCGATGTGATACAGCTCGTGGACGATCGTATCGAGCTTGGCGATCCAGTTCGGCTGCCCCTGGTAGTGCACCTGCTTGCGCGAGCGCGAGAGCATCTGATCGCAGAAGCGCGGCAGCGCGAAGGAAATCATGTAGTCGATCTGCTGCGTACCGATGCGGACCTGCGGCGACTTGGTGACGAACCACTCCGAGCGGCGCGTGAGCTTCCCCGTGCTGCGATCGCGCCAGAAGTAATACCCCGGCTCGCTCGCCGGCAGGCAGATGCAGTGGCAGGTGGCGTACGCCCCTTCTGCATCCGTGCGGCCCGCCCTCGCGAAGACCAGGACGCGGCTCATGTCGATAAAAGACAGCGTTGGCACGCGGGCCACGATGTCCTCCATGAGCAACGAGATTCGCTCGGTGTAATTGATCATTCTTCGGACCTCGCGCGCACACGTCGTCCGCAGCGTGGTCTCTCCAAGCACCGTTCAATTGTGATAAGTGGGACGGCCGCGGCGAATGTAGCGCGCGGTTCAGAAAAGTGTCAAGCTGATGGGGAATTCGACCCCGCCAGGCTGATACTCCCCACAGGTAGATAATCGGCCTTCGCGAGGGTTCGCTTCACTCAGCCGTATAAAATTACGACACTGGCGGGTCGCCTGAGGGCGCATCTGGCGTCGGAAATGGTTGAGGTGTGAAACGGCTCAGCTGGCTGCAGGCGTCCGCCTCAGCAGGTTCCTCGGACGCAGGTGCGCCTTCAAGCGCTTCTTCTTCCCTTTCTTCCGCCGGCAGCGGAGTCGGCGTCGGCAACGGTCTCGCGCGGCGGCGGGAGGCGGCGCCGGCGGCGTGACGCCGCCCATCCGGCCGAGCAGCATGCGCTGCCGCCTCAACAGGCGCTGGGTCGGCCGCGCAGGATTCAACACGCGGGGGTTGACGATAGCGCCGGCCAGCAGCGCGGCCTGCGAGGCGCTCAACGCCGACGCAGGCACGCCGAAGTAGGTACGGGCGGCGGCGTCGGCGCCCCAGATCCCGTCGCCCCACTCGATCACGTTGAGATAGATCTCGAAAATCCGCGCCTTCGACAGCTCTGCCTCGAGCCGGCGCGCGATGATCAGCTCCCGCAGCTTGCGCAGCGGGTCGCGCGAGGGCGACAGGTAAAGGTTCTTTGCCAGCTGTTGCGTCAGCGTGCTGGCGCCGCGCACGGCCGCCCCGCGCTCGAGGTTGATCTCGATTGAGCGTCGAATCTGCGCCATATCGACGCCCTCGTGGTCCCAGAAGGCGTCGTCTTCGGCGACGAGCACGGCGCGCTTCAGATTCTGCGAGATGCGGGGATATGGCACCCACCGCTGCACGTGGCGGAGCTTCTTTCCGTCCGCTTCGGCCTGACGCGCGCGCAGCTCCATGAACGCGGTGGAGGTCGGATTCGTCCGCGTAAGCACGCGCACGTCGGGGAGCGTCACGTACACGTACGCGAGCACCGCGAAGCCCGTTGCTGCGAGGATGACGAGCGCGCGGACCAGTGGCTTGATGGCCTATCCTCCTACGACGATTTTGATCCGGGTCCCCGGTTGCGGCTGCGATCCCGGGGTTGACCTGTTCATCACGGCGAGGGTGGCCGGGCTGATCACGCCGCCCGATCGCTGCGCGATGTCCTGCCACGTGTCGCCCGCGCGTACGACGTACAGGTCGACGCGGTTCGGCCGGATGTTCTCCGCTTCGGCCGCCGACAGCGGGCGGAAGGAGCGGATGGTTCCGAGGAATGCGTTGTCGGCCTGGTCGAAGACGTCGGGCGCGGCGAGCCCGACCAGCATGTAGACGTTGGTGCCGTGCGCGATGTGGGCCGCCCGCGCACCAACGGCGCCGAGCTCCTCGATCTGCCCCTGGTAGACGCCGACGAATGCCTGGAGTCCGTTGATCGTCGTGCGCTCGCCCCGCACGGCCCTGAACCCGGCACTCTGCATGCTGGCGAGCGCGATCTCCTGGATGTCGCGTCCCTGCGGTTTCTGCACGAGCTGGAGGATCACGTAGACGTCGGCGCTGGGCGCTTTCGCCACGACCTGCTGCGGACTGTTGTTCACCTGCCACCCCTGCGGAAAGTCCACGCGGAACCGCAGCGGCGGATGCAGGAAGACGGTCCCGCGGACGATCCCCTGCTCGGGGTTGTCGCCGTAGATGATGCCGTCGATGTGGCGGAGGAACTCATCACGGTTGGTGGCGACGTTCGAGCCGCCCGCCTTGAGCTTCTCCACCACTGGCCGGATCTCGTCCACCCGGGACAGTGGATCGGGATGCGTCGACATCCAGTTCGGCACGCCGCGGCGATCGCCCTGCGCTTCGTCCAGCCGTCCCAGTGTCGTCAGGAAACCGGGAATCGCTTCCGGGTCCCACCCGAGCGTGGAGATGTAGCGCGCACCCAGCGCATCCGACTGCAGCTCGTCGTCACGTCCGTACTTGAGGAAGAGAACGGCCAGCGCCTGCTCCGAGATCTGGCCGAATGGCCGCGGCAGCGGGCACGAAGATGCCGAGCGCCGTGAGGCCGAGCTGCCCGCCGACGGCGCGCGTGTACTGCTGCGCGGAGTGCCGCGCCGTCACGTGGCCGACTTCGTGGCCCATCACGCCAGCCACCTCGGCTTCGTTGTCGAGGAAAGGCAGGATGCCGCGCGTGAAGTAGACGAACCCGCCCGGCACCGCGAACGCGTTGACTGCCGGCTGGTCCACGACGGTGAAGCGCCACGGCAGATGCGGCCGCTCGGAAATCTTCGCGATGCGCTGCCCGATGCCGCTGATGTAGGTGTCGAGTGCGGCGTCGTTGTAGACGCCCATCTCCTGCTTGATTTGCGGATCCGATTCCTGGCCGAGCGAGATCTCCTGCGCTTCGCTCATCAGGTTGAACTCGCGCCGGCCGGTGACCGGGTTCGTCGCGCACGCCGCGGCGAGCGCCAGGAGAAGGATGCCAAAGGGCACGCGGAACATGGGTCGTGAAGCAGTCCGCATGTTCCTCAATTCTGCAACTGGTGTACCTGTATCCGGCCGCCTCGAGCTGGCGACGGATCGTCTCGACCGTCTCCGGCATGACCGGGCGCAGCGGAGGCCGCGGCAGCCCGCCGCTGAATCCCATCAGGTCCAGCGCTGCTTTGAGGCCAGGGATTCCGTGCGCGCCGCCGACCGAGGCGGGCGAGCGGCAGCAAGCGCCGCTGCAGCGCGCGAGCGTCGTCGAGCCGCCCCTCGCGCACGTGTGTAAACAGCTGGACGCACTCGTCGGGAAGGAGTGCGGCCAGGGCGAGAATCGCGCCGTCGCAGCCGGCGCACAGTGCATGGAACAGCGTCGTCGCCGAGCCGGCGAGGAGCGTGAAGTCGTCGGGCGTCCGCGTGACGTACTCGGCAATCTGCGCGATGTCGCCACCCGATTCTTTCATTCCCACGATATTCGGGTGCGAAGCGAGTGTTTCCACCGCGTCCGGCAGCAGGTTGACCCCGGTGAACATCGTCACGTTGTAGAGCATCACGGGGACCGGCGAGGCATCGGCTACCTCGGTGTAGTGGCGGATGAAGACGGCGCTCGTGAGCTGCGACTTGAAAAAGGAGGGCGTGCGGACCAGAACGGCGTCGACGCCGTAGCCCGCCGCGCGGCGCGTGGCGGCGATCGTCGCCTTCGTCGACTCGCGGCCCGTGCCGGCGATGAGCGGCCTTCCCTGCAGCACCTCCTCGCGCGTCACCGCGATCACGCGATCGGCTTCATCGTCATCGAGCTGCGGCGCCTCGCCGTTCGATCCGAGGACGACGAGCCCGGTCAGGGGCGTGCGCATCCAGCGCGCCACGTTGCCGCGCAACGCCCGTTCGTCAACGGTGTCGTCGCGGAGGAACGGCGTGACGATGGGCGTGAAGATCCCGGAGAAGGGCTTCATGGCTCCAATTGTACAGGCGCGCGTCCGCCGCCCTGCACCGCGAGGTTGACGGCCAGCACGACGACGAAGATCGCGGCGGCCGGCGCCAGCGTCCATGGCGCCTCGACGAGCAGCGCCACGTTCGCGGCGTCCTGGAGCATCGTGCCCCACGTGGGCATCGTGTCCGGGAAGCCGAGGCCGACGTACGACAGCGTGGCCTCGGCGAGGATGAAGGCCGGCAGCAGCAGCGTCGCCTGCACCACGACGTAGCTGCGGGCCGCGGGCAACAGGTGGCGCAGCAGCATGCGCGCCGGCCCGGCGCCGAGGGCATGGCTGGCGATTGCGTATTCGCGCGTGCGCTCTGACGCCACGATCGCACGCACACCGCGGGCGACGATCGGCCAGCCAAGCAGCGCAAAGATCGCGGTGAGCAGCATGAAGATCGTGCTGGCCGGGAGGACGAGCGGCATCACCGCCCGTAGCGCGAGCGCGACGTAGATCGCGGGCAGCACGAGCACGAAGTCCGACGTGCGCGAGAGCACCTCGTCGATCGCGCCGCCCGCGTAACCGGAGATACCGCCTACGAGCGCGCCGATCAGAATCGCCGCCACGGTGGCGATGGCCGCGAGCGCGAGCGTGGCGCGCGCGCCGTAGAGCAGGCGGGCAGCGATGTCGCGACCGAAGGCGTCCGCACCAAGGAGCAGCAGCGGGCCGCTGCCCTCGTCCACGGAAACCAGCCTGCCGCCGGTGAACCATCGCAGCGGCACCGGGCTGGTTCGATCGTCCTCGAAGCGTCGTTCGAGACGGCTCACGAGCCTCGACTGGTAGACGAATGGCGCGCGCGGGCCGCCCTGAAACAGGTGGATCCGCGTCGGCGGCGCATAGAGATGCCCGTCGAAGCGCCGTTCCGGCGGGTTGGGTGCGAGCCACGGCGCGGCGGCCGCGACGATCGCGACGAGCGCGAGCAGGATCAGGCCGGTGCGCCTCACGTGGCGTCCCCATCGCGCACGCGCGGATCCGCCGCCGCGAGCAGCAGGTCCGCGATGATGCTGCCAATGGCGAGGAAGAGGCCGCCGAGCGCCGCGCAGCCGGCCACGAGGTAGATGTCACGCGCGCGCAGCGCCTCGAACATCAACCGGCCCAGGCCCGGCCACGCCGTCACGTATTCGACGACGAACGATCCGGAGAGGAGCGCGCCGATGACGAGGCCATAGATGGCGCAGATGGGCCGCAGCGACGCCGGCCACGCATGGCGGATGATGATGTCGTTCCTCGTGACACCGCGCGCCATGGCGGCGAGCACGAACGGCTGGTGCACCGTCTCGCTGATCGACTGCGCCTGCAGGCGCTCGAACGTCGCCGCGATAGGCAGCGCGAGCGCCAGCGCCGGCAGCGGCAGGTGCCACGCGACGTCGGCGAGCCACGCCGTCCACCCGAGCCCCACGGCGTCCACCGAGGACATGCCGCCGACCGGAAGCCATCCCGTCTCCGCAGCCACGAACACCAGCAGCAGCGACATGAGCAGCGGAGGCAGCGAGAGCAGCACCAGCGACGCGCCGCGGACGAGGGTCGGCAGCATGCCGCCGCGCCGGCTGCCGGTGAAGATGCCGAGCGGAATCCCGAGCAGCGTGGCTATGGTCAGGGACGCCACCGCGAGGATCGCGGTGTTGATGCCCGCGGGGCCCAGCAGCTCCGAGACCGGCCGGTTGTAGAGGAACGAGTCCCCGAGGTCGAGCCGCGCCGATCGGCCGACCCACGCCGCCCACTGCTGGATCGGCGTCCGATCGAGGTCGAACCGCGCGCGCGTCCGCGCGATCTCCTCCGCCGGCGCAAACGCACCGAGTTGCGCGGTGACGTCGCCCGGCGCGACGCGCGTGAGGATCATCGCGGCGGACGACACCGCTATGACGAGCAGCAGGGCGTATGCGAGTCGTCGAACGAGGAACCTGGCCATGCGATGCGATGCGTCGGCTCTAAATCGCGCGTCCCGGCGCCGTCGGCGGAAGGCGGCGTCCCGGTTTGCGCGCCAGGGTGCACACCGTTGCGCGCAGCTGCGCAACGCCGTCGCCGGTGGGATGAGAGCGGAGCGGCCGGTAGCAATTCAGAAGGTACATGCCGCTAGTCCTCGCGCACGCTCAGCACGTCCGCGCTCCACAGCACATTGGGGCGCATGACGGAGGGGACGACGCCGGAGAGCCGCGCACTGTGCGCGCCGTACATGCGGGGCGCCGCGAAGTACAGCACCGGCAGGTTCTCAGCCAGGATCCGCTGCGCGTCGTTGAGCAGGGCGCGCCGGCGTTCCGGGTCGAGGGTCGCCGCCTGCTCGAGCATGATCGTGTCGATACGCCGCTCCCACTCGGTCGCCGGGGCGCGCTGTGTCATGTTCCACAAGTGGGTGCCGCCGGAGCTGAGCCAGAAATCGAGATTGCCCGCCGGGTCCAGGTCGGTGAAGAGCGGGCGCATGTAGATTGCGTCGTAGTTGCAGCTGTTGATCCGCTCGATCATGGCGCCGAACTCCAGCGGCGCGATGTCGAAGGCAATCCCGATCTTCGCCGCTTCGTCCCTGAGCACGGCGGTACCGCGCTCGTAGTAGCCGAGACCCTGCTGCGTAATCAACGTGAAGCGTGCCTCCGTCCCGGCCGCATCCTCGACGACGCCGTTCCCGTTGCGGTCCTCGAGCCCGATGCTCTTGAGCAGCTCGCGGGCACGCGCGTCGTCGTGCGGGTAGCGCGGCACGTCCGGCCAGAACCAGGGGCCGTTGCCGGGGGTGATCGGTCCCCAGATCGGGACCGCCGCCCCGAGGAACACCGTCTCCGCGAATGCCTCCCGATCCACGGCGTGGGAAATCGCCTGGCGGAACTCGGCCTTCTGCATGAACGTGAACCGCGGGTCCTTGCGCTTCACCTCGGGCTTGAGACAGAACCACAACGCGTCCGCATCGGGGCTGACGCCCAGCTCCAGCAGGCGCAGCTGGCCCTGCTCTTCCCCTCGTCTGACGGCGACGTAATCTTCCGGCCTGATCTCACCGTTCAGCAAGTCGGCCGCGCCGGACTGCAGGCGCAGCAGTTCCGCGTTCTGTTCCGGCACGATCTCGAGCACGACTCGATCGACGTACGGCAGCGCACCCTCGTCCGGGGCCTTTCGCCAGTAGCGCGGGTTGCGCTCGAAGACCAGCCGCTGTCCCGGCTGGTATTCGCGCAGCACGAAGGGGCCCGCGCCGGCGAGATCGGCCGGCGGCGTCTGCGAGTTCCACGCGGAGGGCAGAGTGCCCGCCTTCATGGCTGCATCGAGCTTGTGCTTCGGCAGGATGGGCAGGGAATCGAGCAGCCGGATGCCGGGACCTGACGGCGCCGGATAGGTCAGGATGACCGTCTGGGCGTCGGGCGCGGAGGCGTGGATCGGCTTGCCCCGGACGCTGAGCGCATCGGTGAGCACGCTGTTCGACTTCGGGTCGAAGATGGCGTCGATGGAAAACAACACGTCGGCCGAGGTGAGCGGCACGCCGTCGGACCAGGTGACACCGGGCCGCAGGTGCAGCGTGTGGGTGCGGCCGTCGGCGCTCGATTCCCACCGCTCGGCGAGCCAGGGCTCGAGCTCGAAGGTCGCGCGGTTGATGCGCACCAGCCGGCCCTGCATGAGCGCGTCGATCACGACCGTCGTCTGGTCGCGCGCGACGATGCGGTTGAAGGAGCGCGGCTCGCTGCGGATCGTCGCCACGACCTGCCCGCCGCGGACGGGCGGGCCTTCCTCATTGCTGACTGTCGAGGAACCGCTCGACTGCCAGAACGCGTAGGCGCCGGCCAGGAGGAGGGCTGTGACGATGACACCGGAGAAACGGGCTTTCACGATTGCCTGGCCAGTTCTTGCCGGGGCGGCCAAGTTATTGGCCGACGCGCAGCACAGTGGGAATGGTTAACGAAAAGACTGTGCATATTCTGCTTCCGCCTCCAGCCGTCGAGTTGGGGGGCCAACGCGCTGGCTGACCGGAGTATCGGCGCCGGCTCGCCGCGGGCGCACAGCCGTGCACAACATCGAGTGATATCAACACTTTAAGGGAAAGCGCTCCGAAACACGCCGAGTTGGCACCAGCCCTGCCATACGAAAGGGCCTCGGAGGGTTGCACGTGTCCATTTTCCAAGGCGTTTCCACTGTCGGTAACGAGCCGCGGCTCGGCCGTAGCGTTTCGATCGATCAGGCGGCACAGCTGCTGAACGTGTCGCGACGAACGATCTATAACCGCATCCGCGACGGGCGTCTGCAGACGATCCGCACGCTGGGTGGTTCGCAGCGCGTTCTCGTCGAGTCACTCTACGACCTCGGATTTCGACCGCAGCCCTTTTCTACCTCGGCGTCGGCAGTGACCTTCGCTGTGCGACCTGTGCGCAGCTAGGCCGGTGCGCCGCTAGCGGCGGGTGCAGCTAGCGGCCGACGACCAAAAACCCCAGGGAACCAATGGTGAAATTGCCCACCGTGGTACACGTGTGTCTTCAATTCTTGCGTAAAGTCTTCATTTTCGTAGCGGCGCTGTTGGCGCTTGTCTTTCCCGTCGCGGATGCCGCCGCCGAGGGGCGGCGCGCGCGACTCTCCGACGACCTCGTACAGCGGCTTCAGGCCGGTGACACCGCCGGCGACACGGTCATCGTCACCGGATCGTTCGCGCGGGTGAGTGCGGTCGCCGCGCGGTATGGGCTCACCATCCGCAAGCGGCTGAAGACCGGGGCGGTGCTCGACGTGCCGGCCGGCGCGCTCGATGCGCTGTCGCGCGACCGTGAGGTGGACCAGGTGTCGGGCAACCATCGGCTCCGCTCCCAGATGGCTGTCACAAATGCGGCGATTGGCGCCGACCAGGCGTGGGAGGGGATCGGCGGGCTGCCGGGCGTCACCGGCCGTGGAATTGGCGTGGCGATCGTCGACTCCGGCATCGCCGATGTCCCGGCGCTGCGCGGCCGCGTCGTCGCGAGCGTGGACTTCACAGATCGGCACGGGCGCGGGATCGATCGCTATGGCCACGGGACGCATGTCGCGGGCATCGTCGCGGCGGCGGGATCGCGCCACGACGACACGACCGGCGTGGCGCCGGGCGCGCATCTGATCAACCTGAAGGTGCTCGACGCGCAGGGCGAGGGTACCGCGGGCGACGTGATCGAGGCGATCGACTGGGCCGTCGATCATCGGCGCCGCTACCGGATCCGGGTGATCAACCTGTCGCTCGGCGGGACGCCGATGCAATCGTGGCGCGATGACCCGCTGTGCCAGGCTGTGCAACGCGCGCACGATGCGGGCGTGGTCGTGGTGGCGTCGGCGGGGAATCTCGGGAAGACCGAGGACGGCACGCCGGTGATGGGCGGCGTCACCGTGCCGGGGACGTGCCCGCACGCGATCACCGTGGGCGCGCTGAACACGAAGGGGACGGCGTTCCGATCGGACGACGAAGTGGCGAGCTACAGCTCGCGGGGTCCGACGCGCTACGACCATCTGATCAAGCCGGACCTGGTGGCGCCTGGCAACCGGATTCGCGGCCTGCTGGCGCCCGGGTCGACGCTGGCGCAGGATATACCCGGAGCTGGTGATCGGCAGCGGCCGCGGAGCGCAGCTGCAACTGTCAGGGACGAGCATGGCGGCTGCGGTGGCCTCAGGGGCTGCGGCGCTGCTGGCTGAGGGAACAGCCTCGCCTGACGCCCCTCGCCGTTCGGGTCACGTTGCAGTACTCGGCGGAACGCTCGGCTGGCGAAGGTCTGCTCCTCGCGGGGGCAGGGCGATTGCACGCTCTGGCCGCACTTGTCACACGGCGGCAAGAGCCAGTTCTAGTCATCGGCGGCGAGGAATGGATCCCGGGGAGGATGGCGTACCTCGGCGTATCCGTAGACGGACTCAGCAAAGCTGACCAAATCATCTGGAGTGACCAGATCATCTGGAGTGACCAGATCATCTGGAGCGACCAGATCATCTGGAGTAACGCCGAGGCCATCATCTGGAGCGACCAGATCATCTGGAGCGACCAGATCATCTGGAGCAACGCCGAGGCCAGATCATCTGGAGCGACCAGGCTCATTGCGGGTGACTAGCGCCAATCTAGCCAATCCATTACAAGGGGAGACTGACGACATGAAGACGCTAATCATTTGGGGTGATTGAGCCGATAATAAAGAGGCTCCGTTTTAGCCCACGACATGCCTCCTACGAAGCGCCTTTCTAGCGCCGCGTACGCTTACATTGCAGCAGTGATGGCGGCGGGATTCCTCGCCGTCGCTCACTCGCTGTTCTTGTTAGCCGTGCGACCAGTATCGTATGAATGGGTGCTTCTCGCCGCTCTGACGCTGTTGACAGGATCGTTCTCCGTAAAGGTTCCCTCAATCGCGGCACGAATTTCTGTTTCGGAAGCATTTGTGTTCGCCGCCGTCCTGCTCTATGGACCAGCGGCGGCGACCACCATCGTAGCCCTCGACAGCCTCGTGATGTCGATGTGGTTCCGGCGTGGCCAGCGTTTTGGTCTCCGCTCATTCTTTAACCTAGCTGCGGTGGCCCTTGCGATGTGGGTCGCCGCGACCACGTTTTTCTGGCTTGTAGCAAATTGAGCCAGGGAATCTTGACCAATTGTTTCCATTGGAGCGCCGCTTATGGCAACTGTTTGCCCTTGCTGCGATCTACTTTCTCCTAAACAGTTGGTTCGTTGCGGTCGCCTTGGCGTTCGACCGTCGAGACGAATGTCATCGGATTATGGTGGCAGAATTTCCCGTGGTTCAGCCTCAATTACTTCGGCGGCGTCTCCGTAGCGGCGCTGATGGTTTCGTATTCCCGTTCCGTAGACCTCAGCGCGATTGGCATCATTCTTCCGCTTCTACTGATCTCCTACTTGACGTATCGGACGTCTCTAGGGCGGCTCGAAGACGCCACCCGCCATGTGGACCAAGTCAACGCGCTGTACATGTCTACCATCGAGACGTTGGCGATGGCTGTCGATGCGAAAGACCAAATCACCCATGGTCACATTCGCCGTGTGCAGGTCTACACGGTAGAACTGGCGAAACGGCTGGGCGTGAGTGATAAGCAACAACTCCAAGCAATCGCGGCGGCGGCGCTGCTGCACGACATGGGAAAGCTTGCAATTCCCGAACACATACTCAATAAGCCTGGAAAGCTCACCGCTGCTGAGTTCGACAAGATGAAACGCCACGCCGATATCGGCGCGGATCTGCTCTCGTCGATCAAGTTTCCGTATCCCGTGGTTCCGATCGTCCGGCATCACCATGAGTTCTGGAACGGAGGCGGTTATCCTTCAGGAATTTGTGGGACCGATATTCCGTTGGGCGCACGAATACTTTCAGTGGTCGATTGTTTCGATGCGCTAACTTCGGACCGCCCATATCGACCACGGCTAACGAACGATGAAGCGTTCGACATCCTTCGCGAACGACGCGGCACGATGTATGACCCGCTCATCGTCGACACGTTTATTGCTGCACATTCAGAGATTGCGCCGGCAGCGGTTAATGCCGGGCAGGAAGCCCGAAGTCTCATGAACGTGGCGGGCTTAAATGTCACAGATGACGAACCGGTTCTGACGCGCATTCGATCTAACGCTTCTGAGGCTGCGTTGCTAAACGAGTTCGACCGGCGCCTTGCAAGCACTGAAGAAGTCCGAGAGACGATGGAACTCGCGTCGTAATTCCTCCGTCAGTTGACTCCTGCGACGGTCTACGCGTTCTTTCGCTCCAACACGCAACTTGATGCGTTGACGTGCGACTGCGCTGTCGGCGATGACCATCGGCTGTTGGAGGGGTTGACAATTCCCCTGGGTGAGCGCGTGACGGGTTGGTCGGGCGCAAATCGCCGAACATCCCTTAACTCTCACGCGACGTTGGATCTAGGGCGATTGGCAGACGCCTGCAAACCTTCTCTCCAGAGTACTCTGAGCACGCCAATTATTCGCGGTGAGCAGCTCGTTGGGGTTCTGACCGTGTACTCTCCGCGAGAGAACGCGTTTTCGGAGACGCACCGCTATGCACTTGAGTACGTTGGCAGCGTCGCTCTCAAGCAAATTCGCCGCGCTCGACAGGCCCATGACGAAGACATTGGTCGCTTTTCCACGCTCGCGGACTAAGAGGTAGAGCTTTCGATGTGAGGTTAGCGATGGCATTAAATTACCAGGAAGCTGACCGACTCTTTCGCAAAGGTGACTTCTCTGAACTGGTGCGACTGGCAGGATCGAAGGGGAGCGTCGAACTTGAGTCCGAGCCACGAGTCAGAGTAATCATCGCCCATGCCTTCGCGGTCACGGGAAATCTCAAAGCGGCAACAGATCTTGCAACCCTCGACACATCTCCACAGTCTCCTGCTGCGGTACGCGCGCGAGCTCAATCGGTGCTCGGTATCGTAAGTCAGATGTGCGGAGATGTAGATTCCGCACGAAACCGCTTCCATCTAGCGATTCGCCACGCTCAAGACTCAAAGGATCCCGAACGCATTGCGTGGGCACACTTGCATCTCTACCGCCTTCTCGTCGAGGGGCACCCCATGGATGCGTTGAGTGCGATGCTCCCGGAAGTACGGAGGGTCGTTACGCGTGCCGGTGACGCACAGGTCAGCGCCTATCTTCATGCGAGCGTGTCAGTACTTGAAGGGCAAACTGGACGCCTGAGTGAGGCTTTGAGGCATTGTGATATAGCCGACTCGCTGTTGCGCCTTGCGCCGAATACGTGGCTCAGCGGCAACGTGTTCCTTATTCGAGCGTGCATCGCATGCTTGGGGTGCCACTTCGACCTTGCGGCGGAGTGTATTGCTGCAGCACGCGAACTGACTGCAAAGAGCGGTCATATTTTTGGAATGGCATCATGGGAAGCGAACCTCGGCCACGTTGAGGCCCTGCGCGGCCGATTCGAGAAGGCTCACGCTGCATTTCGCCACGTCCTAGGGACTACTGGAAGATCCGCTTTCGCCGTTCTCGCAGCATCGGAAAGCTTCGCAAGACTATGCCTCTCCATTGGAGACCTTGAAGAATGCCAGCAGGCGTTAGACCGTATCGAGGATGAGAGTAACAGACGCGAGGGGCTGCGGTCTGTTTATCATGTTCGTTGGGCCGGTATCACGAATGCGCGCCTGCTCCTTAAACGTGGGAAACCGGACGCTGCGCTAGTTGCCCTTGAGCAGTTGGAGGAACAATCTAAGTCCATTCGTGATTTACCTTTTCTGGCTGCAATAAATTTGACGGCGGCCGTTGCGCTCTCGCGAATCAATCAGCCTAGCCTCGCCGCGCGGCGCTTCCTTACGTGCGACCGTCTTGAGGTCACCTCCAATCGGGAACTCCAACCGCAGTACTATTACGCCGCTGGAATGGCTATCGGCGCAAAGAATACTGCCTTAATGGACCTGATGAGGAATCGCGCTCTCAGAATATGGTCGGAACAAGGCGTCGTTTCGGTGCAGATGGAAATGGAAGACCCATCCAGCCATCTACAAGACAGCGACGCACGGGAGCGCCAGGGAAGCTCGAAAGATGTCGTTCAGCGCACCTCCACTATCGTCAACTCGCTAGCGGCTGCGTTCGACGTAGCCTATAGTCCGCGGCTACTCGGCATCGAGATGTTGGAAACGATCAAGGCCCTCCGCTGTGGACGCGATGCCAAGATCATCGAAAGCCGTGCAGACGCCCCGTCGAGAACCTCAAGTGATGCGGCCTTTCTTGTTCCTCTCGGCGTCCATGAACGCAAGAACTTGACCTTGGTTTCTGAAGCCCCGGAGCATCCTGCTGAGGCCGTGCTACTTGCCGACGTCCTCCGCATCGGCCGCGCGGCGATCGCGCTCGAGAAGGCGCGGCAGGAAGAGCGCAGCCGCGCCGCGCTCTGGCCGGCCAGCCCCGCCGAGGAGCAGGGCGGCGCCCTCTTCCTCGCCGAGGACATGCAGACACTCCTCGCCACGGCGCGCCGCATCGCGCCGACGGGCGTGCCGGTGCTCATCACCGGCGAGACGGGCACCGGCAAGGAGGTGCTCGCGCGCATGATTCACGCCTACTCCACGCGCCGCGAGAAGACCTTCCTCCCCTTCAACTGCAGCGCCACGCCCAAGGAGATGCTCGACTCGCAGCTCTTCGGCCACCGCCGCGGGTCCTTCACCGGCGCCAGCGAACACTTCTCCGGCATCATCCGCGCCGCCGCCGGCGGCACCTTGTTCCTCGACGAGATTGGCGAAACGACGCTCGACGTCCAGCCCAAGCTCCTCCGCTTCCTCGAATCGAGCGAGGTCCACCCGATCGGCGAGGTGCAGCCGGTCAAGGTCGATGTCCGCATCATCGCCGCCACCAACGCCGACCTCGATGCCCTGCTCGCCAGCGGCCGCTTCCGCGAAGACCTCTTCTATCGCCTGAACATCGTCAAGCTTCACGTGCCGCCGCTGCGCGAGCGCCGCGTCGAAATCCCCGCGCTCGCGCACCACTACCTGCACAAGCACGCGCACGAATGCGGCAAGGGCGACCTCCGCCTCGCCGAAGAGACGATGGAGTATCTGGTGTTGTACCGCTGGCCAGGAAACGTGCGGCAGCTGGCCAACGAGATGCGCCGCCTCGCCGCCCTCGCCGAACCGGGCGCGGTCATGATGCCGGAACACCTGTCGGCCGATATCGCGGCATCGCGGCGGACGGTTCCAGCCTCGCAGCGCGTGCTCGACGCCACCGAGCTCGTCGTCCGGCTGGACCAGCCGATGGCGGCGGCGGTGCAACACCTCGAGCGGGCGATGCTGCAGTACGCCCTGGCGCAGTGCAACGGACGCATGGAGGACACCGCGGCCATGCTCGGCCTCTCCCGCAAGGGGCTGTACCTGAAACGCCAACGCTTCGGCCTCGAGCCGCCGGGAAACCGCCCCATCGAGGTCGCGTAGCGCAGGGTGGCGGGGAAAACGCGGACGCCGACGCGGACCGGAGAGGTCCGGACCATCTCTACGTAGAACCTCTGCGCAACCTCCAGCCTCTGTGTCTCCGTGTCTGTGGTTCGTCTGGGGATGCAGATGTAGTGGCCATCCCTCAGATCGGCCAGGCCGACCTCAAGGCCGGCCTCTACGAACGCCAACTTCGGGTTCGGGCTCAGGAAGGCTTCCTCACGATCCCGCCGTAAAACGACGGCAGCCGCACGTCGCGCATCGTGCGCAGGCCGGGGGCCGCGGCCAGCGCGGCGGGAATGGAATTCACCGCGATCGACGCCGTCGCGATGTCGCCGGGCACGCCGCCCTCGACTCGCGAGTGGATCCGCGGGGAACCCTCGATCGTCACCGAGTCGTACGACTCCGGCGCGCCGAGGTAGGCCTCCATGTGCAGCTTGATGCGCGGCTCACCGTCCACATACCCGATGCCTTCCTGGACGATGCCCGATACGTAGCCGGCGTCCACGGCGAGCAGTTCGCTTTGCACGGTGCCGTCGGCCACCACCGGCTTGATGTCGTCGGTGACCCGATCGAGCTTCCAGCCGAGCGCGTCGGCGATCATCTGGATCGATTCGGCAAACCCCACGTGACGCACGGTGCCCTCGGCGACCTTGCGCCGGAACTGCTCCAGCGTGAGGCCGGCGCCGATCTTCTGCTGGAACGTGCAGCCGCCGGACCCGAGCATCCTGGACGCGGTGGACCTCCACGCTGTCCACCCGCTCGCACACCGCCGTGAGGGCGATCGGCAGCGCGTCCATCGCGAAGCCCGGGTTGACGCCGGTACCGAGAATCGCCACCTTGGCCTTGCGCGCTGCTTCGTCGAGCCGCTTGGCCAGCCGGCGGTTGTGCGGGGCCGGGTACGCCGCCTCCTCCGTGGTGGTGACGATCGGCACGCGCCGCTTCAGCACCTCCTCGAACTGCGAGCACGACGTCCTTCAGCGAAGAGCTGGTGCAGAGCACGGCGACATCGGGCTGGCTGGCCCTGATCGTCTTGCCGATGTCCGAGGTCACCTTGACGCGAACCCGGCGCCCAAGCTCGACGACGTCCCCGACATCCTTTCCGACCTTGTGCGGATCGGTATCCACGGCACCGACGATCTGAAATCCCTTCCGGGAAGCCACCTGTCTGGCCACAGCCGCACCAATCGGGCCGAGTCCGATGTGCATCACACGAATCGTCATCGACAGCACTCCGTCAAACGAGGCTCCCGGCCATGCCCTCGGGCCTGGAGCCAAACGCCTGATTATAGGTGGTGTAACATCCGCCGCTGTGCTCATGCGCACACGCACTTCGGCGCTGACGTGCGCTCTCGGCCTCTTGTGTCTTATCAATGCCGGTTCCGTGCGCGGCCAGGCGCCTGCCGGCACGCACGGAGTGCAAACATTCGATCAGCCGCACGAAGGCGCGCGCTCGGCGCAGAACGCCAGCTACACCATCGACGTGCGGCTCGACCATCCCAACCGGACGCTCCACGGCCGCGAAAGCATCCGGTGGCGCAACATCAGCGACCGGCCCACGTCGGAGCTGCAGTTTCATCTGTACTGGAACGCCTGGCGCGACGCGCAGCTCCACCTGGCTCCGCGAGCGCCGCCTGGCCGGCACGACGAACGCGACCCGGGACGACGCCTGGGGATGGACCGAAGTCACCGCAACGGGACTGAAGCAGCCCGACGGCTCGCTGCTCGACCTGACGCCGCAGCAACGGTTCATCGCCCCCGACGACGGGAACGCGGCGGACCGGACGGTGATGGCCGTCACGCTGCCACGCGACGTCGCGCCGTACGAGACGGTGGAGATCGTGCTCGACTGGCGCGCCAGGGTCCCGCGCACCTTCGCGCGAACGGGATACATCGCCGACTACTACTTCATCGCGCAGTGGTTCCCGAAGCTCGGCGTGCTCGAGGACCGCGGGTGGAACACGCATCAGTTTCACTCGGCCACCGAGTTCTACTCCGACTACGGCTCGTACGACGTGCGCATCACGGTGCCTCGCGGGTTCGTCGTCGGCGCCTCGGGATTCGAGGCTCAGCGGATCGACAACCCCGACGGGACGACGACCCACCGCTATCGGGTGGACGACGTTCACGATTTCGCGTGGACGACGAGCCCGCGCTTTCTCGACGTGCGGCGGACGTTCGAGCACCCGACGCTGCCGCGCACGGAGATGCGGCTGCTGCTGCAGCCGGAGCACCGCGGGCAGGAAGAACGCCATTTCGCGGCCACGGCCGCCACGCTGCGATATTACGGTGAGTGGTTTGGCGCCTATCCGTACGGCTACATCACGATCGTCGATCCCGCGTACCAGAGCGGCAGCGGCGGCATGGAGTATCCGACGCTCTTCACCGCCGGCAGCCGCTGGATCGCGCCACGGGAGGTGACGCAGCCCGAGTCGGTGACGATTCACGAGGCGGGGCATCAGTGGTGGTACGGAATGGTCGGCAGCAACGAGTTCGAGCACGCGTGGATGGACGAGGGGCTCAACACCTTCTCCACGGCGCGGGCGATCGAAGAGGCGTTCGAGCCGAACTACCTCGCGCTGCGCTACTTCGGCGGCTTCATTCCGTGGGTGTTCCGCGACATCCGCCTGTCGCGCGTCGACAACGATCGGCTGACCGGCTACCGCGACAACGCGGAGGCCGACGTGCCGTCCACCGCGACGTTCCGCTATTGGCCCGGCACGGCGACCTACATCACATACAACAAGACGGCGCTGTGGCTGCACACGCTGGAGCGCCACCTCGGGTGGCCGGTGCTGCAGCGGATTCTGTCCACGTACTTCGAGCGATGGAAGTTCCGCCATCCGCAGCCCGCCGATTTCTTCGCCGTCGTGAACGAGGTCAGCGGCCGGGACATGACGTGGTTCTTCGACCAGGTCTATCGCAGCTCCAACGTGTTCGACTACGGGATCCAGGAACTGAGGAGCGCAGGGGAAAGCGCGCCGAAGCCTGGAGAATCGGCAGGTTATCGCACGACCGTCGTCGTGCGGCGATTCGGCGAGGCCACGTTTCCGGTGGACGTCGTCACCACGTTCGCGAACGGCGAGCAGGCGCGCGAGCATGGAATGGCCTCGAGCGGCGCGTGACCTTCACCTACGACCGGCCGGTCGCGCGCGGTGTCGGCACAAGTCGATCCCGAGCGTGTGCTGCTGCTCGACGTCAACTACACGAACAACAGCCGCACGCTCCAGCCGCGCGCCGGTGAGGCCGGCCTCAAGTGGGGCCTCAAGTGGATGACGTGGCTGCAGGAGCTCATGCTCAGCTATGCGTTCTTCGTATGACCGCCGCGGCGTGGCGCGACGGCTGGAGGCGCGTCCTCGCGGCGCCGGCGATCGTCGGCGGCGTCTTTGCCGTAACGCTGCTCGCGTCGCTGCCGCTGGCGCTCACGATGCGCGCCGCGATCGAAGCACATCTCGGCGCCAGCCTCATGGCGAACCAGGCGGCGGATGGGGTCAACTGGGACTGGTGGCAGGAGTTCGCCTCGCAGGCGACCGGCCTTGCCACAACCTTCACCCCGCGGGTCATCGGATTCGGGTCAACGCTCGACAGCCTCAGCAGCCTGCTCGACGCGAACGCTGAAACCGTACCGGTTGCAGCCGCAATCGCAACCTACCTGCTCGTCTGGATATTTCTGTCAGGCGGCGTGCTCGATCGCTACGCCCGGCATCGGCCTACACGCACGCACGGCTTCTTCGCCGCAGCCGGGGTGTTCTTCTGGCGCTTCCTCCGCCTGGGCGTCGTCGCGGCGGTGGTGTACTGGTTCCTGTTTGCCTATGTCCACGAATAGCTGTTCGACGAGTGGTACGTGCGAGCGACGCGCGATCTGGACGTCGAACGCACGGCCTTTTTCTGGCGTGCCGGGATGTACGCGGTCTTCGGCGCGCTCCTGGTCGGGGCCAACGTGCTGTTCGACTACGCCAAGGTGCGCCTGGTCGTCGAGGACCGGCGCAGCGCCCTGGCCGCGCTGACGGCCGCGTTGGCCTTCATCGTGCGGAATCCAGGACAGGTATTGGGCCTGTACGCGCTGAACGCGCTGGTCTTTGCGCTGGTCATTGCGCTGTGGGCGCTGACAGCCCCCGGCGCCGGCGGCGCCGGGGCTCGATGTGGTTGGCGTTCGCGGGAACCCAGCTCTATGTCGTGACGCGGCTTGCGATGAAGCTGCAGTTCATGGCGTCGCAAACCGCGCTGTTCCAGGGCCGCCTCGCGCACGCCGCGTATACCGCGGCCCCGGAGCCCGCCTGGCCTGAGTCTCCAGCCGCGGAGCGGATTGGAGGTCCTGCCAGCGTGCATCCATCGGGACGGTCCGTCCCTTCGGACGCCTCATGAGCAGCGCCGGCAACGAAAAAAGCCGGGTCCCCTGGGACCCGGCTTCATCTGCGAGTTGTGATTGTGATTGACGTCGCGAATCGCGCGACGGCCGCTCAGGTTCGCGCGGCTTCGTCGAGTGCCTGGCGCACGGCGAGCGGCATCGAGGCGGCCGGCAGCGACGGCGGCGGCGAGAATCTGCTTCAGGCGGTCGGCGTCCACCGACTCGACTTCGAGCAACTCCAGCGCGAGGTCCTTCACCGCGCCGCGCTGCCGCTCGATGATCTGCCGCGCGGTCTCGTAACCGCGCATCACGAGCGTCCGGATCTCGTCGTCCACCCGCCGGGCCGTCTCCTCGCTGAAGCCGGCGGCGCGATTATCCGAGTCCCAGCCGCCGGAGGGCCGCTTGAAGTGCAGCGGGCCGAGCGGCGACATGCCGAGCTCGCACACCATCTTCCGCGCCAGCTCGGTGGCGCGCTCGATGTCGTTCGACGCGCCGCTGGTCATCTGGCGCAGGAACAGCTCCTCGGCGACGCGGCCGCCCATCAGGATCGCAATCTGCGACTCGATGAACGGCTTCGAGTGCGTATAGCGATCCGCTTCCGGCAGCTGCATCGTCACGCCAAGCGCGCGGCCGCGCGGGATGATCGTCACCTTGTGCAGCGGATCGGCTTCGGGGAGCAGCGCGGCGACCACGGCATGACCGGCCTCGTGATACGCGCAGGTGACCCGCTCCTTTTCGCTCATGGCCACCGACTTGCGCTCGACGCCCATCAGCACCTTGTCGCGCGCGGCGTCGAGGTCGCGGTTGCCGACGCTGGCGCGCCCCTGGCGCGCGGCGGCGAGCGCCGCCTCGTTCACCAGGTTGGCGAGATCGGCGCCCGAGAAGCCGGGCGTGCCACGCGCGATCGACCGCAGGTCCACGTCCGTATCGAGCGCAATCTTCCGCGAATGCACGCGCAGGATCTGCTCACGGCCCTTGATGTCGGGATTGCCCACCGTCACCTGGCGGTCGAAGCGGCCCGGACGCAGCAGGGCGGGATCGAGGATGTCCGCGCGGTTCGTGGCGGCGACGATGATGATGCTCTCGGACTGCGAGAAGCCGTCCATCTCCACGAGCAGCTGGTTCAGCGTCTGCTCGCGCTCCTCGTGGCTGAGCGAGTTGCCGCCACGGTTGCGGCCGACGGCGTCGAGCTCGTCGATGAAGATGATGCACGCCTTGTGGCGGCGCGCTTCGCGGAACAGCTTCCGCACGCGTGACGCGCCGACGCCGGCATACATCTCGACGAAGTCGGATCCGCTGGCGGAAATGAAGGGGACGCCCGCCTCGCCGGCCATCGACCGGGCGAGCAGCGTCTTGCCGGTGCCAGGAGGGCCAACGAGCAGGATGCCGCGCGGGATCCGGCCGCCGAGCGTCGCGAACCGCGCAGGTTCCTTGAGGAAATCGACGATCTCACGGACCTCGTCTTTCGCTTCGTCCACGCCGGCCACGTCCTTGAACGTGACGGTGACTTCCTGGGGGTCGATGGTGCGCGCCTTTTCCAGCGTAGGGACCCGGCCGGTAATCATGCGGAAGAGCGCGAGGCCGGCGAACCCGAAGAACAGGAGTCCGATCGCGAGCGCGCCGTAGCTGCCTGCGTTCGACGGCTCGATCCGGGTGACGTCGAGGACGATGCCGCGATCGGTCAGGCTGGTGACGAACGTGGGGTTGGAGGCGACGTAGCCCTGGGGCGCCACCGTCGCAAAATGCTTCCCGTCCTTGTGCTCGAACTGCAGCGCATCGGGGGCGACGGTGACGCGGCGGACGCGACCAGCCTGGATGTCCCGCAGGAACTCCGAGAACGCGACGTTGGCGGGTTCAGCGGCGCGGCCGGCGCGCACCGCCGAGTAGGCGGCGAACGACAGCAGGAGCGCCACCACGACGGCGCCTGTCCAGAGCAGGCGCGTGCGTGAAAACTTGCCTCCGAGCACAGGGGACTCCCTTTAACGGCTGCAGAAGAGCCGGCCGCACCCGGGGAAGACACCGGTGCAAACACGGCCCAGTTTTTGAGGAGATCGCGTTATTGGCTTAACGCGCTCGATGATTCTATCGGACCGTCGGGCACCTGTAAATAGATGTCGGAAAGAGGTTTATGCAGCCCAACCGTATTAGGGCAGATGAGGCAGACAGGGACAGCCGGACACGGACGACGACGCAGACGCCGGAGCTCCGGGTCGGGTGCTCGGGCTGGCAATATCGGCATTGGCGCGGTAATTTTTACCCGGACGAGCTAGCGCAATCCCGCTGGTTCAGCCACGGGACAAAGAAGTACGGCGGCCGCTACTACGAGGCCCGGCTCGGCAGCTGGGCCGAGTGGCTTGCCGTCCGTCATACCGACGGGATGGACGTGTTCGCCTATTTCAACCACGACACTGGCGGTCATGCGCCGCGCGATGCGGTCCGGCTGCGCCAGGCGCTCGACGAGCGGCTCGGCACCGGGACGCCGGTGCGCCGCACGTCCTGACAGGGATGGGAGCACTTCAATTCCTTTCGCTGATCCTTCCGGCTGAAGCCGGAAGCCACACACTCCCAGCCCTTCCCAGGACTTCCGGCTGAAGCCGAAAACCACGACTGCCAGCCCTCCCCAAAGACTTCCGGCTGAAGCCGGAAGCCACGAACTCCTCCGGCGGAGGCCAGAAGCCACGGACAGGCCAGCGACAATCGTCCGCCGTACAATTCAGCCGGAATGAGTGGAGGCGGTCCGTTCGCGCTGACGCCAGAGATCGACGCCTTCCGACGCCAGTTCGAGCAACTGTCAGCGGAGGCCGACCGTCTGGTGGCGCCGCTGACCGACGCACAGCTTCACTGGAGGGCGACGCCGGAATCCTGGTCCGCGGCGCAGTGCATCGAGCACCTCAACGTCACCGCCCGTCTCTATCTGCCGTTGCTCGACGATGGGATCGCCAGCGCGATTCGCCGTGGCCTCTACGGCCCGGGCCCGTTTCGCTACAACTGGATCGGCCGGATGCTCGTGTTCAGCCTGGAACCGCCCGCGCGCTTTCGCACGAGGGCGCCGGCGTCCCTCCAGCCAGTCCCGGAGCGCCCGCGCAGGGAGATCATGGCGGCGTTCCGCGCTTACCAGGTGCAGTACATCGATCGTTTGCGTCAGGCGAACGGCATCGACCTCGCCCGCGCGCGCGTCCGCTCCCCGTCGCCGTACTGGGTCCCCATGCCGCTCGGCTCCGGCTTCGCGTTCGTCACCGCGCACGAACGGCGACACCTGTGGCAGGCGCGCGAGGTCGTTGCGAAGATGCAAGGTTGATTTCCCCTCACGAACCACAGAGACGGAGAGAGTACAGAGACTGGAGGGCCTACGCCGCTGCCGGCTGATGCCAGCCTGCGGTTCGTAGAGCGCGTCTACTGCTGCGTGGATTCCTGGATCTCGGTCACCGCCACCGCGGCGTGCGAGCGGCGCGGATCGGCCCCGCCTTCGACGCGGCGCGCGGCGGGATCGACCGAGACGCCGGACGCATACCCGTAACGCACTTCGCCCTTCCGTCCGATCTTCTGGAAACGGTGCCCGCGCGCCGACAGGTCCTGCAGGATCGACCTCGGGAAGCGGTCCTCGATCTCGACTCGCGCGCTGTTGCCGATCGCGTCGGCCGGGTCGCGTGCAACCAGGAACCGCGGCGCCTCGATGGCGCGCTGCATCGGGAGGCCACCGTCCACGAGCGCCGTGATGATGGAGTAGGCCGCCGCGGGAATCCACGCGTTGCCGGCGACGCCGACGGCGAACCGCGGTACGCGCTCGCCATCCTCCTCACGGAACACGAGCGTCGGCACGTTCGCGGTGTTCGAGCGCATCAAGGGCAGCAGGTGGCCGTATGTGCCCGGCGTCGTGCGGTTGGAGCGCAGGTGGTTGTTGTAGAGAAACCCGAGTCCCCGGGAGACGTAGAACGATCCGCCCCACGTGCTCAGCGTCTGCGTCACCGCGATCATGTTGCCGTCGGCGTCCGCGATGACGAACGCGCTCGTGCCGCTGCCGATGCGCTCGCCCGACGGGACGGCGTCTTCCGCATCGTCGGGATAGCGGACGGCGGCGTCCGGCCGGATGCGACGGAAGAGGTCGGCGGCGTGGTCGCGCTGGAGGTGACGGTCGTAGTCGATTGCCCAGTGGGCGGGGTCCGCGATGCGCGTGATGCGGTCGCGCACCTTCCACGCCTCGATGCTGTGATGCCAGTAGTCGGCGTCGGTCGCCGCCGTGGCCCCCGGCTTCGCGTCGTAGTGGCCGAGGATCTGCAACGCTTCGAACAGCGACACGCCAGCGCCGATCGGCGGCCCCCCGGTGTAGAGCACGTGGCCGCGATACCGCGCCGAAACGGGGTCGCGCTCGATCGCCCGGTACTGCGCCAGATCGTCGAACGTGATCAGGCCGCCGTTGGCCTCCATGTCCGCGGCAATCCGCCGCGCGATCGCGCCGCGATAGAACGTCTCTGCGCCGTCCCGCGCGATCTCGCGGAGCGTTGCCGCGTAGTCACGGTTCACGAACCGATCGCCCGCGTTGGGCACGCGGCGGTCGGGAAGGTAGATGCGCGCCGACGCCGGATACTTCTGAAAGAGTTGCCGTCCCTCGGCGATGCTCGAGGGCAGCGCCTGGTCCAGGCGGAAGCCGTCTTCGGCGTACCGGATCGCGGGCTCGACGAGCTCCTCCCAGGTGAGGCGGCCGCTGCCATAGTGCGTGTAAAGGTAATCGAGGCCCGCGACGACGCCGGGAATGTTGGCCGCAGCGGGACCGTCGCCGACCAGCCGCGCGCCCTGGAAAATCTTCGGATTGTCGAGCGTCGCCGCGCGCGGCGTCTGGTCCTTGTACTCGATCACGGTCGGAGCCGGCATGCCTTTCAGGAACAGCACGGCCTGGCCGTCGCCGCCGATGCCCGAGGCGTCGGGTTCGACGACGCCGAGCGCGAACGAAACCGCGATGGCGGCATCGACGATGTTGCCCCCGCGGGCGAGCGTTATCCGGCCGGCCTCCGAGGCCAGCGCGTGCGCCGACACGACCACCGCCCGCGAGGACGTCACCGCCGGCTTGATGAGCGGCTGCTCGCCGACCATCCGGTCCACGACGTCCTCGAGCGCGCGGTCGGTCCGCGCCTGCTCGGCGTCACGGCGGTACCGTGCCCGCAGCGCGTCCCAGCGCACGGCGGATTCGCCTTCGCTGTAGTAGAGGCGCTTCAGCGTGCTCCAGACCGTGTCGAACACCTGCGTCAGCGCTGGCGCTGTGGGCCCGAGTGCCGGCGCCAGCGCACGTGTCCCCTCATCCACCGGCCGCGGCGCGGCAACGGTCCAGAGCTGGTAGGCGCCACCGACACCGAACACGGGCGGGCGTTCGGTGTCATCCCGCGCGGGATTGCCGTTGTAGACGGGTTCGGGCTCCGGGATCTCACCGATGGCGAGCGTGCGGCCGTCAGGCGACCACGCGACCCATCCGCCGCGGCGTGAGGCGAGCACGGGTGCGTCGGCCGGTCGCTCACGCACCGAGGCGCGGCACCGGCGCCGAACGATCCGGCGGGGAATCGACCGTGGCGACCCACGTGGACCCGACGCCGTCGCGAACGGCATAGAAGGCGATGCGGCCGCCGTCGGGCGACCACGCCGGGTAGTCGTCCTGCCCGCGCAGCCGGGCGACCCGCATCGCCGGCCCGCGCGCGGTGGCCGGCTCGCCACGCGCCGACCAGGCGCATCACCCAGATGTCGAAGTCGCCCTCGTCGCTGTCGCGGTCGGACGCGAAGACAATGCGCGCGCCGTCGGGGGACACGCGCGGATGGACCTCGCTGTCAGGGGATTGCGTCAGCCGCAGCGGCAGACGCACGTCCGCATCCACCTCGGGGTCCACGACGTAAAGATCCCACTGCCCGGCGCCGGGCTCGCGATAGGCGAAGACGATGCGTCCGTCGGGAGTCCACGATGGCGTGCGCGCGTCGCCGGCCAGGGCGGTGATGCGTTCGGGCGAGCCGCCGCGCGCCGCGACGGCGTAGATGTCGAAGCCGTCGCCGCGATCGCCGGCAAACGCGATCCGCCGCCCGTCCGGCGACCACGCCGGCTCACGCTGCACGGCGTCGGTCCGCACCAGCTCCTTCGCGTCGCGGCCATCCACCTGTGTCGTCCAGATGCGGTCGAGGTACACGACCGCGAGGCGCTTGCCGTCGGGCGCCCACGACGGCTCGCGAAGGCCTGCTCCGCCCTGCGAATACAGCGGGACCAGCAGCAGCACTGCCAGGAGAACGCCAGCCGCTGCAGTCCTACGCACGCGCCTGGTTCACGGCGTTGACGATGTGGCGCGCGGAGATGCCGTAGTGGTCCAGCAGCTCCTCGGGCGCCCCGCTGCGTGGAATGTCCGTGACCGCGAGGCGGCGCACCGTGAAGCCGGCGGCGGCAACCGCCGAGGCCACGGCGTCGCCAATGCCACCGCCCGGGTAGTGGTCCTCCACGGTAATCAGCCGGCCCCTGGTCTCACGGGCACACCGGGTCAGGGTCTCCGCGTCGATCGGCTGCAGCGAATAGAGGTCGATCACGCGGATGTTCACGCCCTGCGCCTTCAGCGTGTCGTGCGCGGTCAGCGCCTCGAAGAGCGTCACGCCGGCGCCGATCACCGTCGCGACGTCCGTCCCGCTCTGGCGCAGCACCTTGAGCCCGCCGATCGGGAACTGCTCGTCGTCGCCGTAGATGACCGGCGTCTTCGGCCGCGAGGTGCGCATGTAGGCCGGCCCCTCGTGGTCGTACGCCATCGCCTCCAGCAGCTTCCCGGTGCTGACGGCGTCGCACGGATAGAGCACCGCGATGTCCGGCTCGGCGCGCATCATCGCGAGATCTTCGAGGGCCATCTGCGACGGGCCATCCTCCCCGATCGAGACGCCGGCGTGCGAGCCGGCCATCTTGATGTTGTTGCGGCCGATCGCTGCCATCCGGATGAAGTCATACGCGCGTGTCAGGAACGCGGCAAATGTCGACGGGAATGGAATGGCGCCCCGTGCCGCCAGTCCCATGGCCGCTCCGATCATCACCTGCTCGGCGATGAACGCTTCGTAGAAGCGGTCGGGATGGCGCTGCTCGAACTTCTCGCTGAAGGTCGAGTTCTTCACATCCGCGTCGAGCGCCACGATCCGATCGTCGGAGTCGCCGAGCCGCGCCAGGGCATCGCCGTAGGCCTCGCGGGTGGCGACCTTGTCACCCAGCTTGTGCGGGGAAGCGCCCACCGTTCCGCGACGCGGCGCGGGGCGATCGACTGTCTCCGGCATGTGGACCTTGCTCGAGCCGGAAGGGGCAACCGCCGCGCCTGACGTCGATGCTTCGTCGTCTTCCGCGACGAGTTGTGACTTGAGCTCGGCGAGCGCCTTCTCGACCTCCTCGCCCGCCTTGAGCGGCTTGCCGTGCCAGCCGCCCTTGCCTTCCATGAGCGAGATGCCCTTCCCCTTGAGCGTCCGCGCGAGGATCATCGTCGGCCGGCCCCGCGTCCGACGCGCCTCCGCCAGGCGCATCGAGGATGGCGGCGACGTCGTGGCCGTCCACCACAATCGCGTGCCAGCGGAATGCGCGCCAGCGAGCGGCGTAGGCGTCCATGTCGTGCTGCAACGCGGTGGGTCGGCTCTGCCCGAGCGCGTTGACGTCGATGATGCCGCACAGCGAATCGACGTCGTGCAGCGCGCCCATCTCAGCGGCTTCCCAGACCGAGCCTTCGGCGGTCTCGCCGTCGCCGAGCAGCACGTAGGTGCGATAGTCCGACTTGATGCGCCGCGCGTTCAGCGCGATGCCGATCCCGGCGCACAGCCCCTGACCGAGGGATCCGGTCGCGACGTCCACCCACGGCAGCCGCGGCGTCGGATGCCCCTCGAAATCCGACGACAGCTTGCGCAGGGACATGAGGTCCTCGCGCGTGCAGATGCCTGCCTCCGCCCACGCGGCGTACAAGATCGGCGCGGCATGACCCTTCGACAGAACGAAGCGATCGTTGTCGAGGTTCTTCGCGTCGTGCGGGTCGTACCGCATCTCCGAGAAGAACAGCGCCGCCATGATCTCGGCCGCGGAGCAGCAGGTGCTCGGGTGGCCGCTGCCGGCCGCGGTGGTGGACAGGACCGAATCGATGCGCAGGCGCGTGGCGATGTTCATCAGCGCGGGCACGCGCGGACGCGTTTGTACGGGCAAGGACGACCTCCGGAACTGGTGGACCGGATCAGCAATCTCGACTGCGACCGCTTACGACATCGAGGGCCGTAGACAGCAGGAACTGCCAGTCGGGAGTACCGGAACGGTCGAGCGGCCACGGATACGGTCCCATTAAACTCCCAACCCGACAATGATTCCAACTCCTCAACTCCCGGAAACGGCCCGATTCGCCGGTGGCGCGAGAAGCGGATTGGGAGTTGGGAATTTACTATGATGACGGGATGCTCGCTCTGCGGTACGTCTACGTGCTGGCCCTGGTCGTCTGGTTGGGGGGCATGGTGGTCCTCGGCGCGGTCGTCGCCCCGACAACGTTCCAGGTGCTGCAGGCGAGCGAGCCGGTCGACGGGGCGTGCGCTCGCCGGCGAGTTGTTCGGCGCCACGCTCGCGCGGTTTCACTACGTCGCCTACGCCGCCGGCGTATGCCTCCTCTTTTCGCTCGCCGCCATGGCCGTGCTGGGCCCCCGGCCTGCCCACTTCCTCGTGCGGTCGATCATCGTGACCGGCATGCTCGCCGTGGCGCTGTACTCCGGAATCGTCGTGCTCGGCGGCATCGACCGAATCCAGCAGGAAGTCGGGTCGCTGCCTTCGCGCCTGCCGGTCACCGACAGCCGCCGCGTGCAGTTCGATGCGCTGCACCAGCTCTCGACGCGCCTGATGATGCTCAACATCGTCGCCGCCCTGGTGCTCCTCTACTGGGAGGCGCGCGAATCGTGACGGCGGACTATGAATCGGTCGAATGCCAGATCCGCCAGGCGGTCGGCAGCGCCACCGATGCGGCGGCGGCCATGACGCGCACGGTCGAAATGCTCAAGAGCATTCCTCACTACTCCTGGGTCGGTATCTACCAGCTCGTCGGCGACGAACTGGTGCTCGGCCCGTTCCTCGGCAGACCGACGCCGCACACCCGCATCCCGCTCGGGCGCGGGATCTGCGGCGCGGCGGCGACGGGGAAAGCCACCATTGTCGTGGACGACGTGAACAACGACCCGCGATACCTGGCGTGCACCCTCGAGACGCAGTCGGAAATCGTCGTCCCCGTGATGCGCGGGAGCGAGGTGCTGGCCGAGATCGACATCGACAGCGACACGGCGGCGGCGTTCGGCGAGCGTGACCGGCGGATGCTCGAGGCGGTCGCGGCCCTTCTTGCGGAGAAACTGTGAAACACCGGATTACGCTCATCCCCGGCGACGGCATCGGTCCGGAAGTGACCGGCGCCGTGGTCAAGATTCTCGACAGCGCCGGGCTCGACGTCGAATGGGAGTCGTTTCCCGCGGGCGTGCTGGCGATGGAAGCCTACGGGACGCCGCTGCCCGAGGAACTGCTGGAGTCGATCAGGCGCAACAAGGTCGCGCTCAAGGGGCCGGTGACCACGCCGGTCGGCGGCGGGTTCACGAGCGTGAACGTCGGGCTGCGCAAGGCGCTCGACCTCTTTGCCAACCTGCGTCCGGTCTGGAACATGCCGTCGGTGCCGTCGCGCTATACGAGGTGTCGACCTGGTCATCGTGCGCGAGAACACGGAGGACCTCTATTCGGGCCTCGAGCACGAGGTGGTGCCCGGGGTCGTGGAGAGCCTGAAGATCATCACGGAATACGCCTCGACGCGCATCGCGCGGTTCGCCTTCGAGCACGCGCGCAAGCACGGGCGCAAGCGCATCACCGCGGTGCACAAGGCCAACATCATGAAGATGAGCGACGGCCTGTTCCTCAAGTGCGTGAAGAAGGTGTGCGCGGAGTATCCCGAGATCACCTGCGACGAGCGGATCGTCGACGCCGCCTGCATGCATCTCGTCATGGACCCGACGCAGTTCGACGTGCTGCTGCTGCCGAACCTCTATGGCGACATCGTCTCGGACCTCTGCGCCGGGCTGGTCGGCGGGCTCGGCGTCGTGCCGGCGGCGAACCTCGGCGTCGAGATTGGCGTCTTCGAAGCCGTGCACGGCAGCGCGCCCGGACATCGCCGGCAAGAGCATCGCCAACCCGACGGCCCTGCTGTTGTCGGCGCTGCTGATGCTGCGCCACATCGACGAAGGCGAGATGGCCGACCGCATCGATGAAGGCGCTCGGCGAGGTCATGGCCGAGGGCAAGGTGCGGACGCGCGACCTCGGCGGCAAGGCAAGCACCATCGAATTCACCGACGCCATCTGCCGGAGGCTCGAGGGGCGCACATAGGCTGCGGTTCGTATCGAGACGCCGTTCACGTGCAGCTCCCAATCTGTCCGGTTCGGAGTTTGGGAGTTGAAGCGGTGGTATAGTCGGGGTCGTGGCGATGCTCGACGAGATCACCCAGGCCGTGCTCTCCCATGAAGAGATTGCGCGGTACCTGGAGGGCAGCCACGGCGAGAGCGGGCGGGCGGCACGCGAGCGAATCCAGGCCTATCTCGAGGAGCTGCGCACGACGCAGCGCTACTCGATCTACCGGGCGCTGAAGCACCCGCTCTACCCGATCCTGCAGGAAAATCGAGCGGATCGGCGAGAACGTCGAGCTCGCCAAGGCCGCAACCCGCGCCGGCCGCGTCATCTACGCGTCGAACCACAAGAGCCACACCGACTACCTGGTCGAGCCGCTGGTGCTCGACGACAACGGCATCCGGCCGCCGATCATCGCCGCCGGCATCAACCTGTTCGGCGGCCCGCTCGGCCTGCTTCACCGCCACGTCACCGGCGCGATCCCGATCCGTCGCAACACCAAGGACCCGGCCTACCTCATCACGCTGAAGGCCTACGTCGCCGAGCTGCTGCGCAAGCACGACCTGTTCTTCTATCCCGAGGGCGGGCGCAGCTACAGCGGCGAGCTCAAGAACCCGAAGACCGGCCTGATGCACGCCGCGCTGCAGGCCGAGCATCCGCACATGGTGATCATGCCGACGGCCGTCGCCTACGACCTCGTGCTGGAGGATCACGTGCTGGCGCGCCAGCGAATCAAGCGCACGCAACGTCCGTTCAGCCGCGAGCTCGCCGAGATGGTGCGCTACGCCGTCGGCTACCGGTCGCGCGCGTTCGTGACGTTCGGCAAGCCGATCGAGGTCGACGGTCTCGACACGACGTCGCGCCGCGCCGTCCTCGACCTGACGCACACGGTCATGGCCGCGATCGGGCGGCTGCACAAGGTGCTGCCGACCGCCGTTGTCGCGGCGGCGATGCGTCCGTCGATCACGCGCCGCGAGCTCGAGGCGCGCGCCGACGCGATCATCGACACGCTGCGCGCGGCGGGCGCCAACCTCGGCGTGACCAGCGGCGAGGCCGCGGTGGATGCCGCCATCGAGCCGCTCGAAGCGCGCGGCATCATCGTGACCGAACGCAGCCGCGTGCGCGTCCGCGATCGCAACGTGCTCCGCTACTACGCGCACACCCTCGATCACCTGCTCGCCTCCCCGTCCAGGCGAACCCACTGACGCCTGCCTGCGCCAGCGATATCCGCTTGACCGCCTGAACCGCTGACCTCATGTACGCCGGCTCGAAGGCGTTCTTCTACGCCCTGTCCCGCAGCGGCTCGCTCAAGCGCCTGGCCTCGCGCTACGGCATGGCGAACGAGGACAGCTTCGCGCGCCGCTTCATCGCGGGCGAGACGATCGAGGAAGCGATTGGCTGTGCGCGAACGCTCCAGGCCCGCGGCATGCTGCTCACGCTCGACTACCTCGGCGAGAGCGTCCGCACGGTCGAGGAGGCGACGACCGCCACGCGCGAGTACCTGCGCCTCATCGACGTCATCGTCGCCTCCGGCATCGAGCGCAACGTCTCGCTGAAGCTCACCCAGCTGGGGATCGACATCGACCGCGCGACCGTGCGTGGACAACCTGCGCCGCATCCTCGACCCGGCGCACACGCCACGATTTCTTCGTGCGCATCGACATGGAGGATTCGGCATACACCGAGGTCACGCTCGAGGTGTTCGAGACGCTGTGGCAGCAGGGCTATCACAATGTCGGCGTGGCGCTGCAGGCCTACCTGTACCGCACGGAGAAGGACGTGCAGCGGATGAACGAACTCGGCGCGCGCGTCCGGCTCGTCAAAGGCGCGTACAAGGAACCGCCGGCGGTCGCGCATCAGAAGAAGGCGGACGTCGATGCCGCGTTCATCCGCCTGATGCGACTGCTGCTCGACGGGGGCGTGTACCCGGCCATCGCCACGCACGATCCGGCGATGCTCGACGCCACGACGGCATACGCGAGGCGAGCGCGGCGTCACGCCCGACCGCTACGAGTTCCAGATGCTGTTCGGCATCCGGCGCGACCTGCAGGCGCTCGCTCGTCGCGCAGGCGGCTACCGGATGCGGATCTACGTCCCGTTCGGCCAGCAGTGGTTCCCGTATTTCATGCGGCGACTCGGCGAACGTCCGGCGAACGTCGCATTCGTCCTGAAGTCACTCGTCCGCGAGCGCTGATCACGATCCAGCTCAGCCATCAGGCAGTCCGAGTCCGATCTTTGGCCTGACAGTTCACCTTGCACGCAGTGCGCGAACCTCTGTTCGCCCTTCAACGGAAAATTCGTTCTTACTTAGGACAGCGGAATCGGGGAACACGTCACTCCCTCGCGGCCGGCTGTACCGGGTCGTGGGCATTGCCCGCGAGCCAGATCGCCCGTAAGTATCGATGGCTCAGATGATTACGATTTCGTCCTACAGCTGGCACTTCTCTTGAAATGTCGGGCTGTCAGTTCGACCGTTGAGTCCTGGAATCGGACGCGTCGAGTGACGTCAAACTTCGTGGGGACCTGAAGGGGAACGCGGCAATGGCAAGGGACGCGCAGCATCGGATGATGGTCACACCGCATGCGACCACCAATTTCCTGTCGCGGATGGTGGGACAGCTGCGGCAGTTCATCTGCGGCCTTCACGGCCACGACGCGCTGCTGCATTTCGGGAAGGGTCGCCTGTCGCTGCAGTGCACGTCGTGCGGCTACGAGACGCCTGGCTGGGACGTGAAGGCCACGCCCGCCCGGACGAGCGCCGACAGCAAAGGGCGCGTCGTCCAGATGCCGCTCGTGCGTCACCGCCGGGTCGCGTAGCTCGCAGACGAACTGCACGCCTGCTGGAGGCCCGCGATCCGGCGTGCCTCGGCGAGGGCCAGGCCCCGGCCTGGCCTTCATCTTTTTGCCATCCTTTGCGCCGACCGATAATCACCCTGTGAATCCTCTTGATGCGGCCCGCGGCATCGCTGTCGCCGTACGCGACGCCGGCGGCCGCGCGCTCATCGTCGGCGGCTGGGTGCGCGATCGCTTGCGGCGGACATCGCGTCCAAGGACCTCGACATCGAAGTGTTCGGCGTGCCGCAGGAGCGGCTCGCCGGACTGCTGGCGCCGTTCGGCCGCGTCGAGGCGGTCGGCCAGAGCTTTCCGGTCTACAAGGTCGTCCCGGGAGCGGGGGCCGGCGACATCGACGTGGCGCTGCCCCGGCGCGAGTCGAAGCAGGGGCGCGGCCACAAGGGGTTCGAGGTCGCAGGCGATCCCGTCGATGTCGATCGTCGAGGCCGCCCGCCGCCGCGACTTCACGATCAACGCCATCTCGTGGGATCCGCTGACCGGAGATCTACGAGGACCCGTTCGACGGACGCGCCGACCTCGACCGCCGCATCCTGCGCGCCGTCGATCCGGACGACGTTCGGCGACGACAGCCTGCGCGTGCTGCGCGCCGTCCAGTTCGCCGCCCGCTTCGAGTTCATGCTCGACGACGACACCGCCGCGCTGTGCCGGCGCATCCCGCTCGACGACCTGCCGGCCGAGCGGATCTGGGGCGAGGTCGAGAAGCTGCTGCTGCACGCGGCCGAACGGCCGTCGATCGGCTTCGCGCTCGCGCTCGAGCTCGGCGTCGATCGACCGGGTGCTGCCGGAGCTGCGGCCGCTGGTCGGCTGCGAGCAGGAGCCGGAGTGGCATCCCGGAGGGCGACGTCTGGACGCACACGCTGATGGTCATCGACCAGGCGCGCGCGCGCAACGACGACCTCGATCGGCCGCGCCTTATCACCGTGATGCTCGGCGCCGTCTGCCACGACCTCGGCAAGCCGGCGACCACCGCGGTGATCGACGGCCGCATCCGCTCGCTCGACCACGAGGAGGCGGGCGTGGCGCCGGCGCTGAGCCTGCTCGACCGGCTCAACGTCCACACGATCGACGGCTTCGACGTGCGCGGCCAGGTCGTCGGGCATCGTCGCGCAGCACCTCAAGCCGGGCATGTTCTACAAGGCCGACAACGTCGGCGACGGCGCGTTCCGCCGGCTGGCGCAGAAGGTGGACATGGAGCTGCTGGCGCGCGTGGCACGCGCCGACTGCCTTGGCCGCACCGGAGGCTTCGACTGCTCGGCGATGGACTGGTTCATCGAACGCGCGCGGGCGCTCGGCGTCGAACACCAGCCGCCCCCACCGCTCGTGCTCGGACGGCACCTGCTGGCCCTCGGCCTGCCCCCGGGCCCGCGTATCGGCGAGCTTCTCCGGCAGGTATACGAAAAACAGCTGGACGGCGAGATCGAGACGGTTGAGGAAGGAATTCGAGCGGTGGAGCGGCTTCTGTTGGTCGAGCGGGAAACGTAGTCGTTCGGGCCGGCTGAAGCCGGTCCGGCGTAGTCGGTTGGATTCTGTTCGTAGGGGCCGGCTTCCGGAACTTATCTGCGGCGGTTCATGTAGGCGGCGAGGCCGGCGAGCCCGCCCAGCAGCAGCAGGGTCCGCATGACGCGGAACAGGCTGACAAACCAGGCGATTCCGAGGCCGAGCGCGGCCCACTGGACCCACCAGTGCCCCGGAGATGTCATCAAGTTGATGACGAAGAGGAACGTGAGAATCACGCGGGGCCATGAAGAGGAATCTCACCGAGCGAGCGGGTGTGCATCCTTTCAGCTCCTGAGATATCCGACGTAGTCCTCGGCCGAAACGTTCCCCCCTGAAACAACGGCGACCACCCCTGGCTGCAGTGGGCCACCTGCCTGGAGAATCGCCGCGGTCGTGACCGCGCCGCTCGGCTCCGCGACCAGCCGGGCTTCCCGGAACAGCCACGCGATGGCCTCGACGATCGACTCCTCCGGCACGGTGACGACCTCGTCAACGAACGCCTGGACGTGGGCGAAAGTGACGTCGCCGGGCCGCAGCGCCAGCAGGCCATCGGCGATGCTGGCAGTCTTCGGCAGCGTCACAGGCCGGCCCGCCGCGCGCGACGCCGTCATCTTTGCCGCTCCCGCGGGTTCGACACCAACGACACGGACGTCGGGGCGCCGCTGCTTGATCGCCGCCGACACGCCGGCAATGAGGCCGCCGCCGCCCATCGGGACGTAAACGGCGGACACGTCCGGCCGCTGCTCGAGGATCTCGAGGCCCACGGTCGCTGGCTCCGGCGACGATCCACGGATGGTCGAACGGCGGCACCATCGTCAGCCCGCGGGCCGCCGCCTCGGATTCGGCGCGGGCCTTCCGATCGAGTGATGTCGTGCCGGCGAAGATCACCTCCGCGCCGTACTTCCGCGCGCCGTCCACCTTCACGCGCGTCGCCGTTTCCGGCATGACGACCACGGAAGCGATGCCGAGCATGTGCGCGGCCATCGCCACCGCCTGGCCGTGATTGCCCGACGAGTAGGTGATCACACCGCCGCGGGCGGCGTCGCCAAGTTGGAGCAGCATGTTAGCGGCGCCGCGGATCTTGAAGGCGCCCATCGGCTGGAGGTTCTCGCATTTGACCGAGAAGGATTCGATCGTCCGGCCAGCGCCGGAAGCCACCGGAGAGGGCGAGCCGGACGTGACGTCGATGAGCGGCGTGCGATGCGCGATGCCGCGAATCCGTTCGGCGGCCGCTTCGATGTCGTCGAGCGTGACGAGTGTCGACGGTCACCGCGTGGCCGTCGCCCGCGGGCGCGCGAACTGCTGGTCCTCGTGGTAAGCGGGCATCAGCGGGCGCGTGGCCAGCCGCCAGCCGAGCTCCGCGAGCAGCCGCATGTCGTCGACGGCGCCAGCGTAATCCCAGTTGGTCCTGAACTCATCGCTCGGCTGGTGGTAGTCCTTTTCGTTGTACTCCTCGCGCATCTTCTTCGCGTAGCCGGGATCCTTGCCGATGAAATCGACCGGCTCGCTGATGGACACCGCCGGGATGCCGATCTTGGCGAGCGGAAAGTGGTCGGAGCGGAAGAAGTACCCGCGGTTCGGCTCGGGATCGGGCCCGACCACGCGCGACGCGTTCAGCGGCGAGCTCGTCGGCGATCTCCCCGAGGGTCGAGCGATCGGCGCCGAGCAGCACGATGTCGCGCGCGCGCCCGTAGAGATTGAGGCCGTCGATGTTGATGTTGGCCGCCCACGCGGCGGCGGGCAGCACGGGGTGGCTGGCGAAGTACTCCGCGCCGAGCAGGCCGGACTCCTCCGCCGTCGTGAACAGGATGTAGATGGACCGGCGCGGGCGCGTCCGCGTGTGCGCCAGCGCTTGCGCCAGCTTCGAGCGTGCCGGCGAGGCCCGAGGCGTTGTCGAGCGCGCCGTTGTAGATACGGTCGGTGTCGGCAGGCTCACCCGGGCGCGGCGTCGCGCATCCCCATGTGATCGTAGTGCGACGTGTAGATGACGCCTTCCGTCGGCTCGCTTCCCTTCAACACGCCGATGACGTTCGGCGACAGCTTCTCCTGCACGTTCTGCTCGATCGTGCCGGATGCCGCGGATCCCGAAGGGCACCGGCTTCGCGCCGCGCACCAGCGCCGCCTTCCGCAGCGCATCGAGATCCTGCCCGGCGCGCCGCGCGATCGTGCGCGCCGCGGCCTCGGTCACCCACGCCTTCAGCGCCAGCGCCGGCGTGCCGGAGACCGCGGGCAGCGAGTACTGGGTGCCGCTCCAGGACGACTGCACCACCTGCCAGGGATATGTCGCGGATTCGTCGGTGTGGATCAGGATCGCGCCCGCGGCGCCCTGCCGCGCGGCTTCCTCGTACTTGTACGTCCAACGCCCGTAATAGGTCAGCGCGTCGCCGCCGAACAGCTGCGGCTCTTCGGGCGTCGCCGGCGGGTCGTTGACCATGATGAGCGCAATCTTGCCCTTCATGTCCACGCCGGCGTAATCGTTCCAGTTGAACTCCGGCGCGACGATGCCGTGCCCGACGAACACGATCTCGCCCGACGTCGTTACCTGCGGGTCCTGCACGCCGCTGAACGCCACGACGTCGTGCAGGTATCTGAACGGCGCGCCGGAACCGGCCGACAGCGTGAACGACGGATCGACGACGGATTCGACGACGGGGACGTTCTGAAAGTACGTCCCGTTCTCGCCGGCGGGCTCGTAGCCGAGTTGCGCGCAGTTGCGTCGCCAGGTACTAGCGCGGCGAGCTGGCCGCCGCGCGTCGACGGCGCACGGCCCTCGAGCAGATCGTCGGACAGAAACTGGAGGTGAGCGGCGATGTGCTCTCCGCGAATCTCTTCGAGCGCCGGCCCGGCCGCCGTGCCCGGCGCTGCCGCGTTGGCCCGCGGGGCGCCCGGACGGTCCTGCGCGAACATCGCGGCCACCAGCGCCAGAACGGCGAGGATCGCGACGGAAGCACGTGTACGCATCCGACCCAGTATAGTTTCGTGCATGGCCCGGTACACATTGGTCTACGGGTTGCGCCTGCTCCCGGAGGGCACGCTCGAGAGCGCCGACGACGTCCGGTTGCATTTGAAGAACGGCGAGACGGCGGGGCTCACGCTCCACACCGTTGACGGAACGATTCCGCAGCTCCGGCGCGCTCTCGATCGCAGCCTCGACGCGTTCTTCGAATTCCTGCCCGGAGCCACGGACGAGGACCGCCGCGAGTTCGATGACTCCTAGGCGCCAGGCGCATCCGGGGTCGGCCCACTGCCCGTGCCGCCTCGACGGTAGCCTCTTCGGGCGGGAAGGAACCCTGTTTGCAACGCGTTCAGCGTGGCGGACTCTACTCTTCCAATTGCACCGGTGGATGAGCGCACCGACGTCCTGACGCCAGACCCGGGGCGGCCCGAAGGGCTTCCGCCTGCCAAAGAGCGGAGCCCATCTGCCCAGTTCTGCCGTATCGCGACCTCAACGATCGGCTGCTGATCGGACCTGATCGATGCCGTCAAGGGCATCCTCCGGAAGGAAACGTCGGATCGGCTGCGCGACGTCTACCTCATCGGCGACATCGAGAAGGACATCGCGCGCGTGGTCATCGAGCGGCTGCGCGAGCTGGCGAACGACAACGACCGGCCGATCACGCTCTACATCAACAGCGCCGGCGGCAACGTCACCGACGGCCTGGCGATCCACGACATCGATCCGGCAGCTCGTGCACGCGGCGATCGAGGTCACGATCGTCGTGCAGGGGATGGCGTACTCGATGGGATCGGTCGTGCTGCAGGCGGCAAGCGACGGCCGGCGGCTGGCGCTGCCGCACTCCTGGATCATGATCCACGAGCCGGCGAAGTGGGCGGGCTGGCAGTCGACCTCAGCCGCCGCGCAGCACCTCGATCGCCTGAAGCAGATGCAGGCGCAGATCTACGAGATCCTCGCGAAGCGGTCGGGCCGGCCGCTCGCCAAGATCATCCGCGACACCAAGCGCACCGACTTCTATCTCGACGCGAGGAAAGCGCTGGAGTACGGGCTGATCGACGGGATCGTCGAGGGCTGATCGGGATAACGTCCAGCTCCCGTCAGATGCCCAGGCGACCTGAAGAGGCCGCCTGCGTTGGAATTGGGGCTTCCGTCGTGTCGGACGTTGGAAACTGATCAGGCCGCTTCGCGCGACGGTCCTGAACTCTTCTAGCAGACGCGCTACGTTGCCGGCGACCGAGTGCAGCGTCGGCGCCCAGCCGAGCGCTCTGGCGCGCGGGCTGCGCACGATCTGGTCGAGCGCGAGCGCGTCGGCGTAAGGGCCCATCTTGGCGCGCGCCTCCTCGATCGGCACGTGGCGCACGTCGGGGCGCATCTTCGCATGGCGCGCGATGGCGTCGACGATGTCGTCCACGCGCTCGTCGGCTTCGTCGTTGGCGTGGAAGATGCCCGAGGCATCCGGGATGCGTCGCGACGCGCACGTAGAGGTCCGCCAGGTCGCGGTCGTAGATGCACGGCCAGTGGTTCTTGCCCTCGCCGACCACGCGGACGAGGCCGTTGAGCGGCGTCCTTCAGCAGATCGCCGATGATCCCGCGCGCGCCGCCGTAGACGATGCCGGGGCGCACGACGACCGTCCGGACGCCGCGTGCCCGCCGGCTCGAGCACGAGCTGCTCGTGCTCGGGCCGCCAGGCCACGAGCGGCGACGGGCCTGACCGGCGCGCTCTCGTCCGCGGGCGTTCTGGCGTCGACCCGAGCACCCACACGCCCGAGGTGTAGACGAGGCTCGCAGGCTGACCGGCCGCCGCGCGCCGTGCCGCCGCCGCGAGCAGCGTCTCGATGCGCCTGCCGATCGACCTTCTGCCCGTTCTTCGAAAACTCGAACGCGGTGTGCACGATCGCGTCGGCCGCAACTCGGCGGCGGGCGAGTAGGACGCCGGCTTGGAGAGATCGCCGATGATCGGGCTCGACGCCGCGCCGCGACACCCGCTCGGCTTTTTCCGGATCGCGCACGAGCGCGGTCACGTCGTGCCCGGCGCGCAGCAGCGCGTCGAGCACCGCCGAACCGATATACCCCGTTGCCCCGGTCAGGAAGATCCGCATGGCAGAGTCGCCTATTGTAGTCGGATCGTTCGGGCGTCTACGGCATCCGGCTCTGCGGTTCGGTGCCGGATTCCGACTCGTCGACGCCAAGCCCTCCAGCAGTCCGCAGGCCGTAGAGCCGTACAGCTAGACCGTCCTCAGATGTCCCAGACGCGATCCTGGTCGAAGAACGTGATGACGCCGTCCTCGCTCACTTTCAGCACCGGACCGAACCGGCTGGCCGCCATCGCCGCGGTCGTCCGCGCGCCTTCGATGATCGCCGCCGAACTCGCATGTCCACCGACGCGGATGCCGCAGGATGGCGCCCGCGGCCAGCAGCCGGCCTGTCCGGTCGACGACCGTCGCGCCGTCGAGCGACGCCAGGGCGGCGAAGCACGCGTCGGGTCGAGGTCGGTCGCCGACCGGCCCTCGAGCAGGTGGAGGAGGTCCCGCCGGGACGGGCGCGGCGTCCTGCGTCTGCTCGGCGGGCACCGGGATGTCGAGCCGATCGGCCGGCGCCACCAGCTGCGTGACCGCGGCGTCGGGATCGCGGCAACACGACGAAGAGCGCGCCTTCGCGCGCGTCGGCCAGATCCAGCGCCGTCTGGAAGAGGCGGGCCGGCCAGCGCCGCGATTGCCCACCGCCTCCGCCCACAGGTCGATACTTCGCGTGCGAGGTCGAGCAGGTGCCAGGCGCCGCCGCGGAACGCGAACATCTCCGCACCTTCCGCGAACACCTTGATCTCGCGCGACGGGCTGAGCACGGCACAGACGTGTCCGTGCCGCAGCGTCGCGCGCGCGTGCGCCTGGTAGGACTGCGCGCACGGGGCCACGAGCTCGGTCTCCTGGCTCAGCTTGCGCGCCCCACGGTCGACGTCGATGATGTCGAGCAGCTGGCCGTCGGCGTTGGCCAGGAACACCGTGCGCAGGCCGTCGGCCAGACGGTAGAAGCTCTTGATCGACGGTGAGCTGCTCGGTGAACTTCGGGGCGGCCGGCCGCACGGCGACGTCCGGGCGGCAGGGGTCCTCGCTCGTGCCGAGCAGCAGCACGCCGGTGGAGATCGGGCGGTTCTCGTAGCTCGATAGCGCCGCCACCCGCAGCAGCTCGATGACCAGGCGATCCGATCGGCGCGTGCCTCGCGCGTCTCGATCGCTGTATGGCTGATCGTCGAGGAAGGCGCCGACATACCGATCCTCGATGGCGCCGCGGAACAGGTCGCCGCGCTCCGCCACGATGCGCGGGTTGAGGATCGCGCGATAGCGCGCCGCGAGCACCGCCCCGATCGCCCGCGCCAGCCGCATCTCATGCTCGGTGAACGGCCACCGGCGCGACACGCGCAGCGTGTAGCGCGTCCCGAACCAGCGGATCGTCAGCGCCGACGGATCGGACGACGGCTCGATCGACAGCCGGCCGTCGGAGGAAACCGACGGCGTTGACTCCGCGTCGAGCGTCGCCCGGTCGAAGAACTGGCGCAGCGCCGACTGCAACAGGCTGTCGTAGAGCGTGCCGACAGCGATGGCCGGTGGAAGGGACGCCATTGAACTTACAATTCTAGTGGACGGACCACTCGTGGCGTGTATCTTCCCAAACGAAGAGCGGCCGCGGCCGAACCATCCACGAACACGACATGCGCCGGGACACGCTGGTCGACTTCTTCCGCGACCTCATCACCATACGCGGCGAGTTCCTGGTGTACGACGACGGGTACCGCCGTCGTGGTCACACCTACGATGAGGTCGGCCGCGCCGCGCGCGGGTTCGCGGCGCGCCTTGCCGCGGGCGGGCTGCACCAGGGCGACAAGGTCGTGTTCTGGGGCGAGAACCGGCCCGAGTGGATCGCGTGCTACTGGGCCTGCCTCATCTCCGGCCTGATCGTCGTCCCCATCGACTACCGCTCGTCGCCGGAGTTCGTCGCGCGCGTGCGCGGCCTCGTTGACGCACGGCTGGTGCTGCTCGGTGACGATGTCGGCCTTCCGCCGGAAGGCGGAAGCCACCAGTCCACGGACAGCAACGACCCGGATTCTGTGGCTTCCGGCTTCAGCCGGAGGTCCTGCATTTTCGCGACATCGACTGGCATGCGGACGGACCCATGCCCGCGGTCCACATCTCGCGCGACGACATCATCCAGATCATCTTCACGTCCGGCGCCACCGCGGAGCCGAAGGGCGTCGTCATTCGCCACCGCAACGTGCTCGCGAACATCGTCCCGGTCGAACGGGAGATCGACAAGTACCGGTACGTACGGGAGGCCGTTCCACCCGCTGCGGTTCGTCAACCTGCTGCCGCTCAGCCACATGTTCGGCCAGTCGATGGCGACGAACGTCCCGCCGATGGTGCGCGGCACCGTGATCTTCACGCGCAGCTTCAACCCGCACGACATCGTCCGGCTGATCAAGTCGCGGCGCGTGTCGGTGCTCGTGTGCGTGCCGAAGATCCTCGACGTGCTGCGCGAGCACGTCGTGCGCGCGTTCCCGGAAGCCGCCGAGGCGCCGCCCGCCGGCATCTCCATCCCCGGCCGCTGGTGGCGGTACCGCCGCGTGCACCGGGCCCTTGGTCTGAAGTTCTGGGCGTTCGTCGTCGGCGCCGCGCCGCTGCCGCCCGAGCTCGAAGAGTTCTGGCGCCGGATGGGGTTCGCGGTGATCCAGGGCTACGGCCTGACGGAGACGGCGCCGATCGTGACGCTGAACCACCCGTTCAAGATGAGCAAGGGATCGGTTGGGACGCCAATCGCCGGCGTCGAGGTGCGCATCGCGGAGGACGGCGAGATCCTGGTTCGCGGCGAGAACGTGACGAGCGGGTATTACGAGGCGCCCGGAGCCCGAAGCCCGGAGCCCGGAGCCAACCCAATCGACGCCGAGGGGTGGCTGCACACGGGAGACATCGGCGATCGAGACGCCGAAGGGCGGGTGTTCATCAAGGGACGCAAGAAGGAGATGATCGTCACGCCCGAAGGGCTGAACGTGTTTCCGGAAGATGTGGAACGGGTTCTCGACGCTCTGCCGGGCGTGCGCGAATCGGCGGTGGTCGGCGTCGCGCAGGGCGCGGAGGAACGCGTGCACGCGGTGCTGGTGGTGGAGCCGGCGGCCGACATGCAGGCGATCGTGCGCGATGCCAACGCGCGGCTCCAGGATCATCAGCGGATTCGCGCCGCCTCGGCGTGGCCGGCCGAGGCGCTGCCGCGCACAGACGGCACGCGCAAGCTGAAACGGCGCGCCATCCGCGATTGGGTCGTGTCGGGCGAACAGCCACTGGCCGAGGCGGGCGGCGACAGCGTGGAGTCGCTCATCGCGCGGTTCACACGCGGGCGCGAGATCAGCGGCGCCACGACGCTCGAGGAGCTTGGCCTGAGCTCGCTCGAACGAGTCGAGCTGATGGTGGCGCTCGAAGATCGGTTCCAGACGCGCATCGACGAGGCCCGGTTCACCGAGGCCGCCTGCGTCTCCGATCTGAAACAGCTCGTCGAGCGGCCACCTGCGGCAGCGGAGGTGGACGAGCCGGTTGACTTCCCGACGTGGAACCGCTCGTGGCCAGTGCGCGATCGTCCGGCGGCTCTCGCTGGCGACCTGGATCCTGCCGCTGGCGCGCGTCTTCGCGCACGTGAAGGTCGAGGGCCTGCGAGCACCTGAAGGGGCTGGAGGGGCCGGTCGTGTTCGCGTCGAATCACCAGAGCCACATGGACGTGCCGGTCATCCTGTCGGCGCTCCCCGGCCGCTGGCGCGCGCGCGTCGCGCCGGCGATGGTGAAGGAGTTTTTCAAGGCCCACTTCTTTCCCGCCGATTACACGTGGCGCGAGTGGTTCACCAACTCGCTGAACTACTACCTCGCGGCGCTGTACTTCAACGGCTTCCCGCTGCCGCAGCGCGAAGCGGGCGCGCGGCAGACGCTGAAGTACATCGGCGAGCTCGCCGGGGACGGGTGGTCGCTGCTGATCTTTCCGGAAGGCGTGCGTTCGACGACAGGCGACATCAGGGAATTCCGCGGCGGCGTCGGGCATGATCGCGTCGCGGCTGGAGCTGCCGGTGATCCCCGTTCGGATTGACGGGGTCGATCGCGTGCTGCCGACCGGCTCGCAGGTCATCCGGCCAGCCCGGGTGCGGGTCGCGTTCGGCGCGCCGCTGCGGCTGCACGGAGAGGACTACGCGGCGCTGGCGCGGGACGTGGAAAACAAAGTTCGTGCCCTCTAAATCGTTGCCCTTTTGACGGTTGCGGCGATCAGCGCAACTAGTTTCGTTTCCATGCACTTGCGCGGAAACCCGCGACGTGGCACACTCATTGCTAAATATGGATGAAAGGATGAGCTATTGAGCAAAGACGATCTCATTGATATGCAGGGAACAGTCGTCGCGGTGCACTCAGGCGGGCTGTATCGCGTCCAGTGCGACGCGGGCCATGAGGTGCTCGCGCAGTTGAGCGGCCGCATGCGCCGCTTTCGCATCAAGGTGGTTCCCGGAGATCGCGTGACGGTCGGCGTCTCCCCGTATGACCCGGTTCGCGGCATCATCACATTCCGCGCTCGATAGCACAGAAAGCCAAGCCAATTTGAGCCCCAACGTCTCCCATCCCCCAGAGAAGCGTCGAAGCCGCGGTGGTCCGTCGCGTCGCGGTGGTGGCCAGCGCCGCCCCGCCACACGGAAGCCCGAGCCCACCGCGCTCGCGTATGAGCCGTCGGCCTTCGACCCGGCGCCGATTGCGTTCGAGACCCTGCGGCTGGATTCCCGGCTGCTGAGCGGCATCCGCGATCTCGGCTGGACCGAAACCCGATCCGTGCAGAGCGGCGTCATCCCGCTCGCGCTCGCCGCCAATGACGTCATCGCCTGCGCCGAGACCGGCACGGGCAAGACGGCGGCCTTCCTCGTCCCCATCCTGCAGCGGTTCCTGACCGAGGCGCCGCCGGATCGGCCGGCGGGGACGCGCGCGCTGATCCTGGCGCCGACGCGCGAGCTCGCCGTCCAGATCGAGGACCAGGTCCAGGGGCTGACGTACCACACGAAGATCTCGAGCGTCGCGGTCTACGGCGGCGTGCCCATGACGATCCAGGAGCAGGCCCTCAAGGCCGGCGTGGACATCATCGTCGCCACGCCGGGCCGCCTCATGGATCACATGCGCCACGACTCGGTGAGCTTCACCGGCCTCGAGGTGCTCGTCCTCGACGAGGCGGACCGGATGCTCGACATGGGCTTCTGGCCCGACGTCCAGCGCATCCTCACGGCGCTGCCGAAGGTTCGCCAGACGCTGCTCTTCTCGGCGACGATGCCGGCCGAAGTGCTGAAGCTGACGCAGGAGTTCCTGCGCGATCCGAAGTACGTGCAGGTCGGGCGCCGCGGCGGCCCGGCACAGACGATCTCGCACGCCGTGCAGACGGTCGCCGCCAGCGAGAAGACGCAGTGGCTGGCCAAGTGGATTCGCGAGGAAGCGACGGGACCGGTGCTGGTGTTCTGCCGGACGAAGGTCGGCGCCGAACGGCTGGCGACGCGTCTTGGCGCGATGGGAATTCGCACGGCGGCGCTGCACGCCGATCGGACGCAGCAGCAGCGCATGGCCGCCGTGGAAGGGTTCCGTACGGGAACCTTCCCGGTGCTCGTCGCGACCGACGTGGCCGCCCGCGGCCTCGACATCGACGGTATCGCGCACGTCGTGAACTTCGAGGTGCCTGACACACCCGAAGCGTATGTGCATCGCGTGGGCCGCACCGGCCGCGCCGAATCAACGGGGAGCGCGCTGACGCTGGTTGCTCCCGAGGAAGTGCGCGCGCTCCGCGCGCTGGAGAAAGCCGTTGGCGTACAACTTCAATAACAACCCGTTTTCTCCCGGTCCGTCGAATACCAGCACGACGGTCGAGACCCCGGAGCCGGCGCCGGCGCCGGTTCCGAAGGCGCCCGCTGCCGTGCCGGCTACCTCGGATGTTCCCGAGTCCGCGGCGTTCGTGCGCTTCCGGTCGTGCCGCTGGCAGCAGCCGAAGGACGAAACCAGCCCCTCCGAGTTCTGCACCCACCGCGAGGTGAAGCCATACGCGGGCACTACGGGGTTCGACGCCGACGCCTGGTGCCCTGACTGCCAGTACCTACAAGCTCCGCCGCGCCCCCAAGAAGCGGACGCCCGGCGACGATTATTCGTACTAGAGGATTCGTCACGATGGCGGCGTTGTGTGCCTCTGTCGTTCGTCTTCGGCGGGAACGACGTGACCTCGCAAAGCTGGCCTAGGGCGTCACCGCCTTCGGCACGCCGAGGAACTGCGTCTTGATCGCCTCGTTCCGCCAGAGCGACCCGGCGTCCGACGAGTGGACGATGGTGCCTTTGCTCATCACGTGCGCGTAGTCGGCAACCTTCACTGCGAACGCGGCGTTCTGTTCGACGAGCAGGATGGTGCCGCCTTCCTGCTGCAGGCGGCGGATCACCCTCGCCACTTCCGCGACCATCGCCGGCGACAATCCCTCGGTCGGTTCGTCCATGAGCATCAACGCGGGATTCGACATCAGGGCGCGCGCGATCGCGAGCATCTGCTGTTCGCCGCCGCTCAGCTCGTTGCCACGGTTCTGCATCCGTTCCGCCAGGCGCGGGAACACGGCGCAGACTTTCTGCACGTCCCACGCCGCGGCGCCGGAACCCGGCCGCGCGGCAATGGCCAGGTTCTCCCTCACCGTCAGCGACGGGAAGATCCGCCGCCCCTGCGGAACCACGCCGAGGCCACGCTCCCAGATCCGGTGCGGCGGCAGATGCGTGATGTCAGCGCCCTTGAACACGACTGCGCCCGACCGCGCCGGCGTCAACCCGGTGATCGACCGGCATAGCGTCGTCTTGCCGACGCCGTTGCGGCCGAGGAGCGCGGTGACGGTGCCCGCATCCACCTGCAGCGTCACGCCCTGCAGGACGTGGCTGTCACCGTAGTAGGTGTGGAGGTCGGAAACCGTCAGCATTCTGAGGCCTCAGGGATCAGGGATCAGGAATCAGTGAGTGAGCCGGTCACGAGTCCAGGTGAACGCCGAGATAGATCTCCTGCACGTCGGGGTTGGCGCTGATCGCGTCGCGGTGGCCTTCGGCGAGCACGCGGCCCTGCGCCAGCACCGTCACCTGCTCCGCAAAGCCGAACGCGATGTCCATGTCGTGCTCGATGAGCAGCACCGCCGTCGCGGGATCCAGTTGGCGCAGCAGCGCCAGCATGGAACGGCTCTCCTGGGATGAAAGCCCGGCCATCGGTTCGTCGAGCAGCAGGAGCCGCGGCTTTCCCGCCATCGAGAGTGCCACCTCGAGCTTGCGCTGGTCCCCGTAGGACAGGCTTCGCGCCTCCGTGTCGCGAAACGCGTCGAGCCCGAACCCCGCCAGCAGCGCGCTGGCCGTCATCACGAGGTCGGGATACGAGAACAGGGACCGGTGGAAGGTGAACTTCCGCGGGTCGAGCGCCTCGCAGGCGAGCAGCACGTTTTCGAGGACGGTCAGCTCACCGAACAGCTTCGTGATCTGGAAGGTGCGGGCGATGCCGCGTGCCGCGCGCCGGTGCGGCGGCAGCGTCGTGATGTCCTCGCCGAACAGCACGATCCGCCCCTCGGTCGGACGCGCTTCGCCGCTGATCACGTTGAAGAGCGTCGTCTTGCCGGCGCCGTTCGGCCCGATGAGCGCGCGCCGCTCGCCCGGCTGCACGACCAGGTTGACCCCGTCAACCGCCTTGAGCCCGCCGAAGTGGCGGGAGACGTGCTCGAGCACGAGGCAGGCGGAGAGGAATTCATGCAGCCTTCACAGCCCACGGGCCACAGAGGCACAGAGACACGGAGAGTCTTCTCGAAAAGTTCATCCGACTTGAAGACTGTACGGTCTCTGTGCCTCCGTGTCTCTGTGGTTCGTGAGGGTGTCAGCCGCATCAATGGGTACCCTGGCGGCACGTAGCGCCTCGAATAGAGCGGCTGCCTCAGGTAGGCGGCGGGATCGTACTTCCAGAACTGCGACACGCGCGGGAAGGTTTCGATCACGGTGTTCTGCAGCTCGCCGTTCACCCGCTCGACCTTGCGGATATAGATGTTCTCGATCGGATTGCCGTACGCGTCCAGTTCCACCGGCCCGCGCGGCAGGTCGGTCGGCTTCACGCGCCGGAATGCTTCGAGCAACCGTGCCGAATCCTCGACGTTCCCGCCCACGGCGTCGATCGCGGCGACCGACCATTTGCCGCCGGCGTACATGCTCTCGGCGTAGTAGCTCGGAATCTTCTTGTACCTCGCACGGTACGCGGCCGCGAACGTCCTGTTCGCCGGCGTGTCGAGCGCGCCGCTGTAGTGGAGCGCCGTGATCACGCCGATCGCCTCATCGCCCATCGCCGGCAGCACGTGCTCGTCGGTCGTCGTCCCGGCGCCGATGAGCGTCACGCGCCCCTTGAGGCCGTACTCCTGGTACTGGCGCATGAACTGCAGCGCATTGCGCCCCAGGAAGAGCGCATACACGGCGTCCACGTCGCGCGAGATCTGGGCGAGGTAGGGCGCGAAGTCGTGCACCGATACCGGCGTCCAGAGCTTCTGGACAATGGTGCCCCCTTCGGCCTCGAACGTCCGCTGGAAGCCGCCGACCGATTCCCACCCGAACGCATAGTCGAGCGCAATCGTGGCGACCCGGCGCAGCTTCAACGTGTGATACGCGTACTCGCCGAAGGCATGATTCGGCTGGCTGCCGGTCCACCCGGTGCGGACGATCCAGGGGCTGCGCCGCCGCTGCGTGAGGTCGTCCGCGGATACGACGGGGTAGACCATCGGGATCTTCATCGAGTCGATGTACGGCGCGAGCGCGTATCCGCTCGACGAGAGCAGCGTGCCCGCCATCAGGTGAACGCGATCGCGTTCGACGAGCTTGCGCGCCTTCGTCAACCCGACGGCCGGTATCCCTTCGTCGTCTTCGACGATCAACTCGATGCGCCGCCCCGCCGCCTGGTAGCCGATTTCCTCGAGGTAGAGCAGGAATCCGTTGAGGATGTCGCGGCCATTCTGCGCGAGCCCGCCCGACAACGGCGTGAGGAAACCGATCTTGATCGGCCCGCGATCCGCCCGCTCCTGCGCGATGGCAAAGGCAGCCGCGGCGAACAGCGAAAGGAGCGTCAGCATCAGCCGTGCGCGTTTCATGCCCGCACCTCTCTCATCACGAACCACCGAAACCGAGAGACACCGAGGCAATCGAGGAACGCGGCGGCCTCTGTGCGTCTCTGCCTCGGTGGCGCGCTGGAGCGCCGTCTGCCCAGGTTCCACAATCCCTGCGGCGCCGCAAGGATCGTGATGATGTAGACCGCGCCGAGAATGAACAGCCATCGCTCGGTCACGCCGCTGATGACGTTCTTGAGCAGGACGATCGCGCCGGCGCCGAACACCGGGCCCACCAGTGTTCCAGGGCCGCCAAGCGTCACCATCAGGAACAATTCGGATGAGGCGGTGAGATCCAGGTACGTCGGGCTGACGAAGCCGTTGTAGTAGGCCCACATCACCCCGGCCACACTGGCAAATGTACCCGCCACGACGTAGCTGATGTAGCAGTGCAGCCAGGTGTTGAAGCCGAGGCTCTTCATCCGTGATTCGTTCTCGCGGATGCCGCGCAGCGTGAACCCGAACGGCGACCGGACCAGCAGCGCCATGATCGCGCCGCACGCGAGGAAGATCGCGAACGCGACGTAGTAGAAAGCGACCGGGCCGCCGACCGGCAGTCCGGCGTGCGCCTCGAGCGACGGGATCCCCGAGATGCCGTTGTCCCCGCCGGTCACGGGGATCCAGCGGTAGCCGAGGCCCCACAGCACCATGCCGAGGGCGAGCGTGATCATCAGGAAGTACACGTCGCGGACATGCGAGACGAGCAGGCCGAACGCGGCGCTCAGGAGCGTCCCTGTCAGAATCGCACCGGCGACCGTGGCCCAGAAGCCCGCGTTGTACGTCGTGGACAGCACCGCCACGCCATAGGCGGCGACGCCGAAGATGCCCGCGTGCCCGAGCGACGGGAGGCCGGTGTATCCGAGCAGGATGTCGAGACTCATCGCCAGGACCGCGAAAATCAGCACCTCGGTCAGCAGGCCGACCCAGTACGAATTCAGGAAGGGCGGCGCGATCAGGAGGAACGCCGCCGCGCAGAGGAGCACAGAGAGCTTCCAGCCACGCGGGAGGTCATGCGCGGCCATAGAGTCCAGTCGGCTTGATCGCCAGCATCGCGACCATCGGCGCGAACAGCGTGAAGTAAGACAGCTCGGGGACGAGCGCCTTGCCGAAGTTGTCGATCATCCCGACCACGATGCTGCCAATCAGGGCCCCCTTCAAGCTGCCCATGCCGCCGATGATGACGACGACGAAGGCCAGCGGCAGCAGCTCGAAGTCCATGCCGGGATAGCCGCCGAGGATAGGACCTCCCATGACGCCGCCGAACGCCGCGAGGCCGGCGCCGGCCGCGAAGACGAGCCCCGACAGCAGCGCGACGTTGATCCCGGTCGCCCCCGCCATCTCAGGATCGTCCACCGTGGCGCGCAGCCGCGCGCCGATCAGCGTCTTCTCGTTTACCAGCCCAAGCGTCACGCCCACCAGCGCTGCGACCACGATGACGAAGAGGCGATACACGGGGAACACGACCTCGCCCGCGTCCATCGATCCGCGCAACGCCGGTGGATAGGCGAGCGTGAACGGATCGCCGCCCCAGATCATGAACGCTGCATCCCGGAACAGCAGCGCGAACCCCATCGTCATCATCATCTGCGGGAGCGGCTTGCCGGCGAAACGGCGCAGGAACAGCCGCTCCATCGCGAAGCCGACGGCCCCGACGAGGATCACGGCCGCGATCGTCGCCACGACCAGGCTCTGTGTCTGCCGGATCACGGTGTAGGCGACGTACACGCCGAGCATGTAGAACGAGCCGTGCGCGATGTTGACGATGCGCATCACGCCGAAGGCGAGCGTCAGCCCGCTGGCGATGAGGAAGAGCAGCGCCGCGGAGAAGAGACCGTTGAGGGTCTGCGTGATGAGGTAGATCATGTCAGCCGGCAGCTGGCAGCCGGCAGCCGGCAGGAGCCGCAGCCACCGGCTTGAACTGCCCGCGGCCTGCTGCCGGCTCCGGCTGACCTCAGTTGCCGCCGCGGCCACCGCCGCCGGCACCCGCGGGTGCGGCCGTCTGCAGCGCGGGCTGCGGGCCGAGGACCTTCGTCAGCGCCGCGTGCGCGCACGCTTCGTCCATGTTCCCGCCGCCGACGCCGATGGCGCCGATCAACTGGTTCTCGACGACGATCGGCAGGCCGCCGCCGACGAAGTAATACGCGAGCCCGCCCTCCGGCCAAGGTCGGTGCGGATCAGCCGGCCCTCGACGTTGTTGAAGCGCTGGGCGACCGCGCTCGACGGCGTGCGTGCGTACAAAGCCGTCTTCGCCTTCAAGAGGCCGGTCTCGACGCCGATCGGGACCACGCCGTCCATCACGTGGGCGTCGATGATGTCGCCGGTCGGGGAGACGATGAAGATGGCGTAGTTGCCGGGACCACCCTGCTGGTTGCGCGCGAACTCGACGCACGCATTGACGATGTCCCGCGCCAGGGTGGAGTTGAGCTGGTTCTTGAAGAGCGTCCGCTTCGCCACGTCGTCCGAGACCGTGGCCTTGGAAAGCGGCATCGCCGTCGCGCCCTGGCCCAGGCATCGGCGGGCGGAATGCGAGCGCCGCCAGCACGGCGGTAGTGAAGAACCGGAGAGTCTGGGTCATGTCCTTTTCCTCAACGAACCACGAGGCACAGAGACACAGAGCCTCGTTGGGTTTTCTCTGTGCCTCCGTGTCTGTGGTTTGTGATCACGTGGCTGACTATCCCTCGTGTTCCATGATGATCTTCATGCGCTGGCCGCTGTCGGAGCCGAGCATGCCGATGGCCGCCTTGAGCTCCCCGAGCGGCATCACGTCGCTGATGAGCGGCTCGAGCCGAACCTGCCCGCGCTGCACCAGGCCGATCGCGCCCGGGTAGTCTTCGCTCTTGGCGACGCGGGCGTTGATGAGCGCGAGTTCCTTGTAATACAGGTCGTAGAACGGCAGCGCGCCTTCCTTGGCCGTGATGATGCCGAACATCAGCAGCCGGCCACCCGGCCGCGCCATGTGGATGGCGGCCGACAACGACGCCACGACGCCGGTGGTCTCGACGATGACGTCGGCGCCCCGTCCCTCGGTGAACTCGCGGACCTTCTCGACGGCGCCGTCGCCCCCGGGAAAGGTGACATCGGCGCCGAGCGTCTCCGCCATCGCCCGCTTGTCCGGCGCTGCGCGTCACCCCGATGACCGTCGCCCCGCGCGCCTTGGCGAGCTGGACGTGCAGCTGGCCGGTCACGCCGAGGCCGAGCACGACGACGTACTCGCCCGGAAATGTGGCAATCTGCCGCTGCGCGTGCAGACAGGTGGTGAGCACCTGGATCATCGGCGCCGTCCGCCGGTCGATCGACTCGGGCAAGCGGAACACCTGGCTCGCGGGGGCGCTGAGGAACTCCGCAAAGCCGCCGTTGGCGTCCCGGCCGAGCAGCGAGCCCTTCGGGCACAGGTGGGTCTGCCCGATGCGGCAATGAAAGCATGCCCCGCAGAACAGCTCGGGATCGATGATGACGTTTCTCGCCGGGGCGGAACGCGGTGTCGCCGCCGTCAACGACCTCGCCGGCCATCTCGTGCCCCATGATCCGCGGGTACGCGACGGGGATGGAGCCGTTGTAGATCTTGTAATCGGTTCCGCAGATGCCGCTGTGCGTGACGCGCACCAGGACACTGCGCGCGCCGGCGTCGGGCCTGGCCACCTCGTCGAGCACGAGCTCGCCCGGCGCCGTGAGGACCATGGCTTTCATCGAATCGCCTGTCGCAGATCACGAACCACAGAGGCACAGAGACACAGAGATGGGCAATGTCGGATCCGAGAATCGTCAACCGGGCGATTGCAATGACTCGGATCGCGAGCTGCCAACCTCTGTGTCTCTGTGTCTCTGTGGTTCGTGATCATGGGATGACGGCCGGCACCGGCTACGCGTTCGTTCTCTGCAGGGCTTCCGGGTTCACCGGGTTGCGCGGCGCCTTCCCGCTGAGGACGGCGACGACTTCCTCGGCGGCCTTGGTCTGCAGCTCGACGAGCGACTCCTCGGAATAGAAGCTCGTGTGCGGCGTGAGGATCACGTTGTCGCGGCCGAAGAGCGGCGAGCTTCCCGGCGGCTCCTGCGTCATCACGTCGAGCGCGGCGCCCGCAATCTGCTTCGCGTCGAGCGCCGCCGCCAGCGCGGCTTCGTCCACGATCGGCCCGCGCGCCGTGTTGACGACGTAGGCGGTCGGCTTCATCTGCCTGAACGTCGCGGCGTTGAAGAGGCCTTTCGTCTCGGGCGTGAGCGGGCTGTGTATCGACACATAGTCCGAGATCCGCAGGAGCTCGTCGAAGCTCACGCTCTCGACACCAGCGTCCCGGAACACCTCCGCCGGGACAGAACGGATCGTAGGCGACCACCCGCATGCCGAACGGCTTCGCCTTCGGCGCCACGAGCTGCGGAATGCGGCCGAAGCCGACGAGGCCGAGCACGCTCCCGCGCAACCGGTGAATGGGCACGACGGCGGGCATCTTCCAGGTGCCGCCGTGCACCTGGCTGTTCGAGAGCGGGATCTTGCGCACCGCCGCCAGCAGCAGCGCCATGGCGTGATCCGAGACCTCGTCGATGCAGTAGTCGGGGACCTTGGTGACGACGATGCCCGCGCGCGTCGCCGCCTCGATATCCACGTTGTCGACGCCGATCCCGAACCGCGAGACGATGCGGCAGCGGCTCAGCTGCCGGATCATGTCCGCCGTGATCTTGGCGTAGGTCACCAGAACGGCGTCGGCGTCGGCCGCCACCCGCAGGATGGCCTCGGGCGTGTTCTCCGAGGCCAGCTGCAGGTCGGCGCCGATGCGCGACAGCACTTCGCGTGCCGGGTCCAGGTTGGGGAAAACAGAATCCGCGACCGCTACTCGCAGGGTACCCATGATTCGCGCCCGGTCAGCGGTTCATCGCTTCTTCCATGTGCTCCATGCGCGTGAAGATCACGGGACCGTCGGCCGTGACCAGCACGTTCTCCTCGAGGCGGCAGGTCTGCTCGAGATGCGGATGCCCGGCGAAGGTCTCGATGGCGAAGTACATGTTCTCCTTGATCTCGGCCGGGTAGTCGAGCGAATACGCGCGCGAGATCCACATGCCTTCGTACAGCGTGATGCCGATGCTGTGCGCGAACTGCTGCAGCGTCACCGTCCCGTACTTGTCGTCGTCGTACTTCGGGAACGCCTTGGCGACGTCGGCCGACGTGTTGCCTGGCCTGAGCTGGTCGATGCCGGCGTACATCGAGTCGTACACCTCGCGGTAGAGATCGATTTCCTTCGCCGACATCTTCGTGCCGTACGGCCCGCCGCACTTGAAGCAGCGCACGAAGTCGATGAAGTAGCCCGACGGCCCGACGGCGTTGATGTCGACGATGACGAGGTCGCCCTGGCGGATCAGCTTGTCGGTGGCCCAGCGGCGATACGGGCTGGTGTTGCCGCCCGAGGCCACGATGATGTCGTAGATGATCTCGCAGCCGCGCTCGAGCATGAACTCGTGCACCTTGGCTTCGATCTCACGCTCGCGCACGCCCGGCTTCAGCCACTCGTACTTGATCTTCCACATCGCGGCGTCGCCGATGCTCGAGGCCTGCTTCAGCAGCTCGATCTCGTCGCGCGTCTTCACCGTGCGCGCCTTGGAGATGGCGGGCCAGCCATTGACGATCTTCAGGCCGAGCTTCTGGAACGCCTCGAGCGCCGGCATGTCCAGGTTGTCGATGCCGATGTTCTCCTTCTCGACGCCGTGCTGCTTCAGCACCTCGACGACGCTGTCGGCCATGCGGCCGGCCATGTACGGCACCGCGCCCTCGGCCCACTGCCAGGTGATCGCGGGGCGGATGCGCCCCTCCATCCAGGGCAGGTCGATCTTCGCGCACTGCAGATCCGAGCCCGCGGTCTCGAAGAGGACCGGCTCGCCGTTGTGCGGCAGCACCGCGTAGCGGATGTTGATGTTGTATTTCCAGTTGCCCTGGTAGGAGGCGGTGGCGTAGCGGATGTTCGCGCCGGCGAACAGCACGAGCGCGCCAAGGTCGGCCGCGATCATTTCCTTGCGCAGCTTCTCGAGGCGATCTTTCCGCAGCCGGTCGAAGTCAACCCGGTGCTGCCAGTCAGCGCCGGTCTGGCTGTACAGACGGCGGGGATCCCACTCGTGCGGCTTGCCGAGGAAGCCGATGTCGATGCCCGGACACCTTCTCGCCGACCGCCACGTCTGAGGGGTATTCGTACCTGCGGAACCTTTGGATTCATCGGAGCGCCACCTTCTTCAGTGATTGTGTTAGCAGGCAGCCGGCAGCCGGCAGCTGGCAGTATTCAGCAAGTACCCGCTGGCGGCTGCTGCCAGCTGCCCGCTGCCAGCCGCGGGCCACAGATAAGGGTTCGGCACTATACATCGGCGAGCGGCGCACAGTCCAGATAGGCCCGCAGAACTGCTATGCCAGGATGGGACAACATAGGCCTCAGGGCTCAGGCCTCGGGGCTCAGCGCGTTTCAGGACTTCGGGCGCTCGAGCTTGAGGCCTGGAAGCTGAAGCCGGGGGCCTGGGCTCTGTCCTCCTCCGCGACTTCGGCACGGAGGGCGCCGCCGCCGGCGCGTCGTCCATCGGCAGCCGGAACCGCCGGATCCCGTCGTAGTCGTAAAGCGCCCCGGCCACGGCGGGGGCCGTTGCGACGCACCCGATCTCGCCGACGCCCTTCGCCCCGTAGCCGCCGACCTCGTCCGGCACCTCGATGAGGATCACGTCAACCTGCGGCATGTGCTTCGCCGCCACGAGGCCGAAATCGCGCATCTTGAGCGAAACGGGGCGCCCGCCGACAGACAGGAAGTCCTCGGACAGGGCGTAGCCGAGACCCATGTGCGCGCCACCCTCCATCTGCTCGGCACACAGCCGCGGATTGATCGCGCGGCCCACGTCGTTGGCCACGACCATGCGTTCGACGGTGCCGTCCTCCCCGAGCAGCACCACCTGCGTGGCGTAGCTGAACGTCAGATGCGTCGTCGGGTTCGTCACCGCCTCGGGCGTCCCCGGCCGGGTCGTGAAGTTGTAGACGCACTCGTCGTAGTACTCGCGCCCGACGAGCTCCTGCAGCGCATCGATGGCCGCGTACTAGGGGCCGGCTTCAGCCGGCCCAGGTCATCCTCGTGCGTAGGGGCCGGCTTCAGCCGGCCCACTTCCTCGAGATCGGCTGCCAACTGCCGCGCCGCGCGCTGGGCGGCGGCGCAGCTCAGCGTCGTCCCGCGCGACGCCCACGTTTCGCCGCACTTCTCGCCGAGCTCCTTGTCCCACTTGACGGTCATGACGCCGGCGGGCAGGCCCGTCTCCTCGGCGACCGCCTGCATCGTCGCCGTGTAGACCCCCTGCCCCATCTCCGTGTAGCCGTTGAGGATCTCGAGCCTCGGTCCCTCGACCACGCGGATTCTGATGTAGCCACCCTCAATCGTGCCGTTGCCGAGGCCGGTGCTCTTGATGCCGCAGGCGATGCCCGCGTAGTTCCCGCTCTTGTAGACCTGCTTGACGGCCTCGAGCGTCGCGCGGAATCCCTCGGACGCTCTCGCGCATGACCTGGCCGGTGGCGAACGCGTCGCCCGGGTTGAGGATGTTGCGCTCGCGGATGTCCCAGCCGTCCACGCCGACTTTCTCGGCGAGGATGTCCATGACGCCTTCCATCGCGAACTGCGCCTGGTTGCTGCCGAAACCGCGCATCGCTCCGGCGTTCGGGTTGTTCGTGTAGACGGCCTTCGACTCGACGTCTACGTTGGGAATCCGGTACACGCCGCCCGAGTGACAGGCCGCGCGCAGCGAGCACTTGGCGCTCGTGGTGTGGTAGCCGCCGGCGTCGGACACGATCCGCGACCGCAGCGCGAGCAGGCGGCCGTCGGCGTCGGCGCCAACGGTGAGCCTGAGGTTCATCGCGTGACGCTTCACGTGGTGCTGCGTGGACTGCTCGCGGGTGAGCACCGTTTTCACCGGCCGCTGCAGCAGGTGCGCGGCAATCGAGGTCTGCGCCTGAATCGAGAGCTCCTCCTTCGCGCCGAAGGCGCCGCCGCTCGGATAGAGCGCGATCTCGACGTCCTTCGGGTCGAGGTTCAGAACCTTGGCGATCTGCGCGTGGTCGTAGACCGAGCCCTGGCTGTCGGTGTGAACCTTGACGCCGCTGCCCTGCGGCTGCACCAGACATGCCTCCGGCTCGAGGAAGGCGATGTCCACGGGCTGCGTCTGGAAGGTCGCCTCGATCACATGCGCGGCGCCCGCCAGCGCCGCATCGACGTCGCCGCGCGAGAAGGCGGTGACCGGCTGCAGCACGTTCGACGGCCGCGGGCTGAACGTGTCGGAGGAATGAACGAGCGGCGCGCCGGGCTCGAGGGCCGTGAACGGATCGGTGAGCGGCTCGAGCACCTCGTAGTCCACCTTGACCCGTTTCGCCGCCTCGCGGGCGTGAAACTGCGTGTCGGCCACGACCATCGCGAGAAAGTCGGCGACGCAACAGGTCACTTCGCCTTCGGCCACGAAGACCGGCTGATCCGGGTCGTTGAGGCCCGTCCCGCGGAATCCGGGCACGTCGGCGGCGGTGAAGACGCGCGCGACGCCCGGCATCGCACGGGCATCGCCGGTGTGGATCTTCAGCACGCGCGCACGCGGATGCTCGGTCATGACCATGGCGCCGTGCAGCATGTCCGGAACACGCATGTCGTCGATGAACGGCTTCTCGCCGAGGGTCTGCTGATGGCCGCCGAGGCGCGGCACCACACGGCCGACGCCGTCGCCGTTACTGCGGCCGTTGGGCCCCCTGGCCAGTTCAGGATTGCGCGTCAGCCCGAACTCTTCGCCGAAGTACGAGTGGCGGCGCGGCTCGGTACGCGTGAGGCTTGCCGCCGTTTCTGACGGTTTCGCCCGCGGTCTGGATGGCGTCGATGATTCGCCCGTATCCGGTGCAGCGGCAGACGTGGCCGTCGAGCGCCTTGGCAATGGCGTCGCGGTCGTCGGACTTGCCGGCCTGGATGAGCGCGGCGGCGCGAACGACGATGCCCGGGATGCAGAACCCGCACTGCACGCCGCCCTCGAGAACGAACGCGTCGGCGATGGCTTTGCGGGTCGCCTCGGGCATACCCTCGAGCGTGACGATGTCGTGGCCGTCCATCTGCTCTGGCTTACGCAGACATGACAGTGCGGGCCGGCCGTCGATGACCACCAGGCAGCAGCCGCAGGCGCCTTCCGGAGCGCAGCCGTTCTTGGCCGAGACGACGCCGCACTCCTCGCGCAGCACCTCGAGCAGGTGCATGCCAGGCTCGTAACTGGCCTCGGTCGTCGTGCCGTTCAGGGTGAACCGGATCGTAGGCATGCGTCCCTCGGGATTCCGCCGAAAGTCCTATTATTCAACGAATTGGTGCCAGAAAGCCGCGCCGGGCGCACGGGTCTCCGGGGGCTGCCGAGACGGGACCGGGCCGAACATAATGCATTGGGCCGCGTTTGAAGCAATTTGCCCGGCAGGTGTATCATCCGCCCCGCCCTACCTGTCTACACCGGCGGAACTGGTCAGGCTCGACCGCGCAATCGCGCACCGCATCCCTAGCTCGGAGGATATATGCAGACGCCCTGGAAGACGGACAAGTGGTTCATCAGCCCGTGGTCATACCTGCCAGAGGTGACCGACGGCTATAAGTTCAAGAAGGACATCAAGATCCACGACGTGACGCTGCGTGACGGGGAGCAGCAGACCGCCGTCGTCTTCCGCCGCGAAGAGAAGGTTGCGATCGCGAAGAAGCTGGATGCGCTCGGGATCCACCGTATCGAGGCCGGCATGCCCGCGGTGTCCGAGCAGGACAAGGCTGCCATTTCAGACATTGCCGCGCTCGGCCTCAAGGCGGACATCTACGGCTTCGCGCGCTGCATCCCCACCGAGGTCAAGGTCGTCAAGGATGCGGGCTGCAAGGGCATCGTCATCGAGATCCCGGCCAGCGACCACATGATCCAGCATTCCTACGGCTGGCCGATCGAGCGCGCGATGAAGTCCTCGATCGAGACGACGCTCGCGGCGAAGGAAGCGGGCCTGCACACGGTGTTTTTCACCATCGACGCGACGCGCACGGAGGTCAGTCGCTTCCTCGACATCGTCGAGCAGGTGGCCACCGAAGGGCACATGGATTCGTTGACCATTGCCGACACGATGGGTGGCGCGACACCCGACGCGATCCGTCACGTCGTCGGCAAGGTCATCGCGAGGTTGAAGAAGCCGGTCGAGATCCACTGCCACCAGGACTTCGGGTTGGGCGTGGCGAACACCGTGGCGGCGTTCCAGGCGGGTGCGTCGGTGGCGCACACGACGATCACGGGCCTCGGCGAGCGGGCAGGCAACGTGCCGGTCGAGGACGTGGTCATGTCGTTGTTGTGCCTGCACGGCGTGGACCTCGGCATCAACACCGAGAAGTTCGTCGAGACCTCGCGTTTCGTGATGGACCTCGCCAAGGTCACGCAGCCGCCCAATCGGCCGATCGTCGGCGAAAAGCTCTATGAAGTGGAGTCGGGCATCATCGCCGGGTGGGTCCGCCTTGGACGCAAGGGGCATCCACTCGAGTCGATCCCGTTCGCGCCGGAGCTGGTCGGCCAGAAGCCCGTGTCGATCGTGCTCGGCAAGAACAGCGGCCCGCCGTCGATGGACGAGTGGTGCGAGAAGCTCGGCCTGACCGCCACCGACGAGGAGAAGATGGCGATGCTGCAGCTCGTGAAGGCGAAGTCGTTCGAGAAGAAGGATCTGTTGACCGCCGACGAGTTCAAGGCGATCGCCGATCGCGTGCTCGCGAAAACCCCGGCGCAGACGACCTAGACCTCCACCGCGTCTCGTGCGGCGGGTCCTTTCGGACCCGCCGTCCGCCACCTCGGGCTTGAGCCCACCGCTTTCTCGTAGGGCGGGTCCTTTCGGACCCGCCGGCCATCACCTCGGGCGTCAGGCGGCAGGACCTGACAGCTTCACGACGTCCGACGCGTACGGACCTTCCGGCATCTCCACACGGGTGAATTCGACGCGATCGCCGGCGACGAACGCCCGGACCTCCGCTCGAATCTGAGAAGCGAGTACCAACACGACACCACCGGTGTCGTCGCACTCGATCTCGCCACGTCCGTCGGTATCCGAAAACAGGGAGACGATTCCGAATTCGCGGTTCGGGACACGGACGACCTGGCCCGGCGCCGCGGTATCGATGGCGGCGAGCATCGCCGCGACCAGCGGAAGCAGGTCTTCGAGCGCATTGCTCAAATCATGGACGAGCACGATGCGCAAACCGGACGGGGCCGGGCCGTGGGGCCGGAGACTGCGGTCCGCCGTGATGATCGCGTCGAGGCCCGCGGCTTCCGCTCGAGCCAGGAGCTCGCGGTTCGGCAGCCCCGCCCAGCCCTGCTGATGAACGGTGCAGACGTCCTGGCCGACAAGTTGCCACGCCAGCTGGCGCGGCAGCTGCTCATCGAGGAGTACGCGCACGCTCGCTCAGGGCGTCAGACGCGGCGTCGCGAGCGGCGACCGCCTGTTCGCGCGACACGGTCGGAAAGGCGTCGAGAAACTCGTCGAGGCTGTGGCCGCCTTCCACGTAATCGATCAGGTTCCTCAGCGGCACGCGCGTTCCCTGAAACACCGGGACACCGCCCATGATGTCGGGATCGCTGTGCACGATGGAAAGAACGTTTGGCATCGCATCCACGCTCAGATGACCGTCGCGTCGCCGCCCTCGACAATCACGATCTCGACAACGCCGCCGCCGCCGCGGCGGAAGCCGGCGGCCTCCTGGTATTCGGGTGACTGGAAGCAGGCGACTCCCTGCTCGAACGAGGGAAACTCGATCACCACGAAACGCTGGAAGTCGTGCGGGCCTTCCATGATCTGATAGCGCCCGCCGCGCGCGAGGACCCTGCCGCCGTGGGTCCGGATGATCGCGGGAACGCGGTCCGTGTACTTCTGGTACTCAACCGGATCGTTGATCTTCGCTCGAGCAACCCAATACGCAGCCATCAAGTCTCCTCAGTCAGCAGGCAGCAGGCAGCCGGCAGCCGGCAGTCTCCGAGGCAGTCGTAGGGACCGGCTTCAGCCGTCCGATGCGCTCGGGAGCCTGACCTCTTACGTCATGGGCCGGCTAAAGCCGGCCCCTACGACCATCGGTGGTCTATCTCACTGCCATCGCGGCTCCCAAGCAGTCGTGGGGGCCGGCTTCAGCCGGCTCGATGGGCTCGGGAGCCTGACCTTTTACGGCACGGGCCGGCTAAAACCAGCCCCTACGACCATCGGGTGGTCTATCTCACTGCCAGCTGCCCGCTGCCAGCTGCCCGCTGCCCGCTATTTCACTTCGAACGGCAGCTCGCGCACGGCGGTCTGGTTCCCGGCGGAGGCTTCGACACGCAGCACGTAGATCCCCGGCGGCAGCTCCTTCAGCGGCACCGGCGTGGTGAACCCGTGCGTCCGCGTGGTCTTACCTGCCTCGACGTCCCTGCGGTCCCGCGTCTCGAACACGCCGCGGCCGTCGGCGCCGCTGCGCACGCTGACGACGAGGTTCAACGCGTGCGCCATCGGGCCCGAGTTGTCGTAGACCTCGACGTAGGAAGTGACGGTCTCCGCGCGATCGTACGCGCGGCGCACGGTCGCCGGCGCCGGCAACGCGTCCTTCGGCTGCACTTCCGCATTGGCCGTGACGGCGACGCCGGTGTCAGGAGAGATGCTGAGCATCACGCCGCTCATGGCAAATGGCGTCTTCGAGTAGTCCGGCACGTCGACGTCGATCGGCACCGTTGCGACGCCGGCGCCAGTGCTCTCGTGGACACCGACGCGGATCTGATACCGCCCCGCCGGCAGGTCCAGCCGCGAGAGCATGCGGACGCCGGTACGGCTCACGCGCTCGTGCGTCTGTGGCATGAGGTTGAGCTCGAAGGTCTGCCGATCGCCTCCCTGGATGCGCCCGCGCTGGTCGGCCGCGACGATCGACACCTCGAGCGATTCGGCGAAGCGGCCGTTGCGCTCCTGGAACTTGAGTGACGATCCGTCGATCTCGAGCGCCACGAGCACCGATGCGTTGACGCCCGTGCCCCGCATCGGCGCCGCGAACGCGCGGAACGGCAGGTCGCCGACGGGCACCGGCTTGCTCAGCGCGGCGCGCAGCGCCGGCGTCGTGCCCGCTTTCACCTCGGCCTCGCGCGCCCGCTGCGCGGCGCGGTTGTTCGGCGGCAGGTAGCCGCGACGCGCGCGCACCTGCAGGTTCGGCCGCTTCATGCGTACGTCGATCTTCAGGAACTTGCCCTGCCACCGGCTCGAGTCGCTGTAGTACCCGAGCAGGTAGTAGCGGCTGTTGTCGAGCACGATCCGGCCGAGGCCGCCGGCCACGTCGTTCTGGTTCACGATGGCCAGGCCGCCAGTCTGTTCCGACAAGCCGATCAGGCTCTCCTGCGAGAGCAGCAGCTCCCGCAGCGCCCCGCGGAAGTTGCCGTACTCGAGCTGCGGATAGTCGGAGCGTCCGCTGATCTCCACGAGGTCGCCGCTGAACTGCCCCAGCCCGCGCGGGTCCACGCCGTAGACGTTGACGTTGGCGCGTTGCGCCGCGGAGACCGCCTGCTGCGTGTCCTGCACCAGCCCTGACGCGAAGCTGCGGTTGAACGGCTCGTAGATGTCGTAGTCGATCCCCTCGCTGAAGAACAGCAGCGCCTTGCGCCGGCCCTGCACGTCGGAGAGCCAGGTGGAGACGTTCTCGATCGCCTGCAGCGCGCGGCGCGCGTTGGTTCCGCGCTCGGGATCGAGCGGATCCTGGACGTCGCGCGCGCGTTGCGCGCCCTCGGGCGATGCGTCCCCCCTGCGAACCGTCCGAGCCGGCCTGGTCGACGCCTGATTCGCGAATGTGGATGGCCAGTCTCTCCACGTTGGCCGACGGAATCTTGCGGCCGATGAACCGGTCGATCGCCTCGAGGAGCAGCCGGCGGCTGTTGGTCAACTCCTGTCCGGCTTCCTGCCGGCCGCTCGTGTGCACCACCGCGGCGAGGTCGTTCGCGCCGAGGTATTGCTCGACGAACCGCCTCGCACCGTCCTTGACCGCGGCCGTGCGCGTGATCGAGGTGTGCAGGTCGTCGAGCAGCAGGACGTAAATGCGGCCGTCGAACGTGCGGCTCGTGGCCCGGACGTCCGGCTCGATCGGCGCCGTCGCGTTGGCGGGTATGAACGGACGCTCGATCGGAAGGTCCACCAGCTGAAACACGGTCGGTTTCACCGCCCGGCCGTCCTCGACAATCTCGAAGTCCTCGGCGGTCAGGTCCTTCACGAACGCGCCGCTGCGGTCGGTGACGATGGCGTGGACCTCGACGAAGTTCGCCTCGGCCCTGAACGTCACGCCAGGTTGGGGCGGCGTCTGGGCCGGCTGCGGCGCTGCCGACGGCGGTGCCGCCGGCTGCTGGGCCGCGGGATGCTGCGACATGAGCAGCAACCCGGCGCCGAACAGCACGATCAGCGACGAGAACCGAAACCTGGACAACATGGCCGTCACTCCCCGATCTTCTGTTTCCGGCGAATTATCGCACACGGGTTGCCGGACGAGACGCCCGGCGCAGGCTCGAGCCGTCTCCGCGCGTGGCTGACGCGCGCCTCTGCGTAGAGAGTTACTTGGCGCCGGCCGCGACCAGAGCGGCGGATGGGCCACGGGCGTCGCGGCGGCGGAACGTCGCCGAGACCGGGCGATGGTCGGAGACCTCGGCGGATCCGGGCGACGAGGTGTCGATGACATCGACCGACTCGAGCGTCAGCGGCGAGCCGGGCGCGTAGAACACGAAGTCGATTCGCGACTCGAATCCGGGGCGCGTCGATCCGGACGCGACGCCCGTGTTCAGGCCGCGCTCGCGCGCGTCGGCCCACGCGTCGCGATATTGCGCCAGGATCGGCGTCAGCTCGATCGTGCCCGGCCAGCGCGTTGAGGTCCCCCATCAGGATGCCGGCTCCATGCTGCGCCGCCCACGGGAGAAGCGCCTCGATCTGGCGGATCCGGTGGCTCTGATTTCGGCGGTATGCCGCAAGGTGCGTGATGATCACGGGCACGTCCGGCATCGACGCGACGCGGGCCATCAGCCCGACGCGGCTCTCGGGCAGGGCGACGCTGGGCCGAGGCGAGGATTCGATCGGGCGTGAACAGGGCCACGCCCTCAGTGGCAACGTCGTCGCCGCGGCCGCCGGTCAAGGCATTCGCGATTGTCGGTAATCCACGACTTCGCGTAGCTGTGCGACCACCGGCGGCCCGTGAGCCGGCGGAGCCCGTCGGCGATCAGCGCCGGCTGATCGTCGCAGTTGAACTGCGGATGGTTGCGCAACGCCTCCTGCACGCCGACGACGTCGGCGTCCAGCCGCGCGATCGCCTCGATCGTGCGCTGAAGGTTGTACTGGTTGTCGTTGCCGGCGCCCTTGTAGATGTTGAAGGTCACGACACGGAAGGTGCCGCGCGGGGACGCCACCACCGCCGTTCGGTCGGAGACCGAGTAGACGGCGCCGGCGACGAGGAACAACAGCGCGATGAACAGGCGCGGCATGCTCTGGATGAGGCGATGACTTTGTCGTACAAGCCAGAAGACGGTCAAGCCGCCGATCGGTCAGCGTCGAGGCTGTGCGATGCGCGTTGGAGCAACGCAGGCCGGGTCCTTTTCGGACCCGGCCTGCCACCTTCAGGGTCTAGAAAGTCAGCCTGAACCCCATCTGCAGCGTGCGCGGCGCGTACGCCAGATTGTCGTTCTGGTCGGGCTGCAGGAAGTCCGAGCTGGTCTCGTCGAGCGTGTACGACCCGAAGTTGGCGCGATCGAACAGGTTGAACACCTCGAAGATACCGTCGATCGAGACCCGCCCGGCGATCGGGATGCGCTGCTGCAGGCGCAGGTCCAGGCGGTGGACCTGGTCACCGACGAACGTGTTGCGCGGGATGATCGTCCCATCTTCCCGATAACGCAGGCCGGAGTCGGCCCACGCCCCGACGTCGCGATTCACGTCGCCGGCGACGATCTGATTCCGCTCGCCTGAGCCGAGGAAGTAGACGCCGCTCACCTGGAAGCCGAAGCCCACCTGCCATATGCCGTTGAACACCAGACGATGGCGTTGATCGGTTTCGGCCAGCGTGTACTCGTCGCCCAGATCACCCGGCACCGCGAAGTTGACGATCGTACGGCCGCTCATCGGCCTCGGGATCGCGTTCCGCAGTCCGCCGAGCGTATACGTGCACGGACCCCTGCCAGTTGTTGCTGAACCGCTTCGTCAGCGCTGTCTGGACGGCGTGATAGTCGGACCAGCCCATGTACGGGGTCACCGAGATGATCCCCAGCAGCGGGTAAGGCCGCGTCGAGGCCACCGAGTACCGGCAGCGGCTCGCCCGTCGCGGGGTTGAACGACACGTTGACGTTCTCCTGGATGACCTTCTCGTTGCGGCTGCCGTTGTAGACGTAGTCGACCTCGAACGCCGTCACGTCGCCGAGCTGCCGCTGGAAGCCGATCGACGTCTGCCAGCTGTTCTGGACTTTGTCGTACGGAGGCGGCGGCGCCAGCTCCTGCAGGCCGCGCGTCAGGCAGCCGGGCCGGAGGTTCACGTCGCAGAAGTTGGCGAACGCCTGCGCCGGACTGGGCCGCGGACCATTGAACGGGTTGGTGACGAAATCAGGACGCCCGTCGTTGTTCACTTCGACCGAGGCAATCGTCTCGTTGCCGTAGGTCCACATGTGCAGGTTGCTGAGGATGTCGGCGTAATAGCGCCCGACGCCGCCGCGGACCACCGTCCGGTCGTTCATCTGATACGCGAACCCCAACCGCGGCTGGATGTTGTTCGTATCGTTCGGACGGCCCGGACTCGAGGATCGGCGGGACGTTGGCGTCGTTGGCCCAGCTGTTGGTGATCAAGTCGTAGCGCAGGCCGAGATTCAGCGTCAGGCTGTTCGACGATCGTGCCAGTCGTCCTGCACCCACGACGCCACCTTCGGCACGTTGAACGGCGTCTGGAACGTCTCGGAGATGCCGAGCGTGAAGCGCCGCGTGTAGGGCCCCAGCGCATTCAGGTTCCAGGTGTCGGCGTTGAACGGATCGGGGAAGATCGCCTGCATGACGCGCGGCGGGAATCGCGCTCACGCGCGCGTCGATCTGCCGACATGCAGTTGCGGCAGTTGCGCGTGAACTCGTCGCAGGTAGACGTACTCGACGCCGGCCTTGAGATCGTGACGGCCGCGCGCGTCATAGTTGAACGTGAAGTCGTCGCGGAGCATGTACGAGTTCTGGTCGCGGATGCGCGGCGCGTTCTGGTTGCCCGCAATCTGGAACCCGACCATCTGGACGCGCGGGTGCCCCTCCGTCACGCCGAGGTCGCGCGCCCAGTGGTTCGACCAGTTCGTCAGGTTACCCTGCAGGATGTTCCATTCCGCGAAGCCCACTTTGACCTCGTTGAGCGCCCGGTTGCTGATCACGTGCGTGAACTGCCCCAGGTATTCACGGTTGACGCGATCCTCGGAGTTCGTGCTCGCGGGGTGCATGCGTCGCGCTCGGGGTGCCAAACGGGATGAGGTGGTTGGCGCCGTGACACCTTCCCCATCAGCCGCATGCTCGGCGAGATCTGGTAGTCGAGGCGGGCGCCGCCGATCTTCTTCGACTCCTTCCCGCTCAGGGTGACGTTGAACGCGGGGAAGGGCGTGTTCCAGATGCTCGTCTTCGGCGTCCGGTCGTATTCGAAGTTGCCGAAGTAGTGCAGGCGGTCGCGCAGAATGGGCCCGCCCACGGCGACGCTGAACTGCTGGTTCGAGAACGGGATCACCCGGTTCGAGCACGTGGTCCTCGGCATTCCAGTCGGAATCGCGGAAGGCGCCGGTGAACAGCCCGGAGACCGTGTTCGTCCCCGACTTGCTGATGGCGTTCACCTGCACGCCGGACGAGCGGCCCTGCGTCGCGTCGAAACGGTTCGAAATGAACTGGAACTCGGCGATGGAGTCGCGGCTGTACAGCGGCTGGCCGCCGATGCCGAGCTGCTGCGTCACCTGCTGGCCGTCCACGTTGAGCTGGTACTCGCGCACGTCGGCGCGGTCCTGGACGGGGGTGCCGCCCATGCTGGTCGTGCGGTTGCCCGGCGCCAGCAGCGCCAGCGCCGTCCAGTCGCGGCCCTGGACCGGCAGCTCCTGCATCTGCCGCTGGTCGATGTTGCCGCCAATCGAGGATGTCGCCACGTCGAGCAGCGGCGCTTCGCCGGTGACGGTCACGGTTTCCTGCAGCGTGGACGGCGCCATCTGTATGTCCACGGTCGCTGTCTGGCCGACGAGCAGCGGCACGCCGGTGCGCGAGACGGTGGTAAAGCCCGGCAGCTCGGAGGTCGACCTGGTATGCCCGATGCGCGCCGGAATCCGGAAAATCCCGCGCCCGTCCGTGACGCCGACGAACCTGTTACCCGTGGCTTCGTGCACCGCCGTCACCGTGACGCCGGGCAGCACGCCGCCGGTCGAATCGGTGACTGTGCCGGTCAACACGGCTTCCTGCGCGAAGACCAGCACAGGGAGCAGCAGGAGGACCCCGACGAGAAGCAACCGCCGAACGACACCTGCAGTCATAACCCTCCTCCGGTTCACCGGGTAGACGAGTGAGACAGTACCGAGTGCGCCAACGGAACGACGGAAAGAACTGCCGGAATGAATCGAACTGGAATCTCAGTAAACCGGCCAATCTTAGGCCCGGGCCGGGGGGGTGTCAATCGGGCCGGGAGCCCGAGGACGAGTCGGCAGTGAGCGGTAGGAAGCAGGTTCGTAGAGGCCGACCTTCAGGTCGGCCTGAGCGGGCCGGCTGAAGCCGGCCCCCACGGCTGCCCACGCCGACTGGGTGTTTACCGCGTACGCGGGACGAGCGATGACGTCTGCGTGGCGGCCTCGTACACCACCTTGCCGCCCACCATCGTCAGCACCGACTTGATGTCCTTGATCTGGTCCGCGGGGACCGTCAGGTAGTCGCGATCGAGCGCGACGAGGTCGGCCAGCTTGCCCGGCTGGATCGACCCCATGTTGTTCTCCTGAAGAATGAGGTAGGCGTTCTTCCGCGTGTGGGCGATGAGCGCGTCTTCGCGGCTGACGGTCTGACGGTTGACGACGGTGCCGCCGACCATCTTCCCCGTGACGGCGAACCAGAGCGTGGTGAAGGGACGGTACTGGTTCACCTCGTAGGCATCGGTGCCGAGGCCCCACGTGATGCCGCTGTCCTGAATCAACCGCATGTTGGGGGTGTTGTACGGCCCGGTCACCATGGGCACGATGAAAGATGCCGCCCATGATCGTGGGCCTCGGCTGCACCGCCACGTACATGCCGAGCTTCTTCATCCGCTCGAGGTGGGATGCGTTCAACTGGTCGCCGTGGATGAACGCCCAGCGCAGGTTCTTGATCGGGTACTCCTTGTTGATCTGCTCGATCTGATCGAGGAAGCCGTCGGCCGTGCCCTCGAGCGTGGTGTGCGCGTGAATCGGCATCCCGGCCTTCGCGATTTCGCGCGCGATTCGCCCCCACTGCACGAAGTCCTCCTGGCGCTGCGTGGCTTTCGGCGCAACCATGTTGTCGCCGGCGGGCCCGTAGAACCCTTCGCCGTAGGCGAACGAATCGATCCACAGGTCACCCTGGAACAGCTTGAGGTCGGCAATCTTCGGCAGCCGCTCGGTGACGCTCTGCGCGGTCGTCCCCATCGGCACCGCCACCAGGCAGTAGAACCGCTTGTTCAGTTTTCCCTGCTGCGCCCACTGCGTGTAGGTTGGCAGCACGTCGTCGGGGCACGGGCCGCCCGAGGCGGTCAGCCCGACGGCATTCAGCTCGCGGATCATGGCCATGCTGTTGGCCTCGAAGTTCCGCTGGTCCGGCTTCGGGATCGCGCTCGACACCCGGCCGGCGCCTGCGGCATCGACGACGCCGGTCGAACGGCCGCTCGCGTCACGCTTGATGAAGGGCGTCGGTCATCTTCTCGAGGCCGATCGCCTCGATCGCCTTGCTGTTCAAGTACGTCTCCGCACGCGTGAACTGCAGCAGCACCGGGTGGGTGGACACAATCTTGTCGAGCTCGTCGCGCGTGAACGGACGCTTGTCGTCGGTGAACTGGTCGTGCGACCACCCGCCGAGCGTGTAGACCCACCGCCCTGCCGGGATCGAGGCCGCCTTCGCGCGCATCATCTCGATCGCCTGCTTGCGCGTCTCGATGCCGTCGAGGCGGAGCTCGTCGGTCCAGAGCACGCCCTCCTCCATGAAGTGGGCGTGGTTGTCGATCAGCCCGGGCACGACGGCGCGGCCGCGGAGATCGATCCGCCGCGTGGACGGTCCCGCCAGCCGCGCGATCTCCTGGCTGGTGCCGACGGCGACGATGCGATCGCCGCGCACCGCCACCGCCTGCGCGATCGTGAAGCGCTCGTCAACGGTGATGATCTTCCCGTTCGTGAGGATCACATCCGCGACGGGCTGCTGCGCCTGCGGCATGGCCGCGAGCAGGAGGGCTACTACACAACTCCACATCCATCGCGTCATTGCATCCTCCGAGATCACGAACCACAGAGATCATCGCGGGCCGGCTGCCGCCGGCGGGTCGGGCCGCCTGAAGGCGGCCCCTACGAAAACCAAACGAACGCATCGCGAACGCTCGTCGCGGCCGGTTGCAGCCGGCGAGGCCGACGCTCGTACGGGCCGGCTTCAGCCGGCCCGTCAGGCCGCCTGACAGTCGCATCGATCAGCGTCCTCATGGCTTCTGATACCACATGATCCGATCGCCGCTCTCGCCGACGCCGGCCTGCGAGGTGTAGATCGCGTCGGTATGGCCGATCGCCTCGAGCGGCGTACCGGGCAACTCGACGATGCGCGTGTTGGTGAGGAAGAGGCCGCCCGGCCGCAGGAGTGCCGCGATGTTGGCGGCGGCGAGCGACTGCTCGAACACGTCGTAGTAGAGCAGGATATTGGTTGCACGACCAGGTCGAACCACGACCAGGTCGAACCGGTCGCCGGCCGATCCGGCGGCACCCGCTGCAGGACGATGTCGAGGTCGCCTGCGGTGGTGGCGAGCACCACGTCAGGCTTGACGAGCACGCGTCGAACCTCCACGCGCCCCGCGCTCGGAGGCGCAGCCGGAACCTGCGGCGTCCGGCTCGACGTGGACGCACCGTCCTCGATCCAGTTGCCGAGTCGCTGCCAGGTACTCCAACAGGTCGGGCGTGCACGGTCGATCGAGGTCTCGCGGCAGGATCAGCGTGTAGGAGGCGCCGGCCCCGGCGCGCTCCCGTGCCGCGCGCAGGTGCTCGATGACCCGTGGGCTGAGGTCGTATGCCACCACCTCGACCCGGCCCGGCCCGGCGAGGCCGAACCGGAGCAGCGAGTCGATCAGGGCAAACGGCTGGATCGTCTGCTGCGGATAGAAGTCGTATCCGTTCTGCTTGTCGACGAAGTCGAGACCGGGCCCGATGATCGCGACCCGCCGGATCCCGCCCGACGACCGATGCAGGATCAGCCTCGGCCTTGACGGCCTCGAGCGCCCGTTCGACGCCGAAATCGATCGTCACGGTCGTGTCCGACGAGAGGCCGCGCTCCCGGAAGATCGTGGACATCGCGCCGGGTTCGTTGAGCATGCTCGACAACTGTTCGGCGCCGGCCTGCCCGATCGCCGCCGCCCGTTCCTCGAGGTACTGCCGCACCCGCACGCGGCCGGCCTCGGTCGCCGGATCGAGACCGGCGCGCGTGATGACCTCCCGCGCAAACTGGAGGCGCTCATTCGTGCCCGGCGAGGCGAGCGCGGTGATGAAATCGGCGATCCGCGGCCGCAGCGACACGACCGCGTCGGCGGGACGAGTGGCGAGGCCGGACAGTTCGCGCGCGGTCGCCCGCGGCGCCTTCGTGAACGAGGTGCCAAAGAGGAGCAGGTAGACGATCGAGTCGTCGTCGCCGCTCGCAACCCGTGCGCGAATCGCCTTGTCACGCTCGAGGACCCACTGCGGCCACTCGGCTGGACCCACTGCGGCCACGCGGCCTCGACCTGCGCCGGCGTCCTGCCGCGCAACGCCTCCGGCCACAGGTCCTCGCGCAGCGCGTCCAGTACAGGCCTGGCGTCCGAGTAACTGATGTTCGTGACGGCCGCGTCCTGGGCTGCGTTCACGCCCAGACCCGTCGCGGTCGCAAGCATGAGCAACGACGACCACACACCGAGGCAGCGAGACACCGCCGACCTTCCGGCTGAAGCCGGAAGCCACAGCAACGTCGGTCCTTCCGTGCGTCCGCGTGTTGTGCTCATAACTGACGTAGGCCTCAGGGCTCAGGGCTCAGGAATCAGACCTAGGGCAGGGTCAGGATCAGGGGTTCAGGAAAGGCCCGAGGCCTCTGAGCCCTGGGCCCTGATTCCTGAGGCCTGCGATCATCAGAAAGCATTACCCAGGAACGGCAGCATCCGGCCGAAGTAGATCACGCCCACCCACGCGCCGATCGCCGATGCGGCGATGACCTTGTCGGCCAGCCGGGAGTCGGCGCCAGGTTCGAGCGTCCACGCCTTCCTGAATACCGTCAGGTAGAGGACGTCGGCGCCCGCGATCATCAGGAACAGGACCTTCCAGTAGAACGAGATGTTCTCCGTGTACTGTCCCGGTGCGGCGATGAAGAACATCATCCCGGTGAGAAGGTTCATGCCGAATCCGAGGATGGCCCACGGCATGAGCCGGTGAACGGCGGCGAAGGGCAGGCTCTTCATGACGCCCAGCAGCCGCAGGTTCACCGCCAGGAGCACGCCGAACACCAGGCACAGGCCGATGAAATGCAGCGTCTCAGCCGCCGGCCAGACCCACGGGACGCCGCTGACAGCGCCCGCAATCGACGTGCTGCTCAACCATCCCGCCGCGGCACCCTCGTTGCCATTGGTCCCCGCCGCGGCCTGCTCCACGCGGATCTCGGGATGGCGGATCTCGCCGCCGATGTTCGCCGCCCGCGCCATGAGGCCGGCGGTGACGACGGCCAGCACGAGCACGGCGGTCGAGGTCCAGGCGGCGGGGCGGGCGTGACGGCGGAATTGCCACAACCCGAGCCAGGCGGCGAAGCCGGTGAGCTGCATCAGCAGGAACCCCTGAATCGCCGCGTCGTGATGCGTCACGATCAGCGGGTCCGACACGTCGGGCCGGCCCTGGATGGCTTGCTGGGCGGCCATGCCCGTGAGATAGGCCGGCAGCGTGATGAGCGCGATGAGGAAGAACACTTCGAAGCTGGCGTGCCGCAGGTGGTCGTTGCGGCGAACCATCGACAGGAGCAGCAGGCCCAGGCCAATCACGATCCCGATCGTCGGAAAGTGATTGAGCAGCAGATGCAGGTGCGCCAGGTCCATCAGATCCATGACTGGTTCCTCATTCCACGTATGCGAGCAGCCGTCCGGCTGTAATAGCGGCGGTCCAGACGAGGAGGGACACGACGGCCAGGCGCCGTGCGGTCGCAGTCGGCGTGACCGGATCCGCGCCCGGAGCGTAGACGTTCTTCTCGATGAGCACGAGGGTGACGACGCCGAGCGCCACGAACGCCATCTTCATGAGGAAGAACCACGACGTCCCCCGCCGCGGCGCATCGGCCGCAAACAGCAGCGTGCCGGTCACTGCGTTGACGATGAAGCCGATCCACATCACGCGAAAGAGGGATCGCATCGGCGGAAGCGGCGCCCGCCCGGCGACGCCGAGCAGACGCAGATTGAACACCACGGCTGCGCCGACGAGCACGCCCAGGCCGAGCGTATGGAACGTCAGGATCCCTGGAAAGGCCCACAGCGAGTCGGCCTCCCGGATCCACGTTGACACGGAGGTGGTTTGCAGCCACTCGAAGAGTTGGTTCATTCGGCATCTACCTTGTCGGCACGTCGATGGCCCGGGTGTCGGTTATCGGGCGAGCCTTTACGATACGCCAGCGCGGCCGGGAACGGTCCGCGGCGCAACGTTCCTCCCCGAATATTGGGAATTGAGCATGTGTCAGGAGGGCGGGGTCAGGGAAGCCGTTGAATCCCCGGGTTCGGTATCTCTGTGGCCCGTCGCCGTTGAACGCTTAGCGCGCATTCGCCGTGTCCTCGGGCCCGCCCTGCACGAACAGCGGCCGGCCTTCGCCGACCTTGGAGATCGACACCAGCGAGCCGCGGCTCTCGACGACCTTGCCGCCGTAGCCTTCGAAATCGACCTTGTCACCGGTCCTGAGGTCGTTCTTTCCCCAACCCTGGCGCTGCACTGAATTGGGACTGGTCAATTCCATGTTCCAGTTGGTGACCTTTCCGGCCGCATCGGTGACGTCGATGTACACGCGCATGTGCGGATTCGTCCACGCCACCTGCGTGACCACGCCGGTCAATTTGACCTTCTTGGCCGCGTCGTACTCGGTGTCGAATCCGTGATGGGCCGCCGCCGGCGCCGCCACGCAGAGGAGGCCGAGAGCCGCGAGCAGGATGCCGAGCTTCGTACTCATTCCGACCCTCCCCGGGATTTGCGATTCGAGACGTGCGATCTGCGATTCATGCGCGGCCGGCGAGCATGCGACAGGACGAATCGCGCCGCCATCCACACGTCACACGAATTCGCCCATCATTTGTTGCTCGTCCCGCCACCCGGCCGGAAGCCTGCGGCGGCGCCATACTGGTTGTCCTCGAGGCAGATGAACTCCATCAGGTCGCCGCCTCCGGTCTTCAGGTTCGGCCGCAGCAGCCGCGCCGTGAACTTCAGGGTGACCGGCCGCGACAGGGCGCCAGGGTCGTCGAGGGTGAGCTCGTTCACGAGCCTTCCGTAGTTGATCCGCGTGAAGCGTTCGATGGTGTGCAGCTGCTCGGTGTGCGGCGTGCCGCGGCTGTCGAACCAGAACTTGTCGTTGTAGCCCACGGTGTCCACGACGAGCGTGTCCCCTTCCCACCGGCCGATCGAGTGCCCCCACCAGGTCGGCAGCGCATCGTCGGGATGCGGGCGGCCATCCATGTAGACCACGCGATGCGCGCCGGCATCGCCGGTCTCGTGCAGGATGTAGATGTGCGAGAGGCCTTTCGACGTGTAGGACATCGCGAACTTCCACGGATACGGATTGACCCGCGGGACGCTCATCGGCAGGCAGGCGGTGTACGGTTCGTCCTCGGGCTTCCGCCTGTCCCTGAGCTCCTTCGCCCACGCGAGCAGCGGAAGCTCACCCGGCTTCAGGCCGCCGTCGCGCTCGATGTCGGCGTTCGAGCCACCACCGACCCAGGGCCCGGTCAGGTCCGGCTTGCCGTCGGGCAATCTCGGCACCGGCCCGACCGCCTCGGCGTCTGACACGGTCGGCGTGCCGCCCACATTGATCTGCGAGACCCGCTCCTGCGCCTGCGAGGGACACGAGGAATGGCACGGCCAGCCCTGCGGTGACGGCGACGGTGACAAGAACCCTTCTCACGTCAACCCTCCTCGAACCTGACGTTCCCCAGCGAGAAGCCGCGTGACGGCCGAAACTACGGGTGCGGGTGGACGCCGCCGGAAAAGCCGCCGAATGCTGACACTCGCGCTGCCGCCTGTCAATTCATAGCTTTGGCTTCCGGAGAGGCGGGCAGTGGGCAGTGGGTAATGGGCAGTCGGCTGTCGGAGGGGCCGGCTTCAGCCGGCTCACCGGCGTTCGAATTCAGGGGCCGGCTGCCGCCGGCCCCTACTGCCTGCCGTCCTAATTCGAGGTATTCGTCGCCGGGAAGTTTGCCACCCGGCGCGCTGCTCCGGTCAGCTCGACAATGTGCAACCCGGTGTTGGCCCGGTCGCCGATGTAGACGAAGCCGCGGTCGTCCACCTCGACGTTGTTCGACTGGATCGCCACCTTGCACTTCTCGGGCGCGGACTCCAGGCAGCGCTTCTCGGTATTCGCGGTGACCGCCGGGATGTAGTGGCCGATCTCCTTCAGGTTGAGCGGATCGCGGATGTCGAGGGCCCGCACGCCGGCGTTGAAGAAGGTCACGAACAGCACCCGCCCGTAGTAGATCGGCGTCGGGAACTCCTGCGTCGAGTGCGCGCCGAACCGGCCGCCGCGATCGCAGAAGTTGCCGCTCGCCTCCGGCACGGTCCACGTGCGTCGCGCCGATCGGCCGCGTCTCGTAGGTGATGTCGAGCATCCGCACCATCTGGCGCGGCTCCTCGCACTCGGTCTCCAGCGACTCGCTGACGACCGCGATGAAGTCGCGATGCATCTGGGGCGTCCCGAGCGGCGTGGCGTCGCCGTGCTCGTGACCAGCGCCGGGGACCGGCGCATTCTTCGGCAGGCGCTGCTTCGCGAATTCAGGGAGTGTCATCCCGAGCAGCGGCAGCGCCGTGTGGGCGCCGGCATCCGGTGGGAGGTCGACGCGCGCGATCTGCGGATAGACGAGGTTCTCGTCGGTCGGCTCCTTCGGGCCATTCAGGAGCTTTTCCCGATCGACGATCTGCACCACGCCGGCACGCGCGGTGCCGTAGGCAAAGTAACACGCGATTGCCCTTCGGGCCGAGCGAGATCGGGCCGTGGAGCTCGGTCGGCACCGGCATCATCGTGTGGCCCGGCTGCTGGCCGGGGAGGCCGAAGTCGCGGATGAAGACCGGCTTCTCAGGATTGCTGAGATCGTAGATCTTCGTCATCCGGCGCGTGCGCCAGTCCTTCGGGCCCGAGACAACGTAGGCAATCCCGGTCTCGCACTCCCACTCGCTCTTGTGCGTGTTGCGCAGCCCCTCGAGCAGCGTAAGGACCTTGGCCGGCTTGGCCGGATCGGTGACGTCCCAGATCTCATGGCCGGAGTTGCCGTACGAACGCAGGAGGTAGACCTTGTCGTCGGGCGCGTTCGGCAGATCGCGGCCGTCGCAGACGCGCGACATCTGCGCGCCGCCCTGCTCGCCGGCGCCTTTCTCTCCCGGAATATGGGCCAGGTAGCGCGGGCTGCGCGGGTTGGTCACGTCGACGATCGACGTGCCGTTGTTTTCCATCCGCCCGGTCAGCGAGTTCATCTGTTCCCCGCCATGATGGCCGAGGTAGGCGATGTAGCGGGCGCCCTGGCGATGGATGGTGGGCTGATAAACGGAGCGCGCCTGCAGATCGTGGTAGCCCACGAGCTGCATGTCCTTCTTCTCTTCCTTGCCGGCTTGCTGTGCGCCGGCCGTCGCGCCGGCCGCGAGAGCCAGTGCCGCGATCGCGAAGTACGGATGTCGCATATGCATCCTCGTCGGGGCGCGGGGGACGGAGTGCGCGCAGAAAGGATACAACGCAGAGAGCGCTGAGGGGCAGAGATCGCAGAGGACCACGACCGTTACGGTCGGCCGCGGGCCACCGCGGACGACAAGCCCGGGGTCAACAAACCGGAAACACGTCATGCCGGTTTGTTGACCCGAGCTTGTCGTCACGCGCAGCCGCCGAAGGCGGCCCGTCGAACGACCGTCCGTCCTCCGCGACCTCCGCTCCTTTGCGTCCTCTGCGATGTATGCCCTCCGCGTCCTCCGCTCCCTCCGCGTCCCGAGAAAATCAGAACATCAACCTGAATCCGAGCTGCAGCGAGCGCGGCGCGTAGGCGAGGTTCGTGCTCGCGTTCGCCAGGCCGTAGCGCGGGCTGCTTTGATCGGTCACATACGATCCGAAGTTGGCGCGGTTGAACGCGTTGAACACCTCGAAGATGCCGTCCACCGACACGCGGCCGCCGAGCGGCACGCGCTGCTGGAACCGCATGTCGACGCGGTGAATCTGATCGCCGACGAAGCTGTTGCGCTCGACGATGGAGCCGTTGGCGCACAACCGCTGGGTGCCTCCGAACCCGATGCCGCGACGGTCGCCGCCGCAGATCGTGTCCAGCCGCTCGCCGGATCCGAAGAAGTAGAGGCCGCTCACCTGGAAGCCGCCGCCCACCTGCCAGATGCCGTTGAACACCGCGCGGTGACGCTGATCGGTGACGGCAAGCCCGTACTCGTTGCCGAGATCGGGCGCCACCGGGAACGGGACGAGCGAGTGCGCGCTCATCGGCTGCGCCGGCTCGTCGTTGGAGATCGTCGACAGCGTGTAGTTCGCCGCGGCCTGCCACCGGTTGCTGAAGCGCTTCGTGATGGCGGTCGTCACGCCGTTGTAGTCGGAACGGCCGGTGAACCCGTAGTAGCCGACCGTGCCGAAGTTCGGATACGGCCGCGCCGCGCGGTTCGAGAACGGGATGTTGATCCCGGTCGCCTCGACGTAGGTCAGGTTCGCGTTGTCGTAGAGCACCTTCTCGTCGCGGCCGCGGTTGTGCACGTAATCCACTTCCAGCGACATGTTGCTGCCAAGTTGACGCTGCACGCCGCCCGAGAACTGCCAGCTGTTGGAGAGCGCCGCGAGATCTGCCGGCGGCGCCAGCTCCTCGAACGCGCGGAACAGGCATCCGGCCACCGGGTTGACGTCGCACATCCGCGGCGAGCGCCTGCTGATAGGTCGGCGCCGGCCCGTTGAACGGGTTCGTCGCAAAGTCGGGCCGCCCGTCGTTGTCGACCTGGAGGAAGAGGGTCGTATTCGAGCGCGTCGAGTGCGTCCAGGCGGACGCGATGATGTCGGAGAAGTAGAGGCCGCCGCCGCCGCGCAGGACGGTCCGGTCGTTCAACTGGTACGCGACGCCGAGGCGCGGCTGGATGTTGTTCGCGTCCTGCGGACGCCCGCCCACCATCCAGGGGAGGAACTCGACCTGCTGGTTGAACGCGTCCCAGATGAGGTCGTAGCGCAGACCCAGGTTCAGCGTCATCTTCTCGGTCACCTTCCAGTCGTCCTGCACCCACCCGGCGTACTTCGGCTGGTTGAAGGAGACGGGGAACGAGTCCGAGATGCCGACGGTATAGCGGACGATGAGCGGCGAAATCGCGTTGAGGTTCCACGTGTCCACGTTGAACGGATCGGGGAACAGCGCCTCGATGTTGGCCGGGACGGGCCGCCGCGGGCGTCGATGCGCCCCATGCAGCTCGTGCAGTTCGCCGAGATCTTCTTGTCCCAGATGAACTCGAAGCCGGCCTTCACGTCATGCCGGCCTTTCAGGTCGTACGAGGTGGTGAAGTCGTCCCGGAGGTTGTACGCATCCTGGAACCAGTAGCGCGGCCAGTTGTTGTTGCCGGTGATGTTGAAGCCGGTGAACTGGATGCGCGGGTGGCCGTTGGTGATCCCGCGCTCCCGCAGCGGGTGGTTCGACCAGGTGGTCAGGTTGCGCTCCTCGAAACCATAGCCGGCGTAGCCGACCTTGATCTCGTTGACGGCGCGATTGCTCAACACCGACGTGAACACGGTCTGCAGGTTGGTCGTGTCGTTGGTCGTCGCACCCGAGCCGGCCGGATGGTCGCTGCCGAGCTGCATGAACGGCGCCTCGAACGTGGTCAGGCTGCCCTTCACCATGAGGCGGTTCGCCGGCGAGAGCTGGTAGTCGAGGCGCGCGGCGCTGAGATTGGTCACCGTCTTGCCGGTGAGCTCGACGTTGAACGTGGGCCACGCCGTGTTCGCGATCGTCGTCTGCGGCAGCCGGTCGTACTCGTAGTTCACGAAGAAGTGGAGCTTGTCGCGCAGGACGGGCCCGCCGAACGACGTGCTGAACTGCTGGTTCGTCAGCGGGCACCTTGCGGCCCGAGGACCGGGTCGTCGGCGCCCCACTCCGAGTCGCGGAAGTAGCCGGCGAAGCTGCCGTTGTAGTTGTTGGTCCCCGACTTGGTGATGGCGTTCACCTGCACGCCCGACGAGCGGCCCTGGGTCGCGTCGAACCGGTTGGAGATGAACTGGAACTCCGCGATGGCGTCGCGGGCGAACCGCGGCTGGCCGCCGGGACCCAGATTGCTGGTGACCTGCTGGCCGTCCATGTTCAGCTGGAACTCGCGGACGTCGCCGCGGTCCTGCACCGGCACGGTGCCCATCGCCGTCGTCCGGTTACCGGGTGCGATCAGCGCGAGCGACGTCCAGTCGCGGCCCTGGACGGGAAGCTCCGACATCTGCTGCGAGTCGATGTTGGCGCCAATGGTGGAGTTGCTGACATTGAGCAGCGGCGCTTCGGCGGTCACGGTGATCGTTTCCTGCACCGTGGACGGTGACATCTGCATGGACACCGTGGCGGTCTGACCGACAAGCAGTTGAATGCCGGTGCGGGAAATGGTTGTAAAGCCCTGGAGCTCCGCGATGATCTGGTAGGCGCCGATGCGAGCGGGAATGCGCCAGACGCCGCCTTCGTCGGTGGCGGTAGCTGAATCGATTCCCCGTCGCTTCGTGGACGGCCGTCACGGTCACGCCGGGCAGCACGCCGCCCGTCGAATCGGTGACCGTGCCGGTGAGGGTGGCTTCCTGTGCGTACGCAGAGATTGGCAACGCCAGCAATGCGAGGACTACAACGACCCGCGTGACCGTTCCCAAAGTCATGGGCCCCTCCTTGAGGGAGTTGTGGGGTGGTGTGCCGTGATTCGCAATTCGGGTTGATTCGTCGTGAACCACGAATTGGGGTCGGTTTATAAAGCGGCCGGGTCTGGTATGTCAATGGGAGGATGGTGGTGGCGGGTCGGCAAGGGGGAGGAGCGCTGCCGCAGCGTCGGCTGTAGCCGGCCGATCGACTTGCCAGACCGTGCCGGGGCCGGCCCCTAGACGGCAACTGTCTTCGGTGCTCGACAGTGGCGTGGTCCGAACACCCGAGACAGAAGACGGCAGACTGAAGACCGCATGCCCGCGTGCTGATTTTGGGTGTAGAGTAGGCGGCGTTGGTGTGGCTTCCGGCTCCAGCCGGAAGGTTCTTCCGCCTGGCGGCGGAAGCCGCATCGTGTAGGCGTCCTGGTCCGGCGCATACAAGGAGGCATATCGCCATGAGTTCTCTCCTCGTCGCGCTCTTCGTGTTCTGTCTCGTGTCGCTTCCGATCTTTGCGGGAAGCGCGGCAGCCCAGGGTGGAAATGCCCAGGCTGGCAAGGCCCTGTGGGATGGCGCCGCCACCCAGTGCAAGAATTGTCACGGCGGCAAGGGTGAGGGCGCCTTCGGTCCCGATCTCGCGGGACGCAAGCTGACGGTGGCGCAGTTCAGGCAGGCGGTGCGCAAGCCGTGGGGCATCATGCCCGCCTATATCGAGTCGCAGATCAGCGACAGCGAGATGGCTGACATGGTCGCCTACTTCGACAGCCTGCCCGCGGCGCCGCAGCCGGGTCCGTGGCGATTCGAGGTGCCGGCCAACGCTCCGCGCGGGCAGCAGGTGCTGCTGGCCTCGATCGGGTGCGGCCAGTGTCACGGCCCGACGTTCAACGGGCCGCGCCAGGATGCCGGCATGGTCGGCGCGGACTTCGAGTGGTTCAAGGGCGAGGTGTACAACCACACCACCGCGCACCCGCAGCAGATCAAGGTCCTGGAGGAAATGCCGCCGGTCCGGATCCGCATGGGGAACTATTCCCCGACGCGCGTGCCGGAGGCGACGTTGATGGAAATCTGGAACTTCGCGAAAGACCTGGGATTCCGCGCCCACGTCGGCGGACAGGTCAGCGCGGGCGTCGCAGGTCCCAACGGCGTCACCTACACGCTCGACGTCGAAAACGGCGGCCTGAAAGGCAAGGGCCTCACCGCTGAAGACGTGACGATCAGCCTCGTCGTCCCCGCGGGCGTGAATGTCGTGAGCACGACTGGCGCCGGCTACCAGGGCGTAAAACAGGACGCGGAGCTGAAGGGGAACGTCGCCGTGTGGCGCCTCCCGCGCATCGCGCCGAAGGAACACCAAACGTATTCGATCACGCTCTCGCGCGCCGCGACCGCTACCGACAACGTCCGCGGCAACATCAAGTGGGCCAAGCCTACGGTGAAGACGGGCCCGACCGACGTGGCGAACATCGCCCCGGCCCCGGTTCAGCCGCAGACGAACTAGCTGGCAGCAGGCAGTAGGCAGTAGGGCCGACCTTCAGGTCGGCCCTTTTTTTTGCCCGCTGCCTGCTGCCGCAGTGCGGCCGGCTAAGCTCCGGCTAAGCCGGCCCCTACGCGTCCCCGCCAGCCGGCGCACGGAGGGGCCGGCTTATCCGCCCGTTCGCTGTTCAACCACGGTACGTAGGGGCCGGCTTCACCGGCCCATTGGGGTCCCGCCCGTGCGTAGGGGCCGGCTTCAGCCGGCCCACTGGGACCCGCCGTACGTAGGGGCCGGCTTCAGCCGGCCCGGTGGCGTGCTAGCATCTGACCGCTCAGTTTTCGCGGAGGATCTCATGCGTGGACGCACCTCGCTGTTCGTCACCGGCCTTGCAGGTTTGGCCACCGTTTACCTGATCGGCAATCCCTTCACATCAGCGCAGCAGCGGTCGGGGACCGAGCCGCGATTCGCCGCCGTTGCCGGAGAGAAAGGCGGGCAGGACATCTTCGGCCCGTACGACGTGCAGGCCGACTGGCCCAAGGACCTGACGACGCTGCCCGGTCACGAGGGGTGGACGTTCGGCGCCGGTCAGAGTGTGTTTGCCGAGAGCCCCAACCGTGTCTTCGTGCTCCAGCGCGGCGAGCTGCCGAACCTGAAGCGGCCGCAGACGACGAAGATTGCGCCCAGCATCGAGTTCCCGATCGGGCGCCTGCCGTGGCGCGACGCGACCTCCGCGAGCCTGCCCGGCAACGGCGGCACCGGTCAGCTCGCCGAAGACGGCATCAAGGTCTGGGAAGCGCGCAACAAGATGGGCGTGGACGCGCGCTGGGAGCACACCGTCCTGATCTTCGACGGCGCCGGCACGCTCATCGACTCGTGGAACCAGTGGGATTCGATGATGCAGCGGCCGCACTACGTCGCGATCAGCCCGTACGATCCGCAGAAGCACGTGTGGATCGTGGACGACCACAAGCACGTGATCCACAAGTTCACCAACGACGGCAAGACGAAGGTGCAGACGATCGGCACCTACGGCGTGCCCGGCGACGACGGCACGCACTTCAACCGTCCCACGTTCATGGACTGGTTCCCGGATGGCAGCTTCGTCGTCGCCGACGGCTACAACGGGACGCGGGTGGCGAAGTTCGACAAGGACGGGAAGTTCCTCATGCAGTGGGGCCAGCGCGGCGAGAACGGCAAGGAGACGCGGCCCGCCTACTGGAACAACGTGCACGGCATCGCCGTGGATCCGAAGACGCGGCAGGTGTTCGTCAACGATCGCGGCAACCGCCGCGTGCAGGTGTTCGACGAAAACGGGAAGTATCTCCGCGAGTGGTCGTTCGGCGAGGCGCCGGCCGACATTCACCTCTTCAGCATTTACAGCGACGGATACCTCTGGGCCGCCGACCGCGGCACCAACAAGATCCTGAAGTACGACCTCAACGGCAACTTCCAGGTACTCGTGGGGCACGTGGGGCGACTTCCCCGGCGGCTTCTGGGGCGTGCACGGGATGAGCGTGGACCAGGAGGGCAACTTCTACGTCGCCGAGGTGGACAACGGCGGCGCCCAGAAGTTCCGCCCGCGCCGCGGCGCCCGGGAAGACTTCATGGTCGGCAAGCCAATCAGGGTTGCCTGGAAATAGCGGCAGCGGGCAGCAGGCAGCGGGCAGCGCAACCAGCTGATTTGGCTCCGGCTTCAGCCGGAAGGACGCGAACTGCCAACTGCCAGCTGCCAGCTGCCAGCTGCCAGCTGAAGAGAGCCGACATGCCGCCCCTCACACGCCGCTCATTCGTCGCCGGCGCAACCGTCGCGCCGGCCCTCGTCTTCGCCCGCACGCTTCGGGCGGCCGAGTTCAATCTGATCCAGTACCACAACCAGACCTCCGCGAGCTCGCTGCACATGCGGCTCGTCGAGATGTGGGCCGCCATCAGCAAGGAGACTGGCGGGCGCGTCGAGGCGCAGGTGTTTCCCGAGAACAACCGGATTGCGGGCAGCGATCCGGGCGCGCTGAAGATGCTGCTCGCGGGCGAGATTCATTTCTTCACCCTGATGGGCGGCATCCTCGGCACGGTCGTACCGGTCGCCGAAGTGCAGCAGGTGCCGTTCGCATTCAGGTCGGCCGCGCATGCGCACCAGGCGGTGGACGGGCCCCTCGGCGCCTACGTCCGCGACGAGATGGCGGCCAGGGGCATTCACGGCTTCGCGGTCGGCGCCTTCGACAACGGGATGCGGCAAATCACCGGAACGAAACGCCCCATCGTCGTGCCCGCCGACCTGGCCGGCATCAGGATGCGCGTGCCCGCCGGCGAGATGGTCGCCGACACGTTCAAGGCGTTCGGCGCCGAACCGACGATCATCAACAGCGCCGGAATCTACGACGCGCTGAAGACCGGCAAGGTGGACGCGCAGGAGAACCCGCTCGCGCTCGTCGAGCTGTTCAGGCTTTACGAGGTCGTGAAGTTCGTCAGCATGACGAACCACATGTGGTCGGGGTTCAACCAGCTCGCGCACCTGCCCACCTGGCAGCGGCTGCCCGTGGATCTCAGGACGACGATCGACCGCAACGTCACCAGGTTCGTCAGGCTCCAGCGGCAGGACCAGGAGCGCATGAACACCACCGTCCGCGCGGCGCAGGTGGAGCGCGGGCTCGTGTTCAACGACGTCGATCCGGCGGCCTTCCGGCGCCAGCTCTCGGGCTTCTACGCCAAGTGGAAGGGCACGCTCGGCACGAAGTGCTGGTCCCTGCTCGAGACGTCGGCGGGGTCGCTGACCTGACAGGCGGACCTTCAGACCGCCTTCCGCGGAATCGGAGGTTGCTAGGCGATCCGGCAGCGGGAGTCAACCGCCCGGCAAACGCCGTTCGTTTGAAATCGCACGGCCGGACGGGACATGATTGACTGCCTATGGTCGACCAACACCCCGGCATCACCCGGTGGGTAGACGAAGTCAGCGCCCTCACCACCCCGGACCGCATCGTCTACTGCGACGGATCGGAAAGCGAGAAGGAACGCCTGATCAGCGAATCGCTCGCGACCGGCGAGCTGATCGAGCTGAACCAGCAGAAGCTGCCAGGCTGCTACCTGCATCGCAGCGCCCCGCACGACGTCGCGCGCACCGAACACCTCACGTTCGTCTGCCCGCGCGACAAGGCGGATGCCGGTCCGAACAACAACTGGATGTCCCCCGCCGAGGCCAAGGCGAAGTTGACGGAGCTGTTCAGGGGCTCGATGAAGGGGCGCACGATGTACGTCGTGCCGTTCCTGATGGGACCGCCCGGGTCGCGGTTTTCGAAGGTGGGCGTCGAGATCACCGACAGCAAGTACGTGGTCCTGAGCATGCGCATCATGACGCGCATCGGCAAGGTCGCGCTCGACCACCTGACCGATCCCGACGACTTCACGCGGTGCCTGCATTCGCTCGGCGACCTGAGCCCCGAACGCCGGTTCATCATGCACTTCCCCGAGGACAACGCCGTCTGGTCGATTGGATCCGGGTACGGCGGCAACGCCCTGCTCGGCAAGAAGTGCCTGGCGCTGCGTCTGGCGAGTGTCCTCGGCCGTAACGAAGGGTGGATGGCCGAGCACATGCTGATCCTCGGCCTCGAGGATCCGTCGGGGCGGACCCGCTACATCGGCGGCGCGTTTCCGTCGGCGTGCGGCAAGACGAATCTGGCGATGTTCGTCCCGCCGAAGTCGATGCCGGGGTGGAAGGCCCACACCGTCGGCGACGACATCGCCTGGATGCGCCCGGGAGCGGACGGCCGGCTGTGGGCGGTCAATCCGGAAGCCGGCTTCTTCGGTGTCGTGCCGGGCACGAGCCGGAAGACCAATCCCACCGCGTTCGACATGATCCAGCGCGACACCCTCTACACGAACGTGGCGCTGCGGCCGGACGGCACGCCGTGGTGGGAAGGGCACGACGACCCGCCGCCGGCGCAGGCCGAGGACTGGCAGGGCCGGCCCTGGACGCCGCAGTCATCCGAGCCGGCGGCCCATGCCAACAGCCGCTTCACCACGCCCGCCACCAACTGCGCGTCGCTCTCACCGGAGTTCGCCAACCCCGAGGGCGTCCCGATCGACGCGATCGTGATCGGCTCGCGGCGCCAGCGACGCGTCCCGCTGGTGTTCCAGGCCCGCGACTGGCAGCATGGCACCTTCCTCGGCGCCACGCTCGCGTCGGAAACGACCGCCGCCGCGACGGGCAAGGTCGGCGTGCTGCGCCGGGACCCCATGGCCATGTGGCCGTTCTGCGGATACAACATGGCGGACTACTTCCAGCACTGGCTGGATGTGGGCAGGAAGCTGACGAAGCCGCCCTCCGTGTTCCGCGTCAACTGGTTCCGCACCAACGAGGAGGGCAAGTTCCTGTGGCCCGGCTTCGGCGAGAACCTGCGGGTCCTCAAGTGGGTGCTCGACCGGCGGGACGGGAAAGGGGCGGCCACGGAGACCGTCATCGGCGCCGTGCCGACGCTGGAGGCGCTCGACACCAACGGCCTGGTGCCGCGCGAGAATATGGAAACGCTGCTGAAGGTCGATCCGCCGGAATGGGTCGAAGCCGTGGCGGCGCAGGAAGACTTCTTCCGCCAGTTCGGCGAGCGTCTGCCGGGCGAGATGCGCCAGGAGCACGAGCGGCTGGCGAAAGCCGTCGAGCAGGCGATCACGCCGCCCGACGCCACGCACGCCCCGACGTAGTCACTGCCGACTCGATTTCCGATCCAAGCTCCGAACGGCCGGCTGAAGGCCGAATCGATCATGGGGGCCGGCTGAAGCCGGCTCCTACGAGCGGCTTGTGGCTTCCGGCTTCAGCCGGAAGATCGGCCCGACTGCCCAGGCTGCCAGCTGCCAGCTATTTCTTCACCTTCGCCATCTGCTCGAGCACGGCGCACACGGCGGCCGTGTCCTCGTCGCTGCGCCCCATCGCCAGCGCCGCGGTGTAGAACGGCGCGGTCGCGGCAAACAGCGGCGTCGGGCACCCGATCTCACGCGCGAAGTCGGCGATGATCGTCATGTCCTTCTGCCAGACGCCCAGCTTCATCGTCGCCTCCGAGTAGTCGCCCTTCACCATCATCGGGCCCCGCACCTGGAGCATCCGCGAGGTCCCGGCGCCGTCGGCGATCACCTTCAGCGTCAGCGCGGGATCCAGGCCGGCCTTCTTTGCGAGCACGAGACCTTCGGCCGCGGCGACGTTGTGGATGGCCACGAGCAGGTTGGCCACGAACTTCGTCTTCGACCCGGCGCCGAAGGGCCCGACGTAGTAATGCGCCCGCGAGAATCCTTCCAGCACCGGCGCGATCCGCCGGCAGGACGCCCGCTCCCCGCTCGCGTACACCACGAGGTCCTTCGCGCGCGCCTGCGCACCGGTACCGCTCAGCGGGCAATCGAGGAGCGTGGACCCGCGCGCGCGCAACAGGCGGCGTGCCTGCTGCTTCACGGCGATCGGCAGCGTGCTCGTCTCGATGACGATGCGCGGCGGCCGTGGCGCGGAGGCCAGGTCCTGCGCCACCGCCAGCAGGGCGTCCGGTGCCGGCAGCGAGCAGATGACGATGTCCGTCCGCGTTCCCACTTCGCGGGCGTTGCGCGCGACCTGTCCGCCTGCCTGGCGATGGTGGCGTCGGCGCCGCTCCAGGAGGTCGTAGCCCACGACGCGGAATCCTGCAGCCATCAGGCTGGCCGCCATCGCGGATCCCATGATGCCGAGCCCGACGATCCCGACGGCCGAGATCCGTGGAGAGACCAGGATGTCAGCCCCTTACCGTCGCTGGCCGGGCGTAGTAGTAGCCGTCGTCCTCGTCGAGGGCGATGGGCATCTCGAACAGCTCGCTGAGGCGATCGGCGGTCAGCACCGCCCGCTTCGGGCCGGAGGCCATGATGCGTCCGTGGCGCAGGAGGATGATGCGCTCGATCTCGGGCACGATCTCCTCGATGTGGTGCGTCACGAGGATGAGCGTGGTGCCGGCGCGCGCGATCTGCCGCACGCGCTCCATGAAATCGTGGCGGGATGCCAGGTCGAGGCTCGTCGTCGGCTCGTCGAGCACGAGCGCTCGCGGCGACGTCACCAGCGCGCGCGCCAGCAGGACGCGGCGCGCCTCGCCGCTCGACATCGCATCCAGCCAGCGGTCTGCCAGGTGCGACGCCCCCATGAGGGCGAGCGCGTCAGCCGCACGCTGCCGCATCTCCGGCGAGATCGAGCCATACCGCAGGATTCCCTGCGACGCCAGGAAGCCGGAGAGCACCGCGGCCTCTCCCCTGACCCGCCCTTCGCTGTTGCCCGTCACGAACCGGTGATGCATCTCGGCAGAGACGATGCCGAGCTGCGATCGCAGGTTGAAGACGTCCCACAAGTCGCTCCCGAAGACGCGGATCGGCGACGACCCGTCTTCCGGCGCGAGCGGGCGTTCTTCGTGACTGAGGAGCTTCGTGAGGAACGACTTCCCCGCCCCGTTGGGCCCGACGATGGCCGTGTGCTCGCCGGCACGGATGGTCAGGGTGAGACGATCGAGGATGCGCCGGTCATCCTTGATGACGGTCGCATCGATGAGCTCGAGTACGGGCTTAGACATGCGAGATCGAACAAGTGGAAGAAGTGGAAGAAGTGGAAGAAGTGAAGTGAGCGTTCGAACACGAAGTAAAAAGGTGAGAAGTTGGAAAGTACGCCTCAGCCAACGCCGCCGTGAGCCTCTGCTACGGCCTGCTCGTGAGCCCTGAGCCGCGAATCAGCGCGCCTACTTTAACTTTTAACTTACTTTTCCACTTCTCAACTTCTCAACTTCACTTCTTCCACTTTTCCACTTCTTCCACTTCTTCCATGGTGAGCCGCCTCTACGCCGGCAGCGGCTGCCCCTTCGTCTCCCGGGCAAACGGCAGCAGCAGCAGCCCGAGGATGAACGTCATCGCGACGAGCGCGACGGGCACGCCGAGGCTGCCGTAGCGGGGGATGGCGTAGAACATGACGAATACCAGCGCTACGCCGACGAACCTTCCCGCCGAGCTGATGAACCCGATCGCGCTCGCTCGGCAGTCGGTCGTGTACAGCTCCGGCAGCCATACCGTGTACACCGCGAAGTTCGCTCCACCAAGGCCCATGAAGAACGTGAGCACCATGAACAGGGTAAGGCCGCCAGGCATGTAGAACACGTACCCGAAACCGATGGCGGCCGAGACGCCCAGGATCGTCATGAACAGCGCCATCGTCAGGCGGCGGCCGATCCGCTCCGCGATGATCGGGACCAGCACGCAGCCGATGATGGTGGCGACGGCGAGGACCACCGAGGCATAGGTCGCGACCCGCGCCAGGTTGGCTTCCACGGTCTCTCCCGCTGCCGCCGCCATCTGTCGCGCCGCCGTGGGCACGTAGACCGAACCCGCCCACAGCATGATGATCGACACGAGGAACAGCCCGGACATGACGAGCGTGTCGCGCTTGTAGCGCGCCGTGAACAGCGCCCCGAACGCCTGCGCCATCGTCGGGCGCTTCTCCTGCGACTTGCCGAACTTCTCCTGCCACTTCTTCGACTCGTGCACGCCGTAGCGAATGAAGAAGACCATGAGGGCCGGCAGGCCGCCGAAGATGAACATCCAGCGCCAGCCGTAGGTGGCCCCGATGAAATAGTTGGCGACCGCCGCGAAGAAGAAGCCGAAGTAGTATCCGGTGTGCATCAGCCCGGCGCCCATCTTCCGCCGCCGTTCGTCGAGCTCCTCAGCGATGTAGGTGGCGCCCACCGGCTGCTCGCCCCCGATCCCGATGCCGCACAGCACGCGCAGCACTGCGAGCTGCCAGACGTTGTTCACGAGACCGCACATGAAGGTGAAAATCGAATAGCACAGAATGGTCAGCATCAGCGCGCGCACGCGGCCGACGCGGTCGCCGATGGGGCCCCACACCATCGACGTGCCCCACCCGAACAGGAAGAGCCCGAACAGGAGGGCGCCGTACGCTCCGATATTGGCCGGCGTCGGCTGGATCCCCGATGCTGGGAGCAGCTCCATGAGCGCCGGCACGAGCACCAGCGCGTAGATGAACGAGTCCATCCCGTCGAGCGCCCAGCCGGCCCAGGCGGCCAGGAACCCGCGCTTCTGGTTCGTCGTGAGCGGAGCGGATTTCCTGGCGGTTACGCCACCGGCTAGCACCATGGAGCTGCCTCCGAGCAAGGAGATACGAATGAAAACCGCAACGTGCGGGAGCCTGGATCTTCCCGAAAAGTGGCGCCAATACTATGCGGCCCCCGCGTAGCGGTCAAGCTGTAATGTCAGTGTTGACGGTCCTTCCGCCTGACGGCGGAAGCCACAGCCAGCCGGCTCTGTTCCTGCCGGCGATCGAGCGGCATGCTCATCTTCCACGGCCGGTCGAGCGCTTTGGATCCACGTGCCAATACGCGTGAATCGCCGTCACGTTAGCCGATGTGCACACTACCGTCAACACGACCGTTGTGGTAGCGTTCGGCGCAGTACACAACGAGAAATCGCCTGAATTCTCCCGTGGCTCTGAGACTCCGTGGCCAGTCGTTCTGACAGCACAATCGAGGTACGGCATGCGTGCAGTATTGCGGAGGACAGCAGGGCTCCTGCTGATCGTGGCGGGGGTGGTGGCCGTCGCGACGGCGCAGCAAGCGATACGCGATCCTTACCAGCGGTCGGCCGAGATCTACGCCATGAAGACCACGGCGACCGGCGGGTCGCAGCGCGGCGAGGAGATCTACTACTACAAGTGCTGGTTCTGCCATAACCAGTACGCGACCAACGGCGGGCCCCAGTTCGGCGACCTGTACAGGCGCGGCACGTTCCTGATGACCGGCGCGCCGGTGACGGATCAGGCCGTTGCCGACAAGATCCGCAACGGCGGCCCGCTCATGCCGGCGTATCGCCATACGCTCGCCGACGCGGATATGGCCGACCTCCTCGCCTACATCAAGAGCGGCCAGTGCTGCTTCGACGCGGAGGAGCCGCCGCCCAACCCGAAGTACAAACTGCCGGCCGCCGGGGCGGCGCGGGCGCCGTCGGGCAACCGGCCGGTGCTCCTCGGCGGCGCACGCGGCGCCGTGCGCTCGCGCACGGGCATGGCGCTCGAGGGCATCGGGGTGCAGCTCCTCGATCCCCGAACCGCGATCCGGACCACCGTCTATTCGAATGCCAACGGCCGCTACGAGTTCCCCGTGCTGGAGCCGGGCGAGTACACGTTGCGCATCGCGAAGCCGCTCGAGTTCAAGCCCTACGTCAAGGAAGGCGTGCGCATCGACGCCGCGACGGCGCTCCCCGAGATCGTCCTCGAACGGGTGAGCGACACGGAGTTCCTGCCCCCGACACCGGAGGTGCTCGGGCAGTTGAGCAGCGTCGAGTGGCTGATGAACCTGCCCGGCACGGCGCAGGAGAAGAAGGTCTTCAGCAACCAGTGCACGCACTGCCACTCCTACCAGCAGATCTTCCGCAACCGCTTCGACGAGGCAGGCTGGCTGCACCTCGTGCGGCGAATGGGCTATGCCGGAGGGTCGCCGCTCATCAACTACACGCCGCTGCCGCAGCCGAACGCGAACCAGGTGCTGCTGGCGAAGTGGCTGGCGCGGATCCGCGGCCCGGAGTCGGCCGAGCCGGCCGGGCTCCAGCCGCTGCCCTGGCCTCGCGGCGCCGAGACGCGCATCGTCGTGACCGAATACGAGCTGCCGCGACAGCTGCTCGCCCCGCACGACGTGCATGGCGACTCGCGCGGGAACATTTGGTACACCACGCACCGCAGCCCGTACTCGGGCATGCTGGACCCGCGCACGGGCAAGGTGACCGAGTACCGGATCCCGGCGACGCGGGCCGAGGACACGCCGGGCGCGCTGCCCGGCACGCACCGCCTCTGGGTGGACAAGAACGACGTCGTCTGGTTCTCCGAGCAGTGGGATCACTTCCTGACGGGGCTCGACGCCAAGACGGGGCGGCAGCTGAAGCGCTACTCGTTCGCCAACGAGTACACGCGCAACTCGTCGGGCATGAGCAACTTCGCCATGGACGACCAGAGCTTCGCCTACGAGACGAGCAACAACGGGGAGCTCCTCAAGATCGACACGCGGACGGGCCACGTCGAGCGGTTCGCCTTCCCGAAGGACAAGAACGTCGACGGCGTCTACGACAACACCATCACGGCGGATGGCCGGTTCTGGGTCGGCGGCGACGGAAATTATCTCGGCCTGTGGGACACCAAGACGCGGGAGTTCTGGGACTTCCCGGCGCGCACGCCGTTCGTCAGCTACTCACGCGGGGCGATGGACACCAGCGGCAACGCGTGGTTCACCGGCCGCGGCAGCGGCCTGCTCGTGAAGCTCGACATCGCGGCGAAGAAGCTCACCGAGTACGCGCCGCCGCTGCCCTACACCACGGCCTACGAGGCGCTCGCCGACAAGAACGGGGACGTCTGGGTGGCGCCGATCCAGGCCGGCCGCTATTTCCGCTTCAACCCGCGCACCGAAAAGTGGATCGCGTATCCCATGCCCGAGCCGTACTCACACAACCGGCGCGCCTGGATCGACAACTCCACGGATCCGATCACGCTCTGGTACGTCGATCAGAACGGCTACATGGTCAGGCTGCAGCCGCTCGACTGAGCGCTGATCTGTCGCCTGCAATGAAGGCCGAGGTGGCTTGCGGCTTCAGCCGCAGGGCATAGGCCCTCGATGAGAACACCATGATGCGATATCGATTGCGCGCGCTCGGCGCCTCCGGCGCCGTGCTTGTTCTCGCGGCGGCCCTCGGCCTGTACGACGCGCCGACATCCGGCCAGGTTCGTGCGCCCGGGCCCGCATCCGCGCAACCTGCAGCGCTCGCTCCAGGCTCACCGGAGGCGCTCGGGTTCTCCGCCGAGCGGCTCGCCCGGATGCGCGACGTGCTCGGAGGCTTCGTCGAGCGCGAAGAGCTCAGCGGCGTCGTCCTGCTGGTGGCGCGCGACGGCCGTCTCGCGGATTTGTCCACCCTCGGCCAGCAGGATCGCGAACGCCGGCTGCCCATGCAGCCCGACACGATCTTCCGGATCGCCTCGCAAACGAAGCTCGTCACGAGCGTCGCCGTGATGATGCTGTACGAAGAAGGCCGGCTCCTCCTGACCGATCCGGTGTCCAGGTTCCTTCCCGAGCTGAAAGCACCCAAAGTGCTCGTCACCACGAAGGACGACCCGGCGCCGCAGCCCGTTCCCGCGACGCGTGAAATCACCATCCGCGACCTCCTCACGCATCGGGCCGGATTCACGTACGGCTTCATAGACAACGGCCCGGTGGGCAACGCCTATCGCGCACAGGGCGTGACGGACGGCCTGGCGATCCCGGAGGCGACGCTCGCCGCCAACGTGGCGCGGCTCGCCCGCATCCCGCTGGTCGCCCAGCCGGGCGCCGAATTTCACTACTCGCTGAGCACCGACGTGCTCGGCCGCGTCGTCGAGGTGGTTTCGGGCCTCCCGCTCGACGCGTTTTTCGAGGACCGCATCTTCAAGCGGCTGGGCATGCACGACACGGCGTTCTCGGTTCCGGACGCCAAGTGGTCGCGTCTCGCGGTCGCCTATACCGGGGCCGAACGCGGCGGCCTGCGGCCGATGAAGGATCCGGAGACGTTCAACCTCACCGTCATGTCACCGTGGGAGTACCTACCGGCCGGCGAAGAAGTATCTGTCCGGCGGCGCAGGCCTCGTCTCGACCGCGATGGACTACGCCCGCTTTCTCGAGATGCTCCGTCGCGGCGGCGAACTCGACGGCGTGCGGGTCCTGTCACCGAAGACGGTTGAACTCATCACGACGAGCCACACCGGCGACATCCCGCCAACCAGTCCGGGCACGGAGTTCGGCCTCGGCGTCGAAGTCGTGGTGGACCTCGGAGCGTCCGCGAGGTCTGGATCGAATGGCGCCTACGGCTGGGCAGGTATCTACGGCAGCGTATATTGGGTTGACCCGAAGGAGCGGCTCGTCGCGGTGCTCATGACGCAGCGTTACCCCGGCGACGCGCGTTGGAGGGGCCCTTTCCGCACGATGGTGTACCAGGCGATCGTTCGCTGAGCAAGTTGCTCAGCGGCGGGGCGCCGGCGCGACGGGAGGGGCAGGCTTCGCAAAGCGCGCCGCATCCACCCGCGCGTTCGGCTGCACGTCGGTGATCTCGTACGAGTCCCGGCCGTTGATGCCGGTCATCGTCCACTTGAACGGCATCTTGACGCCCGCCACCTCGCGATAGTCCTCATAGTCCATCTGGGTGGGGATGCGGCCGACCGGCGACTCGGCAAAACGCAGCTGCCGCACGAGCAGCGCCGTCTCGGGATCGAAATAGAGCGACGCGGTCACGCCTGTCGCGGTGGTGCCCTGGACGTGCGTCAGCTCCTTGCCGTCGATGAACGCGGGACGGCCCACGCGCCATTTCATCAGCGCGCTCTTGATCGCGCCAGGAAAACCGAGCGCGGCATCGAGCCTGGCGCCGTCGAGGTCCTGCCCCGTCAGCTCGAGCACCGGCACCGGCCTGAACGGCGCGGCATACCAGGCGGTGCCGCCATCATGCGTCATGGTGCTGTCGCCGCTGTCGGTGTGGATGATCGTCGTGCGCCGGTCGGGGGCGGCGGCAAAAATCTCCACCGGCCGTTCCTGCGACTCCGGTCCGTAACCGACACTGGTCCCTTTGGCGGTGTAGCTCTTCAACGCGCGCAAGCCGCTGCGCCCCGCCAATCGCCTCGATGTACTTGTCGAGCACCACGTCGGCCTGCGGCGCGTCGGGCGCCTGCTGGATGATGTCGAGCGGGTTGTCGGGAGGGAAGCCGCCATAGACGTCGGCAAGGTTCGGCGTCACCTTCGGGCGATCGCTGCCGCGATGACACGAGTAGCAGGTCACCATCTGACGGCCGCCGAAGTGCGTCTTGTTGATGGTCTGCATCATCACGACCATGACGCGCGCCATGTTCTTGCGGGGGTTGTCCGCGGCAAAGCCGTCCCAGTTCCTGTCGTCGGCGGCATGGCAGTCCTCGCACGACATGCCGAGCGCCGCCGAAAAGGCGCCCATCGTCCCCATGAACTCCTGGACGGAAATGCCGCGGAGCACCTTGACGTTCTTGAATACCTGCTCCGCCAGCAGCGGCTGCTGCGCCGGCGCCGCCTGGCCGCTGACCATCACCACCGTCAGCGCCCACATCGCCGCCGTGCCCATGACCCCAAGAACGGTTCGCCGCGAGCCGAGATTCATGATGTCTCCGTGAAATAGCCGGCAGCGGGCAGCGGTCAGTGACGGCAGGCATCCGCCCTGACGCGTGACCTGCGAGCTGCCTGCTGCCGGCTGCAGCTCAGAACGATGTCGTCGTCGGGGCCGAAATCCCGAACACGTACGCGGCGCCGGACTCCATCGCCGAGTTGTCAGCCTGGTTGCCGTTCGCACCGCGACTCGAACTGTCCTCGCCGAGCGCCGTCGCCACCAGCGTGCGGCCGTCGCGCGACAGCGCAACGGCGCTGCCAATCTGATCGAACGCTTCCGTATTCGACCCTTTGATGTAGGCCTCCTGGCGCCACGTCGTGCCACTGCGCCGGAACAGATAGACGGCGCCCGATTCGGTGGCGTCATTGCCCTGCTGGTTGCCGTTGATGCCGCGGCCGAGCGTGTCCTCGAGCGACGCGCCCATCGCCGCGGTATTCCCGTCGCCGCTCAGCGCCAGGCGCGATCCAAACCAGTCGTTGGGTCCCGTGTTCGAGGCCTTGAAGAACGCCTGCTGCGTCCACGTGGTGCCGGCGCGGGCAAAGACGTAGGCGGCGCCGGTCGAGAGGTCGCCCTCCCGATCGTTGTGGCACGGTTCGGTCGGATTCACGCCGGTCGCGAGACAGTCCTCGTCGAGGGAACCCACCAGCAGCGTGTGGCCATCGTCGCTGAGCACGACGTGGACGCCGAAGGAATCACCGCCCTCGGGGTTGCTGGCATGGATGTACGCCTGCTGCGTCCAGAATCCGTTTGCCAGTTTCACGTAGACGTAGACGGCGCCCGCGCCGCCGCGACCGTTGTCAACCACTCCGTTGATGCCCGGGGACGAGCCGTCCTCGTCGAAGGCGCCGATGGCGAGCGTGCGCCCGTCGGCGCTGAGCGCAACGGAGTACCCGAACATGTCGCCCTCGTCCGGATTGGTCGCCTTGAGGAACGCCGTCTGCGCCCAGGTCGCGCCGGTGCGATTGAACACGTACACGGCGCCCGCCAGCTGCATCGAGTTGTCAGCCTGGTTGCCGTTGAGGCCGCTGCTGTCCTCGGAGTGCGCGCCGACGGCGATCGTGTTGCCGTCGTCGCTGATGGCCAGGGAAAAGCCGAACTGGTCGCCATCGCCGAAGCTGTCGGCCGTCCCGGCCTCGCCGGTGTTGGACGCCTTCAGATAGGCCTGCTGCGACCACGTCGTGCCGCGGCGCGTGAACACGTAGGCGGCGCCGGCCTGCGGGATCGACTGGTCCGCCTGGTTGCCGTTGACGCCCGTGGCGTTGCTGGGATCCCAGAAGGCCGACACGACGAGCGTGTTGCCGTCGGCGCTGATCGCAACGGCATGGCCGAACTCGGCGTTCATCGACGGATTGGACGCCTTGAGGTAGGCCTGCTGCACCCAGTTGCTGCCGTTGCGGACGAACACGTACGCGGCGCCGGCGCCGTCGATCGAATTGTCATTCTGGTTGCCGTTGACGCCGCGCGCGCCGCTGCCTTCGTGCGGGGCGCCGACGACCAGGGTGTTGCCGTCGCCGCTCAGCGCCGCCCCGAAGCCGGCGTGGCCGTCGAGCACGCCCCCGCACCCGAAATGGTCGCTGGCCTCGGCGTTGGACGCCTTGAGATACGCGAGCTGCGTGACCTGCGTTGGCGAAGCCTGTGATTGAGCGTGTGTATGAACCACGAGCCCGGCAATACCGAGGGACACCACGGCCAGGGCCTGACGGTGTATGCCTTTCATCGCAGCTCCAATCGTCGGCTCAGGGGGCGGTCGCCGGCTGGTTCAAGCTGGTGCCGCTCTCGCTCGCGGGCGGCGTCGGCTCGCCGTAGTTCGGCGTGCGCCAGATCTCCTTGCCGGTCTCGGGCAAGACCACGTTCGCGCGCTCGGTCAGATTGATATACGGGGCGCCGCTCTTCAGACGCCGGCCGGTGAACTGGATCTTCATCCCCGGCTTGACGGTATTCGGGTTCCAGCCGAAGTTCTTGATCAACTGCTGCGGCCCGCCAAGTTCAGCCTGCCAGCGCACGGTCTTGCCGCTCGGGTCAGGGGCGTCGAAGACGATGTGGGCGTGAGGATTCGTCATCTGGAGCTCCACCACAGTGCCCGAGATGGTCATGACGTCCTCGACGTACCGGCCGGCGTCGCCGTGGTGCGCACGGGCCGAGCCCGACAAAACGAGGACCGCCAGACAAACGCCGACGAGCACGCTCTTCCACATGGGTGCGACCTCCTATAAGGGCCAATTATCGCGGATAGATGCGTCAATTTCTCACTTCCCCCAAGCTCTGTCAAATCAGTTGGGAGGAGGCCGCCGGGCCCGTTCGCGAAGGGCGGCCCCGAGGTTGGTGCGGGCGTCCTGGAACCCGGGGTCGAGGGCCACGGCGCGCTCGAAGTGGCCGACGGCGTCGTCCAACTGTCCTTGCAGCGCCAGCATCAGCCCGAGGTCGTTGTGCGCCTGGGCGTTCGCCGGGTCGAGCTCAACGGACCGCTGCAGGTGCCCGAGCGCCTCTGCCGGCGCGCCGCGACCCGCGAGCGCGGCGCCAAGGTGCCAATGCGTCGCGGCCGAGCCCGGATCGAGGCGGAGCGCCTCCCGGAATTCCGCGATCGCCTCATCGACCTTGCCGGACGAGGCCAGTGCAATGCCGAGCAGATTGTGCACGTCGGCCGATTCCGGGACGATCGCGCCCAGATACGCGCTGCCGGCCACCTCGCGCCCTTCACGGTCGGCACTCGCGCGCGCACGCCGCACTTCGAGTGGAGTGGCCGTGTAGGCGCGCTGCAGCAGCGCCAGGTACAGCTCGAGATCCGCGGCCTCGGGCACGGGCCTGCCGTTCACGAAGCACCGGGGGCACCACGCGGCGACGTCGTCCAGCTTCACGATCGACGCGGGCACCGCCTCTCCGAAGTTGAGGAGCGACAGCACGCCGTATTCCTGGATCGGGCGGTCGTCGGTGACGGGCGGCGTATCGCGCGTCGCATCCGCGAGCGTCTGCGCGGAGGCCACGAAGGTGCCGACGATCTCCGTCACGCTGCCGAGATCGAGCCGTTCCAGGTCGGCCCGGACCATCGGGGCCTGGGCGAGGCTGGCCGCGAGCCGTCCGGGATCCACGTCGGCACGCACCCCGTTTGCGCCGAGCAGCAGCAGATCCGATTCCGCGCCGGACACGAGCACCGCCATCGGGAACACGTTGACGAAGGCGCGCACCATCGCCAGCGTGGTGGACGAGGGCACCTGGTAGGCAGGAAGCCACTGGCTGACGTAGCCGCCCGGCTTCAGGCGCGATCGCGCGAGCTCGTAGAATTCCTGCGAATACAGTGCGGCCACGCCAGCGTATCCGATGGGCGGCGGCTCGAGCGTGACCAGGTCGTAGGCCCCTGCCGGCTGCATCTGCAGATGCTGCCGGCCATCGTTGACGTGGACCGCGACGCGCGGGTCGCGCAGCACGTCCTTGTTGAACTCGCTGAAGTAGTGGGCGTGGTCGAGAACGTCCCTCGACAGGTCGGCGATCTCCACGCGCCGGATTGACGGGTGCAGCGTCGCGGCGTGTGTCGTGTTCCCCACGCCAAAGCCGATCACGAGGACGCTCTCGGGCTTGTCGATCGAGAGGAGCGGCAGGTGCGCGAGCGCCCGCATGTAGCGCTGCGAAAACGGCAAGGTTGACGACATCGGATGACCATTCGTGAACAGCGTGCGCCCTTTCCCGGGCGCGTCGGTCACGCTGATCACCTCGTTCACCCCTTCGCTCACCGTGAGAAGCTGTTCGTGCCCGGCGCGCTCCGGCAACGCGCGCGTCAGGACGTAATCAGCAGGCAGCGAGAGCCACAGCCCTGCCGCCCCGCCGGCCAGGACGAGCGAGCCGGCGAGTGCCCACCGGGATCGGCGATCGGTCATCCGGGATCCCAGGTACACCGGCACGATCGCCGCGGCCGCCGTCGCCACGAGCGTCGTGGCGCTGCCCTGGATCCCGAGCGTCGGCAGCAGGAGGAATCCCGTGGCCAGCGAGCCGGCGACGGCGCCAGCCGTGTTCGCGAAATAGAGCGCGCCGGCGCGACGCCCCACCGACCGCTCCGCGCGCTGGACGATGGCGTTCGCCAGGGGAAAGCTGAATCCCATGAGCAGCGCGGGTAACGCCACCTCCAGCAGGATCGGCTTCGCGTTGAACCACAGTTCGACGAGTGCACCGGCCGATCCGGAGGCGAGCCCGGCCTGGTAGTTCGGATCCGCCACGATCGCGGCGTCCGTCGCCCTCGAGTCCGCGAGGAACAGCCCGAGCAAGGTGAACACCACGAAGAGCGACTGCGCGAACATGAACCAGGCTGCGGGCGCCGGGGTTCGCCGCGCCACGATGCCGGCGGCGAGCGCGCCGGCGCCGATGCCGACGAGGATCACGGCCAGCAGCAGCGAGAACACGGCGCGGAACTGGCCGAGGATCATCGTGAAGTGGCGGAACCAGAGGATCTCCATCCCGAGGGCGGCGAACCCGGACAACACCAGGGCGAGCGCGATGCAGACGCGACGCGCGCTCCGCCTCCAGACTCCGGACTTCGGGCTCGCAGGCTTCGGGCTCCAGGCGCCCGGGGAACTTCGGGCTCGGCTCCACGTGGGCCGGCTGAAGCCGGCCCCTACGCCGTTTCGATTCGATCTGCGCCGGCTGAACCCGGCTCCCAGCCACTTTCCTGGCCGTCGTAGGGTCCGGCTTCAGCCGGACCGACGAGGCCTTCAGCGGGCCCATCGCAAGATACAGGGCCCCCACGCCTGCGAGCGCATTCAAGGCAACGGCAATGAACTGCGTGTTGACGCAAGCCGTACGCAGGCACGAGCGCAAAGTCCGTCAGCAGGCAGCCGAGCGCCGCGCCGGCGGTGTTGACGCTGTAGAGGACCGCGATGCGCCAGCCGCCGATCGCCACGTCGCGGCGAACGAGATGCCGGATGAGCAGCGTGAGCGTGCCGCCCATCAACACCGCGATCGGAGTCAGCAGCACCACCGCGATGCCGGCGCGCGCCAGGTACGATCCGGCCGACAGCACGTTCCAGCCCTCCGCGTCCTGCCCGTACGAGGACACGACCGCCGAGAGCCGACCGAGATGCGGCAGCAGCGCCGAGATACCGAGCCCCAACGCCGCGATCGCGAGCTCGACGTACCCGTACGCGCGCAGCAGCGATGCCGGACGCTCGGCGTACCGGCGGTCGGCCCACGCGCCGACGAGATAACCGCCGACGCCAAGGCCGAGCATGAACACGGCGACGACGATCGACGCCGAGTAGATCGTGTTCCCGAAAACGTTGCCGAACACGCGGACCCAGACGACCTGATAAATCAAGCCGCTGAGGCCGGAAAGGAAGAACAGGAGGTAGAGCAGGGAGATCACTGGACAGGGACTCGACGATGGTCTCCGGTCTCCGGTCTACAGTCTCCAGTCATCATCGGTCTTCAGTCTACAGTCTCCGGTCTACAGCCCTGATGAGGACCGCAGACCGGAGACCGAAGACCGTAGACGACGCGCCGTCTACTGCGTGGCGGTCGTCGGGATCCCCTTCGCCACCAGGAACGCCGGGTTCGCGCCCGCCCGTGGCCGGAACTTCTGCGCGCCGGCGTTGTCCACTTCGGCCACGTAGAAGTTGCCTTCCGAATCGACGTGCATGCCGTGCACGCCCCAGAAGCCGCCGGGGAAGTTGCCCCACGTGCCCCACGAGTACATGAAGTTGCCGTTCAGGTCGTACTTGATCATCTTCGAGCTCGCCCGATCGAACGCCCACAGGTGGCGGGTGCCGTCCATGATGATCAGGTGAATGTCCGACGGCGGCTGGCCGATGCTCCACTGATCGAGGAACTTGCCGTTGTCGTCGAAGACCTGGATGCGGCGGTTGCCGCGGTCGTTCACGAAGACACGGCGCGTCTGCGGATCGACGGCGACGCCGTGCACGTTGTTGAAGTAGCCGCCGCGCGTCTCCTTGCCGTTCTCGCCACGCTGGCCCCACGCCGTGAGGTAGTTGCCGTCCTTGTCCAGCTTCACCACGCGCGTGTTGGCATAGCCGTCGGCCACGAAGATGGCATCGGGCAGGAAGGCCATGAACGTCGGCCGGTAGAAGTGCTTCGCATCGCTGCCCGGCACGTTCGGCTCGCCGATGGTCTTGATCAGGCGCTTCCCGTCGTTCGAGAACAGGAAGATGGCATGGCGGTAGTCGTCCACGATCCAGATGTTCTTCTGCGGATCGTACGGGCTCTGATAGACGGCGTGCGGACGACGGAACATCTTGTCCCACTGCGACCACACGTCGGCCTCGCGATAGTTCCCCTCCGCGTCGACCACCTTCACGATGTGCTGCCACTGGTAGTCCACGCCGGGCTGGCCCGCGTCCAGGTCGTTGCCGGGCGTCTTGCCGTCGGGCCCGAACAGCGCTCCTGGAGGGCTCGCCGACGTGGCGTCGCGCCACGGCAGCCGGCCAATGGGGAACTCGATGCTCGGCCCGAGCTGTGTCAGCTTGGTCGTCATCGGCCGCTCGATGTTCGGCAGCTCGCCGCGCTGCAGGATGAAGACGCGGTTCGGGCTTTCTGCGAACACACCCTGGCCGGCGCCCCACGTCCACTTCTCATGCCCGGGCTGCGCGCCCAGCGGCTTCGGCCAGTTCTGGACGATGTCGTAGGCGCCGAAGATGTCCTGGCCGCCCTTCTCGCCGGGAACGGCCGCGAAGCGCGGCTGCGGCGCCGGCGCCTGCCCCTCCACTGGCGCCGAGCGATATCCGATCATGTAGATCGCCACCGCCGCGACCGCCGCCGTGACGATGATCGACGCACGATTACGCATAGATCTGTCCTCCCAATCCGAACTCTGATTGCGGGCACGCGCTTCACAGCACGGCGCGGAGACGCGGAGACCGGAGGATATCAGCCGCCTGCTCCGTGCCTCCGCGTCTCCGCGGCCCGTTGCATGAAGAACCGCTCAACGTTCACTGTCCCGTAGCAAACACATAAACGGCGCCCGAATCGAGCAGCGAGCTGTCGGCCTGGTTGCCGTTCACGCCCGACGCCGCGCTGTCCTCGAACTTCGCTCCGACCACGAGCAGGCTTCCGTCCCGGGTGAGCGCGACGGAGCTGCCGAACTCGTCGAACTCCTCCGTGTTCGAGCCCTTCACGTACGCGACCTGCGTCCAGGTGTCGCGATTGCGCCGGAACAGGTACACGGAGCCGGCTTCGTTCGCCGAATCGTCCGCCTGGTTGCCGTCGATGCCCTTCGCGTTGCTGTCCTCGTAGACCGCGCTCACGGCCAGGGTGTCGCCGTTGCCGCTGAGGGCCAGCTTCGCGCCGAACCAGTCGTTCTTGCCGGTGTTCGACGACTTCAGGTTCACCTGCTGTGTCCACGTGGTGCCGCTGCGCACGAACACGTAGACGGCGCCGGCCGAATTGTCGTCGGGCGAGTCGGTCTGCCCGCTGTCGCCGGAGCGCGCCGCGTTGATGCCGGTCGTCAGGCTGTCTTCGTCTGCCGCGCCGGCGACCACGGTGTTGCCATCGTCGCTGATGGCCACCGACGCGCCCATCGAGTCGTTGCGGTCCTGTTCCCGCGCTTTCAGGAACGCGGTGCGCGCCCATGCGGTGCCGGTGCCGCGTGTAGACGAAGACCGCGCCGGAGCCGCCCAGCTTGTTGTCGAACGGGCCGTTGATGCCGGCGGCGCTGCCCTCGTCGTAGGCGCCGATCGCCATCGCGTTGCCGTTGGCGTTCAGCGCCACCGAATAGCCGAACAGGTCGCCCGCGATGAGATCCACGGGCGCGTCGGACTTCACGTATGCCTGCTGCGACCAGGCATCGCCGCGCCGCGTGAACACGTAGACCGCACCCGCCGCCACGGCCGAATTGTCCGCCTGGTTGCCGTTGATCCCGCTGGCGTTGCCGTCCTCGCTCGGCGCCCCCACCGCCACCGTGTTGCCGTCGCCGCTGACGGCAATCGAATAGCCGAAGGTGTCGCCCTCCTCGGCCTCGCCGGTATTCGATGCCTTGAGGTAGGCCTGCTGCGTCCAGGCCGTCCCGCGCCGCGCGAAGACATACACCGCGCCGGCCTGCCCGATCGTGTTGTCCGCCTGGTTGCCGTTGACGCCGCGGGCGCCGCCGTCCTCGAAGAACGCGCCGACGACCAGCGTATTGCCGTCCGCGCTGAGCGCCACGTTGGTGCCGAACTGATCGAGCGAGTCCGCGTTGGACGCCTTGACGAACGCCTGCGGGGTCCACGTGCCGTTGCTGCGGGTATAGACGTAGACGGCGCCGGAATCGTCGGCGTCGTTATTGGCCTGGTCGCCGTTGATGGCCCGCGCCGCGCTGCCTTCCCCGGGCGCCCCGACGGCCATCGTGCTGCCGTCGGCGCTGACCGCGACGGCCGCTCCGAACTGATCGCCGTCACCCGGCGCCGGCGCCTTGACGTAAGCGACCTGCGTCAGCGCCGCCGCCGCCGAGGCGGGCGACTCCGCCTGTCCACATCCGATCAGAGTGATGACGAGTAAGACCAGCATGCCCGGACCGAACAGGTAACCCCGCGCCATGAAGACTCCCCCAAGTAGGCCAGGATCAGGGCCCAGGGATCAGGAATCAGGGCCCAGCCTGATGCCTTCTGAGCCCTGAACCCTGAGCCCTGAGGCCTACAAAGTATCTGCGTCGTCATCGGGCCGGCTGAAGCCGGCCCCTACGCGGCCTGGTATGGCTCGAGAACGCAGGGACCGACTTCAGCCGGCCCGATCACCGGTTCGTTACGTCGTACCAATATTCTTCTGAATCCAGCCGATGACGAACTTGATGATGTCGTCGCTGTTCTTCTCGAGCATCATCATGTGGCCGTTGCCGCTGATCCCGACGTCCTCGAGGCGGATGAAGTCGGTCTTCACACCTGCCTGGTTGAGGAACCTGGGAATGCACGGATCGTAGACGCGGTGATACGTGCCGTTGGCTGAAATGGCGAGCACGCGCTTGCCCTGCCAGCGCGTGAGCGTGCGCGCCGGCGCCACCTGCATCCAGCAGCGCACCTCGTCGGGCCGGTCGGACTTCTCCTCGAGGACCACGTTCAGATCCGCCGGCGCGCTCGCCGCCGGGGTGAATTCGTAGCGGTTGTTGGTGAGTCCCCAGGAGTTCGGATTGCGCGGTCCGGGCGTCACCTTCGCGGTGTCGGCGCCGCCGAACTGCGGTCCGCCCGGCTCGGCGGTCACCATGATCTTCACCAGGTTGGGCCGCGCCTCCAGCAGGTCGAAGCCGAAGCCGCCGCCCTGTGAGTGGGTGAAGAGGATCACCGGCGACCCGATCGCGTCGAGCAGCGCGATGCTGGCGTCGCGCATCAGCGCGCCGGTGCCGCCGGCGAACTGCACCTGCGTCTTGATGAAGTGATCGAAGATCGGATCGCCGATCTTCCCGGTGCCCGGCCACTGCGTGTGCTGCGCCTTGAGCGGGAAGTCGCCGCGCTCGCGCGCGTTGGTGAAGATGCGCTCGAGCTCGAGCGCGCTGCGGATACCCAGGTTGCCGTCGATCGGCTGCTTGCCGTCCGGCCCCGGCGTCGGCACGTATGCGGAGCGTCCACGCGCCGGGTAGTCCACCATGTAGACCGCATACCCGGCCTCGATCAGGCGGTAGGCCCAGCCGGCGCGGTTGTCCGCCGTCTGCTGCCAGTCCACGCCGGTCTGCCCGTTGCCGTGGAAGAGCACGACCGGATACTCCGACCGGACCTGCCGCGGCACCCACACCTCGGTGTACATGGCGCCGCGCATCACCTCGCGGCCGGCCTCACCCCAGTACTTGCCGCCGGCGAAGAAGAATCCCTTGCGCGCGATGTTGTCGGTGGCAAAGGTCGGAATGTTCTTCCCGGGCATGGCGCGCGTGTTGTTCTCGCCGCGCGCCGGGCGGGCGTTCTTCTCGAGCCAGTTGCCCATGTACTTCGCGATGTCGGCGCTGTTCCGCTCGAGCATCATCATGTGGCCGTTGCCGCGCAGGCCGGCCGATTCCATCTCCACGTACTCGGTTTTCACGCCGGCGTCGTTGAGCCATCGCGCGAGGCAGTGGTCGTAGATGCGGTGGTAGCTGCCCTCGCCGACCATGAACAGCACCGGGATGCTCTGCAGGTTCTTCAGCTTGCGCGCCGGCTGCTGCTGCACGTAGCACGGCACCTTGTCGGCCGCCGGGGCCGTGGTCTCGAGCACGGTCTGCAGTTCCTTGGGATCGCTGATGGCCGGCTCGTAGGCGATCGGGCTGTTGGCCACGCCCCAGCTCAGGCCGCCGCCCTGGTTGTAGGTGAGCTTGGCTTGATCGACGCCCCTGATCGGCGGAGCCGCGGGCTCCAGCGTCATGATCGCCTTCACCAGGTTCGGCCGCGCATCGGCGACGAGCCACCCGAACGCTCCGCCCTGCGAGTGCGTCAGCAGGATGACCGGCGTGTTCACCATGTCGAGCAGCGCGATGTACGCATCGCGCGTCAGCGTCTCCTGGGCCGGGCCGGCCAGAAACTGGACCTGCGTCTTCGCGAAGTCGTCGAACACCTTGTCGCCCATGCGCCCCGTGCCCGGCCACGCGGTGTGCTTCTTCGCCTGCGGGAAGTTGCCCTTCGCGGACGCCGCCGTGAAGATCTCCTCGAGGTTCGGCGCGGTTCTGATATTCAAGTTCGGGCGCTCTGGCGTTCCGTCCACGCCGGGCACGTACTGCGACCGGCCGCGCGTCGGAAAGTCCGTCATGTAGACGACGTAGCCCATGTCGAGGAAGTTGTAGGCCCAGCCAGGACGGCCGTCCGGCGTCTGCAGCCAGTCGACGCCCGTCTGCCCCGCGCCGTGGAAAAACACCACCGGGTAGGGCGAGCGAATCTGCTTCGGCACCATGACCTCGACGTACATGGCGCCGCCCATCGTCGATTCCTTGTCAGGGCCGAGTTCCCCCACGTACTTGCCGCCTGCGTAGAAGAAACCATGGCGGGCGACGTTGTTCAGCGCCACGGTCGGAATGTGAGCCGGAGCGGCCTTCGAGGCGGCGCTCTGCGCGCCGGCAACCGAAAACGCGCTGCCGAAGAGGGTTACGAGCGCTGTCAGCACCAGCATGCGGGACTGCATCAAGTCACCTCTTATGATTTGCGATTTGCGATCTGCGATTTGTGATTGGCCACCCACGGCTGGACCGCGGTCGCCAATCACGAACCGCAAGCCGCAAAGCGCAAATGTTTAGACCGGGCGGCAAAAATGTCAAGTCAGTTTGGTGCCGGAGGCGACGGGCACGTGTAGAATGCGGCCTCCGGAAAGCCTCAGGCCCCGGGAATCAAGGCTCAGGCATGTCAAGGGCGTCAGGGCTGATGCCTGAGACCGCCCCGGGCACGGCGCGTCGGAGCCGTTGATGACGTTCCGGACGTAGGGCCGGCTAAAGCCGGCCCCTGCGTACGGCTGGGTGCGCGTCCACGAAGGCCGTCGTAGGGGCCGGCTTCAGCCGGCCCGCCGCGCTGCCGCCGGCTTCATTGAATCCTCATGTTCGGGCAGGTACAGTCGGCCCGCTGCCAGCCGCCGGCTGCCAGCTTCATGGAGGCAACACATGCCTAATCGCAGGGACTTCTTCAGGAGCGTCGCCGGGGCCACGGCGGGCGCATTCGCGCTGGGCAGCGGGTGGACGAGCGTAGCCGGGCTGCTGGCACAGGCGCCGGCGGGCGGCCGCCGCGAGATCACGATCGGCGGCCGGCGCGTCCGCGTCATCGACGTCCACGCCCACTGCGTCGTGCCCGTGCAGGACATCGTCAAGGGCACGCCGTTCGAGAAGAACGGCGGCGGCGGCGGCAACCAGATCATCGGCCCGACGCGCATCGCGCAGATGGACAAGGCCGGCATCGATATGCAGGCGCTGAGCATCAACGGGTTCTGGTGGTGGGAGACCGACCGCGAGCTCGCGACGCGCATTTGCCGCGCGCACAACGAGGGGCTGGCGAAGATCGTCAGCACCTATCCCGATCGGTTCGTCGCGCTCGCGTCGATCGCGCTGCAGTACCCCGACCTCGCCGCGCAGCAGCTCGAGGACGCCGTGAAGCGGCTCGGGATGCGCGGCACGACGATCGGCGGCCACAACAACGAGGACCTCTCGCTGCCCAAGTACGATCCCTTCTGGGCCAAGGCGGCCGAGCTCGGCGCGCCGGTGTTCATGCACCCGGGCGGCGCCGACAACATCATCAAGGAAGGCTCGTGGCGCGGCCGCGGCGATCTCGGCAACATCATCGGCAACCCGCTCGAGACGACCTACTTCCTGTCGCGGCTGATCTTCGACGGCACCCTCGATCGGCATCCGAACCTGCGCATCGTCGGCGCGCACGCCGGCGGCTACCTGCCGTCCTACATGGCGCGCACCGATGTCGCGTGCAAGGTCCGAAACAACGCGAACTGCGCGAACAAGAAGGATCCGCGCGAGTACTTCAAGCGCGAAATCATCGTCGACACGATGGTCTTCACCGACGAAGGCCTGCGGCATCTCGTGAACGAGGTCGGCGTCGGGCAACTCGTCTACGGCACCGACATCCCGTTCAACTGGCCGGCCAACGTCGACCTGATTCTCAACGCCTCGTACCTGAGCAACGCCGACAAGGAAGCGATCCTCGGCGGCAACCTGATGAAGCTGTTGCGGATTACGTCGTAGGCCGAGCCTGATCAGGCCGTTCAGTGGCCGGCCCTCAGGCCGCCTTCGGTGTCCAAGCATCAGATTGGGAGTCTGGGAGTTACAGATGTCCAGTCGCAGAGACTTCCTGAGAGTGGCCGGCGCCGCCGCGGGCGCATTCGTCGCGGGCATTCCCACGCTGGGGGCGCAGGCGCCCGCCACCAGACGGCAGGTGTCGATAGGCGGGAAGCGCATCCGCGTGGTGGATGTCCACGCGCACTGCACCGTGCCGGAGGTGATGGCGGTCGTCAAGGGCACCAAGTTCGAGGACGAGGGCGGGCCTGGCGGCGCCCGCGCCCTGGGACCCGCACGTTACGCGCTCATCGACAAGCAGGGCATCGACCTGCAGGTGCTGAGCATCAACGGCCACTGGTGGTATGACGCGGACCGCGAGCTCGCGGGGCGCATCGTGCGCGCGCAGAACGAGGGCCTCGCGAAGTGGGTCGGCGCCAACCGTGAGCGGTTCGACGCCTTCGCGTCGGTCTCGCTCCAGTTCCCCGACCTTGCCGCGCAGCAGCTCGACGACGCCGTGAAGCGGTTGCGGCTGAGGGGCGCCGCCATCGGCGGTCACGCGCTGAACGAGGACCTCTCGCTGCCCAAGTACGACGTGTTCTGGGCCAAGGCGGCGGAGCTCGGCGTGCCGGTGCTCACGCATCCGGCCGGAGCGGAGAACATCATCAAGCCGGACGCGCTCGAGGGCCGCGCCGATCTCGGCAACATCATCGGGAACCCGCTCGAGACGACGTACCTGCTCTCGCGGCTGATCTTCGACGGCACGCTGGACAAGCACCCCGGGCTCAGGGTGATCGGCGTGCATGGCGGCGGCTACCTGCCGTCGTATCTCGCCCGCACCGACGTGGCGTGCAAGGTCCGCAACAACGCCAACTGCGCCAACACGAAGGACCCGCGGGACTACTTCAAGCAGCAGCTCATCGTCGACACGATGGTGCTCACCGATGAAGGCCTGCGGCACCTCGTCGCCGAGGTTGGCGTCCCGCAGATCGTCTACGGGACGGACAACCCGCTCAACTGGCCGGTCACGATCGACCTGGTGCTGAACGCGTCGTTCCTGGACAACGCGCAGAAGGAAGCGATCCTCGGCGGCAATGCGCTGAGGCTGCTGAAGATCTCCGGCGACGGAACGGCGTAAGAACGAAGGGCCGCGCTGAAGCCGGCCCCTCCGAGCGAATGAGATGGCGGGGACCGGCTCTGGCCGGTCCCTGCCTGCTGCGACTGCCTGCTAGAACGTATACCGCACACCGAGCTGCATCGACCGCATCGGTCCCGCCTCGTCCGGCACCAGGAACCTCGAGCTGTTGCGCTCGCCGGTCCCGTTCCCGTAGTTGATCCAGTTCAACGCGTTGTACGTCTCCCAGAAGAAGCCCACCGTCTGGGACGCGCGGAAGGTTCACGATGTACTGCACCTGCAGGTCGAGCACCTTCGTGCTCTCCCCGTCGATCCCGTTGCGGACGGCGCGGCCATTCGCGTCGAGCTCCGACACGATCGGTCGGGCGGCGTCGTTGACGCCCCTCACCGGCCGGTCGTTGTCGTCGCGGTCGCCGTTGTTGTCGGTGCCGGTCGTCTCGTTGATCGGGAAGCCGGAGTAGTAGCGGAAGATGGCGCCGACGCCGAGACCGCCGAACGGCGTGACGTTGACGCTCGTCACGAACGCGTGGCGGTTGTCGGTACTCGAGCGGCCGTAATCCATCCGCGGATCGAGGTCGTTCGAGACCCGCCCGTCGAGCGCGGAGGTCTGTGGCGCGACATCGTGCGACTTGGCCACCGTGTAGGCGACGCGGCCGCTCCACCGGTTGGAGAACCGCTTCTCGAGGCCGAACTCCAGCGAATCGTAGTCGCTGTTGAGCGCGTCGAGCGTCTGGTACTGCAGCACCCGCCCGAAGTCCACGTCGCGGGCGACGGGTGGAATGATGGTGCCGTCCGGATCGAACTGCGCCGGCGTCAGACGCGTGATGCGGCCGTCGGGCCCCACCGGCCCTTCGCTGATGTCGATCTGCGTCGACTGGTTGCGGCCGCGGTTGCCGACGTAGTCGACCGTCAGGCCCACGTTCGGGACGAGCTCGCGCTGCAGGCCGAGGCTGTACGACCACAGGTAACCCATCTCCCGGTTGCCGTCGATCCAGGGCTCATCGTTGACGAACTCCGCTCCCGCGCCGGGCTGGAGCGAGCTGCGCAGCGCCGTCAATTGCGCGCGGCAGGCCGGGCCGATGGCCGCCAGCCCCCCGTTGAGCGACGGCTGGAGGCAGGGATGTGCGGGAATCCTGCCGCTCTCGAACGACGCATCCTCTCCCGTGTCGAACGTGTAGACCTCGCCGAGGACGCCGCGCCGGGCGAGGTTCACGCCGATGGGGATGAGGTGGTACTCGTAGAACTTGCCGACGCCGCCGCGGATGACCGTGCGGCCGGCGCCGCCAACGTCGTATGCGAAGCCAAGACGCGGCCCGAAGGCGTCCTTCGTGTTCGGCGTCTGATTCTGGTAGTCGTAGCGGAGGCCCAGGTTCAGCGTCAGGTTGTTGTTCACCCGCCACTGGTCCTGGAGGAACCCGTTCTTCCAGGTATCCTCCGCGTCGATCTCGATGTCCCCGAGCACGACCGAGAAACGGGCCGGATACGTGAACGCGTTCGCCGGATTGAACGGCGTCGTTGTGCTGGAACTCGAACGTGCCGTTGTCGTTGGCGCCGATGCGCTGCGGCCGGACCATCACCTTGTTGTAGGTGAACCCGGCCTTCAGCGTGTGCGCGCCGGTGACGAAGGTGAACGTGTTCTGCAGCGTGTAGTTCCGGCTGTCCGCACCGCCGTGCGCCGCGGCCAGGCCGGTCTGGAAGTCCTCGTACTCGTTCAGCGACCCGATGTCGAACTGGTCGCGGCCGTTCAGGCCCACGAACTCGAGGTCGTCGATCCAGCCCGAGGTGTTGTAGTTCGCCGGGTCGATGCCCATGTAGGCGAGATTGCCGTCAACCCGGTCCTCGCCGACGTGCGAGAACCGCACTTCGTTGGTGGCGCGGTTGCCGAGCAGGAGCGTGTACTGCGCGTTGATCATGCGATCGTTCGAGTCGAGCTCGATCTGCCGGTTGTCGAGCGTCTGGCAGCACTCGAAGTCCTCGCCCACCGCCGGCGCGACCTCGCGCTGGTAGCGGAAGCTCAGGCCGTGCGCGCCCTGCGTGAAGTCCACGCGGCCGAACGTGCTCAGCGCCTTGATGATGCTCGCGTCCGCGTAGTTGGTCGCGATCGGCGCCGCCGACGCCGGGAAGTTGTGCACGACGGCGTTCTCGATCAGGTTGCGCTCGAGGTTGAAGAAGAAGAAGGCCTTGTTGCGAACGATCGGTCCGCCGACATTGAAGCCGAACGTGTCGCGGCCGCTCTCCGGGTTCTCGGTGACGCCTTCTTCCTTCAGGAACGGGTCGAGCGCGCGCAGGCTCTCGTCCTCGAAATAGTAGAAGCCCCGGCCGAAGAAGTTGTTGGTGCCCGACTTGGTCACCGCGTTCACGACCACGCCGGACGATCCGCCGAACTCCGCCGTGTACTGGTGCGTCAGCACCTGGAACTCGGCCATCGAGTCGAGCGTGATGCGCGCCTGCGGGCCGGTGCCGCCGCCATCGGTGTCCTGGTTGGCGGCGCCGTCCACGCTCCAGACGTTGCTCGCCGTGGTGCGCCCGTTCACGTTGAAGTTGCCGCCCTCGAACTCGCCCGGCGCGAGGTCGGGCACGAGGCCGGGCACGAGCTGCATCAGCGACAGGTGATTGCGGCCCTGGCTCGGCAGGCTGTCGATCTCCCGCGCTGTCGACGTTCGCCCCGATGCGGCTCGTCGTCGTCTCGACGATGGGCGTCTCGGTCGTGACGGTGACGCGTCTCGGCCAGGCCCGCCACACCCAGGGTGAGATCCACGCTCAGCTCCTGGCCGATGAGCAGCACCAGCCCGGTGCTGCGTCTGCGTCTGGAAGCCAGAGAGCTCCGCCCGCACGGTGTACGTGCCGGGCGTCAGGGTCGGCACGACGAACTGACCCTCGTCGCCGGTCACCGCTTCGCGGGTGATGCCGGTCGCTTCGTTGGTGACGGTGATGGTAACGCCCGGCAGTACGGCCTTGGCCTGGTCGTAAATCGTGCCGTTGATGACCGCGCTGCCACCCTGGGCAAAGGCGGAAGACGAGAGGAAGGCGATAACGAGCGCGAGACCGGCGACGTGGCCGAGTCTGGTGAACATGTAAATCCTCCTGACGGGAGAGACGAGACAGACCGGCCGATGGTAAATCGCCGGATCCAGAATCCCAAATCCCAGGCGCCGACAGCTCGTCCGCGACGGCTCGGGCGGTTGTGGTCTGGGGAGCGGGTGTTGGGCGTCGGGACTTTGAAACGAGGGACCGCCCGACGCCCGTGGACCTGACTGGAAAGGAGCAGACGGCAGCAGGCAGGAACGTTCTGCCTGCTGCCGACTGCCTGCTCCCGGCTATCAGAAGTTCAGCCGGAAACCGAGCTGCAGCGTGCGCGGTGCGTACGCCAGATTGCTCGAGAACTGCGGCAGCAGATAGGTGCCGCTGCTCTCCTGCGTGTCCCACAGCCCGAAGTTGGCGTGGTCGAGCACGTTGAATATCTCGAAGATGCCGTCGATCGAGACGCGGCCGAGCGGGATGCGCTGCTGCAGCCGCATGTCGACACGGTGGATCGGCTCGCCCACGAAGTCGTTCCGCGGCACGATCGTGCCGTCCGGACGCAGACGCTGGCTGCCCTCGCCGCCGTCGTTCGTGTTGCGGACGTCGCCGCCGTAGAAGGTCTCCACGCGCTCGCCCGAGCCGAAGAAGTAGAGACCGCTCACCTGGAAGCCGCCGGCGACCTGCCAGATGCCGTTGAACACGAGGCGGTGCCGCTGATCGGATTCGGCCAGGGTGAACTCGTTGCCGAGGTCGGGCGCCACGTCGAACTCGACCTCGCGCAGGCCGCTGAGCGGCTTCGGATCCGCGTTGCGCAGGCCGGACAAGGTATAGGTCACCGAGCCCTGCCACCGATTGCTCAGCCGCTTCGTCAGCGCCGTCTGCAGGCCGTGATACCGCGACCAGCCGGTGAACGGCGTCATCGAGACCGGACCGAAGAGCGGGAACGGACGGCGGCTGGCGTCGGTCCAGGGATAGTTGACGCCGGTCGCGGGGTCGTAGCTCAGGTTGATGTTGCCCTGGAGGCTCTTCTCGTTGCGGCTGTTGGTGTAGACGTAGTCGGCCTCGAAGGCCATGACCGGCGTCAGCTGCCGCTGAAACCCGAGCGAGGTCTGCCAGCTGTTGGTGACGTGGGCGTACTCGGGCGGCGGTGCCAGCTCGTTCGGCCCGCGGAAGAGACAGCCGGCCGCGCCATTGTTGGCGTCGCAGAACCGCGCGAACGCCTGCTCCGTCGTCGGCGCCGGACCGTTGAACGGGTTCATCGCGAAGTCCGGACGTCCGTCGTACGGGATGGTGATGGTGGCGATCGTCTGGTTACCGAGCGTCCACATCTGCAGGTTGCTGAGAACGTCGCCGTAGTAGAGGCCGGCGCCGCCGCGAAGCACGGTGCGCTCGTTCAGCTGGTACGCGAAGCCCAGGCGCGGCTGGATGTTGTTGGTGTCGTCGGGCCGCCCGCTTTCGAGGAACGGTGGAATCGACGCATCGTTCGCCCAGCCGTTCATCGTCAGGTCGTAGCGCAGGCCGAGATTCAGCGTCAGCTGGTCGGTCATGTGCCAGTCGTCCTGCGCATAGGCGGCGACCTTCGGCGAATCGAACGGCGTGCGGAAGTTGTCGGAGATGCCGATGTTGTACTGCCGGATCAGGCTTCCGGGAATCAGGTTCAGATTCCAGGTGTCGGCGTTGAACTCGTCGGGGAAGATCGACTCCATCAACGCCGCATTCGGACGCGCGCCGGCGTTGGCGATGAGCTGACCGCCGCAGTTGCGGCAGTTGCGGGTGAGCTCCTTGTAGAACAGGTACTCGCCGCCCACCTTGAAATCGTGCCGGCCCCTGGCGTCGTAGGAATAGGTGAAATCGTCGCGGACCGAATACATGTTCTGGTTGCGGATGCGCGGCGCGTTCTGGTTGCCGGCGACGGTGAAACCCGTAAAGGTCACGCGCGGATGGCCGGTGGTGATGCCGTTGTGCGCCTGCCAGTGGTTCGACCAGGTCGTCAGCGGTACCTGATCCAGCTTGTAGCCGGAGTAGCCGACCTTCACCTCGTTGAGTGCCCTGCTGCCGAACACCTTCGTCATCTGCAGCAGGTATTCGTTGGACGTGGCGATCTGCTTGTCGGCGGCGGCGGGGTGGTTGTTGTTGCCCGACGCGGTCACGAAGGGATTGGTGTGATTGGCCAGGTGCCCTTTCAACATCAGGCGCGAGCCCGGCGAGAGCTGATAGTCGAGACGCAGCCCGCCCATCTTCTTGGTCTCGAGACCCGTCAGCGTGGTGTTGAACGAGGGATACGGCGTGGTCCAGATGTTGGATTTCGGCGTGCGGTCGTACTCGTAGTTGGCGAAGTAGTGCAGCCGGTCGAGCAGGATCGGGCCCGCCGACCGTCGTGCTCAGCTGCTGGTTCTGGTACGGGAGTTTCTGTCCGAGCACGTGGTCGTCGGCATTCCAGTCGGAGTCGCGGAACGAGCCGTTGAACGACCCATTCAGCCTATTGGTTCCCGACTTGGTCACCGCGTTGACCTGCACGCCCGACGACCGCCCCTGGCTCGCATCGAAGCGGTTGGAGATGAACTGGAACTCGGCGATCGAGTCGCGGCTGTAGAGCGGCTGGTTGCCGGTGCCCATGTTCTGGGTGACCTGCTGGCCGTCCATGTTCAGCTGGAACTCGCGCACATCGGCCCGGTCCTGCACCGGCGTCCCGCCCATCGCCGTCGTCCGGTTGCCCGGCGCGAGCAGCGCGAGCGACGTCCAGTCGCGCCCCTGCACCGGCAGCTCCGACATCTGGTTCGAGTCGATGTTGCCGCCAAGGCTGGACTGCGCGACGTCGAGCAGCGGCGCCTCCGCGGTGACGGTGATCGCTTCCTGAATCGTCGACGGCGCCATCTGAAGGTTGATGACTGCGGTCTGGCCGACCTGTAACTGGATGTTCGAACGGGTCACCGTGGCGAAACCCGCCAGCTCCGCCGTGATCTCGTAAGCGCCGATACGCGCCGGGATACGATACCGGCCGGCCTCGTCGGTGACGGCCTCGAACCGGTTTCCGCTGGCCTGGTGCACGGCCACCACCGTGACACCGGGCAGGACGGCGGCGGTGGAATCGGTCACCGCTCCGCTCAATATGGCTTCCTGCGCGTACCCGACACCGGGTAGCGCGACTAACGCGCACAAGACGAACAACCGGGTCACTACGAGCGATCTCATTGACGACCTCCTGGCGAGACACTGTGGGGCGCGACGGACGAGTGCAGCCGGAATGAAGAACACGCGGACATGAGTAGCGAACCGGCGCGCGTGCGGGGGCTCACACGCCCGGCGCGGCCGGTGAAACGACGGCGGCGAGACACGACGCGTACGGGATGCATTTCAACCTCCCACACCTCGAATCCAGACGTGACAGTCGGGGAGACGTCCTTGCCCGGCGCGGGCTTGCGGGGAACGGGGCGCCAGAGACAGTGGTGGAACGGACGTGCAGCGGTACCCGGGTCCGAAGTTCGGCGATTCTAGGCGGGTCTGGAAAAGACTGTCAACCTGCAATATCAGGGTTCGGGGGGCGCCTCCGAGAACTCTCGCGCCAGATCCACCCATTCTCCCTGGGGAGCCAGTTGCTGGTAGGCCCGCCAGTGCCGCCGCGCCTCCTGGGACTGCCCGTGCTTCTCCAGCGTCACAGCGAGGTAGAAATGGGCGTCGGCGTAGGTGGGGTTGAGCCGCAGGGCCTCGCGGTAGCAGGCCTGGGCCTCCGGGTATCGGCCAAGGTCGTGGAAGATGTTGCCCAGGTTGAAATGCGCCTCGAAGACGTCGGGTTCCAACGAGATAGCCCGCTCGTAGAGGGCCTGCGCCTCGGCAATCTCGTCGCTGCTGTAGTGCAGGTTGGCGAGGTTGATGAGCGCCGGCACGAGGTAGGGATCGATCTCCAGGGCCCGCCGGTAGGCTGCTGACGCCTTCTCCATCTTCGCCGGATCCCCGTCGTCGAGCATCGACGCGGCCGTGAAGTACTGCTCCGCGGCCATCGGCTCCGGCGGCCGGCCCGGATCCATCAGCGCGGCGAGCGGCGGTGGGTCGCGGCGCTTCAGCCGCAGGACCTTCGCCGGCGGGGCCTCGATGCGGAAGTCGAACGCGAGCTGGCCGGCTCGCGTCGCGAGCAGGTGGCGCAGCACCGCGCGGAAGCTCGCGCCCTCGGCGAGCTGCGCATCGGCGTCACGGATGACCGCGAGATCGGAGAACGCGTACGCGCACTCGCCGTGCGTGCCGCGATCGGGACGAATCAACCCCCACTTCTGCATGTAGCGAAGGTGATCGTCGCGGACGTGCTTGTAACGTTCGAGCACCTGCCGCCGCGAGATCGCTGATGAACCTGTCGACGTCACCGAACCTCACGAAGTACGTTGTGACTGCTACCGATCGTGCCCGGACGGTCCACTATAATCCACTCATATGATCCTCGCCGGCGACGTGGGGGGCACGAAGACGCTGCTCGGCCTCTTCCAACGCGCCGGGCGGCGCCCGCAGCTCATCACGCGCCGCGCGTATGCGACCAACGACTTCGGCAGCTTCACGGCGATCCTCGACGCGTTCGCGCGCGACGCCGGCGATCCGATCTCGGTTGACGCCGCCGCCGTCGGCGTGGCGGGGCCGGTGATCGGCGATCGCGCGGCACTGACCAACGTCGCATGGGACATCAGCTGCGGTGAGATCGCGGGGCGGTTGACGACGACTCGAGTGCGGCTGCTGAACGATCTCGAAGCACTGGCGACCAGCATCGAGGTGTTGACGCCGGATGAGTTCGTCGTGCTTCAGGAAGGCGTGCCGCGGGCCGATGGCAACGCGGCGGTGATCGCCGCCGGCACCGGACTCGGCGAGGCCTACCTGCACCGCGTCGATGGCCGGCTGCGGCCCGTCCCATCAGAAGGCGGCCACGCGGACTGGGCCGCCCGGCTCGATCCGCGAGGTGGGACTGCTGCTGATGTTGCGCCGCCAGTTCGGCCGCGCCGAGGTCGAGCATGTGTTGTGCGGACCGGGTCTGCTGAACATCCACCGATTCACGCACGGCGACGCCGACTGCCCAGCCGTACACGGCCTGCCCGAGGACGAGCGCGCCGCGGCCGTCTCCGAAGCAGCGCTGGCGGGCACGTGCCGGTCGTGCGTGGAGGCGCTGTCGATGTTCGTCAGCGCCTACGGCGCCGAAGCCGGCAACCTCGCCCTGCGCGGCGTCGCCACCGCCGGCCTCTTCGTCGGCGGCGGCATCGCCCCCAAAATCCTCCCCGCCCTCCAGGACGGCCGGTTCATGGAGGCGTTCCTGGCAAAGGGTGCCATGACAGAGTTGGTCTCGAAGGTTCCCGTGAAGGTCATCCGGAACCCCGACGCAGGACTGCTCGGAGCCGCGGTCGCCGCGCAGGAGGAGCGGTAGGCAGGCTGCGCAATCTGGCTCTTTTCTTTCGGTGGGTGCAGGCAGGCTGGCGCTCTGTCGGTGCAATCAGGCTGCGCCTGGTCGGTGCAATTCCCGCTGCGCTTGGTCGGTGCAATCCCGCTTCGCTTGTCGGTGCAATCCCGGCTTGCGCTTGTCGGTGCGCGGGGTGGCGCACTGCCGGGTCGGTGCTTTCGCGGCGGCCGTCAGTCTGAGATGGTGGCCGCTGCGCCGGTGAGTCGGCGCCATCGGGCGGCCATTGCGAGTCCCACGCCGACGAGCGCGCCGGCGCTGTTGAGCATGAGGTCCGTTGCGGCCGGGAATCGGCGTCTTGAAAAAATCTGAGTGGCTTCCGCGGCAGCCGATAGTCCAGTTGCACCCGCCAGGGTCGCGACAGGTCCGAAACCGAGGCCGATACCAAGCGCGCCCGCCGGGACGTAGTAGAGAAAGTTCGAACTTGGTCGGCGCGGCGCGCCTGGCTGAACGGAACCAGGTTGACCTGTCCGACTTCAGGCCGAGTCGTGAAACTCGACCAGGGCACGCTGAACGCCGCCCACCCGACCAGCCACGCAACCGCCAGAATCCTATACATCGCCCAGCATCATACCGGCAGCGAATGCAGCTCAGCGCGCCGGACTCGACAATGGCGAAGCGCCGGATGGCGCCGGTGCAACAGCCGCCGCGACCCACCGTCCCGGACTGAAGCCGCGAAAGCGCCGACAAGGCGAAGCTGTGACCGCACCGACCCTGCGCAGCCGGACCTACCTTCGGCTCATCGACTCCAGGCCATTCACACCGAAGCGCATCGCGATCAGCCAGGTCGTCACGCTCAGGCACAGCGCGCCGGCGAAACCTCCCACGATGATGAGCTGGTCCCACGGTCGTGAGCGGTGACCCGCGGAGCTGCCTGATCACGTAGATCGACGAGGGCCAGCCGACCAGGGCGATGGTGATGAGGATGAAGAGGACGGCGAGAATCATGAACGCGACGCCGCCGTACCAACCGGCGGCCTGCGTCGGATCGGCGCCGAACCGCGGGTAGCGGGCGCCGAGGCCGGTTGCGAGGCCGACGAGCGCAAACGTCATCAGGACGATCGTCGCGGCCGCGACGAGCTTGAGGAACGGGTCGACGCCGAGGAACTGGTTGGCCGCAATCGTCAGGATCTCGGTGAACACGAGCACCGGCAGGAGGCCGATCCAGAACTTCGACCAGAGGAAGTCGCGCAGCGAGATCGGCGACGTGCGGACGATCCAGAAGGCGTTTCCTTCAGAGGAGACGCCGGGGAACACGAACCGCACCGCCACGGTGGCGATCACGAAGCCCGCCATCGCCAGGTTCACGAATGCGTAGAAGTTCTTGATGACGCCGCTCATGTACGGGACGCGATCGAGATCCAGCACGCTGAAGTTGTAGAGATAGAGCAGCACGAGCGCCAGCAGCGGCAGCAGCTGCACCCACTGGCTCACGTCGCGGAGGAAGACCTTCACGTCCTTGATGAGGAGCTGCCGGCGTACGGGCGAGAAAGGGAGCACGCCCGCGAGGCGATCCACGAAACGCAACTGGGTGAAGCGCGTCTTCGGCGCCTCCTGCGAACGGCTGTACCCGCTGAAGTGCCACCGCGACTGCGCGGCGCCCAGCAGCACCGTGAACGCCAGCGCCGTCGTCCACAGCGCGCTGCCGTGCACGAGATCGACGCCACCCTGGAGGCCGGCGAAGAGGACCTCGCCCGCCCAGAACGACGGCAGGAGCGGCGTGATCGGCGACTGCAGCGTGGCGAAGAAGTCGGTGATGTCCGGCAGCGTCTCGACGCGAAGCAGCTGCTCGGGCTGGATGAACCGCAGCATCAGGACGAGGCCCGCCGCGAAGAGCAGGCTCATCAGCATGAGGAGGTCGCGCGCCCGCCGCGCCGGGAACACGTTCACCAGCATCAGGGTGGCGGCCGAGCCGACGGCCACCGGGATCACCGCAAACGGCGCGACCGTCAGCACCGCCGTGACGTAGAACGACGGCGGCGCACAACGCGCGGCGCCGATCCCGAGCAGGATCGGCGTCATGAAGATCACGACCATCCATGACGCCTGGCCCACGGTCCGCGTGAACCGCGCGAGGAACAGGCGGCCGGTTGAAACGGGCGCTGCCATGAGCAGGCGGAGATCGTCGGCCAGGAAGAAGGTCGACAGCGCCGCGACCACCCCGCTGAACGTGAGGAACGCCAGGAACGTCATGAACAGCCAGGACAGCGCCAGCCGCAGCAGGTAATCACCGAACTCGGCGTACGCCGTGAGCTGCACCGTCAGCCAGTACGACCCGCGGAAGATGGCGAAGCAGACCACGAGGCCGATGACCCCGAAAATCGACGCCCGCAGCAGGTCGCCGCGCTCGCGGTGCCGCGCCCGATTCCGCGACGACCAGAACTGCGGCAGCAACAGGAAGGGAAACGGCACCACTAGCGGACCGCCTCAACTGATTGAGTAGTAGTCACAACAGGCCTTGAACCGCGGTTTCAGCGGGCGCGACATCGGCGCGCCCGCTCCCGTTTTGGGTAGTGACATCCCACTAGACGGCCTCGTCGATCTCCTGCAGGGCGCTGCCGCCGGTCAGCTTGAGGAACACCGCCGTGAGGTGCGGGTTCTCCGCGCTCCCTGTGTGCTCCGTCCCCGCCTGCGCCCGGACCTCGTCCACGGTGCCGTGCGCGATGATGCGGCCCTTCAGGATGATGCTCACGCGGTGGCACATCTCCTCCGCGACCTCGAGCGTGTGCGTGCTCATGAGGATCGCCACGCCACGGTCGCTCATGCGCCGGAACACGTCCTTGATCAGCCGCGCGCCGCGCGGGTCGAGGCCGACCATCGGCTCGTCCACGGCCACCGCGCGCGGCCGGTGCATGAACGCGGAGCTCATGACGAGCCGCTGCTTCATGCCGTGCGAGAAGCTCTCAATCAGCTCGTGCTCCCAGCGGCGCAGCTCGAACAGGTCGAGCATCTCGTGGACGCGCGCATCCATGTCGCCGTTGAGGCCGTACAACCCGCCGTGGAACCGGAGGAACTCGCCCGCCGTGAGCTTGTCGTAGATGAACGGCCGATCGGGAATGAACCCGAGCGAGCCCTTGGCGGCCTCGGGGTCGGCCGCCATGTCGTGCCCGTTGACGGTGATCCGGCCGGAGGTCGCCTGCAGCAGCCCCGCGATCATGCGCAGCGTCGTCGTCTTGCCGGCGCCGTTGGGGCCGAGGAACCCATGGATCTCGCCGGGGGCGACGTCGAGGCTGATGCCGTCCACGGCCGTAAAGCCGCCGTAGCGTTTGACGAGGTTCGAAATGGCAATCATCGGTCTGTGCACCGGCAGCCGCCGGCCTCCCGGGCTGGTGGTTCGAAAGGCAGCGCCGCCAGTGCGGGCTGCTGGCGCTGTGCTTCGGGCGGAGCGGGCGTCGGCGCCAGATCGATGTCCACGATGGTCATCCTCAGGCGGCCGATGAGCGGGACGATGGCGGCCTGCTGGTCGAGGCCGCCGCGGGCCAGCCGCAGGTGCGTGGTGTCGGCCGGGAACTGGTTGAACGTGGGATCGACCGGCAGCCAGAGGCCGCGCCCGTTGCCTTCGTCGATGTAGACCTCGGGCCACGCGTGGTAATAGAACGCACCCTGCACACCACGGACGTAGGCGAGGCCGACGGCGATGCGCGCGGGGATCCCGAGCGCACGCGCCATCGCTACGTACAGCGCGGTGTGCTCGTTACAGTCGCCGACCTTGGTGCGCAGCACTTCGCGCGCCGACGGCAGGCTGACGGTCGGCTTCTTGTCGAGCAGCGCGTTCACGTAGCGCGTCAGCCGCTCGGCGCGGGCACGCGCGCCCTCCACGCCGGCCACCGCCTGCATCGCTTCGGCGATGATGGCCGGGTCGTCGCTTTCGATCAGGGTTTCGGGCGCGAGATAGCGTGCCGCGTCGGGGTCGGCCGGACCCGCAAGCAGCGTCTGCCGATCGCGCAGCTCGATCGTGCCGCCGTCGACCGACTGCCCCACGCCGTCGAGGTCGGCGCCCGGCACCGGCGCACCGGACAACTGCAGGCGCAGCCGTTTCACATCGCGCGGCTCGTCGATTCGGCGCCGCGTCAAGTCGGGCGCCATCGTCGGCACGACGGCCGCGGCACGCAGCAGGTCGGACTGGACTCGCGTCGGAACAGCCAGGCCGCGCGCGCGCTCCGGAGCTTCGCGCACCGACACGAGACCGAGCGGGCTCTCCTCCTTGACCACGTCGCCGGTGTCGGTGATCCACGACGTGGTTCGCAGGCCCTGGTACTCCATCTCCACGCGGAATGCCGGGACAACGCCGCTGTCAGCCACCCGCACGATCTCCCGGCGGCCGACCTCGAGCGTGACGCCCACGTTCCGCAGCGTCGCGGGATCGAAGATCGTCAGCGCGTGCCGCTTGCCCGCGACGAGACCACCGCTGGCCAGCACGCGCGACAGGTTCTGAGAGAGCACCGGCGCTTCGGGCAGGTCGCGCTGTTCGGCGCGCGTCGTGCCCGCCGAGGTCACCCAGATCGTCAGGCGGTGCGGGCCGCCCGGCCGCGCGGGCAGCGCCACCGCGCCCCTGACCGCAACGGCGCCCGTGCCCGGATCGAGCGAGAACTCGAAAGACTGAAGCGTGAAGCTTGGATCGACCCGCGCCCGCGTGCGCAGGACGGCTGCCGTATCCGCGCCGAGCAGCATCATCTGCAGCCGCCCGTCCTCCTGGAGCTCGAAGCCTTCCTCGGTCCGGATGGTCTGGCTGACGGTGAACCCGATCTTCTCACCGCGGTAGTAGACGCCTTTCCAGACCGCGGTCGAGCCGTAGCGCGCCAGGTCGGTCGCGAGGCTCGCAGGCGATGCCTGCAGGTACGACCGGTTGACCAGGACCGCCATGCTGACGACCCAGGCAACCAGGACGACCACCGACAGCGGCCGCGTCACGACGCGCGGCAGAGGCCTCAGGATCTTCATGGGCGGACAGTTGACCAGATCGGTGTATCGGCTGGAACCGCGGCACGCAGCAGGGGCTGTCCCCAGCGTCCAACTCCCAACTCCCACCTTCCAAGGTGCTGTTCCCGGAAATGCACGTCAGTGCCCACGCGTGGGAGTTGGGAGTTGGCCGCTGCGGAATGTCGGGCCGTTAGGTTCGTCGTGAGACTCCACTAGAATCGGCAGGTTCGAGGAGAACCTGATGCGGCATGGGATCTGGATCGTGAGCGTCGCCATACTGGCCTGCGGCTGTGCGCCGCCGACGCCCGCGTCACGGCTCATCGGCGAGGCGGCCGAGGCGATGGGCGGGAGCGGACGCGTGCGTGCGGCTCGAACGCTGGTGCTCGAAGGCGAGGGTGAGCAACCGAACATCGGGCAGAACATGTCGCCGGACGCCGAGCTGACCGTATGGAAGGTGACGCAGTACAAGCGGATCCTCGACCTGGAGAACACGCGCATGCGCGTCCAGGCCACGCGCGTCCCGGGCTTTGTGTTCGTGACGCCTGAGCAGCGGCAGGACTTCGGCGTCGATGGCGAGGTGGCGTATGCCATCGCCGCGAACGGGACGGCGACGCGTGCCAGCGAACAGGTCGCCTGGGACCGGCGCGCCGACATGCTTCACCATCCGCTCGCGGCCGTGCGCGCGGCGCTCGACGACGGCGCGAGGGTGAGCAACCTTCGGGAGGCGAACGGACGGCAGGTCGTCGATATCATCGCTCCCCGCGGCGAGACGGTCACGCTGGCGATCGATCCCGGGACGAAGCTCCCGGTCACCGTGACCTCCGCCGCGTATCACCCGAACCTCGGGGACGTGACCATCGAAACGACCTTCTCCGACTATGAGGACGTCGACGGGCTGAAGCTGCCGGCGCACCTCGTCACCAGGCTCGACCGCTTCACGCGCGACGACCTCCGCTTCACGACACAGACACTCGACGCGAATGCGGCCGACACCGTCGCGCCGGAGACCGTTCGCGCGGCGGCGGCGCCGCCGCTCGTGCCGCCGCAGAACGTGACGGTGGAGGAAATCGGTCAGGGCATCTGGCGGCTGGCCGGCGGATCGCACCACAGCGTGCTGTTCGAGTTCGCGGATCACCTGACGCTCTTCGAGGTTCCGCAGAGCGAGGCGCGTGCGCGCGCCGTGATGGCCAGGGCCAGGGAGCTTCGGCCCGGCAAGCCGTTGACCCACGCCATCGTCTCGCATCATCACTTCGATCACACGGCCGGCGTGCGTGCCGCGGTGGCGGAGGGGTTGCGGATTGTGACGCACGAGCGGAGCGCGGCCGCGTTGCGGGAGCTGACGGAGCGCACGCACGCGGCGATGCCGGAGACGCTGACGCAGCGGCCCAAGCCGATCGTCCTCGAGACGATGGGCGACGCGCAGACGCTGCAGGATTCGGCGCTGGAGGTGCGGCTCTATCATCTGTCGGGCAACCCGCACGCCGACACGCTCATCATGGCCTACGTGCCGCGCGATCGCCTGCTGATTCAGGGCGACGTCTACGAGCCGGCGCCGCAGTTCACCGCATTCCCGTTCGCGCGCAACCTCGCGGACCATATCCAGAAGCGCGGGCTGCGCGTGGACCGGCACGTCCCGATCCACAGCGATGTGAAGACGCACGCCGAGTTCCTGGCGATCGTGCCGGCGTTGACGACGAAGTAGTGCGTGGGCCGGCTGAAGCCGGCCCCTCGACGTACAACCGGGTTGTGGTGCGTCGTGGGGCCGGCTTCAGCCGGCTTCGCATCACGCGGTCACCGAAAACCGCGTCAACGCGAAGCCGGCGACCTCGTCCACCCACTGCCCGGACTCGTTGAAGCCGGCGGCGCGCCCTTCTTCCCGCACCTGCGTGATGTCGTACTTGTGCGAGCTCTCGGTCCAGATGCTTTCACCGGCCTCGAAGGTGATCGCCATATCGGCCGCCGGGATCTCGACCGTCTGGCGGCGCCGGCTCACCAGGTGCATTTCGACGCGGCGTTCCTGCGGCCTCCATATCGCCCGATGCTCGAAGACCTCGAGGTCGAAGGTGGCACCCAGCTCGTCGTTGATGCGCCGCAGCAGGTTGCGATTGAACGCCGCCGTCACCTGCAGCGGATCGTCGTAGGCGAGCAGCAGCTCGCGTTCGGGCTTGACGAGGTCGATGCCCAGCAGGAGCGCGTCGCCGGGCCGGAGGGCGGCGCGAATCCGCCGCATCAGGTCGCGCGCCACGGGCGGATCGAAGTTGCCGATGTTGGAGCCGAGGAACAGCACGATGAGCGCGCCCTCGGTCGGCCGGTTGCGAGCCACCTGAATCAGCCCTTCTTCGTACGTGCTCTGGTGCGCCAGCACGTCGCGGTAGCCGATCGCCTGGAGCCGGTACTGCGCCATGTCGAGCGCGGCCGCGGAGATGTCCACGAGCTGGATCAACGGCGTCGGCTCGCCGCCATTCGCCGTCAGGATGGCCAGCTTCTCGCCGCTGCCGCAGCCGAGCTCCGCGATGCTGAGCGGCCGGCGCAGCGGCCGGAGAATCTCCTTCGCGTGCGTGGCGAGCAACGACGATTCCGCGCGCGTGATGCGGTACCACGGTAAACGGCAGATCGCTTCGAAGAGAGACGACCCGAGCTCGTCGTAGAAGTACTTGGAGGGAAGCTGCCGCGGGGTGCGCTCCAGGTAGTCGCGCACCTCGGCGGCAAACGTGTCGCGTGACGCGGAGGGCGACGCGGACTGTGTACGGCCCATCACGCGCGAACCGGCAGTGCGAAATGTTGCGTAGACGTACGGATACCGGGGCCGGAACCAGTTTCGGAACCCGGGACGGACGAGGCCGCGCGGCGTCACCGGCGACGCCCCTTTCATCACGTAGTGGTCGCCGTCGAAGAAGTCGGCCGAGGTACTCGGGATAGGAGGCAAGGGGCGCGAACCCGTCGAACGGCGCGAACACCGTGGAGGTCCATTCCCACCCGTTGCCGAGGAGATCGTGGACGCCGAAGGCGCTGGCGCCGTCCGGATGGGCGCCCACCGGCTCCGGGTCCCAGCGCACGAAGTCGAAATTCGCGGGCGGCCGGCTCTTCAATGCGTCACCCCACGGATAGCGCCGTTCCTTGCCCTCGGGCGTGCCGAACGCCGCGCGATGGAACTCGGGCTCCGTCGGCAGCCGGCGCCCGCGCCAGCGTGCATACGCGTTCGCCTCGGCCCACGTCACGTAAACCGGCCAGTCAGGCGGCAGCGGCACGCTCTCGAACATGCCGCGCCAGAACCATTCACCGGCGCGGGGAGTTGGGAGATGACTGGCGCTCCCAGAAGTGCGGATGCGTGACCGCTTCTTCCTGGAGCCAGGTCCAGTCATCGTCGCGCCACCACCGGCGATCGCGGTAGCCGCCGGCGTCCACGAACTCCTGAAACTCCGCGTTGGTCACATTGTGCGTGTCGATGTCGAAGGCGTCCACCGCTACCGTGTGTGCGGGCCGTTCGTTGTCCCAGGCAAACCCCTCGCGGGTCCCGAGCGTCGCGTCCCCGGCCGGAATCGTGATCCGCAGCCCCGCTGTCCGGAGCCCGGAGCCCGGAGCGCGGAGCCGCGGGGGCGCCGTCACGTAGTGCTCCGGCTTCCGCTTGACCGCATGCGGAAGCTGGTGCCACATGTAGGCGAGCGTTTCCTGGTGCATGTCTTCGTGCTCGACGATCGTCCACAGCGCCTGCGCGTCCTGCAGCAGCGGGTGACCCGCGACCTCGAGATCCGCGGTCGTGATGGCGTCGGCGATGAGCGAGTCGGCGGCGACGGCGTAGTCGTGCACCTCGCCGCGCGACGGCCACGCCGGGTTGCCGCGCGCGATGGCCGACTGCTTCGGTGTCGGGGTCGATGCCACGCGCGAAAATCGTCTCGAGGTGGTCGTCGATGCCCGACCGGCCGAGCCCCTTCTTGATCAGCGTGTTCACGGCGAACGCGGGCAGGTGGCCTTCGTAGAAGACGATCGGGTTCCGCAGCGCGATCGGCCGCTCGTAGTACGCGGACTCGTCGAGAAGGTCGAACAGCGCGCGGGTGCGGGCGCGGCTGCGATGGAAGCGGTCGAGGATGGCCGTCCTGTCGAGAGGCACTACTAAGCATACCGTCAAGGCACGCGGCGCGCGGGGGCCGTGCGCGACTGCCGTGCCTTGACTTGCCGTAATTCGCGGCAGTACGCTGAGCCATTCGCGGTGTTCATCACGCTCAACGGGGAGCCCTTCGAGATCGACGAGCCGCTGACGGTCACCGACCTGCTGACCCGGCTGGCGATCGATCCGCGGCGCGTGGCGGTCGAGCACAACCTCGAGATCCTCAAGCGGACGCTGTTCGCCGACACGTGGTGCACGAAGGCGACCGGATCGAGATCGTCAATTTCGTTGGCGGCGGGTAACGAAGCCCGGAGCCTGAAGCCGGGAGCCCGAAGACCCGAGGCCGAGTCACACTCATGACAGACACACCCTTCGTCATCGCCGGCCGCACCTTCAGGTCGCGACTCATCGTCGGCACCGGCAAGTACCCGTCACATGCCGTGATGGCGCAGGCGCACGCGGCCTCGGGCGCCGACATGGTCACCGTGGCCGTGCGCCGCGTGAACATCTCGGACCGCAGCCGCGAGTCGCTGCTCGACTACATGGACACGGCGCGAATCTTCATCCTGCCGAACACCGCGGGCTGCTATACGGCGGACGATGCGGTGCGCACCGCGCGCCTGGGGCGCGAGGCGGGGCTGTCCAACTGGGTGAAGCTCGAGGTGATCGGCGACGAGCGAACGCTCTTCCCCGACAACGAGGCGCTCATCGAGGCGACCCGCGCGCTCGTCAAGGAAGGGTTCGTCGTGCTTCCCTACACGAACGACGATCCGATCGCGTGCCGCAAGCTGGAGGACGCCGGCGCGGCGGCGGTCATGCCGCTCGGGGCGCCGATCGGCTCCGGCCTCGGGATCCAGAACGCGAACAACATCCGCATCATCCGCGAGTTCTCACGCGTCCCGGTCATCGTGGACGCCGGCGTGGGCACGGCGTCCGACGCCGCGCTGGCGATGGAGCTCGGGGCCGACGGCGTGCTGATGAACACCGCCATTGCCGGCGCGCAGGAACCGATTGCGATGGCGGAAGCGATGAAGCACGCGGTCCTCGCGGGCCGGCTCGCCTACCTCTCCGGCCGGATCCCGAAGAAGATGTACGCCACCGCGAGCAGCCCGGTCGAGGGGCTGGTGAGCCGCTAGCGGATGGCGGAGACAACGGCCTCGCGGTCTCCGCATTTGCAGCGCGTCGAGCGCTTGAACCTCCTGTGGCGGGTCGCCGGGCCGGAGCCCACCGGCGCCTCGCTCCCGCATCGCCTCGCTGTTCAGGATGCGCCGCATGATCGCGGCCGCGCTCCGCCCGCAGGAAACCTTCAACGCCGCCATCGTCGAATACATCAACGAGACGGCGACCGAGCGGCAGCGCATCGACGACCTGGTCGAGGATCCGGCGCCGTGGACGAGATCGCTGCGCTATCGACAGGCCCTGGCCGCGCGCGAGCGGCGCATCGAAGCCGGCATGACGGCCATGCGCGCGACCCACGACGAGCTCCGCCTGTCGGTGGGCGTCCTTCAGCAGGCGACGCAGATGCTGAAGCACGAGATCGGCCGCGTCTCCGCGCCAGGAGCATCTGCACCAGGCGCAGCCGGAACCCCCGGCGCGGCGCACGTCGAGCACGCGCCGGCGCAGGATGCGCTCGGCCACAAGTACGTCGGCTTCGAGGATCAGTTCCGCGGCAGCCGCGAGGCCATCCGCGAGCGCCTGTCCGAATACGTGCCCGTCTTTGCCGGCGCGTCCGATGTGCTCGACGTCGGATGCGGCCGCGGCGAGTTCCTCACGCTCTTGCGCGATCACGGCATCAACGCGCACGGTATCGATACGAACCAGGCGATGGTGCAGGTCTGCCGCGACAACGGCCTGCAGGCGGACGCGGGCGACGCCGTCGCGTTCCTGCGCGCACGGCCGGCCCGGTCGCTCGGGGGACTGTTCGCCGCGCAGGTCGTCGAGCACCTCGAGCCGCCGTACCTCGCCGCGTTCCTCGACGCCGCCTTCGACGCGCTGCGGCCCGGCGCGCCGATCGTCCTCGAAACGATCAACCCGGCGTGCTGGTTCGCGTTCTTCGAGAGCTACATCCGCGACATCACCCACGTCCGGCCGCTGCACCCCGACACGCTCAGGTACCTGATGGTGGCCACCGGCTTCCAGCGTCTCGAGATCCGGTACAGCGCCCCGTACCCCGAGCACGAGAAGCTGCAGCCGATTGCTCCGAATGCCGCCCTGGCTGATTCGGTCGAGACGTTGAACGCCAACGTCGCGAAAATCAACCGGCTCCTCTTCACCTGTCTCGATTACGCCGCCATCGGCTACCGGCCGTGAATCGAGAAGGCCTCAGGGCCTGGCGCCCAGGGCTCATCGTTCTCCGCATCAGTGCCGGCGCCGCCATGGCGTGGCGCGTGGCGCTCGCTGTCGCCGCTCCCGAGCTCTTTCCGCTGGCCGCAGCGGCCGCCGCCCTGGTGTTCTGCATCACGTTGTGGCGGCCGGCCGTGGGGCTGACCCTGACGGTGGCGATGGTTCCCGCCGGTGCGCTGCTGGCACCCGAGCCGGCGCGGACGGCCGAGCTCTTCGCGTGGGCCTTCCTGGCGGCGTGGCTGGTGCGCGTGTGGCAGCCACTTGCCGCGGCCGGATGGCCACGAGCGATCGTCGCTCCCGCCATCCTCTACGCGGCGTGCGCGGCCGCGTCGTGGATGGCGTTCACGATCGCCGGCGCCGGCGGCGTGCCGCCGTGGTACCTGCCGGCCTTCCTGCTGAATGCGGTACCAACGGATTACCTGGTGTTCTCGTCCGCCGAAACCGGGACGTGGACGGTGCTGCAACTCCTGGCCGGCGTGGGTGTGTTCCTCGCAGCCGTGGCGATCGCGCGGGCGGAGCGTCCGTTTGCCACCTGGATTGCCTGGACGGTTGCCGGATCGACTGCGCTGCTGGCGGCGGCGACAATCCTGGATGTCGCGCGAGGGTGGGCGGCCAACGGCTACGAGGGATGGTTCCTGGCGCGCTACGTTGCCGGGGAACGATTCAGCCTGCACCTCGAAGACGTCAACGCCGCCGGATCCCAGTACGTGCTGGCCGCCGGCATCGCAACCGCGCTCGCGGCCTTCGACAATCGCGTCCGCTGGCCGGCCATCGCGGCGCTCGTCGTGATGGCACCGGCGTTATGGCTGACCGGCTCGCGATCGGCGTTCCTCGGCATCGCATGCGCCACGCGCGGCCGTCATGCTGACGCCGAACGCCGGCCGCCTGAAACTCACGCGCCGGCAAGGGGCGGCTGCCGTCGCGTGCGTCGCGATCATCGTGCTGATCGCCGGCGGGCTCGTCTCGGCCGGTGGCGGCGACGAGCCCGGGACCGCGTCGCGCGCCGTGCGGCTGCGTTCGCAGTTCTCCGAGACGAGCGCGCGCATGTTTGCGTCGGCGCCGATCTTCGGCGTCGGCGTCGGCCGCTACTTCGAGCGCTCGTCCGAGTTCATGCCGGACGAGATTCGTGCGCTCTATGGGGCCGAGAACGCGCACAACTATTTCGCGCAGACCTTCGCGGAGCTCGGGATCGCCGGCGGCGCACTCTTCCTCTGGCTGATCGCGGCCGGCACCATCGCCGGATGGCGATGGGCGGCAGGCCCGCAGCGCAACCCCACGGCCATCGCCCTCTTCGCCGGCTCAGCCGGGTATCTCGTCACGTGCCTGACCGGCCACCCGTTCCTCGTGGCGGAGGCCGCGCTGCCCTTCTGGGCGGCCTTCGGCGTCCTTGCCGGCCGGGGCCGCGAACACGCCCTCTCCAACGCCGCGATATCGCGCCGCCGCAGCCATCGTCATGCTGCTTCTCGGCGTGGGCATCGCGCGCGCCACGGTGGGCTACGCGCGCACGGCGGCCACGCCCGCGGAACGCGGCTTCGTCAGCGAAGGAACTGCGCCGGATGGCACCCGGTTCCGCTGGATGGGACCGCAGGTCGTCACCTACATGCCTGCCGGACCTGGCTTCGTCCGCCTCGTGCTGCAAGCGCCCGATCGGCCGCTGACGCGTCCGATGATCGTCGAAACCGCCATCAGTGGCCGCGTCGTCGATCGCCGGACGCTCATGCCGGGCCGCTGGGAAACGGTGCAGATTCCGGTGCGCGAACGCGCGTTCGGCCCCTTCCGTCGCATCGACGTACGGGTGAGCCCCTCCTGGATGGACAAACGGAAGCTGGCACAGCGCACCGCGGAGGTGGACGTCGCGGTGACGGCGATGGTCAGCGAGTTGCGGTGGCTGGGAGTCGGAGCCCGCTAGGGTCGGCCTTCATTTTCCACGAACCACTCAGACAGTCTACGGTCTTCGGTCTACGGTCTTCGGTCTCGTAGGGCGGATCCTTGGACCCGCCGAAGCTCCGGTCTGGGCCCGTACTTTCGATCGGCGGTCAAGGACTCGCCCTACGACCCGACTGACTTTCGTTCTCTGTGTCTCTGTGTCTCTGTGGTTCTGGCGATGCGCCGCCCGCGAATCACAGCCGGAACACGTTCGCCGCGCCGTTGCGACTTCAGCGCGTTGCGCGTATCGACGACCAGCGGGAAGCGCGTCGGCATCGCCGCGTAGTCGAACACCGAGTGGTTGGTGCAGATCACGGCGCAGTCGATGCCGTCGCGACCTCGCGCTTCGGCGACGGACCTCAGGTCGAGGTCGCCGTGCTGCAGCGTCGGCACGTAGCGGGTCGGTGTAGCTCAGGACCGCGCCGCGGCGATGCAGCAGCTCCATGACGTCGAGCGCCGGCGACTCGCGCATGTCGCTGACGTCCTTCTTGTAGGCGACGCCGAACATGTGGATCCGCGAGCCGTTGATCGCCTTCTTCACGGTGTTCAGCGCCTCGCCGATGCGCTCGACGACGAAGGCCGGCATCGAGCCGTTGACGTGGCCGGCGAGCTCGATGAAGCGGCACTCGAAGCCGCTCTGCCGCGCCTTCCACGACAGGTAGAACGGATCGATCGGGATGCAGTGGCCGCCGAGGCCGGGACCGGGATAGAACGGCATGAAGCCGAACGGCTTGGTCTTGGCCGCGTCGATCACCTCCCAGACGTCGATGTTCATCCGGTGCGACATCAGCGCGATCTCGTTGACCAGGCCGATGTTGACCGCGCGGAAGGTGTTCTCGAGCAGCTTGACCATCTCGGCCACCTGCGTCGAGCTGACCGGCACGACCGTGTCGATGATCGCGCCGTACAGCGCCGCCGCCAGCTCGGTGCACGCCGGCGTTCACGCCGCCGACGACCTTCGGGTATCGTGCGCGTGCTGTAGCTTCTCGTTCGCCGGGTCGACCCGCTCCGGCGAGAACGCCAGGTAGAAATCGACGCCGGCCTTGAGGCCGCCCTTCCTCGAGCGTCGGCTGCACGCACCTCGTCGGTCGTGCCCGGGTAGGTGGTCGACTCGAGGATGACGAGCATGGCCGGCGCTGAGGTGCGCCTTGCACTGCGTCCACGGCCTGCGACGACGTACGACAGGTCCGGGTCCTTGGTCTTGCGCAGCGGCGTCGGCACGCAGATGTCGATCGCGTCCATGTCGGCGCAGCTGCGACATGTCGGTGGTGGCGCGCAGCCGGCCGGCCTTGACGCGCGTCGGCCACGTCCTCCGTCTTGCACGTCGAGGATGTAGCTGCGGCCGGCGTTGATCTCGGCGACCTTCGACGCGTCGACGTCGAAGCCGGTGACGTCGAAGCCCGCCTTGGCGAACTCCACCGCCAGCGGCAGTCCGACGTAGCCGAGGCCGATGACGCCGACCCGCGCCTTGCCGCTGCTCGATCTTCTCGCTTCAGGCTCACGACATCACTCCGTCAGCGCGCGGACGCCCGCCTGTCGACGCGGCGCTCGGCTGCGACAGGCGCGTCGAGGTCGGCGTCGACCATCATCGCGACCAGCTGCTCGAAGTCGACCGTCGGCTCCCAGCCGAGCACGCTGCCGCGCCTTGCGACGCGTCGCCGATCAGGTGATCGACTTCCGCCGGCCGCAGGAACGCCGGGTCGATGCGCACGTATTTCTGCCAGTCGAGCCCGGCGTGGCCGAACGCGATTTCGACGAGCTCGCGCACCGAGTGGCTCACGCCGGTGGCGATCACGTAGTCGTCGGCCTTGTCCTGCTGCAGCATCAGCCACATGGCGCGGACGTAGTCGCCGGCAAAGCCCCAGTCGCGGCAGCGCGTCGAGGTTGCCGAGCGCCAGGTGGTCGGCCAGCCCGAGCTTGATGCGCGCGACGCCGTCGGTCACCTTGCGCGTGACGAACTCGAGCCCGCGGCGCGGCGACTCGTGGTTGAAGAGGATGCCGGACACGGCGAACATGCCGTAGCTCTCGCGGTAGTTCACGGTGATGTAGTGCGCCGAACACCTTCGACACGCCGTACGGGCTGCGCGGGTAGAACGGCGTCAGCTCGGTCTGCGGCACCTCGCGCACCCGGCCGTACATCTCGCTCGACGACGCCTGGTAGATCCGGATGCCCGGGATCGACCTGGCGGATCGCCTCGAGCACGCGCGTCACGCCCTGCGAGTTGAACTCGCCGGTCAGCAGCGGCTGATCCCAGGACGCCGGCACGAACGACATCGCCGCCAGGTTGTAGAACTCGTGCGGCCTGACGTCCTGGATGATCCGCATCAGCGACAGCTGATCGAGCAGGTCGGCCGGCCGCAGCGTGATGCGATCGAGCAGGTGCTCGATGCGCCAGAGGTTCGGCGCGCTCGAGCGCCGGACGACGCCGGTGACCTCGTAGCCCTTGTCGAGCAGCAGCTCGGCGAGGTACGAGCCGTCCTGCCCGGTGATGCCCGTGATGATTGCGCGTTTAGCCATGGGCCATGCGTTCGTTCATTCTATGCTGCCGACCGGTCGCGGCTCGTCGAGCCAGCGCGGCGAGCGCGTCCTGCCAGGGCGGCATCGGGAAACCGGCGGCGGCCAGCTTCCGGTTCGCCAGCGCGCAGAACCGCGGGCGCGGCGCCTTCAGCCGCACCTGCTCCATCGTCATCGGCTTCGAGCCGCGGCGCGACGCCGAGCAGCCGCGCCGTCTCCGCGGCCACCTCGTCCCACGTCGCCTGCCCCGAGTTCACGCAGTGATACAGGCCCGGCGCGCGCGCCGCGCTCGACCAGGTGCCGCGTGGCCGCGGCGACGTCCGCGATGTAGCTGGGCGACACGACGCGATCGGTGAACACCCTGCACCGGCCGGCCCTGCTCCAAGCCGTCGACGATGGCCGTCGAGCGTGCCGCGCCGGCCCGTGCCAGCCGCGGCGGCGTGCCGAACAGGCTCTCGACGCGCAGCACGAAGCCGCGCGGCGCGTCGAGCGCGAACCACTCGCCCAGCAGCTTCGACGCCGCGTAGGTGCTTCGCGGCGACGGCGGCGTCGTCCTCGTCGTACGGCGCGTCCGCTTCGCCATCGAACACGAAGTCGGTGCTGTAGTGCACGAACGTGGCGCCGCCGTCCTCGGCCGCCCGCGCCAGGCTGCGCACCGCCAACGCGTTGACGGCCAGCGCGTCGGCCGGCGCGGTCTTCGGCGCCGTCGACGTCGTTGAATGCGGCGCAGTTGACGATCGACCGGCGGCGCCGCAGTCGGCGACCGCCCGCCGCGACCGCGGCCGCATCGGTGATGTCGAGCGTCGCGCGCGTGTGCGCGACGACCTCGCGGTCGCCGAACGCCCGCGCAATGGCGCTCCCAGCTGGCCGGCGGCCCGGTCACGAGCACGCGCATCGGCGAGTCACACGGCCGATGCGAGCAGCCACAGCGACCAGCGTGCTCGATCGGCCGACGCGCGGCGTCACCGATCCGCGCGGATCGAGGCATACTGAAGCTGGAGATCGAGCAACGGGACCTTCACCCGCACTCCTGGACGTGGCTAGGCCTCAGGGCCCAGGCACGTCAGGCTCAGCTCGGATCAGGCCTCAGCCGGAATCAGGCCGAGGCCACCTGGGCCCTGATTCCTGGACCCTGAGGCCTGTAACGTTCACGTATGGAATGACCCTCTGGGCGGAGGGCCATCCGGGCATCCTACTTCACGGGCTGGTTCTCGGACAAACCGATGGAAACGATCGACACCGCGGTGATCGGCGGCGGAGTCGTCGGCCTGGCCGCGGCGCTGGCCGTCGCCAGGCGCGGCCGCAGCGTCTGCGTGCTCGAGCGCGAGCCGCGACCCGGCATGGGCACGAGCACGCACAACAGCCAGGTGATTCACGCCGGGATGTACTACCCCGCCGGGACGCTGAAGGCGAGGCACTGCGTGGATGGCGCCCGGCTGCTGTACGAATTCTGCGCGACCCACGGCGTGCCGCACCGCCGCTGCGGGAAGTTGATCGTGGCGCACGACGATGACGAGATCGAGGCGCTGGAGACGCTGCGGCTGCGCGGCGAGGCCAACGGCGTCGAGGGGCTGCGCATGGTCGACGACGCGTTCATCCGCGCCCGCGAGCCGCACGTGCGCGCCAGGGCGGCGCTCTTCTCGCCGAACAGCGGCATCCTCGAAGCGGAGGCGCTGGTGCGAACGCTGGCACGCCTCTGCGCGGAGCACGACGCCTTCGTCCTCACGGGAACGCCGCTGCTGGCGGCGTCGCCTGGCTCGGACGGCATCGACCTGCGTACGCCCGCCGAAACGATCGTCGCGCGCACGGTGGTCAATGCCGCCGGCCTGTACGCCGACGAGGTCTCGGCCGCGCTCGGCGGCGAATCCTTCCGCATCTATCCGTGCCGCGGCGAATACGTCGAGCTCGTGCCGTCGAAGCGATCGCTCGTGAACGCGCTCGTCTATCCGCTGCCGCACACGCACGGGCTCGGCGTCCACCTGTCGAAGACGATCCACGGCAACGTCACGCTCGGCCCGACCGTCGGCTACCAGGACCGGAAGGACGACTACGAAGGCCATCGCATTCCGCTCGAAGACTTCCTCGAGCCCGCGCGCGCGCTGCTGCCCGAGCTGACGCTCGAGGACCTGCGGCTCGGCGGCAGCGGGATCCGGGCAAAGCTCCACCCTCCCGAGCAGTCGTTCTCCGATTTCCTTATTGCGCGGGACGGGAAGAACCCGCGGCTCGTGCAGGCCGCCGGCATCGAATCGCCGGGGCTGACGGCGTGCCTCGCCATCGGCGAGCACGCGGCGGACCTGGTGGAGGAGATTCTCTAGTAGTAGGCAGTAGGCAGTAGGCAGTAGGCAATGGGCAATGGGCAATGCAACCAGCCAGTTGTGGCCGCGGAAGGCCTGCGCACTGCCTACTGTCTACTGCCTACTGTCGACTCACCCTCCCACAACTCGGCGCTCGTCACAACATTCTGACGGAGGTATTCGATGCGAGCGATTCAGATTGGATTATGTGCAGTCGTGATCGCCGGCGTGTGCGGCGCGGTGGGGATGGGGCAGGCACGAGGAGGCGGTCAGGAGATGCTTGGAGGGATGGTCCTCCGCCTTCCCGCACCGACCGCCAAGGCCGTGGATTGGCCGGCGGCGAACATGAGCGCGGGATTCAAGGAGATGGTGGGGAAGAAGCTGGAAAGCCAGCGAATTCTCGAAGGCGGCGTGTTCAACCTGAATCTTCGGCGTGAGACGGCCGCCGAAGAGGGCGCCGGCTTTCATGGAAAGAAGTCCGATCTGTATCTGATTCGATCGGGAGAGGCGACGCTGACAACCGACGGCGAGCTCATCAACCCGAAGCCGGCCGGCGGAGCCGAAGGCGACGTTGACGGCAGCGGCATTCGCAACGGGAAATCGCGCGTCGTCAAAGCCGGCGACACCATTTTCATCCCCGCCGGCGTGCCCCATCAGATCACGGCCGTGAATGGCGAGGTGCAGTTCCTGCTGTTCCGCTGGGACACGAAATACAGCGGCAGCCTGCCGTCGCAGAGGCCGGCTTCGGTCGTAGGCCGTCGTAGGGGCCGGCTCAGCCGGCCTGAACCGCAGGTGCAGCCAGCGCCGCGCGGACAGCAGCGCGCGCGCGACGAAGCGCTTCGGGTGCAGCGCTCCGGGTGCCACGTGGGTCGAGTAGTACAGGTAGGCGCTGTCGTGGAACGCGCGGATCGCGGATTCGCGAACGTGCCGGCTCGAGTGGCCGACACGATGGATCGCCGTCGCGCCGGGCACATATCGCACGTGGTAGCCGATCGCCCGCAACCGCCGGCACAAGTCGGCGTCTTCCCAGTACAGGAAGTAGCGCTCGTCGAAGCCGTGCGCCTTCTCGAACGCGTCGCGCCGGGCCAGCATGCAGGCGCCCGACAACCAGTCCACCGTGACACTGGCGTGGCCGTTGCCAACCGCCACGTTGCTGACCACGTTGCGCCGCGAGACGGCGAGTTGCGGCATCACCTTACGCAGCACCGCCGTGCGCCCGAACAGGCCGGTGAACATGTCCGGGTCGCCGCGCGCGCTGCCCTGCACCGAACCGTCGGGGTTGAGAATCCGCGGACCGGCGATGGCGCAGTCGGGATGCGCGCGCAGCTCCTCCTCGAGCGACGGCAGGGCGCCCGCGACGAGCCGGCAGTCGGGATTCATGATGAGAACGAGGGGCGCCGCCGTCGCCGCCATGCCCTGGTTGACGCCGCGGCCGAACCCCACGTTGTGGGCGTTGTGCAGCAGCCGTACGTGCGGCGCGAATTCTTCCGCGATCGCGCCGCTTCCGTCGGCCGACGCGTTGTCCACGACGACGCCCTCCCAGTCACGGCCGGCGAGCTCGTCGGCGATGGACTGCAGCGCGCGCCGCAATTCCGGCCCGGCGTTGTAGTTGACGAGGATCGCGGCGACCGGCGCCACCTTCAGCGCGCCCCCTGCCGAGACCCACGTCGAACTGCTTCTCCCGCAGCTTGGCCGCCAGCCAGCGCCGGTCGAGCCGCGCCCAGATGACGCTCGCCGGCACGCGCCGCGTGCGCTGCACGGCCGCGCGCTTTCGCGCGATCTGCCGTGCGCCTCCGAGCGCCGCGACCTTCGCCCGGACGAACGTCCCGAACAGGCCGAGCCGCGCGAAATGCACCGCCGCCGCCGCGTTGTAAACGAGGTGTCCCGGCAGCGTCCGCGCCAGCACCGTCGCCGGCGTGTTCTTGAAGTACATCCACTCGAGATTCCGCTGGCCGTGGAACACCGCGAACCCGCTCACCTTCCCCATCGTCGCGCTGCCATGATGCCGCACGACCGCCGTCGCGACATAGCGGCAGCGGTAGCCGCGGAGACGCGCGCGGTACGACAGGTCGACGTCCTCGTGCGAGGCAAAGAAGTCCTCGTCGAATCCGCCGAGCTCCTCGAACACGGCGCGCGGCATGAGGCAGGCGGCGCCACACACGCCGAACACCTCGTCGGACTGATCCGCCACGTGCGCCGGGGCGCCGTGGTGCCGCTTGAACGCGCCACCCCAGCGAAGGACGCCGTCGCCGGCGCTGTCGATGACGGACGGGTCGTGCATGTACACGATGCGCGACGTCGTCAGCGCGAACCCCGCCCCCTCGTCCACGCCGTCACGCAGCGCGCGCAGCCAGCCCGGATCGGCGATGGTGTCGTTGTTCAGGAAGGCGACGTAACGGCCCGCGCGCCTCGCGCGCACCTGCATTGTTGCCGGCCGGCGAAGCCAAGATTCGTCCCCAGCGCGACGACCCGCACCGCCGGAAATCGCTGGCGCACGAATTCCACCGTCCCGTCCCTCGAGCCGTTGTCGACGAGAATTGTCTCCAGGGCGATTCCCTGCTGCGCCGCCACGGCCGAGAGGCACGCGTCGAGATAGTGCCTGCCGTTCCAGCTGACCACGACGACGGAGACCTCGGGAGTCATCGACCCGCGACCCGCCTGTAGACGCCGAGCGTGGCGCGGGCGGTGCGCTCCCACGTAAACGTCGCGGCGCGGACGCGGCCCGCCTGGCGCATCCGCTCGCGGACGTGCTCGTCGTTGGCAACCTTGACAATCGCCAGCGCCCAGGCGCCGGCATCGAGTGGGTCGAGCAGGATGCCGGCGTCGCCAAGCACCTCCGGGATCGACGCGGCACGCGACGCGATCACCGGCGTACCGGCGGCCATCGCCTCGAGCACCGGCAGTCCGAACCCCTCGTACAGCGACGGGTACACGAGGGCCGTGGCGCCGCGATACAGCGACTGCAGCCGCTCCTCACTCACCCGACCCAGCACCACCACTGCCTCGCTCGCGCCGGCGTCGGCCGCGATGGCGCAGAGCCCATCGCCGACGCCGCGGTCCACGCCGGCCAGCACGAGCGACAACCCGGCCACCGCGCCAAAATGCCGGCGCGCGGCCAGGAGCGCGTCCACGATCACCGCGAGGTTCCGCCGTTCGTGCATGTCGCCAACGTGCAGCAGGTAGGGCGCGGTCACGCCGGACGGAAGCTCGATCACGGCGCCGCGATCGGCGTGCGCAAACGAGGCGTCCACGCCGAGCGGAGCGACGGTGATCCTCGAGGCCGGGATGCGATACGCCGCGGTGATCTCGGCGGCGGAAAACATCGAATCGGTGATCACGTGCGACGCGGCGCGGGCGCTGCGGCGGTAGAAGGCACGGCGGACCCAGTCGCGCCGGTAGGGATACCACTCCGGGTGCCGCGCGTAGCTCACGTCGTGAATCGTGACGACGACGGGCACACCGGACCAGAACGGTGCGGTGTAGGCCGGGGCGTGAATCAGGTCCACACGCGCGCGGGCGGCGGCGCGCGGCAGGCCAACCAGCATCCAGCCGGCATTGGTCGGCGGGTGCGGCGGTTCCGCGATGTAGCCCATGCCGCGCGGCAGGGCGCTCGAATCGGCGCCGCCGAGCGCCACGACTTCAGGGCCGTCGTCGAGCCGGGCGAGCGCACCGGCGAGTCCCGCGACGTATCTCCGCACGCCTGCGGCGGGCGAGCTGAAGGCCCGGCCGTCGAAGCCGACGCGAAGCCTGGCGTTCAGCGGATCTCCATGTAGAGGCGGCGGACGGGGCGATCGAGCTGGGCGCAGACGTCGCGGATGCGGTGCTCGACCCGTCCGTTGATCGACGGGCTGCTCAGCACGATCTCGTCCACGCCGTAGCGCCGGACGACGGTCTCGAGCTCGCCGAGCGCACCGCGCACCGGCACGCCCATGATCCAGCGGTGCGCCTTCATCGGGTCGTCGTCGAGGAACGCGACCGGATTCATGTTCCAGTGCGTGTTGGCCCGCATCTCCCGCACCAGCGTCTGCCCGAATGCGCCCGCGCCGTACACCAGCACGCGGCGGCTCTGCTTGTTGCGGGTGGACGCCACCAGGTTCATCGCGCGGAACGACGCACGCGTCGCCACGATCGCGATCGTGAGCAGCATGGCGTCGAGCACGAACACGGCGCGCGAGAACCCTCGCAGCCGGTAAAGATACGCCATGGTGAGCACCGAGAAGACCGACCCCAGGCCGACGCCGCGGACGACGACGGCGATGTCCCGCAGCCCGAACGTCTCCCACGAGCGCTGGTAGAGACGCGACACGTAGAGCGACGCCAGCTTGCAGCCGAGCACGACCGGCAGCGACGCCGTGAAGTATGGAAGGAAGTTGTCGAGGTCCTCGCCATCGAAGCGGAGGCGGTACGCGACGTAGTAGCAGACGGTGATCAGGACGAGGTCGAGCATCACCTCGCCGGCATGCCACCTGAAGGCGAGATCCTTGAGAAACGGCGCGAACGAGGACTTCTGCAGCGCGATGAAATCCTCGGCGTTGTACGCCGGCACGCGGGCGAGGTAGATGCCGACCAGCGTCACGATGACGCCGAAGAGCGCCACCAGCGGCAACATCGGTTCGACGCCGCTGTACGCGATCAGGACCCACGCGGTTCCACCGCCGATCAACCCGAGCAGGTACAGGATGCGGACGGCACTGCGCTCGGAGAAGCCGAGCGACACGAGCCGGTGCGACACGTGGTCCGTGCCGCCCTTGCTCGCCTTTCGCCCCGCGAGCCGGCGCAGCACCAGCACGAAGCCGGTATCGAAGAGCGGGACGACCAGGACCAGGACGACGATCACCGACGGGCTGATGAACGCCAGCCGGGTGTTGAACACCGGCACGAGCGACGCGGCTGCGAGCACCGCGCCGATGAAGAGGCTCCCGCAGTCGCCCATGAACAGCCGGGCACGGTTGCGGTTCCAGTACAGGAACCCGAGCAGCGAACCGGCGAGCGACACGAGCAGCAGCACGATTCCCGCGCCCATCGACGGTCCGAGCAGGAACGCGAGGAACGCCGCCGCAATCAGCCCGACGCCCGCCGCCAGGCCGTCCATGTTGTCGAGCAGGTTCATCGCGTGGCAGATGCCGGCAAACCACACGGTGGCGACGAGCGTGTAGATCGTGGGAACCGCGCCCTCGGGCTCCGTGCCGGCGAGCGCGAAGACGAGGAACGCGCCGATGGCGAGCGAGGACACGAGCTTCGCCAGCGGTGACAGTTGCAGCCGGTCGTCGAGCACGCCGACCACGAACATGGCAAGCGCCGCCAGGGCCACCGGCGCCCACATGGTGACCGAAAAGACGACGTCGGGCCGGTTGCGCGACAGCGAGGAACCCTCCGGCGGTTCCGATCGCGATGGCGATGCCCCCCATCGTCGGTGTCGGCGCGCTGTGCCACCGATCGGGCCGCGGCGGCACGACGCCGCCGACGGCCGGCGCATAGCGGCGCACCAGCGCACCGGCGGCGATGGTGACCGCGACGGCGACCACGAACGCGATCAGCGGGTCCACATGCAAGGTCTAGGATTCAGGTTTAGGGCTCAGGGCTCAGGGCTCAGCTGGCCCCGATTCGGGCCTGAGGCCTTCGTTGTCACGAATTCAGGTTTCAGGCCTTACGGGCGCCGAGGCCTCAACTGAATCCTGATTCCCGAGCCCTGAGGCCTGCATTGGTCATTCCCGGTCCCTGGGGCCTTCGTTGTTCACGATGGTACGAGATCGGACGACTTCACACCCCTGTCGCGCAGGACGAAGGGCGTTCGCGTGAGAATCCCGTCGCAGATTGTATCGAGTCCCGGCGACTGGCCTGGCAGAAGTTGCCCGAGCTTGTCGAGCTTGAGGCGGTAGATCGGATAGCCCGCCTTCGGCTCGATGAAGGGCAGCGGGATCATCCGGTTGAAGAAGAAGTGATACGCGTAGCGGCGCGCCCGGGCGAGCTGCGCCGGGCCGAGCCGCTCGGGAAAGGGCAGCCGCTCGAGGATCCGGAAGTATTCCTCCGGCGAACAGGCGTCGTGCGTCAGCCCCTTGTTGCGGATCCACGCTTCCCCCGCCACGATGACGGGCAAGCCGATGCTCGTCAGCTCGACGCCCATCTTGGTCGAGTAGATGATGGCCGCGTTGCACAACGACATCAGCACGTAGGTGCTCATGTCGCTCTCCGGCGGCACCACGAAGATGTTGGGCGGCAGCCGCGGGATCCGCTTTCGCAGCTCCGCGAGGATGGGCTGCCGCGACTTCGGGAAGCCGCTGATCTCGGCCGGGTGCACACGGACAAGGAGCTGCAGCTCGGGCCGTGTGGCGAAGTACTCGCAGGTCTGCACCAGCCATTCGAGCATGTTGGGGAACGCGTTCGACGGGTAGTGCAGCTGCGCGTCCCAGGTCACGCTGGTCGGCAGGCCGATCACCGGCTTGCGGGGATCGAGGCCGAGCCTCGACGCGATCTCCTGCTGGTCGTGACGCTTCGGACGGTGGAACACGATCCAGTCGAACAGGCCTTCGCGGCGGCTCGACAGGTACTGCATCAGCTCGCGGTCCTGCGCCGGCGAGAGCTCGTTGTCCTCCCAGTGCTCGCGCGGCTCGGTCATCAGCGTGTGGTGATACGTGTCGTCGTGGCTGAAGATGAAGCGGCGCTTGCGATACGCCACGTTCCACGTCGTCACGTGGACGCCTTCCTGGCGCGCCACTTCGCCGACGATGCCCCAGGGGACGTAGATGCCGTGCGTGAAGACCGCCGACCTGAAGTTGAGCGCGCGCAGCAGCCGGCGCGTGGCGTACGCCGTCAGCAGCGCCGATTCGAGGTACCGCCGCAGCACCGCCTCCGACTGCGGCTCGTGATCGAGCGAGCCGGTCGCGAAGAAGCGGAGCGCGCCGGCGTACGCGTGCTCGCCGATGGCGAGGCCGTCGAGCGTGAACCCGGGAAGCTGCGCGAGCGGGATCGACGAGGCAAGGCTCCGCGCGTGCCCGCGATCCTCGCCTGTCAGCCAGTCGCTGTAGCGATGGACCTTGAGGCCAAGCTGCCTGTAAACGCGTTCGGCCGGCCACTGGCAGTCGCGGCACAAGTCGCGGGACGGGCCGGTGCGCACGAAGCGGGCGATATCCGGGTACAGGGAGGCTTCGCACTCGGCGCACGCGGTCATCGCGCCGTCGCAGAGCAGCGCGTGGACCTCGGCGCCGCGAAAGGTCAGCGCGGCGGCGAGCGCGCTTTCGAGCGACATCGCGTGCGCGTAAGACCCGACCGCGGTGGCCATCAGGACACGGGGGCCGCCCTTCGCCGCATTGCGGGCGGACTCCCACATCACCGGCTCGGCCTCGAGCACCTGGCGCCAGTCCGGGTAGGCGTCGAACCGCGCGTGGTACCAGCGCCGCGCCAGCCGGCTCGCGCGCCAGAGCGCCGGGATTCGACGGATGACGCGTCTCATGCGGTGAACCCGGGCTGCGGCAGCCGGGATCCTCTATTCCGGATGCTCGGCTCGGGACTGAGGCCGATCAGCGCCACGAACTCCTGCGGCGGCGGCAGCGCCTCGATCACCCGCCATGGTCCGTGCTCGGCGAGCTCCTCGGTGGTGTAGCCGCCGGTCGCCACGGCTATCGTCCTGGCGCCGATGGCGTTGGCGCAGTGGATGTCGTGCGGCGTGTCGCCGATGACGAACATGCGAGCCTCGGCAACCGGGCCGGCGCGGCGGGCCAGATCGAGCGCGCGCATCGCAATCGTGGCGCGATCGCTCGTGTCCTCCGCGAACGCGCCGTCCGGAAAGTACTTGAACAGGTCGTAGTGCGTCAGCTTGGCCTTCGCCCCGCCCCGCGTGTTCCCCGTCAACAGGTACGAGCGCACGTCGTCGCGACCCTCCAGGTGCTCGAGGATCTCGCGCACGTTGGTCAGCACACGCCCCTGCTTCAGCGGCAGCGCGGCCGGCAGTCCCTCTTCGTACAGCCGCACCATGCGTCGCATCGTCGCGTCATCGGCGTCGAGGTTGAGCATCTCGAACGTCCGGACGGCAATCTGGAAATCGGTCATCCCGGGCACGCGGATGGACGATAGCGCGAAATCACAGCCGGTCACCGCCTTGACCGCGGCTTCCCACGCGGGCACGCCGGCTTTGCCGGTGGTGAGCAGCGTGCCGTCAATATCCCAGAACAGGGTCGTCAGACGCGTACCCTCAGCAAGCGCGGGTCCAAAGAGGACTGTGAACGGACGTTGGCCACGGAGGACACGGAGATTCCGGACAGGCGCCGTTCGACGGGTCGGCCTGCGCGCAGGCCGATCGCGGGTGGTACGAGCTCGCGCCGACAAGTCTCACCCGCAGCGACCATGACTTGTCGGCGCGAGCTCGACCGCCCGCGCCCGCCCGATGCGGCCCGTCGAACGGCTCAGGTCGCGCTCGGAGGACGTGCGCTGTCCGCGTTCTCCGTGACCTCTGTGGCTAACCAAAGACGTATCGCCTTGGAGCTCGCGTCGAGCCTGTCGCGTAGATGCCTCATGCGACTTGTGGAACTGCCTGTCGAAGGCTCTTCACCAGGCCGGACACGTCGAGCCCGTGCCAGGCCAGGACCTCGTCGTTGGTGCCGCACTCGGGCAGGGCCGTGACGCCGACGCTGGTGACGCGCGCTGCCGGCTCGAGGCCGAGCGCGGCGACCGCGGCGGCGATCATCTCGCCCTGGCCGCCGTGCAGGTAATGATTGTCGAGCGTGACGATCGAGCGGCGCGCGCCGATGACGTGCCGCAGCCACGCAGGGTCTACGCGGTTCAGCCAGGGCAGGTTCACGAGGCGGATGCCGGCGCCCGCCGACCGCTCGATCTCTTCCGCCGCCTCGAAGGCATTCGAGAGCAGCCACGGACCGTAGCCGAACACCACGGCATCCGCGCCGTCGCGCACGACCCAACCCCGGCCCACCTCGACCTCGTGCGCCTTCGGATAGGAGAAGGGCAGCGGCCACTTCACCGATACGAGTCGCAGGTAGGAGCTCGCGCTCACGCGGTTCACGAGATGGTCGTAGATGGCCTCGACCTCGACTTCCGACGACGGCTCGGCGAGCACGAGCGTCGGAATGCCCGCCAGCGCAGAGATGTCGCGGACCGACTGGTGCGAATGGCCCGGTCCGCCCGGCAGGAGCCCGGCCAGCGATCCGACGTATATGACCTTCGTCGATTCGCTGCACTGGTTGTAGATCTGCTCGTTGGGCCGGGCGGCGAGGAAGCACGCGAAGGAATGCACGATCGGCAGCGCACCGCGGCGCGCCATGCCCGCGGCCATCGACACCATGTCCTGTTCCGCGATGCCGCACTCGATGAAGCGGTCCGGGTAGCGCGTCGCGAACGACACCAGCCCGCAGTCCTTGACGAGATCGGCGTCGAGCACGAGAAGACGCGGATGCTTCTCCGCCTGGTTGACCAGCGCGCGATCGTAGGCGGCGATCAGGCTGTCGGTCTGCCGCGGCTCACGCCGCGGGTTGCGCGTGCGCGTCTCGGTGTGGATCGGCCCGAGGTGAAGCTCGGAGAAGAGGGTGTCCGCCGACGCGCGCAGCTCCGCGAGCCCTGCCGTGTACTGGGCTTCGCCTGGCGCACCCGAGTGATACCCGTACAGCTCACCCGCCTTCATCGCGGGGCCTTCCATGAAGCTGACGCCCTTCCCCTTCACCGTATCCGCGATGATCACCTTCGGCCGATCCGTGACCGCGTCGAGGGCGCGGAACGTGCGCTCGATCGCGGCGACGTCGTGGCCATCCACGCGGCTCACGTGCCATCCGAACGCGTGAAACTTCGCCTCGAGATCGCCGAGACGGCTGACATCGTCGACCCAGGTATCCGACTGGATCTTGTTGTGATCGACGATCGCGACGATCTCGCCGAGCCCGCGGTTGGCGGCCGATCCGAGCGACTCCCAGAACTGCCCTTCCTGCAGCTCGCCGTCGCCGGTCAGCACGAAGATGCGCCGCGGCGCGCCGGCCTGGCGGTTGGCAATCGCCATCCCCTTCGCCTTCGAAATGCCCATCCCCAGCGAGCCGGTGTTCGCCTGGATGAAGGGCGTCTCGACGTGCGGATGGCCGGGCAGGCCGTGCAGGCGACGGAGCTGGTGCACCTTGTCCGCCGGCAGCAGGCCGAGGCCGATCAGCACGGCATACAGCGCCGGCGCGTCATGGCCCTTCGACGAGAAGAAGATGTCGGCCGCCTCCGGTCCCTTGTCGAGGTCGCGGATCTCGTTCAGGAACAGCCAACTCAGGATCTCGAGCGAGCTGAAGCTGGTCCCGATGTGCCCGGACCATGCGCCGGCAATCATGTACAGCGTGTTGATGCGCGCCAGCGCCGCGAAGGCGCGTGCCTTCAGCGCAGCGGGGGCCGCCGCATCGACCACGCGCCGGAACTCCGGCGGAGGCACGTAGAGGAGCTCGAGCGCGTCTCCCTGGTCTGTTTGGATGTCACCCATACTTCGGTCTACGGTCTGCGGTCTACGGTCGTTGGTCGGTAGGCGGACCTGAAGGTCCGGCCTCTACGTTCATTTCCGGTCCACGGTCTGCCGGCTGCCCGCTGCCGGCTGCCCGCTACCAGCTGCAAACGGCGCCTGCGGAACCGGCGGCAGCTGCACCGCGCCGTCCGCCAGCAGCCGTTCGGCGATCATCCAGTCGGACGGGTCGTTGATGTCGAAGCCCTCGTAGCCCTGCGTGAGAAACGGCACGAGGACGTCACCCGCGATCGTGCGCCGCTCGAACACGACGCGCGACCACGCGATCTCCAGCGACGCGTTCTGCACGTATACCGGCGGCAGCGCCTGGTACGGCGTGCTGTGCCACGGCTGCTCCGCGGGACCGAACGGCAACAGCGGAAACATCCGGTCGCCGCGCACCACCCACATCTTGCCCGGATGCTGCGCGCACTTCTCGACCGCGCGCAGCGAATCGACGCCGTCCTGCGCCGTGAAGGCCGCCCACGCGCGCCGGATCGTGCCGGCGGTGCGGAACGGACTCGTCGGCCGCAGCAGGCTGAAGCAGTCCCAGCGGCGCCCCTCCCGCTTCAGCTCGCCGAGCGCGTGCTCCAGCCACTCGATGTCCGGCGACGTGTCTCCCGCATAACCCGCCGGCCGCAGGAACGGCACTTCCGCGCCATAGTGCCGCGCGGTCTCCGCGATCTCCTCCGAGTCGGTGGACACGATCACCGACTCGAACACGCCGCTCTCGAGCGCCGGCGCAATCGTGTAGGCCAACTAGCGGGTGCCCGTTCAGCAGGCGCACGTTCTTGCCCGGCACCCGCTTGGAACCCTGGCGCGCGGGGATGAACGCGACGACAGATGCAGATCCTGTCGTGCTCACTTCCGCGTTCTCGCGTCTCCGCTTGCGTCCAGCTCCACTGTACTGTGGCTTCCGGCTTCAGCCGGACAGCGCACGTCCGTCGCAAGGTGTCTCTGTGTCTCTGTGCCTGCTGTGGTTCGTGTCTGGGGCGTCCGGCCGCCGAATCGAGTGGCGTCTCGCCATCACACATCGCCCGGATTGTGATTGATGTACACCGTTTTCAGGTCGGAGTAGACGTCGAGCGCCTGCGTCCCCGCCTCGCGCCAGCCGTTGCCGGACTGCCGCAGGCCGCCGAACGGCAGGTGCGGCTCGCTGCCGTAGGTGCCGCCGTTGACGACGGCCACGCCAGACTGGATGCGGCCCACGAACGTCATCGCGCGGTTGATGTTCCGCGTGTGGATCGAGGCGGTCAGGCCGAACGGCGAATCGTTCGCCATCGCGATCGCCTCCTCGAAATCGCGCACGCGGTAGAGGAACGTGATCGGCCCGAACAGCTCGCTGCGCGAGATCTCGTCATTCGATCCGACGTGCTCGATGATCGTCGGCGCCACGAAGAACCCCGCGCCGTGGGCCGCGCCGGTGAGGCGATGACCACCGGTCAACACCGACGGCCCCCGCCGACGTCGCGCGGTCGACCGACGCGAGCATGTTCCGCATCTGCCCTTCGTTGATCACGGGCCCGTAGTCGTCGCTGTCGCCGGTGCCGACCTTCAGGCGGCGCGTCGCCTCGACCAGCATCTCCTTGAACCGGTCGTACACCGCGTCGAACACCAGGATGCGGCTCCCGGCGGCGCAGCGCTGCCCGGCGTTGCTGAACGCGGACCCGATCGTCCACGTCACGGCATTCTGCAGATCCGCATCGTCGCAGACGATGAGCGGGTTCTTGCCGCCGAGCTCGAGGCAGACCTTCGCCAGCCGGCGGCCGGCGGTCTCCGCGATCCAGCGGCCGACCTCGGTCGAGCCCGTGAAGCTGACGACCGCCACATCCTCGTGCTCGACGAGCGGCGCGCCCGCTTCCTCGCCGTAGCCGTGAATGGTCTGGTACACCCCCTCGGGCACGCCGGCTTCGCGCGCGAGCACGCCGAAGGCCCACGCCGACAGCGGCGTGTCCTCCGCCGCCTTGAGGATGGCGGCGTTGCCGCACAGCAGCGCCGGAAACGCCTTCCAGGCCACGTTCGCGATCGGCGTGTTGGCCGCGATGATCAGGCCGGCCACGCCGAGCGGCTGCCGGACGATCATCGCCGACTTGTTCGGCACGGCGCTCGTCGTCGTCTGGCCGTAGAAGCGGCGGCCTTCGCCGGCGACGAAGAAGCCCATCTCGATCGCGGCGTCGGTCTCGCCGAGCGCATCCTTCTTCGACTTTCCCGTCTCTCTCGCGACGAGCGCCGCGATCGCATCACGCTGCGCGCGCATCAGGATGGCGATCTGGCGCAGGATCTCACCCCGCTTCACGACGGTCATCCCCGCCCAGGCTGGCTGCGCCGCCTTCGCCACCTCGACGGCGATCTTCACGTCTGCCGCGCCGGACCGCGCGACCTGGCAGATCTCGGCGCCGGTCGCCGGGTCCACTTTCGCGAACGTCCGGCCGTCCGCCGCCAGGGCATCGTGACCGCCTACCTGGTTGGGCACGACGGAAGGGACTGCGATGAGGCCGGGTGACCCCGCCGGCGACGCGCTCGTCACGATCATCTGGATATCCCCGGATCGTCTGCCCGCGAGCTGCGCCTCACGCGTACTCCGGTCCAGCCTGCGGCTTGTTGCTCCACATGCCCCGTTGCGCGGACGGCAGTGACTTGATCAACGCAGCGAGCGCTTCGTTGAGTGGTGCGACGTAGAACTGATAGGTGTACCGCTCGAGGTCCGCCGGCGCGTCCGCCGGAATCATCGCGCCATGCGCGCCCGTGGAGTTCAGGCTCACGAGCATCGTATTGGGTCTGAATGGGACGACCTTGACGAGCTCGCACTCGCGCCCCTCCGCTCCCGGATAGTACGTCTGCTTGTAGCTTGCCTCGCCGTCGTCCCGCACGCGGAAGATCTGCGTGCCGTGCGCCTCGCTGTCGCCCTTTCGCGCCAGATAGAGCAGGCACGTCAGCATGGCCCGCTTGGGATCGCGATGAGGCCCGAGGTAATAACCGGGACGCCGCAGCATCAACCGGCCGCCGTGGACCGACTGCGGCAGCGAGTTGGCCCGATCCACGAGCGTCTTGCCGAACAGCGACGCGAAGAGCCGTTGCAGCGGCTCGTGAAATTTCTTCAGCACCGCCGGACGAATCACCTGGCGCGCGATGACGTGGTCCATGAATTCCCACGCAACCGCCGACAACGTGGGGCCGAAGTCCATGGGAAACGACAGATTCTGCTTGATGGGGTCCCGGTCGTGGAAGAACTCGGCGGGTGGAATCGCGCGGAGCAGCAGGTCGTATACGGCATCCGGCAGCACCCGCTCGACGATCGCGTGCTCGTATGGATCCGTCAGCACCGGTGCAGCCGCCACGGCGCGGCGCACGTGCTCGGCGATGCGCTCCTCGTTGAGCAACGCCGGAAGCCGCTCGATGTCCTCCTGCTGACGGCGATTGAGCACTGAGACGAGCTTGAGCTGCGTCGCCGTCCGATCGGCGTTGTGCAGGCAGCTTCGCCGCGCTGCGTTCCGCATCCTCGAGGCGATCGAGACGATTCGTCAGCCGGCGGAGGTCCATGCGAAGCGACTTGATGGCCTTGTCACCCTCCGGACGGATCAGCCGGTTCAGCAGTGACCGTCCCCATGCCAGCGCCTTGCGTATCACGTTACACCGCCCCCCACTTTCTCACCGGGTGACCACCAAGGGTATCCCGGGAACCGGCGAGCTACCAGGCGGTGAATCCGCCGTCCACCCGGAGCTCGTGACCGGTTACGTACGAAGATGCCCGCGACGCGAGGAACACCAGCGGTCCCTTGAGGTCGTCCGGTTGCGCCATGCGGCGAAGCGGGACGCGCGCGCCGTACTTGGCCTTGAACTGTTCGTCCTGCCCCGCCAGCACGCCGCCGGGCGACAGCGTGTTCACGCGAACACCGCTCCCGGCCCAGTGCGTCGCGAAAAACTTCGACAGGCTCACCACGCCGGCCTTCGAAGCGCCGTACGCGGGCGACTTGATGAACGGCGCGTTGCCGGCCAGGTGCTCGTAAAAATGCGGATCCGGAGACACCGACGCGTACAGCGAACCGATGTTGATGATCGACCCGCCGCCGCGCGCCGCCATGCGCGCGCCGAACACCTGGGTCACCTGGAACGTGCCGATCAGGTTCACTTCGATCATGCGGCGGAACGGATCGATCGGCAGCTCGTGCAGGTGGTGGCGGCCGCCCGGGCTGTCGGGCGGCTGGTCGATGCCCGCGTTGTTGACGAGAACGGACGGCTCACCGAGATCCGCCACCACGCGGGCGGCGGCGGCTTCGATCGAGACGCGGTCCGTGATGTCGCAGTCGATGCGGCGGAGCGCATCGCCCGCCCGGGTCACGACCTCGCAGAAGGCCGGTGACACCGCCGCCGCCGGCACGTCCAGCGCCGCGACGCGGGCGCCGGCCTCGAGCAGCGCGTCAACCCAGATCGGCCCCAGCTTGCCGCAGGCGCCGGTCACTACCGCAACCTCGTGGTCGAGGCGAAATCCGTTCACGAACGGGCGAACTCGGCGCTCAGCTTTCCCAGGGCCTCGAAGGTCAGGAAGTCGTCCTCATACAGCACCTTGAGCGTGACCCGGCCCAGCACCTTGTCGAGCTCGTACGGCGGAATACCTCCGCCGGGCGACTTCATGACGATGTCTTCGGTCGTCAGCGTGTGGCCGATCGGCAGGTCTCGCGACACGACGAGGCTCTTGCCCATCTTGACGATCGGCGCCTTCTCGCTGTCGTAGATCTTCTTGACGCCGTTGCCCACCGCCTTGGACGTGCGCTCGAGATCGCGCACCATCTTGCGCAGCCCGACCGGCTCGAGCGAGAACGCGTGGTCGGTGCCCTTCATCGCGCGGTTGAGCGTGAAGTGCTTCTCGACGATGCGGGCGCCGAGGATGTAGGCCGCCACCGGCATGGCGATGCCGTTGTCATGGCTCGAAAACCCGATCACCGCGCCGGGGAACCGCTCGCGGTAGGTGCCGATGACGCGCAGGTCGAGCTCCTCGAATGCCGCCGGGTACCCGGCCGTGCACTGCAGGATGGCGAGCTGCGGGTTGATCGGCATGATTGTGTCGTAGGCGCGCTGCACGTCCTCGATGAACGCGCCGCCCGTCGAGATGACCATCGGCTTGCCGCGGCGGGCGACGTACTTCAGGAGCGGCGTGCTCTTCAAATCGCCGGACGCAATCTTGTACGCGGGCATGTCGAGGGAGGCGAGGAAGTCGGCGCTCTCGAGATCGAATGCCGTCGCGAAGAAGTCGATGCCGAGCTCTCGGGCGTACTCCTGCAGCGCCCTGTACTCGTCCAGTCCGAACTCGAGAAACTCGCGGTGCTCGCCGTAGGTGGCGCCGAAGCTGTTCTCGTTGTCGTAGGGCTTGTTGTACGCGGCGTTCGTGTAGAGGCCGCGGTTGTCGCGCTTCTGCAGCTTCACCGCGTGCGCGCCGGCCAGCTTGGCCTCGCGAAACAGCTCCCGCGCCTTGTCGAGGCTGCCCTGGTGGTTGTGCCCGATCTCCGCAATGACGTAGCACTGCGTGTGATCGCCGATCTCGTGCGCGCCGATCTTGAGTGTGCCTGCCAATGAGCTCTCCTTCATACCGCCGCCTGGCTCGGCGTCTTTGATTGTGCCCCTGACGTGGCGCGCGCCTCTACCGCCCACACCAGCGCCCCGAGGCATGCGATCCCTGCGATGCGAACAACCCATGCGACCCAGAAGCCGGGGGTCGGCGGGTTCGGTACGTTGAACTCGGGCAAGTAGAGCGGAAACCAATCCCAGAAGTACGACTGATCGTTCATGGCCACCCACGGCTGCTGCGTGAACAGCGTCACCAGGGCAGCCCAGGGCGCCACGATGCGCCAGTCGGATTGTGCCAGCGTCATCGCATAGATGGCCGCGGTCGCCGGCACCGCGTAAGCGAGGTACCGCCACAGGTCGATATTGCCCACGAGCGTCAGGATGCCCACCGCGCCGAAATAGGTGAGCCACTCGCTCTCGCCGCGAATCCGCACCTGCCCGCGGCAGGCGCGAACCAGGAGGAGCAGCGAAATGCCCCCGAAGACGGTGGCCACGAAGTACGCCAGGTAGATGAGGAACAGCGGACTGGCCAAGTAGCTGAGGTTGGCGAGGATGTCGGCGCTCGAGAGCAGGCCGCCTTCGATGCCGCGAAGCTCGCCCGCCGTCCCGGACGTCGCCGTGACCCACTGCCGCAGCGCGATGAAGCTGATCACCGCCGGAAGGTAGGTGCCGACGATCACCCGCAGCGGCACGCGTCGGCGCAAGTCACGATGGATACCGAAGAGGATCGCCACCAGGCCGAACTCACGCGCCAGCACGGCCAGGATCGTCGCGCCGACGGTGAGCGCACGGCGGCCGCGAATGATGGCGTACATCGCGAAGGCGACCCAGAAGTAGGCGCCGAGGTCGATGAGGATCGGGTAGAAAGCGAACATCTTCGCAATTGCGACCGTGGCGAAGACATTGGTGGTGAAGATCACCTTGTGCGCCGTCGACGCTCCGTACAGGTCGAGGATCCCGCAGAGCACCAGCGCGAGCAGCGCCGTGTACACCAAGTTCAGCGCCTGGAAGGTACGGATCGGCTCCTTGAAGATGAAATCGTAGGCAAGCTGGTTGGTCAGCAGAACCAGGGGCCGCATGCGTGCGTTGTCGCCACCGTCACGCAGCGAGTCGACCATCATACGCGCGTAGATCGTCCCGTCGAACCCATATCCCTTGTTGTCGGCGATCCGGCCGCTCTGCGTCATGATCGAGCCCACCAGCGCCAGCGCCAGCGCCGTGACGCCCAGGTTGGTGGGCCACTTCCGTGTGGCGCCTGCCTCGCCGACGGACACGGCAACCCCCGACATCTTTACGTGCGCACGACCGGCCGCAGCTGCGCCACCAGCGAATCCCATCCGTATTGCGCTTGTGCGACCTCACGCGCGGCACGGCCGATCTTCTCTGCCTGGTCGAAGCCGGGCAGCCGGTCGCAGGCGTTGATGTCGATGACGTTCTTCATGTGGACGAGCCCCGCCGGCGAGTGCTCGTCGAGGTTGGTGACGACGGCGCATCCGCACTCCATGGCGGCGTTGACGGTCGTATTGTTCGCGCGCAGGCCCTTCTCGAAGAATGCCGCGAGGTAGGTGCATTCGGTCAGCTGGTTGTAGACCGCCGTGTCGGACAGGTACCCCATGAAGTAGACCTGGCCGTTGAAGATCGCTTGCAGTTCCTCGAACCGCACGACAAATGAGCCGTCGAAGCTGGTGTTCTCGTGCAGCGCCGTCGACACGTAGACCGAATAGCTCTTGCCGGTGGCGTCGAGCAGGTCGCGCAGGCGGCGGTAGAGCGGCACGCGGATCTTGTGCGCCATGCCGAAGGTGAACACCGAGAGCTCGGTCTGCTGAAATCGCTGAGGGTTCAGCAACGTCCCGGGGCAGAACAGCTCCACGATGTCGGGCCGCGCCGGTCCGAGGTCGTGGGCGAGCTCGCGATTGCCGCAATACACCTTCGCGGCGGCGGCGAGCAGCCGCATTTCCACGTCGGTGCCGTCGAAAGCGTGCAGGAACAGCTCGAAGCCGCCGGTGTGGGCGTCCACCCACTCGGCGAGCCCCTGGGCGTCCCCTGGCGAAAATTCAGACATCTTCAGCGACAGGAGCGGCCGCTGATAGCGCTGCAGGTCGAGGGAGCCGATGCCAATCACCGGCACATCAAGGTTGCGTGCCAGGATCGCGTTGAACTTGGCGATCCCGCAGGTCCATGGGTTCAGATGGTACCCAGCGATACAGTCAATCATCAGGTCTCAGGGCTCAGGTGCAGGCCTCAGGCCTCGGGTTGGCGCATCGGAAACGCGAAGATCCGCGCCAGCCGGGCCGTATCGCGGCGACCGGAAGCCGACATTCTACTGCACGTCGGAGCCTGCTCAGCCAATTCCTAGCCCAGCCGTGATGCCTGCCTCTGGCCCGCGACCGCCTCGATGGCATACGCGGGCCGGCGGCGCGCCTCATCGAGGGCGCGCCACGCGTACTGACCGACGATGCTCAGCGCCGCTGAGCTGGACCCCGGTCAGGCCGACAACGAGCGCCGTCACGAGCAGCAGTGCCGCACCGAGCGTCGGGAGCAGGAAGAGCGCGGCAACGGCCACGAGGAACGCGCATCCGATGCAGCGCGACGCCGATGTAACCGCACCATCGGATCGGGAAGTCCGAGAAGGAGACGACCGAGTCGACGACGAGCTTCGTCTTCTTCGCAAGCGTCCAGCCGGATTGGCCGTGCGCGCGCGGCTGCTTGTCGGTACTCGACATGGTCCTGCCGGAACCCGAGCCACGTGATGAGCGCGAAGACGCTCGCGTTCCGCTCCGCCGACTGGCAGAACGCGTCGATCACCACGCGGTCGATCAGGAAGGAATCGGCGCCCCTCGCCGGCATGTCCGACAAGCCCACGAGACGCCGCATGATCCAGTAGTAGATCGCCGCGAACGCCTGGTGATGCCGCTCGCCGGGCCGCCGCCGGCGGACGGCCCAGACGACCTGGGCCCCGTTCCGCCATCGGTCGAGCATCTGCGGCAGCAGCTCAGGCGGATCCTGCAGATCCGCCGCGAGGAGCGCCGCAGCGTCGCCCGAGACCTGGTGCAGCCCGCATGTGATCGCCAGGTGCGAACCGGAGTTTCGCGCCAGCCTCACGCCGCGAATGCGGGCATCGCGGAGCGCGAGCTGCTCGATGACGGCAAACGTCCCGTCGCCTGAATGATCGTCCACGACGAGCCACTCCCATTCGTCGGCGCGGTTCGCCATGACCGCCGCGAGCCGCTCGTAGAGCATCGGCAGGTCGGCCGCCTCGTTGAACGCGGGGGTGATGATCGAAAGCCTCACGATGCCGCAGCCGCGCGTGTCACCGCGTCAATCACGCGGTCCTGTTCCCCGTGTGTGAGCTGGTGGAACAGCGGGAGCACGATGGCCGTCTGGTACGCCTCCTCGCTGCGCGTGAGCGATCCGGCCGCTCGCCACGTGCCGTCCGGATACGCGCGCTCACGATGCGCGTTCATGGCGCCGCGGCGGGTCGAGATTCGTTCGTCGAGCAGGCGCTGCATCACGGAGCCCCGGCGTTCCCTGGCTACGCGGATCGCGTAGCTCTGCCAGTTCGTGCGGACGCTGCCCGACTCGGCCGGCACGATGACGCCGTCGCAATCGCGCAGCCCCTCGTGGTAGCGGGCCGCAAGCTCGCGCCGTCTCGCGACGATCGCCGGAAGCCGCGTCAACTGCTCGCGGCCGACCGCAGCCTGGATGTCGGTCATCCGGTAGTTGAACCCGAGGACCTGGTACTCCTCCTGGATCACTTGCGCCGAGGCGTGCCTCACCGTATCCGGCACGCTCATGCCATGCTGCCTGAGCAGGCGAAACCGGCGGTCGAGATCGGCATCGTTCGTGGTCAACATGCCGCCGTCGCCGGTCGAGAGCAGCTTGCGCGGGTGAAACGAGAAGCAGGCGACGGCGCCGTGCGGGCGGCCGATACGCTGCCAGCGTCCGTCCCACAGGATCTCGCTGCCCGCCGCGCACGCCGCGTCTTCGATCACCGGCAGGCCATGGCGTCCCGCCACCGCGAGAATCGCGGCGAGATCGCAGGGCATCCCGAGCTGATGCACGCACAGGATCGCCCTGGTGCGCGGGCCGATCGCAGCCTCGAGCCGCGTCGCGTCCATGTTGAACGTGGCCAGATCGACGTCCACGAACACCGGCGTCGCTCCGCAGTACCGGATGGCATTGGCCGTCGCGATGAACGAGTGGCTCACGGTCACGACGTCGTCGCCCGGACCGACGCCGCACGCCGTGAGCGCGAGGTGCAAGGCGGTGGTGCAGCTCGACACGGCGCACGCATGGCTGGCGCCGACGGCATCGGCGAACTCCTGCTCGAAGGCCGCGACCTCCGGGCCCTGCGTCACCCATCCCGACAGGATGGCGCGCCGCGCGGCCTCGGCCTCGCGCTCGTCCATCCACGGCCGCGCCACTGGAATCGCCGACGCGGTCGTGGTCATTGCGGCACCCGCGCCGCGCGCCACCACGCGACCAGCCGCCGCAGCCCTTCGTCGAGCGGCACGGCGGCGCGGAAGCCAAGCAGCCGTTCGGCCTTGTCGGTCGAGGCGAGCCTTCGCGGCACGGCGTTGATCTTTCGTTCCGGCCCGTACTCAGGGGATCTGTCTGCGCCCATGACGCGCGTCAACGCCGCGGCGAGGTCGTTCAGGCTTGTCTCGACGCCGCTCGCCACGTTGCACACCTCGTCGGACACGTCGGAGGACAACGCCAGCACGTTTGCCCGCGCCACGTCGTCCACGTACACGAAGTCCATCGTCTGAGAGCCGTCTCCGAGGATGAGCGGCGGCTTGCCGGCCTCGAGCCGCTCCATCCAGCGGATCAGCACTTCGGTGTACTTGCCGTGGATGTCCATGCGCGCGCCGTAGACGTTGAAATAGCGCAGCGCCACATAAGGCAGGCTCGTACATGTCGTTGAAGGATCGCAACAGCCCCTCGAGCATCACCTTCGACGCACCGTACCACGTGCGGTTGTTGTAGGGATGATGCTCCTCGGTGGTGGGAAACTGCCCGGCCATCCCGTAGATCGAGGCGGTCGAGGCCGCCACGACCTTCTTCACCCCGGCCTGCTGCGCGGCCGACAACGACGTTGAAGGAGCCGGTGCACATGACCTCGAACGCCTCGCGCGGCTCCGCGGCGCAGGCCGTAATCCGCAGCGCCGCCATGTGGAGCACCGCGTCGGCGCCGTGCATCACGCGCTCGACGGCCGTCTGGTCCCGCACGTCGCCCTCGACGAGCACCACGCGCGGGTCCGCAAGGGCGGCCTCGATGTTCGCCGTGGTCCCGCGCGAGAGATTGTCGAAGATCACAATCTGCTCCGGCGCGTGCGAACCGAGCAGGAGATCGATCGTGGTGGAGCCGATGAGCCCGGCCCCGCCGGTGACGACGATGCGCGATCCGTTGATATCCATGACGCTGACAATCCAACCCGTAGGAGGCGGACCTTCAGGTCCGCCTACCGCCCGAAGGCGGGAAGCCGCCGAAGTCTCCGCGTTCAGCGGTGGCTTCCGGCTTCAGCCGGAAGACCGCCTAGCCGCCCGCGGGCGGCTCGCACCCCTGCCGCCACTTGAGGAAACGCGCCGGAACGCCGGCGACGACCGAAAACGGCGCGACGTCGTGGGTCACGACCGCCCCGGCGCCGACGATCGCGCCCTTGCCGACCGTGATGCCGGGAAGCACGACGGCATTGACGCCGATGTCGGCCCAGGCGCAGATGCGCACCGGCTTGATCTCGAGGTCGGTCTGGATCAGGGGAACGTCCGCCGGCAGTCCGGTGTGCTTCGAGCCGAGCACCTTCGCGCCAGGCCCCCAGCCGACGTACTCCTCGATCACGAGATTCCGCGCGTCGAAGTAGGACTGCGGACCAATCCAGGCGTGATCGCCGATCCTGCAGGTGCCCTGCACGCGCCCCTGGATCATCGCCTGCTCGCCGATGAAGACACTGCTGCCGAGCTCGAACGTCTCGGGATGCCGGAACACCACCCCGCGCCCCACGCGAACCCCGTCGCCGCACGCGCGCACCATGGCGCGAACGAGGATCCGGCGCATCAGCGCATCGAAGTCGGTCTCGCCCTGGACGAAGCGGCCGTAGAGGCCGGCCAGCCCGGCAGCGTCGTGGCCGTTGCGCAGGTGATCGGCAAGATCGCGCTCGAACGGCGGATCGGGCTCCACGGTGAGCATCCCGTGCATGGCGGGCACCATACGCGATGCCGTGTCACTCATCGTGCTGCTCCCTCACGCCTTCCAGCAGCGCCCTGGCGAGACTGAAGACGCCGCCGCTCGGCTCCGCCCCGACGACCGAGCAGGGCGTAGCCCGATGCAACCATCTGCGCACGCCGATCGGCCGTGACGGCCGCTGGCGACCGCCGACTGAACGGTCACCGTGCGCATGCCCCGACGGCCGCCGCGACCGTTTCTACCTGCGCGTCGGTGAGCTCGGGAAACATCGGGAGCGACAACACTTCCGCAGCCGCCTGCTCGCTCGCGGGGAAGTCGCCGGCGACGTACCCGAGATCGGCGTGAGCCGGCTGCAGGTGAACCGGAATCGGATAGTGAATGCCGGTGCCGATGCCGCGCTCGCGGAGCCGCGCCTGGGTTCCTTCGCGGTCGGTGACGCGAATCGTGTAGACGTGGTAGACGTGACGGCAACCGGCGCGCTCGGCCGGCGGCCGCAGCGACGAATCGCTCAGCAGGCGTCCGTAGAGGGCGGCGCGCGACCGGCGCGCCTCGGTCCAGCGCTCGAGGTGCACCAGCTTGACCCGCAGGATGGCACCTTGAAAGCCGTCCATCCGGTAGTTGAAGCCCTTGAGCCGGTGCTCGTACTTCTTCGCCTGGCCCCAGTCCCTCAGCATGCGCATCGTCTCGGCATACTGCGGGTTGCTGCGTGACCACGGCGCCTCCTTCGCCGTACGCGCCGAGGTTCTTGCCCGGGTAAAAGCTGAACGCCGCGATGTCGCCCATCGATCCGCAGCGGCGGCCGTGGTACTCCGCACCATGTGCCTGGGCCGCGTCCTCGATGACGACGAGGCCGTGCCGGCGTGCGACTCCAGGAGCGGTTCCATGTCCGCCGGCTGGCCGTAGAGATGGACCGGGACGATTGCCCGGGTGCGCGGAGTAATCGCCGCCTCGAGCGCCGCCGGGTCGATGGTGAAGTGCACCGGCTCGATATCCACGAACCGCGGCGTCGCGCCGGCATAGACGATGGCCGACACAGTGGCGACGAACGTGAAGGGCACCGTGATCACCTCGTCGCCGGGGCCGATCCCGGCCGCGAGCAGCGCGAGGTGCAGCGCGCTCGTGCCCGAATTGACCGCGATCGCCTCGCCGCCGCCGCAGTAAGCTGGCGAACTCCTGCTCGAACGCCGCGACTTCTTCTCCGAGCACGAACTGGCCGCTGTCGAGCACTCGGCCGAGCGCCGCCTCGATCTCGGGCCGGATGCCCTGGAGCTGCTCGCGCAGATCGACCAGAGGAATCACAGCGCGACTCCGGCGTGAACGGAGACGAGCGCGCCCTGCGACTTCATGGACTGGCTCGCCGCCTCGAGCAGGCGCACGACGCGCAGGCCCGCCGCGCCGTCGGTCGTCGGCTTCTGCCCGCTCGTGATGCACTCGACGAAATGCGCCGCCTCGGCGCTGAGCGCCTCGCGGATGGCCAGCTGCGGCGCCCACATGTCGCCGGTCCTGTATCCGACGAGCATCTGGTATTTCTTTTCCGGGCTCGAGTTCACCGAGATGCCGCGGTCGTAGACCTTGATCTTCTCGCTCGCTTCGAGGTCGTCGAAGATCACCATGCGGCGGCTGCCGCCGAGCAGCGTGCGGCGCACCTTCACCGGCGCCAGCCAGTTGGCGTGCACGTGGGCGATCAGGTTGCCGTCGAAGAACATCGTCATGTAGGCGATGTTCTCCGGCTGGCCGGGCACGTGCGCGAGACCGGTTGCGGACACGGCGATCGGCTGCCGGTCCACCACGAAGTCCATGATCGAGAGATCGTGGACCGCGAGGTCCCACAGCACGTTCACGTCGTGCTGGAAGAGGCCAAGGTTGATCCGGACCGAGTCGTAGTAATAGAGATCCCCCAGTTCGCCGCTGCGCCGCAGCTCGCGCATCTTCTGCACGGCCGGTGTGAATACGAACGTGTGGTCCACCATGAGCGTGAGGCCGCGCCTGTCGGCCTCCTCGATCAGCCGCGCGGCCTCCTCTGTCGAGGACGCCATCGGCTTCTCGACGAGCACGTGCTTGCCGGCCTGGAGCGCGGCCATGGCCAGCTCGAAATGCGACGAGACCGGCGTCGCAATCGCGACCGCGTCCACCGCCGGGTCCCTCAGCATGTCGCGGTAGTCGGTGCTCACCTGGATCGCCGGATATCGGAGCGGAACCGGCGCAATGCGCTGCGCGCTGAGGTCCGTCACCCACGCGACGCGCGCGCCCGGCGTCTCGTTGAAGTTGCGGACGAGATTCGGGCCCCAGTAGCCGTACCCGATGACCCCGATGGAAATCACTCTCCCGCTCCTCTCACCAGCAGGCGGGCAGGCACGCCCGCGACCACGGCATCCGCCGGCACGTCACGGGTCACCACGGCGCCGGCGCCGACCATCGCGCGCGGCCCGATCGTGACGCCGCAGAGGACGACGGCGCCGCTGCCAATCGACGCGCCGCGCTCGACGCGGGTCGGCACGACGGCCCAATCGGCCTCGGTCTGGAGACGGCCACCGCTCGTCGCCCGCGGATGGCGGTCGTTGATGAACATCACGCCGTGGCCGACGAACACGTCGTCCTCGATGGTCACGCCCTCGCACACGAAGGTGTGCGAGGAGATCTTGCAGCGGCTGCCGACCGCCGCGTTCTTCTGGATCTCGACGAAGGCGCCGATCTTCGTGTCGTCGCCGACCGTGCAGCCGTACAGGTTCACCAGGTCGGGATGGTGGATGACCACGCCGGCGCCGAGCTTCACGGATGATGCAACAGGCATCGTAGTGTGTTTCTGACGAAGGCGTTTTCTGTTGTCGTAAAGGCCGGCTTCAGCCGGCCTTCGTGCCGCGCTCGTGTGCGAGGTGTCGGAGAGAGGCCAGGCCCGCCTCCGGCCGGCTGAAGCCGGCCCCTGCGACAGCACTACCGCCTACTGCCTACGTCCTCAGCTTCTCCAGCACGAGGACACGGCCCTTGTTGCCCCAGTCCATGCGCGCCTCGAGATCGGGCCGGGACCGGCATCCCTCGAGGATGAACATCAGCCGCAGCATGTCCTTGTTCAGCAAGCGTGATGTGCGACGGGTCGACGTCGAACTGCGTCGTGAAGTCGAGCAGGCTCTCCGGGTCGGGATGAAAGCGGGTCGTGACGTAGATGAACCTGGACGTCAGCCGGACCATGTTCGCCACCGCCTGCTTCACCTGCAGCACCGTGAGGTGTTCGAGCACCTCGCGGCTGATGACGAGGTCGTAACTGTGATCGGGCTTGAGCGCCGGGTCGGTGACTTGTCCGACGGTGATGCGATCGCGCGTCTCGGGTGTCGCCAGCTCCTTGCTGCTCTCGGCGAAGTCGATCCCCTCGACGTCTACACCGAGCTCCCACAGGAGGTGCATCAGCGCGCCCGGGCCGCAGCCGAGGTCGAGCACCTTCTTCGGCTGGAAGACCTCCTTGATGAGCGACCGGGTTCTTCGCCTCGATGGCGCGGCGCGTCTCGAGGTTGTAGCTGTTGCCCTCGGCGCGCCAGTCGCCGGTGAAGTACTCGGAGTCGTAGTGGGTGGAGCCGACCGGCTTCTGGTCAAGCACACGCTGCTCGAACTCGGTAATGGTCATCGCTCTTTCTGCTGGTCGCAATACTGTTGGAGGAGACGGCTGGACGAATCGAGCACGGTGTCCAGGTACACGACTTCGATGCCGCACTCGCGGCAGATCACCACCTGGTCGGGCGGCAGGCCGCCCTTCCCAGTCCCGGCCCTTGACGTAGTACCGGGGCCGCAGCTCGCGCAGGATCGTCTCGGTGTCGAAGCGATTCACGTGCGTGTAGCTGATGTAGCGAATCGCGTCGACGATCGCCGCGCGCTGATCTTCCGGCAGCAGCGGCGGATGCTTGGTCCTGACGTAGCGGTCGGAGGCCACGTTGCACAGCAGCGGCACGTCGAGCTGCTCGGTCGCCGCGCGGAAGTACTCGACGTGGCCGCGATGCAGCGGATCGAACGCCCCGTCCACCATCGCCACGCGCCCGCGGTAGTCCTTCAGCTGCTCGAACTCGAGGATCATGATCGGACGAGCAGCCCCTTGTCCTTGAGCTCCTGGAGCGCGCGGTCGAAGAAGTCGACGGCGACATCGGGCGTCGTCTTCGCCCACTCGATCAGCTCGCCGAAGCCCTGCTCGAGGGTCACCTTCGGCGCGAACCCGAGCGTCTCGCGGGCGCGTGTGATGTCGGCGGTGTTGTGGCGGATGTCGAACGTGCGGCCGGTCTGCGTCACCTCCGGCTCGATCGGCGTCCCGAGCAGGCGGGCAAGCAGCTGTGCGATCTCGAGAATCGTCACCGTCTCCCCCGAGCCGACGTTGACCGGCAGATAGTCCGCGCCCGGCTTCTCCAGCATCAGCACGAGGCAGTCCACCACGTCGTGGATCGAGACGAAGTCGCGCAGCTGCCCGCCATCCTCGAAGACGACCGGCTGCTTGCCGTTGATCAGCCGGCTCAGCCAGATCGCGGCGACGCCCGCGTACGGGTTGCTCAGGCTCTGCCGCGGCCCGTAGACGTTGAAGAAGCGCGGCGCCACCGCCGGAATGCCGTAGGTCTTGCCGATGAGCAGCACCATCTCTTCCTGGTGGTACTTCGTCATCGAATAGATGTTGTCGCGGTAGAGCGCCTTGTCCTCGGGCGTCGGGATCGACGCGACGTGCGCGCCGCAGCGCGGGCAATGCTGCTCCCAGTCGCGCGCCGCGAGCTGCTCCGCCGACCGGATGCCCGGCGCCACGGGCCCGCAGGCCGCGCAGCGATACGCGCCCTCGCCATAGACGCCGATCGACGAGGCGACGATCACCTTCTCGACGTGATGCTTCGCGTTGACGAGGATGTCGAGCAGCAGCGCCGTGCCGCGGGTGTTCACGTCCACGTAGCGGTCGATCTGGTACATGCTCTGGCCGACGCTGACCGCCGCGCCGAAGTGCACGACGGCGTCGGCGGCGAGGACGAGCGGCTCGAAGACGGCACGGTCGCGCACGTCGCCGCGCACGTACGTCGCGCGCGGATTCGCGTAGGACGGCCACGTCCCCGAGCGATGGACCTGCGGCTCCAGGTTGTCGAGCACCGTGACGCGCGTACTCGCGCGCGACCAGGCGATCGACGAGATGCGACCCGATGTATCCCGCGCCCCCGGTCACCAATACCGAACGAATGCCCATGTTGTTGTCCCCGTGCTCAGTCTATCCAGCTCGTTTGAAAGTGGCGGACGCCGCTCTCGAAATGCCAGAGCAGCGCGACGGCGCACACGCACGCGCGGCTCCAGACGCTGACGCGCGACGATCCCCGCCAATCTGCCACGCGTGCTGCCAGCCACACAGCGGACACCGCAAACAGCAGGAAGACGGCGAGCTGCGCCGACCATAACAGGTTCCCGTGATCCACCTGCCGTCCATCTTCCGCGAGCAGATAGGCCCATCCCAACGCGACGACGAACGTGCCCCACGCGAGCGACACGCGGAGATCCCGCAGCGAACCGGGGAAGCAGAGCACGACCGCCGCCGGAAAGAGGATGGAAGCGGCCAGCTTCGCCCAGAGCGTCGCCGCATCGGTGGGAGAGAACACACCGATGGCGAAGAGGGGCGCATACTTCAGCGCGTTGCCGCTCGCACCGGACACGTAGTACGCGAGGTACTGGCCTGAGAGGAATATCACGGCCGGCAGCGCAAAGCCCGCGGCGACGAGTCGCCAGTCCGCGTACCTCCAGCGAACGACTGCCGCGATCACGAGCGCGGGCAGAAATGCCATGAGAAAACTGGGCTTGATCGCCACGGACAGCAGCACGAGGCCGGCGCAGCCCAGAGCTCCCGCGCCTCTCGCGCCACGAGCGGCGAGCGCCCCGACGCCGAGCGCGAACAGCACGAGCATCGCCGGCTTCGAGAACAGCGTCGTCGGGCTGTGCCACTGGTTCGGCGGGAAGTACCCGATCAGCCAGGGATCGCGCTCAAACGGTCCGGGCAGCAGCACCGGCTGCACCGTCAGGAGCACCACCGGAAGCACCGTTGCCACCAGCACCCGCGCAGGCTCATACGGAATCGCATCCGCCGTCCACCACGCCAGGATGGCGGAAGTGACGACGACGCCCCCCATCGTCACGATCATCGCCGCATCGGGCCAGCTTGAACCCGGCAGCAACTGATGCGCGGTGATGACAAAGGCGTGATAGCCGAAATGCGGAAGCCACTGTCCGGACTCGTAGAGCCGCTGCGCGTAGCGGATGTGGTCGGGGAAATCTCCGCCCTCCAGCATTCGCCGGACCACGGGCGCGAATCGCAGGCCGGAAAGCGCGGCGGACACCAGCAGCAGCGCCGCCAGCCAGCGATCCTGGTGTAGTAGCATCGACAGCCGATGCCAAGCGCCAACGCCAGGCGAACGGGATGGATCGTCCTGGCGGCGTGTGCTCCGTCCCTGCTGACCCTCGCCCTGGCCGCGGGGTTCTGGAAGGCGGGCCCCGGCGATTTCACCACGCTCTGGAACGACGAGACCGTCTACTGGAACGAAGCGGCCGTCTTCAGGCGCGCTGGTTTCAATGGCGGCTACATCACCGTCAACGAGAAGCCGGCCCAGGCGTCGTTCTCGCGATTCGGCCCGCACGGTCCCGCCTTCGCCGTCCTCTACGGCTTCCTCGGGCGGCTGACCGGGTGGCGATCCTATTCGCCCTACCTGATTCACCTGTTTCTCATTCCGCTCTGCGCTGGCTCCTGGTTGTGGGTCACGCGCCATCATCCCCAGAGATGGGCGGCGGCGCTGCTCGTCGCCGGATTCTGGCCGCTACTCTACTACCTGCCGAGCTCCATGCAGGACCCGCTGCACTTCGGCCTCGCCTGCCTGTTCGCCGCGCTCGTCGAATCCCGCCTCACGCCGGCGTGGCGCGTGGCCCTCGGCACGATCCTGATGGTGGTGGCCTGCCTGACGCGACCGACCTGGGCGCTCGCCATCCCCGCGCTGCTGTGGGGCCGCGAGCCGGGATGGTGGCGCCGCGTCGCGGCCTTTCCGCTCTGCGCGCTCGTCTTCGTGGCGTCCTTCGTGGTCGTCACGAGGATGGCCGCACCGTATCCGCTCACCTCGTGGATCACGGCGGCCGTCGCCAACCCGGCGCACGGCGTCGTCGAGCTGCTGCGCGCGGGCGCCAGGGGCGTTGCCGCCTTCGTCGTACCGCACGAGAACTGGGCCGTCACGCTGCTGCGCATCGAGATCGTGGGCGGACTGGTGGCAGGCGCCCTGCTCTGGCGCCGCGAGCCGGTGCATCGCTGGCGCCTCGAGTTCGCCGCCCTCATGATGCTGCCGGTGCTCTTCGCGATGTTTCCAGCAGGGGACATCGAGTCAGGCAGAGAGTTCCACATCCTCGCGCCACACCTGCTGACAGCGCTGTTCGTCATTGCCGGCGCCGGCGGACGCTGGCTGGCGGTACCCGCCCTGATCAACATCGCGCTCCTGCCAACGGTGCTGCCCGCCTACTTCGACGTTCATGACGGCCGGTTCGTGGGCACCGCCGCAATCAGTGAGTTCTCCGAAGCGGTTCACGACCGCGTCGCCTTTGACGACGCGGCGCCGTCGGGGTGGAGCAACACCGTATTGATGCATGTCGATCTGCTGCAGTCGCCGCTGCTCGGCCTGCCGCACGGCGTGGCGATCTCGTTCGTGCTGGACTGGGAAGATCAGCCGATGCCGCCGCGGTCCCGCTACCTGCTGCTCTCCGAGCGTGACGAGTCTCAGGTGCGACCGCATGTCTCGCTCACGAAAATCGCCGACACGCCGCTCGGCACCCTCTACCGCAACGAACAGCCCGGTCGTTGACGCGCACGCGGGAGCCGGTGGCAGCCGGGCCCTCCGGCTCACGACGTGGGGGCCGGCTTCAGCCGGCCCGCCCGAGGCGTGAAGGCCAGACTCTACGGTCCCCTCATCATCGAAACGCGTCACGCGGCGGTCACACTCCGTAACGCCGCAACGCTCAGCAGTGAGAAGCGCGCGGCCCCCGTCCGCCGGTACGCATACCGCGCCGCATACGTGTGCGGCGTCAGGTAGCGGTCGTCCTCGTAGACGGCGAGCGTCTCGACACCCATCAGCGGCGCGAGCCAGGCGAGGCCGCCGCACGTGCCGAGAAAGAGCCGGGCGCCGGCGATCACCCGCGTCTGGACGTCCAGGTTCGTCCGCGGATCGAGCGACGGCCGCAGCGTCGTCACTCCGCGAATGCCCTCGAACGCATAGTCCCTGTGCTCGTCCACGCTCCAGGCCGTGTCGAGCATCACGACCGGCATCCGCAAGGCGAGCCGCTCGACGAAACGGTACAACGTTTCGCGATTCGCCGGCGAATCAGGGAGCGCCTGGCCCGTGTAGAACTTGACGGCCGCGTACCCAGCAGGCAGAGGCGGATCGCACAAGCCATGCTTCGCGGTCGATGTCATGAGAGCGGCGCGCGTCCGCTCGAAGTCCGCGTGCCGAAACAGGAAGTCTAGCGAGCGATCGCCGTGCCAGAACGGCCGGAACAACTGGTACATGAGGCCTGGCTGCCAGACCACTGGATCGCTGATACCCAGACCAGCGCAGGCCAGGTCAACCAGCCGGCGATCGAAGTCGGACGCGGCCATCTGCTTCTGGTCGCCGCGCTCGCGGCGTCCGGCGGCCGCGCTCGCGAACTCGCGCGGCTCGATGAGATCGAAGATCTCGACGTAGCGGTCTGCAACCCCGCTGTACCAGAGCGCCGTGCCGCCACGCGACAGCGCGATGACACGCTGCGAAGGCACGCCGTACCGATCGGCAGCCCATCGCAGGAACGGGATCCAGTAGAGCGCCTCGTAGCCGACTTCCGACGTCCACGGCCCCACGATGACCGTGCGTCCGGCGGACGCGGCGCGCGCCAGCTCGCGCTTGACGTGCAGTTCCACCCGGTATGGCGTCAGCACGTGATCGTCGAAGCGCTCGAGCCGGTTGCGCGAGCGCACGAGGGCGGCGGCGCCGCGCTGCATCTGCGCGCGGGCTACGGCCGGCGCGTTCGCGATAATCTCCTGCTGCCGGCGCGCCTGCCGGCCGAGCCGCTGCATGCTGCGTGCGGCGGCGCGCCAATGGCGTTCGGCGCGCCGCAGGCGCACGCTGGCCAGGTTGAGGACCGCCTGCGCGACGTTCGGCATCCGCATCAGGACATCGGCGCCGCGACGGGGAGGCGGCCGCCTCGTCCGACGGCAAGACCCGCGTCGACGAGGCCGCTCAGGTCCACCGGCGAGAACCGTCCCCCGCCGACGCGGCCGTAGACGCGCCGGGCCACGTGCAGGTGCGCGTGCAGGAACGACGCGTCGGTGAAAACGGGGACCGTGTCCACTCCAAGCAGCGGGGCGAGCCACGCGAGACTGCCGCACGTCCCGACGAACATCCGCGACCCGGCGATGATGCGCGTCTGCACCGCGAGGTTGGTTCGCGGATCGAGCCTGCCGTTGACGCTGATCACCCTGTCACTGGCCGCGAACCCGTAGTCGGCGTGATCGTCCAGGCCGAGGCCGGTGTCGAGCTGGACGATCGGAAACCGCTCGGCCAGGCCGGCCAGGAGTGCGCGTAGTTGCTCACGCACGGCCGGCTCGTCGGGCAGCGCGCGCGCGCCATACAGCTTCACCGCCGCGTACTCGGCGGGGAGGGTGACCGGTACGGAAACAGCCGGGGGCTCGATGCGTGCGTGACGCGTGTGGCGCTCCACGAATCCCAGCGTCTCGTGGCCCGACCAGAACGGCGCGAACCAGCGAAAGAGCAACGACGGGTGGAGCACGTGAGCTCCGCGGATTCCCAGCGCATCTGAAGCCTGGTCGATCAGGCGGCGGTCCAGCTCCGAGACGTCGCGCTGCTTCAGCTGTCCGGCGGCGGCACGGGCGGCAAGCTCGCCGGGAGTGGCGTAGTCGAAGGCCTCGACGTAGCGGCCCGCCACGCCGCGATACCAGCTCTCCGTCCCGCCACGAGACATCGCGATGAGCCGCTCCGGCGGGATCCGGTAGGCCGCCGCGACCCAGCGCAGGAAGGGCACCCAGTACAGGACCTCGTATCCGACTTCGGACAGCCAGGGGCCTGCGATGATCGGCCCGCCGCCGGCGACCGCGCGTTCGAGGTCGCGCTCCGCCGCCCACTCGCCGCGCCAGCGTCGTCCACTGCTGCGCCATGCGGCGCGCGCGCGAGCGCCAGCGTGCCAGCGGCCGCCTGGCGTCTCGCAGCGTCACGACGGCACCTGCCTGACGTCGAGAAGCGCGGGACCGCCGCTGCGGGCAAACACATGCTGCGCGAGGTCGAGATGGCGAACCGAGAACGTTCCCGGATCGGTGTAGTAGCTCACCGCCGGCACGCCGTAGAACGGCGCCAGGTACGCGAAGCCGCCGTATGTGCCGACGAAGCGGCGCGCCCGCGCCACCACCGCCGACTGCACCAGCAGGTTGGTGTGCGGCGACAGCAGGTGGCGGATCCCCTGCATCGCCGCGATGTCGGGCTCGCAGGGCGCATGGTCGTCCACCGACAGCCCGGTGGACAGCGAGATCACCGGTCCCTCGTCGGCCAGCGCGCGGATCGTGCGCTCGACGAACGCCCTGTGCGCGGGCGTGCTGCTGAAGCAGTCGTTGAAGTAGAACTTCACCGCGGTGTACTCGCGCGGCAGATCGATCGCGAGCGGCGGCGGCTCGAGCCGCACGTGACGGGTGTGCCGCTCGACCCAGGCGAGCGGCCGGTGCCCCCACCAGTACGGCGCAAACAGGTAATACATCATCGACGGATGCAGCACCGCGACGTCGCTCACCCTCCGCTCGCCTGACCATGGCCAGGAGATCTTCCTCGAGCGCCGTGATCCGCACCTGCTTCTGCTCGCCGAGGCTTCCGGTGCGATCGTCGTTTCGCCGGCGGAACTCGTCCGCGCGCCATGACGGCGAGCGCATCGAACGACCGGCCGGCGATCGGCGCGTACCACGACGCCGCGCCGCCACGGGTCACGGCGATCAGCCGATCCGGCGCGACCTCGTAGCGCTCGGCGAACCAGCGGACGAAGGGAACCCAGTAGAGGAGCTCGAACCCGACCTCGCCGAGCCAGGGGCCGACCGCGATCGGCCGCTGCTCGCGGGCCAGCGACGCGAGCCTGCGCTCCACGTCGGCGGCGCGCCGGTCGGCGACGACGCGCGCCGCCGCGCGGCGAAGCGACACCGGCACCAGGTGCCGCATGCGCGTGGCGATCGTGGCCGCAGGCGTGGTCACCGGTAACACGGCAGATTCAGGGTCGGGTCCACGCGGCGCGGCTGCTCGCTTCGACTCGACGAGCACGCGGAACCGCGGCTCTCCGTCCACCGCGATCGTGCCGGCCTCGCGGTAGTGCTCCGCCAGGTATGCCGCCACGATCGGGTAGTCGTCCGCGAACTCGCCCTCGTACTCGTCGAACGAGCCGAGCACGACCGGCACCGACTGCTGGCGCAGCCGCTCGACGGCGTTCCGCTGCTGCTCTTCGGCTGTGTAGAAATTGAGCCCGAATGTGCCCTGCCCCGCGGCGAACCTGCGGCGCGCGAACACCGGGATCTCTGGCGCGTAGGTCACGAGGAGCACGTGATCCTCAGGGCTCGTGCACTCCGCGACGTATCGCGCGGCGACGAGCGTGCCCTCCAGCGTTCACGCCGGACCACGTCTCCGGCGGCAGCTGCGCCAGTTCCTGCTTGGCGACCTGGAAACGCCGCTCGGCGTTCTCCCACGAATCGAAGAACCCTCCGGCCTGCAGCTCCCGTCCGGCCTGGCCGGCCACGAAGAAGCAGACGAGGAAGACCACCAGCAGCGCGCGCGGCGCCGCCCATGCGATCGCCGCAGGCACGCCCCTCACGCGCAACACGCCTGGCGCCGCCGTGGTCGCCCACGCACCGAGCAGCGCCACCGGGACGATCGCGTCGCCGAATCTGGAGAGCAGGCCGCCGCGCAGGAACGAGGTGTTCACGGCCACGGCGAGCACGATCAGCGCGACGCCGGTCGCGAGATCGACACGAGTGGGCCGGCTGAAGCCGTCCCCCGCGCCGCGTGTGAATTTCGCAGCCGCCGGCTTCAGCCGGCCCGTGATCAGCGTGAAGACGTACCACGCCAGCACGCCAAGCGCCACGATCGGAATCGCCCAGAACACGTAGTACGCCAGGCGATATCACATTGCGCTGATCGAACCCTGCGCCGGATCGAAGGTGGGCCATGGCAGGTCGGTGCGCTGGGACTCGCCGCGTACACTCGCCAGCGTCGCCTGGACGTAGGGCACGACGCCCTGGTAGACCTGCACCCAGACAATCGACGGCAGCAGCAGCAGGGTGGTGACCCCGACGTACACGGCGAGCCGCCGCAGCACCGCCGTCCACGGGCCGGGGCCGCGCACGAGAATCGCAGGCACGCACGCGATCGCCACGTAGACGCCGAAGTCGTGACGGACCAGCGTGGCGACCGCGGTCCAGATCGCCATCAGCGACAGCCGCTGCCACGACGGATTGACGATCCAGAGCCGCACCAGCCCGGCCGCCACCGCGAGGATGAGGACCTTCTCGTAGTTGTACAGCTTCGGATCCGCGGCGATGACGCACATCGTCGCCAGCAGCGCGACCGGCCACCGTTTGGACACGTCGAGTGCGACGAGGAACACGATGGCCGCCGCCAGCGCCAGCCCGCCGACCGTCAGGTAGGCTTCCGACAGCAGCGTCGGACCCCAGAGCTGCTGCGCCCACGCGGACGCGGCATAGCCGAGCGACGGCCATGCGCCCCTGAGCTCGGCCTCGGCGAAATCGCGCAGCGGCTGCTCGCCGTTGAGCAGCATGTCGCTGCGCAGCAGGTGGACGAAATGATCGTTGTCGAAGCCGCCCAGCGAGCCGCCGAGCGTGTTGAACCGGAACGCAAATGCCGCGACCGCGATCGCCACGGCCGCGAGCAGCGCGGCGGCCCTACGCACGTCCCGTCTCCTGCGGCCGCCGGCGGCGAGCAGATCGAGCTGCATGGCCGCTCGCAGGTCGAGCGTGTCGAAGCGGGCCGCGCCCATGTGCCGGTACATCTGGCGCGCGAAGAACACGTGCGAGAGGAGAAACCGATCGTCCGCATAGACGCCCACAGTGTCCACGCCGAGCATCGGCGCGAGCCACGCCAGGCTCCCGCAGGTCCCGACGAACGCCTGCGCGCCCGGCGATGGCAGCGGTCTGCACGCCGAGGTTGGTGCGCGGCTCCATGCGGCCCGCGAGGCTGATCACGTTGGGGATGTCGCGGAAGAGATAGTCCTCGTGCTCGTCGGTCGCCATGCCGGTGTCGAGCATGACCACCGGCAGACGCGCCGCCATCGCCCGCACGAGGTCGCGAAGCGCGTGCCGCGAGTCGTCTGTATCCGGAAGCGCCGCGCCGGTGTAGAACTTGGCCGCGACGTATCGCTCGGGAAGGCCGAGATCGCGCCTCGGCGAGAGCGTCAGCGGCAGGTAGCGAGTATGTGAGGAGACGAGGTCCAGCGCCCGGTTGCCGAACCAGAACTGATTGAACAGCCGGTACATCAACGACGGATGGCACACGGTGGCGTCCCGCCGGCCGACGTGGCGCCGGGCGATCTCAATCAACTCCTCGTCGAGCGCGCCGGGCGTCTTCTGCTTCTGGCCGCCCGATTCGTCGCGCTCGCGCCGCTCCGCATTGCGACGCGCGAACGTCGCGGGGTCGATGTGGTCGAAGATCTCGACATAGCCGGCCGCGACATCCCCGTACCACTCGGCCACTCCGCCGCGCGACACGGCGACGACGCGCTCGCGATCGACGCGGTATCGATCCTCGAACCAGCGCAGGAACGGAATCCAGTAAAGGACCTCGAAGCCAACCTCGGAGAGCCAGGGACCGACGACGATCGGCTGCCGCCCGCGGGCGACAGCGGCGAGCTCACGCTCGATCTGCCATTCAGCCTGGAACGTGGCGGCCTGCTGGCGGAGACGGCTCGTCCGTCGCGTCAGCCGAATCGCGCCCTTCGGCGCCGCCGCGGCGCGGCGCCACGCCTTCGCCGCCAGGTTGCGAACGGCGACGAGCGGATGGGCGCCGGCGTCGCTCATCGCCTGGCCGCACCCGGCAACGCCGTGATCCGGCGGCTCTGCCTCGTCCCAGTCCTCCGGCGTGTCGATCGTCAGCGACTCCCGCGCCGGCACGACGAGCGGGCTGGCACGTCTCGTCCGTAGATGCTGCGCGAGTCGCGCAGCGTCCGGCGCCAGAACGCATAGACGGTCCCGTCGCGCACGAACGCCGGCCGCGCGTCCTGACGCCGGTGATGCGTTCGCCTCCGGGCAGAAACGGCACGAGCCGCCCCTCGTCGATCCGCATCACGTAGTCGGGAGACAGGTGCCGCGGCAGCTCGACACGGTCACGACCGAATCGGCGCCTGACTCGCGCAGCTGCTGCACCGCCGCGCGGATGTGATCGGGCGTCCGCAGCGGCGACGTCGGCTGCAGCAGCACGATGATCTCGGGCGACCAGCCGCTCTGCTCCAGCGCAGTCGACGGCGTGCTCGATCACCGGCAGCATCGGCGTGTCGTCCTGCGCCAGCTCCGCGGGCCGCAGTGAACGGCACCTCGAGCCCGACACGCGCGCCCTTCCGCGGCGATCCGCTCGGAGTCGGTTGACAGGACGACGCGATCGATGACGCCGCGACGCCGACGCCGCGCCGGCCGCATAGTCGAGCAGCGATGCGCCCGGCCAGCGGGCGGAGGTTCTTGTCGGGAATGCCCTTCGACCCGCCGCGCGCGGGAACGAGGCCAAGCACGCCGACCGGTCGTCACGGTCGCGGCGCGTTCTGCACGAAACGGACTTCGCGACAGAGCTCCCGCACGTCGTGCTCCGGTCGGCAGCGCGTCCGGCATCGGCGTGCGACGGGCCGCGCCACGTAGCTGACGTGCAGGTGATCGGCCGCGTAGTCGGTCCGCAGGACATCGAAGCCTGCCCGCCGCAGGTACGCCGTCATCGTCGGCTCGGTCAGGTAGTACGGATGATCGATCTTCACCGCCTCCTCGACCGACCAGTTGCGAAGGTACGCGGCACGGAAGTCGACGATGTCGACGAACAGGAGGCCGCCGGCCGTCAGCAGCTCGCGCACGCGGCGCAGCGTGCCGGCGACGTCGAGCAGGTGATCGACCGTCTGGCAGAGGACGACGAGGTCGAACCGCCGGTCGCCGAGATCGACCGACTCGACCAGCCCGTCGATCGTCTCGATGCCGAGCGCCTGCGCCTCGGCCGTCTCGAGCGGCGCCGGATCGATGACCGTGGCGCGCAGGCCGAAGCGCTCGGCGAGGATGCTCCGCGACCACGCCGGTGGAGCCGCCGATGTCGAGCATCGATCCGTAGCCGCTGCTCGTCGCACGATACGGCGCGAGCAGGTCGCCGCGCTCGATCGGCGTACTCGCGCTGCTCCTGCCTGGATCGTGCGCGCGTCGATCAGCCGGCCGTGATAGGCGCTGACGAGCGGCCGGTAGGTGCCGGCGTAGAACCGCCCGTAGGCAGCGGCGGTCATCACCGGATCGAGGAACACGAGACCGCACCGGCGGCAGCCGCATGCGCTGGCCGGGTAGCCATACCGATCGCGGTGCGTCAGCACGATGAACGCGGACGCTGCCGCACAGGTTGCAGCGCGTGACGCGCGTCTTCGGCTGCGCGGCGTAGTCGAAGCCGAGCGCGGCAATCCGCTCCTGGCGTTCCGATGGTCGCATCGTGATCTGTGGTCACACTGACGCGGACTGGCTCAACTGCAGACCGCTGCGATCGGGAAGTACAGTCAGAGCCGCTTCTCGATGCGCAGCTCGCGCGGTGGCGAGCGTGTCCGCGATGCGCGTGCCGGCGCTGGCCGTCGCCATACAGATGATCGCGGCGCCGGCCGGCCGCGGCGCAGGTGCTCGCGGATCGCCGCGGCGATCGCGCCGCGGTCGTGCTCCACGTCGATCACGTTCCGGCCGCGCTCGCGGCCCTGCTGCCGCGACCCGATGTTGACCGCCGGGACGCCCAGATACGAGCACTCCCGGATCGGCGACGCTGGAGTTGCCGACGATGGCCGCCGACGCCGTAGAGCAGCCGCAGGAAGTCCTCCGGAAACATGTTGCGGAAGAAATGGAAGTTGTCCGGGCTGCTCGCGCTCGCGGAACACCCGGATGCCCTTCGACGTGCCGTCGGAGCCGGCGTCCACGTTCGGCCAGAACCAGAGCACCGGCAGGCCGGCGTCCTTCACGGCGTAGAGCGTCTCGTCCACCTGCTGCGCGCGCTTCGTCGTACTCCGTCGTCACCGGGTGCTGCATGACCACGAGGTAGCCCTTCGAGAGATCCTCGCGCGGTCCGACGCCGCCGTACTTCTCGAACGGATCGAAGTCGAGCGCCGGCCGCGCCGCGACGTCCGCCGCGATGTCGATCGAGGGGCAGCCGGTCATGACGACGGTGTCCGGCTCCTCGCCGAGCCTGATGACGCGCTCGGCGGGCCAGTCGCCGTCGAGACGAGGTGGAGGTTCGGCGAGCTTCGTCACCGCGTGCCGCACCTTCTCGTCGATCGAGCCGGTGACTTCGCCGCCCTGCACGTGCACGACCGGGATGTTCATGTACGACGCGGCCACGGCGGTGGCCAGCGTCTCGTAGCGGTCGGCGACCGTGACGACCGCATCCGGCTTCAGGTTGTCGAAGACCGTGGCGAGCTCGACCAGGCCGAGGCCGGTCGACTTCGCCGACGTGACGAGGTTCTCGCCCTCGAGCACCATGTAGACGCGCGCCGGCGGGCCGAAGCCGTCGCGCTCGATCGCGTGGATGGCGTTGCCGTAGCGCTCGAGCAGCGCCGACGCGGCGACGACGAGCTGCAGCTCGAGATCGGGATGCTCGTCGATCGCCTTGAGCGCCGTCCGGATCCGCGAGTAGCTGGGACGCGCGGTGACGACGACGCAGATTTGTCGTTTGCCGTTGTTCATCGAGTATGAGCGATCTTCCGCCTGAAGGCGGAAGCCACGCCAGGCGTCGGCGTCACGACGTGCTTCCGGTCGGCGAGCCGGCTCGCAGCCGGAACGAACCTATGCCGTCTCCAGATCGTCTTCGCGAATCACCTCGTCGGCGGCGATGTCGCGGCGCAGCGTGCGCCCGATGACGTCGGGCAGGCGCTCGGCGGGAATGCCGGTGCCTGGTTTCTTCGCGGCCAGGTGCGCGCCCGTCAGGACCGTGCCCGCCGCCAGCGGCGTCCGCGCCACCAGGCTCTTGGTGAAGATCGCGCGCAGCGGCGCCATGTCGGCGGCCACGGCGTCCTTGTCGACCGGGTTCGCGCGCATCCGTTCGACGAAGCGGACGCCGTCCACGAGCTGCCGCAGTTCCTCGATCGTGACCGACGCAGGCACGTCAGGGCCGAACATGCCGCGGCTCATCGTGACGTGCACTTCGAGCACGTCGCTGCCGAGCGTCGCCGCCGCGATGCCCGGGATAGATCGTGCCGGAATGATCCGACAGCCCGACGAAGCAGCCGTAACGCTCGCGGAAGAACGTGATCATGTTGAGGCCGATCCGCTCGGGCGGGCACGGATACGCGGTGGTGCACTGCAGGACGCGCGAGCGGGAGCCCGGCGCGCCGTCACGCGCTCGACGGCCTTGTCGACCTCGGCGATCGCGCTCATCCCGCTCGACAGCAGGATCGGGCCGGCCGGTCGCGATCATCGCGTCGAGCAGCGCGCAGGTTGCTGACCTCACCCGAGGCAACCTTCCACATCGGCATGCCGACGCGCGCCAGCAGGTCCACCGCCTCGCGCGAGAACGGCGAGCTCAGGAAGACGAGGCCGCGCTCGCGCGCATGGTCGGCCAGTCCCTGCCACTGCGCCTCGGTGAACTCCATCCGCTTCCAGTAGTCGTAGCGCGTCGCGTCCTGCCGGCTGAACTTCACGCGGAACGGCTCGGCGGGCGTGCTCTCCGCCGCGGCGATGTGCGTCTGGAACTTCACCGCGTCGGCGCCGCCGCGCGCCACTTCGTCGATGAATGCGTGCGCCAGGCCCAGGCTGCCGTCGTGCGCCAGCCCGACCTCGCCGATGATGAGGCACCGCCCCTGCTCGAGCCCGGCGCATCGTCGATTCGCTCACGTCACGCCTCCGTGCCGACGCCCGCCGGCAGCGGCCGTCTCGCGCGTTCGCCCAGGCCAAGCCGGACGACGTCCGACGTCGCGGACGTCGAGCGGGACGAACGAGCCGGCCCTCAGGCTCGAGAAGACGCGCTTGGAGACCTCCAGGTGGTCGAACCGGAACGCGGTGGGATGCGAGAAGAACGCCACCGTGTCGATGCCGTAGAACGGCGCCAGATACGAGAACCCGCCATAGGTGCCGACGAAGGCCTTGGCGCCGCAGATGATGCGCGTCTGCACCTCGAGGTTCGTCTCGGGCGTCATCAGGTGCTCGACGGAGTGCAGCGCGGTCCGTGCCTGATCGCCGCGAAGTCGGAGTGATCGTCGTAGCGCTGGGCGGTGTTGAGCAGCACGACGTCGGTGGTCCGCGTGAGCTCGGCCAGCGTCCTGGCGATGAACGCGCGGTTTCGCGGCGCTGTCTGGCAGCGCCGCGTTCGCGTAGAACTTCACGGCGACGTACTCGCGCGGAAGATGCGCCGCCAGGTCGCCGAGCGGCAGCTCGGGCAGGGATCGGAAGACGCTGAACGCCTCGACCAGCGTCATCGGCGCCTGCTGGCGCCAGAAGACGCTGAACAGGTTGTACATCAGCGACGGGTGCAGCAGCTTCGCCGAGCCGAGCCCGCGCGCGCGCTTCACGCGCTCGACGATCTCCCGGTCGAACTCGCCGACGTCGACGTGCTTGAAGCGCCCTCGCTGCTCGTGGATGCGCGCCTCGTTGCGCTGGCGGAACTCGTCGGCGCCATAGAGCGACAGGATGTCGTGGTAGTTCGAGGTGATGTGCCGATACCACGGCGCCGCGCCGCCGCGCGAGACGACGATGAGCTGATCGTCGTGCAGGCTGCCGTAGGCCTTCGCCCAGGCCAGGAACGGTATCCAGTAGAGCAGCTCGAATCCCGTTTCCGTGAGCCAGGGCCCGACGATGATCGGCCGGTCCTGGCGCCCGAGCATCGTCACCAGCTCGCGGGTCTCCTCGACCTCGGGCATACCGGGGAAGAGGAGGCTCTTGCCGGATCGCGCGGCCTGTTCTGCTTCGGGCGTCAGGCTCGCGCCGGTCGAGCCGGCGCGGCTCCGGCGGTTCCTCGCCGACGATGTGCTTCAGGCGCGCGACCGCGTACTGCGCGAATCTTCAGGAACACCTGCTTCTTGAAGTTGCGGCGGAAGCGGCGGACCTTGTAGTTCGTTTCCTTCCGCAGCGGCTGCGTGACGGCAGCGGAGCTGCGCGTAGGCGAGCCAGGGCAGGAGCAGGACACGTGCGGCCAGCGCGGTCAGCGGCGCGCCCGCCGGCGCCGGCGCCGGCTGCGTGGCGGCCGCTTCGATGGCGCTCGGCGAAGCGCGGCGTGGACGGACTGTCCAGGCCCTGCGGCCGGATGAATGCCTCGGTGAAGCGGCGGGCGCGCTCGATGCCGCGGCGCCGGATCGGCGAGCGTGGCCGAGAGCTGCGCGACGTGCTCGTCGAGGCTGCGCGCCGGCTGCACGCAGGCCGCCGCCCGACGTCCATCAGGTAATGGAAGTGCAGCGTGCCTTCCTGGTTGTCCTTCGGAGATCTCCGGCAGCAGGACGGTGAGCACCGGCTTGCCGGCGACGCCGGCTTCGAGGAAGGCGCTGGTGTTGAGTCCGACGACCGCCGGCGGCGTGGGCGAAGGAGTCGAAGTAGTCGTTCTTCGAGGCGGGATCGACGGGATGGCTGCCGAAGAACGCGACGTTCTTGAACTCGGTCAGATCGATCTGCTGCCACTCGTCGTGGCGGGCCGGGTGCGGCCGGACCAGGATGCCGGCCTCGCGCAGCCGCAGGGTCGCGCGCTGCCGCGCACGGCTGCGATCCACTGCTCGACGAATCGCGCCTCGCTGGCCGTGTTGCGAAAGAGCGACGAGCAGACGTAGAGGACGATCGGCTTCGCCGGGTCGAGGCCGAGCTGCTCGCAGAACTCCTCCCGCGGCCGCGACGGCGCGCCGCCCGAACCACTGGTCGTAGCATTGCGCGCCGGTCACGACGACCCGGGCCGGCGGCACGCCGTGAAGCTCGATCGCTTCCTGCTTCTGCGTCTCGTTCCAGACGGTCACCAGGTCGGGCACGGCGCGGAGCAGCGACTTGCTCGACAGGTGATCCCAGCTCCCGACGCACAAGCACCGTGCGCAGGCCGAGGGCGCGCGCGCTCAGGTAATGATCGAGCTGCGGCGATCCGAGGTCGACCAGCGGGGTGATGAGGACGACGTCCGGCGGCCTGCTCGCGCAGGAAGGCGTCGAGCTCGCGGCTGCGCGGAATCGCCCGCTCGAACTGGTACAGGATCCACGCCGAGCAGCCGCCGCCCGGATTCGGTGCGGAGCAGCGGCAGGCCGGCAAGCCAGCGCACGACCGCCGGGCGTCCGTTCCTCGGCGCGGCCGCGGAGCCTCGGTGCCGCCGCATAGCGCGGATCGAGGAAGCGCAGGTAGTCGATGCCGAGCCGCAGCTTGCGCGCAAGGTCGTACCACGCGCCCGATTCGCGCGTGGGCGTCCATCCCACCGTGAGCCTCGGGTACCGCGCCGCCAGCCGCTCGACCATCCCGGCGCCGCCCATCGACTCCTCGCGATCGGCGGACAGGTGCAGCTTGTGACCGCGCTCGGCGAGCTCGGCGATCGCCGACTCGAAGTTGCGGAGGTAGGAGAAGTGACGCGCGAGGAAGAGGATTTTCATCAGTGGAGACGCTCGCGCGTGCGCTCGACGAAGCCGGTGACCCCGAGGCGGCGCGACGTGATCAGCGCACCATACACGCTCAGGAGGACCGCGTGCTTCGCGCGCTTGTACACCCACCGCGGCCAGCCGAGCGCGGCCAGCAGCCCGCGCTGCACGCTGGACTTCCCGTAATGGCGCCAGGCGTATGCCGAAGCGTAGTAGGCAATGAGGCGTGCCACAGCCGGGCGCGAACGGCCAGGGAGTGCCGGCGTGTGCCGGCCGTACGTGGCCCACAGTGAGCGGGCATGCATGTACCACGGCGCGGTCAGCGCCGACGGCACCTTCGTCCCCGGCCGGAACAACGTCGTGCGCTGGCGCGCCACGCTGCCGGCAGAAAACTGCCGGCGCGACCAGAGGACTTCGGGTACCTGGCGAATCTGTCCCTGCAGCGTCATCTCCGCAATGAGCAGGCGGTCGGGGCAGAGTACTTCGCGGAAGATGCCTGCCTGCTTCACGGCCTCGACGCGCATCAACCCATACACGATGTCACCCGCGGCGACCGAATCGCTGCGGCTGAGCATCTTCCACCGCGTGGCGACGTCGGTGATGCCGAACGTCTCGAACTGGCGCGCCGGTTTCTCCAGCGGCAGGCCTGCCGGATCCATGCGCTGGGTCAGCGGATACGCCAGCACCACCTCGGGCTGCCGGTCGAGCGTCTCGACGAGCGTCGCGAGCCACTCGGGATGCCACCGATCGTGGTCGCTCCACCACGCGAAGTATTCGGCGCCTCCGGCGACGGCCTGCTCGAACGCGGTCCGCCATGCCGCCACCATCCCCTGCCGCTCCTCGAAGCGGACGTAGCGCACGCGCGCATCGCGCCGCTCGTAGGCCCGGGCCAGCCCTTCGGTCCCGTCGGTCGAGGCATCGTCCACGATGACGGCGGTGAAGTGGCCATATGACTGTGCCAGCAGCGAATCGAGCGCTTCGGCGAAGAACAGCGCGCGATTGTGCGCGGTCACGCCGATCGCGACGCGCGGAGCCGGTGAGTCAGTGGTCACGCTTTCGGCGGCCCGTGCGCGAAGCGTGCCTGCAAGATGCCGGTAGCGCATCTCGTCGGCGCGCCCGGCCTTCGACGCCTCCTCGATGCTGAGGGCGCTGTCGCGCTTCGTCGCCTTCGTGTAGTCGGAACCGAGCAAGCGCATCTCGCGGAGATCGTACTGCCTGGAGAGGGCGCCGCTCACACTCTCGATCTCCGCCTGGTAGTGCGTCCGCTCGCGATTGAGGCTGTAGAGCGAGCGGCATCCGATCGACGCGGCCAGCCCGACATAGCCTTCCACCTGGGCGGCCGTCATCTCCTGGAACGACACGAGGTTCACGAGCAGGTCGGGATGGGCCGCGCGGAGCGCTTCCACTCGATCGTCGGGGACGAACACGAAGTCGGCGTTTTCCCACCGATCGAAGGTCGGTTCGCCCTCGCGCCAGAACCGGATCCTGGCGTCGGGGAACACCGTCGCGAGATAGGTCGCCGAGAACAGGAACAGTTCGGGGAAGTCGACGATGACCCAGGTGGTATTGGGGAAGAGGGTCTTGAACTGGTAGGCGAAGCCTCCCCAGCCGCCGCCGATCTCCCACACGAGCCTGCGCTCGGTGGTGGCGCCGGGCGCGTCGAGCAGGCCCGCGCGGCGCATGCCGACGAGCACCTCGAAGAACTTGAGCGTGTCAACGTTGTAGAGGCGTCCGTCGATCCGGTATCCAAAGCCGCCGAGCGCCTCCGGCTCCTCGACCAGGAGATCCGTGCCGCCCGCCAGCTCCGCGAGCGCGTTCAGGCGACGCTCGAACCAGGCCTGGCGGTCGCCGTACTCGCGGTAGTCGTAGGGGCGGATGCCGGTGATGTGAAACGCGTGATGGCGCAGCTTGGCGATGACGAGCGGCGACGCTTCGGCCATGTAGTCGATGGCCGACAGCTCGTCGGTCCAGTAGCGGCTCGGCGCGGCATCGCCCGCCTTGCTGCGCCCGTACGTCATCCGCTCCACCTCGTCGCGGACGCGGAGGTAGGTCGCGTATGCGCCGTCGTGCGCCGGCATCGCGTGCGTCATGACATGAGGCCCATGAGCGCCTTCACCCGTCCCTTCAGACGAGCGACCTGCTTCCGCCACACGGTTCCGGACGCAACCGTGCGCGCCGCCGTTCTGACGCGCCCGAGATGCCGCTGCCGCGTACGCGCCCTCTGCTCGCGGCGGCGCTCCTGGCGGCGGCGCTCCAGCAGCTGTTGCTTGTCGGCGACCCGCTGCGCGCGATCGGCGCGGGCGACCTGCCGCACGGCTGCCTTTTCAGCCTTGGCGGCGTCGTTGCGCGCTTCGATGGCATCGCGCAGCAAGGGCCGCAGCCACCCCTGCTGCGCCGACTGCGCCACGCGCTCGACCAGCGGCTGCGCCGCGTCGTGCCATCGGCCCGGCAGATCGGCAGCGGGAGCGGCGGCTGCAGCCATCTGCTCGAGCGCCGCCACGAATCCCGGCGTCGCGGGTGTCTCGAGCCCGCCCGGCCTGACGAACGCCGTGATGAACCGGACGTTGCGCTCGTCGCGCTGCGCGGGCCGCGTCAGCACGTCCGCAAGCTCCGCCAGGTGCTGCGGAAACGAACGCGCGACCTCGAGCAGTCCGCCTTCCACTTCGAGCAGGTAGCGGAAGTGCTGCACGCCCTCCTGGTACATCTCGAACTCGGGGAGCAGGAGCGTGTGCACCGGACGGCCGACAATCGCGGCTTCGAGGAAGGCGCTGGTCACGAGGCCGATGACGGCGTGGCTGTGGAACAGCGAGTCGAAATAGTCGGCCTGCGCGTCGGGGCTGGTGGGATTGCGGCCGTAGAGCGCCGCGTTGCCGAACCGCTCGAGCGAGACACCCTCCCATTCGTCCATCCGCTCGGGGTGCGGGCGCACCAGGATGCCTGCGTTCCGCAGCCGCGGATCCGCGCTCGTGCGGACCTCCTCGATCCAGCGCAGCACGAAGCGCGACTCCGTCGGATCGGGAGTCATCACCGAGCAGACGTAGAGCAGGATGGGGCGTTCGGGGTCGAGTCCGACGGCGCGGCAGAACGACTCGCGATCGCGCGCCGGACGGCGGCCGAACCACTGGTCGTAGCACTGCGCGCCGGTGACGACGATCCGATCGGCCGGCATGCCGTGCCAGTCGATGGCTTCGCGCTTCTGCGTCTCGTTCCAGAGGAAGATGCGGTCCGGCACCGTTCGCAGCAACGCCTTGCCGGAGAGATGATCCCAGCTGAACACGCAGATGCCCGTGCGGCGTCCGAGCGCCCGCGCCGCGCGCAGGTGATCGATCTGCGGAACGCGCCAGGCGGTGACCGACGCCACCAGCACCACGTCGGGATCGTGAGCCTCGATGAACGCGCAACTCGCCTTGCTCAGCGGCATCAGCCGCTCGGCCGCTCGCAGCCCGGCGCCGAGCACGCGGCGTGCCGTGCGGCTGCCGCCGGCGCCCGCCTCCATCACCCGCACGACACCGGCCGGCACGCGCTCTTTCAGCGTGCGGCGCGTCTTCTGGAAGCCGGAGAACACGTCCTCGTGGAACCGGACGTAGTCAGCTGCCACGCGCAGCTTTCGCGCCAGCCGGAACCACGCCTCGTCGTCGAGCGCCGGCGCGAATCCGAACGTCACACCGGGGTAGCCCGCCGCAAGGCGTTCCACCAGCTCGCGGCCGCCGAGCGCCTCCGGCTCGTCGGCGGCCAGATGCAACCGGTGCCCGCGCTCGGCCAGCGCGACGATCACCGACTCGAAGTTGCGGAAGTACCCGAAGTGCACCGCGCAGAACAGGACCTTCACGGCAGCCCCTGCCCGGCGCTGCGCGCCGCCATCAGCAGCTCCGCCATCTCGAGGTCGAAGCGTCGTCGATGTCGAGCGAATCCTCGCGCGACATCGACGAGGCCACGGGTGTCGGGGCCGTAGAGCGTCCGTCGCGCGACCAGCACCGGGGTCCGGACGGCAACGACGGCCGGGCCGTTGCGCGCGAACAAGCGCGGCTTGTCCTGGCGCCGTGACGGCACGTCGCCCTCGAGCGCCGGCAGCAGGCGATCGCCGTCGAGCCGCATCAGCGACGAGGGCGTGAACTGGTGCGGCACCGGCATGACGGTCACGACCGAATCGGCTCCGGACGATTGCAGCAGCGTCGACGGCGGCATCGATGTGCTCGGCGCGACGAAACGGCGACGTCGGCTGCAGCAGCACGATGACGTCGGCGCGGTAGCCTTCGCGCCGCTCGAGCGTGGCGACGAGATCCAGCAGCACGTCGAGCATCGGCGTCTCGTCAGCGCCAGGAGCACAGGGCGCAGGAACGGCACCTCGACGCCGCGCCCCTGCGCCGCCGTTGCGATCTCCTCGTCGTCGGTGCTGACCATGCACACGCGTGAGCCGGCGGCTCGCGCGTGCGGCATCGCAGGTATAGGCGATCAGCGGCCTGCCGCCGAGCGGCGCAAGGTTCTTGCGCAGAATGCCCTTCGACCCGCCGCGCGCCGGAATCACGCCGAGTACTTGCATGTGAAAGGTTCGCGCAGGGGCCGGCTTCAGCGGCCCCGCGACTGCTGATGTGATACTGAATACGCTTCTGCACGTGCAGCGGCGTGGTTGCCAGCACGTCGGCAATCCGCACGCCGGCGCGGCCGTCGCCGTAGAGGTGCGCCGGCTCATACGGGCCGTGCGCCAGCTGCTGCCGGATCGCACTCAGGATGGCCGACCGTTCGCGTGCCACGTCGATGACGTTCGGTCCGCGCTCGCGGCCGTCCTGCCGGCTCCCGATGTTCACCGCCGGCGTCCCGATGAACGCGCCCTCGCGAATCGACGCGCTCGAATTGCCGACCAGGCACGCGGCGCTCTTCATCAGCCGCAGGTAGGTCTCGACCGGAAAATTCTTGTAGAAGCGGATGTACTCGGGCTTGTAGCGCTCGCGGAAGCGCCGCATCCCTCGCGCGACGTCCTCCGAGCCGGCGTCCACGTTCGGCCAGAGCATGATCGTCGGCATCTGCAGCTCGTGCAGCGCCATCAGCGTCTCGGTGATCTGCTCCTCAGCCTGCGCCGTACTCCGTGGTCACCGGATGCTGGCTCACCAGCAGGAACGGCTCGTCGGTCGCGATGTGCCCGCCGACGCCCTTCGCGATCGAGCCATTCGGCGTCGAGCTCCGCGCCGCCATTGGCCGATCACCTCGGCGAGCAGATCGATCCGCGGGCAGCCCACGACGTGCACGCTGTCGGGATCTTCGCCGAGCCGGATGATGCGATCCGCCGCTTCCTGATTTGCCGGGAAGTGCACGTGCGCCAGCTTGGTGATCGCGTGCCTGATGCTTTCGTCGATGGTGCCGGTGACCTCGCCGCCCATCGTGTGCGCGAGCGGGATGTTCATGTAGGCGCCCGCGACCGCGGTCGCCATCGTCTCGAACCGGTCGCCAACGGTGATCACGACGTCGGGCTTGAGCAGCTCGAACAGCGTGGGCAGCTCCAGCAGGCCGAGCCCCGTTGACTTCGCCATCGTCACCGGCGTCTCGCCTTCGACGATCATGTTGACCCGCGCGTCGGCGACGAAGCCGTCGCGCACGATGACGTCGACGACCGACCCGAAGCGATCGAGCAGCGCCGAGGCGCGCGACGATGATCTGAAGCTCGAGGTCCGGGATGCGCCTGGACGGCGCGCATGACCGACTTGATGCTGCCGTAATTGGCACGCGAGCCGACGACGACACAGACCTTACGCATCGGCCGGCACCTCGTCTGCGCGCGCCACGTCGCGGGTATCGAACCGCGGCAGCTCGTAGCGCGCCTCGACGCCGATCAGCGCCTCGCGGCGTACGGTGTTGAAGGCCATCGAATAGCCGCACTCCTCGAGCACGGCCAGCGTGTCGGCGTTGTAGGTGTGCGTGAAGCCATAGGGATAACAAAATGACACGTGTGCCTGTCCCGTCAGATCCTGGATGAGGTGAACGCCGGCGCCGAGCTCCGCCCGCTGCTCGTCTCGCGTGAGCCGCGACAGTACGGGGTGCGTCTGGGTGTGGAAGCCGAAGGTCATGCCGCCCGCCGCCATCTCGCGAACCTGGGCGGACGAGAGATACAACGAGCGGGCGAAATCGACGCTGTCGCCAAGATGGCGCTCGAAGAGGTTCGACAGCACGCGGTCTGCCACCGGGTACGGCGCTTCGTAGTTCAGGATGCGCTTGACCCGGACGTCGGGCGCTTCGTCGTAGCGATAGATCCCGCCGCGGCCGTCCGGCCGGCGCGATGAGCGACGCCCTCCGCTTCGAGCGCCGTGGCAGCTTCCCTGGTGAACCGGGCGGCGCCGAGATGGCTGAGGAGGAAATGCGTCCTGTGCACGTTCAGCAGCCGCGGGCGATCGCCTTGCGTGGCGCCGGAGAGAAAGAAGATCCCGCCGAGACCTCGCTCGCGCAGCAGCGGAAAGACGTGCTCGTAGTGATCGACAAACCCGTCGTCGAAGGTGAGCAGCGCCGTCGGCCTGTCGAACGGCAGCGCCCGCCTGGACCGCGTGCTCGAACGCCGGGCCGTCGATCACGTCGAACCGAGCCTGCAGCCAGTCGAGCTGCGCGGCAAAGCCGGCGACCGACAGTGCCTTGATGCCCGGAAAGGCCGTGCGCTCGACGTCGCGGACGTAATGGTAGAAGACGATGGTGCAGCCGGGAGCGTTCATGCGGCCCGCTCCGGCTCCACGAGCCGCAGGGCCGCGTCGCGCGCGACCCGCGAGGCGAGGTAGTCGTCAATCATGCCGGTCTCGAAATGGCGATACAGCGTCCGGACGGCATCCGCGCTGAAATCCTTGCGTTGATAGAGACGGCCGCCGCTCCACTGCGGTACCGCGCGCGCGGCGCCGGCCACGTGCGCCGGGCTGCGCGCAGGAGGGCCTGCGCGGCCGCGGCGATGGTCTTGTTGCCGACGTCATGAGGGCCGTCGCCCGGCGCGATCTGCGGACGCGCGTGCGCCAGGATCGGCCCGGTGTCGATCCCGGCATCGATGTAGTGGATCGTGGCGCCGACGTATTCCGGCTCGCGGTTCACCAGCGGCCAGAAGTTCGTGCCGGCGCCGCGATAGTACGGCGACAGCCCGAGGTGGATGTTGATGATGCGCCCCTCGAAGGCCGAGAGGAACGGCTCGCGCAGGATGCCGGTGCCGAAGACGAGGACGACATCCGGGGCGAGCGCGATCATCCGTTCGACCTCGGTCGCCGCGCTGCAGGCGCCCGCCGCGACGATCCTGTGGACGGCGCCGCGTCCGAGCTGGACGTTCGCGGCCGCCGCGAAGTAGCGCGCCTCCGACGCGTCGCGGTCGGCGAAATGCCGCTCGATGACCGCCTCGTCGTCGGCGCCCTGCGCGTATCGCTCGGGGCGGAAGGTCTTCTCCTCCTGCCAGACGCCGGCGAGATCGCACGCGGCGGCGACCGTGTTGGCGACGAAGACGTGGCGGCGGAACGTGCTGGTGAGCAGGATGGCTTTCATGTCGTCACGAGCGCGCTCAGCGCGAGCTGCAGGAGGCTGGCCTGGGCGACGTCGAGCGGCACCAGCGCCGCAGCTCCCATGCTCTCGAAGGCCCGCTGTGCCGCGTGCAGGTGATGCGGCTTGAAGGAGCGCTTGGAGTAGAAGGCAACTGCCGGCACGCCGTACAGCGGCGCGAGATACGAGTAGCCGCCATACGTGCCGACAAATGCGCGGGCGCCGCCGATCACCGCGCTCTGCACGGCGAGGTTGCGTGCCGGCGTCACGTTCTGCGCGATCGTGAAGACCCGGCCCGCGGCCGAGAGCGCGATGTCGTCGTGATCGTCGACGCTGAAACCGGGATTGAGGAGGACAACCGGGCTCCGCTCGGCGAGCGACGCGATGACCGTCCGGGCGAACGCCTGGTTGTCTGCCGTCGGCGGGAACGAGGCGCTGAAATAGAACCGCACGGCGACGTACTCGTGCGGCAGCCCCTGCGGACGCTCTGCCGCCGGCGGCTCGAGCCGGCGATAGCGCGTGAACTGGTCGATGCGGGCGTATCCCGCTTCGTCGTTCCAGTAGGGGGCGAACGCGCGGTACATCATGCCGGGGTGCAGCACGTCGAACTCGGCGAGCCCGCGCTGCTGCATCACGGCGCCGAGGATGCGCTCGTCGAACGCGCCCATCCTGGCGCTGCTTCCGCTTTTCCTCGCCGGTTGCCGCGCGGAACTCGTCGGGGTCCACGAGCGCGAACGCGTCCGCATACGCGCCGGACGTGGTCCCGTACCAGGACTCGACGCCGCCGCGCGAGATCACCAGCTCGCGCGCCCGGATGTCCCACCGGGCGCGAACCCACTCGAGGAAAGGAATCCAGTACAGCAGCTCGAAGCCGACCTCCCCCGTCCACGGGCCGATGACGACCGGCTTTCCGCTCGCGGCGATCTGGTCGAGCGTTTCGAACATCCGCTTGTCGTCACGCTCCGATTGGTTCGACAGGCTCCGCACGGCCTGCCGCAGCTCGCGCAGGTCCTTGGCCGTCGGCTGGCGCGCGACCAGCTGCGCGAGGTCCGTGACCTGCGCCTGCAGGCGTTCGAGTGCCTGCCGCGCGCCGGCGTCGGTTCCCGACGTGAAGAATCGCAGCCGCCTCATCGCATGCGCGCGCGCAGCGGTTTGACCACCGACTTCTGCCACTGCTTGCCGGCGAGCTTCGCCCGCCGGCGCAGCCGCGACGCCGTCAGCGACGACGCCTTCCGGATACCTTTCCTCGTGCGGGTCACCGCCTTCTCCGTGCGGCGTGTTGCCGTACGCAGCCGCCTGCGGACGAACGCGAGCGGGTGAGGGCGGCTGAGCCAGCTCACGGTCCCCTGCACGCCGGCTCCCGCGAGCAGGAGCGGCCGCACGGCGTAACCCCACGCCGGCGCACGTCCGGCCGCGGCGCGGGCGCGGTGCACAGCCGTTCGATGGCGTCGGCGAAGATCGGCGTGGCCGGCCGGTCGAGCCCGTGCGGGCGGATGAAGCTGGCCACGAATCGCTGCGATCTCGGCGCGCGCGCCGTCGGGATCGCGCAGGCGATCGCTCAGCTGCCGGACGTGCTCGTCGAGCGTCGACGCCACCCGCAGAAAGCCGCCGTTCTCGGGCAGGAGGTGATGGAAGTGAATCGTCCCTTCCTGCGTGCCCGCAAACTCCTCGGCCAGCAGCGAGAAGACCGGACGGCCGAGTGATCGCCGCCTCGATCATGGCGCTCGTGTTGACGCCGACGACGGCCGCGCGAGTGGTAGAGCGAGTCGAAGAAGTCGGCGCGGTTGTCCTCGTCGATCGGGTTGTACCGGCGCGCCGGGTACACGGCGACGCCGGGCAGGTCCGCGAGCGGATCGGACTCCCATGCCTGGCAGTTGTACGGATGCGGCCGCACGAGGATGTTGCACGTCCCGGAGCGCGGGATCGTCGGCTCCACGAATCGCCGCAATCCACCTCCGCACGAACGGCACCTCGACGTTGGACCGGGAGATGAAGCTCGACGAGCCGGTGAACAGGAGGAACGGACGGGTGTCGGGCAGGCCGACGCGCGCGCAGAACGTCTCGCGGTCGCGCGTGACCTGCTTCACGAACCAGCGATCGAACAACTGCGCGCCGGTCGTCGCAATCTTTGCTCGGCGGAATGTAGTGGTATTCGTGCGGCCTCGCGCTTCTGCGCCTCGTTCCAGACCACCACGAGATCGGGCTCGATGCGCAGCAGACCCTTGTTCGTCAGGTTGTCCCAGCTCGCGATGCACACGGCGGTGCGGATGCCGCAGGCGTGGGCGGCCTTGATCCAGTCGACCTGCTCGGACGCCGGCCGCGACGAGCGGCGAGACGAGCAGCACGTCAGGCGCCTGCTCGCGGAGAAACGCGACCATCGTCTCGCAGACCGGAATCGACCGGTCGGCAGCCATCAGCGCGCGCTCGACGGCTCGGACCGCGCCGGCGGGCATTCGCGGGATGGCGTCGAGCCAGTGGTACGCCGACGGGAGAATCTTCCGCTTCATCCGCGCCCGCAGCGCCGGCGCAGCGGCGAAGCGCGGGTGCAGATATCTGACGAAGTCCATGATGCCGCGCAGGCCGCGGGCGACGTCGCCCCACATGCCTTCGTGGTCGGGCGCGACGCCGAGCACGCGGACGCGGTCCTCATAGGCGCGCAGTCCGTCGAGGCCGACCGGCTTCCTCTCCCGGCCATAGCTCACCGCGAGGCTGACGACGTGGCCGCGCGAGGCCAGTTCCTCGATTGCCGAGTCGTAGAACCGGAGGTACTCCGGCGAGTCCATGAGGAACAGGATCTTCATGAGGATGGTCGACGAGGCCACCGGCGAGCGCGCAGGCGCACCAGCGGCAGATCGGCGACGTCGAGCGGCACGAGCGTGGCGCCGCCCAGCCGCTCGAACACACGCTGGGCGACGTGCAGGTGATGCGCCTTGAACGTGCGCGCCGAATAGAACGCCAGCGCAGCGCACGCCGCAGAACGGCGCCAGGTACGAATAGCCGCCGTAGGTGCCGACGAATGCGCGCGCGCGGGCGATCACGGCGGTCTGCACGGCCAGGTTGCGTTCGGGCGTCATGTGCTGCGGCCCGATCGTGATGACGCGGCCTGCCGGACGTCTCGACGTCGCGATGATCGTCAACGGCAAACGGCGTGTTCAGCAGCACCACGGGCACGTGCCGGCTGATGGCGTCGATCGTGGACGCGACGAGCGCCCGGTTCGCCGGCGTGTCGGGAAAGCAGTCGCTGAAATAGAACCGCGCCGCCACGTAGTCGGCCGGCAGCTCCCGCAGAATCGGATCGTCGGCCGGCTTCGAGCCGCGTCGTACGTCGTAATACGCGTCTCGACCCGGGCGATCGTCGCCACGTCCTTCCAGAACGGCATGAACAGCCGATACATCATGCCCGGGTGCAGCAGGTCGGCTCGCTCGAGGCGGTGCGCGGCCACTACGCGCTTGACGACCTCGGCGTCGAAGGCGCCAACCCGGCGCTGCTTCTTGGCGTCCTCGGTTGCGGCGCGGAACTCTGCCGGCGAGAAGAACGAGAACACGTCGGCATAGCGTGCCGCGAGCCCGCCGTACCACGCCGCCACGCCGCCGCGCGACACCACCAGCAGACGCTCGGGTGGATGCCGTACGTCGTCGTGACCCAGCGCACGAACGGCACCCAGTAGAGCAGCTCGAACCCGACCTCGCCCGGTCCACGGCCCGACGATGATCGGACGGTCATGGCGCAGGAGCTCCTCCACGCGGCGGGCGAACCGGCGGTCGTCCACGCCTTGCTCGTCGAGCAGCCGTGCGCGCTCGAGCGCGTCCGACAAAGCCGCGGTCCTGGTGCGCGAGCGACACGCTGCACATCCTCGACGCGCCGGTGCAGCGCGCGCACGTGCGTCGGCGCCGGCCCGCGTCGCGAGCTGCTCCGTCAGCTGGTCGAGCTGGTGCCGCTGCATCGCGAGATCTTCGCGCTGCGCCCGGCCGAACTTGCCGACCTTCTCCTCGAGCGCCGCGAGCCGTTCGAGCTGCCAGCGGCCGGTCAGGCGCGCAAGGAGCCGTCCCAGGGCGCTCCGCTCGCGTCACGAGGCGCGCCACCGCGAGAGCAACCGGCTCGCGCTCTGCTTGAGACGGGCACGCAGCACGGCGCGCTCGCGCTGCCGCGACGCGAAACGCCTTCTCGCGCTCCCGCGCCGCCTTGTGCCGGGCCTTCTCCGCTTCGGCGTGCGCACGGTGGGCCTGCTTCGCCTGCGCCGCCGCCTCACGCGCGGCCAGCGTCTCCGCCCGTCGGCGGTCGCGGTCGTCCTTGATGGCGTCCTCCGCCTGCTGGCGCTGCCGGCGCTCGAGCCGTCTGGCGGCGCGGCGCTCGTCGCGCGCGCGTTCCTTGCGGCTCCAGTCGTCGCGGAACACCTGCGATCCGTAGAGCCGCCGAAGCAGGCGGAAGACCGGCGCCATCACCCAGCGCAGCGGCGACGTACCGCAACGGCGTTCGCTCGGGCGCCGGCTGCGCCATCCGCCGGAGATCGTCCACGGCGTCGCAGAACACCGGCGCGGCGGGCACGTCGAGACCATGCGGCCGGATGAACTCGCGCACGAACTGCGGGCTGGCGCCGAGCGGATCCGGCGGCCGCTGCAGCGAGGTCACCAGCTGCGCGTGGTGGACCTCGAAGCTGCGGCCGGCCTGCAGCGCGCCTCCCCCCACGGTGAGCAGGTAGTGGAAGTGCAACGTCCCTTCCTGGTTCTCGTGGAACTCGGGCAGCAGGATCGTGTGCGCCGGACGGCCGACGACCGCTGCCTCGAGGAACGCGCTCGTGTTCAAGCCGACGACGGCGCTGCTGTAGTACAGCGACTCGAAATAGTCGTCCTTCGACGCATCGTCCACCGGGTTCGATCCGTAGAGCGCGACATGTTCGAAAGGAGAGAGGTCGATCGCGTTCCACTCGTCCATCCGCGCCGGATGGGGCCGAATCAGGACCGCCACGGACCGCAGCTCCGGGTGTGCGCTCTCGCGCAGGCTCTGGACCCACCGGCGGACGAATTCCGCCTCGACGGGACTTCCCCAGAACAGCGCCGAGCACACATAAAGGAGGAACGGCCGGTCGACCGGCAGCCCCACTCGCCGGCAGAACTCCTCGCGCGTGCGCACCGGCCGCCGTTCGAACCACTGGTCGTAGCACTGCGCGCCGGTGATCACCACGCGGTCGGCGGGAACACCGTGCAGGGCGACCGCCTCGTCCCGCTGCGTCTCGTTCCACACGAACACGCGATGCGGCATCTCGCGAACGAGCGCCTTGCTCGACAGATGATCCCAGCTCCCGACGCAGAACGCCGTGCGCAGGCCGAGCGCGAGCGCCGTGCGCAGCACCTCGAACTGCGACGACCCGAGATACACGAGCGGCGTGATCAGCACCACGTCCGGCTGCTGCTCGCGCAGCTGCTGCTCGATTTCGGGGACCGGCGGCAGCGCGCGCTCGAACATCCGCAGCAGCGACAGAAGGCGCCGCCGGTTCTGCGGCTTCTGGAACGCCGGGCGATTCGTCAGGCCGCACCAGCCGCGGCGGCACGCGCTCCTCGGATCGGGCCTTGAGCTCGGGCGTGGGGTCGTACTGCGGCTGGAAGTAGCGAAGGTAGTCGGCCCACAGGCGGATCGTCTTCGCCAGCTCGGACCAGAAGGCCGAGGTCGAGGGCGACAACCAGCTCCAGGTGATCGATGGATGGTCGGCGAGGAGCGTGTCCAGCGCCTTGCCCCAGCCAAGCGCCTCACCCCGCCCGAGCGCGAGGTGAATCACGTGCCCGCGGCGCGCCATCTCGCGAATCACCGGCTCGTACATCCGGAACGAGCCCAGGTGCCGCATTGAGAAGAAGATCTTCACGACATGTCCAGGCGAACCGTCAGGTGCGCTCGAGTCCGATACGGCGCTTGATTTCGTGCATCAGCGCGGCGCGCCGCTTCGCACGCTGATGCTGCGCCTTCTGCCGCGATCGGGTCGCCTTGCGATCGTCCTTCTCGCGCCGGTCGGCCTCGATTCGCTGCTGTCGCGCACTCAGCTCGGCCTGGCGCGCCGCCTCCACCTGCCGCACCTTGTCCAGGTGTGCGGCTTCGCGTTCGGATCGGCGCCGCTGCTGCTCGGCGTCGCGCTACGCGGCGATACTCGTCGCGGCGGCGAACCAGCTGCAGCTGGGCAAACGTCCGATCGGCGGGATTTTCCGCGCGCGCGACGACAACCTCGAGGGCCCGCGCGAGCGGCAGGAGCAGCACGCGAAGCGCCGGCGCCCATACCGGCCCGGTAGCAGGGGCGGGCGCTGGCATGCGGCCGAGATCCTCGAGGGCCGCCACGACCGCATCGGTCGCCGGCCGATCGGCGCCACGCGGGCGGATGAAGGCGGTCACGAAGCGCTCGTTGACGATCGTGACGGGCCGGCTCGCCGAGCGACGCCGACAGCTGCGCTCGGTGCTCGTCGAAGCTCCGCGCCAGTTGCAGCACGCCGCCGCCGACCGACTTCAGATAGTGAAAATGGGTCGTCCCCTCCTGCCGCTCGACGAACTCCGGGATGACGATGGTGTGCACCGGGCGGCCGACAATCGCCGCCTCGAGAAACGCGCTGGTGTTGAGCCCGATCACCGCCGAGCTGTAGTACAGCGATTCGAAGTAGTCCTCCTTCGACCGCTCGTCGAGCGGGAGCGAGCCGTACAGCGTCACATCGGGAAGATCCGACAGGTTCACGTCGGCCCACTCCTCGGCGCGTGTCGGATGCGGACGGACGAGCACGGCGGCGGATCGCAGGCGCGGATCGGCGCTCGACCTGATCTCCTCGATCCAGCGGCGCACGAACTGCGCTTCGGTCGGCGCGATGGGATAGAGCGCCGAGCACGCGTACAAGAGCAGGGGGCGGTCGGACGGCAGCCGCACCATCGCGCAGAACTGCTCGCGCGATCGCGCCGGCGTGCGGCCGAACCATTGGTCGTAGCACTGCGCGCCAGTGACGGTGATCCGGCTGGCCGGGATGCGGTGCAGCTGCCGTGGCCTCCTGGGTCTGCGTGTCGTTCCAGACGAGCACCCTGTCGGGCAGCTCGCTGATCCGTGCCTTGCTCGAGAGGTGATCCCAGCTGCCGACGCCGAGCGCCGTGCGCGCACCGTACGCGCGCGCGCTGCGCAGCACTTCGATCTGACGCGACCCGAGATCGAGCAGCGGTGTCACCAGCACCAGGTCCGGGCCGCGACTCCCGCATCAGCGCGTCGAGCTCCGCGTTGCCGGGGCAGCACCCGTTCGATGGCGCGCAGGCCCGTCACCAGGGCCCGTCGGCCGGCACCCGTACGGACCAGCGGCCACGTCGTGATGCGCCGAAGGAGCGCCGGAACGCGCTCCCCCACTCGCATCCGCAGCCGTGGCGCGTTCGCATAGTGCGGCTCGAAGTAGCGCAGGTAGTCGAGCCAGATCCGAACCGCCGCGGCCAGCTCGCTCCAGTCGTCCGGGCGAAAATCCTCCCAGCTCCACCGGATCTGCGGAACGTCCGCCAGCAGTGTCTCCGGATCGATTCCGGATCCGACGCTGTCGCGCCGGTTGGCCAGGATCTGGATCTCGTGCCCGGTCGCCGCCAGCTGTCGCAGCACCGACTCGTACATCCGCATCGAGCCAAGATGCCGCATCGAACAGAGGATGCGCATGCTAAGGCACCGTCCGGACGGCTGGAGTCCCGGTCACAACGAGCCTGCGAACGCCATCTCCGGGGCAGAGACATCGCCGCGGTCCGCCAGTGAATCGGACGGCACAGACCATCATGGCACCTGGTCCGGTTCGCCCTTGCGCCAGACGAGGAACGCGTGGACGCGCATCTTTCCACGGTTGAACGCCCACCGCAGCGGACCGATGACCACACGCCGTGCGACGGCCTTCGCCAGCCGGAACAGCCGGCCGGGCAGGCGGCGGACGAAGCGCGCGGCGTAGATCAATCGCGACACGAGCCCGCGGAACGCCAGCCGCGCCGGTCGCGTCCAGTGCAGCACCATCGACCGCAGCTTCGCGCGCTCCATGGTCAGCACCGTCGCCAGCACGGCGGCCGGCAGGAGCGCGAGCCGGAGGACACGCGTGGCCACCGACGGTGACACGGCCGCGCGCGCCGGGCCCGCGGCGAACGCTTCGATCGCCGCGACCACCTGCGGCGTCGCGGCGAGCATCCAGCCCGCGCGGGCGCACGAACGCCTGGATGAAGCGGCGGGCGCTCTGACGCTCGTCGCGGCCGTCGACCAGCAGGCGCGCGAGCTGCGCCGACGTGTTCGTCGAGGTCGGCGGCGAGGTGCAGCAGGCCGCCCTCCACGTTCTTCAGGTGCTGGAAGTGCAGCGTGCCTTCCTGCGTCGCGGCGAACTCCGCGGCGGCCACCGTATACACCGGGCGGCCGACGATGCCCGACTCGATCATGCCGCTGGTGTTCACGCCGACCACACCTTCGGCGTGGTACATCGAGTCGAAGTAGTCCGCTCGCGCGGTCCCGCCGATCGGGTTGACGCCGGTCTTCGGCCAGACCACCACGTTCTCGAACTCGGCCGCCAGATCCACGTCGCGCCACTGGCCGGCGTTCTGCGGATGCGGACGGACCAGCAGGCCGGCGGTGCGCAGCCGCGGGTCGGCGCTGCCGCGAATCGCCGCGGCCCACCGCCGCACGAACCCGACTTCGTACGGCGCGATGAACGGCGACGAGCAGAGATACAGGACGATCGGCCGCGCCGGATCGAGTCCGACCTGGCGGCAGAAGGCGTCGCGATCGAGCGACGGGGTCGTCGCGAACCAGTGGTCGTAGGCCTGCGAGCCGGTGACGACGATCGACTCCGCGGGCACGTCGTGCAGATCGATCGCCTCCTGCTTCTGTGCCTCGTTCCAGACGAGCACGCGATCGGGCACCTCGTGGATCAATCCCTTGGTCGTCAGGTGGTCCCAGCTGCCGACGCCGAGCACGCTCTTGATGCCGAGCTGCTTCGCACAGCGGACGTGGTCGACCTGATGCGAGCGGAAGTACAGGAGCGGCGTCAGCAGCAGGACGTCGGGATCGATCCGGCGGAAGACGTCGGCGACCTCGCCGGGCGGCGGCAGCGCGCGATCGATCAGCCGGAACGTCCGCTGCAGCACGGCAAGTCCGGCGCGCGAGCCCAGCACCGGCAGCCGCGCGGCGATCAGCGCGAAACGCGGCGCCTGTTCGGCGGCGCGTCCGCGGAGCTTCGGCGAGTCGTCCCAGCGGGGGTCGAGGTAGCGCCAGTAGTCGAGGGCCGCGCGAACCCCGGTCGCCAGCGCGTACCAGAGACGATGCCGGCTCGTCGGGAGCAGCTCGAAGCTGATGGACGGGTGATCGGCTGCGAGGACGTCCGCCATCTTCTGCCCGTCGATCGCGTCGCGCCGTTCCGCGAGCAGGTGCAGCTCATGGCCCTGTTCCGCGAGCAGGCGGATCGTGGACTGGAAATTCCGGAGGAATCCGAAATGCGTCGCGGAAAAGAGAATCTTCATGCGGCAGTTCGGGGCACCGGCGCGGCCGTACAGGCTCCCGCCCTCTCACCTACAGCGAGGCGCGTGCAACCTGATGCGCACACCACGACCAACTACACGAAGCGCAGGAAACTGAACACCGGATCCCGCCCTGCAGGCGAGCTGGGTACCGCGTGAAGCGTGTGGAGGATGTGGCGCGCGTTGTAACTCGTAGATATTATGAGATTTGATTTCAGAGGGTCAACACCAGCCCGATGCCAATTCTTCTGCACGCGCAACGTCAACCGTTGTGAAGATCCTGTTTCTCGTCCACAACCTCGGCAAGACCCGACACTTCGAAAACGTCATCCAGGAGCTGAGCCGCCGCGGCCATGCCATCGTCGTCACCGCCGCGCACAAGCGCAACAAGCCGCTGAAGCTCGGCGTGTTCGGCCAGGACAAGAGTGTCGACGTCATGCCCAACCCGGTGCGCCGGCTCGATGCATGGGAGCCGTTCGTCCGGCCGCTCCGGCAGGCGCGCGACTACCTTCGTTTTCTCGATCCCAGCTACGCGAACGCCGCCAAACTCGCCGATCGGGCGCGCATCTACGCGCCCCAGGGCTGGGCCGATCGGTTCGGTCCGCACGGATCGCTCCGGGCGCGATGGCGGCTCGTGCGCCGCGCGCTCGAGCTGGCCGAGGATCTCGTCCCGAGCGAGCGCTATTACGAGCTCTTCATCCGCTCGCATGCGCCAGACGTCGTGCTGGTGACGCCGCTCGTCGACTTCGGCTCGTACCAGACGGACTACGTGAAGAGTGCGCATCGCCTGGGCATCCCGGTCGGCTTCGTGCCGTTCAGCTGGGACAACCTGACGAACCGGGGGCTGGTCCGGATCGCGCCCGACCGCGTCCTCGTCTGGAACGAACACCAGAAGCGCGAAGCGACCACTTATCACGGCGTATCGCCCGACCGCGTCGTCGTCGCCGGCGCGCCGCGCTTCGACGACTTCTTTGCGATGCGCCCTTCGATGACGCGCGCGCAGTTCTGCGCGCGCACCGGGATCGACTCCGGCGCGCCCCCTGCTCCTCTATCTCTGCTCCTCGCACTTCGTGGCCCCCGACGAGGTGGAATTCGTCCGCCGCTGGGCGCGCGCGGTGCGCCAGTCGGCAGACCCGGCCCTCGCCGGGTGCAGCATCCTCGTGCGGCCGCATCCTGCCAACGCCGAGCAGTGGGAACGGGTGGACCTTGGCGGCGTCGAGAACGCCGCCGTCTGGCCGGACCCGCCGCGCGTACAGGCCGACCCGGCGCTGTACGACTCGCTCTCTCACGCCGCAGCGGTCGTGGGTCTCAACACGAGCGCGATGATCGAGGCGGGGATCGTCGGCAAGTCGGTCCATACGATCGAGACCGAGGAGTTTGCCGGCGGCCAGGCGCAGACGCTGCACTTCCATTACCTGCTGGCGCGCAACGGCGGACCCGTCGAAGTGGCGCGGAGGCCTCGACGAACACCTGCGACAGCTGGCCAGCGCGCTCTTGCATCCCGAGGCCGGCGCCGAGCGCAGCCGCCGCTTCGTCGAAGCCTTCGTGCGTCCGCGCGGGCTCGACCGGCCGGTTGCCCCAATCCTGGCGGATGAAATAGAGCGGCTGGGGCAGATCCGCAAGCGGCCGCGGCGGCCGCCCTTGTGGCACGGCCCCGCCCGGCGGGCACTCCTCGCGCTGCTGAAGCGCCGCGCCCCGCGGGCGGGCGGACGGGGCTAGTGGCGTGCTTCGCCTGCTGAATCGACTGCCAAGGCCGCTCCGATACGTCGCGCCCGTCGGAAACCGCGCTTGGAGGCTTGCGTGCGCCTACTACGGCAATCAGTTGATACGGTCACTAGGGGCCACTCAGGCGGAATCGGATCTGCCGATGCCCGGTGCCAGGGTGAGGTGCTTTCAGATGCGCGAATTCACGAACGTGTCGTCGAGCACGATTCGCCAGAACGCGAGATGGGCGACGGCGAGCAGCACGGCCGCGATCGCCGTCTTGCGGGCGTCGTGCGCGCAGACCCACGCCAGCGCGAACAGCGCCGGGAAACGCGGCGAAGACGAGATCCATCTCGACGGCGAGCCCCTGAATCGGCCAGAACATCAGGAGGAACACCGCCGAAGGGATCGAGTAGACGAGCGCGAGCCGCACCTCCTCGGCGTGCGTTCGCCACAGCGATGCCGCGACCGCGACGAGGGGAACACCGGCGGCCCAGGCGCTGAAGAACAGGTCCCTGGCGCCGGTGGCGCTGAAGATGGCGGCGTTGACCCGTTCGCCGACCTCCGCGGCGAACCAGGGTCGCAGCGGAATCGACTCGGCATGCCCTGGTACGAGCGGCAGCTTCAACACGATCAGGTACACAGCCACCCAACCGAGATACGCGGCGGTCCCCCACGCGACCAGGCCGTGCCAGCCGCCGCACGCGGTCCGCCAGCGAGATTCTCGCGGCCAACGCGGCGAGCCACGCGCCAGCCAGCGACAGGAGCCCGAACCCGTGCAGCGCGGCGCCGAATCCGAGCAGGGTGCCGCCCGCCTCCAGGCGCGCCGTTCCCTGCTGCAAACCGCGAACGATCAGCGGGAATGCCGCAGCGTTCAGCGACAGGTGGCCCAGCTCGCGGTAGCCGAAATACAGGAGCGTCGACGGCGCCAGCAGCACGAGACCCAGATACCTGAGCACGATTGCCGACCATCCCTCGACCTCCGCCACCGTCAGCGCCGAGAGGACGAACCACGCCGTCGCACCGTGCATCAGCGTCCGCATCGCGCGCTCCGGCGCCGCATCTGTCCGGCCGAACAGCGCGTCGAGCCGCCCGAGGATGGCGTGGGACAGGTGCGCCTCGGCGCGGATCTCGCGCACGCCGCTGAACGTCTCGAACGACGCGCGGCTCCTCGTGTAGGTGTCCGAGTCGCCCATGCGGACAGGCTGTCGCAGGGGAAGCGCATACGCCGCAAGGGTCACGCCGAGCAACGCTGCGGCTGCGACGAGCCGGCGGCGGCCGGGGTCGGGCACCGTCGCGGCCCAGAGCAGCGTGCCGGCCAACGCGAACAGCAGCAGACTCTGCACCTGCACGAGCTGCAGCGGCGCTGGCCCGACGAGGAGGCGCGCGCGTTCCACGCCAACGTGAATCTCGCGGCGCGGCACCGACAATGTGGGCCGATCGATATAGGCCGTGTCGGCGACGGCCCGGTCGCCGACCAGCGCGCCAACGTTCTCACGCGATCGGTCGCGCAGCTGGTAGCGCCAGGTCTGTCCTCAACCGGTTCACCGGCGAACAGACCATAGCGCCGTTCGAGCGCGGCGCGGTCCGCAGCCGCAAGCCCTTCCTGCCATCGGACGTGCACGCGCGGGTTGACGACGGCCACGTCGATCAGTGCCACGGCGAGGAGCACGATCGCGCCCAGCGCGATCCAGATGCGCCGCTTCGGCCGGTCAGTCACGACTCCGGTCCAACAGCGCCCCACGCAGCCTGACGGGCAGCCGGTGCAGCCACCGATCGCGCCAGTCCGGCCGGCTCCGCGCATACCGCGTCAAGGCAGCGATCGCCGCGCGAAGCGGTTCCTCGGGCAGCGGCGGCGGCGCCGCGGTGCGCGTGGCGACCACCCGAAGCCGCAACGGCTGCCCGTCGGAAAAGGCGCGATCGAGCTCCGGATCGTCCAGACACGCGGCCGTGCTCGAATCCGGCCCGCGCCAGGAGTCCGCGGAGGCACGTCTCCGAGAAAGCGAGAGGATGATTGCGCCCGTTGATGCAGTAGCGAAAATCGCCGTGCTGCGCCAGCGTATCCAGGCGCGGGACGCTGACGAACAGACCGCCGCCGTCGCGAAGCGTGGCGGACACGGCGCGCAGCAGCGCGAGCGGCTCGATGACGTGCTCCAGCACGTGATGGAGGACGACCAGATCGAAGCTTCCGTCCTGCGGCGGCGACTCGAGCCGGTGATGCCGCAGGAACGCCACGCTACTGGACGGCTCGATCCCGTAGGTGTCCCATCCCAGGTCCTGCAGCCCGTTGAGGAACTTGCCGTCGCCACAGCCGACGTCCAGCGCCCTCGCACCAGCGGGCCGCGACAGCACGTTCACATGCGGCTGCAGCGCCTGGAGCAGCGTGTCGCGCCGCCGCGGCCGTCCTCCCTGCTTCTTTGGCCGCCCGTGCGCCCCGTGGCGCATGTGCGCCGCCTCGAGCTTGGCGGTCCGCTCGACGCGTCTCGCCGCCCACTCCCCCGCCTGTCGAATAGAACGCCGCGAGCTGGTCGGTTGTCGGCAGCGGGTTCCAGAAGACCAGGCCGCAGCTGCGGCAACCGGTCAGGAACGCGACCCGCGGTCGCATGTGCCTGCGCATCGGCAACACGTCCACGTGCGTGAGCCGCTGCGAATGACAGGCCGGGCAGGCAGTCGCTTCACCGGCAATCCGCAGCCACAACGACTGCACGGGATCACCGCTCCTCGATAGCACGGGATTCTGCGCGTGTGAAATAGAGGAAGCCGGCAACGGTCAGCACGAGCACGCCGCCGGCAGCCGCCGGCGAGTGCACGGCCATCGAAGACACCGACCCCGAAGAGTCCCCACTTGAACGTCTCCGCGATGATCGCCATCGGGTTCAACAGCATCCAGCCGCGGTGCGCCTCGGGAACGGCGGACAACGGATAGAGCACCGGCGTCAGCAGGTACCAGATCGACAGCACCTGGCCGAGCGCGAACCGCATGTCCCGCGTGCTCTCACCCCAGACGGAGGTGAACAGCGAGAGACCGAGCGCGAAGAGCAGGGCCAGGGCCAGCGCGGCTCCCGCCCAGAGCAGCGCCTGCGTCCATGCGCAGGTACAGCCGATCGTCGCGAGCGGCGTAATATGCCAGCGCCAGCGCCAGTACCGAGAGCTTGATCGCCAGGTCGAGCAGCGCCGGCGTGATGTTGCCGAGCGGCATGATGGTGCGCGGCATGTGAATCTGCTCCGTCAGGTGCCGGTTCATCTCGAGCGACCGCGTCCCCCACAGCAGGGTCGCCGCGAACGTGTCCCACACCACCGTGCCGGCGAGCAGAAAGAGGAAGTACGGCAGGCCGTTCGATGCGATGCCGAGCAGCGCCCCGAAGATCAGCGCCCGCAGCGCGAGCGGGAAGAGGGGCGTGATGAAGAGCCACAACCAGCCGAGCACCGTCCGGCGGTAGATCTTCCGCAGCGCGCGATTGCCGACGAACCGCAGCAGCCGGCGATGGTTCCAGGCGTCCGCGATGGCGGCCGCGGGCCCTTGCGGGCTCGTGGTCACTTCCCACCGTTGACTCACAGCTTGTCCATCGCCGCGGCCTCGGAACGCGCGAAATACCACGCCCCCGCGCAGAAGGCGAAGACGGTGATGCCGGCCGAGTATCCGAACCAGGCCCACGACTGCTGCAGGCCGGGGAGCACCGCCCACTTGAAGGTCTCGACCGGCGCCGTCAGCGGGTTGAGGTACACGAGCCAGCGGATCCGCTCCGGGACCTGCGAGACCGGGTAGATGACCGGCGTCAGGTAGAGCCAGAAGCCGATGACGTAGCGCAGCACGAACCGCGCGTCGCGGGCGCGCGCCTGCCACACCGACGTCCACAAGGACAGTGAAAATGCGAACGCCAGAATCAACAGCACCGATGCGACCGCCGCGAGCAGCCGCGGCTCGGCCTGGACGTACCAGATACCGTCGTTGGCGCGATAGTAGGCGAAGGCGCCGGCGAGGACGAGGGTGATGATCGCCGGCTCGATCAGCCCGGCCGTCATGGAGGCGAGCGGAAGGATCACGCGCGGCACGTACAGCTTCGTCAGCAGCTGGCGGTTGGCGTCAAGGCCGCGGCTGGCCCGGATCAGCGGGCCGTCGAAGCAGTTCCAGGCGAGCTGCCCGGTCGTGTAGAAGATGAAATACGGAACGGCTCCGGACGGTACCTGCATCACGCTGCCGAAGACGAAGCTGCCGACGCCGAGCGGCACGAGCGTGCGGATGAACAGCCAGGAGACGCCGAGATGCGTCTTGGCGTAAAGAGACGTCAGCGACTTCACCGAGAAGAACCACAGAATCCGGCGGTACTGCCAAATCTCGCGGACGCGGGCGAAGAATCCGTCGCGCGTGTCAGCGGCAATGACCCACTCGGCGGCCTCAGACAAGGGTTCGCGCGCTTACGGGCATTGATGTGACCCTGGACATTCCAATCGAGGCGCGGCGCGATGACCCCGCTCCTCACACTGCCCCTGAACTGCTCCCCCTCGCGGTCGCCGTAGGCCATGAACGTCAGCGCATTCGGCAGGACGATCTTCGATTCCTTTCCCAGCCGCGTCTGCACGGTGACGTTGACCGAATACGTCGTCTCGGCCAGGAGGTGCGCCGGGATCCGCACCAGCAGGTCGAAGACGCCGCGGTGGTCCGCGATCACTTCCTCCGGCTGCACCGCCCTGAAGAGGAAGACACCCTTGGCGAGCAGGTCGACGATGCCGCGCACCGCGGCGTTCGGCTTGCGCACCTTCAGGCGGATCCGGATGTAGACGTCACGCGTGGTCGGCGCCGCCCCTATCTCTTCGCGCGCCGCGTTCAGCAGCCGCACGGACGCGATCTCCGCGGTCACGTTCGCATGACGGCCCGACGGCTTGCCATAGCGCGAACTGGACGACTTCGCGCGCAACGCCGCGTCCTCATAGTCGGCGATCACCGCCTCCGGATCGCCATCACGCCGCAGCTCTCCCTTGTCGAGCCACACGATGCGATGGCACAGGCGGGACAGCGCGGACATGTCGTGCGACACGAAGAAGACCGTCAGGCCGCGCTCGGCTTCCTGCGTCACCCGCTCGAGGCAGCGCTCCTGGAACGCCATGTCGCCGACCGCGAGAATCTCGTCGGCGAGGAGGATGTCGGGCTGCATGTTGATGGCCACGGAAAAAGCCAGGCGGAGGTACATCCCGCTCGAATAGTGCCGCAGCGCGTTGTCCATGAACTGATCGAGCTCGGCGAACTGCACGATCTCGTCCAGCCGGTCGAGCGCCTCGCGCCGGGGCAGGCCGTGCATGGCCGCGTTCATGAGGATGTTGTCCCGCGCCGAGAAATCGGGGTTGAACCCGGCGCCCAGCTCGAGCAGCGACACGACGCGCCCATGGCCGATCACGCGCCCCTCTGTCGGTCGGACCACCCGCGCGACGATCTTCAGCAGCGTGGACTTGCCGGCGCCGTTGGCGCCGATGATGCCGAGCACGCTGCCTTGTGGCACCGCGAACGACACGTTCCGCAACGCCCAGATCTCGCGGCCCTCGGCCATTACGCGGGGCAGGCGCAGGCGGGGCAGCGGCATCCGCGCGAATCCCAGGTTCAGCGCCGGCCGCGCCTCGGTCGTTGGCCTCTTCGAGGGAATCACGTATCGTTTCCCGAGGCCTTCGACGATCACACTCTCCATCGAAATCGATTATATAGGCCGGCCTTTCGCCTGCCGGCGAACGCGGCGTCAGCGACGGCGCCGGCCAGCGCCGGGGCGCCAGTGACGAGCGTGCCCGGCGAACGCGTCGCCAGGGCTCTCCCTCCGATCCAGCCCTTCCCGCCGGCCATCTAGTCCCCTAGCGAACGCCCATTCCGTGTTCCGGCCGGTGTTCCTGCGGCCGCTCGCCTGCCCGCAGGACGCGCACCTCGTCATAGCAGCCGCGCAGCTGGCGCCAGCGGATCCGCAGGATGTCGGCGAACGCGACACCGCCCCGGCCGAGGCCGACACGGCTGTCCGTCCGGCAGATCCAGGTGACCCCCACTTCGCGGATCGCGAAGCCGGCGTGACGCGCCACGAGCAACGCCTCGACGTCGAAGGCGAAGCCCTCCACGGTCAGGCGCGGAAACACGGTCGTGGCCGCCACGCCGCTGAACAGCTTGAACCCGCATTGCGTGTCGTTGATGCCGCGAAGCGCCAGTGCCTGCACGATCCAGTTGAAGACGCGTCCGATGACGTGGCGCATCGGCGGCTCATCGATCCGGCGCGCGCCCGCCGCTTCACGCGAGGCGAGAATCACGTCTGCACCGGCAGGTTCGCGCGCGGCGGACAGCAGACCGGACCAGTCCTCGGGCGCCACGGACAGATCGGCGTCGGTCATGAAGCGCCAGGCGCCTGTCGCCGCCAGCATCCCATGACGAACGGCCGATCCCTTCCCGCCATGCGATTGACGAAGGAGCCGCACCCGCGCATCGGCAGCGACCCACTTCTCGACGAGCGCGGCCGTGCCGTCGCGGCTCCCATCGTCGACGACGACGATCTCCCACGAGAGATTCTGTGCCGAGAGGTGATGCGACACGCGCTCGAGGAAGCTCTCGATGCAGCTCTCCTCGTTCAGCGTCGGCACGACGATCGAGATCGCCGGCACGCCAGAGGACTCCACCACCGGGGCCGGAGTGCTCATTCGGAATCAGGGGCGACACACGGCATGGCGGCATTCTACCGTGGCTGGTCCGATTACCATGGCGCTACCGGCCGTCGGGAACGTGCACCCTATAATCATGCCTTCGATGCAGAGACCGATGAGCGCCGCGCGCGCGATGGTGTACGCGCTGGCGTCGCTGTTCGCGCTCGCGATCGCAGCCGACCTCCTGTGGATGCCCATCCAGGTCGGCGACAGCCTGGGCGAGATCCTGGATGCATCGCGGTCGCCGTCGATCTGGGCATCGTTCACCGGCAGCCTTGGAACGGACGAGTACCTCCGCCCGCTGCGCATCGCGCAGATCAAGGCGCTCTTCGACATCGCGCCGGCGCAGCACTACTGGGTCGCGTACCGCGGATTTCACGTGGTGCTGCTCGTGGCCGGCGTGATGCTCTTCACGCGCGCGCTGCGCGTGTCCACCCACACCGACTTTGCCGCCGCGGCGTTCTCGCTCCTCGTCCTCACAGGTCTGCATACGTTCCGCGGCACCGTCCAGGAGGCGTTCCCGATCAACCACTTCCTCGAGATGGCGGTCGCCTGCCTGATCGCCCTCAACCTGGCCCAGTCGCGCGGCGGCCTCTGGACTGATCTCGCGGCGGCGGTGACGTTCGCCGTGGCGGCGCTCACGCTCGAGTCGGGCCTTCTCGTCTGGGTGGTTGCCGTGACAGCGTGGAGCGTTGGCTGGCGCGGGATCTCCAGACGCGGCCTCGCGCTGATGACCGTTCTGCTCGGCGCCTACTTCTACCTCAGGTTCGTTCACCTGGCGACCGGCGTTCCGGCCTTGACCCAGCGCAGTTCGGGGTACCTGCTGGAGATCCTGGAGCCGGCCGAGATCGAACGACGATTTGCCGCGAACCCGCTCTGGTTCCACGCCTACAACGTCGCATCCTCGCTGAGCTCGGTCCTCTTCTCCGAGCCGCAAAGCGGCGTGTTCGTGGGCGTCCGCGAGTGGCTCGCCGGCGCGGGACGTCTTCCGCGCGTGTTCGTTCCGGTCGCGACCTCCATCGCCACCACGGCGCTCGTGGCGTGGGCCGGCGTACGCGTCCTGTCGACGTCGCGCGCCTGGGACGATACCGGCCGCCTGCTGGTCGTCTTCGCGGCGGTGCTGCTGGCGAACGCGGCGATGTCCTACGTGTACACGAAGGACGAGATCGTGAGCATCGCCGGCATCTTCTACGCGCTCGCGGTGTTCGCCGCCGTGCGCGAACTGCTGCCGGTTGCGACGCGGCTGCGGCCGGCGGCAAGCGTGGCCGTCGCACTGCTGCTTGGCCGTGCTCGCGGTCGGGTGGTCGATTCGCAGTGCCGGACTCCACTACGTCCTGCGCTCCCAGGCCGCGCGGCACCAGGCGGACTGGGTCTGGCTGCCAGGTGCCTGGCAGCGCGGGGGACGGTGGCCCGAGGATCCATCGCAGCAGCGGTTGATTCTGCGGATGCGCACCGACGCCATCGAGCTCACGGTTCCGAACACTCGCGGCGAGGGACCCCGCTGGGTCGACCGCTACTGGCCGGAATGACTCGTTCACACGGGCTCGTCGCGCTCATCTCGTTGCCGCCAATCGTCGTGGCGGTTGCCTGGCTCGTCGTGCTCGCTTCCTGGTGGAGCACCGGGCAACACCCCATCTGGAACATGTCGCCGCGCAACCTCCCCGAAGCCGCGGCCTTCCACGATGGCGCCGATGTCGTCCGCCGCGTCGGACGGGGAGAGGATCCCAATGAGCCCGGCCAGGTGCGCGCCGGCATCCTCGCCAGTCACGCGCTGACGGTGCGACCGCTCGAGGCGGCGGCCGCCGTACGCGAACGCGAGATGGTCGAGCTGCTCATCGAGCTCGGGGCGATCTTCAATGCGCCGCTGTGGCATCGCGCCTGGTGCATCTCGGACGCCTCGTCGGTCCGCGAGGTGCTCGACGCGCATCGCCCGCCCGGCGCGAACGACTACTGCGATCCCGCGGTCGACCTGCGGCGCGACCAGTAGTGGTACCAGAACTGGACGCGTTGCGCGGCAAATCCTGAGCTCTCGTAGAAGCGGAGCGCCGCCGCCTCGTGACCCTGCGTGATCACGGACATGCGGGTCAGCTTCTCGCCTGTGGCCCAGCGCAGCGCGGTCCGCACCAGCCGGCCGCCGTACCCGAGTCCCCGGCACGAGGCATCGATGGCGACGAGGCCAATGGAAGAGCCCGCCGAGTCGCGCGAGGCTGCGAGATATCCGAGCGCGCCTTCGCCTCGATCGACAACCCAGACAACGTCGCGCCAGCTCGCCCCTGACGGCGCGCTCGATCCACACGGCGTACATCTCGTCGGCACGCCGCGCGTCGAAGAGCGGATCGCGATGGAACCGCGTCGTCCGATGGCTGAGGCGGGCGATCGATGCCAGGCGGGGAAGGTCGGCGAGCGTCGCGCGCCGGACGCCGGCGTCGCCTTCGCCGGCAGCAGCGGCGGGCACGCTGCGTTCGAGCGTCACGCGCACGTCCACGAGCGAGAAGCCGTTTTCCTCGGCGGCGCGCACCGAGTCGCGATCGTCGGCGTCGGCGAGGAAGTAGAGACAGTCAATCGCGGCGTCGTCCGCCCACCTCACGGCTGCTGCCAGTTCGCCGGAGGTGGCACGCGTCGGCGTCACTCGCGCGATCGCGACGCCGAAGAAGTCGGAGTCCCAGGGAAGCCGTTCGCAGCGATCAGACGCTGACCGTGACATGCCGGAATGCACGGACGGCGTCGACCACGCGGTGCAGATCGTCGTCGGTCAGGTGGCCGTGAAACGGCAGCCGGAGCAGGCGATCGCTGACGTCTTCGGTCACCGGGTGCTGGCCCGGACGTCCGCCTATCCGCCGGCCCATGCCGGAGAGGTGCAGCGGAAGGTAGTGGAAGACGCTCATGATCCCCTGCGCCTTCAGGTGCGCGATGAGCGCCTGGCGCGCATCGAGCGACGGCAGGATCAGGTAGAACATGTGGAACGCCTGCGCGCAGTGCTCCGGCACGTGCGGGAGCGTTGCGCCGGCGTCCTCGGCCCAGCCCGTGAGGTGCGCGGCATAGAACTCCCAGATCGTCGCGCCGCTGCCGCTGGATCAGCATCGACTGACTCGAGTTGCGCCAGCAGAAAGGCGGCCAGCATGTCAGACGGCAGGTAGCTGGAGCCGACGTCGCACCAGGTGTACTTGTCCACCTGGCCGCGGAAGAACTGGCTCCGCTGCGTGCCCTTCTCGCGCAGGATCTCCGCCCGCTCGATCAGGCGCGCGTCGTTGATCGAGCAGCGCCCCGCCCTCGCCGCATGTCACGTTCTTGGTTTCGTGAAAGCTCAGGGTGGCCAGCGTCCCGAACGACCCGAGCGGGCGTCCGCGGTAGCGGCCGAACAGCCCGTGCGCGTTGTCCTCGACGATGGTCACGCCGTGGCGCGCGGCGATCTCGCCGAGCGCGTCCATCTCGCAGCCGACGCCGGCGTAGTGGACCGGCACGATGGCCCGCGTCTGCGGCGTGATCGCCCGCTCCACCTGGCGCTCGTCGATGTTCAGCGTGTCGGGCCGGATGTCCACGAAGACGGGACCGGGCGCCGCGCAGCACGAAGGCGTTGACCGTGGAGACGAACGTGAACGACGGAACGATCACCTCGTCGCCGGGCTGCGATGTCGAGCAGCAGCGCCGCCATCTCGAGCGCATGCGTGCACGACGTCGTCAGCAGCGCCTGCCGCGCGCCGGTCGACCTCCTCGAGGAGCGCCTGGGCGCGGCGGGTGAACGGGCCGTCGCCGGAGACGTGGCCGTTGGCGACCGCCTCGGCCAGGTACTCGAGCTCGCGGCCGGTCAGCCGCGCCTGGTTGAAACGGATCGGCGCGGCGGACGTCACGTCGTGCGCTCGCGCACGGTGTAGCTCGGGCTGGCCGGTGCTCCGGTGGAACACGCGCGCCAGGTACTCACCGAAAATCCCGAGCGCGAACAGCTGCGCGCCGGAAAAGATCGCGATGATCGAGGCGAGAAAGGCGAACCCGGGACGGCCCCGCCTTCGACCAGGTAGCGGCCTACGACATAGACGAGCACGCCGCCACCGAAGAGCGTGAAGGCGAAGCCGACGATGGTCGCCAGCTTGAGCGGCAGCGTGCTGAAACCGGTCATCATGTTGAACGTGTGCCTGACCAGCCTGCGGAACGTGTAGTTCGACCGGCCGATGCGGCCGCTGATCCTGCTCGACGACGATCGCGTCGAAGCGCGAGGCGCCCCAGGTGAGGAGGACGTCGATGTTGACGAATGCCGCCGAGTATCCGGCGAACGCGTCACGGACCTCGGCGCGCATCGCCCGGAATCCGCTGACCATCGAAGCGGTTCGCGCGCCCATCGGCGCACTGCAGCACCAGCTTGGTCACGCGCGACGCGAGGTTCCGCGTCAGGCCCCACTGCTGGCGCCGCGGACACCCGTAGACCACGTCGCAGCTCCTCGGCCACGCGCGCCACCAGCGCCGGCACGTCCTCCGGCCGGTTCTGCAGGTCGTCGTCCATGGTGACGATGACGGCGCCGCGCGCGTCGCGGATGCCGCAGAGCAGCGCGTTGTGCTGACCGTGGTTGCGCGCCAGCGCGATCCCGCGCACCTCGGGGTGCGCCGCCGCCAGCCGCTGACGACGTCCCAGCTGCGGTCGCGCGCTGCCGTCGTTGACCAGCACGATCTCGAGCACGCCGGAGCTGGGGCCAACCGATGCCAGCAGACGGCGCACGAGCTCGTCTAACGTCTGCTCGCTGTTGTATACGGGAACGACCACCGATACGGCGGGGGCTGCATCGGCTCCTGACGGCATCCGCGTCGTAATATAACAGACCTGTTGAGACCCGACGGGACCTCCGCCGCGCCCGATCATCGCCGCATCCGCCACCTGGCCGCCGGCAGCCTGATGGCCATTGCGGTTCTCGGTGCCGTGCACCTGTCCGTGCCACCGTCGGTGGCGCCTCGCGTCAACGTGCGCTGGGCCGACGGCGTCACCGACGCCGACCGCGCTCGCCTGGAATCGCGACTGCAGCTCTTTGCCGGCGAGTTGCGCGAGGGCAGCACCTGGGCCTACGACCTCGGGGATCCGTCGTGGCGTGGTGTGCGCACGCTCATCGCTGAACCCGCCGTGGCCGACACCCACTACCTGAACCGGCGCTTCGGCATCGTGTCGAGCGACGCGCCCGCCGGCAGCACGCGGATCGCGCGTGGCACGCTGAGCCGGTGGCGGGATTCACCGGCGGTCACCTGGATCCTGCGGCTGTCCGTGTCCTGCCTCATCGTCTCGGGGATCTGGCTCCTCGTCGACGCACGCGGGGCCGCCTCCAGGCGGCCCAGGGTCGGCTGAGGCCGAGCACCCGGGTCTACGAGCCGCCTTCCACGCACCTCCAGGCGCGGAACGAGCCGACCAGGACGTCCCTCCATTCGGCCGATGCGCCGAAATGCTCCTTGAGATACACCGTCACGAACTCCAGGCGGTCCTCCTCGGCGACGATCAGGATCGAGGGATCGACGCAGAGCGTCCGCAGCAGCGGCTGGCGCCTGGAGGCCGACAGGAAACGCTGGAGTGACGGACCCTGATTGTTCCAACCGAGTGAGACAGCCGGGAGCGCGATCGGCGGGCGGCGGAAGGGGCGCCACCAGTGCTCGCTCGGAAACGTGTCCGAGTGCAGCACGACGAGCGATGGCGACAGCGCCTGCAGCCGCTCGACGTCCCGATCGACCTGCTGCGAATGGCGGCGCTCGGCGGCGGCGCCGGACACGGCCGCCGTCACCTCGGCGCTCGCCACCGCGAGCACGACGGCCAACGTCACCACCGCGGCGAAGGCCGAAGGCGGCCGGCCGAGTGCGCCCCCGATTACGACGAGCACCGCAACAGCGCAGGTCACGAGCGGTGCGAGCACGCGGAACGGCAGCTCCTTGAACAGCAGCTCGGTTGCCAGACAGAGCGAGCAGAGCAGAAGCAGGAGACCGGCCGCCGCCGCCATCCCGCGTATGCTCCCGTACGCAATCGCCACCGCGCTGCCGGCAACGAGCGCCGCCGCCGACACGGTCAACAGCCGGCCCAGGTCGGCCGCGCCGATCCCGTCCAGGCGCTCGAAGGCCCAGCGCACCATGCCTCCCCAGCCGACGATGGCGGCCCTCGCGTCGTACGCCTTCGCGACCCGGTCGAGCCCGTGCACAGCCGGGTCGACGCCAAAGGCACCCTGCAGCATCATCCAGTCGTTGGGACTCCAACCCACCGCAGCGCGGACGGCGTCGGTGTCGCGCGTGGCCAGCTCGCCGCCCCACTCGAACAGCCGTATGACCATGCCCTGGTAGAGGGCGTAGTCCGCCCATCCGTCGCTCAGACTGTACAGGGCCACGTCGATCGCCTGCAGCACCACGAACAGGCCCAGCGCCGCCGCGAGGGCGCCACCCAGGTGCCGCAGCCGTACCGCCCGCGTCGCCGCCAGTGGCAGGAGAAACACGGAGATGGCCAGCGGCGCCAGCCATCGCCGCCATCGGGCGCACGAGCAGCCCCGCAACACGAGCAGCACCGCCACGGCCAGCATGGCGCGGCGCGACCGCGCGCGCGAGACCGAGCTCCAGGACCGCGAGCAGCGTTCCCGGCGCCCCCTGCCAGCGTGGCAGCGACGGTGTAGTGGAGGCCCGACACCAGCGGCGCCGCCGGCACGAGCAGGGCTGCAACGGCCGCCGCGCGCGCCATCCAGTCGGTGCCCAGCGCCGTCCAGAGAATCGCCATGAACACCGCCAGCGCCGACAGCAGCGTCGCCGCCACGATGAGGTCCCAGAGAGGAATCCTGGGAACGAGCCGCTGCGCGAAGGCCACGGCCCAGCCGAGCGCGGCGTTCGGGAAGAGCGCGAATCCCGTCGCCGGTTGCCCGGGGACGGCCAGCCCCTCGAGCGCCAGCCGGATCGCCACGTCGTCGTTGGTGAAGTAGACGGGCGGGTTGACGAGCCACGTCGCGGCGATCGACGACGACCAGCGATCAGCGTCGCGATGCGGAGCGGGCGCGGCTGGACGACCGGGAGACCCATTCCGGCGATGATCCCATGACGCGGTGGATCCAGATGACCGTGGAATCGATGGCTCCGAAAGCCCCGCGCACGCCGTTTCTCGTCCTCGTCGCCGCCGCGGCCTGCGTGCTGCTCGCGTCCGCCGGCGCGTACCATCTGCCCTATGAGCCTGCTCCGCTCGTCCGCGTCCGCTGGCGGGATGGAGTGACCGCCCAACGGCGCGCGGAGCTCGAGCGGCGATTCCTCTCGTCCGCCCCGTTCCCCACGAGGGGCGGACGATGAGCTACGATTTGCTCGACACGAGGCAGAGCAACGTCAAGGCGCTGCTCAGAGCGCCCGAGGCCGAGGACACGGATCACATCAACCGGTCCGAGTCCATCGTGCCGTTCGATGCGCCGTACGGTGAGAGCTGGATGTGGATCGGCCACCGGACGCCCGTCCTCCGCAGCCTGCTGGTGACGCTTCGGTGAGTCAATCGTCCGGCGCCTCGCCATCGAGGGCGCGCGTGAGAGCCGCGGCCGTTTCGTTGGCCTGTCCCCGAACCCGGCGGCCACGAGCTCCGAGGTCCGCGAGCAGCAGGCGCTCCGCGAGCCGGGCGGCTGTCATCCGCCGGCCCACCGGCGCGCAGCAGCTCGGTCAAGGCGTTGAGTGCGTGCGAGCGCCAGGTCCAGTTGAGCCTGGCTGGCGGCGGCCACGTGGGGACGTCCTGCGGCCGCAGGCGGAAGCGCTCGAGCAGCGCGGCGAGATCGGCTGGCGACGGCGGAGCGTCGGGCACGCGTCATAATAGACCACTGTTCACGGTTCACGTTGAGCGCGGGGAGCGATGACGTCCTTGATGAAACGGGGCCTCGCCGCGGTCGGCATGGTCCCGGCCCGGCAGATGGAAGACATAGCGCAGGAGATGCGGCGCGCCACCAAGCGGCTGGTGAAGGCCGAGGAGCGGCTCGATGGTCGACCTGCGCACGGAGGCGGAGGGCTGGAAACGGCGTCACCATGAGGCGCGGCCCGGAACACGGAGCACGCGTCCGCCGTCGAGCGCGCCGAAAAGAGGGCCGGAGCGCGCCGAGGCGGAGGCCGCCGAGTGGAAGACAGCGCGCGGAGCGTTGGCCTCGCAGGTCGACGAGCCTGAAGGCACAGTTGCGCGAGACGAAAGCGGCCGCCGTCAGCGCCCGCGAGTACCTGATGGCGACCGAGACGAAGCTGGATCTGATCGAGGCCGCGATCCAGGTGCTCGACGCCCGCACGCGGGATCGCGCCGTGGCCCGCTCGTGAACCCGACCGGCGCTCAGCATCGTCGTCACTGGCCGCAACGACCAGTACGGCGGCGATTTCAACGAGCGTTTCTTCGCGGCGCTGCGCTTCAACCATGAGCAGCTGGCGAGCCGCGGCATCGCCTGCGAAGTGATCCTGGTCGAGTGGAATCCGGTACCCGGAAAGCCCTACCTCGCCGAGCTGCTGTCGCGCGAGTTCCCTGCGCTCGCCGGCCGCTCACTGAAGTGCTACGTCGTGGCGCCGGAGTACCACGTCGCCTTGACGCAGAATCCGCAGCTCCCCTACCTCGAGTACGTCGCGAAGAATGTCGGGATCCGCCGCGCGTCAGCCCCGTTCGTGCTCGTCACCAATACCGACGTGCTGCTCGGCCGTCGCGTCGCGGACGCGCTTGCCGGCGGCCTGACGCCGGGGACGATCTTCCGCGCACCTCGCTACGACATCAAGCTCGGGATCGATCCGAGCCACCTGACGCTGAGCGCCTTGGAGGATCCCGCGAACCACGTGCGACAGCCGGTACTGAAGCCGCCGCTGTTCAACGGCGCGTCGGGCGACTTCGTCCTCGCCGATCGGGAGACGTGGCACCGGCTGCGTGGCTACAACGAGGTCTATCGCGCGGCGCGCGTCGCCATCGATCTGAACTTTCTGGTGAAGGCGCACGGCGCCGGATATCCGATCGCGGACATCGGCGGCCCCGTCTACCACATCAACCACGTCGGCAGCCTGCGGATGTCGAAGGCGCTGTACCGGCACAACCCGACCGAAACGCCGTGGGGCAACCTGCGCTGGCACTCGCGCCATGTGGTGTACCAGAACCCGGACGGATGGGGGCTGCGCGCTGCGCCCGTCGCATCGCTTCCAGACGGGAGCGTGTTCCTCGACTTCGACTGGAAGACGCTGCCGCCGCTCATCGAGCTGAGACGGATCGTGCTGCCGGCGCGCCAGACGGTCGAAGAGCAGGCTCCGTCCTCCTAGTGGCGATTGATGCATGAACCTGAAACTCTGGCGTCGCGCGTCGGGCGGCGCTCCGGCGCTGCGCGACGAGATCGGACGGCTGACCGCCGTCGTCGAGCAGCTCGCGGCCGCTGAGCGCAAGAATGCGGAGCAGCTCAAGAAACTGCGCGAGACGATCGAGGAGAGCCGGACGCTGTGGCGCGAACTGGCGAAGACCGCCACCGCCGGGGCCGAAGACGCTCGTCGCGCGGCCGAAGGACAGCGCAGCCTCGTGCGCGAGTGGCGACGCACGGCGGACAGGATAGACGCCGGCGAGAAGATCGAAGGCAAGTGGCGCAAGATCTTCTACAACCAGGTCTCGGCGCTGGTCCGGCACCTCTGTCTTCCTGTCGACCAGCTGCGGCCGCCCTACGATCTCACCGCGCGGCGGTTCAGGCTCAGGTCGCAGAACGAAGAAGACGGGATCCTGTTCGCGCTGCTGCAGCGGGCAGGCTGGGGCCGCCACCGCTTCGTGGAAATCGGGTCGGGCAAGACCGGCGGCAACGCCGCTACGCTCGCCCTCGAATGCGGGTGGGAAGGGCTGATGGTCGAGCTGTCGGCGGAGGCCGCCGCGGTCGCCCGTCACAAGTTCGCGAGCAATCGCCTCGTCACCGTGGCGAACGACCGCGTCACGCCGGCGAGCGTCAACGCGATACTCGGGCGCCACGGCTTCGACAGCGACGTCGACGTGCTCTCGATTGACATCGACAGCTACGACTACTGGGTCCTCGACGCGCTGACGGCCTCGCCGCGGATCCTCATCCTCGAGTACAACGCCCTCTTCGGCCCCGAGCGGCGGGTGACGATTCCGCCCGACCAACCACTCGACGCGGCGCCGAAAGGCTACAGCGGAGCATCGCTTGCCGCGCTCACCGATCTGGCCCGGCGCAAGGGCTATCGGCTCGTGGCGTGCGAGCACCTCGGCGTGAACGCCTTCTTCCTGCGCGATGACGTCGCGCCGGAAACGCCCGCCGTCGAGCCAGCGGAGGCGTTCAGAGCGCTGCGCAGCCGCAGCGATGCCGGATGACCGCGAGATTGCGACGGACATCTACGAGAGCATCCGCAGGCTGAACCTCCCGCTGGTCGAGGTATGAGCCCGGGCATGCCTCGTTCACGCAGATCCGCTTGCCTGATCGTGAGTCGCCCGGCCGGCGCGGGACTCGGGCCGGAAAAGCTTCGCTGGTACCACTCGACCATCTCTTCGATCCCCTGACGAAGCGAGACGCGCGGCTCGTAGCCGCCGCTGAGGGCGCGCAGACGGGTGGCGTCAGCCGACTTCCGCGCCTGGCCGTCGGGCTGTGACGTGTCGAACACGATCGCCGGATGCCGGCCGGTGACGTCGCAGATCAGCGTCACCAGATCTGCGATCCGGGTGTCGTCTTCGTACCCGATGTTGACCGGGCCCTTCGGCGCCGCTCGCGATCACACGCAGGATCAGTTCCGCCGCATCGCTGCCGTGCAGGAAATTGCGGCGCTGCTCGCCTGAGCCCCACACGACGAGCGGATCCTCGCCGTCGAGGACGCGCTTGACGAGCGCCGGAATGACGTGGGCTCTCTCCGTGGAACGCCAGGGATAGTTCGCACCGTACATGTTGAACGGCCGGAGGACCGTGATCCGCATCCCGTAGTCGCGGGCGAAATAGCCGGCCGCGAGCTCCTGTATCCGTTTCGCCCACCCGTAGCCTTCATTGACGGCCTCCGGCCGTCCGGCGAGCGGATCCAGCTCGGGCGTCGGGATGGGCGCATCGTCGGGGTAGACGCAGGACGTGCTCGACATGACGACGTGGCGGACGCCCGCGCGCTGCGCCGCCTCGAGCGGCACGAGCCCACAGAGCACGTTGTGCACGAGCATCTCGCCATGGTGCGTCCGGCTGAAGCCGACACCCGATGCCCGGGCCGCGAGGTTGATGAAGAGGTCGTGGCCGGGCAGCACGCGGTCGCAGGCTTCCCGATCGCGCAGGTCGGCCTCGACGAGCGTGACGTGCCCGGCCACTTCGCTCAGCCGGGATCGGTCGCCGTTCTCGATGTTGTCGATGACCGTCACGCGTGCCCCGGCACGAGCCAGCACGGGAACGAGATACGAGCCCAGGAACCCGCACCCGCCGCCAACAACGACGCGGCTCCTACTCCAATCAATCATGTCCCTGATGCATCCAATGTGTCTGCGTCACGCCGGGTTGTCGCGACCGCGTCGCCAGGTACCAGTCGACCGTGCGGCGCAGCCCGTCGTCGAACGACGTGCGCGCGTGAAATCCGAAGGACTCGCGGGCTCTGCGAACGTCCAGACGGCGGCGCGCCTGCCCGTTCGGCCTGGACGAATCCCACACAATGCGCCCGCCGAATCCTGCATACAAGGCGACCTGGCGGGCGAGGTCGGCGATCGAGATCTCGTAGCCGGAGCCGAGGTTCACCGGTTCGCTCTGTCGTAGTGCTCGCTGGCCAGCACAATCGCTTCGGCGGCGTCTTCGACGTAGAGAAACTCGCGCGTCGGCCGAGCCATCGCCCCAGACCTCGACGGAGTCGTCGCCACGCTCCGTCGCCTCGACGCACTTGCGAATGAGCGCCGGGATGACGTGCGAGGTGTCCGGGTCGAAGTTGTCGCCGGGGCCGTAGAGGTTGACCGGCAGCAGGAAGATGGAGTTGTAGCCGTATTGCTGACGATAGGCCTGAGACTGCACGAGCAGCATCTTCTTGCCAGACCGTAGGCGCGTTCGTCTCTTCCGGGTAGCCGTTCCAGAGGTCCTCCTCGCGGAACGGCACGGGCGTGAACTTCGGATAAGCACAGACCGTGCCGATGGCGACGAACTTCGGCACACCGGCGCGCCACGCGCATCGATCAGCTGCGACGCCCATCATGAGGTTGTCGTAGAAGAAGTCGGCGGGACGTTCGCGATTCGCGCCGATGCCGCCGACGACCGCCGCCAGGTGGACGACCAGTGTCGGCCGCAGGTCGGCGTAGAGCCGGACGACCTGTGCCCTGTCGCGCAGGTCGTACTCGGCCCGCCGTGGCGCGACGATCGATGCGCAGTTCATTTCGCGCAGGCGACTCACGACGTGACGTCCGAGAAAACCGCTCCCGCCGGTCACCACCACGCGCTGCTGCTGCCAGAAACCCATCAACCGATCATAGCTGACGACTGACGCCGCCTCATGACCGGGGCACCGGGCCGTCAGCACACTGCACCGTGGCGCCAGCGGGACGATGGCCGTCGAGGATGCGCGCAACGTCGTCATCCTCGGTGCTGCATCTGAGACGGTTCCAGGCGCCGGCGTCGAGGACGGCACCGTGCGTCAGCAGCGTGGCGACCATGGACGCATTCTTCGCAGCCACGGCGGCGTCGATCGGCGTCAGCCGCGCCGGCACGCCGAGGGGGAATCCGGCGCGAATGTTGTACGGCGCGTTCGCATCGGCACCGCGCTCGATCAGCCGCACGACTTCTGCTTCATCGTCGACGCTGGCGGCCTCGGACAACGTCAGCGTTTGGTGCGACCACACCGGATCGCGATTGACGATCCCGAGCGCGAGCGCGAGCGCCGAGACGACGGCCAGCAGACACCCCGGCGCGGCGACGGCGACGGTCGCGGCGGTCGAGAAACTCATTCTCCCCACCATCGATCCGCCCAGCCCGGCAACAGGTCCGGCTGGGGAACGCGCGCCTCGAGCGCGTCGTGACGGAGCCGCCGCACCATGGCGGCGGCGGCGCGCTGGCTCTCGAGACCGGCATCGCGATAGCGTGCGGCCGGCAGCCTGCCCCAGTCGTTTCTCACCTTGAACGCCTGGACGCGAATCAGGTGGTGCACACCGGCGCTGCGAACGGCAAAGAGCGTGGACGTCGTCAGCAGCACCGCGATCAGCGCAACCTCGACTCCCAGTGCCGGCCGATGGTGGAGGCGCTCGATGGCGTGGCGGACCGCGACAAACGCGGCGACCGCGTAAAACGCTCCGGCGACCGTCACGATCTCGTCTTTCGTATAGGCGTAGCTCATCGCCGCGTTGGCGAGGAGGACCGCGGCAACCACGACGAGAAGCTGCCTGTCCGCTGTCAGCGCCAGCCGCGAGTATCCTTCCGGCCGCGCCACGGCGGCCCAGAAAACGAGAGCGGTCAAGAGGAGCGACGACGAGATCGCGACATACACGCGGGGTGGCACGTCACCGTCGAGCCAGGCGCGCACGCCGAGGAATACGCCGTGCTGCGGCTCCGAGAAGAGAACGGACATCACCGAGGCCACGACGTTGTATGCGTAGAACGGCAGCGGGTTGCTGCCGAACCGCTGCTGCAGCTCGACCGGCTCCAGGACGTCGAGGAGGAATCCTGAGCTGCGCTCGTCGAGGCCGGGCGTCCCTGTGTGGAGCAAGCGCGCCGCCACGTACACGCCTGTCAAGACCGTGACGATGACCACGGCTCGCCGCGAGATGCCCCGTATGCCGCACGCCCACGCCGTCGCGATGACGACCCACACCAACAGCCCCGACTCCAGCACGAGGGCGGCCACGACAAACGTGACCACCGCGGCGGCGTCGACCCATCGTCCGCCGCGCGATTGCGCCAGGTTGAGGGCGACGAAACAGAGGGCGACGATCTCGAGAAAGTTGTTGATGGGAAACGCTTCACGCACGTTGCCCCGGAACGTGTGCAGGCCGGTCAGCACCGTGAGGGCAAAGACCGCGGCGGCGAAATCGGTCCACGTCCGCACGGCCAGCGCCCGCATGAACAGAAGCACCGTGACCAGCAGCAGCGCGGCATGAAAACCCCTGTAGACAAGCCAGTAGTGTTCGCCTGCGGCAAGGTCGAACGACGCCTTGATCTGCGCCGTCCGCAACGGCCGCAGGTACGCCACGCTGGTCGTGGCGCTCTCGACGAAGGAGCGTGCACATGGACGGAGAGTAGTGCGCGTCGAGCATCTCTCCGAGGGTGTCGGACATCTGAACCGGCACCCGAAGGAGAGCGCACGAAAGCGAGAGACCGATCACGGTCGCGACGAAGAACCCCGCCGTGCGGGGATCAAGGTGCCGCACGCAGCCCCTTCCTGCCGTTCGCCTGCCCGCGAAGCGGGATCTTGACAACGCCGGAGCGCGCGAAGGCCACTGTAACGGCGGCACGCACCCACTCGCGACCCGCGTGGCCAGCGCTCGCTGCGCGTGCACCGAGTATCACGCATACCAGCGCTGCCGTCGCCGCGAACTGGCGCATGGTTCTCGAGGAAAGGGTGGCGGCACGTTCCTCCGCAAGAGCCGGATCAAGCATCACACCTCCGCGGCCGGGCGCCGCGCAACGACGAAGAGTCCACCCTCTTCGAACCGTCCCAGGCGCCGAGACGCGTCATCCGGCCGCATATGCCGGCAGCAGCACCGTCGCCCAACCGCTCACGGCGAACAGGCAGGCAAAGACGACGAGGGCGAACGCCAGTCGTCGGGCATATTGCGGCCCCGCGATGTTGGTCCATCCGATCCAGATGAGGCAGATAATCGGGGCCAGCGCGGGAAAGAGGTAGCGCCCCTGCGGACCGGAGCCGATCGGAAAGTGCACCGCGAACGGCGCCGCGATCTGAAACACGGCGAACAGGCCGGCGACGGCCAGCGCCCGTCGCAGCCCGACGTCACTTCGTCGCCAGCAGAGCACCACGCCCCCGATCGACGCGGCGACGATCAACGCCCAGCCGACGATCCAGGCTGGTGCGACAGGATACCGCAACCATCCGGCGACCAGCCACGAGCTCTCGAACAGCACGCGGATGAACGAGCGCAGCCTCACCAGGGTTCCCGTCGACAACGGAATGCGCCACCGCTCGTCGATGAATCGCGACGCGGCAACGAGGCGCGCCCATTCGTCCGGGAGGAACAGCCACACGCCACCGATCCCGATCAGCACCGCGGCGATCGCGGCTGCTCCGTGCAGCAGCGGCCGGCGCGAAGCCGTGACCATCCAGATGCCGGCGATGCAGAACGACGCGGCGAGCACCGGAAGGCCAAGGCGCTTGGTGACACCGGCAACCGCCGCCGCGGCGATCATCGCCAGAAGCGAGAGTGTCGGCGTTCGCCCGGCGAAGAGCCTGCCTGCCTGCCACCACGCGACGGAACCCCAGAAATTCACGAGCGCGTCCGGGTTGGCCATCGTGGAGACCAGCGTGAACTGCGGATGCAGCGCGAGCAGGATGACGGCTCCGGCAGCGATCGCCGGCCCGAAGAGCAAGTGCGCCCCGGCGTACGCGGCCCACAATGTGAGCACACCGAGGACGGCCGAGACGCCGCGCAGCACGTAGAGCTGTGTCTCCACATCGTCTACAGACAGCGCCTGAAGAATTCGTGCGCTCATCACAATCCAGGCTGTCGGGACCACCAGGCAATCCGAATTCGGCATGGACGACGGCGGCCGGAGCCTCGAAGGCGTGCACTCCCGGCGGAGGATCCGGGCGCCCGTAGTGCCGCCACCAGCCATGCTGGATCATCGACGCCACAATGAGCCGTTCGGTCACAGGATCGTCCCGTTCGCCGGCGCGATATCTCGCCACCAGCTCGTCGACGCTGCGTCCGGGTCCGACATGCTTCAGCAGCCTGACAAACGCCAGGTACTGCGGCTCGTCGGGCTGCTGCCACGGCGGAATGCACGAGAAGGCTCAGTGCCAGGTGAGCGACGAACACCGCCGTCGCCACGGCAGTGACGACGCGCGGGCGGGCCCAGCTGACCTCAGGCGAAGAACTGGCGGGCGAGTCCGACCACTGCATCGACATGTTCGAGAGTCGTCTCCGCGCTCATCGGGAGCGACAGCACCTCCTGGCAGATACGGACGGTCTCCGCGAGCCCGGGGTCGGCGAGTCCGAGCGCCTTGTGCTCCCATACGGGCTTGGGCCAGTGCAGCAGCGTCTCGACACCGTTGGCCTTCAGCAACGCGCGAAAGGCGTCGCGGCGCTGCGTGCGGACGACATAGTTCTGGTACACGTCGTGGAAGCGGGCATCATCGAAATGCGGGAGGCGCAGGTCGCCCAGGCCGCGCAGCCCTTCCTGATACGCCGCTGCGATGGCCCGGCGATGCTCGATCCACGCCGGAAGGTGGCGCAGCTTGGTGTCCAGGACAGCGGCCTGGACGTTGTCGAGCAGGGCGGTATAGCCATGGTAGTGATACTCGCCCGTCTCGCGATCCTCGCCGTTGTAGCGGAGGCGGGAGATGGCGGTCGCCACGGTCGAATCGTTGGTGGTGACCGCGCCGCCGTCGCCGAACCCGCCGAGAATCTTGAACGGGTAGAAGCTGAAGCAGCCGGTCGTGCCGATGCCGCCGGCGCGCCGTCCGTCGATGGTGGCACCCAGCGACTGCGCGGCGTCTTCAACGACCACCAGGCCATGCCGCTCGGCGATGGCGCTGATTCGCGTCATGTCGGCCATGCGTCCGTTGAGATGGACGGGGATCACGGCCCGCGTCCTCGCCGTGACGGCGCGCTCGAACGCGTCGACGTCCATGTTGTAGTCAGGCGTCACGTCGACCAGCACCGGCGTCGCGCCGCAATGGACGATGGCTGAAATCGTCGCCACGAACGTGTGCGCGACCGTGATCACCTCGTCGCCGGGCTGAATCCCGGTGGCGAGCAGTGACAGGTGCAGCGCGTGATAACCGCTGTTGACACCGACCGCGTAGCGAGTGCCGCAGAAGCTGGCGAGGTTCGCCTCGAAATCGCGCAATTGCTGGCGAAGGATCAGGTCGCCGTTGGCGAGGGTGGTGGTGATGGCCGATTCGAACTCGGCGCGATATCGACGATAGTGTTCGCGGGCATCGACAAACGGGACTCTGTAGGCCAAACGAGTGGACTCCTGGCTGCCGCTACCGGGCGGCCGCGGGTTGCGAGCGGGGCGCCTGGGCGCCGGGCACGAAGGTCGGAACCATCTCGACGAGGAGGCTGACTACGCGCTCCTCGTCCTCCGCCGCCGCTGCCGCCTCGAGCTCGGACATGAGCGTCCGCCAGTGCGGCGGGACAGGCTTGTGGCGCAGCACGTAGAAACTGTCGACGCCGCTGCCTTCGACGATCTCGCCCTCTTCCCAGAGCTCCTCGGAGAGCTTCTCCCCGGGGCGCGGCCCGACGAAGGTAATCGGGATCTCGTCTTCCGGCACATACCCGGCGAGGCGGATGACATTCCGCGCGAACTCCACGAGATTCACCTGCTCACCCATGTTCAGCACGTAGATGGTGCCGTCGCCGGGCCTGGCTGCGGCGTGCAGCACAAGGGATACGGCTTCGGGAATGAGCATGAAATAGCGACGCATGTCAGGGTGGGTCACGGTGACCGGTCCGCCGCGCGCGATCTGCTGCTGGAACACCTGGCACGACGCTGCCGTTGCTGCCCAGCACGTTGCCGAACCGCACCGCAACGAAGCGGGTGTTCGACCCGGTCCCGAGGCCCTGACGATCAGCTCGGCCACGCGCTTGGTCGCCCCCATCACGCTCGACGGGTTCACCGCCTTGTCGGTCGAAATCAGCACGAATTCGCGCACGCCGCAGCGCACCGCCGCCTCGGCGAGCAGGCGGGTTCCCGTACGTTGTTCTTCACAGCCTCCGCGGGATTCGCCTCCATGAGCGGAACGTGCTTGTGCGCTGCCGCGTGAAACACGACTTCGGGCATGAACGTCGCGAAGACGCGGTCCACGCGCGCCGCGTCGGTGATGTCGGCGATGACCTGGACATGCGGCAGGTTGCGGTGCGCCAGATCGTGGCCGAGCTCGAACAGCGCGTTCTCGTATCGATCGACCAGTACCAACGCCGCCGGAGCAAATCCCGCGAGCTGGCGTGCGAGCTCCGACCCGATCGAGCCTCCGGCGCCCGTTACGAGCACGCGGCGGCCGTGGACCAGGCGCTGGACAGGTTCCGGCGACAGGTCGATGGGGGCCCGGGCCATGAGATCCTCGAGCTTCATCCCGCGTATCTGCTCGACCTTGATGCGGCCCTGCAGCACGTCGCGCAGGTTGGGCAGCGTCTTGATCGGCACCTTGAACGGCTCGAGCGCGCGAACGATGCCGCGCACCTGCGCCGGCGTTGCCGTCGGCGTCGCGACGATCACTTCGTGCGGCTGCTCGGCGGCCAGAATCCGCGGCAGGTCTGCGCGCGTGCCGAGCACGCGCACGCCGTGAATCGTCCGTCCCAGCTTCCCGCGGTCGTCGTCGATGAAGCCAATCGGCTCGCTGTTGTAGAACCGATTGTTCTTCATGTCGCGAACGAGCATCTCGCCGGCGTCGCCGGCGCCGAAAATCAGAACGCGTTTCTCCTTCTGAAACCGATCGAACTCGCGATAGGCCCGGCGCAGCAGACGCAACCCGCCGAGCAGCGCCGTCAACACGAGCGTGTCGACCACGTGAATGGAGCGGGGGTAGGACCCGATGTCGACGATCCCGTTGACCAGCAGCGCGAATGCCGCCGTGCTGAGCGTCACCGCAGCCACGATTCGCTGCAGATCCCACAGGCCTGCGTAGCGCCAGAGTCCCTGCTGCAGGCCGAACAGCTCGAAGGCCAACAACCGGAGCAGGAGCAACACCGGCAGTCCCAGCAGGAACGGCCGCAGGTGCACCGCGGGCAGCTCACCATCGAAGCGGAGGAGGAACGCGGCGAAGTTCGACGCGGCGGCCAGCGCGATCTGCGCCAGCATGAGCAGCAGACGCCGGTGGCGGACGAGCGCGCTCCTTCATGGCTCTGATGCGGTGCCCACCGCATAGATCACTTTGAAACCGTTGGCCGGCTGGCGCGGCGCCAGCGCGACCGGCTCGCGATACGCCGCCAATCCCTCCCGCATTTCGGCCGGGAAGTCGACGAGCTGGCCGAGAAACAGCCTCTTCAGCAACCGCTTGCCCCGCATCGTCTTCGGCATCAGACCGAGGCGGACCGCCGTGCGCTTGACCCCGGACACGAAGCGATCCCGCCCTCCTTCGTGAGTCACTGGAAATGCGCCGAACAGCGACGGCGAGAACCGCCCGGCGCGGAGCATCTCACGCAGTTCCGAGTGCGAGAAGTACATGGTACTCAGCGGGCTCGGGTTGAAGTCGACCCATTCGCGATTCACAGGTACAGCAACGACATGGCCGCCGGCGCGCAGGACCCGGCGCGCCTCGTCGATGAAACCACGCGCGTCCTGCAGGTAGTAGAGGGCTTCGTAGAGAACCACCACATCGAATGAGCCATCGCGAAAGGGCAGCGCCTGCGCATCGAGCTGCACGAGCGCCACGCGGCCCTGGTACTGGTGCCGCGCCATCTCCAGCAGCCGGCCGGTGTAGTCGCCGCCCACCACCCGCCGCGCGCGTGCCGACAACGTGCCGAGGCCCTGACCGGCGCCGCAGGCGACCTCCAGCACATCGCCGCGATCGCAATACCGGGCCGCGAAGGCGTAGCGGGTCCACATCATGTCGAGGGCCTCGCGCGTGATTCGATGGCCGACGGCCTCGGTCACGTCGGTGTAGTCGACCGCGGCCATTCGGCTCAAACGCGAGCGGCCGGCATGGCGACCAGACTCTCGACCGCGTACCTTGATCCGGTCACTCCCCGCGTGGTACTCGCGCTCCAGCGCCTTGCTCATCGGTGCCGGCGTGTCCGGCAGCGTCACGCGCACAATCGGCGCACGGAGATATTGAAACACCTCGCCTGCAACCTCCGCCGCGACCTCGGCTGCGAACCCGCAGGTCCGCCACCCGCCGTCGGCGACGACAAGGCGCCCCGTCTTCCGCACGGACGCGAAGACCCGCTCCTTGTCCCATGGCTTGATCGACCGCAGGTCGACGACCTCGCACTGGATGCCCCGTTCCGCGACGTGCCTGCGCCGCCTTCATCGCCTCCGACGTCATCCACGACGAGGCCACGACCGTCACGTCGTCGCCGGCTCGCCGGACCGCGGCAACGCCAATCGGCACCTTGTACATCTCCTCGGGTACGTGCGATTCCTCGGCGTACAGCCAGCGGTCGTCGATATACATGACCGGGTTGCCGTCGTACACGGCTGATATCAGCAGGCCCTTCGCGTCGTGCGCGGTCGCTGGCATCACCACCTTCAGCCCGGGAACGTGGCGAACATCGCGTGCAACGCTTGCGAATGCTGCGCCGCCTGCTCGCCGCCGCGATTGATGATCGCGCGAATGACCACGGGGCACGCGATCTGGCCCGCGAACATGTAGCACCAGTTGGCGCCCTGGTTCACGATCGGATCGACGGCGAGCAGCATGAAGTCCATGCGCGGGTGCACGACAATCGGACGCATGCCGGCGAGCGCGGCGCCCACGGCCGCGCCGGTCGTGGCGTTCTCGGACACCGGGGAATCCAGGATGCGGTCGCGGCCGAACTCCTTGTCGAGATCCGCCATGCTGGAGCCGACGTACCACGGGCTCCAGAGTCCCTGGCCGAGCACGAAGACGTCGGGGTCACTCGCGAGCAGCTGCGCGTGGGCTTCGCGAAGCGCCTGTGCATATGAGAGCGTGCGCATGCCTAGCGACCGGCCCCTTCGTCGCGAAACACATGCGTATGCAGCTCGCTGACAGCCGGAAACGGCGCCGATCGCGCGGCCACCACGGCTGCCGTCGACCTCGGCGGCGGCGGCGGCCGATATCTCGCGGAGCTGCGCGTCTGACCATCCGCGATCGCTCAGCAGCGCCGCAGCGCGGACAATCGGGTCCTTCGCCTTCCAGTCCGCCAGCTCGTCACGGCGCTTGACGCCGACGTCCATGTCCCACGACGGCCCGACGTGGCCACGCCACCGGTACGTGCGGCACTCGATCAAGCTGGGACCCTCACCGGCCCGCGCGCGTACAGCCGCCGCCGTCGCAGCCTCGTACACCGCCAGCACGTCGTTGCCGTCGAGCGCGACACCCGCAATGCCGTGGGCCTCGGCCGATCTGACGATGTTGTCCGCGACGCGGCGCTCGCGCAGAGCCATGTGGCTGGCGTAAAAATTGTTCTCGCAGACGAAAATCACCGGCAGCCTGTACAGCCCGGCGAGGTTCAGCGACTCGTGGAAGTGGCCTTCTTCGGTTGCCCCATCGCCGAAGAACGAGACCGACACGCCGGCCGTCCTTCCTGAGCTTCGCGGCGAGCGCCGCGCCCGCCGCGAGCGGAATGGTCGCGGCCACGAGCGGCACGGTACCGAGGATGCCGACCTCCGGCGCGAACAGGTGCATCGAGCCGCCCCGGCCTTCGGCGCACCCGGTGACCCGTCCGAAGATCTCGGCCATCATCGCGGTGAGACTCCCGCCCTTCGCCAGGTAATGACCGTGCGATCGGTGCCCGCCCCAGACGTAGTCGCGCTCGGTCAAGACCTCCGCCACCCCGGCGGCGATGGCTTCCTGGCCGATGCAAAGGTGGCACGGACAACCAATCTCGCCCGCCTCGACGAGGTCCGCGATGCGTTCCTCGGCCAGCCGGATCCGCATCATCGATTGATACAGCCGCACCAGCTGCTCGGTGCTAGGAGTGCTCACGTCGGACTCCCTTCGCGAGCGCGGACTGGATGTCAGCGAGCGCCGGCGGCGTTCGCCGCCAGACAACGGCCGCCATCGTCTGGGCGAGGATGCGCATGTCGACCAGGAGCGATCGCCGGCGCACGTACTCGAGCTGCCAGCGCAGCTTCTGAGGACGGATTCTTTCCAGGTACGCGCGCTCCGGATCGTCGCTTCCGGCGAGCACGGCGCCTTCGTCAGCGTTCCAGAGGCTCGCCCAATCGGTGATCCCCGGCCGCACGGTGAGGATGGCTTTTTCTTCCTCCGTGTACATGTCGACGTAGTGCTGTACCTTCGGGGCGGGGCCCAACGAAGCTCATCTCGCCGGTCAGCACGTTCAGCAACTGTGGCACCTCGTCGAGCTTGGTCTTTCGCAGCAACCGCCCAATGGCCGTCACCCGCGGATCGCCGTCGGCGGTCGACGGCCCGCCGCGCCTCTCGGCATCGACGACCATCGACCGGAACTTGAAGATGCGGAAGGTCGGCCGTGCAAACCGACACGCAGCCCGCGGTAGAACACTGGACCCGGTGAGTTCAATTTGATCGCAACCGCGAGACTGGCCAGGAGCGGGGAAAAGAGATCAGGCCGAGGGACGCCGCGAGGACGTCGAACGTAACGTTTCAGCATCGCCCGAGCACCACCTGCCCGCAGCTGACGCGGCAGGCGTCAGACCAGACCACCCTAAATGCAACAGCAGCTGAAGTTTACTACAAAGTGTTCGGCTCTCCCTCGTGCCGCTCCACCGGCGAACCTGACTCGGGACGTGCGACGGCCGCGGCGAACGCCGAACGGAAGGGATACGCGGGGATCGACGTGTCGTGCCGCTGTGAACATGGCTGTCAGGAAGCTCGGTCAGTCGCCGCCGGCGTCTTGCACGCTAGTCGCAGAGAGCTGCCAATCCTGGGAACGCGTTCGAGTAGACGGCGGCCCTGAGGAGGGCCAACGGAAACAGCGAAGGCTGTTGAAGTAGGAAATTCTACCTCCTGGACGTGGCGGGAACCGACGCTTTTGAGGAGCTTGCGCGGGAGATGGTGAAATAGCGTACTGTGGTGTCGGAGTGGTGGATGACTTCCCCGGAAGGCGGTGCCGCCGGGGACCGTGACGACGAGGAATCCACCGGGCACCAATAGATCCCTGGCCACAGACAGCGCAGCGCGATCGGCACTCGATGCTGCTCCAGGACGTGCAGCATTGCCAGACGTCGAAGCGGCGGTCCCGCGAATGGAACACTGTTAGGAAGCCATCCAGGCTGAGGAGGACCGCCGCCACCGCCCGCGCCTCCGGCCTTTTGCCTCGACTCGTAACGCCGATTCAATCGCCCAGACCCGCTAAATGCCACAGAGCAGGAAGGATGCCCGTTGCCGCACCCGATCTCAACCCTGGCGTATGCCGTCAACCGGTGAAGCGCTCGATTACTGCTTGCAGAACGGCGCGGCAGCGAAAACCACCAGTGTGCTCGTCTTCTCACTGGTACGGGCGAGGACGTCCGCTTCAGGATGCATAAACGTGCGGAACGGGACGGGCTATTACTATCCGGACCGCTGGAAACGGCATTCTGAACGGGAGCACCGAGCCGCCGGTTCAACGCGGGATCGAGGTTTTCTCCCCTTCCCGGTGTAGTGACTCGACTCCTTGAACGACGGGTGCGGGCAATGCACGCACTCGAGGTTGCACACCTTGGTCGCGCTCGATAATGACTTGCGACGGGAATCGGCCTTGAGGCGATCGTGAAATCCGTAGTTCGAGTTGACGACCTGGCATCACACGACTCCGGCCGTCAGTGCGCACCTCAGCTCCGCGCTGACCTCGTCGGCATCGGCGACCGTCATGCTCGCGCTGATCGGCAGCGTGATGGCGCGTTCACTGACGCGCTCCGTCACGGGCAGACGCTGGACCGCGTTGCTGTCCCTGGTACAGCGGCATCAGATGGCAATAAGGTGCATAGTGAATGGAGGCACCGAGGTTCCTGGCGCGCAGGGCAAGGATGACCTCGTCGCGCGTCATGTTCAGGTCCGCAACCGGCAACTGCACCGTGATGAGATGTCGCGCGTGTCCCTCGCTGGTGCAACCGCGCTGGAATGTGAGCGGCGGCACGAGCTCGCACAGTCCCTCCGGGGTAACCGGCGCGCGATCGCCAGCCGGGTGCGGCGGAACTCCTCGGCCCGCGACAGCTGCACGCGGCCGATCGCCGCCTGCACATTCGGTGTAGTTCGTATCCTTATAGCCGAGCTCGGTGAGCTGATTCGACAGGAGCAGCGTGCCAGCGTGCGTGAACCGTTTCCACGCGTCGAGCGGCGGCGCATGCTGGCGCAGGCTGCGCAGCCGATCGGCGGTGGCGCCCTCCGCGAGTGCCACCGCGCCGCCTTCGCCCGTCGACAGGTTCTTGTTGGCGTAAAAGCTGAAACAGGTCGGGTTCCCGGACTCGGAGCCGACGGGAGCGCCATCCGGATAGGCCGCGCCAAAGGCATGCGCCGCGTCCTCGATGATCCTGACATGCGGGGGCAGCACATTCCGCACCGCAGCGACGTCAACGGCAAGCCCGCCAAAGTGGACGACGATAACCGCCCTGGTCCGGGCTGTGAGCTGCGCCGCGATCGTGCCCGGCGTGACGCAGAGGGTATCGGGGTCGATGTCACAGAACACCGGACGCGCCCCCCGTACAGCGCCGCGTTCGCGGGGACTGCACCAGGTAAAACTCGGGCAGATTACCTCGTCGCCGGTTCCGACCCCTGCAGTCACCAAAGCCAGGAACAACGCGGAGGTGCACGAATTGACCGCAACGACATGCGATGCCCCCACGGCGGCGGCGAGCTCTTCTTCGAACGCCATCGTCTCGGGTCCCATTCCTACCCAGCCGCTGCGGAGGACGCGGGTGACAGCGGCAATCTCCTCATCGCCGAAATTGGGACGACCGAACGGAAGGTAATCGCGTCGAATCATCTTCAAATCGTGTCTTATCAGGGACTTAAGGGGGACGCCACGAAATGATATCACGGCCTGTAGCAGGCCGTCCTGTGCCCGGCTGCCCGCGTCAGAGCAAACGTCACGACGATGTAGATCAGCACGCGCCGCAGCGTGGTCGCCAGCGCCGGTCCGAGCGGAAAGATCGGCCTCCCGGCCGGACTGCCGTCGGGATCACGCTCCAGGCTTCTTGCCGGACATCTCGAAGATCATCATCCAGGCCTGCGAACGGATGCCCGGCATTCGCAGCAGCACGCGGTCCGCGGCGTTGAGCACGCGCAACAGCGTGCCGAAGCCGGGAACGCGGCGCAGCGGCACTGCCAGCAGAACGAGCAGATGAAAGAAGCGGACGTCAACGCGTGTGAAGAGGGCACCCATCTTTCGGACGTCGGGAAGCTTGAGGATGTGCTCGCTTTCATACTTCGTGCGCAGCGTCGGCGTCATGTCGCGATAGAGCTGGAACAGCGGATTGTGCCCGACCGCCTCGTAACAGAGCACGCGTCCGTCTGGCTTCACCACGCGCGCCATCTCGGCCGCCGCCTTCGCCAGGTTCAGGTGGTGCAGCACTCCCGCTTCGCAGACGACGTCGAACTCGTTGTCAGGGAATTCGAGCGCTTCGCAGTCCATCACGCGAAACTCCGCGCGATGCGACAACCCGAGCGCCTCGGCCTTGCGCCGGCAGTTTTCAATCGACACGTCTGAAATGTCGACGCCGACGACCTTGCGTACGCCGGATTGCGCGAGGAGCATCGAATACTCGCCGTCGCCGCAGCCGAAATCGAGCACGACCTTGTCCTGACAGTGCCGGGTGAGCCAGCCCTTGTAGAACTCGATGCTGCTGTCGGCGACGGCATAGAACTTCTTGTTCGCCGTCAGCGCCTCGTAGGCCGCCTTGTCTTCCCGGGTGGCGGCGTCGCGCAGCCGGTTGTGAAATTCGACTTCTTCGTACTTGCGTGCTTCCATGGCTGATGTCTGACTCAGGTTGCGTCCGGCGCCGTCCGGTCGTTGACCGACGAGCTCGCGACAATTCTGCCAGAAGCGACGCGCGGACACGGCGCGAAGCAGTCCGAGCAGCGCGCCGGCTCCGTAGAGGAGGTGCAACGCGGAAAATGCGAAGGGCATGAAGAGCAGATACGCGGCATCGCGCCGTTGCACGGCGATGGTAGCGCTGGCGGCCAGGTTCGCTGCCGCATAGGCACCGCCGACGGCGGCCGTCAGCCACCACGCTTTCGGTTCGATGAATCCGGCGAGCGCCGACCCGACGAGCGCCGCCACGAACAGCATCGGAATCGAGTGTCGTGCCGACAGCATGTGCGGCGTGAACCGAAGGGGCAGCGTCAGCCAGTATCCGTTGATGAAACAGTACCGGAGGTAGGGCCCGATCGTGGTTCGCGCGTAGTAGTGGCCCACCATCGCCGGGACGAGGAGAATGCGCTTGCCCGCCTTCTTCAACCGCAGGTGCAACTCCATGTCCTGACTGCGCACCAGATCCTCGTTGAACAGCCCAATCTCATCGAACAGTGCGCGCCGATAGCCGCCGAACGCAGCCGTATCGGTCCAGATTGGTTCCGCCGTCCCTGTCCGAAACCGTGAGCCTCCGACACCGAAAGGGTGAGACACGGCCAGCGCCAGAGCCCAACCCAGGGGCGTATCGTCCTGGGGAAGCGTCCGGATGACGCCGCCCACATACGCGGCCTCCGGCGACGCTTCCAGATGTGCCACGCACGTGGGGATATAGTCCGGCGCAAACGTGGTGTGAGCGTTCAAGGCCATCACGATCTCGCCCCGTGCCGCCCGTATGCCGGTGTTCCACGCTGCCGCGAGGATGCGGCCTGGATTGTCGAGCAACCGCAAGCGGGCGTCGCGTGCGGCGTAGGCCCGGATCACGTCACGCGTGCCGTCCTCGCTCATGCCATCAGTGACGAGGACCTCGAAACGGTCCGCCGGATACGACGTGTTCAACACTGATTCGATGCACGCAGCAATGTATCGCCCCTCGTTGCGGCACGGAATCACGACGGACACGAACGGCAGCCCACTCATGCATCGGATCCCATCGCGGCCAGCCGCGCCTCTCGGCCTGCCGCGGCGGCGTGACGAGCCATCCGCACGATCCCGCGCGTGCCCGAGGCCATCAAGAGCACGGCGACCACCCCATTGGTCCCCAGCACCGACGTGATGGAGCCAAAGTTCAGGACCCAGAATGCGTACATCATGAACGCGAACATGGTGACCGCCAGCACGCCCTTCCGTTGCCGTGCAATGTGAATCTGGGTGCCCTGCATGAGCATGCCGACAGCGAGACTGCCGAGTATCACACCGATCAGCCCGAAGTCCGCGTGCAGATTGCTCACGAACGCCGCGTTGGCATGTCCGGTCGGGATACCGTTGGGGAACTGGTACAGGTAGACGTAGTTCTCGATGTAGAAGTACGGCAGATCGAACAGCTTCAAGAGAGGCTTCATCAGTGTTCCGCCGTACTGGTAGTCGACGTGGCGGGGGAACACCTCGAAGTACAACGTACAAGTCATCGGCGGGCGTATAGAAAAACCGTTTGCCGACGCGAAGGAACGCCTCCCCCACTCCGTCCGCCCCGTACGCCAGGGTGGTCACCAGCATCGGGAACGCCAGCATGGCGACAATCAACGCCGTCGTCGTGCGGCGTTCCATTCGCCCGCCACGAAACACGTAGTACAGAAACGCCAGCCGCATGACGATGGCGGCAAGCGGCGCGCGCGCGATCGACGCTGCGGCGTACACTCCGCCGAGCAACGACGCCACAAGAGCCACGGTCAACCACCGCTTTTCGCGCGTGCAGAGATAGTAACCCCACGCAAACAGGATCAGAAACGGGTACAACAGGGTGCGCAGGAACAGGAAGGCGTAGAACAGCATCGACGAAGAGGCGGTGTTCCATCGCGGATCGAACAGCTTGAACGACTCCTCTCGGAGAAATTGCAGCTGGGTCGAGTCGTTCGGGTTCGTGAACATGTACACCAGCGGGATGCGCGCCGGGTCCAGGGCCGAGAAGTAGACGACGGTCAGCAGCGCCGCCACTGCCAGCATGGCGACCGCGACGTGGAATTCGGCGGTGGTGTCGGCGGGGATCACCATCGGCGAGGCGTAGAACCGTTCGTTGTCTTCCCGCCGATAGCGCGCGATGCGATTCATCGCCCCCGCTCCCAGCGGCACCATCAGGATGACCGCGTGGACGGCAAGAAGGTAACTCCAGCGCGCGCCGTCGGGGTGCTCCCCGAACACCACAAACGCCGGCAGGTAGATCATCGCCAGGAAGCCGAGGTAGAAAAACGAGACGATTGAAAGACGTGTGTGGTCGAAGAGGCGAGCCGTCCAATGCATCAGCCCGAGCGACAACCAGAGCGCGGCGACCGCGGCCAGTGTCAGCAACGGCGACAGGCCCGCCCCGCGAGTGGCCGCAAACACCGCGAGCACGGTGGTCACGAGAATGGCTGGGCCGCTGAGAGGATGGTCGCGCAGGACACTCGTCAATCGCATCACAGTGAGCTCACCACGTGAACGCGGCGTCCGATTTCATCTATCCACCGGGCTCCGAGCAGGCGCAGCGCGACGAGATAGATCGCACCGAGCGCCAGGGTCGACACAGCGGCGACCGCCAGAGGGGCAAGCGTCGTCGCCGGACGGCCGCTCTGCACGACCACAGCGCCGACGAAGAGCACGGCGTTGATCGCCACGACCTGAGGCACCATGATGTCGGCCCAGCCAAAAGGGTATCGCTGCCGCACCGCCATCGTCGTCCGCACTCCGAGCACGGTCAACCCCACGGTCAAGGCCAGTGCCAGACCTTCCGCCTCCAGTGCCGCGCCGAGGGCGAGCGAACCGGCGACGGTGACAACGACTGAGACGTACAGATTCTTCGCATTCACTGCCCGTTCCTCGACCGCATCGAGCACCGAGCGCAGCGTCACGAACATGAGATACGGCAACAGGCCCACGACGACCAGGCGGACCGTGGCAATGCCGGGCAAATACTGCTCCCCAAGCCATCCCGACACGATTGCCGGCGTCCACACCCATAGCTGACACGCCGCAAACGAGCCGATGTGGATGGCTACCGCGGTGACGTCTGCGACCCGGTCCGATAACAAGGCTTGCTGACCGGCCGCGTAGAGCTGCGCGATCTTGGCGAGAGCCACGCGCCCGAATCCCTCGGTCGTCGCCTCGACGAGGCGCAAGAGCGCATGGCCGGCCGCGAGGTAGCCGACCGCCGTGAGCGACGCGAGATGCGGCGCCAGCAGTGGACCCGCCGCGAGCAAGACACCGAACGCCGCTGTTGAGGGAACCCGCGGAGCCGCGTACGAAATGAGGCGGCCCAGCACGACACGATTCACGAGCGGTCTGGTCCGCGGCACTCGCTTCAGCTCCCACGCGAGTGGAACCAGTGCGGTACCGAGCACGGCCCCTGAGCCGCCGATGAACGTCGCTTCGCCGCCGCGCGTGACGAAAAGCCATGCCACGAGAACGGGGCCGATTGCAATCGCCCACAGCTGCCAGAGATTGGCCGCCGTCATGCGATCAGTGCCGCGATACCAGGCGTACAGCACGATGAACGCAGAGTAGGTGACGATGGTGAATCCGGCGGCGCGCACCAGGCCTGCGTATCGGGGCCGCCGAAAACGGCCCCGGCCAGCGGCGCGGCGAAGATGATCGCGACGACGAAGAACGCGGCGCCTCCCGAGAGCGCCAGCAGCGCACCGGCAAACAACACGGATTGGCCGCGTTGCGGACCATCGATCGCGGCGAATCGAGTGACGGCCACGACCATGGCGAAGGTCGAGAGTGGATCGAGCGTGGCGATGACGCGGCGCGCCAGCATCACCGCCCCGAATCCGTCAGGGCTCAGCCGCTCGGCGAGAATCCGAGCGACCAGCACCAATGCCAGGACCGTGGCGACCGACGTCGCCGCAGTGATCGTGAAGTCGTAAAGAAACGGGCTGAGGTGAAGGGAACGGCCGGAGAGGGAAACCGCGCGACGCATTCCGCTCTAACTGGTGGCCGATGCCCGGGCCGGAACGCGAGCGGATGAGGCGGCGGTGGCATCGACCAGGAGCGCGCCCATGACGGAAAGGAACAGCCCAAGCGACAGTCCGAGGAGAAGGCTCCGGGCCGGGCGCGGGGAAATGGGCGCGGCGGGCGGCGTCGCCCGCTCTGTCACGGCGATGTCGACTTGCACGGGGGCCATCAGCGGCGCAGCCTCCTGTGCGGCGGTATACTGCTGCGCCAGATATCGGACCGCCGTCTCAAGCTGCGTGATCTGTACCTCGACGCGAGGTAGCTGCGCCGCGTTCTGTGCGGCGGTCTCGTACGCGCGAGTCAGTGCCTGCTGTTGCCGTTCGAGTCCAGCCAGCCGGCTGCGCGCCTCCGCGGCGCGTGTGGCGATTCCAGCATGGACCTGATTGGGAACGCGGCCTGTGGCTGTGTCGATGAACGGATTTTCCCGCGCCAGCTCCGACGCCAACGCGGTCACGGACGCGCGCGCCCCTTCCAGCTCAGCGCCGATGAAACTCAGTTGTTGTCTCAGCGCCGACGCGGCGTCACGGTCTTCCACGCGGCCGTCGTAATCGGAATCGGTGCGGAGCTTCGTGAGAGCGTCGGTCGTGTGCTCGAGCCGTCGCCGCGCGCGCTCAATCTGTTCCTGCACGTGTGCTGGCATCGGCGCCACGGCCGTCGCACTCTCTGCCGCCTTGAGACGGGCGTAGCTGGCTACGGCCTCGGCAGACAACAGGTTCGCGACGCCAGCTGCGCCATCCGGCGTCGGCAACCGCACCGTGACGACGAAGAGGTTGGTGTCTCGATTGCGCTCGACGGTGAGATTCCGGGAGATGAATGTCCCCGGGGTCAGCCCTGCCGGAATCCTGCCGTGCGTCGCGAGGGCGCGCTCGATGACCGCTGGATTCTGGAACAGATTCCGGAGCTGGACGACCGTCGCATAGGGCAGATCTCCAGGCACCGACGACGTCGCGCCGACGATTGCCGTCGCCTGGTAGATCGGATCGCTGGCAGCGGCGACACCGTACGCCACGGCGCCGCAGACAACCGTGCACACGAGGATGAGGAGCTTGCGCCGCCAGAGCGCCCAAAGGTAATCCGCTGGCTCAATTTCGTCCGCGCCTGGACGCGACGGAAGGACATCAACCCGACTGCTGTTGGTGTGGCTCATACAGCTTGTGCTCTTGCGCAGCCGTACGACGGCGACATTCCGCGCAGACGGCTGCGTCTCCTCGCTGAACGAGCAGCGGCAAGTCTAAGCCTTCAAAGCACTGAGCGTCAAGAGGGAGGTCGCGCGCGTGCGACGCATCGACGCACGAGCGGATCCCTGTCGGGCGTCGGTCAATCAGGCACGCGGAGGGAGACGGAGTGGCGTCGGATTGTTCGGCTTCCACGCAGGGATCGCTTGCCACGGTGTACCCATCTGAACATGCGGCTGCGCAGCGAAGGAATATTGTTGTCAGCGCACTTCAGCGGGTCAAGGGAATTTGACCCGGTCCACTTGCTGGTACTCCAATGTGTACGGTTATTCCGTCAGCGACCGAATGCGTCCTCGATCGCTTGCCACCCCGCACCTCAACAGGCGGCGTTCTGCCGGATGCACCGCGAGCATCGCACGGTTTCTGCGGCGGCTGCGTCGCGGTGACAGCCGTCCCTGTACATGGCAACGAGCCGTACGAGGCGAGGCGGGTCCCGTTCGACGGTCGCGTTCCTGCGCCGGATATCATGGGGCGATGATCCACGGGGCAACGCTGCGCCGCGCGCTGCAGCCTCTCTTGGCCGGCACCCCGCTCGTGTACGTGGATATCGGGGCGCGCAAAGGCAGACTGCCGACCAGTTTTCGATGGCTGCGCTGCGCCCACTACGTGGGAATCGAGGCCGATGCGGCGGAATGTGCACGGCTGGTGGCGTCAGCCAAGGCGGCGCATACCTATATTCCCGCCGTCCTTGGCCGTCGACGGGAGCCGCGCACGTTCCATGTCACCTCCGATGCCGCGTGCTCGTCGCTGTTCGAGCCCAACCACGCCTTTCTCGCTGCATTTGGCGAGCTCGGCGACAAGTTTCACGTCGAACGTCAGATTCACGTGGAGACCGTCACACTGGATGAGTCGCTGCAAACACAGGGCATCGAGGCCGTTGACTTTCTCAAGCTCGACACGCAAGGCAGTGAGCTGGACATCCTGCGCGGCGCCGATCACGTGCTGCGAACCCACGTCCTGGGCGTCCAGACCGAAGTGGAGTTCGCACCGATGTACGTTGGCCAGCCGCTGTTTGCGGACATCGACATGTTCCTCCGTGACCACGGCTTCCTCCTCTTTGACTTGTCGCGGTATCGGGTCAGGCGACCGACGCTCGCCAGAGAGGTGCCGACGCGCGGCCAGTTGCTCTGGGGACACGCGCTCTACCTGCGAGCGCCCGACACGCTCGACGAAAACACGCAAGCGAGGCTCGCCGTCGTCGCGGCGATTCTGGAACTCCCGGATCTGGCTGCGGGAATTCTCGCGGCCCTCGAACGCTCAGCATCGACCGGCAACCTGCAGCGCGTCGCCGCGCATGCGCGGCGGCTGCTGGAGCCGGCGCCATCCCCTGGTGTTCTCACTCAGCTGCGGCAGCGCCTGCTCGGGGGACCGCGTCATCTGAGCTGCGAGCGCGACCTCTGGCGCGACTGATTGATGGCGGGCTTCAGACCTGGCGGACCGACGCACGATAGACCAGCACGTCGGTGTGCGCCTCTTCCTCGCGCTCGAGGTAGGCGAGCGCGGAGACGAGATCGCCGATGGGACGCAGCCTCGGTCCTTCCGCGTCGGCGTTGAGATCGATGAAGTGCGTGAAGTGCTCCTGCAGGATGCGGTACAACGTCGTGGGGTCCGATTCAGCCAGGCGAAGGAGCCACGGCGCGACCTCGACCTGCCAGGCGATCTGCGGCTGTTCGAGCAGGCGCGCCGCTCCCGCGAACACGTGCACTTCGGATCCCTGCGTGTCCAGCTTGACGAACGTCACCGCGCTCAGATCGACCTCGTGGTGCGACACCCAGGCGTCGAGCGTCATGCTGGGCACGGCTGTCGTCCGGTCCTCGCCCGCGTCATGGACGACGCGGTGTGAACCCGGCATCTTGCCGCGGTGCAATGACACGGATCCGACGCGATCGCTGATCGCCAGCCGATCGGGGAGCACGAGACCGTCCAGCCGGTTCTCTGCGACGTTCGCGGCGAGACAGCGGTAATTCAGCTCGTCGGGCTCGGCGCAATACACCGCCTCGAAGTCGCCGAGCACCACGCGCGGGATCGCCATGCGGCCGATGTTGGCGCCGACGTCGAGCATGACGCCGCCAACGGCCAGATCGCGCGCCTGGGAGATGGAGCGGTAGGGAATCTTCTGCTTCAGCAGCGTCCGCTCGATCGCGGCAGCCGACCGCGTCGGCGGCGCCGGGATCCACCACGTCAGGCCATCGATGGTGAGCTCCCGCGCTTCGGCGTGCAGAGGGGACGACGCGGTCAGCGCTCGCTGGTACTCGGCCGAGCGGGCCGCAAACCGTGCGTGGCGATCGCGCGCGGCGGCGTCTGCTGCGCGACGACGGGCCAACGGGATGCGCGCTTGCAGCGCCTGCCGCAGTGCCGCGACCGAGGGCGTCCGGCGCACCCCGCGGCGGACCTCGGCCTCGAGCGAATCCTGCCGATCCCGCGCTCGCGCGTCACGCTCCTTGGCACGGGTGCGCAGCGTCACGTACCGGGAACGCCATTGCGCGGCGGCGGCGGTGGCCTCCGCCAGCCGCGCTCGCCATTCGGCAGTCTCCCCCTCTGAGCCGCGCGCGGTGAGCCGCGCCCGGAGCCGTCCGAAGAAGGTCGGAACCATGCTGGCGGACGTCCCTACCGCGAGTGCGCCTTGACCGCGGCGCGAGTCTCGCGGTCCACCTCGCGGCGCCGGATGGTTTCGCGCTTGTCGTGCTCCTGCTTGCCTCTGGCCAGCGCCAGCAGCACCTTGACGCGGCCCTTCTTCAGGTACACCTCCAGCGGCACGAGCGTGAATCCCTTCTCGGCCACGCTGCCGATCATCTTCCGGATCTCGTGGGCGTGCAGCAGCAGCTTGCGCTGCCGCAGCTCCTCGTGGTTCGCGGACCCGCGGTGGCTGTAGGGGCTGATGTGGACGTTCATCAGCCACACCTGGCTGCCCTCGACGCGCGCGTAACTGTCGCGAAGATTCACGCGTCCCTCGCGAATCGACTTCACCTCCGTGCCGAGCAGCGCCACGCCCGCCTCCCACGTCTCGATGATGTGGTAATCGTGGCGTGCCTTGCGGTTCTCGGCAATCAGCCGCTGCGCCTTCTCGCGCTCGGACTTGTCGGCCATCACGATGGTGAAGCGAACAGCAGGACGTCGGTCTTCCGGTCCGGCTCGATGTAGCGGAGCGCTTCGGGAAGCGCTGCGATGTCGCGCACGCGCGGCCCGACCGCCTTGCGGTTGAGGTCCACGAAATGCGTGAAATGGCGCTGCAGATCCGCGTACAACGCCTCCGGTTCGTCACCGGCCGCACGCAGGCCCGTGAGCTTGATCTCCATCTGCCAGGCGATGTGGCGGCAGGAGAGGACGCGCTGCGCCCCGCCGACCACGCGCCGCTCGAATCCTTCGACGTCCACCTTCACGAAGGTCACCGCCTGCAGGTCGATGCCGAGCCGCTCGACCCACGTATCAAGCGTGCAGCACGCCACTTCGATCGTGTGCTCCTCGTCGGGCGCGGCGCCGGGAAGGATGTGAAAGCTTCCCGGGGACCCCACGCACCGCAACCGCTCGACGCCGTTGCGGTCGCCGATCGCGGTCCGGTCGGGCAACACCAGTCCGCGCAGCCCGTTGTCCACGACGTTTGCGGCGAGGCACGCGAAGTTCATGGGATCGGGCTCGGCGCAGTACGCGGCGGTGACGTCGCCGAGGATGACGCGTGGAATCGCCATGCGCCCCACGTTGGCGCCGAGGTCCAGCATGATGCCGCCCGCGGCCCGTTCGCGCGTCTGCAATATACCGCGATAGGGAAAGCGCTGCCCGTCCACCCAGCGCTGGTTCAAGCCGCCCGCGGCTGGCCTGACGGGAATCCACCACGACAACCCGTCGAGCACGGTGCGCTGCACCAGCGGATGCGGCGGCTCGCCCGCACGATCGGCCGCCACCCGGTAAGACGGGGAGACGCGCAGCAGCTGTTCTTCGCGGGCGCGCCTCGACGCGCTGTCGGTGCGGGCAGGCAGCGTCCGCAGCCTGTGCGCGAACACCTGCCGGACCGTGGCAGGGGTGGCGGCCTCGTGCTGCAGAGCCGCGTTTCGCTCGCGGGCCGCGTGCAGCGACTGCTGCAGCGTCACGAGCTGCGCGCCCCTGTCCTCGGCACGAACGACCGCCGCGGCGACACGCGCTTTCCACTTCCGCGCCAGCGCCTGCGCCCGATCGAGCCGGCGCCGGAGCGCACGGACGTCCGGTTGCGCGTCGACGGCGCTGCTGCCGCCGCGCATGCCCAGCAGCGTCCCAATCCGCACGATCACGCCCCGGGTCATCGGGCGGTGCGGGGAGCGAGGGGAGGCGCGGCGCGCGCCGCCAGGTACCAGTCAACCGTGCGGCGCAGGCCCTCGTCGAACGAGGTCTGCGCGCAAAAGCCGAAGAGTTCCCGCGCGCGGCGAACGTCGAGCCGGCGGCGCGGCTGCCCGTTCGGTTTCGACGAATCCCAGACGATCCGGCCTCCGAAGCCGGCGCAGCCGGCCACACGCCGGACCAGATCGCCGATCGAGATCTCGTCGCCCGAGCCGATGTTCACCGGGTCGCTGCCGTCGTACCGCTCGCTCGCCAGCAGGATGCCTTCCACCGCATCCTCGACATAGAGGAACTCGCGTGTGGCGCTGCCGTCACCCCAGACCTCGATGTGATCGAGCCCTTGTTCCTTTGCTTCCACGCACTTGCGGATGATCGCCGGGATGACATGGGACTGCGCGGATCGAAGTTGTCCTCCGGCCCGTAGAGATTCGTCGGCAGCAGGAAAATGGAGTTGTACCCGTACTGCTGGCGATACGCCTGCGACTGCACGAGGAGGGTTTTCTTCGCGAGGCCGTATGCGGCGTTCGTCTCCTCCGGGTATCCGCTCCACAGGTCCTCTTCGCGGAACGGGACCGTCGCGAACTTCGGGTACGCGCAGACGGTACCGAGAATCACCATCTTGGGCACGCCGGCCCGCCACCCCTCGTGGAGCAGATGGACCCCCATCATCAGGTTTTCGTAGAAGAACTCGGCCGGGCGTTCGCGATTCGCGCCGATTCCGCCAACCACGGCGGCGAGGTGAATCACGAGCGTCGGCCGAAGCTGCTGGTACAGTCTGACGATGTGATCGATGTCGCGGAGATCGAACTCGGCCCGCCCCGGAGCCGCCAGGCCGGCGCACCCCAGTTCGCGCAGACGGCGCACCAGGTGCCGTCCCAGAAAGCCGTTGCCGCCGGTGACGACAACGCGCTGCTGCTCCCAGAATCCCATCAGGTCACCATCATAGCCGAGGGTATCGCGTCACGATTCCGAGCCGGCCGGGAGGGGGACACGCGCGGCGAGGCGGCGTGCGGTGGCGCCGACCCAGTCGTACGCGGCGGGCTTGTCTCTCATCGGATACGCGCAGACGTGGTCGATTCGGGTTGACGCGCGACTGTGCCGCGCCAAATACTTTGGCGCACATCCACTGACACTGAGGGACAGATGAAGAGGACTCGCATGCGGCTCGGGTTGGTCATTCTTGTACTCGCACTCGGCCTGACCGGCTGCGGCGACAGCGATTCCTCAGGGCCGACCGCACCGACCCCGAGTCCCACACCGACACCGACACCGACACCGACACCGACACCGACGCCTCCGCCTGCCGCGACAACAGCGTCGCTCAGCGGAACAGTCTCGAGCACGAGTGGTCAACGTATCGGCGCGGCCAGGGTCACCGTCCTCGATGGGCCCGACACAGGCCAGTCCGTCGAGACGAATGGCAATGGCGAATACCGCTTCGCCTCCTTGACGATCGCCGACGTCAATTTCATCGCTCGTGCGTCCGGCTACATAGAAGCCGGGCGCGGCACGCGCGTGAACGGCACGAACACCCTCGATTTCACGCTCACGCCCGTTCCTCCGCAGCGCCGGCCATCACCATCACTTCACGGATCGTCAGCGGCGGCCCCGGTACGGCGATTCAGGAATGGGCGTTCGTCGCGACCGGCACCGTCTCCTTCACCAGTTACGACTGGAGTTTCGGTGACGGCGGATCGGCGAGCGACAGCAGAGCCGAGGAACAGCACGTGTATTCGACCAAAGGCACGTTCACGGTCACGGTCATCGGAAAACGCCCGAACGCGCAGCCGGTGACCGGCACCCTCGTGATCGAGGTGACGTAGCGCCGATGACATGCTCGTCCGATTGATCGTACGCCGCCTGGCGGCGGAGAGTTGTACGAGCGGATCGCCAGGGATATGTGTCTACGGCGCAATGGCCCTCCTGTTGAAGGCGGAGGTTGGCCGTTCCCCGATTCCGGTGCGTTTCTGAAAAGGGCAACGTAATCGGTGCGACAGCCTGGCCCGCGATGGCCCGGAGAACCGTAGCCATCAGCGAGCATCCTCGCTGACGCGATATCCTGTCCTTGACCATCGCCTGTGACACTCACCATCGCGCTCGCGCAGATCAACCCAACCGTCGGCGATGTCTCCGGAAACGCGGCGCTCGTGCGGCGGATGCGCGACGAGGCCGCACGGCTCGGCGCGGACCTCGTCGTCTACCCCGAGTTGGCGCTGACCGGGTACCCGCCCGAGGACCTCGTCCTTCGGCCCGCTTTTCTCGAGTCCGCTGCATCCGCGCTGCGCGAACTGGAGCGGGAGAGCAAAGTCCCCGGCTCGCCGGGCCTCGTCGTCGGCCTGCCGTGGTCGTCGCACGAAGGCGTGCACAACGGGGTGGCGCTTGTCAGCGACGGCCACTCGGAGCTGCGGTTCAAGCACGAGCTGCCGAACTACGGCGTGTTCGACGAAAAGCGCGTGTTCGCACCGGGCCCGCTGCCGATGCCGGTCTCGTTCCGAAGCGTGCAGCTCGGCCTGCCGATTTGCGAGGACATCTGGTTCGGCGACGTGAGCGGCCACCTCGCGCGACACGGCGCCGAGCTCCTGCTGTCGCCGAACGGCTCTCCGTTCGAAGCCGACAAGTTCGATCAGCGGTTGTCCCTGGCACGGGACCGCGCGCTCGAGTCGCGCCTGCCCATCGCCTACGTGAACCAGATCGGCGGGCAGGACGAGCTCGTCTTCGACGGCGGCTCGTTCGTCGTCAACGGCAACGGCACCGTGGCGCGCGTCCTGCCGTTGTGGACGGAAGCGCTCGTCCTGACGCGCTGGGTGCGCGACGGCGGCCGCTATCGTTGCGAAGGCGATGACCGTCCGGCGAACGAGCCGCGTCTGTCATCGGTCTACAACGCGATGGTGGTCGGACTGCGCGACTACGTGGGCAAGAACCGGTTCCCGGGAATCGTGCTCGGACTGTCGGGCGGCATCGACTCGGCGCTGACCGCGGCGGTTGCGGTGGATGCGGTCGGCGCCGGACCGCGTTCGCGGCGTTCGGCTGCCGTCGCGGTTCACGAGCGAGGCGAGCATGCAGGACGCCGCGGACACAGCGGCGCTGTTGGGCATGCGGCTCGAGACGCTGCCGATCCAGCCGGGCGTGGACGCCGTCGAGCAGATCGTGGCGCCGCTCTTTGCCGGACGGCCGCGGGACACGGCCGAGGAGAACATCCAGGCACGCATCCGCGGCGTGCTCCTGATGGCGCTCTCCAACAAGTTTGGCGAGCTGCTCCTGACCACGGGCAACAAGTCGGAGATGTCGGTCGGCTACGCAACGCTTTACGGCGACATGTGCGGCGGCTACTCCGTGCTGAAGGACATCTACAAGACGGAGGTCTACGCGCTCGCGCACTGGCGGAACGAGCAATTGCCGCGCGACCCGCTGGGTCCGCGCGGCCGCGTGATCCCGGAATCGTCGATCACGAAGGCGCCGACGGCCGAACTGCGGCCGAATCAGACGGATCAGGACTCGCTGCCGCCGTACGAGGTGCTCGATGCGATCCTGATGCGGCTGATCGAAGAGGAGCTGAGCGTCTCCGAGATCGTCGAGGCCGGCTTTGCGCGCGACACGGTCACGCGGGTTCAGCGCATGGTGTACGCGGCGGAATACAAGCGCCGGCAGGCGCCGCCGGGCGTCAAGATCACGCGAAAAAGCTTCGGCCGCGATCGCCGCTACCCGATCACGAACGCGTTCCGCGAGCAGTGACTGATTTCGCGTTGCGGCGGCACCGGGAGTCCGCAGCGTTCGATCAAGGGTGGCTGCGCACGTAGTGCGCAGCTGCCCGAAAGATAATGGCAGGTTAGACGCTCGGTGTTGTCGCGAGTGTTGAGAAGCCGCAGCGGGATAGGTTGTCCTCCGCTGCTTTTTGCAACCGGGAACGTGCTCGTGCTGGGCTTGCCGCTGTGCCAGACGCTTCCCGGATCGGATGCGCGGATGCCGTCAGCACGAAGCTCTGTGCGCGTCTTGTCCCCTTTCTGGACCTGGGCCTTAACGAGATCTTCGACCTCTTCGACGGGGAATTCCGTTATTCACGCTCGGCCCATTGCTTCGGGCCATTTCGACATAGGGCTCGATCAGCCTCCAGTCGTCGCCCGGGAAGTTTGCCTGGGTCGCGTCGAGTCGAAAGTTCAGGCCGGCAATCCAGTAGGTACGGTGACCTCATCATGCGGCGGTCTGCCCACGCCCTCATCGTCGTCGGGGGGACGAACGGTGGACCGAACTTGCCGGCGACAGCGTCCTCGTACATCGGCGTGCCCGGGTAGGGCGCATAGCTGTACACGGACACGCGTGCGTTGTCGTCGGTTTCCGTAATCCAGTCGATCAGGTCCATCGTGTCGTGCGTTTCTTCAAGGGCTTCGCCCGGCGCGAATCCGATGAAGCTGTACAACGTGGAAATACCAGAACCAGCGAGCCGTTGCGCCGCATCACGGATGGCCTGGACCCCGTGGCCTTTGAGCATCACCTTTCGCAGCACGCGCTCGTTTCCCGATTCACAACCCAAGAACAGCTTCGTGCACCGCGCTTCCACGAGCGCTTCCACCATGGGTGCTGTGACATTGGGAACGCGCATGCTGCAGTCGAACGTGATGTTCAGCTTGCGGTGAATGGCGCCGATCTGCCGGAGTCGGTCGACGTTGTCGAAGCGGATCTTCTTGTTGTCCTCGTCGGTCCACTGATAGTGAGTCATGTTCGGATCGACGTAGGCGACATGCTCGAATCCCGTATCGTGGTGGATGGCGGACAGATCCCGGTCGATATGCTCCACCGGGCGCGGCCAATACTGGTATATCTGGGAGCAATAGCGGCAGGAGTACGGGCACCCCGTGGAGCTGAGATAGGTGATATCGCACAGGCCGAAGTACAGGTTTGGTCTGCTCATCGTACGGCGAGAGGTGCTCGCCATACTGCTTGTCCGCATACGACCTTGTCGACAAAGGGCTCGTTCAAAACCTCCTGGGCCAACATGTGCACATGCGGTCCGCCAGCGGCCGTCACGATGCTCGGCTTGATCCGTTTGGCCAACATCAGGATGTCCGCGGCGTCGCCGCATTGACGCCCGGTCAGTGCGCTGACGCCTATCTCCACCGACGACTTGATCAGATCGATCAACCGCTCTTCCGATTCGAAGCGCTGATCCCAGTAGGCAATCCGGAGGCCCTGTTCCTTGAACAGCACGCCAGGATGGAAGATGGACAATGCCAGTTCCCTGGACGGTGAATCCCTGTCTGCCCCGGAAACACCAGGAGCCGGTCAATGGTTTCGCTGCTCATCGGTAGGCCTCGTCCTTATGCATCGGCCGAATCGTAACCCGACCGACCTTACGGACACTCGGTACACAACGACATCCCCGCGGGAACCCTTGCGCGCGAGAAGCCTAGCATCCCTCCTGATTTGAATACAAGGCGATGGCGCCCTTGTCAGCCGCGCTGCCGCGACTCGTGTTGCGCTGGGTCCCCTCCTTGGGCGGCCAGCTCGCGAAAGGCTTGCAGGAGCTCTGGCTTGTCCGATAGACCAAGCGCATCGAGTCCGCCATGCGCGACGACCGCGGTCACACTTCGCGCAGCCGTGACGTGGTCAGACCCCAGCCGTGCACGTAACGAAGGTCCGACGGATGAAAGGTCCACTCCGGCGGGACTGGGCCGGAAGCCAGCTGAAGAAACCGCGATGCCACCATCTGAGGACTCCAGTGGGCACGAACATATTCCTGCGCCTGAGCACCAAGTTGTCTCCGGTACGCGTCGTCCACCACGAGCTTCTCGATGGCCTCCTCGAGATCGTCCGGATGACACACCAGCGCAGGAGGAAACTGGTCGGGAGACATGGTCCGTCGCAGTGCCTCGACGTCGTGCATGCCCACGATTGCCGGTTTACCCATCGCAGCGGCTTCGGTCGCGAAAGCGGCCATTGGTGTGTCGCTGTACAGCTCGTCGATGACGAAGTCGCAGTGCGCCAGCGCCTCGAGGACTTCCGGGGCGGCCGGCCGACAATCTTCACGAATGTCAAATCATGGCCACGCGCCCGGAGCCGGTTCACGGCCGCCTCGATCTCCACCGATCCCTTTGGAATCGGTCGAGTGGGCGCATGCACGATCACACACGACCGCCCGGTCATCTGCGGGAGGAGATCGCTCGGAATGTCGAAAGGATTCCCGGCGCTCAGCCAGCTCACGATCGGGGTTACGTTGAAGTGCGAGGAGTTTGGGTGGTTGATGATCACATCGGCGTGCCGATCCACCCATCGAACCCATCGCCGAATCCGGCGTGTCAGCTCGATGCACTCGTGAACGTCCAGCGTCACGTCGGCTCCCACGTAGGCGCCATTGATGTAAGGCGGCCGGCAGTCGGAGCCGTGATAGATCACGATGACGCGTTTGCCAAAGAAGCGGAGCAAGGGCAGATCGCAGGCCCCACAGAAAGCTCACCCCACCCGCGAAGATGAAAACGTCGAACCTCGGAAGCGATCGCAGCATCAGCAGGAGGAGGCTCATGCCCTGCAGGGCCTTCCACACCGCCCGCGCCGGGGACGACCGTGTCGTCGCCGCCCGCTTCCTGCCCAATGCCTCAACCAGTCGTCCAACGAGTTGGGGCCGGTGGCCTCGTGGGTAGTCTCTGGCCGGGTAAGCGTCAACGAACTCGCAGTCGACGCCCAGGGTCTTCAACGCCTCGTCGAGCCTGGAATACATGCCGCACGTATCGCCGAGGCCGAGGAAGATTCGCGTGGCTGATGTCGTCACATTCTCCGTTTACCTGAAAAAGCCACACTGCCGCGCTCGAATACCATGCCGCGGTCCTGCCTCATGGACGGCAGGACTAGCAGCGTACTTGACGTACCAAAGAACAACAATTACGGGAACCGCAGCCCGGTTCGCTGAGGCCGGACCGTGGTGAAGATTAGGAGCGGTCCCCCCGGGCGCCAAGAAGCTGGCGTCCGGCGAGGGCGACGCGCAGCGCCCAGCCGGCGGTGTGGCGCCAGAGGGCCTGCCGGCGCGGGCGCTTGGCGATGCGCGCGACCCGCTCGATTTCCTCGACCATGACCGGCGTCACCGGCGTGCCGAGCCCGCGCGGCCGCACGAACCGCTCGACGAACCGCAGCGATCGCTCGCGCGCCGCCTGGCTTCCGTGCAGCGACTCGTCCAGCTGCTGCAGATGCTCGTCGAAGGTCTCCGCCTCGTGCAGGAGACCGCCGTTGTCGGCGCGCAGGTAATCGAAGTGCAGCGTCTGCTCCTGGCCGCCGGCAAACGCCCCCGTGACGATGGTATGCACCGGCTTCGCGAGGATGCCCGCCTCGATCATCGCGCTCGTGTTCAGGCCGACGACGGCACTGCAGTGATGCAGCGAATCGTACAGCCCCTGATCGGCGTTCATCGTCTGCGTCTCCGTCCAGATCGCCGCGTTGGGACACGGTTCCAGGCTCACGTTCTTCCACTGACGCAGATGCGCCGGGTGCGGGCGCACGAGGACGCCGCACGACCGGACGGCGGGTTGCGGCGCCTGGCGGACCTCGCGGATCCATTCCTTGACGAACTCGACCTCGCGTGGCGCGACGAACTCCGAGGAGCACACATAGAGGAGGAACGGCGCGGCGGGATCGAGCCCGTTCTGGCGGCAGAACTCCTCGCGGCTCGTCGCCGGCCGCATCGCGAAAAACTCGTCGAAGCGCGGCGCGCCGGTGACGATGACGCGGTCGGCGGACACGCCATGCAGATCGATCGCTTCGCTTCTCTGGATCTCGTTCCAGACGAGCACGCGGTCCGGCTCGACCCGCACCAGGCCGCGGTTGGTCAGGTTGTCCCAGCTGAAGGGCAGGAACGCAACGGGCACCCCGGCCTTGTGCGCGCTCTTCACGTAGTCGGTCTGGTACGAACCGTAATCGACGAGCGGGGTGATCAGGACAAGGTCGGGCTCTTCGTACCTGATGAACTGCTCGAACAGGGGCTCGCTCGGAATCAGGCGTTCCGCCATCGCCAGCGTCCGGGACACGAGCCGCCAGTGCCGCCGGACCCACCCGTGCCGCCGCACGAACCGCGGCCAGTCGCGCGGGGCGGCTGACGCCGAGCGGCGCTTCAGCTTGTCGGCGCGGGCGTAGCGCGCATCCTGGAACCGGAGGTAGTCGCGGGCCTGCCGCAGGGCGGGTGCGACGTTCCGCCACGCGTCGATACGGCGCACCGGGCACGACGTGATCTCGATGCGGGCGTCGCTCCCCTGCGCAATGAGCCGCCGGTTGACAATGGTGAGCGCCTTGGGCAGAGACAGGGGCCGATTTCGCTGGCGCGCCGACGCGAGAACGACCGAGTGGCCGCGCTCGGCGAGCGCGGCGATCACACCGTCGAAATGGCGCGTCTTCGAGATGTTGCTAAGAAAAAACAGGATCCGCATCGACGGACGAGCGTGTCCTCCGTAGCGCTCTTGACCCGGCCGCTGCCGACGACCACGAGCGCCAGCAGCGTCAGCACGCTGATTGCACCACCTGCCCAGACCGACGTGGGCTGCAACCACAGCCGCACGACGTGGGTGCCCGCTGGCAGCGAGAGTCCAAGCATTGCATGGTTGGTGCGTACGAGGGACGCGCGTGTGCCGTCCACCGAGGCGCGCCACCACGGGTAGTACACCTCGCTCAGCACGAGAAAGCATGGAGTGGAAGACGTCACGAGGTACCGGTAGCCGCCGTTCCCTTCGCGGGGAACCGTGATCACTTCGCCTCGTGGCGCATCGGACGCCGCCAGGACGCGTTCGGGCGCATCGCCCTTTTCGACCAGCGCTATCTTCGCAGGGTCGAACTCGCCGCCCACGCCACTCAGGTCGCCGGTGCGCACCGATTGCAGCACCTCGTTCCCGCTCATCGCAACGACCCGCTGTGCGCACCAGGCGGGCGGCAGCGCACGCGCGTTCCTGAAAATCGTATAGGCGGTGTCCGGATCGGTATCGCTGTATTGCACGCGGTCAACGGCGCTCCACCGATCGGGCCGCTGTCTGCAGGTCATGTGCGAGCCCCGAGACATCGCTGACGAACACGTAGCGGACTCCGAACAGGTCGAGAGCGCGGTGCTGGTCCGACAGCGTCCGTGCGGACACGTCGCCAGGACCGCCCATGTCGAACATGTCGAGGTATCGCTCGATCCCGAGGGCGCCGCTGCCGCTGGCGGCGGGCACGTTCCACGCACGCGGCAGGTTCGGGAGCAGAAAACGATTCCTGCTGCCATCAGCGGCGAGCACGCGGTCACCCGTTCGCCGGAGCTCGCGCCCGAGTGCGCTGACGCTCGGATGCGGTTCGGTTCGTTCGCGCGGCACTTCCGCGTACGTGAAACGATAGCCCGGCATCACGTAGTGGAAGGCGCTGACTTCAGCCACGTGGACGACGCAGAGCACGAGCGCGGCCACGACCGTGGCCGCTGCGGCCCGGCCGCCAATGAGGCTTCCGGCAAGAGCGATGAGGGCCAGGCCGGCCGCAAGCGTCAACGGCCACGCCGCGGCCCGGACCGCGTATTCGCGGTGGTCGAGGAGCAGCGCCAGCGCCGCGGGATCGGAAGCCAGATACAGTGCTCCGGCGGCGACGCCGATCAACGCGGTGATGGCAATCGCCACCGCCGCGGCCCGTAGAGCCACAGTACGCCGGATGATCTGCTCGAACGCGAACCCCGAGGCAACCGCGACGCAGAACGTCACCACGAACAGGTGACGCGCGGGCACGCGGAACGCGGCGTAACCGGGCGCGTAGTAGAAGAGGCGGCCCAGCGGAGTCGCCGCGCCGAGGCACAGCAACAGGGCGGCGAAACCGAGGACGACCCAGAGCCGCGACTCCCTGCGGATGCCCGGCATCAGAAAGGGGGCGACGAAACCGAGCGCGAGCGGCAGCATCCCCAGGTAACCCGTCATCTCGCCGGGACTGCTGTCGCCGCGAAAGGCGAGATGCGAGCCGTCTGACTGGACGAATCCGCCGAACGCCAGCGGAAACAGCAGCGACAACAGGTGGTCGGGGGCCAGCGGCTTGGAGATGTAGATCTCCCAGGTGTCGCCCGCGCGACGGCTGAGCTCACCCAGCTCGATCATCGGCAACACACTCACCGCCGCGATGCCTACACCGGCGGCCATCGCGACCGCCGACCATCCCAGCCGGCGGAGCAGGAGCGGCCGCCCGGGCCGATCGAGCATCAACCATCCCGCGATCAGGGTCGAGTGAAAGGTACGCCGTGTAGACAGCCAACTGCGGATGGCCCGCCGTCCACATCAAGCCATACGCAGTCGCGGTCACGACGACGCCCCGGCGGTGCCGGCCCTCTCGCGTGAGCTGGAGCCCGTAGACGACCAGCGGCAGCCACGCCGCGGCATGAATCTGGTTGAAGTGGCTGATGTGCGCCAGCATCACCCCGCTGAATCCGTAGACAATGCCGCCGAACGCGCCGGCCAGCGTCGATCCCGTGAGCCGCCTCACGAGCAGGAAGCAGGTGGCGCTGGCCACGACGTAACTCGCCACCAGGAAGGCGTTCCACCCGAGACCGGTGGCCCGGAACAGATGCAGCAGCGGATACCACGTCAGCGCCTGCGGGTCGGCGGCGATCGGGTATCCGGAAAACATGCCGCCGGTCCAGAGCGCCGGCGCCGACAGGAATGCCGCCACACCGAAATCGAGCGAGTCGCTCGGCGCGATCAGGTTGGAGGTGAGGAAGCCCTGCGCAAAGAAGGCCGCGTAGAACAGCGCATAACAGGCCACGGCGGCGCCGAGCGCCCGCAGGTCACCTCTGGTGTCCATGGGATACCCGAGTGTATACCGCGCGGCGCCCTATCCGGCGGACTTGCCGGCCCACAACTGACGCCTGTCTTCGGACAACAACCCGGTCAGCCAGCGGATGGTGGGCGTGCTGGGGCCGATGCGGAACTGGTAGATGTAGCGGCAGAGATCGGCGGGCTCGGCGTCGCCGGGGATGTTCGCTCCGTGCGCGCCGCCCGAGTTGAGCATCACGAGCATCGTGTTCGGGCGATACGGCACGTCCACCACAAGGCGGCACCGCTCGGGATCGATCCAGTGGGGCGCCACGCCCACGGCATCGTCATCGCTGTCCACGGCAAACAACTGCGTGCCCCACCGCTCGCTGTCGTGGGTATTCGCGAGATAGACAATACCGGTCAGGAACCCCCACTTGGGGTCACGGTGCGGGGAAATGTAATACCCGCGGCCGCGGCGCATGATGCGGCCGTCGGCGGTCGTGAACTCCATCGGCGGCGCGAATGGATCGGCTTCGAGCGTGGGCCACTGCGTGGCGATCCACTGGCCCATTGGCTGGCGGAACCGCTCGACGAGCATCAGTTGCAGCGCGTCCCGGAGTTCGTAGATCAGGAAATTCCACACGCGGCGGCTGTACGCAGGCGCCACGGTGAGCGGAACGTTGACGTGCTCCTTGTTCCGGCTCTTGTCTCCAAAGAACTCGCCCGGCGGAATGGCGCGCAGCAGAGCGGCATAGAAGTCGCGAGGAAAGACGTCCTCCACCACTGCGTGCGGGAAGGGGTCGAGGCGAAGCGGCGCGCGTTCGACGGCGGCACGCATGTGGGACACGATGCGGGTTTCATCGAGAATGGCCGCAAGCGACGGGTCCGCGTTCTGCTGGCCGGCGTCGGCGTCGGCTCGCAGGACGGCGCGCAGCTGCGCCTCGCGGGCGGCCAGCGCGTTCACCGTTTCCCCGAGGTGACGTACTTCGCTGGCCAGGGTGTCGAGCCTCGTGACGAGCGTCCGGAGCAGCTCGTCGCGACGTTCCTGATCGATGACGATCGTTTTCGCCGTGCGTTTGAGGTCGCGCATCTCCACGGCAAGATCCTCGATGGTCTTGCTCGCACGCGCCAACGTACGGGGGCGGAATAGCGCAAGCCGTGCGCTGAACTCACTCAGCATGGCGGAGCCCTCGTTCCTTCCGCCCGAAGGACGGAAGCCACAGTGTCATCCGCAAACGGCGAACGCCACTGGAGACGCGTGACCGGAGGCGGCGATTGTAGCCGAACTCCGTTCCCCGCGCCGGTGTCGCGTCACCCCGCCGGGAAGGAATAAACGACGACGTCGGTCTGGGCCGCGCCGGCGGTATCGAGGTATGCGAGCGCCGAGGACAATTCAGCGATAGGGCGCAGCCGCGGGCCGGCGGCGTCTGGATTCAGGTCGAAGAAATGCGAAAACCGCTCCGTCAGGATGCGGTAGACGGCCTCGGGCTCGCTCCCGGCCAGCCGCAGGTGTCCCGGGGCGATCTCAATCTGCCACGCGATATGCGGCTGCGCGAGCACCCGCGATGCGCCGCTCAGCACGTGCAGCTCCGACCCCTGGGTGTCCACCTTCACGAAGGTCACCTCCGCCAGGTCGATCCCGTGCCGCTCGACCCAGGCGTCGAGCGTCGTGCAGGGAACCGTTTCCTCTTCCTCCGCGGCAGGCGACGCATGGACGACGCGGTGGCTGCCGGACACGCTTCCGCGCTGCAGCGGCAGGAATCCGTCGCGGTCGCTGATGGCGACGCGATCGGCGACCACCAGCCCTGCGAGACGGTTATCGCGGATGTTGGCGCAGAGGCACTGGTAGTTCAGCTCGTCCGGTTCGGCGCAGATCGCGCGCGTCGAGTCACCGAGGATGACCCGCGGAATCGACATGCGTCCCACGTTGGCCCCGATATCGAGCATCACGCCGCCGACCGAGACGTCGCGCGTCTGCGCGATGCCGACATACGGAAACCGCTGCTTCAGCAGCATGCGTTCGATTGAGGCGGCCGATTGTGTCGGTTGCACGGGGACCCACCAGGTCAGGCCGTCGATGGCAACCCGGCGCGCGCAGCCGTCGAGATTCACGATCGGCGCTTCCGCCGGCGCAGGCTGGACCTGGGCCGCACGCCGCTGTGCCAGAGGCGTGCGGACTCGCAGCATGTGCTGCAGCGTCTCGGCAGAAGGAACGCGGCGGGCGCGGCGTACGCTCTGAGCCTTCAGCGCGTCGCGCTCCCTGCGCTCGCGCCGCTCGCGCTCGTGGAACTTCGTCCGCAGCGCTTCATAGCGTGGCGCGCCAACTGCGCCGCAAGCGCGCGTGCGGCCTCCGTCCGCATGCAGGCGCGCACGGAGACGCCCGACGAGACGCGCTATCACGATCCGTTGCGCGCCAGTCGGGCGGCGAGGCACACCGCTTCCACCAGGCTGGAATGGTCGGCCACACCCTTGCCCGCGATGTCGAACGCCGTGCCGTGATCGACCGACGTGCGGATGATGGGAAGGCCGAGCGTGACGTTCACGGCACGGCCGAACGCGAGCAGTTTCACCGGAATCAACCCTTGATCGTGATAGCAGGCGATGACGGCGTCGAAGTCGCCTCGAGCCGCGCGCACGAACACTGTATCACCGGGAAACGGGCCGTCGATGCGCACCCCGCGCGCGCGCGCCGCGTCCACGGCGGGGCGCAGCGTCTGCAGCTCCTCGTCGCCAAGCAGCCCGTCTTCTCCTGCATGGGGATTGACGCCGGCGAGCCCGAGGCGGGGCTCGTGGATCCCGAAACGCGGCAGCTCGCGGTGCGTGAGCGTGATCACGGCGTCGAGGAGCTCGCGGGTGAGGACGCGCGACACGTCGGCGAGCGGCACGTGGACGGTGGCGAGCACCACCTTCAGCGGCTCCGACCAGAACATCATCGCGACGCGGCCGCTGCCGGTCAGGTGGCCGAGGAGATCGGTGTGCCCCTTCCACGGCAGGCCGGCGCGCGCGAACGCGAGCTTGTTGACGGGCGCCGTCGCGATGCCGGCGACCTGGTCGGCGAGCGCGTCGCGGACCGCGGAACAGATCGCCTCATAGGCAGCGCGGCCGGCCTCCGCCGACAGCACGCCCGGCTCGAAGCGCGCGCCCGACGGCGGTCCGTACAGAATGGGGTCGCACACCTCGCGCACTCGCGGATCGTCTGCCGCCTTCTGCGCGATCTCCGGCCCGATGCCGGCCGGATCGCCGACGGTGATCGCAATCCGCGGCTTCATAGCTGCAGCACCAGCCAGTCGGCCACCACCTTCGGACTGGCGTTGCGCTCGAGCGCGCCCAGCGCCTCGTCAACGGCGGCGAACGCGCGCTCGGTGCGATCGCCGTCGAAGGACGGTCGCCAGACGGCGCAGCGCGGGCTGCAGGTCGGCATTGGCGAGCAGCCGCGGATCGCCGCCAGAGGCGAGCACGCTGAGATCCCGCAGCAGCGACGACAGCGCTCGAAGGCATGAAGCGAGCTGGTCGCGCTCGCTCGCCGGGGTGCCCTTCTTCCCCGAGAGATCCCGGGCGACGTCGATGCGGCGCGACGGATCGCCGGCGCGCGCCGTCTGCTCGAGGAGGCGCTGCGCCGTCTCTCGCGCCTCGACGAGGTCCACGGACCGCATCGTGAGCGCACGGCCGATGCTGCCCTCGGCCTCGGCCGCCGCGGCGCGGGCGTCCGGCTCCGAGTACCCGTGCGCCGTCATCAGCGCCTCGGCCACCTCGGACGGCGCCAGCGGGCCGAACCGCAGGCGCGGACACCGCGACAGCACGGTCGGCAGCAGCGCGTCCGGCATCGACGACACGAGGACGAAGACAGACGCCGAGGGCGGCTCCTCGAGCGTCTTCAGCAGCGCGTTCTGCGCCGGCACGCCCAACGCGTCCGCATCGTCGACGACGACGACGCGGCGGCGCGCCTCGAACGGCCGGAATCCGGCGCTCGCGACGACATCGCGGACGTCCTCGATCTTGATCGTGCCGGTGTCACCCGGCGCCAGGACGATGATGTCAGGATGCACGCCGCGCGCGATGCGGCGGCACGAGGCGCAGGCGCCGCACGCGTCACGTTCGAGGACCGTGTCGCCCGCCGTGCCATTCGCGATGGGTTCGAGGCAATTCAGCGCCTGCGCGAGCGCAATCGCCGTCCGGCGCTTGCCGACACCCTGCGGACCGGCAAGGAGGAGCGACGGAGGGAGCGTGTCGCGGGCAACGCCGCGCGACAGCAGCGAGACGAGCCGCCGGTGGCCGATGACGTCGCGGAAGGGCACAGGACAGGATATCGCGGGCTCGGAGCTTCGGGCTCCGGGCCGTCGCTACGTCGTCTTCTCGTTTCGCTTCTTCCCGTTTCCGCTGTTCTTCTTCCTCTCGCTTCTTTTCGTCGTCACCGCCGCGGCCGAAGACGCGCGACCAGAAGCCGCGGCGCCGCGGCGCCGCGGGCGCTTCGGCGGCGGCAGCCGATTCCGCTTGACTGGCCACGATGGTGCCGTCGGTCAGAACCGTTCCGCCGGTGACGACCGGTGCACCCGCACCGGCGGGCGGCGGCGCCGAGGGCTCCGGCAGGTGCCCGGACGTGGCCAGCGTGCCGGGGGACGTGTAGGTGTGATACGGGCAGAAGTCGGTCGGTTCCGTGCCGCGCACGAAGTATTCGGTGTAGACCATGGAGCGGTTCGACACCGTGCCGTCGGTGTTGATCGCCTGCGCGGACCTGCAGGCGTCGGTCGGCAGCTTGCCGCTCAGCCGGCAGATGTTCGTCGCCGTGACCGTCGCGGGCGCCTTGAACCAGTTCGGCTTGTTGCCGCGCGTGGCCGCCATCATGAACCGCCCCCAGAGCGGCACGGCGATGTCGCCGGCATAGCCGCTGCCGATGATCGTCCGCGGCTGGTCGTAACCAACCCACACGCCGGACACGAGCGTGGGCGTGTAGCCGACGAACCAGGCGTCGTGATAGTCGTTGGTCGTCCCCGTCTTGCCCGCGGCGGGCAGCGTGAACCCCACGCGCCTCGCCTGCCACGCCGTCCCGGCGTTGATCACGTCGGCCAGCATCGTGCTGATCAAGTAGGCCGTCGCTTCGCTGACCGCGCGCTCGACTTTCGGCGATGCCTGATACAGGACTTCGCCCTCGGTCGTTTCGACCTTGCGGAGGAGCACCGGCTCGGCCAGCATCCCCTCGTTGGCGAATGCGCCAAACGCCGACGTCATCGAGAGCAGCGTGACCTCTCCGGACCCGAGCGCCAGCGACGGCACGTTCGGCACCGAGCCGACGCCGAGCTTCTCCGCGTAGCGCACGGTGGCCGCGATGCCGACCTGCTCGAGCATCCGCACCGCCGCGCGATTGCTGGAGGTGCGCAGCGCCGCCCGCATCGTGATCTCGTCGCTCTCGAGATGCTCGTCCTCGGGGACCCACGCACCCTCGAGCGTCATCACCGGCTCGCTGAGCCCTGTGATCAGCGAGGCAGGGGTGTAGCCGCGTTCGAGCGCCGCCGCATAGACAAACGGCTTGAACGCCGAGCCCGGCTGCCGCTTCGCCTGGGTCGCGCGGTTGAACTTGCTGTTGTCGAAACTGCGGCCGCCGACCATCGCACGCACTTCGCCGGTCGCCGGATCGACCGCCACGAGCGCCGCCTGCAGGGGCTCCGTCGTGGCTGGCGGCCGGTTGCCGCGGCGCTTCGCCTGCCGCTGCTCGATGTCGGCGATTGCACGGGCCACTTCGGATTCGGCCGCCTTCTGCATGTCGAGGTCGAGCGTCGTGTACACCTTGAGCCCGCCCTGGTAGACGCGCTCCCACCCGAACTGCTCCACGAGATGCTTGCGAACTTCTTCCTTGAAGTACTGGCCAAACCCCTCTTCGCGGCGCAGCGTGTCGTTCAGCCGTACCGGCGCCTTGACTGCGGCCGCGTAGTCGGCGCTGTCGATGACGCCCGAGGAGCGCATGGCCTGCAGGACGACGTTCCGCCGTGCGACCGCGCGGTCAGGGCTCACCGTCGGCGCATACGTGGACGGCGACTTGACGAGGCCCGCCAGCAACGCCGCATCGGGCACCTCGAGATCGGCGGCGTGCCTGCCGAAGTACCCCAGCGACGCCGCCTCCACGCCATACAAGCCGTCGCCGAAGTAGACCTTGTTCAAGTACAGCTCGAGGATCTCGTCCTTCGTGAACTCCTCTTCCAGCCGGGCGGCGACCACGACCTCCTTGATCTTCCGGGCAATCGTCTTGTCGGGAGTGAGGAAGCTCTGACGCGCGAGCTGCTGCGTCAGCGTGCTGCCGCCCTGCGCCGCGCGCCGCTCGAGCACGTTCGTCCACGCCGCGCCGGCGACGCGCACGACGTCGATGCCGCCATGATCGTAGAAGCGCTGGTCCTCCACGGCGAGGATGGCGCGAACGAGATGGGGCGACACGCGCGCCAGCGGCACTTCGATCCGCTGCTCCTTGAAGATCGTGAACGCGTGACGGCCGTTGACGTCGAGCAGCGTGGTCGCCTGCGCCATCGAGCCGACGTCGCGCAGCGCCTCGCGGTCCGGCAGATCCGTCACCGTGTCGCGCACGAACCAGAACAGCGCGCCCACCGTGACCCACATCGCCACCGACAGCGTCACGATACCCGCCACGAACCAGCCGCGATGAGCTCGAACGGTCGAGGTGATCTTCTCGGAAAGGGAGGAAAGGGAAATGTCCATTTTGATTGCCGGCACAATTTGTCGCAACGGCCGTGCCATGACCCAATCGCCGTGGCACCTGCGTTGCTAACCCTTCACAGCGAGAGGGCTTGTGACGCGACCGCTGACGAAGCGTGTAATTGTTGGGCTGTTGTGGGTGGCGATTGCGACTCGTCGTCGCCGGTGCGTGGAGTGCGGGTGTTTCGCGCCGTCCTGTTGAGGTGTACGCGCCGCCGAGCACCAGAACCACCCCGGTGCTCGACGACGCGAACAATTCAGACGCGTTTTACGCAGGCGCGGACGCGGAATCGCGTCTCGACCTCTACGGTAACGAGATTGCCGACGCCGTCGGAGACTACCGGATTGACGTTCGCGGCGACGTCTACGAACGCCACTCCCCCAGCACCGAAGTTACACAGTTAGCAGCGCCCTCTCTGTAGGGTTCCGCGCCGGCCTTTCGGGTGCTCTCCCTACCCTGCTCTGGGTCAGGGATTCACCTCGCTGTCCTCCAGACTCTTCCACACTGTGGTAGCCGGAGTGCCTCCGCTGTTCCCCCAGATGATCCCCTCGCCGCTCGTCTCGCCGATGGCGTCGTTGCCCCAGATGATGCCGCTCGCCCACGACTGCGAGTCGGTCCAGACGATGTTGTTGCCCCAGATGATGCCGTTGCTCCACGTCAACTGGGTGTTGCCCCAGATGATGCCCGCCGCCCACGCCTTCTGATTGATGGCGATCGTATTGCCCCAGATGATGCCGTTGCCCCAGATGATGCCCTGGTTCCACGCGAGCGGCTCGCCCGCGATCGTGGTGAACGGCTCCGGCGTCGTCGTCAGCCAGTACGATCCCGCCGGCGACGAATTGTTGATTCGGCGGCTCAGGTCGATCGCGCCTTTCCCATTCAGCGCGCCAACGCCCTGCCTGAGCGGGTCGTACTCGATCCCGTTGTCATCCCGGACCGTGAACGCGGTGTACTGCAACGCCGCTTTGGCCATGTTCGGCGTCAGCTGCGGCGCATACGGATGTGCGGACCGATGCGCTTCGAGCATGAGGGCCACGACACCGGAGGTGACCGCCGTCGCCATGCTCGTACCGCTGAGGCGCATGTAATCGGAGTCTGCCGCCTTGAGCTGCGGATAGTTCTCATACAGCGCCCCGTGCCGCGCGGCGTTGGCGACGATGTTGTGCCCCGGGGCGACGACGTCCGGCTTGACCAGCGCGTCGTACCACGTCGGACCGGCGGAGCTGTAATCCGAAATCCGATCGTCGCCGCGCCTGACGGTGTCGTTCGTCCTCACCGCGCCGACGGTGATTGCGGACGGCGCGTTGCCCGGCGACGTGATGCCCGCATACCCGGGAAGGCCGGTCTCCGGGTTCTTGCCCAGGTTACCGGCGGCGGCGACGACGATGATGCCGGCGCGCGTGGCGCGCTCTACCGCCTGCACGAGCGGGTCGGTGGCCGCCGGCTCGTAAATCGTGTGCCCGAGCGACAGGTTGATGATGTCGATGTTGAAGCGGTCGCGGTTCGCCACCGCGAAATCGACGGCGCGAATCACGTCGCTCGTGAAGCCGGCGCCTTGCGCGTCGAGCACCTTCAGCACCAGGAACTTCACGCTCGGAGCCAGGCCGCGGTACTCACGGTTGTTCGAGTTGGCGCCGGACGCGCCGATGGCGCCGGCGACGTGCGTGCCGTGACCGTAGTCGTCGAACGGGTACGTCGGCAGCGTCTTGCCGCCGGTGAAGTCGTAGAACGCCAGCACGCGGCCCTGGAAGTCGTACGACATCTCGAGGCCCGAGTCGATCACGGCGACGCCGACCCCGCGCCCCGCCAGCGCGCTGTCGAGGCCAAGCGTCTCGCGCAGCACGCGCGGCGGTACGGCCGGTCCTTCGGTGTTGTCTGCGGGATCGCCCACGATGCTGACGACGCCGCCGACGACGACGCCAAGCGTGTTGACGACGCCGCCGACCAGCCCGCCGACCACGCCGAGCAGGCCGCCCAGCAGGCTGCCGCGCGCGCGGACCACGGCATCGGTGGACACCGAGACGACGCCGTCGCGGCCGGCCAGCGCGGCGAGATCGTCGCCGTGCACGACGGCCGTCAGCGCATCGATCGAGGCGTGCTCGGCAACGATCTGGTCGCCATGGGATTCGAGCGTGCGCCGCATCGCGGACCGCTGGCCGCTGCGGACGCGAATGATCACGCGCTGCGGCTCGGTGCGGCGGGCGTCAACCGCCTCGCTCAGCCTCATGTCCAGACGCGTGTGCTGCCGCCCCGCGCGGGTCTGACGCGCGAACAGCTGCGCGTCTCCCAGGCTCGTCAGCGCCAGCGCGATGACGACGATGAGGCGGAGCCCCCAGTTTCGAGCGAACGGCGCTCTCATGATGACCTTTCCGTCTATGAGTAATCGGATGTAGTACCGCGACACACGCGGTCGATCGGTGTACAGCTCAGCAATTAAGAGACCACGATGGCGCACGAACGAACTCGATCGGTGAACTACAGTCGAATCAGTCGTTTACCGGGTGGCCGCCGCGGCAGACCCGGCGGCGATGACCCTTCGGCGTGTCTCACGCCGGCACAGGACGGAACACCCGCGTGCCGGAAGAGGACACGTCAGACGGCGACGGCGGTGAGCCGCGGTGCAACGGTGTGCAACGCCGTGGCGGCGACGTACGCCGCGGCCTCGGCGAGGCGCTGATGCCGCTCGTCGAACGCGTTCGCGCGGCGCGAATAGAACGCCAGCACGCCACACGCTCCGGCCGCCGCGCGACACCGGCACGGCGAGCGCGCTTTGCAGCGTGGTGCAGTCGCGCACGTCAGCGTCGAGATCGAGCCGGGCATCGGAGTTCACGATGGCCTGGCCCGTCGCAGCCACCCAGCCGCTGAGGCGATCGCCGAGCGGGACGCGCGTGCCCGCGGCAACCGTCTGCTCGCCCCACCTGAATGCCGGCGTCACGGCGTCGGTTGCCGGGTCGTACACGTAGAAGACGAATGCGGATCCCGGCATGTGGCCGCGGAGGTGGGACCACAGCGTGTCGCCGACCTGCGCAGCGGAGAGCGGTGAGCTGAGGGCGCGACCGAGATCGAAGAACGTTTCGAGTGAAAGCTGCTCGCCGGCGCCCTCCAGGATCTGCTCCGGCGTCGGGAGTGCGACCGGTCCTGCCGCGGGCACGCTCGCCGCCGGCGCTTCCACAGCAGGGCGAACGGCGTCCGCCATACGCAGCTCGACGAGGGCGGCCACGACCCGCGGGTCGTACATGGTGCCGCTCCGATCGGTCACGATTTTCAGCGCCTCGGCGTCTTCGAGCCGCGGCCGGTACGGGCGATCGGAGGTCAGCGCATCGAAACAGTCGACGACCTGCAGGATTCTCGCGCCAATCGGGATCTGCTCGCCGGCGATGCCATCAGGGTAGCCGCTGCCGTCCCAGCTTTCGTGGTGGTGCCGCACGATAGGCACCAGCGGATACGGAAAGCCGATCACGGCCAGGATGTCCGCGCCGATGGCGGCGTGGCGCTTCATGATCTCGAACTCGGGCTCGGTGAGACGCCCGGGCTTGTTGAGGATGTGCTCGGGGATCGCGATCTTGCCGATGTCGTGCAGGAGCGAGGCGGCCTTGAGCGCCTGTATCTCCGCCTCGTCACGTACCCCGAGCGCGTGCGCCAGACGCAGCGAGTTCTCCTGCACCCGCCGCACGTGATCGTGCGTGACGTGGTCCTTTGCGTCAACCGCCTGCGCCAGCGCCTCGATCGTCGAGAGGTAGACGCGATTCATCTTGCCCAGGTGGTTGATCTGGTCCTCCGCCCGGCCGCGCACGTGCCGCAACGTGATGTGGATGATGACCGGCAGCGGCGCGATGAGGATGAGCGTCTCGAGTGCGTTGTAGCGCGACAGCGCCAGCATCAGCATCGCCGCGAACACGCCGCCGAGCGATGAGACCCAGAGCTCCCGGAAGAGCACGTGCCAGATCGGCAGAATCGCGGCGCGCCTTTCGAAGCTGATGACGATCGACACGATTCCGCTGTTCAGCCCGAAGTGGACGACGCCGAACGCCGTGAGCAGCAGGACGAGGCGCAGGGCGCCGGCCGGCCCCTCCATGATCGGGTCCGGCCCGGCAAGCATGAAGAAGACCTCGCCGCCGGCCCACGTCGCGATCGCGAGGACCGCCATGTTGAAGAGGACCCGATCGGCGGACCGCCGAACGTTCGCCATGCGGTACGACAGCACGAGACCTTCGAGCGCCGCCGCCAGCGCGCCAGCGGCCGGGCTCACGACCAGTGCGGCGATGATGCTGAAGGTGTCGGAGACGGAATAGCTGATCGGCACGTCCGGGAAGCGCAGCGTCGCCCAGCCCGCGACCACGGTCAGGACCAGCAGGGCGACCCATACCCACGAGATCGGCCGGAACGCCAGCTGCCACCCGGAGTAAACGCAGACCAGGGTACCAAGCAGGATCGTGGCGCCCACGAAGACGGCCGCTGGCCACCCCATGTGCTGGGGGACATCCGGCGAAACTGAGGAACGCGGCTCCACGTCATCTCAATCGGCGGGAGGGGGCGGAACTTGAAACGGACATGCCCGCAGAGGGCTGGCTGAAGCCGGCCGCTACGTGAGTGCCGGTGAGGTCAGGTCGTGGCGTCGACTTTCAACGTGAACGGGATGGTGGCGACCTCACCGCGGCGCTGGACCTGGATCCACATGCGGTAAAAGCCGGGCCGCGGGAAGCGCTGCGAGAAGAAGATTCGGGGTCCGCCCGGGCTCGTCAGCGGCGTCACCGGATGGCTGTGCACCGCGTCGGCCAGATCGGCGCTGACGATCAGCGCGTGGCCCCATGCCCCGAGGTAAGGCTCGAGATCCGTCACGGGCGTACCCGTCGGCGCATCCTCGAACGTCGCGGCGACCACCTCGACACGCCCCGCGACAAGCGTCGCCGGCTCGATGCGGACGCGAAGCCCATGGTCCGTGCCCTCGCGGACCTCCTGCGTGATGTGCTGCGCCCGCGTCCGGGCCAGCGCCGCGGCGGCGGGCGAGACACCGTCGGTGAACACGGACGTCTGCACGAGCTGCGGGAATCCGCCGGCGGGCAGGAAGTCGGCATAGACCTGGTACGCGCCGGCGCGCGGCAGCGTGGTGGTGACCTCCATCGCGCCGCTGTCCTGCAGGACCGGATGCACGTGCGCGTAGTGTTCGAGGTCCCAGCTCACGACGAACAGGTGAAACAGCCGCTCGTGAACCTCCTCGAACGCGCGGACGGTCTCGTTCGTGCCGGGCCGCTGCACGAGGAGACGCAGCTGCGCCGGCTCACCCGCGCGCGGTACGCGCGGCGACCACGCGACGTCGAGCGCGTGGCGGCCGCCGACGACAGTGGCCGCATCGACCAGCGTCATGCCGCAGGTGCGACACTTCCCCGCCTGTTCCGAACGGACCTGCGGATGCATCGGGCAGACGTACGAAGCCGATTGCGGCCGGGCGCCGGCCACGACCGCGGCGCCGGCCACGACCGAGAAGAGTGCGAGCAGGACGGCGGCGAGCGTTCTCATCGTTCTACGTACTCGAGATCGGCGCCACAGTGCGCATCGGAGACGGCAACGGAGATCGAGGTGCCCGCGGGGAGCGCGACGGAACGGCGGAACCAGTACGTCCGATCGTGCGCGCGGGGAAAGTTCTGGAACCAGGCGAGCGGCTCGACGCTGCGATCCGGGCGCCGCGCCTCGACGGTCAACGCCTCGCCCGGCAGGTCGCGCGCGGACCTGATCGCCAGCGCCTCGATGTCGCGCGGAATCCGCGAGGGCCCGCACGGCAGCGGCAGCGTCCTGAGCTGACGCCCGGGAGAGTCCGCGAACACGAAGCGGACGCTGCTCTCATCGGCCGTTGTGCTCGACGCCCGGCGGTACTTCAGCGTGAGCTGGATCGTCGAGCCTTGCGGCAGCCGCGCAGCGACGCCGTCCGGCAGCATCGTCATCCCGTCGCCCGCCGTCCACGTGCCGAGCGTCGTTCCAGGGGCGAGGGCGATCACGGCACCGAGCACGAGCGCCCGGTTTCCCGGCCGGACCTCCCAGCCGCGAACCCAGCGGTCGCGCGTCAGCCCCGTGGGCAGCGCAAAGGTGTGGGACGGCTGCTCGATCGGATAGGCGGGGGTCCGCAGGACCAGTTCCTCGCTCTGCGAGTGATGCGCGTGCTGCGTGGCTTCCCGCTTGGTGTGCCCCGTGGCTTCCGGCTTGGTGCGCCCCGTGGCTTCCGGCTTCAGCCGGAGGATCCGACACCTCCCCACCAGCCGGATCGTCCGGCGCGCCGGCATCGGCCCAGTCCGCGAGCCATGTGGCCTCGACCTGCGTCAACGTGGGATTGCCCGCGAAGTCACCGAACCCTTCGACTGCATACCACGGCGGCATGCGCCGCTCGAGGACGGCGCGCTTCATGTCATCGGCGGCGAGCCGCGCGTGCTCGTAGCCATCCAGCCGCGGCGCGGCGCCGCCACCCGGGCCATGACAGGACAGGCAGCGCTCGTCGAGGACGCGCGACACGGTGGACCACGTCACCGCTCCCGTCGGGTGGGCGCCGCCGCGGACGGACATCGCCGCCACGATGATGACGGCGCTCGTCAGCGCCACGGCGCCGGTCGTGCTGGCGTACGTCACGGGGTGACCGCGAGCTTCATGTCACCCTGAATTTCCAGCGCCGTCAGCGGCCGGTTGTAGATCCGCACTTCGTCGATCAGGCCGTTGAAGTACTCGCCCCAGATCAGGTTGCCGCCGATCCGCAGCGGGTTGGACGACTGCATGATGGCTCCGGTGATCGCGCGCGTGCTGACCTGCACACCGTTGACGAACAGCCGCAGCGTCGTGCCGTCGAACGTCGCGGCGACGTGGTTCCAGACGTTCAGCGCCAGCGGCGCCACGCTGCGCGTGTCGAGATTCGTGACGACCGCAATCTCCGCGCTCGCGCGGCTGGTGTCGGTATTGGCGTAGAGGGCGTACGCCAGGTGGCCCGGACGCTCCTTCATGGCGACGGTGACGTAGCCATTCAGGGCTCGGGGATTGACCCATGCTTCCAGCGTCATCCCGCTGGAGAGGTCCAGCGAGGGCGAATCGAGCACCGTGACCATGTCGTTGATGCCGTCGAACGACAAGGCTCTGCCAAACCGGCCGGCAGCCCATGCGGCGCCGGACACGGTGCCGGCATTGCCGAAGCCTGAGCCGTCGGCGACCGTTGTCCCTGCTCCTTCTTCGAAGCCGAACGCCGCCACGAGGCCAGCCGCCGTGACGTTGTTGACCGACACCGTCACCGGCGCCGACGTCGTCTCGTTCCCGTTGGCGTCCCGGGCCACGGCCGTCAGGACGTAAGTACCGTTCGCGGAGGTGCGCGTATTCCAGGTTGCGCTGTACGGCGCCACCGTGTCGTCAGGCGCCTCGCTCCCGATCACGACGCCGTCCACGAAGAAGCGCACCGAGACGACGGCGACGTCGTCGGAGGCATTGGCCGACACGGTGACCTCGCCGGAGACGATTGCGCCAGTCGCCGGTTGCGTGATGCCGACCGCGGGCGGAGTCGTGTCCGACGTCACCGACGCGATCGCCTCATTCGACGGCTCGCTGACATTTCCCGCGGCGTCCTCGGCCGTGACGACGTATGAGTAGATGCCCGAGGCGACGAAGTCGGTGAAGCCCGGGCCGGCAACCCGCGCCACGCGGTTCTGCGGCGACGGAACAAAGCCCGGCGCCGTCGCACGGTGGACGTTGTACGCCGTCACGCCGCTGTCGTCGCTCGCGGCGTCCCAGGTCAGGGTGGCCGTGCTCAGCCCGCCGGTGGCCGTGAGATTCTGCGGCGCCAGCGGTGCCTGGACGTCTTCCTGCGGAGACGGCACGCGCAGGATCGCCGCCGTGGACGGCACGCCGCGGCTGTTGACGATGAACACCATGTAATAACCCGGCGGCGCCAGTTCGGCACTCGCCGGAGCGGTGATCGTCAGCCGATCCGGGCCGGCCTTGAAGTCGAGCGGGAGGTAACGCTGATCCATGTCCAGCGTGTGCGTCACCGAGGCGAGGCGGATCATCGACACCGTGGCGATGTCGGCCGCGTTCGCCGTCTGGATCGTGGCCGTGCTCCCAAGCGGGAGCACCGACGGCGCGGAGAGGATCGACGGACGCGTGCCTTTGAAGAGGTAAGGGGGAGAGAAGATCTCCGCCGTGAAGTAGTCGCGGGCGCCGCCGAGCCGGCCGCCCCCTGCGGAGAGCACACGGCCGTCCGGCAGCAGCAGCGCGATCGAGTGGTACATCCGCGGATCGCGCATCGACGCCAGCGTCTGCCACGATTCGGTGACCGGGTTCCACAGCTCGGCGGCCAGCGTGCCGGTCGTCGATGTCTGGTTCACGATCGTCGAGCCGCCCACCGCCAGCACGGCGCCGTCGGGGAGAACCAGCATGTTGTGGTTGAAGCGCGGGTATGCCATCGGGGCGATCTCCCGCCACGCCGGCGCCGGATCGTTGAAGTCGATCAGCGACGCACGCGCCTCGGAGCTGCCGCCGGGCGTCTCGCCGCCGCCGGTGGCCAGGATCTGCCCCGGGCGGAACATCGCGGCGGACGTCTTCAGCAGCTTCGGATTCGAGCCGACGTCGGTCCACGTGGACTTGGCGATGTCGAGGACCCTGACCTGGCCGGTCGAGGCGGCAATCGCCGCGATTCTCCCGTCCGGCAGCAACGTGGTGAGGAGGTACTCCGAGTCGTGGACGTCAGAGGTGTTGATCCCGGTCAGCCTCGTCCAGGCGCCGGTCGCGGGATCGTAGAGCTCCGGGGTGTCGGCCCAGGTGCCGGGCCTGATCTGGCCGCTCAGCACGACCACGCGTCCATCGCCGAGCGTGGTGCTGCTCGGGTACCAGCGGGGCGAGCGCATGTTTGCGTCGATCGTCCATGTCCGCGATACCGGATTGAAGGAGTTGACATCGACGATGCCAACCTCGCCGCCGGCGTGACCGCCGGTGACCAGGATGCGGCCGTCGGGCAGCATCGAATGCGCGGAGCAGAAGAGGCCCGACTGGTTCGGGACGCTCGTAAAGGAGTTGGTGGCCGGGTTCCACACGGTCGCCAGCGCCGGCGCCTCCCAGCCGTCCCAGAGCAGCACCTGGCCCGTGTGCATGAGCGTCGCGTGCACGGCCACGAGCGGCCAGTTCATCACGTTGCTCCACTTGCCGGTCTGCGCGGCCGGATCGAGGTTTGCCACGGTAACCGTGCGCGCCTCGGAGGCGGTGGCATTGCCGGACGAGTCGTAGGCCACCGCGGAGAGCGCGTGCGGTCCGTTGGCCGCGCCCGCGGTCTCCCATGAGACGGCGAATGGAGCGGCGGTGTCCCGTGCGCCGAGATCGGAGCCGTCGAGCAGGAACTGGACCGCGGCGACAGCCGTGTCGTCGGCGGCGTCGGCCGCAACCGTGACGAGCCCCGACACTTCGCCGCCGTCGGCCGGGCCGGTCAGCGTGATCGAGGGAGGCGTCACGTCGGGCATCACGGTCGTGAACGACACGGGCTGGGCGTCGGTGCCGTCGATCTTCGAGTGATCGCTGCGCACGAGGTGGCCGTTCAACACGTGCGAGCCGGGCGCGACGTTGGTGAGCCGATACACGCCGTCGAACGACATGTCCATCACCACGCTGCCGTCATCGAGGCGGAAGTGCACGTGGTTGACCCCGGTCAGATCGCCGGCCGTCGTGTACTGCACGTCGACCGCCGCGCCCTGGATCGACGTCCCGGCGGCCGGGCGGGTGATCGTGAGCTTCGGCGGGTTGGCGACCGTCACGAGCACGCCCGGCGCGATACCGCCGTTGCCCGCCGCGTCGCGCGCGCGCGCCGACAGCGTGTGCGTGGTGTTGGTGGCCGTGCGCGTGTCCCACGCCGCCGTGTACGGACTGCTGGTGTCTTCGGGGCCGAGCGGCAACCCGTCGAGCAGGAACTGCACCGCCACCACCGCCACGTCGTCGCTCGCGTCCGCCGCGGCCACGATCGACCCGGATACCTCGGCGCCGCCGGCGGGCGAGGTCAACGTGATCGCTGGCGGCGTCAGGTCGGGCATCGTGGTCGTGAACGACACCGGCTGGGCGTCGGTCGCGTCGATCTTCGAGTGATCGCTCCGCACGAGGTAGCCGTTCACTACGTGCGATCCGGCGGCGACGTCGGTGAACTGGAAGAGGCCGTCCAACGACATGTCCATCACCACGCTGCCGTCGTCGAGGCGGAAGTGCACGTAGGCGACCCCGGTGAGATCGCCCGTGGTCGTGTACTGAACGTCGACGATCGCTCCCTTGATCGGCGCGCCGGACAACGGGCGGGTAATCGTGAGCGTCGGCGGGTTGGCGACGGCCACGAGCACGCTCGACAGCACGCTGACGTTGCCCGCCGCATCGCGCGCGCGCGCCGACAGCGTGTGCGTCGTGTTCGTGGACGTGCGCGTGTCCCACGTCACCGCGTAGGGACTGCTGGTGTCCTCCGGGCCGAGCGGCAATCCGTCGAGCAGGAACTGCACCGCCACCACCGCCACGTCGTCGCTCGCATTGGCGGCGGCGAGGACCATCCCCGAGACCTGGGCGCCGTCAGCCGGCCCGGTCAGTGTGATCGCCGGCGGCGTCAGGTCGGGAAGGATGTTGTCAACCGTGACGAGCACGCTCGAGGCCACGCTCGTGTGGCCGGCCGCGTCGCGCGCGCGTGCCGACAGCACGTGGATCGCGTCGGCCGCGGTCCCGGTCGCCCACGTCACGGAGTAGGGGCTGCTCGTGTCCTCGGCGCCGAGCGGCAGCCCGTCGAGCAGGAACTGCACGCCGGCCACCGCGCCGTCGTCGGTGGCGGACGCCGTCACCGCGATCGTGCTGGCGACGGTCGTGCCGTTGGCCGGGCTCGAGATCGACACCGAGGGCGGCGTCGTGTCCGCGGGCGCCGAATTCACCGGCGTGATCGGCGTCAGCATGTCGAGCCCGGATCTCCGTTGCCGTGAGCGCGCGCCGGTAGATGCGCACCTCGTCGATGCGCCCGGGGAAGTACTCGCTGCCGGTGCTGGCGCCGCCGATGCGCAGCGGATTCGCCGACGTACGGATGCTGGCGCTCCGCGCTCTCGTGGCGACCTGGACGCCGTTGACGTACAACCGCAGCGTGGCGCCGTCGAAGGTGACGGCGATGTGACTCCAGGCATTGAGCGGCGGATCGGAGCCGGCGCGCACGTCCATCTCGGTGGGCGTCGCGATCGTCGCGGTGGGCCGGCCGTTACGGCCGACGCCATAGAGCGCGTACACCGGGTCCGTGCCGCCATCCTTCAGCACGACCGCGCCCCACCCGTCGTCGCCGTCGTCCTTGTTCGAGGTCGGGTACACCCACGCTTCGATCGTCATCGCGGTCGTCAGGTCGAGCACCGGCGAGTCGAGCACCGTCGCCATGTCGTTGACGCCGTCGAAGAGCAGCGCGCCGCCGAAGCGGCCGGTCGTCCAGCGCGCGCCGGAGATCACGCCCGTGTGATTGCGGCCCGACGCATCGGCGGCTGTGGCGCCCACGCCTTCGTTGAACGCGAACGCGGCGACGAGATCGGATGTCTGCGCGCCGGCGAGTCGCGGACAGATCGCGATGAGCAGGGCGGCGAGCAGAAGAGTGAACCGACCGTTGTGAGTAACAGCCACAGATGCTCCGTCGTGTGTGTGCAGGCGCGGGCGCGCCGGGTGAGGCGCGCCGTGCTGGGATGACGTGATTTCCGGAAGCGAAATCATACGCTGCGCCAACGCGTTGTCCAAGACGAAATCAGCAAATTCGTTGCGGTTCCACACATTTTTCGACGGCGTGAAATCGGTGACGGGAAGAAGGGTCGCGAGGCCGCGACTTTAGTCTGCCTCCGGGCCGACCTCGTCTGCGCGCGGCGGGGCTTCCCGTCTGCCGGCAGGGAGCGAACGGCGGGAGGAGCGACGATAGCGATCAGTTCATGACACTGTGATGAGCTGCGCGAGTGCGCCGGCCACAGCGTTTGCCTGCGCGTTGCGATCGGTCCCACAATACGAAGCCATGAAGATCGTTCCGCGTTCGGAGGAGCGGCGGCGGGCGGTGCGAATCGAGCCAGGACCGCTGCGCGTGCGGCTCGAGGGAACGTGGGACGGCATCCTCATCGACATCAGCGAGCTCGGTGCGCTCGTGCAGCTGCCGGTGCCGCAGACGATCCACACGACCATCACGCTCGAAGTCGAGTGGGAACATGCCACGCTGCTGCTCGCCGGGCGCGTCGTGCGATCGACGCCGTCGCCGGTGGACGCGAGCGTGGCGCCGACCGGCCTCACCCACTACTACATCGCCGTCGAGTTCGCGCTGCTGCCCGAGCACTCGGGCGCCACACTCAAGAACATCGTCGGGCAGGACTAACCTCGGTCTACGGTCTACGGTCTACAGACAAATGACAAACACATGACCGGCGGCGATGGCGTCGTGATCACCGGAATCGGCCTGGCTCTTCCACCGGGCGTTGGCGCCGCGGATGTGGGCGCGCGCGCCCTGCAGGGACAGTCCGGCATCGGCCGGCTCCGGCGCCTCGGGACGCGCGGACACGCCTGCGCCGCGGGCGGCGAGGTGCCGGCGTTCGATCTCGCCGCTTCGCTGCGCCTCCCCAAGAACGCCAAGTTCATGTCGCGGTCGGTCGAGTGTGCCGTGATCGCGGCGGGAGAAGCGGTGGCCGCCGCCGGCAGCCTCGGCGACGCCGATCCCGACCGCATCGGCATTTACACCGGAAGCGGGCAGACGGGCCTCGAGCCCTCCGAGTTCTTCGCCGCGCTGGAGCTGGCCGAAGCGGGCGATGAACAGCTCACCTACAAGAAGCTGGGTGGCCGTGCCGCCCGCCTTGTGGATCGCTACTGGTCGCTGCGGACGCTCGCCAACGCCGGCCTGGGCCTGCTCGCCGCCGAGTTGTCGGCGCGCGGCCCGTGCAACAACTACGTGCAGGGCGATACGGCGTCGGCGCAGGCGCTGGCCGCCGGTTTTTTCGACCTGCTCGAGAACCGCTGCGACGTCGCCGTTGCCGGCGGATACGATTGCCTGTTGACACCGTCCACCTACCTCGCCTACGAGCGCGCCGGCCTGCTGTCACCGAGCGAACCGGAACGGGCCCATCGTCCGTTCGACCGGACCCGTGACGGCCTCGTGCTCGCCGAGGGCGCCGCGTTCGTCGTGCTCGAACGCCGCGGCCGTGCGGAGGCGCGCGGCGCGCCCATCCTGGCAGAAGTCCTCGGGGTCGGCTGCGCGCAAAGCATCGACGATCGGCCGTCGCCGATGATGGCGGCCGACGCCGCGCGGCTGGCCATTCGCGACGCGGCCGGCGACCTGCACCCGGACATGGTGATCGCGCACGGCATCGGCACCCGCGAGGACGATGCGCGCGAGACCGATCATGCTGGCGGACCTGGGATTCGACCGTACGCCGATCACCGCGATGAAGGGCTTCACCGGGTACCTGGGCGCGGCGACGGCGGTCGCCGAGCTCTGCATCGGCATCCTCGGCGCGCGGCGCCGCGCCGTTCCGCCGGTCGCCCGGCTCGAGGCGGCCGACGAGGGCTGTCCGCTCGATCTCGTCACAGGGGCGCCACGGCCTCTCGCGGCCGACATGCCTTCGCTCCTCGCGTTGAGCTGGTCGTGGTCCGGGCAGTGTTCGGCCGTGGCCGCCCGCGCCATCGCCGCCTGACCGGCGCCGCGCCGGCGGGCACCACGCTGCGACAAATTCCCGGGTTGCGTGCTGTCATGTGGCGTGGGACTATTGCGACTCGCCGCATGATCATCAACGTGGCTGACGCCGCTCACAAGCAGATTACTTGCGCCTCAAGATAGTTCAGCGCGGACGCTCCGATAACCCCATGCGCACCGGGGGGAGGGTGACGCCGCCGGCGGAGGGCGCGACGCGAGACGACCGCAGCAGTGAACGATCCCACGCGCTGACATATTGCGTATGAAGGGCATCGTCCTTGCCGGCGGATCCGGCACGCGCCTCTTTCCCCTCACGCGAGCCGTGTCAAAGCAGCTCGTCCCCGTCTACAACAAGCCGATGGTGTATTACCCGCTGTCGACGCTGATGCTGGCCGGCATCCGTGAGATTCTCGTCATCACCACGCCGGGCGACGTCGAGGCGTTTCAGCGCCTGCTTGGCCACGGCGAGGCCCTCGGACTGAACATCAGCTATGCCGTGCAGCCGAGCCCCGATGGCCTCGCGCAGGCGTTCCTCATCGGACGCTCCTTCATCGCGGATCATCGCGTGGCGATGGTGCTCGGCGACAACATCTTCCACGGCCATGGGCTGCCCGAATGCCTGCGCCGGGCGGCGGACCGCGAGGTGGGCGCGACGATCTTCGGCTACACCGTGCGCGATCCGGAGCGTTACGGGGTCGTCGAGCTCGACGCCGGCGGGCGCGCCATCAGCATCGAGGAGAAGCCGCGGCAGCCGCGCTCTTCCTGGGCCGTCACCGGCCTCTACTTCTATGACAACGACGTGGTCCGGATCGCCGCCGGCCTCAGACCGTCAGCACGCGGCGAGCTCGAGATCACGGATGTCAACCGCGAGTACCTGAACGCGCGGCGGCTGCACGTCGAACGGCTCGGCCGCGGCTTCGCGTGGCTCGATACCGGGACGCACGAATCACTGCTGCAGGCCTCGAATTTCGTCCAGGTCGTCGAGGAGCGGCAGGGGCTGATGATCGCGTGCCTCGAGGAAATCGCCTACCGCATGGGCTACATCGACGCCGCGCGACGTGACGCGTCTCGCTCACGGGATGACGAACAACGAATACGGGCGTTACCTCCTGCGTCTCCTCGATCAGGTGGACTGACGTGCCGCGAACCATCGCCACCCACCTGCCCGGCGTGCTGATCATCGAGCCCGACGTATTTCGCGATGGCCGCGGTTTCTTCCTCGAGACCTACCGGGAGGACACGCTACCGCGAGTGCGGGATCGCCGACGTGTTCGTCCAGGACAACTACTCCTCGTCGGTGGCGCGGACGCTGCGCGGACTGCACCTGCAGCGGCGAAAGCCGCAGGGAAAGTTGATTCGCGTCGTGCGCGGGGACATTCTGGATATCGCAGTCGACGTCCGGCGCGGATCCGACACGTTCGGCCGGCACGTCGCGGTGAGGCTCTCAGCCGACAACTTCCGCCAGTGCTACGTGCCACCGGGTTTCGCCCACGGATTCTACGTGGTCAGCGACTCGGCGGATGTGGAATACAAGTGCACGACCGTTTACGACCCGGCGTCGGAAATCGGCATCATCTGGAACGATCCCGATCTCGCGATCGACTGGCCGACGCAGGCGCCGCTCCTGTCGCCGCGCGACGCGACGCTTCCGACGCTCGCCACCGTCATGGAGTTGCTGCCGCTCGTCGATGAGTGCGGCGGCACCTCGGCTCTGTTCATCTCCGACAGGGGGTGAGCGAACCTCCGCGCATCGAGCGTGCGCCGGCGAGGACCGCGAACTCCCGTCAGGCGAGATGCGTGTCCTCGGCGGATGTGAGTGCCTGCTCACGCCGGAGGTACTCTTCCACCCAGCGGCGATTCAAGTCGTCGCCGGCCGGAAGATCGACTTCGGTCGCGCACACCGAGCATCGCTGCCGGCCCGCGAGTGCCTTCGAGAGCGCACCGGCGCACGACGGACAGGCGGTGGGCGCGTGATCGAGCAACCCCTGGATGAGGCGTAACCAGGTTCCAACCCGCTCGAAGATACGGTTGACGTCGGCGATTGGCATGCCCGCGACAAGCGCCTCGTGATCGACAGCGGGAAGGCGGCAGCGAAGAAGTTTCACGCCGTCCTCGGTGATCAGGCCGTCCCGCACGAGAACATCGGGTCCGACTACTTCCTGCGCGGCCTGCAGGACGTCCTTCTGCGGCATGATGATGCCGAACTCGTCCTCGACCTCCATCGTGATCTCGAGCAGGTCGAGCGACTCGGCGCCGAGGTCGCTCAGGTACGCCTCGGCCGTCACGCGTTCCCGCCCGATGCGGAGGCTGGTGGCGACAATGCCGGCAAATCGTTCGAGGATTTCGGAATCGGCCGCTTTGGGATGGCTCATGCCTCTCTCCTGACACTCACGGGAACATCAGACCGCGCGGACCGCCAGCACGGCGTTCTGGCCTCCGAACGCGAACGCGTGGGCGAGGGCTGCGCCGACGCGCGCCGGGCGGCCGATATTCGGCACGTAGTCGAGGTCGCAGGCCGGGTCGGGGGTGCGGTAGTGCGCCGTCGGCGGGACGTAGCCCTCGGCGATGGCCTTGGTCGCGACGATCAGGTTGCAGACACCGGCCGCCGAAATCATGTGGCCGATCTGTCCCTTGTTCGACGACACCGGCACCCGGGCTGCGTGCGCGCCGAGCACCCGCTTGATGGCGGCGGTTTCAACCGCGTCGTTCTTCGCCGTCGAGGTGCCGTGCGCCGCGACATAGCCCACCTCTTCCGGCGCCACGCCGCCGTCGGCCAGCGCCAGCCGGATCGCTTCCGCCTCGCACGCCCCGTCGGGCGAAGGGTCGGTGAGGTTGTAGCCGCTCAGCGTGGTGCCGTAGCCGCACAGCTCCGCGTAGACGCGGGCGCCGCGCGCACGTGCGCGGTCGCGATCCTCGAGCACCACCGCCCCCGCGCCTTCGCCCATGACGAAGCCGTCGCGGTTGCGATCGAACGGCCGCGAGGCCGCCTCCGGATCGGGGTTGCGGCTCAAGGCGCCGAGCACCGAGAACGCCAGGATGCCGACCGGGCTCACGAGTGACGCGCCGCCGCCGGCGACCATCACGCTCGCGCGCCCGCGCTGGATGGCGCGGAACGCCTCGCCGATGGCGAACGCGCTCGCCGCGCACGCCGTGTCGATGGCGATCGTCGGGCCGGTGATCCCGAGGGCGCGCGCCGGCAGCGTGGCGCCGAGATCCCCCTGGCGCCGGTGGAACAGGTGAGCCGGCTCGTGCCCGCCCTCGCGCGCGAAGCGCTCCAGATCGACAGCCGGCGCGCCCGCCGCGCGAAAGCGGAAGTGGTGGCGAAGCATCGCCATGTTCACGTAGTTGACGCTGACGCCGGCGGCGACGCCGGCGCGCGCGGGCGGCGGCGGCTCGCAGTCGAGCCCGGCGTCGCGCCATGCGCCCTGCACCGCCCGGGCGAACAGGCGCACGCCGCGCCGGCAGTGCTCGGGCGGCGTGGCCGGCACGCCGGTTGGCTCGAGGTGCGCGTCGCGGACCTCGGCGGCGACGCGGCAGCCGGTACTCGGAGGCGTCGAAGTAGGTGATGGGTGCGATGCCGGCGTCGCCGGCGAGCAGACGCGGCCACGTCGCTTCGAGCGACTGCCCGAGCGCCGTAATGAGGTCCATGCCGGTGATCACGACGCGGGTCATCGCGCCTGGCTCCAGCGCCGGCCGGGCGCCGGGCGGGCGCCGCGCCGCGGCGCGAGAAACCCTATGGAGTACCAACAGTCAACGAAGTCGCGCATGGCAGCCCGAACGCTTTCGACAAATCGAATCCAGGACCGCGCGCACTGACGTGCGGGCGGGCGCTCTCCGGTGAGTTGTGTCGATTGATCGTTCGACAGCATATCCGCGTTGCTGTGAAGGCTTCTCACTTTTCTCCTGTCCATGCACAATTTCTGGCGAGGCGCAGCCGCGGCGTTCGCGCCGGTCAGAATCTGAAGACGACGCTGGCGCTGGCGCGGCCGAAATCGAGCTTGGTCCCGTCGCCGAGGACGCCAGCGAGCACGATGAGATCCTGGAAGGCGTGGAAGTAGCGGATGTCACCGCGCACGCCGATGTGCTGCCCGAAGAAGACGATCGCGCCGCCGCCGGCGTCCCAGCCAAAATGGTTGTTGTCGCTCTCGAGGAGATCGGTCACCGTCAACTCGACGTTCGTCTTGATCAACCCGAGGCCGGCGAGCGCATACGGCTGCACGGGTCCGAACCGCGGCGCCAGCATGACGTTGCCCATGAGCGTGAGCACGCTCGAAGACACCCCAGGCGTGTCGCCGAAGAAGTCCCGTGCGTAGCCGAAGTCCAGTTCTGTGCCGATGAGGCTGCCGAGACTGCCGACGGCCACGCCGAGGTTGAGGTTCTTGTTCTCGCATCCGCTGATCTGCGGACACCCGGCGTCGCCGCCGAAGTCGTACCGACGAACGGGCTGATGAACGCCTGTGCCGCCGATGGGCTGGCGGCGCCCAGCACGATCGTCAATCCAACAACGGCGATACCAAGAGACTGCCGCGCCACCGCGATGCGTTTCACGTTTCTCCCTTTCTTCCCCGATCACACGTCTCGAGTGAAACCTCTAGCATAACCATCGCCGTTCGCGCCGCCGTCACCGGCACCGTGCTTGCGAGAAGTGACGGAAACAGGAGAGCAGCTCATGAATAGGAAGGCTGTACTCGCGGGCGCCGGCATCGGGGCGGCGGCCGCGTTCATCCTCGATCCGATCGGCAGCCCGTTCCGCGCCGGCAAAGTGAGCGACGTGCGGCTCATCGAACGCGTGCGCGCCAAACTGGGGCGCGTCTCTTCTCACCCGCGTGCGATTGACGTGCTCGCCCACGATGGCGAGATCACCTTGCGCGGGCCCGTCATCTCCAGCGAGATAGACCGCGTCGAGGCAATGGTCGCGTCTGTCCCTGGCGTGCGGCGGGTCATCGACGAGCTGGACCCGCATGAGAGCAGCGACGGCATCCCGTCGCTGCTCGATGAGGAACGGCTCGCACAATCGACCGGCGTCGTCAGGCAGCGCCGCTGGCTGCCGGCCGGCCGCGCGCTCGTCAGCGCGAGCATGCTGGCCACCGGCGTCTGCCTGGCTGCATACGCGCGGCGCGGACGGCACCAGCCGCGCCGCCTCGCCGCGGCACATTGATCTCCGGTTTCAACGTTTGGAGTGATGGCATGCCGGAGAAGGACACGCTGAAGCGCGCGCGCCAGGACAAGCGCGCCGGAAAGGCCCCGTCAACGCAGGCGGGCGAGTTCGTTCGCGAAGAGATCCACCACGTCCGCGAGGGCAAACACGGCGCGCGATCGACGAAGCAGGCCATTGCCATCGGCTTGTCGAAAGCGCGACGAGCCGGCGTGAAGCTGCCGCGTCCGCCGGCGAGCGCGACGGCGCGAACCAAACGCAGCGCGGCAGCGGCGAGCCGCGCAGCGCGCGGTTCTCGAAAGCGGCCGTCCGCCAGACGCGCGGCGGCGGCCAGCCGCGCGCTGAAGCGCGAAGGCCGGTCGGCCGCGTCGCGGAAAGCGCTGTCGCGCCAGGCGCGAAGCGCCGCACGACGACGACCCGCGGCGGCGAGGCGCGCGGCGGCACGGCGGGCCGCCAGGACCAAGGGACCGCAGACCAGACGCGCGGCCGCGCGAAAGGCCGCTCGCACGCGCCAGAAACAGGGCACGACGCGGCGGCGTCGAACCTCGGCATAGCGCAGGGCCGTCTTCAAGTCGCGCGTGGAACCTTTCGTCCATGCGCGATTGGGCGGCCAACCTGTGCTGAGAGCGTCAGGCCCGCGTCCATGCTCCCCCGGCCCGTGTGTTGCCCTCGCGCGGGTCGGCGGTGTAGAGTCTAGGCAGCCGCCGCGCCACTCGTGGACCGTATCAACTGATTGTGTAGCAGGCACAGCAAGCCTTGAAGCGCGGTTTCCCCGGGCGCGACAGCAGAGCGCCCGCTACCGACTTGGGTGATACATGCCAGTAGTGGTGTACCGTCCGACTCACGACGGCCGCTCTGTTTGCGCGGCCTCAGATTCTCGCCCTACTGATACGACTGTTCGAGGGAGGGTTTGATGAGAAAACTTTTCATTGCTGTAGCGAGTCTTGGCGTCGTGATGGCTGCGGCACCCCTGGGCGCCCACCACTCGTTCGCGGCTCAGTTCGACGACAAAGCACCCATCGAGATCAAGGGCACGTTGTCGAAGATGGAATGGCTGAACCCACACACGTGGATCCACGTGGATGTGAAGGAGGCCGACGGTAAGGTCGTCACCTGGGCGATCGAAGGTGCGACGCCGAACAGTCTGCTTCGCCGCGGCCTCCGACAGACCGATTTCCCGGTCGGCAGGGAACTCGTCGTTCACGGCTACCGCGCGAAGAACGGCTCACCCGTGGCCAGCGGTGAGAAACTGACCTTCACCGACGGGCGGAACTTTTATCTCGGAGCGAGCGAGCCTCAGGCCGGAGGGGGCGCCCCGGCGAAACCGTATTAGGCCGGCTTCGGCCAGCCCTGTTCCGTCGGTTTCCACGGCTGAAGGGCCCTGCGCGATCGCGCAGGGCCCACGGCTGTCAGATCGTCCGCCCGCCTCAATCACATCGCGCTACCGGCGCCGCCAGGGTTCGCCGTAGTAATCGCGGTAGCCCAACTCGCGAAAACGGGGCAGATCGCGCTCCCCTTCCCAGCACGACTCTTCGAAGAGCTCGAACCCCTGTTCCGTCACGCGCACCTGGGCCCACACGGCCGTCCACGGCCTGGTATACGCCTTCGCGTCTTCAAGCGTCACCGCGTAGTGGATGGTGTCGGGCGCGAACATCGTCAAGCGTTCCACCAGACGCGCGGCGTCGGTGTAGAAGTTTCCGGAGTCGTCAATCCAGGTGTACCCGTTGAGGTTAGTGGTGTCGATGACCAGGGTGTTTCCTTCCCAGCGGCCGCGCGACACGCCGTTCCATAGCTTGACGTCGGCTCCCGGCCGCGGACGACCGTCCATCGCGATCACCCGATTGACGTGATGATCGTCGTGAAGCCACAACATCTGACTGTCGTTTGGCGCCTGCACGATCTGGCTGGGGTCCTGCAGTGCCAGCCGCGGTACCCCGCCGTATTGCACGCCGTCCGCGGGTCCAGGGTACTTCTGGAAATTCACCCCGCGCCTGCCGATCTCGGCGGCCCACGGTTGATAGGGAATCTTCCCGTCCGCCGGGTCCACGATCACGGTGGGCGCTATCTCCCACGGCATGACGGCCAGCTTCGTGAGCGGGTCGTCCTTGGAGACGCCTTCGAGCGAGAAGGCCGTGATCAGCCGGCTGCGCCAATACCCCTGCAGGTTGGGTTTACCGCTCGGTGTACGGGGTGGATTGAAGGTTTTTGCTTTCTCCAGCGCACATTTGTGAAACGCCACAATAGGCTCGGCCGGACAGCCTCCGATCGAAGATTCCGGATTCGGAGCCTGACCCGCCGCGCCTGGCGCTCCCGTCATGATTGCCAGAGCCACCAGCGAAGCTAAACATCGGTGTCTCACGTGGCCCTCCCCAGCTGCCGCTGCGTTTGAAAATCTTGCGGTGGCGTCCTGGCGCGGCATCGCGTCGCGCCCGGTCGAATAAACAGCCGCCGCCATTCTAGATCCGACCTGCGCTTCGCCGTGCATGTCGATTCGGGGGTGCAAGGAGGCACGGAGAGAACCCTCCTTGCCGGCCAATTGACAAAGCGCTCGTCCGCTCCTGCCTGCACGATGACGATGACCCGGGACTACCGGGTCGAGACGGTCGATTCGGCCACCACGGGATTGGTCAGCGCGCCGATTCCTTCGATGTCGCACTTCGCCGTATCGCCGGCTCGCATCCAGCGCGGGTCGGCGCGCTCGATGTTCGTGCCGGCTGGACTCCCGCCTGCGATCACGTCGCCGGGGTTCAGGGTCACGATGTTCGAGGCGTACTGCAGCAGCTCGTGGATGTTGTGGCTCATCCGGTTGGTATTGGAGTCCTGCATCACCTGCCCGTTGAGCGACATGGTGTGGCGCGTGTTCATCGGATCCTTGACGAACTCCTTCGGCACGATGAACGGCCCCAACGGACCGAACGTATCGTGGTTCTTTCCGATCAGCCAGTCCGAGCCACCCATTTTTCGATCGCCGCGGCCGCCGCGATCCGACACGTCGTGGTGCGCGGTGTAGCCGAAGATGTAGTCGGGCGCATTGGCCAGCGGCACGTACTTCGCCGGTTTGCCGATGACCACGGCGAACTCGCACTCGAAGTCGATGTTGGTGCGCCCGCGCGGCACGACGATGCGATCGTTGTTGCCGATGACGACGGTCGGCAGCTTCTGGAACAGGTACGGGTTGTCGCGCGTATCACCCGCCTTGCGCTCCCAGATGCCCGGCGCCGACACCGCCGGAGGAGCCGCGGCTGCCGCGCGCCCGCCCGCCGCCCGCTGCTGTTGCGTCGCAATGCCCTGCTCGTGCTCGACATAATTGCCGCCGGCATTGAGCTGCACGGACGGGCGCACCGGAGGCAGCGTCCTGACCGCAGTGAGCGCGTAGGCGTACGCCGGGGCGCTGCCGGCCGTGGAGACCGTCCGTGCGATCGCCGCCAGCCGCGGCTTCCACTCGGCGTCGTAGCGCGCGATCAGCTGTTTCATGTCGGCCGGCGCCGTCAGTCGCGGCGCGGAACCATTGCTCGCCTCGAACGCGGTGTTGGCCTGGGCGACGTCAACGACCTGGGTGTCACGGAGAACCAACCCGATAAACGCCCGGCCGTTGCGCTCGAACGTGCCGAGTTTGAACGGAACAGCCGCGCCGCCGGTCTGCGCGCCCACGTAAGCCGAGGCGGCACAGGCGACCGCGAGCGCGAGAGCCGTCACCGTACGTCCTGGTGCCATATCCACCTCCATCGTTGAGGAAAGTAAAGGCCGGAGGAGCCGGTATTGTACATCCGCGTGCACCGGCGCTCGCTGCGCGACGACGCTCGCCAGACGCGTCTCGTCGTTGGACACGAGGCGCATCTGGCTGGTGGACCGCCCTCGTTTGCACCTCGACCGGTGACGAGACAACCTGTCCCATTCAGGACAGCGGGAAAGACCTCGCGCGGGTATCGTGGCTGAGGGTCCTTTACGGACCGCGCGCGACACGCTCGGGTCTATCCCTCCCCGCTGCCCGTTCTGCCCCTCAGCCGTCTACCTGTTCATCACTCGCGAGGAGCCGAAACGTGCAGAATCCTGACGCATCGCCACCGGGAACATCTCCAACACGCGCAGCGTCGGTGTTGGTCGCCGAAGACAACGACGCGACCAGCGATCACGTCTCCAGGCTGCTTCGGCAGCGCGGTCACAAGTGAGCAGTCTGTTCTGGTCGCGGCGCGGAGAGATTGCATGCGCGGAGCATGCGCCCGAGCCCGGACACGCCTCGCTGGCGCGAGGAGCGGTGGGGGCCGGTTCCCGCCGGCGCGGGCAACGGGCGGATCGTCTACCAGTGCCAGCGGTGCCCCGGTGACGGCAGCCCGATAGACCGCAGCCGGCGCAGCACGAGTCGGCACGACTCCACGCCGCCAATGTCCGCAGCGGGACGAACGTTGACACCTTCGGTGACCATTCACGTGCCCTCGGTCCGGAATCGTGGCGCGCATGCGCAGCATCTGCTGATGGTTCGCGGGGAGTCAATGACCGAAGGCACACGCGAAGAGCATGCACGTCTCCAGCGACGCACAGCCGAGCTGCGAGAAGCGCACGCCGCCCTCGCGTTGGACCGTCAGCCATTCGATCAGGTCCAGCACGATCAGCATTCGGCACGCCTTGCCGCCCACAAGAGGGATTTAGCTGCTCACAAGGCCGGCAGGACGGCCCGCTCGAGGAATCCTCAAACCGAACGCGCCGTTGGGAACGCACGTTGTGAAGAGTTCAGCCGCATGGCCCCCATCGGTCTGACCCTTGCAGCAGGCCCTGCACGCACGACTGCACCCGACGAGAGAAAGCAGGGTCATGCCATGGATACACGCAAGCCGAGCGACATGTCGCACCAGAACGATCAACGAGGCGAACACCGCTACCCGGATACCCATCAGAAGCCATCCGAGCAGGACGCGCGCCACAGTCGTGACGCGCTGAAGGAACGCCTGGGCGAGGACAAAGGGATGCGTCGCCAGGGGGATGGTAAAGACAAAGCCCTCGACCCGTCATGAAACCACGGCCGGCTCGCGAGCCGGCCATGCGTTCGCTTCGTCCCGAGTCACCTTCCGTTACTTCCGCGCCACCTCAACGACCACATCGGCGCTCGTGATGGACACGGTTGCGCTTCCGAGCGCCGGCGTCGCGAACACGAAGAGGGCCGGCGTGATGGATACCGGGACCGACGTCCAGCGCAGGTGGCTGAGATCGAGAGTTTTCGACAGGCTCGGCTTCGTGCTGAAGGTGCCAAGCTGGTAGGCGAAGTTGCCCACGACCCACGTCGCATTACCCGATGCCTTGCCGGTGCCGGTGACCGATCCGGTGCCTCTTTGCGTATACGTGATCTTGGTGATGTAGTAGCCAGACGGCGCCTGAACCGTGAACGTCAGGGTATCCATCGCCGCGAGATGGCGGTACGCAGACGTAGAAGCCATGAAATCGTTCAACTTCCACGTTGCGGGATCACGGCCCGTGTTGAAACCGATGGTCAGCTTGTTGCCCGTCACCTGCGACGTCGCGGGATCGAAGAACCTCGAGGGGACGGCATCGTCGATGCCCACGAATCTCACGGTCGCCTGGCCCTGCACGGTGACCGCGGATGCTGCGAGCAGCGCGACGCCGGCCAGACACGCGATCCGCCTACGGACATGCATGGTGAAACTCCTCCCTAGGTGAACTCGTTGGAGGGAGCCACGAGTCGCCGAAGACGGGAGCGTAACTCAATACTGCAAAAAATGGTGCCCCACCTTGGTGGGGGGCACCATTTGTCAGCGGCCGCGACCCGGGAGGTTCAGTCCCATTCCTTTTCCACGCCGTGGCCGCGCGCCATGTCGCCGTGCGCGGGGGTCAGGAACCCGAGCAGGCAGCCGCGTGATTTGTCGCGCAGCGGATGGCACCTCACCTGGACGCGGTCGCCGACCTTGACGTCCTCGCGCTTGATCCCTCTCCGCTCGAGCCCGCGCGGCCCCGTCGCCTCGAGCGCCCACTGCTGCGGCACGCCTTTCTCGTCTTTCACTTCGAGGTAGACCCAGGAATGTGGAACCAGAAGGTGGACCTGCGTGACAACGCCTTCCAGCTGCTGGAATTCAGTGATCTCATAATTGCTGTGTGAATGGTGTGCGGACGCCGTCAGCGTCAGCATCATCGCGCCGATGACCGCAGCACCTGCGAGCTTCAACCGCATCGTGAGCCTCCGAGTGCGTGAGTGACGTGACGCGCCGCGACGGCGCGTCATCTGAGCCGGCTGGGCGGGGGATGGCCCACGGTGTAGACCTCGTGATAGCGCATGACGTTGCCGTCGGCGTCGAGAAACTGCAGCGACTGCTGGAAGAGGCCGGGCTCTGGATTCCCCTCCGGCACGACGGCGTCCAGGATGTAAACGCGGTTCTCGTGCATGTGGATGGCCACGAACTCCCGCGAGCCATCGAGGTGCGTCAGGTGAATCTGGCGGCCGGGCACGCGGTCGATGACCAGCCACGTGAAGTGCGTCACCCTGGCGCCGCTCTTCAGAAAGCGCGCGGTTGCGTTGTCGAGCGCAGCGAGCACGTCGAACTTCCACGAGCCGACGCCGATGGGGCCCTCCGCGCCCGCGCACTCGCTGTGCACGTCCTTCGGACAGCTCTTGACGCGCTCCTTGTGGACATTTTCGATATCGGTGTAGTCGACCACCTCGATGCTGTAGCGCTGGCGTCCGGCGGTCGCCTTGTAGATCCGCGAAGGAAGAACCGCGGTGTACTCGGTCGTGTACGTCGTCGCCTCCATCGTCGGCTGACCGGGAAAGGCCACGCTGAACCGGTCGGCGCGATTGGTGTACTCCGTCCAGTCCTGCGCGAGGGCTGACCCTGACAGCGCCAGGATCAGCGCGAGTGTCAGCGCCAGCTGTTGCATCGTGATCCTCAGAACTGCCACTGGAGCCCCAGCCGCAGGAGCCGTCCCTGCACCACCTCGGAGGGCGCTCCGAGCCGCGGACCGACCGCCGTTACCTCACCAATCGTCGCGTCCGAGTTGAGGAGGTTGTAGAGATCCGCCATCAACTGCAGGCGCGTCGAAGCCATCGCGAAACCTTTCGACAGACGGACGTCGACCAGCGCGCGGCTCGGCAGCCGCTCTTCACCCGCTGGCAGCAGGTCGACGGCCTGCGTGACCTGGGTCAAGGTCGGGACCTGCGTCCTGGTCACCGTGTAGACGCGCTGCAGCGGCAGCCCGCTCGTGATCTGCACCGCGCCGCTGACGTTGATGTCCCACGGCATCGGATAGTGCCCCGCGATCTTGCCCTGGTACGGGGCGTCGAACCCGACAGCGCCGACGTGATTGATGAGCACGTTCGGATTGTTCAGATCGTCGCTCGTGCCACGAATCGACCCCTCGTTGCGGCCGAAGGTGACGCCGCCGAACACGTTGGCGCCATTGCCGAACCGCTTCTCGACCTTCAGCTCCACGCCGTCATACGAGCGGGACAGCTCGTCGTAGTTGCTGAGGAGGAGATCGACCCGCCCCTGCGTGGCCGCGAGCTGGTTGTAGACGGTCAGCGGCGCATTGGTCAGCGGGTTGGTAATCGCCACCGCCGAATAATCAGACGGCGTCACCAGCGTGTTCTTGACGCCGTACAGGTTCGTGTAATCGCGATGAAAGTAGGCGGCCGATACCGAGAGACGAGGCGCCAGCTCGTGCTGGATGCTGGCCGTGTACTCCCAGTTGTACGGACGCGTCAGATCCGGATCGATCCGCGACGTCGAGCCGCCGCTGAAACCGGTGCTCGGCCCGAGCTCGTTGTCCTGCGCCTGGCGATCGTTGTTGAGATCGGTCCACGAACGCCGATTCGAGCTCAGGCCCATCAGGTTCCCCAGCGTCGTCAGCCCCATGCCTTCGTTCTTGACATACTGGCTGGCGCTCGCCTTGATCGCCGTCTTGCCGGTGCCAAACACGTCGTAGACCGCCGCGAACCGCGGCACGACGTTGGTCCATTGCGGCGCGTTGCTGACGGCCGGGAACGTCCGGGCGCCGATGAACCGCCCGGCGGCGGCCGATTGCTCCTCGATGGCGCCGTTGTAGTACTCGAGACGAACGCCGGGATTGATCGTCAGACGCTTCATCGTCCAGGAGTCCTGCGCGTAAACACCCATGTCGGCGTGGAGCCGCTGCGTCACCGCCACCGGGCTGTTGTAAGTGTCGACCGAGTTCGGCACACCATTGCTGAACCGGAGGACGAGGTCACCCCGGATCTCGCGCGTTTCCTCGAACGGTCCCTCGGAGAACTGGATGCCCACCTTGAATGCGTGCGCACCGGTGACATACGACAGTGCGCCGGCGTAGGTGCGGCGCGCGTTGGTCTGCTCGAAGTCCTGCGACGCGGCGCCCGAGCGCACCGACGTGACGAAGTCGATGGCACTCAGCTCCGTCGACTCCGGACGATACTCCTGCGTCCAGTTGAGGTAGTAGATCGACATGCCGCCCTCGACGAGGATCCGGTTGCTCACCGTCGACGTGTACTTGGCCTGAGTGGTGTATCCAAGCGGCGTCTTCTGGACCCACGTGGCTTCCGGCGTGACGAAGTCGGTGCCGCCGGGGCGCCGGTGGCCGCGATACTTGCTCTGGTCGTCGTAGTAGAAGGCGAGCTTGTTGCGGCGGCTGGCCTGCCAGGTCACACGGCCGACGACGCTCGTCAGCCGGTTGTCGTCGATCGCCTGCGAGCCGTCGAGGTTGAAGGTATTCGCGATCAGATTGTTCGACGACCAGCGGCGAACGGTACCGAAGAACCACAGCCTGTCGGTCTTGATCGGCCCGCCGAGCGAGACGTTGACGTCGTAGATCGAGTCGACGCCGTTGACGGCGCGCATGCCGCCGGCGACGAGATCGTCGGTCAGGTTCGATGACTGCAGTGCGTGCTCCGACCCGCTCACGAACAGGCCGCCGTGCAGCTCGTTGCCGCCATCCTTCGGGATCATGTTGATGCGGATGCCGCCGGAGCCCACTTCCGCGGGCATGGCGCTGGTCTGGAAGCTGATCTCGTCGATCATCGCGTCGTTGAAGTACTGGCCGCTGGTGCCGCCGCCGTTGTTGATCGAGTTCACGGACATCCCATCGACCTGGTAGGCGAGGTCGTCACCGTCGGAGCCGTGCACCTGCACGTTGATCGATTGCATGCCCTCCGAGCCGCCGATATCGGGGCGGTTGGTCGTCACCCCGGCGACGAGCGCTGCCTGCGCGAAGATGTTGCGGCCGGTCGGGATCGTGTCGAGAACCTGCCGGCTCATCACCGACTGCTGTACGGCGGCGCGCACGTCCACGACCGGCGCCGAACCGACGACGAGCACCGCCTCTTCGAGGGCGCCGACACGTAGTTCCGCATTGACGGTCGCGGTGAACGTCGCCGGCAGTTCGACACCCTGGTGCCTGGCCGGAGCGAATCCCGGCAGCGTGAACGTCACCGAATACACGCCCGGCCTGAGGTCGACGATGTTGTACCTGGCCGGATTCGTTGGTGACCACCGACCGGACCTGTTCGATCAGAACTGGACTGGCGGCCTCGACCGTCACACCGGGCAACAGCGCGCCGCTGGAGTCCTTCACCACGCCGGCGATCCCGCTTTGTGCGTAGGCGCTACCGGTCAGAGCGGCCCAGAGTACGGCGACCGCGAGCACCCTCGCCAATTGATCCATTACGTACGCCTCCTTGTGAACCCGCGACGCACACGCCGAATTGTTTCCGATGCGGCGCGATTGACTGGCGCTGGGTCATTGGCGTCGATGAGCAACCGGCGTGCCGCACCTGACATTTGCGTGATCTGATGAATGAAACCGCGACACTGCGAGCACAACGCGAAGCGATCGCGCGGTGGAATCCGACATCCATGCAGCCTCGCCAGGGCGAGGAGCGACGGAATCGTCGATTCTTGGCGTGCCAACTATTCAAGTGGGAGGTTGCCGCCGCGAAACACGAACGAGGACGACCGGGATCCGACATTCCTGCCAGGTTTGCCGGCTGGGAGCGACAGCCGTGTCGATGCGCGAGACCTCTGCTTCCACAAAACCACTGCGGCACAGAGACACAGAGAAGAACATCGGGTCAAGGCCTCTGTGCCTCTGCATTTCTGTGGTTCGGCGTCGGTACAGCTTCACATCTGCAAGAGCGACGGAATGGTCGCGGCGATTGGCCACGACTTCGGACCATCCCGGTGGCCGTCCGGGCTCAGCGGAACAGGTCGTTCGTGCCGGCTCCTGAGAACCCCGGCGCCAGCGGCAGTCCTTCCCGCGACGCGCTTCCAATCGCGTCGGACACACGCTGGACGACATCTTCCGAGTATTGAGTCTTGTGGCAGGCCATCGCGCGCCGGGCGGCGCCGGCGTCCGCGGCGGTGAATGGGACGTGAGTGCTGAAATATTTCGGTTGTGGAAGCAGGAATGGCGGTACGCCGCGTGCGGGATTCAGCGCGCGAAAAAATCCGGCGGGGATCGATGCATAGAACAGCCGTTCAGGCACTCCAGGCGCACCAGCCCTGACCAGTTGGGTCACGACGGTGCTCACGATTCGATGATCCGAGTGACCAGTTCCCCCGTCTGGCCCCCACGTGATCACGGCATCAGGGCGAAGCCGCTGCAGTTCCTCCTGCAAGCGTTGTGTGAAGCGATAGAGAAGAGAGGGATCGGCCGCGTAATTACCCAGCGCGGCATCCGGAAAGCCAAGCAGGATCGGCGGATGAATTCCGAGCGCCTCGGAAGCACGGCGCGCCTCATCGCCGCGGACGCGCGCCAGCTCCGGACCGCGCGGAATCGACGTATTGGTCCCGCCTTGGGCGCCATCTGTCGCGAGGATTGTGTAGACCTGCGCGCCCTCGCGCGCGTAGCGCGCGAGAATCGGCGCAACCGGCGTCTCGTCATCAGCATGAGCCCAGACGGTGACCAGCGTCTTAGGTGCTTCCAGGCCATCCACCGGCAGCGCCGTCACGAGCGTGCGCTCAAAGCAGCAGACGTAATGCCCCGCATACGGCCCCTCCGTTGAAAGACACTCGCGGCGTGAAGACCTGGTGGGTGTTGCTTCGCCTGTGACGTCCCGCCGCTCAGCCCAATACCAGTGGACTGTATCAACTGAACCTGTAGTGCCCACGACAGCCTTAGGCGTGGTTCCGGTAGGCCGTGAAATCGGCGCCGAGCTCCGCGACATACGCCCTCAATACCGTGTCGAGAGCCGGTATGTGCGTGAGCAGGCCTGCCGCCGGTGCAGCCGTGGTCGTCATCGGCGCCTTTCGGTTTCTGTTTCGCAGATCAGCCCGATCGCCACGGCGCTCCTTATCGCCAAGAGAGGCTACGCGCTGATGAAGGCCAGCAGATCGGCGTTGATCTGGTCTTTGTTGATCGTGCACATGCCGTGCGACAGCCCGGGATAGACCTTCAGGGTCGCGCCCTTGACCAGTTCCGCCGACCGCATCGCCGACGCGCCGATGGGGACGATCTGGTCGTCATCGCCGTGCATGATCAACGTGGGAACGTCGAACTTCTTCAGGTCTTCGGTGAAGTCCGTCTCTGAGAACGCCTTGATGCAGTCGAGCGCGCTCTTGTACCCAGCCAGCATGCCTTGCAGCCAGAACGAATCGCGCACGCCTTGTGACACCTTCGCGCCGGCACGGTTGAACCCGTAGAACGGCAGGCTGAGATCCTTGAAGAACTGCGAGCGATCGGCGGTGACGCCTGCACGTATCGCATCGAACGCCTCGATTGGAAGGCCGCCTGGATTGGAAGGCGTCTTCAGCATCAACGGCGGAACGGCGCCGATGAGCACGGCCTTCGCGACTCGGGTCGTGCCGTGTCGGCCGATGTAGCGGGCGACTTCGCCACCCCCGGTCGAATGCCCCACATGAATGGCATTCCGCAGATTCAGCGCGTCGACCAGCGCCGCCACGTCGTCGGCGTAGGTGTCCATGTCGTTCCCGTTCCACGGCTGGCTCGATCGCCCGTGCCCGCGGCGGTCGTGGGCGATACAGCGGTAACCGTGTGACGCCAGAAACACCATCTGATCGTCCCACGCGTCTGCGGTGAGCGGCCACCCGTGGCTGAAGACGACGGGTTGGCCTGTGCCCCAGTCCTTGTAGTAAATCTGCGTGCCGTCATTCGCGGTCACCATGCTCGTGCGATGTTCGGCAGCGGCTGGAACGGATGCCTCTTTGCTCATGTCCTGCTCCTGATGCTGGATGATGCAGCGCGGCGACGATAGCTGCCGCACGCCGCGGCCGCATCACGCGATAGTGGTCTTCTCCGTTCACACTCGAAGCACAGTCGGGAGCGCGGCGCGGGCGCAGATCGGCCAAAGCCTGGATGAACTTGATCTGAAGGACCGCCAGCGCCTCACTCGATGATGGGATGCGTCGCCCCGCGGTTGTCGCGCATAGTCTATCCTCCGGGTACAATTCTTTGCCATCGATACAGAAGTCCGTAGGGAGCTGATGACAACCGCTAAGTCGCCAGGCGTCGCGCTGCGGCAAGGGATTCGAGCCGATCACGTATTTCCAAAGCTGACCGCGGCCCAGATCGCACGCGTCGGCTTGCATGGGCACACCCGTCAGGTCACACGCGGAGAGGTGCTCGTCGAGGCCGGCGCCAACGTCATGCCCTTCTTCGTGGTGACGGCTGGTTCTGTGGAGATCGTCAAGCCCGCCGGTGCCGAGGAAACGGTGATCACCGTCCACGGCCCCGGCGAGTTCACGGGAGAGGTCAACATGCTCTCCGGCCGGCGCACGCTGGTACGCGCGCGCGTGGCCGAGACGGGCCAGGTGATCGAGCTCACTCGTGAGCAACTGCTGGCCCTGGTGCAGACCGACCCCGAGCTCGGCGAGATCCTGATGCGGGCCTTCATACTCCGGCGGGTCGAGCTGATCGCCGGCGGCCTCGGTGACGTGGTGCTCATCGGCTCGACGCATTCAGCCGGAACGCTGCGCATCAAGGAGTTCCTCACCCGGAACGGTCATCCCTACGCCTACATCGATCTCGATCGCGATCGCGACGTGCAGGAGCTGCTCGACCGGTTCCACGTCGCGGCTGCAGACGTGCCGGTGCTGATCTGTCGCGGCGACGTGGTGCTCCGCAGTCCAAGCAACCAGCAGATCGCCCAGTGCCTCGGGTTCAACGACGCCATCGACCAGACCCACATCCGTGATGTCGTCGTCATCGGCGCCGGGCCTTCCGGCCTGGCCGCCGCGGTGTACGCGGCATCAGAAGGACTGGATGTGCTCGTGCTGGAGTCGAACGCGCCGGGCGGGCAGGCCGGGGCGAGCTCGAGGATTGAGAACTACCTGGGATTCCCCACCGGCATTTCAGGCCAGGAGCTCGCGGCACGCGCGTACACACAGGCTCAGAAGTTCGGCGCGCAAATCCTCATCGCCAAGGGCGCGACCGAGCTCACCTGCGATCGAAAACCGTACCGCATCAAGATCGACGGAGGGCCCGCTGTTCCAGCGCGCACCGTCATCATCGCCACCGGCGCCGAGTATCGCCGCCTCCCGGTCGACAACCTGGCGCAGTTCGAAGGAGCCGGCGTCTATTACGGTGCGACGTTCGTCGAAGCGCAGCTGTGTGGCGGCGAAGAGGTCATCGTCGTGGGAGGAGGTAACTCCGCAGGGCAGGCGGCGGTGTTCCTCGCGGAAACGGCACGACGCGTCTACATGTTCGTCAGGTCCGACGGCCTGGCCGAGAGCATGTCACGCTACCTGATTCGCCGGATCGAAGACAATCCGGCGATCGTGCTCCGGACACGTACCGAAATTGTCGGCCTCGACGGCGGCGACCACCTCGAACATGTCCGCTGGCGCAACCGGCAGACCGACCAGGTCGACACCGCCGGCATCAGGCACGTGTTCGTCATGACCGGCGCGACGCCAAACACCGGCTGGCTGAAGGGATGCGTCACCCTGGACGTGAATGGGTTCATCAAGACAGGCTCTGATCTGTCACGCGAGGATCTCGAGGCGGCGCGGTGGCCGCTGCCCAGGCCGCCGCAACTCCTCGAAACCAGCCTTCCTGCTGTGTTCGCGGTCGGTGACGCGCGTGCCGGCAACGTCAAGCGGATCGCCTCAGCCGTCGGCGAAGGCTCGATTGCCGTGGCATTCGTGCACAAGGTGCTGCAGGCGTAATCGCTCGCGAGCCCGTCGTTCTGGCACGTAACGGGGATGGGATGGCAGCCACCGCGGCAGGGACAGATCGGCCTTCGGCCGGAGTGGTGAACGCAGGATCGATCGCGTGATGACGTCCGATACACCCCCCGCTCGAATCCTTCAATGCGCGGAAACATGGGCTGGCAACGAAAGGGCCACCAGTCTCATCGAGCTGCCGGGCCTGATTGCCTGGGTGCATTCAACACCAGCGGGACCGGGTGACGCCGGCGGCGATGTCCACTATGTCTCGGTCTGCCCCAGTTGCATCGTCTCCCGTATTGCGCTTGCGGATGTGAGCGGGCATGGACAGGCTGTCGCGGCGCTGGGGGAAACCCTTCGAGCGCTGATGGGGCGCTATCTTCGCGCGCTCGAACAAGTGGGGCTCATGCGCGATCTCAATGAGGCGGTCCGGGATGAGCTCGACAACGTCCACTACGCCACGATGGTCGCGGTCGGGTGGCATGGCCGCAGAGGCTTGCTCGTGGTGACCAACGCAGGGCACCCGCCGCCACTCTGGTATCGCGCCGCGCGCGAGGAATGGAGCTGGCTGGAAACGGGGAAGCCGGTGGAACGAGGGCGGCCCGCCGGTATCCCGCTTGGCCTGATGGCCGACATCAACTACGAGCGATCCGTCTTGAAGCCGAAGGTCGGCGACCTGGTGGTGCTGTACAGCGACGGCGTCTCCGAAGCGACCAATCCCGCAGGCGAAGAGCTCGGTCGCGAGGCGCTGATGAAGATCGCGCGCGGCCTCGATCACAGCACGGTCGAAGCGTTTGGCACTCAGCTCGAGTCAGCGCTCCATTTCTTTCGGGCTGGCGTCGAGCCCGCCGATGATGTGACCATCATCGTTCTCCAGAGGGTCGCCACCGGGGCTGAGTGAGGCGTCTCGATGCGCTGAGCTCGTGGCACCGGCGAGCGGGCTCCGCATCGATCACGATCCACTCCCGATCCACTCGAAGGAAGGAAAGGGTATGCCACCCGTTCGACGCGCGCTGGTAGCCGGGGGCACGGGGCTGGTCGGCCGCGAGTTGCTCAGGCTGCTCGATCGGGACACTCGGTACAGCCATGTGACGAGCCTTGTTCGCCGCGTTGTTGCGGACGCAGGAAAGGTGGAGAACCGAGTGGTGTCGTTCGATGACCTCGAGCGATCCGACCTTCCCGCCGTCGACGACGCGTTCTGCTGTCTCGGAACGACACGCCGCACCGCCGGAAGCGATGCCGCGTTCCGCCATGTCGATCTCGACTATGTGCTGGCGTACGCTCGCGCGGCGAAGAAGGCCGGCGCTGCTCGATTCCTGCTCGTCTCGTCTCTTGGCGCGAACCCCGAATCGAGGTTGCTATACCCGCGGGTGAAGGGCGAAGCCGAGGCGGGAGTACGCTCGCTGGGGTTCTCACTGGTCGGCATTCTCCGGCCATCGTTCCTGGTGGGAACACGTACCGAGGCGCGCCCGGGTGAGAAGACGGCGATTGCGATCGGCGGTCTCCTCGGCCCGCTCATGCTGGGCCCCCTGCGCCGGTACCGCCCTGTCGACGCGCGTGCCGTCGCCAACGGCCTCGTGTGGCTCGCGTTCAACGCACCGGAGGGGGTGACCGTGCTGCCGTCGGAAGAGATTGCTGCGATAGTCTCCAGGCGCTGAGATACGCGACGAATCGTCACCCATAGTCCGGCTCGCCGAACGTACACAATTGACGTCGCGACCCCCGCTGTGGCTTCCGGCTTCAGCCGGAAGAATCACCTGTGCGCCGCCGATTCGCCCTGACCGTCGTCCCGGGATGGCCGGCCGAATCGTATCGGCCAGCCGGCGAGACGTTTGCCTGGACGCCTGCGCTCATGGATTGAGGTTCAGGTCGGCGTGTTCCTCGAAGAACACCTTCGTCTGGGTCGTGTAGCTGTAGTCGCAGGTCATGTGGTACGGGCCTGCGCCGCACTCCTCGGCGTCGGGCATCGCGTGCGTGCCCGACAATCCGGCGATGCCCTGGACCAGGAACCGCCGGAAGGCGGCGGAGGGCAGCGCGCCCGCGGCGGGGAACCTGAATGTGCGTCGCTGCGTCGTCGCCAGGTCGGCGGCAACGTCGAGAAACGGATTCTGCAGGAAGAAGACGCCGTTGAGGTTGTTCTTGGCGCGGACGAAATCGCCCGTGTCGTTGATCTCCTGCATCGTGTTGTCCTGATCGCCCGCGAACAGCGCCAGCGGCTTCGGTCGGTAGATCGGTGCAACAAAGACCACCCCACCTGGCAACGTAATCGCGTGTGTTCCGGTGCCCCAGATCTCGGGCGCCGCGATCCCAGTGGCATGGCCCGGGGCGCGCTCGTTCTTGCCGCAGGTGGCGACCAGGCTCTCGGGATCAACGTCGATGACCCCATCCAGGTCATAGTCGCCGCGAGCGCTGTCGCTGCCGAGCGTCTTGGCAACCACGCTGAAGCCGCGGAACAGCGACGCGCGGTAACACGCCAGCATGTAGGTCATCCCGCCCCCGGAGGAGAACCCGGTGGCGTATACCTTCTCGGCGTTCAGTTTGGGGAAACGCGCCAGCAACATGGCGCGCAGTTCTTCGACAAAGAGCACGTCCGTGAATGTCGCGGGCAGCGACGTGTTCCAGTACGTCCGCGTGACCCCGGCGCCGTTGACGACTGCTGTCGCGGGATCGCAATTCGGGTCGGCAGGACTGGTGCGGAAGGCCATGCCCGCCTGCATCCAGTGGGACTTGCCATTGCCTCCTGGATTCTCACAGGGGTCCGCGCCGGCGAGCGGTATTGCGAAAGCGTAGTCCTGGTCGAAGTACTCCTCCCACTTGCCGGTGATCATCGCTTCGGGCGTCTGGCTGCCGCCGCCGTGGAAGGCGAAGATGAGCGGTATCTTCTGAGTCTCGCCGTCAACTGCGTCGTACGTCGCGGGAATGTGCACGTAGAAATGCCGGGCGCGCCCGAACCCATCGACGATGGTGGCGAAGTTCTGCTCGTCGAACATCTGCCTGCCGAGCAGCGGGCGCTGATCGAGCGAGTCGCAGGTCTCCGTGCTGCAGTCGATGAGCGCGACGTCGCGCGCAACGTCGCGCGCGGCGTGAACGGGCGACATGTGCCACACCATGGCGCCTGCACAGAGCGCAGCGCCCGTGAGGAACATGGAGAGGCGGTGACCGATTGGCGGTACATTGGCTGTCTCGACCTGAGTCGGCATGGTGATCCCTCTTTCCGATTTGAGCCGGTGCTGTCGGACCACTCGGCGTCGCATCTGGCTGCGGCCAGGCGCTGACGCGTGTCGCGATCGGTGACCCTATCGATGTGAACGCAATACGCGGCACAATCCGGACATCGGGTGCAGAGCGGCCGAGCACCGAAGCGCGCGGCGCACGTCGCTGTCAAGGGAGGGTCTTACAACTTCAATGGGTTGGCGGCGTCGACCGGATTGGTCCAGCGCCGCGATAGCGGCGCGACGCCGGTGACGAGAAACCGGCCTGTGGCCGTCGTCTCGCTCGCGAGCGGGAGTTACGCGGTAGCAGCGCGGTCTTCGTGTTTACCTGCACCGCGTGCAGGCACTTTCGCAGCGCATGAGTCGAACCGATCGTCCAGCAATCTGACTAACGCGAAGGCGGGGTGCGACCCTTCAACGCAGGAACGTCTTCGGATGTGATTCCCGGGTACTTCTTGTACCCGAGCCTGTACAGCTCCTGTACGTTTGCCTCGCCTTCGAAGCAGGCGTCCTCCCAGATCTCGAAACCTTCGCTCGTGTTCCGTGTCAACATGAACGCGATCGTGAACGGTCGGGTGTAGACGAGCGGGTCGTCCACGGTGGCTCCGTAGGCGATCGTGTTCCGATCGAGCATCGTGAAGCGCTCGGTCACCTTCGCGCCTTCGGTGTAGAACGTGCCGCGCCGGTCCAGAAACACGCGGCCATTGTGGTTGGTGGTTTCGATCACCAGCGTGTTGCCCTCCCACCTGCCGCGCGCGTCCCCCAGCCAGAGTCGGACGTTCTGCGCGATACGCGGACGGCTGTCCATCGTGATGACGCGAAACGCGTGCGCCTCTTCGGACAGGATCGCGATGTTCTCGGGACTCTGAAGAATCTGGTAGGTCCCCCCCTCATACATGTGACGCGGCACGCCAGACAGGAAGCAGTGCACGTTGTGGTCGATGTACTTGGCTTCGTTCTCTTTTCTCTGGGCTGACGCCCACGGCTGCAGCGGAATCTTTCCGTCCGGCGGGTCGACGACGAGGCTTTTTCCCGGCCCGGGAGGAAGCTCTCGGCCTCTGCCGCGGATTCCAAGCCGCGCGGCGTTGTCCCACGGCACTTCGAGGTCTTCCTTGGCCTCCGTCCCGTGACTCCAGTAGCCGCTGAAGTCAGGTGCGCCGTTCGCGGTCCGAGGGGGATCGAACGCCGTTGCCCTTTGCTGGGCGCATCGCCAGAACAGCGCCGGGTCGTCGGATGCGCAACGATGTTCCGGCGCGGCCGACTGCGGCGCCGGCGTGGCGGCCGCGGACGTCCCGGCCTGGGACACCTGGCCGGCGGCCGCTCGTGGTGGCAGCACCAGCACGGCGGCGGCCACAACTCCCGCGACGCTCAACATGATGAAGCGGCTGCTCATCTCACGTCTCCTAATCAGGCTGGCCGTCTCGAGCCGGTCGTTATGCGAAGGGACGCCGTCGTGCGTGAGGTCGCGCGCGGAGAGGACGCTGAGGATGAAAGGCTGAGAGCGAGCGGCGGCGATGACACGGCGGGGCCGAGCGAGCCCCGGCGATGCCCAAACGACCGCCAACCCGCCAGCACACACCAGCCAGCGCTTCGTTGCCATCGGTCCTCCGGGACGCAGACGGCGCTAAGAATAGACCAAATCAGGCGGAAGACGCCCTTTTTTCCGTTGCGATTTGGACGCGCGTGGCTTCCGGCTTCAGCCGGAAGAACCAGCCCCGCGCACCACCTTCCGCCTGAAGGCGGAAGCCACAGCCACCTGCTTCGTAGAGGCCAACCTTCAGGTCGGCCTGGGCCTGGCCCGTGCGAGAGCCTTGTTCAGTCGGGAAAACCGCAATCGCTCGTAGGGGCCGGCTTCAGCCGGCCCGATGTGCGTTCGATTTGGACGCGCGTGGCTTCCGGCTTCAGCCGGAAGAACCAGCCCCGCGCACGACCTTCCGCCTGACGGCGGAAGCCACAGCCACCTGCTTCGTAGAGGCCAACCTTCAGGTCGGCCTGGGCCTGGCCCGTGCGAGAGCCTTGTTCAGTCGGGAAAACCGCAATCGCTCGTAGGGGTCGGCTTCAGCCGGCCCGATGTGCGTTCGATTTGGACGCGCGTGGCTTCCGGCTTCAGCTGGAGGAACCAGCCCCGCGCACGACCTTCCGCCTGACGGCGGAAGCCACAGCTGCCCACTTCGTAGAGGCCGAACTTCGGATCGAGACGTACGACAAGCCCTCTATCTGGTACGCACCATCCGAACCTCCTCCAGGCGCCCGCCTGCGGGAGTCACCACGCGGTCGTAGGGCTCATACCCCTTCATGAGGAACCGCATCTTGACGTCGGCATCAACACTGTTCGACGGAATCGATATGACAAAGACACCTTCTTTGTCTGTATATGCGATTCTTGGTGCCGGTAGGGCATCGACCGACACTCTGACGCCTGCGATCGTTTGCCTCGTTCCCTCGTCCAGGACGATTCCTCGATAGGTTGGACCGTTCCCTGCGACACTCTCGTTTCCACGTTCCCAACGCGCCACGCCGATCAACGCGACTACGACACTGGCAGCGGCTGCAATGAGGGCCGCGATCACTCTCGCTCGCCCCTTGGGTCGAAGCTTCGCCATCGGAACCTACCTACCGATCTTTCAAGCCAAGTTTGCGCACATGCTGTTCTTATTCGGTCAGGAAAACAAGTGGCGGCTTCTTCTCTCTAGATTCACGCGTCATCACTCCGTGCTCACGCGTTTGCAGTCACCGCTTCTAACTTGTTGGAAGGCGGTGGTGCGTCTTCTCACGAACTGATGAGGTGTGGTCTGTTCGGATTACACATCAGATTCGTTGATCCCCGTTGACGATCCTGTGAGAGGATCCGCACAAATCCCCACGGTTCCAGTTCACCGACTCGTTGGCGTCGCGCTGACCAGCCGTTGCGCGCGTTCTGGGTCGACAGTAGCGCGTGTGTCCATCGCTTCGACGACAGGAGGACGGCATGCGATCCAATGGGAGCCTGAGCACGCGGCTGGTGGCGGCGATCGTTGCCCGCAAGGGAACCCTGACCATCGAGCTCCAGCAATGAGACCGGCCTGGTCCTGCATCTTTCTGGTCCTGTTCTGCGCCTCTTGGGCCAGTGCTCAGACACGAGTGGCCGTGATGCCGTTCCGCGGCATCGCCGTGTCGCAGGCGGACGCTCCTCTGGTGGACGGGCTTGCGGACATGCTGGCCACGAACCTCGCGGAGTCGCAAGGCATCCAGGTGCTGGAACGCACGCGGATCAAGGACGCACTGGACGCCTTGAAGGTTGACGCGTCCGTCGTCATCGACCGGGCCACAGCAGTGAAGATCGGGAGCTGGCTGGGTGCGACACACGTCATCGTCGGGACAGTCGCAGCCCTGGGCGAACAAGTCCGGATGGATTCCCGCGTCGTCAGCCTTACTGCTGGCGTGATCGAGAACTCCGCCAGGGCGGAAGGGACCCGGAAGGAACTCTTCTCCCTGATCAACACGCTCTCGAGCCGCATCCTGAACAACCTCACCGGGGAGGTCCTTTCATTCGTGGAGGCGAAGCGAGTTCTCCTCGAACAGGACTTCACGTTTGTCGTCCCCTCGCCAAATCCGCAGAACACCCAGCGCTTTGTCAGCATGCCTGTTTTCGAAGGTGTCGATCCGCCGGTCATCGTCAGGTTCGTGGCCGATTACGTCGCGGAGGGACCGCCGCCTCGCCCGGCCGGCCAGCAGGCCAAGGGCGGATTGCTCGGTCGGCTCGCCGAGGCATTCAAGGTCACGTTCACTCACGCCACGCGCGTGCACCTGGTCGTCAACGATGCCATCGTGGCCACGTGGGCAGCCGATCAGGCCGCAAGCACGATGGAAACGCAACAGTTCATTTCTCTCGGGAACGTGCCGACGAAGCTGACCGTTCAGACTCGACGTGTTGGTGCCAGACCAGTACGGACAACTGCCGGTACTACGCTGACACGGATTGTGAACGTCGTCGCTCGAGTTGTCGTTGAGCGACAGAATCCATGAAGAAGCCGTCGCTGGCGTCGTGAGAGAACGTCCCGCCTCAGCGGGCGTTCAATGAACTCGACGCGAGCCCGGCATTGCCGCTATAGCTGGCCAAGCTGCTGGAGAAGAGCCTCGAGAGCTTTGTCTGACGCGTCTTCGATGGCTCGATCGTCATCGAAGCCGGACGCGGATGCGCTCACGGGAAGCATTGCCGTCGTAAAACCACTGGCCGGCCGGACAAGCCGCACGTCGAGGGTGACAGTCGCCTGCACCACTGACACGCCCGCAACATCTTCCCGCCTTGTACGGGCCGACTTGATTCCCAGCAGCAGCAGCTGCACTTTCTCGATCCGCAACGGCTTGAGCACATCGATGTCCCCGCGGTGAACGCGCGAGAACAGTCCCTCGGTGACGAACTCGGGCTTGAAGAGCGAATCCGAACCGGCGAAGCCGCCCGCGATGCGACTGGTTGCCGCGATGTCCGCGCCGAGACGCTGATCGACTATCGGTCCGGCGCGACCGGCGCTGGATGCGACCCCCTCGTTGACGAAGCGCGCAGGATCCGCCCTCGGAACCGGGACTGGCGCGGGAGGCACCGGCGGTTTACTGGTGTCCGCACGCTCCGGAGCGGTCACCCGAGGTTTGGGCGTGGGCGAAAGAACAGGCTTCAATCGGATCTCTTCCGATCGCCCGCCCGCAGGATTGATGATCCGATCGTAAGGTTCGTAACCTTCCTTTCGTACGCGAATCCTGACGTCCTGGTCGCGGAACGCGACCGGTACGGATAGTGTGAAAGCCCCTTCGTCGTCGGTGAAAACGACCGAAGGTGCCGGATCCGTGTCGACCGAGACGCTGACCCCTTCCACCCCTTCGCGCGTTTGCTCGTTGAGGATGATTCCCCGATAGCGCACGTAATCCGAGGAGCCTTCGGTGCCACCCGGTGTGCACCCGGCCAGAGCTGCAGCCGTGGACGTCACGGCCGCCATCAGTGCCGCCACCACACAGGTTCGGCGCGACAACGAGAGTTTCCTCGCGGCTCTTATGCCTGTCATTACTTACGCAACTGTCGTGGCAGCGAAGCAATCGTGCGCAGTTTCGAAGGCGAAATCAAGAGTCTAATGAGGCACTTCCGTTTCGTCGCGTCCAGATGACGCATGCCGTCACGCGTATCGTGATCGCTCATTGGTGCCCCCGAGACGCGAAACTGTGACCTCACGCGAGGCGCTTCACGACCACTGCCGTGAGGTCGTCCAGTTGCCTCGTGCCGTCGGCAAAGCGGACGACGGCTTCGTGAAGGCTCGAGATGATCTGTGTGGCTGGCAGGTTGCGCGCGGCCAGGATGGCCTCCTGCAGCCGTGCGATGCCGAAGTCCTCGTCCGCCGCGTTCTCCCACTCAAAGAACCCGTCGGTGAGGAGTACCAGCAGATCGCCCGCCGCCAGACGGATCTTCTGTGCTGGCCCATAGGGCATGGTGGGGAAGATGCCGAACGGGATGCCATGCGCTTCGAAGCCCTGAACGCGATTGTCCGTTGCCGTGTATAGCAGCAGTGGACCGTGACCGGCGGAGAGGAGGTCGACCCGGCCGTCCGCGGGGTCCAGCGCGGCCGCCACGAATGTCACCATCTTGCCGGGCGGCAAATCGGCGCACAGGAGTCGGTTCAGTTGGCTCAGAATCGCGCCCAGATCTGACTGCTCGGCCATGCCAGCGCGGGTGTACGCATGACACGTCGCGGCCACGAGGGCCGCGCCGATGCCGTGTCCAGTGACGTCCGCGAGCGTGAACGCCACACGTCCATCGGGAAGGTCCTGCCACCCGAAGAAATCACCGCCAGTCTGGTCCGCCGGCTGATTCCAGCCGGCCACGTCGTAGCCGGCGAGCCGCGGCGCCTCTCTCGGCAGCAGCCCTTGCTGGATGGTGCGCGCGGTCTCGAGCTCGCCCCGTATCCGCTCCACCTCGCGCGCATCTCGCAACGCGGCGCTCACATGACCTCGTATCTGACGGGCCACCTCGCCGGCGACGAATCCTGCTACCAGGATGACGACAATGTTGCCGACGTAGAATTCGATCGGATACACGCCGGTCCCCAGGTCCGGCGCTGGATAGCAGGCGAACACGTAGATCGCGACGGCCGAATAACCGACGGCCGAACACAGGCCCGAGAGAAGTGCCAGGGCCGGACTCAACCGCAGCGTCGAGAGCGAAATGAAGAGAAAGTAGGTCAAGACGACCGGCGCCACCAATGCGGCGTACGGGCGGATCATGCCCATGGCGATGAGCACGCCGAGGCCGATGGTTGGAAAAAGGGCCTCGACGACGACGTTGCTGATCCAACGGGCAGGGGCCGGTTCCGTTCCCTCTCTCAAGGCCCGGGTCACGCGCCGGAGCGTCGCCACTTCATAAGCGATCATCGCGCCGAAAAAGGCTGCGAAGATCGCGAGGCCGCGCGCGTCGATGCCCTCGAGTACGAGCCTTCGCGCCGCGGTGAATACGAACAGCAGGGACAGGACGATCAGGATCGCGATGATGCGGATCCGCTCGCTTCGAAGCGCCGCCTGGCGAAGGGCTTTCGAGTTGAGTTCTGTGCTCTCCACGTTGCTATGACTCCCCTGCCGCGACGAGCGGCCGCGATCGGAGTATAAGTGCGGTACCAAATACAACGCCTGCTACATGCAGGGCGCGAACGCATCCAGCACTCGCCCGATTTCCGCAGTGGCGTCATCCATCAGGTGACCAATGAGCTTCAGGCCAAATCTCATCCTGCAGACGGACTCCTACAAGCACTACCACTGGACGATGCGGATCCATGACACGACCCGCACCTACTCGTATCTGTCCAGCCGGATCGGGGCCAGGCACGCCTGGAATACCGCCGTTGGCCTGCAGTACTACCTCAAGGAGTATCTGGAAGGTCCCCGGGTCACCAGGGCAGACATCGAAGAGGCCTTGGACTACCTGCGGGCGCACTTCCGCTACCCGCAGTTGAATCCGATGTGGTCCCACATTGTGGAGACCTACGGCGGGCGACTACCCCTGCGAATTCTGGCCTGGGACGAGGGCCACCGCGTCCCGGTGGGTTATCCGACCTTTACCGTGGTCAATACGGATCCGCGCTGCGAGGCTCTGACGAACCACGTTGAGCCTTTGCTGTGCAAAGTCTGGTATCCCATGACGGTGGCAACCATCTCTGGCTATGTCATCGAGGAGTTACTCACGCTGGTGAGAGCCAGTGGTGGGCCGGATGCCGTGGCTCACTACATGCTGCATGACTTCGGCTACCGTGGGGCCAGCAGTGAAGAGACCGCCCGCATTGGTGGGATGGCGCATCTGGTCCACGGTCAAGGCACAGATACCATGCAGGCGATGAAGCAGGCCGCGCACTACTACGGCGCGTCCCTGCAGGACCTGGCCTTCTCCGTGGTGGCCAGTGAACATTCCATCATGACAGCGGGTGGACCACAGGAAGAAGTAGCCATCGCCCGGCACATCATCGAGACGCATCCCGACCAGACTATTTCGCTCGTGGCCGACTCGTATGACTATTACGCCTTTGTCGATGCGATGATCGACCTGAAGCCGGTCGTGGACGAGCACCGCGTCAAGCTGGTCATCCGGCCCGACTCGATCACGCCGCAGCACCCCGACGCCAAGGATCTGGTGCTCTGGACCCTGAATCGGTACATGGCCAGAATGCCGTGTACGACCACGCCAACAGGACATAAAGAGACGCCCTACGCCGTCCTGTGGAGTGATGGGCTGGTGCCTGACCAGATCATCGAGATCGCCAACGCCGTCGTCGCCAACGGGTTCGCCGCGCACAACACGGTCTATGGCATGGGCGGCGGGCTCCTCCAGAAGGTGGACCGGGATACCGAACGCTTTGCCATGAAAAGCTCGGCGCAAGAGCGGGATGGGCAGTGGGTGAAGATTCAGAAGAACCCGCTGGACAAGTCCAAGGCATCTCTGGCCGGCCGTCTACAGGTCGTGAACCTCACGGGGCATGACGACATCGTGCCGGAAGAACAGTGGACGAACCCAGAGGACCCGCGGGTCCGGCTGAAGCCGGTCTTTGAGAATGGAGTAATCTTGCGCCAGCACACCTTTGAGCAGGTCCGGGCGCGGGCGAGGGTACAGTCGGGCTCTCAACAATGGAGCCAGCGCCGTGTGTTCGGCGAGGCTTCGGCGGTGTGATCTCGAGGGCGCACTGACGCGACGAACGGATGGACAAGCCTCGCATCTTCCTGGGCTCGTCAGGAAAAACAGCAGAAGTTGCTCCAGGCTCTCACGCGCGGTCTCGAAGACGTCGCGCAGGTGGAGCCGTGGACGACGTCGTTCAATCCCGGGACCACGACGCTGGGGCGGCTCCTCGAGCTGACGCGCGAGGTGGATTTCGCGGCGTTCGTGTTCGCGCACGACGACTGGACGACGAATAGCCCACCCGCATCCGGTGACCCGGGATCCGGCCAGGCCGCCCCGCGAGACAACGTGGTCTTCGAAGCCGGCCTCTTCGGTGCCGCCCTTGGCATGCGCCGGACATTCATCCTTCACGCGAGCGGCGCCAAGCTGCCAAGCGATCTCCTCGGTCTCACATGCGTCCGCTACGGCGACGCAATCACCGCCGCCGAGATGCGAGTCGTCAATCAGAAGCTTCGGAAGGCGATCGAGAACGAGTGGGGCGCCGCTCGCATCGAGGGGATGTGGTGGCAGTTTTCCATGACGCAGCTCACCTCCGAGGAGCCTTCGGCCGTGAGCCTCTTGCGCATCTCCCGAGACCGCGAGGGGGCACTGGAACTGGCCGGCCGCTCGTGGCAAGAGGATGGCACTCTGTCAGCGCGATACTGGAGCGAAGCGGTGAAAGCGCGGAAAGATCCTCCCGGCATCTTCTACTATTGGAACGGCGAACGGCCCCGGCACCCGAATGCGCCGCAGTTGTACGGAACGGGAGAGATCCGACTCGAGTCCCCGATCGCGCGGCCGGGTACTTCACGACTCATTCCGACTCCCAGCCGCAAGTCAACGCCCGGACCTCCGGTGTTTACGTGCGCGCCAATCCCGACGACATGAGCGTCCTGGACGGAGGGGACGATCGGCGACGCGCCGAGTTGATCGCCGAGCGGCTGACGCATTGGAAGTCGACGACGAAAGTTTGAGATCAGCGCACTGAGGTGCGCCGCCGGCAGCCTCCGCGCCCACATCACCTTGCCATTGCCTCATCGGACATTGGCGTTGACCGAGGCGTTGCCGTTCAACGTGAACGTACAACTCGTCCGCCTGTTCCCGCCGCTCGAACAGGCGCCCGACCAGACGGCCTCCCGCCCGTTCGACGCGGTCAGCGTGATCCGCGTGCCCACCGCGAACGATGCGGATCCCGTGTTGCCGACTGTCACGTTGATGCCGGACGGGTTCGACGTCACGCGCTGGCCGCTGCGTCCCGTGGCGGCGACGGTCAGCGTGGCCGTCGTCGGCGGCGCGGCAGCCGCGTTGACGGTGATGACGACCGTGTCCGTGTCGCTGGCGCCGTGCTCGTCCGAGACATACAACGTGATCGTGTGCACGCCCACCGTGAGGGGCACGCCCACCCCGAACGCCGACGCGATCTGCACGCCTCCCTCATACCAGCCGTAGCCGCTTATCGCGCCGTCGGGATCGAACGAGGCGGCGCCGTTGAGCAGGACGCTGGCGAGGCCGTCGCCGTCCGTATCGGTGACGGTCTGGTCGGGGCCGGCGTTCGCCACCGGCGGGAGGTTATCGGCCGGCGGCGGTGGATGGACGATGGTGATCACCACCGTGTCGGTGCTGGTGGCGCCCTGGTCGTCCGTCACCGTCAGCTCGATCGTGTGCGTCCCGATCGGCTGCAGGATGCTGAACGCTGCCTCGTTGTTGAACAGGTTGCCGTTCTTGCGCCAGAAGTGCGAGGCGATCGTGCCGTCCGGATCGGACGAACCGGTCCCGTCGAAGGCGACGACCACAAGGCCGTCGCCGTCGGTGTCGGTGAGGGTCTGATCGGGCCCCGCGACTGCCACCGGGTGCTTGTTGTGCGTGACGGTGAGGTCGGCCGTCCGGGTGGTGCTGCCCGTGGCGGTCAGTGTTACCACCGTCGTCGTCGCGACCGGCGTCGTGGTGGCCGTGAATGTCACGCTTGTCGCGCCTGCCGGCACGGTGATACTCGCCGGTACCGACGCGGCGACCGCGTTGCTGCTGGCAAGCGAGACCACCGCGCCACCCGGCGGCGCCGCCGCCGCCAGCGTCACCGTGCCGGTGGACGACGTGCCACCGCTCACGGAAGTGGGGCTCAGCAATACCCTTCCTCTACTCGTTCCGTTACATCTCG
>CAWAQA010000004.1:0-445382 GCA_963784065.1 uncultured Acidobacteriota bacterium
TCATCTTCCACAGCTCGCCGTTCTCTTCGTCGGTCACGAGGTAGAGCGCCCCGTCCGGGCCCTGCCGCACGTCGCGCACGCGCTGACCGCGGTCGACGAGGAGGTGCTCCTCGCCGGTCACGCGATTGTTCTCGAGCGTCAGGCGCACGAGCCTCTTGTCCTTCAGGCTGCCGACGAACAGGCTGCCGCGCCACGCCGGGAACGCGTCGCCCGATGTAGAACTGCGCGCCGGACGGGGCGATCACCGGGTCCCAGTAGTAGACCGGCTGCTCGAAGCCGGGCTTGCGTCGTCACCGCGCCGGGGATCGGCATCGCCCGAGTACTCCTCGCCGTAGGCGACGAGCGGCCAGCCGTAGTTCTTGCCCTTCTCGATCAGGTTCAGCTCGTCGCCGCCCTGCGTGCCGTGCTCCACCACCCAGAGCCGCCCCTGGGCATCGAACGCCGCCGCCTGCACGTTGCGGTGGCCGAGCGTCCAGATTTCGGGCAGCGCGCCGGCGCTGTCCGACGAACGGGTTGTCGCGCGGCGCGGAGCCGTCCGGGTTGATGCGCAGGATCTTGCCCAGGTGGCTGTCGAGCTGCTGCGCCTGCGGCCGCATCGGCGTGTCGGAGCGCTCGCCGAGCGTGACGTACAGCATGCCGTCGGGGCCGAACGCGAGCCGCGAGCCGAAATGCTTGTCGCCGTCGTAGGTCGGCATCGCGCGAAAGATCACGCGGACCTGTTCGAGACGACGGCGGTCGGCGGACAGCACGCCGCGCGCGACGCTGGTCCCGTTGCCGCCCTGTCGCGGCTCGGCGTAGCTCCAGTAGATCGTGCGGTCGGCGTCGAACGCCGGGCTCAGCGCGACGTCGAGCAGGCCGCCCTGGCCGCGCGCATCGACTGCCGGCACGCCCGCGATCGGCTGGCCGGTCTCGCCCGCCGCCGAGACGATCCGCAGGCGGCCCGGCTTCTCGGTCACGAGCAGGTCGCCGCCGGGCAGCGGCTCGACCGCCCACGGATGCTCGAAGCCCCCTGGCGAGCACGACGACATCGAACGCGACGTTCGAAGGGGTGGCGCACGCCCGTGTCTGGCCGGGGAATGCCGGGCGTTGATCGGGCGCGTTCGGCTCGCGTGTTTCGAGCGGTTCACACCCCTCGGCCCGGCCTTCGGCCCGCTCACCCGCTGTCCCGACGGGAGCGGCGTCGGCCGGCTCAGCTGACGGCCGGTTGCAACCTGCCCCTGCGGTAACGAGAACAACGATCGTGATGAGCGAAAAACGCGAATTGAACATACGGCCTCCTCGCCAGTCCTGTCAGGCGCATGAGCGATCTGCAGGAGGCGTACCTCCGATGTGGCGCGCTGGCTGATCAGGTTGAGCGCGCAACCGCTACAATTCCGCGATTCTTCCTGGAGGACACGCGCGAATGACAAGGACGCACAAGGCTCTGATGATCGGCGTGGCGATCGGCCTCACGGTCGCGGCGGGACGCGCAGCCGCGGATCCCATTCCCCCTGGTTGGAAAGCCCACAACATGCAGCCGGTCGGCTACAGCCACATGGATGGGAAGCCGCCGTTCAAGCTTGCGATCAAGAAGGCGGGCGACCGCTGGTACCTCTACACCGGGCACCTCTGGCACGACGGCTGGAGCATCGTCGACGTCACGAACCCGGCCGATCCGAAATACGTGAAATTCATTCCGGGCATGCCGAACAGCTGGAACATCCAGGTCACGCTGCACGACAACCTCATGATCGGCGCGCTGCAGCCGAAGATTCCGTCGTGGGGCGGCGATCCGGGCCAGCCGGGGAGCGAAGGCATCATCATCTGGGATATCTCGGATCCGCTGAACCCGAAGGAGGTCTCACGCTGGAAGTCAGGTGCGGGCGGGACCCACCGCAATTCATATCCAGGCGGCCGCTACGCATACCTGTCATCCGGCTATCCGGGTTACCAGGGCGGGAACATCCTCGTCATCATGGATGTCAGCGATCCCAGGAATCCCAGGGAGGTGGGGAAGTGGGCGCAGCCCGGCATGAACAGAGCGGCGGGCGAGATGCTCAGGGCGAACACGCCGTACGGCTTCCACGGTCCGGCCAATATCAGCCCGGATGGAAAGTTGCTCACGATGGCCTTTTCGCCGGGCCTCGTGAACCTCGACATCAGTAATCCTGCCGCGCCGAAGGAGATTGGCCGTCTCGACTTCAGCCCGCCGTTCATCAACGCCGGATCGCAGTCATTGCACTCGGTGCTGCCGCTGTGGGATCGCCAGATGCTCTTCGTGGCGTCAGAGGCGAGCAACGAGCGCTGCAACGAGGGACTCAACTTCGCGGGACTCGTGGACATCAAGGACGCCAGCAAGCCGCGGCTCATGTCGCTCTTCCCGCTGCCGCAGCCGCCGGCCGGCGAGCCGTACAGGAATTTCTGCGAGAAGGGGGGCCGCTTCGGTCCACACAACGTGAATCACGAAATCCATCTCCCCGACGTGGAGAAACCCGGCAACCTGATTTACCTCACCTACTTCAATGCCGGGCTGCGCGTCTTCAACATCAAGGATCCGCTCAACCCGGTCGAAAGCGGCTGGTTCATCCCGCCGGCGCCGCTGAAGCGCTATGGACCGCAGCCGCCGAACGACCTGGTGCAGCAGTCGGAGGATGTGCTCGTCGACACGCGCGGCTACATCTACCTGGACGACAAGCACTGGGGTCTTTATATCCTGCGATACACCGGACCCGACCAGCCGGCGCCTACAGCGAAGTAGCGGCGTGCTGCACGGCGTCTGGGAGCCCGCCCCGCCCGCGGCGCCGGGACGCCACAGACGGCGACCCGCCTCCGGCTCGAGCGCAGTGGCGGTGAGGCCGTCACCCAGGGGTTACTCTATTGAACATTTCTGTCACCCATTGAACATCCCGTGCCGCGCGGAGATAATCCGGCGCAGCGGGAGGCTTCCCGGATTCGTTCGATGGACAAAGACAACGCCTTCGAGATGGCGGCCTCCACGATTCGTTTCGGCTTCGGCGTCACACGCGAGGTCGGGATGGACCTTGCCGCGCTCGGGGTCAGGCACGCCCTCGTGCTGACCGATCCCGTGTTGAGGCCGCTGGCGCCGGTGCAGACGGCGCTGGAGTCCCTCGAGCAGAGCCGCGTGCCCTTCACGCTGTACGACCGGGTGCGCGTCGAGCCGAGCGACGAATCCTTCCTCGACGCGATCGAGTTCGCGCGTGCCAGGGAGTTCGACGCGTTCGTGGCCGTGGGCGGCGGATCGACGATCGACACCGCCAAGGCGGTCAACCTGTACGCGACGTATCCGCCCGAGGATTTTCTCGAGTACGTGAATCCGCCGATTGGCAAGGGACGCCCGATCCCCGGTCCGCTGAAGCCATTGATGGCGATCCCAACGACGGCGGGGACAGGCAGCGAGACGACCGGCGTCACGATTTTCGACCTCAAGCGGATGCGGGCGAAGACCGGCATCGCGAGTCGGCGGCTGAAGCCGACGCTGGGTACCTCGATCCGGAGAACACCCGCACGATGCCGCCGCAGGTTGCGGCGGCGACCGGCCTCGACATTCTGAGCCACGCCGTCGAGTCGTTCACGGCGATCCCCTTTACCGAGCGGCCGCGGCCCGAGCGCCCCGAGCTGCGCCCGGCTTACCAGGGATCGAATCCGATCAGCGACGTCTGGTCTCTGCAGGCGATGCGGATGGTGGCGCGGTTCCTCGTGCGGGCGGTGGACGATCCGTCAGACGATGAGGCGCGCGCGAACATGCTGCTGGCGGCATCGTACGCGGGCGTGGGATTCGGAAGTGCGGGCGTGCACCTGCCGCACGGCATGTCGTACCCGGTTTCGGGCAACGTGAGGCATTACCTGGCGCCCGGCTATGTTCCGGATCATCCGCTCGTGCCTCACGGCGTGTCCGTGATCCTCAATGCGCCAGCGGTCTTTCGATTCACCGGCTCGGCGAATCCGGGCCGCCACCTCGAAGCGGCGGAAGCACTGGGTGCCGACGTCTCCTCGGCGCGGGCGGAAGACGCCGGCAGGATTCTCGCCGACCGTATCACGTGGTTCATGCAGCGGCTGAACATCCCGAACGGGCTGCGCGCGGTCGGCTACTCCTCCTCCGACATCCCCGCGCTGGTCGAAGGGACGCTGCCACAGCATCGCGTGACGAAGCTGGCGCCGCGCCCAGCCGGCCGCGACGAGCTCAGCGCGCTCTTCGAGGATGCGATGGTCGCCTGGTGAACGGTGCCGGCCCGGTGTTCGAGCGGCGACGTTCCCTCCAGCGCCTTGAATGCGCGGTAGAACGTGTCGGGCCGGCTGAAGCCGGCCCCTACGTTCGGCCGCTACGTTGTCGCCCCTGCGTGGCAAGCGTGAAGACGCCTGCCGAGGTATATTCCCGGTACGCGTCTCGCGTTCGAGGAGGGGAGATGAGCCACAGGTACGTCGCAACACTCGTGTTCGTGGTCGGTATGGCGTCCGCGTTCATGGCCGCGCCGCCGGCGGCGGGCCAGGCGCCACCCGCGGCGGCTGGGAACTGGACTCCGCCCCGGACTCCGGACGGCCAACCCGACATCCAGGGGATCTGGTCCGAGGAGCAGGGCGGCGCCGACGGCACAAACGTCGAGACGAGCTTTCAGACGATCGACACGCTGATAGTACAAGGATGGTCCGACGAGCGGATCAAGGCACGGAAGCCGATCAGCGCGCTCGTCGATACGCCCGACGGAAGAATTCCCTACCAGCCGTGGGCGGAGGCGCGGCGCCGGCACATCCTCAGCCGGTATGGCGGCGACGAGATCACCGCGAAGCCGACGAGCCGGCGCGAGATCAATCCCGAGATCTCCTGCATCCTGGGCATGCCGCGGCTGGCCTACTGGGTCGACTTCCAAATGACGCAGGTGCCCGGCTACATCGTGCAGTCCTGGGAACGCACGCGCGCCTATCGCATCGTGCCGCTCGACGGCCGTCCCCGTCTGCCTTCCAGCATCAAGCTGCACATGGGCGACGCGCGCGGCCGCTGGGAAGGCAACACGCTGGTCATCAGCACGACGAACATGAACGACTGGACGTGGTTCGATTCGAAAGGGACGCTCCACACCGACGCGCTCACCCTGGACGAGCGCTATACGTACGTCGATCCCGACACGCTGCGGTACAAAGTGACCGCGACCGATCCCAAGGCGTTGACCAGGCCGTTCACGATGCGGTGGACGCTGAAGCGCCAGCACACGCCGGGAGACGGCTACGAGATCCTGGAGAGCGCGTGCGTCGAAGGCGAGCGCGGACTCGACGCGATCCTCAGCCGCGAACGTTAGGAAGGCGTGCCAGCCACGCCGCTGACCTCCGCCTTCAGCCCGGTCGATCGCGCGTCTGATGCCCAGCCAGAAGGGATCGCTCTTCCTGACCCGGCCGACCCTCGTCGCCTGTGTCGCCGAGCGACGGCCTCGGGACGCCGATGATTCGGGTCACCGACGCGATCGTGCTCGACGACCGCGAGATCGAGGAGCGCTTCGTGCGCGCGTCCGGCCCGGGCGGTCAGAACGTCAACAAGGTGGCCACTGCGGTCGAACTTCGTTTCGACGTGCAGGCGTCGTCGTTGCCCGACGACGTCAAGCACCGGCTGATCGCGCTCGCCGGCACGCGCATGACGGACGAGGGCATCCTTCTGATTGACAGTCGCGAGCACCGAACCCAGACGCAGAATCGCGAGGCGGCTCGGGTCCGTCTCATCGGGTTGCTGCAGCGCGCGACGAAAGTCCCGAAGAAGCGGCGCGCCACCAAGCCGCGGCCGGCGGCGCGGGAAAAACGCCTGGCGACGAAGAAGCGGCGGGGGACGGTCAAAGCCTTGCGGGGGCGGTCCGGCGGGGGAGACGAGTGACCAGCGAGTGCGGCGGTTGAGCTGTTGTGACTCCGTATCCCGGCAAGCCCCAGCTTCTAGTTCCAGCTTCGCGTTTCGGAATCCTCCGCAGGCGGCAGGTGGCCGTGACCATGCGTCATCGATCGTGCCCAATCGTTGGACGCGTTGGCGCGGCCGGCAACCCCTCCGAGAGTTCCGCTCTTCGATCGGTGTGCGGGCGGATCAGGCAGCCCTCATGGTCACCACGGTCCGGTCGCAGCGGCGCAGGTGGCGAAGCATCTGTTTGGCTTCCCATGCGACGGCCAGGGTGTAGACAACGGCATTGGTGCCCAGGTGTGGCTCACGGCGAAAATGCCACGCCGCAATGTTATAGGCCGCCATCGCCGCGGCGATGAGACACGCGGCGCCGTGCACCGCTCCTTTGACTCCTTCACGCTGGCCGCTCGAGCAGAACGTTTGCACCATTGGTTCGTCTCCCTCGTTGCGCCGATACTTCACCTCAAAGCAATGCGGGTACCAACCGGACTATTCACTCCCTATTGCCTGCGCGCCGTGGTATACGCCGCGAAGCCCTTGATGAAGGACACGAGTCGCGCCTGAACGGCGTCGTTCCTCCGGGACGGCACCGCGGCACGAAGCAGCAACCCCTTGAAGGACGCGCGCCGCAGGTTTCCCGCCAGCCCTATGATCACTACCATGCAGGCCTCGCACATCACCGGCATCCACCATGTCACGGCGATTGCCGGCGATCCTCAGCCGAACCTCGATTTCTACACCGGTACGCTCGGCTGGCGGCTGGTGAAGCTGACCATCAATTTCGACGATCCCGGAACCTGTCATCTCTATTTCGGTAACGACGCGGGTACCCCCGGATCCATCCTCACGTTTTTTCCCTGGCCCCGCATTCCGCGCGGCGAGCTCGAACGGCTCCTGCCGGCGCTCGTGCATCCCGGCCGGCATTCACGCGCGGAGAGATAAAAATGACCGTTGCAGACGATCCCCATGCCGGGCAACCGGTGCTGCAGCATGGGCCGGCGCCCTCGAAGGCGCGGCTCACTTCCATCCTGATCCATGGCCGCGGCGATTCGGCGGAGGGCATCCTCGGACTCGCGCACGCGCTCGAGCCGACCGACGTTGCGTACCTTGTTCCGGAGGCGGCGGGGCGGACGTGGTATCCGTATTCCTTTCTTGCCCCCATCGAACAGAACGAGCCGTACCTCACGTCGGCGCTGCGCGTGATCGACCGCCTGGTGGCCGCACTTGGTCAGGAAGGCGTCCCGCCCGAACGGATTGTGTTGATGGGCTTCTCGCAGGGCGCATGTCTGTCGCTCGAATACGCGGCGCGTCACGCCTGCACGTACGGCGGGGTCGCCGGCTTGAGCGGCGGCCTCATCGGGCCCCCGGGCACGCCTCGCGACTACACCGGATCGTTCGACAATACGCCGGTATTCCTGGGGTGCAGCGACGTGGACGCGCACATTCCGCTGGCGCGGGTCGAAGAGTCCGCCCGTCTGTTCCGTCGAATGGGCGCCGACGTGGACGAGCGGATTTACCCCGGCATGGACCACACGATCAATGCGGACGAGCTCGCGGCCGTCAACGCGCTTCTGAGGCGCGCCAACGCCCGGTGATGTCGGACGGTCCTTCGCTTGCACTCAGCCGTGCGGAGGCAAGGAATGAATGCAAGACGCATAGTCGGGCTGGCGCTCGTGATCATCGGTATTGTCACGCTGGCGTGGGGCGGCGTGTTCTGGACCGACAGGGACACTCTGCTGGACGCGGGGCCGGTGGAGATTACCTCACAGGAGCGCGAGGGATTTGCGCTTCCGCCCGTCGTCGGCGTCGATCGCCTTGATTGGCGGCATCGTGATGCTGGTCGTGCCACAGCGCCGCCGGACGTGATCCGGCGCGGCTGACGCAGGCGGCCACAGCACGCCAATTGCAGTCGTCGCCGTCTGGAGGCAAGCATGATTCGAACACTGCTGCGGGTGATCCTGATCGTGATCATCATCGTAGGCGTCGGGGCGTTTTTCGTCGGATACCGCTGGGCTGACGACGACGTCGCTCCGATCGTGGACCGTCCGATCGGTACCTCAGGCGCGCGGGACACGTCGGTGGACACGTCGCGTGCCCGGGCGACGGGCGCGGAGATCGGCGAGAAGGTCGCCGTCGGCGTCAACGCGGCGGAGCGCGCCGCTGCCAACGGAGCGGTCACCGCGAAGATCAAATCCAAGATGGCGCTGGACGATGCCGTCGATGCGGCAGGGATCGACGTGGATACCAACGGGACCGTCGTCACGTTGAGCGGCCGGGTGTCCAGCGATGCCGAGCGCGAGCGCGCACTCCGGCTTGCGCGCGAGACGGAAGGTGTCACGTCTGTCGTGGACAAGATGGTCGTCGCCGGCCGCTGACCAAGGTCTGTGCTGTACGCGGCTTCCGGCTTCGGCGGGAAGGCGGCGATGCAGCCCCACAGCGTCTCCCGGCTGAAGCCTGAGACGACGTTGACTGGAATGGGGCCGGTTCCCGGCTCCATTCATGATCGGGTCGCGTCGCACTCTTACCGCGCTGTGCCGGCCTGTCTCGAGGCGAACGGGCGCGCGCGACGGCGCCACAGGTTCGTCGCGTCGCGCCTACGCCGCGGCCGCGTACACGTCCCCACAACACGATTCCCGGTCATTGAAATCCCGGCGGGACGAAGGCTCATCTGCGGAATATTTCAGGGTAGAGTGCGGGCATAATGATGGCCTGACCACGTGGAACATGATGGATGCGGCACTCGCGCCGGGCGCCGCACACCCTGTCCTGAAGATCTTGCCCGGCCAGCCGCTGCAGACGCGGCCACAGCCCTGATTATTCTTATGCGCGTTCATCCCGTTATCCGAGTACTGGCGGCGGCCGGCCTGCTGGTGGTCTTCGCCGTGGGCGCCGCAGCTCAATCGGTTTCGTCGCCTGCGTGGCTCGCGCCCTATCGCGACAATGCCGCACGCCTCATCAAGGCGGCGACGGCCGACGACTTCGCATGGCAGCGTCTCGCCGAACTGACCGACACGTTCGGGCCCCGTCTCAGCGGTTCGCAGAATCTGGCGCGTTCCCTTCGCTGGGCCGCCGAGGTGATGAAGCAGGACGGGCTGGAGAACGTCCGCGCCGATCGCGTGATGGTGCCCAACTGGATCCGCGGCATCGAGAGCGCGGAGATTCTGCATCCCCCGCACGACTCCCTCGCGATCCTGGGGCTGGGCGGCACCATCGCCACGCCGCCCGGCGGCGTCGAAGGCGACGTGCTCGTGGTCAGCAGCTTCGACGAGCTGCGCAGCCGCGGCGGCGACGCGCGCGGGCGCATCGTCCTGTTCAACGCGCCGTTCACGTCGTACGGCGACACGGTGGCGTACCGCACCGGAGGCGCGCGCGCGGCGGCGCTGCAGGGCGCGGTGGCCGTGCTCGTGCGCGCCGTCGGGCCCATTGGCCTGCGGACACCGCACACCGGCGCGGTGCAATACGGGCAGGGCATGCCGCCGATTCCGGCGGCCGCGATTGCGGGCGAAGACGCGAATCGCGTCGTGCGGCTGGCGGCTCGCGGTCAGCGCGTGAGGGTGCGGTTGACGCTGAGCGGGCGGTTCGACGCCGACGCCGAATCGGCCAACGTCGTCGGCGAGATCCTGGGCCGGGAGAAGCCGGAGGAGATCGTGCTGCTCGGCGGCCACCTCGATTCGTGGGACGTCGGCACCGGGGCGTCCGATGACGGCGTGGGCTGCATCATCACGTGGGAGGCGGTCCGGTTGATGAAGAAGCTGGGGATTCAGCCGCGGCGGACCGTGCGGCTGGTGCTGTTCACCAACGAGGAGAACGGGCTGCGAGGTGCGGCGGCGTACGCCGATCGCTACGGCGACCAGGCGCACAACCACGTGTTCGCGTTGGAATCGGATTCCGGGGTATTCGCGCCCGCCAGCCTCGGTTTCAGCGGCAGTCCCGCTGCACGCGCGCTGATCCGCGACATCGGCACGTTGCTCGCGCCCATCGGCCTGTCCGAGATTGGCGTCGGCGGGGGCGGCGCGGACGTCGGTCCGATCGCCCAGGCGGCCAACGCGCCCACCATGGCGTTTCTCGGCGAGCCGCAGCGGTACTTCCAAATCCATCACACGCCGGCCGACACCGTGGAACGGATCGCGCCCGATGAGGTCTCGAAAGCCGCAGCCGCGATCGCGGTGATGATCTACATCGTCGCGGAGATGCCGGAGAGGCTGCCGAAGTAGAAGTCAGTCAGGCCGACCTGAGGTCGGCTCTACGAATTGCTGACACGCGAAACGATTGCGACGGCGGAAGCCACAGGATTCAGCAACCGTGGCTTCCGGCTTCAGCCGGAAGATCATCCTCCGCCTGAGGCGGAAGCCACGGCCGCGTGAATACCTACGTCGTAGGGCCGGCTTCAGCCGGCCCTACCGCAGTTCTGTGAGGGTGACGTCGAGGATGCGCGTCTGCCGCGGCGCGCGCGCCCACTGCACGAGGATCGGACTCTGGTACGTGCCTTCGATGAGCCCGTGGGTACCGTCCTCGCGATTCGACACCAGCAGGCTGATCGAGCGCCGCATGCGGAAGAAGCGTGCGGCCGGCACCGCGAGCGTCCGGGCCAGCAGTTTCTCGACGACGGACCCGCGCAGGCCAAACGTGTCGAGACCCTGGTTGAGGACCCTGACGAAGTCGTACTTGGCGTAGCCAAGCGTCTTGGCCGGGACGGCGCGCGGGTTGGCGAGCACGTGGCGCCCCTTTTCGGCGACGAAGCGCAGCGGGTTGCGGAGCACTTCCGCCAGGTCGTGGTTCATCAGCAACGTTTCGTACTCGTTCACCGTCAGCGCCGAGTGCCGTTCGGCAGGATCGAGGACGATCCGGAGGCGTCCCTTCGCGATACCAGCGCGCGCCACGAAGTCCGCGAGCTGATCGCAGATGCCGAGGCGCGGATCCTTCAGGTTGATCGAATCGATCGGATGCGCCGAGACGGGCACCAGGATGCGCGTCTTCTGGACGGGCTGCTCCTGGCGGAAACCGATGAGGCGCGTGAGGCGCCGTCGCGGGCGGCCGTCAACCATCCCGTCGAGATCCACGAAGCAGACCGCTTCACTTGGCCTGTTCGGGTGCGTCACGCACGGCCGCAGTCCGCTGGCGATGAAGGCGAGGTGAGAATCCGCGTTCCGCGGCTCGACCGCGCGCTGGCTCGCGTCGAGATCCTCCCGGCGCTCCAGCTGGTCGTGCTCGTAGCCCGCGCCCTCCGGAAACAACGTCCGGAACGCCTCGACATAGCTCGGGACGTGCTGGGCGCTCAGCCGGGCGGAGAGGCTCCGCTCCAGAAAGCCGGCAGTGGTATGGGACGACCAGTAGAGACAGTGGGGAAATGCGGCAAGCGCCTCGTGTTCGGCCGCAAAATGGGTACGGAGCTCGACGACGTCGAACCGCGCCCTGGGTGCGAGCTCGAGCGTTAGGTCGAGCGGTTTTACGGCCATCTGCGTCTGCAAGCGGCGATGACATTAAAGGTAACACGTTGGTGCCGTTCTTTGCATCAGCGCTGGCGATGACCTGGTCGGGCGCCGCCTGGTGGATCGCCATCGCAATCGCGGGGACCGCGACGGCGTCGATGCTGCTGCACTTCGTGTGGCGCGTCCATGGCCAATGGCGAATCCGGCGCGCCGGGCCGCGCCGCCTGGTGGCAACGCGCCATCGAATCTGGCGGCACCCGTCCGACAGCGACCTGGCCGACCTGCGGTTCGGGCCAGGCGGAGCCGAAGGCGTGCCGGAGCCGCCGTTCGCGTTCGTCGAGGAGCACCTGGTCGGCTCGCAGCCCTGTGTCGCGGTGCGGGACGCGCGCCAGCGCCTCTGGCGGGTGAAGTGGGGTTATGAGGCGAAGCCGGAATCGTTTGCCGTGAGGTTCGCGTGGGCGTTGGGTTACTTCGCCGAGGTCACGCACTATGTCGCCCAGGGACGAATCGAAGGCGCATCCGGACTCTCGAGGGCGCGCAACTCCGTCGCCGAGGACGGCACTTTCACCGAGGCGCGCTTCGAGCTCGAGGATCGCAGCGTCCGCATGCTCTTCGACGAGCACAGCTGGTCGTGGGACGACAACCCGTTTGTCGGCACAAAGCAGCTCAACGGTCTGAAAATCGTCAACATCCTGCTCTCCAACTGGGATACCAAGGACCGCCGCGACGTCTCGCGCGGCTCCAATACGGCGATCTTCGAGCATCGCATTGCGCCGTGGGGACGCGAGGCGCGCTACCTGATCACCGATTGGGGGGGCGCGATGGGCCGGTGGGGCTCCAATGTCGTCTCGCGCGGACGATGGGACGTGAGCGGCTTCGAGGCGCAGACCGCGAAGTTCGTGAGCCAGGTGCGTGACGGGTTCGTGTGTTTCACGTATCAGGGCCAGCGTCACGGCCGAGATCGCACGCGGCGTCACCGTTGAGCACGCCGCCTGGTTCTACGAGTACGCGCGCCACCTGTCGGAGCCCGCTCTTCGAGATGGGCTGCTATCGTGCGGGGCTACGGATGAGGAGGCCATCCGCTTCGCGCGCGCCCTGCGCGAACGAATCCGACAGCTTGGTGAGGCCTGCGGTGCCATTGGGGTCAGACCCCGGTCCGACTCGGCTCAACCTCTGGAGTCGAGTCGAACAGGCGTCGGAACCCAGACGTGAGCCGGAAGGCAGAGACCAGCGTACGATAGGGGCCGGATGAGGCGCCGGCTGGGACTGTTCGTCGCGGCCACGGTCCTGCTGATCGGGGCGGCCGTGCTCTTCGTTCACGCGCCGTTCGTTCGCGCGCGCGTCCTGCAGTATGCGCTGACGACCCTCGAGAAACAGTACGGGCTGCGCGTCGAGGCCTCGCGGCTCGACTACAACCTCGCCTCGCTGCGTGTCGGGCTCGCCGACGTCCGTGTCTCGGCGGTGGCCAAGCAGCCTCCGTTCTTCGAAGCGGCCTATGTCGCCGTGACCGTGCCGCGCCGAACGCTGCTCGGTGACGTGTCCTTTGACGAGGTGTCGGTCAGCAACGGGGTCGTGCGCATCGTCCGCACCGCGTCCGGAGCCTCGAACCTGCCTGAATCGACATCGCGCCGGCGGCCGGTGAGCCCGAGCCGCTTCGGATCGGCCGCCTTGCGCTGACGCCCCTGCGCGTCGATGTGCGGGACGAGGAAAGCGGGTTCGCGCTCGACGTTCCCGCGGCGGTTGTGCAACTCTCCGCAGACGACGGTCGCATCGCGTTGTCGGAACCGGCCACCGTTCGCGTGGGCGATCGACACACCGCCATGACCACGCTCGCGGGCGGCGCGCGCTTTGACGGCCGGACGCTTCACCTTGCGGGAGTCGAGGTCGAGAGCGATGAAGGCCGTATCCGCCTCGAAGGCCATGTCACGGTCATCGCGAATGACCCGTCGCTCGATGTTCGACTGGAGGGTGCGGGCGACGTCGCGCGCCTTGCGCGGTGGGGCATGGCCGACTCCGATGCGCCGCGCGGCAGCGTCACGTTCGCGGGCCGCGTCGCCGGCCCCATGGCCGCACCGGCCGTTGATCTGGACATCGCGTCCCCGCGCATCACCTGGCAGCAGATCACCGTCTCGAACGTGGCGGCGAATGCCCGCGCGACATCCGAGGCGTTGACGGTCAACCGAGCCGCATTCGACATCGAAGGCGGGCATATCAGCGGATCGGTGATCCTGCCGTTGACGTCCGACGGTGTCGCGGGCGCCGGCCCTGGTGACGGGCCGCGCGCTCGCTTCCCCGGCTGGCGCGGCCAGGCCCGTTACCGACCGCGTCCGGGTAGACGCGTTGATCCAGCTTCAGAACAGACCAACCCCCTTTGTCCCGCTCGCCCTGCCCGGCGAATCGCGGCTCAGGGTTGCCGACGGGACCTGGCGCGTTGACGGCGAGCATCGCGTCGCCGGCGTTGCGCCGGCGACGCTGGCCCTGCGGGGCCGGCTCGCCGAAGATCTGCCTCGCTCAACGGTCGCCGGCACCGTGCAAATCTCCGAGACCGACCTGCCCGCCCTGGTGGACGCACTGCGGCGCGGGGATCTGATCGATCTCCCGGCTGACGCCGTCCCTATGGGCCGGTTGCGAGCGGAAGCGCGAGTCGCAGGCACGTTCGGCCGGACGCGGGTGGACTTCACGGGCGCGAGCGACAGCCTTCGCCTGTCGAACCCGCCGGCGTCGGGTCCGATCGCGCTCACCGGGACATTCGACACCGGGACCGAGCGCTACACGTTCGATTCCACGCTGACCGACTGGCTTCTCGAGCCCACCACCGACCTGCCGCTGGCCGGCCGCGTCACTGCGGCGGTTCGCGGGTCCGGCCGCGGCGCGGCGGTCATGGCGGAAGGCGACGTGAGCGCCCGTGACCTCGCCTGGCAGGATGTGGCCATCGGCGACGTCGATGCGATGGTCATGCTCGATCCCCAGCTCGCGCACATCGTGGCGAGGGCACCGCAGTTCAACGCGACGGCCGATGCTCGTGTGGCGACGTCGGCGCCGTACATGACTTCGCTGACGGCGCGGGTCGATCGGCTCGACCTCGAGCGCGTGCTCGGCACGTTCGAGTCGCCAGTGGCCATCCGCGGAAGCACGAGCGTGACGCTCGAGGCCGAAGGCGCCCTCGAGCAGTGGAGAGCCGGGGCCGCCACCCTCCAGGTCACCGAGTTCGAAGGGATGGCCGGGGATCTCCCCGTGCGGCTGCTGGAGCCTGCGTCGATCCGGTACCGCGGAGAGCGGGTTGCGATCGAACGGCTCGAGGCGGCAGCAGGGGAGACGCGTGTGTCGGCGTCGGGAGAGATTGCCGTCTCCGCCGCGACGAACCAGCAGCGAGGAGTCACCGTCGCGGACGGCGTCATCGCCACTATCACCGGCGACATCGGAGAAGTCGCTCGCGCAGTGGCCGCGACGGGAATCGCGGATGTTCCAGTGATGGGCGGCAGCGGGCCGGTCGCGCTGCTCGCGCGTATCGGCGGCTCGCTCGATGAGCCGCTGGTGTCGGCCGACGCGGAGGTCGGACCCGGCGCGATTACGCTGACCGACCTGCCGACGATTTCCGACCTCAGGGTGCGAACGCACGTCGAGCACGGCTGGATCGATCTGCGCGAGGCGCATGGCGTCTACCAGGGCGCAACGGTAAACGGCACGGGCCGAGTGCCGCTCTCGTTCGTCGGCGTACCTGTGCCGGGCGCGGAGCCCGGGGAGGCCTCGCTGCGCGCCACCATAACCGGCGTGACCGCCGCGGTGCTCGAGCCGTTCCTCGACTCGAGTGCTGCGGGCGAGTTGTCGGGCTCGGTTGACGCCAGCCTGTCGCTCGACGCGCCATCACTCGATCTCGCCGCGGTCCGCGGTGAGGTTCAGCTCGACCGCCTCGACCTCCGCGTCGCGGATCTTCCCGTCACGCAGCGCGTGCCCACGCGCATCATCGCGCGCGACGGTTTGGCGCGGGTGGACGCCTGGGACTGGACCGGCGAGGGAGCCAGTCTCAGTGTGCGCGGGCAGGTGCGGCTCAGCGACCTCGAGGCCGGCATCCTGGCCAACGGCGACATCGACCTGCGCATGGCGACACCGTTCGTACGCGCTGCGGGGCTCAGCACGGCCGGCTCGCTCCAGCCGCGCCTGTCCATCACCGGGCCTCTTACCGACCCGCGCATCGACGGCGACCTGCTCGTGGCTGACGCGGAGATGCGTTTGATCGATCCGCGCATCATCATCTCCGGCCTGAACGGACGGGCCGTGCTCACACGTTCGACCGCCACGCTGTCGTCCCTGGCCGGTTCCATCAATGGAGGCACCCTCACCGGGGAGGGCACAGTCGAATTTGGAACGGACGGGCAGCTCAGTGCGCGCCTTGCCACCGGCATCCGGGCAATGCCGCTCGAGTTTCCCGCCGGCCTGCGTACCGAAATGGACGCCGATCTGCAACTGACCGCGACGTCGGTCCCGGGTCAGGACTATCCGGACAGCCGCATCGAGGGCACGGTGACGGTGCTCCGCGGGTCCTATCGCGAGCCGCTCGCCGTGGTGACCGGTCTGCTCGCGAACGTCAGGGCGGCCGGCGTGGCGGCGGCGGTCGAGAGCCCCGGCGCGCTCAATCGTCTCGCGCTCGACTTCCGCCTCGTCACCGACGAAGACATCGTCGTCGACAACAACGTCGGACGGTTCGAGCTCGGCGCCGATCTCCGCGCCATCGGCACGGCCGCGCTCCCGGCTCTGTCGGGCCGCGCCGAGCTGCGCGAAGGCGGACAGCTGTTCGTCGGCCGGAACGTCTACACCATCACATCCGGCACCATCGACTTCGCCAATCCCGTCGTCATCGAGCCGAACCTCAATCTCGAGCTCTCGACGCGCGCGGGGGGCGTGGACATCGAGGTGACGATCGCGGGAACGCCCGAAACCCTCGGCGTGGATCTGCAGGCGCCCTCCGCACCCGATCCCCTTGGCCAGGCCGATCTGACGGCGCTGCTCGTGACCGGCCGCACTCTCGACCAGCTGAGCACCGACGACGCCGCGGCGATCGGCGCGCAGGTGCTCGGCAACTTCTCGGCCGATCTGCTTGGCTTTGCCGGACGGGCGATCGGCCTCGATACGCTGCGCATCGGCGGTGTCCAGACGTCGGGCACGCTGGCCAGTTCCGAAGTGCTGACGACCGAGCTCGACCCGACTTCGCGCCTGACATTCGGCAAGAGCATCGGGGACCTGAATGTGACGCTCTCGCAGAGCCTCCGCGACGGCGACGCGCAGACCTGGATTGTCGACTATCTGCCGTCGCGGCAGATTGAGTTGCGCCTCGTCTCGAACGACGATGACCTCATGTCGTACGGGTTCCGGCACGACCTCAGCTTCGGCGGTACGCGGCGGGTGGCGACTGCGCCCGCCGCGCCGCGGCGCGTCGATCCGCGGGTCGCGTCCGTGATGCTCGCCGGCGATCTGATCGTTCCTGAGGCACGCGTCCGCGACGAGTTGTCGCTGACCGACGGTGACCGTTTCGATTTCGCCGAGTGGCAGGACGATCGCGATCGCCTCCTGGCGTTGTATCAGGCGCAGGGTCATCTCACGGCACGGGTGACCGCGAACCGGAGGGACACCGGCGACGGCGTCGCGCTCACCTACACGATTGTGCCTGGTCCGCGGACGGACATCGTTGTGGAGGGGGCCGAGCTGCTGGCCGCGGTCATGTCCGAGCTGCGGGCCGCGTGGGCGGATACAGTCTTCGAGACCTTTCTCGTCGAAGAGGCGACTGGGATCGTCAGCCGGGCGCTGGCGCAGGAACGCTATCTCCAGGCGAAAGTGTCGGCGCGCCTTGTCCGCGCGTCCCCGGACACGCTGACACTCGCCATCGACGTCATGCGTGGGCCGCGGACGGGCGCCGTCCGCGTTCGGATAGACGGCGCAGACGATGCCTTGAACGAACGGCTGTCCGTCGAGGTGGCGGCACGAGGCCTTGCAGAGAGGGCAGCGACCGATCCCGGAGGCGTCGAACGGGAGCTGGCCGACGTCCTGCGCAGGGATGGTTATCTGCGGGCGCGGGTGGCTGCAGGGGCGCCGCTCTTCGAAGGTGAAGACGCGATCCTTCCGTTCGCTGTCACGGCGGGAGAAATGATTGTCATCGGCACGGTCGGTTTCGAAGGCGTCGCGCGCCTGCCGATCGAGCAACTGCGCGAGGCGGCGAATCTCCCCGAGGGCATCGCCGCCGATCCCGGTGCCATCGAGCTGGCGCGAGAACGCGTCGTCGCCCTGTATCGCCGCGAGGGCTTCGCGTCAGCCACCGCGACGACGCGGCAGACCGCGCGCGGCGGCGAGCCGCTCCTCGACGTGACGTTCGTAGTGGTCGAAGGCCCGCGGCAGATCCTCGAAGCGATCGCCGTCACCGGCAACCGCTCCATCGACACCGACGTGATCGAACGCGCCCTCGATCTGATGCCGAACGAGCCGCTGCGGCCGCAGGCATGGCTGCAGGCCCGCTCACGCGTGTTCGACACCGGCCTGTTCCGCCGCGTTGACGTGTCGTCCGAGCCCGTGGCGGAGGGGAACGCCGCCGATGGCACCCGGCCGATGCGGATGCGCGTGGCCGTCGACGAATGGCCGGCGTTTCGCTTGCGCTACGGCGTGCAGGTCGCGGAAGAGCGGCCGGAAGACAACGTCGAGGGGCGCGATCTCGTGCCCGGCCTGTCGGCCGACATCACGCGGCGGACGTTGTTCGGCCGCGCGGTGACCGTTGGCGGTGCGACCCAGCTGGAGCGGAGAGAGCGATCGGGCCGCGTGTTCGTCAACGCGCCGACGATGATCGGGTTGCCTGTTCAGTCCTCGCTCATCCTCGAGCGGGCACGCCGCGACTTCGTGTCGGACACGCTGGTCACCGATATCAGCCGCATCGCGTGGGAGCAACGCGCACGCGTCACTCCGGCCATCACCGTGTCATATACCTACCGGTTCGAGGAGAACCACACGTTCGACACACAGCCGAACGACGCGACGATTCCGTTCGACATCCTGGTGCACATCGGCCGGCTCACGGCGAGCGCGGCGTGGGACACGCGCGACAATCCGGGCGACACCGTGCGCGGCTCGCTCGTGTCCACGAGCGTCGAGCTCGCCGCGGATCGGCTTGCATCGGAGATCTCGTACCTGCGGTGGCTGTCCCAGGCGTATTACTTCAAGCCGTGGCGGGGAGTGGTGTTTGCCTCCGCGGCGCGCGCCGGCCTCGTCGGGCCGCTTGGCGATCAGGATCTCCTGTCGTCGTTCGAGTTCTTTCTCGGCGGTGCGCGCACGATCCGCGGCGTCGAGGAAGACGCCGTCGCGGGACGCGATGTGTTCGGGTTCCCGATCAGCGGTCGCGGCCTGCTGGTGTTCAACCAGGAGGTGCGGTTCCCGATCTACGGCTGGCTGCGGGGAGTGGGATTCATCGACAGCGGGACGCTCTCGCCGGAGACGAAGCTCGCCTTCCGCGACATGACGATTTCCTCGGGATTCGGATTGCGCCTGACGACGCCGTTCGGCGTGGTGCGTGGTGATTACGGCCGGGTGCTTTCGTCCGGAGTCGGGCCTTCACCCTCGGGGCGGTGGACGTTCGGGATCGGGCAGACGTTCTGAAGATACGGTCAACTCGCAACTCCCAATCTGCTGCCGGCGCCAACTCCCACGGGTTGGGAGTTGGACACCGGGCAGGTTGGGAGTCGGGACCCGAGTCGTGTTTACCGGCCGCGGATCGTCTTCATGATCGACAGCACTTCGGGCCGCTCCGGCGCCTCGGGCGCGAGCTTCAGGAACTGCTCGAAGCGGGTCGCCATGCGGTCGGGACGATTCGCGCGGTAGTGCATCAGGCCGCCGTAGTAACGCGCGTAAGCGTTGGACGGATCGATATCGCCGGCGCGATCGAACGCGGTAGCCGCCTCGCCCCACTCTTCCCGCCTCGCGAGCACCAGACCGAGCTGGTAGTGCGCTTCCGGAGAGTCGCCGGCCAATTCGACGGCGCGCCGCGCCGATTCGACGGCCGGGTCGTTCTGGCCCTCGAGCAGCTGCTGGGCGGACAACCCGATGAAGTGCCACGGGTCGTTGTCGGGCAACTCCGCCAGCCGGCGGTAATTCTGGAGCGCCTGGTCGGTGGCGCCGAGCTTCTGGTGGCTCTGCGCAGCCGTGTAGAGGACGGCTGGCTGGGCATCATTGGATGCCGTCTCGACGACCTGCTGGTACTTGCCAGCCTCGAACATCCGCTGGAGCTCGTTGGCGTTCTGGGCCAGCGCGGCCATGGGAACCATCGCGAGCACAACCGTAAGCAGCATCTTCTTCATAAGTATTGAACTCATTTGTAGGACCAAGCTACCCACCTTTCCGCAAAAGCCGGGCCGTCAGGAGAGCGGCTGAAACCTGCGCTTTCCCGGCCACCGTCCTGCCCAGAGGTCGCACCTTCTTGCACATGTGTCCTCAGCGGTTTCAGAGGTGGCCCGCCGGCGATCACGCCGACAGCTCCTCGTCGCCGGGAAACGCGTGCTGCCGACGGCCGACTGGCCCTTCGTGCTTAGCCGTGGTCTTGTACAGCTCGAAGCGGCCGTCCGCGGCCTCGTCGCGCACGCGGCGGCGCAGGGCGGCGATATCCCGTTTCGACATCGGCGTGAACCCGGCCGCGACGCGTACGTTCTGGCGCAGCACCTTCATCGAATCGATGCCGGTCACGGTCGTCGCCACCGGCAGGCTCATGGCGTAGCGCAGGCCCTCCCGGGCAGTGATGATCTTCTTCTTCACTTGACGCGCGTCGCCGCCGAGGCTCTTCATTCCGATTGGCGCAATCCCGCGGCGCAGCAGCTGCGGCAGGACGCGCTCCTCGAAAGAACGGAACGAGCTGTCGAAGCAATTGAGCGGGAGCTGGCACGTGTCGAAGGGGAAGTCGCGGCCGAGCATCGCCAGGTGGATGTCCGGATGCTTGTGGCCGGTGAACCCGACGAAGCGCACCTTGCCCTCGCGCTGCGCGTACGCGAGCGCTTCCACGGCGCCGTCGCGCGCGAAGTGGCGTTCGGGATCGTTGTCGTAGACGCACTCGTGAATCTGCCAGAGGTCGAGGACGTCCGTCTTCAACCGGCGGAGCGACTGTTCGAGCTGGCGCATCGCCTCGCGCCGCCCGCGGCCGTGGGTGCACAGCTTCGTCATCAGGAACACGCGGTCGCGCCGGTCGGCGATCGCTTTGCCCATCAGCATCTCGGATCGCCCCTCGTGATACTCCCAGGCGTTGTCCATGAACGTGATGCCGGCATCGATGGCGGCGTGCACGAGGCGGACGGCCTCGCGTTCGCTCTTCAGCGTCCCGAGATGGTAGCCGCCGAAGCCGATCGCGGAGACCTGCACACCGGTGTTGCCCAGCGGACGCAACGGGATGTCAGACATGACGGTGATGATACTGAGATTCGGTATCGTCGCGGTGTTAACCATTGAGCACGAGGCGGCGATGAGCGTACGATGACGGCACGCGCGCATGAACGGCAGGCCTCGTGTGGGCTTGTGAGCGCGCGGCGAAGGAGGCGGCCGGATGCGTGGCAACGACCAGGTCATAGCTCAACTGAACATGGCGCTCAAGGAGGAGCTCACGGCGATCAACCAGTATTTTCTCCATGCCGAGATGGCGCACAACTGGGGGTATCACCGCATTGGCAAGTACATCAAGAAGCAGTCGATCGACGAGATGAAGCACGCCGAAAAGCTCATCGAGCGTCTGTTGTTCCTCGATGCGACTCCCAAGATGGATTACATGGACCTGACCATCGGCGCCAATATTCGCGCGCAGCTCGAGTCGGACCTCAAGCTCGAGGAGAAGGCGGTCGTGATGTACAACACCGCGATCAAGATCTCGCGCGAGGCGGGAGACGACGCCTCGCGGCAGCTGTTCACGGAGCTCCTCAAGGATGAGGAAGAGCACACCGACTGGCTCGAGGCCCAGCTCCATCAGATCAAGGAGATGGGGTACGAGCGCTACCTGTCGCTCCAGGTGGACGGTCCGAAGGACTGATCGCGGCACACGGTCCAAGGCACAGACGATCCAAGGCACAAGCTGTCGGATGCGCTTGCGGGTTGCGCCTTCGAGCCTTGTGCTTTGATCCACCTGCTACACTGAATCGTCCGCACCCTCTTCCGGCTGCAGCTGGAAGGCCGGTTTCAATGCGCACAATTCAGATGATGAGTACCGTTGCCCTGCTGGCCGTGGCGGCCGGCACCTCGACCGTTGCCGCGGAGCAGGTCGCCGTGCGCGCCAGCGTCCCGGTCAGGATCGTCGCCCTTGGCGACAGCCTGACGTCCGGCCATCGGCTGCCGCGCGCCGACGCCTATCCATCCCTGCTCGAAGCCACCCTGAAGGAAGAGGGCGTCTCCGCCGTCGTCGTCAATCACGGTGTGTCAGGCGATACCTCGTCGGGCGGGGTCCGCCGGCTGCCGGCGGCGCTCGACGATCGTCCGGACATCCTGATCCTGGCGCTCGGCGTCAACGACGGGTTACGCGGCGTGCCCGTGGCGCAGGTAGGCCGGAACCTGGAGACGATCATCGAGGCGGCACAGGCGCGCGACGTCACGGTGCTGCTGTGCGCGATGGAGGCGCTGCCGCTGTATGGATGGCAGGTACACGGTGGACTTCCACAACATGTACACGGCGCTGGCGGACAAGTACCAGCTGTCTCTCGTCCCGTTCCTGCTGATGGGCGTGCTCGGGAACCAGGATCTGATGTCGCCGGATGGAATTCACCCGAACGCCGCCGGCGCCCGGGTGATGGCGTCGACCATCCTGCCTTACCTGCATCCGCTCATCGAGGCGGCGCGGACCGTGCCGGCAGGCGCGGGCGAACCCTAGGTTGGCCCGCGAGATCTCGGTCGAACGGCCGTAGGCACTACAGGTTCAGTTGATACAGACCACTAGATCGCCCGTGCGTTGACCGTGATGTTGACGGAGCCCCTGATCGCGTTCGAGATCGGGCAGCCTTTTTCGGCCCCCGTCGCCAGCTCCTGGAGCTTCGACGTGTCGATCCCTTCGAGCCCCTCGACGACCGCCTCGAGCTGAGACGACACGACCTTGATGCCGGCATCGCTCTTGTCGGCGGTCACGGTGCAGGTGACGCGCACCTTCTTCGCTTTGCCACCCTGCTTGCCGATCGTGTTCGTGAGCACCATGGCGTAGCACACGCCGTGCGAGCCGGCCATCAGCTCTTCGGGCGTGGTCTTGCCGTCGCCTTCGCCGATCCGGCTCGGGAAGGTGACCGGCAGCGTGAACGCCCCTGTTCCCGCCTTCGCGGCGCCACTCCCGTCCATCAGCCCGCCGGTCCACTCCACATCAACATGCCGCGCGAACGTTGCCATGCCATCTCCTCTGCTCGTGGTCACACCAACAGCAGACGTGCAGAAGCTCAGAAGCGCACCGTACTCCGTGACTCTGTGTCTCGTGTCTCTGTGGTTCGTGAAAGGTGAATGCTGATGATAATGCGGAGAGGGACTGGCGCTTGCAGCAATACGTAGCGTGACCGACGTCAACCTCGACCTGGCGGGGCTGCTGTACGACATGGCGGCGGTGGCGGGTGACAGCCAGCGCGGGTGGGGGTACAAGCGTGCAGCCAAGGCCGTGCTGCGCCTGGATCGGCACATCACGCCGCTCGTGCACGCGAACACATTCAAGGCGGTGCCCGGCATCGGCCCGACGACCGATCGCGTCGCGCGCGAGTTGATCCAGGACGGACGGTCGGCGTTTGTCGAGCGGGCGGTACGCGAGGCGGGCAAGGAGGAGGAGGTCGCGAAGCTGCGCACGCTGCGGCAGCATTTCCTCAGCCGCGCGGCCGTGCGCGAGATTCTCTCCCGCCGCGGCACCCCGTCGCGAACGAAGTACCGGGGCGATTTCCAGATGCACTCGGTGTGGAGCGACGGTTCCGAGACGCTCGATTCCATCATCGAAGCGTGCCTCGGCGCGCGGCGAGCGTTGCGCCGGCATCACCGACCATTCGTACGGCCTGCCGATCGCGGGCGGCATGTCGATGGAGCAGGCCGTGCAGCAGCACGCGGCGATCGACGCACTCAATCTCAGGTACAAGGGCCGCTTCCGGATGTTCAAGGGAATCGAAGCCAACATCCGGGCTGATGGGACCGTGGACATGGAGCCGCACGAGCTGCGCCAGTTCGAGTTCGTCGTGGCCTCGCCGCATTCCCTGCTGCGCAAGTCGATCGACCAGACCGCCCGCATGGTCGGCGCCGTGTCGCAGCCCGGCGTCTCCATCCTCGGCCATCCGCAGGGCCGGCGCTACAACGTGCGGCCCGGGGTCAGCGCCGACTGGGATCAGGTGTTCGACGCGGCCGCGCGCCGTCAGGTGGCGATCGAGATCGACGGATCGTGGGACCGCCAGGACGTGCATTACGCGCTTGCCGCGCGCGCGCTCGAGCGCGGCTGCCTCTTCGCGCTCGACAGCGACGCCCACTCGCATCCCGAGCTCGAGTTCGCCGACATCGCCATCGCGCACGCGAGGCTGGCCGCCATTCCGCAGGACCGGATCGTCAATTACTGGACCGAGAAGCGATTCCTCGAGTGGGCGCGAGGCAGCTGGGAGCGGTAAGAGCCGGCTGAAGCCGGCCCCTCGACGAATCGGCGATCGTCCGGACACAGGGGCGTCTCCGGCCCTGAGAGCGTCGGAAGCGGCTTCAGCGGACGCGTGCCCTCCGTCCAGAATCTCCGTGCATCCGGTTCGAGCGGCAGGGGCTACGCGTCTCGCTCGAACGTCAGATAGAACGGGCCGGCGCCCAGGAACCCGAACAGGAACGCGAACCCGAGTAGGTGCCGAACCCGGCGCGGTTGATCGTGATGAAGCTTCGCGTGCTCGCCGACGCCGACGTGAAGTCAATCGTCTTCAGGAACAGGTGTTGTGCGCCTTCAGCCGGTGCGGACCCGGCGTCACCTCGCGGTCAGCACGTCGCCGTGCATCAGCAGCACTTCGGGTTGCTCGGCGTCCAGGGCCACGAAGATCTCGCGGTAGCCGACGTCGTTCGGCGCCTGCCGCCGGATCGTGACGGGACTTGCACGACGCTTCGAGCTCGCCGATCATCCGATCGATCTCGCGGGCGCGGGCTCGGCGTGGTGACCACCGCAGGTGTGCGGGTCATGCGTCGTCCGCCTTGTCCTTGCGCTCCTTCTGGTGGTCGGCGTTGCGGAACGCCAGGCTGCGCGCCGGGAGCTGCCATGCGGTGCGCAGCGCCTTGGCGAGACCGGCATCGGTGCGCGAGATCCTTTCGGCGAGCGCCGAGAACTTCTGCTCGATCCGGGCCATCCGGGCCTCGTACTTCTCGAGGTCGCCCTTCTGCTGCATGTCGCGGCGCAAGAGCCCGATCTTTTCGACGAGCTCCGTCAGCAGCACCGCCAGCTCGGGGTCGAGCGCGTCAGCCATTCGACGTCTCGCGTTCGAGCGTCAAATACAACGGGCCGCCACCGAGAAAGAACGCGAGCACCGAGTACGTGCCGAACCCCGCCTTGTTGATCACGTTGAACGTCGCGTGCTCACCGGGCGCGAGGTTCATGTCGAGCGTCTTGCGGAACAGTGTGTTGTGCGCTTTCAGGCGGTGATGCCCGGGCTTCACCTCGCGCGTCACCTCGTCGCCGGCGTGCAGGATGGCGATCTGTTCGCCGTCGAGGTCCACGTAGATGTCGCGGTAGCCGACGTCCTCCTTGGACTGGCGCCTGACCGTGACCACCGCGGCCCAGGATCGCTCGAGCTCGTCGACAATCTTGCCGATGTCCTCGGCCGTCGGTTCCCCGATTGTGGTGATCGTGCTGACAGACATCGTGTTACCGGGAAAGGGGCGTCGCCTGCGCGGCGCGGAAGACGCGCGACGGCAGCGGGTGGCCGACCTGCGGCTCGATCCCCCGTGACGCCTCGATGATGCCACCGAGCCGGACGCCTGTCACGATCCCCAGCCCGTCGAGCATGTAAACGAGGTCTTCCGTTGCCAGATTTCCGGTTGCGCCCGGAGCGTAGGGGCAGCCGCCGAGCCCGCCCGCGGCCGAGTCGAAGGTCGTGACGCCCGACTCGAGGCCGGCATACACGTTGACCAGCGCGGTTCCGCGCGTGTCGTGCAGGTGCAGCGCCAGCACGCTCGACGGGCGTGCGCCGGGTCACCGCGGCAATCACGTCGTGTACCTCGAGCAGGGTGCGCCACGCCGATGGTGTCGCTCAGGGCGACCTGATAGACACCCATGTCGATGAGGCGGGCCGTCAACGTCGATACCGTGTCCGGCGGAACGCTGCCTTCAAAAGGGCAGCCGAAACAGGTAGACAGGTAGCCGCGGACGCGTTGGCCCGCCGCACGCGCCGCGTCACAGACGGCGCGCGCCGCCGACAATGTCTCCTCGATGCCCTGGTTCAGGTTGCGCCGGCTGAACGTCTCGGACGCCGCGGGAAAGATCGCGACCTCCTCCACGTTCGCGCGCTGGGCACGCTCGAGGCCTGCCAGGTTGGGCACGATCGCCGTGTAGCGGACGCCCGGCCGCCGCGCGATCCCGGCAAAGACCTCCGCCGTGCCTGCCATCTGCGGCACCCACCTGGGGCTGACGAACGCGCCCACCTCAATCACACTGTGTCCGGCGTCGGCGAGCCGGTCCACGAAGGCAATCTTGTCCGCTGTCGCGATGGTGGACGCTTCGTTCTGCAGGCCGTCCCTCGGCCCGACTTCCACGATCTGCGCGCGCCGCGGGAGTGCGGTCATTCGAGCTCGAGGAGGGGAACGCCCGGCTGCACGAGCTCGCCGAGGCGGCAGGCAATCGCGGTGACGCGCCCGTCCCGGGGCGCCTTGATGGGCAGCTCCATCTTCATGGCCTCGAGCATCACGAGGAGGTCGCCTTGCGCGACCTGCTGTCCGGGCTGCACGTTGATCACGGCGACGGTTGCAGGCATCGGCGATGCCAGCGCGGTCTCGTCGTGGCCATGGCGCGCCTTCCGGCGCGAAGGGGGCGCGGTGTCAACGACGTATACGTGGCCCTCGAGGAAGACCCACCGCGCGTCGCCGACGGCGACGCCGTAGGCCAGCCACTGGCGTGTGCCCTGGCTCACGCGGTACCGGCCCGCGCCGAGCGCCGTGACCTGCAGGTCAGACACGGACATCGTGCAGCGCGGTCCAGGGATCGATGTCGTCGTCGGCCCGTCTCTGGCCGGCCTGAAGGTCGTCTGCGCTGCCGTGGCGTCCGGGTCGCGCCGGAAGCAGTGCGCCAGCGACCGCGAGCACGTGCTCCGACGGTTCAGACAGAAGCGACGCCCGCAACGCCGAGCCTTCGTGCTCGAGGAAGTGCGTGTCGAGCTCGCCGCTGACGAACCGCGGATGTTCGAGCAGCGCGATGAGGAACGCGACGTTCGTGCGGATACCGAGAATCGGGTAGCTGCGCAGCGCCGCGAGCGCGCGCTGCCGCGCGGCCTCACGCGTTTCCGCCGTGGCGATGAGCTTGGCGATCATCGGGTCGTAATGGACCGTAATCTCGCTGCCCTCGATGACGCCGGCGTCCACGCGAACGCCCGGCATCGACCGGCTCGCGATAGAGGAGGAGGGGTCCCGCCTGCGGCAGATCGTCCTGCGCCGGATCCTCCGCGTAAATGCGTGCCTCGATCGCGTGACCGCGTTGCGCCAGGTCGGCCTGTACCCAGGGCAGCGGTTCCCCGGATGCCACCGCAATCTGTGCGCGCACCAGGTCAACGCCCGTCACCTGCTCGGTCACCGGATGCTCGACCTGCAGGCGCGTGTTCATCTCGAGGAAATAGAAGCTCGCTTCGTCGCCCGTGCCGTCGAGCAGGAACTCGACCGTCCCCGCGTTCTGGTAGCCGGCGGCACGCGCCGCGCGCACCGCCGCCTCTCCCATCCGCGCCCGCAAGGCCGGCGTCAGCGCCGGCGACGGGGTCTCCTCCACGATCTTCTGGTGGCGCCGCTGGATCGAGCACTCGCGTTCGAACAGGTGGACGACGTGTCCGTGGGCGTCAGCCATTACCTGGATTTCGACGTGCCGCGGGCGTTCGAGGAGACGCTCCACGTAGAGCGTGTCATCGCCAAACGCCGCCGCTGCCTCGCGCCGCGCCTGCGCAATCGCGGGGATCAGCGCACCCTCGTCCCGGACGACCTTCATCCCGATGCCGCCGCCGCCGGCCGATGGTTTCAGCAGGATGGGGAAGCCGATCGTGCGCGCCGCGCCCGCGATCGCGGAGTCGGATTGATCGGCCGGCACGAAGCCAGGCACCACCGGTACCTCGGCGCGATGGGCGATCTCGCGCGCGGCGATCTTCGAGCCCATTCGCTCGATCGCGTCCGCGGGCGGGCCAATGAAGACGATGCCCGCCTCTTCGCAGGCGCGCGCAAATGCGGCGTTCTCCGAGAGGAAGCCGTAGCCCGGGTGAATGGCGTCGGCCTTCGTCTCGCGGGCCGCGGCGAGTATCGCCTCGACGGAGAGATAGCTCGCCGACGGGGCCGCGGGTCCGATCCGGACCGCGTAATCGGCAACCGATGCGTGCAGCGCCCGAGCGTCGGCATCGGAGTAGACGGCGACCGACTCGATCCCCGCCTCCCGGCATGCCCGGATGACGCGGACGGCGATCTCGCCGCGATTAGCGATCAGGATTCGCTGCAACATTCACTTTCACGAACGGCGGAGACGCGGAGACGCGGAGATCGCGATGCTACCTTCCGGCTGAAGCCGGAAGCCACAACTCTGTGCCTGGCGGCGAGCGAGTTTGCGATGGTGTCCGCCGTCAGACCGAAAACCCGTGACGCTCCGCGTCTCCGCATCTCCGCGGGCCGGCTCATTGGCCGGCGCTCCAGCCGGGCTTCCGCTTCTCCAGGAACGCCTTCATCCCTTCCTGGCCCTCGTCCGAGACACGCCGGGCGGCGATGGCATCGGTCGTGATGCCCGTCGTGTCCTGCACCGGACGCCCCCATACTTTCCGCAGCAACTCCTTGATGGTGGTAATGGCGCCCGGCGCCGCCGTGAGGACCTCGGCGACGTAACGGCCGACACACGCATCGAGGTCCGGTTCGGGCGTCACGGCGTGGACCAGCCCGATCTCCTTGGCCCGCCGCGCGTCGAAACGCATCCCGGTGACGAACAGCTCCCGGGCCGCTGACATCCCGAGCTTCGTCAGCACGAAGGGCGAGATGATCGCCGGCACGATCCCGACCTTCACCTCGGTGAATCCGAACGTCGCCTGCTCCTCGGCCACCACGATGTCGCAAACAGCCGCGAGGCCTGCACCACCTCCGAGCGCGGCGCCATGCACCCGGCCCACCAGCGCGATCGGCAGGTGGTCGAGGCTCGCGTACATCTTCGCCATGGCGGAGGCGTCCTGCACGTTCTCGTCATGCGTGTAGGCCACCATGCGTGACATCCATTTCAGGTCGGCGCCGGCGCAGAATGCCTTGCCGGCTCCCGCGAGAACGGCCGCACGCACCTGGTCATCGCCCGCCACCTCCGTGGCCCAGCGGGTCAGCTCGTCGATCAGCTGCTCGTTGAACGCGTTGCGAACATCAGGACGGTTGAGCGTCACGTACTCGACCGGCCCCTCGCGGCGGATTTCCAGGAAATCGAAGCCCATACGCGCTACATCCTGAAGATGCCAAACCTCGGCGGAGGGACAGGGGCGTTGAAGGCTGCCGAGAGGCCAAGTGCCAGCGCCTGCCGTGTCTGCGCCGGATCGAGAATCCCGTCGTCCCACAGCCGGGCCGTGGAGTAATACGGCGATCCCTCCTGCTCGTACTTCTCGAGGATGGGTTGCCGGATGCCCTGTTCCTCCTCATCGGTGAGCGTCTTGCCCTCGCGTGCAAGCTGGTCGCGCTTGACGGTCGCCAGCACGCCGGCCGCCTGTTCACCGCCCATGACCGAGATGCGGGCGTTGGGCCACATCCAGAGGAACCGCGGGTCGTAGGCACGCCCGCACATCCCGTAGTTCCCGGCACCAAACGAGCCGCCGATGATCACCGTGAACTTCGGGACGACCGAGTTCGCCACCGCATGCACCATCTTCGCACCGTCTTTGGCGATGCCGCCGCGCTCGTACTGACGCCCCACCATGAACCCGGTGATGTTCTGCAGGAATATGAGAGGAACGCCGCGCATGTTGCACAGCTCGATGAAGTGCGTGGCCTTCAGGGCGGACTCCGAGAACAGGACGCCGTTGTTGGCCACGATGCCCACGAGGAATCCGTGGAGTCTCGCGAACCCGGTCACGATCGTCGGCGCGTACCGTTCCTTGAACTCATCGAAGCGCGACCCGTCCACGACTCGCGCGATGACCTCGCGGACGTCGTACGGCTTGCGCGAGTCGAGGTTGACGATCCCGTAAATCTCCGCCGGGTCATACAGCGGGTCTTCCGGCGACGCCATGTCCGCCGGGAACCTCTTCACCGTGTTGAGCGTCGCGACCACACCTCGCGCCTGGTGAAGCGCGTGGTCGTCGTCTTCGGCGAGGTAGTCGGCGACGCCCGAAATGCGGGTATGCACGTCTGCGCCGCCCAGCTCCTCGGCGGTCACTTCCTCGCCCGTGGCCGCCTTCACGAGCGGCGGTCCGCCCAGGAAGATGGTCCCGGTGCCCTTGACGATGATCGTTTCGTCGGACATCGCGGGCACATACGCGCCACCCGCCGTGCAGGAGCCCATGACGACCGCGACCTGCGCGATGCCCTCGGCCGACATGCGCGCCTGGTTGAAGAAGATGCGGCCGAAGTGTTGACCATCGGGGAAGACGTCGGCCTGCAGCGGAAGGAAGGCGCCGCCGGAATCGACCAGGTAGACGCACGGCAGCCGGTTCTGGAGGGCGATTTCCTGCGCCCGGACGTGCTTCTTCACGGTGATGGGGTAGTAGGTCCCGCCCTTGACCGTGGCGTCGTTGGCGACGATCACCACTTCGCGCCCGGAGACGCGCCCGATACCGGTGACGAGGCCCGCCCCGGGCGCCTCGTTGTCGTACATCTCCCACGCGGCCAGCGGGGAAAGCTCGAGCAGAGGCGAACCCGGGTCGATCAGGCGCTCGATGCGCTCCCGCACGGGCAGCTTGCCCTGTTCCCGATGGCGCTGAACCGCGCGCGGACCGCCGCCCTGGCGCGCCGCGCCGAGCCGGGCGCGCAGCTGCTCGACGAGGCGGATCATGCGTTCCTGGTTGGCGGCGAACTCAGGACTGTCAGTTCGGATGTGGGAGTCGAGGACGTCCATCGGCGCGTGCAGGGCGGTTTTTCAGGTCCGCCGGTTCGTGAGTGTATAGGACAACGTCAGCAAACTCAGCTCGACCGAATGGAAAACTTACATTCTGTACCCTTATTGACCGAATCAGGGCAGGCATGTATTGTTTGCGGACGCTTTGTGGTAGATTACCGGCCGCCGCAAGGTGATCCATGCCGACTCCCTCCTCAGCTCCCAACAAGCGTCGGAAGCGTGTCCTGGCCATCGATGATGAGCCCGCGATGACCGAGTGGCTCAAGATGGTCATCGAAGCGGAAGGCTACGAAGTTCGCACGGCTCTCATCGGGACGCGTGGCGAAGAGATCTTCAAGCAGTGGCGGCCCGACGTCGTGGTGACCGATCTGATGTTGCCGGACCTCGACGGCATCCAGTTGATGCGGAAGCTGAAGGAGATCGACGTCTGGCCTGAGATCATCGTCATCAGCGGGCAGGGAACGGTGGCGCGGGCGGTCGAGGCCGGGCAGGCGGGCGCCTTCTACTTCCTGGAGAAGCCGGTCACCCAGGACGGCCTCATCGACATGATCCGGAAAGCGATCGACCGGACGCAGGAGCGGGCCGAGCACCAGCAGCTCAAGGAACAGATTCGCGGGCAGTACAGCTTCGCGAACATCGTCGGCCAGAGCAAGAAGATGAAGGATCTCTTCGAGCTCATCGAAAGCGTGGCCGCCAGCGACGCCAACATCCTGATCCAGGGGGAGAACGGGACCGGCAAGGAGCTCATCGCCAACGCGATTCATTACAACTCCAACCGTGTCAAAGGCCCGTTCATCAAGATCAACTGCGCGGCCATCCCCAAGGACCTCATCGAGAGCGAGCTGTTCGGGTACAAGAAGGGCGCGTTCACCGGCGCGCAGACCGACAAGGTCGGGCTGTTCGAGATGGCGGAGAGCGGGTCGCTCCTGCTCGACGAGATCGGTGAGATGCCGCCGTACCTGCAGACGAAGCTGCTGCGCGTGCTGCAGGAGCGCGAGTACCGGCCGATCGGGAGCGATCGCCTGGTGCACGTCGACTTCCGGCTCATCTGTGCGACCAACATCGATCTCGACGTCGCGTTGCGCGAGGGAAAGCTGCGCGAGGACCTCTACTTCCGCATCAACACGATTACGCTGCGGGTGCCGCCGCTGCGCGAGCGCAGCGAGGACATCCCGCTGCTGTGCAACCACTTTCTCTCGAAGTTCAACCAGCGGTACCAGAAGAGCGTGCGTTCGATCTCGCCGGCGGCGTATCACCTGCTGATCCGGAATCGCTGGGCGGGGAACGTGCGCGAGCTCGAAAACGCGATCGAGCGGGCGGTGCTCGTCTGCAAGACGGGGGAGATTACGCCAAACGACCTGCCGGAAACAATCCGCGAGGAAGGGAACCCGGCGCAGGAGTTCACGATCCCGCCGCATCGCACGCTGGCGGAGATCGAGAAGATGGCCATCGTGCAGACGCTGCAGCGGACGAACTGGAACAAGCAGGAGGCGGCGCAGATCCTGGGCCTCTACCGGCCGACGCTGTACAGCAAGATGAAGAAGCACGACATCAAGGATCAGCGCGCCGCGGCGCGCGCCGCCGCCAGCTCAGCCAGCTAAATCCTCGTTTTTCTTCTCCCGTTGGCCCTAATCTGGCCCGACCGTTGCAGAACGGATGGGTCATGTTCGAGCGGGTCGGCGGCGCCATCCTCGGCGCGCTGGCGTGGATCGGCGAGGTCAGTCTGTTTGGCTTGCGTGCGGTGCGTGAAGCCTTCCTGCCTCCCTACGAGTTTCGCGAGATTTCACGTCATATTTTCGAGATCGGGTGGCGGTCCACGCCGCTCATCGCCACCTCGGGTCTTGCGATTGGCGTCGTGCTCTCGATGCACACCCGCGCCTCGCTCGAGCGCTTCGGTGCGGAAGCGATGATCCCGGCAGGGCTCGCCATTGCCCTGATCCGGGAAACAGGGCCGCTCGTGACCGCGCTCCTCGTGGCCGGCCGCGTCGGCGCGGGCATCGGCGCCGAGCTGGGCGCGATGAAGGTGACGGAACAGATCGATGCGCTCGAGGCGGTCGCCGTCGATTCGTTCAAGTATCTGGCGGTCACCCGCATCCTGGCGTGCGTCCTCGCCATGCCGCTGCTGACGACCATCACGGATTTCTGCGGCATCTTCGGCGGGTTCCTCGCCGAGACCACCATCAGCGGCATGTCGTGGGACCTGTATTTCAACCGCGCGTTCTCGCTCATCCAGTTCAGCGACTTCATCCCGGCCACCTTCAAGACGGCGGTCTTCGGGATGATCATCGGCACGATCGGCTGCTATCTCGGGTTCACCACGACGCAGGGCACCGAGGGCGTCGGCCGCACCGCGACCCGCAGCGTCGTGCTGTCCTCGATCCTGATCATCGTCAGCAACGTGGTGCTGGTCCGGTTGATCTTCTTCCTGTTCCCGGCCAACGCATGAATCCGCCTCGTCAGGATCCCGGCGATCACGCCCGGCTGGCCGAAGCCGGCTCCCACACGGGGGAGCCGGCGATCCGTTTCGACGGCGTGACGAAAGCGTTCAACGGCCGCAAGGTGCTGGACAACGTGACGCTGGAGATCGCGGAGGGGCTTGGCTTCTGTCTGCTGGGCCGCAGCGGCACGGGCAAGAGCGTCACGCTCAAGCACATCATCGGCCTGCTCAAGCCGGACACGGGCCACGTCTACGTGCATGGCAAGGACGTGCCGGCGCTCGCCGCGCGCGAGCTGGCCGGCGTCCGCAAGACCATGGGCTTCCTGTTTCAGAGCGCCGCGCTCTTCGACTCGATTACCGTCGGGGAAAACGTGGCCTTCCCGCTCCGCCGGCACACCGACTGGCCCGACGAGAAGATTCGCTCCGTGGCCAGGGCCAAGCTGGCCGACGTGGGCCTCGACAAGGACTACGACAAGATGCCCGGCGACCTCTCGGGCGGCATGCGAAAGCGGGCGGGCCTGGCGCGCGCCATGGCGCTCGACCCGGACATCCTGCTGGCGGACGAACCGAGCGCGGGGCTCGACCCGATCACCGCCGACGAGATCGACGATCTCCTGGTGGGTCTCAAGAAGAAGGGCACGACCCTCGTCGTGGTCACGCACAACATCCCGAGCGCACGTCATGTCGGCGACGAGCTGGCGATGCTGCACGAGGGGCGCGTGATTGCGCGCGGCACCGCCGACGAGCTCGACCGCAGTGACAACGAGCTGGTCCGCGCGTTCATGCGGTCCGACAACGCGGGTTAAACGGAGGCTTGATCGATATGTGTGACTCACTTCGTCCGGACGGCGCACTCGCATGAATTCCGCGCGTGTAGTCGGGGCCGGCTTGTTCGTGGTGCTCGGCGTTGTGCTGTTCACCGCCGCGCTCTTCATGATCGGCTCGCGGCGCATGCTGTTCGAGGATCGCTCGACCGTGTATTCCGAGTTCGGCCGCCTCGGGCAGCTGGAGACCGGCGCCACCGTGCGTGTGGCGGGTCTGGATGCCGGAGAGGTCGCCGAGATCGAGATCCCGGCGTCGCCCTCGGCAAAGTTCCGCATCCGCATGGAGGTGCGCGACGACCTGCGTCACCTGATTCGAACCGACTCGCTCGCGACGACGCAGACCGAGGGGCTCGTCGGCGCGGTGTTCGTCAACATCGCGCCGGGCACCGACCAGGCGCCGATCGTTCCCGACGAGGGAACGATTCCCGGCCGCGATCCGTTCCTGATGGCCGACCTGCTGCAGCAGGCGAGCGATACGGTCACCATGGTCAACGACACGGTTCAAGCGCTGCGCGGCGACATCACGAAGGCGGTCGAGCAAGTGGGGCTGACCGTCGAGGACGCGCATGCCCTGCTCGAGGACATCCGGCCCGACATCACCAACATCGCGCAGAACGGCAGCCGCATCAGCGCCGACACGCAGCGGGTCATTCAGAGCATTCGCGAGGGCGAGGGGACGATCGGCAAACTGATCAACGACGATACGCTGTACCGGCGTGCCACCGAGATCGCGACCGAGGCGAAATCGGTGATGGAGAACGTGAAGGAGGTCTCGAACGAGGCGCGACGCGCCATCGCCGACTTCCGCTCGAAGGACGGCCCGGCGCAGGGTCTGATGGGCGACATGCGCATCACGCTGTCCCAGGCGCGCGAGGCGACGGCTGACCTCGCGGACAACATGGAGGCGATGAAGCACAACTTCCTGCTGAGGGGGTTCTTCAACCGGCGCGGGTACTTCGACCTCGACGCCATCTCGCCGGCGGAGTATCGCAAGGGCGTGCTGGAAAACGGTAAGCGGAAGGCCATGCGGATCTGGCTGGCGGACCGCGTCCTCTTCCAGGTGGGGCCCGACGGCACCGAAACGCTGACCGAAGACGGCCGCCTCCGCATCGACTCGGCAATGGCGACCTACCTCATGCACCTGCCGAGCAACCCTATCGTCATCGAGGGCTATGCCACGGAAGGCCGGACTGAAGAGCGGTTCCGCAAAGCCCGGCAGCGGGCTGGCATCGTCCGTGCCTATGTGCTGGGGCGATACGACCTGCCACCGCAGAACGTGGGTTACATCGCCCTCGGAAACGACGCGGCCGGCAGTCCGGCGGACGACCGATGGGATGGGGTGGCGCTGACGTTGTTCCTCGATCGAACGGCGCTCGAGTTCGCCGCGCAGCCACGCGTGTGCGACGGCACCCGCCGCGTCGGCACCCGTTGCGGCGGCCACCCCAGCCGCAGTCCCCGCGAGCAGGTAACCGGCGTGGCATTCGTTTTGGAAGACTTTACCGTCGGGTCACGAACGGAGGACGTGTGAGCGAACACTCTCGACTGATAACAGGAGCGGCAATCGGCGCGGTGGCCGGCATTGCAACCTCCTACCTCTTCTTTACCGAACGCGGCCGCGTCCTGCGCGACCGCATGGAGCCGGCGGTGGACGACCTCCGGCGTGAGTTCGGGCGGTTTCAGAAAACCGTTGAGAAGGTCGGCATGATGGCGAACGAGGGAATCCGTGTGGTGAGCGAGTTCAATGCGGCGCGTGCGCAGCCGCACTTTGGGTCAGACCGCACGTCGCACTGACCAACATCGTTGCAGGGAATCCGGACGACCTGGTTGGCGGGGCGAGACGCGCGGTTGACGGGTGTTTCACGGAGGGCGCGCCTCGGGAGAGGCGGAACACGCGAAAGCCGGGTCATCCGGATCCGGCGGATAGAATCCTGAGGAGGATCGCACAATGGCGGACAGCTACGATCGTTACGACAATGAGAGCAGCGGCGGCGGGTTCATGATGGGTCTTCTGACGGGCACCGTGCTCGGCGCAGGCCTCGGCATGCTACTGGCGCCGAAAGCGGGCTCCGAGCTGCGCGGCGTCATCGGCGAACAGGCGCGCAACTGGAGCAACACCGCGTCCGAGCAGTATCGCCATGCCCGCGAAGCGGCGGGAGGCTGGGCCGAGAAGGGACGCGACATGGTGAACCAGGCGCGCGACGCCGCAACGCACGCAGCCGATCAGGCGCGCGGCTACGCGACCAACACGCCGAGCGGCACCAGCTATGGCAGCGGCACCGGCACCACGGGCAGCTCGGTACGGCAACACCGGGACGACGGGCAGCACCGGGTCAACCGGCTACGGCGGTTCGTCGGGCAGCGACTTCAATCGGTCGTAAGCCCGGCTTCGGGCTTCGGGCGCCGGGCTACGGGACGCGGGCGATGGCCCGCCCTGTAGCCTCTCGCTCCCGGAGCCCAGATTCGGGCCCCGAGGCCGGAGTCTGCCATAATTCGACCGTGACGTCGGCTCGCATCCTCCGCCGCGTGCGCGCGGAGCTTCGGTTCTCAGGTCTTGCCGCGTGGCGCGCCCTCGTCGGGCTCGTCAACAGCAACGACCTCACACACGCCGCCGCGATTGCCTACTACGCGCTCCTGTCGCTCTTTCCTTTCCTGCTGCTCGTCATCTCGCTGCTCGGCTCCATCGCGGCCGACGAGGAGGATCGCCTTGCGGTGCTCACCTTCGTCTTCCGCTACTTCCCGACACAACTCGACTTCGTGAGCCGCCAGCTCGACGCGTTCACGCCAAACGCGAGTGCCGGTCGGCGTGGCCGGCAGCCTGGCCTTGATCTGGGCGTCGCTCGGGGTGTTCGGCGCGATTACGAGCGCGGTGAACGAGGCGTGGGGCGTCGAGAAGCAGCGCAGCTTCTGGAAGCACCGTATGGTGTCGTTCCTGATGCTGGTGGCGGCGGGCAGCGTCATGATGCTCGCGCTGGTCGCGGTCAGCGCCGTGCAGGTCGCGGAGGCATCGTGGTTCGGCGTCATGCTGTCGCGGTTTCGATGGCTCGCGACCTTCCAGTCATGGTTCTTCCGCTATGCCGCCACGATCCTGCTGATCCTTGCCGTCGGCCTCGTCTACTACTTCATCCCGAATGCGAAGACCCGGTTTCGCGACGTCTGGGTTGGAGCGCTGCTCACCGGGCTGCTGTGGGCGGGCGCATTCCGCGGCTTCTCGTGGTACATCGGGAGGAACAGTCAGCTCACGCTGATTCACGGGTCGATTGCGGCCGTGGTCGTGTTCCTGTTGTGGATCTACATCTCTTCTGTGATCCTCATGTATGGCGTGGAGTTCACCGCCGCCTACGCGCGATTGAGACGACGCCGGCCGGATGAAATGCCGGCGGCGCCTACGCCGCGGGTGTGATTGTCAGGTCCTGGCTTGTGGCTTCCGGCTCGGCCGGAAGGTAAAGTGATGCTCCGAGTCGTCGTCATGCTCATCGTGTGGGTGCTGGCATCGACGGGAGCGTCCGCGCAGTTCAGCCTCGTCTCGGGGACGCCGCGACAGCCTGCAGTTCCAGACGTCAGGGCGCGGCTGCGGCGGCTGCCTCCGGCCGGCTCGATGCCGAAATAGAAACGGATCACGTGTCTAATCGTCTCGCCTCCGAGCACAGCCCTTACCTCCTGCAGCACAAGGACAACCCCGTGGACTGGTATCCGTGGGGCGACGCCGCCTTCGACAAGGCGCGCAGCGAGAACAGGCCAATCTTTCTGTCGATCGGCTACTCGACGTGCCACTGGTGCCACGTGATGGAGCACGAGAGCTTCGAGCACGCCCAGGTGGCGGCGGTCCTCAATCGCGATTTCGTGTCGATCAAGGTCGATCGCGAAGAGCGGCCCGACGTCGATCGCGTGTACATGACCTTCGTGCAGGCCACGACCGGATCGGGAGGATGGCCCATGAGCGTGTGGCTCACGCCCGCGTTGAAGCCGTTCTATGGCGGCACCTACTTCCCGCCGACGTCGCGCTGGGGAAAGCCGGGCTTCGTCGACATCCTCCAGGAGATCGCGCGCGTCTGGCGCGAAGAACCCGACAAGGTAGAGAGGTCCGCATCGTCGATTGTCGAACGGCTGCAGAGTTTCGGCGCGCAGGCCGGCAGGTCAGGCGGTGCCCGGCCCCGATGTGCTCGCGGCGACGACCAGGGAGTTCCAGAATGCCTTCGACGCGCGCCGCGGCGGCTTCGGCGATGCGCCCAAGTTTCCGCGTCCGAGCGAGCTGCTCTTCCTGCTGCGCGAGCACGCGCGCACTGGCGAGAGCGGACCGCGCGACATGGTCCTGACGACGCTCCGCGCGATGGCGATCGGCGGCATGCGCGACCACCTCGGGGGAGGATTCCACCGCTACTCGGTGGACGGCGACTGGCGCGTCCCGCACTTCGAGAAGATGCTCTACGACCAGGCGCAGCTCGTGCTCGCCTACCTCGAGGCGGCGCAGCTCACAGGCGAGCCGTTCTATGCTCAGGTGGCGGCCGACACGCTCGACTACGTGCGCCGCGACCTGGCCGACGAGGAGGGCGGCTTCTTCTCGGCCGAGGATGCCGACAGCATTCCACCCGAACAAGCGGCCGACCCCTCACCGCACAAGAGCGAAGGTGCGTTCTACATCTGGCGCGACGGCGAGATCGAGAGCGCGCTCGGCGAGGACGCGGACGTATTCCGGCTTCGTTACGGCGTGCTGCCCGACGGCAACGCCCCGTTCGATCCGCAGCAGGAGTTCACCCACAAGAACCTGCTCTACACGGCGCTGCCTATTGACGAGGTCGCATCGCGCACCGGCCGGTCGCGTCTGGAGGTCGAGGCCGCCTTGCAGCGCGCCCGGCCGGCCCTGCTCGCGGTCCGTGACACGCGGCCGCGTCCGCACCTCGACGACAAGGTGCTCACCGCCTGGAACGGCCTTACGATCGCCGCGCTCGCCCGCGCCGCACGCGTGCTCGACGACGGAGTCCAGTACCTGGCCGCGGCGCGGCGTGCCGCGGGGTTCATCCGTGCGCGGCTGTGGAACGACGCAACCGGCACGCTGCTGCGGCGTTACCGTCGTGGCGACTCCGGGGTCCAGGGCTACGCGGAAGACTATGCGTACCTGATTTACGGGCTGCTCGAGCTGTTCCAGGCCGACGCCGATCCCGCCTGGCTCGAATGGGCGCTCGCGCTGCAACGGCGGCAGGACGAGCTGTTCTGGGATCCGGTGGACGGCGCCTGGTTCAGCACGACCGGGCACGATCCGTCCGTTCTCCTGCGCTTGAAGGAGGACTACGACGGCGCCGAGCCCGCGGCGAGCTCGATCTCAGTGCTCAATCTGCTGACGCTCTCGCATCTCACGGCTGACCCCGTGATGGCCGGCAGGATCGAGCGAACGCTGGCCGCATTCGCCGGCCGTGCCGCACAGATGGGCAGGGCCGTGCCGATGATGTTGTCCGCGTTGTCGGCATATCATTCAGGGATGCCGCAGCTCGTCGTCGTCGGTGACGAGCGTGGGGCACGCGCACTGCTGGAGGTCGCGCGCGAGCGATATCATCCGACGGCGGTGGTCGTTCGCATCGATCCGGCGGGGGCGGAGGCGCTGGGGCGTCTGTTGCCCTGGACGAGCGGCATGACGATGCGCGACGGGCAAGCGACCGCGTACCTGTGCCGTGATTTTGCGTGCGACGCGCCGGTGACTTCGCCGGAGGCCTTACGGAGCCTATGGAATTCCCTGTAGACATCTGGTTGCGCGGCGACAACCACGCGACGACCCAGGTCATTTCGCCGGTGCCGCGCGAGCCGCGTGCCTGGAGCGACGTGGACGTGGCGGCGGTGCTGGTCGGTATGCTTCGGGCATTGGATCGCGCCAGGTACCCTGATGCGGAGACGGAGCGGCCCGTCGCCCTCCGCGGCTTCAGCTGGATCGTGAGCTCGTTCGAGACCGGGGGCGTCGTCATCGCCCTCGAGATGTCGCTCGGCGCCGTGATCGCCGGCCCCTTCGACATCCCGGAACGCGATCTGAACGCGATGATCGAGCGCGTGATGCGCCCCGACCGCGCGACCGCGGAGACGATTCATTGAATGGGATTTTTCTATGGTCCGCGCAGGTGACAGAGGTACAGCGCGGAACCTGTCTGCGGGTCGTAACGTTCGCGTGACGTGAGGATCGTTCGAGGTTGGGAGTAGTGACCAGCAGCCGGCGGCGCGGGCAACGCCGCCGGCTGCGGTCAGGCGCGAAGGCTGACAACGACTGGTATGAGGGTGTCGGACCTTCCGCATCAGCATATTCAATCCCGGGCCGCTGGTAACGGGAGAATTATCTGAGCGGACTAGGCTCATATTCTGGTATTCACCAGAAATACCTAGAACCTGTGTGTGTACATCACTTTAGAGGCTGCACGGCGATCCAGCGTGGTGAAACGGCTGAGCAGGGGATCGTCCAGCCAATTGTGCGTATAGACCACGTAGAGGTCGTTCCCGGGCTTCATGATCCATCGGAAGCGTGACTGCCAGCCAAGCACCGAGCTCTGAGTATCGAACTGAAAATTGTTCACCCAGGTGAGCCAGGCCGTGAACTGCGTCTCGCCAATCACGCGATACAGCCGCGTTGAGAAGCGTCCCTCCACCAGATCGATCTGATTCCACTCGCCGTTGAGATACAGGATGTAGCCCGGGCGCGCGCGCAGCGTCAGGGCCATCACCGTCTGGCGTCGCGACCCCGAATAGAACCCCCCCGTTTCGTAGCGTCCCTCGACCGCGAGCATGCGCCGGTTCGCCGTCCGGCCTCGCACGGCCAGGCGGGTGTAGTCGTACTCGCTGCCGACCGGCAGCGTGATGCCGGGCCTGATCGGGAACGGCGCGTCGAGCCGCACGTATGTGGGTATGACCTCGACGCCGAACTCGTCCTGCGAGTGGAACTGCATGTCGAGCGCCGTCAGGGTCTACCGTCGCAGTTCGAGGAGCTGGTTGTTCAGGTCCGTCAGGAGTTCGGTGTCCGCGCCGAACTCGAAGCGGCGGATGTAGCGGTGGCCTCTCGGCCGCGGCGCGAAAGCGAGCCCCGGCGCATAACGGCGGAATCCGGTGCGCGTGACGAAGCCAACGGTCGGGTCGAAGGCCGGCTGGACCTCGCGCACGCCGAGGCGCCCGGACCACAAGTCGTTGGGGTAGTCGATGAAGACACCGAAGGCATTGTTGTGCGCTCGAGAGGCCCGGGCGTGTCGCGTGCAGCGCCCACCCTGTGGCCGACAGGTTCTGCGAGCCGAGAAACCGCGAGGTGGCAAGCCGCAGGTCGACCCCGAGCGTGTGGCTCGCGTCGAGGCCGTCGCCACGGGCATCCCGGCGCGTGTAGATGGCGCCGAAGTACGACTGCTCCAGAAAGCGCCGTTTGACGCGGCCCACGGTGAAATCCTCGCCGATCATCGCGGCGTCGGTATCGTCACCGGTGCGAACGTGGAGCACCCCGACATCCTGTGCGCCGAACTGTCCCGTGAGCTTCGTCCCGAAATCGATCTTCTGCGGGGCGCCCAGGGCGCTGAGTCCGATGCGTCTGCTGAAGAAGGGGTTGACCAGCGGTTCGCTGGTGGGCTGGTTGTTCCCTGGATTGCCCCCGCTCCCGAAGTCGAAGAACGTCGACCCATCGAGGAAGAAGTCCCGCCGCTCCGGGAAAAAGAGCGAGAAGCGGGTCAGGTTGGTCTGCCGCTGATCGACCTCGGTCTGGGCAAAGTCGGTGTTCACCGTGAACACGGCGCGGGCGCCGGGCGTCGGGTTGTAGAAGAGGTCGACTCCCACGTTGCCGTCGCGATCGAACGATCCGGCGTCCCGTCCAGGGATCGAACGGCCCGGCGATGCCTCGGCGGTTACGAGCCCGTACGGCTTGACGTCGATGCCGAGTCCCTGGCTGACGTCGCGGATTCCGGTGACGTGGCCGGCATTCGTCATGCGCTGCAGGCCCTGGTTGCGCGCCCAGCCCATCCAGATGCTCGTTTCGTTCTTGCGCTGAACCGTCCGTTCGAAGTTCATCCCCCACGTATCGCTCTCGGGGTCGAAGTTGACGGTGCGGAACGGGAGCTCGACCTCGACCGTCCAGCCGATCTCACTGCGGTGCACGCGGACCGTCCAGATCCCGTCCCACGCCCGGTTCTGGCCGCCCGTTCCCATCAGCGCGTCGGCCATGTGTCCGAGTGGATTGGTCTCGAAGAAGTAGCCGCTGCGGGCGTCGAGGAAGGTGTCGATGGTCCACCGAATCTTGTCGTCGGAGGGCAGGCCCTCGTCCCGCCGGCGCTGATAGGCGATCCACTTGTCGGGCTCGGAGTCGTACGCGGTCATGCCGAGATACAACGCGTCGCGATCGTAGGCGACGCGCACTTCGGTTTTCTCGGTGGCCGGGGTCCCGTTGTTCGGGTCTATCTGGATGAAGTCGCCGGCGGGCACGGCGCGTTGCCACACCGGCTCGTCGAGGCGCCCGTCCACCGTCATGCGTTCGTCGGGCTCGATGCGCGCGGCCGGAATGGTTCGCCGTTCCCCGTTGCCGTTGACTGGCCCCTGTTGACCGGCCTCGGCGCTCGACGCGCAGCCGAGGACGAAGGCGAGCAGACAAGGAAACCGGGTGATTTCGCGTGGCGAAACCATCATGAAGCACGCCTCTCCCTGGGCGATCGTGGCTGGTAGGGCGGATAACCGTGTCCGCCAGGCACTCAAAACCTGTGCGTGTATAGCACTTTCGAGGCGAACTGCCGGTCGAGCGAGGCGAACCGATCGAATCGCGCCTGCTCCTCCCAGTTGTGCGTGTAGACGACGTAGAGGTCGTTGCCTGGCTTCATGATCCAGCGGAAGCGCGACTGCCACCCGAGCACGGAGCTTTGCGAATCGAACTGAAAGTTGTTCACGAGGGCGATGAACGGGGTGAACTGCGTCTCGCCCACCACGCGATACAGCTGCGTCTTGAAACTCCCCTCCGCAAGGTCGATCGCATTCCACTCGCCCGTCAGGTAGACGATGTAGCCGGGGCGCATGCGGACGGTGAGGTTGACGACCGTCTCGTTGCGCGTGCCGGAGAAGAAACCGCCGCGGCTGTGCTGGCCCTCGAATGCCAGCACGCGCCGATCCGCCGTCTGCCCGCGCACGACGTAGCGGGTGAAGTTGTACTGCGCGCCGAGAGGCAGGACGATGCCGTCACTGATTTCGAAAGGCGCGTCGAGCCGTTCCCGCGTCTCGGTGAGGTCGAACGCCACCGAGTCCTGCGACTGCAGCTCCACTTCCGTCAGCGTGAGGATGAACCCGCGGGTGAGCAGGTCGTTGCGCAGGTCGGTCTGGACGTCGGCCTGGCCGCCGAAAATGAACTGCCGGATGTAGCGGTTTCCCTGCGGCCGCGGCTGGAAGGCGACTTCGGGCGAGTATTGGCGATACGCGCGGCGGGTGACGAAGCCGACCGCCGGGTCGAAGTTCTCCTGGACCTCGCTGGTGTCGAACCGCGCGTTCCAGAGATCGTTCGGATAGACGATGTTGGCGCCAAAGGCGCTGTTGCCGCTGGAGATCCCCGGCCGCGTGGCGTGCAGGAACCAGCCCGCGGTTTCCAGATTCTGCGACCCGAGGAAGCGATTCGTGGCCAGGCGGAAGTCGAGGCCGCCGGTGTGCCGCGCTTCCGAGTCGTCGAGCCGCTGGTCGCGGCGGGTGTAGATGGCGCCGACGTAGGACTGCGTCAGCAGCCGGCGCTTGAGCCGTGCCACCGTAAAGTCCTCGCCGATGAAGCCGTCGTCTTCGTCGTTGCCGGTTTGCACGTGAAGGAGGCCGACGTCCTGGCTGCCCATCTGACCAGTCACCTTGGTGCCGAAGTTGATTGGCTGCGGCGTCGCGCTCGCGCTCAGGCCGATGCGGCGGCTGAAGAAGGGCGTGACGCGGAGGTCGGTGTTCTCGAGCGGGCTGCCGAAATCGAAGAAGGTGGCGCCGTCAAGGAAGAAGTCGCGCCGCTCGGGAAAGAAGAGGGAGAAGCGCGTGAGGTTGACCTGCCGCTGATCGACTTCGGTCTGCGCGAAGTCGGTGTTGACGGTGAAGACCGCGCGCAGCGACGGCGTCGGATTGTAGAAGAGATCGACGCCGACGTTGCCGTCGCGATCGAAGGAGCCAACGCCGCGGCCGGGCGAGGCCTGCGCGGTGAAGAGGCCATACGGCTTGATGTCGAGGCCGAGGCCCTGCGTGGCGTCACGGATGCCGGTGACGTGGCCGGCGTTGGCCATGCGGCGGAGTCCCTGGTTGCGCGCCCATCCCATCCAGATGGAGTCTTCGTTCTTGCGGCGCACCGTCCGCTGGAAGTTCATCCCCCACGTGTCGCTCTCGGGATTGAAGTTGAGCGTGCGGAAGGGGATTTCGATCTCGATCGTCCAGCCGATGTCGCTGCGGCGCACGCGCGCGTTCCAGATGCCGTCCCACTGCCGGTTGTTGCCGTTGACGCCGAACAGCGAGTCGGCCATCAGGCCCGAGGGGTTCATCTCGAAGAAGTAGCCCGAGCGTTCGTCGAGGAACGTGTCAATCGTCCACATGAAACGATCGTCGGAGCTGAGGAACTGGTCGCGGCGCCGTTCGTAGCCGAGCCACTTGTCGGGCTCGGAGTCGAAAGCGGTGACGCCGAGGTACAGGGCGTCGGCATCGTACGCGATCCGGACTTCTGTCGGTTCGGTGGCCGGACGGCCGTTGTCAGGGTCGATCTGGATGAAGTCGGCCGCGGGAGTCGCCCGCTGCCACACCGGTTCGTCGATCACGCCGTCGAGCGTGATGCGTTCTTCGACCTGCAGGCGGGTGGCTGGAACCGACCGCCGATCGCCGTTTCCGTTGGCCGCCGCCACCTGCTGCGCCTTCGCATCCACCGCGCCGAGCACGAGTACGCAGAGAAAGGAGAGCAACCGCGGCAGATCGCCGCCCGATACCACCATGAGACACACCTATGCCTGGATGAATCCGACGCCTGGTTCGAATGAATTACGACCGAGCCTACCCGCGCGTTGACACGGGGACGTGAGCCGGGGCGAGGTCCCGGGTCGCAACTGCCGATGGTACACGGATTTCGGCGGATCTCAGCCGCAGTTCCTCACCAGGACGGGAACGGCCATTCCACCACGCCACACGTGAACGTCGGCGGACGTTGCCGGGTTCCGACTCCGAGAAAATGGACGCTGCTGTGGGGCGGGTCCTTCGGACCCGCCAGCGAATCAGCCCTGTCATCTGAGCGCGCCCGCCGATGTCGAGATGTGCAACTACGTGCACTGATGATGGCGTGGCGGCGATGACAATCTGAGGACCGGCGCCGGCGGGCGCGATCGCGCCCGTGGGAGAATGCTTCGGCGGTCGGCGGTTTTCTGGTTTCCGATGTTCACGCCACGCGCGAGACCGTGGCGCTGACCGCACCGCGCCGGGGTGGCGAAACTGGCAGACGCACGGGACTTAGAACGCTCTTAATACGCTTGACCGACCAGGTCGAGCGCGTCCGTGCGAAAGCGCGTGCCGCGGAGGCCGCAGCCGCGAAGCAACGCGAACAGCAGGAAGCAGCCGCCCGAGCCGAAGCGGAAGCGCGGGACCGAGCGGCGAGGGATCGCGACCCGCAGCGGCTTGCCGACGAGATTGAGGCGCTATTGAACAATCCGCTGCGTCGGGCGGCACGGAGCACGGATCTGCGATCGGACGTCGCGATGCTGCGGCACGACCTCGATGTCGTCATGCGGTGGATCGTCGCCGTCCGCCACTACGAGGCGAGGTCGTGAGCGGCCCCGATACCACCAGCGACCCGCGGTGGGCGCTGATCGACACCCGTAGGAAGGAACGACTGACGTCCCTGTGGCTCCGCGATCGAGAGGGATACAAGCGAATGCGCGATCATGCGTTCATGACCGCAGAGGCGTATCAACGCTCACTGGAGCGGAAAGATCGGCGTCAGGGGGATCGCGTCGTGGCGAGTGCCAGTGCGCAGGGTATCGTCGATGCCGAGTTCGCCCGTGCCCTCAGCAGTGATGAGAGTACTGACATCCAACGCTCGGCACACGCGGTCGTGACATGGCTCGGGTTCGATGGCCCCCTCGCCGCCAGCCGGGTCAGACCGGCGAGCAGTTCACGACTCACTCCGATGCAACGGGCCAACCGAATGTCCCGCGCCGCAGCCGGTGCAGACCCACAGCCGCGCACGTGCCGAGCCCCATGCGCCCACTTCGCGGGCGACCTGCAACGGTCCACCAAGAGGGCATGGGCACACACTCGGTCGCAGCGCGCTGACGTCACGACCTTTCGCAAGGAACTCGGTTGTCGGCTCGGACACGAAGACCCACACGGCGTGGCACTCGGGACAGGTCCACTCCATGCGACGGCCGGCAACATGCCGGACCCGAGCCATCACAACTTCGCTGCGCGCAGATCGGCAACGGTCGCACGTGATTACGGTGGGCGTCGCGAGCATCACCAGACCTCCGAAGGAAGCCGAGCCGACGTGAGCGCGACGACGCGTTGGTGGCACGGCTCCGGAGCTGACGGCGATTTATTGCCGGCAAAGTTCGGTCATGAGCGAGGACCGCACGGGTCGCCGCACATTTTTCCGTCCAACCACCCCCGGCTCCACGGCTGGGCGGTGTCCGCGGACTACGAAATGCCCGTTACATTCCGCGTGCCAACGAGCGCGCACACGATAGGAGTCCAACGAAAGTGGCAACGAATGAACAGCTCTCAGCCGAGAGCGCAAAGATCCTCGACGAAATATTGAAGCGCTACGGTCTGAGCCCACAGTCCGGCGTGCAGAGCGCAACGCAAGGCGCGTCGGCGGCGATGGGTGCGGCCAGTGACGCGATGGCCGCGAACAGATCAGTCGGCCTTCAGGCCGAAGTCGATCAGCAGCGGCTGCGACAGGATCAGGACAACAGCTACAACGCCGCCGTCATCGACCGTGGCCGGCTCGTGGAGTCGGGCAAGCAGCGGCTGTTCGACGCCATGATCGCCCGCGAACAGGAAGGCCGCGCGTCCGGTCACGACGCCTTCTTGAACCTTCAGCGCGCGGAATACGTGGCGAACAAGCAGGGGTATCAGCCGAAGGCGGGCTTGCCGTCGTTCGGATTTGGCCCTCGCGCTGCGTCCGAGGCCGAGAAGCAGGGCGCCAACGCCTTCAAGGCCGAGATGATGAAGCGGCTGAGCGAGGGCAATCCGATCGATCTGCCGATGGGCCCAGAGGACATCGCGGCGATCGAGCGGCGGCCGGAGTTCAGGATCGACCCGGCGTTGCTGCGGGCCGGTGGCGTTGAGCAAGCGCTCGGCATCGGCAGTGGGGCGGCAGGCGTGGCCGGTCAAGTGCCGACGAGCACGTGGAAGAAAATCGGTAAGGGCGCCCTCAAGGTGCTGGATTGGGTGCTCTGATCATGGCGACCTACACATCGCCAGGCGCCGCAGCGAGCCGTGCGATCCGCGACCTCCTGATGCAGCGCGAAATGGAACGCCGGCAGCAGATGCTGGACGGTCTCACGATCGAGAACACGCTGGCCCAACGCCAGCGTGAGCAGATGGAGGCGGAACGCCGAGCACGCCTCGATGCACAAGCCGACGAAGATCGCCGACGTCGCATCGACGCCGAGGACCTGACACGCGAGCTGGCGCCGTTTGCACCCGCACCCATCTCCGCGACCCACTCCGCAGGGGCCGCAACAGGCGGACGCGGAGAGCGCGCCGCCGGCCGTGAACTGAGCGAAGGGAATGGGTGGGTTGCCCGGCTATGTGGCCGGGTGCTCACCCCAGGCCACAGCGGTTCTACGGCTCCGCGGCGGTGATCCGGCGCCGGAGAGCCGTCAAACGAGCTTGCATCTTCCGGATGGACCCCTGCATGTCCTCGCACGATTGGTGCTGCGTTTGTAGTTCGCGATCAATCGCGGTCACTTCGTCCGCGAGTGTCGTCAACGTCTCCCGCCGCTCTCCGTTGGACAACTCGCTGCCGACTCGGTACTTCGCACTCCGCAGTCTTTCGATGCAGCGCATGGTGTGATGCACTGCCCGGAGTTGCGCTTCCAGTTGGGCGAGCAGGTCGAGTTGATGAACTAACAGAACCTCGGCGTCCGTCTCAAACGCCTTTATCTCCTGTGTTCGTTCCGCATCCGGGGTCGCCATTCTATTGAGGATCGCACAGAGCAGCCCTCGATCGTTTCGTTATGGCTTTCCGCCTCGATTGGTAGTGTCGCGCGACAATAATCGCCGCGCTGGTGCGGATGCGCTGAGAGAACGGTACCGGGCTACACGTCGGCGCGAGTCGCCTGTGCGCGCATAGGGAACCGCACCATGCCGCCGTCTTGCCCGGCGTAGTAGTGCGCGCCCCGACATACGAAGTAGCGCATCGCGATCGTGTAGCCGGTCCCGCTGGTGTGGATCGCGATCACGTCGTGCCACCGCCGGCAGTAGGGGCAGTGGAGCTGTGAGTCGGGTTGGAGGCGTGGTTCGTCGCGCATCGCGGGATGATCGCGGATCGGGGTGACAGCTCGAGTCCGAGCGGCCCCAACCGCACGGCGGTATGGCGACCTGGCAGCGCAGGCCCCCGGAGGGTCCGCCTTGAGCCGTTCAGTAGATGGGATCGACATCAAGGCTGGACTGAACCACCGGAAACGACCTGCCGAAGCGCCCCGTGCTATCAGTGACGACCTGCGCGAACCACTTCGGCGCTGCTGGCGAAACGTATCTCCGTTCGACGAGTACACGTCGAGGTCTACGGGCACCCGAGAGCCGCCATTCGGGAACAGCATTCGGTTCAATGTGGTCCTGCCATCTTGATCGACCGCAAGGCCAAAGGCCGCAGCTCGGAACTCGAAACTCTTGCGCTTCAGGAAAACTGCATCCACCCAGAAATCAGGCTGAGCGTCGGCATCGGGGTCGATGTAGTCGGCGTAAGCGACTGTGCCGAACTCCACCGCCAGCGCAAGGGGGAGACCGTGGTCGTCCTTCTTGGTCATGTCTGCGGTTGGCTGAAGGCGCCGCGCTGGATCAGGGAAGTCTCGCAGATCCCCATCGGGAAAGCACTTGAGGAGCCGGTCTACGGACGATCTGATCGCGACACCTCGTCCATCTGGCGAATACAGCTTCCACATCGCCATAGACTCGTGATCCGCCATGTGCCAGCAGTTGATCGCAGTGGCGCGAACCCGCTCACGTTGCAACCTGCTCACAAACTCCTCGACCTCATCGAAGTTCCAGTCCCCCGGCATTTCCTTGAGTTGCTTCGTCCTAGCAGCGAGTTGCGCACGTGTGATCGATCCCTCGTAGGGAGCGCCAACGGTATCGGCGCGTGCAAACACAGGCTGCTGGTGCTCAACGTCAGAGAAACTTCGCCAGATCGAGGTAACGCCAAAGAGTTGCGCTTCGGACCTCGGATGTGATCCGTTTGTCCGAAGTGCCAGGCAGGTATACGAACTTCGGCATGGCGGCGACATTACCTCGATGTGCTTCAGCTCGACAACTCTGCGCGGGCCGCTCCACTTCCTCCTTGAGCTGCGTCGCGTCTTTGCGCGTGTAGACCCGATCACGTCCTCGTCGGTTCGGTGTGGTGGGTGGGTGCTCGGCGACGTGCGCCGGGCGCTCACCTATCCGTGTGACACGGGGAACCACTTGCTGAGAATCGCCTACCGCGGCAGCGACTGGAGGCTGTTCAGCCAGCGCGAGTGGAAGTCTTCGACGTGTTCCAAGTCGAAGCTAACCGGGAAGGCCACGTCACGTGCTCGGCGACGTGTCCGCCGTTCCAAAACTCGACTCCTGCGTCTGCGGTCGCCCCACGGTCCACGAGTATCGGAAGTTCAACCGTTCGGCGAATCGGCTTCGTCCACCTACAAGCGGCCACCTGAAGTAGCAGTGGCGTGAATCCCCAGGTCGTGACGTGGAACTCGAACCCCCGATACCGGCCGGTGCGGACCTGAAAGTAGTAGCTCTTGAACATTCCGTGGTTTCCCGGCGTTCTCCAAGCAGGCAGTCACATCTGCACTCCAAGCGGCATTACGAGCGTGTCACGAAACCTCGCTCGAACAGCGGGACGATAGAACGGCGGACGGCGGACGCTGCGAAGCTGGTCGGCGATGACCGCCAGCTTGAACGCGAATGGTGCCAGCGATGAATCCCGCGTGGCAATAGGGAAACAGGCCGATGGTCGAGAATCGGAAGTAAGGTTGGCTTCACATCCTGTTCGAGTCTGCTCATCCAGCCCGAGTTGCACGATTCGCAGCCGACCCTCGCAGTCCAGTCCAACGACTTACTGCCCCAACTACTCAGCACGTTGTCGTTCGCATCCACTCGCCTGAACGAGAATCGCCGATTGCGACCAGCAGGCTCCCCATCAGGCGCTCCACAGATGTTCGCCTGTTAGACGAGCAGCGCGTTGGCAGAAGGCACAGTAGGGCATCAGTTTGGATCGTAGCCGGTGTGGTCGAGGCCGTGGCGTCGGAACGTGTCGTGGGCGACACCGGTTCGCGTCAGCACGCGGTTCAACAGCGGTCGTCGGATCATGAGCGATCATCGCCGTCAAGGCCCGTAAGTCAGCGCGATCCAGAGCAGCGCGGCGGTGGCGACTGAAATGGCGAGCGCCACCCGCGCAGGTATCGTCACCCCGATCCCCGGCGAGAACATCAGACCACCCGAATACCCCCAGTAACCGAACAAGCTGACAGCTAAGAAAATGAGAAACGCGCCGAAGAATCGGCGGTGAGCCAGCGGCCGAATGTCCCGGCCACAATGGGCACAGTTTACGGCGGCGTCTTTCACTTACTCCCGGCCGTAGGGACAGGTTTTCATAGAGTCTCCTGGTTGTGCGCGCGGTTTCTACACGACACACCATTTTCACAACCGTGAGTGACAGCGTAGGTCACGGAGCGCGTGGTCGCGGCCGTGGCGCCGGCCGTGTCGTGCGGCGACCAGCGGGAGATCGCGGCGACAGGGTCAGCATGAGGCTGCTTGCTACAATGCCAGCGAGGCAGGCCCGGCTGGCGAAACTGGCAGACGCACGAGACTTAAAATCTCGGGTCCGAAAGGACGTCCCGGTTCGATTCCGGGGCCGGGCACCAATCCTCCCGGAACGTGTGTGTGCTCGCGTCAGTCTACGTAATCTTACGGATTACGTTCGTTTTTCGGCCAGAATAACCGAATTTATCGCACTTAAGATCCCGGGACCGGAAACGGTCGTGCGGGTTCGATTCCCGCCCCCGGCACCAGCGCGCGTTGCGCGCTGGTGCGCGGTCGCGGCACTCAGACTCTCGACCGTCGGCGCTCCGCGCCTCGGTCGTCGAGCACGATCCCGCCCCCCGGCACCAAGCGCGTATCGCGCGCTGGTGCGCGGTCGCGGCCTCAGACTCTCGACCGTCGGCGCTCCGCACCTCGATTTTCGGCACGCTCCCGCCCCCGGCACGAAGCGCGTATCGCGCGCTGGTGCGCGGTCACGGCACTCAGGCGCTCGACCGTCGGCGCTCCGCGCCTCGGTCGTCGAGCACGCTCCCGCCCCCGGCACGAAGCGCGTATCGCGCGCTGGTGCGCGGTCGCGGCCTCAGACGCTCGACCGTCGGCGCTCCGCGCCTCGGCCGTCGAGCACGATCCCGCCCCGGCACGAAGCGCGTATCGCGCGCTGGTGCGCAGTCACGGCACTCAGGCGCTCGATCGTCGATCACGTGCTCACAATAGGCGTTCGCCTGGCAAGGGCAGCGCGCTCTCAGCGCCTCACACGGGTCGAACTCTGACCGGCTAGGGCCGTTTCCGGATGACGGTGTCGATAGCGTATTGCGCGCATTCGTCACCTTTGATCACCGCCGCCGCCGACGCCGATGGCGCCGGCAACCATTCCCTCGATGACGATGGGCACGCCACCAGCGCGTGGGAAGTCGCCGATCCACTCGGGTGCGCCATTGCTTCCGGTCTTCACCCATTCCTCGAGCTCGCGCGTCGGGCGCCGCCAGTGGGCGGCTGTCTTGGCCTTGAGGATCGCGGTCTCGGAATTGGTCGCGGTCGCGTTCTGCATCAGGTGGAAGTCGATAAGGATCCCATCGATGCCGACAACGGCCGCCCCGACCAGGATCTTGTTCCGTTCGGCGTACGCGACGCAGGCCTCCACCAGCTTGCGAGCAGCGTCGCTGCTAATCTCGATGCGGTTCACTGAGATGGACTGAGCACCGGCGCTGAGCGAGCCCGCGCTCACAGCAAGCGCCACGGCGACGACCACTATGGTGCGCATGAACCCTCCTCTTCAGAACTGAGCCTCACCTTGTCGCGGGCAGGGGCGACAAGTGTACTAGTCGCTGGGGGCGCGGTACGCGACCCTTCGCAGCGGCACACCGTTGAGGCGTTCCGCAGCCATACCGGGCGCGCATCCTGCGCTGTCGCGCTCTCCTGCCCGGAAGCGGAAAAGCTCCGACGCTCGCCTTTGGTGGCGTATGTCCGTGCCGGGAACACGGCGCTGGGCAACGCCCGCCGCGCTCGCATTTCAGGTGTCGCACCTACCGCCCCGCTGGGCTTCAGCAACGAGCGTATGGGTACACGGCTTGCCTCGGCCAGTCATGGACCGCTGAAACAGCCCTTGGAGGTGGTACGCCTAAGTTCTGCGTAATCACCAGGTTACGGTCAACTCTGTGATCAATCGATCCTCGTCGGCCGGGACGTCCTCACAGCATGTCGTGGTCTGTCCAAGGCTCCGACCATGATCGCCTCGGCGGCCCGAATCATGCGGGGAGCATCTGGATGTTGCGCATCGAATCGACCCCGATGGTGAGGCTCGCGCTCCTTGCAGCCGCCCTGATGGTGGCTGGTGCGCCAGCAAACGCCGCCCGGAGAATGCCGCAGGTTGAAGGCGGCACTGCGAGATCCGCCGGCAATCTCCACCCAACGCCCCAGCGCCAGATTCTGATCCTGGCGGCTGATGACTTCACGCGTCCGTGGATTCGACTCATCGTCGACGGATTTCAGGACGTCATGATGAAGGAATCGAATCCGCCGGTTCTGTATTTCGAGTCGATTGACGCATCGCGTTTCGACGACCCTGATGACGCAGAGGCGTTGCGCACGTGGTTGGGACACAGATACCGGAACCGGCACCTTGATCTGATCGTGCCCCTCGGCGAACCGGCGCTGCGGTTTCTCGCAGAGGAGCACGGTGAGCCCTGGCCCCACACCGCCGTGCTCTATGTCGAAGTCGGTGGGGTGAACGTCGACACCGCCCGCTACCTGCCCAACGCTGAAGGCCTCATTCTCGAGAATCACTTCGAGGCGGCGCTTCGCGTGGTCAAGCAGATCCTGCCGGCGACCGAGCGCATCGCGCTCATTTACGGCACGTCGTCCCTCGAAACCGACCGCTGGAACTCTTACGCGGACCTCGTCCGCGGCGTCAATCTTGGTCTCGAGCCAATGGTCCTGGCGGGCCTCTCGATGGAAGACATTCTTTCCCAGGTTGCGCACCTGCCCGAACGTACCGTGCTGTACATCCTCGCCCCCACGGTCGACGCACAGGGACAAGTCCTCCCGCAAGCCCTGGCCTGTGAACTGATCTCGGCCGCAGCGAACCGACCGTCGTTTTCCCTGCCGCTGCACGATCTGGGCTGTGGAAGCGTCGGCGGGTTGCTTCTGGACTTCAGGACACTCGGCCGCCTGACCGGCGACGAAGTGCTCCGGAAGCTCGCACGCACCCCCACGCAGCACGTCACACCGCCGTTTGCGCGTTACACCACGCTGGCCTTCGACGCACGCCAGCTCGCGCGATGGCACATCGAGGAAAGAAGTCTTCCGGCCGGCAGCGCCGTCCTGCATCGCCAGCCCAGTCTCTGGCGCGAGCATCGGACGCTGATCACCGTCGCCGCGCTCGTGGCAGCGCTCCAGGCCGTCCTCATCGGGGGGCTGCTCATCGAGCATCACCGTCGCCGGGGCGCTGAAGTGACGTCCCGACAGCATTTCGCCACCATCGCTCACCTGGATCGCCGGGCGGCGATGGGCGAACTCACAGCGTCGCTGGCGCACGAGCTCAATCAACCGCTCAACGCCATTCTTCAGAACGCCGGCGCCGCCGAGATGCTGCTTGCTCGCATGGCCACCAATATGGATCTCGACGAAATCAAGGAGATCCTTGCCGACATCCGCAAAGACGATGTGCGCGCCGGGGAGATCATCCACCGCATGCGCGGTCTACTGTACAAGCGGGAGCTGCACACGCAATCGCTCGACTTGAATGACGTCGCGCGCGACACCATCGCGCTGGTGTCTCCTGACGCTGCGGCACGCCACGTGCGCGTCGAGACCGATCTCGACACAGCACTCGAACCGATAGCCGGCGACCGGATCCATCTCCAACAGGTCCTGCTGAATCTGATGCTGAACGGCATGGAGGCGATGTCCACCACGCCGCGTGATCGCCGGGCGTTGTTGATCCGCACCTCCCAGCGCCGTGGGATGGTCGAAGTCGCTGTCCGTGACTCTGGCATAGGCCTGAGCGACGTCGGCGCCACGCAAAAACTATTCGAGCCGTTCTACACGACGAAGACCACCGGCATGGGCATGGGACTGTCGATTGCGCGCAGCATCATCGAAGCGCATGCGGGGCGGATTGACGCCCAGAGTAATTCCGAGGGTGGCGCGACTTTCGCGTTCCGTCTGAAGGCGTCGAGAGTGGCACATGAAGGCATACCGCACACCAGCACCTGAGACGCCACTCGTCCACATCGTCGAGGACGACGAGTCGAGCGCGCTGGCGACCGCGCGGGTGCTGCGCGCGGCTGGCCTTGCAGTACGGCTTTACCCGTCTGCGTCACGTTTCATGGAGCAGTCACCAACGGGGCCTGGGTGCATCATCCTCGACCTGAACCTGCCCGGACCGAGCGGCCTGGAGCTGCAGGAGCGGCTCGCGAGGATGGAGGGTGCGCTGCCTATCGTATTCCTGACCGGGCATGGGGACATTCCGAAGACTGCGCACGCCATGAAAGAGGGCGCCATCGATTTCCTCACCAAACCCGTGCAGGCGGCGGTGCTGCTGGAGGCCGTGACCCGCGCGCTGGCACAGAACGTCGCAACTCGTGTCATGCTCGAACGCCGGCGCCAGGCACGCGCACGATACGATCGATTGACACCCCGAGAGCGTGAAGTCCTGTCCCATGTCATCAGCGGACGGTTGAACAAACAGATTGGGTTCGATCTCGGAACGAGCGAACACACCATCAAAGTCCACCGGCACAACCTGATGGAGAAGCTCGAGACGCCGTCGGTGCCGGACCTCGTGCGGCTCGCTGAGGCGCTGGGCATCGCCCCCACGAATGGCGTGAGGTGACACTAAAGCATTAGTTTCGTCATCCCGCGATTGCTTTAGGCTTGGCGCGAAGCATGGCGATGCCGTTACCCCTCGTCGTCGTCGTCGAAGACGATCCCGGCTCGCGCACCTCACTGGGTCGAGTGCTGCGGCTCGGTGGGTTCGAGATCGCGATGTACGCATCGGCCGAGGAGTTTCTGAGTTCCCGCCCGGAGCCGATCCCCTTCTGCTTGATCCTGGACATCCGCCTGGGTGGCCAGAGCGGCCTCGACCTGCAACGCCTGCTCAACGCTGAGGGCTCCCGGGTCCCTTTCATCGTCACGACGGCGTTCGATGACGATCGTGTGCGGGACGAAGCGGAAGCTCTCGGCTGTCTGGCCTATCTTCGCAAGCCCTGTGAGGGTCAGGCCATCCTGGCGCTGCTTCGATCGCTGCGTTGACCGCGCGCCCGCGTCCTGGAGGCACCGGCCCCTCTAAACCAAAGTCGAATAGAAAGCGGCGTGCGTCGCGGGTAGAGTCGAACACACGATGCAGTTCGCATCTCGGCTGGAGGTCTCATGAAAATTCGCAGAGGTGCGTTGTGCACGTGGGTGCTGGTCGCGGCCGTGTTCTCGGTCGCGTCGCAGGCGCAGGGGCAGACGGTCCCCGAATCGCGCTGGGTGCTGGATTTCGGCGCTGGGATTGACATCAGCGTCAACGGCAACGTCAACTCGGGAGCCATTGGCCGCCTGCAGGGCCAGGCCGCGGCGATCCTGCCGAACCCTTACGGCGAGATATACGGAACAGGTCTGCACTTCAAGTTCGGCGGAGGCTACGTCCTGAGCCCAACGTCCGAGTTGCGCGGGATCTTCACGTATCAGTCGGCCGATGCCAATCTGGTCCGCCTGGGTGATGTGGGGCCGTCGAGCCTGTACGGGCAATACTCGGACTACAAGTCGCTGGGGCTCGACTTCGGCTACCGGCGGTACGTGCCGCTCACGAACAGCCGAATTCGCCCGTATGGGGAAGCGACCATCGGGATCGCGTTTATCGATGAGATCAATGTCCTGCTGTCGGCGCCGCAGGCAAACCTCGTAATCGACGAGACCGATTTCTACGATTCAACGGCAGCGTTCACGTGGGGGCTCAATGTCGGTGCGCTGTTCCCAGTTGCGGAGAACGTCGACCTGAGCGCCCAGGTGGGCCTGAGGCGCGTGGGCGGCCTCACCGAAGTGGATGAATTGGTCGGCACCGGACTCGAGGAGATCAACAACGACAGCGCCCGCCTGACGATTCCGGTCGTCGTCGGCGTGCGATTCCGATTCTGAACAGGCGGTCGGGGCGGGCTTGAGATCCCGGGTCCGCAAGGACGGGCGGGTTCGATTCCCGCCCCCGGCACCAGTGCCTCCCGCGCTGGTGCGCGGTCGCGGCACTCAGGCTCGCGACCGTCGGCGCGGGACGCCTCGGTCTTCGGGCACGATTCCCGCCCCCGCCCCCGGCACCATTTTCGGGTGAACGACGCTCGCGGTCTCACCCTCCGCCCGAGATGGTCCCCCTCCTGCGAGGTCTTCAACAGCCGCACTCGACACGCGCCGACCACCGGCGTCGGATCGTCGGGACGGCATCGATCCATGAAGTAATTGCAATCGAGGTGTTGAGGTGGCGGAGCTTGGGCGTTAGAATCACGCGCTCACCAACAGGAGGCCGCCGGCATGTTTGGATCGACGATCCTGGAAGTCGCGATCGGTTTGGTATTCATTTACATGCTCCTGAGCCTGCTGTGCTCGGCGATCGGTGAATATATCGAAGCAAAAGTCAACAACCGCGCGAAGTATCTCCGGCGCGGCATTGCGCTCCTCCTGAACGACACCGACGGGTCCGGCCAGGACATCGCCAAGCTGCTCTACGCACATGGCCTGGTGCGCCCGCTGTATCGCACGCCCAACAAGCTGCCGTCGTACATCCCGTCGCGGACCTTTGCGCTGGCGCTGTGGAACATCGCCAGCAACGCGGCCGCCGCCGCCGGCGGTGCATCCGATGCCGGCGTCAGCACCGATCTGAAGAAGATCCGCGAGGTCGTGGCCGCGCACGTACCGAACAAAGAGCTGAAGGCCGCGTTGCTCACCCTCATCGACGAAGCGAATGGCGATCTTCAGAAAGCGCGCCAGAATGTCGAGGAATGGTACGACGCCATGATGGATCGCGTGGCGGGGTGGTACAAGCGCACGATGAGCGTGGTCCTGCTGGTCCTGGGTGTCGTCGTTGCAGCCGTGATCAACGCCGACAGCATCACCATCGCTCGTGTGCTCGCGAGCGACAGCGCGCTCCGCAGTTCGGTCGTCGCCGCAACGCAACAGCAGCTCGCGACACCGCTGGCGCCGCCGTCACCCGAAGACACCCGCCGGCCTCCAATCTGCACAGACGCCGACCGGGGAGCAGACTTCTTCCGATGCCGACGCCAGAGAAAAGCTGGCCAGAGATCGCGTCCTGCAGGCACGCGCCGTCGTCGACGTTCTCGGGTTGCCATTGGGGTGGGTGACCGCCGCGGACGGCCCCGATGACGCCCGCCGGGTGCCATCGACGCTCGCAGAGTGGCTGCTCAAGATCGCCGGCATCCTGCTCACCGGCTTCGCCATCTCGCAGGGTGCGCCATTCTGGTTCGATCTGCTCAACAAGTTCATGGTCATCCGCTCGACCGTCAAGCCCTCGGAGAAGAGCCAGCCACAGCCGTCAAAGGATCGGCCCGCGCCGAAGACCGAAACCGATTCGCCAGGCGGTGGCGACGGGCGACCGAAGGATTGAGGGCGGGGGCTGCGCTGATCCCTGCCGTGACTGCCTTATTTCAGTCCGGCGAGGGTGGCGACTGCCAAAGACTCACCCGTGCTCGCCGCCGCCGCGCGACGGCCAGCCGGTTACGGCAAGCTTGGAAGGCGGTGTTCCGATTCGAGTCACGGCCGCGCACGACTCACACGGAGAGTCCCGGGTTCGAGCCTCCCAGGTGTCTGCGCGGACTCTGATGCAGGAAGGCATGCCTCAATGAACAAGTGACGTTGCGGTCAATGAGTATTCCCTTGATCGAGACTCGTCGTGCGCTTACGCTCGCGAACATGTCCGGGGTCTCCCACCAGCGGCCGCTCGTCCTGATCGTCGATGACTTCGATGACGCCCGCGACATCTACGAGCAGTATTTGACGTTCAAAGGTTATCGGGTGTTGACGGCCGCCAGCGGCGCCGAAGCGATCGCCGTCGCGCGCGCCGAGCGGCCGTCCGTGATCTTGATGGACCTCAGAATGATGGCGATGACCGGCACGGAAGCCATGAAGGTCCTGCGCCTGGACCCGGCGTTCAGCCAGGTACCGATCGTCGCCTTCACGGCGCATGCGCTCGATGAAGAGAAGACGATCGCGCTTGCAGCCGGTTTCGACGGAGTCATCCCGAAGCCATGCCTGCCCGACGAGCTCATGGCGGCGATCGACCGCCTGCTCGCAGCCCCTCGCTACGAACAGCTCCCGTAGGCGCGTCCTCGAGGGCGCTCGACGCCAGGATCGATCCGTGGCGCCGGGCCGCCGCGAACGCAGTAGGATAAGCAGCAACAGGGCGGACCTCCGACGGTTGGAACACCGAAGCGTGCGGTGACATTGCGCCCGCTCGACATCGTGCCGCCCAGACCTGGAGCCCGGAGCCGCAACCCGAAATCACTGAGGGTGCCGCGATGTTCCTCCGACTGACCCTCGTCGCCTGTCTCGTCGCCGCTGCGTCGGCCCAGACAACCGGGCCCGCTTCCGACGCGCTCGTCTCGGCGGTCGCGCGCGGGGCGGCCGGAGATGTGGAGCGGTTGCTCGCCAGGGGCGCGAGCGCCAATGCGGTCGACGCCGAAGGCACGCCCGTGCTGATGACGGCGGCGCTGTTTGCGGACGCAGACATGATGGAGCGTCTGCTGAAGCGCGGCGCGAATCCCAATCTGACCGACGCCTCGGGCGCGACCGCCTTGATGTGGTCGGTGCCCGATCCGGCGAAGGTTCAACGCCTCCTCGCCCATGGCGCCAATGTCAACGCGCGATCGCAAACGGAGCGGACGGCGCTGCTCGTTGCGGCCTCGTATCCGCGAACCGTCAGCCTGCTGCGGCTGCTGCTCGAGCGCGGGGCCGACCTTCGCGCCCAGGACCGCGCAGGAACGACCGCCCTGGCGCTGGCCGTCCGCTCGGCCGACGTGGAGGTCGTGCGCTTCCTGGTCGAGCAGGGCCTCGATCCGAACGCGCTGACGCCTGCCGCGCGACGCGCGGGCCTGGCTCGCAACGATCGGCCGACCGTCGATTACCTGATGTCGAAGGGACTGGGCCCGCTCGCCGACGTCCTGTTCACGACCGCGACATGGCAGCCCGCCGACCTGGTTGCCCGGTGGATCGACGCTGGAGCCAGCGTCAGCGCGAGCAATGCCGCGCAATACGGCAGAACGCCGCTCCTGACCGCGGTCACGTCGGAGGCGGCAGGCGCCGACACGCTGACGCTGCTGCTCGATCGCGGGGCCGATCCCAACGTCGCGACGACGGAAGGGGAGACGCCGCTCGATTGGGCGATCTACAAGGGCGATCGGGCCAAGATCCAGGTGCTCGAGCAGCGCGGCGCGAAGCGCGGCAACGGTCCACGACGGGACGAGATCGCTCCACCGGCGAAAGGCGGCATCGCCGACCCGCGCGTGTCCCTGGATCGCAGCGTGGCACGTCTCCTCGAAGTCGCGCCCGCATTCGGCGAGCGAGCCACCTGCGTGTCCTGTCACCACAATGCCCTGCCGGCACTCGTCGCGGCAACGGCTCGACAAAAGGGCGTCGAGGTGGACGAGGTGCGGACGCGCGCGAATCTCGATCACATCGTGAGGTTCTTCAAGACCAACGCGCCGCGAATGATGCTGGGCGATCCCGCCGTCGGCGGAGAAGCGATCACGGCGGGCTACGTGCAGATGGCGCTCGCTCGCGAAAAGTATCCGCTCGACACGGTGACCGCCGCGATTGTCCACTGGCTGCTCTCCCGCCAGATGCCGGATGGGCGCTGGCTTGGAAACGGCGTCAATCGCCCGCCGTCCGAATACAGCCCGATCAGCCACACCGCGCTCGCGGCCGCCGGCTTGACCTCGTATTCCCTGCCCGCGCGCAAGAGCCAGATCGAGCAGAGCCTGCGGCGGGCCCGGCAATGGCTGCTCGCAGCAGCGCCGGCGTCTGCCGAAGAACGAGGGATGCGGCTGATGGGCCTGGTGTGGACGGATGCGCCGCGACCCAGTATCGAGGCTGCCGTGCGCGACATTCGATCGCGGCAGGACGCAGGCGGAGGCTGGTCGCAGTTCGGCCGCACCGACCCGGATGCCTACGCGACGGGACTATCGCTCTTTGCGCTCGGCATCGCCGGCGTTCCTGCGACCGACGACACGTACAAGAGAGGTGTCGCGTTCCTGCTCGGCACGCAGTATCAGGACGGGACGTGGCTGGTGAAGACCCATTCCTTTCCGATACAGCGTTACTTCGAGAGCGGGTTCCCGTTCGGCAGGCACCAGTGGATATCTGCCGCCGGTACCAGTTGGGCCGCGCTCGCTATCGCGCGGACGCTGCCCGACAGAACGGGTCCGGCCGTAACCGAGAACACCCGGCCCGCGCTGATCCCGCAGCGCTAGCACAAGAGGCGCGCTGGCGCTACTCGTTCTGCATGCGTCCTGGGTAACGCTGGTGGCAGCCGAGGCAGGCGCTGTAGATCTTCTCGCCGGTTTCGAGGATCGCATCGGGACTCTTCGCGTCCGCCGCCTTGACCGTCTCTTCGGCCGCCGCGGTCAGTTGTCGCGCCCTGGCCGCCCAGTCGCCGCCGTTCCGCGCGCGGCTTCCCGTCGTCAACGACCTGCCGGCGTCGGCGAGGCGCACAGCGCTGCGCCGCACCGCGGCCCACTCGCGGTCGTCCTTCGGAAACCTCTCCTCGACACCGGCGGAGGAGACGGTCGTGGAGACGGAGTTCCAGATGAGCGCCGCGGCCGGCTCGATGGTGCCGACCATCAGCCGCTCGACGGTGTCAGCGTCATAGTTTTCAGGGCCCTGGGCTTCGGCGGGGACGTCGCCGCACGCCGCGAACAGGGCCACGCAGCCCAACTGGAGAACCACAAGCAGTCGCATGGATCGTCTCCGGCGATGATTTGTCGGCCACTCATGCTTTCACGTATCATTCGGGCCACGCAAAGAATTAAGGGAGGAGTCACATGCGGGCAGTAGAGGTCGGTCGCACCCGTCGAAACGCCTGGCTCGTACGCGTCGCGTGTACCGCTGTTGCGGCCGTGATGCTGGCACCGATGTTCGAGGCGTTTCCTTCCGCCCAGGCGAATGGCGAACTGCGCGTGGTCTCGAATCCCCGCCCTGACATGGTGAGCGGCGGTGACGCCCTCGATCAAGGTTGACGTCCCGGCCGGCGTGGCCGCCCGTGACGTCCGTGTCACGCTCAACAACGCCGATGTGACCGCCGCGTTCCGCGCGGACGCCTCCGGCCGTGCGCTGACTGGCCTCGTCGCCGGCCTGGTGAATGGGCCGAACGCGCTGGCGGCAACGGTCAACGGCAAGCCGGGCGCGAGGCTGACGGTCGTCAACCACCCGAACATCGGCCCGGTCTTCGCCGGCCCCCACGAGAAGCCGTTCATCTGCCAGACGCAGGACTTCAAGCTTCCCTCAGGCGTGACGCTTGGCCCCGCGCTCGACGCCAACTGCTCGACGGCGACGCGTGTGGACTATTTCTATCGCACGCCCGCCGGCGGCGCGCTCAAGCCGCTGGCCGATCCAAAGGCGCCGCCTGCTGACGTCGCCACCGTGACCACGACGACGGGGCAGTCCGTGCCGTACATCGTTCGGATCGAGACCGGCACGATCAACCGGGCGATCTATCAGATCGCGATGCTGCACAACCCGGCGCGCGAGGCGACGCCCGATTTCATGAACCGCCCCGCGGGCTGGAACGGCCGTCTCATTTATACCTTCGGCGGCGGCTGCACGACGGGCTGGTTCCGCCAGGGCGCCACGACGGGCGGCGTCAACGATGACGGGATGCTGGGGCAGGGATACGCCGTCGCGTCGGCGTCGCTGAATACCTTTGGCAACAACTGCGCCGAAGTGCTCGCGGCCGAGACGATGATGATGGTGAAGGAACACTTCATCGAGGCGTACGGCGCGCCGGCATTCACGATCGGCTGGGGCGGCTCGGGTGGTTCCTACCAGCAGCACCACATCGCCGACCGCTATCCCGGGCTGCTCGACGGGATCATGCCCGCGCGCAGCTTCCCTGACGTCGGCTTCGCCAGCATCCCGGTTCTCACCGACGCGCGGCTGTTGCGGCACTACTTCGACACGCTTGCGACGCAGCCGTATACGGACGAGCAGAAGCGCCAGATCACCGGCTTCGGCAACCTGGCGACCATGGCCACCATCGACGAGGGCGCCGGCCGCATCCATCCGACGGAACACTGCCCGGATGTCCTGCCCCAGGCGCTGCGCTACGACGCGGTGAGCAATCCCACCGGCGCGCGGTGCACCGTCTACGACCACGCCGTGAATGTGTATGGCCGCGACCCGAAGACCGGGTTCGCCCGGCGGCCGCTCGACAACGTCGGCATCCAGTACGGGCTGGCGGCGCTCAACAGCGGCACGATCAGCAAGAGCCAGTTCCTCGAGCTGAACGAGAAGATCGGCGGGTTCGATCACGATGGGAACATGGTGGCGGCGCGCAGCGTCGCCGAGACGGATGCCATCCGCGTGGCCTACCAGTCCGGCATCCTGAACAACGGCGGCGGCGGGCTGGCGACGACGCCGGTCATCGACTATCGCGCCTATCGAGACGACGTGCCCGATGGCGATGTGCACGTGCGCTACCACTCGTTCTCGATGCGCGAGCGCATGATCAAGGCGAACGGGCACGCCGACAATCACGTCATGCTGACCGACGACGTCAAGCGGAGCGATTCGCTGCGTGCCCCGGCCCTGCGCGAGGCGCTGAGCCAGATGGATCAGTGGCTGACGGCCCTGGCGGCGGATCAGTCCCGCGACGCGACGATCGTCAAGGTCCGCCGCGCGAAGCCTGCCAGCCTGGTGGACGCGTGCTGGACGCGCGATGACAAGGCGGAGAAGATCGTCGAGAAGGCCACGTATGGATCGGGACGGTGTGAGTCGCTGTATCCAGCCAACTCCTTCCCGCGCGGCGTCGCCGGCGCGGCGCTGGCCGCGGACGTGATCAAATGCCAGCTCCGGCCGATCGCCGCCGCCGACTACAAGGTCAGTTTCGCGCCCGACGAGATGGCGAGGCTCCGGCGGATCTTCCCGGGCGGCGTATGCGACTGGTCGAAGGCGGGTGTCGAGCAGCAGCCGGTGAAGGGAAGCTGGCAGACCTTCAACGCGCCCGCCGGCGTGACGATCGCCGCGCGGTAGCCCCATCGCATCGATGTGCGGGCGGGCCCGCTGAACGGGCTCGTCTCGCGCCCGCATCACGACGGGAAATGGCTTGACATACGTATCGGCGGTTGGCTAAGGTCCGAACCAGTTTCTTTCAAGAGGAGGCTCTTGCGCCATGCGACTCAGAACCTATGGTTTCGCGGTGTCTGTGGCCTTGTTCCTCACTGCCATCCCGGCACTCGCCCATCACGCGCTGCAGGCTGAATTCGACACCACCAAACGCGGTGAGTTCACCGGAACTCTGACGCGGTTCGCGCTCGTGAACCCGCACGTGCGGTGGTTCTTCGACGTGAAGACGGCCGATGGCACCATGATCAAGTGGGAGGTCTCGGCTGCCGGCGCCGGACCGATCCGGCAGGCGGGCCTGGCGCGCGCCTTCAAGCTCGGGGACACGTACCGCGTCACGTATGCGCCTGCGCGCAACGGCGCGAACGTCGGGCGGGTGGTGGACTTCTTCTTCCCGGACGGCCGCAAGGTGACGCTCTACCACGAGAACGCCAACAACCCGAACGATCTCTAGATTGAAGCTCACTTGTGTCGAGAGGCGCGTCCCGGACGTCTCTGGCGGGTCCGAAGGGACCCGCCCCGCGACGCACACACAAGTGAGCCGGCGAGCCGGGCGGGTCCTTTCTGATACGCCCCGCGTCCTCATCCGCCGGCTCGCAGCGCGGGTCCTTCGGACCCGCCGTGGCCTTCCAGCCAGCCTCCCAACCACACGCATGAAGGAGTTCCTGGAGTCCATTCAGTACAGCGAGTTTGGCCTCTGGGTCGCCGGAGGCGACACGATATTCGCGTTTCCGATGATCCTCGTGCTCCACACTGTCGGGCTCGGGATCGTCGTCGGCGTGAGCGCGATCGTCAGCTTCCGCGTGCTCGGCGTCGCGCGGAACCTTCCGCTCGCCGATCTGCGCGGAGCGTTTCGCGTCATCTGGTGGGGATTCGCGCTGAACGCGACGACGGGCGTGGTGCTGTTCATTGCTGCGGCGGCAGACAAGGCGTATCAGAAGATCTTTTACGTGAAGCTCGCACTCATCGTGCTGGCGCTGCTGACGATGAGCCGCCTTCGACACCGCGTGTTCGGCGACACGGCCGCGCTCGCGGGCGCGCTTCCGCGAAATGCGAAAACGCTGGCGGTCGCCTCGCTGCTGCTCTGGATGGGTGCGATCGTGGCCGGCCGGCTCATGGCCTACACCACGACCTTCTACAAGGGCATCCGAACGTCTTAACCGCCGCGAGGAGAACCGGCATGGCTGATTTCGTCACGTGGCTGCGCGCGACCGCCGTATCCGAGGCGTTTCGCGTGCCCGAGGCATGGCTCTGGCCGCTGTTCGAAAGCATCCATTTTCTGGGACTCGCGCTCGTGCTCGGCGTGGCGGGGTTCTTCGATCTCCGCCTGCTGGGATTCATGAAGCGGATTCCGCTCTGGAAGGCAGCCGGGTTTTTGCCGCTGGCGATCGTCGGGCTGACCCTGAACGTGGCGACCGGGGCGTATTTCTACATCGCGGAGCCTTTCCAGTACTCCTTCAACATCGCGTGGTGGTACAAAGTAGCGGCCATCGCGCTCGCCGTCGCGAACGCCGGCTTTTTCCAGCTGGTCCTGAAGTCGAGGGTGGCGGCCCTGCGCGACGGCGACGAGATGCCCACCGCCTTCAAGATCGTGGGCGCCATTTCGCTGATGGCCTGGCTGAACGTCCTGTTCTGGGGCCGCATGCTCCCGTCACTGGAACCCGCCGGGCAGGGGCGCCGGGTTATAGGAACGCGGCTGCGCTGTTACTTGACGGTCGAGGCGGGCGGGCCTATCCTTCAGCGATCTTCGATTGTCCGTCCGCTCGGCCGCTTCTGACCCTCTTCGCAGGAGACCCTATGTGGATGAAAGCGCTCACCGTCGCGTCCATCGCGGCGCTGACAGGGCTCACCGGCACTGGAGAGATTGCGTTGGGTGCGCAAGGCGCACAGAAACCCGCCGCGGCGACTCCGGCGCCGCCACCGGGCGGGGACGTGAAGACGGTGCTCCATGACTGGGCCAACCACATGGGGATGCTCCGCGAGCTGACTGAACACGACCTCATTGCCACACTCGAATACCTCGGGACCGGAACGATCAACACCGGTGGGCAGCCCTGCACGCTGTCGAAGTACCGTGTGACCATCAACTATCAGATGACCGGGATGCGTGCCGAGATTGCCTGCACTCGTGCCGACGGCCAGAAGCACGAGGAGATCCAGGTGGTCGGCGGTCAGTACGCCTGGAACGAGGTCGGCATGCCAGGAGGCGGGCTGGTGCCCGGCAAGGGCTCAGCCGCGCCGGCGATGGAAGCCTACAGCGAGCGGGCGATCCGGCTGTGGAGCGGTCCGCAGGGCGCCGTCAAGGCCGCCGTCATGGGTGGCGCGAACACGAAGGTCGGGGTCGAAGGTGGCAAGACGATCGTGACGTATCCCATCCCGGGTGTGCCGGGGGCGATCGCGAAAGCGACGCTCACCTCCGGCCCGGTTGACGGCCTCTGCACGAGGAACTGTGCCGAACGGATCGAAGTCCGCCAAGGCACCGTCGTCACCGAATTCACATACTCGAACTACGCGGACTACAACGATCCCGAGGAGCAGCTGGACGCCTTCTTCCCTGGGCGCATCGTCGAGAAGCGAGGGCCGACGACCCTGCTCGACGTGACCGTGACCAGGACGAACACGCCGAATCTTTATATCGTGGTTCCTGTGCCAGCAAGCGTGCGGACCGCCGTACCGGCAGCACCCCAGAAGTGAGCCAGAAGAGAGGAGCAGGAGCGATGACGCGTCGATCTCTTCGTTTCAACGTGATCGCGGCCGTGGCGGTGGTTGCCGGGTTCGTCCTCACACCGCTGGCGGCCGCTCAGGAAGCAGGGCAGACGCAGGCGGCGTCGGTCCCGACGCCGCGCCTGGCGGACGGCAAGCCCGATCTGAGCGGCTTCTGGGCCGGCGGCGGCGGCGGTGGTGGCGCAAGGGCGGACGACCAAGGCAACCTGACGGTGCTCAACCGTTCCCGCGGGTGCCACCCCGGCATGAAGATCTGCACCGGTCCGGTGAATCAGTCGAACGACAGCACGTTTGCCGGCAGGTTCGATGCGAACCGGCCGCTCTACAAGCCCGAGTACTGGGACAAGGTGCGCGAGCTGGACTTCAACTCGAATACGGTGGCGCCGTATTTCATCTGTCAGCCAGCCGGCGTGCCGCGCATGGGCCCGCCTGCGAAGATCGTGCAGACGAAGGACGAGGTCATCCTGCTGTATGCGCAGCAGGGCGCCTCGCCGACCGATTTCCGGATCATCCCCACTGACGGCCGGGCGCACGATCCCATCAAGTCGCAGGACCTGCTCTTCTACGGCCACGCGGTCGGGAAGTGGGAAGGCGACACGCTGGTGGTGGACGCGGTCGGGTTCAACGATCTCACCTGGCTCGCGCAGGGCGGGTATTTCCATAGCGACCAGATGCGCGTCATCGAGCGCTTCCGCCGCGACGGCAACACGCTGCATTACCAGGCGACGGTCATCGATCCCGAGGTGCTCCTCGAGCCGTGGGTGATGAACCCGCGGGTGTTGAGGCTGAACACCAGCAAGGAAGCGGCGATTCCCGAACAGAACCCCTGCGAGGAACGGGACATCGAGCACCTGGTCGGCAAGATCCGCCACTAGGCCGCGGCGTTGGCTGACAGCACGAACCACAAGGGCACAGAGACGCGGACAGGGTTCGTCAACCCTCCGCGTCACTGTGTCCCTGTGGTTCGTCCGGCGTACGGTAATGCCTTCGGCGCACCCTGGTACGGCCTGACATCGGCCCGCCCAGCCAGCCCCGCGCCTGCACCTGATCTTCACACCGCATCGCCAGGGAGTGAAAAGAGCGCCGTCGAAGCTTGACATCGACGTGCGCGCCGAACTACGGTCGCACTCGCCAACGGACAGGAGGCCCAATGAGGAAGCGTCTTACAGGCTCGATTGTCGCGGCCACGGTCGCCATGGTTCTGGGCGTCGCGACGGCCCCGGCGGCCGGTCAGGCGCCGGCGGCGGCAGCGCAGGCCGGAGCGGTGCCGCGAGCACCCGACGGAAAGCCGGACTTCTCAGGCATCTGGCAGGTCATGAGCACGGCGAACTGGAACATCCAGGATCATCCCGCCGAGAAAGGTGTGCCCGGAGGACAGGGCGTCGTGGAGGGGAACGAGATTCCGTACGTCCCCGCGGCCCTGGCGAAGAAGAACGAGAACTACAAGAATCGCGCGACGGCCGATCCGGTTGCCAAGTGCTATCTGCCCGGCGTGCCCCGAATCATGTACATGCCGTTTCCGTTTCAGATATTCCAGACACCGAACTACATCGCCATGGTCTTCGAGTTCGTCCACGCCGTGCGTCACGTGTACTTCAACAGCAAGCACCTGGACGGGCCGATCGAATGGTGGATGGGAGACTCGCGGGCGCGCTGGGACGGAGACACGCTCGTCGTTGACGCGATCCACTTCAACGCGGACACGTGGTTCGACAGCGTGGGCAATCACCACAGCGAAGCGTTGCACCTCGTCGAACGCTATTCATTCATCGACCGCGATCACATCAACTACGAAGTGACGGTCGAAGACCCCAAGACCTTCTCGCGGCCCTGGAAGATGACGATGCCGCTGTATCGCCGCGTCGAGCGCAATGTCCAGATCCTCGACTACGAATGCCACGCGTTCGACGAGCGGTGAGGGAAAACGTGACCGATTAATCTCAGCATTCCGTCTGTTGGCGTCGAAGCGGGGCTCGAGCCCCGCCTCGACGGCTCAGCATGCGTGAACCCAGGAGGCGAAGATGGTCAAAGGCAGTGCGATAGCCGTCGTGCTCGTGACCGTGATCGCAGCAGGGGCCGCGGCGCAGGACGCCACTACCGTCATCACCAACGCGTCACGGGCGATGGGCGCCGACACGGTGAAGACGATCGAGTACTCGGGCAGCGGCGCGGATTTCGCGCTCGGACAGGGGAGCAATCCCGGCCCGTATCCACGCTTCCTCAACAAGACCTACACGCGGGTGATCGATTTCGAGACCCCGGCGTCCCATCTGACCCGCGTCCGCCTGCAGGGCGAGAATCCACCGCGGGGCGGCGCCAACCAGCCGTTGCGCGGCGAAGCCACGCAGAACCAGACGATCGTCGTCAACGCCAGCACGCCCTGGGCCCAGCAGCTGGAGATCTGGATGACGCCGTATGGCTTCCTGAGAGCCGCAGCGGCCAACGCGGCGACGGTCAAGACCCAGGCGGCCGGCGGGAAGACCTACAACGTGGTGTCCTTCATGGGGCGGAACAAGGCGATGGTCAACGGCTACATCAACGACCAGAACCTCGTCGAGCGCGTGGAAACCTGGATCGACAATCCCATGTTCGGCGACATGCTCGTCGAGTACAGCTATTCGCTCTACAAGGATTTCGCCGGCGTGAAGTTCCCGACCAGCATCGTGCAGAAGCAGGGCGGCTTCCCGACGCTCGAATGGACCGTCGCGGACGTCAAGCCGAATGCGCCGGCCAGCATCAAGCCGGCAGAGGGCGCGGGCGGCGGCCAGGCGCCGGCGTCACCGCCACCGTCGGAAAAACTTGCCGAGGGCATTTACCTCATCAAGGGTGGTCACGCCAGCCTGGCGTTCGACTTCAAGGACCACATCGTGGTGCTCGAAGGCCCGAACAGCGAGGAACGCGGCCTCTACATCATCTCGGAAGCCAAGAGGCTGATTCCGAACAAGCCGATCCGGTACGTGGTGAACACCCATACGCACTTCGATCATGCCAGCGGCCTGCGGCCGTTCGTCGCGGAGGGGGCGACGGTGATCACGCACGAAGCCAACAAGGCGTTTCTGGAGAGGGTGTTCAGCTTCCCGCATACGCTCAACCCCGACACGTTGTCACGGTCGAAACGCACCGCGCGGATCGAGACGATGACCGAGAAGAAGGTGCTGACCGACGGCAATCACGTGATCGAGCTGCATCACCAGCAGGGCACCGGGCATCATCCCGGGATCATCTTCGCGTATCTGCCGAAGCAGAAGATCCTGTTCGAGGGGGATGGCTACAACGCGAACGTTCCAGCCAACAACCCGACGCCGAATCCGGTCGGTCCGTACACGACCAACCTGGTCGAGAACCTGAAGCGGCTGAACCTCGACATCGATCGGATTGTCTCGATCCACCTCCCGCCGGACGACCGGAAGGTGACGGTGCAGGAAATGATGAAAGCCGCCGGACTGCCCGGCCCCGGCACGAACTGACGATTTCGATGAAGGAGGACGCACTAGCGCGGTAAACCCATCCCTGCGTCGGCCGGCGGTCAATCCAACCGAGTGGAGGAGTGCGATGAGGAACAGGCACGCGCGCGCGTTCACCACGTTGCGGTGGGTCATGGTCATGGCGGCGATCCTCGCGTGGCCCGTCGCCGGGCACGCACAGGAAGCAGCGGTCAATGGCTCGGTGACCGATATGACCGGCGGCGTCCTGCCTGGCGTCACGGTGACGGCGCTGCACAACGCGACCGGGAACAGCTTCACCGGCGTCACCGACGAGCGTGGCGCCTATCGGATCCCGGTGCGCGTGGGCGTGTACAGGCTCACGCTCGACCTGGCCGGCTTTGCCTCCGTTGCGCGCACCGTCGAGGTGCTGCTCGGGCAGACCTTGACGATCAACCTCCAGATGGAAACGGCCGGTGTGCAGGAGTCGGTCACGGTCACCGGCGAAGCCCCGCTGATCCAGTCAACTGACTCGACGCTGGCGGGCAACATCGATCCCCGGCAAATGGACGCCCTGCCGACCAACGGCGGGAACTGGCAGGACCTCGCGGTCCTGGCGCCAGGCAACCGCGCCAACGCGTCCGACATTCCGGTGGCGCGATTCCGCTCCGACTTCCAGCTCAATATGGACGGGCAGCAGATCACCAACAACGGGCCGGCCGGCGGCACCACGCAGCCGAAGTACAGCATCGAGGCCGTGGGCGAGTTCCAGTTCGTGGCCAGCCGGTGGGATGCCTCGCAGGGCCGGTCGAACGGTGTCCTGGTCAACGCCATCACCAAGTCGGGCACCAACAGGTTCACCGGCGCCGTGTCCGCGCGCTTCCGCGACGACCGCTTCAGCGCCGACGACTATGTGCTCGGCCGCCGGATCGACTATGCGAACCAGCAGGCGGCGGTGGCCTTCGGCGGTCCGATCCTCAGGGACCGCGCGCATTTCTTCGCCTTCTACGACCGCGAGCGCGAACCGAACGTCGTCACGTTCACGACGCCGTATCCGCGGTTCAACCTGGAACAGTCGGGCACCATCAAGGACTGGAACGGCGGCATACGGCTGGATTACCAGGTGCGGCCCGAGATCCACCTGATGGCACGCGGCAACATGTGGGAGAAGAACACGCCCAATACGTTTCCGAGCACCAACACGGCCCATCCCTCGGGCCAGGGTGCGAGGCGGGAGCGTTCCGATTCGCTCTACATGACGTTCTCACACGTCCTCAGCAACCGGGCGCTGAACGAGATCAAAGGCGGCTATGCCTCGGTGTTCTGGGACGTCGGCTCCTCCGTGCACTGGGGAGCGGCGCATCCCGCGTCGGCGCAGGGCGTCGAGTTCGGCGCGCCGCGCATCAACTTCAACGGCTTCTTCATCGGCGTGAGCAACACCAACTGGCCGCAGACGCTGATGCAGGAGACCTATTCCATCCGGGACGACTTCAGCTATTCGTTCACCGCCAGCGGCCGTCACGACTTCAGGGCCGGCGGCGAGCTGCTCAAGATGCCGATCACCCGTCACAATTGCCGCCCGTGCATGGGTATCTACGATCTCGCCAACTCGCGGCCGCCAGCCAACGTCGAGGATCTGTTTCCGGTGTGGGACGACCCGACGACCTGGAATCTCAACGCGCTGAATCCGCTGATTCGCAACTTCTCCATCGGCGTCGGAGACTTTCGCGGCAAGCTCAATCGGCGCAAGGCGATCGCCGGCTGGGTCCAGGACGATTGGCAGATCCTCCCGACGCTGACGCTGAACCTGGGGCTGCGCTACGATCTCGAAACCGAGGTGGTGGCCAACGACCTGGCGATCCCGCCCATTCTCGAAGCCAACCGGCCCGACGACCGGAACAACTGGGGCCCGCGCGCCGGCTTTGCGTGGAGCGTGACGGACCGCACCGTGATCCGCGGCGGCGTGGGGAAGTACTACGGCACCATCATCGACAACATCTCGTCGGCGACGATCTCGGCGTCCAAGATTTTCGCCGCGCAGATCACCAACGACGGCCGTCCGGACTTTGCCACCAACCCGTTCAACGGCCCGATGCCGAGCTTCGAGGAACTCGTCCGCTCGAACCAGTTGCAGACGGTGTCGATGGGGATCGCCGATCCGAACGTCGTGACGCCGTACAGCTGGATGTCCACGATCGGCGTCCAGCGCCAGATCGGAACGTCGATGGCCGTGACCGCGGATTTCAACTTCAACGCGGGGCGCAACGAGCGTGTCGGCCTGCCGAACGTCAACGTGAGCTACGACCCGGCGACCGGCCTCAACTATCCGTTCTCCGACGTCAGCCGGCGTCCGATTCCCGGCTGGGGCACGATCATCATGGAGACCATGCGCGCGCGCTCGAACTATCGCGGGCTCGAAACGTCGTTCACCAAGCGCATGAGCAGCAATTACCAGTTGTCCGCGACCTACAACTTCGCGTACCTGAAGGATGACGAGCCGCTGCCCTATGCCCCGGTCTGCACGTCGAACCTGCCCGCGAACGCGCAGGTGTGGGAACAGCGCACGCAGTCCACGTGCGTGTTCGAGCCGGTGAGCTTCCCGGTTGCGATCGATCTGGGTGGGGAGTACGGCCTGGCGACGAGCGACCAGCGCCACCGAGCGGTCCTCAACGGCATCTGGGACGCAGGCCATGGGTTCATGCTGAGCGGCTTGTATTTCTACGGCTCGGGCGCCCGCTACCTTACGAGTGCCGGCGGCGACCGCCGCAACCTCGGCGTGGCGGGCCAGAGCCGCCTGCGTGCCGACGGCACGATTTCCCCGCGCAACGGGTTCGTCGGCGACGCGCTGCACCGCGTGGACACGCGGGTGTCGAAGACGTTCGCCCTCGGACCGCGCGTACGCGTCGAAGGCATCGTGGACGTGTTCAACCTCTTCAACCACAAGAACTATGGGTCGTACACGACCGTCGAGAGCAGCGCCGCGTACCTGCAGCCGATACGGGTCAACCAGGTCGCCTATAGCGCCCGCGCCGTCCAATTCGGATTCCGGACCACGTTCTGACACAGTGACGTCCGGCTCCAGCCGGACGATTGCGTGCCGAGGTACTCACGTGATGAACCGAATGATCGCCACACTGACCGTAATAGCGGGGACCGTCGCGCTCCTGCTGTCGCCGGCGCCCGTGGCGGCGCAGGCGGCCGCAACGGCTCCGGGGGCGAGGGCGCCTCGCGTCGTGCCACCCGCCGGCGGGTGCCCGGGAGAGCCGGTGCCGTTCTACCGGTGCGCGAGCGAGAAGGCGAAAACCTACGTGGCGCCACGCACGCCGTTCGGCCATCCGGACCTGCAAGGCTACTGGGCGCACGGCCGGCAGAACTTCGATCTGGAGGACCACCCGGAAACCTATGACGCGCGTCAGGAGACGACGGCGATTGTGGATCCGGCCGACGGCATGATTCCGTACCTGCCGTGGGCGGAGGCGAAGCAGAAGGATATCCTCGCGCACCTCGCCGAACCACCGTCACTCGAGTACTTGAACCCGAACTCCCGCTGCTACCTGCGCAGCGCGGTGCCGCAGATCTACCCGCCGTTCCCGCTGCAGATCGTCCAGACTCCCACGCACGTGGTGATTCTGCAGGAGCAGAATCATGCCTATCAGCTCATCCCGGTGGACGGGCGTCCCAAGCTCGGACCTGATATCGCGCTGTGGATGGGCGATTCACGCGGCCGCTGGGAGGGGAGCACACTGGTGATCGAAACGACGAACCTCTATGCGCGGCTGGCCAACCGCAACTGGCTCGACCAGTCGGGAAATTTCTATACTGACAAGGCGCGCCTGGTGCAGCGGTTCATCCCGGTCGATGCCGACACCCTCATCTATGAAGCGACTATCATCGACCCAACCGTGTTTACGCAGCCATGGAAGCTCGCGATGCCGATGCGCCGGCAGAAGGAAGCGGGTTTCCAGCTCATGGAGTTTGCCTGTCACGAAGGAAACCGGGCGCCGGAATTGTCGCTTCGCCAGGGGAAATAATCGATGAGGACGACGATGGTGAGGGGGATGCTCGGGTTCGGCGTTTTACTGGCTGTCGCCGGCGGTGTCACAAGCGCACGACAGCAGGCGGCCGGCCCGGTTCAGATCGACGGCGATGACCTGGGAGGGATTGTCGCGAGCACGAACGGGCCCGAAGCGGGCGTCTGGGTGATCGCCGAAACGACCGACCTGCCGACGAAATTCGCCCGGATCGTGGTCACCGACGAACGCGGGCGCTACGTCATCCCCGATCTGCCGAAGGCCAGCTACACCGTCTTCGTGCGCGGCTATGGGCTCGTGGATTCGGCCAGGGTGCAGGCGGTTCCCGGCCGGAACCTGAATCTGACCGCGGTCGTCGCGCCAAGTCCTCACGCGGCCGCGCAATATTATCCGGCCGGTTACTGGGCGTCCCTGCTCGAGGTTCCTGCCAAGAGCGAGTTTCCGGGAACCGGCGCGCAAGGCAACGGCATCTCGCCCGAGATGAAGAGCCAGGCGCAGTGGATCCAGTGGATGAAGACGGGGAGCTGTTACACCTGTCATCAGATCGGCAGCAAAGCTACACGCGAGATTCCGAAGGCGCTCGGCACGTTCGATTCATCCACCGCGGCCTGGACGCGGCGGATTCAGTCGGGACAGGCGGGCGGCGACATGGTGGCGGAAGCGAACCGGTTCGGCATGCCGCGCGTCATGGCGATGTTCGCCGGCTGGAGCGACCGCATCGCCAAGGGCGAGGTCCCGCCGGCACCGCCCCGTCCGCAGGGCCTCGAGCGCAACATCGTCATCACGCAGTGGGATTGGGCGGACGGCAAGACCTATCTCCACGATCAGGTCTCGACCGACCGGCGAAATCCGCGCGTGAACGCCAACGGCCCTGTGTTCGGCTCGCCCGAGCTCAGCTCCGACTACATTCCCGTCCTCGATCCGAAGAGCCACGTTGCGAGCAAGGTGCCGATCACGGTTCGCGACCCGAAGACGCAGCCCGGTGCTGCGCCACGGCCGCTGCAGCCGTCGGTGTATTGGGGCGAGGAAGTCATCTGGACGAGCAAGGCCAACGTCCACAACCCGATGATGGACCAGCGCGGACGCGTGTGGCTCACGGCGACAGTGCGGCCGCCCGAGAACCCTGGCTACTGCAAGGCCGGGTCGAACCATCCTTCGGCGAAGGCGTTCGGCATCAATACAGCGGGACGCCATCTCGCCATGTACGACCCCCAATCGAAGAAGCTGACGCACATCAGCACGTGCTTCGAGACGCACCACCTGATGTTCGCGGAGGATGCGAACAACACGCTCTGGGTCAACGGCTACGGCAGCCAGGCGGTCGGGTGGTTGAACACGAAGATGTTCGACGAGACCGGTGACGAGATGAAGTCGCAGGGCTGGACGGCACTCGTGCTCGACACCAACGGCAACGGGAAACGGGACGCGTACGTCGAACCCGGACAGCCCGTGGATCCGGCGAAGGACACGCGCATCGCCGACGCCTATTACAGCGTGTCTCCCGCCCCCGACGGCTCAGTGTGGGGATCCGTGCTCGGCTTTCCCGGCGCCGTCATCCGGTTGAATCCAGGCTCGAATCCGGCGGAGACGGCGCTGGCCGAGCGCTATGAAGTGCCGTGGGGAACGCCGGGTCCCGCGGGCCAGGGCTACTCGCCGCGGGGAATGGACATCGACAGAAACGGCGTCGCCTGGACGGCGTTGGGCAGCGGACATCTGGCCAGCTTCGATCGCCGCAAGTGCAAGGGCCCGCTGAACGGGCCAAAGGCGACGGGGCAGCATTGTCCCGAAGGCTGGACGCTCTATGCCGAGCCTCTCCCGCAATTCAAGAACGTCACCGATTCGGGAAGCGCCGAAGGCAGCTACTACACCTGGGTGGATCAGTTCGACACGCTCGGGCTCGGCCGGAACACGCCGATCAACACGGGCAACCAGTCCGACGGCTTCCTCGCGCTGAAGGACGGGAAATGGGTCGTGCTGCGCGTTCCCTATCCGATGGGCTTCTATGCGAAGTGGATGGACGGGCGCGTGGACGACCCGGCCGCCGGCTGGAAGGGCAAGGCGCTCTGGTCAACTGTCAGCAGCCGGACGCCGTTCCACATGGAAACGGGCAAAGGCACGCCGCCGAAGGTCATGAAGTTTCAGCTTCGCCCGGATCCGCTGGCGAAGTAATCATCGGGGCCGGCTGAAGCCGGCCCCTCATCACTGCGCGCTCTTCAACCACGCGGACATCGGCGCTGACTGCCGCCGCGCGAGCGCCGCGCAGACCTCGATCCGCTCGATCGCCTGCTGCAGGGTCCGCTCGGAGGAAGGGACGGGATGGCTCGCGAAGAACTGCCGCACCTCCGCTGCCTTCTCCGCCGAGCACATCGACCCCAGCGCCGAGATGATCGACGGGATTCCCTGGAACGTGCCGAGCTTCTGGACGAGCGTCGGCCACTGCGCCTTGGTGAACTCCCACGCCGCCTGCTGGCTCCACGGACGCGCGATCAGGTTTGCGATGACCTGTCCCGTGTCCTGCGTCCGGACGACGGGCGACATCGCGAAGGCGAGCGTGCGCGTGGTGAGCGCCGGATCGCGGAACCATGTCAGCGCGTTGAGGAAACGGTAGTACTCCTCCGGCTGCGCGGCCAGCTTCTGCACCTGCGCCATGTACTGGTCGTACAGCATGGCATCGCCCGCGACCGCCGCCACGCGAAGCACAGCCGGCGCCAGCGTGCCCGGCAGCGACGTGGGCTGCGCGATGTAAGCGACCGCCAGCTCGCGGGCACGGCGCTGGACGTCGGCGTCGTTCCCGGTGACGCCGATCAGCTCGAGCAGCGTGGCACGCCGGCTCTGGCGTTCGTCAGGGTCGCCCAGGTCGCCAGGAATGCCCATCGCGCTCAGAGTGGGTCCGAAGCGCTGGCGGATCCATCCCGCATACCGCGATCGATCGGCGTGGCGGCACGAGATACGCGTCGGCGAACTCGAGCCGTGTTTCGATCGCGTCTGTCACGGCAGCCGTCTCGTCATCGGCCAGCGAGGCGGCGAGGTCCATGTACGACACCGACGTCGTGCCGTCCTCCTCGCACCATCCACCATTCATCGCCAAGCAGCCCGAGCCGCTCCACCGGCTTCAGACCCCGAGCTGCGAGCCCCAGCGTGCGAACGGCCTCGGGCGTGTACTCGGAAAAGTAGTACCCGCGCGTATCGGCATTCGCGAACACGTTGTCGCACGAGGGCGCCGTCACCGTGCGCTGCCGCTCGGCGATGATCTCGCAGCGCGGCTGGCCGTCAGCCGCCTTGAAGCACACGGGCATCGCCCAGGTCTGCGGCGGCGCCGCCGCGCCCGGCGCGCCGATGAAGCGCTCCTGCTGCAGCACGATGTCGGTCGTGCTGCCGCGACACGTGTTTCGAACGGCCACCACCGGCGCACCCGGCTGCTCGACGAAGCTCTTCATGATGCGATCGACCGGGCGTCCGGTGAGGACGCGTCATCTCGGTCCAGAAGTCCTCGCCCGCTGAGTTTCCGTACGCGTACTTTGGCGAGGTATGCCGATATGCCCTTGCGGAAGTTGTCCGCGCCGACGAACCCTTCAACCATGCGCAGGACGGCCGCCGATCTTCTCGTACGCGATGCCGTCGAAGACCTCGTTGATCTGCTCCGGGGTCTCGACCTTGGTCCGGATCGGCCGCGTCGACCGCAGGGCGTCGAGGCCGAGCGCCGACTGCGTCGCCGCCGCCTCGTCGACCGGGATGTTCCACTCCGGGCGCCACGCCGCCAACGGCTTGCTCTCCGTCCAGGTCGCGAACCCTTCGTTCAGCCAGATGTCGTCCCACCACTTCATCGTCACGAGATTGCCGAACCACATGTGCGCGATCTCGTGCGAGAGGATGGCGGCCACCTGCTTGCGAACGCCGAGCGAAGCACGCTCCGGATCGACCAGCAGCAGCCGCTCGCGGAACGTGATGGCGCCGACGTTCTCCATCGCGCCGGCGGCGAAATCCGGAACGGCGACGATGTCGAGCTTGCCGAACGGGTACTGGATGCCGAAGTAGGCGTTGAAGAACCGGAGCTGCTGCTCGGCGGCCTCGAGCGCGAAGCCCGTGAGGGCCTGCTTGTCGGGCGTGGAGCAGACGCGGAGCGGAGTGCCGTCCGCGCCGCCGTCGCGGCACACGAAGTCGCCGACAATCATCGCCACGAGGTAGGACGACATCTTCGTCGTCGGCGCGAACTGCACCGTGTGCTTGCCCGGTTCGGGACCCGGCGTATCGGACGTCTGCGCGCCGTTGGAGATCGCCGTGTCGCCGCTGTCGATCATCAGCGCGATCTCGAACGTGGCCTTGTAAATGGGCTCGTCGAACGATGGAAACGCGCGACGGGCATCGGTGGCTTCCATCTGCGTCACGGCATACTTCCGGCCGTTCGCCTCGCTGCAGGTAGAACCCGCGCAGCTTGTCGTTGAGGATGCCGGTGTAGGCGATCTGGATCGTGGCCGGGCCGGCGGCCAGCTGCCGCGGCACCGTCAGGGTAGCGGTCTCAGCCTTCTCGTCGAGCGTGACCCGCGCCGTCTGCGTCTCTCCTGCCGCCTCGATCCGGACCTCGCCGAACTCGATTTCAGCGGCGTGCAGCGTGATCGAGGAGGAGGGCTCGGTGAGGCGCACACGGATCGTCTCGCGGCCGCGGAACGTGGCCTTCTCGAGATCCGGCGCGAACCACAGCGTGTAGCTGTCGGGGATGACCGTGCCCGGCAGGCGCTGCGCGAGCGCAGGGCCGGTGAGCGCGAGAAAAATGCCACAAGCAAGGAGCAGCCTCTTCATGAATTCACGGTAGCACGGCGGTCGATGGCGGCCTCAACCGCTGCGTTCCGTTTTGACGGCAGAGCAGGCAGGATTCTGGCATTGGGGCTGGCCAGGGACGCCGGACCCTCGTGCGGACGTCCAAATCTGGCAAGGACCAGGGCGAAACCGGTGCGTGGGACGAGTCCAAGGAGGACAACGTGAAGCAGTGGTGGTCCTGTGTGGCGGTCGTGTCGGCCCTGAGTGCGGCGTGTGGCGGTAGTGCGCAGCGTGCCGGGAACGCTGAGGTAACGGCTCCAGCGGATGCCGCGGGCACAGCCGGACTCCTCGAGCGGGCGGCGGTGGCGGTCGGCGTCCCGCAGTACCGCGAGGTCACGATTCCGGCGGGCACGCCGCTGCGCCTGGAACTGTCGTCGGCGGTGGCGTCGGATTCAAGCCAGGTCGAGGACGCGGTGCGTGCCGAGTTGCGTCAGCCGATCGCGATCGACGGTCATGACGTGCTGCCGGCGGGCACCAACGTCAGCGGCCGGGTGACGGCCGTCCAGCGCCCCAGCCGCGTAAGAGGCGGTGCCAGCGTCGCGTTCCGGTTCGATTCGCTGAGCGCTGGGAGCGAGGAATACGTGATCGACACTGCGCCGATCACGCGGCAGGCGGAAGCGAGCGAAGGTGAGGACGCGACGAAAATTGGCGGTCGGCGCCGGCGCCGGCATCACCACGCGTCTGACCGTGCCGCTGGTGGTGCGCGGTTCGCGTGAGCTGACGGGAGAGGAGTTCCCTCCAGCCGGAAGATCGCGCGAAAGCAGGACGCCGCTTCTTATCGCTGTGTTGACAACCGCCACCGCGCGGAGGATGGCGCGCGTCGGCGGCGGCCGCCTCACGTTCCTCCGAGAGGAAGACCACGCCGTCCGACACGCCTGTTCGCACTTCGGCCACATACAGGCGCGCAGGGAGCACGACGGCCGACGCCAGCGCGACCGTGTCGTCCCAGCGACCGAGCTCGCGCGCGGCACGCGTCAGGTGGTCGGGACGATTCAGGAACGCGCGCATCGCGCCCTCCCACGGGTCGGGCAGGCCCGCCGCGCTGGCGGATAGCATGCTCGTGGCGCGCAGCACGCCCGCGCGGGCGAGCCACGGCGACAATGTGACCAATCGCGTCGTGCGGACATGCTCCGGCGTATTCACGACGGCGGCCGGCCCGTCGATGGCGACCAGCGCGACGGCGTCTCTGCCGAAGCGCTCGACGTCGAGGCGGGCGAGCGCGGCGCCGAGGCCCTGTCCCGCAAGCACGTATGGTCCGCGTTCGCCGTGCGCGTTCGAGGAGCGCCTGCAGTTGCGCCGGGACCGCAGCGGGGTCGAAGGGTGCATCTCCGGCTTCACTCCATCCCAGGCCCGCGCGATCGTAGCTGCACACGCGCGCCGCCGCCGCAATCTGCGGCTGAATCCATGCCCACGCGGCCGACATGCCCGCGGCCGGCGCTTCGAGCACCACCGTCGGCGTGCCTTCGCCCGTGCAATAGAGATGGAGCTGGTGGCCACCCACGTCCACGAGCCGCCCGGGATGGCGGAACTCCCGTCGCTCCAGCGCGGTGGCGACGCCCTGATAGGTCGCCCCGCCGAGTACCAGGAAGATCACGACCGCCGCCGCCTGGAGCAGCCGGCGCTGGACGCGGGCGAGCGTCACGATTCGCTCTCGGCGAGCCCGTACTTCTCGATGCGTGAGTACAGCTGGGCCCGCGTCAGACCAAGCAGCTTCGCCGCGCGCGTCTTGTTATGCCGCGCCTGCGACAGCGCCTTGACGACGAGCGAGCGCTCGATAGCCTCGAGGTTGACGCCGCCGGCCGGGAATGCCGCCGATCGGCCCGTCCTGACTCGCCGACGACAGCTGCCGCGGCGAAGTGACCGGCAGGTGCTCGCTGCGGATGTAGCCGCCGTCGGCGAGGATCACCGCCCGTTCGATCGCGTTGCGCAGCTCGCGGACGTTGCCCGGCCAGCCGTAGGCCACCAGCTGATCCTTGGCGTCGCGAGAGATACCCGCCGCCGGACGGCCGACCATTTCGCCGATCTCCTCGAGGAACGAATCGGCGAGCTCGAGGATGTCTTCCCGGCGGTCGCGCAGCGGCGGCAGCGCGATCTCGAACACGCCGAGCCGATAGTAGAGATCCTCGCGGAACTCGCCGCGACGCATCGCCGCGTGCAGGTCGCGGTTGGTCGCGGCGATGACGCGGATGTCCGCGCGCTGGAGGCGCGTGCTGCCGAGACGCGTGAACTCGCGCTCCTCGAGCACGCGCAGCAGCTTGGCCTGCACCGCCAGCGCCATCTCGCCGACCTCGTCGAGGAACAGGACGCCGCCGTTGGCCTGCTCGATGCGTCCCGGCTTGGCGCTCACGGCGCCGGTGAACGCCCCGCGCTCGTGGCCGAAGAGCTCCGATTCGAGCAGCTGATCAGGCAGCGCGGCGCAGTTGATCGCCACGAACGGTCCGTGGCTCGCGTCGCGATCCGTTGTGGATGAACCGCGCCACCACTTCCTTGCCCGTGCCCGATTCGCCGGTGAGCAGCACGGTGGTTTCGGTCTGCGCCACGCGCGTGGCGTGCGCCAGCACGTCTTTCCACTGACGGGAATGGCCGATGACGCGGCGATGCCCGCTCCGCGCCTCGAGCTCGCGCGTCAGCGTGGCCACCTGCGCCTCGAGGCGCGCGGCCATCTCGCGTGCCTCCATGTCCCGGCGCGCCGCCTCGGCCAGGCGCTGATGCGACAGGGCCAGCGCGAGGTGATGTGCCACCCGCCGCGCGAAGATCGATGTCGTCGTCGGCGAAGGATTCCGTCTCGCCGCGACAGGAAGAACAGCGATCCGAAGATGCCGCTGCCGAGCGGGATCGGCAGTGCGCAGCGCCGACTGAACTCCCAGCTTCCCGAACACGCGAGCGCGCACGCTGTTGGGCGCAATATCCGCCGCGACGTCGTGGACGACGTACGGAGCCGGGGTGGAGCAGTGCACGGTCCTCGCCCGTCAGGATTGTCGGCGCCCAGAACGACTGGTCGGCGACCTCCGCTCCCGCCAGCGCGTACACGCGGAACGAACGGCCATCCTCGCCCCATGACGTCATGGCGAGGATGTCGTGCGGCAGTCCGCCGCGTACGACGTCCGAGACGTCCGCGAACACCTGCCTGATGTCGAGCGACTCCGCCATCGTGTGCAGGAGGCGCTCGAGGCTCTCGAGGCGCTCGCGGCGGAGCGTCTCCACGCTCCGGAGGCTGTCCTGGTGCAGAGCCAGCGACAGCAGGTCCGCCACGCTGTCCATCAGGGTCTGGTGTGCCTCGGTGAAGGCATTCTCCGCGTCTGACGTCAGCCACACCGCCCCGTGCACGCGGGTGCCCTGCACGGTGGAGATCATGCGCGACCGCGCATCGGCCTCGGTAGGCGCTGCCGAGGCGGCCGCGTCCGCGATGCGGTGCCCGGTGACCTCCATCTCCCCCGATGCACGCACCACGTAGAGCACGACCGACTCGGCGCGGTCGAGCCGCAGCAGGTGCAGGCGCTCGAATGGAATCGCGTCGCGCAGGACGGCCGCGAGGCGCGTCACGACCTCTCCGAGCATCGGGGCTTCCGCCACGAGGCGGGCCACCGCCGTCAGGATGGCTGCGGGATCAGGCTGTACCATGAGCGGTCCATCAGTATAATCCCTTTCACCACAGGACCTTACCTGCCAGTGCCCCGGACGCGGAGGAGCTGCAGCCGTGCCGGCGAGCGATGCGATCTGGGTCGAGGGCGAGCGTGTCGAGGCGGGTGGCCGGACCCCCGTTGAGGGCGGCCACCGCGTTACCGGAGATACGCTGGCGGAGGATTGCGCTGGAATTTCGGGGGAAACGCGGGGGCTGGGGCCCCCGCGCATCGGATGACTCGTAGCGACGGCGATTCGTTGGACAGGAGCAATACGCCCCCTCCGCCTAGTTCGCCGCCGCCTTGCGCACTTCGAGGTCGATGTCCGCCGTGTTGCGGATACGGGGTGCCGACGTCACACGGGCCGGTTCGACGAGCAGCCGCAGCGCATATCCCTGCGGAGTGCCCGTGGAAGCCTTATATGGCCCCACGCGGTAGATCGCCGACAGCACTTTCCCCTGCTGCAACACTGCGGGTAGCTCACCCGTCCCGCGGGCCGGCCGCTCAACCTGGAAATGCACCAGGCGGTAGAGCGGAATCGACGCGGGCATCTGGCATTCGACGAACGCATCCACATCGCTCACGTCGCGCGTGACGACGGAGACGAAACGGAGCGTGCCGCTGGCATCACGCCAGGTAAGGCGCCCAGGAACGCGCACCTTCCGGCGGTTGCCGATGCGCTGAGGCTTCAGCGCGGCTTGCGAGGTGGGTGACGAAGTTGCGGCGGTGTGAATCACAATCAGCCCCCTGAGAGGGAAACGTGGGTGAGCGTGACTCCCTTTATCCAATGTGGAGGCCGTGTCGTTCGAGTCAGTCCTGAGGGTGGGATGGGCTCGTAACTCGTTGATTTCTTTGGTCAAGTGGGGAACGACCGTTCCCGGCTGGGATGAAATTGTGACTACTTGGTAACCACAGGCCTGTATACCTGATTACTACGTATCCGCCGCGACGCCGTCCAGACCCAGCCTCCGCATCTTCAGATACAGCCCTCGGCGGGTAAGTCCAAGCACACGGGCGGTTTCGGAAATGTTGCCGCTCGTCCGCTGGAGGGTGACCGAGATGAGGTCCCGCTCGACTTCCTCCACCGCCGCGGCCAGGTTCCGGGGTGTGGTTGCACGGCCCGACGACACTGTAGCCATTGCCGGCGGGGGACGGCGCCGCGAGGTCGGCCGAGAGCTGGTCCGGGGCGATTGTACCGCCCGGCGGGCTCATCGCCACTGCCCGCTGGATCTCGTTGCGGAGTTGGCGGACGTTGCCCGGCCACCAGTACCCGGGCGAACAGGTCCAGGGTGGCTGCGCTCAGGTGCACGTCCGGCTTTCCCAGCCGTTCACAGGCCTCCCGCAGGAAGAAGGTCGAGAGATGGGGGATCTCTTCACGGCGGTCGCGGAGCGGCGGCACGTGGATACGGATGACGCTGAGCCGGTAGTACAAGTCCTCGCGGAACTTGCCTTCGGCGACGCGTTGTTCGAGATCGGCGTTGGTGGCGGCCAGGACGCGCACGTCGACCGCCTGCGGCCGTGTCTCGCCGATCGGCATGATTTCGCCCTGTTCCAGGAATCGAAGCAGCTTCGGCTGGATGTCGAGGGGCAGGTCACCGATTTCGTCGAGGAACAGCGTGCCTCCGACCGCGGAGCGGATGAGACCCTGCTGGTCTGTAATGGCGCCGGTGAAGCTGCCGCGACGGTGGCCGAACAGCTGGCTGTCGGCCAGCTCGCGGGTGGTGGTGGTGCAGTTGTACGGCAGGAACATCGCCGACATCCGCGTTGACCCGCCGTGAATGGCACGGGCGACGAGGTCCTTCCCGGTGCCGCTCTCACCCGTAATCAGGACGTTGAGGTCGTGGCCCTGAAGCCGCTGGATCTGTTCGGCCACGCGGTTCATCGCCGCGCTCGCGCAGATGAAGCCGGGAAAGAGCGGTTCGAGCGGGCGCTCGCTTCCTTGTTCGACCGCCTGGGGCGGGCGTTCGCGGGCCCCACAGAGCTCGAACCCCTGGCGGGCCACCGCTGCGAACATGCGCAACCGCCGCATGGCGCCGTCTGTGAGCCGCTCCGGCGCCACGATCGTGCACGCACGCGTCCCGTCGAAATCACGCCCGAGCGGCTCGGTAATCATGAGACCGGTCCCGTAGGCGGCGCCGCCCTGTGACGCGCTGCGCGCGAGCGCGCGGGCGACGGTGGTATCGCAGCCGGCGCTGGCGAGCACCCGGACTTCGCCGCCCGGGGTCGCCACGAACACGACCGCCGCGTCCGCCTCCGTCGTTTCGAGCAGCGCCGTCGCGGTTTCGCGCGCGAGCAACTCGGGCAGAATGGCCGCCTCCACGAGGCGGCGGACGACGGCCTCGTCCACGTCGGCGACTGCCGCGGCCGGCACGACCTTCGGCGCGACCTCGAGCATCTGGCGCGTGTTTTCGACCTCGTTGAGGTCGCGTTGCGCCCCGAGCGCCGTGAATACACCCTTGGCCTGATCGAGGTACCGCTCGGCGGAATGGCGGGTGCCTGCCTGCACCGCGAGGCGGGCGAGCGCCAGCTGGCTCAGACCGGCCTGGTAGCGTTCCCCGAGCAGGTCGAAGACGTTGGCACTCTGGGCGAAGTCGTGGTGCGCGGCCGACTTGCGACCGGCCCGCTCGTGGACCATGCCCCGAATCCGGAGGAACTCGCCCCACGTGGCGGGTGCGGCTCGGGGATCGAGGCGCGTCTCGCAGTTTTCCAGCCGCGCGCCGGCTTCTTCAATCCGGTCGGCAGCGACGAGCGCCTCGCACGCCGCGAGTTCCGCCTGGGTCGCCTCGGCCGGCGGCACGCCCGCTGTGAGGGCCAGTTCCTCGGCCATGCGAATCGCGAGGTCGTAGGCGCCACGCCGTATGGCCACCTTCACGCCGAGCACCTTCAACGACCACTCGTACCACTTCATGGTCGTGCCGTACGCGCCGTAGGCCTCGCTCGCGTGCCGCAGATATTCTTCCGCGCGCTCGTACGAGCCGCGCATCAGGTGAATCTGGGCGAGCGTGTCGTAGACCGCCCCGGTGGTCTCGTGAAACTGGACCGAGCTCCGGACGTCGAGCGTCCGCGTGAGAATCTGCTCGGCGCGCTCGAGGTCTCCGAGCTGGACGAAAATCTGGCCCAGGGTCGCGAGCGCCACGGCGAGCCCGTGGCCCGACCCGAGATTCTCGTGCAGCGCCACGCTCCGCTCGGCGAGCGCGAGCGCCTGCTCGTGGTGGTGCCGCATCAGGGCGACGTTTGCCTGGTTGTGCACGATCCCCGCGAGCACGTCGTCGGCCTGGATGGCCACGGCGAGCCGTTCGCCCTGGCGCAGGGCGGTGGAGGCTTCGTCGGTGCGGCCGGACTGGGCGAGCAGCACGGCCGACAGGGAGTGCACGAGCGCGAGATGCCGTCGATCGCCGGCGGCGTGCAGGGCCGAGGCGGCCTCGGTCAGGTGCTCTCGAACGATGCCGGAGTCCCCGACCTGCTTGTAGCAGAGCGCCAGCTCGTAATGGGCGAGGCCGATGGCACGCGACTCGTGCGCCAGTTCCGCGTGCTTGAGGGCGCGGGAATGCAGCGCGATGGCGCGCGACTGCTCGCCGCGCGCGAAGGTGATCCGGCCGTGAAGCCGCCACAGCGTCGAGAGTTGCGCGTCTGGAATCGGATCCCGCAGGGCGTCGGGCGGCCGTCCAAGTGCCGCGGCAGCCTGCACGAGGTCGTCCTGGAGCAGCCAGGCTTCAGCGAGTGCGGAACGGATAGCGAGCTCGTCCTCGCGCGCGAGCGCCCCGGCTTTGAAGATCGGCGACAGCAGGTGGGCCGCTTCGGCCCCACGGCCTCGCTCGAGGGCCGCGTTTCCGCGGCCGAGCGTAGATTGGACCGACGCGGTCACCACGACCGGAGTATACAAGGTGACTACAAGTTGCACACGAGCGTATCCAATAGGCGCTCAAGCAACTTCGAGTCGCGACGAGGCAGGTGCACGTGGAGCGCGCGGCGGCCGGTTCGGTCGAGAGACTGGAAGTCACCAATCGCCTGCGCCATCTCCAGGATCGAGAAGGAAAATGGCTCGCCCGGGATCGGCAGGTCCTCCTCGACCTCCGCGGTGACAATGATGAACACGCCATTGTTCGGACCGCCCTTGTGGAGTTGCCCGGTGGAGTGCAGGTAGCGGGGTCCATATCCGAACATCGTGGCGCACGACGTACGCCGGCCGATCGCGGCGCGCGCGCTGGCAAACGCGCCGGCGAAGGCGGCGTCGTCGGGCGGCAGGTAGGCGAGCAGGCCCACGTAGTCACCCGGTGACACGAGCCGCAGGAAGGCAAGCGCGTCGGCGCTGGACAGGCTGTCCTGCGCCGGTTGGCTCAGGGTGAGGCGCGCGCCGCCGGATTGTGCGTGCGGCTCGGCAATCGGGAGCCGGCGCTGCGCCGAATACGCCTGAAGCAGGGCGCGTGTCGCGTCCTTGGCCTGTTGCACGTTCGGCTCGTCGAACGGATTGATGCCGAGCAGGAGTCCCGCCGTGGCGGTCGCGACTTCCCACCTGAAAAACTCAGCGCCCACCGCGAGCGCGTCGGGCATGGCGAGCCGAATGAGCGGCGCGCCCGAGGCCGCGGCCCGATCGACGCCGCCCGGCGCGTCGACGCCGAGATTCACGGCGACAGCGGCGCGGTCGCGTCCAAACGGCGCATCCGGAGGCTCGCCGGCGATGGGGATGACGCCCTTGCCCTCTTTGCCGGTACTCTCGGCCACGAGTTGTTCGACCCAGAGACCGAACGATTCGAGCGCCTCCGGTACGAGCAGGGTCAGCTTGTCCCGTCCGGATTGTGCGGCGGCGGCCATGAACGCGCCGAGCGCGAGACCGGGATTGGCTGCCGGATCGGAGACGCGGCAGGCGTCGGCCATACGCGATGCCCCTGCGAGCATCGCGTCCAGGTCGATGCCCATGAGCGCGGCGGGCACCATACCGAAGAACGAAAGGGCAGAGTAGCGGCCGCCGATATCGGACGGGTTCACGAAGATCTCCCGGAACCCTTCGGCCTTGGCGCGCTGGTGTGCGGGGGTGCCCTCGTCGGTAATCGCGACGAACCGCGAGCCCCAGTTGGTCACGCCAGCGTCGCGAAGGCGCCGCTGCGCTTCGGCGGCCATGACGTTCGGCTCGATCGTCGAGCCCGACTTGCTGGCCAGCAGGAACAGGGACGTTGCGGCGTTGGCGAGACTTTCGCGCACCGCATCGGGGTCCACCGAATCCAGGACGCGAAAGCGGGGGCGTCCCGGGGCGACGCCGATGATTCGGCGCAGTACTTCCGGCGCGAGGCTCGAGCCTCCCATGCCGAGCAGCACGATGTCGGTGAACGATTCCTGGCTGACGGCATCCGCAAACGCCGTGAGCCGCGGCACGTGCGGCCTGACGAACTCGATCGCGCCCAGCCATCCGAGGCGGTTGGCGATCTTCTCGCGCGTGGCCTGGTCGTCGGTCCAGACGTCGAGGCGGCGCGCCCACAACGCCTCCGCGAACCCGATTTCCTGGAGCCGGTTGATCGCCGTCTGAAACGGAATGGCAATTGGAGCAGTATCAAGCGAGAAGTCGGTCACGGAGGCCTCGACAGGCAGGAACGTTCGGAAGGGCCCGAGCGTCAGAGTCTTATAACATAATGAGTCTCAAGCACATGGCGCGCTTCACCTGCTTCTGGATCGGCCTGTTGACCCTCGCGACGGCGGCGTGCGGCCAGCCGGAGACCGCGCGGCCCGCGCCGGCGCGCGAGGTCGCCGCGTCGCCGGCGCCGCCGTGCCGGCCGAAGCGGCCGCACTTCCCCGAATCGTGTTTCTTGGCGACAGCCTCACCGCCGGCTATGGGCTGGCGCGGCAAGAGGCCGTGCCAGCGCTCATCCAGGAACGCCTCAATGCCGGAGGCTACCGGTACGAGGTCGTGAACGCCGGCGTGTCGGGCGACACGTCCGCTGGCGGTCTCAGCCGCCTGGACTGGTCGCTCGAAGGCACCGTCGCGGTGCTTGTCGTAGAGCTGGGCGCCAACGACGGTCTGCGCGGCCTGCCGGTGTCGCAGATGAAGCAGAACCTGGCCGAGATCATCACGCGCGCGAAGCGGCGCGGCATCACCGTGATCCTGACGGGGATGGAGGCTCCGCCCAACTATGGAGCGCCCTACACGGCCGAGTTCCGCCAGACGTTCCGGGATCTGGCAGAAGAGCACGACGTGATCTTCGTGCCCTTCTATCTCGAAGGGGTGGCAGGCAATCCCGGCCTGAACATCTCGGACGGGATCCACCCCAACGCTGCCGGATCGCGCGTCATCGAGCAGACCGTGTGGCGCGCGCTCGAGCCGCTGCTCGAGAAACAGGACTGACCCCTCGATGATTGAGCTTCGTGGTGTTTCCAAGACGGTCATGAGCGGCGACCGTCCGCTCACCATCCTCCATCCGATTGATTTGTCCATCGCGTCGGGGCAGTTCGTGGCGATCCTCGGGCCTTCGGGCAGCGGCAAGTCCACGCTGCTCGGGCTGCTGGCCGGTCTCGACGCGCCTTCGACCGGCGAGATCATCGTCGATGGCGTGGACATCACGAAGCTGACCGAGGATGGGCTCGCCAGGTTGCGCGGCGCGAAGATCGGGTTCGTTTTCCAGTTTTTCCACCTGGTCCCCTCGCTGACGGCCTTCGAGAACATCCTCATCCCCATGGAGATCGCCAAGCGGCGGGACGCCGTGCCGCGTGCGCGGCGGCTGCTCGAGGAGGTTGGCCTCTCGGACCGCGGGCACCATTACCCCTCTCAGCTCTCCGGCGGCGAGCAGCAGCGCGTCGCCATCGCGCGCGCGCTCGCCAACGATCCGCCGATCGTGCTGGCCGACGAGCCCACTGGAAACCTCGACTCGACCACGGGGCGACACATCCTGGAACTCCTGATCAACGTCCGCACGCGCCGGCAGACGACCATGGTCCTCGTGACCCATGACGCGGAACTGGCGGCGCTCGCTGACACACGACTCGTGCTTCGCGACGGCCGGCCCGTGCAGACGCCGGCAGAGGCCTTACCATGACCTTCGTTCTCCGGATGGCGATGCGGGAGATCCGTGCCTCATGGAGGCGGCTGCTCTTCTTCTTTGTCTGCATCGCGATCGGTGTGGCATCCATCGTGGCCATCCGATCCGTGATCCAGAGCGTGCGCGGCGCCCTCAGCCGCGAGGCGCGTTTTCTCCTCGCCGCGGATATGCGGGTGCAGTCGAACAACCCGCTCACGCCGGCCGTGCGCCAGCGGCTCGAACGCGAGCAGCGCGCCGGACGCATCACCTCCCAATCCGAGGCCATCGAGATCGAGACGATGCTGCGGCCCATCGGCCGGCCGGGGCTGAAGATGGTGGAGCTGTACGCCGTCCAGCCGCAGTTTCCGCTGCAGGGCAGCATGACGCTTCGCGACGGCGTTCCGTACTCGCACGAACTGCTACGCAACCATGGCACGCTCGTCCGGCCGGAACTGCTGGCGCAGCTCGATCTTCGCGTCGGCGACGAAGTCCTCATCGGCACGCAGACCTTTGAGATTCGCGGCGTGGTGGCATCGGAGCCGGGGCGGAGGATGGGCGTGTTCACGCTGGGCCCGCGCATCTTCATCGACCATGCGGACCTGCCGAGCACGGGCCTTCTCACGTTCGGCGCCCGGGCCGATTTCGAGATGCTCCTCCGCGTGCCGGACCCGGTCGCTCGACGAGCTCAGCCGGGACTCTGAACCCGGCGTTCGTCAACGAGTTCGTCAGCGTCCGCAACTACAGGCGCAGCCAGGATCGGATGGGAGAGAACCTGACGCGCACGGAGAACTACCTGAGCCTGGTCGGACTCGTCGTGCTGATTCTCGGCGGGATCGGCGTCTCCAGCGTCACGCGCGATATTCGTCCAGCAGAAGGTGCGCAGCATCGCGATCCTGAAGTGCGTGGGGACGACGTCGCATCAGGTGCTTGGCGTGTACCTGACGCAGGTGCTGCTGCTCGGCCTGGCCGGAAGCCTGCTCGGGGTGGTGATTGCGGCCGCGGCGATTGCGGCGATTCCGGCGCTGGCCGGCGACCTCGCGCAGATGCTGCAGGTCGAGTACGGGCTGACCGCGGGCGCCGTGGCGCAGGGCCTTGCCGTGGGGCTTCTCGTGTCGTTGCTGTTCTCGCTCGTGCCGCTGCTCGAGGTGCGGCACGTCAAGCCGTCGCTGCTGCTGCGTCAGGACATCCCGCCGCAGCCGACGTTCGACTGGCTGAAATGGAGCGTCACCGGCGCCGTGGCCGGCTCGCTCGTCGCCGTGGCGTCGTGGCAGGCGGGGTCCGTCGAGGTCGGCCTGCTGCTCTCGGGCGGGTTCGTGGCCGTCGCGTTCGTGCTCCACCTCGCGGGCGTCGCGCTCGTGCGCGCCGTGCAGCCGCTGCGCTACGCGCGTTCGTTCGCGCTGCGGCAGGCGGTCCTGCACATCGCGCGGCCCGGCAATCAGACGCGGGTCATCCTCCTCGCCGTCGGCCTCGGCACGTTCTTCATCCTCGGTGTTCGGAGCCTGCAGGCGAACCTGCTCCGCGACTTCTCCGTCCAGGTGGGCGAGGACGCGCCGGACATGTTCCTCATGGACATCCAGCCCAACCAGCGCGAGGGTGTGATGTCCCTGCTCGATCGCGAGAACGGGGAGGATCCCGCGCCCCGGGTCATCCCCGTTCTCCGCGCACGCATTGTCGGCGTCCGCGGCCGCGAGGTGAATCTCGAAAGCTACGAGGAGGTGCGCGGCAGGGGCGGCCTGTCGCGCGAGTTCACGATCACCTATCGGCCGCACATGGAGGCGAACGAGGAACTGGTCGAGGGCACGTGGTGGGACGAGACGCCGGTGCAGGGCGGCCAGGCGGAGGTGTCGATCGAGGAGAGCCTGCAGCGGCGCTTCGCGATCCAGATTGGCGACGAGATGCGCTTCGACGTGCTCGGCCGCATCGTGACCGCGCGCGTCACGAGCTTCCGCGAAGTGGACTTTCGCGACTTTCGCGCCGGCGGATTCATGATCGTGTTCCGGCCGGGGACATTCGAGAATGCGCCGCATACCTACATCGCGTCGGTCAGAGCGCCGCGCGACGCGAACACGCGCGCCCTGATGCAGCGTGCCGTCGTCAACGATTATCCCAACGTCTCGGTGATCGATCTCCGCGAGGTGCTCGACACGATTCAGAGCGTGGTCAACAACGTCACGCTGGCTGTGACCGTGGTCGGCGGGCTGGTGCTCTTCAGCGGCAGCCTGATCCTGATTGGCGCCGTGTCGATGACGAAGTTCCGTCGCGTCTACGAGGCAGCGATCCTCAAGACGCTCGGCGCCAGCAGCCGTCTGATCGCGACGATGTTGCTTCTCGAATACGGAGTACTCGGCGCGATTGCCGGCACCGTCGGCAGCCTGGGAGCGATCGCGCTGAGCTGGGCGGTAGCCCGTTTTGCGCTGGAACTGGACTGGGAAGCCACGCCATTCATCACGCTGACCGGGATCGTCGCGACCGCAATATTCGTCGCCGCGATTGGCGTGCTGGCGAGCCTGGATGTGCTTCGGCACAAGCCGCTTGCGACGCTCCGCGCTGAATAGAGACGGCGCTATGGACGTGCTAAGATTCCTTTTTGCCCGCCCTGAAAGGGCGACGACCGGGAGCAATACAGTCGCATGGACATGGCGAACTATCGGGACGCGCTGATCCAGAAGCGCGGCGAGTTGCTGGGGGGCACAGGAGCAAAGCCACTTCAGTGGACGATGGAGAACAACTCCGGACGCCAGGGAGACATGGCCGACCAGGCCAGCGGCAACAACGAAGTCCATATTCAGCTCAAACTGAAGCAGACCGACGCCAAGATCCTGCAGGCCATCGAAGAGGCACTGCACCGGATCGATCAGGGTATCTACGGCATCTGCCGCGACTGCGGCGAGCCGATTGCCGAGCCGCGCTTGCGGGCGATTCCATGGACCCGCGTCTGCATCACCTGCAAGGAAAAACAGAAGGCGTAGCGACCACGTGAAGCACGGAGAAATGCAGAAGCTACTCACCGATTTCGCGGCCGATCGCCTGGCGTTGCTGCATCGCCATGAGGCCGGCGCCCGCACGGTGACTCATTACGATTTCAACAACACCTACCAATACGTCATCAACCGCGAAGAGACCCACCTGTCGTGGCTGCAGAACGCGCTCGCGGACTTCGGCACGCCGCTGCCCGGCCCGTCCGAGGCGCTGACGGTGCCGTCGATCGTGAAGGCGGGAAAGAAGGTGGAGCCCGGCGCGTTCAGGAACATCCTCGAGGACGACGCGGTTCATCTCGGCGCCTTCGTGGAGAAGTGGCGGCCGCGTGTGTCGCATATGACGCATGCGCGTCACCGCAACATGCTCGACGTCATCTTCGGCGAATCGCTCGAGCACAAGCGCCTGTTCGACCAGGCGGCCTCGGGATTCGAGGATCTGCTCGGCCGGCGCACGGGAGGTGTGGCCCGGCAAGGGGCCGTGCTGCCGACCCGATGGATGGAATGAACGACGCGCACCGCACCAAGCCACCAACAGAAGCCACGCAGCACGAGTGCACACACACCGGCCTTCGTTGAGTTTTGACTCTCGAGCCAGTCGCTATCGCGCTTGGCAGCAACCTGGGTGACCGCGAGCGCAACTTGCGCGACGCGGTTGATGCGCTCCGCGAGGTCCTGATCGATCTCCGCGTCTCCTCGTTCCACGACACCACGCCGGTCGGTGTTGGCCCGCAGCCGCGATTTCTGAACGGCGTCGTCGTCGGCGAGACGTCACTCGACCCGCGGGCGCTCCTGACGCGACTGCTCGATATCGAGCGGCGGTTCGGACGCGAGCGGCCGCACCCCGGCGCGGCGCGCACGCTCGATCTCGACCTCATCATGTACGGTGACGCCGTGCTCAGCGAGCGCGATCTCACGGTTCCGCACCCCAGGTTCCGCGAGCGGGCGTTCGTGCTCGCGCCGTTCGCCGAGATTGCGCCCGAGTGGCGTGATCCAGGCACGGGCTTGACCGTCGCCCAATTGCTCGCCGCCCTCCGCGGATGACACGCGGCGTGTGACGGCCAGGCTTCGTATGCCAATGCGCGCGAGGCAGGATGCGTACAGCAGAACGGCCGCCGGCGCCATGTGGCGCGCGGCGGCCGTGCTGCTGATCAGGCGATCGCCGGCGGTCAGTGCGACGCGGCTGGCTCCTCGCGGCGGCGGAACATGCCGCTGACACCCTCCTCGAAGAGCGTATAGACGACCGGCACGAGCACCAGCGTCACCATCGTCGAGGCGAGCAGCCCGCCGATGACGACGCGGGCCAGCGGCGCCTGCAGCTCGCCGCCCTCACCGACGCCGATCGCCATGGGCACGAGGCCGAGCATCGTCGCGATCGACGTCATGAGGATGGGGCGCAGGCGCGTGCGGCCGCCGACTTCGACCGCCTGGCGCAGCGGCATGCCGTCGCGATGGCGCAGCGTGTTGATGTAGTCCACCAGCAGGATCGCGTTGCTGACGACAATCCCGGCCAGCATGATTACGCCGATGTAGGCCTGCATGCTGAACGGCGTGTCCGTGAGCAGCAGTCCGCCGACGACGCCGATCGCCGCGACCGGGATGGAGAACATGATGATGAACGGGTCGCGCAGCGACTCGTACTGCGACGCCATGACCGCGTAGACCAGGATGATGGCGAGGACGAGCACGAGCTGGAGCTGCTGGAACGACTTCGCCTGCTCTTCCACCTCGGCGCCGAAGCCGACGGAGAAGTCGGGCGGCACGCGGATCTGGCCGAGGCGCGACTGCACGGCCTCGACCGCGTCGCTCATCGTCGTTTCCGGCTCGGCGTTCACGCGCGTGATGCGCTCCATGTTCTTGCGATCGACCTGGACCGGACCGGATTCGCGGTCGACGGCGAGGAGGTTGCGGGCAGGCACGACCTGGCCCCCGGGCGTGCTCACCAGCACGTCGCCGATGTCCGAGATCGCGCGGCGATCCTCTTCCCGCAGCCGGACCACGATCGGGTACTCGTAGCCGCGCTCACGGTACTGCGCGGCCTGCGTGCCCTGGACGTTGGTCTGGATCGTATTGGCGACGCTCTGCACGCTCATGCCGAGCATCGCGGCTTTCGGCCGGTCGACGCGAATCGCAATTTCAGGCCGGCCCTCTTCGCGGGCGAGGCGCACGTCGGCGATCCCGGGCGTATTCGCCATCACGTCGCGGGCCTCGCGCGCGATCCGGTTGGCGTCGGCGAGCTCGTGGCCGCGAATCTCGAGCGACAGACGGCTGTCGTCTCCGCCGCCGAGCAGACGGTTGAGCGCGAAGTTGCCGCCGGCCGGTTGTGCACGCACGACGACGCCGGGCAGCCCCGACAGGCGGCGCCGCAGGTCCTGCGCGATCTCGTCATTGGTGCGCGTGCGCTCGTCGCGCGGGACCAGCCGGATGTTGATCTGGCCACGATGGCTGCCGTTGCCGCCGCCGAAACCGCCGCCGCCGCCGCCACCGCCGTTGCTGAGGAGCGTCACCGCCTCTGGCACGGACTCCCTGATCATTTCCTCGAGCCGGATCAACACGGCTTCCGTTCGCTCTACGCGCGTGCCGACGGCGAGCTCGGCGTTGACGTTGACCTCGCCTTCGTCGGTCTGCGGCAGCAGCTCGATACCCACCAGGGGGAAGAGCAGGATGGCGGCGACGACCAGAACGGCCGCTCCGGCGATCACCGTGGGCCGGTGGGCGAGGGCGAGGTGAATGAGCTTGCGATACCCCTCATCCATGTGCTCGAGCGTCCGTTCGCTGGCGCGGAAGAAGCGCGCCATGAGACCGGTGGCTTCCGCTTCCTCGGACGGCGTGTGCAGCCAGCGCGAGCAGAGCACCGGCACGATCGTGACCGCCACGAACAGCGACATCGCCAGCGAGAACATGACGACGACGGAGAGCTGGGTGAAAAGGATGCTCGACGTGCCCGAGAGGAAGAGCAGCGGGATGAAGACCGCGATGTGCGTCAGCGTGGAGGCGAGGATCGCGGACCAGACTTCCTCGCTGCCGTCGATGGCCGCGGTCATCCGGTCCTTGCCCATGTGCAGGTGCCGGTGCGTGTTCTCGAGCACCACGATGGCGGCGTCCACGATCATGCCGATGCCGAGCGCCAGGCCGCCGAACGTCATCGTGTTCAGCGTGAAGCCGCCGAAGTAGAGCAGCGCGAAGGTGCCGATCACCGACACCGGAATCGACGTGCTGACGATGAGCGTCGACCGGAAGTCGCGCAGGAACGCGAAGATGATCAGGACCACGAGGCCGCCGCCGACGAGCGCGTGCTCCTGGACGTTGTGAATGGCCTGCTCGATGAAGCGCGAGGAGTCCTGGCTGACGAGCACGCGAATGCCGGGCACTTCGCGGTTGATGCGTTCGACCTCGGCCTTGATGCCCTGCGCAACGGCGACCGTGTTCTCACCCGACTGCTTGTTCACCTGCATGCGGATGCCCGGCCGCCCGTCGATGCGCATGAACTGGCGGCGATCTTCGGCGCCGTCCCGCACCTCGGCGAGGTCGCGCAGGTACACCGGCACGCCCTCCCGCGTCATGACGACGAGGTTGCGGATGTCGTCGAGGCTGGTGAACTGGCCCTGGCTGCGCACCAGGTAGGTGGCGTCGCCCTGGTTGACCTCGCCGAGCGGCAGGTTTTCGTTCTCCTGGCGCAGGAGCTGGACCACGCGGTCAACCGAGAGGTTGAGCGCGGTAATTTTCTCCTTCGAGAGCTCGACGTGAATCTGCCGCCGCAGGCCGCCGTTGACGGTGACCGCAGCCACGCCGGCGACGCGCTCGAGCCGGGGTGAGAGCTCGTTCTGCGCGAGCTCGCGCAGCGTCACCGGATCGAAGTCGCCTTCGACCGCGAGCTGGATGATCGGCATCGCGTTGGAGTCGGCCTTGTAGATGGTCGGCGGTTCCGCGTTCTCGGGAAGGCGGCCGCGCACGCGGTCGATGCGCGTGCGAACTTCATCCACGGCCTCGGACATGTCGGTGCCGAAGGCGAAGTTGAGCCGGATGCGGCTGGAGCCTTCCTGCGAGGAGGATTCGACCCGCTCGAGCCCGGCCACAGCGCTGACGGTCTGCTCCAGTGGCCGCGTGACGATCTCCTCCATCTCCAGCGGGCCGACGCCAGGATAGTTGACGTTCACGGAAATCGTCGGCTGCTGGAACTCCGGCATGAGGTCCACCGGCAGCCGCGTCAGCGAGATGGCGCCGAGCAGCACCAGGATGCCGCTGATCATGAACATCGTGACCGGACGCTGAATCGCAAGGCGAGGAATGCTCATATCAATACTCTGCGTTAGTCGTACGTGAGACTACGGAACGCGTTCTACTGGCCCCCACGGCGGCCGCCGCCCTCGCGGCCGGGAAAACCTTCCCGTCCCCCCTGCGCCGAGCGGCCGCCGCTGCTGCGGGCTGCCGCCGCCGACGGCGCCGCCGCCGACGACGGCGCCGCCGCCTTCGCCCTCGAGCACGAAGCGATCGCCGTCACGCAGGGCCGCGGCGCCGGTGGTGACGACGCGGTCGCCCTCCGACAAGCCGCCGCGGATCTCGATGACTTCGTCGGCTTCGATGCCGACCTCGACGGGGCGAAACACGGCGGTGTTATCCGCTTGCGCCAGGAACACGCCGCGCTCGCCTCCGACGTCCACGAGCGAGTTGGTCGGGACGACCAGCGCGTCGGGACGCTCTTCCGTGGTGATGCCGACTCGCGCATACATGCCCGGCTTCAAGCGGAAGGTGGGATTCGTAATCTCGATTTCGATCGGGAAGGTGCGCGTGGCGGGGTCGAGCACCGGCGAGACGCGCGCGATGCGGCCGGTGAAGGTCTCCCCCGGAAACGCGTCGACCTCGACGTCCGTTGCGTCGCCGACTCCCACGATCTTGAGATCCTTCTCGACGACGTTGACGACGAGGCGGACGCGGCTGATGTCGACCACGTCCACGACCGGGGCGTTCTGCGACGCGAAGGCGCCGGGGTCGGCCGCACGGCGCGACACGAAACCGTTGACCGGCGAAATGATCACCGTGTTGGTCATGTTGACGCGCAGCTCCTCGAGCCGCGCGCTGGACTGGCTGTTCTGCGCGCGCGCGAGGTCCAGCGCCGCCTCCGCCGACTGGTACCGCGCCTCGTTGTCGTCCAGCGTCTGCTTCGGCAGCAGCTGCCGCTCGTAAAGGCTGCGGGAGCGCTCGACGTTCGTCCGCGCCAGCTGCAGGTCCGCTTCGCGCTGGCGAATGGTGGCGCTCGCCACCTGCATCGCGGCTTCCGCCTGCCGGATCTGCTCCTGCAGTTCCTGGTCTTCGATCTTGGCAATCCGCTGGCCGCGGGTGACGCGGTCGCCTAGCTGCACGTAGACCTGCTCGAGGCGTCCCGCCGCGCGCGGCGTGACGGAGACGGTGGTATCGCCAATCAGGTTGCCGACGACCGTGAGCTCCTGCTTGACCGCATCGCGACGCGCCACCGCAACCTCGACGGTCAACGGGCCGCCGAACCCGCCGCGTCCGCCCCGGCCACCTTCGCCCGGCCGCCTTGCGCGGCGCCGGCACCGTTCGCCGCCTGCTGATCGGCTGCCTGCGCCGACTCCCGGCTGAACATGCCGGAGTAGAACGCCGCGCCGGCGAGCAGAACAACGGCGATCACGACAATCACAAGCTTCTTCATGAGATGAAAACGAGCCCGCTCCTCGGAAAATAAAAGCGCCGAAGTTCTAGTTCCCGCCACCACCGGCACCGGCCGCAATGGTGGTGATGCCTCCGCCGCGAGTGGCCGGCGCTTCCTGCACGCGCTGATAGTCAACGAGCGCCTGCCGGTAGTCGAGCAGCGCCCGGAGCGCCGAGTTCTGCGCCGTCGCGAGATCGCGCTGCGCCTGCACGACGAAGAAGTTCGTGGACAGGCCGACGTCGAAGCGGCTCTGTTCCGCCTCGAGCCGTGTCTGTGCGAGCATGCGCGCCGCGTCGGCGGCTTCGTACCGCTTCAAGCCGTTCTCGACCTGCAGCGCCGCGTTGGTGACGTCGGTCGCCACCTGCAGCTCCAGCGCGCGGAGCTGTGCGGCAGACTGGTTCCGCTGCACACGGCCGCGCGCGTACAGCGCGTCGGCGGCGCTCCCGCCGAGCGGGTAGCTGACGTTCAGCTGCACGTTCCACGTGGGATAGTCGCGGCCGGCCAGCGTGTTCCAGGCGTTGGAGTATCCACCGGGGATCGTGCCAATGACCGTGCTGCCGAGGCCGGAGCCCTGGCGGATGAACTGCGTGCCGCCGAGGCCCTGCATGCCGTAGTTGGCGAGCACGTCGACCGCGGGCAGCCGGTTGTTGTTCAGGAAGCGCAGCGTCACGTCGTTGCTGTCGAGCGTCTTGCGCGCCTGCGCGAGATCCGTGCGCATGTCGAGCGCCTTGCGCACAGCACCTTCGACGTCGAGCTGCTCGGGGGCGAATGTCGGACGATCCGTCGGGTTGATCGCCGCCCGCCAGAGCGGATCGTCGGTGCCGTTCACGATCATACGCTTGAGCTCGAGCTCCGACGTACGCCACGTGGCTTCGGCCTGCGCGACCGCCTGACGCCGGGTCGCGACCTCGGCTTCCGCCTGCACGACGTCGAGCGGCGCCATCGTGCCGACTTCCACGCGCGCGCGATTGTCGGCGACGAGCCGCTCGGCAAGATCGAGTGACCCGCGCGCCACCTCGAGTGCCTCCAGGCCGTAGACCAATTCCCAGTAGGTGTTGCGCACCCGCGACAGCGTCGTCGCGATCGTGCCGCGCAGCTGGATCTCGGAGATGTCGCGGTTGATGGCGGTGACGCGGAGCTGCTGCCGCGTGTTGTCGATGCGGAAGCCGCGCAGCAGCGGCTGCGTCAACGCCGCATTGAAGTTCGACGTGAACGTCGGGTTGAAATTCGCGAAGATGTTCGACGTGACCTGCTTGTTGTTGTTGAACTGCAGCGAGACATCGCCGCCGCCCCACCGCAGCGCCTGCGCGATGCCGGCGTTATACGTGGTCGTGTCGTCCTGGACGATGGTGCCGCCATTCAGCTGGTTGGTCGGCGGCCGGACGAGAGCGCGCTGGCCGAACTGCGACGTCAGCGTCGGCCGGTAGGCCGCTTCCAGGCGCGCGATGTTCAGGTCGAAGGTCTGCGGGTTCAGGCGCTCGACGGCCAGCTCCAGGTTGCGCTCGAGGGCGCGGGCGGTGGCTTCGTCGAGCGTCAGGCTGACCACGGTGCCCGCGGCCGGGGGCGGCACCGTCGGGCGCGTCTGTTCCAGATCGGTACGCGCCGCGATGAACTGTTGCGCCGCGACTCGAGCGATTTCGTCGAGCCGGGCGCCCTCCTGGGGGGCCGTCGTTTGGGCCGACAGGCCGTCGGCGCCCAGCGAGACTACCAGAGCGAGGGTGGAGACTGTCGTACCGAAGGCAGACTTCTTCATGGTTCGTATCAGCGGGCTAGCGGTTTCGGTCGCTGCGATCCCGGTCCCGGTCACCGGAATGCAGTATGGCAGTCAGCTTGGCGTGCTGGTCCGCCGTGAGCACCCGGCGCATGTGAACCAGCTGCAGGGCACGGGACTTGTTGAGCGCGGCGCGCGCTGCTTCGACAATGTCCACGTGCGCAAGCGTCGAGGTGTGATCGCCCTTGGCGACCAGGCGGTTGAACTCGGCTTCGGCCGAGTCCAGCGCCTCCTTCTGCTTACGTAGTGTCGGCAGATAGCTCTGGAAAATTTCCTCGAGCCGGATAACCTGCTCTTTCGTGAGGCCGAGCTCGCGCTGCACGTTTTCGGCCTGCCACCACTTGAAACGCTGGGCAGAAACCGAGCTCGACAGCACCAGCAAAATCACGGCGAGCACGGTGGCACACCGCTGGAAAGCGATTCGTGATGAATGCATGGCTAACTGATTGGTGTTACGACCGGGGTGCCTGCGACGTTTACTGCTATAGACGCAAACACATACGGTAACATGGCCCCGGCGGTCCCGTCGGCTTTTCTGGGTCACTGGCACGTACTTTGCGCTATCCTTCTCATTCGCGGGGCATTTTTGCCCTGCAAGGGTGGTTCGTATGAGACGTCTCGTGGTAGTCGTGGCGCTGCTCGGAATCGTGCTGATGGGATTGGGCGTGGCCGCGCAGGAGGGCTTTTCCCTCAGCGGCCGGCTGGGCGCCACGGACCAGGAGGCGCAGGAAGGGTATTTCGCGATCGACAGCCAGACGATGATCGTGGTCAAGCCGGGGAGCGAAATGCACGCGTTCCTGCGCGGCAAAGTCGGTCAGCGGATCCGGATTACCGTCGAACCCGACCGGGAATCCGAATAGTTCAGGGATTCGCCAGCTCGTCGAGCCGGCGAATCACGTCGCCCACCAGATTGTCCGGCGTGGATGCCCCGGACGTCAGCCCGATCGTCACCGGGCCGGCCGGCAGCCACCCGGACGTCACCACTTCTTCTTTCACGTCGATCGGCTTGTGCCGGATCTCGTTCGCCGACAGCAGCCCGCCCGGGTCCGCAATGTGGAACGTGGGTATCTTCGCGGCGCAGATGCGCGCGAGATTGAACGTATTGCTGCTGTTGTACCCCCCGAGCACCACCATCAGGTCGATCGGCGACTGGTCGAGCAGCGCCGTGACCGCGTCCTGCCGATCCTGCGTCGCGCTGCAAATCGTGTCGAACGCGCGGAATCGCGACGTCAACTCCGCCTCCCCGTACCGGTCCTGCATCGCCTGGCGGAACATCTCGCCGATCGCGAGTGACTCGGAGCTCAACATCGTCGTCTGGTTTGCACAGCCGACGCGCTGAAGATCGCGATCGGGGTGGAAGCCCGGCGACACCGCGTGCCTGAACCGATCGAGAAAGGCGGCGGCGTCACCGCCGCGGCGGATGTACTCGCACGCCACGCCCGCCTCGACGTGGTCCAGCACGACGAGGTAGTGGCCGTTCGCGGTGTTGAGCGCCTGGGAGGCGGTGGCCCGTGTCTCCTCATGGCGGTATTTGCCGTGAATCACCGAGGTGAGCCCGTCGTGCGCGTAGCGCTTCACGTTCTTCCAGACATTCAGCACCGATCCGCACGTGGTATCGACCATCGTGCAGCCGCGGCTCTCGATCTGCTGGAGGAGCTCGATGGGCACGCCGAACGCCGGCAGGATGACCACGTCGTCCGGTGTCAGGGCGTCAATCGATTCGCCGGGATCGGTCAGGAAGCGGATGCCCTGGGCGCGCAGTTGATCGTTGACGTGAGGGTTGTGGATGATCTCCCCGGTGAGGTGGACGGGACGATCGGGAAACCGCTTGCGCGCCTGATACGCGTAGTCCACCGCGCGGTCGACGCCGTAGCAGAAGCCGAACTCGCGCGCGAGATGCAGGGTAAGGCGGCCGGCCGCGTAATGGAACCCGGCCTCCTTGACGCGCATGACGAGGGCGCTGTGGTAGCTCTCGGCCAGCACATGCGCGACCTCATGCTTGAGGTCGAGGCCCTTGCGGAAGATGAGGGGGCTTTGGGACATCGACGAGTTCACGCTGCAATTGGCAGTCGGCAACCTGCAATCCGCGACGTCGGTGTTGACGCCTGCCGATCGATTCCCGACTGCTGAATTGAAGATTGCAAGTCCAAACTGACGATGGCCGTCAGGCTGACGATGGCCAATCGAGGAGTGAAGACTATTTCACTTCCCAGGCGCGCGGCGTCACGTCGTGCAGCGCGCGCAGCGCCGTCCCAGGGCCGGGGCTGTCCGACGCCATCTCGATCTGGCCGAGGAATTCGTCCTCGGAGAACGTCGTCGCGACGGCGCGCAGTCCCGCCGGCTGCGGGCCATCGATCGCACGCACGATGTCCGCGGCTGGAACGCCGGCCGTGCCGGGCATGTCGTGCGCCAGGTGTCCGGCGAGCAGGCCGATGACGAACGCGGCGGCCGCCGCCCCGGCAATCCAGCGCGTGGCTGGCCGCACGCGCAGCGGCGAGGGTTCCTGCGTATGGCCGGGGAACGCGATGAGGCGGCCAGGCCGGCCATCCTGCTCGAGACGGTGGAGGATTCGCGCCTGCTGGCGGGCGAGCCGCTCCGCCGGGAAGGCTGCATCCGCTTCCTGAACGGCCGCGTCGGACACTTCGTGCAGCAGCGCCGCCAGATCCGCCCGGCGCGCTTCACACGACGGGCAACCCGGCGCAGCGAGCGGGCCGCCACCGAGGCACAGCTCAATCAGCTGGTCGTCAGACAGGTGATTGTGAGCCTTCATCATCATTCTCGCTCCAGCAACCGCCGCAGCTTGCGGACGGCGCGGAACAGGTGGACGCGAACCGTCGCCTCGCTGAGGCCAAGCGCCTGGCTGACCTCGTGCGTGCTCTGCTCGGCCATCTGGCAGAGCGTGAACACTGTCCGCTGCCGCTCGGGCAGCTGGTCGACGGCCGCCGCAATCTGGCGCACCCGATCGGTCGATACGAGCCGATCCTCCGGGCTCGGATCCGGCGCCGACGGCTCAGTGGGCACCCCGTCCGGAGCCGTCGTCATCGGCAGCGACCATCGCAACCGGCGCACCCGCGATTTCCGCAGGTCCAGGCATCCATTCACCAGGATCCGCGTGAACCAGACCTCGAAGGGCAGGTCCTCCCTGTATGTCGTTATGTGCGTGAACACCTTGACGAAGGCGTCCTGCACCGCCTCATCGGCGTCGTGCGCGTCCCCGAGATAGCGATAGGCGATGCGCACGGCGCGCCGCTGCTGCAACCCCACGAGGTCCGCGAACCGCTCCCGGGCGACGTCGCGCTGGCCGGCCACGACGAGCGCCTTTATCTCGGCCGCCACCTGCGAGTCTTTCGACAACGCAAGCTGGTGCGCCGGACTTTCGCCGATCGGCGGACGCGCGGGCCGGGGAGGCGTTCTAGGCATCAATACGGCGAGACGGCCGGAGTGGTTTACAAAGTCCTAACATTCCCGAAATCGGCGTAACTCCAGCCGTAGCAGTGAGGGTAACTATACCTCAGTTCGCCCGCGAGCCCGGCGGCGGCAGGTTGACTTGCTTCCGACACGGCCGGTACGATTCACCTCTTTGTACGGCCGAGGCCCGGGCCAGGCCGCATGCGCTCCCCTCATGAAATACGAACCGGTCATCGGGCTCGAGATACACGCGCAGTTGCAGACGCAGACGAAGGTCTTCTGCGGCTGCAGCACAGCTTTCGGCGCCCGGCCCAACTCGCAGGTCTGTCCCGTCTGCCTCGGCCTCCCCGGGGCCCTGCCCGTCCTCAACCGGCAGGCGGTCGATTACGCGATCAAGGCCGCCCTCGCGCTCGGCTGCGACGTCCAGGAGGAATCGATCTTCGCCCGCAAGAACTATTTCTATCCGGACCTGCCGAAGGGCTACCAGATCTCGCAGTACGAGCGGCCGCTCGCGTTGCGCGGCGGCCTGCACATCTCGGTGGGCGGCGTCTCGACCTGGGTCGGGTTGACTCGCATCCACATGGAAGAGGATGCCGGCAAGTCGCTGCACGAAGGCTTTCCAGACTCCGGTCGCCGCACCTACGTGGATTACAACCGCAGCGGCGTCCCGCTCATCGAGATTGTGTCCGAGCCCGACATGCGGTCTGCCGGGCAGGCGGCGGAGTTCTTCTCCCGACTCCGCGACACCCTGGTGTGGCTCGGCGTCAACGACGGCAACATGGAGGAGGGCAGCCTCCGCTGCGACGCGAACGTGTCGGTCCGCCCGGCCGGGCAGGAGACGTTCGGCACCAAGGCGGAGGTCAAGAACGTCAACTCCTTCCGCTACCTGCACAAAGCGATTGAGTACGAGATCGAGCGGCAGATCGAGCTGCTGGACTCGGGCGGCCGGGTCGTGCAGGAGACGCGCCTGTTCGATTCCGCCACCGGCCGCACGCAATCGATGCGCAGCAAGGAAGAAGCGCACGACTATCGCTATTTCCCCGAGCCCGACCTGCCGCCGGTGGTCGTCGACGCGGCCCGCGTCGAGCGCGTGCGGGCGACGATGCCCGAGCTGCCGGAGGCGCGGCGCGAGCGGTTCGTGGCCGCGTACGGCATTCCCGAGTACGACGCCGGCGTGCTCACGCAGTCCGCGCCGCTGGCGGATTACTTCGAGCAGGTGGCCACCGGCGCGTCCAACCCGAAGGCGGCGAGCAACTGGATCATGGGCGAGCTGCTGCGCACACTCAACGAGCGCGGCACCGCGATCGCCGACGTGCCGCTCGCGCCGTCGGCGCTCGCCGGTCTGATCACCCTCATCGACAAGGGCACCATCAGCAGCTCCATCGCGAAGGACGTCTTTGCCCGGATGTTCGACTCGGGCCGTTCCGCCGACGAGATCGTCCGGGCCGAAGGGCTTGCACAGATTGGCGATGAATCGGCGCTCCTGGGCATCGTCCACGACGTCATCGGCCGGAATACGGACGCCGTGGCGCAGTACCGGGCGGGAAAGAACCAGACGTTCGGGTTCCTCGTGGGTCAGGTGATGAAGGGCAGCAAGGGCAAGGCAAATCCGAAGATGGCCAACGAGCTGCTGAAGCGTGAGCTGGACAAGACGGGGTAGGCTTCGGGCCGCCGGTGTCGCGCGCCAGGCGCCGGGCTTTCGCATCCGAACGCCGGACGCGGGGCTCCGACTCCACGGCGCCGCGTCTCTGGCGCGGCGCCTGAAGCCTGCTATACTTACTGCTCACCAACACAATTTGCGATCGACCCTGGGTGCACAGGCCGCGTGATCGAGACGCATCACCTCTCGAAGCTTTACAGCCGCGGTTTGTACGCGCTGCAGGACCTCTCGCTGTCGATTGAGAAGGGCGAATTCGTCTTCCTCACCGGCCCGAGCGGCGCCGGCAAGTCCACGCTCCTGCGGCTGCTGCTGATGCAGGACCGTCCGAGCGAGGGCGAGATCTTCGTCAACGGCTACAACCTCGCGACGCTGAAACCAAGCGAAGTCCAGGAATATCGCCGCGGCGTCGGGTTCGTGTTCCAGGACTTCAAGCTGATCCCGACACGGACTGTGGTCGAAAACATCTCCTTTGTGCCGGAAGTGCTTGGCGTCCCCGCCGCGCAGCAACGCCGGCGGGCGTTCCAGGTGCTGAAATGGGTTGGGCTGCAGCACCGGATGAGCGCGTATCCGCGCGATCTCTCCGGCGGCGAGCAGCAGCGGATCGCGATCGCGCGCGCGCTCGTGAACGACCCGGCCCTGCTGCTCGCCGACGAGCCGACGGGCAATCTCGATCCCGATCTCTCACTCGAGATCATGAACCTGCTGCGCGAGGTCAACGCCGGCGGGAACGACCGTTCTCGTCGCCACGCACGACCGCGAGCTGATCCGGCTCGTCGGCCGCCGCACCATCACGCTCGACCAGGGACGCATCGTCGAAGTCGCATGAGGGCCATCGACTATGCCCTGCGGCAAGCCTGGGCGAGCCTGTGGCGCAGCCGCGCCTCGACCGCCTTCGCCGTCGTCGCGATCGCGCTCGCCATGACGGTGCTGGGAACGCTGCTGCTGCTGACGTCGAACGTGGAGCAGCTGTTGTCGGAGTGGACCGCGGCGGCCGAGTTCTCCGTGTACCTCCGCGACGACGCGACGTCGGAACAGCGCGGCGCGATCGAAGCGATGATTGACCAGAGCGGATCGGCGGACGGACGGGAGTACATCTCGAAACCGCAAGCGCTCTCACGCTTCCGCCGGGATTTCGCGGAGCTCGCGTCGCTGACCGGAGGCTTCGACGAGAACCCGTTTCCGGCGTCGGTGGAAGTCCGGGTCCGGCCCGAGGCGGAGCGCGACGGACGGGCGGAGGCGCTGGTGAAGCGCGTGGCGGAGCTGCCTGGTGTCGCGGACGTGCGTTATGACCGCGAATGGCTCGGCCGGCTCGCGTCCGGTCTCGACGCGGCGCGTGGAGCAGGGCTGGCGCTGGCCCTCCTGATGGCGATCGCGGCGGCCATCACGGTGGCCGCGGTGGTGCGCCTGGGGCTTCACGCCCGCCGTGACGAAATCGAAATCATGAAGCTCGTCGGATCGCCGATGTCATTCATAAGGGGTCCATTCGTGGCCGAGGGCCTGCTCCAGGGGGGACTGGGCGCGGTGCTGGCGCTGGCGCTCCTGTGGCTGGGGTTTGCCGTCGCCACGGCCTGGTGGGGCAGCCAACTGGCCGCGTTGCTGGACGGCTCGTCGTTGCGGTTCCTGCCCCTGCGCCTCGCGGCGCTCCTGGTGGCAGGTGGGATGGCGGTCGGCGCCGCAGGCGGATTTGCCGCATCGCGCCATGCCGGGTAGGGCCGCCACGCGCAGAAGTGTGCATGGTCATGGCGGGTCACGTTGACAGCCCTCGCGGGCGTGTTTACACTGAAAGGCACATCCTAGATATGCGTCTGTCGCGGAACCGTATGTCGCGCTTCCTGACCGACTCTCGCCCGCAGAGCGAGCCCGTTCTTCATTCCCTCACCAATTTCTACCGCGAGGAATTCGTCAAGTGCCAACGCTGCCTGGAACAGCAGCGCGAGTACTACTCGGAGGGCGCGATCAGCGACGTCGAGCAGGCCCTCACCCGCGTCATGTCGCAACTCGATCGACTGTGTACCAAGGCGGATGCCGACCAGGTTGTCAGCCGTCTCCTCCGACAATTCGACGTCGTGACCGGGCTGTCAGCCTGGACCGATCCTCGCCAAATTAACTGACCGCCGCCGTTTCCGACCTTCGACCAGACCTGCTCGCCATCGTGCGTGCCGCCCTGCGTGCGGCCGGCGCCGGCGCGCTCGTCCGCCGCGCCGTGAGCGATCCCGACCTGGCGGGTCCGCTGCGTTCCGCCTCCGCCGTGGATGTCATCGCGGCGGGCAAGGCGGCGCGACCCATGGTCGACGCCTTCACGGCGGCATGCCCGGTGCCGCTGCGCCGCGTCACGACGGCGACGGCGCCGGAAGCGGGCCACCCGCTTCCCACAGAGGGCAGCGTGGCGGCAGCGCGGCGGGCGCTCGACGTGGCGCGTACGGCAGATCGCGACGGCCTGCTCGTCGTGCTGATCTCAGGCGGTGCGTCGGCGATGATGGCGCTTCCCGTCGACGGCCTGACGCTCGGAGAGAAGCAGCAGACCGTGCGGCTGCTGCTGATGCGCGGTGCTGACATCCACGAGCTGAACACCGTTCGCAAGCACCTGTCCGCGATCAAGGGGGGGCAGCTCGCCGCGGCGTCCCGGGCGCGCGTGGTCACGCTCGCCGTGTCCGACGTGATTGGCGACGACCTCTCGATGATTGCCTCGGGTCCCACCGTACCGGACGCGACGACGTTTGCAGCCGCGCTGCAGGTCCTCGACGATCACGAGGGCCGCGGCAGCTATCCCCAGCCCATCGTCCAGCATCTCGAGCGCGGCGCCGCCGGCCTCGTGCCCGAGACGCCCAAGCCGGCCGACCCGCGGCTGTCGCATTCAACCGCACGTGTGATCGGGAATCGCTTCACCGCGGTGGACGGCGCCCGCGCCGCAGCCGAGGCGCTGGGCTATCGCGTGCACGTGATCGACGATCCGATCAGCGGGGAAGCCCGCACGGCCGGGGCGGCACTCGTTCAGACAGCACGCGCGGCGATGGATGCCGCTCCCCCTGGCGCCGAACGCCGCCCGACGGCCGGCGCTCGCGTCTGCGTGCTCGCGGCAGGCGAGACAACGGTGACGGTGACCGGGACGGGGAGGGGCGGCCGCAACCAGGAGCTCGCGCTGTCCATGCTGCCGCAGCTGCGCGCGCTCGGCGAGGACGTGATCGCGGCGAGCGTCGGCACCGACGGCATCGACGGTCCCACCGACGCCGCGGGTGCGCTCGTCGACTCGACGTCGGCCGCGCGCGCGGCCGAAGCGGGTCTCGTTGCCAGCGCCTATCTCGACGACAACAACACCTACGCGTTTTTTGCCGGCCTGCACGATCTGATTCGAACCGGACCGACGGGGACCAACGTGGGAGACTTGCAGATTATCCTCATCAGTGGATCGTCCGGTCCACTCGGGCAGTAGTCACAACGTACCTTCGAGTGGATTCTGTGGCCGCGACAACCGCGCGGCGGGTCCTGATTTGGGAAGGACATACCAGTAGATGACGTCCCGCAGCGACATCCTTCGTCTGATCCGGGAACAGGTGCATCACCCGGCCACCGCGCGAGAGCTCTCGCAGGTGCTCCGCGTGCCGCGCGAGGAGCGCGCCACATTCAAGCGTCACCTGAAGGCGCTCGTCACCGACGGCGAGCTGCTGCAGATCCGCGGCAACCGGTACGGACTGCCGGAGAAGATGGATCTGATCGTCGGTCGCCTCCAGACCAACCCGGCCGGTTTCGGCTTCGTCGTGCCGGAGCACGCCAAGCCCGGCGACAAGCAGGACATCTACATCGCCGCATCGAACCTGACCGAGGCCATGCACGGCGACCGCGTGGTCGCGCGCGTCGAGCGCCGCACGGAGCGCGGCTTCGAAGGACGCATCATCCGCATCCTCGAACGCAGCCAGGACAGCATCGTCGGCCGCTTCGAGGTGGACGACGCCGGGCTCGGTTATGTCGTGCCGTTCGATCGCCGCGTGCTGACCGACGTGCACGTGCCCACCGGGCAGTGGTCGTCGGCCGAGCCCGGCGAGATGGTGCTGGTCGAGATCACGCGCTGGCCCACCGCCACGCGCGGTCCGGTGGGCCGGGTCGTCGAAGTGCTCGGGCACATCGACGATCCGGGCGTCGACACGCAGATCATCATCCGCAAGTTCGGGATTCCCGACGCGCACTCCGAGGAGTCGGTCGAGGAGGCGCGGCGCCTGGGCACCCAGGTCAAGGAGCGCGACATCAAGGGCCGGACCGACTTCCGCGGCGTCACCACCGTCACCATCGACGGCGAGCACGCGCGCGATTTCGACGACGCGATCACCATCGAGCGCCTGGCGAACGGGAACTACTGGCTCGGCGTGCACATCGCGGACGTCTCGCATTACGTCAAGGAAGGGAGCGCGCTCGACGAGGAAGCGTATGAGCGCGGGACGTCGGTGTACTTCACCGAGCGGGCGGTGCACATGTTTCCGGCGGAGCTCGCCACGGGGCTCTGCAGCCTCAACCCGCACCTCGACCGGCTGGTGCAGTCGTGCCTCATGGAGGTCGATCGCCGCGGCAACGTCGTTCGCTACGAGATGCACGACGGCGTCATCAACAGCGACGCGCGCATGACCTATACCGCGGTCAACGCGATTCTCACGGACCGCGACGAGGACACGATGCGCGAGTATCGCGCGCTCGTGCCGATGTTCGAGCAGATGGCCGAGCTGTTCGTCATCCTGAACGCGCGCCGCCGCCGCCGCGGCTCGATCGACTTCGACCTGCCCGAAGCCGACGTGATTCTCGGAGAGGACGGACGGATCGAGAACATCGTGGCCACCGAGCGCAACGTGGCGCACCGGCTCATCGAGGAGTTCATGCTGCTGGCGAACGAGACGGTGGCCACGCACCTCGTCGAGCACGACACGCCGGCGCTGCACCGCGTGCACGAGGCGCCGGACCTGAAGAAAGTCGAGGACTTCGAGACCTTCATCAGCACGCTTGGCTACAGCCTGGCCGCGGGCGGCCACACGGTGAAGCCGAAGCACTTCCAGAAACTGATCGACCGCATCAAGGGGACGCCCGAGGAGCGGCCGATCGCCGCGCTCATGCTGCGCACGATGCAGAAGGCGCGCTACGACGCCGCGAGCCTGGGGCACTTCGGTCTGGCGGCGGAGCACTACACACACTTCACGTCGCCGATCCGCCGCTATCCCGACCTCGTCGTCCACCGCATGCTGCGCGAGTCGAGGCACGACCGCGATGACGCGCGCGCGCCGCGACGAACTCGAGGAGGAGCTGCCGGAGGTGGCGCGTCACACCTCGGAGATGGAGCGGCGCGCCGACGAGGCCGAGCGCGAGCTGCTGCAGTGGAAGAAGGTCCGCTTCATGGCGGACAAGGTCGGGGACGAGTACGAGGGCTACATCACCGGCGTCGCGCCGTTCGGCCTGTTCATCGAGCTGGTCGAGCACTACGTCGAAGGCCTCGTCCATATCTCGAGCATGGCCGACGACTATTACCGCTTCGTCGAACAGCAGCACATCCTGCGCGGCGAGAACACCAGGAAGGTGTACCGGCTCGGGGACAAGGTCCGGGTACAGGTCGTCCGCGTGGACATGGAGCGCCGCCAGGTGGACCTGGGCCTGGTGGATATCCTGGAGAGCGTGCGCAGGGAGGAGCGGCCGCGCGGGCCGGTGCGTAGCAAGGTCACGCCGAAGCGCGAACAACGTCGCGCCCAGCGGCCCGGCCGGCGGGAACGCCAGGCGAGGAAGAAACGCTAGGACTTTTCTTCGGCGCTTTCCTTCGTCGAGTCCTTGAAGTTCTTGATGCCCTTGCCGATCCCGCGCCCGATTTCCGGCAGGCGGTTCGCCCCGAAAATCAGGATGATGATCACAAGGATGATCAGAAGCTCGGGAATACCCAGGCGGCCCATATTCACCTCAGGGGAGGCAGTGTACCATGCCCGGCCCGCCCGGAACGGCTTTTGAAAAACCTCTGGCGGAGCGTGCGAACGCCGTCACCAGTAGAGGTGCAGATGAAGAAGCTGTGGGTCGCAGCCGCGGTGGCGCTGGCCGTCGTCAGCAGCAATGCCCAGGAACAGGAGCGGGCGGGTGAATTCTCGTCGCGTGTCCAGCTCGTCGAGGTCTACGCCACCGTGACCGACGCCAAGGGTGATCTGGTGAGCGGCCTCGAGCAGGACGATTTCGAGGTCCTCGAGGACGACCAGCCCCAGGAGGTGTCCACCTTCGCGGCCGGCGAGTTCCCGCTGACCGTCGCGCTCGGCGTCGATCGGAGCTGGAGCATGGCGGGCGATCGGCTGCGGCTCGCCAAACGGGCCGCGCAGTCGTTCCTGCGCGAGCTGAAGCCCACCGATCGCTCGATGGTCGTCGCCATCAGCAGCGAAGCCGACGTGATCGCGCCGCTGTCCACTGATCGCTTCACGCAGGCGCGGGCGGTGGACGCCCTCGACCCGTGGAGTACCACGGCGCTGCACGACGCGATCATCGCGACCCTGGATCGGCTGGAGCCGGAAACAGGCCGGCAGGCGCTGATCGTGTTCTCCGACGGTGCGGATCGGTACAGCAAGGCGACGGCGGCGGACGTGATCGAGCGTGCGCGGCGCAGCAACGCGCTCATCTATCCCATCGCGCTCGGCCGCGAGCGGCCGCCGCTGCTCGCGGAACTGGCCACGGTCACCGGCGGGCGCTCGTTCCTGCTGCGCGACGTCAAGGAGCTGGAGAAGACGCTCGCCACGATCGCCCGCGAGCTGCGGTACCAGTATCTTCTTGGATACACGCCGAGCGAGCCAATCGAGCACGGCGTGCGGGAATGGCGCTCGATCCGCGTGACGATGAAAGAGGCGAAGCCCGGTATCCGCGTTCGTGCGCGCGACGGATACACGACGGAGTAAACTCAACTCCCATCGTCAACTCCCAACCCCAGGGCGTGCGGACCATTTCCAACGTTGGGGGTTGCCATTGAGAGTTGGAACGTGGAAGTTGGGAGTTGCGTTGTCGCACCCGCTCGTTTTGGCGCTGTTCTCCGAACCGTCAGCCGCGGCCGCGGCCGGTCGTGAGCTTCGCGGGCTCGGGATTCCCGAGGTCGAGATTTCGATCGTTGCGCGCTCGCACGACGATGAAGGGATGCTGGCGCGGGAGTCAGGAGGGTCGCCGGGTTCCGACATCGAAGATTCGCGTCCGGCGGGACGTCTCGGAGAGCTTGGCGGGCACCTCCTGGCGGCGATTGCGCTTGTGATGCCGGGCATCGGGCCGATCGTCGCCGATGGTCCGCTTGCCGCCGGGCTCGGTGAGGCGGCTGGCCACCTGGCGGGCGGGATCAAGCGAACCCTGGAACAGGCCGGCCTCGACCACGACGTGGCCGAGCAGTGGTCCGACCGTATTCACCGCGGTGACGTGCTCCTCGGCGTGCATGTGGACGCGACGGCAGTCGAGACGGTTCGCGGCGTCATGGCGCGCAACGGCGGAACCCATGTGGCCGTGGGCGTGTGGCCCACGTAGCGATCGCGCTCACCGCGGATGGGGACACTGGGCGTAATATGCTGTCGCCTCTCGACGGCCAATTGGGACGGTTCAGCATCTTATTGATAGAAAAGAGACCGAGGGACTGGTTTCGCGGCTGAGGTACTTCTTTTGCAGTTGCTCCCCCCGAGCGTGCTCGGGGACAATGTGAGCCAAACTCATTCAGCGGCGGTAATGTCGACCACGAGTCAGCAACCCACGGCGAAGCCGGTCGTTTCAGACCACCTATCGCTCCGCCCCGAAGGCGCTGGACCGCCCGAGGTCCATTTTCTGTTCGAGCGGCAGGAGAAGCGGCTCGGCGGGGCGCTTGGGGCATCGGTGGCGAGCCATGTGGCGTTCGTGCTGCTCGCGCTGCTCATCGCGAACCTGCTCCCGGACCGTGTGGGCCAGGCCATTCTTCCCGATCGCACCAACGAAGACATCGTGTGGCTGGCCGAGCCAGGACCCGGCGGTGGCGGCGGTGGCGGGAACAGCATGCCGGAGCCGCCGAAAAAGGCTGAACTGCCGGGACAGGACAAGATCACCGTCCCTGCCGTGAAGCCGCCTGAGCCGACTCCGGAACCGCCGAAGGTCGAGGAACCGCCGCCGGTCGAACCGCAGATGAACATTCCCGCGCAGACGATGGCCGCCGCGGTCGAGGCGTCGCCGGGCGTCATCGACTCCGATGCCGCGTCCGACAGCGTCTCGACGGGTTCCGGCTCAGGCAGCGGCGCGGGAGCGGGTCAGGGTTCCGGCCTGGGCGAAGGGTACTGGCGGCGGGACGGGCGGCGGCGCGTTTCGAATCGGGAGCGGCGTCGAGTCGCCGCGCCTGCTGCGCAGCGTGCGTCCCAACTACACCTCGGAGGCGATGCGCGCGAAAGTGCAGGGTCTCGTCCGCCTCGAAGGGATCGTGCTCCCCGACGGCACGGTCGGCGACGTGCGCGTGCTGCGTTCGCTCGATTCGGTCTTCGGGCTGGATGAAGAAGCCATCAAGGCCGCCAAGCAGTTCCGGTTCGTACCGGGAACCCGCCTCGGACAGCCGGTCGCGGTGATCGTGAGCTTCGAGATCGAGTTCACGTTGCGATAGGCGTTCACCCCGTGAGGTTCCTGTCCAAGCTGGCGGCTGTCGTGGCGCTGCTGCTGCGCGCTCGTGTGGACGGGTGCGGTCGGTTACCTCTGGCTGAACGAGCCGCGGTTCGTGTTCCGATCGGAGTTCAGCCGCCGTCCGGGCCGCGTGATCGATCCCGCTTTCTCATCGCTCCAGCTCAGAACGGCCGACGGCGTACGCCTCGACGCCGTGACGCTCTCGACAGCTGGGTCCGCCCGCTCGCACGATTGGGTCATCTACTTCCAGGGCAATGCCGGTTCGCTCCGCCGGCCGCGCGTACAGGAGCAACTGCGTACGCTGCACGCGCTCGGCTACGACGTCCTGTCGTTCGACTATCGCGGCTACGGCCGCAGCGACGGAGTCCCAAGCGAGGTCGGTCTGTACGCCGACGCGCTCGCCGCCTATGACTATCTGATCGACGCGGGAGTGCCGGCCACCCGCATCATCCTCGCCGGACAATCGCTGGGGTCCGCGGTTGCCGTCGAGCTCGCCACACGGGTCACGTCGGCCGGCGTGGCGCTGTTCAGCCCGATCGATTCGGTGCCCCTCACGGCGGGGCGAATCTATCCGTGGGTGCCGGTGCACTATCTCGCCACCAACCGGTTCGACTCCAGCGCGAAGATCGAACGCCTCCGCGTGCCGATCGTCGTATTCCATTCCGCGTACGACCGGCTGATCCCCCTGCAGGCGGCGCGCGATCTCTTCGCGAAGATCACGGCGCCCAAGCGCATGGTCGAAACAGGCGGCGGCCACAACGGGGCAGGGTTTGCCGATCTGGACGCGCTGCGCGACACGATGTGGACGTTCTGGCCTCCCGCCGTCGGCCAACCGCACCGCAACGCCGGGGCGTCGGCCCCGGAGGACGGACGGCGAGCGGCCCAGTAACGGCCGACCTGAGGAATGCTCCGCACCGTCGTAGGGGCCGGCTTCAGCCGGCCCGTCAAGCCGACCTGAAGGTCGGCCTCTACGCAACCCGCCGCTGCATGAAGACCCGTGAGCCGCGGGTTGCACCCATCAAAAAAAGGGCGGGTCCGTGAGGACCCGCCCTTGGCAATGCCCGGAGCCCGAAGCCCGGAGCCCGTCTTAGTACATCCCGCCCATGCCGCCGCCGCCCGGCATCGCCGGCGCGTCCTTCTTCTCCTCCGGGATCTCGGAGACGAGCGCTTCGGTCGTCAGCAGGAGCGACGCGATCGACGAGGCGTTCTGCAGCGCGTTGCGGACGACCTTGGCCGGGTCGATGACGCCGGCCTTGACCAGGTCCTCGTAGGTCTCGGTCGCGGCGTTGAAGCCTTCGTCGGGGTTCTTCGCCTCCTTGACCTTCTGCACGACGATCGACCCTTCGGCGCCGGCGTTGGTGGCGATGTGGCGCATCGGCTCTTCGATCGCGCGGCGGATGATGTCCACGCCCACCTTCTGGTCGCCTTCGAGCTTCAGCTTCTCGAGCGCCTTGGCGCCGCGCGAGCAGCGCCACGCCGCCGCCCGGGACGATGCCCTCTTCGACCGCCGCCTTCGTCGCGTGCATCGCGTCCTCGACGCGCGCCTTCTTCTCCTTCATCTCGGTCTCGGTGGCCGCACCGACCTTGATGACGGCGACGCCGCCGACCAGCTTGGCGAGCCGCTCCTGCAGCTTCTCGCGGTCGTAGTCCGAGGTCGTGTCCTCGATCTGCGCGCGGATCTGCTTGACGCGGCCCTCGATCGCCTGCGAGGCTGCCCGCGCCCTCGACGATCGTGGTGTTGTCCTTGTCGATGGTGACCTTCTTGGCCTTGCCGAGATCCTCGAGCTTGATGTTCTCGAGCTTGATGCCGAGATCCTCGGTGATGGCGCGGCCGCCGGTGAGGATGGCGATGTCCTCGAGCATCGCCTTGCGGCGGTCGCCGAAGCCGGGCGCCTTGACGGCCGCCGCCTGCAGCGTGCCGCGCAGCTTGTTGACGACGAGCGTGGCGAGCGCCTCGCCCTCGATGTCCTCCGCGATGATGAGCAGCGGCCGGCCGAGGCGCGCCACCTGCTCGAGCACCGGCAGCAGGTCCTTCATCGAGCTGATCTTCTTCTCGTGGATCAGGATGACCGGATTCTCGAGCACGACTTCCATGCGCTCGGCGTCGGTCACGAAGTACGCGCGAGAGGTAGCCGCGGTCGAACTGCATGCCCTCGACGACGTCGAGCGACGTCTCGAGCGTCTTGGATTCCTCGACGGTGATGACGCCGTCCTTGCCGACCTTGTCCATCGCTTCGGCGATGATCTTGCCGATCTGTCTCGTCGCTGTTGGCCGAGATCATGCCGACCTGCGCCACCATGTTGCCCGAGACCGGGCGCGCCATCTTCTTGATCTCTTCGACGACGACCTCGACGGCGCTTCTCGATGCCGCGCTTGAGCTCCATCGGGTTGGCGCCGGCGACGACGTTCTTCGCGCCCTCGCGGTAGATCGCCTGCGCCAGCACGGTCGCCGTCGTCGTGCCGTCACCCGCCGTGTCCGACGTCTTGCTGGCGACCTCGCGGACCATCTGCGCGCCCATGTTCTCGAGCGGATCCTTGAGGTCGATTTCCTTGGCGACGGTCACGCCGTCCTTGGTGATCGTGGGGGAGCCGAACTTCTTGTCGAGGACGACGTTGCGGCCCTTGGGGCCGAGCGTGACCTTCACCGCGTTGGCCAGCTGGTTGACGCCGCGCAGGATGGCCTGACGCGATTCCTCGCCGTATGTGATCTGCTTTGCCATAGTCCCTTTGCTCCTACTTGCTCTCGAGAACCGCGAGCACTTCGTCCTCGCGCATGATCAGGTAGTCGTCGCCGTCGATCTTGATCTCCTGGCCCGAGTACTTGCCGAAGAGGATCGTGTCGCCGTCCTTGACGTCGAGCGGGATGCGCTTGCCGTCGTCCTTGACCTTGCCCGACGCCGACGGCGATGACCTTGCCCTGCTGCGGCTTTTCCTTGGCGCTGTCGGGGATGATGATCCCGCCGACCTTCTGCTCGCCTTCCTCGATGCGCTGAACGATGATGCGGTCGTGTAGCGGTCTGACTTTCATGTCTCTTCGACTCCAGCTGTCTGGTGTAGCGGCGGACCGGGTGCCCGCTGCCGCGGGGCAGATGGCCCCGGGAAACCTTATTGAAAGTGGTATGCGCCGCACGGTGTGGTTAGCACTCCATGTGCGCGACTGCTAATTGTAGTGAGGGCGAGAAAACGGGTGTCAAGCCGGGGCGGCGGAGCCGATGCTCGGTCAGCTTCCGGCTGAGCGTGTTGCGGTGCATGCCGAGGAGGTCCGCCGCCTTGCACAGATTGCCGTCGGCCTTGTCGAGCACGTGCGCGATGAAGCGCTTCTCGAACTCGCGCTGCGGCGTCCTCGAAGCGGACGCCCTTGCTGACCATCTCGTCGACCAGCCGGTCGAGCTGCTCGCGCATGGCCATCACGCGAGGTCCCTGCCGGTCAGCCGGCGGTAGGCCTCGACGTATTTGTCCCGCGTGCGCTGCACGACGTCGTCGGGCAGCGACGGCACCGGGGGCTGCTTGTTCCAGCGGATCTCTTCCAGGTAGTCGCGCACGAACTGCTTGTCGAAGCTCGGCTGCGGGCGCCCGGGCTCGTACTGATCCTTCGGCCAGTAGCGCGACGAGTCCGGCGTCATCGACCTCGTCGATGAGGATGATGTCTCCCGCGTCGGTCAGCACCGAACTCGAACTTGGTGTCGGCGAGGATGATGCCGCAGCTCTCGGCGTGCGCCGCGCCGAAGGCGTACAGCGCCAGCGTCAGCTCGCGCAGCGTGGCGACGAGGTCGTCGCCGACGAGACGTCCCGCTTCCGCTTCGCTGATGTTCACGTCGTGGCCGCTGGCGGCCTTGGTGGCCGGCGTGAAGATGGGCTCGCGGCAGCCGATCCGATTCGCGCAGGCCCGCCGGCAGCGCGACGCCGCAGACCGCGCCGCGTCGCCTGGTAGTCCTTCCAGCCGGATCCCGACAGGTAGCCGCGCGCCACGCATTCGATGCGGCACCGGCGTCGTCTTGCGCACGAGCATCGTCCGGCCGTCGAGGACATCGGCCTGGCCGCGGAGGTCGGCCGGAAAGTCGCGGACGCTCGTGGCGATGCAGTGGTTCGGCACGATGTGCTGCGTGCGCTCGAACCAGAACGCCGAGAGCTGCGTCAGCACCTTGCCTTTGTCGGGGATGCCGGAGCCGAGCACGTAGTCGAACGCCGAAATGCGATCGGTGGCGACGAACAGCAGCCCGTCGCCGACGTCGTAGATGTCGCGAACCTTGCCCTGCCGGTCCGGACGGCTACCGTTCAGACGCGTGTCGAGCAGGGGGGCAGCGAGCGGCAACGCGGTTCCTTGCAGGGAGTGGGCATCTTACAGGGACGCTTCGAGACCCGCAACCGTACGCAACACTACCGGCCGTCGCGCGATCTGAGCCTGATATATTGTGTAGGCTCGATGAAGCTTCGAACGGCGGTGGTGTCGCTTCTGGCGATTGCCCTGTTCGCGTGGTTCCTCAGTCGCGCGAATCTCGGCGACGTGTGGACGCAGGTGCGGCAGGCGCGGCCCGAGCTGCTCGTGCGCGGCGCTGCTGCTGGTGGCGGCGACGTTCTGGGTGCGGGCGGTTCGCTGGCAGTACCTGCTCGCGCCGATCGGGCCGCACGCGGTTCCGCACGGCATTCCGCACCACGGTGATCGGCTTTGCGGCGCTTTCGCTGCTGCCGGCGCGGGCGGGCGATCTGTTGCGCCCGTATCTTGCTCGCCCGTCAGGAAGGCCTCAGCCCGCCGGCGACCTTTGCCACGATCGTGATGGAGCGCGTGCTCGACCTGATGGCCGTGCTCGTGCTGCTCGCCGTCTTCGTGTGGGGATTCTCCGACGCGTCCACGCTGCCGCCTGCCCTGCGGCCGTCGATCGAGGTCGCCTCGGCGCTCGCGGCGCTGGCGGCGGCCGCGATGATGGGCATGATGTGGGTCCTGGCGACGCACCCGGAGCGCATCGGGGCTTTCGTCGCGACGGCGACGCGCGTGCTGCCGCGGCGCCTGGGCGCGCGGCTCGGCGCCGTGGCACGCACCTTCAGCGGCGGCTTTGCCGTGGCGCGGGAGCCGCGGGCGCTGGCGATGGCGTTCCTGTGGTCGCTGCCGTTGTGGCTGCTCCTGGCGGGCGAGACATGGCTCGTGACGCGCGCGTTCGGCATCGACATGCCGTTTACCGGCGGCTTCCTGCTCCAGGCGCTGCTCGTCATCGGCGTGGCGGTGCCGACGCCCGGCGCCGTCGGCAGCTACCACGAGGCATATCGGATCGGCGTCACCACCTTCTTCGGCGCGTCGAATGATGCCGCGGTCGCCGCGGCCATCGTGGTGCACGCGGTGGGCTTCATACCGGTTGTGTTCGTCGGCCTGGTGTTCATGGCCCAGGATGGCTTGAGCGTGCGCCGGCTGCAGGCCCTGACCACGCACCGCGCGCGCAGAGGAGATGCCAGACACCAATGAAATGCCCGTTCTGCGGCCATCTGGGCGATAAGGTCGTCGACTCCCGCGAGAGCAAGGAAGGCGAGGTCATCCGCCGGCGGCGCGAGTGTCTCGACTGCGGGCGTCGATTCACCAGCTACGAGCGGATCGACGAGATCCCGTACATGGTGATCAAGAAGGACGGCACGCGCGAGCGCTTCGAGCGGCAGAAGCTGATTGCGGGCCTGCTCAAGGCGTGCGAAAAGCGTCCGGTGAGCATCGCGGCGATCGAGGGCGTGGCCGACAAGGTCGAGGCGACGCTGCAGGAGCGTCCGGAAAAGGAAATGGGCACGGAGGAAGTCGGCCGCGTCGTCATGGATGAGCTGAAGCGACTCGACAAGGTCGCCTACGTGCGCTTCGCGTCGGTGTACCGATCCTTCCGCGACGTCGGCGAGTTCATGAGCGAGCTGAAGGAACTGCTGAACGCCAAGGAGTAGACCTGGGGCCGGCTCAGCCGGCCCGACAGAGCAGGCTGTCAGCCGGCCCGGCAACGATGGCTCTCACGCTACGCGAGAACACGGCGCCGTCGAAACCGGTGGCCTCGCCGCCGCGGCCGGAGTCTGCGCCGCCGCAGGGGCGCAAGCCGTTCCGCGACAACACGAAGCTGCTGCTGCTCGGCATCGCCATCCTCGTGGCGCTGCTCGGCGGGCTGCTGACGCTGGCGAGCCGCTCCACCACGCTCGCCCCCGATTTCCTCACCGAGTTCGTCCTCTACGCGCTCTCCGCGACGAACCTGACGATGCTCGTCGCGCTGGTGTTCGTGCTGGCGCGCAACATCGTCAAGCTGGTCGTCGAGCGGCGCCGGGCGCTGCCGTTCGCGCGGTTCCGCGCCAAGCTGGTGACGGTCCTGCTCGGGATGACGCTCATTCCCGCCGTGCTCGTCCTGCTCGTCGGCAGCGAGCTGATTCGCAACAGCGTGGACCGCTGGTTCAACGCGCCGATGGACGAGATGCTCACCTCGGCCAACGCGATTGCCGGCGACTACTACCAGGAGCAGCAGCGGCTGGTGTCGGAGCAGGCGCAGCGGCTGGCGCGCGATCTCGCCGCCACCGACCTCACCGCGGCGGATCCCGGGCGCGTGCGCGATCTGGTCGACCCCCGACGTCCTCCAGGAACGCATCGAGCTCGTCGAGGTCTACCGTGTCGGTGCCGGCGCCGGCGGCATCACGCAGGTGGTACCGGTCGTCGACGTCGCGGCGTCCACGCTGCCGCGCGAATACTCGAGGGCGTCGGCCGACCGGCTCGCCGAACGGACGGCGGTGGCCGCGTCGGAGGTGGCGATGAACGAGCAGTTGTCGAACGGCGGCGAGCTGATCCGCACCGCCGTCCCCATCCGCTCGTCGCCGAACGGCCCCGTCCGCGGCGTCGTCATCGCCAGCCAGTACCTGACCGGTCAGTTCGCCGCGCGGGCGCGCGGCATGACCAACGCCTACGAGAGCTACCAGCAGCTCCGCGTCCTGCGGCGGCCGCTCACCGGCGTCTATCTCTCGTTCTTCCTCATGCTGACGCTGATGATTCTCGTCGCCGCCACGTGGATGGGGCTGTACCTGGCGAAGCGCATCACGCGGCCGGTGCAGATGCTCGCCACCGCGGCGAAAGAGATTGGCGCCGGGCATCTCGATCACCGCGTGGTGCCGGAGACGGCCGACGAGTTCGGCTCGCTCATCGACGCCTTCAACCGCATGGCGGGCGAGCTGTCGGCCAGCCGCCGCCGCCTCGAACGCTCGTCGGTGGAGCTGGAGAAGAAGCATCACGAGGTCGAAGGCCGCCGCCGCTACGTCGAGACGGTGCTCGACCGCATCGCCACGGGCGTCGTCTCGGTGGACGCGGCCGGCCGCATCCGCACGGCGAATTCCGCCGCGTCGCGGCTCCTCGGCGTGGACGCGAGCGTCATCGGGCTGCCGGCGGCGGACGTGCTCGGCGTGACGGAGCTCAAGCCGCTGGCGACGCTCATCGACGAGGCGTCACGCAGCCGCGATGACGCCCGGCCGCAGGAAGTGGCGATCACGCGCGGCGGGCGCGACCTGCATCTGGCGGTGATGACCACGCCGCTTCGCCGCGACGACGGTCTCTCCGACGGGCGTCGTCGTCGTCTTCGACGACGTGACGCCACTCATTCGCGCGCAGAAGGTGGCGGCCTGGCGCGAGGTCGCGCGGCGGCTGGCGCACGAGATCAAGAACCCGCTGACGCCGATCCAGCTCTGCGCCGAGCGCATGCGGCGTCACTTCTCGGGCGCGCCCGAGCAGACGCGCGGGCTCGTCGAGGAGTGCACGGCGACCATCGTCGGCGAGGTGGAGTCGCTGAAGGAGCTCGTTGACGAGTTCTCGCAGTTTGCGCGGATGCCGGCGCCGCGCGCGACGTCCACCGACCTGCACGCGCTGCTGACCGATGCGCTGAGCCTGTACACCGGCATCTTCTCGGACGTGGAGCTGACCCCGAGGTTCGCGGCCGCGCTGCCGAGGGTCTCGGTCGATCCCGAGCAGATGCGGCGCGTGATCATCAACCTCGTGGACAACGCCATCGAGGCGATGAACCAGCGCGGCACGATCGAGATCGAAACCCAGCACGAGCCGGCCAACAATCTCGTGCGCATCGTGATCGCGGATGACGGCCCGGGCATTCCCGCGCCGGAGCGGGACAAGCTGTTCCTGCCCTATTACTCGACGAAGCAGCGCGGCAGCGGCCTCGGCCTCGCGATCGTCCGCCGCATCGTCGCCGAGCACGGCGGCAGCATCGACGTGACCGACAACGAGCCGCGCGGAACGCGCTTCGCGATCGAACTTCCTGCGTAGCAACTCCCACATGCCGCGACGCAACCACATCGAGGTCGCTGGGAGTCAGAGTGCACAGATCGATTCCGAATTGAATCGAACGTCCTGCATGAGCACACATCTGCCGATACCGGATCCCGATCGATGTCCTCGGCGCTGTGCCGCCGGCATCGAGTTGGAATGGCTGTGAATGCCTTCGATACTGATCGTTGACGACGAGCCTGGCGTGCGCAGTGCGCTGAGCGGCGTGCTGCGCGACGAGGGCTATGACATCGACGCCGCCGAGAGCGGGGAAGCGGCGCTCGAGCGCCTCGGGCGGCAGTCCTACGACGTGGTCGTGCTCGACATCTGGCTGCCGGGGATGGACGGGCTGGCGACGCTGGCGCGGATGCGCGAGCGCCAGATCGACGCGCAGGTCGTGATTATCTCCGGGCACGGCAACGTCGAGTCCGCCGTGCGCGCGATCAAGATGGGCGCGTTCGACTTCGTCGAGAAGCCGCTCTCGCTGGAGAAGACGGTGCTCGTCGTCCGCAACGCCCTGCGGCAGCAGCGGCTCGAGGCCGAGAACCAGGCGCTGCGCGCGAAGGTGGACGCACAGCACACGATGATCGGCGAAAGCGACGGGATGGTGAAGCTGCGCGAGCAGGTGGCGATGGCGGCGCCGACCAACGGCCGCGTGCTGATTTTTGGCGAGAACGGCACGGGCAAGGAACTGGTCGCGCGCAACATCCATCAGATGAGCCGCCGGCGGACGGCGCCCTTCGTCGAGGTGAACTGCGCGGCGATTCCCGAGGAGCTGATCGAGAGCGAGCTGTTCGGCCACGTGCGCGGCGCGTTCACCGGCGCGGTGGCCGATCGCCGCGGCAAGTTCGAGCTGGCGCACGGCGGCACCATCTTCCTCGACGAGATCGGGGACATGAGCCTGAAGACGCAGGCCAAGGTGCTGCGCGTCCTGCAGGAGCAGGTCATGGAGGCGGTCGGCGGGTCCACGCGCATCCGCGTCGACGCGCGCGTGCTCGCGGCGACCAACAAGGATCTCCTGGCCGAGATTCGCAGCGGCCGCTTCCGCGAAGACCTCTACTTCCGCCTGAACGTCGTCCCGATTTCCGTGCCCGCGCTCCGCGACCGGCAGGAGGACATTCCGCTGCTCGCGAATCACTTCATGGCGATGCTGGCGAAGGAATACGGGCGCCGGCCGAAGACGTTCGAACCCGACGCGATGGCGGCGCTGCAGCAGTATTCGTGGCCGGGCAACGTGCGCGAGCTGCGGAACCTCGTCGAGCGCCTGATGATCATGGTCCCCGGCGACCGCGTGTCGGCGCGCGACGTCTCGTTCCTCGAGGTCGGGGCGCTCTCGACGGCTGAGACCGCCGAGCGGCCGGCAACACCCCTCGGCCCGCTGCACGACGCGCGCGATCAGTTCGAGCGGGAGTACATCCTGCGCGCGCTCGCGGCGCAGCAGGGCAACATCTCACGCACCGCCGAGATGCTCGGCATCGAGCGCAGCAACCTGTACCGCAAGATGAGAGGCTTCGGCATCGCCCCGCCGCGGCGATCCGAGGACGAGGAGATCGCGTAGCCCGAGGTCGTTCGCCCCGACGGGCCACAGAGACGCAGAGACACGGAGATACCGAGGCCGACAATGCGTTGGCAGATGGGGCGAAAATCAGATCGGGCTATTGATTTTCTTTGTGTCTCGGTCTCTCTGTGGTTCGTGGTGCGTCACGATTGCGTCTCCCGCAATTTCGTCTCGAGCACTTGTTTCGGGTCGAAGCGCTCGAGCTGCAGCAGGTACTCCGCGGTGCTGACGAGCGCAGCGGCGGGCACGAGCCCGACGATTTCGCTTTCCAGCACGTTGACGCCATAACGGGCCGCCTCGCGTTTCACGACTTCGAAGACGCGGAACATCGGCGTCTTCTCGTAGTTCGTCAGGTTCATGGACACCTGCACGATGCCGCGGTCCTCGATCGCGATGCCCATGGCCTTCACGTAGCGGAACCCACCGCTGCTGTGGCGGATGGCGGCGGCGATCTTCCTGGCCACGTCGAGCCGATCGGTCGCGAGGTTGATGTTGTAAGCGATGAGCGCCATGCGCGCCCCGATGACCGAGGCACCGGCGGTGGGGTGCGGGACGGGCGGACCGAAGTCCGGCGCCCACTCGGGCTTCGCCATCTTGGCCGGCAGTCCCTCGAACTCGCCGCGGCGGATGTCCTCGAGGTTGCGCCGCTCGGGCCGCGACGCCGCGTCCTCATAGAGATAGACGGGCACGTTGAACCGGTCCGCCACCGCTGCCGCCGTCTCCTTGCCAATGCCACGCACTCGTCCATCGTCACGCCTTCAATCGGAATGAAGGGCACGACGTCGACGGCCCCGAGGCGCGGATGCTCTCCCGAGTGCGACCGCAGATCGATGGTCCTGGTGGCGGCCTCGAACAACGCGAGGACGGCGTCCTTGAGCGGCGCCGTTTCGCCCGCGAGTGTCAGCACCGACCGGTTGTGCGATGCATCGGACGAGAAGTCGAGCACGCGAACGCCCGGCACGCGGCGAACCTCGTCGACGATGGTGGCGACGACCTCGGGGCGGCGTCCCTCGCTGATATTGGGAACGCATTCGATGATCGGCATCGCCGTGGGTTTTACCACAGCAGGCAGCGGGCAGCCGGCAGCTGGCAGCGGGCAGTAGGCAGAAGGCCGGGCAGGACCGGGAAGGTGCAAATGCGGCGATACGGATCGCCGTCCGCCGTGCCCAGCGTTCATGTCGACTGCCGGCTGCCTGCTGCCGGCCTCTGATGGCCGTAATTCGTTGACCCGTGCAGGGTTTTGCCCGATAATCGCTGCGGCGCGACATCCCCCGTCCTGCCAATCCTGATGTCCGATTCGTCCCCAGCCAGTGCAGGCGGCGCGAACCCCGACGCGGACCGAGACGCCCGCATCGAACAGCTGCTTCTTTCCGGCCTCGACCAGTACTTCGACGGCCACTACCAGCAGGCGATCAACATCTGGACGCGGGTCGTGTTCCTCGAACGCGGCCACAGCCGCGCCCGCGCGTACATCGAGCGCGCGCGGAGCGCGATGGCCGAACGCCAGCGCGAGTGCGAGGAGCTCGTCCACAACGGCATCGACGCCTACAACGCCGGCGACGTCACCACGGCGCGCGATCTGTTGACGAGAGCCGTGGAGCAGGGTGGGCCGACCGACTCGGCCCTCGTATTCCTCGATCGCCTCAGCAGGGTGAGCGGCCCTTCGACGTTCGAAGCACCGCGCGGGAGCATGTCGGCGCGTGCCATCCTCGACACCTCCGCGCCGCCCCAGGCGCGCCGCGCATCGGGATGGGTGCCCACCATCCTGATGAGCGCGGCGGTGGCGACCGCGGTGCTGACCGCCACGCTTTCGCTTGTCTCATGGTTCACCGCCCCGTCCGCCTCGCCGGCGGCTGCGCCGGAACGCACGGCGGTCGAGCCGCTGCCCGTCGTGCGGTCGTCGGAGATCCTGCTCGCCCGGGCACGATCGCTCTACTCGGACGGGCACCTGCGCGACGCGTTGCGCGCGCTCGCGCGGATCGACGCCGCCGACCCGATGCGGCCTGAAGCCGATCGCCTTCGCGCCGATGTGCAGCGCGCCCTGCTCGCCGCCGCGACCGGATCCCCGCAGCCGAGGCTCGGGGCGCGTCCATGAAATGCCCGAAGTGCGCCTACCTGGGATTTGAGACGGCCGATCGCTGCAAGAACTGCGGATACGACTTCTCGTTGACGTCGGCGACGCTGCCGTCCGCACCCGTTCCGGACCTCAGCATAGACCTGCCTGCGGGCCGCGCATCGCCGCCGCCGTTCTGGCTCGACGAAATCGACGAGGCAGCCGGAAAGCCGGCGCCAGCCGCGCCGGCGGACTCTTCGAGCCGCGGCGAGCGCGCGAAGGCAGCGCCGGCGCTGCCGCTCTTCAGGCGAGCGGGCGCAGACGACGACGATCAGCCATTGATCAAGCTCCCGCCAGCGCCTCGCGCGCCATTGTCGGTGCGAAAGACGCCCGACACGCCGCGGCTGCGAGGGATGGCGAGACCGACGCCGCCTGTCGAGGCAGAACCGGTCCTGCAATTCGCGGACGAGACGGTCCCCCTTGCCGATCTTCCGACTCAGAGACGAACCGGTCGATGATTTGGCGCCGTTCCGGCCACGCCGTTTGCCGGCACGCGATGCGCATGGCGCGCCGGGTGGCGCCGGCGCGCGGATCGGCGCCGCGGTCATCGATCACCTGATCCTGTTTGCCATCGACGCAGGCGTCGTCTACTTCACGCTGCGGATGGCGGGGCTCCCGCTGGCGGATTGGCGCGTCCTGCCGGCGATGCCGCTGCTCGCGTTCCTGATCCTCCTGAAGTTTGCCTACTTCTGCGCGTTCACCGCGGTCGGCGGCCAGACGATCGGCAAGATGGCGCTCGGCATCCGCGTCGTGACCGACGACAACATGGCCGTGGACGGGGCCTGCGCACTCCGCCGGACGATAGCCGGAGTGGCCGCGTTTGCCCTGGGACTCGGCTACATTCCCGCGCTGTTCGGCTCCGAGCACCGCGCCTTCCACGACCGCGTCGCCCACACGCGCGTCGTGGCGATGCGTTCTGTCTGACTCGTCCGCCACCACATCGGCCCTGTACACTCTCCACTAGATGCATCGTCTCGGGCTCTTCGTGGCAACGTGCGGATACCTTGGCTATGTGCCTGTGGCGCCGGGGACGTTTGGCTCTGCGCTCGGGCTCGGCGTGTTCTTCGCGGTGCGTAGCAGCGGGTCAACCGCCGTCGAGCTGGGGGTGATCGCGTTGGTGTTTGCCGTCGGCCTCTGGTGCGGCACGGTCGCGGAGCACCATTTCGGCGGCATCGATCCCGGTCCGGTCGTGCTCGACGAAGTCCTCGGCATGCTCATTACGCTCGCGCTCCTGCCCGTCAACATGACGGGCGCGATCGTGGGCTTCGTCGTCTTCCGCGTGCTGGACGTGTTGAAGCCGTGGCCGTCGGCGCGGTTCGAGAAGCTCCCGGGCGGCCTCGGTGTCATGGCGGACGACGCCATGGCTGCGGTCTACGGCAATCTCGTGATGCGCGGGCTCATCGCGCTGATGCCGGGCGCGCTCGCGTGACCGCGCTCTCCCGTGCCGCGATCCTCGCCGTCGGCAGCGAGATGCTGACGCCATCGCGCGTCGACACGAACTCGCTGTTCATCACCGAGCAGCTGAATACGCTCGGCATCGAGGTCGTCTTCAAGACGGTCGTCGGGGACGATCGCGACGAGCTCGCCAACAGCTTCCGCCTGGCACTCGATCGCGTCGACCTGGTGGTCTGCAGCGGCGGCCTGGGTCCTACAGACGACGACCTGACGCGCGAGGTCGTGGCCGACGTCCTCGGCCGCCCGCTGCGGGAAGACGAGGCCATCACCAGCCACATCAGGGCGCGCTTCACGAGGCGCGGCATGCAGATGCCCGAGATCAACCGGCGCCAGGCGATGGTGCCGGAGGGCGGCGTCGTGATCGAGAACCCGAACGGCAGCGCGCCCGGCTTGTGGATCGAGCGTGAGGGACGGGTGGTGCTGCTCCTTCCGGGGCCGCCGCGCGAGCTGAAGCCCATGTTGACGCGTCTCGTCGAGGGATCGCTGGCCGCGCGCGCTGCCGGCCTGGCGCTCGTCCGTCGCGTTGTTCGCATTACCGGCCGGACCGAATCGCACACCGAGGAAGCCGTTCAGCCTTTGTACAGGGAGTGGGCGTCGGCGCCATTGCCGGTGGCGGCGACGATTCTCGCGTCGCTCGGCCAGGTGGAGTTGCACCTGTCGGTGCGTGCCCCGTCGCGTGCCGACGCCGCCGCGGCGCTGGACGCTGCCGTGCAGCACGTCGTCGAGCGGCTTGGCCCAGACGTGTACAGCACGGATGGACGTGCGCTCGAGCAGGTTGTCGGCGAGGTCCTCGCTGAACGCGGGCTGCGGATCGCCGTGGCCGAGTCGTGTACCGGAGGCCTCATCACGTCACGGTTGACCGACGTGCCGGGCAGCTCCCGCTACGTGGATCAGTCGGTCGTGACATATTCAAACGAGGCAAAGACCTCGTTGCTCGGTGTGCCGGCACAGTTGATTGCCGCGCACGGCGCCGTCAGTGAACCCGTGGCGATCGCGATGGCGGAGGGCATGCGCGCGCGCGCCGGCGCGGACGTCGGCGTGGCGGTCACCGGCATCGCGGGGCCGGGCGGCGGATCGGCGGAGAAGCCCGTGGGGATGGTCGTCGTCTCCGTGGTCATCGGATCGGCCACGCGCTCGCGCGTGTTCCGGTTCGTGGGCGAGCGCGAGATGGTGAAGTTCCAGGCGTCGCAGGCGGCGCTCGACATGGTGCGGCGCATGCTGCAGGCATCGTAACGGCGACCTGACGGCGGCGGTCCGCGGCACAAGGCGCAAACAACGAGGTACGGGGCATCGCGCGATTTGTGTCTCCAGCCTTGTGACTTGTGCTTTGCTGTTAGCGATGAGGCTGTTCGTTGCGGCCGAAATCGATCCCGCGCTCGCGCGCGAGCTGGCGCGTGTGGCGGGCGAACTCCGCGAACGGGTGGGTGCCCGCGCGCCGCGGGCGCGCCTGACGTGGGTCCCGGCCGACCGGCTGCACTTCACCGTTCGTTTCATTGGTGAAGTGGACGAGCCGCGCGGCTCCGCTATCATCGCCGCGCTGGCGCCGCCGCTGCCGGTCGCGCCGTTCGACGTGGCCATCGCCGGGCTCGGCGTGTTTCCACCCAAAGGTCCGCCGCGCGTGCTGTGGGCGGGCGCAAGCGAGGGCCGCGTTGAGATGGCTGGCCTCGAGCGCGAGGTGAGCGCCCGGCTCGCGGCGTGCGGCATACCACCCGAAACGCGGGAGTACAGTCCGCACCTGACGCTCGCGCGCGTGCGCGAACCTGGAGGCCTGCGGTCGCGCGACCTGCTCGACGGCGCGCCGCAGGGTGCGTTCGGCACGACGCGGGTTGACGCGATTACACTGTTCCAGAGCGTGCTGTCGCCAAAGGGGCCGACGTATCGCAAGGTGCAATCTACAATCTTCAATCCTCAATCCTGACGATCGATGTGAGATTGACGATTGAAGTGAAGATTGACGATGGAAGACGTGCTGGTCGTTTCGCTCGGTTATCTCGTCGGTTCCGTGCCGTTCGCGTTCATGCTGGCACGCCGCCACGGGATCGATCTGCGCCGCGTCGGCAGCGGGAACGTCGGGGCGTCGAATGTGCTGCGCACCAGCGGCGTGCGGAACGCCATCGCCGCGATGTGTCTCGACGGTGCGAAGGGTTTCACGGCCGTCGTCGTGGCGCAGCGGCTGACGGTGGGCGACGCCACGGCGGTCGCCGCCGGCGTCGCGTCGATCATCGGCCACATCTATCCTGTGTGGCTCGGGTTTCGTGGCGGAAAGGGCGTAGCCACCGCGATGGGCGTCTTTGCCGTGCTGGCGCCGGTCGCGCTCGGGATTGCGAGCAGCGCGTTCGTGCTCGCCGTCTGGCTGACTCGCTATGTCTCGGTGGGCTCGCTCGCCGGCGCCGTGACGCTCGCGGTTGTCGCAGCCGCGAGCGATGTGCCCACAGCGGTGGCCGTGGGCGCCGTCGTATCGGCCCTCGTGATCGTGCACCGGCACCGCGCAAACCTGGCGCGGTTGCTCGCCGGCACCGAGCGCCGCGTCGGTCATTAGTGGCGGGCAGCGGACAGCGGGCAGCAGGCAGTGGACTTCGGGCGTCACGAAAGGGTGAAGGCAGAACGTCATTCATCCCGTTGAGTCGCAGATGGTTCACTGCTGGCTGCCGGCTGCCCGCTGCCGGCTGCAGTTGGAGGCGTTATTCGTAACGTAGCCGTACTGGGCGCCGGCGGCTGGGGGACGGCGCTTGCCGTCCACCTCGCGCGCGTCGGCCACGACGCGTGCCTCTGGGGACGCGATGCCGCGCTGGTGGCGGAACTGTGTAACCGCCGCGCGAATGCGATCTACCTCCCGGACATCACGTTTCCCGATCGGCTGCGCGTCACCGCCGACCTCGAGGACGCCCTGCGCGACACGGAGTTCATCGTCGCGGCTGTGCCCTCGCACGGTACGCGTGACGTCGTGAGGCGCGCGGCGCCGTTCGTGCGCGGCGGGGCGACGGTCGTCAGCGCCACCAAGGGTCTCGAGCGTGACACGCTGTTCCGGATCTCCGAGGTGATCGAACAGGAGCTGGGTGACGCCGTTCACGTGGCCGTGCTCTCGGGGCCGAGCTTCGCGGCCGAACTGGCGCGCGAGTTGCCGACCGCGGTCTCCGTGGCATCCCGCGATCCGGCCATCGTCGAGCAGGTGCAGGCAGGGTTTCGCGCGCCCTACTTCCGGCTTTACGGCACGAGCGACGTCGCGGGCGTCGAGATCGGCGGCGCGCTGAAGAACGTGATTGCGATCGCGGCCGGCGTCGTCGAGGGCCTGGGACTTGGCCATAACGCCCTGGCCGGGCTCATTACGCGCGGTCTCGCGGAGATCACGCGTCTGGCGTGCGCGGCCGGGGCGCAGCGCGAGACGCTGGCGGGGCTCACGGGCCTCGGCGATCTCGTGCTCACGTGTACGGGTTCGCTCAGCCGCAACCGTCACGTCGGACACGAGCTGGCCCAGGGCCGGTCGCTGGCCGACGTGCTCGCAGGAATGAAGATGGTGGCGGAGGGCGTGCGGACGACCGAAGCCGCCCTCGCGCTCGGGGCGCGACACCGGATCGAGCTGCCGATCGCCGTCCAGGTAGGCGAGCTGCTCGCCGGACGCAAGGATGCGCGAACGGCGCTATACGAACTGATGCTCCGCCCGCAGCGCGCCGAGGCAGGATAATGGAACAGTGCAGGCCTCAGGGCCCAGGCCTCTGGCCCCAGGGTTGGCGAGGCTTCCGGCCTGTTTCCCGGGCCCTGAGCTCTGAGGCCTGTTCGTTTCATTCCAGGAGAGACCTTTGGGATTCTTTGATCGCCTTCGTGACGGACTGACGCGCACGAAGGAACAGATCGTCAGCCGCTTCGAGGAGATCGTCCAGCAGGCCGACACTGAAGAGAAGCGCAGCCGCCCCGTCGATGTCGACACGATTGAAGCGCTCGAGGAACTGCTCCTCTCCGCTGACGTCGGTGTCGCGGCGACGGAAAAAATCGTGCTCGCCGTGCGCGATCGCGCCCGGCGCGGCGAGAGCCTGCGCGAACTCGTGAAACAGGAGATTCGCCGCATCTTCGACGCCGTCGATGCGCCGGCATCGGCCAACGGGCATCATCCCCACGTGACGCTGATCGTCGGCGTGAACGGAACCGGCAAGACCACGACGATCGGAAAGCTCGCCAACCTGCTGAAGCTCTCGGGTAAACAGCCGCTGATCTGCGCGGCGGACACCTTCCGCGCCGCCGCGGTCGAGCAGCTCGAGATCTGGGCCACACGCGCGCACGTCGACATCGTGCGGGCGAAGGACGGATCCGACCCCGCCGCCGTCGTGTTCGACGCCATCCAGTCGGGCAAGGCAAAGGGGCGGGACCCCGTGCTCGTCGATACCGCGGGCCGGCTGCACAACCGCGTCAACCTGATGAACGAGCTCGACAAGATCAAGCGCGTGGCGGCGCGCGCGTCCGACGGCGCGCCGCACGAGGTGCTGCTCGTGCTCGATGCGACGGTCGGACAGAACGGCGTGCAGCAGGCGCGCGAGTTCACCAGCGTGGCCGGCGTGACCGGCGTCGTCCTCACCAAGCTCGATGGCACCGCCAAGGGCGGCGTCGCCGTCGCGATTGCGAACGATCTCAAGCTCCCCATCCGCTACGTCGGCGTGGGCGAGGGCATCGACGATCTCATCCCGTTCTCCGCGCAGGAGTACGTCGACGCCTTGTTCCAGGAGAAGTGGTAGACGACCCGCGGTGGATGCGGCGGGCGCTCGAGCACGCACGCCGTGGCCTGGGTCGCACCACGCCCAACCCCGTCGTCGGCGCCTGCGTCGTGACCCCGGAGGGCGTCGTCGTGGGCGATGGCGCCCACGAACGCGCGGGGGAGGCGCACGCCGAGATCCACGCCCTTGATGAAGCGGGCGACCGCGCCCGCGGCGCAACGATCTATTGCACGTTGGAGCCGTGCGCCCACACGGGCCGCACCGGCCCCTGCACCGAGCGGATCATCGCCGCCGGGATCGCGCGAGTCGTGGCCGCGATCGAGGATCCGGACCCGCGCGTGCAGGGCCGTGGCTTCGCGCGCCTGCGCGACCAGGGCGTGAGCGTCGAGGTTGGCGTCGGCCGTGACGCCGCGGCGCGCCTGAACCAGTCGTACCTGACGGCGATGACGCAGGGACGTCCGTTCGTCATTCTCAAGGCGGCCACCAGCCTCGACGGACGGATCGCGGCGGCGCCGGGCGCGCGCACGCCGCTGACGTCGAGGGCGGCGCTGCGTCACGCGCACGCGGTCCGGGCGGAAGTGGACGCGGTGGCGGTGGGATCGGAGACGGTGCTGGTTGACGATCCGCTGCTCACCGCCCGCGAGGTATACCGGGAACGTCCCCTGACGCGGGTCGTCTTCGACCGGCGGCTCCGCGTTTCAGCGGGGGCCCGCCTGTTTTCGACGCTGCAGGCGGGACCGGTGATAATACTGACGTCCGCCGACGCACGCCGGGTCAATCCCGATGGGGTCAATACGCTCGAGCGCGCGGGCGCCACCGTGATTGCGGTGGAGGGCGGGGGCATCGCGCCCGCGCTTCGGCAGCTGGCGGGACTTGGGATTCACAGTGTCGTCATCGAAGGGGGCGCGGCGATTCATGCCGCGGCGTGGGACGAAGGAGCCGTGGACTACGTCCAACTCTACGTGGCGCCACATGCGCTCGGGACCGGCGGGGTACCGCTGCTCGACGGACGGGCGTTTTCGCCGGCCGCGCTCGTGGACGCGAGGCTCGACCAGCTCGGACCCGACGTCCTGATCGAGGGGTATGTTCACCGGCCTCATTGAATCCGTGGGCGAGGTTGCCGGCATCGAATCCCGGCCGGGAGGGGAGCGCCTGCACCTGCGGACCTCGCTGGCCGGCGAGCTGGCGGCGGGCGAGAGTCTCGCGGTGAACGGCGTGTGCCTTACGATGATCGTCGTCGCCCCCGACCGCGTGTATGCCGACATCGGGCCCGAGACCGCTCGGGTGACGACCCTGGGGTCGATGCGCGTTGGTCAGCAGGTGAATCTCGAACGGGCCATGCGCGCCGACAGCCGGTTGGGCGGTCATCTGGTGCAGGGTCACGTGGACGGGACCGGGACGGTCCGCGATGTGCGTCCTGAAGGCGACGCGCACTGGATCACGATCGGGTTCGCGGAGGAGCTCGCGCCGTACCTGATTCGCAGGGGATCGATCGCCGTCGACGGCGTCAGCCTGACCATCGCCGATCTGGGCGACGCGGAGTTCGACGTGATGATCATCCCGTTCACGTGGACGCACACGACCCTGTCGTCGGTTGTAGCGGGCAGCCGCGTGAACCTGGAGTGCGACATGGTCGGGAAGTACGTGGCGGCGCAATTGGGCCGGCTGAAGCCCGCCCCTGCGTCTTAAGGTGTACGCTCAGGTCCGGGGATTCGGTCGTAGGGGCCCGCTTCAGCCGGCCCGTGCAGCTATGGCAGAGAAGAACGCGAAGATCCGCATCGCCAAAGGCGCTCGCCGCCGGGGCCCGTTTGCCACGATCGAGGAGGGCATCGACGCCGTCCGTGACGGCCGCATGATCATCGTCGTGGACGACGAGGATCGTGAGAACGAGGGCGACCTCACGATGGCGGCGGGGATGGTGACGCCGGACGCGATCAATTTCATGGCGAAGCACGGGCGCGGCCTGATTTGCCTGGCCATGATGCCCGAGCGCCTCGCGCGCCTGGAGATTCCGCTCGAAGTCAGCAACAACGCCGCGCGGCGGGACACCGCGTTCTGCGTGTCGATCGACGCCCACGACGGGACGAGCACCGGCATCTCCGCCGCGGACCGCGCGCGTACGGTCAAGGTTGCCATCGCGGACGACACCAAGCCGAACGATCTGGCGCGCCCGGGTCACGTGTTTCCACTGCGCGCACGCACCGGCGGCGTCCTGGTGCGTTCCGGGCACACCGAGGCTGCCGTTGACCTGGCGCGCATCGCCGGTCTCGAGTCGGCCGGCGTGATCTGCGAAATCATGAACGAGGACGGCACGATGTCACGCGTGCCGGAGCTCACCAGGTTCGCGAAAAAGCACGGCCTGCCGATGATCACCATCGCGGACCTGATCAAGTACCGGATGCGGACCGAGCGGCTCGTGAAGCGCGTGGCGACGGCCGAGCTCCCGACGCATCATGGCGCGTTCCGCATTTTTGCCTACGAGAACCAGCTGGATAACGAGACGCACGTCGCCCTGGTTCGCGGCGACATCGGCGACGGCCACGACCTGCTCGTGCGGGTGCACTCCAAGTGCCTGACCGGCGACGTGTTCCACTCGGCCCGGTGCGACTGCGGAGCGCAGCTGGAAACGGCGATGGCCCGCATCGCGGAGGAGGGGCGCGGCGTCCTGCTGTATCTCAATCAGGAAGGCCGGGGGATCGGCCTCGCCAACAAGATCCGCGCGTACGAGCTGCAGGACGGCGGGCTCGATACGGTCGAGGCGAACGAGCGGCTCGGCTTCAAGGCCGACCAGCGGGACTATGGAATCGGCGCCCAGATCCTGCACGACCTCGGCATTCGCACGATGCGGCTCCTGACGAACAATCCACGAAAATTCGTGGGGCTCCAAGGGTATGGCCTCGAGGTCTCGGATACGGTTCCACTCGAAATCCCGGCCAATGATGGGACCCGCAAGTACCTGAAGACCAAGAAGGACAAGCTGGGGCACAACCTCTCGTCCGTGTAGCACGCCGGACCTCGCGGTCCGCCTCTCCATGTGCACCGCGCGGCCTTTCGACTTGCCCGCGTCGCAGCAACTCGCCTATCATAAACGTTTGCGCCGCTTAGGCTTAGCGCGCCCATAGGTCCCGGCTTCCATGTTCGATTCGCTCAGCACCCGCATCCAGGACGTCTTCCAGTCGTTGAGGGGCGAGGTCCGGCTTACGCCCGAACTCGTGGAAACGGCCCTGCGGGAGATCCGCATGGCGCTGCTCGAGGCGGACGTCAACTTCAAGGTCGTCAAGGCGTTCATCGATCGCGTTCGCGATCAGGCGATGGACCAGGCGGTCCTGAAGAGCCTGACGCCGGGGCAGCAGGTCACGAAGATCGTCCGTGACGAGCTGCTGGCGCTCTTCGGCGAGGCCGAGGGCGGGCTGCGCAAGGATGCGACCACGCCCCGCGTGGTGCTGCTGCTGGGGCTGCAGGGCTCGGGCAAGACAACGACGTCGGGCAAGCTCGCGAAGTGGTTGTCGCGCCAGGGAAAACATCCGCTGATGGTCTCGACCGACGTGCGCCGGCCGGCGGCCATCCAGCAGCTCTCGGTGCTTGGCGAGCAGGCAGCCATCCGGGTGCACGCCCCGGAGACGATGGACCCGGTGGCGCGGGCGAAGGGCGCGCTGGCGGAAGCCAGGGCCAAGGGATTCGACACGGTCATCGTCGACACCGCGGGGCGGCTGCACATCGACGACGACCTGATGAACGAGCTGCAGGCCATCAAGGACGCCGTGCAGCCGTCGGACCTGCTCTACGTCGCCGATGCGATGACCGGGCAGGACGCGATCAAGAGCGCCGGCGAGTTCAACCGCCGTATAGGCGTCACCGGCGTCGTGCTGACCAAGCTCGATGGCGACGCCCGCGGTGGCGCCGCGCTCTCGGTGGTATCGGTCGTCGGCGTGCCGATTGCGTTTGTCGGCAGCGGCGAGCGGCTCGAGGATCTCGAGCTGTTCCACCCCGATCGCATCGTGTCGCGGATGCTCGGCATGGGCGACGTGCTGTCGCTCATCGAAAAGGCCGAGCAGGCGATCGACGAAGACGATGCGCAGGAGCTCGAGGAGAAGCTCCGGAAGAACGAGTTCACGCTCGACGACTTCCGGAAGCAGCTGAAGACGATCCGGCGCATGGGACCGCTCGAGAGCATCCTCGGGATGATTCCCGGGCTCGGTCAGATGAAGGAGCTGGCGGAGAACAAGCCGGACGAGAAGCAGATGGGTCGCGTCGAAGCGATCATCTCGTCGATGACGCGCGGAAGAGCGGCGGAACGACAGAGATCATCAACGGCAGCCGCCGCAAGCGGATCGCGGCCGGCAGCGGCACGTCGGTGGAGGAGGTCAATCGCCTCCTCAAGCAGTTCACCGAGATGAAGAAGGTGCTGCAGATGATCGGCCAGGGCGGCCTGCCCGGGATGAAGGGCATGAAAGGGATGCCGAAGATCCCGCAGATGCCCCAGGGCGGCCGGCCCGGTGGGTTCGCGGCGCCAGGCGGGAAGAAGCGGAAGAAGGGCGGCCCCTGGGGGCTGATCAAGTCGAGATGACGGATGTTCGGTCTGCGGTCTCCAGTCTACGGTCTACGGGTAGACTCCGGTCCGAAGACCATCGCAGACGGTAGACCGTAGAGGACGGAGAGCAGATGGTAGTGATTCGCATGATGCGGGTGGGGTCCAAGAAGAAGCCGTACTTCCGCGTGGTGGTGACGGAGGCGCGGACGGCGCGCGAGAGCGCTTCGTCGAGAACCTCGGGACGTACAACCCGCGCTCGAAGCCGGCGGTGGTCCAGATCAACAAGGAGCGCGTCCAGCACTGGTTGCAGAAGGGCGCGAGGCCGTCCGACTCGGTGCGCACCCTGATCGGGAAGCACCTGTCGCGCGATCTGTCGGCTCCGGTCGAAGCACCGGCGGCGCCGCCGGCCCAGTAATGTCGGCGCTCGCGTCGGTCGTCGAAGTGGTCGTCCGGGCGCTGGTCGATCATCCCGATGCCGTGCGGGTCACCGAGGTCGAGCGGCGCGGCATGACCGTGCTGGAACTGACCACGGCGCCTGGCGACATGGGCAAGATCATCGGCCGGCAGGGACGGACCGCCGCTGCGCTGCGCACGCTGGTTGCCGTCACGGCCGAGAAGCACGGGAAGCGCGCGCAACTGGACATCAGGGATTAGCCGGGTCCAAAGCGCCCGGCCTACGCGTGTTCAAGGACAGTCCCGGAGCACGATGTGGGCGGTCCTTCCGGACACGCTGGGACGACGAGTGGCAGAGTGGGAAGACATGGTGCTCGTCGGGCGGATTGCGAAGCCGCACGGCCTGCGCGGCGATGTCGTGGTCAAGCCGGAGACCGATTTCGTCGAGGAGCGCTTCGCGGTCGGCGCCACGTTCTGGACCAGGTCGGCCCGGGGCGACGAAGCGCTGACCATCGCGACCGCGCGTGTGCAGAACGGGTGGCCGGTCGTCGGCTTCGACGGCTTCTCGCGCATCGAGGACGTCGAACGGCTTGCAGGGCTCGAGTTGCGGATCCCGGAAGATGCGCTGCAGCCGCTCGCCGAGCATACGTACTACCAGCATCAGCTCGTGGGCTGCGCGGTGGAGACGACGGGCGGCGAGCAGGTCGGAGCCGTGACGCGGGTGGACGGCGGCATCGCTGGCAGCCTGCTCGTCGTGAACGGCAGTCGTGGCGAGGTCCTGGTGCCGCTGACGCTCGCGATCTGCGTGGAGATCGACATCGCGGCGAAGCGGATCCGGATCGAGCCGCCGGAAGGGTTGCTGGAACTGAATGAGCCGGCAGCCGGCAGCCGGCAGCGGGCAGCGGGCCGGCTGAAGCCGGCCTCCACGACCGTACGTCAGGGGCCGGCTTTAGCCGGCCCGACAGATGAAGTTCGACATCGTCACGATCTTTCCGCGGATGGTGGAGGCGGGCCTCGCGGAAGGGGTCGTCAGCCGCGGAATCGCGCGCGGGCTGCTGGACGTCGCGGTCCACGACCTGCGGGACTACACGACCGACCGGCACCGCAGCGTGGACGACGTGCCGTATGGCGGCGGACCGGGAATGGTGATGAAGCCCGAGCCGCTGGTGCGGGCGGTCGAGGACATCCGGGAGTCGCGCGGGGTGCCCGGCGCGGTGGTTCTGCTGTCGCCGCAGGGCCGGCAGTTCACCCAGGCCGAGGCGGTCCGGATCGGACAGCTGAGCCATGTGGTGCTGCTCTGCGGCCGATACGAGGGGATGGACGAGCGCGTGCGTGCGCTGGTGGCGACCGAGGAGCTGTCGATCGGCGATTACGTGCTGAGCGGCGGCGAGCTGCCTGCGCTGGTCGTCGTCGACGCGGTGAGCCGCCTGGTGCCCGGAGTGGTGGGGGACGAGCAGTCGGTGGACGCGGACTCGTTTTCGCGGGGGTTGCTCGACTATCCGCATTACACGCGCCCGGCGGAGTTCGCCGGGTTGAAAGTGCCGGACGTGCTGCTGTCGGGGCATCACGCGCAGGTCCGGCGATGGCGGAAGAAGGCGGCGCTGGCGCGCACGCTCGAGCGCCGGCCGGAGTTGCTGGAGCAGGCGGCGCTCGACGACGAAGAGCGCGCGCTGCTCGACGAGATCTTGAAAGAGCGGACGTAGAGGCGGTCCTCTCGGGTCCGCCTGAACAGAGGAGACGAGCAATGAGCGCGATTGATCTGGTCGAGAAGTCGCAGATGACGACGCGGCCCGACATGAAGTCCGGCGACACCGTCAAGGTGCACGTGAAGGTGCGCGAGGGCGACAAGGAGCGCATCCAGATCTTCGAGGGCATCATCATCGGCCTGCACCGCGGCGGCGTGCGCGCCTCCTTCACGGTCCGCAAGGTGTCGTTCGGCCAGGGCGTGGAGCGTATCTTCCCGCTGCATTCGCCGACGATTGCCAAGGTGGACGTCGTCCGCTCGGCCCGCGTCCGCCGCGCGAAGCTGTACTTCCTGCGCGATCTGAAGGGGAAGGCGGCGAGGATGAAAGAAACCAAGCGGGTCCAGTAGACTCCAATTCCCAGTCCGAACTGTCGCGGCCGGCTGACGCCGGCTCGAGTTGGGAGTTGAATGGCTCCCATGGTCAGAAGTTCGCGCGATGCGAACCCTCGAGAACGCCATGCGGCGCTGGGGGTTCCATCGTGTCGCGGGATGCGACGAAGTGGGGCGCGGCTGCCTGGCCGGCCCCGTCGTGGCCGCCGCCGTTGTCCTCCACCCGGACCGCTACATTCCCGGTGTCTGCGACTCCAAGATGATCACCGCCGTCGAGCGCGAGCGGCTGTACGGCGTGATCACGCGCAAGGCGCTCGCCTGGTCCGTGGCCTCGGCGGATCCGCTGGAAATCGACGAGATCAACATCCACCGCGCGTCGCTGCAGGCGATGCGCCGGGCGGTGATGGCGCTGGCGCCGCTGCCCGACGTCGTGCTGGTCGACGCCTTTCGCATTCCCGACCTGATGATGGCGCAGCGCGGCGTGCTGCACGGGGACCGCCGGTGCAGCGCCATCGCGGCTGCCTCGATCGTCGCCAAGGTCACGCGCGACCGCGAGATGCTGGTGCACCACGCGGCCGACCCGCGCTACGGCTACGATCGGCACAAGGGATACGCAACCGCCGACCACCTCGCCGCCGTCGCCCGCTACGGCTATTCGACCCTGCACCGCCGCTCGTTCAAAGCCCAGTCCACCCTGTTTGATACGATCGACTAGCCCGCTCGTGGCCATGGATCGCGAGGCAGCACTGAAGCAGGCGGAGAAGCTGCTCCGCCAGGGAAAGCTCGACGGAGCCATCGCGGAATACGTGCGGCTCGTTGACGATCGCCCGGGAATCGTCCCGCTTCGCCTCCGATGGGTTACCCTGCCGGGCGTCAGGACTGCGCCGCGGTCTGCCGCCTCACGCACCAAGGCGGGGAGCCGGGGCGCGTGAGCCGGTTGCTGCTGGTGGCGTTGTTCCTCGAGGTTGGCTTCGTGCTGGTCGTCGTGCCCTGGTCGTCGTTCTGGGACCGCAATTACTTCGCCGAGTCGCTGCCACTGGTGGATGCGATCATCTCGAACAACTACATCCGCGGCGCGGTGTCTGGACTCGGCGTGATCAACATTGCGGCGGGCATCGTCGAGCTCTTCTCGATCCTCGTCTCGCGCCATGTGGAACGAAGCCTCCCCCTCTTCGATCTCCCCGTCGCACGCGGCCGAAGGACTGACGTGGGGCCCGTCATCTGCATGGTTACGGATCGCCTGCGGCTCGATGGCGACCGGGAACAGGCGCTCGTCGAGCGCGTGGGTGCGGCGGCGCGGGCCGGAGTGCATCTCATCCAGGTACGAGAGCGCGATCTCGCGGCGCGCCCGCTGACGCGGCTCGTCGAGCGCTGCGTCGAGGCGGTGCGCGGGACACGCGCGCGCGTCCTGGTCAACGATCGGGTGGACGTGGCGCTGGCGGCCGGCGCGCACGGCGTGCATCTGCGCGGCGATTCGATGCCCGCGGCGCGCGCCAGGATGGTGGCGCCGCCGGCGTTCCTCATCGGCCGCTCCGTGCACTCGCCTGACGAGGCGTTGCGCGCGCAGGCGGCCGAAGGGCTCGACTATCTCGTGTTCGGCACCGTGTTCGCCACCGCTTCGAAGCCCGGTGCGGTGGTGTCGGGCCTCGACGCCCTCGCGCGGGTCGCGGCGGCAACCCGTCTTCCGGTGATCGCGATCGGCGGGATGAACGCGAGCGACGATCACGGGCGTCGGGGCCACCGGCGCCGCAGGGTTCGCAGCGATCGGCCTCTTCGCCGACCAGCCACCTGATCAGCTGCAAGTCTGGGTACAGCAAGCATCTCTGGCGTTTGACACCCTCCGGTGGCGTTCCCTAACATGACGCCGATGTCTCCCGCGGACAAATCGGGCGCCGATTTCGGTGCCCGGATGAAGAGCGCGCGCGAAGCGCGCGGCGTGACGCTGCGTCAGATCGCCGAGGTCACCAAGTTTTCGGTCAGCGCGCTGGAGGCGCTGGAGCGGAACGACATCTCCCGCCTTCCCGGCGGCATCTTCTCGCGGGCGTTCGTACGCTCATACGCCGTCGAGATCGGGCTCGACCCGGAACAAACGGTGCGCGACTTCATCGTGCGGTTTCCCGACGCCTCGGTCACCGCCGGCAGCCGCTATGTCGCGTATGACAACGACTCGGGCGACGAGCCGCGGCGCCGCCGCCTTTCGGGCGTCGTCATCACCGTCGTCGTCGTTGCCCTGATCATCAGCGCGATTCTGTTCATCACCTCCAGGCAATAGCCGCATTCCCACCGCATGGACGTTGGCCTTCGGTACTCCGCTGCTCGACTTCTTCCGGCGAGGAGAGGTCGCGCGCGACATCCGCCTGCTGGCCGCGCAGGGGGCGGTGGCGCCGCGCGCGTACGAGCAGCTCGGCCTGCTCATGCTGCTCGTCGAGGATCAGGATCCGGAGATTGCGCGGGCGGCGGAGTCCACGTTGCAGGCCATTCCGGTCGGCGCGCTGGCGGCGTTCCTGGCCCGCTCCGACGTGTCCACCGAGATGCGCGCCTTCTTCGCGCAGCGCGGCATCGAGCCGGCAGCCGTGCCTGCGCCAGCAGCGGACGCGCCGATCGTCGATACGACCCCGGAGCCCGAAGCCGGCTTTGAGGCGGGCCCGGAGGCCGATCCCGAGGGCGACGCCGAACAGGCGCGCACCTCAACGCTGCAGAAGATCGCGGCGATGACCGTCGCGCAGCGAATGAGCCTCGCCATGAAAGGGTCGCGCGAGGAGCGCGCCGTGCTGATCCGCGATCCGAACAAGATCGTCGGCGTCGCCGTCCTCAGCAGTCCCAAGTTGTCCGAGACGGAGGTCGAGAGCATCGCCAAGATGACGAGCATCTCCGACGAGCTGCTGCGCATCATCGCCCACACCCGCGCCTGGGTGAAGAACTACGGCGTCATGCTCGCCCTGACGAAGAACCCGAAGACGCCGGTCGCCGTGTCGATGAACATGCTGCCGCGCCTGAACGATCGCGATCTGAAGATGCTGTCCACCGACCGCAACGTCCCGGAGATTCTGCGCATCACGGCGCGGAAGAAGATGGTGTTGGAGAAGAAATAGCTCGGAAAGTGGAATAAGTGGAAGAAGTGGAAAAGTGGAAGAAGTAGAAGTTAGAAACTTGAGAAGTAGAGAAGTGGAAGAAGTAGAGACGGGGCTATGCCATCACTGATGTAGGACGAGGGCTAAGCCATCACTGATACCGCGCGCCACTTCTCTACTTTCTCTACTTCTCCCTGTTTTCACTTCCACTTCTTCCACTTCTTCCACTTGTTCCACTTCTTCCACTTTCTCCTCTGCTCGTTTTCCGCTTCTTCTTCCCTTCCGCCTGCCATTCCCGCTGCATCTCGCTGAGACCTTGCATGAACACCGTGGCCTTCTCGCGTGTGTGCTCGGTGGGCAGGCTCTTGAGCAGTTCGATCGCGTGCGCGAGGTCGTTGTCGATCGTCTGCCGCGTCGTGTTGAAGTAGATCCGGCGGATCTCGGCGAGCGCGGCGTCGGCGTCGGGCCGGCCCTGCTTCAGCGACTTGAGCGCGATGAACCCGAGGGCGGGCTTCTCCACGTCAGGATCTCCGGTTGCGCCTGAGCAACGGGCGCAGCGTGTCGAGGTCTCGCGTATTCAGCACGTCGTCCGGGCCGAGCCACGCCCGGCGGGCCATGTGCACGCCCCAGCGCAGGTTGCCGAGCGCGGTCACGGAGTGCGCGTCGGTGGAGATGACGACGCGGACGCCACGATCGCGCGCGAGCCGCGCGTGAGCATCGTTCAGATCCAGACGATCGACCTGGCAGTTCATCTCGAGCGCCACCCCATGACGAGCGGCCGCCGCAGTCACCCGCTCGAGATTCATGCGCAGCGGATCGCGCCTGAGCAGCAGCCGGCCGGTCGGGTGGCCGAGTACGTCCACCCACGGACACTCGAGCGCCTTGAGCAGACGTTCCGTCATCTGCGTTTCGTCCTGGTTGAACTGCGAGTGCACGGACGCGACGACGAAGTCGAGTTGCGCGAGGCAGTCGTCCGCGAGGTCGAGCCGGCCGTCCGCCAGGATGTCGCACTCGATGCCGGCCAGCAGCGTGAGGCCATCGAACCGGCCGTTCAGCGCACGGACTCGCGCGGCATGCTCGAGCGCGCGCTGCTCATCGAGCCCGTTGGCCATCGCCAGGGCTTTGCTGTGGTCGGTGATTGCGATGTAGCGGTGCCCCATGCGGTGAGCGGCGGCCGCCATGGTTTCGAGATCGTCACGGCCGTCGGTGACGGTCGTGTGCATGTGCAGATCCCCGAGAAGATCGGTCTCCGTCACGAGACGGGGGAGCCGCCCCTCGATGGCCGCCTCGATCTCGCCGCGGAGCTCGCGCAGCTCGGGTTCGATCCAGCCCATCCCGAGCGCTTCGTAGATCCCTTCCTCGGTCGCTCCTGCCACCTTGCTGTCGTCGTCCACCCTGAAAAGGCCGTACTCGTTCAGCTTGAAGCCGTGCTGGATGGCGCGGTCGCGGAGCGCGATGTTGTGGGCCTTGGAGCCGGTGAAGTACTGCATCGCGGCGCCGAGGCTGTCCGGGGGCACCAGGCGCAGGTCCGCCTGGTATCCGCCCATCAGGCGCACACTCGACTTCGTGTCGCCGTGGCCGAGGACGCGTTCGACCTTGGGATGCCCGACGAACACGTCCATCAGGGTCGCATCCCCGCCGATCGCCAGCACGTCGATGTCGCCGCAGGTTTCACATCCCCGACGCATGCTCCCGACCGGGACGAACTCGACCGCCGGCGCACGCTCGCGCAGGTACCCGACCAGCTCTGCGGAAATCGACGACGTGTCGGGCAACAGGTGACGGCCCGCGTCCTTCTGCCGCTCCTCGACAGCTTTCAGGATCAGCGCTTCCTTTTTCGCGCCCATCCCCTTCAGCTCCCGGAGACGTCCTTCACGCGCGGCGGCCGCGAGCTCATCAACCGTGCGGATGTTCAACGCGGAATACAGGAGCGCCACCGTCTTCGGCCCGACGCCCTGAAGACGCAGAAGGTCGAGGATCGTCGGCGGAAACTCCTGGAGCAGCTCCTGGTGATAGCTGCAGGCGCCGGTGTCACCGAGCTCGCGGATCTTGGCCGCGAGATCCTTGCCGATCCCGGGCAGGTCCCGCAGTTGTGCGTCGTCCATCCGCACCACCGGGTCCGGCCAGGCGCCGATCGTCTCCGCCGCGGAGCGGTATGCGCGAATCTTGAACGCGTTGGCGCCTTTGATCTCGAGCAGGTCGGCGATCTCGCCGAAGACCCGCGCGAGGGTCCGGTTATCCACGCGTGAGCCCGTGCCGCTCGATCCTGTAATCGAGCACCCGCGCGCCGCCGCCGGCAAGGGCCTCACGAATGGCGGCCTTTCGTTCGGGCGGGCCATAGACGAACAGGCATCCGCCGCCGCCGGCGCCGCACACCTTTGCGGCGGTGCCCCCGGCAGCCATCGCCCGCGCGATCAGGTCGTCGATCCCCGGCGTCGTGACGCCGGGCGCGAGCCGTTTCCGGTTGTCCCACTCTTCGGCGATGGCATCGCCCACCTCGTCCCAGTCTCCGCGCTCCAACGCTTCCCTCATGGCGACCGCCGTGTCGCGGATGCGCTCGAAGCAGTCGAACACGTGGCGGTCGCCGTCGATGTGCTTTTTCGTGATCTCCCAGTTGTTGGTGCCGGAATTGCGCGGCTCGCCCGTGTAGCAGAGGACGATGCGCCGCTCGAGCTCGTGGATGTCCACGTGCAGCGGCACGCGGCGGATCGCGTCCGGATCCAGTTCGAGCGCCGCGATGCCCCCGTACATCGCCGGCCGGTAGTCCTGAAGCCCGGTCGGCACGTTGATGGCCTGTGCCTCGATGTTCATCGCGATCTGCAGCAGCGCTTCGGGCTCGTAGTGGGTGCGGTTCCATTCGGCCAGCGCGGCGCAGACGGCCACGTTGAGCGCCGACGAGCCGGCGATCCCGGCGCCGGCCGGCGACTCCGATGACGTGGTCAGCGTGAGGCCGCGGACCTCGAAGAAGTGGGCCAGCAGCGACAGCAGCCGCAGCTCCCGGCGGTCGCGCAGCTCGTGCCAGTCCTCGGCTTCGAGCGACACGTTCGTGTCCAGCGACCGGATGACGATGCGGGAATCGGCGCGGGTCTCGACCGTGGCGCGGGCGCGGATGCTGATCGCCGCGTTCAGCGTCTGAGCGCCGGGGTGGAAGAGGTAGAGCGGCCAGATGTCGATGGTGCCGCCGGCGAGATCGATGCGGGTCGGAGCTGAAGTGTCGATGCGCACACGGAATTATAGAGATCCTTGTCGTTCACGCTCCAGGTTCTCACCTTGTGCGCCACCGCGCAGGTGCGGGGCGGCTCCCGTCTCGCGTTCGTGCTCGGAGTTCAACAAACATGCGAAACTGAACCGGCACGAACCTGAACGTGAACACGGAAACGAAGCTGAGCACGAGCCGGGAAGGGGGGACACAGAAGCGCCGCGGTCTGAGTTCTATAATGCTTGGGTGCCTGCGTCTATTCGCCGTGACATCGGGCAGCTGCTGATCGGCAGCCTGCCCGCGACAACCATTCCTTCCGAGCTGCGCGCGCTCGCGCGGGAGTTTCAGCTCGGCGGGGTCATCCTGTTCTCGCGAAACATCGAGGCGCCCGAGCAGGTGGCCGAGCTGTCCCGCGACACACAGGAGCTGGCTGCGGAGCTGCCGCTCTGGGTCAGCGTGGACCAGGAAGGGGGCCGCGTCGCGCGGTTGCGCGCGCCGTTCACCGAGTGGCCGCCGATGGCCACCCTCGGTCGAAGCGGCGACCCGAAGCTCGCCACGCGGTTTGCGGCCGCGCTGGCCGCTGAGCTGAGGGCGGTGGGCATCACGCTGGACTACGCCCCGGTGCTCGACATCCACACGAACCCGAAGAACCCGGTGATCGGGGATCGCGCGCTGGCCGAGACGGCCGACCTGGTGGCCACGCTCGGCGCGGCGATCGTCCGCGGACTGCAGGACAACGGCGTGGCCGCGTGCGGCAAGCACTTCCCGGGACATGGCGACACCTCGGTCGATTCGCACCTGGAGCTCCCGATCGTGGAGCATCCGCCCGACCGGCTCCGCCGGGTCGAGTTCGTGCCGTTCCGCGAAGCGATCAAGGCCGGTGTGGCGTTCATCATGACCGCTCACGTGCTGGTCCCGTCGCTCGACGAGGAGCAGCCAGCCACGCTCTCTCCCCGCATCGTTCGGGCGCTGTTGCGCGAGGAGCTCGGCTACGGCGGCGTCATCCTCAGCGACGACCTCGAGATGAAGGCGATCGCGAAGACGCTCGCCGTCCCGGACGCGGCCGTGCAGGCGATCGCCGCCGGTTGCGACGGCATCCTGATCTGCAGCGGCAACGTGGAGGTCCAGGCGACGACCCTCGAAGCGCTCGTACACGCCGTCGAGAGTGGCGCGATTCCTTACAAGCGGCTCGAGGATGCCCTCACCCGGCTGCGGCGCACGAAGGAGCGCTTCCTTGCCTCGCCGGTAACGCCAGGCGCGTCAGCCGCACTGCGTCACGTCCTTGGACGCGATGAACATCGCCGGATCGCGGACGAGATGGCGCGATGGGCGTAATCAATGCTCAATGCCCACGGCCCACATACTCATTGCGCAACGCTCACGTCAGGAGTTCGTGCCGACGGCTCGAGGTACAGGCTCGGTAGCTCGCGTCCGCCGGACTGCCGGCGGATCAGCTGCGTTTGGCATTTGAGCATCGTGCATTGCGCATTGTGAGTTGCGAGTGAGGAAGCCGCGCGCGCTCAAGTCCGGCGATCGGATTGCCGTGGTGTCGCCGGCCAGCCCGTTTGCGGTCCAGGAGTTCGAGCAGGGGGTTGCCGAGTTGCGGCGCCTCGGGTTCGAGCCGGTCTACGACGAATCAGTGTTCGAGCGATCGGTGTACACGTCCGGTCCACCCGAAGCCCGCGCGGCGGCGTTCGTGCGCGCGTGGTCGGATCCGTCCGTAGGGGCGCTCATCGCCGTGCGCGGTGGTTACGGCAGCGTCCAGCTCCTGCCCGTCCTCGAATCCTGGGAACCCGAGCACACGCCGAAACTGTTCATCGCGTACAGCGACAACACGTCACTGCTGTCGTGGCTGACGACGAAACGAGGGGTCACCGCGCTTCACGGGCCGATGCTCGAAGGCCGCCTGGCTGGCGGTCCGGGCAACTACGACGAGTATTCCTTCATGCAACTGCTGCAGGGACGCGGGGACGGTCTCGAGATGCGCCCCGAGGGGCTCGAGACGCTGCGGCCCGGCGAAGCGGCAGGGCCGCTCTATGGCGGCACGATGACGCAGCTCGCCGCGTCGCTCGGGACGCCATTCGCGTTCGATCCGCCGGAAGGCTGCGTCCTGTTTTTCGAGGACGTCAACGAACGACCGTACAGGATCGATCGGCTGCTGATGCAGCTGCGCCTGAGCGGCATCCTGGCGCGGGCACGGGCGCTCGTGTTCGGGGAGATGCGTGGCTGTGAGGAGGCTGGCGGCGCGCTCAAGGCCCGCGACGTCATCTCGCTGGCGACGGCCGATTTTCCCGGACCCGTGTTGATCGGGTTTCCCTCGGGGCACACGACGGGCCCCTGCTGGACGCTGCCGCTCGGTGTCATGGTTCGCGTGAAAGCCGGCGCGCACGCGTCGCTCATCGTCGAGGAGTCACCCGTTGAATGACAGGCTGCGAATCCACCTGATCGGGGTGTGCGGGACGGCGATGGCCACGCTCGCCGCGCTGTTGAAGCGGCGTGGACACGACGTCCGCGGGTCCGATCAGAACGTCTACCCGCCGATGAGCGACTTCCTGGCGTCGGAGGGCATCCGCACGATGACGGGCTACTCGGCCGCCAACGTCACCGACGATGTCGATCTGGTGGTCGTCGGCAACGCGATTTCGCGCGGGAATCCGGAGCTCGAGACCGTCCTCGAACGAAAAATCCGGTACTGCTCGCTGCCCGAGGCGATTCGCGACCAGTTCCTCTGGGGGGCGCGCTCGGTGGTGCTGGCCGGCACGCACGGCAAGACGACGACGACGTCGCTGACAGGGTGGCTGCTGACGCACGGCAACCTCGATCCGACGGTGCTCGTCGGCGGCATCGCGCTCAACTTCGGCGACGGCGGCTCGAGCTACCGCGTCGGTTCGGGACGCCACTTCGTGATCGAGGGCGACGAGTACGACAGCGCCTACTTCGACAAGACGGCGAAGTTCCTGAAGTATCTTCCCGACGTGGCGGTGATCAACAACATCGAGTTCGACCACGCCGATATCTACGCCACCATCGACGAGGTGCGGCTCGCGTTCCGCCGTCTCGCCAACCTGGTGCCGCGCAACGGCCTGCTGCTGCTCGGCGCCGACAGCCCGGACGCAGCCGCGCTCCAGAGCGTGGCGGTGAGTCCGGTCGAGACCTACGGCCTCGGCGACGGCCTGACCTGGCAGGCGGCGGACGTCGAACACGCGGATGGTGTCACGCACTTCAAGGTGCGGCGGGACGGACAGCTGTTCGGCCGGTTCGCCTCGCCGCTGCTCGGCCTCCACAACGTGCGCAACGCGCTCGCCGCGATTGCGGTCGGCGTCAACGCCGGCCTCGGCGCCTCGGCGCTCGCCGACGGCCTGCGTCAGTTCAAGGGCATCAAGCGCCGGCTGGAAACGGTTGGCGTCGGCGGCGGCGTCACGGTGCTGGACGATTTCGCGCACCATCCGACGGCGGTGCACGAGACGCTGTCGGCGCTGCGCACGGGTTATCCCGCCCGGCGGATCTGGGCGGTCTTCGAGCCGCGATCGGCGTCGTCGTGCCGGCGGATCTTTCAGCAGGATTTCGCGCGTGCGTTTGGCGCGGCCGACGAAGTGGTCGTCGCGGCGGTATTCCGCTCATCGCTGCCCGAATCGGAGCGCCTGTCCGCCGAGCAGCTCGTGGACGACCTGCGCGGCGCCGGGCAGCGTGCCCGCCACATCCCCGAGGTGGACGACATCATCGGGACGATCGTCTCGGAGCACCGCGACGGCGATGTCGTCGTGCTGATGTCCAACGGCGGCTTCGGGGGCATTCACAAGAAGCTGCTGCAGGCGCTCGCCGCGTGACCACCTCCTCATCCCGCATCCGTGAAGCCGGTGACTCGGCGCTCCTGCTGGAGCTCGAGTGGGGCATCGACCCCGAGGTGAACGCCCGAGTCATCGCCATCGCCACGGTCGTGCGCGAGGCCGGCGTTGCCGGCGTCCGCGCGGTCGTTCCGACCTTCCGCTCGGTCGCCGTCTTCTTCGATCCCCTCGTCACCGATGTCGCGCTTGTTGCGCACCTGCTCAGGGAGGCGCAGCATGCGGGGCCGGCCCAGGTGCAGATTCCCTCGCGGAGCATCGAGGTGCCCGTCGTCTACGGCGGCGAGTACGGGCCGGACCTCGAGCACGTGGCGGCCCGGGCCGGTATTTCAGTGCAGGACGTCATCGAGCGCCACGCGTCGCGTGACTATCGCGTTTACATGCTCGGGTTCCTGCCAGGCTTCGCGTACATGGGGATCGTCGACGAGTCGATCGCGGCCCCGCGGCGCGCGGAACCCCGCGTCCGCGTCCCAGCGGGATCGGTCGGCATCGCCGGTGTTCAGACCGGCATCTACCCGCGTGAGTCTCCCGGCGGCTGGCAGCTCATCGGACGCACGCCGCTCGAGGTCTTCGACCCCGATCGGATCCCGGCGTCGCTGTTTGCGCCCGGCGATCGCGTCCGGTTCAAACCGGCATCACCGCGCGACGTGGCGGGCGCGTTCAGCCGCCCCAAGGTCCGCACGACGGGGGACTCCGCCGCCACACTCGCCGGCCCCGCGCGTCACCTCACCGTCGTCAAGCCCGGCCTGCTGACCACCATCCAGGACCTTGGCCGGTGGGGCCACCAGACGTTGGGCGTGCCGGTATCCGGGCCGATGGACGAGGTGTCGTATCGTCTCGCGAACCTGATCGTCGGCAATCCAAGTTCAGCGGCCGCCCTCGAGGCGACAGTCCTCGGTCCCGAGCTGCGAATCGAGACCGAGGCCATCATGGCGGTCACCGGAGCGGATCTCGGCGCGACGGTCGACGGATCGCCGATCCCGCTGAACGGAGCCATCCTCTGCCCGGCCGGAAGCGTCATGCGGTGCGGCGAACGGCGGAACGGCGCCAGGGCATACGTTGCGTTCGACGGCGGCATCGGCACTCCGCCGGTGCTCGGCAGCAGGGCGACGCATGCCGTCGGCGAGTTGGGCGGGATAGGCGGCCGGCCGCTGAAGGCGGGGGACCTGATCCCACTGCAGTCCCGGAGCCCGGCGTCGCCGCGGGCCAAGCCGCGCGCCGCCGGTCCGGCGGCGATGGGCGGCGCTCGCCTGCGCGTGCTGCTGGGGCCGCAGGACGAGTTCTTCGCCCCGGCTGCCGTCGAGACGCTGCAGCGCACGCGGTTCACGATCACCGCCGAGTCCGACCGCATGGGGTACCGGCTCGCGCGGCCGCGCGCGCGTCGAGCGCGGGTCGCAGCAGGAAATGATCTCCGACGCGACGTTCATCGGCGCCATCCAGGTGCCGCCGTCGGGCGACCCGATCCTGCTGATGGCCGATCGCCAGACGACAGGCGGCTACCCGCAGATCGCGACCGTCATTACCGCCGACCTGCCGCTTGCCGGCCAGCTGGCGCCGGGCGATTGGGTTGAGTTCCAGCTCTGCACGCGCGCCGAGGCGATTGCCGCTCTGGCGGCGCAGGAAGCCAGGCTCCTTGCGCTCCGGTGAGCGCACGTTCGACCCGGAGCCCAACGTCGTCGCTGGCCCCGCTCACCACGCTTGGCATCGGTGGAGCCGCGCGCTGGTTCGCCCGCGCACGCGCCGTGGAGGACGTGGCGGCCGCGCACCGGTGGGCCTGCGAGCGGGGCGTCGAGCTGTTCGTGCTGGGCGGCGGCAGCAATCTCGTCATCGCCGATGGCGGATTCGACGGACTGGTGACGCAGATCGACGTGCGCGGCGTCGATTTCACGCGCGACGGCGACGACACGCTCGTGCGCGCCGGGGCGGGGGAGCCATGGGACGGTGTGGTCGCCGCTGCCGTGAGCCGCGGGCTGGCGGGCGTCGAGTGCCTGTCGGGCATTCCGGGCAGCGTCGGCGGCACGCCGGTTCAGAACGTGGGCGCCTACGGGCAGGAGGTGGGCGACACCATCGACCACGTCACCGCCTTCGATCGACGCACGGAGTCGCTCGTCACGCTCACCAACGCCGAGTGTCAGTTCGGTTACCGCATGAGCCGGTTCAAGCGCGAAGACGCCGGGCGGTTCGTCGTGTGCGAGGTGCGGTTCCGGCTGCGCCCAGGTCAGCCGACGACCACCTATCCGGACGTGACTCGGCACTTCGACCGGCATGGCATCACGGCCCCGACGATTGCAGATGCGCGGGCGGCCGTGCTCGACGTCCGGCGGAACAAGGGCATGGTGATCGACCCCGCGGATCCGGACAGCCGGAGCGTCGGATCGTTCTTCATGAACCCCGTCGTGCCGCGTCATGTCCATGGCCGGGTGGCGGCCGAATCCGGCGATGGCCAGGCGCCGGGGTTTCCGCTTGCCGGCGGCAATGTGAAGATTCCGGCCGCCTGGCTGATCGAGCAGGGCGGCTTCGCCAAGGGCTACGACGCCGGGCGGGTGGGACTGTCCACGAAGCACCCGCTGGCGATCGTGAACCGCGGCGGGGCGACGGCGCGCGACGTGCTCGCCCTGGCAGTGCGGATCAAGCGCCAGGTGCTGGATCGGTTCGGCATCGGCCTCCGCCCCGAGCCGGTCTTCGTGGGCCTGGCGAACGATCCTGACGTAGAGTACCTCGCGAATGTCGACACTGCTGATCGAAGGCGGGCATCGCCTCGAGGGCCGCGTGGCCGTCGAGGGCAACAAGAACGCCGCGCTGCCGCTGCTCGCGGCGTGCCTGCTCACCGAAGACGAGTGCGTGCTGACCAACGTGCCGCGGATCGGCGACGTCGAGGTGATGGCGCGCCTGCTCCTCGACCTCGGCGCCGAGGTCGACGGCATCGGCAGCACCACGCTGCGCGTGCGCGTGCCGCGCGTGCGCACCCATGCGCCGGACCGTGCGCTCGTCGGCCGCGTTCGCGCGTCCGTGCTGCTGCTCGGGCCGCTGCTCGCCCGGACCGGCACGCGCGAACATCGCGCCGCCCGGTGGCGATTTTCCCGCGCGGCGGACGATTTCGACGCACCTCGAGGCGCTGGCGGAAATGGGCGCGCGGCAGGTCGAGTCAGACGGCCACGCGCTGGAGGCGCCCGACGGGCTGAAGCCGGCGTCGATGTATTTGTACGAAGCGTCGGTGACCGGCACGGAGACCGCGCTGCTCGCGGCGGCCCTCACCCCCGGCGTCACCGAGATCCGCCACGCCGCAACCGAGCCGCACGTGGTGGAGCTCTGTCAGTTCCTCGGGAAAATGGGCGCTCATGTCTCGGGCATCGGCAGCTCGAAGATCCGCATCGAGGGTGTCGCGCGCCTGCACGGCGCCGAGCATCGACTGGGCGGGGACTACATCGAGGCCGGAAGCTGGGCCGTCGTCGGCGCGATCACCGGCGGCGAAATGGCCATCGAAGGGGCGCGCGAAGAGGACATGGAAGTGGTCGCCGCCGTGCTCACGCGCATGAACGTCGAGTGCGGGGTGCGCGACGGCGTCTTCCACGTGAAGCCGTCGCGTCCCAGGGCCATCAAGCGCATCACCACCGGTCTCTGGCCGGCGTTCCCTTCCGATCTGGTGAGCCTCGTCACGGTGCTGGCGACCCAGGCGGAGGGCCGGACCCTGGTGCACGACTGGATGTACGAGCTGCGCCTGTTCGCCCTCGAACAGATGAGCGGCATGGGCGCCGACATGTTCCTCGCCGACGCTCACCGCATCATCGTCACCGGGCCGACGAAGCTGCGCGGCGGCCGCGTGCTCGACAGCCGCGATCTCCGATCAGGGATGTCGTTGATTGCCGCTGGCCTCGCCGCCGAGGGCCAGACACGCGTGCTGCCGCTCGAAACGGTAGAGCGTGGCTACAGCCAGCTCGTCAGCCGCCTGCAGAAGCTCGGCGCGAAGGTGGCCAAGGTCGAATAAGGCCGCCGCGGGAGCGTCCTACGGTTTCGGCGGGACGATCGGCGCGGCGCCGGCCGGTGGGGGCGGGGCGGCGGGCTGCTGCGGCTGCGGTTGTGCCGGCGGCGCGGGCTGCTGCGCAGGGTCGGGAGGCGGCAGGATCGGCAGCTCGGGAAGATCGATCACGGCCGCGCTGCCCTCGCCGCCGACGCGGAACGGCCGGAGATCTTCTTCATCAGGTCGAGCACGCGGATGATCCGCGGCGTCAGTGTCAGGACGATGTCGGTTTCCTGCGTCTCGCGCCGGGTGTGGCCGAACAGCCGGCCGACGAGAGGGATGCCGCTCAGTCCGGGCACGCCTTCGAGCACGTCGCGTTCGTTGTCGCGAATCAGGCCGGCGAGGAGGTTCGTTTCCCCGTCGCGCAGCCGGATCACCGTGTTGATCTCGCGATTCCCGAACGTCGGCAGACCGCCGAATCCCGTGCCCGAGATGCTCGTCACGATGAGCTTCAGCGCGAGCGAGACTTCGTCGTCGTGGTGCGTCCGCGGCGTGATGTCGATGTTCACGCCGATGTTCTCGTAGTTGAACGAGGTGATCGGCTGTTGCGCCACGCCGCCGGTGGCGATGGGCGCAAACACCGTGACCGGCACCGGCACGCGTTCGCCGAACCGCGCCTGTGCGGCGACGCCCTCGGACGTCCGCAGCTGTGGGCTCGCCAGCGTGCGCGTGTTGGAGTCCGTCTGCAGCAGCCGGTAGATCAGCCCGGGCAGGTTGGTCAGGAAGACGTCCGACTGCGTCAGGCTGCGCAGGTCGCGCAGCGTCATCCCTTCGCGGTTGACGTCGGCCTGCCCGATGACGCCCGCTACGCCGGGTGAGCCGATCTGAAGCCCGTACTCCAGCAGCCGCGTGCGATCGACCTCGAGCAGCTCCACGTCGATGACGACCTCGGGCCGCGCCTTGTCGATCGCCGAGATCAAACGCGCCGCTGCCGTCACCCGCTCCGGCGTGTCCTTGATCGAGAACGCGTTGGTCGCCGCGATCGGCGCGATGCGCCGCGCGTCGATGACGATGCGAAGCAGGTCGATGGTTTCCTTGAGGTCGGCGTTGCTCAGGTAGAACGTGCGGACGATCTCTTCCTGGTACTCGCGTCGCTTCGCCGGCGTGTCGGGAATGATCGTGATCGTCCGCTGCGCCGGAGACGCGGTAGAAGTTGCGCGTCGCGGTGGAGAGCGACGTCGAGCGCGTCATCGAGCGTGGTGTTGCGCAGATCGATCGTGATCGGCTGGTCGCGGAACTGCGGATCGAACACGACGTTGACGTTGGCGAACCGGGCGAGCGCCGTGTAGATGTCGCGCGTGCTGGCGTCACGGAAGGTCAACGAGCCGGGCAGCCGCACGCCCTCGGGCAGATCGAGGCCGGGCGGTGGCAGGTCACGCGCGCGCGCGATCAGCGTCTCGAGTTCGGTCTTGCCCTCGCGGGCAACGGCGATCTTCGTGCGCAGCTGCGTGCGCACGTCGTTCAGCAGCTCTGCAACAGCGGAGTCGCCGGGATTGAGCTCGGCGGCCAGCTGCAGCTCGATCAGCGCTTCGTCCAGCCGGCCCGCGGCGATGAAGCGCCGCCCGCGGGCGAAATGATCGATCGCCGCGCGCAGCTTGGCGCGGTCGAGCGCGTAGCGGGCATCGCGATTGTCGGGATCGGCCTCGAGTGCCTTGTTGTATTCGAGGACCGCGCGGTCGTAGTCCTGTGCCTGTTCGGCACGTGTTCCTTCGCGCAGGGCACCACCCGTCGCGCAGCCGGCCGCGATCAGTGTCAGCGCCAGCAGCGGCGCGAGTCGCCTAGTTGCGAGTGCCATCAGTGATGACGTCTACACCCCGCGGAATCCGGAACTCGAACTCCTTATCGGGTATGCCCTGATTCTCCTTCAAATTGCTGAACGTGAGCGTAGATTCTCCACCCTGCCGGTCCCTGGTCGTCAACGCCCGAATCTGGAGGGTCGCCGGGTCCATCGCCACGACGAGATACTCGTATTCAGGCTCGGTTTTCCGCGGCGTCAGCTTCAGGGCGACCGTGCCCGGGGCCGGATTCTCGGCGTACGCCGCGCTGAAATCGCGTCCGATGTCGCCCTTGCCGGCCAGGAAGAGCGCGGGCGTCGTCGCCTGGTCGTCCGGCGGGACGTCGCTCACGATGACCTGGCGGTCCTCCGGGATGTAGGAATACACCTTCACGCCATCGGCCACGAACTCCTTCTTCTCCGGCGCAGTATAGACCCAGCGCATCCGGCCCGGCTTTTTCACCGAAACGGTGCCGCGCTCCCGCGTCTGCGTGCGCAGCACGCCGCCGCGGTAGCTGTGCACGAAGTCGGCGGAAAAGTCACGGATGCCCTGGTAGCGCTGCTGGAGCGACTTTGCCAGCGCGTCAGGAGCCGGACGCGCCTGCGCTCCTATCACGGCCGGGAGCAGACTCAGTAGGAGTACCAAGCGCATCATGAGAGTGCCTCAGGAATTACGATAGCACGCGACTTACGGATCAGTCGGCGGTCGCCGGGCGAACGCCGGCGAGACCGCGCCGAGGAGGCGATACCGGCGTTCCGGGGCGAACAGGCTTGCCGCATACACCGGTGCGGACGCCCGGCCGTCGCGGCCTATCCATACGAGGTTTACGCCGCGCTCGAGTATTTGGATGTGGTCACGGCCGCGGAGGACGTGCCCGAAGCCGGGTCGGCGGAACGTATCCGACGGCAGCCACGAGTCCATCCGGACGGTAAAGGGCTCCCCGAGGAGCTGGAAGCTCATCGTGAACGGCCGGTCGGACGAGCGATAGACCGCCGGCTGCTCTCCGCTGATGCCCGCAATGAGCTCGAACGCCCGCGGCGTCCGTGGCGGAACGGCGCCGCGGGTCAACGACGTCAGTGCGGTCGCGACATCCTTCGCGTCCATCTCTTCGTCGGGCGGTGGCGTCAGCAGCGTCATCACATAGGGAACGCCGGCGGGAATGCGCGCCACCTCGGCTGACAGCGGCAGGACAGGCACGAGGGTGTCTTCGCTGATTGCGAAAAGGGAACCGTAGGTGCTCACGACGTTCGCCGCGGCGTCGGCGGTGAGCACGATCTCGCGCCCGATCTCCCGCTGGTCCGCGACGAGGAACGGAAAGTGGGGCAGCACATCGCCCAGCCGCGTCCACGTGAGATCCTTCCGCCGGTGACGCGCCACGTAGAGCAGCACGTTCTCGATCTGCCAGTTCATCTGCGTGACCAGGACCGCGTCAGGGTCGCCGATACCAAGCGTGAGGCGCGCGATGAGCTGTTCTCCGCGACGGTCGTCGTGGCGATCGACGGCCGGCCAGGTGGACCATCCACGCCAGCCGCAATACAGGACGGCAGCACATGCGACCACGATGCGCGCCAGTCGCAGGGGCGTACCTTCAGCTCCGGCTGCCGCCAGGCGTCCGCCGGCCGTGGGAGGGAAACGAACGGCCACACCCGCGCACAACGCCGCGAGAAAATGCGCGGGCAGGAAGAACACGTGCGAATCGCCGACGTTATAGGTCAACGCGAACAACGTCGTGACGCCGAATGCGCTCAGGACGAGGACGCCCCAGGGCGGCGAGAGACTCCACAGCCGCACGGTTCCCACGGCCGCGATCACCAGTCCGACGACGCCGAACTGCTGGCGCGCGTCGAACCACCACATGGCGAGCCGATCGGATACCTGGCCGGCGCGAATGCCGAGCACCATCGACTCGCGCCAGTCGGCCTTGGTCGTGTCGAACCAGAATGCCGCGACGGTTGGAGCCCAGCCGGCGGGGGGATCGGGCGCTGACAGCACCGACACGAAGTTGGGCCAGTACTGCAGCGCCCCGACGATCGCCGCCAGCGCAGCGAGACCGACGATCGCTGGCCGAAACAGCATCCGGCGCTCCGGCGTCGTCAGCCAGCAGGAACACGGCGAACGGCACCAGGAACAGGATCATCGACAGGTGGTTGCCGAACGACGCCGCGTATATGGCGAAGAACACGGCCAGGCGCCCCGTCGTCGGCTTCTGCGCCCAGGCGTGCAGTGCGATGAAGCAGGCGCCCAGGAACGCGAGGTTCAACGCGTAGACCTCGGCGATGATCGCCTGGCTCCAGAACGTATAGGAAAACGCGAGGATGAGTCCGGCGACGACGCCGCTGGCTGTCGATCCCGTGAGGGCCGCCGCCAGGTAGGCGAGGAGACCCACCGCGACGGCGGCACAGATTGCCGAGAACAGGTTCAGCGCGCGCGCCGGGTCGCAATTCTCTTTCGGCTGAATCCGCGGGCCACAGGCCGCGACGACGAACGGCTTCGCGACGTTGTAATACAGCGGGTAGGCCTGGCGCGCGCTGACCTCGGGCCAGAGGACGGCCGCCTGGAACCCGCCCGTGTCACCGAGGTCCACACCGGGCAGGAGGGTTTGCGTATACGCCCAGAACGCGATGGTGGCGACTATACAGGCCGTGGCGATCCGGTTAGCCACGCTCGCGCTTGCGCGCGACGAACGCGCGCACCTCGTCCACGCTGCGCGTGTTGAGCACATGCTGCGGCTCGATCCAGCCGCGCCGCGCCGTGCCGACACCCCACCGCATCTGCCTGGCGAGCGCTTCGGCGCGATGGCAGTCGCTGTCGACGACCAGCGTCACGCCGGCGGCAACGGCGCGGCGCGCGAGCGGGCCGTCCATGTCCAGGTGCCCCGGCGCGCCGTCGATCTCCATCGCCGTGCCGCTGCCGGCGGCGGCATCGAAGAGGCGGTCGAAGTCGAGGTCGTACCCGGTGGAGTGCGCGGGCGAACGGTTGGCCGGATGCGTGATGACGTTGACGAGGGGGTGCCGGATGGCGCGGAGATAGCGCTCGGTGAGCCACGCGCCGTCGTGCCCGCCGTGGTCGTGGAGCGAGCGCCAGCACGATGTCGAAGCCGACGAGCAGGTCGTCGTCGAAGTCGAGCGACCCGTCGTGCATGATGTCCACTTCGATGCCGTGCAGGATCTGGATGCCGGGGTAACGCTGGCGCAGCAGCTCGACCTCCGCGCGCTGGTCGGGGACGTCCTCGGCGGCAACCCTTCGCGACGACCACGCGCGCTCCGAGTGATCGGTGATGGCGATGTACTCGTAGCCGAGCTGTCGCGACGCGAGCACCATGTCCTCCATCGTGTCGCGCCCGTCGCTCCACGTGCTGTGCATGTGGAGATCGCCGCGGATATGCCCGTCGGAGATGAGGTGAGGCAGCGCGCCGCGTTCGGCCGCCACGATTTCGTCGCGTCCTTCACGGAGCTCAGGGGGCCACGAACGGCAGCCCCAGCCGGGCGTACAGCTCGTCTTCAGTCGCGATCGGCACAGGCGTCCCGCCGCTCGCCAGGGTGTCGTGGAAGGAGAAACCGAGCGGCTGAGCCTTCTCCTGCAGCAGCGCAACATGAGCGCGGGATCCGGTGTGCCATACAAGCGCACTTCCGGCGTGCTCAGGAACGGTCAGCAGCAATGTCGCCAGCCCGCGCTCGGTCTGCACCGTTGTCGACGCGGGATCCCGGGTGAGGACGGCGGAGACGCCGGGAAGTTTCGCGAACCCGTCCAGCAGCCGCCGGTGGCGGCTGAGCGGTGCGATGCCGAGCAGCGATACGTCGCCGATGTCAGGCGAGAAACGCCGCAGGCTTCCGACCGGGGTCAGCGAGTCGGCCGGAAGTCCGGCGCGTCGTGCTTCGCGGATCAGCGTGGAGGCGAGCATGTGCGCTCGCCCCAGTGGAATACGCGTCGTCAAGGCACAAGGCTCTATGCTCAGTCCAGCCGGTCGCCGACAGCGGGCCGCTGGCAATGTCCGTGGTGGCGCGTCAACGGGACGAAGGACCGCAACGCCTTACACCGTGCCGCCCCAGGTCACATCAGTGCCAGCAGCCGATCGCTCAACGGCCGGCCGCGTGAACCTTGTGCATTGTGCCTTGAGCCTCGTGCCTTGCACAAACCGCGCAGGCTAGGGCCGCGCCGTGGTCCGCCTTCCCACCATCATGCGATAGAGCGCCAGCAGGATGACGGCGCCGATGAACGACATCACGAACCCCGCGGCTTCACCCTCGCCATAGAAGCCAAGCGCCCGGCCGACGAACCCGCCGATCACGGCGCCGGCGATACCGAGGAGCATCGTGACGATGATGCCGCCGGGGTCGCGGCCCGGCATGACGAGCTTGGCCAGCGCGCCGACGATCAACCCGAAGAGAATCCAACCGAGAATGCCCATCTGCAGCCCTCCGTCGCCGGACCCCTGCAAGCGGACTGCCCGTACAGGACAAAAGGCCCGCGAGGAGCGGGCCCTTCAATAATTCTTGGTGGACGGCAGGGGGATCGAACCCCTGACCTCTGCATTGCGAACGCAGCGCTCTCCCAGCTGAGCTAGCCGCCCGTCATGAATGGAGAACTCTTCTTCCTCGCGACGTGATGCACGGGGACATCTTTGTCGGCCGCGAGAACGACGAAGTTTAGCATATATACTCAGCATCTGCTTACGACAGCGCTCTGCGCGTACTCCACACTCGCGACCTCATGCCCATCAAGAAGATAGGCGTCCTGACCGGCGGGGGTGACGCACCCGGACTCAACGCCGTGATCCGCGCCGTGGTGAAGGCGGCGTCCAACTCGGGCGTCGAGGTCCTCGGGCTCGAGGACAGTTTCGACGGCCTCATCTATCCCGAGAAGTCGCGCGTCCTCACGCCACGCCACGTCACCGGGATTCTCCGCCTCGGCGGCACGATCCTCGGCACGGTCAACCGCGGCAATCCGTTCCTTGAGCCGATCGTGACGCCGGAAGGCACGTTCGACTACTCCGACCGCGTCATGGAGATGTTCGAGAAGAACCAGCTCGACGCGCTCGTGTGTATCGGCGGTGACGGCACGCTCGCCATCTCCTACGAGTTCTACAAGAAGGGCATCCCGCTCGTCGGCGTCCCGAAGACGATCGACAACGACATTTTCGGGACGACGAGCTGTTTCGGCTTCGACACGGCGGTCAGCTTCGCCACCGAGGCGATCGATCGCCTGCACACGACCGCCGAGGCGCACCGCCGCATCATCGTGGTCGAGGTCATGGGGCGCTATGCCGGGTGGATCGCGCTGCACGCCGGCGTCGCGGGCGGCGCCGACGTCATCCTGATCCCGGAGATTCCCTACGACCTGGAGAAGGTCGCCCAGTGCATCCGCGATCGTGACGCCTGGGGCGCGCGCTTCAGCATCGTGGTTGTCGCGGAGGGCGCGGTGCCGATCGGCGGCTCGCATTCGATCGTGAAAGCGGCCCACGGTGGCACCGCCGAGCGGCTGGGGGGCGCGGGCATGTACTGCGCAGAAGAGCTGGAGAAGCTGGCGAAGAAGGAAACGCGCTACGTCGTGCTTGGTCACCTGCAGCGCGGCGGCGCGCCGACCGCCTTCGACCGGACGCTCGCCACGCGCTTCGGCGGCAAGGCGGTCGAACTGCTGCTGAAAGGGCAGTTCGGCAAGATGGTGGCGAACCATCCGCCCGACCTGGTCCCGATCCCGCTGCAGGACGTCGTGGGGAAGACGAAGACCGTCCCGCTCGACAACGACCTGCTCACGACCGCTCGTGCGCTCGGCGTGTGCTTTGGCGATTAGAGCGGTCAACGCCAGGCCGACCTGAAGGTCACGAGCCTGAACAAGCCCGAAGCCCGCTACTTGTCCGAGCAGATCCTGATCCTTCTTCGCCTGCAGGTCGTCGATCATCTTCACGTGATCGTCGGTCATCTTCTGCACCTGGTCCAGGCCCTTCCGCTCGTCGTCTTCCGAGATCTTGTGGTCCTTCAGCAGCTTCTTCAGGCGCTCGTTGGCGTCGCGCCGGACCTGCCGCACGCCGTTGCGCCCTTCCTCGGCCTGCTTGTGGACGTGACGTGACAGCTCCTTCCGCCGCTCGTCGGTCAGCGACGGGATCGGGATGCGCACGACCTTGCCGTCGTTGGCCGGGTTCAGGCCGAGGTCCGACGCGCGGATGGCTTTCTCGATCGCACCCATCAACGAGGGATCGAACGGCTGCGCGACGATCAGCGCCGGCTCCGGCACCGACAGCGCGGCCACCTGGTTGATCGGCATCTTGGCGCCGTAGGCCTCGACGTGGACGCCATCGAGGAGGCCGACCGTGGCGCGGCCGGTGCGGACGTTCGCCATGTCCTTGCGCACGCGCTCGATGGAGCCGTCCATCCGCGTCTTCACCTCGCCGAACATGCCTTTCAGATCGTTGAAGTCCATATGCGTATCAACTGGTTGAGACGGTGGTCCCGATGGGCTCACCGAGCACCACGCGCCGGACGTTGCCCGGCTCGCGGAGATTGAAGACGACGATCGGCAGCTTGTTGTCCATGCAGAGCGAGATAGCCGTTGTGTCCATCACCTTGAGCTGCCGCTCGAGCACCTGCAGATAGGAAATAGTGGGGAACTTCGTTGCATCGGGCACCAGCATCGGATCGGCCGTGTAGATGCCGTCCACCTTGGTGCCCTTGAGGATGGCGTCCGCCTTGATTTCCATGGCGCGCAGCGCCGCGGCCGTGTCGGTCGTGAAGTACGGGTTGCCGGTGCCGGCGGCGAAGATGACCACGCGCCCCTTCTCGAGGTGGCGGATGGCGCGGCGGCGGATGAACGGCTCGGCCACCGCCCGCATCTCGATCGCCGTCACGACGCGGGTGACGACGCCGTGCTGTTCGAGCGCGTCCTGCAGGGCGAGTGCGTTGATGACCGTGGCGAGCATGCCCATGTAGTCGGCGGTCGCGCGGTCCATGCCGCGCGCGCTCGCCGCCAGCCCGCGGAAGATGTTGCCGCCGCCGATGACAATCGCCGTCTGCACGCCGAGGCTCTGAATCTCGTGCGACATCGCGCGCAATGCGGGACGCGACCGCCGGATCGACCCCGAACTGCTGGTCGCCCATGAGGGCTTCGCCCGACAGCTTGAGGAGAACTCTCTTGTAGATCGGGGAGGCGTTGGCAGACCGGCCGGTGAGTCGGAGGACATCGAGAAGGAGATTATAGCGGTCTTCGGTCTTCGGCCTCCGGTAGCTGCCGGTCCGAAGACCACCGTAGACCGGAGACCGGAGACCGGAGACCGGAGACCGAGACGCGCGCTACTCCGCGCCTTCCCCGACCCGGAAGCGGGCAAACCGCGAGACCTGAATGTTCTCGCCGGTCTTGGCGCTCGCCTGCGCGACGAGCTGCGCGACGGTCACGCTGCCGTCGCGGATCGACGGCTGATCGAGCAGCACGAACTGCGAGTAGAAGCTGCCAAGCTTGCCCTCGATGATCTTGTCGAGGACGTGCGCCGGCTTGCCCGTGTTCTCCATCTGCGCGCGATAGATCGCCTTTTCCTTCTCGATCGCCTCGGCAGGCACGTCCTCGCGGCGCACCCACTTCGGGTCGGCGGCCGCGATGTGCATGCCGACCTCCTTCACGAGGTTCTGGAAGTCGTCGGTGCGCGCCACGAAGTCCGACTCGCAGTTCACCTCGACGAGGACGCCAATCCTGCCGCCCAGGTGGATGTAGCTGCCGATCGTGCCCTGCGCCGTGGCGCGGCCGGCGCGCTTGGCCGCCTGCGCCAGGCCGCGCTTGCGGAGCAGCGTGACCGCTTCGTCCATGTTGCCGTTCGCTTCGGTCAGCGCCGCCTTGCACTCCATCATGCCTGCGCCCGTCTTGTCCCGCAGCTGCTTGACCACATCTGCCGTAATCGTTGCTGCCATTCTCTAACCTCGTCGTCTTCGGGCTTCGGGCTCCGGACTTCGGGCCTTGTCTGGGCCGGAGCCCGTAGCCCGGAGTCCGTAGCCCGTACAAACGAAGCGCCGGCCGCGAGGCCGGCGCGAGTACACAATCCCCTTCGCCCTACGCGCCGGCGGGCGTTGGCGTCTGCTCGCGGCGCGGCGGGCGCACGTTGCGCGTCAGGCGCGCGGCGGCATCCGCCTGGGCCGCTTCCTCGGCGCGCGCGGCGTCCTCCTCGGCGATCCTGGACTCGCGCATGCCGCGGCCGCTGGCCACCGCGTCGGCGATCTTCGAGGCGAACAGCCGGATCGCGCGCAGCGCGTCGTCGTTGCCCGGGATCACGAAGTCGACCTCGTCCGGATCGCAGTTGGTGTCGACGATGCCGATGACGGGAATCTTCAGCTTGCGCGACTCGTCGACCGCGATCTTTTCCTTGCGCGTGTCGACGACGAAGATGGCGTCGGGCAGCCGGGACATCTGCCGGATGCCTTCGAGATTCTTGAGGAGCTTGCGCTTCTCCTTCTCGTTGCGCGCGATCTCCTTCTTCGACAGCGTGTCGTAGCGGCCGTCGGTCGCCATCGCCTCGATGTCGCGGAGCCGGCCGAGGCTGCGCTGGATGGTCGTGAAGTTGGTGAGGAGCCCGCCGAGCCAGCGCTGGTTGATGTAGAACATGCCGCAGCGCTGCGCTTCTTCGGAGATGACGTCCTGAGCCTGCCGCTTGGTGCCGACGAAGAGGACCGTCTTGCCGTCCGCCGCGAGGTTCGTGACGAACTCCTCGGCCTCTCGGAACTTCTTCACCGTCTTGTTCAGATCGATGATGTAGATGCCGTTCCGCTCGCCGAAGATGTACTCCTTCATCTTCGGATTCCACCGCTTCGTCTGGTGGCCGAAGTGAACCCCCGCCTCCAGCAGATCCTTCATCGCAATCCCGGGCAAGCTCCCTCCCTCTCTGGACGACTTAACGTTTACTGAACTGGAACCGCTTCCGGGCGCCAGCCATCCCGTACTTCTTGCGTTCCTTGACGCGCGAATCCGACGTCAGCAGGCCGTCTTTCTTGAGCGCCTTGCGCAGCTCGGCGTTGAACGCCACCAGCGCGCGCGCGATGCCGAGCCGGACCGCGCCGGCCGCGCCGTTCACGCCGCCGCCGGCGACCGTGGCGAGGATGTCGAACTTGTCGGTCGTCTCGGTGAGCTGCAGCGGCCGGCGCACGTTGACGCGCTGCGCCTCGGTCGGGAAGAAGTTCGTGAACTCGCGGTGGTTGACGGTGATGGTGCCGGTGCCGGGACGGAGGAACACGCGGGCGGTGGACGTCTTGCGGCGGCCCGTTGCGTAGTATTCGATCGGTGCCAAGTTTACGCGACCTCGAGTGACGTGGGTTGCTGGGCGGCATGCGGATGCTTGTCGCCGGCATAGACCTTCAGCTTCCGGTACATCGCATCGCCCATCTTCGTCTTCGGCAGCATGCCGCGGACGGCTTCTTCCACCAGGCGGATCGGCTGGCGCTTGCGCACGACGGCGGCGCGCTCCTCGCGCAGGCCGCCTTCGTATCCGCTGTGCCGGCGGTAGATCTTCTGGTCTTCCTTGCGGCCGGTCAGCTTGACCTGGGCCGCATTGATGACGACGACGTGATCGCCCGTGTCGATGAACGGGGTGTACATGGCCTTGTGCTTGCCCTGCAGCAGCCGGGCCGCGAGAGTGGCCACCCGGCCGAGGACCTTGTCCGTTGGCATCGATGACGTGCCACCGGCTATCCGCGCTCTTTGCGCTCGGGACGAACGTACGCATGAAAAGGGAATCCTTCGCGGGCGGGTCCCGACCGGGGACGTCCCGATCTGTCCAGACGAAGACCTACAACCGCAAACCCCAATGATACGGACGGTTCTTGGGCTGTCAAGTTAGCTTGGCACAGTGAGTTGCACGCTTCGTGGCGATCGGGCCGCCTGCCGCAACGCATGGGCTGACCGGCGCCCATCCACCGTCCAGCTCCGTGATGAGCCTGACAGAAACAGCCGATAACGGCACTCGACGGGTAGTACGGCCCCACGCTGGCCTTACACATGTGTAAGGCGGCTACTGTTCCGGTCAGCCGGTGCAGCCCCGACGGCGGGGGACGGTCACACAACCTCAGAAAGTTGCACATTTCTTCGCTTAGCTGAACCGTGGCATGCCGGTTGCCCATTCGTCAGCCGGCGGCTGGCAGCGGCAGTTGGCACCGCGGCGAAGCGTGGGCACCTGCCGCGACGACTGCAATCGAGCAAACGACCGTAGAACCGTAGACCGCAGATGCCGGGAGTCACCAAGAGTGTTTCGTAAAGCGAAGACTGTCGTCGGCCTCGACATCGGATCGAGCGCCGTCAAGGCCGTCGAGCTGCAAGCCCGCGGGCAAGTGCTACCGCGTGGCGGCGTTCGGCATCGAGCCGGTGCCGCCCGACGCCATCGTCGACGGCGCCATCATCGACGCCGGCGCGGTGGCCGACGCGATCCGCCGCATCTTCGAGGCGAACAAGAGCTTCAAGGCGAAGGACGTCTGCGCGTCGCTCTCCGGCAACGCCGTGATCGTCAAGAAGATCACGCTGCCGGTGATGACCGAATCGGAGCTCGCGCGAGTCGATCTACTGGGAAGCGGAGCAGTACATCCCGTTCGACATCCAGGACGTCAACCTCGACTACCAGATCCTCGACCCCGGCACCGGGCCGGAGTCGCGCGGCAGCATGGACGTGCTGCTCGTCGCGGCCAAGAAAGAAAAGATCGGCGACTACACCAGCGTGATCGCGCAGGCGGGACGCACGGCCGGTCATCGTGGACGTGGACGCGTTCGCGCTGCAGAACGCCTACGAGGTCAACTACGGCCTCGACCCGGACCGCGTCGTCGTCCTGCTCAACGCCGGCGCCAGCGCGATCAACATCAACATCCTCCAGGGCGATCAGTCGGTCTTCACGCGCGACATCTCGATGGGCGGCAACGCCTACACCGAGGCCGTGCAGAAGGAGCTCGACCTGCCCTTCGAGGCGGCGGAGCAGCTGAAGAAGGGCATCCCGGTGGACGGCGCCACCTTCGAGGAGGCGCAGCCGGTGCTGCGCGCCGTCACCGAGAACGTGCTGCTCGAAATCCAGAAGACCTTCGACTTCTTCAAGGCGACCGCGTCGTCGGATCAGATCGACCGAATCATGTTGAGCGGCGGCGCCTCGCGCGTGGATGGCTTCCGCGAGATGCTCCAGGAGCGGCTTCAGCGCGCCGGTCGAGGACTTCGATCCGTTCCGCGCGGTCACGTGGGACGCGAAGAAGCTTGCCGGCGACCCGGCGGACATGGCGGCCACGGCGGCGGTCGCCGTGGGCCTCGCGCTCAGAAAGGTGAGCGACCGATGATTCGCATCAACCTTCTCGGCGTCGAGCGGCAGAAGGCCAGGAAGGCGATGGCCTTCGACGTCGGCCAGCGGCTGACGATTGCCTGCAGCCTCATTCTGGTCGTGGCCGCGCTCCTCATCGGCTGGTGGTACTGGTCGCTCAACGAGGAATCGGCGCGCGTGGACACGGAGATAGCGGCGGCGCAGCAGGAAGCGGCGCGGCTGCAGTCGCTGCTCGCCGAGGTGAGCCAGTTCGAGGCGCGCCGCGGTCAGCTCCAGCAGCGCGTCGCGCTCATCGAGCAGCTGCGCAGCGGGCAGAGCCTGCCCGTGCAGCTCCTCGACCACGTCAGCCGGAGCCTGCCGGACATGCTGTGGCTGACCGAGCTGGAGCAGGACGGCGACGCGTTGACGATGTCGGGGCGGAGCACGACGCTCATCGCGCTCTCGGATTTCGTCGGCAACCTCGGACGCGGCTCCATGCTGCAGAAGCCGATCGAGATCGTGCAGAGCCAGGTGGAGTCGGTGTCCGGCGCCGCCGCGCAGGGCGGGCCGCCGGTCGAATTGATCACATTTGAAGTCAAGGCGCAGGTTGCGCCGTCAGCGCCCGCGACCGCACCGGGCACGACCGCCGCGCCGGGCGCCGCCGTCGCAGGCCGCTGAGCGGGCGCAGGTGAGGCTCGATACGCAGACATGGCGATGAATCTCAGCTTGAGCAAGATGCCGTGGTACGGACAGATCGGCGTGTTCATCGCGCTGTCGCTGGCCGCCGCGGGCGTCTTCTGGAATTGGTACGCACAGCCGGCGCAGGCGAGCATCGATCAGCGCCACGCCCAGCTGGCCGCGCTCCGCACGGAGATCGACCGCGGGCTGGCGACGGCGCGCCGGCTGCCGGAGTTCCGTCGCGAGATCGCGGCGCTCGAGGCGCAGCTCGAACGCCTCCGGACCGTGCTGCCCGAGGAGCAGGACGTCGCCGACCTGCTGCGACGCGTGCAGGCGATGGCGACGCAGTCCAACCTTGCCATCCGCGGCTTCACGCCGCGCGCCGTCGCGCGCAAGCAGATGCACATGGAATGGCCGATCGGCCTGCAGCTCGAGGGGACGTATCACGACCTGGGAGACTTCCTCGAACGCGTCAGCAAGTTCCCGCGAATCATCAACGTCGGCGGCATTCATGTCCGCGCCAGGGAAGTCGCCACCGGCCCGACGGTCACGGCGGAGCTGACGGCCACGACCTTCGTGCTCATCGAGACGCCGCCGGCAGCGGCGCCAGGAGCGGCGCCCGCGACGGCGCCGGCGGAGTGAGCGCCGTCATGATCAACAGCTACGCGCTCGCGCTCGTGCTCGTGACGACACAGGTCGCCGCCATCGCCCAGTCTCCGGCGCCCGCACCGCAGGCACCTGCAGCCCCGGAGACCGCGGTCCCGGTCGAGCCCCAGGGCTTCGACTACGACCCCGAGGGTCGCCGCGACCCGTTCGTGAGCCTGGTGCGGCGCGGGACCGATACGGCCCGCTCGACGCCGGCGACACGGGGACCGGGCCTTGGCGGGCTGGAAACCGCGGAGGTCACGCTCCGGGGAACGGTGCAGAGCCGCGACGGCTACGTCGCCATTCTCGCGGGCGTCGACAGCAAGGCGTACATCGTGCGGATAGGCGACCGGCTGCTCGACGGGACGATCCGGTCCATCACTCCCAACGCGATCGTGATCATGCAGCAGGTGAACGACCCGCTCTCGCTCGACAAGCAGCGTGAGGTGCGAAAGACGATCCGCCAGGCGGACGAGGCAAAGTAGATGCGAACCCGACTAGTGATTGTGATCGTCGTGTTGATCGCCGCCGGAGCGGCCGTGATGGCGCCGCTCGGCGCCAACGGGCGCCGCGCCGAGGTGGCGATGCTGAAGAAGATCGGCTCGCAGGTGAGCGACCGCGCCGGCGTGATTGCCATCGAGGCATCCGACCCGGTGCCGTACGTGGCGTCGCAGCCCGACCCGCGCACCTTCGTCGTCGAGCTCCGCGAGGTGGTGGCGCTTGGCTTCGCCGACAACTTCAGTGTGGATCCGCGGCATCCGGTGGCGGCCGTGAAGGTTGAAAGCGCGCAGGCGGTGGACGGCGTGAGCGTCGCCCGGATCCGCATGACGCTGACGCAGCCGTCGCGCCCGCGCGTCCGCAGCGCCCGCAACGTCATCTACGTCGAGGCCGACCGGCTCGATCGCGTCCCGACCACGGCTGGCACGATCAGCACCGCCGGCCCGGCGAGCGCCATCCGCGACGTGCGCGTGACGCGCCGCGGCGCGGCGACGGCCGTCACGCTGCTCGGCACCGGACCGCTCGCCGCCACCAGCGTGACGCAGCCGAAGGACGGCCAGCCGCGGCTCGTCCTCGACCTGCCCAACGTGACGTCGGCGCTGCCGGCAGTGACGAAGGTGGGCCAGGGACCGGTCGGCGACGTGCGCATCGGCCTCAACCCGCGCGCGCCGCTCGTCACCCAGGTGGTGATGGACCTGGCGCGTCCCGCGGCCCATCGCCTCGAGTCGTCACCGGACGGCAACGATCTGACGGTGCTCTTCGACGAACCGTCCGCCGAGCCGTTCACCGCGCTGACGAAGACATCGCCCGTTCCGCAGACGCCGGCCGCCCCGGCCCGTCTCCAGCAGGCGGCTGCGAAAGCACAGGCGCCCGCGACGCAGATCCCCGTGGGTGGCGCAACACCCCAGCGATACACCGGCCACCCGGTGAGCCTCGACTTCCAGGGCGCCGACCTGCGCGCCGTGCTCCGCACCTTCGCCGAGATCAGCGGCCTGAACATCGTCATCGACCCGACGATTCAGGGCACCGTGGACGTGGCGCTGCGCGACGTGCCGTGGGACCAGGCGCTCGACATCATCCTGCGCGCCAACAAGCTCGGCTACGTCGTCGACGGCACGATCGTCCGCGTCGCGCCGCTGACCGTGCTGGCCGACGAGGAAGCGCAGCGCCGCAAGCTGTCCGACGAGCAGGCGCTCTCGGGCGAACTGCGCATGCTGACGCGGGCGCTGAGCTACGCGCGCGGCGAGGACCTGCGTGCGCTGATCACCGCGACCGTGCTGTCGCAGCGCGGATCGATCCAGACCGACCCGCGAACCAACACGCTCATCATCAACGACCTCGCCGACCGGCTGACGCGCGCCAACGACCTGTTGACGACGCTCGATCGGCCCGCAGCCGCAGGTCGAGATCGAAGCGCGCATCGTGCAGACGACGCGCGAGTTCGCGCGGACGCTCGGCGTGCAGTGGGGCTTCAACGGCCGCGCGGCGCAGGCACTCGGCAACACGCTGCCGCTCTCGTTCCCGAATCAGGCGAGCGTCGGCGGCCGCACGACCGGGGTCCAGGGCCAGGGAGCGGATGCCACGAACTCGGTCGTTGACCTTGGTGTCGAGGCTGCCCGCAGCGCCCTCGGCCTGGCGCTCGGCTCGGTCAACGGCGCCGTCAACCTCGACGTCGCGCTGTCGGCGCTCGAGCGGCAGGGCCAGGGACGCCTGCTGTCGACGCCGCGCGTCTCGACGCAGAACAACGTCGAGGCCGAGATCACGCAGGGCGTGCAGATTCCGATTCAGACCGTGGCGAACAACACGGTGACGGTGACGTTCAAGGACGCGGCGCTGACGCTGCAGGTCACGCCGCAGATCACCGCCGCCGACACCGTGATCATGCGGATCGCGGTCGAGAACGCGGCGCCCGACTTCAGCCGCCAGGTCGACGGCATTCCCGCCGATCGACACGCAGCGCGCGCTCACGCAGGTGCTCGTGAGCAACGGCGAGACGACGGTCATCGGCGGCATCTACGTGAGCCGCGAGCAGGCGGCGCCAGGATCGCACGCCGGGGCTCCACCGGCTGCCGCTGCTCGGCTGGCTGTTCAAGCGCGAGAACGTGACCGACGAAAGCCGCGAGCTGCTGATTTTCATCACGCCGCGCATCGTCAGGCTGTAGGGAGCAAAAGCAGTGAACGCGACATCATTCAAGACTGGCAGTCATTCTGGCGTGTGCGGCGATCGGGTCCGGCTGCGGCGAGGTCGCTCGCCAGGGCCGGTCGCCGTCGCAGATCGTCATCAACAACCTGCAGGCCGCGGCCGGCGGGGCCCAGACGTTCAGCGGCGTGCTCCAGTCCGACGTGATCACGCGGGCCCAGGAAGACGACCCGGCGTCCTGCACCATCTTCAACGACTCGGGCCAGGTCACGATGTCGATCGTGCTCAAGGATCAGGGGACGCCGGCGCACCGCCTCGACGCCGACCCCGTTGAATCAGGTGACGTTCACGCGCTATCGCGTCGTCTATCGCCGGACCGACCGCGCTGACGGCGGCGTGCCGGGAACCGACGTGCCGTTTCCCTTCGAGTCGGCGGTGACATTCACCGTGCCCGAGACGGGCCAGGCGACCGCGGGCTTCAACCTGGTGCGGCAGACGGCCAAGCTCGAGGCGCCGCTGCTGGCGCTGCGGCGCAGCGCCGTCCTGCTGTCGATGATTGCCGACGTGACGTTCATCGGCCGCGACCTGGCGGGCAATGACGTCATCGCGACCGGCAGCATCGGGATCACCTTCGGGGACTTCGGCGGGGGCTGCTGACCATCATGAACAACACATCATTCATTCGCCGGTTCGCCGTGGCTGCGGCCGCGCTTCCGCTCCTGGCGACGCTGGGCGGGTGTTCGATCGAAAAGGACACCCCACCGTCCCTGACCGGGCCGTCGGAGTTCGGGCTGTCGCTGACCATGGCCGCCACGCCGGACGTTGTCTCGCGGGACGGCAGTTCCATGGCGACCGTCACCGTGACCGCACGCGATGCGCAAGGACGCCCCGTCTCGGGCCAGCGCATCCTTCTCGGGCTCACCCCGGCCAACGGCGGAACGCTCTCGGCCAGCGACGTCGTCACCGGGCCGGACGGCCGCGCGACGTTCGGGTTCGTCGCGCCCCCGAGCAGCAGCGCTGTCGATGCGGTGTCCATCGTCGCGACGCCGGTCGGGCAGAATTTCGACAATTCCGTCTCACGCTCGATGTCGATCCGGCTCGTCGGTCCGGCGGCACCCGCTGCGGCGTTCAGCCTCTCACCGGCGGCGCCCGAGCGGCTGCAGGTCGTGACGTTCGACGCATCGGCCACCACGATCAACGGCGTGGCGTGCGGTGACGACTGCACGTATATCTGGAGGTTCGGCAGCGAGCAGAACGCGACCGGGCGCGTCGTCACGTATCGATTCCAGACCGCGGCCACCTACGCGGTGCAGTTGACCGTGACCAGCCCGACGGGCACTGTGGGCACGACGACGCAGAACGTCGTCGTCTCGGCAGGGACGCTGACGCCGGTGATCACCCTCTCGCCGACGAATCCGCAGCGGAACACGAACGTGATCTTCGACGGCCGCAGCTCGACGGCAACCGGGCGGAGCGACGATCGAAGACTACCAGTGGGATTTCGGCGATGGCGACACGGGCAGCGGTCCGACCGCGAGCAATTCCTTCAGCGAGAGCCGGACGTATACGGTACGTCTGACGGTTCGCGACAGCTTCGGCCGGACGGCCACGACCACGAGCGCCCTCACCGTCGCCCCCTAGGGCGTTATCGACGATACTGGGTCCGTGGCCGAGAGTCCGCGGATCGAAGAACTGCGGCGCCGGGTCGAGAGCGACCCGGCGTCGATTGCCTTCGCGCAACTCGCAGAAGAATACCGGCGCGTGGGGGACTACGAGCAGGCCCTGCGCGTCTCCCGTGCCGGCCTCGCACAGCATCCCAACTATCTGTCCGCACGCGTAACCCTCGGTCGCGCCCTCCTCGAGCTGCAGCAGTTCGACGAGGCGAAGACGGAGCTCGATCGCGTGCTTCAAGCCGCGCCCGACAACCTCGCGGCGATCCGCGCGCTCGCGGAGATGCACCAGCGGCGCGGAGAGTTCGATGAAGCGCTGAAGCAGTTCAGCACGGCGCACGCCGCCGGTCGCGACACGGCGCCGCCTCCCGCGCCGCCGCCCGACTACACGCGGGCGGTCGAAGCGCTCGACTCCATTACGCTCGATCGGCCGGTGCCGTCGATCGTGGAGCCGGACGACCCCGCCCTCGGCGAGCTGGAATCGTGGCTCGAGGCGATTCTTGCGGACCGCACGGGTCGGGCATGATGCTGCCTCCGTCCACGGTGCTGGCGCTGCGGCACCTCCGGCTGCGCAACGCACTCGACGCGTTGAGCCTCGATGCGCTGGTGATCACCGGCGCGGTCAACATCCGGTATCTCACCAATCACGTCGGCTCCGCCGGCATCCTCGTCGCGACGCGCGAGGCGATGCACATCGCGCTCGACTTCCGCTACCGCGAATCGGTCCGGCTGCTGCAGGAGTCGAGCTCGGCCTGCCCGGGGCTGCGCGTGTGGGACGTCCCCGCCAGCTACGACGAGGCGTTGCTGCAGTGCCTCGCGCAGATCGGCGTCTCGACTGTCGGCTTCGAAGCCGCGCACCTCACGGTCGCGCGTCACAACTGGTGGCGCGACGCGCTCGACCGGGCGCTCGATGGAGGTGGAACTGCGGGCAACGGATGGGGTCGTCGAGCAGTTGCGCGTGGTGAAGGATGAATTCGAGGTCGGAAAGCTGCGCGAAGGCGCGCGGCGTCTGTCCGCGGTCGCCGATGAGACGTTTGCCGCCATTCGGCCTGGTCTCAGCGAGCGCGCCCTCGCGGCTGTGCTGGAGCGGGCGATGCGGGAGGCCGGGTTCGAGCGTCTGGCCTTCGACACAATTGTTGCGTCAGGGCCCCACGCGGCGCTGCCGCACTACCGTGCCGGCAACCGGATCCTGACCGCCGGCGACCTGCTGGTGCTGGACTTTGGCGGCGTCTTGGACGGATACTGCTGCGATTTGACCCGGACGGTGTCGATCGGGCCGCCCTCGGCCGAGAGTCAGCGGCTGTATGACGCCGTCCTCGCCGCCCAGCAGGCTGCCATCGCTGCGGTCCGGCCGGGGGTCGAGGCGTCCGCGGTGGACGCCGCCGCGCGCGGCGTGCTCCAGGCGCGCGGGTTGGGCGAGGCGTTCGGGCATGGAACCGGTCATGGCCTGGGTCTCGAGGTTCACGAAGAACCTCGAATCAGCCAGCGGCGCGATGCGGTGCCCGCCGTCGCGCTGGAGCCGGGAATGGTCTTTACTGTTGAACCTGGGGCCTACCTGCCCGGCTTCGGTGGCGTGCGCATCGAGGACGATGTGCTGGTGACGGAGACGGGCTGCGACGTGTTGACCGCCGTTCCGCGGGAGCTCAGGACGTTCTGAGGCCCAGGGCCCAGGGGTCAGGGATCAGGGCTTTTCAGGCCCGAGGCCGCTGAACCCTGGGCCCTGAGCCCTGAGGCCTTCAAATAACACCCCGATGGATTTCGACGAGATAAAGCAGATCCTCGACATGATGCGCGAGCACGAGCTCTCCGAGTTCGAGCTCGAACGCGACAACTTCAAGCTGCGCGTCCGGAAAAACTCGGGCGGTCACTGGACGGCGAGCGCGCCGGCGGGCGTTCCGCACCAGGTGTACGCGCCGCAGATGCCGGTGCCGGGACATGCCCCGGCCGTTCCCCTCACGTCGCCCGCAGCCAGCGTACTCACAGCCGCGGACGAGGAGATGGAGCTGGCCGTGGTGAAGTCGCCGATCGTCGGCACCTTCTATCGCGCCTCCGAGCCCGGCGCGAAGCCCTTCGCCGACGTCGGCGAGAAGGTGAAGAAGGGGCAGGTCCTGTGCATCATCGAGGCGATGAAGCTCATGAACGAGATCAACGCCGAGATCGACGGGGAAGTCGTGAAGGTCTACGTCGAGAACGGACAAGCCGTGCAGTACCGGCGAGCGGCTGCTGGCGATCAAGCCTGCCTGAGCGGCTATGTCCACACCCACGAGCCACGGAGACGCGGAGGCGCGGAGAGCGACTCACTGCTGCCATCGACCTCTGTGTCTCCGCGGCCTCGTGGCCGTGTGTGGCGCAGAGATCGAGCGACGATGTTCAAGAAAATCCTCATAGCGAACCGCGGGGAGATCGCCCTGCGCATCATCGTGGCCTGCCGGGAGCTCGGCATCAAGACCGTGGCCGTCTATTCGGAAGCGGACGAGAATTCACTGCACGTGCGGTTTGCCGACCAAGACGTCTGCATCGGCCCTCCGCGGAGCATCGACAGCTACCTGAACGTGCCAGCCATCATCAGCGCCGCTGAGATCACCGGCGCCGACGCGATTCATCCGGGCTACGGGTTCCTGTCGGAGAGCGCGTACCTGGCCGAGGTATGCGAGGCGTGCCATATCCGGTTCATCGGCCCCGATCCCAATGTCATCAAGCTGCTGGGCGACAAGGCGCGGGCGCGCAAAGCGATGAAGAAGGCCGGCGTGCCTATGCTGCCAGGGAGCGATGGCCCCGTCGAGAACGAGGAAAAGGCGCTCAAGGTCGCCAAGGACATCGGCTACCCGGTCATCATCAAGGCTGTCGCCGGCGGCGGCGGCCGCGGCATGCGGATCGTGAGGGCCGCGCCGGACCTGGCGCATGCCCTGAGAACCGCGCAGCGCGAAGCGGAGGCCGCCTTTGGCCTCGGTGACGTCTACATCGAGAAATACCTCGAGAACCCGCGCCACATCGAATTCCAGGTGCTCGGCGATCACCACGGCAACCTCGTGCACCTTGGCGAGCGTGAATGCTCGATTCAGCGCCGCCACCAGAAGCTGCTCGAGGAGTCCCCTTCGCCCGTGCTGACCGACAAGGTCCGGCGCAAGATGGGGAGCCTGGTCGTCGATGCCGCCAAGGCGGTGCAGTACACCAACGCCGGCACGTTCGAGTTCCTGATGGACGGCGACGGCAGGTTCTTCTTCATGGAGGTCAACACCCGCCTCCAGGTCGAGCATCCGGTCACCGAAATGGTCACCGGCATCGACATCGTCAAGGAGCAGATCCGGATCGCCGCCGGCGAGCGGCTGTCGTTCAAGCAGAGCGAGGTGACGTTCACCGGGCACTCGATCGAGTGCCGGCTGAACGCCGAGGATCCGGACACGTTTGCGCCGTCGCCCGGAGTGATCCACGCCTTCAGCGTGCCCGGCGGTCCGGGCGTCCGCGTGGACACGTTCGCGCACTCGGAATGCACCGTGTCGCCGTACTACGACTCCATGATCGGCAAGATCATCGTGCACGGCCGCGATCGCCAGGAAGCGATCGCCCGCATGCGCCGCACGCTCGAGATGACGGTGGTCGAGGGCATCAAGACATCCGCGCCCCTGCACCTGAAGATTCTGGCCGACCCCGATTTCATCGCGGGCCGCCTCGGCACCAGCTTCATGGACCGATACATGCCGGCCGCGCCGAAGACGGGCAAGCTGGCGGAAACCGCGTGATACGTTCGACGGTCTTCGTCTTCGGTCTGCGGTAGCCGGACGACCGTAGACCGTAGACCGAAGCGAGCCCAGTGCTCTCCCCTCTCCACGCCATCCTGGACGCTGACGTTGCGGCTCGCGCCGGCTGGTCGATCCCGGACCTCGCGCAGGCCTTCCTCGACGGCGGGGCGCCGGTGATCCAAATCCGCGTCAAGCAACTCCCGTCCGACGCGTTCCTTCAGTTGTGCGATGTCGTCGTCGAGCTGGCGCATCCCTACGGTGCGACGGTGATCGTGAACGACCGTGCGGACCTCGCGCGCCTGTCGGGCGCCGCCGGCGTGCACGTCGGTCAGGACGACCTGGCCCCGGCCGCCGCGCGGACGATCGTCGGAGAGCATGGTCTGCTCGGCTACTCGACGCACACGATCGAGCAGGTGGACGCTGCCGTCCAGGAGCCGGTGGACTACATCGCTGTCGGGCCGATCTTCGGCACGCACACGAAGGCCACCGGTTATGAGCCGGTCGGCCTCGATCTGGTGGCGGCCGCCGCCCGGCGCGCGCACGGTCGTCCAGTTGTGGCCATCGGCGGAATCGTGCTCGAGACTGCGCCAGCGGTCATCGCCGCGGGGGCGGCGGCTGTGGCCGTCATCAGCGACCTGCTGTCCGACGGGAACCCCTCGGGCCGCGTGGCCGCGTATTTGCGCCGGTTATAATCGCGCAGGACAGTGGTCTTCGGTGTACAGTGGCCGGCTTCGGTAGTCCCGGACCCTGCTGTGGAATGCATCACGGTTTGTCGGGCCGGCTGAAGACCGGCGACCCGGAAGCAGGCACCGGAGGCTGAATGGATTCGAACCTGCTCAAGACCAAGTCGATCGAGCAGCTCGTGAGCGATGTCGAGCACGGTGGCAAGGCGCTCAAGCGGAGTCTCAGCGCCTGGGACCTGACGTTGCTCGGCGTCGGCGCCATCATCGGCACCGGGATCTTCGTGCTGACGGGCACGGCCGCGGCCAACCAGGCGGGCCCGGCCATCATGGTGTCCTACCTGGCCGCGGGCCTGGCGTGCGCCTTCGCCGCGTTCTGCTACGCGGAGTTCGCGTCGATGGTGCCGATTGCCGGCAGCGCATACACCTATGCCTATGCGTCGCTCGGCGAAGTCGTGGCGTGGATGATCGGCTGGGACTTGATCCTCGAATACGCGGTCGGCTCGATGACCGTCGCCATCGGCTGGAGCGGCTACATGCAGCGGCTTCTCTCCGGCGTCGGCATCGTGCTGCCGCACGTGGATGAGCGCTGCGCCGTCGGTGAACTCACCGGGGGCCATCATCAACCTCCCGGCCGCGATCATCGTCCTGCTCATCATGGTGCTGCTGGTCATCGGCGTGCGCGAGAGCGCGCGCTTCAACGCCGCGATGGTCGCCATCAAGGGCGCGGCCATCCTGTTCTTCATTGCCGCCGGCTTCACCTTCGTGCAGCCGGAGAACTGGACGCCGTTCGCGCCTTACGGCTGGTCCGGCATCATGACAGCGGCCGCCGTCGTCTTCTTCGCCTACATCGGCTTCGACGCGGTGTCGACCACGGCCGAGGAGGCCAAGAACCCGCGGCGCGATCTGCCCATCGGCATCATCGCCTCGCTGGTGGTCTGCACGCTGCTCTATCTCGCGGTCGCGGCGATCCTCGCGGGCATCGTCCCCGTCGTCGCAGTACCGGTCCAACCCCGAGAGTCTTCCCGGGTTCCCGACCGCCGACCCCTCGACGGTGACGCTCTTCCTCAACGCGCCGGTCGCCTACGCCCTGACCGTCATCGGGCAGGACTGGGCGGCGTATCTCGTCTCCGCCGGCGCCGTCGCTGGAATCACCAGCGTGCTGCTCGTGATGCTCATGAGCCAGCCGCGCATCTTCTTCGCGATGAGCCGCGATGGCCTGCTGCCGCGCGGCGTCAGCAAGGTCCATCCGAAGTTCGGCACCCCCTACATCACCACGATCATCACGTGCGTCGTCGTCGCCATCGTCGCCGGCCTCACGCAGATCCAGGTCGTGGGCGAGATGACGAGCATCGGGACGCTGTTCGCGTTCGTCGTCGTCTGCGCGGCGGTGCTGGTGCTGCGCTATAAGCGGCCCGAGGCGCACCGTCCCTTCCGTGTCGCGGGCGGCCCGATCATCCCGGTCCTCGGGATCTGTCTCGTGCCTGTACCTGATGCTGAGCCTTCCCGTGCTCACCTGGATCCGTTTCCTCGTGTGGCTCGACATCGGCATCCTGATCTACTGGTTCTACGGCCGGCGTCACAGCCCGCTGGCAGATCGAGCGGAGCAGCGGTCGCGTCCGCCGGTCGAGAGCATCGGCAATTTCATCACGATGCTCGGAGCGGTGACGCTGTTCAACGGGTTCTTCATGACGCTGCTCGGCTACATGACCGAGTTCGGCGTCACGACGGAGAACACGGCCAAGTGGTTCGAGATCGGCGTGACTCCCGACAGCGCCGACACGCTCGGCCTCCAGGTACTCGGCGCTGGCGTCGTGATCTTCATCGTCGGCCGGCTGATCAGCCGGACCGCCGCGAAGCCACAGGCGGTTTGATGGCAGCACGGATGCTGGATGGCCAGGCGCTGGCCGTCCGGATGCAGGAGGAGATCAAGCCGCAGGTTGCCGCGTTCGCGAGCCGCCATGGCAGGCCACCGGGCCTGGCCATCGTTCTGGTCGGCGACAACCCTGCCTCCGAGGTTTACGTCCGTAACAAGCTCAAGGCGGGTGGCGAGGCCGGGTTTTCGCGCCGACCTGCAGCGGCTGCCCGCGAACGCGACGCTCGCCGATACGCTGGCGCTCGTGGAGCGGCTGAACGAGAGCCCGGTGCACGACGGCATCCTCGTCCAGTCACCGTTGCCAAAGGCGATGGGCGCTGATGCAGCCCAGCGAGTGTTCGATACCATCGCACCGGCGAAGGACGTTGACGGGTTCACGCCGATCAACGTCGGGTTGATGGTGCAGAATCGGCCGGCGCTCGTCGCGTGCACGCCGTCGGGCGTGATCGAGCTGCTCGTGCGCGAGCAGATCCCGATCGCCGGCCGGCACGCCGTCGTCATCGGCCGCAGCGAGATCGTCGGGAAGCCGATGGCATTGCTGCTCCTGCACCGGGACGCGACCGTCACCATCGCGCACTCGAAGACGCCGGAATCTGGCCGAGGTCAGCCGCCGGGCGGATATCCTGATTGCCGCCGTCGGCCGGCCGGGGCTCGTCACCAAGGACTTCGTGAAGCCGGGAGCGACCGTGATCGACGTCGGCATGAACCGCGTGGCCGAGGCGGACGTCGCGCAGCGCCTGTTTCCCGAGGGTCACGCGCGGCTTGCCGTGTTCCGCGCGAAAGGCTCCATCCTCGTGGGCGACGTCCACCCGGAGGTCGCAGAGGTCGCCGGCGCCATGACGCCGGTACCGGGCGGTGTCGGCCCGCTCACCATCACGATGCTGATGATGAACACGCTTCGCGCCGCCTCGGCGCGCGTCGGGACGTGATGCGCCGCGTGGCATTGACCGGCGGCATCGCCACGGGCAAGAGCCGCGTGCGCGCGCAGTTCGAGAAGCTCGGCGTTCCGACGATCGACGCCGACACGCTGGCCCGCGACGCCGTCGCCGTCGGCACGCCTGGTCTCGCCGCGGTGATCGACCGGTTCGGCCGCGACGTGCTGACCCCGTCGGGGACGCTCGACCGTCACAAGCTCGCGTCGATCGTCTTCATGGATCCCGCGGCGCGGCTCGACCTCGAGGCCATCGTCCACCCCGCCGTGCAGCAGGCGACCGACGCCTGGTTCGATTCGCTGGATCCGGCGCGTTATTCCGTGGCGGTCGCCGACATCCCGCTGCTCTACGAGGTGGGCCGCGATCGCGACTTCGACGCGGTCATCGTCACCGCTGTCGACCCCGAGACCCAGGTGCGGCGCGTGATCGAACGCGACGGCGCCTCCGAGGCGGAGGCGCGGCAGCGCCTGGCCGCGCAGCTTCCCATCGCGGACAAGATCAGCCGCGCAGACTTCGTCATCCATACCGACGGCACGTTCGAGCAGACCAACGAGCAGGTGCGGCGCGTGCTCGACCAGCTCCAGGCCGATGCTGCGCATCGGTATTGATCTCGGCGGCACCAAGATCGAGGGCATTGCGCTTCACGGCAGCAGGGAGGTGGCGCGCCTCCGCGTGGACACGCCGCGCGGCGACTATGCCGCCACCCTCGACGCCATCGCCGCCGCTGTCGCGACGCTCGAGGATCGCGCGGGGTCACCAGGCGACGGTCGGCGTCGGAATCCCGGGGACGCTGTCGCCGGCGACCGGTCTCGTCAAGAACGCCAATTCCGTCTGGCTGATCGGCAAGCCGCTGCTCCAGGATCTTCGGGCCCGTCTTCGCCGCGACGTGCGTATCGCGAACGACGCGAACTGCTTTGCCGTATCCGAGGCCGCTGACGGCGCCGCCGCCGGCGCCGACGTCGTCTTCGGCGTCATCATCGGAACCGGCACCGGGGCAGGGATCGTGATACGTGGGCAGGTCCTGGTCGGGCTGCACGCCATCGCCGGCGAGTGGGGCCATAACCCGCTGCCCTGGCCGGACGACGACGAGCGGCCGGGGCCGGCGTGTTACTGCGGGCGGCGCGGCTGCATCGAGACATTTCTCTCAGGGCCGGGCATGTCCGCCGATCACGCGCGCCGCGCCGGGCGCCACGATACGCCGCCGGACATCGAGGCGGCTGCCGCCCGCGGCGACGCGAAGGCCGACGCGACGCTGCAGCGTTACGAGTCGCGGTTGGCGCGTGGGCTCGCCAGCGTCATCAACGTCCTCGATCCAGACGTCATCGTCCTCGGCGGGGGAATGTCGAAGATCGAGCGGCTCTACGAGAACGTGCCGCGCTTGTGGAGCGACCATGTCTTCGCATGCGGCGCGAGCCTCGATCGATCGCGAGCCGGACCGAAGGGGCTGACCCGGGCGGGGAGGCAGCGCGGACGCGCCTGGTGCGGGCGCGCCACGGTGACGCCAGCGGCGTGCGCGGTGCCGCCTGGCTCTGGCCGGCAGACTAGAATTTCGAAGGTGGTCAGCACGCTCAACCACGCGCACCGGGACCGGCTGCATCGCTGGCTGCCGGCGTCGATCCTGGCGCTGCGGCACTACTCGGTCCGGACGTTCACGTCCGACCTGATCGCCGGCGTCACGGTCGGGCTGGTGGCGCTTCCGCTCGCGATGGCGTTCGCCATCTCCTCCGGCATGTCGCCACAGGCCGGCATCTACTGCGCGATCGTCACCGGGTTCCTCATTTCCGCTCTGGGCGGATCCTTCGTTCAGATTGGCGGGCCGACCGGCGCGTTTGTCGTCGTCGTCTCCGGCATCATCGCCACGTACGGCATCGACGGTCTGTTCATGTGCACGATGATGGCGGGCGTGCTGCTCGTCGTCATGGGCCTGACCGGCACCGGCACCGCCGTCCGCTACATCCCGCGGCCCGTCGTCATCGGGTTCACCAACGGCATCGCGCTGGTGATCGCCAGCACGCAGCTCAAGGACTTCTTCGGGATCACGCTCGCGGGACCGGTGCCGGGAGAATTCCTGGAGCGCATGGCGGTCCTCGCGGAGAATGCCGGCGCGGCGTCGCCAGTGACGGCCGCGGTTGCCGCCAGCGTGCTGGCGCTCATCCTCGTGTGGAACCGCCTGGTGCCTCGGGTGCCCGGCTACGTCGTCGCCCTCGTGGCCGGAACGGTCGCGGTCGGCGCGCTGCACCTCCCGCTCGAGACGGTCGGCACGCGGTTCGGGGGGATTCCGTCGACCCTGCCCGAGATCCGGTTCCCCGACTTCCGCGCCGATCTCATCCTGACGCTGCTGTCGCCGACGCTGACGATCGCGATGCTTGGTGCGATCGAGTCGCTGCTCTCCGCGGTCGTGTCGGACCGGATGACCGGGACGCGCCACAACTCGAACGTCGAACTGTTTGCGCAGGGCGTGGCCAACATCGCATCACCGCTGGTCGGCGGCCTGCCGGCCACCGGCGCCATCGCGCGGACGGCGACCAACGTGCGATCCGGCGCCAGGACGCCGGTCGCCGGAATGATTCATTCGCTGACGCTGCTGGCGATCCTGCTGTTTGCATCGCCGCTGGCCGCGGCCATTCCCATGGCGGTCCTCGCCGCGATCCTGATGGTGGTGGCCTACAACATGGGCGAATGGCGCGAGATCCCCGAGCTATGGAAGGTGGGCTGGACCGACCGGGCCGTCTGGATGGCCACGTTCGCGCTGACCGTGCTCGCCGACCTCACCGTCGCGGTCGAGGCCGGCATGATCCTCGCCGCGCTGCTTTTCATCCGCCGCGTCACCGTGACGACGACCGTGTCGCGTGTGACGCGCGATTACATCGACCGCGGCCGCGCGCACACGCTGCAGGACAAGATCATTCCCGACTACGTCACCATCTTCCGCATCCACGGCCCGTTCCTCTTTGGCGCGACCGACAAGCTGACCAGCCTGCGCGCGCAGGTCGAGGAGCTGACCCCGGTCGTCGTGCTGCGGCTGCGCAACATGACCGCGATCGACGCGACCGGCCTGCACGCCATTCAGGACTTCGCGGACGCGCTGCGACAATCCGGCCGCACCCTCCTGCTGTGCGGCGCACCTCCGCAACCCACGCGCATGATGGCCAAGGCCGAGTTCCACCGCCATGTCGGCGAGCAGAACATGCTGCCGAACGTCGAAGCGGCGCTGGAGCGAGCAGAGGAAATCTGGCGAGGACGCTGACCGCTATCCGCGAACAGGGTGTCCGACTTACCAGCCGCGCTCGGGTCGCGCGACTCGTGATCGTGGCGAGCTCCGCTCAGCCACGCGCTGTCACCCTCGATGCCTACTGGGTGGCGGAGGCGGGCGAGACGACCTCGCGGCGCATGAACGAACCCGAATCGACGACTTGCCCCATCCGCGAAATCGTTTCGAAGAACATCTGGTCGTCGACGATCTCGATCAACGTAAACGACCGATCGGTGTCGAACCCCTTCGCGGTGATGGTGGAGTTGTCGCGCAGGTTGCCGCGCCGGAGCTTGGCGCCGCCGCCCTGCGTGATGTAGGTGATTCCCTTCTGCGGCTTCATGCGCTCGTAGAAATGCTCGTGGCCGGAGAAGACCACGTCGACGCCGTTCTGCAGGAACAGCGGCTCGACGAGGACCTGCAGGTCGACCTCCGCCCCGTGCCGTTCGCCGGATGAGTAGATCGGGTGGTGGAAGTACGCGATCTTCCATTTCGCATCCGATCCCTCGAGCTCCTTCTTCAGCCAGTCGATCTGCTGCGGCGTCATGTAGGTGCTGTCGAGGACGAAGAAGTCGACGCCGCCCTTGCTGAACTTGTAGAACCGCTTCCCGTCCATGTTGAACGGCTTGTAGAAGCGCTGCGCCGGCTCGTCGTGGTTGCCGAGCGAGGCGTAGAACTGCACGCCGGCGTCGAGCAGCGGCTTGTACGGCCGCTCGAACTTGCTCACGTACGCGCTCGGCCCCTCGCTGCCATACAGGTTGTCGCCGAGCATGATCGCGAACTCGAACGCGAAATTCTTGTGCGCCTCGGCGATGCGCTGGGCGACCTGGTTCTGATAGCTGTCGCCGGTGCCGGTGTCGCCGATGACGAGAAACTTGACCGAGTCCTTGTCCTTGGGGAGCGTCGAGGTCGGTCCCGGCCGCGCGGGTTGCGCCTGTGCGGCGGGAGCCGGGCGCGCGACTCCAGCGGCCGGCGGTGACTGAACCTGTTGCAGCGGGGTGCTGCTCGAGACATAGATCAGCGCGACAACAGCAACAATCAGTCGGGTCATCTCATCGCTCCGTGGAGATCATGAACCTTCGAGTCAGTGCGGCGGTAATACGTTGGCGACGTAATCGATGATGATCTGGGTGTCCCCATCGAGAATCACGATGTGACGCCCGAAGAACCGGTACTGCAGATTGTCCGGCAGTTGCGGCAGCTTGGACAATAGCAGCGGCGGCACCGTCGCCAGGGCCTCGTTCTCCGGATACGTCCGGTTGATCGCCGGCCGCGGCGCGTTTGGCACTTCCTGTAACGCCGCCCGCTTTACCTGCGGGTTGCGGAAGTGGAAGTCATCGACACAGGCGCGCGCGATCTGCGCCGCGGTGGCAGGCGGCACCAGGTCGCCGGGTTTCGCGTTCTTCCGGGCCGTCCGGATCGCCGCGGCCAGGGCTTCCTGGCGCGCCGTGAGTTCGGAGGCGCTCGGCGTCGTGGACAGCGGCTTCAGCCTTCGCGAAAACTCCTCGCGCAGTTTCAGGTACGCGTCCAGCCGTTGCTGGAACTCGTACATGGCGGCCGCCTGGGGATTCACCGCCTCTTGTGTGAAGGCAAATGCTCCAGGGCCGGCGCCTGCTGCCAGCATCAGCAGCATCGTGACGGACGCACGCCGCATGATCAATTGGACGCGCGGCACTTGTGTCATGGTCTGGGCCCCTCTGACCGCGCCGGGGAAGAACGGCCAGCTCTTTGCTGGGGTAAGCCGGTGGTCGAAGAGCTCGACTTCAAAAGCTGTGCCTCTTGGTACGGCCGAGCTTGGAACGGCGGAGGACGCACGTGGACTTGATTGTTCAACCCGCGGCCGGCATCACACCCACGGTGGATGCCATCAAGGCCGCGCAGAAAACACTCGACCTCATCATTTTCCGCTTCGACTTGAAAGCGGTCGAAAAGGCCATCGAAGCCGCTGTCGAACGCGGGGTTGCCGTCCGCGCGCTCATCGCGCACACCAATTCCGGCGGTGAGAAGCGGCTGCGCCAGCTCGAACTGCGCATGCTCGCCAAAGGCGTCATGGTCAGCAGGACCAATGACGAGCTGGTGCGCTACCACGCCAAGATGATGGTCGTCGACCGCGAAGAACTCCACGTCTATGGCTTCAATTACACCGCCCTCGACCTCGAAAAGCCGCAGCTTCGGCATCGTGACGAAGGACCGCAAGGTCGTGCAGGAGGCGATGCGCCTGTTCGAGGCCGACGTCTGCCGCCAGGAGTTCGAGCCCTCCTCGAGGAAGGGTTCGTCGTCAGCCCGGAGAACGCGCGCGAGCAACTGGCCACTTTCATCAAGCGCGCGAAGAGATCGCTGGCGATCTACGATCCAAAGCTCGCCGACCCGCAGATGATTCGCCTCATTCACCAGCGCGCGAAGGCCGGCGTCGACGTCCGCCTGCTCGGCAAGGTCGGCAAGCGCGGCGGCGAGATGCGCGTGCAGAAGCTCGCAGGCGACCGCCTGCACGTCCGCGCCATGATCCGCGACGGCGACACGGCCTTCGTCGGCAGCCAGAGCCTGCGCGGCCTGGAGCTCGACCTGCGGCGCGAGGTTGGCCTCATCGTTCGCGACTCCAAGGTCGTGAAAGGGATGCTCGACGTCTTCGAGCAGGACTGGGCCAAAACGGACCTCGGCCAGAAGGAAATCAAGCAGCTCGAAAAGGCGGAGGCTGACGCCGAGCTGGTGGCCTCCTGAGCGGGCAGCCGGCAGCCGGCAGCTGCCAGTACGAGGACCCCCCGAAAGGCCCGTTTTGCCCGTTCGCCGCCGCCGGCTGCCCGCTGCCGGCTGCCGGCTTCTCCAACGTCCACCGCTGTGGTTGAATGGGGTTGCTCGATGCCCCGACCACCGCTCCGCATCGCCTTTCTGGGATGTGGCTTCATCACACGCGTACACAGCCGGCACCTCCGCTCTCTCCGGGCTGACATCGTCTGCAGCTATGCCAGCCGTGACGCGGCGCGGGCCGAGGAGTTGTGCCGCCGTTATGGCGGCGCCGGGACCTACCGGGAATACGCGGCGGCGATCGCGGATCCCGGCATCGACGCCGTGGTCATCGCCGTGCCTCCGCGGTTTCACCTCGAGCTGACGCTGCAGGCGTTGCAGGCGGGCAAGCACGTCGTCGTCGAGAAGCCCGCCTTCCTGCGGATGGAGGACTACGAGACCGTGCTCGCGGCGCGCAACCGGGCGGCGCGCGTCGTCCTCGTCGGGGAAAACGATCACTACAAGCCGCTGGCGGTCACCTTGCGGAAGCTGCTCGCCGCGGGTGCGATCGGCGACATGGTCTTCGGTCATTTCAGCAGCATCGTCAAGCGGCTGAAGAGCGCCGACGACTGGCGCAACGACGAAACCATGGCCGGGGGCGATGCGTTCTTCGAAGAAGGGATTCACTGGCTGCACCTGGCCGGAAGCCTCGGACCGACCATCACCACGATTCAGGGGTACCGTCCGGCCGTCTCGCGCGAGGGCCCGGACACCCGCGCCAAGAGCATGATGGTGGCGTTCCGGTACGACAACGAGGCCGTGGGGTCGCTGTACTATTCACGCGAGATTCCCGTCACTGCTGCGCGGGCTCCGGCTGTCGAAGCTGTACGGCCGGAAGGGCATCATCACCTTCGAGTCGAACGGCGTCTTCGTGCTCGTCCGCGGACAGGGCCTGCCGCGGCTGTTGTTTCCAGGGTTTCGCGACATTCGCGGATACCAGGCGATGTACCGGGACTTCGTGCGCGCGATCCGCGAGGGACGGGCGCCTGAGATGAGTGTGGAGCGCGCGATTGACGATCAGCGGTTGATGGATCAGATTTACGCCAGCGTTCATGCGTAGGGAACGCTACGACGTCATCGTCATCGGCAGCGGCGCGGGCGGCGGCACGGTGGCGCACGCCCTGGCGGCGACGTCAGCCCGCGTCCTGATTCTCGAGCGCGGGGATTTCGTGCCCCAGGAGGACGAGAACTGGAACCCGGAGGCGGTGTGGAAGGACCGGCGTTATCGCCCGAAAGAGGAGCGCTGGGTTGACGAGCGCCGCCTGATCCGCCGGGAGTTCCGTCCCTACACGCACTACGGCGTCGGCGGCAACACGAAGTTCTGGGGCAGCGCGCTGCTCCGCCTGCGTCGCGAAGACTTCCACGCGATCGAGCATCTCGACGGCCTCTCGCCCGCATGGCCGATCGACTACGACACCCTCGAGCCCTTCTACGACCGCGCGGAGCGTCTGTATCAGGTCCACGGTCAGCACGGAGTGGACCCGACCGAACCGCCGCGCGGCCCGTTCCCGTACGAGGCCGTGCCGCACGCCGCGCGGATGATGGAGATCGTGGAGCGGCTGAAGGCCGAAGGACTTCACCCCTCGCCGCTGCCGCTCGGGTTACGCGATGGCTGCATCCTGTGCAAGACGTGCAACTCGTTCGCATGCCGGCTGCATGCGAAGAGCGAAGTCAGACGTGTGCTGCATCCGGCCGGCGATCCAGTACCCGAACGTGACGCTGTGGACCAATGCATTCGCGCGGCAGCTGCTGACCGACGCGTCGGGACGAAGGGTCACGGCCGTCGAGGTGGTGAAGGACGGAGTGCCCGTGCAGGTCGAGGCGCCGGTCGTCGTCGTCTCGTGCGGCGCGGTCAACTCGGCGGCGCTGCTGCTGCGGTCCGCGAACGCCGCGCATCCGAACGGCCTGGCCAACTCGTCGGGTCTCGTCGGCACCCGCTACATGGCGCATCTGGCGACGATGATCAGCGCCTTCGATCACCGGCGGAAGAACGAGACGGTGTTTCAGAAGACGGTGGCGATCAACGATTTCTATCTCGCGGGGCCGCGGACGCCGCACCCGCTCGGGCAGATTCAGTCACAAGGCCGGACGGAGGCCGTCGTCCTCAAGGCGGAGTCTCCGTGGTATGGACGATGGATTCCTCTCGGCGCGTGGGAATGGTGGGCGTCAGGCGCGGTGGACTGGCTGGCGATGTCGGAGGACTTGCCGCGGCCGGAGAACAGAGTGACCGTGGGATCGGACGGCCGCATCAGGCTCCGCTACCGGCAGAATAACGTCACCGCGCACGACACGCTCGTCAAGGAGACACAACGGATCCTGGGACGTCTCGGCTTCTTCACGCTCAAGCATTCGCTGGGCACCCGGAACACCACCCATCAGTGCGGGACGCTGTGTTTCGGCACCGACCCGCGACGCTCCGTGCTCGATCCATATTGCCGCGCACACGACGTCGAGAATCTCTTCGTCGTCGACGCGTCCTTCTTCCCGTCCTCCGCGGCGGTGAACCCCGGCCTGACCATCGTCGCGCAGGCCCTGCGGGTGGCCGACCACATCAGGGGGAACTTATAGAAGTGGAAAAAGTGGAAAAAGTGGAAGAAGTGGAAGAAGTGGAAGAAGTGGAACAAGTGAAGTGGAGAAGTGGACAAGTGGACAAGTGGACAAGTCGACGCGCGGCCTTCGCCTCCGGCGTCGTCGCATTGACGCCGACGGTCTTGCCCCTGAATCGCCACCCGCATTGACGTCTGCGTCGCATGCCGGTGTCATTTGCCCATCGCCATCGGCGACAGTCTAGTACGTGAGATCGAGCGTGTTGATCCAGAATAGCGGCGTTCGGATGACTTTACGAAGGGCAACAAAGAGCCGAAGCTGCTGAAGGGGTGAAGGATGTTCCCCGCGAACCGCGTAATGCTTCCTCTCGTTCGGCACAGGAACACGATGCGGGCGCCCTCCCCCTGTTTCCGTTACGGCTACGTGCTGATCGCTTCGGTGTGTGTGGCCTGTGCGACGCCTGCACCGCCTGGAGCTGAGAACGTCAGCCCCGCGACCGTAATGAGGGCGGACGGGGACCTTCAGAACTATCAACTTCGGGACCTCGAGACTCACATTCAGAGGATGCCCCGAGGTCCCGAACGGGACTACTTCAACGGCATGCTCGCCGTCCGCTCTGGTCGATTCGGCGATGCGATCGCTCAGCTGAATCGCGCGCTGCCGCATCTTCGTGAGTCGGCCCCCAAACGTGCCGCCACGGCGCTCGAAGCGATCGCGACCGCCTACAGGGCTGACAACCAGTACGGCGATGCGGCGCGCGCGTACGCGGAACTGTCCGATCGCTTTGCCGATCAGTTGGATCGCTTTCCCGCTGACGACGCGGCGCTCGCCCGGATTCTGAGTGGAACGCCCCCTCAATCGATCTCGTGGAACGGGCCGGTAAGGTTGAAGACGTCGAAGAACCCGATTGGCTCGCGTGTGGCCGAGCTCGTGGTCAATGGCGTACGCGGACTCTGGCTGCTTGATACGGGGGCGAACCAGTCGGTGGTTAGCCGTACGTTCGCGCAACGGCTCGGCGTGACGCTGCTGCAGGGAGTGGCGTCCGTTGGATCGGGTTTGACCGGACGCAAGAGCTCCCTTCGAGCCGCGGTGCTGCCGACCATGCAGGTAGGAGGCGCCGCTCTGACGAATGTCGTGCTCCTCGTGCTCGAGGACGAGAATCTTCGGATTGGCAATGGACCGGACGCGTATCAGATCGATGCGATTCTCGGATATCCGATCCTCAAGGCGCTCGGCGTGGTGACCTTCACGCGCGATGAGTTGTTGGCCGGGGAAGCAGCCGAAACGGACGGCCGAGGCGTGCGGATGTACATGCGCGGGCTGACGCCCGCAATCGAGTGTGAGGTGGAGGGCCGGCCGCTCCTGTTTACCCTCGATACCGGAGCGTCGAGCACCGATTTGTCAGTGCGGTATTACGAGCTGTTCCGCGCGCAGGCTGATTCATGGAAGACGCAGAACGTCGAAACCGCGGGCGCGGGCGGTTCGTCGAAACACGACGTCTACATCCAGCCACGGCTTGTCATGAAGTCGGGAACGAGCACGATCACTTTAAACGACGTGTCGATTGTGCCCGTCCACATGAATGCTGGCATCGACATACTGTTTGGTAACCTCGGGCAGGATTTCGTCGACGGCTTCGAGACATTTAGTCTGAACTTCTCGGCGATGACCTTCAACCTTGGCGCGCCGCGCGAGCGATTCGGTGACGCCAGCCGATCGACGGCTCGTCCTTCATCGTCGCCGCCCCGACCCTGACCTTCTCGCGTCATCCGTGCAACACCACCGGGCAACCACTTTCACCATATACGGGCTGCTAGTGCACGCGAAGCGAACGAAGCGAGAAACGTGACCGAAGCTGGTGTCGATCCGATTGCCAGATTGCCGCGAGAGACCCGATTGCCACTTTCCAACTTCTTCCCTTCCGTCCCTGCTGTCCCTTCACTTCTTCCACTTTTCCACTTCTTCCACTTCTTCCACTTTGGAGGTTCACGTTGAAGGTTCGTTCGTTCAGCCATGTCGGCATCACCGTCTCTGACTTCAACAGGTTCGTGCAGTTCTATTCGGACAATTTCGGATGCCGTCTGGTCGGCGTCGCCGACACGCCGCCGGATCGCGTACGGTCCTTCTTCGGTGTGGACGGGGAGCTGCCACAGTGCAAGATCGGCTGGGTGCGCGTCCCGGGCGGCGCGATTCTCGAGATCTTCGAGTTCCAGCCGCGGTTGCCGCCGGCGGCCATCCCGTGGAACCGTGTGGGCCTGACGCATTTCTCGTTCAACGTCAGGGACACGCAGCGTTGGTACGAGTATCTGGTGAGTAGAGGCGTCGAGTGCGTGAGCAGGCCCGAGCGCTCACCGCGCGGGCACACGTTCTTCTTCGCCCGCGACTTCGACGGGAACCTGGTCGAGATGATCGACCTCGGCTACATGCACTACGTCCTGAAATTCTTCGGCCCGCTGGGAGGGTGGATATTCAGGAAAGGTATGTACAAGCAGTACTACCGCGCCTGAACCGTCGCGTCCTACGCTTCCGACTGGGTGGTCCGGTTACGCAGCCGCTCGACCGCCCGGCCGACCTGCAGCGACGCATTGAAGATGCGGCCGACGCGGATGCCGCCCTTCAGACGGTGACGGCCGATGGCTTCGAGTCCCGCCGACGCAATGCACCCGCAGTTGGCGCAATCCGGATTGCCACCGAACTGGCACGGCGTGATCCGTGTGCCGAAGTCCGACGAAAAGCATTCGGTCGTTTTGGCGAAGACGCATTCCTCCGGCGACTCCGGCGGGTTGGCGTACACCCCGAGCATTCCATCCACCAGTTGCAGCTTGGGGATGAGCGGGCGTAACCGGCGCATCTCCTCGATCACGCGCACCCGATCTGCTTTCGTCAGGCGCTCGGTCGAGATCTCACCCTTTTGCGGCGTGTAAAGGCTGAGCCAGATCGACCGTGTCTGCTCGTTCGCCTGCCAGAACCGCAGGAACTCTTCCAGATACCCGTCGCGTTGCACCTGCTGGCGCGTGATGGTGCAGTGCACCGTAATCTTGTGCCCCACGATGTGCTTGAGGATGCGATCGTAGGTCGCCGGCGTGCGCCGCACGTCGTGCTCCGGCTGCAGGCCGTCGATCGATACCACCAGTTGCAGGCGGCGCAACGTCGCCCATTCAGCCGGGATCGGGCGCACGGCGCTCGTGACGAGCTGTGTGTGAATGCCGCGCCCGGAAAGCTGGGGCAGGATCCGGCCGAGCTCGCGATAGCGCACCAGCGGCTCGCCGCCGACGATCGACACGTGCAGGGGCTTGCGGCGATCGATCAGCGTCATGAAGCGGGTGACAAGTTCGTCGCCTTGATAGTCGGACAGGCCGCGCAACGTCACGCCGCCTCCGAGGTGCTCGTCGCCGTACGCGTAACAGCCCGGGCAGCGCAGCGGGCATTCCTTGGTGATTTCGATCGAGAGATTCGGCCGATAGCCCGAGAGGATTCGGCCCCAGGCCTGAACGATCTCGCGCGCACCAAGGCCCTTGTAACGGTTGCCAGCCATCAACGCCGGGCGATTTCATGCAGCCATTATCGGCTACTTCGCGGCGGGGCCACTACGTCCTTTGCTATTCTGTGTGCTGCATGCCCAGTGACCCGCAGTTGCCCAGAGTCAAGCGACGTCGTTCCAAGGTCCACGGTTTTGGCGTTTTCGCACTCGAGCCGATCAACAAGAACACGCGCATCATCGACTACGCCGGTGAGTTGATCGATCACAAGGAAAGCCTGAAGCGCGAGACGAAGTACCTGAAGCGCGGCGAAATCTGGTGCTTCACGGTCAACCGTCGATGGGTGCGCGACGCGCATGTCGGCGGCAACGACGCGCGCTTCATCAACCACGGCTGCAAGCCCAACTGCTACAGCCAGATCGTCGGCAAGACGATATGGATCCGCGCCGCCCGGAACATCGAAGCCGGCGAGGAGTTGACCTACGACTACTACACCGACGGCGAGCAGATCATCCAGTGCCGCTGCCGGCCCGGGTGCACGCGGAAGCTGTGAATCGAGGGAAGCGCGAGGATCTCGTCGGGCTGAAGCCAGAGGGCAGACCCAGCCGGGCTGTCATGGCTTCCGGCTTCAGGCGGACGATCCGAGCCGTGGTGTTGGCTCGTATTCTCCGTCTGCTTGTTCTCCTCCCGCGCTACCGCCCAGACTGAAGTCACCGACGCGGAGTTGAAAGGAGCCGGCGGTGGCCGTACTGTTCGCGTCGGCTCCGTCACTGGCAGACGTGTCACGACCGTCCCACTCGAAATCTACGTCGCGCGGGTGCTCGCTGGCGAAGGCGAGCCGCAGGCCGCGGATGCGGCCAGGCAGGCGCTCGCGGTTGCGATCAGGACATACGCGCTGGCCAATGCGGGTCGCCATGGGCGCGACGGGTTCGACGTATGCGACAGCACGCACTGCCAGGTACTGCGTGCGGCAACGCCCGCCACGCGGGCGGCAGCGCTGGCGACAGCGGGCCGCGTGCTCACCTACAACGGGCGTCCGGCCGAAGTCTTCTATTCGGCCTCCTGCGGCGGCCGTTCCGAAAGCGCGTCGGCGGTGTGGCCCGCTGCGGACTATCCGTACCTTCAGGCCGCCGAAGACGATGTGCACGGAGAGGATCGGCCGTGGACCGTCGAGTTCCCATTGCGCCGTGTGCAGCAGGCCCTGCGTCGTGCCGGCTTCGACGGTCAGCGGCTCACGGGCGTCGAGGTCGAGGAGCGGAGTTCGTCCGGGCGCGTGACGCGGCTCCGCCTGGTGGGGCTGCGGCCGGACATGATCACCGGCGACCAGTTCAGGCTTGCGATCGGCGCGCGCGAGCTGCGTAGTACCGCGTTTCAACTGGAGGCCCGCGGCGCCACGCTTCACCTGACCGGCCGCGGATACGGTCATGGGGTGGGCATGTGCGTCATCGGCGCAGGGCGCCGTGCGCTGCGCGGCGAGTCGTTCGAAGCGATTCTCGCGAAATACTTTCCCGGGCTTACCGCTGACGCCGGGTTTCGCGCGCCGGGATGTGGGATTGGTGGAACCGGCTGCGATGGTGCGCGCACCCGGCCCGGGTTACGCGCCGCGGGGATCGAGCCCAGCGATCGACGCGATCGTCGCGCACGCGCACACCGACTTGTCGAAGGTGCTTGGGACGTCCATCGCGCCTATCACCGTGGAGCTGCACGAATCGATCGAGAGCTTCCGGCGGGCGACCGGAAAGCCGTGGTGGGTGAGTGTCGTGGCGAGCGGTACATCGATCGACCTGGCGCCTGCTCCGGTGCTGATGCAGCGCGAGGGCATCGACGTCGCGATTCGCCAGGGTGTCGCGGAACTGCTCGTGTCTGGACCGCTGGCTGGCCGCCCGGCCTGGGTGCGGGTGGGGGCGGCGAGGTACTTCGCAGGGGCGGAAGCCGGGACGCCACAAGCCGCCGCACGACGAGCGCCGCAAGAACGATGTCCTTCCGATGCCGAGCTCATGCTGGCCATCTCGGCCCCGGCCCAGCGCGAGGCCGAGATGCGCGCCGAAGCCTGCTTCGCCGCGGCACTGCAACGTACTCACGACTGGCGCGAGGTCCGCTAGCGCTCATTGGGGTCGGACCGGACCACGCCCAAGGGGCTGATCCCAATCGGCTACGGTCGTCGCACGAGCGCGGCGGCGTAGAACGCTTCGAGCCCGTGCTCGAACGGAAGCGTGCGCATCATGCCGCGGTCGTCGAGAAAGGGCGTGATGACCTCGAGGCCCTCGCGGCGGAGATCGAGCAGCGCGAAATCGGTGTGCTCTGCGAGAAACGCATCGACCACTTCCTCGTTCTCCTCGGGCTCGCTCGAGCACGTCGCGTACACGAGCCGGCCGCCCGGGACGACGACGGTGGCGGCACGCGAGAGCAGGGCGCCCTGGTCCCGCGCCAGCGCCGCCAGGTCATCCTCGGAGCGCCGCCAGCGGATATCGGGATCGCGCCGGATCGTCCCGAGGCCGGAGCACGGCGCGTCAACGAGTACCCGATCGAACGCGGCCGCAAACGGCAGCGCGCCCGCCGGGCCGACGCGCAGGACCTGGATACGGGCGGCGCCGCTCCGATGGACGGTGTCCTTCAGCAGCGCGATCCGGCGATCCCGCACGTCACACGCGACGATCGTGCCCGAGTCGCGCATGTCGGCCGCCATCGCGGTCGTCTTCCCGCCGGGGGACGCGCAGAGGTCGAGCACGCGATCGCCCGGCTGCGCGTTCACGGCCAGCGGCACGAGTTGTGACGCTTCGTCCTGCACGAAGAACAGGCCGTCCGGCGGCCGCCGCAGCGGGTTCCCCGCCGTGACGATCAGGCCGTGCGGCGCATGCGCTGTCGGTACCGTCTCGATGTCATCGTCCGCCAGCGCGCGAGCCACCTCCTCGCGGAGCACGCGCAAACTGTTGGCCCGGAGCGTGAGGGATGGGGTCTCGTTGTTGAACTGCACCCAGCGCTCGGCCGCGTCGAAGCCGTAGCGGTCGAGCCACCGCGCGACCAGCCACTCGGGATGAGAATGCGTGACCCCGAGGTAGTCGAGTGCCGCCGGCACGATCGCGCATCCCTTCCGGCCGCGGCGGGAGCGGCAGACGATGCCGCTGCCGGAGCGTCTGACGGAGCACGGCGTTGACGAAGCCGCTCGCGCTCGGCTTGCGCGCCGCCCTCGTGAGATCCACCGCGTCGTCCACGACAGCGGAAGCCGGCACGCGGCTCAGGTGCAGCAACTGATAAAGGCTGAGGCGCAGGATGGCCGTGACTTCAGGATCGATACGGGAAACCTGGCGATTGGACAGGTGTTCGACCAGGTGGTCGAGGCTCCGCTGCCACCGGAGCGTGCCTGTCACGATCTCGGCGGTGAGGGCACGATCCCGTTCGTCGGAGAGATGCTGCCGGCTTTTCGCGAGGGCGGCGGGAAGGTCGGCACGCTCTCCGGCGATTGCGCGAAGCGCGTGGTACGCCGCTGTTCGCGCCGGCGCGGTCATGGAACCATCCCGTTCGATCTTACGACTTCCCTGAACTCAAGCCCGGTCTGGGTGTCCGAGCCGGGCGCCGGGCTGCACGGGGTGGCCGGCGAGGAACTCCCGCGCGGTCATCGGCCGGCGGCCTTCCGGCTGCAGTCGCTCGATCGCGAGGCGCCACCCGTGTCCCGTCGCGACGTGAATGGCGTCACGCGTCACGGCCACGACCGTCCCGGGCGGCTCGCTGGCCGCCTCTTCCTCGACGCGCGTTTTCAACAGGATCAGCCGATGTCCGTCGAGATACGTGTAGGCATGCGGCCACGGATACAGCCCGCGGACCCGGTTGTGAATGAACGCGGCGGGCAGCGTCCAGTCCACCAGCCCCTCTTCCTTCGTCAGCCTCGGTGCGTAGCTGGCGATCATGAAATCCTGCCGTTCGTCCTCCACCGGCCCTTCCGCCAGTCGATCGACGACGTCAACCAGCAGCGGCGCGCCAAGTTCCGCCAGATCGCGCTCCACTTCCTCGCTGGTATCGTCGGGGCCGATCGGGCGCCGGACTTTCGCGATCATGTTGCCAGCATCGAGCTCCCGGACCAGACGCATGATCGTGACCCCGGTCTCGGTTTCGCCGTCGATCACCGCACGGTGGACGGGCGCGGCGCCGCGGTACTTGGGGAGCAGCGAGGCATGCACGTTGATCATGCCGAGCCGCGGCAGGTTGAGCAGGTCGTCGGGAATGATCTTCCCGTACGCGGCGACGACACCGAGGTCGGACTGCCACGCGCCGATGGTCTCGAGCACCTCGGGCAGGCGCAACCGTTGCGGCTGGAACACGGGCAGGCCGCGCTCGAGGGCCAGCGCCTTCACGGGCGCATCCGTCACCTTCTGCCCGCGCCCCCGCGGCCGGTCCGGCTGGGTGACGACGCCGACGACGGGGTGCCGCGACGCGAGCAGCCGCTGCAGCGTCGGGACCGCAAACTGCGGCGTGCCGAAGTAGGCGATCCGGAGGGCGCTCACCATTTGCCCGAGCGCCCGAGCTTCTTGATCTTGCGGACGATGAGGTCCTTCTGCAATCCGCGCAGACGATCGACGAAGAGCGTGCCCTCGAGATGATCCATTTCGTGCTGGAAGCAGCGCGCCAGCAGCCCAATCCCTTCGATCACCTGCTCGCGGCCTTCGCGGTCGAGTCCCTTGACCACGGCGCGGGACGGACGGGCGACCGTCGCCTGGAAGCCGGGCACGCTGAGACAGCCTTCCTCTTCCAGCTGCATTCCATCCCGCTCGACGAACTCCGGGTTGATGAACGTGATGAGGTCCGCCGAATTGTGTCCGACCGAGATGTCCGCGACGAAAATGCGCAACCCGACGCCGACCTGCGTCGCGGCCAGGCCGATTCCCGGCGCGGCATACATCGTCTGGATCATGTCGTCGATGAGCGTGTGAATCTCGGCCGTGATGTCGCCGACTGGTGCCGCCGGCTGGTGCAGCACCTCGTCACCGTACCGGAGAATCGGACGGATCATGCAGGGGTGCGTGCCGCGAACCGGCGGCGCACCTGCTCGGCCGACGCGTCGTAATGACGTTGGATCTCGTCGATCGAGTCGCCGCCAAACTTCTCGAGGAACGCGTCCGCGAGAACGAATGCCACCATGGCCTCACCGACGACGGCCGCGGCGGGCACCGCACAGACGTCGCTGCGCTCGATGGCGGCCGGTGCCTCGGACATCGTGTTCAGGTCCACCGATCGCAGCGGCTTCATCAGCGTGGCGATCGGCTTCATGAAGCCGGTCACGCGCACTTCCTGGCCGTTGGTGACGCCGCCTTCGAGGCCGCCGGCATTGTTGGTGGGCCGTACCGGAGCGTCGGCCGAGCCCGGCGGCAGGATTTCGTCGTGCACGCGCGAGCCGGGCCGCACGGCGACCTCCGGGCCGATGCCGATGCCGACCGCCTTGATCGCATGGATGCACAGCATGGCCTGGCCCAGGCGTCCGTCCAATTTGCGATCCCATTGGACATACGAGCCCAGCCCGGCCGGGACACCGGTCGCGATGACCTCGAACGCCCCGCCGACGGTGTCGCCCGCTTCCTTCGCGGCGTCGATGAACGAAATCATTCGCTGCTGCAGTTCCGCATCCACGCACCGCAGCGGCGCGTCATCCGGCTGCGTTGAGGCCTCCTCGAAGGACACCACGCGATGCTCGGGCAGGACGAGATTGCCGATTGCCGACACGTGGCTGGCGATGCGGACGCCGAATTGACCGAGTAGCTGCCGCGCGAGGCTGCCGGCAGCGACGCGGGCGGCGGTTTCGCGCGCGCTGGCGCGTTCGAGGACGTCCCGGATGTCCTCGTGGCCGTACTTCAGGGCGCCGGCCAGGTCGGCGTGGCCCGGCCGCGGGCGCGTGACGCCCGCGCGCTTCGCGCCGCTCGCCCCCTCCGGCATCTCCGACTCGGCGTACATCGTCTGCTGCCAGTTGACCCAGTCGCGATTCCTGATGAGGAGCGCGATTGGCGCGCCGGTGGTTCGGCCGTGGCGGACGCCGGCCAGAATCTCGGCGCGGTCGCTCTCAATGGCCATGCGGCGACCGCGGCCATATCCACCCTGCCGCCGCCGAAGCTGCGCGTTCAGCGCATCGACGTCGAGCTGAAGGCCCGCGGGCATGCCGTCGAGAGTCATGACGAGCGCCTGGCCGTGCGACTCGCCCGCAGTGAGAAATCTGAGCATTCGACCAAATTGTATACCGAAGAAACTGCGACCTTCGGCACGCCTCCGCGCGGATCTCCGAGTGTTTCCGCATGCGCAAGGTCGTTGCAGTGCGCACGTCCATGACCCGACTGCTGCAGGACCGCTACGTGGTGTTCGATGGCGCTCGCGGATGTGACCTTGTCACCGGACACGAGATCGCCCTCGACTCCCTGGGCGAGTGGGGATTCGACTCCCAACTCCCAGCGTGACCGTTCCGGCAACTCCCACTCGTTGGGAATATCTGAAGTGCTCGGCCACGGACGGGATGGTGAACCGCGATGGATCGTCGTCGATGCGCGCAACGCGGTGCAGGCCGGGGCCATCGGCCGGCGAGCCGCGGCCGACGCACGCCGCTGCGGCTTCGTGGCCATGGCGGTCGACATGTATCTCAGATTGTGCGACGTGCTCAGAGAGGATCTCTCCGAGCGCACGCTGCTGCTGATCGGAGGATTCGCGGCCGGATTGCCCGCTGCACGGGCAGCGTTCGTCGAAGCGTCGGCCCGGGCGCCGCGTCCTCACGTGTTGCTGACGTTCCGGTTGACGACCGCCGGCACGGGGCAGGCGTGCGTGGCCCGCGAACCGAGGGCGGCGTACGGCGTTGTCCGGGCCCGGCCGACGGCCGCGGCCGCCGGACCTGACGTGACGCGGTTCACCGAGCACATCAATCGCGCCGAGGCCTTCGTCCTCGCCGGGCGCCACGCGGCCGCCGAGCGGCTGCTGCGCGAAACGGCAGGAGCGCTCGATCGCCGTCGCGCTTTCGGCTTGTCCTCGACTGCCCGGATCGCGCTCGGCCGGCTGCTGGTGGAGCGGGGACGTCCGGGCGACGCCGATGGCCATTTCGACGACGCGGCACGGCACGCCGGAATGGCCGGAGATGATGACGCGGCGTTTGCCGCGCGGATCTGGCAGGCGGCGGCGCGCTGTGACTGTGAGCGATTCACGGATGCCGAATCGCTCTGTCGTGCCGGAGCTCGTTGCCGGATCGCCCTCGGCGGCCCTGCGCTGCTGGGCAGAAGCGGTGCTCGTTCGAGTGCTTCTGTGGCAGGGGCGCGGTGGCGACGAGATCGATGCAGCATTGCCGCTCGGAGACGAGGAGCGCCGCGCACTCGGGACATCGACGTCCGCATTCGTGGACGGCGTAGCGGTGCGGGCGCTGCTCGCGGCTGGACGCGTGTTCGAGGCGGGGCAGCGCGCCACCCTGGCGGTAGAGTGCGCCGGCGCGTCGGGGGAACCGCTGGCGCGTGCGATTGCTCACTCTGCAGCGCTGCGTGTGCGGACGACGGCTGGCGACCTGGCGTCGGGACGGGAATCGTTTGACGAGGTCGTGCGGGCGGCACGGCAGGCTCACGCGCCCTTGCGCGTGGCGCGGGCTCGGATCGCCTGGCATGATGCGCTCCGCCGCGCCGGCCTGTCGCGCGAGGCCGACACGCACCTCGCTCGGCTGGCGCGTATGGGTGCCGCGGCACCGCCGCTGCTTCGTCGCGCGATCGAGCGCCGGCTCGCCGGACGCGAGCGTCCCGTGTCCGTCGTGGCCCTCCCGGCGCCTGTTGCGGCCACGACCGTTGCAGCCATCCTGATCCGTCTGGCTCACGGCCAGGATGACGACGAGATCGCGGTTCGCCGGGTGCTCGAACGCGCCACGCAGGAGATTCAGGCAAGCAGGGTCGATCTGCTGTCGGCCGACGCCGGTCCCGTCACCAGCCTGCTGACCGTGGGTTCCGGCCTTGCCACACGTCTCGGATCGCGCGTGCTCGACTCGGGGATCGTGATTGGTCCCGAAACGCACGGAGGCGGACACGAGCTTGGCGTGCCAATCCGCCTGGGCACGCGGCTTCTCGCGGCGGTGGTGGCGCGCTGGCCCCCCGACCGGACGCCCGCCCGTGATGCATCAGAGGTGCTGGAGCTCGCCACCGCGGTCGTGGCGCCCCGGATCGATGCACACCTCGCCGGGGCGCGGGTCGCTGCGGCGGCGGCCGCCTCCGTGCCGGAGTTGGTGGGCGTCAGCCGCGCGATGGAGGACGTGCGGCGCGCCATCGTCCGCGCGGCCAGCGCTCCATTCAGCGTGTTGATCGAAGGCGAGAGCGGATGCGGGAAGGAACTCGCGGCGCGCGCCATTCACCAGCTCGGCCCGCGGCGTGAACGCCGGTTCTGCGACGTCAACTGCGCGGCTCATCCCGGAGGATCTGCTCGATTCGGAGCTATTCGGGCACGCACGTGGCGCGTTCACCGGCGCCGTGGCCGACCGGCCAGGCCTCTTCGAAGACGCGAACGGCGGCACGTTGTTTCTCGACGAAGTCGCCGACCTGTCGCCCCGAGGCCAGGCGAAGCTGCTGCGCGTGCTGCAACAGCACGAAGTGCGGCGCGTCGGCGAGACGTTCGGTCGCACGGTGGACGTGCGAATCGTGGCCGCCGCCAACCGCGACATGCGCACGGAAGCGTCGGCCGGGCGCTTTCGCCAGGATCTCCTGTATCGCCTCGACGTGATTCGGATCCACGTGCCGCCGTTGCGGGACCGGCCGGAGGACGTGGCGCTCCTCGCCGAGCACTTCTGGCGGGACGCCTCGGCGCGCGTCGGGTCGGCGGCCCGGCTGACCCACGGCGTGTTGACCGAGCTGACCCGGTATCACTGGCCGGGCAACGTCCGCGAGTTGCAGAACGTGGTCGCGGCGCTCGCGGTGGCGGCGCCGTCACGCGGGCGGGTGCGGCCGGGGCTGCTGCCGGCGGTCGTCACCGGCGCCACGAGCGTCACGGCGCTGCGGCTCGACGAGGCCCGGACGCAGTTCGAGCGCCGCTGCGTCGAGGTCGCGCTGGCACGGGCGGGCGGCAACCGCAGCAAAGCCGCCGCTCAGCTCGGGCTGTCGCGCCAGGGATTGCTGAAGATGATCGTGAGGCTGGGAATCGGGACGAATTGACGGCCTTCCTGCCCGGCTTCCGTCTGTCGGGCCAAAGTCTCATTGCCCGGAACAGCCGGGGCGGTAGAAATCTCGTCCCGCCATGAACCTGAAAATCGGACCGGCTGTCGCTGCTCTTACTATCCACGACGGCGTGATCGACGCCGACGTCGTGCTGCATGTTGTCGACGGACTACCGGCAGGAGAGCGCGCGTATCTTGCGACCGTTCACAATGCCTGGAGATTCATCCTGGCGACCCATGCCAAGCCCCAGTGGACCGGAGACTTTGCTCGGGCCGAGGACGCGCTCGAGGCGCTGGCGCGCCATATCATCCGCGCCTACATCCGCGGCATCGTGCGGCGTAACGACCGGGACCGTGATCAGCCGGCGGCTACCAGGGAGTAGCCGCGCTCCTGGGCGCGATTCACCGCCACGATCCCGGCCGGCACCATGTGGGCGTTGCGGCCGACCAGGTTCGCGACCAGCTCGTTGTAGACCGCGTCAGCCGTCGCGCCGGTCGCCATGGCGATGGTTCCGGCGTTCCCACGGGTTGACACCTGGCACACCGCCAGATGCAGACCGCGCTTGAGCAGGCTGTCCAGGGTGTTGCCGCGATTGGTCAGCGCGGTGCCGTGGGTGGTGGAGTTGTAAAGATTGATCGTTGGCGGCTGTTTCGTCTTCGGGTCGTTGAAGTTGGTGCGCTGTGTGATGGTACCGCCGTATTTCGCCCACATGGAGTCGTTGAACGCGAAGAGCGTCGACAGGTGCCGTGCGAGCAGCACGACGGCAAGGTCCGCGTCCTGGAGGCCGTACGCGTTCTGGTTGACGGTGAAGTAGTTGTTCAGGAACGCCAAGGCGTCTCCGAAGCCCTGGGGCGTCGTCGTGTCGAGCACCAGCCGATGCTTGCCCGGAATCTGATCGAGCCAGTCATCCGCCGTGTGGCGAGCGGACTGCCATCGTCCACTTTCGCCGTTTCCTGGCGTCTGCGCGCTCACGACGGCCGTCCCCAGCCCGGCACCGCCGGCGGTCAGGCCGATGCCCAGCTTCGAAAGAAACGACCGGCGTGCGAACGTCCGTTCGGCATCGTGTCTGGACATGTTGGGCCTCTGCTTCTTCGGTTGAAACGCCACGCGAGACGGAGAATGGTACGCTCCCGTGCCACTCACGTCAAACATGATGTGCCGCCGATCCCTTGGCTGATCCCGACCGTCTTCGGCCCGTTCTGCGTGCCGCCTTCGAGTACCGCGCTCCGGATTGAGGCAAAATGGCGGCGTGCTCCGGTTTCTCGCTCGCCGGCTGGTGCTGACGGTTCCCGTCCTGCTCGGGGTGGCTACGCTGGTGTTCTCGCTGATTCACTTCATCCCGGGCGATCCGGCGCTGGCGATGCTCGGGGAAACGGCGTCGCCGGAAGACGTAGCCGAGCTTCGCACGCGGCTCGGGCTGGACCGGCCGCTGGTCGAGCAGTACGGCAGCTTCCTCGGAGGCGTGCTTCAGGGCGATCTCGGGACGTCGCTGCGGACCAGCCAGCCCGTGAGCCAGGCGATCCTCGAGCGGCTGCCGGCGACCATCGAGCTGGCCGCCGCGGCGATGATCGTCGCGATCCTGATCTCGATCCCCCTTGGTATCGCCGCCGCGGTCTGGCGCGGCACGTCAATCGATCACGGCGCGATGACGCTCGCGCTCCTGGGCATCTCGATCCCGAACTTCTGGCTGGGGCCGCTGCTGGCGATTGTCTTCGCCGTGGAGCTCGGCTGGCTGCCGGTGTCGGGCCGCGGCACGCATCGGCCACCTGATCCTGCCCGCGATCTCGCTCGGCGCCGCGCTTGCCGCCATCCTTGCGCGCATGACACGCGCCACGCTCCTCGAGGAACTGCGGGAGCAGTACGTCCAGGCTGCGCGCGCACGCGGCGCCTCGCGCACACGCGCAGTCATCCGGCACGCGTTCAGGAACAGCCTGATCCCGATCGTGACGCTGCTCGGCCTGCAATTTGGCGCCGTGCTGACCGGCGCCGTCATTACCGAGACGATATTCGCGTGGCCGGGGATCGGCCGGCTGCTCATCCAATCGATCGGATTCCGCGACTATCCGATCGTGCAGGGCGCAATCCTGTTCATCGCGGTGACGTACGTCGGCGTGAACCTGCTCACCGATCTCGTCTACGGCGTGCTCGATCCGCGCATTCGCTATGAGTGACACGCCAACTGATCGTCGCCGGTCTCCGGAGGTCGATCGCCTGTCGAACGGTCGCCTGGAGACCGTGGGACCGGAGACCCGGCGAGGCGCATGGCTAAAGTCGGCGCGGCGATCGTTCTGCTCACCGTCGTGGCGGCGATCTTCGGCCCGCTGCTCGCGCCGTTCGATCCGGCCGCACAGGAGCTGGCGCTGCGGCTCGAAGGTCCCACCGCGATGCACTGGTTCGGTCTCGACGAGCTCGGACGCGACATCTTCGCGCGGGTGCTGTCCGGCGCGCGCATCTCGCTGATGGTCGGGCTGGTCGTCGTCGGCGTCTCGGCGTCGATCGGCATTCTCCTCGGCTCGATTGCCGGCTATTTCGGCGGCCGCATCGACGAAGCGATCAGCCGCGTCATCGACATCCTGCTGGCGTTCCCCGGCCTGCTGCTGGCGATCGCGCTCGTGGCCGTCCTCGGACCGAGCCTCGTCAACGTCGTCCTGGCCCTCACGCTGATCGGGTGGGTGGGATACGCACGGCTCGTCAGGGGCCAGGTCCTGCGTGCGCGCGAGCTCGAGTTCGTCCAGGCCGCGCGCGCGCTCGGCGCGACGACGCCTCGAATCCTGGCGCGGCACGTGATCCCGACCACGTTGCCCGCGGTGACCGTGCAGGCCACGCTCGGCATGGGCGGCGCGATCCTCGCCGAGGCCGCCCTGAGCTTCCTCGGCCTCGGCGTGCAGCCGCCGACCCCGAGCTGGGGCACGATGCTCAACTACGGCCGCGCCCACCTGCTCGACGCGCCGCATCTGACGATCTTCCCCGGCCTCGCCATCGCGATGCTGGTTCTCGGCTTCAATTTCCTCGGAGACGGACTGCGCGACGCGCTCGATCCGGCGACGCAAGGGAGGACTTAGGGACTTAGGGGACTTAGGGGAAGACATCGTCGAAGTGGAAGAAGTGGAAGAAGTGGAAGAAGTGGAAGTGGAGAAGTCGGGAAGTGGGGAGAGTCGGGAGAGTCGTGGGGAGTGACGTGAAGTGACGTGAAACAGTTGCGAAGGAAAGTCAGAAAGTGCAACCAGCTTGCTCGGGGCAACCAGGTGGTTATTGACTGGCAGGCGACGCCGGGCTACCGGGCATCATGTGTCCCGGGTATTTGGGGCGCTGGCTTTGGGAACCTTGTTCACGCGCGCGGTGTTCTGACGCGCGGTTCTCACTGACGCTGCGAAAATCGATGCGAGCTCTCGCGCCTCTTCAATCAGTGCCGCATCGTGGCTGATGTTCGCGTCCCGGAAGGTACTCGAGGCAGTCCACACACTCGTCGGCTTCCTCGAAGACGGTTCCAAGCTTGGCTCGAAATTCAGCGCGCGAACGGCCGCGCCGGGCGGCGCGGTAGTTCGACCGCATCGAGTTGGCGGCGCGCCGCAGTTGCCCTGCCTCTTCTTGCGCCTCTTTCGTGGCGGGTAGCCTCCGACAGAACCCGAGCACCGCAAGCGCAAATAGCCGCGTTCGTTCACGGAGATCGCGGGGCGGCATGCGCCGAACCCCTGCAGAGAAGATGCCGCGGGCCGGGCCGCGGCACGTCGAAGTGGGTAGTTGTACCGGAATCAGCTAAGTGCCACGAAACAGCTCGGGAGCACTTTTCAACTTCCGAACTTTCAAGTTCTGAAGTTCACTTCTTCCACTTCTTCCACTTTTCCACTTGTTCCACTTAACTATGGTTCGTTCAACGCCCCGTAGCGGAGCTCCGCGTCGTGGGCGATGGAGCTGTCGCTCACGCTGGCAGCGGCGTAGGAGAGATACAGATACGCGAGCGGCTCGACGGGGGAGCGCGAGGTCGCTTGTTGCAGGGTGCGCACGGCGGCTGCCGTGTTGCCCGCCAGGAACAGCGCGCGGCCGTAGAGCGCGAGCGTTTCGCTCGTCGCGTTGGGGCGTGAGGCTGCGGCCTCGAGCGCCTGGAGCGCCTTGTCGAGGGCGATGCGGTCGTTGCGCGAACCGGCGCTCTCCAGCCACAGACGGCCGAGCGCGGTATACACCGCGGGGTCGTCCGGGTATCGCTCGGCGGCACGGCCAAGCGTGACGATCGCCGCCTCGGTGCGGCCCTGCCGTGCGTATGCGAGTCCGACACGGATCATGCGCTCGGGGCTGTCGGGCTCCAGGGCGGCAAGCGCCTCGAGCTGCTCGATGCTCTCGCGGTCGCGATGCAGCGAGCCGTAGAGGAGCGCCAGTTCCTCGCGTGCCGCGGCCAACGCGGGATTGAGCTCCAGCGCGCGGCGCAGCGAGGTGACCGCGTCCGGCTGTCGGCCGCCCTCGCGCAGGCAGAGACCAAGCAGGTAGTGCGCTTCGCCCAGCCGCCCATCGATGGCCAGCGCTTCACGCAGCGGCTCGATGGCCTTCGCCGCCTGGCCGTTGCGGTAGTACGTGTAAGCGAGCTTGTAGAGGACGCGCGGCGATCGGTCGTCGAGGAGGATGAACCGCCGGTATTCCTCAATGGCGCGTTCGTACCGGCCCATGCCGGCATTCACGTCGCCGAGCAGCTCCACGGGCCGGGGCGCCGTCGGCTCCAGCGCCGACGCCGCCCGCAGGTCGCGCAGGGCGGCGGCCAGCTCGCCGCGGCGGCGATAGGTGTCGCCGCGCTTGAGGTAGGCGACCATCGAGTCGCTCTTGAGCGCGAGCGCGCCGCTGAACGCCTCGATCGCGGTGAAGGTCTGGTCCTGCGCCAGCGCGGTGTCGCCAGCGGCGATCAGCTGCTGGAACTCACGATCCTGGCTGATGGCGGTCCACGCCAGCACTCCGCCCGCGACGAGGGCCGCCCCCGCCACGCCGCACACGATCCCCCATCTCATTCCTGCAGCATGTTACCTCCGCTGGCGGGGCTGCGGTTTCGGGACTTCGAACCGGGCATGCAAAACCCCGGTTCTGCCTTCTGAAGGCCGCGGCCCCGGAATTAGGGAAATTGACCGAGGAACTTCCCGCCAGGCCCGGTGTCTAACCCTTTCGGAGGAGCAGTTGCCCAGCTCGGCGGGGCGTGGTGCTAGACTTCATGCAGACACCCTTCTCTGGAGACCTGGTGAAGAACGCCGGCGCCATCAGCTGGTCTGACGTAGATAGCGGCGAAGCGGCACTGATTCAGCGTTGCGCCACTGGCGACGATCTGGCCTGTGCGGAGCTCGTCGCGGCCCACCAGCGGATGGTCTACACGCTCGCGTTGCATCTGCTTGGCGATCGCGACGAAGCGCTCGACCTCTCGCAGGAAGTCTTCCTCCGCGTCTTTCGGACGATTTCGCGGTTTCGTGGACAGTCCGCGTTGCGTACCTGGATCTATCGCATCGTGATCAACCAGGCGCGCAACAGGCAGCGGTGGTGGAGGCGGCGCCACCGGAGCGATCAGGTGTCGCTCGACGAGCACCTGCGGGAGTTCGGCGAGCCGGAGTCGAAGCGTGAAGTACTCCCCGATCGACTGCTGGCGAGCAAGGAAACAGCGACCCGCATCTGGCAGGCCCTCGATCACCTGCCGTTCGATCAGCGCACGGCGCTCATCCTTCGCGAGGTGGACGGGCTCCGCTACGAGGAGATCGCGTTCTCGCTCAACATCGCCGTCGGTACGGTGAAGTCGCGGCTCACGCGTGCGCGACAGGCGCTGCGCGCAGAGCTGCTGGGGCTCCGGGCATGATTCCCTATCTCGGTTGCGAGCACGCGCGGGAGTTGCTCGAAGGTTTCGTTGACGGCGAGCTCGCGATGGCCGACCAGGTCGCCCTCGAGTCTCACCTGCGGTGGTGCCGTCCCTGCGCGGCCCGTGTCGAGGACATGCGCCTGATTGGCGCGTCGATCCGCCTCGCGTCGCCTCCGCCGGCGCCCGAGGACGCGCGCGCGCTGGCCGCGATCCAGTCCGACGTGCTCACGCGCATTCGCGCCGAGCGCGATCAGTCGTTTGCGGTCCAGGTCCGCGGGATGTTCGACGACATGCACCTGCTGTGGCCCGCCGTCGGGGCGACGGCCGCGCTCGTCGGCTGTCTCGTCGCGTCGCTGGGCGTGCTGCAGGCCGCCACCGCGGAGAACCCGGAATCGCTGGCGGCGATGATCGAGCGGCTGGATCGGCCGTCCGCTCCGGTGCTGCCGCCGGCCAACCCGGGATCGGATCAGAACCCCATGCGCCTCGACGGACGCGTGTCCTTCCCGCGCGCGCTCGACGGCGTGTCCGCGCTCGAGTCGATCTCGGACGAGGAAGTGGCGTTTGCCGTGTCAGCGGTCGTGACGCGCGAGGGCCGCATCTCCACGTATGACCTGCTGCAGTCAGACCACGCGAGTGCCCACCGGCGCTCCGAGCAGGACGCGGCCGAGGTCACGGCGGTGCTCGACGGCGTGAAGCGCTCGCGCTTCGCGCCCGCCGAAGCGGCGGCGGGACCAAGGTTGCGGTGAACATGGTGTGGCTGCTGGTGCGCACGACGGCCCGCGGTACTACGCGAGCCGAGGCCCGAGCCGACGCGCGGCCGGCCGTGGAGCCGGTCCCGGACGTGGAGAAACCGGTAGAACCTGAAGACGTGCCGGTGTCGGTGCCGAGCACCGAGCTGGCGGCGCCTCCTGCCTCAACGACCGCCTGACGCCGGCGGTGCTTCGCCCCGCGCGCTGGCCACGTTGTTCAGCGCATCGGTCGCCCGCAGGATCACGCCGCGAGCGGCCGTTTCTCCCTCCAGCACCAGTTCGTACTGCTCGGCGCGCGAGTCCGCGATGCCGTCGCGCGGATAGACCGCCTGCCAGCGATCGCCGTCGAGCGAATACTCGGCCTTCTGCACCGCCGAATGCTCGTCGCGCACCTCGAAGGCGATCACGAGCCGCGCACCGTCGCGACGCGCCGAGCTGACCATGACCGTCGGCGGCGTGTTGTCGATCTCGAACGTCGTGCTCTCCATCGCGCCGGCGAGCGCCGTGGCCGGCGAGTTCGACGGCGCGTCGGACGCGACGACGCGGACCACGTAGCGGCCGTTGGGAACCGACGTCGTGTCCCAGACCAGGATGGCGTCCGGCAGTTCGCGCTTCAACGGTTTCCACGCCGTCTCGCCTTCGCGCCGGTACTGCACCTCGTAGCTCAACTCGTCGCGGTTCTCGTCCTCGGCACGCCAGACGAAGGTGAGGAGCCCTTTCTGGTACGTGCGGCGGCCGAGATTCGGTGAGCCGCCGGCGGACCCGCCGGCGCCCGGAGACAGTTGCGCGGCCGCGCGGCGGTCGGGCGTGTCGCCATCGAAGCCGGCAATCTCCGGGTCGGTCGGGAACGGCCGCTGGAACACCGTGCCGGCGGGATGAATCGTGATCGACGCCACGCGCGGCCGCGTGTTCCGCGGCAGGTAGGCCGCGGTCACGGATGTCAGGAGCGGCGTCTCGCTGGCGCCGGCGAGGATCGCGCGCCACTGCAGATAGCGCGCGCGCGGGCTGGTGATCGGGCTGCCGTCCGCGTTGGCGTAGGCCGGGGCCCAGTTGCTCCAGGTCTCGTCCGGCGTACGGGTATTGCCGGAACGGGTGGAGATCTCCACGCGCGTGCCCGACGGCGCCAGCGCCTCCCACTTGATCGCGCCCCACGTCGCGACCGTCTGCGCGTCGCGCACGTCGGACGTGTAGGTGCCGCGCTCCGCACGCGCCGGCGACAGGCGGAACACCTTGCCCGGATTCGAGGTGGCGAACAGCATCCGGCCCGTGCGATCGGCGAGCAGCGTCGTCACCTGCTGCGCGTTGGCGCGGGCGATGAGCGTCGGCTGCAGCGGGTCGCCGGAGAGACGGAAGATCTTGCCCTCGTTGCCGGTGGACAGCAGGATGCCGCCGCTCGTCTCGAAGGCGACGTCGTACGGCGAGTCCTCGCGCGATTCCCACACGAGATCCCACGCGCCGTCCGGCATGATGCGGTAGAGCGCTCCGGTCGCCGGGCCCTGATTCGCGCGCACCGGCTGCGTGCTCGCCGTCACCGAGGCCGTGTCGGCGACGATGGCGATGCCGGTGATCTCGGTGGAGACCGACACAGTCGGCTGCGGCGCCGGCTGCTGCGGCTCGGGCCGCGGCGCCGCTGCCGGGCTGGCGGCCGGACGGCCGCTGAGCGCGGCCGCGTAGATCGTTCCGTTCGCGTCGACCCGCAGCCTGTGGATTTCGTTGTACGGCGAGTCGAGCAGGACGAACGGCTTGCCCGCGGCGTCGATCTGGAAGACGCGCCCGGGCGATTCGGTGCCGGCCAGGAGGCGGCCTTCGCGATCGAAGGCCAGGGACATGGCGTGCGTCGCCTTGGTTTCGTAGAAGGGCGCGCCTTTCCCGTCGGGCGGAGATCTTGTAGATGATGCCCTTGTCGCCGGTGGCGGCGAACACGTTGTTCGCGCGGTCCACGGCGAGGCTCCAGATGTAGCGGTCGGGCGGATCGAAGAGCACCGTGCTGGTGCCGCTGGCGTCCACCTTGTAGATTTTTCCGTCCGGCGACGTCCCGGCGTAGATGCCACCGCCGGGCGCCGGCGCGATCGCGTGGACCTCGAGTTCCTCGGCGTCGAAGAACACGGCGCCCTTGCCGGCGGCATCGATGCGGTGGACCTGTCCGTCGTTGCCGCTGCCCACGTAGACCGATCCATCCGGAGCGGCCGCACCATCGCCCACAGGAAGGGCGCCGTGGACTCGTGCACGGGCGTGGACGTCGGGCCCGAGCGACAGGCGCCCGTAGGTGTCGATCGAGAGGTTCTCGACTTCTCCGCGCAGGAACTCGGCCTCGGTGGAGACCTGCCAGAACGTCGGCACGGCCGCATGAAGGACGCCGGCAACCGCGCAGGCGCCACTGACTGCGATGAGGGCTCGCAGGAAAAGCTTCGGCATAGCGTTCAGTCTAAGGTTTTTCACGTCCACGAACCACAGAGGCACGAACACGAGACCATGGTGGATTTCCCTGCGTCTCCGTGACCCTGTGGTTCGTTATTCTTCGAGCGGCAGGGTCAGCGTCCGCGAGCCGCTCACCGCGTGCTCGGTCGTAATTTCCCATTCGCCGAGCAGCGCGCTCTGCAGCGGGCTGAAGCTGCCGCCATTCCGATCGGACTCCATGACGGCGAGCACCGACGGGGGCAGGGCGGCAAGCGACTCGCCCTTGACCACGGCCCCGCCGTCGCGATTGAGGAGCCGGACGTAGAGGCGGTTGTTCTTGCGCGCGCTGTTGAGGACGCGCATCATCTGCGGCAGCCCGCGCGTCTGCAGCGGCTGGATCTGCAGCTCCCGCGCCTCGCACTGCGAGAGCCGCGTGCGCGTCGGCCACCATGATCGAGACGGCGCCGCGCGCGTTGGCCGGGATCTCCACCGGCACGGTGCGCGTGATGCCCTCGCCGCGATACGTGCGGAGCAGCATCTTCAGGTCGACCGTCGTGCCCGGCCTTGACGCGCGTGCCGTCGACCCAGACGCGCTCGAGCGTGGCGCTGCGCGGCTGCTCGCTGGCGTCGATCTCGAGGTTCAGCCCTTCGAGCTCGACATCCTCGAACGCGTTGCGCAGGATGAAGTTGATCGGCGCCACGATGTACGCCGCCGCGCCGCTCGACGGCTGAGTCGCCGCGTGAACAGATCCTCGAAGCGAGAGCATCCCGTGCTCCTTCACCGCCGCCGTGCCGCGTACCGCGTAGCTGGCGGCGCCGTTCTGCCGCTCGTACGACGTGACGGTGTTGAGGATGGACACGTAGGCGAGGAGCGGCGTGAACAGCTGGTCGTTCACCATCGCCATGTTGAACGTCTTCCTGGTGCCGCGCTCGGACGTCAGCGTCAGCTTGATGGGGATGAGCTGCGGTCCCGCGCCGAGCGTGCCGGCGATCGTCGTGAACGCGATCCTGCTGCACCGTGCCGATCACCTCGCCCGTGCTCGCGATCTTCATCGAGCTCAGCGAGGCTCGGCAGACAGCGTGTGCACGTAGGCGCGCGTCATCGGGAACTGCGTCGGCCCGAGGCCGTAGAACGGGTGGCCGAAGGCGTAGACGCGGCTGCCGTCGACGTCGGTGACGGTGCCGGTGGCGCCGAGCTCGAGGTCGCCGCTCATGAGCGCGACGCCGACCGGATCGCCGGGCCGAAGGGGAACAGCCGTGCGAGCGGGACCCGCCGGCGCCTGCATCGCGCCCGCCATCACCGGCACGAAGCCCTGATCGCGGAAGCCTTCCGCGACCGGATCGAACACCGACGGGTCGAAGCCGCCAAGCGTCAGCGGCGTCGCAATCGGCCGCAGCATCGTGCCGATGCCCGGCGTTGACGCTGCCGTCTCCGAGCACGCGGATGTCGTTGGCGCTGTCGGCGAACGGCCGGACCCATGCGAACGCCTGCCGCAGCGATGCGCGCAAGCCGTCGGGCGTGAGCGGCATCGGCAGATCGACGCGTGCGGCCTGGCGGCGCGGCCCGGGAATCGTCGCGGCGTCGATCATCTCGGCGATCGGCGTGATGCCCGCGATCGGTTCCTTGGAGAACTGGCCGAGCGAATAGGACACGGCGCCCACGAGCCGCCCGTCGATGTAGACCGGGCTGCCGCTCATGCCGGCGATGACGCCCGTGTTGGCGAGCGGGCCGCCTTCGAGCCTGGCCAGGATGAGGTTGCGGCGCGTGCCGATGACGTTGCGCAGCACGCCGAGGATGTGGACCTTGAACTCGTCGAGCCGATCGCCCTCGAAGACCGTCCGCCCGATGGCGACCATGCCCGGACGCAGCTCGTCTACCGGGAAGAACCGGGACTGCGCCGGCAGGCCGGCCGCGAGGAACAGCAGAAGTCCAAGGACAACGGCAAAGCTGCGATTCAGCATAAGTTAGTGGCTCATCCGGTCTGCCCCGAAGGCGGGACCTTATAAAATCTGCAGTGCGCGACCAAGCTCAAGATACGGGTAAACCCCTGAAACTTCAAGGGTGTACAGCCATTTAGGTTGACAGCCATCGCGGCAGTAGGCTACTGTTTCCGGGCACCGTTTCACGCCGATGCGCCATTCGTTTAGCCCCTTCGTGCGTCCCGCCTTCGCCAGCTATTGGTGGTGGTACGGGACTGCATCTGAAGGGGCGGCTGGCCGGCGTTTAAACGCGAACATTCGAACTCAGCAGCATCCAGCGCCCCTTCAGCCCAGCGGTTGAAGGGGCGTTTTTGCTTTATGACGTCTTCCCTGCTCTGCGAAACCGTGACCGGCCAGACGATGGCCGAGCTGCTCGCCGCCCGCGATGCGGCGGCGGCAGCCGACATGGTCGAGCTGCGTCTGGACGGCGTCGCCGACCTCGACGTGGCGGCGCTCTCTCGCCGGGCGGCGTCTTCCCGCCATCGTGACCTGCCGGCCGGCCTGGGAGGGCGGCCGCTTCGACGGGAGCGAGGACGAGCGGCACGCGGTCCTCGACCAGGCGCTCGACTGCGGGGCCGAGTACGTGGACGTCGAGTGGCGCGCCGGCTTCGACCGAGATCATCACGCACGCGCCCGGCGCGCATCGGTGGTCTCGTCGCACGACTTCACCGGCGTGCCCGCCGACCTCGACGCACGCGTGCGCGCCATGCGGCAGACGGGCGCCGCGGTCATCAAGATCGCCGTGACGGCGACGCGGCTGGCCGACACGCTGCCGCTGCTCGAGATCGCCCGCGAGGGCGACGCGGTCGTCATCGGCATGGGCGACGGCGGGAGTCCCGACGCGCCTGCTGGCGACGCGCTTCGGCTCGCGCTGGACCTATGCCGGCGACGCCGTGGCGCCCGGACAGATCCCCGCGCACCGGATGCTGGCGCAATACCGGTTCCGCGCCGTGGGCCCGCGCACGAGGCTGTACGGCGTGGTCAGCCGGAACGCGATGCACTCGCTGTCGCCGGTGATGCACAACGCCGCGTTTGCCGCGGCCGGTATCGACGCGGTGTACGTGCCGCTCCAGGCCGGCGGACTTCGACGACTTCCTGACGTTCGCCGAGGCGCTCGGGTTCGAGGGTGCGAGCGTCACGATTCCGTTCAAGCTCGATGCGCTGCACGCCGCGCATGAGCGCCGACGCGCTGACCCGTGCCGTGGGCGCGGCGAACACGCTTGCGCCGCCGTCAGGACGGGTGGGACGGCGACCAACACCGACGTCGACGGATTTCTCGATGCCGCTCGAGGCGATGCTTGCCGGACACGCTGGAGGGCGCGCGGGCCGCCGTGCTCGGCGCCGGCGGCGCGGCGCGGGCGGTGGTCGTCGCGCTCGCGTCGCGCGGAGCCCAGGTGACCGTGCACGCGCGGCGGCTCGAGCAGGCGGAGGAAGTGGCCGTGCTCGGCGCGACGCGCCGGCGTGCTGGCCGCCGGCGCCGGGGTCGTGGGACGTGCTGGTGAACACCACGCCGCTCGGCGGCGCCGCGTCGCGGGACGAGTCGCCGCTGCCGGGCGGGCCGTTCGCGGCCGCCTGGTCTACGACCTGACCTACGGGCCGGCGAGTCGCGGCTGCGTGCGCGAGGCGCGCGCCGCCGGCTGCCTCGCGCTCGACGGCCTGCCGATGCTCGTGGCGCAGGCCGAGCGGCAGTTCGAATGGTGGACGGGCGCAGCGCCGGCGTCAGCCCGGCGTCGATGCAGCGGACCGTCGCGTGCCAGTAGCCGCGGACTTCAGCCGTCCGCCAGAGGCATGATGACGGGTGATGATAGCAATGCATCTGACGACGTTCGACGAATTCAAGGAACTGGCGCAGCGCGGGACGTTCGTGCCGGTCTACAAGGAGATCGTCGCCGATCTGCTGACGCCGGTGTCGGCGTTCCTCAAGATCGCCGAGCACTCCGACTACGCGTTCCTCCTCGAGTCGGTCGAGGGCGGCGAGCAGGTCGGCCGCTACTCGTTCCTCGGCAAGGATCCGTTCCTCATCCTGCGGTCGCGGGGCGGCAAGACGATCATCGATCGCGCGGGCCAGACCACCGAGTCGGACAAGCCGTTCATCGCCGACGCTGCGCGAGCTGATGGCCGGCTTCCATTCGCCGTTCGTGCCCGGGCTGCCGCGCTTCACCGGCGGCGCCGTCGGCTATCTCGGCTACGACGCGGCCGCCTGGTTCGAGCCGGTCACGCTGCAGGACGGGCGCCGCGGCCGAGGACGAAGCCGGCTTCATGCTGTTCGACACGGTGCTCGCCTTCGATCACGTGCGGCACCGGATCCTGATCATCGCCAACGCGCGCATCACCGGCGACGAGGACCTCGAGTCGCTCTACCAGTTCGCGTGCGCCAAGATCGAGTTCGTCGAGCGCGAGCTCGAGCGGACGCTGTCGAAGGCGACGCGCCGGCAGGCGCCGCCGATCGAGGTGACCTCCAACGTCTCGCGCGAGCGAGTTCGAGTCGATGGTGCGCACGGCGAAGGAGTACATCGCCGCCGGCGACATCTACCAGGTCGTGCTGTCGCAGCGCTTCGAGACGCCGATCGACGCCGATCCGTTCACCGTCTACCGCGCGCTGCGGCACGTGAACCCGTCGCCGTACATGTATTTCCTGCGCCTCGGCGGCCGCTCGATCGTCGGCTCGTCGCCGGAGATGCTGGTGCGCGTCGAAGGGCAGCAACGTGCAGACGCACCCGATTGCCGGCACGCGCCCGCGCGGCCGCAACGAGGACGAGGACATGCGGCTGGCCGAGGAGCTGAAGCGCAACGAGAAGGAGCGCGCCGAGCACGTGATGCTCGTCGATCTCGGGCGCAACGACATCGGCCGCGTGGCCGGCGTACGGCTCGGTGCGGGTGCCGACCTACATGGCGCTCGAGCGCTACTCGCACGTCATGCACCTGGTCTCGGTCGTCGAGGGCAAGCTCGACGAGGACCACGATCGGCTCGACGCGCTCGTCGCCTGCTTCCCGGCGGGCACCGTCTCGGGCGCGCCGAAGGTGCGGGCGATGGAGATCATCGCCGAGCTCGAGAACCGGCGGCGCGGCGTCTACGCCGGCGCCGTCGGGTATCTCGACTTCGCCGGCAACCTCGATTTCTGCATCACGATCCGCACCGTCCTGATCGAGAACGGCCGCGCCTACGTGCAGGCCGGGCGCGGGCATCGTGGCCGACTCGAACCCGGCGGCGGAGTACGAGGAGACGCGCGACAAGGCGCGCGCGGTGATCACGCGCGCTGGAACTGGCGCAGGCGGGCTTGTGACGGCAAGCCGGCTGCCGCGACAGTATGGTCCTGGTCATCGACAACTACGACTCGTTCACCTACAACCTCGTGCAGTACCTGGGCGAGCTCGGCGCCGAGATGCGCGTGCGGCGCAACGACCAGGTCACGATCGGCGAGATCGAGGCGATGAAGCCCGGCGCAGATCCTGATCTCGCCGGGGCCGGGCCGGCCCGAGGACGCCGGCGTGTCGATGGACGTGATCCGCCGGTTCGGGCCGACGACGCCGATGCTCGGCGTCTGCCTCGGTCACCAGGCGATCGGCATGGTGTACGGCGGCACCGTGTGCCGCGCGAGCGCGCCGATGCACGGCAAGACGTCGACCGTCGTCCACGACGGCAAGGGCGTGTTCAGCGGCATCGCCGCGCCGTTCCAGGCCGGCCGCTATCACTCGCTGGTCATCGCGAGCGACAGCGTGCCGGCCGAGCTCGAGGTGGCGGCGCGCACGAAGGAAGACGGGACGATCATGGCCGTGCGCCACCGGACGTACCCCGTGCACGGCGTGCAGTTCCATCCCGAGTCGGTGCTGACCGACGAGGGCAAGCGCATTCTGCGGAACTTCCTGGACCTCTGACGGTTGCTGATGTTCACTGCACTGCTCGAGAAGCTCGTGCGCCACGAGGACCTCACCGCGGACGAGGCCGCCGGCGTCATGCGCGAGGTGATGGAGGGGCGCGCGCCCGCCGGTCGCTGGCGGCGCTGCTCGCCGCGCTGGTGATGAAGGGCGAGCGGCCGGCCGAGATCGTCGGCTTCGCGCGGACGATGCGCGAGCATGCGGTGAAGCTCGCCGCGCCGCCGGGCGAGGTGTTCGACACCTGCGGCACCGGCGGCGACCGGTCGGGCACGTTCAACATCTCGTCGGCGGCCGCGCTCGTCGTCGCCGCCTGCGGCGTGAAGGTCGCCAAGCACGGCAACCGGTCGGTGTCGAGCCGCTGCGGCAGCGCCGACGTGTTCGAGCAGCTCGGCGTCAACGTCACGGCGCCGCCGGCGGTCGTCGAGCGGACGCTGCACGACGCGAACATCGCGTTCTTCTTCGCGCCGACGTTCCACCCGTCGATGAAGCATGCGGCGCAGACCCGGCGCGAGCTCGGCATCCGGACGGCGTTCAACCTGCTCGGACCGCTGACCAACCCCGCCGGCGCGCGGCGGCAGATCGTCGGCGTGCCGCGGTCGGAGCTGACGGAGCTGCTGGCGCGGGCGCTGCTGCTGCTCGGCTCGGACCGGGCCTGGGTCGTCCACGGCGCCGACGGCATCGACGAGATCTCGACGACGGGCTACACGAAGGTGTCCGAATGCCGCGCGCGGCACGGTCAACACGTTCTACGTGCACCCCTCGGATTTCGGGCTGCCGAAGGCGAGCCCGGCCGACCTCAGGGGCGGCGACGCGGCGGAGAACGCCGCGATCGTGCGCGCGATTCTCGACGGCCGCGGCGGACCACCGCGCGACGTCGTGCTGCTCAACGCCGGCGCCGCGCTGTTCGTCGCCGGCGCGCGCCGCAAGCGTGCGCGACGGGATCGCGCGTGCGGCCAAGGCGATCGACGCCGGCGCCGCCAGGACGACGCTCGACGCCATGGCGCGCGGCTCGCAGGCGGAGGTTGGCGTATGAGCGCGGCGCCCGATCTGCTGCGCACGATCGTCGCCGCCACGCGGCGGATCACCGAGGTGCGGCGCGAGCGCGAGCCGCTGGCCGCGCTCGAGACGCGTGCCGCGTTGCGCTCGCCCGACGGGGCGCGCTTCGAGCGAGAGCTGGGCATGGCCGGCCGAGTCAACGTCATCGCCGAGTGCAAGCGCCGGTCGCCGTCGAAGGGCGTGCTGGCGGCCGACTACGACCCGGTGCGCATCGCGACGGCGTACGAGGCGGGCGGCGCGGCGGCGATCTCGGTGCTGACCGAGCCGACGTTCTTCGACGGCGCGCTCGAGCATCTCGCGGCGGTGCGCGCGGCCGTGGCGATCCCGCTCCTGCGCAAGGACTTCATCGTCGACGACTATCAGCTGTTCGAGGCGCGCGCCGCCGGCGCCGACGCGGTGCTGCTGATCGTGGCGGCGCTGGAGCAGCGCGGAGCTGCGTGCGGCTGCAGATCGCCGCGCCTGCGAGCTCGGGCTGGCGGCGCTCGTCGAGGTGCACGACGAGGAGGAGCTGGCGCGGGCCGTCGATGCGGGCGCGCAGATCATCGGCGTCAACAACCGGAACCTGCGGACGCTGGCGGTGGACGTGGACGGCTCGTACCGCCTGGCGGCGCGGATTCCGCGGCACGTCATCGGCGTGAGCGAGAGCGGCCTGAAGTCGCGCGCGGAGCTGGAGCGGCTGTCGGCGGCGGGCTACCGCGCGTTCCTCATCGGCGAGCGCTTCATGACCGATCGCGATCCGGCGGGCGCCATCAGCGCGTTGATCGGATCGCAGGTCCCGGACCCGGATCCCGCGTGGCGTGATGTTCGTCAAGGTGTGCGGCATCACGCGATTGACCGACGCGCTCCACGCCGTGCAGCAGGGCGCGACGGCGCTCGGCTTCGTGTTCTGGCCGCACAGCCCGCGCTTCGTGACGCCGGAGCGCGCCCGCGAGATCATCGCGGAGCTGCCGTCGAGCATCGTCACCGTCGGCGTGTTCGTCAACGAGTCGGTCGACGGCATCAGGGACGTGGCGGCGAGGACGGGGATCACGACCGTGCAGCTGCATGGCGACGAGCCGCCGGCGTATGCCGACGCGCTGCAGTGGCCGGTCGTCCGGTCGGTGACCGTGGACGACGCCGGCGATACGTGCTCCGCATGGCCGGCGGGGACGGTGTTCCTGCTCGACGCGGTCGATCCGGTGCGCCGCGGCGGCACGGGCGGGCGCGTGGACTGGAAACGCGCGGCAGCGCTGGCGCGCGACCGGCGCGTGGTGCTGGCCGGCGGGCTGACCGCGGAGAACGTCGCAGAGGCGATTGCGGCGGTTCGTCCGTTTGGCGTGGATGTGTCGTCTGGCGTCGAGCAGTCGCCAGGCGTGAAGGACTTCGACAAGGTGGCCCGGTTCGTGGCCAACGCACGGAGCGCATTTGAAGAGCGGTAACACAGTCAACGTGGAGCGGCCGCTGTTCGGCCGGCGCGATCCCGACGCCCGCGGCTACTTCGGGGCGTACGGCGGCCGCTTCGTCCCCGAGACGCTGGTCGCGCCGATCGAGGAGCTCGAGGCGGGGTACCTCTCCGCTCGCGCCGACGTGGCATTCCGCGAGCGGCTCGATCGGCTGCTGAAGGACTACGTCGGGCGGCCTACGCCGCTGTACGAGACGTCGCGGCTGGCCGAGGCCGAAGCCCGGAGCTCGACGTCCGGGCGACCGCGTCCGCATGTTCCTCAAGCGCGAGGACCTCACTCACACCGGCGCGCACAAGATCAACAACGCCCTCGGGCAGGCGCTGCTCGCGCAACGCATGGGCAAGACGCGCATCGTCGCCGAGACCGGCGCCGGACAGCATGGCGTGGCCACGGCGACCGCCTGCGCGCTGCTCGGGCTCGAGTGCCACGTCTACATGGGCACGGAGGACATGCGCCGCCAGGCGCTGAACGTCGTGCGCATGGAACTGCTCGGCGCCACCGTGCGCGGCGTCGACGCCGGCAGCCGGACGCTCAAGGATGCGATCAACGAGGCGATGCGCGACTGGGTCGCCAACGTCGCCGACACCTATTACCTGCTCGGCTCGGCACTCGGTCCGCATCCGTACCCGCTGATGGTCCGCGAGTTCCAGTCGGTGATCGGGCGCGAGGCGCGACAGCAGATGCTCGAGCAGACCGGCGGCCTCCCGGACATCGTCGTGGCGTGCGTCGGCGGCGGCAGCAACGCCATCGGCATCTTCGACGCGTTCGTCGAAGACACCGGCGTGCGGCTGATCGGTGTCGAGGCGGGCGGCGAGCGCATCGCCCCCGGCCGCCACGCCGCGCGCTTCGCCGGCGGCAGCACCGGCGTCCTGCAGGGCACGCGCACGTTCGTCCTCCAGGACGAGGCCGGGAACATCGAGCTGACACACTCGATCTCCGCCGGGCTGGACTACGCGGCGGTCGGTCCCGAGCACGCATGGCTCCGCGACATCGGCCGTACCGAGTACGCCTACATCACCGACGCCGAGGCCCTCGAGGGCTTCCAGGCGCTCGCCCGGCTCGAAGGGATCATCCCGGCGCTCGAGTCGTCGCACGCGATCGCATATGCCATGCGGCTCGCCCGGGACGTCGAAGACGGGACGACGATCCTGATCAACCTGTCGGGGCGCGGCGACAAGGACGTGCAGAGCGTCACCGAGGCGCTGCGATGAGTCAGCTCGCCGCGACCTTCGATCGGCTGCGCGGGCAGAAGCAGCCCGGGCTGGTCACCTACGTGACGGCAGGGGATCCCGACCTGGAGCGGACGGCGGGCATTCTCCGGAGCCTCGATCGCGCCGGCGCCGACGTCGTCGAGGTGGGCGTCCCCTTCTCGGATCCGCTCGCGGACGGCCCGGTCATTCAACGCGCGACCGAGCGGGCGCTGGCGTCGGGCACAACGCTGAAGGGGGTCCTCGAGATGGTCGGTCGCGCGCGCCCCGACGTGAAGGCGCCGATCGTCCTCTTCAGCTACGCCAACCCGATCCTGCGCCTGGGCGCCGAGCGGTTTGCCGACCAGGCCCGGGACGCCGGCGTTGACGGCGTGCTCGTGCTCGACCTCCCGATCGAGGAAGCGGACGATTTCCGGGCGATGCTCGCGGCGCGGGGGATTGATACAATTCTCCTGCTCAGTCCGACGACGACCGACCTGCGGCTACGGAAAGCGGCCACGCTCGGCAGCGGCTTTCTCTACGCCATTTCACGTCTTGGGGTGACCGGGGCGCGCGACGCGATCGCCGACGGCGCACAGGACATGGTCCGGCGCATCCGGGCCGTCAGCAGCCTGCCGGTGGCTCTGGGGTTTGGTATCTCGAAGCCGGAGCACGTGCGCGAAGTCGGCCGGTGGGCCGATGCGGCGGTTGTCGGCAGCGCGCTCGTCAGCGTCATCGCAGACGCTGGCGCGTCCCGGGATCTCACGACGCGGGTAGAGGAGTATGTGCGGTGGCTGAAGTCCTGAGTATCGAGGAGCTGCGCGGGCGTATCGACGTCATCGACGAGCAGCTCGTACGGCTTCTGAACGTGCGCGTGGCATGCGCCGTCGAAGTCGGGCGGCTCAAGCACGAGGCGGCGCTTCCCATCTATCAGCCGGAGCGCGAAGCGCAGGTGCTGGCGGGCGTCCGGCGTTCGGCGGCCGAGCTCTCGGGCCCGTTGACGGCCGACGCCGTGGTGAGGATTTTCGAACGGATCATCGACGAGGCGCGGCGCGCGGAACGCGCGGCAGGATCATCACGAGACGGCGAGAGCCGGGACGGAGAATAGCAACCATGGTCGTAGTCATGAAGGAACGGGCGACCGAGGCGCAGGTGGATGCCGTCATCGCGCGTCTCATCGAGCTGGGCATGGACGTGCATCGATCGTCGGGCGCCACGCGCACGGTGCTCGGCGTGGTCGGCGCCAACAAGGTCGAGAAGGAGATGATCGAGATCCTCGACGGCGTGCACGAGGTCCTGCGCATCACCGAGCCCTACAAGCGCGCGAGCCGCTCCTACCGGCCGGAGGACACCATCGTCCAGGTGGACGACGTACGGATAGGCGGTGACGAGGTGATCGTCATGGCCGGACCGTGCTCCGCGGAGACGGAAGAGCAGTGCCACGCTTCGGCGGCCGCCGTGAAGCGCGCCGGCGCCAAGGTGCTCCGCGGCGGCGCCTTCAAGCCGCGCAGCTCACCCTACAGCTTCCAGGGCCACGGCGAGAAGGGGCTGCAGATGCTGCGCGACGCGGCCGACGCGCACAACCTGAAGCTGATCTCCGAGGTGATGGACATCAGCCAGATCGAGCTGATTGCGAAGTATGCGGACATGTTCCAGGTCGGCGCGCGGAACATGCAGAACTACACGCTGCTCCGCGAGCTCGGGCACGCGCGCAAGCCGGTGCTGCTCAAGCGCGGCCTCATGGCGACGATCGAGGAATGGCTGCTGTCGGCGGAGTACATCCTCGCCGGCGGCAACAACGACGTGATCCTGTGCGAGCGCGGCATCCGCACGTTCGAGACGGCCACCCGCAACACGTTCGACATCTCGGCGATCCCGGTCGTCGAGAAGCTCAGCCACCTGCCGATCATCGCCGATCCCAGCCACGGGGCCGGGCGGCGCGACATGGTGTCGCAGCTCGCGCGCGCGGCGGTGGCGGCGGGCGCCGACGGCCTGATCATCGAGGTGCACAACGATCCGGACCACGCGCTGAGCGACGGCGCGCAGTCGCTGTTCCCGACGCAGTTCGATCGCCTCATGGCGGAGCTTCGGATCATCGCCCCGGCCATCGGCCGCAGCATCTGCCTCGAGCCGGTGGCTCGACGAGGATGGGCGCGATAGTCAATTCACGCGTTGCGGGCCGGTTGAAGCCGGCCCCTCCGGGTGTCCCGTGTCCTGTCGAATCGCAGGGGCCGGCTCGAGCCGGCCGTCCTGGAGTGATCGGAGCCGTGACCGACCCTCCTTTTCAGCGAATCGCCATCGTCGGCCTCGGCCTCATCGGCGGATCGATCGCCTTTGGCGCGCGGAAGGCCTGGCCGTCCACGCACGTCCTCGGCATCGATCGCCAGGCGGTGCTCGACGAAGCGGTCGCACGGCGCGCGATTCACGATGCAGGGACGGAGCTGGCGGCGGTGGCCGGCGCCGACCTCATCGTCCTGGCCGCGCCCGTCAGGCAGAACGTCGAGCTCCTGCACCAGGTCCTGCCGCACGCCGCCCCGGGAGCGGTCATCACCGACGTTGGCGGCACCAAGCGCTCAATTGTCGGCGCCGCGCAGACGATCTCGACCGACGTGACGTTTGTGGGCGGGCACCCCCTGGGCGGCGGCGCGCGAGGTGGCTTCGAGTTTGCGACGGCCGGCATCTTTTCGCGCCGGCCCTGGATCTTCACGCCAGACCAGACGACGCCCGCCAACGCCACCTCCCGGCTCTTCGGCTTCGCCCGCGGGCTGGGGGCCGTGCCGAGCGACGATGTCGGCCGCCGATCACGATCGGCTCCTCGCGGTCCTCAGTCACCTCCCGCAGCTGACCGTCAGCGCCCTCATGCAGGTCGTGGGCAGCGAGGCGGCGGAGAAGGGCCTGACGCTCGCCGGGCAGGGCCTCGTGGACAGCACACGGCTCGCCTCGAGCCCGGCCAGCGTGTGGCGCGACATCTGCGCGACCAATGCCGACGCGATCGGCGCCGCACTCGATCTCATGATCGAGCGCCTGGCGGAGCTGCGCGCCGATCTCGAGCACGGCAGCGCCATCGACGCCATCTTCGACGAGGCGGGGCACTGGCGCGCCGAGCTGATGAAGATGCGGGAGTAGGCGGCAGCTGTCCCGCCTAGAGGCGGACCTGCAGGCCCGCCTGGTCATTCGTAGAGGCCGACCTTCAGGTCCGACAACCCGATACCAGTGTGAGGCCGACCTGAAGGTCGGCCTTTACGAACACGTTGCTCCGTGTATACTCGCGCCGGTTCTCTCTGGAGGCGGCCATGAGCAAGCGTGCAATCGGGTGGCTCGGTGCACTGGGTTACGGTGTCGTTCTCGCGGGCATCGCGGTGCTCGCCCAATCCGGCAGCGTCGCCACGCACGTCGCGGCGGCGAAGGCGGTCGTGGGAGGCGCGGAGTCCAACGTGTTGTTCACACGCCTGTGCACGCCGCCGGCGCCGGCTGCCGCCGCGGCACAGCCCGCCGCCCCCGCGGCACAGCCCGCCGCGCCTGCGGCGCCCCAGGGTCCGCCGCCGCGCGCGAGCTGGTATGCGGAACCGGCCAAGGTGTTCGACAACCTGTATTTTCTCGGCCAGACCGAGTACACCGCCTGGGCGGTCATGACCTCGGACGGGATCATCGTCATCGATCCGCTGTTCGAATACTCGGTTGAGGACGAGGTCGTCAACGGCCTGACGAAACTGGGCGCGGATCCGAAGCGCATCCGGTACGTGCTGGTCAGTCATGCCCACCGCGACCACGTCGGCGGCGCTCGCCTCCTGCAGGAACGGTTCGGCGCGCGCGTGATCATGTCGGCTGCCGACTGGGATCTGCTCGACCGCACCGGCGGCTCGTGGCCGAAGCCGAAACGTGACATCGTCGCGGCCGACGGTCAGCGGCTCACGCTCGGTGACACGACGCTCACGATCTATCACACGCCAGGCCACACGCTCGGGACGGTGTCCACAATCATCCCGGTGAAGGATGGCGGCCGCACGCACACGGCGGCGCTCTGGGGCGGCACCGGCTTCAACTGGCTGGGCAACGGCGCGGCCTACAAGGTCCAGCCGCACCAGTTCTGGTTCGACAATTACAGCGCCTCCGCGCGGAAGTTCCGCGACATCGCGGCCAAGGCCGGCGCCGACGTGCTGCTCTCGAACCATCCCGATTACGACGGGACGAAAACGAACCTGCCGGTGGTGGCCGCGCGCAAGCCGGGCGATCGCCATCCCTACGTCATCGGCAGCGACCGTGTGAGGCGGTTCCTCACCGTTGCCGACGAATGCGCGCAGGCCGGGCGCGCCCGTGTCACATCATGAGAGCTTGACCCGGTCTTCCCGGGCGCTGCGGTGCGATCCGCGACAGGAGAGGCTGGACGATGTGGTCCCAAGTTTATGATCCGCTAAGCAACGCCGCGCTCTCGACGATCGTGGCGGCCCTGCCTGTTGTCGTGCTGCTCGGCGCGCTGGGCGTCCTGCGCATGCAGGCGCACGTCGCCGCGCTCCTCGGACTCGGGACGTCGCTGCTGATTGCCATCAGCATCTTCGGGATGCCGGCGCCGATGGCGCTCGCCTCGGCCGGTTTCGGAATGGCCTATGGCCTCTTCCCGATCGGCTGGATCGTGCTCAACGTCATCTTTCTCTATCAGCTGACGAACGAGCGCGGCCTGTTCGCGATCCTGCGCGGCAGCATCACCACGGTGACGCGCGATCAGCGGCTGCAGCTGCTGCTCGTCGCCTTCTGCTTTGGCGCGTTCTTCGAAGGTGCGGCGGGTTTTGGCACGCCGGTCGCGGTGACCGGGGCCATCTTGATGGGCCTCGGCTTCACGCCGCTGGCCGCGTCGGGCCTGTCGCTCATCGCCAACACGGCGCCGGTCGCGTTCGGCGCGCTCGGCACGCCCATCATCGCCCTGCAGAGCGTCACCGGGCTCGACCTCTACGACCTGAGCGCCATGGTCGGACGGCAGCTGCCGTTCTTCTCCGTCATCGTGCCGTTCTGGCTGATCGCCGCCTTTGCCGGCATCTCGGGCATGCTCGCGATCTGGCCGGCGGTACTCGTGGCCGGTGTGTCATTCGCGGTGCCGCAGTTCCTCGTGTCGAACTATCACGGCCCGTGGCTCGTGGACGTCGTCTCCGCCGTCGTGTCGATGGGCGCGCTGACGCTCTTCCTCAGATCGTGGAAGCCGCGCGACGCGTGGGTGGCGCCCGGCTTCAGCAACGGACCGGTGCCGGTTGCGACCGAGGCGTTTACGCGGCAGCAGATCATCCAGGCGTGGACGCCATGGGTGATCCTGAGCGTGCTCGTGTTCGTGTGGGGACTGCCGCAGTTCAAGGCATTGCTCGACAACATCTCGGCGATTCGGATCCCGGTCCCCGAGCTGCACAATCTGGTGTACCGCGTGCCCCCCGTCGTGCCCGAGCCGAGACCGGAAGCGGCGATATTCGTCATCAACTGGCTGTCGGCGACCGGGTCGGGCATCCTGGTGTCGGCGATCATTGCCGGCCTGGTGATGGGGTACCGCGTGAGTGAGCTGGCGGCGCACTACTGGCGCACGCTCAAGCTCGTCCGCTTCTCGCTGGTGACGATCGCGGCGATGATGGCGGTGGGATATACGACGCGCTATTCGGGTGTGGACGCGACGCTCGGCCTCGCCTTCGCCGGCACGGGCGCCCTGTATCCGATTTTCGGTACGATGCTCGGATGGCTGGGCGTCGCGCTGACCGGCTCCGATACGTCGTCGAACGTGCTGTTCGGCAGCCTGCAGCGCATCACGGCGGAGCAGCTGAACCTGAGCCCGACGCTGATGGCAGCGGCCAACAGCTCGGGCGGTGTGATGGGCAAGATGATTGACGCGCAGTCCATCGTCGTCGCGAGCACGGCGACGCGCTGGTATGGTCACGAGGGTGACATCCTGCGGTACGTGTTCATCCACAGCGTGGTGCTCGCGCTGCTCGTCGGCTTGCTGGTATTCCTGCAGGCCTACGTGTGGCCGTTCACGTTGCTGGTCGTCCGATGACCACCGCGCCGCTGAGCCCGGCGCTGCTGGCCGAGCTCGAGCGGCTGTGCGGACCCGGCGGCGTGTTTCACGAGCCGGTGGACCTGCTCGCGTACGAGTGCGACGGGCTCCCGCATCTGCGCGCGGTGCCCGCGGCCGTCGTCCTCCCCACGTCCGCGGAACAGGTTCAGGCAGTCGTACGCCTCTGCCACCGTGAGGGTGTGCCCTTTGTCGCGCGCGGGCACGGCACCGGCCTCTCGGGCGGGGCGCTGCCGGTTGCGGGGGGCGTGGTCATCGGCCTCGGGCGGCTCAATCGCGTCCTGGAGATTGACATCCCCAACCGCCGCGTGACCGTCGAGCCCGGCGTCACCAACCTGGAGATCACGCGCCGCGTGGCGCCGCACGGGTATTACTACGCGCCGGATCCGTCGAGCCAGCAGGTGTGCTCGATTGGCGGCAACATCGCGGAGAACTCCGGCGGCGCCCATTGCCTCAAGTACGGGTTCACCGTTCATCACGTGCTGGCGCTCGACTTCGTCCTGCCCGATGGCGAGCTCGTGCACGTGGGCAACTCCAGCGTCGATGCGGCCGGTCCCGATCTGCTCGGGCTGATCATCGGCTCCGAAGGAACCCTCGGCATCGTCACCCGGGCCGTCGTGCGGATCCTGCGGCGGCCCGAGAGCGTCCAGACGCTGCTCGCGGCCTTCGGCGGGATCGACGAGGCGGGCGAAGCGGTATCGGACATCATCGCGGCAGGCATCATCCCGGCGGCGGTGGAGATCATGGACGCGCTGACCATCCGTGCCGTCGAGGCCGCTGTGCACCCCGGATTTCCACCCGCCGACGCGGTTCTGATCGTCGAGCTCGACGGCCCGGCTGCTGAAGTGCAGGCGCTCTTCGAGACCGTTGAACAGATCTGCGCCCGCCGGCACGCCACCGCCATCGAGGTCGCGCGCGACGAGGCGCAGCGCGCGCGCATCTGGAAGGGCCGGAAGGCGGCCTTTGCCGCGATGGGCCGCGTCTCGCCGAACTACTACGTACAGGACGGCGTCGTGCCGCGCACGCGTCTGCCCGAGGTGCTGCGCCGCATCCGCGAGCTCGAGGCCCGTTCGGGCCTGAGGATCGGCAACGTCTTTCACGCCGGCGACGGCAACCTGCACCCGCTCATCTGCTACGACGAACGCGTGGCCAGGGGAGTCCGATCGCGCCGCCGCCGCGGCGGGAGAGATCCTCTCGTTCTGCGTCGAGGCCGGCGGTATCCATTACCGGTGAGCACGGCGTCGGCGCGGACAAGCGCGACTACATGCCCGTCATGTTCTCCGAGGCGGACCTCGAGATGATGCGCCGCGTCCGTCGCGCGTTCGATCCGCGCGGCCTGTGCAATCCCGGAAAGGTGCTGCCGACGCCCCGCCTCTGCGGCGAGAAGGCCGGGCCCTACCGTCCCCATCCCGCGGAGCAAGCGGGGCGTGCGCCTGAGATCGCGGTGGCTCGTAGGCATCAGCCGGCAGCGCGGCAGCAGGCAGCAGGCAGCGATCAGTGCACGGCGTCGCGGGCAAGTTGCTGGCAAACAAGGCCGCGTGTCGCGCCCTGCCGTAGCGACTCCATTCGCTGCCGGCTGCCAGCTGCCTGCAGCCCGCTCTTGATGACGGCGAAGCCTGCAGACGCCCTCGCCACGATCGCCGCCGTGGCCGGCTCGAGTGCCGTGCGCAGCGGCACAGCCGCGGATGCCATCGACGGCATCCAGCCTGGCGCCGTCGTCGAACCCGATACGCCCGACACACTCGCCCGCGTGCTGGCGCGTGCGGCCGAGGGCCGCCTCAGCGTCGTGGTGCGCGGCGGCGGGACCAAGCTGTCATGGGGACGCATTCCCGGGCCGATCGACGTCGTGCTCAGCACCCGGCGGCTGGCTCGCGTGATCTCGCACGCGCATGGCGACCTGACCACGGAGGTAGAGGCGGGCGTCACGCTCGACGCCTTGAATGCACAGCTGGCCGAACGTTCGCAGTGGCTCCCGCTCGAATCGGCCCTTGCAGGCGCAACGATTGGAGGCCTGCTTGCGACCAACGATGCCGGTCCGGCGCAGCACCGCTTCGGCACGCCACGCGACGTGCTGATCGGCGTCCACCTGGCGACGACCGACGGCAGGCTCGTGAAGGCCGGTGGCAACGTCGTGAAGAACGTTGCAGGGTACGACCTCGGCAAGCTGGTGACCGGTTCGTTCGGCAGCCTGGCCGTGATTGTCAGCGCGACGTTCAAGCTGATGCCCATGTCCGCGGCCGTTGGCACGCAGCGCGTCACGTTCAGGGATCGTGCAGCCGCCGCCGCGGCGGCGCATGCCGTAGCGGCCAGTCAGCTCGACCCCGTGGCGCTGGACGTCCACGCCCGTTCCGGCACGCACGGCGACGACGGGGGTGCGGTCGATATGCTGGTGAGGTTTGCCTCGACGTCTCGCCGTCGTGGACGCGGAGATTGCGAAGGCCGCACGGTTGATGGGACGTCTCGCGTCCGAGGTCGCCGAGCCCGTGCTCGGCGCGGCCGACGCGGCGTTGTGGCACGCGCACCGGGCGCGCCCGTGGGAAGGGACAGGTGCGGTGATCAGGGTGAGCTGGCTGCCCGCCTCCCTCGACGCCGTGCTGACGCTCATCAACGAGTTCGGCAACCGGGCGGCTCGCGTCGAGCTGTCGGGTCGGGCAGGGATAGGTACGGGGCTGCTGCGCGTGGATGGCGATGCAGCCACGCAGCTCGACGTCGTGCGGCGCCTCCGCGCTCGTCCGGATCTGTTCCGGCAGGTCACGGTTCTCCGCGCGGCCCCGGCGGTGAAGACCGAAGTGGACGTGTGGGGCGTCACGGGCGACACCGCCGCCCTGCATCAGGCCATCAAGCGCGCATTCGACCCGGCAGGCATCCTCAACGCCGGCCGTGGCCCGGTGTGAATCCAGGGGCCCGATGACCGAAGACCGCAGACCAGAGACCGTAGACGGAAGGCCGGAAGCTGTCAGATCAGAGACCGGCGTCCGGAGCCCGCGGGTCATTCAGCGGCCCCGACATACCCCAGGCGGGGCTGATCGACGCGTGCGTCCACTGCGGCTTCTGCCTGCCGTCGTGTCCGACCTATGCGCTGTGGGGTGAGGAAATGGACTCGCCGCGTGGCCGCATCTATCTGATGAAGGCGGCGCTCGAAGGACGGACGACGCTGAACGACACGTTCACCAGTCATTTCGACGCCTGCCTGGGATGCCTGGCGTGTGTCACGGCATGCCCCTCCGGCGTGCAGTACGGGCCGCTCATCGAACGGACACGATCGCAGATCGAGCAGCACCACGGGCGTTCTCTCTCCGAACGGCTGTTCCGCGCCACGTTGTTCTGCGTGTTGCCCTATCCTTCCGTGCTTCGCGTCGTGCTCGCGCCGCTGGCGATTGCGCAGGCGATCGGGCACAGGATCGTCCGGCCGAAGCCGGAAGCCACATCAATCAAACCGGACGCCAGGGTAACTGTGGCTTCCGGCTTCAGGCGGAAGGCTGGCGCGCTGGCCCGCCTTCAGACGATGCTCGCCCTGGCGCCGCGCATCGCGTTGCGTTCCTTGACCGGTCGCCCGCCCGAGCGGACCGCCGCGGCGGGCACGCAGCGGCTCCGCGTGGCCATGCTCTCCGGGTGCGTGCAGCGGCTGGTGTTTCCGGAGGTCAACCGGGCGACGGTTCGCGTGCTGGCGGCGGAAGGCTGCGAGGTCATCGAGCCAGGCGAGCAGGGATGCTGCGGCGCCTTGTCACGTCATTCCGGCCGTCTGGACGAAGCGCGCGCGTTCGCGCGACGGACGATCGAAGACTTCGAGCGGGCCGGCGCCGACGTCGTGGTCGTCAACGCCGCGGGATGCGGCTCGTCGATGAAGGAGTACGGGGAGCTGCTCGCCGACGATCCGGCCTGGTCGCCCCGGGCGCACGCGTTCTCCGCGCGCGTCCGCGACATCGCGGAGCTGCTCATCGAGCTGGGCGAGCCTCGCGCGCCACGTCATGCCATGCGGACCACCGTCGCCTATCACGACGCCTGTCACTTGTCGCATGGGCAGGGCGTGCGTGCGCAGCCGCGCGCAGCTGCTCGCGCAAATCCCGGGATTGACTCTGGTCGACATCGGGGAGCCTGACATGTGCTGTGGCAGCGCCGGGATCTACAACCTGGTGCAGCCGGAACCTGCCGCAGCGTTGGGCGAGCGCAAGGCACGCCACATCATGGCGCTGCAGCCGGACGTGATCGCCACCGGCAATCCGGGGTGCACGTTGCAAATCACGGCCGCGTGCGAGCGCCTCGGGTTCAGCAGGCCGGTCGTGCACCCGATCGAGCTGCTCGATCGATCGATTCGCGGCGGCTGACGTCGAAGCCCACTTTCAGGCTGGGCTACGCTCATCACTGGCCGGGCTGAATGCGGCCACCCGGAGGCAGCCCACTGGGAACACGACCGGGAATGGCCCTGTCGAACTCCCTGTCCGTCAGCGATTCGAGAAACGCGATGATGTCCCGCATCTCGCGATCGTTCAAGTCATCGACGCGCTGGAAGCGTCGTGCCAGCCGCGCCCGGCCGTCGTCCTCCTCCTCGTCGTCATCTCGCTCCCGACGAACCGCGACGACGTTGGGATTCTCGGACCGGCCGTTGTCGTAGAAGCGAAGGACGTCTTCGAGCGTTCGGCAGCATGCCGTTGTGCATGTACGGGGCGGTCAGGGCCACGTTGCGTAACGACGGCGTGCGGAAGCGGAAGCGCCGCGTTCCCGCGTCCGGCTCGCGCAGCTTCGGATTCTCGCCGACGCCCTCCGCGTGCAGGTCGAAATCCGAGAACATCGGCCCTTCGTGGCAGCGATCGCAGCCCACCTCGTCGAACGTCTCCATCCCGCGCTGCTGCTGCTCGGTGAGCGCGCTCGCGTCACCGGCGCGGAAGCGGTCGAACGGACTGTTCATCGCGAGGAGGCTGCGTTCGAACGCGGCGATCGCCGCCCCGAGCTGCTGCCCGTCGATGGCGGTCCCCGTCCCGAAAGCCTCTTCGAAACGCGCCACGTACTCGGGAATGGCTTGCAGCCTCTCCACGACGCGGTCTACCGCCTCCGTCTCGGAGTACGCATCGCCGCGCATCTCCTCGCGCGTGCGCAGCGGCTCGAGCGCCTGCGACTCGAGACTGCGAATCCGGCTGTCCCACAGCATCGGCGCCCGCGCGTGGTTCACCGAATCGAGCGTTGACCCTTCGTCGCGGCGCCGGCGCGACTCCTCGACGCCGTTGTACATGGTGTTCAGCACTGTCGGCGCGTTGCGTTTGACCGTTGGGATGCGTCCGTTCGACCTGTCAGCACGCCGCGGCCCGAGCCCGACCGAGCCCGTCCCGAGCGACAGGTCGCGGCCGTCGGCGTACGCGAAATCGGGATGATGGCAGGTGCCGCAGGCGATGTCCCTGTCGCCAGACAAGATGGGATCCCAGAAAAGCAGCCGTCCGAGCTCCGCGGCGGCGCTCGCATTGGTCGTGTCGCGGGACATGCCCGCAAGCAGGACTGCACCGAGAAAGAGGATTGCAAGACTGGAGGCAACAACGCGCAGCTTCATAAAGCCCCCCGGTGGGGCCGATTATCGTCGTGCGCGGGCGCCTGTTCAAGGCCTACGATGCGCTCACGTGTGTCGGGTTCTTGCCCAGGCCGACCTAAAGGTCGGCTTCTACACCAGTCGCCAGATACGGAATCGTCCGCGGCCCCTGCGGCAGCACGCACAACGTCGCGTTCGGGCCGGCGCGGCGAAGCGCACTCGCCACGGCCTCGTCCACGTCGTCGATCGGCTGGAGGTGCGCGGCCCGGATCTGCTCGTGCTGGAGGCCGGAGGCCTTCATCATGACAACGGCCTTCGTGAGGATTTGTGCCTGGATCTGCGCCTGCCACTGATCCGGCACCGTGTACCCCGGCGCGTTGATCATGGCGAGCAGCCCCTCGGCCGAGTCTGCCGACGCGAGCACCTCGGCGTAAGACCCGTGCATCGGGATCCCGTCACGACATTCCCCGGCAATCACGATCGTTCCACCGGGCTTCACCACCCGCGCGGCTGCCGACAGGCCCTTCACCGCCTGGTAGAGGTTCTGGTCGAGTGGAAATCCCGAGTTGCTGGTGAGCACGACGTCGAAGGCGTGGGGCACCGAGCGCATGGCGTCAACCCGCGCAGCCTCGCACGCCTGGCGATGCTCGGCGAAGAGATCGCCGGCGAAGACGTTCGTGATGTGCTTGTCGCGATTGACGGTGACGTCGACGGCAAAGTGCACGCCCACCATCCCCGCGATCTCACGGACGTCGTCGTGGATCGGATTGCCCTCGGTGACGCCCCAGGTCGCCATCGGGTCGCCGATCCGTCGCGCGTCGTGCAGCGTCACGACCGTGTCGATGGCGGCGAGGCCGGGCGCCACCATCTTCGGGCCGCCACTGAAACCGGCGAAGAAGTGCGGCTCGACCACGCCGGTCGTGATCCGGATGTCCGCGGCGAGGAACTCGCGGTTGAGCGAGACGGAGACGCCGCTGGAGATCGTCCCGACGTGGGCCAGGGACGCGGCATCCCGCGCGTCGTGGTTGACGACACGGTAGCGCGAGAGCAGGTCGAGACCGAGCATCGCCTCGAGTTCGGCCGGCGTGTTGCCGCGGTGCGTGCCGGTTGCGATCATGATGACCACGTCCGCGGCGGGGACGTGGTCGATCTCGCCCAGTATGGCGGCGAGCATCTCGCGCCGCGGCTGCGAGCGGGTGCCGTCGCAGATCGAAATCGCGACGCGCTGTCCCGTCCGGACCATCTCGCGGAGCGGCGGCCGGCCAATCGGCGCGCGTAGCGCCGCGGTCAGCGCCGCCACCGGATCGGCCGCAGGACACCTGAACTCGGGTTCGATGACGGTCGTGCGCTCCGAGGGGACCTCCACGTCGAGGCCGTTGCTTCCGTAGGCGAGGCGAACTCTCATGCTGGATCCGGGTTCGTGATTTCGTAGAGGGCGACCTTCAGGCCGGCCTGTTGGATCTTAAGTCAGGCCGACGTGAAGGCCGCCCTCTACATCTTGATGCGTGTGTACTCCGCCGTGGCCTCTTCCTGCGCCCGCGTGTCGGTCGCCGGCGTCAGCGTGCCGTTCAACTCGGCATAGATGCGCACGGCGTTCCAGGCGTTGCGTTCCGGGTTCGTCCAGTTTGCGAACCGGCCGAGGTCCACGTCCGCTGCTGCCTGGCCGGGACTCATGCCCGCGCGGTGCCGCTTCGGGATCTCGTTGGCCATGAGCTCGAGGTACGCACGCGTCTCGGCGAGCTCCTTCTTGCTGCCGATCGGGCCGTGGCCGGGCACGATGACGTCCACGTCCATGCGGGCGATGGTGTCGATGGCCTCGATCCATTTCGTCACGTGGCCGTTATGCGCCGGCGGCGTGACGTAGTAGAAAGCGATGTCGCCGGCGAAGAGGATCCGGTGCTGGGGCAGGTAGACCATGACGTCGCCCCACGTGTGCGCCGGCCCCATCGAGATGACCTCGACGACGAGGTCGCCGTAGCGGTAGGTGACGTTGCCGGTGAACGTCGTCGTCGGCGGCGCGAGCCGCAGCTCGTCCATCCCGGCCTGCCACTGCGGACGGTCTTCGTACGGCCGCGCCGGGATGCCCTGCTCGATCACCGCCTCACGCGTGTAGGCGTGAGCCACGATCTCGGCGGGGGCGAAGAAGCAGTTGCCGTTGGTGTGGTCGCGATGGTGGTGCGTGTTGAGCACGCGCCCGAACGGCTTGCGCGTTGCCTGCATCGCGGCGGCCTTGAAGGCTCTGGCGTGCACGGGCGGTCCCAGGGTGTCGATGGCCAGGAGGTGTTCGGGTCCGGCAATCACGCCGGCATTGCTCAGGCTGGCGTTGTTGACTCCCGGTCCGGTCGCCTGCGTATAGGCGTACACGCCGGGCGCAAGCGGCCGGAGCTCTGTCCTCCAGCTCGGAATCGGGGCGAACGCCGATGACTGCGCGCGGCCGCGTCCAGCGAACACGGGCAGGGCGCCAAGGCCCGCGACGGCGAGGCGCAGCGCATCGCGACGTGAAAATAACATTGCTGTAACCAGCCGGCCGGATTCTAGCCTCAGGCCCGCATCGCCACAACTGGCATTGCAGGCCCTGATATATACTGGCGCGCCTTATGAGAGCCCCTGAGGAAGCATCGACGTTGGCGGCTGAAGCGTATGGAATCATCCGGCAACGCATTCTCGAAGGCGACCTGAAGCTCGGTCAGGCCCTGTCGCGGCGAAAACTGGCCGCCGATCTGGGCATCAGCTTCCTGCCCGTCTCCGAAGCGGTGTTCCGCCTCGAGCTCGAAGGCCTGCTCGAGAGCCGGGCGCGCGCCGGCACGCGCGTGCGGATCCCGACGAGCGACGATGTGCGCGGTCACTTCCTCGTGCGGGAGGCGCTCGAAGCGCAGGCCGCGATGGTCTTCGTGGAGGTCTCCACGCCGGCCGAGCGTGCGGACCTCAGGAAGCTGGCGGTGTGGGTTGACACGCTGTCGCAGCAACCGAACCGCGCCCTGTTCGTGCTGCAGCATCAGAAGTTCCACTACCGCATCGCCGAGTGCACACGCTCCGCCGCGTTGTGCGACGCCATCGAGAAGACGCACGCGCTCGCGTCGATCTGGTTCGCGGTGACCCAGCCGTCGCCCGACCCGCAGTACCATCGCCTGCACCAGGACCTCGTGGACGAACTGCTCACGGGTGACCAGCGGCGCGCGGCGGACGCGATTCGTGGGCACATCCGGTGGGGCATGCGGCAGGCACTCTCGCACCTCGAGCCGTACTTCGAGATGCGCAACGTGAACGGCCGCACGTTCTTCCGCAGCGACAAGCGCCGCCAGCAGCACGCCGTCCGCGCGCATTCGTGATTGCCCGCCGGACGCGACGCACGATCCCGGCGTGACGAGCTGGGTGGACTCGGCCAATACCCACACCGACTTTCCGATTCCCAGGCTTCAGCCGGTCCTTCACCGTACCGAAGTTGGCAGTTGCCTATAATCGAGTTGATGAACAAGGTGCATGGAAAGCGCGGACGCCGCCGTGGCGCTGATCCCGGACGGCGCCACCATCATGATGGGCGGCTTCGGCTCTGTCGGCCTTCCCGAAAACCTCATCCGGGCGCTGCACGCGCGCGGGACGCGCGACCTCACCGTCATCAGCAACAACGCGGGCGTGGACGACTTCGGCGATCGGCGTCCTGCCTGAAGGCGCGCCAGGTCCGCAAGATGATCTCCACCTACGTCGGCGAGAACAAGGAGTTCGAGCGGCAGGTCCTCAACAAGGAGATCGACATCGAGCTGGTGCCGCAGGGCACGTTCGCCGAGCGTATCCGCGCCGGCGGCGCCGGCATCGGCGGCTTCTTCACGCCCACCGGCTACGGCACCGTCGTCGCCGAAGGCAAGGAGACGCGCGTCATCGACGGCCGGCACTACGTGCTCGAGCTGCCGCTGCGCGCCGACTTCGCGTTCGTCAAGGCGTACAAGGGCGACCGTGCCGGCAACCTGGTCTACCGGAAGACCGCGCGCAATTTCAACCCGATCATGGCCACGGCGGCGAAGGTGACGATCGCCGAAGTGGAGCACCTGGTCGAGCCAGGGCGCATCGATCCCGAAGCGGTCGTCACGCCTGGCATCTTCGTGAAGCACATCCTCCTCGGCGAAGGATACGAGAAGCGCATCGAGCGCCGGACAACGCGCCGCCGCGAGACGGCGGCCTGAACCGCGGGCCACAGGGTCCGCGCCGCATACATGGACAAGCGCGAACGCATCGTGAGGCGCGTCGCGCGCGAGCTGCGCGACGGCGACTACGTCAACCTGGGCATCGGCATGCCGACGCTCGTGGCCAACTACGTTCCGCCGGGCATCGACATCACCCTGCACTCGGAGAACGGCATGCTCGGCGTCGGCCCGTATCCGGACGAATCGGATGTCGATCCCGATCTGATCAACGCCGGCAAGGAGACGGTGACCGAGCTGCCGGGCTGCGCGTATTTCAGCGGCGCCGACTCGTTCGCGATGGTGCGCGGCGGACACATCGACCTGACCGTGCTCGGCGCGCTCGAGGTGGACGAGGAAGGGAACCTCGCGAACTGGATGATTCCCGGCAAGATGGTCAAGGGGATGGGGGGCGCGATGGACCTCGTCGCCGGCGCACGGCGCGTGATCATCGCCATGGAGCACACCACGAGGGAGGGCGGCCACAAGATCCTCGAGAACTGCACGTTGCCGCTGACGGGTCTGAAGGTCGTCAACCTGATCGTCACCGAGCTCGCTGTCATCGAGGTGACACCCGAAGGACTCGTCCTGAGGGAGATTGCCGCGGACACGACGGTGGATGCCGTCAGAGCCGCGACCGGTGCCGAGCTCATCGTCACAGACGAGCCGGAAGTTCTTCGTGAGCGTCATTCACTTATGCCTGACTACGAACCCGCAGTCATCCTCAGCGCCTGCCGAACGCCGATCGGATCGTTTGGCGGCGCATTGAAGGATTTGTCGGCCGCCGATCTGGGTGCGGTCGTGATCCGCGAGGCGATCTGCCGCGCCGGCGTCGAGGGCGAAGGATCTCGGCGACGTCATCATGGGATGCGTCCTGCAGGCGGGCGCCGGCATGAACGTCGCCCGGCAGGCCGCCCTCAAGGCTGGCGTGCCGCAGGACGTCCCGGCTGAGACCGTGAACCGCGTCTGCGGCTCGGGGCTGCAGGCGGTGGTCCACGCGGTGGAGGCGACCCGCGTCGGCTACACGGAGCTGGTGCTCGCCGGCGGCACCGAGTCGATGAGCAATGCGCCGTACATCCTGAAGGGCGCGCGCTGGGGCTATCGCATGGGCCATGGCGGAGGTCCTCGACTCGATGCTCCTCGAAGGGCTGACCTGCGCGATCCAGGGGTGCCACATGGGCATCACCGCCGAGGAGATCGTGTCGCGGTTCAAGGTGAGCCGCGAGGATCAGGATGCGTTCTCCGCGGAGAGCCAGCGCCGGGCCGAGGTGGCGATCCGGAGCGGGCTGTTCAAGGACGAGATCGTGCCGGTCGAGATCCCGCAGAAGAAGGGGGATCCGGTGCGGGTCGATACCGACGAATACCCGCGCGCCGGGACGACCGCGGAGAAGCTCGCGGCGACTCAGGCCGGCGTTCAAGAAGGATGGATCCGTGACGGCGGGCAACGCGTCGGGCATCAACGACGGCGCGGCGGCTGTCGATCGTCGCGACGCAGGGGCGCGCGGCGCAGCTGGGGAAGACGCCGCTGGCGCGGATCCTCTCCTTCGCGTCAACCGGCGTCGACCCGGCGATCATGGGCATGGGCCCGGTCGAGGCGACGCGCAAGGCGCTCGACCGCGCGAAGCTGAAGGCGTCGGAGATCGATCTGTTCGAGCTGAACGAAGCCTTCGCGTCGCAGTCGCTGGCCGTCGTGCGCGAGCTGGGCTCGATGCGAGCAAGGTGAACACGCGCGGCGGCGCCATCGCCCTCGGCCATCCGATCGGCGCCAGCGGCGCGCGCATTCTGATCACACTGATTTATGCGCTGCGGTCGCGGGGAGGCGGCAAGGGCGTCGCCGCGCTGTGCATCGGCGGCGGCATGGGAATCGCCATGGTCATCGAGGTGCCCGCTGCCTGATGTGGGTCCGAAAGGACCCGGCCTGCCCGCCGGAGCAGAAGGCCCCAGCCTGTTTGATGCGGTCGGGATTACCCAGGCGGCCATTGACACCATCCTCGCGCACGCGCAGTCCGAGCACCCGCGCGAATGCTGCGGGCTGCTGGTCGGCACCGCGCAGGCCATTCTCAAGGCCGTGCCGGTTGAGAATGTCGCCGTCGATCCGTTCCGCCGCTACGAGATCGCGCCGGCTGCCTACCTCGCCGAGGTCAAGCGCTGCCGCGAGCAGGGCGGGGCAGTGGTCGGCGGCTACCATTCGCATCCCCGCAGCGCGCCCGAACCGTCGCCCACGGATCTCGAGACGGCGTTCGCCGAGTTCATCTTCGTGATTGCCGGTCCGCCGGCTACCGGCGAAGATGTTGCCCTGCGGGCGTATGTCCTGCGCGAGGAGCAGCTGGCCGAGGTGACCCTGACGGTGATGTGATCATCTTCCGGCTGAAGCCGGAAGCCACGGCTGGTGAGACCGGCCGTCAGGCCGCCTGAAGTCGGCTCTACCTGACCACAGAGGAGCTGTGGCTTCCGCCTTCAGGCGGAAGAGGCTTCCGCGAGCAGTCCTTCCACCCGCGCGAGCACGGTCGGCCACCGATACTCGCGTTCCACGTAGGCCAGCCCCTGGCGTCCCAGCGTCTCCCGCTCGCGGTCGTTGCCGAGAAGGTACGAGAGCGCTTCCGCGAACTCGGCCGACGACCGGTAGTACAGGCCGCCGTTGGCGCGCGTCACCTGTCCCGCGAGCACGCGGCAACGCGCGTTCACGAGCGCGGGCACGCCGTGGTTCCAGCCCTCGAGCAGCACAATCGACAGCGACTCGTACGGTGACGGCACGATGAGCACCTGCGCGTGCGTCAACAACGCCGAGCGCACGTCGTCGGACACGTAACCGAGGGCGCGAATCTGCGGGTGCGCCGGGATCTGAAGCTTCGCCGGTCCCGCGAGGACGAGCATGGGCGCGTCGTGGACGGCAGCGTAGTCCTCGAAATACTCGAGCAGCGTGTGACAGCCCTTGTTCCGATCGACGCGTCCGAGATAGAGCACGTACCCCGCGGGAATGCCCAGGCTGTCGAGCGCGGCGCGGGAGGCTGCCCCGACCGCGGGCTCGAGGCCGATGCCGATTGTCGCCGCCGGCCGCAGGGCTCGGCCGGCCCGTGTCGAGACCAGCGTTTCCTCCTCGGGTGCCAGGAACAGATACCCGGCAGGCCGCTGGAAAAACTCCTCGAGGACTGGCAGGTGAATCGCCGGATCCTCTTCGGCCGTCGGCACGAGCACCGCGCGGTCGGCGACGAGCGGCACTCCGAAGAACGACGGAAAGTACCGGAACGTCCAGAAGACCACGAGGTCGTACTCGCGGCCGTGCTCGCGAAGGTGATCGAGCAGCGCGGGCACGACAGGGCCGTTCTCGTGGAACCATGCCGCCTGCCGCTCCAGCGTGGCGCGGCCGTCGAACACCTCGTCGCTGAGGTCGGCAAACGCCTTGAGACGGCGCGACTGTGCCACCGGAAATCGTGTGACGCGCACGCCGCGCTCGACGGCCGTCCCGGCAGGAAACGTGTTTTCCCACGTCACGTAGTCGCGCGCGCAGGTGGTCAGCACCGTGATGTCGTGCCGCGGGGACAGGCGCTCCGCCAGCTCGCGACAGTGCGCTTCGGAGCCGCCGGCGATGTCGGCGCCGTATCGCTGGACGACGAAGGCGAGTTTCAACGGGGCCGGCGGTCGAGCTCCTGCCGCAGGCGCGCCGTCTCGACGGCGAGTTCCTGCACGCAGGCAAAGAGCACGCGGTTGACGCGCCGCTGCCGCTCGAAATTGTCGCGGCTGTACTCGAAGAGCCAGCGCAGGGCCGGCATCAGGATGCGGCGCTTGAGGAAGATGATGATCGACGCGGGGCCGGACGTGCGGTGCGACTGGTAGCGCATCGCCGTCTCGAGGCGCCACGTGTCCGGCTCCCCGAGCAGCTCCGGGAGGAGCAGGGCGTCCGCGTCGCCGACGTCGGTGGCCGTGTGGAGCAGCGCCTCGACGTCGGCAAAGAGCCGCGGATCGTTGAAGGCCGCTGACGCGCCGTTGCGAAGCAGTTCCGTCCGCAGGCGCTCGCGCACGCGCCCCTGCAACTCGGACATCACGGCGTCAACGGAGACCGCCGTCTCCGTCACGACCCTCCAAACCCCTCGCGCATTCCGGCGCGGACCTGCACCTGGGCGCTGCTGGCCGCGATCGCCTTGTTCTTCTGCTTGAGGCGGAACATGATCTTGTAGGCGCCCGACTGCCGGAACATGTGCTCGGACGTCCACCGGCGCTGAATGGTGCTCTTGCCGGCCTCATACGGTTCGCAGTCCGCCGACGCCTCCGACACCGTGCCGTCGCCCCAGTCCCATTCGATCGACGGGCAGTAGAAATCGGCGTAATCGTCGTCGCCGCCGCGGACGTCCACTACGACGCGGACTCGCAGCGGCGAGAATCCGACCGGTGGCGTAGCCCTGAGTGATAGACTGGGTTTCTTGTCCTGCGCGTCTGCCCGCTGGGCGCTCGACGCGCGGGCGGACGGAAGCGCGATGGCGAGCACCGCGGCCAGCGTGCAGAAGGCGCGTCGTGGATACGTCATACTTTGGTTCCTCTAGGGGCAGGGCTGTTCGAATTCTAAGCCGCAACCCGCAGCCGAACAAGCTGCCCGCTACGGGATTTCGACTCGATGCACACGGTTCACAGGACACCGGCGGTCGCCGTCACGACGCGCGCGCCCCGCGAGATTGACGCCGATCTATTGATTGTTCCAGTCTTCGAGGAAGACGATCTCGGAGACGTCGGCGACCTGGATGCCGCATCGGGCGGCGAGATTGGCCGGGCGCGATCGCGCGGAGAGTTCAAGGGCAAGGCGTTCGACGTGTTCTCGACGCCGCTGCCCGGGTGGACCCCGGCGCGCGTGGCGCTGGTCGGCGCGGGACCCCGCACCGACTTCTCACCCGATCGGCTTCGTCGTATTGCTGTGGTGGGCGGCCTGGCGGCGCGCCAGCGGCGGCTGGTCAAGGTCGCCCTGCTGCATCGCGCCGGGACATCGGTCGCGCCTCAGGTCGCTGCCCAGGTGCTTGCCGAGGGTGTCGTTCTCGCGAACTTCGAGGGTGCTTCCTACAAGACCGGCGATCATCCCACGGCGTGGCTCGAAAGCGCCGAGTTACAGGTGGGTGGTTCGACGGCCGCGATCGAACAGGCCGCGGTGCGCGGCCAGATCCTCGGCGAGTCGTCGAACATGGCGCGCGAGCTCGCCAACGAGCCGGGCAACAGCCTGACGCCGCGCGTGTTTGCCGAGCGGGCGGCGAAGATCGCCAAGGCCGCCGGCCTGCACGTTGAAGTCCTCGACGAGCAGCGGATTGCCGACTTGAAGATGGGCATGCTGCTCGGCGTCGCGCGCGGCAGCCCCGAACCGCCGCGCGTGATCGTCCTGCGGCACGAGCCGAAGCACGCGGTGAACGGCACCGTCCTCGGGCTCGTGGGGAAGGGCATCACGTTCGACACCGGCGGCATCTCGATCAAGCCGGCGGAGAACATGGACCGGATGAAGGACGACATGTCCGGCGGCGCGGCCGTGGTCTGTGCCATGGCCGCCATCTCCAGGCTGAACGCTCCCGTTCGCTGCATCGCCGTCATCCCGACGACGGAGAACATGCCGGGCGGAAAGGCGATCAAGCCGGGAGACATCCTGACGAGCGCCGAAGGCAAGACGGTCGAGGTGTTGAACACCGACGCCGAAGGGCGGCTGATCCTGGGCGACGGGATGTGGTACGCGCGGCGCCTCGGCGCCACGCACCTGGTGGACGTGGCCACGCTCACGGGCGCGTGCGTGGTGGCGCTCGGAAAGACGACGACCGGCCTCTTCGGCACGCCCGATACATGGGTCGAACATATCAGGCGCGCCAGCGATCGCGCCGGCGACCGCTCGTGGCCGATGCCGGTCTTCGACGACTACAAGGAGCAGTTCAAGAGCGAGATCGCCGACTTCGCGAACACCGGCGGGCGCGCCGGCGGAGCGATCACCGGAGCGCTGTTCATCAAGGAATTCTCCGGCGACCTGCCGTGGGTCCACATGGATATCGCCGGTACCGCATGGAACGAAGACGCCAAGCCGTACCAGCCCAAGGGCGCCACGGGCGTCGGGGTCCGCACGCTCGTCGAGCTGGCGCTCGACGCGGAGTCCTGGAGTAAGCTCTAAAAGAAATTAAGTATCGTTCTCGCCTCGGGCTTCTCGCTTCCCGGTTCATGTTCAGGTTGCCTGGACCCGAAACCGGGAACACCAACGAGAAGCAAGGGCACAGAAGCGTGAACGACAGCGTGCACTCATGCTTCAGGTCCAGAATCCCATCGTCGTCGAGATGGTCAAGCAGCCGCCCATCACGCCGGAGATCTCGTATGGCAGCGTGCTGGCGTCCGCCCTCGGCGTCGTCGGCGTGGTCTTCGTTGCCGGGATTATCGTGGGGATCGTCGTGGGCGCCACGATCATCTGGCGCAAGCGGCAGCGCGAAGCCACCGATCCGGTCGATCACTCGCACGTGACGCTGCATATTTCCGGCTGAAGCCGGAAGCCACGGAGTCCGCCAACATCTCGAGCCGGTTCCCGCGATTGACGCCTGGCTCAGCCCGAAGCCTGGAGTCCGCAGCCCGACGTTACCGCGCCGCTACCTCCCGGCTTGCCTTCAGCGACCCCTGATACTTCATCACTCCCGTGAGCAGCGCGTCGGCGATCTGGTCGCGGTACTTCGCCGTGCGCAGCAGGGCCGCCTCCTGGCGGTTGGTCAGGAAGGAGATCTCGGCGAGGATGCTGGGCATCGTGGCGCCGATCAGGACGACGAAGGGCGCCTGCTTGATGCCAAGATTGCGCGCCTGCCGGTTGACGCGGCGCAGCTTCTCGAACATCGTCGCCTGGACGAAGGACGCAAAATCGCGCGACTCGTCGATCTTGTCGTTGAGCGTGATCGCCTTGACGATGTCCGGCAGCTCGCGCATCGTGCGGCTGGAGCCGGCGTTCTCGCGCGCCGCGAGCGCTTCGGCCGCCGAGTTGGATGCGAAGTTCAGGAAGTAGGTCTCGACGCCGCGCGCTCGCGCGTCCGCGCTGCCGTTGGCGTGAATCGAGAGAAAGAGGTCGGCGGCGGCGCGATTGGCGATTGCCGTGCGCTCCTCGAGCGGCACGTATGTGTTGGTGCGGCGGGTGAGCACCACTTCCACCCCGGGCTGCTTCAGGAGCAGCTTCTCCAGACGCAGCGCGACGTCGAGCGTCACCTCGGCTTCGTTGAGACCGCGCACCTCGGCGCCGGGGTCGTGGCCGCCATGCCCTGGGTCGATCACGACGCGCGCGACGCCGAGCCCAAGCTGACGCGAGAGGGACAGCCCTCGCCCGGTTGGTGCAACGGCTTCGGCTGACGGGGGCGTCCGGCTCGCGCCGGCCGTCGCGGCCGCATCCCGTGTCGGCGCGAGCCGCTCGAAGTCCACCACGATCCGGTAAGGGTTGTACAGGGCGTAGACGCTGTGCCTCGCGGCGCCCTGTATGTCGAGCACCACGCGGGTGCGCGCGTCCTGCTGGCGCCCCACACGGATGTGCCGCACGACATCATCGGGAAAGTTGAGCGCCGCATCCTTGAGCGCCTCGACAGCGCGTGTGTTGTGCAGGTCCACCAGCACGCGCGGAGGACCTTCGATGCGCTCGTCGTAAAACGGCACTTCGTGCTCGAGCTCCAGCGTGACCCGGAGCGCGTCCGGCAGCACTTCGCGGCGGATGGCCTTGAGGGATGAGGGGGCAGCCAGCGGGCGCGGTGGTGGCGGGCGCGGCGGGACGAGGGCGGCGGCAGGCGCAGCCCCGGCCGCTGCGAGTCTTGCCGTGTGTGCCGGCACCTGCTTCAGCAGCGGGCTGGTCGGGTAGCGCGCCTCCAGCGCCTCGAACAAGCGCCGCGCCCGGTCCCTGTCCGTGAGCTCGCCGAACTCCCAGAACGCATCGGCAGCGAGCACCGCGCCCTGCCAGACGGCATTGTCGCTGTAGCCGCTGCGCGGAAAGAGGCGGGCGATGTCCTCGAACGTCTGCGTCAGCGTACGCGAGCGCTCGAGCAGCGGCTCGTACGAAGAATCGGCCTTCCGATCGTCGATTTCCTTGCGCAGCATCCCTTCGCGGCGCACCGCCTCGCGATAGAGCTCCTCGACGTTGCTCTGCGCAAACGGCACAGCCGCCGCGTACAGGCACAACACGCACGCGCCGAACCACCTGATCGCTGAAGGCCCGGCGCCGCGATTCGAGCGGCCTCTACCGGAGCTGCGCATCCACTTCCTCGAAGTAGCCGCGATCCACCAGCACCTCGCGCGGCTTCCCGCCCGTGCCTGGCGAGACGAGGCCCTCCGCTTCCATCATGTCCACGAGGCGCGCCGCACGGCTGAACCCGATACGCATCTTGCGCTGCAGGTACGAGATGGACACCTGCCCGCTGCTGACCACGATGCGCGCGGCTTCGTCGTACAGCTCGTCCTTCTCGAACTCGATGCCGGCGGGGCCCGCCGTCTCGTCCTCGGCCGTGATCGTCTCGTCGAACACCGGCCTGCCCTGCTTCCGGAGGAAGCTGGCCAGGCGCGCGCTTTCCTGCTCCGAGATGTAGGGCCCATGCAGCCGGATGCACCGCGACGACGCGGGCGGCATGAAGAGCATGTCGCCCTTGCCGAGGAGCTGCTCGGCGCCGTTGCCGTCGAGAATCGTCCGCGAGTCGATTTTCGACGACACCCGGAACGAGATTCGCGCCGGCAGGTTGGCCTTGATGAGGCCGGTGATGACATCCACCGACGGCCGCTGCGTCGCCAGAATCAGGTGGATGCCGACGGCGCGCGCCATCTGCGCGAGGCGCGCGATCGACTCCTCGACCTCGTTGCTGGCCACCATCATCAGGTCCGCCAGCTCGTCGATCACGACCACGACGAAGGGCAGAATCTTCGGCGCCTCGGCATCACCGGCTGCCGCAGCGCCGCGCTCCTGCAGCACCATGCGTACGTTGCGGTTGTACTGCTCGATATTGCGAACGCCTTCGGCCGCGAGCGTCTTGTAGCGCTCTTCCATCTCACGCACGGCCCAGCGCAGGGCGTTGGCGGCCTTCTTGGGATCGACGACGACCGGCGTGAGCAGATGCGGGATCTCTTCGTACATCCCGAGCTCGAGCCGCTTCGGGTCGATCATGATCATCCGCACGTCGTCCGGCGTGGCGCGGTAGAGGATGCTCGTCAGCATCGAGTTGAGGCCGACGGACTTACCGGTGCCCGTGGACCCGGCGATGAGCAGGTGCGGCATCGTTGCCAGATCGGTGACGTACGGCTCACCGTGGATCGTCTTGCCGAGCGCGAGCGTCAACTTCGATGGTGAGCGCTGATAGGCCTCCGACTCCAGCAGCTCGCGCAGCGAGATCGCTTCGCGGTTCGGATTGGGGATCTGGATGCCGACGGTGGACTTGCCCGGGATCCGGTCGATGAGCACCGATTCGGCCTGCATGGCCAGGCAGAGATCGTCGCTCAGGCCCGTGACCTTGCTGTACTTGACGCCGGCCTCCGGCTTGAACTCGAAGGTCGTGACGACGGGGCCGGGGTGGATCTGGGAGACCTGTCCCTCGACCGCGAATTCGCGGCACTTCTCCTCGAGCTGTCGCGCCAGGTCCATCAGCTCGCGCTCGTCGATCTTGTGCTCGGCCTTCGGCGCATCGAGCAGCGATGGCGGCGGCAGCGTGAACGCTCCCTGCCGTCGCGGCGGCGCCTTCACCGGCTCCGGTTCGGGGAGCAGGTTCGGCGTGACTTCTGCGCGCTTTCGCGCGACGACCGGCGGAGTTGCCGGACGCGGCGCGGCCTCGGCTGGCTCGGGACGCGCGGACGCGCCCTTGTCGCTGGTCGCCTTGAGCGCGGCGGCGCTGCCGGCCTTCTTCGTGTGCTTGGCGATGACTTCCTGCCGCTGCTTGTCCTTGCGCCGCTGCTCGAGCCAGGTGCGGAAGCGCCCGACGCCGCGCGCCGACAGATCGCGCGAATTCTGGCTGGCGCTCTCGAACATGCGGCCGAACGAGAACTGCGTCGAGAGGATGATCGACAGGATCATCAGCGTCAGCAGGACGATGATCGAGCCGGTCCGATTGAGGTAGTCGGCCAGCATGCCGCCAGCCCAGGCGCCGACCGATCCGCCGGCGTGAAACGTCTTGCCGCCGACGTCGGTGCTGCCGAAGGCGAGGCTCAGAAACGAGCTCGTGCAGCCGAAGAGCAGCACCACGCCGACGATCTTCGTGTAGGCGGCATCCGGCGACTGGCACCAGAAGTAATGCCACCCGATGACGCCGACGACGGCGGGCAGCAGGTAGGACGCGTAGCCGAAGAGCTGGAACGACAGCTCGGCGAGGAACGCCCCCACGCGCCCGACGAAGTTCGCCGGCGCCCGGCTCGCCTCGGTCGTGAAGAACCACACCGGGTCGCTCGGCTCGTAGGTGACGAGCGAGATCAGCCAGATCAGCGCCAGCGCGAAGAGCGCGACGCCGAGGAACTCGCTGATACGCCGTGGACAATGTTCGATGCCACTCAGATCTCCATGAGGATCGGCAGTACCAGCGGCCGCCGGCCGCTGCGCTTCTTGAAAAATCTGCGCAGCTCGACGCGGAGCTTTTCCGTCATCAGCCCCTGGTCGGTTCGTTCCTCCAGGCTCGACGCGTCGATGCATTCCGCGATGACGTTCTCGGCGTCCTTGAAGAGCGAGTCATCTCCTTCGCTGACGACGAAGCCGCGGGCGACGACCTCGGGCCTGCCGGCCAGCGTCCCCGTCGCGCGGCTGATCGCGACGACGGCGACGACGACACCGTCCCCGGCGAGGTGACGGCGGTCGCGGAGCACCTCGTCGGCGACCTCGCCGGTGCGAGTTCCGTCGATGAGCACGCGGCCCGTCGGTATCTTGTCGGCGATGCGGGCGCCTTCCTTGTCGAACTGGAGGCGGTCGCCGTCCTGCGCGAGCAGGACCTGCACCTTGCGGTCGGTCCGGCCCATGACGCGCTTCGCCATTCGCGCGTGCTCGGCGAGCTGGCGGTACTCGCCGTGGATCGGCACGAAGTAGCGCGGCCTGATCAGCGACAGCACCAGCTTCAACTCCTCGGCGCTGCCGTGTCCCGACACGTGCACGTGCTTCATGTTGTCGGTCACGACGTTTGCGCCCCGGCGCGCGATGTGGCTCATCGTGCGGGCGATCGCCTTCTCGTTGCCGGGGATGGCGCGGGCGGAGAAGACAACCGTGTCGTCGGGGCCGAGCTTCACGTAGCGGTGGTCGTCGATCGCGATGCGCGGCAGCGCCGCCTGCGGCTCGCCCTGCGAGCCGGTCGTGAGGCACAGGACGTCCTGCGAGGCGTAGTTCTGGATGTCCATGTCGCGGATCTGCACGCCCGCCGGGATCCGCAGGAAGCCGAGCCGCTGCGCGATCTCGGAGTTCTGGACCATGCTGCGGCCGACGAAGGCGACCTTGCGGTCGAACTGCGCGGCGAGGTCCACCAGCACCTGCATGCGGTAGATGCTCGAGGAAAAGGTCGCCACCACCAGCTTGCCGTCCGTGCTGGTGAAGATTTCCTCGAAGGCCTCGATGATCTCGATCTCGGGGCCGGTGAAGCCGCGCCGATCGACGTTGGTGCTGTCGGCGAAGAGCGCCAGCACGCCCTGCCCGCCGAGCTCGGCGAAGCGATGCAGATCGAAGTGCTCGCCATCGATCGGCGTCTGGTCGATCTTGAAGTCGCCGGTGTGCACGATGGTGCCCACGGGGCACGTGATGGCCAGCGCCACGCAGTCGGGCATGCTGTGCGTGACGCGGATGAACTCGACCGAGAGCGGCCCGATCGTCACCTTGTCCCGCGGCTGGATGCGCTTGAGCCTGTTCTTCGCGTCGATGCGGTGCTCCTCGAGCTTCGGCTCGATCAGCGCGAGGGTCATCGCCGTGCCGTAGACAGGGCCGTCGAAGAGCGGCAGCACGTAGGGCACGCCGCCGATGTGATCTTCGTGTCCGTGGGTGAGCACGAGCGCCTTGACCTGGTCGCGGCGCGCCTCGATGTAGGCGAGATCCGGGATGATCAGGTCCACCCCGAGCTGATCGGGCTCCGGGAACATGACGCCCGCGTCAATGAGGATGGTGGTGTCCTCCCACGAGACGGCCATCATGTTCATGCCGAACTCGCCGAGGCCCCCGAGGGCAACAACTTCGAGCGTGGCCGGAGACACGACAGGTACAGCGGACTGATTCATCAGGAGCCCAGCACACGGAACAGGTTGTCGCGCACCGTGCCAACGACCCTGGCGGGTCCTCAGCCGGTATCAGGCCGCTGGGAGCGCCTGCAAGACTGGAAGGATCAACGACTTGCGAGAAAAACTATAGCACAGCTCTCGAAAGCCGCGCCACGTCGGCCACCGTCAGTTCCTCGGGGCGCTGCGAGCCGTCAAGCCCTGCGCGTTCAAGTAGTTCGGGCGCCGAGCGGCCCAGCGAGAAGGCCACCGGCTTCAGCGCGTTCGCGAGGGTCTTGCGGCGCTGGAGGAACACGCCCCGCACGATCCGCTCAAACGTCGCCGGGTCGCCCACATCTGCGCTCGGCGCATGGAAGCGGAGGCGAACCACGGCGGACGTCACCTTCGGTGGCGGCCGGAACGCGCCGGGCGGCAGCGTCAGCAATCGCTCCACGTCCGCGTGCAGCGCCACCTGGATGGCGAGCGTCCCGTACTCGCCGGTCCCGGGCCGGGCCACGAGCCGGTCGGCGACTTCCTTCTGCAGCATCAGCGTGGCGTCGCGGAACCGCTGCCCCTCGTTCGCGGCGTCGAGCAGCTTGAACAGGATGGGCGACGAGACGTTGTAGGGAAGGTTGCCGACGACGCGTACTGGCAGCGGCACGCCGCGAAGCAGCTCGTCGAGATTGACGTCGAGGAAATCGCCCTCGACGACGCGGACGTTGGGTGGTACGTGCGCGGGGAGCGCCGCGGCCAGGTCGCGGTCGATCTCGACGGCCACGAGCTCGCGCACGCACGGGGCCAGCGGCCTGGTGAGCGCCCCGCGTCCGGGGCCGATCTCGAGGAACGTGTCGTCCGGTGCTGCCGCGAGCGAGGCAATGAGCTTGTCGACCCACGCCTTCTCGAGGAAGTGCTGTCCGAACCGCTTCCGCGGGCGAGGCTTCTGCGGATCCCGCACGCCGGATTCCGAACCGCGCCTCCGCTGCGGCGGACCCTTACTCATCGTCTCCTTCGCCGCGCCAGTACCCGCTCTTCAATCTCCTCGATTTCCTCTTCGCTCATGCCGAAGTAGTGGCCCACCTCGTGAATGAGCGTTTCGCCGATCACGGCACGAATCTCGTCCTCATCGTCACAGTCCTCTTCGATCGGCCGCTGGAAGATGGTGATCCGATCGGGAAGGGCATTGCCGAAGGCCCAGGAGCGCTCGGGCAGCGGCGTCCCCTGATAGAGGCCGTAGAGCGAGTCGGGCGGCTCGATCTCCATCTCGTCGAGCAGCTCGTCGCTCGGCTCGGCCTCGACGACCAGCGCCAGGTTCTTCATCTCGCGCCGGAAGCGCTTCGGGATGAGCCTGACGGCCTCAGCGACGAGCTGTTCGAACCGGGCGCGGGTCATGCTTCGGCTTCAGCGCGCGATAGTAATCGCAATCCTTGCGGACCGAGCACTTGTCGCAGAGCGGCTTGGGCCGGCAGATGCGGCGGCCGTGCAGAATCTGGACGTCGGACGCCAGCGTCCACATCCTGGGTGGAAGCGCTGTGGTGAGCTGTCGCTCCACCTCCTCCGGATCGTCGCTCGATGCGATGCCGATCCGGTTCGACACGCGGAGCACGTGACGATCGACGGGAAGCCCGGGCACGCCAAGCGCGTGCCCGAGGACCACGTTCGCCGTCTTGCGGCCGACGCCCGGCAGCTCGATCAGCTTGTCCATGTCGGCAGGCACCTCACCGCCGTGTTCGGCCACGAGCATCTGCGCCATGCCGATGAGCGCCTTCGACTTCTGACGGAAGAACCCCGTTGAGACGATCTGCGGCTCCAGCTCCGCCGCGGTCGCCTTCGCCAGGGCGCGCGCGTCCGGATAGCGCTTGAAGAGGGCGGGCGTGACGAGGTTCACCCGCGCGTCGGTCGATTGCGCGGACAGGATCGTCGCCGCGAGCAGCTCGAACGCGTTCCGATGATGCAGTTCGGTGTCGGCGTTCGGGTGCTGCTTCGCGAGCGCCTCAATGATGCGCCGGACGGTCGCTGGCGGCTTCAGTGCACCGGCCCTTTGGTCCAGCCGACATTCGAGTACGACTCGGAGAAGACACGCATGTGCTCCTGCAGCGCCGCCACGAGGTTCGGCAGGAACTGCACCGGCACCACGACCCGGGCCCGCACGGGCGCCTTGACGAGATGATTCGTCTCCGCTTCCTTGACTTCCTTTTCCGAGAGCGGCATCACCTCGCAGAAGGTCAGCGTGAAGTCGAACGGGGTATGGGCAATCGAGCAGAAGTTGGCATAGATGCGAGGCTCGCCTGGCTGCTCGTCGGGGATGATGGTGAAATTGATCTGTTTGCGATCGTCGGCCTTTTCGCTCATAGGTCAGTATCTTCGCATCACTCCGACCACCACGCCCTGCACTTGCACCTGATCGGGATCGACCATGATCGGCTGCATCGCCGGATTGGCCGGCTGGAGCCGCACCTTGCCGTTCTCGCGATAAAACTTCTTCAACGTGACGTCGAAGCCGCCGACCAGGGCGATGACCATCTCGCCGTTGTCCACCGACTTGCGATCCTCGACGATGACGAAATCGCCGTCGCGAATCTGCTCGTCGATCATCGAGTCGCCCTTGACGCGCAGGACGTAGCTGTCGCGCTTGCCGACCAGGCCTTCGGGTACCGCGATGGTTTCGCTGCTGGCGATGGCCTCGATCGGCGCGCCGGCGGCGACGAATCCGAGGAGCGGCAGTTCGAGCGAGCGTCCGCCCACGCGGGTGGGGACCAGCTCGACCGAGCGGCTCCGGTTCCACGCGCGCCGGATGAACCCTTTCTCCTGCAGGTTCGTCAGGTGCTTGTGGACGGTCGCGAGCGACGACAGGTTGAAGCGCCGGCCAATCTCCTCGAGACTGGGCGCGTACCCGTGTTGCGCGATGAACTCGTTGAGGTAATCGAGGATCTCACGCTGACGTTTGGTGAGCGGAAGCACGGCCTCCTCCTTTCGCCCCTCATTCGGCCGAGGTGGCGTGACTATATGCGAACAGAAGGCGAAAATCAAGAAGGGTGCTACACTCCAAAAACGCTCGACCCAGCGGGCAGCGTTCAGCGCATCTCACGGCAAGCTGCCGGCTTCCCGCTGTCGGCTCGCGTGGGCAGTTCTGTGAGGCGAATCATGGCCTTCCGTTCACGCCAACTCGGTTTGATCCTGCTCGTGGGCGCGGCGCTCGTTCCGCTGCAGGCCGCTACGGTCTCGCGCCAGAACGCCGACCTCTTCGCGAAGAAGATCGTTCAGATCCAGGAACAGGGGACGCAGGTCCAGGCGACCGGTGACCGCCGCGCCGCCCAGCGGCGCACGCCGGTCACCGAGGACGAGGTGAATTCCTGGTTCACCTACCGCGCGCAGCCGGTGCTGCCCGCGGGCGTCTCGCAGCCGCAGGTCACCATCGTCGGCCAGGGCAAGGTGACAGGGCAGGCGACGGTCGATCTCGAGGCGATCGGCAAGCGGCGCAGCAGCGGCGGCACGTTCGATCCGTGGAGCTATCTTGGCGGGCGCGTGCCGGTCATCGTCAACGGCGTCCTTCACACACAGAACGGCCGCGGCCGATTCGAGGTGGAGAGCGCGGAAGTCTCCGGCGTCCCGGTCCCGAAGAACCTGCTGCAGGAGCTCCTCAGTTACTATTCGCGCACGCCCGAGAACCCGGAAGGCATCAGCCTCGACGAGGGCTTCGAGCTGCCGGCGAACATCGACACGATCGAAGTCGGTCAGGGGCAGGCGGTCGTCGTTCAATAGCCGGCAGCGCGCAGCGGGCAGGGCGGATGGTTTGCGACAACGGTGCCCGATTGAAACGCCTCGCACCGCCGCGCGGGGTCATGTTCACTGCTAGCTGCCTGCTGCCGGCTGCGCGCTCGTTCGTGCCTTGAGTCTCGATTTCCTCCACACCCCGCTCCAGTTCCTGAAAGGCGTCGGTCCGCGCAAGGCGGCGGATCTCAAGCGCGCCGGTCTCCACACGGTCGAAGACCTCCTCTATCGGCTGCCGTTCCGGTATGAAGATCGCAGCCGGATGCAGCCGATTGCCTCGTTGCGGCCCGGCAACAAGGCCGCGGTGCTGGGAGAAGTGAAGAGCGCGCGCCTGGCCACCACGCGGCGGCGCGGGTTCACGATCTTCCACGCCGCGGTCGGCGACGCGAGCGGCACGATCCGCTGCACGTGGATGAACCAGAAGTTCCTCGCCGACATCCTCAAGCCGCATCAGCAGGTCGTCATCTTTGGCGACGTCAAGCTCGACTCCTCCGGGCTGCATTTCATGAACCCGGAGTTCGAGCTGATTGCCGACGATCTGGCTGGCGTCCACACGGGCCGCATCGTGCCGTTCTACGAAAAGACCGGCATGGTGACGCCCAACATGCAGCGGAAGCTCGTGCGTCAGGCGCTCGACGACCTGCCGGAAGACATCACCGACGCCCTGCCGCCGGATCTTCGCGCGCGGCGCGAGCTCATGCCGCGGCGCCCGGCGCTCGTCAACGCGCACTTTCCGCCGAACGAGCTGTCCCTCGAGCAGCTGAATGCCTTCCGCACGCCGGCGCAGCGGCGGCTCATCTTCGAGGAGTTCTTCCTCTACCAGATCGGCCACGCCTGGCGGCGGCATGCGACCAGCACCGAGCTGAAGCCGTTCGCGTTGAAGGTGGACGACCGAATTCGTGCGTCGTGCGCGAAGATCCTGCCGTTCAAGCTGACGCCCGGGCAGCGGCAGGCGCTCAAGGAGATCGTCGAAGACATGCTGCTGCCGCAGCCGATGCACCGGCTGCTGCAGGGCGACGTCGGCGCGGGCAAGACGATCGTGGCGCTGCTGGCCGCGATCGTCGCGATGGAAAACGGCCTGCAGGTGGCGTTCATGGCGCCGACCGAGATCCTCGCCGTGCAGCACTACGGCAACATCGCGCGGCTGCTGTCGCAGTCGCGCTTCCGCGTCGACCTGCTCACCGGCAGCACGCCCGGCCTGCACAAGCACACGCTGCACGCGCACGTCGAACGCGGGACGACGAACCTCATCGTCGGGACGCACGCGCTCGTGCAGGAACGGGTCAGGTTCAACACGCTCGGCCTCGTGGTGATCGACGAGCAGCACCGGTTTGGCGTGGCGCAGCGCGCCGCGCTGCGCGCCAAGGGCCTGCGGCCTGACGTGTTGCTGATGACCGCCACGCCGATTCCGCGGACGCTCGCCCTGACCGACTACAGCGAGCTGGACGTGTCGAAGATCCCGGATCTGCCGCCGGGGCGGAAGCCGGTGCGGACGTGGGTGAAGCCCGAGTCGCGGCGCGACGAAATCTATGCGCTGCTGCGCGAGCAGCTCGACGCCGGCCGCCAGGGTTACATCATCTACCCGCTCGTCGAGGAGTCCGAGAAGATCGACCTCAAGTCGGCCACGGAGATGGCCGACCACCTCCAGGCGGAAGTGTTTCCCGCGTATCGCGTCGCGCTGCTGCACGGGCGCATGAAGCAGGATGCCAAGGACCGCGTCATGCACGCGTTCGCAGCCGGGCAGATCCACCTCCTCGTCTCGACGACCGTCGTCGAAGTCGGCGTGGACGTGGCCAACGCGTCGATCATGGTGGTCGAGCACGCCGAGCGCTTCGGCCTGTCGCAGCTCCACCAGCTGCGCGGCCGCGTCGGACGCGGCGAGTGGGAGTCTCACTGCATCCTGATGTACCAGGCGCCGTGGACCGATGACGCGCGCGAGCGCCTGAAGGCGCTGGCGTCCACGAGCGACGGCTTCGCGATCGCCGAGCGGGACCTGGAGCTGCGGGGCGCCGGCGACTTCTTCGGCACCCGTCAGTCCGGGCTGCCGAAGCTGCGGACCGGCGACATGGTGCGTGACCGCGACATCATGGAGGCCGCCCACGCGGAGGCGCGCCAGCTCGTGGCGGAGGGTGGGCTGAGCGCCGAGCTGCTCACGTTCGTGCAGGAGCAGTGGCAGGATCAGTTCGGGTTGATCGAGGTGGGGTAGTCGTCCGGTCTGACGGATCTACCGGTCTGCAGCTCGGTCGCGAGACTGCGACGGCCTGCAGACCGTAGCTCCGAAGACCGGTAGACTGGCCATCGTGAGAATCATCGCCGGGCGCTTCAAGGGACGGCGGCTGAAGACGCCGTCGTGGGACGGCCTGCGACCGACCTCCGACAAGCTGCGCGAGACGCTCTTCAACATCCTGGCGCCGCGGGTTGACGGCGCGCGCGTGCTCGACGGGTACGCGGGGACGGGGGCCGTGGGTATCGAGGCGCTGAGCCGCGGCGCGGCGCACGTCGAGTTCGTGGAGCAGAATCGCCGCGCAACTGCGCTGATCCGGCAGAACCTCGCGGCCTGCGGCGTGGAGCAGGGCTATACTATCCACTGCGGCGAGATCGTCTCCGCGTTGCGCCGGTTGCCGGCCGACGCGCGATTCGACCTGATCCTGCTGGATCCGCCGTACGACGCAGAGAACGTCGCGGATGCGCTCGGCGCCGCAGCGTCACGGCTGGCCGAAGGCGGCGTCCTGGTGCTCGAACGCGCCACGCGCCGCGAGCCCGAACTACCGGAGGCGCTGACGCGCGTCCGGGACGTGACGTCCGGAGACAGCACGCTGACATTCATGAAAGCGCAACGATGAAGCCGCATGGGCCGCCGAACGGCCGTCTTGCGATCTTCCCCGGCTCGTTCGACCCGCTGACGAACGGGCATGTGGACATCATTCTCCGCAGCGCGCACCTGTTCGAGCGGATCATCGTCTCGGTGCTGGTGAACGCGGAGAAGAAGCCCCTGTTCACGGCCGACGAACGGGTGGCGATCATCCGCGAGGTGTTCCGGGAGTATCCGAACATCGAGGTGGACACCTTCGCCGGACTGCTGGTGGACTACGCGCGCCGCCGGCGGGCCAGCGCCATCGTGCGCGGATTGCGGGCGGTGTCGGACTTCGAGTACGAGTTTCAGATGGCACTCATGAACCGGCATCTCGAGCCGACGCTCGAGACGGTCTTCATGATGCCGGCCGAGCAGTACACTTACCTGAGCTCGCGACTGATCAAGGAAGTGTTCAGCCTCGGCGGGGAAGTGCGAGGCCTGGTGCCGGCGGCGGTGGAAACCTGGATGCGCCGGAAGCACGACGTCGGTGTGAAGACGTAGGAGCGAAACGTAATGGGTATTCTTGCACAGCGCATGGCGCAGGTGTCGGTGTCGGCCACGCTGAAGGCGGCCGCAGAGGCGGAGCGTCTCCGCCGCGCCGGGTTCAACGTCGTCGATTTCACGGCGGGCGAGCCGGACTTTTCGACGCCGGAGCACGTCAAGGCCGCGGGCAAGGCGGCCATCGACGCCAACTTCACGCGATATACGCCGGCGCCGGGCATTCCCGAGCTGCGTCAGGCGATCGCCACCCGCTACAAGGCCCAGTACGACATCGACGTGACGCAGGCGGAGGTGCTGGTGACCGTCGGTGGCAAGCAGGCGCTCTTCAACACGGCGCTGGCGCTCATCAATCCCGGCGACGAGGTCATCACGCACGCGCCGTGCTGGCCGACGATCCCGGAGCAGGTCAAGCTGGTGGGCGGCGTGCCGGTGATCGTGCAGACCCGCTCCGACGACGGGTTCCTCGTGAATGCGGAGCGGATGATTGCGGCGATCACGCCGAAGACGAAGGCGATCATCATCAACTCGCCGGCGAATCCGACCGGCGCGCTCGTCGACGAGGCCACGCTGTCCGCGATCACGGCGGCGGCGGCGGCGCGCGGCATCTGGATGATTCTCGACCTCTGCTACGAGCAGCTGATCTACGAAGACGTGCCGCACAATCTGCCGCGGGTGCTGTTCGAGAAGCACCGCGATCGGACGGTCCTGGCCGGATCGGCGTCGAAGTCGTACGCCATGACGGGATGGCGCTGCGGCTGGACCATCGCGCCGAAGGAGCTGACCGCGGCCTTCAACATCATTCAGGGACAGTCCACGTCCAACGTCACCTCCATCACGCAGAAGGCGGTGCTGGCTGCGTTGACAGAGTCGCAGGACGCGGTCGCCGTGATGCTGAACGAATATCGGGTGCGGCGCGACAACATCCACGCGTGGCTCACGGCGAACCCGTTGATCAAGTGCGTGAAGCCAAAGGGCGCCTTCTACCTCTTCCCGGACATCTCGGGCCTGCTGTCACCCGACGGGCTCAAGACGTCCGCCGAGTTCGCCGAGGCGCTGCTCGAGAAGGAACACGTCGCCGTGACGGCCGGCGAGGGGTTCGACGCACCGGGCTACCTGCGCATCTCGTACGCGACGTCGATGGATCAGTTGCGCGAGGGCGCGACGCGGATCCTGCGCTTCGCGGAGTCGTTGCAGCCGGCACGGGCGTAGCGCCGCAGCCGGCGACCCGCAGCTCACGTGTGTTGATGCAGAGGCCGACCTTCAGGTCGGCCTCGCTGGCTTCGAGGCCGGACTCTATCGGATACGCGGCGACACACGTGACCTTACGAGCAGTCAAGCGCCGTGCGCCTTTCAGACGCTTTCCTCGACTCCCTTCGCTCCATCCTGCCGTCGGAGTTCGTCCGCGCGGACGCGGCCTCGCTGGCGGAGTACGGCGTGGACGCCCTTGGGAAGGGCGCTCGTCCCGACCTCGTCGTCCTTCCCGCGAACACCGGTGAAATCTCCCGCATCGCGAAGCTCTGCACAGACCAGTTCGTGCCTCTCGTCGTTCGCGGCGCGGGCACGGGATACACAGGGGGCGCGGTCCCCACCAGCGGCGGTGTCGTGCTCTCGATGGAACGGTTGAACCGTATCCTCGACATCGATGAAACGAACCTGCTTGCCGTGGTCGAGCCCTGCGTGATCACCGCCGACCTGCAGCGCGCGGTCGAGCAGGTTGGGCTGTTCTATCCTCCCGACCCGGCCAGCCTCGAGAAGTCCTCCATGGGAGGCAACGTCGCCGAATGCGCCGGGGGTCCGCGCGCGTTCAAGTACGGCACGACGAAGCGCTATGTGCTGGCGCTCGAGGCGGTGCTGCCCACGGGGGAGATCATCCACACCGGTTCGAAGGCCGTGAAGAACGTGGTCGGCTACGACCTGACGCAGCTCCTCGTGGGCTCCGAGGGCACCCTGGCGATCATCACGAAGATCACCGTGCGCCTTGTTCCGCGGCCTCCTGCATACGCGACGCTTCGCGCCACGTTCGCCGGCGTCCAGGCCGCCGTGGACGCCGTGTCAGCGATCATCGAGCGCCGCGTCGTGCCTGCCGCCATCGAGCTGATCGACGCCGACACGCTGCAGGCGATCGCCGCGCATACCGGCCGCGCGATGGCGCCGGCCGGCACCGGCGCGCTGCTCATCGTGGAAGCCGACGGCAGCGCGCCGGCCGTCGCCGAGGACATCGCTCGCGTCGCCGACGCCTGCAGGGACGCGGGCGCAACCGACATCATCCGTGCCGCCAGCGACATGGAGCGTGACGAGATCTGGGCGGTGCGGCGACAAGGGTCACTGGCGCTGAGGGCGACCGGCCTTCTCAAGATCAACCACGACGTTGTCGTCCCGCGCGGCCGCGTGCCCGAACTGTTCGCCGTCGTCGAGGCCATCAAGCGCGACTATCGCCTGCGCGTCGCATCCTTCGGCCATGCCGGCGACGGCAACATTCACGTCAACCTCATGGTGGACGCGAAGAACGACGACGAGATGGCGCGCGCGAAGGAGGCCGAACGTGTCCTCTTCGAGCGCGTCGTGGCGCTGGAAGGGTCGATCAGCGGCGAGCACGGGATCGGCTTCGCGAAAAAGCCGTACATCTCCCTCGAGTTGTCAGAAGTGGAGATCGCACTGATGAAGCGCGTCAAGGCCGCCTTCGATCCGGCCGGCATCCTGAATCCAGGCAAGATATTTCCGTAAGTCGTCGGGGCACTCCCTCTTCGGTTGTCCGTGCACGCCTGGGGGGCGTGCCGACGAATGACGTTGCGGAATCACCTGTAGGGCGGGTCTTTTCAGACCCGCCTCCCGCCGGGTCCAAAGGACCCGGCCTACGTTCGCACGGGTCGTACCGGCAAAGATCACTGGTTGGTAACGAGAAGGACGAGCTCGAGATCCTGGGCGGGCATGGGAAACAGCAGCGTTCGCAGGCGGATGTTGGCGGTGTTCAGGTAGTGCACGGCCCCAAGCGGGCGCATCTTCATGCCGCTGATGGTCTCCAGGCGCTGCAGATCGTTGCTGCCGATGACGAGCAGGACGCGTTCGTTCGACTTCATGAAGTCGAGCGCGCGGCCGTCGTCGAAGAGCTCCACCTGCTTGAAGCGGGTGTAGAAGACCAGGTTCCGCACGAATACCTCGGTACGAGCCGACAGGCTCGCTGGCACGCCTGTGGCTGCGCACGAGGGTGGCCATCTCTTCGACGGCTTCGGGGCGATGGCCGGCCAGCGCACCGAACTGGACGGCGAGCAGCAGCGCCGCGGCGCAGCACGTCATGAGCGCCGGCAGGCGCGCAAAACGCGCCGTGGCGGCGAGCCACGCGAGCGCGAGCGAGGCCGCCACCAGCCCGGTGACCGCGGTCCATGTCAGAACCGGATACGCCGTGATGAAAAGCGGCCGGGCCCGCACCAGCAGGACTGCGAGGACCAGATACAAGGCGGCGGTGATCCAGGTGGCGAGGCGCAGCTCGGATGCGGAGGTTCGGCTGAAGCCGGAAGCCACGAGCGAGCCGGAAGCGGCAGAATCAGAAGTCGCCGTGGCGATGCGCGTGGCGATCGAGCGCGCGAGCAGGATGGCCAGCGGTGGCAGCACCGGCAGGACGTAGCGCGGCTGCTTTCCGACGGAGATCGTGTAGAAGATCAACGGCACGAACGCCCAGACGATCAGCCGCCACTCGTCATTGGTGAGCCGCCGCGCCCGCGTCAGCACGGCGCCAAGCGAGCGAGCCGGAAGCACCACCAGAAAAGCAGACCATGGCAGCATGCCGCCGATGACGATCGGAACGTAGAACCAGAACGGGCGCGGTTCGTTGAAGCGGTCGGTCGCAAAGCGCTCGAAGTTGTCGGCGATGAAAAAGCTCTGGAGGTACGGGGCGCCGTGTTCCATCCACATGGCGACGTACCACGGAAGGCCCACGGCCGCGAAGACCACGGCGGCCAGGCCGACGTCGCGGACGCGCAACGAGCGATACGTCCCCTCGCGCCACCAGATTGGCAGCAGCACCAGGGCCGGAATCACCAGCGCCACCGGTCCCTTCATCAGGAAGCCGAGACCCGCGGCGGCGCCGGCGAGCGCCCAGCGCCGTTCGAGCGCCATCCAGATTCCCGCGGTGATGAAGAACGTGAGCGGCAGGTCGGGCAACGCCGCGCGCGCCATCGCGAAGTAGCCGTAGCAGGTGGCGGTGATGGCGCCAGCCAGCCACGCGACGTCGGAGCGGCTGGTGATCTGTCGCGCTGCCCGCCACCCGAGCAGGACGAGCCCCAGGCCGGCGAGCGCCGACCAGAACCGCGCGCCGAACTCCGTCGGCCCCGTCGCGAGATATGTCGCCGCGGTCAGCCAGTAGTAGAGCACCGGCTTCTGCCACCGATCTTCATAGTTGAAGTGGGGCGTCAGCCAGTCGCCCGATTCCACCATCTCGCGCGCGGCCTCGGCGTAGAACGCCTCATCCGAATCGGTGATGGCCTGCCGGCCGAGCCCGAGGAAGAACGTGAGGAAGGCGAGCAGCAGTAGCGAAAGGCCCGGACGTCGCACGCTCAGCAATTGTACAGGTGGATAATGAACCCTATGGCCAAAAGGGTAGCGGTCGTTGGCGCGTCGAGCGATCGGAGCAAGTTTGGGAACAAGGCGCTACGCGCTTTCCGGGCGGAAGGGCACACGGTCATCCCCATCAACCCCAACGAGCGCGAAGTCGAGGGACTGAAGACCTACGCATCGGTACTCGATGTACCGGAGGCAATCGACATGGCCACCGTGTACGTGCAGCCGGAGGTCGGCGCAGCAACTGCTGGCGGAATTCGAGCAGAAGAAAATCCCGGAGATCTGGATCAATCCCGGGGCGGAGAGCGACGACCTCGTCGCCGAGGCGAAACGGCGCCAGCTGAACATCATCCAGGCCTGCAGCATCGTCGCGATCGGCCGCAGTCCGTATTCGTTCTGAACCGCGGCCTTTGACCGGCACGAACCACAGAGTCACAGAGGCACAGAGAGTTCCCAATTCCGCTCTGTGTCTCTGCGTCTCTGTGGTTCGGTTCAGTTGATCAGCGGAGACAGCGCAGGCTTCATCCCGTCGTAGACGAACTTCTGCACGCGTTTTCCCTCGTAGGTCTCGGTGATGTAGAGATCGCCTTTCGCGCTGACCGCGAGGTTGTGCGCACCGTAGAACTGGCCCGCCCATCGGCCGGCGCCGCCGAATGCACCGACCACCTCCAGCGTATCGCGACGCAGAATCCAGATCTGCTGGTTGGTCCCGTCGGGCACGAAGAGATAGGTCTGCGCCGGATCGGTCGAGAAGCCGATGTCCCACACCGATCCGCTGCCGAGCGTGCGCTTCGCGACGAAGCCTTCCTTCACGAACGTCCCGTCCTTGCGAAAGACCTGGATGCGATCGTTGGTGCGATCGCAGACGTACACCAGCCCGTCGTTGGCGATGCGCACGACGTGGACGATGCGGAACTGCGGCGGTGGCGGACCGTCGGGATCGTATTGGCTGGGCGCGTTCTCGTGCTGCACCGCGCCGCTGAACGGGCTCGGCAGCCGCTCGCCCGCGCGCGTGAAGTACTCGTCGTCGGGCCTTTTTCCGTAGGCGCCCCAGTGCCGCTTGTACGCGCCGGTGGTCGCGTCGAAGACGATGACGCGATGGTTCACGTAACCGTCGGCCACATACAGCTCGTTGGCGGCGCGATCGACCGTGACGTTGGCGGCGCCCCCGAGATTCTCGGTGTCGTTGCTGCCGCGGTTCCGCCCCTTGCGGCCGATCTGCAGCAGGAACTTCCCGTCACGCGTGAACTTGAGCAGCTGCGCGTCCTTCTCGCCCCCGCCGCCCAGCCAGACGTTGTCGTCGCCATCGACGTAGACGCCGTGCTCGAGGTCCGGCCACTCGTATCCGGGGCCTGGTCCTCCCCACGAGGAAACGAGGTTGCCTTCGGCGTCGAACTCGAGCACCGGCGGCGCCGCCCGCCAGATCGATCGAGTCTCGTTCGGTTGTAGTGTTCCCGGACGATGGACGATCCAGACGTGGTCGCGCGCGTCGACATGAACACCGACGACCGCGCCAACGAGCCACCGGTTGGGAAGTGGTTTCGGCCACGCGGGATCGACATGAAACGAAGGGGCCAGAGCACGCGGCGCGGATGGGGAAGGTGGGGCAGGAAGGGCACGATCCTGGGGAGCGCGTTGCGCTCCCCAGGAGATCAGTGCGACGCCAATCAGGATGATCAGGCCGCGGAGACGACTCATCGCGTCATTTCGCCAGCGGATTCGGCCGGAGCTGGAAGTGGGCTGCCAGGGGCTTGCTGCCCTTGCCGCCTTCGATCAGCCACGGCGTGCGATCGCCGTTTGCCGCCCACAAGCCGCGACCCTTCCAGCCGGCCTTCGGATCGTCGATGCGGCCGTCGAAGCCCTTGCCGTAGAAGCCCATCGGGTAGGGCACGCGCAGCACGACCCACTTGCCGTCCTTCAACGCCAGGATGCCGTCGTTGAGATTGCCCGTGGACATCGGCACGTCCTCGCCGAGGCCGAAGGTATTGTGCTGATCGACCCACGAGTAGTAGCTCGACTCGGCGCTGTTCTCGCCGATGCCTTTGAAGCCCGGACCGGGATACTGATAGAACGCCCAGCCCTCAGGGCAATGGTCGCCGGTGGCCTTCGGCCCGTTCAGCGGACCCTTGCACTTGCCGCGATCGAAACTGCCGATGTGGCCGCTGGCGAGCGACACCCACACCACACCCTTCTTGTCGATGTCACCGCCGCGCACGCCGAAGCCGGGCTTCGGCACGTTGTAGACCTCGGTCAGCGTGGTCTCCGGCGGGTTCGCGCCAGGCACGACGCGCACGACCGCCCCCGGTTGGCCACGGTACGCGCCCCACACTGAACCGTCCTTCGGGTGCGGCATCACTGCGTAGAACCCGGTGTCCATACGCTTGTCCTTCGTGGGATCGACGGGATCGTCGGGCCCGACGTAGTTGTCGTCGCGGCGGCCGTTGCCGTTCGTATCGACGATGAGCGCCGTCCAGCCCTGCGACTTGGCCGAGTCTCCGGTTTCCAGGAACATCTTCGTGTTCACCCACCCGACCACGGGGCCGCCGCCGCTCGTCCACAGCGTGTCGTTCGCGTCGAAACCGAACTGCGGGTGGTGCGTGTTGAAGCAGGTGTCCACGAACTGGTACTTCTGGGTCTTCGGATCCCAGACCGATACATGCCGCATCGACTGGTCGACCGGGAACAGCTTCGCCGACGGGTGATTCGATCCGGACCGGCAGAAGGGCGGGTTGTCGGGTCCCCTGACGGCCGCCGCCATCCACACGCGTCCTGCCTTGTCGAGCATGGAGTTGTGGTTGTTCACCTTCTGGTTCCAGATCACTTCTTCGCCCCAGTAGGGTGAGGCCTGCAGCGGCAGCAGCCCCGCCGCATGGCCCGGGCCGAGCCCGAGCGGCGTGTCTTCGTCGCGCACCGGCGCGCGGAAGACGGTCGTCGTGTTCTTGATTGGATCGAGGATCGGAATATTGTCCGAGCTGTATTCAGGCGACCCGTAGACCGGCCCGTAGGCGTTGACGGTCGGGTAGCGCTTGTCGGTCGAAATCAGATCGTGCAGGTAGTGGCGCTCGGTCATCCAGTCGCGGAGCGTGACGACGATGTTGCGTTCGACACCCTGGGGCCGGGGTGGCTTGGCAAACGGCAGCTCGCCCTTGGCGATGCGCTCCGTCCAGTCCCCGAAGTTCTTGAACGACGTGGCGCCGAGCGCTGAGAGCTGGCCGAGCATCTGCTGGCCCGACTGGCCGGACTGCACGCGTCGCATCCAGGCCTGCTCGTGTGACGCGAAGGTCCCGAGAGAGGCCGGGATGGTCCGCGTCGAGAGCTGACCGAGCTGGTGGCAACCGACGCAGCCGTTGTTCTTCATGGAGTTCAGCCAGTCGCTCTGTGTGAGCTTGGCCGGGATGCTGCTCTTCCCGCCGAACTCGTCGGCACCGGGAATCTTCAGCATGGAATACCAGTAGATCGCCGGGTAGTAGTGAGCGGCCGCCGCCTCGTTCGGGGCTGCTGCGGCGGTGTGGTTCACCTGCCGTCCGGGGGTGCTCGATACCTTGGGACTGTCAACCAGTCCGTAGCCTCGCGCCCAGACGCTGTAGTTTGCCTGCGGCAGGTCGGGGACGACGTAGCGTCCCTGATCGTCGGTCACCACGCTCTTGATGTAGCGGACCGGCAGATCACGTGTCTCGGCAATCACCCACACACCGGCCTCCGGCCCGTTCGGACCGGTCACCACGCCGCCGATGTCGTCAGTGTCGATTGCCGGGGATTGCGCCGCGCGCTGCTGCGCGTGCGTGACGACGAGAACCCAGGAAAGCAACACGGCCACTGAGGCCGCACGTAGAAGATGAGCGCTCATAGCCGCGGATCGTAACACGCCCACGGTATTGGTTTGACAGGTCGTGAGGCCGGTCCTATACTCGCCCCGAATTACACACACCTGAGGTATGGCCGCGTCTTGGACGCGGCGTCGCGCCTCCGCGCGATTGTGCGTGCGGTCCCTGATTTCATTCAATCCAAAGACGAACGATTACGTCATCAAGCTGACAGGGCACTCATCCATGCCGACCCAGAGACGTCAAGGGGGAGGGCGCGCACCGGCACAGGCGTCCAGAGCCGTCAAGGCGGCGCCTCCCGTGGTCGCGGTGCCCGAAAGCGTCCCGGCTGCGACCGCCATCGAGCCGCGCCAGGAGGTGGCACCGCCGCCCGTTGCCGCCCCTGCTCCGGCACCGGCTCCCGTTGCCGCGCCCGTGCCGAACCGTCCCAGCCTGAACATCAACGATCTGAAGGACATGAGCATCCAGAAGCTCACGCAGATCGGCAAGGACCTGAACGTCGCCGGCGCAACCGGCATGCGCAAGCAGGACCTGATCTTCCAGATCCTCCGGGCACAGACCGAGCAGAGCGGGTTCATCTTCTCGGAAGGCGTGCTCGAGGTGCTGCCGGACGGCTTCGGCTTCCTGCGGGCGCCGGACTACAACTACCTGCCCGGCCCCGACGACATCTACGTCTCGCCCTCCCAGATCCGGAAGTTCGACCTGCACACGGGCGATACGGTGTCAGGCCAGATACGGCCGCCGAAGGAAGGCGAGCGCTACTTCGCGCTGATCAAAGTCGAGGCGGTCAACTTCGAGGCGCCCGACCAGACGCGCGAGAAGCTGTTCTTCGAGAACCTGACGCCGCTGTACCCCCAGAACGCGCTGAAACTGGAATCAGCCCCCGACAACCTGTCGGCGCGCGTCATGGACTTGATGACGCCGGTGGGCAAGGGGCAGCGCGGGCTGATTGTCGCGGCGCCGCGCACGGGCAAGACGATGCTGCTGCAGAACCTCGCGCAGGCGATCGTCACCAACCATCCCGAGGTCTTCCTCATCGTCCTGCTGATCGACGAGCGTCCTGAGGAAGTCACCGACATGCAGCGCTCGGTGAAGGGCGAGGTCATCTCCTCCACCTTCGACGAGCCGGCGCAACGGCACGTGCAGGTGGCCGAGATGGTCATCGAAAAGGCGAAGCGCCTCGTCGAGCACAAGAAGGACGTCGTCATCCTGCTCGACTCGGTCACCCGTCTGGCCCGTGCCTACAACACGGTTATTCCGCCGTCGGGCAAGGTGCTGTCCGGTGGTCTCGATTCAAACGCGCTGCAGAAGCCAAAGCGCTTCTTCGGCGCGGCGAGGAACATCGAGGAGGGCGGGTCGCTGACCATCATCGCGACGGCGCTGGTCGACACCGGCTCCCGCATGGACGACGTGATCTTCGAGGAGTTCAAGGGCACCGGCAACATGGAGATCCACCTCGACCGGAAGCTGGCGGACAAGCGGGTGTTCCCGGCCATCGACATCACGAAGAGCGGCACGCGCAAGGAAGAGCTGCTGATGCCGAAGGAGGATCTCAGCCGCGTGTGGGTGCTCCGCAAGGTGCTCAACCCGCTGTCGCCGGTCGAGGCGATGGAGCTGCTGCTCGACAAGATGGGGAAGACGAAGACCAACGCCGATTTCCTGGCTTCGATGCAGAAGATGGGTTGACACGACCGTAAACGCAGACTGATACATGGAGACGCCATGGCGACAATCCGGGTCCGCCGTAATGGGCCGTATCTGGTCGAGGGTGACGAAATCACGGTCGTTGACTGGGAGGGGCGGGAGTATCCCGTCGAGCGCCGGCCGTTCGCGCTCTGCCGCTGCGGCGGTTCGACGACCAAGCCCTTCTGTGACGGGACGCATTCCAAGATAGGATTTTCGGGAGCGGAGGCTGCGGTGGGGCCGGCCGCGGAGGATAAGCCAGCGCCCTGATGCGGTCGTTCTTCGAAGTGCAGATCTCGATCGGGCTGGTGGCCATCGGTGTCTGCGCTGCAGCGCTCGTGCTCTTCGGCCTCTACCGGTGGCGGCTGCGGATGTTGCGCGACCTGCAGGCAGACCTGATGCGCCAGGTCCGCGAGCGCAGCGAACAGCTCGAGGATGCGAACCGGAAGCTGGCGCTGATGTCGTACGTGGATGCGGTCACCGACGTCGCCAACCGTCGATCGTTCGAAGAAGAACTGAAGATGGAGTGGCGGCGGTCGATGCGCGCCAAGTCGAGCCTCTCACTGCTGATGGCCGACATCGACGGCTTCAAGGCCTACAACGACGCGCTGGGTCACCAGGCCGGCGACGACTCGCTCAAGAAGGTCGCCGCCGTCATCGACGACAGCGTCCGCCGCGCCGGCGACGTCGTCGCGCGTTATGGCGGCGAGGAGTTCGCCGTGCTGCTGCCCGACACGGATCCGGGCGGCGCGGCGATCCTGGCCGAGCGCATCCGCGCCGCGGTCGAGGAGCGGAACATCTGGCATCCGAGCGCGGAGAGCGGCCGCCTGACCATCAGCATCGGCGTAGCGACCATGGTTGGACGCGAGGACGCTGACGGATCGGCGCTCGTGAAAGCGGCCGACGGCGCGCTGTATCGGGCAAAACGGGACGGCCGGAACCTGGTGCGAGTGGCCGAGGCGGCGACCCCTACAGCAACCTAGCTACGAACTACCGGCGGCAGAGAGACACAGAGAAGAGCAAACCTCTGTGTCTCTCTGTGTCTCTCTCTCTGGGCCCGCGCGCCTCACCGCCTCAGCTGAAGCGAGACGCGCACGTCGAGCGGGGTCGCAAGCGACGCCTCGATATCGGTGCCGCTGGCGAGCTCGACCTCGCGGCCGCGGGTCGCGAGGACGGTGCCCGCGCCTGCCGCGCCGCCGATCGCCGCGCCTTTCGCCGCCCCGTCTCCGCCGCCGAGGATGCCGCCGATGGCCGCGCCGATGCCGGCGCCGACACCAACCTTCGTCGCGTCCTCACCCTTGGTCGCCTCGCCCTCGAAGACAACCGGGTTGGTCCGCAGGTCTTCGGCCGCGCCTTGCATTCGCACTTCGTTGAACCGGATCGCGACGCGCGAGCGGCCCTTCACGCGGCCGGCGCGCTCGACCTCGAACACCTCACCGTGCAGGGTCGAGCCCGCGGGAATCGCGGTGTGGCCGTCGATGACGATCGCCTGGCGCAGGCGGGCGGTGACCGGCATCTCCACGGTCGCGGTGGCCGACGAGATCGCCGTCGTCAACTCGAGCGGCAACGCCGTGCCGGCGGGGACGCTTACGTCGCGAAACTGGCGGCCGCGGTGGCCGGCGCCGGGGCGACCTCGCGCGCGGTCGCTGGCGGAGCCGCCGACGGCCGCGCCGGACGGGACCCGGTGGTCGCGCGTGCGCCCGTTGTTGTGTCATTTGTCTCTACTCGCGCCGCAGGGTTGTCCACCGACGGGGCCGGGGCGGTCGGCGCAGGCGGGTTCACCTGGTCGGCGGCACCGGGTTGGGCGACGAGCGCCTGGTCCTGGTTTTGTTCCGGATTCGGGGCGTTCTCGGTGCCACGGTCGCTGCAGCCCACGATCAACGCCGAACTGAGCAGTGCAGCAATGGTCCACTGGCTTTTCATGAAACGTCTCCTCGCCCAGAACGTTTCAAGGATCGGACCAGAGCGTCGCGACAGGGCCCGCGCGTATCAAGATCCCTTATCGTCATGGAACAAGTATCAATTTGACGGATGTCGCCTGAGCAGTGCACACTTTATGACATGCCCAAACGCACCGGCGCGCAAATCATCTGGGAATGCCTTGTCCATGAAGGAGTGAATACCGTCTTCGGCTATCCGGGCGGCGCCATCCTTCCTGCCTATGACGCGATGCTCGATTACCCCATCCGGCACGTTCTCGTCCGCCACGAGCAGGGCGCGACGCACATGGCCGACGGTTACGCGCGCGCGAGCGGCGAGGTCGGCGTGGCCATCGCCACGTCGGGACCAGGGGCCACCAATCTCGTCACCGGCATCGCCACGGCGCAGATGGATTCGGTGCCGATGGTCTGCATCACCGGCCAGGTGCCGAGCAAGATGATCGGCTACGACGCCTTCCAGGAAACCGACATCGCCGGCATCACGCTGCCGATCACGAAGCACAACTACCTCGTGACGCGCGTCGCAGGACATCATGCCGGCGATGAAGGAGGCGTTCCACCTGGCCAAGTCGGGACGTCCAGGCCCGGTGCTGGTCGACATCACGAAGGACGCGCAGCAGGCGTCGACCGAATGGGAGTGGGATTCGAAACCGGTGAAGATGCGGGGCTACCGTCCCAGGCAGACGGTCGGCCGCGCCGACCTGCAGAAAGCCGTCGAGCTGATTCGTGCCTCGCGGAAGCCGGTCATCCTTGCCGGGCAGGGGATCATCCAGAGCGGCGCGATGAAGGAAGTGCGCGCGTTCGCCGAGTTGATCGAAGCGCCGGTGGCGCCGACGCTGCTCGGCCTGGGCGCCTTCCCCGCGAGCCACCCGCTGAACATCGGCATGATGGGCATGCACGGCGAGGCGTGGGTCAACCATGCCATCCAGGAGGCAGACCTCCTGCTCGCGTTCGGCATGCGCTTCGACGACCGCGTGACCGGCAACCTCAAGACCTACGCGCAGAACGCCAAGAAGATCCATATCGACATCGATCCGTCGGAGATCAACAAGAACGTCCAGGTCGACGCCGCCATCGTCGCCGACCTCCGCGAGGCGCTGCGCGACCTGCTCGACGTGCTCGAGCCGGCGCAGCACGAACCGTGGCTCAAGTACATCGCGTCGATGAAGGGCGACAACGCGGTCCGCGACATCCAGACGCTGCCCGACAACGGGCACCTGTACGCGGCCCACGTGATCAACGACATCTGGCGAATCACCGAGGGCAAAGCGATCATCGCCACCGACGTCGGCCAGCACCAGATGTGGGAGGCGCAGTACTACCATCACGAGACGCCGCGCTCGCTCATCACCTCTGGCGGTCTCGGGACGATGGGCTTCGGGTTGCCGGCCGCCATCGGCGCCAAGATGGCCAGGCCCGACGCCGAGGTCTGGGCCATCGTCGGCGACGGCGGCTTTCAGATGACGGCAGGCCGAGCTGCAGTACCGCGGCGCAGGAAGGCCTCAAGGTCAACGTCGCCATCATCAACAACGGGTATCTCGGGATGGTGCGGCAGTGGCAGGAGTTCTTCTACGAGCGCCGCTACGCGGCCACGCCGCTGCGCAGCCCTGACTTCGTGAAGCTCGCCGATGCGCACGGCCTGCTCGGCCTGCGCGCGGAGAAGCGCGCGGACGTACAGCGACATCGTCCAGCAGGCGCGCAGCGCCGAAGGGACGGTCGTCATCGACTTCCGCGTGGAGCAGGAAGACAGCGTATATCCGATGGTACCGGCGGGCGCGGATCTGCACGCGATGATTCGCCGGCCGTCGCCGCTCGTCGAGACGGCGGACGATCCGATGTAAGTCGGCAGCGTCAGCATATTCGTAGAGGCCGACCTTCAGGTCGGCTGACCGGCCCGGAGCCGGATTATCGACCGTAGACCGCAGACGACAAGGATCTCCCGGGATGCATCACACACTGGTAGCGCTCGTCGAAGACAAGCCTGGCGTGCTCAATCGCGTCGCGAACCTGTTTCGCCGCCGCGCGTTCAACATCGAGTCGCTCACGGTCGGGCGCACCTCGGAAGAGGGCGTCTCGCGCATGACGATCGTCATCGACAGCGACCAGACGAGCGCCGAGCGCGTCACGGCATACCTCTACAAGCTCGTGAACGTGCTGCAGGTCGAGGACCTCGGCGCGGTGCCGGCCGTCGCCCGCGACCTCGCGCTGGTCAAGGTCGCGGTAGCGGGCCACGACCGTGCCGCGCTGCTGCGCGTCGTGGACGAGACGCGCGCCCACATCGTGGACACGGGCGAGCAGACCATGACGCTCGAGATCACCGGCGAGCCGCCGCACGTGGACAAGGTCATCGCGCGGCTCGAGCCGCTCGGGATCATCGAAATGGTGCGCACCGGCCAGGTGGCGATGCGCCGCGGTGATACCGCCCTGTCAGCCGCGCAGTATTCTTAGGTTCGGGCCGGCGGAAGCCGGCCGCCACGTCGGCAGGCATTCCGGCGAGTTTCCTTGAAATCGTAGGGGGCGGCTTCAGCCGGCCCGGGAGCAGAGATCAATGGCAGCGACGATGTACTACGACCAGGACGCGAACATCGATCTGATTCGCAAGAAGAAGGTCGCCATCATCGGGTATGGTTCGCAGGGCCACGCCCATGCGCTCAACCTCAAGGACAGCGCCGTTGACGTGGTCGTTGGCCTGCCGTCGGCGAGCAAGTCCGTTGACAAGGCGAAGGCGGCCGGTCTCCGGGTCATGAGCGTTGCCGACGCTGCCAAGTGGGCCGAGGTCATCATGGTGCTGATACCCGATCAGCACCAGGCCAAGGTCTACAAGGCCGACATCGAGCAGCATCTCACCGCCGGCAAGACGCTGATGTTCGCGCACGGCTTCGCGATTCGCTTCGACTGGATCGTGCCGCCCGCCAACGTCGACGTCTCGATGATCGCACCGAAGGCGCCCGGACATCGCGTGCGCGAGGTCTTCATCGAGGGCGCCGGCGTCCCGGGCCTCCTGGCCGTGCACCAGGACGCGAGCGGCGGCGCCCGCGCGCTCGCCCTCTCGTACGGCCGCGCGATCGGCTGCGCCCGCGCCGGCATCATCGAGACCACGTTCAAGGAAGAAACCGAGACGGATCTGTTTGGCGAGCAGGCGGTCCTCTGCGGCGGCACGAGCGCGCTGGTCAAGGCGGGCTTCGAGACGCTCATCGAGGCGGGCTACCAGCCGGAAATCGCCTACTTCGAGTGTCTCCACGAGCTGAAGCTCATCGTCGATCTGATGTACCGCGGCGGCCTCCAGTACATGCGCTACTCGATCAGCGACACCGCCGAATACGGCGACTACACCGCCGGGCAGCGTATCGTCACCGACGAGACGAAGGCGACGATGCGGCAGATCCTGAAAGAGATCCAGGACGGCACGTTCGCGAAGAAGTGGATCGAGGAGAACGAAACCGGCTCGCGCAACTTCAAGGCGATGCGCGAGGCCGACCGCAACCACCCGGTCGAGGTCGTCGGCTTCAAGCTGCGGAAGATGATGCCGTTCCTCGATCCGGTGACGGCGCCGCAGCCCGTAACCGTTTAGCTGGCAGCCGGCACGTAGGGCAGACAGGCAGGTCGGCCTGCAGGCGGCGGCCCGCTTCAGGCCGGCCTGCCGACTGTCCCAGCTAGCCCGACCTGAGGGTCGCCTCTACACGATGAACAAATACTCCTCGCGCGTCACGCAGCCCCGCAGCCAGGGCGCCTCGCAGGCGATGCTGTACGGCATCGGCCTGACCGATGCGGACCTGCAGAAGCCGCAGGTCGGCATCTGCAGCATGTGGTACGAGGGCAACACCTGCAACATGCACCTCGACCGCCTCGCCGCGCACGTCAAGGAAGGCGTGCAGGCGGCGGGTCTGGTCGGACTGCGCTTCAACACGATCGGCGTGAGTGACGGCCTCTCGATGGGCACCGACGGCATGAGCTACTCGCTGCCGTCGCGCGACCTCATCGCCGACTCGATCGAGACCGTGGTCGGAGCGCAGTGGTACGACGCCGTGATTACCGTCCCGGGGTGCGACAAGAACATGCCGGGGGCGGTCATCGCGATGGCGCGCCTCAACCGTCCGGCGCTGATGGTGTACGGCGGCACGATCCGCGCCGGCCACGCGCTCGGGAAGCCGCGCGACATCATCTCGGCCTTCCAGTCCTACGGGGAGTACATCGCCGGCGTCATCACCGACGAGCAGCGCGTCGAGATCGTCAAGCATGCGTGTCCCGGGGCCGGAGCGTGCGGCGGGATGTATACGGCGAACACGATGGCCGTTGCCATCGAGGCGCTGGGCCTGTCCCTGCCCTACAGCTCGTCGCTGCCGGCCGAGGATCCCGGCAAGGCGGACGAATGCCGGCGCGCGGGCGCGGCGGCGCGCCTGCTCCTCGAGCGCGACCTCAAGCCGCGCGACATCCTGACGCGCGACGCCTTCGAGAATGCGCTGGTGATGGTGATGGCCGTGGGCGGCTCGACCAACGCCGTCCTGCACCTCATCGCGATCGCAAGGGCCGCCGGTGTGCCGCTCGCGCTGGACGACTTCCAGCAGGCGAGCGACCGCGTGCCGCTGCTGGCCGACCTGAAGCCGAGTGGCAAATACGTGCAGGAGGATCTGCATTCCGTCGGCGGAACGCCCGCAGTGATGAAGTACCTGCTCGAGCGCGGGTTCCTGCGCGGCGGCTGCATGACGGTCACCGGCCGGACGCTCGCGGAGAATCTCGAGGGCCTGCCGCCGCTTCAGGCGGGCCAGCAGATCATCCAGCCGATCGAGACCCCGGTCCTCCCGCGCGGCCACATCCGCATTCTTCGGGGGAACCTCGCCCCGGCCGGATCGGTGGCCAAAATCACGGGCAAAGAAGGGGAGCGTTTCGCCGGACCCGCGAAGGTGTACGACTCCGAGGAGGATATGCTTGCCGGGCTCGAGCGCGGCGATATCGTCAAAGGCACGGTCGTCGTCATCCGCTATGAGGGTCCGAAGGGCGGGCCGGGTATGCCCGAGATGCTGACGCCGACGTCGGCGATCATGGGCGCCGGACTCGGCCCGGACGTGGCCATGCTGACCGACGGCCGCTTCTCCGGCGGTTCGCACGGCTTCATCATCGGCCACATCACGCCGGAGGCGCAGGAGGGCGGCCCGATCGCGCTCGTCCGGGACGGCGACCGAATCACCGTGGACGCCGCCGCCTGCGAGCTGAACGTCGAGCTCAGCGATGCGGAACTGGCGGCCCGGAAGGCCGCCTGGAGCGCCCCGCACCAGAAGGCCGTCGGCGGCGTCTTAGGGAAGTACGTACGCCTGGTACGCCCCGCGTCCGAGGGCTGCGTCACGGATTAACATCGCCCGGGTCCCAACGGACCCGGCCTGCGGGCTACGCTATCCGTCGTCCGTGTAGCGCGGGTCCTTTCGGACCCGCCAAATGGAGATCACACATGGCACTGAGACTGGGTGACGAAGCGCCGGATTTCTCGGCGGATACCACCGAGGGACACCTCAATTTCCGTGAATGGAAAGGGAACGGCTGGGCCGTGCTCTTCTCTCACCCGCGCGACTTCACGCCGGTGTGCACGACGGAGCTCGGCGCGGTGGCCAAGCTCAAGTCGGAGTTCGACAAGCGGAACGTGAAGGTGATTGGACTGAGCGTGGACCCGCTCGACGACCATCGCCGGTGGGTGGGCGACATCAAGGACGTGACCGGCGCGACGGTGAACTTTCCGATGATCGCCGATCCCGATCGCTCGATCGCGCTGCAGTGGGACATGATCCACCCGAACGCGAGCGAGACCGCCACCGTCCGGTCCGTCTTCATCATCGGCCCCGACAACAAGATCAAGCTGACGCTGACCTATCCGGCGAGCACCGGCCGGAACTTCGCGGAACTGCTGCGCGTCATCGACTCACTGCAGCTCACCGCGGGATATCAGGTGGCGACCCCGGCCGACTGGAAGCAGGGCGAGGACGTGATCATCGTCCCGGCTGTGTCGGACGAGGACGCGAGGAAGAAATTCCCGGCCGGATTCGAGGCGAAGAAGCCGTACCTGCGCGTGACCAAGCAGCCCGACAAGGTAGCGGGAGTACAGGGGTAAGACGCTCGCTTCTTCCGCCTGAAGGCGGAAGCCACTTGAAATTTCGGTGGCTTCCGGCTTCAGCCGGAAGTTCATGTAGAGGCCGACCTTCAGTGGCCTGGCCCAGGCCGGCCTCTAGGAATACCTGACACCCAATCAGTCGGAAGTCGGGGCGAGAAAATCCGTGAAGTTGTCCGCGTCGATGCGGATCGTGACCGGCTGACCAGGGCGGCCTGGCAGGCGTCCTGGCCGCCCGTTGATCGAGAAGGCGAACGCCGCCGGGTTGCCCACGCGCAGCACGAGCCCGTCGTGCACCGTGAGGCTTTCGCGAGCCCCCGCCTGCATCAGGTCGTAGACGCGGCGGTTGCCGTCCACCATGGCCTCTACCCAGCACGGCCCGGTCGGACGGATCTCGACGTCGAATGTTTCGCCCGCCGTCGCAACTGGCCGCGCCGGGTCGGAGGCCAGCAGGACGTCCGGAGCTTGTGACGGAGCGGGTGCGACCTCCACGTCCGCGACGGGCGGCGCCTCTGTGACCGCATCTCCCGGCGTACCCAGCGAGAGATACGCGACGAATCCGAGCGAGACGACCGCAATCGCGATGGCCTTCCAGGCTTCGCTGCGCGTCTCCGACGGCAACCCGTACGCGCCATATCCCTTGACGACGAGCAGGTCGTCCGCGTGACTGCCGTGGGCCCGGCTGTTCGCCGGTGGCCCGGCCTGGGTGTCGACCTCGAGACCGGCCAGGAACTGCGCGACTGTCGCCGCGGGATCGAGTCCGACTTCCCGCGCGTAGGCGCGCAGGAACCCGCGGGTGAAGATGCCGGGCGGCACCCTCTCGAAGGCGTTGTTCTCCATCGCGCGCAGGACGCGCACGTTAATCTTGGTTCGCTGCGCCAGCTCTTCGAGTGAGAGACCCCGGCGCTCGCGGGCGCTCTGCAGCGTTGCGCCCACATCCATGACGGCTCCGTTCCAAACCTGCGCGATGCTAGTTCGTAATCAACCGGAACCGTCCGTCCGTCGTCTGGCGGATGAAGCCTTCCTTCAACAACGTGCCGAGCACTCGGGAGCACTCGTCTTGCGGCAGGTCGAACAGTCGCGCCGCCTGTTGAAGGGTCGGTGAAAATCCGCGCATTTCAACGAACTCACCACGCACCCGCTCGATGGCTTCCGACGCGGGTAAAGGGACGCTCCGGCTGGGGAGTGTGCGAACCGTCAGCTGCTTGAATGGAACATCCAGGGGAACTGATGTGCGGGACACGGGGCGTGAGTGCGTCGCCATAGGCCCTCCCGGTCGCTGACGCTATAACTTTTACCTTACGCCTCGACCCGCGAGTTTTCAAGTAAAGATCGGGCGACTTTGACGGCATCCCGCGCGCGGGATCGGCAAGTCACTTCGACGGACACCGACGTTCTCCAACGACGAGCTCCCCGTGGCCGTTCACCCGTCCGCAAGACAGCCTGCAGCCACCCTCGTCACCAGATGCCGCTCGTCGTCGGACGGATCGAGCGAAATTCTCTTCGGTGTCGTCGATCTCAGTTCCCGTTCACCCAACCTGCTGTGGCGGCGTCCCAGGTGCCGTGCAGGCCAGCCCTGAACCTCACTGAATCGGCCCGCGGCGGAGGTTCGTTAAAGGTCCGTCGAAATCCGTCGATAAACTGACTGGAGTACAGCCCATGTCATCTTTGCGGCGTGTTTTTGCGTGTGGATTGGTGTCGGTGTGCCTCGTCGCTGCGGCGACGGCGGCGGCCGGCCAGGGTGTACAAGCGGGAACGGTATCTGGCGTCGTTCAGTCCATCGACACGCTGCCCCTTCCGGGGGTCACGGTCGTGGCGACGTCGCCGAACCTTCAGGGTGAGCGCCTCGCGGTCTCGGACGAGAACGGCGTTTACTACCTGCGGGGACTTCTGCCTGGCACGTACCGGATCACCTTCGACATCCCGGGCTTCCAGCCCGCGGCGCGCGAGGAGGTCCAGGTCGGCGTTGGCGGCATTGCGGTGGTGGACGCCACGATGTCGCTGGCGGGCGTGACCGAAACGGTCACGGTGACGGCGGAAGCGCCGGCGGTTATTGCGGCGCCGAAATTGCGCCAGGGCTACACGAAGGCCGAGATCGACGCGCTGCCCGTGGGACGCCGGCCGTTCGACGTCGGCGAGCTGTCGCCGAACGTCACGACCAACGCCTCGAACCCGAGCCAGCTGACGATGGCCGGCAGCTTCGGCTTCGATAACGTGTTCATGGTCAACGGCGTCGACGTCAACGACAACATCCAGGGCACGCCGAACAACCTCTTCATCGAGGATGCGATCCAGGAGACCGCGGTCCTCTCGCACGGCATCTCGGCGGAGTACGGCCGCTTCTCGGGCGGCGTCGTCAACGTCGTGACGCGCAGCGGCGGTAACTTCTTCAGCGGCAGCTTCCGCGAGGGCCTCAGCAACCCGTCGTGGGTCACCCAGACGCCGCTCGAGCGCGCCGGCAACATCAAGCACGCCGACATCCTCAGCAAGACGCACGAGGGCACGTTCGGCGGTCCGGTGCTCAAGGACCGCCTCTGGTTCTTCGGCGCCGGCCGGCTCGAGAAGGCAAACACCTCGAACACGTTCGCGCAGAACGGCGGCGGCTACACGCGCACCGACACCAATCGCCGCGGCGAGGTGAAGTTCACCGGCACGCTCGCGCCGACCCAGATGCTGCAGGTCAGCTTCATCGAGAACGCCACCGAGGAAGCCAACCGCTCGGCGGTCGGCGCCGCGGCGCTGCTCGATGCCGGCACGTTGACGACGCGGCAGCTGCCGAACCGGCTGTTCGGCGCGAACTACAACGGCACCGTGAAGCAGCGCTTTTTCACCACCCTGCAGTATTCCCAGAAGCATCAGAGCTTCCGCAACAACGGCGGCACCAGCACGGCGATCGTCGACTCGCCGTTCCGCACCCAGGGCGTGCTTGCGGGCGTTCCGGGCGGCCTCTTCTACAACGCGCCGTACCTCGACTCGACCGACCCGGAACAGCGGAACAACCGTCAGGTCACCGGCAGCGTCTCGACGCTGCTCTCGACGGGACGCCACGGCAGCCACGAGCTCAAGAGCGGCGCCGAGTACTTCGTCAGCACGGGGATCGGCGGCAACTCGCAGTCGTCCACCGGCAGCGTGTTCGTCACCGACTACCTGACGGCCAATGGCAGCGTCGTGCGCGACGCGCAGGGCGCGCCGGTGCCGGTGTTCACGCCGGGCGTCAGCGAGGTCTGGACGTTCCAGGCGGCGCGCGGCGCGCAGGTCAACATCAACACGACCTCCGTCTATCTGCAGGATCGCTGGACGGTGACGCCGCGCCTGACGCTGGATCTCGGGACCCGCTTCGAGGCCGTGCGCGCCGACGCGACCGGCGACATCACGACGGTGGATTCCACCTCGATCGTGCCGCGCCTCGGCGCGAGCTACGACCTCCAGGGCAACGGGCAGACGGTGCTCTACGGCACCTACGGTCACTACTCGGGCAAGTACAGCCAGGTGCAGTTCGCGGTCAACACGAACGTCGGCCGCCCGAGCGAAGTGGATTACGTCTATTCCGGCCCGGCCGGCTCGGGCAGCGACTTCGCGCCCGGGTTCGACCCCGCCAACTACTCGCGCGTGATCTTCGCCAACTTCCCGACGGCGAACGTGCGGGTCGCCGACGGCATCAAGTCGCCGCTGACGCGCGAGTTCACGCTCGGCCTCGGCCGTGAGCTCGGCAGACGCGGCCACGCGAAGGCGACCTACGCGTGGCGCACCTCGTCGAACTTCGTCGAGGACTTCGTGGACACGACCACCGGCACCACGACGGTGCCGCTCGTGGGGACGCTCGCGAACAAGGTGTTCGACAACACCGACGCGCTCTACCGCGACTACCAGGCGATGATCCTGGAGAGCGGCTACCGCATGCGGGACAACATCACGATCAACGGGCACTACACCATGCAGCTGCGCAACCACGGCACGTTCGCCGGCGAGGCGGCGGGCCAGCCTGGCATCCCGTCGGTCTACGGCAACTTCCCGGAGATCTACGGCCCCGCGCTCGGCCGCCTGATGCCCGAGGGCCGGCTGGAGAACTTCCAGCGCCACAAGCTGCGGGTCTACGGCAACTACGGGCAGTCGCTCGGACGCTTCGGCTCGCTGGATCTCACGCCGCTCTGGCGCGTGAACTCGGGCGGCGTCTACAGCCACACGGCGTCACTCGCGACGCCGGCGCAGCTGCTGGCGAACAACCCCGGCTATGGCGCCAGCGACGTCAGCGCGGCGACGCGCCAGACGGTGTTCTTCGGCGAGCGCGGCGCGTATGACTACAAGGGTTACGGCGTGATGGACTTCGCGGCGACCTACAACCTCGCGGTGTGGCGCACGCTGCGCCCCTGGTTCAAGGTCGAAGTGTTCAACATGTTCGAGAACCAGAAGCAGATCGCGTGGGATCGCACGGTGGCGGCGAACGCGGCGAGCGCGCTCGACGCGAACGGCTACCGCACGGACGTCACGCAGGGTCCGCGCTACGGTCAGGCGACGGCGGGGACGCACTTCCCGCAGCCGTATGCGAACCAGACCGGCGGCCGCGCGTTCCGCGTCGCCTTCGGCACGCGCTTCTAGGACGAGCCGGCAGCAGGGAGCCGGCAGCAAAAAAAAAGGCGTGCGGGGTTTTGTGCCCCGCACGCCTTTTCTCTTAGTGCCCCCTGCCGACTGCCCCCTGCCCCTGCCCGCTCGTCAACACACAGACACAACGGCAGCAGGCGGATGAGGTGCTATCTGACGCCGTGGACCGGCGGCAACGGCTCCGTCTCGTGCAGTTCCTCGTGCGGCAGCGGCGTCAAGCCGAGCATGCGGCGGAGCTGTTCGCCCTCCATCACTTCCTGCTCGAGCAGCAGGCGCGTGACCGACTCGAGCTGCTCGCGGTGCTCGGCGAGGATGCTGCGGGCCTCGGCATGGGCGCCGGTCATGATCCGCTTGACCTCGGCATCGATCAGCCGGGCCGTGTCGTCGGCGTAGGCTCCACGCTCGGGGCCGATCGGGATGTCCAGGAACTTGCTGCGCTTGTTGCCGTCGTAGTTGATGGCGCCGAGCGCGTCGCTCATCCCCCACTCGGTGACCATCGCCCGGGCGATGTCGGTCGCCCGCTGCAGGTCGTTCTGCGCGCCGGTGGAGATCTCCCCGAGGGCGATCTCTTCGGCCGTCCGGCCGCCGAGCAACACCGCGAGCTGGTTGAGCAGGTCCTTCCGCTGCATCAGGTAACGGTCTTCGAGCGGCAGCTGCATCGTGTAGCCGAGCGCGCCGAACCCGCGCTGCACGATCGAGATCTTGTGCACCGGATCCATGCCGGGAATGAACGTCGCCACCAGCGCGTGGCCCGATTCGTGATACGCGACGATCTCGCGCTCCTTGGTGTTCATGACGCGCTTCTTCTCGAGCCCGGCGATGAGCCGGTCAATCGCTTCGTCGAAGTCGAGCATCTCCACCGCGGTCTTGTCCTTGCGCGCCGCCAGCAGCGCCGCTTCGTTCACCAGGTTCGCGAGGTCGGCGCCGGCAAAGCCCGCCGTCCGCGCGGCGACGACCTTCAAGTCGACGCCGGGGGACAGCTTCACGTTACGCGTGTGGATCCGGAGGACCTCCTGACGCCCCTTGACGTCCGGCTTGTCCACCAGGACCTGCCGGTCGAAGCGGCCGGGGCGGAGCAGGGCAGGGTCGAGCACTTCGGGGCGGTTGGTCGCGCCCATGATGATGATCGCCTTGCGCGAGTCGAAGCCGTCCATCTCGGCGAGCAGCTGGTTGAGGGTCTGCTCGCGCTCTTCGTGCGAGCCCATCGGGCTCTGCACGCGCGCGCGCCCGAGCGCGTCGAGCTCGTCGATGAAGATGATGCAGGGCGCCTTCGCCTCGGCCTGCTGGAACAGATCGCGCACCCGGGCCGCGCCGACGCCGACGAACATCTCGACGAACTCGGATCCGCTCATGCTGAAGAAGGGCACCTTGGCTTCCCCGGCCACCGCGCGCGCCAGCAGCGTCTTGCCGGTGCCGGGCGGGCCGACGAGCAGGACGCCTTTCGGAATGCGGCCGCCGAGCGCGGTGTACTTCTTCGGGGTCTTGAGGAACTCGACGATCTCCTTGAGCTCCTGTTCGGCCTCGTCCACGCCCGCCACGTCCGCGAAGCTCACTTTCACGTCGTCTTCCGCAAACACGCGGTGCTTGCTGCGTGCGAACGACATGACGCCGCCCTCGGCGCCGCTCATCCGGCGGAAGAAGAAGCTCCAGATGGCGATGAGGATCAGGATCGGGAGGAGCCAGCCGAGGACCTCCGGCAGCCAGCGGCTCACGAACTCGCCCGTGTACTTCACGCTGGTGGCGTCGAGCTCCTCGAGCAGCTTCGGATCTTCGATCCGCGACGCGCTGAAGTTTCGCTGGCCGTTGACGTCGCGCTTGTAGGTGCCGCGGACGACCTGATCGCCAACCGTCACCTCGGCGACCTGTCCGCCGCGGACCGCCTCCTTGAACTCGCTGTATGAAATCTGCCGCCCGGATGGCGCGAGGAACCACGCCTGCATGAGCGCCATCACGAGCAGCGCGCCGAGGACGTACCAGACGGCACTCCCCGGCCTGTTCCCGGGGCCGAGCGTGCGGCGGTCGCCGGGACGCTTCTCCCGCGGGTTCATCCCGGGTGGTGTGCGAAGGTTCGCCAAAAGTCACTCCTACGAACTACGAGACGCAGCGGCCCGTCGATCACGGCGATCGGTGCCTCTGTGGCTCGGGTCACTGACGTTGCGCCGCATCCGGCCGCTTACGGTTTGCTGCCGACGGCCTGCGGATTGCCGACCCGCTCGAAGACGAGACCATTGTCGCCCACATCCACGGCGATGCGGTCCCCCTCCCTGAACTGCCCTTCGAGCACCCGTAGAGCCAGCGGATCCAGTACCCGGCGCTGGATGGTCCGCTTCAACGGCCGAGCTCCATACATGGGGTCGTAGCCCTCCGCCACGAGGAATTCCCGCGCCGAGTCCGAGAGCTCCACATGGATCTTGCGCTCCTCGAGCCGCTTCAGCAGCCCGCGCACCTGGATGTCGATGATCTGCTTCATGTGGTCGAGGCCGAGCGCATGGAAGAAGATGATCTCGTCGATGCGGTTGAGCAGCTCCGGCCTGAAATGGGCTCGCAGCGCTTCGGTCACCTGGCGCCGCACGCCTTCGGTCAGGTCGCCGGCGTGCTCCGCGATGAACTGGCTGCCGATGTTCGACGTCATGATCACCACGGTGTTCTTGAAATCCACGGTGCGGCCCTTGCCGTCGGTCAACCGGCCGTCGTCGAGCAGCTGCAGCATGACGTTGAGCACTTCGGCATGCGCCTTTTCGACCTCGTCGAACAGCACGACGGAGTACGGGCGCCGGCGGACCGCCTCGGTGAGCTGCCCGGCCTCGTCGTAGCCCACGTATCCCGGCGGCGCACCAATCATGCGCGACACGGTGTGCTTCTCCTGGTACTCCGACATGTCGATCCGGATGAGCGCGTGCTCGTCGTCAAAGAGGAATTCCGCGAGTGCCCGCGCCAGCTCCGTCTTGCCGACGCCGGTCGGACCGAGGAACATGAAGCTGCCGAGCGGGCGGTTCGGATCCTGGAGGCCGGCGCGGGCGCGCCGCATCGCGTTGGAAACGGCCGCGATCGCCTCGTCCTGGCCGACGACGCGCTGGTGGAGGCGTTCCTCCATGTGAATCAGCTTCTGGATTTCGCCTTCCATCAGCCGGCTCACCGGAATGTTGGTCCACTTGGCGACGACCTCGGCGATGTCCTCCTCGTCGACTTCCTCCTTGAGCATCCGCTGCTCCTTCTGGAGCTCGGCGAGCTTCGCCTCCTGTTCCTGGATCCGGCGCTCCAGCTCCGGCAGCTTGCCGTACTGCAGCTCTGACGCCTTCGCATATTCCCCCGATCGCTGCGCCAGCTCGATGTCCAGACGGACCCGCTCCAGCTCCTCACGGAGCTTGCGCACGTTCTGGATGGCTTCCTTCTCGTGCTCCCAATGTGCCCGCAGCCGGGTCTCGTTCTCCTTGAGGTCGGCGAGCTCCTTTTCGAGCTTCGCCAGGCGCTCCCGCGACGCCTGGTCCCTTTCCTTGCGCAGCGCTTCCCGCTCGATCTCGAGCTGCATGATGCGGCGGCGCACTTCGTCGAGCTCCGCCGGCATCGAGTCGATCTCCATGCGCAGCTTGGCCGCGGCCTCGTCCACCAGGTCGATCGCCTTGTCCGGCAGGAACCGGTCGGAGATATACCGATGCGAGAGCACGGCCGCCGCGACGAGGGCGGCGTCCTTCAGCTTCACGCCGTGGTGAATCTCGTAGCGCTCGCGCAGTCCGCGCAGGATCGGAATCGTGTCCTCGACCGACGGCTCGTTGACCATGACCGGCTGGAAGCGGCGCTCGAGGGCCGCGTCCTTCTCGATGTGCTTCCGGTACTCGTCGAGCGTCGTGGCGCCGATGGTGTGCAGCTCGCCGCGGGCGAGCATCGGCTTCAGCATCTGTGAGGCGTCCATGGCGCCCTCGGCGGCGCCGGCGCCGACGACCGTGTGGAGCTCGTCGATGAAGAGGACGATGAGCCCTTCGGAGTCGGTGATTTCCTTGAGCACTGCCTTCAGACGCTCCTCGAATTCGCCGCGATACTTCGCGCCGGCGACGAGCGCGCCCATGTCGAGCGCAAAGATCTTCTTGTTCTTGAGCCCTTCCGGCACGTCGCCGCGGATGATCCGCTGTGCCAGCCCCTCGACAATCGCCGTCTTGCCGACGCCCGGCTCGCCGATGAGGACCGGGTTGTTCTTCGTCCGGCGGGACAGCACCTGAATCGTGCGGCGCACTTCCTCGTCCCGTCCGATGACCGGGTCGAGCTTGCCCTTGCGCGCCAGCTCCGTCAGGTCGCGGCCATATTTGGAGAGCGCCTCGTAGGTCGCCTCCGGGTTCTGCGACGTGATGCGCTGCGTACCTCGCACCTGCGTCAGGGCCGCGTACAGCTTGTCCTTGGTGAGCCCGCTCTTCTGCAGCAGCTGCGCGGCAGGGGAGCGGCCCGCCTCGGTGGCGAGCGCGAGGAGCAGGTGTTCGGTGCTGACGTACTCGTCCTGCATCCGCTGCGCTTCCGCCATCGCCGAGTCGAAGACGAGCTTCATGCGCGGCGAGAACCGCACGTCCGCGCCGTACGCCTGCGGCATGTTCTTGAGCAGCTCGCGGGCTCCGGCGGCAATCGTCGCCGGGTCGAGCGCCATCTTTCGCACCACGGACGGCGCGACGCCACCCGATTGTTCGAGGAGGGCGACCAGGAGATGTTCCGGCGTGACCTCCGCGTGATTCAGCTCGGTCGCGAGGTTCTGCGCAGTGATGACCGTCTCCTGCGCCTTCTCGGTGAACTTGTTCAGATTCATGATCTCGTGGGCTGCGGATGACGGGCTTCAGCCTGCGGGGTTGACCGGTCCGCAGCCCGAAGTCCGGAATTCGAAGCCGTCTCCTCTCACGCCGCGCTGTTCTTCTTGGCGGCGTCGCCTTGCAGTTTTGCCAGCGCGTCCCAATGTTCGCGCTCGGCCGCCGACAGCTGCGCGGGCAGCTGGACCTCGACGCGCGCGTAGAGGTCACCCTTGTCTTCAGGTTTGTTCACGGCGGGCATCCCGTACCCCTTCAACCGGAACACCTGACCGTTTTGCGTCAGCGGTGGAATCTTGAGCCGAACCGCCTTGCCGCTGAGCGTGGGCACCTCCGCTTCGCCGCCGAGGACGGCAGTGGCGACCGGCACCGGCACCTTCACGTAGAGGTCCCGTCCCTTGCGCTCGAATACCGGGTGCGGAGGCAGCTTGACGCGCAGGTAGAGGTCGCCTGACTTGGCGCCGCCGGTGCCGCGCTCGCCTTCACCGGCGACGCGCACGCGCGAGCCGTCGGTGACGCCCGCCGGGATGCGCACGTCCACCGTGCGTGCCTGGCCGTCGTGCGTCGTGGACAGCCGCCGGGCGCTGCCTTGGTACGCCTCCTCGAGCGACAGCTCCATCTCGTGCTCGACGTCGCGGCCCTGGCGCTGCCGCGTCCGGCCGCGCGCGCGTCCGGCTTCGCCGCCGAAGGGCTGGCCAGCGCCGGCCCCGCCGCCACCGCCGCCGAAGAACGTGGTGAAGAAATCGGAGAACGGGTTCGAGTCCCCGAACATCTCCTCCATCTCTTCCGGCGTCATCGTGCGGTAGCCGCCCTGGCCCCCGCCGCCGCCGCCGTAGTTCGCGCTCCACTGGCCGCCGGCGAACGGGTTCGCCTCGCCGCGCGCCTCGGCCTGCTCGTAAGCGCGCCAGTTGGAGCCGAGCTCGTCGTACTTCTTGCGCTTGGCGGGATCACCGAGGACTTCGTACGCCTCGTTGATTTCCTTGAACTTCGTCTCTGCGGCCTTGTCGCCCGGGTTCACGTCCGGGTGGTGCTTGCGCGCGAGCTTGCGGTAGGCCTGCTTGAGGTCCTTCTCGGAGGACGCCTTCGTCACGCCCAGCGTCTTGTAATAATCCTTGAACTCCATCTATCTCCCCTACAAGCCTAGCGCGTCGTTGAGGTGCCGCATCTCGGTGAGCAGCTGGCGGCGTCCGGCGCCCGTGCTGAGGGCGCCTTCGTCCATGAGCGGCCGGATTCGCCGCACCACCTCCGCGATCGAGAGCAGCCTCTGCACCCCGGCGAGGTTGATGCCGAGCTCGTCCACGAGGTGCTTGATCAGCCGGAGCTTTTCGAGTTCCTCGCGGGAGTACAACCGCATGCTGCCGACCGTCCGCGTCGGCCGGATCAACCCGAGCCGTTCGTACTTGCGCAGCGTTTGCGGGTGCATGCCCAGCATCTCCGCAGCCACGCTGATGAAAAGGAGATTCTGTTCGACCGCCATGCTCGGACCTAATGCTGAGTCGGGTTGACGCACATCATTGATACCCCACGAGTGTAGCTGTTGATACGACCCGGATCAACTTGGATTCCCAAGGATGCGGCGCCTGGGCTAGGATTGGCCTCTTGCACCTCTCCTTTTCCGATCTGGCGACGATCGGGCTCCTCGTCGGCCTCGAAGGTCTCCTCAGCGCCGACAACGCGCTGGTGATGGCCATCATGGTCCTCGGCCTCCCGAAACGTGACCACCAGAAGGCGCTGAGCTACGGCCTCGTCGGCGGGTTCGTGTTCCGCGTCGCGGCCACCGTCCTCGCCGTCTACTTGATCAGGTTGATCCTGGTTAAGCTCCTCGGCGCCCTCTACCTTCTCTACCTGGCGTTCTCACATTTCTGGGGTCATGAGGACCAGGCTGACCGCAGACTGGCACCAAAAGCGAAGGGGTGGCTGGGCCTGTCTCCGTTCTGGGCCACCGTCGTCAGGGTCGAGCTGATCAATCTGGCGTTCTCGATCGATTCGATCCTCGTCGCGGTCGCGATGTCGCCGAAGCTCTGGGTCGTGATCACCGGCGGTATCCTGGGTATAGTCGCGATGCGGTTGGTGGTCGGGCGGTTGCTGGTGCTCGTGCAACGGTACCCGGCGCTCGTCGACGGCGCATTCGTCATCATCGCGTGGGTCGGCATCAAGTTGAGCGTCGAGTACCTGCACGATGCCCATTACACCGATGCCGAGATTCCACGCTGGCTGTCGCTCGGGTTGATCGTGGTGCATCTTCCTGATCGCGTTCATGTATGCGAGACTGCAGGGTCCGCGTCGGGCGAGGTCGATCCGCTGACGGAGAAGGCCGAAGCGATGCTCGACACGCATTCACGGAGTAGGATCGAGTGTCTTGGATATTCAAGTAGCCGATCTCCTGACGGTCGCGCTGCTCGTGGCCCTCGAAGGCCTGCTCAGCGCCGACAACGCGATGGTCCTCGCGGTCCTCGTCCTCGGTCTTCCCAGGAACGAACAGAGGAAGGCCCTTCAATACGGAATCATCGGGGCGTTCGTGTTCCGGGTCCTGGCGATTCTCCTCGCCGCTTACCTCATCCAGGTAAACTTCGTCATGCTCGTCGGCGCCGCGTATCTGCTCTGGCTGCCGTACAGTCACTTCACCGCACACGCCGACGCCGCGGAGCGGCGCAAGCCGAAGAAGGCGCAAACGTGGCTCGGCCTGACGCGCGTTCTGGGCGACGGTCGTGCGAAGTCGAGTTGACCGACATCGTCTTCGCCATCGACTCGATCCTCGTGGCCGTCGCGATGTCCGACAAGCTATGGGTCATCATCACGGGCGGCATCCTGGGCGTCATCGCCATGCGCCTCGTGATCGGCCAGATGCTGGTGCTCGTCAACCGTTATCCCGCGCTCGTGGACGGCGCCTTCATCATCATCGCGTGGGTCGGCATCAAGCTGCTGATGGAGTACCTGCACGACATCGGGTGGGTGGGCTTCGAGATCCCCAAGTGGTTCTCGCTCGGCCTCGTCGCGGTGATCTTCGCGATCGCGTTTGTCTACGCGAAAATGCAGGGGCCCGTCGAAGTAGACGGCGCCGCCGGCCAGGCGGAGGATCTGCTGGCGGCGGACGATACGGCTGCGGTGGACGCGCTCGATGATCCTGTGCTGAAAACGCGGTCGGGTCAGCGCGGCGGCTGATGCATCGATGAACGACGATCGAATGGCGTGGTCATCGACCTGACGATCGATGATTTCGTCCTTCGACCTTCGGGCCTCGTTGCCGCCGACTAGCGTCTGGCCGCCGGCGTGAGCATCGTCTCGCGCCTCTCTCCATTCCGCGTGTAGACGATCTTCACGGGCTGGCTCACCTTCAGGAGCTCGAGGGCGTAGGTGTAGTCGTAGATGTTGGCAATCGTCTGGCCGGCGATTTCGACGATGATGTCGCCTTTCATGAGGCCGGCCTGTTCGGCTGGACCTCCGCCGATGACGCCGCCGAGCAACAGGCCTTTGACCTCGGTGGCGTAGTCCGGGATCGTGCCGGTCGTCACCCGGACGCCCGCCATGCTGCCGCGCGAAGTGGTCGGCTGGTCCACCTTGGTGAACTGCGGCGCCTCGTCGGAATCGGCCACTGATCGGACGATGGCGGCGGCGAGATCGCCGATCCGATCGAGATCCTCGTAGTTGATCTTCTCGGCTGTGTCCGACGGCTTGTGATAGTCGGCGTGCGAGCCGGTCGTGAACGAGAGGCTCACGACTTCTGCCTGGTTGAAGCTGGCGACGTCGGTCGGCTGATACGGGTCGGGCTGGACGACGAGGTCGAAGCCGGCTGCGACGTTGGCGCGTTCGAGCACGCGCGCCCACACCGGGCTGGTGCCGGTCGCCTGGACGACCAGCTTGTTGTTCTGCATGCGGCCGACCATGTCGAAGTTCAGATACGCGGCGAGCTGGGTCACCGGCACCGGGGGCATGGCGACAAACGCCGCCGAGCCGACGAGCCCAATCTCCTCGGCGGACCAGAGGGCGATGAGGATGTTGCGCCGGCGCGGCTGCTTCGACAGCGTCTCGGCGATGGCGAGGACCGCGGCCGTGCCGGACGCGTTGTCGTCGGCCCCGTGATGGATGCCGCCGGCATCCTCTTTCGATGCGAGCGAGTTGCCGTGGCCTCCACGGCCAAGATGATCGTAGTGCGCGCCGATCGCGACCCACGGTCGTGCCGTGCCCGCCACCGGCGCCGTCGCCGGCAGATAGGCGACGACGTTGCGGCCGTGCTGCCGCTCGCGCACGACGGCCGTCTTGAGCGTCACCGTCATGCCCGGGAGCGGAAAGCCGGCGACGTGCGGGTTGCCGCTGTCGAGCTCCTGCTGGATCTCGCGCAACGGCTTCGCCGACGCGAACAGCGCGCTGGCGGCATCGGCGCCGATGCTCGCGCCCGGGATGCCGGACCCCGCCAGCGCCGTGTCGAACGACATCGGAATCGTCTGGCCGGCATTCGGGGAGCGGGGCCCGGTGACGACCAGGAGCGCCCGGGCGCCACGCTGCCTCGCGGCCATCGCCTTGTAGCGCAGGTCGGAGTAGCGGGCGAGGATGGCGCGCGTCGCCTGATCGGCATCCTCGGGGAAGTAGCGCAGGACCACGACGATCTTGTCCTTGACGTCGAGGGTTGCGTAACTGTCGTACGCGAACCCTTGCGCCTCCGGCACCACGAGGCCGTAGCCGGCGAACACCGCCGGGCCGGTCACCTCGGCATCATCGGAGAACGAAAGCGCCTGCACCTGGCCGCTCGTGGCGAAGCCCTGGGTGCCGCCCCCGTCGCGCGCGACGGACAAGCGCGAACCACCGTCGCGGCTGCCGGCGGTGAACTCGAACGGCACGAACATGTCGCTGCGGCCCGGCAGCGGCCGCGCGCCGACGCGCGCGAGTTGCGCCGCGATGTACTCGGCAGCGAGCCGCTCGCCCTCGGAGCCCGCCATGCGTCCCTCGAGGCGCGGCGAGGCCAGCATCTCGACGTGCGCGCGCGTCTTCGACGCGGTGGTCGTCTGCGCCGCCGCGGGCGCGGCGAGAACCAGTGCAAGCAGCAGCGTAGTCAGCGCTTTCATCTCTTTCGCTCCGGAGAACGGCGCAGCGCATCGAGCGCCGCCTGGTGATTCCACTCTGCGAGGAATATCTGTCCTTCGCGGCCGCCGCCGCGGCTCGACGTCCACGCCATGCGCCGTCCGTCCGGCGACGGCACGGGCAGACCATCGAAGCCGTCGGCATAGGTGATGCGGACCGGCTCCTTACGGCCGTCCACGTCCACCATGTAGACCTCGAAGTTCTCGAACCCGAGCTTGTTCGACGCGAACAGCATGTACTCGCCGGACGGATGGATGTAGGGCGCCCAGCTCATCGCCCCGAAATCGGTGACCTGCCGCGCATCCGTGCCATCGAGCTTCATCGTCCAGGCATTCGCGATGAGGCCCTGGTCGTCGAAGCGCCGCCAGACGATGCGCGTGCCGTCGGGCGAGAAGAACGGGCCGCCGTCATAGCCGGGTACGTTCGTCAGGCGGCGCTGGTCCGAGCCGTCGGCGCGCATGATGTAGATCTCGCCGAAGTAGCTCGGGTCCACCTCCAGCTGTTTCTGCTCAGCCGGCGTCAGCGTGCGGTTGTACGCGTCGCGCATCGACGAGAGCACGATCCACTGCCCGTCCGGCGAGTAGCTGGCCTCGGCGTCGTAGCCGCGCGCGTTCGTCAGGCGCGTGAGCGCGCCGGTTTTCTCCGCGTAGGCGTAAATCTCGAACTCGGGGTCGTAGTCCCAGGCGTAACGGCGCTCCTTGCCCGACGCCCGGAAGTCGAGCTCCTCCTTCTGGAACTCCTTCGACTTCGGGTCGTGGTGCGTGGACGCGAAGAGGATCTGGTCCGAGCCCGGCCGGAAGAACGAGCACGTCGTCTTGCCGTATCCGGGCGAGATGCGCTTGGTCTCGCCCGAGGCGAAGTCGAGCGCGTAAATCTGGTAGAACGGATTGCCTGGCTCGCGTTCGCTCTGGAAGACGAGCCGCTGGCCGTCGGGGGACCAGTAGCCTTCACCGGCCCGCCGGCCCTCGACGGTGAGCCGCCGCACGCGGGACAGGAACGACGATTCCAGGTTCAGCGTCCCCGCTTCCGGGTTCGGCACCGCCGGCTGCTGGGCCGCGGCGGCGGCGGAAAACAGCAGAACAATCCCGCAGAGAAGACGTCTAATTGGCAAGGTCATAAATTACCATCGAACCGTGCGCCTGTCAGACCTTCGTAGCCTGCCCGCCCGTCAGTGGCTCGTCGCCGTCTTCGGCGCCATTCTCGTGGTGTTTCTCGTGGCCGCCACCGTGTGGACGGGTCGGCACGCCTGGACGATTTTCAAGCTGAATCGCGGTGTCGGTGACACTGTTTTCTACGACGCCGGCGGCCGGCCGTGGTTTCGCCTCGACGAGCAGCGGCGGGACGTCCAGCTCGAGCAGATTTCACCATATTTCAAGGACGCGATCATCGCGGTCGAGGATCACCGATTCTATCTGCACCCGGGGATCGACCCGATTGCCCTGACCCGCGCCGTCGTCTACAACGTGAGCGGAGGCGACGGCACCCAGGGCGGCAGCACCATCACGCAGCAGCTGGCGCGCACGCTGTTCCTGTCCAACACGCGCACCTACGGCCGGAAAGTGAAGGAAGCGGCGCTGGCGGTGCTGCTCGAGGTGTTCCTGAGCAAGCGCGAGATCCTCCAGCTCTACATGAACCGCGTGTTCCTGAGCGGCGGCATCTACGGCGTGGAGACGATGTCCCAGAAGCTGCTGCGGAAGCCGGCGGCGAAACTGACGCTCGCCGAGGCGGCGCTCATCGCCGGCATCATCCGCCGTCCGACCTCGTACTCGCCCTGGTCGCACTTCGACGCGGCGCGGCGGCGCAGCTTCGTGGTGCTGCAGCGGATGCGCGAGGAAGGGAAGATCACCGCCGCCGAGGAGCAGACGGCGCGGAACGAGCGCATCCGAATCCAGCCGCAGCCGGCGGTCACGAGCGCCAGGCACGGGTTCGCGAAGGAGTACCTGCGCCAGCAGTTCCGCGACATCTACGGTGGGGACAACCCGCCTGACTGGAAGGTCCACACCACGTTCGTACCCGAGTTCCAGGACGCCGCCGAAGCGTCGGTCCGCGAGGGTCTCCGACGGCTCGGCGCCAGGGGGCTGCAGGCCGCGCTCGTCGCCATGGATCCGCAGACCGGCAACCTGCTCGCGATGGTCGGCGGATCGGACTTCGCGACGACGACCTTCAACCGCGCCGTGCGCAGCCGCCGCCAGCCCGGCTCGGCGTTCAAGCCGTTCGTGTATGCCGCGGCGCTCGAACGCGGGCTGTCGCCGTTGTCGATGATTACCGGACTGCAGCAGGTCGCGATCCATGCGCCCGAAGGCGTCTGGATTCCGCGGGACGAGCGCGCGAACGAGCGCAACGAAATGACGCTGCGGGAGGCGCTCCTCGAGTCGAACAACGCGGCGGCGGTGCTGCTGCAGCAGCGGGTGGGCAGCGCCCCGGTGCTGCGCCTCGCCCAGGATCTCGGCGTGCGGAACCAGCCCGACGTCCCGTCGCTGGCGCTCGGCAGCGGGCTGGTGTCGCCGCTCGACCTCACGGCGGCGTATGCGGTGTTTCCCACGCTCGGCTACCGCGTGCAGCCGCGCGGGCTGGTGTCGGTGGAGAACGCGTCCGGCGAGCGCGTGCACCAGGTGCACGTCGAGCGTGAGCAGATCCTGTCGGAGCAGGTGGCGTTCCAGATGGTCACCATGCTGAGCGATGTCGTCGATCGCGGAACCGGTGCGGCGGCGCGGCGTCTCGGCGTGCGCGGCGTCGTCGGCGGCAAGACCGGTTCGACCAACGACTATCGCGATGCGTGGTTCGTCGGGTTCTCCTCGTCGGTCGTCGTGGGCGTGTGGGTGGGATTCGATCAGCCCGAGCGCATTCGGGTCGGTGGCACGGGGGCGCGCGTCGCGCTGCCGATCTGGTCCGACTTCATGCGGCGCACGGCCAGCCGTCTGCCGCGTGCGCCGATCGCGCCCCCGTCGGATCTGCATCCGGAAGAGATGTGTCGTCTGTCGTACCATCGGCCGGTGGACGGCTGCCCGACCTACGTCGAGTATTTCAAGGACGGCGACGAGATTCCCACGCGGCTCTGCCCGATTCACCAGGGCAGCCTGAAGCAACGAGCCGAGCGTGCGATCCAGGGTGTATTTGGCGCCATCGGGCGCGGCATCATGGGGATATTTCGTGACTAGGGGCTCCGGACTCACGGCTACGGGCGTCCCGCCGCACCATATCCGAGGCCGCAGCCCGCGGGCCAGCGACGCTTGAGCTCGGCGGCCGGAGCCTCAAGGCCGAATCGCGCGTCTCAGTTATCATTGGCAGTTCGCCTTTCAATCGCTCCCGCCCGCGCACGAGCCGCGCGGGGAGCCGTACAGGAAACCGATGTTTCGCTCAGCAATATCCCTGTTGTTCCTGCTCGCATTGAGTGCCGTCGCGTGTGGTGGCCCTAATCCGCAGGCCGCCTCCGAGGGCGCCCCGGCCATGCCGCCGATGGATGTCCGGACCGTGACGCTCGCGGAGAAGCCGGTTCCACAGTCGTCCGAGTTCGTGGCGACCGTCCGCTCGCTGCGCTCCACGACGATTCAACCCCAGGTCGAAGGGTTCATCCGGCAGATCCTCGTCCAGTCCGGGGAGCGGGTGCGCGCGGGGCAGCCGCTCGTGCAGATCGATCCCGACCGCCAGCGGGCCGCGGCAACCGTGACCGAGGCGCAGCGCGCCGCGCGCGAGGCGGATCTTGCGCTGGCGAAGCAGCAGCTCGACCGCATTCAGACGCTGCAGGCGGCGGGCGCCGTCTCCCGAGTCGCAGCTCGACGAAGCGGAGGCGGCGCACAAGAGCGCGGAAGCGCAGCTGAACGCCATCAGGTCCCAGATCCGCGAAGACGAAGTGCAGCTGCAGTACTACCGGGTGATCGCGCCCGGCGCCGGCATCGTCGGCGACATCCCGGTCCGTCAGGGCGATCTGGTGACACCGACGACGATCATCACGACCATCGATCAGGGCGACGATCTCGAGGCGTACATCAGCGTGCCGCTCGAACAGGCGACCCAGCTGCGTCCCGGCCTGACCGTTGAGCTGCTCGGCGCGGATGGCGAGGTGACGGCGAGCAACCCGATCACCTTCATCGCGACGCGCGCCGAAGACAGCACGCAGTCCGTGCTCGTGAAAGCGACGCTGCGGCAGGCGCCGCCCGCCATTCGCGTCATGCAATACGTGCGCGCGCGCATCATCTGGAGCAGCGATGCGGGGCTGGTGGTTCCCCTCGTTGCCGTCAACCGCATCGGCGGCCAGCACTTCGTGTTCGTCGCCGAAGAGGGAGAGCAGGGCGCGGTCGCGCGGCAGCGGGCGGTCTCGCTTGGCGAAGTGATCGGCGAAGACTACGTCGTGCGCAGCGGCCTGAAACCCGGCGAGCGCGTCATCGTGTCGAACCTGCAGAAGATCGGCGACGGCTCGCCAGTCAAGCCCAGTTGAGCACTTTTCACAAGTGGAAGAAGTGGAAGAAGTGGAAGAAGTGGAAGAAGTGAAGTAGACAACTTGAAACCTGCAAACCTGGAAAGTGGAACGAGCTGATGCGGTCATTCGTCAGGGATTCGCAACGACGTCCAACGACAATGGAATTCGCAACGACCCCGTTGCCGGTGAATCGTGCCGACACGCAGCGAATAGCTGGTTGCACTTCTTAACTTTCAAACTTTTGCCTTTGTTCAATTCTTCAACTTTACTTTTTCCACTTCTTCCACTTTTCCACTTCTTCCACTTTTAAGTATGTTTGTCGACACCTTCATCAAGCGTCCGATCCTGGCTACCGTGTGCTCGCTCGTGATCGTCCTGGCGGGGGCGCTGGCGATTCCGACGATGCCGATCGCGCAGTATCCGGATGTCGCGCCGCCAACGGTCTCGGTCACCACCGTCTACACCGGCGCCAACGCGGAAACGGTGGAAACGGCGGTGACGACGCCGATCGAGCAGGCGATCAACGGCGTCGAGGGCATGCTCTACATGTCTTCGTCGAGCACCAACAGCGGCGTGAGCCAGATCAATGTCACGTTCGACATCACCCGGGATTCTGACCTCGCGGCGGTAGACGTGCAGAATCGCGTCAGCCAGGCGCTGGGCCGGCTTCCGGCGGAGGTCCGGCAGAACGGCATCACGGTGCAGAAGTCCGCGAACAACTTCGTGCTGGCGGCTGGCGTCTACTCGGCCGGGGGTCAGTACGATGCGCTGTTCATCTCCAATTACCTCGACGTCTACGTCAAGGACGCGTTGAAGCGCATTCCGGGCGTGGCCGACGTGACGATCTTCGGCGAGCGCAAGTACTCGATGCGCCTGTGGCTCGATCCCGTGCGCCTCGCCGCCCGCCAGCTCACCGCCGGCGACGTCGTCAACGCCCTGCGCGAGCAGAACGTGAACGTCGCGGCCGGCAGCGTTGGGGATTCGCCGGCACGGACGGGGCAGACCTACCAGATGAGCGTGCGCGCCGCGGGACGGCTGCGCGAAGCGAGCGAGTTCGACGACATCATCGTCAAGTCCGGCGCCGACGGCTCGCTCGTGCGCCTCAGTGACGTGGGTGCGGCGGAACTTGGCGCCGAGACCTATTCGTCCGTCCTGCGCTTTCAGGCGATCGAGGCGCTCGGATTCGCGGTGATCGCGTTGCCGACGGCCAACGCTCTCGACGTCAAGGAAGGCGTGGCGGCGGAGCTCGAGCGCCTGTCGGCATCGTTCCCGCCCGGGCTCGAGTATCGCGTGGCGTTCGACACCACGACGATCGTGGAGGAGTCGATTCGCGAAGTGGTCATCACGCTCGCGGAAGCGGTCGGCCTCGTCGTGCTCGTGATGTTCGTGTTCCTGCAGAGCTGGCGCGCCACGCTCATCCCGGCGCTGACGATGCCGGTGTCGCTCATCGGCGCGTTCGCCTTCGTCAACCTCCTCGGATTCTCGATCAACACGCTGACGCTGTTCGCCGTGGTGCTCGCCACCGGCATCGTCGTGGACGACGCGATCGTGGTCATCGAGAACATCGAGCGGCACATCCAGGAATACAAGAAGCCGCCGTTGCAGGCGGCGTCCGACGCGATGGGCGAGGTGTTCGGCGCCGTGATCGCGACGGCGCTGGTGCTCATCGCCGTGTTCGTGCCGGTGGCGTTCTTCCCCGGCACGACCGGCCGCCTCTATCAGCAGTTCGCGCTCACCATCGCCTTCTCCGTGGCCATCTCGGCGTTCAACGCGCTGACGCTGACGCCGGCATTGTCGGCGCTGCTGTTGAAGCATCAGGAGCTGGGCAAGGGGCACGTCTTCGGCGCCATTGAGCGCGTCATCAACGTCGGGACGAATCTCTACGTGCGGACGGTGCGCGGTCTCGTCCGCGTGCGCTGGGCGGTCGTGGTCGTGTTTCTCGGGTTGCTCGGCCTGACCTATGTCGTGTACACGCGCGTCCCGCAGGCGTTCGTGCCCGAGGAGGACGCCGGGTACTTCATCTCGATCGTGCAGGCGCCGGCCGGCGCGTCGCTCGAGTACACGACCAACGTCATGAAGCAGGCCGAGAAGGTGTTGATGAGCGTGCCCGAGGTGGAGTCGGTGTTCTCGGTTGGCGGGTTCAGTTTCTCCGGCAGCGCCCCGAACCAGGGACTGATCTTCACCCTGCTCAAGCCGTTCGCCGAGCGAGAGGAGGCGGAGCAGCGCATCCAGCTGCTGCTGCCACAGATCCGCGGCAAGTTGTTCGGCATCCAGGACGGTCTCGTCATCGCGTTTGCGCCGCCGGCGATCAACGGCCTCGGTAACTTCGGAGGGTTCTCCATCCAGATCCTCGATCAGAGCGGCCGCGGCGACATCCAGGAGCTCGGCGCCGGCACGCAGGCGTTCGTCGGTGCGTCGCAGCAGTCGCAGATCGTGACCGGGTTGTTCAGCGGCTTCACGGCCAATGATCCGCAGCTCGCGGTCGATATCGATCGTGAGAAGGCGCGCAGCGTGGGCTTGCCGATCAGCGAGATCACGAGCGCGATGCAGATCTATCTCGGGTCTTCCTACGTGAACGACTTCGACTTCAACAACCGGGCGTATCGCGTCTACGTGCAGGCGGACAAGGCGTTCCGCTCGGATCCGCGCGATCTCGGGCAGTACTACGCGCGCACCGAGCGCGGCGAGATGGTGCCGCTCGCCAGCGTCGTGCGGGTGCGCGAAACGACCGGGCCGCAGGTGATCAGCCATTTCAACCTGTTCCGGTCAGCCGAGGTGAGCGGCGCCGCTGCGCCCGGCTTCAGCTCGGGCCAGGCAATCACGGAAGCGGAGCGGCTCGCCGAGACGTCGCTGCCGCCTGGCTTCGGTTACGCGTGGTCGGGGATCTCGTTCGAGGAGGTCCAGGCCGGGGGGCAATCGGCCGCGATCTTCGGCATCGGCCTGCTGCTCGTCTACCTCACCCTGGCGGCGCAGTACGAGTCGTTCGTGCTGCCGTTCATCGTGCTGCTCGGTGTGCCGCTGGCGATTCTCGGCGCGCTCTCGGCACAGTGGCTGCGCGGCCTGCAGAACGATCTCTACTGCCAGATCGGGCTGGTGATGCTGATCGGGCTTGCCGCGAAGAACTCGATCCTGATCGTCGAGTTTGCCGAGCAGTTGCGCGCGCAAGGGAGGTCGATCGTGGACGCGGCCATCGAAGCCGCGCGCATCCGGCTGCGGCCGATCCTGATGACGTCGCTCGCGTTCATCCTGGGCGTGATGCCGCTCGTCTTTGCGGGCGGCGCCGGACAGGAAGGCCGCCATTCCGTCGGCACCGCGGTCGCCGGAGGGATGTTCTTCGCCACGTTCCTGAACATCCTCTTCATCCCGATCCTCTACGTCGTGGTGCAGACGCTTCGTGGGGCGAAAGCGGGCGCCCGACTGCAGGCTGCAGACTCCAGCCATTGATCTCCGGGTTTCGGTCGTGTTCAGGCGGCGAAGCCTGGAGCCTGAGACAGCAGTCGCAGATCGCGGCGCCGCCGCGCTAGTGCGTCGAACCGTTCCGGCGAGTCTGCCCCCCTTCGCCTTCGTCGAATTCACCGGCGAGCAGACGATCGATGAACTCGGTCACGCCGGCTCCCCGCGCGCCGCTGGTGACGACGTCCGCGATGTCCTTCACGCGCCGGCAACGCGTTGTCCACCGCAACCGCGAGTCCGCACATGCGCAGGAATGCGTGATCGTTTTCGGCATCGCCGACGCCGGCCGTGTGCTCCGGATCGATCCCGAGCGCGTCGAGCGCTGGTGCAAGCCCCGTTGCCTTCGTCACCTCCGCAGGCAGCGCCATCACCGAACCCTTGTTGAAGATCACGTGCCATTCCAATCCGAGGTCTCGGATCGCTGCCAGCACCTGGTGTTCGTAAGGCTCGACGGTCGCGACAATCGAGAGCCCGACCGAGATCGGCACCGCTTCGCGCGCGAGTCGTGCGATGAGCGCCGGCGGGGGTGCGGAGGCGAGAGTTTCGATCGCGCGTGACGCGGGCTCGTACAGGACCGCACCGTTCTCGGCGACCACACGGTCGAAGAGGCTGGCGTGCGCGAACGTGTGGAACAGGTCGGTGAGCTCGCGGCCCGTGACCATGACGAGCCGCAAGCCGGCGTCACGTGCCCGCCGCAGGCCCTGGATCGTCGGTTCGTCCACCAGTCCATCGTGAGCAATGGTGCCGTCGTAGTCCGTTGCCAGCGCCTGATATTTCATCGAGCCAGAAGCACGCTAGAATGTCCAGCCCACGCCGCCCACGAACTGCAGGTTGTGCGCCCACTCGTCGCCGAGGCCGTTGCGGTCGTAGCGGATCAACGTGTCGCCGAGATCGAATCGCAGCACGGTTGACTCGTTGAGCGGCAGTTCGACTGTCCCGCCGAGGTCGAGGGCGAGGTTGGTGTGCGGGGCCAGGCACGCGTCGGGAGGCGGGAAGATCAGAATGCAGGGGATATCCGGCTTGAAAAAGCGGTCGGAGAACCGCACGAACCCGGGACGCACGCGCCCATAGATCGCGAGGTCGCTCCACGCCATCCCGACACGGGGACCGGCGAGCACCTGCCACGCATAGCCGCCGACCGGCTCGCTGAAGAAGAAGGACGTCGAGGCGTCCACACCCAGCCAGGCGAGGGGCGAGTAGACGACGAAGCCGCCAAGGCCCGAACGCGTCTGGTCGGGATACTCCTGGGACATGGCCGAGTAGTGAACGCCGGCCTGCGTTGTCTGAGCGTACGCGGATGAATGGACGAGAAGAAGGACGCCGAGAAGAGCGACGCGGGTACCCATGAGAGCCTCCGGGCTCCAGTCTACAGTCTCCGGTGCTTTCAACCGCAGACCGTAGACCGGAGGCGGGAGACGTCTATTTCGTGATCTGCAGGTTCTGCCGCACCTTGGCGAAAGCGTTGGCGTAGGTATTGGCCTCGTTCTGCGGGGCCACGCCAATCATGAACAGCACGTTACCGTCCGGCATGTACACCGTGGAGACGTTGACGTACTCCTCAGCTCCCGTGACCTCCGAGACGTTGCGCAGCGTCGTCGTGAGGCCCTGGTTCCCTCCGATATTGGTGCGCTGGTAGTTGCCGGCGCGGCGGAGCTGCGGGTTCGATTTCGCGAAGCTCTGGAGCGAGCGCTTCCGTGTCCCGCTGCAGGTTGCCGCTGCCACCCTGGGTGACACCGAACTGGACGCCGTGCGTGAATGCAGGGTCGCCCTGCCCGCCATCGACGTACCCGCCCTGTGGCGCGTAGGTCACGCCACCCTGCCCGCCACCGATCTGACTCCAGTTGGACGGGACCGCGACGCGCAGGAACTGCGCGGGACTGTACGAGCGGTACTGCGACGAGGGCGGTTCCACGCGCACCGCCGCGCGGCCGCTGGTTCCGACCGGGGCCGTGCGGCCCTGGTTCTGGGCGATCTGCTGCTGCGTCAAGGCGGGCGACATGCCCGTGAGCCGCGACTTGACCGCCTGGAACTCGGCCTGGTTTCCCGTGTTGCCCGTCACCTTCAGCATCTGCGCTTCGCGGTTGATCGCGTTGTAGCGATTGCCCGGGTTGGGATGGCTGCTCAGCCACTCGGGGCCGCCGCCCCCGCCCTGCGATTCGATCGTCTTGAACATGTTCGCCATCTGCCGCGGGTCGTAACCGGCCCGCGCCATCATCTGGGCACCGAGGATGTCCGCCTGCGTCTCGTACTCGCGGCCGTACTTCAGGAAGTAGGTGCCGAGGCCGATCTGCGAGCCCTGCGAAATGACGCTGCCCGCCGTACCGCCAACGATGGCGCCAAGCACCTGGCCCGCGATCGCGCCGATCTGGAACTTCTCACCCTTGGTGGCCTGAGCGGTGCCGTGGCGCAGCGCCACGTGCGAGAGCTCGTGCGCCATGACGCCCGCCATCTCGGCTTCGTTCTTCGACGCTTCGATCATCCCGCGGTTGAGGAACATGGGCCCGCCCGGCAGCGCGAAGGCGTTGATGTCCTTCTGGTTGACCACGTCGAATGTGTAACGGAACTCCGGATGCCGGAATTCGGGCGGAATGGCCGCGGCCAGCCGCCGGCCGACGTCTTCAACGTAACTGTCCACGCGGTCGTCGTTCAGCAGCGGCAGCTCCTTCTTGGCCTCAGCCGCCGCTTCCTGACCGAGCTGGACGTCCTGCGCCGGCGAATACTTGTTCTGCGGCGCGGTGATCTTCGTCTGCGCGGCGGAAGACGCGGTCAGCGCCGCTGTCACCATGAGCGCGGAGAGGACCTTCGCGTATCGATGAGTGGACATTCGTGCAGTCATGTGCGCCTACAGTGCAAAGAGTTCACCAAGCCGAGCTCATGCGTCGCGGTCCCGCCGAATCATCACTTTCTGGCCCCGGAGCGTCGCCTTCCTCATTGCCGCAACAATCTCATCCGCAAGCAGTTCCGGCACTTCAACCAGCGAGAAATTGTCGGCGATCTCAATCGAGCCGAGCGCATCTGCGGGCACGCCCGCCTCGCCGGTGATGGCTCCGACCAGGTCACCCGGCCGGATTCCGGCGCGCCTCCCCGCGTTGACGAACAGGCGAACGGAGTTCCCATCAGGGGCTCCGCGTGGAGGACGCCGGGAACCGGGGCGCGATGCGCGGTCGGCACCGGGCGTCGGCTCGAAGACGACGTCGTCGTCCTTCCCGTCCTCGCCCATCGACAAGGTGCGCGAGCTTCACGGCCGCGGCGGCGACGTCCATCAGTTCGAACTCGTCCGCGAGCGATTCCACCACGACCCGTACATCGTCGAAGTCGCCGGCCACGAGCCGCTCGCGCAACGAGGCGCGTGTCAGCTCCAGGCGCCGGGCGCGGAGGTCGGCCACCGTCGGCACCGTCTCCACGTCAATCTTCTGCTTCGTGACCTGCTCGATGCTGCGCAGCAGGCGATGCTCGCGCGGCTCGGCCAGCGTGATCGCCGTACCTTCGCGCCCGGCGCGTCCCGTCCGGCCGATGCGGTGCACGTAAGACTCGGGCGCGGCGGGGAGGTCGTAGTTGATCACGTGCGACAGGTGCGCGATGTCGAGACCGCGGGCGGCGACGTCGGTGGCAATCAGCAGGTCCGTCTTTTCGGAGCGCACGCGGTTCATGACCGCGTCACGCTGCCGCTGCTGCATGCCGCCGTGCAGGGCTTCGGCGCGGTAGCCGTGCGCGTTCAGCGTCTCGACCAGCGAATCGACCTCGAGCCGGGTGCGGCAGAAGACGATCGCCGACGTCGGCTGCTCCATGTCGAGGATGCGATCGAGCGCCGCCGGCTTCTGCGCGCGGCGGACAATGTAGGCAACCTGCCGGACGCGGGGAAGCCTTCCGGCTTCGGCCTTCTCGTGCGCGATCGTCACTCGCGAAGGGTTGTTCAGGTGCCGCCTCGCGATGGACGTGATCTGCGCCGGCAGCGTCGCCGAGAAGAGCGTCGTCTGGCGGGTGGCCGGCGTGGACTCGAGGATCGCGTCGAGGTCTTCGGCGAAACCCATGTCGAGCATCTCGTCCGCTTCGTCGAGGACGAGGACGTGGATGGTGTCGAGGCCGAGCGTGCCCCGGCGCAGGTGATCGAGCGCCCGGCCCGGCGTCGCGATGACGATGTCGCAGCCGCGCTCGAGGCCGCGAATCTGCTGCGTCATCGACGCGCCGCCATAGACCGGAATAACGGTGAGGCCCGTCCCCTTCGCGTACTTGTGCACGGCTTCCGCCACCTGCATCGCGAGCTCGCGCGTCGGCACGAGGACGAGCGCGCGCGGGCCGGAGCGCGCCGAACCTTTCGCTGCCTTCGCAGTCTGCGGACCGGTCGACTCGAGCAGCCGCTGGATGATCGGCAGGGCGAAGGCGGCGGTCTTGCCCGTACCTGTCGCCGCCTGCGCGAGCACGTCCTTGCCCGCGAGGATCAGGGGGATCGCTTCGCGCTGGACCGGCGTTGGCTCTTCGTAGCCGAGGGTGGCGAGGATGTTGACGAGATCGCTGGAGAGGCCCAGAGAGGAGAAGTCGGCCGCCGTGCTGGCACGAGAGGGCATCCGGCTATTGTCTCAGATGCGTGCTGTCATCAGGCGTTCTCACTTCGAGGTTCTCGTTTCTTCGTTCGTGTGCAGGTTCGTGTCGAGTGTCCACGTTCACGGCTCGTTCTTCAGTACCGCAACGTGACGCCGACCGTGGCCCGCCAGAAATTGACGCGCGGGCTGCTCACCCCTCCGCACGACGAGACGGTTCGACCGACGCCCCGGAAACGGCGAAGATCGAACCGCAGCCCGGCCCGGTTACCCAGCATTCCGATCGCCCCGCCGCCGACGTTGAATGCCGTCATGTTGCAATCGACCGGGACGAAGGGATCGTTCGCGACCGCCTCCATCCAGCCGAGGCCGCCGACGAGGTACGGCCGCAGCGATTCCTGCGTCCACGCCAGCGGGGCGGCGAGCATCACGTTGCCGGTCAAGGCTCTGCACATGGCTGCCGAGCACCGGCGGCGGCGGCGGCGCATTCGAGAGCAAGGGGTCAGGGTTCTGGAAGAATTGCGGGATGAACGCGTAGTCGGCCTCGACGCCGATGATCCCGATCAGCAGCGCGGCGGACCCGCCGAAGGTCACCTTCGTGCGGTTCGCTCCTTGGTACTGCAAATCGGCGAGCGTCGTGTTGCCGGCGAGGACCCAGCCGAAGAACGGGGTGAAGTACCAATCCGCTGCGACGCGCGCCGGGGTGCACGCCAGGAGACACGCCGCGAGCGCGGCTTGGGCCCAGCGGTTAGCCAAGCAATGAGAAGAAGATCCTGGCGAAAGGCGACACCGTGACGTCACCGCTCTCGAGCTGGCGCTCAAAGGGGGCCGTAAGCCCGTCGCTGTTCGCGAGGAGGATCAGGGTCAGACCCTCATCCGGCACCTTGATGATCAGCGACGAGTAGGCGTTCGGCTCCAGCCCGAAGTGCCAGACGACCTTCTTGCCGTTCGGGAGCCGTTGCACGAACCACCCGTACCCCATCGGTCCGCCGCCACGGGGCGCCCACGCCAGGTTGCGTATCTGCTGGCTCAAGAGAAAGCCGCCATCGAGCCTGGCCTCGAAGTTCGCCAGGTCGTTGATCGAGGTGACGAGTCCGTTCGCGGCGGTCAGGCCAAGGACGCGGTAGTTGGTGTTGGGGGTCGCGCGGCGGCTGCCGTCCACGCGATACGGCACGGCGATGCGCCCGAGGACCGCGATGAACGTGTTGAGCACGGGCGTGGGAAAGATCTGGCGCACGATCGACCCGCTGTTCGGGACGACATCCCCGCCCGGCGACGCGCTCACCATGCGAACGCTCTGGAGGACCTGCTCGTATGCGAGCATGGCGTACTGGCGGGCGCCGCATTCCTCGGCAAGGCCGGTCAGGCCGCTGAAGCGATCGGGGTTGTATCGGTATCCGCCGGGCCCGCTGTGCGAGAGCAGTTGCCCAACGGTGGTCGTGCCGTCGGGATAGGATGACGACCAGCGGCGCACCGGATCGTCGAAGTCCACACGCCCACTCTCGATGCACTGGCGGAGAATCAGTGTCGCCGCGACTGTCTGTGACAGCCCGCCGATCGCAAAGGGCGTCTGCCGATCGACGGCCGTCGAGTTCTGCAGGTTGGCCACGCCGAACCCGCGCACCCACTCGTCCACGACGCGGCCGTCGCGCACGATCGCCAGCGCCAGGCCCGGGATGCCCGACTGCTGGCGCAACGCGTCGACGTAGCGCTCGAAGAGCGCAAACGTCAAACCCTGCGCATCGGGCTGTTGCCCGAAGAGCAGAGACACAAGGAGCACGACAGTAATCGTCCGCAGCGTGGACACGATAGTAAGGGCAACCTCTGCTAAATACTAGCATCGCCCGCGAGGACGTGTGCTACAGTGATGCGCGGCTTATCAATGCGTTCCGTTTCTGTACACTCGGGATTTGCCAATCCTGTGGCTTCTGCCCTGAGGCGGAAGAGAATCTGGGTCGCCACCTCCTTCCTCGCTGCCGCCGTCTCGATCCAGGCACAAGAGGCGCTTCGCATCATCCCCCTCGTGCGCGACGAGCGGGTGCTGGTGACCTTCGAGCTGGCGGACGGCTTTTCCGAGGACGTGCGCGCCGCCATCCTCAGCGGGCTGAAGACCACCTTCACCTATACCGTGGACATGCGGCTCGACGTGCCCGTCTGGGCCGACCGCACCATCAGCTCCACCGTCGTGACCACCAGCGTGGAATACGACAACCTCACGCGCCGCCACACGATCGTCCGGATGATCGACGGGCGGATGGAGCAGTCGCAGGTGACTGACGACGAGGTGGTGGTGAAGCAGTGGATGACCGCATTCAAGCAGCTGCCGCTTTTCCGGACCGCGCTGCTGCTGCCAAACCGCGACTACTACGTGCGCGTGAGCGCCGTCGCGCGGCCGACCAACGGCTCCATCCTGTGGCCGTGGGGCAGCGGCACATCGGCGCAGGCCAAGTTCACGTTCATCCGCTGACGTCCGCCTGAAGGCGGAATCCGTACTCATGGCTTCCGGCTTCAGCCGGAACAACTCTCCGCCGTTGACACGCCTGCGCCAAAACAGATAACGTCGCGCACTTCCTACTCCGCTACAGTCCCACGCCTGACCCCGTTCCGGGAGGGACCCATGAAGCTGACCGTCACGATGAGCATCAACGGCCGCGCGCAGACGCAGGAGATCGAACCGCGTCTCCTCCTCGTCCATTTCCTCCGGGACGCCGTCGGGCTCACAGGTACGAAGATCGGGTGCGACACCAGCCAGTGCGGTGCCTGCACGGTGTTGCTCGACGGCGCCGCCGTGAAGTCGTGCACGACGCTCGCTGCGCAGGCGGACGGGTGCAGCATCACGACCATCGAGGGACTGTCCCAGAACGGCGTGCTCACGGCGCTGCAGGACGCGTTCTGGGCGAAGCACGGGCTGCAGTGCGGCTTCTGCACGCCGGGCATGGTGTTCGCCGCGCACGAGATCCTGCGCGCGAATCCGAATCCGTCGCCCGAGCAGATCCGCCACGGCCTCGAAGGCAACATGTGCCGCTGTACCGGCTACCAGAACATCGTCCGGACCGTTGAGGCGGCCGCGGCCGACCCGCGCGTGGCGCAGCAGATGGGAGGCGGGCGATGACGGCGACCACGACGGCGACGGCGCGCGTCTTTGGCTCCGGCATCCGGCGGCGCGAGGATCCGCGGCTGCTCACGGGCACCGCGCGCTACACCGCCGACTTCGTGCTGCCCGGCATGGTGCACGCGGCGATCCTGCGCAGCCCGCATGGGCATGCCCGCATCCGGACGATCGACACGGCGCCGGCCAAGGGCGCGCCCGGCGTCGTCGCCGTGTACACGGCGGCGGACGTGAGCGGCGTCTTGCAGCCGATTCCGTGCGCGTGGCTCCTGCCGAACGCGGGATTGAAGACCACGCCCTATCACGCGCTGGCGGGCGACATCGTGCGTTACGTCGGCGATGCGGTGGCGGTCGTCGTCGCCGAGTCCGCGTATCAGGCCTACGACGCCGTCGATCTGATCGAGGTTGACTACGAAGCGCTGCCTGCGGTGGTGGATCCGCATGCCGCCGCTGCCGCCGGGGCGCCGCAGCTGCATCCCGAGGCGCCCGGCAACCAGGCGTTCCACTGGACCGTTGCCGGCGGCGACGTCGACGCGGCGTTCAGCGAACGCCGAGGTCGTCGTGCGCGAACGGATCATCCAGCAGCGGCTCATCCCGACCGCGATGGAGACGCGCGGCGCCGTGGCGCAGTTTTCGCCCGCGACCGGCGAGCTCACGCTGTGGAACACGACGCAGAACCCGCACATCGTGCGCTTCATCATGTCGCTGGTGACCGGCGTCCCCGAAGACCGCCTGCGGATCATCGCGCCGGAAGTCGGCGGCGGATTCGGGAGCAAGATTCCGCAGATCCAGGGCGACTTCATCACCGCCTTCTGCTCGATGAAGCTTGGGCGCCCTGTGAAGTGGGTCGAGACGCGCTCCGAGAACTACCAGTCCACGACGCACGGCCGCGATCACGTGCAGGACGTGGAGCTGGCGGCGACCAGGGACGGCAAGCTCCTGGGCCTTCGGTGCACCGTGTGGGCCGGAATGGGCGCGTACCTGTCCACGGCGGCGCCAGGCATTCCGACGATCCTGCACGGCCTCATGCTGTCGGGGCCGTATGTGATGCCGGCCGTGAAGGAAGACGTCTACGGCGTCTATACCAACACGACGCCGGTCGAGGCGTACCGCGGCGCCGGGCGTCCCGAGGCGACGTTCATGCTCGAGCGGATGATGGATGTGCTCGCCGACGAGATCAAGATGGATCCCGTCGAGGTCCGCCGCCGCAACCTCATCCCGGCGTTCGACGATGGCTTCGACGTGGTGACCGGGCTGAAGTACGACAGCGGCAACTACCGGGCGGCGCTGGACAAGGCGCTTGCGCACATCGGGTACGACCGCCTTCGCGAGGAGCAGGCGGCGGCGCGCGCCAAGGGCCGGTACCTGGGCATCGGCGTCGCCACGTACGTCGAGATCTGCGGCCTTGGCCCGTCACAGGTGGCCGGCGCGATCGGCTTCCAGGGCGGACTCTGGGAGAGCGCGATCGTGCGCTTCCATCCGAGCGGCAAGGCGCACGTGTTCATCGGCGCGTCGCCGCACGGCCAGGGGGAAGAGACGACGTTCGCGCAGATCGTGGCCGACGAGCTCGGCGTCGGCGTCAACGACGTTCGCGTGATCCACGGCGACACCGAGAACACGCCGATGGGCTGGGGCACCTACGGCAGCCGCACGACCGCGGTTGGCGGGGCGGCGCTGGCCGTGGCCACGCGCAAGATCAAGGACAAGGCGAAGCTGCTGGCCGCCCACCTGCTCGAGGCAGCCGTCGAGGACATGGACTACGCCGACGGCAAGTTCTTCGTGAAGGGCTTTCCCGACAAGCACAAGACCATCCAGGACATCGCGCTGATGGCCAACGTCGCGTGGAACCTGCCGCAGGGAATGGAAGCGGGGCTCGAGGCCTCGAGCTTCTACGACCCGCCGAACTTCACCTACCCGTTCGGCACCCACGTCGCCGTCGTCGAGGTCGATCCCGAGACGGGTCACGTGCAGCTGAAGCGCTACGTCGCGTGCGACGACTGCGGCCCGCAGATCAACCCGGTCATCGTCGAGGGCCAGGTGCACGGCGGCGTCGTGCAGGGAATCGGCCAGGCGCTGTGGGAGGAAGCGGTATACGACGGCAACGGACAGCTGCTGACCGGGACGCTGGCGGACTACGCGATTCCTCGTGCCGATCTCCTGCCCGAGATCGAGGTGCTCTCGACCGTGACGCCGTCGCCGCATCATCCGCTCGGCGTGAAGGGCATCGGCGAGGCGGGCACGATCGCCTCGACGTGCACCGTTTACAACGCGGTGATCGACGCGCTCGAGCCGTTCGGCATCCAGTCGCTCAGGATGCCGTTGACGCCGGAACGCGTATGGCGCGCCATCGCGGACGCGCGAAAGGGGGCGTGACATGTACGCGCAACACTTCGACTATCACCGCGCCAGCTCCGTCCGCGACGCGCAGCAGTTGCTGCAGCAGCACCCAGGGGCGAAGCTGCTTGCCGGCGGCCACAGCCTCGTGCCGCTGCTGAAGCTGCGGCTCGCGGCGCCCACGGCCGTCGTGGACATCGGCCGCATTCCCGAACTGCGCGGCATCGCGCAGGACGGCGACGCGATCCGCATCGGGTCGCTGACGACGCACGCCGAGCTGGCCGCCTCGGCGGAGCTGAGGAAGTCGGCGGCGGCGCTGGCCGAGGCTGCGGCGACCGTCGGCGATCCCGCGGTGCGGAACCGCGGGACGATTGGCGGCAACGTCGCGCATGCCGATCCCGGCGTCCGACCTGCCGGCCGTGCTCGTGGCGCTCGATGCGAGCTTCATCGCGTTGGGGCCGCAGGGAGAGCGCACCATCGCCGCTGACGCCTTCTTCACCGGCATCATGACGACGGCGCTGGAGGAGCACGAGATTCTGGTGGCGGTGCGCGTGCCGGTGGCCACTGCGGGACAGGGCTCGGCATATGTGAAGTTCTCGCATCCGGCGTCCCGATACGCCGTCATCGGCGTGGCCGCGCGGGTGACGGTCGAGGGCGGCACCTGCACGAATGCCCGGATTGCGCTGGCCGGGCTGCTGCCGCATGCCCGGCGCGTGCCCTCGGTCGAGCGGGCGCTCGCCGGCACGAACGCGGACACGGCCACGATCGCGTCTGCGGCAGCGGCCGTGGCCGCCGACCTTGGCGGCGACGTGACGGGCGACATCTATGCCTCGGCCGGGTACCGCGCCGCCGTCGCACCCGTCTACATCAAGCGCGCCGTCGCGGCCGCCGTCGCGAGAGCGGGGCTTGCATGAGCGTGCTTCCGGCCGCAGCTGGAAGCCACAGCTGACAATTGCGTTGTGGCATCCGCCTCGAACACGTCCGATGTGGCTCCCGGCTTCAGCCGGAGGGTCCCTTCCTCGGTAGACGAAGTCGAGCAGGCTCTCGCCGAGCAACAGTATGTTGTGGAGCGAGGACTGGCTCTCTCGATCTACCTGGCCCTTCGGCTGAAGCGGCCGCTGTTTCTCGAAGGGGAGGCAGGGGTCGGGAAGACCGAGGTCGCGAAGGTCCTGGCGGCCGCGCTGCAGACGGAGCTGATCCGCCTGCAGTGCTACGAAGGGCTCGACGTCAGCCACGCGGTCTACGAGTGGAACTATCCGCGTCAGATCCTGGAGATCCGGATGCTCGAGGCTGCGCAGACGATGGATCGTGCCGCCGCGGCGCGCGAGCTCTTCACCGAGGCCTTTCTCATCAAGCGTCCGCTGCTGCGCGCCCTCGAACCGCGCGAGCGCCCGCCGGTGCTGCTCATCGACGAGATCGATCGTGCGGACGAGGAGTTCGAAGGCTACCTGCTGGAGCTGCTGTCCGACTTCCAGGTGACGATTCCGGAGCTCGGTACGATTCGCGCCGCGGAGCCGCCGGTGGTGATCATCACGTCGAACCGGACGCGCGAGGTCCACGACGCGCTGAAGCGCCGGTGTCTCTACGCATGGATTCACTACCCGGACTTTGCCAAGGAGCGGCGCATCGTCGCGGCGAAGGTGCCGGGTGCCTCACCACGCCTCGCGGAGCAGGTGACGGCGTTCGTGCAGGAGCTGCGCACGGCGGAGCTTTACAAGACGGCGGGCGTGTCCGAAACGCTGGACTGGGCGGCAGCGCTCGTGGCGCTCGATCGTGACGCGCTCGATGCGGAGACGGTCGACGAGACACTCGGGATCCTGCTCAAGAACCAGGAAGACATCGAGGTCGTCCGCGGCGAACGCGCGAAGGTGATGCTGGCGCGCGCCCTCAATCGCGGCGCGACCCAGGCGGGCGGCTCATGAGCGAGACGGCGCCTTCGCACCTGTTGGACAACGTGCTCCTGTTCGGGCGGGTCCTGCGCCGGGCGGGGCTGGAGGTGCATCACGGCCGGATGCTCGACGCCGCTGAGGCGCTGACGTGGATCGACGTCGGTCGGAAGAGCGACGTCAGGGCGGCGCTGCGCACGCTGCTCGTGCATCGGCACGACGATCTCGCGCCGTTCGACGCGGCGTTCGACCTGTTCTTCCGCGCCCGGCGCGAGGCAGCCGCGGGTCTCCCGCTGTTCTCGCTCGGCGAGCGTCCGCGCGTGACGGCGCGTCCGTCCGCCGGTACGCCGGTGACGCTCGAAGACGAAGCGGGTCGCCCGCAGCCTTCGTCACACGCACTGGCGGTCGGCGCGTACAGCGCCGCGGAAATCTCTCGCACCAAGGATTTCTCGGACTTCACCGATGCGGAGCTGGCGCGCGCGCAGGCGATGCTGGCGAACCTGCCGTGGCATCTCGGGGTGCGCCGCACGCGCCGCTGGCAGCCGGCGCACGGCAGTGCCATCGACCTGCGCCGCCTGGCCCGGCGAAACCTGATGCGCGGCGGCGAGCTGCTCGAGCTGCCGCGCCGCCGCCGGCGCGAGGCGCCGCGGCCGCTGGTGCTGATCGGCGACGTCAGCGGATCCATGGAGCGCTACAGCCGCGTGCTGCTGCATTTCGCGTACGGACTCGCACACGGCGCCCGGCACGTCGAAAGCTTTGTCTTTGCGACGCGGCTGACGCGCGTGACGCGATCGCTGACGGCCGCGGGGGCCGACCGGAGCGTGGCGCGCATCGTAGACGGCCTGCAGGACTGGGGCGGCGGCACGCGCATCGGAGACGCGCTGCGTGCCTTCAACATCGGCTGGGCCCGCCGTGTCATGCGCAATGGCCCCGTGGTGCTCATCGTGTCGGACGGGTGGGATCGCGGCGATCCCGGGCTGCTCGCCCGCGAGCTGGCGCGCGTTCGCCGGCGCTGCCGCCGCCTGGTGTGGCTCAATCCGTTGCTTGGTTCCGCAAGCTACGAGCCGCTGACGCGAGGGATGCAGGCAGCGCTGCAGCACGTGGACGATTTCCTGCCCGCGCACAACATGGCGAGCCTCGAGGACCTGGCGCGCCACCTTCGTTCGCTGCCATCCGGCCATGCATCTTAGTGCGACCTACGTCTTCAACGCCCCGGTCGATCGCGTGTGGGCCCTGCTGATGGACACCGACCGAGTGGCCGGGTGCCTGCCCGGGTGCAAGGGGCTGCACCCGATTGGCGACGACCGCTACGAGGCGGACCTGGCCGTGTCCGTCGCCGCCATCTCCGGCAACTTCAAGGGCACCATCGCATTGCAGGACAAGGACCCGCCGCGGTCCTATCGTCTGCTCGTCGAGGGAAACGGGCGGCCAGGATTTGTGAAGGGGGAGGCGAAGGTCACGCTGATTCCCGACGGCGAACGCACCACCGTTCAAATCGAGGCGGATGCCGAGGCCGGTGGCATGATCGCGCGCGTCGGCCAGCGCCTGCTCGAAGGCGTTGCCCGGATGACGATGGACCGTTTCTACGAGTGCCTGTCGAAACAGGCCGCAGCGCCGTAGTCCTCTGGTCTTCCGGCGGCGCCGAAGGGTCAGACCCAGCCTTCGGTGTCCTGGGTTCGACCCACCCGCTGTTCGATCCACCCGCCGCGCACGTTTCCCTAGATAGACGCCTTCTGACGAACAAAACAGCGCTCGAGATAGAGCGGGCCCGGAAGAAGGACGGCCGCCGGTAGTGCGCCCGCTATAAGGGCGCCTACCGGCGCGTAGGTCGCGGCGAGTCCTTCGATCCCTTCCGTCGTCCCCCACCACGTAACGAGGTAAATCAGCGAGGCCAGTGCGATCCGCCGGACGCGGATGCCTGGTGACGCCTGGTCATCTGGCGGCGCGGCGCGCGCCACGAGCAGCGCGCCGACCGCGAATCCGATCAGCCGCCCGCTCTCGTACGCCGGCGGGAGACCCGCGATGAGCGCCAGCGCCGCCAGCCCCGCTCCCGTGTAAAGCGCGCGGCGAGCCACGCGCCAGCCCCGCGCGGGGTCCTCGAGATGGGGCAGTTTCCACCACAGCACCGCGATTGCGGCCGCGATCGTCCCCACGGCGACGCCGCCGAGCACGTCGCCGGCGAAGTGACGGCCCAGGTACATCCGCGATATCGCCATCAGCGGAACCCAGATGAGCATGGCGCGCCACGCCCATCGCCATCGAAACAGGAGCGCCAGACCGATGAGAAAGGCCGTCGTCGCGGCGACGTGACCGGAAGGAAAGCCGAACGTCTCGACAGGGTCGGCCGAGCCACGAGGCTCGCTGTCTTCGTCGTTGGCCTGCTGAAACAGTGCGAGGGACTGGACCCTCGCATCGACCGCATCGGGTCGCGGCAAACTGACGACGATCTTGGCCGTGTCATTCAGGGCGGCCGTGAGCGCGATCAGGAGCAGCAGGCCGGCGCCGGCGCGGAGGCGGTAGCCGAAGGCGAGGACGACGGCGAACGCACTGTACGCAGGCGTGTAGCCGAGCAGCGAGACGGCGTTCATCGCGCGCGTGAGCGCAGGCGAGGCCCACGACTGCACCCAGAGCACCGGCTCCACGCCAAACGCGATGGGCATGTCGCTCGACCAGGGGTCGAGACAGCGCCGGCTCGCGACCTCCTCCTCTTTCTGGTTGAACACGCGGACCCAGTCCGCTGCCGTCGCGGAGCCGGAGTCCGGATCCCCGGGCGAGCGCGGGCGGAGATCGACTCGCGCCGTCTCGAACAGGTCGTGACGCTGCGACTCGGTGAGCTGCGCGAGCAGTCCGGCAAGGAACCGCCGGCCGTCCTCGCTGATCACGGGGTCCTTCAGCGTGCCGCTGAACGACTTCGCCACGTTCGCGACACATCCGTCCGTGCCTTTCCAGACCGGCGTGTTCGCCCATTCCGTCAGGTTGACGCTCCCGATCGCGTTCGCATTCAGGACATTCGCACGGCCGAACGTCAGCCCGACGTCGTTCAACATCATGAACGGGCGTTCGCACGCGTCTGTGTCAGCGCCGTTCCCGCGTCGCACTGGCGGCCCTTCAGGTCCGGCTTCCTCGCCTCGTGCGCCTTCCTCGGCACACACCAGGCGCTGCTGCTCCGGCTTCGTGTCGGTATGCTGGATGAACGCCGCCAGCAGTTTCAACGCATCCCGCTCGGCGCGTGTGGCTCCGCCCGCCTGTTCGTCAATGAGATCGAGCTCGGTCCATGACCATCCTGATGCCAGCGCTCCAGGGAGTTCGGCGGCCGGCATTCTTCGCTCGACGACCGCGGGAACGATCAGGCGATTGCCGTCAGGGAGTAATTGTCCACCGACGACATCGGGGCACCCCCGGCAGATCACGCGGACGGGATACATGCGGTCGGCACCGAAGCCGAGTGCCCACAGCAACCTGGTCGCCGCGACCTCACCATAAACTTCGCCGTTGCTGCCGCCGTACTTCACTTTGACGTCGTCGCCGGGCCCCACCCGGCACTGGAACTTCGGTGAGTTCCCGTTGACGTCCTCGTCGAGGTAGTCACACGTCACCGTTGCGCCCGGCGCAAAAGCGTCCTGGGCGCGCGGTCCTCGCCGGACGTCCATGCTGGGAATATCGGTCGCGGTCCACACCTGCGCACGCGCGATCAGCGAGGCGCGGCTTTCCGCCTGTCTGCGCGAGAAGAGAAGTGTCACCGGCGTGCGCCGCCGAACCGGCGACGACGCACGCGCGGATGAGCCAGGCCCAGCCGCAGTTCCGCATCACGAGTGATTGTTGCAAATCACCCGCCTGCCGTTGAGCCTCGCGCCGTCCTAGGACTTGAGCTTGAACCCGGCCGGAATGGCCACATCCATGTCGGTGACGGTCGGCGACACCTTGAGAACGTCGTGTTGCATCGTCATCACCGTCGCCCGGTTGGTCGCGGCGCGGCAGCCGGCTTGTCGTCGCTCCCGCGATTGATGATGCGGCGCCCGAGACGCCCACCCAGGCCTCCGAATCCGGCAACGCCGCGAGGCGATTCCTCGGGCTGACTGTTGCCGGGCTCTGTCTGCGCGGCGTTCGCTACCGCCTCGAACTTCACCACCGTCATCACGGCCGTCCCGTTCATGTTGACGTTCTCGGCCTGGAACTTCGCCATCGCCTCGCGCATCATCGGGTACATCGCCAGGGCCATCGCCATCTGCTGCGCGTCGAGCAGCATCGGGCTGGAGAGCTTCTCGGCAAAACGCCTGTCGAACGCCGCCACCTCGGCCATGTTCTGGATCGTCGGCGTGAGCCACGTGTTGCTGGTGACCACGAACCCGCCGCTGTCCTCGAGCGTCTTGCCCTTCTCGCGCACGGCGATCGTCAGGACGACCTCGCGTGCGTCGAACCCGTTGATCGCACGCGTCTGGCCGGTTTCTTTCAGGTCCACGTCGACTTCGAACTGCGGTTCGCCGGCCGGCGCCGGCTGCTGCCCGGTCTCGCGCGGCGCCTGGGCGGCGGCCTTCTTCCTCGCCTCTTCCATCTGGCGGCGCAACTCGGCGAACGTGGTCACCGTATACGTCTTGTTCCGCAGATTCAGCTCGTACACCTTCTCCTCTGCGAGGTCCACGATCTGCCCGGTCTCGCCGTTGAGCGTCATCTTGCGATCGCCCTTCACGGAGACGGTGCTGACAATGCCCTCTCTGGCGGCGCGGCCGCCAAACAAGCCCACCACCCGGCCGAGCGCGCCCTCGAACTTGACCAGGGTCTTTTCGTCCTTGCGGACGTCGGCGTGGGCGGACCCGGCGCACACCAGTCCCAGAATGACTCCGATCGCTACGCGGTACATGTACCCTCCTGCGGCGTGGTTCAGCCGATGATTGTCACGTTCTCAATGACTTAACGTCGAAGTCCTCAGCGGCGAACACCGAGTGCGGGTAATATCCCCGTCGTTCAGGGGGAGGTCCACAGGTCATCGACGGCGTGCAGAATTCGACGCCTCCCGGTCCGTACGGCGGCAAATGGACCTGAAGGATCTGCGCCTCGCGACGCGGGCGGCCGTCGATTTCCTCGTTGAGGAGAACGGTCTTGCCCGCGACAAGGCGTTCTCGCTGGCGAGCATCGGGGTCGATTTCCACGTCGCCGAGGTCGTCGATCTCACGCAGGTGGTGGCGGCGAAGATTCCGAAGAGCCTGTTCCTGAATCGCTAGCAGACGTGGCGAAGGCCGGCGCGGTCCGCTCGCACCGCGCTAACGGGCGCCCGGCTGGCAGTCCGCATATGACGGGTTGTTCGGTGCATCGAGCGGGTGCACGCCACCCGCCTGGCGGGAAGGATCGACCACGGCCAACCGTTTGCTGACGAAGAGCACCTCATAGGCCCAGGTCGGGAATGGCGCCAGGTCCCCGATGCAGCTGGCGTTGTTGAAGTGGATGTGCCCGACCTCGAAGAACTGCTTCAGCCGCTGCACGACGCGCAGGTATTTGTCCTCCTGCACCCAGCGAAAGTGCTCGTCCTCTATCCAGTGAAACTCCACGGCCAGCTGATCGATCTGCTCCAGGATCTCGTCAGGCGCGGACAGCAGCGCGTCCCACTCCGCGCCCTCGACGTCGATTTTCAGCACGATGCGCTTCGCGCTGTCGCCATTCCTGGCAAATTGATTCTTCCACCGTGTCGAAGGGGCGCCCTTCTCTCACCTCGGTCGTGTCGCCAACGCATTCCGCATGAAAGACGGTCTCGCCGCCGTAGCATGCAGGCTGGGTCGTGTTGAAGCAGTCGTATTGGTGGACCGTCACGTCGGTCTCTCGAGATGTCGCAGCCCCACTTGTCGTAGCCGGAAATCCCGTACGAATATCCGGACTGGACTCCGCCCAGCAGGTTGGCGCACATCAGGTAACCGCCATCGTGGGGCTCGCCGAATCTCGCCAGCTCACAGTTGGTCAAGCGCGACCGGCTGAAGCATGTCGAACAACGCCCGTCGCTGCTGCACCACCGCGGGTGGCTGCGGGACCACGGGGTGCCGCTGCTGCATCAGTGCGGCCCTCGCCTGACGTCCCCTGTATACCTTCACTTGGTTCAGGGCGACGGCGCCGAGAATCGTGACGGTCACCGTCACGCCTGCAGCGATAAACAACAGTCGGCGTCTGATCACGGCCTCTCCATACCATCTCGGAAGCGCTGCGTAGCCATAGGGGCTCAATCGAACGCTCACGATTTCTCGATTCGGCCAACCGCGTCAAGGCCGTTGTGGACGGCGTGCAGCCCGAGGCCACGAGACAGGGGAGAAGGTTCGGGCGTGTGGAGCGCTCCGACCGAAGCGGCGATCGGGAAGTTGATTGCCGGGGCGCGTCATCCGGGCAGGACGAAGGTACCCTCATTGCAGTTCTAAGAGCAGGAGGAACTGCCATGCTCGTGATGATCGTCGCGCTCCTGACCATCGCCGCCGCATTGTGGTTCATGGGTGACGCACCCGTCAGCGACTTCAGCGGGGTGTCGCATCGACCGGGCGCATGGGCGGCGCTGGCCAGCCTGGTGTAGCCGTCGGTCCGGTTTCGCCCGGAATCGAGGGCAGCTTTCGCCGGGCGAAGATTGGGCGTAGGACCTACGCTGTCACAGGCGCCGGCAATGATGGCGGTGGAGGATGCACATGTCATTTTCTGCCGCGCACGAATCGAAGGCGCATCGCAAGAGCTGCCAGTCCTGCCAGGAGCGCAAGGCGAAGTTCCGGTATCGCGGTGCCGTCCGCGCCGATCGTGATCACACGCTCTGTTTCGAGTGCTACCGCTCCGAGCGCGATCGCCGCCGGGCGTGCCTGCTCGCCGAAACCGATCGAGGGCGGTCGATTTCCTCGCCATTCGCCCATACGGCCACGCTGTCCGTGCGAAACATTGCGCACCGGCGTGCAATGCTGGCCCACCTGCAGCGTCAGCCACGCGTGCGGTAAGCGTTTGAGGTCGTTCTGAGCTGCGCGGCGGTGTAAGCTCATCCGACTCCTGATCGCGCTCGAACGCTTATTGTGACCCCAACCATATGGTCCGGACGGTCCATTAGTTCATGCAGAACGTAGCCGGCCAATTCGTATTCTCGCCGAGCGACCTCAATCACTTCCTCGAGTGCGAGCACCTGGTGCACCTCCAGCTCGCGCGCGAGGTAAGGGTCACGCCGCAGGCGCGCGACGCCCACGCGGAACTCCTCCGGACGAAAGGGCTGGAGCACGAGGCCGCCTGGTTGCAGCGGTTTCGCGACGAGGGCCGGCACGTCGTGACGATCGAGGCACCTTCAGGTGAGCGCGATTGGGAACGGGACGCCGCGCGAACACTGGACGCGATGCGTGCCGGCGCCGCCGTCGTCTACCAGGGCGTGCTGGTCGAGGATGGCTGGCATGGCATCAGCGATTTCCTCGTGCGGATCGCCAGCCCTTCTCCTGCGTTCGGCGACTGGAGCTACGAAGCATGGGATACGAAGCTCGCGCGCCGGAGCAAGCCTTACTTCGTGCTGCAACTGTGTTTCTACAGCGCCCAACTCGAGCGGTTGCAGGGCCGCGCTCCCGAGCACATGCACGTCGTCCTCGGTACCGGGGACCTGGATCACTTCCGATACGCGGATTTCGCCGCCTATTATCGGGCGGTGCGCCGGCGATTCGTCGAAGCCATCGGCAGCGGGAAGCCGACGTATCCCTATCCCGTATCGCACTGCCGGCTGTGTGAGTTCGCGAACGCATGTGAAGAGCGCTGGCACGGCGAGGATCATCTGAGCCTGGTTGCCGGCATCAGCCGTGAACAGGTCGGCACGCTCAACGACGAGGGTGTCCGGACGGTCGCGGAGCTCGCGTGCCTCGGCGCGGACGCGCAGGTCGGCATCGGCCGCCTCGCGCTGGACCGGCTGTGTCATCAGGCCGCGCTTCAAACGCATCATCGCCGTACCGGCGAACACCGCTACGACCTGCTGCCAGTCGATGAGCGGTCAGGCTTTCGACTACTCCCGGCGCCGTCGGCGGGCGACATCTTCTTCGATATGGAAGGTGACCCGTACTTCGAGCCCGGTCGAGGCCTCGAGTACTGTTCGGCGCCGTCACGATCGATACCGGCGCGCCTGTGCTTCACACCTTTCCAGGCGTTGAGCCCCGAAGACGAGAAGATGGCCTTCGAGCGGTTCATCGACTTCGTTCACGCCCGGCTTCGGACGTGGCCGGACCTCCACGTCTATCACTACGCCGCGTATGAAGTGACGGCCCTGAAGCGCCTGATGAGCCTCCATGCCACGCGCGAGGACGAGCTCGACGAGCTGCTGCGCCGCGAAGTCTTTGTCGATCTCTATCAGGTCGTCCGTCAGTCCATCCGGATCTCGCATCCGAGCTATTCGATCAAGAAGGTGCGGACGTTTTTCATGGAAGGCGCGGGCGGCGGCATCGTGACGGACGGCGGCGACTCCATCATCGAGTTCGAGCGCTGGCGAGTGACCGGAGACGAGGCGATTCTCCAGGCCATCGCCGACTACAACGAGGAGGATTGCGTCTCCACCGTCAGACTGCGGGACTGGCTGCTGGAGCGCAAGCAGGAGGCCGAGAGCCTCGCCGGAGTCCGAATCCCATGGAAGGTCACCGACCTGCCCGAGGAGAACGAGGCGCGGGCGGATGAAGATGCCCTCACGACGCAGCGCCGCGGACGGCTCGATGCGATGGGCATCGAGAGCGCGGCGTTGCTCGGATGCCTCCTCGGAATACCACCGTCGTGAAGCCAAGCCGGAGTGGTGGGCCTACTTCGAGCGTCAGAAGAAGTCGCTCGACGATCTTCTCGACGACACGCAGGCCATCGCGTACCTGGAGCCGGTGGACGGGGTCGCGCCTGAGAAGGTGAAGCAGTCGCTCGTCTACACGTTGCGGTTTCCCGACCAGGAGTTCAAGCTCGGTCCGGATTCGAAATCGCAGGTGGAGGACCCGTTCCGGAAGGCATCCGCCGGCACGATTGCATGGCTTGACGAGGCAGGGGGCCGGCTTGGCCTGAAACGGGGCCCGAAGTTCATCGGCCAGCCATTGCCGTCAGCGATCGGTGCCGGGAATCCGTTGAATACGCCCGCGCAACGGCAGGCGCTCGGCCGCGTGGCGGATGCAGTGATTCAGGGACGTCCCGACTACGCCGCGGTTCGCGCCCTGCTCGGTCGCGAGTTGCCTCGCGTGCGCGGCCGCCGCCCGGGGACGCCGCTGCAGACGCTCGATCTTGCCGAGCAGAAGGCGCTCGTCGCCGCGCTGGAGTCCAGTTACGTGTTCATCCAGGGCCCTCCTGGTTCGGGCAAGACGTGGACCGGAGCGCGCCTGATCGTGTCGCTGATTGCCGCGGGCAAGCGTGTCGGTGTCGCGGCCACCAGCCACAAGGCGATCAACAACCTCCTTCAGGAGGTCGAGAAGGCCGCGGCCGCCGAGGGTGTCGCGTTCGACGGGTTGAAGAAGGGTGACGAGGACGATGCGTTCCGCGGCCGGTTCGTGAAGGACACGAACGACAACGCGGAATGTGAGTCGTCCGGCGTGTCGCTCGTCGCCGGCACGGCGTGGCTCTTCTCCCGCGAAGGAATGGAGCAGCGCGTCGACTACCTGTTCATCGACGAGGCGGGGCAGATGTCGCTGGCTGACGCGGTCGCGATGGGGACCGCCGCCCGCAACCTCGTGTTGCTCGGGGATCCGCAGCAGTTACCGCAAGTGAGGCAGGGCGTCCATCCCGCGACGTCAGGTTGCTCCGTGCTCGAACACCTGCTCGCGGGCGCGGCGACGGTATCCGAGGACCGCGGCCTCTTTCTCGCCCGCACCTGGCGGATGCATCCCGATGTGTGCTCGTTCGTCTCGAACCTGGCCTATGACGGACGGCTGGTGAGCGCTCCTGGACGCGAACGTCAGCGAATCGACTCGCCAGGTGTGAGCGGGACCGGCCTGCGCTTCCTGCCCGTGAAGCACAGCGGCAACGCCCAGCGGTCGCCGGAGGAGGCCCGGGTGGTCGCCGAGCAGGTGCAGGCTGCTGCTCGCCGGCGGCACGTTCACCGACTGTGAAGGCCTGACGCAGCCGATCACGCCGGCAGACATCCTCGTGGTCGCGCCCTACAACATGCAGGTGAGGTGTCTGCGAGAAGCGCTGCCGCCTGGAGTCGAGGTCGGCACGGTTGACAAGTTCCAGGGCCGCGAAGCGCCCGTCGTGTTCTTTTCCATGGCGTCATCAACCGGCGAGGACGTGCCGCGGGGACTCGAGTTCCTGTTCAGCCGCAACCGGTTCAATGTGGCCATTTCACGCGCGAAGGCGCTTGCGATCGTGGTCTCCAGCCCGGCGTTGCTCGACGTGCGATGCCGGACTGTTGACCAGATGAAGCTGGTCAACGCGCTGTGTGGATTCGTAGAGAGCAGCGAGGATGAAAGGACTGCGGGCTGATGGCGCGTGCGGCATGGTCGCGCGTTCGTGGCATCCGGCTTCAGCCGGAAGGTCGGTCCTCGGGCTCAGCCGCGGCTACGGGCTGACCGAGAGATTCGTGAACACAGCCGTCGCGAGGGACGCATTCCTGTGACTCGACACCGGCAGGCCCACGAGGACGTCGGCCGCCATGGCGAGGGTGCTGCTCGCGAGGGTGCGCCAGGTGACTCCGTCCTCCGAGGCGGACGTGACGAACGTGTTGCCGGTGCGCTCGATTCGCAGCCACTGCGGCGCCGCCCCTGCCGCGCTCGCCACCTGCTTGCTCGTGCCCCCGGTCGCGGCCCGTAACTGCACGGCGAGGCCCTTGCCCGGCGACACCACCAGCATGATGTGCTTGGAGCCGGCGGCGGTTGACTCGCGAAACATCACGCCCGCCTTCGTCCAGACATCGACGGCTTCGAGGCCTGGGACACGGACGGTGATCGTGCCGTCGCCCGACCACGGACGGTGGTAGTAGCGGAACGCATCCGCCCTGTTCCAGATGTCGGCGCCAGACCCTTTAACGGTGATGGTGGATCCGGACACCGTCGGTCGTGCCCTGCACGCCGACCGCGCCGATGTCCTTGGACGTGAATGCGACAGGCGCGAGCGTCTCGTCGATTGCAATACTGTCGAAGACAGCCGTGGCGAGCGTGCTGTCCATGTGGCTGCTGACCGCCAGCCCCACCTCCAAGGTTGTCGAGAGCCCGCTGAACGATTGCCGGCCTACCAGCGTCCATCCGGCGCCGCTCGCCGTCCGGGAATACGCGGAGACGACGTCGCCGGCGCGGACGAGGCGCAGCCACACAGGTGGCGCCACGAGGGGCCCCGCCGTGTGCAGGCTCGTGCCATTCGCGCTCGCGCGCCGCTGGAATGACACCGGCTTCCCGGTGCCTGGCGTGGCGAAGATCGATGCGTGCCTCGCTCCGGCGGCGAGGCCGTCTCGAATCATCAGGCCCGCCTTGGTCCAGACATTGACGTTCTCGAGACTGACGACTCGTGCGTCAACCTGGAAGTTCCCCCTGATGCTGCGGTGGACGTACTGGAATTCGTCCGCTCGTTGCCCAGATGTCGGCGCCACTGCCTTTCACGGTAAAGGCCCGCCGGCGTGCGTCGCGATTCCCGCGGTGGCGACGCTGCCCACGTCGGTCGATGTCCACGGTGACGGGAGCCCGGCCGGAGGCGGGGCGGGGGCAGCGATCGTGAACGGAGCATTGGAGACGTCGAAAGCCGTGGCGCCGAGCGTGTCGTACGCCGTCACGCGAATGCGCGCGTTGGTCGTGACCGGCCCCGGCGAGCCCCAGGTGCAGCTGCGGCGGTTGCCGGCCAAGGCTGGTGCAGACGCCGCTGTAGTTGACGCCATCGGTCGAGAGCATGACATCGAACCTCGAGAGACCGTCCGGATCGCTCGCGCTCCATTGGATCGTGAACGGCGTACCCGCGGTCAGGCGTTCACCGCCGTTTGGCGCCAGAACCGTGACCGACGGCGGAGTGGGTGGCGCCGTCACGAGGAACCCGAGTAGAGGAGGACGGTTTGGGGAGCCGGCGCCGGGAGATGCCACGACATCGCGGGTCGCCGCGGCGACGAGGGCGTTGCGGACCTTCGCTGGCGTCGCCGTGGGGTGGGCGGCGAGGTACAGCGCCGCCACGCCGGCGACGTGGGGGCTGGCCATCGACGTTCCTGACAGGGCTACCGCGCCGCTGTCACTGCTGTAGTAGGCGGACAGGACATTGACGCCGGGCGCGAACAGATCGAGCCCGGGACCATAGTTCGAAAAGCCGGCGCGCACGTCGCTTTCGTCTGTCGCGCCCACGGTAATCGCTTCGGCCGTGCGGCCCGGCGACGTCCAGGCGCTGTCCACGTCGAAGTTGCCGGCCGCGATCGCGTAGGTCACACCCGCCGCAATCGATCGCCGCACCGCGTTGTCCACGGCATCGCTCGCCCCGCCCTGGATGCTGATGTTCACGACCGCGGGGGTGCGGTGGTTCGCGGTCACCCAATCAATGGCCGCGATGATGGCCGACCACGGCGCCTAGCCTTCGCAATTGAGCACGCGCAGGCCCCACAACCTGGCCTCCTTTGCGACGCCGTAGGTGTCACCGACGGCGGTCGCCGCCACGTGCGTGCCATGGCCGTGGCAGTCGACGCCATCGGGCCGCGTCGGTCGTCCGCATCGTCATTGCCGATGTCGTTGGGATCGCCGTCGTTGTCGTCGTCCACGAAGTCAGCGGCGACCGAGGCGCGGCCGGTGAACTCGAGATGGGTCGGGCGCACTCCGGTGTCGATCACGTACACGTTCACGCCCGCGCCTCCTCCAGGGTAGGCGTACTTCAGGTCCAGCGGTATGCGGCGCTGATCGATGCGGTCGAGACCCCACGGCGGGTTGTGCTGAATGTCGCTGATGGTGGCGATGCCGTCCTCCTCGACGAAGGCGACGCGGGGGTCGCGCGCCAACGCCTCGGCGTCGGCCCGCGTCATGCGGACCGCGAAGCCGCGCAGGGCTGTGTCGTAGACCTGGGTCACGCGGCCCATGCCGAGCCCGGCCGTAGCCGCACCCATCGCCCGCGCGTCGGCGTTCTCGCGCACCACCACGATGTATTGGCCGGGAATCGGATCGCGTGCGCGGCGAATCGCCGATGGAGGCTGGGCAAACAAGCTGCCCGGAAGGGTAAGGAGAGCGCAGAAAAGGGGGAATAGCTTCCGCATTGGCATCGCTGACGGAGGGACAGCACCAAGCCGGATGCCACCCGCGCATTCCTTCCTTGAGGAAACGTGGAATGCCGCGCATCACGTGCAGGAGAGCCCCGAAAACGGAGTGTCAGTTCGAGGAGACGGACTTCAGGGAATCGTATGCATCGTGGAGCTGCGCGAAGCGCTCCGACAGATGCGCCCTCTCGCGGTCACCGCTGGCCGGATGTCGATCGGGGTGATACCGGAAAGCCAGGGAACGGAAGACGCTGCGCAGTTCTGCATGCGTGAAACCGTCGTCAATGCGAGCGCCGAGCTCCAGGAACGCCTCGAGCGCTTCCTGTTGACGAGGCGAGAGCGCGCGGCGCGGACGAGGCCGAGGAGGAGGTGGTGGTGGAGGCGGCGGGGCGACGAACGACGGCCTCGGGGCCGACGGAAGGCCCGCCTCGAAGAAGAGGATGCTCGGCGTCGCGTAGCCGAATCCCACACGCGAGGCGGCCGCAGGCTCGTGCGGGCCGGAACCTTCCAGCACCTCCTCGAGCACATCGGCAAAGGCCATTCCTCGCGCCATGCCCGGGAAATCGGCATCGGGCCCGGATGTTTGAGTTACTTGGGGATTGTGGGCTGAATCCCCCAGATAACCCCTGGAACGGCGGAAGACGGGACTTCTGCCTCAGATATCGTTCCGGCCTCGCCGAACGTTCAAGGGGTCGGGCCACGGGTAGCCTCTCCCTCCGGGTCGGAGCGAGGCATAAATATCGCCGGACCCGCGCTGAGCCGCGGGGGCGCGCAGTGCCGCGATCAGCTCGGGACCGCTGACCCACACGTCGGCCTGCAGGCGGAATGACTCGCCGGCCGACCAGGTAAACCGGTAATCGCCGAGTTGGGTCAGGCGCCTGGTGCAGTCGGCGACGAGGTCGAGCGCACGGGGCAGGTACTCGAAAGAAACGGTTCTGATCGGGTGCGAGAGCCCGGCGAGCACGTCGGCCTCGGCGCCCTCGACGTCGATTTTCACGAACGACGGCGTCCCGAAGCGTTCGACCAACGCGTCGAGCGTGGTCACGGCCACCTCGACGGATCGGTTCCAGTGCACCCCCGTAAAGTCCGCGTCCGCACTGCGCGCCTCGCGCCAGGACGGGGAGAGGGTCGTGACCGTAGGCGTCCGCTCGCTCACGGCCAGGTTCGCGTGGCCCGCAATGCGGCCTGCGGCCTCCTCGACGACCGTCACGTCGGGCGAGCGCGCGAACAGTCCGCGCAGCAGGCGGGCGAAGTCCGGCTGAGGTTCAAGGGCGACGACGCGGCATCCCAGGGCCGCGAGGGCACGTGTGCGATTGCCCGCGTGCGCCCCGACGTCGAACGCGAGATCGCCGGCGGCGACAAACCCGCCGTAGAGCCGCCGCATGCGGCGCTGGCGTCCGGGGATGCCGTGGTAGACGAGCAGCGAGCGTGCGAGGCCCAACGCCCGATCCAGGGCGCTCACCTGGGCGTCCTGCCGATATAATCCATGAGCCTCATCATTCTCCGTAGACGTGACACTCAAATTATCGAACACGACGAGCCGCCCCTGGCGGTGGATTGCGCTGGTGTGCGCACTGGCGCTGCTCAATGCGTCGCTGACGTTCCGCTCCGCATGGCCGACGCTAGGCATCGCGTGGACCAGCGACCTGTCGATCGAGCTGGCGGTGTTGGTGCTGGGCCTCGCGCTGGCCAGCCTCCGCTTCGGCGCAGCCACCGCGCTGGGCGATCACCTGGCTGGCGGCGATCTGGCTGCTCCTGACCATCGGCCACTACGCCGATGTGACGGCGCCGGCGGTCTACGGCCGTGCGATCAACCTGTATTGGGACACGCGTCACATGGGCGCCGTGGTCTCGATGCTGGCGACCGCTGTCTCGCCCTGGATTGTCATCGCCACGCTCGTTGGCATTCTGCTCGTGTCGCACGTCGCCCACCGGTTCCTGCGCTGGGCGCTCGGCTGCGTGGCCGACGCGATGAACCATCCACGCGAGCGACGGGCGCTCGCCGCCGTCGCCGCAGCCCTTTCGCTCCTGTTCGTCGGCCAGCAGGTCATCAGCGGGGCGCCCGGCGTCCCGAAGTTCGCGACGCCAGTCACCGGGAGTTACGCGCGCCAGGCCCGGCTGTTCACGTCCGATCGGGCCAGCGAGGCCGCCCTTCCCGCGGCGGCGCGCCTCGAGTCCGACCTCGCCGGCGTCGCCGGGGCCGACGTGTTCCTCATCTTCGTCGAATCGTATGGCGCCGTGAGCTACGACAATCCGACGTTCGCCGCGGGCCTCGGCGCGAGCCGCTCGGCGCTCGCGGCGGACATCGCCGCCACCGGCCGCGGCGTCATGTCGGCGTTCGTCGAGTCGCCCACCTTTGGCGGATCCTCGTGGCTCGCACACATCAGCCTGCTGACCGGCGTCGAAGTGCGCAACGAAGACACCAACGTCCGCCTGATGGCGCAGGCGCGCGAAACGCTGGTGACGACGTTCTCGCGCCGCGGCTACAGGACGGTGGCGGCGATGCCGGGCAACTCGCACCCGTGGCCGGAAGGCGCGTTCTACCGCTTCGACGACATTCATGACCGCGCCAGGCTCAACTACCGCGGTCCGAAGTTCGGCTGGTGGTTCGTGCCCGATCAGTTCACGCTCGCGCGTCTCGATGCGCTGGAGATTGCACCGCCGGTACGCAAGCCGGTGTTCGTGGTCATGCCCACGATCAGCACGCACGTGCCGTTTGGTCCGACGGCGCCCTACCAGGCGAATTGGCCGCGCCTGTTGACCGACGACCCGTACGCCGCCGGAGACGTGACCATGGCGCTCGCGCAGGAGCCGGACCTGCTGAACATGGGACCGAGCTACGTGCACGCGGTCGCGTACACCTACGCGTCGATCGGCGGCTACCTGCGCCTGCGTGCGGACCGCGATTTCGTGATGGTCGTCATCGGCGATCACCAGCCGGCCGCGGCAGTGAGCGGCGAAGGCGCGTCGTGGGACGTGCCGGTGCACGTGATCGCCAGCCGTCCGCAAGTCCTCGAGCGTCTCGAAGACGCACGGGTTCACGCGCGGCCTGACGCCGGCGCGCGCCAGCCTGGGACCGATGCACAAACTCGCGCCCGTCTTCCTGGATGCCTTCGGCGGCAAAGATGACGCGCCCGGTCTCCACGCCGACTGAGTTGCGAAACAGGCGTTCCTCGCGCGTCGTAGTGAGCGGTGAACAGGAGAGTGCCATGCGCATGTCGGAAGCCCTGGGAGTCCGCGGTCCGCTGACCGTTCTCGCGCTCGCCTTCGCCGCGGCTACCGCGGCCGCGCAGCAGGCGCCACCGGATCCGATCGTCCGCGAGAACGTCACCGTCAAAGTCTCCGACCACGTTTACGTCATACCCGACAACAGCGTCGGCGGCGTACCGAACGTCGGCATCATCGTCGGCACCCGCGGCATGCTCGTCATCGACACGGGCCTCGGGCCGCGGAACGGGCAAACGGTGCTGCGCGAAGCCGGAAAGCTGGGCAAGCCGGCCGAGCTCTACCTCGTCACGACGCACGTCCATCCCGAGCACGATCTGGGTGCGTCCGCGTTTCCCGCGTCGGCGAAGATGATCCGCTCGCAGAACCAGATTCGTGACATCGACGAGTTCGGCCTGCAGACCGCGAAGACCTTCGCCAGCCGCACACCGTTGATGGCGCAGCTCCTCGAGGGCGCGACCTTCCGCAAGGCCGACATCACGTTCGACAAGGAGCACCGGCTCGATCTCGGCGGCGTCCGCGTGCAAATCATCGCCGTCGGCGGCACGCACACGCGCGGGGACACGGCGATCTTCGTCGAAGACGACAACGTGCTGTTCGCGGGCGATGTCGTGATGCCGTCGTTCCCGGCGTTCGCCAGCCCCTACGCCAGGGTCGGCGCGTGGCTCGATGCGCTCGATCGGCTCGAGGCCCTGAAGCCGGCGCGCATTGTGCCGAGTCATGGGCCGATGGGCGACCTGGCGATGCTGCGCGCATGGCGCGAGTACTTCAAGACGCTGCAGTCGCGAGCTCGCGAGCTGAAAGCGCAGGGCCGGACGGCCGACGAGGTTGCCGAGACACTCCAGGCGGAGCTCCAGGCAAAGTATCCGAAGTGGAACCAGGGAGTTCGCGTCGGCCCCGCGGCCCGTGCCGCGTTCGCGGAAGCTCAATAGCCGCGTCGCGACTACAATCGCCCAATGTCTTCTCTATATCCGCTCTCACTCGTCCTGCACTCCTGGCTGCGCTGGGCGATCATCATCCTGGGCATCATCGCAGTCGTTCGCGCGATTGGCGGCCGCGGCGGCCGGCCATGGACGCAGACCGACACGCAACATCGGCAAGTGGCTCAGCATCACGCTGGACATCCAGTTCGTGTTCGGCCTCCTGCTCTACGTGTGGCTCAGCCCGATCACGCAGGCGGTGTTCGCGGACTTCGGCGGCGCGATGCGGAACGCGGGTCTTCGCTTCTGGGCGGTCGAACACGTGGCCGGCATGGTGATCGCGACGGCGCTGGCGCACGTCGGCCGGGCGAAGATTCGCAAGGCGTCGACCGACAGCCGCAGGCATACACTGGCCGCGATCTACTACGGCGTCGCGCTCATCATCATGCTGGCGTCGATTCCGTGGCCGGGCAGGCCGGCGGCACGGCCGCTCTTCCGCGGACTGTAAGCGAGAGCAGTGGGCGGCCGACGTCGGGCCGGCTGAAGCCGGCCCCTGCGTGCCGGCTGGAGCCGGACGCTGCGAGGGCCACTGGAAGGAACCGCGGCGGTATACTGCAGCGCCATGACTATCACTCGCAGGGATGTTCTTCGTGCGGCTGGTGTGGCGCTCGCGGCCGGCGCGGCTCCGGCCGCGCGGGTCCGGGCGCAGCCCGCTGGTCCCGTGATGAACGCGCTGAGCACGTACATGGCTGGCGCCGCCGCCCTGGCGTTGCCGCCCGACGTGCTCGAACACGCCAAGCATCACATCCTCGATACGTTTGCCGCGATGATCTCCGGCTCGGAGCTTCCGCCGGGGCAGGCGGCGCTTCGCTTCGCGCGCGCCCAGGCGGGGAAGCAGACGGCGACCGTCGTCGGCTCGAACATCATGGCCGGACCGATCGAGGCGGCGCTCGCCAACGGGGTGCTGGCGCACTCCGACGAGACAGACGACTCCCATTCCGCGTCGCAGTCGCATCCCGGCGCCCCGATCGTGCCGGCAGCGCTCGCGGCGGGGGAGGAGTTCGGCATCGACGGCATGCGCTTCCTGCGCGCCGTGACGCTCGGCTACGACATCGGCCCGCGCGTGACGATGGCGATGGGTGCGCAGAAGTTCAGGAACGAAAGCCACAAGAGCACGCACGCGATCGCGGGGGTGTTCGGCGCCGCGGCGGCCGCCGCGTGCGCGGCAGGACTGACGGCGCAGCAGATGCGGTGGGTGCTCGACTACACGGCGCAGCAGTCGTCAGGCATCGGGGCGTGGGGCCGCGACACGGACCACATCGAAAAAGGCTTCGTGTTCGGCGGGATGCCGGCGCGCAGCGGCGTCACGTCCGCGCTGCTCGTGCAGCTTGGATGGAACGGCATCGACGACATCTTCTCCGGCGACGACAACTTCTTCCTCGCCTATGCACCCGAGGCACGGCCGGAGCTCCTCGTCGAAGGTCTCGGCAGCCGGTTCGAGGTGACGCGGACCGACATCAAGAAATGGACGGTGGGGACGCCGATCCAGGCACCTCTCGACGCCATCGAGCTCCTGCGCGGCAAGCACCCGTTCGAGGCCGATCAGGTGAAATCGGTCGTGGTTCGTCTGGCCCCATCGGTGGCGGCCGTGGTGGACAACCGGGAGATCCCCGACATCTGCCTGCAGCACATGGTCGCCGTGATGCTGATCGACAAGACCGCCTCGTTCAAGGCGGCGCACGACAAAGGGCGGATGAAGCACGCAGAGGTCCTGCGCCAGCGCGCCAAGGTACAGCTCGTGAAGGACGACACGCTCGTCCCGATGCTGCCGATTCGCGTCGCGGTCGTCGAGATCACGCTTGCCGACGGCACCCGTCTGTCCGAGCGCGTCACCGCCGTCCGCGGGACGCCGCGGAACCCGATGACGCGAAAGGAAGTCATCGACAAGGCCCGAGACCTCGTGGATCCCGTCCTCGGTACGGCCACGGCCGCGCGGCTCGTCGAGACGATCTTCACGCTCGAGGACCTGAAGAACGTGCGCGAGCTGAGGCCCCTCCTGCAGAGGACGTAGCTGGAAGGGCTGGAAGGGCTCAGGGATCAGGTAGGGCTCAGGACCGTTGAAGGCCTCAGGCCTACTGCCTGAGACAGCCCTGATCCCTGGGCCCTGATCCCCGGGGCCTACCTGCGTTACCGGGTGCCGTACTGCTGCGGCGTGACCTTCTCCATCCAGCGCGTCTCGCCGCCGAAGGTCAGTCCTACCTGCTGGAGCGGTGCGCCCGGCAGCGCGCCGTGCCAGTGGATGACGCCCGGCCCGGTATAGTCGGTTTCGTGAGGCCCGATTTCGCGTGGCCGCTCACCGCGCCGCTGGATTCGCATCCGCCCCGTTTCCACGAACAGCAGCTGCCCCTGGTCGTGGCTGTGCCACGCGGTGTATGACGCCGCATCGAAGGACCGCCGATTCGTCACCAGACCGGTCTCCTCCATGTCCTCGGAATAGCCGGTGAATCGTGTCTGGTCCACCGCGGACATGACCTTCTGCTGGGCCACGGCAGTCACGGCCCACAAGGCGACCAGGCCCCCCAGCACCCAAAGTCGTTTCGAGTTCGGCATAATGTGTCGGCTCCAGCGTTTTCACGAATCGTCGTGAGGTCCGCCCGCGGGCGGGCCGAGAGCCGGTTGACGCCGGCTCCCACGGTTTGTCAGGACTCTACGTTCGAGTTGCTAGGGGAATCATATGACTGATCAGGCCCGCGCCACAGGCGCCGTAGTGGATTTCATCAGCCGCGCCCGCTGGCACGACTTTCCGGCCGAGGCGGTCACCATCGGGAAGCGCTGCATCATCGACGGCCTGGGCGTCATGCTGGCCGGCTCGACGCAGGATGCCAGCAACATCCTGCGCGACTACGTGCGCGGGAGCGATGCGGGATCCGACTCGACGGCGTTCGGCCCGGCGGCGTTCAAGACCGGGGCGGCGTCGGCGGCGCTGCTCAACGGGACGGCCGGCCACGCGCTGGACTGGGACGACACACAGCTCGCGACGAGCGCCGATCGCATTTTCGGCCTCCTGACCCATCCGACGATCCCGCCGCTTGCGGCGGCGCTGGCGATCGGAGAACGGCAGCGAATCTCGGGGAAGGCATTCCTCGAGGCGTTCCTCACCGGCTTCGAGGTCGAGTGCAAGATCTCGGAAGCCATCCACCCGAATCACTACAAGAAGGGCTTCCATTCGTCCGGCACGGTAGGCACGTTCGGGTCCATGGCGGCGTCCGCCAAGCTGCTCGGCCTCGACGCCAATGCCATCGAGCACGCCCTCGCCATCACCGCCAGCATGGCGTCGGGTATCCGTGTGAACTTCGGCAGCATGACGAAGCCGCTGCATGTCGGCCGCGCCTCGCAGAACGGCGTGGTTGCCGCGGAGCTGGCGTCGAAGGGCTTCACGGGAGGCAGGGAAGGGCTCGATCCGCCGTGGGGCTTCTTCCAGGTCCTCAGCCACGGCGACGGCTTCGACGCCGAGCGCATCGTCGGCCGGCTTGGAAATCCGCACACGATCGTCTGGCCCGGCGTGTCGATCAAGCCGTATCCATGCGGCGTCCTTGGGCATCCGACGATGGATGCGATGCGGAGGCTGGTGATTACGCATGACGTGAAGCCCGAGCAGATCACGGCGATTCGCGTGCGCGCGGGCTCGAACATCCTCAACCCCCTGCGGTATCCGATTGCGCGCAACGAGCTCGAGGCGAAGTTCTGTCCGGCGTTCATGGTGGGCGCCATCGCGCTGCGGCGCAAGGCGGGCATTCACGAGTTCAACGATGAGTTCGTGCAGAGCGCTCCGGTGCAGCAGATGATGGCGAAGGTGGAGCGCGTGCTCGATCCGGAGATCGAAGCCAAGGGCTGGGAAAAGATCCGGAGCACGGTCGAAGTCGATCTGAGCGACGGCCGGACACTCGTCGAGCACGCGGACGAGCGCTACCGCGGCGGGCCCGATCTCCCGTTCACGCGCGAGGAGTTGTTCGAGAAATTCAGCGACTGCGCGTCGCTGGTGCTCGCCACACCGGGCATCGAAGAGACGTTCAGCATGGTGGAATCGCTCGAGAGCGTCGCCGATATCAGCGAACTGGTACGCGTGCTCAGCGCGGGCGGGTCCGAAAGGGATCGGCCTGCCGGGACGAGGTCCACGGCGGGCGCCGCCCGATGAACCTTGCGTGGATTTCGGTGGGCGCACTCGTGCTCGCCGTGACCCTGAGCATTGCGACCACGATCAACGTCGGCGTCGTCTCGATGACGATGGCCCTCATCATCGGCGTGTTCCTGGGCGGGATGACGCCGAGCGCCGTGCTCGAGGGATTTCCCACCGAACTGCTGGTGACGCTCGTCGGCGTGACCCTCCTCTTCGCCATCGCCGAGTGCAACGGCACGCTGTCGCGTCTCACGGCCCGGGCCGTGCGTCTCTGCCGCGGCCATGCGGGCGTGCTGCCGATCATGTTCTTCGCGATCGGCTTCGTCATTGCGACGATCGGCGCAGGCGCCACCCCGGCCAGCGCCCTGCTGGCGCCGCCGGCGATGGCGGTGGCCGGCCGCGCCGGCGTGCCGCCGCTGCTGATGGCGATCATGACCGGCAACGGCGCGCTGGCAGGCACGCTCTCGCCGTTTGCGCCGACCGGGATCGTGGCGCACGGCGTGATGGAGCGCATCGGGCTTGGCGGCGTCGAGTGGCAGACCTTCGCATACAACGCGCTGGCGCACACGATCGTGGGCGTCGGCGGCTTTCTGCTGCTCGGTGGATGGAAACTGTTCCGTCGCGGCGACCCCGACAAGCCGTCGGCTGGCGGCAGGAGCCGCACGATTCAGGCAGAGGAGCCGGAGACCGGGCCGATGGAGACGAGGCACTGGCTCACGACGGCCGGGATCGCCCTGCTCATCGTGACCGTGGCGGGGCTGGGACTAGACGTGGGAATGATGGCGCTCATCATCGCGACGGCGCTTGTCCTGCTCCGTACGGTGGATGAAGCCAAAGCGATCCAGCGCGTGCCGTGGGGCGTCATCCTCATGGTCACCGGCGTCACCGTGCTCGTCGTGATGATGCAGGAGACGCAGGGGCTCGCGCTCATCACGAGCGCGATTGCCAATGTCTCGACGCCGGCGACGATCGAACCCGTGGTGGCGTTCGGCACCGGCCTCGTCTCGGTCTACAGCAGCACCTCGGGCGTCGTGCTGCCGGCGTTCCTGCCGATGGTCCCGGAGCTCGCGCAGCGGCTTGGCGGCGTCAACCCGCTCGACATCGCCTGGTCGATGAACGTGAGCGCCAGCCTCGTGGATCTCTCGTCGCTCTCAACGGTCGGCGCGCTCTACATCGCCGGCGCGGCGCCAGGCAGCGACGTCCGCAAGCTGTTCAACGGCCTGCTCGTCTGGGGTCTCTCGATGGCCGTCGTCGGCGCCGTGCTCTGCTGGATCCTCTTTGGATGACATCGCACATCACGAATCACCAATCACATTGCGACTGATGCGGATCGCGATTCTCGACGACATCCACCAGGTGTGGGATCGGAGCGACGGTGTGCGGCGGCTGCGCGAACGCGCGGACGTGCAGATCTTCACGACACCGTTCGGCGACCCTGGCGCACTGCGAGGATTCGACGTGCTCGTCGCCAATCGCGAGCGCACGCGGTTCACGAGGGAGCTGCTCGACCAGCTGCCCGATGTCCGCGTCATCGTACAGACAGGCAACCACGCGAATCACATCGACTTTGCCGCGGCACGCGATCGCGGCATCGTGATCGCGCAGGCCTCGGCAGGATATTCCATCGGCGCCGCCGAACTGGCCATTGCGCTGGCGGCCGCCGTGATGCGCCAGATTCCAGCGAGTGACGCCGCGGTGCGGCAAGGCGAGTGGCGTGTGGTCACAACCCCGGTCCTGCACGGCAAGACGCTGGGGATCGTCGGACTCGGCCGTGTCGGCCAGCACGTCGCTCGGATAGGGATCGCGTTCGGCATGCGCGCGCTCGCCTGGAGCCCGAGGCTGACCGACGCGGCGGCCGCGGCGGGAGGCGCCGAACGGCGTGAACTGGACGACCTGATGCGCGAATCAGATGTCATCTCGGTTCACGCGTCGTTGACGCCTGCGTCCCGCGGCCTCATCGATGCGCGCCGGATCGGCCTCATGAAACGTACCGCCTATCTCGTCAACACGGCCCGTGGCCCGATCGTGGACGAATCAGCCCTCGTCGCCGCGCTGCGGGACAACCGTATTGCCGGCGCCGGCCTCGACGTCTTCGACCAGGAACCGCTTCCGGCGGGACACCCGCTCACGACGCTCCCGAACACCGTGCTCACGCCGCACATCGGGTGGCCGACCGACCATGGCTATCAACGGTTTGCCGATGCCGCGTGCGCCGTGCTCCTCGCGTACATGGAGGGACGCGAAGTTCCGCAGTTCGAGCGTCACTAGAGAGGCCTCAGGGATCAGGGCCAAGGGATCAGGGATCAGGAATCAGGAATCAGGCTGTGTCAGGCCGGGCCCTGAGCCCTGAGGCCTGATCCCCTGAACCCTGATTCCTGATCCCTGAGGCCTATATAATCACTCGCTCTACATGCGCATCGCACAACGGTTCGCCATCACCGGCCGCGTCCAGGGCGTCGGCTTCCGGTATTTCGTCCAGGATGTGGCCGCCCGCGAAGGCGTGACCGGCTACGTGCGCAACCTGTCGGACGGGAGCGTCGAGGCCTACGTCGAGGGCGAGGCCGAGGCGGTCACGCGGGTCGAACGCGCCATCCGGATGGGGCCGCGCGGCGCGCACATCAAGAACGTGCACGTTGACAGCGAGGAGCCGGCGGGCGGCTACACGGAGTTCTCGGTCAGGTAGCCATGGATCTCAAACAGCACATCAGGCATGTTCCGGATTTCCCCAAGGCCGGGATCCTCTTCTACGACATCACCACGCTGCTCCGCGATCCGATGGGGTTCAAGGCGACGATCGACACGATGGCGACGCCCTACCTCGATCAGGGCATCGACGTGGTCATCGGGATCGAAAGCCGCGGATTCATCCTCGGCGGCGCGGTCGCGGAGCGCATCGGCGCCGGCTTCGTCCCGATCCGCAAGCCCGGCAAGCTGCCCGCGAAGGCGCTCAAGGAGACCTACGACCTCGAGTACGGCAAGGACGCCCTCGAGATCCACGAGGACGCGATCGACAAGGGGCAACGGATTCTCATCGTGGACGATGTGCTGGCCACCGGCGGGACGGCTGCGGCCGCGGCGCAACTGGTGAAGAAGCTCGGAGGGGAGCTCCACGGGTTGGCGTTCCTCATCGAGCTGCTCGTCCTCAACGGAAAGGCAAGGCTGGCCGGCGAGAACGTGTATCGGTTCTCCAGTATTGACCGTAGAATAAGGAGTTACGTCCCCGTAGCTCAGTTGGATAGAGCGCGCGCCTCCTAAGCGCGAGGCCGGCAGTTCGAACCTGCCCGGGGACGCCAGGCGTGACCACATCGGCTCCGGCTTCAGGCTCCGGCTCCGGGAACACCCGCAGCCCGCCGCAAGCCAGGAGCCCGAAGTCCGGAGTCCGGAGCCCGACAATGAAGGCAAAAGAAAGACACCGTCTCAAGGAAAACGAGCTGGCCCATTCCATCCACGCGGCGCGCGATTACATCGAGCCGCGCCGGAGGCAGATTGGCGGCGTTGTCCTCGTTCTCATCCTGGCTGCCGTGGCCATTGTCGGCATCACGGTCATCCGTGGGCAGGGCGACAGGGAGGCGGAGCGGGTGCTGGCCGAAGCGATGGTGGCGCTGAACGCCCGCGTGGTGCCGGCCACCGTCACCGCTGACAACAGCGAGGGGGTGCCGGCCGCTGCGCAGCTCGGGGCCGAGGGCTCGTTCGCGACCGAGGAAGCCAAGCTGACGGCGGCGCTGCCGAAGTTGAAGGCTGCCGCCGATGCGTACCCGGATACCGAACCGGGCATTACGGCGCGCTACCACATGGCCGGCGCGCTGGCGACGCTCGGCCGTCACAAGGAAGCGATCACCGAGTTCGACCAGGTGGCGCAGCGCGCGGGGACCAACAGCTTGTACGGCCGCATGGCGCGCCTCGGCAAGGCCGACACGGAATCCAAGGCCGGCCAGCTCGACGCCGCCATCGCCACGTGGAAGGAGCTCGCCTCGTCCACCGACGAGGACCTGCCCAAGGACGCGATCCTGATGGAGCTGGCGCGAGCCTACGTCGCGAAGGGCAACCAGGAGGAAGCGCGCAAGACGTTCACGCAGCTCGTGGACGAACACCCGACCTCGCCGTATTCAGCCGAGGCGCGGACGGAGCTGGAGCGCTGAAGTCGTAGATGGACGATGCTCTCAGGCGGACCTGAAGGTCCGGACGAGCTCACGTGGCACACAGACCGTGGCCGTGAGGCGGACCTTCAGGTCCGCCTGCCTACCGAAGCCTCAGGAATCGTCGCGAAGATCTACGACGAGAACCGCCCGTGGGCGGCGGCGGCCTTTCTCACGTCCTTCAACGACAGCATGTCCGCCTGGGGACCGAGACGCAGACCGGTGATGCCGGGCTGCGTCACGGCGAGGTTCGTCTTGTGCCAGAGGCTGATATAGGGCGCGTCCTCGGCGATCAGCTTCTGCGCCTCGGCGTAGTACTTCAGCCGATCCGCGTCGGCCGACGCCGCGCCCGCCGAATCGATCAGCCGGTCCACTTCCTGATTGGCGTAGTAACCGCGATTGAAGCCGAACGGCGGCACCTGCTGTGAGTGGAAGACGCGCCGCAGCATGTCCGGGTCGGTGACCCCCACCCACTGCAGCGTGAACATCTGAAAATTGCCTTTCAGGACGTCGGCGTAGAACGTCGCGAACTCGTAGGAGCGCACGTCGACGTCGATGCCAACCGCCCGGAGATCCTGCTGCAGTACGGTTGCTTGCAGCCGGAAGAACTCGTCGGTGGAAGTCTTCAGCGTCAGCGTGAGACGCGGCAGCGGCCCCTCCCCATCCGGGTCGCGATACCCTGCCTCGTCCAGCAGCGCCCTGGCGCGCGCTGGGTCGTATGTGAACTCGTGGACGTTCGGTTCAAACGCCCACGCGATCGACGCCAGCACGCCGGTCGCCGGCCGCGCGAACCCGCGCCGGAGATGATCGACGATCGCCTGGCGGTTCACCGCGTAGCCGATGGCGTGGCGGACCCGCTTGTCGGCGAGCACCGGATCGCGCATGTTGAACCCGATGTAGGAGTAATCCACGCCGGGCGCCTGGGCGAGCGCGAGGTTGTCACGCTCGAGGGTGTGCGCGATGTCGGGCGACACGTCGTTGACGATCAGATCGATCGTGCCCTTCCGCAACTCGAGGCCGCGCATGGTTTCGTCGGGAATCACCTTCAGCACCAGGCCGGCGTTCTGCGGCAGCCCGTCCCAGTACCCTTCGAACGCCGAGAGCACCACCTGATCGTCGACGGCGTACCTGACGAACCGGTAGGGGCCGGTGCCGATCGGGAACGTTCGCAACGAGGAATCGGCGTCCGCCGGGACGATTGGAAAGACGAGCTGCACTGGAAAGGAGCCGAAAGGCTCCGTCAGCTTGAACTCGACCGTGTAAGGGTCCACCGCCCGTACCGACGCCAGCATCCGGTAAGCGCCCTTGTACGGCGACACGAAATCGGGGTCCAGGAAACTGCTGAACGTGTAGACGACGTCCCGGGCGGTGAGCTCGTGCCCATCGTGGAACTTCACGCCGCTCCGAAGGTGCGCGATGTAGGTGAGGGGATCGGGGTTGTCGAGCCGCACCGCGAGGTTGGGGACAACCTGGAGCTGCTCGTCAATCCGCATCAAGCGGCTGTAGACGAGCTGTGATACCCGCGCGGACCCTTCATCGGTGCCCACTCGGGGATCGAAGTTGTTCGGTGCGGCGCGCAGGCCGACAGTGATGTACGCCGGCGGGATCTCGGTCGCCTGCGTCCGCGAGCACCCGCTGACCACGCCCAACACGCCAACTGCCAACATCCACAGCCCGAGGCGATCGCCGGAATAGTTGGGAAGCGGGCGGCGGGGCGTTGGGAGTGGTACGTCATCGTCCTCGGCCATCTTCTTGAGCTCCGCGAGCAGGTCGAGCGCCTGGCGCGGCGTGGTGTCATCCACGTTCAACTCTCTGAGACGTTGCACGAATCTCATGATGACTGGACGAAACAGCGGCGTCCAGCGGGACCGCAAACAGTCCCAGCTGAGCGGTGTCGGCGGCGCTCGCCGCGCCCGACAACGTCGGCCGGCCGCCACGCGACAGCTCGTCCCGCTCGAGACCGCCGAGAATCTCCTGGGCGCGGGCCACCACGCCGCCGGGAAGGCCCGCCAGGCGGGCCACCTGGATGCCATAGCTGCGGTCGGAGCGGCCCGGCACGATCTTCCTCAGAAAGACGATGTCGTCCTTCCATTCGCGCGCGGCAACGTGGGCGTTGACGACCCCGGGGAGCGCGTCGGCCAGGTCGGTCAGCTCGTGGTAGTGCGTGGCGAACAGCGTCTTCGGCCGCGCCCGGGAGTTGGTCGCCAGGTACTCGGCCACGGCCCACGCGATGCTCAGGCCGTCGAACGTCGAGGTGCCGCGGCCAATCTCGTCGAGCACGACCAGGCTTCGCGACGAGGCGGTGTGCAGGATGTTGGCGGTCTCCTGCATCTCGACCATGAACGTCGACTGGCCGCGCGCGATGTTGTCTGACGCTCCCACGCGCGCGAAGATGCGATCGACGATCGGGATCTTCGCATCCTTCGCCGGCACGAACGACCCTGTCTGCGCCAGCAGCGGCAGGAGCGCGACCTGTCGGAGATAGGTGGACTTGCCGCCCATGTTCGGGCCGGTCAGGATCACGAGCTGACGCGTGGTGCCGTTCAGGTCGACGTCGTTCGGGCACGAACGCGTCGCTCGCGAAGCGCTCGACAACGGGATGGCGCGCTTCGGTGACGATGAACTCGTCACCGTCGTGGACGTGCGGCTTCGTGAAATTGGCCACCGCCGCGGTTTCGGCGAGGCCAGCCAGCACGTCGAGCGTCGCCAGGGCGCGCGCCGTGTCCTGGATGCGGACCGCTTCGACGGCAACCTGGCCGCGCAGCGCCTCGAAGATCTCCAGCTCCCGCTCGAGGATCCGCTCGTCGGCGCCGAGCACCTTCTCCTCGTACTCCTTCAGCGCCGGTGTCGTGAACCGTTCGCCGCCGGCAATCGTCTGTTTGCGGTTGTAGTCGTCCGGCACGTTGTGCAGGTTGGCCTTCGAGACTTCGATGTAATAGCCGAACACACGGTTGAAGCGGACCTTGAGCGATCCGATGCCGGTGCGCGTGCGCTCGCGCTCTTCCATCGCGGCGATGACCTGGCGCCCGGAGCGGCTGATCGCCATGAGGTCGTCCAGTTCCGGATCCACGCCGTCACGCGTGAAGCCGCCGTCCCGCGCGAAGGCGGGCGGCTCTTCGATGAGCGTGCGATCGACGAGGTCACGGATGTCGGTGAGGTCGTCGAGCTCCGCCAGCAGGCTGCGGAGCAGCGGCGCCTGGACGGACGCGAGCACCACCTTCACACGCGGCGTTGCGGCCAGCGACTGCTTCAGCGACACCAGGTCACGCGGGCCGGCGGAGCCGAGCGCCGCGCGCGCCACGAGGCGCTCGAGATCGTGCACCGTCTTCAACGTCTCGCGGAACTTGCCACGGTCCGTCGAGCGGAACGCGAGGTCCTCGACGGCGTCCAGGCGGTCGCGGATGCGTTCGAGCGAGCAGAGCGGCCGCAGCAGCCACGCGCGCAGCATGCGGCCGCCCATCGAGGTGACCGTGCGATCGATCTCGTGCAGCAGCGATCCCCTGGCGCCGCCGTCGCTGCCCGAGACCACCTCGAGGTGCTTCAGCGTGATCGGATCGACGATCAGGCAGTCGGCGCTCGATCGGTAGGCGACGCTGCGCACGTGCGCGAGGTCCGCCTTCTGCGTGTCGCGGAGGTGGGCGATCAGACCGCCGGCTGCCTGGACGGCGGCGACGCGGCCGTCGAGTCCGAAGCCTTCGAGGCCGTGGGTCCTGAGCTGATCGAGCAACGCGCGCCGCGCCGCCTCGGGCTCGAAGCTCCACGCGGCCGCCGTCGTCACGGGCAACTGGAGGCGTGCTATCTCGGGCAGCAGGCCTGCGGCCGTCGATGCCTCGGGCAGCACGACTTCGCGCGGGCGAAGTACGGCGATCTCGTCCGAGAGCGCCTGGAGACCGTCGGCCCCGCGGTACTCGGCGGCCGTGAATTCTCCGGTGGACAGGTCGAGCAGCGCCGCACCGAGGATTCCATCGCTGGCGACGATCGACATCAGAAAGGCCGGTTCCCGCGCCTCGAGATAGCTGGCGTCGGTGAGCGTGCCGGGCGAGACCACGCGCACGACCTCGCGCTTGACCAGTCCCTTTGCCTTCTTCGGATCCTCCACCTGCTCGCAGACGGCCACGCGGAAGCCCTTTCTCACGAGCTTCGCCAGGTAGCCGTCGGCGGCATGGAACGGCACGCCGCACATCGGGATGCCGTTGCCGCCTGCGTCCTTCGAGCGCGACGTCAGCGTGAGATCGAGGGCGCGAGCCGCCACGAGCGCATCCTCGTAGAACATCTCGTAGAAGTCGCCCATCCGGAAGAACACGATCGCGTCGCGATACTGGCGCTTGGCATCCTGGGTACTGGCGCATCGCCGGAGTGACGGTCGTGGATGACATCAGCGGGCAGCGGGCAACTGGCAGCGGGCAGTGGACACGTCGGTACCGGGTTGTGAAGATGGAACGGCCGGCGGCCTACTGCCGGCTGCAGGCTTCCATTATCATCCAGCTTCATGCTCATCCTTGCCCTGGACACGACGACGCGAACGGCGAGCTGCGCGGTGGCGCGCAACGCCGTCGTGCTGCGCGAAGAAGGCGGGCGACGCGTCGAGGCCGCAGGCAGCGCGGCTTCCCGGCGAGCTCATGACGTTGCTCGAACGTGCGGGCATCGCGCTGCCGGAGATCGATGCATTCGCGGTGGCCACGGGTCCCGGATCGTTCACCGGGCTTGCGCATCGGCATCGCGACGATGCAGGGGCTGGCGTTTGCGATGGAGAAGCCGCTCGTCGGCGTCTCGGGGTTCGATGCGCTGGCGTGGTCCTTCCGGCTGAAGCCGGAAGCCACGACAACACCGGAAGCCACGACAACACCGGAAGCCGACAGCCAACACCGGAAGCTACCGCAACGCCGGAAGGGGAAGGCACCGGCCAGTTACGGATCGCGACGTGGGTGGACGCCTGGCGCGGAGAGGTCTACGCCGCGCTCTACGAGGACGGCCGCGAGATCGTGGCACCCGTCGTGACGCATCCAGACGCGTTCCTGGAGAGTCTGCGGGTTCCGAGCAGCGGACCGCGAATCCCGATCATGTTCATCGGCGACGGTGCGGGCACCTATCGCGATCTGATCCAGCAGACGCTTGGCGACCGGGCCCGTATCGCGGATCCGGCGGCGCCGCTGCTGGCCGGTGTCATCGCGCGGCTGGCTGCGAGCGCTCGACCGCGACGATCTGCAGCCGCCGCATGCGATTCGTCCGCTGTACGTCCGCCGGCCCGACGCCGAGCTGGCGCGTGCCCAGAGAGCTCGATGACGCCCTACTGGATCCAGCCGCTCGACGGAGACGACGACCTTGCCGGCGTCCTGGAGGTGGAGAACGAGTCGTTCACCAATCCGTGGACGCGCGAGATGTACTCGTGGGAGCTGCAGAACCGCTCGGTCTGCCACATCTTTGTCGCTCGAACGCCGGACTGCCGCGTCGCCGGCTTCTGCGCGTTCTGGCTCGTGTTCGACGAGATTCACATCAACAACCTCGCGATGCGCCCGACGTTCCGCGGCCGCGGGATCGGCACGGCGCTGCTGCACCACGTGCTGGCCGAAGCCGCGCAACCTCGGGGCGCGACGGGCGACGCTGGAGGTGCGCGCCTCCAACGACGGCGCCCGGCGCTTGTACGATCGGCTCGGGTTCTACGTCGCCGGGACGCGCCGGAACTACTACTCGCACCCGGTGGAAGACGCCTTGATCCTGTGGCGGGACGGCATAGGTTAAGTGCTTGAGGCTCAAGTGGTTGAGCTTTTCAGCTCCAGCCTTGAGCCGCGTGCCGCCGGTGTGCTAAGGTTTCGCTTAGTCCGAGAAAGAGGGCTTGGGCTTCTTCACCAAAGGAGGGGCGGCTATGAATGCAGCGGAAGCGCAGGAAGTAAAGAACCTGTTGCTGCAAACGGATGACCAGTATCGGGAGTTAGCCGAGCAACATCACCAACTGGACGATCGGCTCCACCAGCTCACCGAACGACATTACCTCTCAAATTCCGAACAAATCGAAGAAGCAACCCTCAAAAAGCGGAAACTGGCCTTAAAGGACCGCATGGAAGAGATGACGCGCCTGTACGCGCACGAACACGAACGCCGCGGGCACTGAGGCGCGCTCGCTCCACGTCCTCCCGAAACCGGGCTTAGTTTTTCGCGACGAAGCAGCGGAAAATTGAACCCGGTTTCTTTTTGGGACGTCGGTCCCGCACCTTCGCATCCCATCGCGCACGCGTACCGACGCACCTCACACCATGCGTATCGATCCCGCAGGCTGGCCTTTCATCGGCGGCGCCCTTGCGCTCGCGCTGATCGCCGCGTTCCTCGTGAGCACGGCGCTCGGCGTCGTCCTTGCCGCGCTTTCCGCGTTCTTTCTCTTTTTCTTCCGTGACCCCGAGCGCGTCGTCAACGCCGCGCCCAACGTGGTGCTGTCGCCGGCCGATGGCCGGGTGATGGTCGCGGGCTCCATCGGCCAGCCGGGATTTTCCGCCCGACCGGTGGCAGCAGGTCAGCATCTTCCTCTCTCCGATGGACGTGCACATCAATCGGATGCCGGTGACGGGCCGCATCACGAAGGTGGAGTATCATCCCGGCCGCTTTCTTCCGGCCTATAAACCCGACGCCGGGGACCTCAACGAGTACACGGAGGTATGGGTCGACATCAACGGCGAGACGGTCGTCTTCAGGCAGATTGTCGGCATCCTGGCGCGACGCATCGTCTGCCGCGCGAAGGTTGGCGACGAGGTCAACGCCGGCGATCGGTTCGGCGTAATGAAGTTTGGATCGCGGATGGACGTGTTCCTGCCGCCCGCCGCGAGGATCAAGGTGAAGGTCGGTGAAAAGGTCGTGGCCGCCGTGACCGTCCTGGCGGAGCTTCAGCCGCCGCCGCCCGCAACTGGAGCCGACAGGATCGCCAGGTGACAGCCATGAAGAGCGACTTCAGGGCCTCGCGCATCCGCATGCTGAGGCCACTGCGCCGCCGTACCGACCGCTTCGAGACGCGCCGTTTCCGCCGCGGCGTCTACCTGCTGCCGAGCATGTTCACGATGGCGAACATGTTCTGCGGCTACGCCTGCATCGTCTACTCGATGCGCGGCGAGTTCGCGACGGCGGCGCCGTTCATCGGGTTGGCGATCGTGCTCGACATGCTCGACGGCCGCATCGCGCGGATGACCGGCAGCACCAGCCAGTTCGGCGTCGAGTTCGACTCGATGGCCGACATCATCTCGTTCGGCGTGGCGCCGGCCATCATGTCGTTCGCGTGGGGGCTGCAGCCGCTCGGCCGCCTCGGCTGGGCCGCCGGCTTCATCTTCGTCGCCGCTGCCGCCGTGCGGCTGGCGCGCTTCAACATCCAGTCCGGCTCGCAGGACAAGCGGTACTTCGTCGGCATGCCGAGCCCGGCGGCCGCCGGCGTGCCTGCCGCCACGGTGTTCATATACCCGTGGGGCTTCCAGACCTACGCCGAGGCGCTGCCGGTGCTGGCGATGGTCATCGTGCCGGCGCTGCTGATGGTCAGCACGATCCGGTTCCGCAGCTTCAAGAACGTCGACCTGCACTCGCGGCGCGGCTACCCGGTGCTGGTGCTCTTCGCGGTGGGTCTCGCGCTGCTGGCCTCTCAGCCGGAGCTCGTGCTGCTGGTGCTCGCGTACACCTATCTGCTGTCGCCCTTGCTCGAAGGCGCGTGGCACCGGCTGCGGCGCAAGGACGCTGGCAGCCGACAGCAGTCCGCCGGTACCGCACAGCCCGCGACCGGCGCACCGCTTCCTCTGGGGAGCGAATCCGAATCGGAGCGCAAGGTCGACTAGTGGCCCGTTAGTCACTGCAAACTGCCGGCTGCTTCCGGCACGCTGACGGGCAGCGTCAGCTCCACCGTCGTCCCGCGATCCCTCTCGCTGACGACGCTGATCGTCCCGCCGTTGATCTCCACATTCCGCTTCGCGATGGGCAGGCCGAGCCCGGTGCCGGTGGCCTTGGTCGAGAAATAGGGCTCGAAGGCCCGGGCGAGCGCCTCCGGGTCCATTCCGGCGCCGGTGTCGGAGACGCGTATGCGTACCGCCCCGTTGTCCGGCCGCGCGATGACGGTCAGCGTGCCCCTGCCGGGCATGGCGTGCAGGGCGTTCTCGACCAGGTTCGTCAGCGCGCGCGTGACCAGCGTGCGGTCGACGTAGACCGGCGGGAGATCGGGCGGCACGTCGACGTCGAACGTGATCCGATCGCTCAATCCGGCGCGATACGGGTCGACGATCTCGCGCAGCAGCTCCTGCAGCGTCCACGCTGCGTCGGCCTGGCGGTCGGCGACGACGCGAAGTTCGAGAACTCAGAGGCGATCTGCCGCAGCAGCTTGACCTGCGTGAGGATGGTCGCCGACGCATTCCTGCAGCACCGGACCGAGCGGCTCGCCACGATCGGCGTGGACGCGGCGCAGGTGCTCGGCATTGAGCTGGATGGGCGTGAGCGGGTTCTTGATATCGTGCGCGACCTGGCGCGCCATCTCGGCCCACGCCTCGAGCCGGTGCGTGCGTTCGAGCTCCTTCCGCTGGCGCTGCAGGTCCGCCGCCATGCGGTTGAAGTCGTCGACCAGCCGCCGCAGCTCGTCGGAGGAGGTCGCGGCTACCCGCACGTCGAGATCGCCGCGGGCGAGGCGGCGGGTCGCGCGCGTGAGGCGGTTCACCGGGTCCGCGATGCGCTCGGCCAGCCAGTAGCCGATGAACGCGCCGCCAAAGACGAACAGCAGGGCGCCGAGCAGCACCTGGCGATAGAGCGTGTCGATCTGGCTCTCGATCTCCTGCTGCCTGCGAGGTGAGCGGGACGGTGAGAATCGCGTCGAGCTCGCGCGCGGTCATCGGCGTGGCCGCCACGAGGTATTCGAGCGAGCCGATCTGCTCGGGCGTCACCGTCGCCGCTTCGTGCCGCAGCTCGATGTCGCGGTAGACGTCAGCCGGCGTCCGGGTCGGCAGCAGGCCGGACGCGAACAGGTTGCGCTCGCTCGTGGCCAGCAGCCGCGGCCCGCGAAAGATGTTGACGTCCTGGTCGATCAGCCGGCTGACCCACACCATCAGGTTGTCGTCGACGCCAACACCCTGTTGCGCGGCGCGCGGCGCCACGAGGTCCTCGACGACCCGCCTCGCCGCCGACGCCGTGCGAACCGCTTCCTCCTCGACGTTGGCCCGCATCTCGTCGGCGACGTAGGTGCCGACCGCCAGCGCCAGCGCGACCACCGGCACGACCGTGGCGGCGATGAAGGCCAGAAGCAGCTTGCGATAGAAGCTCGCGCGCACCTCGCGCAGCAGCGCGGACGCCGTCGCGCCGCGACGGCCGATCGTGCCGAAGATCGCGGTCACCGCGAGCAGCAGGCCGTAGGTGAGCCATGCCAGCACCGTGATCTCCGCGAGGTTCACGAGGTGGCCGAGGGCGGACACGACCGGGAACCCGAGCGCGTAGATGCCGCCGCGGTCGTTGTGGACATAGACGTCGAACCGATCCTCACCGCGGCTGCAGCTCGGTCCAGAACGGCAGGCGCGACTGCTCGATCCGCGCGGACACGTCGTCGTCGAGCGGCCAGGCGCGGCCGGAGGAGGTATAGAGCGGCCGGCGGCTCCAGCCGTAGAAGGCGAACTCGACGTCGCGTCCAGAAACACCCTCGCCGCGGCAACGGGTCGGCGGGCCGCAGCAGTTCGACGTAGGGATTCTGCGATGAGATGAACGGCAGGTTCTCGTAGTCGAGCATCGCGTGCACGACGATCGGACCCCAGGATGCGTCCGCTCGCATCGCACCGGGCGCGGCCGGCATGGAGGACGCGGCGCTCTTCCGCGAAGAAGGGCGCGACTTCCTCGTAGAGATCCCACGTGCACGTGCTCTCTTCCGACGGGCGACGCCGCCGTCAGGTCCTCGGGCAGGTTGAACGCGAAGCGGCTGACGAGCGTGCCGTCCGGGCCATACAACTCGACTGACGAGGTGACCGGGTATGAGGCGAGACTGGTGATCCGCCACACCTGGAAGGCGCGATCGGTCAGTGCTTCACCCGGTGCCGGCGGGATGCTGATCAAATCCGTGAGGCCGGGGAACCGGTCTGACCTCCTCGAGACTCTGCTGGAGCAGCTTCTGAACGGTCTGCCGCAGGTTGAGCGCCTGCGGTGCGTAGCGTGTCTCGACGAGCTGCGTCTTGGCCTGCCATGCAAGCTGGAACAGCGTGGGATAAAACGCGAGCGCCGGCACGACGAGGCCGAGCGTCATCATCGTCAGCCGGAAGGCCTGCGAGCCGTGACGATACCGCCCCTTCAGCCGGCCGCCGTACATGGCGAGCACGACGGCCGCCGTCAACGCCAGCATCAGCGGAAGCTGTGCGGGAGCCGGGGTGCCCGCCACCAGCTGCCACGCCACCAGCGGTGACGCCCACAGGACGATAGCGACCGCGCGGAGTTGCCAGTTGCGGCGCGGCACGATCCACGGGATTGCCGCGAGCCGGATGATGAGGACGGCGCAGGCCAGCACCGTCGCATGCCAGACGATGAATCCAACCTGCAGAGCGATGCGAGGCGTGTCCCAGGGATGCAGGGAGAAGTGCAGCAGGTCGAGCGTCGTGTTGGCGATCGTGTCGCGGACGAGCGCCTGGTGGCCGAGCAGAAGGAGGGCGAGGCTGATGCCGGCGATCAGCTGCGTTGCAAAGTAGGCGATGACCCGCCCGGCCGTCGTCAGCGGGCGGCGGGCGTGCCAGAGAACCACGCGCGCCCCTTCGACGACGAAAAAGCCGAGCGCGACCAGCCCGCCCGCCGTGACGGCGGTGAGCAGGAAGTCGAATGGCGACGTGAGGAGCGGCCGCAGCAGCGACGAGGCATAGGCCACGCTCGAAAAGAGAGGAGAGCTGGACCAGTCGGCCGGCGAGGCGAGCAGGAGCACGAGACGGGTGCCGATGATAGCGAGCGCCGTCAGGATGACGGCCGTTGCGTAACGTGGCCGGGCGTCATGACGCCGGGCGGACCGGCTGCCGGCTGCATTGCGCCAGTCGAGAAGCGGTCCGACCATGACCACCAGCGTCAGGGCTATCGCGACCAGCGTGAGGGAGAGCGTGGCCCGGCGCCAGCGGTCGCGTGCGCGGGCGAGCTCCGCGGGATCCAGACGGGCGCGTCAGCAGCGGCTGGCCGGACGGGGCCGTGACTTCGAAGGCAGAGGCATCGGGTGTCGTCCGGACCGCCCTCGAACGGCAGGTCGATCGAAACAGGGGCAATGCGGGTGGGAAAGGAGGTCCCAATCGCCCGCTCGGCGGCGATCGTACCGACCCGCCGCTCGGCGTCATCGGTGACCGGGGTGACATAGACCAGGCGCAGGCCCAGGGCTCCAGGGGCGAAGAACCAGGCCTCGTCCCCGCCCACCCGGTCGGCCGGCAGCTCCGAGGGCCGCCCCGCCCAGGCCAGGGGCGCGCCGTCGGCGGTGTGGGCGGTGACCGCCAGCTCCCCCTCGTCTTCCCGGGTCAGGACCGCGGCCGCGGCGTCAAAAAGCCGGCGGGCTGCGGCCGAATCGCCCTCGCTGGCCGCGAGCAGCGTCGTGGCGTCGGCCACGCCTCCTGCGGCGTCACGCAGTTCGCGAGACATCGCATCCAGGTCCCGCCGCACGGCGGCTTCGACGCGTGAGCGTGCGGCGGCGTCGTCCCGGCCCAGCATCGCCCACTCGAGCACACGGCCGGCCGCGAACACGACGAGGGCGCAGAGCAGCGCCCGCCGCCGCCATTCGCGCCAGCCGGCGGCTCGGGAAAGTATCGGATCCGCCAGGCGCTCCGGGCAATCGCACGACTTCAAGAATACAATTGCCGTATCCCCATGTCGCATCGCGAGCTGCTGAAATCCGCATTGAAGCGGGGCGCGCTGATTGCCGCCGCCAACTGGCAGGTCACCCTTGTCCAGGCCACCAGCGATTCGCTGTTCAAGGTGCTGGTGGCGGTGCCGATCGTCGGGGGCGTGTTCCTTGTGGCGCTGGTGCTCGGCACCGAACCCGATGCCCTGATGTCGCTCGAGTGGCGCGACATGGCTGCGACGACTGTGGCCGCGCTGTTCTCACACCCCGTGGTGCTCGCTGCCTTCCTCCTCGCCGTCGGCGTGGTCGGCGTCGGGGGCTCCCTGTTCGTCTTTCTCGTGAAGGCGGGCACTGTCGCGGTCCTCGTCAGGAGCGAGCGCGAAGCCGGGCCCATCGAAGATGCGCCGGTGCACATCGAGAGCCTGATGCGCGCGGCCCGCTTCTCGGTGGACTTCTTCATCGACTCGTGCGGACGCTCTCTTCTCGCGATTCGCGCGCCTCGGGCTGATCCTGATGGCCGTGTATGCCGCTTCGGCGACGACGTACCTTGGCCTCGTGATGGCCAGCCGCTCGGCGGGAGAAAGCTGGGGCGTGACGGCGCTGTTCACAGCCGGTTTCGTGGCGTGGATCACGGTCGTCAACCTGCTGTACCTGCTGACGCAGATCGTCGTCGCCGCCGAGGATTGCAGCGTGGCCGCCGCGGCGCCGCGCGTCGTCGCGTTCCTTCGGCACGAGCGGGCCATGGTAATTCGCGTGTTCGTCGTGATTCTGGCGCTCGTGGTCGGCGCGACGGGGGCGTCCGTCGTCGCCGCTGGGCTGCTCAGCCTGATCTCATTCGTGCCGTTCGTGGGCCTGGCCGTCCTGCCGCTGCAACTGGTGGCGTGGGTGCTGCGCGCGCTGGTGTTCCAGTACATCGGGCTCACGTCGGTCGGCACGTATGTGAAGCTCTATCGTTCGTTTGCCGGCCAGGTTGTCGAGGGGCGGGTGAAGCCGGCCCCGGCGTACGGAGCGATTGTCAGGGCCGGCTGACGGCTATCCCCGGTAACCACCATGCCCGACTACAGCAGTTTTCTCTCGCCCATGGGGCGCCAGCTCCATGAATCCGCCATCCGCCGCATGGGCACCGTCGTGGCGAAGACTCACGATCTCGTGTCGTTCGCGGCCGGTTACCCCGACTCGAAGGTGTTTCCGTGGGACGACCTGCGGGCAATCGCAAGTGAGCTGCTGACCGGGACGGACGGCACCGTCCTTCAGTACGGGCCGACGCGCGGCCATCGTCCGCTGCTCGAGGCCATCCTCGGAGTCCTCGATGGGCGCGGGATCAAGGCCGACCTCGATGAATTGATGATCACCAGCGGCTCGCAGCAGGGGCTGGACCTCGTCGCGCGCGTCCTCATCAGCCCGGGCGACGTCGTGCTCGTGGAGTTGCCAACCTACACTGGCGCGATCGCGGCGTTCAAGAACATGCAGGCCAACCTTGTCGGCGTCAAGCAGGACGAGGATGGCATCAACCTCGACGACCTCGACGCCGTGCTGCAGCATCAGCGTGCGGCGGGCCGGACGGTGAAGCTGCTGTACCTGGTGCCAAACTTTCAGAACCCCACGGGCCTCCTGCTCAGCCTCGTCAAGCGTCAGCGTCTCATTGAGTGGGCCGAGAAGCGGGACGTGCTGATCCTCGAAGACGATCCCTACGGCGTTCTGTATTTCGACGACGTGGCGGCCGAGGCGGAGACGCGGCCGATTCGTGCAGACGACGACCGCGGGCGCGTGATCTACCTGAGCACGTTCTCCAAGACGCTCGCCCCGGGGTTCCGGGTCGGCTGGGTGGCGGCGCCGCCGGCGCTCATCGAGCGGTTCGATACGGCCAAGCAGTCGATCGATCTCACGTCGGGCATTCTCGACCAGCGCATCATCCTCGAGGCCGTGCGCCGCGGCGTGCCCGGGCGGATCGCCCCGCAGCTTCGCGAGCTCTATCGACGGAAGCGCGACGTCATGGAGCAGGCGCTTCGGGCCGAGCTCGGCGATCGCCTCACGTGGCCTGCGCCGAAGGGCGGGTTCTTCCTCTGGGCGACGCTGCCGGCGGGGCAGGACGACCTGTCGCTGCTCGAGCGCGCTCTGGAGCAGCGGCTGGTGTTCGTGATCGGCAGTGCGTTCTACGTGGACGGCTCGGGGCACGACAAGATCCGGCTCTCATTCTCGGCGCCCCCGGCGGAGCGCCTCGTCGAGGGCGCGCGGCGGCTGGCCGCAGTCCTGCAGCCGGCGGTTGGTGCAGTGGGGGTCAGACCCCGGTGATGAACGTGGCAATGGGTTGAGTCGCCCCACTACAGGGGCCTGACCCCAAGGATCCCCGCCAGAAGCAGGACCGTGGCCAATGCCCCGGCCACCTGCCACGCCAGCTGCGTGCGCTTGCGGAGCGTGAGCGTGCCGAGGCACAGGACCAGGGCGGCGGCCATCAGCGCCCGGCGATACAGCTCCTCGAAGGTCGCGACTTCTTGTGTGAGGTCCGATCGCCGGGTCACCCGATCGAGAATCCTGAACGCCACAACCCGGTCGGGCTCGGTGCCGACCTCGAAATACTCGCCTCCGCCCGCTGCGGCGATCCGCGCGAGCGACGGCCGGTCGAGCGCCGAGCGGACGAGCGGCGGCGGACGTGTGCCGTCGGCGCGCGCCGGCTCCGGGATCATTCCGCCGCTGGTCGTGCCGATGCCCACCACGAAGACGGGGATATTGCGCACGCGCGCGGCCTCGAGCGCCGTCGCCACGGTACCGCTCCACGCCTGGCCGTCGGAGATCACGACGAACGCCTTGGGATTGCCGCTGGCGCCGAACAGCTGTTCGTCCTGCTCCACGATCCGGAGTCCCCAGCGGATCCCTTCCTCGATGTTCGTATCCCACGTCGGCACGCTTTCGAGCGGGAAGGGCGAACGATCGCCGAGGTGATCGAGGAAGAAGAAGAGCGCGTTGGGATCGGTCGTGAGCCGTACCTGAGGCGCCGCGAGCTGCGCGAACAGGGCGAGCGCCACCCGGTCGCCCTGCCAGCTCAGTGCCTCCGCGAACGTGCGAAGGAACTGGATCGATCGCCGCCAGCGGTCGGGACGGACATCGGCGACATACATCGACGCCGAGCCATCCTGAAGGATGACGATGTCCGTGTTCGCTTTCCGCAACGCCGACACGCGCGCCTGCGGCCGCGCGAGCGCCGCGATGCCGAGGCTGGCCGCGACGATCACCGACAACCAGAAGGCGAGGTCGCCTGCGACCGCATAGCGTTCGCGAACCGGCACGATGCGACGCGCCACGAGGCGGCGGACGTCGGCGCGCCGGCGGAGGAGACGCCAGCCGAGGAGCAGCAGCAACGCTGCCGGAACCGTCAGCAGCCACAGCCAGACAGGCTCGGCGAAGCGGAAGGTGTCCAATTCGACTCGCGGCACATGGACGCCTCAGCCCTTGCGCGTACCGGGAGGGGCCTTTGCCGCGTCGCCGCCGGTCGGCCTGCTGTCCCCGCTGTCCAGCGGGATGTAGAGCTCGAACCGTTCCTTCGTCGCCGCCGTTGGCGCGCCCTGCTCACCAAGATCGACGTCCGCGCCTTTCTCTGGAACCGCCGCCCGGCGCCCCTTGGCCACGTCATCGCGGAACCTGGCCGTGTACTCGTAGTTGTAAGCCGCGTCGCGCAGCCACGTGTCGGCCCGGAGGACCGTCCCGTAGCGGGCGACGGCGGCGTCGAGCGCCTGTTGCGTCGCGGCCCGGTCCTTCGCCTGCGCCAGGCCGGCGCGATACCCGGCGTTCGCCACCACCAGTTGCAGGTCGGCGGGAGGCTCGTCTTCCGCGGCGGCGGCGTCCGCCTGGCCCGGCGCGAGGCTGTCGAACTCGTCCTGCCAGTACCGGAGGGCGGCCTGCCGGACACGCATCTCGTCCCGGAAAGCCGCTTCCGAGCATCGGCACCCAGTCGGCATACCCCGCGTAACCGGCGGCCGCATCGAGGCTTTGTTGCGCCCTGTCGAACTGGAGCGTGGCCGTCTGCTCGTGTACGTCTGCGAGATGTCCTTCGATCCGCGAGACGGCCACGCAGAGGGCGCCCGCCGCGGCAAGGATCAACGCGGCCAGCACGAATGCGGAAAACCTCTTCATATCGTCACCTCGGCACAATCCCCTGCGAGCTGAGACACATCATGGAAACGTTCGAAACGTCCGGACGCCAAGTGTCAGCAGTGCCGCCGACAGCCACAACGCCACCGCGGCAAGGAGGTACGCGGCGAACCGCGGACGCTCCACGCTGTATTCACGCACCTCAATCCGTCCGGGAGACAACCGATCGATGTCCGCAAGCGCACGCGTGATGGAGGCGTCGTCGTACGCGGCGTAAAAACGGCCGCCGGTCCGCTCGACCGCGTCCTTCCACAGCTTGTCCTCGCGGATCTCGCCTTCCTTGAGATTGAAGGCGGTGCGAACCATGTAGACCGGAATACGGAACGCACGCGCATCCGCGATCAGCCGTTCGAGCGGGCGGCCCTCCTGGTTGAGTTCCGAGTCGCGACCGTCCGTGAAGAGAATCATCAGGTTTCCCGACGCGTTGACGAAGTCGAACGTCCGGAAGAGCCGCATGCCCTGGTCGATACCTTCGACAATCGTGGTCCCGAAATCATTGAACCGCCCCCATTCGCGCGGATCGCTGATGAGACGGATGCTCAACCGGACGCTCTGATAGTCGGTCGTGAACGGCGTGACGACGTATGCCTGGTTGCCGAACTGGATGAGGGCCACGAGATCGCGATAGGGACCGTCGATGCGGCGCTGGATGAAGTACTCGGCCGCGGCGACAGCCGTGAAAAAGGTCGACTCTCCGCGCGTGCGGAGGCTGGTGGCGCCGTATTTCATCACCATGCTCCCCGATGCATCGACGAGCAGGGCGACGCGGCGACCCGGGTACGACACCTCTTCCTGCGTGAAGCCGGTATGCGGATCGGCGAGCGCGATGGCGAAGAGCGGCAACCCGGCGAGGAACAGCAGCATCGGCAGGTGCCGCAGCCCGGCGAGCGGCGCCCGGCGAATGACGGGCAGAAGGGCGGGGAAGACGACGTGCGTGCGGCCTGCGCGGCTCGTCCGCGCCACGCTGACGATGAGCGCCAGCGCCGCAATCGCGAGCAGTATGACGAAGACCAGCAGCGCCGCGCGCGGTTCGGCGAACCGGAGCTCGCTCCAGCGCGTGCGCAGCCCTTCATCGGCAACGGCGCGGACCGCGATCAGCAGGCTCTGGAGCTGGTCCACATCAGAACCCCGTGAACGACCGCGCGATCGACTGCACGGCGCGCATCGGCCAGCGCGTGTACACGCGCAGCCGCCGTACGGCGCTGGAGCCGTCCTCGAGCGCGGCATCGAGCGCAGCCTTGTCAACGAGCCCATTGCGACTGTAACGAGCCGCACTGAAGGTCTGAAGCGCATCGCCAAGCTGACCGAGCGAGAGGCGCATGCGCGATCCCGACGTGTAGCCGTGTCCAAGGTGCGCGGCAAGCACCTTCGGCGTGGTCGGCGCCGACAGCACCGCACGCCGGCGGCGGACGAGGCCGGTGCGGATGACAAGCTGGCCGTCACGCTCCGCCACGTCGCGGGCCACGAAATCCTGCGAGACGCGCCGCCCGGCTGCGACGGCCGCCGCAATCCTGAACACAGCCAGCGCCCGCCGGACGAGCGCCGGCGTCCAGCCGCCCCGCGCCTCGGTCCTGACGTCGGACAGGGCCCCCAGACATCCACGCAGCAGCGACGGCACCGGGAGCGGCAGCGGCACGTCTTCCTTGCGGCGCAACCGCCGCGCGCCGCGCGCCACGGCCAGGCCGGCGAACAGCGCGGCGAAGGCGAAGCAGATGCCGGCGGCGACGAGCGCCGCGGATGAGCGGAAGCGGCGTGACGCGCTCGCCGCAAAAGTGTCGGCCGAGGCATCGCGGATGTCAGTCGCGTTGCGCGGGACGAGCGAGAGGATGCGCATGGGGAGCGGCGGCAGCACGTATCCCAGATCGCGGCCCTGTGCGCCGCCGCCCGGCGCCTGCACGTTGTACGTGACGGTCAGCGCGGGAATCGTCACGTCCTGCCCGAAGAACCCTTCGCTGAGCAGGCGGACGTCGTAGGCGAACTGGACGTACCGCCACGGAGCTGCCACCACATCCTCGAGCCGCTGGCCGCTGACCACCTCGAACGGCGCTATCGACAGCGCGCCGGGCTCGAGCTGGTTGACCGCCGGGACGACGGTGATGCCGTTGGTTTCGATGACGCCGCACGTGAGCAGGAGCATGAACCGCTCGCCCACGCCGACCGCGCTGGTATCGGTCTTCCACCAGCAGCGGATTGGATCGGACCGGACGCCGGCCTCACCTTGGGCAGACGCGATCGGCGTCCCGATCGCGAGCATCGACGCCACCGCCGCCCCCGTGATCCAGTGTTTGTCCATCGCTCACATCTTCCGAAGGCGCCGCTCCGCGGCAAACGCCGCCAGCGCCGTTTCCATTTCCCACCGATCGAGCCCGACGCGCACGACGTCCAGGCCGGCGCCGCGCGCCATCCGGATGACGTCCTCCTGCCAGGCGCCGACCCGATCGCCAAGGCGGTGCAGTTCGCGCCGGGACAGGACGCGCGTTTCCCCGGTCTCCACGTCGAACGCCTCGATCCAGCCGGCGGACACGTCTGGCAGCTCGTATGCGAACCGCACGTCGGCCATCAGGAGGAACACGTCGTGCACGGCATTCAACGACGAGAGCTCGGCGATGAGCTGCGCCGCGCCGGAAAAGAGGAAATCGGAGATGACCGGGATCATCGCCGATTTCCGGAGCTGGCTCTCGATGGCGGTCGCGATCGCCGAACTTCCGTGGCCCGGGCCTTCGGGATGCGCTCCGGCAACGGGCAGGGCGCGCGCCGTGTGTCCATCGTGGCCGATCGTGACGCGGTTCGCAACGGCGTCACGGTAGAGGTCCAGGCAATACAGCAGGTGCGAGCGCCCGATCCGGGGACGCGCCGCGGCGACCGGCTGCAGCGCGCCATCGAAGGCGACGAAGCCGAACATGTCCTGGAAGAACGTGGCGGAGAGTCCCACTGCGGCCACGCCGCGTGCGATGGCGGTGGCGATGGTCAGGCCGTCGAGGCCGCAGCGCGTCGAGAGCGACGCGTCGGCGACGGCGACGATCGTCGCGGTGCTGTCCTGCTCGAGCTCGCGCGTGACGAGCGGACTGAAGTTCGTGATCGACGACTGCGCCCAGTCGATCGACGTCACGCGGTCGCCGGGCTGCCAGTCGCGCAGGCCGACGAAGTTGAAGCCGCCACCCTTGAACACGCTGGCATGATCGCCGAGCGTGAACTCCTTCATTCGCTTGAGGATGAACAGCTCGATCTCGGCGATCTCGCTCAACGTGACGAGCGTGTCTCCGGTCACGGCACCGGCACCCTGTCTATGACGTCGTCAATGACCATGTCTACCGTCACACCGTGGCTCGCCGCGTGCGGCCCGAGCCAGACGCGGTGGCTGAGCACGTACTTCGCCAGGTCCTGCACGTCCTCCGGATACACTTCCGAGCGGCCACCCAGCAGCAGCGCCCACACCTTCACCAGCCGGCCCCAGCAGATCGTGGCGCGCGGCGACGCGCCGAGGTCCACGCACTGTTCGACCAGCGCCGCCGGCGATCGATGATGCCATGCGCTCTCGGCGTTGTACGGACGCGTGGCGCCGACCAGCCGCCGGATGTACTTCGCGAGCGCCCCGTGCAGGAACACCTCGCGCGTGATGGCGCCGCGCAGCTCGATGATCCGTTCCTTGCGCACGAGCGGGTTGAGGTGCACGCGCTTGAAGTCGAAGCTGACCAGCTTCTCCTCCTCCGCCGGCGTCAGGTAAGGGATGTTGAGCATGATCGCGAACCGGTCGGTCGCCGCCTCGGACAGGGGAAACGTGCCCTGCCCGAGCTCCACCGGGTTCATCGTGGCGATCGCGAAACTGAACGGCTGCAGCTCGTAGGTCGTCTTGCCCACGGTGATGGTGCGGTCCTGCAGCCCCTCGAGGAACGCACTCTGGGACTTCAGCGGGATGCGGTTGATTTCGTCGAGCAGGATGATTTCGCCCGAGGCAAGCGGACCGAACTCCGTCACGAGCTCCCCGGTCGCCGGATTGATCATCTGGAAGCCGACGATCTCGGTCGGCTGCAGGTCCGCCCGGCCCTGCAGGCGTGCGAACTTCGCGTTGCTGATGGCGGCGAGGATGACGCCGAAGAACGTCTTCCCCACGCCCGGAACCCCGCGCAGCAGCAGGTTCCCGGCGTTGACCTGGCGGTTCTGGTTCTTGTCGTAGGTCGTCGGAATCTCCGAGAGCAGGACCACGTTGGCGAGCGCCTTCTCGGTCTCGTAGCCAACCAGCGCGTTGCTGGCTTCAGCAAGGATTTGTCTGTGCAGATCGATCGCTTCCTGAAGCTCCGGATGCATGGAGCCCGAATCATACAAGAGGGGAGGGCACAGGCACGACGGCTCGTGCCGGCGCAGCCGACGGAAACGTCATACCGCGGTCCCGAGTGAGTCAGCTCAGGGCTTCAGCGAGCCGGTCGAACGGGCAGGCGGGAATGTCGGTGCTGGCGGTTCGGCCGTGGACGTCGAAGCTTGGGGCCGGCGAATAGGCGATTGCTCGCGCGGCACGGGTCGTCCGAGAGGCGTCGTGAACGGCACCAGCGGCTGATCGCGGAGCAGCATCGCGACGGGATACAGGCCCGCCACACGCCCGTCGCGCAGCACGACGGCGGCGGCGACGCGATATGGCTTCAGCACCGGGTCGATGAGCGGCGGTCCCTGCAAATCGCCGGGCGCGAGGTAGGTGCCGGCCGGCAGGCCGCTGTGCGCCGCGAACGCCGTGAGCGTATTCGAGATCCCGGTCACGACGGCGACGCCGTTGAACGCGAGCGGCGGCGGCACCGGCCGTGAACCCGTGTCCTTCCTCCAGCGCTGGTTGCCGTTTCCGCGGTTGACCGCGCGGATGATGTTGTCGAGCGACGTGATGAACACCAGGTCGTCGTCGGTCGAGGCGCCGATCACGTCGCCGCCCGAACGCCACTTCCAGGCGAGCGCGCCGGTATCGGCACGGAGCGCGTAGAAGAAGTTGTCGGTCGAGCCGACGAACACGCGTTCCTCGGCCCACGACGGTTCGCTCAACATGCCGGGAAGTTGCTGCTCCCATCGTGTTGAGCCGTCCGGCAGGTTGAGCGACACGACCCGGCCGTTGGCGAGGGTGAAATAGATCGCGTCGTCCTCGCCGGCGACTGCGGGCGACCGTGGCGGCGCGCCGAGCGATCGGTTCCAGAGGCGTTGCCCGTCGGCGGCGCGAAACGCCACGACCTCCCCAGGCTCGCTCACCGCGAACAGCCATCCCGTGTCGAAGACGAGCGGAACGGCCAACGTCCCCGGCAGCGGCACCCGCCAGATCGACGTGCCGGTCGCGGCGTCGAGGGCATGCAGTTCGTCGCTTGCCGCGAGATAGACGACACCGTCGTGAACGACTGGCGGCCACTCGCTCTCGATGCCGCGGACCCAGAGGACCTGGCCGGTCTGGCGGTCGAGCGCCGTCAATTCCTCGCTCTGCAGCGGGACATAGACGCGCTGATCGTCCATCGCGCCACCCGCCGAGGTCGGTGAGGCGAGGACGACGAGCCACGCTTGTTCGGCTGGAAGGATCGGCAGCGGATCAGTGGGATTTGGTTGTTGGCCCGAAGCTATGTCTAGCGTCAGAAGGAGGGCCAGGACGCTACATATCGTGGCCCGCAGCGTGAACACCACAGTATAATAGCGCGTCCTTACGGCCTCCTGAGCCTTGTTCCTGAGCCCTGATGCCTGATCCCCGGGCCCTTTGATTGTGGCGCATCAAACCATACTCGTCCTGGATTTCGGCTCGCAGTACACCCAGTTGATTGCCCGGCGTCTGCGCGAGCTGTCGGTCTACTCCGAAATCGTTCCGTTCAACACACCGCTCAGCGCCCTCCGGGCGAAGAACGCGGTCGGCATCATCCTGTCAGGCGGACCGAAGAGCGTTTCCGAAGCCGGCGCGCCCCGCTGCGACACGGGCCTGTTCGAGCTCGGCGTGCCCGTCCTCGGCATCTGCTACGGCATGCAGCTGATGACCGACGTGTTGGGCGGTGAGGTCCGGCGGTCGGGTCACCGGGAGTTCGGCCACGCCCTCGTAAAGGTCAGCCGCAACGGCGACGCGCCGCAGCTGTTTCGCGAGATCCCCGCCGAGCTCCGCGTGTGGGCGAGCCACGGCGACGACGTGGCGGCCGTGCCGCCTGGATTCGCCGTCGCCGCCACCAGTGCCACGGCGCCGATCGCCGCGATGGAAGCGCCCGACCGCTCGCTCTACGCGCTGCTGTTCCACCCCGAAGTGGCACACACCGATCATGGCCTCGAGATCCTGAAGAACTTCGCGTTCCACGTGTGCGGTTGCACGGGAGACTGGACGATTGCCTCGTTCATCGAAGAAGCCACCGAAGGGATCCGGGCACGGGTGGGCAGCGGCAGGGCCGTGTGCGGGCTGTCGGGCGGAGTGGACTCCACCGTCGCGGCCATGCTCATTCACCGTGCGATTGGCGATCGTCTGACCTGCATCTTCGTGGACAACGGGCTGCTGCGTCACGAGGAAGCCAGCCAGATCAGGAAGCGATTCGCGGGGAAGCTGCACCTGCCGCTCGACTTCGTGGACGCCAGCCACCTCTTTCTCGAGCGGCTGGCGGGTGTCACCGATCCCGAGCAGAAGCGGAAGATCATCGGCGCGACGTTCATCGACGTCTTCGAGACGCGCGCGAAGGAGCTGGGCGGGTTCGACTTCCTCGGGCAGGGCACCCTCTATCCCGATGTGATCGAATCGGCCGGCGTCCACGGCCCGGCCGTCGTCATCAAGAGTCATCACAACGTCGGCGGGCTGCCGGAGCGGATGAATTTCAGGCTGGTGGAGCCGCTGCGCGATCTCTTCAAGGACGAAGTGCGGCGCGTCGGGCGCGACCTCGGGCTCGACAAGGAGTTCGTGGTGCGGCAGCCTTTCCCTGGCCCCGGGCTCGCCGTGCGGATCCTCGGCGAGCTCACGAAGGAGCGCCTCGAGCTGTTGCGGCTGGCGGACAGGATCGTGGCGGAGGAGATCCGCAAGGCAGGGTGGTACGAGCGGCTCTGGCAGAGCTTCGCGGTGCTGCTGCCGGTCCAGAGCGTGGGCGTGATGGGCGACGCGCGGACCTACGAGTACACGGCCGCGATCCGGGCGGTGGAGAGCCTCGACGGCATGACGGCCGACTGGGCGCGCCTGCCGCACGAGCTGCTGGCCACCATGTCGTCGCGCATCGTCAATGAGGTGCGCGGGATTAACCGCGTGGTGTACGACATCTCGTCGAAGCCGCCGTCGACGATCGAGTGGGAATAGCAATCATTGTTGATTGATGATCTGTGATTGATGATTCTGTGTTGAACGCGGATTGTCGAATGTTGATTGATATGCGGCGGAGCACGCCATTGCCACTCTCAGACAATCAGCAATCGAGAATCGCCAATCAACAACCAATCATCAATCATCAGTCGGCAATCAGGAATGTCTGAGTTCGTCCACCTCCACCTCCACACCGAGTTCTCGCTCCTCGACGGCGCCTGCCGGATCGACGAACTGCTCGACGAGGCGGTGAAGCTGAAGATGCCGGCGCTCGCGGTGACCGAGCATGGCAACATGTTCTCGTCGGTCGTGTTCCACGATCATGCGCGCGCGCGCGGACTCAAGCCGATCCTGGGGTGCGAGGTCTACGTCGCGCCAGGCGACCGGTTCGACAAGAGCGGGCCGCAGACCGAGACCAATCACCTCGTGCTGCTCGCGGAGACCGACGAAGGCTACAAGAACCTGATCAAGCTGGTGTCCGCCGGCTACACCGAGGGGTTCTACTACCGGCCGCGGATCGACAAGGCGCTGCTCGAGCGGCATGCGAAGGGCCTCATCGGCCTGAGCAGCTGCCTCAAGGGTGAGGTCGCCAGCGCGCTCAGGATCGAGCAGGCGCGCCCGGCGCTCGAGGCGGCGGCACGGCTGCGGGACATCCTCGGCCAGGACAACTTCTTTCTCGAGATGCAGTATCAGGGCATCGAGGAGCAGCGGATCGTCAACAAGGGCCTGCTGCCGATCGCCAGTGACCTCAACCTGCCGATCGTCGCGACCAACGACGTGCACTATCTGCGGCAGGGCGACCACCAGCCGCACGACATCCTGCTCTGCATCGGCACCGGCAAGACGGTCAACGACGCCCAGCGCCTCCGCTACACCGGCGACCAGTTTTTCCTCAAGACCGCCGCGCAGATGGCGGAGGTGTTCAAGGACCACCTCGACGCGCTGAAGAACACACTGGTCGTCGCCGAGCGCTGCAACGTCACGATCCCGACGGGGGCGAACCACCTGCCGTCCTTTGGCGTGCCCGAGGGCTATACGCTCGATCAGTACTTCGAGCACGTGGTGCGTGAAGGGTTCACCCAGCGGCTGACGCGCCTCCGGCAACTCGCCGCGACGGGCCACCTCCGCCACAGCGTCGACGAGTACGAGCGTCGTCTCGAGTACGAGATCGAGATGATCAAGAAGATGGGGTACGTCGGGTACTTCCTCATCGTCTGGGACTTCATCCGCTACGCGCGCGAAGAAGGCATCCCCGTGGGCCCGGGCCGCGGCTCGGCGGCCGGGTCGCTGGTGGCGTGGTGCATGCGCATCACGGACGTGGATCCGATTGACTTCGGCCTCATCTTCGAGCGCTTTCTCAACCCCGAGCGCGTGTCGCTGCCCGACATCGATGTCGATTTCTGCGAACGCCGCCGCGGCGAGGTGATCGACTACGTCACGCGGAAATACGGCCGCGAGAACGTCGCCCAGATCATCACGTTCGGCACGATGAAGGCGAAGGCGGTGGTGCGTGACGTCGGTCGCGCCCTCGACATGCCCTACGCCGACGTCAACAACATCGCGAAGCAGATCCCGCCCGCGCTCGACATGACGCTGGACAAGGCGCTGGCGGAGAATCCGATCCTCAAGGACATGGCGGCGAAGGACCCCCGGGTCAAGGAGGTGCTCGACATCGGGCGCCGTCTCGAAGGGATGTCACGCCACGCGTCGGTACACGCGGCCGGCGTGGTCATCGCGCCCGGACCGATCACCGACTACGCGCCGCTCTACAAGGGGCAGCGCGACGAAATCACGACGCAGTGGAACATGAAGGAGGTGGAGCGCGTCGGCCTCCTGAAGATGGACTTCCTGGGGCTGAGCACGCTCACGCTCATCCAGGACTGTCTCGCCGAGATCAAGCGCACCGAGGGCGTCGAGCTCGACATCGACACGGTGCCGCTCGACGATCCGAAGACCTACAAGGTGTTCGGCGACGGAGCGGCCTATGGCATCTTCCAGTTCGAGAGCTCCGGCATGCGCGAGCTGCTGCGGAAGGCGAAGCCGGAGCGGCTCGACGACCTGATCGCGCTCAACGCCCTGTACCGGCCGGGACCGCTCAAGTCGGGCATGGTGGACGACTTCATCGCGCGCAAGCAGGGCCTCAAGGAGATCAAGTACGAGCTCCCGCAGCTCGAGCCGATCCTGTCCGACACCTACGGGGTCATCGCGTATCAGGAGCAGGTCATGCGCATCGCGCAGTCGCTGGCCGGCTTCAGCCTCGGGCAGGCGGACGTGCTGCGCAAGGCCATGGGCAAGAAGGATCCCAAGGTCATGGCCATGCAGCGCGAGGCGTTCATGGCGGGCGCCAGGACGCTCAACGTCAACGAGAAGAAGGCGACCAAGATTTTCGACCTGATGGAGTACTTCGCCGGCTACGGCTTCAACAAGTCGCATTCCACGGCGTATGCCTTCCTCGCGTACCAGACCGCCTACCTCAAGGCGAACTATCCATGGCACTTCGCGGCGGCGCTGCTGACCATCGAGGCGCAGAACACGGACAAGCTGGCGATGTACCTGGCCGAATGCCGGGACCGCGGCATTCCGGTGCTGGCGCCCGATGTCAACGAGAGCCAGCTCAATTTCTCGGTGGAGCCCGGGCGCGGGGTGCGCTTCGGGCTGACGGCGATCAAGGGCCTCGGCGAAGGGGCGATCCGGTCGATTCTCGACGCCCGAACGCGGCTTGGCGGGCGCATCGCGTCGCTGCACGCGCTCTGCGAGATTCTCGACATGCGCCTGGCGAACAAGCGCGTGTTCGAAGCGCTCGTGAAGGCCGGCGCCTGCGATTCGCTGGCGCACGGCGCGGCCGACATCGCCGCGCTGATGTCGACGCGGGCGCGGCTGTTCGCCGCGATCGAAGGCGCGTGCGAGCAGGGGGCCCGCACGCAGCGCGACAAGGAGCTGGGTCAGACGGATCTGTTCGGCGGGAGCGACGAGCATGCGCCAGCCTCGGTCCAGCTGCCCGGCGTCCCGGCCTGGACCGAGGTCGAGCTGCTCAACTACGAACGCGACACGCTCGGCCTGTTCCTCACCGGCCACCCGATCGATCGATGGGCCGATGATCTTCGCGAGTACGGCGCCAGGTCGATCGCCGACCTCGGCCTCAAGAAGGAGCCCGAGGCGGCCGCCGACGCGCCGGCCGATGAGGAGGCTGCAGCGGCCGGGTTCGCCCGGCCCGAAGCCGGTAACGGCCGCGTTGCCGACGACATCAGCATCGGCGGGATCGTCTCCGGCCTGCGGCCGCTGAAGACACGCAAGGGCGATCGCATGTGCGTCTTCATGCTCGACGACAAGGACGGTGGCCTCGAGGTCATCGTCTTTCCGGAGGCGTTCAAGCAGTACGGCCACCTCGGCGAGAACGGCAACGTCGTTGTCGTCAAGGGAAAGTTCGAGAAGGACGAGGAGTCGGCGCGCCTCATCGCGTCCGAGATCATGCCGATCGAGCTCGTGCGCGAAAAGCTGGCGAAGTCAGTGGCAATCCGGTTGACGACGCCGCCGCACGACCGCGCGACGTTCGAGCGGCTCTGGGACCTGTTCGCGCAGCACAAGGGCGACCGCCGCGTGGCGTTCGTCATCGAGGAACGCGATCGGAAGGTCCGCGTCACGGCCGACGTGAGCGGGATTCGCGTGCGTCCCTCGGAACGGCTCGTCTCGGAGGTCGAAAAAATCTGTGGTGCCGGTTCGGTGAGCCTGAGATGACCGGCTTCAACTCCGATATGTTCCGGCGCCGACATCCAGCTTCCAGAGAGGTGGCGCCGGGACGGGAGTTGGAGCACGCATCAGATTGGAGTTGGGCGTTGAGTGTGACCTACCCTGTCCATGCCTGCTGACACACTGGAATTCGAAGAGCCGGTAGCGGTCCTGCTGAAGGAGATCGAGGCGCTCTCGATGCTCCCGCAGACACCCGAGCGCCAGCGATCGATTGAGAGCCTGCGTCGCCGCGTCGAGGAGGTCCGGGCGGATATCTACTCACGGTTGACGCCGTGGCAGCGCGTTCTGGTGGCACGGCACAGCAACCGGCCGACGGTGCTGGACTACGTGAACCGCCTGTTCACGGAGTTCACCGAGCTCAGCGGGGACCGCCGGTTCGCGGACGACCACGCGATCGTCACCGGGTTCGCGCGATACAAGGACGAGCCCGTGCTGGTGGTGGGCCACCACAAGGGGAGCGGCGGGGACACGAAGGATCGCGTCTACCGGAACTTCGGCTACGCGAAGCCGGAAGGCTACCGGAAGGCGTTGCGCGCGATGAAGCTGGCGGAAAAGTTCCAGCGGCCGGTGATCGCGTTCATCGACACGCCGGCGGCGTACCCGGGGGTGGAGTCGGAGGAGCGCGGGATCTCGGAAGCCATCGCGCTCAATCTGCGCGAGATGGCGGCGCTCGATACGCCGATCATCGTGCTGGTCCACGGCGAGGGCGGCAGCGGCGGCGCGCTCGGCATCGCGGTGGGGGACCGGATCCTGATGCACGAGTTCGCGATCTACAGCGTGATTCCGCCGGAAGGCTGCGCGGCGATCCTGTGGCGCGACTCGAACCGGAAGGTCGAGGCGGCCGACGCGTTGAAGCTGACGGCGCCCGACCTGCTCGGGTTCGGTGTCATCGACGAGATCGTGCGGGAGCCGACAGGCGGGGCACACACCGACCATGAGCTCGCGGCGTCGCTGCTCGATTCCGCGCTCGAACGGTCCCTCAATGCCGTGTCGGCGATGGATTCGCAAACCCGGCTCGATGCGCGCTACGACAAGTTCCGCGCCATGGGCAACGTCGGAATAACCGAAGCATGAAGGCGCCATTGATCTGGGCGGAGAAGCCATGTGACGACCACGCGGTGGCGCGGCTCGCGGCCGAGCTGCAGGTGTCGCCCGTCACGGCGCGTCTCCTGTGCATCCGCGGACTCGGCGACATCGATCAGGCGCGGCGGTTCCTTGCGCCATCGCTCGACGACCTGCACGATCCGTTCGGCCTGGCCGACATGTCCGTGGCGGTGGATCGCATCCTCGGCGCGATCGCGCGCAAGGAGCGCATCGCCATCCACGGCGACTACGACGTGGACGGCGTCACCTCCACCGTGATCCTGCGCCGCGCTCTCGAGCTGCTCGGCGCCGACGTCATCCACTTCCTTCCCGAGCGCTTCCGCGACGGTTACGGGCTTCAGCCGGCCGCACTCGACCGGCTGCACGCCGACGGTGTGCTCCTCGTCATCTCAGTGGACTGCGGGATCCGCGCCGCCGACGCGGCGCTGCGGGCGCGCGCGCTTGGCCTCGACCTGATCATCACGGATCACCACGAGCCTGATACGGAGCTGCCGAAGGCGCTGGCGGTGATCAACCCGAAGCGTCACGACTGCACGTACGCCGACAAGAACCTCGCCGGTGTTGGCGTCGCCCTGAAGCTCGTGCAGGCGCTGTGCATGAAGACGGGCCGCACCGGCTGGATTCCCGCGTTCGTCAAGATCGCGGCGATCGGCACGCTGGCCGACGTGGTGCCCCTCCGGGGCGAGAACCGCGTCATCGCCAAGCTTGGCCTGGGGATGCTTTCCGCCGGGCCGCACAAGGTCGGCGTCCGATCACTGCTCGACGCCTGTGGACTCACAGGCAGGGAGATTGACAGCTATCACATCGGCTTCGTGGTGGCGCCACGGATCAACGCCGCCGGACGCATGAGCACGCCGGACATCGCCGCGCGTCTGCTGCTGGCGTCGGACGAAGGGATGGCCGCCGAAGCGCGCGAGCTTGCCGGGCAGCTCAACGCCGAGAACATCCGGCGCCAGCAGGAAGAGGCCGAGATTGTCACGCAGGCGAAGACGGCCGTCGAGACAGACCTCGAGATCGGCTCCCGCACCGTCATCGTGGTCGCCGGCGAGGGATGGCACCGCGGCGTGATTGGCATCGTGGCCTCCAAGCTGGTCGACGCATTCCACCGGCCGGCGATCGTGCTGTCGGTGGACGGTGACGTCGCGCACGGATCGTGCCGAAGCATCCCTTCGTTCAACATGCTCGGCGCCCTCGAGTCGTGCGGCGAGTTGATGACGAAGTTCGGCGGCCACAAGCAGGCCGCGGGCCTCACGATTGCCGCGTCGCGAATCCGGGATCTGCGCGCCGGGGTCAACGCCTACGCGGATGCGTGTCTCGGCCCCGACGACCTGCGCCCGCGCCTGTGGATCGACGGCGCGCTGGCATTCCGATCCATCAGCGCGCAGGTCGCGTCGGAACTGGTCTCGCTGGCCCCGTTCGGAGCGGGCAATCCCAGCCCGATGTTTGGTACGAGTGGCGTGGAGATCGTGGATGGGCCACGCCTGATCAAGGACCGTCATCTCAAGATGGCGTTCAAGCAGGACGGCCGGATCCTGCGCGGCATCGCCTGGCGCGCCTCGGAACGCGAAGGGTTCGTCACCGAGCACCGCGCCGCCATCGACCTCGCCTTTTCGCTCGAGCAGGACACCTGGAACGGGGAACGGTACCTGCAGCTCTCGGTGGCGGACTTCAGGGCGCCAACATCTTCCGGCTGAAGCAGCGACCCGCACCTCCGGTCGATGGTCCTCGATTGAGGTTCTTCAACCGAATGCACCTGTCGCAGGGGCCGGCTTCAGCACGGAACAGAGCTCTCGTAGGGGCCGGCTTCAGCCGGCCCTTGGCGCAACCGATCGAGACGCAGGTCGGGCGCTAAAGCCGGCCCTCCGATCGATTGACTGCGGGAGACAGTAGACTGGAGGCAGGATCGGGGGGAGAACAGATGAGCGCACAGAAGGACCTGGAGGGCCTGGGCAGTTACGAGGCTTCGTGCAGGTTCCGCGAGATCGCCGAAGCGCTCGATCGTGCCCGACGCCACGATCGCACGGGAGGCGGAGGCGAAGGACACGTCTCGGGATTCGTTGCAGCGTGAGCGCACGCGAGAAGCCGGCGACGCCGACCCGGGCGATTCGTAATTCGCGATGGTGATCGCCGGATTCAGGCCTCTAAATCGCGCTTCGCGAACCGCAGATCACGATCCTCCCTGTTATCCTGTAACTCACCGATGAGATGGCAGAAAAGGGCTCGCTTCGGCGTGGCGGTCTTCGGGATCGCGTGCGCGATTGCCGTATACGCGGCCATCGGCGAGCGTGCGGCCGGGACACCCCCGGCCGCGCCTGCGCGCATCGATCCGAAGGCCATCATCGAGAGCGAGGGCGCACAGCTCCAGCAGGAACGCGGCGCCGAGCGTGACTTCGACATCAAGTCCGACCGCCAGCTCGCCTACGAGGACGGCTCCACCAAGCTCATCGGAGTCGAGATCCACGTCCGCGGCCGCCGCGGGCGTGATTTCGTCCTCACCGGACGTGAAGCGCAGGCTGGCCAGAACCAGGACGACCTGCAGCTCGCCGGCGCCGTCAAGCTCGCGGCGAGCGACGGCTTCGTGCTCACCGCCGAAAGTGCGTCCTTCAGCCGCGGCGACGGCATCGTGCGCGCTCCGGGACCGATCGCGTTCGAGAAGGGACGGATGTCCGGCTCTGGCGTCGGGATGTCCTACGACCAGGAGAACGACGTCGTGTCGCTGCTCGAGCAGGCGCGGGTGAAGACGGCAAACGAGAACGGCACCACCCAGATGGAGTTCACAGCCGGCTCCGCGGTGTTGAATCGTCTCCAGGACTACCTGACGCTCGAGGGCAGCGTGCACGCCCTGCGCGGGGAACAGGTGTTCGACGCTGACCGCGGCACGGCGCGTCTGACAACGGGCGAAGACGCCGTCACCTTCATCGAGCTCCGCGGCAACGCCCGCGTGGCCGGGGGAAGCGGGACGCTCGATGCGATGAGTGCCCGCGACATCGATCTCGACTACACCGACGACGGCCAGACGCTCGAGCGCGTGCTGCTGACCGGCAGTGCGGCGCTGGCGATGACCGGGCAGAACGGCGGCAGCGGCCGCCAGATGATCGGCGAGACGCTCGACGTCGTGCTCGCCCCCGACGGTGCGGTGACGAAAGCCACGGGCCGCGAGAAGGTGCAGCTCGACATGCCGGCCTCCGATGGCGTCGCCGCTCGAACGGTCAAGTCGAGGTTGCTCGATGCCGACGGCGAGCCGGGCAAGGGCCTGACGGCGGCACGCTTCACCGACAACGTGGAGTATCGGGAGGAAGCGCGTCAGGGGGCGGCGCCGCGCGCGGCGCGCTCGAACGCGCTGCAGGTGACCTTCGAGGACGATGCGATCGACAGCGCCGTGTTCACCGGCAGCGTGCGATTCGCCGAGGAGGGGCTGCAGGCGTCCGGCGCCGAGGCTCGCTACGACCCGAACGAGGGTCGCCTGCGTATCACCGGCATCGATGCGGGGGGGCCGCCGCGCGTCGCGGATGAGCAGATCACGATCGAGGCGCAGAAGAGCATCGACGTGACGCTCGAGGATCGCGGCATGAGCGCCGTCGGCGTCGTGAAGACATCGCTGCGCTCAGGTGGCCGCACACTTGCGGGACGCGGCCGCGGCGCCGGCTCGGCCCGCGCGTCGCGCCTCCCGGGCCTGCTCAAGAACGAGGAGCCCGCCAACGTCTGGGCCGACGCCCTCCAGTACGAAGGTGGCGCCGGCAAGGCGGTCTACAGCGGCGACGCGAGGCTCTGGCAGGGCGAAACGGCCATCCGGGCAGACGTCATCACCATCGACCAGAACAACGGCGACCTCGCCGCGGTCGGCTCGGCGCGCTCGACCCTCGTGTTCGATAACGGCATCTCGCAGGGCCGCGCCGCTGAAATCCGCTACGACGACGCGAAGCGCGTCATCGGTTATTCGAACCCCATCCTGTCCTCGCTGCCGGCAGCGGCTGGCGGACGAGGAGCCGCACCGGCAAGCCCGTCTCCCGCAGCGCCGGCAATTCCGCCCACCGGTGCACCGGCTCTCCCGCCGACCGCGTTACCGGCAAGCCCGCCCACCGTTGCACCGGCAAGCCCGCCCACCGTTGCACCGGCAGGCCCGTCCACCGTTGCACCGGCAGGCCCGCCCGGCGTCGCACCGGTTGTCCCGCTCGTCACCTCGGCCCTGTTGAGTGGACCGCAGGGCGATCTGCGCGCGAATCGGATCGAGGTGATCCTCGCGCGGAACGGCAGCCGCGTGGAGCGGCTCGAGGCGTACACCGATGTCAGCGCCCGCGTCGATACGCGGCTCGCCACCGGCGGGCGCCTCACGTACTACGCCGAGGACGAGCGTTACGTGCTGGTCGGCGCGTCGCCGGTGCCGGTGAAGGTCGTGGACATCTGCCGCTCGACGAGCGGCAAGACGGTGACGTTCTTCAAGACGGCCGATCGGATCATCGTCGACGGCAACGAGGAGATTCGCACGCAGACGAAGAGCGGCGGACCGTGCTCCGCGCCCGCGCGCTGAATGTCCACCCACACGTCGACGCTCTGCACCCAGGCGCTCACGAAGTCGTACAGCGGACGCACCGTCTGTACGGGGCGTGAGCCTGGACGTGGCATCCGGGGAGGTGGTCGGCCTGCTCGGGCCGAATGGCGCGGGCAAGACCACGACGTTCTACATGACGGTCGGGCTCACGGTGCCCGATTCGGGACGCGTGATCCTCGACGGCGAGGATGTCACCGATGACCCGATGTATGTGCGCGCGCGAAAGGGTATCGGCTACCTGCCGCAGGAGCCGTCGATCTTCCGTGGCCTCTCCGTGGAACAGAACATCATGGCCATCCTCGAGACCCTCGATCTCGACGCCGCCGGACGGCGCGAGCGGCTGCGCGAGCTGCTCGCCGAGCTGAACCTGACGCCTCTCGCCAAGGCACCGGCTTACACACTCTCGGGTGGCGAACGCCGGCGCGCCGAGATCACGCGCGCGCTCGTCATCTCGCCGCGGTTCATCCTGCTCGACGAGCCGTTCGCGGGCATCGATCCGATCGCCGTGACGGATATCCAGAAGATCATCTTCCACCTGAAGGAGCGCGGGATCGGCGTGCTGATCACCGATCACAACGTCCGCGAGACGCTCCGCATCACGGACCGGGCATACATCGTGCACGACGGCGTAATCTTTCGGAGCGGCACGCCCGATTCACTCGCCGCTGACGAAGAAGTGCGCCGGATTTATTTGGGAGCCGACTTCCGGCTGGACTAAGATGACCTCTGGTAGACGACGCTAGACATGGCGATTTCGCAGAAACTGCACACAAAGCTCGTCCAGAAGCTGATTCTGACGCCGTCGCTTCAGCAGGCGATCAAGCTCCTTCCGATGTCCACGCTCGAGCTCTCCGAACTTCTCAACCAGGAGATGGTCGAGAACCCGATGCTCGAGGAAGTTCCCACGGAAGAGCTTCAGCCGGTCGAAGCGGCGCAGGAAAAACAGGAAGAGAAGAAACCCGAGAACAAGGACACCTGGGACGATCAGGATTACGAGTACTTCTTCGGCGACTATCTCGACGACGGCTACCGCCCGCGCACGCCGACCGAGGTCAAGGAGCTGCCGCCGATCGAGAACACGCTCTCGAGTACCGCCTCGCTCTCGGACCACCTCCTCTGGCAGCTCTCGATGCAGACCGACGATGCGGCCATGCGCGAAATCGGCGAGGCGATCATCGGCAACCTCGATGACGACGGTTATCTCGTCGCCACGGTCGACGAGCTCGCGGGCATGGGCCCGTGGCCGACCGAAGTGGTCGAGCGCGCGCTCAAGCTGGTTCAGGGCTTCGACCCGATCGGCGTCGCCAGCCGCGACCTGCAGGAATGCCTGCTGCTCCAATTACGTCATCTCGGCATGTCCGGTACGCCGTCCGAGCGGATCGTCACGGAGCACATGCGGCTCCTGCAGAACCACCAGGTGCCCGAGCTCGCGCGCAAGCTCGGGATGTCGATCGACGATCTCAAACAGCACATCGAGCTGATCCGCCACCTCGATCCGAAACCCGGCAGCCGGCTGAACCCGTCGCAGTCCCAGTACGTGATCCCCGACGTCTACATCGTGAAGGTCGAGGATCAGTACGTGGCCGTGCTCAACGAGGAAGGCCTGCCGCAGCTCAGGATCAGTCCGGTGTACCGGCGCCTGCTCGACAAGAGCGCGGTGGAGAACACGGACGAGACACGCGCCTACGTGAAGGACAAGTTCCGCTCGGCGCTGTGGCTGATCAAGTCGGTGGAGCAGCGGCAGAAGACGATTCACAAGGTCGCCAGCAGCATCATCAACTTCCAGCGCGACTTCCTCGACCACGGCATCGAGTATCTGCGTCCGCTCGTCCTGCGCGACGTCGCCAACGACATCGGGATGCACGAGTCCACGGTGAGCCGCGTCGTCACCAACAAGTACATGCACACGCCGCAAGGCGTGTTCGAGATGAAGTACTTCTTCCACAGCGGCATTGCCAGCTCGTACGGCGAGGCGGTCTCGTCCGTGACGATCAAGCAGCGCATCCGGAAGATCATCGAACAGGAGGATCCGCGCAAGCCGCTGAGCGACTCGAAGATCGTCAGCATCCTCCAGCGCGAGGGCCTCGAGCTGGCGCGGCGCACGATCGCCAAGTACCGGGAGGAACTGAAGATCCCCACCTCCAACCAGCGCAAAGTCCTCTATTAGCCGTGAGCCGTGGGCCTTGTGCCCTTGATTCCGATTGACTCGCCATGCGTCTCGAACTGACTGGACGACACGTCACCATCACCCCCAACATCCGTAAGCTGGTCGATCAGCAGCTGAAGCACGTGCAGCGCCTGCTCAACGATCACGCGGTCTCGGGGCAGATCGTGCTCACCAAGGAGAAATCGCGCGTGCACTGCGACGCGACCATCCACGCCCGCGGCGACAAGTTCCTGCACGGGGAGGCCTCGGGCAAGGACGTCGAGTCGGCCGTCGCCGGGGCGGTCGACAAGATCGATCGCCAGGCGCAGAAGATCAAGGGGAAATGGACCGAGAGCAAGCGCCGCGGCATCTCGGCGGCCAAGGCGGCGTCCGCCGCCCCCCGTCCCGAACGCGGCGGCAGGGCGTTTGGCGATCAGCCTCGCAGGCGGCGGAGAGGACGAGCTGCGGATCATCCGCGCCCGTCGCGCCGTGAAGCCGATGACCATCGACGAAGCCGCCATGGAAGTAGGGGACGACAACAACGCGTTCGTCGTCTTCCGCAACGCGGACAACGACGAGATCACGGTGCTGTTCCGCCGGGCCGATGGCAACCTCGGGATAATCGAACCGTAAGCGTAGCGGCCTGATGCAAGTGCGAAATGCACGATGACAAACCGGACGTTTGGCATTCGGCATGGGGCATTTGGCATTGAGCATTGACATGGTCCCAGTCGTCACCGTCGCCGGCCTGCTGCACAGCCGGCCCGAAGCGATCGGCCTGCCGCTCGAACTGCTCAGCGGCGAGGGTGGCCTCGAGCGCGGAATCGCCAGCCCCCATATCCAGAAGACCGGTCTCGCGCTGACCGGTTTCGACGAGTATCTCCGTCCGGCCCGCATCCTCGTCTTCGGCGAGAGCGAGGTGCGGTATCTGGAAAGCCTGCCCGCCGAGCGACGGCTCAACACGCTCGCGTCGGTGTTCAGCCACGACATCCCGTGCGTGCTCATCACGGGCGGGTGGGTTCCCCCGATCGAGTTGCTCCTGGCGGCGGGGCGCTATCACGTGCCGTTGCTGCGGACCAACGTGGCGACGCCGCTCGCGATCGCCAAGATCACGGCGCTGCTCGACGACCGGCTGGCGGTCCGCGAGGTGATCCATGGCGTGCTGATGGACATCCTCGGGCTCGGCGTGCTGATCGTGGGCGAGAGCGGCATCGGGAAGAGCGAGTGCGCCCTCGACCTCGTCGTGCGCGGACACCGGCTGGTCGCGGACGACACGGTGGAGGTCCGCCGGCGCGGTGAGACCGTCGTCGTCGGCACATGTCCAGAGCTGACGCGGCATCACATGGAGGTCCGCGGCCTCGGCGTCATCAACATCCGCGACCTGTTCGGCGTCGCTTCGACGCGCACGACGAAGCGCGTGGAGCTCGTGGTGCAGCTCGAACGGTGGGATCCGGCTCGTGAGTACGACCGCCTGGGCCTCGACGAGAACGTCTACGACCTCCTCGGCTTGAAGGTCCCGCTCATCCGCATGCCTGTCGCCCCGGGCCGCAGCCTGGCCATCCTGGTCGAGGTCGCGGCGCGGAACCAGCTGCTGCGGACGCGCGGCCTGAACGCCGCGAAGGAGCTCGTGTCGCGCCTCGAGCAGCAGTTGCGTGACGAGGACAGCGACCCGGACGCGGACGCGGATGCGGACGAGCTGGACCCGGGGGACCGGCTGTGACGAAAGCGCGAACGTCGGTGTCAAATCGGACGCCACAACAGAAGGGCATCGTGAGGTCCGGCCTGGCCCGGAAAACGTCGGCCATGCGCCGGAAGACGGCGAGCCTCAGCTGGAAGTCGCCGGCGCGCCGGGGAACGAGGCGCTTCGTCATCCTGACCGGGTTGTCGGGGTCGGGCAAGACACACGCGGTGCGCGCGCTCGAGGACCTCGGCTACTTCTGCGTCGACAACCTGCCGACGCAGCTCATTCCGACGATGGCGGAGCTGACGAAGCGGGAGGATGCCGGCCTCGACAAGGTGGCGATCGTCGTCGACGTGCGGGAGCGCGAGTTCTCGGCCAGGTTTCCCCGGATGTACCGGCGGCTGCGGGCGACGCCGGGCGTGGAGCCGATGCTGATCTTCCTCGAGGCGAGCGACGCGGCGCTGATGCGCCGCTTCAGCGAGACGCGCCGGCCGCATCCGCTCGCGCCCGATCGATCGGTGAGCGAAGGCATCGCCGAGGAGCGCGAGCACCTGAAGGCGATCCGCAAGATGGCGGATCTCATCCTCGACACGTCGAACCTGACCGTGCACGAGCTGCGCGACATCTTCATGCGCATGTCCCGCGAAAGCGGCGGCGCACGCGCCGAGATGGTCGTCAACCTGGTGAGCTTCGGCTATAAACAGGGCGTGCCGATGGATGCGGACCTCGTGTTCGACGTGCGCTGCCTGCCGAATCCGCATTTCGTGGACAACCTGCGCAAGCTCACCGGGCGGGATGCCGCTGTCGTCCGCTACATGCGGACGCACGAGGCGACGCAGGATTTCATCGAGAGGCTGACATCGTTCCTGAAGTTCGCGTTGCCGCACTACGTGCGCGAGGGGAAGAGTTACTTGACGGTGGCGATCGGCTGCACCGGCGGGCAGCACCGCTCGGTGATGATTGCCGAGGCGCTGAAGAACGCGCTGGCGGACGTCAAGGGCGTGCGCCTCCGGGTGAAGCACCGCGACAGCTGAGGAACCATGTCTCGAGGCTTGTCGCGGCAAGGTGGAGAGGGCCGGAAGACCCGGCAACGATGATCGGGATCGTCGTCGTCACCCATGGACAGCTGGCGACCGAGCTGCTGAATGCCGCCGAGACGATCGTCGGCGACCTGCCGCGCTTCACGGCCGTGTCGATCGGCTGGCACGAGGATACGCAGGATGCGCGCGACGAGATCGCGGCGGCCATCGGCCGCGTGCAGCAGGGTCAGGGCGTGGTGATCCTGACCGACATGTTTGGCGGGACGCCGTCGAACCTGGCGATGTCGTTTCTCGGGCAGCAGGACGTTGAAGTGATCACCGGCGTGAACCTGCCGATGTTGATCAAGCTGGCCGGCCTGAAGGAGCAGGACAGCCTGCTGACGGTCGCGCGCGAGATGCGCGAACATGGACGCAACGCGATCTGGGTGGCATCGGACCTGTTGCGGGGCGAGAAGGCTCAATGATGGTCGGTGTGCGAGCCTGCCGCCTGTATTGCAGTCTGTACGCAGCCGTCTGCAGTGTTTCGATCGACGGTCACGGTGAAGATCGAGGATTGTAGATAGAGATGACCAGCAAAGCGGTCGTCGTGAGCAACCCGCTCGGGCTCCATGCCCGCGCGGCGGCGCGGTTCGTGCACCTGGCGACGCGGTTCGCGTCGCAGATTCGCGTCGCGCGGGAGTCGAAGGTGATGGACGGGAAGAGCATCATGGGTATCCTGCTGCTGGCCGCCGCGCGCGGCACGACCATCACGATTAGCGCCGAGGGCCTCGACGAGGCTGATGCCGTCGCGGCGCTGGTGCGGCTGGTCGAATCCGGCTTTGGTGAGGAGTCGTGGAACGCCTGAAGGGAATCGGAGTCTCGGGCGGCCTGGCCGCCGGCCCCGCACTGGTCGCTATCCAGCGGACGCAGGTCATCCGCTTTCCGATCGCGCCGGACCGCGTCGCGCGCGAGCTGTCGGCGCTCGAGCGGGCGCGCCTGCGTTCGCACGACCAGCTGAAGCAGATCCGCGGGAGGATCGCCGAGTTGCAGGGCACGGATCTCGCGGCGATCTTCGACGCGCAGCTGCTGATGCTCGACGACCCGATGCTCGTCGGCCGCGCGGCGACCATCGTCCTCGAGGAGCGCGTCAACGCCGAGTGGGCGGTGCAGCGCGCGCTCGACGAGCTCGCGGCGGTCTTCAACGACGTCGAGGATCCCGTACCTGCGCGAACGCAAGGGCGACCTGCACGACGTCGCCGGACGCCTGCGCATGAACATGCGGAGCGAGAAGGGCGGCCCGCGCGATCTGCTGCAGGATCTCGACACACCCTGCGTCCTCGTCGCCGACGAGCTCACGCCGTCGGTGGTCGCGCAGCTCGACTGGACGCGCATCCGCGGCTTCGTCACCGACGCCGGCAGCCGCACCTACCACACGGCCATCCTCGCCCGATCGCTCGGCGTCCCGGCCGTCGTCGGCCTGCACGACGTCACGACGCGAATTCCGCCCGGCGCCTCGGTCATCGTCGACGGCGATACCGGCGACGTCATCATCAGCCCGTCACCGCAGATGCGACAGGAGGCGGAGGCGCGTACACGGCTCGCCAGGCTGCAGGTGACGCCGCCGCGTCATTGGGAGGGGCCGACCGAAACGCGCGACGGTGTCCGCATCCAGCTCCAGGCCAACATCGAGCGGTCCGACGACGTGTCGTCGGCGCTGGCGTCGGGCGCAGAGGGAATCGGCCTCTACCGATCCGAGTTCCTGCTGGTCGGCGGGCCGCCGGACATGGCGGCCGAGGAGGAGCAATACCACGTCTACCGCCAGGTCGTGGAGCGCATGGCGCCGAGGCCGGTGACGATCCGGACGTTCGACATCGACGAGCGGCAGCTCGCGCGGCCGCTCGTGGACGCGGCGCTCGACGCGCGATGGTTCCCCGATGCCGAGCGCGCGGAGCGCGCGGGCCATGGCGGTCTGCGCGGCATCCGCTTCGGCCTGGCGCAGCCGGCCATCTTCAAGACGCAGCTGCGCGCGCTGCTGCGCGCGGCGGCCTACGGGCCGCTGCGGATCATGTTCCCGTTCGTGTCGTCGGTGCAGGAGGTGCGCGCGGCGCGGGCCCTGCTCGCGGAGGCGCGGGCCGAGCTCGGTGAGCGCGGGACCACGACGCCCGACGTCTCGGTCGGGATCATGATCGAGGTGCCGTCGGCCGCGTTCACCGCGTCGCTGCTGGCGCGCGAGGTGGACTTCTTCACCATCGGCACGAACGATCTGATTCAGTACACGCTGGCGGTGGATCGCACCGACGAGCGCGTGTCCGATCGCTACGAGCCGCTGCATCCAGCCGTGCTGCGGCTGCTGCGCCAGGTGCGGCGCGGCGCGGTGCGGCGCGGCATTCCGGTGTCGGTGTGCGGTGAGATGGCGTCGGACCCGCTGCTGCTGCGGCTGCTGATCGGCTGCGGGCTGACCGAGTTCAGCATGACGCCCGGCGCGATTGAGATGGCGCGGCGCGTCGTCCAGGAGACCAGCGCCGGGGAGATGGCGCGCATCGCCGCCCGCGTGCTCACGCTCGGGACTGTGGACGAGATCGAGCAGTTCCTGCGGGATTCCTTCAAGCATCCGGGTCAGCGCGAAAAGGTGAACACCGAATGAGCAACGGCATCGAGAACGTCGTCACGCGCGTGGACAAGCCCTGGGGGCACGAGCTGCACTGGGCGAAAACGGATCGGTACGTCGGGAAGGTGCTGCACGTGAAGGCCGGCCATGCGCTCAGCCTCCAGTACCACAACCGGAAAGACGAGACGATGTACCTGTACTCGGGAAAAATGGTGTTGGAGACGGAGCAGCAGGGCCAGCTCGTGAAGCGCGAAATGCGGCCCGGCGATTCGGTGCACATCACGCCGAAGACGGTCCACCGCATCACGGCAGTGGAGGACTGCGACGTCCTCGAAGTATCGACGCCCGAACTGGATGACGTGGTGAGGCTGGAAGATCGGTACGGAAGGAAAGGGACGTAGCGTAGCAGGCAGCCGGCAGCGTGCAGTCCGCGGGCAGGCGAAGCCCGCCTCGACGAACGCGATTGTCTGTTCAGCGTCGTCGAGGCGGACCTTCAGGTCCGCCTGTCACTGCCAGCTGCCGGCTGGCCTTAGAACGGAATATCGTCGTCGGTGATCGGCTCCATCGGCGGCTCGTCCATCCCGCCGCCTGTGCACCTGCGAGCTGCCGCCGGCTCGACGCCGCGGCCGCCCCCGCCACCACCGCCGCCGAGCAGCGTGATGCGGTCGGCCTTGATCTCCGTCGTGTAGCGCTTGTTGCCGTCCTTGTCGTCCCACTGGCGGGTCTGCAGACGCCCTTCGACGTAGATCTGCTTGCCCTTCGTCAGGTACTCCTGCAGGCTTTCGGCCTGCTTGCCCCAGAGCACCACGCGGTGCCATTCGGTCTTTTCCTGGCGCTGCTGCTGCTTGTCGTTCCACACCTCGGTGGTCGCGAGGTTGAGGGTGGCCACGGCGGCGCCGCCGGGCGTGTAGCGAAGCTCCGCGTCGCGCCCGAGGTTGCCGACCAGAATGACCTTGTTCACACTGCCCATCGAGATCCTTTCGGCGGACCTTCAGGTCCCCCTCTACGCATTCGCCCGCAGGCGGACTGGCGGTCCACCTCTACGCATCCGCTTCAGGCGGACCTGTGAGTCCGCCGCTACCTGTTCACATGGACACTACCGTGGTGGTGTGACAGACGAGGTCACGACTACGGCGTCGGCGGGCGCTGCTGGCGCGCGAGGCGGTCGAGGCCCTGCTTGGCGAGCCGGGCGCCGTCGCTCTCCGGGAAGGTCTTGACCACGGTTTCCCACGACGCGCGTGCCGCATCGATCTGCCCCATTCGCTCCTGCGCGATGCCGCGCTTGTAGTACGTCTCGGGGACGATGCTCGACATCGGGTAGTTCTGAATCACCGCATTGTATGCGGCAACGGCGTCTTCGAAGCGGCTTCTGTGACGCGTACGACTCGCCGATCAGGTGTTGCGCCTCGCCGGCCGACTCCGATCGCGGAAAGGCCTTGAGGAACGCGTCGAACCCGTTGATCGCCAGCGAATACTGCCCGGCGAAGTAGTCGCCGCGCGCGGTTTCGAACATCCGCGTCGGCGAGAGCCCGAGGGTCGAGGGCAGCGGGGCCGGGACGGGCGGCGGCACCGCCGCCGGCGCGTTCGGATCGATCGGCGCGTTGGGATCGACGACGGGCGGCAGGCGCCAGCGTTGTCTGCTGTTGCTGCTGCATGGCGAGCATCGAGCTGCGCAGCGCCTCGAGCTCCTCACGCAGCGTCGCGATCCGCAGGTTGGTGTCGTCGGTCCGCTCGCGGATCACGCGCACGTCGTTCGCCATGTTGTCGATGATCAGCTTCTGATCGGCGAAGCCCTTGCGGTTGGCGTTGTTCGTGTCGTCGATGCGCGTGTTGATCGCCTTGACCGCCTGGTCGAGGTTTCGCTGAGCGCGGCCACCGCGATCGCGAGCTGCTGCGTCTGCTCCTGCAGCATGCGCACCTCGGCGGCCAGCTGCTGGTGCTCGCGGTTCTGCGCCGCGGCCGGCGACGCCACGGCGCGTCCAACCGGCAGCGCCACCGCGCCGCATCGAACAAAGCTTCTTCATAGTCAGAGCCTCATTTCGACGTGATCACGAAGTGCGCGCGCCGGTTCTTCGCCCACGCGTCCTCATTGTGACCCGGATCGAAGGGGAACTCCTTCCCGTAGCTCACCGTGCGGATGCGGTCGGGCGGGATGCCGAGCGACACGAGGTAGGTCTTCACCGCCACCGCCCGGCGCTCGCCGAGCGCCAGGTTGTATTCGGCGGTGCCGCGCTCGTCGCAGTGGCCCTCGAGGGTGACGACCCACGTCGGGTACTTCTTCAGCAGCTCCGCGTTCGACTGCGCGATCGCCGCGGCCGGCGTCGTCGAGGTCCGCGCTGTCGAGCGCGAAGAACACCGGCCGGAACGGGGAGTCGCGGTTGAGATCGTCGAGCGAGCGATTGGCGATCGGAGTCCTCGCGCCAGCGGCTGCGGCGGCACCGGCAACGACTCTTCCACGCGCTGCGGCGGGGGCGGGGGCGGGGCGGTCGTCACGGCCGGCGGCGTGGCGACCGGCGGCGGCGGCGGCGCCGCGACGGCGGCTGCCGGCGCGAGCACGACGCGGCGAGCGACGCCGATCAGGATGAGGAGCACTCCGACTGCACTGAACCTGCGCATCTCTTGCATCGGTCCTCGTCGGACGATTCAGACAGGTACATGCTACTAGTTCGACCACGCCGGCGTCTGGTTGTTGCCGTCCCGCGTGACCTGCTTCACGCCGCGCCCGTCGCGGCCGATCGTGAAAATCTGGATGCGGCCCGCGCGCGTGGACGTGAACGCGATGTGCCGGCCGTTCGGCGAATAGGCCGGGCTCTCGTTCGAGCCTTCGCCGAATGTGATCTGTCGCGTCATGCCCGTCGCCAGGTCGTAGACCTTGATGTCGTAGCCGGGCCCGGTACGCGCCGCATAGGCGATCTCGTTGAACGGCGCCGGCGACCAGGTCGGCCGGTCCGCGTACGACTCGGTCGTCGTGATCCGCCGGAGGTTCAGGCCGTCGGCGCCGGCGACGTAGATCTGCGGCGTGCCGGCGCGGTCGGACGTGAACGCGATCTGCGTGCCGGTCGGCGACCAGGTCGGCGTCACGTCGATCGCCGGATGGTTGGTGAGGCGCCGCACGGCCGAGCCGTCGCGGTTCATCACGTAGATCTCGGGGTTGCCGTCGCGATTCGACATGAAGGCGATCCGCGTCCCGTCCGGCGAGAACACCGGCAGGAAGTTCTGCGTCCCGCGCGGCGTCGGCTCCTCCTGCACGCCCTGGTAGATCTGCGCCATGAAGATGTCCGGATAGCCGCGGCGGTACGACGTGTAGGCCATCGTCCGCGCGTCCGGCGACCACGACGGCGTGATGTTCAGCTGCCGGTTGGTCGTGATGCGCCGCTGGTTGGCGCCGTCGTAGTCGGAGATGTAGATCTCCTTCACGTCGCGGTTCTCGATCGGTCCGGCCACGCGCTCGCGGTTGCGATCCGAGGCGAACGCCAGCTTCGTGCGCGCCACGCCGCGCAGCGCGCGCTGCTGCTGGTGGATCTCGTCGGCGATGGTGTGCGCGTAGAGGCGCGGATTGGTGATCGTCCCGGTGTATTCCTTGGCGAACACCGACTGGCGCGTGCGCACGTTGAACAGCCGCACCTGCGACGCGTGACGTTGTTCGCCGATGCGCTGCACGCGTGCCGAAGACCACGGCGTCGGCGCCGAGCTCGCGCCACGCGCTGAACGGCACGTCCTCGGGCGTGCGCGCCGGCGGCACGGTGGCGTAGGTGTCGCGCGGGATCAGGTAGAACTCGCGCTCGAACTCCAGGTCGTCCCACAGCACCTGGCCATTGTCTTGGCGACCTCGGCGGCGTCGGGCGTGAGCGCCACGAAGTCGGGCACCGCATAACGCGGCGGCGTGCCGGGATCGCCGCTGATCACCAGCTCGATCTCCGAGGCTGCTGGCTGCTGCGGCGGCGGCCTGCGCCGACGAGCACGAGCGCGACGGCCGCGACGAACGGCAAGAACACGGCGGCAGAGAATCGGTCTTTTCATCACCGGGAATACTCGAATCTCATATGAACGGTGAGCGTCGGGTTGGAGAACTGCGCCGGCAACTCGGGCAGCCGCGTCAGCAGCAGCGCCCGCTGCGCCGCGAGGTCGAGCGCGTAGAAGCCGCTCGGCAGCTCGACCTGCACCTGTTCGATCGCGCCGCCGCGCGTGATCGTGAACTTCATCGTCGTGGTGCCGGCCACGCCGTGCTTGGACTGCCAGTTCCGCTGGATGAGCGCCATCATCTGCTCGAGGTACTCCGGGCAGCAGAAGTTGCCGACGTCGAGCTGCACGCCGGTGCCGCCGCCACCTCCGGTCGTCAGGCCGAACCCCTGGCCGCGCGCGCCGGTCTCGGCCCGCGCGGTGCCTTCCTGCGGCTCGGGCCCCGTCGTCGGCGTGCGGCCGGTCGCGTCGGCGGGGCTCGTTCGCGGGCGCGGGCGCGGCCGCACGTTTGGCGAGGGCAGCGCCATCTCCGGCGGCTTCGCCGCCGGCGGCGTTTCGGCGCGACGCACCGGTTCGGGCGGCGTCGGCGCCTGCACCGCGCGTCCGCCCATCGGCGTCATCCCGCCGGCGCGCGGCCCGGGCGCGCCGCCGAGGCTGATCGTCATGACGGTCCGTGGCGACTCGTTGACCTGCCCGCGCCAGCTGTCCGGCATTAGAGGACGAACAGCACGATCGCCCACGTGCGCGGCGATCGACCACGCCACCATCTTCCTGAGCCCCTCGGGCTCGCGGTGGCGCGCGATCAACAGATGACTCGATGGCTGCTCGTTCATTGCTCGCCGGGCAGCTTCGATACGATGCCGACGTTCTGCGACGCCGCCTTCCTTGAGGCGGTCGAGCATGTCCATCAGCTCCTGCAGGTTCACGGCGCCGTCGCCGCGGAGGAAGACCTGCTTGTCCGTCTCGCGTGAGCAGCATCTGCCGCACGCGCTCGGCGAGGACGTCGATCCGGATCGGCTCCTTGCCGAGGAAGACGCGTCGATCCTCACGGAACTCGAGCGGCACGTCCACGAACAGGCGCTCGCTCGCGATCTCCTGCGAACGGCTGGCCACCGGCAGGTTCACCTCGATCGCCGCGCTGCAGCATCGGCGCCGCGACCATGAAGATGATGAGCAGCACGAGCATCACGTCCACGAGCGGGATGATGTTGATCTCCGCCAGCGTAGGACGGCACGCGGCGGCCGCGTCCGGCGCGGCCGCCGTGGGCCGAGGTCGAAGGAATGACCTTGCACGGCATCCTACGTGAAGTTCCGCTCCGCGATGTTCAGGAACTCGAGCGAGAAGTCGTCCATCTCCGTCGCGAAGCTCTTCACCTTCGTGGTGAGGTGGTTGTAGAAGTACACCGCCGGGATGGCGGCGAACAGCCCGGCCGCGGTGGCGATGAGCGCTTCGGAGATGCCGGCGCCGACGATGGCCAGGTTCGTCGATCCGGTGGCGCCGATCCGGTTGAACGCGATGATGATGCCCCACGACCGTGCCGAAGAGCCCGATGAACGGCGTGATGCTCGCGGTCGTCGCGAGAAACGTGATCCGGTGCTCGAGCTTGTTGACTTCGGCCGTGGCCGCGCGCAGCAGCGCGCGATCGACCGCCGCCAGGCTCTTGAGAGTTGGACGTCCGGCGGACGCTGGCTGGATGGGCCGTTTCTGCCGCGGGATGACCGTAGCCGGAACTGCGCGTTGATCTCGGCGTAGCCGGCCTGGAACACCCCGACGAGCGGACTGGCGGGCAGCGACGGGCAGACGGCCTGCACTTCCGAGAACTTGCTGCTCCGGCGGAAGACGTCGAGGAAGCGTGCGTGTCCTGACCGTCAGCGGTGCGGAACGTCCAGGCTTTGTAGAGGATGATCGCCCACGACGCGATCGAGAACAGCACCAGTACCGCGAGGACGGCCTGGTTGATCGGTCCGGTTTCCCTGAGAAGGTCGAACTACATCTGTCGTCCCAGCCACTGGGGCAGCACCGTCCTGCACCTGCAGTGCAAGGACGAGAGAGCCAAGCGTGTGCAACGAAGCCTCCGATGCATCGGCAAACGCGCCGCTGGGACAGCGCAGACAGCGGCAGGGTAGCACGCGACCAAAGGGCTGTCAAACATCTGATACGATGGGAGTTCCGCCCACATGCTGCGCTTCCTCCGCATCCGCAACCTTGCGGTGATCGAGGCCGTCGAGGTCGAATTCGAGCCCGGCTTCAACGTCCTGACCGGCGAGACCGGCGCGGGGAAGTCGATCCTCGTCGAGGCCGTCGGCCTGCTGCTCGGCGCCCGCGCCTCGTCCGACCTGGTGCGCACCGGCGAGGCCCAGGCGGCCATCGAGGCGATCTTCGAAGAACCGGGCGGCCGCGAGCTGATCGTGCGGCGCGAGATCACCAGCCAGGGCCGCAGCCGCTCGTTCATCAACGGCGCGCTCGCCACCGCGGCGGCGCTGCGCGACATCTCGGCGCGCCTCGTCGAACTGCACGGCCAGCACGAGCACCAGGCGCTGCTCGATCCGCTCACGCACCTGCCGCTGCTCGATCACTACGCCAGTCTCGAGGAGCTGTCGGGGCGCGTGGGGGCCGCCTGGGGCGAGGTGCGGACGCTGCGCGAGCAGCTCGAGCGATCGCGCATGGACGCCCGCGAGAAGGCGGCGCGCCTCGACCTGATTGCGTTCCAGCTCGGCGAGATCGAGAAGGCGGCCCCGAAGCCCGGCGAGGACGAGGAGCTCGCAGCCACGAAGCAGGTGCTGGCCAGCGCCGAGCGCATCCAGCGGCTCTGCGAGGAAGGCTACGCCGCGCTCTACGAGCGAGACGACGCGGTGCTCGCCGGACTGGGCGGCGTCTGGAAGCGGGTCGGCGAGCTGGCGTCGATCGAGCCGCAGTTCGCGCCGTACCTCGACGCGCGCGACGGCATCAAGTCGCAGCTCGAGGATCTCGCCTTCTTCCTGCGCAGCTACGCGGAGGGCGTCGACGCGTCGCCGGCGCGCCTGCAGCAGGTCGAGGACCGGCTGGCGCTGCTCGAGCGGCTGAAGCGCAAGTATGGACCGACGCTCCAGGACGTGATCGACGCGGGTGACACGCTCGCGCGCGAGCGCGCGCTGCTTGCCGGGGGAGGAGAGCGAGCCGAGGATCTGCAGCAGGCGCTCGCTGCCGCCAGCGATCGGTATCTCGCGGCGGCGCGCGCGCTCTCAGGCCAGCGGCGGAAGGCGGCCGTCCGCGGTTTGCGCGCCAGCTCGAAGCCCTGCTCGCGGAACTGGCGATGGCGCGCACCCGCTTCGAGGTCCGTTTCAACGAGGGCGAGCTGTCCGAGGCGTCGTGGAGCGAGCGCGGGATCGACCAGGCCGAGTTCTTCGTCTCGCCCAATCCGGGCGAGGACCTGCGCCCGCTCGCACGCATCGTCTCGGGCGGCGAGCTGTCGCGCGTGATGCTGGCGTTGAAGACGCTGGCGGCGTCCGACGCGGCGGGGAAGACGCTGATCTTCGACGAGGTGGATGCGGGCATCGGCGGCCGGGTGGCTGACGTCGTCGGGGCGAAGCTGCGGACGCTCGGAGGCCGCTTTCAGGTGCTGTGCATCACCCACCTCCCGCAGATTGCCGCGCGGGGCACGACCCAGTTCCTGATCGAGAAGCGCGTCCGCGGCAATCGCACGGTGACCTCGGTCGAGCGCCTCGACCATGCCGGGCGGGTGGAGGAGATTGCGCGCATGATCGGCGGCGCCGCCGTCACGGAGCCGTGCGCGCCAGCGCCCGGGAATTGCTGGGCGCGGCGGCCGGAGGCGAAAGCGAAAGTGCCGAAAGGCGAAAGCGAAAGTCCCAAAGGGCCCGCTCTGAAAGCGCGACGCTCAGACCGTCGATGACGGCGCAGGCACGGCCCCGCAGGCCTTTGGATATGTTGTGGCGAAGAAATACCTGATCGAGACGTTCGGCTGCCAGATGAACGTCCACGACTCGGAGCGTATGGCGGGCCTGCTGGACCAGGCCGGCTACGAGCCGACCGCCGACGACGCTGACGCCGACGTCATCGTCATCAACACCTGCAGCGTGCGCGAGCACGCCGAGGAGAAGCTCTATACGCGTCTCGGCGAACTGCGCGTGCTTCACGAAGAGACCGGGCGCAAGCCGCTCGTCGCGGTCGCCGGCTGCGTCGCGCAGCAGGAAGGCGGCCTGCTGCTGAAGCGGACGCAACGGCCACGTGATCGACGTCGTCATCGGCACGCAGCGGCTGAAGATGCTGCCGGTCCTGGTCGAGAAGGCGGCGCGGTCGGCGTTCGGCCGAGGTCGACATCAACCCGTGGGACGACGTGACGTTTCCGCTCGGGATCACGCGGCGCGGCGATCCGGTCAAGGCCTACGTGACGATCATCGAGGGGTGCAACGACTACTGCGCGTTCTGCGTCGTACCGTATACGCGCGGGCACGAGCGGATGCGCGCGAAGGCCGACATCCTCGCCGACGTGCGCGAGGCGGTGGCCTCAGGCCGCAGGGAGGTCCAGCTTCTCGGGCAGATCGTGAATCACTACCAGGCGCCCGACGATCCGGCCTGCGACTTCGCGCAGCTGCTCGCCGAGGTCAACGATGTCCCGGGGGTGGAGCGGATCCGGTTCGCGAGCCCGCATCCGCGGCACACCGGCGCACGTCTGATCGAGGCGGTCCGCGATCTGCCGAAGGTGTGCAAGCACCTGCACCTGCCGGTGCAGTCCGGATCGTCGCGGGTGCTGGCGGCGATGCGGCGCCGGCACACGCGCGAGGAGTATCTGGATCTCGTGGGGCGCATCCGCGAGGCGATCCCGGGCGTGACGCTCTCGACCGACATGATTGTCGGCTTCCCCGGAGAGACGCGCGGAAGACTTCGGGGAGACGCTGTCGCTCACCGCCGCCGCGCAATACCACAGCATGTTCTCGTTCAAGTACTCGGTGCGGCCGAACACGCTCGCGTCGAAGCGGATGCCGGACGACGTGCCCGAGGACGAGAAGACGGCGCGCATCGTCGCGCTGCAATCGCTGCAGCGGGACATACAGACGCGGCTGCACGAGGCGGCGGTCGGCACGATGGTCGACGTCCTGGTCGATCAGGCGAGCCGGCGGCGCGACGGCGAGATATCGGGCAGGACGTCGGGGAACACCGTGGTGAGTTTCCCGGTCCCCGCCGATGGCCGGGACAGCAAGCCCGCCGACTGGATCGGGCGGACGGTGCCGGTGATGATTACGCGGGCCGGCCCTCACAGCCTGACGGGGAAGGCAGCCATTGACGCGGGCAGGCATCGTTCCTGCAACGCCGAGCACGCCCATGCTGATTGAGATGACGATCAAAGGGTTGATGGTGGATCCGATCACCAACATGCCCATCGTGATCCTGAAGGACAAGGAGGGCGAGCGCGTCCTCCCGATCTGGGTCGGCATCTTCGAGGCGAACGCCATCGCGCTGCAGATCGAGAACATCGCGACGCCGCGGCCGATGACGCACGACCTGCTGCGCAACGTCATCACCGATCTCGACGGTCAGGTCGATCGCGTCGTCGTCTGCGACCTCAAGGACAACACCTTCTACGCCATCATTCACCTGACCGTCCGGGGCGAGCGCGTGGCCGTCGACGCGCGGCCGAGCGACGCGATCGCCCTGGCGCTGCGCACGCGGTCGCCCATCCTGGTGGAGGAGACGGTCATCGACAACGCCAAGACCGTCGACTTCGCATCCGAACGGGCGGACAGCGATCGCCTCCAGAAGTGGCTCGAGAGCCTCGACCCCGACGAGCTCGGCAAGTACAAGATGTAAGGACACGCGCGAATTGTCGGCCGGCCGACAATGGAACATGGCGTTCCCCAGCCGCCCGTTCTCGTCCGTCATTCTCCAACTCTTCAATCACCACGGCGCTGCCTTCAATGTCTTGGGGGTGCCGCTTTGGGACATGGCCTATTTGGTGGTTTGCAGTTGACGCCCGCATGGCTCGTCCCTACAATGGCCACCAACCCTCCTGCACAGTTTTTCAATACCTGATGATCGTTGCCATCGCGAACCAGAAAGGCGGAGTCGGCAAGACCACAACAGCCGTGAACCTTGCCGCCGCCTTGGCGATGCGCGGCAAGAAGACGCTGCTCATCGATCTCGATCCTCAGGCCAACAGCAGCATCTCGTTCCTCGACCTCGCCCTGGTCGCGCGCAGCACCTACGATGCGATGGGCGACCGCACGCGGCTGGCGGAGATCATTCTGCCGACGCCGCTCCCGAACCTGTTCATCGCTCCGGCGCGCATCGCGCTCGCGAAGCTCGAGGCGCGCCTGGTGGGTGAGCTCGACGCGCACTTCAAACTGAAGGACAAGATCGCGGAGCTCGATGGGCAGTATCCGCACATCGTGATCGACTGCCCGCCGGCGCTCGGCCTGCTGACGGTCAACGCGCTGGTCGCGGCGACACACCTGCTCATCCCGATCCAGTCGTCGTACTTCGCGCTCGAGGGCACGGACGACCTGCTCGAGACGATCGAGAAGGTTCGCCAGCGGCCGAACCCGGGGCTCCGCATCCTCGGCGTCGTCATCACGATGCACGACAAGCGGACGGCGCTGGCGCGCGACATCCGCGAACAGATCCAGAAGGTCTTCGGCGGCAAGGTCTTCAAGACGGTGATCAGCAAGAGCGTCCGGCTCGAGGAAAGCCCTGCCTACAAGGAATCGATCTTCACCTTCGCGCCGGAGTCCAGCGGCGCCACCGACTACTACAGTCTTTGCGAGGAGGTCATCGAACGTGCCGAAGCGCGGACTGCCTGAGACGCTGCGGATGCGACACGACGAGCACTACGTCGAGGCGCTCGCCGCGTCCGCGGGGTCGCCGGTCGGCCGGCTCGTCCCGATCGACATGCTGGACCCGAACCCGGGGCAGCCGCGGCAGGTGATGGGCGACCTGTCGGAGCTCATGGCGTCGGTCGCCGAGAAAGGCGTCATCGAGCCGCTCGTCGTGCGCCAGCGCGGCGGCCGCTATCAGATCATCGCTGGCGAGCGGCGCTATCACGCCGCGGTCCAGGTCGGGCTTCGCGAGCTCCCGGTCGTCATCCGCGAGGCCGACGACGTGGAGGTCATGGAGCTGGCGCTGGTCGAGAACCTCCAGCGGAAGGACCTCACGGCGTTCGAGGAAGCGGAGGCGCTTGCAGCAGCTCGCGCAACGTGCCGCTATACGCACGAGGACATGGCGCGGAAGCTGGGCAAGTCGCGGACGACGATCACCGAATCGCTGTCGTTGAACAACATGCCGGAGGAGGTCCGCAACCTTTGTCGGCTGGCCGACATTTCGTCGAAGTCGACCTTGCTTCAGATCGTGCGGCAGTCGGATCCGGCGAAGATGCTCGCGCTCGTCGAGAAGCTCGCCGGCCAGGGCGTGGCGACCCGCGAGCAGGTCCGCAAAGAGACGGCCAAGCCGACGCCCGGCCGCCCGAAGTCGTTCGTCTTTGCGTTCCGCCCGCCGACGAAGACCTTCAACCTGCGTATGAGTTTCAACAAGGGGAAGGTCGACAAGTCGGAGATCATCGCCGCGCTGGAGAACATCATCAAGGAACTGCGGACGGGGCAGTAAGCCAGAGGAAGTCCGGGCCCGCCGCCGCTATCCTCCTGCGGCGTTAGTTAACATAACGCCTATTATGCGACCTTAGGGAAACGGCCCGGAAAAGGGGCCTGTGGATGAATTGTGGATGGTCCGGGCCCGCCGTTCCGCGCCGAAGGACTCGGCGCCTCCCGGCTTCCACCGAAGATCCGGCTGACTCGATGCCGTTCAGGCGGTCCAGTTCAGCGCCGCGAAATGCCGGTCCGGAACGTCCAGCTCAATCGGCCGATGCCGCGGATGATGCTCGATTTCGGTGCCGTTGCTGTTGAGCGCGACGAGGAAGGCCACCGGATCGTGCGTCTGGACCTGGAGGCACTGGAACGGCACGGCGAGCTCCACCACCGATCGAACGGCCACCTCGAGTCCGGCGCATTCGCCGTCGGCCCAGCTCCCGCCCTTGCTCCGCTCCATCAGCCGCGCTGACGCCTTGCCGTCGGACCCGATCGAGACCAGGACCCGTACGCCCGACGGCTTCAGGAAGTTGATGGTCAGCTCCAGGCCGTGGCCGACGACATCGCGCATCGGCCGCGGGCCATCCACTCGAATGAACAGGCGCTCGAGGTCGAACCCGAACTCGATCAACGCGACACTGGCCTCGCGCGCCGCCACCTGGTGCATCGCGCCGGCCGCGCCGCCGTCGTCCACGCAGCCGGCGCCGACCCATTCGAAGTAGCTGGTGACCTCGCCGTCGATCGACGGCGCAATGAAGCCCGTGGGCCGCTGGATCTCGACGCCTGCCGCCTGCGTCGTGATGTTGGTGACGAACAGCTCCTCGGGAATCGGCTTGTCCAGCGCGCGATAGACGTTGCGCACGTGGCGGCGGAAGAGCTCGTCGAACTCCAGGTCGTGGTCGGAGGAATGGTCGTCGCCGTACCACCAGAACCAGTCGCTGCCTTCGGCGATGAGCATCTCCTCACGCGCCTGGGCCAGCGATTCCTGCGGCAGACCCGGAGCGGGGGCATCGAGCGCGCGCCGCGCATCGGCCAGCTGCGCCCAGGCACGGTGGTCGTCGGCGTGGCCGATCCAGATGTAGAAGTCGCTGTTGATCCACGAGCCTGGGAAGATCGACGGCAGGAACTCGTGGCGCATCGGCGCACGCCTCGGCCATCGTCACGGTGTGCAGCTCGGGATGCGAGGCGAGCCGCTGATAGAGCGCCCGCAGGAACGGCCGCCCCTGCCGGTCGTAGTGCTCCCAGGCGTTCTCGCCGTCGAGGATGACGAAGATGGTGGCGTCTTCCCCGCCAGGTTTGCTGGGAAAGCGGCGGCCCGCCTCGACAAGGCGGCGCACGAAGTCGTCCGCGGCCCCATCCGCGGACCATGACGCGTAGGTGAACCCGATGAGATCGGACAGCGTGTGGTCGCGAAACCCGACGGCGACCGACTGCGCCGACTCCGACGCGGTACGGCGCGATAGAGCAACTCCGGCAGATCGACGTGGCCGTCCGCGGTCCGCGTGAACGCGCGGCCGAGGGTCCGCGACAGGATCTCTTCGTCCGTCGCCATCCACCGGAACCCGGCCTTGGCGACGAGCGGCACCATCGCGTCCGAGACCGACCCTTCGGACGGCCACAGCCCATCGGGCCTGCGGCCGAACAGCCGCTCGTGCAGGGCGACCGCGCGGGCGAGTTGTTCGGCGGCGTCTTCGGGATGCCGGAAGCGCTCGCGCGGCATTCGCGAATGCGGGTGGGTCCGCAGGTAGATGTCGGTGTCGCACAGCAACGGCAGGATCGGGTGGTAGAACGGCGAGGTCGACAGCTCCACCTGGCCGCGGTCCGAGGCGGCCGCGGTACTCGGGCACGACCTGCCGGAGGATTTCGAGCTCGACGCCCGCAGGACGAGCTTGTCCTCCTCGGTGAAGCCGCGCCCCTTGGCGACCAGCGCGCGCACCCGGTCGTCGCGCTCGAAGTAGAACGGGTCGATCCACACGAGCTTGTGCCAGACCTGCAGGTCGCGCAGGTCGTCGGCGGTGAACTGCGGCGGACTGCGCCCGCGCGCTCAACCCGACGCCGTTGCGGCCTCGCTTCGCCAGCAGCTCCGCGTATCGCGGGTACGGGTCGATCATGTGGTGCCGGTGGGCGTGGAAGAAGTTCTCGACGCAGAAGGCGCGCTCCTCCTCCGTCAGCGCGGCGGCCGGCTTGAGCCCGAGCTCGAGGTGCCGGTCCCGGCGCGCCCCGCCGCAAACGCCTCGAGCTGCACGAGCAGCGACGGCACCAGGTTGAACGTCATCTTGACCGAGGGGAACTCGCGCAGCAGCGCCACCATGCCCCAGTAGTCCTTCAGGGCGTGCAGGCGGACCCAGGGGAGGATGTGCTCGCCGGTCACCAGGTCCTGGTAGAACGGCTGATGCATGTGCCAGAGCAGCGCGACGCGCGTCATAATCAACACCAGGCTTCGAGGCCCGGGGCCCGGCACCCGGGCAGCTCGAGGCCGCAGCAGCAATGCGAATCATCGACCGCTACGTGATCCGTGAAGTGCTGTGGCCGTTCTGTCATCGGCCTGCTCGTGTTCACGTTCCTCTTCATTATTCCCTACCTGATCAAGCTTGCCGAAGACCTGATCGCGAAGGGGGTGTCGGCCACGGTCATCGCTGCAGCTGATGATCATGCTGCTGCCGTCCGGCGCTCGCGCTGACCATCCCGATGTCGCTGCTGCTCGGGCTGCTGGTCGCCTTCGGCCGGCTCTCCGCTGACCGCGAGTTCGTGGCGATGCAGGCGTGCGGCGTCAGCCTGACGCGGCTGCTGCGGCCGGTCGGCCTGCTGTCGATGACCGGCTGCGCGGCCACGATCGTACGTCCTGATCGTCGCGCTGCCCAACACCAATCAGGCGTTCCGCGAGATCATGTTCGACGTCGTCGCCGCGCGCGCCGAAGGCGAGGTCAGGCCGCGCGTCTTCTTCGAGGACTTCCCCGACCTCATGCTCTACGTCCGCGAGGTGTCGCCCTCCGGCGGCGGCTGGAACGACGTGTTCATGGCCGACACCCGCAACGGGTCGCACGGCCGTCTACCTGGCCCGGCACGGGCGCGTGCTCATCGACCGCGAGAAGGCGACGGTCGAAATGGTGCTCGAAGACGGCTCGCGCCACACCGCGGATACGGACGGGAAGTACGAGGTGTTCACGTTCGATCGCATGCTGCCTCAGCCTGAACCCGGAGTCGGTGTTCCCGAGCAGGGCGCCGCCGAGAGGCGACAACGAGATGACCATCGCCGAGCTGCGGGCGCGGGCGGCGGAGCTCGCAGGGAGGGACTGTCGACGCACAACCAGCTGATGGCGATCCACCAGAAGTTCTCGATCCCGGTGGCGTGCCTGGTGTTCGGCCTGATCGGCCTGGCGCTCGGCGCCACCAACCGCCGCGACGGCAAGCTGGCCAGCTTCGTCATCGGCATCGGCGTCATCTTCGTCTACTACGTCGTGCTCTGGTGGGCCAGGCGATGGCCAAGGGCCACATCTGCCGCCGTGGCTCGCCGTCTGGCTGCCGAACATCGTTCTCGGCGCGCTCGGCGTGCTGCTGTTCGTCTGGCGCAAGCGCGCCGCGGACCAGCCGCTGCGGCTCGCCCTGCCGGCGCGCTGGCGGCGTCCGGCGACTCCATCAACCGCCGAGGCGGCGCCGGTCGGGCACGGTGAGCCGCATGGCGCCCCGGGTTCGCGTCGCGGCTGTCCGCGGCGCTGATGCCGATGCCGGGCATCCTCGATCGCTACGTGGCCACGAGCTACCTGCGCGTGCTCGGCGCTGGCGGCGCTCGGCATGGCCGGCATCTTCTACATCTCGACCTTCCTCGACCTCGCGGACGAAGTGTTCAAGGGACAGGCGACGTGGGCCATGCTCGGCGAGTACTTCTGGTACACGACGCCGCAGTACATCTACTACATCCTGCCGCTGGCCGTGCTGCTCGCCACGCTGGTCACCATCGGCCTGCTGACCAAGAACAGCGAGCTGATCGTGATGAAGGCGTGCGGCATCAGCCTGTATCGCGTGGCGCTGCCGATGCTCGTCGGCGGGCTGCTCGCGGGCGGCGTCCTGTTCCTCCTCGAGGAGAGCGTGCTCGGGCCGTCCAATCGCCGCGCCGAAGCGATCCGCCACGTCATGCGCGGCGGGTCGCCGCAGACCTTCGATGTCCTCAACCGTCGCTGGATCGTCGGCAGCGACGGCGAAATCTACAACTACAACTATTTCGATCCGCGCGTCACGCCAGCTCGCAGGGCTGTCGATTTACGAGTTCGATCGCGGCATGAACACGCTGCGGCGCCGCGTCTACGCCGAGCGTGCCGTCGTACGTCGGCGGCGGCGACGGCGAAGAACGCGCCGACGTCTGGCACGCGGAGCAGGGCTGGATGCGCGAATTCGACGAAGCGGGCGAGCCGAGCCGCTTCAACGCGTTCGCGGAATCACGCGCTGACGATCGAACCGGCGAGCTACTTCGCCACGCAGCAGCCGGATCCGCGGCTACATGAGCTATTCGCAGCTGCGCGGCTACATCGTGCGGCTGCGCGAAAGCGGCTTCGACGTGATCGCGCAGCAGGTCGCGCTCGAGCGGAAGATTTCGTTCCCGTTCGTCACGCTGATCATGACGCTGATCGCCGTTCCGTTCGCCGTGACCACGGGGCGGCGGGGCGCGATGTACGGCATCGGCATCGGCATCGTGCTCGCGATCTGGTACTGGGTTACATTCAGCGTGTTCGCCGCGCTCGGCACGGGCGGGTTGCTGACGCCGCTGCTGGCGGCATGGGCGCCGAACCTGCTCTTCGGCGCGGGCGCCGCGTATCTCCTCTTGACGGTTCGCACCTGATGCTGCGGGATCGTTCGTTAATGTCGCAGGCCGGGTCCTTCCGGACCCGGCGCATGGAGGCGTTCATGCGCCGCATCCTGTTCGCGGTTCTCGCGTTGTCCGTGGTGGCGTCCGGCGTCGGCCGCGAGGACCAGGCCAGCGCGCAATCCACTCCCTACTACCCTGCCGCGTCCGAGTGGCAGCGGCGGACTGCCGATCAGGCTGGCATGGATGCCGCGAAGATCGACGCCGCCATCAAGTACGCCGTCGCCAACGAGAATCCCGGCTTCAAGGACCTCGCCCTCGATCAGGCGACGACCTTCGGCGCGCGCGAACCGTTCGATACGATCATCGGGCCGATGAAGGAACGGGGCGCGTTGAACGGGTTGATCGTAAGAACGGCTACATCGTCGCCGAATGGGGCGAGACCGTCTCGCGTTGACGTCACGCACAGCGTGACGAAGACGTTCCTCACGACGGTCGCCGGGCTCGCCGTGCAGAAGGGCCTCATCCGCAGCGTCGACGACTATCCGCGCGACTACATGCCGGCCGGCATCGATCTGTTCGAAGCGCCAAAGAACCAGACCGATCACGTGGGATCACCTGCTGCGCCAGACGAGCGACTGGCAGGGCACGCTGTGGGGCAAGCCCGACTGGGCGGACCGGCCCGAGGGCGAGCCGGCCACCTGGCCGAACCGCAAGGTGTACGAGCCGGGCACGCGCTGGAAGTACAACGACGTCCGCGTGAACGTGCTCGGCGCTCGCGCTGCTGCACGTCTGGCGCCGGCCGCTGCCCGATGTCCTGCGTGAGGAGATCATGGAGCCAATCGGCGCCTCGTCGACATGGCGATGGCACGGCTACGAGAACTCGTGGATCGACCTCGACGGCCGGCGAGTGCAGTCGGTCGCCGGCGGCGGCCACTGGGGCGGCGGCATGTTCATCAACGCGCACGACATGGCGCGCTTCGGGTATCTGTTCCTGCGCAACGGCCGGTGGAACGGCCGGCAAATCGTCTCCGAGCAGTGGATCAAGCAGGCGCGCACGCCGACGCAGCCCAATCCCGAGTACGGCTACGCGAACTGGTACCTGAATACCGGGCGGAAGCCGCTGCCCGCCGCGCCCGAGTCGAGCGTCACCTTCCGTGGCAATGGCGCGAACATCATCTACATCGACTGGGAGAACGACCTGGTCGTCGTGGTGCGCTGGATCCGCGGAGGCGAGGCGCTCAACGAGTTCCTGAAGGGCGTCCTGGAGTCGATCAAGCCGACGGCCACGGCGCGCAATTGATCGTCCGGCTGAAGCCGGAAGCCGCAAGGCCTGGCCGATCTGAAGGCCGGCCTCTACCGACACCGTTCTACCTCGCGTACCTGACGTCATCGATCATGAATTGCCCGTTCGTGCCGACGTCCGCGTTCGCCGTATCGATCACGAAAAGGACGGACTGCACCGCGGCAAGGACGGGACGACGCGCCGTGGTGACGCCGCGCGGGACGCATGTCGTCGAAGAAAATCGTGATCTCCCGCGGCGCTGGATCGAGGACGACCGAGCGGTGCCATCGCTCCCCCGCGGCCCCGCCCGGCGCGCGGAGCTGCACCGACACGCGCATCGGCCGGCTCGCGCGCGCGGTGAAGATGAGGCGATCGTAGTTGGCGATGTCGGGGCCGGCCGGCATCACCATGCGCCGCGAAACGGGCTGTCCGATCGCGCGCCGCCCACCGCGAAGCGGAAGCCGAGCTGGCTTCCGCCTCCGGCGGCCGGCAGCCTGTCGATGACGCCGGCCGACTGCCCGCCCTGCTCTACGACCCAGTCCGCCGCCGCCGCCGTTGTCGTACTGGACCTTGAACTCCTTCGGCGTGCCGCGGTGGATCGCGGCGGCACGTCCGTCGTGGCGGAACGCCCGACGTACATCGCATTCGTGATGATCCAGGGCACGGGCGGCTGTCCGGGAGCGCCCGGCAGTCGCACCTCGACGCGATAGACGCCGGGCTCCCCCGCCGTGTCGTGCTCGAGCACGCCGCCGCCGGCCGATGCTCCCGGTCGCAGGCCGATCGTGTTTCAGCGAGCACCAGTCACGGCATCCGGAGGCACCTGCGCCACGACTCGAAGCGTCTTGCCATCGCCGGCCGTGAACGACAGGGCGGCCGGGCCGGCGAGGGCATCGACGGTGGAGTACACGCGTCCCTGTTCGATGGCATCGAGCACCGCGTTCGCGTCGGCGGACGCGCTGCCGGTCAGCGTCACGTCCGGTAGCGCGATGGAGAACGTGCGAAACAGGTCCTCATACGACGGCAGCGGGAGCAACGCCCTGCTGTCGTATGGCTCTCCCAGACTCCGCAAGCCGATGCGCGCGTGGGCATCGGCCCCGGCGACGGCGACGACGCGCCGGCGGGCGCTGAGGGCATCCCAGCGTTCCATGAGCTCTTCGGGCTGGTCGAGCAGCGTTGCCAGCGACTCCGGCGATCGCGCCGGATACGCGAAGAGCGCGCGGGTCAGCGCGAACGCGGATTCATCGCGCCACTCGCTGTCGCCGTTGAGCCATTCGAGCCCGCCGACCGGCACCGACCAGTCGGTCCATCGCAGTTCCGGCTTTGCGGACGCGGGATGGGCGGCAATCGCAAACCCTCCGAAGCGGCTGATGTCGTCGACGACGTCGCGCGCCTCGCCGCCGAGCGGGATACGGGGTGGCGGCCGGCAGGCCGAGCGCCAGGACGTGACCGCCGTCGGTGCTGATCTCGACGGCATCGATGCAGAGCACGCGACCGTGATACGCCGGCGGCTCGGGCGGCACGTGTCCCGTCGCCATGGTCGGTGAGGACGACGAAGCTGAGGCCGGCGCGTGCGGCCGCGGCGGCGACCTCGTCGACCGTGCCGGTGCCGTCGGATCGGCTGCGTGTGAATGTGGATCGGCGCCGCGGACGGGTGGTGTTGACACCTGCAGGCAGCGCCGGCAACGGGCGCGGCCGGCGCGGCAGCGCAAGAGACCAGGCCGACGGCAAGCGCGAACGAGGACGAAGACGAGGCGCTTCACGAGCTGAACGAACTACTGCCGCGGGTGGAACTGGTCATAGATCGTGCGCATCCGCTGCTCGAGCACGTGCGTGTAGATCTGCGTCGTCGAGAGATCGGCGTGGCCGAGCATCATCTGGATCGCGCGCAGGTCGGCGCCGCGCTCGAGCAGGTGCGTCGCGAACGAATGCCGCAGCATGTGCGGGCTGAGTGAGGCCGTAAGACCGGCCTGCCGCGCGTAGCCCTTCAGGATCTTCCAGAAGCCGACGCGCGTGAGCCCGGGTCCGCCGCCGCGCGCGTTGACGAACAGCCGCGGGCTCGTTCCGCTTGCCGAGCAGCGCCGGCCGCGCCTCGCGCAGATATGCGCCGCACCCATCGCGTGGCCTCGTCGCCAATCGGCACGACCCGCTGCTTGTCGCCCTTTCCGGTGCACGTCAGGTACGACGCCTCGAGGTTGACGTCGGCCGGGCGCAGCCCGATGAGCTCGGAGACGCGCATCCCGGTGGCGTATAGCAGCTCAATCAGCGCGCGATCGCGCAAGCCCGCGCGGCGTGGCGACATCCGGCTGCGCCATCAGCCGGTCGACCTCCTCGACCGACGAGGTAGCGCGGCAGCGCCTTCCATGCCCGCGGTGGCCGGAGATCGTCCGCCGGGCTGGCCGTGAGGTGGCCGTCGACGACGAGGAAGCGGTAGAAGCCGCGGTAACAGGCGATGGCGCGCGCGACAGAGCGAGGTGAGCGCCCTTCCGACATCAGCGTGCGCACCAGCTCCTCCAGGTCGGGACGCGCCAGCGCGTCAGGGAGCGCGTCCCGCCCGGCCGCGAATTGCGCCAGCAGCACGAGGTCGCGGGCGTAGCTCTCGACCGAGTTCGCCGCCAGACGGCGCTCGACCGTCAGATGCGTGAGGTAGGCGTCTACCGCGGAAGCGGCTCTGGAGGACACCACTGGACGTACTAGTCTAGTGGAACGTATCGACTGATTGAGTAGTCGTCACAACAAGCCTTGAAGCGCGGTTTCCGCGGGCGCCGGCAACACCGCGACCCCGCCGCGCACGCTTGCGCGGTGGATTGGAACGGTGCGCCCCGCTACCGACTTGGGTGATACCTGCCAGTAGTAGGTAGAATTGTAGCGAGGATCCCGAATGCCCGTTCGTTCGAAGTGGCAGTCTCTCCCGACCGAAGCGATCAATCCTTCGACGCTCGACATCGACAAGCTGGCCGCCGACGACATTGTCGAGCTCATGATCAGCGAGGACCGCAAGATGCTGGCGGCCGTTCAACGCGAGCGCGAGCGGATCGCCCTCGGCGTCGAAATGATCTCCGTCGCGCTGCGCAAGGGCGGACGCGTCGTCTTCGTCGGCGCCGGCACCAGCGGCCGGCTCGGGGTGCTCGAGTCGGCGGAGATGCCGCCGACCTTCAGCACCGACCCGGAGCTGGTGCAGGCGGTGATGGCCGGCGGCCGCGAAGCGATCTTCGCCGCGAAGGAAGGCGTCGAGGACGACTACGAGGAAGGCGCGCGCACGATGACGCGGCTGAAGACGGGCAAGAAGGACGTCGTCATCGGCGTCTCGGCGAGCGGCATGACACAGTTCGTCCGCGGCGCACTGACCCGCGCGCGCAAGGCCGGCTCGCGCATCATCTTCGTCACCTGCGACCCGGGCACCGAGCTGCAGACGTTCGTCGATCTCACGATCGCGCCGGGCGTAGGCGCCGAAGTGATCGCGGGATCGACGCGGTTGAAGGCGGGCACGGCGACGAAGCTCGTGCTCAACATGCTGACGACCGGCGCGATGATCCGGATCGGCAAGACCTACGGCAACCTGATGGTCGACGTGCAGACGGGATCGGAAAAGCTGAAGGACCGCGCCCGCCGCATCGTCAACATCGTCACCGGCCTGGAGTACGACGAGGCCGACAAGCTGCTGAAGAAGGCGCACTGGAACGTCAAAGCCGCCATCGTCATGCAGAAGACCGGCCTCGCGTATCCCAAGGCGTTGTCGCGGCTGCGCAAGGCGCACGACTCGATGCGCGAAGCGCTCAACGAGGACATCGAGCCGCGGCTGCGCGGCATGCTGCAGGGCGCCGCCGAGGCCGGCACGCGCGACGGGCATGTAAGTCAGCGCACTGACCGCGTCGTCAGCACCGAAGCCGCATCGCGATCGAGGTACAACTCGGCGCGGCGGTGCAGCTGCAGGAACGACGCAGGCAGGTGCGGCGTCAACGGGCCATTGATCGTCCGCTCGATGCAGCGCGCCTTCCGTTCTCCCATCGCGACGAGAATGAGCGTCGCCGCTTTCAGGATCGTTCCCATCCCCATCGACAGCGCCTCGCGCGGCACTCGGGACGGATCGCCGCCGAACAGCGCCGCGTTGTCGCGGCGCGTCGTTTCCGCCAGGGTCACGCGGTGCGTGCGCGACACGAGCTCGTCGCCAGGCTCGTTGAAGCCGATGTGTCCGTTCGCTCCGATGCCGAGAATCTGGAGGTCGATCCCGCCCGTCGCTTCGATCTCCTGCTCGTAGCGTCGTGCACTCCGCGTCGAGGTCGGCGGCAGCGCCGTTGAGAAAATGAATGCGCTGCGGCGCCAGATTGACGGCTGCGAACAGATGCTGTCTCCATGAACCGGCGGAAGCTGCCGGCATGCGACGGCGTCCACGCCGGCGAACTCGTCGAGGTTGAACGTCACCGCGCGCCCGAAGTCGGCTTCTCCCGCGGCATGGAGGCGCCGCAACTCCGCATACATCGCCACGGGCGTACGGCCGGTGGGCAGGCCGAGGACGACGTCGGGCTTCTCGCGTAACGCATCGGCGACACGCCGCGCGAGCGCGGCGGCGACCTGGGCGGGAGTGTCGAAGATCTTGACGTTCACCAGAGTCGATGCAGCCGGCAGCTGGGAGCAGGCAGCCAGCAGCGAATGCACTTACGGCTCAATGAGGTGAACGATACGGCCTTCAGCATCTTGTTGCGCGGAAGGTCACTGCCGGCTGCCGGCCTCATATGTACGACGGCACCGTGGCCCGTCCCTGTGCGGTCGCGATGGCGAGGCGCACGGCACCGATCGCAGGTTCGACGTCCAGGAGGCGAACCTCGCTTCGCGGAGCGACCTCGGAGATCCTTCTGGTCACGTCGGCCGCGAGCCACGGCACACCGCGGAAGATGCCACCGGCCAGGATGGTCGGGAAGACATCGCCGCGCATTTCCAGCCGCGAGATGACCGACGACGCGGCGGAGGCCAGTTCGGTGCCGGCGCGCGTGAGAATGTCGGCCGCGACCGCGTCGCGCCGTTCCATCGCGGTCTGCACCAGCGAGGCCAGCGCCGTGATGGTGCGCCGGTGCACATCGCGGTCGTAGATCTCGCGGATGAGCGCGGTTGGGCTGGCGAGGTTCAAATGGTCCAGTACGAGCTCGGTCAGCAGCGTCGCAGGGCCGCGGCCGTCGTACTGCCGAACGACCGCCGACAGCGCCGCGCGGCCGATCCAGTAGCCGCCGCCTTCGTCGCCGAGCAGATAACCCCAGCCGCCGGCGCGCGCCGCGTGTCCGCTCGCGTCCTTCCCGTACGCGATCGATCCGGTGCCGGCGACGAGGACTACGCCCGGGTTCTCGCCGGCGCCGGCGACGAGGGCGACCAGCGCGTCGTTCACGACAAGGGTGGGCGTCTTGAAGCCGATGCGCCGCATGATGCCGCGAACGGCGTCGGCGTCTCCAGGCCGATCGACGCCCGCAATGCCGAGGCAGATCGCCGCCGGCAGCCCCTCGCGCTCCGCAAGCACGGCCTCCATGACGTGGTGGAGCACCTTCTCGACTTCCAGCTCCCCCGCGGCCTGCAGGTTCGCACCGCTGCCGCGCGCCTCGGCAATGACGCGGCCCTCCGCGTCCGCGAGGATGCACACCGTCTTGGTGCCGCCGGCGTCGATGCCGAGAACGTGCATGGCAAATATGGTACATTGCGCCGACTCCATGACACTCCGCCTCTCTGCCGCGTTCGTCGTGTGCGCGGTGATCCTCGGTTTCACGGCGTCTGCTCAGGAGGTCGAGGTACGCGCGCAGTGGATCCAGGCGACCACCCTGCAGTCGCCAGAGTCGATCAGGCGGATGGTCGCCACGGCGGCCAGCAACGGCATCAACACGCTGTTCGTTCCCGTGAGACCGCAGAGTTCTGGCTTCGACTCGCTGGCCGAGACGATTGCGGCGGCGCAGCGTCCGCGGGATGCGCGTGCACGCGTGGCTCGACGTGAACCGTGCCGCGAGTGCCAGTGAACTGCCTCCGTCCCGCGACCACCTCATCTACCAGCATCCTGAATGGTTGATGGTCCCGCGGGAGCTGGCTCCGGACCTGCTGGCCGTTGACGTCAGAAGTCCCGAGTACCTCGGCCGCCTCGCGCGTTGGACGCGCGCCAATGCGGCGCGCCTCGAGGGGTTGTACGTGTCGCCCCTGCACACCGGGGCGCACCTGCAGATCGCCGCAACGGTCAAGGACCTCGTCACGCGTTATGCGATAGACGGGCTCCACCTCGATCACATTCGCTTCCCAGGCCCCGACTTCGACTACAGCCGTGCGGCGATCGATGCGTTCCGCACCGAAATCCGCGGGCGCCTCACGGCGGCCGAGCGTGCGCGCATCGACAGCGTCGAGGCGATCGACCCCTTCGCCTACCCCGAGGAGCTGTCGGAGGCATGGCGGTTGTTCCGCCAGACCCAGCTCACCGCGCTCGTCACGCGGCTTCGAAGCACGGCGAAAGCCATCCGTGCCAGCGTCGTGGTCAGCGCCGCCGTCGTGGCGGACCCGTTGCTCGCCGCCCGTGACGGCTTCCAGGATTGGCGGACCTGGCTGGACAACGGGTTCATCGACGCGTTGTGCCCGGTGCCGGACAACTCGCCGCATGCGCCGTCGGAGGCGATCATCGCGGACGTCCGGGCCCTCGCCGGCTCCAAGCCGGTCTGGATCCGCAACTAGGGAGTGAGCCGATTCGCGAGCGCGCGTGAGATCCTCCGAAACGCGGTCGCCCGCCACGCGTTTCCCGCCGCCGTTGTCGAGGCCGGCGACGCCACTGCTCCGCTCTGGCGCGAGCCGTTCGGCAGCCTGACCTTTGACGCCGGTGCGGCCCCGGCGTCGAACGACACCATCTTCGATCTCGCCTCGCTGACGAAGGTCCTTTCGACCACGCCGCTGGCGATGCAGCAGATCGAGCGCGGCGCGATGGCCCTGGACGACCCGGTGTCACAGTACCTGGACACGTGGCAAGGCGCCGATCGCGCCGGGGTGACCGTCCGCGATCTGCTGGCGCACGCCTCGGGCCTGCCCGCGTGGCTTCCGTTCTTCCGCGATCACCGCGGCCGCGACGCGTTCGAGCGCGCGATTGCTGCCACGGCACTCGAGTACCCGCCGCGGTCGCAATCGATCTACAGCGACCTCGGCTTCATGCTCCTAGGGTTCATCCTGGAAGGCGGGGTATCACTCGCGACACGCTTCGACACGATGTTCGCGCAGATGGGCATCGTGCAGGAAGTGCAGTTCAACCCGCCGGCCCTGTGGCACCGGCGGACGGCGCCCACCGAACAGGATCCGTGGCGCGGCCGACTGCTCGTCGGCGAGGTTCACGACGAGAACGCACACGCGCTCGGCGGCGCCGCCGGTCACGCCGGCCTCTTCGGCACGGCCGCAGCCGTTGGCGACTACGCCCGCCACCTGCTCCAGATTCTGGACGGACGCACCGGCGCGTTCCGGCGCGAGACGCTCGAGACGTTCGTGACGCGCCGGCCCGATGTGCCCGGCAGCTCCCGTGCACTGGGCTGGGACACGATGCTGCGCACCTCGTCCTGCGGCACGCGGATGTCCCCGCGCGCCTTCGGGCACACGGGATTCACGGGCACATCGTTGTGGATCGATCCTGACGCGGGCGTGTACGTCGTCCTGCTGACGAACCGGGTGCATCCGACACGCGAGAATGACGCGATGAAACTGGTGCGGCCGGCCGTCCACGACGCCGTGATGGAGGACCTGAGGGTGTAGTGGGCAGTGGGCACGACCCACGCGAGGCGCTGCCAACTGCTGACTGCGGAGTGCCGACTACTTACGGGACCGTGAACGGGGAACCGCCGCGGCCGCGGCCGCCTGGCAATTGGAGCGGTGATGCGCCGCTGCCCTGCGGCAATCCGCGTCCGCCGCCACCCAGGCCAGGCGTCGGCAGACCTCTCCCTCGTCCTTCCATGCCTGGCAACTGCGTGCCCCGTCCGCCCGGCGTCGCCGTGCCGGGGACGCCGCCGCCCGCCTGCTGGTTGGCTTCGGTCGCGACGAACGCCCACTCGTTGTATTTGTTGCGGCCGTTGAAGAGGCGCAGTGAGGTCTGCTCGCTCTTGCTGACGACACCCAGGACAGGTCCCGTTGTCCCCCCGGTACCTGGGCGCGTCACGCGATTGAAGCCAGACGCGGCCGGGCCCGTTCCGCCGCCGGCGCCCAATCCGAGGGTCGCGCCCGTGCCACGCCCACCGGTCGGATCCGTGCCCTGGCCGGTGCCAAGTCCCGTCCCGCGGCCTGCGCCGGCCCCCAATCCCCCGCCGCTCCCCAATCCCCCGCCGCTCCCCAATCCTCCGCCGCCCCCCAATCCTGCTCCTGCCCCTAACCCCGCGCCGCCCCCTAACCCTGCTCCTGCTCCGCGGCCGGGGACCACCGGCGCAGTCATCTGGCCTGGCACTGGCGTGCCGACCGAGATGATCTGGAACTCGCCGTCCGCCGTCATCGGGTCCTTGTACTTTTTCCGGAGGAACTTCTCGTTGACGAGGACGTCAACGCTCGGCGGGAACGCGCCGCGACTGCGCTGGTAGAGCGCGACGGCGCGCGAGTACTGCAGTCCGCGGAATACGAGCTCTTCTTCGCGCTCGCGCCGGGCGAGCGTCCCCCACGCGGGCAGCAGCATGCTGAGCGCGATGGACATCACGCTCAGCATGATGAGCAGCGCAGCCATCGCGAAGCCGCGCTCGCTACTAGAGAACGATCGTCGTGGTGCCGGTTCCCGTGCGCCCATCCCGCAGTATCACTCTCACCGAGACAGTCTTTGAGCCGGTGCTCGAATAGGTGAAGGTCGCCGAGTTCGTGCTGGTGACCACGTTCGGGCTAGTGCCCTCGAACGTCCACTCATAACTGATCACATCGCCGGACGCGGCGCCGCTGACCGATGCCGTCGCGGTGACGGTGAGTCCCGAACCGTTCGCCGTGACGGCGACTCCGACCACGCCGCGAACCTGGACAAGCTGATCCGCCGTCGTCGTCTCGCCGTTGATGTCTGTTGCGACGAGGCGCGCCGAGAAGGTTCCCGTTGTGCCATACGCGTGCGTCACCGTGGCGGCGCTGGACAGGTTCCCGAGGTTGATGGTTTCGCCGTCACCGAAGTCGAGGCGCGCCGACGTCAGATTGCTGCCCGTGGCGACCCGGGTTGCCGTGAACGTCACCAGTTGGCCGATACCAACATTGGAGCAGGCGGCGGTTCCCACGGCACACGTCAGCGTTACCGACGGGCCTGTACCGCACGGTGACCGTGAATGTGCCCGTAATCGCACCGACACGCGCCGTCACCTCGCTCTGGGCGGTCGTCGCCAGCGTCGTCCGCGCCTCACCAATGTCGCTCGTAATGGCGGTCGTGGCGCCGAGTGTGCCCTGGGTTGCGCTGAACACAACGGGAATGCCGGGCAACGCCCGGCCGCCTTCGCCGATCACCGTGGCCAACAGTTCCACGGTCCCCCCGGTAGACGGCACGCTTGCCGGCGTGGCGCGGAGCGCGACGACGCCCGTCGTGCCGATCGCGGCCGTGCCGACGGCGATCGTGACGACATTCGTTCCCGTCGCAGGAGCGGGCGTGCCGTTCGGCGGAGGCGTCGTCGTGCCGCCAGCTCCGGTGGTACCCGATGTGGCGCGGATTTCCGCGGTCCCGGATGTGGTTCCGGTGAACATCGTGACGGCCACGCCGTTCCGGGTCTGGGTCTCGACCGGGTTGACGGTACCGAGGTTCGTCGAGAAGCGAACCGTCGTACCGTTCTGCACCGGCGTGCCGCTCGACTCGGCGACAAATGCCTGGATCTCCGTCGAACCGCCGATGGGCAGGACGCTGATCGGCGCGCTCACCGAAATCGTGGAGCTTGTCGGGGCAAGCAACGGCACCGAGTCGCACGCGCCGGCCGCGATCGCCGAAGACACGACTGCGACGAGCACTGCGGCACGCCGCTTCCATGCGCCGGCCCGGCGAACACCGTCGGTCATGACCATCGAGGTACCTGCGATCACCACACTACCCTTGAGTTTCATCTCTTACCAATCCGCGTATCGCGATCCGTCAATCGCCGTGTCCTCCGCACCGCTCTTCACGTCGAAGATCCCCGACTCGGCAAGCGCATTCCCAGGCTGGGGATCCGACATCGTCGTCTGCCAGGTTTCGGCGGAGTTGGTAATCGGGTCAACAGGGACCGCACGGAGGTACTTCTCCGACACCAGCGACTCGAGCGATGGCGGGTACTTGTTCTTGTCGGCGTAGTACTGGTCGATCGCGTCGCGCATCCGGAAGAGATCGGATTTCAGCACCGCCTCTTTCGATCGCTGGATGCTGTTGACGTACAGCGCCGTGGCGATGCCGGCGAGGATGACGATGATGGCCATCACGATCATCAACTCGATGAGCGTGAACCCATCGGCTCGCGTTCGGCGCATCCTGACCATCACCATTCGTTGTACTTGGTTCCGTCGAGAGCCGTACCCGTGTTCGTCGTGTAGATGTCGAACACGTTCTGTCCTCCCCAGGACGACGAGTCGGGCCGATCCTGATAGGACCGCATGCCCCACTCCATGCTGTTGGTCATCGGGTCGAGCGGCACGCGCCGCAGGTACTTCAGCTTCCGCCCTGACGCGTCGCCGGCGGCACTGACGCCCTCCACGAGCGTCTCGAGGTCCGGCGGATACCCCTCGCTGCCGGGCTCGAGCTCGGTCTGCGGAATCTGGCCGGCGTCCACGGCATCCTTGAACTTGTCGATCGCGTTCCGCACCTCGCGCAGCGTCCGGCGCAGCTCCGCTTCGCGCTGGCGCTGCGATGTCACCTGGGCCAGCGGCATCACCGCCGACGCGAGGATCATCAGGATGGCGGTGACGATCACGAGCTCGACGAAGGTGTAGCCGCGTTCGCCGCCGGGCAAGGTCCGCGCCGCAGCTATCAGGCGTCTCATCGGACCACGACCATCGGAACAGGCGCGAACACGAGCGGGACCGGTGTGCCGCGCGGCCCGGTGCCGGCGCCGGTCAGCGTCAGATTGCCGGAGCCACCACCCACTGCGTCGAACAGGATGGCGGCCAGCAAGCCGGTCCCGGACACACCCGTGGCATCCCCCGCACGCACGATGGCGATGTCGATCCGTCCCGCTGCCGCGTCCACCTGCTGCGTGAATGTGGCGTTCACGCCGCCGGAGCGCATGAAGCTGCCCTCCTGGATGGCGCGCACGCGCAGCGCCGACGGATTGAACGTGATCGTCAGCGTCGCTCCGGACACCATCGATGCGCCGGTGATCGAGACGGGTACCGTGTATGGACCGCCGCCGACGCGGAAGTCGGTGCCCGGCGGCGAGAGGAAGATCTGGCCCCCTCCGGCCGCGGTCGCACCAACGTTCGATGCGGGCGTCCCTGCGGCCTGGGGCGTCGAGCCTGGCGGTGTCAGCGCAGAACCTGGCTGCTCAGTGGGCGCCGGCACCGGCGGAACGGTTGGTGTCGGCGTACCCTGCCCAGGGGTGGCGGGAGCAGTCGTCGTGCCGGGAATGGGCGAGCTGCCCGGCGGAACCTGCGGGACGGGGCCACTTCCCGTGGGCAGCACAGGCTGACCGGCTACCGGCGCGGCGCGGTGCGCCAGCCGCAGGAGCCGGAGGAGAAGCCGGCGGAGGAGCGATGTCAGGCTGCGCGGCGATCAGCGGCGGCGGACCCCCGAGGCCCAGCGCCTGCTGTGTGCCGATAAAGATCGGGCTCACATCGGTCTGGGTCAGCTCGTGCGTCCGTACGATCCGCGGCGTGAGCAGCATGATGATATCAGTCTGATCAACCTCCGTGATCTCCGTACCAAACAGCGAGCGCAGGATCGGGATGCGCATGAGACCCGGAAATCCCCGCATCGTTTTTCGCTCGTTGTCGTCCAGCAGTCCTGCCATCAGGTTGGACTCGCCGTCACGCAGCCGCAGCCGCGTGTTCACGCGTCGGGCGTTGAATGACGGTAACGCTTGACCGCCGACCGTGGTGTTAGGACCGAGCGAACTGCTCTCGACCAGGACGTCGAGGATGATCTCGTTCTCGAACGTCACACGCGGTGTCATCTCGATGATCACGCCCACGGTCCGGTAGTTGAACGAGGTCAGCGGGTTGAAGCTTGCCCCGCCCTGGGCCACCGGTGTGAAGACCGTCGAAGGGACCGGGACTTCCCGCCCGAGATTGAGCGTGATCTTCTGCCCTTCGGCGCCTCGAAGTTGCGGCTTGGCGATCTGCCTGGTGCCGATATCGGTCTCGAGGAAACGCAGAACGGCGGACGGCACCGCCATGTAGAAGTCGGCGGTCGAGACGCCGCGGGTGATGGTATTCAGGTTGAACGGCGTCGACGTCACACCCGCGGCGGTGGGGGGATCGGTGTCGTTGCCGGGCGTGGCGCCCGTGATCCCTCGCTGCTCGGGCGAGAACGCGAGGTTGACGGCGTACTCCGACAGGTTGATGCCGAATTCCTTGACCCTGCCCCGGTTCACCTCGAGGATCTGGACGTCGATGATGATTTCCGAGCGCGGATTGTCGTTCGCCTCGATCATCTTTTCGATGATCGACACGACGTTCGCGGTCCCGCGCACGGTGATCGTGTTCGCCGTCTTGTTCGCGGCCAGCACCGGCTGCACGGCGATCGCCGGGATGCGGATGACCTGGTTGAGCGTCTGCACCAGCTCCGTCGCGTCGGCGTGCGAGATGAAGAAGGTGCGGATCACCTGCTCCTCGTACGCCGCGCGCTTCTGCGCGTTGTCCGGGATGATCATGATGGTGCGCGGGTTGATCACCTTGTAGAACAGCGTGTTCGCGCCCAGGATCTGCGTCAGCGCTTCCTCGAACGTGACGCCGCGCAGGTTCACCGTGTACATCCGGTCCTGGAAGTCGCGCTCGTAGCTGATGTTGATCCCGGCCGCCATGCCGATGGAGTTGAGGATGTCGCGCAGGCTGGAATTGTTGAAGATGACGTCGATCGGCTCGCGCGACGCCGGGTTCAGCAGCGGCTGCGACTGTCTCGCGACGTCGCGCATCTGCTGGATCGACGGTTGCGGCCGCGAGGCTTCCACCAGGTCGCGGATGCGCCGCTCCATCTCCAGTACCTTCGCCGACACGAGGCGGTTCGACGGGTCGAACTCGCTGGCGCGGCGGTATTCGCGCAGCGCCTCCTCGAGCTGCCCGCGCGCCTCGAGGACACGCGCCTGATCCAGGTGCAGGTTGGCGGCATTGATCATCGCGCGCTCGAGCGCGATCTGGTAGTCGGCGCGTTCGGGGTCTTCCTGGACGGCACGGCGATAGAAATCCACTGCCGTGTCCCAGTCACCCGCGCGCGCCGCGCTCTCGCCGCTGCCGAACGCGCGGCTCGCCGCGCACCCTGCCCCCAAGGCGGCATCACGATCACGATCACAATGGCTAGTCGATGCATCATTGCCCTGAGAGCCGGATCACCTGCCGTCCGCGGCCGTCGGTGTAGGCCATCTCGACGTTGTCTGCGCCAATCCTCAACAGACGATATCGGCCTTCGATGATATCGCCTTCCCTTCCCGTCAAGACGGTCCCGCGGCCGTCACTCAGGATGGCGACGCGGCCCGCCTGAGCCGGAGCGTTCAGCAGGCCGATGAACCGCAGCGGGATCGGCGGCGGCGGCGGCGGCCCCTGCGGCACCGGCGGTCCCGTGGGGACGACCCGCGGGGCGGGCGCGGCGCCGGCGCCGGGGCCCGGAGGCGCGGGGGGCGGCGCCTTCACCTCGAAGCGGAACAGGTTGCGCTCCGCCACGGGAGCGTCTTTCGCGGGCCGCGTTCAGCGCCTCGAGCTGGATGTCCGTCACCGGCGCCTGGCCGCCCCTTCCCGGCTGCTGCCGGGTTCCGGTCGTGCCGGATACTGGATTGGACGGTGCGGCCGAGGTTCCGGCCGGGGTGTCGCCTCCCCGCAGCGTGATGACGAGAACCAGGCCGCACCACGAGCGCGCCGAGGACGGCGAGCTGCTTCTGCGTCTTCGACGCCATCAGGCCGCGTCCCGGAAGTAGGTGGACATCTCCAGCGTCACCACTTGGGCGCCGGTGTTCTCCGCGCCCGCCGCGAGCTCGACGTTGTCGATGACCACGAACTCCGGGGACGCTTCGAGCTGGTGGATGAAGGTGCGCATGTCCTCGTAGGCGCCGCTCAGAACCATCCTGATTCTCAGACGGCGGAGCGTGCTCTCGCGGATTTCGACTTCCTCGTACTGATCGCGATCGAACGTGAGGTCCGATTCGCGGGCGAGCTGCCGCAGCCGCAGCTGCGTCAGCCGCCGCGCCCCCGACAGGTCCGGCGGCAGCACGTCCTTGTAAAAGGTAGCGAGCTCGGTGGAGGCGCGGTCTTTACCGGTCAGCGTGCCATTGGCCTGCGCGAAATCCGCCTGCGCCGCCGTCAGTGCCTGCCCCGCAGCGTCGTTGCGTTGCTCGACGTTGGCGACGCGCTGCGCCAGCGGATACACGAACAACGCGTACACCAGCGCGTTCGCCACGAGAGCGACGACCAGCGGCACCACGACCCGCCGGTGCTCGGCGAGCACGCGCCGCCCCAGAGACGTGCCGTGAGGGCTGCTCATGGCTGGGGTGCCTCCTGCTGGGCTGTGCGCGACGGCGGCTGGTAGACGCCTTCGATGATCGCCTCGAGCAGCCCCTCCTCGTTGGTCTGCGTCTCGGTGGCGAGCACGTTGTGGAACGCGCCGGTCGTCTCGAGCGCGTCGATGAACGCCTCGAGGTCCTCGGCGCGCCGCGCGTCCACGGCGATGCCGATGATGAACACGCCCTTCTCGAGGCGCGGCTGCACCGCCGTGATGCGGACGTCGTCCGGGAGCGTCGCCTCGAACTGCGTGAAGAGCTCCGTCCAGGAGAAGGAGCGCTGATCGATGAGGTCGTTCGCCTCGCGCGCCGCGCTCGCCACCGTCTCCAGCTCCGTCGGGTTGATCTGCGCGCGAATGCGTGACGCTTCCGACCGCAGCCGCGCCGCCTCGCGCTCGGCTTCATCCGCGTTGGCGCCCAGCGTCTGCTGACTGGTCATCAGCGTGAGGATCCTGATGCCGTTGAACAGCGTGATCCCGATGACGACGGCGGCGAGCGTGGACAGCGCGACCTGGACGGCGCGGACGTTGTAGAACGGCTTCGTCGCGAGATTGGTCCGGATCATCAGGCCGCCACCGCCTCCCGGCGCGTCCGCAGCAGCATGCCGACGAGCGGCGCGAGCAGATCCATCAGCTCCGGCGTGACGCCGATGCGGTCGCGCAGCGACGCGGCGCGCGTCGGATCGATCGGTTCCACGCGTCACGCCGAGGCGCTCCTCGAGGCTGCGCCGCGCCGCGTCGACGACGCCCGGCACACGGCCGGTGCCGCCGAGCAGCACGCGCGTGAACCCCTGTCCCGTCAAGCCGGTCCTGGTAGTACATCGCCGTCTGGTGCACGAGGTCGGCGAGGATGTCGTCGCCTCGCCCTGCGGCCGGCTGCGGAAGAAGATGACGTGCTCGCCGCGCATGATGGCGAGCGAGGTGTACTCGGGCTGCATGTGGACGACGAGCCAGTCGCCCGCGGGGGCGTCTGTCGAGGCCAGGAACAGGTTGATGACGCTGAGCGTCGCGAGGTCCACGAGCCCGGCATAGGCGCCGGCTTCGTCGCAGACGCCTTCGTACTCGCGCACGACGTCGCGGCGGGCCATGGCGACGACGAACTCGGCGCCGGCGGCGCCGCGCGCGCCCGGGCTATACGTCACGCACGCATCGTCGATCGGGAACGGCGCCGACTTCTTCAGCTGCCAGCGTACGAGCTGGTCGAGGTCCTCGCGGCGGGCGGGAACCTGGTCGAACCGCAACAACGAGACGCGGGCGGCGACGTCGGGGATGACCAGCGCGACGCGGCGCGGCCGGCTGCCCAGGCGCTCGAACACCGCCTGCAGCGCCGCCACGACACGCGGCCGATCGGCGAGGTTGTGCGCGGTGAGCGACGGTACCACCGCCCCGGCGGGGAGCGGCTCGCTCGCATAGCCCTGCACGACGAGGTCGCGCCCGCGCGCGCTCATCGTGGCCACGGCGACGCGCTCGGGCGAGATCTCGACCGCCGCGTCAGGAGGCGGACTGGCGAGCCAGGAGGCGAGCAGGCTCATTCGACGAAGGTCACCTTGTTGATTTCGCGCAGGGTCGATCTGGCCCAGCAGCACCTTCTCGACCGCGGACTCGCGGAGGAACCGCATGCCTTCTTCGTGTGCCGCCTTCTTGATTTCGGACGCCGGGCGGCGATCGAGGATCATCTCACGGATGCGATCGGAGAGATCCAGGAGCTCGCAGATGGCCGTGCGTCCCTTGAAGCCGGTGCCGCCGCATTCGATGCAGCCCGCGCCCTCGTAGAACGGTGTGCGACTGGGCCAGCGACGGCTCGAGCGCGGACTCCTCCAGCAGCTTCGGATCGACGCGGACCGCGCGCTTGCAGTGCGAGCAGATCAGGCGCACGAGCCGCTGGGCGAGCACGCAGTTGAGCGCGGACACGAACTGATAGGGCTCGACACCCATGTTCAGGAAGCGGCCGAGCACGTCCACGACGTTGTTGGCGTGGACGGTGGTGAACACGAGGTGGCCGGTGAGCGCGGACTGGATCGCGATCTGCGCCGTCTCCGGGTCGCGGATCTCGCCGACCATGATCTTGTCGGGGTCGTGGCGCAGGATCGATCGCAGGCCGCGCGCGAAGGTCAGCCCCTTCTTCTCGTTGATGGGAATCTGCGTGATGCCCGCGGAGCTGGTACTCGACCGGATCCTCGATGGTGATGATCTTGTCTTCGACCGACTTGATCTCGGAGAGCGCGGCGTAGAGCGTCGTCGTCTTGCCCGACCCGGTCGGGCCGGTCACGAGCACCATGCCGTACGGCTCGCGGATGTACTTGCGGAAGCGGCGCAGCTCCTGCTCCGGGAACCCGACGACGTTCAGCGTCAGCTCGGTGAACTGCTCGCTGATCGACTCCTTGTCGAGGATGCGGATGACCGCGTCCTCGCCGTGCACGCTCGGCATGATCGACACGCGGAAGTCGATCGTCTTCCCCGGCATGCGCACCTTGAACCGGCCGTCCTGCGGCACGCGCTTCTCGGCGATGTCGAGCTCCGCCATCACCTTGATGCGCGAGATGATGGAGCTGTGGAACTGCTTGGCGATCGGCCGCATCGCCGGCTGCAGCACGCCGTCGATCCGGTACTTCACGTGCACCGACGTCGTCGCCGGTCTCGATGTGGATGTCGCTCGCGCGCCGCTGGATCGCCGTGTAGATCGTCGAGTCGACCAGCTTGATGATCGGGCTGATGTCGCTCGTCAGCCGCTCGACGGTGAGGCTCTCCTCGCCCTGCTCGTCCTCCTTGAGCACCTGGAGCTGGAACCCCTCGGTCGCCTCCTCGAGGACGCGCTGCGAGCTTTCGCTCTTCTTGAGGATCGACTGGATCGCCGACGGCGCGCCGACGGTCACCTTGAGCGGGGCGTTGAGCACGATGCTCAGCTCGTCGATCATCGGCAGGTCGGTCGGGTCGGACACGACGATGACGAGCGACCTGCCCTCGCGGCGGTACGGCACGAACCCGTAGCGCAGCATCAGGTCGGCCGGGATCGACCGGAACAGTTCCTGGTCGATGCGGAATTCGTCCATGTCGACGAACTCGAGGCGGTAGCGCTCCGCCAGCTTCTGCGCGCGCGCTACCTCCTGCGAGTAGTCTTCCGGGGTCTGTACGAGGCTTTCCGGATCCAGTGTAGCCATAGTTTCAGCGGCTGCCGCTCACCACCGAGCTCAGCTCGAAGAGCGGCAGGTACAGCGCGATGACCACCAGCGCGATGACCAGGCCCATGACGACGAGCAGGACCGGCTCGATGATGCGTGATGAAGCGCGCAACTTCGGTCTCGATCTCCTCGTCGTAGAAATCGGCCAGGCTGTTCAACATCTCCTGCAGCGCGCCGGTCTGACTCGCCGACCTCCACCATCTTCACCGCGACGTCCGGGAACACCTTGCGCTTGAGCATCGCCGCGGCGAAGCTCTCACCTTCGCGCACGCGCCGCGTGATCTCCAGCGAGCTCGTCCGCCATGAAGCGGTTCGACATCGAGCGGTTGACGATCTCCAGCGCGTTGACCAGCGGAATGCCACCGCCGAGCAGGGTTCCCAGCGTCCGCGCCATCTGCGCGGTCGAAAACTTGCGGACGGTGTTGCCCGCCCACGGCACCTCGAGGAGCATCCGATCGAGGCGCGCCCGCTGTCCCGGCTGCCGCGCCCACGCCAGGACGCCGGCCACCGAACCGACGAACGCAATGACAATCAGCCAGAAGTTCGTGACGACCGCGTCGGACACCCCGACGATGATCCGCGTCGAGAGCGGCAGCTCGCGGTCGAAGTTCTCGTAGAACGACGAGAACGACGGCACCACCCGCAGGACGATGATGCCGATCAGTCCCAGCATCAGAATCGTCAGAATCGCCGGATAGATGAGCGCCGAGATCGTGCGCTTCTTGACGGCGCCGATCACCTTCTCGTATGCCACGTATCGGCGGATGACCGAGTCGAGATTGCCGCTGCGCTCGCCGGCCATCAACGACGCCGAGTAGACCGCCGGGAACAGGTCGCCGTGCGCCGCGAACGTGTCCGACAGCCCCTGGCCCGACTTCACCTTGTCGTACACGTCGTCGAGCACCGCCTTGAACGTGGCGTTCGACACGCGCTGCCGGAGGATGTCGAGCGACTGCACCAGCGGCATGCCCGCCTTCAGCAGCGTCGCCAGCTCCTGGTTGAACACCAGGAACTCCTGGCGGCTGATTCGCCGGCGCTGCCCCCCGCCGCGGGCGATGTTCGGCAGTCCGCCCCGGCGCTGCAGCGACAGGACGAACAGGCCCTTTTCTTCGAGTTCGTGGCGCAGGCGGGATTCGCTGTCGGCGACGTAGACGCCCTCGATAATCTCGCCGCCCGCCGTGCCGAGCCTACAGCGGAACTCCATTCCCACAGTCTGGCACAGCTCCTCGCGAAATTAGACCGGGATCCCGCGAAACTGGCCGGTGACGGGACCAGATCTCAGCCGTGCCCGTGCCCGAACACGGTGGCCGCTCTCAGGCGCCGTGCAGGAATGCGCAACCCGGTGAAATGCGATCGGCCGTGGTGCTGCCGGCTGGCGAATGACCTTACTTCGGCTGTACGAACGCGCGGAAGACCCGGACGCCCAACTCGCGCGGATCCGTGCTGCGAAGCTCGGGGACCGACGCGGGCACGAACGTCTTGTCCACCGCGATGGTCATGTCGACCGTCTCAGCCGAACCGAACTGACCGGCGGTCACGTTGACGCGGCGCAGGTCGCGGACGCCGACCGGCACCGTGAAGCTGTCGATCACCATCGGGCCGATCCGGACCTCCACCTTCTGGGGCTCGCCGAGTGCCTTCACGGGCTGGTCGAGCTGGAGGAAAAACACGGCGTCGCGCTTCGGATTCCGGAACGACAGGGTCGCTTCGCGCCTCGTCCACTGCCACTCCAGGCCGGAGGCTTCGTCCGCCACCTCCGTCTCGTGCCAGCCGTTGTTGAAGACGACGAACACGTTGTCGGACTGCAGGCGGAGATTGAAGTCGGCGACGCGGTACGACCGCATGCCCTGGTTCTGTCCCTCGAGCGGCAGCCGTGCGCCGGTCTCGGGGGAGAACAGGCCGATTTCCACGTGCGTCTCGCCCATGTACGGGAACTTCGGGATGAACATCGTCCGCGAATAATCGATCGTCGCGCCCGGCTTCCACTGCCGCGTCGGAGTAGGTGGACGATGATCGTCGGTCCACATCAACTCGCCGTCGGCATCGACGAAGTGGACGAACACCCAGTAATCCTCGGAGAAGGGCGGCGCATTCCCGTCCACCGCGAAGCGGTAGGTCATGTCGATTGGACTCCCCACCGCCGCGTCGGGGCGGCTGAGGGTGACGGTTGGAGTCGCCACGGGAGGCTCGGTATCTTCAGTGCGGCCGCACGCCGTCGCGGTCAGCGCAGCCGCCATCAGGACGGAGATCAGTCGGACTGTACACGCCACTGAGTGGATGATACCGCGCAATTCTGTTAGAGTTCGTCCGGATATTCCGCTGCACATGGCACAAGACGCTCTCGGGATGGTGGAGACCAAAGGCCTTATCGGCTCGGTGGAAGCCGCTGATGCGATGGTCAAGGCGGCCAACGTGGTCCTCGTCGGCAAGGAATACATCGGCGCGGGCTACGTCACGGTCCTCGTCCGCGGGGACGTCGGCGCGGTAAAGGCCGCTACCGACGCAGGCGCGGCGGCTGCGCGGCGAGTCGGCGAGCTGGTGTCGGTCCATGTGATCCCGCGGCCCCACGCGGAAGTCGAGAGGATTCTCCCCAAGACGTAGAGCCGGGCCTTCAGGCCCCGCGGCATCCGTATGGCCGTTCAGGACAGCCCTCCGCAAACCGACAAGGATCTCGCGTCCATCTCTGAAGCTCGTACGCTGGCGCGTGCCGCGCGCCAGGCGCAGGGCCAGCTCGCCGAGCTCACCCAGGAACAGATCGACGCCATCGTCACCGCCATGGCGGATGCCGTGACGCCGCAGGCCGAGACGCTGGCGCGCCTGGCAGTCGAGGAGACGGGCTATGGCGTTGTCGCGGACAAGGTCCAGAAGAACCTCTTCAGCTCGCAGATGGTGTACGAATTCATCCGCCCGATGCGCACTGTGGGCGTGGTCAACCGTGTCGAGGAGAAGAAGCTCGTCGAGATCGCGGAGCCATTCGGCGTAGTCGCCGCCATCGTCCCGTCCACGAACCCCACGTCGACGGCTATATATAAGGTGTTGATCGCGCTCAAGGCTCGCTGCGCGATCGTCGTGAGTCCCCACCCTTCGGCGGTCCGCTGCATCACCCGCACGGTGGAGGTGATGGCGGCGGCGGCCACCCGTGCCGGCGCGCCCGCCGGCAGCATCGGCTGGATGAAGACCGTCACGCTCGAGGGCACGCAGGAGTTGATGAAACACCGCGACGTGGCGGTGATTCTGGCCACCGGCGGGATGGGTCTCGTGCGCGCCGCCTACAGCTCCGGCAAGCCGGCCTACGGTGTCGGGCCTGGCAACGCGCCATGCTACGTCGAGCGCAGCGCCGACCTGCGGAAGGCGGCTGACGACATCATGACCGGCAAGACCTTCGACAACGGGGTCCTGTGCTCCTCTCCCAACTCGGTGGTCGTGGACGAGGCGGTAGACGAAGCGCTACGACGGGAGTTCCAGGCGCTCGGCGCCTATTTCATGAACCCGGCGGAGATGGAGGCGCTGGCCAGGGCACTGGTGACGCCCCAACGGCTGCCCAACCCGGCGCTGGTCGGCAAGTCCGCGGCGTTCATCGCACAGCAGGTCGGGTTGAAGGTCCCCGACGGTACCCGTGCCTTGATCGCGCCGCTGACCGGCGTGGGGCGGGACTATCCCCTTTCGATTGAAAAGCTGGCGCCCGTCCTCTCCTGGTACGTCGTCAAGGACTGGCGCGAGGGCTGCGAGCGCTGCATCCAGATCCTGCGGTATGGCGGCATGGGCCACACCATGTCGATCCACTCGAAGAACGAGGACGTCATCCTCCAGTTCGGCCTGAAGAAGCCGGCATTCCGCATCTGCGTCAACACGCCGACGACCCACGGTTCGATCGGCCTGACGACCGGTCTGGATCCCGCGATGACACTCGGATGCGGCGGCTGGGGCGGCAACATCACGTCCGACAACATCACCCCGAAGCACCTGCTGAACATCAAGCGCCTGGCGTACGAGATCCGCCCCGCCGCGACGGGCCGGCCGGATGCGGGCCGGCCGAAGCCAGCGGCCATGTCCGAGTACGGAGGGGCCGGCTTTCGCCGCCCGGAAGCGACCGGGCCGTCGCTGCCCAAAGCGCCGGCGCGTTCTGCCGCTGGCGGTATCCCGGTGGATACATTGGCAGCTCGGATCGATCACTTTCTGGCGTCACGCGGCTATCGCGCATCGCCGGAATCGACAGCGTCGGGCGAGGAAGCCTCCGCCGCCGCGATGCCGGAGGCAGAAGCATCCGACGCTCCGGCCGATTTTGTCTGCGAGGACGACGTTCGGGCGGCGTTGAAGGCGGGGCGGAAGCTGGTGGTCGGCGAGAAGACGATCATCACCCCCTCGGCGCGGGACCTGGGCGAGTCCCAGAAGGTGTTCGTGCAGGCCGGCTGGCCACGCTGACGGATTGCCCGGCAGCGACCGATAACTTACAGAAGCGACCGATAACCACAGTGGGCCGAAACTGCAACTGCTGAGCCCGCTGGACTTATTGTTGACCCACCTGCTAGAGGTACCGCCTGATGCCGAGACCGCGCCACGGCTTGAATGGGGCGATCTGCGCCCTCGCATTGTTCTCAGCGGCCTGCGCTGCCCATGTGCCTCCAGCGGCCGTTCCGTCGCCGGCGCCCGTGGCTGCCGCAGCACCCGTTCCCGCGGCCCCCGCTCCCCAGCCCCAGACCGACCCGGTCCTGGATCTGATTGCGGTGTCCAATGGCCATTTCGAGACCGGCCGGCGCGACCTCCAGCTGGGTCATCTCGAGACGGCGAAGACGGAGTTCAATCGGGCGCTGGAAGTTCTCCTCGAATCACCCCTGGGCGCTCGGACCGAACCGCGGCTCCGGGAGCATTTCGACCGCCTCGTGGAGCGCATCAGCGCCTACGAGGTCACGGCCCTGGCCCAGGGCGACGGATTCACGGAGCGGAAGCTCGATCCTGCCAGCATCGACGATCTGCTGACGATTTCGACGTTCGAGAGCCCGGCGGCGACTCCGGAAACGGAGCAGACCGTCGCCGAGGACCTCCAGGAAACGGTCCACGACATCGACATCCCGCTGAATGCGCGGGTGTTGTCGTTCGTCCAGCTGTTCACCGGCCGGCTGAAAGGCTACCTGGAAGAGGGGTTGAGCCGGGGTGCCCGCTACCTGCCGATGATCCAGGATGTGTTCCGGGCCGAAGGGCTTCCGCTGGACCTCGCCTACGTCCCGCTGATCGAGAGCGCGTTCAAGCCCAGCGCGCTGTCTCGCGCGAAAGCGCGAGGGATCTGGCAGTTCATGCGAGGCACGGGCCTCGAGAATGGGGTTGAAGCACGACTGGTACATCGACGAGCGTGCGGATGCCGAGAAAAGCACGCGCGCCGCGGCCAAGTATCTGAAAAGCCTCCATAAGATGTTCGGCGAGGACTGGCATCTCGCGCTCGCCTCCTACAACGGCGGCCCGGGCCGGGTGCAGCGCGCGATGAAGCGGTCGGGCCGTGAGGACTTCTGGGCCCTCAGCGCCAGTTCCCGCTTCCTCCCGCAGGAGACGCGGGATTACGTGCCGCTCATCCTCGCGGCCATGATCATCGCCAGGAACCCCGCTCAGTACGGGATGAACGTCACCCCGTGGGACGAGCAGCAGTTCGAGACGGTGCAGGTGGCCGAGGCGGTGGACATTCGCCGGGTCGCTGAGTGGGTCGACATCCCGGTGCAGACGATCCAGGAGCTGAATCCGGAGCTTCGCCGCTGGACGACGCCCGTACGCGCCACCGATTACGAGCTGAAAGTGCCGATGGGCACGGCGGACGCGGTGCGCGAGCGCCTCGAACAGGCCGACCCGGCGGAACTGGCCGCCCTCAACCGTCACACGGTCAAGAAGGGCGAGACGCTCACCTCCATCGCGAAGCGGCTGAAAGTGAGCCGCGGGGACCTGGCCGAGGCGAACTATCTGACCCTGAAGTCCAGGGTGACGCCGGGCCAGCAGCTCGTTATTCCGCGCCCGCCGACGCTGCTCCTCGCCACGCGCACCGAGAACCCGGCGCCAGCCGTCGAAACCCGGAACGCGGACGCGGACGTCGTCAATGCGAGCAACATGAAGGCGCCGCAGCCCGAAAAGACGGCGCAGTCAACGCGTGATCCACCGCGTGAAGCGGGGCGACACGCTGTTCTCCATCGCGAGGCTGTATCGGACGACCGTCGCGTCGCTGAAGGAGTGGAACCGGATCAGCGGGAACGCGATCCAGATCGGACAGCGGCTGACCATCTTCCCGAACGGGGCGGTGGAGACGAACTAGGAAGTGTCCTTGTGATTTCTACAGCGGGCCGCCCGTTGGTTGGCCCGCGAGATCGCGGTCGAAAGGCTGTCGTGGGCACTACAGGTTCAGTTGATACGATCCACTAGGACACACCGTCCACGAAACGAGATCAAGGCCGGCAGGAGCAACTCCTGACCGGCCTTTTTGTTTGGACGTCACGCCCGCCTACCCCCGGCCCGATCAACGCATCCGGCCAAGGCACAGCCAGTTGGTTAAGCCTGACGCGGACGTCCAGGGCGAGCGTCTGCGAGCGCCGAGCCGTCGATACCCTGAAATGAAAAAGGCCGGCCAGGATTTCTCCTGCCGGCCTTCTGTCGGTTGTCTCTCGAGCGGTGAGCTTCTGGGCTTCGAGTCCTGTGCCTGCGCTTTGAGCCTTGCCTGACGCGCCTACGCAGTCACCTTCTTGGCGCCCACGTCCTCCGGCTTCGTCGTCCTCCGGGTGCGCAGCTGCTTGATGCTCTGCTCGATGCGCTCGGCCAGCTCGCGCTCGTGCTGCAGCGTGCGCAGCGTGTTCTGCGCTTCCTGCATCATGAACTCGAGCCGTGCAGCTTCTCGCCCACGTGGTCGATGACCGCCTTCTGCTCGCCGAGCGTCTCGAGATTGATGCGCACGTCCTCGAGCAGGTTGGAGATCAGGCTCGTCTTGGACTGCACCTCGTCGACCATCTTCCGGCGCGTCTCGATTGTCGGCGATCTTCTCCTCGGTCTCGCCGGACATGGCGAGCAGATCCTGCACCTGCCGGCGCAGCGCCGCGACGCTCCTCGCGATGATCGCTGACGTACTGCAGGTCGGCCTTGCTGCGCGCGCTGATCTGGTGGACGCTGTCCACCTCGGCCTTGACCGCGGCTGACGACTGCCTCGCGATCGACGAGCGCCTTCATCTTCGCGTCGATCTCGGCTGACTTCTGCGCGAGATCCGCCACCTTGGTTTCGACCGCGGCAATCTTCTTCTCGGAGAACGAAAGCTGCGCACGGCGCTGCTCGAGCGCCTTGTACATCGCTTCGGCGCGCTTGATCTGGTCCTCGGCGGCCTCCGCCTGGGCGACCGCTTCACGCTGCCGCGCCTGAATGCGGGCCAGCTCGCCAATCAGCTCGTCCTTGACGGAGCTCGAGCGGCCCAGCTCTTCGCCGAGCGCCTGCATCTGCTTCATCCGTTCCGCGGTTTCGGTCGCCAGCGAGCGGCTCGACTCCACGAGCTCGACGAGCCGCGCCTGCTGTTCCTTGATGACCGCCTCGTCCTGCAGCACGCCCTTGAAGCTCTCGCCGGCATGGTCGAGCTGCGCCTGCAGCGACGTCAGCCGGTTGGCGAGCGGCAGCACCTTCGTCTGCGCGCTGCTGACGCCATCGATCTTCTGCTGGGCGTCGAGCATCTGGGCAATGACGCCGTCGACCTGCGTTTTCAGCGTGTCGAGCTCGGCGCGGCGGGCGAGCTGTTCCGCCAGCTTCCGATCGACGTCGGCGGTCAGGACATGAAGGGTGTTGATGCGGCCTTCGAGCTTGTCGACGAACTGGATGCGGCCAGTCACGCGGGTCAGCTGCGCGTCGAGCTCGCTGGCGAGCTCGCCGAGGCGGGTTGCGGCCTTCGTGCCGTTCTCCACATCGGACAGCCGCCCGACAATCGCGTCCATCGTCGCCTCGAGCTCCGGCGTCCGGGCGCGGAACGAGGTGAGGCGATCGCCGAACGCTTCGAGCGCGGCGCGATCCGACGCCGAGCTTGTCGCGAAGCTGCGTCACCTCGGCGTGCGACTTGTGGAAGTCCTGGATGTCCTTGCGCAGCTCGTCGAGGTCGGCGCGGTTCTGCTTGAGCACGTCGTACTGAACCGCTGTCCGCTTCGCCAGCTCGTCGACCTGCCCCAGACGCTCCTGCAGCGACTCGAGGTTCGCCTGCTTCTTCGTCAGCTCGTCGGCCTGGCCGAGCAGCGACTGGAAGTCCTTGCTGAGCGCGTCGGCGCGCTGGTTCAGCAGCGACAGGTGCTTCTCCTTCGCCGCCAGCGCGTCCATGCGGCTCTCGGCCTCGCTGCACCGCCGACTGCAGCGCCGCGGAGCCGATGGTCGAACGCCTCGAATTCCTTCTTCTCGAGGCCCAGCTTCTCGACGTACGAGCGCATGACGTCCACGAGCGCGCGGCCGTCCTTCTCCATCCGCGCCGCTTCGCGTGCGAATTCGTCGCGGGACTTGCTGGCTGCCTCGACCTTCGCGTTGGTCTCTTCGACGATCTTCTCGATGCGGAGGATCGTCTCCTCGCCGCGCGCCGCCTGCTTCAGGCCCTCGTTCAACTTGCCGATCTGGACGTCCATGCTCCAGACCATCTCGTTGAGGCGGTTGGCCTCGACGACGGCGCGATCGATCGTGTGCTTCTGGCCTTCGAGCGCCTTCGACTTCTGCGTGACGTGCTCGGCGAGGGCGTTGAGCGAGGTGAGCTTCTCTTCGGTGGCCTTGCTCAGCTCCTGCAGCTGCATGAGCGGCCCGAGCTTCTTTTCGACGTCCTTGACCGCCTCGGTCGCGGCCGTCGAGTCTTCCTTGCGCGCCGCGCGACGGTATCGCGCAGCTTCGCGTAGTCCTGGTTGAGCTGGCCCGCGGTGCCGCGCACCTGGTCGAGCTCGCCGCGCAGCGCAGCGGCGTTGTCGACGCGACGGACTTGATCTCGTTCTGCGCCTGCCGCAGCTGGCTGCGGAACTCCTCGAGCGCCGCGCGCTCCTTCTTGATCGCGTCGACGCTCGCCTGGGTTTCGAGCGCCTGCGAGGAGAGCTGCTGGACCTGCCGGCGATGCGCCTGAAGGTCGCCGTCGGGCGCCATCAGCTTCTCGGCCGCCTGCCTGCGCCTGCGTGGCGGTATCGATGAGCGACTGGACGCGCGTCTCGACCTCGGCGAACGACGTGGCGCGCTCCTCGACGCCCTCGCAGCCGCCTGGTGACCTCGTCGAGCTTTTCGGCGGCGACGACCGCTTTCTGCTCGATCTGCTCGAGCGACTTCCCCATCTGCGACAGCTTGGAGCTGCGCATCGAGATCTGGGTGAGCATCGCGCTCAGGGCGCTGCGCTCCTCCTTGGCGGCGGTGATCAGGCTCTGAAGGTCGTCGACCTGCTTCTGGGCCTTGCCGGCTGCCGGCCAGGCCTTTCAGGGAGTCAAGCATTGCTGCTTCCTTGTAGCGCGAGGGTGGAGGCCCGCCTCGAGGAAAGTGTGGCCGGCGGCGTCGAGAGCTTCATGAGCATAATGGTGCGCTCAGCTAAACTCAATATCCAACAGTAGTTACGCTAGCTTCCGGGGCCCGCGCCGGTTCTCGGGCTGCCGCCGGACGATCATTCTGCTCGGAATATCGGAACGGACCGCGTTGCGGAATAGCCGCTCACGCACGGACTGCCATCGGACCGGTTCACCGCGGGATTTCTGCCGCGTCTCGACGGATCCGGACACCGGCCTGAGATGTCCGCGTGCCGGAGCGGGACCGTATTTGCAATACAGCCGGGCATGCTGGCGAGCCTCCGCAGCGCGGCCGTGTTCGGCGTCGAGGCGTTTCCCGTTCACATCGAAGTGGACGTCTCATTCGGACTTCCGCGGTTCACGATGGTTGGCCTGCCCGACGCGACCGTGCGCGAGAGCCGGGACCGGGTACGGTCGGCGATCCGCAACTCGGGCTTCGAGTTCCCATCTCACCGCATCACCGTCAACCTTGCGCCCGCCGACGTTCGCAAGGCGCGGATCGTCGTTCGACCTGCCCATTGCGCTCGGACTGCTCGCCACCTCGGGAGCGCTGACCCGCCGGGCGGTCGACGACACGGTCGTGCTGGGCGAGCTGTCGCTGGACGGCGCGATCAACGGCATTCGCGGTGTCCTGCCGATCGCGGTCGCAACCCGCCGGCTGGGCGTGCGGCGGCTGCTCCTGCCGCCGCAGAACGCGGCCGAAGCATCGGTCGTGGCCGGACTGGACGTCTGCATCGCGCGATCGCTGGCCGAGGCGATAAGCGCCCTCAACTCTCCCGACGCGCCGAGCGGGCGCAGGCGATGACGGACCCGCCGGAGGCCGACACCTGGCCGGATGGCGACCTCGCGGAAGTGCGTGGGCAGCTGCTTCCCCGCCGTGCCCTCGAAGTGGCCGCGGCCGGTGGTCACAACCTGCTGCTCTCGGGCCCGCCGGGTGCCGGCAAGACCATGCTGGCGCAGGCGGCTGGCGGGCATCCTTCCGCCGCTCACGTTCGACGAGGCGCTGGAGTGCACGGCCATTCACTCGGTGGCCGGAACCCTTGCTCCTGGAGCAGGACTCCTCGCGACGCGCCCGTTCCGCGCACCGCATCACACGATCTCCAACGTCGCCCTCGTCGGCGGCGGCGACGAACCCGCGGCCCGGCGAGATCTCCCTGGCGCACAACGGCGTGCTGTTCCTCGACGAGATGCCGGAGTTCGATCGCCGCGTGCTGGAAGTGCTGCGGCAACCGCTCGAGGAAGGGCGCGTGACGATCGCCCGCGCCGCCCGGAGCGCCGTGTTCCCGGCGCGCTTCGTGCTCGTGGCGGCGATGAATCCTTGTCCGTGCGGCTTTCTCGGTGACGAGCGCCGCCGCTGCCACTGCACGCCCAGCCAGATTGCGCGATATCGCGGCCGCTTGTCGGGGCCGCTGCGCGATCGGCTGGATCTGATCGTGGACGTACCGGCAGTGCCTGTCAGTGCCATCACCGAGAGCGCCGCTGGTGAGTCGTCGGCCGCGGTGCGGCGGCGCGTGCGCGTCGCGCGAGCCACGCAGCAGGCGCGCTATGGCGCCGACGGGCCGCGCACCAATGCCGCGGTGCGGGGCGGCGCGGTCACGACGTTGTGCAGGCCCGACCCGGCAGGGCGTGCGCTGCTGCGGAAGGCCATCGAGCGGATCGGTCTCAGCGCCCGCGGCTACGACCGAGTGCTCAAGGTTGGACGGACGATTGCCGACCTCGCCGGCTCGCCGGGTGTGACCGCCGAGCACGTCGCCGAGGCGCTTCAGTACCCGATTAGTGGAGTGAAGCCGTGAGACAGGCGATAGGAGGCCTCAGGAATCAGGAATCAGGGCGGAATCAGGAATCAGGAATCAGTCCGACGCCGTAGATCGCCTTGTCAGCCGTCGCCGCGATGATGATCGTGCCGCCTCCGAGCACCCATGTGCCCGGGTACTCATCGCGAACGAGCCAGGTCCAGAGCGGGTTCAGCACAGGCTCGAGCAGCAGCAGCAGCGACGCTTCGAGCGCCGGCAGGTGCCGCATCGCCTTCGTCAGGCAGACATAGGCAAGCCCGATCTGGACGACGCCGAGATACACGACGGTCGTCCACTCCCCCGCCGGCGCGGCCGGGAGCGGCCAGGCGAACGGCAGCGACACAGCGCTCGCCAGCACGTTGCCGGCCACGACGACGCTCATGCCGAGCCCCTCGTTCGCCGCGTCGCGCTCGACGAAACGCAGGCCGAGCAGCGTCAGGGCCCACGAGAGGCCGCACAACGCCGCGAGGACGTTGCCGGTTGCCGGGTCGGGCGCCGTGGCGGTCGCCTGAGGCTGACCGGCAAAACACAACATCATGCCGGCCCCGAGCGTGGCGAGGTAGACGAGGTCACGCCGGCGAAAACGCTCGCCGATGAGGATCGGACCGAGCACGAGGAGGTACAAGGGCGCGGTTGCCTGCAGAAAGATGGCGTTGGCCGCCGTCGTCAACTTCGTCGCGTGAACGAAGAGCGTCAGCGTGCAGGCGTAGATCAGGCTCACCAGAAGGACGTGGGGCGTGAGGCGGACCCGTCCGCGGAGCCACAGCAGGAGGACGAGTGCGGCAATACCGGAGCGGAGGCCCGCTACTTGAGCGCTCGTGAAGGCGGCGACTTTGATGCCGGCGCCGCCAGTCGAGAACAGCAGTGCCGCGGCGATCGCCTGGAGCCGAGCCATTTGGCGATTCATATACAGTCATTCGCCCGATGTTCGCCCACTGTGGTGTTTTCCCTTTGAACGGCCGACAACCCTTGTAGTAACCTTCGGGCCGCGGACGGCATCCCCCGGCCCGCGGGCACTCACAATACTGCTGACGGAAACGATGCTCTCAAGGCGTTACACGATTGTTGTTGCTGACCGCACCTCGGGTGTCGTGCGCCGCGCAACCATTTCTGTGCGTCCCATCGCGATCACCACCTGCGTGGTGCTCGTGACCCCAATCTTGATCGGTCTCGGCGCCGCGTGGAAAGGCCACCTCGACGCGGCCGAACTGATCGCGCAGCCAGCAGGTCCTCGAGGTCGAGAACGCCAGCTACCGTTCGGCCACCCTGCAGCTGGCCGGTCAAATCGAATCGCTCCAGTCCGCGATCGCCGACCTGGCGGGACGTTCCGCGCTCGATCCGAACCTGTCGCGGGCGATGGACAAGCTGCCCGCGCTGGTGAAAGCGCGCGCGATGGGTGGGGCCACCGAGGTCGGACCGCACCGCGCGCCGGACGCTCGCCGCGATGACGGTCCCCGAAGATACGTTTGGACTGCTGCGCGGCCTTCTCGAGAGCCTCGAGTCGCGGCTCCACGTCGTCCGGCGCAACGTCGATCGCCGAAATGCCCTGGCCGACGCCACGCCGTCGATCTGGCCGGCGCACGGCTGGATCTCCTCGACGGTCGGCCCGCGCCGGGACCCGCTGACCGGGGGCGCGCGACTACCATTCCGGCCTCGACATCGCCGGCGAGCGGGGCCAGCCCGTCTATGCGACCGCTTCAGGCACGGTGAAACAGCTCGGCTACCAGGGCGCCTACGGCAATCTGGTCACGATCGATCACGGGTTCGGTCTCGAATCGCGGTACGGCCACCTGCTCGAACTACGCCGTCAAGAAGGGCGCGCAGGTGAAGCGCGGCGACGTCATCGGCCACGTCGGCGCCACCGGACGCGCGACCGGCTACCACCTCCACTACGAGGTGCTCGCCAACGGCCGGCTCCTCAACCCGCTGCAGCTGCTCACGCAGAAGCCGCGCGACCGATAGTCCCCTCACAATCCGCCGCGTTTCCTTGCCGATGATGCCCGACGTGGCATAATCGGTTGATATTCCTCGTGCAAGTGAGCCCTTCCTTCCGGCTGCCGCCGGGAGCCCTAGCTGGCATCACTCCAGGAAGCGAATGATCGGTCAACTCCTCGCCAAGGTCATCGGCACGCAGAACGAGCGTGAGATCAAGCGGCTCCGTCCGCTGGTCGCGGAAATCAGCGCGCTCGAACCGCAGATCCAGGCCCTCACGGACGAACAGCTTCGCGGCAAGACGGACGAGTTCCGCAAGCGCGTGGCGGACGGCGAGTCGCTCGACGATCTGCTGGTCGAGGCCTTCGCCGTGGTCCGCGAGGCAGGACGCCGCGTCCTCAACATGCGGCACTTCGACGTGCAGCTGATGGGCGGCATGGTGCTGCACAGCGGCAAGATCGCCGAGATGAAGACGGGCGAAGGCAAGACGCTCGTCGCGACGCTGCCCACCTACCTGAACGCACTCGAGGGCAAGGGCGTGCACGTCGTCACGGTCAACGACTACCTGGCACGCCGCGACTCGGAGTGGATGGGCCGCCTCTACCGGTTCCTCGGGATGAGCGTCGGCGTCATCCAGCACGAGCTCAACGATCAGCAGCGCCAGGTCGCCTACGGCGCGGACATCACCTACGGCACGAACAACGAGTTCGGCTTCGACTACCTGCGCGACAACATGAAGTTCGATATCGCGTCGATGGTGCAGCGCGGGCACCACTTCGCGGTCGTCGACGAGGTGGACAGCATCCTCATCGACGAGGCGCGGACGCCGCTGATCATCTCCGGACCAGCCGAGGAGTCGACGGATCTCTACTACGAGGTCGATCGCGTCATCCCGAAGCTGAAGCCGGGCGCGGTCACGCAGGGCAACGTGAAGGCCGAGGAGCGCGAGGCGCTCGAGACGACAGGCGACTTCATCGTCGACGAGAAGCACAAGACCGTGACGATGACGGAAAGCGGCATGGCGAAGATGGAGAAGGAGCTCGCCCACCGGCTCGTGCCGGGGTCGAACGGCCTTTACGATCCGACCAACATGCCGCTGCTCCACCACGTGCATCAGGCGTTGCGCGCGCACAACCTGTTCCGCCTCGACGTCGACTACATGATCAAGGACGGCGGCGTCGTGATCGTCGACGAGTTCACCGGCCGCTTGATGCCGGGCCGGCGCTGGAGCGACGGGCTCCATCAGGCAGTCGAGGCCAAGGAGAAGGTGAAGATCGAGCGCGAGAACCAGACGCTCGCGACGATTACGTTCCAGAACTACTTCCGCAAGTACAAGAAGCTGTCGGGCATGACCGGCACCGCCGAGACCGAGGCGGCCGAGTTCAACAAGATCTACAAGCTCGACGTCATCGTGGCGCCCACGAACCGGCCGTTGCAGCGCGTCGAGGAGCCGGACCTCGTCTTCCGCACGGCGACCGAGAAATACGACGCCATCGTCACCGACATCCTCGAGAAGCAGGCGTCGGGGCGGCCGACGCTGGTCGGCACGGTGTCGATCGAGAAGTCCGAGAAGCTGTCGTCGCTGCTGCGGCGGCGCGGCATCAAGCACGTCGTCCTCAACGCGAAGTACCACGCGCAGGAAGCGGAGATCGTCGCGCAGGCCGGCCGCAAGGGCAACGTCACGATTGCGACGAACATGGCAGGCCGCGGCACCGACATCCTGCTCGGCGGCAACGCCGAGCACATGGCGCGGCAGCAGGCGCTGTCGGAGGAAGTCGCCGAGAAGCTGCGCGCGCGGCGACGAGAAGTTCGTGGACGACGCGGACTTCGTCTACTTCTTCCACGTTGACGCCTTCTACCGGGTGCCGCGCCAGGATTGGGAGCGGATCTTCTCGCACTTCCAGCGGCAGACCGAGGAGGACCACAACGAGGTCGTCCGCCTCGGCGGCCTCCACATCCTGGGGACGGAGCGCCACGAAGCGCGGCGCATCGACAACCAGCTGCGCGGCCGCGCCGGGCGCCAGGGCGACCCGGGCTCCTCGCGCTTCTACCTCTCGCTCGAAGACGACCTGATGCGGATCTTCGGGTCGGATCGCATCTCCGGCCTGATGCAGAAGCTCGGGATGGAAGAAGGCGTGCCGATCGAGCACGGCATGGTCACGCGCGCGATCCAGCGCGCGCAGACACAGGTCGAGGCGCAGAACTTCTCCGTCCGCAAGCACCTCCTCGAGTACGACGATGTGATGAACAAGCAGCGTGAAAGTGTCTACACGCTGCGCCGCGAGATCCTCGAGGGCAAGGTCCACATCACCGAGGAAGAGGTCGTCGACACCCGTGCGTATGTCTTCGACCTCGCCGAGGAGCTCCTCGAGGAGCAGCTCGATCGCTACGCGGGCAAGGAGCTCGACGTGGAGGAATGGGACATTCCCGCCCTCGAGCGCGAGACGGCACGCGTCTTCGGGATCGATCCGCAGGAGCTCGAGGCGCTCGAGCTCGCCAGCAAGAACACCGATGAAATCGGGGACGCCATCTGGGCGCTGGCGAAGAAGAACTACGAGGAAAAGGAAGCGCTCGTCGGCAGCGAGCTCCTTCGTCGCGTCGAGCGCGACATCATGCTGCAGATCGTCGACGCGCAATGGAAGGACCACCTCTACTCGCTCGATCACCTCAAGGAGGGCATCGGCCTGCGCGGCTACGGCCAGCGCGACCCGCTCGTCGAGTACAAGAAGGAGAGCTTCGCGCTGTTCCAGGACATGAAGGCCCGCATCGAGGAAGAGATCGTGCGGTATCTCTTCTGGCTGCGGCCGGTCCTGAACGAGGAGCAGGTGCCGCGGCCGGTGGCCCGGCGCACCGCGCCGATCACGATGAACAACCCCGCGGCGGAGGCGATTCCCGCCTTCGCCGGCGGCGGGCGCGCCAGCGTCGCGGCCGCGGCCCCGGCGAGGCAAGGCCAATCCGCGCGCCCGCAGCCGGCTCGCACGGGCGGCGACGACGTCGTCAAGACGGTGAGGCACGATCAGCCCAAGGTGGGCCGGAACAATCCGTGCCCCTGCGGCAGCGGCAAGAAATACAAGAAGTGCCACGGCACAGCGGCGTGAACGGCGCGCCGGCTGAAGCGGGCCCCCACGATGACCGGACAGGCGTAGGCGCCGCCTTCAAGCGGCCCGCGAGGTTCAGATGGACTTGAAGACGGGTTCCTTGACGCTGACGCCCGCCGCCGCCGAAATGGCCACGGCGCTGACATTCGACGATGTGCTGCTGGTGCCGCAGCACTCGACGGTGCTGCCGACCCAGGTGGACGTGTCAACGCGGCTGACGCGCAATATCCGCCTGAACGTGCCGCTGGTCAGCGCGGCGATGGACACGGTCACGGAATCACAACTCGCCATCGCCATGGCGCAGCAGGGCGGGCTGGGCGTCATCCACAAGAACCTGTCGATCGAGGAACAGGCAGCCGAGGTCGATCGCGTGAAGCGATCCGAGAGCGGGATGATCGTGAACCCGATCACGCTCTCCCCCACCAACCGGATCTACGAAGCGCTCGACCTGATGAAGAGCTACCGCATCTCGGGTGTGCCCATCACCGAGGACGGCAGCAAGGAAGGACGGCTCGCCGGGATTCTGACCAACCGTGACCTGCGGTTCGAGACCAACGTGCAACGGCCGATTTCCGATGTGATGACGAAGGATCCGCTGTTCACGGTTCCGGTCGGCACGACGCTCGACGAGGCGCGCGAATTCCTCCACCGGCACAAGGTCGAGAAGCTGCTCGTCGTGGACAAGGAGTTCCGGCTCAAGGGACTCATCACCGTCAAGGACATCCAGAAGGCGATCAAGTATCCGATTGCGTGCAAGGACGCGCTCGGGCGTCTGCGCTGCGGCGCCGCGATCGGCGTGGCCAAGGATTCGCTCGAACGGGCGCAGGCGCTCGTCTCCGCCGGGGTGGACGTGCTCGTGATCGACACGGCGCACGGGCATTCGCAGGGCGTGATCGACATGGTCGCGCGCGTGCGACGCGACTACCCGAATACCGAGATCGTCGCGGGCAATGTCGCCACGGCCGAAGCCACCGAGGCGCTCATCGGCGCCGGCGTGGACGCCGTCAAGGTCGGAATCGGCGGCGGCTCGATCTGCACGACGCGTGTCGTGGCCGGGATTGGCGTGCCGATGATCAGCTCGATCATGGAGTGCGCCCAGGCGGCGGCGGCGCGAAACGTTCCCGTGATCGCCGACGGCGGAATCCGCTATTCGGGCGACATCGTGAAAGCCCTCGCGGTGGGCGCGAGCTGCACGATGATCGGCAACCTGTTCGCCGGCGTCGATGAGAGCCCTGGTGAGCTGATCCTGTTCCAGGGGCGCAGCTACAAGGAGTATCGCGGGATGGGCTCGATCGGCGCGATGCGCCGCGGCAGCCGCGACCGGTATTTCCAGGACGAGTTCGACCTCGAAGGTGGCCGCGCCACAGACAAGCTCGTGCCCGAAGGGATCGAAGGGCGCGTCGCCCACAAAGGCAGCGCGGCGGCGGTCATCCACCAGCTGGTGGGTGGCTTGCGCGCCGGCATGGGCTACTGCGGCAGCGCCACGATTCCCGAGCTGCAGCGCAAGGCCAAGCTGATTCGCATCACGCCGGCCGGCGCCCGCGAGAGTCACGTGCATGACGTGACGATCACGAAGGAAGCGCCGAACTACCGCATGGAAAACTGACGCGGTTCAGCGGGTACGAAGCACAGAGTCACAGAGAACAGATCAGCCAGGATCCTCGTGTCTCCTTGTCGCTGAGGCCCGTGATGGCTACTGCCGGCTGCCGACCTGGATCCGGCGCTTCGTGTCATCCACGATGTCGATGCACGATGCGGCGGGCGCCGGGCATCGCGTGCGTCAGGCGATCCGGCCATTCGATGGCCAGGACGCCGTCGGCGACGCCCATTTCCTCGAGCCCGATGTCCTCGGTCGCCGTTCTCTCCAGACGATAGAGGTCCGCGTGGTAGAGCGCGAGCCGGCCGCCGCGATACTCGTGGATCAGCGTGAACGTCGGGCTCGCTACCTCCCCAGGATCGATGCCCAGCCCCTCGGCGAGCCCTCGCACGAACGCCGTCTTCCCGGCCCCCAGACCGCCTGACAGAAGCAGGACGTCGCCGGCGGCAAGGGAGGGGGCCAGCGCGCGGGCTACGTCCTCGGTCTCCTCTTCGGAGCGTGTGGTGTAGCTCCCGGTCACGATGAAACCGGGTTTGATTTTACGGGTGGTAAAACCAGACCTCGTTTCATTTCTCAGGTTCGACAGTCGTGAGCTGCTTGAGGGCTTCGCCCAGGTGCTCGAGCAGGTCTGTCGCCGTCATCGCGACCTGCCCTTCTTCCGGCTCGGCGACGTCGCCGGCGGCGCCGTGCAGGAACACCGCGAGCCGGCATGCCGCCTCGGCGTCGAGCAACTGCGCCAGCCACGCGGCGATCATGCCGGTGAGGACGTCGCCCGTGCCGCCCGTGGCCATCCCGGGGTTGCCCGTCGGGTTGATGAACACGTGCCCTTCGGGGGTGGCGATGAGCGTCCGGTGCCCTTTCAAGACGACGTAGAGATGATGCGTCGTGGCGAAGTTGGTGGCCACCTCGATGCGATTGGCCTGCACGTCCTCTACGGTGGAGCCCACGAGGCGCGCCATCTCGCCGGGATGCGGCGTGATGATCACGTCGCGCTCCTCGCGACCCATGAGCCGCCCCGGATCAGCGGCGAGGACAGTGATGGCGTCGGCGTCGAGCACGAGCGGCACGGTCGATCGATCCAGCAGGCCGAACACGAAATCGGTCACGCCGGCATGGCGCCCGAGACCCGGGCCGCACGCGATGACGTCCTGGCGAAGCTCCAGAACCTGATCGACTGCTTCGGCCGTGACGCTGCCGCCGGCTTCGTCAAGCGGCTCGGTCATGTACTCAGCCGCCATCGACGCCACGATCGGCAGGCACGACGCCGGCGTGGCAACGGTGACGAGGCCGGCGCCCGACTTCAGCGCGCCCATCGCCGAAAGGAACGCGGCGCCGGTTTTTCCAATCGAACCTGCCACCACCGTCACGCGGCCGAAATCACCCTTGTGCGAGTCGGCGGCGCGCGGCTCGATGAGCTCGCGGACGTGCTCGGGCGTCAGCAGCTCAATCCGCGGGCCGTCGAGCCCTTCGAGGACCTCGTGCGGGATGCCGATGTCGGCGATGACGACGTCCCCTGCGTACGCTTCCCCCGGAGGCAACACGAGCGGCAGCTTCGGCGCCGCGAGCGTGACGGTCATCGTGGCGTCAATGCAATTGCCGATGCGGTGCGGCGTGTCCGCTGCGAGCCCGCTCGGAAGATCGATCGAGACGATGGGAATTCCAGATGCGTTCAGGTCCGCCACGACCGTCTCCATCATCCCGGTGAGCGCAGACTTGAGGCCGGTGCCGAAGATGGCGTCGACGACGAGCGAGCACTGCGAGATTTCGGAGAAGTGCAGCTCCCAGGCCTGCTCATCGTTCACCTCCACCACCGTGATGCCGAGCCGCCCGAGGATGTCGAGGTTGATACGCGCGTCCCCGCGCACGTCCGCCAGCGCCGCCACCACGAACACCGCGGCCTCGATGCCGCGCTGCGCCAGCGTCCGGGCGACGACGAAGCCGTCGCCACCGTTGTTGCCGCGCCCGCAGAGCACCGCAACCCGGCCATCGAGCCTCGCCTCGAACGCGGCTTCCATGGCGGCTACGACCTGGCGCCCGGCGTTCTCCATCAGCACGAGCGACGGGATCCCGATGTCCTCAATGGTGAAGCGGTCGGCTTCGCGCATCTGCGCGGAGTTCAGGATTCGCATCGTGGTGCAGTACGTAGTGGGCAGCAGTCGGCAGTCGCGCGCGGTCGGAAGTATGATGCCTACTATGGCAGCGACGGTCAACGTAAACGGGCGCATCTCCAGCGAGCGCGACGCGGTCATCTCGGTATTCGACCACGGATTCCTGTACGGCGAAGGCATCTACGAAACGCTGCGGACCTACAACGGCCGGCCATTTCTCTACGACCGGCATATGCGGCGGCTGCGCAACTCGGCCGCGATGATGGCGCTCGACATTCCCTTCACTGACGATCAGCTTGCGGTGCAGATCCGTGACACGACCGCTGACACGAAGCTGGACGGCGCGGAGGCCTACATCCGCGTGCTCGTCACGCGCGGCGTCGGCGAACTGACCTACGACATCAAGGCCACGCCCACGCCCTCGGTCGTGATCATCGTCAAGCCGCTGGTTGAGCCGTCGCGTGAGACCTACGAGCAGGGCGTTCGCGTCGCGCTCGTCGACGTCGTCAGGAATCATCCGGCGTCGGTGAACCCGATGATCAAGAGCAACAACCTCCTCAACCAGGCGCTGGCCGGTCAGGAAGCCATCCGGCGCGGGGCGTTCGAAGGCGTCATGCGCAACTACCGCGGCGACCTCACGGAGTGCACGACCGCGAACCTGTTCGTGGTCAAGAACGGTGTCGCCCTGACGCCCCCGCTCGACTCGGGGCTGCTGCCGGGCATCACGCGCGAGTTCCTGTTCGAGGTCGGCCGTGACGTTGGCGTGCCCGTGCGCGAGCAGGTGCTGCGGGACGATGATCTGTTCTCCGCGGACGAAGCGTTCCTGACGAGCACCACGCGCGAAGCGGTCCCAATCGTTCGCGTGGACGACCGGACGATCGGCAGCGGCAAGCCGGGGCCGGTGACACAGACTTTGTTGAAGGGTTTTCGCGACCGGGCTCGCGCGGATTGATGTTCGAGCCGGCTCTCTAAAGCCGGCCCCACGTGGAGGAGGCGCGTTGGACCGCCCTCGTAGGGGCCGGCTTCAGCCGGCCCATCATTCGGCAAACGCTTCGACCGGCGGGCAGGAGCAAAAGAGGTTGCGGTCACCGTAGGGGTTGTCGATACGCCCCACGCTCGGCCAGAACTTGTTCGCCCTGACGAACGGCAGCGGAAACGCCGCCTGCTCCCTGGTGTACGGGTGCGTCCACTCCGTCGCCGAAACGGCTTCCATGGTGTGGGGCGCGTTCTTCAGCACGTTGTCCTGCCGGTCGGCCTTGCCCGTCTCGACGTCCGCGATCTCGCGGCGGATCTGAATCATCGCATCGCAGAATCGATCGAGCTCGGCCTTGTCCTCAGTCTCCGTCGGCTCGACCATCAGCGTACCCGGCACGGGGAACGAGACGGTCGGCGCGTGGAAGCCGTAATCCATCAGCCGCTTGGCGACGTCCATCTCCTCGATCCCGGCGGCCTTGAACCCACGCAGGTCGAAGATCATCTCGTGCGCCACGCGGCCGTTCGCGCGGGCATACAGCACGGGATAGTGCCGCTCGAGCCGCGCCTTGATGTAGTTGGCGTTGAGGATGGCGTACCGAGTGGCGTCTGTGACGCCCTGTGCGCCCAGCATCCGGATGTAGCCGTACGAGATCAGCAGGATGCTCGCACTGCCCCACGGCGCGCTCCGCGATGGCGTGGATGGCCCGTTCGCCGCCTGTCTTCACCAGCGGATGGCCGGGCAGGTACGGCGCCAGGTGCTGTGCGACGCCGATCGGCCCCATCCCGGGCCCACCACCACCGTGCGGGATCGCGAAGGTCTTGTGCAGGTTGAGGTGGCAGACGTCAGCGCCGATCAGCGCCGGGCTGGTCAGGCCTGACTGGGCGTTCATGTTGGCGCCATCCATGTACACCTGCCCGCCATGCTCGTGCACGATGCGGCAGATTTCACGGATCTCGTCCTCGAACACACCATGCGTGGACGGGTACGTGATCATCAGGCACGAGAGAGCGTCCCTGTGATCCGCGGCTTTCTTCCGCAGGTCGGCGACGTCGACGTTCCCGTTCGGCGCTGTGGCGACGACGACGACGCGCATTCCGGCCATCGCGGCGCTCGCCGGGTTCGTCCCGTGTGCCGAAGCCGGGATGAGCACCACGTCGCGGTGCGCATCGCCGCGGTCGCGATGATACGCCCGGATGGTCATGAGCCCCGCGAACTCCCCCTGTGCACCCGAGTTCGGCTGCAGCGACACGGCGGCGAACCCCGTTATCTCGCACAGCGCCGCCTCGAGCTCCCGGAAGATCTGAGCGTAGCCCTCGGCCTGATCGGGAGGCGCGAACGGATGCATCCGGCCGAAGTGCTCCCACGTCACGGGCCGCATCTCGGTTGCCGAGTTCAGCTTCATCGTGCAGGAGCCGAGTGGAATCATCGAGGTGTCGAGCCCGATGTCCTTTCGCTCCAGGCTGCGAATGTACCGCATCATCTGCGTCTCGGACCGGTGCGTGTTGAACACCGGGTGCGCCAGGAACTCGCTCGTGCGCCGCAGCGCCGGCGGGTAGCCTCCTGTCGCGGCAGCGCTCCGCGCCGCGGCGGCGACATCGATGCGCGGCTCGGGCTTTCCGATCGTGCGCGCAAACACGTTGACGATGTCGCGGAGGTCGTTCGTGTCCACGGTCTCGTTCAACGCGATGCCGACTGTCGTCTCATCGATGATCCGGAAGTTGATGCGCGCCGCACCTGCGTGCCGTTTCAGCTCGTCCATCCCGTTCGGAACGACGACGCGCAGCGTGTCGAAGTAATGGGCGTTGGTCTGCTCGAGGCCGAGGTTTCGCAACTCACGATCGAGCAGCCGCGGTCAACGCGTGTACGCGGCCGGCAATGGCCTTGAGACCCTCCGGTCCGTGATACACGGCGTACATCGCCGCCATGTTGGCCAGAAGGGCCTGAGCGGTGCAGATATTCGATGTCGCCTTCTCGCGGCGGATGTGCTGTTCGCGCGTGGCGAGCGCCATCCGGAAGGCCCTGCGGCCATGCGCGTCCACCGAGACGCCGATGATGCGACCTGGCGCCTGACGCACGTACGCGTTGCGCGTTGCAAAGAAGCCGGCGTGCGGGCCGCCGTAGCCGAGCGGCACGCCGAAGCGCTGCGAGTTGCCAAAGACCACGTCCGCCCCCATGTCGCCCGGCGGCGTGATGAGGGCGAGCGCGAGGAGGTCCGCCCCAACGGCCACCAGCGCCCCCGCCTTGTGCGCCTCGTCGATGAACGGCCGCAGGTCCTGCACCAGCCCGGACTCGTCCGGGTACTGCAGCAGCACGCCGAATACGCGTGCGTCGAAGGTCATCCTCTCCATCGGGCCGACGTGCAGGTCGATGTCGAGCGGCTCTGCGCGCGATCGCAGCACGTCGATCGTCTGCGGCAGCACCCGATCGCTCACCAGGAACAGACTCCGCTCCCCCGTGCCCGGCTTGTTGGTCCGGACCCGGTTCAGCAGCGTCATGGCTTCCGCGGCGGCGGTGCTCTCGTCCAGTAGCGAGGCGTTCGCCACCTCCATCCCGGTGAGGTCGGCGACCATGGTCTGGAAGTTGAGGAGCGATTCGAGGCGGCCCTGTGCGATTTCGGCCTGGTACGGCGTGTAAGGCGTGTACCACCCGGGATTTTCCATCACCATGCGGAGGATCACGCTCGGTGTGATGGTGTCGTGGTAGCCGAGGCCGATGTAGGAGCGAAAGGTCTTGTTGCGGCGCGCGATGCCGGTCAGACGCTGCAGGTACTGATGCTCGCTTTCGGCCGGCGGCAGGTTGAGCGGCGTGGTCAGCCGGATCGAGGCGGGGATGGCTTCGTCGATCAGCGCGTCCAGGGAGCTGACGCCGATCGTGTCGAGCATGCGATCGCGCTCTTCCGGGGACGGTCCGATATGACGCCGCTGGAACCAGTCGGAGGCGTCGAGGTTGTTCATGCTTTTCCGAGAAGAGCCTGGTATTGAGCGCTGTCCAGCAGGCTGGCGACCTCACCCGGGTTCGACGGCCGCACCTTGATCATCCAGGTCGTGTGCGGCTCCTTGTTGACCACTTCGGGATGGTCCTTGAGGGCCGCGTTCACCTCCACCACTTCGCCGCTCACGGGCGCGAACAGTTCGGAGACCGCCTTGACCGATTCGATCGAGCCGAACGAGTCGCCCGCCGTGACCGTGCGGCCCACGTCGGGGAGATCCACGTAGACGACGTCTCCAAGCTGCTCCTGCGCAAAATCGGTGATGCCGACTTCGGTGGCGTCCGCGCCGAGCCGGACCCATTCGTGATCCTTCGTGTACTTCAGGTCACCCGGATAGCTCATTTAGCCCTCTTGTAAAACGGCAACGGTATCACGCGCGCCTTCGCGACGCGGCCGCGCACGTCGATGTCGATCTCGGTGCCGGCGGGTGCCATCTCGATCGGCACGTATGCCATCCCGATCGCCTTCTTGAGAAACGGGGTTTGCGTCCCGCTGGTCACGACGCCGACCGGCTTGCCGCCGCGAACCACCGGGTAGCCGTGGCGGGCGATGCCGCGATCGATCATCTCGAATCCGACCAGCTTGCGCGCAAGTCCCTTCTCCTTCTGCTCACGCAGGGCGTCGCTGCCGATGAAATCCTTCTTCCATCCGAGGGTCCATCCCAGGCCTGCTTCGAGCGCGGTCGTGGACTCGTCGATATCGTTGCCGTAGAGGCGCATCGCCGCCTCGAGGCGCAGCGTATCGCGCGCGCCGAGGCCCACCGGGACGATGTCGGCGGAGCGTCCGGACTCGAGCAGGCCGCGCCACACGGCATCGGCCATGTTTGGCGGGACGAAGATCTCGAAGCCGTCCTCGCCGGTGTAGCCGGTTCGCGCCACCGTCACCCTGGCATCCGCCACGTGTCCGTGGGCAAACCAGAATGGCTGCACCTCGTGGAGCTCAACCGTGCTCAGCGGCTGCAGGATCTCGGCGGAGGCGGGCCCCTGGATCGCGATCAACGCGTACCGGTTGCTCGAGTCGATCACGGCCGCATCTCCAACCAGCTTGATCTGCTCGCTGATCCACGCGTAGTCCTTCGCCACGTTCGAGGCGTTGACGACGAGCATGAAATGATTCGGCGCCATACGATAGACGATCATGTCGTCTATGTAGGTGCCCGCGGGCGTCAGCAGGCCTGAATACTGGGCCTGGCCCACCTGCAAGCCGCCGGCATCGTTGCTCGAGATCCGCTGCACCGCTGCGACGGCGTCCTTGCCGGCAATCTCGATTTCCCCCATGTGGCTGACGTCGAACAGGCCGGCGCGTGTCCGCACGGCCAGGTGCTCGTTCACGATGCCGGAATACTCGACGGGCATGTCCCAGCCGGCAAACGGCATCATCCGGGCGTTCGACGCGCGGTGGCGGGCGTTGAGTGGAGTCTTGCGGAGGTCTGCGGCGGCCGTCTCTGTCATTGAGCGATGTGGGTGAGTGGCCGCCCGAAACCACCTGTGGAGCCGGGCAAACTGAGTGCAATTGTCCTATGCGCTCCGCAAGAGGGTCAAGGAACGCAGCCTGCGCGGCTCAGCGGGTTGCACGGCCCGGAGGTTTCGGCGCCGGTCGCTCGTTCTTGTAGATCTTCCCGCCCTTCATCACGAACACCACGCGGCGCAAGGCCGTGATGTCGTCGACCGGGTTGCCGTCCAGGGCGATGATGTCGGCCTGCATGCCGGGAGCAATCGTCCCGATCCGGTCCGCCATGTTCAGCGATTCAGCGGCCATGGACGTCGCGGACACAATGGCGTCCATCGGTTTCTGGCCACCGTCCCTGACGCGGTAGATCATCTCCTCGAACAGGCGGCCGTGAGCACCCGCCACCGCATCGGTGCCTTGGACGATCTTCACGCCCTTGGCCAACGCCCGCTTGAAGGTGTCGTTGCCGATCGGCAGCCCCTGGGCCATGTACCGGAACCCTTCTTCGTTGTAGTTGCCGACACCGAAGTACTTCTCCTTGTTCTCGAGATAGTTGTGCAGCAGGAGGTGATTGTTCGAATCGAAATAGACTCCGCGCTTCACCATCAGGTCGAGGACCTCGTCCGTGAGCCGGTTGCCGTGCTCGATCGTGGTGCAACCCGCCAGGATGGCCGCCTTGGCTCCCTCAGGCCCCTGCGCATGCACGAGCGTGCGCTTTCCCAGCGCCTTGGCCTCACCGCACGCCGCCTCGATCTGGGCGTCGCTCATCGATTGCGCACCGCCTTCCCGGATGCTCTTGGTCGCAAACAGCTTGATGAAGTCGGCGCCCTCGGCCACCAGCTTGCGCACCTCGGCGCGGATCTGGTCAGGGGTGCCCGAGTCCTCGCGAATCGAACGAAGCGACGTGAGAATCCTCGGCCCAGGGACGCGGCCGTCGTTAATCCAGTCGCGCAGATTCTTGTCGATCTCGGCGCCGGGGCTCTGAACCGTGGTGAACCCGGACATCAGTATCCGGTAGGCGTTCTCCATCGTGTAGAGCATCGCCTGGTCGAGCGTTTCGGCCCGGCTGTCGACCTCGTTGTGGATACGGCCGGTGTCGCGGTCGAAGTGTGACGCGATGTGCGCATGGGTCTCGATCCAGCCCGGCATGATGGTCAGGCCCGTCAGGTCGTACACGGTTCCCTGCGCAGAAGGATCGAGCCTCACAATCCTGCCGTCGTTGACGACGATCGCCGTGTTTCTGAGAATGCCTCCCTTGCCGTCGAAGATCGTTGCAGCCTTGATGACCGATGGTCCATCCTGAGCGAACGCGGCGGTAGCGGCCATGACGGCGGTTGCAAGCACCAGACTCGTGATTTTCATCGTGAGGCTCCTCGATGCACGACCGAAACGCCGATTCTAGCGCCGTTTTCGATGCCGCGAACCACGAGAGTGACAGGACACCGGAGACATTGAGAGAAACCGAAGCACCCTTCGTATCATGAGACATCCCGCAGCGATGACGTGGCGCGCAGCTTGTCGAACACATCAGCCAGCAGCGCGGCGGTAACGGGACCCACCGGCGCAATCTCGTGCGCCCTCATCAACACTACCTCGTGCGGCAGCAGACAGAGATACGCATCACACACACCAGCGAGGTCGTGGAGGCGATGCGACGATAACACCACGGCGGCACCCCGGTCCCGCTTGACCTCGATCGTGGAGGACAGCCAACGGGCGCTATCGGCATCGAGCGCTTCCCACGGCTCATCGAGGACGATCAGATCCAGCGGGTGGCGGCTGAGAACCGTACGAAGACCGAGAAGTTGCCGGGTACCGCGCGACAGCGTTCGGATCCGCCTGCGCTCGGGGATGCGCAGATCGGATGCGCCGAGGCTTCCCCACGCGGCCGCCCGAACGGACCCGGGAAGCGTGGCGTCGCCCGCGAAGTAGGCAACGGGTGTTCGTGAGAGCGCGTCGCGCGGAGCCAGCCCCCGTATCCGCATGTCGCCTGCCCGCGGGGTGAGCAGCCCCACAGCCATCCGCAGGAGTGTTGTCTTCCCGGCCCCGCTCGGGCCGATGACTCCGAGCGATTGCCCGGCAGGTACCTGGAACGTGGCATCGCGAAAGACGTCCCGCCGCCCGTAGCCCGCCGCGACGCCGCGGGCCGAGAGGATCACCTCGCTCATTGGCCGGACTCCAGCGGTACATCCATCCGCCTTATCCATGCGAACGACGCGATCATGATTGCGGCGATCACCGCGACCAGAATCGCAGCGGCGACCGGATGTGGTGACGTGGCGAGCAGTGCCCAGGGAAGCAGCATCGCGGCGGCTGACGTGTTGTGGCCCGGCAGTGCGGCCGCCACCAGGGCGAACACGAGCAGCCACACGATGGCACCGGTCAGTCGAGGAAGCGGTACGGTCAACGACCACGGCACGGTGGAAAGGACGAACACCGCGAGCAGTGTGCCTGCAGACACGAGGCTGTTGCCGCCGTACATTCGCTCGATGGCGGCGAGGACGAACCAGCTCAGGACGCCAGGGAGAATGGACATCGCCCAGTGCACCACGGCAATGGCCAGGCGGCTGTCGCCGCGCGTGAGCAAGAGGTCGTAATGGCCGCGGCGCGCGGGCACCATGAATCCAGATGCCGCCGCAAAGAGCTGGAGCAACAGCACCGGCGCCACGGTCATGACTCCCTGATCCACGTTGATCATGAGCGCCGTGCCGCCAACCATCGTTGCCAGGCCGAACGCGGCCAGCATCGCCCTCGGCACGACGGGCACGACGACAAAGAAGCGTGCGAGATGCAGCATGGCGTCACTCCACGAGCTCTGCATCCCGAGCCGCGTCGTCCACGGGCCGCGCCCAGGCCGGGATCTGCCGCGCCAGCGGGCCCTGGCCGCCCTCGTAGTGGCGGAGATACGCCTGCAGCGTGTGGTAACTGATGTCGAGCGCGCGGCACGCTCGCCGCTTATTCCGTCCGCAGCGCTCGAAGACCAATTTCGCATACCGGCTTCCCCACGCGCGCATCGTCTCTGCGGCGTTGACCGAAGGACCCAATACCTCCCCGTACTCGCCGCGCACCTGCGGAGGCAGATCGTCCAGCTCGATCTCGTCGGTCTCAGCCAGGGCCACGGCACGCTCGATGAGCCGCTCGAGCTGCCTGACGTTGCCCGGCCAGTGGTAGTAGCGCAGCGCCTCGAGCGCCGCAAACGACATCTTGAGATCCCGCGTCTGGCGGTGGCGAGCAAGGAAATACGCCGAGAGCTCCTCGATGTCTTCGCGGCGATCGCGCAACGGTGGCACGTGAATCTCGACACCGCTCAAGCGATAGAACAGGTCCGCCCTGAAGAGCCCCCTGGCCACCAGCTCCCCGAGGGGACGGTTCGTGGCGGCCACGATCCGCGTGTTGACGCGCCGAAGGCCGTTGCCCCCGACGCGTTCGACGCTCAAGTCCTGGATCGCACGCAGGAGCTTGGCCTGTGCCGTCAGCGACAGGTCCGACACCTCGTCGAGGAACAGCGTGCCGTTGTCGGCGTGCTCGAACTTGCCGCGGCGGCCTCTGACCCCGGTAGCCGTCCGGTCTTCGATACCGAACAGCTCTGCCTCCAGCAGCGTTTCGACCACGGCCGCGCAGTTCACGGCGACGAACGGCCCGTGCCGGCGTCTTCCGAGATCGTGCAGCTGGCGGGCTACCAGCTCCTTGCCCACACCCGACTCGCCGTCGATGAGCACGGTGAAGTCGGTCAACGCGACGCGCTCGATGCGATCGCGGAGGTCCTTCATCAAGGGAGTCGAGCCAATCAGCGGCGCCGCGCCATCCGGGCGGCAGGCATGCAGGACCGTCCGGGTGCGGGCCGCCTCCAGGACGAGTCCGCCAAGATCCGCGGCGCTCTCCAGCATCTCGAAGTCCGAGCCTTCGATGGGCCGTCCTGGCTCGAAATACGCTTCGAGCACGGCCTGCACACGCGGATTGGCGGTCGGTACCCCGAGCACGATCGAATCCGTGGTGCGTGTCGGCGTCACCAGGCGCGCCTGGTAGCGGGCAGGGATTTCGCGCAGGCGCACGGAGCGCATCGAGAGCAGCCGCTGCAGCTGTTGCTCGAAGATGGCCTGCAGGTCGCGATCGGGGGTGACGCGCACGAGGCCCGCCACGAGCGCCGAGAGGATCCGCCGCAGGTCGGGGCGCGGCTCGCTGTCGGGTGAGGAAGACATCACAGTCTCGGCCACATGCAGCCTTTCGATGGTGTTCACCGTAACCAAGCTCGATGCCATGACAGGGCGGGGCGTCTAAGCGCCTATGCAGAAAGACGTTGGGCGCCGGAGGGCACATCAAGTGCGGCCAGCAGCGGGTAATCGGGACCCTGAGTGGCGAGAGGAGCCTGCGGGCCGTCGGGAAATGCATACCCGCTCGGAGCCGTGCTGACGTGCCGATCGAAGGCCAGCGCACCGCGGTATGACACGGCGTCAGGCCGTAGAGCGGCCACCCAGCAGCGCACCACGCGGCTTCTGATCAGCAGGCGGCCCTCGCGTGTGACCACGTGCACGTCGATGTGGGTGCCGGGGAGGAGCCGCATGTGCCCCTCAACGAGCACGCCGGTGTCGGAGACGTCCAAGACGGACATTTCGCGGCCCGTCCGGAGCCTGACGCGGGAAAGCGGTTCCTCCCGCAGGGGGACTCGACGTGGCGTTCTCCGGCGTTCCATCTCAGAATGTCTCGACAAAGGCGCTGGTTACCGTGTCGTACCGCAGTACCCGGGTGCGCCCGGTGGCGCCAAGCACACGAACGGCGTACTGCGTGCCGTCGCGTCCGCGGACATAGATCGTTCCGGACGTGGCGGTGCCGACCGGAGTGAACGACAGAATCTCGCTCGGCCCGATGGAAGACGACGTGATGGTTACGCCGGGAAAGAGGTCTGAGAGGCGAACCGGCGAATCGAGTGCGGCATCTTCGCCCGACGCGATGTCCTTCGACCGCACACCATTCCGGTTGCCATCCACATAGGCGGCAAACGAACTGACGTCGGCGTCTTCCGAGAAACGGAGCGCGACCGTTGCCGAGCGTGCCACGGCCTGTGAGCGCGCGAGCGCCATGCGAGCGGCGAGGAATCGCGCCGCCGCCCGCGTACGGGAGCGATCGAGCCCGGCCAGCACCTGCGGCACCGCCATTGCCGAGAGCACGAGGAACAGGCCCAGGGCAAACAGCAACTCGACCAACGTGAAGCCCGCCGTGCCTGACGGACCGGGCCGGCGCAGCCGCGCACGCCGGCCCGGCGGCGCCGCTATTGTTGCGTCGCGCGATCGGCGCGGGGCGGGGTCAGGGTGATCAGCGCCTTGAGGGTCAGGAAGCTCTTCTCGCCGACGCCTCGGATGTTCATCAGTTCCTCGATCTTCTTGAACCCGCCACTCTTCTGCCGGTACTCGATGATCCGTTGTGCCGTAGCGGGGCCGATCCCCGGCAATGTCTCCAACTGCTCCATCGTTGCGGTGTTGAGGTTGACGGGTGCCGCGGCGGGGGCCGCGACCTTGGTGGGTGAAGCCGGCTCCTGTGCCGCGACCGAGGCGGCGGCCAGGCCGATCAGCAGCAGACCGGCGGTCATCATGCGCGTCATCGTGTCCTCCTGTCGACATGGATTGAGGCTGTGCACATGTCCCGACGGACCCTGGTACGAGAGGGGTGCACCGATATGCCTTGAACCCGCCGGGACGCATCGCGAGAGGGCAAGCCTGCTGCCGGGTCCGCGCCCGCGCATGCGGCGGCGCAAGATCTTGACGACGAGAGAGTTGTGGGACTGACCGTGCGAGGGCGCCGGCGGCTGGTGGCGGGAGTTGACAACCCGGGTTACCAGTACGACGCCGAGGGCCGCTTTACCGGCGACAACCGTGGTTGCGGCTCACGGTGATGTCCGAACGATCCGGGAGTGCGCGTCGCGACGCTACTGCAGATGCAGCACGGACAAATGCCAGTCTGACAGCGATGGAGACATGGTGGTCGGCCCACTGGGCCTCGACGACGGGGCTGTCACATAAACGACAACGCCAGTTACCGACGGTGGGGGCGGACCTCGGACCACGTGAGACTGGACAGAAGCGCTGATAGTAGAGTGTGGTGTGTAGGAGGATGTAGGCTATCAGAGCTTTTCTGTGGTTGCAGCAGGGTGCTGCATGTTTGAACGCGATGCAATCGTGTGCATCTCGTCCGTTTTCGAAATACTTCCGCTGCGGCGCTCGACCGACGGGCGTGGCGGTCTTCGTTAGCGTATATAAACGCTTCGGTTTTTTCCTGATCGAGCACATCGGCCAGGCCACGCTGAGCATCGCTCCCATAGAGATCGAAGCTCGTCGCCGATCTCGAGCGCTGTGTATAACACTGGCGCGCCTCCGCAAGCGCTGCTGAAAGACGAATTGGCGCTACGACATCTGGCCGAGCTGTATACAACACTGCTATCGCGACGAATATCATCAAACGCGAGTTTCTCGCTCGGTCTGCGCTTTCTTGAATGCTTCAAAAAAAGCTTTCAATGTTCTCCGTTATCTCGCACGTCATCGGGGGATACACCATGTCGTTCAGCAATCTGGCCTGCACACCCCTTCTGCGAGAAATCGCGACGCTAAAGCTGGAGCATCCCTCTGAGTGCCTCCTCCGCTTTGACGAACTTCCCGTGGCGCGAGCTACCTGCAAGGTTGTTGCAGCACCGCACCTGCTCCAACTTGTCTCCGCTCAGTGGTTGACCTTTCAGCGCATGAGTTCCGCAGCGTTTGTATCTGGCATAGTTTCTCGCGCCTGCGTACCGATTTCACCAGCACTTTATGACAGCGCGACGGATAGCGTTGTGCGATCATGACCTCGCCGATGACAGTCGACTGGGTTGACTCGTAGCTGAAAGAGTGCTCAGCAACAATTATTCATATCGCTGAAGGCACCGTGATTTGACTTAAGCCGCAGATGGATCAGAATGCTCTTCGCCGGCGGAAAAGCCCTGGGCGGATCTCGAGCGGCGCGCTGAAATGCCAGCATGGCAGACGAATCTGTTCGTCAATAACACGCGCAAACAGAAACCTCTTCACACAGCGCTGTCCCAGCTCCAAGAGCAAACGTCGCGTGGGATCGTCAATCGGCTCAGGAAAAAGCAGACATGTATGGAGGGACGTCGCCGTGCCAAGATTGGCACTCCTTCAAGCGTGTGGCCTCAAATTGTTTGTCCGATAACCGCGGTGAGTGCACGCTGTACCAACATCGCCCTGTTAGCGCGTAGTTAGAATACGTGCCAGAACGTCCAGCGGTTCGCGCCGCTATTCGATGACTGCTCCGCCGAGGTTATCGCGATCGAGAACATTGGTGACGAACGTCTCATCAGCGGCTGTAGGCTGTACTGATCTTGCTGGCGTCGCTCACCAACGACAACGTCACTAGCGTGTCAAGTGACTTCGGACCGCGGATTTCGAGAAGCCGGATCTGCTGAACGGGACGAGGGTTGTTGACGTGGATGTGCAACGCTGACAAGAACGTCACACATCGCAGCTTCAAATCTTTGACAGCGCTTGCAAAGCACGGAATGCATATATGTCTGATGCTCCTCCGCATAGCCAGTGTACGTAAATCGCTGGCGGAAGGTTTATGTCTCTTTTCTCATCCGCAACACGAACTGAGATAGATTAACGGGTTCCTCCTGACGCTGTGTAAAAGTCTTGACGCTCTTGTTCGTTGCTGTTCAGCGCGAGCGCTGTGTCGGTCGTCTATACCAACGATCGACAACTGATATGCTTCGACATATGTCAGTTGCTCGAGGCGTACGACACTGGCACGAACGTGCACGCGATGCCGGCTGTGACAATGGCTTTGTTCGGCGACGACATTCAACGCCAAGCATGCTTGATCGCGCTGACTGACAGATCGGCAACGGTTAGTTGTGAAAGATTAACAACGTTTGCGACCTCGCAATTTGTTAGAAATACGGTTGCGTTATGCGACTGGAATGCAGTCAACGTTGTCGCTGTCGCAAGCTCGTCGGCAGTGCGTACGAACGCATCAACGTCGAACGCGTAAGGCTTGTTCATGACGCCATCGATAGTCATGCACAGCAGTCATGGGATGCGAAGAGATAAGTCGAACGTGCCCTGATCGCGGGCGATCTAAGTGACTCTCTCGACAAGGCGGTGTTTCACGCCCCGCCCGCATCGATCACAGACCCAGCTCGATAGTAAGGCGACAATGCGTGCATGCACTTTTCGAGCTGAGAGTGGCGCCGACGAATGTCTCACGTCGCGGCAAGTTGATGGCAGCGATTCTGGCGGAGCGCTGTGTCTTTGTGCAGCTGTGATTGCAAGCGCGAAATCTTTATTCTCGACCTCGTCGATGTTCATTCGCAGCTCTGCTGGTGACGCGCTGATGGAGGATAGCGTGACTCCTGCTCCACCGAAGGGCATTGAGCGTCGTCGTACTGGCACGCTGCTCGGGGGATAACAGGCTGCTCGTTCTTCCAAAGAGAGCAAGGATCTTGCGAGCATTGAACAGCGTTTGCATTTGTGTGGGCAATTGTCTGCCGTCACCTCCAGCGACGATTACGACCTGTTCGGGGTAGACATCGCGCCGAACGAGCAGATTCGGTTTGTGTTCCTCGGGAATGTTTTCGAGCATCAGACTTACCTTGGCCTGCTCGAACGCCTGTTTGACAGAGCGGCCGAAACCGATTGCCCTGTAAAACGCTGCAGCGAACACAATAGCGTCCGGATCGCCGATCGAGTTTTTCACGCCGATCACGCAGTCGATGACCTTCGCTATCGCATCCGCCTGCTGAGCCGAATAGCACGCGTTGATGGCACGACGAGTCGGATATCTTGCTGGAAGGCCGAGAATAGAGCCGTTAAGGTCGTGGCGCTGACTCTTTTCAAACTGGCGGGAGTCGTTCATCAAGAGGAGTTCACCGGTCCGGGTTCCGTGGCCGTCGTAAGCCTGGACGATCTGTGGCTTAACGGTGTTGAGTTCTTGCAGCAGATCGTCAGGGCGCACTGCCCAACGCGACACTAACTCGAGAGTGTCGCGATATCAGAAGCTCTCAGCCGCTGCGTTATGGACCGTATTTCTTCCTCGAGCTGCAAGCTGTCGTTTCTTCCGGATTGCTTCCGAGAGAACAGGATCGTCACTTGGAGGGAACAGAGAGGCTCCGATCGCAGAGTAGAGCAGTGCAACGAAGCTGGAGATATCGTCATGCTAACACGCTGAGGAACTCCTTTTGTAGATTGACGGAGTGTGGCCCGATATCAATGAACAGCCATCGCCCCCAGACGTGAAGCGATCGTCCGTCTCCATGTCTGAATGAGTCGCTGACGTTCGTCAGTGACATCACCCCACAGACCGGCGACGACGATGTCTCAGTTGGAGCTCGCTAAGGGTGTCGTTGAGATCGCGTGGGTCCGAGCGACCGCGACTGAGGTCCCGTGCACCGTCGTCAGGAGATATTGGGTCGTCGCCCCAACGTGGATCGTGCACTTGGTATCTCCGTCGATGGCAGCAAATGCGCGCCCAGGCTGCCGTCCAAGAGAGACGCTGACTCGAATTTCCGGCGAGCCCCCGCAACCATCCCACTCTCTCGCGATAAGCGATATGAGTTTGCGTGACTCGGCGGAAACCGGGACGCGTAAGAATGATGGCCATGGGGTCGAGACACCCAGTGGAGTGCGCCCTCAGCTGCCGCTAGTAGCCATACGCAGTTTCCAGGGACACCCACCACTGCGCCCACGAGGCCAGAGCGATTAGGATATTTCCTGAGACTTCTCGAGGTCTCAGGAGAGGATGCCCGGCAGCGTCTCCAACTGCTCCATCGTGGTGGTGTTGAGGTTGACGGGCGCCGCGGGGAGCCGCACTTGGAGGGTGAAGCAGGCTCCGGAGGGCTCCGGCTTTTTCAGACCATTCCCAGGGTGAATCTGCGGCACATCGGCCCCCAGGGCCCAGGAGGACGTGCCGTGAAGAAACGGTTCTCGGTCGAGCAGATCGCCGCAGGCCACAGCAAGCAGCCAAGGTGTGCCGGTCGGCGATCCGTGTCGCAGGTCGGGATCTCGGGCAGGCTCTACCGGTGGAAGAAGGTCCACGGTGGCCTGCAACGGAGTGGAGGCCCGCGAGTTGACGCAGCTCCGGGACGAAGTCACCAGATTGAAGCGCCTGGTGGCGGACCTGTCACTCGACGAGGTGATGCTGCAGGAACGTTAGGACACACGAGGAAGCATCAAACGCGCGAGGAGCGAACGCCATGACCAGACTGCAACACGTAACAGGATGTGCCCTCTGGGTTCTCGTTGGAGCGGCGGCGCCGGCGAACGCCAACGTGGTGGCCGAATGGAACGTTCTGGCCGTGCAGTGTCTTTACCTCGGTCTTCCCGGGTACTCCAACGGCCGACCCTATCAGTCCGAGCCGCCCCGGTCCGCCGGGCGCGCTCGATCTGGCGATCGTCAGGTACCCGCGATGCACGACGCGGTGCAGGCAATCGAGAAGAAATATGAGCCGTACAAGGCCGACCCGTCGGCCACCGGACGTGAGTCGGTGGCATCGGCCGCCGCGGCCGCGGCCCATCGGGTGCTCTCCACGATCTGCCCGAACTACAAAGCCTCACTCGACGCTGCCTTCAAGCCTTACCTCGATGGCGGCAACCCCGGATTGGAGGTGGGATACGCGGCGGGCGACGCGCTCCTCGAAGAGCACCGCCCTCCGTCGATTCCCCCTTACACGCCGGGCACGGATCCGGGCGATTGGCAGCCGACGCCGCCAGGGAATCTGCCGTTCGCTTTTCTGTTCCTTGCCACCACCAAGCCCTTCACGCTCGACGATCCCTCGCAGTTTCGGGCGGCGCCTCCCCCACCGCTGAACAGCCTGGCCTACCTGCAGGACTACAACGAGGTGAAACGGACTGGCGCCATTGAAAGCCACCCCGAGGCCGGTGTCTGCCCTGCGCCGCGACGGACTGATATCGCGCGTTTCTGGAACGGAACCTTCTTCCCGCAGTGGAACGAGGCCATCCGGCTCATCGCCCTGGACCACCAGCTCTCGATTGGCGAAACCGCCCGCCTCCTGGCTCTCGCCAACCTCGCAGTCGCAGATGCCGTCATCACCGTGTGGGACAGCAAGCTGCACTACGAATTCTGGCGTCCCATCACGGCGATCCGCGAAGGGCACGCCGACACCAACCCAGCCACCGTCGGTGATCCGGCGTGGACGCCGTTCGTTCAGAGCGGCCACTTCCCGGCAGGTTCCCAGACTCCGCCCTACCCGGATTACACGTCCGGCGCCAACGGCGTGACGGGGGCGTTCACCACCATCCTGCAGCTGTTCTTCAGGACCGACCATTTGGACTTCGAGGTCTATAAGGGCACCCCGGCCTCCGTGCCCATCTGCACGAACCCACGGATTTACAGCCGAATCTCGGACGCTGCTCGGGAAGTGGTCAACGCCCGGGTCTGGCTGGGCATCCACTTCCGCTTCGCGGACGAGAAGGCGCGACGGCAGGGACAGCGCGTCGCCTTCTGGACCTTTTCTAGGTACCTGCGGCCACTACGCGACCATCGTTGATTCCCATCGAGGAAGCGGCACTCCGGGCGGGTCCGAAGGACCCGCCCTGGTCCCGTAGACTGATGTGTTGTGCTCAGCGCCGCGCTCACAAAAAGGTTGGCGGGTAGATTGAACGGTAGAGTCAGCGGACCTGTGTCGCTGATCACAGCTGCCTCACCCCGGTGATCTTAAGGCTCCGCTCCCGTACCATCGGCTCATGGTTGTCGGATTCGGCGGGACCAGCGTCAAGAACCTGCCGGCGCGCCTGCCTGCATTGTGGCACGCGGCCCGCCGGCCTTTTCCCACGGAGGCCACCGATGCCCGACGACACTGGCGCCCACCATCACCGAGCAGGAACGCAAGATCCTCGAAGAGCGCCAGAGCGCCCTGGCCGCTGCCGCCGAGGCTGTCAAGGACGGCGTGGTCGACGACAATGCCTGCCTCGCCGCGCTCAAGAGGTCGCGGCGGCGATACGGCCCGCCTCCGCGCGGACGCCGAGGCGGCAGCCCTGACCCGGAACGTGGTGCGCTCATCACCGACCTCGACGCCATCGCGAGTATACAGCACTGAACGTCACCCTCATCGGGTTGACCGATGATCTGCCCGCGACTGAGGGACGGGGGAGCATATGAGCGTGATGCGCGGGAAAATGCTCGATCACCGCTGCCTCTATCGCTTAAACGGAAGGGGGTCCGCGCCCCGGCTGCTTTTCGAGTTCCGGGGTTCCACCGAGGTTCCGGTAGTAAAGCCGACACCTGCGGCGGGCCGCAACGCCGGTCACAACGAGGACCACCTATTACTGCTCAGAAAATAAGGGAGTGAGATAGGCTTGCGGCGTGATCACCCGTCAGTGGTCGATCGTCCGTGCGGTGGCGGTCGTGCTCGTCGTCGCCGGCGTTTACGGCCTCGTACGCCTCAATCGCACGGAGCTTGTCGACTTCGCCGTGCCACGCACCGCAGCCGTGCGCTTCCTTGCCCATGAGCCGCTGTACAGGCCGGATGATGGTCATTACCAGTACAAGTATCTGCCGGCGTTCGCGCAGCTCATGGTGCCTTTCACATGGGTGTCCAAGCCAGTCGGCGAGGTCGTCTGGTTCGCGCTGACGGCCGCCATGGCCGCCGCGTTCGTGCGGCTGTCGCTCATCGCCTTACCCGATCGGCGGACTGTCGTCGAAGGTGCTCGTCTGGCTCACGGTTCTCCTCACCGGCAGGTTCTTCGTCAAGGAACTGGCGTTCGGACAATTCAATTTACCAGTCGGGCTGCTGCTGCTTGGCGCGGTGATCGCCGTGCAGCGCGGGCGGGGGCTCACGGGGGGAGCCGCCATCGCCGCCGGCGTGTTCGTCAAGCGGTATGCCCTCGTGCTGGTGCCGTGGCTGCCCCGGCCCATGGATGGCGGGCGTCGGCCCCGTTCCGCTGGTGATGGCGGCCGGCCGCACCCTGCCGGCTGTCTCCTACGGCTGGGATGGCAACGTGTCGTGGCGGCGCGAGGGGTATCGCACGTCACCGACACCACGGGCCCCAACCCTCGGTGGCGAGAACATCTCGTTCGCCTCGATGTGGGCGAAGTCGATGGGCCCTGGCCCTCTGGCCGGCGCCCTTCGCGTTCTGTTCGTCGGATCTCCGCTATGGCGGCCGGCGGCGCTGTCATGTTGTGGCGCAGCGACAAGTGGCCGAGCCGGACTCATGTCGAGGTGGCGTATTTTGCTGCTGATTCGCTTCTGTCGCCGCAAGGATGGGACTACGTGCTCGTGCTCGAGCTGCCTGGTGTCATCTCCCCGTCGATCGGTGGCGCGAATTGTCGACGGGGTGGCGCACGGTCGCATTGACGGGCCTCTTTCTGACGAGCTCCATGATTTTCGACCTCCTGCGGCTGCACGCTCTACATCCGCCTCGTGGAATTGGCCGCGGTCAGCGTTGGTGCCGTATTGATTGCCGCTGCCTCATCCGATTACGCTGGAAGGCGGTCGAATGAGTGCCACAGCTGCAGATACCGCTGGTTGGGCGCCGGTTTTGAAAACTGG
>CAWAQA010000005.1:0-340000 GCA_963784065.1 uncultured Acidobacteriota bacterium
GCACGCGCCGGCGCCTCACGCGTCAGCGCCGCGTGAAAAATCTCGGTGCACCTGCCGCCAGCGTTCAGGCCTCATGGAGCCGCTCACCGCGTAGCTCCTTAGCAACCACGCCCGCGCCGCCTGCCAGTCGCGTTCGGCGGTCGCGATGGAGATCCCGAGCGTCTCGCCCGCCTCAGCGAGCGACAGGCCACCGAAGAAGCGGAGCTCGGCCAGCTGGCTCCTGCGCGGATCGAACGCCGCCAACCGCGAGAGCGCCGCGTCCAGAGCGAGCACATCGACATCAAGGGGAGGCGTCGCCTTGACGGCGTCATCGAGTGTGACCCGAGCCCATTGGCCCGAGCGCTTGGCCATTCGATGCGCGCGGGCGCGGTCGACCAGGAGGCGTCGCATCATCTGACACGCGACGCCGAAAAACTGCCCGCGGTTTTGCCACACGATCCGCCGCTGATCAACCAGTCGGAGGTACACCTCGTGAACGAGCGCCGTCGGCTGCCACGAATGGCCCCGGCGCTCCCGGCGCAGCTGTCGGCCGCCCGGTCGCGCAGCTCGCGATACACGACCACCATGAGCTGGTCGCGGGCGGCGTCGTCGCCTGCGGTCCAGGCCTGGAGCAGCGCCGTGACGTCGTGGTTGGACGCGGTCACTGGCTTAGGCCGGCTCCATCCTGCTCCCGCCGCCGCACGGCGTCAAGGCGATGAGCAAAGTTTCCCGCCGCTCTCGCGTCAGCCCGGTGGAGGCCATTCGCCAGCGGATCACGGCCTCCGGAAGGGCAGGAGGGCCATGTGGCGTCACCGGATTCTCGCCTGCGCGCTGTTGACTGGCATGTTGCCCGGTGTCGCCCGTGCGCAGACCCCTGTTCTTATCGGATTCCTCGATGGCGACACGCGAGCCTATGTCCGCCGGGCGTTCGAGGGCGCCGCCGCCCGGCTCGGCCGCTCGGAGTGTCAGACGCTCCTTAGCGACTATCCGATGTATCTGGACAACGCCTTGCCACGACGCTCGCGACGAGCGGGAGCAGTCCCGTCCAAGCCTTCGCTCGCTTACGGGTCTTCGAGGATCGGGACGCGCCGCAGTGCGTCGGGGGCGCCACGCTGGCGTTCACGGAGATCCGCTCTCAGGTCATTCGCATCTGTGGACGCTACTTTAGAGATCGGTTTCTCAAGAGTCGGAGGGCCACTGAGTTCATCCTGATTCACGAGTTCCTGCACACGCTCGGACTGGGCGAGAACCCGCCCACCAGCCAAGCCATCACCGAACGGGTGTCGATCAGATGCGGCGACTGAGACGACAGTACGGCAACCCGGAGGCGAAAAGGACCCGGTAGAGTCGAGGCGAAGCGCGGTGGCGTGCAGGCCCGGCGGCGCCTGGAGCGAGCGACGTCTTTCGTGGCCGCTCTCGCCGAGAAGGCCATCACTCCGTTTCTCCGCCCCGCTCATCGAACCGGACGTGACCATCTCGGTCATCCGGCTCTCGGACGGGTTTCACGTCACGGCATGCGCAGCGGCGGGCGCGACGAGAGTCAGCGGCGACAGGACACCCAGTTCCCCAAAGACGACGTGGCATGGGAAACCGCCGATAGCCAGACCCGGCGATCTTGTGCCGGCGGCGGAGAAAGCGACGGACGGCGTGGTACAGGTGCAGCTCCACCTCGTGCCGCGCTTTCGTGACCGTGCCGTAGGAGAAGTAGGTCGCACCATCCCCGCACGGTGCGGTTAGGGCGCGCGACGACGTCCTCCCACGGTGCCTGGTTCCCGGGCCGCAGCCGTTGACGGATGGCGTCCTTGATGGACGCGACGGCCTTCTTCGAAGGCCGCACACCGTTATAGCGTCCGCCGGTCCGCGGCGAGTGCATCGGGCCGAAGGTGTAGCCGAGGAAATCGAAGGCGTCGCATCGGGCGTCGCAGCAGGCGCGTCTTGTCCTCGTTCAGCGTGAGCCCGATGCGGGTCATCCAACGCCGGGTCGTCTCCAGCACCTCGGCCGCCCCGTGGCGGCAGAGAATGACGAAGTCGTCCGCGTAGTTGACCAGCACCGCGCCGTACCGACGGTCCAAGCCGTGCTGCCGAAACGCTTTGATGAACCGATGCATGTAGATGTTCGCCAGTAACGGCGAAGCCACTCCGCCTTGCGGTGTTCCCCGCGTGGCCTTCTTCCCGCCACTCACCCGGCGATGTCCCCTGCTCGTCGGTCTCAACGACCGGCGCTTTCAGCCACAGCTTGATCAGCCGCAGCATCTGGCCGTCGCTGATGCGGCGCGCGACGCTCGTCATCAGCGCGGAGTGCGGAATCGTGTCGAAGTACTTCGACAAATCGGCGTCCACGACCTCGGTGTGTCCCTCGTCGATGGCGCGGGAGACCTTGCGAACCGCATCGAGCGCGCTCCGCTTCGGGCGGTACCCGTAGGCCGCCTCGTCGAAGTCCGCTTCGAAGATCGGTTCCAGGACGAGCACCGCGGCCGCCTGCACCACCCGGTCGCGGATGGTCGGGATGCCGAGCGGTCTCTGACCCACGCCGCTCGCCTTCGGGATCATCACCCGTCGGACAGGCTGCGGTTTGTAGCGTCCGCTGCGTACCTCCTCGCGTAGCTCGCCAAGCCAGCGGTCACGTCCTGCGGCCTCGATGTCGGCGAACGTCTCCCCGTCCACGCCCGGCGCCCCGCCGTTCGCACGACTGAGCGCGTAGGCGTGTGCGAGGATGTCGTCGCGCCACACCTTGTCGTACAGGACATGAAACCGTCTGGCTGGTGACTGCTTGGCCGTGACGTACAGCGCCCGTTGGAGCCGCCGAATCTTTTCGGGAGTTACCAGGCTCACGCCAATCTCCCTCTCCTCGGCTCGTTCGAGCGCACCCCGAACCAGGGCCCCTTCCCTCCACCGGCGTTACCCGGCTTCAGCGGTACTACGAGCCCCTCCGACGCCTGTCGCGCCCGGCCCTCTGCAGGGCCGTTGGCCAGGTTGCCCCGCCAGGCCGACAGGCCTCCCGTGTTGCCAATCCGCGCGTGCGTACGTGCTGCGCCCACTACCCCGGCGAGCCGATCGACCTTCATATGTCGGTGCATCCGGTCGACCGCAGCGGCCTTCGTCCTTGGAGAGGGGACTCGGCGCTCGCATCAGACTTTTCGAGGCTTGCTCAGGCTTCACTCGCGTTGCGGCCCGTACACTTGCTGACCCGCCAGGCGGGCCTGTCTCCCCGGGGCTTCGACGGCTCGGTCGCCCTCCCCACCGCCCGGGTAGCTACCCAGGTGTACCGACACGTCCCTGAGGCCGGACTTGCACCGGCTGCGTGAACTGACCTTGCACGGCACACTCTCCAGAATGTCTCCAAACCCGGGGAGCACCGGGAGGACTCGCGTGGAATCCAGCGCACTCGCGAAAGGCGGGAAGCAGAGTGTTTTTCAACCGGTTGCGGCCACAAGTGCGCGCCATCACCAATTAGAAAAACCATGGCGCCGGGTTCGAATCCCTGCCTCCATGTAAGCTTGCTCGCTCCGCTCGCTCGTGGCTGGTCACCACGTCTGCCATCATCACCCGGCTCGCGTTTCGCTCGCGAGCCAGCGCCCGAAGCCGGGAGTCTTGCGCGCGTTGGCGACCGCCTTCAGTCAGTCCAACCGAAAGAGCGCGCCGCGATATTGCAACTGACGCCTACCTGGCGCAACTGATGCCCACTCCCGATTGTCGGCGGATTGTCGGCCTGGAGATCGAAAAGTGGCGCGCCCTGCAGGACTCGAACCTGCGACCTCCTGGTTCGTAGCCAGACGCTCTATCCAGCTGAGCTAAGGGCGCGAAGGGAAAAGCAGTTTTTGGCGTGCTTCCCGCGCGAATGGCAGGGCGCACAAACGAAAACTATAGCATGGGGGGCGGCGAGGGTCAGAAAGGACCGTCTGGCTCATGATCGCCTTCGATCAACTCTTCGCGGACTTCCTCCGCGAGCGCATCTACCTGCGGAACGTCAGCGACAAACGCGCATCTGGTATGCAACGGCGTGGAAGGCGTTCCGGCGCGAGATCCCCAGCGCCCAGTCGAAGTCGTTCGTCGCCCGCTGGCGGCTGTCCCAAAGGGTTGCCTGAACGGGGGCGGTCTCGCCCCCGCTTTTCCTGCCTCCGCTTGCCCTTGTTCGGCGTCCCACAGACATCACCTTTGGGGACGTCCGAGACAGAACTCACTTACTGTCGAATTTTGGCCGTAACCGATGCGCCTCAACTCTGACGAATACTTCAGACTTGCCGGACGCGCATGGGGCGTATTCTTTACACCGATGGACGCTTCTATGGCGCGCGTACCAGCGGCGACTGTCGCCGTCGTCATGCTCATGGCGGGTAGCTCATTGGGCGCCCACCACGGATACGCTGGCTTCTTCAGCCCTGATGAACGGACGGTCGCAATCGAGGGCGACGTTGAAAGCGTCGTGTATGCGAACCCGCACGTCGTCATCCGGTTGCGTGCGGCCAATGCGACCGTCTACACCGTTACGTGGCAATCGGCGTCTTGGTTCGCGCGCAACGCCAGCGTGACCCAGTCCACGCTGAAAATTGGCGATCATCTCATCGTCATCGGGGCGCCGTCGCGCGATTCTGCCTCCCATGAAGTCACGATGGTGCGGGAGGTGCGACGAGCGCGCGATCAGTGGATCTGGCGGAGTAAAGCGCCTTTCACACAACCTTCCTGAACAGGACCGCTGCGAGCCAGTTCGTCACCAGTCGCCCTTTGGCGATGTATGTGCGATGTGTAGTGGCGCGCCGATGCGGCCTTCGGCTTCTGGCCCCGACTCCGTTCCGGTGGCATGGTCGTCCCCCGCTCTATCCAGCTGAGCTAAGGGCGGGAAGGGATGCTCGATTTGAACGCTCCGGCAACGGACGTTGCCGCGCTCACAATCCGAAACTACAACATGCGCATGCGGCCCGTCTATCGGCTCGACACCTGGCTCTGGCTGCCTCGTCCTCGCCCGGACGTCTTCGCCTTCTTTGCCGATGCGACAAACCTGGAGCGGCTCACGCCCTCGTTCCTCGCCTTCCGCATCCTCACGCCGCGCCCGGTGGACATGCACCGCGGGACAATCATCGACTATCGCATCGGGCTGCGCGGACTGCCGATGAAGTGGCGCTCCGAAATCACCACCTGGGAGCCGCCGGTCCGCTTTGCCGACGTCCAGGTGCGCGGGCCGTACCGGGCGTGGGAGCACACGCACGCGTTCGAGGAAGTCGACGGTGGCACGCGCGTGGTGGACACGGTGCGGTACGCGCTCCGTGGTCCGGCGTTCGCATCGGCTGCAATCAATCGCCTGCTCGTCGCGCCCGACCTCGCTCGCATCTTCGCGTATCGCCACGAAGCGCTGCAGGACGCCTTCGCCGTCCGCGGTCAGGCCCGAATCGGCCCGGTCGTCACGCGCACGGACCATTCGTGAATCGCGGAACCGGTGTCCTTCTCACCGCGTGGCATGCTGGCGGCGCGCGCGGTGAGAAGGACGCGCGTCACCGCGGCGTCGATGCGATCGAGCGGCAACTCGCCCCGCTCGACGGCCGCCGCGATGCCCCAGAAGACCGCGTCCGCCTCGGTGACGTCCAGCAGCAGGTCGTAGCCGGCCATCACGGCGCGCGCCGCCGACAACCCGGGATCGGTCACCGCCACGGGGTCCGCCGTCTTCATCGAATACACGTGGAGCCCGGTTTGCGCCGCGGCATGCCGGAACGCGTGGCTCGTGACCGGATCGAATGCGGGGTCACGCCATGCCGAACGCGATCAGACGCGATCTTCTCCTCGAGCGGCATGGCGGCGATCGCGCGCGGCTCCGGAGGCCGGCCGTCCATTCGAGCGGCGCGTGTGCACTGGTGAGCACCATCACGCATGCGACAAGAAAAGCGCCACATAGGAGTCTGACCCCCGACCAGAATCGGGGACCAAACTTTCCGCGATCGATCGATTCCTGTGCAACGTTCCCCCCTGACCGGGTGTAAGAAGAAGGGCTCACCACCACATTCCCAGGGCCGGTTCCGGGGCCTGTTCGCGCGCCAGGAGGGATTCCATGTTTCGTCACATCCGACTCGTTATTGCCATCGCCGCTCTCGCCATAGCGGCCGGCACCACTCCGGGCATGATGGCAGCACAAGGCCCAGCACGGGAAGCGCAACCGGGAGGGCCCGGCCAGCCTCGTGCGGGCGGCGGCGGCGACATCACCAACGACGTCTACATCGTGCAGTTGTCGGACGCGCCCGTCCTCTCGTACGCGGGCGGCATCGCCGGCCGCGCGGCCACCAGGCCCGTCAGGCAGCGGCAGAAACTGGACACGGAGAGCGGCGATGTCGCCGGTTACGCGCAATACCTCGATGCGCGTCACGACGAGGCCCTCGCGCGCGCCGGCGGGCGCAAACTCTATAGCTATCGCTACTCGTTCAACGGTTTCGCCGCGCGCCTGTCCGCAAAGCCAGGCGGAGGCTCTCAAGACGAGCCCGGGCGTCGTCCGTGTGATCAAGGATGAGCTGCGAACCGCGAACACGTCCTCCACGCCGACCTTCCTCGGCCTCGACGAACCTGGCGGCCTGTGGGATCAGCTCGCCGGTCCAGAGCACGCTGGTGAGGACATCATCATCGGCGTCGTCGACTCCGGCGTGTGGCCGGAGAGCCTGAGCTTCACCGACCGTGAAGACCGGAGAGGCGTACCCTCGGCGACTGGCCGGGTCGTGTACGACCGCATGCACCGCTGGCGTAACCGGTGCCAGAGCGGCGAGCAGTTCTCGACGGACAACTGCAACAACAAGCTGATCGGCGCGCAGCGCTTCAATGCCGCGTGGGGCGGCGACGCCGCCATCCAGGCGCAGCGTCCGTGGGAGTTCACGTCGCCGCGCGATTACAACGGCCACGGCACGCACACCGCCTCGACGGCCGGCGGCAATCACGGTGTCCCCACGACGGGCGAGGCCGCGGTGTTCGGTCCGATCAGCGGCATGGCGCCGCGGGCGCGCATCGCCGCCTACAAGGCGCTCTGGTCCACCCAGGACGGCTCGACGGCGAGCGGGTTCACCTCCGACCTCGTGGCGGCGATCGACAAGGCGGTCGCCGACGGCGTTGATGTGATCAACTACTCGGTGTCGGGGACGTTGACCAACTTCGCGGATCCGGTGGAGATCGCGTTCTTCAACGCCGCCGAATCGGGCGTGTTCGTGTCGGCGTCGGCGGGCAACTCCGGCCCGGCGAGCGGAACGGTTGCGCATCCGAGCCCGTGGATCACCACCGTCGCGGCGGGCACGCACAATCGCGACGGCCAAGGCTCGGTTACGCTCGGCAACGGAGTGACGTACAACGGCCCGTCCCTCGCCAACGCCGTCGGCCCTGCGCCGCTCATCGACTCGACCGCGGCCGGACTCCCCGGCGCAAACCCGACGAGCCTCGCGCTCTGCTTCACGGCGGCCGACAACGGCGGTACGCCGGTCCTCGATCCGGCCAAGGTGGCCGGCAAGATCGTCGTGTGCGACCGCGGCGTCAACGCCCGCGTCAACAAGAGCCTCGCGGTCAGGGACGCGGGGGGAATCGGGATGATCCTGGTGAACACCGCTGCCGGCCAGTCGCATCAACGCCGACTTCCACTACGTCCCGACGGTGCACCTGGACATCGCCGTGCGGGGCGCGGTGAAAGCCTATGCCGCGACGGCGGGCGCAACGGCCAGGATCAACAAAGCGACGCTCGTCTTCGACGTGCCGGCGCCGTTCACGGCCGCATTCTCGTCGCGCGGCCCGCTCCTGGCTGGCGGTGGAGATCTGCTCAAGCCGGACCTGATCGCCCCCGGCCAGGACATCCTCGCCTCGGTAGCGCCTCCGGGCAACGGCGGCCGCAACTTCAATCTCTACAGCGGCACGTCGATGTCGGCGCCGCACGTGGCCGGCCTGGCGGCGCTCCTCATGCACCTCAAGAACAACGATGGCGACAAGGACCACGACCGCGACGATCGCCGGCGGAGCCGCAGCAGCCGCGGCCGCGACGACGACCGCCGGGGCTGGCGGACACGACGACAACGACGACGACGGCTGGTCGCCGATGATGATCAAGTCGGCGCTGATGACCACGGCGGGCGACGTGCTCGACGGACCGAACACCGACCCGTCCGTGATCTTCAGCCAGGGCGCCGGCCACGTCGTCCCGAACAAGGCGGCCCGTCCCGGCCTGGTGTTCGACTCCGACGAGGAGGACTGGCTGGCCTTCATGTGCGGCGCCACTCCCGCGCGGTCGATGCCCGGGTCTGCAGCAGGCTGGCGCGCAAGGGCTTCTCCTTCGACCCGAGCGACCTGAACGTTCCCTCGATCGCGATCGGCGACATGGCCGGCGTCACAGACGGTGACGCGCACGGTGACCAACGTCGGGCGCTCGCGCGCAACCTACACCGCGTCGTTCACGGGCATGGCCGGGATCAACGTCACCGTGAAGCCTGCGACGTTCACGATCCGCCCGGGCAGGTCCCGGACCTTCACCGTGACCTTCACCCGGACGACGGCCCCGCCCAACGCCTACACGGGCGGACAGCTGCTGCTCAGCGACGGCAATCACGACGTGCGGGTGCCGATGGTCATCCGTCCGGTTGCGCTCGCCGCGCCGGCGGAAGTGTTCAGCACCGGCGCCCCGATCAGCTACTCCGTGAAGTTCGGCTACTGCGGCCCGTTCAGTGCGACGGCGCGGGGTCTCGTGCCCGCGCGACGACCGCGGCCGACTCGGTGGACGACGATCCGGACGACTACTTCAATCCGAACGACGGCGAGGGCGTCAGGATATCCCGGTCGCCATCGCCGGCTGGCACGACCCACGCCCGCTTCTCGTTGTTCGACGCCAACGTGACGCCGCCGAGCGACCTCGACCTGTACGTCTTCGCGCCTGACCGCAAGCTATTCGTCGGCGCAAAGCGGAAACGCGGCGGTCCAACGAAGAGGTGAACCTGGTCGATCCGGTAGCCGGGCACTTACTTCGTGTTCGTCCACGGCTTCAATGTGCCGACGCCTCCGGGCGAAGCGGAGTTCACGCTCTTCGCGTGGATGCTCGGATCGGCGGACGCAGGCAACATGACGGTAAGCGCTCCGCCGACGGCAAGCAATGGCGCCACGGCCACTATCGGTCTGTCCTTCAACTCGCTGACGGCGGGGACGAAGTACCTCGGGTCGGTCGCCTACGAGGGTCCGATCGCCGGAATGCCGAATCCGACGATCGTCCGCGTCGATCCGTAACACCGCTCGCGCTGCGGGACGGACCGTCGCTGGTCCGTTCCGCAGCCGACGTGATTTCGGATCGGCGATAATTCCCGGGTGAGTCATGTCGAGCACAAGTCACGCGCGCCCGGCGTCGGTGGCCTGCTTCGTCCTGACGGTCAGCGATACCCGCACACCCGACACCGATACCAGCGGCCGCGCCATCCGCGAACTGCTCGAGGAAGCCGGCCACACGGTCACCGGGCATGCCATCGTGCGCGACGAGCCGGCGCAGGTCACCGCGACCGTCCGGCAACAGCTCGACGACGGCGGACGCGCGCGTCATCATCACGACCGGCGGCACCGGCATCACGTCGCGCGACGGCACGTTCGAAGCGATCGACGGGCTGCTTCGAGAAGCGCCTCGACGGCTTCGGCGAGCTGTTCCGCATGCTCAGCTTCCAGGAGATCGGCTCGGCCGCGATGATGAGCCGCGCCGCCGCCGGGCACCGTCGGCGCGCACGGCGATCTTCGTCCTGCCCGGCTCACCCGACGCGGTGCGCCTGGCGATGACTCGTCTCATCCTTCCCGAGCTGGGGCACGTCGTCGCAGCAGTTGAGCCGATGACGGGCACGAAGATGCGCCCGATTCCAGAAGACGATCCCGCTCGACGAGGCGCGGGCGATCATCGACGCGGCCGGTGACGCCAATCGACCGCACCGAGACGCGTGCCGCTGGCCGCGGCGAACGGGCGCGTGCTCGCGCGGCGATGTCGTGCTCGACCGCCGACGTGCCGCCTTTCTCGCGCGCGGCCATGGACGGCTACGCCGTGCGTGCCGAGGACACGACGGGCGCCACGCCAGCGCAGCCCGCGCACGCTGCGCTGCATCGAGCAGGTGTTCACCGGCCAGATGCCGACGCCGGCGCGTGGACGAGGGCACCTGCATCGAGATCGCGACGGGCGCGCCGATGCCCGACGGCGCGGACGCCGTCGTGATGGTCGAAGACACCAACCGGGACGCGTCAGCGGTCGTGAGCGTGTTCGCGCCGGTCGCACCACGGCAGAACATCGGCCGCCAGGGTGCGGACATCGAAAGCGGCCAGACGGTGCTGCGTGCCGGCGACGTCCTGAATGCCAGCCGCGTGGGCGCTCTCGCGGCGCTCGGCATCGCCGAGGTAGACGTGTATGCGCGTCCGCGCGTGGCGATCCTCTCAACGGGCAACGAGATTGTCGAGCCGGGTCAGCGGCTCCAGCCGGGACAGATTTACGACATCAACAAATTCACGCTGTCGTCCATCTTTGCCGAGCATGGCGCCGTGCCCGTGCTCTATCGCACTGCGATCGACACGATCGAGGACCTCTCACGCGCGGTGGACGAGTGCCTCCGGGAAGACGTGCTGGTGTTCTCCGGCGGCAGCTCCGTCGGCGAGCGCGACCTGATCCTCGACGTCGATCGCGGCCAAGGGCGAGGTGCTGTTCCACGGCGTCTCGCTGAAGCCGGGCAAGCCCACGGCCTTCGGGATCATCGACGGAAAGCTGATCTTCGGCATGCCCGGCTATCCCACGTCGTGCCTGACGAACGGATACATCCTGCGTGGTCCCGGCGCTGCGCCGCATGGCGCGACTGTCACCTCACGCGGTGCGTTCCGTGACGCTGCCGCTCGGCCAGCGGGTCGCGTCGGTTCCGGGCCGGCATCAGATCTATACCGTCCGCATCGCCGATGGCATGGCGCTGCCCGCTTTCAAGGCATCCGGCGACATCACCAGCATGTCGCAGGCCGACGGCTACATAGAGATCCCCGCCGCCACCGATTTCGTCGAAAAGGGCGACATCGTCGAGGTGAAATTGTTTTGATCACTGAATCCGCGAAGCGCGTGGCCGCGTCCATCGGCATTCCGGTCGCGCGGCGCCACATCTTCCTCTGCTGCGACCAGACGACGCCGAAGTGCTGCGAGAAAGAGCGTGGGCTCGCGGCGTGGGACTTCCTGAAGAAGCGCCTGAAAGAGCTTGGACTGTCGGACCAGGGCGGCGTCCTGCGCACGAAAGCGAACTGCCTGCGCATCTGCGAAGGCGGCCCGATCGCGGTGGTCTATCCCGAGGGCGCGTGGTACGGCGAATGCGATCCGCCGGTGCTCGAGCGCATCATCCAGGAACACCTGATCGAAGGACGCGTCGTCGACGAACGCCTGATCGAGCAGCAGCCGCTGGAGAGTCGAGGCGCACGGGGGGAAAAGTGGAAGAAGTGGAAGAAGTGGAAAAGTGGAAGAAGTGAAAGTGGTAAGTGATAAGTGGTGAAGTTGAACAGCAACACAAAGTGCAAAGTACAACGAGGTGACTCGAGGGGGCGCGGGCGGCTTACTTCAGACTTCGTCGTCCTCGCGTGCGTACTTGAGGAGGGCTACGGTTCGATAGAAGCCGTGGACGAATTTGCCGTACGGGAGGGTGAGGAAGAGCGCGAGCACGACGCCCAGGTGCACGATCAGCAGGACGCCCATCACCGCCTGGTGCCGCAGGACGAGAAGCAGCAGGCCGGTCACGCTGGTCAGCAGCAGCAGAACGATGAACGACTCGTCGAGACCGCGCTGGGCCGGATCGGTCAACGCGGGGTCGCGGCGGCGGCGCTGGATGAACAGGCCGGCCGGTCCGATGACCAGGCCCACACCACCGAGTGTGCCCAGCACGACGGGCAGGCTCGTGTAGGCATGGGGAGCCTCCCATCCCAGGCTGTGATAGAGCGCGGCCACCGACGTTGACGCAAAGCACAACATGAAGCCGTAGAACGTGCTGTGATGGAACCAGCGCCGCCACGGGACGCGGACCTCCTCCGCTGAGACGCAGTCCTGACCGGTTGCGTGCAGGTGCCGCAGCGTGAGGACATCGCGAACGGCCTGCCAGCTGAACCCGGCAGCCACAGCCTTCAAGCCCGAAGTCGTAGCGTTCGAGCCGGAAGCCACAGGGCTCGCCCCAGCCGCCGCGTTCATGTCCCTGCGACAGCGATTGACGCCGATGCCGAGCGCGATCAGCACGAAGAGGCCGACGCCGCCAAAGAGCGCGGTCATGACGCCATGCGGCATCACGGCGTAGAAGTCACCGGCGTTGCCGGGATTCCACAACATCGAACCGCGCGTGGCCAGCGTTGCGCCGGTCATGACGACGATCAACGCGACGGCGAGCAACAGTCCGGTGGCGAGGTTCTGACGCCGGAATGCCGCGGCCAGCGATTGCGGCCACGCGTACTCCTCGTAGGAGCGGGCACGGATGCGGGCGAGCGTCTTGGGCACGTCGATCCCGAACTCGTGCGGCGGCGCGTACTGGCACGCGTAGAGACACTCGCCGCAGTTGTGGCAGAGGTTCGCCAGATAGTTGAGATCGGCCTTGGGGAACGTCAGCCGCTGCTCCATCGCGGGGAACACGGGGCAGTACTGCTCGCAATAGCGGCAGGCGTTGCAGACGGTCATGACGTGCGCGCCGTGGCGCGTCAGACTCATCGAGCGGCGGCATGCTGCGCAGCGCTTTCCCCGGCGATCCGGCCAAACACGGTGCCGATCGTCATGCCGATGCCGGCGATGTATCCCTTCCTCAGGATGTTCCCCGCCATGATCTCGCCGGCCGCGTAGACGTTCGCGAACGGCACCCCGCTGCCCGCAAGCACCCGCGCGCGGTCGTCCACTCGAACGCCGAGATACGTGAACGTGATCCCGGGCCGCAGCGGGTAGCCCCAGAACGGCGGCGTGTCGATCCGCTGCGCCCAGTGGGTCTTGTTCGGCATGAGTCCCTCGGTGCGGCAGTCGTCCAGCGTCGTGTGGTCGAACGAGCCGGGCCTGACGGCGCAGTTGAACGCCGCCACCGTGGCCTCGAGCCGATCGGGCGCCAGATCGAGGCGCGCCGCCAGCTCGCGGATCGATCCCGCCTCGATCGGCGGAAACACCGACGGCATGAAACGCCCGTGCACCTTGGCGTCCACGATGGAGTAGGCAATCTGATCCGGCTGCCGCGCGACGAGCTTGCCCCAGATCGCGTAGCGCTTCGGCCAGAAGTCTTCGCCCTCGTCGTAGAACCGCTCGCCGTGCTTGTTCACGGCGATCCCGAGCGGCACCGAGTCGAGCCGCGTGACGATGCCGCCGTCGAACCGGGGGGCGCGTCCGTCGACGGCAACGGCGTGGCACTCGCGCGGGTCGCCAATCGGCTGCGCGCCGGCGTCCAGCATCATCCGGAGGACCGTGCCCTTGTTGTACGGCGTGCCGCGGACGATGAAGTTCCGCGCGGCCTCGCCCCACGCCTCGCGCAGCCACTCGAGGTTCGCCTCGAATCCGCCGGAGGCGACGACGGCGGCCCGCGCGCGGACCGTTTCGGTGCGGCCGCCGATCGACACGGACGGCGCTGTGAAAGACGCCGTCCGCGAAGGTCGAGGCCGACGACTTCGGCGTCGTAGAGCACGTCGATGCCCAGCCGCTCGGCCGCGGCGTAATAGCTGTTCATCAACGCCTTGCCGCCGCCGAGGAAGAACGCGTTGGTGCGCGACAGGTGCAGCGTGCCGCGCAGCGACGCCTGGAAGCGGACGCCGAAGGTCGCGCATCCACGCCGGGCACGCCGCCGAGCGCTCGACCACGAGGCGCGCCAGCGCTTCGTCGGTCTCGTTGCCGTTGACGCGAAGCAGGTCCGACATGAACTCGTCTTCCGGGTACGCATCCGTGAGCACGGCGGTCGGCTCGGCGTGGGCGCATCGCAGGTTGCGCGTGTGACGGCTGTTGCCGCCGCGGAAGTCGCGCGGGGCGCATTCCAGCACGATGACGCTCGCGCCCGCCTGCCGCGCCGTGAGCGCGGCGCACAGCGCCGCGTTGCCGCCGCCGAGGACGGCGACGTCGTAGCTGGCCGGCGTCCCGCTCATGACGCGATCGGCTCCTGCAGCCGGCGGGAGAACCACCGCTTCGCCACCCAGGGACCGGCGAGCACGAGGGCAGCGGCGACGAGCAGCGTCGCGGCAGATCGGACGGGTCACGAATACCGACAGGTCGCCCTTCGCTGATCGCCAGCGCGCGGCGGAACTGCTGCTCCGACAGCGGCCCGAGGACCAGGCCGAGCACGGCCGGCACCAGCGGAAAGTCGTACACGCGCATCACGCAGCCGACGGCGCCGACGACGTAGAGCAGCCCGAGGTCGAGCATGCGAACGATTCAGGCTGTAGGCGCCGAGCGAGGCCAGGACGAGGATGCCGCCGAAGAGCAGCGGCCGCGGCACCAGCATGACGCGCGCCCAGACGCCGGCCAGCGGCAGGTTGAGCACGAGCAGCATCACGTTGCCGATGTAGAGGCTGGCGATCAGCGTCCACACGAGGTCCGGCCGCGACGCGAACAGCAGCGGCCCGGGCTGCAGCCCGTACTGCTGGAACGCCGCCAGCAGGACGGCGGCCGTGGCCGACGAGGGCAGGCCCAGCGTCAGCAGCGGCACCAGCACGCCCGCGGCGGCGGCGTTGTTGGCGGCCTCGGGGCCGGCGACGCCCTCGATGGCGCCGTGCCCGAACTCCTCCGGGTGATCGCTCAGCCGCTTCTCGGTGATGTACGAAAGGAACGTCGGGATGACCGAGCCGCCGCACGGCAGCACGCCGAGCGGAAACCCGATCGCCGTGCCGCGCAGCCACGGCTTCCACGAGCGCCGCCACTCCTCGCGGCTCATGCCGGTGAAATCGTGCAGCCGCGACGACCTCGATCTCCTCGCGCCCGTGCCGCCACGCCTGGTACAACGTCTCGCCCACGGCGAAGAGGCCGATGACGAGGATGACCACGTCGATGCCGTCGAGCAGCTGCGGAATGCCGAACGAGAAGCGGGCGTCGCCGGTGAGCTGGTCGATGCCGACGAGGCCGAGCGCGAGGCCGAGGAAGAGGCTGAACAGCCCGCGCGTCAGCGACGCGCCGAGCAGCGCGGTCGACGGCGCAGAAGGCGAGCATGGTGAGCCCGAAGTACTCGGCCGGGCCGAACCGCAGCGCCACCGACGCCAGCACCGGCGCGAAGAACGTCAGCCCGATCGTCGCGAGCGTGCCGGCCACGAACGAGCCGATGGCGGCGGTCGTGAGCGCCGCGGCGCCGCGCCCCTGCCGCGCCATCTGATAGCCGTCGATCGCCGTCGCGATCGCGCCGGTTTCGCCGGGCGTGTTGAGCAGGATGCTGGTCGTCGATCCGCCGTACATCGCGCCGTAGTAGATCCCGCCGAACATGATGAAGGCGCTGATCGGATCGAGGGTGAAGGTGATCGGGCAGCAGCACCGCGACGGTCAGCGCCGGGCCGATGCCGGGCAGCACGCCGACGGCGGTGCCGAGCGTCACGCCGGTGAACGCCCACATCAGGTCGCCCAGGTGAGCGCGTTCGCGAACCCTCGCGAGGGCCTGCAGCGGCTGTCGTTGTGATTCGTCGACGGGCCGCCGATGGTCGGCCCGCGAAATCCGTCGAACGGATGCGGCGCATAAGGTTCAGTTCATCGGTCCACGGAGTATCCATCAGGCGGCGCTCACAGCCAGCCCCGCGAGCACACCGGCCGGCAGCGACAGCTGCAGGACGCGCGCGAAGAGCAGGTAGGCGCCGACCGACACGGCGACGGCAAAGGCCGCGTCGCGCGCCGGATGGCGCTCGTCGAACGCGCGCGCGGCGAACCAGAAGAGCACGGCGGACGCGATGACGAAGCCCGCGCGCTCGGCCAGCGCGAGGTTCAGCGACGACACCGACCGCGATCAGCGCCACCGACCGCCAGCCGCGGCCAGCGTGCCTCGGCGCTGCGGACCGACGACTTCCGCACGTTGACGACCGCGGCCACGCCGAAGATCGCCAGCCCGGCGAGCACGAACAGCGGATACGGCCCGGCGTTGGCGAGCGAGCCGGCCTCGCTGTCGCCCGTGCCGAGCTCCCGCAGGATCCCGCGGACGCGCGCTTCCTCCGCGGTCGCGAAGCGCGCGAAGGCCTCTCCGGCGAGGTAGCGATCGAGCCAGCGGTAGCGCTGGCAGCATCTCCTGCCATTCCGCCGAACGGACCATCGCCTCGAGCGCGGCCGCGAGACGCCGCCGGTCGTCGGCGCTGATGCCGGGCGGCGCCACAATCGAGCGCCAGTTCTCGAACTCGACGTCCACGCCCTGCTCGCGCAGCGTCGGCGACGTCCAGGCCGGGCAGCCGTTCGCCGCTCGAGATGGCGAGGACGCGCACGGTGCCCGCCTCGATCTGCGGGGCAAACTCGGCCAAGCCGTTGATGCCGACCGACACCTGTCCGCCGAGGATCGCGGACAGCGACTCGCCGCCGCCCGAGAAGGCGATGTAGTTGACGCGCCGCGGTGCCACGCCGACCGCATCGGCGATGAGGCCGGCGAGAATCTGATCGCTTCCGCCGGCGGAGCCGCCGCCCCACGAGATCGATTCCGGGCGCTCCTTGAACGCGCGGATGAGGTCATCGAGTGTCCGGAAGGGCGACGCGGCCGGCACCGCGATGACCTCGTACTCGCCGGTGAGTCGCGCGATCGGCGTGACGTCGCCCAGCGTGACCGGCGACTGGTGGGTGACGATGCCGCCGAGCATGATGAGCCCCGACACCATCACGGCATCGCCGTTGCCGCGCTCGGCGCCGATGAACCGGGCGAGCCCGATCGTGCCGGCCGCGCCAGGGATGTTCTCGACAATCGGGGTGCGCACGATGCCGGCGCGCTGCAGCACCTGCTGCATCGCCCGGGCGGTCTGATCCCAGCCGCCGCCGGGCGCGGCGGGGGCGATGATGCGAAGCTGCTCGTAAGCGGGTTGCGCGGGGGCGGGAGCCGCGGCGGCCATCGCCATCGCGACCGCCAGGGCCATCCTCGCGGGAAAATGCATGGTTCAGCGATTCTACGCGATCGCACCGGCCCGGCAGTCGGGCTATAATCCCGCCGCAATCTCCTGAAAATCCAGCTGCAATATCCTCTTACGGCTCGAGAGGTTATAGGCTAGGTTTGATCAGGGGGACAGGAGCACATGTCAGCCAGCGACGTCGCAGTACAGGAAGCGGGCCCGCGCTCGCGCGCAGATCGCATCGTCAATGATTTCGCCATTCAGGTCGCCACCATCAATGGTTCCGGCAGCCAGACCGCCAATCTCGTCCTGCTGCGTTCGATCTTCCAGATGGGCGTGCCGGTCTCCGGCAAGAACATGTTCCCGTCGAACATCGCGGGGCTGCCGACGTGGTACACGATCCGCGCCAGCGCCGACGGATACATAGCCCGGAAGAAGGAAGTCGACTTCGTCGTCGCGATGAATCCGGAGACCGCGCGCGAAGACGTTCTCACCCTGCAGCCCGGCGCCGCCGTCGTCTACGACGAGCCGCTGAAGCTCAACGAGCTTCGCAGCGACCTGACGTTTTATCCGGTCCCGTTCGACAAGCTGATTGCGCCGGTCACGCACGACGCGAAGTTGCGCCGGCTCGTGCGCAACATGATCTACGACGGCGTCCTCTCGCGGCTGCTGTCGGTGGACATGGGGCAGATGGAGAAGGCGCTGCGGAAGCAGCTCGGGCGCAAGCAGAAGGCGATCGAGCTCAACATGGCGGCGCTCAAGGGCGGCTACGACTACGCCGAAGCCAACCTGCCGAAGCAGGATCCGTTCGTGATCGAACCGATGGACAAGACCACGGGCATGATCCTGATCGAGGGCAACGCGGCCGCGGCCATCGGCTGCTTGATGGCGGGCGTCACGTTCGTCGGCTGGTACCCCATCACCCCGTCGTCGTCTCTGTGCGAGTCGCTCATCGACTACCTGAAGAAGTACAGGCGGGATCCGGAAACGGGCAAAGCGACGTATGCGGTGATTCAAGCGGAGGACGAACTGGCGGCCCTGGGCATGGTGATCGGCGCCAGCTGGATGGGCGCCAGGGCGATGACCTCCACGGCCGGTCCCGGCATGTCGCTCATGGCCGAATTCACCGGCCTCGGCTACTACGCCGAGGTGCCGGCGGTGATCTTCGACATCCAGCGCGTCGGGCCGTCAACCGGGCTGCCGACCCGCACGGCGCAGCAGGACATCCTGTCAACCGCCGTGCTGTCGCACGGCGACACGAAGCACCCGATGCTGCTGCCGGCGTCGGTGGCCGAGTGCTACACGATGGCCATGGACGCCTTCGACCTGGCGGAGCGGCTGCAGACGCCAATCTTCGTCATGTCGGATCTCGATCTCGGCATGAACACGTGGATGGCCAGGCCGTTCGAGTACCCGACCAAGCCGTTCGACCGCGGCAAGCGGCTGGATGCCGACACGCTCAAGCGCCTCGGGCAATTCGGACGGTACCGCGACGTGGACGGCGACGGGATCACGTACAGGACGGTGCCTGGCGACGGGATGCCCGCCTACTTTGCGCGCGGTTCAGGCCACAACGAGCTCGCGCAGTACAGCGAACGCGCCGACGACTACGCCAACAACCTCGACCGGCTTGCGCGCAAGTTCGAGACGGCGAGGACGCTCGTTCCCAAGCCGGAGGTCACCATGGCCGGCGACGGCGGCATCGGCCTCATCGGCTGGGGGACGACGCACTGGGCGATCGTCGAGTCGCGCGATCAGCTGGCGAAGGAAGAGGGAGTGGACACCTCGTACCTGCGGCTGCGCGCATATCCGTTCACCGCCGGAGGTCTGGGATTTCATCGACCGGTGCGACCGCGTCTACGTAATCGAGCAGAATCGCGATGGTCAGATGCTCGCGCTCCTGAAGATGGAGTGCACGGTCGAACAGTTCGCCAAGCTGCGGAGCATCCGTCATTATGTCGGGCTGCCGATCGACGGACGATCGGTGACGATGGAGCTGTTGCAGCAGGAACAGCAGTAGAGCCCGGTGGCTTCCGGCTTCAGCCGGAAGTCGAGTGCTCGGTCGGATCTTCCGGCTGAAGCCGGAAGCCACAAGAGATAAAGAGACCAGGGGACACAACGCACATGTCGACACCAGTGCAGCCGGCGCCGGGCAAGAAAGTCAACCGGATCGGGCTCGAGCCGATCGCGTATCGCGGCGGCAAAACCACGTTGTGCGCCGGCTGCGGCCACAACGCGATCACCGAGCGCATCATCGAGTCGTTCTACGACCTCGGCATCCAGCCGTCGGACGTGATCAAGCTGTCGGGCATCGGCTGCTCGAGCAAGAGCCCGGCGTACTTCCTGGGCGCCTCTCACGGTTTCAACTCCGTGCACGGACGCATGCCGTCGGTCGCGACGGGGGCCGTCGTGGCCAACCGCAAGATGATCGCCATCGGGATCAGCGGCGACGGGGACACGGGAGCCATCGGCATCGGTCAGTTCGTGCACCTGATGCGCCGCAACCTGCCGATGATCTACATCATCGAGGACAACGGCTGCTACGGCCTGACCAAGGGCCAGTTCTCGCCCACCGCCGATCTCGGCTCCACGCTGAAGACCGGTGTCATCAACGACCTGCCGCCGATCGACACCTGTGCGCTCGCCATCGAGCTCGGCGCGTCGTTCGTCGCACGGTCGTTCTCGGGCGACCCGAAGCAGTTGAAGGCGATCCTCAAGGCCGCCATCAGCCATCGCGGCACGTGCATGATCGACGTCATCTCGCCCTGCGTGACCTTCAACGATCACGACGGCTCGACCAAGAGCTACTCCTACGTCAAGGATCACGACGAGCCGATGGGCGAAGTCAGTTTCGTCCCGTACTTCGAGGACATCCAGGTCGACTACGATCCGGGCACGACGACCTCGGTGACGCTGCACAACGGGTCGAGGGTGCTGCTGACCAAGCTGGCGGAGGAGTACAACCCGACGAACAGGCTGGACGCGCTGCGCCTGCTGCACGAGACGGCGGCGCGCGGCGAGTTCGCGACGGGGATCCTGTACGTCGAGCCGGACAAGCAGGATTTCGTCGACCTGCTCGGCATCGTTGACGAGCCGCTCGCGAGCCTGGAGCTCGCCCGTACGCGGCCGGGACAGGCGGCGCTCGACGAAATCATGGAGAGCTTCCGGTGACAGGGTATCTGGCGGTCGCGATCTATTTCGGGATGATCATCGCGTTCGCCGTGGTGTCGCTGGCGGCGGCGCGCCTGTTGAGCCCGAGCCGCCCGTTTGCCGCGAAGCTGGAGAGCTACGAGTGTGGCTCCGTGCCGATCGGGGAGGCCTGGGTGCAGTTTCCCGTCGGCTTCTACCTGGTCGCCCTGGTGTTCATCGTCTTCGATGCCCTCGCGGTCTTCCTCTTTCCGTGGGTACTGGCACTCCGGGGGCTTGGCGCCTGGGGAATCATGACCATGCTCATGTTCCTGGCGATCCTGTCGCTCGGGTGGGTGTACGCCTACAGGGAGAGGATTCTCGAGTGGCGGTGAAACCCCCGATCCCCGAGGTCCCCGCGCCCATCTGGAGGAACTTCAAGGACCTCCAGGAATGGGAACAGCTCCATCAGCGCCGGCCCGAGGGCGACAAGCACTCGCAGCTGTTCGAGTCGCTGACCGAGGGCATCCATAGCTTCCCGGGCGGCTTCGCGGTCACGACGGCGGCCGACGCCTTCTTGAACTGGGCGAGGAAATCGTCGGTATGGCCCGTCACCTTCGGCCTCGCCTGCTGCGCGATCGAGATGATGGCCACCTTTGCGTCCCGGTTCGACGTCGAGCGCCTGGGTATGGTGCCGTGGGCGTCGCCGCGCCATTCGGACCTGATGATCGTCTCGGGCACCGTCACCATCAAGATGGCGCCGATGCTCGAACGGATCTACGCCCAGATGCCGGACCCGAAGTGGGCGGTGTCGATGGGGTCGTGCGCCAACTCGGGTGGGCCGTTCCGGCACGGCTATCACGTGGTGAAAGGCGTGGACCGCGTCATTCCCGTGGACGTCTACGTGCCCGGCTGCCCGCCCCCGCCCGAATCGCTGCTGAACGGCCTGCTGCTGTTGCAGGAGCAGATCTCGCACTTCCGGCGCACGGGCAAGCGGGCGGAGCCCAACCCGAAGACGGACTGAGGCGATGACCTACGAGGAGGCGGCGCGATCGATCGCCGAGCGTTTCGGCGGCGCGCAGATTGAAGCCGGGCCGCCGCTCGTCGTCACCGTCCCGCCCGACCAGTGGGCGGCCCTCGCGCAGTTTGCCAAGGAAACGCTCGGCTGCCGGTTCTTCTCGTTCCTGACGGCGGTTGACTGGAAGGAGCAGGGACTCGAGCTCGTCGCCAGGGTTGACAACCTCGACGATCGCGTGTCGGTGACGCTGAAGGCCCGCCTCGGGCCCGGCGTCTCCGAGTGCCTGTCGCTGACGCCGCTCTACCGCGGCGCCGACTGGATGGAGCGCGAATGTTACGACATGTTCGGCATCCGGTTCGACGGACATCCGGGTCTGCGGCGCATCCTGCTGTCCGATGACTGGGAAGGCCATCCCCTTCTGAAGTCTTACGCGGTGGACACGCCGCACCCGCCATACCGATGATCGGCACCGCCGGCACGACCCAGGTCGACTTCGAGTACTCGGGAGGCGAGCGCCTCACGATGAACATGGGGCCGCAGCACCCCTCCGCCCATGGGGTGTTCCGCGCCATCCTCACGCTCGAGGGAGAAACGGTGGTCGGCGTGGACGCGGTCATCGGCTACCTGCACCGCTGCCACGAGAAGCTGGCGGAGACGCTGACCTACGCCCAGTACCCCTCGATCGCGTCGAAGACCGACTACGTCGCGGCGATGACGAGCGAGTTCGCGTACGTGCTGGCGGCGGAGGAGATCGGCAAGATCGACGTACCGAAACGGGCGCAGTACCTCCGCGTCCTCACCGCCGAGTTGCAGCGGATCGCCTCGCACCTGCTCTGGCTCGGCACGTGGTGCATGGACATGGGCGGCGCGCTCGGCGGCGGCGCGACGATCTTCCTGTACTGCATCCGCGAGCGCGAGATGATCCTCGACCTGTTCGAGTCGCTGGTCGGCGCGCGCCTGCTGTACGGATTCTTCCAGGTTGGCGGCGTGCGCTACGACGTCCCGGCCGGGTGGGTACAGCAGAGCCGTGACACGATCGACGCCATCGAGCAGCGCATCGGCGAATACGAGCGCATGCTCGAGGAGAACCCGTTCTTCCTCGCGCGCTCGCAAGGTGTCGGGTACATCTCGCGCGAGCTGGCCGAGGACGTCGGGGTGGCGGGGCCGCTGCTTCGCGGCTCGGGCGTCGCTTACGACCTCCGCCGCGCCGCGCCTTACTCCTCCTACCAGGACTTCGATTTTGCCGTTCCTGCCGAGACCGTCGGCGACTGCTTTGCCAGGTACCGGGTACGCATGGTCGAGTTCCGCCAGTCGATCCGGATCGTGCGGCAGGCGCTCGACGGGCTGCCCGCGGGCCCGATCTCGTCGCGCCCGGCGCTGAAGTCGGTGGCCCAGATCAGGATCCCGAAAGGTGAAACCTACGCCCGCGTGGAGGGACCGCGCGGCGAGGTCGGCTGCTACATGATTTCGGACGGCAGCGCCAAGCCGTACCGCATGAAGTGGCGAGGCGCCTCGTTCTCGAATCTCGCCGTCCTGCCGCACATCATTCCCGGGCACAAGGTGGCGGACGTGGTGGCCATCATGGGGTCGGTGGACCCGGTATTCGGGGAAGTGGATCGATAGGCTTTCTCGCGCTGTCGTAGGGGCCGGCTTCGGCCGGCCCGATTGATGGCGGTTTCGTCTTGGCGGGCCGGCTGAAGCCGGCCCCTACGCTTCGTCTCCGCAACCATGATCGAGTTCCTGACGCCGTTCATCGCGCCCTTCGTCGTCCTCAACGTGGTGATCGGCCTCGTCACCTACGTGACGCTGCTCGAGCGCAAGTTCGCGGCGCGCATGCAATCCCGCATCGGCCCCTACCGCGTCGGGCCGCACGGCCTGCTGCAGCCGATCGCCGACGCGCTCAAGCTGATGATGAAGGAGGACATCGTCCCGCGCGCGGCCGACCGCCCCATCTACAACCTGGCGCCGGTCGTGTTCCTCCTGCCGTGCATGCTGATCTTCGCCACCATCCCGTTCGCGCCGGGACTTGGCGTCGCCGACCTGAATATCGGCATCCTGTTCTTCCTCGCGGTGTCGTCGATGGAGATCGTCGGACTCTTCATGGCGGGCTGGGGATCGAACAACAAGTACGCGCTGCTCTCGGCGATGCGCGCGGTCAACCAGATCATCTCCTACGATCTGCCCTTCATCTTCTCCGCGCTCGTCCCGGTGATGCTCACGGGCTCGCTGCGGCTGTCGGACATCGCCGCCGCGCAGGACGGGCTCTGGTTCATCTTCTACCCGGTGATTGGGCAGCTGGCCTTCGTCTTCTTCATCATCTCGACGCTGGCCGCCGAGAACCGCGTCCCCTTCGACATCCTCGAGGCTGAATCGGAGCTGGTGGCCGGCTTCAGGGTCGAGTACTCGGGCATGAAGTTCGCCCTGATCCAGCTTGGCGAGTATGCGCACATGCTGGGCTCATCGTTCCTTGGTGCGCTCCTCTTCCTCGGGGCGTGGGACGGGCCAGGGCCTGAGTGGCTGGGGCCAGTCTGGTTCCTCCTCAAGGCGATGTTCCTGTTCCTGGTCGTGACCTGGGTGAGGTGGAGCTTCGTGCGGATCCGCGTGGACCAGATCCTGGCGCTGTCGTGGAAGCTGCTGCTGCCGGCGACGCTCGCCCTGCTCGTCGTGACGGCCGTGGTGGTCGTGTGGCGGAACGGTCCGGCGTAGGCGCGTACGCAGGCGGACCTGAAGGTCCGCCTCTACGAACTTCCGGGATTGCCTGTGTCTCGTCGGTGACGTCACACTGAGGTCCGCCTCTACGAACAGGAATCAGAGGCCGACCTTCAGGTCGGCCTCAGCCCGGAGCCCGCAGCCCGGAGCCGTCACTCCCGTGTGCGCCGCCTGTCTCTCCGCGGCCGGGATCGACATCAGCGCCGGCTGCGCCGCGATGTGCGACTGGACGATCCCTTCCGCCCTTGCGAGTGCCGCCGCATCGCCGCTGCGGTACACGGTGTTCGCCTCGACCAGATCGGTCTGGTGCGAGGGTGTGGCCTCCGGGCTGTCGTAAATGGCAGAGACCGGACACGCCGGAACGCACGCACCGCAGTCGATGCACTCTTCCGGGTTGATGTACAGCATCGTCGTCTGCTCGAACTCCGGCTCGTCCTTGCGCGGGTGGATGCAGTCCACCGGACAGACGTCAACGCACGAGTGATCTTTTGTGCCGATGCAGGGGTCAGTGATGATGAAGGCCATCGGCAGTCCCTCTACATGAACTCTTCGACAAATTTCCGTCGTTGCGGCTGGCTCACACCGACCGGCTGGTGGGCCAGTACACCGGGCTGGAGGCCGGGATCCTGCGTGTGCAGGCTGGGGCGCGGGTTCGGATTCCTGTAGAAGAGCCCGATTGGAATCCTGTCACCCCACGTCATCGCCGCGTCCATCGCCGCGTGGAAGTCGCCGGGGTTGTGCTGGCTCTCCTCCAGTTTGTAGACTCGCTTCCGGAACCAGTCGTAGGTGTTGTGCTTGTTGAACGTCACGCACGGGCTGAAGACGTCGATGAGCGCAAAGCCCGGGTACTGGATGGCTTCGGTATACAGCTTCAGCAGGTGCTTCGGCTGGCCGCTGAATCCGCGAGCCACGAACCCGCAGCCGCTCGCCAGTGCGAGCGCCAGCGGATTGAGCATCTGTTCCAGGTTACCGTGCGGCGTGGTCTTGGTGACCATCCCGGTCTCGCTCGTCGGCGACACCTGGCCCGTGGTGAGGCCGTAGGTCTCGTTGTCCATGACGATGTAGGTCAGGTCGATGTTGCGCCGCATGGCCTGGATGAAGTGGTTCAGGCCAATGCCGTAGCCGTCGCCATCACCGCCGGTGACGACGACCGTCATCCCGTGATTGGCGAGCTTGGCGCCGGTGGCAAACGGCAACGCGCGGCCGTGCAGGCTGTGCACCCCGTACGAGCGGAAGAACCCCGGCAGGTTCGACGAGCACCCGATGCCCGACACGACCATGACCTCGTGCGGCTGCCGTCCGAGGTCGGCGCAGGCGTGGAACAACGAGTTCAGCACGCCGAAGTCGCCGCAGCCCGGACACCAGTCCGGCGGAACGTCCGCCTTGAAGTCCTTTACTTCGAGGATCGCGACTGCAGTAGCCATGTCTCGCTCCTTAGGTTGTCAGCGACGGCGCACTGTGCGGACGTCGCAACCAGTCGTCCCGCCCAGTCGCCCGAGGTGCCCGTGGGATGTTCGGTCTGCCAGCCGGCCTCCGTCGACAGCACCTCCACGACTTCTGTGCGGTTCGCCAGGAGCTCCTTGACGCCAGCGACGATGTGCTTGGGCTCGAACGGCTCGCCGTCGTACTTGCGGATGTGGCCCTGGGCGACGATGCCCGTTTCGGCCCGCAAATGCCGCGCGAACTGCCCGCTCTGGTTGTTTTCCACGATGATCACGCGCCGGCTCTTGCCGAGGAGGGCGGAGACCTCGGTGACGTGGAAGGGGACCAGGTACTTGATCTGAAGGTGGTTGGCCGGGATTCCCTCCCGGTTCAGGCGCTCGACCGCGTCGACGAGCACGCCCCAGGTGGATCCCCAGCCAACGAGCGTCACCTCGGCGTCGGCGGGTCCCTCGAGCACCGGGGCCGGGAGATGCTCGAGCGCGGTGGCCATCTTCCGGAACCGCTTGTCCGCCATCTTCTTACGCCTGACGGTGTCGGTGTAGACGTCGCTGATGATGACGCCGTCCTCGTCGTGCTCGTCACTGGCGGCGACGTAGAGGTGGCCGGGCAGTCCGGGCATGGCGCGGGGCGAAATCCCTGACTCGGTGTTCTTGTATCGGAGGTAGGGTTCGCCGGCGGCGGTGACCCCGCTCCCGTTGCCCGCGGCCGCGGCGGAGGTGATGAGCTCGCCGCGATTGATTTCGACGTCCACGTCGAGCAGCGCCGGATCGACCGTCTCGTTCCCTTCGCCCATCAGCAGGTCCGAAAGGATGATCACCGGGCACTGAAAGTGGTCGGCGACGTTGAAGGCCAGGGCCGGCGTGCTGAAGCAGTCGGGCATGCTGAGCGGAGCGATGATGATGCGCGGGAAGTCGCCCTGGCTCGCCCCGAGCGCCTGGGTGAGATCCGCCTGCTCCGTCTTCGTCGGCACCCCGGTGGACGGGCCGGCGCGTTGCACGTTGACGACCACCACCGGCGTTTCGAGCATGCCGGCGAGCCCGATGGCTTCCGTCATCAGCGCGAGGCCGCCGCCCGAGGTCGCGCACATGGCGCGAACGCCCATGTGGCCGGCCCCGATGGTCATGTTGATGACCGAGATCTCGTCTTCGACCTGCCGGACACAGACGCCAAGCTCCTTGCCGTGGCCGGCGAACCACTCGAGGATATGCGTGGCGGGGCTCATCGGGTAGGCGCAATAGAACTTGCAGCCGGCGAATGCCGCCCCCATGGCCATCAGCTCGTTGCCGGTCATGAGCGCCCACTTGGCGGTGGTCGGCTGGAGCTGCTTGAACAGCGGCGTGAAATGCGCGGCCGCGTAGTCGTAGCCGGCCTTCGCCGCTTCCACGTTCACCTTGACGACGTGCGGCTTCTTCGCGAACGTCGATTCGAGCACCGACTCCAACCCCGTGAAGTCCAGGCCCATGAGGCGAATCACCGCGCCGACCGCGACGGTGTTCTGCATCACCGGCAGTTCCTTGTAGGCGGGGGTCAGTTCGTTCACGGGCAAGGGACAGAGCTGCACGCCGACGGGGGGTTCGTAACTCGGTCGCAGCCTGGCGCTGTTGTAAAGCGCCACGCCGCCGGAGATGAGCTCCTGCAGATGGCGGTCCAGCGTGTCCTGATTGAGGGCGATGAGCGTGTCGACCTGATCGCCGTGGTTGAGGGGCTTCTTTGCGGAGATGCGGAGGCGCAGCCAGGAGTGCCCGCCTCGAATCACCGACTGGTAGCTGTTGTAGGCGTAGACGCCTTGACCTTGCCGGGCTACGGAGAGGGCCAGGGTATTGCCGGCTGAGGCGACGCCGTCTCCCGCCGCACCGCCGATTCCGACGATCACATCGGGCTCGTTCATAACAGTGTCTCCAGGAAATACCGACGCTGTTGAACCGTCCGCCGGAGGATGGATGAAGTGGGTGGTTTGGCCGCGGCGAGCATACACGATCCGCGACGAACGGGACCACCCTTAGCTTCACGAAACGCGATGGGGGCCGTCGGCGGGTATGATATGCCTGCCATGGCGGGACCCGAGCCTCAGACTCGACGGACGAACACCGAGGTCGGCGTGATCGTGCGCGCCGTCCTCGGCGCGATGCGGGTGACACTTCTCAACCTGTTTCGCAAGCCGGTGACGGTGCATTACCCCGACAAGACGCGCGCGTATCCGGATCGCTATCGCGGTCTGCTGGCGCTGACCTACGACAAGGAGACCGGCGAAGAGAACTGCATCGGCTGCCGGCTGTGCGAGTACGTGTGCCCGCCCGCGGTCATCAAGGTCGAGATGCTCAAGGCCGAGAAGCGGAACTACGCCAAGACGTTCACGCTCGAGCTGTATGCCTGCGAATTCTGCGAGCTGTGCGTGCAGGTGTGTCCGACCGACGCGATCATCATGATGAAGTCGTTCGACCTCTCCACCGCCGATCGCCGCGAGCTGCTGCTCGACAAGGATCGCCTGCACGCGATCGGCTTGCAGCACCAGCCGTCGTGGGCCACCGGCAACCTGCTGCGGGACATGCAGACGCCGCCGAAGGCGGCGCCGCGGACCGACGCGCACGTGAAGAAGGAGGGGGTCGGGGCATGACCGCGGAAGCGATTGCTTTCTGGTGCCTCGCTGCCGTCCTCGTCGGGTCCGCGCTCGCGGTCGTCCTCTCGACCAATCTCTTTCACGCGGTGCTGTGGCTGGCGCTCGCGCTGACGGGAACGGCGGGCGTGTTCCTGCTGCTCAACGCCGAATTCCTCGCCGCCGTGCAGCTGCTGCTCTATGCCGGTGGCATCGTGACCATCGTCGTGTTCGCCATCGTCGTCACGGAGCGGCTCGTCGGCGAGCGCATCACGCAGACCAACCGCCGCATCGCCGGCGGGGCGGTGGTGGCGGCCGCGCTCCTCGGCCTTCTCGTGAACGCCATCTGGCAGCAGCCGCTCGCCCTCACGAAGCCGCCGATGGAAGGCGACGTGACCAGGATGATCGGTGAACGCGTCCTGACGCAGTTCGTGCTGCCGTTCGAGCTGCTTGCCATGCTGATGCTCGCGGCACTCCTGAGCGCCATCTACTTCGCGCGCCCGGAAGACTGAAGACTAGCCGTTCTGGCCACGATCATGCCAATTGAAGCCTACCTGACACTGGCGGCGGTCCTCTTCTGCATCGGCCTGTTCGGCGTGGTGACGCGCCGCAATACGATCGGCATCCTGCTCGGCGTCGAGCTGATGCTGAATGCCGTGAACATCAACCTGATCTCGTTCGCGCGGTTCAGGGGCGACGTCACCGGCATGGTGTTCACCGTGTTCACCATCTGCATCACGGTGGCGGAGGCAGCGCTCGGCCTGGCCATCGTGATCCTGCTCTTCCGCATCCGCCGCACGGTGATGGCGGATCACCTGGACCTGCTGAAGGGATGATGGCCGACGCCGGCGCGCTCGCCCTCGTGTCGCTGCTGCTGCCAGCGATCTCGTTCCTCGCACTCGCCGTCGGGGTGCCCCTTCGCCGCCTCGGGCGGCCCGCCGCGTGGCTGTCGATTGCCTGCGCGGCCGCGTCGCTCGCGGCCGCCGTGATGGCGTGGCGCGCCGCGAGCGGCGCGCCGGTCCGGCTCGTGTGGGACTGGCTCCCCGCGCAGGGCCAGGCGCTCGCGACGATCGGCGTGCTCGTCGATGCCGACTCGGCGATCATGCTCGCGCTCGTCGCGCTCGTCGCCCTCCTGGTGCAGGTCTACTCGCTCGAATATCTCAGCGACGAGGCGTCGCCGAGCCTCGGACGGTATTACACCTACCAGTCGCTCTTCGCGTTCTCGATGATGGGGCTCGTGCTGGCGCCGAACTTCGTCCAGCTCTTCGTCTGCTGGGAACTGGTGGGACTCTGCTCGTATCTGCTGATCGGGTACTGGTATTGGAAGCCTGAGGCCGCGCGCGCGGCGGTGAAGGCGTTCTGGATCACGAAGGCCGGCGACGTCGGACTGCTCATCGGCATCGTGCTCCTGTGGCGGCAGGCGGGAACTTTCGACCTGACCGACATGCGCGCGCTCGCCGCCGGCGGCGCGCTGCCGGTGGCCGGCCTCTCGCTCATCACCTTCTGCATCTATCTCGGCGCGATGGGGAAATCGGCCCAGTTCCCGCTCCACGTCTGGCTGCCCGATGCCATGGAAGGCCCGACGCCGGTCTCGGCGCTGATTCACGCCGCGACGATGGTGACGGCCGGCGTGTACTTGCTGCATCGGACGAGCTGGCTGTTCGCGCTCACGCCGGACGTGCTGCTCCTCGTCGCGTGGATCGGAGCCATCACCGCGCTGCTGGCGGCGGTGCTCGCGTGCGTGCAGGACGACATCAAGCGCGTGCTCGCGTATTCCACCGTCTCGCAGCTCGGGTACATGATGACCGCGATCGGCGCCGGCTTCTCGGCGGCCGGCTTCTTCCACCTGCTCACGCACGGCTTGTTCAAGGCGCTGCTGTTCCTCGGCGCCGGCGCGGTGATCCACGCCGTCGGCAGCAACGACCTCCCGCGCATGGGCGGCCTCGCCCGGCGCATGCCGCAGACGACGGTCGTCTTCGTCGTCGGCACGCTGGCACTGGCGGGTATTCCGCTCTTCGGCGGATTCCTTTCGAAGGAAGAGATTCTCGGCGCCGTGTGGGCTGGCGGCCTCGTCTGGCCGTTCGTCGTGCTGATGGTGGTGGCGTTCCTCACCGCGTTCTACATGTTCCGCGTCGTGTTTCTCGCCTTCTTCGCGCCGCCGCCGTCCCAGCACGTGACACATGGGGGAAGTGCCGTGCACCGGACGCCGCACGACGTCGCCGTCGTCGCGGGCGTGCACGCACACGATCCCCCTGCCGCGATGCTGGTCCCTCTGTGGACGCTGGCGCTGCTGTCGACCGCGGTCGGCGTCTATTTCACCTTCGTACACCCGGAGCAGGAGTTCGTGGCGCCCGGCTGGCTGATGCCCTTGGCGGTAGGCGTCGCCGTGGCCGGCATCCTGCTGGCGTGGCTGACGTATCAGCGCAGGGCGATTGAGCCCGAGCGGCTGGCGGCGCTCTTCGGACCGGTTCGCGAGGCGGCGCTGGCGCGCTTCTGGATCGACGACGTGTATGGCGCCGCGTACCGCGTGATGCTGCTCGGTTTTTCGAAGGCGATCGGCTGGGTGGACCGCTACGTGGTCGACGGTGTGTTGAATGTGGTCAGCGCATGGACGCTGACGGCGGGAGATAGTCTGCGCACGATCCAGACGGGGCGGGCGCAGGACTACATCTACGGCGTCGCCGTCGGCGTGCTTGCCCTCATCATCTGGATGCGGTGGGCGCTCGTATGAACGGGATTCCGGTCCTCTCGGTCATGACCTGGGCGCCGTTTGTCAGCGCCATCGTCATCATGTTCTTCGCGCGCCACCGGCCGCTGCTCGTGCGCTGGACCGCGGTGGCGGGCGCCGCCGTGTCGCTGGTCGCGTCGCTCTGGGTGTACGTCGCGTATGACGGAGCGGCGGCCGGGTACCAGTTCCGCGAGGAGGTCTCGCTCGTTCCGCAGCTCGGCATCTCCTATCTCGTCGGCATCGACGGCATCAGCGCGCTCATGTCGCTGCTCACGTCGATCATCATCTTCGCGGGCGTTTTTGCCTCGTGGACCGTCAAGGAGCGCAGCCAGGAGTTCTACGCGCTGCTGCTCATCCTGGTCACCGGCGTTTACGGCGTGTTCGTGTCGCTCGACCTGTTCGTCTTCTTCCTGTTCTACGAGATCGCCGTGCTGCCGATGTACCTGCTCATCGGTATCTGGGGCTCGTCAGGGCACGTCCGGCCGCAGGGCATTTTCGGCTGGGCGATGGGACGGACCGGCGTGGGCACCAAGGAATACGCCGCGATGAAGCTGACGCTGTACCTGCTCTTCGGGTCGGCGTTCATTCTCGTCGGCATCCTCGCGCTGTATGTCGCGGGCGGCTCACGCTCGTTTTCGCTCCTCGCCCTCGAGGGCATCCAGTTCGATTCCACCCTGCAGACGTGGGTGTTCCTGGCGTTCTACATCGGCTTCGGCATCCTCGCCGGCATCTGGCCGCTGCACACCTGGTCACCCGACGGACATGCCTCGGCGCCGACCGCGGTGTCGATGCTGCACGCCGGCGTGCTGATGAAGCTCGGCGCCTACGGCGTGGTGCGCCTGGGGATGGGGCTGCTTCCGGACGCTGCGGTGGATTGGGCCTGGCTCGTCGGAACGATTGCCTGCATCAACATCGTGTACGGCGCGCTGAGCGCGATGGCGCAGACCGATTTGAAATACGTCATCGCCTACTCCTCCGTGTCGCACATGGGGGTGGTGATGCTGGGTGCGGCCACGCTGACCGAGCACGGCCTCAATGGCGCCGTCTTCCAGATGTTCGCCCACGGGATCATGACCGGGCTGTTCTTCGCGCTCGTCGGGCTCGTCTACGAGAAGGCGCATTCCCGCGAGATCTTCAAGATGGGCGGTTTCGGCACGATGATGCCCGGCATCGCCACCGCCTTCACCATCGCCGGCCTGTCGTCGCTCGGGCTGCCGGCAACGGCGGGCTTCGTCGCCGAGTTCCTGACCTTTCTCGGGGCGTGGAGCTCCGCGTATTCCTGGTGGCTGTTCCCGGGCGTCATCGGCGCGTTCCTGACGTCGATCTACGTGCTGCGGGTGACGCGGCAGATCTTCTGGGGGCCGAAGAGCGCCGACCCGCACTTCCACGATCTGCCCGACGCGCGAGGCCCGGAGTGGGCGGCGCTGGGGATCCTGGTATTCGTGCTCGTGCTGTTCGGCGTCGCCCCGAGCCTCGCCATCGGGCCGGTGGGCACGTCGACCGTTGTGCTGCTCGAGCGCCTGGCGGGTCGATGATGCGATTGCTTTCCCGACGACAACGAACCGCACGGAGACAGAGGCACAGAGGCGCGCCTCTCGTTGAACGCTGTGTCTCCGGGCCGCTGCCGCCCGTGGACGAAAAGGTCATCCGATGAACGTCGACTTGGGCATGCCGCTCCTGCCGGAGCTCGCGGTGCTCGCGCTGGCCGTCGTGGTGCTGGTGCTCGGCCTGGTGCAGCAAGGCGATCCCGCCCGGCGGATCGGATGGGTGACGTTCGTCGGCCTGCTGGCGATCCTCGGCCTGACGTTCCGCGCCGAGGAAGGGCGGTCGCTGCTGGCCGGCTCGTTCGTCCAGGACGGCCTGGCCATCTTCGCCAAGCAGTTGTTCCTGGCGTCCGCGGCGGTCAGTCTGCTCGGTTCGCTGAGCGTGCGGCAGGGCACCTTCGTCCGGCGCGCGGGCGAGTACCACTTCGCGCTGCTGGCGTCACTGCTCGGCATGATGGTCCTGGCCTCAGCACGCGAGCTCGTGCTCTTCTTCGTCGCGTTCGAGCTGATGTCGATTCCCCTGTTCCTGCTCACCGGGTTCCTGAAGCGGGACGCCGTCGCGCCGGAAGCGGCCCTCAAGTTCTTTCTCGTGGGCACGGCCTCGGCGGCCATCATCGTTTACGGCATGTCGTTCGTGTACGGCGTGACGGGCAGCACCGGGTTCGGCGCCATTCCCATCGCGCTCGCGGAGGGCCATCCGCTGATGCTGCTCGGGATGGGGCTGATGCTGGCGGGACTGGGCTTCAAGATCGCGGCGTTTCCATTCCACATGTGGGCGCCGGACGCGTATGAAGCGGCCAGCACTCCGTTCGTGGCCTGGCTCTCGGTGGCGCCGAAGGCCGCTGGATTCGTCGCCATCATCCGCCTGTATATCGAGGGCGTCGGACCTGCCTCGCTCGTGTGGATGCCCGTGGTGGCCGCGCTCGCCGGGATGACGATCCTGACCGGCAACCTGATGGCCATTCCGCAGCAGAACATCAAGCGGCTCCTCGCCTATTCCGGGATCGCGCACATCGGCTACATGCTGCTCGGTCTCGCTGCGCTGACGAGCAACGGCGTCGCGATGGTGCTCTTCTACCTCGTCGCGTACCTGTTCGGCAACATGGGCGCGTTCCTGGTCGTCGAGGCGGTCGCCCGCTCCGAGCAGTCCGACGGCATCGAGGCATACCGCGGCCTGGCACAGCGCTCACCGCTGCTCGCGCTGGCGATGCTGATCTTCCTGCTGTCGCTGGGCGGGATCCCGTTCGTGGCGGGCTTCTGGGCGAAGCTGTATGTCTTCTGGGCGGCGGTCGAACGCGGCATGTACGGCCTCGTCTTTCTCGGCGCCGTACTGACCGTGGTCGCCCTCTACTACTACCTCCTCGTGGCCCGGCGGATGTACATCGAAACACCGCTGCGGGGCGAGCCTGTGCCCGTCCCGGGCCTGCTCGGGGCCGCGATCGTCGTCTGTCTGGTGGGGGTCATCGGCATGGGGATCTACCCAGCCCCGTGGGTAGAGGCGACACTGCGGGTCGCCTCCACGTTGGTTCCCTGACTACCCCTGCGTCTCGTCCACGTTCGCGCCGAGCACGTCCTCCGCGATGGCGACCTCGTCGTTCGGCATGCCGTTTTCGTCGAGCGCCGGGGCGTTAGCATTGCCTTGACCGTCGGGCGCCTCGACAGCGCCTTTGTGGAGATCAGAGTCGATCTCTTCGTGCGAATGCTGAGTCATGGTTTCTCCCTATGCAGGCATGGTGCCGTCCCGGTCGCAGCGGACGCGCTAACTTTCGGGTTTGGCGTGGCGCGGCCGGCCGAACCGGCCGACGACCGGATGCGCCACGAGCACGAAGTCGCCGTAGTGCATCTGGATGCAGTCGGTGTGGGTGCCGGCGTTGAACACCATTTCGGGCTCGCCCACCAGGCACTCGTCTGTGAAAACTCGTTGGACGTACAACACGCCGAACGGTGGCATCGCGCCTTCCTCGCAGTCGGGGTAGAGCGTGATCATCTCCTGCGGCTGCGCCAGCCGCAGCGCCTCCGCGCCGGTGAGCGCCCGCAGCCGGTCCAGGTCGATTGCGTAGTGGGCCGGGAGGACGGCGAGAATGGGCTCCGCGTCCGCAAAGCAGACGACGGTCTTCGCCCAGCAGCGGCCGGGGACGTGCGAGACGGCCGCCCCGTGCATCGCCGTGTAGGCGGGCGGATGCCGGAACGTGGTGTACGGAATCCGCGACTTGCTGAGAAATTCGTCTACCGAGCGCGGTCTCATAAACCTCCGCGCCGGCTTGCCGTGCCGGCCATCCGCCGAGATCGAGGAACCTTGGGGGCGACCCGGGCGGTAGTGTAGCTCAGGTTGGGTCTGCAGTCTTCGGTCTCCGGTTTCCGCCGGAGGGCGGTCCCTTTTGACCCGCCTCGCGACCGGTTCAGTTCACCGGAAATCCCCGCTCCTCGAACAGGGCGTTCACGTCCGGGTTCCGGCCGCGGAACCGGCGATACGCCTCGTCACGATCGATGGCATTGCCGTCGGAGAGAATGTGCTTCCTGAGACGCCCGGCAACCGCCTGTCCCACGGCCCGCCGGCCTCCAGGAACGCCTGCCACGTATCGGCGGCCATGACGTCCGACCACAGGTAGCTGTAGTAGCCCGCCGAGTAGACCTCGGTGCCGAACAGGTGGTCGAAGTGCGGCAGCCGGTGGCGCATCGCGACCTCTCGCGGCATGCCGATACGCTCGAGCACCTCCCGCTCGAACCCGGCGAGGTCGGTGATGCGGTCGCGCCGCGTGTGCAGCTCCATGTCGACGATCGCCGACGAGAGAGATTCCACCGTCGCATATCCCTGGTTGAACTTGCCCGACTGGTGAATCTTGTTCACGAGCGTCTGCGGCATCGGCTCTCCTGTCCTGGCGTGCCGTGCGAATCGGTCGAGCACCTCCCGCGTGAGCAGCCACGCCTCGTTGACCTGCGATGGATACTCCACGAAATCGCGCGGCGTGTTCGTCAGGCCAGGGTAACGGATGTCCTGCAGCAGTGCGTGCAGCGCGTGACCGAACTCGTGAAAGAGCATCTTCGCGTCGTCGAGCGAGATCAGCACCGGTTCGCCGGGGGCGCCCTTCACGAAATTGTTGTTGTTCGACGTCAGCGCGGTCACCGCGCCGTCGAAGCGGCTCTGCGGGCGAAACCGCGTCGTCCACGCGCCCGACCGCTTGCCGGGCCGGGCAAAGTTGTCCAGATAGAAAAGCCCGAGGCGCGTGCCGGTGCTGCGATCGGTGGCTTCCCACACCCGCACGTCGGGGTGATAGACCGGGACGCGTCCGGTGATCTCGGTGAAGGCAATGCCGTACGGCTCGTTCGGCCGACCACATGGCCGCCGCGACCATGTTGGTCAGCTCGAAATACGGCTTGATCTCCGCCTGGTTGAGGTCGTACCTCGCCGAACGCACCTTTTCCGCGAAATACAGGTAATCCCACGGCTCGAAGCGGCCGGTGATCCCTTCCGCGGCGGCGATCGCCTGCATGTCGGCCACTTCCTCCTTCACGCGTGCAACAGCTGCGGGCCACACTTGCATCAGCAACGTTTGCGCGGATTTCGGATCGAGCGCCATCGTGTCTGCCATCCGCCACTGCGCATGAGTGGCGTAACCGAGCAGCGCCGCGCGCTCGCCGCGCAGCTGGACGATCTCAGTGCGGTCGAGTTGGTGTCGTTGCCGTCGGCGTTGTCGCCGCGGCTCTTGAACTTCTTCCAGACGCGTTCACGAAGGTCGCGGCGGGTGGAGAACATCAGGAAGGGATCCACGCTCGAGCGGGTATTGACAATGACCCACTTCCCGGAGGATGCCCCGCTGGTCGGCCGCCGCACGTGCGACGGAGACCAGTGACGCGGGCAGCCCGGCGAGATCGGCTTCGGCATCGAGCACGGTCCAGGTGTTCTCGTCGGCGAGAATCCTGGTTCTGAACACCGCATACAACTTCACCAGTTCCTGGTTGATCTGCGACAAGCGGTCCTTTTGCGCCGCATCCAGGGTCGCGCCTTTGCGCACGTACTGCTCGAATACCCGGGTGGCGAGCCGCTTCTGGTCCGGCGCCAGGTTCGACGATGGCAGGGAGCGATGGACTGTCTCGATGCGCGCGAACAGGCCGCGGTTGAAGACGGTCGCATCAGCGGTCTCTGAAAGCCTGGGGCGCCACTCGCGCTCGAGGCTTTGATATTCGGGCGTGACGATGTTCTGCCGCGCGATATCGAAGAGCTGGGAGACCCGCTCACGCATGGCGCCAGCCCGCTCCAGCGCGGCGATCGTGTTCTCGAAGGTCGGCGGCTCGGAATTGGCGGCAATGGCGTCGATCTCGCGACGCTCCTCGGCCATCGCCATCTCGAACGCCTCAGGGAACAAGGACGGCCGCAGCTGATCGAAGGGCGGTACGCCGCCGTACGCGCCCGACCATGGAGCGACGAGCGGATTGGACGAGACAGCCGGCGTCGGGATTTCACGGGCGGCGGCTCGTGGCATCGAGGCGCCGACGGCCGCCAGGCCTGCGGCAAGAATGTAGACGTTCCGCATGGCGGCGTTCATGGAATTCGAGTGGAACAGGGATCTGGCGGCCGGGAAACGGCCGCCAGACGGATTCGGAGGATCTATCGGCGTTTCAGAGGTTTTTGTTTACCTGCGCCCAGTTGACCACGTTCCACCATGCAGCGATGTAGTCGGGGCGGCGGTTCTGGTACTTGAGGTAGTAGGCATGCTCCCAGACGTCGGTGCCGAGAATCGGCGTCTTCCCCTCCATCAGCGGGTTGTCCTGATTGGGCGAGCTCGTGATGGAGAGCTTACCGCCGTCGTTCAGCAGCCAGACCCAGCCACTGCCGAAGCGGCCGACGCCGGCCTTGCCCCACTGGTCCTTGAATGCGTCGAAGCTGCCGAAGGACGCAGTGATGGCGTCCGCGATCTTCCCGCTCGGGGCGCCGCCGGCGTTCGGAGCCATCCACTCCCAGAACCGGCTGTGATTCCAGTGCCCGCCGCCGTTATTGCGGACCGCCGTGCGAATGTCCTCGGGCACCGAGTTGATGCTGCGACACAGCTCGTCGATGCTCTTGCCGTGCAGCTCGGGATGCTTGTCGAGCGCCGCGTTCAGGTTGGTGACGTAAGCCTGGTGGTGCTTCCCGTGATGAATCTCCATCGTCTTCGCGTCGATGTGCGGCTCGAGGGCGGCGAAGTCGTACGGGAGCTTGGGAAGTTCGTGCGCCATGAATCCTCCTCTGTACGCCGGGTCCACAAGGACACGGCCTACGCACGCGGCATTCAGGACACGACGTACGTAGGGCGGGTCCTGTTGGGACCCGCCAACCGCACATGGTACTCGGAGCTTATTGGATGGACAACATTCGATCGAGCGCGACCTTCGTCCAGTGCTTCTGCTCATCGGCAACGACGATGCGGTTGTGGACGCGGCCTTCGACCAGTCCTTCGAGGATCCACAGCAGGTGGTTCGGCGACACGCGGAACATCGTCGAGCAGAGGCAGCCGAATTGATCGAGCGAGATCACGGTCCGCCCGGGCGCCACGTCATGGGCCAGCCGGTTCACGAGGTGTACTTCAGTGCCCACCGCCCACACAGAGCCGGCCGGGCTCTCCTTGATCGCCTTGATGATGTACTCGGTGCTCCCCGCATCGTCGGCAGCCTGCACGACGTCCCAGGGCACCTCGGGGTGCACGATCACGCGGATCCCGGGATGCTGCCTGCGCACCGCGGCAATCTGCGCCGCGGTGAAGCGAACGTGGACGGAGCAGTGGCCCTTCCACAGGATCATCTTCGCGCGCTTCACCTGATCAGGGTCGAGGCCGCCGAAGATCTCGCTGGGATCCCAGACGACCATCTCGTCGAGCGGGATACCCATCTTGTACGCGGTGTTGCGGCCGAGATGCTGGTCGGGCAGGAACAGCACCTTTTCGCCGCGCCCGAACGCCCACTTCAGCGTGGCCGCGGCGTTCGACGACGTGCAGACGGTGCCGCCGCGCTCGCCGACGAAGGACTTAATCGAGGCCGCGCAGTTGATGTACGTGACGGGGACGACGCCCGTGATGCCCATCTGGGTCAGCTCTTCCCAGCACATCTGGAGCTGGTCGGCATCGACCATGTCGGCCATCGAGCAGCCGGCCGCGAGGTCGGGCAGAATGACCTGCTGGTGGGGGGCGCAGAGGACGTCGGCGCTCTCGGCCATGAAATGGACGCCGCAGAAGACGATGTAGTCGGCTTCGGGCCGGCTCGCGATCTGACGGGCAAGCCGGAACGAGTCGCCGGTGTAGTCGGCGAACTTGATGACTTCGTCGCGCTGGTAATGATGGCCGAGGATCAGGAGCCGGTTGCCGAGCGTCGCGCGCGCCGCGGCGATACGGGCCTCCATCTCGGCGTCAGACAGGCCCAGATATTTCTCGGGCAGGGCCTGACGCTCTGAGATGTGTTCCCTCTCGTATTCGGTCAGCAGCGGGATGATTGAGCCCATCAGTTGCGCGTCCCCTTGGGTAGCTCTACCGACGTTGTGAAAAATTGCGCAATGTCCGAACGTGAAAAAGGGCCAAGCTCGTTCTGGGCTATTGCCCTGAAGCTTGGTCCCGACGTGAATTATACCGGATCGAAAAGGTCGGCGATAGCTCAGCGGATAAGCGGCGATCTACGACTTCGGCTAGGGAACCGGCGTTCATGGCAGCAGCGAAACCAACCCGAATCCAGTGCGCCTCTACGAATACGTCAGCGATTCAGAGCCCCTGACGATGTTGTAAAGCGTATCGCGCTCGAGCGGCTCCCGGCCCGCCGCGCGGACAAGCCGCGTGAGCTCGGCCGTCGTCATCCCTTCGGGCGTCGATGATCCGGCCATGTGGTAGATCTTCTCTTCCTGGACGGTTCCGTCCAGGTCATCCACGCCAAACCAGAGCGCCGTCTGCGCCACCTCGACCCCGGTCGCAATCCAGAACGCCTTGATGTGCGGGATGTTGTCGAGCATCAGCCGCGCGACGGCATGCACACGCAGCGTATCCGCGGCGCTCGGCGCCGGCAGCTTGCGCATCTGGTTGTTGTCAGGGTGAAACGCCAGCGGGATGAATGCCTGGAACCCGCCCGAGCGCTCCTGCTGCGCCCTCGCCCGCACCATGTGGTCCACGCGCTCCTCGAGCGTCTCGATGTGCCCGTAGAGCATCGTCACGTTGGTGCGAAGCCCCAGCCGATGGGCAATGCCGTGGATCGCGAGGTAGCGATCCGCGCCGCACTTGTCGTGGCAGATCTTCCGCCGGACGCGCTCGGCGAAGATCTCGGCCCCGCCACCCGGAAGGGAGTCGAGCCCGGCCTCCTGCAACTCGCGCAGCACCTGTTCGTCGCTCATGCCGTAGAGATCGGCGAAGTACGCGATCTCGACCGCCGTGAAGCACTTCAGGTGGATGCCGGGCCGTATGCGCTTGAATCCCTGCAGCAACTCCCTGTAGTAGGCGAACGGCAGGTCCGGGTTGAGGCCGTTGACGATGTGCAGTTCGGTGAGCGGCTGGTTCTCGCGCTTGCGGAGCTTGTCCCACGCCTGCTCGAGCGACATCGTGTATGCGGCGGCGTCGGTCGGCCGCAGCCGCGCGAACGAGCAGAACAGGCAGCTCGCCTCGCAGACGTTCGTCGGCTCGAGACGGAGGTTGTAGTTGAAATAGGTTCGCGCGCCGTGACGCTTCTCGCGATCGCGATTCGCCAGCCAGCCGACCGCCAGCAGGTCGGGCGCATTGAACAGGCGCACGCCGTCCTCGAACGCCAGCCGCTCGCCAGCGCGCAGCTTCTCGTCGATGCCGGTCAGTCCCGCCGCGGCGATACGTGTTTTCACGTCGAATCCTGCCGGAATTCTACAGTGCTATACTCGGGGCCACAAACAAGGCCAGACATGGGGCTCGAGACACAACGTTTGTGACTTGTGCCCTGAGCTTGTGCCCTGGATAAACGACATCGCCCGGGTTGTCAGGGGAAGTGGGTGTGAAGCCCACGCGGTCCCGCCACTGTAAGCAATCCGCTTCGCGGATTGCGAGCCAGGAAACCTGTCCCGGTGCTCTGTCCCTCTGTCTACCGGAACGCCGCAACGGCGTTCCTTGACGCTGGCGCGAGAGACGCCGGGAGGACATCTTGAAACCACGTACAGCCATTTCCTGGAGCGGCGGCAAGGACAGCTACCTTGCCCTCCATCGCAGCCGATCTGCGTACGACGTCGTGGCCATGGTCACGATGTTCAACGAGGACGGCGCGCGCAGCCGGTCGCACGGTCTCCGGCCGGAGATCGATCGACATCGAGAGCACCGATGCTGTCCGCGTCTAACGTCTCGTATGGCTATGCCGACCGTGCGTTCATGCTGCGCGACATCAACCTGTCGGTCCCGCGCGGCTCCCTCACCGGCCTGCTCGGACCGAACGGCTGCGGCAAGACGACGCTCCTGAAGCTGCTGTCAGGTGTGCTGCATCCCGAGCACGGCACGGTCGCGTTCGATGGGCGCGCGCTGCGCCGGATCGCCCGGCGCGAGCTGGCGCGCCACATCGCCGTCGTGCCGCAGGAGACGCATCCCGCCTTCGACTACACCGCCGTCGAGATGGTGCTGATGGGCCGCCATCCGCATCTCGGACTCTTTCAGCTCGAGGGACCGCACGACCTCGCGGTCGCCTATGACGCGATGGCAGCCACCGGCACCGCCGACCTTGCGCAACGTTCCTATATGACGCTCAGCGGCGGTGAGAAGCAGCGCGTCGTGATTGCCGGTGCGCTGGCGCAAAGCCCGGATCTGCTCCTGCTCGACGAACCGACGGCGTCGCTCGATCTCGGCTACCAGCTGGAGGTGGCGTCGCTGCTGTCGCAGCTGAACCGCGAACGCGGGGTGACGATGGTGCTGGCGACGCACGACCTGAACCTGGCGGCGGGGCTGTGCGACACGCTGGTGCTGATGCGAGGCGGCCGCATGCTGGCGCAGGGACCCACCCGCGAGGTGCTGACGGCGCCGATGATCGCGCAACTCTACGACGTCGATGCGGACGTCAGCTACCACGAGGGCGCGGGGCACCTGACCGTCGTTCCGATACGGCGGACGCGATGAGCACGATGGAATACGCTCTCGCCGCTCGCCGCCCGATTCGCGCTCGCCTGGCGCTGACGCTCGCCGGGTTCGGTGCGCTGACGGTCGCGACCTGCGTGCTCGCACCGCTGGTGGGCAGCACCACCATCAGCCTGGTGCGCGCGTTCGACCGCTCGATCCCGTTCGCCGACAACGTCGATGCGCAGATATTCTTCGTGGCGCGGCTGCCCCGCGTGCTGGCCGGCGCCTGCGTCGGCGCCACGCTCGCGGCGGCGGGGGTCGTGCTGCAAGCGATGCTGCGCAACCCGCTGGCCACGCCATTCACGCTGGGCGTGTCCGCCGGCGCCTCGCTCGGCGCGATGCTCGCGATCCTGTTCGGCGCGTCGCTGGCGGTCGGTCCGCTCTCGGCGGTACCGCTGGCCAGCCTGGCGGGCGCCGCCGTGGCGTCCGCCATCGTCTACCGCCTGGCGACGATCCAGGGGCGCGCGATGTCCACCTCCGTGCTCCTGCTCGCCGGCGTCACACTCAACTCGTTCTTCTCGGCGCTGATCATGTTCGTGCAATACATCGCCGATTTCGCGCAGGTCTATCGCGCCACGCGCTGGCTGATGGGCGATCTCGACGTCGGCAGCTTCCAGCCGATCGTCGCGGCGCTGCCGCTGCTGCTCATCGCATTCGCTCTGTTCGCGCTGCTGCCCTCCTCGCTGAACCTGCTCAGCGTGGGGATGGATCTCGCGGCCACGCGCGGCGTGGACGTGGCCCGGGCGCAGCGGCTGGCTTTCCTCAGCGCCTCGCTCGCCACCGCGGCCGCTGTCTCCCTGGCCGGGCCCATCGGCTTCATCGGCATCGTCGTTCCGCACCTGGTGCGGCTCATGGTGGGCGTCGATCACCGCATCGTGCTGCCGGCGTCGGCGCTCTTCGGCGCAGCCTTTCTCGTCGGGTGCGATGTCCTGGCGCGCACGGTTCTCGCCCCGATCGAGGTGCCGGTCGGCGTCGTCACGGCGATGCTTGGAGGTCCGTTCTTCCTATGGCTGCTCGTACGAAAAGGCTAGCTCTCGTCATCCTCGCGGTCCTGATCTGGTGCGGGGCGAGCGCGTACGGCACGTTGCGCGGACCACAAGGGTCCGCGCGGCAACAGCCTGAGACCCAGGGAGCCCGCCGCATCGTGTCGATCGTGCCCGCGTTGACGGAGATCCTCTTCGCGATCGGCGCCGGACCGAGGGTCGTGGCCGTCAGCAGCTACGACGATTTCCCGCCGGCGGTGACGTCGCTGCCCCGCGTCGGCGCGCTGCTCGATCCCGACGTGGAGCGAATCCTGGCGCTGCGGCCGGATCTCGTCGTCTGGTACGGCTCGCAAACCGACCTGCAAGGCCAGCTCGAGCGCGCGCGCATCCGGGTGTTCAGTTACCGTCATGCCGGCCTCGCCGGGCTGTTCGAGACGATTGGCGCGCTCGGGACGGCGACCGGACGGCAGCAGGACGCCGATCGCCTTGCGCGCACGCTCAGGGCGCAGCTCGACGAAATCCGGGCGCGCGTGAAGGGGCGCGGCCGGCCGCGGACGCTGCTGGTATTCGAGCGCGACCCGTTGAGCCTGCGCGGCTTGTACGTGAGCGGCGGGCGCGGCTTCCTGCACGAGATGCTCGACATTGCCGGCGGCGACAACGTGTTCGCCGATCTGCAGCGCGAAGCGGTGCAGCCGTCCCAGGAAACGCTGCTGATGCGTGCGCCGGACGTCATCATCGAAGTCCGCGCCACCGGCCTGCTCCCCGCCGCAACCTCCGCAGCCGAAGAACGGAAGGTCTGGGCGCCGCTCGGGTCGATTCCCGCCGTACGCCACAACCGCATCCATGTTCTCGATGGCGACCACCTTGTCGTTCCCGGCCCGCGCGTGGCGCAGGGAACCGAAGCGCTCGCGCGCGCACTCCATCCGCAGGCCTTCTAGTCGAGACCGTCACTCGTGAGCCCTTTGTATGGCGCGATCTCGTAGCCTGACCCGCTATCCCTCGCGCATCGTCTGCCTCACCGAGGAGACGACGGAGACGCTGTACCTCCTGGGTGAAGGACGGCGCGTCGTTGGGATCTCCGGATACACCGTCCGGCCCGTCGAGGCGCGGGCCAAGCCGCGGGTGTCCGCGTTCCTCAGCGCCCGCTTCGAGAAGATCGAGGCGTTGCGGCCGGATCTCGTCCTCGGCTTCTCGGACCTGCAAGCCGATATCGCGGCGGAGCTCGTCAAGCGCGGCTATCCGGTAATGGTGTTCAACCAGCGGAGCGTCGCGGAGATCCTGCAGATGGTCCGGGTCCTCGGCGCGCTCGTCGGCGCCGGCGGCCGCGCCAACGCGCTCGCGTCCGGCCTCGAGCGCAGCCTGGACGACCTTCGCGAGACCGCGCGCGGATTCGCTCGCCGGCCGCGCGTCTTCTTCGAGGAGTGGAACGATCCGCTGATCTCCGGAATCCGCTGGGTCGAGGAACTCGTCGAGATTGCCGGCGGCGATCCGATCTTTCCCGAGTTGCGCCAGGGCAAGCTGGGCAAGGATCGAATCGTCGAGTCAGCCGAGGTCATCCGCCGCGATCCGGAGGTGATTGTCGCGTCCTGGTGCGGCAAGCCGGTGCGCCGGGAGTCGATCGCGGCGCGGCCGGGATGGGAGAATGTGACTGCCGTGCGCGAGGGGCAGATCCACGAGATCAAGTCGGCGTACATCCTGCAGCCGGGGCCGGCCGCGCTCACCGTCGGCGTGCAGCAACTCCACAGCATTCTGGCGCGGGTCGGGGAATCTTCCGCCTGAAGGCGGAAGCCACAGGATGCGGTCAGCCCTCTCTCTCATGCTGGCAGTGGCGCTCGCCGCGGCGTGCGGCAGACAGGAGACGCCCGCATCACCCACTTCGGTTCCGCAGCCGGGGACGTCGAGCGTGCGCGTGCTCATGGTCACGACGACTCTGGGATTCCGGCACGACTCCATCGAGACCGCACGCGCGGCCATGGGAACGCTCGCGAGTGAGACGGGCGAATTTCGCGTCACGGCGACGGAGGATCTCTCGCTGCTGACCGCGTCCGGCCTCGCCGGCTATGACGTGCTCTTCTTCGCGTTGACGACCGGGGAACTGCCGCTCACCGCCGATCAGCGGACCGCCATCCTCGCCTTCGTGTCGGGCGGGGGCGGCTTCCTTGGCGCGCACAGCGCGACCGACACGCTATACGGGTGGCCGGAGTATGGCGACATGATCGGAGCGTACTTCCGTGACCACCCGTGGACCCAGGAAGCCACGGTCGTCGTCGAAGACGTGTCCCACCCCGCGACGGCGGGTGTCGGCGATCGATTCTCGATCACGGAGGAGTTCTATACGTTCCGGGAGAATCCGAGGCCGCGCGCACAGGTGCTTCTTCGCCTGGACGCGTCCTCGGTGGGCGCAAGCGGCGACTACCCGCTTGCCTGGGCGCGATCGCACGGGCGCGGACGCGTGTACTACAACGCGCTCGGCCATTTCTCGAGCACCTGGCTGGACGCCGGCTTCCAGCGCCAGCTCCGCGGCGCGATCAGGTGGGCGGCAGGAAGATCATAGCGACTGAATTGTCGTAGGGCCGGCTGAAGCCGGCCCGGTAGCTGCGGCAGATGAGCAGACATCGTAGGGGCGGGTCTTTTCAGACCGGCCGCCGGTTTGCTGCAGCAAAGGAGCGGGCTACGTTCGCCGATTTCGCAAGCCTAGCCGAGCCCTTCGACCGTTCAGCTGAAGACCTGCCGTCTCAGCGCAGCCCGAGCACCTGCGCGGGGTTCTGCTTCGACATGCGATCTACTTGCTGTTCCGTCAATCCCCTGGCGCGCATGGCGGCGAGGAACGCCGCAAAGCCGTCCGTTGGCAGGGCGTTGCCCGGTTGCCCGAGGTCGGACGACAGGATGCAGAACTCGGGACCAATCTTCTTGATCGCGTCGGCGAAGCGATCCATCCGCTTCTGCGCCTCCGGGGTGGCGAGCGAGCCGCCGACGAACTCGATGAACGCCCCCAGCTTGGCTGCCTCCTGCATCTGGCTCACCGTCATCTCAATCGGCGGGTTCATGCCGTGCGTGACGACCATGTGCCGCACCCCCTGCCGCTGGCCTTCCCGCAGCAGCATGAGGCCTTCCTGCGCCGAGGAGTGACCGGTCGCGAGGATGAGACCGTGCTTCGCAATCAGCCCGATCACCTCTTTCACCGGCGGCAGCAGCTCGCCGTTGCGCGAGACGCTGACCGAGGGGCGGTTCTCCTTCGCGAAGCGAACCGCGTTCTCCGCGTCAAAGGTGGGCATCCACACGATGCGTCCCCAGCCTCCCGACGTCTGCGCCATGTACTCGACCGCCGCGGGGTTGATGCCCCCGACGGGCAGGTTGAGATCCACCCCGCCAAAAACCTCGATGCCGGGCACTTCCTTGCGCACGATGAAGGCAAGTCCTGACGTGAACTCGTAATGGTTCTTCAGGACGATCGCGCGCATCCCCCGGTCGCGCGCGTTCCGCGCCGCTTCCATCGCGTCGAGCGCTCGCGGCCGGCTGTCCGGAAGGGCGTGAACGTGGATGTCGATCGCTCCGCGCAGCAGGGTGGACGGAGACTCCTGGCCGCCGAGCGCGGCCGCGCTCAGGAGGACCATGGTCAGCACGATCTTTTTCATGGCAGCTCCGGCAAGGCTGAACGCGAGGTTCTCGCCCGTGTATGTGGACCTGGGCGGCCTGAAGCCGCCACGGCTGCTGGCAATCGGGTCAGTTTCCCGGCGCGAACGCGAGCAGCACGTTACCAGGCATCCCGCCCATTCGCGTATAGCCGGAGTTCACGAAGACCATCCCGTTGACCACGATCGCCCCCGGGCCGTCGATGGCGCCGCCCTTGGCCTTCACGCCGTTGACCGTCTCGTATTCCCGCGCCGTGTCCACCTGCCAGATCACCTTGCCCTCGCGCGCGGAGTAGGCGCGCAGGTGCCCGTCCATCGACCCGGAGAAGACGACGCCGGGAATGGCCGTCAGCGCAGCGGACTGTGCCGGACTGCAGTTGGGAATCTGCCGGCACGGCGGCGGCTCCGCATACCACGCCCTGGTGCCGTCGGCGACGCGCAGCGCGCTCAGCCCGCCGCCTGTTGTCGAGTCGAGCGTGCGCGCGGTCGCCGTCCGCGTGATCGCCGCGTCCGACGTCTGCGCGAACACCAGTTCGCCGTCGCTGGCCATGCCCCACTGCACGCCGCCGTTGATCCCGCCCTTGCCGACGCGCGTCTGCCAGACGATCTCGCCGTTCTTGTCCGGATCGAATGCCCAGACGACGCCGGACTTCTGTCCGGCGAGCAGCAGCTCGCGTCCCGCCGCCGTCCTGACCAGGATCGCCGGAGAGCCGAAGTCGTAATCGGGTCCACTCTCCTCCGGACACGACGGCCCCCTGGTTGGCACCGAGGCGCAGGCCGAGTTGAAAACGTCGTTGGCGAGCGCCTGTTTCGTCCAGACGATGGCGCCGGTGTTGAGATCGAGCGCGATGACCGCATCGCTCGTATCGGTGGCCGGGGTCGAATAGTTGTTGCCGGTGGTGATGTACATCCGGCCGCGGCGCAGGTCGATCGTCGGCGACGCCCATACCCCGACGCCGGATGGGCCAATCGTCGCCGTGCCGACCGACGTCTTGCCGGTGACCTCGCCTCGTCGCGGAACGGTGTACGTCTTCCACGCCTCGGTGCCGTCCTTGAGACGCAGCGCCGTGATGCTGCCGCGGAACGTGCAGCACGGATAGTCCTGGTTCAGGGAGCGTGTCTCCTCCCAGGACGCGACGGGGATCAGGACGAGCCCGTTGTGGACGACTGGCGGCGCGCTCAACCGCACGGCCTCGTGCACTTCGGGCCGCTTGCTCCAGATCAGCTTTCCGTCCGCGGCGTCGAGCGCGTAGAACCAGCCGGTGAGATCGCCGAAGAGCAGGACGTGGCGGCCGTCCATGGGCGCAACCACGACGCCGGAACGGATCGGCCCGTTGGCCTGGAACACCCACTGCAGGCAGCCGGTGCTGGCGCGCAGCGCGTGCACCACGCCGCTGGCGCTCCCGACGAACATCTGATCGCCGACGATCGTTGGCTGGCCGAACGCGGAGATGTCCCCGTCGAAGCCAAACGCCCACTTCAACTTCAGGCGAGGCACCTCGGCGGCGGTCAACTTCGCGAGATCCGCCGGCACGAACCGGGAATTGTCACGCCCGGGACTCCACCCGTTCCACGTGCCCCTGGACAGGTCGCCGATCTTGACCGAGCGGTCCTGGCAGAACGCTTCGGGCCGCGGCCCGGGCTCGTCACCGGCCTTCCCGAGGAAATTCGCCACCGCCTCGCGGTCGACCCGGCGCATCGGATACGCGATGGTCATCATGGCGCCGAAATCGAGCGTGCGGAGGATGCGCGACGCGGTCATCTGCTGCAACGCTTCGCGCCGCGGCGTGCGCGCGGCACCGCTGTCGTGGCAGGCGGCGCAGCGCTGCTTGTACACCGCTTCCCCCGACACCGGCGCCTGCGCCGCTGGAGGATCCTGCGCGTACGCGGGGAGCGCCGCCAGGACGAGGGCGCCAACGACGACAACCCGTAGCAGATCCATCGTCTTCTTACCTCGAGGCCGGGGCCGACGGGCCCACGACCGGGTTGTTGAGAGTCCCGACGCCCTCGTAGGTGCAGGACATGCGATCGCCGTCCTTGAGGAAGATCGGCGGGTTGCGCGCGGAGCCGACGCCGGCCGGGCTTCCGGTGGCGATGACGTCGCCGGCCACGAGCGGCAGGATGTTGGAGCCGTACACCACCTGCTCGAACACATCGTGAATCATGAACCTGGTGCTGGCGTCCTGCATCACCTGGCCGTTGAGGGTGAACCTGACGTTCATGTTCCTCGCGTCGCGGATGAATTCCTTCGGCGTGATGAAGGGGCCCAGCGGCGCGAACGTCGCGTGCGACTTCATCAGCAGCCAATCGGACCCGAACCGCTGATCGCCACGGCCGCCGCGGTCGGACACGTCGTTGGTGAGCGTGTATCCGAAGATGTAGTCGCCGGCGCGGGCAGCGGGCACGTGCTCGGCGGTGCGGCCAATCACGACGCCGAGCTCGCACTCCCAGTCCACCTGCGGGCGGCTCGGCGGGATCCGGACGGCTTCGCCGTCAGCGATAATCGCGGCCGGCGCCTTGAGGAACATGTAGGGGTTCCACCGCATGTCGTCGGCCGCGCGGTCCCAGATACCCGGCGCGCTGCGCGTTCCCGGCCGGCGCCGCTCCGCCCGTCACCTGCGTGGACGTCCCGCCGAGGGCGGTCCGGCCCGACGCGTCAACCGTGTTCATCTCGATGTCGTGATCCCGGTAGTTGACCGCGACGTTCAACATCGTCCGCGGGTACATGATCGGGGGCAGGACTTTCAGCGCCGCCAGGTCATACACGTATGCGGGACGTACACCGGCCGCCGCCGAAACGCTGCGCACGATCTCGCCGATGCGCCCGCGAATCCCCTGGTCGTAGCGCCCGATGAGGTCCTTCATGTCCACCGGTGCCGCGACTGTCGATGCCGGCGTGCGGACGGCGCCGTGCGCCGCGGCCAAATCGATCACCACCGACTCGCGCAGGACGATGCCGACGAAAGGCCGGCCCTGCCGCTCGAAGGTGCCGAGCTTGAACGGCGTGGGCGTCTCCTGGGCCGCCGGCGCCACACCCGCGCACAGTGCCGCGGCGACGGCGGCGGTCACGAAACGCTTCATTCCGGGTCCTCCAACGTAGGTGGAGCCTAGCATGAAGGCGGACCTGACGGTCCGCCTCCGCCAATGGCCTAACTCGGCGCGACGATCGGGTTGGTCAGCGTGCCGACGCCCTCGTACGTGCAGACCATGCGGTCGCCGGCTTTCAGGAGGATGGGGGGCGTCCGGGCCGAGCCCGAGCCGGGGATGGTCCCGGTGGCGATGACGTCGCCGGGCCGCAGCGTGAGCAGGTTCGTCGCGTAGTGGATCTGCTCGCTCACGTTGTGAATCATCTGGTTGGTGCTGCCTTCCTGCAGGACCTTGCCGTTGAGCGAGAACGTAATCGCGAGATTGCCGACGTCCTTGATGAACTCTTTCGGCGTGATGAAAGGGCCCATCGGCGCGAACGTGTCGTGGTTCTTCGTCACCAGCCAGTCCGACCCGTAACGCGTGTCGCCGCGGCCGCCGCGATCGGACATGTCGTTCTCGAGCGTGTATCCGAAGATATAGTCGGAAGCGCGATCGATCGGCACGCGCGCGGCGGTCCGGCCGATGACCAGCCCGAGCTCGCATTCCCATTCGATCTGCGTGCGGCCGGCGGGCAGGCGCACCGGTTCCCCTGCGGCGACGATCGCGGCCGGCGCCTTCAGGAACATGAACGGGTTCCAGCGCGGATCGTCCGGCTTGCGCTCCCATATCCCGGACGCACTCGTCGTGTTCGGCAGCGCCCCGCCGGCGGTGGGCACGGTCTGGCCCGGCGATCCGGCGCGGATTCTCGCCATCTCGACATCGTGCTCGCGGTAGTTCACCGCCACGTTCAGCATCGTCAACGGATACATGATGGGCGGCAGGATCTTCAGCGCCGACAGGTCGTGCACGTACGCCGGCCGCGCGTTGCCGGCGCCCTCGACGCTGCGGACGATCTCGAGGATGCGCCCGCGCACACCCTGGTCGTACCTCGTGATCAGGTCCTTCATGTCGGTGGGGGCCGCAAGGGTTGACGCGGGATTGCGGATGGCGGCATGGGCGGCGGCGAAATCGATGACGACCGACTCGCGCAGCACGATGCCCACCAACGGCCTTCCCTGACGCTCGAACGTGCCGAGCTTGAACGCGGTGGGCGGCTGCTGGGCAGCCGCCAGGGCCCCGGCGACGGCCACCGCCGTAAGGAACGCGAAGGACAAGCGCTGTGTGGTCATAGGCTGGAATCTAGCCCGCCGCGCCCCGCGAAAGCAAGGTGCGCCTAGTCCCCTGGAAACGTAGTTCGTCACCAAATTCCCGGGCGGGGCATCCCGGCTGGCGGCGTTGCTCCTCCCTCACATATGCCGAATATGCTCGGTGTCGCGCCTTGCCATCCGGGCGCCGCGCTCCGGGCCTTCGGCAACGAACACTCTTCCAGGGACTAGGTCAGGAACAGTGGTTCCTCCACGGCGGGAACGATGCCCGTCGAATGGCCGCGGCTGAACAGCAATTGCACCGCGCGGCGGCCGTCGACGCCGAGATCGACCGAGAACTGGTTCACATAGAGGTCGATATGCCGATACATGACGTCCTCGCTCATCTCCTGGGCATGCTGCCGCACGAACGGCAGGCTGGCCTGCGGGTGCGCGAACGCATACTCCACGCTGCGGCGCAGCACGCGGTTCACCGTGAGCTTCACCTCGCCTGGCAGCGCGCGGCGAACCACGATCCCGCCAAGCGGGATTGGCGCGCCGGTTTCACCCTCCCAGAACTCGCCGAGATCGATGATCTTCTTCAGCCCCTTCTGCTCGTAGGTGAAGCGGTTCTCGTGGATGATGAGGCCCGCGTCGTAGCGGCCCCCGGCGACCGCCGGTTCGATCGCAGAAAACAGGAGCTCCGTCTTGTCCTGCGCGGCCGGGAACGCGAGGCCCATCAGGAAGTTCGCCGTCGTGTATTTTCCGGGGATCGCGATTCGCAGCGCCCCGCCTGCAACTTCGCCCGGTGAGATTGGGCGGCGGGAGATCAGCAGCGGTCCACAATTGCGGCCCAGCGCGCTGCCGGCGTCGAGAAGGACGTAGCTGCCCGCGCAGTGTGCGTAGGCGTGGAAACTCAGCTTCGTGACGTCCGCCTCCCCGGCAAACGCCGCCTTGTTCAGCGCCTCGACGTCCGCCAGCCGCACATCGAACTCCAGCCCCTCGAGATCGATCCGCTGGTGAACGATCGCGTCGAACATGAAGCAATCGTTCGGGCACGGTGAAAAGCCCAGGGTCAGGTTCATAGCGTGTCGAGAATGCTCACGGCCGTCCTGCCCAGGTTGTCGATGGCGTCCGCCATCCGCCAGGCGTCGCGGTTCCGCTTGGCCACAACGTTGGAGACCGCCCGCACCTGCGCAAACGGGACCTCGTCAATCAGGCAGGCGTACATGAAGGCCGCGCCTTCCATGCTCTCCACCTGCGGACTGAAGCGCCGGGTCACACAGGGCAATCGATCGGTCGTCCCCGTGGACGGTATTCACCGTTATGCCGCCTACCGCGGGCAGGCTGCCGAGCGTCGCATTCGCCGGCGGCGAGACGTTGAGGAGCTGACCGCCGCGGAAGGGAAAGGCGTCGCCGTCGAGCAGCTGCAGCTGCTCGATGGTGAGAAATGCCTCGCCGTCCTCGGCCCCGAGCTCCGCGAGGCGGTCAGCCACGACGTGCACCACCGTACCGGGCCCGAGCGCCGGGTCGAAGCTGCCGCAGACGCCGAAGTTCAGCGCGAGGTCGTATCGCGTGCGTGCGAGGGCGCGCGAGCACCGGGCCGCGGTAGCGACCATGCCGACGCCGGTGGCCAGCACATCCACCGCGTGGCGGGAGGAGTCGCGCAGCGCCGCCACGAACGGGGCGACTTCCATGTCCGTGGCGGTGACGACGAGGATACGCAGGGCAGCGAAGTGTACAACGGGAGGCGCGGCAGGCGTAGAATCGCAAGCGGAGGAGGTCAGCATGAGACCCATCGGACCCCTCGTCTCGGGACGCGACGTCGTAGTGGTTGACGTCGCAACGTCCGTCGCACAAGCCGCCCGTGTCATGAGCGAAAGACAGATTGGCGCCGTGCCGGTCGTGGACGGCGAGCGCGTCGCCGGCATCTTCACCGAGCGCGACATCATGGCCCGCGTCGTCGCCGCGGGCGTGAATGCCGAGGACACGCCCGTCAGCGCCGTGATGAGCACGAGCCTGGTTGTGGCCGACGTCCGCGACAACCACGACGCCTGCCTGCGGCGCATGCAACAGGCACGCGTGCGTCACCTGCTCGTCCTCGACGGCGGCCGCCTGGCCGGCGTGTTGTCGATGAGAGACTTGCTGGCCCTGGAGCTCGACGAAAAGGAGGAGGAAGTGACACTGCTGAACGCCTACGTTCATTTCGTGCCGGCGGACCTGTCGCCGAAGCGGCGAACGTAGGAGGGATCATCTGCACCGCAGTTGCAGTGCTCAATTCGAGCAGTGGGCTGCAATGCTGCAGATTTCTGCAGCCTGAGACCGTGCAGATGATCTACCTGGCTGATCTCACTTGGCCTTGCTGGCCAGCCAGCGGAACAGATTGCCGAAGTCCATCACCGGAGAGCGGTATTCCTGCGGAGTGATGTGATCGACGATCTCGCGATGGGTCGGCGCGCCGTAGGGCACGGGGCCCGTCGTGAGGTTGTCCTCGGGCGTGAACAGCTCGATCTGCGGGGCGCGGCCGTAGACCTCGATCTGGTAGCGCAGGTTGAGGCCGTCACGCTCTTCCGCAGCAGTGGCCGCCTGCTGCAGCTCCCGCTGGATGCGTTCCACGTTCAGCGGCAGCCGGTTGACGTCGATGCGAATCTCGACCGGCGCGGGGGGCGGGACAGGCACGCGTTCCTGTGCCACCGCCGTGGCAGCCACGCCCAGCAACAGGACCAGACCGGTTCCCGTTCGCATGATGTTCATGTGCTCTTCCCGCTTTCCCGCCGCACTGGACCGTAAGTGTCCGAAGACCTCATGATCCCGCGGCGCGACCCAGTAGTTCAGACGTCGTTTTGCCCCCCCTGGTTCTCCTTCCATTCTTCGTACCAAGCCATCTGGATCGCCTCCAGCTTGGGCTCATTGGACGCCTTGGGGTCGTCGTCGAAACCGTCAAGGTCCAGGACCTTGGCGCGAAGGTCGGTAAACCGCACCGTCAGGGGGTCGAGCTCGGGAAACTTCTCGGTGAGTGCGATGCCGATGTCCTCGGCGTCGAGCCACTTCACGAGGGCACCTCGGCCTCTTTGTCCTCGGCCGCTTGCTCCGGCGCGCCGAGCTGGATGCCGCCGCCCTCCTGCACGTAATTGCGTGTATACATCGGGAACTGGGCCACGACGTCACCCTTGATCACGGCCTGGCACCCCAGCCGGGACGACGTCGTGAGGTCCCACGCGGTGTCGAGGCGGTCGGCTTCGTTGTCTTCCATGTCGCTGAGGTTCTGCATGCCTTCTTTGATGATGAGGTGACACGTGGTGCAGGCACAGCTGCCGCCGCACGCATGCTCGAGCGGAACGCCCGCGTTCATGGCGAGGTCGAGGAAGGACTCGGGAAGGCCGTGATGCTGGTATTCGAGCTTGCCGGGCTCGAACTCCACGGTCTTCTGCGTCCCGTCTCGAAGAATGAAGGTCACTTTAGGCATTTACTCGCTCGAACACCCGCATCGCCCCGCGGCCTGATACACCGGGCAGGCGGCGTGGGTCATAACGGAAACCTAGACGTCGTCGACGTTCTTGCCCGCGAGCGCCTCGCGCACGCTGCGGTTCATGACGACCTCGGCGAGATGGTGTGTGGCCTCGTTGAGGTCGTGCGTCTTGTTGTGAATCGCCTCGCGGTCGTTGCCGGCGATGGCCTGCTTGAGGCCGGCGAGGGCGATGTCGATGCGCTGGCGCTCGCCCGGCTGCAGCGACTCGGCGGCGACCTGCTCGAAGTCGGGCCGGCGCAGCGCCTTCTCGGTCGCGATGACGACGCTCTCCGCCTCGTTGCGCGCGTCGATGAGCAGCCGGGCCTCGAAGTCCGCCTCGGCGTGCTCGAACGACTCGATCAACATCCGCTCGACTTCCTCGTCGGTGAGCCCGTACGACGGCTTGACCTCGATGTTCTGCTCAACCTCCGTGCGCAGCTCGCGGGCACCGACGCTCAGAATGCCGTTGGCGTCGATCTGGAACCGCACCTCGACGCGCGGCAGGCCGGCCACCATCGGCGGTATTCCCCGGAGCTTGAACCGCGCCAGCGAGCGGCAGTCGGCGGCGAGCTCGCGTTCGCCCTGCAGGACGTGGATGTCCACCGCCGTCTGGTTGTCCACGGCGGTCGTGAACATCTCGCGGCCGCTCGCGGGGATCGTCGAGTTCCGCAGGATGATCTTCGACGTCACCCCGCCCATGGTCTCGATGCCGAGCGAGAGCGGCGTCACGTCGAGCAGCAGCATCTCGCGGCGTCCGCTGACGAGGATGTCCGCCTGCACGGCGGCGCCCAGGGCCACGACCTCGTCGGGGTTCAGCTCGCTGTGCGGCTCGCGGGCGAACATCTCCTTGACGACGCGGCGCACGAGCGGAATGCGCGTGGACCCGCCCACGAGCACCGCCTCGTCGATGTCCTTCGGCTCGAGTCCGGCGTCGGCGAGTGCCTGCCGGCACGGCTCGAGGGTGCGATCGACGAGCGGCCGAATCAGCCGCTCGAGCTCGGCACGCGTCATCCGGCGGCGATAGCCGTTCGGGATCCCGGCCGTCGGCTCGATCCTGATTTCCGTCTCCTCGCTGTCGGAGAGATCGATCTTCGCCTGGATGACCGCCTTGCGGATCGCCTGGATGGCAATGGGGTCAGACCCCGAGCCGAGAACCAGGGTGGCCGGCGTCCGACGCCATGAGCTCCAGCCCGGCGTCCGCCATCACGTCATCCATCAACAGGCGGTCGATGTCGTCGCCGCCGAGGTGTGTGTCACCGTTGGTGGAGAGAACCTGGAACACGCCGTCCTCGACCTTGAGGATCGAGATATCGAACGTCCCGCCGCCGAGGTCGTACACCGCGACGGTGCCGCGGTCGCGCTTGTCGAGGCCGTAGGCGAGCGACGCGGCGGTCGGCTCGTTGATGATGCGGAGCACTTCGAGCCCGGCCAGCCTTCCCGCGTCGCGCGTCGCCGTGCGCTGCGCGTCGTTGAAGTAGGCGGGAACCGTGATCACGGCGCGATCGACCTCGAAGTCGAACTCGCCCTGCTCGCGAAAGAACTCCTCGGCACGATGCTTCAGTTCGCGCAGCACGAATGCCGAGATTTCGGGCGGCGTGAACTCACGCCCGCCGACGTCGATGCGCACCACGCCGCCGGCCTCTCCGCCGATGCCGAACGGGAGCAGCGCCGCGTCGTCGCGGACGTCTTCGACGCCTCGCCCCATGAAGCGCTTGACCGAGTACACCGTGCGCGACGGCGACGTCTGCAGCCGCCGCTGCGCTTCGCGGCCGACGAAGATCGTGCCGTCCTCGCCGACCGACACGACCGATGGCACGAGCGCGTCGCCGGACGTATCGCGAATCACGTCGGGCGCACCGTCGCGCACGTAGGCGACGAGGCTGTTCGTGGTCCCGAGATCGATGCCGACGACTTTACCCATGGGCGTTCGCGGCTCCGGGCGTCCGGGCGTCGGGCTCCAGGCTCGCCACCTCGCGTTCAATGGTGGCCAACAGATTGTTGATGTAGTTCCGTTCCAGCAGGCGCTCGCGCAGGGCATCCAGCGTGGGACGCTTTTCCGCCGCGGGCGCGCCCGCCTGGGCGTCCCATCGCGCGCTCAGGTCGTGGAGCTGGCGCTCGTGCTCCTCCCGCTTGTCATCGATCGGCTTTCGCGCGGCGTCGAGCCGCACGCGCAAGCCGGCGTTGTCGCCGCCCGACTCGCGAACCTCGCGAATCTCGTCCAGCTCCTCGTTCAGCGCGAACACCTCTTCGAGCAGCGACGGCGGTACCTTTGCCGTGCCGTCGGCTGACCTGGCTGGTGGAAGGCCCTCAATCGCGAGCAGATGCTCGACGCGCGCAACCGGGTTCCGGAGCACGCGATATGCGTCGTTCAGGTACGACGAGCGCTCGAGGCTGGCGAGGCGTTCGGACGGCGGGGAATTGTAAAAGTAATCCGGGTGAAACTTGCGGCTCATGTCGCGAAACCGCCGCTCCAGGTCCTGCAGGTCCACGCCGAGCTTCCGCGGCAGGCCAAAAAAGCTGAAGTAGTCCCCATACCGGCCGAGCGCAAGGATGCGGTTGCACTGCGGACAGAAATGCTCGTCCACCGGCGCCCCGGCGCCGCAGCTGCGGCATTCGAGCGTCGATACGGAGCGAACGGGAATCGGTTCGGGAGTCATTGTTGTAGCTGGCAGCCGGCAGCCGGCAGCTGGCAGTGGAAGAACGCGGTCGCTGCCGGCTACTGCCGGCGGCCCGCTGCCCGCTGCCCGCTACGCGCCGAAGGAGCTGCCACAGCCGCAGGTCTGTTTCGCGTTCGGGTTGTGGAACACGAACCCCTTCGTCAGGAGCGCCGTGTCGTAGTCCAACGTGGTGCCCTTCAGGAACAGGTAGCTCTTGCGGTCGATGAAGATCTTCGCCCCTTCCGGGCCCTCGAAGACCTCGTCACCCAGCCTCGGCTGCCGCTCCCACGCAAACGTGTAGCTCAGGCCGGAGCAGCCGCCGCCCTTGACACCCACACGAAGACCGCCGTCGGTGATGCCCTGCTTGGCCATCAACGACTTGATCTTCTGCGCCGCGGTCTCGGATATCTGAATCATCCTCGTCAACTCCCAACTTGCAACTCCCAACTCCCGAGAACTCCCAGCGACGTGGGGTATTGGAGGCTGGGGGTCGGGCGTTGGCTAAGCCGAGGGCTGCGCGTGCTGGCCGACGGCGACGCCCTTCGCCTCTTCCTGCTTCTTCTTGTAGTCGGCAATCGCCGCCTTGATGGCATCCTCGGCGAGGACCGAGCAGTGGATCTTCACCGGCGGCAGCGACAGCTCGTTGACGATGTCGGTGTTCTTGATCGCGAGCGCCTGATCGACCGTCTTGCCCTTGAGCCACTCGGTCGCGAGGCTGGAGCTGGCGATCGCCGAGCCGCATCCGAACGTCTTGAACTTCGCGTCGTCGATGACGCCCGTCTCCGGGTTGATCTTCACCTGGAGCTTCATGACGTCGCCGCATTCCGGCGCACCGACGAGGCCCGTGCCCACGTTCGCGTCGTTCTTGGGGAGCGAGCCAACGTTGCGCGGGTTCTCGTAGTGGTCGATGACCTTGTCTGAATAAGCCATTGTGTTTTCCCGGGGACTTCGCGCTTCGGGCTTCGGACACCAGGAAATCCCCGGAGCCCGCAGCCTGCAGGCCGCGGTCCCTCTAGTGAGTTACCCACTGCATCTTGGAGAGGTCGATCCCCTCCTTCGCCATCTCGTAGAGCGGGGACATCTCCCGCAGCCGCGTCACGACGTTCGCCAGCTTGTCGATGACGTAATCGACCTCTTCCTCCGTGGTCCACCGTCCGAGGCCGAACCGGATCGAAGAGTGCGCCAGATCGTCGCCGGCGCCCAGCGCCTTCAGCACGTAGGACGGCTCCAGGCTGGCCGACGTACAGGCCGACCCGGACGACACCGCCACGTCGTTGATGCCCATCAGCAGCGACTCGCCCTCGACGTAGGCGAAGCTGATGTTCAGGTTGTGCGGCAGCCGGTGTTCTGTCGAGCCGTTGATGTAGAGCTCGTCGAGCCGCTGGTGAAGCCCTTCATTCAGACGCTGGCGCAGCTTGCTCAGACGCTCGCCTTCCGCGGCCATCTCCGCCTTCGCAATCGCCGCGGCCTTGCCCATGCCGACGATGCCCGGCACGTTCAGCGTGCCCGACCGCATGCCGCGCTCGTGGCCGCCGCCGCTGATCTGCTCGGCGAGCAGGACGCGCGGGTTGCGCCGCCGCACGTAGAGCGCGCCCACGCCCTTCGGACCGTACATCTTGTGCGCGCTCATCGACGCGAGGTCCACCTTCATCGCGGTGGCGTCGAACGGCACCTTGCCGACGGCCTGCACGGCGTCGGTGTGGAAGAGGATGCCCTTCTCCTTCGCGATCGCGCCGATCTCCGCGATCGGCTGCAGCACGCCAATTTCGTTGTTGGCGGTCATGATCGTGATGAGGATCGTCTTGCTGGTGATGGCGGCGCGCAGGTCGTCGAGGCTGATGCGCCCGTCCTTCTGCACCGGCAGGTACGTCACCCGGGCGCCCTGCTTCTCCAGCTTCTTGCACGTGTCGATGACCGCCTTGTGCTCGGTCACGCACGTGATGATGTGGTTGCCCTTCTCGCGATACATCTCGGCGACGCCCTTGATCGCGAGGTTGTTCGACTCGGTCGCGCCGCTCGTGAAGATGATCTCCTTCGGATTGGCGCCAATCAGGTCGGCGACCTGCTTGCGGGCGACGTCCACGGCTTCTTCGGCCGCCCAGCCGAAGGCGTGGTTGCGGCTCGCCGCGTTCCCGAAATCCTGCGTGAAGTAGGGCGTCATCGCCTCGAGCACCCGCGGGTCCACGGGAGTCGTGGCGTGATAATCCATGTAAATCGGAAGCTTCATCGTCTTACCACCGCAACGGCTGATGCCGTCGCCACGCTCTCATTGGCCATTTCGGCGATCGTGACCGTACCGAGCGCCGCTACAATTCGCTCCCGGATCTGCCAGAGCGGATCCCGGATGTTGCATTTGCCGTACTGTTCGCAGTCGCTGTTCTCCGTCGAGCACGCCGTCACGGTGAACGGGCCGTCGATCGCCTGGATCACGTCGGCCACGCTGATCGACGCGGAGGGGCGGCTCAACGTATAGCCACCGCGCGTACCCTGCGTCGAGACCAGGAGGCCGATCCGCACGAGCCGCTGGAGCACCTTGGCCATCAGCTCGATGGGGATGTCGTACTGCTCGGCAATCTCGCGCGCGCTGGTAGACGACACCCCGCTCTTCTGAGCCAGGTGCTTCATCGCCATCAGCGCGTAATCAGCCTTTTTCGACAACCTCAGCATTACGTTTTAAGTCCGACCTTAGAAGTCGTATTTTATGTGCTTCCTGGAAATCCGTCAAGAATGGTCGGAGATCCGTCGGGCTCCAGGCTCCGGGCTTCAGGCTCCGGGCCCGCAGAAAGTCCATCGAGCCCGGCGCCCGATCGACGGGCCCGTAGCCCGAAGCCCTGAAGCCCGAAGCCCGAAGCGTCAATACTTGGGCTGACTCGGGTCCACCTTGTCCACCCATTCGAGGATCCCGCCCTTGAGGTTCTTGACGTTCGAAAACCCCACGGATTTCAGGAAGTCCTGTGCCTTGGCGCTGCGGCCGCCCATCTTGCAATGCGCGACGATCTCGACGTCCTTCGGGAGCTCCTCGGTACCGCCGAGGCAGCTCGCCCAGCGGAATCAGCGTCGATCCCGGGATCCGGTTGATCTGGTATTCGTTCGGCTCGCGCACGTCCAGGACGAACAACTTGTCACCCGCGTCGATGCGCTTCTTCAGCTCGACCGGCGTAATTTCGGTATCGCTCACGGCGGCTCCTGTGGCCTGCGCGGCCTGCGGCTCGCTGCCGCAACCCGCAGAACTGCTCGTAGTCAATCAGCTTCGTCACCGTTGGATTCGTGCCGCACACCGGGCACTCCGGATCCTTCCGCAGCTTCAGCTCGCGGAAGCGCATCTTCAGCGCGTCGTAGATCAGGAAGCGGCCGATCAGCGGCTCGCCGACGCCGAGGATGATCTTGATCGCCTCGGTCGCCTGGATGATCCCGATCATGCCGGGCAGCACGCCGAGCACGCCGCCCTCGGCACAGCTCGGGACCAGCCCGGGAGGCGGCGGCTCGGGATAGAGGCAGCGATAGCACGGGCCTTCCTTCGTTCCAAAGACCGACGCCTGCCCCTCGAACCGGAAGATGCTGCCGTACGCGTTCGGCTTGCCCGCGATCACGCACGCGTCGTTCACGAGATACCGCGTCGGAAAGTTGTCCGTGCCGTCGAGGATGACGTCGTACGGCGCGAACAGCTCGAGCGCGTTCTCCGATGACAGCGACGTCTCGTAGGTGTCAACCTGCACGTGCGGATTGAGCTCGTTGATCGTGTCCCTCGCCGACGCCAGCTTGGTCCGGCCGACGTCCGAGGTCCCGTGCAGGATCTGCCGCTGCAGGTTGCTGGAGTCCACCACGTCGAAGTCGACGATGCCGAGGCGCCCGACGCCGGCCGCGGCCAGATACATCGCCGCGGGCGAGCCAAGGCCGCCGGCGCCGATGCAGAGCACGCTGCCCGCCTTCAGCTTGCGCTGCCCGTCCATGCCGACCTCCGGCATGATCAGGTGGCGGCTGTAGCGGTTGATTTCGTCCTGCGACAAGTCGGTCGAGGTGGCAACCGTGGCCGGAGCGCCGCCGGCGACGGAGGGGACGATGCTCAGCGAGTCGCCTGGCTTCACCGGCGTCTGCTCCTTCTGCAGGTAGCGGATGTCCTCGTCATTCAGGTACACGTTGACGAAGTTCCGCAGCCGGCCGTCGTCGGCATACAGGTGCTTGCGAAGACCGTCGTGCTTCTTCGTCAGATCCGCGAGCAGTTCACCGACCGTGGCGCCGCTGACCTCAACCGATTCCTTCTTGTCGGTGAAGGGGCGAAGCGGCGTCGGGATGTGAATTGTGTTGGGCATAGGTCAGGTTTTCGGAATCGAAGCCGGAGCGATCGTCGCGGAGGCGCCACGACGTCATGTCTTCTGGGACGCCTGCACGGACGGAAACGATGATGTACGAAAATACCGGCCACGCATGGTCGAGATCGGTACTGCGACGGCCGGGCCGGATGGTCCGGGTGCGAGTGGTAGAACCCGAGCAACTCGACCCCTCAGTTCGGCCGCTCGACGCTCGGCCTCGCGGTAGTCCTGCGGCCGCACGAGGAACCGGCGACGCGGGCCCTCATCCGTCGTGTTCGGCAGCGCGAAGGTGGCACTGACCTCGCCCTCACGGCCGAACAGGGCGCCGCAGCACTCGTTGGGATAGGTTTCGATGCCGTGCTGCCGGATGGCGTCAGCCACGCCGGCGTGGAGCTTCAGCGCCATCAACGGCCCCTCGGGGCCAGACCCCGGCGCTCGGAGGTCAGAGCCCGGTGCTCGCCTTCGTCCCAGAACCGCTCCGACAGGTACTTGTCGCCGGCATCGCAGAAGATCACGACGAAAACGGCGTCCGCGGTTTTCCGGGCGGCCCGCAGCGCACCCGCCAGGTTCGCTCCGCTGGAGATCCCGACGAGCAGGCCTTCCTGCCGCGCCAGCCGCCGCGTGATCTCGTGCGCCTCCTCCGTGCTCACCCGGATGTCCTCGTCAGCCAGCGTCGGATCGTAGATCCCCGGCACGATGGCGGAGTCCATGTGTTTCAACCCTTCGAGGCCGTGCAGCGGCGAATCGGGTTGCACGGAGATGAGCTGGACGGACGGGGTCGTCCTGGCGCAGGCGACGTCCGACGCCGACGAAGGTCCCGCTCGTGCCCAGCCCCGCCACGAAGTGCGTGAGACGCCCGCCCGTCTGCTCGATGATCTCCGGCCCCGTCGTGTCGAAGTGCGACCGCCAGTTGCTCTCGTTGTTGTACTGGTCCGGGTAGAAGTACAAGCTCCGGATTCTCCGCGTACATTGCGCGCGCCTTGATGATGGCGCCGTCGGAGCCGTCCATCGCGCTCGTGAACACCACCTCCGCACCGAACGCCCGGAGCACCTTCTTCCGTTCCGGCGTGACGTTCTCTGGCATGCAGAGCCGCACCCGGAACCCCCGGGCCGCGCCAATCATCGCGTAGGCGATGCCGGTATTGCCGGAGGTCGCGTCGAGGATGATCTTGTCGCGCGTCAGCTTTCCGGCCCGCTCGCCGTCCGCAATCATCCGGGCGGCCGGGCGGTCCTTGACCGACCCCCCGGGATTCTGCCACTCGGCCTTGGCGTACAGCTCGACGTTTCGCAGGTCCGCCTCGAAGCTCGTCAGGCGGATCAACGGCGTATTTCCGATTAAATCGACAATAGAGCTGGAGGGCCGGGAAGGGCCTGGGGTGACGACAGACATATCCGACTGTATGAGTCGGAAATTATATCAACAAGAGCGGGCAGATCACGAAACGACACCCACAGATCAACAAACCACAGAGACGCAGAGACACAGAGACAACCGCTCTGTGACTCCGTGTCTCTGTGGTTCGTGGCAGCGTTGACGCCTTGCTACTTCGTGACCCTGCCTTCGCTATCACGAATCTCGATCGGCCCCAGCTTGAGCTTTTCCAGTTCGGGCTCGATCGACCTTCCGGTCGCCGACGGCGATGACGACGAGGCGGTCGGGCTGGAGGTAGCGGAGGGCGACGTTCAACGCCTGCTCCGCCGTCACGGCGTTCACCTGCTGCGCGTAGCGCGTGTAGTAGTCGAGCCCGAGGTCGTAGGTGAACACGTTCGAGAAGCTGTTCACCGCGTTCGCGCTCGTTTCGAACGCCCCGGGCAGCGAGTTGGCCAGCGAGTCCTTCGATTTCTGCAGCTCGTCGGTGCTCATCGGCTCCTTGAGCATCCCGCTGATCTCGTTGAACACCTCGGTGACGGCGGGCGCGGTGGCGTCGGTGCGCACGCCGCCGGCAACCTGGAACGGGCCCGGGCTGCGGCGGAACACGAACTGCGAGTAGGTGCCGTAGCTATAGCCGTTCTTCTCGCGCAGGTTCATGTTGATGCGGCTCGAGAAGAGACCGCCGAGCGCCATGTTCATCACCTGCAGCGGCCGGAAGTCGGGTGACGACCGCGCCGCGCCCACGCTGACGACGCGCAGCTGCGTCTGCGGCGCGCCGGGCTTGTCGACGATGACCACGCGCGCGCGCGTCGTCTCGGGGGTGCCGAGCGCAGGCTTGGCGGGCGCGCCGCGCTGCCACGCACCGAACGCCTTCTCCGCCAGCGCCCGCAGCCTCGTTCATCGAGATGTCGCCCGCCACCACGAGCGCGGCATTGTTCGGCACGAAGTTCTGCTTCCAGAACGCGAGCATGTCGTCGCGCGTCATCGCCTTGACCGAGCGCCTCGGTGCCGATCTCGGAGTAGCCGTACGGGTGCTTGTCACCGTACAGCGCCGCCGCGACGACCTGGCCGGCGACGGCGGCCGGGTTGTCCCGCTGCTGCACCAGTTGACCGAGCCGCGCTGCGCGCTGGCGCTCGATCTCGTCGGCCGGGAACGCCGGGTCGAGCGAGATGTCGGCCAGCAGGTTCAGCGTCGCCGGGAAGTTCTTCGCCAGCGAACGTGCCGACACCGTCGTCGCATCCATCGAGCTGTTGGTCGTGAGCGAGGCGCCGAGCTGCGCGGTCTCGTCGGCGAGCTGCAGCGCGTTGCGCGTCGCCGTTCCCTCGTCGAGCATCGCCGCCACGAAGTTGGCGAGCCCCGGCTTGGTCGACGGGTTGGCGTCGCTTCCCGTCTTCAGCACGAGGTTGGCGGCGATGATCGGCACGCCGGCGCGCTGGTTCAGGATCAGCGTGAGGCCGTTCGACAGCGTGGCGCTCGCGGGCGTGGAGAGCTCGAGCGGGCGCGAGGGGCCCGGCTTCGGCATCTGCAGACGCCACGGCTCCTCGGCGTTGATCGCCTCGGCGCCGCCCTGCTCGTTCTGCGCGGTCACCGCGGCAGCGGCGCGGCGGGGCGGCGGTCGCCGGCGGCTGACCCGGCACGGCATGCAGCACGACGCGAGCCGAGGGCGCGAGGTGCTCGCGCGCAAACGCCTGCACCGCGGCCGGCGTCACCGCGCGGTAGCGCTGGATGTCCTTCTGCAGGAAGTCCGGCGTGCCCAGGTAGTGGTTGTACGAGTTCAGCCGGTCGGCGATCCCGCCGAACCCGCCGAGGCGCTCGAGGCCGCCGATGATGTTCGTCTCGATGGTGTTGCGCGCCATCTCGACGTCGCGCAGCGGCGGCGCCTGCATCCGCAGCGCCGCCAGCTCCTCGTCAATCGCCTTCTCGAGCTCCTCCGCCGTGCGGCCCGGGCGCGCGGTCGCCTCGATCTGGAACATCGATCCGAGCGTGAGCGATTGCTGCGACGCCGACACGTTCTGGGCAATCTGCCGCTCGTAGACCAGCTTCTTGTAAAGGCGGCTCGAACGGCCGCCGCCGAGGATGGTCGCGGCGATGTCGGCGTCGGCGTCACCCGGCTTGAAGATCGCCGGCGTCAGCCACGCCATGTAGACGCGCGGCAACTCCACGCGCGAAGGGACGGTGAGCCGGCGCTCGGCGGCGATGCGGACCGGCTCCGCCTTCGGCGCGGGCACGGCGGGTCCGCGCTTCAACGTGCCGAAGTACTTCTCCACGAGCTTCTTCGCTTCCGCCGGCTCGAAGTCGCCGACGATCGCCATCGTCGCGTTGTTCGGCGCGTAGTACTGGCGGAAGAAGCGCTGCACGTCGTCGAGCCGCGCGGCCTGGATGTCCTCGTGCGATCCGATGACGTAGCCGTAGTAGGGATGGCCCTTCGGGTACACCGCCTGGACGAGCGCCTCTTCGGCGAGCCCGTACGGCTGGTTCTCCACGCTCTGCCGCCGCTCGTTGCGGACGACGTCCTGCTGGTTCGTGAGCGCGGCCTGGTCCACCTTCTCGAGGAGGTATCCCATGCGATCCGACTCCAGCCACAGCGCGAGCTCGAGCTGGTTCGCCGGCACCGTTTCGAAATAGTTGGTGCGATCGAAATCGGTGGTGCCGTTCAGATCGCTCGCGCCGGCGGCCTCGAGCAGCCGGATGTGCGAGTCGGCGGGCACGTGCTTCGAGCTTTGAAACATCATGTGCTCGAACAGGTGCGCGAACCCGGTGCGTCCGGCCGCTTCATTGGCCGGACCGACGTGGTACCACAGGTTCACGGCCACCATCGGCAGACCGCGCTTCTGGCTGAGAATGACCTCGAGGCCGTTGGGCAGCGTGTACTTCTCGAACTCGAGGCGCGGCACGTCGGTCACGGCCGGCTGGTTCTGCGCGGATGAGGATGCGAGGCCCGTCACGACGAGGGCCACCGCGAGCAACGGACGGACGCAGGCTCTTTTGTTCATAATCATTCAGCTGCAGCTTCCGGCGTCGCCGGAAGAGACGTTATGGTAAGCGGCTTGTTCTTGAGGCTCGCCCAGAGATACCAGCACGCAATCGAGCGGTACGGCCGCCAGGATTCGCCGATGCGAGTGAGCCGCTCCGGCGTCGGCACCTTGCGGAGCCGATACGCCTTCTGCACGGCTTTGACAATACCAAGGTCGCCGACGGGAAGAACATCCGGCCTGTGGAGCCGGAACATCAGGAACATCTCCGCGGTCCACCGGCCGATGCCCTTTACTTCGGTGAGCGCGGCGACCACCTCGTCGTCGGACATCGCGTCGAGCGCCGCCAGCGGGAGCGAGCCGTCGTCGATGCGGCGGCACAGATCGCGGATGTAGCCGATCTTCTGCATGCTCAGGCCAACAGCGCGCAGCTGCTCGTCGGACGTCGCCGCGATCTGCGCGGGCGTCGGCACCCCGCCATACAGCGCCTCGAAACGCGACGAGATCGTGGCCGCAGCCCTGGTGGACAGCTGCTGCGACACGATCGCGTGAAGCAGGGCCTGGAGCGGATCGGTGTGCTGTGCATCGGCCAGCCCGCAGGCGCCGTGCGCGCGCATCAGGTCACGAATGACAGGATCCTTGCGCGCCAGCATCCGTCGGGCGCGCGAATAATCGATCGACATCGTTTTGGTTTCGCGCCTCGGACCCCGGATATGACGCTCAGGCCGTCTCGAGCCCTGAGCCCCAGATCCGGAGCCTACTTCAAGACGGACGTAAGCGTCACCTGCACGCGAATCTCGATCTGCCCGGCGGCGATGGGCGGTGCCGCGGCGTCGGCGGCCGATGCCGCCTGCTCCCGCATCATCGCCAGGCGCGGGACCGGTGCGGGACCGCCGAACGGGTGCGCGTCGATGCGCTGCACGCGCTCGACCGTCATGCCGGCGCCCGTCGCCGCGGCGTCCGCCCGGCGCCGCGCCTCGGCCACGGCCATCTGCAGCGCGTCGCGTTCGAGCTTCGCCCGATCTTTGAGATCGAACCTGATGCCGCCAACCGACGTCGCGCCGGAACCGACCGCAATCTCGAGCAGTTCGCCCACCCGGTCCACGGTGTCCACGCGCACATCGATGGTGTTGCGTGCCACGTAGCCGCGCGAGATGCGGCGGTTGTTCACATAGTCCCATTCCTGCTGCAGGTCATAGCCGACGGTCTTGATCGCCTCGGCCGGCACGCCGGCGGCCTTCAGTTTCTCGAGGACGGGCGTCATCGCGTCGGCGTTGCGTTTCTGCGCGTCACTGGGGTTACCGGCTCGCGACTCGGCGGTGATGGTGATCCAGGCGCGGTCGGGCGACTGCGTCGATCACGCCTTCGCCCGTCGTGACGACAAGGGGAGGCTCGGGTGCGGCGGGCGCCGGCGGCTGGGCGAACGCCGGAGCGCCGGTGAGCAGCAGGAAGGCACAGAGCGATCTTCAGATGAGTCACGGGTCGATTCCTTCCCTTCCGGCGAAGCCGGAAGCCACAGGCGGCAGGCGTATAAACTTCGACGTCGAATCGCGCCGGCTGGTTCGTTCCCTGCTGACTGCCTCCTGCCGCCTACAATTATCCCCTGATGGAGATTTCCCACGTCCGCAAGCAGCTCAAGCATGCGATGGAGCGGGCTCGCGACCGCGCACACCAGCGCCGCGGGCGCACGTCGGAGGCCGAGCGCGCCTACGAGACCTTCCTGCAGGATGTCGCGACGCCGCTGACACGGCAGGTTGCGAATGCGCTGAAGGCGGAGGGCTACGCGTTCACGCTCTTCACACCCGGAGGCGGCTTGCGCCTCGCGTCCGATCGCGGACGCGACGACTACGTCGAGCTCACCCTCGACACCTCGGGTGACCGCCCTCAGATCATGGCCCGCATCAGCCAGACGCGCGGCTCGCGGACGATCGAGGACGAGAGGCCGCTTCGAAAAGACGCGTCGCCCGACCAGGTCACCGAGGCGGACGTGCTGGAATTCTGGCTCGATGCACTCGAGCCCTGGCTGGAGCGCTGAACCCCCCGAAGGGTCCAGTCTTCGCTCCGCAGGCGGCTCGGCTTCAGCCAGGGCTCTTCGCTACCCATGTGGCTTCCGGCTTCAGCCGGAAGGCTTTCGCGCCACGTGAATCGCCATCAGACCCCCGAGCAGCGGGATCACGCGCACGTCGGTGAACCCGCGCTGCTCGAGCAGGCGCGCGACGCCGTGGGCGCCGGGATAGTTGCGGATCGACTCGGGGATATAGCGATAAGTGTCGGGGTCGCGGTGCAGGACGAACCCGAGCGCGGAGCCGACGGCCGTCAGGTATGCCGAGGTACACGGAGCGCACGACGGCGTTACCCGGCCGGTTGAAATCGAGGACGAGCAACTTTCCGCCGGCGACGAGGACGCGGTGGATCTCGGCGACCGCGGCTCCGAGGTCGGGCACGTTCCTCAGCCCGTATCCGGTCGTCACGACGTCGAAGGTCCCGGCGCGCAGAGGCAGCGCCGTCATGTCGCCGCACAACCAGTCCAGGCGCAGGGCGGACTCCAGCGGTTCGCCTGCGGTGCCAGGGGCCGCACCGCGTGCGGTTTGTTCCCTCGCCTTCGCGAGCTGCAGCATGCGATGCGTCACGTCGAGGCCCACCGCGCTCTTCGCGCGCGGCGCCGCACCGAACAGGATGTCTCCGGTGCCGCACGCGAGATCGAGCACGCGATCGTGCGGGGTGACCTCCGCCAGGCGCACGAGGCGCTGCTTCCAGCGCCCGTCCTGGCCGTAGGAGAGAAATCGTGTGATGAAGTCGTAGCGATCGGCGATGGTGGCGAAAAGACGCCGCACGTAGCGGCGCTTGCCGTCTGGTGTGGAGAGGGTCGCGCGAAGGGTCAATCGACCTTCAGCGTGCCTTTCATCATCAAGTGGTGCGGACGGCACACGTATTCGTAGGTGCCCGGCGTCGCCGGCACCTCGAAGGTCACCTCACCCTGTTCTTTCCACGCGAGCAGGTCCATGCTGGCGCCGGCGGCGGGCACCGCGAAATCGTGCGTCATCCCGCGTTGATCGTTGCGCACGACGATCCGCACGCGCTCCCCCGCCTGCACCCGGATGACCGGGTTCGGCTGCTGGAAGTCGCCGTCGAGAAAGAACGTCATGTCGCGGACCACGAGCGTGATTTCGCGCGCCGGCGCCTGCGTCATGACGGGCAGCAACGCGCCGACCACCATCGCGACCACGAGGGCCGCGACCACCTTTACCGGTATTTTTCGCCCCAGAATACTCATCCGACCAACATCCCTGTCACGTACATCACCGCAAAGCCTGCGGCGAGTCCTGCCAGCACCGGCGCGCGCGCCAGCGTCGATACGGTGGACTCCCCCTTTGTCATTTGTCGGACGATCTGTCCGATAACTTGCGCAATCGCGCCCACGCCGATGGCCAGGAACAACACCGACCAGACCGGCGAATAGACGAAGCCGCCGAGCCACGCGCCGCCAATCGTCGGCACGCCGCCGATGAGCCCGAGGAGGACGAGACCGCCGATCGACGGGCGTTCACGCTGACGAGCCAGGGGCGCGATGATGGCGAGCCCTTCCGTGGTGTTGTGCAGCGTGAAGCCGATGATGAGCAGCGTGCCCAGCGCCGCCTCGCCAAGGGCGAAGGCCGAGCCGATCGCCAGCCCTTCGCCAAAGTTGTGCAGCCCGATGCCTACCGCGATCAACACCGCCAGCACCCATCCGCTGCTGCGGTCGGCCATCGCGCGCCGCCTCGACTTTACCCAGGCGCCGATCCCTTCGAGCACCAGATAGGCGCCCGCCGCCGCGAGTGCGAACAGGACCGGACCCTGGTACGACTCGGGCAGGAACCCGGCCGCCGCGAATCCTTCCGCCGCGCCATCCACCGCCAGGAACGCCAGCAACCCAATGGTCAGCGCCAGCAGGAAGTCCATTCCCCGGTCGGAGACGCGAGCGACGAAGGGAAACCACAACAGCCCGATCACCACGGGGATGACGCCGACATACAGCCCGATCAACGTGAAGACCCCGAAGAAGCGGGCGCTCGGCCGCGGCGTCTCCACCGCTACCGGGATCTCGTGCTCGAACGCGGTGCCGGTCGAGGTCAGGACGCGCACCACGTGCGTCTCGCCCTGCACCCACGGATATGGAATCCTCAACGTCGTCCGTCCGAGATGCCGGAGGGCGGTGCCGCTCTCGGTGGTGAACGTCCAGAATGCGTCGTCCACCACCACCTGCGAGATCGTCACCGGATCGGGTCCATCGTTCAGCACCGTCGCGAGGATCACGCCGGGCTCGAGCACGACGCGCTGGAACGTCAGCCGCTCGACCGGCGGAAAACCGTCGCCGCGGACCGCATCGGTGGGACCCGACCAGATGATGGCGGCCAGCAATGCCGCGAGCAGCAGGATGGGGATGAGGGCCAGCAGCCATTTCGAGGCGCCCGGCATCTCCACCGCCGCGTTCAGCGTCCGTGAGGCAGGCTCAGGTGTCATTGCGAGCCGCCTCCGCGCGGAAGAGCCCCATCCACCCCAGCTCGGCGAACTCGCTCTGGTGCGCATGGAACATGTAGTCGCCCGGATACCGGAACGTCATCTCGAGGATGGCCCGCTCGCCCTGGGCGAGCATCAGCGTGTCGGTGTGCTGCGAGGGCGCCAGCGACGTGCCCGTCGGAAAGACGTCGAAGAACATCGCGTGCAGGTGCAAGCTGTTGATCAGGTCGAACTCGGTGATGTTGATCAGATACACGCGCACGAGCCGTCCCACCGTGACGCGGACGGGATCCTGCATGTAGGCGTTGGCCACCGTATTGACCGCGTAGACCTCGTTTTCCGCGTCGAAGTTCGTGTCGAACGCGTTCATCACCATCACCATCTCGTCGGCGGGCGGCCGGCGGCCGTCGCGCGGATCGACGATGAACGCACCGTACAGTCCCTTGTGAATGTGCCGCTTCAGCGGAACGGTGTGGCAGTGATACAGGTGGACACCGAACGGCTCCGCGTCGAACTCGTAGACGAACGTGCCCCCCGGCTGCACCTCCTGGCCGGGGTGCGTTCCGTCCATCTCGGGTGTGTGCCAGCCGTGAAAGTGGATCGTGTGCGGATGCGTCCCGAGGTTCCTGAACGTGATCCGCACCCGGTCGCCCTCGGTCGCGCGAATCGTCGGGCCGGGAACCTGCCCGTTGTAGGTCCACGCCGGAAAAAAGATGCCCGGCGCGATCTCGATCTCGCGATCGACCGCGAACAGCTCGTACTCACGCAGGAGCGTCCCGTCGGGCCGCGGCGTCTCGCGATAGAACCTCGATCGGTCCTCGGCCGGCATGTCCGAAAAATTCCACGCCCGCAGGTAGGCCGTGGGATCGAACGAATCGGTCGGCACACGACCCACCGTCCCCATCGCGTGGTTCTGGTGGGCATCCCGCTGATGAACCGGGTGAACCGCCTGACCGGCGATGCGAGTCCCGGCCGCCAGACTTCCGGCGAGGGAAGCAAGACCAGTCGCCTGCAGCCATGAACGTCTACTCGGCCTCCACATTTTTTGACCAATCAAAAATACTTCTAAGATGCCAAGAAAGTCAAGTACACTACCCTTCAAATGCTGCCGTCCAGCACAGTTGAAAACTACCTGAAGGCCATCTACCTGGGCGGCGCCTCGCAGGAGTCCTCGGAGCGCCTGCTGCCGATGGGTCATCTGGCCGCAGCCCTGGGCGTCGCGCCCGGGACCGCCACCACGATGGTGAAGACGCTCGCGGAGAGCGGCCTCGTTCAGTACGAGCCGTACGCCGGCGTGGCGCTGACGCCCGCCGGTGCAAAGCTGGCCGCGCTCGTCGTCCGCCGCCACCGCGTGATCGAGGTGTTCCTCGTCAAAGTCATGGGGTATCGGTGGGACGAAGTGCACGACGAAGCCGAGCAGCTCGAGCACGTCGTGTCGGAGCGCCTGATCGACCGGATGGACGAGATGCTCGGCCGGCCCGAGGTCGACCCGCACGGCGATCCCATCCCCGACGCGGAAGGGATCATCAAGCCACAGGAGGCACAGAACCTCCTGACATGCCCGCTCCGCACGCAGGTCACCGTGATGCGCGTCCTCGATCAGGACAAGGTCTTCCTGCGCTTCATCGAGAACCACAACCTCAAGCCGGGCGAGTCGATCGAGGTCGAGGACCGCGACGCCGCCTCCGACAGCGTCCGCGTGCGCGGCAAGGACGACCAGCGGATCACCATCGGGACGCGCGCCGCCTCGAAGCTGCTGGTGCAGGTGGCTCGCTGAGCGCGGCAGCGATCGGCGATCAGCGCGCTGCGGTCGTGAAACTCGTCGATGACCGCGCGCAGATCGGCCGGCGCCGCTCACAATCCACTCATCACCGGTGAGGCGCTCGGCCTGGAACATCACGTAACCGAACCCGTACGCCGTGAGGCAGCAACGCGCGTGGGCTCGCTGCGCGGTCTCGTGATCGATCCACGAGTCACCGATCATCAGCGTGCCGGCCGCCGGGGCGCCCGCCCGGTCCATCAACGCCCGCAGCCCGGCGGGATCGGGCTTCCGGGGTAGCGGTCCGTCGCCGCCAACCACGTCGTCGAAGAGATCGCGCATGCCGAGCGCTTCGAGGATCTGCTCGCTCGGGGCGAGCGGCTTGTTGGTCAGCACCGCCAGCCGCGCCTGCCCGCGCGCGTAACGAAGCACGTCGAGCATTCCATCGTAGGCCACCGTGTGGTTCAGCAGGCGCGTGTCGTAGATCTCCATGAACCGCGCCAGCGCACCCGGAGGGTCGCCGAGACCTGCGGCCGCCAGCGCGCGGCCCACGAGCACGCGCGCACCCTCCCCGACCATCCGCCCGATGGCGTCCACGGACAGCGGCTGCCCTCCGAGCTCTTCGATCAGCTGGTTCGCCGAGTCGGCGAGATCGCGCCGCGAGTCGATGAGCGTCCCGTCGAGATCGAACGCTATCAGCCGGCGAATGTCGCCCACGAGGTCGGCGTTTCCCAGACGGTGACACGAGAGACCGGCAGGCCGTGTTCGCGTGAGATGTCGAAGATCAGCCGCGCGATGCGCTCAACGGTGGGATTGGTGTCGAGCAGATACATCGGCTCGCCGAGAGACGCGAGCATCGTGACGAGCGGATCGTCCTGGCGCAGGATCATCTTGTGATCGAGCTCGCGATCGATCCAGCCCTTCACGATCTGCTTGATGTCGGTGAAGTCCGCGACCATGTTCCGCTTGTCGAGCTGCTCGGCGCGAATCTCGACCTCGGCTACCGCGTTGTGCCCGTGGGGATGCCTGCACACACCGTCGTAGTCGAGCAGGCGGTGCCCGTAGCAGAAGTCGATCCTCTTGGTGACCGAGTACATAGGCTTGTAATGTTAAAGCGTTTTGAAACCGACTGCAGTGCTCATCTCAGCGGGCCTCGACAGCGCTGTTCTCGCGGCGGCAGAAGCGCGGGACTGGCGCGTGCACCCGCTTTACATCAGCACCGGGCTCGCGTGGGAAGCCGAGGAGGTTGCCGCCCTCGAACGCCTGCTGGCCCGCGCGCCGTTTTCCGCGCGCGTGGAGCCGCTCACGCGACTCGCATTCACGATCCGGGATCTTTATCCCGCGACGCACTGGGCGCTGCGTGGGGAGCCGCCCGCGTTCGACACGCCGGATGAAGACGTCTACCTCGAGGGGCGCAACGTCGTGCTGCTCACCAAGGCTTCGATCTACTGCGCCCGCCATCGCATCGGCCGCATCGCGATCGGTCCGCTCGCGGGCAATCCGTTTCCCGATGCCACGCCCGAGTTCTTCGCGGCAATGGCGCGCGCGCTGTCGCTTGGTCTCGCACAGCCGATCGAGGTCGTCGCGCCGTTTGCGTCGATGGACAAGAGCGAGGTGATCCGGCTCGGCGTCGAGCTCGGCGTGCCGCTCGAGCTGACGCTCTCCTGCATGAACCCGCAGGAGGGACGCCACTGCGGGCGATGCAGCAAGTGCCGGGAGCGCCGCGACGGGTTCGCCGACGCGGGCGTTGACGACCCCACCGCCTACGCGGTCGCGCCCCTGCGGTAGACCTGCCTGCCCATCGAGGAAGGTGTAGACGACGCGGCAGTCGCGATCCAGCACCGCCAGATCGGCGATGGCGCCTTCAGCGATCGCACCGCAGCCGTGCAGGCCAAGCTGGCGCGCCGGCGTCGTCGCGCACATCATGGCCGCATCGACGATCGACCGCCCGAACCGGTTCACGATCGTCCGGAATGCACGGTCCATCGTGAGCGAGCTGCCGGCCAGCGTGCCGTCGTCGAGGACGACGGCCTCGTCGCTGACGCGGATGCGGCGGCCACCGAGGCGGGCGAACGATCCCGGCGGCAGCCCGGAACCGCCGGTACCGTCGGTAATCGCCATGATGCCGTGCGTGCCCTTGGCGGCAATCGCCACGCGGCACATGCCGGGATGCACGTGATACCCGTCGCATACCAGTTCCGCCGCGACGTCCTCGCGAGACAGCACCGCGCCGGCGACACCGGGCTCGCGATGCGCAACGGGGGTCATGCGGTTGAAGAGATGCGTGGCGTGGCGGGCGCCCGCCTCGATCGCGGCAATCGCCTCGTCGAAGGCGGCGCCCGAGTGGCCGAGCGACACGCGGTGGCCCGCCGCCACGAGAGCCCGCACGAGATCCAGGCCGCCGGGCAGTTCCGGCGCCAGCGTGACGATGCCGACGTCCGGCCGTGACGCGGCGATCGCGGCAAGGATGTCGCTCGCCGAGAAGTCTCCTTCACGCACCGTGGAGGCGCGCGCCGCATCGGCCGGCGAACGCAGGCAGTCGGCGGGCTGCGCACCGCGATACTCGGGGTTGATGAAATTGCTTTCGAGATGCGCCGGGAGCACGCGGGCGCTGCGAGGCACGGGAGCCGCGCGCGCCGAGCGGACCTGCGCGAGCACGTCGCGCAGCTGCGCCGGCGGGCAGGCGACCGTCGTCGGGCAGAACGCCGTGACGCCGTAGCGCGGCAGCGCCGCCGCGATCTGCGCGACCGGTGCACCCTCGTCCAGGGTGTCGACCCCTTGCACGCCGTGGACGTGCACGTCGACGAAGCCGGGGACGACATAGCAGCCGCTGACGTCGATCACGACGGCGCCGGACGGCTCGGCCCGCGGTCGCGTCTCGACAGACGCAATCCGGTTACCGTCGAGGACGAGCGAGGCGTCGGAGAGAATGCGATCGGGCAGCACAAGATCGCCGCGCGCGAGGACGATCATCTCGTGACGCCCATCTACTCCTGCGAACAGCGATGTGCGATTGCGCGATCGGCGATTTCGCGGTGCCGATTCGGAATCAGAAAATCACCAGTCACAAATCGCCAATCACAGATCCCGGATTGTATCGCCCGCCCAGTCGATGTGGACGTGGAGCTTGCGCCCCTCGAGCGGCAGCGGCGCCATCGCGAGCAGCGCGGCATGGGCAAGGTCCACACGCCGGAAGAGCTCCTTGTCGAGGCGCGTGAGCAGCACGGCGAGGCCCTTTTGTTCGGGAGCGGTGAGGACGAGCACGCCGCCGCTCTCGTGCGGCGGAAACTTGCGGTCGTCGAGATAGTCGCGGTCCAGCGTGATCAGCGTGCGCCGTAGCTGGCGCGCAAGCCGATAGTGCTCGCCGTCACGCGCACGCCGCAGGTCGTCGTGCTCGATGACGAACAGCACATCCCACTGCAGGTTCGTCCGCATGAAGACGACGAGGCCCGCCGGCATGTTGGCATCGACATACAGGCGCGGCTGGCCTGCGATCCTGCCGGCGTGGGGGCCGAGTTCCGAAGCCAGTGTGCCCATTCAGCCAACAACGCTCAATGACCAGTGCTCAATGCAAAACCGACGCAGGGTCCGCCGTCAGGCGGACCAGGGGCCGGCTGAATCCGGACCCTCCATGTTTCGCATCGAACGTCTTTCGCATTCAGCTGTGTGCCTCGATGCTCAACGATGCCTCTCCAGATCCGGCATCGTATCCACCGGATTGGCAGGAGCGGGATGCTCACGCCGGGCCGCCAGCGCCTCGCGCTTCAGCGCCGCCACGAGCGCGTCGCGCTTGTGCACCAGCTCCTTCCGCGGGCGGCGGCCGTGCTCCGAGCCGACCGCGTATTCGCAGAACAGCGGGAAGGCGATCGTCGAGTCGCAGTACGCGACGACGGTGTCCGGCAGGACGCCGGGATTGACCTTGCCCCAGCTCACCGCCTCTGCCGGCGTCGCGCCAGACAGCCCGCCCCACACGACCTGGTCCGTCGTCAGCTGGATGAAGTAGTCGTTGCCGCCTTTGGGGATGCCGTACACCTCCCACAGCGTCGGCTGCCCTTGCAGGTAGAAATTCTTCGGCGAACCGCCGCCAAGAATCACGCAGCCGTTCTTCTTGCCCGCGAGGATGAACGCGCACACCTCGTTCACGTCCTTGCTGGGGTCGACCATCAGCCGGCTGTCGTTCATCAGCTCGTGAAACGCCACGTTCATGCCGATCGAGCTGTCGCCTGGCGACGAGGTGTAGATCGGCACGCCGTAGGCCGCGGCGGCCGCGACCAGCGAATGCTCCTGACACCCGGGCTGATGCTCGAGCAGGTCGCGGCCGAGCGCGTAGTGCAGCTCCGCGGTGGAGACCGGCCCGTTGATGCCACAGCGAACGAGGAAATCGCGGATATACGAGTCGGTCTCGAGCAGCACCGTCGCCGGGAACAGCACGTCATAAATCCGGATGACGCCTTCCTCGTAGAGCTCGACGTCGTTGACGAACGGCGATCCGCGGTGCAGCGTGAAGTTCAGCGCATAGTGCAGGTCGTGGTACAGGTTCGCGCCGGTGCTGACGATGAAGTCCACCAGCCCGCGCTCCATCAGTTCGACGATGCACCCGCCGAGGCCGGCGGGAGTGAGGGCGCCGGCGACCGTCAGCCCGATTGTCGTGTCGTGTTCGGGCAGGAGCATCTTGTCGGTGAAGATGCGGCACGCTTCGCCGATGCGGGCGGCGTTGAACGCCTGGAATCCCTCGTCAATCAGCTGCCTGATGTCGGCGCTGCCACGTGGACGGTAGTAACGAATGGGCTTGCCGGAGAGGTGGCGGTTCTTTCCCGGCGTTCCAGGTGCGCGGTAGGGCACGGCGGTAGACGTCCTTTCGACGGCCGGCCGAGATGGGCTGCGGCTAGCTTAGCATCGCGCGCCGTGCCCGAGAGTGGCCCGGCCGGAGCGGACGGAGCCGGCCCCGCCAGGGTCCACTAGAGCTTCGGTGCCCAGTTGCCGATAAAGAAAGCACTAACCCTGTGTCAATTCCCCTGGACGATCTGACGCTGGCTCTTCCCCGTCGCCTCGCGACCCCGGCCCGTCCGGACAGCCAGGCTGATATGGATGCGCGCTTCCGCAATCTCGTGCAGTCGCCGCTTCGCGCCGGACTGCTTCGCTTCCTGTCCGCGCGCCCGGACGAGGCCTTCGACGTCGAATCGCTGATGTCGACCTTCGGCCGCCTGCGCATGGACGTGGACAACTGCCTCGCCGAGCTCGTCGAGTTCGGCGTCGTGCGGCAGGGACCGGGCAATCCGCCGCGGTACGCCGCGCTCCGGCCCGACGACGATCACGCCGCCGCGCTGCTCGACACGTTCCTCGAGCGCCGCGCCACCATCAGCACCGAGGACCAGTCGCCGTCGGTGCAGCGCTTCCGCGAGATGATCGGCCGCGACGAGAAGATGCTCATCGTCTTCGAGTGGATCCGCACGGCGGCGAAGTCGGACATTTCCGTGCTCATCCTCGGTCCGACCGGGTCGGGCAAGGAAGTCGTCGCGCGGATGATTCACGAGTTGAGCCGCCGCGGCAGCGAGAAGTTCCAGGCGGTCAACTGCGCGGCCCTGCCCGACACGCTGTTCGAATCCGAGATCTTCGGCTACGAGAAGGGCGCCTTCACCGGCGCGCACGACCGCAAGCCCGGGCGGCTCGAGCTGGCCGATCGCGGCACGCTGTTCCTCGACGAAATCGGCGACCTGTCGCTCGTCGCGCAGGCCAAGCTGCTGCGCGTGCTCGAAGACCGGCGCTTCGAGCGCCTCGGCGGCCAGAAGTCGGTGCACGTCGATTTCCGGCTGATCTCGGCGACCAACCGTCCCCTCGACCAGTTCGTCCGCGACAGCCGCTTCCGCGAGGATCTTTTCTACCGGGTCAACGCGTTCGCGATCCGGCTGCCGTCGCTGCGCGAGCGGCCGGTGGACATTCCGGTGCTGGCGTCGCGCTTCCTCGCCCGCTACTGCGCGACCAACGGCCTGCCGCTCGACGCCAAGGTGTTCTCACAGGAAGCGACGGCGGCCCTGCAGGCGTATCCGTGGCCGGGCAACATCCGGGAGCTCGAAAGCACCGTCTCGAGAGCCGCGCTGTCGGCCCCCGGGCGCTCGATTCGCGACACGGATATCGAGTTCCTCCACGCCAACACGGCTCAGGGCGGCGGACACGCCGCGGCGTCTCCCGACGCTGCGGGAAGCCGAGCGCGCACATATTTCGCTCGTCCTCGAAGCCGCGGCCTGGAACAAGAAGGAGGCCGCCCGCCTGCTCGAAATCAGCCGCGGCACCCTCTACCGGAAGATCGTCGAATACGGTCTCGACGAGAATCGGCAGCCGCGCGTCCCGAACTAGAACACCCCCCGACTAAAGGGCCATAGACATTGGCCGGTTTTTGGGCATAATCGGCGCTGACCAGCTCGGCACAATCACTGCCTTAATCTGTAATTCGCTGTAGGGCAACAGTTTGCGCGAGCGCTGCCGATTAACCGGTGTGCAGATTCTGCACACGAACCGTGCCGGGAGGGGCACTGGACAGACCGGATCGTCCGATACGTTGGGGACTAGACCCCAAGAAAGACATGGATCTGGACCCGGTCGTCGAAGAATATTGGCGCACCCGGCAGAGCTTCTTGTACTGCCAGTGTGCCTAACTTCACGCCAATGAGACTACTCACTCACGTCTTGCGTCGCGTTGCCCTCATCGCGCTCGCCGCGGCGGTCGTCTTTCCCGCGGCGGTGACGGCGGAGTCCGGCATCCGGCTCCGGATCGGGATCCCGAATCGGGATCTCAATCAGCATCGGGAGGATCAGGATCGGGAGGATCGGGATCAGGGGGATCAGGATCGGGATCCCAATCCGGATCGGGAAAACTCGATCGCCATCTCCAGGCGTCGCGGCAACAGTCCGGGCGCTCGCGCGTCATCGTGGAGTTCCGCGGCACCCCTGACGCGACCGTGATCACACGTCGCGGCGGCGTCGCGGGCCGGCGGATGGCGCGCATGCGCGCGCAGGTGGCCGAGATCGACAACGACGAGCTCGAGATCGCTGGCGAGCCGGGCCGACGTGGCGCGGGTGCTCCCTGATCGCGCGACGTTCGCGACGGTCGAACGCACCGGCGCGGCCATCGGCGCGGCGCTGTCGCGATGGCAGTTCGGCCTGACCGGCGAAGGCGTTGGCGTCGCGGTGATCGACTCCGGCGTGGCGGCCACGCACGACGATCTCAACCTGACGAACCCGCTGAATCCCACGTGTCTCGCCGCGCGTGGTGCACTTCAAGGACTTCACCGCGACGGACACGCCGGGCGTCTGGCTGTCGGAGTTGCCCACCGACGACTTCGGCCACGGCACGCACGTCGCCGGGATCATCGCCGGCAACGGCTTCGACACCTACGGCACGCGGACTGGCGTGGCGCCGCGCGCCAAGCTGGTGGCGCTGAAGGTGCTCGACCAGAACGGGCACGGCTACGTCAGCGACGTCATCGCCGCGATCGACTACGCGATCGCGATCAAGGACACGTACAACATCCGCGTCATCAACCTCTCGGTCGCCACCGGCGTGTTCGAGTCGTTCACGACCGATCCGCTGGCGCTCGCCGCCAAGCGGGCGGTGGACGCCGGCATCGTCGTCGTCGCCGCCGCCGGCAACCTGGGCGAAACCGCGACCGGCGCGCCGCAGTTCGGCGGCATCACCTGCCCGGGCAATGCGCCCTGGGTGTTGACCGTCGGCGCCTCGACCCACGCGGGCACCACGCCACGGAGCGACGACCGGCGAGGTTCCTTCAGCTCGCTCGGGCCGACCTGGATCGACTTCACCGCCAAGCCCGACCTGCTGGCGTACGGCGTCGGCATCGAGTCGCTCGCCGCCCCGAACAGCACGCTCTACGATCACTATCCGCAATACCTGCTCGACGGGACGCGGCCCACGCCGTTCAAGCCGTACCTGAGCCTGAGCGGTACGAGCATGGCGGCGCCGGTCGTCTCGGGCACGGTCGCGCTGATGCTCGAGGCCAATCCGCACCTGACGCCGAACGGGATCAAGGCGCTGCTGCAATACACCGCCCAGGTGCGCCCCGGCGAGCATCCGCTGGCGCAGGGCGCCGGCCTGCTCAACGCCCGCGGCGCCATCCGGATGGCGCGCTTCTTTGCCGACCCGGCCCACCGATCGCCGCTGCCGGCCGACATCATCGCCGGCGAGTGGATCTCGTGGGGACGCCGGATCCTGTGGGGCAACGTGATGGTCAGCGGCGGCGTGCCGCTGCCGGGAAGCAACGCCTGGAACCTCGGCGTGACGTGGGGCGCGGCGGCGACGCCGGCCGGCGATGCCGTCGCCTGGGGCGTGAACTACGACGACAACATCGTCTGGAGCACCCTGGCCGACAACATCGTCTGGAGCACGAACGACGACAACATCGTCTGGAGCACGAACGACGACAACATCGTCTGGAGCACGGCCGACGCCGACAACATCGTCTGGAGCACCACCTACCTGGAAAACGTGGTGTGGGGAACGGACTGCGGCGGCGCCAACTGCCGGCGCACGCTCTGGGGCGCGCGGCGGAGGACGGCAGCAGCTGGGGAACCGCTGACTCGGCCAACATCGTCTGGAGCACCAACGACGACAACATCGTCTGGAGCACCAGCGACGACGACAACATCGTCTGGAGCACGGGCGAGAACATCGTGTGGAGCACCAACGACGACAACATCGTGTGGAGCACCAACGACGACAACATCGTCTGGAGCACCCGCGACGCCAACGTCGTGTGGAGCACGATCAACGACGTCGCCGCGAGCACCAGCAACGACACCGTGGCCAACACCGGCGACGCGGACGTGCTGACGCCGCTCGAGCCGGAGCCCGTGGCCGAGAACCCGGGCGAGCCGGAGCCGGCACCGGAGCCATCGCCGGAGCCGGAACCGGAACCGGAGCCAGAGCCGGAACCGGAGCCCGAACCGGAACCGGAGCCCGAGCCGTCGCCTGAGCCCGGAAGCGGCAGCCCGAACCGGAGCCGGAGCCCGGAGCCGCGAGCCCGAGCCGCCGCCGACCGTCGAGAACCCGGCCGACCCTGGCCCGCGCAGCGCCCGCGCCGCCGGCGGAGACGCCTGAGCGAGCCGCCGTCCGTCCCGGAGACGCCGAACCAGCCGGCGCTTGCCCCGGAGACGCCGAGCGAGCCTGCGCCCGCCCCGGAGACCCCGAGCGAGCCGGCGCCCGCCCCGGAGACGCCGAGCGAGCCGGCGCCCGCCGCCGGAGACGCCGAGCGAGCCCGCGCCCGCGCCGGAGACGCCAAGCGAGCCCGCGCCCGCGCCGGAAGCGCCGAGCGAGCCGGCGCCTGAGGGCGGCGACAACATCGTGTGGAGTACGGGAGAGGGCGGCACCGCTCCCTCGACTCCGCCCGCTGTCGAAGGAGCGCCATGAAGACCCGTGTGACGATCATCTGGTTGCCTGGGCCGTCTCGGTAGGTATGTGGGTATGAGTCAGTCATGGGTGATCGCCGGCCTCGTGCTGGTGTCGGTCGCCGTCCTGTTCTTCGCCATCCGCGTCTACCGCGCGTTCGGCGCGCGCCTCGAAGAGGAGCGCCACCACGCGCGGAAGATGGCGGATCTGCAGATGGCCACGATCGAAGCGCTGGCGCTGGCGATCGACGCGAAGGACCAGAGCGCGCCCAACCACATCCGACGTGTACAAACGTACGCGACGGGCGTGGCTCGCGCGCTCGGCATGAGCGAGGACGAAGTCCAGGCGATCAGGGCGGCTGCGCTCCTGCACGACATCGGCAAGCTCGCCGTGCCGGAGCACATCCTCGCCAAGCCGGGTCCGCTGACACCCGAAGAGTTCCAGAAGGTTCGCATTCACCCGCAGGTGGGCGCCGACATCATCGCCGGCGTCCCGTTCCCGTACCCGGTGGCGCCGCTCATCCTGAGCCACCACGAGCGGTGGGACGGACGCGGCTATCCTTCCGGGCTGAAACAGGAAGAGATCCCGCTCGGGGCCCGCATTCTCTGCGTCGTTGACTATTTCGATGCGTTGACGTCGGACCGCCCGTACCACAGGGCGATCGGCTCCGACGCGGCGCTGGCGATTCTCCAGCAGGACTCCGGCAAGGCGCTCGACCCCGGCATCGTGTCGGCGTTCGCGCGCATCATGCCGCGGCTGCGCACCGAGGTCGAGAAGGAAGAGCTCGAGGCGCCCCGCGTCGGTCCCGCTCCGCTGCGTCGCGGCGAAGGGATCAGGACCATCGGCGCCCCGCCTTCCGAGGGCAAGGGCTCGGTGTTCGACGACATCGCGCTCGCGCATCGCGAGATCTACGCGCTCTACCAGATCGCGCAGACGATGGGCACGAGCCTGGGCGTCTCGGACACGATGGCGCTCATCGCGTCGAAGCTGACCAACCTCGTGCCGTTCTCGGCGTGCGCGCTGTTCCTCTATTCGGATTCGAACGACACGCTCGGCTGCCGATTCGCCACCGGGACCGACTCGGAGCTGCTCCAGCAGCTCAGCCTCCGCAGCGGCCAGGGCCTGACCGGCTGGGTGGCGCGCAACCGCCGGCCGCTCGTCAACGCGCGCCCCAGCGCCGACATCGAGGCGATGAACTCGGACGCGCCGACCGAGCTCCAGTCGGCGCTGGTCTGCCCGCTGCATCTTCGGCGAGCGGTTCATCGGCACGCTTGCCGTGTATCACACCGAGCCGAGCTTCTATCGCGACGACCACCGCCGCCTCCTCGATCGCGTGTGCGAGCAGGCGGCCGCCGTGATCTACAACTCCATCGTCTTCGAACAGACGCAGGAAGATTCGCTCACCGACCCGCTCACCGGGCTGCCGAACACGCGCTTCATGTTCATGCACCTGACGCGCGAGCTCGCGCGCGCCGATCGCCTGAAGTCGGAGGTGTCCCTGCTCGTCATGGACCTGAACGACTTCAAGGAGATCAACGACAACCACGGCCACCACATCGGCGACAAGGCGCTGCGCGCCGTCGCCAGCATGCTCCGCGCGGCCATCCGTCCGTACGACATCTGCGTGCGCTACGCGGGCGACGAGTTCATCGTGGTGCTGTCCGGCTGCGGCTACGAAGAAGCGGAGGCGAAGCGCGTCGAGCTGCAGGATGCGATCGACAGCCTCGCGTTCGAGGCGCGCCCCGGCGTCCGCCTGCCGCTCTCGATCAGCGCGGGCGCAGCCGTGTTCCCGCACGACGGCGACAGCTATGAGTCGCTCCTCGCCAAGGCGGACAGCCGCATGTACGGCGACAAGAGCCTGCACAAGAACGACCCGGCGCGCCAGCTCGGCGACGGCACCGCGACGTTCGAGATGGCGGGCGCAACGGGCCGCCAGACCTCGCGAACGGTCTAGCGGATTGCCGGCGTAGCGCCGCGTCTCCGACCCCACCCGACTCGACGGCCTGCGCCACCGTTGCGGGGCTGCGCATTCACGCGCGCGGGCGCATGTACACTCGCAAGCAGTGCCGCTGATTACGGTTCAGATAATCGACATCACGTCCGCGACTCCGCGCTCGCGACTCCTCTCCGTAGACCTCGGTGGCCACCCGCTGCATTTCCGGCCGGGCCAGGCGGTCATGGCGGCCGCGCACGGCCACGACGAGCGCAGGCCGTACTCAATCGCGTGCTCGCCGGAGCGTACGGCCGAGACCGGGCGGCTCGAGCTGCTCGTGTCGCTCGAGCAGCCCGGCGATCCCGGCTCTCATTTGTCGAATGCGAAGGCAGGCGGCCTCATCGATGTCGAGGGACCGTTGGGCCAGTTCACGTTTCCGGAGCAAACCCCCCAGCCACGAGTGCTCTTCGTGGCCGGAGGCGCGGGGATCGCACCGCTCCGCGCGATGCTCGACCACGCGCTGCGGCAGCGTGAGCCGCCGCTGGTGTCCGTGCTCTACAGCGCGCGGCGCAGCGATGAGTTCGCGTTCATCGACGAGCTGCGCGCGCATGCGCGAAGCGGGCGCCTCGAGCTGCACCAGACGGTGACGCGCGATGAGAGCGCGTCGTGGGAAGGCGGACGCGGACGGATCGGCCGCGCACACTTTCAATCGGCGCTGCACGAGCCGCAGGGCACGCTGTGTTTCGTGTGCGGGCCGCCGCTGCTCGTCACGGAATCAGTCGCGACGTTGAGCGAGCTCGGAGTTCCCGGCGCGCTGATCCGGACTGAGCAGTGGGGGAAGTGACTTATGGGCGACGTGGAAAAAGTGGAAAAAGTGGAAGAAGTGGAAAAGTGGAAGAAGTGAAGTTAAGGAAGTGGATGAAGTGGAAAAGTGGAGGAAGCAGTGAAGGGAAGAGTGGATGAAGTGGAAGTAGTAAACCTGCGAAGCCGATCAGCTGCTTCGCTTCAACTTCTCAACTTCCGAACTTCACTTCTTCCACTGCTTCCACTTCTTCCACTTTTCAAGTTGCGACGCGAAGCGTCGCCTACTGCTGTCCTTCGGGGATCACTTGCAGCGCGTCCTTGACTTCCGTGACGCCGTTGATGCCGCGGGCGAGGGAGATGGCCTGCTGCTTCTCGGCATCGCTCTTCACACGCCCCGAGAGGGTCACCGCGCCCTTGAAGGTGTCCACGTCGATACGCAGGCCACCAACCGCGGGATCGTTGAGCATTGCCGTCTTGACGCGCGTGGTGATGGTGGTGTCGTCAATCGTCTCGCCCACCGTCTTGCCGCATCCGGTTGCCAATGGCGCTGCAATCAGCGCCGCCAGCATCAAGGTCTTCCAATTGCTGAGCTGTCTCATGCATCCTCCGTCGTCAACGGATGGTGCAACTCACATGCCCGTGACGTGGAAGCCCGCGTCGACCATGAGCACGTCGCCACTGATGCCGCGGCTCGCATCGCTGAGGAGGAACGCCGCGGCTTCGCCGACTTCGGTCGTATCGACGTTGCGGCGTAACGGCGCGCGGTCGCGATAGACGCCGAGGATCGACGAGAAGCCGCCGATGCCCATCGCCGAGATGGTCTTGATGGGGCCCGCGGACACGGCGTTCACGCGAATATTCTTCGGCCCGAGATCCGCCGCCAGATACCGCACGTTGGCTTCGAGCGCGGCCTTGGCCACGCCCATCACGTTGTAGTTCGGGAACACGCGCTCGCTGCCCAGGTAGGTCAGCGTGACGATGCTGCCGCCGCCGCGCTTCTCCATCAGCGGCGCGGCGCCGCGCGCAAGCGCGATCAGCGAGTACGCGGAAATGTCCATGGCGAGACGGAACCCCTCGCGCGTGGTGGCCACGAACGGCTCCGACAGTTCCTCCTTGCGCGCGAACGCTGCGCCGTGCAGCACGAAGTCGAGCCCTCCGAACTCCTGGTCCACGCGCTGGAACACCGCCGCAATCTCATCATCCGAGCTGACATCACACGGCAGGACGAGCGGGGGATGGGGCAGCCCGACGGAGAGCTCCTGCACGTTCTCTTCGAATCGTCCCTGGTAGGTGAGCGCCAGCCGCGCGCCCCTGGACGCCGTCACCTGCGCAATAGCCCATGCGATCGAGCGCTTGTTCGCCACGCCGACGATCAAGCCGGTCTTGCCCGTGAAGTCGGTCATCTCAGTCTTCAATCTTCAAGTGTCAATCTCCGATTGCAGGCTGCAGATCGAAGATCGCAGATGGTCGTCGGCCGCGGCCGATGCGGTTGAGGCGAGGCGATGTGGGTGACGTGCAGGTGGCGTAGCGTTTAAAGATTGCTGGAGCTCGGGACGATCGCAGACCGCTGTCTAGCGGCCGCGCTTGCGACCATGACCGCCTGGGCGCTGTCCGCGATTCTGCCCCGGTCCCTGGCCTTGACCCGGGCCCGGTCCCGAACGTCCGCTGCCGGGGCGGTTCGACCCGTGGCCGTGCGGCTGACCGGAGCCGGGGCGGGAGTTCCCCTGCCGCTGGCCGCCGAAGCGCGTGGGCTGGCCCGGCGCGTTTCCCTGCGCGCGAGCAGCCGGCCGCCGGCCGCCGCCGCGGCCTGGGGGCCGATGGCCGTTTCGATTGCTGTCGAACCCGCCACCACCGCGGCCGCCGGTCGGCTGGCGGACCGTGAAGTCGGGGTTCTTCCAGTCCGGTGCCTGCCCTTCGGGACGCGGAAGCGTGGCGCGAATGAGGCGGCGATGTACCGGACCGTCTTCGTTCGGCTGCGCGTCCTCGGGTGATTCGTCCTCGGCGTGGACGTCCGCGTCGTCGATTGGCACTCGCCGTCAGGGCCGCGGGCTCGGGGGCGTCGGTCGTCGTCGTGGGGTGCGGGATCTCGACGGATTCGTCCGCCGTCACCATCTCGTCCTGCAGGGCTTCGTCGTTCTCAACAGGTACACGCCGCGGCACGCGGCCGCGGACCGACGGTCCCCGCTTCGCTGACGAGCGCGCCGCCGTCCTTCTTGCGGCGTACCGGGACCCGCGCCTGCTTGTACTCGTGGTCCGCATCGCAGGTAGTGCAGCGCGTCTGCTTTACCTGGTCCTCGATCATCGCCACCACGGCGTGGTTCGTGATGCGGCGCTCACGCGGACAATAGTCGTCGAGAATGTCACCAAGCCGAAGCCGGCGTTGCTGCATTGAACTCCCCCGGAGCCGTTCCTTCAGGTGGGATACTGGAAAGTGAAGTTAGCGGAAGTGTAACAGACGCCCCTCCGAACATCCAACTGTCAACTGCCAGCACCCACGTCGTTTGCGCGGTTATTTCGGCGAGATTGGCTGGGGATCGGCCGCGGGCGGCCGAGCGCGTCTCGGTTGCCGTCCCTAACCAGCCCCTGCACTCGTGCAGCGCCTCACGCACGGCGTCAGGATTGGTGGACTGCGGCGTGCGCCGCGCCTGCACCGAGGCAAGCGCCGTCGCCGCTCGCGGCGCGTCGTCGCCGAACATGTCGCTGGCCTCGCGCCATTCGGCCATGGACAGATCGCTGAAATCGCGCCCTTCCGCGAGCAGGCGCCGCACCATCGCGCCCACGACTTCGTGCGCCCGGCGGAACGGCATGCCGCGCGACACCAGGTAGTCGGCCACGTCGGTGGCGAGCAGGAGTCCAGACGCGGCCTGCGACGTACGCTCCTCGTTGATCGACAGCCGCGAGACCACCGCGTGCGCCGCGTGCACGCACGCGGCGAGCGTCGTCTCGGCGTCGAAGACCGCTTCCTTGTCTTCCTGCAGATCCTTGTTGTAGCCGCTCGGCAGCCCCTTCATCGTCACCAGCCATCCGGTGAGACGGCCGACCGCGCGGCCGGTCTTTCCGCGCACGAGCTCGAGCGGATCGGGGTTCTTCTTCTGCGGCATCATGCTGCTGCCGGTCGCCGACGCGTCGGAGAGCTCGAAGAAGCCGTGCTCTTCGCCGGTGAACACGATCAGGTCCTCGGCAAGGCGACTCAGGTGCACCATCGCGAGCGAGACGGCGAACAGGAACGTGGCGACGAAGTCGCGGTCGGAGGAGGCATCCATGCTGTTGCGCACGACGCGCGCAAACCCGAGGGTCCGGGCAAGCATCGCCGTGTCAACCGGGTAGCTGGTGCCGGCAATGGCGCCCGATCCGAGCGGGAGCGCGTTGGCTTCCTCCGCCGCGGCGGCCAGGCGCGCGTGATCGCGGCGCAGCGCCGAGGCGTGCGACAGGAAGAAGTGCGCCACCATCACCGGCTGGGCGCGGCGGAAGTGTGTATACGACGGCATCAGGGCGGCGCCCGCCTGCTCGGCCTGATCGGCGCACGCGGCCACGAGCGCTGCAATCGCGCGTTGCAGCGCGGGAATGCGGCGGCGCAGGTACAACCGCAGATCGAGCGAGACCTGTTCGTTGCGGGAGCGGCCGGTATGGAGGCGGCGGCCGGCGTCGCCGATGCGCTCCACGAGCGTGCGCTCCACGAAGCTGTGCACGTCCTCGTCGGGTCCGGCGATCCACGCCGGATCGCGGAGTCCCTGCGCGAGGATGGCCCGCAGGCCGTCGATGATGGCGCGCGTGTCTTCCGTGGTCAGCACGCCGGCCGCGCCGAGCGCCTCCGCCCACGCCAGGCTGCCGGTCACGTCGTCCTCGAAGAGCGCGCGATCGAAGCCGAAGGAGATGCCGAAGTCGAAGGCCGCCGGATCCGGCGCCGTGTCGAACCTTCCAGACCACAACGTCACGATTGGCTCACCAGTTCCGGCACGTGCTCGCAGGTGCCCTTGAGCAGCTTCATGCGGACGACTCCCTGCCTGCCGGCTTGCAGCGCCGCGTGCAGGACGACCGCCGCCGGGGCCTCCACGTCCTCGACCCGCCCGACGCCGTGCTGGCCGGCGATGATCGAGAGGCTTTCGATCAGCTCAATCAGGGGCAGCGAGACGTCGTTGATCGACACCGGGACGCCGCGATCGAAGGCGATTTCGACGAAGGCGGGCGCGTCGGATGCCGCCGCCGCCGACTTGGTGAGGAGGTGCCTGTCGCCTGCGACCACCCGCCCCAGGAGGTTGGCACCCGCATCGGCCGACGGGGCATCGGTCGCGATGGTTGCGTTCTCGATGGCGGCGATGTCGCGGAGCTTCGCCTCGACCAGCGGGAGAGCCAACGCTCGGACCAGCGGCAGCCAGCCACCCTCGGCGACGCCCGCCTGCAGCGCCGGCAGGGCGTAGGCACGGGCGAACTCCTCCCGGGCATCGATCACGTGCGCCCGCGCGGCGCCGGCTGCCAGCGCACGGTCGCGAACCTCCTGGAGCTCCCCGCCCTGCCCGACGTCCACCGTGAGCGTGACGACCTCGGCCTGGTGCTGCGCGGCGAGGGTCCGGATGGCGGCCGTGGACTCGGCGCTGCCGGAATAGGCGAAGACGATGCGCTGCTTCATGACCAGGGACCTCCAGGGGATATCAAGGCACAACATCCAAGGCACAACGGCACAACACCCGAGGCGCCACTCATCGAGCGGTGCGCCCTTCCGGCATCAGGCGGTTTCGCCGAGCCGTTTGACGAGCGCCCGCGCGCGCCGCACATCGGGAGCGATGACGAGAATCGTGTCGTCGCCGGCGATGGTGCCGACCACCTCGGGCAGCCGGGCGCGGTCGAGCGCGACGCCGAGCAGCTGCGCCTGTCCCGGCCCGGTGCGCAGGACGATCATCTGCTGGACGCGGTCGACGCGCGTCAGGTACTCGCCGAGGGCGCGCTGCAGCAGCGAGCGTGCGGCCTGGCCGTTGGGCGCCGCCTGCACCGCTGTCTGGTAGGCGCCGTCGGCGCCACCCTTCACGAGTCCGAGCTCGCGGATGTCGCGCGAAAGCGTCGCCTGCGTGACGTCGTGGCCGGCGGCGGCGACCCGCTGCCGGAGCTGCTCCTGGCTGCGGACGGCCTCGCGCTGGATGACGTCGAGAATCACGGACTGGCGGCGCGCTTTCATGTGTGTCCTGGCGGGCCCGGAAGGCCCGCCCCTACGCGGCCCGACTGCGATACCGTCGCAGGGTGGGTCGTGGTCGACCCGCGCAAGCAGCCAGCATACACCAACCTCTTGACTGTTTATGCATCAGACTGTATAAATATTCTTTTCCCGGACGACAGGAGACGATGCCCATAGCAGCCCCGCTCGCCGCCAACCACTCCTCCGCCACCGCCGGCGCGCGCACGCGCGTCGCCGTGGCCGGCGCGACCGGCTATGCCGGGCAGGAACTGGTCCGGCTGCTCGCCCGGCATCCCGCCGTGACGCTGACGGCGGCGATGTCCTCGGGGGCCACCAGCGCGCCGCGGCCGCTGCCGGCGCTCGCCCGCATCTGGGATGGCACGGTGGCGCCGCTCGACGTCGGCCGGCTCGCCACCGATGCCGATGTCGTCTTCCTGGCGCTGCCGGAGGCCGCGGCGGCGGAGGTGGGCGCGGCGCTGCTCGAGCGCGGCGTCCGCGCGATCGACCTGTCGGGCGCATTTCGCATCCGCAGCGATGCGGATCGCCAGCGCTGGTATCCGGCCACCGCCGTCCTTCCCGACGGCGTCGTCTACGGGCTGCCGGAGCTGCACGCAGATTTGATTCGCGACGCGCGGCTGGTGTCGTGTCCCGGCTGCTATCCGACCGCCGCGCTCCTGTCGCTGCTGCCGCTGGCGGCGGCGGGGCTGCTCGAAGGGCCGGTCATCGTGGACGCGAAGTCCGGCGTCTCCGGCGCCGGCAAGACGCCGAGCGAGCGGACGCACTTCTCCGAGAACCACGGCAGCGTCGCCGCCTACGGCATCTTCTCGCACCGGCATACGGCGGAGATCGAGCAGGAGCTGAAGACGGCCGTCACGTTCGTCCCGCACCTGGTGCCGCTCGATCGCGGCATCCTCGAGACGATCTACGTGTCGCTCCGGCCCGGCACGACGGAGGCGCAGGTGAACGAGGCGCTGCACCAGGCCTATGCCGCGGCGCCGTTCGTGCGGCTGACCGGCGGGGCGCTGCCGGAGATCAAACACGTCGCGCACAGCAACTTCTGCGACATCGGCTGGAAGGTGGACGAATCGACGCGCCGGCTCGTCATGGTGGCGGTGCTCGACAACCTCGCTGAAGGGCGCGGCGGGCCAGGCGGTCCAGAACCTGAACATCGTGCTCGGACTCGACGAGCGCACCGGACTGCTATGAGAGGTGCGAATCCGGCCGCGGCTTCCGGCGTCGGCCGGAAGCGAACGGCGGGCCGGCGTCCTCTGATCGTCCTCAAGCTGGGTGGCGAGCTGCTCGAGCAGACACCGGATCTCGAGCGTGTTGCCGAGGGGATCGCCGCACTGGCTGGGCACGCGTCGCTGGTCGTGGTGCACGGCGGCGGACGCGAGATCGACGCGGCGCTGGCGCAGGCCGGGATCCCGAAGCAGCAGGTAGACGGCTTGCGCGTGACCGACGCGCGGACGCTCGACGTGGTGGTGTCGGTGCTCGCCGGCGCCATCAACACGCGGCTCGTCGCGGCCGTCCGCGGGGCGGGGGGCCACCCGGTCGGGCTGACCGGCGCGGATGCGTCGGTCGCCACCGTCAGGCGCGCGGCGCCGATGACGAGCGCGGCCGGCAAGAAGGTCGATCTCGGCCTGGTGGGCGCGCCGATCGCCAACGGCGGCCCGCGCCTCCTGACCGACCTGCTGGCTCGCGGCTATACGCCCGTCGTCGCCTGTATCGGCTCGACCCGTGACGGTGAACTGCTGAACGTCAACGCCGATACGCTGGCGTCGCACCTGGCCGCCGCGCTGCAGGCGAGGCGGCTCGTCATCGCCGGCGGCACGTCGGGCGTGCTCGACGCGCAGGGCCGGACGATTGAGCGCCTGACGGCGCGCGGCGCCGCTGCGATGATTCGCGTCGGCACCGCCAACAAGGGCATGGTGGCCAAGCTCGAAGCGTGCCGCGCCGCGCTGCGGAAAGGCGTCGGAGACGTGTTGATTGCCAACGGCCGGCAAGTGCCGTTCGGAACGCTGGTGGCGGCGAAGGCGCCGGTTGCCGGCTGCACGCAGGTGGTGCGATGAAAGTGACACTCGACGACATCAGGGCGCGCGAATCGCGCCACGTGCTCCAGACGTATCGCCGCCAGCCGGTCGCCTTCGTGCGCGGCAAGGGCGCCTTCCTGTACGACGTCGACGGCCGCGAGTACCTCGACCTCGTCTCCGGAATCGGCGTCACCTCGCTCGGCCACGCGCATCCCGGGCTCACGGCCGCCATTGCCGACCAGGCGGCGACGCTGCTGCACACGTCGAACCTGTACTACCACCCGTATCAGGCCGAGGCGGCATCGCGGCTGGCGCAGCTCTCGGGTCTCTCGCGCGCCTTCTTCTGCAACAGCGGCACCGAAGCGGTCGAGGCGTGCCTCAAGTTCGCGCGCCGATACTGGCACACGCAGGGCGCGACCGAGCGAACGGAGTTCGTCGCGATCGAGGGCGGGTTCTCCGGCCGCACCCTGGGCGCGCTGTCGGTGACGCACGACGAGCATTACCGGGCGCCGTTCGCGCCGCTGCTCGGACCGGTCACGTTCGTGGACCCGCAGCGTCCCGAGGCGTTGCTGAGCGGCCGTCAGCGCGCGCACCGCCGCAATCATCGCCGAACCGATCCAGGGTGAAGGGGGAATCCGGCCGATGTCGGCGGCCTTCGCGCAGGCCATCAACGAGGCGTGCCGCAGCACGGGCACGCTGTACATCGCCGACGAGGTCCAGACCGGGCTCGGACGCACGGGTCATCCGTTCTATGCGGCAGCGCTCGGGCTGGCGCCGGACCTCATCTCGGTCGGCAAGGCGCTCGGCTCCGGCGTGCCGGTCGGCGCCTGCCTCGTGTCCGAGCGCGTTGCGCAGACGATCTCGCCGGGAGACCACGGCAGCACGTACGGCGGCAACCTGCTCGCCACTCGTGCGGCCGCGTTCTTCCTCGAGCAACTGATGGACCACGGCCTGCTCGATCACGTGAAGACCGTCGGCGCGCATTTCGAGCGCCGGCTGCGCGCGCTCGCGCTGCAGCATCCGGCCGTGACGGAGGTTCGCGGCACGGGACTCATGTTTGGCCTCCAGTTGCGCACGGATGCGACCATCGTCATCGACGAGGCGCGCAACCGCGGCCTCCTGGTGAACCGGACCGACGAGAAGGTCGTCCGCATGCTGCCGCCGCTGACGATCGCGTCGGGCGAGCTCGATCGTGCCGTCGACATCCTCGACGGTGTCCTGGCGTCGGTCGAAACGGAGGTGCCCGCATGAGTCCTGTCGCCGCTCCCCTTCGCGTTGTCAAGCGGGCGCCCGTCGCTTCCGGCTTCAGCCGGAGGAAACAGCCCGTGGCGAACATCACGCTGCAGACCGCCACGGCTGCCCACGCGGACGCGATTCACGCGCTGATCGTCGAGCACCTTGCCGACGGGCACCTGCTCCCGCGCGAGCGCGGGGAGATTGCCATCCACGCCGGGCGCTTCGTCGTGGCGCTGCAGGAGGACCGCGTCGTGGCCTGTGCGGAACTGGCGCCGCTGAGCCGATCGGTCGCGGAGGTGCGGTCGCTCGTCGTGGGCCGTGGCGCACGCAGCGCCGGCGTGGGCCGGAAGATCGTGGACGAGCTGATGCGCCGCGCCGAGGTGGCCGGCTTCGAGAAGCTGTGCGCCTTCACGCACACACCCGGCTACTTCGTGCACATGGGCTTTTCGATCGTCCCGCACGTGTGGCTCCCGGAGAAGATTCTGATGGACTGCCACTCGTGCCGTCACTTCAGAGAGTGCGGCCAGTACGCCGTGCTGCACGGACTCGGACGCAGCCGCCACTCGTGCGTGCCGCTGACGGCGCTCCATGGCTGACGCGATGCCATCGACCTTTGACGTGGGCGGACGTGAAGGTCCGAGCCGCAGGGGACGAGGCGCGGCTGGCCGTCGCGCTGACGCCGGCGGCCGGCGGGGTGACCGCGGCCAGGGGCTTCACCTCGGCGGCGGTGCACGCCGGCGTCAAGCCGTCTTCGTCGAAGCTCGACGTGACGGTCCTTGCCGCCGACCGCACCGTCTCCGCCGCGGCACTCTTCACGACCAATCTGGCGCAGGCCGCGCCGGTGCTCGTCTCGCGCGAGCACCTCGCGCGTACAGAGGGACGCGCCCGGGCGGTGGTGGTGAACAGCGGCTGCGCGAACGCCTGCACCGGCGAGGACGGCATGGCGAATGCGCGCCGCATGGCGGCCGACGTCGCCGCCGGCCTCGGCTGCCTGCCGCAGGAGGTGCTGGTGGCGTCGACGGGCGTCATCGGCGTGGCCCTGCCGATCGACAAGGTGTCGGCAGGCATCCGCGCGGCCGTCTCCGCACTCGCACGCGGCCAGGGCAGCGACACGGCGCTGGCGATCATGACGACGGATCCGTTCCCGAAGGAGCACGCGGTCAGCGTGCAGACCGCGCAGCGGGACGTTCACCGTGGGCGGCACGGCCAAGGGCTCGGGAATGATCGAGCCGAACATGGCGACGATGCTGGGCTTCCTGGCGACCGACGCGGATGTCGCCTCCGGCGCTCCTGCGGCGGGCGCTGGAGGAATCGGCGAAAGACACGTTCAACGCCATCACCGTCGACGGGGAGTGCTCGACCAACGACTGCCTGATCGCGCTCGGCTCCGGCGCCAGCGGTGTCGTCATCGACGACGAGACGTACCCGGCGCTGCTCGAAGGGTTCCTCGCCGTCTCCCGGGAGCTCGCCCTCGGCATCGTCCGCGGCGGTGAGGGGGCCACGAAGCTGATCGCCGTGAACGTGCGCGACGCCCGCACCGAAGCCGATGCCCGGCAGGTGGCGCGCACGATTGCGAATTCGCCTCTCGTCAAGACAGCGGTCCACGGGGCCGACCCCAACTGGGGACGCATTGTGGCGGCGGCCGGGCGCGCGGGCGTCCTCTTCGATGTCGGCCTGGCGACCGTCCACGTCGGCGGTGTCCTGCTCTTCGAGAACGGTTTGCCGCACGACGATGCGGCGCCACGTGCGGCGGAGCATCTGCAGCAGGCCAACGTCGCCATCGAGGTCAGCCTGGGCACCGGTGGCGGAAGCGCCGCCACGATTTGGACCTGCGATCTGAGCGCCGAGTACGTGCGGATCAACGGTGAGTACCGGACGTAGGCGGAGCGCAACGGCGTTTTTGATGGAAGGCGCGTCCTCTTGAACGCGCCTGGCGGGTCCGACAGGACCCGCCCTGCTTCATGGGAGTTGTTGATCAGGGTCGAGGAGGTTCAGGGTTCATGACTGCAGTGACTTCGCGCGCGACGGCACCGAAGGACTTTTTGTCGATCCTCGATCTCACGCGGAACGAATTGATCGGCCTGCTCGACCTGGCCGCCGACATGAAAGCCAAGCGGCGTCTCGGACGGCAGGCGCCGACGGCAAATGCGCTTGCGGGCAAGCACGTCGCCCTGCTGTTCGAGAAGCCGTCGCTGCGGACGTCGTCCACTTTCGAGATCGCGGTCCGCGAGCTCGGCGGCGACACGCTGCACCTGGCGCCCGCGTTCGCCGATGGCGTGCGCGAGCCGTTGAAGGACGTCGCCCGCAACCTCGAACGCTGGGTGGCGGCGCTCGTGATCCGCACGTTCGAGCAGGAAAAGGCGGCGACGCTGGCGGCGTCCGCCCCGTGCCTGCACGTAATCAACGCGCTGACCAACGAACAGCATCCCTGCCAGGCGCTCGCCGACATGCTCACCCTGCGCGAACGCTGGGGGAGCTGCCGCGGGCGGACCCTCGCCTACGTCGGCGACGGCAACAACGTCGCGACCTCGCTCGTCCACGCGGCGCCGATGCTCGGCATCTCGGTTCACCTGGCCTCGCCGTCAGGCTACGAGCTGCCGGACGCCATCGTGGAACACGCAACGGAGACCGCATGGGATGGGGCTCGCGTGCGCCGCTTCACGGATCCGCACGCCGCCGTCGCGGACGCCGACGCCGTCTACACGGACGTGTGGGCGTCGATGGGCCAGGAGGCGGAAGCCGGCGCCCGCAAGCTGATCTTCGCGCCCTACCAGGTCAACGAAGCGTTGATGGCCGCCAGCGGCGGCAACGCGCTCTTCATGCATTGCCTTCCGGCGCACCGCGGGGAAGAAGTCACCGATGCCGTGATCGAGTCGCCGGCGTCGGTCGTCTTCGATCAGGCGGAGAACCGCCTCCACACGCAGAAGGCGTTGCTCACGCTGCTGCTGTCCTGACGTGGCGGGCCGGCGGCGAAGCCGGCCCCTGCGTGTCGTTCGCAGCCACGGCCTCTCTAGGAGCCGGCTCTCGCCGGCCCGTCCATACCTCCCGTTGGATAGAATGAACACCGGCATGCCGAACAAGCGCTGGTTGGCCCACTACGACCCCGACGTCGCGCCAACCCTCGCGCCGTACCCCGAGAAGACGCTGCTCGACTACCTGGCACAGCTCGCCCGCGAGAACGGGGACAAGGCTGCGCTCCTGTTCAAGGGCGCGACGATGACGTATCGGCAGCTCGAGCACGAGAGCGACGCCTTCGCGGCCGCGCTCGCCGCCATGGACGTCTATCCCGGCGATCGCGTCGCGCTCGTGCTCCCGAACTGTCCGCAGTTCATGGTCGCGGAGTTCGGCACCTGGAAAGCCGGCGGCGTCGTCGTCGCCCTGAACCCCACATATACCGAGCGGGAGCTCGAGGCGGCGCTCGATTCGACGCGCGCGTCCACGGTGGTGACGCTGACGCCGTTTTACTCGCGCCTCAAGAGCGTGCAGGGGCGGACACAGGTCCGGCGTGTCATCGCGACCTCGATCAAGGAGTATTTGCCGCCGGCGCTGCGCCTGCTGTTCACCCTCTTCAAGGAGAAGCAGGGCGGCCACCGCGTTGCGCTCGCGCCCGGCGATTTCCGCTTCCAGGATCTGCTCCGGCAGCATCGCTCGTCGCCGCGGCCGGCGGTCACGGTGAAGCCCGACGACCGCGCGGTGATCCTGTCGAGCGGCGGCACCACCGGCACACCGAAAGGCGTCGTCGGGCTCCATCGTCATTACGTGGCGGCCGGGCTCCAAATCTACGAGTGGACGAAGTCGGCGAAAGAGCGCTGGGTGGACGTGATCATGCTGCCGCTGCCGCTCTTCCACGTCTACGCCAACCTCGGCGTGCAGCCATTGGCGTTCGTCGGCCCGAACCCGCTGTCGCTCATTCCGAACCCGCGCGACATCCCCGACCTGCTCAAGACGATCAAGCAGGTCAAGCCGGGGATCTTCAACGGCGTGCCGACGCTCTACACCGCCATCATGAATCACCCCGACGTGCGCGCGGGCAAGGTGGACCTCCGCTCCATCAAGCTGTGCTTCTGCGGCGCCGCGGCGCTGATGGCCGAGACCAAGCGGCAATTCGAAGCACTCACGGGCGCGCGTATCGTCGAGGGTTATTCGCTCACCGAAGGCATGATGGCGTGCTGCCTCAATCCGGTGCAGGGCGCCAACAAGATCGGATCGATTGGCATGCCGCTGCCCGACGTCGAAGTGCGGATCGTGGATGCCGAGCACGGCGAGCGCGACCTGGCGGCGGGCGAGGTGGGCGAGATGATCCTGCGTGCGCCGCAGCACATGACGGAGTATTGGAACAACCCGCTGGAATCGGCTGAGACCCTGCGCCGGCACGGCGAGGGCGGGCCCTGGGTCCACACCGGCGACCTCGCCTACATGGATGATGAGGGATACGTCTTCCTCGTCGATCGCAAGAAGGACATGGTGAAGACGAGCGGCTTCCAGGTCTGGCCGCGGGAGATCGAGGAGGTCCTCTCGGCGCATCCCGCGGTGATGGAGGTCGGCGTGGCAGGTGTGCCAGACAGTGTCAAAGGTGAAGTCACCAAGGCGTGGGTCGTGCTGAAGGCGGACCAGACAGCCACCGAGGACGAATTGCGGGCGTTCTGCCGAGAGCGTCTGGCGCCGTACAAGGTGCCTGCGAGCGTGGAGTTCCGGAAAGAGCTGCCGAAAACGATGGTGGGCAAGGTGCTGCGGCGCGTGCTCGCCGCGGAATCACGAGCCGCCAGCTAGGCCCCTGGAAGCGTGGTTCGTTGCCTAAACCAACATTCGCGCAGCGCGGACGTTGACGGCCCCGCGTAGCGACCTATTTCGAGAGCGGCGCGACGTCCATGCCTGCAGCCTCGAGCGCGGCCCGCACGCGCGCGGCGAGCTGAGCGGCGCCAGGCGTGTCGCCATGAACACAAATGGTATCGACGCGAAGCGTCACGCGACTGCCGTCCTCGGCGACGACCGCGCCCTCGCGGACCATCGCGACTACCCGCCGCACCACGACTTCCTCATCGTGAATGACCGCGCCGGGCTGCGTCCGTGGCACCAGCGTACCGTCGGGGCGGTACGCACGATCGGCAAACACTTCCGATGCGGTGCGCAGGCCCGCGCGCTCGCCAGCGTGCAGGAGCTGCGACCCGGGCAACCCCAACAGTACGAGTGACCGATCGACCGCCGCCGTTGCGCGAGCGATTGCGTCGGCAAGTGCGAATTCTGTAACTGCCATGTTGTAGAGCGCACCATGCGCCTTCACGTGCTGCAGGCGAATGCCCTCAACCGCGGCCACGGCGGCGAGCGCACCGATTTGGTACACGACGAGGTCTTCAACGTCGCGCGGCGACATTCGCATCTCGCGCCGGCCGAAACCGGAGAGATCAGGAAAGCCGGGATGTGCGCCGACCGCGACGCCGTGGGCACGCGCGAGCGCGACCGTTGCGCGCATGACACCGGGGTCACCGGCGTGGAATCCGCAAGCGACATTAGCTGACGTAATGTGCGGGAAGAGTGCTTCATCGTGCCCCAGAACCCAGGACCCGAACGACTCTCCTACGTCAGCATTGAGGTCGACGTGCATGATTCCGATGGCTGATACGTGGACACGCTTGTAATTCTTGCCACATTGTTGGCTCGGCGGCTGGGGCAAAAACTCAAAATACCCAATAAAACCGAACGGCACAGCCGTTGCCCTAGGAATGGCCGCTGGTCTGTGGTTTACGGCAGGGCGCCGTAAATGCTGGGGGGAGCCAGGCCGGCATTCCACGAAGGGGCGTCTTCGGACGCCCCTTCAAGGTTTCCGCTCACGACGACCCGAGGCGCAGAGACACGGGGTTGTGAACATGGTCTCTGTGACTCCGCGCCTCTGTGGTCCGTTTCTTACACCCCCGCCCCTTCCGGATACTCCAACGCCAGTTTCAGTTCTCGCGCGAGCGAGTCCACCGTGGTGCCGGCGCGTTTCCACGCGCCTTCGGTCTCGAACCGCAGGTCGCCGATGCGGCGCCCCCACGGCGCGATGACCCGTCCGATCGCGCGGAAGTCGCTGCGGTCCGCGTGCTCCTGGTCGAGGCGGCGCACGACGTCGGGCGCGACGCGGATGAACGCGCGGAGCGCGTTTGCCGACTTGATGCTGTACTTGCGGCCATTCCACGCCGCGCCGAAGACGACCGACACCTGCTTGAAGTAGTTCACGAAGAACTTCTTCGAATCGTCGCGGAAGTCGGCGGACTTGCGCGGGCCGCCGAATGCGTCGCTCGAGAACAGCTTCTTCAGCTCCTGCGCGAGCGGCGCCTGGGCCACGCGTCCATGGCCCACCCCCAGCAGCTTGATTTCGCCGCGCAGCGGCGAGTCCTCGCGATCGTTGAGCGCGCGCACCACGTCGTGGGCCGCTGCCAGGGCGTCGTCTCGATAGAGCTGGCGGCCCGACAGGCTCACGAGGTGGGACGCATTCAGCCGCGTGTGCTTGGCGTTGATCGTCACGAACATCTGGACGACATGATCTTCGGGCAAACGGTCGAAGATGATGGCGGGGACGGTGAAGTCCTCGTCCCTGATGTTGTCGATGTCGGCGTGCAGGGCGAGCAGGCGATGCTGGCCGTCGATGGCTCGCAGAATCCCCTCCCGCTCCGGCACCTTCAGCTTGCCGACCGGGGATCCCGCCTCAACCGCCTCGAACGACAGCTTCTCATCGCACGAGATGATGACGGCGCCGGCAATCGAGGGCAGGTCGCGGGCATCGCGGCACTGCTCGTAGTACTGGACCAGTTCGTCAATCTTTCGCCTGATGATCTGGCGCTGGTAGGCCTTCTCGCTCGAGGCGATGCGCTTCTCGAGCAGGTCCCAGTTGACCTTGGAGGGCACTTTCTTCTTGGCGCCGCGTACGGGCGGATGCCCGGATTCGCCGTAGTTCAGCACCTCGAAGCGAACCAGCTTGTCGATGTCGCTGGCAGTCAGTGAGGCCTGGTAGAACTGCACCCCAAACTGCTGCATCCGGATGGCAGCCACATTAATCATTTAGGTCCTCTCCGGACGTCCCTTGGGCGCTCGGAAGAGGCGAATTGTAGCGATCTGCCACCTCGAAGCTCAACCCGTTTTTGCGGAATCTTCTCCGCTCCAGCCAAAGCTCATCAGCGAGCATGTTCCTTCTAATTGCTTGTTATTAAATGGCTTAGCCAGTGATAGTGCCTGCTTTGACATGGATGAGTCGGTTGCGCCCTCTTTTCTCAGTTCCGGCGAAACCGTGCCGATTACAGGCGAAGCGACAACGTAACACGGTCTGGCTCAACCTGTCGTATTCTTTGTGTCCCTTCATACAACGTTCAGCGGGCACGTCCCATTTATTCAATTGATTCGAGGAGTGCAGATGGTTACGGCTGGCGTGCGACACGGCGTTCTCGTCGGGATTGTGGGCACGGGGCTCGTGCTCGCCCACAGCGCCGGCGCAGGCGCAGCAGGAACCCGCCCGCCGGCTCGAGGCGGTGCGCCTGGCCGGAGAGATTACCCTGGACGGCGCGCTGGACGAGGCGTCCTGGAGCCAGGCGCCGATCGCGCATCAGTTCATCCAGAACGACCCGCGCGAAGGCATGCCGGCGACCTTCGATACCGAGGTGCGCGTCCTCTACGACGATGACGCGATGTACTTCGGCGTGTTCGCCAGGGACGACCAGCCGTCCCGGATCATCGCCAACGACCTGAAGAAGGACTTCAACATCGACCAGAACGACGGCTTCCGGATCATCCTCGACACCTTCCACGACGAGCGCAACGGCTACCAGTTCGCGACCAATCCGGCGGGCGCGAAATGGGATGCACAGATGGTGAACGAAGGACGCGAGAACAATGCGGACTGGGACGGCATCTGGGACGTCGCCACACAAATCACGGAGACCGGCTGGTACGCGGAGATTCGGATCCCGTTCCGCACGCTGCGGTTCAGCGCGGCGGATGCGCAGATCTGGGGAATGAACTTCGAGCGCAAGGTGCGCCGGCTGAACGAGGACAGCTACTGGTCGCCGGTGCCGCGCATCTACGACATTCAAAGGGTGTCGCTGGCGGGAACGCTCGAAGGGATGCGCAACGTTCGACCGGGCAAGGACCTGCGCGTCAAACCGTACGTGCTGAGCAGCGGCAGCACGGTTGGCGGGCGGCCGACGCTCGGCGATTTCGACGCCGGGTTCGACGTGAAGTACGGCGTGACCACGGGACTCACGTGGGACTTCACCGTCAACACCGACTTCTCGCAGGTCGAGGCGGACGAACAACAGGTGAACCTGACACGGTTCAGCCTGTTCTTCCCGGAGAAGCGCGACTTCTTTCTCGAGAACTCCGGCATCTTCCAGTTCGGCGGCGGCGGATTCAGGGCGGGGGCAACAGCATTACCGCCGGCCGGCAGAATCAATCGCAGGACATGCGCCTGTTCTTCAGCCGGCGGATCGGCTTGTCCGATGCAGGGCAGGCGATTCCGATCCTCGGTGGGACACGCTTGACCGGCCGGCAGGGCGTCTATTCGGTCGGCCTGCTGAACATCCAGCAGCGCGAGGAGGGCCCCGTGCCCGCCACGAACTTCACGGCGCTGCGCCTCCGCCGCGACATCCTCGCCAACTCCGATATCGGCGCGATGATCCTGAACAAGGAGGAGGCTGGCCCGCACTTCAATCGTGTCGCCGGCATCGACGCGAACTTCCGGTTTGGTGAGTACCTCACCACCGGCGGGTACGTCACCAAGACGTTCTCGCCAGCCGCGGCGGTCCCGGCGTCCGGCAACGAGTTCGCGACTCGCGCCAACGTGCTCTTCGACAGCCGCCGGACGAGGCTGGGGGCGACGGTCACGACCATCGGTGGACGGTTCAACGACGAACTGGGTTTCGTACCGCGGCGCGGGGTCAACAACTACGAACTCCAGGGCAACTACCGGTTTCGTCCGCGCGCGGTATCGCGATGGATTCGTGAGATCCAGCCGCACTGGGTCCTCGACATGTTCACGTCCCAGTCGGACGGCACATTGGATTCGCGCTACCAGGACTTCCACTTCCCGATCAACTTCCAGGACGGCACGTTCTTCGAAGCCGGCGTCAACCCGAACGTCGAAGTGATCAAGACGCCCTTCACCATCAACAGCGCGCGAGGCGTCCGCGTGAACCCGGGCCGCTACGAGTTCGACGAGTACTTCATCCTGGTGAACTCGAACGCGTCCGCTCCGGTCGCGCTCGGCGCCCGCTACTCGACGGGAGACTTCTACGATGGCTATCGCCGCAGCTATTCGCTCGGGCCGTCGTTCCGGTTGAGCGAGAACTTCAACACGTCGCTCAACCTGCAGATCCAGGATGTCGAGCTCTCGACCGGCGAATACGTATCGACGCTGATCACCGGCCGCGTCAACTACAACTTCAGCACGAAGATGTTCGTCAACGCGCTGCTGCAGTTCAACACAGACTCGCACCAGTGGAGCTCGAACCTGCGCTTCAACGTCATCCACCGCCCGCTCAGCGACTTCTTCCTCGTCTACAACGAGCGGCGCGACGAGCGATCGGGGGAATTGCTGGACAGAGCGCTGGTCGCGAAGGTGACGTATCTGATGGCGTTTTGAACGGTGTGCGGTCTTGCGGTCTGCGAGCGAAGCGGGTCCGGAAAGACCGCCCTGGAACGCGCGCAATCCGGCGGGGCGGGTCCTTCACGGACCCGCCTGTTGTTCGTAGAGGCCGACCTTCAGGTCGGCCTGGCGTGCCTCACTTCGCCAACGGGTCGGGCCGCAGCTGGAAATGCACGGCCTTGCTCGTCTGGCCCTTGCCGCCTTCGTAGTGCCAGGCGTTGTAGCTGCCGTAGTTCGCCCACAGGCCCTTGCCCTTCCAACCTGTCTTCGGATCGTCGATACGGCCGTCGAGCCCGCGGTGATAGAAGCCCATCGGGTACGGGACGCGGAGGACGAGGAACTTGCCGCCGGAGAACGGCATCAGCGCGTCGGAGTAGGAGCCGGTCACAATCGGGGTGTTCTTGCCGAGGCCGAACGTGTCGAACTGATCGACCCAGTTGTAGTAGAGCATGTCCGCGCTCGCCTCGTCGGTCACGCCCTTGAACTTCGGCCCCGGCGGCAGGTGGAGCGACCACCCTTCGGGACAGTGCTGACCCGTCGCCGTCGGTCCGTTCACGACCTTGCACTTGCGCCGGTCGAAGCTGGCGAGGTGCCCGCTGCCGGCCAGCCCGGTCCAGACCACACCGTTGCGATCGATGTCGATGCCGCGCGGCGCGTAGCCACTGACGGGTGACCTGGGGTTGTTGAAGGGCGGCTCGTATATTTCGGACAGCGCGGTGGCCGTCGGGTTCGCCCCGGGCACGACCCGGATGATCGAACCAGGCACGCCCGGCACCGCCACCCAGATCGACCCGTCGACCGGGCTGGGAATGACGCCGTAGCTGCCGCCCTGGATGCGCTTGTCCTTGGTGGGATCGATCGGCTGATCGGGTTCGACGTAGGCATCACGCCTGCCGTTGGCATTGGTGTCGATGACGAACGGCGTCCACCCCTGCGATCGCACCGCGTCGCCGGTCTCGAGGAACATCTTGGTATTGAACCAGCCGAGGACCTGGCGCGGGCCGGCGCCGCCGCCGCTGCTCATCCACAGCGTGTTGTTGGCATCCTCGGCAAACTGCAGGTGGTGCGTTCCGAAACAGGTGTCGATGAACGTGAACTGCTTCGTCTTCGGATCGAACAGAGAGAGGTGGCGGGCGCTGGTCTCGAGCGGGAATGCCTGCGCGGAGGGATGGGTCGATCCTTCCTTGCAGAACGCCGGGTTCGCGGCGGCGCGAATCGCGTGCGTGAGCCAGATCCGGCCGGCGTCGTCCATCATCGGGTTGTGCAGGCTGGGGCGGCTCGACCAGATGATTTCATCGCCCCAGTACGGCGACGGCTGCACCACGGTCTGCGGCGTTGCGAACGCGGTGTTCGGATCGCGGACCGGCACCGTCACGCCGCTCGCCGTGTGGCTTTTCGGATCGAGGATGTTCATCTCCGGCGCGCTGAACCGGGAGATGCTGTAGATGAGACCGTTGCCGTTGAGCGTGGGATTGCGCTTGTCGGTCGAGATCGTGTCGTGGACGAATCCCTTCGAGTCGGACCAGTCCCACACGGTGACGACCACGTTGCGCTCCGCGCCCTGCGGCCGCGGCGGCGCCTGTGGCACTTCGCCCGCGGCGATGCGATCGCTCCAGTCGGCGTACATCGCGAGGCCGCGCTGCTTGCCGAAGCGCGTCAGCGTGGCGCTCATGTTGCCGCCCATCTGGCCCGACTGCAGGCGACGTTCCCACGCGGCCGCCGACGAATCGAACGTGCCCAGGCTCTTCGGCATCTCGCGCGTGGGCTTGCTGCCGATTTGATGACAGGCGCCGCACCGCATCTCGTTGATCCAGTCGGCCTGGCTCCGCATCTCGGGCGGTATGCCATTGCCGTTGGGACCGGTGCCCGGGAACTCGCTCTTCGCTGGCGGCTGCGCAAGGGAGTACCAGTAGTTGGCTGGATAGTACTCGGCCGCCGCGCGCGCGTTGGGCGCCGCGACGGCGGTGAGGTTCAGATTCTTTCCAGGGGCGGACTGGACCTTCGCTGAGTCGACCAGCCCGTAGCCGCGCACCCACACGTTGTAATTGCCTTTGGGGAGATCCGGCACGACGTAGCGGCCGCGATCGTCGGTCACGACCATCCGCGCAAACTTGGTAGGCAGGTCGGTGGTTTCGACGATCACCCAGACGCCCGCCTCCGGTCCCCGCGGGCCGTTGACGACACCGCCGATGTCGTCGGCGTCGATGCGAACGGTCTCGCCAGCGGTTTGAAAGGCGCTGATTCCGGCCAGCGAGGCGACGACGAAGGCCGAGAGGGCAACGCCTGCGAATGCCTGAGGCAACCGTCTCTTCCTCATAATGTCTGACCTCCTATATACCACATAAAGGTGTCGACGGTACATCCGCGAGGGAGATTGGTCAACAAGAGAAGCCGGCAGCCGGCCGCACGGCAGATGAACTCGCTACCGCCGTGTCAGCGACGGCTGGCCGACCGCGCCTGCGCGCTGCCGCCCGCGGCCCGCGACCAGGTGATCTTTCAGCTTCACCAGCCCGAACAGGAACAGACTGAAAAGGACGAATGCGACTCACGGCGGCCGGGAACGGCAGCTGCCGATGCAGCGGCGTGCTGACGACGCCATAGACCATCTCGACGTGAATCCAGTACACGAACAGCGACGCGATCCCGAACTCGCGCAGCGGTGAGCGCCCGGCACGCAGCGCGTTCCACGCATACGCGATCGGGACGAGCGTGACGAGAATGCCCAGTCGCAGGAAGAAAAACGTGGGAGAGCTCGTCCAGAAATCCGTCTCCTCGTAGAGCGGCGGCAGGAACGACGCCGCGTAGGCGCCGATGGCCAGGACGGGGCCGAGCGCCGCGAGCGCCAGCATCCTGCGCCGCTCGTCGCGATCGATGCGCGCGGCATCGAGCCACATTCCGAGGGCGCCGCCCGCCAGGAGAAAGCCTGCCCACGGGAACAGGGTGAACGTCGTGCGGCCGGGCGACGGGCGAAGGTACCATTCGATCGGGTCAGGCACGACGTCGAGCAGCGGCGTCGCCCGGATAAGCGGAGTCAGCATGGCGGCGGCCACGGCCGCGCCGGCGAGCAGCAGCGCCCGTGACCAGCGCCCCCGCCCCAGGCCCCACAACACGGCGGCCGCGAGCATGGCGATCCCCATGATGTTGAGGATGTCCACCTTGAGCAGCGTCCGCCCGGGTTCTCCGCCGCTGATGATCCACGACTGCAGCCGGAAGAGGAACGCGAGGCCGACGATCTGCCAGGCCCGCCTGCGCGCAAGCGCCGCTACCTCCGCCGCGGCGTCGCTGCTGGCGCAGCCGCGAGCCGGCCGCGAGTGCGAGCGCGATGCCGGCCAGGAACAGGAAGATCGGCGCGCCGATGCCGCCGAGGATCATCGCCCACGCATACGCCGGATGATCCGCGATCGGCTGGACGCGTCCACGCATCGAGCGTGTGCGCCTCGATCATGATCAGCACGCCGACGCCGCGCAGCCAATCGAGGTATGCCCGGCGGCTCACGGGTGTACGGCGTAGGTCGTGGTGAACTCGATGTCCTGCCGGAACGAGTGCCACACCGAACAGTACTTGTCGCGCGAGAGCGCGATGGCCCGCTCCACCGCGTCGGCGGGGACGGCGCCGGTGACGTGGAAGTGCAGCGTGATGCGCGTGTAGCGCCGCGGCGGCTCCGCCGCGCGTTCGCCCGAGAATGAGGCGCGAAGTCCCGTCAACGGGTGCCGGCCCTTCTGCAGGATGGAAAGCACGTCCACCGCCATGCAGCCCGCGAGCCCGAAGCCCGCCAGCTGCATGGGCGAGGGGCCGGCCGCGCCGTCACCATCGATGACGATCGCGTTGGGCCCGCTGGTGGCGCCGAAGCGCAGGTGATCGGACCAGATCAGTTCGGCGGTCACGGGTGGCTTCGCGTCGCTCACCGACGAATTATGCTGCAATCCGTCGCCGCTCCATTCCGCGTCCTCAGTTGTGGTGGAGCACGCTTCCGGCTTCAGCCGGAAGTGGACACATCTCTCGCGCTTGTCCGCGGCCGTGCTACGATCCCGTCGAGCTTCGATAACGGACGAGCAGATACCCGGCCGTACGCTCCCGCTCAGCTGGGATGGCGAGTGGCTTGCTCACATTCGGGCTGGAGGTCTTGTCATGTCCAGGAGAACCACGGCGGCGTTGTTGATCGTGGGCGGTCTCGCTGCGAGCGCGGCGGCACCCCGAGCCACGGCTCAGGATCAGCCCGTCTTCAGGGTCGTTGTCGTCGGACGCACGACGCCGGCCATCAACTATCGCCCCCGCAGTGGCGAGACGAAGATCGATTTCGTCGGTACACCCCTCTCACCGCAGGCACGCGGTGACGCGACGGTCAAAGGCGAAAAGGGGTACATCGAGATCGACGCCAACTTCGAAAACCTTCAGGCGCCCACACGCTTCGGGCCCGAGGACCTCACCTACGTCGTGTGGGCCATCACTCCCGAAGGCCGGGCGACGAACCTCGGCGAGCTGCAGGTGTCGGGCGACGACGGCGAGCTGCGGGTGACGACCGAGCTGCAGGCGTTCGGCTTGATCGTGACCGCCGAACCCTACTTCGCCGTCACCCAGCCGAGCGACGTCGTCGTCATGGAGAACGCCCCGCGCAGGGAAGGCGTCTTCCAGGACAAGACGATTGGAAGCATGGAAGTGATCGAAGCCAAGTACGAGCTGCTCAAGCGCGGCACGTACCTGATGAATCACGACGCGGCGCGGCTCAAGATCAAGCCGCTCGAGCCGGGCGCCCCGCTCGATCTCGCGGAAGCGCGCAACGCCGTCGAGCTCGCGCGGCTTGCCGGCGCCGACCGGCATGCGGCAGACACGTTCGCCAAAGCGCACGCGCCTGCTCGGCGACGCCGAGCTCGCGCGCGAACAGCGCCGCAACCGCAACATGATCATGCAGCCCGCACGGCAGGCGGCGCAGACGGCGGAAGACGCACGGCTGATCGCGCTGCAGCGCCAGGAAGAGGAGTTCAACGCGAACCAGCGGAAGCTCTCCGAGGAACGCGAGGCCGCGGCGCGTGCGCAAGCCGAGGCGGCACGTGCGCAAGCCGAGGCCGAGGCCGCCCGCCGGTCGCAGGCCGAGAACGACCGGCTGAAGGCCGAGGCGGATCGTCTCGCCGCGGAGCGCGCCAGGGCCGATGCCGACATGGCGGCGCAGCGGATGGCGCAGGAACGCCAGGCCGCCGAGGCGGCGCGGGCGCAGGCGGATGCCGCTCGTGCGGCGGCGGATGCGGCCCGCCTGGCGGCAGAAGGCCAGGCCCAACAGGCCCAGGCGGCAGCCGCGCAGGCCGATCGCGAGCGAGCCGAACTTCGCGAGAAGCTGCGGCAGCAGCTCAGTCAGGTGCTGGAAACGCGCGAGACCGCACGCGGGTTGATTGTCAACGTGTCCGACGTGCTGTTCGACTTCGACAGCGCCAACCTGAAACCTGGCGCGCGGGAGAAGCTGGCGCGCGTGTCCGGCATTCTCCTGACAACGGCCGGCCTCAACATCGAGGTCGAGGGGCATACCGACAACGTCGGCTCGGACAGCTACAACCAGCGCCTCTCGGAGCAGCGCGCCTCCTCGGTACGCGACTACCTGCTTCGTCAAGGCATCATGCCGACCGCCGTTGCGACGTCGGGATTCGGCGAGAGCCAGCCGGTTGTCGCCAACGACAGCGCAGCAGGCCGTCAGCAGAATCGTCGCGTGGAGCTCGTCGTGTCAGGCGATGCCATCGGCACGACATCGACGACGACCACGACGATTCGCCGCGATCAGTAACCGGTGTGTTCTGCGTGAAAGGCCGAAACCTTCAGGTCGGCCTAACCAGCTTGATGTTCGTAGAGGCCGACCTTCAGGTCGGCCTAGGCCGCACCGAAGGCCCGGCCTCTACGAATACCTGTCAGCCCGTAGACTCAGCGGATGAGCGTCAGCGGCTTGGCTTCCGAGGAAACCGGCTGGGCATTCTTCTGCGCCTGCGCGGCAGGGCACGACGCGCACTTCGGGGCGCCGCCGGCCGACGGCACGACGGTGGTGAAGACGCGACGGACGACCACCCATGCCGCGCCGGCGGCCGCCAGCGTCACGATCGCATGCTGGATGAAGTCGGCGGTCATCACGAGACTCCGAGGGCCAGGAGGCCCTGGTGCACGATGAGCGCGGCGACGTACGCCACCGTGGACATGTAGCCGAGCTGAAGCAGCGCGTAGCGGAGTTGCCCGTCTCCCGGCGGGTGACGGCGAGCGTCGGCAGGCACTGCATCGCGAGCACGAAGAACACCAGCGCGGCGGCCGCCGTGGCCGGGGTGAACACCAGCGATCCGTCGCTCCGCGTCATCGCGTGAATTCGCGCGATCACGCCTTCATCGACCTCCGCGTCGCCTCCGCCGCCCACCAGCACCGACATCGTCGACACGAAGACTTCGCGCGCCAGGAAGCTGGTGAGGACGCCGACGGTGAGCTGCCAGTCGAAGCCGAGCGGACGGAACACCGGCTCCGCCAGGCGTCCGAGCTGGCCGGCGAAGCTGCCCGCCTGCTCCGCGCGCACCTGAAGAACGTCCGCCTCGGCATCGAGTCCCTGGGCGCGGAGCGCCTGCACCTCAGGACCCGGCTCCACTTTCGGATAGGCACTCAGCCACCACATGACGATGCAGATGGCGATGATCACGGTGCCGGCGGTCCGCAGGAACGTGAGCCCCTGGTCCTTCGCCGTGAGCAGCGCGTTCCTGAGCGACGGCACCTTGTAAGTGGGCAGCTCGAGCACCATCGGGCGCGCCCGCCCCTTCAGGATGGTGCGGCCGAACAGGACCGCGCTCAGCAGCGCCGCGGCGGCGCCGAGCAGGTAGCAGCCGACGAACGCGAGCGCGGCGAGGCCGGGCCGATCCGGCGAAGATCAGGCTGGTCAGCAGCACGTAGACCGGCAGCCGCGCCGAACAGCTCATGAACGGCGCCACGAGGATCGTGGCGAGGCGGTCGCGGCGATCGGGAATGAGCCGCGTGCTCATGATCCCGGGCAGCGCACACGCATGCGACGTGAGCAGCGGCACGAACGCGTGGCCCGGCAGGCCGAAGCGATACAGCAGCCGGTCCATCACGAACGCGGCGCGCGCGAGGTAGCCCGTGTCTTCGAGCAGGCTGATGAGGAAGAACAGCAGGCAGATCTGCGGCAGGAACACGACCGTGCCGGCGATGCCGCCGACGATGCCGTCGGTCAGCAGGTCGCGAACGGGTCCCTCGGGCAGCTGGCTGCGCACGAGATCGCCGAGGGTCGCGAACGTCGCCTCGATGAGATCCATCGGGACCGTCGCCAGCGTGAACAGCGTGTAGAACAGCGCGGCCATCACCGCCGCAAACGTCAGCAGGCCCAGCACCGGATGCGTGAAGACGCGATCCAGCCGCTCGGCGAACGTGTCGGTCGCCCCGTCGGCCGAGCCCGATGCCGACTCCGCGACGACGCTGTCGGCCCAGGCCGTGAGCGCTTCCGTGGTCGCGTCGGCCAGCGGCAGGTCGCTCGGACGCGACAAGGGCTGTGTGCCGGCCATCGTGGCCGCGATGGCGCGCCGCAACGAATCGAGGCCGTCGCCCTTCCGCGCAATCATCGGCACCACGGGCACCCCGAGCCGCCGCGCCATGGCGCCGGTATCGAGGGTGAGGCCGCGCCGCTGCGCGAGGTCGATCATGTTCAGCGCGACGACGACCGGCTGGCCGTAGGCGAGCAGCTCGCCGACGAGCACGAGGTTCCGCGTGAGGTTGCACGCGTCCACGAGGACCACGACCATGTCGGGGGGGACGCCGCGCTCGCCGGCGAGGACCGCACGCACGATGCGTGTTTCGGGCGAGTGGTAGCGGAGGTCGTAGACGCCGGGAAGATCGAGGACGTCCACCCGGCGGCCGTGCACGTCGCAGTGACCCGTGCGGACCGAGGTCGTCGTCCCGGGGAAATTCGACGTCTTCGCCCGCGCGCCGCAGAGGACGTTGAAGAGCGTGGTCTTGCCGGTGTTCGGATTGCCGAGCAGCGCGACGCGCGCGGTGCCGGCGGCGACCGCCGCCCCGGCGCGATCAGCTGTCGGCAGCGTGACTGGCATGACCACTGGCCTGACGCGGCTCGCCCTCGAGCACGACGTAGATGTTGCCCGCCACCGAGCTGGAGAGGCCGATACGGGTGGCGCGCACCTGGATGATCAACGGTTCGCCACACTTGCAGACGCGCAGACGCGACGCGTCGGTCAAGCCGAGCGACCGCAGCAGCGATCGTGTCTCGTCGTCCAGCCGCGTGGTGTGCAGGCGGGCGGAGACACCGACGTCAACCGTCGTCAACGGAACAGGGACCTGTGAGTCGGGGATCACGAGTGGGCCGATCCTAGCACACAATTTGAGACTGGATCTCAAGTAGCCGGCACTCGGCCAGCGGGCCGCGGCCAGGAGTGGCGGGCGGGTCTCGAAACCCGCCCCACCCCCACGCTACTCGTCGGGATTCCGGTCCGCTGAGGCGTGACCTTCACAGTCCGCCTGAGGCCACCAGGCCGCCGCGGTCCGGCTACTTGTTGCCAATCGGCACGGTCCACATGTAGATGGTCCGGCCGTTCACGTTCGCGGTCTGTTCCGGCTTGATGTCGCCCATGTCGAAGGCGTGCGACACGATGCGCGTGCCGGGCTTCAGCTCCTTGTTCAGCTTCGGAAGCACTTTCAGATTCAGCGACGGCAGCAGGTACAGCGTCACCACGGTCGCCTCGCTGATGTCCGTCGTGAACAGATCCTGGTTCATGAACCGAACCCTGTCGCCCACGCCCGCCGTCTTCAGGTTCTCCGTGGCCTCGCGAATGCGCTGCGGGTCGATGTCGATGCCGACGCCCCGCGCCTTGTAGGTCTTCGCCGCGGTGATTGGGATGCGGCCGTCGCCGGATCCGAGGTCGTAGATCACGTCGTTGGGACCGACCTTGGCCATCTTGAGCATCGCGTCGACGACTTCCTGCGGCGTTGGGACGAAGATGACATCAGGCGATCGGAGCGGCGCCGGGGCCGCCTGCCGCGCGGCCGAGGGAACGGTCGCGGTCGCGATCATCGCGAATACCAGAACGAGAGTGCGGAGTCTCATGATTCTCCTCATAAACAGGATCGGGAACAGGGATCCGGGATGAGCGAGGCCGACTGGCCCGGCCCGGCCTATCCGCCCCGCCCGCCCTTGAAAAGCTCGCCGGGATTATATCCGGAGCCCCGGATTTTGCTTATGCTGACCACATGGCGGTAATTGTCCAGAAGTACGGCGGCAGCAGCGTCGCCGATGTCCAGAAGCTGCGGCGTGTCGCCGAGCGTGTGATGAACACCCGCCGGCAGGGACACGACGTGGTCGTGGTCGTCTCGGCGATGGGCGACACGACCGACGATCTGCTCGGCATGGCGAAGCAGGTCTCCGCGAACCCCGATCGGCGCGAGCTCGACATGCTGCTCTCCGCCGGCGAGCGCATCTCGATGGCGTTGCTCTCCATGGCGATTCGCGAGCTTGGGGGCGACGCCATCAGCTTCACCGGCAGCCAGTCTGGCATCATCACCAACGACCGCCACACCGACGCCCGCATCATCGAGGTGCGGCCGTTCCGCGTCCAGGACGAGCTCTCGCGCGGCAAGATCGTCGTGATCGCCGGGTATCAGGGCGTCTCGTACAAGAAAGAAGTGACCACCCTCGGGCGCGGCGGCAGCGACACCACGGCGGTGGCGATGGCGGCGGGGCTCGACGCCCAGTATTGCGAGATCTGCTCCGACGTCGACGGCGTGTACTCCGCCGACCCGCGCGTGGTCCCGGCGGCGCGGCGGATCGGCACGCTCTCGTACGAGGAAACGCAGGAAATGGCGGAGGCCGGCGCGAAGGTCCTGAACGCGCAGGCGGTGGAGTTCGCCAAGGAGAAAGGCATCGCCATCTACGCGCGCGCGACCGGCGGGCCGCTGCCGGGCGCCGATCCCTCCAGCGACGGGACGGTGGTGAGGAAAAGCCCGCCGCGCATGCCCGGCATCGTCGTCGGCGTGGCGAGCGAGCGCGACGTCCTCATGCTCGAGGGCGATGCACGGCCGGCGGACCTGCTCGCGCTGCTCGACGAAGGTGGCGTCGCCGGCAAGCAGCTCCACGTGTTCTCGGACAAGACCACGGTGGCCATCTCACGCGAGAACCTGCACGATGAGGCGCGGCTGCGCGACATGCTGCAGGCCCGTCTTGGCGGGCACGCCCGCCTCATCGACGGTCTGGCCGCGGTCAGCGTCGTCGGCGCCGGCATCAACGCGACCTACGCCAACGTCCGCGCCGGCTCGGAGACGCTCAGCCGGCTCGGGGTCACGCCGGCGGGCACGGCGACGTCGTCCTTTCGCATCACGTGGATGGTCCCGCGCGATCGCGCCAACGAGTCCGTCAAGGCGCTCCACGCGCGGTTCATCGAAACTGAACAACCCCTCTTGCCATGAGAGGCGGCAAGCCTATGATCGGGGCATGAGACTGATCACTTCCCTCCTCGTGTCGGCGCTGCTCGCCACCGGCGCGGCCGCGTGCCGCAACGTCGTCGCCCCGGGGACCGGCGACGGGTCCGGCGGGACGACCACCGATGCCACCACCTTCCTGGCCGAGGTGAGCGCCACCACGCTCCGCCTCAGCAACGAAGCGAACCAGGCAGGGTGGGTGCAGAACACGTTCATCACGCCCGACACCGAGGCGATGGCCGCGCGTTCGAACGAAGCGCTCATCACCGCGGTGACCCGATACGCCAAGCGCGCGGCCGGCTACGACAACGTCGAGGGACCGGCGGACGTGCGCCGTCAGCTGAACGTGCTGAAGAACGCGCTGACGATGGCCGCGCCCGCCGATCAGAAGGAGACGGCGGAGCTGACGCAGCTGGTCGCGTCGATGGAGGGCGAGCTACGGACGCGGCAAGTTCTGCGGCGACGGGGAGTCCGGGGAGGACTGCCTCGACATCGAGGAGATCACGGAGATCCTCGCCAAGGACCGCGATCCGGCGCGCGTGCGCGCGGCGTGGGAAGGGTGGCACACGATTTCACCGCCGATGAAGAAGAGCTACGCGCGATTCGTCGAGCTGTCGAACAAGGGCGCGAAGGAGCTGGGATTCGCGGACACGGGCGCGATGTGGCGATCGAAGTACGACATGCCGCCGGACGAGTTCTCGAAGGAGCTCGATCGCCTGTGGGAGCAGCTGCGGCCGCTCTATCTCTCGCTGCACACATACGTCCGCGCGAAGCTGCGCGCCAGGTACGGCGACGTCGTTCCCGCCGACGGCCCGATGCCCGCGCACCTGCTCGGCAACATCTGGGCGCAGGACTGGACCAACATCTACGACATCGTCGGCCCCGCCGGTGGCGCACGAGGCGCGTCGCTGACCGACACGCTGCGCGCGCGGAAGGTGACGCCCGTAGAGATGACGCGCTTCGGAGAGCGGTTCTTCACCTCGCTCGGCTTCGACGCCCTGCCGCAGACGTTCTGGGAGCGGTCGCTGTTCGTGAAGCCGCGCGATCGCGAGGTCGTGTGCCACGCCAGCGCCTGGAACATCAACAACGTCGACGATCTGCGCATGAAGATGTGCATCGACCAGACCGAGGAGGACTTCCGCGTCATCCACCACGAGCTCGGACACAACTTCTACTCACGTGCCTACAACCAGCAGCCGATGATCTTCCGCGACGGCGCGAACGACGGCTTCCACGAGGCGATCGGCGACACCATCGCGCTCTCGGTGACGCCCGAGTACCTCGTCAAGGTCGGGTTGCTCGACCGCGCGCCGGACGCGTCGGGCGACATCCCGCTGCTGTTGCGCGCCGCGCTCGAGCGTCTGGCGTTCCTGCCGTTCGGCCTCGTGGTGGACCAGTGGCGGTGGCGCGTGTTCAGCGGCGAGGTCACCCCCGATCGCTACAACTCGGCATGGTGGGAGCTGCGCGAGCGGTATCAGGGCGTTCGACCGCCCTCGCCTCGCGGGGAAGATCACTTCGATCCGGGCGCCAAGTATCACGTTCCGGCGAACACGCCGTACTCGCGGGTACTTTCTCGCCTCCGTGCTGCAGTTCCAGTTCCATCGCGCACTGGCGAAGGAAGCCGCCTGCGCGACGCCGCTGCACCGCTGCTCCATTTACGGCAGCGCCCCGGCGGGCAAGCGGCTGCAGGCGACGCTGGCGATGGGCCAGTCGCGGCCGTGGCCGGACGCGCTCGAAGCCCTCACCGGCCAGCGCCAGATGGACGCCACAGCCATGGCCGACTATTTCGCTCCGCTGAAGACCTGGCTCGACGAGCAGAACAAGGGGCAGAAGGTCGGATGGTAATCGTCACGGCTCCATCAGGGCCCGACGCCCGATGCTCAAGTGCCCAATGTTCGTAGAGGCCGACCTTCAGGTCGGCCTCGCTGACGAACGAGCGAACGTCTCACATGAACGAACTCGCGCTGATTGAGAGCTGGGACCAGCTCCGGCCGATCCTGCTGCCGTTCCTCGTTCGCGTCGGCGCCGCCGCGGTGTGCGGCGCCGTGATCGGGCTCGAACGCGAGCTGAAAGGCAAGCCGGCGGGCTTCAGGACCAACATCCTGATCTGTCTGGGGTCGGCGATTTACATGACGGTGGGGCTGCTGCTGGTGCGCTCCAGCGGCACCGAGTTCGACCCGACGCGTATCGCCGCGCAGGTCGTCACGGGGATCGGCTTTCTCGGCGCCGGCTGCATCATCCAGGCTGGCGGGCGGGTGACCGGCCTGACGTCGGCCGCCACGATCTGGGTCGTCGCCAGCATCGGCCTCGTGGCCGGTGCCGGCTTCCCTCTGCTCGCGTTCATCTCGTCGTGGATGGTGGTCATCACCCTCGCGGTGCTGGGTGCGTTCGAAAAGCGCTACCTCGATCCCGCCAAGTCCGACGATTCAGTGGCGTGACATGCGGGCCGGCTAAGCCGGCCCCCACGACCTCGAGCCGGCCCACGCCCAACGCCAACGTACGCAGGGGCCGGCTTTCAGCCGGCCCGCCTCCTTGCGCCCGGCCCGCGATGTACGTAGGGGCCGGCTTCAGCCGGCCCACCCACTCGCGCCTCGCTTGCGATTGCAGTCGCTTAACGAAGACTCCGCGGGACACTCACCGTCACCTGCCTTCTTGACGTGCCGCCGGCGGCGTCGGTCGCCGTGATGGCGATCGTGTAGACGCGGCCGTCGCCTTTCGGCGAACGTTCGGCGCGGAGTTCCACGCGCTGCGCGTCGATGACGCGCCAGTCGGGCGTTGTGAGGCCGGCGAGGCCCTGTCCGTGTCCGGTCACCGGTTCGTCGCTCGTCACGGTGAGCTTCGACGTCACCGGACCGCAGGCGTCGGTCGCGCTGTAGCGCACGGTGACCGGCACCATCTGGTGGAGCGGGAGCAGCAGCTGCGTGCGGCTCGCCGCGACGTTCGCAATATCCGGCGGTGGATTCGAGACCTCGGTGGCCGCGGCCGTCACGTTGTCCGCCGCGTCGGCCTCCGCCGTCGCCGCTGCGATTGTGGCTGGTATCGCGAGCACGGACCCGTGCCGCACCGCGCAACCTGCGAGCGCTGCGACTTCCAGCGTCACGCTCTGCCCGCCGCCAAGGCTGCCCGTGCGGCAGGTGACGGTCTCGCTCGCGGTCGTGCACGTCCAGCCGGAGGGCGCCGTGGTGGACTGCCACGCCAGGCCTGAGGGCAGCATCACCGACAGGACGACGTCCGCGGCAGCCTCACCGCTGTTACTCGCCGTGACCCGTACCGCGACGGTGCCTCCTGCCTGGACCGGAGACGCCGCCGATGCCACCGCGACGTTCGCCAGCGGACCGAAGTACGCAATCGCGCCGTCGTGATCCGACAACCGCGTGGTCACGCTGAAGTCCGCCTCGAACGTCTCGGGAAAGTCGGTGTTGTTCCGCGAGTAGGTGAAGCGCGTCAGGCGATCGCGCATCGGCCTGTTGACGAGCACGTGATCGAGGACCTGTGCGTTGCCCTCGAACACATAGGAGTACCGTTCGCTGGCGGGCAGGCCATCCGCGAGGTCGACGAGCTCATAGTCCCAGCGGTCCACGCTTGGCTCGGTCACCTGCTCCGCCGGCGCGGGAGAGCCCTCGATCGTGCCGATCACGTCGACGAGGCCGTCATTGACCTCGAACGCGTTCATGTCGCCGAGCACGACGAGGTTCTCGTTGATGCGCGAGGCGATCAGGTCGGCGAGGTCCTCGGCCTGCAAGCGGCGCTTCTCGCGAACGCGCGCCCCCACGGTGACGCCTGTCGTGCCGAACGGCTCGTGACTGTTCACGTCGATGAGCGACCGCAGGTGGTTGAGGATGACCGTCACCGGCGTGCCCGTGTGCAGGACCTGCGCTTCGAGCACGAGCGGCGGACGATCGTGCAGCAGGTCGGTGCTGCCGCCGAAGTCGAACGTCTTGCCGCGGTAGACCTGCTGCGTCGCGGTCACATTGACGCGGGCGCGGTTCACGAGATAGCCGACGTTCTGCTCGAAGCCGGTGGACTGACCGTCGCCGTCCTCGAGATACGCCTCGTACGCCGTACCCGCTGCGGCGTTGACCAGCGCCGCAAGCGCCTGGAGGTCAGCAAGGTCCCCGACTTCGATCGTGCCGAGGATGTCAGGAGTGCGGAGGATCTCAGCGATGAGACGCGCGGCCTTTTGCTGCCTCTCAGCGAAATTGGCCGTGCCGGTGCGGAAGTTCTCCAGGTTGAGCGACGCGATCGTGAACTCGGCCCTGCGGCCGCCGGCACGGCCGCCGGCTGACGGTCGCCGGCGGCGGCAGCCGACCCGTCCAGCACGACGCGGTAGTTGTCGAACGCGTAGTCGAGCGGTCCGGACACGCTGGCCACGCGGATCGGCGATCCGGGCGCACCGGCAGCCAGGTTGAGCGGGAACCGTTCGGCTACCGTGTTCTCGGGCGTCACGGTGAACCTGGCATCGTCGCTGTCGAGCATGATGCGCTCGAAGTTGCTGTCGAAGCGCGGGACCGCAGGCGGCGCCTCCGCCGGAAGCCGTTCGGCAATGTCGACGCCGGGTTCCCGGAACGGGCGCGCAACGCCGGAGATGACCGCGTACAGCTCGCCGAACCCGTTGGTGGGTCCAACCACGTCCATCGACGGCGTGGCCACGAGCATGCCCTCATAAGGTTCGAACTGTTTCTCGCGGCTGCGATAGACGACGACACCTGGCGGCGGAAGCAGGCTGGCGAGGTCGAGCGGCGCGGGCAGCGGGTTCCCGGACGAGAGCCGTTCCACGGCCGGGCCGGTGATCTCGGTCAACGTGCCCGGTGTCGCGGCGCTGCTGCTCCTGAACTCCACCAGCCGGCCGCTGACACGGACCTCGTCGCCGACGGCGACGCTCTGCGGCGGCACCGCGCTGGTGAACACGAAGAGCGCGTCGGACGTCTCCGCCCGGCTGTCGTCGTCGCCATCGGGCGTCTGGATGAAGAACCCGTTCGTCTTCCGGGCGGTGACGATCCCGCGGGTCAGCACGTCGCGATTGACAGATGGGGAAGTCGAGCCGTCGCCCTGCAGCTCGTGGATCGGCTTGAGCGCCACGTCGTCGTTGGTGATCGTGCCCACGCCAACGATATCGCCGGCATCGGCGTTGACCAGGCTGGACAGGACGACTTCGAACGTTTCGTTCGGCTGCTCGTCTTCGGCATCGTCGATGATCGTGACGTCGTGGGTGGCTGACAACTGGCCGGCCGGAATGAACTGGCCGCTCAGGAACAGCGGCACGAAGTCAACGTCCGCGATTGCCGTTCTGCTGCGCGTCTCAACAGCGTAGGACACATCGGTTCGCGACGCGCGGCTCAGGCTGACGGTGAACGTCAGGGTCACGCCGGATTCGCTGATGCTGGCATCGGTGATCGACAGCGCCGGGTTCGGCTGGACGACGCCGCCGTTCCGCGGGTTGGGCGGCGCGACGACGAAGTCGTTGCGGTTGTGGTCGGTGTCGACGTTTCCCTGGGTCCGGATGACCGCGGTGGTGTTGCTCGGCGACTGCGTGGGAAAGGTTTCGAAGAAGTTGGAGGTGGTGCCGTAACCGACCAGGTCGATGATGCGTGCGCGCATCGCGGGCGTGCACAGCGTCGTCCCGCCGTTGCACCCGAGCGGCTCCGTGCCCGTGACGAGCACGACCTTTCCGCCGGTGGCCCCCATGGCAATGGGGTCGGCGTCGATATGGTCGGGCGCCGGCAGCGGGCCGCCGACCTGCCCTCCCGAGTCTTCCTGCACCAGGAAGTAGCCACCCGCCTCGAGGCGGACGGCGGGAAGCTCGGTGCGAAGCGCCGCATTCGCTCCGAAGTTCTGCGTGCCGGCCGTGCTCGTGTACTGAAGCGACAGGCCGTCGAGCGCGATCGGTGCGGGTCCGCCGTTGTAGATCTCGATGAAGTCGTGGGTAAAGGGCGCTTGACTGTTTCCGCCGCCACCGTAGATCTGGCTGATGACGAGACCGGATGACACCGCAAGGGCGACGTGCGATGTGTCGCGCGGCTGGGCGAACGCGACGAGGACGAGTACAGCCGCACCAGCAGCCAGACGTCGGATAGGAACCATGACCTTCCTTGGAATAGAAAATTGGAGGTCAGTAGTTGTATCAGACCGTCGGCGTGATCGCGGAAGAATCTACGCAACCGGCCGCAACAAAATTCAACTCCCAGTCCCCACGCGTGTGGGAAATGGGAGTCGAAGGTTGACCGCCGGTTACTACGAGCTGGTTCGAGGCTGACGCTTCGTCCGCGTCTGCGGTGCGAGCATCGCGCCCACGGCACGCATCCAGAGCGCGCGCCCCGCATGGGCGAGTGCGCTGGTCGTTGACACGTGCCACGGCTGGTTCCGCAGCACGTCGTCTTCCGGCGTGAGGCGGCGCCGGTCCTGTTCGGGCGCGACTTCGTCGCGGTACTCCGACGGGTGCGACACGATGGCGGCCATCTCTTCAATGGTCGGCTGCACGCGCCGGTCGCCCTGCGGGAACAACCGGCAGAACTCGTCGACGGTATCCATCGGATCGAGGCCGACCGCGCTGGCGTACGCGCGGATCCACGACCGCGCGTAAAGACCCCGCGGCCATCCGGACAAATCATTCTTCTCGAGCGCCTCGAGGAGCTCGGGCTTCACGTTCGTCTCGATCGCGATCTCCTCGAGCGAGATGCGATGCCGTTGACGGTGCCGGCGCAAACGTATAACGAATGTTTCCTGGGGTGTCATTTCCGTGGTTTCTCCAGAATCCGGAGTAACCACAGCAATTACCGGGCCTCGAACGGCCGGGGTGACCGGCCGTGCTAGGTGTTCAGCCGACGGGACTTAGCCGAATGACCAAAAATGTGATCTGTGGCAGGTGTTTCAAATTGATGCCTGGCGATCACAAAGGTGTAGCGTTACCGCCACTTAAAGGGTAGGAACCTCGCCATTCAGGTAGCCGGCAAGGTGGCCGGGCGCGAATTGCAATCCTGTGTAGAACGGGCCAAATTCGGCGAATTTCGCCGATGCCTCGTCGAAGCGCATCTCGTAGATCAACTTCTTGAAGACCAGCGGATCCTGCGCGAAGAGATCGACGCCCCACTCCCAGTCGTCGTAGCCGATCGACCCCGAGATCACCTGCGTCACGCGTCCCGCGTAGCCGCGGCCGATCATGCCGTGCTCGCGCATCATGCTCGCGCGTCGCTCGAACGGTTCGCTGTACCAGTTCTCCGTCTCGCCGCGGCGCTTGTTCATCGGATAGAAGCAGACGTACCGCGCCTTCGGCAGATCGAGGAACAGGCGGCTCATCACGCGCTGGCGCTGCGACTCCATCTCCGCGTCGAAGGCCTGCTCGAACTCGTCGCTGCCGGGCTTCAGTTTCGCGCCGAGCTGTTCGTGGATCTTCGCGGTCATCTCGTACATGCCGAGCTCGACGACCGACACGTACGAATAGGTGGCTTCGAGGTGGCCGTGCAGCTCCGTGCGCGAGAGCGCAAGCTGCGCTTTCGCGAGCTGCTCGAAGTCGCGCCGGAAGCAGACAAACATCAGGTCGGCTTTATGTCCCAGCATCTGCACGTAGGCGGTGGTGCCCGCATCGGGCACGGTCAGGGCACCGACGGCCTCGTCCGCGAGCCGCGCACGATCCGCCTCGCTCATGTCGCGCAGCCGGTCCCAGCGGACCCGGTAAAGCAGATGGAGCAGGCTCCAGCCTTCGAGCGTCTCGGGGACGGCGGGGTTATGCATGGGATCATGTTAACTCCCAAACTCCCAGCTTGATTGCTGCGTGCCTAGACGCCCAGGCCACCTGTCCTTCCGGCTGAAGCCGGAAGCCACATCGCCTGGGAGTTGGACAGTGTTGGGGAGTTGGGAGTTGATCACGATTCAGGCAACGCCGGCGTGGGCGCTCCATGCCCGTGCGCGGCGGCCATCCCCCGCCCCGGGCGTGAAAGCTTCCCCGCGGCCCAGTCGCGCGTGTCGGCGAGGATCTCGTACACGGTCGGAATGACCAGCAGCGTCAGCACCGTGGACGTGAGCACGCCGCCGATGACCGCAATCCCGAGCGGGGCGCGGAAGTCGCCGCCTTCGCCGCCGCCAAGCGCCACCGGGATCATGCCCGGCGATCAGCGCAAAGGTCGTCATGAGAATCGGCCGCAGGCGCACGCGGCCGGCCTGGATGAGCGCCTCGCGCCGCTCCATGCCCGCCTCCTCGGACCACTTGGCGAAGTCGATCAGCAGAATCGCGTTCTTCGCGACGATGCCCATGAGCAGGATCACGCCCATCATGCTCATGATGTTCAGGGTGTGGCCGGTGAGCGCCAGGCCCCCCATCACGCCGATCAGCGACAGCGGCAGCGACAGCAGGATGGCCAGCGGGTCGAGGAACGACCCGAACTGCACGACGAGCACGAAATACATCAGCATCACCGCCACGCCGAGCGCGGTAATGGTCTGGATGAAAATCTCCGTCTGCGCCTCGGTCTCGCCGCCCTGCGTCAGGGTGTAGCCGGGTGGCAGCGTCACCGCCTGCGGCACCCGCCCCATGATGTCGCTGACCACCTCGGAGAGCGGCCGCCCTTCCGTGTTTGCCTGGATGCTCACCACACGTTCGCGATCGAGGTGATCGATGCGCGCCGGTCCGATGGACGGCGTGACTTTCGCGACCTGCCCGAGCGGAATGGTGGTCGGCCGGTTCTCGGGCCCCGCCACGACGAGCGGAAGCGTCTCCAGGTCGGCGATCGACGTGCGCGACTCTGGCGCGAGCCGGATCGTCACGTCGCGCGTTTCACCGGACGGATCGATCCAGTCGCCGGCGTCGATGCCGGCAAACGCGGGCCGCAGCGCCTGGGCCACCTGGCCGACCGTGATGCCGAGCGTCCCCGCGAGCGCCCGATCGAGCTGCACGTCCAGCTCCGGCTTCTGCCCCTTCGTGGACAGGCTGACGTCGACGGCGCCCGCCACCATCCGCACTTCCGCCATGATCTGATCCGCCAGCCGCCCGAGCTCCGCCGAGTCCGGGCCCTGGAGCTGCAGATCGATCTGCTTCTGCCCGTCGTTGAAGCCCGTGCTGATCGACGTGGTCACGCCGGCCAGCGGCGCCAGATCGCGGCGAATCTCGGCGACGACGATCGACTGTCGCCGGGTCCGCTGATCCTTCGGCACCAGCTTGACGAAGACGTTGCCCTGGTCCACCGCGTCGCCCTGACCACCCACGGTCGTATACGTGTAGGCGACCTCGGACCGGAGGCGGACGATCCTGGCGATCTCTTCCGCCTTGAGGCGCGTATACGCGAGGTTGGATCCCGGGGGCGTTTCGAGGGCGAGCGTGAACTCGGAGTCGTCGGTTTCCGGCGCGAAGCCGGCACCGACGAGGCCCATCGCGGGCAACGCGAGCGCCCCGAGGAACGCGACCAGCGCGAGCGCGACCATCGCCAGCCGGTGATCGAGCGCCCACGCGATCACGCCCTTGTAACCTTCGGCGCGGCGGTCGAACCACTTGTTGAAACGGTCCAGCATCCGCGAGATCCAGGAACGCTGCTCGATCGGCACGTGCGGGTCCGGCCAGTACGCCGACAGCATCGGATCGAGCGAGAACGAGACGAACAGGGAAACGAGCACCGAGGCGGCAATGGTCAGCGCGAACGGCGCGAACCACTGCCCGGCGATGCCGCCCATGAACCCGATCGGCACGAAGACCACCACGATCGAGAACGTCGTCGCCGCGACGGCGAGGCCGATCTCGTCGGTGCCGTCGAACGCCGCCCGGTAGTGATCCTTTCCCATCTCCACGTGGCGCACGATGTTCTCGCGCACCACGATCGCATCGTCGATGAGGATGCCGATGGCGAGCGAGAGGCCGAGGAGGGACATGGTGTTGAGCGTGAAGCCGAACGCCCACACGGCCACGAACGACGCCAGCACGGACACGGGCAGCGCCAGGCCGGTGATCACCGTCGAGCGCCATGAGTTGAGGAACAGGAAGACGACGATGACGGTGAGCAGCGCGCCTTCGAGCAGCGCCTCCTGGACGCTGGCCACCGCGTTCGACACGCGAACGCCGGCATCGCGGACGACGCGAAGGGACACGCCTGCCGGCAGCGTCTCCTGGAGCCGGGAGACCTGCGCGCGGATCGAGTCGGCCACGGCCGTGGTGCTGTAGCCCTGCGACTTGACGATGTCGATGCCGACGGCTTCCTCGCCGTCGTAGAGCGCGACCGAGCGCGCCTCCTCGGTCGCGTCGCGGACGGCCGCGACGTCGCCGAGGCGGACCACGCGGCCGTTCGTCTCGGAAACAATGAGCTGCGCGAACTCCGCGGGCGCTTCGAGGCGCCCCTTCAGGCGAATCGTGCGCTCGTCGAGATCGCCGGCCAGCCTCCCGACCGGCGCCGCGAGGTTCTGCGACTGCAGCGCCTGCACCACCTGCGCCACGCTTACGCCGCTGGCGTGCAGGTCGCGGGGCCGAATCTCGACCGTCAGCTCGCGCTCGATGCCGCCGACGACGTCCACCTGCGCCACGCCCTGGATGGCGCGCAGGCGGCGCGTGATGTCGGGGTCGGCCACCCGCGTGAGCTCCGCGCCAGTCAGGCCCGGCGACGAGAGGGTCAGCGACACGATCGGCAGGTCGGCCGGATCGAACTGCGTGAGGATCGGCTCCTCCATCTCGGCGGGCAGCTCGTTGCGGATGCCCGAGATCTCGTCGCGAATCTCCTGCGTCGCCTGGCGCGGATCCTTCTCGAAGACGAACTCGATGATGATGTTGCCGAAGCTGTCGAGCGCGCTGCGACCGCATCCGGTCCACCCCGCTGATGCCCGAGATGACCTCCTCGATCGGCTCGATGACCTCCCGTTCGACGACGTCGGGAGACGCGCCGGGGTAAGGAATCGAGACGACGACGACCGGCGCGTCGATCTCGGGGAACTCGTCGGTGTCGAGCTGCAGGAGCGCAACGATGCCGAACACCACGAGCGCGAGCATCGTGACGACGGTGATCACCGGGCGCTTGATGGCGACGTCTGAGATGAACATATGACTGTCAGGCCCAGGGCCGGCTGAAGCCGGCCCTACGAAGTCTCCGTGTGACTTGCGGATGCAGTCGGCGCCGGCGACGCGGACCGGCGTGCCTGGCGTGATGCCCTGCGCCGCGCCGCGGAGCAGGATGTCGCCTTCGCTCACGCCCGACGACGATCTGCACGCGCTCGGTGCGCCTGTCGGTCAGGCCGAGCGTGACGTCGATCTTTTCCGCCTTGCCGTCGGTGACGCGCACCACCCACGGCCCGGCCCGGTTGATGTTGACCGCGTTGAGCGGGACGACGAGGCCCGCGGCGGATTCGGCAATGACGCGGCCTTCGGCGAACAGCCCGGCGACGAGGCGTCCGCCGACGTTCGGAAGCGCGACGTAGATCGGGACCTGCCGCGTGGTGGCGTCTGCCTGCGGCGCGATGCGCTCGATTCGTCCTTCGAGCGTCTCGTCGTAGCCGCGTACCTGGATCTGCACCGGCAGCGCCGACGCGAAGCGAGCGCAGATCGTCGGACGGCACGGCGGCGTCGAGGCGCAGCGAGGCAGGGTCGATGATCGTGTAGAGCTCGGTGCCTGGGCTCACGACATCGCCGGCGTTCACGGCGCGCCGGGCGACGACGCCGCTGATCGGCGCACGGATCACCGCGTCGGCGAGCGATGTGTCGGCGCTGGCGAGCCGTGCTTTCGCATCCGCAAGCTGCGCCTCCGCGGTCGCCACGCTGGTGCGCGCCGAGTCGAGATCCCGCTGCGCGAGGGCGCCCGCCTTGACGAGCTGCGCGGCGCGCTCCGCCTCGCGGCGAGCGGACTCGAGCTGCGTCTCGGCGGACCGCACCGCCGACTGCGCCGATTGCCGGGCGTCGCCGAGCGAGCGCGCGTCGATGCGGCCGAGCAGCGCCCCCTTGCGCACGGGCTGCCCTTCCTCGAGCGTGACCTGGAGCATCTGGCCGCCAAGCTCGGCCCGCACCGTGGCCTCGCGCCCCGCGCGCAGCTCGCCCGAGACGATGGGCCCGACCACGATCACGTCACGCTTGACGGTGACGACGTTCTCGGCGCCGATCTGCACCGCGGCCGGCGCCGATGCCGGCTCCGGTTCGCCGTCATTGGGTTCGCCATTACAGGCGACGACAAGCAACGCCGAAAGGATGACGAGCCACAAGGGCACCGAGCCAGGAAGGCTTCTCGTGCGCTCGATCGATGAGCCGACGCCGGCCCCTGCGACAACGCGCGGCGGCGCGCCTGCTACCGGAGGCGTTCCGGATTCCGAATGACCCGCGACTGTCACTACTGTCCTCCGAACTGCCCGTTGCCCGGCCCGGCCGCGGCGTTCCTCAAGGGCACGCCGCCGTTCTGCGGCGTCGTGGGTGTCTGCGGCGCCGGCGACGGCGCCGGCGTGAACTGCTGCTGCCCGCCGCCCTGGCCGGCGCCGCCGGCGCCGATCGGCAGGTCCGGAAGCAGCGCCACGCGCGCGCGCGCCACTTGGAGATCGCGGCCGGCCTGCGCGCGGTTCGCCTCCGCCTGCTGCAGCAGCAGGCGCGAGTCCGAGAGCTCGAGCTGCGTGGACACGCCGGCCTCGTAGCGGACCTCGGCAATCTCGTAGGCGCGATTCGCCTGCTGCACGGTGCCGGCGGTCGCTTCCCACGCGGCGCGGGCGGCAATCAGCTCCGCCAGCGCGGAGCGCGCGTCGAGCGCGGCGAGCTCCTCGACCTGGCGCAGCTGCATGCGGGCCGCCTCGACGTCGGCCTCGGCCACCATCTCGTCGCCGCGCTGGCGTCCGCCAGTGAGAATCGGCATCTGCATGTTCACGCCCACCGTCCAATTCAGGAGGGGGAACGTGGGGATCCCATTATTGGGGTAGGCCACGCGACCGTAGTTGGTCGTGAGGGCCACGCTCGGCATCCGCTGCGCCTTGACGGAGGCAAGCGCCGCCTCGCGGAGGCTGACGGTGGCCGCCGCCTGTTTCACCGGGGCCCGGTCGGCCTGCGGCGCCGGCGTGCTCAGCACGACGCGAGCCGGATCGCTCGCCTGGATCGTGCTCTCGATGGGGAGCACGCGAGACGCGAACACCGCCGGAGGCGCCGCAACGTTGTCCAGCATCGCATCGGCGAGCTCGATATCCGCGTCGGCAGGCAGATCGAGCAGCTGCTTGAGGCGCAGGAGCGCGACGTCGCGGTTGACGCGCTGCCGAATCAGGTTCGGGTTCTGCGTATCGCGGCTGACGCGCGCGCGCAGCACTTCGAATTCCGGCTGCGTGCCCGCCTGGAACGCGGCTTCCGTCTGCTGCAGCGTGGCGGTCGCCTGGCCAATCGTCGCCTCGGCGATCCCGACGAGGCGGTCGCTGAGCGCCGCGTCGTAGTACGCCTGCGTCGCGTCGAACAGCAGTTGCGCCCGCGAGCTGGTCAGCCCGACGAGCGCCGTCTCGCGGCCCGCCGTCGCCATCTGCCGCTGTGCCTGGATGCGGCCGCTGTCGAACAGGTTCTGCGAGAGCGCGAAATTCAGGCGCCACGTGTTGAGGCGGCCAAACGGCAGCTCCTCCAACCCTTCATCGGCCCCCGGGCCGCCGGCCGGGTCGCCGCCAAGGCTGACGTTGTCGAAGAGGCCCTCGAACTCGGATGCGAGCGAACGGTCGTACGAGACCGACACGTTCAGCTGCGGAAAGAGCCCGCTCTTCGCGCGGATCTCCTCGCCTTCGGCGCGGCGGATCCCGGCGCGCGCGATGGCGACGGTCTCGCTGCGCGCCTCGGCCAGCTCGAGCACCTGCTCGAGCGTCAACGGCCCGGCGAGAGGCGCCTGAGCCGAGGCGGACAATGGAAAGAACGTGGCGGCACAAACAGCGGTCAGAAATAGAAATCGACGCATCTCTACGACCTCGAAACCTCGTAACCAATTGCGTTGAGAAACAGCTCGACATACTGGCGCGGCGCGTCTTCGGCCGGCGACGGCAGGAGATCGGGCATCAGATCGCGGCTGATGGCGTCGGCGAACAGCGTGCCGAGCAGCAGGCTAGCGGCGGCGCGCGGCTGCCAGTCGCCGCGCGTGAGCCCGCGCTCGCGCAGCCGCGTCAGGTAATGGACGAGCATCGTCGCCAGATGCTTCGGTACACGGCGCGGCCAGTCCTCGACGTCGGGATGCTCCTCGAACTCGCCGATCGTCTTGCGGATGTGGCCGCGCACCTCGACGAGGTGCGTGTAATGCTTGCGAGCCCAATCGAGGAGCTCGCCGTGTGCGTCGCCGGGCTCGTCGGGCAGCAGCGGGATGGGCGCGCGCTCGGCGTTCCAGCACATCGCTTCGCGGATGAGCGTTTCCTTCGATCCGAAATGACGGAACAGGGTCACTTCGTTGACCCCCGCGGCCTCCGCGATACGTCGCGTGGTGGCGCCGCGCCAGCCGAGCTCGGTCACGACGCGAACGGTGGCGGAAAGCAGCTGTTCTCGCAATTCCATGGGGTTTTTTCGACACGCTTCCTGAAAGCAAGTGCTTACTTGCCGTTTGACGTCGAGGATAACGTGGAAGTTCCGCAAGGGTGGTGCCGAGGCTCGTGACACCTGGACGCACGTTATCGACAGGGCGCTGTCTCGAGGTCTGGAACGGCCTCATCAGAAAGGAGAAGCCAGCGCAGCGTGAATGGCCGGCAGCAGCTGCTCAGCGGGACCATGAATCGCGATGTCGACCACCGAGGAAGCCGCCGTCGCGTCCATGTTGATCTCGCCGGTGAACGCGCCTTGACGCTTCGCTTCGTGCACCAGCCCGGCGGCGGGATAGACCACGGCCGAGGTGCCGACGGTCAGGAAGACATCACACGCCGTCGCGCCTGCGGCCGCCTCGAGCGCCTCGACCTGCAGAGGCTCGCCAAACCAGACGACCGCCGGACGCGCAAGGCCGCCGCAATGCGCGCAGCGCGGTGGAAGCTGCGGCAACGGCACACGCTCGTCGCGCCACGGCGTCGAGCCGTTCACACACCCGTTCCAGCACGAAAGCTCCCAGATCGAACCGTGCAGGCGCACGAGGCCCTGTGTCCCGGCGCGCAGGTGCAGGTCGTCCACGTTCTGCGTGAGGACGGTCACCTTGACGTCGTCGGCCGCTCTCCGGAGGTCTGACCCCAATGACGTGTATTGGGTCTGGCCCCTGCTGACCATTCGGCGATTACGGCGTGCGCGGGGTTCGGGACGCACGCCGCAATCTTTTCGCGGCGCCACGCGTACCACTCCCACACGAGTTGCGGGTCGCGCGCGAAGGCGCCAGGCGTGGCGAGTTCCTCGGGCCGATAGCGCCGCCAGAGTCCTCCGCGCCGCGAAACGTCGGGACACCGCTCGCCGCAGATACGCCGGCACCGGTCAGAATCGTCAGGCGGCGCGCGTCGCGGATCCGTTCGGCGAGGCGTCGCAGCCGCGCATCTTCTGGAAACGGCCCTTGATTGCCGTGGCTTCCGCCTTCGGCGGACGATCGGCCGCTCCCAGATCCTGCCGCCTGAGGCCGGACACCACACGGTCACCTTTCGCGTCCATCACACGCGCTCGAGCTGAAACGCGTCGTGCAGCGCGCGAACGGCGCCAGCCGCCTCCCGCTCGGTGACGACGAGCGAGATGTTGCGCTCGGACGATCCCTGTGAAATGGCGATCACGTTGATGTCCGCTGAGCCGAGCGCGCTGAAGACGGTCGCGGCGATCCCCGGCGTGCCGCGCATGCGGTCGCCGACCGCCGCCACGATCGCCACCGACTGCTCCGCCGCGATCTCCTCGATATGCCCGCGCATCAACTCGATCTCGAGCGCGCGGCGGAGCGCCGTCAGCACCCGCGGCGCCTCGGACTCGTTGATCACGAAGCAGATGTTGTTCTCAGACGAGGCCTGCGAAATCATCAGCACGTTCGCCTGCTCCTCGGCCACGACGTCGAACGCCTTGGCGGCGATGCCAGGAATCCCCTGCATGCCCGTGCCGCTGATCGCGATGAGCGTGACCTTCCGGATCGACGTCACCGCCTTCACGCCGCTCGCCGACGGGTTGCCCTCCACGCTCACGCGTGTGCCCGGATGCATCGGGGTTGAAGCTGTTCAGGATGCGCACCGGGATGCGCTGGCGGAACGCCGGAAGGATCGTCTTGTAATGCAGGACCTTCGCGCCGTAGTACGCGAGCTCCGACGCCTCGCTGTAGGAGATCTCCGACAGCGTCCTCGCCTCCGGCACCTCCGCGGGATTGGCGGTCATGACGCCGTCGACGTCGGTCCAGATCCACACTTCATCGGCATCGATGGCGGCGCCGACGATCGAGGCCGAGTAGTCGGAGCCGCCGCGTCCGAGCGTCGTCAGGACGCCGTCGGCGGTGGCGCCGATGAAGCCGGTAATCACCGGGATCTCGCCCGCCGCCATCATCGGCTCGAGCCGCGCCCGCGTCTTCACGCGCGTGTCGTCCATCTGCGGCTCAGCGCCGCCGAACTGGTCCGTCGTCACGATCAGCTCGGTTGCATCCACCGGCTGCGACAGCCGGCCGCGGGCCGCGATGGCCGCGGAGAGCAGCGGCGCCGTCAGCATCTCGCCGGTGCCGGAGATCGCGTCGAGCAGCCGCGGCGTGAGCTCGTGCACCATCGACAGCCCGAAGCAGAGTTTCTCGAATCGATCGAGCCGCTGGCGGAGGGCATCGAGCGACCGCCGCGTGGCGCGCCGTGTCGTCCCCGATCACCGCGTCGGCGACCGCCTTGTGCCGCTCGAACAGATCGTGGCGCACCGCGACGTCCCACTGCCCCTCCGACGCGCGACGGGCCGCGTTGATCAACGTATCGGTGACCTTGCTCATCGCGGACGTCACGACGGCGACCTCGTGGCCCCGTGACGCGGCCGCGATCGCGAGCTGCGCGGCCTGGGCAATACGTTCGGCGGAACCGACGGACGTACCGCCGAACTTCATCACGATTCTCATCGGGCTTCGGGCTCCGGGCGACGGGCTTCGGTCATGACACACCACGGCTCCTGGCCGCGGACACAGGCAGACCTGAAGGTCCGCCTCTACATCTTGAATCCTGTTGACTCCGGCCTGAGACAGGTCCGAGCCCTGAGCCCTGAGCCCGATCCCTGAGTGCCTACGGGATGCGCACCGGTTCCGCTTTCGAATAGTAGATCCCGTTGAACAGGAACTTGAACGTCGCCGTGCGGCTGTGCGCGGAACGTGATCTGCGGGCCGAACAGCAGGACGCGCCCGCGGCCCAGCGTGACGTCGGCTGCGGCCACGCCGTCCTTGAGGTAATGCTGGCCCCACGCCCACCCGCTGCGCAGCGGCGACGCGTTCGGGAACCACGCGACGCGCCGTGCGGCGGCGTCGGGCGAGATGCGCAGCACGGGACTGTTGTCGAAGAACACGTCGACCTGGTCGTCGAAGCCGTACGCCAGTGGCGACGTGTTGTCCACGGCAACCCGGAGGATGGAGCCGGGCACGTAGTACTTCTCCCGCGGCAGCGGCTGCGTCGAGCCGTCGCTGCGCGACTCCACCAGGGCGCTCGTGAGGCCCAGGCGGAAGTGCGACGCCACAGACGTCGAGCCGCCCGTGGCCAGCAGCGTGCCGCCCTCCTCGACGAATTGCCGCAGCATCGGCAGGGTCTTCGACAGCGTGACCACGCCTGTCTTCGCCCGGTACTCCGCCGGCAGGTCGTCGGGGTCGTCTCCGCCGAAGCTCTCGCGCGCCGGGATCAGATCGTCGGCAAAGATCAGCACGTCGTACTTCGCCGCAAGTCCGCCCGCATCGAGCGTGGACGGATAGACCACATCGAACGGAAACGCGTATCGCTCGAGCACCCAGCGCATCCAGCCGCTCGCCGCCGATCCGCCGTAGCGATCGGCCAGCCCGACGCGAACGCGGCGCAGCTTGAGCGCGTCGCCGCGCGGAGCGGCGGCCACGCCGGTAAACGTCAACCCGAGATCGGCCGCCGACCTCTCGAGCTGAACCCGCGTGGACGCTTTCGCCGCCACGTACATCGCGCCGGTCCCGCCCGGCGCGCCGCCGACCGTACGATCGCGCAGCCAGTACACGTCTTCGCCCGCCTGCAGCAGCCGGTTGACGGCGACGAACGCATCGTTCTGGTGATGGCTCAGGAGGTAGCCGGCGGGTCCATCCGCCGCGCCGCCGGCCGCCGCCGATCGTCCGGGTGCCAGCGCTCCTCGGCCCGAAGGCGGAGGCCACAGGACGCCGCCGGGCGGCGGCGGCGCTTCTGCCGTCAGCTTTTCGAACGGGCCGTCGAAGCCTTCGAGCACCCGATCGAAGCTGACGCCCATCTGCATGGCCAGCGTCCACCCGGCGCTGTCGTACGGCGGCGTGGGCGGCGCCCCGGGATACGGAATGTCGTCGGGATGATCCTGCGGCTCGAACATGTCGAGCACGTGCGGCCGGAACGCCTGCGCCGTCTTCACGACGAACGAGCCGGCCGGGTAACTCCTGCCGTTGACGGTGAACGCGGCGGTCGCGCGGTGCACGTCGACGCCATTGCGAATCAGCGCGTTCACGAACTTCGTCGCGGTGAGGAAGTCCGGCTGGTCCGACCGGCAGGATGTAGCCGCGCGCGTCGCGTAACGCCGGGTCCGCCGTCCGCGACGCGGGACGATGCGGGTAGGCCGTCCACGTGTCGCGGCTGCCGCGCTCGATCGAGTTCATGCCCATGCGGTAGCTGTTGAACAGCAGCGTTTCCCGGTAGCGGGACGCGACGTCGAGCACCGCGCGGTTCGCCGTCAGCGAGTAATCGACCGACTGCCGGAAGTGCCACTTCTGCGGCGCGATGGGCAGCGGCAGGTCGGCGCTCGGTCTCTGCCGTTCCCGCACGTACGGGATCTCCACCGGCGTCGGGTTGCCGATGGTCTCGGTCAGCAATCCGATCTGGTTGTGAAAATACACCGTCGTCCGCAGCCCGCCGTTCCACCATGTCGAGTAGTTCGCGCCCGAGCGCATGGTGACACCGCGCTTGCCTTCAGCGGCGAAGCGCGCGTGCATGCCCGCCGCGACGAGGTCGATGCCGATCGGCACGAGCGGGTCGTAGACGTAGTTGAACGGATCGCGGAACGGGGGCGCGAACATGACCGTGCCCGCGGGGCCCGGCCTGGTGATGGTTGTAGACGATCTGCGGGAACCACTCGTGGTAGAGCACGCGGTTCATGTTGATCGTCTCGGCCAGCGCCGACATGTAGAAGTCGCGGTTGTTGTCGTGGCCGGCATACTTCTGGTAGAGACGCGGCAGCCCCTCGAGCGTCCGCCGCTGCGGATCGGAGCGGCGCATGTACCAGTCGCCGACGAGCGCGTGCCCGTCGGGGTTGGCGTGCACGGCGAGGACGATGACGTCGCGGAGGAAGCGCTGCGTCTCGGCGTCGTTCCCGCTCACGAGCTGGTACACGGTCTCGATCAGCTGTTGCGCGCCGAGCACTTCGTCGGCGTGGAGGCCGCCGTCAATCCAGACGACCGTGCGCCCTTCCTGCGCGAGGGAGCGCGCCTCCTCGGCGGTGAGGCCCTCGGCGCGGGCGAGGCGGCGGGAGATTTCCTTGTAACGATCGAGCCGCAGGAAGTTCTCGGGAGCGGTGACGATCGCCATCCACTGCGTGCGGCCTTCCTCGGTCTTTCCGAGGTCGACGAGCGCCATGCGGTCGGATTCGGCGTCGAGCTTCTTCCAGTAGTCCTCGAACTGCCGCCACGTCGCGAGGAAGTAGTCGTCACCGATGGCGGCGCCAAACTGCTGCGTCGGCGAGGTGACCGAGGCGGTCCCGCGAGGCTGCGTGCCCGCCGCAGCGAACGGCAGGACGAGCAGGAGCGCGACTAGCGCAAGCACGCGGGCGCGGCGAACCATGCAGGTCCGTATGATACCCACATGGGAGGGCTTCGGTCCTCGGTCTTCGGCCTCCGGCGGGCCGCGGCCAGTTGAACCGCTGGCGCGGAGCCCGCAGCCCGCAGCCCGCAGCCCGAAGCCCGTCTCAATGCACCCGGCGCGCCTTGCCAAAGCGGCGTATGAGCCAGGTGCCGGCGAACGCAGTGGCAGCCACGCCGGAGAGCATTCCCCACCGCACACCACCCGATCGGACCGGGGGCGGGAGCGCGATGACCCCCTGCTCATCCGTGACCGCGGGCTGATTGACGTAGCGCCCCCGGCGCGGGCGCGCCCGCTGGTCGAAGTCGCGCGCGAGCTTTGCCAACTCTCCCGGCACATTCTCGCCTCGCATCGGATGGCCGTGGCCCGACGCAATCAACGTGGGCTTGAGGAGCGCCAGCGTTTCGACGGACCGCCGGGCCCTGGCCCAGTCGATCGTGAAGTACGCGGGCGGGCCGTTCAGCTCCTGCCGCTGAGTCAGCACGGCGAACACGGACTCCTGGCGCGTGGTCGTAATCGCATCACCCGCGAGCAGCGTCCGGTCGCGAATTGCGGAACAGCGAGACGTGCCCCGGGGAGTGTCCCGGCGTGTGCACCCAGCGCCAGCCGGGCATTCCAGGCACCGCGTCGGGCTCGTTCAGCGCGGACACCCGATCGCCCAGGTCGATACCTTTTTCCGGGAACAGAGGCGAAAGGCGCGCCATGAGGCCGCGGCCCACGGTCGGGTCGGGCGGCGGGTAGTCGGCGTGGCCCGTCAGGTACGGCAACTCCAGCAGGTGCGCGTACACCGGAACGTCCCAGACGGCGAGCAGGGGCCCGAGCGCACCGACATGATCGAAATGCCCGTGGGTCAGGATGATGGCCGCCGGCCGTGAATCCCGTCCGAATCGCGCCGCCGCGACCTCGAGAATCTGCGCCGCGCCGAGGGACAGGCCCGCATCGATGAGCACCCAGGGAGCCCCCGGCGCACCGGCGAAAAAGACATTGACGAAGGCGATGCGCAGGCGGGCGAGATCGCTCGCCAGTTCCTCGATGTCGTGACGTTCGTGCTGGTCCATAGAGCGATGACTGCAACCGCAACGCCAGCTGCACGGGATAGCGGCTGGCGTGTGCGTTCAGGCGGACGGATTGCGCTTCACGACGATCGTCCTGGTGTAGATCAGCCGGAAGCCGAGCCGCTCGAACACCCGCTGCGATGTGCTGCCGGGCTCGGTGGTCGTAATGGCGAGATCGGCGCGCCCGGCGGCTTCGGTCGAGGACATGCGTCACCAGGGCCGTCTGCACGCCGCGCCGGCGGAAGCGCGGTAGTGTGGCGGTCCCGAAGATTCCGAGCACGCCGTCTCGCACGTAGGTGGCTCCACCGCCCGCGGGCGTACCGTCGGCCCACACGAGGTAACGCGCGATCGCCGGATGATTGAACTGCCGCATCACGCCGCGCAGGTATTCGAGCGACTCCGGCTTCACCGAACTCGACGCGTCGGCCGCCGCGAAACTTTCCGCGACCACATCGAGCCAGAGCGCGTCCTCGTCAGGAGACGCGGGGGCGACGCGCAAGCCAGGCGCGATTCCGGGTGCCGCATCGCCGCCGGCCAGGGGTCGCGCGAGCTGGCTCTCGAAACCCTGGAGGGTGAAGCCGCGCACCGACAGGCGTGGCGCCACGTCGGCGGCCGCGAGCGGACAGAGCTCGATCTGCGCCGGCGACCCGTGCGCCGCGTAGAACGCTTCGATCGCATCGAGGTCCGCGTCGCTGACCGGCGCCACGACGCCCAGCCCGAGCATCTTGTTCATGGGCGAGCCCGCGACGCCGAAGAGCGCACGGCCGCCGCCCGCCTCGAGCGACGCGATGCCGGCGCGCGTACCGACCGCGCCCGCTTCGGCGCAGAAATCAATCTCCGCACGCTCGACGCGGCGCGCGAACGCGCCGGTGACGTCCAGAGGCGAGTGGTATGGTAGCGACATGCTGAAGCAACTCCTCGGCTGCGTGGCGGTGATGGCCTCCGGCCATCGTCTGGCGGCCGCCGATCCGCTCGCGCACACCTTCTCCATTGTGCCGCGAGACGAGGCACGGGGAGACATCGGCGTTGCGGCGCGGCTCGTCGCGCGGATTCAGCCATTCGCGCCACGGCGCCGATGAAGATTGCGACGTGGAACGTCAACGGCATCCGCGCGCGCCAGGCGGAGCTGCAGGCCTTCATCGACCGTGAGCAACCCGACGTGCTCTGCCTGCAGGAGATCAAAGCCGCGATCGATCAGTTGCCCGTGTGGCTCTGCGAGCTCGAGGGCTACTGGTGCTATTGGCACGGCGGCAAGGGCTACTCGGGCGTCGGCCTCCACGTCCGCAAGGCGGCGTACCCGGAGCGTCCCGGGTTCCACCATCCGGAGTTCGACTTCGAGCACCGCATCGTGACCGCCCGGCTGCCGGACGCGACCGTCGCGTCCATTTACGTACCGAACGGCGGCAAGGACTTCCCGGGCAAGATGCGCTTCCTCGAGGCGCTCGATGCCTACGCGGCGGAGTTCCAGGCCGCGGGGCAGCCGCTGGTCCTGCTCGGCGACCTCAACGTCGCGCGCACGGACATGGACGTGCATCCGAAGGAACGCCGCCTGAACGGCATCGGCCAGCGGCCCGACGAACGCGCGCTGATCGAGCGCATCATCGGCCGCGGCCTCGTCGATGTCCACCGCGCGCTCGAACCGGACAATGCGGACCTGTTCACGTGGTGGGCGCCGTGGCGCAACATGAAACAGCGCAACATCGGCTGGCGCCTGGACTACGTCCTCGCGTCGCAGGCGCTCGCCGATCGCGTGGCGTCATGCGTCGTGCAACGCGAGTTCGGCACCAGCGATCACGGACCGGTGGTGGCGACGTTCGACCTCCAACTCCCCACATGATGCTCGTGCCGGCGTCCGGCTGAAGCCGGAAGCCACGGCGTCGCCGTTGGCGCATCCATCAGCGTGGGAGTCGGGAGTTGACTCAGACTTCCTCGGCCGCCGACCACGCCGCCGCGAGGTCTTCACCAACGGCCAGGTGGTTGAGCGCGAAGTCGGCGTTGCGAAACGCCTCGAGCAGCAGGTCGGCGTCGAGCGGACGGCCCGCGTCCCGGCACAGGCGCGCGGCTTCGACGCGCACCAGCGCCAGCGCCGCCTCGAGGCCGCGGACGATCGACAACAGTCCGCGCCCTTGGTACGCCGTCCAGTTGGCGAAGGCCTTGGCCGCGAGATAACGGTTCAACGGCGCGTGCCACGACGTCCAGTGCGGCGCGACCTGCCGTGCATACGCGTCGGCCAGCCCGTGCTCATCGGGGGCCGGCCGCAGCTCGTCCGGCACGGCAGCCATCACATCGGCGTGCATGCGCAGGCTCGCATCGAGACTGCCGTGCGCCGGCGCTTCGACGACGCTCGTCGGGAGCGTGGCGACAGACTGCGACAGCGACCGCCCATCGGGGACGAACGTGCGCAGGAGACCCGCATCGTGCCACAGCGTCGCCAGCACGCCTTCCGGCGCCGCCGCCACGTTCGCGCAGCGCGCCACCATGTGCCGCTCCCACGCGGAGTAGCCGTCGAGATCCATCAGCATGCGGGGGTGAAGGAGCGGAGGCCAGCACTCCGGGCCCACGTGGAGCCCCTCGTAGTCGCCCGGTGGGAACGCCGGGGGTGACGCGACGATTTCGACCGGCACGTCGTGTCGGAACAGCATCGATGCCGCGGTCGGACAGTAGTGCGTCAGCGAGATGAACGTGCCGCGGGCGTCGCGTACGGCGACGCGCGGGAAGTGACGGCACGTGGAAGGCAGCACCGCCTCGCCGAGGTCGCGGTGCACCACGCACAGGCGCGAGCCGCCATGAAAGAAGACGCAGTGCCCGTTCGCCGTCCGCGCAAACATCGCGGCTGCGTTGTCGGGCAGGTCGTCGCCGGTGACGAAGGGGCCGTCCGTCTCCTCAGACGTCGCTACCGCGTGGAGCCGCCCGCTGCTCACGGCCTCGGTGAGGTTGCGGAACACCGGCAGCTCGACGGGAACATCCCAGTCCGTTGAACAGCACGCTCCGGAATGGCGGCATCGGTAGTCGGCATGAATGCTCAGCGAGTAGATCAACTGCTCAACTCCCAACCCCAACTCCCAGCTGGTCGAGTCCCACCCTACCAAAATTCCACATCGGCCGTTGAGCTCAACGTCGGAAGCTGGAGTTGCCGAGAGAATCAGGTGGCCCTTTGCGAAGGTCCACCCTTTGCAACCTTCGCATGCATGCGGCTTCTGTGGGCGCTGAGCTGTCTCTTCGTGGCAACGCATCCGGTCTTCGCTCAGGCCCCGGCTCCCGACGACATTCTTGTCGCTCAGGTCATGCTCGACCGCGCCGGGTTCTCGCCCGGCGAGATCGACGGGCGGGCGGGTACGAACGTGCGCCGTGCCATCACGGCGTTCCAGAAGGCTCACGAGCTGCGAGCGAACGGGCGCCTCGACGACGAGACGCGGCAGCGGTTGGCCGAACGCAGCGGCAACCAGCCGCCGCTCGTCAGCTACGAAATTGCCGATGCTGACGTGGCCGGGCCGTTTACACGCGGACATTCCGGCCGACCTCGTGAAGCAGGCGAAACTCGACGCGCTCGGCTACCGCTCGACGCTCGAGGCGCTCGCCGAGAAGTACCACTCGAACCCGATGTTGCTGCGGCGGTTGAATCCCGGCGCCACATTCGAGCGAGCCGGAGAGCGCCTCATGGTGCCGAACGTCGCCGTTGCCGATCCGCTCGCGCCGGCGCCGGGCGAGCGGCCCGCGGCGCTCATCGCCGTTACGAAAGCGACGGGCGCGCTCACCGTCGAAGACCAGGACGGAAAAGTCATCTTCCACGCGCCAGTCACGACCGGGAGCCGGCACGACCCGCTGCCGATCGGCGAGTGGAAGGTGACCGGCGTTCAGCGGATGCCCGCGTTCCACTACAACCCGGCGCTGTTCTGGGATGCCAATCCGAAACACTCGAAGGCGCGCCTCGCGCCGGGTCCCAACAACCCTGTCGGAACGATCTGGATCGACATCACCAGGGACCACTTCGGCATCCACGGCACGCCGGAGCCGTCGCGCATCGGTCACCTGCAGTCGCACGGATGCGTGCGGCTGACCAACTGGGACGTGCAGCGGGTCGCGCAATGGGCGCGCACCGGCACGCGCGTGGTGTTTCGATGAAGCGCGTCGAGCGGCGCCGCGTGGAGCGTCTTCGCCGCACGGCGACGATGATCGGCCTGAGCTTCGCGCTCGGCGCGCTCGCCGACTTCGCACTCACGTGGCGTCTGCAGGGATTCGATCCAACCGCGCCGCCCGGATCGGCCGCCGCGGCGGACCCGGCGCCGCTGCACGATCCTGCGGAGCCGCGGGCTGTCGAACGGCCCGGCGAACGCGGCGAGCCCGCGCCGGTCGCGACGACGGGCTCGGCGGCGAATGCCGACGCGGTTGACACACTGCGTGACCGCGACCTGGCGATGCCGGTCGACGGCGTGGACGGCGGCGATCTGCGCGACACGTTCTCCGATTCGCGCGGCGGCGGGCGCGCGCACGAAGCGATCGACATCATGGCCCCGCGCCATACGGCGGTTCGCGCCGTCGACGACGGCGTCATCCAGAAGCTGTTCACCAGCGCCGCGGGTGGACTGACGATTTATCAGTTCGAGCCGTCCGGGATGTTCACGTATTACTACGCCCACCTCGACCGGTATGCGCCGGAGCTCCGCGAAGGTCAGCAGGTCAGAGCGCGGAGACGTCATCGGTTACGTCGGCAGCACCGGCAATGCCTCCCCCAACGCGCCCCATCTGCACTTCGCGATCTTCCGCCAGACGCCGGAACATCAATGGTGGAAGGGCGAGCCTGTCAACCCATATCCCGTTCTGAAATAAGCCTTTAGAGCCGGTACAGAAGTATTACAGAACAGCCGGCCCTGTCCTGCTATCTTGCCATCTGCTTTCGCTTCACGAAAACAGGAAGGACAGGACCGTCTCAATGGCGACGACGATGCCCATGTACGGGCGCAAGTATCAGAAGGGCGTGAACTGGATCACCGCGATTGCGATGACCGGCTTCCACATCGGCGCGGTGGCCGCGTTCTTCTACATCGACCTCGGCGCGATCCTCTCCGCCGTCGTCCTCTGGTTCGTGGCGGGCAGCCTCGGTATCGGCATGGCGTACCATCGCCTGCTGACGCACCGGTCCTACAAATGCCCGAGGTGGGTCGAGTATTTCCTCACGATGTGCGGCACGCTCGCGCTCGAGGGCGGTCCGATCTTCTGGGTGGCCACGCACCGCGTGCATCACCAGAAATCCGATCGCGAGGGCGACCCGCACACGCCGCGCGAGGGCACCTGGTGGTCGCACATGGGCTGGATTCTGACCGGCGAGGGGCTCCACCACGACGCGTCGGTCCTGTCACGGTATGCCCCGGACCTCAGCCGCGACCCGTTCCACGTATGGCTGTCAAGCTGGCACTGGGTGTCGAACGTGGTCGTCGGCCTCGTCCTGCTGGCGTTCGGCGGCGTGCCGTATGTCCTCTGGGGCATCTTCTTCCGGACGACCTTCGGCCTCCACGCCACGTGGCTCGTGAATTCGGCGACGCACCTGTGGGGCTCGCGGCGCTTCCCGACGCGCGACGACTCGACCAATAACTGGTGGGTGGCGGCGCTGACCTTCGGCGAGGGCTGGCACAACAATCACCACGCGCATCCGACCTCGGCGCGTCACGGCCTCGCGTGGTACGAGCTCGACGTCAACTGGATCGGCATCAGCCTGCTGCGCGCGCTCGGGCTCGCCTGGGACGTCAGGCTCGCCAAGATCGCCCAGACGATCCCCTACGAAGAGAACGACCGCATCGTCGTCGGCGACCAGGCGGTGGCGTAGTCGGCAGCCAGGCCGGCTGAAGCCGGCCCCGGCGTACGTTCGCCTCGATCACGTACGTCGGTCGAATGCGATCCTCGAAGGGCCGGCTTCAGCCGGCCCTTCGTACGTTCGTTCAACAGGGATAGTCGTGGCTTCCGGCTTCAGCCGGAAGAAACCGCCGGCTGCCGGCTTACAATCGCCCTGATGACCCGCCGTCAGAGGACGATTGCGTTCTTCGTGACGCTCTGCGTGCTGCTGGTCGCGGCCGCGGTCGCGCTCAACATCACCTGGATTGTCCTCAACGCGCGCCGCGTCACGCCGCTCGTCCTCGGCATCATCCTCTTCGCCATCATCATCGCCGGCCTGATCATCTACACGGTGTTCCTCGTGCTCGAAATCAAGCGCAACGAGGAGCACGAGAGCTTCATCAATTCGGTGACGCACGAGCTGAAGACGCCGATCGCGTCGATACGGTTGTATCTGGAGACGCTGCAGGCGCGTACGCTGAGCGACGAGCAGCGGCGGGAGTTCTACGCGATCATGCTCGCCGACGCCGAGCGCCTGCACCGCACCGTGGACCAGGTGCTCAAGGCCGGCGCGGCAGGGCAGAAGCCGAAGATCGTGGCGCGCGCGCCGGTGGACATGGCGATGCTGGCGCGTGAGTGCGTCGCCCTCGCGTTGCTTCGTCACCACCTGCAGCCCACGGCGATCGCGCTCGACGCGCACCATGAAGGCCCGCTCGTCGTCCGCGGCGACGCCGAGGAGCTGCGCACGGTGATCACCAACCTGCTGGACAACGCGGTGAAGTACTCGCCCGACGCCGTGAGCGTGTCGGTGTACGTGGCGGCGCCGGCGCCCGACACCGTCTGGGTCCGCGTGCAGGACCGCGGCGTCGGCATTCCGCGGAAGCAGTTGAAGCGGATCTTCAACCGCTTCTACCGCGTGCAGGCGCGGGGCCTCAAGAACGTGAAGGGCACGGGGCTCGGGCTGTACATCGTGCGGTCGATCGCGCGAGCGCACGGCGGCCGCGTGTTCGCGCAGAGTGAGGGCGAAGGGCGCGGCTCCACGTTCACGCTGGAGCTGCCACGGCTGGCCTCATGAAGGCCGCAGGACTCAGGAATCAGGGCTCAGGTCTGTCTGAACCCGGGGCCCTGGCCCTGCACTCTGAGGCCTGGGCCCTGAACCCTGAGGCCTTGCGTGAGGCCTGGTCCCTGAGCCCTGAGCCCTGAGCCCTTCCCATGAGCCGCATTCTCATCGTCGAGGACGAACAGCACATCGCCGACGGCCTCTGCTTCAATCTCGAAGCGGAAGGCCATGACGCGTCGGTGGCGCCGGATGGTGAAACCGCCCTGAAGTTGATCCTCGAGGAACAGCATGCCTTCGACGTCGTCGTCCTCGACGTCATGCTGCCGGGCAAGGACGGCTTCGACGTGGCGGCGGAGCTTCGACGCGGCGGGCAGTACGTGCCGATTCTGATGCTGACGGCGCGCGGGCGCGCCGAGGACGTCCTGCGTGGCTTCGAGTCCGGCGCCGACGATTACCTGCCGAAGCCGTTCGAGCTGGCCATCCTCATCGCGCGCCTCAACGGGCTGCTGCGGCGGCGCCGCTGGAACGAGCAGGAGATGCCGCCAGCCGACACTGACGGCGGCCGTACCTCCGAGACGTTCGCGTTTGCCGGCCGCACGCTCGACTTCTCCGCGATGGAGGTGCACGCGGGCGGCAAGTCCTACCAGCTCACGCTGATGGAGTGCGAGTTGCTGCGATACCTGGTGAAGAATGCCGGGCAGCCGGTCTCGCGGCGCGCGATTCTCGAGGACGTCTGGGGCCTCGACGAAGGCACCGATACGAGGGCGATCGACAACTTCATCGTGCGCCTCCGCCGTTACATCGAGGATCGTCCCGCCTCGCCGCAGTTTCTCCAGACCGTGCGGGGCGTCGGGTACCGATTCGTCCCCGACGCCGCCCAGCCCTGACGCGCGGCCCTGTCATTGCACGGTACACACGTCAGTCGGAGGAATGCATGGCAATGAAACTCAAGCGGATACGCGACCAGGTGATCGTGATTACCGGCGCGTCGAGCGGTATCGGCCTGACGACGGCCGAGATGGCGGCGCGGGAAGGCGCGCGCGTGGTCCTCAATTCGCGCAACGAGATGGACCTGAGGAAGGCGTGCGAGCGCATTGCCGCGCGCGGCGGACGGGCGGTCTATGTCATCGGCGACGTGGCGGACCCGGACGCGATGGAGATGGTGGCCAACGCGGCGGTTTCCGAGTTCGGCGGCATCGATACCTGGGTCAACAATGCCGGAATCGGCATGTATGGCCGATTGACCCAGATGTCGCTCGCCGACAAGCGTCGCCTGTTCGACGTCAATTTCTGGGGCGTCGTCCACGGTTGTCGAACCGCGGTCCGTCACCTGCGTAGCCGGGGCGGCGCCATCATCAACATCGGGTCGGTGACGTCCGATCGCGCGATCCCGCTGCTCGGCATGTACAGCGCCTCGAAGCACGCGGTGAAGGGCTACACCGACGGCCTGCGCATGGAGCTCGAGGAAGAGGGCGCGCCGATCGCCGTGACCCTGGTCAAGCCGGCGTCGATCAACACGCCGTTCACGGAGCACGCGCGCAACTACATGGAAGAGCAGCCCGAGTATGCCGGATCGGTGTATCCGCCGGAGGAAGTCGCGCGCGCGATCCTGCGATGCGCCGAGCATCCCATGCGCGATGTCACGGTCGGCGGCGGCGGCAAGCTCATGTCCGTGATGGGGACGGTGGCGCCGCGCATGACGGATCTCGTCATGGAGCGGACGCTGTTCAAGGGGCAGAAGAAGAACGAGGCGCGCCACGGGGGCGACTCGCTGCATGCGCCGCAGGCGGATGGCCGCCGGCACGGCCGCACCGAACGCCACGTGATGCAGAGCAGCGCCTACACGCGCGCAGCGATGTCAGACGTCGGACGCGTGTTGCCGGTGCTGGCGATCGGCGCGCTGGTGGCCGCCGGGATCAGCGCGATGAGGAAAGCAGGTTAGGGCACCGTTTCACGATCACGAACCACGGAGTCGCAGAGACATGGAAGCCTTCCCGGCCTCTGTGTCTTTGTGGTTCGGGTCTCCTCGACCGGCGCCGCCGCTACAGCGCCGGACGAATCTCCGTCGCGTGCAGGTAGGTCCCTCGCTTCTGGAGGGACTCGGCGGTCGCCGCGTCGATGCTCCACTGGCGCATCGCGGCTTCGGGATCGGGCGCCGGCCGCACGAGCCCGAGGAGCGTCACGCGTGCGCCGGGCGCGATGCGGGCGTCCGGGCTTCGCTTGACGTCAGGGTCGAGAACAACGAAGGCAGACTCGTCGCCTTCACCGATCCAGAACGTCCGCGGACCGGTCACCGCCTGCACCGAAACGTTTTCGAGTGACGCCTGCCGTCCCGCCGCATTCGCGGCGAGGACGTCGGCGATTTGCGTCAGCGGCAGGGAGCGCAGCGGCGCCGCGCGGCCTGTCGTACCTGACCACGGACGGATTGGTGGCCGGTCCACTGACGCGCCAGAGCGCCACGATGGCGAGCGCCGCCACCACGAGTGCCGGCACACCCAGCCGCACGACGTTCCTTTGCCGCGCCATGTCTAACCGCGGGTGTGCAGGAAACGTACCGGTAGAATGTCGCGCATGGCTGCGAGCGACACCATCGAGGCTGAAGGGCATCTCATCGACTCCGGCCTCCTGTCCGCGATCTTCGACAAGATCATCGAGCAGAAGGCCTCATACGAGATCCTCCACTTCAACATCGGGCGGACCAACGACGACGCGTCGCGGATCGAGATGCGGATCACGGCGGCGGACGCGCAGCTTCTGGATGAGCTGCTGCAACAGCTCACGACGTTTGGCTGCCATGCCGTCCGCGAGCGGGACGCGCTCGTCAGGCCGGCCGAGAAGGACCGCTGCGTTCCGGATGATTTCTACTCCACGACCAACCACCGCACGCACGTGCGCGTCGGCGGCCGCTGGGTCGAGGTGGAGCAACAGCGGATGGACGCCGTCATCGTCGCCGCCGCGGGCCGGGCGGAGTGCCGCAAGCTGCGCGACGTGAAGGCAGGCGAGCCGATCATCTGCGGCCACGAAGGCATCCGCGTGACGCCGGAATTCAAGGAGCGCGACCGGCACGGGTTCGCCTTCATGAGCAACGACGTATCGTCCGAACGGCGGGTCGAGGGCAGCGTGGCGCGCATCGCGGCGATGATGCGCGACGTCAAGAAGGCCGGGGGGAACATCGTGGTGGTCGCCGGCCCGGTGGTCGTGCACACCGGCGGGGTCGAACACTTCTCGGAACTGATCCGGCTGGGCTTCGTGAACACCGTCCTCGCTGGTAACGCGCTGGCGGTGCACGACATCGAGTTTGCGCTGTCCGGCACCTCGCTCGGCATCGACCTGGCGGCCGGCGCGCCGGTCGAGCAGGGCCACCGCAACCACATGGCGGCCATCAACACGATCAACCGCGCCGGCGGTATCCGGCCGGCGGTGGAGCGCGGCGTGCTCACGAGCGGCGTGATGTACGAGTGCGTGAAGCACGGCGTCGATTACGTGCTTGCAGGCAGCATCCGGGACGACGGCCCGCTGCCCGATACCGTGATGGATCTGGTCGAAGCACAGGAGCGCTATGCGGAGGCGCTCTCGAAGAACGTGCACCTCGTCCTGATGCTGTCGTCGATGCTGCACAGCATCGGCGTGGGCAACATGCTTCCGTCCTGGGTGCGCGTCGTGTGCGTGGACATCAACCCGGCCGTCGTCACCAAGCTCAGCGACAGGGGATCGACGCAGACGGTGGGCGTCGTCACCGACGTCGGGTTGTTCCTGCACCGCCTCGCCGAGGCGCTGCGTAGTGCGGAGGCGCCCACGATGTAAACGTCCCACCTTCCGGAGTGTCCATGGCGGTCATCAACCAGGCGGAACTCTTCGCACTCATGGCGGAACGTGACTCCCTCGAGCGGGAGCGCCAGTGGCTGCTCGACAGCATCCGCAATCCCGCCGCGCTCGAGGATCTCCGTTTGCGGCTCGGCGACTTCACAACGAGGCTTGCCAGCTTCGCGCAGCGGCTGCGGCGCATTCTGACGAACTGAACGATGCGGCGCGGACCCTTCCGGTCCGCGCCGCGCAGCCTGACGCGACTCCCGATCAGACGACGACCCGTGTCGCCGGCGTCCTGTCGCTGAGCGCGGCGGCGACGCGCGTCAACGCCTCCTCGAGGCCGGCGCGCGTGCGCGGCGTGCCGAGCGCGATGCGGACACCGCGCGGGTGCACGTCGCTGGTGGCGAACTCGCCCGCGGCGTTGACGATCACGCCGCGCACGCGCGCCTGCGCGACGAACGCATCGGACGACCACCGCTGCGGCAGGTGCAGCCAGATGTGCGGGCTGGCCGGATGCGTCTGAATCCGCTCGCCGTCGAGCAGGCGCCGCGCCATCGCCTGGCGGGCCGTCACCTCCCGCTGCTTCCACTCCACGATGCGCGCGGCTGTGCCGTCTTCAATCCAGCCGCAGAGAAGGTCGGCGCCGATGGGCGAGGTCATGATCATGGACGCCCACACCGCGGCGGTGATCTTCTCGACCATCGCCGGAATCGCCACGGCGCAGCCGAGACGCATGCCGGGGAAGAGACTCTTGGAGAGGCTGGTCACGAAGATCGTCCGCGCCGGAATCAACGTCGCAAGCGGTACGCGCTCCGGTGAGAGGAACCCGTACGTGTCGTCCTCGACGACGGTCAGGCGGTACTTCTCGGCCAACGCCGCAATCTGCCGCCGCCGCCGATCGGACATGACCGCCGAGGTCGGGTTCTGCAGCCGCGGCATGCAGTACAGCACCCGGGCCCGCGTCGTGCGGCAGGCGGCGTCGAGCGCGTCGGGCCGCAGCCCCTCCGCGTCCATGGCGACGCCGCGCAGCTTGAGGTGCAACTGCTGGGCGAGCAGCCGCATGCCGGCATAGGTCAGTTCCTCGACCAGCACCGTGTCGCCCGGCTTGGTGATTGCGGTCATCGACACGGCGAGGCCGTGCTGGGCACCCGCGGTCAGGACGAGATGCTCGGGATTGGCCGCCAGTCCCTGCTGCCCCAGCCACGACGCCATCGCCTGCCGGTGGCGGAGGTGCCCCTGCGGGCGGGCGTAGCCGAGCAGTTGCGTCCACGGCAGGACCCGGCGCTGGAAGAGGCGCGACTCGAGGACCGCCACCTCCTTGTCCGGCATCAGGACGTTGATGCTCAGGTCGATGGGCCCCTCGGTCGGCGCGTCCTCGGCCTCGTTCCCGCGAATGAACGTCCCGCGGCCGACATGACCCGAAATCAGGCCGCGCCGCGCGGCCTCCGTGTAGGCGCGCGTGATCGTGGTCACGGTGACGCCGAGATGGTCCGCCAGGTCGCGATGGGGCGGCAGGCGCCCGCCGGCGCGCAGGGTGCCCTGCTGGACCTCCTCGTCGATGGCATCCGCAATTGCCCGATACTTCGGGCCCTTCCGGCCCTCGAGATTCGGGATCCACATTGTCATGGCCGCAATGATGGAATTGAAACCTGCGCAATGCAAGCCGCGTCTAATTGAATGTCATACAATCGCTCCCCGGTGTGACGCCGCATTGACCGGCCCGCGAGGCGAGTGCAAGGTGTCGCTGCGCCCGCGGCGGGGCAGGCAACCAGCGGAGCCGGAACGAACCCGAGATTCCCGACGTCCGGACATCCGAACGAGTGATATTCTGAGCTTCATTATGGGAAAACGCATTTTCCTTTTCCTTCTTACCAACCTGGCGATCGTCGTCACGCTGTCGATCGTCATGAGCGTTCTTGGCGTCGGCAACTATGTCGGCCCGGAGGGGCTGAACATCGGTGCCCTCGCGACCCTGTGCTTCCTCTGGGGCATGGGTGGCGCCTTCCTGTCGCTGCAGATGTCCCGCTGGATCGCGAAGCGGGCGACCGGCGTGCAGGTCGTGGACGGGCGGACCGGCTCGAGCGAGGCCGACTGGCTCTACGCGACGGTCGAGCGCCTCACCCGGCAGGCCAACCTGCCGATGCCGGAAGTCGGCATCTACGAATCGGGCGAGGTCAACGCGTTCGCGACCGGCCCGAGCAAGAAGCGCAGCCTCGTCGCCGTTTCGTCAGGCCTGATGCGGGCGATGCGCCATGAAGAGATCGAGGGTGTGCTCGCCCACGAAGTGGCGCACATCGCCAACGGCGACATGGTCACCATGACCTTGCTGCAGGGGGTCATCAACGCGTTCGTGATGTTCTTCGCGCGGCTGGTGGCGTATGCGGTGCGCGCGTCGAGCGACTCGCGCAACGCCTACGCGCTGAGCTTCGTGGTGATGATCGTGCTGGAGATCGGCCTCGGCATCCTCGGGTCGCTGATTACCGCGTGGTATTCGCGCCAGCGCGAGTTCCGAGCGGACTACGGCGGCGCCACGCTGGCCGGCAAGCCGCAGATGCTCGGTGCCCTGCGCCGGCTCGCCGCCAGCCACGAGGCGGTGGACACGACGCACCAGGCGCTCGCCACGCTCAAGATCAACGGCACGCGCGGCTGGATGGTGTTCTTCTCCACCCACCCGCCGCTCGAACAGCGCATCGCGGCGCTCGAGCGCGCCCAGGTCTGATCGCGAACTGATCAGACGGGGCGCGGCGTCAGCACGAAATCGCGATCCGCGTCGATGTCGCTGGGGTTGACCTGCGTCGGCTCCGGCTGCGTGATGACGGTCTCGTTGGGCCGCGTCTCCACTTCCAGCCTGTAGGTGCCCGGAGGCACCTTGATCGTGTAGCCTCCGTTGGTAGCGGTCGAGGTCTCGAAGCGCGTTCCGCTCGCGACCTCGATCGCCGCCACCTTTCGCGACGGCAGCGGCGTGCGTTCGTCCCCAGCCAGCACCGCACCCGCGATCGTGCCGCCGACGTTTGCTGGCTTCTCTCCCAGATCCACAATCGGCCCGCGTGGCGCGCATGCGATGCTGCTCAGCAGCAGGAGGGCCAGCGGGACTGCTCGAAATCTCATGCGTTGCTCCTCGTGTGGGAAATGCAATGCCTGCGCCGTCAAATGCCCGGCGTTACACTACGGCCGTGCACACCACCCTCATCACGACCGATGCCCTCGCGTCTCACCTCGACGCGTGGGCGATCATCGACTGCCGGTACGACCTCAAGGACGAGCGGTGGGGCCGCGCGGAATACCTGCGCTCCCATATTCCCGGCGCCGGTTACGCGAGCCTCTCGCACGACATGTCCACCGCTCCTGACGGCGCGAACGGACGCCACCCTCTGCCGCCGCCCCAGGCGATGACGCAGACGTTCGGGCGGCTCGGGATTGGCCCGGGCATCCAGGTCGTCCTCTACGACCAGGACGATGGCCGGTACGCGAGCCGGCTGTGGTGGATGCTTCGCTACATGGGCCACGAGGCGGTGGCGGTACTCGACGGCGGGTTCGCCAAGTGGCTCCTCGAGGGACGCCCCGTTCGAACCGGGGAGGAAACGCGGCCGCCGGCCACGTTCGAAGGGCGCGCGCGCCAGGGTGCCCGCCTGCGCGTGGACGATGTGGAGCGCTTGATCGGAGATCCGGCAACGCTCCTGATCGACGCCCGCGCGCCGGAGCGATTCGAAGGACAGCATGAGACGATCGATCGCGCCGCCGGCCACATTCCCGGTGCGGTGAACCACTTCTATCAGTGGAACGTCGGCGCCGGCGGCACCATGCTGCCGCCGGAGCAGCTGCGCGAGCAGTTCCAACGCGTGATGGGCGAATCGGCGGCCGGAGCAGGTCGTGATGTATTGCGGCTCCGGCGTCACCGCATGCCAGAACCTCCTCGCCATGGAGCACGCCGGCCTCCCCGGTGCCAGGGTGTATCCAGGGTCGTGGTCGGAATGGTCGAGCGATCCGGCGCGGCCGATCGCGAAGGGACCGGCCACTCCCGACGCGCAAGGCGCCGGGGCACAAGGCTCCAAATAGACGCGAACGACCACAGAGGCAGAGAGACACAACGCCTGATTGGGGTCCGGTGCCTCAGCGGTGTGTACCTTCGAGTTGGGGCTCGACCTTGAGCGTTGAAACCGTCAGACCGTCGATCTGGGCCACGATCCGCGAAGCCGTCCGCGGCTCGCACCAGGACTATACGGAGGCGCCGATCGGCCGCGCCGTCGTGCTGCTTTCGGTGCCGATGGTGCTCGAGATGCTCATGGAATCGGTGTTCGCGGTGGCGGACATCTTCTTCGTGGGCCGTCTCGGCGCAGACGCGATCGCCACCGTCGGCATCACCGAATCGCTGATGACGATCATCTACGCCGCCGCGATCGGACTGTCGATCGGCGCCGCGGCGATCGTCGCGCGGCGCATCGGCGAGAAGGACCGCGACGGGGCGGCGCGCGCCGCGGTGCAGTCGATCGCGCTCGGCGTGGGCCTGGCCGTCATCATCGGCGCCCTCGGCGCGACGTTCGGTCCAGACCTGCTGCGCCTCATGGGCGCGAGCGACGACGTGATCCGCACCGGCTCGGGCTTCGCGCGCGTCATGCTCGGCGGCAGCGGCACCGTCCTGCTGCTCTTCCTCATCAACTCGGTGTTTCGCGGCGCCGGCGACGCCGCCATCGCCATGCGGGTGCTCTGGTTCGCCAACGCCATCAACATCACACTCGGGCCCTGCCTGATCTTCGGCGTCGGACCGTTTCCCGAGCTCGGGGTCGCGGGCGCTGCCGTGGGGACGAGCATCGGCCGCGGCTGCGGCGTCCTCTACCAGCTGTATCACCTCACGCGGCGCGGCGGCCGCATCGAGGTGCACCGGCATCATCTCGGCCTCGACGTCGGCGTGATGAAGGGCATCCTGCGCCTGTCAGGCAGCGCCATGGTCCAGAACTTCATCGGCACGGCATCGTGGATGGGATTGATCCGGATCCTCACCGGGTTCGGCAGCGCAGCGGTCGCCGGCAATACCATCGGCATCCGCATCATCATGTTCGCGCTGCTGCCGTCATTTGGCGTGAGCAATGCCGCCGCCACCCTCGTCGGCCAGAATCTCGGCGCCGGCAAACCCGAGCGCGCCGAAGCCGCCGCATGGCGCGCGGGCTTCTACAACACGATCTGCCTGTCGGTGGTGGGATTGATCTTCCTGCTCTTCGCCCCCGCCCTGATTGGCGTCTTCACGAACGATCCGGCGGTGGCCATGCACGGCATCCGCTCGCTCCGCATCGTCGCCGCAGGCTTCCTGTTCTATGGGTACGGCATGGTGCTGACGCAGTCGTTCAACGGCGCGGGCGATACGCGCACGCCGACGCTGATTCACCTGTCCTGCCTGTGGTTCTGGGAAATCCCGCTCGCCTGGGCGCTGGCGTACCCGCTTGGCTTCGGGCCGACGGGGGTCTTCATCGCGGTCAGCGTCGCGTTCTCGACGCTGGCGTTGGTGAGCGCGTGGCTGTTCCGGAAGGGAACCTGGAAGCTGAAACGCGTGTAATGGGAGTCGGCGGGGATCTTCCGGCTGAAGCCGGAAGCCACGGGCCCCGATCCGTAGCTTCGACCTTCAGCAGTCGTTTGCGTACCGAAAAGTCGTAGCGAGGGGCTGTGGCTTCCGCCTTCAGGCGGAAGGGCCCCCTGACCACTGCCGACTACCGCGGGGCGACCGTGACCGTGAACCCGTGCTGATTCGGTGCGGCGTACTGACGATGATGCCGCATGCGGGCGTAGGGAATCGTCACCAGCGCCGACGCATGCTCGTCCGGTTCGGGCTGGATGACGATCGTGATCTCACCGGGCGCGCTCACCAGCTGCTCGGCGTCCTCGGCGCTCGCGAACCCGACCACGAGCGACCTCGCCGCCTGCGTAGCTTGTGCGTCTCGTAGCTGCGGTAGCGTCGCGTGGTGAAGAGCGGCGCGTTGACGAGCGCGGGCGAATAGGTGAACCCGTACACGCCGGCAGGCAAGGCGTTGACGCCGCCGCCTTCTTCTGCGGCGGTGACGAGACGCACCTTGTGGGTCTGGCGAAGCGTTTCCTGTGCGGCCGTGGCCGGTGTGTTCTCGTATATGACTCTGCTCATGCGGAGGAGATTATATAGGTGGGCTGCCCAGCGCGGTTCGCATGATCACGCCGCACCGAGTCCCGGAGACGCATCGAGGCGACCCCTGATGGTGCTGCCGCCTCGATACCTGGTGTGCCGCCTACGCGTTCACGCCCACCGGGCATGTGACGCCGGTGCCGCCGATCCCGCAATACCCCTGCGGGTTTTTCGCGAGGTACTGCTGGTGGTAGTCCTCGGCATAGTAGAACGGCGGCGCGTCGGCGATCTCGGTGGTGATGCGCCCGTAACCAGCGGCATCCAGCCGTTCCTGGTACGCGGCGCGCGACGCCTCGGCGGCCCGCTTCTGCTCGGGCGACGTGGCGTAGATCGCCGAGCGGTACTGGGTGCCGGCATCGTTGCCCTGCCGCATGCCCTGCGTCGGATCGTGGTTCTCCCAGAAGATCCTGAGCATCGCGTCGTACGACGTGACCTTCGGGTCGAACACGACGAGCACGACCTCGGTGTGCCCGGTCATCCCGCTGCACACTTCCTTGTAGGTGGCATTCGGGGTGTAGCCGCCGGCGTAGCCGACAGCGGTGGAATAGACGCCCGGCGCCTGCCAGAACTTGCGCTCGGCGCCCCAGAAGCAGCCCATGCCGAAGACGGCCTGCTCGAGACCGGCGGGGAACGGCGCGGTCAGCCGGTTGCCGTTGACGAAGTGCGTCTCGGCCACCGGGATGGCCGATTCGCGGCCAGGCAGGGCATCATCGGGACGGGGGAGTCTGAGCTTCATCGGGCTTGAGAAAATCGCCATATGAGTAAAGATGCCTGATCAGCCCCGGACGATTCAATCTTCCGTTCGGGAACGCCGGCGACCTGAGCCGGAGCCGGTGGAGCTCGCCGTGCTCTACGAGGACGAGTCGCTCATCGCCCTCGACAAGCCTGCCGGCATGGTCGTGCACCCGACCTACAAGAACACCTCGGGCACGCTGCTGAACGGCGTTCTCTGGCGGTTCCGCGACCGTGCCGGCGTCCAACCCGGCATTCTGACGCGCCTCGACAAGGGCACATCAGGGCTGGTGCTCGTGGCGCTGACGCCGGACCTCCATGCGCGGATGCAGAAACATCGCATGCAGAAGGAGTACCTCGCGATCGTGCGCGGCACGCCCGAACCGCCGCAGGGGACCATCACGCTGCCGCTGGCTCGGGACCCGGAGGACCGGCGGCGAGTCATCGTGACGGACACCGGCGCACCATGCGAGACGCGGTACGAGGTGATGCCAGGCTCGCCTCCGTCCGATCGGAATCATTCGACGGTCCGGTGTGACTTGATCACCGGGCGCACGCACCAGATCCGCGTGCATCTGGCCGCACTGGGCTGTCCGATCGTCGGCGACGCCACCTACGGCGGTGCGGATGACGCGATCGCGCGCCAGGCCCTGCACGCCTGGCGCATCTCGCTGCTCCATCCGGTCACGCGGGAGCGGATCCATCTCGAAGCGCCGATCCCGATGGATATGTGCGCCCTTCTTGCCAGGCGGGCCTGCCGGTCCGCCTGCCGGCTCGCTCCCTAGAACCTCACGTTGTACAGCAGCTTCACGTTGCGTCCGACCTCGGGGACGAGCTCCTTCAGGAACGACAGGTGGTTGCGATAGAGCTCGTTGGTGACATTGTCCACCCGAAACGTGATCGTGTTCGCCGCACGCGTCGTACCGAACGTATAGGAGGCGAACAGCTTCAGCAGAGAGTAGCCGTCGGTCGGGTCCTCGGCGCCGAACACGCGATCCTGCTTCGCAACGGCGGCGATTTCGCCGCCCACCTGCAGCGCGTTGCGCTGGTAACGCGGCGCGATGCGGACGCGGAACGGAGGAATGCGAGGAAGCGGCGTCCTTGCTGTCCTTCAGCTCACCACGAACGTAGTCGGCGCCGAGCTCGAGGCCGAAGTCTCCGACAAGGAAGTCGGCGTGCGCCTCGATGCCCTGCAGCAGGCTGTCGGAACCGACGAACTCGACGAGCTGGAACTCTTCCAACTCTTCCTCGCTGACGGTGAGGTCCCGATCGGGGAACCGCCCGAGCAGGACATCGCTGCGCTCCTCGAACTGCTCCACCGTGAGCGGGTTGCGGAAGATGAAGTTGCTGATGTCGTTGCGGAAGTAGGTGATCTCCGCCGAGGCGCGCGGGCCGCGCGCGCGCAGCGACACGTCGAAGCCGAAAGCCCGCTCCGGATCGAGCTCGGGATTGCCCACCTCGATGGCAAAGTTCCCCGGGTGCACGCCGAGGAAGAAGAGCTCCTCGAGCGCCGGCGTCCGGGATGCGCGCGCAAGGCTGACCGCCAGCGTGATGCGATCGTTGGCCGCGCCCGGACGGACGAGGAACCCGATGGAGCCCGAGCCGTTCGTGAACTTCCGCTCCATCTCGCCCGCCGGGCTGTAGCGCGTGTTATCGATGCGGCCGCCCATCTGGAACGTGAAGTGCGGCCACGTCACCTCTTCGTAGATGAACGCGGCGAGCCCGCGCTGGTCCACACGCGGCGAGAGCGCCTCCTCGCCCGTCGCGTCGAAGGTGCGATCGAGCGCCCACAAACCGGCACTCCCCTTCAGGCGTCCCACCGCGCGGTGCGACGCCAGGACGTCGAACTCGTTGGTATCGTTGCGGAACGCGGTGCCGACCTCCGTGCCGTCGAGCTCTTCGTGCTTGTAGCGCCGCACCGCCAGCGATGCGCGCAACGTGTCGAACGCGCCCTGGCCGTTCTGCGTGCCGCCGCGCAGCGTGAACGCGTGCCGGCGCGGCGTCAGCTGGATGTTGCCGCTCTCGACGAGCGGAATGCCGTATTTCGTGTCGTCGTAGCCATAGTTCGCGCCGAAATACCCGCGGGTCCCGGTCCAGCCACCGCCCACGCTGGCGAAGCCGCTGCGCAGCTGCGAGTTGGGCGCCTCGCCTTCCGGCGTCTTGTAGTCTCCCGTATGCCGGCCGCCGCCGCCGAAATGCGCCGCGAATCTGCCGTTGCCCACGTGCATGTCGGCGGCCGCGCCCGCTTCCGTGGCGGCCGAGCCGGCATCGAACGTGACATTGCCGGTGGCGCCCATGACCGGCCGCGTCGCGATGTCGTCGGTGATGATGTTGACCAGTCCGCCGATGGCATTCGAGCCGTAGAGCATGGTGGCCGGACCGCGCACGATCTCGATACGCTGCGCGGATGCGGGGTTGACCGGCACGCCGTGATCGCCGGACTGGCTCGACACGTCGCCGATGCGCTGGCCGTCCTGCAGAATGAGCACGCGGTCGCCATCGAGGCCGCGCACGATCGGCCGCGACGGCCCGGGGCCCATGCTGCGCATGGCCACGCCGGGCTGATTCTGCAGGGTCGCGCCGATCGAGCTTTCGAGCTGCTTGGTCAGCTCCTGACCCGACAGCACGCTCGTCGCCTGGAACGCGTCGAACTGGCTCCGCGTCTCGGCACTGACGGTCGTCACCTCCTCGAAGTGCAGTTCCGGATCAATCCGCAGATCGCCGGCGGCGGCGCCCGGCGCCATCACCTCGCTGCGGCGCGACGAATAGCCCTGCGCGCGCACCGACACGTGGTAGGCCCCCGCGGGGACGTTGTCGAACGTGAAGTTGCCGGCGGCATCGGATGTCGTCTCGCGACGCAGCTCCTCGAGGAGCACCGTGGCACCGGCAATGGGATCGCCCGACAACGAGTTGATCAAACGGCCTGAAAGCGTTGCGCCGCCCTGGGCCGCCGCGCCTGTCGAGCACGACAGTGCGGCAACCAGCACGGCGCACGCGGAGAAACGCGTACGGTTCATGATGCCTCCGGAATGAAATAGAGCCTGTGCACGTGTCCGCCTGCGCGTCGCCTCTGCGACGCGGGCATTCACGTGCTGTGGCTTCCGCCTCGAGGCGGAAGGAGCTCAGGCTGTCGGAGGCGAGCGGAGGGGAGGCTGCGCCGCCAGGGCGGCGGGGGTAACCGCGAAGAACTCGGGATGAACTCGTGGCGTGCTTTCAACAGCCGGCGCGGGCTGGTACGCGGCTTCCGGTCTCGGCCGGAAGGACCTCGCCCAGTGACACACGAGGCAGTGCAGCGGATGCGCCTCCGCTTCGGAGACGTCGGCCTGGAACCGGTGCGCGGCCGCGTCGTGCTCCACGAAGATCGGGGCGCAGTCGTGGCCGTGACACTCGACCCAATGCGGGAGCGCGAACGACCCGCCAAAGGTCGCGAGGGAGAAGAGCAGCGTCGCCCCGATGGAGGCGCGCCGGCGTCGGAACCAGGTCAACACGTCGATCGAGCGTAACCACCGTCAACGGAGACTGTCAAGGCAGCACGAACCGACGGCGCGACGCGCTCGTGTGCGTGCCGCTGGCGGCGATCTGGAAGTCAGCCTGCTGGCCGGCGCCGTCCGCATCAACCTGCATCGGCCGGTGCGGGCCTTCTTCGACGATCTCTTCAGTAATCCCGCGTCTCACCCCCATGTTCTCGATGCTGCGAGGGGTTCGACGCGGACGAGCTTCGTTTGCCCGCGATCCGTTCGACGCCCTCATCTGCGCCGCTTGTGGCTTCCGGCTTCAGCCGGAAGATCCGACCGAGCACTGGACTTCCGCGCTGGAGCCGGAAGCTGCCGGACACGCGCTGGCAAGGGGCGCTCGGCGGCGGATATACTTCATTTCGCAGCGTTTTCGGACCGCGCCGCCGCATGAAACCAGGTCTGGCTTTTGCTGTTCTTCGTGCAATCAAACCCGGTTTCGTTTCCGATCAGCCGAACCCATCCCTGAGGAGCACGATGTCTACCCCTGTCGCCAATCCCGCTTCGCCGTCGCTCGCCACGATCCCGCTGTGGATCAACGGCCGGTCCGTCGCCCCACACGGCACCCGGCGCGGCGAGGTCACCAACGCATCGACGGGCGAAGTGGTGCGGTCCGTGCCGTTCGCGGACGCGCGCGACGTGGATGCGGCCGTCGCCGCGGCGACCGCGGCGTTCCCCGCCTGGCGGGCCGTCCCGCCGCTTCGCCGCTCGCGAATCATCACGCGCTTCCGCGAGCTGATGGAGCGCAACCAGAAGGCGCTCGCGACCGTGATCAGCGAGGAGCACGGCAAGGTGTTCCTCGACGCCATGGGCGAAGTCCAGCGCGGCATCGAAGTGGTCGAGTTCGCGGCGGGCGCGCCCCACCTGCTGAAGGGCTCGCACTCGGAGTCGGTCGGCCGCGGCGTGGACGCGTATTCGCGGCTCGAGCCGGTCGGCGTCTGCGCCGGGATCACGCCGTTCAATTTCCCGGCGATGGTGCCGATGTGGATGTTCCCGCTCGCGCTCGTGTGCGGGAACACCTTCATCCTCAAGCCGTCGGAGAAGGATCCGTCGGCCGGCGTCATGATGGCGGAACTGCTGAAGGAGGCCGGGCTCCCCGAGGGTGTCTTCAACGTCGTGCACGGCGACAAGGAAGCGGTGGACGCCATCCTGCACCATCCGGGCATTCACGCGGTGTCGTTCGTCGGATCCACGCCGATCGCGAAGTACATCTATTCGACGGCGGCGGCGGCCGGAAAGCGCGTGCAGGCGCTCGGCGGCGCCAAGAACCACGCCGTGGTGCTGCCGGACGCCGACCTGGGCTTTGCCGCCGACGCGCTCATCGGTGCCGCCTACGGCTCGGCCGGCGAACGCTGCATGGCGATCTCCGCGATCGTGGCGGTCGGCGAGGCTGGCGACCGGCTCGTCTCCACGCTGGCGGAGAAAGCCAGGACGCTGAAGATCGGCCCCGGCACCGGCGAGGACATGGACATGGGCCCGCTCGTGACCTGCGCGCACCGCGACAAGGTGCAGGGCTACATCGACACCGGCGTCAAGGAGGGCGCGCGCCTGATCGTGGACGGACGCGGGTTGAAGGTGCCGGGCTGCGAAGGCGGCTTCTTCCTCGGGCCCACGCTCTTCGATCACGTCACGCCCGAGATGACGATCTACAAGGACGAGATCTTCGGGCCCGTGCTGGTCGTGCTCCGCGCGAATACGCTCGACGAGGCCATCGACCTCGTGAACAGGAACCCGTATGGAAACGGCACGGCCCTGTTCACGAACTCGGGCGGCGCCGCCCGCCGTTTCGAGGAGCAGATCGAGGTCGGCATGGTCGGCATCAACGTGCCGATCCCGGTGCCGATGGCGTTCTACTCGTTTGGCGGCTGGAAACAGTCGCTGTTCGGCGACCTGCACGTGCACGGCATGGAAGGCGTCTCCTTCTACACGCGCACGAAGGCCATCACCAGCCGCTGGCCGAAGGGCGACGTCGTGTCATCGGCGTTCATCATGCCGACGCTCGGCTGACCCAGGCACCACATCGAGCGTTCGGTAGGCCGGCAAGCGACCTTCGGGCCGCACTGCCAGGTCTGCCCGCTACCGCACCTATTTCAATGCGTTTCTCATCGCCTCGGCGAGGTGAATCGCGCGCCGGCCGGTCAGCTGCCCGATCTGCTCCTGGCAACTGAATCCATCGGCGACAATCACCGTGTCTTCCGCCGTCTTGCGCACGGCCGGGAGAAGCCGGCGTTCGCCGATCGCCTTCGACACCTCGAACTTCTCCGCCGAGAACCCGAACGGCCCTGCCATGCCGCAGCATCCCGCGTCGGGCGACTGGACCTCGGCGCCCATCTTCCGCAGCAGCGCCTCCTCGTGATCCATCTTGATGATCGCCTTCTGATGGCAGTGTCCGTGAAGCAGGACCTTGCCTGACAGCCGCGGCGCCGCATAGTCGGGCACCTGCTTCATCAGGAACTCGCTCAGGACGAACGTCTGGCGGCGAAGCTTGTCGGCGCGCGGATCGTCGGGGAATAGATTCCGCAGCTCGTCACGGAAGACCGACGCGCAACTCGGCTCCAGGACGACCATCGGGTAGCCCGCGTCGATCTGCGGCCCGAGCTCGAGCATCACATGCTGCAGGTACTGCCTGGCCTGCGTGAGCAGGCCGAAGTCATACAGGGGACGGCCGCAGCACAGGTGGCCGCGTGGAACGCTGACGCGGAAGCCCGCCGCCTGCAGCACCTCGAGCGCCGCCACGCTCGTCTGCGGGTGGAAGTAGTTGTTGAAGGTGTCCACCCAGAGGATCACCTCGCGCCCCGTGGACCGCGGCGCGGCGCCGATGCCGACGGTCGGTACCCGGCGCTTCGCGGCCAGGCGCCTGAAATTCACCGTCGCCAGGCGCGGAGTCTGGCGTTCCGGCGCCAGCTTGAGCGCGCGACGCATCAGACGCGCTCAGTCCGGGGGCGGTGTTCATGAAGTTGGCGAGGCGCGGCGCCAACGACCCGAGCCTCGCCCAGCGATCGACCATGCCGAAGGCGTACGCCTCGAGCGGCCGCGAATGCGTCTCGTAGTAGTGCGACAGGAACTCGGAGCGGTAGGTGGCGATGTCCACGTTGGTCGGACACTCGGACTTGCACGCCTTGCACGACAGGCACAGGTCGAGCGACTTCTTGACGTCCTCGTTGCCCCAGTCGCCGTCGATGACCTCGCCCTGCAGCACCTCGAACAGCATGTGCGCGCGGCCGCGCGTGCTGTGCTCCTCTTCGAGCGTCGCCATGTAGCTCGGGCACATCGTGCCGTAGTCGCCCTTGCGGCATTCGCCCACCCCGATGCAGCGCAGCGACGCCTTGGCGAACGAGCCATCGTCATCGGGGAACTTGAAGTGCGTCGGCGGGTCGAGCGGCTTGTAGTCGGCGCCCAGCCGCAGGTTCTCGGTCGGCTGGTAGGCGTCGATCAGCTTGTGGGGATTCAGCTTGTTGCCCGGATCCCAGATGGCCTTGAACTCGCGGAGCCCTTCCATCAGCTCGGGACCGAACATCTTCGGCAGCAGCGCGCCGCGCGACTGGCCGTCACCGTGCTCGCCCGAGATCGATCCGCCGTAGTGCACCACGAGGTCGGCGGCGCGGTCCACGAACTCGCCGTACTTCCGGATGCCCGGCTCGCTCCGCAGGTCGAAGCTGACCTGCATGTGAATGCACCCGTGGCCGAAGTGCCCGTAGTACGCCGCCTGGTAGTTGTATTCGTCGAGGAGCCGGCGCAGGTCGCGCAGGTACCCGCCCAGCTTGGCCGGCGGAACGGCCGAATCGTCCCACCCTTCGTAGCGCGGCGGAAGGCCCGGCGCGGAAATAGCGGCGCGCGGGCCGGACTCGCGAATCTTCCAGACGGCCCTGGCTTCGTCCTTCGAATACAACCGGATATCCGGCGTGCCCGGCAGCCGCTGCAGCCGCTCGATGAGACGCTGCGCCATCGCGTCGGCCGTCGGCGCATCGTTGGCGCCGAACTCCGCCAGCAGCAGGCCGCGTCCTTCGGGAATCAGCTCGAGATTCGGCGCGCCCTTGCGCCGCAGCGCGTCGATCATGACGCCTTCGAACCCTTCGAGGCCGATCGGCAGGCACTCGAGGATCTCCGGTACCTGATCGGCGGCCAGGAATACGTCGGCGTATCCAAGACCGACGAGCGAGCGGTGCTGCGGGCTTGGAATCAGCCGCATCTTCGCTTCGAGCACGATGGCGCAGGTGCCTTCGCTCCCGACGAGCGCGCGGGCGACGTTGAATCCGTTTTCCGGCAGCAGCTGATCGAGGTTGTAGCCGGACACGCGCCTGGGGATGTCCGGGTATCGCTGCCGGACGAGCGGGGCATACCGATCCCGGATGCTCTTGAGTCGCGAATAGATGTCGCCGCGACGCCCGCCCTCCCTGATGATCGCGGCGAGCTCCTGGTCGCTGGTCGGTCCGACCGTGAGCTGCGTGCCGTCGTAGAGGAGGATGCGCAGTTCCTCGACGTTGTCCACGGTCTTGCCGGCGAGGAGCGAGTGCGTTCCGCACGAGTTGTTCCCGACCATGCCCCCGAGCGTGCACCGGCTGTGCGTGGAGGGATCGGGCCCGAACGTGAGCTGGTGCTCCTCGGCGCGATTCCGCAGGGTGTCGCAGACGACGCCCGGCTGCACCCGGCCGAAGCCCTGGCGCGGGTCGAGCTCGAGGATCTGGTTCATGTACTTCGTGAAGTCGAGCACCACCGCGACGTTGCAGCACTGCCCGGCGAGGCTGGTGCCGGCGCCGCGCGGCAGCACGGGTGCGTCGTACTTCCGGCACGCCGCCACCGCCGCGATCACGTCGTCCACGTCGCGGGGAACCACGAGGCCGATGGGCACCTGGCGGTAGTTCGAGCCGTCGGTCGCGTAGAGGGCGCGGCTGCCGCGGTCGAAGCGGACTTCGCCCCTGACGGTGCGCCTCAGCTCCTGTTCGAGATCCGCCGCCTGCCCGAATGAGTCAACCGGCTTCGCGTGAGAGCTCAGTGGCAGCGGCAGCATCTCCAGCATCGTGCCGCTGGAGGATTCCAAGGGTGTCTTCATAGGTCCATGTAAAGTGGGCAGCTGGCAGCAGGCAGCGGGCAGTGACCATGGTCCGATGCCGCAGAGTCTGATGCCAGTATTTCACCCGATTGTCCGTCGCAGGTCCGCTGCCGGCTGCCAGCTGCCGGCTGCCGGCGACCTATGAAAGTACCGCCTCGGGTTTCCTGTCCGCAACGGTCAGCGACTCGAGCGCCGCCATCACGCCGCCGTCCTTGTGAGGCACGTTGGCGAGGCGGAGGCCCATCTCGACGCCGCCGAGCGTGCCGACCAGCATCAGGTCGTTGAACGAATCCGAGGTGGCCGATGCGGAAGACCTTGCTCGCAAGCTTGCCGAGACCGGCGCCGAGCGACATGTCGAAGTTCTCGAGGATCGTCGACCGCAGGCGGTCCGCGTCGTGTCCCTCGGGCATGTAAATCGCGGTCAACGAGCTCGAGTACTCGCGCGGATCCTCGCAGACGATCTCGAGCCCCCACGCCTGTACCGCGGCGCGCGTCGCCTCGGCGTACCGCTGATGGCGGCGGAACACGTTGGCCCACCCTTCCTCGTTCAGCATGTGCAGCGCTTCGCGCAACCCGTAGAGCAGGTTCGTCGCCGGCGTGTAGGGGAAGAACCCGTTCGCGTTGGGCTTCAGAATCGCGCTCCCACTCCCAGTACGACTTCGGCAGCCTGGCCTTCCGGCTCGCGGCGAGCGCCTTCTCGGAAATGGCGTTGAAGCCGAGCCCGGGAGGTAGCATCAGGCCCTTCTGCGAGCCCGCGACCGTGACGTCCACTTCCCACTCATCGTGGCGGAAGTCGATGGAGCCGAGCGACGAGATGGTGTCCACGATCAGCAGCGCCGGGTGGCGCGCGGCGTTCATCGCGCGCCGCACGTCGGCGATGCGGCTCGTGACGCCGGTGGAGGTCTCGTTGTGAACCGCGATGACGGCTTTGATCGAATGGTCGCGCGTCCGCCGACAGCCGGGCCTCGACCTCCTCGGGAACGACGCCGCGGCGCCAGGTCCCGGGGGCGTATTCGACCTGCAGGCCGAGCTTCTCGGCCTGATGCCGCCAGGCAACGTGCGAGAACCAGCCCGTCTCCATGATGAGGACCCGGTCCCCGGGGGAGAGCGTATTCACCATGGCGGCTTCACACGCGCCGGTCCCTGATGAGGGGTACACAATCACCGGGCCGCGCGTCTGGAATGCCGGACGCAGGGCTTCGAGCACCTCGGAGCCCAGCTTGCTGAACTCCGGTCCCCGGTGGTCGATGGTCGGGTAATCCATGGCCCGCAGCACCCGGTCGGGAACGTTGGTAGGCCCAGGAATCTGCAGGAAATGTCGCCCGGTACCGAATACTCATTCGCGTGCTCCGTCTGAGAGAAGGGTCGGCCGAGGATATACCGGATTGCCCCCCGAAAGGGAGACGTGCCATGATGCCCGCCTCAACGACTTTACCAATTTGGAGGCGGTATGCGGCTGACCCGGTGCGGGTTTGTGTTCGCGTTCATTCTGTGCGGAGTTCTCATTCTGCCGTCGAGCTCGCTCGCCCAGGCTTTCGATTTCAGCAAGGAGCCGGCGTGCCAGTCCCTGACCGCCACGTCAATGGGGGGAGAGGCGCCGAAGAGCCCGAACCTCATCGTGGTTCGGTACCTTGGCTCGTCCAACCATGAGATCGCCTACCGGAACACGGTCCTGCTCCTGGACGCCCATTACGCGCGTCTGCCGCCGGCACGGCCCCTCGGGTTCGTCCGCGAGGACGTCAAGAAGGCCGACGCCCTCCTGATCGGCCACGGCCACGGCGACCACATGTCGGATGCGCCGTTCGTGGCGCAGCGGACGGGCGCCCGCCTGCTCGGAGCGCCCATCACGGCGGAGCAGGCGAAGAAGATGGGGCTCGACGAAAAGCAGATCGTCACGGTCACCGGGAAAGGCGGAGAGGCGCAGAAAATCAAGGACGTCATGGTGGAGCCGATGCTCGCCCGCCACGGCGACGGCAGCGAGGAGGTCGGGAAAGCGGCATCGGCCGCGTTCCGCGCGCTGCAGGCGGCCGTCGGCATCGCCCGCACGCCCGAGCAGCAGCAGGCGGCACGAGCCGCGCAGCAGGGCGCCAACGACCCGCGCCTCCCGCTGGAGGGCGTCATCAGCTATCTCCTCACCTTCGGCGATGACTTTCGCATCATCTTCCGCGACACCTCCGGCGTCGACGAAACGGGCAACGGCACCGAGGCGGAGCGGGCCGTCATGAAGCGGATCGGCCGCACCGACCTCGCGATCGTGTCGTATTCCATCCTCATCCCGCAGGGTCAGACGACGACGATCCCGCTCGTGCGCCTCTACAATCCGAGGTACTACATGCCCACCCACCACGATGAAGTGGGCGCCGGGCGCCTCGACACCCCGCTGGAGCCGCTGCTGGTCAAGCTCCGCGACGAGATGAACGTCAAGGGCGTGTCACCGCTCTATCGCACGCCGGTGTGCTTCGACACGAAGAGCAAGGCGATGTTCGTTGGACCCTGAGGCGCGGCTGACGTGGCCACGGATCTCAAGCCCACGGTGGCGCCCGCCACGTCGCGCGCGGCGGACGAAGCGGTGCGTCAGACCGTAGAGGGCATCCTGCGCGACGTCGAGGCGCGCGGCGACGCAGCGGTCAGGGACTACTCGGAGCGGTTCGACCGCTGGTCGCCACCGGCATTCCGGCTCCCGGCAGACGTCGTCGACGAGCTCGTCGGCGCTGTCGCGCCGGAGGTGCGACGCGATATCGAGTTCGCGCAGCGGCAGATCCGCACGTTCGCGGAGGCGCAGCGTGCCGCGCTGCGCGACGTGGAAATCGAGACCCTGCCGGGCGTCACGCTCGGGCACAAGAACATCCCGGTGCAGAGCGTCGGCTGCTACGTGCCCGGCGGCCGATACCCGATGATCGCGTCGGCGCACATGAGCATCCTCACCGCCAAGGTCGCCGGCGTCCGCCGCGTCGTGGCGTGCACGCCGCCGTACGAAGGACGTCCACACGCCGAGACGGTCACCGCGATGGCGCTTGCCGGCGCCGACGAGATTTATGTGCTCGGCGGCGTCCAGGCGGTCGCGGCGATGGCGCTCGGCACCGCGTCGATTGCGCCCGTCGACATGCTCGTGGGTCCCGGCAACGCCTACGTCGCCGAAGCGAAGCGCCAGCTGTTCGGCCGCGTCGGGATCGACCTGTTTGCGGGACCGACCGAGATCCTGGTCATCGCCGACGACACCGCGTCGCCCGATATGGTGGCGACCGACCTGCTGGGGCAGGCGGAGCACGGTCCCACATCGCCGGCGATCCTCGTGACGACGTCGCGCGCCCTGGCCCTGGCGACGGTTGACGAGGTAGCCCGGCAGCTCGAGGTGCTGCCGACCGCCGACCTCGCCGGGGCCGCGTGGCGCGACTACGGCCGCGTCATCCTCGTCGAGAGCGAGGAGGAGGCGGTCCTGGTCGCCGACCAGCTCGCGAGCGAGCACGTGGAAGTGCTGACGAGGGACCCGCAGTTCTTCCTCGATCGGCTGACCAACTACGGCGCGCTCTTTCTCGGGCCTGAAACGAACGTCGCCTATGGCGACAAGGTGATCGGCACCAACCACATCCTGCCCACCCGCGGCGCCGCCCGCTACACCGGCGGGTTGTGGGTCGGGAAGTTCCTCAAGACGGTCACCTACCAGCGGGTCACGCCGGAAGCGAGCGCCACGGTCGGCGACTATTGCTCGCGGTTGTGCGCGATCGAACGGTTCTGGGGCCACAAGGAACAGGCCGACCTTCGGGTGCGCCGGTATTCGCCTGCGGCCACGGAACCGGCCTGAGACGCGAGCCTCGTGCCGTGAGCCTTGACACATTGCGCGGCCGGGTCGCGGTCGTCACGGGCGCGACCGGTGGCGTCGGGGCCGCCATCAGCCGCTGCCTTGCCGACGCGGGATGCCGCGTCGTTGTCGTGTTCCGACGCGATCAGGCGGCGGCCGAGACCCTGGCCGGCGCCCTCGGCGGAGAAGGTCACTCGGCGATCAGGGCCGACGTGACCGACTCGGCCAGCCTCGAGCGCCTGGCGCGCGAGGTGAACGAGCGTTACGGGACGGCCGACATCCTGGTCAACAGCGCCGGCACGACGCGGTTCGTGCCGCACGCCGATCTGGCCGGGCTGGACGATGCCCTGATCGACGAGATCTTCAGGACCAACTGGCGGGGTCCCTTCGCCACGATCAGGGCCCTGCAACCGTTGCTCGCCCACGGCGACGGCGGGGTTGTCATCAACATTTCGTCGATTGCCGGGGTCAGCGGAATCGGGAGCAACGTGGCGTACTGCGCCTCGAAGGCGGCGCTCAGCCTGATGACCGTGTCGCTGGCGCGGGCCCTGGCGCCAGCCATTCGCGTCGTCTCCGTGGCTCCCGGATTGGTCGATACCGACTTCGTCAAAGGCCTCGACCCGGCGTGGCGCCAGGAGCAGGAGCGCCGCACGCCACTCGGCCGCCTTGCCCAGCCCGAGGACATCGGCCGCGCCGTCGTCGCCGCCGCCGGGCTCACCTGTTCAACCGGCTCGACGATCACCGTCGACGGCGGACGGCTCCTCGGCTGACAGCGGCAGCCGGCAGCCAGTCATCGCATTCGCCCGTAGGGGCCGGCTTCAGCCGGCCCGCGGCTTCAGCCCGCCCTAGGCGCGCCCTACGACTGCCAGCCAGCCGACGGCTGCCAGCTGCCGGCTGTTTTACCGCGGGAGCGGCGCGAGCGCAGGCATACCCGGCTCGGCGGGCGTCCTGGCCATGTTCAGGATGGCCGCGAGCATCGCGTAGTAGCCGACGATGCTGGCCGCCTCGACGACGCCGGTGTCGCCGAACGTCGCAAGCGCCCGCGCGTAGGTCGGATCGCTCACGCACTTGTTGTGGAGCAGCTCCGTGCAGAAGTCGTACAGCGATCTCCTGCTCCTCGGACATGCGCTCGGGCCGGCGCCCTTCGGCGATGGCGTCGGCGATGGACCGATCGACGCCCGCCGCGATGGCGATCGGGCAGTGCAGCCCCCACTCGTACTGCTGCGACCAGTGGCGGGCGGTGAGCAGGATGATCAGCTCGCTGAGGCGCGGCGGAAAGACCGTCTTGTAGCGCAGGTATTCGCCGAGCGCCTGGGTGCGGACCAGGATCTCCGGGCTGCGCAGCAGCGGCACCCACGGGCCGGAGATGTCGCGCTCCTTGCGCGTGGTCGTGTACGTCTCGATGGCCGCCCGTTGTTCCGCGGTCAATCGGTCGTCCGGAATCCGGCCCAGACGGTCCGACGCGTGTGCTGTCATAGGGAAATGATAGCTGGCAGACTATGACGGGCCGGCTGAAGCTGGCCCCTACGTCAGGAATCCGCAACCGTGGGCCGGCGTGAGCCGGCCCACGGATTGTCCGTTAGAAGAGGAAACGCGCGCCGAGCTGGACCTGGCGCGGGTAGCCGATGCCGGGGACGAACCCGTTCGGCTGCTGGAACGTCGCGCTGCGGCCGTTGCCGTTGTAGGCGTTGCCGAAGTTCGCGGTGTTGAACAGGTTGAAGAATTCAGCGAACAAGCCGAGCTTCTTCTCCCCGCCGAGCCCGAAGAACTTCGTGGTCCGCATGTCGAGGACGACCGTGTTGTCGCCCCGGCCCGCGTTGATGTGCACCTGCTGACCGGTGACGGGATCGACGTAGCGATCGCCGCCGTTGCCGGTTGCCGTCCCGTCCCTGTTCAGGTCGCTCCCCGCCAGCAGGTTGTACAGGCGGGCGGTGGCGGCCTGGAACACCGGCGAGAGCTGGATGCCCCACGGCATCTCGAACACACCCATCGCCACGACACGATGGCGCTCGTCGTTGCCCGTCGGCCCCCACTCGCCGTCCGCGAACGGCTCGAAGGCGTCCTGCGGCTGCGGTGCGCCGCCGCGGGCGCCGGTGGAGCCGCCATACGCGTTCGCACGGGCGATGGTGTAGTGCGCCTGCAGCGTCGTGCGCGGCAGCCGGCGCTGCACCTTGAACGTCAACGCGTCGTACTGCGACTTGTTGATGGACTCGTAGATGTTGACGTTGCTCAGGTAGTTCGCCGTGCCGAACACGCGCTGGAAGTCCGCCGCCAGGACGCGCGTGCCGTTGACGATCGGATTGATGTTCAGCGTGCGGAACTCGTTGCGGCCGTCCACGTGCGTGTAGTCAACCGACAGGCTGCGTGCTCTCGCCCAGCTGATGCGCGTAGCCGATATGTGCCTGGTAGTTGTACGGGTTGGAGATGCTCGGGGCGAGCCACTGCCCGTTCGATCCGAGCGGCAGCGTGTTGGCCTCCGTCGGCTGCGCCGGGATCGGGTCGATGCCGAACCGGTAGGTCGCGAGATCGCCGACGCCGATCGCGGTGTTGGTCAGGCTCGCGAGCACGTTGAGCGGCCGCTTGTTCTGCGAAAAGATGTCCGAGACGTTGCCGCCGTTGATGTTGAACTGATCCCAGTAGATGCCGGCGCCGCCGCGCAGCACGCGCCGCCCGTCGCCCGACAGGTCGTAGGCGAAGCCGACTCGCGGTGACACGGCGTTGTACGGCGTCTTCGGCAGGCCGCTGTTCGGGTTCCCGATCGCCTCGAGCGCCAGCCGGGTCGCGTTCTCCTCGTAGTGCGGCTGGTCGAAGAAATTGATGTCCACGTCATAGCGCACGCCCAGGTTGAGCGTCAGCTGCGGCGTCACGCGCCAGTCGTCCTGGAACCAGGTCGCGAACTGGTGCGCGTGCAGGAGCGAGTCCGCCATGATGCCGTTCGACTGCTGCCACGACTGGACGATCCCGGGCGTCTGGAAGCCCTGCGGATAGCGCGTCCGGTTGCTGAGAATGACGGACGGGTCGTCGAAGAACGTGAGCGTCGCGTAGTGCTCGTTTCCGTTCAGCAGGCCGATGTCGGGGAGACTGTTGTAATTGCCGCCGAACTTCACCGAGTGGGTGCCTGCCTGAATCGAGACCTCGTCCTTGATCTGGATGAGGTACGTGTCGGTGATCGACCCGGACGCGCCGCCGGCGCCGGTGTTGACCGAGGGGAATGCCAGTCGCGGCGGGAACGGCGCCACGTTGGGGAAGTCCCTCGTATAGTGCTCGCCCGTGATGTTGCTCACCGAGTCGCTCAGCCGGTGCAGGTGATTCACCTGCGCCGTGAGCTGGTTGAGGCCGCGATTGCTCATCACCCAGTTGTGCTGGACGACGGTGCTCCACATCGTGACTTCGGTGTTCTCGGGCTCACGCAGGTCGTTGGCGGCGACGAACGTGGCGGCGTTGCGCGTGTCGGTCTGCCCCGCGTAGCGGAACATCAGCGCATGCTCGTTGGTCAGCTGCATGTTGATCTTGCCCGTGGTCAACAGGAGCCGCGCCGGCTGCGCGCCCGCGCGCGGATGGTTGGGGTTGACCAGCCCGGCCGGTACCAGGCCCGCATTCATCGCGTCGACCAGCAGCTGCTTCTGGTCGAACAGGTTCTGCGGCACCGTGACGCGCGAGTCCTCGCGGATCCGTTCGACCGACCCGAAGAAGAACGCGCGGTTGCGCAGGATGGGTCCGCCGACCGCGCCGCCGAACTGCTGGCGGTTGTACGGCACCTTGTCGCGATTCGCGTTCGCGGTGAAGTAGTCCTTCGCCGAGAGAGCGTCATCGCGGCCGAACGCGAACGCCGAGCCGTGGAACAGGTTGGTGCCCGACTTGGTCACCATCGTCAGCGCCGCGCCGCCGGTGCGGCCGTCGGCCGCGTTGAACTGGCTGGTGGCCAGCTGGAACTGCTCGAGCGCCTCGGTCGAATACGTGATGAGCGGACCGCCGAACTGGTTGTCGCGGTTGTCGGCGCCGTCTACCGTCGGGATCACGTTGGTGCCCGCGGCGCCGCCATACGAGACGCTGCCGACGTTCTCCTTGCTGCGATGGGCGGGCGCGATCTGCACCGCGCCGGGCAGCAGCGCCAGCATGCCGCTGACATTGCGCGTGATCATCGGCAGGTTCTGCAGCTCCGTCGCCTCGATGCTCGAAGCCACCTTGGACTGCGTCACTTCGATGAGCGGGGCGTCGCCGGTGACGGTCACCGCCTCGTTCAGGCCGGCCAGCCCCATCTTGAAGTCGATCGAGATCGTCGCGTTGACGCCGAGCGTCACGTCCTGGCGCATCGACGTCTGGAACCCGGGCAGTTCTGACTGCACGTTATAGACGCCGGGCTCGAGACCCGGGAGGAAATAAAGCCCTTCGCCGTTGGATACCGTGGTGCGCACGACGCCGGTGTTCTGGTTGGTGATGGTGACCGTGACGCCGGGCAGGACCGCATCCCCCTGATCGAGCACGCGCCCGTTGATCGTGCTCGACGCCTGGCCGGACGCCACCCCGGCGCTCACCAGCGCGACGCAGAGGAAAAGCCCGCACGTACGCAAAAACCTGCTCACTATCCCGATACACATACCGCCTCCTCATGGACCCAAGGACGGAGCCGCCGCCGAACAATGTCGCCGCCGAACGATATGTTGCCGCCGACAGGGAAACGCCGCCGCCTGCACCCCGCGAGGGGCGCGCAGACGACGGCGCCAGTCAGCTTCCGCTAGAACAGGAAGCGCGCTCCGAGCTGCACCTGTCGCGGATAGCCGATGCCAGGAATCAACGCGGTGGGCTGCTGGAACGTGGCGCTCCGGCCGTTGCCGGTATAGCTGTTCCCGAAGTTCACCGTGTTGAACAGATTGAAGAACTCGGCAAAGACGCCGATACGCCGCTCGCCGCCGAGACCGAAGAACTTGGTGGTGCGGAGGTCGAGCACGAAGGTGTTGTCCCCGCGCGCCGAGTTGACCGACACCTGCTCCCCGGTTGCCGGATCGATGTAGCGATCGTTGTTGTTGCCGTCGCCGTTGAGGTCGGAGCCGGCCGTCAGGGTGTACGGCCGGGCGCTCGCCGCCTGGAAGACAGGCGACAGCTGGATGCCGTACGGCATCTCGAACACACCCATCGCCACGAGGCGATGCCGCTCGTCGTTGCCGACCGGGCCCCATTCGCCGTCCGCGAACTGGTCGAACTGATCCTGGGCGACTGCCGCCCCGGACCGGTTGCCGGTCGAGCCGCCGTACGCGTAGGCGCCGGCGAGCGTGTAGTGGGCCTGGATCGTCGCGCGCGGCAGGCGGCGCTGGAACTTGAACGTCAGCGCGTCATAGCGCGACTTGTTCCCGACCGCCAGGATGTTCACGTTGTTGAGGACGTTGGGAACACCAAAGACCTCGCGGAACTGGGGCGCCAGCACGCGCGTGCCGTTGACGATCGGGTTGAGGTTGATGCGCCGGAACTCGTTGCGCCCCTCGATGTGCGTGTAGTCGACGGCGAGCGTGGTGTTGGCCGCCAGCTCGTGCGCGTAGCCGACGTGACCCTGGTGGTTGTAGGGATCGCCGAGGTCGGGCGCGAGCCACTCGCCGGCGGATCCCCTCGGCAGCGTGTTGGACTCGGTCGGCGTCGCCGGGATCGGGTCGATGCCGAAGCGGTAGCCCGCCAGCTCGCCCACGCCGATGGCCGTGTTCGTCAGCGTGGCCAGGACGTTCATCGGCCGCTTGTTCTGGGACGCCGCATCACCCGCGCCGCCGGTGTTGAACTGGTCGAAGTAGAGGCCGTAGCCGCCGCGCAGCACCCGCCGGCCGTCGCCCGACAGGTCGTAGGCGAATCCGACGCGCGGCGAGATGTTCTTCGTCGGCGTCTTCGGCAGACCGCCGTACGGGTTGCCGATGGCCTCGAGCACCAGCCGCGTCGCGTTGTTCTCGTAGTTCCGCTGATCGTAGAAGTTGAAGTCGATGTCGTAGCGGACGCCGAGGTTCAGCGTCAGCCGCGACGTCGCGCGCCAGTCGTCCTGGAACCACGTCGCGAACTGCTGCGCGCCGTAGTTGACGTCATCGGAGAGGACCGTGTTGGCCTGCTGCCACTGCCGCACGATACCCGGCGTCTGGAAGCCCTGGGGATAGCGGCCGTTGCTGTTGCTCAGGATGACCGACGGGTCGTCGAAGAACGTCAGCGTCGGGAAATGCTCGTTCGCGTTCTTGAGGCCGAGGCGCGGGAGGTTGTTGTAGTTGGCGCCGAACTTCAGCCCGTGATTGCCCTTGAGCAGCGAGACGTCGTCCTTCAGCTGGATCACGTAGGTGTCGGTCTCCGAGCCGCCCGCCCCGCCCGCCCCCGTGTTGACCGAGGGGAACGCCAGGCGCGCCGGGAACGGCGCCACGTTCGGGAAGTCCCGCCGATAATGCTCCCCCGTCACGCTGCTGACGATGTCGCTGAGCCGGTAGAGGTGATTGACCTGGCCGGTGATCTGGTTCAGGCCGTTGTTGCCGAGCACCCAGTTGTGCTGACCGACCGCACTCCACATCCGGATCGAGCTGTTCTCCGGCTCGCGCAGGTCGTTGCTCGCGGTGAAGGTGACGGCATCGCGATCGTCGTGCTGGCCGGCGTAGCGCACCATCAACGAGTGATTGTTATTGAGCTGCGCGTTGCCCTTCAGCGTGTAGAGCTTGAGGCTCATCGGGATCGGCCCGGCATGCGGGTGTTCCGGATTGACCAGCCCCTGCGGGATGCGGCCGGCGTTCATCGCCTGCAGGAGCAGCTCCTGCTGCGCGAACAGGTTGTCCGGGACCGGAATCGAGTTGTCCTCGGAGATGTCCTCGTACGCGCCGAAGAAGAACATGCGGTTGCGCAGGAGCGGGCCGCCGATGGAGCCGCCCCACTGCTGGCGGTTGAACGGGATCTCCGTCCTGGTTGCCGACCTCCGTGAAGTAGTCCTTCGCGGTCAGCGAGTCGTCTCTCGTGAACGTGAACGCCGAGCCGCGGAACTGGTTCGTGCCCGACTTCGTGACCATCGTCAGCGCCGCACCGCCCGTGCGCCCGTCGGCGGCGGTGAACTGGCTGGTCGCGAGCTGGAACTGCTCGAGGCTTTCGGTCGTGAAGGTCAGGAGCGCCCCGCCGTAGCGGTTGTCGCGATTGTCCGCGCCGTCGACCGTCGGGATCACGTTGGTGCCCGAGGCGCCGCCGAACGAGACGCTGCCGACGTTCTCCTTGCTGCGGTGGACCGGCGCCATCGGCGCGGCGCCGGGCAGCAGCGCGAGCATGCCGCTGACGGTGCGCGTGATCATCGGCAGGTTCTGGATCTCGGTGGCCTCGATGCTCGAGGCGACCTTCGACTGCGTCACCTCGATCAGCGGCGCGTCACCGGTGACGGTGACCGCTTCGTTCACGCCAGCGAGGCCCATCTTGAAGTCGAGCGAGATGGTCGCGTTGACACCGAGCGCGACGCCACTCCGCGTCGACGGCGCGAACCCCGGCAACTCGGTGGCGATGTCGTAGGTCCCGGGATCGAGCCCGGGAAGGAAATAGAGGCCCTCGGCGTTGCTGACCGTGGTTCTGACCACGCCGGTGGCCTGGTTGGTCACCGTGACGGTCACACCCGGCAGCACGGCATCGCCCTGATCGAGAACCCGCCCGTTGAAGGTGCTGGTGGACTGGGCAGAGGCCACGCCGGCCACCAGTACCAGGCACAGAGCGAGTCGGAGCACGCGCGTCATACGTTTCTACCTCCCTTGGGTTGTGGACTGACGGAGCAGGTACTCGACCCCACGCTCACCCTCGACACACGCGTGTTCCAGCATCTCGTAGTCCGGCGCCACGCGGCGCTTGTTGAGCGGGATGCGGAACGTCCAGGGCTTCGTGAACACGTTCGGGTCGGTCACCGTCGCTCGATAATCGATCGTGTTGGCATCAATCACCGTGAAGCGCTCCACCAGCGTCATCGCGTCGGTGTGGAACGTTCCGGTGTAGTCGAACCAGTCCCAGTCGTTCAGGTTCGTTGTCTGAACCACGAGCGTGTCGCCTTCCCAGCGGCCGACGCTGTGGCCCTGCGCCAGCTTGATGCGGTCCGGCAGCGCCGGACGGCCATCGAGCGGGATGGTTCGATACGCGTGGCTGAACTCCCACGCGAGGACGACGAGGCCGGGCGTCTGCACGACCTGGAAGTCGGACACCATGTTGCGCGGCGTCCCGTGGAGACAGAACGTGCGCGGCCGGATGTCCCTGACCGTCTTCGCCACGCCCCTGCTGGACTCACCGCGACGGAATGTGGGGATCGACACCCGCCGCTCCGCCGCCCAGCCCTGATACGGCATCCGGCCGTCCGGGGGATCGATCACGTTGCTGACCGCCTTGGACCGGTCCGGCATGGCCCCACCCTGGATGGTGGCGGTTTCCTCGTCGGGAAGCCCGGTCTCCATGTCCGCGGCATACGCGGACGTCTCCCACCAGCCCTGCAGGTCCGGGATGGCCGTCCGCCGTGCGGGTAATGGCTGAGCCCTGCGCCGGGGTGGTGGCCGGGGCCTGGCCGGCCGCCGGCAGCGGCGTGACGAGCCACAGAATCCCCGCGGCCAGGGTCGCGATCGCAGAACCGAAACATGTCTTGCTCATGTAAGAAGCCCTCTGGCTCGAGCCTGCCGAAGCTCTCCCGACCGCGTACGGACGCGTCCCCAACCCGAATCCTGGGCTGACAAGACGTGTGATGGACCCGGCCTCGAGCAGGAAACGCTCACCGGGAGAGAAGACCGATGGGTCTTCGGGTGGTCGCGATGCCTTCGAAGAGGTCTGTACCTCCGAATTTGCCGCTGAAAATACGGGGGTGCCGTACACGCGCAGCAACCGGGTTCAAACCGTAGCCCAAGCGGTCGCCCTCTGTCAATGCGAACCGCAATTCGGGTCCTCCTGCCAGGCGAAGCCGCCGCGCGAGCACGACGGGTGTTGACCCCCCGGCTGGTTGCCGGTAAGGTGTCGGCGCACGCGACGTTTCCCAGTGGCTTCCGGCTTCAGGCGGAAGAGCGACGCGTCACGAAAAGAGAGGCGTCATGAAAGAGGCACTCGCTCGAGAGGGTAATTCCGTATCACGGCGTGATCTCATCATTGGCATGGCGGCGGGCGTCGCCGCGTGCGCGCCGCGCGTCGCCGCCGCCCAGGCACCGGCGCAAGGCGCGCATCCGGCCCCTGTGGGGCCGCAGCAGGGGATGCGAGATTACACGCCCGGCGCCCCGCCCGTCGGCTACCCGGACCCGGACGTCATCACCTACGACCCGGCGTTCAACCCGCTTCGCGTCAACAACACCGCCATCCAGCGCCTCTGGACCGGCGCGATGTGGTCTGAGGGACCGGCATGGTGCAGCCAGGGCCGCTACCTCGTGTGGAGCGATATCCCGAACAACCGGCAGCTGCGCTGGCTCGAAGAGAACGGACAGGTCTCGGTGTTCCGGAGCCCGTCGAACAACAGCAACGGGAACACCTACGACTTCCAGGGGCGCCAGGTTGCGTGCGAGCACGCCTTGCGGCGCCTGGTTCGCTACGAGCACGACGGCTCCGTGACCGTCATCGCAGACGCGTATGGCGGCATGCGGCTGAATTCGCCCAATGACGTCGCCGCACATCCGGACGGCAGCTACTGGTTCACCGATCCGCCAGCCGGCTTCCAGCTCTACGAGGGAGCACCGGAGCCGGAGGGACCTGGCAATCCCGTCGGGGCGCTCAGGTCACGCGTCGGCCAGCTGGCGGGCGTCGGGATGTGGAAGCGCGAAATCCCCACGGCGAACGTGTATCGCGCCGACGCGAGCGGCAAAGTCGACATGGTCGTGAAACAGGGGGACCTGCCGGGCAATCCGAACGGGATCCTGTTCGCACCCGACTACAAGCGGCTGTACATCATCGCCAACGGGGGGCTGGTGAGCTGCGACGTCGAGGGCACCCGCGTGGGAAGCCCGAAGGAGTTCTGCGACTTCATGGTGGACGGCGTGAAGTGCCGCACCGACGGCGCACGGGCCGATGTGCAAGGCAACGTGTGGGCCGGTACCCGCATCAACGAGGGGCGCGATATGAACTTTGCCGGCGCCACCGTGTGGTCGCCGCAAGGCAAGCTGATCGGACGGATCCGCCTGCCGGAGATCTGCGCGAACCTCACCTTTGGCGGCCCGAAACGGAACCGGCTCTTCATGACCGCCGGCCAGTCGCTCTACGCCGTCTACACGGCGACGCAGGGAGCGGCCCCGGGTTAGAGCCAGGCAGTCTCTCGTAGGGGCCGGCTTCAGCCGGCCCGCCGCGCGCCGGCCATGGGCCGGCTGAAGCCGGCCCCTACGACCTACGGCCGCTTCTTCGCCATTTCGAGAATGTGGTCAACGGCGCGCTCGCCTTCGACACACCCGTGCTCGAGGACTTCGTAGCCGGGATCGTGCGCGCGCCGCATCTTGAACGCGGCGGTCCACGGCTGCGTGAACACGTGCGGGTCGGTGATCGTGACCTTGTAGTCGAGCGTGTTGGCGTCGAGGATCGTGTAGCGCTCGACCGCCGTCATCGCGTCGCTGTGGAACGTCCCCGCCGCGTCCAGCCAGTCCCAGTCGTTGATGTTGGTGGTTTCGACGATGAGCGTGTTGCCCTCCCAGCGGCCGCGCGCGTCTCCCATCGCCATCTTGACCCGCGGGGAAATCCGCTCCCGTCCATCAAGCGGGATGATGCGATACGCGTGGCTCCACTCCCACGTCATGATCACGTAGCCGGGTGTCTGCACGAACGAGAAGTCGCGATCGAAGTTGATGCGCGGCGCCGCCGGCAGGCACATGGTACTGCGGGCGAATCTCCCGCAGCTTCACCGGGTCGCGATCGACCACCTTCCTTCCGATTTCCGGGGCGGGGCGGCCGTGAGGGATCTGCTCCCGTTTCGCCAGCGCCCACGGCTGGAACGGGATCCGGCCGTTCGGCGGATCGACGATCAGGGTGCCGCCCTTGGTGACGCCGCGGCCCTGTATCTTCCGTCCGACCGGGTCGGCGACGCCGGTCTCGAGGTCGCCGGTGTACGCCACCTCGTCAGGGCCGGTCGTCCAGATGATGCCGGATATGTCGGGTTGACCATCCGGGGTCCGCTTCGGCTGCCATTCCTGCGACAAGAGGTTGGCGCCCGCGAAAATCGCCAGCGCCGACCCGATCAACATGCTCCGCATCTGACGCCTCCTTGAAGCTGGCAGCGTTGGGGCCGGCTGAAGCCGGCCCCAATGACGATGGGTGCGTTGGGGCCGGGTGCAGCCGGCCCATCCGTCAGAACAAGAACCGCGCGCCGAGCTGCAGCTGGCGCGGATAGCCGATGCTCGGCAGAAACGCGGTCGGCTGCCCGAACGTGGCGCCTCTGGCGTTGCCGCCGAAGTTGCTGCCGAAGTTCACCGCGTTGAAGACGTTGAAGAACTCGGCGAACAACCCGATCCTGCGGTCGCCGCCGAGGGCGATGAACTTCGTCGTGCGCACGTCGAGCACCACGGTGTTGTCGCCGCGCGCCGAATTGAACGAGACCTGCTGGCCGGTCGCCGGGTCGATGTAGCGATCGTTGTTGGTGCCGTCGGCGTTCAGGTCCGAGCCGGCGGTGAGGTTGTACGGACGGGCGCTCGCCGCCTGAAACACCGGCGAGAGCTGGATGCCGTACGGCAGCTCGAACACGCCCATCGCCACCACGCGGTGCCGCTCGTCATTGTTCACCGGTCCCCACTCGCCCTCGGCCAGCGGATCGAACGAGTCCTGCGGCAGCCCGGCGCCGGAGCGATTGCCGGTGGAGCCGCCGTACGCGTAAGCCCCGGCGACCGTGTAGTGCGCCTGCAGCGTGGCGCGCGGGAAGCGGCGCTGGAAGCGGAACGTCAGCGCGTCGTACCGCGACTTGTTGATCGCCGAGCGCACGTTGATCGCGTTCTGGACGTTCGGAATCCCGTACACGCGGATGAAGTCCGGCGCCAGCAGCCGCTGCCCGTTGACGATCGGATTCAGGTTGAGCTGCCTGAGCTCTTTACGGCCGTCGACGTGCGTGTAGTCCACCGCGATCGTCGTGTTCTCGGCCAGGGTATGCGCGTAGCCGAGATGCGCCTGGTGCGTGCGCGGATCCGTCATGTTCGGATCCATCCACTGCCCGGCGGAGCCGCGCGGCAGCGAGTTGCCTTCCGTCGGCTGCGGCGGCAGCGGATCCACGCCGAATCGGAAGGTGGCGAGCTGGCCGACGCCGATCGCCGTGTTCGTCAGCGTGGCCAGGGCGTTCAGCGGCCGGCGGTTCAGGAAGGTGATGTCACCGCCCGCCGCGCCGGTGTTGTATTGATCGAAGTAGATGCCGTAGCCGCCGCGCACCACCCGCCGTCCGTCGCCGCCGAGGTCGTAGGCAAAGCCGAGCGCGCGGGGAGATGTCCATGGTGGGGGTCTTCGGCAGCGCGGCGTAGGGATGGCCGATCGCCTCGAGGACGAGTCGCGTGGCGTTGTTCTCCCAGTTCTTCTGGTCGTAGAACTGGTAGTCCCGGTCGTAGCGCACGCCGAGGTTCAACGTGAGGCGCGACGTCGCACGCCAGTCGTCCTGGAACCAGCCGGAGACCTGCTTGGCGTCGGTCTGCGAATCTCCCCTCGAGCCCACACCGTCGAGGGCACCGCCGTTGGCCTGCTGCCACTGGCGGACGATCCCGGGCGTGGCGAAGCCCTGCGGATACCGCCCGTTGCTGTTGCCCAGGATGACCGACGGATCGTCGAAGAACGTGAGCGTGACGAAGTGCTCGTTCGCGTTCAGGTTGCCCAGGTTGGGGAGATAGTTGAAGTTCCCACCGAACTTCATCGTGTGGTTCCCGGAAATCAGCGACACGTCGTCTTTGAACTGGATCACGTAGGTGTCGGTGAGCGACCCGCCGGCGCCGCCGGCGCCGGTGTTGACCGAGGGGAACGCGAGCCGCGGCGGAAAGATGTCCACGTTCGGGAAGTCGCGCGTGTAGTGCTCGCCGGTGATGTTGCTGACGACGTCGCTGAGGCGGTACATGTGGTTGACCTGGACGGTCATCTGGTTCAGCCCGCGGTTGCCGAGCACCCACCCGTGCTGGCCGACGGCGCTCCACATCCTGATGGTGCCGTTCTCCGGCTCGCGCAGGTCGTTGTCGCTCGTGAACGTCACCGCGTCGCGGTCGTCACGCTGGTGCGCGAAGCGGCCCATGAGCGAGTGGTTGTTGGACAGCTGGCCGTTGACCTTGACGCTGGACAACGTGAGGTTGCCCCCGGTCGGCGCGTAGCGCGGGTGGTTCGGGTTGACCAGTCCCGGCTGCAGCCGCCCGGCGGCGGTCGCCGACACCAGCAGTTCCAGCTCGTCGAACTGGCGCTCCCCGACCGGCTCCTGCAGATCCTCGTAGATCTGTTCGACGGCGCCGAAGAAGAACATCCGGTTCTGCAGGATCGGGCCGCCGATCGACCCGCCGAACTGCTGGCGGCTGAACGGCGGCTTCTCCTCGTTGGCGGCCTTGGCGAAGTAGTCCTTGGCGGTCATGCTCCGGTCGCGGGCGAAGCCGAAGGCGGTGCCGTGGAACACGTTGGTTCCCGACTTGGTCACCATCGTGATGGCGGCGCCGCCGGTGCGCCCGTCCGCCGCCGTGAACTGGCTGGTCGAGAGCTGGAACTGTTCGAGCGCGTCGGTGGAAAACGTCATCAACGGGCCGCCGTACCGGTTGTCGCGGTTGTCCGCGCCGTCGACGGTCGACGTGTTGTTGCTGCCCGAGGCGCCGCCGAACGACACGCTGCCAACGCTCTCCTTGCTGCGGTGCAGCGCTTCCATCGGCGCGGCGCCCGGAAGCAGGGCCAGCAGCCCGCTGACGCTGCGCGTGATCATCGGCAGGTTCTGCAGCTCGGTGGTTTCAATCGTCGAGGCGACCTTCGACTGCGTGACCTCGATGAGCGGCGCGGCGCCGGTGACGGTCACCGCTTCCGCCACGCCGGCAAGCGCCAGCCGGAAGTCGAGCGTGATCGTGGCGTTGATGGCGAGCGTGACCCCTTCGCGCGCGGTCGGCGCGAATCCCGGCAGCTCCGTCCTGACGTCGTAGACGCCGGGGTCGAGGCCAGGGAGGTAATAGGCGCCCTCGCCGTTGGTCACCGCCGTGCGGATGACACCCGTACTCGTGTTGGTGATGGTGACCGTGACGCCGGGCAGGACGGCGTCGCCCTGGTCGACGACGCGGCCGCTGAATGTGCTCGTGGACTGGGCGGAGGCCGTTGCGGCGACCGCCAGGAAGAGGAACGTTGCGGCCCAGGACAGACGCCCCATAGGACTACCCTCCTCAACGACGAGCGGGCAGCGGCAGCCGTGACTGCCGGTGCCCGCTGTTCAGTGACTGTGTCAGAACAGGAAGCGCGCTCCGATCTGCGCCTGACGGGGATACCCGATCCCGGCCACGAAGTTGTTCGGCTGCTGGAACGTCGCGCTGCGGCCGTTGCCCTGGTACCGCTCGCCGAAGTTGGCGGTGTTGAACAGGTTGAAGAACTCCGCGAAGAGCCCGACCCTCCTCGCGCCGCCCAGCTCGATGAACTTCGTCGTCCGCAGGTCGAGCACGACCGTGTTGTCGCCGCGGCCGGCATTGATGGCGACCTGCTGGCCGGTCGCGGGATCGACCCAGCGATCGGTGTTCGCGCCGTCGCCGTTCAAATCGCTGCCGGCGGTCAGGTTGTACGGCCGCGCCGTCGCCACCTGGAACACCGGCGACAGCTGGATGCCCCACGGGATCTCGAACACGCCCATCGCCACCAGGCGATGGCGCTCGTCGGTGCCCGTCGGGCCCCATTCGCCCTCGGCGAACGGATCGAACGCGTCCTGCGGGATCGGAGCCGCGCCGCGAGCGGCGATCGAACCGCCGTAGGCGAACGCACCCGCCAGGGTGTAGTGCGCCTGCAGGGTGGCACGCGGCAGCCGCCGCTGCACCTTGAACGTCAACGCGTCATAGCGGGACTTGTTGATCGACGACAGGATCCGCACGTCGCTCAGGTAGTTGGGATTGCCGTACACGCGCTGGAAATCGTCCGCGAGCACGCGCCGCCCATTGACGATCGGGTTGATGTTCATCGTCCTGAGCTCGTTGCGTCCGGTGACATGCGTGTAGTCGACCGAGACGCTGGTGCTGTCGGCCAGCTGATGGGCGTAGCCGAGGTGGGCCTGGTAGGTGCGCGGGTTGACGAGATCGGGGCTGAGCCACTCGCCGCGTGGCGCCGAGCGGCAGCGTGTCCGACCGCGGCGGCCCCGGCGGGAGCGGATCGACGCCGAAGCGGAACGTCGACAGCTGGCCGACACCGATCGCCGTGTTCGTCAGGGTCGCGAGCACGTTCAGGGGCCGCTTGTCCTGCGAGAAGATGTCCGAGACGTTGCCGCCGTTGATGTTGAACTGGTCGAAGTAGATGCCGCCGCCGCCGCGCAGCACGCGCCGGCCATCCCCCGACAGGTCGTAGGCGACGCCGAAACGCGGCGACACGCTGCCGTACGGCGTCTTCGGCCGGGTGGCGTTCGGGTTCCCGATCGCTTCCAGCACCAGCCGCGAGGCGTTGTTCTGGTTGTCGGACTGGTGGTAGAAGTTCACGTCGATGTCGTAGCGGATCCCGAGGTTGAGGGTCAGCCGCGGCGTCATCCGCCAGTCGTCCTGGAACCACGTCGCGATCTGATGCGCGTCCATGAGCGAATCCGCGAGGTCCGGGTTCGCCTGTTCCCACTGCCGGACGATGCCCGGCGTCTGGAAGCCCTGCGGGTAGCGCGTCCGGTTGCTGACGATCACCGACGGGTCGTCGAAGAACGTGAGGATGCCATAGAGCGCGTTGCCGTTCAGCAGGCCGATGTCCTTCATGAAGTTGTAGTTGACGCCGAACTTCACGGCATGGCGTTCCCGTCTGGACCGACACCTCATCCTTGATCTGATACAGCTGCGTATCCGTAATCGAGCCCGCCTGGCCGCCGGCGCCCGTATTCACCGCCGGGAACGCAAGGCGCAGCGGGAACAGCGGCACGTCCGGATAGTCGCGCATGAAGTGCTCGCCGGTGATCTGGCTGACCGTATCGCTCAGCCGCGTCAGGCTGTTCATCTGCGCCGTGAGCTGGTTCAGGCCACTGTTGCCCATCACCCAGTTGTGCTGCGCGACCACGCTCCACATCGTGATGTCGGTGTTCTCCGGCTCACGATTGTCGTTCGACGTCGCGAAAGTCGCTGCGCCCTTGTAATCCTCGTGCCCGGCGAAGCGCACCATCAGCGAGTGCTCGTTGGTCAGCTGCATGTTCGCCTTGGCGGTGGTCAGCAGCACCCGCGACGGCTGCGCGACCGAGGTCGGGTTGGTGGGGTTGACGAAGCCCTGCGGAATCTGGCCCGCCGCCTGGGCGTTGACGAGCAGCTGCTTCTCGTTGAACAGGTTCGTGGGGACGGCAAGCTCCGAGTCCTCGCGAATCCGCTCGACGGCGCCGAAGAAGAACGCGCGGTTGCGCATGATCGGGCCGCCGGCCGATCCGCCGAACTGCTGGCGGCTGAAGGGCGTCTTGTCCCGGTTCGCTTCCGCCGTGAAGAAGTCCTTCGCCGTCATCTTGTCACTGCGCCCGAACCCGAACACCGAGCCGTGCAGCACGTTGGTGCCCGACTTGGTCACCATCGTCAGCGCGGCGCCGCCGGTGCGGCCGTCGGCCGCGTTGAACTGGCTGGTCGCCAGCTGGAACTGCTCGATCGCCTCGGTCGAGTAGGCGAGCAGCGGGCCGCCGAACTGGTTGTCGCGATTGTCGGCGCCGTCCACGCTCGGGATCACGTTGGTCCCCGCGGACCCGCCGTAGGACACGCTGCCGACGTTCGTCTTGCTGCGATGGACCGGTTCGATCTGCACGGCGCCGGGCAGGAGCGCCAGCATGCCGCTGACGTTGCGCGTGACGAGCGGCAGGTTCTGCAGCTCCGTCGCTTCGATGCTCGAGGCGACCTTCGACTGCGTCACCTCGATCAGCGGCGCCGCGCCGGTCACCGTGACCGCCTCGGCCACGCCGGCGAGCGACAGCTTGAAGTCGACGGTGAGGGTCACGTTGACGTTCACCGTCACGTTCTCCCTGACCGACGACTGGAATCCGGGCAGCTCCGTCGCTATGCGGTACATGCCGGGTTCGAGGCCTGGCAGGAAGTAGGCGCCTTCCTCGTTGCTGACGGTCGTGCGTACCACGCCGGTATTCTGGTTGGTGACCGTGACGGTCACCCCGGGTAACACGGCATCGCCCTGATCGAGAACCCGCCCATTGAAGGTGCTCGACGCCTGGCCGAACGCCAGCTCGGTCGTGAACATCAGCACGAGCGCCACGAGGGACAACCAACGCCACTCACGCGTCATACGCATATCCTCCCCCTAACGTGTCATCGACTACGCCTCCGACGCATTCGCGACTGGCGACTCGTGATTCGTGAATGAGTGCGTGAATCGTGAGGGCGTCACGAATCACGACAGCCACGAATCGCGAATCACGACTGCGATCGTGATCCGCGTGAAGCATCCGCGCGGGTTTCCATGGGTGCGACCGGCCGTAAACCGAAAACGGGTGATAAACCGAGAACGGGTGACGAGCGCGCGATCGGTGAAGGTATTACCGTCTGCCGAGTTCTTGCGTGTGGGAGCCTGCCCGATCGGCAACGGCGGTCGGGCGGCGGAGTGTGAACGGCTCCCGTCGGGGATGTTGCTGACCGGCGGGAGGCAGCAGCGCCAGCACCGAAGCCAGCGGCTCCGGAGACACATCGGCCGGCCGGGCGGCCTCGGTATCTTCCGAGCGCCCTGCGGCCGGCCTGATCGAGCGGTGAACGCTTAGGTCAGCGCTCGCCGGGAGTCCCGGTTCCGGAGGAACCGAGGAAGAAGTTGCGGCCGTCGGTGAACTTCACCGTCACGCCGTTGGCCTTGAGCGTCCCGTCTTTCGCGCGGAAGCCTTCGACCAGGATTTCGCTGCCGATCGGGAAGTCCGTCTTGCGCAGGCCGCGGCGGATCAGCGCGTTCGGCGCGCCCGCCTCGATCGCCCACGTCTCGACCTTGCCATCCGGCCCCTTGACGTCCATGTGCAGCCAGCCGTGCGGATTGATCCACTCCATCTTGGAGAGGGTGCCCTTCAGCGTGACAGGCTTGTTGGCGTCGAACTCGGCGGCAAACGAGTGGTGGGCCAGCACCGGCAGTGCTGCCAACAGAAGACCCGCTGCCATCCCCGCAAGCGAAACGGTCCATTTCATCGCGAAAACCCTCCAGGTGACCTTGAGACTCAGCGCTGGCCCGCGCCCGGCACGACGATCGGTTCGTCGTCGAGGGCAAAGGCATAACACTCGTAATCCAACAACTGAAAATTCGGCTCCGTGCGCCGGTAGAACACCAGGTTCATCTTCCAGGGCCGCGTGAAGACCTTCGGGTCCTCGATCGTTGCCGTGTACCTGAGGTGATCACGGTCCGCGAGCGTGTATTCCTCCACGATGTGCATCTCTTCGCTGTGATGGTTCCCGGCGCGATCGAACCTCGTATCAGCGTTGAAGTGCACGACGTCGACAATCAGTGTATCTCCCTGCCACTTTCCGCGCGAGTCTCCCATCCACCATTCGATGGGACCCTTGATGTGCGGCGTGTCCATGAACACGTTGCGCGTGGCATGGAGGTACTCGAAGAGCATCATGATCGTCCGCGGCGTCTGCACGATCTGGAACGGATGCGGCATGTACATGATCCGCGGCACGCCGGGCAGGAAGCACTTCGCCTCCGTATCCTCGGTCGCGCGGTTCTTGTAGTTCTCGGCCTTCTTGGCGAGCGCTTCAGGCCGGTACGGCAGCTCGTTGCCCTCGACCACGCCCAGGCCGGCCGGACCATCCTTGTTCGCGGAACGCGCCTGGATATCGTAATTCGCCGTTGTCATCGCCTGCCAGACGCCTGAGAAGTCGGGCTTCCCATCCGCCGTCCGCGGTATGGACCCGCCCTGGCCCGCCGGCGCCGCCTGGCGTGCCGACGGCAACGCCATGAGCACCACGGCGACCAGAACGGCCGCCGCTGCCAGAACGATCCACCCGAGGCGTTGCTTTACTCTCTGCATGCGCCCTCTTCACAAAGACACCGACGAGACCCCACCGACTCGAACGGCAAAATCGCACGAAACGTTAAGGATTGTGTCGTACTGGAGACACTACGCCCCAGTACCGACAGGACCTGACGATAGCCCTGCCGCACTTTCCCTGTCAATCCATTTCCAGCACGGCTACTGGCTTCCGGCCGAAGGGGGCAAGCGCCAGCGGCGCGGCCAATTCGGCCTTGATTTTCCGGCCGTCCGACGCCGTCAGCCACCTCTCCTTGACCGCGCGATCGACCGCCTGGGTCATCCGGCTCGCGTAGGCCTTGTAGTTCCCGTACAGCGCGTCCAGCCGGGCCCAATGGAACGGCTCGCTGTAGCCGAAGTTCTGGCCGCAGCCGGGCCCCGGCCCGTGCCCGCTGTGGTAGGTGGCCGCGGGCACGTCCACATACGGGGTCCGGACCCCGCCGAGGGCGTTGCCGAACCGATCCTTCGCAATACGCGCCTGCGCCCCCTCGCCAGTGACCTCGATCCGCGGCCCCCGGGGCGCGGGCGTCCCCTTCCGCACCCACTCGTCCAGGTTGGCGAACGCGCTGTGGAAGGTGAAGGTGACGATCGGCTGCTCGCTGACGAGCTCCGACACCCGGCAGCGCTCCGGATCGCGCAGGGGAACCGCCAGCGAATAGGGCGCGATGGCGGCCGACAACGACCTCGTCGCCACTTCCCCGCCGGCCGCGGCATGATCGGCGAGGGTGGCCGTTGACCAGCGGTACGGCGGCACACCCGAATGCGCCGTGCCGGCAACCTCGTAGAGCCTGAACTCGTCGCCGCGCTCGTCGCTGTCGGGACGCCGTTCCCGGAGGCCGCCCAGCACGTCGCCTTCCTGCAGGACATTGATCACCGGTACCCCGGCGTTCTTGATCACGTGCCGCTGATCGCCGTTGCCGGGCGCCGGCGCGCACCGCCGGATGCGGGCAGCCCGGCGGCCGCTCTTCGTCAGGTGGCCGTCGTAGACAGGCTTGCCGCTGGCCAGCTTCGCGACCGGCTGAATCGCGTTGATGTAGGTCAGGTGCGCCGCGTCCTGCGTCGTCAGATACAGGTACTGCACGTTCAATCCCGCGAGCGGACGCGACGCCGCCGTGCTCTTGAGCAGCGCGCCGAGCTGGCTCGTGATGTCCCAGAGCAGGCCTTCTTCGGAATCGGACGTCACCGGCGCGGCGTTGCCGCGTCCACCGCGGGGCACGTCTCGGCGGCGTCCGGGTTGGCCCAGGAGAGCGGCGCGTAGCGGGCCGGATTGAACTTCTTCAGAGCCTTGATCGCGTCCGGCTCCATGGTGTAGCCGACCCACGCGTCGCCGTGCTCGATGATGTATTCGTGAGTCCAGCCCCACATCAACGGGAAGTCCAGGCCGCGCGGCGAATGCATCATCTCGACGATCACGTTGCCGCTGAAGCGCGCCGCATCGGCAGGACGCCGCACGAGAATCCGGTTGGTATACGGGGCGTTCGGCCGCAGCACGCTGAGCGCGCCGCCCGGCGCCCAGTCGTACACGTTGGCCGTGCCGCTGACGAAGAACTCCTCCTCGACGTAGCCGAGCTTCGCCAGATCCATTGGTTCCGCAAGCTTGTTCGCGGCAAGGAAGGGATACGAGGTGGCGGTCACCGGCACGGGCCCGGTGACCGTCGGGACCGGCGTCTGCGCGCTCGCAACGCCGGCCCCGCACAAGAGAAGAACCGCAACAACGACTGCAATCATGAACGCTCCACTCCGGGGAATGACCTGGTGACTCGTCTCTTCTGAATGACTACCGGGCCGCTCGCCCGGCAGGCTCGCCCTCGTGGGCGCCTATTGCACCGGGCGCGACGCGACGTAGGCCGCGAGCGCCACGAAATCGTCTTCCGTCAGCTTCTCCACGACCAGCTTCATCAGCTCGGTTTTCCGCGTGCCCTGCTGCATATCGTACAGCTGCCGCGCGAGGTAGCTGGCGGTGCGCCCGCCGATGCCCGGAACGTCGCCGAGGCCCATCAGATCAGGTCCGTGGCAGATGTTGCAGGCGACGGTCTTGCCGTTGCCGCCCGTCGTCGCCAGCGCCTCGCCCTTCGCGATGCTGCCGGCCGGAACGTAAGCAATCCAGCCCGAGCGGGGGTCCCGCAGGGCCTCGGTGTTCTCGAGGTGCACGGGCACCTCGACGATCCGCTTGCCGAGCGGCATGTTCGGTCCTTCCTTCGGGTGGAACATGCCGGACGGCGTCGCCTGATAGCCCGGCGGGTTGTCGGTCTCGACGACCTTGACCCACGGCGTCCACTTGATGGCCCCGAAGTACTCGGCGGCGGCGCGAATCTCTTCGGGCGTCATCGCCTTGGCCATCGCGGCCATCTCCTTGGAATTGAGCTTCCGCGGATCGGCGCTCTTGCGCTCGCCCCTGGCGAACTGCTCCATCGTCTGGATGAAGTAGTTGACGGGGAGGCCCGACACCGCGGCGTTCTCCGTCCGGCCCTTGCCGTTGGGCATGTGGCACAGGCCGCAGGCGCGCACGCCGGTTGCCTCATTGCCTTTGGCCACGATCGCCGGCATGGTCGGATGGTCCTCGGGGTACCAATCGGCCGGCCCGAACCATTCGGAGATCTGCTTGCGGCTGAATTTCCGGGCCGAACCGTTGAGGCTGTGCGGCGTCTCGTCGAGGTTCGCCGCCGGCCGCGGGTTTGCGCAGTCGATGGGCTTGCCACCGGGCGCCGGACAATCGCGGGACGCCTCGCCAGGCTTTGGCGCCTCCATGTACCCATACGCCCACCATGGACCGCGCTTCTCGCTATTGCCTTCTTGCGCAACAACGCCTTGCGCCGCCAGCGCGGCCGCTACAAGACCCAGGATTAGGACACCGACCAGTTTCCGCATGGGAACTCTCTCCTTCACATGTTTCCTGCAGCCGGCAGCCGGTAACAGGCAGTGAAACGAGCTGCAAAGCAGCAGGACGAATATCGTAGCGCTTCACCCGCCGTTGCACCACGGGCTCACTGCAGTAGGCAGTAAGCAGCAGGCAGCAGATGTCGCGTCGATGCAGTGTGGCCAAACGCGCTGCGCCGGCAATCCCGTCGCGTCGAATGGGATTCGCCGCCGACCGCGCGCTGCCTACTGCCTACTTGCTGAGCAGCCTCTCCGCCCGTGTCGGGTTGAAGACCCCGCACACGCAGAACCGCGCCATGTAGCGGGCGCACTCGCGCGGCGTGCGGCGACCGGTCTTCACCCAGTCGATCATCTTCTGCGCGAAGGCTGCGGAGATCATCCCGTGTCCGCACATGGTCGAGAGCGACAGGGTGTCGCCATCCGGCAGGAGGTTCCGATCCCCGAGGAAGCCGAATGAGTACTCGACGGCATGCCGCTGAATGCCCGCGCCCGCGGCGCAGTCGCGCGCGCAGTCGGTGACCGCGGCCACGTTGATCGACAGGCCCATGTCGGCGTCCTTGACTTCCTGGAGACACGCCGTCAACGCCTCCTGGTTGTCGAACACCGCCGACACGGTCGTCGGCTCCGACACGCCGTCGATCACCTCCTGCACCGTCGTGCCGTTGGAGCGGCGCCAGTGCACCATCGGTGTCAGGTCGCCCGAAGGCCGGAGGAGACCGCCCTTCTTCGCGTCGCCGATGTTCACCGGGTTGTGCTTGACGCAGATCGACAGGAACCGGCGCAGCCGGTCGACCGCCCCTTCGTCGTTCTTGCCCCGCGTACACATCGCAAAGACGATGTAGTCGTCGCGGAAGTCCTCGCTCGGACCGAACCGGTGCAGCGTGTTCGTCATACGGCCGCTCCCACCTGCGCCGCTTCCGGTGCGGCGTCTCTACCCGGGTTCGTCACACGTCCGAGCCCCAGGTTCGTCTTGCCGCGGATGACGGGATAGCCGCGCCGCACCATCACGTCCTCGATCGGGCTGCGGCCTTCCTCGTCGCAGACCGCGGCGATGCCGAGCGCCACGATCGTCGGGAGCTCGTCCGCGACGCGCTCCACCGTATCGATGAAGTGATCCACACGTGACAGCGGCGTCTTGAACTCGACAATGGCCGAGAGCACCTTTTCGCCGAGGATATCGGGCCGCAGCAGACCGTGCTCCCTGACCGACATCAACTGCGTCACCGGATTCTTCACCTCGAAGGTGGCCCCCGCGGCCGCGAGCGCCATCGTCATGCGCTGGATGTCGCGGAAGTACACCCCGATCGAGGGCCGGCCGAACTCGACGACGAAGCCGGCCTCGCCCGCCTTGACGCGATGGGTGACGTCGTTGGTCTTCACCTCTTCGGTGCCGCGGCCGTGAATGCCGGTGCTCTCGTGCGTCGCGGTGACGTCGGAGAACGCCCGCCGGATCACGCGCGGCCACTCCAGCTCGTCAGCCTCGAAGGACGCGGTGGGACAGACGTCCGGCTCCGGGTCGAATCGCAAGCGTAACCAGCCCAGCGCCGTCCGAACGCCGCGGATGAACGTGGGATTGAGATGTTCCTGGCTCATCCCGCGCAGGCACTGGAAACACTCGACGCACGCCTCGGCATCGATACGGGCGCGATTGATGGCGGGATCGACGGCAATGGCCCCCATCGGGCAGACGGGCACACAGTTGCCGCACGCGACGCATTTGTTCGGGTTGATACGCATGCCGCCCACCTCGCGAGGGCCGTTCTCCGGGATTGGGTACTTTATACCGGAGCCGGCCATATACAATCTGCCGTCCAGTCTCACCATCCAGCAGGCAGGAGGCGGTTGATGGCGAATCCGTACGGGCCCCCGATCAGTCTGGAGAACGCCCGGAAGGCGGCGGAGCCGGCGCTGGCCGAAGCCCGGAAACAGGGATGGTCGATGGCCGTGGCCATCGTCGATACCGCAGGGACCCTCGTGTACTTCGAGAAGATGGACGACACGCAGAACGGCAGCGCCCACGTCTGCATCGCCAAGGCGCGGTCGGCGGCGCTCTTCAAGCGCCCGACCAAGGATTTTCAGGACACCTTGGCCGCGGGCGGCGAAGGCCTGCGCGTGCTCCGGCTCGAAGGGGCGATACCCATCGAAGGCGGCCTGCCGCTCGTGGTGGACGGGAAGATTGCGGGCGCCATCGGCCTGTCGGGCGGCACGAGCGCCCAGGACGGCCAATGCGCGAAGGCGGGGGTGGCCGCACTCGTATAGCCCGATTCACGCCGCGCGTGCACCGGCAGCGACGTCTGCCGTCGACAGCGAAGCGTGAGTTAGGCGCCCCCTCCGAACATCACGTAGCAGATGACCGCACCCACCACGCACATCGAGAGGCCCCAGGCGAGCAACTGGTTGAACAGCCGGCGGGTGTCGGTGCCCGCCGCTGCCGACGCGATGCACAGCGCACCGATGGTCGAGAGCGGCGACACGTCGACCAGGTGCGCGCCGACGTTCATCGACTGGGCAATCGCGGAGGCGTCGGTCACGCCAAGCGTCAGCGCCAGCCCCGGCACCATGGGCAGGAAGGCGGGCAGCACCACGCCGGAGGTGCTGGCGTAGACCGAGACCAGGCCGGTCAGCAGCGCGACCACGCCGGTCACCGACTCCGCGGTCGAGAGCCGCGCGATGAGCGAGACCAGCAGGTCGATGCCCTGCGTCTTCTCGAGCAGCCCGATCAGGACCGTGACGCCGCACACCATCACGATGACGCCCCACGGCATCGCCTTGATCGCGACCCCGTCGTCGGCGGCGCGGGCCAGCACCAGGACGACCGCGCACACGAAGGCGCCCATGCCGACGTTGACGTCGAAGAAAATCACGCTGAGGATCAGCGCCGTCACCACGCCGATCGTCAGCCAGTGCCGGAACTCCATGGGCTCGTCGATCTCGGGCAGGCAATCAGGCGTCCCGGCGGCGGGGACGCCGTTCGGCACACCGTTCGGGAGGGCGTTGGCCACGGGACTCGGAGCGAGCGGTCGAGCGAAGAGCTTCCAGCCGCCGAACAGGAAGAACCCGCCGAACGCCACGATGGCGTGTCCCAGCCAGGTTGTAGGCATAGCTCTCCCACTCGAAGCCCGGCATGCCGATCTTCGTCATGATGCCGCTGACGATGATGCCGGTCGGGGCGAAGGGCGACAACGCGCCGGCGTTCGCGCCGTTCCCGACCATGATGGCCATCAGGAAGGCGGGAATCCCCACCCGCGCCGCGGTGGACATCGCCATCGGCGCCAGGATGGCCGCCGTCGCGATGTTTCCCGGTCCGATCGTGGCGAGCGCCGCCGCCATGACGAAATACATCGCCGCGACGAGACCGCGATTGCCGCGGCACGTGCGGACCGCGTACCGCGCCACCCGGTCCAGCGTCCCGTTCGACTGCGCGAGCGAGAACAGCAGCGTGACGCCGACCAGCGTGAGGAAGAGCGCCGTGGGAAAGCCGGCAATGATGCTGGCGCCCGGCAGGCCGGCGACGTAGACCCCGATGATCCAGGCGATGCCGATCGCCAGCACGCCGACGTTCAGCTTCGTGAAGCAGCTGACGACAATGACGACGCCAAGCGCCGCAACGCAGAGTTCGCCAAGGCTCATGGTGAACACACGGTAAACGGGGTACGGGTGCGAACGCAACCATTACAATGAGTAGCCGGCGCAGGCGCGGTTGGACCCGGGCCGGAGGGCCGTGGTAACCTCCGAAATCCACTCGGACTCTGGGCTACGGGCTCCAGGCTGCGGGCTCCCGACCGCGGCTCAGCGAGCGATCCGAGCCTGCGCCTCGAGTCCCATACCCGGCCCGGAGCCCGAAGCCCTGAGCCTGAAGCCCAGAAGAATCGCATGAGCGACGCCCAGGCTCTCGACCCGTCATCTATTGCGCACCCCGCCACGCTGGAGGGCCCGGCCAAGCGCCGGATGGTGATACGCGCCGTCACCGCCTCCGCCGTCGGCACGACCGTCGAGTGGTACGACTTCTTCCTGTACGGCGTCGCCGCCGCGACGGTGTTCCCGCGGACGTTCTTTCCGCAGTCGGACCCCTTCATCGGCACGCTGCTGTCCTTCTCGACCTATTTCGTCGGCTTCGTGGCCCGGCCCATGGGGGCGGCGATCTTCGGCCACTACGGCGACCGCGTGGGGCGCAAGGCCCTGCTCGTCATCACGATGATGATGATGGGCGTGGCCACGGTCGGCATCGGCCTCGTGCCGTCCTACGCCACGATCGGCATCTGGGGCGCGGTGGCGCTGACGGTCCTCCGGCTGGTCCAGGGCCTCAGCATCGGCGGCGAGTGGAGCGGGTCGGTGCTGATGGCGGGCGAGTGGACCGATCCCAAGCGGCGCGGCTTCACCACCAGCTTCGCCCAGTTCGGCGCGCCCGCGGGCATGGTCCTCGCCAACGGCGCGCTGGCGCTGATGACCGTCTACACCACCGAGGAGCAGTTCCTCGAGTGGGGCTGGCGCATCCCGTTCCTCGCGAGCGTCATCCTGGTGTTCGTCGGGATGTACATCCGGCTCGGCATCCTCGAGACGCCGGTGTTCGCGAAGCTGAAGGCCAGGGGCGCGGTCGCCAAGGCCCCGGTGATCGAGGTGCTGCGGAAGAACTGGCGCGAGGTCGTGCTGACGGCGCTCCTGCGGACGGGGCAGCAGGTGCCGTTCTACATCTTCACGACCTACATCATCACGTATGCGACGCAGCAGCTCGGGTACAGCCGCAGCACCATCCTGAACTTCGTCATCATCCAGTCGTTGATCTCGATGGCCACGATCCCGCTGATGGGCTACCTGTCCGACATTTACGGGCGCCGCACCATCACGGCCACCGGCTGCGTGGTCATGATGGTGTTCCCGTTCATCTACTTCAACATGCTCGACAGCGGGTCGCTCGTCTGGGTCTTCCTGGCGATCGCGATCGCGCTGCCGCTGCACGACCTGCAGTACGGGCCGCAGGCCGCCTTCATCTCCGAGAGCTTCCCCGGCTCGCTGCGCTACAGCGGGTCGTCACTCGGCTACCAGCTCGCATCGATCACCGCTGGCGGCCCGGCGCCGATCATCGCTGTCATCCTGCTCCGCCAGTACGGCACGTCAACCGCCATCGCGGTGTACATGTCGCTCTGCGCGCTGGCCAGCCTGATTTGCGTGTTCGCCCTGCGCGAGCGCGCCGGAAGCCTCGATCATCAATAGCGATCCGTGATTCGGATCGCTACGGCGCGAGCTGCGGGATGCTGTTCACCGCCGGAGGCTGCGGGCGCGCGGCGAGGAACGCGTAGATGTCGGCGAGGTCCTGGTTCGACAGCACGGCTGCCGTGTAGGGCGGCATGTCGCCCGTCGGGTTGCGCAGGTAAGACGAGAATCGGGCAAAGGGCACCGGGTTCGGTCCGATGCGCGGTCCCTGCACGCCGCCCTGCCCTTCATTCGAATGGCACTGATAGCACCCTACTGTGCCGTACAGCTTCGCACCGGCCTCGACGCGGCCGGGCGGCGCCGCCGCCTGCGCGGCAGGCGCCTGACCAGGCTGGCTCTGATGTACGAACGCGTGGATATCGATCAGGGCCGCATCCGGCACCACCTGCGGGCTCTGCGGCGGCATCGTGCCGCTCGGCTTCCGCACGTACGCGATGAAGTCCTTGATCGGGAGGACGCTTGCCGCCAGGCTCGGTCCCGCCGCGGTGCCGCGCCCTTGCGCGCCGTGACAGGCCTCGCACCCCACCTTGGTGAACGCGGTCGCGCCGCTGGCGACGTTGCCCACGGGCGGCGGCGCCTGCGCCCCGTCGATGACGACCCGGGCCGAGGCGACCACGAGAAACACAACGGCGGCGAGAGTGAGGCAGGAGTGCGGCGATTGCAGGTTCATGGGATTCGAGGCCTCAGCGCACCTGGGTCACGACGTCCACCAGGGCCGGCTCGCCTTTCTTCACAACGGCAATCGCGCGGCTGATCGCCGGGCCGAGGTCCTTCGGGTTCGTGATCGGCCCCTCCGCATAGACCCCCATCGACTGCGCCAGCTTCGCGTAGTCGATGTTCGGGTCGGTCAGCTCGCTGCCGATCATGCCGCGGTCGATGCCGCGATTGCGCGCGTTGCACATGCGCTGCACGTGCATGATCTCCATGTGATACGCCCGGTTGTTGTTCATGACGCTGAGGAGCGGGATGTTGTGGTGGGCCGCCGTCCAGAGCACGCCCGGCGCATACATCAGATCGCCGTCGCTCTGGATGGCGACCGACAGCCGCCCGTGGCGACGGTTGGCCAGCGCGCCGCCCACCGACGCGGGCGCGCCGTAGCCGATGCCTCCGCCCCCGGCGTGACCCAGCCACTGGTATGACTTGTTGAAGTCCCACAGCCGGCGCGTCCAGCCGCCAAAGTTGTCGCTGCTGTAGTAGCTCGACACCAGCGACCAGTCCTCGTTCTTGATCTGCGCCCACACCTCGGCGCACAGCCGTGCGGTGCTCACCGGACTCGCCTCCCACGCATAGCTCGCCGCCACGCGCGTGCGCTCGGTCGCCGCCCGGCCGGCGTCAGCCAGTTTGGCGCTGCGTTCCTGGAACAGGCGCTTGCGGTCGGCATTCGCCAGCCGCTTGACCGCTTCGATGAGCGACGGCAGCGTCGCCTCGCCGTCGGCGGCGATCGCCAGATCCACGTCCTGCATGCGGCGGAAGTCCTGGTAGTTGGCGCGGATATACAGGTCGCCCGTCGTGATGGTGATCAGCTTCGCCGTCGGGGTCGCCACGCGGCGCGTCGAGCGATGCAGTTGATCGCGCAGGGCGTTGACCGTGCCCCAGAAATCGGTGACCTCGAGGCCGAGGATCACGTCGGCCTCGACGATGGCGGCGCCGGCCCGCTGGCTCTGGTTGAGCGGATGCCGCGACGGGAAATTCATGCGGCTGCCCTGATCGATCACCGCGGCGCCGAGCGTTTCGGCGAGCTCGATGAGCAGCTTCATCCCGTTCGGCGTCCGCGCCAGCCGGTCGGCGACGAGCACCGGGTTCTGTGCCGCGACGAGCATCCGGGCGACTTCGTCGACCGAGCCGGCGTCTCCACTCGGCGGGCTGGGAATCGTGAGCCGCGGGACCCGCGGGCCGCCGTCCTTCGGGATCGGATGCTCCTGAAGGCCGCCGTCGAGCACGAGGACGACCGGCGCCATCGGCGGCGTGACCGCGATCTTGTACGCGCGCACCGCGGACTCGCCGAAATGCTCGAGCGACCAGGGCGCGTCGTCCCACTTCGTGTAATCGCGCACCATGGCGGCGGCATCCTGCACGCCGTGATACCACTCCGCGGCGCGCCGGATCGCGGCATCGCTGTGGTTGCCGATGACCATGTACACCGGAACGCGGTCGCACCACGCGTTGTAGAGCGCCATCGACGCGTGCTGCAGGCCAACCGTGCCGTGCGCCATCACGGCGAGGGGCTTGCCCTCGACTTTGAAGTAGGCGTGCGCCATCGCCACCGACGACTCTTCGTGGCAGCACGTGATCAGCTCGGGCTTCGTGTTCCCGCCGTAGTTGATGACCGACTCGTGCAGGCCGCGGAAGCTCGACCCGGGGTTGGCGCAGATGTAGTCGAAGTTCAACGACTTCAGCACGTCGACCATGTAGTCCGACCCGCAGCGCTCGTTCGCCGCCAGCACCTGGACTTCGGCGGGCGGCGTCGCTTCGGCTTCAGCCGTCATCACCGGCGTCGCGCCGGCGCGCGGGGCGGCTGCCGTCGTCTCCGGCCCCGGCGCCTGCGTTTGCGCGCCGGCCAGTTCGGCCGGTCCCACGAGCGCGGCCGCGCCCGCGAGCGCGCCCTGCTGCAGGAACGTGCGGCGCTGGATAGACGTCTTCGAAGCCTTCGATCGAGCCATGGCGCGTCACTCCTCGTAAAAGACCCTTAACTATAATCCGGGGCGGCCGGGCGTCAGCGCTGGAAGGCGGACCCCGAACGCCGCCGCGACAAACCACCGGAAAAGTGCCATCCGCAGCCACGGGTCGACGGCCGTTCTCCGAGCACGAGCGGAGCAGCGCCCGTTCGCGGGTGGCGCCAATGTACGATGACGGCATGGACCACCGCCCCCCTCTTGCCGTTGTGCTGGCCGCCCTGTCGCTGTCAGCGGCGTGCGGGTCTACGACCCCGTCGGCACCTGAACAGAATCGCGAGACCATGCCGCGAGATCACCCGCGACATTCATTCGTATGCGCGTCCCAACGAGGCGCGGGTGACGCACGTGGCGCTCGACCTTCGCGCCGATTTCCAGGCGAGGACTCTCAGCGGCCGTTCGACGCTGACAGTGGAGCGGGCGCCGGGGGCGACGGAGGTCGTGCTCGACACCCGCGACCTGACGATCGAGTCGGTGACGGATGCACGGGGACAGGCGTTGCGGTTCTCGCTCGGCGACAACGACGCGATTCTCGGACGCCCGCTGACCGTCCAGCTGCCTGAGGACGGCACGGCGATCGTGGTCACGTATCGCACGAGCCCGGCCGCGGCGGCGCTCCAGTGGCTGACGCCGGAGCAGACAGCCGGCAAGCGTCACCCCTACCTGTATTCGCAGGGCCAGGCGATCCTCACGCGCACGTGGATCCCGACACAGGACAGTCCCGGGATCCGGCAGACCTACTCCGCGCGCATCGTGGCGCCGACGCCGCTACGCGCGGTGATGAGCGCGGAGCAGTTGACGCCGGAGGGCGTGGAGGTACCGGAGGGTCGCCGCTTCGAGTTCCGCCTGACGCAGGCGGTGCCGCCGTACCTGATCGCGCTCGGCGTGGGAGACATCGCGTTTCGCGAGGAAGGTCCGCGCACGGGCGTCTTTACCGAGCCCCCGGCGCTGGACGATGTCGCGAAGGAATTCGTGGATCTCGAGCGCATGGTCACGGCCGCCGAATCGCTCCTCGGTCCTTACCGGTGGGGACGATACGACCTGCTGGTCCTGCCGCCGTCGTTTCCGTTCGGCGGGATGGAGAACCCGCGCCTCACGTTCGCGACGCCGACGATCGTTGCCGGCGACAAGTCGCTCGTCTCGCTCGTGGCGCACGAGCTCGCCCACTCGTGGTCGGGCAACCTGGTGACCAACGCGACGTGGAGCGATTTCTGGCTGAACGAAGGCTTCACGACCTACGTCGAGTCGCGCATCATGGAAGTGCTCTACGGCAAGCGGATCGCCGGGATGCTGCAGGTGCTCGAACGCCGCGACCTGCAGGACGAGATCACGCGCCTCGGTGGCCCGGCCGCGCCGGACACCATCCTCAGGGTCAACCTCGAAGGCCGCAATCCTGATGATGGGATGACGGAGATCCCGTACTCGAAGGGCGCGGCGCTGCTGCGGCTGCTCGAGCAGACCGTCGGCCGCGAGGCGTTCGATGCCTACCTGCGCTCGTACTTCGAGCGGCACGCGTTCGAGTCGATCACGACCGACGTCTTCCTCGCGGATCTGCGCGCGAACCTGATTCGCGGCGACGCGGCCCTCGAGCAGAAGCTCCGGCTCGACGAATGGGTGAACAAGCCGGGACTCCCGGACAACGCGCCGGTTCCGCGCTCCGACGCGCTCGACCTGGTCGAGAAGCAGGCGCGCGCCTTTGCGGCCGGCGGCCGGGCGTCCGCGCTCTCGACCGGCGACTGGACGACGCAGGAGTGGCAGCATTTTCTGGACGTGCTGCCCGCGACGCTGTCGCGAGCACAGCTCGAGGATCTCGACCGCACGTTTCACCTGAGCGAGCGCCGCAACAGCGAGATTCTGTTCTCGTGGCTCCGCATCGCGATCCGTCACAACTACGATCCGGCGTTCCCGGCCCTCGAACGCTTCCTGACCTCGCAGGGCCGCCGCAAGTTCCTGCGGCCGCTGTACGAGGACCTGCTGAAGACCGGCTGGGGCAAGCCGATGGCGAAGCGGATCTACGAGAAGGCGCGGCCGCTGTACCACTCGCGTCTCGACGGCGACGCTGGATCCGATCCTGAGGGCCGGCTGAAGCCGGCCCCTACGGCTTCGGGCTGCGGGCTGCGGGCTGCGGGCTTCAGGTTCCGAGCACGTAGGGCGGGTCCTGTCGGACCCGCTGCTCTGTGTTTCGTGTCTCTGTGGCCAGTGAACGTGCGAGCCCGCTAGACGCCGATCGTCCACACGCCCCAGCCGTCCCCGCTGCGCGCGTGGTACGCGATGGTGCGGCCGTTGGGGGCCCAGACGAATTCCTCCGCCGACGGATCGGGCAGGATGCGGCGCAGCGTCATGCGCGGGACGTCGAGGATCCAGGCGCCGTCGCCGCTGCACCTGGAACACGACGCGCGATCCGTCGGGCGACACGGCCGGCGTGCGCACCAGGTGGCCGCTCCGCGGCGACGCGATCACGGTGCTCTGGCCGGTCTGCAGGTCGATGATCGCGAGCTGCTGCTCGCGGCTGTAGGCGAGCCGCCGCCCGTCCGGGAACCAGGACGCGCCCCACGGCTGCCCGACGGTGTGGCTGGTGACACGCTGGAGGGCGCCGCTGTCCACGTTCGCAATCCACACGTTCCAGATGCTCGTCCGGTCCGGCTCCGCCCTGACGAACGCGATGCGCCGGCCGTCCGGCGACCAGCTGGGCACCGACGCATAGCCGGGGCCGCTGATGCGCCGCGCGTTCTGGCCGGCCGGATCGGCCACGTAGACCCCGCGCACGCCCTCGCGGTCCGAGTCGTAGGCGATCATCTCGCCGCTCGGCGACATGGTCACGTGGTAGTTGGCCGCCCCGTCGTCGAGGAGCTTCGAGACCTCCTCGACCTTGCCGGTGTCCGTCATCGCGGCGCGCATCAGCGGCGCCGCGGTGCGTCCTGCGTGGAAGTAGATCGCGTCGCCTCGCGGATCGAAGGAAGGTGAAAACACATCGCGGCCGACCAGCGCGCGGGTGAGGACCGGAACCGACCTGGGCTCGGACGCGGCGCGGAGCTCGCGGTCGCGCACTGCACGCAGATGGGCGAGGATCGACTCCGTGCGGTCGGGCACACGATCGAGCACGCCGCTGCCGGCGATGATCGCGACGAGCGTGGCGCCAACGAGCGCCCCCGCCACGGCAGCCCTCGAGTCACGCGAGCCGCGACGCCGGCTTCCACGGCTCGCGGTCGCGCAGGCGCTCGGCCAGTGCTCGACATCGGGAACAGGACGCTCGAACACCTCGCGTTCGAGGTCGCGCAGCGCGCGCCGCAGCTCCGTGCGCGACAACCCGTGGCTCCTTCTATCGCCGGGCGACGTGGCGGCGCCCTCGGAGAGCAGGCCGATCACCCGGCGCTTCGGTGTCCTGCTGCAGGGCGCAGGCTCGCCGCGCGCCAGAAGACGACCGAGAGCGTGGCGGCGGTTGGCGCCCCCTCGGCGGCAAATCGCGCGAGCGCTGCCCTGAACTCGTCGCGATCCGGCGACGGCAGATCGATCTGCCGCAGCGTGCGAGCCAGCAGGATCAGCAGGCCGCCGGGCACGCGGCCGCGCCGGTCGTTCGCCCCCGACTCCTCGTCGAGCTGGAGGAGCCGGCGCAGGAGCGCTGCCAGGGCAGTACTTTCGTCCTGATCCGTTGACACCTCGACACTCGTGAACGTCACGTCCCCGGTATTGCCGAGCAGTATGAATTCGTCGCCCGGGACCTGGACCGCAGAGTTGGCAACTCGGCGCATGTCAAGGACGTACGCCGCGGCAAGCGTCAGGGCGACGGCCTCCGCGGCGGTCAGCGGGACCCGCAGTTTTATCAATTCGGAGAAGCTGAGGTGGGGCATTGGCCCATGTGGGGAGCGAGATCCGTGCCGGTTGGAAGTACCGATTGGTCCTCAATGAGTCTGACTCGACGGGCGTTTCTCTGGACCGCAGCCGGCTCTACCGTGCTGCTGCCGCTGAGCCTTCGCGCGCAACCGCAGAGTTCGCCGCTGTTTCAGCACGGGGTGGCGAGCGGCGACCCGCTCAGCGACCGCGTGATCCTCTGGACGAGGCTCACCACGCCGCCGACGCGGAGCGCAATCGGGCCTATCGAGGTGGAGTGGGAGGTGGCCGCCGACGACCGGCTCGCCCGCGTTGTCCGACGCGGCACGGCAGCGGCCACGCCCGAGCGCGATTTCACCGTGAAGGTGGACGCAGGCGGCCTCGATCCGGGACGGCCGTACTTCTACGCGTTCACCGCCGCAGGCGAGCGCTCCCCGATTGGACGCACCAGGACGCTGCCGGCCGGCGCCGTGCCGCGCGTCCGCCTCGCATCGGTCTGCTGCGCCAACTATCCGGCCGGGTACTTCAACCCGTATCGCTGCCTGGCAAACCGCGACGATCTCGACGCCGTCGTGCACCTCGGCGACTACATCTACGAGTTCCAGAACGGCATCTATGGCGACGGCAGCGCGTTGCTCCGGATTCCCGAGCCGCCGCGCGAGACGGTGAGCCTGAGCGACTACCGCGTGCGCTACGCGACCTACCGCAGCGATCCGGACCTGCAGGCCGTCCACGCACGGCATCCGTTCATCGTCGTCTGGGACGATCACGAGCTGACCAACGACGCCTGGGCTGATGGCGCAGGGAACCACAATGAGGGCGAGGGCGACTGGGCGGTGCGCAAGGCCGCGGCGTATCGCGCGTACCTCGAATGGATGCCGATCCGCGAGGCGGAGGGAGGCGGGATTCGACTCTACCGCAGCTTTCGCTTCGGCGGGCTCGCCGATCTCCTGATGCTCGACACGCGGGCGCTGCGCGACCGGCAGGTCCCGGGCGACGACGTCGCCGCGCTCACGAGCCGCGAGCGCACGCTGCTCGGCAAAGAGCAGGAGGCGTGGCTGTTCGACCGGATGCGCGCCTCGCAGCGCGAGGGCACCGCGTGGCGCGTGCTCGGGCAGCAGATCCTGTTCTCGCGGTTCTCGTTTCCCGGCCGTCCCGTCGCGCTGAACGATACGTGGGATGGTTACCAGGCGGCGCGCGAGCGCGTGTTCGATTTCCTGGTCTCGGAAAAGATGCGCGACGTCGCGATCCTCTCCGGCGACATCCACAGCTCCTGGGCCTTCGACGTGCCACGGAACCCGTGGGACGGGTATACGGCGCGCACGGGCGCCGGCTCGGTGGCCGTCGAGCTCGTCGCCCCCGCGGTGAGCTCGCCGCCGCTGTTTGCCGATCCGGTCATCCGCGAGCGCATGTCAACGCTACGGTATCTGCTGCCGCACCTGAAGTACCTCGAGGGAGAGCGCCGCGGCTACGTGCACGTGGACATCACGCCCGAGCGCCTGCAGGCAGACTGGTACCACGTGCCCGGCGTCGAGGAACGATCCGAGCGCGAGACAAAGGCGGCGAGTTTCGTGTGCGAGCGCGGAACGTCGCGGATCGTGGCCGCGTGACGCTCGCCACGAAGGTTCCAGACCCGCAGCGGCCGCCGGACGCACCACGCAAGCCGGCGAGCGCCGCGCTCGGCATCCTCGCGGCGCTCAGCTTCTGTCACCTGTTGAACGACATGATGCAGTCGGTGCTGCCCGCCGTCTATCCGCTGCTCAAAGGCAGGTTCGCGCTCGATTTCGGCCAGGTCGGCATCATCACCTTGACGCAGCAGCTCTCCGCGTCGGTGCTGCAGCCGATCATCGGGATGTACACCGATCGGCGCCCGAAGCCGTACTCGCTCGCGATCGGCATGGGATTCACGCTGGCTGGAATGGTCATGCTCTCGGTGGCGGGCCATTTCTACGCGGTGCTCGTCGCCGCCGCGCTGATCGGGCTCGGGTCCGCCGTGTTCCACCCGGAGTCGTCGCGGATTGCGCGCCTCGCGTCGGGAGGACGGCACGGGTTCGCGCAGTCCCTCTTCCAGGTCGGCGGCAACACCGGATTGTCGCTCGGTCCGTTGATTGCGGCGTTCGTCGTGGTGCCGCGCGGTCAGTCCAGCCTTGCGTGGTTCTCGCTCGCCGCGCTGCTCGCGATCGCGTTTCTCTGGCACGTCGGAACCTGGTACAAACGGACGGGCGCGGCCGTCGCGAAGCCACAGTCGCCGTCGGTGCGTCGCGGCGCTTTCGCATCCCGGGGCGCGCCGGCGGCGCTCGCGATCCTGGTGGTGCTGATCTTTTCGAAGTACATCTACCTGGCCAGCCTGACCAGCTACTACACCTTCTACCTGATCAGCCGCTTCGGCGTATCGGTGCAGAGCGCCCAGCTCCACCTGTTCCTGTTCCTCGGCGCCGTCGCCGTCGGGACGCTGGTCGGCGGACCGATCGGCGATCGCATCGGCCGCCGGCCCGTGATCCTCTGGTCGATCCTCGGCGTGCTGCCGTTCACGCTGCTCCTGCCCTATGCGGACCTGTTCTGGACCCGCATCCTCACCGTCATCATCGGCGTCGTGCTCGCGTCCGCTTTCTCGGCCATCGTCGTGTTCGCGCAGGAGCTCGTGCCTGGACGCGTCGGCACGATCTCGGGGCTCTTCTTCGGCCTCGCGTTCGGCGCCGGCGGCATCGGCGCCGCCGCGCTCGGCGCGCTTGCCGATCGCACGGATATCGTCTTCGTCTACCGCGCCTGCGCGTTTCTGCCGGTCATCGGCATCCTTGCGGTATGGCTGCCACGCACGGGGCCCATACGCAGCCGGCAGCCCGCAGCGGGCAGCCGGCAGTGAGCCGCGGCGAGCCGCGGCAGCGGCCATAGTCGGCGGGAATCCAGGTATATCTGCCGGCCGCCAGCTGCCGGCTACCGTGTCGGCAGGCGCCGGACCACGATGCGCGAGTCGTCACCGCCGCCCTCGGTCCATGCGGCGACGAACGCGCCGTCGGCGAAGACGGGCACCGGGTACGAGGCGGACGTCGTGTCGCTGAGTGCCTCGACGGCGCCGAAGCCGCCGTTGCTCGAGCGGCGGCTGAGGAACACGTGGCGGCGGCCGCTGACGATCTCGTCCCAGAACACCGCGACCTCTCCGGCCGGACCGACCGCGACTTGCGGGTGAGCGATGTTGCGGCGCATCGGGGACACGCGCGTGCGCGTCGTGAAGGTCCTGCCGTCGCGCGTCGTCGCATAGAAGAGCGCCTTGTGCGCCTCCGGCTGGGTCACGACGGTGGGCCAGACGACGTGCGCGGTGCCGGCGGCGTCCACCGCGAGCGCCGGGCCGTCCTCCGGACAGCCGTTGAATTGCCACCGGTCCTCGCTCACCCGCGCAGGAGCGGCGAAGGTCCGGCCGCCGTCACGTGATGTCGTGAACGCGATGTCGCGGATGTTCCCGGCGAAGACGTGGCGCCACGCGGCAAACAGCGTCGCCGTCCGGGCCCGCCGCCAGCGCCGTCTTGCAGCAGTAGCACACGCCCTTCACGAGCTCCTGCTCCGACGAGCCGTTCGAGTAGTAGAGGCCGGATTTCTGTGCGGCGGCGGCGCCGTCGGTCGCCGCGCCTGCGGTGCCCGCCATGTCGTGCCCGTGATGAGGTGGCGTGGCGACCGCCGAGCCGCTCACCGTCCCCCGATGATCGAGCCACAGGGCGTGGACGGCGCCGCGGCTATCAGTGGTCAACGCCGCCCACCCGCGATTGCCGGCCGCTTTGCTTCGTTGCAGCTCGCGCGAGGCGCCGAATGTCTTGCCGCCATCGGTCGAGCGCGCCAGCCGGATGGTGGTGTCGGCATCGCGCGCCGTCCAGAGAACGTCGATCGCGGGAAGCTGTCCGGCGCGGCGCTCGAACGTCACGCGCGGCGCCATCTCGCCGTTGACCCGGGCGGTGCCGCGGCGATCGTTGACCAGCACCGGCGCGGCGAACGTACGGCCGCCATCCGCGCTGACCGCGGCGTAGACATCGGTGCCTCCGCCGCCGTCGCGGCCGCTCCATGCCACCGCCACGCGCGCGCCATCAGCGGCCACCCACGCATTCGCACCCGCGCGTCCCGCGACCGTCAGGTGAACGGGCGCAGGCGCCTGCGTTGCCACAGTCGCGGCGAGGGCGAGGCCGACGACGAACAGGGCGGCGCGCACCTGGTGCATGGGTGTCAAAACTGTACCGGTACTCCGAGCTGGATTTGTCGGGGATCGGCGGCCGCCGTCGGACGGCCGAAGGCAGGCAGGGGCACGATCCCGGTGCCGAAGGTATTGTTTGGAAACAGCAGGTTCGTGCGATTCAGCACGTTGAACGCCTCGACGCCCGCCTCGACCCGCAGGCGGCGCAGGTGAAACAGCCGCGCGACGCGCAGGTCGAGCGTGGCCGAGTCGAACCCGCGTGCGCTGTTGCGCCCGACGCCGGCTGGCCGATCGTTCACGTTCGTGTCGTTGTTTCGATCGCCGCCGGTCTGCACGTTGAACGGCGCCGCCGACGTGTACGCGTAGACCCAGCTGACTGACCAGTCGCGGACCGCGGCGTGCTCGGACTGCGCGATCCGCGCCGGGTCGAGCCACCCGCTGAACACGACGCGGTGCCGCTGATCGTTGTCCGACGGCCCCCAGTCGGCGCGCACATCGTCGTTCTCCTGTGGCGTGCTGAAGAACGCATTCCCGGCGTCGTCGAGCGTGCGCGAGAGCGTGTACGCCACGCGCAGGTCGCCCCAGCGCTGCTGCACGCGCACGCACGCTCATCGTCAGGGCGTCGTATTGGGATCGGCCGATGCTCTCGTAGCGGCTGATGTTGGCAAACGCGGCGTCCGGCCGTCCGAGGTTCGGCACACCGAGCCGCGCCGCCTCGGCTGCCGACAACGTCGGCGCATTCACATTGCGCGACATCACGATCTGCGAACCGCGGAGGGCAAGGTACGCCGCCGTCACCGAAACCTGCGCAGCGACTTCACGCTCCACCTGGACGCTCGCCTGCCGGCTCATCCCGGCCTCGATTGCCGGATCGATCGTGGTGATGGCCGTGACGAGGCCGTCGGGAAAACGTGGCAGCACCTGCGGAAACGCCGGCGCGCCCGGCTGCCCGAACGAGAGCACCGCCACCTTGTACTTCGCTCCGTCGCGCTGCAGCGCGTTGGACACCGCCCGAAGCGGAATGCGATCGAAATACAGTCCGGCGCTGGCGCGCACCACCGTGCGGCGGTCGCCCGGCGCCCACGCAAGGCCCAGTCGCGGCGACACGTTGTCCCAGTCGGTCCGAATCGGGTCGGCGAGATCCTGCAGGTCATATCGCACGCCGCCGCTCAACGTCAACGCGTCGGCGGCGCGCCACTCGTCCTGCAGGAAAGCGGCGGCGTTCATGTTCGATTGCGGCTGGTTCACCTCGCCAAATGCCTGCTGGAAGGTGACGTAGGTCCCGGACCGGAGGTTGGCCAGCGACGAGAACGTGTAGTTGCCCGGCAGCGCGCCCGGGAATCCGATGACGAGATCGTTGTAGAGGAAATCGACCCCCGCCTTCAGCAGGTGCGACCCGTGTTGCAGCGATAGCGTGTCGGCCAGCTCTACCACGTCGAGGTCCCGGACCTCGGGCGAAGTGGTGGATGCCGCGAAGCTGGCCACGCCGGCGACCGTGACGGATGGGCCGATGCGATCGTTGGCAGGGGCCGACAAGCGGCTGCGCGTCACCTGCGCGCGCAGGTCGTTGGCCTTGCCGCCGCCCCAGGTCACGAGGCTGCTGACCGCAACCGTCTGGTCGCGATTCTCGAGCGACGTGCCGCGGCTCGCGTCGCTCAGTCCGCCGACGCTTCGCGCGTTGGCGCTCGAAATGTCATACAGGCTGTATCGCACGGCCATGAGGTGCGCGGACGAGGCGCGATGATCGGCGCGTGCAAACACGTTGGTGCCGTCGTGGCCGGCCGGGAACGGTCCGGTGAAGGGGCGCGGTCCGGGATATCCGGCGGCACCGAGGATCTCCGCGATCGCGGCTGTATTACCAGGGGAAATCGTGACGAAGCCGGTTCGATCCTCGTTGGTCCGCTCGATGTTGGCGAACAGGAACGTGCGGTCCGAGCGCAAGGGACCGCCAATCGATGTCCCGAACTGCACCTGCGAGAGAGGGTCGCGTCCCTGCGCGAAAGGATTGCGCGCGTCGAGCCGCTCGTCGCGCAGGTACCCGTAGGCACGCCCGCGCCACGCGTTCGTCCCCGACTGCGTGACGATGTTCACGGCGCCGGCGGAGGCGCGGCCGAACTCGGCGGCGCCGCCGGAGGTGACGACCTGGAACTCGTGCACGACCTCCTGGCTGAAGTACGTCCCGGCCAGCGCCGCCGCATCGTCATTCGCCGACAGGCCGTCGACGAGAAACGTGTTGTCGAGGTTTCGCTGTCCCGCCACCGATATGCCGGTTCCGGGAACGGCGGACGTCTCGGCAAAGCGGTCCGTGTTGCGGGTGACGGTCCGCGACACGCCGGGAGCCAGCAGTGCGAGGTTGAGATAATTGCGGCCGTTCAGCGGGAGGCTGTCCACCTCCGCGGGCGTCACGCGCTCCGCAACCGACGTCCGCCCGACCTCGATGATCGCGGCCGTCACCGCCACCGTCTCGCTGAGGCCGGCGAGCGGCAGCACGACCGGCAGATCGAGTGCCGCCCCGATCTCCACGACCACGTCCACCTGCGCAGTACGGAATCCGTCACGCTCGATCGTGACGTGATGGCGGCCAACCGGCAGGTACGCGAAGCGGAATCGCCCGGCCGCATCCGCCACCGCCTCGAACTCCTGGTTTCGCTCGACGTGAACGCTCGTGATCCGGGCGTTGGGCACCGCCGCACCCGAGGCGTCGGCAACCATGCCCGTGATCGCGCCCGTTGTCCCCGACTGCGCCGCAACCCCGGACGCCCACGCTAGCGCGCATGCCAGCGCAATAGCGGCCCGTACCCTCCACCAGTTCATTAAACACCCCTCACAGAAGCTGATGCCTGTTGAGGCGGACATCGAGGTCCGCTTGGCATGTGTAGAGGCGGATCTTCCGGATCCGCCCTGCAAAGAATCTGTGACGGCAGACCGGCCGCGGCCCGCCGCTATCGGGAGATCAGAATCTCGGCGGAGGCGTTGGAGGATAGGCGGAACGGGCGACGGCGTTTTCTTCGATCGCGTCGATCGACGTTGCGATCGGATCGGGAGATGCGACCGCGACGAGGGCCGGCGGCACGCCGCCGAACCCGGTCACCGGCACGCCGTCGTCATGCCCAGCAGGGCAGGTCGCATTGACGCTGCCTGGCGCCTTGGATCGCTTGCTCTTGGACATGAACGGGCAGATGTGGTTCGGGCCGCCCTTGAGGCAGCACTCCATCAGCCGTGGACCTCCCTGGTGGACGTCCATGTTGCAGCAGGCGCCGAGCGCCGACACCACTCCCGAGCTGACGTGCAGGATAGCCAGCAACAGCACGACACCGGCCCGGGAGCGCGAAAGGCGCATCGAGCCGATCATGCACTCCCGGCAGCATCGGGTCAATGGGACTTCCAGGTCGGGCCGGCTGAAGCCGGCCCCTACGACCGACACGCGTCAGGAGAGGCCGACCTTCAGGTCGGCCTATGGCGTGGGCACGCAACCAGTTGGGAGTTGGGCGTTGGGAGTTGGGAGCATTCGTAGAGGCCGACCTTCAGGTCGGCCTTTGGTCGTGGCCACCCAACCAGTTGGGAGTTGGGAGTTGGGATTGGGAGTTATCCTCAAGAGCATGCCCCGCGCCATGATCGTGTTCCTCGCCGCATCGCTTGCGGCCGCGCTGGTCGTTCGCGAGCCCGTCGACGCGCAGGTACGGCCCGTCTACGACCTCGGGGCCGCCGGCCTGACCCGGTTGCTGGAGCGACTGCAGACCACGGCGAGCGCGCTCCACACTGGCGCCCATCCCGACGACGAGGACTCCGCGTTCATCGCGCGGACCGCGCGCGGCGACGCCGCGCGCATGGCATACCTCTCGCTCAACCGCGGCGAAGGCGGCCAGAACATCATCGGCCCCGAGCTCTTCGACGCCCTCGGCGTGATCCGCACCGAGGAGCTGCTGCAGGCGCGGCGGCTCGACGGCGGCGAGCAGTTCTTCACGCGCACGTTCGACTACGGCTTCTCCAAGACGCGCGCGGAGGCGGCGGCGAAATGGAACGAGCGCGATGTGCTCGGCGACATGGTGCGTGTCATCCGCCTCTTCCGGCCGCTGGTCATCTACTCTCGCTTCCAGGGCACGCCCGCCGACGGCCACGGCCAGCATCAGCTGGCCGGATACCTGACGCCGCTGGCGTTCAAGGCCGCCGCCGATCCCAACGAGTTCCCCGAGCAATTGAAGGAAGGCCTGCGTCCGTGGCAGGCGAGGAAGCTCTATCGCGGCGTCGGCTTCCGGCCCGACCCCGCCAATCCGCCCACGACCATGGTGGCGACCGGCGTGTTCGATCCGGTGCTCGGCCGCACGTTCGCCGAGATCGCCGCGGAGGGGCGCAGTCAGCACAAGTCGCAGCAGATGGGCGCCATCGAGCTGAAGGGTCCGCAGGCGTCGGGCATGCGCCTGCGTCGAGAGCGTCGTGCAGACGACAACGCCCGAGCAGTCCGTCTTCGAGCGGCATCGACGTGTCGGTCCCCGGCCTCGGCGCGATGGCGGGCCTGCCGCCGGGCACGCTGCGTGTCGAGCTGGCTGCCATCGACGCCGCCGCCCGTCAGGCGCTCGAACGACTACGATCCGCTCGAGCCGCACGCCATCATCCCTCCGCTTGCGGCCGGCCTGCGCGCGACGCGCGCCGCGCGTGCGGCGATGGCGTCGGGTTCCGCACCGCAGGCGCCAGGAGCCGACGCCGACTTCCTGCTCTCGTTCAAGGAGCACGACTTCGTCGAGGCGCTGGCGCTGGCGGCCGGCGTCGTCGTCGATCCGCTGGCCGACGAGGAGACGGTGGTGCAGGGCGGCACGGTCGGCGTCACCGTGCGGATGTTCGCTGCGGATGGCGCGCCGGCCAGGGTCACCAGCGCCAGCGTCACTGCGCCGGCCGGGTGGAAGGTGGACGCGCAGGCTGGCACCGAGCCCGGCGACCGGGCCGGCCAGAATCCGTCCGCGCGCATGGAAATGCCGGCGTACGCAGCGCGGTATCGCGTGACGGTGCCGGCGGATGCGCCGCTCACCGCAGCCCTATTTCCTGGCGCGTCCGCGGCGGGGCGATGCGTATCAGTGGACGGATGCCGCGCCGAAGGGGCTGCCGTTCGCGCCGCCGCTGCTCATCGGGCAGGTGTCGCTCGACATCGGCGGGATTGACGTCACCGTCACCCGGCCGGTTCAGTACCGCTTCGCTGATGGCGTCCGCGGCGAGCTGCGCCGCGACGTCAACGTCGTCCCGCCGGTCGCCGTCGGCCTCGACTCGCGGCTGCTGATCGTCCCGCTCGGCACGACGGCGAACGAACAGCGCGTCGTCGTGCGGGCCAGCAGCTTCTCGTCGCAGCCGGTGACCGGCACGTTGCAGCTGCGGCTGCCGCAGGGCTGGACGTCGGCGCCGGCCAACGCGCCGTTCACGCTCGACGTCGACGGGCGACAAGACGTCGGCGTCGTTCGTGGTCACCGCTCCGGCGGGGCGCACGGCGGGCACGTTCGAGCTGATGGCGGAGGCGCATGTCAACGGCGCCGTGTTCTCGCGCGACGTGCAGGTGATCGCCTATCCGCACATCCAGACGCATCGCCTGTACTGGCCTGCCACGGCGACCGCGCAGGTCGTCGACCTGAAGGTCGCGCCGGTCCGCGTCGGCTACATCATGGGCAGCGGCGACCAGGTGCCCGACGCGCTTGCGGCGGATGGGCGTGGACGTGACGCTCGTCGACGACGAGACGCTCGCCACCGGCGACCTGTCACGCTTCGACACGATCGTCGTCGGCATCCGCGCCTCCGAGGCGCGGCCGGAGTTCGTCGCCAACAACCGGCGGCTGCTGCAGTACATCGAGCGCGGCGGGACGCTGATCGTGCAGTACCAGCAGCCCGACTACGTCATGCGCGGACCTGCCGCCGTATCCCGCGCTCGGCGTCCGGCAACTCGCGCGTCACCGACGAAACGGCGCCGGTCACGATCCTCGCGCCGGATCACCCGCTGTTCACGTTCCCGAACCGCATCACCGCGGCCGACTTCGACGGCTGGGTGCAGGAGCGCAACCTCTACGCGTTCACCGACTTCGACCCTCGCTACACGCCGCTGCTCGAAGCGGCCGATCCCGGGCGAGCCGCCGCAGCGCGGGCGGCGAGGTGTATGCGGAGGTCGGCAAGGGACGCTACGTGTACACGGCGTATGCGTGGTTCCGCCAGCTTCCCGCCGGCGTGCCCGGCGCGTACCGCCAGTTCGCCAATCTGGTCAGCCTCTCGAAAGCGGCAAGACGATGAGGCGTGTGCTGCTGCTCTTCATTGCCGTGAGCGTGGCTTCCATCGTGACCGACGCACAGAACGATCTCCTGACGCGCGCGCGGGCGCTGCACGCGCAGGTGCCGCTCATCGACGGCCACAACGACTACCCATGGGCGCTCCGCGAGCACAATGTCGAGCGCGACATCGACACGCTGGACATTCGCGTCCCGCAGCCGAAGATCCACACGGACATTCCCCGCCTGCGCGCCGGAGGCGTCGGCGGGCAGTTCTGGTCCGTCTACGTGCCGGCGACGATGCAGGGCCAGACCGCCGTGCGCGTCACGCTCGAGCAGGTGGACGTCGTGCACCGGATGATGCGGAAGTATCCGGACACGTTCGAGCTCGCCCTGACGGCCGCCGACGTGGAACGAATCTTCAAGACCGGCCGGATCGCGTCGCTGATCGGGATGGAGGGTGGCCATTCGATCGACAACTCGCTTGCGACGCTGCGGATGTTCCACCGGCTCGGCGCGCGCTACATGACGCTGACGCACAACATGAACATTCCGTGGGCGGACGCGGGTACCGACACGCCGAAGCTGGGGGGCCTGTCGAAGTTCGGCGAAGAGGTCGTCCGCGAGATGAATCGGCTCGGCATGCTCGTGGACTTGAGCCACACATCGCAGGGAACGATGGAGGACGCGATCCGCGTCTCGGAGGCGCCGGTCGTCTTCTCGCACTCCGACGCGCGCGCCCTCCGCGATCACGGGCGTAACGTCCCCGACAGCGTGCTCAGCGATGCTGCCGCGGAACGGCGGCATCGTCATGGTGACCTTCGTGCCCGGCTTCCTGACGGCGGAACCGAAGGCGACGGTCGCGAACGTGGCGGATCACATGGATCACATTCGCAAGGTGGCAGGGCCGGACCACGTCGGCATCGGCGGCGACTTCGACGGCATCCCGACCGTTCCGGCCGGCCTCGAGGACGTGTCGAAGTACCCGGCGCTGACCGCGGAGCTGCTGCGGCGGGGATGGTCTGATGACGACGTGAAGAAGGCGCTCGGCCTGAACATCCTGCGCGTGATGCGCCGCGCCGAGGATGCCGCCGCGCGCCTGCAGAAGCAGCGCGAGCCGTCGACGGCGACAATCGAGGCGATGGACGGGGCGAAGTAGGCTCCGGGCTCCGAGCTCCGGTCTGCAGGCTCCGGGCCGACTCGCTGTGGCTTCCGGCTTCAGCCGGAAGTCTCCCCATCCATCCTGGCGCGCGGGTTCACGAGCTCGGGGTGTCGCCGAGCGAACGCGCGCAGCGGCTCCTCAGGCAATCGTCCGTACGCATCGGTGCCGCTGAAGCTCCAGGGCCACGCTCCAAGGTACCCGCCGCTCACCGCGAACTCCAGGTACGCCTCGAGCGTCGTCGGCGGCGGCGCGGCGCCTGCTGGATGCTGTTCCGGTCCGTTGCCGGGGAACTCCCCGAGGATGACGCCGCGACGGACGCCGAGCGCCGCGGCGCGCCTGGCGTACACATCGACGTCACGATTCGGATGCCTGGTGTCGGGATACGAGTGCACCTGCAGCACGTCGAGCCCCAGCGCGTCGTCGTCCCACGCCCAGAGGTTGTGCAGGCGCGCGACGCCGAGGGTCGTCAGCGCCGCCGAATGTTCGTGGACCACGTCGCTGAGACGCGACACCAGCTCCGCCAGCGCGTCAAAGGGCAGCGGCCGCGCCACCTGCGAGCTCAGGTCGCGCTCCCACTCCTCGATGACGAAGTCGGGCTCGTTCATCAACTCGTAGGCGAGCACCTGCCCCGCCAGGTCCGCGCCGCTCGCCGCGCGCGCTGTAGCGGCGCACGAGCGGCACGAGCAGGCGGTCGATCAGCGCGTCGCGCCCCGCCTGCGTGTGCAGCACCCGCGCCCGTCCCTCGGGGAGGCGCGTCTCGAGCAGATCGCCGGTCACCGGGTCGGCGATCGTCTCGCGTACACCTTCGAACATCCACCGGTGATCGAGCAGGACGAGGTCGAGCCCCATCCCGAACGCAGCGGCGATCTCGAGCCCGGCATCGAGGTCTGTGAAGAAATGCGGATCCGGGCCGAGCGGCAGCCCGCGGTCGTCATAGACGATGCCCGCGCGCCCGTCGCCGAAGACGAACCACCGGGCAATCCGGAAGCCGAGCCCCGCCATCCGCTCGAAATCGCGCGCAATCGCCGCCCGGCGCGTCGAGACCCCGAGGTGCGATTTCCAGACGTTTGCCCCGAAGTCCAGCCCGTAGAAGATCGTCGTCCCGTCGGTGGACCAGGGGTAATTGCAGCCGTGAAGGAACATCTGCTCCACCATCATCACTGCCACGGGCCACAGAGACACAGAGTCAGCTAGAGGCCACGATTCCCGTATTTTGATGCTACACAAACTGTGATCCCAATCGATGTGATCTGACTTCGTGCTCGCGCGCTCCGCGGCCCGTCGACGCGAGTCAGATGTACCGAGCTCCAGACCCTTGAGGACCGCGCGCGTACGGTCGCGCACGCCGAGCTTCGAGAGGATGCTGGAGGCGTGGTTCTTGATCGTGCCCTCGGCGGTGCCGAGGACGCCGGCGATCTCGCGGTTGCTGTAGCCGCCGGCCATGAGGCGGAGGATCTCGACCTCACGTTTGGTCAACGGGTCGGGAGGGCTCAGCGCGTCGAAGTCCCGCCGCACGTGCTCGAGGCCCCGGAGCACCCGCTCCGTGATCGCCGGGCGGATGAGCGTGCCGCCCTGCGCAACGGTCCTGGATCGCTTCCGTGAGCTGCTCCAGTGACACGTCCTTCAGCAGGTAGCCGCGCGCGCCTGCCTTCACGCCTTCGAGCAGTACCTCGTCATCGTCGAACGTCGTGAGGAGAATCGTCGGCGGCGGCGAGCCGTCGGCCTGCAGCTCCCGCAGCACGTCGAGGCCGCCCTTCTTCGGCATCCGGACGTCGAGCAGCACGACGTCGGGCTTCTCCCGTCGACGGCGGCCAGGGCCTCCTCGCCGTCTCCGGCTTCGGCGACGATCGTCACGTCGTCCACGAGCTCGAGGAGCGACCGGATGCCGCGGCGAACGAGCGTCTGGTCGTCCACGAGGACGACGCGGATCACGAGGCCGCCTCGGCTCGCGGCATGAACCCGTGCACCTCGAAGCCGTGGCCGGCGGCCGACGTGACCTCGACCCGCCCCGCATGTTCCTCGAAGCGCTCGCGCATGCCCTTGAGGCCGTTGCCCCACGTGACCGCGCGGCGCCGCGGCCGTCGTCACGCGCGTGGAGGGCGATGCCGTCCACCCGGCGCTCGACGCGGATCCAGAGATGGCGCGCCGCGGCATGGCGGGCGGTGTTGGTGATGATCTCCTGGACGCAGCGCAGCAGCGCCTGCGCCTGGGCCGCGTCGTCGACGTCCACCGACGCGGGCATGTCGAGGTGGATCTGGAGCGCCCCGGCGCCTTCGGCGAGGGCGCGCAAGGCGTCAGCGAGGTCCAGGTGGCTGCTGTCGCGCATCTGGCTGACGACCTCGCGGACGTCGCTGAGGAGCAGCTTCGCAATGGCGTGCGCCTCCTCGACATGGTTCGCCGCCTGTCCGGACGCGAGACGCGAGGCGACGTCGAGCTGCAGGCTGAGCGCCGTGAGGTGATGACCGAGCGTGTCGTGCAGGTCACGGGCGATGCGGACGCGCTCGGACACGCGGCTGTTCTCTTCGAGGAGCGATCGCGTGGCGAGGAGTTCCGCGTTGGTGCGGCCGAGGTCCTCGCGCGCCGTGCGCTCGCTCCGGGCCAGGGCGATCGTCGAGGCGGCAAAGGCCTGGAAACCGGCGAACGCGCCACCAATGGCTATCGCACCGAGACCTTCGAACCGCGCCCAGATCGCCGTGATCGCCACGGTCTGGACCGCGATCCACAGCCACGTCACGGACATCGGAAAGATGGAGGCGACTTCCGCGGCGACGATGACGAGCGTGGCGGCCACGGTGCCGTCGCCTCCGATGTAGAGCATCGTCAGGCCGGCGGCGGATTGGATCAGCAGCAGGGCCACGACGAGCCCTCGGCGCGGGCAGGCGCCAGCCGACGACGCACGGCGCCATCGCGGCGCCGAACACGAGAAACGCGGTGACCCAGCCGGCTGCGCGCGGGCCGGTGGAGCGCCCGGTTGCGATGGCCACGATCTCGGGGAGGCCGACGACCAGCCACGTCCCGAACGACGCCACCATGCGCCATCGCTCGCCTGTCACACCGCAATTGTAGCGATTGCCACAGCGCCGGGAGGGTGCCGGAAGTCATGGATCGCGGCCGTGACCTGCGGCACATGCGCGAGGGTGGCCGGATGGCGAGAATCGTCGCATGCTGATACTCACTCTCGCCCTGCACGTCGCGGCTGGCACGACCGCGCTGGTGTCGATGTGGATCCCCATGTTCGCAAGGAAGGGCGGCGGCCTGCATCGAAGCGCCGGCACAGTCTTCGTGGCGGCAATGGGAACGGTGTCGTGACGGCGATGGTGCTGGCCGGTGCGCGGTTCGTGTTGGACCCGCGCCCGGAGGGCCAGCGCGCGGGCCTTTTCCTGTTCTTCGTCAGCATCCTGACTGCAGCGTCGGTGTCCAGCGGCGTGCGGGTGCTGCGCACGAAGAACCGCGTGGGTCCGCACCTGCACTGGTGGGACATCGGGCTGGCGGCGCTGCTCACGGTGTCCAGCGTGGCCGCTGCCATCTATGGGCTGGTCGGCGGAGCGCCACTGTTCGTCGCGTTCTCGCTCATCGGCCTTCTTACCGGCGGCGGCCAGCTCGCGTACTGGCTGCGCAGCCCGCGGGCGCCGATGCACTGGTGGTTCGAGCACATGAGCAGCATGCTCGGCGCCTGCATCGCGGCGACGACGGCGTTCCTCGTCGTGAATGCGCAGCGATGGGGGCTCGACACGTTCTCGATCCTCGTCTGGCTGGCGCCGACGATCGCCGGCGTCCCGGCGATCGCGATCTGGACGCGCTACTACAAGCGCAAGTTCGGCGGACGTGCGTCGAAGGCCGGGCCGGCTGAAGCCGGCCCCTACGTCGAAGTGGCTTTGCGCTCGTAACGGCTTCGGTCGTCGGGGCCGGTTGCAGCCGGCTCGATAAGGGACGGTTGCGTTCGTAGGGGCCGGCTTCAGCCGGCCCTCTGGCTACCGCACTGCCAGCGACTGCAGGTAGCGCGCGACCAGGGCTTGTTGCGGGCCCTTGTACGCGGACGCGTAGCGTTTGACCTTCGCGCGGTCGGCCTCGGGCAGCAATGTCTTGGCGCGCGTCATCGCCTCGTAGTGCGCGTAGATGGCGGCAAACAGGACGTCCTGATCGGTGGCATTGCGCGTCAGGTAGGCGTCGAGCACGGGGACGGCGTCGGCGTAGCGCCCGGTGACGACGTATGCGAGGCCAAGGCGCTTGGCAATCTGGTTGTCGGTCGGCGCCCTGTCGTAAGCGGGCTTGAGGACGTCGACGACGGACTGCGGCTGGCCGTCGCGGAAGCGCGCGTCGGCGAGCAGCGTATACGTCGCGGGCGGGCGCGGCTCGGAGCCCATGGCGAGCTGCCACACGCCCGCGGCCTCGCGGTCACGTCCGGCCTCGGCAAAGGCGGCGCCGAGGAAAAAACTGGCCGGGAAGAACTCACGGCGTGGTCCCGCGGCCAGGTCCAACTGAACGGCGGCTTGCTGGAGCTGTCCTTTCGTATAGAACTCGAGCCCGCGCATGAACTGCGCGACCGTCTGGTCACCGGCGGTCAGTGCCTCGAGCGCGGCGGCGCCGTAGCGGCCGGCGCGCGCTTCGGTCACCGCGGCCTTGGCTGCCGCCCCGCGCGCCGCGATCGTCTCGAGCATTCCGTTGACGACCGCCGGCGCGAGCACCGCGCTGCGATCGAATTTCGCGATGGAGCCCAGGCTCACCGGGCCCGTGTTGACCACCGCGCCGGCCCGCAGCGTGCCCAGGACGAACGGCCTGAGCAGGACGCCTGCCGGCTTGCCGCCCTGCACGATCTTGGCGCGCGCGAGATAGCGGCCGGGTGGCAGCACCGCGGCCTCGATGGCGGCCTGCGCGACGCGGCGCGGCGCTTCGACGTCTCCGACCATCGTCGCGGGCGCTGTGGCAAGCGCCGGCCCGTCCTGGTCCGATGCGATCTCGAAGGTCACTTCCGCGTTGGCCAGCGAGGCCGGTGTGGTCGAATACAGCTCGACGAATGCCGCGAGCGCACCGTTGTCCACGTGCGGCTCGACGCCAGGCTTGACCAGCACGCCCGCCTCCGGCATGTTGCCGACGAACAGGTCGCCGAACGCGAAGGCTTCCCCCGCCATCTGCCAGGCGCTGACCGAATGGATGACGCTGCCGCGGCGGCCTTGCGAGTCCACCGCCGCCAGGCGCAGCGAGTAGGTGCCCGGCTCGAGGAGCAAGGAGCTGAGGTACTCGAGCGCCGCCGTCGGGCGGCCGTCGGCCGGCGTCAACGCCTTGCGCTCGCTGAACGCTCCGACCAGCTTCCCGTCACGATCGATCAGCGCGTACCCGAGCGTGTACTCCGCCGGCATCGCGCCGGCGGCGCCCACTTCCGCCGCCACCATCAGCCGCACCTTGTCGCTCTCCCGATCCTGCGTGACGAAGGTCGTTGCGCGCAGCGGCAGCTCCGCGACGGCGAAGGGCGACCGCAGGGCGTCGCCGAGGTTTTCCTCCGGGGTCCTGCGCGCGCTCGCGGCCGAAGACAGCACGAACGCCCGCCGGGAGTGCAGCGTCACGTCGCGGCGGCGCACCTCGACGTCGATGCGGTGTCGCTTGCCGTCTCGATCGCCGGCCGCCTCCTCGACGCCGAGGAGATAGTAGGCGGAGGTCTGAGACGCGATCCGGTCGAAGACGCTGTCGCCGGTGCCGATGACGTTGAAGAGCGTGCCGCGCGTGGCGGCCGCCAGGTCGCCCATTCCGCCCATCTCGAGCTGCCGGTCTTCCCTTCCCGTCGGCGGCCGGGCTGCCTGCGAGGCATCAGCCGAGGACACGTCCATCAGCAGGACGTTGATGGTGACGCGGCCGAGGCCGGCCAGGCGGACCACGTCGTTCAGCTCGCTGGGATCGTCGAGGATCAGACCCTCCGACATGAGCACGAGCGTCTTCGGGCCGTCGATGCGGGCCAGGTCCTCCAGCACGCCGCGCAGGGCGCGGAGCGACGCGTCGCGATCCTCCCTGAGGCGCGCCACCATCTGCGAGGTCTCGACGACGATCTCGCGTTCGCACTCGTCGAGCGGCTGCCCGCGCAGGCCGCGACACTCGCGCGACACGACAATGAACAGCACGCGATCGTCGGACCGCTGCGCGATGTCGATCGCCTCGCTCATCCCGATGTTGAACCTCATGATCGGTCGCAGCTGGGTGCCGACGACCGATTGCATGGCGCGCTTGACGCGAAGACGATCGTCGGTGAAGTCGACGACCGGGCCGGGGGCCGGATACGCAACGAAGCCGACACGATCCGCGGGGCTGAGCGAGTCCACGAAGCGGGCCGCCGCCTGCAGCAGGCCGCGGGCGGCGCCGGTCCGGACGTGCAGCTGATCGACGGCGAGCATGATCATGCGGCCGTTCGGCGGCGTCTGGTTCGTGGTGAAGACCGGCTCGAACGGATCGGCCTTCTGCTTCTTGGCCGCCTCCACGTCGATCTTGACCAGCTCGGACGAGATGACCCGGCGCGCTTCGCCGTCGATCTTCACCAGGAAATCGGGCGTGAGCAGGTCCTCGACCGGGCGGCCGCGGCTGTCCATGACGGCGACGTCGACGGCGATGACGTCAACGCCGGTGCGGAAGGTCGGGGTCTGTTCCGGGGGCTGCGGCTGCTGACCTTGTCCGCTGATCAACGACGAGGCCGCCACGCACCACGCGATTACGAGGAGCCTGCGCATGCAATCCTCAGCAGTCTGCGCCGGCGGAGCGCGGTGCGCGCTCCACCCGTTGAGCGGCAGGATCATATCCTACGCTCCGCCTGATCAGCTTCGTTCGCGAAGGCACGTCGTCGGGGCCGTCTACAGCCGGCCGCTGCGGCCGATGCGCAGGATCACCTTCAGATCGTCTGGGCCGGCTGAAGCCGGCCCCTGCGTACGAATCGCAAATCGTAAGTCGTCAATTATTCGAGCGCCCGTCCGCGCGTCTCCGGGATGCCGATCCAGCAGACCGCGGCGAGCACGAACGCGACCGCCGCGGTGGTGAACGCGACGCCGAAGCCCCGCGTCTGGGCCAGCGAGCCGACCGCGAACGGCGCGGCCGCGCTTGCGATGCGGCCGATGTTATAGGTGAATCCCTGCGCGGTGGCCCGGATGGAGGTCGCATAGATCTCCGCGGTGACCGCGCCGAACCCACTGAAGTATCCGGAGCCAAAGAACGCGACGAAGGGGCCGAGCGCGAGAAGCAGCATCGGATCGCGCGTGGAGCCGTACACCAGGACGAGCGCGGCCGCGCACACCAGGTACGCGACATACGTCCGCTTCCTGCCCAGGGCGTCGCTCACGAAGCCGAAGGTGACGTACCCGAGCCACATCCCCACCTGCATCGCCACGATGAGGCCGGCCATCGCGCTCGTCCCCAGGCCGATTCCGCCTTGCTCCGGCGGCAGCGAGAGATACGCCGGGATCCAGAGGTTGAATCCCCACCAGGCGAACATCGTGCACGCGTTCATCACGGTGACGGCCAGCGTGAGCCGGCCCATCGGTCCGCGAAAGATGTCGGCGAACCGCGCACGCGGGCCGGCGAGCCCGGCGCGCGTCCTGCGCCACATCGCCGGCTCGGGCACGCGCCGCCGGATCCACAAGGTGAGGACGGCGGGCACGATGCCGACGAAGAACACCGCCCGCCAACCCCACCGCGGCAGCACCAGGGCGGTGACGATGGCCGCGAGGCCGTAGCCGATTGCCCACGCGCTCTGCACCAGGCCGAGGGCCTTGCCACGATGGCGGGCCGGCCATGTCTCGGAGACGAGTGCTGCGCCGCTCGCCCACTCTCCTCCCATGCCGATGCCGAGGCAGACGCGGAACACGGCGAGCTGCGCCACCGACTGCGCGAATCCGCAGGCGGCGGTGAACACCGAGTAGATCAGCACGCTCCAGATGAGGGCGCGCGTCCGGCCGTAACGGTCCGCGACCACGCCGAACAGGAGCCCCCCAGCGGCGGAAGCGACGAGCGTCAACGATCCGAGGAGCCCTGCCGTGGCCGTGGTCATGCCGAGGTCGCGGATGAGCGCCGCGAGAACGAGGGCATAGAGCATGACGTCGAAGCTGTCGAGCATCCAGCCAAGGCCGGCGGCAACCAGCGCGCGGCGGGCCTCCGGGGGGGCCTCCTTCCAGAACCCCAGCATTCCGGGAGATACCGGGAGCGTGGTGCTACGATCCCCCACGAGGTCCGTCTTCATGCGTCGAACACTATCACTGCTCTTCTTGATCGTCGCGGCGTCGGCTGGGCTGACAGGTCAGTCGGCGCGGCCGGTCTTCGACCGCAAGGCCTTCGAAATCCCGCACCAGAAGTTCGTGCTCGAGAACGGGCTGACGCTCCTCGTCCACGAGGACCACTCGGTGCCGGTCGTCGCGGTGAACCTCTGGTACCACGTGGGGTCGCGGAACGAGAAACGCGGCAAGACCGGGTTCGCGCACCTGTTCGAACACTTCTTCTTCAACGGCTCCCAGCACTACCCGAAGGGATTCCGCGAGGCGATGGACGACCTCGGCGCGAACAACCGCAACGGCACGACCAACGAGGACCGGACGAACTTCTTCGAGGACGTGCCGGTATCCGCGCTCGAGCGGACGCTGTACCTCGAGGCCGATCGCATGGGATTCCTGGCGGCGCAGATCAACGACGCCATGCTCGAGCGCGAGCGCGGCGTCGTCCAGAACGAGAAGCGCCAGGGCGAGAACCAGCCGTACGGCCGCGTGTTCGACACGATCGTCGAGCGCATGTTCCCGGCCTCGCATCCGTACAGCTGGCCGACGATCGGCAGCATGGAGGACCTCGACGCCGCGCGTCTCGAGGACGTCAAGGCGTGGTACGCCGCGTACTACGGGCCCAACAACTGCGTGCTCTCGCTGGCCGGCGACATCACGCCGGCGCGGGCGCTCGAGCTGGTGAAGAAGTACTTCGGCGGCATTGCGCCGGGGCCGCCGCATGGATCGCGCTCGAGCGGTGGGTGCCGCGACTCGACGCCAACATGCGCGACCAGATGCAGGACCGCGTCCCGCAGGCACGCGTCTACCGCGTGTATCACGTGCCGGCGTGGCGCGATCCGGACATCCAGCGTCTCGAGTTGCTTGCCAGCGTGCTGAGCGGATCGCGCAGCGCGCGCCTCGACAGGCCGCTGGTCTACCAGCAGGAACTGGCGACGGCCGTGAGCGCCGATGTGTATCCGAGCGAGCTGTCGAGCCTGCTGGTCCTCACCGCCACCGTCCGGCCCGGCGTCGATCCCGCGACCGTCGAGCAGCACATGGACCGCATCGTCGGCGAGTTGCTGCAGCAGGGGCCCGACCGATGCCGAACTGCAGCGCGCCCGCAGCCGCCTCCTCGCGAACTTCACGCGCGGCGCCGAGCGCCTGGGCGGTTTCGGCGGACGCTCGGACATCCTCGCGCAGAGCATGACCTACGACGGGCGGCCGGACGGCTACCTCGATCGGCTGGAGCGCCTTGGCACCGCGACCGCCGTCGAAGTACGCGACACGGCCCGCCGCTGGCTCGAGGCGCCGCACTACACGCTCGTGGTGTCGCCGTTCCCGCCGCTCGCGCTCAGGACAGACCACGATCGATCGCACGGTGTTGCCATCACTCGCCGACCCGCCCGACGTCACCTTCCCGGCCGTGCAGCGCGCGAAGCTGGCCAACGGCCTCGGCGTCATGCTGATCGAGCGGCATTCGGTGCCGCTCGTGAACGTCTCGCTGGCTGTTGATGCCGGTTACGCAGCCGATTCGGCCGCGCAGGCCGGCGCCGCCTCGCTCGCGCTCGATCTGCTCGACGACGGGACGACGACGCGCGACACGTTCAGGATCGCCGACGAGCTCGACACCCTCGGCGCCCGCATCACGACCGCGAGCTCGCTGGACCTCTCGTTCGTGCGTCTGCAGGCGCTGCCGCGAAACCTCGCGCCGTCGCTGGCCCTGTTTGCCGACGTCATCCTGCAGCCCCTCGTTCCCGCAGGACATGGTGGACCTGGCGAAGCGGCGCCGGCTCGCGCAGATCGCGCAGGAGAAGGCCAACCCGGTACCGGCGGCGATGCGCGTCGTGCCGGCGCTGCTCTTCAGCGCGGGCCACGCCTACGGCAATCCGATCAGCGGCACAGGCTACGAACAGACGGTGTCGGCGCTGACGCGCGGCGATCTGGTGACGTGGCATCGCGACTGGTTCCATCCCGGCAACGCCACGGTGATCGTCACCGGCGACACGACGATGGCGGCGCTGCTGCCGGAACTGGAGCGGGCGTTCAGCGCATGGAAGCCCGGACAAGCGCCCGCCAAGCGGATCCAATCCGTGCCGGCGACTTCCGGAAAGCGGGTGTACCTCATCGACCGTCCCGGCGCGCCGCAGTCGGTGATCGTGGCGGCGCATGTCTCCGAGCCGGGCGGACAGGCGGAAGATCTCGCGATCGAGACCGTGATGCGCAACTTCGGCGGCATCGCCACCTCGCGCCTCAATCGCAACCTGCGGCTCGACAAGCACTGGAGCTACGGCACGCACGGGCCTGCTGCAGGATGCGCGCGGGCAGCGGCCGTTCATCGTCATCGCGCCCGTGCAGACCGACAAGACGAAGGAGTCGATCGTCGAAGTGATGAGGCGAGCTCGCCGGCATTGCCGGCGCGCGGCCGATCCGCGGCGAGGAGTTCGAGAGCATCATGCGCACGCAGACGCTCGGATTGCCTGGCCGGTGGGCGACGCTCGCGGCGCTCGAGGCCGCGGCCGTCCAGCTCCTCAACTATCGCTATCCCGACGAATACTTCTCGACCTATGCGCGGCGCGTCCGCAGCCTCGGCGAGCCTGACCTCGCGGCCGCGGCACAGAAGTTCATCAGGCCGTCAGAAGTGATCTGGGTCATCGTCGGCGACCTCGCGCAGGTGGAGAAAGGCGTGCGCGAGCTGAACCTGGGCGAGGTCGACGCGGCTCGACGGCGACGGCCGGCCGGCGGGAACGAACTGAACAGCGGCAGCCTACCGCAGATCACGACTACAGCCAGAGACACAGAGAAACCGAGCCAAGCGATCCGATCGTGTGCCTCTGCTGTCTCGTGCGGCCCGTGCGGATGCACGTGCCGATGCCGTGCCTGCTGCCCGTGCTCGCTGCGCGAGCCTCTCAAATCCCGTACTCCTCCGGATCCCACACCAGCCCCAGCTCTGACGGCGGCGCCATGTAGCCCGCCAGCGCCGACGCGGCCACGATCGCGGGGCTGGCGAGGTATCCTTCGCCGCCGAGCCCCATCCGGTTCTGCCAGTTGCGATTGAACGACGTGATCGCGCGCTGGCCGGCGGTCAACGCGTCGGGACCCTGGCCGAAGCAGGGGCCGCACCACGACTGCCGAATCTCGCCGCCGATCGACCGGAACACGCTCGCGATCGACTCGCCGCCGAGCCGCGGATCGGGGCGCTCGATCTGCCGGCCGACCCCGCCCGATCCCGGGAACACGATGAACTCGCGCGTCGCCTTCGTGAGCCCCGCCTTCCGCGCGTTGTAGATCACCAGCGCCGCCTGCAGCAGATCGTCGTAGCTGCCGTTGGTGCAGCTGCCGATCATCGCCTTGTCGAACTGGATGCGCTCGCGCGCGACGTCCGCCGCCGGGAACGCGTTGCCGGGGCTGAACGGCTTCGCGATCATCGGCGTCACGTCCGGCAGCGACAACTCCTCGTCTATCTCGTAGCGCGCATCGCCGCCAGGCGCGATGCGCGGGTAGGGCATCTCGGTCACGCCCTTCTCCGCGTACCACGCATACGTGACGTCGTCGGCCGCAAAGATGCCGTTGAGCGCCTCCGCCTCCGCCATCATGTTCGCGATCGTGTTCCGATAGGCGATCGGCAGCTGCCGCTGCCGGTCGACGAACTCCACGGACATGCCCTGCGACTGCTTCGCGCCCCAGCGCCGCAGCAGCTCCAGGACGATGTCCTTGCCGGCGACCCAGGGCTGCAGCGCGCCGGTGAACACGACGCGACGCGCCTGTGGCAGCGTGAAGTAGACGTAGCCCGTGGACCACCCGAAGCCGAGCGTCGTCGAACCGACGCCCATCCCGACGGCGCCGTACGCGCCGTAGGCGCGGCTGTGCGAGTCGGCGCCGGGAATGAACTGTCCCGGCATGACGAGCCCCTGCTCGGGAAAGTAGAAGTGGAAGATGCCGTCGCCCGGCGTGGCGTAGTACGGGCCTCACCAGCTGCTGCTCTTTCGCGAAGGCGCGTCCGATCCCGGTCTGCTTGTCGTCGTCGTCGCGGCCGGTGAAGACGAAGTGATCGTTCGCGATTGCCGCCTGGCGAGGATAGATCGACGTGCCGCCGGTGATCTGGTTGAACGTGTGGATGGCAAAGGGCGCGGTACCGTCCGAAGCCGGCAGCAGGTCCGCGTACACGCGGACCGTGTCGCCGGGTGCCAGCTCGCGCCGCTGTTTGTCCACGCGGTGCGCCCACACGATCTGCTCCGTCGTCGTCATCCGCCGCGCGAGCGGTTCGTCAGGGAACACGATCTCGGGCCGCCGTTCGACAGAGGCACGGAACTCGCGGCGGCCCACCTCGAAGATGCCGCCGCCCTGGCGGATCTCGTCTTCCTTCGGCGTCAGCGGAATCGGGTCGTAGGTTTTTCCCTGGGTGACGTTCTGGATGCGGCGCGACACCGGGTCGAGCGTGAACTCGTCGCCGTCGCTGCGCGTCGGCGACCGCCTCCGGGCTCTGCACGACGTGGAGCCCGAGGTTCAGCGCGTTGCGGCGGAAGATGTCGCCCATGTTCTGGCCGCAGATGATGACCAGGTCGAGGCCTGCTTCGTCGGCGATGCCCTTGAGGCCGGCCGGGCTCATCTCGCGCGAGGAGCCAATCGCGAAGCGGTCGCCGGCGATGACAAAGGTCTCGCCCCGGTGGACGCGGGCGCGAAAGTCCGGCATCAGGTAGCGAAAGGCCCCGGCCTTCCACCGCTCGTCGAGGGTGTCGAGGCTTTCGGAGACGCAGTCGGCCGCCGGGGTGATCTGGTCGGTGTCGATAGCGTCGAGCTTGCGGCCGAATTTCGTGCCCGGCAGCTTCGGGTCCCAGAAAATCAGTGCACGGCCGCGTATCAGTCCGTGGTGAGCCGTTTCAGGCAGTTGTGACTCTTTGGGATGGATCGCAGAGCTGCCGGGGTCCGCGACCGTACGGCCGGGCTTCAGCGTGGCAGGCCTGATCGTGTGCATTTGCGCCATGTTAACAAGGGCAACCGTTTCTGTTGCTCGAACGACACGGCCATGACGGCCGTATGACGAACCGGCATCCCTTCTGCAGAGGTAACCTTTGGGATTTTGGATGGCAAAAGAGTCAGCTCATCCGCGTTACACGGCTCTGATATGATCGGCGGTCCGCTCTGATGGCACGGACCGAATGAAGAGGGAGAGAGCGGAATTGGCCCCCCGAGTATGGATTCGCCACGCGAAATCACGGCCAGCGAACGACGGCAGCGCGCCGATCGCAGGGGCGGGCGCCCGGCCCCGCCGCGTCCGGCGCCGCCGGCGCTGCGCATTCTGCCGTCCCCGCGAGATCGACCCGGCGGACCTGAAGAATCCGGCGCTGTACATCAACCGCGAGCTCAGCTGGCTCGAGTTCAACCAGCGCGTGCTCGCCCAGGCGCTCGCCCCGACGCACGCCGCTGCTCGAGCGCGTGAAGTTTCTCTCGATCGTCGCGACCAACCTCGACGAGTTCTTCATGATCCGCGTGTCCGCCACGCAGAAGAAGCTGCGCGAGGGGATCGAGGACGTCGCTCCCGACGGCTACAACACGCAGCAGCAGCTCGAGGCGATGCGCGCGCGCGCGCTGCGCATGCTCCAGGATCAGGCCGCCTGCTGGAACGAGCTGCGGACGCTGCTCGAAGGGGAGAACATCTCGTTCCTCGAAGCGGAACAGTGGACGCCCGAGATGCGCGAGTACCTCGCCACGCACTTCTCGCGCGAGATCTGCCCGGTGCTGACGCCGCTGGCGTTCGACCCGGGCCACCCGTTCCCGCTGATTTCGAACCTCAGTAAGAACTTCGCCGTCGTCGTGCGCCACGGCGGCCGCACGAAGTTCGCGCGCGTGAAGGTGCCCGACGTCCTGCCGCGGTTCGTCGCGGTGCCCGAAGCGCTCGAGCGGCCGGCCGGGGCAGACGCTGCGTCTTCATCGAGGACGTCATCCGCGCGAACATGCACGAGCTGTTTCCCGGCACGCAGGTCAAGGGCGCGCACCTGTTCCGCGTCGTGCGCGACGCCGACCTCGGCGATCGAGCAGGACGAGGCCGACGACCTGCTCGAAACCGTGGACCGCAGCCTGAAGCAGCTGCGCCACGGTGCGCTGTCGCTGCTGCAGGTCGGCGCCGACATGCCGCCGCGCGTGCTCAACATCCTCGTCGAGAACTTCGAGGTCGACTGACGACGTCGTCGTGAAGACGGCCGATCGCCTCGGGTTCGGCGACTGGATGGAGCTCACCCGCATCCACCGGCCGGAGCTGAAGGACGCGCCGTTCTCGCCGCGCACCCTGTGGCGCCCGGACGAGGATCCCGAGGTGATCTTCGACGAGCTCCGCTACCAGGATCAGCTCGTCCACCACCCGTTCGATTCGTTCGGGTCGGTCGAGGCCTTCCTGCGCGCCGCGGTCAAGGATCCGCACGTCATCGCGATCAAGATGACGCTCTACCGCATCGGCGCCAACTCGCCGCTGATTCCCCTCCTCATCGAAGCGGCGGAAGGCGGCAAGCAGGTGGCGGTGCTCGTCGAGCTGAAGGCGCGCTTCGACGAGCGCAACAACATCCTGTGGGCGAAGCAGCTGGAGTCGCACGGCATTCACGTCGTCTACGGTTTTGCCGATCTGAAGACGCACGCGAAGCTGTGCCTCGTGGTGCGGCAGGAGCCCGACGGCATCCAGCGCTACGTGCACACCGGCACCGGCAACTACAACCCGGAGACCGCGAAGGTCTACACCGACCTCGGCCTCTTCACCTCCGATCCGGACATCGTCGCCGACGTCTCGGACATGTTCAACTACCTGACCGGGATACTCGAGTCAGAAGGAGTTCCGCACCCTGCTGGTCGCGCCGGTGCAGCTGCGGACGCGGCTGGCGGAGCTGATCGCGCGCGAGGCGGAGCACGCGCGCGCGGGACGCCCGGCCCGCATGATCTTCAAGGTCAACGCGGTCACCGACGACCAGATGATCCGCGTGCTCTATCGCGCGTCGCAGGCCGGCGTGGCGATGGACCTGATCGTGCGCGGCATCTGCAGCCTGCGGCCGGGGATCCCGGGCGTCAGCGACAACATCCGCGTCCGCTCGATCGTCGGCCGGTTCCTCGAGCACTCGCGCATCTACTGGTTCCAGAACGGCGGGCACGACGAGATGTACATCGGCAGCGCCGACCTGATGGAGCGGAATCTCGACCGCCGCGTGGAGACGCTGACGCCGGTGCGCGACGCGGAGATCCTCGAGCACCTGCGCGACGTCGTGCTCGACGCCTACCTGCGCGACACCGAGCGCGCGATGGTGCTGGACGCGGCGGGGCATTACACGCGACCGGACAGCGCGTCCGGCCCGTTCAACGCGCAGCAGTTCCTGCTGCAGCACTACACCGAGCAACGGGACTGAACGGTCTACGGCCTCCGTTCTCGGCCTCCGAGCCCTGGACCCTGAGCCTTTCAGGTAACCGTCGCAGCCCACCACGCGATGGCGGCAACCAGCACAATCCCGCCGACGACTGGAAACGCAATCATCGCGGCGGCGGTCAGCACGGCGAGGGTCACGACGAGAGCCGCAGGGCCTGAGCGGCCAGAGCAGCGCCAGCCCCACCCGCGCGGCGGGCCGCGCGTCGATCGCCGCGACACCGAGCAGCACTCCGACGGCGTAAATCAACAGGACTGAAGAAAGATCAGGCATCTCGCATGTTTTTGCACAGAATTTTATTCGGTGCAGGGTTACTCTCCTGAGCTGTTCGAGCCGATACGCTGACTTAGCAGCGATCCTGTGCGCTACTGGACGTTCGTGTCCGTTCTCGTCATATGTGTATCAATTGCACGTGCACAGATTGTTAGACTGACGGGTCGATAAGGAGCTCTCATGCAGAGATTGACGAGGGTGGCCCTCGTCGTCGCGGTACTGCTGGTCCCGGCGGCGGCGTTCGCACAACAGACGACAGGGAGTGTGATCGGCCGCGTCGCTGACGAACAGGGCGGCGCTGTACCCGGCGTCACCGTTTCCGCCAGCAACAGCGCCACCGGCTTCGTGCGCTCCACGATTTCCGACGCGGAAGGCCTTTACCGCCTCGCCGCCCTCCCGGTCGGCGACTACGACGTCGTCATCGAGCTGGTCGGGTTCACGCGCGTCGAGCGGAACGATCTCCACGTCAACGTGTCGCAGGCGATCGACCTCGACGTGACCTTGCGCGTGGCGCAGGTCGCCGAAACCGTGACGGTCACGGGAGACGCGCCGCTCGTCTCGACCTCGTCCTCGACGCTCGGCCAAGTCGTCGACCTGACGCAGATCATGAACCTGCCGCTCAACGGCCGCCAGTTCGCGAACCTGGCGGCCACCGTCCCCGGTGTCGGCCTCGGATTCAACTCCGAGGGCACGAAGAGCTCGCAGTACACCCCGCAGATCAGCGGCGGCAACGGCCGTAACCTCAATTACCTCGTTGACGGCGGCGACAACAACGACGACACGACCGGCGGCCTGCTGCAGCTGTTTCCGCTCGAGGCGATCCAGGAATTCAACGTCATGACGAGCGGCTTCAAGGCGGAGTACGGCCGCAGTGACGGCGGCGTCCTCAACGTCGTGACCAAGAGCGGCACCAACGACCTGCGCGGCAGCTGGTTCTCGTTGTTCCGCGCACGAAGCCCTGAACGCGCAAACGCTCTCCGAGCGGTTGCTCGGCGCGGACAAGCAGGAATATCGCCGGTACCAGTTCGGCGGAAGCGTCGGCGGGCCGATCGTCGAGAACCGCGTGCACTACTTCGGCGCGTTCGAACGGATGCAGCAGGACACGCGGCAGCCGGTCAACACCCGCGGGCTCTTCCCCGCGGCGGACGGCGTCTACGACACGCCGGTGCGCGAAACCCTCTTCACCGGCAAGCTCACGGCGACGCTGAACCCGGCGCAGTACCTCGCGGTGCGTTACGGACGCAATGTGAACTCGCAGCCGAGCAATGCCGGCCTGCGCAACGCGCCCGAGTCGTGGTCCACCAGCCGGAACCAGTTCAACTCGGTCAACGGCAACCACAACTGGGTCCTCGGCCGAGTCGGGACTCAACGAGCTCATCGTCCAGGTACTCCGACTTCCGGAACGGCATCCCGGCGAGCACCGGCGGGCCTTCGCTGCTCTTCCCCAACGGCGTCCGGGCCGGGACGAACCCGATCGCGCCGCAGGCGACGGAACAGGAGAAGTGGCAGTTCCGCGATGACGTGAGCCTCTCGTTGCCCGGATTCGCGGGGCTGGGCCACGAGCTGAAGGTCGGCGTGAACTGGATCCACGAGCCGCGCCTCTTCACCAGCGCGCAGTCGCTGTTCAAAGGTCAGTACACGTTCACCGCGAATGACATCGCCGCGCCGGTGCGTGAAATCGTGGTGCTCGGCGGCACCGCCGCAGCGAACCTCCCGCTGGACATGTACGGGCTCTACGTCCAGGACGACTGGCGGGTCACCGATCGCCTGACGCTGAATCTCGGCGTACGGTGGGATTACGTCGACGGCGTGCCGCTCGACCAGGACAGCAATCCGAACTTCGCCGCCATGCAGGCGGCGGGCCGCGCCGGACTCTTCGCGGGGACGGCGCTGGAGGATTTCGGCAGCGAGCCGCGCGGTGACAAGGACAACATCCAGCCGCGCGCCGGCTTCACCTACGACCTGCGCGGCGATGGCCGCGACGTCGTGCGTGGCGGCTGGGGCCTCTACACCGACTTCGCCTACACGAACACGAACATGCTGGCCGCGGCGTTCGACGCCGCGGGAGGCAGCGGGCCCGTCTTCCTCGCCAGCAACCCCGCCGGGCTGCGGCGGCCCGACGGCGCCTGGTTCAGGATCGGCGATCCGCTCTCGTCGATCGAGTCGCTGAACCTGGTGAACCCGGACCTTCCGCTGCTGCAAGGTCACGTGGTGTCGCCGCGCCTCGAGCAGCCGTACACGATCCAGACGAACCTCGGCTGGGCGCACGAACTCGGCGCCGCGATGGCGCTGACAGCGGACTACGTGCGGGTCGAAGGACGCGATCTCAACGTTCGCCTGCGGCCGAACGCCATCGTCAATGGCCGCCGGGCGCTGGCGGATCTGCCGATCCAGCCCAATGGCTTCTACCTTCCGCACCGCAATCAGCGCCGGCGAGAGCCGATACGATGCGTTGATTCTCGGGTTGCGACGACGGATGTCGCGCGGCGTCGACGTGAACGGGTGGTACGCGCTCTCGAGCTCGACGAGCGATGTCGGACCGGCCTCCGACGAGCTCGACACGAACCTCGTCCAGGACGTGCGCGATCCGTTCGGGCCCGTGCAGGACGGCCCGACGGCGCGCACCGACGCGCGCCATCGCGTCACCATCAGTGCCGTCGTTCAAGCGCCGCTGGGGGTCATGGTGTCGCCGTTCTTCACGTATCGGTCGGCGCTGCCGACACACACCATTGAGGGGCTCGACCTGAACGCGGACGGCAACCTGGTGGACAAGACCGCGATGGCGTATCGGTATACCGGGCTCGACGAGAGCACCGGCCGCGCCACGTTCGAGGAGGCCGGTCCGTGTGAAACGGTGAACTGCAGCCGCCGCGCGCCGTTCTCGCAGCTCAACCTCCGCGTGAGCCGCGGCTTCCGACTCGGGAGCGCCATGAACCTCGAGGCGATCGCCGAAGTGTTCAACCTCTTCAACGCGAAGAACCCCTTCATCCCCATCGCCACGACGCGCCTGTCGAGCCCGGGCGTGCCGCAGAACGGGTTCATGCAGCCCAACGCATTCGCCGGCGACATCCTGCAGCCGGAGCAGCGGGTGGGGCAGCTCGGATTCCGACTCACCTTTTAGGCGGACCTGAAGGTCCGCCTCCACGGAGTTGACGTGGGCCGACCTACGGGTCGGCCTGGCGACACGAGGCCTTCGCTACGAGGGGCTCGTCGATCATCCGATCGCTTCCAGCTGCGGCAGATGATGCCGCTCGTGACCGGCGAAGAACGTCATCACCCATTCGACGGTCACTGGACCGTGCTCCGGGTGCGTGAACGTGCGCCCGCGCTGCTCGGGCGTCAGCGACCGGCATAGCCTGAGGTTCATCTGGCGCAGGCCGAGATACGCGGCGAGCGCCGCGTGTCCGTCGACCGCGGGCTCCACGCGCATCCAGGCGTCCTGGTCGAACGGCTGGATGACGTAGCCGTCCTCGGCGAGGCCGAAGCGCAGGCGGTTGGCAAAGACCATCTCCGCCTGCGCGAGATGCGTGAGAACCTGCCGCGCGGTCCACTTGCCGGGCGCGTGACTGCGCTCGAACCGATCCTCAGGCCACGCGCTGACCACCTGCTCGATCCGGCGCGGGGTCCGCTCCAGGGTGCGCAGCAGGTCTTCTCCCGCCACGTACTGCTCATACGGGTTGTGGCTCATCGGTTCAGCCTATCAGAGGCGGTACACTCAGTTCGATGGCGTTCGTCGGACGCTTCCTGCTTCGCCCGTGGGTCGGGTACACGGTGCTGGTGGCGGGCCTCGCGCTCACCGGCCTGCTCACCTACTACCTGATGCGGACGACGCGCGCCGCGGATGAAGCCGCGGTTCCAGGCGACAGTGGACGAAACGCGCCATCTGGTTCAGATTCGGCTCGACACCTACATCGAGCTGCTGCGCGCCGGCTCAGCGCTCTTTGCCGCGAGCGACAACGTGACGCCGGGTGAGTTCAGCCGCTTCGCCGCGCGGCTGCAGGTGGACGACCGCTACCCGGGCATCCAGGGGATCGGCCTCGCGAGGTATTTCAGGGCCGAGGCGCTGCTCACCCCCGATCCGGCGCTCGAGGAATTGAAGCGGCAGGACGCCAGCGTCTGGCCACCGGGCCGCCGTCCCGAATACGCGCCGATCATCGTGCTCGAGCCCCGCGACCGGAGGAACCTGGCGGCGCTCGGCTACGACATGTTCTCGGAACCGACGCGGCGCGCCGCGATGGAACGCGCGCGTGACACCGCCGAGCCCGCGGCATCCGGCCCGGTGACGCTGGTGCAGGAGATCGAGGGCCAGCCGCAGCCCGGACTCCTGATCTACATGCCCGTTTACCGCACACCGACGACACCCTCGACGGTCGAGGAGCGGCGCCGCACGCTCTACGCGTTCGTCTACTCGGCGTTTCGCGGCGACGATCTCCTGCGCGGCATCCTCGGCACGCAGCGGGACCTGGCCGTGCGTGTGTACGACGGCACGCGCGAGGATGAATCCGCGCTGCTGCACGCGCAGGCGCTGCCGCCTTCGCCGTCGGCGCCGTCACCGTTCGATCCGCTGCGTGCGACCGCCACGGTGGACGTCGCCAGGCGGCAGTGGTTGATGGTGTTCGACGCGCGGCGGCACTTCGACGGCTCGTCACCGTGGCTCGTCCCGACCGTGCTGTTCGGCGGGACGTTCCTGACGTTCGCGCTCTTCTGGATCATCCGCGCCCAGTTGCACGCGTGGGAAGCCACCGCGCGCCACGCGGCGGAGCTGCGCGCGTCCGAAGAGGCGCAACGCGAGACCGGCGAGCGGCTGCGCCGGCTGGTGACCCTCGAGCGCGAGGCGCGCGCCGAGGCGCAGCACGCCGATCGCGCCAAGGACGAGTTCCTGGCCACGCTGTCGCACGAGCTGCGCACGCCGCTCAACGCGATGCTCGGCTGGATCACGATGCTGCGCGCCGGCAAGGTCCGCCAGGAGCGCCGCACGGACGCGCTCGACGTGATCGAGCGGAACGCGCGGACGCAGGCCAGGCTGATCGAGGACCTCCTCGACGTGTCGCGGATCATCACCGGCAAGGTCCGCCTCGACCTGCAGCCGCTGCAGGTCGCGCCGATTGTGCACACCGCGGTCGAGGCGATGCGCCCCGGCGCGGACGGCAAGAGCGTGAGCCTGCACGCACAGATCGCCATGGACGCGCCCGCCATCATGGGCGACCCGAACCGCGTACCAGCAGATCATCTGGAACCTGCTGTCCAATGCCATCAAGTTCACCCCGGCCGGCGGCGAGGTGCACGTCGAGCTCGCGCGCGAGGACGGCTCCGTATGCCTCAGCGTCCGCGACACCGGCATCGGCATCGCGCCCGAGTTCCTCCCGCACGTCTTCGAGCGCTTCCGGCAGGCCGACAGCTCCTCGACGCGCGCGCACAGCGGTGTCGGGCTCGGCCTCGCGATCGTCCGCCATCTCGTGGAGCTCCACCACGGCTCAGTCGAGGCGCGGAGCGACGGTCAGAATCAGGGCGCGTACTTCGTCGTGCGGTTCCCCGCCGCGGGCAGCGTCGCCGGGAGCCTCAGCCGTCGCGGTGAAGGCGGGGGCCATGCTTCCGTCGCCGGAGTACGCGTGCTGGTGGTCGAGGACGACGCCGATGCGCGCGACCTCCTGCAGGAAGCGCTCACCGGCGCCGGCGCCGTCGTCAGCACCGCCGATTCGGCCGAAGCCGCACTTTCGGCCTTCACGAAGGACGACGTCGACATCATCGTCAGCGACATCGGCATGCCCGTGGTGGACGGGTACGAGCTGATGCGGCGCATCCGGCGGCTGCCCGGCGAGCGCGGCGCCGTGCCATCGATCGCCGTCACGGCGTATGCGCGGCCGGGCGATCGCGAGGAGGCGATGCACGCGGGCTTCCAGGCCCACCTCACCAAGCCGGTCGAGATCGACGAGTTGCTGCGCACGATCGCGACATTGGTGCACAATGCGAAACTCAAGATGCAGGCGTCCTAGTCTTCAGGAACGCCATCTCCCGAGTACCGAATCGCCGGGTCACGGGGAGACACGGAGGAACGATCGGGAACATCTCTGTGCCCTCGTGTTTCCGTCGCCCGTTAGTCGTGACACTCGCAGCGCCCCGATGATCAACGACGCGCACGTGCACTTTTTCTCGTCCCGTTTCTTTGCCGCACTCGCCCGCCAGCGGCAGGGTGTCGATCCTTCGTCACCTCCGGATCCCTGGCGTGAGCTTGCCTGGGACGACCCCGGGACCGACGAAGTGCTCGCGGATCGCTGGGTGGAGGAGCTCGATCGCCACGGCGTCGGCCGGCGCCGCGTTGATCGCCAGCGCTCCGGGTGACGAGGCGTCGGTGGCGGTGGCGGTCGCACGTCATCCCTCACGGTTCATCGGATTTTTCATGCTCGACACCTCCGCCGCCGACGCCTCGGAACGGACGCATCGCGCGCTGACGAGACTCGGGATGCGCGGCATCTGCCTGTTTCCCGCGATGCACCATGTCCGCATGGACGACGACCGCGTGATAGGGATCGCGGAGATGGCCGCGGCGCATCCAGGCACTGCCGTCTTCGTGCACTGCGGGATGTTGTCGATCGGCGTACGGCGGAAGCTCGGGTTGCCGAGCCGCTTCGACGTTCGACTCGGCGACCCGCTGGCGTTGTGCAGGCTGGCCCTCGCCTGCCCGACCGTCCCGTTCATCGTGCCGCATTTCGGCGCCGGGCTCCTGCGCGAAGCGCTCATGCTCGCCGACATGTGTCCGAACGTGCACTTCGACACGTCGAGTTCGAACGCCTGGATCCGATACACGCCAGGCCTGACGCTCGAAGCCGTGTTCCGCACGACGCTGGCGGTCGCGGGCGCGTCACGCCTGCTCTTCGGCACCGATTCCTCGTTCTTCCCTCGCGGCTGGCAGCGGCCGATCTACGAGCAGCAGAAGGCAATCGCCGACGTGGTCGCCGGGGAATCGGAGGCCACGCTCATTTTTGGTGGAAACTTCGATAGGCTGTTTCCCGGCAGCGGGCAGCAGCGGAGCCAGCTAGGCCAGCCGCCAGCTGCCCGCTGCCCGCTACTTTCAAGGAGCATTCATGAACGCTGTCGTCGTGCGCGAGTTCGGTCCACCGGACGTGATGAAGATCGAAAACGTGCCCGAACCGGCACCGGGGCCGACGCAGGTCCTCATCCGGGTGAAGGCGGTCGGCGTCAACCCGGTGGAGACCTACATCCGCTCCGGGGCTTACGCTCGCAAGCCGAACCTTCCTTACACACCGGGAACCGATATCGCCGGTGTCGTGGAAGCGGTCGGCGCCAACGTGGCGTCGTTCAAGAAGGGCGATCGCGTCTACGCACACGGTGTCACGGCGGGTTCGGGCGGCTACGCCGAGCTGGCGGTCAGCGACGACGCGCAGGTGCATCGCCTGCCGGACGACGTCTCGTTTCAGCAGGGGGCAGCGATCGGCGTGCCGTACGGGACGGCGTGGCGCGCGCTCTTCCACAAGGCGCGCGCCCGCGCCGGAGAAACGGTGTTCGTGAACGGCGCCAGCGGCGGCGTCGGCATCGCCGCGGTTCAGATCGCACGATCCAGCGGCCTGCGCGTCATCGGTACCGCAGGGACGGAGCGCGGCCTGGCGCTCGTGCGCGAGCAGGGCGCCCATCATGTGTTGAACCATCGGGACGCGGACTACGCCGAGGCAGGTCTTGACGCTCACGGGCGGGCAGGGCGCCGACGTGATCATCGAGATGCTCGCGAACGTGAACCTCGATCGCGACCTCGACGTCCTCGCGCTCCGCGGCCGCGTGGTGGTGGTCGGCAACCGCGGCCGCATCGAGATCGATCCACGCAAGCTGATGGGTAAAGAGGGCGCCATCGTAGGGATGGTCGGCCCGAACGCTACTGCGGACGAGGTGCGCGAAGCGCACGCGGCGATCGGCGCCGGCCTCGAGGCGGGCGCGCTGAAGCCGGTCGTCGGCCGCGAGATCCCGCTGGCCGACGCGTCGAAGGCGCACGTGGCAGTGATGGAGCCTGGGGCTTACGGAAAGATGGTCCTGGTCCCGTGATGAAACGGCATCGGGCCGGCTGAAGCCGGCCCCTGCGACAGAGGGTCCGTGGGGCCGGCTTCAGCCGGCCTTGCTCGGAACTACTTCCTCGCCGCCCGCTCCAACTCCTCGTCGATGACTCCGGCGAACACGGCGTAGGGCTGAGCGCCGGTCACCTGGCGGCCGTTGATGAAAACGGCCGGTGTCGAGTTGATGCCGAGTTTCGTGCCCACTGCCACATGTTCCTGTACGCGGTCGCTGTACTTGGACGAGTCGAGGCAGGCGTTGAATTTCGTCGCGTCGAGGCCGGCGGCCACCGCGTGCGTCTTCAGCGCATCGGGCTGCAGCGTCTGCTGGTTGGCGAAGAGCCGGTCGTGATACTCCCAGAACTTTCCCTGCTCGCGCGCGCAGTTGCCTGCCTCGGCCGCCTTGAAGGCCTCCGGGTGGATCGCGGTGAGCGGGAAGTCCTTCCACACGATCCGGATCTTGTCGCCGTACGTCTCGCGCAGCTGCTTCAGCGTCGGCGACACGCGCTGGCAGAACGGGCACTGGAAGTCGGAGAACTCGACGACCGTCACCGGCGCGTTCGTCGCGCCGAGCGCCGCGTCGTCAGCGGCGACGGCGACCTGCTGGCGCGGGGCGTCGAAGAGGACGCTGATCGCCGGCCCCTTCTTCCGCAGTTCCGCCACGAGCGCCTGCTGCGCCGTGGCGCGCTGCTGGTCCTCGAGGAAGCGGCGGATGGCTGGCGCCATGGCTGGCAGGCCGCGCCCCTGCATCTGGTTCTGATTCTGCTGGAAGAACCCGGCGACGTCGGCCTCGGTGACCGGCTTCAGGCGCTTCGTGACTTCGGCGTCGGTGTACTGCTCCGGGGTGACGCCCTGCGCCTTGGCCGCCTGCTCGATGAGCATGTCGGCGACGATGGCGTCGAGCGCGGCCTTGCGCCCGTCGTAGAGCGCCTGCGTGGCCGCCGCGTGCTCCGCCGGGTTGTTCTCGCGCCAGCGCTGCTCGATCTCGTCCAGCGTCACGGTGCGGTTGCCGATGCGCGCCGCGGCGTCACCGCTTCCCTGGGGAGCAGGCGGCTGTTGCGCGGGCGCCGAGCATGCGAGCCCGAGCAGGAGCGTGATGGTGATTCCAAGGTGACGCATGATCGCGATCATAGTGCCTGCCCTCAAATCTGGTGGTACTGCCGGATGTCGGGAGGCGCATCCACCAGCCCTTCGACCTGCGAAAGCGCCTGCCTCACGTGCTGCGAGTCGCTGTGCTGATCGGCCGATTTCTGGCTCTCCCACCGCTCGACCGAGCAGAGGTCGCGCGGGTCGGACGGGTTCTCGAGCAGGTCGTACTGGTAACAGCCGAGCTCACGGCGGCTCGGGGCGATCAGCGCGTTCAGGACCGACTTGAGCGCCTGTTCCTTGCCAGCCTTGGCGACGAACCTGGCGACGACGTGGACGGTTGCGGGCATCAATCAGCTCCCAACCCCCAAACGTTCAACCTCCATCGCTCCCAGTCGCGGATGCGGCCGTGGGAATCGGAAGTCGGACGCCGGGAGTTGACTAAGGCAGGAAGACTCTGACACCGATTCTGAAGGTGCGCGGCCAGCCGATCGTGCGAATCGGCGTCCGCCCGACGTCATAGTCGGCGTCGAAGAGGTTCTCGACGGCGGCGAAGACGTTCAGCCCGCGCAGCAGCTCCTGCGCCGCGGACGCGTCAACCACGCCGTAGCCGTCGAGCTCGAACTCGTTCAGGTCGTCGTCGAACTGCGAACCGAATACGCGCCCCTGGACGGCGCCCGTGAAGCCGCGCGGATCCACGTACGTGAGGTTGAGGCCGAACTGGAAGGACGGCACCTGGGGGACGCGGTTGCCTTCGATCGCCGGCTGCAGCGGCGCCTCCGCGAACGTGGAACGGGTGATCCCGAACAGGCCCCCGAAGGTCCAGCGATCGTTCGGCCGGACGTCGGCCTCGAGCTCGATGCCGGAGGCGCGCACGGTGTCCGTGTTCTGCCGCTCCCGGTCGATCTGCGTCGGCGAGGTCCTGATGGTCACGTTCGTGATCGCGCCGTCGAGTTCGTTCCAGAACGCGGTGACGCGAGCCGAGACGATGTTGCGCGTGAACAGCGCGCCCCCCTCGAACCCGGTCAGCGTCTCCGGATTGAGCAGCGGGTTCGGGTTGGTCACGATGTTGCCGACGCGGAAGCCGCGGTGCAGCTCGTTCAGCGTGGGCGTGCGGTGCGCGCGGTAGACCGCCGCGTGCAGCGACGCTTCGTCCGTGAGCCTGTACGCCGCCGAAAGCCGCGGGCTGAGGAAGTTGGCGGTATGCGTCGGGAGCGCCGCGTCATCCGGGGTGGACTTCCAGAAGTCGCCGCGTAACCCTGCCACCACCGTCAGCGCCTCGGACGGGACGAAGCTCGCCCGGCCGAACACCGCGCCGAGCGACTCATTGCCGCCCGCGAAAAACGGGCCGGTGCGTACGTTGGTGATGGAGTACCGGATCTCTTCGACCGTGGCCGTCGTCCACCGTCCCTCGGCGCCGGCGAGGACGGTGGCCGACCCGATGCCGCGCGACCACTGGCCTGACACGGTGCCGAACGAGCTCGGTGTCGTCTGTTCGGTGGTGAGCCGCTCGGTGGCGCGACCCGGGGCGACCGCGCTGAACGTCTGGTAATACTCCTGCGTGCCGCCTGACCCGCGCGCGATCCACGCGCCGCCGGCCGCGGACCCGCCCGCATCGCCGGAGAGCTGCTTCCACTCGGTCGTGTTCACCTGCAGCGGCGTGCCGTTGCCACGCTCCTCGCTATACCCGCTGAGACGCAGGTTGGCGTGCCACGGGCCCGGGTTGTAGGCGCCGGTGAGGAACCCGGTCACGTAGTCGCTGTCCGCGGGCACGTCCACCGGCCCCCGCACCTCCTCGCCGACGGTCACCACGCCGTCGGTGCGAAGCCACTCGCCTGCCGCGTCGAAGCTGAACGCGTCGCGCTGCGCGCCGCCGTACCCGGAGAAGCGCGCCGTACTGTGAGACCCGCCGTCCACCGTCGTGCGAAGGCGCGTGCGGCCCGGCGCAAAGGTCAGCACCTGGACGACGCCCCCGAGCGCATCGGCGCCATAGAGATCGCCGGTCGCGCCGCGCACGATCTCGACGCGCTCGACGGCGGCCTGCGGCACGCGATTCCAATACACCCAGCTCCCGAACGGATCGTTGAGCGGCACGCCGTCGGCCAGTACCAGCGTCCGGCTGGCGCCCGACCCCGAGACGCCCCGCAGCGTCACACCTTGCGTGGTGGGATTGGAGACCCGGGACGAGGAGCGGCGAAACAGGCTGAATCCCGGGGTGTTGCGCAGGGCGTCGTCGAGCGCGCCCGCCGCCGAGTTGAGCAGTTCCGCCGAGGTCATGACCGTCGTGCCGGCGGCCGTCGAGAGCCGCGTCGCGCCGCGCGAGGCGGTGACGAGGACCGTATCCACCAGCGGCGCCGGCTGCAGTACCACGCGCGCGGAATCGGTCGTGCCCTCGACCGTGAGGGTCGTGACCGCGAATCCAGGCGCGGTGACCCGGATGGCCACCGACCCGTCCGGCGCGTCGGCGACATCGAACTGGCCGTCATCTCCCGTCGTGACAGAACTGGAGCCGGCTGTCACGGTGGCGCCCGGCACCGGCGCGCCGGACGAATCGACGACGATCCCCGCGATGCGGGCCGCCTCGGCAGGCATTGCCGCCAGCAAACACAGCAAAAGGAGATAAAAGCGCATGGTCCGGAATCTTAGCGTAAGCTCGTGGTATATGCGCTCCATCTTCGCGGCAGGCCTCATTCTTCTGGCAACCGTGGCCGGAGTCGCCCAGCAGGAGCCGACGTTCCGCGCGGGCACCCAGGTCGTCCCGGTATACGCCACCGTGCTGGACACTCAGGGCCGGCTCGTGCCGAGCCTCGAACAGGAAGATTTCACCATCCTGGACAACGGCAAGCCCCAGGAGATCACGTTCTTCCAGAACGATGTCACCCCGTTCACGGTCGTCGTCATGATGGACTACAGCGCCAGCATGACGGCCAACCTCGAACTGCTCGAAGCGGCGGCCGAACAGTTCCTCCTGCGCATGCTTCCCGAGGACAAGGGCCAGGTCGGCGCCTTCAGTGACAAGATCCAGCTCAGTGGCACCTTCACCAACGATCGCGACGATTTGATCGGGGCCATCGACGACCTCCAGTTCGGCAACCCGACGCGTCTCTGGGACGCGGTCGATGCGAGCATGGAGGAGCTCAAGAGCGTCGAGGGACGCAAGGTGGTGCTGATCTTCACCGATGGTGACGACACGGCAAGCCGCCGGGGCATGGGTGACGTGCTCGATCGCGCGCGCGAGGAAGAAGTGATGGTCTATGCCATCGGGCTGCAGTCGGAGTTCTTCAACGGACAGCGCGTGGTACGGTCACGCCCGGACCGCAGCCTGCGCCGGCTCGCAGAGGAGACGGGCGGGGGCTACTTCGAACTGCAGAAAACGGCCGAGCTCGCGCCGACCTTCACGCGCGTCGCACAGGAGCTTCACAGTCAGTACACGCTCGGCTTCGCCCCGGGCACGCTCGACGGCCGCGAGCACAAGCTCGAGGTGCGCATGAAGCAGGCGGGGATGTCGGCGCGCTCCCGCCGCTCGTACATCGCCTCGCCCGATCGGTTGACGACGACGCAGTGACCGAGCAGGAGTTCCGCCTGCGGGCGGATGCAGCGCTCGAACAGGCCCAGCGCACGCTCATGCCGCTGGCCGATTCGGAAGGCTTCGAGCTCGAGCTGCAGAACGGCGTGCTGCAGGTCGTGTTCGAGGACCAGGCGCCCGCCAAGTTCGTCGTCAGTCCCAACGCTCCGGTCCGCCAGGTCTGGGTGTCGGCGATGTCACGCAGCTACAAGCTGTCGTGGGCCGATCAGTCGTCGTCGTTTGTCCTCGAGGGCGAAACGCTCGACACCCTCCTCGACCGCCTCGTCAGACAGCAGCTCGCAACGCCGTAGCCGCGCTCATTCGACAGTCGGTCAACGCTGGCGCGCTCATCGGCGCAATCGCCCGACTGCGCTTTGTCGGTGCAATCCGCTCGCGCCTACAGCCGGAACCCATCGTGGAGAGGATCGTCATCGTCAACGTAGAAGGTGTGCTCGCCGGTGAGCCAGGCGGTGCCCTCGATCTGCGGCACGATGGCCGGGAACTCGCCGACCTGCGTACGCCGCAGGATGCGTCCGCGAAACAGCGTGCCGATGAGGCTCTCGTGTACGAAGACCTCGTGCTCCGGCAGCAAACCCATCGCGTCGAGCACGGCCATCACCGCGGAGGTGCCGGTCCCGCACGGCGAGCGGTCCACCGTGCCGCTGCCGAACACCGTCACGTTCCGGAGGTGGGCCTCCGGGTCATGCGGTGGACCCGTGAAGATCACGCCCGCCGCCCCCGACAGCGCGCGATCGGCGGGATGCTCGATGCCTGCGGCGTCGACGGCGTGGCGGATCTCCGCCCCGAGCCGCCGCAGCTCGGGCAGCCGCGCCGGATCGAGGGGGATGCCGATCGCCTCGGTGTCCACGATGGCGTAGAAGAGGCCGCCGAACGCCACGTCCACACGCACCTCGCGCGTGCCGATGCGCACCGCCTGGCCCGGGCTCGCGACAAACGAGGGGACGTTGGTGAAGGCGACCGAGTCCACCCGCCGGCGCTCGCCCTGCTCCTGCAGGCGGGCACGCACGTGCACCGTGCCGGCCACCGTGTCGAACGTGAGGGTCTCGCCGTCGGTCACGATGAGGCCGCGCTCGAGCGCGATCGTCGCCGCTCCGATCACGCCGTGGCCTGACATCGCGGGGAATCCGTCGGCGTCCATGAACAACAGGCCGGCGTGCGCGCCGGGTGAGACCGGCTCGGTCAGCAGCGCCGCGCACATGTCCGTGTGCCCGCGTGGCTCGAGCACCACCGCGCGCCGGAGCTGGTCCCCCTGGCGCCGCATCGAGTCGCGCTTCTGCGCCATCGTCTTCCCCGCGACGCGCGGCGCCCCGTCCACGATCAGGCGCAGCGGCTGGCCCCCGACGTGGGCGTCAATCGTACGGATCACCTGAACCATTTGTGACTTGTGATTTGCGACGTGTGACTTGCGACTTGTGATTGGTTGATTCAATCATTTCTATCGAATCAAGGCCTCCCCAATCTGCTCGTGGCTTCCGGTGTCACCCGGAAGCAAGGGCGCGGAACCCCGAATCGACCGTTCACGTAAACGAGGAATATGAAGCGCAAGCACGCCACGATATTGATGGCAGTCGTCGGCGTCCTCGCCTTCGTCGGCATCGTCGGGGTGTCACTCGGCGCCTGGCTTTTTGCCTCGGCGTTCGAACACGAGACCGCGGACGAGCCGGCCGCTACGTTGTCGTTCGACGATGTCCGGAAGCGCTTCGCCGGTCAGGATCCCGTCCTCGACATCATCGGCGACGAGACGGCGGTCGTCAGGCGGACGCCGCCCGCGGGCCCGCCGCCGGGGCGGCTGGAGCGCCTGCAGCTCATGGTCTGGGATCCCGATGACGATGGCCTGTCGCGCGTGACCCTGCCGTTCTGGCTCCTGCGGTTGAAAGCCGGCCCCCTCGACGTCTCCTCCAAGGTGATGATCGACCATCATCACATCGACATGACGGTGGAGCAGATCGAGCGATACGGACCCACACTCCTCGTCGACCACGAGGGCCGCGGCGGCGATCGTCTCCTCATCTGGACGGAGTAAGAGGACAGGCCCCGCCCGAATCCTTTGATCAGGCGGGTGACCCCGTGGCTCATCGTTTGCAGCCTGGCATGCTGCCTGCGCCGGGAGTGCACGATGGGGGTTCCTTTCACGTTAAAACTCATGCCCGCGGTGTTGTGCCTGGCCGTGCTGTCGCCGCCCGCGATGGCCGCGCCTGACGTTCTGCCACGTCCGGGCCGCGACGGCGGGCGGCAGGCGGGTCAGGATGCTTACGAAGCCGGGTATCGCGAGGGGATGCGGCGCGGTGAGCAGGATGGCCGGCGTGGCCGCGGCTCCGAATTGCAGCGGGACCCGTCGCTCGATCGCCGCGACGATTTCCGGCGCGGGTTTGCCGACGGCTACCGCGACGGCTACGAGCGCGTTCGCGGCAGGGCCTCGCGGCAGTACGGCGATCGGCGCGACGGGGTGGGCCGGCGCGCGCCGGGCGGCTACCAGGAAGCGGCTGCCGCTCGCGGTTACAGCGACGGGTTCGAAGACGGGATGAACGACGGGCGTCGCGGTAACCGGTACGACCCGGTCGCCAGCCGCGATTATCGTGACGGCGACAACGGCTACTCCGGCTCCTACGGATCGCGGGACGCATACAAGAACAACTACCGCGTGGGATTCCGACAAGGCTACGAAGAAGGCTATCGAGAGGGGACGCGGCGGCGGTGATTGACGACGGTGTGATTCGCGCCCCGTGATTTCACCACGCAGTGGCTGCCCGACCGGATAGTCTGTCGAGCGCAACGGCTTCTCGCTGGACATGCTGGCTCTGCTCCGGCAGCGCGGCCACGCCGTGCTGCCAACGGATCGCCAGGGCTCGGCGCAGGTCATCGTCTATGACCGGGGCGAGGATGTCCTCGAGGGCGGCCTCGACCGCCGCACGCCGGACGGTGGTCCGGGGTTGCTGATCGCCCGGCCGGTGCCGTAACATGACTGGGTTCGCGCACTGGATGCCGGTATCGTCTAGGGGTCAGGACACGTGGTTCTCAGCCACGGGACCGGGGTTCGAATCCCCGTACCGGTACCAACCTTCGCTCATGCCTCACGCGAAGGTTGCCCACCGAAGCTCGCCGTGAGTGCAGCCGAGCGAAGGTGGGCCGACGATTCGTTCGCCACGAGCTACGGTTGGCAAGCCACGTGACCTCGCCATGAGGCGGTGGTGTAACCACCTTTGCTATCCAATTCCTGGTTGCTACCCAAAGTCCTCGGCATGCGCTTCGGTTCCGCACGGCGGGATCTTTGCTGAGTCCACCCCTAATGTTAAAGCGGTACGTGTACGTGCTCAGGAACGACGAGGTACCGCCGCGATACTACACGGGCGTGACATCCGACGTGCCGAGACGACATGCCGAGCACAAGGCAGGTCAGTGTTTTCACATCGCGAATCCCCGTGCGTAGCCGACCCCCCGTCAGGCATCGGAATCTGTAGATGAAGAGCGTGTTCCTCGACAGCAACATCTACGACAAGTTGGCACTCGACATTCCACTCCGCGCCCGCCTCGCGAGTCTGATCTTAGGAGCGTTCATGCGTCGTCTTCTTCTCCGAGAGGCTGCGGGCTAGCTCCACGACAGCCTCGGCCCCTCTCCGTCGCAGGCAAGGACCCGTCCTCACCGATGGCCCCTTGCTGGGTGAGCGCAGGCGGGTGTAACATTCCCCGTTCGCTTTGCATCCGACCATCTACGGCGCGTTTGAGCGGATTTGCGCAGCCCGCGCCCTGCACGGCCGCGTCTTGGAAGTCGGCGCCGTCCCCGGCCGGACGAGTCTGTTGCGGTTGCCCGCGCTCAAGGGCCATGTCACCCACAAAGTCGGCATCAACTTGGATGGGCCGCACACCTGTGACGGCTATCAGATCGTGCGCGGCAATTCGAACCACATGGACATGTTCGAGGCTGCCTCGTTCGACGTGGTGTTGTCCAATGCCACCCTGGAGCATGACAAGTTCTTCTGGCAGTCGATTGCCGAAATTCATCGCGTGCTGAAACCCGGGGGCGTGCTGATCGTCGGAGTGCCCGGTTTCGCGGTGGTCCCGGGAGAAGAGCGGCTGAAGCGTTGGCTGCGCGTTCTGCCCGGCGGCTCACGGATCGAGTGTCTGCTGGACACCACACCCACATTTCGGATTCACAACCATCCCGGCGACTACTACCGCTTTAGTCCGCAGACCGTCGTGGAGGTGTTCTTAGCGGGCTTCCGCGACGTCCAGATCGAAACCCTGATGATCCCGCCTCGCATTATCGGCGCCGGCATCAAGCTGTAGCGTCATCGCATGATCGGCGCCGTTCGGCTTCGGCATCGTGCCTCTGACGGCGCTGCTGTCGGATGCGGCAGATCAGTCGTGGCGAAGTCAGGGTTATCGCTACGCCCGTCGTTGTTGACGAGTTGGTCGCCAGCCCGTTCGGTGGATTGCCGGAATGGTTTCCGGTCATCGTAGAGCAGGAGAGTGTCTCGCTCATTGGTTACGGTAGGGTTGACATGTCTCGCATGGGAGACGGGGACGTGAGTTCGCGACACCGAGGCACATCGAACAACGTCAAAGACCGTATCGTTGCGGACTCGGCGGATGCCCTCGCGGACGTGTTTGTGTCGCAAGACAGCCGCTGCCGGAAGCGTCTCTCCGCCATCAGTTCAAGGTGCGTGGGGTTGTCGGACGATGACTTCTGCTCTTGGCTTCAGGCCGAATTTGCAACCGCTTAACCGCATTGATGTACAGGGCGCTCTCACGCTGCAATGCCCGTGAATTCCACGGTCCAACCTTTCGTAAATCCCCGGCCGCGCAACGAGAACCTGACCATCCAACCCTCCGCTCAATCCCCCACGGTATCAAGTCTCCCTGCTGATGGTCCGCGACCCGATCGCGCTGCCCGGATGAGCAGCGCCGGGTAGCCGTCGAACTCGAGCATGTGCAGCCACTCGCTCGTTGGGGAAATGCCGGATCGCGCCTCGCGGGCATCGGCGTGATCAACGCGGGCGGTCGAGGCACGAAGGCGCCTTTTCAGACCGGCACACCGATGTGCTCCGTCATCCGTGGACGCCGTCTTGCACGACGTGGGATCGCTTCCCTTGACCGTACATGAACCCATGCAGGAGGGGCGTGCATGACTCGTCACCCATCGAAAGCGTTTCTGTCTGTTGTCGCACTTGCCGCGATCCTGCACACCACCGGACCGCTCGGCCCGTCGCGCTACAGAACGCCGCGCCGGAAGGGTGGCGATAAGCGGCCGCCGCACGAGCGCGATCCGGCGGTCGCGCTCGTGCACGTCTTCCGCGCTTTCGCCCGCCGGTCGGCGACGGCGCCAGGCCTGTCGACAAATGACCCCTCATCTGCCACCAGCTGGACACGGCAGCCCCGATCCGCTTTCGACGGCGACACCCGTCACGTCGCGCCTGATCAACACGCGGTAACCATCGGCGGCGACGCGGCGATCGCCGAAGCTCGTCTCGCCGCCGACGCGGTACTCGGCATCAAGGTAGGCGGCGACGAGCGGGAACGTCGATCGAAACGTGTCCTCCGACGCGGTCTGGACGATCGCCAGCGGCACCCGCTGTGATCGCATCTGCTCGATCGTCCGGCGCTGATCCGCATCGGACGACCAGTGCTCGCCGAGGACCACCGCCATCCCGCCGGCGAAGCCCCGCTCTCCGAAGAAGAACACCTCCGGCGCGAACCAGGTGACGAGCACGCGCGCGTCGGCGGGCGTACAGGTCCGCAGGTAGGCGGCGATGCCGCCAAGCGCAGCGTCATCGGGAAAGAAGACCTGCAGCGGCGGTGACCCGGCGAGCTGTGCGACGACGATCGGCAGACGTCTCGCTGCCGAGAACGGTGCGCGCGCGAGGCGGAGACCCTGTTGCGGAAACGCGATGAGCAGCATCAGCGTGCACACCAGCAGCGCCGCCGCGGCGACCTTCGTCGACTTCACGGATGCACGTGTCGCGGGGACGCCGTCACCGCGCGGCCACCACTGCCCGACGACCGCGGCGGCGATGATGACGGCGACGGGGACGGCAGCCCCGATACGCGCGGCAATCGGATCGCGCAACACGAACGTGCAGACGCATGCGCAGAGCGCGCCGGCAGCGAGAACCTTCCGGTCGCGCACGCGCAACGAGGCGTGCTTCCACCGCTGCAGCCCCGCCGACATGGCGGCGAGCAAGGGCGTTCCGGCAATCATCAGGTAGACGACCGACGCCTGATCGAACGCGAGCGGCGGCAGTGAAAAGAGGCGCGACCGTTGCCCTTCGCGCATCGCGTACGTCGCCATCTGCCTCGCCGCCTCCGGCACGCCCGCCGTCAAGTGGACGAAGATCAGCGCCGGCGCGAGCGCCGCCGCGACAACGGCGGCGTAGAGGCCGACGTCGGCCCAGCGCGACGACCTCGCCCGGTGGCGCAGGACGATGGCGGTGATACACGCAGCCAGCAGGTAGAGGCCGTTGTCGTAGCGAAACAGCGCCGCGCACGCCGTGAGCACGCCCGCAGCCGCGAGGCGGCCGCGTGCCGGCACATCCAGGTACCGCCAACAGACGAACAACCCTGCCGTGTAGAAGAACACCTTGTCGAAGTCGTAGTAGCGCGGCGGCACGTACCAGGTAAGCAGCGCCGCGACGAGCCCGATCGCGATCGAACCAGAGCCTTCTGCGGCGAGCCAGAACGTCAGCGCTGCGGCGGTCGCGATGGCCGCGGCAACGAGCACTGCGTCCCCGAGCAGGCTGCCGCCGGTGATCGCCTGCGCCGCCGCCGACGCGTAGAGCGTCAGGAAGTAGCCGGGATCGCGGAAATCAGCGAAGGGACGATCGCCGTAGACGAGGATCTGGCGCGCGCGCGAGAGGCGATCGAAATGATCGTTGAGGAAGTCGACGCTGGCGAGCGCCAGTCCGGCCGTCGCCAGCCACACCAGCGCTGCGTACGCACGCGCCCGCGGTGCGACGCGACGCAATTCGTGTGGGCGTGGATGCGTTGCACCCGTGGGCTCGTCCGGCAGCATCCGCCGTAGGATCTTACTTCCGGAATATCTGTGCGCCGTCGTCCGGCGCCAGGCCGACCTGAAGGTCGGCCTCTACAGAACACAACGAGTGGTGGCTTCCGCGTTCAGGCGCGGACGAGGTCCGATCTTCGCGATCTGCGCGGCAGCGTACGGCGCATATGCTGCAAGGATTGTCGATGGCGATCGCGCGTATCGACGTCATGTCGTGCCTCTTGAGCTTCGAACGCTGTCGCTCACGGACACCTGTCGCTCCGTCCGGTATGATGCCTTTATGCGTGCACTTCTGAAGTTTCTCGTCGTCGTGGCCGTGCTGGCGGCGCTCGTCGGTGGTGGCGCGTGGATATGGGCGGGGCGTGCCGAAGGGCCGCAGATCCAGATCCGCCAGCCCGAGAAGTTCGTCGGCCAGACCACTCCGCTCGAGCTTGTCGTTGAGTCGCCGGACGGACAGTTTTCCCGCGTGGACGTGACGCTCGAGCAGGCGGGCAAGTCGTTCCCCGTGTTCAGCCTCGACCAGCCGGCGCAGGGGTCGGTCAAACAGGAAGCGGCGGAGCGACTCTACATTTCGCGTCAGATCGGGAAGCGGGCCATGCCTGAGCTGCAGGCCGGTCCCGCGCGCATCGTCGTGCGCGCCGCGCGCCCGGTCGTCTATGGCATCCGCGAGGCCGCGTCGGAGGCCGCTCGCGACGTAGACGTGCGTCTCGAGCCGCCCCGGGTGGCCGTGCTCTCGACCTTCCACTACGTCAACCACGGGGGCGCCGAGTTCGTCGTCTATCGCGCCACGCCGGCCGACGTCGAGTCGGGCATCCGCGTGGGCGACAAGACGTATCCCGGCTTCCCCGCCAGCGGCGCGGGCATCAAGGCCGATCCCTCCACCCGCGTGGCGTTCTTCGGCCTGCTCCAGGACCAGGACCTGAACACGCCCATCCAGGTCTTCGCCCGCGACGGCGCCGGCAACGAAGCGGTCGCGGCGCTCGATCACCGGCCGTTCGCAAAGCCGTTCCTGCGCAGCCGCATCGAGATCAACGACCGGTTCCTGCAGCACGTCGTTCCGCAGATCGCGGCGGCCACTCCGTCCATGCAGCTCTCGACGTCGCCGGAGGACCAGCTGACCTCCTTCCTGAAGATCAACGGTGACCTGAGGCGGCAGAACAACGAGACCATTGCGGAACTGGCAAAGAAGACGGCTCCCGAGATGTTGTGGCACGGGCCGTTCAAGCCGCTCACCAATGCCGCCGTGGAGGCGCGCTTCGCGGACAACCGCACGTATATCTACGAGGGCAAGGAAGTCGATCGGCAGGTGCACCTGGGGTTCGACCTCGCGGTGACGGCGCGCGTGCCGGTCACGGCGGCCCACGCCGGCCGCGTGCTGCATGCAGGCGATCTGGGCATCTACGGGAACGCGGTCATCATCGACCACGGCCTCGGGGTCCAGTCGCTGTACGCGCACCTCTCGTCGATCGACGCGAAGGTCGGAGACATGGTGACGATGGGTCAGGTGCTCGGGCGCAGCGGCACGACCGGCCTGGCGCTCGGCGACCACCTCCACTTCACGATGCTGCTGAATGGGAACGCGGTAAATCCGGTGGAATGGTGGGATCCGAAGTGGACGGAAGATCGCGTCCTCCGCAAGATCCGGGAGGCCGGCGGCGCCGTGTGATAATGATCGCTTCATGCGATCTCATCTCCTTCATCGGGGTGCGGTAGCGGCGCTCCTCGCGGCCCTGCTCGCGTCAATCGGCTGCGGCGGAACGCAGGAGGCGGCGCCGCGAAGCGGAACCGGCCGTCACCAACCCCGTGGATCCGGCGACCGCAGGCAGCGTCACCGGGCAGATCTCGTTCGCAGGCACGCCACCGAAGCCAACACCCATCAAGATGGGCTCTGATCCGTACTGCGAGAAGCAGGGTGCGGCGGTCAGCGAGACCGTCGTCGTCGGCGGCGAGGGCGGACTGAGGAACGTCTTCGTGTACGTGAAAGACGGCCTCGGCGACCGCCGGTTCCCGGTACCAGCGACGCCGGTGGTACTCGACCAGAAGGGTTGCCGATACGTGCCGCATGTGTTTGGCGTGCAGGTCGGCCAGCCTGTCGAGATCGTGAACAGCGATCCCACGCTGCACAACATCCACGCTCTTGCGGAGACGAACCGTGAGTTCAACATGGGTCAGCCGGTGCCGGGGAAGGACACGCACACGTTCAGCACGAAGGAAGTGATGGTGCCGTTCAAGTGCGACGTGCACCGCTGGATGAACGCGTACGTGGGCGTGCTCGACCATCCGTTCTACGCCGTGACGTCCGACGATGGACGCTTCGAGCTCAAGGGCCTGCCGCCCGGCACCTACACGATCGAGGCGTGGCACGAGACGCTCGGCACGCAGACGCAGACGGTGACGATCGGCGAGAAAGAAACGAAGGACATCCCCTTCTCGTTCAAGACAACCTAGTACGGGCCGCCATGCTCCTTCACCTCTTTGCCGCGCTCGTGGCGCTGTCCACGGCGATCCTGATTTTTGCAGGCGGTCTCGTCACGAGCACCGGGTCGGGTCTCTCTGTGCCGGACTGGCCGAACACCTACGGCTGGTTCATGTTCACGTTCCCGCTGGAGAAGATGGTCGGCGGAATTTTCTACGAACACAGCCACCGGCTGATTGCGAGCGGCGTCGGGTTCCTGATCGCGGTGCTGGCCGTCTGGCTGTGGCGCGCGGAGCCGCGCGCGTGGGTGCGGCGGCTCGGGTTCGTCGCGCTCGCCGCGGTGGTCACGCAGGGCATTCTCGGTGGCATCACCGTGCTCTGGTTCCTGCCGAAGCCGGTCTCGATTTCGCATGCCGCCCTTGCCCAGCTCGTCTTCTGCCTCACGGTCGCCATCGCGCTGGTGACCTCGCGCGGTTGGCGGCAGGCCTACGCCCGCGCCGGCGTCACGCTGGGTACCGACCGCGTGCTGCAGCAGATCGCGATCGCCACGACGGCGCTGATCTTCGTCCAGATCGTTGCCGGGGCAACGATGCGGCACAACGAGGCGGGGCTCGCGATCCCGGATTTTCCGCTGGCGTTCGGTCAGATCGTCCCGCCGCACTGGGATCTGAAGATCGCGTTGCATTTTGCGCACCGCGTCGGCGCGCTGATCGTCACGATCCTCGTGCTGGCGACGACGGGGCACGTGTTCTATCACCACCGGCGCCGTCCGGAGCTGGTGCGGCCGTCGGCGCTGCTCCTGGTGCTGCTCGCCGTCCAGATCACGCTGGGCGCGCTGACGGTCCTGAGCGGCCGCGACCACATCATCAACTCGCTGCACGTGGTGACTGGCGCGCTGGTACTGGTCACGTCGCTCGTCGTGACGTTGCGGGCTCACCGCGGGCGCTTTGCCACGCTTGGCGAGCCATCTCTTTCTCCACCGGCGCAGACCTTCACGGTCCGCGTGGCGGGCCATGAGCGCCCGCCCCGCCCGGCATGAAGACGCACGCCGCGGCGGTGGCGTCGGTGCCGGCGGCCGGCGAGCGCGTGCAGCACGCGAGCCGCACGGCGGATTTCCTCGCGCTGACCAAGCCGCGCCTCAATCTGCTGGTCCTCGTCACGACGCTGGCCGGCGTCTACCTCGCGTCGCCGGACGGCGTCCCGCTGCCGCTGCTCATCCACACGCTCGTGGGCACGGCTCTCGTCGCCGGAGGTGCGGCCGCGCTCAACCAGGTGCTGGAGCGCGAGACGGACAGCCTGATGCGGCGCACGAGCGGCCGCCCGCTGCCGGGCCGCCGGCTGCGCGTGGCAGAAGGCGCGTGGTTTGGCGCGCTGCTGTCGACTGCCGGCATCGCCGAGCTGGCGATTCGCGTCAATGCGCTCTCGGCCGCCGTCGCCGCGCTCACGCTCGCGAGCTACGTGTTCGTCTACACGCCGATGAAACGCCGCAGCTCGCTGTCGACGCTGGTCGGCGCCATTCCAGGGGCGCTGCCGCCCGTGATCGGGTGGGTGGCGGTGACCGGATCGATCACGCTGCCGGCGCTCGTCCTCTTCGGCATCCAGTTCTTCTGGCAGATGCCGCACTTCCTGGCGATCGCGTGGATGTATCGCGACGATTACGCCGCCGCCGGTATCCCGCTGCTTCCGGTCATCGAGCCGGACGGCCGGCGGACCGGACAGCAGGCGCTGTTGTACGCCGCGGCGCTCTGGCCCGTGAGCCTGATGCCGGCGCTGGTCGGGCTCGCCGGCGCCTCGTACAGCGTGGTGGCAACGGCGCTCGGCGTGGTGTTCATCGCGCTCGCGGCGCTGTTCGCGCAGCATCGATCGATGGCAACGGCCCGGCGGCTGTTCCTGTTCTCCATCACATACCTGCCGCTGCTCTGGGGCGCGCTCGTCGCCGATCGGCTCTGGCTGTGAAAGTCGAGCCGGCAGAGGCAGCTGGCAGCCGGCGTGTTCGTCACGGCGCGCAACGGGGTGAAGACGCAGCGCCATCCGCTCCGCCGCGGCGAACCGCGCGACTCCCCGCTGCCGGCTGCGCGCTGCGGCCATCGTGCAGTGATGAGCATCACCGACCTTCCCGCCCTCAACGCGACGCTCAACGCCGCCTCGGCGCTCTTCCTGCTGTGCGGATACACGGCAATCCGTCGCGGCAGGCGTGCGCTCCACAAGAAGTGCATGCTGGGCGCGCTGACGGCGTCGGCGCTCTTCCTCACCTCGTACGTCATCTACCACGCCAACACGGGATCGCGTCCCTTCGAGGGGCAGGGCGGCATCCGCTTCGTGTACTTCGCGATCCTGATCACGCACGTCGTGCTGGCGGCGGCGATCCTGCCGCTGGCGCTGGTCACGACCGCTCGCGGCCTGCGCTCGCAGTTCGACCGCCACGTCCGCATCGCGCGATGGACACTGCCGGTCTGGCTCTACGTCTCGGTGACCGGCGTCGTCATCTATCTGATGCTGTACCGCCTGTACTAAGGCGCGTAGCCGGAAGCCAGGCGGCCTGGGCTAAGATATGGGCGCAGGAGAGAACCCATGCGAGGTCTGAAGATCATCGCCGCCGCGCTGATGACGCTCGGAATCGCGGCGCCCGCTGCCGCCCAGGGGCGCGTGATGGGCGTTGTCCAGGACACCAACGGCCGGCCCATCAAGGGGGCCATCATCCGCGCCGCGAATCCGGACACGTCCTCGCGCGAGTGGACGGCCGCCACCGACGACAAGGGGCGTTTCGTCCTGCTCGGGCTTCGCATCGGCCCCAACTGGAAGTTCATCGCGGAAGCTCCCGGGTTCTTCGCGACGGAGCGCATCGACCAGGTGCGCACCAACTTCGGGCCGCCTTTGACCTTCGCCATGCGGCCCGACCCGGGTCCGCTGCCGGGTGCCCTGGTGAAGGACATCCAGGAGCAACTCACCGCGGCCAATGCGCTGCGCGACGAGGGCCGGCACGATCAGGCGCTCGCCGCGTATCAGTCGATTCACTCCCGGAACCCGAAGCTGACCAGCCTGAACCTCGTCATTGCGGACGTCTATCGGCAGAAGGCCGATGGTGAACGCGACGCCGCGGCGCGCCAGGCGCTGCTCGAGCGTGCGTCCGCGGCCTACGACGAAGTCCTGAAGACCGACGCCGACAACGAGCACGCGAAGGCTGAGCTGGCGGTCGTCAGGGCCTCTCTTAACGAGCTGAAGTAGTCCACGTGCCTGCGCCAGGCCGCCGCTGGCAGGCCGTCCTGATCGTCGTCCTGTTCTTTGTCGCGGTGGCGGCTGCCGCCTTCACCGGATGGCAGTACGCGCGAGAATCGCCGCCGCACCAGGGGCCGATCGTTCTCATCTCGGCTGACAACCTCCCGGCCGACCGGCTGTCGCCTTACGGTGGGGCCGGGACGGAGACGCCCGCCATCGACGCCCTGGCCGGCGACGGCGTCGTGTTCGATCGGGCGTACGCGCACTCGCCGCAGACGCTGCCCTCCCACGCCTCGATCCTTTCCGGCCAGCTCCCCTTCGAGCATGGCGTCCGCGACGACGCGGGGTTTGCCATGAAGGAGGAGGCGCGGACGCTCGCCGAGCTGTTGCGGAACCGCGGCTTCAATACGGGCGCCGCAGTCTCGACCTTCCTGCTGCGGCGCGAGTCCGGCGTCGCGCAGGGCTTCTCGTTCTTCGACGCGGAACTGCCGGCGCACCCCGGCGACGGCGGGCCGGTGACCGCGCGCGACTCGGCGCAGACGATCGACGCGGCAGAACGCTGGATGCGCATGCAGGACGACCAGCGATTCCTGCTCTTCGTGCAGGTGGACGACACGGCGGCAGACGAGGCGGTTGCCCGCGTCGTGCAGGAGCTGAAGGAGCGCGACCTGTACGACAAGGCGACGATTTTCCTGGTCGGCGATCACGGCGACGAGCAGGCCGTGCCGTCGCTCGCCGACACCTCGCTGCACGTTCCGCTCATCGTCAAGCAGCCGGACAGCGAGGGCGCTGGACGCCGTGTCGTCGCGCCGGTGCAGCACATCGATCTGCTGCCGACGATTCTCGATCTGGTGCGCGCGCCGATTCCGTCCGGCATCCGCGGGCGATCGCTGCGCTCGACGCTGGACGACGAGGACGCGACGGTTCCGGAGCAGCCGATCTACGCGGAATCGCTGGCGGCGTACTTCCGTCTCGGCGGCCACGCCGTCTACGGCCTGACGATCGGGGCGCGGCGGCTCATTCGCGGTGAGCGCGAAGAGATCTTCGACCTCGAGACCGGCGGGCAGTCGCTGCCGCTCGACACGGAGGACGCCACGCGGCTGCGCGCGGCGCTCGATCGCCTCGTGGCAGGCCACCGCATCGAGGACCCCGCACCAATCGTTCCCGCCGACGAGGCGAGCTACGCCGCCCTCGGCTACCTGCCTGACCTGAGGCTGGTGTCGGCTGCGCCGGTGTCGATCGAGCCCGACGTGGAGGCGAAGCTGATCGAGCTGCACCGTTCGGCGGCGCTGCTCGTGGCGCAGAAGAAGTTCGCCCCCGCGATCGAGCACCTGCGCTCGATCGCGCGCGCCCATCCCGAGCTCGCAGTGGTTCATTACCAGATCGGCTCGCTGCTGCTGCGCACCGCCCGCTACCAGGAGGCCGCGGCCGCATTCGGCGAGGCGGGCCGGCTGCAGCCGGACAACGCCGACATCCAGGTCGCGCTCGCCACCACCTGGCTGCGGGCGCGCGATTACGACCAGGCGCTGATCCATGCCGGCGCCGCCGTGACGCTCGCCCTCGCGCATCAGCCGAACGCGCGCGCGACGGCGCACACGATCGCGGCGCGGATCGCGCTCGCACGATCCGACGCGGATTCCGCCACGCGGCACGCCGCCGCCGCGCAGGAGGCCGACGCCGCGCTGCCGCTGCCGCAGTTCGTGCGCGGGAAGCTGCTCTACGAAGAAGCGCGATACGAGGACGCGCTGCAGGCGCTCGAGGAAGCGGTGACGGCCTCGCGTGAGGGCGGCCGGCCGATCGAAGAGCTCCACGCGTCGCTCGGCGACACGCTCGCCCGCCTCGATCGGTATGCCGACGCCGAAGCGCAGTACCGCGAGGAGCTGTCCGCGTTTCCGCGCAGCATCCGCACCTATTCGAGCCTGGCGATGCTATACGGCGCCTCGAACCGCGACCGCGACGTGGAGCAGGTGATCGACAACCTGATGGACGCCGCGCCGACACCCGAGGGATACGGGATCGCGGCGCGGCTCTGGACGATCCTGGGCGAGCGGTCGCGCGCCGAGGCAGTCAGGGCCGACGCGCGCATGCGCTTTCGCGGCGATCCGTCGCTGGTGCTGCTCGAAATCGAACCTTAAAAGTGGAAGAAGTGGAACAAGTGGAACAAGTGGAAGAAGTGGAACGAAGTGAAGTAGGTCCAGCCTGCAAAGGCTATCCGTTGCCAAAGGCAGCGATCTACTTACACCACTTCTCTACTTCGACTACTTCCGTTACTTCCATCACTTTCACTTCTTCCACTTCTTCCACTTCTTCCACTTTTTCCACTTCAAACAGCCTCCCTGTCTCTGTTCGTGGACGTCACCGAGCGCCGCAGCGCGCGCCGGGTGAGCGGCGACGATCGCCACGCCGATTCCGGCCCAGAACAGGTTCCGAATCTTCCGCACGACCGCCAGCGCCACGCCCGCTGCGGGGTCGATCGCGAGCGTCGCGGCAAGCCCGCCCGACAGCGCTTCGTCCACGCCGATCCGGAACGGGACGAACTTGAACGCGACGGTCACGACCCGGTTCAGCGCCTCGAAGACGATGGCCTGCGCGAGGCTGACGGCGCCGTACCCGAGCAACCACTGCAGGGTGATGAAGACCTCGAGCACCGCGAGCGCGTGGAAGAGCAGGTCCAGGGCGAACACGCGCCACAGGCGTGCGCGGTGATCGGCTGAGAAGCCGACGACCCCGACGCGCACCGCGGCGAGCCGCTCGCGCCACCGCGGCCGGTTGCCCCGGTCGTCGTCCCACGTGCCGCGCAGGAGGCGCAGTGCGACCGAGGCCGCGGCGACGAGCGCGGCGAGCGCGCCAACGCCGAGCCAGAACCAGGAGGGCGGCAGCGCCGCCGTGGCGAGCAGCACCGCGACGCCGATGCCGACCATCGCGATCACGGACGCCGCATAAACGAGATTTTCGAGCGCGAGCGAGGCGACCGATTCGCGCGTGGCGAGGTGGTGCCGCGTGAGCAGGACCTTGGTAGGTTCGCTGGCGAGCAGGCCGAGCGGCGTCACGTTGCCAACGGCGTCGCCGGCGAGAAATGCGGTCACGGCCTGCAGGTGCGTGAGGCGGGCCGCGGGCGGCACACACAGCCGCCAGCACGCTGCACGTGCGAGGAAGCGCAGCCCCGCCAGCGCGAGGATCGTGACGAGGCCCCAGCCGACGCGGCGCACGCCGTCGACAATCTCAGCGGTGCCGGCGCGATCGACGGCGTAGGCGAAAAGGGCAGCGCCGGCGAGTCCGCCCAGCAACGTGACGAGGCGGGTGGACCGGGCACTCATGGAACGGTACCCGGCTGCGGACTCCGGGCGCCGGGCTCCGGGCGTCGCCCGAAGTCTGGAGCCTGAAGCCCGAAGCCCATTGCAGATTATTGAGCGCCGAAGGGCTGGATGAAGAACAGGATGAGCGAGATGAGCAGCACGTAAATTACGAGCGACTCGATCAGAACGAGGCCGAGAATGAGGGCGCCGCGGATCTCACCCGCTGCGCTCGGGTTGCGGGCGAGGGCCTCGGTGGCCTTGCTGACGCTCATACCCTGGCCGATCGCGGCCAGCCCGGCCGCGATGCCGAGCGCAAATCCGGCGGTGATGATCGACCACTTCACCAGCTCTGAGTTGGTGCCAGCCGGTTCGCCCTGGGCGAACGCCGGGGACACGAAGCCCAGGACGAGGAAGAGGAAAAGAATCGTCAGCGTCGAGCGTTTGCTCACGTGGAAAGCCTCCTGCAGCATGCGATGTCTCAGGTCATGACATCCAGGGCAGGCGTCACAATTCGTGTTCGGTTGGGCCGTGTCCTTGTGACTTCCGCCTCGAATGTCCTACGGTCTGGCGCGCGGCGTCCGCGCGGCCTCGAGGGCGGCGGCGGCGACGAGCGATGATGCGCCGATCAGCATCCACACGGGCTGAGCGCGCAAACGCACCATCATAACGTAGGCGATTAGGGCCAGTATAGCGAATCTCGTGATGAATTTCACAAGGCCCCGGGTCCGTGACGTCGAGCGGCGTGCGCGACTGACGGCAACTCCCGGGTCGGTCAGCGCGGTGACCCCGGCGCGGATTCCGCGATAGCTCACCGCGGCGAGCAGGGCGCCGCCGACAACGCCGGCGACCGCGCGCATCCCGCCTCCGCTTGCGGCCGCAGCGGCTGCTGCGAGGGCAAAGATCCAGAGCGCCCTGCGCTCCATTCGGCGCAGGCGCGGGTCAGCCTCGGCCGTCATCACGCGGGCCGCGCGCGCTGACGGCGCTGAACGTGCGGAAGACGTTCACCCCCCCGGCAACGAGGCCGAGAAAGAAGAAGATGAAGGTAAACACCGGGCTGGAGCCGAGCCACCGATCGAGCAGGGAACCGACCCACCAGCCGAGCACGACGGCAATCACGAAGGCAAAGCCGACCGAGCCGACGGTCCCGAGCGTGCGCATCGTGCTCTCAGGCTTGGGCATGCGTTGACAAGTCTATTATTTTCAGGGGGTTTCGGCCACGGTCATGGCTTGACCGTGCCGGAACACGGCGCCTATACTGAGCCAGTTCGATCAAGTCACAAGATGAAGGGACAAGGGACAAATCCTTGCGCCTTGCGCTTTGAGTTTTGTGGCTTGCGTGGGTTCTGATGCACATCACGATGACACGCCGGCTGTCGTACACGCTGGCCGTTGCTCTCGCGCTTGCCGTCACCGTCGTGCCGGACACGCGCACGCATGCCCAGGCGGGCGGCCGCGAGCGCACGATCTTTGTCAGCGCCCTGGACGAGAAGGGCGAGCCGATTGAGGACCTCGCCCCTGCTGACGTCCTCGTGCGCGAAGACGGCGTGCGCCGCGAGGTGCTGCGCATCTCCCGCGCAACCGAGCCGATCGACATCGCGCTGGTCGTGGACAACAGCGCCGCCGCCGAGGACTCGATCAACCACATGCGCGACGCGCTCCGGCGCTTCGTGGCGAAGATGGCCGGCGGCAACCAGATCGCGCTGGTGGCGCTCGCCGACCGCCCGACCATCCTCGTCGACTACACGTCCGATCAGAAGCGGCTGGAGAACGGCATCGGCCGGCTGTTCGCGATGTCGAGCAGCGGCATGACGCTGCTCGACGCGATTGTCGAGGTCGCGCGCGGGCTCGGGCGCAGGGAGACGCCGCGCGTCGCGATCGTGCCGGTGATCAATGACGGCGTCGAGTTCACCAACCGGTACTCCCGGGACGTGATCGAGGCGCTGAAGACCGCCAACGCGCCGCTGCACGCGGTGACCGTCGGCTCGTTCTCCGCCCTCGGGGACCAGGCAGCGCGCGAACGCGCCTACGTGCTCGACCAGGGCACGCGGGAATCGGGAGGGCAGCGCGTGACTCTGCTCAGCCCCATGGGTCTCAATACGGCGCTCGACAAGCTGGCGCGCGAGCTGTCGTCGCAGTACAAGGTCGTCTACGGCCGCCCGGAGTCGCTGATTCCGCCCGAGAAACTCGAAGTCACTTCTGCCCGCCGCGGCGTCACCGTCCGCGGCACGCCAATGCGCGGGCAGGCTGGAGCCTGATGTGAAGCGCCTTCTCCTCGCCGCCGCTTGCCTCGTTGCCACGCTCGGAACGGGGATGGACGCACGACAGGATGCCGGCGCGCCTCCCCCACAGGACGGCGCGGCGGCTCCAGCGCCGGCTCCGCCGGCCGCACCGGGGACGCCGCGCCAGGATCGGCAGACGCCGTCGTTCCGCGTCGGCGTGGACATCGTGTCGCTCAACGTCACGGTGGTGGACGGGCAGAGCCGCTACATCACCGATCTCGATCAGGGTGACTTCGCGGTCTTCGAGGACGGCGTCAAGCAGGAGGTCTCCTTCTTCAATCGCCGGCAGCAGCCGATCGCGCTGTCGCTGCTGCTCGACAGCAGCGCGAGCATGGAAGACAAGCTCGAGACGCTGCAGACCGCGGCGGTGAACTTCGTCCGCAAGCTGAAGCCGACGGACATGGCGCAGGTGATCGACTTCGACAGCCGCGTCGAGGTGAGGCAGGGCTTCACCGCGAAAGTCGGCGACCTCGAGGCCGCGATCTTCCAGACCGCGTCGGGCGGGTCGACCTCGCTGCACAACGCGATCTACATCGCGCTGAAGGAGCTGCGCAAGGTCAAGGCGGGGTCCGAGGAAGACGTCCGGCGCCAGGCCATCATCGTCTTCTCGGACGGCGAGGACACCTCCAGCCTCGTCTCGTTCGACGAAGTGCTCGACCTCGCGAAGCGGTCGGAAACCTCGATATATACGATCGCGCTCCGCGGCGCCGACACCCAGACACGCGGATTCCGCGAGGCCGAGTTCATCCTGCGCCAGCTCGCGCAGGAGACCGGTGGCCGCGCCTTCTTCCCGGTGAAGGTCGAGGACCTCAACGGCGTCTACGCACAGATTGCCGACGAGCTCGCAAGCCAGTACACCCTTGGTTACACGTCCCGGAACGCCCGGCGCGACGGCGCATGGCGCCGCATCGTCGTGCAGGTGCTCAAGCCGAGCCTGACGCCCCGGACGAAGAGGGGCTACTACGCCCCGGCGCGTTGAACGTCCTTCCCTTCGTCCTGTACGTTGCGGCGGGGATTGCCTACGCCACCTACTTCGCGCGACGACGCGCGTCGATCGGCCGGACGGCCACGACGCTGCTGCTGTTCGCCGCCCTCGCCCACACCTTCGTCATCGGCATGCAGACGATGGAGGTGCGGCACGTGCCGTTTGCGAACCCGTCGCGTGCGATATCGACGTTCGTCTGGCTCCTGACGCTGTCGTACCTCTACCTCGAGCTCACGACCGACGAGCGCGCGATGGGCACCTTCGTCCTGCCAATCATGATCGGGCTGCAGCTCATTCCCGTGCTCAATCCCGGCGTCGAGAACCAGGACCCGCTGCTCGACAGTCCGTTGTTCTGGGTGCACGTGGCGTCGCTGCTGTTCGCGTACGCGAGCTTCGCGCTCGCCGGCGTGCTCGGCCTCACCTACATGCTGCAGTTCAAGGAGATCAAGAAGAAGCACCTCGGCTACCTCTACACGCGGCTTCCCTCGCTCCAGACGCTGGACGTGATGAACTCGCGGGCGATGACGGTCGGCTGGGTGTTCCTGACCCTCGGGGTGATCGTCGGCGTCGTCTGGGCGTCGCAGGCGCGGACGCTGGCACCGGAGAATCCCAACCTGCAGGCCATGGCGCTCGGCGATCCGAAGATCCTCCTCTCGCTCCTGACATGGCTCGTCTACTCGTTCGCGATGCTCGCGCGGCCGGTGATGGGGTGGACGGGACGGCGGGCCGCGTGGCTGGCGGCGCTCGGCTTCGCGATGGTCCTGCTGAACCTGGTCCCCTTCAACTACATCCTGAGTACCAGCCATACGTTCGACTGACGTGCACCTGTTCCTCCTCGGCGTGAGTCATCGGACGGCGCCCGTGGATCTGCGGGAGCGCCTCGACTTCTCCAGCCGCGACCTTGGTGCGGCGGTGGAAGCGCTGGCCACGCGTCCGTCAGCCGCGGAATCGGTCGTGCTCTCCACGTGCAACCGGTCGGAGATCTACGTGGCGAGCAGCGATCCGACGCGCGCCCGCGAGGAGCTCGTGGACTTCCTGAGCCACTACCACGAGTTGCCGCGCGACGCGTTCCTGCCGCACCTCTTCGCCTATGACGACGCCGAGGCGGCACGGCACCTGTTCCGCGTCGCGGCCGGGCTCGATTCGCTCGTCGTCGGCGAGCCGCAGATCCTCGGCCAGGTGAAGGACGCGTTCCAGACCGCCGCCCAGCGCCACTGCACGGGGCCGCTGCTCGGCAAGGTGTTCGACTGGGCGTTCGGCGTGGGCAAGCGCGTCCGCACCGAGACGACGCTCGGCGAAGGGGCGGTCTCGGTCAGCTACGCCGCGGTGGCGCTGGCGCGCAAGATCTTCGGCCGCCTGCAGGGCCGGCGTGTCCTCGTCATCGGCGCGGGCGAAATCAGCACGCTGACCGCGCAACACCTGCGGTCGCACGGCGTCGCGGAGATCACGATCACCAGCCGCACGGCGGCGCACGCCGAGGCGCTCGCCGCGGCGGTCGAAGGGCAGGCGGTGGCGTGGAGCGAGATGATGACCGCGCTCGCCCGGGCCGACATCGTCATTACCGCGACCGGCTCGCAGCGGCCGATCCTGATGCGCAGCCATATCGAGGCGGTCACCGGCCGACGCCGGCCCGACCCGCTGTTCATCATCGACATCGCGGTGCCGCGCGACGTTGACCCGTCGGTCAGCGAGATCGAGCAGGTCTTCCTCTACAACGTGGACGACCTGCAGAGCATCGTCGAAGAGAACATGTCGCGGCGCGGCGCGGAAATCGCGCGGGCCGAGGCGATCGTCTCCGAAGAGCTGGCGCGGTTCACCGCCTGGCAGCGGTCGCGCGCGGCGATTCCGACCGTCGTCGCGCTGCGCCAGCGGTTCGACGCGATCCGCCGCGCGGAGCTGCAGCGCCTGGACAGCAAGCTTGCCGGCCTCCCGCCCGACGCGCGCGCGCGCGTGGACGAGGTCACGCGGTTGATGGTCGAGAAGCTGCTCATCGAGCCCACCGAACAGCTCAAGGCGCTGCCGGACGAGGAAACGCAGGTAGCGTATACGGAAATGGTGAACCGGCTCTTCCGGCTGCGCGAAGACGAGGCGCCCGACTCGGACCGGGAGGGCCCGGGCAGCTCGACGTCGACAAAGCGCCACAGCAAGTAAGCCGAACCACAGATACAGCGAGAGAGCAGACAGAGGCCGGCGTCGGATCCGAGGATCTTCAGTTCGAAGATCGCGAATACTTAGATCCTCAAATGCCTGACCCTGTGTGTCCGTGACCCTGTGGTTCGTCCTGGTGAGGATGGCTTAACGTCAACATGCAAACCTTCAAGCTGGGCACGCGCGGCAGCCAGCTCGCGCTGTTCCAGGCGCACAGCGTGGCCGGACTTCTGCGCGAGCGCGCAGGAGTCGCCTGCGAGATCGTCGTGATCAAGACGTCGGGCGACCGGCTCGCGGAGGCCACGCTCTCGGAGATTGGCGGAAAGCGGCTCTTCGTGAAGGAGATCGAGGACGCGCTGCTGGCCGGCGAGATCGACCTCGCCGTGCACAGCAGCAAGGACATGCCGGCGGTGCTTCCCGAGGGCCTGCAGCTCGGGGCCGTGCTGCCGCGCGAGGATCCGCGCGACGCGGTCGTGCTGCCGGCGGCGGAAGCCCGGTCGCTGACGCTCGACGAGATCGTGAAGCGTCTCGGGCGCGCGCCGCGCATCGGCACGAGCAGCGTCCGGCGGAGCGCACAGCTCACACGGCTCTTTCCCGGCGCGCACTTCCTTCCCGTCAGGGGAAACCTCGGCACGCGGCTGGCCAAGGTGGACGCGCGCGGCGATTTCGACGCGCTGGTGCTGGCCGCGGCAGGACTGAAGCGGCTGCAACACGAGGAGCGCATCTCCGCCCTGCTGCCCGTGGACGCATGCGTCCCTGCGCCGGGCCAGGGCATCATCGCGGTGGAAGTGCGCGACGGTGATGCGCGGGTGCTCGCGCCCCTGGCGACGGTGAGCGATGCGGCGGCGGCGGCGGCGCTGACGGCCGAGCGCGCCGTCGTCACGCACCTTGGCGGCGGGTGCCAGATGCCGATCGGCGCCTACGCCGTGCTGGAGAACGCACACCTCGCGATTACGGCTATCGTGGTCTCCGTGGACGGCGCACAGGCGGCGCGCGGCGAGGCGCGGGGCCTGGCGGCGGACGCACATGCGATCGGCATCGAGGCCGCCGAGCAGCTGCTCGCGCGCGGCGCGGGCGAGATCCTCGCAGACGTGCAACGCACCCAGGGCGCCGTGGAAGGGCTGCAACCATGAAGCATCCGGCCGTCTACCTGATCGGCGCCGGCCCTGGTGATCCGCGGCTGATCACAGTGCACGGGCTGGACTGTCTGCGCGCGGCCGACGTGGTCGTGTACGACCACCTGGTGCCGGCGCGGCTGCTGAAGTACGCGCGCTCCGACGCCGAGCTGATCGACGTCGGCACGGCATCGCCGCAGGAAATGGCGCAGGAAGCGATCAGCTACCTGCTGGCGGAGAAGGCACGCGAGGACAAGCTGGTGGCGCGCCTCAAGTGGGGCGACCCGTTCGTGTTCGATCGCGGCGGCGAGGAAGCGCTGTTCCTGCACGAGCAGCGTGTGCCGTACGAGGTCGTGCCCGGCGTGCCCGCCGGCATCGCCGTGCCGGCGTACGCCGGCGTGCCCGTCACCTATCCCGGCGCCGGCGACACCGTGACCCTCATCCGCGGCTACGAGGACGAGAGCCGCACGGCGCCAGACATCGACTGGGCCAGCCTGGCGCGGCTCGGCGGCACGGCGGTGTGTTACGCCGGCGCACAGCAGCTGCCGCGCGTGCTCGATGCCCTCATCAACAATGGCTGGCCGGCGGATGAGGACGCGGTCGTCGTCTACAACGGCACGCTGCCGACGCAGCAGACGCTGACCGGAAGCCTCGCCGAGCTGCTGGAAACGACGCGTGCGAACCCGCGGCGGCAGCCGGCGACGCTGGTGGTCGGGCACGTCGTCGGTTTTCGCGAGCACCTGCGATGGTTCGACGCACGCCCGCTCTTCGGGCGGCGCGTGCTCGTGACGCGCCCGCGCGACCAGGCGGCGGAACTGGTGGACCGCCTCAGCGCTCTCGGCGCCGAGCCGATCGAAGCGCCCATGATCCGCATCGTGCCGCCGGAGGATCTCTCGCCGCTGCGCCGCGCGGCCGCCGAGCCCGACGCCTTCGACTGGATCGTCTTCACGAGCGCCAATGCCGTCGAAGCGTTCATGGCGGTGTTGCTCAGCGGCGACCGCGACGTCCGCGCGCTGAAGGGACCGCAGCTGTGCACCGTCGGCACCGGCACGGCCGAGAAGCTCGCCGAGTACGGAATCAAGGTAGACCTCGTGCCGGACGAGTTCCGCGCGGAGGCGGTCGTGGCGGCGCTGGCCGCACGCACCTCGCTCGACGCCGCACGCGTCCTGCTGCCGCGGGCGGACATCGCGCGCGACGTCATGGCGGACCAGCTGCGTGCCGCCGGCGCGCTCGTCACCGACGTCGTCGCGTACCGGACGGTGCTGGAAGACACCAGCCGGGAAGGCGATCCGGACGTCTACGGGATGCTGCTCGAGGGGCGGATTGACGTGGTGACGTTCACCAGCGCGTCCGCGGTGCGCAATTTCGCGAAGGTCTACGGCCGCGACCAGGCGGCGGATCTCCTGAAGAGCACCGCGGTGGCGGCGATTGGCCCGGTGACCGCCGACGCGGCTGCGCAGCTCGGCATCAACGTGACGATCCAGCCGACGTCGTACACCATCCCTGGACTCGTGGACGCGATTGCCGCGCATTACCGGACCGTGGGAAGCGGGCGGTAGACAACGGGCGGGTCCCTTCCGCCGCCGCAAGCCACAAGGCTTCCGACTGTCTGCGCGGAGGATGTAATTCCGTGGCCGCCTATCAGCCGGCGGCTGTGCGCATCCGATGTGACGGGCGGAAGCATGAGCCGGTCCCCAGTTCCAGCCTCGTGACATAAGATCTCGACTATGGCAGTCAAGACCTCGGCGCGCCTGGCGCTGTCGCATCGTCCTCGTCGTCTCCGCCGCACCGATGCGATCCGCGGCCTCGTGCGCGAGACGCGCCTCTCACCGGACTGCTTCATCCTGCCGCTCTTCATCTGCGAAGGTGACGGCGTGCGGCGGGCGATCAGCTCGATGCCGGGCGTCCATCAGCTGTCGGTGGACGAAGCGGTGAAGGAGGCAAAGGCGGCAAAGGCGGACGGCGTGCCCGGCGTCATCCTGTTCGGCATCCCGGCGGACAAGGACCTCGTGGGATCGCGTGCGTCCGATCCCGAGGCGCCGGTGCAGAGCGCCGTGCGGGCGCTGAAGCGCGAGGTGCCGGGGCTCGTCGTGATCACCGACGTCTGCCTGTGCGAGTACACCTCGCACGGCCACTGCGGCATCGTCGATGGCGAAGAGATTCTCAACGACATCACCGTTGGACACCTCGTGCAGGCCGCGATCTCGCACGCCGTGGCAGGAGCCGACTTCGTGGCGCCCTCCGACATGATGGACGGGCGGGTCGCGGCCATCCGGCAGGCGCTCGATGAGCGCGGGTTCGAGAACGTCGGCATCATCTCGTACGCGGCGAAGTACTGGTCGGCGTTCTACGGTCCTTTCCGCGAGGCGGCCGACTCGGCGCCGCAGTTCGGCGACCGGCGAAGCCACCAGATGGATCCCGCCAACGTCGAGGAGGCGCTGCGCGAGGTCGAGACCGACCTGGCGGAAGGCGCGGATATCGTGATGGTGAAGCCGGCGATGACCTACCTCGACGTGATCGCGCGGGTGAAGATGCGCTTCGGCCAGCCGACCGCCGCCTACCACGTGAGCGGCGAGTACGCGATGTTGAAGGCGGCCGCCGCCAACGGCTGGATCGACGAGACGCGGGCGATGATGGAGACGCTCACCGCCATCCGTCGCGCGGGCGCGGACATCATCATCACGTACTATGCGAGGACCGCGGCGCGCATGCTGCGTTCCTAGGACCGCATTCACCCTCACGGCCCGCGGAGTCGCGGCGACGCGGAGACACCCGGCAGCGTGCCTCGGCGTTTCCGGCGGCCCGCAGCCACGTTGCGAGAGAAACGCGTCGAGATGAAGAAACCCGTCAAGAGCCAGAAGCTGTACGAGCGCGCCACTCGGATCCTGCCCGGTGGCGTGGACAGTCCCGTGCGGGCCTTCACGGCCGTCGGGGGCGCGCCGCTCTTCATCCGCCGCGCCTCGGGCGCGACGATCGAGGACGTGGACGGCAACCGGTACGTGGACTACGTCATGTCATGGGGCCCGATGATTCACGGGCACGCGCCGGCAGGCCTCGTGAAAGCGGTGACCGGGACGGCAAAGCTCGGCACGAGCTTCGGTGCGCCGAGCGCGCTCGAGGTCGAGCTGGGCGAGCGCGTGCGGCAGCTGATGCCGGCCATCGAGCGCATCCGCTTTGTCAGCTCGGGTACGGAGGCCGCCATGAGCGCCGTGCGCGTGGCGCGGGCGTTCACCGGCCGCGACAGGATCATCAAGTTCGAAGGCTGCTACCACGGGCACGCCGACGCGTTCCTCGCGAAAGCCGGTTCCGGCGCGACGACCCTCGGAGTTCCCACCAGCCCGGGTGTGCCGAAGGCCGTCGCCGCCGACACGCTGCTCGCGCGCTATAACAATCTCCGCTCCGTCGAAGCGCTCTGCGAGTCGCACGCCGGCCAGATTGCGGCGCTCATCGTGGAGCCGATTGCCGGAAACATGGGTGTGGTCGCGCCGGCAGAAGGGTTCCTCGGCGGGCTGCGCGATCTCTGCAGGCGCCATGGGATCCTCCTCGTGTTCGACGAGGTCATCTCCGGCTTCCGCGCCTCCGCCGGCGGTGCGCAGGGGCTGTTCGGCATCGCGCCCGACCTCACGTGCCTGGGCAAAATCATCGGCGGCGGCCTGCCCGTTGGCGCCTACGGCGGCCGCGCCGACGTCATGGAGCTGGTGGCGCCGGCCGGACCGGTCTACCAGGCGGGCACGCTGTCGGGAAACCCGGCGGCGATGATGGCGGGGCTCTGGTCGCTGAAGCGGCTGACGCCGAAGCTGTACAAGGAGCTGGCGCGCCGTGGCTCGATGCTCGCGTCCGGTTTGGCCGACGCCGCTCGTGCCGCGAGAGTGCCGTTGCAGGTGAGCGCGTTCGGTTCGCTGATCACGCCCTTCTTCACCGCGTCACCCGTGCGCGACTACGATTCTGCGCTCGCCGCCAACACCAGCGCGTATGCGATGTTTTTCCGCGGGATGCTCTCCCGTGGCATCTACCCTCCGCCGTCGCAGTTCGAAGCGTGGTTCCTGTCCGCGGCGCACACGGACAGGCACGTCAAGCAGACCGTGGATGCCGCACGCGCCGCCCTGCGGGAAGTGGCCAAGGCGATTGAAGCGATCTAACTAACCGGAAGGGCTACCTATGCGGGACTTCATCGCTTCGATCGAGCTCGAGTTTCGGCGCTACAAGGACCTCGGCGACAGGGCGTTCCTGCAGCTGAGCGAGGCGGAGCTCGTGGAGCCGGGGCCGAACGGCGGGAACTCGGTGGCTGTATTGGTGTGGCATCTCGCGGGGAACTTCGCGTCGCGGTTCACGGACTTCCTCACGACCGACGGCGAGAAGCCGTGGCGCCACCGCGACGAGGAGTTCGACGACCGGGCGGTGACGCGCGACGAGCTCGTCGCGAAGTGGAACCGCGGATGGGCCATCCTGAACGAGGCCCTGGCCGGTCTCAGGGACACGAACCTGAACGACACGGTGTTGGTTCGCGGCGTCGAGTTCAAGGTCCACGAAGCGCTGCATCGCTCCCTGGCGCATGCCAGCTATCACGTCGGTCAGATCGTGTTCCTCGCCAAGTCCTTCCGCGGCGACGCCTGGAACACGCTCAGCATCGCCCGCGGAGCGTCGCAGGCCTACAACGCGAATCCCACCCGGGAACGGCCCCCGGCCACATAGGCCGCAGCGGGCGGTCGGCAGGCATGAGGCACGTGGATATTGAGGTCAGACCCGCAACCGCAGCCGACGCGCCAGCCGTGGCGGCGATCCTCGCCGAGGTCGATGCCTGGGTGGCGCAGCTCGGCACGCCGATGTGGGAACTGGGCGAGGTGGACGAGGGCCGCATTGCCGCGGAGGTCGCCACGGGCCTCTTCTCGCTGGCGTGGTTCGGCGCCGAACCGGCAGGCACCGTCAAGTTTCAGCTCGAAGACGCAGAGTTCTGGCCCGATCAGCGTGGCGATCGCGCGGCCTACATCCATCGGCTGGCGGTGCGCCGGAAGTTCGCGGGTCGAGGGGTTTCAACGGCCCTGATGACGTGGGCCGTCGAGCGGGCGCGTACGCTTCATCTCGAAGCGCTCCGCCTGGACTGCGACGCCGATCGATTGTCGGTGCGGGCCGTCTACGAGCGCTTCGGCTTCAGGTATCACAGCGACCGGCAGGTGGGGCCGTACTATGTGGCGCGCTACGAGTATCCGCTCGAAGAGGGGGGGACCAGGGACCGGTGACCGATCCCTGATACCCGTTTCCGGCGCTACCGCGCCGCCGATGCCTGGACCTGCAATGGCGCGTCGATGCGCACGCGCAGGACCGAGCCCTGCGGCAGCTCGACTTCCTTGCCCTCGGTCGCCGCGATCGTCCCGCCGCCGCCGATGACGGCGCCGAGCACCGCGCCCTTCACGCCGCCAAGCACCGCACCGAGCAGACCGCCGACCGCGGCGCCCGCACCGGCGCGACCGGCTTCGCCCCTGATGCCCTCGCCCTCGATCGCCTGCGTGACGGTGCCGCGCAGCGGATACGTGCGTCCGTTCACGGTCACCTGGTCGAAGCTGACCGTCATCCGGGCCGTGCGATTCGTCCTCGTCCCGGGCTCGACCGCCGTGACGACGCCGCGCATGATCGAGCCCGCCGGGATCGCGGTGCGGCCGTCGATGCTGAGGTCGACGAGCGTGGTGCCCTCGAAGCGATCCTCGACCTGCGCCGTACCGGAATTCAGGTTGCTCTGCAACCGGACGTCAACCTCCGTCCCCGAGGGGATCTCGACGGTCGTCGTACGTCCCGTGGTGCTACCGGCCGCGGCCGTCGTGCCGCTGGGCGGAGGCGCCTGCCACGTCCCGCGATTAGTGGCCGTGGAGCTCGCCGGGGGCGTGCTGGCATCCGCCGTCTCGCCTCGCGCGCGGGTCCGCACGTCCTCGATTCGATCGCGCACATCCGCGTACTCGGCACGCGGGAGCGCCCGCTCCTTGCGGAGCTTGACCTTGAGGTACACCACCTCGTCCCGCAAATCATCGAGCTCGCTCTGAAGCTGTGTGGCGCGCGTCGCATCACGGCCGCGCACTTGCGTGACGTCGCGGTCCGCCAGGTAGATGTTGTCCTGGAGCCGCTGGATGTCCGACTGCGTGACGTTCTGGTTCTGCTGCGCCGCGGCGGCAGGGGCCGCGAGGCTGGCGACGAGCAGGGCCGCTCCCGCGACCCGGTGCATGCAACGCATTGCTGATTTCCTCCCTCTCCTAAAGACGAATCTCACCGGAGGTCAGCTGCAATAGGCAGGCCGGGCGGGAGGGCGCACTCGAAGTCGGCCGGATGTTCAGATCAGGTGAGAAATGGCTAGTTTCGTCAGGGAATGAGGTTCTGTATCAGGGGAATACGCATGAGGTCGTTATAGATGACCGTCACCATGAGCATCATGAGGAGGACAAAGCCCGCCAGGAGCATCTTCTCTTTCACCGCCATGCTGAAGTCACGCCGGGCGATCCCCTCGAGGGCCATGATGAGGATGTGGCCGCCGTCGAGCACGGGAATCGGCATCAGGTTCAGCAGCCCCAGGTTCAGGCTGATTGAGGCCATGAGGGTGAAGAGCGCGATCCACCCCGCCTGGGCGGACTCGCCGGAGAGCTGCGCGATCGCCACTGGGCCCTGCAGCTGCCGGACCGACGTCTCGCCGATGAACAGACCGCCCAGCGTGCGGAAGATCAACCCGCTGAACTCGATGTTGCGCTCGATACTCAGGCGGATCGCCTCGAGCGCTCCCGGGTCGAACGGCTTCGTGGCCTCGTTGATCGCGGCGCCGATGAGACCCCGATCGCCCCGCTACTCGGGCGTGACGGTGATGTGCTGCTCCTGGCCGTCGCGCCGAATCGTCAGATCAACGGGCTTGCCCGCGTTGCGGGAGGTCGCCTCGACCAGCTGGCGCGCGAAGATCACCCGCTCGCCGTTGACCGCGTAGATCACGTCGCCCGCACGCACCCCGGCCCGGTCTGCGGGATCGCCCTGGTTCACCGAGCGCACGCTGGGGCTGACATCCGGCATCACGCCGATGTCGCCGACCTCGAAGCGCCCCTCGGCCCCGGGCCGCACGGAAACCGCCTCCGTGCGGCCGTCCCGCAGCAGGGTCACTGCCACGTCACGGTCCGGGCGGGTGCCGATCTGGATGTAGAGATCCTCCCAGGTATCGATCTCGTCCCCCGCGACGGTCAAAATGCGATCGCCGGCGCGGATGCCGACGCGGTCCGCCGGCGATCCGGGCGTGACGGCGCCAACCACCGGCGCGGCATCCTGGTAGGCCGGGACTTCCGCGCCCTGCGCGAGCACCACGGCCATCACGACGACCGCGAGGATGATGTTCATCGCCGGACCGGCGATGAGGATCTGGAACCGTTCCCACTTCGTGCGGGAGAGGAACTCGTCGGGACTGCCGCTCCGCGCGTCGTCCGGATTCTCGCCGGCCATTTTTACGTAGCCGCCGAGGGGAATGGCGCTGATGGCGTACTCCGTGTCGCCGCGCGTGAACTTCAGCAGCTTCGGACCGAAGCCGAGTGAGAACGTGAGTACCCGGACGCCGAGCCGTCGCGCCGCCAGGAAGTGTCCCAGCTCGTGGACGAAGATCAGGACGCCGAGGACGAAGAGAAAGGCCAGAAGTGTGGTCACGCAGACCTCAAACCGTTTAATTCTAACTCGCCGGCTACCACACGGGCCTGCGCTCGCGCCCAGGCGTCGGTGCGGCGGACCACCTCCAGGGTAGACATCGTCTCCACCCGGTGCGCATCCATGGTCCTCCTTAGGACGCGCGGGATCGACATAAAGCCGAGTTTGCCGTCCAGAAAGAGTTCGACCGCGATCTCATTGGCCGCGTTCAGCACGACCGGCAGTGTCCCGCCGGTGCGCAGCGCATCGTAGGCCAGCCCCAGGCAGGGAAAACGGTCGTGCAGCGGGAGCGAGAAGTCCAGACGCCCGGCGCCCGCGATGTCCAGCGACGGCAGAGGTGCCTCCCAGCGTTCGGGTACGAGCAGGCGTACTGAATCGGGAGCCGCATGTCGGTGACGCCAAGCTGCGCGATGACCGAGCCGTCGGTCAGCTCCACCATCGAGTGCACGATCGACTGCGGGTGGATGAGGACGTCGATGTCCGCCGGGCCGACATCGAACAGCCAGCGTGCCTCGATCACCTCCAGGCCCTTGTTCATCAACGTGGCCGAGTCGATCGTGATCTTCGCGGCCCATCCGCCACGTGGGGTGCTGGAGCGCCGCGGCAGGCGTCACGTGCTCCAGGGCTTCGGGTGGCATCTCACGGAAGGGCCCGCCCGACGCCGTGAGGATCAGGCGCCGAACCTCGCCGCGGGAGCGGCCGTGCAGGCACTGGTGAATCGCGTTGTGCTCGCTGTCCACCGGCAGGATCGCGATACCGCGCCGTCGGGCCGCGCTCATCACCAGCTCGCCGGCCATCACCAGCACTTCCTTGTTGGCCAGGGCGATCGTCTTTCCCGCCTCGATGGCGGCCAGCACCGCCTCGAGGCCGGCGGTGCCCGAGGAGGCGCAGAGGACGATGTCCACGCACGGCTGTGTGGCGACGGCGATCAATCCCTCCGGTCCGCACGCCACGATCGGGGGCAGCGACCCGGCGGACGCACGGAGCCGATCGACGCCATCGGCAGTCGCCATCGCGACGGCATCCGGCTGATAGCGCGCGACCTGCTCGGCGAGCAGTGCGGCGTTGTCGCCGGCCGCCAGGGCGACGACGCGCAGCCGCTCGGGATGCGCGTCGACGACCGCCAGCGCGCTGCGTCCGATCGAGCCGGTCGAGCCGAGGATGGCGAGGCGCTTCACGCGACGGTCCGCAGGAAAACGAAATACGCCGGCGTCGCGAACAGCAGCGCGTCAATGCGGTCCAGGATGCCGCCGTGTCCCGGAATCAGCGTCGAACTGTCCTTCACGCCGGCCACGCGCTTGAGACGGGACTCGAACAGATCACCGCAGATGCCGAGGATGACAATCGTCAGCCCGATCGCCACCAGCGCTACAGGCGCCGCACCGGGGAGCAGCCACGAGCCCGCGATCACCATGAACAGTGTTCCAAAGATAACGCCGCCGATCGCGCCCTCGATGGTCTTCTTCGGGCTGATGGCCGGCGCCAGCGGCCGCCGGCCGAACGTCCGCCCGGAATAGTACTGCGCCGAATCGCTCACGACCACTGTGGCGATGAGCAGCAACGTCACGTAGGCGCCGTGTTGCGCCTGCACGGCGGTCAGCAGCCCGAGCGGCATCCCGATGTACCACGGCGCGAAGAATCGCGTGCCGGCCTCGTCGATCGTCGTCCCGCCGAACAGCACCTCGATGGCCACGCACGCCACGCCGACGAGCATGAGCCAGAGCACGTCGTATTGACCCGGCAGCAGCATCCACCAGCACGTCGCGGCGACCAGCAGCAGCCACGGCACGATGGCGGCGAGCGGCCGGGCCGGGCGCACGATGCTGCAGGTATTCGTGGGCGGTGAGCGTCGCGACGATGCAGGCCAGGATGCGCAACCCGAGGATCGGCAGGAACAGGATCGCCGCGACCGCGGCCGCAGCGAGCGCGGCCCCGCTGACTAGGCGAACCATGAGGGGCGGCGGGCTCCGGGCTCCAGACTCCGGGCTCCAAACTGCGGCGCGTCGCCATCGGTGCGGCCCGAAGCCCGACGCCCGAAGCCGGGAGCCCGATTACTCATTGCGCGCCGATCGCCGCCGGCGCCGGGCTGATGCCGCCGTAACGGCGTTCGCGCTTCTGGTACGCGAGCACGGCCTCGAGCAGGTGACTGCGGCGGAAGTCCGGCCAGAGCGTGTCGGTGACGTAGATCTCCGCGTATGCAATCTGCCACAGCAGGTAGTTGCTCACGCGCATCTCGCCGCTCGTGCGAATCAGCAGATCGGGATCTGGTTGCCCTGCCGTGTACAGGAACTTCGCGAACCGCTCTTCGGTCAACTCGTCGGGCGCGAATCCCCGCCTCGATGGCGCGACGCGCGGCGTCCACGATCTCCGCGCGGCCGCCGTAGTTGAGCGCGATGTTGAAGATCATCCCGGCGTTCTTCGACGTGCGCTCGATCGCCGTGTTCAATTCGTCCTGGATGTCGGGCGCGAGATCTTCCATCCGCCCGATGACCCTGAAGCGGATCTCGTTCCTGAGCAGCGTCTTCAGCTCCGCACCGGAGATACCGCTTCAGCAGCAGCATCAGCGTGCTGACTTCGGCGGCCGGCCGCTTCCAGTTCTCGATCGAGAAGGCGTAGAGGGTGAGCACGTGGATGCCGAGGCGAGCCGCGGTTTCGACCGTGTCGCGCACGGCGTCGATCCCCGCACGATGACCCTCGACGCGCGGCAGATGGCGCTGTGCCGCCCAGCGGCCGTTGCCGTCCATGATGATCGCCACATGCGCCGGCAGCCGCTCGAAATTGACCTGACGCGCACGCATCTCGTCCGGGTCGCCGGAAGGAATCCACGCAAGCAGCTGCTCAAGCGACACGGGCCATCCCCAAACTAGTCAAGCACTTAATCATAGTCCACGCGGACCAGAAACAGGCCGTGCGGAGGAGCGGTTGCGCCCGCCTGCGCGCGGCTGCCGCCCTCGAGCAACGCCGCCATCTGTCCGCGGCACGCCACCCGCGACCGACCTCCACCAGGGTGCCCACAATGGCTCTGACCATGTGGCGGAGAAAGCCGTCCCCCGTGACCTCGTAGACGAGGAGATCACCCTCGGCGCGCACGTGCGAGCGTGTCACGGTGCGTACGCTGTCCGGCACACTCGTCCCGACGCTTTGAAAGGCAGCGAAGTCGTGCCTGCCGACGAGGGCGTGCGCCGCCGTGCGCATCGCGTCGGCGTCGAGGCGCTCAGGAAGGTGCCACACGAACGCCCGATCGAAGGGCGACGCCACCCCTCCGCTCCGCAGCTGATAGCGGTAGGACTTCGCGCGCGCGCTGAAGCGGGCATGGAAGTCGGCCGCCGCCTCCACGACCTCGACGACGCGAAGATCTTCGGGAAGCTGGGCATTCAGCGCTCGCGCCAGCGTTTCGACGTCGTGGCCGCTGGTGAGCCGCACGCTGGCGACCTGTCCCAGTGCATGGACGCCGGCGTCGGTCCGTCCGGCGCCATGGACCGTGACCGGCGCACCCTCGAACCGCGCGAGCGCCTCCTCGAGCAGGCCCTGGATCGACTCGCCCTCGGCCTGCCGCTGCCACCCGACGAACCGCGTTCCGTCGTACGCGAGGGTGAGTTTCAGCGTCCGCATGGACCCACGAACCACAGAGACACAGAGGCACAGAGGCGGGCCTTGTGTTCTCTGTGTCTCGGTGCCTCGGTGGTTCGTCTCACGTTCGCGAGCCGGGCTTGACGACCGGCTGGCCCGACGCGCACATCGGGCACGCGTTGGGGTCGTACGTGGGCAGTGGGACGGCCGCCAGCGCCAGATACGGCACGTCAAGCCCGGGGTCGCCGCCGCTGCGATCGATGATCGACGCCGCGCCCACGACCTCGGCGCCGGCGGCGCGCGCCACCTCGATCGTCTCGCGTGTCGATCCCCCCGTCGTCACGACGTCCTCGACAACGAGGACCTTCTCTCCCGGCTCGACCGTGAAGCCGCGGCGCAGCGTGAGCCTGCCGTCCTGCCGCTCGGCGAAAATGGCACGCACGCCCAGGCCGCGCGCTACTTCCTGCCCGATCACGATCCCGCCGAGGGCGGGCGACAGCACGACCTGGGCACCGAGCGTGAACGCGCGCTGCGCGATGGCTGAGCCACACGCCTCGGCCTCGCGTGGGTGCTGCAGCACGAGTGCGGATTGAAGATAGCCTGGGCTGTGCAGCCCCGAGGTCAGCCGGAAATGTCCGTCGAGAAGCGCGCCAACGCGGCGAAAAAGGTCGAGAACAGCATCGGAGGTCACGGGACGATCATAAGCTGCCAGCTGCCCGCTGCCAGCTGCCGCTTACTGCCGAACCCGCGACGACCTGGCACCGTCTTAGCTACAGTAAGCCCTGGAGCATCAAATCATGCGTACGACAGCGATCGTTGGCGGCTTGTTCGCCGTGGCCGTGGCCGGTTTCGGGACTCCACTGTCCGCATTCGCACAGGTGAGTCCCGCCGCCCAGGCTCCGCAGGTGCGGCGGCTCACCGCCGACGAGGCGGTCAAGCTGGCGCTCGAGAACAACCTGGGCATCCAGGTGGCGCAGATTACGCCGCGGGTCGAAGATCTGAACATCGCGGCGGCTCGTGGCGCGTGGGCTCCGACGCTCAACACCACGGTGCAGTCGGCGAGCACGGAGGCGCCGACCAACAGCTTCCTGTCGGGCGGACAAGGGACGTCGATCAGCGACGCGCGGGTCCTGACCAACGTGGGCGTCGAGCAGGCGTTGCCCTGGGGCGGACGCTACAGCCTCGGGTGGGACGGCACGCGGTCAACGACGACCAATCTCTTCTCGAACTTCTCGCCGCAGATCCGGTCGTCGCTGGCGCTCAGCTACGCGCAACCGTTGCTGCGCGGGTTCAGCATCGACACCGCGCGGCAGCGGTTGCTCGTCAGCCAGGTGAACCGCGAGATCTCCGACATCGGGCTGCGCCAGACGATCGCGGCGACGATGCGAACCGTCCGCATCGCCTACTGGGAGCTCGCGTACGCGATCGCCTCACTCGACGTGCAGCGGCAGTCGCTGGAGCTGGCGGAGGAATCGCTTCGCAACACGCGGGCACGCGTCGAGATCGGCACCACGCCTCCGATCGACATCGTCGAAGCCGAGGCCGAAGTGGCGCTGCGCGAGGAGTCGACGATCCTGGCCGAGGCGCAGATTCTGAGCTCCGAGGACGCACTGCGGGCGCTGATCTACGACCCGGACATGCCTGACTTCTGGACGATCCGCATCGAGCCGGCGGACCTGCCGCCGTTCCAGCCGATGGCCGTGGATACCGATGCCGCCGTGCGCAACGCCCTGGATCGGCGGACCGACCTGCAGCAGACGCGCAAGAACCTGGAAGGCAGCAACGTCAACATCCGGTACTTCCAGAACCAGACCCTGCCGGACGTCACCGCGAGCGTTGACTACGGCCTCACCGGCCTCGGCGGCACGCAGTTCCTGCGCGGGGAGGGTTTCCCCGGACCGGTCATCGGGCAGACGCAGCGCAGCTTCGGGTCTGTGCTCGGCGATCTCTTCCACAACCAGTTCCCGAGCTGGACCGTGTCGCTCAACGTCAGCTACCCGGTCGGGGCCACGCAGCCCGAAGCCGACCTCGCGCGCGCGCGGCTGCAGTACAGCCAGTCGGCCACGCAGCTGAAGAACCAGCAGCTGCAGACCGTGACCGAAGTGCGGGAATCAGCACGCCAGGTGCAGACGAACCAGAAGCGGGTGGAGACGACCCGCACGTCGCGACAGCTCGCGGAGCGGCGGCTCGATGCGGAGGAGCGGAAGTTCACGGCCGGCACGTCCACGAGCTTCTTCGTCTTCCAGGCGCAGCGTGACCTCGCGCAGGCGCGCAACAACGAGCTGCGCGCGATCCTCGACTACAACCGATCGGTCGTCGATCTCGAAACGGTACAGGAGACGCCGCTGACCGCGCGGTGACGTAAGATTTCGATCGTGCCGAAGGTGTCGGTCACGATTATCACGCTCAACGAAGCGGACCACATCGCGCAGGCGATCGACAGCGCCGCGTGGGCCGACGAGGTGATCGTTGTCGACGCGGGGAGCACGGACGGCACGCAGGACCTGGCGCGCGGCAAGGGCGTCACCGTGGCGACGCGCGCGTGGTCGGGCTACGTGGATCAGAAGAATTACGCGGCGGGACTCGCGCGTCACGACTGGATCTCTCGCTCGACGCCGACGAGCGCATCCCGGCGGCGCTGGCATCGGAAATCCGGTCGCTCCTCGCGACCGAGCCGCCGGCGCGGGGATATCGCGGCCCGCGCGTGACCTTCCACCTCGGACGGTGGATGCGCACCACGGACTTCTATCCGGATTTTCAGACGAGACTGTACGACCGCCGCGCGGCGCAGTGGCGCGGCAAGTACGTGCACGAGTCGGTCTCGGTAGATGGAAGGCCAGGGCGCCTGAAGAACGAACTGCAGCACTACTCCTACCGGGACCTGCGCGACCAGGTGGAACGGATCAACCAGCTACTCGACGCTGGCGGCGCGGCAGATGCACGAGGCCGGACGCCGTGCCGGACCGTTCCATCTCCTCGTCCATCCCCCGGCCGCGTTCCTGAGAAACTACGTGTTGCGCCGCGGCTTCATGGACGGCACGGCGGGTCTCACGGTCTCGGCGATGAACGCCTACTCCGTCTTCCTCAAGTTCGCCAAGCTGTGGGAAATGCAGGGCGGGCCCCGGGGTCCGGAGCCAGGAGCGCCCTAGCGACGCCTGGCGAAACTCAACATTCGGCACTCGCCATCCGCACATGCTCCCGTGCGAGCATTCGTGTCAGACGAATCGGGCACGCCGACGTCAGATCGCCGGTCGATTCTTGCGGTACGAGTTCTTGATGGCGATCTTGCCGTCGCGGAAAGTGAAGAGATCGCAGCCGGTCACCTCCACGCGCTTGCCGTCTTCTTTCGTGCCGGTGAACGTCCATTCCGACACGCCGCGATTGTCCGCGATGAAATGCCTGGCGCCGGCCCAGTGCGCGTCATGAAAGGCCTCGAAGACTGCGGCGTACGCGGCGCGAACCGCCTGCTTCCCCTCGCTCCGCTGACCGTTGACCTGAGGGCCGGCCGATGCCTCGAACACACAGTCGTCGGTCATCATCGACATCAGCGCGTCGAGATCGTGCCGGTTCCACGCGTCGGCGAAGCGGTCCAGCAACTCGAACAAGTCCGCGTCCGAGAGTGAGCCGCCGCTCGTGGTTTGCCGTGGAAGATTCATGCAACCGCCGCCATGCCATTCTGCCACTTCGCCTCCAGTCGGTGCCACCACTCGAATGACGCCACCGCGCTGCGGACGAGCGGCTTCACCGTCGAACGGACAGTCGCGCGGCGGGCCGCGGCTTGCGAGCGACCGGCTGGCAGACGCCGCGGAGGGGGCATTGCGAATCCTTCTGCGGCCGGTTGAAGCCGCACGCGTTCATCATGCCGACGTGGCACAGCGAGAAGTCGTACCGCACCGGATCCGTCGGGTCGAGCGCCCGCAGCGACGCCGTGATCTCCGCCGCCATCTTCCAGCCCGGGCTGACGTAACGCGTCAGGCGCAGGCACTGCCCCAGCCGGATGACGTGCGTGTCGAGCGGCACGATCAGCCGCGACGGCGCCACCTTGCGTCCACACCGCCGAGGTCGATGGCGTCCTTGCGGACCATCCAGCGCAGGAACAGGTTCAGCCGCTTGCACGCGCTGCCGGCGGACGGCCGTGGGAAAGAAGTAGCAGACGCCGGCGCGTTTGGCGGACGCGCCGGCCGTAGGCGCCGCGCAGGTCGGTGCGCGAGCGCGCGGATCGAGAAGGAATCGAGCGCCGATCCGATGTCGGGCGCGGACGGGTCGTCTCCCTGCAGGAAGAAGTCCTCGATCGATCCCGACTCGCGCAGCATGCGCTGCAGGATGAGGAGCAGCGCGACCAGGTCGCGGCCGCGGATCCAGCGATGGACCAGCGGCTCGATGCGCGCGCTGTCGAGCACCGGGTCGAAGGCGCGCACGAACGCCGCCGGATGCGGTCCCATGACGCCGAGCAGCGACTCGATCGAGTGCAGCACGCTCGCCACGCGGCCGAACGCGAGGCCGGCCGCGCAGAAGCCGACGATCTCGCGATCGTCCGCGCGCGGGAACCGGCGGACGATGTGGATCGGATCGGTGGCGGAGTCCGACGTGGTCGAAGCGATGCGGTAGAGATCGTCCAGCGGCGCGCGCAAGGCGCTGTCCGTGGGCAGATCGGCCCGCTCGCGCCTCACGCCTCAGAACGGCGCTGATTGGCTGCGCCGGATTGGCATAGCGGGCACTGCGCCGCGGGATAGTTCTCGGGCGCCTTGTATTCGGCGAGCGCGACGTTGGGCACGTCGAGGTCGACCACCGCTTCCATCCGATCGTAGATCTGCGCCGTGGCAATCACCGTCCCGCCCGCCGCCTTCACCAGCGCCGCGCAGCGCGCCAGCGTCTGCCCGGTGTTGCGCACGTCGTCCACGAGCAGCACCTGCCGGCCCTTGACCTGCTGCTGGTAGAAGCGGCTCAGCGCTGTGCGCCGGAGTTCGCGTCCGGCGGTGAACGGCGCGAACAGCGTGGGCGGACGCGACGATGTCGCGGCGGCTGTCGAGCAGGCCCGCCACCGTGTGCGCCAGCAGCGCGCCGCCGGTCACCGGCCCGGCGACGACGTCGGTGGCATCGAGGATCGACGCCGGCAGCACGTCGAGCAGGTCCTGCGCGAAGCGCCAGATGGTGGACGGGTGGCGGAACAGCTGGTGCGGGTTGAGGTAGACGCTGCCCGTGGTAGCCGTTGCCGAAGTCGAAGTGCCCGTTCAGCATCAGCACGTGGTACTCCTGCAGGTCCTGCAGCGCCTTCTCGCGCCGATCGTCCTTGCGGCTCATTCGACTCCTCGCGGGTCTCAAGCCCCGCGCTACAGGTCATCGACCCGATCTCCGGACCCCTACACCCTCAACGACGCGGCGGGATTCGTAAACACCGTGCGGCCGCCGACGAGCGTCGCGGCGACGCCGCCGCGCAGCTCCCAGCCGTCGAACGGCGTGTTCTTCGACCGCGAGCGCAGCTGCGCTCGCCTCGATGCGCACCTTCAGGTCCGGCGCCAGGATGGTGATGTCGGCCGGCGCGCCCTCCGACAGCGTGCCGCCCGGCGACGCGCAGGATCCGCGCCGGGTTCACCGACATCAGCTCGATCATCCGCGACAGGCGAATCAGGCCCGGCGTGCACGAGCCGATCGAACGCCAGCGGCACCGCCGTCTCGAGCCCGACGATGCCGAACGGCGCGCGGTCGAACTCGACCTTCTTCTCGTCGTAATGGTGCGGCGCGTGGTCGGTGGCGATCACGTCCACGGTGCCGTCGGCGATGCCCTGCAGCATCGCGTCGCGGTCGGCGGCCTCGCGCAGCGGCGGGTTCATCTTGGTGTTGGTGTCGTACGGGATCGGCGTGCCGAGCGCTTCGTCGGTCAGCGTGAAGTGGTGCGGCGCCACCTCGCAGGTCACGCGGATGCCCGCTTCCTTGCCCTTGCGCACCGCCCGCAGCGACGCGCGCGCGCTCATGTGCGCGACGTGGAACGCGCGAGCCGGTCAGCTCGGCGAGCAGCATGCCGCGCTCGACGCCGAGCGCCTCGCAGGCGCCGGGAATGCCGCGCAGGCCGAGCGCCGCGGCGTGGAAGCCCTCGTGCGCCACGCCGTCGCCCTTGAGCGTCGGGTCCTCGCAGTGCTCGATCACGGGCATGCCGAACATGCCGGCGTACTCCAGGGCGCGCCGCAGCAGCAGCGCCGTCGCCACCGGATGGCCGTCGTCGGTGATGGCGACGCAGCCGGCCTGCTTCAGCTCGGCGATGTCGGCGAGCAGCTCGCCCTTCGATCCGCGCGACACCGCGCCGATCGGATAGACGCGCGCCAGGCTTCGCCTGCGGCCGCCTTGGCGAGGATGAAGGCGGTCACGTTGGCGTTGTCGTTCACCGGGCTCGTGTTCGGCATGCAGGCGACGGCGGTGAACCCGCCGGCCACCGCCGACGCCGTGCCGGTGGCCACGGTTTCCTTGTGCTCCTGCCCCGGCTCGCGCAGGTGCACGTGCATGTCGATCAGGCCCGGGCAGACCACGCAGCCCGCTCGGGATCTCGACGACCGTGGCGCCGTCCACCGGCAGGTCGCGCCCGACGCGGGCGATGCGGTCGCCGTCGATCAGCACGTCGTGGACGCCGTCGATCCCGTTGGCCGGGTCGACGACCCGTCCGCCCTTAAGCAGCCTCTTCATGTTCCGCTCCGCCGGCGAGCAGGTACAGCACGGCCATGCGCACCGCGACGCCGTTGGCCACCTGGTCGAGAATCACCGAATAGGGGCCGTCGGCCACTTCCGACGCGATCTCGACGCCGCGGTTCATCGGACCGGGGTGCATGATCATCACGTCCGGCTTGCGCCAGGCGCAGCCGCGCCTCGGTCATGCCGAACACGTTGAAGTACTCGCGCAGCGACGGGAAGAACGCGCCCTCCATCCGCTCGAGCTGAATCCGCAGCAGCATCACGACGTCGGCGTCGCGCACCGCCTCGTCCACGTTGCTCGTGACGCTGACGCCGAAGCGGTGGATCTCGGTCGGGATCAGCGTCGGCGGCCCGCACACCCACACGTCGGCGCCCATCTTGGTCAGCAGGTGGATGTTCGAGCGCAGCACGCGGCTGTGCAGCAGGTCGCCGACGATCGCCACCTTCAGCCCCGCGAGCCGCTTCTTCCGCTCGCGGATGGTGAAGGCGTCGAGCAGCGCCTGCGTCGGATGCTCGTGCATGCCGTCGCCGGCGTTGATGATCGCCGAGCGGCAGATGCGCGACAGCAGGTGGCAGCGTCCCGGACGAGGAGTGCCGCAGCACGATCATGTCCGGCTGCATCGCCTCGAGGTTGAGCGCGGTGTCGGCCAGCGTCTCGCCCTTGACGACGCTGGAGGTGGCGATCGCGACGTTGAGCGTGTCGGCGCTCAGCCGCTTCTCGGCGATCTCGAACGAGGTGCGCGTGCGCGTGCTCGGCTCGAAGAACAGGTTGACCACCGTCTTGCCGCGCAGCGCGGGCACCTTCTTGATCGGGCGCGAGCCGATCTCCTTCATCGCCACGGCCGTGTCGAGGACGAGCGCGATCTCCTGCGGCGTCATGTCGGCGATGCCCAGCAGGTGCTGGCTGCGCAGCGCGGTCACCGCCGCCGGCGCTTCGACGTCCGTCTTCATGGGAGCGTTCATTCGGCACCTCCTTGCTGAGCACGACTTCGTCCTGGCCGTCGGTCTCCTGCAGCCGCACCTGGACGCTCTGCTCAGAGCGAGGTCGGGCAGGTTCTTGCCGACGTAGTCGGCCTTGATCGGCAGCTCGCGGTGGCCGCGGTCGACCAGCACGACGAGCTGGATGGCGCCGGGCCGGCCGAAATCGATCAGCGCGTCGAGCGCCGCGCGCGCCGTCCGGCCGGTGTAGAGCACGTCGTCCACGAGCAGGATCTTGCGGTTGTCGATCGAGAAGGGAATCTCGGTGCGGCGCACGAGCGGCTGCGGCCCGACCGCCTGGCGCATCAGGTCGTCGCGGTAGAGCGTGATGTCGAGCGCGCCGGTCGGCACGTCGTCGCCGGTGATCTCCTTGAGGCTGCGCGCGAGCCGGCGGGCGATGTGCACGCCGCGGCGTGCGCACGCCGACGAGGGCGAGATCGTCAACGCCCTTGTTGCGTTCGACGATTTCGTGGGCGATGCGGGTGAGGGTGCGGCCGATGCGGTCCGCATCCATGACGACAGGCATGTGTCACCTCTTTGCGGCCTCTCGGACCGCAGTTAAAGAGTTCGCCAGGGAGTATATCGCAGCGCTCCGGATTTGTGGGCCGCGACAACCGGGCGGCCCGAGCTGGCGCGTGGCTCGATGTTCCGAATATGCTCTCTTTGCGGCCTCGCAGGGTCGCAATTAAAGAGTTCCAGCGGAGTATATAGCGATCGTAGGTGGGAATGAAGGTGATGGTCCGTTGCGCGTTGAATGATTCGGTGAAGAGATCGGTCCGCGCAAACCCGTCCATGTCCCGCCCGACCGGCTGATCGAGGAAGTACAGCAACGTCGGCGTCACGTCAACGAGCGCGCCGCGCGGGATGCGTCCGCGCGCGGCGCTGGTACCGAAGGCCAGCAGGAACCCGTCCGGCGCCCGCTCGTGCGTGCCGGTGAATTGCGCGTTACCGGCGACCCTCTCGAGCAGCCGCTTGCCCGGGGTGAGCGGCTCCATGCCGAAACCCGAAACGACGAGGAGCAGGTCGCCGGCGCGCAGCGTGGCAAGCGCGTCGCCGACGAGCGCGTCGACGTACGCGTAGTAGTCGTCGAGCACGCGGCCGAAGCGCTGCCGCTCCTGATCGGATACGTCTCCAAACGCATCAGGAGTGGCGTACCGCTGATAGTAGTGCGCCACCACATCGAGGCCGGCGTATCGCACGGCGAGGACCCGGAGTTCCCGCGGCGCCCCCAGACGCGCGGCAAGCTCGTGATGCACCTGGTCGGCCGTCACGTCGGAGCCGCCTTCGCCGGCTTCCGGCAGAAGCTCCATCCGCGCTGGTTGCGCGTGCGCCTCGGCGACCGGGCGCGGCCGCGCGGCGAGCGCGAGGTCGTCGATGCCCGTGGGGTACACGCCGGGCCGCGGGTCGAGCTCGACAGCAGGATCGAGACGCCGGTGAAACCGGTCGCTCACCATGAAGCCGCTGATCGGCTCCGCCGGATGTGTGAGCGGCAGCCCGATGACGCCTGTCGCAAGGCCCCGGCTCGAGAGGATGCGCCAGAGGGGCGTCGCCCGGAGGCTCGCGGAGGAATGCGGCTCCTCGACCAGGAACCCGAACCGCAGCAGCGCCTGCGCGAACAGCAGGTCCGGCAGGACGTGGACCGCTGGACCGCCGGTGAACGGCCGGTAGACGGCCGCTCCCCTGATGCCGTGCTGGGCCGGCCACTTGCCGGTGACGACCGACGACCAGACCGGCTCGGGCTGCGTCGGGCGCGTCGTCGCCAGGTGCATGGATGCCCCGTCCTCGAGCAGCCGGCCGAAGTTCGGCAGGCGCCCTGCGGCCACTGCGGGCGAGATGACTTCGAGCGACGCGCCGTCGAGCAGCAGGGCCACGACGCGGGACGCGTCGGGCGTCGAAGAGAAGCCTTCGGACATCACCGGTGGCGCAGCGACGTGGCGGCCGGCCACCTCGCCGCGCAGGAGCAAGGGAATCCCAATCGAACTGAGCGCGATCGCCGCGTAAAGTGTCCCGACGACGATCGGGGCGCGCTGCACGAACGTGCGGGTCAGGGCGAGCGCGAGCAGCAGGCCGCCGCCGATGGCGAGAACGACCGCCCCCTGCATGAGGGCCGGCACGACGCGCGCGTCGAGCGCCATCCTGAACCCGCGCACGTTGAGCCACAGGAGCATCGCCACGGCCGCGCTCGCGACGCCGCTGCTCCACGCCAGGATCCGGAGGCTCACCCACGCAGGCCACAACAGATCGAGGACGACGAGCTGGCGAAGCACGTAGCCCGCATACGTGACCGCAGCGATGGGCACACCGTAGGACAGCGTACGACGGCAAGCACGGGGGCCGTCGCCCCGATCGTGAGCGGCACCGACGGATTGAGCAGCACGACGAGCAACGCCAGATACACCGCCGCCACCAGGCCGACGAGGATCGAGTTGCTGAGCATGCGGAGATAACGCATTTTCGAGCTGGCAGCTCGCAGCAGGCAGCTGGCCGTGAGCCGCACGAACTAGAATACTGCCGGCCACCGGCTGCCTGGCTGCCTGCGACCTGCTGCGATCATGAGTCTCTACACCTGGGCCATACGTCCCGCCCTCTTTGCCCTCGACCCGGAGCGCGCCCACAACCTGATGATGGCGGCCTGCGCCAGCCGCTGGTGCAGCGGGCACTCGACCTGGTCGCAACGCCTTCCAGGCTCGATGGCCTCCGCCAGCAGCTGCTCGGAATGACCTTCGACAACCCGATCGGCCTGGCCGCGGGGCTCGACAAACAGGGAACGGCGGCGGCGGCATGGGCCGCACTCGGCTTCGGGTTCGTGGAAATCGGGACGGTGACGCCGCGGCCGCAAGCTGGCAATCCGCGTCCACGCCTGTTCCGGCTGCCTGACGATCTCGCGATCGTCAACCGCTTCGGGTTCAACAGCGTCGGCGCGAGCGGCGTGGCGCAGAACCTCGCCGCCGGGCTTCCCTCCCCCGTGCCGGTGGGCATCAACGTTGGCAAGAACCGGGAGACGCCGAACGAGGGCGCGGCGGACGATTACCTCCGGGCGGTTGACGCGCTGCACCCGTTTGCCGGCTACTTCGTCGTCAACGTCAGCTCCCCGAATACGAGCGGGCTTCGCGATCTGCAGGAGGGGCGGGCGCTTCGCGCGCTGGTCGAGCAGGTTGTCTCGCGGGTGCGCGGCGCGAGGGCAGGGCATGCGATCCCCGTGCTCGTCAAGGTGTCGCCAGACATGGCGCCAGCCGATCTGCTGCAGTCCGTGGATGCCGCAGTGGAAGGTGGGGCCGCGGGCGTCATCGCGACGAACACGACCGTCTCACGCAGCGGTCTGAAAACCCGCCTGGCCCTCGCGAATGAGACCGGGGGCCTGAGCGGCGCACCGCTCCGGGCGACGGCCAACGACGCCTGCAGGCTGCTCTTCACGCACCTGGGCGGTCGCGTGCCGATTGTCGGTGTCGGCGGCGTGTTCACCGCCGACCACGCCTACGAGCGCATCCGCGCAGGGGCGACCCTCGTGCAACTGTATACGGGGCTCATCTACGAGGGTCCCGGCGTGATTCCCAGAATCGTCACCGGCCTGGCCGAGCGGCTGGCACGGGACGGATTCTCCAACGTGCGTGAGGCGATCGGATCCGATGTCCGCTGACAAGCTGCTGATTGCGCTCGACGTCGCCACGGGCGATCGCGCGGTGGCGCTCGCGTCGGAGCTGCGCGGGCTCGCCGGCGGCTTCAAGATCGGGAGCCGCCTGTTCACGCTCGAGGGGCCGGCGCTCGTCCGCACCCTCGTTGGCGCCGGGGCGCGCGTGTTCCTCGATCTCAAGTTCCACGACATTCCGAACACGGTCGCCCATGCCGTCGATGCCGCCGTCCAGACCGGCGCCTGGATGATCAACGTGCACGCCGCCGGGGGCGTGCCGATGATGCAGGCGGCCGCCCGGGCCGGCCGCGACGCCGCGGCTCGAGCCGGCACGCCGGCGCCCCTGCTCGTCGCCGTCACCGTGCTCACCAGCATGGATGAAGCGACGATGCGGAAGACGGGCGTGCAGCGCCCGATCATGGACCAGGTGGTGACACTCGCGCGGATGACACAGGAAGCCGGACTCGACGGCGTCGTGGCGTCCCCGCAGGAAACGGCCGCGATCAGGGCGGCGTGCGGCCCCGGCTTCGCGATCGTCACGCCCGGTATCCGCGGCGCGTCAGCCGGGACCGAACGCAACGATCAGACGCGCGTGATGGGACCCGCGGAAGCCGTCCAGGCAGGCGCCAGCTACATCGTCGTCGGCCGTCCGATCATCGCCGCCCCCCATCCGCGGGAAGCGGCGATGGCCATCGCCGAGGAGCTGAGCCGAACCTGAAGGCGGCCGCGCTACTTCGCCGTGATCACGAACACTCCGCGGCGGTTGCGCGCCCAGCACGACTCGGTGTCTTCGGCGCACACCTGCGTTTCCTCGCCCTTGGTCACCGACAGCACGCGGGCGCCGCCAATCCCGAGCCCTGCGAGATACTCGCGCACCGCGTTGGCGCGACGATCGCCGAGCGCGAGGTTGTACTCGTTGGTCCCGCGGGAGTCCGCATAGCCTTCGACGGTCACGCGGACGGAGGGCCAGCGGCGAAGATAGTCGGCGTTCTTCTGCAACACGCCGCGCGCATCGTCCCTGATGGCTGACATGTCGTAGTCGAAGAATACTTCGCCGAGCGGCCGCTCGGCGTTCAACTGGTCCACCGACTTACGCGAGAAGAGCTCTTCCTCGGTGAGCGGAGCCGGCGGCGCGGGCGCGGGCGCGGGTAGTGGCGGCGGCGGCGGCGGTGCCGGCGGCGGTGGCGGTGCAGGTAGCAGCGGGCGGCGGCGCGGGCGGCGGCGGCGCGGGCGGCGGAACTCTCCTGTTGCAGCCTTCGAGCACGAGCATGATTACGAGCGCGAGCGCGAGCCAAGGTACGCATCGGCGCAGCTTCATCAACGGACTCCCTGCGTTGTTGTTGAGTTTGTTAAAAGCGCGACGAGCTTAGCGTCCGGACGATCACGTGTCAATCAAGGCGAGACAGTATCGACACGAATATCGAACAGGCGAAGGCCGAGTCGCCGTGCGTCCGACGTACCTTCCGCGACGCCGGGCAGGTACGCGCGGTCGAGCGCGATGGTGATCGTTCCGTCGCCCTTCGCAAGGAGTCCGGCAGGAACCGCCGCCGCCCACTCGAAATCGTCCGCCGGGCGAAACTCGCCCACGGTTTGTCCCGCGACGATCACACTCACCAGCGGCGGCGCGTCAAAGTAGCGAAGCGGCGATTCGCCGCGCAGCGTGAGCCGGACATCCTGCGGCTTTCCGTCCAGCCGCAGCACCGAACGATCGCTGCTCCACCGCCACAACCGCCCGCTGGCGCCGTCGGTACTCGAGCTCGTGCCATCCCTCCCCGAAGCCGTAGATCAGGCGCGTGGCGTCCTGCGCGTCGAATTGACGAACGGCGACCGGGGCGCGCCGCGCGCCGCCGCCGGCCGCGCGCGACGAGATGGTCAACGTGGCGTAGTCGCCCTCGCCCGGCAGACCAGCGGGAAGATCCAGGAACCGCAGCAGGTTACGGTCGCCGGCGGTCAGCGTCCAGCGATCGAGCACGTGGCCGTCGACGGCCACTTCGATTTCGGCCGCCGGATCGGCCGCCTCGCCGACGTGCTGTGCGCCAATCATCAGGTGCATCGGCGTGGAGCGGCGGCGTAGCCATGCCTGGATCGGCTGCTGGTCGGGGCCCTTCGCCGTGACGCGCGCCTGGCCGCCGGTCTCCGGCGTCAACGACCATCCCTCACCGGCAAACCAGCCCGGCGGCCGGAGGCGGTACCAGTCCACGCCGGTCGGCCGCGTGCCGCTCAACTCCGGACGGTTCGCCACACGCCAGCCATAGCGGACGACGTCGAGACGAGAACGCGGATCGATGAGTGCCAGGTCGGTGCGCCGCGGATCGGCAAACAGCCAGACCGGCTCCCGCCCGCCCGAGCGCCAGAATTCCACGAGCCCGAGCCATTCGACGTGTTGCCGCGGCGGCACGACGTGCAGAGCGCGCGCGTCCACGACTTGCAGAGGACGCCAGAGCGCATAGTGCGCATGTGTGGCCCCTGGCGGCTCCGCATCCGCGCGACGCAGCGCATCACCAATCGCGCGAAACGCGGGGTGCGCCTCACGGCCATAGTCGAGGCCTCCCGGTACGCCCACGAGCAGCGCCGCGCCGACGAGCGGCACCGCGAGCACCGGTGCGCCGCGCCCTGCTCCGGTGATGCCGCGTGCGGCGAGCCAGCAGACCAACGGCACAATCGGCAGTGCGTACCGGACGGTCAGCGTTTCCTGAAACAACAGGTGGAACAGCGTATAGGGACCGAACGCGACGAGCAGGATCAGCAGCGCGCGGCGCTCACGCCGCAGCGCCGCGACCGCGCCCACGACCGCCGCCGCGATCACCACCGCCGCCAGCGGCATCGACACCCAGGGCATCACGAACGTCTCGTACAGGCTGAACGCGAGACGCCGCGGCGTCGGGTTGAGCCAGACCATGTCCACGCCGGCGAAATCGAGCTCCGCCTGGGTGCCAAGGGCGCGAACGTAGCCGGCGACCCCGCCGCTCGCGGCGACGAGCGGAACGGCCCACGCGAGGCCGCCGGCCGCGAGCGCGGCCACGGGGCGCGAGAGCAGCCACCAGGCGCCGGCCCGGCGCTGGTACACGAGCGCCAGTGCAAGCATCGGCAGCGTGAGCCAGACCGTCTGCGACCGAATGCCCGCGGCAAGGCCCGCCGCGAGGCCGGCCCACGTCAGCCACCGGCGTTGCTCGAGTCCGCGCGCCGCCAGCGCCAGCGCGACGAGCGTCGCCGCAAGCCCGGGCATGTCGCTCATGGGACGCAGTCCCGACATCCAGAACAGCGGTGACGCCGCCAGCAGCGCTGCCGCCCAGACGGTGGGGTCAGACCCCCTTCGGATATTGGGGTCTGACCCCAACGACCACAGCGTCCGGAACAACGATGCCGCCGCCACGATCGCCATCGCGCCCGCTATCACCGACCAGATCGAGAGGGCCAGGGCCTCGGCGGCCAGCCTGTCGAGCGAGCCCACAGCCTGCGAGACCACGGCGTATGACACGCGGCCGAGCGCGACGTAGACCGGGTACCCGGCGGGTGAGGCTGATGGCGGGCGGGGTCGAAATCGCGCAGGCCGAGCGCGAAATTCAGCGAATCGATGTCCTCGAGGGTCGGCGAGAGCGATGGCAGGTGCGCGGCGACATATGCCGCCGCGATGGCGTGCTCAGGCCGGACGAAGGCGGACACCCTCATTCAGGCTGCCCATCCTATATCCCTGCAGATCGATCGTCACGTGTTGATACCCGATCGTGCGAAGCCGCGAGACGATGCGGTCGCGGACGTCGGGCTCGAGCGCGCGGGCCATCTCCTCGCGCCCGATCTCGAGACGCGCGAGCGCGGCTGGCGTGCCAGTGCCGCCTGACGCGTCCTGATCGTGATGGCGGACGCGGCAGACGCGAAAGCCCATGTCACGGAGCGCGCTCTCCGCCGCCTCAATCATCCGGAGCTTGTCGTCGGTGACTTCCGAGTGGTACGGGATGCGCGACGACAGGCAGGCCGACGCCGGTTCGTCCCATGTCGGCAGGCCGGCGTGGCGCGACAGCTCGCGAATCTCGTCTTTGGTGAGCTCCGCCTCGTCGAGCGGACTGCGGACGCCGAACTCGCGCGCCGCTTTGCGGCCGGGCCGGTAGTCGCCGCGGTCGTCCGCGTTGCTGCCATCGACGATGACCTCGAAGCCGCGCTCACGTGCGAGCAGCGAGAGCGTCGTGTACAGCTCGTGCTTGCAGAAGTAGCAGCGGTTGACCGGGTTGGCGCGGTACTCGGGCCGGTCGAGCTCCGCGGTGTGAACGATCTCGTGATGAAGGTCGAACTCGCGCGCGATCCGGAGCGCAAGCTGACGGTGATGATCGGGATAACTGGGGCTGTCGGCGGTGACACAGAGCACCGAGGAACCGAGCACGCGCGTGGCCGCCCAGGCGAGATAGGCGCTGTCCACGCCGCCGCTGAAGGCGACGATCACGGAGTCGCACGAGGCAAGCAGGTCGTGGAGCTGCCGCTCCTTCGCAGCCAACCCCGCGTTCAGCGCGTCTGCATCCTCACCGCTCGGGGAGGCGACTGCCTCGGGCGTCACTCGTCGACTTCCTCGTCTTCCTCGACCTCATCGTCGTCGTCGACATCATCCTCTTCTTCTTCCGCATCCTCGTCCTCATCGTCGTCGAGGTCGTCGTCATCGTCGTCGTCCGCGAAGTCGACTTCGTCGGCACCTGTCAGGACGAGGTTCTTCCCGCACTCCGGACAGCTCAGGGTATCGCCCTCCTCGAAGTCGTGGGTGTCAATCTCGTCGAATTCACACTCTGGGCAGGTGGCCATACGGGCTCCATGCAGCGGATCGGCCGCGCTCGAAGGCAGAAAGGCCGAATTATATCGGCATTTCGAGGGACGGGCAACGAACCCTAACGGCTGTGCAGTCATGTTCCGATACACGATCAGGTGTCCACTCCTTCGCTCGTGGCCGTCAAGACCGTCCTGGTGGCGGACGACACGGCGTTCGTGCGCGACCGCTTCAGCACGGCAATCGTGGCGGCCGGACATCGCGCCGTGACGGTGCCAACCGGCGCCGAACTGCTGGCTCATGTGCAATCGGCGGGCAGCCAGGTGGACCTCGTCGTCCTCGATCTCCGGCTGCCGCAGGGTCATGGCGTCGCGAGCTGAAGGCGTTGCGCACAATCGACACGCTGCGGGCGCCGATCGTGGTCTTCAGCGGCACGATTGCCAACGCCGCCGAGGTGCGCGAGCTCGCCGCGCTGGGCGTGGCCGGATACGTCAACGAATATACGTCAGGTGCCGCACATCGTCCCGTCGCTCGCACCTTACCTGTTTCCGGATCACTACAACCGCCGCTCGAGCCCGCGCGTCGTGCTCGGCATTCCGGTGTCGTACCGGTTCGGAAACACGATTGCCGCGGCGCTGACGCTCAACATCAGTCATGGCGGACTGGCGATCCGCACCACCAGCCCGCTCGACGTCGGGGACGACGATGAAGGTGCGGTTCCGGCTGCCGAGCGGCAGGAAGGATATCGAGGCCGAAGCGCTGCGTGGCCTGGGTGGACCGCCGGTACGGGATGGGTCTGCAGTTCACCAAGGTGCACGGCGGCGATCACAATGCGATCGACGACTTCGTGCAGGCGCATTTCTTTTCGAATCGAAAGGCCTAGGCGGGTCTTCCGGCTGAAGGTCCGGAAGCCACATGCGAGGGACGACGGAGCCGCCGGCACGGGTGGCCGTAGCTTCGGCTTCAGCCGGAAGATCACCGCGCGCGGAGCAGGCGCAACGCGTTGCCGACGACGATCACCGATGCGCCGGTGTCCGCCAGCACCGCCATCCACAGCGTGGCCGATCCGGTGACCGCGAGCACGAGGAACGCGGCCTTCAGCGCGAGCGAAATGGCGACGTTCGTCTTGACGTTGCGCAGCGTTGCCCGCGCGAGCCGCAGGGCGTAGGGCAGCTTCAACAGCTCGTCCGACATCAGCGCGACGTCCGCGGTCTCGAGCGCGGCGTCGGAGCCCGCGGCGCCCATCGCGACGCCGACGTCGGCGGCCGCCAGCGCCGGGGCGTCGTTCACGCCGTCGCCAACCATCAGCACCGGACCGTGCGTCTCGCGCAGCTGCCGCACGCGCGCGTGCTTCTGGTCGGGTGTGAGCCCGGCGTAATGCTCGTCCACACCGACGTGTGCGGCAACCGCGCGCGCGGCATCCGGGTGATCGCCGGTCAGCATCGCGACGTGACGAATCCCGTGCTCGCGCAGCAGCTCGATCGTCTCGCGCGCCGTCTGTCGAGGCCGATCCGCCAGTGCGATCGCGCCGGCGAGCGGTTCCGTCCACGACGACGAACACGACCGAGTGCCCGCCAAGCGCCGGCAGCCAGCGTGCCGGGATCGGCAGGCATCGTGACGTGACGCTCGGACATCATGCGGGCATTGCCAACGATCACGACGTGGCCCGCCACTTCCGCCTCCGCGCCCATGCCCGGGATCGACCTGAACGAGCTGACGCGCAGGAATATCCAGGCCGTCCTGCCGCCGCGCGGTGCATGATCGCCTTCGCGATCGGGTGTTCCGAGCGTGACTCGACCGCGGCGGCAAACCGAAGGACGTCGCGCGCGGATGCGGCGCCGGCCGGCACCACATCGGTCACCTGCAATTCCCCTTTCGTCAGCGTCCCGGTCTTGTCGAACGCGACGACACGGACGGCGGCGAGCCGTTCGAGGTAAGCGCCCCCCTTGATCAGGACGCCGTTGCGGGCCGCCGCGGACAGCGCGGCCACGACCGAAACCGGCGTGGAGATCACCAGCGCGCACGGACAGGCGATGACGAGCAGCACGAGCGAGCGATACAGCCAGGTGCCGGCGTCGGCCGTCGCGCTCACGGCCGGCACCAGCGCGATGCCGAGGGCGAGCACGATGACCGCCGGCGTATACCACCGCGCGAAGCGATCCACGAACGACTGGACCGGCGCGCGGCTGCGCCTGGGCCGTCTCGACGAGGTGGATGATGCGCGCCAGGCGCGTGTCGCGCACCAGGCGCGTCACGCGCACCTCGAGCGCGCCGTGGCCGTTGATCGTGCCGGCATAGATCTCGTCGCCGCGAGCCTTGTCGATCGGCAGCGACTCGCCGGTGAGCGGCGCCTCGTTCACGTCGCTCCGTCCTTCGACGACGACGCCGTCGAGCGGCACCTTGTCGCCGGGCCGCAACACGATCTCCTCGCCGATCCGGACGTCGGCGACGGCGACGCGGTGCTCCGCGTTGCCGCGCCGGACGAGCGCGTCGCGGGGAGAGAGGTCGATGAGCGCCCGGATCGCCTGCCGGGCCCGCTCCATCGTCCGGACCTCGAGCCACTGGGCCACGGCGAACAGGAACACGACGCTGGCGCCCTCGAGCCATTCGCCGAGCGCCAGCGCGCCCGCCACCGCGATCACCATCAGGACGTTGATGTCGATCGTGCGCGAGCGGAGCGGCGGCGACGGCGCGCTGCGATCGGCGATATTGCACCGACGATGGTGGCCAGCACGAACAGGACGGCGGCGGCGACCGGCTGCGCGGCCGCCTCCACCGCGAGGCCGGCGCCGACCAGGAGCGCACACGCCAGGACCAGCCGCGAGCGCCGGTTGACGTCGGCGCCGTAGGCCGCCGGCTCCTCGTGCTCGAGCCACATGCGCATGCCGGTCTGGCCGACGGCGTCGACCATGGCGTCCGTCGTCAGCTTGGCGGCGTCATATTTCACGTGCAGGCGCTGGCCAATGAGGTCGGCCGAGACCGCCTCGAGCCCGGCGAGCGGCTTGAGGCGGCGCTCCAGGATGACCACCTCCTCGTTGCAGTCCATGCCCTCGACGCGGAACACGGCCTCGGCGTGCAGCTCGCAGATGGAGCAGACGGCGGTTTCAGCGGCAGCCATTACCGTCGGGCCTCCTCGACGTGTCGCAGACCCTGGCGAAACAGGACGAGCACGTGACGGTCGTCGAGGGCGTAGAAGATCATGCGGCCGTCGCGGCGCGGTGCGCACGATCCGCGTGTTTCGCAGGAGGCGGAGCTGGTGAGACACGGCCGATTCGCTGAGGCCGAGCTGGGCGGCGAGGTCGCCCACGCACAGCTCCGCACGCGAGAGCGCGTCGAGGATCCGGACGCGGGTGGGGTCGCCGAGGACGCGGAAAATCTCGGTGAGGCCTTCGATGGCGTGTGCGTCGAGCTGTGACATATGAACAAGTGTTCATATGTTAAGCGATCCGGCCGAAAGGCGCAACGCGGCGTCCGAAGGGCAAGCGATGCGCGTGCCGATGCCGGACTCCTGCCGTCAGGTGCCCCCGGCCATCGCGCTCGCCGGGGGCGGTTTTGCCGGCCCGCGCGTCAGCTGAGAGCTGATAGAGTTGCCGGGCTACAGGGCCATCGGCTAGGATTTCCAGTTGGCGAGCCGTAAAAGGCTCGCCGTCTACAGCTTACAGACCATATACGGAGGCAGACGCGGTGATCGAGGTCCAGCACCTCACGAAGCGTTACGGTCCGGTCACGGCCGTTGACGACGTGAGCTTCAAAGTCGAACAGGGTGAGATTCTCGGCTTCCTCGGCCCGAACGGCGCGGGCAAGACCACGACGATGCGGGTGCTGACCGGCTACATGCCGCCAACCGACGGCAAGGCCATCGTGGCCGGGTACGACGTCTTCGACAAGCCGATCGAGGCCAAGCGGCGCACGGGCTACCTGCCGGAGACGCCGCCGCTCTATCCGGACATGACCGTGCGGGACTACCTGATGTTCGTGTCACGCATCAAGGGCGTGCCGCGGGCCGATCGGAAGTCGAGGGTGGCCACGATCATGGAGCGGACGCGCGTGGCGGACATGGCGGAGCGCCACTGCGGCAAGCTGTCGAAGGGCTACAAGCAGCGCGTCGGGCTGGCGCAGGCGATCCTGCACAATCCGGAAGTGCTGATCCTGGACGAGCCCACCGCCGGGCTCGACCCGAAGCAGATCATCGAGACCCGGCAGCTCATCAAGGAGCTCGCCGGCGACCACACCATCATCCTGAGCACGCACATCCTGCCCGAGGTCAGCCAGACCTGCCAGCGCGTCGTCATCATCAACAAGGGCCGCGTGGTGGCGGTCGACACGCCCGACAACCTGACCTCGCGGCTGCGCGGATCGGAAACGATGTACGTGCAGGTGGATGCGCCGGGCGGCGACGTCCAGGGCGCGCTGATGGGCATCCCCGGCGTCACGCGGGTCGCGCCGTCGGCGTTGTCGGGCAACGCAACCGGATTCGAGGTGGACAGCGCGAGCGGCCGCGACGTGAGACGCGAGCTGGCCTCTGCAGTCGTGACGCGCGGCTGGGGGCTGCTCGAGCTCCGGCCGATGCGCATGAGCCTCGAGGAGATCTTCCTTCACCTGACCACCGAGGAGGCGGCGATCACGGCGCCGGCGCCGCGACGGAGGAGGCTGCGCATGAGTAACATCCTGGCGATTGCACACCGGGAGATAAAGGCGTACTTCGGATCGCCCATCGCCTACATCGTGATGGGCGTGTTTGCGGTGCTGTTCGGCTACTTCTACTACATCCTGCTCGTCTTCTTCGATCGCAACAGCATGCAGATGGCGGGCATGGGCGGCCCGCAGGCCGTCAACATCAACGAGCAGATGATCCGGCCCGTCTTCCTGAATTCGAGCGTCATCCTGTTGTTCGTGCTGCCGCTCATCACCATGCGCACCTACGCCGAGGAGAAGCGCTCGGGAACGATCGAGCTGCTGCTGACGGCGCCGCTGACGGACTTCCAGATCATCATGGGCAAGTTCCTCGGCGCGATGGCGCTCTACGCGGCCATGCTCGGCGTGACGCGTGGTCCACATGGCCGTGCTCTTCGCGTTCGGCAATCCCGAGTGGCGGCCCATCGTCACGGGATACCTCGGGATGCTGCTGATGGGCGGCTGTTTCATCGCCGTCGGCCTGCTGATCTCCAGCCTGACCAAGAACCAGATCGTGGCCGGCATGGTCACGTTCGCGGTCTTCCTGCTGCTCTGGGTCATCAACTGGGGCTCGTCGTTCGCCGGGCCGACGACGCAGTCGGTATTGAACTACCTGTCGATCACGGGGCACCTCGACGACTTCACGAATGGCGTCCTCGACACCCGTCACCTCGTCTACTACCTGAGCTTCATCGCGTTCGGCCTGTTCCTCACTGCCCGCTCGGTGGACACCGAGCGCTGGCGCGGGTAATGTCATGCAGCGAATTCTTGGCATTGTCGGTTGGATCGGCACCGCCCTCGTCTTCGGGGCGGTCATCCTGCGCATCCTCGGGGCGATGGGCTACGTCGCCGTCACCGAGCAGATGGATCAGTACGCGGTCTACGCCGCCTGGGCCGGCCTCGCGTGCGTGGTGCTCTACACGCTCGGCCAGTGGCGCGAGATCATCACCTACTTCAAGGGCCGCAACGCCCGCTACAGCGCGATTGCCAGCATCAGCGTCATCGCGGTGCTCGCCATCCTGACGATCCTGAACTACCTCTCGCAGGAACGCTTCAACAAGCGGTGGGACCTGACGGCGAATCAGCAGAACAGCCTGTCGGAACAGTCGATCAAGCTGCTGCAGAACCTCGACGCGCCGGTGACGTTCCGCGTGTTCGACCAGAGCACGAACCTGGACCGCTATCGGCCGCGGCTCGCCGAGTACCAGTACCAGTCCAATCGGGTCACCGCCGAGTACATCGACATGGACGGGCAACCCGCACGGGCGCGGGAAGCCAACGTCGACACCTACGGGACGGTCGTCATCCAGTACAAGGACCGTACCGAGCGCGTCACCTCGGACGCCGAGCAGGACCTGACCAACGGGCTGATCAAGGTGCTCACCGGCGCGCAGAAGAAGGTCTATTTCGTCCAGGGCCACGGCGAGAAGGACACGGCCGACACCGAACGCGCCGGCTACAGCACGATCGTCGAGGCCCTTGGCCGAGACAACTACGGGGTGGAAAAGCTCGTGCTCGCGCAGCAGCAGGATGTCCCCGCGGACGCCTCGGTGGTGGTCGTCGGCGGCCCGAGCTCGGATCTGCTGCAGCAGGAAGCCGACATGCTGCGGCGGTATCTGGTCAAGGGCGGCCACCTGCTCGTGCTGATCGATCCTCCGGACGGCCAGCGGCCGGGTGGCATGCCGATGCTCGAAGGCCTGCTCAAGGAATGGTCGGTGGATGCGGGGAACAACGTCGTGATCGACGCCAGCGGCGTCGGCCAGATCTTTGGCGGCGATGCGTCGGTCCCGGTCGCGGCCACTTACCCGCCGCACGCCATCACGAATGGCTTCCGGCTGTTGACCGCCTACCCGTTGGCGCGCTCGGTGGCGCCGACGCCCAGCGCAACAGAAGGGCGAGTGGCGCAGACGATCATCGAAACGAGCCCGCGCAGCTGGGCTGAGGCAGACGTGAAGGCCAGCGGCGAGGTGGCGATGAATCCCGAGTCCGGGGACAAGCCTGGCCCGGTGTCGATTGGCGTGGCGGTGACCGCGCCCGCGGCCACCGAGACGCCGGCGCCCGCTCCGGCGGCGAACACGCCCGAGGGCGAGCAGCCGCCGAAGCCCGAGGCGCGACTGGCGGTGATCGGCGACTCCGACTTCGCCGCCAACTTCGCGCTCGGTATCCAGGGCAACCGCGACCTGTTCATGAACGCGGTGAACTGGCTGGCGCAGCAGGAGAACCTGATCGCGATCCGGCCGCGGCAGGCAGACGACCGGCGCATCACGTTGACGGCGCAGCGGACGACGGGCATCTTCTGGATGTCCATCTTCATCGTTCCCGCCATCGTGTTTGGAACGGGCGTCTACACCTGGTGGCGGAGGAGGTAAGCGATGCGAGGGCTGACCTCTACGATCGTCCTGCTGCTGGTGCTCGGCGGCCTCGTCGGATATCTCTATTTCGCCGACAGCCCGGCCGCCGACGCGGACGCCAAGCCGAAGGCCTTCACGGTGTCGCCGGAGAACATCGAGGAGGTGCAGATCAGGAACGCGGATGGCGAGACGGCGCGAGCGCAGCGTATCGACACGAGCTGGCAGGTGGTCGAGCCTGTCAAGGCCGACGCCGATGCCGCCGAGGTGGCGGCCATCACCAGCGGCCTGGCGTCGCTCGAAGTGCAACGCGTGGTCGCGGAGAACCCGGGCGACGTGAAGCAGTACGGGCTGGACCCCGCGCGTGTCGAAGTGTCGCTTCCGGGAGAAAGACCAGAAGGACTTCCGCCGCCTGCTCATCGGCGAGAAGACGCCAAGCGGCGGCGACCTGTATGCCAAGACCCCGGACCAGAGCCGCGTGTTCCTGATCTCGTCGTACCTCGACTCGACGTTCAACAAGACCGCGTTCAACCTCCGCGACAAGGCCATCCTGAAATTCGATCGCGAAAAGGCCGACACGGTCGAGATCGCAGGCGCGTTCCCGGTGCAGTTCGCGCGCCAGGGAATGGAGTGGCGGATCGCGAAGCCGGTTGCCGCGCGTGCGGACTACGCCGCCGTCGAAGGGCTCGTGACGAAGCTCTCGTCGGGGCAGATGCAGGAGATCGTCGCGCCCGAGGCGTCGGACCTGAAGCAGGTACGGGCTGACCTCGCCGGCGACGCGCGTTGACGTGGGCACCGGCAGCGCGCGCGCCACACTCCTCGTGGGTACCCCGAACGCCGAGGGCCTGCCGTTTGCGAAGGATGCGTCGCGCCCGGCGGTGTTCACCATCGACAAGTCGTTGATCACCGACCTGTCGAAGCCGGCCGGTGAGTTCCGCCGGAAGGACGTCTTCGATTTCCGGTCGTTCACCGCGAACCGCGTCGAGCTCCGCCGCGACGCCGCCACGCAGTCGTTCGAGAAGACGAAAAGCGCCGACGGCAAGGAAGTCTGGCGCGATGCCGCCGGGAAGGATGTGGACAGCGCCAAGCTCGAACCGTTCCTGACGGCGCTCACCAACCTGCGCGCGCAGTCGTTCGAGGGAGCCGCACCGCCTTCGCTCAAGATGCCCGCGCTCACCGCGGTCGTCCGGTTCGACGAAGACCGCAAGACGGAAACGGTGACGTTCGGCCGCACCGGCGCCGACGTGTACGCCGCGCGAGCCGACGAGCCCGGCGCCGCGAAGCTCGAGAGCGGCACGTTCGACGAGGCGATCAAGGCGCTCGATGCCTTGAAGTAATGCCTGATGCTCAATGCCACATGCTCAATGCCCTATGTGAACGGCTGGGAATAGCGCCCTCACGTTTCGCATGCGGCATCTGGCCGTTGGCCTTGTGCCTGGTATGTGCTCGCAGCCTGCGCCAGGACGGCTCCGGCCGTCCTGGCCGCCCCACCGGCCGATTCACTTCAGAACCATTCACTTCAGAACCTGCAAACCGCGATCGCCGCCGCGGTGAAGATGCCGGGCGTCCAGCGCGGGGCGTGGGGCATCGTCGTGCGCTCGCTCGCGACCGGCGAGCGGTTGTACGAACTGAATCCCGCCACGCTGCTGGTGCCGGCATCGGTGTCGAAGATTGTGAGCGTCGCCACGGCGGTCGAGGCCGTCGGCTGGGACTACCGTTTCGAGACGACGCTTCGCGGCGACCGGTCCGGTGGTGGACGGCACGCTCCGCGGTGATCTCCTCGTCGTCGGCTCCGGAGATCCTTCGGTCGGGGGCCGCGCGGGTGAGGACCTCGGGCTGTGGGTCGAAGCCTTGAAGGCTCAGGGCATCCGGCGGATAGACGGACGGGTCATCGGCGATGACGACTCCGTCGAGGAGCCGCGGCCGCAGTTGGCGTGGGCGTGGGACGATCTCGGCTACACGGCCGGAGCCATCTTCGGGGCGCTCAATCTCGCGGAGAACCGCATGGCCGTCACCGTGTTCCCGGGGCCGCGGGACGGCGCGCCCACGACGATCGCCGTCGAGCCCGCAGGCGGCGTACCGGCCGTTGACGAACCGCACGGTGACGGGCCCGGCCGGCTCGATGCAGCTCCTGTGGCCGGAGCAGCGGCCCGGTGAGCTTTTCCTGACCGTAGCGGGCGCAATCCCCGCCGGCGCTGCGCCCGCGCGACTGTTCGTGTCCACAGGCAACCCGACATTCTGGTTCGCGACGGTGCTGCGCAATCGACTCATAACGCGAAGGGATTGACGTCACGGGCGCGGCGTTCGACGTGGACGACGTGATGCCGCGGCCCGACCGCGAGGCGGCCACGGTCCTCTATGGGTACAAGTCGCACCCGCTTTCCGAGATCGTCCAGCCGCTGCTCAAGGAGAGCATCAACCTCTACGGCGAAGCGCTGATGCGGCTGAACGCCGCGGGAGGAGCCATTCCCACCAACGACACCGCGCTCGAGGGCCTGCGGACACGCCTGGCTTCGTGGGGCATCGCCGCCGACGCGCAACAGATTGTGGACGGGTCGGGATTGTCGCGCCGGAATGTCATCTCACCCGAGGCGCTTCTCGTCGTGCTCGAACGCATGGCGGCGGGCGGTGCAGCGTCGCCGTTTGCGAACGGCCTGCCGATCGCCGGCCGAGACGGGTCGCTGGCAGGCCGCATGCGCGGCACGGCAGCCGACGGAAACGTGCGGGCCAAGACCGGCACCATGTCCAACATCCGCTCACTTGCCGGCTACGTCACCACGCGCGACGGCGAGCCGCTGGCGTTCGTGATCATGGTGAACAACTTCGAAGGCCCAGGGAACGCCGCGACACAGGCGATCGACACGATCGCCGTGAGGCTGGCTGAGTTCACACGCGGGGTGAACTGAAGGGAACATTCTCCGAGCCACAGGCTGCGGCGAGCCTTCACCGAGAGACAGAGACACAGAGCGCCAGGAATCCATGTGGCTTCCGGTTTCAGCAGGGCGGGTCTTTTCAGACCCGCCTGCTAGCCGGGTTCAAGAGGACCCGGCCTACGTCCCCGGCGTCGCCGCGCCCGTCGCGATAGAAACTGTTTACGTTTCCAGGAGCGCTCGGGCGGCGATCGCGATCTCCGTCGGATCGGCATTCAGCCCGCCGCCCTGCGCGAGGTCGGGCTTGCCGCCGCCGCGGCCGCCGAAACGCTCGATGAGCTGCTTCAGCACGGCGCCGGCGTCGGCGCCCACGCCGGCAGAACGAGCAATGACAACGAACGCAGGCGATGACGCCGACACGAGCGCGACAGCTGCGCGGCCGGGTGCGGCCATCGCCGACGCGATCGCCTTCAGTCCCGGCGCGTCCCAGCCGTCGAGCACCTGCACCGCCACCCGCACGCCGCCGCTCTCGGCCGCGCCGGCGAGGATCCGCGCGGCCTCGTGCGTCGCGAGCGATTCCTGCAGGTTCTTGATCGTCTTCCGCAGCTCCTTGCCCTCACCCTGCATGCGCTCGACGGCAGCCGCCAGTTCCGCAGGCAGCACCGACAGCGAACGCACGCTGCCGGCCACCGCATCGCGATACGTGCGCAGCGCAGCGAGCGCCCGGCCACCGCAGGCAAATGTCAGGCGCGTCCCGCCGCGAAACCGCTCGGCGCCGAGCACCGCGATGAGGCCAATCGCGCCGGTGCGCGCGACATGCGTGCCGCCGCACGCCGAGAGGTCGAATGCCTCGACCTCGATCAACCGGAGCGGCCCCTCGCGTACGGGCTCCTTCCGCAACGGCAGCGCCGCCGCTTCCTCCGGCGAGACGAACCGGATCGAGACCGGCCGGTCGTCCCACACGACAGCGTTGGCGGCGTCCACGGCGCGCTCGACGTCGGCCGGCCTGGCTTCGCGCTGGACGTCGATCGTGGACACGTCGCCGCCCATGTGGAAGCTCATCGTCCGGTTGTCGAACAGCCGATCGAAAGCCGCCGACAGCACGTGCTGGCCGGTGTGCTGCTGCATGTGATCGAAGCGCCGCCGCCAGTCGATCTCGCCGGTCACGCGTCCGCCCGCGGGCAGCGGCTCGGCGACGATGTGCGCGACGGCGTCATCGAGATCCACCGTCTCGACCACCGCCACGTCTCCCAGCCGGCCGATGTCGTACGGCTGGCCGCCGGAGGTCGGATAGAACGCCGTCCGGTCCAGCGTCACGGCATGGCGGCCTTCATGATCGAAGGTCCTCGTGACGACAGCCTCGAACCGGCGGCAGTAGGGATCGCTGTAGTAGATGCGCTCGGTCATGCCGCCCTGGGCGCGGCGGGGAGCTCGAAGTAGAAGATTGCGCCGCCGGCGGGCGCGCGGCGATAGCCGATGCGGCCGTCCAGCGAGTCGATGATGCCGTAGCTGACCGAGAGGCCGAGGCCCGTGCCCTGCCCGACCGGCTTGGTCGTGTAGAACGGCTGGAACAGCTTCGCCTCGTTGTCGGGCGGAATTCCCGGGCCGGTGTCCTCGACCTCGAGGACGATGTGGTCGTGCTCGTCACGGGTGCGAATGGTGATGCGCCCGGGCAAGCGGCCCGACATGACAATCGCCTGTTCGGCGTTGACCACGAAATTCAGCACGACCTGCTGCAGCTCGGGCAGCGCCGCCAGCACGTGCTGCCTCGAATTGTCCTCGACCCGCAGCTCGATGTCCTCGGACTCGAGGCGGCGCTGCCGGAGCTCGGCCACCGACGTGATGACGTCGATCAGCGCCAGCGGCGCCGCTTCGCCCGTCTGCTGCCGCGCGAACAGCGCGAGATTGCGGATGATGCCGCAGGCGCGCGCGCTTTCCTTCTGGATCAGCCGAAGGTCCGACTTCACATCGTCGGGCAGCTCCGCCTGCATCTGGAGCAGCTCGGCAAAGCCGAGAATCGCCTGCAGCGGGTTGTTGATCTCGTGCGCGACGCCGGAGACGAGCTGGCCGACCGCGGCGAGCCGTTCCTGGCGGATGACCTGGCGCTGCAACGACTGCACTTCTTCGCGCATGCCGCGCTCTTCGGTGGCCTTGCGCGTCGAGCGAGGTGCGCGTCGCGTTGAAGCTTCGCACCATCTGGTCGAACGCTTCCTGCAGCTCGGCGAACTCGTGCGTCGCCATCGGCTTGCGATCGAGCGGCCGGAAGTCCCCGGACGCGATGCGCTGCGCCGCGGCCTCGAGGTGCGCAACGGACTGTCCGAGCCGCCGCGACAGCACGACCGCAACGACCAGCCATCCGGCGAGACCGAGCGCGAGCACCGTGAACGTGCGCGTCCACAGCGCCAGCGTGCGGTCGAAGGCCACTGTCCACGGGAATGCCGACGCTCAGCAGCCACGGCGTGCCATCGATTGGAATGTTCCCGAAGACCCGGCGGACACCGTCGATCGAGTCCCGCTCATCGTTCGACGCCGTTCCGTTCGACGGCGACAGCGATCGCTGTCCGACGTAGCGTTCGGCCTCCCTGCTCCGCGCCAGCAGGCGGCCCTCGGCATCGCTGATCGACACGACGGAGCCTTGGGGCAGCGGGACCGCCGCGAACGCATCCTGCAGCTCCTGAACGCCGATCAGGAAGCCGGCCGCCCCGACCACGTCGCCGTTCGGCGCCCAGAGCGGATAGGCAAAGACCCAGCGCGACGCCGGCGCAGCCCGAGAGAGCGGCGCCGGCGCGATCACCCGGCTGCCACCCGCAAACACGGCGTCACTCCACCAGTCGCCTGACAGCTCGTCGAGGGTGTGAACGGCGCGCGCGACCTCCTGCGCCCGACTGCGTCCGAATCGCCAGGTCGAGAAGCCCGGGCCGCTCGTTCTGCATCCGCCGGACGATGCGCAGCGCCTCGCCGGGGTCCGGACCCTCGACGAGGCGGCGGCCGTCCATGTTCCGCGTCAACCGGTCCATCCCCGTGACTTCCCGGCTCAGGGTGGCGGCAATCGTCGTCGCGGTCACGCGCGTCTGCTCGTTGAGGTCGGCGATACGCTCACGGTAGGTCGCGACGCCGGACCACACCGCTGCCGCGAGCACGGGCACGAGCAACAGGAGGATAAAGACGAAGAGCTGGCGGCGGAGCGGCTGCTCCCAGAGCTTCTTCATGAAAGGCGGCCGAATGGTAACAGGGATTCTCGCAGTAGTTATCGGTTCAGTAACGGATCGGCAATACCTGCCTGTGCAAATCCGACGGAACGCAGCACGCAACTGTCGCAACGGCCGCAGGGCGAGCCGCCGGGATCCGGATCGTAACAGCTGTGGGTCAAGCCGTAGTCGAGGCCGAGGTCGAGGCCTTTCCGGATGATCTCGCGCCTTCGTGAGGTGCTGCAGCGGCGCATGGATACGGAACGATGCTCCCTGGACCCCGGTTGCCGTGGCAAGAGACGCGAGGCGTTCGAACGCGGCAATGAATTCCGGCCGGCAATCCGGATAGCCAGAATAGTCCAGGGCATTGACCCCGATGAACAGATCACGCGCGCGAAGCACCTCCGCCCAGCCGAGCGCAAGCGACAGGAAGACCGTGTTGCGTGCAGGAACGTATGTTGAGGGAATCTCGCTCGCGTCGATGGGCCGGTCCTTCGGCACCGGCGCCGCGCCGGTGAGCGAGGAGCCGCCGAACGCCGACAGATCGACGTCGAGCTCGATGTGTCTCGCGACCCCGAGCGCGGCGGCCACGTCGCGCGCCGCGTCGAGCTCGCGCGCGTGCCGCTGCCCGTAGCGGACGGTCAGCGCAAAGAGCGTGAATCCCTCCGCCCTCGCGATGGCGCCAGCCGTGTAGGAATCGAGACCGCCGCTGAGGAGGATGACTGCCCTCGATGGCGATTCGTGATCTGTGATTCGTGATTTCAACTCCGATTCGCCCATCGCGTCGCCGTCAATCACCAATCACACTCGCAAGTCGCAAATCGCAAACGCAGAATGGTCAGACGCCTCTCGTGCCGGGATCCCAGATGAACTTGTGGATCTGGAGCTGGACTCGCGCCGGCAGCCTGTCGGCCAGAACCCATTCGGAGAGCGTCCTCGCGTCGAGCACGCCGTGCACCGGCGAGAGGTGGATCGCTCCGGCGCGTCCGGCGAGGCGGTGGCGGGCGATGACGTCGCGCGCGTACTCGTAATCGTCGCGATCCTTGACGACGAACTTCACCTCGTCGTGAGGACGGAGCCGATCGAGGTTGCTCCAGTCGTTGCGGTGGGCTTCGCCGCTGCCCGGGCACTTGACGTCGAGGATCGTCACCACCGGCCGGGGAACGCGCGCCGTGCTGCGATGGCCGCCGGTTTCCAGCATCACCGTCCGTCCGCGATCGAGCAGGGCCTCCATCAGCGGATACACGTCTTCCTGGAGGAGCGGCTCCCCGCCCGTGACCTCGACCAGCGGGCAGTCGAATCGATCGACCTCCTCCATGACGTCGGCCAGCGTGCGTTTGTGCCCTTCATGGAAGGCGTACGTGGTGTCACACCACGAACAGCGGAGGTCGCAGGCGGTCAACCGCACGAAGACGCACGGCCGGCCTGCGTAGGTGGACTCGCCCTGGATGGAATAGAAGATCTCGTTGATCGTCAGCAATGCCTTTATTATCAACGATCGTTGTATGGGCCTCCGCATCGGCACGTCGGGCTGGAATTACCCGTCCGGAGACGGCAAATGGAACGGCGTCTTCTACCCGGCGAGCCGTTCCAAGCGAGCCGGCACGGATCAGTTCGACGAGCTGCGCTTCTACGCGGAGCATTTCGACACGGTCGAAGTGAATTCGACGTTTTACGGCCAGCCGCGACCCGAGGTGACGAGAGGATGGGCGGAGCGCACGCCCGCTGAATTCGTCTTCTCGCTGAAGCTCTACCAGAAGTTCACTCATCCGAAGATGTTCCGGGAGGCGGCGCTGAAGCGGGCGCCCGGCTCGGAAGGGACGCTGCTCGACCTGCTGGCTCAGGTGACGCAGAGCGACATCGACGAGTTTCGCGCCGGCGTCGATCCGCTGGCGTCGGCGGGCAAGCTCGGCGCCCTGCTCGCGCAGTTCCCCGCGAGCTTCAAGGACACGCCGGCCACACGGGACTACCTCGCGCAACTGCTGCGCGCCTTCCGCGACTACCCGATCGCGGTGGAGCTGCGCCACAGCAGCTGGAGCGACGCCATTGGCGACACCCTCGCGATGCTGAACGGGTTCAATGCGGCATGGGTGCAGATCGACGAGCCGAAGTTCCGCTTCTCAATACGCCAGAATCACCTGCCGAACATCACGAGCTTCTACTACATGCGGCTGCACGGGCGGAACGCGGCGCAGTGGTGGCGCCACGACAAGAGTGAAGACCGCTACAACTACCTGTACTCGGGGGAGGAGCTGCGGGAGTTCGCGGATACCGCCGGCGCGGCGAAGGAGCTCGTACGGAAGTCGTACCTCTACACGAACAACCACTTCAGCGCCAAGTCCGTCGTCAACGCCGTGATGTTGAAGGCGCAGCTCGGGCAGCCGATTGAAGGCGAATACCCGCCCGAGCTGGTAGAGCGTTACCCCGAGATCCGCGACGTGGTCGCCAGTGGAAAGCGGACAGCCGGCAGCAGGCAGCTGGCAGTCAATCCCTTGGCGGTCCAACGAGGCAAATAGCGGGTTCCTCCACTCCTCCGTCGCGCGGCAGATCCGCTGCCGGCCGCCGCTGCCGGCTACTTCGTGGCCGGCGCTGCGGCCTTCACGGTTGCTCTCCTGATCACGTCGCCGACTTCGATTTTCGCGACGACGTCCATGCCGGAGATCACCTGCCCGAAGACGGTGTAGTCGCGGTCGAGCCGCGGCGTCGGCGCGAGCGTCACGTACATCTGGCTGTCGGCCATCCGCGGATCGCCGGCATGCGCCATCGCGACGGCACCGAGCCTGTGCGTGCGCTTCGGGTTGATCTCGGCCACGCCAATGGGCTTGCCGCTGCCGCCGGTTCCCCACCGATCTTTCTTCGTGAAGTCGCGGCTGTTCGGGTCGCCCCACTGGACGACGAATCCCGGCACCACGCGATGCACGCGCTGGCCGTTGTAGAAGTTCCGGCGCACGAGCGCCAGGATATGCGCGACCGTCTTCGGCGCTTCGTTCGGGTAGGTCTCCATCTCGAACGAACCCTTGGTGGCGGTCTCGAACACGATGATCGGCCCGGCGCCCGGGGATCGCGGCGCTGCTGGCGCGGGCGCCGGCGCCGGGGCCGGAGCCGGAGGCGGCGGCGGGGCCGGAGCCGCGCCCCTCCCACGCTGGGCTGCACCCGCCTGCTCAGCCGTCGTATGAACCGGCGCGAACAGGACGAACGCCGCCACGCAAGTCGCGATAATGCCCTTCATACCCGTTTCCTCCGCACGCCAATTCTTGGACAACTGTCGGCGATGACGCAATCCCCACATCTCGGGTGAACGGGACGGCAGACATTCTGGCCCCATGTCACCAGATAGAGGTTGATGTAGGGCCACCACCGGCGGTTCGTGGACCGGTAGAGCTCCTGTTCCGTCTCCTCGGGCAGCGCGGTCGCCACCCACCCCAGGCGGTTCGAGATGCGATGGACATGCGTGTCCACGCAGATGTTCTGCAGGCTCTTGAACCCGACGATGAGCACCAGGTTTGCCGTCTTCCGGCCCACGCCCGGCAGCGTCACGAGCTCCTCCATCGTGTGCGGGACCTTCCCGCCGAAGCGATCGACGAGCATCTGGCAACACGCCTTCACGTGCTCGGCCTTGTTGCGGTAGAAACTGACTGGATAGATGAGCCGTTCGATCTCCCTGACGGAGAGACTGCGCCATCGTACGCGGCGTCCGCGCCACCTTGAAGAGCCGAGTGGACGCGGCGTGGGTGGTCGCGTCCTGGGTGCGAGCGGAGAGCAGCGTCGCGATGAGAATCTGAAACGGGTCCTCCGCCTGCTCGTTCGAGATCTTCTCGACCGCCGGCAGCTCCAGCCCCGCAATGGCGCGGCCGAGCGAGCGCATCACGGTGTCAACGACGCCGGGCGGAGGCTTCCTGGTGGCTCTCATTCCTCGCAGGGCCGCCGTCAGGCGGTCCCGGCCGGCTGAAGCCGGCCCCTGACGCATGGTGACGTGATCATGGCACCGGCGTGAGCGGCGGCTGCCCGCCGAGGACGGCGACGACGTTGCGCACGGCAAGATCGGCCATGGCGGTTCGCGTCTCGGTGGTGCCGCTGGCCATGTGCGGCGCCAGGAGCACGTTCTCGAGCGTCAGCAGGTCCGGGTGCACGATCGGCTCCTGCTCGTAGACGTCGAGCGCGGCGCCGGCGATGAGACGGTTCTTCAGCGCCCATGCGAGCGCGGCCTCGTCAACGACCGGCCCGCGCGAGGTGTTGATCAGATACGCGGTGCGCTTCATGCGCGCCAACGCGGGCTGGCCGATGAGGTGCTTCGTGTCAGGCGTGAGCGGCACGTGCAGCGACACGACGTCCGACGTCGACAGCAGGCGATCGAAGGACATGCCGCCACCGGATCGCGACGTGTGCGCCACCGTCATGCCGAATGCCGCGGCACGGGCGGCGACCGCCTGGCCGATGCGGCCGTGAGCCGACGATGCCCAGCTGCTTCCCGCGCAGTTCCGTCGCGAGCATGAAATCGAAGGCCCACCCCTTCCATGCTCCGCGGCGCACCAGACGCTCGCCTTCGCCCAGCCGGCGGGTGATGCCGAGGATCAGCGCCCAGGTGAAATCGGCCGTCGCCCCGGTGAGCACGTCCGGCGTATTGGTCACGAGGATGCCGCGCTCGCGCGCGGCCGCCACGTCAACGTTGTTGTAGCCGACCGCAACGTTGGCAACGATGCGAAGGTCGCGCCCCGCCTCGATGAGCGCGCGATCGACGGTGTTGGTAATCATCGAGACCAGGGCGCTCTTGCCGGGAATGCGCGCGATCAGCTCATCGTGCGTGGGCGTGCCGCCCTCGACGCGATCGACGTCGCACGCCTCCTCGAGCCGCGCCATCACCGACGACGGCAGCTTGCCCCCGACGAGAACGGAAGGCTTCATCGCACAGCAGCCGGCAGCAGGCAGCAGGCAGAGGCCGTGGACGTGCTGCGCGGGAAAAGGGTGGAGGCGGTACGTCGCTGACCTCGCTGGATCCCAGATGGTTCACTGCCGGCTGCCCGCTGCGCACTGCCGGCTCTCAGTGACCATACGACTTGCAGTAGCCGCAGTGGTTGCACATCACCGCAGGCTCGATGATGCAGGGCCCGCCGCCGTCCGACGCCGTCGGGAACGACGAAGAGGCCGTGACTGGCGTGCGTGGGTAGCGCGGCTGGACAGGAGCCCGCGGTGACGCTGTGACGGCGGATCGGTGCGGTGACGGCCGTGCCGGACACGTGGCGGGCGATCGCTTCCCGCACCAGCGCGCGGAGTTCCTGCTCGGTCATTCCTGAACGTCCACCGTGTCCACGATGCCGATGATGGCGGCGTCCACCGGGGCGCCCTTGCGGCCCAGCGCCTCGCCCGCGGCGCGCCCCTCGATGCACAATCAGCACCTTCTCGTGCACGCCGGCGCCGACCGAGTCCACGGCCAGCAGCGCCGTGCCGCGCGGCTGATCGTCGAGCGTCAGCGGCTGCACGAGCAGCAGCTTCGCGCCCTCGAACTTCGGGTGCTTCTGGGTGGCCACGACGGTACCGACGACGCGCGCCAGCTGCATTACCCCAGGTCCCAGTGATCCACGATTCCGACCACGCCGGCGTCGGCCGGCACCTCGGTCGGATAGAAAGGAAAGCTCGCTTCCTTGCCGCGCACGAAGAACACGGTTTCACCGGTGCCCGCACCGACCGCGTCAACCGCCACGAGGGTGCGCCCCGCCGCCGTGCCATCAGCCGCGAGCGGCTGCAGCACCAGCAGCTTCACGCCCGTCAGATTCGGATCCTTGTGTGTGACGACGACATCGCCGAGGACCTTGGCGAGCTGCATCAGTCGCCGGCGGTGACTTCCACCGCGTCCACGATGCCGACGATGGCGGCGTCGATCGGACAGTCCTTCATGCCCGACGCCATGCGCGCCGAGCTGCCGCTGACGATGAGCACGGTTTCGCCGACGCCGGCGTCCACCGTGTCCACCGCCACGAGATAGTTGCCTTCGGCGTTGCCGTGCGGGTCCATGGGACGCGCCACCATCAGCTTGGTGCTGACCAGCCGCGGATCCTTCCGCGTGGCAACCACCGTCCCGACGATGCGGGCGAGGATCATCGCGAGCAGCCCAAGGGAAAGACTAGGACTTTCCGGCGCCCGCGTTGGCTTTGCCGATGGGCAGCGCGTCCTCGAGGTTGGCATGCGGGCGCGGAATCACGTGCACGGACACGAGCTCTCCGACACGGCGCGCCGCCGCGGCGCCGGCGTCGGTCGCGGCCTTCACCGCGGCCACGTCACCGCGGACGATGGCCGTCACGTAGCCCGCTCCGATCTTCTCCCACCCGACCAGCGTGACCTTCGCAGCCTTGACCATGGCATCCGCCGCCTCGATCATGGCAACGAGGCCCTTGGTCTCGACCATTCCCAACGCCTCTCCCATTGCGGTCCTCTAATCTTTGAGATTGCTGACGGCATCTGCGATGAGCGCCGTCAACTCGCCGTATGTTAGTCGAATTTCCCCGTCCCTGCTCGCCTTCTGCAGCATCGATGAGACGTCCGGCACGAGCCGCTCGGTCGGTGAGCTGGGCGCTTCGAGCACCTGGCAGAGCGCCTGGTCACCGCCGGCCGCCGCCGCGCGGGATCGGTACAGAGCGGAGCGGGTGCCGCGATGCCGTAGACGCCGCGCAATCCCTGGAGCCGCTCCACCTCTTCGCGCGAGATCAGGTGCTCGCGCCCGAGCAGCCGCGCCACGAGGCTGATTTTCGCGAAGTGCTCGATCGTCTCCATCTTGTAATACGCAGCCATCACGTCGGGCCCGCAGGTGACGGCGCCGTGATTGGCCAGCAGCATGCCGTCGTGCGCCTTGATGTACTTACGAACGGCATCGGGCAGCTCCCGCGTGGAGGGCGTCCCGTATTCGGCGATCGGGATGCTGCCGAGCGTCGTGATCACTTCCGCCAGCACCGCGCGCGTCAGCGGAATCCCCGCCACGGCGAAGCCGGTGGCCAGCGGCGGATGCGCGTGCACCACGGCGTTCACATCGGGCCGGTTGCGGTAGATCTCGAGGTGCATGGGCAGCTCGGACGACGGCTCGCGATCGCCGGCGATCTTCTTCCCGTTGTCGTCGACGATCACCATCATGTCGGGGGTCATGAACCCCTTCGACACGCTCTTCGGCGTGGTGATCAGCCGTGTGCCGTCGAGGCGGGCGCTGATGTTGCCGTCGTTACTGGCGACGAAGCCGCGCGCGTACAGGCGCCGGCCGGCTTCGACGATATCGGCCCGGAGCTGCTCCTCTACCCGTGTGCTCATCTACGCTTCTTGAATTCGGTTCGGCACTTCTCGGAGCAGAAGTAATGGGTCGTGCCGTCGGCGGCAAGGGAGAGCGAGGCGCTGGGAGCGACGTGCGTGCCGCACACCGGGTCGCGAACGAGGCGCACCGACGGGCCCGTGGCCGGACGCCGGCCGCGCGGGGACCCGCCCGCACGCCTCGATCACGCTGTCCACGACCTTCCAGAACAAGCGGGCGACGATGATCAGGAGAACGGCGAGCAGGATCCAGCGGACCACTGCTCTAGCTTCCGGGAGCCGGAGCCGTCGCGCCGCCCTGCTTCTGGTGCGCCGCCGCGACGCCTTCGAGCGCGCGCTTGGCGGCCTGGCCCTCGGGACTGTTCGGCGCGATATCGACCACCCGCTGCCACGCCGCCGACGCGGCGTTGAGATCCTGCTTGCCGAACGCCATCACGATGCCCTGGTTGAGCAGCGTTTTCGTGTGGCTCGGATCGAGCTTGAGCGAGTAGTCGAACTGCTGCAGCGCACGGTCCGCCTGGTTCAGGTAGTAATAGCTGACGCCAAGGTCAGTGCTCGCATCCACGTTCTTTGGATCCAGCTTCAGCGCCTGCTCGTACCACTTGATCGCATCGTCGTAGCGCTCGCCGTCGAAGTAGGTGTTCGCGAGCTGCAGGACGGCGCCGGCGTTGCCCGGATCGCTGGTCACGGTCGCCGTCAGCTCCTTTACGCGCGCTTCATCGAGCGTGGCCCGCTGCTGCGTATTGCCGGTGCCCGCCGCCGGCGCCTGCACCGCCGCCACGGGTACGGCTCGCGCCGCCTGCTGCGTCCCGAGCACCCAGCCGAGTATCACGCCGAAACACATGCCGGCGATGGTGAAGACGATGGAGTCGGCTTTCATGGATTCTTGTAGGCTCCTGGCTTCAGGCTCCAGGCTTCGGGCTTTGGCAGGACCGCGGGCCGGAACCCGGAGCCCGGAGTCCGAAGTCCGGAGCCCGATCTTATCCCAGCGTCCGCTGGAACCATGCGGCCGGCGGCAACTCCCGCCAGAAGAGCCCGAGCCAGTCCAGCCCACGCATGGAGTCGGGCCTCGAGTTGGGCGTCGTGCCATGCTCATTCCGCCAGGACGTCCAGATACTCGCGGACGCTCTGACTGAGCCCTACAAAAAGCGCGTGGCTCACGAGCGCATGGCCGATCGACACTTCATCCAGGTGCGGGAGACCGCGAAACAGCACGAGATTCTCGAGGTCGAGATCGTGACCCGCGTTGACGCCGAGACCCAGCGAGCTCGCGAGCCGCGCTACGCGCGCATAGGTGTCAAACGATCGCCGTCCCTCGTCGCCGCCACGGTCGAAGGCGCGCGCAAAGGGCTCGGTGTAGAGCTCCACGCGGTCGGCGCCGACATCGGCGGCCCAGCGCACGGGCGCATCCTCCGGATCGACGAACAGGCTCACGCGGATACCGTCGGCCTTGAGCGCGGCTGACCACACCCTCCAGTGTCCCGCGAGGCAAGGCAGCCGACCACCCCGCCTGGCTGGTGATTTCGCCCGGGCGCACGGGGACCAGCGTGCACTGATCCGGCTTTACCTCATGGACGAGCTCGAGGAGGTCGGGCCTCGGGTCGCCCTCGATGTTGTATTCCACCCCGCCGCCGAGCGGCTCGCAGGTGGGCCGAGATGGCGCGCACGTCAGCGGCCGTGATGTGCCGCGCGTCGGCGCGCGGATGTACGGTGATCCCGGGAGAGCCGGCTGCGATGCAGGCTTTGACCGCCTCGAGGACGGAAGGCACGCTGCCGCCCCGGGAGTTCCGGACAGTCGCGACCTTGTTGACGTTGACCGAAAGCTTTGCCAACTCCCAGCTCCCAACCTTCCAGCTCCCAATGCCGCGAATGCCTTGAACGTTGGGAGTTGTGTTACACCGCGGCCCCTACATGCTCCTTGACCGCGTCGATGATCTCCTGGCCCCAGCGCTTGATCTCGGCCTGGTCCTTGCCTTCGAGCATCACGCGCAGCAGCGGTTCCGTGCCGGAGTAGCGCACGAGGAGACGTCCGTTGCCGGCAAGGCGGGACTCGACCGACGACATCACCGCGGCGACCTCGGGAATCGTCTTCAAGTCCACCTTGCGCTCGACGCGCAGGTTCATCAGGACCTGCGGATACGTGGTCAGCTCCGACGCCAGGTCGCCCAGCGTGCGGCCGGTCGCGCCCAGCGTCCGCAGCACGTTGAGCGAGGTGGCCAGTCCGTCGCCGGTGAACAGATATTCCGAGAAGATGACGTGGCCCGACTGTTCGCCGCCGAGCGCGAGGTTACGCTTGATCATCTCCTCCATCACGTACTTGTCGCCCACCGGGCAGCGCGCGAGCGCGATGCCGGCGTCGCGCAGCGCGATCTCGAGGCCGATGTTGCTCATGACGGTTGCGACGAGCGCGTCGCCCTTCAGGCGGCCCTCGCTCTTCATGTGCTTGGCGCACAGCAGCATCACGGCGTCGCCGTCAACCACCTTGCCGGACGCGTCCACGAAGATCGCACGGTCGCCGTCGCCGTCGTAGGCGATGCCCAGATCGTAGCCGCCGTCGACGACGGTGCGCGCGAGCGTCTCCGGGTGCGTCGAGCCGTAGTTCAGGTTGATGTTGCGTCCGTCGGGCGCGCAGCCGATGCACCGCGTCTCGATGCCCAGCTCCTGGAACAACCGGGGCGCGATCGTCGTCGTGGCGCCGTTGGCGCAGTCGACGGCGATCCGCAGCGCCCTGGTGCGGGCGTCAGGCGTCAGAATCTCCTTGAGGTGATCGATGTACTGGGATCGATAGTCGATCCGCTCGACGGGTGCGCCGAGCGGCGACGGATCCACGTCCTCGTCGAACAGGTGGGCTTCGACCGTATCCTCGAGCGCCTCGGTGAACTTCTCGCCGGCGCCGGAGAAGACCTTGATGCCATTGTCCTCGAAGGGATTGTGCGACGCCGAGATGACGAGCCCCGCGGTGTAGCCCAGGCGCGGCGTCAGGTACGCGATGGCCGGCGTCGGGATGATGCCCGCGCTCGTAAGCGACGCGCCCTCGGCGCGAACGCCCCGCGCCAGCTCCTGCTCGATCCACTCGCCTGATTCACGGGTATCGCGCCCGACCAGGAAGCGAACGGGGTTGCTGCCGTGGCGCAACGCGCGCACCAGGGCCGCGCCAAGCCGCCGAACCGTCGACGCATCGAGCGGGGCGACTCCCGCTTTGCCTCGTACACCATCCGTTCCAAACAAGCGACCCATGGTTCTCCTACTCAACGTCACGAAATAGCTGGCAGCGGGCAGCGGCACGATGTGGCGAGACAACGGGGTGAAGAACGCAGCGTCAACATCCACCACGCGCTCAGCGAACACACATTCACGGCCAGCTGCCTAGCACTGCCGGCTGCCGGCTACTTGATTCTCACCCGCAGTTCCTGCGGCTCCACGCTCACGACCCCGATGCGCGCCGGGGGGACGACGCGCACCGGCACCTGGTACTGGCCGGTGCGCAGTCCGCTGATGTCGATCGACGCTTCGAACTCCCCGGCGCCCGACCCCATCGTTTCACGGGGGCCACGCACGTGAACGGTGACGTGCGTCGGCGCCACCTGCGCCATGGTGCTACCCGAATTCCGGACCTGCACCGGAATCGCCGCCACGGCCCACTCGACGGGCGCGGGCGACACCTGCACCGTCACACGTGCCGTCTGCGGCGCGCGAAGACGGACCGACTGGTCCGGCACGCCGACGGTCACCGATTCAACGACCGGCTCTGACGCGTCGGTCACCGAGATGGGTTCGGTGATCGCCTCCGTCAGGGTGCCCAGCGCGCTGATGGGACCGACGACCTCGACCGTGGCCGGGTCTGCCGTCACTGTTCCCAGGAGATAGCCGGCCGCAGGATCTCCGTCGATCGCCGGGACGATCGGAACGATTTTGCTGCCCGACGGCTCGAAGTTCATGGACAGGGTGGCAGGCATCACCTGCACGACCTCCACGCCGAAGGGCGTCCGGACATCCGCGCCGGTAATGTGAAACAGCCGTCGTCCGGTGCGGGCGGATCTGAGATCCAGCATGGCAACCAGCTCGCCCGTCGACACGCGGCTGAGGGCGCCGGACGAGCCGCGCAGGCGCACGTCCACGACATTCTGTGCGTCCCCGACGATCTCGAGCTGCGCCGGCAGATTCGTGAACTCGAGCGGGATACGCATCGCCCGCTCGACGATGCGCTCGCCCGAGACGAGCAGCCAGATCATCGCCGCCAGCGCGATCGACAGGAACTTCAGTCCGAAGTGGCGCAGGCCGAAGAACGCCATCAGGCCAGCGAGCTCCGCGTCTCGGCGCGGGCGGCAACCCGGCGGTGGCCGAGCAGCGACCGCAGGCGCGTCTTCAGCAGGTCGGGCGACAATGCCGCGCTCTATGTTGCCGTCGATGACGAGCGAGATGCTGCCGGTTTCCTCGGAGACGACGACCGCGATGGCGTCGTTCTCTTCTGTCAGCCCGAGCGCGGCGCGATGCCGCGTGCCGAGGTCGCGGCTCACGCGCGGGTTGACCGAGAGCGGAAGAAAGCAGGCCGCGGCCGCGACCCGGTCGCTCTGGATGATCACGGCGCCGTCATGCAGCGGTGAGCCCGGCTGAAAGATGCTGGCCAGGAGGTCGTAGGTCACCATCGCGTCGAGCGGGATGCCGCCCTCGATGTAGTTGCGCAGTCCGATCTGCCGCTCGATGACGACGATCGCGCCGATGCGGCGCGTAGCCAGCGTGCTCGCCGCGACGACGATCTCCTCGATCGTCTCGGCGGCGCTCTCCGCCCGCTCGAAATACCGGAAGAACGGCGCGCGGCCGAAGTGCGCCAGCGCGCGCCGGATGTCCGACTGGAACAGGACGATGATGGCAAATACCACGTAGGCCGCCAGGTTGCGGATGACCCAGTTGACCGTCTCGAGCTGCAGCCACCGTGACAGGAAGAACAGCAGGATCAGGAAGCCACCGCTCAACGCCATCTGCACTGCACGCGTGCCGCGGATGAGCAGCAGCAACTCGTAGATGAGGAACGACACCAGCCCGATGTCGAGCGCATCCGACCACGAGACGGCAGGCCGCTGGAGAAGCTCGGTCAACCACTGCATCTAGTGGACCACGCATCCAGCGGACGGATCAACTGTAGTGCTACCACGAAACAGGCTTTCGACCGCGATCTCGGGCCGCGACAACCGGGGTCCCGCCGCGCACGCCTGTGCGGTGGGGTGGAGCGGAGCGGCCCGCTAGAATTTGGCACACATAGTCCACTAGTCAGCGCGATGATACTTCCGAATCTCGTCGGTCACCCGGACAACCTGAACCATCGGCGCGACAGCGTGGACGCGCACGACGTGCGCGCCGGCGAGGACGCCTGCCGCGACTGCGGCGGCCGTTCCCCAGTCGCGCTCGAGGGGAGGGACGCTGCGCCCGACCGCCCTGGCGAGGAAGGACTTCCGCGACGGTCCGACCACGATCGGCCGCCCGAGCTCGCTGAATTCGTCGAGCCGCGCCAGCGCCTCGTAGCTGTGCGGCGCTTCCTTGGCGAATCCGAGCCCGGGATCGACGAGGAGACGATCCCTGGCGATCCCGGCACCGGCGGCGAACGCGATGCTCTCGCGCAGCTCGTCGAGCACTTCGTCGATGACGTCGTGATAGGACGCCTGCTGATACATGTCGCGCGACCGCCCGCGTGTGTGCATCAGCACGAGCGGTGCGCCATGTCTCGCGACGACAGTTCCGAGGGCGGGCTCGTAGCGGAGACCGCTGACGTCGTTCACCATCGCGGCGCCGGCCGACAGCGCCGCGTCCGCGACCGCGGCCTTGTAGGTGTCCACCGAAACAGGGATGGCAACCCGTTTGACCAGTCCCTCAATCACCGGCAGCACGCGCCGCCGTTCGTCATCCTCACTCAGCGCCTGCGCACCCGGCCGCGTCGATTCACCGCCGACGTCGAGCAGGTCCGCGCCCTCGTCCGCCATCCGCACGCCGGCCTCGACGGCCCGGTCGGGGTCGAGCAGCTCGCCGCCGTCGGAAAACGAGTCCGGCGTCACGTTGATGATGCCCATCACGAGTGTGCGTTCGCCGAGGACGAGGCTGCGCCCGCCGGGAAGAGGCACCGTGAATCGTCGTCGGGGACGCATGCGGGTTCACGTCACAAGGGTAATGTCACAAGGCTCAAGAAAAAGCCCGCGCGCCGTGCGGCGTGCGGGCTTCAGTCTATCCGGTGACCCGGGCGTTGTGCCCTGGGCCCTGACGCTTGTGCCTTGAACTATTCCTGCGTGACCGGCCGGTGCGGAAGCGGCGGCACAATCGCGGTCGCCGGGCGCTCCTTCGCGGGCTTGGCCTCACGCGGCGGCGTCGGCGCGGCTGCCCGGAGCCGGGATGAGCTCCTCGAGAGCGAGGCCGGCCGAAATCCGGCGGATCTGATCCGCGTCGAGCGTCTCGCGCGCCAGCAGCGCATCCGCCATGTCGAGCAACTGCTTCTTGTTCTCGGTCAACGCCTGCTGCGCGCGGGAGTAATTCTCCGTCACGATCCGCTTCACTTCCTGGTCGATGCGGAGCGCCGTGTCCTCGCTGTAGTCCTGGTGCTGCGCGATCTCGCGGCCGAGGAAAATCTGCTCTTCCTTCTTTCCGAAGGTCAGCGGGCCCATCGCCTCGCTCATGCCCCACTCGCAGACCATCTGGCGAGCCATCTCCGTGGCGCGCTCGAGATCGTTCCCGGCGCCCGTGGTGATGCTGCCGATGGTGATTTCCTCGGCGATGCGGCCGCCGAGCAGGATCGCGATGCGGTCCATGAGGTACTCGCGCGAGTAGTTGTGCTTTTCGTCCACCGGCAGCTGCATCGTCACGCCGAGCGCCATGCCGCGCGGAATGATCGTGACCTTGTGGATCGGATCGGCGTGCGGCAGCACGACGGTCAGCATCGCGTGACCGGCCTCGTGAATGGCCGTGACCCGCTTCTCGGCCTCGCTGATGATCATCGAGCGCCGCTCGGCGCCCATGAGGACCTTGTCCTTGGCGAACTCGAAGTCCACCATGCGAACGACCTTGCCGTTGTAGCGCGCCGCGTTGAGCGCCGCTTCATTGACGAGGTTCGCCAGGTCCGCGCCCGAAAACCCGGATGTGCCCCGTGCGAGCACGGCCACGTCCACGTCGTCGGAGAGCGGAATCTTCTTCGTGTGGACGGCGAGAATGCCCTCGCGTCCCTTCACGTCCGGCCGGTTGACGACGATGCGGCGATCGAAGCGGCCGGGCCGAAGGAGAGCCGGGTCGAGGACGTCCGGCCGGTTCGTGGCGGCGACGAGGATGACGCCTTCGTTCGACTCGAAGCCGTCCATCTCGACGAGGAGCTGGTTCAGCGTCTGCTCGCGCTCGTCATGACCGCCGCCGAGGCCGGCGCCACGATGGCGGCCCACGGCGTCGATCTCGTCGATGAACACGATACAGGGTGCGTTCTTCTTGCCCTGCTCGAACAGATCGCGCACGCGCGATGCGCCCACGCCCACGAACATCTCGACGAAGTCGGAACCGCTGATCGAGAAGAAGGGCACGTTCGCCTCGCCGGCGACGGCGCGGGCGAGCAGCGTCTTGCCGGTGCCCGGGGGGCCCATGAGGAGGACACCCTTCGGGATGCGCCCGCCGAGCTTCTGGAACTTCTGCGGCTCGCGCAGGAACTCGATGATCTCCTGCAGTTCGTCCTTCGCCTCGTCCACCCCGGCGACGTCCTTGAACGTCACCTTCTTCTGGGCGCTCGAAGACAGCTTCGCCTTGCTCTTGCCGAACGACAGCGCCTTGTTGCCGCCGCTCTGCATCTGGCGCATGAAAAAGATCCAGAACCCGATCATCAGGAGGATCGGCGCCCACGAATACAGCAACGCGGCCCAGGGACTCGCAGTCGGTTCGCGTGCGGTGACGACCACGCTGCGCTCGATCAGCCTGTTCGCCAGCCCTTCGTACTGCGGCGGCGCGTACGTGCGGAAGCTCTCGTTGGCCTTGGAGACGCCGGTGATCTCGTTGCCGGTGATCGTGACGCGCGCGACCTGGCCGGCATCGACGGACGTCATGAACTCGCTGAAGCTCAAGGGCTTGGCGCTCGCGCCGCTGAAGCGGGTAGAGAAATTCCAGACCAGGACCCCGACGACGACGAGGACCATCCAGAAGACCAGGCTCTTCAGCGTTGAGTTCAAAAGCTTCCTCCCACGCGGACTACAGGGTAAGGGAAAAGAGTATCACTTCGAAGGACCCTTCTGCCGTATTAAGACCAGCTTTCCGCGCCGAAGTTCCGCGCGGCTCCCGGGAAGGTCGATACCCCCGCCATTTCCAGCCAAAATGTCCAAAACGGCTTCGACATGGTCGAGCCCGATTTCCCGTCCGCCCGCTGTCTGGCGCATGGCCTCGAGCAGGACCCGGCGTACGACCGGGAGCGGCTCGGACGTCAGAGCCGTCGCGTCAATCTCCACGCCATCGGGCGTCACGGCCGTCAGGGCCTCGAACCGAGCCAGGCTGAGCTCGTCCAGCCACTGGCCATCCTGCCGCACCAGCGCCGCGGCCCGGGCAATCGCGGGACGGGTCGCGCCGCCAGCGGCCCGGTCGAGCTCGGGCAGGATCACGTGACGCACACGATTGCGCGGATTTTCCACGTCGTCGTTGCTTTCGTCCTCCATCCACGATTCGCCGCGCGCCGCGAGATAGGCCCGCAGGTCTGCTCGAGAGCACATCGAGGAGCGGCCGGACCACGCAGGCCTCGGCGGGGATAGATCCCGCCGAGGCCGGTCAGGCCCGCGCCCCGCATCAGCTTCAAGAGGAACGTTTCGGCCTGGTCGTCCTGCGTATGCCCCACGGCGACGCGCGTCGCACCGGCCTCGGCGGCCGCACGCCCGAGAAAGTCGTAGCGGACCCGGCGCGCGGCATCCTCGAGGGACATCGTATGGATGTCTCCGTATGCTTTGACGTCACGCCGTTCAATCACGATCGGGATGGCCAGCCGCTCAGCCAAATCCCGGCAGAAATCCTCGTCGCGGGTGGCGGTCGGCCGAAGCTGGTGGTTCAGGTGGGCGAGCGACACCACGGTGAACTCGTCGTAGGCGGCAAGGTCGCGGAGCAGCAACGTGAGGGCGACCGAATCCGAACCGCCAGACAGTCCCGACGAGCACGCGGGAACCCGGAGGGCACAGCGCATGCCGCCGGATGGTTCGCCGAACCTGTTGATGGAGACCGGTCAAGCTCCCAATCCTCTTACGGCTCGAACCAACTCCGAACGCCCAAAGCGAATTGCTAGGGCGCTTGGGAGTCGGGCCAGCGTAAGACGTTTGGGAGTTGGAGTTTGGTATGCCGGAGGGCAGACTCGAACTGCCGACCCCGCGCTTATGAGACGCGTGCTCTAACCGGCTGAGCTACTCCGGCACGAACTTGTGATTGTAGCAGGACCGCAGCACCAGCCATGAAGACCCGCGGCTCTCTCAAGCCTCACCCTGATTGATCACGGCTGCCGCAATCAGAGGAATCAGGATCTCATGGTGGCCGACCAGCGAGATCCCGGCGCCGTTGGTGCCAGCGACCGGCCGCGTCACGACGTTGGTCTGCGGCCGGTACATGCGCAGGAAATCGATATTGACCGTGGTCAGTCCGTCGAGGGCGGCGCCCTGGTTACGGGCGAGGGCGACGGCCTTGAGGAACACCTCGGGCAGGATCACGGCGGACCCGCAGTTCAGGTACACGCCGCCCTTCAGGCGCGCCACCGCGGACGTGAAGTAGCGGAAATCGCGGAGGCTGGTGTCGCCGATGGCCGCGCCGGACGCCGCGGGATGCATGTGGATGATGTCGGTGCCGATCGCCACGTGCACCGTCAAGGGAATGCGAAGACGATGCGCTGTCGCGGCGAGACTGCAGCCGGCGTGCGGCGCATGCAGGCCGGCAAGGAAGTGCGCGACCGATTGGCCCAGGCCCATCTTCTGTTCGGAGCCACGCCGGATCGCCTCGTTCAGCAGCCGCCCGGTTTCCTCCGCCATGCCAAAGCGGCCGGGGCCGAGCGCGTCATCGACGTCCTCCGACGTGGCGCCCGACAGCGCGATCTCGAAGTCGTGGATGATGCCGGCGCCGTTCATCGCGAGCGCCGACACGTAGCCGCGCTCCATGAGATCGATCAGGACCGGCGACACGCCCGTCTTGATCACATGCGCGCCAAGTCCCCAGATGATGCCGCCGTCGCGCCGCTTGGCGTCGACGATCGCGCTGACGGCGCGACGAAGGTCGCGGGCGCCGAGAATGGACGGCAGCGAGGCAATCCAATCCGCAAAGCTGCCGCCGGCGGTCACCGGCCGCGCGAAGTCATCGACGTGTGCCTTGCTCGTGCGCGAGGCGAGGGGGTAGGTGCGAATGCCAGACAGGTCGAACTCCTCGTACTCGAAGGGCATTGGAACGAACTGTATCAGGCCTCAGGGCTCAGGGCTCAGCGTCGCAGGCCTCAGGCGTCAGGGCTCAGGCCTCAGCGAGGCCGACCTTCAATCCTTCTGGCCTGATTCCTGGGCCCTGAGCCCTGGGGCCTGAGCCCTGGGCCCTAGACGATCAGCATGGCATCGCCGTACGAGTAGAACCGGTAGCCTCGCGCAACTGCCTCCCGATACGCGGCAAGCACGTGCTCCCGGCCCGCGAACGCGGAGACGAGCATCAGCAGCGACGACTTCGGCAAGTGGAAATTCGTGATCAAGCCGGTGATGATCTGGAACGCGTGGCCGGGGTGGATGAACAGGCGAGTCTGGCCGCTGGCGGGTTCCACCGTGCCGTCGCCGGATACAGCCAGCGACTCGAGCGTCCGCGCGGTCGTCGTCCCGACGGCGATGACGCGGCGGCCTTCTCGCCGCGCGCGCGTCAACGCAGCGGCCGCTTCGGGCGAGACGGTGAACGTCTCAGGGTCGACGACGTGCTCTTCCACGCGCTCCGAGCGCACGGGCTTGAACGTGCCGTAGCCCACGTGGAGCGTGATCTCGATCCGCTCGACGCCGTGCGCCGCGGTTTCGTCGAGCAACGCGTCGGTGAAATGCAGGCCGGCCGTCGGTGCAGCCACGGATCCACGCTCGCGGGCATAGACCGTCTGGTATCGGGCGCGATCCGACCCGAGGTCCTCGCGCTTGATATAGGGTGGAAGAGGGATGTGGCCTACCTGGTCGATCGCGCACGTGACGCTGCTGCCATCGTCGGTCCAGAGCCGGATCGTGCGCCGCCCGAAGAAGTGCCTCGCCAGGATCTCGCCGTGCAGTCGCCTCCCGTCGCGTTCGAAGAGGACGCGGGCGCCCGGCTTCAGCTTTTGCCCCGGATGCACCAGCGCTTCCCACTCATCGCTCCGCGGCTGCCAGTGTCCCAAAAGCAGGGCTTCGGCGGCGCCACCGGTCGGGATGCGGTGCCCGAGCAACCGCGCCGGAAAAACCTGTGTATTGTTCAGCACCAGCAGATCACCGGCGCGCATGTAATCCATCAAGGCCGAAAACTCCGTATGCGCCACCTTTCCGGTTGCGCGATGGAGCACAAGGAGGCGCGACTGCGCCGCGGACGGGCGGAGGATTCTGAGCAATCAGCTCATCCGGAAGATGGAAGTCGAAGTCGGCGACATGCACCTCATCAACATACTCGGTTCAGCTCTTGCACCCCGACCGAGGCGTGTACGACGTCGTCATCGTGGGAGGCGGACCCGCTGGCCTGAGCGCCGCCCTGGTTCTCGGCCGGTGCAGACGCCAGGTGCTCGTGTGCGACAGCGGAACGCCGCGCAATGCCGCGTCGCGCGGGCTGCATGGCTACCTGACACGCGACGGGGTCGCCACCGCTCGAGTTCCTCCGCCTCGCCCGCGAGGAGTTGCGGCAGTACGGCATCGAACCGCGCGCCGCGACGGTCACCGCCATTGCCTGCACCAGGGAAGGATTTGCGGTGACGCTCGACGCCGCCGAGACGATCGCGGCGCGGACGGTCCTGCTGGCCACCGGCGTCACCGATCGGTTGCCAGACGGTGCCCGGCATCGAGGAATGCTACGGGATCACGGTGCACCATTGCCCGTACTGCGACGGCTGGGAGGTGCGCGATCGGCGCCTCGTCGTGCTTGGCCAGTCGGTATCGGCCGCCGGTCTCGCCCTCTCACTCAAGACGTGGAGCCGCGACGTCGCAATCTGCACGAACGGGCCGGCGCGGATCAACCCGCGCCAGCGCAGGCAGCTCGAGGAACAGCAGGTGCGGATCCACGAGTGCGCGCATCGAGCAGGTCGACCACGTGAGTGGCCACGTGCAGCGGCTCCTCCTCGCCGGCGGCACAGTCGTGCCGTGTGACGCGATCTTCTTTTCCACCGGGCAGCAGCCGAAATCCGACATCCCGCGGCAGCTCGGGTGCCAACTGACGCGAAAGGGCGTGGTCAAGACCGATCATCTCGGGAAGACGGCGCGTCCCGGGGCTGTACGTCGCCGGCGACGCCTCGCGCGACGTGCAGTTCGTGATCGTCGCGGCCGCCGAGGGCGCCAAGGCCGCCGTCGCCATCAACAAATCGCTGCAGGCGCTGTCGGGCCACGCGATGGATGCCGTCCTCGCTTCCTGAGCCATGGCTGATCGAGCGAACACCAACGTCCTGCGCGCATCCGTCGCCCGCGGACACGCCAACGACGCCGGTCGATCTGAGCGTGCGCAGCATGGCGCTGACGCTGCTGGCGGCAGCGGCGGTGATGTGGATCTTGAGTTGGGCGCGGGAGGTGTTCATCCCGATCGTGGTCGGCGTGCTCATCAGCTACGCCCTCGAGCCGGTCGTCGTCTGGCTGATGCGGATGCGGCTGCCGCGGATCCTGGCGTCCGGCGGTGGTGATGACGCTGCTCACGGGCTCGATCGGCTACGGGGCCTATGTGCTCTCAGACGATGCAGCGTCGATCGTGGCGCAGCTGCCGGCGGCGGCACAGAGGCTGCGGGCAGACGATGCGGCCGCAGCGAGGCGAGCCGGGGACGATGCAGCAGGTGCGGCGCGCGGCGGAGGAACTGCAGCAAACCGCCGACGAAGCCGCGGGCCGCAATCCGGCGCCGCGAGGCGTGCAGCGCGTGCAGATCGAGGAGCCGACGGTCAACGTCCGCGAGTACCTGTCGTGGGGATCGGCGGGCATCATCGCGTTTGGCAGGTCAGGCGGTGCTCGTGGTGTTCTTCGTCTTCTTTCTGCTGGCGTCGGGCGACCTCTTCAAGCGCAAGCTGGTGAAGCTGGTGGGGCCGTCGCTCGAGAAGAAGAAGATCACGGTCCAGATCCTCGACGACATCAACACGCAAATCGCGCGTTTCCTGCTCGTGCGCGCGATCACGAGCATCGCCGTCGGCGTGGCCACATGGGTGGCGTTCCGCATGATCGGCCTCGAGCAGGCGGGCGTGTGGGCGATCCTGGCGGGCGTGTTCAACAGCATCCCGTACTTCGGCCCGGTGATCGTGGCGGCCGGCACGGCCGTCGTGGCGTTCCTCCAGTTCGGAACGATCCCGATGACGCTGTACACGTCGGGGATCTCGCTGGTGATCACGAGCGTCGAAGGCTGGCTCCTGACGCCGTGGCTGACGAGCCGGACGGCGCGCACGAACGAGATCGCGGTCTTCGTCGGCCTGATTTTCTGGACCTTCGTCTGGGGCGTCTGGGGGACGCTGCTGGCGGTGCCGATGCTGGTGGCCATGAAAGCGTGCTGCGACCGGATCGAGGATCTGAAGCCGGTGGGCGAGCTGCTCGGGCATGATCTAGCGAGGCTCCGCCTCGGACCGGCAGGAATCGAGCCGGTTTCGGCTCTGCTCGCTAGTGAGTTCGCTGCCCGCACTCGGCAGTCCGACGACTCGAGTCAAGATTCCAGGCGGCAGCTCGACGCTTCAGGAACGTGTCCAGGTCCGTCCGGCCGCGGGCCGCGAGCAGCGGCTTCCACAAGTCCCCCACCTTCGCCAGGCGCGCACGCACGTTATCGAGCCGGAACTCGTCGATCGTGACGCCGGCCGCGACTTCGTTCCACGTCACCGGCGTCGACACGGTCGCCAGCGGCGTCGGCCTGACTGAATAGATGCTGGCCAGCGTCCGGCCCCACGCGTTCTGGTTGTAGTCCACGAGCACGCGCCCCTTCGGCCGTTTCGCCACGCGGTACTCCGACGTCATCAGTGCCGGATGCCGCGACGCGAGCTCCACGGCCAGTGCCTTGGCGAACGTCCACACCTGCTTCTGCACCGGCCCGCGGACGATCGGCACGTAGATGTGCAGCCCCTTGGAACCGCTCGTCTTCACCAGCGGCTTCATGCGGAGCGACTTCAACGCATCGCCGACGACGATCGCGGCCTCGCGAACCTGCGCGAACGTCGCGCCCTCGCCGGGATCGAGGTCGAAGTGAAGGTAGTCCGGACGATCGACGTCGTCACACCTCGCGTACCACTGGTTCAGGTCGATGCACCCCAGGTTGATGACCCACAGCAGTGACGGCGACGTCGTCGATGACGGGGAAATCGATGATGCCCTTCGAGCCGTGATCGATCGCGCAGGTGCGGATCCAGGCTGGACGCGGCTCCGGCGCCCGCTTCATGAAGAAGAACGGCCCCGCGGCGCCGTGCGGATACCGCTTCATCACCATGGCGCGGTCGCGGATGTGCGGGAGCAGCACCGGCGAGACGTCGGCGTAGTACTGAATCAGGTCGCCTTTCGCGATCCCGAGGTCGGGCCAGAACGGCTTGCGCAGGTTCGTGAGACGAACCTCGCGTCCCGCGATGGACAGCGTCGCGTTGTCGACGTCACCGGGGATCTTGACGCGGGGCATGCTTCAGCGGCTGCAGCTTCGGAGGACGCTGTCCATGACGCACGGCGCCGGCAAGCGGCACGTAGGCCAGCTCGAGGCCATCCGCGGCGCGGCGAAGCATCAGCCCGCCGCGGCTCATGTCGCCGCGGCCGACGAACTCCGGCGGAAACATCAGGCGGTCGCCGAAGATCGGCAGCAGCAGGTCCACGTACTTGCCCGAGGCGATGCTGCCGAGCAGCACGACGTCGCAGTCCGGGCCGATCGCGGCGTGCAGCGCACGGGCCCCTCGATTCAGCGGGCCGCTGTACGCGGCGTTGCTCACGTCGACGTCAACGCCGGCAAACGCGCGGAGGGAGTCGAGCGTCACCGGCGTGTCGGCCGCACGCAGGCCGGCGTTCGGGGTGATCACGAGCACGCCGCCGGCGGCAACCGGATCGGCCGGGTCGGGCGGCTGCGCGAACCGGCGTGCGTAGGCGAGCTTGCCGCGGAAGTAGAGTCCGCTGACGAAGCTGAACACGTCGCCAAGCGACGCGCCGCCGGCATCGCGCAGCTGCCGCGCCAGGGCGAACTGCGCGTCGGCCGACATGACCATCTTCGCGCGGATGCCGCCGCAGTTGGCGGGTGAGAGCAGGAAGACACGCGGCATCAGAAGAGCTGCCGCATGACGCCGATCAGCCAGCCGAGGACGACGAACGGCGCGACCGCAATCAGGACGAGCAGCGAGACCATGGCCGCGACGAACAGCCAGTCAGCCGCGGCAGGCTCGTGTTCCTCGTAGCGCGTGGCGCTCGAGCAGCGCCATGTTCATGTCGTTGGCCTTCCACGCAAAGTCGAACAGCGTCGCCCAGCACCGGCACGAGACCAACCACCGTGTCGATGGCGACGTTGAAGATCATCCGCAGCTGAACGACTTTCGGGATGCCGAGCTCCCGCGCCTGCCAGAGCATGCCGAGTGTGAAGAGCGGCGAGACCAGGTCGCCGAGGCCGGGAACGAGGCCGAGGATCGGATCGAGGCCGACGCGCATACGACGTCCCCGGCAGCACGAACGCCGAATCGAGCAGCTGCGCGACCTTTCGCAGCGCGTCGAGCCGCTGCGCCTGTCCGGGAGTCAGCTGGCGGATGCGGGTGACGCGAGCTTTCGACATGTTTCGATTGTGCCCTGCAGGAGGCGGGTCCGAAGGACCCTCTACGTTCTTCGCTCTGAGCCCTGGCCCTGGAACGTTACTCCTTGAGACCCCATCTGAGCAGGACCGCGCCGACCGTGAAGCCGGCGCCGACCGACGCCAGCAGCACGAGATCGCCGCGTTTCAGGCGGCCCGCCTCGAGCGCATCGTTCATCGCGAGCGGGATGGTCGCCGGCGGTGGTGTTGCCGAAGCGATCGAGATTGATGACCACCTTCTCCGTCGCGCAGGCCGAGCTTCTCGGCGGCGTGCTTGATGATGCGGCTGTTCGCCTGGTGCGGCACGAAGAGATCGATCTCGCACGGCTTGATGCCGTTGCGATCGAGGATGCGGCGGCAGACTTCTTCCATGTTGCGGACCGCGAACTTGAAAACCGTCTGGCCTTCCTGCTTCACGTAGTGCTGGCGCTGATCGATCGTCTCCTTCGAGGCCGGCAGGCGGCTGCCGCCGGCGGGCATGCACAGCGCCGGGCCGCCGCTGCCATCGACGTAGTTCTCGAAGTCGAGGATCCCGATCTCGTCGTCGTCACTGGCCTCGACGACGACGGCGCCGGCGCCGTCGCCGAAGAGCACGCACGTCGCCCGATCGGTGTAGTCGATGATGCTCGACATCACGTCGGCGCCCACGACCAGCGCGTGCCTGCTGGCGCCTGACGACACCATCGTCGCCGCCGGTGGTCAGCGCGTAGGTGAAGCCGGAGCAGGCGGCAACCAGGTCGTACCCCCACGCGTGCTTCGCGCCGATCATGTTCTGCAGCACGCAGGCGGTGCTGGGAAACAGCGTGTCGGGCGTCGTCGTGCCGACGACGATGAAGTCGATGTCGTCGGGCGTCAGGCCGGCGCGCTTGATGGCCTGAGAGCGACGCTTCCCGCGCCAGGTCCGACGTCGCCACGCCCGGATCGACGATGTGGCGCTCGCGGATGCCGACCCGCTGCATGATCCAGTCGTCGGACGTGTCGACCATCCGCTCGAGGTCGGCGTTGGTCAGGACGCGCGGCGGAACGTAGGTGGCGAGGCTCGAGATGCGCGCGCGCTTCAGCCCGCGCAGCGCGGACGGCGTGATTACCACAGGCGAGAGTCCCTTCCGGGCGCAGTCAGCCCGAAATATTCGTAGGCGCGCGCGGTGGCGACGCGGCCCCGCGGCGTGCGATCGAGGAAGCCGGCCTGGATGAGGAACGGCTCGTAGATGTCCTCGATGGCGTCTCTCTCTTCGTTGATGGCGGCGGCGATGCTGTTGACGCCAACCGGCCCGCCGCTGAACTTGTCGATGATCGTCCGCAGCAGCTTGCGATCGACGTCGTCGAAGCCGTGGTCGTCCACCTCGAGCAGCCGCATCGCCGCGCGCGCCACATCGCCGGTGATGCGGCCGTCGGCGCGCACCTGCGCGTAGTCGCGGACGCGCCGCAGCAGCCGGTTGGCGATGCGCGGCGTGCCGCGCGACCGGCGGGCCACTTCCACCGCCGCGTCGTCGTCGATCGGCACGGCAAGAATGCTGCGCCGAGCGGCGCACGATCTCCTCGATGTCGCGCTCGCTCGTAGAAATCGAGACGGTGCACGATGCCGAAGCGCGCGCGCAGCGGCGCCGTCAGCAGCCCGGCGCGCGTCGTCGCGCCGATGAGCGTGAACCTCTGCAGCGGCACCTTCACCGACCGCGCGCTCGGTCCCTGGCCGATGACGATGTCGAGCTCGTAGTCCTCCATCGCCGGATAGAGGATCTCCTCGATCGCGGGAGCGAGCCGGTGGATCTCGTCGATGAAGAGGACCTCGTGCTGCTGCAGGTTGGTCAGCATCGCCGCGAGGTCGCCCGGGCCTCTCGATCACCGGACCGGCGGTCGCGCGCACGGGCACGCCCATCTCGTTGCCGATCACGTAGGCGAGCGTCGTCTTGCCGAGACCGGGGGGGCCGTAGAGCAGCACGTGGTCGAGCGCCTCGGCGCGGCCGCGCGCGGCGGCAATGGAGACGTGAAGATTGTCGCGCACGCGGTCCTGGCCGATGTACTCGTCGAGCGACCGCGGGCGCAGGCCCGCCTCGTACTGGGCTTCTTCGGCCGCCGGGACCGGCGGTCATCAGGCGCGGATCATTCACCGCATCAGCTCCCGCAGCGCGGACCGGAGCGCCTGCTCGAAGGTCGGCTCGGTGCTCGAGGACAACGTGGACTCAACGGCTTTTTCGGCTGCCGGCCGATGATAGCCCAGGTTCTGCAGCGCCGAGACCAGGTCGTCGCGCAGCCGGTCGCCGGCGGCGGCGATCGATCCCATGTCCACGCCGGCCGGTACCGTGAGATGCGCCAGCCGATCCTTCAGCTCGAGGATGATGCGCTCCGCCGTCTTCTTGCCAATGCCCGGCACGCCGGTCAGGCGGACGACGTCGCCGCGCTGCACGGCCACCACCAGCTCGCGCGTCTCGATGCCCGAGAGGACCGCGATCGCCAGTTTCGGCCCGATGCCGCTGATGCCGATCAGGCGCTCGAACACCTGCTGCTCGAGGGGCGTCAGAAACCCGTAGAGCTGCAGTGCGTCCTCGCGCACGTGCGTGTGCACGTGCAGCGCGGTCTCCGACCCTTCGGCGCCCATGTCGTAGTAGGTGGACAGCGGCACGTGCAGCTCGTATCCCACACCGTGGACGTCAACGATGATCCGGTTCGGCTGCTTGTCGAGCACGCGCCCGCGAAGGAACGCGATCATCCGATGGCGGGGGGACGATACTGACGCCAGGTTCGCGGTTTTGGCAGGCCGGCTGAAGCCGGCGCCCACGTCAGTCGCAGGCATGCTCGCAACGCTCGCAGCAGCCGGCTTCAGGCGCCCGGCCGGAGGCATCGAATGCAGGTGACAAATCGCGACGGCCAGGGCGTCGGCGGCGTCGTGCGGCGACGGCGGCTTCGCCAGGCCGAGCAGCAGCTTGATCATCTGCTGCACCTGGTGCTTCTCCGCCCGGCCGTAACCCACGACCGCCCGCTTGATTTCCGCCGGCGTGTACTCGACGACCGGGCAGCCGGCCTGCACCGCGGCGAGCATCGCGACGCCGCGGGCATGTCCCAGCCTGAGTGCGCTGCGGACGTTCGTGGCGTGAAAGAGATTCTCGATGGCCACGCAGTCGGGACGGCACGAGGCCAGCAGCGCCGTCAGCTCGCGGTGAATGCGCGCGAGACGATGGGGAAACGAGTCGCTGTCGAGCGCCGCGATGGCGCCACAGGTCACGAGCTGATGCCGGCGTCCATCCGACTCCACGCAACCATAGCCGGTGCGCGCGGAGCCAGGATCGATGCCGAAAATCCTCACGCGAGGGAGGCCTCGATCTCCTTCTCCTCGATGTCGAAGTTCGCCCAGACGTTCTGCACGTCGTCGTGGTCGTCGAGCGCCTCCATGAGCTTGATCATGTGATTGGCATCCTTGCCCTGGAGCTTCACGTAATTCTGGGGAATCATCGCGATCGCGGCGCTGCTGGGATCGACGCCCAGCGACTTCACCGCGTCGCGCACCGACTCGAAGCTCTCGGGCGCGGAGACGATCTCCCACGCGCTCTCGTCGTCGTTCATGTCGTCGGCGCCGGCGTCGAGCGCGGCCGAGAGAAGCTTGTCCTCGTCGACCTTTCCCTTCTCGACGAAGATCTGCCCCTTCCGGCTGAACATCCAGGCCACGCTGTTCTCCGCGGCCAGGTTGCCGTTGTATTTCGCGAGCATGTGCCGGATCTCGCCGACCGTGCGGTTCTTGTTGTCGGTGAGCGTCTGGATCATCAGCGCGACGCCGCCCGGGCCGTAGCCTTCATAGACGATCTCTTCGTACGAGACCCCCGGCTCTTCGCCGGTGCCGCGGCGAATGGCGCGCTCGATGTTCTCGCGCGGCATATTGTTCGCCTTGGCCTCGTCGACGATGGTCCGGAGGCGCGGATTCATGTCCACGTCGCCTCCGCCACTGCGGGCGGCCACGGTCAATTCCTTGATGAGGCGCGTGAAAATCTTGCCGCGCTTGGCGTCGGCGGCACCCTTCTTATGCTTGATTGTGTGCCACTTGGAATGACCTGACATGCGTAAACTCCAGAAAACACAAGGAAAAGCGACCTTCGATTCTACTACGCGCGGCGGGCCAAAATCACCCAGACCTCGGCCCGATCGTCCCATGGGCCTCCCCGGTAATCGCCGAGCAGCGCCGTCACCGCGAAGCCCGCCTTTTCGAGGCGCCGCGCCATCTGCGGAACCGAGAGCGTCCGGAACGTCAGCGCGAAGTGATGCACCCGGCGGCGCCGGCCGTCGCGCTCGGTGAACTCCTGGTCGAAGATGGTGAGCCCTTTCGCAGGATCCTGGCGCACCGTCTCGACCAGCGTCACGTGCGCTCCGGACGAGCCGCGGCGCCACCCTTTCAAGGCTGACGCGCTTCCGGTATTCCTGCCACGACGGCAGATCGGCCACGAGCTCCATGCCGAAGGTCCCGCCCGGCTCGAGCGTTTCGTGCACCGCCTCGAGCGTGGCCGTGAGATCGCGCTCGCGCAGCAGCGACTGCAGGATGCCGTAGGGCGCGATGACGCGTCGGCAAATTGCGACGGAACGGGAGGCGGCGGATGTCGCCCCGCACCAGCCGTACGCGCGACTGCAGCTTCGAGCGGCGGACGCGCTGGCGCGCGCGCTGCAGCATCGGCGCCGATCGATCGATCCCGACGAGCGGCACGCCGGCGCGGCCGAGCGGGAGGGCGATGCGCCCGGTGCCGCACCCAGCTCGAGCACCGGGCCGCCGGCCTGCAGCGCCAGGTTGCGCCAGAACGGCACGTCGCGCCGGCCCAGCGTCCGCGCGTTCTCCCAGTCGTAGAACGGCGCGTACTCGTCCCAGCCTTCGTGACCTTCGGGCTCGACGCCGGGCGCCTCTCCCGCTTTCGCCTTCCCCCTGACCCTACTCAGATCGTTGTCCCACGGTTGCAAACAGCATCGTGTTCTGGATTTCGACGAACGACGCGCCGGCCTGCTCCGCCTCCGAGCGATAGGCGTCGAGCACGACCAGATACTCACGGCCCGAGGGCTCTGCACGTCGGCAGTCCTGCGCCTGCGCAATGGCCTCTCCACGCGCGCCCGCCGATCGGCCCAGATTTCGTCCGGCAGGCGCGCCGAGCTGGATCTGTGGAACGGGGAACAGCCGGACGTCGATCGGCTCGATGCCGTGCTGGCGAAGATCGCCGGCAGCTTCGGGCCGATGGACGGATCGGTCGTGTCGCCGCGCTCGTCGGACAGCGCGGCGAAAAACTGCGCCGCGACCTGCGAAGCCCGGCGGCCCCAGGGCGTCGAGCTGTAGAAGTAGCGGGCGGCGTTGTCCGGTTCGACGGCCACGACACGTCCGCCGGACACCGTCACGCGCGCGAACTCGCTGATGGCCGTTTCCACGTCGCGGATGTGCTGCAGCACCGCCACGCAATACGTCGAGTCGAAGACCGCGTCCTTGAACGGCAGCCGGCACGCGTCGCCGGCCGCGAACCGCGCGCGCATGTTGTGGCCGGCCGTCGCCCGTCCGGGCGGCAATGGCCTTGTCCACCACGAGGTCGATCCCGACCAGTCGCAGCTGCGAGACGTGCAGGCGGCCAATGCTGATCTCGCCGGTCCCTTCGCCGCAGCCGACGTCGAGGATTCGGTTGCCGGCGCGGGGGCGCAGCGTTTCCGCGAGAAACTCGGTGAACTCGTCGTTCCACCACCGCTCGCGCAGATGCTTGAGCGTGGCGGAGGTGAGCGCGTCCATGTCGGCGTGCATCGAGCCGTGATTATCGATTCAAACAGCTCAAGGCTCAAGGCTCAAGGCTCGACGTATGACGGTTAACGATGGAATTGACGCTTGAACGCCTCTTGTGCCTTAGCGCCTCAGTCGGAGACGGCCCACTCGCCCGGGACGATCGGCCGCGTCCGCGGCAGCAGGCCCAGGCGGGCCATGTAACCGACGGACACGAGGATGGCGACGAACACGACCAGCTTCGCGACATCGCCGGCACGGCCCGGCGGCAACACTTTCCACAACAGCCACAACACCGGCTGGGCGATCGCGACGGCCCACACCGAGCCGTAGAAATACCGGCGCTCATGACCTTCGCCCTGCGTCGACCGCTTCACGCGCGGCAACAGAGCCAATGCGCCGAGCATCCAGATCGTGCCGGCGATTGGAAAGTACACGGTGTCGTACATCTGCTTCAGGCGCCACTCGCCGGTCGACAACCGCATAGGCAAGGCCGGCGATATTCAGCGCCGCGAACGCGACCACCGCCCCCCAGGCCGTGGTGTAACACACCCGCCGGTACAGGGGATTCGGCCGATCCTCGGTGAACCGGATGATGTACGGAGCCGGCTCGCAGCCGGGCAGACGGCCTCGCAGGCCGGCAATGCCCGTCCCGACGACGACGAGCGTCAGCCACGTGAGGAGGCGAGCGTCGAACCCGCTGTCGAAGAGGTCGAACGTCAGCGGGCCAGGCGCGATGAAGAAGACGAAAATCCAGAGCGGCCAGTGCAGGACCCGGTAGTAGCGCTTGTTGCGGTGCCGAATCTTGCGATCGGTATCGAGCTCGACATAAAGCGCATCCGTTTCGACGGCTTGTGGAGGCATGCAGGGACCTATTCTACGAGAGCAGGTCCCGCGTCATGCCAGTGGCCACAACCCGGCCCCCTTCGAGCACGACGATTCGATCGGCGAACGACCGTGCAAAATCGCTGTCGTGCGTTGAGACAACGACCGTCCGTCCCTGCGATGCGAGCTGCCGCAGCGTGGCCGCGAGCTCCCCGCGCCGCGCCGGATCGAGCGAGGCGGTTGGCTCGTCCATCAGCAGGACTGGCGGATCGACGGCAAGCGCCCGGGCGATAGCCACCCGCTGGGCCTCCCCGCCCGACATCTGGTGCGGCAGCGCGGAGGCGCGATCGGCGACCCCGAGCATCCCGAGGATCTCGTGCGCACGCCGCTCCGCGTCCACGCGCGGCTGCCTCAACACGTGCACCGGCGCGAGCCACACGTTGTGAACCGCGGTCAAATGCTCGAACAGGTGATGGAACTGGAACACCATCCCGACCCGGCCCACGTCAACCGCGCCTGCCGCGAGCGAATCGAGTCCGGCGATGCCGCGAAGGACGGTCGTCTTGCCGGAACCAGACGGCCCCATGATCGCGAGCCGCTCGCCGCGATCCGCCGAGAACGACACGCCCTGCACGATGACCCGTCCACCCCGGCGTATCTCCACGTCACGCAGTTGCAGCGTGGTCATGCGCGCCGCCAGCCCTTTTCGATGCGGCGGGCCAGGCGCGCCAGCGGCAGCGACAGCACGAGATAGAGGGCGCCGCAGAGCATGCCCGGGACGAGCCAGCTGCCGATGTTCGCCGCGAAGATCTGACGTCTGCTTCGTCAGCTCGACGACGGTGATGACCGACACGAGCGAGCTGTCTTTGAGCAGCGCGACGAAGTCGTTGGTCATCGGCGCCAGCGCGAAGCGGAATGCCTGCGGACCCCGCACCAGCATCAGCGTCTGCCGGCGGCTGAACCCGAGCGTACGCGCCGCGTCGAGCTGACCGGCCGGCACGGCCTCGAGCGCACTGCGATAGATCTCGCTCTCATACGCGGCGTAGTTGAGGCCCAATCCGATCACGCCGGCAAGGAAAGCGGGCAGCTGCACGAACGGGGCGAGCCCGAAGTAGAGCACGAACAGCTGTAACAGCAGGGGCGTTCCGCGGATGACTTCGACATAGGCGGTCAACATCACCTGCAGCGGGCGGCCGCCGTAGACGCGGCCGCTCGCGATCAGCGCGCCGAAGCCCACCGCCAGCAACATCGCGAGGCACGAGAGCACGCACCGTCATGCCCGCGGCGCGCAGCAGCGCGGGAAGGTACCGCCGTGTGGCCTCCCATGCGCCAGGCGTTGCTGCGGCGGACGCGCCGGCCAGCTCCGTGTCGGTGCCGGCAAGCACACGCGCATAGAGGCGCGGCTGGTCCGCGTTCCACATGTCCCAGCGCCGGAAGATCGCCTCGAGGCGCCCGTCGCGCATCGCCTCCCGGAGGATCTCGTTGATCCGATCCCGAAGGTCCGCGCGTGAGGGCGCCAGCACCCCGACGTAATGCCCGACGCCAAGATCAGCCGGCTGATTGAACAGTCCGGCGTTCCGGCGTACGCCGCGCTCCGCCAGGACATAGTCGAGCACGACCGCGTCCACTCGTCCAAGCGCAAGGTCGCTGTACGGGTGCACGTCGTCTTCGTACGGTGACCGGTTCGATCCCGTATTCGGCCTGGGCATTGACGAGCAGGTCGTAGGCGAGCGTGGCACCCAGCGTGCCCACGCGGCGGCCGCGCAAGTCCTCGAGCGTGCGGAAGCGATCGCGATCGGCGGCGCGAACGGTGAGAATCTCGCGAAACTCGTAGTACGGGATCGTGACCGACAGGCGGGCGCGGCGCGCGGGGCTGTCTTCGATGCCGCTCAGGCCGACGTCGAAGTCGCCGCGCGTCGCGGACGCGTCGAGGCTGGTGAAGCCGACCTGGACGAAGCGAGGAGTGCGGTCGAGACCTGCGGCCAGCAGTTGCGCCACCTCGACATCGAAGCCGACCACCCGCGCGGGATCCGCGGGGTCGGCTTCAACGAACGGCGCTCCGCCTTCGGCGTCACCTCCCCATCGAAGCTCCTGCCGCTCCTGCGCGGTGCCCACGGGCGGCCAGAGCACAGCCGTCCACACAAGCGCGGCGAGAAGACGGGGTGACGGCATCGGCATTCGTGATCGGCGATTCGTGCGTGGTGAGTCGCAGTCGATTGTGAATCACGTTTCACAAATCACCAATCAGGAATCCTACGGCACGACCGTCTGCACCGGGCACGCGCGGGCGCTTCCTATTCCATGCAACTATTAATGCCAGAGATGCGCGGAATGGAACGCCGAGGCATATCACCGCGTGTCCGACCCGCACGTCGCATGGGGTGTGCGGGTGCTGGCGAGGCTGCCGCTCGAAGGCGGTGAGTGCGTCCTCGACGTCGGATGCGGCACCGGACGGCTGACTGAAAAGCTGCTGGAGCGGCTGCCGGCAGGACGCGTCATCGCCCTCGATATCTCCTCCAACATGCTCCACGCGGCGCGCGGATATCTTGCGCCTCAATTTGCCGCCCAGGTGCGCTTCGCGCGGGCGGACGCTGCGGCGCTGCCGGTCGCGGGGCGTGCGGACGCCGTGTTCAGCACCGCGACGTTTCACTGGGTGCTGGATCACCCTGCCCTTTTTCGCAGCGTGTTCGCGGCGCTCAAGCCCGGCGGCCGTCTGGTGGCGCAGTGCGGCGGAGGTCCCAACATCCAGCGGCTGCACGATCGGTGCGAGGTGCTCGGACAGCAGGCCGAGTTCGCGCCGTATTTCCGCGGGTGGCATGGCCCCTGGAATTTTGCCGATGCCGAAACGACAGCACAGCGTCTTGTGACGGCGGGTTTCGTGGACGTGCGAACGAGCCTCGAGGCGTCGCCTGTCGTCCAACCCGATGCGGCGACCTACCGGGAGTTCGTCACCAACGTGATCTGCCGGCATCACCTCGCGTGCTTGCCAGGTCAGGACCTGCGCGACCGATTCATGGACGTCATCACCGCGCAGGCGAGTCACGACGTGCCGGCGTTGGAGCTGGATTACTGGCGTTTGAACATGGAGGCGCGGAAGCCCGCGGCGGTCAGCCGAGGGTGAGGCCGGGTCTGTTACGGAAACCGGAATCAGACCCGGTCTGGTTTCCGGCGGCGCTCGAGCTCATCGAGCGTGCGCGGCCAGTCGTCGCGAAGGAGCCGCGACAGCGAACGATCGGCGAGCAACCGCCCGCCGGTCTGGCACTGCGCACAGTAATTCGCCTCGTTGGCCGCATACACGATGCGCTGAACCGCCGCTCCGCAGTCAGGGCAGGGCTGGCCATACCGGCCGTGCACAGCCATTCCCTCGCGGAATGCCGTGACTTTTTCCGGAAACTCATCGCCGGCTTCCTCCTGCAGCTGCGAGGTCCACGACGTCAGCGTCAGCCGCGTCGCGTCGTAGAGCCGCTTCACCTCGGCGTCATCGAGCGACGCCGTCTGCTTGAACGGGGAAAGCCGTGCCGCATGCAGGATCTCGTCGGAATACGCGTTCCCGATGCCGCTGAACACGTGTGGGTCGGTGAGAGCGCGCTTCAGCGTGTGGTTCTCATGCTCGAGCGCCTGGCGAAACGCCTGCAGGTCCGCATCGAGTACCTCGAGGCCGCCCGGGTTGTGGGCCGCGAGCGCGGCGCGGCCCTGCACGACATGCAGGGACGCCCGCCGCTTCGTGCCGGCCTCGGTCATCAGCAGCGTGCCGTCCGGGAAGTCGAGGGCCAGCAGCCCGACCTTGCCCGGGATCTTCGCGTCGCGTGGCTTCCAGCGGAACCGGCCCGCAATCATCAGGTGGAAGACCAGGAACAGCTCGCCTTGGGCTTCCATCACCACCCGCTTCCCGAGCCGGTGCAAGTCGAGGATGGTGCGGCCCTCGATAGCGGTGAGCGGCGGATCGATCGAGCGCAGGAGAAAGGGACTCGCAAGGCGCACGCGTTCAACGGGACGTCCGACGATCCGCGGACGGAGCGCGTGAAGGTACAACAGGATATCCGGCAACTCAGGCATCAGACACTGTTATAGGCTGAACTCGTGTTCAGGCGGCTGCTGATCCTGAGTGTCTTCGTCGTGGCCGTTGCGGCGGCGGCCGCTTACTGGTTCGTGAATGGCAACGGGATTCGTACGGCGCTGGAGCAGCAGGCCACTGCCTGGCTCGGTCATCCCGTACGAATCGCGCGGGCGACTGTTTCATTTCTGCCGCGCGTGGGCCTGCGACTCGAGGACGTCAGCGTCGGCGAGCCCGCGCGCCTGACGCTCTCCCGCGTCGATCTGTCCACCGGTATGCGGCCGCTCTTCTCCCGCCGCATTGAAGACGCCGAGGTCACCGTTTCCGGCAGCAGGGTGGAGATGCCCCTGCCATTCGCTCTGCCCACGACGTCCACGCCCCCGTCAGCGGGTGCCGCAGCGGCGGCGGCGTGGCCGGTGTGGAACTGGTATCGGTGCGCGGGATCGTCCTGCGTGATGTCGTCATCGCCAGTCGCGGCCGGGAGATCACGCTGTCGGCCGACTCGGCACTGGCGGGCAACCGCCTGACGATTACATCGCTGTCCGCGCGCTCCGGGGAAACCACGCTATCTGCGTCCGGCACCGTGGACCTGGCCCCGCGCATCACTGCCACGATCGAGGCACACGCAAACCAGTTGGACTTCGACGACCTCCTTGCACTGACCGCGGCATTCACCACCAACACCAGCTCGGCCCCTGCAGTGGGGACACCGGCACAGATCACGGCGACGATTACGTCGCCACGCGCGCGAGCCGCCGGTGTGGCACTCGCGCGCTTCGAAGCGGCGCTGTTGGCCGACGGCACTGATGTGCGTATCGAGCCGCTCAAGTTCGACCTCTTTGGCGGCCGTTACGACGGGTGGCTCGACGTCGCGTTCGGCGAGATGCTGGACGTGCGCGTCGGTGCGGGCGTGTCGAACCTCGACGTCGCGCAGCTTGCGGCATATGCGGGCATCCCGAACACCATCACGGGAAGGATGTATGGGTCGGGCCGGTTCGGCGCGCGCGGGCGCGACATATCGGAGGTGCTGGCAGCGTCGCGTGGCGTCGGTGAAGTCACCCTTTCAGCGGGGACAATCCGCAACCTGGACGTCGTGCGTACGGTGGTGCTGTTCTTCGGACGCCCGGCACCGGATGCGCCGCCGGGTCAGGGCGAACGTTTCGACTCGATTGGTGCGACGTTCGCGCTGGCGGAGCAGTCCATCCGCAGTGAGGACCTGACGTTGCACTCACCCGACTTCGACGTGTTCGCGCGCGGCACGCTCGCGCTGCCGACAAAGGCGATAGAGGCCCGCGGCGAGCTCGTCCTCTCCGAGCGGCTCTCGTCCCAGGCGGGAACCGACCTTTACCGGTTCACGCGGTCGGGCAACCGCGTCGTCCTGCCTGCGATCGTCAGCGGCACGCTCGGCCAACCCAGAATCCTCATCGATACAGCGGCGGCGGTGAGGCGCGGGCTTCGCAACGAAGTGGAGCGGCGGCTGCAGGATCTGTTCGAGCGCATCAAGCCGCAGGTCCCATGAGACCAGCGCGGGCGCTGATAGCGAAATGCCGAGCCGCACGCGAGAACCTTCCAGAAACCGAAAAAAGCCACGGGTGATCCGCCGCGACCCCAATCGCCGTATAGATAGGCAGGAACTTCGCGGAGGTCACCATGACATGCCCCGGGTGCGCCAGAGACGTTGAGCCGGATTCGACCTTTTGCCGATATTGCGGCGCCGCAGTGGTGCCGCCTATACCGCCGCCAGCGCCCAAGCGCCTGATGCGCCTGCCGGCGCAGGGCCGCTTCGCGGGCGTTTGCGCCGGGCTCGCCGCGTACCTCGGCCTGGACGTAACCGTGGTACGGCTGGCGTGGGTGATTCTGACCATCTTCCCGGGCGCCCTGATCGGCGGGATTGTGGCCTATGTTGTCGCCTGGCTCATCATGCCCGAGGGCAGCGCCGCGCCGGAGGACGTTCCGCGGTCGCGGCTCGTCAGGTCGATCAGCGACCGGAAAATAGGGGGCGTCTGCGGCGGGATCGCGGCCTACCTCGGCGTCGATTCGACGCTGGTGCGGCTCGCGGTGGTCATCCTGTCCATTTATCCGGGCGCCATCGTGTGCGGCATCATCGCGTACGTCATCGCGTGGTTCGTGATCCCGGAGGAAGCGACAGTCACGCTGCACCCGTCGCCGTCGATGCCGTGAACGCGACGCGCACGTGAATCCATTCGGCGTCCTGGCCGCCCTGCTCGTCGTCGTCCACGTGGCATTCGCGATTTTCGTCGTGGCTGGCGGGCTGCTGGTCCTCCGCTGGCCGCGACTGGCATGGGTCCACCTGCCCGCCGCTGTCTGGGGGGCGTATGTGGAAGTCTCCGGTGGGATTTGTCCGCTCACGCCCCTCGAGAACCAATTGCGTGGGCGCGCCGGCCTCGACGAGTATCGGGCGACTTCATCGCTCGCTACGTGTTCCCGGCCCTGTATCCCGACGGCCTCACTGTTCAGACGCAGCTCGTGCTCGGGATCCTGGTGGTCATCGCTGAACGCCGCGCTGTACGGTTGGCTGCTGCGCGCCCGGCGCGCCGGCGCAGGCCGAATCAATGCGCGTTGACGAGTGATTGCCAGCCGGTCGCACGCGGAGCGGCCGGTTCGACCTCGCGCGTTCGAGCCATGGACTGCGGAGCCGAGCAGCGGCCGGAGCCAATCACCGTGAGCGCCTCGCGCAGCGAGGATTCCGCGGATCGCAAGAGCTGGCCATCATCTGCTGCCGCGCAGGTCGGCGGGATACCAGCGAAGAAGTCGCCCTCTCCGTTTGCGTTGCGCAACGTAAAGGAAACGGGCGCGAGCGTCTTGTCGCAGAAGTTGATCCCGTATTGCCCCACGGGCTTGCCATAGGTCCGCGAACCGACGACGAGGACCGGGATGAAGGGCCTGAGCGCGTTGATGACGAGCTCGCTGGCGGAGGCGGACGCGCGCGTCGGTGATCACGACAATCCTCTCGAGGCCAAGCGCCTGGGCTTTCGGCTCGAAGCGCGTGACACGGTTGAGCGCCGTGTTCTTGTCGTTATGAAAGAACTCCGCGAACACCTGGCCGTTGGTTCGCGTTCCCCCAATCAAGCTGGCCAGGTGCTGGGCGACTCCGACGAGGCCGCCTCCGTTGTAGCGCAGGTCGAGCACCAGTTCCCTGATGCCGCGGGCACGAAAGTCGCTGAAGGCGGCGTCGAGCGCTTCGTACAGACGGCGTGACGAAGTTCCTGAAGAAGAAGTAGCCGACTTCACCGCCGTTGGCCGAATACACCTGCGTGAACGACACCGTGGGGATCGTGACGACACGCTTCGTCATGCGCGCGCGGAACCGGATTGCGCCGCGTACCACGACGATGTCGGCCTGGACCCCGGGGTCCGATGGTCCGAATGCGCCGTCGAACTCCCCGGAACTCAGGAGGGCTTCGACCGTCCGCCCGTTGATCTCGACGATGCGGTCGCCGCGCGCGAGGTTGGCGTCGTGTGCCGGGCTGTCGTCCATCACGTCGGTGACACGGAGGACGCCCGGAGCCAGGAACGTCGAGGAGAAGCCGAAGCCGACGAACTGGCTTTCGGAGAAGAACGCATCAGTAGCGGCGCGCGGGGCGATGTAGCTGAACGCTTCGTCAAGAGGCCGGTAACGTATCGCCGCGAGATAGTCGGCTGGCGACGTGAACGCGACCGGATCGAGGTCGGGTATGTCGCGATACCAGAAATAGATATCGGTCATCACGTCGCGCACGTAGAGGTTCTGCGCGGGGACGTCGCACGACGCCGGCTGAGCCTGGGCCGCTGCTTCGTCGTCGGCCGCACTGGAGGCGAGCGCAACGATGAGGATGGCCGCCAGGTGGCGTGGAAGGCATGGAACACCATAGAGGTCTGCACGGGTTGCAGGGTGGAGCCGCGACGACGGGCCGGCGTGCGTTGGCGGGGGAATTGAGGCGTACAAGAGAAAGAGCCCGCCTTGATTGCTCGAGGCGGGCTCTTGTGAAACTAATCCCGGCAGCGACCTACTCTCCCACACACCTACGCATGCAGTACCATCGGCGGTGGCAGGCTTAACTTCCGTGTTCGGAATGGGAACGGGTGGAACCCTGCCCCTATGACCACCGGGAAACTGGTTGCCTGGGGTCCGGCGGTGCGGAGTGCAGCTCTCAGCCACACTTCATCGCACTGCCGATCGTCCCAGACTATCCTGTCGGGCGGGTCCTTCCGGATCCGCCTCTTTCAAAGAACGAGGACAACTGAATACCCTGCAAACGGTAGTTCCTCGAGCACACGTGTCGTGTGTCGCGCGGGCCTGACGGTCCGCGTCGAGAAAGAGAAAAAATGGTCAAGCCGCACGGCTAATTAGTACCAGTCAGCTTAACGCCTCGCGGCGCTTCCACACCTGGCCTATCAACCTGGTCGTCTACCAGGAGCCTTCAGAGGGCTTATGCCCTGGGAGATCTCATCTCGTGGAGGGTTTCACGCTTAGATGCCTTCAGCGTTTCTCCCTTCCGAACGTAGCTACTCGGCGCTGCCACTGGCGTGACAACCGATACACTAGAGGTTCGTCCAACCCGGTCCTCTCGTACTAAGGTCAGCCCCACTCAAATCTCCTGCGCCCATCACAGATAGAGACCGAACTGTCTCGCGACGTTCTAAACCCAGCTCACGTACCGCTTTAACCGGCGAACAGCCGGACCCTTGGAACCTGCTACAGCTCCAGGATGCGATGAGCCGACATCGAGGTGCCAAACCTGAGCGTCGATGTGAACTCTTGGCTCAGATCAGCCTGTTATCCCCGGCGTACCTTTTATCCGTTGAGCGATGGCCCTTCCATGCGGAACCACCGGATCACTAAGTCCTGGTTTCCCACCTGCTCGACTTGTAGGTCTCGCAGTCAAGCTCGCTTATGCCTTTGCACTCTATGGCTGATTTCCAAACAGCCTGAGCGAACCTTCGAGCGCCTCCGTTACAGTTTAGGAGGCGACCGCCCCAGTCAAACTACCCACCTAGCAGTGTCCCTGATCTGGATAACAGAACGAGGTTAGAACGCCGGAGCAGTAAGGGTGGTATCTCACCGTTGGCTCCCCCGAGACCGAAATCCCGGGTTCAAAGCCTCCCACCTATCCTGCGCATACTGCGCCAGCATTCACTACTAGGATGTAGTAAAGGTGCACGGGGTCTTTTCGTCTTGTGACGGGCAACCGGCGTCTTCACCGGTACCACAAATTCGCAGTGCCCCTCGTTGAGACAGCGCTCAGATCGTTACGCCATTCGTGCAGGTCGGAACTTACCCGACAAGGAATTTCGCTACCTTAGGACCGTTATAGTTACGGCCGCCGTTTACCGGGGCTTCAGTTCGAAGCTTCGCCTTGCGGCTAACCTCTCCCTTTAACCTTCCGGCACCGGGCAGGCGTCAGACCCTATACGTCGTATTCGACTTTGCAGAGCCCTGTGTTTTTAGTAAACAGTCGCCTGAGCCTCTTTATTGCAACTTCCTCTCGCTCACCGGGCAAGCCGGATCACGAGGGAAAGCACCCCTTCTTCCGAAGTTACGGGGCCAATTTGCCGAGTTCCTAAACGAGGGATCACACTTGGGCCTTAGGATTTTCTCCTCGCCTACCTGTGTCGGTTTGCGGTACGGGTACCCACTCCACTCCTTAGAGGCTTTTCTCGGCAGCGTGGCGTCACCAGCTTTATTCGCCTTGCGGCGATCGCTCCGGCCCCTCAGGATTAGCGACCCACCGGATTTGCCTGGCGGATCTCCCTACGAGCCTCAACCTGCATGTCCAATAGCAGGCCTGGTTAGCCTCCTGCGTCCCCCCATCGTAATAACGTGGAATAGGTAGTTCCGGAATATTAACCGGATGTGCATCCGCTACGCCTTTCGGCCTCGCGTTAGCTCCCGACTAACCCTGAGCGGACGAACCTACCTCAGGAAACCTTAGGCTTACGGCCGGAAAGATTCTCACTTTCCTTATCGCTACTTATGCCGGCAGGGTCACTTCTCTCCGCTCCACCAGTTCTTTCGATCTGGCTTCGCAGCAGAAGAGAACGCTCCTCTACCAAAACATCGACCCGCAGGACGATGCATTCTACGGCTTCGGTGGTGTGCTTGAGCCCCGTTGTATTGTCGGCCCAGAGCCGCTTGACCAGTGAGCTATTACGCTTTCTTTAAAGGATGGCTGCTTCTAAGCCAACCTCCTGGTTGTCTAAGCGTCTCCAGATCCTTTACCACTTAGCACACACTTAGGGACCTTAGCCGGTAGTCTGGGCTGTTTCCCTTTCGACGATGAAGCTTAGCCCCCACCGTCTCACTCCCGGGCTACGTGTCGCTGGCATTCGCAGTTTGATTGGATTCAGTAACCTGGTAAGGCCCTTAGTCCATTCAGTTCTCTACCACCAGCGCCGACCACCCGAGGCTGCCCCTAAAGGCATTTCGAGGAGAACGGGCAATCACGAAGTTTGATTAGCCTTTCACCCCTACCCTCAGCTCATCCAAACTGTTTTCAACCAATACTGGTTCGGGCCTCCATACGGTGTTACCCGTACTTCACCCTGGCCAAGGGTAGATCACCTCGCTTCGCGTCTATTCCCAGCGACTAAACGCCCGTTTCGGACTCGCTTTCGCTGCGGCTCGCTTACGCTTAACCTCGCCACTGAGAATAACTAGCCGGCTCATTATGCAAAAGGCACGCGGTCAGGCATTCCGAACCGAAGTCCGGCATAGCCCTCCCACTGCTTGTAGGCATACGGTTTCAGGAACTATTTCACTCCCCTCACAGGGGTGCTTTTCACCTTTCCCTCACGGTACTGGTTCACTATCGGTCGCTAGAGAGTATTTAGCCTTACGAGATGGTCCTCGTAGATTCCCACGGGATTTCACGTGTCCCGCGGTACTCAGGGTACCGGTCGGAGCCAGCACGATGCCGTCTACGGGGCTGTCACCCTCTATGGCAGGCCTTTCCAGGCCTTTCGACTATTGTGCTGGTTTGTAACTCCGTGTGACCGGCCCTACAACCCCGCCGTGCATGCACGACGGTTTGGGCTG
>CAWAQA010000005.1:345000-707668 GCA_963784065.1 uncultured Acidobacteriota bacterium
TCGCCCGCGTGATGCGGCGCGCCGAGGATCCTGTCGCTCCTGCTTGCGCACGACCCGCGCCGGCTCACCGAGGCGGCCGCGCTCAACGTTTCGGCAGTGCTGTCGGGCCATACGCACGGGGGACAGGTCGTCATCCCTGGCTTCGGCGCCATCGCCCGCCGGCGGTTTCCGGTCCTCGCGGGACTCGGCTCGCAAGGACCACACGTCGATCTTCGTGAGTCGCGGAATCGGAACGGTGTACGTTCCCGTGCGGATCAACTGCCCGCCGGAGGTTGCGATCGTGACGCTGACGCAGGGCTTGCTGATCTGAGGAACCGCCGCCCGTCGATCGTCCAGCCTTCGTCCAGAACAGCCTTGATCGCCTCCGGATAGGCGAGGTGCTCTTCAACCAGAATCCGGGCGCTGAGAGTCGCAGGCGTGTCGTCCTCGAGCACCGGCACGCTTCGCTGGAGGATGATCGGACCCGCATCGAGCTCCGGCGTCACGAGGTGCACGGTGACGCCACTGACCTTGACGCCGTGCTCGATTGCCTGGCGCTGCGCGTCGACGCCGGGGAATGCTGGCAGCAGTGAAGGGTGAATGTTCAGGATCGCGTTTGGAAAGGCCTCGATGCAGCGGCGCGCCGACGAGGCGCATGAAGCCGGCGAGGCATACGAGCCGGACGTGCCGTGCCGCGAGCTCCTGCGCGAGTGCGCGATCGTAGTCGTCACGCGACGGCCATCCGCGGTGGCTGATACAGATCGCCTCGATGCCCGCCCGCCGCGCTCGATCGAGACCTGCCGCATCTTCGCGATTCGAGATGACAACCGCGATCTCCGCCTCGAGCCTGCCATCCGCAATCGCGTCGATAAGCGCCTGCAGGTTGCTTCCGCGGCCCGAGATGAGCACGCCAATCCGCCGGTCAAGCGAACCCGCGACGGGACTGTTGAAATTCGTCAACCCAGAACGGGTGTGGTCTTGGTCGGACACCGGAGTTTGCTCACGGGCGCGTCGCCTGCCGTCAACGGGCGCTCGGAGCCGCGCACGGCTGGCGGATCCATCGGGGTCTCATTTCAGGTTGGTATAGCTGACCGACGGCAGCGTCGCCCGGCGTGATTTCGCCGATCACGCGCGCGGCGCCGCCACCGCGGGCGGCGAGCTCATCGACCAGCCGTTTCCGCATCGATCCCGCGCGGTGACAATGATGAGACCGATGCCCATGTTGAACGTGCGGAGCATATCGTCCGCGGCCACCTCGCCGGCCTGCTGGAGCCACCGGAACAGCGGCGGCACGGTCCACGACGCGGCATCGACCACAGCCGCCGTTCCCGGCGGCAGAATCCGTGGCAGGTTGTCGGTGATTCCGCCGCCCGTGATATGCGCCATTCCCTTGATGCGGCCGCCATCAAGCAGCGGCCGCACGATTGACAGGTACGACCGGTGCGGCTCGAGCAACGCGTCTCCAACGGTCGTACCCAGCTCGGAGCACCCGATTGTCTACATCAAGCCCGAGCCGATCGAACACGATGCGCCGCGCCAGCGAATAGCCGTTGGTATGGAGCCCCGACGAGGGCACGCCGACCAGCACATCTCCCGCCGCGATCGTCTTCCCATCCAACAGACGCTCCCGATCGACCACACCCACGATGAAGCCGGCAATGTCGTACTCGCCGTCGGCGTAGAAGCCCGGCATCTCCGCCGTCTCGCCGCCCAGCAGCGCGCACCCGTTGTCGCGGCACGCCGCCGCCATGCCGCCCACGATCCTGCCGCCACCGCCGGCGCCAACCGCCCGGTCGCGAGATAGTCCATGAAGAAGAGCGGCTCCGCGCCCTGCACCAGGATGTCGTTGACGCAGTGGTTCACGAGATCGACGCCAACGGTCGTGTGACGGTTCGCCATGAAGGCGACCTTCAACTTGGTGCCGACGCCGTCGGCGCTCGACACCAGCACCGGCGTCCGGTGGCGGCCCGGCTCCAGCTGGAACAGCCCGCCAAACGATCCGATGTCAGAGAGGACGCCTGGGGTGAAAGTCGAACGGGCGAGGCCGCGAATCCTGCGGACAGTTTCATTGCCGGCGTCGATGTCGACGCCCGAGCCCTTGTAATCCATCTAGCGGACCGCCCGGAATGATTGAGTAGGAGTCAGAATTCCAGTTTGTCGATGAGGGCGGCGATGCGGGTACGGGTCGGGGACCCCTCGGACGCACTCCAGTATGCTGCCCGCGCCGCCGCGAAGAACTGCTCCTCGGCGAAATCTTCCTCGAGCCGTTCGAAGCCGTCGCGGAGCAGCGTGTACGCAGACTCGCGTGCGGCTTCATCGCCGATCGCATCGAGCCACGCGAGCATCGGATCGGGGACGCGCACGGCGACAGCGGACAGCGCGATCGCGGCCGCGTCGCGAATGCCCGGAGTGGAAGACTGAGCCAAACTCGCGAGTGCCGTGATGGCCGACGGCTCGGGCTTCGCCGCGATCGCACCGAGCGCCGCAATGGCCGCGCGCGCCGGCTGCGAGCTCGCGCGAGGATCCGCGGCACTCTCCACTAACGTTTTCACGCTCCCTTGGCAATCCGTGCCCAGCATGCACTGCGCGGCCTGCATGCTGGCGCCAAGCTCCGGCCCCTGCGGCGAGATCGAGGCCAGCGTCTCGGTCGCACGCGCGCCGCCAATTCGTCCCAGCGCCAGCACCGCATCATCCTGGATCGGACCGTCGAGCTTCGCTGCGGCGGCGATGGTCTCCACGGCATAGGCGGCCCGGCGCTCGCCGAGCGCTTCGATGACGCCGATGCGGAAAAAGTCGAGCCCTCGGCCGGCTTCGGCAATCAAGCGCGCGCTGCACCTGCAGGTCGTTTCCGAGAGCAGCCAGCGCGGATATGAGCGCGGGCCTGACGAACTCCGCTTGCTCGGCCTGTAGCACGGCCAGCAGCGCGGACGACATGGCGGGCTCCGGGTGCGCCGCGAACCAGCGGTACGTCACCTCTCGCACGCGATCGTTGCGATCGCGCATGAAACTCTTCATCAGGTCGGGCGTCTTCCGGTCGTTGAATGACGTCACCAGCACGAGAGCGCGGTAGCGTACGAACTCGTCGCGGTGCGTGCGCGCAGCCTCGACCAAGGCAGGGACAGCCTGGGCCCCGGGCACGCGTCTGATCGAGCGCGCGGCGTTCATGCGGGTGGCATAGTCGAAGTTGCCGAGCCGGTCGATGGCGCCCTTGAGGTCGGGCGGCGACGGCTGCTGCGCGGCGGCGGTCAGGACCGTCGCGAGGGTCACGCGCGAGGGCGAGCGCAAAGCGTCGGGACACGGTCTCAGCTGACGACGGGATCCTTCATCAACACCGGTTCCGCAGCTCCCTCAGAGTCGCGGGCCGGACTATCGGTGTTCAGCTTCAGCGCGAGTTGCAAATACGCGGTCTCGTCGCGCGGGAACGCCACAGGATACACCCCCGTATAGCACGACGTGCAGTACTTCGACCGGCCGCCGGTGACGGCGCCCATGAGCCCGTCGAGGCTGAGATAGGCGACGCTGTCGGCATCGAGGTACTTGCGAATTTCCTCGAGAGTGTGCGTGGCGGCGATGAGTTCGGAGCGCCGCGGTGTGTCCACTCCGTAGAAACATGGCGAGATCGTCGGCGGGCAACTGATGCGCATGTGCACTTCGCGCGCACCCGAACTGCGGACCATGCGCACGATCTTGCGGCTGGTCGTTCCGCGGACGATCGAGTCGTCCACGAGCACGACGCGTTTGCCTTCGATGATGCTGCGAACCGGGTTGAGCTTCACCTTCACGCCGAAGTGGCGGATCGACTGCTGCGGCTGTATGAACGTGCGGCCCACGTAGTGGTTGCGAATCAGGCCCATGCGCATCGGGATGCCGGAGGCATCGGCGAATCCTACCGCCGCGCACACGCCGGAGTCGGGAATGGGCACGATCACGTCGGCCTCGATCGGCGCTTCCCTCGCGAGACGGCGGCCGAGGTCGGTGCGAACCTCGTTGACGCTTTCGCCGAACACGTAACTATCGGGACGTGCGAAATATACGTGCTCGAACACGCACTGCGAGGAGGGGGCGGGCGCGTACGGCTTGATCGACTTCAAGCCGTTCTTGCTGGCGACGACGACCTCGCCCGGCTCGACGTCGCGGACGTAGCTGGCGCCAATCAGGTCGAGCGCGCAGGTCTCGGAACAGATCACCCAGGCGTCCGCGAGCTTGCCGATGGCCAGCGGCCGGAAGCCATGCGGGTCGCGCGCACCGATCACCTTGTCCTTCGTCATCATGACGAACGAGAATGCGCCGCGCACCTGCGAGATGGCGTCGATGATCGCCGCCTCGGCGCCATCTTCCCGCGACCGGGCGAAAAGGTGGACGACGACCTCGGTATCGCTGTTCGTCTGGAAGATCGCGCCCTGACCGACCAGCTGATCCTTCAATTCGCCGGCGTTCACGAGATTGCCGTTGTGGCAAATCGCAAACTGCCCGTGCATGCTGTCCACGACAATGGGCTGGGCGTTGGCCACCTTGCTTTCGCCCGCGGTCGAGTAGCGGACGTGGCCGGCGGCCAGGTAACCGGGCAACGCGCTGAGCGTGTCGGCGTTGAACGCTTCGTTGACGTATCCCATCGCCTTCGAGTGGCGAATGTGGACACCGTCAGACGCGGCGATGCCGGCGCTTTCCTGTCCGCGATGCTGCAGCGCGTACAGCCCGAGGTAGGTGAGGTTCGCGGCCTCCGGATGACCGAAGATCCCGAACACGCCGCATTCATCCTTGAATTTGTCGAACATCGAGCCCCTAGAGGTGTATCGCTCCCGAATCAGGACCGGCCGCGCCATTGTCGCAGCGGAAACTCGCGGTCGAAAGCTCGTTGCGACTGGTACTCATTCAGCTGATGAGACCACTAGTGTACGGCCTCACGCTCGAGACGGTTCGAAATATCGCCCGATCGCCGTCGCCCAAATCTCCTCGGCGGCGGCGAGCGGTTCGTCCACGACCGGACGTCCATCGATCGAGATGCGGATGTGCTCACCGCCCACGCGGCCGATGGTGGTGGCCGGCACGGCTTCCCGCTGCGCCAGCGCGAGCAGCTCATCCGCGCGGTGCGGCGCAACCGACACGATCACCCTCGACGCCGATTCGCCGAACAAGGTCGCGATGTCGCCAAACGCCGGCGTGCTGGTTGGAACAGCGGATATGTTCACGTCGGCGCCGAGGCCGGTGTCGAAAGACGACTCGGCGAGTGTCACGGCGAAGCCGCCTTCCGCACAGTCGTGCGCCGATCGAATGAGGCCACTCGAGGCGCCAGCGACGAGAACTCGGTGCAGCGCCGCCTCGCGCTGCAGATCGAGCGCCGGCGGAATGCCGCGAATGAGCCCGTGCATCACTTTCAGGGTACTCGCTGCCACCGAGCTCGTCACGGCTGTCGCCCAGCATGATCACGACGTCGCCGGCTGCCTGGAATGCGCGCCGCACGACCGTGTTGGCGTCCTCGATCAGCCCGACGACGCCCAGCGTTGGCGTCGGCAACACCGCGCTGCCATCGGTCTCGTTGTAGAGACTCACGTTGCCGCCCGTGATCGGCACATCGAGCGCGCGGCATGCGACGCCCATGCCTTCAACGGCCCGGGCGAACTGCCACATGATCTCGGGCCGCTCGGGATTCCCGAAGTTCAGGCAGTTGGTCGCGCCGATTGGCTGACCGCCTGCGCACGCGACGTTGCGCGCCGCCTCGGCCACCGCCAGCTGCGCGCCGGCATGCGGATCGAGGTAGACGAACCGCGCATTGCAGTCCACCGACAGGGCCAGCGCGCGCGGCGTGCCCTTGACGCGCACGACGCCGGCGCCCATCCCCGGCAGCACGAGCGTGTTCGTGCGAACCATGTGATCGTACTGGCGGTAAACCCACTGCTTGCTGGCGATCTCTGGCGCGGCGAGCAACCGGCGAAACACCTCGGACGCGGGGGCCGGGCGTGCCGAGCGACGCCAGCGAGAGCTGCTGCGCCCCCTTGATGTACGCGGGTTCCGCCATTGGCCGGCGATATTTCGGTGCATCGTCGGTCAGCGACGTGTTCGGGATGTCGGCGACAACCTCAGCACCGTTCTTCACGCGCAGGCGCCCGTCGGTCGTGACCTCGCCAATCCGCACCGCGTGGAGATCCCACTTCTCGAAGATGCGCTCAACCTCGGTTTCGCGCCCCCGTTTCACAACCATCAGCATGCGCTCCTGCGACTCGGAGAGCATGATTTCGTACGGCGTCATCCCGGTCTCGCGCTGCGGTACGAGTGACACGTCGATCACGACGCCGGCGCCGCCGCGCGCGCCCATCTCCGTCGAAGACGAAGTCAGTCCGGCGGCCCCCATGTCCTGGATGCCGACCAGCGCGTCCGTCTTCATCACCTCGAGGCAGGCCTCGAGCAGGAGCTTCTCCATGAACGGATCGCCAACCTGGACTGCCGGCCGCTTCTCCGCCGACTTATCGTCGAACTCCGCCGACGCCATCGTCGCGCCATGGATGCCGTCGCGGCCCGTCTTCGCGCCCACGTAGTAGACAGGGTTTTCCGCGCCGGAGGCCGCGGCCCTGATGATTTCGTCGGCGCGGGCGATGCCAAGGCAGAACACGTTCACCAGCGGATTGCCGGTGTAGCTCTCGTCGAACCCGATCTCGCCACCGACCGTGGGAATACCGATGCTGTTGCCGTAACCGGCGATTCCGGCCACCACGCCGGCAAACGTGCGCCGCACGAGCGGGTCCTCGAGGGAGCCAAAGCGCAGCGAATTCAACAGCGCGATCGGGCGCGCGCCCATGGTGAAGATGTCGCGGATGATTCCGCCGACGCCCGTCGCGGCGCCTTGGTACGGCTCGATGAACGACGGATGATTGTGCGATTCGATCTTGAAGACCGCGGCGAGGCCGTCGCCGATGTCCAGCGCGCCGGCGTTTTCACCCGGCCCTTGCAGGACCCGCCGGCCCGTCGTCGGTAGCGTCTTGAGGTGGACGCGAGAGCTCTTGTACGAGCAGTGCTCGGACCACATCACGGAATAGATGCCAAGCTCGGTGAGCGTCGGCTCGCGGCCGAGGGTTTCGAGGATGCGCTGGTACTCCTCGCGGGTGAGGCCGTGCTGTTCGATCAGCGTGTCAGTGGTGGTGGCCGTCATCGGCTGATGGCGAATGCTCCTTCGGTTACGGCCTTCAGTGCCGACTCGAACATGATCAAGCCATCGGCGCTGCCAATGGCAAGCTCGCAGGCCCGTTCCGGGTGCGGCATCAGGCCGACAACGTTGCGTGTGTCGTTACAGAGCCCGGCAATGTTGTTGGCAGACCCGTTCGGGTTCGCCTCCGGCGTCACCGCGCCATCGGCGGCCGTGTAACGGAACACGACCTGGCGGTTCTTCTCGAGCCGCGCGAGGACGTCGGGCTCGGCGTAGTAGTTGCCCTCGCCGTGCGCGATCGGCATCCGCAACACCCGGCCGGGTGCGCTGGCGAGCGTGAACGGGGTGTCGGTCTGCTCGACCTTCACGTGCACGTGCTGGCACTGGAATCTCACGCTGCGGTTGCGGAGCATCGCCCCGGGCAGCAACCCTGCTTCGAGCAGCACCTGAAACCCGTTGCAGATGCCCAGCACCGGCCCGCCGGCTGCGGCAAACGTCCTGACTTCCTGCATGATCGGCGAGAAGCGGGCGATCGCGCCGGTGCGGAGGTAATCGCCGTGCGCGAACCCGCCCGGCAGGATCACGACGTCGGCGCCGCCAAGGCTCGTGTCCTTGTGCCACACGAACTCGGCTTCCTGCCCGAGGACATGCTTCACGGCGTAATGCGCATCGTGATCGGAGTTGGAACCAGGAAAGACGACGACGGCAAACTTCATAGCTCTATCCGGTAGCTCTCGATGACCGGGTTGGACAGCAGCTTGTCCGCGGCCTCGGCCGCGAGGCGGCGGGCCTCTTCTTCGCTCGTCACGTCGATGTCGAGCTCGAAGTACTTGCCCTGGCGGACGTCCTTCACGGCAGCGTAACCGAGCGTGTGGAGCGCCTCGGTCACCGTCGTGCCCTGGGGATCGAAGACGGACGGCTTCAGCGTGACGAACACGCGTGCGCGCATCAGGCGGCTACCTCTTGAAAGACCCGCTCGAAGACATGGTCAACGTGCTTCAACTGGTCGCCGAGATCGAAGGCGCGTTCGATCTCGCCCGGCGACAACACCCTCGCGACATCGGGATCGGCCAGCAGCAGCGCCTTGAAATCGCGCTGCTCGTGGAACGATCGCATCGCGTTGCGCTGCACCCACTCGTAGGCCTGCTCGCGTGAGACCCCGCGTCGCGTCAGCTCCAGCAGCACCGTCCCGGAGAAGACGACGCCGCGCGACCGCGCGAGGTTCTCCCGCATCCGTTCGGGATAGACCACCAGGCCCGCCACGATCCGGGTGAACCGGCGCAGCATGTGATCGAGCGCGATGAAGCTGTCGGGCAGGATGACGCGCTCGACCGAGGAATGCGAGATGTCGCGCTCGTGCCAGAGCGCGTTGTTCTCGAACGCGGCGCCCGCGTTCGCGCGGAGCAGCCGCGCCATGCCGACGATCTGCTCGCAGCCGATTGGATTGCGCTTGTGCGGCATGGCCGACGAGCCCTTCTGGCCCGTGGCGAACGGCTCTTCGACCTCGCCGATTTCCGTTTTCTGCAGACCGCGGATCTCGAGCGCGAACTTCTCCAGCGACGACCCGGTAATGGCCAGGGCCGACAACAGCTCGGCATGACGATCGCGCTGGATGACCTGCGACGCGACGGGCGCCGGCTCGAGGCCGAGCGAGCGGCAGACGTCGGCTTCGATCGCCGGCGGCAGATGGGCGAACGTACCGACAGCGCCCGACAACTTGCCGACCGCAATCGACTCCCGCGCGTGACGCAGGCGCGTGACATCGCGCGTCAGCTCCGCATACCAGAGCGCGAGCTTCAGGCCGAACGTCATCGGCTCGGCGTGCACGCCGTGCGTGCGGCCGATCATGGGGGTCCGGCGGTGTTCCTCGGCCCGCACACGCACGGCGTGCATGAGCCCGTCGAGATCCTTGAGCAGGACGTCGCAGGCCTCGCGCATCTGCAGCGCCTGCGCGGTGTCTATGACGTCGGATGAGGTGAGGCCGAAGTGGAGCCACCGGGCTGCCGGGCCAACATGCTCGGCAACCGCGGTGGTGAACGCGATTACGTCGTGCTGAGTGACCTGCTCGATCTGCTCGATGCGGGCGATGTCGAAGGCGGCGCGCTCCCGAATCTCGCGCGCGGCCTCGGCGGGGACGATCCCCGAACGGGCCATCGCGTCGACCGCGGCGATTTCCACCTGAAGCCAGGTGTCGTATTTCCGCTGGTCGCTCCAGATGCGACCCATCTCGGGGCTCGTGTACCGCGCGATCATCCGAGTGCGAGACGCTCCGGGGGAAGCTGCAGTCCGTTCACGTTGCCGAGCACCGTCGCGGCGAGGGCGCCGTTCGCGAACAGGTCGCGCCCCACGCGCGCGATGTCGGCAATCGACACGCGCTCGACGCCTTCAAGCGTCTCGTCGAGCCCGAACTGGCGATCGAAGTAGATCTCCTGGCGCGCGAGGTGCGACATGCGGCTCGAGGTGCTCTCGAGGTTCAGCATGAGGCTGCCCTTGAGGTGATCCTTGGCGCGCTGAAGCTCGGACTCCGGCAGCGGCTCGTCCTTCATCCGCCGCAACTCGCCAATGACGACGTCGATCAACTCGCCCACGGCATCGTTGGCGCACCCAGCATAAATGGTCATCGAGCCGGCGTCGCGATACGCGCTCAGGCCGCTGAAGACGGCGTAGGCGAGGCCGCGCTTCTCGCGGACGTTCTGGAACAGCCGAGAGCTCATCGATCCGCCGAGGATGGTGTTGAGGACGTAGCTCGAATACCGGTCCGCGTGATCCTGCTGGTAGCCCGGCGTTCCCAGGCAGACGTGGCTCTGCTCGAGCTCCTTGTTACGAATGACGATCTTCGGAATCACCCGCGGCGGCGCGTCGGCGAGCGGCTCGCTCGTGAGCGGCACACCATCGAAGGCCCGCGCCACGAGGTCACGAACCTTCTCGTGCTCGATGTTTCCGGTCGCCGCGATGATCAGGTTCGGGGCGCTGTAGGCGCCCGTGAAATAGTGACGAAGGCCATCCGCCGTGAGCGATTCGACCGTCTCTTTCGTGCCGAGGATCGGGCGGCCCAGCGGGTGGTTGGCCCAGAAGTTCTCGGTGAACAGCTCATGGACGAGGTCGTCGGGGGTATCCTCGACCATCTTGATCTCTTCGAGGACCACCTTCTTCTCACGCTCGATATCGTCGCGGCTGAACGCCGGCCGCATCACGATGTCGGCGAGCACGTCGACCGCCAGCGGGAGGTGCTCGTCGAGGACCTTGATGTAGTAGCTGGCGTATTCCTTGGCGGTAAACGCGTCCATCTGGCCGCCAATCGAGTCGATCGCCTGCGCGATGTCCTCGGCGGTCCTGGTGGAGGTTCCCTTGAAGAGCATGTGCTCGACGAAGTGGGCGATGCCGCTCTGCTCCTGCGGTTCATGACGGGAACCGCGGGCGAGCCACACGCCGATACTTACGGATCGCACATGGGGCATCCGCTCGGTGAGGAGACGAAGCCCATTGGGGAGCACGTCGCGGACGATTGCTGATTGCGTCACGGATGCGTTTGGGATCAGCGGTTGCCGGGCCGCGCCTGCCATCGATTCCGCGCACGTCGTACGCCGCAAACCATTGACAGACAGGGGATTAGAAGAACGCGAAAATCATAGCACGCGGCGGATGGCAGTCGCAATGAAAAGAACGTGCTTGGAGGGTTCCGAAACTCTGCAGAACGCGGCAGTGATGCGGCTTTGCTTGTAGAATCAAAGGCTCGCATCTTGAAGGAAATGCAAGAGATAGCATGGTGACCTCCCTCTTGGATCTGGCTGAGCTTGAGTTGCACGAGCTCGAAGCCGCGCTCGACGGGCGTGGGTGCGAGAAGTTCCACGCGCGCCAGCTCTACCGCTGGATCTACAGGCGCGGGGTGACCGACTTCGCTCGCATGACCGACCTCTCGCGGGCGCTTCGCACCCAACTCGCCGAAGAGTTCGAGGTCAGTACGCCAAGGATCGTCGCTGACGATCTCTCCATCGACGGCACTCGAAAGTTCGTGCTCGAGCTCGCAGATACGCGCCGGATCGAGGCGGTATTCATCCCCGACACGCCTTCGATGACGTTCTGCATCTCGACGCAGGTCGGCTGCGCCATGGCGTGCGGTTTTTGCCTGACCGGGAAGATGGGACTGGTCCGCCACCTCACTGCCGCGGAGATCACCGGCCAGGTGCGCGTGCTCGCCGGTGCCACCGGCATGCTCGACCATCCGTTCAACATCGTCCTCATGGGAATGGGCGAGCCACTGCACAACTACGACAACACGATGAAGGCGCTCCGGGTCCTGCACTCGGAGCACGGCCTCGCGATCTCGCCGCGGCGCGTCACCCTCTCGACCGTTGGCATCGTCCCCGGCCTCGAGCGTCTGGCTGGTGAACCACTGATGCCGAACCTCGCGATCTCGCTGCACGCGACGACCGACGAACAGCGATCCGAGCTCGTGCCGCCGAACCGCAAGTACCCGCTGGCAGCCATTCTGGACGCGTGCCGGCGGTTCCCGCTCAAGCAGCGGAGCCGGATTACGTTCGAATACGTCATGCTCGCGGGGGTGAACGACACCCCGGAGGATGCACGGCGGCTCGTGAAGCTGCTCGCGGGCATCAAGGCGAAAGTAAACCTGATCCCGTTGAACCCGGCGCCGGGCATTCCGTATGAACGCCCGTCGGACGAGCGGGTGGACCGCTTCGCGCAGATTCTCGCCGACCGGCACCTCACCGTGTCGGTGCGCAAGAGCCGCGGCCGGGACATCCGGGCGGCGTGTGGTCAGCTGATCGTCGAAGGCGGGACGAAGAAGTCGGCAGCGCAGCAGATGGCGTTGCTCATGAGATAGCTGGCCGCTGAAGCAGGCCCCGCGTACGTCGCGGATCCGATTCTGGGGGCCCGGCTTCAGCCGGTCCATGAATCACTCTTCTTCCGGCGGCGCGCCGCCCGCTTTCGCGACGTCTTCCTGCTTCACGCGCTCGACGTTGAACTTCGCCGCCAGCGCGATCATCCGGTCGATCACCTCGTCGAAATCGAACTCGGTCTCCTTGGAAAACCGGATCGGGTTGATGCGGGCGACGACGAACGGCTTGAGATACGGGCTGGTCAGCCCTTTCTTCTTCAGCGCCTCCACGACCCTCGCCACGCCATCGTCGAGCTTCAGGATCTTCGCGCCCCGCCGGCCCCGCTCCTTCAGCGCCTTCGCCATCGGCTCGTCGAGGAAGGCGTCGATTCGGCGCAGGACCGGGTGATACGCGCCGCCGCTCAGGCTGCGCCGTTCTTCGTAGGCCGCGCCGAGTGTCAGGTACGGGGCCTGTTCGAACTCGAACGCGTAGTCGCTCTCCTGCCCTGCCCTCTGCTCGGCGAGAGCACGCGCCATCCGGATGGTCTCGAGCGACTTCTCTTTGACGTTGTGGGCCTTCTCGGTATTGAGCGCCAGGATCTTGAACGCGACTTCGGCGTCGGGCACGAGCAGGCCGACTATCGTCTGAGCGCCGAGCTTCTTCATCGCCTGCAGCCGATGGTTGCCGTTCGGCGTCCAGGTACTGGTCGTCGTGGCGGACAAGCACGACCGGATCGAGGAAGCGGCCGACCTTCTCAATCACATTCATCAGGCGCTTGACATGGGGCTCCGACGGGTCGCGTTGATACGGCGTCGGCTCGACGCGGTCGATGGGCAGCGCCACGAGCAGCACGCACGTGCCGCCAAAGGGATCGCTGTACGAACCGAGGACCGCGCCACCGTCCGCCTCGACCTGGGGCGTCAGCGCACGGGCGCGAGGATCGTTGACGACGGACACCTGCGCCGCAGTGAGACCGATCGATTTCGCCGCTGCCTTCTTCCGCCGCGCGGCCTTCTTCTTCTTGGCCATCGAGAATCGGCGCGGGCCGCCTAGAGGTCCGCCTCTCCGAGTGTTGGCGATTGCAGAGGCGGACCGTCAGGTCCGCCGATCCGCACATGAATCCACTGGTTGCGGGGATGCTGGCCGTCCAGGCGAACCTTGAAGTAGTTATCCGTCACCGCCGACCATCCGTCATTCACGGTGAGCGCACGGCGGAGGCGGCCCGCTTGAGCCTCACGAAACGTGTGCGCCAGGCGCGCGCCGATCGCGCGCACCCGGCCGCCGCGCTCCCGGATGATCGTCCCGTTCACTTTCGACGGCAGGCGCGATGCCACGGTCCCCGGCCGATCCGAGTAGGGAAAGACGTGCAGGTAGGTGAGCGGAAGCTGCTCGAGCAGTTCGCACGACTCGCGGAAGTGTGCGTCTGTCTCTCCGGGGAAGCCGACGATGATGTCGGAACCGATCGCCGCGTGGGGCATGGCGCGACGGATGCGATCGAGGAGACTGCGGTAGTACTCGGCGGTGTAAGGACGCTGCATGGCGCGCAGCATCATGTCCGAGCCGTGCTGCAGTGGGAGATGGAAGTGCGGGGCGAGACGATGCGAGCTGCTGACGAGATCGACGATCTCGCGCGTGCAGTCCATCGGTTCCAGCGAACTGATGCGAAACAGGACCTCGTCTCTCCACGTCGCGAGCGCGCGAAGAAGGACGCTCAGCGACGTTCCCTGGTGGAGGTCGCGGCCGTACGAACCCAGGTGGACGCCAGTAATCGCGATCTCGCGATATCCGGCTGCGACCGCGCGCTCGATGTCGTCGAGGACGGCCTCGATGGGACGCGAACGGCTGGCACCGCGCGTCTGCGGGATGACACAGTAACTGCACCGCTCCTCGCACCCGGTCTGGACGCGCAGCGTCAAGGCCGTTCGGCCGGCGACACCCGGCGCCAACGCATGGCCGCACGGACCGTCCCCCTCACCAGAGAGTTCCGGCAGCCACTCATGGAGATTGTCCTTGTCCGCGTTGCCTATGACGTGCGTGACATTCGGGAGAGCGCGCAGCTCCTCTGGCCGGCGCGTGGCGTAACACCCCGTGACGACGACGCGTACATCGGGGTTATTGCGCACGATGCGCCGGATCGTCTGGCGCGCACCCTGATCGGCGCTCGCCGTGACCGAGCAGCTGTTCACGATGACGACGTCGGCCTCGTCGACAGGCGCATCGGTCGCACCCCTGGCGCGCAGTTGTTGCTCGATCACCAGTGAATCGGCCTGGTTGACCCGGCAGCCAAATGTGACGACGGCGTACTTCATGGGGTCAGACCCTGGTGCCGACTCGTACCGAGGTCGGAGCCCTGTGCCGAACGACTCGAGGGATCGAGCCGACGTGTACTGGAGTCTGACCCCAATGCCACCAGTGCCTTCCGGCCGATGTCGCGACGAAATTGCATGCCGTCGAAGCGGACGTGCGACGCGGCTCGATATGCCACGTCGATCGCGTCGCTGATGCGTTGCACCCCGCCCGATCACGCTCAGCACCCGGCCGCCCGACGTCACGAGCTGCCGCTCTCGCATGGCGGTCCCCGCGTGAAACACGAGCGCACCTGGCTCCGCGGCCGCGGCGTCCAGACCGGTAATGACCTTTCCGCTCTCGGCGCTCTCGGGGTACCCGCCGGCCGCGAGGACAATCGCCACGTGCGGCTCGTCGCGGAACCGCGCGCGGCGCGGCGGCAACGTGCCCATCGCCGCCGAGGCCAGCAGCGGAGCGAGGTCCTCGTCGAGCATGGGCAACACGACCTGCGCTTCGGGATCGCCAAACCGCACGTTGAACTCGACCACCTTCGGGCCTTCGGCCGTGAGCATGAGGCCGACGTAGAGGAACCCGCGATATGGGCTACCCTCGCCAGCCATCCCGACCAACACCGGCCGGACGATCTCGTCGAGCACGCGCTGCTCGATCGCCGCGGTCAGGAGCGGACTCGGCGCGAACGCGCCCATGCCGCCGGTGTTCGGTCCCCGATCGTTGTCGAAAATCCGCTTGTGATCCTGCGCCGACGAGAGCGGGACCACTTCGTTCCCGTCGGCGAGCACGAAGTACGACGCCTCCTCCCCGACGAGAAACTCTTCGAGCACGATCCGATCGCCGGCAGCGCCAAAGCGGCGATCCACCATCATGGCGTCCACCGCGGACCGTGCGGCGGCCCGATCCTCGGCGATCACGACACCTTTGCCGGCCGCCAGGCCGTCTGCTTTGAGGACCAGCGGAAACCCGAACTCGTCGCGCGCGATCGCGGCAAGCGCCTCCTCGGCGGAATCGCACACGCGAAAGCGCGCCGTCGGTACGCGATGGCGCGCCATGAAATCCTTCGCGAACGATTTGCTCGATTCGAGCGCAGCGGCCGCTTGCGTCGGGCCGAGGATCGCGCGGCCCTTCGACATGAAGAGATCGACGACGCCGCGACTCAACGGCAACTCGGGGCCGACCACGGTGAGATCGATCGCCTCGCGGTTCGCGACCGCGAGCAACTCTGCGGGGTCGGCCTGATTTGCAGGAACGCAGCGGGCGACCTCCGCAATCCCGGGATTACCAGGAGCGCAGATCACCTCAGTGACGTCGGATTCACGCGAGAGTTTCCACGCAAGCGAGTGCTCGCGGGCGCCGCTGCCGATCACGAGAATCTTCATCGAGGAGCTAAGTGCCACCCGGACAGCGGCTTTGGAAGAGCTGCAGAGCCTTGTGCAGAATGCAGCAGAAAGCGTGACTATTTCGTTGACCGTCGGCAGGATTTGCGCCTAGAATCCGCGCCTGCCTGTGATAGCCTAGCATATTCGGCACTTTTCAATGTGCTATCACAGGGAGCCACCAAGCTGGCGAGGGGGTGTATCTAGGCGTGGCTGAAGTCAAGATTCAAGAAGGTGAGTCGATCGAGAGCGCCCTTCGCCGCTTCAAGCGCAAGGTTCAACAGGAAGACATCATCAAGGACATCAAGAAGCACTCCTTCTACTTGAAGCCGGGTGACAAGCGCCGGGCAAAGCAAGCCTTGGCGCGCAAGCGCAACCGCAAGAAACTCCGGCGCGAATCGGAGTAGCGCGTCGGGGTCGGGACGAGCGACCGCACGAGGTGGCGACCGATGGAGTTCCAAGACAAGGCCCTGAGATGTGTTGACTGCGCGTCGGAGTTCATCTGGACGGCGGGTGAACAGCTCTTCTTCGCCGACAAGCAGTTCAAGAACGAGCCCAAGCGCTGCAAGGCCTGCAAGGCCAAGCGGGCTAACCGGGTGGCAGCGGGTCCGACGATGAACAGCCGCGTCGAAACCCAAACGACCTGCTCCGCGTGCGGCAAGGACACAACCGTGCCCTTCCGACCGACGCAGGGACGCCCGGTCTTTTGCAAGGAATGCTTCCAGCAACGGAAGTTCGCGGGCGCTGGCGGCGTCTGACGCGAACTCCACGTCGCGTGCCAACAACGGTAGTGAGAGGCCAGGCCCCCCCGGTCTGGCCTTTTTTTGTGTGCTAGAATCGCACCTTTTACGCGGATCCATTCACCAAGGACAGGGGCAATGCACATCGAGGAACGGAATGCGGGGGACGTGACGATCTTGGACCTGAAGGGCAAGATGACCCTCGGCGAAGGCGATGAGATGCTCAAGGACAAGATCAACAGTCTCGTGCTCCAGGGACGCAAGAAGCTCGTCCTGAATCTGGAGGCCGTTCCTTACATCGACAGCGCCGGCCTCGGCGAGATCGTCCGGACCTACACCACCGTCAGCCGGCAGGGCGGCAGCCTCAAGCTCCTCAGCCTCACGAAGCGGATCACCGACTTGCTGTCGATCACCAAGTTACTCACCGTCTTCGAGACCTACGACAACGAGGCGGACGCTGTCCGAAGCTTTACCTCCTCGGCGAACGTTTAACGCACGCTTCAGAGGGCACATCGCGCTGTGATAGCGCGCCTCTCCTCCTCGCCCGTTCCGGATCTCGAGCGTGGCGGGCCCGACGTGACCCGATCACCAGGCCAGCCTCCGCACCGTTCCACGTTGACGCTGCTCCTGGTTTCGCTGCGGCCCGAACAGTGGACCAAGAACCTCGTCGTCTTCGCCGGGCTGCTGTTTGGCGGGCGGCTCGCCGATCCCGATGCACTCCTGCGCGCGGTCGCGACCTTCACGATCTTCTGCGCGCTCTCGGCAGCGGTCTATCTCTTCAACGACGTCGTCGACCGCGAGGCCGACCAGCAGCATCCGCTGAAACGCATGCGCCCGATCGCTTCGGGGCTACTCCCGGTCAAGGTGGGTCTGCTCACCGCCGCTTTTCTCGGCGGCGGTTGCGATAGGAGCGTCGCTCCTCATCAGCCCGGCGCTCGCGCTGGTCGCCGGCTCCTACTTGACGTTGCTGCTGGTGTACTCGGCCGCCCTCAAGAACATCGTCATCATCGACGCGCTGACGATCGCGGGCGGGTTTGTTCTCCGCGCGGTGGCCGGCGCGGTTGCCGTATCGGTGCCGATCAGCCATTGGCTGCTGGTCTGCACCACCCTGCTTGCGCTGTTCCTGGCATTCAGCAAGCGACGACACGAGCTGACGATGCTCGGCGACGGCGCCATCGGGCACCGCCGGATTCTCGAGGAATACACCCCGTATCTCCTGGACCAGATGGTGTCGGTGGTCACGGCGTCGACGCTGATTGCCTACAGTTTTTACGCGATCAGCCCGGAAACCGCCGAGCGGCTGGGCACGAGCCGGCTCGGCCTGACAATCCCGTTTGTGCTGTACGGCATCTTCCGATATCTCTATCTGGTGCACCAGAAGCGCGGCGGGGGAAATCCCTCGACCATGTTGTTGACGGACCGCCCCCTGCTGATTTGCGTTGCCCTTTGGGCGCTCAGCGTCGCCCTTATCCTGTATTCGCCCCTTGGACGGTGAAATGCCCGTAACCATCGATGCCCCGGCCACCCTGGCTCCCCGCCCAAGTCCGCGGACCGCTCGCGTCGCCGTGGTACGAACCCGCCCGGAAACGGTGCTCGACGATTACGCGCGGGTCATGGACCTTGCGGGGTATCGGGATACGCTGTCGCGCGACCGCGACACGCTCGTCAAGCTGAACCTGTCGTGGACCAAGTACTTTCCCTCCTGCTCGTCACAGCCATGGCAGGTGGACGGTGTGCTGGGGAAGATGATCGCGGACGGCTTTCCCCGCGAACGCATCATCCCCGTGGAAAACAAGACGGTGGTGACCAGCCCGCGCGAGGGATGCCGCAACAACCGCTGGGAGCCGGTGCTGCAGCGGCACGGCCTGACGTTCAAGCCGCTGACAGAGGTGGAATGGCAGGTTTACCGGTTCAAGAGCCCGCTCCTGAAGCTGAACGAGATCTTCCCGGAGGGGATCCAGATCCCGGCGATTTATCCGGGGCGGCAGATTCTGCACCTGCCGACCGTGAAGACCCACGGCCACGCGGTGATGACCGGATCGGTCAAGAACTCCTTCGGCGGCCTGCTGCGCGAGGTGCGGCACTACGCGCACAAGTACATGCACGAGGTCCTCGTGGATCTCCTCTACATGCAGCGCGAGCTGCATCCCGCCATCTTCACGGTGATGGACGGGACCGTGGCCGGTGACGGGGCGGGTCCGCGCACGATGATCCCGCGCGTCAAGAACCTGATCCTCGCGGCGTCCGATTCGGTGGCGATCGACGCGATTGCCGCACGGCTGATGGGGTTCGACCCGCTCTCAATCCCGTTTCTCCGCATGGCGCACGAACGCGGCCTCGGCATCGCCGATCCGAATCAGATCGAGCTGGTGGGCGACGACGTCTCGGCCGAGAATTTCGGCTTCCAAACACGGCGTTCGCTGGTCATCTGGGGTGACCAGATGATCCGCAGGGGCTTCCTGCGGCCGCTCGAACGTCTGCTGCTGCATTCCCCGCTCATGGTGTGGGCGCCTTTCGCGTCGAACGTGTACCACGACATGATGTGGTATCCGACGGTCGGGCAATCCCGCATTCGCGAGTTCATGCGAACCGAGTGGGGCGCCTTGTTCCGCAAGTACTGATCGCTGAGCGAAAAAATGCCGATGGATCACAACCAGCAGGGTCAGGGCCAGGGTCGGCGGCACTTCCACCGCGGCCGGCGGGGCCCGGACCGCCGCGGCCCCGATCGTCGCGGCCCGGCGCCGCAAGGCCAGGAGCCGCAGGCCAGCCGCAGCGACGTGGACGTCGAGCAGATCATGCGCGACATCCGCGCGCGGATCGCGCAGCGGCACGGGATCGAGCTGACCAACCAGCAGATCCAGGAGCTCGCGGCGCGCCGGCTCGAGTCGATCCTCGACCCTCGGAGCGTGAAGCCGGCGCTCCTCGATCAGCTGCGCCGTGCGGCGGGGACGCCTCCTGCTCCCGCCGCAGCGGCCCCCGAGCCGCGCTACACGTTCGAGGACACAACGCTCTACGAGTCGCACCGCGGTCTCATGCGGTTCATCCGCAAGCTGCTCAACCCGATCCTCAAGCTGTTCTTCAACCCGAATCCGTTGATCCGGGCGCTGAACGTGCAGTCGCAGTTGAACACCGAGGCGGTCGCCCGGGAGGCGGAGCGCGATCGGCGCCAGGCGGAATGGAACGCACTGCACTACGAGCTGCTCCACCGCGTGGTGACGGAGATCTCGCGGGTCACGCTGGAAGCGCAGAGCCTTTCGATGCGCGTGGAGTCGCTCGCCGGGAAGGTCGACTTCAACGAGCGGCGCGTGCGCGGCATCGAAGGGGCCATGCATCAGGGCCGGCCGCCAGGCCGGCGTGAAGAACCGCGGCGGGAGGAGCCGCGGCGCGAGGAAGTCCGGCGCGACATCCCGGAGAGCGCGCCGGTGCAGGTCGTGGCGCCGGTACCTGAGGTCGTCGTCGCGGTCGAACCACCTGCTGCTGCCCAGGGACAGCCTTCCGAAGGCACGCGCCGTCGCAGGCGCCGCCGACGCGGACGGCGCGGAACTGGCGCGCCGGGCGAGGCGGTTCCGGGCGCGGCGGATACCCCGACGCTCGAGGCCGAAGAGCTTGGCGACGGATCGGACGAGGACGAAGGAACGTCGGCGCTCACCGAGTCTGAGCTTCCGCCCGAAGGCGCCGACCTCCCGTCCGAACTTCCGATCCGAGGGCATCGGCCTTCGCCACGAGGCAACCGATGTTCAGACCGACGGCGGCGTCCGCGGACCTGAAGGCGGCAATTTCTTACCTGACGGCCACGATCGTCCGCCTGAAGGCGTAGGCCGCCAGGTCGCCGCGGAACAGACCGCTGAAGAGACGATCGTGGTGGTGGCCGAAGCGGAGCCGCCACGGCAAGAGTTCGTAGCGGTCGAACCGGCGCGGCAGGAACACCCGGGCCCGCCCGAACTCGCCGCCGCGCAGCCATCGGAGCTGCCGGTGGACGATCTCGCGGCTCCTGCGTTGCCCGAGCGGCGGGATCTCGAACCAACCGACCGGTGAAGCTTGCCATCGTCGTGCAACGCTACGGCGCCGAGATCAACGGCGGCGCCGAGCTGCATGCGCGATACATTGCGGAGCGGCTGAGCGCGCACGCCGACGTTCGCGTGCTGACCACCTGCGCCCGCGACTACATCACGTGGCGCAACGAGTTTCCGCCAGGGACAGACCGAGATCAACAACGTTCGGGTGGAACGGTTCGCCGTGTCACGCGAGCGCAACCTGCTGGACTTCGATCGGCGCTCGTCACAGGTGTTCGCTGCGCTCCACTCGTTGCAGGACGAGCTCGACTGGCTGGACAGCGAAGGGCCCGTCAGCCGTGATCTCCTCGCGCGCATCGCAGCGGCCGACCGGGAGTTCGACTTCGTGCTCCTCTTCAGCGCGAGATATCACCATGCCTACCACGGCGCGCGCGCCGCGGCGGGCCGCGCCGTCCTCGTGCCGACGATGGAGCGTGACCCTGCGCTGGGGCTCGCCTTGTTCGGGCCCGTCTTCCGTGGTGTGCGCGCCATCATGTACAACTCGTCCGAAGAGCGCGCATTGATTCAGGCTGCGTCCGGGAACGAGCGCGTCCCGAACGTCATCGTCGGAGTGGGATCGGAGATTCCGGCCCAGGTATCGGCCGAGCGGGCGCGGAGCACGTTCGAGCTCCGCAACCCGTTCGTTGTCTACGTGGGGCGAATCGACGCGAACAAAGGGTGCGCCGAACTGTTCGACTTCTTCATCGATTACGTCAATCGCCGCGACGCGCCGCTGGACCTCGTTCTCGTCGGCGCGCCGGTGCTGCCGATTCCCGCGCACCCCCGCATACGCCATCTCGGATACGTGAGCGACCGAGACAAGTTCGACACGATCGCAGCCGCCGAGGCGCTGGTGATGCCATCCCGCTACGAAAGCCTGTCGATGGTCGCGCTCGAAGCGTGGGCGCTGGGCCGGCCGGTCGTCGCCAACGCGCGGTGCGATGTCCTGGTTGGCCAGTGCATCCGCAGCAACGCCGGCTTGTACTATGCGGACGCCCGGGAGTTCGCCGGGACGCTGGACACGCTGCTGGGAGATCCCGCGCTCGCGGCCCGCCTCGGGAGCAACGGCCGCGCGTACTACGAGCGCCACTACAATTGGCCGTGATGGAACGCCAATACCTCGACATGTTCGAACGGCTTGCCTCGGAGCCGTCTCGTGCAGCCATGGAGCCGCTGCCCGGCTGGTGGGAACGCCGGCGGCGAGTCCTGCCGCCCGCGGCCGGCGGTCGTCGACGCGCTTCCCGGCGGACCAGTTCTGGCGGGAGTGCAAGGCGTGAAATTCGCGTTCGTCACGCCTCGCTACGGCGCGGAGATCGATGATGGGCCGGAACACGCCGCCCGGCTGCTCGCGGAGCAGGTGAGCTCGCGGCACGACGTCGACGTGTTGACGACGACCGCGCGCGACCCGCTGACCTGGAAGAACGACACCGCCGAGGGGTCCGACCGCGTGCGCGGCGTGATGGTAAGGCGCTTCTCCGTCAACCAGCTTCACGACCAGGGCGCCTTCCAGCAGCTATCGCAACGGCTGTTCGCCGGCGGCGCAGTGGAGGGCGGAGGAGATCGAATGGGTGCGACGGCTTGGTCCATCCTCGCCGGGACTGGTGGACTTCATCAAGCGCCAGCAACGCAATTACGACGCGTTCGTCTTCTTCTCACTGCTTCATGCCACGACACTGCACGGGTTTGCGATCGCGCCCGAACGCAGCGTCATCTTTCCCTACCTGCAGCTTCACCCGGCACTCCGCTTCGGCCTCTGGTCTGATCTGCCTCGGCCTCGGCGCGAGGCGGTCGGCTACGTATCGGGCGCCGAGCGCACGGTGGCGCGCGCGTTCATGCAGTACCCGGCCTCTGCCGAGGAGATCGTCGGCGTCGGCGTCGATGCGCCACCGCAGCAGGCTTACCCCCGTCATCAGCAGGATCCGGCCGACAACCCCGCATCCGACGACGAAGCCGCGGCGGAATCCGAGGAGGCACCGGCCGAGTACCTGACGAGGGCGTGGCATTCCATTCCGCCGGCGCCATCGCCTCTATGGCGCCTTCGCGATGTACGGCGGACGCGTGGAGCCCGACAACGGCTGCGAGGAGATGCTCGAGTACTTCGACGCGCTATTCGGCCAACGACGGCGACACGGCCCTCGTGCTGATGGGCGTGAAGATGATGAAGGTGCCGCGAAGCGCCGTACCTGCGCCTCGCGGGCGTGCTGCCGGATCGCGAGCGGATGATTGCCTACGAGGCCGCCGACGTCACGCTGGCACCGGCGTCGGACGATCTGCTCGCGCAACCGGTGCTCGAAAGCCTCGCGGTCGGCACGCCGGTGCTCGCCGCGGCGATGAACGACGCCGCCGTCGAGCACGCGCGCCGGTCCAACGCCGGCCTGTATTACGGGAACCGCGAGGAGTTCGTGGAGGCCTTGCGCCTGATGACGACCAACACACGGCTTCGCGAGAAGATGGGCGAGAACGGACGGCAGTACATCCGCCAGCACTACCGCTGGGACGCCGTGCTTGGCCGTTTCGATCGGCTGGTGAGCAAGGTGAAGCGGTAGCGGGTCGGTAGCGGGCCGGCTTTCGGACCGGCCCGCGTAACGGATGACCGCAGGTCGGGTCCGGCTGAAGCCGGCCCTACGAGACTCGCCTATTCGTGCGGCGTCAGCTCCGTGGCGGGAAACGCCTGGCGCGTGCGCGATGAGGACGCGCGACGAAGGCTCCTCGGCCCCCGCCTGTGACCCGCCGGCCTTCTTCCTGCGTCCGCCGATGTCGTAGCGCTTGATCATCTCGTTCAGCGTGGTGGGCTTGATCCGCAGCAGCTCGGCGGCGCGCTTCTGCACGCCGCCGGCAGCTTCGAGCGTTGATTCAATCAGCCGCTTCTCCACGTTGGTGATGACGTCCTTGAAGGAGATGCCCTCGGGCGGCACCACGAATTTCGGAATCTGGAACGACGGCGCCGAGCGCACGTGGTCGGGAATCAGGTCGGCGCCGATCCGCAGGCTCGAGCTGAGCACCACGGCGCGCTCGATCACGTTCTCGAGCTCGCGGACGTTGCCGGGCCAGTCGTAGTCCATCATCAGGTCGAGGGCGTCGGCGGTCAGCTCCATCCCGAGCTTGTGGTTCTCCTCGCTGTACTTCTCCAGGAAGTGATGCGCGAGCAGCGGGATGTCGTCCTTGCGCTCGCGCAGCGGCGGCAGATAGATGTTGATGACGTGGAGCCGGTAGTAGAGGTCTTCGCGGAACCGGCCGTCGTCGACCATCTGATGGAGATCGCAGTTGGTGGCCGCGATGATGCGGACGTCGACCTTGATGGTCTCCATGCCGCCGAGGCGCATGAACTCGCGCTCCTGCATCACGCGCAGCAGCTTGGCCTGCGTCTCGAGCGGGATGTTGCCGATCTCGTCGAAGAAGATGCTGCCCTTGTCGGCGAGGTCGCAGAGCCCCTTCTTCGGATAGACGGCGCCGGTGAACGCGCCCTTCACGTGGCCGAAGAGCGTCGATTCGAGCAGGTCGGGCGGCAGGTTGCCGGAGTTGACCGTGACGAACGAGCGGTCGGACCGCGCCGAGTTGGTGTGAATGGCGCGCGCGACGAGCTCTTTGCCGGTGCCGCTCTCGCCCGTGATCAGGATCGTCGAGCGGCTCGGCGCGGCCTGGATGATCAGGTCGAACACCTGCTTCATCCTCGGACTGTGCCCGATGATGCCGGCGAACTTCCGCGACTGCGCCTGCAGGTTCTGCCGCAGCGCCGTGTTCTCCGCGATCAGCCGGCGGCGTTCCACCGCGTTGCGCACGACGATCAGGACTTCGTCGTTCTTGAACGGCTTGGTGATGTAGTCGAACGCGCCGCGCTTCATCGCCCCGATCGCGTTCTCGACCGACGCGAACGCCGTGATCATGAGCACCGGCAGCTCGTCGTCGAGCTTCTTCAGCTCGTCGAGCGTGGCGATGCCGTCCATGCCTGGCATCATGACGTCCACGATCGCGGCGTCGAACGGCACCGACTTCGCGAGCTCGATCCCTTCCGCGCCCGTGGAAGCGAGGCGCACCTCGTAGCCCTCGCGCACGAGCAGCGCCTCGAGGATCTCCCGCATGATCTCTTCGTCGTCGATGACCAGGATGGAACCGTTACGCCGCATGTGCACAACCTTGCCGGGGCCGGATGGAGCGGACCCCTACGTACGCTGCGCAGCCCGGGCCGCCCGTTCGGCCGGCGCAGAGGGAAATTCGATGATGAACCGGGTACCCTGTCCGAGGACGCTGTCGCAGTCGATCGAGCCGTGGTGCTCGCGGACGATGCCGTACGTGATGGAGAGGCCGAGGCCGGTGCCCTGGCCGATGGCCTTGGTGGTGAAGAACGGATCGTAGATGCGCGCGAGGTATTCGTTGGGAATGCCGGACCCGGTGTCGGACACTTCCGCGACAACCGTGGCGCCATCCATGCGCGTGGCGATCGACAGCCACCCGCCGCGCGGCATCGCGTCTTTCGCGTTGAGGAAGAGGTTGAGGAAGACCTGCTGGAGCTTGTGCTCGAGCCCGAGCACCGTCACCGGCGCCTCGCTCAACTCCTTGCGGACCTTGATGCGGTGAAGCGCGAACTGGTGCTCGAGCAGCGCGAGCACGTCGTTGATGATGGTGTTGACATCCACCGGCGCCACGTCCGTGCCGCCGCCCGACGCGACCGGGCGCGACAGGTTGAGGAGCCCGTTGACGATCTTCGCGGCGCGGAACGTCTGGCGCTCGATCTTCTCGAGCAGGCGCGTGCGCGGGTCCTCGGGATCGGCGCCTTCCAGCAGCATCTGCGTAAAGCTCGAGATGCCGGTCAGCGGCGTGTTCACCTCGTGCGCCACGCCGGCGGCGAGCAGGCCGATCGACGCCATCTTCTCGGAGATCTGCAGCTGCTCCTCGAGCTGCACGCGCCGCGTGATGTCCTCGATGATGACGATGGTCCCGACGGTCCGGATGGCCGAATCGTCGGCGGCGCGCAGGGGCACGACGGCGGCGTTGACGATCAGGGATCCGCCGCCGCGAACCTCGAGCGCAAGCCGCGACAGCGTGGCGCCGTTCGGAGTGTCGCGCCGCGCGGCGCGGATCGCTTCGACGAACTGGGCGTCGAACACCTCGTGCAGCGAACGGCCGATCGCGGCGGCGCGCGCCACGCCGTACAACTGCTCGAGCGCGCTGTTCCACCGCACGATGCGATCGTGGAGATCGACGACGAGGAGGCCGTCATCGAGCGACTCGACGATGTTCTCGTTGAACGCGCGCATGCGATCGAGCTCGACGGCCTTCACGTGCAGCTGCCGGTAGAGGCGCGCGTTCTCGAGCGCCGTCGCGATCTGGCCGGCCACGGCCGCGAGCAGTCCCATGTCCTCGCTGCTCAGGGGCTCGCCGGTGTCCTTGCGCCCGAGCGCCAGGACGGCGATCGTGCCTTCCTTGGCCATGCACGGGATGAAGTAGTAGAGCCCGACGTCGCGCCACACCTCGATCTCCTCGACGGCGAAGCGGCTCGTGGAGATCGGGTCGTCGAGCGCGACGTAGTAGCCGTTGGCGAGCCGGTGGCCGATCCCGGAGCGCTTCGGCAGCGCCGGCGGATGCCCATCGCCAAAGCCCGACGCGCGCACGGAGCCGAAATGCGGCGCCACTTCGTCTTCGAGCATCAGCGCCATGCGATCGACGAGCAGCGTCTCCATCACGCGCGTGACCAGCCGCTCCGACAGCCGGTTCAGGTCGAGATCGCTGTTCAAGTCGCGCGCGAACCCGACGAGCGCCCGGCGGTAGTCGTAGCGATCGCGGTAGAAGGCGCGATCGAGCATGTTCTGGATCGCGTTCTTCACGGGCGGCGCGAGCAGGAACGCCACCAGCGTCACGAGCAGCGCGATGAGCCAGCTGTGATCGTCGGTTCCTCCTCGATCGAGGAACACACGTTCCAGTCCCTGCAGCAGGACAACGTAGATGGCGACGATCGCGGCGAGCGCGGCGGTGTAGACGAGCGCGCGCTTGACGATCACCTCGACGTCCATCAGCCGGTAGCGCACGATGGCGGAGGCGTAGGCGAGCGGGATGAGGCTGAGGGGGATCGCCGACAGACCCATCGGCAGCGAGGGCTCGACGCCGACCGCATAGGGCAGCGCGTAGCCGAACGCAAAGGGCGCCGCACCGAGGGCCGTCCCCCAGGCGATCCAGCGGAGCTGCCGGCGCGCCGTGACCGCACGCACCTCGCCGAGCGCGCGCGTCAACGCCACGAGGCCGGCGACGAAGCATGCCGCCAGGTACGCGAGCTCCAGGCGATCAATCGCCTCGATCACGCCGACGAACAGCGCGGCGTCACTGCCGCTCCGAGCGAGGGCCACGATCCGTGCGGCGCCGAGCAGCGCCGCGGGAAGGTAGATCAGCGGGAACAGCGTCCGCGCGGTCGCGCCCGCCTTCCAGCGCCGCGGCCGTTCCGGGAACACCAGCGTGAAGTGCAGGAACAACGGCGCCAGCAGCAGGATCGACGCGACATCCCCCCAGTAGAAGACCCAGTCGAGACGATCGAGGCGGCCGCTGAACGAGAAGGTGAAAACGCCGAAGAACGCGACGGCGAGCCAGAAGAAGTGCAGCGTCGCCTGATCGCGCGGCCGGCGCAGGCGCACCGCGCCGCCCACCAGCAGCGTGAAGATGCCCACACCCGCCAGCAGGAAATACAGCGCGCCCGAACCGGTTGGCACCGGCGCGATGCGTACGTCCACGACTTCACGCGAGCCGAGGCGCAGGACGGTGTAGCGGACCGTGCCGCCGGCGCTGGCGGCGTGCAACGCAGCGACGACATCGGATACCTGCTGCACGGGCCGGTCGTCGACCGCCAGCAGCACGTCACCTGGTCTCAGGCCTACGGCGGATGCCGGCGCCCCCGCGGCGATCTCCGCGGCGACCACGCCTTCACCCGTGAGGCGCCAGAGAACGCCGTCTTCCATCTCGCGCCATGTCGCACGAGAAACGATGTTCGCCAGCCCAAGGCAGAGCAATACCGAGACGACGAGGAGCGGCAACCCGGGCCGTCCCCACCGGACCCAGGAAGTGGGCGCCGCGTGGAAGGAGGTCTGAACCCCAGACATGTAGCGAGGACGCAGGCGCGTACGACGGCCTGCCGCGCTCCGCTGGGGAGCAAACGATATACCAGTGCCCGATCGCGTCCCGTAGTCGTAAACCACGTTATTTCAGGGTGTTATGCGAATTTTCCTTCACCGATGCCACGCCGATCCAATCAACGGAACGATCCGTCCAACAAAATGGACGCGAAAAACGAGGCTAAAAAAAGTCGGCAAGTGAACAGGTGGCCGAGTCGAGGACCAAACGCAGCTCGGGTCCTGCAACCGATATCCGCCTGTGCACCGCCGACTGCCGCCTGCGGGCTGTCGACTGTCTTACTCCCGACCGCGAACGGCCGGCTGAGAGGCCGGCTGCTTAGAATCTGACCGTGAGGCCTCCAACCACACGCTTCGGCGGCCGGACGACGAGGAGCTCGTCGTATACGGACGAATCGAGCAGGTCGTCACGGAACATGTTGCGCACCGCAAACAGCATCTCCCAATGCGCATTGGTGAAGTTCATGAACGGCAGCGCCTGGTTCACCTGCACTTCGAAGCGCGCGCCGGGCCGCGCATCGAGGCTGGCGGCATCGTCGGCGACAAAACCACTGTTGATCTTGTAGACGACGAACACCCGCGTGTCGATCCCCGGCAGCACGCTTTCCACCGTCGTCGTCAGGTCGTGGATGCGCTCGTGGTCGGTCCTGATCGCGGAGGCGGCGACGACCGTGACCGCGTGCAGATCCGCTGAAGGTCCGACCCAGCGTGCATCGGCCTGCGTGTAGTCGATCGACGCGCGAACCCCGTCGGCCACGTCGCGGCTCAGGCTCACGCCCCACCCGCGGCCTTCGAAGTCGCCGGCCGACGCGACGTAATAGTGGCCAAGGCTCGCGTTGGCCTTGCCCGGGAGATCGCCGAACAGCGTCACGACCTGATCGTCGACGTGCTGCCGGAAGGCGCGCACACCCACGACGAAGTCGCCCGCCCACTCGCGCTCGATGGCAACCTCGAGGTGCTCGACGCGCTCGGGCGTGAAGTTGCCGTCGCCGGAGATGGTCGAGAACGTGCGCTCCGGCGGCAACCAGATACCCGTGGACGGCGGCAGGAACTCTTCCGCGCCGGGAGCGATCTCGCGCCGCGACGCGGTCGCCCGCAGCTCGAGGGTGTCGTTGAGGCTCGGCCGCAGCGTGATGCTCGCGCGCGGGCTCAGCAGGGCGCGCTGCGCGAGGTAGTCGTAGCGCGAATACTTGGCGCCGTAGCCGACCCGCAGCTGCGGATTGATCGCCCAGTCGTCGAACGCGTACACCGATCCGGCGTTGCGGCTGCCGTCGGTCATCGCCGCCAGCGCGTCGGCGTTGCCACCGAGGTAGCGCTGCATGCCGTACGACCACCCGGCTTCGTACTGGTGCGTGCTGCCGACACGCGCGCACGTACGATCCCGCGAGGATCCAGGACGCAAGGTCTCCTTGCGTCATGGCCCCGCGCATCGCCCACTCGCCACCGCCAGTGGGCGCCGCGAGCGAGAGATACGCGACGCCGCGCGGCACGAGGCCGTCCGCCGTGAACAGGTCCTGCGGACGGTCGAACGATGTGCTCGTGAGCAGGTTGATCTGGCCGGTGAAAGGCACGTCGGCCAGCAGCGCCGTGGCAAACCGGGCCGGTGCGCCCACCGCTCGTCCGAGACCCGCAAGCGATTCACCGAAGAGCGAGTCGTGTTCTTCGATTCCGACCAGACCGGGCTCGACTTCCTTGAGCACGCTGCGCTTCAAGTGACGCAGTCGCCACGCCACCTCGCCGTGGTCGTGCGTCACCGTCTCCGGCGGCGCCGCCGATTCCGCGCCGGCAACGCCGGCCGCCAGCACCTGTGGCTCATCGCCCTGATCCCGTCGTGTCAGCGCGATCGTCGACATGGTGCGCGCGCCGCTATTGACCTGGATGATGCGCCCGCGCGCCGGCACGTACCCCTGGAGATGCGCGCGCACGAGGTACGGACCGGGCGCCAGATTGCGGAATGCGAAACGGCCGTCGCGGTCGGACACCGCGAAGGCCGTCGTGGACCCCAGCGCCGACACCACCGCGCCGATCAGACGGTTCCCCGCGATCGTCGAGCACGACGCCGTGCAGATCGGACTGGATTGCAGAGGCGATCTGCGTGATCGGCTGCTGCAAGGGCCGCTGCACCTGCGCCCACGCCGGCGCCGTGACGGCCACGCACACCACGGCCACCACGGGGCCCAGGGTGAGCAGGCGCGTCATAGGCGGTGTGCTCGCTCTCTCGGTCGGAATCAGCCAGCGACGACCGAGAACGTCGCGTTCTGCGTCAGCGTCTTGCCGGACACCTTGTCGGTCACCTTGATCTCGAGACGGAAGTCGCCCTCGGGGAAGCTGCCGAGCGGCACGACGAGGCTGCCGGGAAGCTGGTGTCCGGCCGTCACGTCGAATTGCGGCGGCAGCGTCTGGGCGTTGAGATCCTGCGGCGCGGTCTTGTTGAAGTACTTCTCCGTGTCGCCGGTCTTCTGATGGAAGTTGTACTCGATGGTGATGTCCGGCTTGCCGCCCTTCGCCTCCGCACCGTACACCCAGAACAGCACCTGCAGCTCGCCGCTCTTCTTCAGCTTCATGTCCGGAGACGGGACGACGCGCATCGTGCCGAAGTTGTACGGCTGCTCCTGCTGCTGCGCGGGGTTCAAGGGGGTGGTGACGGGCTCGATCGAGTTCGCGATGATCACGCTGCTCGTCTGCAGCTCGGGCTTCGAGAAATCGGGAATCGTGAGGTCGCGGCGAAGCACGCCAACCTTCGCCGGCGGCGCGTTGCGCGGCTGCTTTTCGGGCGTGCGTTCCTTGGTCGCGATGAGGACCTCGTAGTTGCCGGGCTTCACCGCAAAGGCACGCTGGATCTTGCCGTCGGCCGGCACTTCGAGGAAGTGCACGTTGTCCCACGGGTAGGTCACGCGCTCGTCCGGCTTCTGGGTGCGGTTCCGGTCGTTGTTGTTCGCCGCTGGCGCCGGCGCAGCCGCTTCCTTGCTGACGACGCGCACGTACATCCCGACACCGGGCGCGGCGAGCTTGCTGCGATCCACCAGCAGCGTGAACGGCACGTAAGTCGTGCCATCGGCGCCGCGAACGAAATGGTTCGATTCCCAGGTCAGCGGGATGTCTGCCGGAGCCTGCTGCCCCGTGGTCACGCCATCGACCACCTTGACGAGCGCGTCGATATCCTGCTGCTCCTGCTTGCTGCGACGCTCCTGCTCACGTTGGTTGTTCTGCGTGTTCGTGGTCTGCGCGAGGAGGGCCGGCGACAGGGTGCCGGCCCCCGCGAGGGCGACACAGAAGGTAAGAACCCGGCGGATCTGCATGATGCCTCTCTGCTTCTCTTTAGTCTCTTGTCCGGGGATGGGCGCGGTTCTCAACAGCGAACCGTCCAAGAATCCGAATCGCCTGATCATAGGCCTCGGGCCGAAGGCAAGTCAAACAGCGGAGCAGGGGTTCAAACCGCGAAATTGTTGAGGATAACGAGGATCTGACGAGCTTTGGCCGGCTCGTCCGCATGCTATCATCGGCAGCCCTCAGAGGACGCCGGGTGTAATTTCTGCGGGCGCGCCGACGATTGCACCCGGTGTCTTTCCCGGTCAGGGACCCGCATGGAACTCGACGATATCCTGGTCATCCTCCTGGCTGGCGGAGTCGGGGAACGCCTCTCGCCGTTGACCAAGGAACGCGCGAAGCCGGCCGTCTACTTCGGCGGTCCCTACCGGATCATCGATTTCACCCTGAGCAACTGCATCAATTCAGGGCTGCGCCGGATCCTCATCGCCACGCAATACAAGTCCTTGTCCCTCAGCCGGCACATCAGGATGGGCTGGAACGTGGTGTCGGAGGAGCTCGGCGAGTTCATCGAAATCCTGCCGCCGCAGAAGCGCGTCGGCGAGCACTGGTACCTCGGCACCGCCGACGCGGTCTACCAGAACCTCTACTCCATCACCCGCGAGGCGCCCACTCACGTCATCGTGCTCTCGGGCGATCACGTCTACAAGATGGACTACGCCAAGATGCTGCGCTTCCACATCGAGCGCAAGGGCTGACGCGACGCTGGCCACGATCGAGGTGCCGGTCGCCGACGGCCGGCGTTTCGGCATCGTCAGCGTCGACGAGTCCGACCGCGTGAGCGACTTTCTCGAGAAGCCCGACGCGCCGCCTGGCGTTCCTGGAGCGCCCGACGTGGCGCTCGCCTCGATGGGCATCTATATCTTCCGCGTCGACGTGCTGGTGCGCGCGCTCGAGGAAGACGCCGCCAACGGGACCAGCCAGCACGACTTCGGCAAGAACATCATCCCGTCACTGATACGATCGGCGCCGGTCTACTCGTACCGCTTCTATGACGAGAACAAGAAGGCAGCGAAGTACTGGCGCGACATCGGGACGCTCGACGCCTACTTCGAGGCGAGCATGGACCTCTGCCAGGTGAACCCGGAGTTCAATCTCTACGATCCGGAGTGGCCGCTGCGCACCTACATGCCGCAGGCACCGCCGGCGAAATTCGTGTTCGCCGAGGAAGGGCGGCGGTGCGGCCAGGCCCTCGACTCGATCATCTCGGGCGGCTGCATCATCTCGGGCAGCCGGGTCAGCGGCAGCATTCTGTGCCCGAACGTCCGCGTCCACAGCTTCTGCGAAATCGAGCAGACCATCCTGATGCCCGGCGTGCGGATTGGACGCCACGCGCGCCTGCGCCGGACCATCGTGGATCGCGACGTCCTGATTCCCCGCGGCGCGCTCATCGGGTTCGATGCCGCGGAGGACCGGCGGCGGCATGCCGTCACCGACAACGGCGTCGTGATCGTGACCGCCGAGGATGAGCCGCTCATCGGCCCCATCAGTGAAGAGGCGTTGCGCGCCGAAGCCGAAGCCGACCGGAGCGGCGGCGCGGCGTCTGCATAACGACGAGGAGACGGCCGGCGAAGGGCGGAGACCCAAGGGAAGGATTTGAGAAGATTGTCGCGGTGCCCGTGTGTCCCCGGTTGGTGGACGCGGACGGCGCAGCGAGAGAAAGGCACGACGTGCAGATAACACGAGTTCGCGGGCGCGAGATCCTCGATTCCCGCGGCAATCCCACCGTGGAAGTGGACCTGTGGGCGGGCAACGCGTTCGGCCGCGCGGCCGTGCCGTCCGGCGCGTCTACCGGCGAGCGCGAGGCGCTGGAGCTTCGTGACGGCGACAAGCAGCGCTACCTGGGCAAGGGCGTGCGCAAGGCCGTCGATCACATCAATGGCGAGATCGCGACCGCTCTGCGGGGCATGGAGCTCGAACAACGGCTCGTGGACCGCACGCTCATCGACCTCGACGGGACCCCGACGAAGAGCCGGCTCGGCGCGAATGCGCTCCTCGGCGTCTCTCTGGCGGCGCTCAAAGCGGCGGCCGCCGCGGCGGGAAAGCCGCTGTACGAGCACCTCGCCCACCTGAGCGAGCGCGTGCCGGCTGGCGGCAAGTACGTGCTGCCGGTGCCGATGATGAACATCCTGAACGGGGGCGCACATGCCGACAGCAGCGTCGACTTCCAGGAGTTCATGGTCATGCCGCTCGGCCTGCCGAGCTTCTCGGAGGCGTTGCGCGCCGGCACCGAGATCTTCCACGCGCTGCGGGCGATCCTGAAGAAGGCCGGCCACTCCACCGGCGTGGGCGACGAGGGCGGCTTCGCGCCGAACCTCAAGTCGAACCGCGAGGCGCTCGACCTGGTGGTCGAGGCCATCGGCAAGACGGGCCTCTCCGCGGGCCATGACGTCTTCATCGCCCTCGATGTCGCGTCGAGCGAGCTCTGGGACAACGGCAAGTACGTCTTCAAGAAGTCCGGCGAGCCGACGCGGACCGCTGCCGAGATGGTGGCGCTGTACGCCGAATGGGTCGGCCAGTATCCGATCATCTCGATCGAGGACGGGGTAGCGGAGCAGGATTGGGACGGGTGGAAGGCGCTGACGCGCGCGCTCGGCGAGCGGGTGCAGCTCGTCGGGGATGACGTGTTCGTGACCAACCCCCAGATCCTGGCGAAAGGGATCGAAGAAGGCATCGGCAACGCATTGCTGGTGAAGCTCAATCAGATCGGGACGGCGTCGGAAACGCTCGACGCGATTGGGCTCGCGCGCGACGCCAATTACGCCACGATCATTTCGCACCGCTCGGGCGAAACCGAGGACAGCACGATCGCGGACCTTGCCGTCGGCACGTCCGCGGGGCAGATCAAAACGGGTTCGGCCAGCCGCAGCGACCGAATCGCCAAGTACAACCAGCTGCTGCGCATCGAGGAGGAACTCGGCGCGTCGGCAAAGTACGCGGGCCGCTCGGCGATTCGGCAGCTCGCAACGTCAGTTTAGTGAGACGGCCGCGGAGACGCGGCGACGCGGAAGGTTGGACGTTCTCGGGATCACACGCTGCATTCTTCAGTTCGAGTCTTCTGATCCGAGAAGGGCCAGTCTCCGCGTTTCCGCAACTCCGCGGGCCGTGGGAGTGAAGAACGAATGCTTCGACTCGTATTGCTCCGCCACGGCGAGAGCGTGTGGAACAAGGAAAACCGGTTCACCGGCTGGACCGACGTCGACCTGAGCGAGAAAGGACTCGAGGAGGCGCGCGAGGCCGGCCGCCTGATGGCGGCCGAGAAGTTCGAGTTCGACATGGCGTTCACCTCGGTCCTCAAGCGCGCCATCCGCACAGAGTGGATCGCGCTCGGCGAGATGGATCAGATGTGGATCCCGGAATACAAATCGTGGCGCCTCAACGAGCGTCATTACGGCGCACTGCAGGGACTCAACAAGGCGGAGACCGCCGCCGAGCACGGCGAGGCGCAGGTCAAGATCTGGCGGCGCAGCTACGACATCCCTCCGCCGCCGCTCACGCCGGACGATCCGCGGCATCCCTCTCGCGACCGGCGCTATGCCGAGATCCCGCCGGAGGAGCTCCCGCTGACCGAGTCCCTCAAGGACACCGTCAACCGGTTCCTGCCGTACTGGCACGAGGCGATCGCGCCCCGGATCAAAGCGGGAAGCAAAGTGCTGATCACGGCGCACGGCAACAGCCTGCGGGCGTTGGTGAAGTATCTCGACAACGTCGCCGACGAGGAGATCGTCGAGCTGAACATTCCAACCGGCGTGCCGCTCGTCTACCTGCTGAACGAGAACCTCAAGCCGTTACAGCACTACTACCTGGGAGATCCTGACGCGATCAAGAAGGCGGAGGCCGCCGTCGCCAACCAGGGAAAGGCGAAGACTTAGGGAAGAGAATGGAACAAGTGGAAGAAGTGGAACAAGTGGAAAAGTGGAAGAAGTGAACGGGAAAACGACGAAAGTGAAAAGTAGCTGAAGTGCAACCAGCTACTTGTCGCTTACGAGCTGCGGCGCCACCAACAATCGAACGCCCACTTCCTCACTTTTCTACTTCCTCCACTTTCCACTTCCACTTCTTCCACTTCTTCCACCTGTTCCACTTCTTCCACTTGTCCCTGCCTCACCCTGCCGGTCGGCCGTGGCATTGGCGGCTGCCGGCGTCGCGCACGGCGCCGGTGCCGCCCTGGATGAACGCCCAGTCGTAATCCGTGCGCCGCAGCGTCAGCTTGATGAGGCCCCACGCTTCCAAAACCAGCACTTCACTGTTAGGCGCCACCGTCACGGCGCCGTGGAACCGTCCGCCCCCGGTGCCGACAATGAACATATCGAACCCGAATGCGGGATCCGGGCGGCCTTCGGGATCCTGCCGGGCGAACCGCTCATAGAAGTGCTCATGAGCGTTGACGATGACATCCGCGCCGCCCCGGTACAGCGCCGTGACCAGTGGGCGCATCCGTTGCGCCGCGAATACCCCTGACGAGACGTGGGGCCGGTGAAAATAGGCCAGCGTGCAGTCCGTCGGGTTGGCGGCAAGCTCCCGAGTGACCCAGGCGACCTGCGCGTCCCGGCCCGAGGCGTCGAGCTCGCTGTTGAGCGAGAGCACGAACCAGCTCCCAGCGGTGTACGAGTAGTAGCCGCGGCCCACGGGGCCGGCGTTCGTACCGAAGTAGTCGAAGTAGCCGCGACCGCCTTCTGTTTCGAGGTCGTGATTGCCGATGCTGGGAAACGTCTGCGACTTGAACGGACCCCAGTGAGGGTCATAGCAGTTGCGGAGGTCGTCACGGCTGCCGTGGGGATACGCGTGATCGCCGACCGTGAAGATCGTGCCGGAAAATCCCCGCAACAACGCCGCCGTCTCCGCGGTACCCGGGAAGCCCGCAGTCCCCCAGGTCCCCAGCACCCATCATGACCGCCTGTCCTGCCAAAGCGGAGGGAAGCGCAGGCGGAGGGATTGGGTCCAGCGTTATAGCTGTCGGCGCGACCAGAGCGAGCTTATCCCCGCCACAGGAGATGGCCGCCCACGCGCCGATCAGCATCAAGAGGACCCAAGCTCGTCTATGCACAAAGGGCCGGAAGTATGACTCCCGGCCCGCCTGTAGCGCAAGAACGAACTTTGTAAGACCTTATTGGCTATTCGACTGTTTCCTTGGCTTCGTCGGCGCCAATACGGAGGGAGCGCAGGAACCGCCTGTCGTTGGCCGTCAGGTCGAATGCCTTCCGGGCCGGGAGGAGGCGCGCAGGAGCGGTGATCTTGGCCACCGGGCCCCCGTTGTTGCGATTGACGAACCCGACGACCGCCTCGAGCGTCACTTTCATGTCGAAGCCGGCCTCGCGCGCCCTGGCGCGGCAGGCTTCAACCTCAGGACTCTCGGCGACGGCAGCGGCAATCGCGTCGGCCAGCTCTTTTGCGAACCGGTTGACGACGTCATCCATTCCTGCTCCTCCTTACCGCCGCCGGGAGGGGTACCGGGGCGTCTCCCAATCCGAACCTGCACTCCTGCGGGTGGCTGCGGGGAATCGGGCGCCAAAAGTGTTCATTTACTTGGGTTTAGCCTCACTCAAGGCTGGCGCCCATTTTAAAGGCCGAGCGTGGGGGTGTCAACAAACCGTCGTTTTTCGCCTATTTTCGCTCGTTTCGCTACAGACGACCTGCCTGCTTTTGTGGCAGGTGCACCCGTCGGCGGAGCTGAAACCCCAATCGCCCTGTAAAGGTAGAATCGGCCGAAGCCGATGCGGACTACACCCCACACGAGGGACTTCCTGACCCCGGCGGACCTCGAGGGGACCGATCGCGACCGCGATATCGGCCTCCCGGGCTCGTTCCCTTTCACGCGGGGCATCCAGCCCGACATGTATCGCGGCCGGCCCTGGACGATGCGGCAGTACGCCGGATTTGCCGACGCGGCGGAGTCGAACCGCCGTTATCGCTACCTCCTGTCGCAGGGTGTCAACGGCCTCAGCGTGGCATTCGACCTGCCGACGCAAATCGGCTACGACTCGGACCATCCGCTGGCGACCGGCGAGGTGGGCAAGGTCGGTGTGGCCATCGATTCGATCGAGGACATGGCGGCGCTCTTCGAGGAGATTCCGCTCGGCCGCGTCTCCACGTCGATGACCATCAACGCCACGGCGATCATCCTCCTCGCGCTGTACGTGGCGGTGGCCAAGCGGCAAGGGGTGCCGCTGGCGGCGTTGTCGGGCACGGTCCAGAACGACATCCTCAAGGAATATGTCGCCCGCGGCACCTACATCTATCCCCCGCGGCCGTCGCTTCGCATCGTCACCGACGTGATGGCGTTCTGCCAGCGTGAGCTGCCGCAGTGGAACACGATCTCGATCAGCGGGTATCACATCCGCGAAGCCGGATCGACCGCCGTTCAGGAGGTGGCGTTTACGCTGGCCCACGCGATCGCCTACGTCCAGGCGGCCACAGAGGCCGGCCTCGACGTGAACGCGTTCGGCCAGCGTCTCTCGTTCTTCTTCAACGCCCACAACGATTTCCTCGAGGAAGTCGCGAAGTTCCGCGCCGCGCGGCGGTTATGGGCTCGAATCATGCGGGACCGGTTCAAGGCGACCCACCCGCGCGCGCAGCAACTCCGCTTCCACACGCAGACGGCGGGCAGCACCCTGACGGCTCAGCAGCCGGACAACAACATCGTGCGCGTCGCGCTGCAGGCGCTGGCGGCGGTGCTCGGAGGTACGCAGTCGCTGCACTGCAACGGGCGCGACGAGGCGCTGGCGCTGCCGACCGAGGAAAGCGCGACGATCGCGCTGCGGACGCAGCAGATCATCCTGCACGAGACCGGCGTCGCGAATACGGTCGACCCGTTCGGCGGCGCTTACGCGATCGAGGAGCGGACCGACCGCATCGAGCGCGACGCGTCCGAGTTGATCGCGCGGATCGACGGGATGGGTGGTACGCTGGCCGCCATCGAGGCGGGCTATATCCAGGGCGAGATCCAGGACGCCGCGTATAGGGCGCAACAGGCGATCGACGCCGGCGAGGCGGTCGTCGTCGGCGTGAACCGGTACGGCGACGAAGCGCCGACGGACGTGGACGTGTTCCGCGTCGATCCGGGGATCGAGCGGCGCCAGATCGAGCGGGTGCAGGCGGTGCGCGCCTCGCGCAGCGAGCAGGAGTGGCGTGCTGCGCTGGCCGGTGTCGAGCAGGCCGCGCGCGACGGCTCGAACCTCGTGCCACCGATCGTGACGGCGGTCGAGAAGCGCGCGACCCTCGGCGAGATTGCCGATACCTTGCGCCATACGTTTGGCGAGTATCAGGACAATCACTAGTGGAGTGACCTGTCTGACTTACGACTACTGGAGCACAATGCTCGATGCACCATGCTCAGATGGTAAAGGAAGCGCCATTCCCATTTGGCATGCTGCATTTCGCATTCGGCGTTGAGCATCGATTGAATGGCTGATCCGCTGCTTGATGTGCAGAACCTGACGGTGACCTTCACCGGCGACCGTTCATCGGTGACCGCGGTGGACAACGTCAGCTTCCAGATGGCCGCCGGCGAAACGCTGGGGCTCGTCGGCGAGTCGGGCAGCGGCAAGTCGGTCACCGCCTTTTCCATTCTGCGGCTCCTGCAGCCGCCCGGCCGGGTGACGGGCGGCCGGGTTTTCTTCGAGGGCAGGGACCTCCTGGCGCTCTCGGAGAGCGAGATGCGAGAGGTGCGTGGCGCCAGGATCTCGCTGATCTTCCAGGAGCCGATGACCGCGCTCAACCCCGTGATGCGCGTTGGCGACCAGATTGCGGAGGCGCTCATCGTGCACGGGACCGGCAAGGCCGAGGGCCACGCCCGGGCCGTCGAACTGCTCGAGGCCGTTCGCATTCCCGACGCCGCCCGCCGCGCCCGCGACTATCCGCACCAGCTCTCCGGCGGCATGCGCCAGCGCGTCATGATTGCGATCGCGCTCGCCTGCCGGCCGCCGCTCATCATCGCGGACGAGCCGACGACGGCGCTCGACGTGACCATCCAGGCACAGGTGCTCGACCTGATGCGCGAGCTGAAAGCGCGCTTCAACCTGGCGCTGCTGCTCATCACGCATGACTTCGGCGTCATCGCCGAGATGGCCGACCGCGTCGCCGTCATGTACAAGGGCAAGCTCGTCGAGGAAGGGCCGGTGCGGCAGATCCTGCGAACACCCTCGCACGAATACACCCGCGGCCTGCTCGCTGCCGTCCCTGGAATGGGGTCGGACCCCCGTCCACGATGACTCAACCTCTCGAGCCGACCCGTCACAGCGGTCCGTCCGCGCCGCTGCTCGAGGTCAGACATCTCGTCAAGCACTTCTCTCGCAAGCAGGGGCTTTTCCAGAAGCCGTCGATCGTCAAGGCGGTGGACGACGTCAGCTTTGCGATCGACGAGGGCGAGATGTTCGGGCTCGTCGGGGAATCGGGCAGCGGCAAGAGCACCACCGGCCGCGCCATCCTCCGCCTCATCGAGCCCACCTCCGGCGAAGTCCTCTTCAAAGGAGAGAACGTGCTCGGGTTTTCGCGCTCGCGCCTGCGGCTGGCGCGTCGCGACATGCAGATCATCTTTCAGGATCCCTACTCCTCCCTCAACCCCCGCATGCGCGTCGGCGACATCGTCGAGGAGCCGCTCGTCATTCACAAGCTGGGGAGCAAGGACGAACGGCGGGCGCGGGTCGGCGAGCTGTTCGAGCTGGTCGGCCTCGAGCGCGCCATGATCGTGCGATTCCCGCACGAGTTCAGCGGCGGGCAGCGGCAGCGCATCGGCATCGCGCGCGCGCTGGCGCTGAACCCGGCGCTCATCATCGCGGACGAAGCGGTGTCGGCGCTCGACGTGTCCATCCAGGCACAGGTGGTCAAGCTGCTGATGGACCTGAAGGCGAAGTTCAGGCTGACCTACCTGTTCATCGCGCACGACCTGCGCCTGGTGGAACACATCTGCAGCCGTGTGGCGGTGATGTACCTGGGGAAGGTCGTCGAGATGGGGGACACGGCCGCGCTGTTTGCCAACCCGACGCATCCCTACACGCGCGCGCTCCTCAGCGCGATCCCGGTGCTCGATCCCGACGCGCCACGTCAACGCATCGTGCTGGATCCGAAGTCATTCGACCGCGAGGCGCCGCTGCGCGCTCTTGGCCCGGGGCACTGGGCGGCGGTCTGAGACGAAGCCGGCAGCGGGCAGCTGGGCAATCGAGGGAGCGCAGAGGACGCGGTCGTGCGCCGCTCTGGCCGCCGCTCCGTGTAGCCGTCGGCGCTTGCCTGACGTCCTTCTCGACCTGGCCGTCCCGGAGGTGAATCGTCCGATGCGCGAACGCCGCCACGTCGGCTTCGTGCGTGACCAGCACGATCGTGTTGCCGGCCTGGTGAAGGCGGGCGAACAGCGCCATGATCTCGGCGCCGGTCTTCGAGTCGAGGTTGCCGGTCGGCTCGTCGGCGAGCAGGATCGACGGGTTGTTCACGAGCGCGCGGGCAATCGCCACGCGCTGGCGCTGGCCGCCCGACAGCTCATTCGGCCGGTGCGTCATCCTGTGCGCCAACTCCACCTTCTCCAGCGCTCCCTTGGCGCGCTCCTGCCGATCCTTCGCCGGCACGCCTGCGTAGACGAGCGGGAGCTCGACGTTCTGCAAGGCCGAGGCGCGCGGCAGCAGGTTGAAGGTCTGGAACACGAACCCGATTTCCTCGTTCCGGATCCGGGCCAGCTCGTTGTCGTTCATCTGGCTGACCTGCTTCCCGTTCAGCAGGTAACTGCCCTTGCTCGGCGTGTCGAGGCAGCCAATCAGGTTCATCAGGGTGGACTTGCCCGACCCCGACGGTCCCATGATGGCCACATATTCGCCGCGCTCGATCTCCGACTGAGACGCCGCGCAGGGCGTGGATCTCCTCGTCGCCCATGACGTAGGTCTTCCAGAGATCGCGGGTTTCGATCAGCGCCATGTCGGGCTTCGGGCTCCAGCTTTCGGGCTCGCTGTAAGTCTACGCTGATCGCTCGGAGCAGGTTCCACGGTCACGCCTGCCCTCCGGAGCCCGGAGCCGAGAATCTACGCCGCGCGACACCAATCCGCTCAGTGATCCTCCTGGTACTGTTCCTTCAACTTCGCCACCACCGCCGGGTCGGCCAGCGTGGTCGTATCGCCGAGCGCTTTGCCCTCGGCGATATCGCGCAGCAGCCGGCGCATGATCTTGCCCGACCGGGTCTTGGGCAGGTCCGCGGCGAAGATGACGTCGTCGGGCCGCGCGATGGCGCCGATCTTCTTGCACGACGTGGTCCTTCAGCTCGCCGACGAGCGCCTCCGAGGCCGGCGTCCCCTCCTTCAGCGTGACGAACGCGGCGACCGCCTGGCCCTTGATCTCGTGCGGACGCCCGACGACGGCGGCTTCGGCGACGCGCGGGTGATCGACGAGCGCGCTCTCCACTTCCATGGTGCCGATGCGATGGCCGGCGACGTTCAGCACGTCGTCCACGCGGCCGAGCAGCCAGAAGTAGCCGTCCTTGTCGCGCTTGGCGCCGTCGCCGGTGAAGTAGATGTCCGGCGTCCACCGGCTCCAGTACCTGCTTGACGTAGCGCTCGGGGTCGCCGTAGATGCCGCGCAGCATCGCCGGCCACGGGCGCGTCAGCGTGAGCAGGCCGCCGCCCGGCGCCTTCGATCGTGTCGCCCTTGTCCGTCTTGATCTCGGCCTTGATGCCCGGGAAACGGCCGCGTGGCCGAGCCTGGCTTGGTCGCCGTGATGCCGGGAAGCGGCGTGATCATGATCGCGCCGGTTTCGGTCTGCCACCACGTGTCCACGACCGGGCAGCGCTCGCCGCCGATGAAGCGGTGATACCAGATCCACGCTTCCGGGTTGATCGGCTCACCCACCGACCCGAGCAGCCGCAGGCTCGACAGGTCGCGCTTCTCCGGCCACTCGGTGCCCCAGCGCATGAACGCGCGGATGGCCGTCGGGGCGGTGTAGAAGATCGTCACGCCGTAGCGCTCGACGATCTCCCAGAAGCGATCCTTCTGCGGCCAGTCCGGCGCGCCTTCGTACATGACCACCGTCGCGCCGTTCGGCAGCGGGCCGTAGACGACGTAGCTGTGGCCGGTCACCCAGCCGATGTCGGCGGTGCACCAGTAGACGTCGTCTTCCTTGAGATCGAAGACCCACTTCGTGGTCGCGTAGGTGCCGACGAGGTAGCCGCCGGTCGTGTGCACGATGCCCTTTGGGTTTCCCGGTCGTGCCGGACGTGTAGAGGATGTAGAGCATGTCCTCCGCGTCCATCTGCTCCGGCTCGCACGTGGTACGAGCGCCTCCTGCATCAGCCGGTGGTACCAGTGGTCGCGGCCTTCCTTGACGTGCACCTGCGCCGGCGCGCCGTGCAGCGCGCTGGACGATGACGACGTGCTGGATCGACGGCGTGTCCTGCGAGCGCCTCGTCCGCCATCTGCTTCAGCGGCACGATCCTGCCGCGGCGCCAGCCGCCGTCGGCGGTGACGAGCAGCGTGGCCTGTGCGTCGTTGATGCGATCGCGCAGCGACTCGGAGCTGAAGCCGCCGAACACGACCGAGTGCACCGCGCCGATGCGCGCGCACGCGAGCATCGCGATCGCCAGCTCCGGGATGAGCGGCAGGTAGAGCGCCACGCGATCGCCGCGCGTGACGCCGAGCGACTTCAGCACGTTGGCGAACTGGCTGACCTGGCGGTACAGATCGAAGTAGGTCAGCGTGCGGCGATCGCCCGGCTCGCCTTCCCAGATGATCGCGGCCTTGTTCCGCCGCGGCCCGCGCACGTGGCGATCGACGCAGTTGACGCTGGCGTTGAGCGTGCCGCCGACGAAACCATTTCGCGTGCGGCGGCTTCCACTCGAGCACCTGCGTCCACGGCGTGAACCACTCGAGCTCGCGCGCGAAGTCGGCCCAGAAGCCCTCGGGGTCGCGCTCCGCGCGCGCGTAGACCTCCGGCGTCGCTGACGTTCGCGCGCCGCGGAACGCCTCCGGCGGCGGGAACGTGCGGTTTTCCTGCAGAAGGTCGGCGATCTCGGCTGGAACCTTGGGGTCGGCCATGGCGCGATCAGGATATCAGCTAGGCAGGCCGGCAGCGATCGAGCTAGTCGGCTGCACTGCCGGCCTACCGGCTTACTGCGGCGGCAGCGGCGGCGGGCCGAACGGATCGCCGCCGAGCGCGGGCGGCACGTCGCGGCTGGAAGAACGCGGCGCCGAGCAGCCCGCCGAGCGCCGAGAAGATCGCGCCGAACAACTGGAACGCGAACCCCATGACGAACCGCATCGGCGTGGAGGCACGGCCGGCCACCATCTCGAGCCACTCGCGCGCGTCGGGCGGCATGTCCTGCGCGCCGCGGAGCATCTCGTCGACCATGCGGTCCTGGAGCGGCGCCACGACCACGTCGAGCGCCAGCGCCAGCGACGAGCCAGACGAACGCGCCGGCAACCCCGGCCATGAGCCCGAGGACGGCGCCGCGGCCGGGACCGATCGGGCGCGCGGCGTCCTGAGCTGCGAGCCGCACCGTCAGCAGCCCACCGCCGAGAATCCACAGGCAACAGCAGTTGCCGACGCTGACGATCGGCAGCGCGGAAAGCACGCCGATGAAGAGACCGCCGAGGAGAACGGGCTGAAGCACGGTTAGAAAGCGGGCAGCCGGCAGCAAGCAGCTGGCAGAACGCAACAGGCATTCGTGACTTCCGGCGTCAGCCGGAAGAACTGCCGGCCTCCAGCTGCCGGCTGCCTGCTAGTCGTAGTACTCCCGTCCCAGGTGCGTGATGAGCTCCTCGCCCATCATGTAGCGCAGCGTGTTCTTCAGCTTCATCAGCTGGATGAACAGATCGTGCTCCGGGTAGACCTCGGGCGCGTGCATCGGCGCCTTGTAGTAGAACGAGAGCCACTCCTGGATGCCCGACATGCCCGCGCGCTTGGCCAGATCGAGGAACAGCGCCGAGTCGAGCACGATCGGCGCCGCCAGGATGCTGTCGCGGCAGAGGAAGTTGATCTTGAGCTGCATCGGATAGCCGAGCCAGCCGACGATGTCGATGTTGTCCCAGCCTTCCTTGTTGTCGCCGCGCGGCGGGTAGTAGTTGATGCGCACGACGTGGCGCAGGTCCTTGTAGAGCTCGGGATAGAGGTGCGGCTGGAAGATGTAGTCGAGCGCCGACTTCTTGCTCTCTTCCTTGGTCTTGAACGATTCGGGATCGTCGAGCACCTCGCCGTCGCGGTTGCCGAGGATGTTGGTCGAGTACCAGCCCTTGACGCCGATGCAGCCGCGCCTTGAGGCCGGGCGCGATGATCGTCTTGATCAGCGTCTGGCCCGGTCTTCATGTCGTTGCCGGCGAGCGGCGACTTGGTCCGCGCCGCCAGCTCCAGCATCGCCGGGACGTCGGCGGTCAGGTTGGGCGCGGCGTTGGCGAACGGGATCCCCTCGCGCAGCGCCGCGTAGGCGTAGACCATGCTCGACGGGATCGCGTCGTCGCTCTGCTCGAGCCCCTTCTCGAAGGCGGCGACGAGTCGCGTGCACCGCGCCCTCCTTCATGAAGACCTCGGTGCTGCCGGTCCAGACCATGACCAGCCGGTCGCAGCCGTGCTTCTCCTTGAAGCGCGCGGATGTCGGCGATCAGCTGCTCGGCGAGGTCGCGCTTGTTCTTGCCCTTCTTGACGTTCGGGCCGTCGAGCCGCTTCACGTAGCGCTGGTCGAAGACGGCGGCCATCGGCTTGACGGCCTCGAGCTCGCCGCGCACCTGATCGAGCTGCGCGGATTCGAGCACGCCCGCCGTCCGGGCGGCGCGCGTAGCAGTCTTCCTCGAAGATGTCCCAGCCGCCGAACACGATGTCGTCGAGGCCGGCGAGCGGGACGAACTCGTTGATCTTCGGCGCCCGCGCTTCGGTGCGCTTGCCGAGACGGATCGTGCCCATCTGCGTCAGCGAGCCGATCGGCGGCGCGAGACCCTTGCGGATGGCCAACACGCCGGCGATGGTCGTGGTCGCCACCGCGCCGAGCCCCACGAGCAGCACGCCAAGCTTGCCGCGTGCAGGGGCAATTTCAAGTGGTGGAGTCACAATCGGCCACTATATCATGCTGAAAACGCATGTTTTTCCTGCGAAAGACCAAGACGGACACCGAGCCGCTGCCGATCAAGATGAGCGGCATCCGCATGGGTGAGCGGCTCCTGCAGATCGGCGTGGACGACCCGAAGCTGCTCGCCGCGATGGCGCTGAAGATCGGATTGAGCGGCGCCGCGTCCGTGGCGGTGAGCGACGAGGCGGCCGCCACGCGCGCCCGCGGCGGCGCGGCGGACGCGGGCGCGCTGATCGATCTCCACGTCACGCCGCTCGACGCGCTGCCGTTCGACAACGACGCGTTCGACGTCGTGGTCGTGCACGGCGTGAACGGGTTGCTGCCGTCGCTCAACGATCAGGCCCGCGCCGATCGGGCGCTGCGCGAGACCCGTCGCGTGCTCCGCCACGGAGGCCGCATCATCGTCATCGAGGCGGGACCGAAGAGCGGCCTGCGCCGGAGTGATCCGCCCGTACCGGCCCGACGTCAGGTACGAGGCAGCCGGCGGCGCGGTCGCGGCGCTGCAGGCGGCCGGCTTCAAGCCGGTGCGCATGCTGTGGGAGCGAGAGGGCTACCGGTTCACGGAAGGGCTGAAGACGTAGTTCGAAGCCGGCAGCCGGCAGCCGACAGTGGAGGTCGCTCGACACGTAACGCTCGAGGGGTCGCGCTTGTCACCCGTTGCGTCGTGACAACATCGCCTGCCCACTGCCCGCTGCCAGCTGCCCGCTGAAAGAGACAGCCCGACCGTCCCGCAAACACAACACCTCCCCGCACTTGGGCGGAATCAGGCCGCATTCGGCCGGCACACGGCGGGCAAGGGTTTTGCCTGAGCACTGCGCACGGCAATGTCTCCAGGCTCTCACCCGGAAGTCTTCACGACGGACGAGCTGGCCCGCGCCGCTCTCGTGGAGCCGCGCGCGGTACAGGCCCTGATCACCGCCGGCACGCTGCGCTTCGTTCCGGGCACGCGCTACATTGCCGCCGCCGACGCGCTGCGCGCGGGGCGCGAGCTGCGGGCGAGCGCCACGGCCGCGGCAGCCGCGAGCGCAGCCCGGCGGACTCTTCGACGATGCTGCCCGACCCGCCCTCGGCGAACGCCGGGCGGGCCTCCCCGCCTTCGCATCGACGTTCGTCCATGGGGCGATCCTCGCCACGCTGCTCGTGCTGACGGCGGGCGCCCCGGAGAGCGCGCCTGTTGACGCACCACGCGAGGAAGCGCGCCTCGTGTTCCTGATGTCGCCAGGGCCCGGCGGCGGTGGCGGGGGCGGTGGCCTGCGCAATCCGCTGCCGGCGCCGAAGATTCAGCGGCGCGGCCCGGAGCGGCCGCGGCTGTCCGTGCCCGCGGTGACGCCGAAGCCTGTCGTCACGACAACGCGGCGCGAGGAGCCTCCGAAGGAACTGACCCCCGTGACGCCGCCCGTCGGCGCCGCCGCCCGCTCCTGTCGAGCGCGAGCCCGAGCCGTTGCCGTCGAAGGTCATCGTCGCACCAGTCGTCACCGCCGCGGCCGCTCCGCGCGAGCGCGAGGGGACGATCGAGGCCGGCCGCGGCGAGGCAGAGAGCCAGGGCTCCGGTGCCGGCGGCGGAGCGGGAACGGGCCAGGGTACTGGCAACGGCGAAGGACTCGGCTCCGGCATCGGCGATGGCGCGGGCGGCGGGATCGGCGGCGGACCCTACCGGCCCGGCAGCGGCATCGAAGCGCCACGGCTCCTGAAAGAGGTCAAGGCCGACTACACCGACGAGGCGCGGCGGCGCGGCTTGCAGGGCGACGTCGTGCTCGAGATCGTCGTGCGACGCGACGGGTCGCGTCGGCGAGGTGACGGTGCTGCAGGGCCTCGGGGGCGGCCTCGATCAGCGCGCGGTCGCCGCCGTCCGCCAGTGGCGGTTCGACCCGGCCCGCCGCCGTGGTACCGCGGTGGACGTGATCGTCGAGGTCGCCGTCGAGTTCACATTGAGGTAACCATGGATCTGCTGCTCCTGATTCTGACGCTCGTCTCGTTCGCCGCGGCGGCCGGCTTTGCGCTGGTCGCGACGAGGCTCGTGCGGGAGGATCGCCGGCGGTCGGCCGCGCGCGTCGCGGCACTGAGCGGCGCCATCGACGCGGACACTCCGCCCGACGCCGCAGCCGTGCAGGTCTCCTCGATGTTCGAGATGGAGCCGGGCGCATCGGTGCAGGGGCGCCCGCTCTTGAAGGCCGCGGTCGTCGGCGTGATGGCGGTGATCGTCGTCGTCGCGGCGGCAATGGGCAATCGCGGGCTCTTCCACGGCGCCCGCTGTCAACGCGGTTCAGACGACGGCTCCGCTCGAGTTGATGTCCATGCGCCACTCGCGCGAGGGGACCACGCTCACGGTGACGGGCCTCGTCCGCAATCCGGCCGGAGGCGCCGAGGCCCGGCGCGTCACCGCCGTCGTCTTCGCCTTCGATCGCAGCGGCGGCTTCACGGCGAGCGGACGGGCGCCGCTGGATTTCATCGTGCTCGAGCCTGGAGACGAGTCGCCGTTTCGTCGTCACGATTCCGAACGTGACGGAGGTCGCCAAATACCGCGTCAGCTTCCGCACGGAGCGTGGCATGATGCGTCACCTCGATCGCCGCGCGGAACAGACGCAGCTGGCCCAGCAGTAGGAAGGCTCTGACGATGCGCACCCTCTTTCGACCCTTCGTTGCCGCGGCGGCGTTGGCCGCCATCGCCGTGGTGTCCATCGACGCCCAGGAGACGTTCCGGTTCCGCAGCGGCGTCGAGCTGATCAACGTCACGGCGACGGTGACCGACGAGGAGGGCCGCTTCGTGCCGGGCCTGCGGCAGGAGGACTTCACGGTCTACGAGGACGGCGAAGAACAGCAGGTCTCGCATTTCAGCAACGAGCGCGTGCCGGTCAGCCTCGGCATCGCGCTCGACACCAGCGGCAGCATGACGCCGGAGAAGATGTCGGCCGCCCGCGCCGCTATCGATCGGTTCATCTACGACCTGCTCGGCCCGGACGACGAGCTGTTCTTCATGCAGTTCGCGAACCGTCCCGACATGATCCAGCAGTGGACCAGCGACCGTCAGCGAATCAGCCGCGCGGTGGGCAGCGTCGGCTCGGGGGGCGGAACGGCGATGTACGACGCGATTGCCGACGCGATTCCCGTGGCGCAGTCGGGCAAGAACCGCAAGAAGGCGCTGCTGGTGATCTCGGACGGCAACGACACCAACAGCGGCACCTCCGTCAGCGAGCTTCGACAGATGATTCGCGAGAGCGAAGTGCTCGTCTATGCGCTCGGCGTCGAAGGCACCGAGACATCGGCGCGCCGGGGTCCGACGATTCAGCTCCCGCCGATGCCAATTCCCTTTCCCATCCCGGGGCGCCGGCCACGGTCGCGAATGCCACCGCCCATCGGCGGCGGGTCGGGCGGCGGTGTGTGGTCGCGCGGCGGCGACGAACGCGTCAACGCGCAGGCGCTGCGCCAGATCACCGACGACAGCGGCGGGCGAACCGAGATCGTACGCGGATTCCGCGACCTCGACGGCGCGACCGCGCGCATCGCCGACGAGCTGAGCAAGCAGTACTACCTTGGCTACGCGAGCGAGGGGACCAAGGACGGGCTCTGGCATGCCATCCGCGTCGAGGTCAAGGACCGTCGTTTCACCGTGCGGGCGAGGCGGGGGTACGTCGCCTCGTAGCCGGCAGCGGGCAGCCGGCAGCACGCAGGGAGCGTGTGCAAGGCGACCTGCCTAAGCCGTCGTCGCTTTCCTCGTGCTCCGCCGAACAACATCCGATGCCAGCGCCAGCAGCCCGCTGCCTGCGTGCGCCTTGCTATGATGCCCCTGCGTGCGTGTGTTCCTCATCGCTCTCGGGTTGAGCCTGCTCGGCGGCCTGGGAGGCATGGCTGTCGCCTCCGGTATCCTCCTCGTCAACGACTCGGCGCGGTCCCGCCTGATCCCGTGGCTGGTCAGCTACGCGGTTGGCGCGCTGCTCGGCGTCTCGATGCTCGCGTTGCTGCCGGAAACACTCGATACGCTGCCGGCTTCGACGGTATTCCCCACGCTGCTCGGAGGCATCATGCTCTTCTTCATCCTGGAGAAGCTGGTCCTCTGGCGCCATTGCCACACGCATGACTGCGAGGTCCACGACGGAAGCGTGCTCACGATCGTCGTCGGCGACGCGTTCCACAACTTCGTGGACGGCGCCGTCATCGCCGCGGCCGTCATCACCTCGGTCCCGCTCGGCATCAGCACCGCCATCGCCGTCGCCGCGCACGAGATCCCGCAGGAGGTCGGCGACTTCGCCATCCTGCTCCACGCCGGTTACTCGCGCCGGAAGGCGCTGCTGCTCAACATGCTGTCGGCGGCCGCCAGCGCGCTCGGGGCCGTGGCCGCGTTCCTCGCGTTCGACTTCCTGCCGGACATGCTTCCGTATTTCCTCGTGCTCGCGGCCGCGAGCTTCCTCTATGTCGCGATGGCCGATCTCATTCCCGGGCTGCATCGCGGCCGCACCGACGCGAGCTCGATGCGCCAGATCGTCCTCATCGCCGCCGGCGTCGCCACGATGCTCGTACTGTAGAGGCGTCCGCATCTGCGGACGAGTCTGCATCCCTTCCCGCGAGAATCGCGGGAAATATACCGGAAATTTCGTGTTTTCAGCTGGCAGACTATTTGATCCACCTCTTCACATGAAAGAGGAGGCTCGTATGATGACTAGGATTACTGCCGCGGTTCTCGTGATGCTGGCACTGGCGGTGCCGGCCCGGGCCGCAGGCGCCGAGGACCTGCAGATCTTCCGCGACGTGCAGAAGCAGGTGCTCCGGTACTCGCAGTTCACGATCTTCGACACCGTCAACGCGCAGATCGAAGAGGGCGTGGTCACGCTCACGGGGAAAGTGACGATGCCGTACAAGCGCACTGACATCGAGAAGCGGGTGGCGAAGCTCGACGGCGTGACCGAGGTGCAGAACAATATCGAGGTGCTTCCCGTCTCGCACTTCGACGACCAGCTGCGGGTGGGGATCTCCCGGGCGATCTATGGCAACTCCAACTTCTGGCACTATGCGTCGATGGCGAACCCGCCCATCCACATCATCGTGGAGCGCGGGCACGTGACGCTGGCGGGCGTGGTCAACAGCAACGTGGACCGGATGCTGGCGCGCTCACTGGCAAGCGGCTTCGGCTCGTTCTCGGTGACCAACGACCTGAAGACCGACGCTGAAGTCGAGGCGCAGCTCGAGAAGCTGTAAGTCTTCGGCGGGCACGCTTCAGTCTTCAACCTTCATCAGGTTGAGGACTGAAGACCTGCCGAGTGGAGATGCTTGACGAGCTGAATCTCGTCGAGAATCGGGATGCCGGCAAAACCAACCGGCGCGGGCGCGGAACGCTGTGACGCGAACGAGTCGGGGACGACGCCGGTGATGCGATATCCGCGGCGCTGGTAGAAATAGAGCGCGGGGATGTTGTCGTTGGCGAGGGTCACGACCACTCGGTTGTGCTCTCGCCGCCGCGCCAGCAGCTCCGCTTCGGCGACCAGATGGCCGCCAAGGCCGGCGCGTTGCCACATTGGTTCGGTGGCCAGCGCGAGGATGTGAAACGCTCCCTCGAACGGGCGCCACGCCAGGGCGGCGCCGATTTCGTTCTCCGCTTCTGCGACCAGCGTCTCTGCACCGTCGAGCGCCACCGTCTCGCCGAACGCGACGAGCGGCGCATGCCCGAAGTGACGCTTGAAGAGGCCCAGCGCCGCGTCGCGCTCCTCGGGCGTGGCCTCGCGGACGAGGACGGGCAGCAGATCCAGGTGCGGCCGGCAGGTGCAGACGATCTGCAGCCGCGATTCTTCGAAGTCCGCGAACTTCCCGCAACGGCCGCAGCGCAGCACGGGATGCATCGCGCCGAAGGCCAGCTTGTTCATGGGCGCGATTCCGCCAACTCAGGATCGCCGCCGCGCCGCGCCACCCACCAGATCACCGCGGCGAACGCGATGGCGGCGGCGACGAGCGTCGACGCCGAACAGCAGCAGCGTTGTGTAGAGGATCGTCTCCGGCTGCATGTGTACTTCGACGTTCACGGCCTCTCCGCGCAGCCGCGCGGCCAGCGGCTGCTTCCATTCGAGGATGTTGCCGCGCTCGACCTCGCGTGAGGGCGCGTTGTGAAAGTCGATCTTGCTCGGCAGGTGGAGGCGGAAGGCGACGAGCTCGTTGCCCGTCCATCCGACCTCGCCCACCGGTCTGGCCGCCGGTTCGCCGACCACCTGGCGATACGTGAACGTGTCTCCCTCGCGATCGAAGCGATAGGTTGACCACGAAAATGGCGCGACGCGAGGAAGCTGGCGGACATCGTCCACGTCGATACGGACGTGCACGAAGCGGCGGCCATCGCGGCGCGACAACGTGGGCGTCGAGACGTCGACGCCGGGCCCGGCGAACAGCGCCCGAACCGCCGCGCGATCGACGCGAGCGCGCGGATTGACGTCGAAGTCGGCGCCCCGAAGCGCCACGAGCGCGGCGACCGACGCGTTCACGTTCAGCTGAGCCGAACCGTCGAGGGAGAGGTACAACTCTTCCTCGTACTCGTAGTGCTCCTTCAGAATCCCGGTGCCGCACGCCGACGCGAGCAGGGCCAGAAGAAGTGCCGCCGTGGGAAACGCCATAAAGCTCAATGATATCCTTACAGACTCCCCTTCAATGACCCGCCCGACTCTCTATCTGATCGACGGCAGTTCGCAGATGTACCGCGCGTACCACGCGTTCCGCGGGAAAGGCCTGTCGAACCAGGAAGGGCAGACGACGCACGCGGTCTACGTGTTCGTCACGATGCTCCGCAAGCTGATCAGCGATCATCACCCCGAGTACATCGCGGCGTCCTTCGACCTCGCCGGCCCGACGTTCCGCGATTCGATCGTCACCGATTACAAGGCGAACCGCGCCGCCATGCCCGATGACCTGGCCGAGCAGATCAACTGGGTGCACCAGGCCTGCGAGGCGCTCGGCGTGCCGATCGTGACTGCGCCTGGCTATGAGGCGGACGACGTGATTGGGACCATGGCGGCGCGCGCGGCGGCCGACGGGTTCGAGGTCGCGATCGTATCCATCGACAAGGATTTTTTCCAGCTCGTGCATGATGGCGTCCGCGTGTACGACCCGCGGGAAGACGGTGTGTGGTTCGACGCGCAGGGGGTCGTCGACAAGTTCGGCGTGAAGCCGTCGCAGGTCGCGGACGTGCTCGCGCTCGGTGGGCGACACCAGCGACAACGTGGCCGGCGTCCCCGGTGTCGGAAAGAAGGGGGCCATTGACCTGATCACCGCCCACGGCAGCCTCGACGCGCTCCTCGATAATGCCGCGGAGCTCGCCCAGAAGAAGTACCGCGAGACGCTCGTCGCGCATCGCGCCAACGCGCTCCAGAGCCGTGAGCTGGTCACCATCCGGACCGACGTGCCGCTCGAGGTCGACTTCCAGTCGCTGCGCTACCGCGGCGCATCACGCCAGCGCTGCTACGAGCTCTTCGCCCGCCTGGCGTTCCGCACCCTGGTCAACGAATACGCGCCCGACGCCGAGACGGTCGAGAAGGACTACCAGCTCGTGACCTCGCTCGACGCGCTCGATGCGCTCGATCGCCGGCCTCCGCTCGGCCGGGCGAGTTCGCGTTCCGCGTCATTCCCGACCAACCGCTCGCCATGCGCGCCGGGATCGTCGGGATTGCCTTCTCTACTCGCGACCGCGAGGCCCGCTACGTGCCGCTGAACCATCAGGGCGCGGGCATGAGCGGCGACCTGCTGGCGGACGCCGACATGCCCTTGCAGGCGGACGCGCGCGCGGCGCTCGATCGTCTCAAACCGTTGTTCGAGGATGCGGCCGTCCGCAAGATCGGCCACGACCTGAAGTTCGACGCCATCGTGCTCGAGAGGCACGGCATCGCGCTCAGCGGACATGCATTCGACTCGATGCTGGCGAGTTACCTGCTCGACGCGACCCGGCCCGGTCATCCGCTCGAGGAAACCTCTCTGGAGCATCTCGGCTACAAGGCGCTGGCCGAGGAGGACTTGTGTGGCCGCGGCGCAAAGGCGATTCCTCTCGCGCGCGTCGCACCGGAGACGGCGCTGAACTTTGCCGGAGAGCGCGCGGACCTCGCGCGGCAGCTCTCGAACAGGCTGGCGCCGCTGCTCGTGACCGACCAGCTCGATACGGTGTACCGCGAGCTGGAGATGCCGCTGATTCCCGTGCTCGCGGCGATCGAACAGGCCGGAATCCGCATCGACGGTCCGGCGCTCGCCTCGCAGTCGCAGCACATCGAGCAGGAGCTCGCGCGGATCTCGGCGCGCATCTACGAACTGGCCGGCGAGGTCTTCAACGTCAACTCGCCAAAGCAGCTTGGCGAAATCCTGTTCGACAAGCTGCAGCTGCCGGCGCTGAAACGCACCGGCAAGACGCGCTCGGCGTCCACGGCGGTGGACGTGCTCGAGGAGCTCGCGCTCACCAACGAGCTCCCGCGGCTGATTCTCGACTGGCGCGGCCTGCACAAGCTGAAGAGCACCTACATCGACGCCCTCCCGCAGGTGGTGCATCCCGCGACGGGGCGGGTGCATACCTGCTTCAACCAGGCCGTGGCTGCCACCGGGCGCTTGAGCAGCTCCGATCCGAACCTGCAGAACATTCCAATCCGGACCGAGCTTGGCCGTCAGATCCGGCGGGCGTTCATCGCCGATCCCGGCCACGTGCTGATTTCGGCCGACTACTCGCAGATCGAGCTGCGCGTCCTCGCGCACCTCGCCGGAGAGGAGACGCTCACCGAGGCGTTCCGCGTCGGCGAGGACATTCACGACCGCACGGCGCTGAAGGTGTTCGGACCGGAGAGCGGCCTCGATCCGCACGAGCTGCGCCGGCGCGCCAAAATCATCAACTACGCGCTGCTCTACGGGAAGACCGCGTTCACGCTGGCCAAGGACATCGGCGTGCCGAAAGAGGCCGCGCAAGAGTTCATCGACGCCTACTTCGCCGGCTTCCCCCGGGTGCGCGGTTTCATCGACGGCACGCTGCAGCGCGCACGCGACACGGGCGTCGTCAAGACCATGTTCGGCCGGCGGCGGCTGGTGCCCGAACTGAACAGCCGCAACGGCCAGATCCGGGCGGCGGCGGAGCGCGAGACGGTGAACATGCCGATTCAGGGAACCGCCGCCGACATTCTGAAGCGCGCGATGATCGACCTCCATGCCGAGCTGCCGCGGCGCGGGTTCCGTACGCGCATGATCCTCACCGTCCACGACGAGCTGCTGTTCGAGGCGCCGCGAGATGAGGCGGAGTCGGCCGCAGTGGTCGTGCGCGAGCAGATGGAGCGGGCGGTTGAGCTGTCGGTCCCGCTGACGGTTGACGTCGGTATCGGCGACAACTGGCGCGACGCGAAGTCGTGAAGAGCTGCGGGCCCGGTGGCCTTCGGGCTCGCGGCCCTGCGCGCTGACAGCGATTCCTGCAGTCACGACTCCGTCTGACATTCAGTTCAACGGCTCTGTGGACGCATCTGGCGCCGCGGTCTGCCGGCTGGGAACGACGGCCGCGACATCCGTGATCCTTGAAGGCGGCTGAAGCCGGCCCCTGCGTACGGGAGAAGTGGAGGGCCGCGTGCGGCCGGCTTCAGCCGGCCGTCCGTGTTCACTTCCACTGCTGCTTGACGAGATCCCATTCCGCGCGCAGCGCGGCCATGGAGTCGGGCTGCTCGCGGGCCGGCCGCGTGCGGGCGCGCTCGGGGATCAAGGCCTGCGTGACGAGGCGATCGAGGTCGGCGCGCAGCGTTTCAGACGACTCCGGCTTGAGCGTCGAGCGCACCCACGCGGCAACGGCGGCATCCCAGGCACGATCGACGTCGCCGCTGCCGCGGGCGGCCACCGCGAGCCAGTAGTTCGCCACCGTGTTCGCCGGATCCTCCCGCAGCTCCGATTCCATCCGCTCGCCGATGCGCTCGAAGACGCGCACGCGGCGCTCCGCCGGGCGCGCCTGCGCTTCGCGGTCGAGCGCGGTCGCCCACCAGTCGAGCAGCAACAGCCGATCGCGCTCGGGCAGGAGCGTCGCACGGTTCAGGGCGGTATCGAACAACTCGGCTGCCGCGCCAAAGACTTCCCCGAGGTACAGCGACTGGCCCAGCCCGACGAGCAGGTCAACCTGGTCGCGCGGCGTCAGCGCGCTGGAGCGTACCGACCCGAGTGCCTCGCGCGCGCCGCCCAGATCGGCTGGGTCGACGCGCTGCCGGTACCGCTCGAGATGGGAGCGCGCGATGACCAGCGCGGCCGCGTCCGCGCTTGCAGGTTCGCGCCGCGCCACGGCCGCCGCGCTGATTGCGCCGTCGAAGTCCCCGGCGTTGTACAGCGCGCGCGCCTTGGCCAGCGCCGGATGCTCCGCCGCCCCCGCCGGCAGGGCGAAGAGCAGGAGCGCGAGAATGGCGACCACGGCCCGCATCGAACTCATCGTATACCACTGTTACAATGCGACCGATGACGGTTCCGGTTATCGTGCCCCGCGCGGAGCACGCGATCTCGCGCAGCCAGATCGACGCCGACGCGCTCAAGGTGCTGTACCGGCTGCATCAGAACGACTACGTCGCCTACCTCGTCGGCGGCAGCGTACGCGACCTCCTGCTCGCGCGCCGGCCGAAGGACTTCGACATCGCAACCTCGGCCCACCCGTACCAGGTGAAGCGCCTGTTCCGCAACTGCTGGATCATCGGCCGCCGCTTCCGCCTGGCGCACGTCAAGTTCGGACCGAAGACGATCGAGGTGGCCACGTTCCGCCGCCCGGTCTCGGCCGAGGAGCTCGCCGCTGCCGAGGACGCGCCGCTGGAAGGCATCCCGCTCGAGGCGCACAGCGACAACGCTCCCGATCGCCTGGTCCACCGCGACAACACCTTCGGCACGCCCGAGGAGGACGCGTTCCGCCGCGACTTCACGGTCAACGCCCTGTTCTACGACATCAGCACGTTCTCGATCATCGACTACACAGGCGGCCTCGAGGACCTGCGGGCGCGCGTGATCCGCTCGATCGGCAATCCGGTCGAGCGGTTCCAGGAGGACCCGGTCCGCATGCTGCGCGCGGTGACGATGGCCGCGCGACTGGAGTTCTCGATCGATCCGCCGATTGACGAGGCGATCGGCGTGCTTCGCGCCGACATCGCACGCGCGGCGCCTGCGCGGTTGATGGAAGAGTTCTACAAGCTGCTGCGGACCGGCGCGGGCGAGCGCGCGTTTCGCATGCTGGCGGAGCGCCGCCTGCTCGAGCCCATCGCGCCTGAACTCCAGAAAGGCGCAACCGACGCGCTGTGGCGATCGCTCTCGGCGGTGGACGCGTACCGCGCCCGCTTCGACGACGTACCGGAGACGCTGACCAACGCGGTCCTGCTCGGATCGCTGCTGGCGCCGCTCGGTCACACGATCAGGTCGCTCTCGCCGCCGCCGGTCGCGGACGGCGAATTCCGCAAGGAGCCGCGCCTGTCGCTCGGCATCCTGCCGCTCGCACGGCGCGACATCGAGCGGTTGCGCCAGATCCTCGGGCTCCAGCGGAGGCTGGTGGACATGCACCTCTCGCCTCGCGCGCGCCGCGCGTTGATGCATCGCGCGCCGTTCAAGGAAGCGCTGACCTGGCTCGAGATCCACGGCAGCTCGCCAGAGGTCCTGGAGCACTGGCGCGGGTTCATCGAAGCCGCGGGCACGTTCGAGGCGGAGACCACCGAGGCGGCAGACCCGCAACGCCGGCGCCGCCGGCGACGCCGGCGCCGCCGATCGGTCAAATCGACGACGACGTGAGTCCTCGTCTTCGGGCTGCAGCCGTCGGTGTCCGGTCTTCGGTCCGACCGGAGCCCGGAGACCGCAGACCAGCACGCTATCCCCGCTTCCTCTCGAACTCCCGCATGAACTCCACGAGCGCGTCCACTCCCTCTTCGGGAAACGCGTTGTAGATGGAGGCGCGCATGCCGCCCACGGCGCGGTGGCCCTTCAGGCCGTCGAGCCCGGCCGCGGTGGCCTCTTTTTCGAACGCCTTGTCCAGTTCCTCGGTCTGCAGCCGGAACGTCACGTTCATCAGCGAACGGCTGTCCGTCGCGGCGGTGCCGCGATAGAAGCCGGTGCGATCGATCTCGGCGTACAGCTTCCCCGCCTTGCGCTCGTTGATCTGCCGGATACCTGGCAGCCCGCCATGCGCCTTCAGCCACTTCATCGTCAGGCCGAGGATGTAGACGCCGAAGGTCGGCGGCGTGTTGTAGAGCGAGTTGTTGTCCGCGTGGATCTTGTAGTTGAGGAACGTAGGCAGCGTGTCCTGCGAACGGGCGAGCAGGTCCTCGCGCACGATCACCAGCGTGACGCCGGACGGTCCGAGGTTCTTCTGCGCCCCGGCGTAGATCAGGCCGAAGCGGCCGACGTCCATCGGGCCGTGAAACATGTCGGACGAGGTGTCGGCCACGAGCGGCGCAGCGCCGGTCTGCGGCAGCGTCTTCCACTGGGTCCCCTCGATCGTGTTGTTGGTCGTGATGTGGACGTACGCAGCGCCGGGCGTGAGCTTCAGCTCGTTCTGGCGCGGGGATCCGCGTGTAGCCGTCCGCCTTCGTCGAGCCGGTGACGTTGACCGTGCCGACCTTTTTCGCTTCCTTGATCGCCTTGTCGGCCCACGAACCGGTGTCCACGTAGTCCGCCGTGGCGCCGGCGCCGAGCAGGTTCATCGGCACCATCGAGAACTGCAGCGTCGCGCCCCCCTGCAGCATCAACACCTTGTAGTCCGACGGGATGTTCGCGAGCGCGCGCATGTCCGCGATGGCGGTGTTCAGGATGTCCTCGAACGTCTTCGAGCGATGGCTGATCTCCATCACGGACATTCCCACGCCCGGAAGCGACACGAGATCGCGCTGTGCCTCCTCGAGCACGGGCAGGGGCAGGACGGCAGGACCGGCGGAGAAATTGAAGATGCGGGCGGTACTCGTTGGCATATGTGAAACTCCGTGGACTTCGGCTACGGGCTGGCGGCTACGACTCGAACGACGGGCGACCGGTCCCGGCGCCTGAAGCCTGACGCCCGGAGCCGATATCTATTATCTGCAGGCTGAGGACGTCGGCGTTCCCGCGTTCGATCGCCGTCAGCAGCGACGCGGGCGGGTTTCCGTCGAGGCTGATGCGCGCGACGGCGGCGTCGGCGCCCTCGAAAATCACGTTCTCGGTTTCCTGGACGTTCAGGTTGCCGTTGCGGAGGTGCTCGAATACGTGCGCCAGCACGCCGGGACGATCGCGGTGGCGCACCACCAGCCGGTGCGTCGCCGGCGTCGTCTTCGCGAGGTTCACGACGTTCGGCGCCTGGCCGGTCTCCTTGTAGGCGCGAATCACGCGAACCGCTTCGTCGGCGATGGCGTCCTGCGCCTGTTCGGTTGAGGCGCCGATGTGGTGGGTGCCATACACACCGGCGAGGTCGCCGATCGGATCGGCAAAACGCCCGGTCCCGCCCGCCGGCTCCTGCTCGAACACGTCCAGCGCGACGCGCAGCCCCCGGGTTCTGACGGCCTCGGCGAGCGCGCCGTGATCCACGATTTCGCCACGCGCGGTGTTCACCACGTACGACCCCGGCTTGAGCCGGTTGAAGATCCCCGCACCGACCAGGTGCTTCGTGTCTGGCGTCAGCGCGAGGTGCAGGCTGAGGACGTCACTGCGCGCGGCCACCTCTTCCGGCGACGGCAGCACGGTGACGTCGAGATCGCCAGGGATGGCGCGCACGGCCGCCTCACCGTCGCGAACGAAGCGCGGGCTCCAGACGACCACGTGCATGCCGAACGCGCGCGCCCGGCGCGCCACCTCCTGCCCGATGCTGCCGAACCCGATCAGCCCGAGGGTGCGGCCGTACAGGCCGCGCGCTTTCGAGTACTCGTTCTTGTTCCACCTGCCTGCGCGCAATTCCGCGACGTTGTCCGGAATACGCCGATCGAGCGCCAGGATCAGGCCGAACGTCAGCTCGGCCACCGCGATCGAGTTCTTGCCCGGACAGGTCGCAACGTAGATCCCGCGCCGCGAGGCGGCCGCCACGTCGATCGTGTTGACGCCGGCGCCGGCGCGGACGACGAGCGCCAGCCGCCCGGCGTCGAGCATCGCCTCGCTGACCCGGGTCGAGCGGACCACGAGCACGTCGGCGCCGGTCGAGCCAATCGCCGCCGCCAGCGCGGCATCCACGAGGTCGGGCTCGTAGATCACCTCGCAGCCGGCCGCCGCAAGGCCTTCGAGCCCAGACGTTTCGAACTTGTCCGCGACGAGTACTTTCATCGGGCTCCGGGCTTCGGGCTTCGGACTCCGGGCTTGCGGCTTCGGGCTCTGGGTCCTCGGGGCGCGACCGGTGCAGGTTCCGGCCCGGAGCCCGCAGCCTGAAGCGCGAAGCCTTCAGATGATGTGCGACAGCAGCCCGTCCCTGAGCTTCGGCTCGAACCACGTGGACTTCGGGGGCATGATGCCGCCGGCGTCCGAGATGGTCATCAGGTCCTCGACGCTGACCGGGTACATCGAGAAGGCGACGGCAAACTTGCCGGAATTCACCAGCTTCTCGAGCTCGGCGGGCCCCCTCGCGCCGCCGACGAAGTCGATGCGCTTGTCGGTGCGGACGTCCCCGACGCCCAGCACCGGCGCCAGCAGCGCATCCTGGAGACGGCTGACGTCCAGGCGATCGGCGGCACCCAGGCCGGCGGGCGCATCGCCCAACGCAATCGTGTACCACCGGCCGCCCAGGAACATCGCGACCTCGCCACGCCGGGCCGGGATGGCGGGACCCTCCGTCACCGTGAACCGCTCGCGCAGCGTCGCCAGGAACGACTCCGGCGTGAAGGAGCCGAGGTCCTTGACCACGCGGTTGTAGGGCAGGATCTGCAGCTGGTTGCCGGGAAAGGCGACCGCCAGAAACGTGTCCCACTCCCCCGCCGCGCCGTTCGTGCCCCTCAGCTGCTGCCGCGCCCTGGCGGCACTCGCCGCCCTGTGGTGGCCGTCGGCGATGTAAAGCGCCGGGATCGCCGCGAACGCCGCGATCAGCTGGCGCTCGTCGCGCCCGTCCACCTGCCAGATGGTGTGCTGAACGCCGTCGGGAGCCGTGATGTCGAAGAGCGGCGGCGCTGCCGTGCTGCGCTCGACAATGGCATCCACGGCGGACGACGGTTCGTGGATCAGGAACACGGGGCCGGTTTGCGCGCGCAGCTCGAGCAGGTGCCGCGTGCGATCGTCCTCCTTGTCCCGGCGCGTCCGCTCGTGCTTCTTGATGACGTCGCGGTCGTACTCATCCACCGAAAAGGACGCAGCCACGCCCGTCTGTACGTGCGAGCCCATCCGCAGGCGATACACATACAGTCGCGGCGCGTCCTCGACGACGAGCGGGGCGTCGGCCTTGAGCTTCGCAAAATTCTCGGCAGCCTTGGCGTACACCGCATCGGCGTACGGGTTCGTGCCGGACGGAAGATCGATCTCGGGACGGGACACGTGCAGGAAACTCAGCAGGTTGCCGTCGGCGAGGGCCCTGGCCTCCTCGGCATTGACGACATCGTAGGGAACAGCAGCCACGCGGCCCGCCGAAGCGGGCGTCGGCCGGAGCGCACGGAACGGAACAAGGGCAGCCATCGAATAGAAAATTATATATTCGGAGGTGGAGGCGTCATGTTGTCAGCGAGACATTCGAGCTACAACCGAGCGTGTGCCGCCGCGCTCCTGCTCCTGCTCCTCGGCCGGCCGGCATACGCGCAGAGCGCCACGGGCGACGTCCAGGGCACCGTCGTCGATCAGTCGGGCGCGGTACTGCCCGGCGTGACCGTGACCGTCACCAACACGGCCACCGGTGTGCAGCGAGAGGCTGTCACCGACGCGGCGGGACGCTTCGCCGTGCCTGGTCTGCAGGTGGGCCCGTACGAAGTGACCGCGGCGCTGCAGGGGTTCGCGACGCGACGCCAGGAGAACCTGCGCGTGCAGATCGGCGAGACGAACAACCTCCGGCTCGAGCTGGGGGTGGCGGCGCTCGCCGACACGATTACCGTCAGCGCGACGGCGCCGGTCCTCGAAACGACGCGGACCCAGGTGAGCTCGGTCGTCAATTCCACCGCTGTCGCCAACCTGCCCGTGAACGGGCGCAACTTCATCGACTTCGTGCTGCTGACGCCCGGCGTGACGCGCGACACACGCGGCGGCGACATCAGCTTCGCCGGCCAGCGCGGGACGCTGAACAGCCTGATCGTGGACGGCGCCGACAACAACAACACGTTCTTCGGACAGTCGCTGGGACGCACGGGCTCGGGCCGGGCGCCGTACCAGTTCAGCCAGGAAGCCGTGCAGGAGTTCCAGGTGAACGCCAACGCGTTCTCCGCCGAGTTCGGGCGCGCCGGCGGGGCGGTCATCAACGTCGTCACCAAGTCGGGCACCAACCGGTTCAGCGGCTCGGTGTTCGAGTTCTACCGCGACAAGGCGCTCAACGCCAACAGCGCGATCAATGAATCGCTCGGCCGTCCGAAGAGCCCCTATCACTACAACCAGTTCGGCGGCGTGCTCGGCGGGCCGCTCGTTCGGGACCGCCACTTCTTCTTCGTCAACTACGACGGCCAGCGCAACACGCAGCCGAACGTCGTCTTCATGAACGTGCCGGCCAATGTCCCCGGCGACCCCCTCACGCAGCTGGCGCTGCAGCGGCTCCAGCCGCTCTCCGCGAGCTGGGAACGGACGCAGAACCAGGACACGTTCCTGGTGAAGACCGACCATCAGCTGACCGGTAATCACCGCCTGACCCTGCGCTACAACCACCAGAACTTCGTCGGCGAGGGTTTCGAGAACGGCGGCACGCAACAGTCGTTCGAGACGACCGGCGCGTCGAAGGTCTACACCCGCTCGTTCAACGCCACGGTCGCCAGCGTGCTCGGGCCGAGTCTGTTCAACGAGATGCGCGTGCAGTGGGCGAAGGATCGCGAGCCGGGCGAGGCCAACAGCGAGAACCCGCAGGCCGACGTGCGCCAGGGCGGCACGCTCGTGCTTCGTATCGGCCGCAATTTCTTCAGCCCGCGCGAGACGACCGTGGATCGCGTGCAGGTGGCCGACACGCTGACGTGGGTGCGCGGGGCGCACAAGGTCAAGGGCGGGTTCGACGTCCAGATGGACGACATCCTCAACTTCTTCCCGGGCAACTTCTCCGGCGTCTATGTCTTCCAGACGCTGGCCCGCTTCGCGACGGGTGCACCGACGGGCCCGGGCGATACCTTCGCCCAGGCCTTCCCGGGCGACGGGACCAGCGGGGCGCGCACCAACCCTGACATCAGGGAGACGTCGCTCTTCGTCCAGGACGAGTGGCGGGTCGGCGACGCGCTGACGGTGAACGCCGGGCTCCGCTACGACCGCCAGAAGTTCGCGCAGCCGCAGGTGCGCAATCCCGCCCCGGAGCTCGCCGCCGCCGGCATCGACACGAGCGTGCTGAACACCGACAACAACAACGTCGGCCCCCGGGTGGGCGTCGCCTGGGCGCCGGTCGGCCGGCGCTACGTGGTCCGCGCGGGCTACGGCCTGTTCTACGGACGTACGCCGTCGATCATGGTCGGCACGGCGCACTCCAACAACGGCATCAACGTGCAGACGATCACGTTCAGCGGTACGGCAGGCAATCCCGTGCCCACCTATCCGAACCGCTTCGCGTCGATCCCGGCGGGCGTCACGCTGCCGAGGCCGACGATCTTCACCTTCGATCCCGACTACCAGAACGCGCGCACGCAGCAGGCGAGCACGGGGGTGGAATGGGAATGGATGCCGAACACGTCGGTCGCGGTGAACTACCTGTTCGTCAGGGGCGATGACCTGCCCCGCTCGACCGACATCAACGTCGGCGCGGCAAGCCCGGTGACGTTCACCGGGCCGGACGGCGAGAGGCTGCCGCACTATCAGTTCGCGCCGGGTCCGTTCACCAGTTTCGCGCGCGTGATCTCATTCCAGAGCACGGCGGAGTCGCGCTACAACGGCGTGACCGTGGAGCTGAATCGCCGGTTCGCGCAGGGATATCAGTACCGGGTGGCGTATACGCTGGGGAAGGTCGAGGACACGGTGCCGGATGCAACCGCGGTCGTGCCCGAGGGATCCGACGATCGCAAGTTCGCGTCCAACCCCGCGGACTTCGACGTCGATCGCGCCCCGGGCGGCACCGACCAGCGGCACCGTTTCGTCGGCAGCGTGATCTACACGACCGACACGTTCGCCGCGCGATTCGGCGGATGGGTCGAGGACCTGCTCAAGGACTGGACACTCAGCGCGATCTACACGGCGCAGAGCGGACAGCCGTACAGCGCCTATGTCGCGACTGACATCAATCTCGACTCGAACCGCTTCAACGACGTGGCACCCGGCACCACGCGCAACGAGTTCCGGTATCCCAAGGTACATGTCGTTCGACCCGCGCGTCGCACGCAACATCGGTCTCGGCGGCACGCGGGAGCTGACGTTGATCTGGGAGGCCTTCAACCTGCTGAACCGCGCGAACTACAACGTGGTCCAGCAGACCTTGTACGCGGTGGACCTGCCGACGCGGGCGTTGACGAGGAACCCGCAGTTCGGTCAGTTCACGGGGCAGGACGACCCGAGGATCATGCAGCTCGCGGTGAAGTTGGCGTTCTGAAGGCCCCGGGCCTCAGGGCCCAGGGCTCAGGCGTCTCGCAGGCCTCAGTCGCTGCCCGCTGACGCCTGGGACAGCCCTGAATCCTGGGCCCCGGTCCCTGAGGCCTGCGTGAGCTGGGCGAGCGCCTTGTCGCGCTCGGCGGCGAAGTCCGCGAGCGCGGAGGCTGGGACGGGCTCTCCCGGCGGCATGTTGCGATGCTCGCGGACGGGGTCTACCCACTGGCCGTTGCGCTGTAACCCGTAGTGCAGGTGCGGACCGGTCGCGAGCCCGGTGGCGCCGACCAGTCCGACCGTCTGTCCCTGGCTGACGCGCATGCCGGCACGGATGCCGGATGCAAATGCTGAGAGGTGCAGGTAGTACGACTGGTACCCGCCGGCATGGCGCAGACGCACCATGCGGCCGTTCGCATTGTCGTAGGTGGCGGAGATGACGGTGCCGGTCGAGACCGCTACGACCGGCGCGCCGGTGGGAGCGCCGTAGTCCACTCCGCGGTGCGCGCGGGCCGTCCCGAGCACGGGGTGCATCCGCCGCATCGAATACCTGGACGTGATGCGCGGCTCGAACTTCAGCGGCGACTTGAGGAAGAAACGGCGCAGCGAGCGTCCGTGCTCATCGTAGTACGCCGGCTTCCCGCCGGGCGTCGTGAAGCGGATCGCGCGCAACACGCGTCCGTCGTTACGGAACTCGGCGGCCTCGATCACGCCGTAGGTGGACGGCCGCCCTTCGCGGTTCCACCGCTCGAACGACAGCGCAAAGCGGTCGTCAGGCTGAAGCTCGTTGTTGAAGTCGATCTCGCCCGAGAAGATTTCCGCGAGCGCGAGCGTCAGCTCCGCGCCTTCACCTGCCGCGTCCATGGCCTGGAAGAGCGATGGCGTGTCGCCGCCGATCGTGCCCGACACGTGGTCGTGCTCGAGCGTCTTCGGAATCGGCACCAGCTCCGCCCGCACCTCGGGCGTCCCGGTCGAGACGGGGATCACGCGCAGGAACCAGTCGGGATCGATCTCGTATTCGAAGAAGCGCAGCGCCCCCTCGAGCGTGCGCTCGAGCGAGAACGGCTGCGCCGACCGCAGCCGGCGAGGGTCGAACACTGTCTGCGCCGCCTCGACGATGCGCTGCACCGCGTCGCCTTCGAGACCCTGCGCGCTGAGCATCGAGGCCAGCGTCGTGTTGCGCGGCACTTCACCGCGGATGAGGGTCGTGTCCGGCGTGAGCGTGATGTCGGAGGTCCGGACGGACGGGGCGCGTCAGCTCGACCGTTGCAGGCGGCGCGACCCCGAGGCACAAGGCGCATGCGAGCCAGCTGCAGCTGCAGCGGGCGTGGCGTGATAGGCGGCGTGGCGACGAGGCAGACAAGCGGCGCCTGTTCCCGTATCGCGTCGAGCCATGTTCACTGCCAGCGCGTCAGCGCGCAGCCATGGCCGTGAGTCCGTCATCGCGGCGTCATGCTATCAACATCCGCGCCGGCTCGAGTAGCGCGGACAGATCTTTCGCGCCGGCGCGGCGGAGGCCCGGCGCGGAGGTAATCTCGGCAAAAGCACGATCCGCCTCGACCGCGGACCCGAACATCGAGCGCGGGTGGAGCTGCAGCGTCTGCTGGAGCCACATGCGAAACGCGGACGCGCCCGGCGCTGCGGCGTCCGAGGTGGCGGCGATCACCAGGTCCGTCGTGCAGCGCGGATACTCGTGGTCGCGAAGCGGCCGCCGCAGCGCGATCGCGAGCACGACGGCGCCCAGTTGCGTGACGTCCGCGCGCTGATCGAAGCGCGGCAGGCTGGCCGCGGCGGGCAGCGCGACGTGAAACTCGCGCCACAGCTTCTCGCGGTTCCATTCGAGCGATTCGAGCGCCGCGCCGAATACGCTGTCGGTCAGCACGGCTGATCCGTCGTCCCCGAGCACGATGTGCGCGGGCGTGAGGGCGCCGTGCGCGAGGCCGTCGGGCAATCGGTGCAGCGCGGCCAGCGCCCGGACGACGCTGCCGGCGAGCTCCAGCATCGCCGCATGCGAGAGGCTGCCGCCGGTCGACTCGAGTCCCGCGAGAAAATCCGAGAGCCGAATGCCACAGGTTGCATCCGCGACGACGCGCACGCCTGCGGCATCGCGCTCGATGCGCCGTACGGCCGCAAGAGCGGGCGCCGCGATGTGCGCCATCCGCTCGGCGCGGGCGCGAATCGCCGGCTTCGGCCGCCGCATGCGAGGCCAGCACGGGCGCAAGCGTAAGCACCTCCACCTGGCCGTGCGGCGGCTGCATCAGGACCCACCGCTCGCCGAGGCCGTCATTCAGCGCGTAGTGACCGCCCGTGGACCTGTTCCGGCGCCATGCCTCCGCGAATTGCAACCACCGGTCCCATGTGCAAAGGGGTGAAAATCGCTGCAATCGACGGCCTTTGCCCGGACCTGCGCGGTGCGGCCATTACAGATCGGTCAGGCGGCGACAGACTTCTGTAATCACGCTCGCGCGGCCGACGGCGAGCGTCCGCCCGGCGCAACCTGGAGTGTTACACTTCGCTAGCACCTGGAGGATTTGCCTTGAAAACACGCTCGCTGCCGGCCGTTCTCGCCAGCACGGTCATCCTCTCCACGCTGGCTGCCGCGACGTGGGCCCAGGCCCCGGCGAGCGGCCCGGAGCGCGTCGATTTCGACGCCTTGTACCGGATCAAGGACGAGGGCCTCCAGCGGTCCCAGGTCATGGACACGCTCTGGTACCTGACCGACGTGCATGGACCCCGGCTGACGAACTCGCCCAACATCCGCGCGGCAGCGACGTGGGCCATGAAGCGTCTCAACGAGTGGGGCGTCAGCAATGTGCGCCAGGAGGCGTGGGGACCTTTCGGACGCGGATGGGCGAACGACAAGCTCGTCGCTCACGTGATCGCCCCGCAGCCGTTCCCGCTGATCGCATTCCCGCGCGCATGGACGCCCGGCACCAGCGGGACGATCACCGTCGACGCCCTCCATGCGGTCATCGACGACGAGAACGACTTCAAGGAATGGGCGGGCAAGCTGAAAGGCAAGGCCGTGCTCGTGTCGGTGACGCCCGAGGTGCGGCCGCTGTTCACGGCGCCGGGCCGCCGCCTCACCGACCAGGACCTCATCGACATGCAGGCGCAGCAGGTCAACACCGGCCGCGGCGGCAGGGGCGGCCGCGGCGGCGGACCCGACGATCCGGCCTTCCCGCTGAAGCGCGCACAGTTCTTCGCCCGCGAAGGCGTCGCGGCGATGATCGAGCCGGGCAGCGGCCGCAACGATCACGGCGCGATTCTGGTCGGCAACGCGCCGCGTCAGTTCCGCGACGCGAAGGAGCCGCTGACTGTTCCCCAGCTCATGGTCGCCAGCGAACACTACAACCGGATCGTCCGCCTCCTCGAAAAGAGCATCCCCGTCACGATCGAGCTGAACGTTCAGAACCGTTTCGTGGACGACACGGTGGACTCGTTCAACATCGTCGCCGAGATTCAGGGCACCGACCGCAGCGACGAGATCGTGATGCTCGGCGCGCACTTCGATTCGTGGCACGCTGGCACCGGCGCCACGGATAACGGCGCCGGGGTCGCGGCGATGATGGAGGCGGTCAGGATCCTGCGCGCCTCGGGCGTGCGGATGCGGCGCACGGTACGGCTCGCCCTCTGGACGGGCGAGGAACAGGGGCTGCTCGGCTCGCGCGAGTACGTGAAGCAGCAGTTCGGCGACCCGGAGTCGATGCAGCTCAAGCCGTCGCACAGCCGGCTCTCGGCGTACTTCAACATGGACAACGGCACCGGCGCGATTCGCGGTGTGTACCTGCAGGGCAACGAGGCCGTGCGCCCGGTGTTCACGGCGTGGATGGATCCGTTCCGCAACCTGGGTATGACGACGCTGACGATTCGCAATACCGGCGGCACCGACCACCTCGCATTCGACGAAGTCGGCCTGCCCGGTTTTCAGTTCATCCAGGACCCGGTGGAATACGGGACCCACTCGCATCACACGAACATGGACCTGTATGACCGGGCGCAGGCGGAAGACCTGATGAAGAACTCCGTGATCATCGCATCCTTCGTCTATCACGCGGCGAACCGGGACACGCTGCTGCCGCGCAAGGCGCTGCCCAGGCGCGCGGAACCAGCGCCCGACCGCTACGCAATGACCCTCGAGCTGTGGGCCCTGATCGCCGCGGCCGGAGTCGGCGCGGCGATCGTGGCCATCCTCATCAGCCGCGGGCAACTGGCGGCGCTGCACGCCGATCTCGCGCAGACGCAGGAACAGCTCAGCGCGGCCCGGGCCGAGAACGCCGCTCTGGCGCGGGACAACAAATGGCTCGGCGAATCGGACCAGAAGCTGCGCGACACGTTCCAGGCCCTGGCCGCCGAGGCGCTCAAGGACAACCGCTCCTCGTTCCTCGATCTCGCGAGGACCTCCTTCGAGCAGTATCAGCAGCCGATCTCGGAGACCCTCCGGCGCGTCGACGTCCGGCTCGGCGAGGCCGAGCGCGATCGCGTCGCCGCCTACTCGAAGCTCGCCGAACAGGTCGTGGCGCTCGGCTCGACGGCCAATACGCTGTCGCGGGCCCTTCACACCCCGTCCGTCCGGGGCCGCTGGGGAGAAATGCAGCTTCGACGCGTGGTCGAGATCGCGGGCATGCTCGAGCAGTGCGACTTCGACGAGCAGGCGGCGTTACACAGCGACAACGGCCGCCTGAGGCCGGACCTCATCGTGCACCTCCCCGGAAGAAAGCAGATCGTGGTCGACGCCAAGGCGCCGCTCGAGGCATTCCTCGACGCGCAGGAGACCCGGGACGACGACGCGCGTGCGTTGAGGCTGCAGGCGCATGCCCGACAGGTGCGCGACCACATGGACAAGCTCGGGAGCAAGGCCTACTGGGACCAGCTCGAATCCCCGGAGATGGTCGTGCTGTTTCTCCCGGGGAAACACTCTTCAGTGCGGCGCTGCAGCACGACCTGACGCTCATCGAGCATGGCCTGCGGCAGAAGGTCCTGCTGGCGAGCCCGATCACGCTCATCGCCCTGCTCACCACCGTCGCTCACACATGGCGGCAGGAGGCGCTGACCGAGAACTACCGGGAGGTCGCGCAGCTCGGGAAGGAATTCTACGAGCGGCTGGCGACGTTCATCGAGCATTTCGATGACGTACGCAAGAAGCTCGACGGCGCGGTGCAGGCCTACAACAAGGCGGCGGGCTCCTTCGAAACCCGAGTGCTGGTGAGCGCGCGCAGGCTCAAAGACATGGCGGTGACGACGGCCGGGGAACTGACGCCGCTGGAGCCGATCGACGCCGTCCCGCGCGTGCTGAAACAGGCCAATCTCATGGGGCTGCCTGAAACGGCGACCGTTGAGGAGGACGAGGGCGTCAACTCCCAACTCCCGATCTGAGCCCCGCGCCAACGCCCAACCTGTCGTGCCTTCGTGCAACTCCCATCTGTCGTGCCTTTCGTAGAGGCCGACCTTCAGGTCGGCCTGTCGGGAGTGCGCGTGGAACGGAGTTGGGACTTGGGAGTTGGAAGCTTTAAGATCTAGCCGGATGTCAGACCACGCTCAGGCCGTCGAGCCAGCCCAGTCGCTGGACTTCATCCGCGAGATTGTTTCGGAGGATCGGCGGACCGGGAAACATGGCGGTGTCGTCCACACACGGTTTCCACCGGAGCCGAACGGCTACCTGCACATCGGCCACGCCAAGTCGATCTGCCTCAATTTCGGTGTCGCCCTCGAGTTCGGCGGCGCCTGCAACCTGCGCTTCGACGACACCAACCCGGAGAAGGAAGACGTCGAGTACGTGGAGTCGATCCAGGCGGACGTGCGCTGGCTGGGCTTCGACTGGGACGGCCGGATGTTCTACGCCTCCGACTATTTCGAGCAGCTGTACCAGTTTGCCGAGCAGTTGATCCGGGACGGCCATGCCTACGTGGACAGCCTCTCGGCCGACGAGATTCGCGTGTACCGGGGCACGCTCACCGAACCGGGAAAGAACAGCCCGTACCGGGACCGGCCCGCGGAGGAGAGCCTCGCTCTGTTCCGGCGCATGCGCGGGAACGACTTCGAGGACGGCGCGCACGTGCTGCGGGCGAAGATCGACATGGCCTCGCCCAACATCAACATGCGGGACCCGATTCTCTACCGGATCCGCCACGCGACGCATCACCGCACCCACGACGCGTGGTGCATCTATCCGACCTACGATTACGCGCACCCGGTCTCCGACGCGCTCGAGGGCATCACGCACTCGCTCTGTACGCTGGAGTTCGAGGATCACCGCCCGCTCTACGACTGGATCGTTGACACGCTGAAACGCGCCGGCGCGCCGTTTCGCTCGCGTCCGCAGCAGATCGAGTTCGCGCGGCTGAACCTGAACTACACGGTGATGAGCAAGCGGAAGCTGCTCGCGCTCGCCGAGCAGCGCTACGTGAATGGCTGGGACGATCCGCGCATGCCGACGATCGCGGGCATCCGCCGCCGCGGGTTCACGGCGGAGGCCATCCGTGACTTCTGCTCGCGTATCGGGGTGGCGAAGAAGGAGAACGTCATCGACGTCGCGCTCCTCGAGCACACGGTACGAGAGGACCTGAACAAGCGGGCCCTCCGCGCGATGGCGGTCCTGCGGCCGCTGAAGGTGGTCATCGAGAACTACCCGGAAGGGCGCGTCGAAGAGCTCGAGGCGATCAACAATCCCGAGGATCCGTCAGCGGGCACACGGCGCGTTCCCTTCTCGCGCGAGCTGTACATCGAGCGCGACGACTTCATGGAGGTGCCGCCGAAGAAGTTCTTCCGGCTCTCGCCCGGCGCCGAGGTCCGGCTGCGGTACGCCTACATCCTCAAGTGCGATCGCGTGGTGAAGGATGCGTCGGGCGCCGTCACCGAGCTGCGCTGCACGTACGATCCCGAATCGCTCACCGGCACAACCGCGACACGGCGCGTCAAGGGAACGGTGCACTGGGTGTCGGAGCCGCACGCGCGGGAAGCCGAGGTGCGCCTGTACGACCGCCTGTTCCTCTCACCCGATCCTGGAGAGGGTGGCCGGGACCCGCTGACCGATCTGAATACCGACTCCCTGCAGAGGCTCACCGGCTGCAAGATCGAGCCGTCGGTCGCGACGGCGCTTCCCGGGACGCGGTATCAGTTCGAGCGCCAGGGCTACTTCTGCGTCGACCCCGACACCACGCCCGGGGCGCCGGTCTTCAACCGCACGGTGACGCTGAAGGACGCCTGGGCCAGGATCACGAGTCGAGGTTAGGACGCACGGGCCGGCTGAAGCCGGCCCGCTGATCTAACGTCCATGCCTGTGCGCCCACTCGCGCAACTGATTCGCAACCGCCATCGCCGCCGGCTCGGTCGAGATCCGATCGACCGGCCACGGCAGGCGCCACGTCCAGTTGCCGTCGCCAACCGTGGCCGGCTGGTTGATCCGGTCGCGCCATCCGAACACATCCTGGATGGGAAGAATCAGGATGTCGGCGCCGGAGGCGTAGAGGGTCTCGAGCAGCGCCTCGTGCACGGCGTGGGGCAGGTGCGGCACGTCAAGCGCGTGTGCGCGATCGTCTTCGCTGAGCCGCTCGCGCACTGACGGAATCGCGAGCACCGCCTGCCGTTCCTCGCGCGGCGCATTCTCCCACCAGATCACCATCGGCTCGGTGTCATGCGTGCCCGAGGTGGCCACGCCCGCGGCCGGGTAGTCCACCGGATCGCGGAATGGTTGCCCTTCGTCGTTCCACCGCCGCTCCCAGCGAAAGACCTTGTAGCCGGGCACAGTCAGCCGGGCCAGCGACTCGACGCACGAAGTCGGGAACGGTACCGAGGTCCTCGGCGATGATCTCGGCGCCCGGCTCGCGGAACACCTCGAGCACGCGCTCGCCAAGCCGCGTCTGCGCGTCCTGGGCGGCCGGAGTGAACCGCGGCGCGCTGCCGTCGAGGGGGCGGAAGTAGGTCCGATAGAACCCCACGAGGTGATCGACGCGATAGCCATCGTACAGGTCGGCATTGCGCCGGGCGCGGTTGCGCAGCCAATCGAAGTCGCGTTGCGCCAGCACGTCCCACCGGTAGACCGGGAGGCCCCAGTCCTGGCCCGTCTCGCTGAACGCGTCCGGCGGCACGCCCACCGACGCGTCGAGGCGGAATTCATCCTGGCGCGCCCACACGTCGGCGCTGTCGCCGCTCACCATGAACGGCAGGTCGCCGAAGAAGGCGACGTCGCCGGCCGCGTCTCGCGCCGTGCCCCACTGGTCACCCGCGATCCACTGCAGGTACTGGCGGAAGAGGATGTCGTCGGCCAGCTCCGTGCGCGCGGCCGCGAGTGCGTCAGGATGCCGCGCGCGCAGCGGCTCCGGCCAGTCGGTCCACGCCCGCTCGTCGAAGCGGGCGTGCAGCGCGCGAAACAGCGCGTAGTCGTCGAGCCACCATGATTCCTCCTGCATGTACTCACGGAACGCGGAAGCGCGCCGCGAGCCGCCTGCCCACTCGGTGTCCCGGAAGTACGCGAACGTGCGCCGCAGGGCGGTCAACTTCAGGCGGCGCACCGCGGGGTAGTCGATCGCGGGCGCGACGCGGACCGCATCGAGACGCGCGCGCAGCGCGGGCTCGAGCGCCGTCTCGCCGCCGATGGCGGCGAAATCCTCGAGCGGCGCGATCGAGATGAACTGCGGATCGATCGCCATCGCGCTCAGCGCCGAATACGGCGAAGCCTCGCCCGGCGGCATCTCGTTGATCGGCAGCAGCTGCAGCAGCCGCTGGCCGGCGCCGGCGAGCCAGCGCGGTGATCGGCTGGAGGTCGCCGATTTCGCCGATGCCCCAGCTGCGTGTCGAGGAGAGGGAGAACAGCGGGACCAGTATCCCGCCACGGCGCGATGATCCTGGTCGGCGCATATGAAGCTTCATGGCTGGTGCAAGGCAAATGCCGGCCGCTAGTTTGCCGTCACGAAATGGCCGCGTGCAGCACGCGTCCGAACGCCGGCGCGAAGACGATCTTCCGACGGCAGCAGGCTCACGACGATGAACGCCTCGCGAACGAAAGTCGAAGAAGTAGCCCGGATGCACGAGCACGCGCTCGCGCTCGAGGAGATCGAGCACGAACTGCTCCTCCGTGCGCGTGGCCGGGATTCGCACCACCGCACACCAGCCGCCGTCCGCGCGCAGCACCTCGCAGGCGGGAACGCCGGCGGCCGCGCCGCGCGCGGCGTCCAGATTTCGCCGCACGCGCGCGTGGATCGCTGCACGGATCGGCGCCGCACGCGCCAGCAGCGCCGGCGCCGCGACCTGCACCGGCGTGCCCACCGAGAGGAAGCTGTCGGCGATCAGCTCGATGGCGGCACGTGCGCGCGTCACGCTCGTCCGGCGGGCCGCCAACCACGATCCATCCGAGCTTGAGCTGCGGCAGCCCCGCCGACTTCGACAGGCCGCCAAGCGTGAACGAGAGCACGTCAGCACCTGCGGCGAGATCGGTCACCGGGTCCGTCGGCGTCGAGCGGATAGTCCGCAAAGACTTCGTCGGCCACGAGCGCACAGCCCCGTTCGCGGCAGAACGCCGAGAGGCGCGCGACCTCGGGCGCCGACACGTAGGAGCCGGTCGGGTTGTTGGGAGACACGACGAGCACGGCGCGTGCGTCGGCCGGAGCGCTGTGACAGCGACGCGAAGTCGATCTCCCAGCGGCCGTGATACTCGAGATCGTACGGCTCGGCGCGCACGCCCTCCAGCCGGGTCAGGTGCTCGAACAGCGGATAGCTGGGACGCGGCACGAGCACGCACTCGCCAGGGTTGCAGAGCAGCTTGAACAACCACGTGTACGCCTCGCTCGTGCTCGCGGTGAGGACGACGTCCGCGGGATCGACCGTCACGCCGCGCCGCTCGTGATCCCTGGCGACCGCCTCGCGCGCCGTGGCGAGACCCAGCGGGTGCGGCTCGTAGCGCAACGCCTGCGGATCGACGAGCGGCGCCAGCAGATCGGGTGGATACGGCAGGCTGACCTTTGTCGGGTTCGACTCGGTGAGATCGACGATCGTCTCCCCTCGCGCGCGCAAGGCGGCGAGCGCCCGGGTCAGCCGGTTCGTGTCAGCGTAGGGCGGCAGGCGATCGGAGAACATCCGGGAATCTGCGCTGTGCGATTCGCGATCTCAAGTCTGCGATTCGTGATTGTCATTCGAAATGCGAATGGCGACGACGAATCAGCCGCAATCACACATCGCAAATCACAACCGACAATCACAAAATGGTGGCCTTACCGCGGCAAGACCTCAACCTGCTTGATCACGTCCCCCTCGAGGATGCCGTCGGCCACGTCCATGCCCAACGTGATCTCGCCGAACACGGTGAAGTCGTGATCGAGGCGCGGGTTGTCGAGCAGGTTGACGAAGATCTGCGCGTCGCCGGTGTGGCGGCCGCGCGTGGACAGCCCGATCGTCCCGCGCGTGTTCCCGCGGAGTCCGAGCTCGTCGCGCATGAACGGGCCGTCGCCGGAGTACTCGTTCGATCCGGGACTGCCGCCCTGGAGCACGAACCCGGGCGCCACGCGCCAGAAGCTGAGCCCGTTGTAGTACCCCTGACGCGCCAGCTCCACGAACGCGCCCCGCGGTCGCCGGCGCCTCGTCGGTGAAGAGCCTCACCTCCATCACACCGGTCGCCGTCGTCATTCGCAGACGGTCCGGCGGCGCCGCGGTGCGACCGTGCGACGGAGCCAGGGTGGCGGGTGCGGCAGCGCGGGGCTGGACGGCTACGCCGGTCCACGCCCGCAGCGTGACGGCGCACTCGGCGGCGACGACGGGGTCCTGATCGCTGAGGCAGAAGCGCAGCTCCGGCGCCTGGGCCTTCGAGCCGAGCTCGCGGAGGCGGACGAGCAGCGCCATGCGAGGATCGCGCGAGGTGTCACGCTTCTCGGCTGAGAGGCGCGTGAACGCCTCGAGCAGCGCGGGCGCGGCGGACGCGCCATTCGGCGACCCCTCGAGGGCCTGGGCGGCGAGCATGACCAGCTGGTAATCGCGGCGCGCCAGAGCCGCGACGTAGATCGCATCGGCGTCATGCCGTCGCAGCGTGCGCAACCCCTCGATCGCGGCGTGACGGACGTTGTCGTCGGCGTCGGACGCGAGCCGCTCGAGGCGCGCCGCCGCGGCAAGCGCCGCCGCGCCGCGCGCGGCGTACATGCGCACCTGCCACACCGGATGTTCGGCAAACACCGCGAGGAGCGGCGTCGCCTGCTCGCGCGCGAGGCGCGCCAGCGCCACGAAGGCGTGCGCCGGACGATGCCAGGCCACGCGGGATTGGGGACTGGAACCTCCGGATTCGGCTCTCGGCAGTTCGTTCGTCAAGGCGGTCAGCCGCGTCACCGGATTCGGGCCCGCCGGACAGCCATTGCCAAGGGCATCGATCGCGGCCAGCGCCACATGGGCGCTCACGTCGTCGATCGCGGCGAGGACGGGTGCGCAATCCTGCGGCTGCAGCAGCCGGCTGTAGGCGCGGACTGCCTCGTACCGTACCTGGAACGCCGGATCGACGAGGGCGCGGCCGAGCAGCGCGCGGCGCTGCGCATCGGTGGCCTCGGCCGTCGCAGACGCAACGATTGCACGGCGCCGCACCTGGAGGTCAGGGTCATCGAGCCCGCGCTCGACGGTCGCGATATCCACCGGTCCCGCCGCCGCAAGCGCGAGCCACGCCAGACGGCGCACCAGCGCGAGGTCGGCGTCCGAGGGATCGGAGCCCAGCGTCGCCGCGGCACGGAGCTGGGCGATCGTCGCTGCCTCGGGAGGCTGCACCTTGACCGTGTTCCGAATCAGGGCGTCGAGTCCTTTGGCCGCGCCGGCCACCACCGCCGGATGCGCGTCCTGCAGGCGGAGGCGCAACGCCTCCTCGACTTCGCGCAGGACCGCGGGAGCGCGGTTCGGCAGGCGGCCGATCGTCTCAGCCACGACCTCGCGCGTGAGCGCGTCCGGCTCGAGACGCAGCCTCGTGAGCAGCGCCTGCGTGGCCGTCGCCAGCTCCGGCGGCGGCGGGGTGTCGCCGGTGCGCGGGACCGCGAACAAAGCCTGCCCCAGCGCATTCGCGGCCTCGCGCCGCACTTCGGCGCGCCCGTGCGGCAGCAGCGGAAGAATGTCCTTGACGGCTTCCGGGCGCTCCGTCTGGCCGAGCGCGCGCACCTTTCGCGCCACGTCGAGCGCCGCGTCCTGCGAGCGCCCGGCCGCCGTCGCCAGGAACACGAAGGCGATCGCCCAGGGCAGACACGACCAGCGGAAAGGGATCTTGCTGCGCAGCATTCCGGACAACCTTAGCCTGGCAGGTTAACTCGTTTTCGTCGCCTTGGCGGCCAGATCGTCTTCGTGATCCTCGTGGCCGTCGCGCGCGAATGCCGAGTACTCCAGCATCTGCGTCTCGAGGTCGCACGGGTAGGAAATCTCCACGTCCACGATCCCGCCATCGTCGCCGTACCGCGCTTCGAGCCGCGGCATGACGAACGCACTATAGGACGGCAGGTTCAGCGCGTCCACACGCGCTACGACTTCATCGCGCAGAGCAGGATCGAAGTGGACACCGTAGGTCTCGAACAACGACTTCGCGGCATCGTAGTCGCCTTCGCCCTTGATGCGCTGCACCTCGGCGAGGAGGCGCCCGACGCCGTCACGGAACGCTGACGGGTCGGTCATCACGAAGTATGTCTTGCCGCCACGCCGCCTGACCTCGATCGCCGAGGTGTGCGCAATCAGCCAGTTCACGATCATGTGGCGATTGCGCATGTGATCCTCCTCGATCTGCGTGCCGTGGCGGATGCGGCGGAGCTGCAGCAGCGCATTGCGCGTGTAGTGCTCGTACTCGGCGCGGATGATCTCTTCGTGATCCGCGGCAGGCACGAGGCCGAGCTCGACGAGCTTGGGGTCGGACAGGAAATACAAGGCCACGAGGTCGGCGCGCGACTCCTCGATGGCGGAGAACTGCTCCTTGAGCAACTGATGGGGCGGCGCCGTCACGCCCTCGGCCATGCGACCGGATCCGTGTCCGATCACCTCGTGCATCTCGGTGGTCAGTTCCTGCGCGAACGCACCGAACTGCCGCGCGCGGGCGGCTCTTTCGGCATTCCACGCGAATTCCACGCGCATGGCATCCGGCATGGCGAACTCGTAGGCTTCGTTCACGTTCGACATCGACACCGACTTGCTGCCGAACTGTTCGCGGATGGCCTGATCGTTGGGCAGGTTGATGCCGATCGGCATCAGCGGTCCGGAGTCGCCGGTCTCGAGCACGACCTCCATCGCCCTGGCGGTGACGCCGAGAACCTGGGGCTTGCGGAACCGTGGCTCCCACGGCATGTGATCCTCGAACCACTGCGCGTTGGCCGCAATCGTCTCGATCTTGCGCGTCTTCTCCTCGTTGCACGTAGTAGACGAGCGCTTCCCAGGATCCTTTGGAGCCGCGCGGGTCCATGTAGACCTCGACGAAGCCGTTGATCGTGTCCACCGGGGACTTCTTGTCACGAACCCAGGCGATGTCGTAGGCGATGCGATCGCTCTCCTCGCCGGTCTGGTAGAAGCGGATCAGGGCGCGCAACGCCGTCGGCCATGGGGACGGTGGCGTAGGGCAGGGCGTCCTCGAGATGACCGATGATGCGGCGGATCTCGCGATCGTAGCGGCCGCCGACCCGGTACACTTCCTCGACGAGCTGGCCGTTCCTCTTCACGAGCCTCGAGTTCAGCCCGAATCGCTCCTCGAACTGCTCGACGTCGCTCATCGTCACACCGACGTACAGATTGTTGGCGCTCGCCTCGAGAATGTCGCGGCCCGGGCCCGGCGTCTTGTTGGTGAGGATCGGGTCCACCTGCGGATCGAAGAAAAGCGGCGCCAGCCGAGCGACCATCGATTCGAGCGACTCCCCCTCGCGCCGCGGAAAGCGCGCGCCGCGCCCGGCGGCGGCGCACACCGCGCCGGCAAGGTCGGCGCGCGTCAGGCGCAGGAGGAATTTGCGCGCCGTGATGTTGTTGTACGGGCCCGTGTTGAGCCAGAACAGCTTGGTATAGCGACGGATCTCCGCGGCCACCGCGGGATCGACGGCCTGATCGTGCGTCAGGATGGCCTCGAGCAGCGCCCGCATCTCGAGGTTGTGGGCGTAGCGCTGGTCGTAGAAGATGTCGCGCCCGGCAAGGGCCGCCAGGGAGAGGTGCCAGACGAGGATCTTGTCGCGCAGCGACAGCGACGCGAAACCATCGGCGTAGAGTTGCACGACCGCGGCTTCGTCGACCCGCTCCAGGAGGTACTTACGATTCGGGCTGGCGGTCAATGGCTAGACTCCAGACTCCAAAGTGCAGTTCAAACCTCTATTGTCTCCCGATACGCCGGCGCGCGGGCGTCCCACCCCAGCCGTTTACCAATCAACGCTCCCAGCGCGTCCATGGGTCCGGGCTCGCCGTGGACGAGGTAGAGGCGTCGCGGAGCGGACGGCAGCGTGCCCAGCCAGCGCAGGATCTCGCCGCGATCGGCGTGCGCCGACATCGAGTCGAGCCTGCGCGACCGTCGCGTGCGACCGGCACGAAGTGGCCGTGAATCTTGACGTGGGCCGCGCCGTCCACGAGGGTCCGGCCGCGCGTGCCGGGCGCCTGATAGCCGACGAAGAGCACGGTGTTCTTCGCCTCGGGGAGCGCGCGCGCCATGTGATGCAGGACGCGGCCGCCGGTGGCCATGCCGCTGGAGGAGATCACGATGGCGGTGCGCCGGCTGGCGGTCAGCTCGCTTCGACTGCTGCGGGGAGGCGATGGTCTGGAACCGCGCGGTCGCGAACGTGCTGACGTCCTTCTGCGTGGGTCGCATGTCCTCGTCGAGCTCGCCCACATGCGAGGCGTAGAAGCGAAGCGCCTCGACCGCCATCGGACTGTCCACGTACACCGGCAGCACCGGGACGCGCCGCTCGCGTTCGAGGCGCCGCACCCAATACAGCAACTCCTCGACACGTCCGATGGCGAACGCCGGGATGATCAGTTTGCCGCCGCGGCCTGCCGTTTCGCGAATCACGCTCGCAAGCCCTTCTCCGCTGTCGTCCGCGACGTGATCGCGATCGCCATACGTCGATTCGACAAGGACGATGTCCGCAGCCGCCGCGTCGGCGGGATCGGGCAGCACCGGCCGGCCGTAGCGCCCGAGATCGCCGCCGAACAGGATCGTCGAGCCACCGGCGAGACGGACGAGCACGATAGGACGAACCGAGCAGGTGGCCCGCAGGAGCGAATGTGACGGTTATCCCCGGCGCCGCCTCCTGCGGACGGTTGTACGGCACGGCCTGGAGGTGCGTCAGCGCGCGAAGCGCGTCGCTCTCGCCGTAGAGCGGCAGGGCGGGCGCGTGCCTCGTGTAGCCATGCTTGTTCGCCTGACGCGCATCCTCTTCCTGGATTCGCCCCGAGTCGGGCAGCACCAGGCGGCAGAGATCCGCGGTGCCGCTCGTGCAGAAGACGCGGCCCCGGAATCCGCCGGCGACCAGCCGCGGCAGGTAGCCGACGTGATCGAGATGCGCGTGGGTCAGGACGACGGCGTGAATGGAATCAGGAGGAACCGGAAAATCCTCCCAGTTCCGCGCCCGCAGCTCCTTGAGGCCCTGGAAGAGCCCGCAGTCGAACAACACGCGCGCGCCCGCGTGCTCGAGCAGGTACTTGGACCCGGTGACCGTGCGGGCCGCCCCCAGGAACGTGAGTTTTGCCACGCACCGACGATATCAGGCCTCAGGCCTCAGGCCTCAGGCCCCAGGGATCGCCAGGGATCCGCAGCCGGGAGGCCGCCCGGCCTTAGACCGGAGGCCCTGCAGCCTGTTAAGCTTTCCCCATGGCCGCAGCTTTTCGGCGCCGCATCGGGATTGTTCTTGGTCTCGGGGTCCTGACCGTCTCGCTCGCGGCGCAGGCGCCGCCGCGCGCGCTGACCGTCGACGCGATCTACGACCCGGCGACGCGGGTCGACTTCAGCGGATCGCCCGCAACCAACATCACCTGGGTCGATGCCCAGAGCTATCTCGTGTCCCGGCGCGCCGGAGGCGGTTACCAATGGCTGAAGGTGGACGCGGCGTCGGGCCGTTCCACCCCACTCTTCGACAGCGAGCGCATGGAGGCGGCGATCGCGGAACTGCCCGGCGTCACCGGGTCCGAAGCGGCGCAGATCGCGCTCTCTTCGGACCTCACGCTGAACCCGACGCGCATCCGGCGCGCTCTTCTCGATCTCCGAGGATCTCTACTACTACGACTTCGGATCCGCGCGTGCGTCCCGCCTGACAACGGCTCCCGGCGCCGAAGAGGAGGCGACCTTCAGCCCCGACGGACGTTTCGTCGCTTTCGTCCGCGCGCACAACCTGTTCGTCGTGGAGGTCGCCGGCGCGCGCGAGCTGGCGCTGACGACCGATGGGAGCGAAGAGATCCTGAACGGCAAGCTCGATTGGCTGTACCAGGAGGAGATTTACGGCCGTGGCCGGTTCCGCGGTTACTGGTGGAGCCCCGATTCGACGCGGGTGGCGTTCCTGCAGCTCGATGAACGGCCCGTCCCCGAGTACACGGTGGTCGATCACATTCCCTACCGCCCCGTCGTCGAGGTCACGGACTACCCGAAAGCCGGCGACCCGAATCCCAAGGTGAAGCTCGGAGTGTCACGCGTGACCGGTGGCGCCCCGCTCTGGGTCGATCTGAACAGCTACTCCGCGATCGACTTCCTCATCGTGAACGTGGACTGGACGCCGGCGTCGTCCGAGGTCGTGTTCCAGCTGCAGGACCGCGAGCAGACGTGGCTCGACCTGAACGTCGCGAGCGCGGCATCGGGGCAGCCGCGCAGGATCCTGCGCGAGACCACCAAAGCGTGGGTGAATGAGAATGGCAACCCCACCTGGCTGAAGGACGGTTCGTTCCTGTGGTTCAGCGAACGCAGCGGCTTCAAGCACCTCTATCAATACAAGACCGACGGCACGCTGGTGCGGCAGGTCACCACCGGCCGGTGGGACGTCCGCTCGCTGTACGGGGTTGACGAGAGCAACGGCCTGGTTTACTTCCCGTCGAGCGAGCGCAGCGCGATCGGCACGGATCTGTACCGCGTCAGGCTGGATGGGACCGGCTTCACGCGGCTGTCGCAGCCGCTTGGCACGCACCGCGCGATCTTCAACCCGGCGTTCACGCAATACGTCGGCATCTGGAGCGACGTGACCACGCCGCCGCAGGTGCGGCTGCACCGCGCCGACGGCACCGAGGTGCGGGTGATCGACGCCAACCCGGTGAAGACACACGCCGAGTTCCGGCTCTCGAAGCCCGAGTTCGTCCAGGTGACGGCGCGCGACGGCTTCGTCATGGACGCGATGATCATCAGGCCGCCCGACTTCAACCCGGCGCGCCGGTATCCGGTGTTCCAGCATACGTATGCAGGTCCGGGGGCCGCCCAGGTGCGCAACCAGTGGGCCGGACAGACGTACATGTTTCATCAGATGCTCGCGCAGCACGGCGTGATCGTGTGGATCCACGACAACCGCAGCGCGAGCGGCAAAGGCGTGGAGTCGCAGTGGCCGGTCTACGGCAATCTCGGCGCGCCCGAGCTGCGCGATCTCGAAGACGGCCTGACGTGGCTGAAGCAGCAGCCGGGCGTGGACGGCTCACGCATCCTGCTGAGCGGCTGGAGCTACGGCGGGTTCATGACGGCGTACGCGCTGACCCACAGTACGAGCTGGGCGGCCGGGATCGTGGGCGCGCCCGTCACCGACTGGCGCGACTACGACACGGTGTACACGGAACGCCTGATGAAGATGCCGCAGAACAACGCCGACGGCTACCGGGCGTCAGCCCCACGGTTCGCCGCCGGCCGGCTTCACGGCCGGATGCTGCTGATGCACGGCACGACGGACGACAACGTGCATTTCCAGAACACCGTGCAGTTCGTCTACGAGCTGCAGCGGGCCGGAAAGTCGTTCGAGATGATGATCTACCCGCGCTCGCGCCACGCCTTCGACGATCCGCTCCTCAACAGGCATCTGCGGCAGAACATGTTCGACTTCACGATGAGGACGATCGGCAGCGCGCCCGGCCCCGCCGGAACGTCCACGGCCCAGTAGCTGCATGTCGCTGCTCGATGCGCTGCTGACGGACTCGACAGTCATCGCCGCGGAGCTGCGGCCGCCGCGGGCGGAGCTCGACTCCGTTGAGGGCATGGACGCGTGGATCGATCTGTACCACGCGATCCGCGGGCTCGCGCGCCAGGACATCCGCGTGTTCCTCACCGACAGCGCCGTCGGGACGCAGGAAGAGAACAACCTGCGTCACCTGGTGACGAACCTCGGACGCGACGTCCCGCGCGAGCGCGTCGTGCCGTTTCTGACGAGCAAGCACTCGCGCGAGTTCTGCCTCGCCTATGCGGAGCAGGCGTGGCAGCACGGCTTCTCGTCGCTCGTGGTGCTCGGCGGGGACAAGACGGTGGGCCGGGCACGCTGCGTGGACCACGCGTGGGAGTTGCGGAAGGCGATTCGTGACCGCGAGCCGCGGTTGGCCCTTGGCGGGTGGGCCAACCCGTACGCCGACGCCGCACCGCAGGTCGGCTTCCTCGTCGATGGGTCCTTCACGGCGGAGTACTACCTGACCCAGATCGTCAGCCACATCGACGTCGCACCCGGTAGAACGGTTCCTCGAGGAGACCCGACGCCGCGGCGCGGACCAGATACCGGGCATGTTCGGCGTCTTCTACTATCGCAGCGCCAACGCGAGGACGCTGCAGCTGCTCAGCCAGTTCCTGCCGGTCCCCGCTGCCGGGCTTACGGCGGAATTCGCGCGCCGGCGCGACACCGGTCGACGTCTGCGCCCGTACGCTGCGCGCGATGATGGACATCGGCGTACGGCACTTCTACATCAGCAACCTTCCGCTGCTCGGCGCCCCGGCCACGCTGACCGCCATCCTCGAAAAAGTCGGCGTGACGGCATAGCTGCACCCCCTGGCCGCCAGGACCAGGTTGGGGAGTGGGAGTTGATATTGCAACCGCCGTACGCATGAGAACGCGTGCGTCCATCGACGGCCATCCGATTCATCCCATGCTCATCCCTTACCCGTTTGCGTTCCTGACGGGCGGGTGGGGCTTTGGCGTGGCGGCGGCCATCACCGGCAACAAGGACCTGGCGACCGTCGCGCGCTACCTCGTCCCCACCGGGGTGGCGGCCGGCCTTCTCGCCGCCGTCCCCGGCATCGTGGACTACGTCGAGAGCGTTCCGCCCGACAGCTCAGCCAAAGAACGGGCGCGCACGCACGGACTGCTCAACACCGCCGCGCTCGCGCTGTTCACGGCGGGATGGTGGATCAGCCGGCGGTCGCGCCGCACCGCCGCACCGTTGCTGCTGCAAGGACTGGGCACCGCGGCGATGTCCACCGCGGCGTGGATGGGCGGCGTCCTGGTGAACCGCAACCAGATCGGCGTGGACCACCGCTACGCGAACGCGGGCAAGTGGCAGGAGGAACGCCGAGCGCCGGCGAGCAGCCGCGCGCTCGCGTTTGCCGCGGCGCCGCTGGACGTGGACCAGATGAAGCTGGTTCACGTGGACGGCGCGCGCATTGCCGTCGGCGCGCACGGAGGAGGGCTACGCCGCCTTCAGCGATCGCTGCACGCACCGCGGCGGACCGCTCTCCGACGGCGTGCTGATCTGCGGGACCGTGCAGTGTCCGTGGCACGGCTCCCAGTTCGACGTGCACACAGGTGACGTGAAGTGCGGGCCGGCGGAGAAGCCGATCGAGACCTACGACATCGACAAGGCGTCGGGCGAGATCAAGCGGCCGGCCTAGAGCAACTCCCAACCGCCAACTCAACGCCAACCCCAACCGTCGGGCGGCTCGCGATCCGCCGTGTCTTGTCCGGCATGGTACGGGCACTGCTTGTCGTATGGACGGCCACCACGACTGGCAGCCGAAGAAACCGTACGACCTTCGCGAGCGACTCTTCGAGTTCGGATGTCTCATCGTCCGCGTTGTGCAGTATCTGCAACTCGGGGACCGGTGGCATCCGCTCTTTCGTACCAGTTGTTGCGCTGCGGCACGTCGGCGGGCGCGAACTACGAGGAGGCGGACGACGGGTCGAGCGACCGCGATACGTTGGCGAAGAGGAAGATCGCGTTGCGGGAAGTGAAGGAGACGCGCTTTCGGTTGCGAATTCTACGACACTGCAACCTGCTGACGCCCGCGCAGGACCCGGTCATTGATGAAGCCGACGAACTGGTACGAATTCTCGCAACACTGATACACAGCAGTCCGGCCGGCCGCTGAAACCGCGGTGCGGGCTCCGGCCCGAACGCCAGCACACCGCTTCGAGGCTATCCGTTGGGAGTTGGCGCAGAGTGTAAGGTTGGGAATTGGAAGTTGAACCTTCGAGAACCTACTTCACGTGCCTGCCGCCATCGACGCGGATCGTTTCGCCGGTGATGAAGTCGTTGTCGATGAGCGCGATGACGGCCTTGGCGATCTCGGGCTCACCGCCCCAGCGGCCGAGCGGGGTTGTGCGCTCGACGGCGGCGAACTGCTCGTCGGAGGTCCCGTCGGGCGCGACGATCGGACCGGGCGCGATGGCGTTGACGAGAATCTGATCGGCCGCCAGCTCCAGCGCCAGGCCTTCGGTCAAGGCGACGACCGCCCCTTTCGCCACGTAGTAGGTCAGGAACCCTGGATAGCGCGGGCGGCCGCTGCGCGCGATCCAGTCGGAGAAGTTGATGATCCGGCCGCCGCGAAGCCGGCGCATATGCGGGACGGCGGCCCGGGCGCAGAGCCACGCCGCGCGCAGATCAACAGCCATCTGGTCTTCCCAGTCGTTGAGCGTGACCTCCTCGAAGGGCGTGTGACTGTAGATCGACGCCATGTTCACGAGCACGTCGAGGCGGCCGAGCGCCGCCACCGTCTCGTCCACGACCCCCTCACAGGCATCGGGCTCCTTCAGGTCGGCTCGCAGCACTGTCAGCGCGCCGGCCGAGACCGCGTACCGTCTCGGCCACGTCCTCCGCCTCCGCCCGAGAGCGCCGATAGACCAGCGCGACGTCCATGCCCCTGCGCGCCAACTCCGTCGCCACGACGGCGCCGATGCGTTTGCCGCCGGTGATGAGCGCAACGCGGCCAGCCAGCTCCATGCGTGGAAGTCTATCGAGACTTACGCAAATTTTCCGGCTCTCCCGGTTCTTCCGCCACCTTCGCGCCCGAAAAAACCGCCCGTCCTCGACTCCTTCTGCGATCGTCCCCGAGCCCGCGTCGCGAAAGCGTTTTCGTCGCGCGTAAGTGACTGACAGCCGCAATCGCAGATCTCCTTGAATCGCCTCGCCCGCTAGCTGGTCCGGTTCGTGCTATCGTGCCCGCGCCAACCACCCTTCCAAGGAGAAGCACCTCGATGAGAACGTTGCTCTCTGCCTGCGCCCTGGCGCTGGCGTTCCTGCTGCCGGCCTCGGCGTCGGCTCAAACCGCAACCATGGTCGCCACGCTGACGGGTGCGGAGGAGAATCCCGCCGTCCTCACCGGCGCAGTCGGCACCGCGGAAGTCGCCATCGATGGCGGGTCCCGCGAGCTGACCGTCTCTCTCCGTCTGTTCAACATCCCGACCGGCACGACCGCCGGCCACATTCACGCCGGTCCGCGCGGCGTGAACGGCCCGGTCGTGATCGACTTTCCCATCCCCGCGGGGCGAACCGGTGATATTGCGCTCGATTTCCGTCTGAATCAGGGCCAGTTCCGCGCCCGTCCCGAAATCGGGATCAACAACATGGAGGACATCATCCAGACCATCGTGGGCGGCGGGGCCTACGTGAACATCCACTCGACCGCGTTTCCCGGCGGCGAGATTCGCGGCCAGTTGAGGACTCCGGAATAGCACCCGAAGACGCTACGATCAGGGGGTGCGCGGCGGCCCCCTGGTGCTGAGCGTCGCCCTGCTGACGATGTCGACGGGCGCACGTGCGATCGAGCTGATGCTCGGTCCGCGAGCGCTCGCCGAAGCGCTGGATATCGGGCAATCTCGCATCGACTCGGTCCGGACACGGTTCCATCGGCCCTACCGGCTGGTGGTGGCCCGAGCGCCGGTGGATTACATCGAGGTTGTCACGCCGTTCCGGCGCGTGGCCCTGGCGGCCGAGGCACGTACCCGCCTTGGCGAGCGCGCGTTCGGTCAACGCGAGGCGCGCGCCGTGCTGGGCGACACGCCCGAGCAGATCGATCTGCTCGTCGAGCTCACCTTTCACCCCCAGAACACGTTCATCGGCGTGCCGGCCTACGAGGTGCGCCTGCTCCCGGTCACGGCCGAGACGACGCCCGTTGAACCGCGCGATGTGATGTCCGTGCCGCGGTTCGGGCCGCGAATCGAGGGGATGCCGTTGCCGTACCCGTATCCCATGACGTCGCCGGGCCTGCCGGGCGGCCAGCCGCTCACGGGCGGCACGATCGTCATCCGGCTGGATGGTCTGACGGTCAACCCGAACGGCATCTACGACATCATCGTGGCGGAGCAAGGGAAGGAACTGTCGAGAACGCGGCTGGACTTACGAGGGCTGCGGTAGGTCGTGGCAGGGGCAGGGCCGGCGGGCCGGCCCCCCACGGGCCACAGAGACGCAGAGGCACAGAGCCCACTCCCTGGGTTCTCTTCTCTGTGTCTCTGTGGCTCTGTGGTTCGTCACAAAAAAAGGGCGGGTCCGAGAGGACCCGCCCAGCTGACAACACGACTGCCGAGTGCCGCTTACGAGAGCACCTTCACGACGACGCGGCGGTTCTGCGCGCGGCCGGACCGGTTGTTGTTCGGCGCAACCGGCTTTTCCTCGCCGTAGCTGATCACGTTGATCTTGTGCAGCGGCACCTGATGCTGCTCGTAGAGATACCGCTTCACCGCCTCGGCGCGCTCGAGGCCAAGCCGCTCGTTCAGCTCGCGGCCGCCCACGTTGTCCGTGTGGCCTTCGATCTCGATGAACACGTTCTTCGGATCGGTCTTGAGCTGGTTGACCATCTGGTCCAGGCGCGCCTTGGCTTCGTCAGGAAGCATCGTGCCCCCGAAGCGGAAGTTGCCCTGATCCTCGCTGAGCGTCACTTCGTAGACGAGGCGACGTGACGAGGCCGCCTCGGCCTTCAAGTCGGATTCGACCGTGTTGATCCGTCCGCCCAGGCGCGTATCGACGTCCTTGGCAGCAGCGGCGGCGGAGTCGGCGGCCGCGCGCGCCTCGGTCGCCGAGCGGCCTGCTGCTTCAGCCTTGGTGTCCACGGCGCCGATACGCTCCTCGTTCTGACGCGTGCGCTCCTGGGTCTCTTCGAGCGATCCGCCCAGCGTGTCAACCTTCGAGTTGACGTTGCCGACTTCCGTGCGCACGAACTTCTTGGTCGCGCAGGCCGGGGCCACTGCCACGGTGAGCGCGAGCATCGACGCTGCAAACAGGGTCTTACGCATGATTCCTTCCTCCTCCGTCGTCTTCCGCGGGACTGCATCCTCCCGCGGTTCGGTGTCGACGTGTGTGTGTCTCTAACTTCCCACTCGGCCGGGGCCGGCCATGTATCCGCTTCGTGCTCGTACCACGTGGCTCTTCTTTTTCGTGCGAATCTCGAGCGGGTGCCAGCCCTGCCGCGCGCCCGGCTCGAATGTGATCACGTACTGCTGCCGCAGTTCGATGAACAGGTCGCGAAGACCCTCCACCGTGTGCGCCGGCGTGCTCGACATGCGCAGGTCGCCGCCTGTCCAACGTGCCAGATCCGCCAGCGTCGCGGTTTCCGAGACCTGCCCTGTCTCGATGACCGCGAACTCGCCCCCAGGGTGGTCCGCTGGGTTCATCACCGTTAACAAGTAGACGGGCACGTCAATCGCGCTGGCGATGCCGGACACCTCTGGCGCCGTCCTCTTGCTGCCGGTGTCGATGCCGTCGCTGATGACGAGCACGGCGCGATGACGGTTGGCGCGGTCCGCCGCCGCTTGCGCCGTCCCTGCGATGGCATCGTAGAGTGAGGTCATCCCGAACGGCGTCCCGGACAGGTTGACCGCCTTCACCCGATCGAGCTCCGTCGTGAACGGAACCACTTCCTCGAGACGCGAATCGAACGTGTAGAGCGACGCCTCATCTCCGTACCGCATGTTCGCGAGCGTGAGGTCCACCGCCTGCCGCGCCCGCTCCATGTTGCCGCCCACTGCCATGCTGCCGCTGATGTCGAGAAGGATGGCCAGGCTGATCGCCGCGTCCCCTGCCCAGAAATCCTTGATGGGCTTCCCGAATCCCGAATCAATGACCTGGAAGTCCTCCTGCTTGAGGTCGCGCACGACGCGGTTCCGGCTGTCGCGCACGGACACCGACACGCTGACGGCCTCGACGCCCGACCGGAACGTTACGTCCTGCGCCCTGGCACCGGCAGGTGCAAGGCCAAAAAGCAGCATTCCGATGACAAGCCTGGGGGACAGCCTCCTCATCACGCGCCCTCATAGTTCAATGGGCTTGCCAAAGTGTCCGCCTTCGTTATTCAACAAGTTACCGGGATTGTTCGCGACTGTCGCGTCTGGATGACAACAGATTCGTGTAATTGTTACGTTCCAGAGCGATTGGCTGTGTAACTTTGTGTGCAAATTGAGGCAACGGTGGCACAGGAGAACTGCCGAGCGAGGAAGGCAGGACGAGTGACACGAGCGAAAGTGGGATGCAGGAGGTTAACATTGCCCGATGCCCACGTCGAAGGCCTCCCACCCCATTCCGATTGCCGGGCGGGTCAACCGCTTCTCTTACGCCATCCGGAACATCGTGGCCGAGGCGAAAACGGTCGAGGCACGGGGCGTCCGGGTCAAGTACCTGAACATCGGCGACCCGGTGGCCTTCGGGTTCGCGACGCCGCAGCACCTGATCGAGACCGCGGTCCGCGCGATGCGCGACGGTCACAATGGGTACCTCCCGTCGGTCGGCATTCCGGCGGCGCGTGAAGCGGTGGCCGGCGACTACCGGGAAAAGGGCGTTGCCGTCTCTCCCGACAGGGTGCTGATCACCACCGGCTCGTCGGAAGGGATCGACCTCGCGCTCCATGCCCTCGTGGACGAGGGCGACGAGGTCCTCGTCCCGCTGCCGACGTATCCGCTCTACACGGCGGTGCTCGCCAAGATCGCGGCGCAGCCACGGTACTATCGAACGGATCCGGACCGTGACTGGCTGCCCGATCTCGATCACATGCGCAGCCTGGTGACGCCGCGCACCCGCGTGCTGGTGGTGATCGACCCCAACAATCCCACCGGTGCCGTGTACCCCCCGGCGACGCGCCGTCAACTCGTGGCCTTCGCGGAAGAGCACGGCCTGACGATTCTGGCTGACGAGGTCTACGGCGATCTCGGCTTCGACGGGCCAGTGCCGTTGCTTGGGACGATCGATCCGGACGCGCCGATTATCTCCACGTCGAGCCTCTCCAAGGCGTATCTGGCACCCGGGTGGCGCGCCGGCTGGATGGTGGTGGGCGCCACGCCGCGGCTCGACGGGGCGCTCGCCGCGATCAAGAAACTGGCGGATGGCCGCCTCTGCAGTCCCGGCCCGATGCAGTACGCCGTCGCCGCCGCGCTGACGGGCGACCGCTCGCACCAGGCGAGCTTCCGTCGCGCCCTCGTCGAGCGGGCGCGCCTCACGACGGACATGCTCAACGCGGTCCCGGGGATACGCTGCGTCGAGCCTCGCGCCGCGTTCTACGCGCTCCCCTGCGTCGCGCTGCCACCCGGGCGGACCGACGAGCAGTACGTGCTCGCGCTCCTGCGGGAGACCGGCATCCTCTGCGTCCACGGCTCCGGCTTCGGCATGCCGGCGGAACAGGGCTTCTTCCGGATCGTCTTCCTGGCGGAGCCCCGCGAGCTGCAGACGATCTACGCGGACATCGCGGCATTCACACGCCAGTACCTCGAACGCACCGGGTGAAGGGCGCTCCCATTCACTCTCACGGGCCACAGAGGCACAGAGAACAAGAATATGAAAGGATAGCCTTTGTGCCTCTGTTGTCTCTGTGGCTTGTGAGTGAGCGTGTGGCGTGGACAGGCGGACTGACAACCCTCGTTCGTTGATCCGCTACGCCCTGGTGGGCCTGGCGCTGACGTTCTTTCTGTCGTGGGCGCTTTACCTGGTCCGCGACGCCGTGCTCCTCATTTACATCTCGGCGCTGATCGCGATCGGCCTTTCGCCGATCGTCAGCGCCATTCAACGGCGCCGTGGCCGGCGCGCGCAGCGCGTGCCGCGATGGGTGGCCATTCTCATCATTTACCTCGGCATCATCGGCGCGGTCGTCGGCGTGGGGTTGCTGCTGATTCCGCCGCTCGTGGATCAGGCGCGAGCGCTGTGGGCCGCATTCCCCGAGATGCTGCACAAGGCCCAGGTGTGGCTGATGGAGCGCGGGCTGCTGTCGCGCGAGTTGACCGTCAGCGAGGCGGTCCAGCAGACGCCGGTGAACACGGACGCGGTCGGCACCGTGTTCTCCGCGGTTTTTGCGGTGGTCGGGGGCGTCTTCGGCCTGCTCACGGTCCTCATCATCACGTTCTACCTGCTCGTGGACTCCGACAGCATCGTCCGGACGTTTCTGCGGCTGTTTCCACGTCGCCGAGCAGGTGCGCGTTCACGAGGCCTGCCGACGTGTGACGACGAAGGTCAGCGCGTGGCTGGGCGGGCAGCTCCTGCTCGCGGCGATCATCGGCAGCACGGCCGCGCTCGGCCTCTGGCTGCTCGGCGTCCCCTACTTCTACGTGCTGGCGCTCGTGGCCGCAGTCGGCGAGATGATCCCCGTGATCGGGCCGCTGATCGCCGCGATCCCGGCCATCCTGGTGGCCTTCACCGTGTCTCCGGCGGTGGCCCTCGGCGTCGCGATCTTCTTCGTCATCCAGCAGCAGGTGGAGAACCACGTGCTCGTCCCCAAGATCATGGAACGCCAGGTCGGGGTCAGCGCCGTCATCGTCATCGTCTCGCTGCTGCTCGGCGGCTCGCTGCTCGGCATCGCCGGCGCGATCCTCGCGGTGCCTACCGCGGCGATCCTGCAGGTGCTCTTCGAGGAGCTCGTGCCGGAGGCGACGCCGGATTGATGCCTCGCGCCTCACACGCGCTCGCGGCTTACATCGTCATCACGCTTGTCGCCACATGGCCGCTCGTCCTCGGGCTCGGACGCGATGTCGCGTGGGATCTCGGCGACTCGGTCCTCAACATGTGGATCCTCGCGTGGGACGGGGACCAGCTGCTCGCGATCCTCCGCGGCGATCTCTCGCGCCTCCGTACCTTCTTCGACGGAAACATCTTCCACCCGGCGCCGCTGACGCTGGCGTATTCGGAGCACCTCTTCGCCCAGGCGGTGCAGATCCTGCCCGTTCACGCCATCGCCAGAAATCCCATCCTCGAGTACAACCTGCTGTTCCTTTCGACGTTCGTGCTCTCGGGCCTGGGGACGTACCTGCTCGTCCGCGAGCTGACCGGCAACCCGCTCGCGGCATTCGTCGCCGGGCTGCTCTTCGCGTTTGCCCCGTACCGGCTCGCGCAGTCCTCGCACATGCAGGTCCTGTCGTCGCAGTGGATGCCGTTCGTGCTGTACGGCATCCGGCGCTACTTTGCCGGTGAAGGCGGACGCGAGGGTGTGCTCCACCGAAGATCCAACGTGACGGCACTGGCGTGGGCGGCGGTGGCGCTGGTCGCGCAGAACCTTTCGTGCGGCTATTACCTCCTCTACTTCATGCCGTTCGCGGGAGCGTACGCGCTGTGGGAAATCGGCCAACGAGGGCTGTGGCGCGACCGGCGTGTCTGGCTGCACATGGGCGTGGCTGGCATGTTCACCGTCGCGCTGACGGCGCCGTTCCTGCTGCCGTACGCGGAGGTCCGGCAGCGCTTCAACATGGCGCGGACGCTCTCCGAGGTGAACCGGTACTCCGCCGACGTGTATTCCTACGCCACCGCTTTCTCGCTGCAGCCGCTCTGGGGCGACGTGATGCAGGCGTTTCCCAAGGCCAGAGGGTGAGCTGTTTCCAGGGCTGGTGCCGGTGGTGCTTGCCCTCGTTGGAGTGCTCTTCTTCCGGCTGAAGCCGGAAGCCACGGGATCCACGGGATTTTTCCAGTTGAAGCCGGAAGCCAGTGCAGAAAGTCGCTCCGCGTCAAGAGCTCCGGACGGACGTGGCTTCCGGCTTCAGGCGGAGGGACCCGCAGCCTCACGATGGCGGCGGGTCACGGTGATGCTGCTCGCCGCCGTTGCCGTCGCCCATGCAGCCGGCGCGCTGGCCACGATCGTCCTGCGCCGAATCGTGATCGACGTCGGGCTGTTCGAGCTCCGGATGACGAACATCAGCCAGCTCCTGCTGCGGGCGGCGGTGGCGTTCGCGCTGGTGCTCGTGCTCTCCCCGCGAGCCCGCATTCGCACGGCGGCATTCGCTGCGCGACCGCGGCTTCTTCGTCGCCGGGCTTCTGGTCGCCACCTGGCTGTCGCTCGGGCCTTCGCCGCAAGCGCTCGGACGGCCGATCGAGCTTGCCGCGCCGTACCGCGTGCTCTACGAATACGTGCCCGGCTTCGAAGGCCTGCGGGCGCCGGCGCGTTTCGCGATGGTCGGCGCTTTCATGCTCGCGGTGCTCGGCGGCTACGGTGCGGCCGCGTTCGGTCGCACGACGTGGGGGCGCGCCGCGGTCCTCGCGATGGCAGCCGTGTTCCTTCTCGAGGGTACGTCCGTGCCGTTTGTGGTGAACGGCGTGACACCGACGAAAGGGTTCAACGCACCCCCGGGGCGCCTTTATCGCCCGCAGCGGGCCCCCGCCATTTACGCCGAGGCGGCGCGGCATCTGGGAAATGGCGTGCTCGCCGAACTACCGCTCGGCTACACCGACTTCGACGTTCGGGCGATGTATTACTCGACCGTGCACCGCCGGCCGATCCTCAACGGATACAGTGGGTTTTTCCCTCCTCACTATGGCCGGCTCGCGTTCGAGCTCGGTGAGCTGCCACGACATCCCGACGTGTCGCTGCGCGCGCTCCAGGCCGCCGGCGCCACGCACGTGCTGGTTCACGAGGGTGCGTACCATCGGCAATGAGGGTGCGGAAACATCCGGTGCGCTGCGTACACTCGGCGCGACCGAGCTCTACCGCGACGGCACGGACGTGCTGCTCCTGCTGCCGCTCTGAAAACTGGTACGCGGGTTGCCCTGCTCATTGCCGCAGAGACAATGGCGTCAACGGCAGGTTACGCAGACCCGGCGGCTTCTCGGCGCCACGACCGCCGCACCGCGAACCTGGATGTCCACGGTGCGGCCGTCGCTCTTCGGCGACGTCATCGTCATCGTCTTCCTGCTGGCGCAGTGCTTCGACGGAGTGTTCACCTACGTCGGCGTGGTCAGCTTCGGGATGAGCATCGAGGCCAACCCGCTCATCGCGACGGTGATGCACACCTTCGGTCACGGCGTGGGCCTGACCGGCGCGAAGCTGATTGCCGCCGCGCTCGGCATCTGCCTCCACCTCCGCCAGGTCCACAGCGCGGTCGCGGTCCTGGCCGGCTTTTACATCGTCGTCGCGATCGTCCCCTGGGTGGTGATCCTGTTCGCATGAGTGGTGGGCCGGCTGAAGCCGGCCCCTACGGGCGACAACAGAGCGGTACTTGCGGGCGATAAGACGGTTGGTCGTAAAGGCCGGCTTCAGCCGGCCCACCGCTATACTGGCGCGACGATGCGCACGGATCCTCTTCGCTACCTCGACGACGAGCTGAACGCGCTGCGCGAACAGGGTCTCTACCGGCGGCTGCGCGTGCTCGACGGCGAGCAGAAGGCGCACACCTCGGTCGACCATCGCTCGGTCGTCAACCTCTCGTCGAACAACTACCTCGGCCTGACGACGCACCCGCTGCTGCGCGAGCGCGCCGCTCGACGCGATTCGGCGTTTCGGCGTCGGCTCGGGCTCGGTCCGCACCATCGCCGGCACGATGGACATCCACATGGAGCTCGAGCGGCAGCTCGCCGCGTTCAAGCAGACCGAGGCGGCGGTCGTCTTCCAGAGCGGCTTCACGGCCAACGCCGGCACCGTCTCGTCGATCCTCGGCAAGGACGACGTCATCATCTCCGACGAGCTGAATCACGCCAGCATCATCGACGGCGCGCGCCTGAGCCGCGCCACGATCAAGGTGTTTCCGCACCGCGACGTCGCCGCCGCGCGCGCGATCGTCGAGGCGCTGCCGCGCGACCAGCGGAGCGCTGATCATCACCGACGGCGTCTTCAGCATGGACGGCGACCTCGGGCCGCTGCCGGCGCTGTGCGACCTGGCCGACGAGTTCGGCTGCATCATGATGGTGGACGATGCGCACGCGAGCGGCGTGTTCGGCCGCAACGGGCGCGGCACCGTCGATCACTTCGGCATGCACGGCCGCGTGGACGTGCAGGTCGGCACGCTGTCGAAGGCGATCGGCGCGCTCGGCGGCTACGTCGCCGGCTCGCGCGCGCTGATCGAGTTCCTCTACCACCGCGCGCGGCCGTTCCTGTTCTCGACCTCGCATCCGCCGTCGGTGGCGGCGACCTGCCTCGCGGCGATCGACGTGCTCGAGACCGAGCCGGCAGCTGATCGACCGGCTCTGGGAGAACACCCGGTTCTTCAAGGCAGGGCCTCGCAGCGCTCGGCTTCAACACCGGCAGCAGCGAGAGCCCGATCACGCCGGTCATCGTCGGCGAGGCGGCGCTGGCGATGACGCTGTCGGACCGGCTGTTCGAGGAAGGCGTGTTCGCGCAGGGCATCGGCTTTCCCGACCGTCGCCCAGGGCAAGGCGCGGGTCCGCACGATCGTCACCGCCACGCACACGCGCGAGGAGCTCATTTTGCACTCGATTGCTTCGAGAAGGTGGGCCGCGAGCTGGGCGTGATCTAGATCACGTTACGCACAATCGGGACCATGAACGTTCCACCCCTGCCGCGGACGCCCGGCGGACGCGGCGCTTTTTCGACGCCTACACGCAGGGGCTGACGACTGCGGAACTGGAGCGGCTGTTCACGCGCGACGCGCCGGAGGCGTACCGGTTCTTCTCGCGCACCATCGACTTCAAGGAGCTGGGCAAGCTGCCGTGGCACCGGCGCACGCTCACGCACCTGCGGCTGTTCTTCCTGGCGTTCACGCTCAAGCTGTCGCCGGCGCGCCGCGCGCTCTACGGCATGGCGCTGCGTCGCCGCGCTGCTCGGCGCGCTCGAGCTGTTGCAGGACGTGCACTTCCTGCTGGTGCCGCACCGCTTCGCGCCGGGAACGCTGTGGCTGCTCGTCGGATTCGCGCTGGTGAACCTGCTCGTGCTGCTCGAGGTCGCCGACCGGCTGTCGCTCAAGAACGACCTCGAGATCGCGCGCGACATCCAGCAGGCGATGCTGCCGACGGCGGCCTACCACGCGCCGGGGCTCGAGGCGTTCGGCATGACGCGGCCGGCCAACACCGTCGGCGGCGACTTCTACGACATCATCCCGCTGGCCGACGGCCGCGTGCTGCTCGCGCTCGGCGACGTCGCCGGCAAGGGCAGTCCGGCGGCGCTGCTGATGGCGCTGCTGCTGGCGATGCTGCGCACGCTCGTGGACGAAGGGCTCGAGGGCGCCGCGCTGATGACGCGCCTGAACGTCCAGGTCGCCAAGCACACGCCCGGCGTCGCGCTTCATCACGCTGTTCCTCGCGACGCTCGAACCCGTCTACCGGCGAGCTCGTCTACGTCAACGCCGGCCAGAACCCGCCGCTGCTGCGACGCGCGCGGCGGCGGCTACGAGCGTCTGCGCGAGGGCGGCATGGCGCTCGGCATGTTCGAGCATGCCGACGTACACGTCGGGCCGCACGCTGCTCGACGCCGGCGACGTGCTCGTGATGTACAGCGACGGCGTCACCGAAGCGGAGAGACGGCGAGGGCATCCCGTTCGACGAAGCGGGCCTGCAGCGCGTCGTCGATCGCGCACGGCTGGGCTTCCGCCAAGGAGCTCGGCTGGGCGACGTTCGCCGGCGGTCGAGCGCCACACCGACGAGCGCGCGGCTGCTGGACGATCTGACCGTGCTCGTCGCCCGGCGGCTGCCGCCGCTGCCGATCGTGCCCGATAGCCGAAACCACGGCGCTTGGCGTCTAATACGCGATGATGGCGCGGTTCCTCTCCGGCAGTCGTGTGCGCGCTGGCTGGCCTTCTGGCCAGCGCCGCTCGCCGCCCAGGCGCCGCGCGCCGCCGATCCGGTCGTCAGCGCGTCTGCTGGCGCGCCTCGAGGCGGCGCTGCAGCGCGGCGATCGCGACGCCTATCGCCGCGCTCTTCTCCGTCGACGTCCCGAAGCGAGCAGGTCGATGACTTCGCCGCGGGCCTCTTCATTCCGAACGCCGCGCGCACGCGTCGTCCGGAGCGCGACCGCGCGCCGCTCGAAGGCGCGCCGCGGCGACGGCTACCGTCTCGTCGTCGAGTTCTTCGTCGAGACCGCCGGCCGCGCCCGCATCCTCACCGCGCCTCGACGTCCGCCGGCCGCCGGACGGCGCGCGCGACTCGTGGCGCATCGTCGGCGGCGAAGGCCTGACGTCGGTCGAGGGGCTGTTCCGGCTGCGCGTCGAGCCCGACGACGCAGTTCGCCGCCCACAACCTGGTCATCACCTCCGAGGACTTCCAGCTGACGCTCGCCGACGGCGCCGTGTTCCCGGTCGAAGGCGACGAGGGGATCACCGGCCTGGTGCTGATCGGCCGCGGCGAGATGCGGTTCTCGCCGACGCCGCCCACCGAGCAGGGGCAGCTGCGCATCTTCTCCGGCGGCGAGACGCTCGTCGCGCCGTTCGAGACGCGCGTTCATCCGCCTCAACCCCGTCCGACTACACGGCGCGTGTCGCCACCGATCGGCCTGACGCCGGTACCGTCGACCCGCGGCTGCTGCGGCGCGCCCAGGAGATCTTCGCGCGCGAGGCGCCGAAGTCGTTCAGCCTCGACCTCGCAGGACCTGAGCCGCGACTACTGGTACCTGCTGCCGCCGCACGGACGACTTCCTCGCCGAAGTGCAGACGCGGCGCTGGGGCCAGCTGACCTTCGCGCGCACGCGGCTGCAGGCCGAGGACATCACGCTGTTCTCGCGCGACGCGCGAGCGCACGATCTCGCTCTATCCCTCGCAGGCCAAGCTGGCCGCGCGCGGCCGCTTCTACAGCGACGACGCGCTGCTGCGAATACGACGTCCTCGACTACAACATCGAGGCGCAGGTCGACGCCGGAGCGGCAGTTCATCGACGGCGCGCGCGCGGCTGCTGCTCCGCGATCCGCGCCGGCGCCACCAACACGCTGACCGCTGCGGCTGGCCGAACCGCTGGTCGTCACCAGCATCGTCAGCCTCGAGTACGGCCGCCTGCTGCATCTGCGCGTGCGCGGACCAGAACAGCATCATCATCAACCTGCCGACGACGCTGGCGCGCGACTCCGACATCACGCTGGTCGTCACCTACGCCGGGCGGCTGCCGTCGCAGGACGTCGACCGCGAGGCGCTGCAGGTCGCGACGCAGGGGCAGGACGAGCTTCCGATCGTTCCAGAGCGAGCCGAGCTACCTCCTGAGCAGCCGGTCGTACTGGTATCCCGCAGAACCCGGTCAGCGACTACGCGACGGCGACGATGCGCATCACCGTGCCGCCCGGCTACGGCGCGTCGCCAGCGGCCAGCCGGCCGGCGCGCGCGTCAGAGGTCACGCTGCGCGATCTGCTCGACGGTGCCGACCGGCAAGGCGTTCGTCTTTCCGCGCCGAGCGAGCCGCTGCGCTACCTCGCGTTCGTCGTGAGCCGGTTGACCAAGGTCGCGGAGACGACGCTCGGCGTGCCGGACGTCGAAGGGCATCCGTCGACGCGAGCGGACGCGCGACACGGTGACGCTGGCGCATCGAGGCGAACCCGCGTCAGCTCGGTCGCGCGGCCGCGACATGATGCGCGCCGGCCGAGGACATCGATGCGGTTCTACGCGTCGCTGATCGGCGATGCGCCGTATCGCGTCGGCTCACGGTGGCGCTGGTCGAGAGCGATCTGCCGGGCGGCCACAGTCCCGGCTACTTCGCCGTCGTCAACAGCCCGCTGCCGCACGACGCACGATCACGTGGCGCAACGATCCCGCCGCGTTCGACGGGCTTCCCCGATTTCTTCCTCGCCCACGAGCTCGCGCACCAGTGGTGGGGCCAGGCGGTCGGCTGGAAGAACTACCACGAGCAGTGGATCAGCGAGGGGTTCGCGCAGTACTTCGCGGCGCTCTACGCGCAGAAGACGCGCGGCGACGAGACGTTCGTCAACATGCTGCGGCAGTTCCGCCGCTGGTCGCTGACCGAGTCGGACGAGGGTCCGGTTCACCTCGGCTACCGCCTGGGCCACATCAAGGAGGACAGCCGCATCTTCCGCGCCCTGGTCTACAACAAGGGCGCGGGCGTGCTGCACATGCTGCGGCGGCTGGCTCGGCGACGAGGTCGTTCTTCAACGCGCTGCGCCGCTTCTACGATCGAGCAGAAGTTCCGGAAGGCGGGCACCGACGACCTGCGGCGCGCGTTCGAGGAGGAATCGGGCAGGTCGCTCGAGCGCTTCTTCGAGCGATGGATTTACAACGCCGGGGCTGCCGCTGCTTGCGCTACGGCGCCACCGTGGAAGGGTCGGAGGTCGTCGTCCGCTTCGAGCAGCTGACGGCCGACCTGTTCGACGTGCCGGTCACGGTGACCGTGACCTACACGAACGGGCGGACGCAGGAGTTCGTCGTGCCGGTCACGGACAAGCAGGTCGAACATCGCTTCCGCGCGGAAGCGCCGGTGCGGCAGGTGCAAGTCAACCGCGACCAGGCCGCCCTCGCGCAGTTCGAAGAAAGCTGAGATCAACTCCCGACGCCCAATCGAAACCTTGCGCCAGGACCCAACCTGTTGGCTTCGCTCGCAGCAGCCGGTGAATGTCAGAAAACGTGCGGCGCGAGCCGCGCGTCAGATTGGACGCGTGCAGGAGCGGATTCGGGGTCGGGTGTTGATCAGCGATAGATCCCGGCGACCCGCGGCTCGGCGCCCTTGTCGAAGGGCTCGAAGACGAGCCGGAAGCGGATGCCCGCCATGCTCGTACGCCCGCGTGACGCGCTGGCCGTGCGGCACGCGTTCGATCGAAGGCTCGGTGACCTCGGCCCGCGTGCCCGATTTGCGCGATCACGTCGGCCATCGTCTGGCCGACGCGAATGTCCTTGCCGTCGTTCAAGACCAGCATCGGGAGGGAGACGGCGCCTGGAGGAATCGATGCCGGCGGGGCGACGAAGGGAGCCGGGACCTCACGCGCGATGACGGGCGTCACGGCGCTTACCGTGCGGGCCTGGCGCATCGGCGAATCGATCCGAGCGCAACCACAGCGACAATCGCGGCGGCAGCCACGGCCCATTCGAGCGATAGCACCGAACCGGAACCGGGTTGCTTCCATTCCCTACCTCCGCACGCACACACGTTCAGAGGACCCGCCGCACGGGACGCGAACTCGGTCGCACTGTAGGATCGACGGGCGGATAAGGTCAAGCAGAACAATGCGTCGCGCGCTCCGTGTTGCAAGGCGTTGCAACCTGACCAATCAAACCGTATGGGATATGATCGGCAGGTTATGGAAACGGTCACGCTGACCATTGACGGCCGGCCGATCACGGTCGAGAAGGGGAAGACGGTCCTGCAGGCGGCCATCGAGGCCGGCATCTCGGTCCCCTACTACTGCTATCACCCCGGCCTCGGCATCGACGGTTCCTGCCGCGTCTGCGTGGTCAAGATCGAGAAGATGCCGAAGCTGCAGACGTCGTGCTCGACGACCTGCAGTGACGGCATGGTTGTCTCCACGCGGGATGCCGAGACCGTGCAGGCGCGCGCGGGGGTCTTCGAGTTCCTGCTCGTCAACCACCCGCTCGACTGCCCGGTCTGCGACAAGGGTGGCGAGTGCCCGCTGCAGGACTTCTCCTATACGTTCGGGCCGGCGGAGAGCCGGATGGACTTCCCGCGCCGCGTGTTCGACGGCGAAGGGCGTCAAGGCCGACGTCGACTTCGGGCCGACGCTGATGCTCAATCGCAACCGCTGCATCCTGTGCACGCGCTGCGTCCGGTTCATGCGCGAGGTGGACAGCGACGCGCAGATCGGCATCGTGGATCGCGGCTACGGCAGCGAGATCGCGACGTTCCAGGAGCAGGGCGTGCACTCGCTCCTCTCCGGCAACCTCATGGACGTGTGCCCGGTCGGCGCCATCACGACGCGCGACTATCGCTTCAAGAGCCGCCCCTGGGACAACCCCAACGTCGTGGACACGATGTGCACGCTGTGCGCGAAGGGCTGCAGCACCAGCGCGTGGCTCAAGGCCAAGCCGGAGTGGGCCCGCAGGCTCGCAGCTGATTCGCATGACGCCACGCTTCAATCCAGAGGTGAACGGCTACTGGATGTGCGACATCGGGCGCTTCAACTATCACTGGATCGAGGGCGACACGCGCCTGCGCCGGCCGATGGTCCGGACCAGCGCCGGGCTCGAGAAAGTGGCGTGGCACGACGTCGAGCCCCGGCTGCGCGACCGCATCCAGGAAGCGGGATCGGCGGACCCGGCCTCGGTGCGCTTCCTCGTGTCGGCGCACGCGGCTACCGAGGAACTGTTCGTGTTGAAGCAGATGCTCGAGGGACTGCTCGGCGCGGACGGGCTGAAGTCGGTGAGCATCAGCGTGGACCCGCAATGAGAAGCCGCAGCCGCCGGGTGTGAAGTTCAAGGTGCCCGCGACCAACGCCCCCAACGTCAACGGCGCGCGCGACCTCGGGTACGACGGTAGGCCAGGGCAACGAGGGGCTTCCCGACCTCGCGGAGCTGCGAACCGCCGTCGGCGCCGGACGCGTCAAAGCCGTGTACGTCCTCGACCCGGGGCCGGAGGGGTCGATCGGCGACGTGTCCTGGTTGATCGAGGCGCGCCGGAGCGGCACACTGCCGCTGCTGATCGTGCAGGGGGTCCTGATGACGCCGCTGGCGCAGGCGGCGGACATCGTGCTGGCTGGTGCCGCGTTCGTCGAGAAGGACGCGATTTACACGAACGACCAGGGCCGCACACAGGCGGCGTCGCTCGTCATCGCCGCCCCTGGCGAGGCGCGGGAGGATTGGCTGATCCTCGCGAACGTCGCGAAGTCGCTCGGCCTCGCGATGCCCTACAAGACGTCGAACGACGTCCGCCGGGCACTCGCCGCGGCGATGCCGGGCACGGGGTACGGCGAGGCCGACAAGATGGTGTTTGCGCGGCCGATTCCCGCACGGAACTGGCTGCAGGCATCGAACCCGTCGGAGCGCTGGAAATGGGACTTCATGTTCCAGGACCTGCCGCCCGTGAAGGGGCATTCGGTGCAGATGGAAGGGCTGCCGCTCGAAGGATCGGGCCCCGGCTACATCCCTCTGAAACCGGTTGACTAGTGGATGTCTGTGATTGAGCGGGCTGCCCGCTGGTTGGCCCGCGAAATTGCTGTCGAAAGGCTGTCGTGGGCACTACAGGTTCAGTTGATACAGTCCACTAGATCCGTGAACCGACAGTCGTAGGGGCCGGCTTCAGCCGGCCCATTACCCGGCGCGAACCAACATGGAAGAAAACGTCACGTTGCTGGCGGCGTTCGGCGCAGGGCTCCTGTCGTTCATTTCCCCCTGCGTGCTTCCGCTGATTCCCGGCTATCTCTCGTATATCTCCGGGATGTCCCTCGACGAGATGCGCGGCACGGGTGCCGCCGGCGCCGGCGTGGCGGTCGCGGCCCCCCCGAGGCGCGGCGGCGCGTGATCCTCTCCTCGCTCGCCTTCATCCTCGGGTTCTCGATCGTGTTCGTGTCGCTCGGCGCGTCGGCGAGCGCCATCGGCCAGTTCATGATGGCGCGGCTGAACGTGCTCGGGAAGATCGCCGGCGCCATCATCATCGTGTTCGGACTGCACACGATGGGCGTCCTGCGCATCGAGTGGCTGTATCAGGAGAAGCGGGTCCAGACGAAACAACGCCCGGCCGGATTTCTCGGCGCGACGCTTGTCGGCATCGCGTTCGCCTTCGGGTGGACGCCGTGCATCGGACCAATCCTCGCCGGAATCCTGGCGATTGCAGCGACACAGGATACGGTGGGCAACGGCGTCCGGCTGCTGGCCGCGTATTCGCTCGGCCTCGCCGTGCCGTTCTTCGCCACCGCGCTGGCCATCAATCGCTTCTTCGCGGCGTTCGCGAAGATACGCCGCCACTATCACAAGATCGAGCTCGCGTCGGGCGCGCTCCTCATCGTGATCGGCGTGCTCATCTTCACGAACCAGTTCACCGTCATCGCGCAGTGGCTGACGCCGTACCTGCCTGTTTACTGACGCGCGGCGAACGGTTCACCACCCGACCCGGATTCCGGTTATCCACGACAGGCCTGAATACGCACCGCCGTCGTTGGCGGCGTCGTTCATGTCCGCGTACTGAAGGCCGCTCTGTAACTTGAGCTTGTGGCCGTAGAAGTAGTAGTTCGCGCCAACATACCCTTCGTTGTAGAGGTCACCCCGGCCTTCAACCACGCGGTTCTCATACGTGCCGAGCGGTACTCCGTTCGGATGAGAACTGTCGAGGAAGGTATAGCGTGCGATGAACTGCAACTTGTCGGTGATGTTGACGAACGGCATGCCCATGAAGCCCCAGAGGTCGCTCTGGCCCAGGTACCCGGACCCCGCCGACACGTCGGTTCGCACGCCCCACCTGCCTGCGTCCAGCTTCAGGTTGATCGACGCGACATGTTCGAGCCGCCGCGTGAACGTGTTATCCGCATCCGGATGCTGGTACACGTAGTTGCCGGTCAGCAGCGCCTCCTTCACCCCGAGCGGCTGCGCAAAGTCGTAGCCGAGGACGCCAAGCGTGAACATGCCACCGCTGAACTCTCCGAATTCCCGGTTCGCCTCGCCTGACGAGTACCCGCCGCCGCGGTACACCCAGCGCCCGACCTTCCCGGAGACGCTGACGCCGGGTATGTACTCCTGCGGAAACCACATGTTGTTCGTCAGGTTGCTGCGATCGATGGTGATGAGCTCCCTCGACGAGGTGGCGCCGTCCATCGTGAACGGTACGCCCTGCTTGCCGACGGTGATCGCGAGCTTGCCGCTCCGCGCCCATTGCAGATAGAAGTCGGTGAACCGCAGGTAGAACGGGTCCCGCTCCTGAGGGTTCACTTCCACCTCGCCGTGCAGCGTCCACGTGCGGAACAACGTGATTCTCGGACCCAGCCGCATCCGGCGTACGTTCCACTCGTCGAGGTCGCCTTCGTCCGCGTCGATGGCGGCGAACTCGTGCTGATAGCGGCCGCTGAACAAGACTTTCTGCACGATGGGGTTCGTGTCGTTGCTGTACCACTCGGCGAACTTCCAAATCCGGTCGTAGATGGACGGTCCCTCGACGTTCCCGCCGGTGTTTGTTCCCTGGGCAGACAGCGGGAGGCCGAGATCCCGCGGCGGGAGTCGGATATCCCTCAGGGAAACGTTCGTCGTATCTATTTGTCCATCTGTAGGGCCGGTGGACTGCTCCGCTGCAGGCATCTGCGCGTGCGCGAAAGGTGCCTGTCCGAGGAGAAGGCCGAGGGTGGCCCCGCTTCTGATGGCGGCTCGAACGAATCGGGTGACGTGTTTTCGCAGGCGATGCATCCATCGATGTGCAGCTTACCGGCGCTACGTTTTCCGACGATATTAAATCTGTGTAACCGGGCACGGCTGTCAACATCGCCGGTCCCTGGGCGTGAGGCGCGCCGCGGCCGTTCCCTGAGCAAAATTGGGAGTTGGAAGTTGGTTACGCTATCCTGTCGGCCATGGGGTCACGGCGTGTCCGGCGCTTTGTCTTCGCGCTGCTGGTCCTTGCCGGTCTCGGCGCTGTCGCGCTGACCTGGGACCTGCAGCGCCGCGTCGCGGCGATCGAGCGTGCCGCGTATGAGGTGGACGCCCGGCTCAACCGGATGATTGACGCCACCGGCGATATTGCCGCCGCGCAGCAGGCCTACGTGGGTGTCGGCCAGCAGGACGATCCCTGGTTCGCGCGAGTCGCCTCCCTTCTCCGGCAGCTCGAGGACGACCTCTCCGCGGCCGCGACGGCGGTGCGATCGCCCGAGGCGCGCACGGCACTGGTTGGGCCGATCACGGACGCGGCCACGAGCCTTGGCCAGTTCGATTCACAAGTGCGCGAGAATCTCCGGCTTGGCGAAGAGCTGATCGCGGCCGACCGGATCTTCGCGGACGGACACGCCGCGCTCGACTCTTTGTCCGCGCAGCTGAGCGACGTCCGTGAGGCGGAGCGCGCGGCGCTCGGTGGCGAGCGCGACGTGCTGGTACGTCAGACGTGGACCACGCTCGGCGCCACCGCCCTGCTGTGGCTGCTTGGCCTCGCCTTGCTCGTGCGAGTACCTGCCCGCCGGCAGGATCCCGCTCCTCGCGTGATCGAAGCTGCCGCGCCGGCGGTCGAACCGCCGCCGGTGCTCGAGCCTGGTCCGCCCGCGCGGCCGCCGCTCGATCTCAGGTCGGTTGCAGATGTGTGCATCGCGTTCTCGCGGATGACCGCAGCCGGTGAGCTGCCTGCCCTTCTCGCCCGCGCCGCGTCGATCCTCGATGCCTCCGGCCTCATCATCTGGATAGGCGCCGGCGAGCAGCTCTTCGCAGTCACCGCGCACGGGTACGACCCTCGCGTCATCGACCGGCTCGGACCGATTGGCAGGAACGCCGACAACGCCACGGCCGCGTCCTGGCGCAGCGGCGAGGTGAAGGTCGTTCCCGGCGACCTGATGTCCAACGGAGCCGTCGTCGCGCCCATGTTCAGTCCCGACGCCTGCATCGGCGTGCTGGCCGCCGAAGTCCGTCACGGACGGGAGGACGACGCGGAGACATGCGCCGTGACCTCCATGATTGCCGCTCAACTGGCCACCGTCGTCTCGGCCTGGCCCGCCGCCAGCGCCGCGGCCGACGAGACGCCACCTGTGACCGCGGCGACCGGTTCGTAGAAACGGCTCAGTGCCTCGGCGTGTCGTCACTCCACCAGTGGCATGTCCCTCCTGAATCACTACCGCCGTTAGACAGGCAGGACACTGCGCGGCTCGGTGAGGAGCTCCGGCACCATCACCTTGACGGTCATTTCCTTCTTGTCGCGCAAGAGCCGCATCTCGAGCACTGAGCCTGGCTTTGCGTCGCGCACGGCGCGCGTGACGTCGTTCACGCTCTTCACAGGACGGCCGTTGAGGGCGGTGATCACGTCACCGGCCTTGAGTCCCCCCTGGGCCGCTGCCGATCCGGTCATCACCGAAGACACCAGGACTCCTTCCGTCGCGCCGAAGTAGCTGGCGAGCTGGTCGCTCAGTGGCGCGAGTGTGACGCCGATCTGGCCGCGCGGCGACACCTGCAGATCGGGCGTCGGGTCGAGATCGGCCGGCAAGTCCTGCATCTGCGGCAGCGCGCGCAGGCGCTGCTGGAGTTGCGGCAGATCGGGAAGAGCGCTGCAGCAGAGGGTCGCCGGCTTCCGGCGTGATCTCGAGGTCGCGACGCGATCCAGCGCGGACGATCGTGCCCTTGATCCCGCGTCCCGGCGGGGTTTCACGCACGAGGCGCATGAAGTGGCGCACGCCGCGCACGCGCTCGCCGTCGAACTCCACGACGATGTCGCCGGTCATCAGGCCGGCGCGCGCCGCCGGGCTTCCTTCACGCACCGCCTCGACGAGCACACCGCCTGCCTGTGCCAGCTTGGCCCTGGCGATCTCGTCGCTGTTCAGCTCGCGAACCGAGACGCCGACCTCGCTGCCACCGCCCTCGAGCATCATCTCGGATATCCTCGGCATCGTCCGGCCGCGTACCTGCGCCTCGAGCGCCGGCGTCACCGCCGCAATCCATACCATCAGTGCGGCGCCCCCGACGACGCCCACGACCTTCTTTCGCATTACCCCATCCTCCGGCCGCCTGCGTGGGTCTGACCCCAGGGTACGGCCCGCGTCGCGGAACGCGCGGGTCCGCATGCGTCATTTCGCTTCATACGTCTCTGACGAGGAGGCCCAGCAAAAAGTTGGCATAATCGGGTCCATGCCCACAGACGACCGGAAGGCGCGGATTCTCGAGCGCGTCGAGCGCGAGAAGGTCAAGTTCATGCGCCTCCAGTTCACGGATATTCTCGGCGCGACGAAGAACGTCGAGGTGCCGGACCGGCAGTTCGAGGAGGCGCTCGACGGCCACATCATGTTCGACGGCTCATCCATCGAGGGGTTCGTTCGAATCGAAGAGTCGGACATGTATCTCAAGCCCGACCTCAGCACGTTTCAGGTGATGCCTTGGACGTACGCGGGATCGGAGCGCGTCGGGCGCATCATCTGCGACATCGCGAACCCGGACGGGACGGCGTTCGCCGGGTGTCCGCGTACTGCGCTGAAGCGCGTCATCGCGCTCGCGCGCGACAAGGGATTCGCGATGCGCGCCGGGCCCGAGGCCGAATTCTTCCTGTTCCAGCGCCGTCCGAACGGCGAGCCGACGACCGAGACGCACGACTCCGGCGGATACTTCGATCTGACCCCCGTCGATCTCGGCGAGGACGTTCGCCGCGAGATCGTGCTGTCGCTGGAGCAGATCGGATTCCACGTCGAGGCTGCGCATCACGAGGTGGCGCCTGGCCAGCATGAAGTCGACTTCCGTCACGACGAAGCGCTGGTCACCGCGGACAACGTCAGCACGTTCCGCTTCGTCGTGAAGAACGTGGCGAACAGAAACGGGCTGCACGCGACCTTCATGCCCAAGCCGGTCTTCGGCATCAACGGCAGCGGCATGCACACGCACCAGTCGCTGTTCGCGAACGGCAGGAACACATTCTACGAGGAGCGGGCCGAGTGGGAGCTGAGCCGCACCTGCCTCAACTACATCGGCGGGCTCCTGCGGCATGCGAAGGGGTTCTGTGCGATCACGAACCCGCTGGTGAACTCGTACAAGCGTCTCGTGCCCGGGTACGAAGCGCCGACGGCGATCGCGTGGTCGCAGCGTAACCGCAGCCCGCTGGTGCGCGTGCCCGCCGCCCGCGGAGAGGACACCCGGATCGAGCTGCGCATGCCGGACCCTTCCTGCAACCCCTACCTGGCGCTCGCGGCGATGCTGCGAGCCGGGCTCGACGGCATCGAGCGGCAGATCGATCCGGGGCCGCCGGTGAACAAGAACATCTATACGATGAGCCACCGCGAGCGGCGTCACCTCCGCATCGACGAGCTGCCTGGCAACCTGAGCGAGGCGCTCGACGAGCTGGAGAAGAACGACCTTATGCGGGAGACGCTCGGCGACCACATCTTCGACCACTTCGTTGACGCCAAGCGCGCCGAGTGGGACAGCTACATCCGCCACGTGTCCCCATGGGAGGTCGATCGGTACCTCAATACTTATTAGGCGGCCGAAATCCCACCTTCTCGGCCTGTTTCAGGCGTTGACCGCAGGCATCAGTCTTGAAATAGAGGCCCGCGGTTGCCCCGGGTCAACGGGATGCGTCACTTCAGGCAGGCGCTGGCATCACCGCATCCCGCTTCGCAGGCTTCACGATCCGGGGCGACCAATGAAGAGGGCCGAGGAATCAGGGCCCGGGACTCGCGTGAGCCTCAGGATCGTAGCCAGGTTTCATGTGACTCCTGGCTCCCTGAGCCGCGGGGCCTGCAGGTTCACCAATTGAGGGCCGCCATGAACCGACTAGTCGCCGTCGCACTCCTCAGCGCGTTCCTGATCGGCGGATGTGCCGCACGCGGCGTCCGGATCGCGGAGCTGAAGGACCAGCCGACGAAATACGATGACAAGTCCGTCAGCATCACCGGTACGGTGACCAGCAGCTGGGGCATCCCACTCGTCCCGTTCCAGCTTTATAACGTGGACGACGGTTCGGGAGAGATCACCGTCGTGTCCAACTCGGGCCGGACGCCGACGAAAGGCACGCGGGTCGAGGTCAAGGGCAAGATCAACGAGTTCGCCACGTTCGGCGGCCGCTCCATCGGCCTGCACATTCAGGAGCAGGATCGGAGAGTCAAGAGCTGAGCTCGGTCGGTCTGCGATCTGCGGTCTCCCGGCTGCGGTCTTCGGTGGGGGTGGGCGGTTCGACGTCCCACCCCGTTTTCTTGTACGATCCTCGAGCAAGCCGGCGTCCACAGGACCCCGGCCACGTGCGTGATCGCCGGGCCGGAGACCGAAGGCCGTAAACCGAAGACCATGGAAAAACTGGAACACCCGCTCCTCATCGTCGATCTCGTCAACCACCTGGCGGCGTGGATCGCCACAGCCCTGGGAATCGCGGTCGAGAACCCGGCTGAGATCGTCCCCGACTACCTCGTGATGTGCGGGGTCATCGTGCTGGCCGTGCTCGCGCTCGGCCTGTTCGTTCGCTCGCGCTTGAGCGTCGAGAAGCCGGGCAAGACGCAAATCGTCCTCGAGGATCTGATTGGCTACGTCCAGGGGATGTTGAAAGAGGACATCGGGGCGAAGGGCCCGCGCTACCTGACCGTGGTCGCGACGATCGGCGCGTTCATCTGGATCGGCAACCTGATGGGCGGGGTGCCGGGACTCATCCCGGCGACGATGAACATCAACGTGACGCTCGCGTGTGCGCTGGTGGTCTGGATCTACTACCACTTCCAGGGCGTGAAGGAACAGGGGCTCGTGTCCTACCTGAAGCACTTCGCGGCGCCCCCCGGCATACCGGTCGTGCTCGCGCCGATCATGTTGCCCATCGAGGTCATCAGCCACCTCTCGCGCGTCATGTCGCTTTCGCTGCGTCTCTTCGGCAACGTCTTCGGCGAGAAGCTCGTCGTCCTGATTCTGGCGAGCATCGTGCCCTTCATCATCCCGCTGCCGATCATGTTCCTCGGCGTGATCATCGGCACCCTGCAGGCATTGATCTTCATCAAGCTGACGATGATCTACCTGTCGGCCGCCGTCGCGACGGAACACGAACATCACTAGAGACGGCGGCGTTCACGAACCACAGAGGCGCAGCGACACAGAGAAAACGCCACCTCTGTGCCTCTGGGTCTCTGTGGCCCGTCGCGATCAACGGTTTCGATTGAGTGCGGAACTCCGGGCACTCGTAGACCGGCTTCAGCCGGCTCGAAGGATCTACCGCGTCATCTTGACGGCGACCGCGGTCATGTCGTCGTTCTGCGGCTCGCTGCCGCGGAACGCGTTGGCCGCGTCGAAGATGGCGTCCACGATCTCGCGCGCGGTGCGGGTTCGGTTGTCGCGCACGACGTCGCAGAGGCGCCGCGCGCCGAACTCGTTGCCCGAGTGGTTGACCGCCTCGAAAATGCCGTCGGTGCAGAACACGAAGATGTCGTTGGGGTGAAGATCGATCGACTTCTCGTCGTAGGTCACACCGGGAAACGAACCGAGCGGCACCCCCGGGAGCTCGATCTGCCCGCACTCCTCTCCTGAGCACCGGATCGGATACGGCAGCCCGGAGTTGGACAGCGTCAGCGTCTTGCTCTGAAAGTCGAAGAACGCGTAGCAGAGCGTGCAGTAGTACTCCTCGAGCTGCCGCTCGTGCAGGATGGTGTTCATCGCCTGCAACACGCCCGACACGCTGAACCGGTCAGGCGTATAGCGGCGGCGCATCGTCCGCGAGCGCACCAGCTCGGCGGCAAACGCGCCGTAGAGCGCCGCTGGCGCCCCCTTGCCCGACACGTCGCCGACGGCGACCACGAGCGTGTTGGCCTCGGGCGCGAGGAAATCGTGGATGTCGCCTCCGAGCTCGCGCGCCGACGCAAAGCGCCCGGCGACGTCGGCATCGGGCAGGCGCGTTGGCAGCTCGTTGGGCAGCAACGCGGCCTGCACGCGCTGGGCGAAGCGCAACTCCTTCTCGATCCGTTCCTCGTTGCGCCGTACTTGTTCGTAGAGTCTCGCGTTCTCGATGGCCACGGCAGCCTGGCTCGCCAGCAGCGTCATCAGCTCCCGGTGTTCCTTGGTGAACGCATTCAGCTCAGGGCTCTCGAGGTCGAAGACGCCGATGCAACGGTCCTTGATGAGCATCGGAACGACGAGCTCCGAGCGGGCGTCCTCAACGAGGTTGATGTAGCGAGGATCCTGGGAGACGTCCGCCACGAGGACCGGTTCCCGGTGTTGCGCCGCCCAGCCGACGAGACCCTCGCCGAGCTTCAGGTTCTTGACCGTCGCGTCCTTGCCGTAGCGGACGGCGAGCTTCATCTCGAGCTCCTGCGTCGCGTCGTTGAGCAGGAGGATGCCGAACGTCCGGTAGTCCACCAGGCGTTTCGTGAGGTTCGCGATGCGCGTCAGCAACGCGTCGAGATCGAGGATCGACGACATCTCACGGCCGATCTCGGCCAGCGCCTCGAGCGTGTCGATGTGCAGCCGCTCGGATTCGAACAGCCGCGCGTTCTCGATCGCCACGGCGACGTGCGCCGCGAACTGGCGCAGCAGCGCCTCGTCCTGGCTCGTGAAGGCGCCTTCGACCTCGTTCAACAGATTGAGCGCGCCGATGACCTTGCCCTTGCGCCGCAGCGGCACGGCGAGCTGCGAGAGCATGTTCCTCAGCGGTCCCCTGTAACGCGGCTCGCGGCGGATGTCGTTCACGAGAATCGGCCGCCCCTCTTCGACCGCCGCGCCCACGACTCCCTGCCCCACGCTCAACCGCATGTTCGGCGAGGCGCCGCCCGGATACCCGACGGCGTACGCGATGCGCAGCTCCTTGCGCTTGTCGTCGAGCAGGTAGACCGAGAACGCGCTGAAGCGCGTCAGCCGTGCGATGAGCTGCGGGATCTTGGCGAGCAGTTCCTCGAGGTCGAGTACGGACGTGACCTCGCGGCCGAGCTCGAAGAGCGTGGACAGCAGCTCCGTATCGGTCGGCGTGCGGACGCCAGGCGCCCGCTTGTCATCCTGCGGGGTTGGGGTGGGGTCGCTCATCAAGGCACAAGGCTCGAAGCACAAGGCTCAGGGTTCAAAGCACAGCGGGACATATTGGTTGTGCTTCGTGCCGTGTGCGTTGAGCGGGGAGCGCTGCCGAGCCCGATTATACTGGACGCCTCGATGGATTCCCTGACGCTGCCGCTCGACTACAGTGCGATCGAGCGCATCCTGCCGCATCGCTACCCGTTCCTGCTCGTGGATCGCGTGACAGAGCTCGAGCCCGACAAGCGGATCGTGGGCATCAAGAACGTGTCGCTCAACGAGCGCTACCTCTCGCACCAACCTGGTGAGCGGCCGGCGCTGCCACCGACGATCCTGACCGAGGCGGTTGCGCAGGTCGGGGCCATCCTCATCCTTTCGAAGGCCGAGAACCGCGAGAAGCTGATCTTCTTCATGGGAATCGAACGGGTGCGTTATCGGTACCCGGTTTACCCTGGCGATGTGGTCGAGATCGAAGCGCGGGTACGGCGCCTGCGGAGCCGCATGGGTCAGCTGGACGGTTTCGCGCGGGTCAACGATCGCGTAGTTGTCAGCGGTACGATGACCTTCGCCCTTGGTCCGCGGTCGAGTGTGGGATCGTTTCTTCCGAACAGCTGAGTCCGGCTGAGCCGCGGCACCCAAGTTGCAGCCTCCGGTGGCGAGGCTGTGGCGTGGCGGGCCCTGGCCGCTGGACTGAGCCCGGGGCTGCGAGCCCTGAGGCCACTGATTGGGAGGGCTGTGACGTGCTCGAAACAATTGCGATCATTCTGATCATCCTCTGGCTGCTTGGGATGGTCAGCGGCTATACGCTCGGCAACTTCATCTGGATCTTGCTGGTCGTGGCCGTGGTGTTGTTCCTGGTGCGGCTGGTCAGCGGTCGGAGAGTGGTCTGACCCCGGGTCTGTAAAGACCCGAGCCGTGCGATTCGGTGGGCACACGTATGGCGGGTCCTTTGGGACCCGCCAGCCCTCGTACCACCGCGATTCCCACCAGCACCATCGCCGACGCGACGACGACGCGCGGTCCGAACGGCTCGCCCAGCAGCAGCGCTCCTAGAGCGACTGCGATCACCGGATTCACATAGGCATACATCGACACAGTGGACACCGGCAGGTGCTTCAGCGCGTATACGTACGCGGTGTAGCCGACGAGCGATCCCGCCACGATGAGATAGACCTCCGCGGCCAGGCTGCGCGCGGTGAACGTCAGGCTCCCCCATTCGCCGCGGACAGAGGCAAAGGCCAGCATCAGCAGGCCGCCGAAGAGCATCTGCAGCGCCGCGGCGCCGAGCGCGTTCTCCTCGCGCGCGTGACGTTTCGAGTACGACGACCCGAGCGCCCACCCGATGCAGGCGACCTGCAGAGCGACGAGCCCCACGGCAAACTGTTTCCCCAATTCGCCCCCGGCGGTCAGTTCCGGCCACACGAGCGCGACGATCCCGGTGAACCCGATGAGGAGGCCGACGAGCACACGGCGGGTGAAACGCTCGCCGCCAGGAGAGACCGACTCGATGGCGGCCATCCAGAATGGACCCGAGGCGACCACGACCGCCGCGATGCCGCTCGGCACCCACTGCTCCGCCCAGATGACCCCGCCATTGCCGAGGCAAATCATCAGGAACCCGAGCAGCGTCAGGCCGCCCCAATGCGCACGTGCAGGCAGCCGCTCACCGCGCATGCGAAGGATCACGGCGAGCGCCGCGCCAGCGATGACATAGCGGATCCCGCCGACGAGGCCGGGCGGAATCGTCTCAAGTGCGACGCGGATCCCCAGATAGGTGGTGCCCCAGACGAGGCACACCGCGAGCCACGCCAGGTAGGCGGAACGCTTCGTGGGGTCGGGTGACATCGACCCCTGAATTGTACGTGGCGTAACTAGGAAGGTTGTCGGTCAGACAATCGACTCGTGGACCTCGGCGATCCGCAGGCAGTTGCGGCCGCCCTGCTTCGCGCGGTAGAGCGCCGCGTCCGCGCGTCCGATGACGCCGAGCAGGTCGGTTTCCCCGGGCATCACGCCGGTCAGCCCGAAGCTCGCCGTGACGTGCACCACTTCGTCGTTCCACGTCACCGGGTACAGCTCGAGCTCGCGGCGCAGCGTTTCAGCGACGCGCTGCGCGCCTTCGATCGGCGTGTCCGGCAGGAGGACGAGGAACTCCTCGCCTCCATACCGGCACTTCAGGTCGCTGCCGCGGAGCACGGAGTTCATGCGCTGTCCGACCGTGGCGAGCACGGCGTCGCCGCACAAGTGGCCCCAGCGGTCGTTGATGTCCTTGAAGCGATCGAGGTCGAACATCAGCAGCGAGAGCGGCAGCTTCGAGCGGCGGGCCCGCCGCAGCTCCGCGTCCATCACTTCGATCGCATGCTTGCGGTTGACACAGCCGGTCAGCGAGTCGCGCACGCTGTTGTCGCGCACCTCGCGAAAGAGCTCGGCGTTCTTGAGTGAGACGGCCAGCATGGCGGCCGCCGCCGTCAGGACGCTGCGTTGGTCTTCGGTCAGCGCCGGTTCCGGTGCGACCCCGAGCACGCCGATCGGCTCGCCACCGACGATCATCGGAAACCTGATGTCGTCGGGCGACTCGGTCGTGGAGGTGAGCGGTTGCATCGGCGTGCCGAGCGACGTGCGAACCATGGCCCACGACGTCCGGTTGGTCACGAGCGTCGGAAGGTGTTCGGCGGCGGCGTCACGGATCGACTCGAAGTCGAGCGCGCGCGCCAGCGTCTGCCCGAAGGCCACGAGGCGTTCCATTTCCGTGACGCGCGCATCCGCGTGCCTGGCGTCGGTCGCAGCCGCCGCCGCTTCCGCCCAGGCCTCGTGACGCTTGCGCTGCTGGTGAAACACGAAGACCGCCGCCAGGATCACGAGCGCCGGCAGGAGGCGGACGCCATGACTCTGGTCCACCTGATGTGCGAGGTCCAGGATGTGGCCCAACGCCCCGGAGAAGAGGACGAAGAGGGCCACACCAAGCCCGCCGAGCAGGAAGACATCGTTGCGGCTGATCAGTCGCATTGCTCTGTTGGCAGGTATCGGCGCCGGACCGATGGTCCTGCAGGGGGGCTGGCGGCGCGAACCGCCTGTCTTTCGAGTCATTTACCGGCGTCGCGAGGCCCCCTGGGAGCTGGGCCCTGGACCCCGGGAGCCTTTCGTGGAGCCTATAATCGCTGCGGTGTCCTCGCCTTCGAATGCCGCAGCCGAGCGCAGCCATCGCGCCAATGCATTCGCGCGCCTGTTCGAAGCCGTTCACGAGGGTGTTTACATCGGAGTCGTGGCCAGAGATGCCGGGTCGCGCGGGACCACGCTCGCCGCCAACCCTCATCTCAAGCTGATCTTCGGCTACGCCGCTGACGTCCCCGAGTCGGGCGTTGACCCCTTCTCCCCCGACCGTTTCGCCGATCCAGCCGCCCGCGCCGCCTTTCTCGAACGGCTGCGCGAGGCGGGGACGGTGTCGGACTATCTGCTGCGAATGCAGCGTCTCGATGGAAGCGTCGTCTGGGTGGAGGTCACGGCCCGCGCCGAGGAGGGGCGCCGCGGGGAGAGGACCCTGCGCGTGGAGTCGCTGGTGCGCGACGTGAGTGAGCGCAAGAAGCTCGACGATCAGTCGCGCGACCTGTACCAGCAGCTCCTTCAAGCGGAAAAGATGGCTGCGCTCGGCCAGACGATCTCGGGCGTTGCGCACGAGCTGAACAATCCTCTGGCCACCATCCTCAGCTGGGCGGAGCGCCTCGCGGAAAAACCGCTCGACGATACCGCACGGCGCGGCGTCGATGTGATTCTCGGCGAGGCGGAGCGAGCCGCGCGCATCGTGCGCAACCTGCTGACGTTCGCCCGCAAGCGTCAATCCACGCGCACGATGATCGAGCTCAACGCGGTCGTGCGCGAGACGCTGACGCTGCGCTCCTACGACCAGCGCCTCATGAACATCTCCGCTCGTCACGGCCCTCGCCCCCGGGCTGCCGCAGGTCTTCGCCGACGCGCACCAGATCCAGCAGGTCCTGCTGAACCTGATCATCAACGCGGAGCAGGCGATGCTCACGGCCAACGGCCGCGGCTCGCTCGTGATCCGTACGTGGCACGACGTGGATCGCGACTGTGTCGCCCTCGAGGTCACCGACGACGGCCCTGGCGTGCCGGTCGATGTGAAGAACAAGATCTTCGATCCGTTCTTCACGACGAAGGAGGTGGGAAAGGGCACGGGGCTCGGGCTGACCGTCGCGTACGCGATCGTGCAGGACCACGGCGGCCGGATCCGCGTGGCATCCCCATCACCCGCCGGCGACGGGGGCGAGCGGTCGCGGCGCCACGTTCATCGTGGAGCTGCCGCTGGCCGCTCCCGAGACGGATGCAGGAGCGGAAACCGCTGCTCCTTCGATGGAGAACGTACGCGGAGCATCGGTGCTGCTGGTCGAGGACGATACCGCGCTGGCGACGGCGGTGGCGGAATCGCTGACGGAGGCGGGGCTGAGGGTCGATCACGCGGAAGACGGCGAGCAGGCCCTCTCCCGCGTGCGAAACAACTCCTACGACCTGGTGATCTGCGACTTGAAGATGCCCAGGGTCGACGGGATGACGCTCTACCGCGCCATGGCCGCGGCGACGCCGGCGCTCTCGCGGCGGGTCATCTTCGTCACCGGAGACGTCGCCGGCACCGACGCCGAGCGCTTCCTCGACGAAAGCGGCTGCCGCTGGCTCGCCAAGCCATTCCGGCTCGCCGACTTGTTACGCGCCGTGCGCGAGACCTTGGCGTAAGGGACGACGACGCCGGGCTTCGTGGCGCCGGTGTTGACCTCGGCAGCCGCGGCTGTCGAGCGTGGCCTTCGCCATGCGCGGCTTCTGCTGGAACTCGAGGATGGCACCACGGAGCGCCTGCATGGCCTCGGCGCGCGGCATCATCGCCTCGAGCGCCTCGCGCAGCCGGCGGATCGCGCGCGCATGCAGCTGCGACACGCGCGACTCGTTGACACCAATCTCGGCGCCGATCTGCTTCATCGTCGCCTCGCCGTAGTAGTAGAGGCTGATCACCTTCTGCTCGCGCGGCGGCAGCGTGGCGATCGCGGTGCGGACGCGCTGCGTCGTTTCGTTGCGCTCGTAGGCCATGTCCGGCCGCTCGGGCTCGGACGGGATGAGCGCCGCGGGCAGAGTCGACTCGTCGAGGTTCTCGTTGTTCGCCATGGGCGAGGTCGATTCGATGGCGTTGATGCGCACGATGGTGCGGCTGAGGCGCTTCTCATCAGAGCCCATCTTCGCCGCGAGGTCGGCCAGCGACGGCTCGCCGCCGAGCTCACGGCGCAGCTCCTCGCGCGCCGCCTCGAGCTCACGACGCTGGCGGCGGACGCCGCGCGGCCACGCGTCCTTGCGCAGCGCGTCGATCATGGCGCCACGAATGCGCCGTTCGGCGAAGGTCTCAAACTTGATCCCGCGGTCCTCGTCGAAGCGGTGGGCAGCGTCGATCAACCCGATCACCCCGTCCTGGACGAGGTCACCGATGTCAATCGAATGGGGCATGGTTGCCGCAACGCGTCGGGCGAGCTGCTCGACGAAGGGGATGGTGGCAACGACGCGCGGGTTTTGAAGAGCGGTTTGCGGGAACATCAGTGAGAACCTCCGTTCCCTTCTAAGGCAACCGCAATACCAAGCCGAGAGAGGCGCATCGGGCAAGTGCGCACCAGCTCCGCTAACGTTACGTAAATTACTGAATTTGCACGGTTTGTGTCGATCGACTGGGACCAGTGAGTGGACGCGAGCAAAAAGCGAAGTTTGGGCCGAATCGTCAGAGGATTGGCGATCCGGGTGTCGGACCCGCCAGAATCCTGACAGGGTCAATTACAGAATTGGGTTGAAATACAGAGGTTGAACGGTCGCGCAGCTGGACCGCGACGTGTGTTCTGTTTGGGACGGGCTTAAATGTCGGCCGGCTCTGTCGCGCTACGAATTTCGCGTGTGGTGCCCATGGCGTCGAGCACGCTCGAGACAACCTGCGCCGCTCGCGCGCGGGCTGCCTCGTCCGGCGCCTTGGCTTCCAGCAGCTCCGCGTGCGCGAGGATGATCCCGAGCTGGTTGTTCAGCCGGTGGAACAGCACCCGCAGATCGGCCGCGGACGGCGGCACGCGGGGCCCGTGATCGTTCGCGCGCGAGGAGAGCTTCACGCGTGGCTTCCGGCCGGCTCCTGCGTCTCGTCGGTCGTCAGCTCACGCGCCGGGGCCGCGTCACGCCACAGGGTATCGGCGAAGATTCGGATCGAGCCGCCGGCCGTGCGGACGTATTCCACCTTGCCGGCCGAGATCCAGTTGTAGATCGTGCGGCGGCTTACACCGACCACTTCGCACGCTTTCATGATGGACAGAGTCTGGCGGTCCATAGGTTCTCTCGTTCACATGCCCTCAGGGCGCAGAAATCAGCGCCTTGAGTGATCACAGTCCCCCGTGGGACTCGCTTACAAGAGGTGTATCGGCCATAAGCCCGCGGACGTTAGCAATGCAACGCCCTGGTTGTGTCAAAATGTTGGCGCCCCGAACATGAATCCGCGATGACCGGCACCACCCCTCACCTCCTCTTCGTGGACGATGAGCCAGCGCTGCGTTCATTGATGGCTGAGCGCCTCGTGGAGCGTGGGTTCGAGGTGGTCCAGGCCGAGAGCGGCGAAAAGGCGGTTCAGTTCCTCGACCAGTTCGCATTCGACGTCGTCATTACCGACCTGCGGCTGCCGGGGATGGACGGCACGCGAGTCATCCAGACGGCGCTCGCGCGGTATCCCGGTATGGTCGGCATCGTGATCACCGGCTACGGGACGGTGAAGGATGCGGTGGATGCGATCAAGAAGGGTGCGTCGGACTTCATCGCGAAGCCGTTCCAGTTCGACGAGCTCATGCACGTGCTGCAGAAGGCGCTCGAGCAGCGGCGGCTGAAGTCGGAGAACGCGTACCTGCGATCCCAGCTCGAGGAGCGATACCAGTTCGGCGGGATCCTCGGCCGCAGCCGCCCGATGCAGGCGCTCTTTCAGATGCTCGAGACCGTGGCGCGATCCAACAGCACGATCCTGATCACGGGCGAAACCGGTACGGGCAAGGAGGTGGTGGCGCGCGCCATCCACCACAACAGCCCGCGGCGCGCCAATCGATTCGTCGCGATCAACTGCAGTGCGATCCCCGAAACGCTGCTCGAGGCCGAGCTCTTCGGACACGTGCGCGGCGCGTTCACCGGCGCCGTGGGGGCGCGCCAGGGCCGATTCGAGCAGGCTCACAAGGGCACGCTCTTCCTCGACGAGGTCGGGACGATGAGCACGGCGCTGCAGATGAAGCTGCTGCGGGCGCTGCAGGAGCGCGAGTTCGAGCGCGTCGGCGACAACCAGACGATCAAGGTGGACGTTCGCGTCATCGCGGCCACCAACTCGGATCTGGGCAAGATGGTGTCGGCCGGCGCGTTTCGCGAGGATTTGTACTACAGGCTCAACGTCATCCCGATCCAGCTCCCGCCGCTGCGCGATCGGCGCGACGACATTCCGATTCTCGTGAAGCACTTCCTCGAGAAATTTTCTGCGAGCGCGACGCTCGTCTCGCAGGGCGCGATGCGGCATCTGATGGCCTATCCGTGGCCGGGCAACGTGCGCCAGCTGGAGAACGCCGTCGAGCGCGCCGTCGCGCTCAGCGCAGGACGCGAGACGCTCGACGTCGCGGACCTTCCCCCCGAGATCCAGACGACGCCGCAGGCGGCGGCAACCCCGTTCGTCGATTTTCCCGACAACGGACTGGACATGCCTGCCTACCTCGCCGCGATCGAGAAGGACCTGATCCAGCGAGCGCTCGACCGAACGAGAGGCAATCGCAACCGGGCCGCGGATCTGCTCGGCATCAAGCGAACGACGCTGGTGGAGAAGCTGCGCAGACGGTTGGGGACGAGCTGAGGCCTGGCAGGCCTCAGGGGTCAGGGATAGGGGTCAGGGGGAGAGGGGGTACAGGGCTGTCTCAGTCATCAGGCAGCGAGGCAGAAGGTCCAAGGCCGCTTAGCCTGACCAGTCCTGAACGCGTCGGGCGTTCGAAGGAGGGCACGAGCCCTTGATCATGCGACCAATCTCCTGCGCGTCCGCTATGAGTCCCTCGGCATGCTCTGGCGTGACAAGGCGGAGCAGGGCGCCGAGCTCGATCTGAGTTTCGAGCTCGCCGCCAGATGCGTGCGACATCCAGAGATGTTGGACGTACAATGGCGTAGAGTGCCGGCTGAATCCTTCGGCGATATTAGACGGCATTGAGACTGACGACTTGCGGAGCTCGAAGCCGAGCACCAGCTGATCGTCGCCTTCGACAGCCCTGTGCCAACTGATAGGCAACGCACGGCCAGGTCCATGGCCTTCTGCCACACCAGGAGATCGCGGAACGAGGTGAGTGTTGTCATGCCGACAGTAGGGCATAATCTACACCGTCGCTGACCGCGCCGAAAGTGCTTGACCGGCGATGTCAAGGAGCAGGAGCATGGCAGAACCTGCCACGCGCGACGGCATGACGCTTCGCAATTTCTGACGCCACGCCCTGGTGACTATAGTGACTGAGATGCCTCTCGCCCTGCCCTCTCGGGCCCTGTCCCCTTCAGGCCGTCTCAGGAGGCGCCTATGCCGCCCCGCTACTCCTACTGGACCATCATCGCCGGCGGCCTCCCGACGGCGTTTCGTGCCGCCGAGCGCGAAGAGCTGATGCCGACGTTTCAGCGGCTGCGGGAAAAGCATCCCGATGCCGAGATGAAGTGGTTTGCCCGCGGCAAGCTGTGGGATTCCCCGGAGGCGGCGCGGCCGCCGCGCGGGGACTTTCGCGACCGCGACGCACGCGGACCGCGCGAGCGGCAAGGGAAACCTCCCGAGAGCGATCGCAGAGGCAGCCCGTCGGGTCCGCCTGAACGTGCTCCGCGCGGCGAGCATCGCGGCCGCGACTGGCGGCCGGGTGGCGAGCACCGCGATCCGCGCCAGCCGTTCAAGGATGCCAAGAAGGCGCGCAACCAGCGCTGGCGCGAGGAGAAGTTCGAGCGGAAACAGCGCTTCGGCGATCGCGATCGGCAGGACCGGCCCCCGCGCGAGAAACCGCACGGCGATCCGCTGAGGAAGGAAGCGGGACGAGGCTTCGTCCCTCGCGAAGGTGATCGGCCGCGAGGACCCAAAGGGCCTCCGCGTGATCGCCGCGACGGACCGCCCGCCGATCGCGGAGACAGATCGTCAGGTCCGCAAACCGACTGGCGGGCGCGCCCGCCGCGCGAGAAGCCGCACGGGGACAGGTTCGCGCGAAAGGGCGGCGGGTTCGGGCCGCCGAAGCAGCCGCACGGGGAGCGCGAAGGCGGATGGCGCGACCGCCCGCCGCGGCAGGGCAGTGAGCGCCGCCCGTTCACCGACGATCGTCGAGGCGGGCCGCCCGCCGATCAGCGACGCGGACCGTCAGGCGATCGCGGAGGCGGGCCTCCGCGCGATCAGCGCGGCGGACCGGGGAACGATCGCAGAGGCGGATTTTCAGGGCCGCCTGACAAAGGCTGGCAGGCGCGCCCGCCCCGGGAGAAGCCGCACGGAGACAAGTTCCGGCCGAAAAGCGACTGGAAGGAGCGGCCGCCGAGGAGAGACGACGATCGCAAGGGCGGCGGCTGGAAACCTGGACCTTCAAGCGATCGAAACGCGGGGCCGTCAGGCAGCCGTGGAGGGAGACCTGACGCTCCCGCCGAACCGCGCGAGGAGCGAAGCCGGCCGGGGCCGCCGAAGGGAAACTGGAGAGACAACCTGCCCCGGGATGCATGGCGCGATGCGCCGCGCGAAAAGCCGCACGGCGACAAGCTCGGCGACGCCTCGGGCGCGCGCCCGTTCAGCGGGCGGGGAGGCTTCGAGCGCAAACGGACGAGCGAGCGTGAGCCGGGCCGGACCTCGCGAGATCAGGGGACCGAAGAGCCGAAGGCGCCACCGCGTCCGCGCGGGCCGAATCGCGAGCCCCGGCCCGACGAAAACCCGAAGCCCTCGCCCCCGCCGCGACCAAGCGAGCCGGCGATTCCGCCGCCCGGTCCGCCGGAACGCGGCCGGTTGAACAAGAACCGCAGGCCGAAACGGTGAGTCCAGCCGCCACCCCGGCTCTGAGGCCTGCGTGATTGCCCACCTTGTCCTGTTCCGCCCGCGCGGCGATCTCTCGGCCAGCGAACGCGAGTCGCTGGCCGACGCCTTCGGCGCCGCGCTGCGCGAGATTCCCTCTGTTCGCCGCGCACAAGTCGGCCGCCGCTTCACCCACGGCCGCGGCTACGAGCAGCTGATGCGGGTGAACTACGAATACGCCGCGGTGCTCGAATTCGACGACGCGGCGGGACTGCTGGCCTACCTCGAGCACCCTGCCCACCGGGATCTCGGCGAGCGGTTTTTCAGCGCGTTCGAGGAGGCGTTGATGTACGACTACGAGCTGCAGGAGGGCCACGACGGGGTCGCGGCGCTGCTCGACGCGCTGAGGTCGGCCGAACCAGGGTCCAGGAGTTCACACTAAACCCCACGGTTTCCCTGTCGATTACTCCTCTGGCCGCGATCCCGCGCTCATGCGGGCCGCCGCCGGAGGATGTCATGTCGCTGCGAAGTGGTGGTGTTGGCCGGAGAGTGGCGTGGGTTCTTGCGCTGGCGCTGCTGCTCGTCATCCCGACCCGCGTCTTCGCGCAGGAACGCGCCCAGGCCCGGAATCAGGGCCCAGGAATCGGCCCAGGGCTCAGCAGGCCTCAGGGCCTAGCCCTGAGCCCTGAACCCTGATTCCGACCCTGGGCTGATCCCTGAGCCCTGATGCCCTGATCCTCCCTGAGATCCTACGCCCGCCGCACCATCCTGTCCTCGAGCGCGGCGCAGATGGCGTGATACGTCACGAGATGGACTTCCTGGATGCGCGCGGTATCCGTCAACGGGACCGCCAGCAACACGTCTGAGAACGCGGCGATCGCCCCGCCGCTCTCCCCGGTCAGGCCGATGGTGCGCAGGCCCAGCTCGCGGGCGCGGCGCATGGCGCTGACCACATTCGCCGACGTGCCGCTCGTCGAGATTGCCCACGCCACGTCCCCGGAGACCCCCAAGGCCTCGACCTGCCTCGCAAACACGTCCTCGAACGAGTGGTCGTTGCTCCAGGCGGTCAGTACCGCCTGGTTGGTCGTCAACGCGATTGCCGGCAGTGCCCGCCGCTCCGTCGCAAAGCGGCCGACGAGCTCCGCGGTCAGGTGCTGAGCGTCGGCCGACGATCCGCCGTTGCCGAACACCAGCAGCTTGTGCCCCGTTCGAAACGCGTCGTCGAGCATGTCGACGGCGCGTGCGATGCCGTTGACGTATGCGCTGTCCGCGACGCGGCTCATGTTCGCCGCGACGTCCAGGAACAACGCGCGCGGGTCCCTCACGACCGAACCCGCCTGGCGGCCTCCACCGGGCTCACGGCCGCGCGTCCCTCTTCCTGCGTCAGCCCGGGAGCGTGGGTCCGCAGCCACGAGGCCTCCGACGAGTCGGCCAGCGGCAACCACGCGCAGAACCGGGCCCCGAAGCCGGGTGTGCTGTCCACCCGCAGGCCGCCGCGGTGGCCGCGGACGATGCCCTGCACCGCGGCGAGGCCAAGGCCATGTCCCGAATGCTTGGTCGTGAAGAACGGCTGGAAGATGCGCTGCATCGTCTCTTTGTCCATGCCGTGACCATTGTCGCGCACTTCGAAGTACGCGAACGTGCCCGGCACCGCGTCGGGCGCCGCATCCATTTCGGCGAGCTGGCGCGCCGACAGGCGCTCGATGCCGATGCGGATCCGGACGAGGCCAACGCCCTCGTCCACCGCTTCAGCCGCGTTGATGATGAGGTTCATCGCCAACTGGCGGATTTGCGTCACGTCCGCGTCGATGAACGCCGGGGTCCCCTCGTAGTGCAGCGTGCAGTGACGGGCCGCGGACGCCCGCAACAGGTCGAGGAGGTCGCGCACGAGGTCGTCGAGATCGAGGCGCGACATCGAGCCGTGACGCTCGCCGGCGTAGGCCAGCATCTTGTCCACGAGATCCGCAGCGCGCTGCGCGCCCAGGAGGATCGCGCCGACGTTGTTGCCCATCTCGCTCGATGGCGCCAGCTTCAGCGACAGCAGATCCGCGTTGCCGACAATGCCGGCGAGAAGGTTGTTGAAATCGTGTGCGAGCCCTCCGGCAAGCACGCTCAGGCTTTCGCGCTGCTGCTGTTCCTGGACGCGGGCCGCGAGCGCGTCCCGTTCGGCCGCCGCGCGGCGCTGCTCGGTGATGTCGCGCAGCAGCATGACCCACGCCTTCAGCTCGCGCGCTTGCGTGGACACGGGCATCAGGCGCACGTCGTAGTGCACCGACCGCTCCTCGTCACTCACCGTGAGCGTAGACGATGTCAGCGCCCCGAGCTCGACGGCGTGCGGCTGCAGGAAGGGAAGCACCTGTTCCACCGGCTGGCCGGCCCAATCCCTGACGACAGGCGCCAGCTCCCTTGCGGCAGCGTTCATGTCGAGGACGCGGCGGGAAGTATCGAGCACGATCACGGCGTCGCGCAAGCTGTCCACCACCATGTCGCGGGCCACCGGCACCAGTTCGAACAGGTGATGGCGGAACAGCGCCCACGTGAAGAGGAGGCTCGAGGACACGAAGGCCAGCGGGGTCGGATCGAGACCCGGGATCGAGTTGCCGGTCACGTACACCAGATTGCCGGTGAGTGGCAGCAGCGCCGCCGCCATGAGCACGTGAAACTGCGCGCGGAACGGCGGTGGCGAGCGGCGGAGTGCGCGCGCCACGAGCACCGTGCCGGTGAGGACCGCAACGTAGTTGAAGCTCGCCGCTATCCAGAACCACCAGCCGTGCGCGTAGGTTGCGATACCGCCGGCGTCGAGCGATACCGACGGCCAGACCGCCCGGTGCCATTCGTTGGTCGCCGCCATCAGCACGGTCAGGAGGGGAATGGTCCACAGCGCGACCAGACGCCGCCTGCGCGTGAACCACGGCGTGTCCGCGTAGCTGGTGCTGAAGAGCAGCCACAACGGGCCGACGCTCGCGATGCCCACGTACTGGATCTTGGCCCACAGCACCTTCGCGACCGCCGCCCCCGCCAGCGCGTGGAAGGCGCCCGAGACACACCACCACGCAATCGCGGCGACGAGCCACAGGAAGGGCCCGGCCGCACGTGCGTGTGGCCGGCGCTGCACGAGCATCGCCACCCAGACCGCGAGCGCGGCGCTCACGAAGAGCGCAAAGGGTATGAGGTTTGTCACTGAAATCGAGGGCCGCGAAGACGGCCTACGAGCCTGTCTTCTTATTCGGCACGAGGGGGGGGTGGCTTCAGCGCGACAAACAGGCCGGTGACGAAGACGGCTCGATGGATCGTGGTGTGGAGCGCCGTGATGAAACAGAGGATGGCAGGTTCCTGGTCTCAGAGACCGATCGCGGCGCGAAGACGCCCAACGAGTCCTTCCGGCTTGTCGGTGCGCGGGGCGAAACGCTCGAAGCGCTCGATGGCTTCCGCCACCGAAAATACGGTGTCGATGTCCACTCGAGCGAGCTCAGTCGGGGCGGAGGCGGGGGTGTCCCGCCACAGGAGGAAAGGGCGCGCGCTGGAATAGGTGGCGACGTCGAGGCAGTTGTCCGGGTGGTCGTCGAGCATTGCATCCAGTGCCAGCGCGTCGGCCACCTTGCCGCGCGAGCCATGGATGACATAGACGGACGGCAGCGCAAACCCGTGCGCAACCAGCCAGCGTTGCGACTGGACCTGGGCGGAGGCGCCCGCGGTTTGCGATCGCCGCGTGAGGAAGATCACTTCCCAGTTGCGCGCCGACGCCACCGCCGCCAGGCGGGCGACGGCGCCGGGCTCGACTTCCTCCAGGGTCGTCCAGAAATTTTCGATCGCAAGTGCATGCTTCCACAACTTGCGCAGCTGCCGCGCGGTGAGCCGTGTCTTGTCCTGCGTGCCGTTGGCACTCGGAGGGGCGGGTGGCAGCCCGCCCGATTCGCCGACCGCGTCGTCATCGGCCGGCGATTCGCCGGCAGATACCTAAACGCCGCGCAGGCCGACGCCTGGGCCGAACAACCGCTCCGCCTCGCGTTGGAGCGCCGCCTCCATGTCGGCGAGCGTGCCGTCGAGATCGCAGGCGATACGGAGTGCCATTACTCGTGTCCCGCGACCGCTGCCTCGGGTGCCGCCTGGTTTCGTCCGGTCCTCGACCCGGCCGGCGCCGGCCATGGGAAAGCGCATGTCGGGAATCTCATGATCGCTCCAGCTCCTCAGATCAACAGGGACGCTGCAGCAAGCCGCCGTGATACGCCCGACCGAGCGCGGCGGACCGTGGCGAACGCCATCAGCGCTTAGGCAACCAGCGCGCCCGCAATCGCTGATCGAGACATCGTCCAGACCAGCGACACCATCATCGCTATCAAGTGCTGTCGCGCTGACGAGTTTAGGCGCAGCCCTGGCCGATCCCAGCCACAGGAGTGTCAGCGAGATACATCTGAGTCTGTTTGGATACCAAAGCCGGATTCCTTGCCTTCCTGCCGCTCCAACGGTCCCTATGGCGTGAGGCGGTCGAATCGCGCCCGGGACGGCGCCGGTCTACGGCGAGCTGGCGCACCTTCCGATAGAGGTTCGTCCTCTGAATCCCGAGCGCCTTGGCGGCATCTGCCATGCGGCCCTGATACTGCTCGAGCACGGAGGCGACGTATTCGCGCTCAAACCGTTCGCGCGCCTGCTTCAGCGGCCCATCGGCGATGACCGCGGCAGGTGCGCCGTCGAGACGAACGTGGGCCAACACGTCCGATAGGCGGATCAGACGGCCGGGCGCTCGAAGCGCCATCGCGCGGAGCAGGTCGCGCAACTCTGGGAGATTCCCGCGCCACGGCAAGGCAGCGAGGAGTGCCGTGGCCTGTGTCGACGCGGTTTTGCGCGTCAGCCCAAGCGTGGTGCAGATGTCGGTGAGGGTGTAGCGCACGAGGGCCGGGATGTCCTCGCGGCGCTCCCGCAGCCCGGGGACGTCAATCGTCGTCTGGGCCAGGCGCTTGTGAAGCTCCGGAAGGATCCGATCGTCACCAGCCGCTGGTTCGATCGCCGCCATCGGCCGCACATCGACGACGGCGACCGCAGTCGCGCCGTCCTTGGTCTCCACCCAGACCTCGCCGTCGCGAAGGATGGCGCCGAGACGCCTTTGCAGGCGGCCCGGTATTTCTGTTATATGCCTTAAAAACAGTGTGCCGCCGAGCGCCTGATGAATGGCTGAGTCTGTTGTGATGCAGTCCAGTCCGGCTTGACCCGAAGCGGGCGGCATAAGCGGCGTCCCAAAGAGCTGCCGCTCCAAGCCCTGCCCCATCGAACAATCCAAGACGACGAAGGGCGGGCCGTCCGAGGCGCCGAGCATCGCTTCTCTCAGTAGGCGTTCGACCGAACCATTAAAGCCGCCGTGAGTTGCATTATGAACAGCCCTTGCGAGCTCTTCGCGGCCGGTGCCCGATTCCCCGCGGAAGAGGACCCCGCCACGGCTCTCGATCGCCTGCTGGAGTCCTTTCAGCGTTTCTTTCATCGCAGCCGAACGCGTGAGACCTGGGAGTGATTCAACGATGGCCATTGTTTTGGGTCGTTCACCTGTGTTGACGTGAACGTGCCGTCCTTTACCGGATCCAGTTTCCGCGCGGCGGGGACGGTTCCGTCCTTTCAAACGCGAGTTGGGTAGAGCTTCGCCCCGTGACTTACAGAGCCTTCTTTGGGAAAGGGCTCTCGCCAAGCGACACGTATCCGGAAGAGAACGTTGCCCCTGTGAGGGTTATACCTGAGCTGGATGATCCTATCGCACCGGATGACTGTGTCAACCGAAATACTGTTGAGTCGGCCCAGATACCAATTTGTCGTGTCGTTGTGTGGTTTTCAGGGAAACCACGGGCAGGCGCTGACGCTATGCGGATACTGATGAGATGCGAGCAATAAAGAACTCGTTGACGATCTCGCGGAGCTGACCGATGCTTTCGGCGCTGTTCACGCGCACACGCAGGTGGGAGCCGCCGTCGAGCCCCTTCGAATACCAGGAGCAGAGTGCGCGAAGTTTGTTGATGACCCAGCGATCGTGGCCTCGCGCGGCGCGTTCGGCCGGCGAACCGGAGGCGGACGTGCGCGATGGCTGCAGCGGGTCGGCGTTTCCCGGCGCGACGTGGCGGAAACCGGCAGCCTCATTCACGCGTTCGTGCCGCAGCATCTCGATGTAATCCAGCAGGAACTGGCCGCGCTGCTCCAGCGACACGACCCGCGGCGGGCGGCCAGCGGCGAGGTCCGCTGCCTGCGCCAGAATCCACGGGTTCCGCAGCACGCCGCGGCCCACCAGCACACCCGCAATGGGACGTCCGGTCGGCTCGTTCCCTGCGCGGCCGTGGGCAACGTGATTCATCCGCTCGATGATCTGCTCGGCCTCGACGCAGTCGCCGCTGCCAAGCACGGGAATGCTGAGGGCGCCCGCCACCTCGGAGACGAGATTCCAATCCGCATAGCCGCTGTAGGACTGTTCGGCCGTACGACCGTGGATGGTGACCGCCGCAGCGCCGGCGTCCTGCACCCGCCGCGCGAGGTCGGGCGCATTGCGGAACGAGTCGTTCCAACCGGCCCGCATCTTGACCGTGACGGGGATCTTCACCGCCTTCGCCATCGCGCCGATCACGGTGGCCGCGTGACCGGGCTCGCGCATCAGGCTGCAGCCTGCGTTGTGCTTCGCGATCTTCGGCACCGGGCAGCCCATGTTGACGTCCACGATGTCGGCGCCCATGCCTTCCACGATCTGCGCGGCCTCGGCCATCTTCACCGGATCGCCGCCGAAGATCTGGATCGAAACCGGCCGCTCCTCCTCGGTGTACTCCGCGTATTCGAGGGTGCGGTCGATCCCGCGCACGAGGCCCTCGGAGGACACCATCTCCGTCACGACCAGGCCACACCCGCCATGCCGTTTCACCAGCCGGCGAAAGGCGGTGTCCGTCATGCCGGCCATCGGCGCGACGACGAAGGGACTGGGTAGTTCGACGGAGCCGATTTTCATGGAGTGTTCAGGCCTCAGGCCCAGGGCTGGCCTCAGGGCTGTCTTCGGCTGCAGATGACGGCCTGGGACGAGTCTGAGCCCTGACGCCTGGGCCCCCGAGCCTACAGAACTCAGTATGCTTTGACATCGGCAGCGTCCACTTCCACGCTGACCGCCTGTCCAATCAGGTCCACCGTGAGCACGAGCCGCGCCTTTTCGTTCTTCCTGACCAGCCGCCCGACCACGCCCTTGAGCGGACCGTGCACGACTTCAACCATCATCCCTTCGCGGATCATCGGGCAGGGATCGTACGCGAGGTCGCTCTCGACGAGCTGGCGGATGCCTTCGATCTCGTGCTCGGGAATGGCCGCCGGCTCACCCTCGAACGAGATGATGCTGACGACGCCCGTGCACTTGAGGATCGGGCAGCCGCTCGCGCGGGTTGAAGCGCGCGAAGCAATAGCCTGGAAACAGCGGCCAGTCGATCTTCTTCTTGCGATCCTTCCAGCGGCTCCACTTGGTCACCGTCGGCAGGAACGCCTCGATCTGCTTCTGTTCGAGCTGTTCGCGCACGACCTGCTCGTGACGCGACCGCGTCCAGAGCGCGAACCAGGCGACGTCCGTGTCGCTCACAGGTCGAGCGTTTTCCGGCGCTCCTCGAGCGCTTGCTCGTACGCCTTCTTGAGCTCGTCATTGCGCCACGTGATCGTGGCCTGGGCGCGCAGGCGTTCGAGATACTTCATCCGCTCGCCGCGCAGCTTCTCGTCGCCGACCTTCTGGCTGATGTCGTCCGCGCGCTTCGTCGAACCTGCGGATCTTCGTCTCGCTGCGGGCCTCGAGCTTGAGGATCTGGTAGCCGCGCTGCGTCCGGATCGGCTCGGTGACGTCGCCGATCTTCATCGTGTCGATCTGCTGTTGCAGCGCCGGCGCCAGCTCTTCGCGGCTGATCGGGCCGATCAGACCGCCATTGGCCTTCGAGGGCGCATCGGAGGTGTCCGCCGCAAGGCGCGCGAACGGCTCACCAGCCAGCGCGCGCTTGCGCACCGCCTCGGCTTTCGGCCTTGGCCTCGTCATCCTGCGCGGCGTTGATGCCGCGCTCGCTCACCGGCACGTCGATCAGGATCTCGCGCAGCGTCACCTCCGACGGCGTGGTGAACGCCTGCCGGTTGGCCTCGTAGTACGCCCGCGCTTCGTCGTCGGTCACGCTGATCTTCTCGACGACGTCGCGCTGCTGCACCTGGCCGACGAACATCTGCCGCTCGAGGTTCCGCCGCAGGTCGGCCATCGTCATGCCTTCCTGCTTGAGCGCCGCCTGGAAGCGCTCCTCGTCCTCGAGATTGTTCTGTTTCTTGATGTTCTCGACGATCTGGTTGAACTGCTGGTCGCCCATGGCGAGGCCCATCTCGCGGCCGCGCTGCACGAGCAGCAATTCGTCCACCGCCTCCAGGATGAGCGTCGGCGTGACCTCGGCGATCGCCTTGCGCAGTTCCGCGCTGTTCTCGTTGGCGTTGGCCAGCTCCGGCCGCTGCCGCAGCGCGCCCACCTGCCGTGTCTCGAATTCCGTCTTGGTGACGATGTCGCCGTTGACCTTTACGAGCACCTGCTCGATGATCTCGCTCGACTGCGCACCCAACAGGGCGGGTAGGGCGACGGGGACAAGCAGGGCAAGGAAGGCGGGCACGGCAAGCCGGGCCGTAAGGGACTTCAGCATCACAATTCCTTCAAACACAATATCTTACAACAACGCTCGCAGCAGCGATTCGAGCCGCGAGAACATGCCGCCCTCGGCGCGCGGGTTGGCCTCGGGCTTCCGCATGATCTCTTCCTTCGTGAACCCGCCGGTCACCTCCCCGGTCGTGGCCCGCGCGGTCCACCAGCTGGATTCGCCACGGCCCGGGGCCCCTCGCATCGGCGTCTTCGGACTCCGGGTTCCGGGCGTTGGGCCCGGCTTTGGCGGACCTGACGGTCCGCCTCTACGCCCTGCGATCCTTGCGGTGCCTCCAGATCCAGCTTCAGCGAAACCGGCGGCACGAGCGTGGCGCCGGGCCACTCGTGAACGACTTTGACGAGGCGCAGCGGATCGACCTTCGCCTGGGGCCTGAACCTTATGACGACCAGGCGCCCTTCCCGGTCGATGGTTTCAATCCCCAGCCGGTCGGCCATGATACGGATTCGGCCGTATTCCGCCAGGTTGAGCACCGAATCGGGCGGAGCGCCATACCGATCGCGCATCTCGTCGAGGGTATTGCCGAGCTCTGCCTCGGTGCGGGCGGCGGCCACCTTCCGGTAGACCATCAGCCGCTGGTTCATGTCCGGGATGTATTCGTCGTCGATCTTGAGGTCGACGCGCAGGTTGACCGTCGCACGGAGGTCGTCTTCGATCTCCTCACCCTTCAGCTCGCGGATGGTCTCCTCCAGGAGCTTGGTATACATCTCGAACCCGACCGCGTCGATGTGGCCGCTCTGCTCGCCGCCGAGCAGATTGCCGGCGCCGCGGATCTCGAGGTCGAGCGCCGCCACGCGGAAGCCGCTGCCGAGGTCGCTGAACTCCTTGATCGCGGCGAGCCGCTTGCGCGCGACCGGCGTGAGCGAGTCCTGCGGCGGGACCAGCATGTACGCGTAGGCTGGCCGATCCGATCGGCCCACCCGGCCGCGCAGCTGGTAGAGCTGCGCCAGCCCGTAGCGATCCGCGCGATTGATGATGATCGTGTTCGCGTTGGGGATGTCGAGGCCGTTCTCCACGATCGTGGTGGACAGCAGGATGTCGGACCGGCGCTCGACGAAGCTGAGCATCGCTTTCTCGAGCTCGTGCTCGCCCATCTGTCCGTGACCGACGGCAATCCTGGCTTCCGGCACGAGCCGCTGCAGCAGGTTGCCGATCGAGAAGATGGACTCCACGCGGTTGTGGACGAAGTACACCTGTCCGCCGCGCGCCAGCTCGTTCCGAATCGCGCGCTCGATGACCGGAGCGTCGAACTTGACCACGTTGGTCTGGATCGACAGGCGATCCTTCGGCGGCGTCTCGATGATCGACATGTCACGGATGCCGACGAGCGACATGTTCAACGTCCGCGGGATGGGCGTCGCCGTCATCGTCAGCACGTCCACCTTCTTGCGCATCTGCTTGATGCGCTCCTTGTGCGCCACGCCGAAGCGCTGCTCCTCGTCGACGACCAGCAGCCCGAGATCCTTGAACACGACGTCCTTGGAGAGCAGCCGATGCGTGCCGACGACCACGTCGATCTTCCCGGACGCGGCGCCGGCCAGGATCTCCTTCGTCTCCTGTTTCGATCGAAACCGGTTGACGACGTCGATCACGATCGGGAACCCGGCGAACCGCTCGCGCAGCGTCTTCACGTGCTGGAACGCGAGCACCGTCGTCGGCGCGAGAAACGCGACCTGCTTGCCGTCCATCACGGCTTTGAACGCCGCCCGCATGGCGACCTCGGTCTTGCCGTAGCCGACGTCGCCGCACAGCAGGCGGTCCATCGGCGTCGGCGTCTCCATGTCTTTCTTGATCTCCGCGATCGCGGTGGCCTGATCGACGGTCGGCTCGTACGGGAATGCGTCCTCGAACTCCTCCTGCCAGTGCGTGTCGGCGCCGAAGGCATGGCCGGGGACGGCCCGCCGCTGCGCGTAGAGCTTCAGGAGCTCCTCGGCCATGTCGCGCATGGCCTTCTTGACGCGCGTCTTGGCCTTCTCCCACGTCGTTCCGCCGAGACGATCCAGCGCCGGCCGGCTGCCGCCGGTGTACTTCTGGATCAGGTCGAGCCGCTCGACCGGGACGAACAACTTGTCCTCGCCGTGATAGCGAAGCTCGAGAAACTCCTGGGAATCGGCGGTGCCGCGTACCCCGAGCTGCTTGAGCCCGACGAATTCCCCGATCCCGTGATCGACGTGGACCACGAGATCGCCGACCTTGAGGTCGCGCAGGTCGGAGAGGAACGCCTTGGTCAGGTTGCGGCGCTTTTCCGGGGCGCGCCGCTCTTCTTCGAAGACGTCGGTCTCAGCGTAGATCTGGAGTCCCGCGTCGGGCAGGCGGAAGCCGCGGGACAACGACCCTACGGCGACGAGCACCGACGCGTGGTGTGCATCCTCGGCCCGCTCGACGGGGACGGCGAGGATGTCGTATTCCTGCAGGATCTCGACGGTGCGTTCGGCGCGGCCGTGACTTTCGGCGACGAACAGCACCGTGTCGCCGCGCTCGCCGCGCCTGCCGCACGTCGGCGACCCAGTCGTTCACCCGGCCGTTGAACTCCATCGCCGGCTGGCAGCGTATTTCGCGAACGCCCGCAAGGCGCCGCTGGAGGTCTGCCTCTCCATCCGACGGCTCTGAATGTTCACTGTCGCGCGTGTCCCGATGTGGAGCCGCACCTTCAGGTACGCCGTCGAGTGCGAGTTCCTCCAGCCTGGGAGCGTTGGACGTCCGCTTCTCCAGGTCCTCCCATGTGACGAAGGCCTGCGCTGGCGGCAGCGCGACGACGTGGCCGCGCTCGGCCGCGTCTCGGTAGCTCGACTCGAGCTGGTCGCGCACTTTGCGCGCCTGTTCTTCCACCTGCTCACGCTCCGAGACGAGCAGCTTCACGCCCCGGGTGGCGCCAAGGAACTCGATCACGGGGATCGACTCCTGTTCCTCCTCGAAACGTTCCCGCACCGGCACGACGAGCACCTGGTCAGTGGCCCCGGTCGAGCGCTGCGTGGCGGGATCGAAGCGTCGCAACGACTCGACCATGTCGCCAACGAACTCGATGCGCACGGGCTCGGTGTCGCCCGCGGGGAAGATGTCCACGATCCCGCCGCGTACGGTGAAGGCGCCGTGCTCATCCACCGGGTCTTCACGCGTGAACCCGGCGTCGACGAGCAGATCGGCGAGGTCGAGTGGTTCGATCTCCGTACCCGACTTGATCGCGATCGACGCGCGCAGCAGGCGTTCCGGCGAACTGACGCGGGGAAGCAGCGCGGCCGCGGACGCGACGACCAGGCGCGCGCTGCCGGTGGCCGCGGCATGGAGCGCCCGCGCACGGGCCGCCGCGACGCGGAAGTGAGGGGTCATGCCGCGATACGGGTCGATCTGCAGTGACGGGAACGGCAGGACGGCGCGGTCGACCTCCGCGTCGGATGCGCCTTCCAGCGCCGCGTAGAAGAAGCGCGCGTCAGCCGTGAGCTGGTCCACGTCCTTGTCCGCCGGCACCACGAGCAGCGTCACTCCGGTGCCCGCGCGAGCGGCGGTTACCGCCGCCAGCGCCTTCGCGGCGGGCGTGAGCCCGGCCGTAACCGGCGCAGACCTGTCCAGCCCCGCCTTGGCGGCGGCCCGGCTGAGGAGAGCACGAAGATTCAGAGAGGGAGTTGCCGTTGCCATGAAGTACGTACGAAGGGCCCGCCCCGAGCGGGGCTCGGGGCAGGCGCGCGACCTTCATTGTCCCATGGAGACGCCGGGTCCAAAAGGACCACGGCTACTCCAATCGTCGAATCCTGTTGACCAGTTCCGTCGTCGAGTGCCCCGGGGACAGCTCGACGCGGACGACGCGGCCGCCGCGGCCTTCGACGATGTCGCGGCCGACGATGTTGTCCTCGCCCCAGTCGGCGCCCTTCACCAGGATGTCGGGCTGGATGCGGCCGACGATCGCGTGCGGCGTCTCCTCGTCGAAGATGACCGCCGCATCGACGAACGCGAGCGCCAGCAGCAGCTCTGCCCGTTCCTGTTCCGGGTTGACCGGGCGTCCCGGGCCCTTGTTCGAGCGGACCGATCGATCGGAATTGACCGCGACAATCAGCGCGTCGCCCAGCGCGCGCGCGTCCCGCAGGTAACGAACATGGCCGGGATGCAGGAGGTCGAACACGCCATTTGTGAAGACCACCTTCCCGCCGCGCGCACGAACCTGTCCGGCGAAGGCCGCCGCCTGTTCGGCCGACGAGACCTGCACCGGCGGGCTCTTCACGGCAGACCCTTCATGCGCACGCCGCCGGAGAACATCCACTTGTGCGGCGGGCGGTAGATGCCGGCCTCCTTGACACGCGCGGTCACGCGGAAGGTGTAGAGCAGGCGGTGGTAATCGTACGGCACTCCGTTTTCCCGGTGCACCGCAACATCGAGCTTGTAGGTCCCCTCGACGAGATCGAGGCTGTCGATGACGAAGCGGACCTCGCCGTCGCCAACGATCTCGCCTGCGGATCCGCCCTCGATGTGCGTGTTCGTCCCGTAACAGCACGTGCCCTCGGCATTGAATATCCCGACGCCGACGACGACGTCCTGCACGAGCGCCGCGGCGCGCAGCGCGAGCCGGATCGCCATGCCGCTCTCCCGACGGGAACACGTTCGACGGCTGGCCGGCCGCACCGACGAGATCCACGGCGACGATCTCGACCTCGCGGGATCCCCAGCGTCCCTCGGCTGCCCGGAACATGTCGGCCGGGGGTTCGACGACGATCTCACCGCTCCGCGCGCGGACCTCGTCCGCGCGTGACATCTGCCTCGACTCAATCGCGGCCACCTCGGTGAGATAGGCGTCGATGACGCGCTTGGGATCGCCCTGCGCCCGCGCCAGCCCTCCGTCCAGCCACAGGGCTTCGTCGCAGAAGCGCGTCACCATCTCGAGCTGGTGCGTGACGAGCAGCAGCGTGCGGCCGCGGCGGCGGAACTCCGCAAGCTTGTCGAGGCACTTGTGCGTGAACGCCTCGTCGCCAACGGCCAGCACCTCGTCCACGAGCAGCACCTCGGGATCCACGTGAATGGCCACGGCGAAGCCAAGGCGCATGTACATGCCCGACGAATAGGTCTTCACCGGCGCGTCGATGAAATCTTCCAGCTCCGCGAACGCCACGATCTCGTCGAAGCGCCGGGCGATCTCGCGCCGCGAGAGGCCGAGCATCATGCCGTTGACGAATACGTTCTCGCGGCCGGAAATCTCGGGGTGGAACCCGGCGCCGAGCTCGATGAGTGCGGACACGCGACCGTTCACCTTGACCGTGCCGGACGTCGGCCGCCCGATGCCCGCGATCATCTTCAGCATCGTGCTCTTGCCCGACCCATTGCGCCCGACGATACCGAAGGTCCGCCCTGGCGCGACGTCGAACGACACTCCCTTGAGCGCTTCGAACACCTCGTCGGGCTTCAAGTCGCTCAGGAGGCGCCCGGACAGCAGAGCACTCTTCAACGTCGCGAACTGCTTGCGTCGTCCGTAACGGCGATAGACCTTGCGAACGTCGCGGACCTCGATGGCATTCATACGATGCACGCAGGCAGCCGGCAGCAGGCAGCAGGCAGTGACCGGCTCAGGGCCGCGCTTCGCGATTCGAACGCCGGCTGCGCGGCCGGCTGCCGCTTCATACTTCCTCGGCGAGCGTATCGCGCAGCCGATCGAAGACGAAATACCCCACGACGAACGTCAGCAGGGCGATGGCGCCCGCCGCCGCGACGCGCCACCACTCGGTGAAGGGGCCGGGCGTGAACAGCACTTCCTGGTACGACACGGCAAGGTGAGTGAACGGATTCAGGTTCAGCAGCCGCTGGAACCGCGGCGGCGCCGACTGAAAGCGGGTAGATGATCGGCGTCGCGAAGAACCACAGCGTCAACAGGTTCTGCAGCAGATCGCGAACGTCGCGAAAGTGCACCGTGAGCGCCGAGACCAGCAGCGCCAGCCCGGCGGTGAGCACGAGCTGCACGAAGACGATGACCGGAAACCACAGCAGATCGAGCGGATGCACCGGGACCTGGTAGTAGATGAGAAAGCCCGCGAGGATCGGCAGCCCGAAACAGAAATGCACGAGGCCCGAGAACACGGTGACGAGCGGCAGCACCTCCGCGGGAAACAGGACTTTCCGAATCAGGTTGCCGCCGGCGATGAGAACGTTCGACGCTTCGAGGAGCGACGAGGAGAACCACGTCCACGGCAGGATGCCGCAAAACATGAAGAGGGCGAACGGCTCGTAGGTCTGCGGCCGGATGCCGGGCATCACGACCGTGAAGACGAACGTGTAGATGAGAAGCGAGAGAAGCGGGTTGACGAAGGACCAGAAGAAGCCGAGCACCGACCCGCGATAGCGGGCCGTCAGCTCGCGGGCGACGAGGCTGGCGATGAGCGCGCGATAACGAAAAAGCTGTCTCAGACTGAGCAGCACATCAGGCCTCGGGCCTCAGGAGTCGGGGGCCCAGGGCTGGCTGGCCTCAGGCTAGTGCCTGAGACCTTCTTTGGGTTGTGCGATCTGCGCGCTGTCGGCAAGGATGGTCACCCGGTCGGGCAGCACCTCGACGAAGCCGCCGGCAATCGCGAAGAAGCGCTTCTCCTGCCCGCGGCGGTACCAGAGCTCGCCGACTCCCAGCGTGGCGAGCAGCGGCGTGTGCCCGGGCAGGATGCCCAGGTAGCCCTCCGCGCCCGGCACCTGCACCTCGTCCACCTCTTCGCGCGCGATCGAACGGTCGGGCGTGACGATCTCCAGCGTGAGCTTTGTCGGTAACGCCATAAGTCGCAAGCCTGCTAGGCGGATCTTCATGCTGTTCGCCTTCTCCACCGCCTCTTCGATCGTGCCGACGAGATAGAACGCCTGCTCCGGCAGGTCGTCGTGCTTGCCCTCGGCGATCTCCTTGAAGCCGCGGATTGTGTCGGCGATCGGCACGTACTTGCCCTTGAAGCCGGTGAACTGCTCGGCCACGAAAAACGGCTGCGACAGGAACCGCTGCAGGCGGCGCGCGCGGGTGACCGTCAGCTTGTCGTCCTCCGACAGCTCGTCGATGCCGAGGATCGCGATGATGTCCTGGAGGTCCTTGTAGCGCTGCAGAATCTGCTTCACCGAGCGAGCCACGGCGTAGTGCTCTTCGCCGAGGATCCGCGGGTCGAGGATGCGCGAAGTGGACGCCAGCGGATCCACGGCCGGGTAGATGCCGAGCTCCGCAATCTGACGCGACAGGTTCGTCGTCGCGTCGAGGTGCGCGAAGGTCGTGGCCGGCGCCGGATCCGTGTAGTCGTCGGCCGGGACGTAGATCGCCTGCACCGACGTGATCGACCCGTTCTTCGTCGACGTGATCCGCTCCTGCAACTCACCCATCTCGGTCAGCAGCGTCGGCTGGTAGCCGACGGCCGACGGCATGCGTCCGAGCAGCGCCGACACCTCCGACCCCGCCTGTGTGAAGCGGAAGATGTTGTCGATGAAAAGGAGCACGTCCTTGTTTTCCGCGTCGCGGAAGTACTCGGCGACGGTCAATGCCGAGAGGCCGACGCGCAGGCGGGCGCCCGGCGGCTCCGTCATCTGGCCGTAGACCAGCGCCGCGCGCGACTTCGACATGTCCTTCATGTCGATGACGCCCGACTCCTGGAACTCGAGCCAGAGATCGTTGCCTTCGCGCGTGCGTTCACCGACGCCGCCGAACACCGACACACCGCCGTGCTTCATGGCGATGTTGTGGATCAGCTCCATGATGATGACGGTCTTGCCGACGCCGGCGCCGCCGAACAGCCCGATCTTGCCGCCCTGCAGGTAGGGCTCGAGCAGGTCGATGACCTTGATGCCGGTCTCGAACATCTTCATCTCGGTTGACTGCTGCTCGAGGGTCGGCGCGTGGCGGTGAATCGGCCACCGCTCCTTCGTGACGACGGGACGATCGGGAAAGTCGACGGGCTCGCCGAGCACGTTCAGCACGCGGCCCAGCGTGCCGGGGCCGACCGGGACCGAAATCGGCGCGCCGGTGTCGACGACCGTCATCCCGCGCGTCATGCCGTCGGTGGCTTTCATGGCGACCGCGCGCACGCGGTTCTCGCCGAGGTGCTGCTCGACCTCGGCGACGACGTCCACTGCCTGGACCCCGGGGCCGCCCTCGGACATGACCCGCACCGCGTTGTAGATCTCCGGCAGCGCTCCGGGGAATTCGATGTCGATCACCGGGCCGATGACCTGCACTACCTTGCCGATTCGGCGCTCCGTCGTTCCCGTCTCGCCGATCCGCTGTTCTGTCGCTGTCTGTGCCATATAGGTGTTCGCTTATCAGGCCGCGGGCCCGAGGGCCCGGGGCTCAGTTCTGTCCTATGGCCTCAGGCCTGAGGCCTGGGTCAGCGGGCCCTGATCCCTGAGCCCCGGCCTCCGTCCGTTTACGTCGCCGCAGCTCCGGAAACGACCTCGATGATCTCCCGCGTGATCGCCGCCTGCCGTACCTTGTTCATGTAGAGCGTCAGGTTCTCGATCATGTCCGCCGAGTTTCGCGTGGCCGCGTCCATGGCCGTCATCTGCGCCGCATAGAACGCGGCGTTCGACTCGAGCAGGGCGCGGTAGATCTGCACCTGCACGTGACGCGGCAGCAGATCGCGGAAGATCTCCTTCGGCGACGGCTCGTAGAGATAGTCGACGCCGGGGCCGGCGTCCGCCTCGGCCTCGAGCCGCGGAATCGGCAGCAGCCGCTCCACGACAATCCGCTGCGACATCACCGACTTGAACTCGTTGTAGACCAGGTGGACGCTCGACACGCGGCCGCTCGTGAACTCCTCGATCGCCGTATTCGCGAGCTCCACCGCGTGTTCGAACGACAGGCGCTGGAAGATGCCGGTCTGTTCGTAGACCACATCGTAGCCGCGCCGCCGGTAGAAGTCGCGACCCTTGCGGCCGATGAGGCCGAGGGTGACGTCGCGGCCCGCGCCCGCGATGAACTGGCTGGCGGCCTTCATCACGTTGGAGTTGAAGCTGCCGCTCAACCCGCGGTCGCCGGTAATCACGATGAGCAGCACCCGGCCGCTGCCCTCGGCCGGCATCCGCAGCAGCGGGTGGGCATCCTCCTCGACCCGCGCCACCAGGCCGTTCAGCACCTGCAGCATGCGCTGCGCGAACGGACGGGCGGCGACGACGCGATCCTGCGCGCGCTTCAGGCGCGAGGCCGCGATCATCTTCATCGCCTTGGTGATCTGCTGCGTCGACTTGACCGCGCGGATCCGGCGACGGAGGTCGATGAGAGACGGCATGGCGCTAGGCGGCCGCCCCTGCCGTGGCTCTTGTCGCCGCCGTGAACTGCTGCGTGAACTCCTTCAGCGCCGACTCGAGTCCGGACTTGATGTCGTCGTCGAGCACGCGCTTCTCGGCGATGCCGGTCAGGACCCCCGGATGACGCGATTCGAGGAATCGGTACAGCTCCTGCTCGTAACGCTGCACGTCTTCGATCGGTACCGGGTCGAGGAAGCCCTTGGTGGCCGCATAGATGATGGCGACCTGCTTTTCCACCGCGACCGGCTGGTACTGCGGCTGTTTCAGGATCTCGACGAGCCGGCGGCCGCGATTGAGCTGCGCCTGCGTGGCCTTGTCGAGGTCGCTGCCGAACTGCGCGAACGCGGCGAGCTCGCGGTACTGTGCGAGGTCCAGGCGCAGCGAGCCCGCCACCTGGCGCATCGCCTTGATCTGCGCCGAGCCGCCGACGCGCGACACCGAGTTGCCGACGTTGATGGCGGGACGGATTCCCTGGTGGAACAGGTCGCTCTCCAGGAAGATCTGGCCGTCGGTGATCGAAATGACGTTGGTCGGGATGTAGGCCGAGAGGTCGCCGGCCTGCGTCTCGATGATCGGCAGCGCCGTCAGCGAGCCGCCGCCGCGCTCGTTGTTCAACTTCGCCGCGCGCTCCAGCAGGCGCGAATGCAGGTAGAAGACGTCGCCGGGGTACGCCTCGCGGCCGGGCGGACGGCGGAGGAGCAGCGAGATCTCGCGATACGACTGCGCATGCTTCGAGAGGTCGTCATAGACGATCAGCGCGTGGCGGCCCGAGTCGCGGAAGTACTCGCCGATGGCGCACGCGGAGTACGGAGCGACATAGAGCATCGGCGCCGGATCGGACGCGGTCGCGGCGACGACGATGGTGTAGCTCATCGCGTCGTACTCGTCGAGCGTGCGGACGACCTGCGCCACGGTGGACTGCTTCTGGCCGATGGCGTTGTAGATGCAGATCACGCCCTTGCCGCGCTGGTTGATGATGGCGTCGACGGCGACCGCCGTCTTGCCCGTCTGCCGGTCGCCGATGATCAACTCGCGCTGGCCGCGGCCGATGGGCACCATGCCGTCGATCGCCTTCAGCCCCGTCTGCAGCGGCTCCTTGACCGGCTGCCGGTCAACGACGCCGGGAGCGAGGCGCTCGACCGGCAGGAACTCCTTCGTCAGGATCGGCCCCTTGCCGTCGATCGGCTGCCCGAGCGCGTTGACCACGCGCCCGAGCATCTCGTCGCCCACGGGCACGGAGATGATGCGGCCGGTGCGCTTGACGGTGTCGCCTTCCTTGATCGCCTTGAAGTCGCCGAGGAGCACGGTGCCGACGCTGTCCTCCTCGAGGTTGAGCGCGATGCCGAACACGCCGTGCGGGAACTCGATCATCTCGCCCGCCATCGCACGCTCGACGCCGTGCACGCGCGCGATGCCGTCGCCGATCGAGATGACGCTGCCGACCTCCGCCACGTTGACGTCGACGGCATAGCTGCCGATCTGGTCGCGAATGATCTTGGAGATTTCTTCCGCTCGAATGTCCATCTCTGTTCCTTGTCGGCCCCGGGGCTGAGGAATCAGGCCTCAGGACCAGGCCTTGCAGAACCTGGGCGATCCTGGGCCCTGATCCCTGAACCCTGGCCCAGGCCTCAGCCGCTGCAGTAACTTCTGCTTCATCGTCTGAAGATGCGTCGCGACGCTGCCGTCGTAGACGGTGCTGCCGATCCGCGTCACGACGCCGCCGATGAGCGACGGATCCACCTTCGCCGTCATCGTCACCCGCCGCCCGGTCACCTCGGCCAGCCGCTGTTCAAGTTGCGCGGCGCGGTCCTGCGGCAGCGGCACGGCGGTCGTGACCTCGGCGCGCACGATTTGCAGGTGATCCATCAGGCGCTCGCGGTAGACCGCGACGAGATCGGGCAGCAGGACGAGGCGATCGCGCTCGGCCAGCAGCAGCATGAGCTTCGCCACCGGCGTCGCGACGCCCAATCGGCTTGTGAGCTCCTGCATGACGCCGCGCTTGCCGGTCACGGGAACCGCCGGATTCGTGAGCGCGCGCTGGAGCTCGGGGTGCGTGGCGAGGAGGTCGGCAATCGCCACGAGCTGCTGCTCGACCTGCTCCGGATTGCCCCTGCTCCTTGATGACGACATCCAGCAGCGCGCGCGCGTAGCGCGCGGCCGAGGCGCGCAGCGTCATGGCTTCACCTGCTGCAGGTAGCGATCGACGAGGCGGGTCTGGTCGTCGGGCGTGATGTTCTTCTTGATGCGCTCGGTCGCCAGGCCGACGGCAAGGTTCGATGCGTGCTCGACGAGCTCGCGCTGCGCGATTCGCAGCTGCAGGTCGATTTCGCGCCGCGTCTGCTCGATCAGCCGCTCGCGTTCGGCGGCGGCAGCCTGCGCGATGCGGGCCTCTTCCGCGGCGATCTCTTCCTGGCCGCGCGCTTTCAGCGACTCGAGCTCGCCGGGTAAGGCCGCCATCTTCTTCTCGAGCTCCGCCAGTTGCGCGGCCGCTGTCCTCTTCATCTCGGCGGCCGTCACGAGGTCGTTGCGGATCTCGCTGTCGCGGGAGCTGAGGTACGTCGCGATCGGCTTGCGCAGGAAGTAGTAGAGGACGCCGAACAGTATCGCGGAGTTGAACGCCCGCGAGATCGGACCCCAGATGGTTTCCGCGTGGACTTCGCCCTCGGCGTGTGCGGCGGCTTCGGCCGGCCCCGGCTCTCCGCCGGCCTGGCCGGAGGCGACGTGTCCCGGCGTCGTGACATCGTGCGGCTCGGCAGGCTGCTGGGCGATGGCAAGCGATGGGCTCGCGAACAGGGCGAGCGTCAGCAGCAGTATGCGGAACATGGCATTGCTCACGTGCTGATGAACGACGACCAACAATTTACGAGGCCTTGCGGCCGAGGACGCGCTCGACGATGTCTCCGGCGAGAACGTTGGCGTCTCGCTCCAGCGTCGCACGCGCGGCCTCCGCCTGTCTCTTCAGGCTTTCCCTGGCGGCGCCAATCTCGGCCTCGACCGTGACGCGTGTCTCCGCCAGCAATTCGGCGCGGCGCTCGAGCGCACGGCGCCGCTTCTCGTCCATTTCGCGGTAGATGTCGCTGCGGGCCGCCTGCGTGCGTGATTCGAACTCCGCGGTGGCGGCGCGCGCCTGCGCGGCGGCTGATTCAGCCAGCTCGCGCGCGGACTTGACGGCGCCTTCGCGGGCCGCCACCACGCGCAGCACGGGCTTGAGGATCAACCCGTTCAGGATCACGCCGGTCAGCAGGATGAGAAAGACGACCCAGAAGACCGTCAGGTCCGGGAACACGCTTACCTCCGAGCCACGTCACCAGTGAGCTTGTACCTGAAAAGCACAAACAACTGTTTATATCATGGAGGCGGGCCCCGACTAACGAGTGGAAGTAATTAGCTCGTAAATGCGATGGAGCTCTGCCTCCGAGGTGAAATCTACCTCGACCGTGCCCGCGGTGCCACGCCGGACGATGCGGACCTTGGTGCCGAGGGCGAAGCGCATCCGGTCTTCGGCCGCACGCGTGTGGACGTCCTTTTCCGGATTCGCGATTCGCGTGTCGCCACTCGCGATGCGAGGGGAGCCCGGCGTCGCCAGCCGCTTGACGAGGGCCTCGGTGTCGCGCACGGAAAGACCGCGTGAGATGACTTCGCGGGCGGCGTGGCGTTGCGCCGCGGCGTCGGGCAGGGCCAGGAGTGCGCGCGCGTGTCCCATCGACAGCGCCCCGGACGCGAGGTCGGCGCGGACCTCTTCGGGAAGCTTCAGGAGGCGCAGGTAGTTGGCCACCGAACTGCGGTCCTTCCCTACCGCGGCGGCGATCTGCTCCTGCGTCAGCGAGAATTCGTCGGCCAGCCGTTGGTACGCCAACGACTCGTCGACCGGGTTCAGATTCTCGCGCTGGATGTTCTCGATGAGCGCGAGCTCGAGCAACTGCTGCTCCGACCCCTCCGCCACGTCGCGCACGACGACGGGGACTTTCATCAAGCCGGCGCGCTGCGCCGCTCGCCAGCGGCGTTCGCCCGCGATGATGCGATACGTGTCGCCGGTACGGCGCACGAGGATCGGCTGGATGATACCGTTCGCCTTGATCGATTGCGCCAGCTCCTCGAGCTTCGCGTCGTCCATCTGCAGGCGTGGCTGGTGGTCGTTGGGCGCGATCAGATCGATATCCACCTGCATCGCCCCGTTGCTGCGAGGCGCCTCGGGGAGCTCGGGAATCAGTGCGCTCAGACCTTTTCCCAGCGCGGGTCTTCTCTCCAACATGTGCATCTCCAGAGGCCTCGGGGATCAGGGCGCAGGATGTTCCAGGCCCGAGGCCGGCGACTGAGACCGCCTGGGCCCTGATCCCTGAGCCCTGGGGCCTTCGCTAGGCGGCCCCGCGTGCGAGCATCTCCTTCGCCAGCGCCACGTACGCGGCGGCGCCGCGTGACTTCCCGTCGTAGAGCACCGCCGGCAGCCCGTGACTCGGCGCCTCGCCGAGCCGCACGTTGCGCGGGATGATCGTGTTGAACACCTTGTCCTTGAAGAAGTCGCGCACGTCGCGCGCGACGAGCTGCCCCAGGTTCGTGCGGTCGTCGTACATCGTCAGCAGGACGCCCTCGATTTCGAGCGCGGGATTGAGCGCCGCGCGGACGCGCCGCATCGTCGCGACGAGCTCGGCCAGACCTTCGAGCGCGAAATATTCGCAGTGCAGCGGGATCAGGACCGCGTCGGCGGCGACGAGCGCATTGAGGGTGAGCAGGCCGAGCGAGGGCGGGCAGTCGATGAAGATGCGATCGAAGCGCGGGCGCAGCGGATCGAGGACGCGCTGCAACCGGCGCTCGCGATTGGGCAGCGGGACCATCTCGATCTCGGCGCCTGTCAGGTTGCGATCGGCCGGGATCAGGTGGAGGCGCTCCACCTGCGTCGGCATCACGAACGACTCGGGGGCGCCATCGGTCATGACCGCCTCGTAGGCGGTGCCGCCTTCGGCGCGCTGGCCTTTCAGCCCGACGCCGCTCGTGAGATTGCCCTGGGGATCGACGTCGACGAGGAGGACCCGCTGACCGGCCAGCGCGATGGAAGTCGCGAGGTTGATCGCTGTGGTGGTCTTACCGACGCCGCCCTTCTGGTTGGCGATGGCGAGGATGCGGCCACCTGCCCGCTGAGATGACGGGCTGTGGTGTTTGTCATATGACCAATAAGTGCGTCTGGTCTCATCGAAGTGGTCAAAGACTAGTACGATCCGCGATCCGCGTCAAGTCGTCTTGTTCCACGTGGAACAGAGCGATCAAATGGCGATGTGACCTAAAATGCCTGGGAAGTCAGCGGGGTCGAATCAGCTCGCCGGCTCGAACCTGCGCGGGTTGAATTGGTGTACTGCCGAGGTCCAAAAGACCCGTCTACAAAGTTGAGCTGTCTAACCCCTGACCTAGAGCCTGAGCCCTGAGCCTGAGCCCTGAGCCTGTAAGCCCTGAGCTGAACCCTAGAGCTCCGGGCCCTGGAGCCCTGAGCCCGAGGCCACCCACTGTTCCACGTGGAACGTTCAACGACCGATGGTGCGTTTCTCGAGGACGACGAGGCGGCTGCGGAGCGATTCGATGAGGGGATGCGTTGCCTTCCAGAAGAGCGGAGGATGAACCGTCTCCGAAAAGTCGCTGCCGGTCGCGCCGCGGAAGAGAAACAGGTGGCCGCCCGGCTTCACGAAAGCCTGAAGACTCATCAGCACTCGCGTCTCGACTCGCACAGCCCTGATCGTCAGCAGGTCGTGCCCCTCGTGAAGATCTGGCCTCGCCAGCAACTCTTCGAACCGGGCGGTCGCAACGTCCGCGCCCGGGAGAGCCAGCGCGCGAATCGCTTCCCGGAGAAACACCGATTTCCGGGTCTTGGACTCGACCATCAGCAGGCGCAGCGATGACGCCGCCAGCGCCAAAGGGATCGCGGGTGAGCCGCCACCGCTCCCGATGTCGAGCATCCGAGACGCCGCGGGCGGCACGTGCCTCGCGGCCACCAACGGCTCTATGAGCAGGCGGTCCAGCGTCTCGGGCGAAGGATCAGTCAGGTCGAGGCCGGTGAGGTTGATCTTGGTGTTCCAGGTCGTGAGCAGGCGGTAATAGGTCTCGAGCTGCGCCCGGAGATCCGGCGACACCGATACGCCGACGCGGCGCGTCCGCCTCGCGATCCGGTCCTGGAACTCGCGACTCGTCACGGCGCGAGCGACGACTCAGGAGTGAATCGGCCCAGGAACGAACCGAGGACCGCCACCGCCGCCGGCGTGACGCCCGGAATCCGGGACGCCTGGCCCAGGGTCTCCGGCCGGACCTGTGTCAGCCGGTGAACGACCTCGCGCGAAAGGCCGGGCACCCGCGCAAAAGGGAACCCGGCGGGGATCTGCCGGCGCTCGTCCTTGCGCGTGCGTTCGGCTCGGGACGCCTCCTGCTTCAGGTACCCGGCGTATTTGATGGTCGTCTCCAGGCTCGCGACATCGAGCGCCTGCGCGACGGGGTCCAGATCGAGTGCGACCTGTCCCTCGTCGATGAGTGCGCCCAGCCGGACTGCCGGCTGGCGCAACGCCTGCGATGCGGGCACGCGCTGGCCGTTGCCCTGCCGGACGAGCGTCTGGTCCAGGGTGCCCAGGTTGCGCTGATAGCGACCCCGGCGGGCCTCGAACCGATCCCAGCTTTCAGCGTCGACGAGCCCGAGACGCCGGCCCGCGGGCGTCAGGCGGAGGTCCGCGTTGTCGATCCGGAGGAGCAGCCGGTGCTCGGCGCGAGACGTGAACATCCGGTACGGCTCGAGACAGCCGCGTGTGACCAGGTCGTCCACGAGGATGCCGACGTACGCCTCGTCTCTTCCGAGCGCGAAACCCGGCGCGCGGCGCACGCGCTGCGCCGCGTTGACCCCCGCCACGAGGCCCTGGGCCGCAGCCTCTTCGTACCCGGAGGTGCCGTTGATTTGACCGGCAAGGAACAACCCGCCGACACGATGCGTCTCCAGTGTTGATTTCAGCTCCGTCGGCTGCACGAAGTCGTATTCCACCGCGTAGCCCGGACGCAGCATCTCGGCGTCCTCGAGGCCTGGCAGCGCACGAACGAGCTGCTCCTGCACCTCGCGCGGCAGCGACATCGAGAACCCGTTCACGTAGATCTCGTTGACGTCCACGCCCTCCGGCTCGAGATAAATCTGGTGCCGCTCCCGCTCCGGAAACCGCATGATCTTGTCCTCGAGCGATGGACAGTAGCGCGGGCCGATTCCCTTGATTTGACCGTTGTAGAGCGGGACTTTGGTGGATGTGGTCCCGGACGAGATCGTGGACGCGGTCGGTCGTGTGCAGGAGCCAGCAACGCATCGTGTTCGTCAACGGCGCGGAGGTCGCGAACGAGAACGGGACCGGCGCGTCGTCGCCCCGCTCCTCGGCGAAGAGACCGCTGGTCACCGCCCCGTCGAAGTCGATGCTGTCTCGATGAAGCCGCGGCGGCGTACCCGTCTTCAGCCGGCCCCATTCAAAGCCGAACGACTTGATGGATTCCGCGAGCTCACGCGACGGCGGTTCGCCGTGCCGCCCGGCCGGTCGCTGCTCGAGCCCCACGTGGACGAGACCGTTGAGGAAGGTCCCCGTGGTGACGACGAGCGCCGCGCAGGTGTACCGGTCGCCATCTTCCATCGCCAGGCCGGCGACGCGGCCATGGTTGACGAGGATGCGCCCAGCCTTGCCGAGGATCCAGCCGATGTTCGGCTCGCGATCGAGCGCCGCGTCAACCCACGCGGAATAGCGACGCTTGTCGGCCTGTGCGCGCGGCGACCATACCGCCGGCCCGCGGCTGCGATTGAGCAACTTGAACTGCAGGCCGGTCGCGTCGATGGCACGGCCCATCAAGCCGCCGAGGGCGTCGATCTCGCGAACGAGGTGCCCCTTCGCCGTGCCTCCAACCGCCGGGTTGCAGGGCATGTGCGCGACCGTGTCGCGCGACAGCGTGCACAGGCCAACCCGGCAGCCGAGCCGCGCGGCTGCGTAGGCGGCTTCGACGCCGGCGTGTCCCGCCCCGATGACGATGATGTCGAATGTCATGCCTGTGCCGGGGACCATCTAGTGGACTGTTCAGACTGAATCTGTAGCTGCCCACAACAGGCCTCCGACTGCGATCAGCGGGCCACGACAACGGAGCGGCCCGGTAGCAATCCGAAGAGACAGGCCACTAGTCCGCGCTACTTGCCGATGCAGAACCTCTCGAAAATGTGCCGCAGCACGTCGTCAGATGTTCGGACTCCAACGATTTCATCCAGCCGGGTGCGTGCGGCCTGGAGGTCCGTGAGCACGAACTCCTCGGGCGTGTCGCCGGCGGCCGCCGCCGATTCCGCGGCGGACAGCGACGCGCGCGCCTGCTCGAGCAGCGCGATGTGGCGAGTGTTGGAGACACGTGCCGTGTCCTGGAGCGGTTCGCTGCCGGTCAACTCGAGGGCGATCGCGGCGCGCAGGGCAGGGAACCCTTCGCCGGTTGTCGCCGAGACGCTGACATCGGGCCCGCTGACGCCGTCCCCTCCGTACGTGGGGGCCGGCTTCAGCCGGCCCGTCACCAGATCGCACTTGTTGCCGACGACGAGCCGCCGTCTTCCGGCCGTTGCGTCGAGCACTCGCTGGTCCTCGACGGTGGGCGGCTCGCTCTGATCGATGACGACCAGCGTCAACGCTGCCACCGCGCGCGCGCGCTCACCCCGGACGACACCCTCGCGCTCCACGACGTCGACGGTCTCGCGCCATCCCGCGGTGTCGACCAGGGTCACGGCAAGCCCCTCGATGTCCATCGTCTCGGTCAGCAGGTCGCGCGTCGTGCCGGCGATCTCGGTGACGATTGCGCGATCTGTTCCAGCTAACCTGTTGAATATACTTGACTTACCGACATTGGTCCGACCGGAGATGACCACCGTCGCGCCCTCGCGGATCATCCGGCCCCGGTCCGCATCCCCCAGCAATTCGTCGATGGCCGAGATGACGCCGGCGATCGAGCGAGCGGTCTCCGCCGGCTCGATGAAGTGGTACCCCTCGTCCGGAAAGTCGAGCGATGCCTCGAGCCGTGCCACCAGGTCGAACAGCATCACGTCGATCGCGGCGATTCGCTCGGTCAGGGTGCCCTGCAGCTGATCGAACGCCACGCGTGCCTGCAGCGGCGTGGCGGCGTCCACAAGGTCCGCGACCGCCTCGGCGCGCACGAGATCCCGCTTGCCGTTGAGGAACGCGCGCAACGTGAACTCGCCTGGCTCGGCGAGGCGTGCACCCGCGGCGATCGCGCCACGCACGATCGCGTGCAGCACCACCGGGCTGCCGTGCGCGCTGATCTCGAGTACGTCCTGACCTGTGTACGAGTGTGGAGCGGGAAAGAAGGTCGCCACCACTTCATCCGCGTTGCGGCTGCCGCTGCCATGCCGCGCGCGCGTATAGGTCGCCAGTCGCGGCGCGAGCGGGCGGCTGTACTCCAGGATGGTTCGGCCTATGTCGTGGGCCCTGGGACCGCTGATCCGGACGACTCCGATTCCGCCCCGCCCGGGCGGCGTCGCGATCGCGACAATGGAGTCGTCGATGGCAAACAATTACTTCTTCGGCGAGATGATCACCGTCTTCATGAACGCGTCGCCGATGCTTTCCGACGCTGCGCCCGGATACTCCGCAATCGCCATGTGCACGATCCGCCGCTCGTAAGGATTCAGGGGGCCCATCTCCTGGGCCGCACCGGTGCTGCGCGCCTTCTCCGCCATGAACCGCGCCATCTGTTTCAGCTCGGCGTCCTTGTCCTTGCGGAAGCCGTTGCAGTCGATGACGATGCGGTTGTCGTCGCCGAGCTGCCGGCGGAAGGCGGTGGCCACCAGGTGTTGCAGCGCCTGCAACCCTTCCCCGCCGCGCCGAACGAGCACGCCGCCGTCCTCGCCTTCGAGGTTGATCCGGGTCCCGTCGGGCGACTCCTCGATGCGCACGGTGAGCGTGACGCCCATCGCGTTCACCACGTTCTGCACGAAGTCAGTGATCTCCGTCGTCAGTGACATTTTCCGATCAGCTCCCGATCGCCAGGGGCTGGCTGAAGCCGGCCCGCGTTGAAGGTGCACCTATCAGTCCCTCTTGGCTCCCGCTGATTTCCCCGCGCCGGCATTCTTCAGCCGCCGCTCCGCCGGCGGCCTCGTCGTCGACAGGCGGGCCGGGCCGAGCCACCAGCCGGTGAAGTACTGCTGGCCGATCGCCCAGACGTTGCTCACGAACCAGTAGATCACCAGGCCGCTCGGCGCCCACAGGAACATCACGCTGAACATCAGCGGCATCATCATCATGATCCGCTGCTGCGCCGGGTCCGCCGTCGTCGGCGTGATCTTCTGCTGCCAGTACATCGAGACCGGCCATCAGGATGGGAACGACGAAATACGGGTCGGCCTGCGACAGGTCGTGAATCCACAAGCCGAAATCGGCGCCGCGGAGCTCGATCGCCTGCGACAGCATCGAGTAGAAGGCAAAGAGCAGCGGCATCTGCAACACCATGGGGACGCAGCCGCTCGCCGGGTTGACGCCTTTCTCGCGGTAGAGATTCATGACCTCCGTGTTCATCTTCTGCCGCGCCGGGTCGGTCACCTTCATGCCCGCGTAGCGGTCCTGGATCGCCTTCATCTGCGGCTGCAGCATCTGCATCTTCCGCATGGACACGACGCTCTTGTGCCGCAGCGGGAAGACGACGATGTTGATGAGGATCGTCAGCAGGATGATCGCCCAGCCCCAGTTGCCGACGTAGCCGTGAATCCACGTCAGCGCACCGAGCAGCGGAACCGCGAGGAACTGGAAGATGCCGAAATTGATGGCATAGACCAGCTGCGCATCGATGTCGCGCAGTTGCTCGAACTGCTTCGGGCCGTAGAAGAACCGCACCTTCTCCGGGGCCTGCGGGAAACGGAAGGTCTGATCCAGCAGTTGTCGCTGGGTCTCGCCCTCGCCGGGCAGCGTCACCGGACGGTACTCCACACGCGCCTGGCCAGGGTTCACCGCCACGGCGATGAAGTAGTGGTCATCGAGGCCGGCAAAGCGGAACTGTCCTTCGTGCGCCGGTTGCTCGAGGAGCGAATCCGGCAGCAATCGCTCGACGTCGTCATCGCGATGGTAGATGGCCGAAGGAGGCTGCACGTAGTTGCCGGTGAAGAAACTGCCGCCGCCCGAGGTCGCGCCGGCGTCGCCGAGCCCTGGCCCCCACTGGATCGCGGGGTTGAGCGGCATGGTCCCGTTCATCACTGACGCAGAGAACCCGATGACGTACGTCCGCGGATCGAGTTGGAACTCCTTGCGGGCGTGAAGGCCGGCTGCGTCCTGGTACTCGAACACCAGCGTCGCCGGGTTCGTCGTGGCGTCCACACGTCCGCTCGTGGTCACCGGACACCCGGTAGAGCGCCGTGTTCAGACGCCGCGTCAGCTGCTCGTCATCGACGACCAGCGAGAACGGCCGTCGGCTCCTGCGCGGGAAGCCCGGAGGGGACGAGATCGACCGGGTTTCCCTGGCCGTCCAGATACTCCTTGAGGCGCCAGCGCACGATGCGCCCGCCGCGATTGGAAAACACGGCCTGCACGGTTGCAGTGTCAACGACAATCTCCCGCTCCGACGGCTCCGAGGTCAGCGCTTCGGGCTGCGGCACGCTCGGGTACCGGCGCCGCGGGCGTCGCCGGCGCCGAGGCAGCCGGCGCGGGGAGAGCGGCCGATGGAGTGGGATTCTGTTGAATCTGCGCGGGCGGCGGCGCAGGCGGCACGAAGAGAGCCTGGTATGCCGTAGAGCACCAGGAACGACAGCACGACGGCGATAAGGACGCGACGTTCCATCAAGATTGAGTGGCGTGGCGGGGGGACTTGGGCGGCACCGGGTCGAACCCGTGGTCTCCAAGCGGGTGGCAGCGCGAGAGGCGACGAAGACCGAGCCACACGCCGCGTGCGGATCCGTGGGTGCGAACCGCCTCCGCCATGTAGTCGGCGCATGACGGCTGGTACCGGCAGCACCCGGTAAATAGCGGTGAAATCAGAAGCTTATACGCTCGTAGCAACAGGAGCACGAGGACCACGAGGACCTCGTCCACGCGGACGGTGAGCGGGACGTGGACCTTCGCGGTCCCGCCGCTCGAGAGCGGCCTGGTAGTCGGCTTCAAGCTTGGAAAAGGGGGCATCGAGCATTTCCCGGCGCGGCACGATCACGATATCAAGGCCGGCAGCCACCTTGTGCCGCCGGAACAGCTCGCGTGACAGGCGCTTGGCACGGTTGCGTTCGACGGCGGATCCCAGCTTCCTGGTGGCCGCCACTCCGAACCGCGGCACGTTCCCGCCGTTCGGCAGCACGAAAAGCGTCATGAACCGGCCGTGGATCCGGGCGCCCTGATTGTAGACGCGCTCGAACTCGGGCCGTCGGCGGATCCGCTGTGACGCCGCCAGGCTCTCGGCAGCCATTGACGCGCCAGCGACAAAACTAGGCTTCGTCGGACACCGTGAGCCGTTTGCGGCCCTTCGCCCGGCGGCGCTTGAGCACGATTCGGCCGTTCTTCGTTGACATCCGCACCAAGAAGCCGTGGGTCTTCTTGCGGCGGCGGGTGTTGGGCTGGTAGGTGCGCTTCCCCTTCATAGAGTCCTGTAAGAGTACGGCTCGCGCGGACGCACGCGGCGGAACTTTCAATACTAGTCGTGGCTTGAGCGGAGTGTCAACGAATGGAGCGTGCCGGCTGCCGGTGGAGTCGGTGTCTGTGTTAGAGTCGCGGGTTCCTGTAGTCCACCGAACCGGCACCGGGCGCGGCCCCTTTCGGTTTCTCCCCCCAAGATTTCCACAACTGTGGAAAACATTGTGGAAAAGCCGGGCGTGGCGGCAGGGGTGGCTCTGAAAGCGCGATTTCGTGCGGTTTTTCGCGTGGCGAAGGGTCGCGAGGCCCGATTTTTCGTCGTCCTTCCGTTACGAAGACGTCAGAAGGGCCGTACACGGATGGATTCCAGAGGCGAAAGTCGGATCCTGTCGGTTTTTCTTCTCCATTGTCGAGCCGATTCGAGTCACCGTCATGGACGCGAGCATTTGGGACCAGATCCTCACGCGGATCGAGACCAAGGTTAACCGGCACAGCTTCTACACCTGGTTCAAGCCCACCTCGCTCGTCGCCGACGGTGGGAGTGCCATCACTATTCGTGTCCCGAACACCCTCTTCAAGGACTGGCTGACCAAGCACTATTCGGTGGTGCTCACCGAGGCGCTGGCGGAGGTCCGGCGGCCTGAAGCGTCGCTGATCTTCGTCTCCGAAGGCACGGTCGCCCCGCCGCCGGCGGTGGACGCTGTGCCGGCGGCACCCGACGCGGACCTCGCGAACGGGGTCGTCACCACAGCCCTTGGCGGCCTGAACCCCCGCTACACCTTCGACACGTTCATCGTCGGGCCATCGAACCAGTTCGCGCACGCCGCGTGTCGCGCCGTGGCCGAAGCCCCGTCCCGGTCGTACAACCCGCTGTTCATCTATGGCGGGGTGGGACTCGGCAAGACGCACCTGATGCACGCCGTGGGGCAGTACGTGCTCCAGCACGACGTCGGGCTCAAGCTCACCTACATCTCGTCCGAGCGGTTCATGAACGAGATGATCAACGCCCTGCGATACGACCGCATCCTCGACTTTCGCGAACGCTATCGCAGCGTGGACATCCTGCTCGTCGACGACATCCAGTTCGTGTCGGGCAAGGAAGGCACGCAGACCGAGTTCTTCCATACTTTCAACGCGCTCTACGACTCGCAGAAGCAAATCGTGCTGAGCAGCGATCGGCCGCCGCACGAGATCCCGGCGCTCGAGGAACGTCTGCGCTCGCGCTTCGAGTGGGGACTGATCGCGGACATTCAGGCGCCGGACATCGAGACGAAGGTCGCGATCCTCAAGCGGAAAGCCGAAGCCGAGCTCGTGCCGCTTCCCGACAACGTGGCGCTGTACATCGCCGGCCGCATCAAGTCGAACATCCGCGAGCTCGAGGGATCGTTGATCCGGCTCATCGCCTACGCGTCGTTGACCGGGCGCGAGATCTCGCTCGAGTTGACGCAGGAAGTGCTGAAGAACGTCCTCGACCAGGACGACAAGGCGGTGACGATCGAAACGATTCAGAAATACATATCGGACTACTATCAGCTCAAGGTGGTCGAGCTGAAGTCGCGCAACAATTCAAAGTCGATCGCAATGCCGCGCCAGATCGCGATGTATCTGTGCAAGACGCTGACGCACGCCTCGCTTCCCGAGATCGGCCGGAGCTTCGGCGGAAAGCACCATTCGACCGTGATTCATTCGATCAAAAAGGTGGATGAGCTGCGGAAAAAGGATGGAGATTTCAACAGCCTCATCACCAATTTCCTTCAGGCATTTCGTTGAATCCGGCGGCGTCCACAGCCTGCGCTCCGAGGCCGCCTGTGGATATTCCAGAGTCAGGATTTCGCACAGAATCTGCACCAGCGCCGAGGGCTGAAGCCGCAGATTTGTCCACAGCCTAACTTGTTGACAGAAAAGAACTAATTGTCGTGTTTCCAGTTTTACACAGCACCTTATTTCCTATATAATTTCTCATCTCTTCTTCTTCCTCTGATCAGGATCAGTCAACAGCGGACGACCCCTCCGCTCGAGGTCACCACAAAGCCTATGGAACTCGTTGTCCGGAAGAATGAGCTTCTGCGAGAACTGCAACTTTTCCAGGGCATCGTGGAACGCAAGAACACGATTCCGATTCTGGCGAACGTCCTCATCGAGGCAAAAGGTGACGAGGTGCGGATGCTGGCGACCGACCTCGAGGTCGCGCTGCGCAGCCGGTGCCAGGCCTCGGTCGCCAAGGGCGGTTCGCTGACCTTGCCGGCCAAGAAACTCTACGAGATCCTGAAGGCGTTGCCTGAGACAGACGTTCGAATCGAGGAAGACAAGAACGGAGTCAAGGTAGCGGCGGACCGTTTCGACTCGCGCATGCAGACGCTGCCGCGTGAGGACTTCCCCACCCTGCCCGAGGCTGCCGGTACCGCGCGCGCCTCGCTGTCGCGCGACGCGCTGCGCGAGATGGTGGCGAAGACGCAGTTTGCGATCACGGGCGAGGACACCCGCTACTTCCTCAACGGCGCGCTGTTCGTGCTGCGCGTCGACTCGATGAGCCTCGTCGCCACCGACGGACACCGCCTGGCGCTGGTCACCGTCAAGCGCGAGAGCAAGGACCAGGAGGTCATCAAACCGGGCGAGGAAGTGAAGGTCATCCTGCCGAAGAAGACGCTGCTCGAGCTGGGGAAACTCCTCAGCGAGGGAGAAGGCGACATTCACTACGAGCGCGGCGAGAACCACCTGTTCTTCGAAGTGGGCGGCCGTGTGCTCATCTCGCGGATGATCGACGGCCAGTTCCCGGCGTACGAGCGCGTCATCCCGAAGGGCAACGACAAGGACATCGAGTTCGAGCGCGAGCGCCTGACCAGTGCGGTGAAGCGCGTGGCGCTGCTCTCGAACGAACGCTCGCGCGCGGTCAAGTTCGAGATCGACAAGGGCAAGGTCGAGGTGACGTCGAGCAGTTCCGAATTCGGCGAGGCCCGCGAGCAGTTGCCGGTGGACTACAACGGGACGGCGATGACGATCTCGTTCAACGCGCAGTACGTCCTGGACTTCCTCAACGTGGCGGACACCGATGTCGTGTCGCTCTCGCTGAAGGACGAAGTGAGCCAGGCGGTGATGAAGCCGATCGGCGCGGAGGGGTACGACTACACCTACGTGATCATGCCGATGCGGATCTGAGGCAAGGACGACATTTGGCACATTCCGAACAGCAGCAGACGCCGGAAGCCCTCCTCACGCCGGACTCCCCCGCACCGGCGGGCTCGAACGGGAACGGGTCAGCCGACGACTACGGCGCGGACAAGATCAAGGTTCTGGAAGGTCTCGAGGCCGTCCGGAAGCGGCCGGCCATGTACATCGGCTCGACCGGCGCACCCGGCTTGCACCACCTCGTGTACGAGATCGTGGACAACTCGATCGACGAGGCGCTGGCCGGCTATTGCGACCAGATCAACGTCACGATCCACATCGACAACTCGATTACGGTGGTCGACAACGGCCGCGGCATTCCCGTGGATCGCCACGAGAGCGGCAAGTCGGCCGCCGAGGTCGTGCTGACCGTGCTGCACGCCGGCGGCAAGTTCGACAACGACAGCTACAAGGTATCGGGCGGCCTGCACGGCGTTGGCGTGTCGGTCGTCAACGCGCTCTCCGAGCGGCTCGACCTCGAAATCTGGCGCAACGGGCAGGTCTATCAGCAGAGTTACGAGCGCGGCGTTCCGATCAAGGACCTCGAGGCCACCGGCACGACGCAGCGCCGCGGCACCAAGGTCACGTTCAAGGCCGACCCGCAGGTGTTCGAAACGACGGAATACAGCTTCGATACCCTGGCGCAGCGCCTGCGCGAGCTCGCCTTCCTCAACGGCGGCATCCTCATCACGATCGAAGACGAGCGCGATGGCAAGAGCCACAAGTTCCAGTACCGAGGGCGGCATCGTTTCGTTCGTCCAGCACCTGAACAAGAACAAGGCGGTCGTCAACGACAAGCCGATCTTCATGAAGGGGAGCAAGGACGGGATCGAAGCCGAGATCGCGCTGCAGTGGAACGACACCTACACGGAGCTGGTGTTCACCTTCGCGAACAACATCAACACGCACGAAGGCGGCACGCACCTCTCAGGGTTCCGCTCGGCGCTGACCCGCACCATCAACGCCTACGCCGCGAAGAGCAACCTGGCGAAGGACCTCAAGGACGCCAGCATCAGCGGCGACGACATCCGCGAAGGACTCACCGGCTGTCGTCAGCGTGAAGATTCCGCAGCCGCAGTTCGAGGGGCAGACGAAGACGAAGCTCGGGAACACCGAGGTCAAGGGCATTGTCGAGGCCATCGTCAACGACAAGCTCGGGCAGTACCTCGAAGAGAACCCGGCGGTCGCGAAGCGCGTGATCGGGAAGGCCGTCGACGCCGCGCGGGCGCGAGAGGCCGCCCGCAAGGCGCGAGATCTCGTTCGCCGCAAGGGGGCGCTCGACGGCAGCAGCCTGCCGGGCAAGCTTGCCGACTGCCAGGAGCGCGATCCCGCACAAAGCGAGATCTACATCGTCGAGGGTGAATCGGCAGGCGGCTCCGCGAAGCAGGGACGCGACCGGCGGTTTCAGGCGATCCTGCCGATCAAAGGCAAGATCCTGAACGTCGAGAAGGCGCGCTTCGACAAGATGCTCGGCAGCGACGAGATCAAGACGATGATCGCGGCGCTCGGGTGCGGCATCGGGATCGAGGACTTCGACATCGAGAAGCTCCGCTATCACCGCGTCATCATCATGACCGACGCCGACGTCGACGGCTCCCATATCCGCACGCTGCTGCTGACGTTCTTCTACCGGCAGATGGCGCCGCTCATCGACCGCGGCCACATCTACATCGCCCAGCCGCCGCTCTTCCGCGCCAAGCGCGGACGGACGGAGAACTACATCAAGAACGAGCAGGATCTCGAGGGCTTCCTGATCCGCCGTGCCGTCGAATCGCGCGTCGTCAAGCTCGCCGATGGCGGCGAGATCTTCGGCGAACCGCTCGAACGGCAGTTGCAGCGCATGATGGCCTACCGGCAGCTGCTGCAGAAAGTGACCCGGCGCGGCACGCCCGTGGATATCGTCACCGCGCTGCTCGAAGCCGACGCGCGCGACAAGTCGTTCTTCGAGCAGCGCGACCGCCTCGAGGAGATTGCCGCGCGCATGACCACGCCGGCGCGGACGGTATCGGTCACCCGCGACGACGCGCACAACGTGTTCGCGCTGGCCATCGAGGACCGGACGCAGGGCTACCCGCGCGGCTACGAGATCGGCCTCGACTTCATCACCTCCGGTGAGTACCGCACCCTCGCCGCCGCGTATCGCGAGATCGAGCAGATCAAGTTTCCCGTCGTCGTCAAGGTCACCGACGCGTCTCGCGAAGAGGACGTCGCCGGAGGACACCGGCGTGGCCGCGGCGGACGACTCCGCCATCGGCGGGGCACCACTCGACGACGCGACGAAGCTCGCCGCGGAGCCGAAGCCGTCGTCGGCTTCCGCGGAAGGCCAGGTGCCGATCGCGCGCGGCAAGAAGGAGCCCGACGTCACGCTGAAAGGCATCGACGAGTTCGTCGATTACTTCATCACCGCCGGCAAGAAGGGCATCGCGATCAACCGCTACAAGGGCCTGGGCGAGATGAATCCGGACACGCTCTGGACGACGACCATGGACCCCGAGAACCGGACGCTGCTCCAGGTCCGCGCCGAGGACCACGCCGAGGCGGACCAGATGTTCACCACGCTGATGGGCGACCAGGTGGAGCCGCGGCGCAAGTTCATCGAGGACAACGCGCTCGACGTGAGGAACCTGGACGTCTAGACCGGGCTCCGGACTTCGGGCTCCGGACTTCGGGCGAGTCGAGGCCCGGAGTCCGCAGCCTGAAGCCCGGAGCCGACGCTCTTTTGCTTTCATGAATACACCGACACCGCAGAACCGCATCCCCGTCAACATCGAAGACGAGATGAAGCGCTCGTACATGGATTACGCCATGAGCGTAATCATCGGGCGAGCGCTGCCCGACGTACGAGACGGCCTCAAGCCGGCGCATCGCCGCGTGCTCTACGGCATGAAGGCGATGGGGCTGTCGGCGACGCGCGGATACCGCAAGTGCGCGAAGATCGTCGGCGAGGTGATGGGCAACTATCATCCGCACGGCGACGCCTCGATCTACGACACGCTCGTCCGGCTCGCGCAGGACTTCAACATGCGCGCCCCGCTCGTGGACGGCCAGGGCAACTTCGGATCGATCGATGGCGACCCGCCAGCGGCGATGCGGTATACGGAGGCGCGGCTCGAGGCGCTCGGCGACGAGATGATGACGGATCTCGACAAGGAGACCGTCGACTTCGTTCCCAATTACGACGAGACCACCGAAGAGCCCACGGTGCTGCCCTCTCCGTTCCCGAACCTCCTGGTGAACGGGTCGGCCGGTATCGCCGTCGGCATGGCCACGAACATCCCGCCGCACAACATGCGCGAGGTGATCGAGGCCGCCATCTGGACGATCGAGAGCGCGCAGAGTGAGGTGCCCCCGACCGTCGCAGAGAAGCAGCGCAAGCTTCTCGAGCTCGTGCCCGGGCCCGACTTCCCCACCGGCGGCTACATCGTCGGCCGGCAGGGGATCCAGCAGGCCTACCTGACCGGGCGCGGCAGCGTGCTGATGCGCGCGAAAGCGGAGATCGAGGTCTCGAAGAAGGGCGACCGCTCATCGATCGTCATCGACGAGATTCCCTACCAGGTGAACAAGGCGCGGCTCATCGAGCGCATCGCGGAACTGGTGCGGGAGAAGACGATCGAAGGCATCTCGGACATCCGCGACGAATCCGACCGCGACGGCATGCGGATCGTCATCGACCTGAAGCGCGGCGAGGTCGGCGAGGTCATCCTCAACAACCTGTACAAGCACACCGCGCTGCAGGGCAGCTTCGGCATCATCATGCTGGCGATCATCGGCGGACGGCCGAAGGTGCTGTCGCTGTTCGAGATGATCGACACGTTCATCGAGTTCCGCCGCGAGGTCGTGCGGCGGCGGACCGAGTACGAGCTGCGCAAGGCGGAAGCGCGCCGCCACATCCTCGCGGGTCTGAAGATCGCGCTCGACAACCTCGACGCCGTGATCGCGCTGATCCGCCAGGCGAAGAGCCCGGGCGAGGCGCGAGAGGGCCTGATCGCGCGGCTTCGCGCTGTCGCAGATCCAGGCCCAGGCCATCCTCGACATGCAGCTGCAGCGCCTGACCGGCCTCGAGCGGCAGAAGATCCTCGACGAGCTCGCCGAGCTGCTGAAGCTGATCGAACGCCTGCTCGCGATCCTCGCCAGCGACAAGCTGGTGATGCAGATCATCGTTGACGAGCTGCGCCGGGTGCAGACGAAGTACGGCGGCGACCGGCGCACGCAGATCCTCGCCGAAGAGGGCGAGTTCCAGATCGAGGACCTGATCGCCGACGAAGAGGTTGCGATCACGGTCAGCAACACCGGCTACATCAAGCGCACCGCGATCACGAACTATCGCAACCAGCGACGCGGCGGCAAGGGCCGGATCGGCATGCGGACGCGCGAGGAGGACTTCGTCAGCCACCTCTTCGTGGCCTCGACGCACGCCTACATCATGATCTTTTCGGACCGCGGCCGCGCCTACTGGCTCAAAGTCCACCACATCCCGGACGTGGGCCCGGACGGCCGCGGCAAGGCGATCGCCAACCTCGTCTCCATGGAGGAAGGCGAGCGCATCGCGGCGCTGCTCACCGTCAAGGAGTTCGAGGAAGACAAGTTCATCGTCATGGGGACCAAGCGCGGCGTGGTCAAGAAGACGGAGCTTCCGGCCTTCAGCAACCCGCGCGCCGGCGGCATCATCGCGATGGGCGTCGAGGAAGGCGACTCGGTCATCGCGGTGCAGGTCTCCGACGGGAAGAACGAGATGTTCATCGGCACGCGCGACGGCATGTCGATCCGGTTCCCGGAAACGGACGTCAGGCCCATGGGCCGCACGGCATACGGCGTTCGCGGCATCGCCCTCCGGGCCGATGACGCGGTGGTCGCGATGGAAGTGCTGACCCCGGGCGGCACAATCCTGTCGGTCACCGAGCAGGGCTATGGCAAGCGGACGGAGATCGACGAGTATCGGGTCCAGTCCCGTGGCGGCATCGGCATCATCAACATCCAGACCAGCGACCGCAACGGCAAGGTTGTCGGCATCGCCCGCGTCACGGATGAGGACGAGCTGATGCTCATCACGCAGCAGGGCAAGATCCTGCGGATGGCGTCCAAGGACATCCGCACGATCGGCCGGTCTACGCAGGGTGTGCGGCTGATCGACATCGAGGGCGACGATCGCGCCGTCTCGATCGCACGGCTTGCCGAGAAGGACGAAGAGGAGTAGCCTCTCGTTCCTGAAGGGCCCAGGGCTCAGGCCCCAGGGCTCAGAGTTGTCTCAGGAATCAGTCCTGAGGCCTGAGCAGCCCTGACCCTGCCCCTGAGCCCCGAGGGCTCCGGGAGGCCTGAATGTCCTCTTCACGCGCCCATTCCCTCGTATCGCTCGTCATCGCCGTCATGGGCCTCGCATTCTTCGAGGCCGCCTGCAGTTCGGCACCGCCGGAACAAGTCCTCCTGACCAATTTCTTCCGCGCGGCACGCGTCCGCGACAACACCACCCTCGGCAACCTCGCCGCCGTGACCTTCAACCCGCGCACCGAAGGCACGGTCGAGGATTTCGAGATCGTGGCCGTCGGGCCCGAGCAGCGCCGGCCCGTGCAGATTCGCGCGCTGATGGATGAAGAGGCGAAGGCCAGGGAGGACGAGGAAGCGTTCGGGCGCAAGCGCGTCGAGTTCCAGAACGCGAACCAGGAAGCCATCAACCGCGTGGCCAAGGCGGAGAGCGCGCGTCAGCCGGTGCGCGGTACCGATGCCGAGGTGCTGGCGTCGCTCACCAGGTGGCGAGCGGAGCAGGCCCAGCATTCCCGCAGGCTGTCCGATGTGCGCACGCGGCTGTCGCGCGAACGCAACCAGGCTGTCAGCAGCCTGACGGGGCCCGGGCAGCCTGACGTGGACATCTCGAACATGGACGTGGAGCTCGTGAGCAAGCAGGTGACAGTGAACGCGCAGGTGCGGACGCCTGAAGGTCAGACTGTGCCACGCACGCTCATCTTCACGTTCCAGCGCGCCGCGGCGAACGAAGGGGGCCAGGCGCGCGAGGGCCGGTGGCTGATCACCAGCCTGCAGCAGCAGGGTTCGACGCCGACGTCGTAGGCCGGGCCGGCTTCAGCCGGCGCATAGCACTCACGCCACTTCCAGCTTTGCGAACTTTGCGCGCAGCGTCTTCGGCCCCACCGTGTTGAACCGCACGACGAGCTTCACATCGTCGTCAAGCGGCTCGACGCTCAGGACCGTGCCGATGCCAAACTGCGGATGCTTGACCCGCAGTCCCGGCTTGAGTCCCAACGCGACGGATTGATCCTCGTCTTCATACGCGTAGGCCGCCGGCTCTTCACGTGCCTTGTTGCCCCGGTACGTGCCTCCGCTGCCATAGGGTGCGTGCCCCCGGAAGTGCGAGAACGTTGACTGGTACGGCGAGACGAACGTGGACGGCACCTCTTCGATCAGGTGCGCCGGAATCTCGTCGATGAAGCGAGATGGCTCGCTCGACTGGTACTCGCCGAACACGCGGCGCCGGGCCGCCGAGGTCAGCACGAGCCTGCGCTCCGCCCGCGTGATGCCGACGTAGCAGAGCCGCCGCTCCTCTTCCAGCTCCGCCTCGTCTTCGCTCGACCGCGAGTGCGGGAACAGGCCTTCCTCGAGCCCGGCAATCACGACGACCGGGAACTCGAGGCCCTTGGCGCTATGCATCGTCATCATGAACACGCGCGCGTCGCGCGCCCCGGCCTCTTCGTCGGCGTCGGAGAGGAGGGACAACTGATCGACGAACCCCCCGAGCGACGGCTCGGCGCTGCGCGTCTCGTATTCCCGTGCCGCCGACACGAGCTCCGCCAGGTTCTCGACGCGCCCCTCGGCCTCCTCGCTCCGCTCGTCGCGCAGGTCCTTGAGGTAGCCGCTCTGGTCGAGTGCCTTGCCGAGCACAATCGAGACCGCCTCGTCCGCCGCCATCGCCGTCAGGCCGGCCATCAGGTCGCGGAACGCGGTCAGCGCCGCCAGCGCACGCGGAGCCAGGCGCCGCTGGTCGATCGCGTGCACCAGCCTTGCCCACAGGGAGTTGTTGGTGGCGACCGGCTGCAAGCCTGCAAGGAGGGGAGGCAGATCCGCGCCGCCCTCGAGTTGCACCGCGTCGAGTGACTCCATCACCCCCTTGCCGATCCCGCGCGCCGGCACGTTGATGACGCGGCGCAGGCTCACGTCGTCATGCGGATTGAGGATGAGCCGCAGGTAGGCGAGCGCGTCCTTGATTTCCTTGCGCTCGTAAAATCTGACGCCGCCGATGATCTTGTAGGCGACGCCGGACCTCCGCAACGCATCCTCAATCGTTCGCGACTGCGCGTTGGTGCGGTAGAGAACGGCGACCGTGTTCTCCACGTCGTCGTGGAGCGCCACCTTCGACGTGCGTGCGATGTACTCGGCCTCGTCGAGGTCGTCGCCGGCCCGGTAGTAGAGGATCTTCGCGCCGCCCGTGCGCTCGGTGTAGAGACGTTTCTCCTTCCGGTTCTTGTTCTGCGCGATGACGGCTGAGGCCGCGTCGAGGATCACCTGCGTCGAGCGATAGTTGCGCTCCAGCCTGACGGTGCGGACCTCCGGGAAATCGTGTTCGAAGTCGAGGATGTTGCGCAGGTCGGCGCCACGCCACTTGTAGATCGACTGGTCCGGATCGCCAACGACCGCGAGATTGCGATGGCGGCCGGCGAGGCGCTGCACCAGCATGTACTGCGGCCGGTTCGTATCCTGGTACTCGTCCACCATCACGTAGCGGAACTTCTCGCTGTAGCGGTGTCGCACCGTTTCGGACTGCTCGAACAGCTCGACCGTCTTGAGCAGCAGATCGTCGAAGTCGAGCGCGTTGGCCTCCTTCAGGGCCGCGACATACTTCGCGTAAACCGTCGCCGTCTGCTGATCGCGCGGATTCCAGGCGCCGGTGAGGGCGAACGTCTCCGGTCCTTCCATCCTGTTCTTCGCGTGGCTGATGCGCGACAGCATCTGGCGCGGCTGCGCGCTGTCATCGATCCCCAGTTCCCGCAGCGCCTGCTTGACGACGGTGAGCTGGTCGGTGGAATCGTAGATGACGAAATCACGCGTCAACCCGATGTGCGGGGCCTCGCGCCTCAACAGGCGTGCGCACAACGCGTGGAACGTCGAGATCCACATCTGCCGGCAATCTCTGCCGAGCAGCGTCTGGACGCGCGTCCGCATCTCCTCAGCCGCCTTGTTGGTGAAGGTGACGGCGAGGACACGGTCAGGCTCGGAGATGCCGCTGCTGACGAGGTGAGCGATGCGGTGCGCGATGACGCGCGTCTTGCCGGAGCCCGCTCCGGCGAGGATCAGGAGCGCGCCTTCCGTCTGTTCTACAGCTTCGCGTTGTTCGGGGTTGAGCGAGGATAAGAGGTCCATATGGCAGGCAGCCGGCGGCGGACAGCCGGCAATTCGTTCCTGCCAACCACCAGCCACCCACTGCCCACCATTGTACCGGGCGCCCGCGAGCAGCGTCGTGAGTTTTTCTGCCTGCTGCCGGCTACTCCACCGTCACGCTCTTCGCGAGATTCCTCGGCTGGTCGACGTCGCAGCCGCGCCGCACGGCGATGTGGTACGCGAGCAACTGCAGCGGGATGGTCATGATGATCGGCGTCAGCAGCGGCGTGGTCGACGGCATGGCTATCATGACGTCGTGCTGCGGGTCGAGCAGCGCGCCGATGCGCTGATCGCCCTCGGAGGTGATGGCAATCACCGAACCGCCGCGCGCCTTCGCTTCCTGCACGTTCCCGATCATCTTCTCGAACACGTGGTCGTTCGGTGCGATGGCGACGATCGGCATGCGCTCGTCGATGAGCGCGATCGGTCCGTGCTTCATCTCCCCCGCCGGGTATCCCTCGGCGTGGATGTACGAGATCTCCTTCAGCTTGAGAGCGCCCTCGAGGGCAATCGGGTAGTTGATGCCGCGGCCCAGGAACAGGAAGTCGGTGCGGTTGTAGAACTTCTCCGCCACCTTCTCCATCGGCGCCGACGCCTTGATCGCCAGCTCGATGGTCTGCGGAATCTGCAGCAGTTCCTCGATGTGGCCGCGGATGGAGGTCTCGTCGAGCGTCCCGCGCACCTGCGCCATGTAGAGCGCGAGGAGCTGCAGGGCGACGAGCTGCGAGGTGAACGCCTTGGTCGAGGCGACGCCAATCTCCGGCCCGGCGTGCGTATAAACGGTGCCGTCCGCCTCGCGCGTGGCCATGCTCCCCACCACGTTGCAGATGGCGATGCTGCTCGCCCCCTTGCGGCGTCCCTCGCGCAGCGCCGCCAGCGTATCCGCCGTTTCGCCCGACTGCGTGATGACGATCGTCAGCTTCGTTCTTCGCCACAATCGGGCTGCGGTACCGGTATTCGGAGCCGTAATCGACTTCAACGGGGACCTGGGCCAGCGCCTCGATGAGGTACTTGCCGACGAGTCCCGCATGCCACGACGTGCCGCACGCGACGATCGTCACCTTCTGCAGGTCGCGGAACGTCTGCTCCGGGATGTGCAGATCCTCGAGGAAGATCTTGCCGCGGTCGAGCGAGACGCGGCCGAGAATCGTGTCGCGCGCGGCGGTGGGCTGCTCGAAGATCTCCTTGAGCATGAAGTGCTTGTGCCCGCCCTTTTCCGCCGCGATCGGATCCCACAGCACGCGCTGCGTCGTCTTCGACACGGCACGCCCGCTGTAGTCCGTGAACTGCACGCCGGAGCGGGTGATGATGGCCATCTCCTCGTCGCCAAGGAAGACCACGTCGCGCGTATGCGTGAGGATCGCGGGGATGTCGGAGGCAACGAAGAATTCGTCCTCGACCCAGCCCGACGACAATCGGCGGCCCGTTGCGGACCGCGACGATCTTCTCGGGGTCTTCCACCGACACGAGCACGATGGCGAACATGCCGCGCATATACGTGAGCGCACGCCGCACCGCGTTCTCCAACCCATCGCCGTGCATCTCACGCTCGACGAGATGCGCGACGATCTCGGTGTCGGTTTCGGTCTTGAACTCGTGCCCCTGCGCCTGGAGCTCGTGCTTCAGCTCGAGGTAGTTCTCGATGATCCCGTTGTGCACGACGACGATGCGGCCGGTGCAGTCGCGGTGGGGGTGCGCGTTCTCTTCGGTGGGGCGGCCGTGCGTCGCCCAGCGGGTGTGGCCGAGGCCATACACACCGTCTACCGGATCGATCCGAATCGCGTTCTCGAGGTTCGCCAGCTTGCCGGCCGAGCGCCGCAGTGCGATGCCTTCAGGACTGACGAGCGCCACGCCCGCGGAGTCGTAGCCGCGATATTCCATGCGGCGCAGGCCGTCCAGCAGGACGGGAACGACAGGTTTTGCGCCGATGTAACCGATGATGCCGCACATAAACTGTGATCCTTGCAGGCTCGGGGCCCGGGCCCCGGCTCGTTCACACCAAGGGCTCAGGGCCCGCGACTTTAGTCAGGCTTTGACGCCCTTTTTCCGCTCCACCCAGCCTTCGACGTTCGACTGGCGCCCGCGCGCGATGCCGAGCGAGCCTGCCGGCACATCCTCGGTGATGGACGACCCGGCGGCCACGTATGCGCCTTTCCCCACGCGCACCGGCGCAATCAGCTGGCTGTCGCTCCCGATGAACGCGCCGTCCTCGATCACCGTGGGGTGCTTCTTCTCCCCGTCGTAATTGCAGGTGATCGTGCCGGCGCCCACGTTGACCCCGGCCCCGATGGTCGCGTCGCCCAGATAAGCCAGATGATTCGCCTTCGATCCGCGACCCAGGCTCGTCTTCTTCAACTCCACGAAATTGCCCACTCTCGCCTTTTCGCCAACCTGCGTTTCCGGCCGCAGATGAGCAAAGGGTCCGACCTGCGCCCCATTTGCAACCCGCGCACCAACGATGAGGCAGAAGTTGTTAATCGTGACCTGGTCGGCGATTTCAGAGTCCACGATGCGGACATGGGCCTGGATCTCGCACGCGGCGCCGATGCGGGTCTGTCCCTCGAGTGCCACACCGGGGTGTATCACTGTGTCGGGACCGACCTGGACGTCGGGGTCGATATACGTGGTGGCGGGGTCGATGATGGTCACCCCGGCGGCCATCAACTCCTCGTTTTTCGTCTGTCTCACGATCCTGCTCACTTCTGCCAGTTCCGTGCGGCTGTTGATCCCGCGGATTTCCTGCGGGTTGTCCACGGCCAGCGTCTCCACCGGCAGCTTTCGCCGCCGGTAGATGGCCACGAGGTCGGTGAGGTAGAACTCACCCTGCGCATTCTGCGAGGCGATGCCCCGCAGCGAATCGAACAGCGGCGCCAGGTCGAAGGCGTAAATCCCGCCGTTGATTTCGCGGATCTGGCGCTCCGCCGGCGAGGCATCCCGTTCCTCGACGATCCGCGCGATGCGCCCGTCGGTGCGGACGATGCGGCCGTAGCCGTAAGGCCGCTCTACGTGGGCCGTGACGACCGTGGCGGCGGCGTTGGCCGCCCGATGGGTCTCGACCAGGCGCTCGAGCGTGCCGGGCCGCAGCAGCGGCACGTCGCCGGAAAGCAGGACGACCGTCCCGGTCCGCCCCGCCAGGACAGGTTCCGCCTGCTGAAGCGCGTGGGCGGTGCCCAGTTGCGGTTCCTGGACCGCGAACTGGAGCGAGGAGGGCCTCGGCGCCAGGCGCTCCCGGACGATGTCCGCCCGATGGCCCACGATAAGGGTAATCGTAGCCGGAGAGACGGACTCGGCGGTCCGGAGCACGTGTTCGACCATCGGCCGCCCCGCGATGGGGTGGAGCACCTTGGGCAGTTGCGATTTCATTCGCGTGCCCTGCCCTGCGGCCAGGATTACGACGTGTGTATCAGGCATCGGCGCCGTCCGTCATCGTGGGTGAGAGAGCCTTGCAGGATACGCTCCAGTTCGGGCCGATTCACTTCTTGGCGCGCTCGATCGCCGCGTAGACCTCGCGAGCCGGGCGCCCGTACTTGCGGGCGAGGGTCGGAAATCGCCTGCCGGCGGCCAAGCCCCATGTGTTCGGTGTGATGACCAAATTCGTCGGCGAGTTGCGCGTCCGACACCATCGAAGGCAACACTTTCCTGGCATTTTCGACCGGTCCGACGATGACCGTGAACTCGCCGCGAGGCTCGCCCAGTCGCGACGCCACCTCCTGGGCGGTGCCGCGGAGGAACTCCTGATGCAGCTTTGTGAGCTCACGCCCGACAACTATTGGTCTTGTGCCAAAATATTCCGCCGCCTCGCTGAGCGTGCGTGCGATCCGGTGGGGCGCCTCGAAGAAGCACAAGCTGCCATGCAAGGCTAGAAGTCGCTGTGAACCAAGCGATTCTGTCTTTTGACTTAGTTGGAGGAAACCCAAGCAACGTGAAGCGGCTCCAAGGGAAATCCTGACGCAATCGCTGCGGTCAACGGAGCGCTGGCGCCCGGGAATGGGGTCGACCCGGATGCCCGCATCGATACACGCCCTGACCAGTTCGATACCCGGGTCCGAAATCCCGGGCGTTCCGGCGTCGGTGACCAGGGCCACCCGTTGCCCGGCCTCGAGGCGAGCGAGCAGCCGCGGAATCCGGGAGCGGCTGTTGTGCTCGTGAAAACTGAGCGTCGAGGTGGCGATGACGTGATGCGCGAGGAGCTTGGCCGTCCGGCGCGTGTCCTCGGCCGCGATGACGTCTGCTTCCTTCAGGACACGCAGTGCGCGCAGGGTGATGTCCTCGAGGTTGCCGATGGGCGTGGCGACCACGAACAGCGTACCGGCGGACATCGAACGGCTCTTGATTGTACCATTCAGGGGATGTGCGCTCCTCGATCGAGGCAGCAGAGCGCCAGCCATGAGCCGGCATGTACCCATCGGAGCCATTTCCGCATTTCGTCGACGACTATCTCGCCTACCTGTACGAGGTGTGTCCCAGCCAGGCGAGCCTGGACGGCGTCCACCTCCATGACGATCTTCTGGAGGACCTGAGCCGCTCCGCCGTTGACGCGCATACCCGCGCGCTGGCGGGGTTCAGCCGGCGCCTCCACCAGATCGATCCGGCGCACCTGTCGCCCACCGAACAGGTCGAGCATCCCATCGTGGCCGCGAATATCGAGGCCCGGATGTTCGACTTGGAGACGGTGCGCCCCTGGGACAAGAACCCCCAGGTTTACGCGGACGTCATCGGGACGAGCCTCGCCGGGCAGGCGCTCTTCGCCTATGCGCCCGAGACCCGAGCGCGCGCGCCGGCTCGTGTCCAAGCTGCGCCAGGTGCCGCGGCTCGTCCAGGCCGCGCGCGACAACATCAAGGAGTGTCCCGGGATCCTGGTGAAGATCGGGCTCGAGACCTGGCGCGGGACGCTCAAGTTCATCGAGACGGATCTTCCCCGCGCCTTCTCGGGGCTGGACGACCTGCACATCCTCGGGGACCTCGCTGACACGTCAACGGAGGCCGCCGCCGCCATCAAGCCGTACATCGAGTACCTCGAAACCGACCTCGCCCCCCGTGCGAAAGCCTCGTTCAGGCTCGGGCGCGATCGGTTCGAGCAGAAGCTGAAGGTGGAGGAAGGCATCACCCTGAGCGCGGAGCGCTTGCTGTCCATCGCGCTGCGCGAGCTCGGCGAGGTCCAGGAGGAGTTCCGCACCGTCGCGGGACGCCTGAACGGCGGCGACCCGATCGAGGCGTGGCGCAAGGCAAAGGAACAGCACCCCAAACCGGGCGGGCTCGTGCCGGCCGCGCAGGCGCAGATCAAGGAGCTCGTCGAGTTCCTGCAGCGCCAGTCCATCGTTTCCCTGCCCGAGTCCGAGCCGATCGTCGTGGCGCCGACGCCCGAGTTTCACCGGTGGGCGTTTGCGAGCATGTGGACGCCCGGCCCGTTCGAAAGCAAGCCAAGCCGCGCCTACTACTACCTCACCGACGTCGACCGTTCGTGGCCGCCGGAGCGTCAGGAAGAGCACATGCGGGATTTCAATTTCCCGACACTCTGGAACATCTCGATCCACGAGGTCTATCCGGGTCACTTCCTTCACTACCAGCACCTGCGGCAGGTCGAGTCGAAGGTGCGGAAGTCGCTGTTCTTCGCGCCGACGTCGTTTGTCGAGGGCTGGGCGCATTACTGCGAGCAGATGATGACGGAGGCGGGCTTCAAGCGCGGCGACGCCACGATCAAGCTGGGACAGCTCGCCGAGTCGCTCGTCCGCCTCGCCCGGTTCGTCGTCGCCATCCGCCTCCACTGCGAGGACATGTCGGTCGAGCAGGGCATGCGCGTCTTCCGCGACGAGGCGTTCCTCGAGGAAGCCACGGCGCGGCGCGAGGCGGAGCGCGGCACGTTCGACCCCACGTATCTCGTGTACTCGGCGGGGAAGCTGGCGATGTTGAAGCTGCGGCGTGACTACAAGGAGCAGCAGGGCGGGAAGTTCTCCCTGCGGGCGTTCCACGACGCGGTGCTCGCGCAGGGCAGCGCGCCTTTCTGGGCGCACCGGCGGTTGCTCCTCGGCGACACGTCGGATGCGATGCTGGAGTAAGGGTACGGGGCCATGCCGTTATACGAGTTTCAGTGCCAGGCCTGCGGCAAGCGGTTCGAAGTGATCCAGAAGTTCTCCGATCCGCCGGTAGAGGCGTGCAGGCTATGCGGGAAGGGTCCCGTGCAGCGTCTCCAGTCGTCGCCCGCGATCCAGTTCAAGGGATCCGGTTGGTACATCACGGATTACGCCAAGAAAGGCGCGTCGGACAAAGGTGCCTCGGCGTCAGGCGAGAAGGGCGCCGACGCCAAAGGCAGCAGCGACGCCAAGTCCGAGAGCGGGTCGAAGGGCGACAGCGGGTCAAAGGCTGACGGCGGGTCCAAAGGCGACGGCGGGTCGAAGGGCGACGGCGGCTCGAAGGGCGACGGCGGCTCGAAGAGCGACGGCGGCTCGAAGAGTGACGGCGGGTCGAAGAGCGACTCTTCGACGGCGTCTACGACCCCGTCGAAGGAGTGATGGACCGCAACGGTCCGCGCGGTCCATGGCCTGACCGCCGACAGTCGGCGCCGGCCGCGACTTATCGCTGTCGCGTCCAGCACCTATAAGCTGCTTCCGACCCCTATCTTCAGATCGAGCGTCTCCAGGTACCGCCGGAAAGGCTCGGCCAGTTCCTGCCGCCGCAGCGCGAAATACACCAGGGCCTTGAGGAATCCGAGCTTGTTCCCGGTGTCGTGGCGGACGCCCTCGATCTCGTAGGCATAGATCGGCCGCTCCCGAAGCAGGCGGCGCAGGCCGTTGGTCAGCTGGATTTCGCCCGTCCGGTCCCGCGCCGTCGCTTCGAGCGCCGGGAAGATATCCGGCGTCAGGATGTAGCGGCCGATGATCGCGAGGTTCGACGGCGCGTCCTCCCGGCGCGGCTTCTCGACGAGATCCGTGATGCGGTGGACACCCCGCCCGAGGTCCGCGCCCTCTTCGATGGCCACGACGCCATAGCTCGACACGTCCTCGGCCGCGACACGCTCGACGGCGAGGACCGGCCCTCCGACCCGCTCGTACACGTCGATCATCTGCTTCAACGCCGGCGGGTTCGCATCGATCACGTCGTCGCCCAGGATCACGGCGAACGCCTCGTCGCCGACGAGGTCCTTCGTGACCAGCACGGCGTGGCCGAGGCCGAGCGGCTCACCCTGGCGGACGTAGGAGACCTTGATCAGTTGCGTGATCTTGCGGACTTCCTCGAGCAGGGCCGTCTTTCCCCGTTGCTCCAGATAGCTTTCCAGCTCCACCGCGACGTCGAAGTGATCTTCGATCGCGTTCTTCCCGCGGCCGGTGACGATGAGGATGTTCTCGACGCCGGATTGCACCGCTTCCTCGACGCCGTACTGGATGACCGGCTTGTCGACGAGGACGAGCATTTCCTTGGGCTGCGCCTTGGTGGCGGGCAGAAAACGTGTGCCGAGTCCCGCGGCGGGGAACACGGCCTTGCGGATCTTGCCGTTCATGCGACTCATCGTACCCCAGCTGTCGTGATGTAGGATCGACGTCTCACCTATGCTCGATCCTGCGTTCCTCAGGGACAACCTCGAATCCGTTCGCAAAGCTCTGCAGAATCGCGGCCTCGACCTGACCGCCGAGCTTGAAGATCTGGCGGCGCTGGAGTCGCGCCGCCGCCGCCTGCTCCCGGAACTGGAGGGGTTGAAGCGCGAGCAGAACACGTCGGGCGACGAGGTGGCGCGCGCGAAGCGGCAGGGGCAGGACACGACGAAGATCCAGGAGGCCAACCGGCAGCGCGCGCAGCAGATCAAGCAGCTCGGCGTGGAGCTCGAGACGATCGAGCAGCGCCGCAACCGCGGACTCCAGATCCTGCCCAACGTGCCGCACGCGTCGGTGCCAGTAGGAAAGAGCGCCGCGGACAACGTCGAGGTGCGGCGCTCCGGCACGCCGCGCGACTTCCCGTTCACGCCGCAGGCGCACTGGGATCTCGGGCCGGCGCTCGGCGTGATCGACTTCGAGCGCGGCACCAAGATCGCCGGCGCCCGCTTCACGGTGCTGGTGGGCCAGGGCGCCCGCCTCGCGCGCGCGCTGATCAACTTCATGCTCGACCTGCACACGAAGGAGCATGGCTACACCGAGATCGAGCCGCCGTTCATGGCCAACACGGCGTCGCTGACCGGAACCGGCAACCTGCCGAAGTTCGAAGCGGACCTGTTCAAGATCGCCGGCGACTGGGATCTCTACATGGTGCCCACCGCGGAGGTGCCGCTGACCAACATGCACCGGGGCGAGATCCTCGACGGCCGCGAGTTGCCGATCCGCTACACGGCGTACACGCCCTGCTTCCGCAGCGAGGCCGGATCGTACGGCGCTGACGTGCGCGGCCTGATCCGGCAGCACCAGTTCGACAAGGTCGAGTTGATGGTGTTCGCGACACCGGAGGAGTCCTACAACGAGCTCGAACGCCTCACGGGCAACGCCGAGGAAGTGCTGAAGCGGCTTGGGCTGCCCTACCGCACGATGCTGCTGTCCACCGGCGACATGGGGTTCGCGTCCGCGAAGACCTACGACATCGAGGTCTGGCTGCCGAGCCAGACCACCTATCGCGAGATCTCGTCGTGCAGCAACACGGAGGCGTTCCAGGCGCGCCGCGCGTCCATCAAGTACCGGGCGCAGGGAAGCGGAAAGGCCGAGTTCGTCCACACGCTCAACGGCTCCGGCCTGGCGGTCGGCCGCACGCTCATCGCGATCCTCGAGAACTATCAGCAGGAAGACGGGTCGGTCGTCGTCCCCGAGGCGCTGCGTCCTTACATGGACGGCGTCGAGGCGATCCGGCGAAAATAGAACCGCGGCGCACGCTGCGGAGGGATGGCCGAGTGGTTGATGGCGGCGGTCTTGAAAACCGCTGTACCCGAAAGGGTATCGGGGGTTCGAATCCCTCTCCCTCCGCCAAAACTCGCTTCGCTCGTTTCGGCGGAGCGAGTGGGCTTCAGGCACCGCGCGCCGGGCGGCGCCCGTCGCGCCGGGGCACGAATCCCAGACGGGATGAGCAACTCGCTGCGCACGAATCCTCTGCGCGAGCACTGCGTGGGCGGTCAGGCTGACCAGTTGATTGCTTTGGCGGTGATGATTCGTCGGTCCGAGGCGCGGATCCCGACGGAGCGCGCGCATCGCTCGTTTGCTTCGAGCGGTTGGTTACTCGGCCTTCGCTCGCAGTTGATCGGTCAATGCGGTGAGGTCGTAAATGACTTCGAGCACACGCTGATTGGTCCCGACCAGGGTGATCAGCCTCCGGTGCAGATCCGCCAGCAACGCGATCTCCTCCTCCCGGTCAGCGGGACTTGCAAAGAATTCGTCCAGACGTTGTTGAGTAGCGGTCAACTCGTTGACCTCCTTCTCGATTTCGAGACGAAGAGACCAGAGCGGCGCTGACAGGCGATACACAGGATGCATCACGCAATTTTACCCACTAACGAAAACTGTCTTGCTCGCGCCTCGGATACCGGGCGATCTGGCTGCCACGCGCGAAGAAGGCCGGTGGAAGCGTTTCCTGCTGGTCGCAGAAACTGACACTATTGGCCCCGGCATGAGGAATTAATACATCATTGTCTTGTTCAGAATCCGCGTGAATCCACCTACAATGACGAATGGAAAACGTCATACATTCCTTCGGCATCGATTGCGCTGACTGTCGCGAGTCCATCATGGTTGAGCACGAACCCACGATGGACAGCGGGTCCATGTCGTGGAGCACCTTTCCGTGTCCTTACTGCGGCCAGCGGCAACGGCACTTGTTTGCTGTGCCGGTGGTCACGGCTGAGAAGCGGTCGGTGCGTCGTGGCCGCTCGTAGCCGTCATCAACCCATCCGCAACGCCGGCGACGGGGCATCATCGATCGGCGGCGCCTGCCGATCGTGGTCAGCACGAGATCGTCGATGAGGTCTGGCGGGAGGTATCCATGCGTGACGCCCCGAACGTAGCGCGGCCGAGCTTTAAGGGTGGAAAAATTACGGGTGGTGATGCCCCGGCCGGGCGAGCCGTGGTGGTGCCCTGAAGTGCCGAGGCGATTCGACCGATAATTTCTAGGGCGGCGCCGCGGCCCACCATCCCTCCTCAACCATATGCACGATAAGCGTTCGATGACCCTCGCGAGGGCCTTGCGGGTTCTTGATCTGCATCCGGCGGCAGACCGGAACGAGGTCAAGCAGGCTTATCGCGATCTCGTGCGCGTATGGCATCCCGATCGCTTCCAGGGCGACGAACGGTTGCGCGAAAAGGCCTGTTGGCGACTCTCCGAGATCAACGCCGCGTATCAACTGCTCACCGCGCGCAGCCACCAGGCGGTTGGCGTCGAGGGGTCGTCGTTCGCTGGCGACCGACCCCGTGCGCGAGCGAACACGCGTGTGCGACCCGCCGCCATCCGGCCGTTGCCGCAGAAGCTGCGTCGCGATCACGCGGCACGCATCGGAGCGGTCGTGGCCACCCTGGCCTTCGCGGCGGCCTGTGTTCTGGCCTGGTCGATGCTTCCGCGCACTCGGACCAGCACTGCCCGCGCGGCGCAGCCAGATCGACCGGTGATGACGTTGCCGCGAACCAACCACACCACAGCGGCCCCCGTCGCGCCCGCACGCCGGAAGCTTGCCTCGATGGTTGAACCCAGCAGGCAGGTCAAGAGCCCGTTCTCCCGAGATCTCGACCGGGCGCTGGCGCGCTCGTTCGTCCAGGTCGACGAGGTAGTGGAGACCATCGACCCCGTCCCATAGTGGCCTGTCTCTTCCGGGTCACGACCGGCCCGCTCCGCCTCCCACTCCACCGCGCAGCCGTGCGCGGCAGACTTCTCGCGCGACGCGGCGCCACACGCGAGTCGCAGCAGGCAGAGCGGGTTCGACGCGGTCGCGCCTATCTGATGATGTGGAGGCTGGGAGCCGCGAGCGTCGGCATTCCGGCCGCCGCATCCGCGGCACTGGCGGAAGGCTCGAAGACCGCAGCGACGATCGTGACCTCGTCCGCGGCGAACCTCGACGGGTTGACGCCGCTCGCGACGATCGGCATGCCGCACGACGACCTCGCGCGTGCCGATCGCCACCGGCACGTCGCTGAGCGGCGCCTCGCCGACGCGTTCCCCTTCAATCCAGATCTCCGCGCCGGGGCTGGTCTCGATCCGTACCGATCCGTACGGGAGCGACACTGAGTATGAGGTGAGCTCGCCCGGTGCAACCTCGAGTGACACCTCGTCGCGGTAGTTGAACCGCCGGTTGACGAGCTCGATGCGATGCGTGCCGCTGGCCAGCACGATCTCACCGCTGTTGCTCGCGCCAATCTTGCGGCCGCGGGTGTAGATATCCACTGGGATGCGGGACGAGACGGTGAGCAGGCCGGGACCGCGTTGTGGCGGTGCCGCCGCCGTCGCCTCAGCGCCCGCGGCGTTCATCGTCGGGCGCGCGGCAGCGACCGTTGCCGCGTCCGCCGTGGATGCCGAGCGAGCGCACCGCGCTGGCGCCGAGGCGCGAAAGCGACGTCAATTGCGCTCGCCACCGCCCCGGGAATACGGAGCGCCGCCGCGCGAACGGGCGGGACGCTCAGCGCGGCGCCGGTCGCGATGACGATGACGGCGGCGGCCGCCGCGGCGAGCATCCACGCCGGCCAGCGTTTCGATCGCGCCTTTCGCAGATCCCACCCGTTGGCCTCACCAGCCGCCACGAAATGGTCGATCCGGTCGCGCCGCGCGATGTGCGCATTGGCGCGTTGACGCTCCGCCTCGATGGCGCGCGCCGCGCGCGCCTCGACTTCTTCGGTGTGCGCCGCCGCTTTCTCGACGGTCCGTCTCGCATCCTGCGCGGCGGCGTGCCGTAACGAGTTGGCCTCGGCCTGCGCCTGCGCGCGCACGCGCGCCAGCTCGGCGGAAAGCTCCCGCTCCGCTTCGGCGCGGACGTTGACCAGCTCCGCCTCGAGCGCACCCCGCGCCTCGGCCTCTTTCGCCGCGCGGGCGGCGTTCATCGCGGCGTCCGCCCGCTCGGCGGCCGCGCTCTCGGCCCGCGCCGCGGCGAGCCGTGCCTCCTCGGCGTCGCGCCGGACGCGCGCCAGCTCCGCTTCGAGCTTTTCGTCCGCCTCACGCTGAACGCGCGCGACCTCCGCCTCGAGCGCGCGCGCCGCGGCCTCTTCCGCCGCTTTCCGCGCCGTTTCGGCCTCCGCTTCGAGCATCTCCTGAGCGTCGCGCCGGATACGCGCGACCTCGGCCTCACGCGAGCGATCGACCTCCTCGCGTGCGCGCTCCAGCTCCTGGGCGAGCGTGTGCTCCGCCTCCACGCGCACGCGCGCCATTTCCGCGGCCAGCGCCTCGTCTGCCTCGCCGCGGACGCGCGCCAGTTCCATCTCGAGCGCGTTGCGTGCCTCGGCCTCGACCGCCAGGCGGGCTTCGCGCGTGGCAGCGTCCATTCGCTCCGCCGCTGCGCCTTCCGCCTGCAACGCGTCGAGGCGCGCCTGCTCGGCGTCGCGCCGGACGCGCGTCAACTCCGCTTCGAGTTTGGCCTCCGCCTCGTGCCGGACACGCGCGACCTCGGCCTCGAGCGTCTGCGCAGCGGCCTGCTCGGCAGCCTTTCGTGCGATCTGCGCGTCTGCCTCGAGCATCTCCTGGGCGTCGCGCCTGATACGGCGACCTCGGCCTCCCGCGCACGCTCGACCTCCTGCCGCGCGCGCTCCAGTTCCTCCGCGAGCGTCTGTTCCGCTTCCGTGCGGACGCGCGCGACTTCGGCGGCGAGGGCCCGGTCCGCCTCGCTGCGCACGAGCGCCAGCTCCGCTTCGAGCGCCTCGCGTGCCTCGGCCTCGACCGCGGCCCGGGCCTCGCGCGTCGCCGCGTCCCTGCGATCCGCCGCCGCGCCTTCCGCCTGCGCCGCAGCCAGGCGGGCCTGTTCGGCTTCCGTCCGCAGGCGCGCCAGTTCTGCCTCGAGCTTCTCGTCGGCGCCACGCTGGATTCGGGCGACCTCGGCATCGCGTTCCTGCTCGGCCTCCGCGCGCGCGCGCGCGAGCTCGCCGGCCAGCATGCGTTCCGCTTCCATGCGCACGCGCGCGACTTCCGCCGCGAGCGCCTCGCGCGCCTCCGCTTCGGCGGCGGCCTTGGCCTCGCGTGCCGCGGCGTCGAGGCGCTCGGCGGCGGCGCCTTCGGCGTGCGTCGCGGCCAGCCGCGCCTCCTCCGCTTCGCGGCGGACGCGCGCCAGTTCCGTCTCCAGCTTCTCGTCGGTCTCGCGCTTGATCCGTGCGGCCTGTGCGGCCAGCGCCTGCTCCGCCTCGTCGCGGACCCGTCCGAGCTCCGCCTCGCGCGCCTCGCGCGCCTCCGCTTCGACTGCGGCCCGGGCCTCGCGCGCGGCGGCATCGAGGCGTTCCAAAGCGGCGCCTTCCGCATGCGACAACGCGAGCCTCGTCTCTTCCGCCTCTCGCCGGACGCGCGCCAGCTCCGCTTCGAGCTTCTCGTCCGCCTCGCGCCTCACGCGTGCGACCTCGGCCTCGAGCGCATGCGCTGCAGCGTCCGCGCGGCGCCGCTCGGTCTCGAGCTGCGCTTCCTGCCTGGCGGCGAAGGCCTGCTCGCTTTCACGCCGCACGCGCTCGACTTCCTCGGCGAGTCGCGCCTCGGCCTCGGCCCGCACGCGCGAAACTTCCTCCTCGAGCGATCGCGCGGCCGAGTCTTCGGCCGCCTTGCGCGCACCCTGCACATCGGCGTCCCGCACCGCATCGGCGCTCATCTTGAGGCGTTCGAGCTCCGCCACGCGTGCGCGCTCGGCCTCGTCGCGCGTGCGCGCCAACTCCTCTTCCAGCGCCTGCGTCGCTTCGCGACGCACCTGCTCGAGCTCCGCCTCCAGCGCCGCGCGCGCGTCGGCCGCCGCCGCCTCGCGCGCCTCCAGAACAGCCGCCTCGCGCAGCGCGTCGGCCTCGCTCCGCACGCGCGCCAACTCGGTTTCGCGTTGGGTTTCCGCGTCGGCCTTCGTGCGCGCGACCGCGGCCTCGAGATCCGCTTCCGCCCACACGCGGAGCAGCTCGATCTCCGCCTTGTGGACGGCAGGATGGACCGGTGCCTCCGGCGCACCGGTTGTCCCGAAGTCGAGCGGAATCTCTCCCCAGGCCGGGTCCTGAGCGGCGTCTGTTTCGTGTTCGTGCATTGGGTCCACTGGTGACTGTGTGGCGGGGGCAACGAACGTGCCGTTCGATCGCGAGCGGCCGCGATCGCAGGAAGTCGTTCAGTGAGTGAGACTTACATGGAGCGGTGGCGTTCGACGGGGCGGACGGAGCTGGCGCGCCGGCCACGGTTGAGGCATGCCGCTCACGAAATTGAATTTTGGGTTTCCGTTCGAGGGTGCGCGTCCTCGTGCTTCGTTCAGGCACGGATCGTGCGCTGATTCCGGCGTCGAGCCGCGTATGGACGGGCTCGACTTGAAGGAGGTCGCACATGTGGCGTGCATGCGTGGCTGTCGCCACGATCCTCGTGGTCCCCGCCGTTCCTGCCTCGGCCCAGGCGTGTATCGACAACGCCGGTGAGATCGTCAACGGGCTCTATCGCCAGATTCTCGAGCGCGAGCCCGACAACACCAGCAGCGGGATGCTGCAGCAGCTGGCCAGCGGCCGCCTCACGGTGCGCCAGGCCGCCGCCGAGCTCGCGAGGTCGCCCGAGCACCGTTCCAAACTGTGGGAGCCGATCGTCGAATCGACATTCCGCCAGGTCAGGAACGCGGCGCCCGAGCGCGAGCACGTGCAGAGCGTCGCCCGCAGCCTCGCCGATGGACGGCAGACGCTCGATGACGTGGCGATCGCCTTTGCGGCGGAAGAAGTGCAGTCGCAGAATCCTGAGACCGCGGTGATCGCGATGTACCGCCGGCTGCTGGGACGCGACCCGTCGGAGGCAGACGTCGCGCATTTCAGGGAGCGATTGCAGCGAGAGGGTCCGCAGGCGGTCGCGACCACGCTCGTGACGAGTCCCGAATATCGTGAGCGCTTCGGCCGCAATTCTGTCCCGTCACAGGGGACGTCGCCGTACGCGCAGTCGGTGCGTACGCTGTACCGTCACCTGCTCGGCCGCGACGCGGACCCGGAAGGCCTCGCGCAGTTCACCCGGCTTGCGAGCGAATCGGGCTTCGACCGGACCATCGATCAGATCATGGCGTCCCCCGAATATCGTGAAGAAGTACGGCGAGCAGGGCGTGCCTGGCGGCAGCATGCGCTACTGCGGCGCGCCGGTCGGGACGACGGGGCGTTAGCGAGTGTACGGTCTACGGTCTTCGGTCTACGGTCTACGGTCTGGAAGACGCCTCGGGTCACCCAACCGGAGACTGTAGACCGGAGACCGTAGACCGACTACTCGGCGGGTTCTTCGCCGCCCGAGCCAGGCGGCAACACGACGCTGCGAACGAACGCGTCTTCGGGCACGGCGCCGAGAATCTCGACCGTGTCGTTGATCACCGTTTTCGGCACGCCGGTCACGCGGTACTTGCGCGAGAGATCCATGAACTCCGTCGCCTCGACGCACGCGGCGCGGATGTGGGGACTTTCGACCGCGAGCTTGTGCGCGAGCGTCACCGCTCGCGGGCAGTGAGGGCAGGTCGGCGTCACGAAGACCTTGATGTCGATCGGCCCCGTCACGTGTTCGGCCACCAGCTTCTTGCTCTCGTCGCTCAGTCCCGAGTCGTCGCCGCCGGCGAGGATGACGGCTTCGATCAGCGACATGAACTCGTAGCCGGCCGGCGCCCCGAGAAAGCGCATGCGCGTGTCTTCACCGCCGCGCAGCAGCGCGATGGCCGGCACACCCTCGATGCCGTACTGCGCCGAGCGCTCCTTGTCGAGCACGGCGTTCACTTCTTCGACAGTCACCTTGTCGCTCAGCTCCGCAAGCTCGTCGAGGATCTGTCTCGTGATCGCGCCGGTCTCGGGACCGCCGATGGTCTGCGTGAAGAACAGCAGCGTGACCGGATGCGTGATCTCGGCCAGGTGCGTCCTGACAGTCTCACGGTCCTGCTCGGAAAGGAGCGCCATGAGGATCAGAATATATCAGTGGGCATCGGCAACGAGTTGATTCAGCCCTCGGGCCAGCGGATGGACAAGACTCTGTTCGCCGACGCACTCGGCTCGGCGGCCATGGCGTCGCAACCCGTCGATCAGAAGTGATCGGTCGCCGCTGTCGGCCGCGTGGGCGTGCCGATTGACGTGCAAGACATCGTCGAGATCGCCAGCTACCACCGGCGCGGCGCGCTTGACCCTGTTCCAGTTCGTGGATAAGATGCGGCGTCGATCGACAGGTTTTCGATTCCTCCAACCAATTCGCTGGGGGCGCGCGGATGCGGCATCACGGTTCCATGACGGACGTGCGACCGGGGCAACTGTCGTCCTGCGCCCCGGAGTCGTAGCCATTGGCCCAAATATTCCCCCCGTGGTGGAACAAGCTGCCGATCGTGACTGCCCTCGCGGGCACCTTCGGTCTGGCGTTCGCGATCGCGGGCGTCTGGTACTACTTTTCCCCTTGGTACACGGACGTGGGCTACCGTCCCGTTCAGCCCGTCCCGTACAGCCACCGGCTCCACGTCGGCGAGCTTGGCATCGACTGCCGATACTGTCACGCCTCGGTCGAGATTTCTAACGTCGCCAACGTTCCGCCCACGCAGACCTGCATGAACTGTCATCAGACCGTGCTGCGGGACAGCCCGGTGCTCGCACCGATTCGGGACAGCGCCCAGAGCGGCCGCCCGATGCGCTGGATTCGCGTCCACAAGCTTCCCGACTATGCCTACTTCCCCCACCGCGCGCACGTGGCGGCGGGAGTCGGCTGCGTCAGCTGTCACGGCCGCATCGACGAGATGGAAACGGTCACGCAGATGACGCCCCTCAGTATGAGCTGGTGTCTCGACTGCCACCGCAACCCCGGTCCCCACAGACGTCCCCTCTCAGAAGTCACCAATATGAGGTGGACACCTCCGAGGGACGTCGCGACGCTCGCGGCGCAACTCGACAGCGTACGACCCGTCAATCCGCCGACTGACTGTTCGGGGTGCCACCGGTGAGAACCTACTGGCGAAGTCTCGCGCAGATCGAGGACCGCCCCGAATTCCGCGCCGCAGCCGAGCGGGAGTTCCCCGAGGGCGCCTCGGAGCTTCCCGATGGGATCACGCGGCGCGAGATGGTCATGCTCCTGGGCGCCTCGCTGTCGCTTGCGGGGCTCGCGGGATGCCGGCGCCCCGTCGAAGAGATCGTCCCCTATGTGGCCGCTCCCGAGGAGATCGTCCCCGGGATACCGCGCTACTACGCGACGACGATGCCGTTCCGACGGAGCGCCTACGGCCTGATCGTCGAGAGCCATGAAGGGCGACCCACCAAGGTTGAGGGCAACCCCTCGCACCCCTCCACGCTCGGGGCCTCGAGCTCGCGCGTGCAGGCGTCGGTGCTCGGCCTCTACGATCCGGACCGCTCGCAGTCGATCACGCTGAAAGGCGCACGATCGTCCTGGAACGATTTCGTGACGGCCTGGGGGCAACTGTCGAAGGCTCATGCCGCGGACGGCGGCGCCCGCCTCGCGGTCCTGTCCGAGTCCTTCTCCTCGCCGACGCTCGCACGCCTGGCCGCCGAGCTCCGAACCCGCTTCCCCAAGGTGCAATGGGCGACCTACGACGCCGTCAGCGACGAGAACCGGCTCGCCGGTCTGCGCCAGGCCACGGGACGCGACGTCGATCTCGTGCTCCGGCTCGATCGAGCCTCGGTGATTCTCTGCCTCGACGCCGATCCGCTGCTCACCGATCCGGAGTCGATCCGTCACGCGCGCGGCTTCGCCGACGGAAGGCGTGCGGGAGCCTCGGGCGGCGCAATGAACCGGCTCTACGCCGTCGAAGGCGTCTACTCGCTGACGGGAGCGATGGCGGATCACCGGCTCCGTCTCGAGAGCCGGCAGATCGCGGCGTTTCTCGCGGCGCTCGCGGCGCGCCTTGGTGCGCCCGGGGCCTCCAGCCAGGCGGCAGCGGATGGCTCCGGTATCGACCAGCGCTGGATCGACGCGGTAGCGAAGGACCTTCTGGCGAACCGCGGCAAGGGGGTGATTGTCGCCGGAGAGCGCCAGCCCGCCGGCGTCCACGCCGCAGTGTGCGCGCTGAACGGGCATCTCGGCAACACGGGCACGACGGTCACCTACTACGAGACGAGGGACGCGGCGCTGCCGAGCGTGAGCTCGCTGGCCTCGCTCGTCTCCGCGATGCAGGCCGGCGCGGTCGAGACGCTCGTCGTCCTCGGTGGCAATCCTGTGTTCGATGCGCCCGCCGATCTCGACTTCGCCGCGGCCATGGCGAAGGTCCCTCACTCTGTCGCGCTCGGGCACGCGGTCGACGAGACCTCCTCCAGGGCGGAGTGGCATATCCCTCGCGCTCACTACCTTGAATCATGGGGAGACGCGCGCGCGGTGGGAGGCACCCTCAGCGTCGTGCAGCCGCTGATCCTTCCTTTGTTCGGCGGACGCACGCCGGTTGACGTGTTGGGGCTGCTGGTCGGGGACAAGGATCGTCCGGGCTACGACATCGTGCGCGACACCTGGAGACCGATCCTGGGTGAGGCCGAGTTCGACAAGAAGTGGAACCGCGTCCTCCATGACGGGCAGCTTGCCGGCAGCGAGCTCGCAGAAGTCGTTCCCACTGTCAAAGGGGAGGCCTTTGCAGAGCTCGCGCGCGCAACGGGATGCCGTGAGTGGTCTGGAGATCGTGTTCGTCCCGTCGCCGTCGCTTCACGACGGCCGGTTCGCGAACGACGGGTGGCTGCAGGAGCTTCCGGATCCCCTCACCAAGCTCACGTGGGATAACCCTGCGCTCGTGAGCCCCAGGACCGCCGAGATGCTCGGTCTTGCGAACGAGGAGGTGGTCCGTCTCGAGTACGCGGGCCGCTCGCTCGAGCTTCCTGTCTGGCTCCTGCCCGGCATGGCAGACGGCGTACTGGCCCTCACCCTTGGCTACGGTCGTCAGCGCGCCGGACGGGTTGGATCTGGAGTCGGGTTCAACACGTTCACGGTCCGAGGCTCCAAGGCGCCTGGCTTCGACAGCGGCGTCACACTCACACGGCTTGGGCGCACGTACCCGCTTTCGGCGACCCAGGACCACGCCAGCATGGAGGGCCGTCCCCGTCGTCCGCGAGTCCACGCTGGCCGAACTTCGATCGGAGGCATCCGCGCCGGCGCCGACCGAGGCCGAGGGCGCGCATGTTGCGAAAGGCGCACCCGGCGCGCTGGGGGTCTATCCGGAAAAGACGGAGCACTTCTCCCTCTGGCAGGCGCACACCTACGATCAGGGTAACCAGTGGGGGATGACGATCGACCTGAACGCCTGCATCGGCTGCAACGCGTGCATGACGGCGTGCCAGAGCGAGAACAACGTGCCGGTTGTCGGGAAGATCCAGGTGGCGAGACAGCGCGAGATGCACTGGATCCGGGTTGACCGCTACTTCTCCGGCGAGCCCTCCGGCAGCGCCGGAGGTCGTCTTCCAGCCCGTTCCCTGCATGCACTGCGAGGATGCCCCCTGCGAGCAGGTCTGCCCCGTCGCCGCGACCGTTCACGACGGCGAGGGCCTCAACGTGATGGTCTACAACCGGTGCATCGGGACCCGCTACTGCTCGAACAACTGCCCCTACAAGGTGCGCCGCTTCAATTTCTTCAACTTCACCAAGGACACGCCCGACATCGTCAAGCTCGCGATGAACCCGGACGTCACGGTTCGTGCACGGGGCGTCATGGAGAAGTGCACCTACTGCACACAGAGGATCAATCGGGCGAAGATCGATGCGAAGCTCGCGGGGCGCGCGCTCGGTGACGGCGACGTCAAGACCGCCTGCCAGCAGGCCTGCCCCGCATCGGCCATCGAGTTCGGAAATATTCGGGACGCGTCGAGCCGGGTGGCGAAGTCGAAGGCCGATCCCCGCAACTACGCGCTCCTCGACGAGCTGAACACGAAGCCCCGGACGACCTATCTGGCCAAGGTGCGCAACCCGAATCCAGACCTCGCGGGCGAGGGCGCGGGATGACCGCCCGCACACGGTGCGTCCTGGGCGCGCTCGCGTTCACCTCTCTTTTCGCCCTCGCCGGCTGCGCGCGCGGCTGCACGTCGAGCCGTCCTCCCATCCATCTCAACCCGAGCATGGATGACCAGCCGAAGGTCCGCCCCCAGGCATCCAGCACGTTCTTCTTCAACGGCGCCTCCATGCGCGAGCCGGTTCCTGGAACGATCCCGATCGGCGGGCTGCGGGAGGACGAGCCCTTCTTCACGGGAAAGGGAGCCGACGGGCAGTTCGTCAAGGCGATACCCCATCCCGTGGACGACGCGCTTGTCGAGCGCGGCCGCCAGCGCTACGGGATCTATTGCCAGCCGTGTCACGACGCTCGGGGGGACGGCAGGGGGATCCTGTTCCAGCGCGGCAACGTCCCGACCGCCACCTTTCATCAGGAGAAGATCCTGAATTACGCGGACGGGCAGATCTTCGACGTCATCACAAACGGGGTAGGGCTGATGGCCGGGTACCGCTGGCCAATCCCTCCCGCGGACAGGTGGGCGATCGTGGCCTACGTGCGACAGCTCCAGCAGGATCGGCTGGCACGTGCCGCGAGCGCGCCCGCGACCCAGTAAGGGAGGCGACGGGATGAACGGCGTTCAGAACCGCAAACTGCTGTTCGTGCTCGGTCCCGTCACCGGTCTGGTGATGTTCGCCGGTGTCGTGATCATCGCCACGTTCCTGACGAACCGCGAGTATACGCAGCCTTACCGCGCTCCTGCCGCGACCGTGGACGCCACGCCCCGCGTGGAGGGACTGGTCGCCGAGGAGGCCGACGCGGAGGCGAAGGCGCGGGCGACGCCCTACGTCGAGGCCGAGTACCGGACCTTTCCCGTGATCGGGAGCCGCGTGGCCATCTGGGCGGTCGCGCAGCTCCACCTGCTGTTCGCGGCCTTCGTCCTTGCCGTTCCGATCTTCGCGTTCATCATCGAGGTGATCGGCTACAAGACCGGAGACATGCGATACGACCGGCTCGCGCACGAGTTCACGAAGCTCCTCTCCGTCTCCTTCTCGCTCACCGCGACCTTCGGCGCGTTTCTGACGTTCATGCTCATCATTCTGTATCCGAAGTTCACGAACTACCTGATGAGCGTGTTCTCCCCTACGTTTCTCCCGTACGTGCTGCTCTTCTTCTTCAGAGGCCGCGTTTCCTCTACACCTACTATTACGGCTGGGGGAAGTTCCATCCCCTGGTTCATCTTGGCCTGGGGCTCGGCCTCAACCTCGTGGGCACGGCGATCATGCTCATCGCCAATGCCTGGCTCACGTTCATGATGTCGCCGAACGGGGTCTCGGACACGGGGGCGGTGATCTCCGTCTGGGACGCGGTCTACAACTTCACCTGGATGCCGATCAACGTCCATCGAGTGATCGCGAACGTCGCCTTCGGCGGATCGGTCGCCGCCGCGTACGCGGCCTTCAAGTTCCTCCAGGCGGAAACCGACGAGGAGCGCGCGCACTACGACTGGATGGGATACATCGGCAACTTCATCGCGATCATCGCCTTCCTGCCGCTTCCCTTCGCCGGCTACTGGCTCGCGAGCGAGATCTACGCGTACTCGCAGACGCTCGGGCTCGACGATGATGGGCGGCGCCTTCTCGTGGCTCTTCATCATCCAGGCCGTCTTGATCGGGAACCTCTTCCTCGCCGCCAACTACTACCTCTGGCTCGGGATGGGGCGGGTCGAGGGGGGGCAGCCGCTGCAGAAGTTCATCAAGTACCTGCTCATCGCGATCGCGATCTGCTTCGCGGTGTGGGCGACGCCGCGATCGATCATCGCGACCGTCTCCGAGCTCCGGGCGATGGGAGGGTCGGCGCACCCGATTCTGGGCTTCCTCGGCGTCATGTCCGCCAAGAACACGGCCGTGAACATCCTGATCCTCACGACCTTCATGAGCTTCCTCCTCTACCGCCGGACGGGGAAGGTCGCGACGGTGGCGTGGGCGAAGATGGGCCATGCGGCGCAGCTCACGATCTTCGCGGGCGTCGCGATCTTCGTCATCTTCCTCGGCATCTACGGGTACTTCGTCGAGGCGTGCGGTCCGGATCGGGCTCTCGGTGCCCCAGGTCGGCTCGGTCCTGTTCGCGATGGTGTCGATCACCGCCATCGACATCTTCCTCTTCCGCGGGGCGAGAGGACCGGCGAGGTGCGCTGGGGACGGATCCCGGCGATCTCCCAGTACGTGCTGATCTTCATCGCGGTCACCTTCACCTGGCTCATGGGGCTCATGGGCTACGTCCGCTCGGGGCTCCGCCAGCACTGGCATGTCTACGGCGTCATTCGGGACACCTCGGCCGACGCGTTCACGCCCACGCTGGGCTTCGCGACGACGGTCGTCTCGGTGACCGTGCTCGCGTTTTTCCTGCTGATCGGCTTCGTGTTCTGGATCACGAGCCTGCACGACCGACCTGAGTATGTGCCGGCGACGGCGCCGGAGCGAGTGCCGCACACCGGCGGACACATCGTTCTCGGGGGCGCGGTCGCCTCAGCCGAGTGGCGTCACTGAAATGCGTAGCGTGTCCGCGCAGGACATCGAGGGGCGGACGCAGGCAGTCATGACGATTCCGATCGTCCCCCGAATCGGCGTGCTCGTCCTCGCGACGACCACGTTCTATGGCTACGTCGGCCAGATGGTGCCGCAGAGCGAAGTTGCAGCCTCCTCAGGAGACTCGTGATCAGAGCGGACCTGACCACGGCCGACATGGTCACGGTCGGCCGCGAGATCATGGACGGCAAGGGACTCTGCTTCACCTGCCACACGATCGGGCGGACCGGGGCGCTCCGGTTTCCCGACCTCGCAGGGATCGCCGGTCGCGCGGCGGAGCGCGTCCCGGGCCTGAGCGATGTCGAGTACTTCGCCCAGTCGATGTACGAACCTGACGCCTTCGTCGTGCCGGGATTCAATCCGGGGATGCCCGCCATCAACAGGCCTCCGATCGGCCTGACCGATCAGGAGATCCTCTGCGTCATCGCGTACCTCCAGTCGCTTGGCGGCACGCCGACGGTCACGCTCCAGACGAGTCACCGCTACTACACTGCGCCGGCCGCACCGGGCGCCGCGCCGGCCGCACCGGCGGGCGCCGCCGCCGGCGCGCCGGGCGCGGCGCCCGCACCTGGCGGCGCCGCCAGACCAGAAACCCGCGCCTGGCGAGGCGCTGCCTCTCACCGCGCCGCCAGCCCAGAACCGGCGCCAGGCTGCGCACCGGCAGCTCCGCGCCGGCTCCTGCCGCCCCTCCCGCGCAGAGGTGACGCGATGAACATCCTGGTCGTCCTCGCCGTGGCTGTCGCGTTCGCGCTGCTCCGCTTCCGTCGGGCCAGTCTGCTGTTGTGGGCCGGCGCCTGGTGGGTGGGGATCTACGTCGTGCTCCGATTCGGATTCACGACCCCGATTCCCGCCTCCGTCATCTCGATCTACATGGGAATCGTCTCGCTCGCGATCCTGGCGTACTTGTCCTCCAGCGATCAGCGCCGTGAAGAAGTCTCCCGCCCGCTCGTCCGGTTCATGACGGAGAAGCGGTACACAGCGCTCCTCGTCGCAACGGCGGTCGCCCTCCCGGCGCTCGCGGCCGCGAACGTCTACGTCCAGATGAACGTCCCGCTCGAGCCTCCCTTCTTCCCGCGAACGATCCATCCTGCATCGCCTTCCGAGATCACGGTCCACGACAACAGGATCGAGATCGATACCGGGGACAACCCCTTCCGGGAACTCGAAACATCGAATCCGGAAGAGTTCCGCAGACACGTCGAGAACGGGCGGCAGGTCTACTATCGGAACTGCGTCTTCTGCCACGGCGACAACATGGGGGGCAACGGCATGTTCGCGCACGCGCTGAACCCGATCCCGACCAATTTCGCCGACGGGCAGACGCTCCCGAATCTCAGCGAGACGTTTCTGTTCTGGCGAATCTCCAAGGGAGGCCCCGGGATGCCCGAAGAAGGGGCGCCGTGGGACACGGCCATGCCCGCCTGGGAGAAGTTCCTGAAGGAAGAAGAGATGTGGGACGTGATCCTCTTTCTCTACGATTTCACGGGCCAGAGGCCCGCCGTGCGCGCCCTAGAGCAGGTCGAGGCACAATGACCTCCGTCGTGACGCTGCGCGGATGTTTCGCTCTCCTGATCGTCTGGTTGTGCGCCGTGGCGATGGGATCGTTCCGCGTGCCTGTGCTGAGCGACGCAGTCGTAGTCGGAGTCGAAGCGCAGGGTCCCGACGTCGGCACCGAGGCGCAGCGGGAGTCGGGCAGGAACCTGTATCTCAAGAATTGTGCGCAGTGCCACGGCGAGAAGGGTGACGGCGAGGGCTACGCCACGCCGCATCTGTTCCCCAGGCCCCGGGACTTCACGAGCGGCAGGTTCAAGGTCCGGACGACTCCCAGCGGAGCGCTCCCGACCCATCAGGACCTCGTCAACATCATCAGGCGCGGCATGCCCTACACCTCGATGCCCGCCTGGCCCGACCTGTCCGACCAGGAAGTGTCGGATCTCGCCTACTTCCTTACAACCTTCTCCGCCGACTTCTCGAGCGCCGAGAGCGTCCCCCAGCCCGTGACGCTCCCGAGCGCGCCGGCCGTCACGCAGGAGTCGATCGAGCTCGGGAAGAAGCTCTACGTGGAGACCGGCTGCCTGAAGTGCCACGGTAACCTCGGTCGGGGCGACGGACCTTCGGCTCCAACGCTGATGGACGACTTCGGGCAGCCGATACGGGCGGCAAACCTCACGCAGAGCTGGACCTTCCGGGGAGGGGCGTCCCGCGAGGACATCTTCCGGACGATGACCACGGGGCTCAACGGCGCGCCGATGCCGTCGTTCGCCGACAGCCTCCCGGAAGAGCAACGATGGGCGATTACGGACTACATCGTCTCGCTCTCGGGGAGCGACGGGCCTGCCTATACCAACCTCGTCGTCGCCAGGCCCGTCCAGGATCCGATCGATTTGACGAAGGGGACCGCGAGCTTCGAATCCGCTCCTGTCGCCCGCTTTCCGATCCTCGGACAGATCACGGAGCCCGGACGCTCGTTCCATCCTCCCGCGACCTCCGTGACGGTGCAGGCGATCTACGACGCTGAGTCGATCGCCCTTCTCGTTCGATGGCACGACATGGGCGCGGACAACAAGGGGAAGAACGGGCCGACGCTTCCGGTGCCCCCGGAGGAGGAGGAGGCGGCTGCCCGCAGGTGCCGACCAGACCGGAACGAGCCCCTTCGGTGATGCGGAGCTGGCGCCAGCTCCGGCAGACCGAGAAGGACCCATTCGCGGAGGAGGCCGCCGCGCCAGCCGCCCAGGCATCCGAGTTTTCCGACGCCGTCGCGATCCAGATTCCTTCGCTGGTGCCGGCGGGTGCGCGCAAGCCCTACTTCATCTTCGGCGATGCCCAGAACCCGGTGGATCTCTGGTTCTTCGATCTGGCGCGCCAGCAGCCGCTTCAGTTCACCGGCCGGGGAAGCGCCGACGTCGCGGCCAACGACACGGGGGACGTGACGGGTGTCGCGAGCTACGACCAGGGAGAATGGTCGGTCATCTTCAAACGGCCTCTTCGCGCCACCTCGGGCGCCCCGTTCGCGCCCGCACAGTTCATGCCGGTCGCCTTCTCGGTGTGGGATGGGTTCTCGCGTGAACGTGGCAACAGGCGAGGTCTCACGGTCTGGCACTCCCTCTACCTCGAGCCCGAAGCGGTTCCATCGGCCGTTGGCCCGATGATCAGGACGGCGCTCTTCATCCTCGCCATCGAGCTGATCGTGATCGGTTGGGTGCGGTGGCGCCGCGGTCCTCGCACCCGCGAGGAGCTTGGCGGCGGCGGGACGCAACAGGCAGCCACCAGCGCGTGAGCTGCAAGGGGCCATTCGGAGGATCCGATGTACAAGAGCATCTACGTTCCCGTCGATAACTCAGACCACTCCAACCGCGCCGTCGCCAGCGCCGTCACGTTGGGCAAGGCGTTCTCCGCGAAACTGGTCGGCTGCCATGTCTACGCGGCAAAGCTGCACGACTATCGCTTCAGGCAGATGGAGTACACCCTGCCCGAGGAGTACATCGACGAGGTGGAACTGGAGCGCCAGCGGAAGATCCACGACAGCCTCATCACGATGGGCCTCAAGCTCATCTCCGACAGCTATCTCGACGGCATGTCGCGTCTCTGCGGCGAGTCGGGCCTCGCGTTCGAGCCGCGGATGATGGACGGGAAGCATCACATCGAGATCCTCAGGGATCTCGCCGGCTCACAGCACGACCTGGTCGTGATCGGCGCCCTCGGCGTCGGTCGCGCGCGGGACAGCGTGATCGGCTCGGTCTGCGAACGCGTCGCCCGCCAATCCGATCGCGATGTCTGGGTGGTCAAACACGTGCCCGAGCCGGGCGAGCCGGACCGGGACACGATCCTGGTGGGCATCGACGGCAGCCCGCAGTCATTCGGCGCGCTCATGACCGCCATCGACCTGGCACGCACGTTCGGCAAGCAGATCGAAGCGATCGGAGTATACGACCCCTATCTGCACTACTCCGTCTTCAACGGCCTCGTCAACGTCCTCACCGAGCAGGCGGCGAAGGTCTTCCGCTTCGAGGAACAGAATCAGCTGCACGAGGAAATCATCGACACCGGGCTCGCGCAGATCTATCAGTCTCATCTCGAGGTGGGCGAGCGGATGGCGAGCGAGGACGGCGTCGCGATCAAGAAGACGCTCCTCGACGGCAAACCCTTCCAGAAGATCCTCGACCACGCGCGCAAGACGAATCCGTGGCTCATCGTGGTGGGGCGCATCGGCGTCCACAGCCCGAAGGACGAGGCGGGGCTGGGGAGCAACGCGGAGAATATTCTCCGCGGCGCGCCCTGCGATGTCCTCCTCTCCACGCGTCTGGAGGTGCCCCGGCTCGACGTGCGCGCCGAGGAGACCGTCCGATGGACGCCCGAAGCGGAGGAGCGGATGACGCATGTCCCCGAGCAGGTCAAGGGGATCGCCCGCACCGGGGTCCTTCGCCTGGCGCTCGAGAAGGGGCATTCGGTGATCACGAGTGCCGTGATCGACGAAGCGATGGATCGGTTCATGCCGAAGAGCGCCTCGGCCGCGACCAAGGCGCTGGCCGAGGCGGTGGCTCTCGAGCGGGCGAAGTCCGGCCCCGTGTCGATGTGCCGGGCGTGCGGCGTGACGGCTGCGCAGAGCGACCCGGTGCGGTGCACCGTCTGCGGCGCCACGGACTTCGAGGTGATCTCGCAGGAGATGATCGAGAGGATCGCAGCAGTGGAGGGAGGTCTCCAGGAGGAGACCACCTACGACGGGCGCAAGCTCCGCTGGTCGGAGGATGCCAGGAAGGGCCTCTGGACCATGAAGAACGCGTATCAGCGCCGCCGCGTCAAGGCGCGTGTCGAAAAGCGCGCGCGCATGACGAAGCTCGACGCGATCACGCTCGACTTCGCCCGCCAGGTGATCGAAGAGGAGACCGGCACACCGCTGGAGATCGGGACCGCCACGACCGGCGTCGCCACCGACACGCGGCTCGTGGCGCGCGACGAGAAGAAGAATCCGCTGATCTCGACGTTCGAATGGACGGCCGACGCCGCGCAACGCGTCTTGCGCGTGCCGGCAGGCTACATGCGGAACAAGACGCAGGAGCGGATCGAGGAGCTCGCGCGGGAACGCGCCGCGTCAACGATCGACCTGGCGCTCGTCGAGGAGGGCATCGAGCTCGGCAAGAAGATGATGGCCGAGATGATCGCGGCCTATCAGGGTCCGCCATCGGCGGGCGCGAAGCCGATGCTCAATGAGGTGAGCCCGCTCACCGCACGCAGTGCGTCCGAGGGTTGAGCGCGTACTCCGCGAGGGTGGCGGCTACCTCAACGAGGTGAGATCACGTTGACTCCCACGCCGACTCCCAATTCCAAAGGGAGCACTTTCTCAGCTGGGTAGAATCCGGCCCACCCGGATTGTCGTCGCGACTTTCACCCAGGTCTTTCGAGAGGTGGCGTTTGGGAGTTGGGAGTTGGAAGTTACTACGTGAGTTCCTATCGCTTTTGCCGCACCGATGACATCGGGCTTCTCGTCGACGCGCTGAATCGCTGCTGGTTGCCGCACTTCCCCGACGAGGGGCCCATGACGCCCGCCGCGTTCAAGCGGTCGATCCGCGACCTGCAGGTCTGGTGCAGCAGCTGCATGGTCGCCTTCTCGGGCTCCGACCCGATCGGCGTCCTGATCGGGGCCAAGCGGCCTTCGGGTACCCTCGTCCACAAGATCGCGGTCCATCCCGATCATCGGCGCCAGGGTCATGGCCGTCACCTGCTCGCCTCGCTCGGCTCGAAGCTCGCGATTCTCGGCCCCCCGAGAATCGTCGCCGAAGTCCCCGAGACTCTCGCGCCTGCCTGCGAGCTGTTCAACGCGAGCGGATATACCCAGGAAGCGCTCCTGACAGACTACGTCTTCGACTCGCGCGGCTCCGCCGCGCCCGCTGAGGATGGGCAGACGTCGCAGTACGCCGGCGGGCTGGTGATCCCTGTCACGGTTGACGATCTCGCCGCCAATGGCCTCCTCGGAGAGGCTCATCCACAGATCTGCTGGAAGCGCTCGGTCGAGACGCTCACGGCAAGGAAGGACGACATCGCAGGACTCGCCATCGCGTCCGACGAGCGAATCGAGGCCTACTCCTGTACACGTGACGTGCGGAATCGGAGGAGGACGCGAAGATTCTATCGCTCCGCTCTTTCATCGAGGATGGTGGAGCCCGTCTGAAGCAACTGCTCTCTCAACTCCGCGCGCGAGGCATGGAGACCTTCCGGTTCCCGAAGGTCCACCCGGCAGAGATCTCGAAGGAAGGGCTGGAGACGCTCGGCTTCAGCCCCGCCGGCGGGCATCTACTCTACGCAGCGAGGGCGCGGTCCGGCTGAGTCAGTAACGAGCCCCTCGCGCATCGTCTGCGCCGGGTCGAGTCTGTCGAGGCCCACCGAGGTCCGGCGCCGATGTCGGGGTGACCCCGCGGCTTCCACCATGTGAACCAGGTGTGTCCGTGCGCCCTCCCGCGACGGATGTACCAGAGGTAGTACGGAACCCATAGCCCGATCAAAAGCACGACCGCGATTACGACTGCAGTCGAGATGTCCATTGCTCAGCTCCTTCGCATGACAGGATTCTTCAGAATGCAAGCGGCGGTCCCTGGCCGTAAGCTCGTCTTGGGCGGCTCGACGGTGTAAGCTATCGACCCTATCCGCAGCAAATGAAGCGCTACCACGACATCGTCGGCGACGGAGGTTCCAGAATTCTCGAGCAGGTTGCCGAGCAGCGCACCCGCATCGCCGACGGGCTCGCCGGGGTGCGCCATCTCGTGGCCGTGGGCTCCGGCAAGGGGGGAGTCGGCAAGAGCACCTTGACCCTGCATCTCGCCGGCGCTCTGCGCGCCCGGGGGCTTCGGATTGCGATCCTGGACGCGGACTTCAACGGCCCCTCACAGGCGCGCATGGCAGGCGTCCAGGGAGCGCTGTTCGTTCCCGGCAGTCATAAGGTCTCGCTCCCGCGGACCAGGAACGGGATCGCGGTCTTCTCGATGGGCTCGGTGATCCCGGAATCGGAGGCGCTCGAGTTCGAGAGCGCGGCGCACGGAGAGTCCCACACGTGGCGCGCCACGAGGGAGTTCGCGCTCCTCGGCGAGATCCTCGGGTCCTTCGAGTGGGGAGCGCTCGATCTGCTGATGTTCGATCTGCCGCCGGGAGCCGACCGGACCGTCCAGTACGCCGACTTTCTCGGGCCGCGGACCTCGTTCCTGCTCGTGACGATCCCTTCCGAAGTGGCACGTGGCGTGGTCGCGCGCTCGGTGGCCGCTCTGTCGAAGGGACCCAATCGCCTCCTCGGTTACGTTGAGAACATGAGCGGCTACTACTGCCGCGACTGCAACGCCATCAAGCCGCTTTTCGCCTCCGAGCCCTTCGACGTCGCTCAGGGCGGCCCCTTCGATGGCGGGCCCTCGAGCCTGGGAATTCCCTGCCTCGGGACCGTCCCATTCGATCCCGAGCTTGCACGGCACTGCGATTGGGGGGTCCCTCTCGCGGAACTGCCCGACACCCCCGTTCCACCCCACGCGCTGAGAAACGCACGCGGTCCCGGTTCACCGCGCCCTGGAGCATGTTGCGCAGCAACTGCTGGACAGCCTCGAATCGACAACGTCAGCCTCCGCTCACGCTTCGCGCGAGCCACGGCCAGAGAGGGAGCCTCCCCGATGAAGTTCCTCTGCGTCCCCTGCGATAGCCCGATGAAGCTGCAGACCGTGGAGCCGCCGGATGGCGGCTCGTTGTCGATCGTCTACGCGTGTCCTGAGTGCGGCTACGAGATGGCGATGCTCACGAATGCGTACGAGACACAGGTCGTCCAGTCTCTCGGCGTCCGAATCGGCCCGGAGGGCGATCAGAAGGCTTCCGGCAGCGGTTGCCCGTTCACCGCGATGATTCCTGGCGCCGACGCGGCTCGAGCCGGCACGTCAGGCGAACCGATCCCCGTCCGGTGGACTGCCGCCGCCGAAGCGCGGCTTTCGAACATCCCCGCGTTCGTTCGCCCCATGGCGCGGACGGGAATCGAACAATTCGCCCGGGAGCGGGGGGTGCTCGAAGTGGACGAACAGATCCTCGACGCGGCCCGCGACTTCTTCGGCATGTGAGGCATCGCGATGAACATGCCTCTTCCGAGACACGAGTCAGCCTGCCCTGAGCCGAGGCGAAGGGTTCGCCCGCCCCTATGTCGTCTCCTGGAATCTCACCTACCGCTGCAACCTCGCCTGCGAGCACTGCTATCTCGACGCCGGCGGCACGCCTCTGGTCGGCACGGAGAACTTCGCCGATCGGAGCGAGCTCGGCACCGAGGAATGCTTCAGGGTCATCGACGAGATCGCCGCGTTCGCGCCTGAATGCCTGACGATCCTGACGGGAGGCGAGCCGCTCCTGAGGCGTGACATCCTCGAGATCGTCCGGCGCGCGGCGGAGCGTGGACTCTGGGTCGTCGTCGGTACCAACGGCGTGTCCATCACGGAGAACCTGGCGCGGCGTCTGGCGGAGGCTGGAGCACGGGGGCTGTCGCTGTCCCTCGATGCTCTCGATCCCGATCGTCACGACCGCTTCAGGATGGTGCGTGGCGCCTGGCGAAACACGGTGGAGGGAGCGGAGATCCTCAACAGGACCGGGCTTCCCTTCATCGTGCAGACGACCGCGGGCTCGCACAATCGCGGCGAGCTCGACGCGATCGCCGACTTCGCGCACGATCGCCTCGCCGCCAAGGTCTGGAACCTCTACTTCCTGGTGCCGACGGGGCGCGGGCAGTTCGTCTCGGACATGACTCCCGCGCAGTACGACGAGGTGCTCGCCTCTCTCTACCGGATCCAGCGGAAGTACAACCGCCGGATGCTCGTCAACGCGAAGTGCGCTCCGCACTACATCAAGACCGTTCTGGAGAATGCGGGCGCCGAGACCGATCCGGCGATCAGGACCTACTCCGGAGGGGCCGGAGGGTGTCCGGCGGGGACGCACTACATGGGGATCCGGCCAAACGGAGACGTCACCCCTTGCCCCTACCTCCCGGTCTTCGCGGGGAACCTTCGGAGCGCGGCTCTCACGGACCTCTGGACCTCCTCGGAGCTGTTCGCCGGCATTCGCCGCCGCTCCTCGCTCGGGGGGCGGTGCGGGGCGTGCGAGCTGAACGCCCACTGCGGGGGCTGCCGCGCCCGGGCCTACGGGATGACCGGCGACCTGATGGCCGAAGATCCGCTCTGCACCCACACCCCCGGGACGTTCGCGGGGTCCCCTCTTCTTCTCACCCTCCAGGGCCCGGCCGCCCTCTCGGGGCGGCCCGGGGCTCCCGCGATCGAGTACGGCCCCGAATCGCCGACGACGATCGCGTGGGACGATGCGGCCGCCGCGCGGATGAAGAAGATTCCGGCGTTCGTCCGGGGGATGGTCGTCAGGGCCGTCGAGGAGTCCTGCCGCAAGAGCGGGCTCGATCGCGTGACCGTCGAAGAGCTCGAACGGATCCGCGCGCGGATGCCAACGCCGAAACTCTTTGGTTAGTGAGTGGCAGGGCGGGTCCTTTTGGACCCGCCGTCAACTGTGTGAATGCGGTTCAATCGTGGATCCGCTCTGCGCTCACATCCCCGGGACCTTCGCGGGGTCGCCTCTTCTTCTCACCCTCCTCGTGACTCACAGTCACACCTCGACTTGCTGCGCTCGCTGGGGCAGGCAAATCGCGAATCATGAATCTATTGGCCGCCCCTTCCCGCCTGCTGACCGGCAATGAAGAAGTTTCGTCCGTCAGCGGTTTTGACCTCGCGGCCGGCCACCGTGTTGGTGCCGTTCTTCGCCAGGAACCCCTGCACGGTCAGTTCGATGCCCATCTGAAAGTCGGTCTTGCGTACGCCGGCGCGCATCAGCGCCGTCGCCCCGCCCGCCTCGACCGCCCAGCTCTCGACCTTGCCATCCGGCCGCTTCACGTCCATGTGTAGCCAGCCGTGCGGATTCACCCATTCGAGCTTGGTCAGCGTTCCCTTGAGCGTGACCTCCTTGCTGGCGTCGAATTCCGCGGCAAACGAGTGGTGCGCCACTGCCGGCGCCGTGGCCCACAACAGCCCGAGGCCGATAATCGTCAGAGAGAGTTTCCTCATCGGAATGCCTCCTTGGATATCTCCTACGACCTGAGTCGATTCGCCCTAGGAATCAAATGACTGACATTCGTAGTCCAGGATCTGAAGGTTCTTCTCGATCCGCCGGTAGAACGGCATGCTCATCTTCCACGGCCGTGAGAACACTGTCGGGTCCTCCACCGTGACCTCGTAGTTGAGGTGATCGCGATCATCATCGTGAAACGCTCGACGAGGTGCATCGCCTCGCTGTGGAAATTCCCGGCGCGGTCGAACCATGTCTCGGCATTGAAGTGAATGACGTCGGTTACCAGCGTGTCACCATCCCAGCGCGCACGCGAGTCGCCCAACGCCCACTCGATCGGCCCCTCGGGATGCTCGCTGTTCAAACGAATGTGGCGAGTGGTGTGGACGTACTCGAACAGCAGGCCGATGTAGCCGGGAGTCTGCACGATTTGGAACGGATAGGGCATGTACATGATGCGCGGCACGCCGGGCTGGAAGCACCTGGTCTCGGGATCCAGCCCGCGGCGGTTCTTGAAGTTCTCGTTCCTCTTTGCGAGCGCCTCCGGCAAATAGGGCAGTTCGTTTCCCTCGACGACGCCCTGTCCGGCTGGGACGCCCTTCATCGCCTGGTGATCCTGGATGTCCCAGGCGGCGGTGTTGAGCGCCTGCCAGATGCCCGACATGTCTGGCTTGCCATCGGCGGTGCGCGGCAACGAGTCGGTGGCCGCCGCCGCCGTCTCAGCGGGGACGCGGTTCATCGAAAGCCACGTGACTCCCGACAACAGCACGACGACGACGATGATGGTGGCGGTGACCGGCCGTGTCATGTCGTCCCCCTCTCACTTCTGGAAAGCACCGCGAGAGCGCTTGCGCCCCTCGTCGGTGTACTTCAGGGAAGTGTTGTATACGCCTTCCCAGCAACCTTGCTCCCACGACTCGTATTTGGGGTTCGGGTTCCGCCGCCATCCAAACGCGACCGTCCACGGCCGCGTGAACACCTTGGCGTCCTCGATCGTGGCCGTGTAGTGGATGACATCCTTGTCGATCATGGTCGCGCGTTCGACGACCTTCGCGTCCGGGCTGATGAAGTTGCCGATGTGATCGAGCGTGGTCTCCGCCAGCTGGTTGGTCGCGTTGATGACCAGCGTGTTTCCCTCCCACCGGCCGCGCAAGTCACCCTGCCAGAGCCTGATGTTCGGGCCGAGGTGTGGTCGTCCGTCGGTCGGGATAATCCTGTACGTGTCGGCGTACTCGTTCAGCATGAACACGTATCCAGGAGTCTGCACGACGAACTTTGTCGCTCCCCACGCGAATCGCGGGGCGCCGTCGGGAAGGCAATACTGCGCGGCATCCTGGTACTTTTCGAAATGGGCGTCACGCTTGGCCGCGGCCCACGGCTGGTAGGGGATTCGGCCGTCGGGTGGATCGACGATCGAGCTGCGACCTCCGGAACCATCCAGCGATTCCGGATGCTCTTCGATGTTCTCCAGATTGCGAATGCCGATTCTGCTCCAGTAGCCCTGAAAGTCTGGCTTGCCGTCCGGCGTTCGCGGCGGGGTGAACGCCTTTGCTTTGTCCTGTGCGCAGCGATGGAATACCGCCGGCTCTTCCGGACAGCCTGCGAACTCGCTGTACGGCCGGATCTTCGCTGGCGGCGAACCCGGAGGAGGTGTGCGGAACGGAACGGGCGCCTGGCCGCTGGCTAATTCCGAGAAGCCAGAGAAAGCAAGAACGACGATCGCGGCAATGAGAACGCTCACCCGCAGCATCCAGCGCGAAACTGGGCTCGCCATGCTCACGTCTCCTTTACCATCGGCGGGTCCGAAAGGACCTGCTGTCTGTGTGAACCTTGAATGCGCGTCGTTATCGATGTCGCTCCTTGAGGCTCGAGCCGGCAGGAATCATACCGCTTCTCCCCTGAATGGAGGGGCCCCGGCCCTGGGCCGCTTGAAAGCGGCCCCCACGTCCAGAGGCAGGCTTTGGCTAGCTGATGGCCGGCAACCGGAAGCAGGCAGCCGGCAATGACTGTGGTTCGCCCGGAAGGTTTGAGAATTAACGCCTTCTCCGCATGGGCGTCGCAGCAACGTTCACTGCCCGCCCGCCGCCCGGCTAGGCTCTACCGGAAGGGGTCATCGGCCGCTCCGGCCTGCTCCGCGATCGCTTCCTCCATCCACTTCTGGAATTCCTCGGCGGTCTGGACGGTGACAATGCCACGCATCCGGGCATGGCCCAACCCGCAGAGCTGCGCGCAGGCGATCTGGTACTGGAATTCGGGATTCCCCGTCCGGGTCCGCATTTCCGCGGTCGTGACGGTGGGGATGAACCAGATGGGGATCGTGAAGCCGGGGATGGCGTCCTGCTTTACTCGAAACTCGGGGACGCCGAAGCTGTGGATGACTTCCTTGCTCCTGAGCCTCACGATGATCGGCGTGTTCACCGGCAGAAAGAGCTGATTGACAAGTCGTGACGTCGTCCTTCGCGGCAGGATCGTCCCGATCGAGTCCGAGCGGGTTCGACTGGAGGTCGAGCAGCTTGATGTCCGTGCGGCCGAATACCCGGTCGGGGCCGGCATAGTGGGTGTTCCAGGCGAACTGCTCGCCGGTCACCTGAACGACCAGCGCTTCGTTCTCCGGGGGCATGGCATCGACCCTCGTGGCCCACAGCGGGATTGCGAATCCGACCAGGAGAACCGCTTCGACCGCGGCCACGCCGATCTCGGAATAGATCGACCTGTTCGACGTGACCCCCTTGTAGTCCGCCACCGGATTCCGCGATTGCCGGAAACGAACGATGACGTAGAGGAAGAACCCTCCCCAGCCCATGAACAGGATGAGCATGAAGATGTGAATCCAGCCGATCAGGCTGTCGATCTGCCCGCCGTGAGCCGCGGCGAGCGGCGGCATTCCGAGCCACTCAGTCATGTTCTCGACGCTCCTCCCTGGAGCTTGGACCATTCACTGTCGAGGTCGATGTCAGCGATGCGCTTCGCGTGCTGGCGGAGATAGAGGAAGAAGCCCAGGAACGCGCCCTGTACGGCAAGTGTGATGGCGAGCAGCGCCAGAATGCCGAGCTTCGTCCCGTCGACCAGTGCCGTCTCCTCTGCCCCGTCCAGGAAGCACACCGGGCAGGCAAGGACGCTCGAGCTGCCGCCGATCACGACAGCGGCCGCCGTCGTGAAGACCCGTCTGATCCCGAGGTGTGTTCGCCTTGTTTTCATCGCAGCATCCTCGTTTTGCGCAGGAACCAGGAGTCGTAGAGGACCAGACCGAACGACGCCGCGAAAGCTGCGATGCCCGCGAGCAGGCTGGCGAGCCCGCTCCCCCGTCCGTACTGGGCCAGGCACCAGAAACCGAACAGCACCGCGAGGGCCGCGGAGAGGAGGATCAGGAATGCGTGGACCCACCTGAGGTTCATCAGTGAATCCAGTAGCCGTTGCTGTGCGTGAAGATGGGAAGCGCCAGCAGCGCGACGAAAAACAACGCGGTCACCACGAGAACCGCGTAGATCAGTTTCTTCTCGGCGATCAGGTGCATGAAGTAGCACGCCACCAGCGATCCCTTGACGGTCGCGACGACCAGCGCCACGGTCACGGCAATCGGAACGGCAAGGTCAAGGTACGACACCGCCACCGTGACGATGGTCAGGACCATCAGTGCGACGAAGACGGTGATGTAGATCCTGACGTGTTTGTCGATGTCGACGGCGTGGTCGCTCGTCATGGATGTCGCCGCGTGGTCGCTCGTCATGGACTCCGCCTGCAGAAGATACCGCTTTACAAAAGATATAGCGTCGGGAAGAGAAAGATCCAGACCAGATCCACGAAATGCCAGAACAGGCCCGAGTGCTCGACCCGGTTGGTGAACCACACCGGATTCGTCTTCCAGAGCTTCGCGCCGGGGCCCCAGAGATAGGCGTTCGCCGCCATTCCGCCGAGCACGTGGAGCATGTGCAGGCCGGTCAACGTGTAGTAGATGGCGAGGAAGTTGTTGGTGCGGGGAAATTCCCCCAGCTCGAGATGGTGGCCGTATTCGAAGTACTTGACGACGAGGAAGACGAGCCCGAACAGGATCGTCGCCCCCATGTAGATCCGAAAGGTCCCGAAGCGGCCTCGCATCAGGGACGCCCACGCCATCACCATGGTCACGGAGGACGAGATCAGGACGATGGTGTTGAACGTGGCGAGCGGGACGTCGAGAATCGTGTCGCCCCGCGGCCAGCTCGGCGCCCCTGTCCGGATCAGGATGTAGCTCGCGAACAGGGCCCCGAACAGCATGACCTCCGAGGCGAGGAACAGCCAGATGCCGATCTTGCCGTTGGTCAGACCGGTGTCGCGCCGAACCTCGACGGTGTAAGGAATCTCCATCTCGAATCAGGCCTCGAACTGCGGCACGAAGTCCTTGGCCGCGCCAGGAACGCTGTACTCGTAGGGTCCGCGGTACGCTTCCGGCGCGCGCCGGAAATTGCCGTGCGGAGGAGGCGAGGGAGCCGACCACTCAATCGTCGTGGCCTGCCACGGGTTGTCCCCGACCTTCTCCCCGTTCCTGATGCTCCAGAAGAAATTGAAGATGAAGGGAATCTGGAAGACCGCGAGGATCCACGCGCCCCACGACGAGACGACGTTCCAGTGCATGGTCGGCTGCGCGAAATCGTAGGCCGCTCCAGCGTCGAACAGGCGCCGCGAGACGCCGGCCATCCCGATGATGAACATCGGCATGAAGACGACGTTCATGCAGACGAGCGTGCCCCAGAAATGGATCTTGCCGAGCGTCTCGTTCATCCTGCGCCCGGTGGCCTTCGGATACCAGTAGTAGATGCCCGCCAGGAGGCCGAGGATCGTCCCCGGAGCGACGACGTAGTGGAAGTGGGCGATGACGTAGTACGTGTCGTGCAGCGGGATGTCCGCGATGTTCAAGCCGAGCGGAAGCCCCGTGAGCCCGCCGATGCCGAACATCGGCAGAAAGGCGACCGCGAAGAGCATGGGCGTGTTGAAGCGTATCGATCCGCCCCACAGCGAGATGATCAGGGCCGTGAGGATCACGACCGACGGGATCGAAATGATCATCGTCGTCGTCTGGAAGAACGCCGCCATCGCCGTCCCCATGCCGGTCATGAACATGTGGTGTGCCCAGACGATGAACGACATGAAGCCGAGGAAGACGAGCGAGTAGACCATCGAACGATAGCCCCACAGCGGCTTCCGCGTGTTGTTCGCGATGATCTCGGCCACGATTCCAAACGCCGGAAGGATCAGGACGTAGACTTCGGGGTGCGCCAGGAACCAGAACAGGTGCTGCCAGAGGAGCGGGTTGCCGCCGCCGGTGTAGGTGAGGGCCTGGCCGCTGACGACGAGGCCGCTCGGCATGAAGAAGCTCGTGCCGGCCACACGATCCATCAGCTGCATCACCCCCGCGGCCTCGAGCGGCGGGAAGGCGAGGAGCAGGAGGAACGACGTGACGAACTGCGACCAGACGAAGAAGGGGAATCGGAGGAAGGTGAGGCCCTTGGCGCGGAGCTGGATCGTGGTCGTGATGAAGTTGAGCGCTCCGAGCAGCGACGAGGTGATCAAGAAGATCATCCCGATGAGCCACCACGTCTGACCGGTGCCGGCGATGACGGAGAGAGGCGTGTAGGAGGTCCACCCGGATTGCGCGGCGCCGCCGGGGACGAAAAAGCTGCCGAGCATCGTGATGCCGCCGAGGACGAGGCACCAGTAGCTCATCATGTTGATCTTCGGGAAGGCCATGTCCGGGGCTCCGATCTGGAGCGGGAGCACGAAGTTCCCGAATCCTCCGACGGCGAGGGGGACCACGCCGAGGAAGACCATGATGGTGCCGTGCATCGCCCCGAGCTCGTTGTAGAACTCGGGGAGCATCGTCCCGCCCGGCATGCGCGCCTCGCCGAAGAGCGAGCCGATCAGCGGCAGCGCGGCGCCCGGGTAAGCGAGCTGCCAGCGCATGAGCATCATCAGCGAAAAGCCGAAGAGGAGGAACAGGAGGCCGGTGACGGCGTACTGGATGCCGATGACCTTGTGATCGGTTGAGAAAACGTACTTGCGCCAGAAGCCGAGCACCTCATGATGGACTTCGTGCGCGACGTGCGGCGTGGGCCCGACGACAGAATGGTCACTCATGAGGCCTCTTTCCGGTCGCTATTTCGCGCCGGGGACGGCGAACTTGAAATCCTGGGGCTTCGTTTCGTTGGCCGTCACGGTGACCGAGGCCGTCTGCGTCCCCAGCTTCTCGTGCCAGGCGGTGAGCTCGTAGGTCCCCGCGTCGAGACCCGCGATCGAGAACTTCCCGTCCGTGCCCGTCACCGAGAAGAAGGGATGCGTATAGACACCGATGTAGGCGCTCATCCACGGGTGGACGTCGCACTTGACCTGGAAGATGTTCTCCGGCTTCGGGAACGACGTGGTCATCTCCTTGACCGTCGCCGGCTGCCCGCGGTTGAACATCGGGTTGATCTTGGGAAGCGTGTGGATGTTGTGCAGGATGCCGTCGTTGTTGAGGATCCTGTAGGACTGGCCGACCATGATCCCCATCACGTGCGGCTTGTACTCACAGCCGTCCTGATCGAGGGTCACCGGAGTCTTGGGAGCGGGCCACGTCTTCCCCGCCGGCAGCCCCTTCGAGACCCACACCATGATGTTCCCCATGGAGTTGCCGTTGCCGAGCACCAGCGCCTCGTTCGGTGCGGGTTTACCTCCGTGCTTCTTGTGGCACACGGGCTCGGCGGCCATGTCGAGCCCTCTGAGTACGGGGGCTTTCCCGGCGAAGGTAACGGTACCCGTGATCGTCGCCGCCGCGGCAGCGACGCCCGGCCAGCCCAACATCGCGACCAACCCGGCTGCCAGCCACAACCTCTTCCCCGTTCCACGCATGTTCGGCTCCTTGGTCATCGTCCACCTCTCCATTAAGTCGTCGCAGAGGTCGCCGCCGCCATGATCGAAGCGATCATCCGCGCAGGTATTAATTTCGAGCCGATTCTACACCGGACCCTTCATGCGTCAACAGCCTCAACGGTAAACAGCGACCAGAGAGCGCAATCCTTGTGGGACTGTTGGTCGCTCAGGCGTTCTCGAAGGCGAGCGATTCGGCGAGCCTCGGGTCGCGTAGCGGTACAAGCGCCTGCCGTCGCATCAGCCAGCTCGCCGCCGCCACGAAGCACCCGCCGACGGTCATGAGCGCGGCGACGTCGAGTAGCGACGGACGGAGCCCTTCGGGATGGAGCGTCGGCATGACCTGCCAGTAGAGATCCAGGAAGTGCATGGCGAGGAGCCACGCTCCCCCCAAGGCCAGGGTCGCTCCGTTCCGCTTGACGCCCCGGCCCATCAGGTAGAAGAACGGCGCCAGGAAATGCCCCGCCAGGAGGAGGAGCGAGACCGTCATCCAGGACCCCTCCATCCGAGCCCTGTAGAAGATCGTTTCTTCCGGGAGGTTCGCGTACCACATGAGGAAGTACTGGGAGAAGGCGATATAGGCCCAGAACGCCGTGAACGCGAACAGGAACTTTCCGAGATCGTGCAGGTGCTCGGCGTTGATGACCGTGTCGAGCAGCCCGGCCCGGCGCATCGCCGGCGCGACGACCGAGAGGAGCGCGATGAACCCCACGAAGGAACCCGCGAAGAAATAGACGCCGAACATGGTCGAGTACCAGTGCGGCGTGAGCGACATGATCCAGTCGATCGAGGCGAAGGTCTGCGTCAGCGCGAGGACGATGATGGCGGGCCCGGCGAGGCTGCGCAGGCGGGCCGATACCTTGGGATCCCCCGTCACGTCCTGACCGCGCGAGCCGCGGTAGTAGAGGAGGGCGATGAAGGACCAGATTCCGAAGCAGACCACCGCCCGGATGAGGAAGAACGGCACGTTGAGATATGGCGCCTTCCAGCGAAGCAGCGCATCGTGCTCGGCTGCATCGGCGTGGGACCATTCGTAGAGATCGTGCAGGCCGAGCAACACCGGCAGGAAGAGGACCGCCATGACGGGAAGCGTGGCGAAGGTCGTCTCGCCGATCCGTCGCAGCACGATTCCCCAGCCTCCCTGGGCCGTGTACTGGATCAGCACGAAAAAGAGCGCGCCGAGGGCCAGGCTCAGAAAGAACAGGAACGACACGAGCCACGAGAAGAAGAATTGCCTCGGGTTCGCCGGTCCCAGAATCGCGCAGGCCACCGCTCCCAGCAGGGCGCAGACGGCGGCAATGACCGGAAGGCGATTCCACGAGTGCCCTGGCGGGATCGTGGCCTGCTCGGGCCGCAGCGCGACGTGATCGCGTTCGGGGATCATTCAGGACTCCAGGAGCTCGACGTTTTGGGCGCCCAGGGACTTCAGCAGTGTCCCGGTGGCCGACGGATCGAACCGCGGATCCCACGATTCGATCGAGATGAAGAAGGCGTCGTCGCTCGCCCGCTCGAAGATCTTGGACTTGAAGAGCGGATGGTGGTGCATCGGGAGCCGGTTCAGGCCGAACATGCCGAAGACGGCGCCGAGCGTGCCGAAGAGGACGGCGACCTCGAAGGTGACCGGAATGAAGGCGGGCCAGGTGAAAAACGGCTTGCCGCTGATCACGAGGGGGTAGGCGCTGGTGTGGACCCACCACTGCAGGACGAACCCGGCCGCGGCCCCCGTCAGCCCCATGCCGAGGACGATCCAGGGAAGCGTGGAGCGTCGGAGCCCCATCGCCTTGCTGAGACCGTGGACGGGGAACGGGCTGTGGGCATCCCACCGGGTGAAGCCCGCGTCACGCACCCGCTCGCACGCGCGATAAAGGTCCGCCGGCGTCGCGAATTGGGCGAGGATTCCATAGTACGGCCCGGTCGGGAGCCGCGAGCGCAGCGGCATCTGGAAGCTCCATCGGGAGCGGGCTCGGGCTTCCACAGGGACCGCGGCGACGTGATGGTCCTGGTGCTCGTGTTGAGGGATCTCGTGTCCGTGTCCGGGCCGGCGAATGCGGATCGGCCTGCGGCAGGACGGTCTTGACCTCGGCGGTGGCCACCATCGGAAGAAAGCGCACGAACAGGCAGAACATCGTGAAGAAGAGCCCGAAGCTCCCCAGCAGGCACGCCACGTCCCAGACCGTGGGACTGAAGTAGCCCCAGGCTGAGGGAAGGAAGTCACGGTGCAGCGACGTCACGATGATCACGAACCGCTCGAACCACATGCCGATGTTGATGACGATCGACGCCACGAACAGGATCGGGATGCTCGTGCGCGCCTTCTTGAACCAGAAGATCTGGGGGCTGATCACGTTGCACGTGATCATGATCCAGTAGGCCCAGGCGTATGGTCCGAGCGCGCGGTTCAGGAACGCGTAGAGCTCGTAGGGATTCCCGCTGTACCACGCGGTGAAGAACTCCGTGGCATAGGCGTAGCCGACCATCGTCCCGGTCACGAGCATGATCTTCGCCATGTAGTCGAAGTGCCGGAGGGTGACGATGTGCTCGAGGCGGAACGCCGTGCGGCAGATCACCATGAGCGTCAGCACCATGGCGAACCCGGAGAAGATCGCGCCCGCGACGAAGTAGGGCGGGAAGACCGTCGTATGCCATCCCGGGAGAAGGGAAACCGCGAAATCCATCGAGACGATCGAATGAACCGAGAGGACCAGCGGCGTCGCGAGGGCCGCGAGAATGAGGTAGGCGGTTTCGTAGTGATGCCATTGCCGCACCGAGCCCCGCCATCCGAGGGCGAAGATCCCGTAGACGAACTGCCGTGTGCGGGTTTTCGCCCGGTCGCGCATCGTCGCCAGGTCCGGGATCAGGCCGATGTACCAGAACAGGATCGAGACGGTTCCGTAGATGCTGACCGCGAAGACGTCCCAGAGCAGAGGGCTCCTGAAGTTGGGCCACATGCCCATCTGGTTCGGGAGCGGGAACATCCAGTAGGCGACCCAGACGCGTCCCACGTGGATCCCCGGGAACGTCAGGGCGCACATGACCGCGAAGATGGTCATCGCCTCCGCCGAGCGGTTGATCGAGGTGCGCCATGTCTGGCGGAAGAGAAAGAGGATCGCCGAGATGAGCGTCCCGGCGTGCCCGATCCCGACCCAGAACACGAAGTTCGTGATGTCCCACGCCCAGCCGACGGGGACGTTGAGGCCCCAGACGCCGATCCCCTCCCAGAAAAGCCACGACACCGCCACGCCGAGCAGGCTGAGGAGCGCGAGGGAAGGGATGAAGAAGAGCCACCAGCCGATCGGTGTCCGCCGCTCGACCGGCTCCGCGATGACCTCGGTGATGGAGTGGAAATCCGGCGAGCGCAGGATGAGCGTGGGATATCCCACGACAGGGTTGTCGAGCAGTTCTGCTTCCGTCTGGGCCAAGCCTGTCCCTCGCTTCGAGTTTGAAACGAAAAGTGGCCGTTTGTACCATCGCGGATCGCGGGAGTCAAGCGCCGGTCACGCGCACCGGCATCGTTGCGCGCGCGAGTGGGGCCGACACGCTCGCCGCCGATGCGACGCCGGCTAATCCATGTTCGCCAGCTGCGCGAGGATCGCGTCCATGGGTGCCTTCGCGCACGCGAACATCGGCGTGTCCCGCTGCGTATAGAGGCTCGCCTCCGTATAACGCAGCCGCCCCACCAGATCGACGAACTCCTGCAGGTAGTCCGAGTCGAACGCGACCACGAAGTCCTGATCGTCGATGCCGTAGCTGTTGCTCGTGTTCAGGCGGACGCCCTTGAACGGGGCGGAGGCGGCGATGTGCTCGTCCATCATCCCCTGCCGCGCGTGGGGCGAAAGGCGGTAACCACGACCGCGTTTTCGTGAAGGGGTACACGAACAGGTACTTGCCCTCCCCCGGCAGCAGCTCGACGCCCTCTCCAGCGCCCTTCATCTTGTTGACGTACGGCGACCGGCGCTGCAGCGAGAGCAGGCTGTGCACCTGCGAGAGGTAGGCGCCCAGCCGCGACCGCCTGATCGCGGCTTCCATCGACTGGAAGCACAGCGGGTCGAACGCGATCCGCCAGAGCATGAAGTCGACGTCCGCGCGCAGGCCCACGAGCGAGTACGTGCGGAGGATCAGATCGTCCGAAGACTCCCACTGCCTCACCAGTTCGATGAACTCGGCCGCCGCCACTCGCTGCTCGTCGGCGGGGAGCCGCCGGAACAACGGGTCGAGCCGGTAGAACGAATAGTTCAGGAACTGGCGGCGCTGCCTGTCCGGGCTCTTGCCCGTGACGATCCCGGTCGGGTCGAGGTCGACGGAGGGACCGCGGCGGGGCGGCGGGCCCGTGCCCTCGGGAGTGTGCTCCATGCTCATGCCTGCCTGTGGCGGCCAGCAGCTGCACGTCCCAGGAACACGGCGCCTGGACGCGCTCGTACTCGGCCTCTCGCCACGTGACGAGGCACCGTATGACTCCCGCCATGGATTGTCAAGCGCGTGAAGCGCGTGAAGCCCATGTTGCCGGGTCACGAGGGCGAGGGCTGCACCTTCTGCGCGGGGCGGTTCTCAGGGAAGTCCTGGACTTCCCGATCGTTCCCGGCCGCCGCTTTGAGACGAATTTCCGCGTCTCATTTGCTTCACAGGCGCGGCCGCGGCCCTGAACGAATTTGTGATTGACGCAGGCCGAATTGGCGTATATTACGCCCCTACACAGTCTCCGAGGCGGAGAGTGCCCGCGCGGTTGCGCGGTTCGGCGGCGTTTCAAGGCGGAGTTTTGCTGTTAATCCGTAAGCCGGCTCACCAGGAGGTGACCTATGGCTCGCCATCGGACGTTCGACGAGATCGTGGAGGAAATCGAGCACGCCCGTCCCGTGCACCCGCTACGCGTGCTCATCGCCAACCATTTCTATCTCGATGGCTGGGTCAGCTCGCGAAGGCGGACTGTCGCTCGCGATGTTCAACGCGCTCTTGTTCGTGCCCTTCATGATGTTCCTGTTCTTTTATCCCGTTCAGGCGCTGATCGGGCTCGGCGTCGTGCTCGTTGCGACGGTGGTGCTGTACGAGGGTGTCGTGATCTGGCGCCGTCGCACGAGGCGCCATTAGGGCCGCAGGCAGGCAGGGGCACTGTCAGGCGGCGCGATTCTTTGTGGGGAAGGCCGCCATGGGCGGCCCATCGCAACGATCAGCGCCGCAGCGAATCGTTGACACCGACTGCCGCCCCGTCAATGCACGCCGATCGCTCCCGCCCTCGAGCACACGATCATCGGAATTCAGCACGATCACTTGCGCCGATCCCTGCGCGTTGACCGCGTCACCGCAGGTCGATCGGCGTGAGCGTCTCACGCTCGACTTCTACACCAGGCTTGGAGCGTTTCGTCTCATGGCCATTGCGGCCAGGAGCAGCGACTCCCAGGCGGTGTTCGCGTTCTCCTGAAACGACTCTCGTCGCCAGTGGGCAGCAGCAAGCCCGTGGTAGTGGGCAGTGTGAGTTCGGCCCACTGCCGACTGCCCACTGCTGACTAGATCTTGAAGAGGTCGTCGAAGGCCTTCCTCGGGTCGTCCACACGCGGCGTCGTCGTCTCACGCTCGACGGTCGTGCGGGCGGTGTAGAGCGTGCATGAGTTACGGGCGCTCTTCGGCGTGACGCGCGCGGGGATCGTCTGCATGCACTCGAACCGGCTGCCCGGGTCGAACGACGTGCACTGCGAGCAGGAATGGAGCGCGGCGCCGCAGCGTGCGCACCGCGTGTCGGCGGCCACGTCAACGGCCACCACGGTTCCGCACTGCGCGCAGCGGACGACCTCCCGGTAGCCTGGCATGTTGATGGTCTTCGGGCCGTCTTGCGAGGAAAGGCGGCGCGTGCCCGCGGGGGCGCCCGGCTCGGGAGCGGGCCGCGGCGACGAGGGCTTCGGCTGACGATCGCGGTTGTCGTCCTGGTAGCCGCGCTGGCGGTACTTTCGGTCGCTCATGGACTGATGAGGTCATTCTACTCGACTGGTCGAGCCGGGATCGCGCGCACGGCCGTGCTGGCGGCTTTCGGGATCGGCGATTCCGAACTTCGCGTGGATGTTCGTCGCAATTGTCGACTAAGATTTCGCTGGTTTGGGCCTGGTAGACGGAGGGCGTCCCTGAGCTTGATCCTTTTTTCACAACTATGGTAAAACCGTTGGCGTACTCACGTCCGACACCCACCTGGCGCAACATTCACGGAAGACCTCAGTGGGAATGTCCTAACTAGTTGAGTAACCGTACACGGGTGCTGAGCGAAGGTTTGTCGGGGCGCGACCGAGCGGCCCGCAGGCTTTTCGACGAAGCGCCCCACTAAGCGTCCGCCTGTGCGGGCGCGCCGGCTCGTCATCCGATGTCGCAGATCTTCCATCGCAGTGCCAACACCCTCGCGAAGGTCAGTATTGTCGGCGCTCTCCTCCTGGTCGGCGGCCTGCTCGGGCTCGCGATGGTGTTTGCCCGCTCGTCCTACGTGACGCGCGCCCAGGAATACATCGAGCAGCCCGTTCAGTTCAGCCATCTGCATCACGTCGGTGACGACGGCATCGACTGCCGTTATTGCCACACGTCGGTGGAAACGTCCGCCTTCGCCGGCATTCCGCCCACCAAGACCTGCATGAACTGCCACTCGCAGATCTGGGCCACGGCCCCGATCCTCGAGCCGGTGCGATCGAGCTTCCGCGAAGACCGCCCGCTGCGCTGGATTCGCGTGCACGACCTGCCGGACTTCGCCTACTTCAACCACAGCGTCCACGTGAAGAAGGGCATGGGCTGTGAGACCTGCCACGGCCGCGTGGACCAGATGCCGCTGATGCTGCAGCAGAACTCGCTTCAGATGGAGTGGTGTCTCGAGTGTCATCGCGCGCCCGAACGGTTCGTGCGGCCGCGCAGTGAGGTCTTCACGATGGGCTACCGGCCATCGGTGCCGCAGTCGGAGCTGGGTCCGCAACTCGTCAAGGAATACGGCATCCAGCCCAGCCTCGACTGCTCCACGTGCCATCGGTGATTTCGAGATGAACCAACCTCACGACCTCGAGGCGCTCCGCGCGCGGCTCGACGGCACGCGCGGCCGCGAGTACTGGCGCAGCCTGGAAGCCCTCTCGGAGACCGCCGAGTTCAAGGCATTCCTTCACCGCGAGTTCCCGCAGAACGCCTCCGAGTGGCTGGATCCGGTCGGCCGCCGCGGCTTCCTGAAGCTGATGGGCGCCTCGCTCGCGCTCGCGGGAGTCACCGCCTGCACGCGCCAGCCGACGGAGACTGCTCGTGCCCTACGTCCGCCAGCCCGAGGAGCTCGTTCCCGGCCATCCGCTCTTCTTTGCCACCGCGATGCCGTTTGCGGGCGCCGGTCTGGGCCTGCTGGTGGAGAATCACGAAGGGCGCCCGACCAAGATCGAAGGCAACCCCGATCACCCGTCGAGCCGCGGCGCGACGGACATTTTCGCGCAGGCCGCGGTGCTCGGCCTCTATGACCCGGATCGCTCCGCGACGCTGACGAACCTCGGGGAGATTCGCCCGTTCGCCGCCTTCGTGTCCGCGGTGCGCAGCGCGCTGAGCGGGCAGGAGATGAAGCAGGGGAGCGGCCTGCGGATCCTCACCGAAACCGTGGCGTCCCCGACGCTGGCGGCGCAGATCGAGGCGGTGCTCGCGCGGTTTCCGCAGGCGAAATGGATTCAGTGGGAGCCGTTCGGCCGCCACAACGCACGCGAAGGGAGCCGCGTCGCCTTCGGCGAGTACGTCGACGCGCAGTACGCGATCGAGAAGGCGGACGTCATCCTCTCGCTCGATGCGGACTTCATGTGCACCGGCGCGGCCGGCATCAGGCACGCGCGCGCGTTCGCGTCGCGCCGCCGCATCGAAGGCGACCGTTCGCAGCAGAACCGTCTCTTTGTGGTCGAGAGCGATCCGACCAACACGGGTACGAAGGCCGATCACAGGCTGGCGATGCGCGCCTCCGACGTCGAGGGCTTCGCGCGCGCCGTCGCCCAGCAGCTTGGCGTCGCCGGCGCGGGTGCGGGGACAGTCCCCGAGGCCGCGGCCGCCTGGATGGCGCCGCTCGTGAGCGATCTCCAGGCCGCGCGCGGGCGCAGCCTCGTCATCGCCGGCGATGGGCAGCCGGCGAGCGTCCATGCGCTCGCGCACGCCATCAACAGCGCGCTCGGCAACGTCGGCGCAACCGTGGTCTACACGCAGACGGCCGAAGCGCGGCCGATGAACCAGCTCGCCGGCCTGCGCGAGCTGGTCGGCGAGATGAACGCCGGGACCGTCGACTTCCTGCTGATCATGGGCGGGAATCCGGTGTACAGCGCCCCCGCCAACCTGAGCTTCGCGCAGTCGCTGCAGAAGGTTCCGGTGCGCGCGCATCTCGGGCTCTACGAAGACGAGACCTCCGCGCTGTGCCAGTGGCACCTTCCCGAAACACATTTCCTCGAGATGTGGAGCGATGTCCGCGCCGACGACGGGACGGTGACGATCATCCAGCCGCTCATCGCTCCGCTCTACGACGGCAGGTCGCCGCACGAAGTGATGGCGGCCTTCACCGACGTCGGCGAGCGGACCGGCTATGACATCGTGCGGGAGTTCTGGAGCGGCCAGCAGCGGCTCTCGACCCCGGCCGCCGCCGCGCCGCCGCCCGTCGCGCCTGTGTCACCGCCGCCGGCCGCTCAGCCCGCCGCGGCCGCCGCTCAGCCGAATCAAACCGCCCCCGGCGCGCCGGGCCAGGCGGGCGCGGGACCCGCGCCGGTGACGGGAGCGCCCATCGCTCCACAGTCGCCCTTCGATCGCGCGTGGCGCAAGTGGCTCCACGATGGCCTGATCCCGGACACGGCGTTTCCGCCGCGGCCGGTGTCGATCCAGGCCAACGCCGGCGGGCAGACGCCGCCGTCCTCGCAGCCGCCGCAGGGCCTCGAGGTCGTCTTCCGCCCCGACCCGAGCGTCTACGACGGCCGCTTCGCCAACAACGCGTGGCTGCAGGAGCTGCCGAAGTCGCTGACCAAGCTCACGTGGGACAACGCCGCGCTTGATCTCGCCCGGCACCGCCGCGCGCCTCGCGCTCGTCAGCGGCGACGTCGTCGAGCTGCGCCAGGGCGGCCGTACGCTCCGCATCCCGGTGTGGCTCGCCCCCGGCCAGGCGCCCGACACGCTGACGCTGCACCTCGGCTACGGCCGTCTTCGCGCCGGCCGCGTCGGCAACGGCACCGGCTTCGACGTCAACGTGCTGCGCACCCTGGAAGCGCCCGACATTCTCACCGGCGTGGAGCTCACGAAGACGGGCGAGACGCTACCCGCTCGCGTCCACGCAGGATCACTGGTCGCTCGAGGGCCGCAATCTCGTCCGCGTCGGGACGGCGACGGAGTTCGAGGCCGACCCGAAGTTCGCGCAGAAGATGGAACACATCCCGCTGACCGGGCAGTCGTTCTTCGCCACGTCCCAGCACCGCTACGACGGCTACGCGTGGGGCATGGCCATCGACCAGAACGTCTGCACCGGCTGCAACTCGTGCGTCGTCGCCTGCCATGCGGAGAACAACACGCCGATCGTCGGCAAGAACGAGGTCCTCAACGGGCGCGAGATGCACTGGCTGCGCGTGGATCGGTACTACACCGGCGACATCGAGAACCCGGACACGTATCACCAGCCGATGCCGTGCCAGCAGTGCGAGAGCGCGCCGTGCGAGGTCGTCTGCCCCGTGGCGGCGACCGTGCACAACGCCGAAGGCCTGAACGACATGGTCTACAACCGCTGCGTCGGCACGCGCTACTGCTCGAACAACTGTCCCTACAAGGTCCGCCGCTTCAACTTCCTGCTCTACTCCGACTGGACGACCGAGAGCCTCAAGCTGCAGCGCAACCCGGACGTGACCGTGCGCAGCCGCGGCGTGATGGAGAAGTGCACCTACTGCGTGCAGCGCATCAATCAGGCGCGCGCCGCGGCCAAGCTCGAAGATCGGCCGATTCGCGACGGCGAGGTCGTGACCGCCTGCCAGTCCGCCTGCCCGACCGACGCGATCGTCTTCGGCAACATCAACGACCCGGACAGCCGCGTCGCGAAGCTGAAGGCCAGCCCGCTGAACTACGCGCTGCTCGCCGAGCTCAACACGCGGCCGCGGACGACGTACACGGCGATCGTGCGCAACCCGAACACGACGCTCGAGCCCGAGGGCTCGCGCGCCGGCGAAGGTGAAGGTCACTGATGGCGATGAGCGCGCATCCGCACGACCGCCAGCAGGAAGGCGCCGACGTCGCCGTCGTGGACAGCCGGACGCCGGCCGTCATTGCGCCCGGTCACACCTTCGAGTCGGTCACCGAAGCGATCAGCCACGTCGTGCTGACGAAGCGGACGCCGATCGGCTGGTTCCTTGGATTCGGCATCGGGTTCGTCTTCCTGATGATCCTGAACGCGACCATCGGCAACCTGCTGGTGACCGGCATCGGGATCTGGGGCAACAACGTGCCGGTCGGCTGGGCGTTCGACATCATCAACTTCGTCTGGTGGATCGGCATCGGCCACGCAGGCACGCTGATCTCGGCCATCCTGCTGCTGTTCCGGCAGCAGTGGCGCACCTCCATCAACCGGTTCGCGGAAGCGATGACGCTGTTCGCCGTGGCCTGCGCGGCGATGTTCCCGCTGCTGCACACCGGCCGTCCGTGGCTCGCGGCGTACTGGCTGTTCCCGTATCCGAACACGATGGGTCTCTGGCCGCAGTTTCGCAGCCCGCTGATCTGGGACGTGTTCGCGGTCTCGACCTACGGCACCGTCTCGGCGCTGTTCTGGTTCACGGGCCTGGTGCCCGACATGGCGACGCTGCGCGACCGCGCGCAGTCGCCGGCGGCGCGGCGCATCTTCGGCGTGCTGGCGCTCGGCTGGCGCGGGTCGGCGAGGCACTGGCAGCGCTACGAGATGGCGTACCTGCTCCTGGCGGGGATCTCGACGCCGCTCGTGCTCTCGGTGCACTCGGTCGTGAGCTTCGACTTCGCGGTGTCGGTGCTGCCCGGCTGGCACGCCACGATCTTCCCGCCCTATTTCGTCGCCGGCGCGATCTACTCGGGCTTCGCGATGGTGATGACGCTGGCGATTCCGCTGCGGAAGTTCTACCACATGGAGGACTTCATCACGATGCGGCACATCCACAACATGACCAAGGTCATGCTGGTCACCGGGATGATCGTCGCTTACGGATACGTCAACGAGGCGTTCTTCGCGTGGTTCAGCGCCAATCCCTACGAGGGCTACATGATGCTGAACCGCATGACCGGGCCGTACGCGGTCTTCTACTGGTCGCTCATCGCCATCAACGCGTGCATGATCCAGTTGTTCTGGTTCCGCAGCGTCCGCGACAACATCCCGCTGCTCTTCCTGCTGTCGCTGCTGGTGAACGTCGGCATGTGGCTCGAGCGCTTCATCATCATCGTGACCAGCCTGCATCGCGACTTCCTGCCCTCGTCGTGGGACATGTATGCCCCGACGCGATGGGACTTCGCCATGTTCGCCGGGACGATCGGGCTGTTCCTCTCGCTGTTCTTCCTGTTCATCCGCTTCCTGCCGGCGATCGCGATGTTCGAGATGCGCACCATCGTGCCGGAGGCGAAGTTGAAGATGGAGCATCCCCACCACGGGTAATGTGATGGCGCACGAGCACACCAGTCCGACGCTCTACGGCATGATGGCCGAGTTCAACACGCCGGGCGAGCTGGTCAGGGCGGCCGAACGGACCCGCCTCGCCGGCTATCGCAACTTCGACGCGTACTCGCCCATTCCGATCGAGGAGCTCAACGAGGCGATCGGCATCCGGCGGACGCGGCTGCCGTTCATCGTCCTGATGGGCGGGATCCTGGGCGGGCTCGGGGGTACGGTCTCGAGTACTGGACCCAGGTCATCGAATACCCGATGAACGTCGGCGGCCGCCCCTTCCACAGCTGGCCGCAATTCATCCCCGTGACCTTCGAGACGACGGTGCTGGGCGCCGCGCTGGCGTGCCTTCGTCGGGATGTGGGCGCTGAACGGGCTGCCGCAGCCGTACCACCCGGTGTTCAACGTGCCGGCATTCGCGCGCGCGTCGTGCGACCGCTTTTTCCTCGTCGTCGAGGCGACCGATCCGCGGTTCGATCTCACGTCGACGAAGCAGTTTCTCCAGGGGCTGGAGCCGGTGGGAGTGTCCGATGTCGCGCCTTGAGATCTGTGACGGGAGTCAGGGGAGCGGGCGAGGGGGAAGTGGAGAGGGCTGTCTCAGTCACGAGGGGACAAGGCTGGAGGATACGGAGCCCCTCGCCCTGCCGCCGTCCCGCTGACGCGGATCGCGGCTTCTGGACGCGCGCCGTCGTGATTGCAGCGGTGTGCGTCGCAGCGGCGGCCTGTCGGCAGGACATGCACGACGCGCCGCGCTACGATCCGCTCGAGGCCAGCACCTTCTTTGCCGACGGCGTGGCGTCGCGCCCGTTTCCGGCCAACACCGTCGCCCGCGGCCAGTTGCGGCAGGACGACCATCTGTACCAGGGTCGCGTGAACGGTGAGCTGGCGGACACGTTCCCGATGCCGGTGACCGCGGCGGTCATGGCCCGCGGGCAGGAGCGCTACAACGTGTTCTGCCTTCCGTGCCACGGGCCGACGGGCTCGGGCAACGGCACGATCGTGCAGCGCGGGTTCCGTGCGCCGCCGTCGTACCACGAGGAGCGGCTCCGCGCCGCGCCGGTCGGCTATTTCTACGACGTGATGACCAATGGCTTCGGCGCGATGCAGGACTACGCCTCGCAGGTGCCGGTCGCGGACCGGTGGGCGATTGCCGCATACATGCGCGCGCTGCAGCTCAGCCAGCGCGCGACGGTGAACGACGTGCCGGCCGACCGTCGGGCGGAGCTCGATCGCCCGGAGGCACAGCCGTGACCGCGGACACCAGCGCTTTCGCCGCCCCCGCGGATCTCGCCGCGCTCCGCTCAGAAGGCGCTCATCGCCGGCGTCGCCGGCCTGGTGCTGTGCGCGCTCGGCGTCTTCTTCAACCCCGGCCACTTCTTCCGCGCCTGGCTGACCGCCTACCTGCTGTTCCTCGGCATCGCGCTCGGGTCGATGGCGCTCGCGATGATCCAGCACCTGTCGGGCGGGTCGTGGGGCATCTTCCGGCGTGTCTTCGAAGCGTCGAGCCGCACGCTGCCGCTGCTGGCGCTGCTGTTCCTGCCGGTGGTGCTCGGCATGGGCTCGCTCTACACGTGGACGCACCCCGAGGTCGTCCAGGCGGACACCATCCTGCAGCACAAGGCGCTGTACCTCAACACGCCGTTCTTCCTGGTGCGCGCGCTGGTCTACTTCGCCTGCTGGATCCTGCTCGCGTGGACGCTCACCCGCTGGTCGGCGCGCCAGGACGAGGGCGACGCGAGCGTCAACCTGAGGCTGCAGCGCCTCAGCGCCGCCGGCCTCGTGATTTACGCGATCACCGTCACGTTCGCCGGCATCGACTGGATCATGACGCTCAACCCGCACTGGTACTCGACGCTGTTCGGGTTCCTGATGATGGGCGGGCAGGGGCTCGCCGGGCTGGCGTTCACCATCATCATCGCCACGCTGCTGGTGAAGCGCGGGGCGATGTCCGATCTCCTCAAGCCGAACCACTTCCACGACCTCGGGAAGCTGATGTTCGCGTTCGTGATGCTGTGGGCGTACTTCAACTTCTCGCAGTACCTGCTCACCTACGCCGCGAACCTGATCGAAGAGATCCCGTATTTCGTGACACGCATCACCAACGGGTGGCAGTACCTCGCGCTGTTCCTCGTCGTCTTCCATTTCGCCGTGCCGTGGCTCCTGCTGCTCTCGCGCGACCGGAAGCGGAACCCGTACCGGCTCGTGTGGATGGCGGCGTGGATCCTGTTCATGCGCTACGCGGACCTGTTCATGCTGATTGCGCCCGAGTTCGCCTCGACGGGTGAGAACCTGCACATGGCGGCCGGCGCGCACGAGAGCCACTTCTACGTCCACTGGCTCGATCTGGCGGCGCCGCTCGCGATCGGCGGCCTGTGGCTCTGGATGTTCTTCACGCAGCTCGCGCAGCGGCCGCTGTTCGCGATGCGCGACCCGTACCTGCGCGAGGCGCTGGAATCGGGAGGAGGTCACTGATGGCCCACGGCAGGACCGGGACCGGACGATCCCGGCTTCGATCCGGCCGATCCCGAGTACGGCGCCACGCCTGCGGGATCCACCTACGAGCACACGGACGCGCACGTCTGGATCATCGCCAAGTTCATGTTCTGGCTGCTCGTCACCGCCCTCCTGACGCACGTCGGGCTCGGCTTCATGTACCAGACGATGATCGAGCAGGGCGACCGCGTGGACGAGGGGCAGATCCGGTATCCGCTCGCCGCCGGGCAGGACGAGCGGCTGCCGCCGCTGCCGCGGCTGCAGCAGTCGCCCGGCGAACGAGATCTACGACTTTCGCCGCAGCGAACAGGATCTCCTGAATACCTATGGGTGGCAGAACCGCGGAGCGGGCACGGTGCGCATCCCGATTGCGGAGGCCATGCGGCTGACGGTCGAGCGCGGCCTGCCGGCGCGTCCGCAGGATGCGGCGCAGCCGGCGTCGCCGAGCGCGATGATGCCCGCCGACTCGAGCGCCGGGCGGACCATGCAACAGAGAAGGCAATGACCATGGCAAGGCACACGGCGCACGGCGCACGGCAGACGGCACAAGGCCCGCGGCCCACGGTTCAAGACGAGTGCTGGAGCCTGCGCCGGCGCCTCCGCGTGTCAGCGTTGTGCCTTGCGGTTTGTGCCTTGTGCCTTGAGGTCGCCACCGCCCAGCCTCAGTACCCGAACGGCTACGGCAACCAGCCGAAGCCCGGGATCCCGGCGTCGGAGATGCCGGCGCAGTTGAAAGAGGTGACGTTCCAGCAGCGGCTCGACCAGACGCTGCCGCTCGACGCGACCTTCAAGGACGAGCGCGGGCCGTACCGTGAAGCTGGGCGACTACTTCGGGCGACAAGCCGGTGGTCCTCGCGTTCGTGTACCTGCAGTGCCCGATGCTGTGCTCGCAGGTGATGAACGGGATCTCCAGCTCGCTCAAGGCGGTGCCGTTCACGCCGGGCGAGGACTTCGACGTCGTGCTCGTCAGCTTCGACCCGCGCGACACGCCGGAGGTCGCCGCCGAGAAGAAGCGCGCGCACATGGCGTACTGGGACGCGCAGGCCACCGCCGGCGCCTGGCACTTCCTGACCGGCGACGAGGCCAACATCCGGCGCGTCGACGTCGGCCGCCGGGTTCACCTACCGATGGGACGAGCCGAGCGGACAGTTCGCGCACGTCAGCGGCGTGCTCGTGGTCACGCCGGACGGCCGGCTGTCGCGCTACTTCTACGGCGTCGAGTACTCGCCGAAGGAGCTGCGGATGGCGCTGGTGGAGTCGGGCGAGGGCGAAGATCGGCTCGGTCATCGACGAGCTGCTGCTGTACTGCTATCACTACGACCCGGCGGCCGGTCGGTACGGCGTCGTCGTCATGAACCTGGTGCGCCTCGGCGGCGTGCTGACGCTGGCGATGCTGGCCGGCTTCATCGTGCTGATGCGCCGCAGCGACCATTCGCGAGTGGTGGTTCGCGATTCGCGATTGCCGGCGCTGGCCCAAGAATCACGATTCACGAATCACGATTCACGAATCTGAATCTATGCTGTCTGGAATCCCGCTGTTCCCCGATCAGGCGTCCACGCTGGCCCCCCAGGTGGACAACCTGTATTTCTTTCTTCTTGCGGTCACCTCGTTCTTCGCGATCCTCGTCGTCATCCTGGTGGTGTTCTTCGCCGTCAAGTACCGGGACGATACAGGGCTGAAGGTCGGGGCGCCGATCACCGGGTCGGTGCCGCTCGAGATCGGCTGGTCGCTCATCCCGTTCGTGATCTCGATGGTGATCTTCGTCTACGCCACGGTGGTCTACTTCAACATCGTGCGGCCGCCCGCCGAGACGCTCGAGATCTACTCCACCGGCAAGCGGTGGATGTGGCGGTTCCAGCACATCGACGGCCAGAGCGAGATCAACGACCTGCACGTGCCGAGAGGGCCGGCCGGTGAAGCGTGACGTTCACCTCCGAGGACGTGCTGCACAGCCTGTTCATCCCGGCGTTCCGCGTGAAGGCGGACGCGATCCCGGGCCGCTACAGCTCGATCTGGTTCACGCCGACGCAGACCGGCACGTTCCACCTGTTCTGCGCCGAGTACTGCGGCACCAAGCACTCCGGGATGATCGGCAGGGTCATCGTCATGGAGCCGAACGACTACCAGGCGTGGCTCAGCGGCGAGCGGCGGGCTGCCGATGGTCGCGCGCGGCGAGCAGCTGTTCCAGCAGCTCGCCTGCGTCAGCTGCCACCTGCACCGACGGCTCCGGCCGCGGCCCGTCGCTCGCCGGCGTGTTCGGCACGCAGGTGCAGCTCGCGAACGGGCACGACCGTCGTCGCCGACGACACGTACATCCGCGAATCGATCCTCACGCCGCAGGCCAAGCTGGTGAGCCGGCTACCAGGCCGATGATGCCGACCTTCCAGGGCCTGGTCAACGAAGAAGGCGTGATGAGCCTCATCGAATACATCAAGTCGCTGCCGGCGGCGAATCGGCCGGGCGGCGCCGCGCCGCAGGCCAACGCGGCGCAGCCGCGACCCCAGGGCGAGTAAGGCCAGGACCATGACAACCACCACCGCAACTGTACCGCCGACCGCGAACTACCTGAACCACAGCTCGACGGTCGCCTCGTGGCTGCTGACGAAGGACCACAAGCGCATCGGCATCCTGTACCTGATCGTGGTCACCTTCGCGTTCCTGCTCGGCGGCGTCTTCGCCGCCGGCGATCCGCATCGAGCTGACGACGCCGCAGGGCGATTTCGTGGCCGCCGACACCTACAACCGGCTGTTCACGATGCACGGCATCATGATGGTGTTCTTCGTGCTGATCCCGGCGGTGCCGGCGATCCTCGGCAACTTCGTGCTGCCGCTGATGATCGGCGCCAAGGACGTCGCCTTTCCGAAGATCAACCTGCTGAGCTGGTACGTGTTCGTCGATCGGGATGATCTTCACGCTCACGGCGATGGTCATCGGCGGCGTCGACACCGGCTGGACCTTCTACACGCCGTACAGCACGCGCTACTCGAGCTCGCAACGTGATGCTGACCGGCATCGGCGTCTTCATCACCGGCTTCTCGTCGATCCTCACCGGCCTGAACTTCATGGTGACGATCCACCGGATGCGCGCGCCGGGCATGACCTGGTTCCGGCTGCCGCTGCTCGTGTGGGCGCTCTACGCGACCAGCCTGGTCCAGATCCTCGGCACGCCGGTCATCGCCATCACCGTGCTGATGCTGGCGCTCGAGCGCGGCTTCGGCTTCGGCATCTTCGATCCCGCGCTCGGCGGCGACCCGGTGCTCTTCCAGCACCTGTTCTGGTTCTACTCGCACCCGGCGGTCTACATCATGATCCTGCCGCCGATGGGCGTGATCAGCGAGGTCATCGCCTGCTTCTCGCGCAAGAACGTGTTCGGCTACTCGTTCGTCGCGTTCTCGAGCCTGGCGATCGCCGTGTTCGGCTTCCTCGTCTGGGCGCACCACCTGTTCGTGGCCGGCATCTCGCCCTACTCGGCGATGGTCTTCTCGTTCCTCTCGTTCGCGGTCGCCATCCCGTCCGCCGTCAAGACGTTCAACTGGACGGCGACGCTCTACAAGGGCGCCATCTGGTGGAAGACGCCGATGATCTACGTCTTCGGCTTCATCGGGCCTGTTCCTGGTCGGCGGCCTGACCGGGCTCTTCCTCGCCTCGCTCGGCCTCGACGTCCACATGCACGACACCTACTTCGTCGTCGCGCACTTCCACTACATCATGGTCGGCGGCGCGATCATGGGCTACTTCGCCGGCCTGCACTACTGGTGGCCGAAGATGACCGGCCGGATGTATTCGGACGGCGCTCGGCAAGCTGTCGGCGCTGCTCGTCTTCGTCGGCTTCAACCTGACGTTCTTCCCGCAGTTCATCCTCGGCTACCTCGGCATGCCGCGCCGCTATCACGTCTATCCGGACGAGTTCCAGGTGCTGAACGTGCTGTCGTCGGCGGGCGCCTCGGTGCTGGCGGTCGGCTACATCCTGCCGCTCCTGCTACTTCATCTATTCGCTCAAGTACGGCGAGCTGGCCGGCGACAACCCGTGGGGCGCCACCGGCCTGGAGTGGAAGACGCAGTCGCCGCCGATCCCGGAGAACTTCACCGAGACGCCGATCGTGAACGAGGGCGCGTACGAGTATTCCAAGCGGGAGATCAAAGTTGCCTAACGGAGCACGTTGCCGCCGCGCACGCCGACGACCAGCACGGTCACGCGCACGGCCACGCGCACCACCCGGCGCTGCAGCATCACTTCGAGACGCTGGAGCAGCAGCACGAAGCCGTCCACGCTCGGGCATGTGGATCTTCCTGGTCACCGAGATCATGTTCTTCGGCGGCCTGTTCATGGCCTACATGCTCTACCGCGTCTGGTATCCCGCAGGCCTGGTCCGAAGGCAGCGTCGAGCTCGACATCGTCCTCGGCGGCATCAACACCGTCGTCCTGATCGGCAGCAGCTTGACCATGGCGCTGGCCGTGCGCGCGGCGCAGACCGGCGCGCAGAAGGCGACGGTGAACTGGCTGCTCGTCGACGATGGTGCTCGGCCTGACGTTCCTCGTCATCAAGTTCTTCGAGTACAAGCACAAGTGGGAGCTGAACCACATTCCCGGCGCCAACTTCACGTTCGCGGGGCCGCATGCGCCGCAGGTCGAGATCTTCCTGTCGCTCTACTTCGCGATGACCGGCCTGCACGCGCTGCACATGGTCATCGGGTTCGGCATCCTGAGCGTCATCGCCTGGATGGCGCACAAGGGCCGGTTCTCGCCGGAGTGGTACACGCCGGTCGAGATGTCCGGGCTCTACTGGCACTTCGTCGACATCGTCTGGATCTTCCTGTTCCCGCTGCTGTACCTCGTGGACAGGGCCCACCAGGTCGCATAGGTCGCGAGCATGTCAGGACACGTTTCGCCCAAGAGCGACGTACTACCTCATCTTCGGCGCGCTGATGGTCGCTGACGGCCGTCACCGTCGTGCGTCGCGTTCATCAACCTCGGCGTGCTGAACTTCCCGGTGGCGATCGCGATCGCGATCATCAAGGCGACGCTCGTCATCCTGTTCTTCATGCACGTGAAGTACAGCAGCCGGCTGACGAAGCTGGTCGTCGGCGGAGCGTTCTTCTTCCTCATGATCCTGCTCGGCGCTGACGATGACCGACTACCTGTCGCGCGGCTGGCACACCTCGCCGCGCGGGACGACGACGGCAGGAACGCAGCAGCGCGTCGGCCCGGCGCCCGCCGCGGAAGCGGTCCCCGTCGGCGCCGAGCCCGGTCAGCCCGCGCCAACGACGCCCGGGCATTGAGCGTGGGCCGGCTGAAGCCGGCCACCTACGGACCGTTACCGAGGACGTTCGGTCAGAGTCGTCTGAGACCGAGCCGAGCCTTCAGCAATCGAAGTTTCGAATACTCTGTGCCTCTGGACTCTGTGGCCCGTGAGGGTCGCGGGCCTTCCCTAGAAGACCTCGCCGAAAAAGCTCCACAACTTCTCGCGGCCGCGGATGTGAAGCGGGCGCGAGCGCCACTCGTCGAGGTTCAGCTTCTTCGAGCGCGTCAGGTCGTTCTCGAAGTCGGCCTGTGATGCGTCCGGCGAGACCAGGATCGAAGACCGCCACGTTCAGCTCGTCGTTCAGCTCGAGCGACCGGTTGTCGAAGTTGGCCGATCCGACGATGCTGAGGACGCCGTCCACGACCATGGCCTTGGTGTGCATCATCGCCGGCTGGTACTCGTAGACCTCGATGCCCTGCTCCATGAGCCGCTCGTAGTCGGATCGTCCGGCAAACTTCACCGGCTTCGCATCGGTGATGTCGCCCTCGGTCAACAGCCGGATGCGGACGCCGCGCCGCCGCGCCTCGCTGAGGCTCCACTGCGTCGATTCGTCGGTGATCAGGTACGGCGACTGGATGTCGAGCGTCGACCGCGCCGCCGCGATCGCCAGCAGGTAAAGCAGTTTCAACTCGTTGGCGCCGCCTTCCGGTGAGCTCCAGACGACGACGGATTTCGCTTTCCCCATCGGCTCCGCGTGCAGGCAGCAGGTCCGGCTCGACCACGCCGCCGGTCTCGATCCAGTTCTCGTGGAACGCCGCCTCGACGTTGATGGCGGCCGGCCCCTTGATCTCGAAGTGGGTGTCGCGCCACTGCGGCGCGTCCTCCCCGGCAAACGCCCACTGGTCGGCGATGCCGATGCCGCCGATGAAGGCGATGTCGCCATCGATGACGAGCGCCTTCCGGTGCGTGCGGTAGTTCGCCTCCTCGAGCGCGAAGCTGGCCAGGGGGTTGAACCAGCCGATCCGGCACCCCGCCTGCTCCAGCCGCTCGATGTGCCGGACGTCCATCGTCGAGGCGCCGACGGCGTCGAGGACCATGCGGCATGCGACGCCGCGCCGCGCCGCCGCCTCGAGCGCGGTCGTAAAGCGCTCCGCGATCCGGCCCGTGTCGAAGATGTAGGTCTCGAACGCGATGCGGTGCTGCGCCGCGTCAATCGCCGCCAGCATCGCCGGAAACGCCGCGATCGCCGTTGGTATGAACGACATAGGAGTCGCCGGACGTCAGCGGATCGCCGAGCAGCGTCGCGAGGTAGTCGGGGAAGCGCGGGTCTGCGGCCGCCAGCGGCGTCCTGATGCGGAGCGTCTCCTGATCCTGCGCGATCACCAGACCGATCGCGACGAACATCAGGATGACGACGATGGCGGCGACGAGATTACGTGGACGAGGCACCCGCATATCGCTGCGGTCCGAGCCCTGCAAGATGAAATCCGGTTTCGCACCTGCGGGCTGCAGATTACACAGCTCATGTATTGCGGCGCAGCGGTGGCGGTCTTTCGGCAGGATCGCTGTCCTTCGCAGTCCCGTTTGACAGGGCGACCGTGGCCCCCTACGATAGCGACTCCTTGGACAACGGTTCCCGATCCCTGTTTGCGTCGGTCCGAGCACGGTTCGCCGAGCTCTTCGGTTGGCGCCGGAACGGCGCCCTCTGCCGCGTGGCCACGGCACAGTTGCCCACCGAGTACGGCGCTTTCCAGATTTACGTCTACGAAAGCCCAGGCGACGTCAAGACCCACGTCGCGCTCGTGCACGGCCGGGTTGGCGACGGCGAGGCGGTGCTCGCGCGGATGCACTCCTCGTGTCTGACCGGTGACGTGCTGCATTCGGTGCGGTGCGACTGCGGCGCCCAGCTCGAGCGCGCGATGCAGCGCATCACCAACGAGGGGCGTGGCGTCATCCTGTATCTGAACCAGGAAGGGCGCGGGATTGGCCTTGCCAACAAGATTCGCGCGTACGCGCTGCAGGACCAGGGCTACGACACCGTGGAGGCCAACGAGCGCCTCGGCTTCAAGGCCGATCATCGCGACTACGCGACCGGCGTCGCGATCCTGCGCGATCTCGGCGTACGTTCGATGCGGCTGCTGAGCAACAACCCGAAGAAGCTCTCCGGCCTCACCGAACACGGCGTGGTCGTCAGCGAGGTGCTGCCGCTCGAGATTCCCGCCTCAGACGGAACGCGGCGTTATCTCAAGACCAAGAAGGATAAGCTGGGTCACGTGCTGTCCTCCGTGTAGCGGTGCGCCAGAGCCATATCGTGTCCACCAGGAACGAGTAGCCGAGGATCATCAATCCGGCGGCGGCGATGAGCGTGCTGAGCGGAGGCGTGACGATCGGCCCGAGGACGACTATCAGCGCCACGATCTGGACAACGCAGACGGTCTTTCGCCGGAGGCTCGGCGGAAGCGGATTCTGCAGCCAGGGAAGCAGCCAGCCGCCCGCCACGAACGCGTACCGCAACAGGCCCGAGAGCAGCACCCACGCACCCGCCTTGCCCCAGTCCCACGCCAGCACCGCCAGGACCAGTATGAGCAGGGCATCGACTTCCATGTCGAAGCGCGCGCCAAACGCGGTCGCCGTTCCGGTGCGCCGTGCAACCCAGCCGTCGGCGATGTCGAGCAGCGCGGCGATGGTGCTCACGACGACCGCGGTCCACGCCACGGTGGCCAACGGCGGCTGGCTGATGAGCCAGGCGACGTACGCGACCAGCAGCAGGCGGCCGCTCGTGACGAGGTTCGCGTATCCCACCCGCATCCCCAGATTCTATGGCGACTGACGACGCGCGCGCGTTCTGGATCGCGGCGCCGGGAATTGGGGAAATCCGGGCGGAGACCCTTCCGCGCCATGACGAGCGGCGACGTCCTCGTCCGTGCGCTGTACAGCGGAATCAGCCGCGGTACCGAAGCGCTGGTCTTCAACGGGCGGGTGCCGGAGAGCGAGTACCAGCGCATGCGGGCGCCGTTCCAGGCGGGAAGCTTCCCGGCGCCCGTGAAGTACGGCTACGCCAGCGTCGGCGAGGTCGAGCGCGGACCCTCGGAGCTCGAGGGGCGCCCCGTGTTCGTGCTCCATCCGCACCAGACGCGGTATGTCGTGCCGGGGAGCGCCGTCCACATCCTGCCGCACGGACTGCCGCCGGCGCGCGCGGTGCTCGCGGCAAACATGGAAACCGCCGTCAACGGTCTCTGGGACGCGGCGCCACGAATCGGCGACCGCATTTCCGTCATCGGTGCGGGCACCATCGGGTGCCTGGTCGCGTGGCTCGCCACGGCGATGGCCGGCTGTGATGTCGAAGTGGTCGACACGAACCCGCAGCGTGCCGCCGTCGCCCGCCGGCTTGGCGTGCGCTTCGCCTTGCCCGACGAGGCGCGCGAAAACGCGGATGTCGTCATCCACGCGAGCGGCGCCCCCGCCGGTCTCGGCGTCGCGCTGCGCGTCGCGGGCTTCGAGGCAACCGTCGTCGAGATGAGCTGGTATGGCGCCCAGCCCGTGCCGCTGCGCGCTCGGCGAGGCCTTTCACGCGCGACGCCTGACGCTGCGGTCGTCGCAGGTCGGACACGTCGCCGCCGCGCAGCGTCCGCGCTGGGATACGTCGCGCCGCATGGCGCTGGCCGTGTCGCTGCTCGCAGATCCGGTGCTCGACACGCTCATCACGGGCGAGAGCGCCTTCGACACCCTGCCGGAGGTGATGGCGAGGCTGGCCGACGCGCCCGGCGATACGCTCTGCCACAGGATTAGTTATGCGTAGGAGGTAAGGAGGAGGAGTAGGAGGTAGGAGGTAGGAGGTAGGAGGCGGACGAACCACGAACCACAGAGGCACAGAGGTTCTTGGGATTTGGCTCTGTGTCTCTGTGCCTCTGTGGTTCGTAGCGTTGCTGCTACCTCCTACCTCCTTCCTTCCTCCTTCCTCCTTCCTCCTGACAAGGATCACCCAAGATGTACAGCGTGACCGTTCGCGATCACATGATGATCGCCCACAGCCTGCGGGGCGAGGTGTTCGGGCCCGCCCAGCGCCTTCATGGTGCGACCTATGTCGTGGACGTCGAGTTTCGCCGGCCCGAGGTCGATGCCGACGGGATTGTCATCGACATCGGCCGTGCCATCGAGGCGCTCCGCGCCGTGCTGTCGGATCTGAGCTATCGCAATCTGGACGACGAGCCGTCGTTGAAGGGCCGCAATACGACGACGGAGTTTCTGGCGCGATACGTGTTCAGTCGTCTGGTCGCCGCCATCCGGCGCGGCGACCTTGGCGCTGGCGCGCACGGCATCGAAAGCATCCGTGTGACGCTGAACGAGTCGCACGTGGCGGCCGCGACGTTCGACGCCCGCGTCGAAGAGGCCGCGACATAGGCGATGCCCTCGGTCCACATCCTGGTCCCGGGCGCGCTCGACACGCTGACGGGCGGCTACGGCTACGACCGGCGCGTGATCGCCGGGCTGCGGGAGCGCGGCTGGTCCGTCACCGTACACGAGCTCGGCGAGGGCTTTCCCATGCCTGATGCGGCCGCACGTGCGCACGCCGCTCGCGTCCTCGCCACCATTCCCGACGACGCCATCGTCCTTGTTGACGGCCTCGCGCTCGGTGCGCTGCCTGAGGAAGTGAAGCCGCACGCCAAGCGCGTGAGGATCGTCGCGCTCGTCCATCACCCCCTGGCCGCCGAGACGGGCCTCGATGCGGGCGTGGCCGCCCGTCTCGAGGAGAGCGAACGCAGGGCGCTGCGGTGCGTGCGGCATGTGATCGTCACCAGTGGCGCCACTGCGGAAATGCTGGAGGGATATGGCGTCGCCACGGATAGCGTGACCGTCATCAATCCCGGGACCGATCCTGCCACGCTCGCGCGCGGGTCGGCGGGCGCGGACGTGCAGCTCCTCTGCGTGGCGACGCTCATCCCGCGCAAGGGACATGAGGTGTTGTTCCGCGCGCTCGCATCCATCCCGCCGCGGAACTGGCGCCTCACGTGTGTTGGCAGCCTCGAGCGGGCGCCGGAGACGGTTCGGCGGCTGCGCGCGCAACTGGTCGAGGATGGAGTTGAGGACAGGGTCTCGCTCGCCGGCGAGATGAACGGCGCGGCACTCGCCCGCTGTTACGACGCGGCGGATGTCTTCGTGCTGCCGACGCTGTACGAGGGCTACGGCATGGTCATCGCCGAAGCGCTGGCATGCGGCCTGCCGGTTGTCGCCACCAGGACCGGAGCCATCGCCGATCTTGTCGAGCCGGACGCCGGCGTCGTGGTGCCGGCCGGCGATGTCGAGGCGCTTGCCGATGCGCTGTCGCGGGTCATCGCCGATCCTTCGTATCGAGCACAGCTCGCGCACGGTGCGCGGCGGGTGCGCGACCGCCTGCCCACGTGGGAGCAATCCTGCGCGAAGATGGCTGCGACATTGGCGGCGCTTCTGCCTGCAGGCGGAAGCCACCATACCGAGACATGAGCGGACGCCGGCAGCGATGAGCGCGTTCTCACGCCGACTGGCTGGCACTGCGTGAACCCGCCGACATCGCGGCGCGCTCGCTGGCAGTCGCGCGCCTTGCGGCCGGTTCGCTGCCGCCGGGGGTCGTGCATGCGCTTGACCTCGGCACCGGCACAGGGTCGAACGTGCGCTATCTCGCCCCGCATCTGGCTGCCGACCAGGACTGGCTGCTCGTGGACGCCGATGAGCGGCTGCTGACCGAAGTGCCGGAGCGAATGCGCGAGGCGGGCCTGCCGCAGCGCGTACGTCTGCAGACGCGGCGTGTCGACCTGTCCGGGCTGGACCTTGCGGATGTCGTAGACGGCCGGAGTCTTGTGACCGCATCCGCGCTGCTCGACCTCGTCTCCGAGGAATGGGTCGCACGCCTTTCCAGCGTGTGTCGCCGCGCCGGCGCCGTGATCCTGTTCGCGCTGACGTACAACGGCCGGCTGGATCTCTCGCCCGAGGAACCCGAAGACGCCCGCGTCCGGATGCTCGTCAATCGTCACCAGCGTACCGACAAGGGGTTCGGGCCAGCGCTCGGTCCGGATGCGCCTGCTCGCACGGAGGAGCACCTGGCTCGTCTCGGCTACAACGTCACTCGTGCGCCGAGCGATTGGGTGCTGACTCCGGACCAGCGCGGCCTCCAGCGGCAGCTGATCGAGGGATGGGCCGACGCTGCGACGGCAATCGAGCCGGGTGAAGCATGGGCATTCCGCCAATGGCAGGCGCGTCGCGAGGCGCACGTCGCCGCAGGGCGCTCACGGCTCGTCGTCGGCCACGACGATCTGGCCGCCACCCGTCAGAGATGACCTGGTGTTACTGCCGAGGTCAATCGCGAATCACGAGCTCGAAGAGCACATCGTCGCCCATGCGGAACACGCGATGGCGAGGGCGGTCACAGTCGCTGAGCACTGCCGGGCCGGGCAGACGGATCGCGGGGCGTCCGTCTCCGATGATGAAGGGGGCCACCGCGACCTGCAGCCGATCCAGCAGGTTCGCCTTCAGGAACTTCGACACGGTGACGCCGCCGCCTTCGACGAGGATGCGACGGCAGCCGCGGTCCCACAGGACGCGCTGCAGTTCGGCGACGTCGACGTCGCTGTCATCGGCGATCGTGACGAGCGTCGCGCGGCCGACGTGCGTCTCACCGGGCCGGGCGAGCGACCTGGCGCAGACGTAAAGCGTGGGCGCCGACTCGTCGTTGAAGACGCGGTAGCGGTCGTCGAGGCGGCGCGCGGGATCGAACACGACGCGCAGCGGGCTCGGGCCGGCGACATGGCGGGTGGTCAGCTGCGGGATCGTCCGCGGCCACGGTCCCGGCACCGACGACGACGGCATCGCACAAGGCGCGAAGGCGATGCAGATGCACGATGTTCTCGTGCCCGGTGACGTACTGCGAATCGCCTTCGTGCGTGGCGATGAACCCGTCGAGGCTCTGGCCCAGGTGGCCGACGACGATGGCCTTCGCTTTCGTCGCGCCGCACATGGGCAGGTAGAGATCGAAGACGACGTGGGCCGCGTCGTGCCCCGGCCGCACCGGCGCCCACCCCGTCGCGGGCCGCCACGCAAGGATGGCGGCCGGGTCGCCGTCCGGCACAGCTTCGAGCTGTCCATCCGGTCCGATCGCGAACACGGCCGGCACGCCGGCGCTGCCAAGGCGATCGGCCTCGCGCGCCGCCGCGAGCACGGCGTTCCACGCGAGCTCGACACCGTCCTCGAGGCCGGGTATGCGTGGGAGGCTGGCGCTGGGTCCGGACGGCATCGATGGGTCCGATTATAACGGCCAGCGCACGGCCGCGAATGAGGCCGGGTTACGATGAGGTGAAACGAGGAGTCATGGCAGCGCTGATCGAGGCGATCGACATCAAGCGGAAGATGTACTTCGAGTACCGAGGACGCCCCCTATCACTGCATCGAGGTCGAGGTATCGCGGCCCACCGCGCGCGGCGGGCAGACGCTGGTCCGCGTCAAGATGCGGAACCTGCTGACGCGCGCCGTCTTCGACAGGACGTTCAAGGCGGGCGAGAAGTTCAAGGAGCCCGATCTCGCCACCGTGTCCGCGTCGTACCTCTACGCGGACGCCGACGGCTACCACTTCATGGACCAGGAGACGTTCGAGACGCTCACGCTCGGCGCCGACATGATCGGCGACGATCGGCTGCTGCTCGTTGACAACGTGCTGGTCCAGGTGCAGAAGTTCAACGGCAACGCCATCGGCCTGCAGTTTCCGCAGCTCGTCGAGCTCACCGTGACGGCCACCGAGCTGGGCGCCCGCGGTGACACGGCCAGCGGCAGCGTGACCAAGCTCGCCACGCTCGAGACGGGACTCGAGATTCGTGTGCCGCTCTTCATCAAGGAAGGCGAGAAGGTGAAGGTGCACACCGAGACGCGCGAGTTCGCGGGGCGGGCCTGACGCGCAGCACGCTGAAGCCTGGCCCGCAGAAGTACACCCACGTCACCCCTGGGTTGCGCTGGGTCCAGCTTGAATGCGGCAACAATCGACAGTGCGGCAAGGCGGCGGTGCAGCGCGTCCTTGACGCGCCCCGATCCCTTGCCGTGGACGACCTCGAGGCGATCTGGCGCCGCGCCGGAGCGCGCTATCGATCTCGTCCATCACCCTGGCGATCGCCTCCTCGACGCGCAACCCGTGCAGATCGACGCGTGCGGACGGCGCCGCCTCCTCGCGCGCGCTGGTGTCGGGATGCTCGAGCCTGGCGCGGCTCGCTGATGTGCGGTTCTTGCCCTGGCCGAGGGCGGCGGCCCGAGGTCATCCTCGCGGCACGCGGTCGTCACGCCCTCGACCTGGACGCGATATCGGCCGCCGCGGCCTGCCTCGACCACGACGCCACGCTTGTTGCCAAGCGTGCGGACGACGACCTCGCTGCCGATGGCCCACGTCACGGCCATTCAGGACCAATCCCTTTCGTTCACGGGCCGCGGTGACGCGGAGGCGCGGAGAGAAACCGGTGTCGAGCTCCTCCGCGTCTCCGCGGCTTGTGGGTCAAGAATACCAGTCGTAGCTTCCGGCTTCAGTACGTAGGGGCCGGCTTCAGCCGGCCCTGGGCCGGGTCACGCAGAAAAGAAGCCCGGCGCCGGGTCAGGTCATTGCACGTTCGCGCTGACCGATGCGTTCGCGCCGAGAGTGAAGGTGCACGTCCTTCTCCTGTTGCCGCCGCTCGAGCAGGCGCCGGACCAGACCGCTTCGCGCCCGTTCGCGACGGTGAGGGTGACCGAGCCGGTGTGGAACGACGCGGAACCAGTGGTGCCGACATTCACGCTGATGCCGGCAGGCGTCGACGTCACACGCTCACCGCTCCGGCCCGTCGCCGTCACCGTCAGCGTCGCGGTCGTCGTGCTCCCCGGGGACCGACCGTGAGTGTGGCGGTCCTCGAGGTGCCGCCGGACGAGCCGGTGATCGTCACCGGCGTGCTGGCGGTGACAGTCGTCGTCGTGGCGGCAAACGTCGCGCTCGTGGCCCCGGCGCCAACAGTGACGCTCGACGGGACGCTGACGGCCGTGTTGCCGCTCGACAGCGCGACCGTTGCCCCGCCGGCGGGCGCGGCCGCCGACAACGTGACCGTGCCAGTCGAGCCGTTGCCTCCCACCACGCTGGTAGGATTCACGGACACCGCCGACAAGGTCGCGACCGCCGGCGTTGTCTGCGTCGTGAAGCTGCGCGTCGACGACCATGAGCCGGCCGTGCCCGCCGCGTTCCGTCCGCGCACCCGCCACCAGACGCGCTGTCCGGCCGTAAGGGTGCCGAGCGTCACCTGCGAGGTCGTCACCGTCGGGTTGGCGACAAACGGCGAGGAGATCGTCGACGAATTGTCGACCTGCACCTCGTAGCTCGCCGCATTCGTCACGTCATTCCAGTCGAGCGTCACCGGTTGCGCCACCCCGGTCGCGGTGTTCGCCGGCGAGACCAGCGTCGGCGCGGCCGGTGTGCCTCCTCCCGCCGCGGTGATCGACAGCGACGCGCTGCGGTTCACGCCGGCGTAGCTGCCGGTAATCGACGCGGACGTCGTCGCCGTGACCGACACAGTCGAGACCGTGAACGTCGTGCTCGTCGCGCCGGCCGGTACGGTGACGCTGGCCGGCACCGACGCGGAGCTCGAGTTGTCGGACAGCGATACGACCGCGCCGCCGCTCGGAGCGGCGCCGCTCAACGTCACTGTCCCCGTCGAGCCATTCCCTCCGACCACGCTGGTGGGATTGAGACTCAGCGCCGTCAGCGTCGGCCCGCTCGACCCGCCTGTCGTCACCGTGAGGCCGGCGGTCTTCGACCAGCCGGTATTGTCGGCGAGACCCGAGATGATCACGCCCGTGTTCGAGCTCACGGCGGACGTGGTGATCGGGAACGTCGCGGTGGTCGCGTTCTCCGGCACTGTGATGCTGAACGGAACGCTCGCGACTGCGGAGTTGTATGAGGAGAGCTGCACGATCACCCCGCCCGGCCGCGCCGCGCGTTCGAGCGTGACCGTACCGGTGGCGGTGCCGCCTCCCGCGATGGTCGATGGGTTCAGGGTCAACGACGCGATCGGAATCTTCGCCACCGAGACGGACGGATTCACCGTCAGCACGCCGCTGCCGCTGGCCGAGCCGAACGACGCGGTGAGCTGGACGTTCGCCGTCGTCGAGCGCGGCGCCGTCGTGAACGCGAACATCGAGCTCGTCTCGCCCGTGAAGATCGTGATCGTGGGCGGGTGGTTCACGGCGCCTGGGACATTGCTGGTCAGCGTCACCAGGATGGGCCGCGGCGGTCCCGCCGCCAGGTTGATCCGGCCGATGCCGCCCTCGCCGCCGTTGACCGTCGCGGGCTGCAACGTCACCGGCGTGAACGAGACGGCCGGCGCCGCCGTCACGGTCAGCGGCGCACTCAGCGTCGTCCGATCGAGCGCCGCCGTGACGGTAAGCGTTTGCGTCGTCGGCAATCCTCTCGTGTAGAGGCGGAACGTGTGCGTTGTCGTTCCGGGCGCGATCCATTCACCGCCTGAGATGACTCCGCCGGCGTTCGGGTCGCTCAGCCGGATCCTGACGCCGTGACCGCCTGCGGGCCAGCGGATGTTCGGTAACGGCGCGCTGAAGGTCAGCGTGCCCGTGGCTTCAGCACCTCCGGCAACCGGAGAGCTCATGGTCAGCGACGTCAGCGTTGGAAGCTGCGGCTTGATGTGCAGGACACCTCCCGTTCCGCTGGATCCCGCGACCACGCTGATCGCCGCTTCGACGTCAGTCGGGACCGTGAAGGTCGTGATCGGGAACGTGGCTGACGTCCCTCCCGCGGGAATCGTGACGCTCGATGGCACCGACGCGTACGACGGATGACGGCTGATGAGCGTCAACACGAGACCTTCGGCGGGAGCTGGCGCGTTCAGCGTCACCTTCGCCGACGCGGGCGAGCCGCCCACGACCTGATAAGGCGTGAAGTCGAGCGGATTCATCGTCACCTGCAGCGACGGCGTGATGCTGACCTTGCCCAACTGACCGACGCCGCCCAGACTGGCCATCACGTCGACGTACAGCTGGCTGGAGACCTGGGACGTCGTGACGGGGAACTCGACCTGCGTCGCCCCAGCGGGCACGTTGATGGTGTTCGGGATCGTCACCGGCAGCGGGACGTTGCGCGACGCGCCGAAGGTGAAGCCCACCGGCTGGTGCTTCGACAGCGTGAGCACGAGGCCACCCGGCGGAGCAATGCCGTTCAGCCAGACGACGCCAGTGGCCGGCTGGCCTCCCACCACGGTCGCCGGGAAGACACCCACCGAGTTGACGCTGACCGATCCGCCCGTCGTTCCGAGCGTGAACGTGCTCGTCGGCGACCACGCGCTCAGATTGCCGGCGCGATCGGCCGTTCGCACCCGCCAGTACCACGCCACCAATCCGACCTGCGGCAACCGCACCGCGGTGGCATTTCGTGACCCTTTGTAATGAATGAAGTTGTCTGGAAAGTCGGGCTTGGGGCTGACCTGGTACTCGTACGCCTCGATGCCGGACGGATCCGACACGGCCGTCCACTCGAGCGTGACAAAGCCGGAGCCGGAGAACGCGGCGCCGTTGATCGGCCGCATCGGTACCGGGGGCGCGACGGTGGTATCGCCGCTGTTGTCCTCGTCGAGCGCCAGCTTCAGCACGTATCCGTCCACGGCGCCCACGGCCTCGCCGTTACCATGCGTCGCGTCGTACGCGTTCGGCGTGATCTCGAGGTCGGTCGAGCCGGTCGCGCCGGCGACCACGACGGTATTGCCGCTGACGTAGTCCATCAGCGGCGTCACCAGGGACGAATCCGTGTCGTCGTCCAGCCCGCCGAAGAAGGTGGAGTACAGCAGCGTCGCGCCGTTGCTGCTGAGGCGCGACAGGAAGCCGTCCCTCAGGCCGGCATGCGTGCGATCGTAGGCCCCGCGCGTCGTCGGAAAGAGGCTTCGCTCCGTGCGTCCGGCGATGATGATCTCCCCGGCGTTGTTGATGCGCGACGTCGGTGATGCCCTCCCCGGCCCGTTCAAATCCTTCGCTGCCGAAATAGGACGACCATATCCGCGTGCCGCCGCCCGACGCCGGAAAGTTGAACCTGGTCATGATTCCCGCCAGCGACGGGAACAAGGCCGAGAACGCCGGGTTGGCGGGCTTGAATACGCCAGCCGTCGTCGGATAGTTGTCGGACCAGCTCTCGCCGACCACCACCACGTTCTGTGGATTGGTGGGATCGAAGGCGACGCCCCACAGGTTGTCATCGTTCGAGCCGCCGATGAGGGTCGCGTATTTCAAGTCCGCGGCGCCGGCCCCATCCAGCTTGAGCCGCGCCACCGCGGCGTCCTGCGTGCCGTTCCACGTCGTGTCGAATGCGCCGGGCGTGCTGACGAACACCCGCACGTTGTTGCCCGTGACCCAGCCCACCGCCGTGACGAATCCCTGCGGATCGACGACGAGGTCCTCGAGGCTGTCGATGGAAGGCCCGCCGACGTATGTCCCGTACGTTCAACTGGCTGCCGTCGGCAGTCAGCTGCGCGATGAACCAGTCGCCGTGGGCGCCGCCGTCACTCGAGGCGTTCGGCGGGTTGTACGTCCGGTCGAACGCGCCAGGCGTCGTCGGAAAGTCCGCGGCCGTCGTGTAGCCGCCAGCGATGATCGAATCCGTCGGGCGCGAACGCCACCGCCGCAACGTTGTCGGGGTTCGTCCCGCCAAGGAACGTGGAGAAGAGCAGCTGGCCCTGTGGACCGAGCTTGGCGACGAAGCCGTCGCTCGATTCGCCGGCGCGAGTGCGGTCGTAGGCGCCGGCGGTCGTCGGGAAGTCGGGCGAATACGTTTCGCCGCCGATGACGACCTCGCCGGCCGCGTTGGTGGCCAGCCCGCGGTAGAGGAGCTGGGAATGCCAGCCGCCGAGGAAGGTGGCGTACACGAGCTGCGTGCCGGCCGCGTTCAGGCGGACAACGCCGGCGCTGTTGTTGTAGCCGGGAATCGATCCGTCGGGCGACACGAAGTCCTGCGAGTTCGACCACGTGGCGACGAACACGTCGCCCGTGCCGTCGCGTGCCGCCCGGACGCCGCCGATCGGGATCCTGGCCGGAGCCGCCGAGAAACGTGGACCACTGAAGGCCTGGATCGATCACGAGCGGCAGCGCGGCGTCGTGCCGGGTGACGGCGAATCCGTAGCGCTGATCGTCGATCTTGCGGAAGCGGCTTTCCGCGCTCCGGCGCGAGCCGTCGGGCAGCACTTCCCACGTCACCGGCGGCGTCTGCCGCAGGATGCCGGTGGACGTATAGAGAACGAGCGAACCGTCGCGCCCCACGTCGAGCGAGGACGCGCCCCGGGCCCGGACAACCACACGGTTCGCATCGATCGCCGGGCGCGAGTATCAGGTCGTACTCGAGCCGGCCCGCCTGCTCGCGCACGCGCAGATCGACGCCGTCGTAGAGCCCGCGATAGAGCACGCTTGCCCACGCCGGCACGTTCGATTGCCACGCCGCGGGGTCCGACCCGCTGTAGAAGTTATAGCGCCCGGGCCGCCGCGTTTCGCCGGCGATCCGGGCGGTGGCGTTCGCGCCTTCGAACACCAGCGCCACTTCGGCTGCCGACCCTTCGGGCTCGCGCAGCACGATGGCGTCGCGCTCGAACCGCGCGCTGACGGAGTTGCCGCGCGCCACGAACCGCGTGCCGTGCTCCCATTGGCCTTTGTTCTCGATGAAGTCGATCGGCAGCACGGGTGAGCCCGCCGCCGTCGGAGGTTCTCCGGTCGAAAGGCTTGCCGCGGCGGCCGTCAGGCCGGCCACGACGAAGCAGATCAGCAGGCGCGCGACGCAGGCCATCGCTACCTCACCTCGAATCGCCTGGAAGACGACCACGTGCCGGGTGCGCCTGCTGCGCTATTGGCGCGCACGCGGAACCACATCCTCCGTGCGGGAAGCGTGTTGGTCACGTAGTTCGAGGCCGTTGTGGTCTGTTGCACGATGAGCGGTGCAGAGAAGCTCTGAGAGTCGTCAATCTGGATCGTGTACGACGCGGCTCCGGTGACGTCCGTCCAGTCGAAGGTGATCGATGCGCCTCGCGAGAACCGCGCGTCCGCGGACGGGCTGAGCAACGACGGAGCCGGCAGCGGCCCGGAGCCGCCGCCGCCCGAGGTCGGGGTGAACGTTCGGACGGCGGACCACGTCACTCGTCCCCGCCGCGTTCATCGCCTGCACGCGCCACCAGTGCTGAACGCTCGCCAGGCCGCTGACACTCACCTGCGACGCGGTCACGCTCTGCTGCACGACGAGCGGCGACGTGAAGCCGCTCGAATCGTCTACCTGCACGGTGTACGACGTCGCGTTGGTCACGTCGTTCCAGTCGAGCGTGACCGGCAGCGTCACCGTCGCGCCGTTCGCCGGGCTGTTGAGCGCAGGGGCCGCCGGTGCAGATGGCGGCGGCGGTGGTGGTGGCGGCGGCGGGGCCGCGCCCGTCGCCACCTTGGCGACGAAGGCGTCGCCCCAGAAGATCAGCATGTCGCCGTTCCAGACGCGGTCGAACGCGCCAGCCGTCGTCGGGAAGTCGGTCGAGTAGGTGTGGCCGACCACGATCGCGTTCCCGCCGGGATCGAACCCGATGCCGTTGCCGACATCCGACTGGGTGCCGCCGAGGAACGTGCCGAAGACGAGCGCCAATCCAGCCGGGTTGAGCGCCGCGACGACGGCGTCGGCCATGCCGTTGTGCGAGGTATCGAATGCATCGGGCGTCGCCGGGAAATCAGGGCCGGCTGACCCCGTGAACCACGCGTTGCCGGTGCCGTCGACGACAAGGCTGCTGGCGCTGGCGCCGCGGAGGAAGGTCGAATACACCAGTGCCGACCCGCTGGAGTTGAGCTTCGTGATGAAGCCACCGCCGGACGTCGTGTCGAACGCGCCCGCGGTCGTCGGGAAGTCGGCCGAGCCCGTGCCGCCCGCGACGTAGGCGTTGCCCCCCGCATCCACCGCAAGACCCATGGCTGAATCGAACCCCGACCCGCCGAGGAACGTGGAATAGACCAGGGCGGAACCGGCCGGGTTCAGCTTGGCGGCAAAGGCGTCGAACTCGCCGTTCTGTGTGGTGTCGAAAGAGCCCGCGACGGTCGGGAAGTCGGCCGACCGGGTGGAGCCCACCACGTAGGCGTTGCCTGCGGCATCGACCTTGGTGTTCCAGACGAAATCGACCAGCGAGCCGCCGAGGAACGTCGAGTAAACCAGAGCCGAGCCAGCAGCATTCAGCTTCGTGACGAACGCGTCGTACTCGCCATTCCGCGTCGTATCGAAGGCGCCGGAGGTCACCGGGAAGTTGCTGGATCCGGTCTCGCCTCCGACATACGCATTGCCAGCCCCATCCACCGCGATCGAGAGCGCGTCGTCGATATCGAACCCGCCGAGGAAGGTGGAGTAGACGAGCGCCGACCCGGCGGCGTTCAGCTTCGTGACAAAGGCATCGTACTGGTCGATACCGCAGCGCGGACAGCTGTCCACGTTGAACGTCCGGTCGAATGCGCCGCCGGTCGTCGGAAAGTCCGAGGACTTCGTCTGACCGGCGATGTACGCGTTGCCAGCCGCGTCAATGGCGATGGCGCGGCCCCACTCGAAGTTGCCGCCGCCGAGGAACGTCGAATAGATCAGGCGCCGTGCCGTTGGCGTTCAGCTTGGTGACGAACGCGTCCAGGAAGTTGGAGGCTGCGCCGGTGCGGTCGAAGGCGCCGGCGGTCGTAGGGAAGTTGGGTGACTGGGTCAGGCCAGTCACATAGGCATTGCCGGCGGAGTCGACCGCGATTCCGTATCCAATCTCGTGGCTCGAGCCCCCGAGGAAGGTCGAGTAGTCGAGGCCGGGATCGATGACGAGCTCGCGAGCCGGATCGTAGCCGGCACCGACGACGAATCCGTATTCACCGTCGCCGGAAGCGGATCGCGTCAGCTCGTAGCGGCTCGCGACGAGCGCGCGCGTGCCGGCAACCTCCTGGTAGGCCAGCGGCGCGGCGTCACGCATGACGCCGAGCGGGGTCTGGATCAGCAGGCCGCCGCGGCCGTCGAGCTCGATCCCGTTCGCGCCCGAGTAGGCCAGCCGGATGTCGGAGATCGCGGGCGCCCGGCTGCACGCGGAACTCGTACTTGAGCGTGCCCGCTTCGCCGCGCAGCATCATGTCGATGCCGGGCCACAGCTCGCGGTAGACGATCTGCGAATGCCGCGGGAGTGCCGTGCGCCATTGCGCGGGGTCGTTCCCGCGCAGGTAATTGACATCGCCAGTCGCGCGCCGTTCTCCCTCGATGACGACGTCCGGATTGCCGCCGATGAAGCGCAGGCCGAGCGTCACGCCGCGCGTGGCGCGTGCGTCTTCCATGAACGAGAGCATCGCGGCGTCGCGCGACAGGTGAAACTCGTATCGGGGTCCCTGCGCGTAGAAGCGCACCCGCGCATCCGCCTGGCCCGGTTCTCCACGAACGCGAGCGGCAGATTCGCAATGCGGTCAGACGCCGGTGCGGCGTGGCGGCAGCAGGCGAACCGGCAGTCCGCGGTGGGCCATACCGTCCAGCCCGCAAGCGCGCGAGCGCGATCGTTGCAACCCCGATCGCCGTACGCATGACATTCTTCGCCGTGACCATTAGATGCCTCCACCCAATCAACGCACGTTCGCCGTGACGCTGGCGTTGCCGCTCAGCGTGAACGTGCAGGTCCTTCTCCTGTTGCCGCCGCTCGAACAGGCGCCGGTCCAGACAGCCTCGCGCCCGTTCGGTACGCTCAGCGTGATCGACGTCCCCGTCGTGAACGGCGCGGACGCGGTATCCCCACGGCAACGTTGATCCCGGCCGGCGCCGAGGTCACACGCTGGCCGCTTCGGCCGGTGGCGGTCACCGTCAGCGTTGCCGTCTGACTGCCGGCCGGCGTAACCGTCAGCCCCGCCGTCCTGGTGACGCCGGCGTACTGGCGGCAATCGTCACGGGGGTGGACATCGTGACCGGCGACGTCGTGACAGTGAACGTCGCGCTCGTCGCTCCTGCGGGGACCGTCACGCCGGCGGGACCGATGCCGCCGGACGTTGCTGCTCGAAAGGCTGACGACAGCTCCTCCCGCCGGTGCCGCGCGCTCAGGCATCGGTCCCGTTGAATGGCTCCCGCCGGTCACGCTCGCTGGGACATCGCCACCGAGGCGAGCGTCGCGGCGCCGGCGGCGGCGTGACCGTGAGCGTGCGTGATCACACACGTGCCGTTGAATCGCGCGGTAAGGCTGACGTACGTGAGAGAGAGACCGCGGCGGTCGTTATCGTGAAGCTCGTTCGATCCGTGCCAGCAGGCACGGTCACGGAGGCGGGCGTGATGCCGCGGTATTCCCGCTCGTCAGTGTGACGATCGCGCCGCCCGCCGGGGCCGCGCCGTCGAGGACGACCGTCCCCGTTGACGACTGCCCGCCCATGAGATTCAGCGGGTTGAGGAAGAACGATTTGACCCGCGTTGCTCCGGGCGTTGCCTTCACGGTCAGCTGGCGCGTCAACGTGGTGTCGCCAACCCGTGCCGACAATGTGACCAGCGTGTCGGCAGAGACGGCGTGCGTCTGCACGAAGAACGCCGCGCTGCCGCTTCCGTGCGTGAACGTGACCGACGCAGGAACCGACACCGCCGCCGGATTGCTGCTGGTGAGCGTCATCGACGCCACCGCGAGCTCCGGCGCGGGAGCGACCTGATTCATCTGCGCGATTGCGACGAAGGGAGTGCCGCCTGTGACTGACGTCAACGTCGATGGATCGAACGTGAAGGACGTCAGCCCGAACGGCGGCGGCGTCCCCGGGGTCAGCGCAAGCCACGCGAGCCCGATGCGGCCGGCGCGCGAGCCGTCAGACCGTGGTGTGTAGTAGCTGCCGTCGATCGGCGCGAACTGCGGTGCGCTGACGCGCGAGGTCAACACCTCCGCCGTCGCCGTGGTCGCGCCGACCGGGATCGGCGTGCTGATGTTGGGGATCGTGTTGGCGAGGACGGTCAGGGACGAGAGCACGCCCGACGAGCTCGCCGGCGCGGCGGCGTTCAGCCGCAGCGTGGCCGTCGAGGAGTTTCCGCCGACGACCAGCTTCGGGTTGATCGCGACGGGGAACGGTCCCGCCGTGGCGCAGACGTCGCTGAAGTTCGACCCGTTCTGCGGCGCACGCAGCTCGCAGCCGAGCGCGCATTCCTGCCGGAACGTGCAGGTCCCATCCTGGCCGACCGGGCTGCTTGGGGGGACGCACTCGAAGAGGTTTCCCGCCGATCCGAACTCGAGCTCGTAGCCCGAGCCGACGGGCCTGACGCCGACGCCGAAGCACATCTGGCCGCGGTTCTGGACGTCGAAGCTGCTGAGCGTTCCGGGACGCGGCTGCGCCGTCACGCCCAACGTCGCGCTCTGCGAGGTCGTGCCGTGGCTCGCGGTGACCGTGACGCTGAACGCGAGCCCGCTGTAGCGCCGGTAATTGGCATTGGTGCCGACGACGAAGGTTGCCGTCGTGGCGCCGGCGGGCACGGTCAGCGTCGCCTCGGAAGCCGCGAGCTCGGTGTTGGAGCTTGTGATCGTCACCACGACGCCTCCGTCGGGCGCCGGAGCATTCAGCGTGATGGTTCCGATCGAGGTGTTGCCGCTTCCGCCGGAAATCGTGGTGGGGTTGAGTGTGAGTGACGCGACACCTTCATATGCCTCGAGACCGAGGCTCGTCGCCAGCCCCAGCATCGCGGGCGGGGATCTCTCGACGGTGAGGTGCGTCATCGGGATGAGGTCGCCGCTGCCCTCGCCGAGGAAGACGCTGAGTGTCCCCGAGTCGCCGAAGATCGCCAGGTCGGCAAGGCCGTCGTCATTCAGGTCGCCAGCGGCAAGCCCATGCGGGAGCGCGGACGTTCCGACATCGATCGCGCGGCGCCTGGTGAAACCACCCTTGCCGAACATCAGCGTGACGGAAGTGGACCGTCCCGCGGCGACGAGGTCGGCGACGCCATCTCCGTCGAAGTCGCCGCTGGCCAACGCAGTGGAGCCGGCGGGAGCGGGCGTCAGGTCGACGGTCCCGTCGCCATCCACGTCGGCAACGAGCGCGAGCGCGGCGGGGAGACTCGCCGCTCCGGACGGCGGCTGCGCTGGACTCGATCGCACCGCCGTCGTCGGAAAGACCACGCTCGATTGCGCATGGTAGAGCGTCCCGTCTACGGACGTCTCCGCATCCACCGTTGCCCAGTCGGTCGCGCGTGCCAGGACGGTTGATCGAAATGGTTGCGATGCGATCGCCCAGAAAAACGGTGACGTCTCGCGAACCGGCGGTGCTGACGACGATGTCAGCGTCGCCGTCGCCGTCAACGTCTGCGATTCCGATGGAATGGAATCGGGGGATGCCAAAAGTAAGAATGCGCGGGACGCCGAGCCGCTGGCCGACGATTCTGAGGTGTTCCCAGTTTGCCTCTGCAGGTGAGGAGGCGAACACCGCTGCAACGGACGCGAGCAGGGCCGTATGTATGAGTTGTCTCATCGTTTAGTCGTTGTGGGTTTGGACACGTGGGAGGGCCTGCTGCATCTCCGCACAACGGATGCCACGGGGCGGCAAGACAAAAAGCCCAATGTTTTCAGCGCCGCCGTCAGTTTTGGACCTCTTCGGGCGCGGCGCCGAATGCGGACAGCGAAAATGCCCAACACTGCACGTAAACGCAGCGGCGAGTCTGAATCTGGAGCCGCCGATCGATCGATCAGCGAAGAAGGGCGCCGAGGAGCTCGGCGCGCACAAGACGTCGATGCCGGGAGGCTTACGAGGCCGGCTGGCGGAGGGAAATCGAAGCGGTTGTCGGGACGATCGTCGAACTCAGAGGGCTGCCGGGCGTCGCGAGGCCGACCTCGAGGTCGGCCTCGGCAACTCACGCCATCACGCCGACCGTGCCGTTGCCGGTCTCGGGCTCGGGCTCGGGGCGGGCACCTCGGAACCTGCCAGCGCACGAATGCGCAGCGGCTTCAGCACGAACATGGCCATCAACGCGGCGACGATGTTGAGGACCGCGGCCACATAGAACACGGCGTGCCAGCTGCCGGTCGCATTGGTCAGCACGTTGGCCAGCGGGACCAGCAACGCCGCCGTGCCTTTCGCGGTGTAGAGCATCCCGTAGTTGGTGGTCGCGAACTTGCGGCCGTAGATATCGGTGCACGTCGCCGGGAACAACGAATAGATCTCGCCCCAGGCAAAGAACACCAACCCGGACAGGATCACGAACATCACCGGATTGCTCGCGAACAGCAGCAGCGCGTAGATGCCAATGCCTTCGAGGAGGAAGGCGATGAACATCGTGTTCTCGCGGCCGATCTGATCGGAGACCCATCCGAAGAACGGCCGGCATATCCCATTGAGCACGCGGTCGATGGTCAGGGCGAAGGTCAGCGCCGGCAGCGTCAGACCCGAGCAGCGACACCGGAATACCGTCGACCTTGAAGTCGCGGGCGATCGGCGCCAGCTGGGCGACCGCCATGAGGCCGCCTGCACCGACCATCACGAACATCGCGTACATGACCCAGAAGACCGGCGTCCGCAGCGCCTCGCCGGGCGTGTAGTCGCGCCGCGTCTGCTGGACGGCCGACGCCGCAGGTGGAGCGACCTCGCCGGGGCCTCGGCGCGCGCAACACCAGCGCGACGAACCGTCACGACGAGACCCTGCGCGAGACCGAACCACAGGAATGCGGCCTCGTATCCGCTCGACTGGATCATGTTGGCGATCGGGATCACCGTCAGCGCGGAGCCCGCTCCGAAGCCCGCTGCCGTCAAGCCGGCGGCAAGGCCGCGTCGATCGGGAAACCACTTCAGCGCGTTGCCGACCGAGCCGCCATAGATGACGCCGGCTCCGATGCCGCCGATCGCCGCGCCGAGGTAGAGGAGGAACAGCGAGTCGGCGATGGAGTTGATGACCCACGCGATGGCGACGAGCACGCCGCTCGCGCTGATCATGATGCGCGGGCCGAACTTGTCGATCAGGTAGCCTTCGATCGGGACGAGCCAGGTCTCCGTCAGCACGAAAATCGTGAACGCGATCTGAATCGCCGCCCGGCCCCACTGGTATTTCTGGTCGATCGGGCCGACGAACAGCGTCCAACCGTATTGCAGGTTGGCGATCATCACCATGCAGATGATGCCGGCGGCCAGTTGCCCCCACCGCGTCAGTGCCGACGCGGTGGTATGAGTGCTCGATCCGCTACCTGTACTCATTCGCCAACTCGGTATAAGTGAGGCAGAAAACGCGGAGTGTCCCGGCGGCTTGCCAGCGGCCTGGTTTCCTGCGCCTACTGCATGTTTGTAATCATCATCACGTCACGATCGACGTTTCCGAGCTGCACCCGAGGCCTCTTGCCTGGGCGGCCGCTTCACGTCTACAAACCCGGGCGGGGCGTCAGCCTATCATTGCCGCCGCTGGCTGTCGAGCGCCGAGATCCGCGCAGCCGCCGGGGTCCGGGGCGGCCCGGCCGGCAACCAGCACGAGACCTTTCCGGTGCCTTCCGGCTTCAGCCGGAAGGCAGCTCCACCGGTTTGCCGTGGGGAGTGTGTCTATACGCATCAGCCCACGCCTCCTTCCGCGCAACGAGCGCCTCGGGAGAGGCAAGCCCTTTCGCGGTGACCAGGCGTTCGAGTGCGGCGAGCCAGTGCTCGTAGTAGTGCGAGCCGTCATCGGGCTCGCCGCGGGCGGCCGCGGCCTGCGAGCTCGTCCGCGAGCGCGGCGCCCATTCCGTCCACGTGAAATGACCCTGCGCGGAAAGGCGGACGGCGAGCGCGAACGCCTGCGCCTGCCATGGCTCGGCGAACACGGGCCGCTTCGTCACGCGGCAGTCGCAGCGCCGAGGCGGTCGGCGGAGCGCTGGTCAGGCTCGCTCGAGGTAGTCATCCCACATGTCGAGATGGACGAAGTCGCGCGGCGAGGCCTGCGCGCCCCATAACTCGCGCGCGGTGAAGCGGACCGAGTAGACGTGCTGGCGCTGCTCGCCGAGCCCAGTGCGCGTTGGTGTCCGGGAACACGTAGACGCCGTGGTCGCGGCCGATGATGCCGGTCTTGCCGCGCGCGTAGCGCGGCAGCCGGGTGTGGCCGGCCGGGTTCATGTTGCCGCGCGCGCACGCGCTCGCCGGCCTCGAAGCGCGGCGGCACCGCAGGGTCGCTGCGCTCGAAGGGATGTGCCGGCTCACGAACCGCGACGCCATCGCCGCGGTCAGCGCCGGGTGTGCGAGCGCGGCGCCGGCATCCGGCGTTCCGCGCTCCAGTTCCGCTCTCGTGACTGGTCACCAGGCCTTCACCAACCGGCGGCCCGAGCATGGCCAGCCAGCGCTCGTAGTAGCTCATGCGCAGGTACTCGTCCGGTGCGAGGCTCTCGATGCGCGTGGCGCTCGGCGTCGAGATTCCAGCGGCGCGCCGCGCGCATGGAGCGGGCGAGTGCATACACGCGCGCCTCCCACGGCGCAGTGGAACACGGGCTCGTCCCTCTCGTAGGCGACCGGCCCCATGCCGTGCATGCCGCCCATGTCGTGAACGCCGTTCATGCCGCGGCCTCCGGCGGTGGCGGCGCCGATACCTTGGCGACACCGATCATCGCGTCGCGCGTGACGAGCGCGGCGAGCTCGTCCTCCTCATGTGCGCGGTGCCGGCCGGCCGCTCCGGCAGCACGAGATAGCGCAGTTCCGCCGTGCTGTCCCAGACGCGCACCTCGACGTCGTCGTCGAGCCGCAGTCCGAACTCGCGCAGCACGCCGCGCGGATCGATGACCGCGCGCGAACGGTAGGGCGCGGACTTGTACCAGACCGGCGGCAGGCCCAGCACCGGCCACGGATAGCAGGAGCACAGCGTGCAGACGATCAGGTTGTGCACGCCGGGGTGTTCTCGACGACGACCATGTGCTCGCCCTGGCCGCTCGTGTATCCGAGCTCGGCGATCGCGGCCGGGGCATCGGCGAGCAGCCGCTCGCTTGTAGGCCGGATCGACCCAGGCGCGCGCGACGACGCGCGCGCCGTTGCGCGGGCCCACCTTGTGCTCGAATCGTGTCGACCAGCGCATCGAGGGCCGCGCGGATCGACGAGGCCCTTCTCGACGAGCAGCGATTCGAGCGCTTTGACCCGCAGCGTCGAGGTCGGACGGCACCGCCTGATGTTCATGGTCGTGATGATGTTCATGCATGCGGAGAAGGCCGGGCCCGAATGGGCCGATATGTCGCGCCCGCCTGTCACTCTACCATCGCCGCCCGCCTGTTTTCACGCCTCGTGCCGACCCTTCGGCGGCGTGCCGAGATGTCAGCATCAGCGCCTCCGCCAGATCGACGAACCTCCAACATTCCCGGGACGATGGCCCGCGCGCGACGTGGCACGGTTGTGGCCTCACGTCCGCGCGGCCGGCAATTTCGCCGGTGCATTTCACGTCAGGAGCCGCACGTGACCAACATTCATCGCATCACGTCAACGCTTGCCGTCGCAGCCGTCGTCGCCACCAGCAGCGGCGCGCCGGCGATCGCCAGCAGCGACAAGCACAAGGACTCCCGGGACACCATCGTCTTCACTGTCGACGTCGCCGAAGATTTCTCGCTCTTCGATCCCACCCTGGTCCGGCCGACCGATACGCAGCCGGAGCGCGGCTCATTTTTTGTCACCGAAGGGAACGTCTTCCCCGCCGGAACGATCCAGGGAGACGGCGCGACGTTCGAATCCAGGCAGCGCCGGCGCGATTGGGCGCTGGTTCTGCCGCGGCACGCACCTCGTGTCGGCGGCGGAGTTCGCCCTTCAGCGCTCGGGCCGTCTTTACGGCGCAGCTTTATCTGCTGCCGGGCGAGTCCCGCTCCATCAGCACCGAGGGCGTCGAAGGCAACGCGCCGGTCGTGCGGCCGATTACCGGCGGGACCGGACCCTCCGCGGCTACGTCGGTGAGCAGAAGCAGGAGCTGCTCGGCTTCAATGCGTCTGGCGGCGTCAACCTTCGAGTGACGTTCACGCTGAGAAAGGCGGTGCGTTGAGGCGGATGTGCGCCGATTGCGCAACCAGGTAGGATCACGCAGCGACTGATGAAGACAGCGACTGGGGTGATTGCGGGAGTTTCGGTCGAGCTGGCGAGAGCCGGCGAGAATCTGTTCGCCTGGCTCGACCGTGTCCACGGCGGCTTCGACGACACGAAATACCGCCAGGTGCTGGGCGCCGCGAATCCGTTCAAGGAAGGGGACGCCCGGCAGCGTCTGGCCGCTGCCGACCAGGTCTCGCGCGAGAACGCCCGCCGTCTGCTGTCGAACACCACCATCGGTTCCTTGCTGTCCCACCCGATATTCGACGACGAGGTCGTGGCGTTTGCGGACGCCCGCGTGGACGTCGCCGCGCGTCGCGCCCTCGAGCGCTGGACGATGGGTGAACTGGTGCGGTTCCTTCAGGACGAATCCGGGGAGGCGATCAAGGCGGTGATGCCGGGCCTGACCAGCGATCTGATCGCGTGCGCGGTCAAGCTGATGGCGAACGACGATCTCATCGCGGTCGGCCCGGAAAGTGTTCAACCCGCTGCCCGGGTCGAACATCGGCGCGCGCGGCTACATGGGCGCGCGGATCCAGCCGAACTCACCGACCGACGCGCCCGAGGACATCGTCATGCAGGTGTTCGACGGCTGGTCGTACGCCGTCGGCGACGTCGTCCTCGGCACCAATCCCGTGTCGAGCGACGTGGACCGCGTCGCTGCCATCGAGCTGGCGCTGCGCGACGTCCTGGCGGCGTTCGGCCTCGAGCACGTGATGCCGCATTGCGTGCTCGCGCACATCGACGTGCAGGCGGAAGCCGAGGCGCGGGTCCCCGGCTCCACGGCGCTGTGGTTTCAAAGCCTCGGCGGCGTCGCGGACGCCAATGCTGTGTTTGGCATCGACGTCGCGCGCATGACCGCCTACGCCGGCGACGCGCAGCGGGCCGTTCGGGATGTACTTCGAAACCGGGCAGGGCGCCGACGCGACCAACGGCCACGGCAAAGGCTTCGACATGGTGATCCACGAGTCGCGCAAGTACGGGTTCGCCCGCGCGCTCAAGGCCGTGGTCGCCGACGCGCGCGCCGCCGCGGGACACGCCGGGGAGCCCTGGGTGCACGTGAACGATGTCGCCGGCTTCATCGGCCCGGAGGTGTTCCGCACGAAGGAACAGCTCGTGCGCGTCTGCCTCGAAGACACGGTGATGGGAAAGCTGCACGGGCTGACCATCGGGTTGGACATCTGTTCCACGCTGCACATGGACGTCACGCTCGACGATCTCGGCTGGTGCATCGAGCAGGTGATGCCCGCGAACCCGGCATACCTCATGGCGCTGCCTACCCGGAACGATCCGATGCTGTCGTATCTCACCACCGCGTTCCAGGATCACGTCCGCGTGCGCGAGCAGTTCGGCTACAAGGTGAACGACGTGATGTGGGCGTTCTTCGAGCGGCTGGGCGTCATCGACGACCGCGGCCGGCCGACCAGCCACTTCGGGGATCCGACGTGGGTCTACCTGCAGTACCGCAGGGCGTCGGGCGATACGCGTGATGACGCGGCGATCGTGCACGAAGCCGCCGGTCGCCTGGCCCGCGTGCGCGGCCGGGGCGTGTTCATCGCATCCGGCCACGGCGCGCGGCCGTGGGACCTCGATCCCGACGCTCGATCGGCAGGTGCGGCGGCTGTACGAGGACGCCAGGGCCTGCATCCACGCGGAGCTTCCCGCGCATTTCCAGACGGCTCTTGCACCCGCCGTTGCCGTGAAGACGCGAAGCGTCGATCGCGACGACTACGTGCTCCACCCGCCGGGCGGCGAGACGCTGGACGACGCATCGCGCGCGAGACTTGCGGAGCTTCGCGCCAGCCATGACGGCCGCTATGACGTCCAGGTGGTCGTGAGCGACGGGCTCAACGCGCATGCCTTGACCGACGACGGTCACCTGGGCCCGTATCTCGAGGAACTGCGCCGCTTGCTGTCCGCCGCCGGATTCCGCCCGGCGCCGGACCACGTCGTCGTGACGCACGGCCGCGTGCGCGCCGGCTACCGGATTGGGGAGACGCTGTTCGGTGGACACGACGCCCCGGGGCCGGCGACGGTCGTGCACGTGATCGGCGAGCGGCCGGGCAACGGTCACCACACGTTCTCGGTGTACGTGACAACGCTGCCCCGCCGATCGTGGTCGCACGCCGGAGCCGTCGATCACAACCACACGCATGTGATCAGCAACGTCGCCGACACGGCGCTGCATCCGGCCGTGGCCGCCGAACAGACAGTCGCGCTGATGAAGGCACGGGCCGGTCCGCTGAAGCCGGAAGCCAGGTCATGTGCCTGAAGTCGCTCTAGAAGCGGCACCCACGAAAGACGGCGTACGTAGGGCGGCTTCAGCCGGCCCGAAATGCCCGAAGCCACAAGTCAGGCGCCGCCTGAAGGTCGGCCTCTACGAACACGGTCGACGAACAGAGGCGTACGTAGGGGCCGGCTTCAGCCGGCCCGAATGCCCGTGGCTTCCGCCTTCAGGCGGAAGGTTCGCACAGCGCGTCGTCCTTCGTTTCCCTCGTCGCCAGCAGCCCGCACAGCGTCAGCAACGCGGCCGTGGACAGGTAGTAGCCGACGTACTGCAGACCGTACGTGTTCGCGAGCCAGGTGGCGATGTAGGGCGCGAGCGAGGCGCCGAAGATGCCGGCGAGGTTGAACGTGATCGAGCTGCCGGTGTAACGGACCGCCGTGGGAAACAGCTCCGACAACACGGTGCCGAGCGGCCCGAAGCTCAGCCCCATCAGTGAGAGGCCCACGACCATCGTCAGCAGCGCGCCGGTGGTGCCCGCCTCCAGCATCGGCGCCATCACGAGGCCGAACGCCGCGATCGCGAGCGTCACGCCGATGAGCGTGCGGCGGCGGCCCCGTTCGGCGAGCCTGGCCGAGATCGGGATCGTCAGCCCGAAGAAGATCACCCCGCACAGCTGCATCAACAGGAACTGCTCGCGGCTGTAGCCGAGCGCGCTCGTGCCCCACGACAGCGTGAAGACCGTCATCAGGTAGAAGACCACGAAGGTGGCGAGCGAGACGAGCGTGCCGGTCAGCAGCGTTCGCGGATGATCCCGGATGACCACGAGCATCGGCAGCTTGACTCGCTCCCGCCGCGCGAGCGCTTCGCGGAACACCGGCGTCTCCGCGATCGCCAGGCGCACGTAGAGGCCGACGATGACGAGGATGGCGCTGGCGAGAAAGGGAATGCGCCAGCCGAACGCGAAGAACTGGTCGTCGGTCAGCCATTCCGAGAGCGCCAGAAAGACGACGCCGGAGAAGAAGAATCCGATGGGAGCGCCGAGCTGCGGAAACATGCCGTACCACGCGCGCCTGCCCGGCGGCGCGTTCTCGATGGCGAGGAGCACGGCGCCGCCCCACTCGCCGCCGAGGCCGAGGCCCTGGCCGAAGCGGCACAGCGCCAGGAGCACCGGCGCGGCGAGGCCGATCGTGTCGTACCTCGGCAGCACGCCGATCGCCACGGTCGACACGCCCATCGTCAGCAGCGCCGCCACCAGCGTCGTCTTGCGGCCGACGCGGTCGCCGAAGTGGCCGAAGAGCGCCGAGCCGATCGGCCGCGCCAGGAACGCGATCCCGAATGTCGCCAGCGACGCCAGCGTGGCCGCGGCCGGGTCGGACGGCGGAAAGAACAACCGCGGGAAGACGAGGACCGCCGCCGTCCCGTAAATGTAGAAGTCGAAGTACTCGATCGTCGTGCCGACCAGGCTGGCGAACAGCACCTGCCGCGGCGAATTGGCAGCCCCGTCGAGGGTCGTCACGTGGGCGTCGATTCTACGGCCTTTCACCTCCTCGAACCACGGAGTCACAAAGAGACAGAGACTCGAACCAGAACGGCCGCTGGCCTCCGTGGCTCTCGGTAGCTCGTGATCCCAGATCCGAATCAGCGCGCTGTTCGCCGCCGGAGCCCGGGACGTTTACATGACCAGGACCCTTCGTTCCTTAATCGGGCCGCGCCCGTCTCTGGCCCGGGAGAAAGCCAATGACAATGAAAGCTCTCCGCTCGCTCGCCGTACGTTCGCTCTTCGCCGCTGTGGTTACGGCCGCAGCGATGGGCCAGGGCACCGCCGCCGCGCGGGACGTCGCCAAAGCAACGGACACGCCGGACCTCACCTTCGGGGGCAACCGCTGGACGATCACCGCCTACAACGACGCGTCCATCAGCCACGACCAGTGGGCGACGCAGGGAATCTGCTTCCGCTACCTCGGTACGGTCGGGACCCACAATCGCTACGAGTGGTGGTCGGATACGTTCCCTGACTGGAACGGCATCGCAACGCAGGAAGGCGACGAGATCTTCATGCACGGCGACTACGCCGGGGACGTCGGCCACGACGGCATGCAGTGGAGCATCGTGACCTCGTCGACCAAGAACATCGGCGCCGGTCACTGGTTCGAATGGCGCGAGGACGGCAACTACGGCCGCACGATCGGCTTCGCCAACGCGCTGCTCACCCGCGTCGGCCGCTGCAGCATCACGATCGACGAGGGCTCGCCTGCTCCCGTACCCGTACCGACATCCGCACCGGCAAGCAGCTGGAATCGCCGTTCGGAAACCTGCAGCCCGAGCTCGAGATTCCCAGGCAGTAGCACCCGAGCCGGCGATCCGAGCCTCCCTCACCCGCAGGGCAGGCTCGCCGGCTCTATCCATCTGCCATCTGCGATCTGCGGCTTCCGATCTGCGAATCGATATCGCAAATCACACAGCGCACGTAAATCGCAGATCACACATCGCACATCACGATAGGCGCAGGGCCGCCGTGCGCCCTTTCATCGTGGCGGCGAGCAGCCGCAGGCGGAGCGCGTCGGGGGCGCTGGCCGCGGCGGCATCGGCCTCGAGCTGCGCCGCCAGCGTGTCGACGCGATCGAGGCGGGCAGCGGCATCGCGCTCAAGGCCGGTACGAAGGGTGTCGACGCGCTCGAGCGCGCTCCTCACGGCCGCAGCTCGCGCGGGCAGGATTCCCCTGGTGCGCGTGAGCTGATCGAGATACGCACGCGCCACCACGGAGCTGGCCGGCCAGGTGACGCGTGGCTGCTGCTGCGCGTTGAACACCTGTGTGTGCGCCGTCATCGCGGCGTCGATCTCGTTCTGCGTGACGTACATGCTCGGCACCAGCCTGAACACGTCGAGGCCACGGGCGATCTCGGTGGCGTAGATGTAGCCGTTGTACCAGTAGGTGGACCAGTACCCGCCCGTGATCAGGTTCGCGGCGTCGAGCGGGCCGCGATCGAAGAACGCGATCTCGAACGGGTGCGCCGAATCCGTGAAATCGAACACGGACACGCCCCCTTGGTACCACGCCTGCACCATGATGTCGCGCCCCGGCACCGGGATGATCGAGCCGTTGTGCGCCACGCAGTTCTCCTGTTCGGTCTGCGGCGCCGGCAGCTTGTAGTAACTCGCGAAGCGCAGCTTCCGATCGACGATGTCGAAGATCGCATTCGCGCCCCAGGTGGACCGGTCGCTCGCCCGGCACCGGGGCCGCGTGCCGCCACCCCATTCGTCGGTGAAGATCACCTTCGAGCCGTCGTTGTTGAACGTCGCCGAGTGCCAGTAGGCAAAGCCCTCGTCCACGACCTGATCGAGGCGGACGGGATTCTCCGGATCGGAGATGTCGAGGAGGATGCCGTTGCCCGAGCACGCGCCGGCGGCCAGCCCGATCTCGGGAAACACGGTGATGTCATGGCACTGGTTGGTTTCTCGCCGAACCCTGCGTGCCTGGTCCGTGAGTGCCGCCCTGCCAGAGGCCGGAAATCGCACCGGTCGCCCGGTCGAGGAAGATACGCGGCCGGTTGACGATGCGCGCCTTCTCCGGAGCCGCAATGGGCACGTCGATCACGTCAATGCTGAACAGCGCGGTGTTGACATCTTCCCTGGCATCGAGCGCCGAACAGTCGGCGAGCTCCTCGGGTGGGCGCACTCCACCGGTGCCGGACCCGTACACGTACACATGACCCGCATCGTCCGGGATCGGGCACCAGCGTGTGTGTGTGCGAACCGCGGCAGGTCTGCACGGCGGCCACCTGGCGCGGCCTGGCGGGATCGGTGATGTCGAAGATGCGGACACCACGAAAACGCTCGGCGCTCACCGCCGTCTCGACGCCTCCCGTGCCGCAGTCGATCCGGCCCCGCGTCTGCTCCACCGACATGAACAACAGGTTTCCGTGCACCGACACATCGCCCTGCCCGCCGGGACAGACCACCGAGGCAATCTGCCGCGGCCGGCGCGGGTTCTCGATGTTGTAGGTATTGAACCCGTGGAAGTTGCCGACGACGACGCGACTCTCCTGGAACGCGAGGTCGGAGTTGCCGAAGTTCAGGTTGACGATCGGCCGCGGCGTGTCATCCCTCGTTGGCGGGGCGCCCTCGGGACCCGGCAGGAACTCGCGCTCCGCCGGCGTCGGCTCGCCGGCCGGCGCCTTGGGATCGAAGAAGCCTTCCGGCTTGGGCATGCTCGCGATGAGCTCCATGTTGCGGGCGGCCTGTCCGGCGTCGCGTATTCCCGCCTTGAGGCCGACGCGAGGATCGGTCGCGACCCGTGCCGCCGGACGCGGACGCTCCTGCGCGACACCGCCGACGCCCGCGGCGAGCCACGCGACGGAGAAGGACAGCCAGAAGAACCGGGTCACGGCGGATCTCATTGTCGAAGCTCCTGGAGCATGAATCCCATGCGCTCGATCTCGATGCGCTGATCGGCGTCCACGTCGGACGCAAACGCGAAGATGTCCGCCTCCTGCCCTGCGCCGGCCGTGGCAAAGAGGTCTCTCACCATGACCAGCGCGCCTTCGTGGTGCTTGATCATGAGCGCGAGGAAGAGGCGATCGAACTCGCGCGCCGGCCGCATCGGTGAGGCGGCCCATTTCCTCGGCGGTGAGCATGCCGGGCATCAGCGCCGCTCCGTCCGCGTGATGCGCGTGCGGCGCCGGGACCTCCTGTCCGCGAGCGGCCAGCCAGCGCTGCATCAGGTTGATCTCATCGGCCTGAGAGACCTCGATCCGCTGGGCGAGCAGCCGCATGTCCTCCCGGTGGGTTCGCGAGGAAAGCAGTGCCGTCATCTCGAGGGCCTGGGCGTGGTGGCCGATCATGCCCTGCATGAACCGGACGTCCGCGGCGGTGTGCTGGATGCGAGACAGGTCAGCCGCGGTGGCAGCGTCGATGACGCGGGTCGGCTGGCCCGGGGCCCCTGGCTGGACAATCTGCGGCCCGCGGGCCTCACCGGCGGTCCGGCACGAGGTACCGGCGATGACCGTCAGCAGGAGCGCGCCGATCCAGCGGGCCATGTCAGCCCTTCAATCATAGGTGATGCAGGCGCCTGACCCCAGCCGTAAGGCCGGGAGCCGTGCTTGCATTGGATGCCGGTGTGAGCCGTCCCGAAGCAGTCCAGGCGCGAACGCCATCGTTCCCTGTCAGCGGGTTCGTCCGCGTGCGCGGCGCGCGCGAGCACAATCTCAAGGACATCGACGTCGACATCCCGCGCGACGCCCTCGTCGTCTTCACGGGCGTGTCCGGCTCCGGAAAGTCGTCGCTGGCCTTCGGCACCCTCTACGCGGAAGCGCAGCGGCGCTATCTCGAATCGGTGTCGCCGTATGCCCGGCGCCTCTTTCATCAGATGAGTGTGCCCGACGTCGACGAGATCGACGGCCTGCCGCCCGCCGTGGCGCTGCAGCAGCAGCGCGGGTCGCCGACCACGCGGTCGTCGGTCGGCAGCGTGACGACGCTGTCGAACCTGCTGCGGATGCTGTACTCGCGTGCCGGCGACTATCCGCCCGGCCAGCCGCTGCTCTACGCCGAGTCGTTCTCGCCGAACACACCGGAGGGCGCGTGTCCCGAATGTCACGGGCTCGGGCGCATCTACGACGCGACCGAACAATCGATGGTGCCGGACGACTCGCTGAGCATTCGTGATCGCGCGATCGCGGCGTGGCCGCCCGCCTGGCACGGACAGAACCTGCGCGACATCGTGGTCACGCTTGGATACGACATCGACCGTCCCTGGCGTCAGCTGTCCAGGAAGGATCGCGACTGGCTGCTCTTCACCGACGAGCAGCCGGTCGTTCCGGTCTACGCCGGATACGAGGCCGCCGACGTTCGACGCGCGCTGAAGCGCAAAGAGGAGCCGAGCTACATGGGCACCTTCAGCGGCGCCCGCCGGTACGTGCTCCACACCTTCGCGAACACGCAGAGCCCGTTGATGAAGAAACGGGTCGCTCGCTACCTGGTGAGCACCGAATGCCCGGTGTGCAAGGGCAAGCGGCTTCGCCGCGAGGCGCTGTCGGTGACGTTCCAGGGCCTGGACATCGCGGAGATGTCGCGGCTGCCGCTCAAGCAACTGGCCACCATCTTCCGACCGTATGCGAAGGGCGCCGCTCGCGGCCGGGAGGCTTTTGCAAAGGAGCATCCCGAGAAGGCGCTGGTCACCCAGCGCATTGCCCAGGATCTCGAGGCGCGCCTTGCAGTGCTGCTGGATCTCGGCCTCGGCTACCTGGCGCTGGAGCGCAGCACGCCTACGCTCTCACCCGGCGAGCTCCAGCGCCTGCGGCTGGCGACGCAGGTGCGCTCCAACCTCTTTGGCGTGGTCTACGTGCTCGACGAGCCGTCTGCCGGTCTCCATCCCGCGGACACCGAAGCGCTCCTGCGCGCGCTCGACACGCTCAAGGCGTCCGGCAATTCGCTCTTCGTCGTCGAACACGATCTCGACGTCATCCGGCACGCCGACTGGATTGTCGATGTGGGACCGGCTGCCGGTGAACACGGCGGCCTCGTGTTGTACAGCGGCGTGCCCGAAGGACTGGCGCAGGTCCAGCCGTCACGGACGCGCCAGTATCTGTTCGGTCAGCACGAGCGTTCACGCCGCGCGCCGCGCGAGCCGAAGGGCTGGCTGCGCCTCGCCGGGATCACGCGGAACAATCTGAAGAACCTCGACGTCGCGTTCCCGCTCGGGGTGCTCACGACGGTCACGGGTGTTTCCGGCTCGGGCAAGTCGAGCCTGGTCAGCCAGGCGCTCGTGGAGCTCGTTGCCGGGCACCTTGGACACGACATCGCGTCTGACGAGGAAGGCGAGGAGCTGGAGCGGTCCGCCCCTGCCGCCACTGGTGGCCGGATCACCGGCGGCATGGAACACGTGAAGCGCCTGGTGCGGGTCGACCAGAAACCGATCGGGCGAACGCCGCGCTCCAATCTGGCGACCTACACGGGGCTGTTCGATCACGTGCGCAAACTCTTCGCCGCGACGAAGGCGGCGCGCACCCGGAAGTACGACGCCGGGCGATTTTCCTTCAACGTTCCGAAGGGACGCTGCGACACGTGCGAGGGAGAGGGGTTCGTCATGGTCGAACTGCTCTTCCTGCCGAGCGTGTATGCGCCTTGTCCGGCGTGTCACGGGGCCCGGTACAACGCCAAGACCCTGGAGATCACGTACCGCGGCAAGAACATCGCCGACGTGCTGCGCATGACGGTGGATGCTGCGTGGGAGTTCTTTGCCGACGAGCCGCACGTGCGGCGGGCGCTCGACGTCCTGCGCCAGGTCGGCGTCGGCTACCTGCGGCTCGGCCAGCCGGCCACCGAGCTCTCGGGCGGCGAGGCGCAGCGGATCAAGCTGGCGACCGAACTGCAGCGGACGCAGCGCGGTGAAACGCTCTACGTCCTCGACGAGCCCACCACCGGCCTGCATGCCGCGGACGTCGAGCGGCTGATGACGCAGCTCGACGGGCTCGTCACTGCCGGCAACACCGTCATCGTCGTGGAGCACGAGATGCGCGTGGTCGGGGGAAGTGACTGGGTCATCGACATCGGCCCTGGCGCGGGCGACGAAGGCGGCCGCGTCGTGGCCTCAGGCCCCCCCGCCGATATCGCCGCCAACGCCCGGAGCCGCACCGCACCCTACCTGTCGCTGTGGCTTGCCGGCGAGGCGGCGTGAATCTGAGCCGCCGTTATTTTGTTCGCGCGGCTGATGTGGGCAGTCGGCGTAAAGCGGAGTACGCATGTGCGCTCTCGTCCATGCGCAGGGCCTGCCAGTGGCAGTTGCACAGGCGGCACGCGTAATAGCGGGTCATCGACGTGAGGAGGGTCTGCATCCCGGACGGCGCCGCACAGCGCGGGCACGTGTCGGGCAAGCCTGGGGAGAGTGGAGCGGGCGAGGGGTCCGGTCCATGCCCCGTCCACATCAGGGGCATCTGGCCGCACCATTCAGGGAGACGTCTTCGGCACCTGTCTGCTCGAGAATCCGCTTGCCCTTGCTCGCCCAGTGGTGGTCATCCGCCCGCACTGACAGAAGAATGCCGCCCGTCCTCATTCGACGTTCGTACCGGCTTCCCTGATGCTCGGTAATGCCCAATCCAATGAGCGCGCCGCTCGAACCGATGATGACTCCCGGATCGGCGAGCGTCGCCACCGGGGGAAACAGCACCGATACGTCGGTGCTCCGAAACCCACTGGTCTTCAACGTATCGACGGCCGCGTCTGCGCTGACGTGCGTTGAGTAGATTCCAAATACTGCGCTGTTCTCGCCCGACATTTCTTCGCCTCCCGTGATGATGACTTGCGGTGGACGGCAGGATGGCGCCGCCAGGTGGCAGACCGGTCTGGCTGCGTGTCCGCCCTCACTAGGGTAGGCGTAGCGGCCGGATATCGCTGTTCACAAGCGCACAGGCCGCCTGGGCTGTAGATCGACCTGTGCTGTTTCGAAACAGCTCCCTGCTGAGCTCCGTCCGGAGTCGTCGATTGAAGGTTCCCGTCGGCGTGCCCGGTGAGCGACGCGGTTGCCGGCGGTCCTCAGTAATCGAACAGCCGCGTGTACTTGACGATGAACGAGCGTCCGAGGAGCTCGTCAACCGTGAAACTGGATGTGTCCCGGCGGTCGTTGTAGACGATGAACAGGCCGGTGCCGCTGCGGTTCAGGAGGGCCAGCCGGATATTCGACGAGATCGAGGACGACTGCCGGTTGTACTGAATCAGCCCCTGCAGGTTCGCCAGGCTCGTGAACGAATAGCTGACTTTGATCGGCACCAGATCGTTTCTGAACTTTCCGCCCGGCAGCGTGACGTCGTCGCGAGTCCACCCGATCTCGGAGAGCAACCGCGCGCCCGCGCGCAGGCCGAGCGTGACCTCCCACGCGAAATAATCGCCGTCGTAGAACTGTCCGACGCGCTGGCGCAGCGAGACATTGAGCGGCGCGCTGAGATCCGTGTTGCCCTCGAACGTCCCGGTCACCCAGGAGTATTCGCCGGCGGGAATCACGACTCGCCGTCCGGTGACGTCCTGATACACGGTAAACGCCTGTGGCGGCCGGTCCTGCTGTGTGTCGATGATGTAGCCGAAGCGCGCGCCGCGCCGTTCCTGGATCTCGAAGAAGTGGAAGTGGCCGCGCGAGCTTTCCAGCTCGTTGTCGAGGTTCGTGTATGCCGCGTAGTTGACGTGCGGCGAGAAGCGGCGGATCCACGGCCAACGCTTTGGCTGGTACGAGAGGTTGTACCGGGTCTCGATCTGCCGGAAGCCGCGGCGCGGCAGGAAGCCGACTTCGGGGTTGAACCTCTCGCCGACCTGCGCGTAACCGGCGCCTCCGCTCCACCAGGTGTTCGCATACTGGTAGTAGGCGCGGCCCGCGTAGTCGGAGCCCCCTTTGCTTCGCGGTGAATCGGTGCGGGCGAGAAACCCGAACAGCTTGCCGTTGGTCGTCGCCTGCCAGGCGACGTCGAGCCCGTACGCACGGTTGTAGTCGTCGGCCGGCGGCGAGACGCCCGACGCCCTGGCGGTTCACGAACATGGCGCCGAAATTGGAGCGGCCGACCTCGCGCTGGATCCGCATGACCGAGAAGTTATTGCCCGGCGCGATCGTGTCTCCCGTCCGGTCGTTGACCGCGTCACGCGTCTGCATGTTGAGCAGGCCGACGTTGTTGCCGCCCAGCTTTCCGCTCAGGCGTCCTCCGGCCACGATGTCGATCGGCAAGCCGCTCGGCGGAGAGACCAATCCGGCGGGAGAAGAACAGGTCGATGTTCTGAGGCTGCCCGAGCTGAAACATCTGGGCGTTCTCGAGGAAGAACGGCCGCTTCTCGGGGAAGAACAGCGGGAACCGCGTCAGGTTCACCTGCTGCTCGTCCGCCTCCACTTGCGCGAAGTCGGTGTTGACCGTCACATCGAGAGTCAGGTCGGCACGCACGCCCCATTTCACGTCGAGCCCGACGTCACCCGTGCGATCGACCGTATCGGTTCGCAGCGCCTTGTCGTCGTTGACCGCGCCGACGACGTACGGCACGAGCTTCACCTCGCGCCGGGCGGGCAGGTTCAGGCCGCCCAGCTTGCCGGCCACCGATACGCGATGCAGGTTGTAGCCGCGAGGAACCGGCGACAGGAAGACCTGTTCGTTCTTCCGCCGGATGTTGCGCATCACGTTGACGCCCCAGACGCGCTCGTCGCCCGGGTTGTAGCGGAGCGTCTTCAGGGGAATCGCGAACTCCGCTTCCCACCCGCGCTCGCTCATGCCGGCGCGGACGATCCAATCGGCGTCCCAGTTCGCGTTGAACCCGGCGACCTGTCCGCTCTGCGAACCGCCGCCGCCCGGGCGGCCGCCGCCCGAGCCGCCAGACTGGCCCTCCCCCATCACCTGTCCGTCGTACTCGATGCCGAACGGATTGGTGCCGAAGACGAACGCGTTCTGCCCGTCGTTGAACGTGTCGAGGAGGATCTGGATCGAGTCGGTGTCGTTGAGGTTGGCGTCGCGGCGGCTCTGGCTGACGACGATCTTGTCAGGCTCCGTGTCGTAGCTCACGACGGCCACGTACAAGTTCTGCGCATCGAGCAGAAACCTGACTTCGGTCCGCTCCGTCGCCGGACGTCCTTCGTCGGGTTCCTGCTGCGTGAATGTCGTGTAGGGCAGCGCCATGGACCAGGCGCCTTCCTCGACGCGTCCGTCGATCACCGGGGCAACACCTTCGCCCAGGCGGCCGACGGCGAGCTGCGGCACGTCCTGCGCCGCCGCTATCGATCCAGTGATCAGGATTGCCACGCCGAACGGGAACCCGGTCCGCATGTGTGCAGGCCGATCCTACTCAAAAAGAGTTTAGAATCACGTGGTTTCGTATCGCACGGCGCCGTTCCCGGTGGCTGCCCTCGTGAGGAGGCTCGTATGGACGCGGGCGTTCGAGTTGGTCGAGTTGGTCTCATCTTCGTGCTGGTGTCGATTGGCGTGGGCGGCCGCGGCTTCGCGCAGACCGATCTCGCGGGCCAGTGGCGCCCGCTGCTGCACGAGGACATCGGCCACCGCCTGGACGAGGCGTCGGCGGCGCCGGGGATCAGCGGCGCGGGCGGGCCGTGGGTCGGCGACTACACAGGCCTGCCCATCAACGACGCCGCACGCTACAAGGCGGAGAGCTGGGACGCCCGCATCAACAACGCGAAGGAGCACCAGACGGTCCTGCAGCCCGGCGCCTACTGGATCCTTTCTCCAGGCGCGCTGCGTGTGTCGAACATCATCGACAACGTCACCGAGAACGTGGTTGCACTGAATATCTACAGGGCGGGCCTGGCCGGCAGCACGACCCGCGTCATCTGGATGGATGGGCGCCCACCGCTGCCCGCCTACGCGCCGCACACGTGGCAGGGGTTCTCGACCGGCGCGTGGGCAGGCAACACGCTCACGGTGAGGACCACGCATCTGAAGGCGGGCTTCATCAGGCGCAACGGCGTACCGGCAAGCGATCAGGCGACGCTGACCGAATACTTCGTCCGCCACGGTCCGTATCTGACGCTCACCCGGATCGTGGACGATCCGATCTACCTCGTCGAACCGTTCATCTCGACGGTGAGCTGGGTGCAGGATCCGCAGATGCGGCTCGCGGCGGCCCCGTCCGGTGTCATTGCCGACGAGATTCCCGGGCAGCACAGGGCATTCGTGCCGCACTATCTGCCGGGCGCCAATCCCGCGCTGACGGAGTATGCGGCCAAGGTCGGCCTGCCGCCCGAGGTCACGCGAGGCGGGGCCGAGACGATGTATCCGGAGTACCAGCAGACGCTCAAGGTGCTGATGTCCCGGCGGGCGAAAACGAGCACGCAGTAAGCGGGCGGGAACCATGGCGCTCTTCGTTGTGCGGCATCAGCACGCAGCCGAGCGTTGCCCGGCGCAGGACCCTTACGTCGGGGCGATGCTGCTGAACCACCTGAGCCGCCCGAACGTCAGGCAGCACGGCGTCGAGATCCAGGGCGAAGCCGTCGTCCAGGGAGAGCACACGCTCTACCTGATCGTGGAGGCCAGCGACGAGGGCGGCGTGCGGCGGTTCATGCAGCCGTTCGAGCTCGCGGGCAGCCTGGACATCTACCCGGCCTCGACGTGCGCCCGCGTCGTCGCCAGCGGCGGCTGCGGAGCGGCGCTGCCGACGAGCGATCGGGTGCCGGCGCTGGATCCCGAGGAAGCCTGCCAGCAGGCGATCGAGGCGGGTCTCATCGTGCATCGGGCGCACCCGCTCAACTGCGAGACGTCGATTCCGGGGCTGCTCGGCGGCGTCGTGATGCCGAACGCGCGGTTCTACGTCCGCAATCATTTTCAGATTCCCGTCCTCGATGCGTCCACGTTCCGGCTCGCGCGTGACCGGTCTCGTCGAGCGGCCGTTGAGTCTCGGCTTACGCGACCTGCAGAACATGCGATCGCACACGTTGGCGGTGACGCTCGAATGCGCCGGCAATGGGCGCACGCTCTTCAACCCGCCAATCGACGGTGAAAAATGGAACCTGGGAGCCGTCAGCACCGCCGAGTGGACCGGCGTGCCGCTGGCGGAGATCCTGGACCGCGCCGGCGTGCGGCGCGGCGCACACGAAGTCGTGTTCCGTGGCGCCGACGGAGGCGACGTCGCCGGCCGGGCGGAGCCGATCCGATTCGAGCGCAGCCTCCCTCTCGACCAGGCTCGGGATCCCGACGTGCTGGTGGCGTACGCGATGAACGGCGAACCGCTCCCGATACAGCACGGTCAGCCGCTGCGCCTCGTGGTGCCAGGCTGGTACGCGGTGGCGTCGGTGAAGTGGCTCAGCGAGGTAGAGGTGATCGACGGCCCGTTCGACGGGCATTACCAAGCCGACAGGTATTGGTATGAGTGGGACCGCGGCGGACACATCGTCCGGGAACCGGTGACGCTCCAGCGCGTGCGGAGCCTGATCACCGAGCCGGCGCCCAACCAGGAGATCCCGTGCGGTGACATGACCATTCGCGGCGTCGCCTGGTCCGGCGCCGCATTGATCGCGCGCGTGGAAGTGAGCGTGGGCGGCGGCACCTGGCAGGACGCCCGCCTCGTGGGCGAGCGCCGCCGCCACAGCTGGCAGTGGTGGGAGCTGATCACGCGGGTGCCGGGCGAGCAGACCGTCGTCATCCGCGCCCGCGCCACCGATCTGGCCGACCGCACGCAAGCCGAGCATCCCGAGTGGAATCGCCTGGGCTACGGCAACAACGGAATCCACGAGGTTGCCGTGAGGGTCGTGTGATCGCGGGCCGTCCACGGGGAAACGCGTAGGCCGTTGACGACGAACCACAGAGACGCAGAGACACAGAGAAGGCCACGGGGAAACGCGTAGGCCGGGTCCTTCTGGACCCGGCGGGATACGCGGACGAGCACGTCGATCATTAGGCGGGTCCAAAAGGACCCGCCCTACGGCCTGCTAAAGACGAACCACAGAGACTCAGAGACACAGAGAAGCCACGGGGGACGCGTAGGCCGGGTCCTTCTGGACCCGGCGGGATACGTGGACGAGCCCGTTGATCATTAGGCGGGTCCAAAAGGACCCGCCCTACGGCCGTTGTCGTAAGGACGCTTCGCTAACGGGCGGTGTACGTGCGGCTGTGGCCGTTGCGGCCGTTCGTGACCGTGAACCGTCCGTCGGGTTCGACTGATGCCTTGAGCCAGTGCCCCCGGCAATCGGCCAGTCTCGCCCAGGTTCGCGATCATGTCCTCCGCGGTGTTGTGGCTCGGGTCCTTGTCCACCAGCGACAGGTGTCCTTGCCAGATCCCCTCGATGCCGGGCAGCCGGGCGATCCGGAGATAGCCATTGCGTTCGTAGGGCGCCGTCCGCGTGCCGGCGGGGTTGATCGACTTGGCCCTGTCGTCCACCTGCCCGAGCCCCTTCCGCGGCCCGTTGTTCACGATGACGACCTGCGGCGCAATCGCGCCCAGGAACGCCGGCGCGCCCGCGCCGTCGAACGAGCCGTGCCGGCCCGCCTGGTACATCGTCACCTTGCCCAGCTTGTTCACCGGGCAGGCAAGCTCCATCTCCTTGTCCCAGTCGAGATCGTTGAGGTTGAGGAACTTGAACCTGCCATAGGTCAGGAGCGTCCCCACCATTCGCGCGTTCTCGAAACCGGCCGACGCCTTACGTTCGGCGTCAGCGCAGAGCGGATTCTGTCCGCCTCCTTCGAGCGGCGTGGCGAGGAGCTGGGTATCCGACGCGACGACGGTCGCCTGAACGCCTTGAAGAGGAATCCGGTCGCCGGCCTTGACGATGGTCCTCTTGTCGGCGGCGGCGGTCCTGAAGCTGTCGAACCACTTCTGGTTGACCGGCTCGATCTTGTCTCCGGGACCGTAGAACCGTCCCATCGGGATCATCTTGGAGAGCGCGGCAAGCCCGCCCACGTGGTCGCCGTGGTAGTGGCTGATCACCATGTGGTCGATGCGTTTGAGGCCGGCCTCCTGCGCGGTGGCAAAGATCCGTTTCGCATCCCGCCCGTCCGTCTCGTAGCCGGTGTCAACCAGCATCGATTCTCCCGACGGGGAGACGATGAGCGTGGCCGCGCCACCCTCGACGTCGATCCAGTAGATGTCGAGGGTACGAGACTGCGCCGTGAGGAAACCGGATGAAACGAGGAGCAGTGCCAGCAGCAGGACCGCGCGCATGATGGCCTCTTCTCTAATACGGCCGCATTCGATGCCACGGGCCACAGAGACGCTGTGACACTCGTGACACTAACGCGCTTCTTGTCGAGAAACAAACTTCAGCGCGTTAGTGTCACAGAGGCACAGAGACCTGACCCGGTTTTCTCTGTGTCCCTGTATCGCTGTGGTTCGTGTTTACTGCGTGGTCGTCGGCCAGACCGTCCCCTGGTGCGGAGCCGTGACGCGGCCGACGCCCTTGTAGACGAACTTCTGGAGCCGCTTCCCTTCCCACGTCTCGGTTGTGTAGAGGTTGTTCTTCGAATCAACCGCGATGCTGTGGACTCCGAAGAACTGACCCGGCTGGCGCCCGCCGTCGCCGATGCTGGTCAGCACCTCGAGCGTGTCGCGGCGAAGCACGTACACCCGGTTGTTCATGCCGTCGGCGACATAGAGATAGCGCTGCTGCGGATCCTTGGAGAACGCCACGTCCCACACCGAGCCGGACGCCAGCGTGTTCTTCGCGATGAAGGCCTCCTTGACGAACGTGCCATCCGGCTTGAACACCTGGAGCCGATCGCCTGCACGATCGCATACGTACAGAAGGCCGTCGTTCGACAGGTCGGCGCAGTGCACGGGATTGCGGAACTGCTGCGCCGGCTTCGCGTTTGGATTGTAGGGACCGAGCGGCGAATCGTCCGGCTTGTTGCCGTAGGCGCCCCAGTAGCGCTTCATTTTCCCCGTCGCGCCGTCGATGATGGCGACGCGCTTATTGAGGTAGCCGTCGGCGAGGATCGCTTCGTTGGTCTTGGGATCGACCACGATCTTGGCGACGCGGCCGAAGTTTGCCGGATCGTTGCTGCCACCCACGTAAGTCGGATTGCCCTGCGCGTTCGGCTTGCCCTGGCGCGCGTTGGGTTTGCCGACCTGCATCAGGAACTTTCCGTCCTTGGTGAACTTCAGCAGGTGGGAATCCCCAGGGCCGTTCCCGCCGATCCAGACGCTGCCGGTGTGATCGACGAAGATGCCGTGGTTTCCCGATGGCCAGTCGTATCCCTCGCCCGGCCCGCCCCACCGCCGCACCAGATTGCCGGCGGCGTCGAACGCGAGCACGTTGGGCGCGCCCGCGCAGCACTCGCCGTTCTTGAGCTCGAGCGCCTTTTCGTTATCGGCCAGCGTGGAGGAACTGCGATGGATGATCCAGACGATGTCCTGGTCATCCACCCAGACGCCAATCGCCTGGCCCAGCACCCAGTGGTTGGGCAGCGGCTTGGGCCAGAACGGGTCGACCTCGAACCGCGGCGCCTCGACGCCGCCCTGCTGCGCCGCGGCGCGCTGCAGGAAGAGTTGGCCGACACCGAGGCCCAGAATCACGACGAGAAAGGTCCCGCCCACGAGGAGATTGCGCTTCCGGTCCATCACGGCCTCCTCTTTCAAGAAACGATGGGCTTCAGGCTTCGGGCTTCAGGCTGCGGGCATTTTCGCAGCCCGGAGCCCGAGGCCCGGAGTCCGGAGCCCCTATTGAGCGTTCACGCCAGAATACCAGTCCGGAAGCCTAACATCGATCGGCTCGTTCCGGAGCGCATCCTTGAAAGCCTGCAGGGTTTGCGCGATCGTCAGCCCGCCGGGGACCCCCCGCGGCACCGCCGCCGGGTTCGTGAGCCGTCCCGCGGTGTCCTGATCGTAATGATTCACGTAGACAACCTTGGGCTTCAGGCGCCTCGTGCAGTCCGCCGCGGCGGCCGGTGTCATCCGCGCCGGCGGAATGTTCAGCGGCATGAAGGCGACGTCCACGTTGGTCACCGCCAGCAGCTCGGGGACGCACTCGGTCACGCCGGCGACGTAGATTCGCCGTCCCCCGAGCGTGACCAGGTAGCCGTTGGCCTGGCCCTTGGGATGCTCCGGTGCGCCAGGCGTCAGATCGTACGCGGCAATCGCGTCCACCTGCACGCCGGCCACGGTCGTCGAGGCGCCGTTCGCGAGGACGACAGCGCCTGGGACCCGCGCCTTCAGGGCGGGCGGCACCACGATGACCGTTCCGGGCTTTCGCAGTCGCTGGATCGCCTTGTCGTCCAGGTGGTGCACCGGATCGTCGGTGATGAGGATGACGTCGGCCGGCTTCGCGCGCGACAGGTCCGCGACGCTCCACGGGTCCACCTGGACGACTTTCCCCGCATGTTCCAGCTGGATGCTGGAATGGAGGAGCGGCGTGATCTCGATGTCGCCGCCCGTTCCGGGATACCGGTCGGCGGTGACGGCGGCGGCCGCGGGAAGCCTGAAGGCGACGAGCTCGCCGCTGTAGTTTCCGCCGCTGATCGCGACGACGAGGTACTGCCGGCCGTTCAGCAGGTAGGTCATCGGCGACCCGGTTTGCGGCGCCGGCATGTAGACCGCGCCGACCTCTTTACCCGTCATCTTGTCGAGCGCACGCAGCATGGCGCCGCGCTGCCCGGATGGCGTGGGGCCGAAGTTGTGCTCGCCGGCGATCACCAGCGTCTTCGTCACGAGCGTCCCCGGATTGTTCCCCTGCCTGCCCATCACCGGTGGCAGGTTCAGGCCTTTGAGCGCCGGGTGATTGCGGATGTTGTCCGACGTGGCGCCGAACGGCACCTGCCAGCGGAAGTCGCCAGTGTCGAGATTGATCGCCGTGATGCGGCTGTACGGCGGCTTGATGAGCGGCAGTCCCTGCACCGTGAGCGGCGGCGCGGCGGCTTCGCCTGAGACTCTCGCCGCAGCCGGTGCCGTGGCGGCGCCGGCGCCGGAGCCACCGGCCGTCCGTGGACCGGACAGCACCGTGCCCTGGTGATACGCCATGTCCGACACACCCGGAGGAGGCGGCACCAGGCCGAGCGTCGCAACCGAGGTCTGCGACGCCACGTACAGCGTGTGCGTTTCCGGATCGTACGAGCCACCCGGCCAGTTGGAGGCCGCGGCCTGCGCACCCATGGTCAACGTGGCGATCGGCCCCTCCGCCCGGCTCACGGATGGAGGCGTGAACACAGGTCCGAGCCTGTAGCGCGAGACGATCTTGACGGCCTCCGCCCGCAGTTCCGGCGTGAAGTCGATCAGGTCGTCGATCGTCAGCCCCGTTCCGTCGAAGGCGCGCGGCTTGGTCGGGATCGGCTGCGTCGGCGAATACCATTCGCCCGGCGTGTCGCCGACCGGCACCGGCCGCTCGACGATCGGCCAGATCGGCTCGCCGGTCTCCCGATTGAAGACGTACAGAAACGCCTGCTTGGTGGGCTGCGCGACCGCCTTGATCGTGCGGCCGTTGACGGTGATGTCCGCGAGAATCGGGGCGCTCGGGATATCCATGTCCCACATGCCGTGGTGCACGAGCTGGTAGTGCCAGCGGCGCTTGCCCGTCTCCAGTTCGACGGCGACGATGCTCTCGCTGAACAGGTTGTCGCCGGGGCGATCGGCGCCGTAGTAGTCATGGGTCGGCATCTCGACCGGCAGGTACGCGAGGCCGAGCTCCTCGTCGATCGAGATCTGCGCCCACACGCCGGTGTTGCCGGTGTGCTTCCAGGAGCCTTCTTTCCACGACTCGTTGCCGACCTCGCCCGGCAGCGGAATGGTGTGGAAGATCCAGAGCCGCTTGCCCGTCCGCACGTCGAAGCCGCGAACGTAGCCTTTGACGTTCGCCTTGCTCTTCGGATTGGCGCCGGTTTCGAACGCGGCGCCGACGATGACGACGTTCCTGGCGATCATCGGCGTCGAATGGAGCCCGACCGGCGCGTTCTCCAGATCGATCTCCTGATCGAAGTCCTGCTTCAGATCGACGATGCCGTTCCTGCCGAAGCCGGCAACCGGCTGACCGGTCTTCGCGTCGAGCGCGACGAGCCGGTATCCGGGCGTGACGTAGAGGATCCGCTCCTCCTTGCCGTCGGTCCAGTAGGCGAGGCCGCGGCCGGAGAGCTGGCGCGGTGCCGCCGCGCCGCGTGCGCCCTCGTGCTCGCTGTGCATCCACAGCAGCTCGCCGGTCGCCGCGTCGAGCGCGACCACCGCCCGCCGCGTGCCGCCGGTCGAGTACAGGCGGCCGTTGATCATCAGCGGCGTGGACTCGAAGTTGAACTCCGGCCGCGGGCCGAGCCCGTCGGTCTTGAAGCGCCACGCGACCTCGAGCATGTTGAAGTTGGCCGCGTTGATCTGGTCGAGCGGCGCGTACCGGGTATGGCCGGTGTCGCCCCCGTAGTGGCGCCATTCGCCGTTCGTGGTGCCCGACTGGCCCAGCAGCGGCGCGGACGTCGAGGTGAGCGCGAGGCCGAGCGCCAGCGACACCAGGGTGAGTCGTATGAACCTGCGCGGCATGACCGTAATCCTTTCAAGAACCCCGTTTTCAGCGGCCTCGATGTCCTACGAACCACAGAGTCACAGAGGCACAGAGGTTTGCTGGCCCTATCTTCTCTGTGTCTCTGTGTCTCTGTGGTTCGTCACCACGGCCTATCGCCCGCCTTCACCCATGAAGCCCGCTCTCAACCGCGACCGATCCACCTGTGCGCCGCGCAGGTAGACCGTGTCGATCTTTCTCGTGTTCGTGATGTCGTCGAGCGGGTTGGCGTCGAGCACGACGAAGTCCGCGCTCTTGCCCGGCGCCACCGTCACCGAGATCGTCGAGCCCCAGGATCTGCGCCGACGTGCGCGTCGCCGCGACGATGACCTGGGAGGGCGTCATCCCGGCGGCGACCATGTTCTCCACTTCGGTGTGCATAGTCCAGCCGATAAACTGGTCGCCCTGCTGGCCGCCGCCGTCGGTTCCCACGCCAATTGTGACGCCGGCCGCGTTCAGTTTCACGATTCCGCGCGCCAGCCGGTCCCAGGCCTCGCGCCCGCGCGCCCGCTCGTCGGCCGGCGTGCGTCCGAGGCGATCCTGCAGCCGCCTGACTTGTGCGGGCGACACGGTCTCCGCGATGAGCGGGTGGGGCGGATTGAGCCACGGCGCGTAGATCGTCCGCCGCGGGCCGCCGAGGGCGGTGAGCACGACGGTGTTCGGGTGCTGCCTGAACAGCGCCACGAGCTCGTCATCCACGTCGCTCATCATGTGCGCGAAGATGTCGATGCCGGCGCGGAGCAGATCCTTCGCGTCCTGCAGTCCCGTTGCGTGGACGGCGACGCGGAGCCCGTTCCTGTGTGCCTCGTCGATGATGGCCTTGTACAACTCGGGGGCCAGCTTCTTCACCGCGCCGCCGCGGTCGTCCACCCACGTCTTGACGATCCTGACCTTCCGCGGCACGAGCTCCTGGACGGCGGCGCGGGCGCCTTCCACCGTCGTGACCGGAAAGGCCGAATGGCGCATGTTGGCCGGGCTGATCTCTTCGATCGGCGCCAGGCCGCGGCCCGCCGAGAGGAACCGTGCCGCCTCCGGGAATCGCCCGGCGAGGATTTCGTCGCGAAGCGCGAACGGCATCTCGCCGAAGTCGCTGCCCATGGCCTGGCTGGCGGCGACGCCGAAATAGCGCGAACCGGCGCATGTGGTCGAGGATGTTGTCGCGCGTGTAGTTCTGCGGCCCGCTCGTCAGGTCCTTCATGTACCCGATGTGCGAATGGGCGTCGATGAGGGCCGGGATGACCGTCTTGCCGGTCAGATCGACCCGGGCGGCGCCGGGCGGCGGCTGCAGCTCCCCCCGTCGTCCGACCCGGGTGAACCTGCCATGCTCGACGAGAAACGCTGAGTTCTCGAGTGGGGTGTTGCCGTCGCCCGCGATGAGCCGGGCTCCCTCGAACAGGATCGGCGTGCCAGGCGGCCCCGGCGCCTGCGCCGCCGAGGTCAACCCCGCCGTCGCGACGAGGAGGGCCGCGAAGACCGCCCGCTTGACGCGCATCAGGGCCAGCATCATACTCCCACCTAACTTGGGAGGCGCGTGATGCCGATCGCCCTCGTGTGGTTTTTCTCTGTCTTCCTGGCGCAGCAGCCAGCATCGAAGCCCGCTACCTCTGCGGCCCTCGACTTCGAGTACTTCAGGACCCGTGTGCAGCCGATTTTCCTGGCCAAGCGTCCCGGCCACGCGCGCTGTTACTCCTGCCATTCGCAGGGGACACCGTTGGTCCTGCAGACGCTCTCGCCTGGCAGCGCCACCTGGAACGAGGAGCAGTCGCGCAAGAACTTCGAGGCCGTCCGCCGGGTGGTGGTGCCAACCGCGCCGCTGAAAAGCCCCCTGCTCTACCATCCGCTCGAGACGGATGCGGGCGGCGACCTCTTCCACAACGGCGGCAAGCACTGGAAGTCGCAGAGCGATCCGGAGTTTCAGACGCTGCTCGCCTGGGTAAAAGGACAGACCGTCGGTGGGTCCCGGTAGGCATCCGCTTCTTCGACAGAGCGGTGAAGAAAGGTTTTGACGACCATGATGAGTTCACGAGCGCGTAACGGCTTCCTCACGGCGTTGGCGACGGTGCTCGTGGTGCTGCCGCTCAGTGCCGCCGACGTGCGGATCATCCAGACCAACAGCGCCGGGGACAACGTCCACCTCATCGACCCGGTCACCAACAAAGTGGTGGGCGTCATCGAAGGCATCGAGGTCAGTCACGGCGCCGCGGCCACGCCCGATGGGAGCAAGATCTTCGTCAGCAACGAGGCCGACCATACGCTGGACATCGTCGATGGCAAGACGCTGAAGGTCGTCAAGAAGGTCAAGCTGAGCGGCCGGCCGAATAACATCGGCATCGGCAAGGACGGCAAGCGGGTCTATGTCTCGATCAGGGGCGGTGCCGGTGCCGTTGACGTCGTCGATACCGCTTCGGGCACGTTGGCCAAGAGCATCGCGGTCAAGGGCGACGTCCACAACACCTACGTCACGCCGGACGGCAAGTACGTGGTGAGCGGCTCCATCGCCGGGAAAGTCATGACCGTCATCGACGCGAAGACCGAGGAGCCGGTGTGGTCGCACGACTTCGACCTCGGCGTGCGTCCCATGGCCTTCAGCACGAATCCCGACGGGTCCACCAAGTGGGCGTTCGTCCAGCTGTCCGAGCTGAATGGCTTCGCCGTGGTCGATTTCGCCACGCGCAAGGAGATTCACCGGATCAAGCTTCCCGAGCTGGCCCCGGGGAAGAAGGCTGTCCACGTGGGCGGGAACGTCTCGCATGGCCTGGCCGTGACACCCGACGCCAAGACGCTGATCGTCAACAGCCGGCTGAACAGCGCCGTCTACAAGTACTCGCTTCCCGACCTGAAGCTCGTCGGACAAACCGACATCAACGGCATCGATCCGAACTGGGTCACGCTGACGCCCGACGGGAAGATGGCCTACGTGGCGATTGCCGGATCGAACTGGGTCGCGGCGATCGACATCGCGACGATGAAGCAGGCGGCAAAGATTCCCGTCGGCTACGTGCCGAAGCGCAACGCGACGATCATGGTGCAGTAGGGAACGGGCCGGCTGAAGCCGGCCCCTACGACCTGGTTCTTGTTTTCGAGTCCTCTGGTTTTCCTCCGATCCTCGTAGGGGCCGGCTTCAGCCGGCCCTTCCTGTCTCGATGTTCGCCTTGCCACTAGTGCACGGTCTTGAAAGCGGTCTGCAGAATCAGCGATTTCGACAGCCGCCCGGTCATCGTGTTCTTCTCCACTCGGGTGCCGACAATGATGGTCACCTGGCTGGCGAGGCGGGCAGCGACTTCGACCCGCCCGGCATTCAGCCGTTCTTCGAACGGCTGTTCGACGCGCAGGCGCTCGCCGACCCCCGACAGCACCAGCCACTCGCGCGCGGCCCAGAACACCTGCGCGTAAGTCGCATGCTGGCGGAATGACGTGTCCGCCAGCGCCGTGCGGATGAAGTCGGTGACGTCGTGTTCGGCGAGGATGCCCCACTGGCCGAAGCCGAGGCGCGCATATGCCCCGACCATCTGGCGGCTGCCGTTGCGGGCCGACCCCTTCAGCATCGTGGTCCCAATCACCGTGCGCTGGTTGCCGAGCACGTCAAACTCGGCAAGCGTGCCGCCGCCCCTCTCATCTTCGCCCGGGCTCTCGTTCCCGCCCGGCCCGTACACGAACGGGCTCACGTGATGGCGCTTGCCCCACCAATACGCCTTCACCTGGGTTGGCGAGTCGTAGTAGCCAAGCCGGTTCCGGGACTTGATATAGGGAACCAGGTCGGGAACGTTGATGCCGCTCGGCAGCTGGTCCCGGCCCGCGGCGATCTCGAACGCGTCGTTCGGCTGGTAGTGCACCAGGGCGGTGTTGATGAACCCGGTTGCGCCCCTCGCGGCCGGGTCGTAGCTGCGCGCCGGACGCGGAGCGCGTGCGCCTTCGACCGTGAAGATGCCGGACACACGAAACGCGTTCGACAGCGCGGTGACGTTGCGATACATCACCCGCGGCCGGAAGGTGTTCGTGTCGGATGCCCCGGCCACCCACATCGACGAGTTCTGGAGGACGAGTCGGACGTCGTGGGTCAGCCTCCGTCGCTCGTCGTCGGAACGGTACTCGTTCGCGCGCAGGCTCTGGGCCTCGTCGATGCCGCGGCCGTAGTCGTTCAACGGTCCGCCGCCCTGCGTCGCGAGATGGCACGACGCACATCCCGTGTACCCGAGACGGATCATTGTCGGCAGCGCGAGCGCCGGTGCGGCCATGGCCGTCAATACGATGGCCACGCTGGCGACGCGAAGGAGCCGGCTGCCCGTCACCGTGAGCCTCCCGTCGCGGACGGCACCTGGCGGCCCGACGTCGGCAGCGCCTCGCGGCCCGGCCGCGCCGTGAACTCGAAGCGAAGCTTCACCTCGTCTGACGTCGTCACGCCCAGCTGCGACGGCTGCTCGATGCCGTAGGCGCTGAGGCGGACGACGCTGTCGCCTGACGCGTGGAACCTGTCCCCGTCCTCCTTCACCTTCAGGGCGATCGAGAACGGACGCGCCGTCCCGCGGATCGTCAGATTGCCGGCCACCTGGCACGTGCTCTGGTTGGCGGAGACCTTCGAGCACTCCGCCTTGTCGCCAACGAACCGTACGTCGGGCACCTCGCCGGTGTCGGTGGTGAACACGTACTTGCGCATGTGCTCGTCGCGCAGCTTCATGCCCGTGCCGATGCTCTTTACGGACAGCGAGGCTTCGATCTGCTCGAGCACCGGCCCCTCGGCGCTGCGCCTGACGTGGACGCGCCCCTCGAGTGCGGACGACTTGCCGTGGACGGTGAGCACCGGCAGGCTTGTGTCGACGGCGAAGTTGGCGGCGCCGCCGCGCACTTCGATCGCTTGAGGCTCCGTTGTGGCTTGTGCCCGGGCGGTCGCCGCTGTGGCTGCGAACGCGGCGAATGCAAGAGTCGCGATGACGCGGCTGCGGTGAATACAGATTGTCATCTTGTTTAATCCTTCGTAAGTCTCACGTCATGTGTAGCGACGCGCACGTGCGCGACGCGTCTGGCGTCAGGGCGGAAGCGGCGTGAGAGGCGTTACCGTACGCGCGCGCTCCGCGCCGGAGCGCGCGCGACGTACCGGTAGAGGCTCGGCGCGATCGACGAGCCGCGCGAAGAATGACGACGTGATCGGAGATCAGGCGATAGGACGAAAGCGGCGTGGGCGACGGCGCACCGCGGCGTCGTCTAAGCGGGAGAAAACTGACGGCGTGAACGGCGTTAAGCGTATCTACGCGTCGGCGACAGGCCGTGCGTGATACGTATCATCGCGGAGCTCGACCCGATCGGCAAGCTGCGCGAGAAGTATGACGACTCGATCCTCGAGGTCTTCGATCGGAACACCGCGATCGAACTGGCGGAACAGCGCGTGCGCGAGCGATCGGTGATCCCGCGTCGAAACGTCGCCGAGGCGACGGATCACCCTCTCGAGCAGGAACGCTTCCGTGATGTCCTTGTATCCGTCGCGCACCGAGGCGACGGGCGTGGCCTGCGCGGTGATGCCTGGCGGAATCGGGCATCCGTCGGCCATCAACAGCACGCCGGCGGAGAGCATTGCCTTGACGACCGCCTTGCCGGCGGTATCCCAGTGACGGAACTCGAATCCTGATCGAGCGGCGCGACGGCGCGCACGCGTCGCCGCCTCGCGCGTGAGGCGGGACAGCATCCTCGGCTCGCCGGTCTGCGCCTGCTCTTCCAGGATCTGTTCGATGGCCATGAAGAGCGCGTCGCGCGGACGCTTCTCCGAATAGAGCAAATCGCTGCGCAGAGCGTCGGCCATCTGCCGGGAGCGCGCGAACCCCCGGGAGGCCACGACGTGCCCCTTAATGAGGCCCGGCCCGGTCGCGGCAGAGGTTTGTCGAGGCGCCTCGACGGGGGAAACGACACCTCCGTCTGGACGGCCCCTTCCTGCGTTGGGTGTCGGTGGTCACGGGGCCAGCCCGAAGCATACGGCATGCCACGGCATCGCCGGCCTGAGTGAAACAGGAGAATTCATTGAGGAAATCGCACGATCCAGAGTCACTCGCCGCGATGGTGACATGCGTGTCGCACCGTGGCCTCCCGCGTTCGCACGGCGCGAGTCGCGCGGTTCGTATGTGTGAGCCCACCATGATCGCGTGGCCCGGCGCAATGTTCTGCGCGTTTACGCGATGCGTATGTGCGATCTGTTCCGTGCGTGACGTTCGCACCGCACGCGAGTGTTAATTGCACGGCGCGTCGGCAAACAGGTCAACGGAGGGTTCAGCACCCTGCTGTGTGGGATGTCTTACCGTGTCGCACGACGGCCGAACCTGCGCGTTGCGTGTGCGATCGGTATCCACAACACGCTGTTCATCGCACGGTTGCGGCGTGCCGATACTTCGTCACGGCCGACGAGCGTGGGCAGCAGAAACTTTCGTTAATCGAAAGAGCGTCAGGCACGCACGTGCAGCACCGCCGACATGGAGTCGGCCTCGTCGTAGAGATTCGCGCCGCACCGGCAGCGAAGGGACCCGTACTCGAAGTCGGATCTCCCGCACTGGTAGCAGCGGTGAGGCAATGTCGCCCGCCTGTACATGTCCGATCGCCCGTACCTGCCGGAACACGAGCTCCACGTCGTCGCGGGAAAAGAGCGAATCGGCGGTGAGCCGCTCGATGGTGTCTTCGTCGAGCGCGGCGCCGTTCGCGTGCAGATGCTCGAGCGCGAGCAGGAGGTGGAGCGGACCGACGACGGACGCGCGTTCCAGCGCACGATAGAGCGGGTGCTGAGGATGTGCCGTGTGAATGTCTTCGAGGATGTACAGGCCGCCCGAGCGCACCCAGGGCAGCGACTCCACGAGGCAGTTGCGCTGGTGGACCGGCTTGTGGCTGCCGTCCTCGATGATCAGATCGAACTGGGTCTTCAGGTGCTGGAACAGCCGCCGGATCTGATCGACCGAGTCCTGGTCGAGGCGGACGTAGCCGATGGTGGGAGACACCGGCCACGAAGGTTGCGGCGGCACGATGTCGCATCCGACGATCCGCGCGCCGGGAAAGCGCGCCGCGAGCCAGCGGATGGAATCGCCCTTGAAGACACCGAACTCGAGAATCGACGAGACGTTGCCGATCGTCGAGAACGCGTGCTCGTAGAACTCGAGGTACCGGTGCCAGAAGGATTTGTCGGAGTCGTCCGTCACGCCGCGGGCGCGCTCAGCGCGCCCCTTTGATGCCGGGCGGCACGGGCATGATGACGTAGGGATTGTAGGTGTTCGTCTTCTCGATCGTCAGGTCGGCGACGGTGGCGGCGCCGCGCTTCTGCACGATGCGCTTCGGGAACTGCACGTCGCTCAGGTAGTCCTCACCGTTCCAATCGCCGTGTTCCGAATACGTGATGTCGGTGACGACCGTACCGAGGCGCGCCTCGACGCGTTCGAGAAGGTAGCTCTCGGGATTGTAAAAGGCACGGATGGTGGCCCCCGGCACGTCGGCCACGGGGAACGCGAGCACGGTCTTGCCGCCTTCGACAGCGACAGTGGCGTTGGCGCCCGCCGCGGTCGCCGCCTTCACCACGCCGGCAGGCAGCATCCACAGCAGCAGCTGCCGCTCGGCGGCCGCCCCGGCAGGCGCCGGCGTTGCGCCGACGCCGGCTGACGTCTCGTTCCACGCCACATCGTGGTTGACGACCTCGACGCGCCGTGGCTGCCCGTCGCAGGTGTACTCGACGCGCATCCCCTTGTGCAGCCAGTTGACGCTCGCCTTGTACTCCTTCAGCGTGCAAGGCTGGTTGCCGACGCTCAGTGTTCCGGTTGCCGTGTAGTTCATCGTCGCAATGCGATCGACCTCGGCGGCCAGGCGCAGCTGCCCGATGCTGTCCGCCGCGCTGTAGAGCACCTCCTTGACCGTCGGGACCTTCGGCGCCTGCGCCTCCAGGAACGACACGATCACGGCGCACACGCCGAGAACAGACAACACCTGTGTTCGCATGGGTTCTCCGGAACGTCTCCGCTGCCGCAGGGTCCGTCTCGGTCTACGGTCCGGTGGCTCGAGCTTGAGGACCGAGCTGCAGACCGCAGACCGTAGACCCATCGTATCCCTACGGCGCGCCGGTGCCGCCGGCCGGCCCCGCGTTGAAGGTCTGCCAGGTACCGGCGAGCTTCTGCTGCTCGACGCCGGCCTTCGACCAGTCGCACACGCCGGCCGGGAAGATCTTCCGCAAGCGGGTCATCTCGTCGGCCGTGAACGCGCTCTTGTAGTCGGATGCGGCGATCGGCCTGACCTGGCACTTGATGATGTCGTTGCTGATCGGCGCCCCGGCGACACCGCGCGGGAACGAGTACGCCGGGTAGAGGTCGTTGCAGCGCCCGGCGCGGTACTGGTGCTTCTCCTCGATCTTCTGCGGCACTTCGTCCTTCGTCCAGCAGGCGTCCACGAGAGTGGCGGGCCTGGCTTTCCGCAGCTTCGCGATCGGCGTGGCATTCGAGTCGTCGAGCGAGAGCTTGAGCAGCCACTCATCCATTTGCGCCAGCGCGTTGGTCAGCACGGGGCTCGCGGTGTCGAAGTCGCCATAGCGGCGATCCTGAAGGAGCATCACGTGATTGTCCGAGTACCCGTTCGCCTTTTCGAGGCGGGCGCGGGTTGAGAACGAGTGGAAGCGCAGGTGCACGTCACCGGCGGGCAGGTCGTCGTAGTAGGTGCGATAGTCGATGATCGGTACCGTCGCCAGCCCGCCGCCGCCGTTGGTCAGCCGGCCCGAGCGATACGCGGCCCGCATCGCGAGGTTGTCGGCCACCATGCGGGACGCGACGATGGTGCCGTCGATGTCGAAGCCGCCGATCTTCTCGTTGAGATCGAGGAACTGTTCCTTCGTGATGGCGCCGCTGTTGAGCGCCTCCAGGCCGTACTGGATGCCGGTGTTGTCGAGCGGGCGCCGTGCGAAACCGGTACGGGGATCACGCCCGTACACGGTGGCGCCGTGATCCCAGATCGTGCAGCGGACGCCCTTCGGATTCTTGACCGCGTCGTACTTCTGCTCCGCGGGTAACCCCTCCGGGCAGCGCTCGGTCGCATTGAAGCGCGGCGCCCGCACGCGCGAGAGATTCGAGATCGTCGCCGCGTTGGCGAAGCCGGCAATCGCGCGCTTCTGCTCGTCGGTGTAGGTGACGGCGCCGGCCAGCTTGTCGAAGTAGTTCTGCAGCAGACGGCTGTCGCCGCTGCTCGTGCTGCTGGCGAACGCGGTGTCGGCGAAGCTGCGGCCCGTGATCAGGCCGTCGAGCAGCCCCGGGTAGTTGTCCGCGATCCCGTGCTGCTGAATCGCGCCGCCCGACGAGCCCCAGCCAATCGTGAACATCGGCACGCCGTAGTGCTCGATGAACCGCTCCTTGACCATCATCATGGTCTCGGCCGAGATGAGGTCGTTGCAGTTGTTCCCGGCGACGTCGAGCGACGCCGACGCCACCGCGTATCCCCGCGCCAGGTGCACGACATCGTCGACGCCGCCGGTCGATGCGCCCTGCTGGTACCAGCCCGGCTCGCAGCCGCCGCCGAACGTGAAGATCAGCTTGCCGTTCCAGCCGTGCGGGCGCGTGAGGAAATCGGGATTGGGATCCTTCGCCGGATCGTGCAGCATCGCGATCTGGTAGATCGCGCGGTTCACGGTCCCCGTCTCGATGCGGACGATGAAGCGCGCCTCGTTGCCTTCGACGTTGGTGATGGCGACGTCGGCCGGGATGGTCTTCGGGTCGGCCAGGGGCTGGAAGTCCTTGCCGTCCTTCGCGCGATAGACATAGTCCACGCGCGTGGCGATCGAGCAGTTCGCGTCGAGCGGCTTGCCCAGCGTTCCCCCCGACAGCAGCTTGAACCGCTCGGTCATGCAGACGAACGGCTGCTCCTGCGGCGCCGAGATCATCGGTCCCGCGTTCGGGTAGTTGACGAGGGCGGCGCTCGCCGTCCGGCCGCGCGCCGTGGCCGTGAGTGTGTTCGAGCCGTTGACCAGGCCCGTGACCACCCCGATCAGCCCGCCGCGCTCGGCACGCAGGGAGGACGTGACGTCAGCGCCGTTGACCGTCACCTTGACGTCGGTGGCGGCGGTGCCGGCAGGGAGATCCACGCGCACGAGCGCGTCGCCGCCGCTCACCAGGTCGGGGCGGCTGGACAGCACCCGGAGCTGCGGCCCACCCGTCTGGGCGTGCGCGCTCGTCACGGAAACAGCGGGAACGAGAACTGCCGCGATCAGCGCAGTTCGGACAAGGCGCGTCATCTGCGTCACGAATCGGCCCTCCTCACGGGGTCACGAGGGGGGTCAGACCCCAGTGAAGGGGCGACTCAACCCATTGACATGACTCATCACTGGGGTCTGACCCCTAATCGGCGATACGAAGGGCCTGATTCTTCCGCAGCCCACAGTGGTGTCAAGGACGCAGGCCCGTTGGATTCGACCGGATCCGCGGGTAGAATGCGTGCGCTGTTCCGTAGCCGTCCTGGCCGAATCACAGGGAGAACATCATGTTGACGGCGCGATCTGTCCTCGCCGCGCTGGCGCTCTTCACGCTCGCGGCCCCCTCGCCGGCGCTCGCGCAGGCGGCGCAGCCGGCCAACGCGATGAGCTTCTTCATTTCGAGCGTCGGCTCCGGGCGGGGAGCGAACCTCGGCGGCCTCCTCGGCGCCGACAAGCACTGCCAGACGCTGGCGGCCGCCGCGGGCGCCGGCAGCAAGACGTGGAAGGCCTATCTGAGCCAGAACGGCGCGGCCGGCCACCCGGCGATCAACGCCAAGGATCGCATCGGGACCGGTCCCTGGTACAACGCCAAGGGCGTCCGCATCGCCGGCAGCGTCACCGAGCTGCACAGCGACAAGAACAACCTGACGAAGGAGACGGCGCTCACCGAGAAAGGCGAGGTCGTCAACGGCCGCGGCGACTCACCGAACCGTCACGACATCCTGACGGGCACGCAGGCCGACGGGACGGCCTACGCGAGCGCCGATTCCGCCAATACGACCTGCGGCAACTGGGTGCGCTACTTCCCGGGCCAGGGAAAAGCCGCCGTCGGCCATCACGACCGATCGGGGAACGATCCGAAGACGGGTCCCTCGTGGAACGCGGCCCACGTCAGCCAGGGCTGCAGCCAGGAGGAGTTGAAGGCGAGCGGCGGCGACGGATTGATCTACTGCTTCGCGACGAATTGAGCGGCGGTACCCACGAACCACAGAGCCACAGAGGCACAGAGAAGATATTTTTCCGGAGGCGTCTCTGTGTCTCGGCGTCTCTGTGGTTCGTAGTTCGTGGAGGCCTGCCGGCTGCCCGCTTTATCCGCGTTCCTTCGTATACATATTGGCGCCGTCCGTCTCGACGCACGGCGGGTCCTCGACCTGCACCATCGGGTTGGTATTGAGCCGTATCACCCGCTGATCCATCTCCCACGGCTGCATCAGCACGTCCGGGTCATGCGCGGTGGCCTGGTAATAGAGGATGTTCCCCTGCCGGCGCAGGCGCTCGACCACCCGGAGCTTGTTGGTGTGGAAGTAGCCGGGCCAGCCAAGCCACTTCTGATCGTTGAAGCCGACCACGTCGATGACCAGCGTGTCACCCTCCCACTTGCCCACCGAGTCGCCCATGTAGGTCTGGTCGCGGGAGTTGACCGGATCATGTTCGCGGTTGAGCGGGATGTAGCGCCACGTGTTCTTCTGCTGATACAGGAAGACGATCTCGGTGGGCGTGGCCATGATCTTCTGCGGCGGGCCCATGCGTGGAATGCCGGCCGGGTAGCAGTGGAAATTCGAGTCCTCGACGTTGCCGTTCACGTCGTTGTAGTCCACCTTGTCCCAGTGCTCGGGCTTGTACATCGGGACGTTCGAGAAGAAGCGCTGCGTCATGCCGGCGTCGCGCTCCTGGTTGACCGGGCTTGCCTTCCGATCGTTGCGGAGATTGTGATAGTTGCCCTGCGCGTCGAAGCGCTTCAGCGCCTCACCGCCGCCGAAGTTGGCGCCGCCGCCCCAGCGTCCGCTGAGGTCCGGCTTGCCGTCGGCCATCTTCGGCGTCGGCGCACTCAGTTCGGCCTTGGTCGGCGCGTTGCCGCCTCCGCCGCCTTCCTGCGCCGCGCCCGGAACAGGCGCCAGCCATGCCACCGCCGCGGCAAGGGCGAGCATGAAGCCATCACGAAGGGGCCGAGGCATCATAGGACTTCTCCGAAGAAGAGAAACGGGCTCCGGACTTCGGGCGTCTACTGGAACTTCGTCGGCCGGCCGTTGCCGAGGCCGCCCTTGCCGTCCTTGTTCAGCGGATCGACGCCGACGTTGCCGAACGTGAGGTACAGGAACTTGTCGTCGGGCGTCTTGATGGTGAAGACGTAGCCGCGGGGCGCTCCGTTTCGCGCGAGCGCCAGGCTTGCGGAGTAGGTCTTCCCCACCTGCCAGAAATCGCGGTCGCTCAGGCCCGCCGCACGCAACTGGTTCGGGCCGGCGTGCACCAGCGTCCAGGTGGTGATCTTCCCGTCCGGCTCCTTCACGTCCAGCAGGAAATTGACGTGAGGGTTCACCCAGTTAATCCGTTTGAGCTCGCCGGTAATGACGACGACGTTGTTCTGATCGAACTCCGCCTGCATGGCGTGATGGGCCAGCGCGGGGACGGCGGCCGCCAGAATGGTCATGAGGGCGAGCGCGTCCCGGACCTTCTTGCTCATGTGGGAACCTCCTGAACGGACAGCGCCGGGTAACGGGGCACGATGATCGTGGGCCCGGCCGCCGTTGTCAAGATTCAGACGCCTGAGGTGGGGTCCGGCACGAGGTAGGGAATCATTCTTCCGAAATAGAGCACGGCGAACCACGACACCAGGGAAACCGCCGCGATCACCTTGGCAGATGCAGGCGTGTCTTCCCCCGGCCCCAGTCGATCGAACCTCCTGCTGAACACGGTTTCGAACACCAGCGCGTTCGCCCCCGCCAGCAGCAGGAAGAGCGCCTTGAACCACATCGACGGGTTCGTGAGGTACTGCTGCGGCTGCGACACCAGGAACACGAGCCCGGTCGCCACGTTCAGGGCAAAGCCGAATATCGCCCAGGGAATGAACCGTTTTGCCGTCCGTATCGGAACCGACTTCATGAACCCGAGGAGCCGGAGATCGAAGAGTCCCGCCGCGCCGATCACGAGGCAGAGGCCGATGAAGTGCACGCTCTCGCAGAGCGGCCACAGCCAGGCGACTTCGTCCTGAAAGGTCACCGACAGCGGCGTGGCCCGCAGCCACTCTATGAAAGGCTCCATGACACAATCCGATCCTTGTCGGTGCAACTCGCCTCTGTGCAGCTGCCGCCCGTCTGCACCGACACCGGCGCAGCCGCCTGAGCGCGGCGCAGCTTCTGCACCGAGCCCCCCCCAAAGGGCCATTGCCTCGTCGAAGGACAGCTCAGACCATATACGCCATCAGCCGGCCGGCGACCGTGGCTCCGGTCCACAGGATCAAGGACATGACGGCGAGCATCCTCGCTTCACCACCGATTCGCGCCCCCGCCGCGGCGGGCGGGACGAAGGCCTGGCGGCGCATTCGCGCGTAGCACACGAGCGCAAGCGCAATGAAGGCGAGCTTCACGAAGAACACGGTCTGAGTGGCCTTGTGCTCGGCGTCCATCCCGAAGAGCGCGAGGCCGGTGGCCGCGTTGACGATGAACCCGCCCCATACCAGGCGTGGCGCGTGGCGGAAGGCGCTGAGCGGCATGTCGGGGGCGACCCCGAGCACGCGCAACGCCATGACGGCGCACGTCCCGACGACGATCGACATTCCAACAGTGTGAAGCGTGAGGATGGTCGGATAGGCGAGAAGCGACGGTGAACCCGCAACCCACTGTGAGACCGCGCTGCCCTGCAGCCACGCGAAGAATTCCATGCGAAAGGAGGCACATCTTTCCGCAGCTGCTCCGTAGTGTCAAGAAAGCCGGGCGGCTCCACGCGTCGACGCCGAGTCAGCCGGACGGTTGGAACACACATTGCTCGCGCCAAGTCGGTCGTTGAACTCCGGCACTCCCTCCTGGACCTGTTCTGACGATGTATGGAGCCCGAAGCCCCGTCTGACCCGACGCCGAGCCTTGTGCCGGCCGATCCCGTTACGAAAGACGTAAACTCTGACACAGCTCTGACTGCCGTCGGCGCGGAAGCGGTGTCGGCTGCCGTTCCTGCGGAAGCGCTTGTTCAGGGGCCGCCGACCGACGATGCCCTCGGGCCGGCGCTTCCCAGCGAGGGCCTGCATGGCGCCGACCCGGCTGAAGTGCTGACGGCCGCCGTCGCGTCGGAGTTGCCCCCGGGGACGATTGAATTCCCCTCGATTCCGGTCAGAGGCGACGATTCGCCGGCGGGAGGCGGACCCGAGGCTGTCGCGTTGCGGCCGTTCGATTGGTCGCAGGCCCCGGCGCAGGCCGCCGCCTGGCCACCGAGCCTGCGGGCGGCGGTCGGCATCATGCTCGCCTCCGGTTTTCCCACCCTCATCGCATGGGGACGGGAGGGAACGCAGCTGTACAACGACGCGTGCCGATCGGTGCTCGGCGCGACGTCGTCCCAGGCTGCGCTCGGCCGCCGCGCCAGCCCGTGCTGGGACGAGATCCGCGAGACCCTTCTCGACCCGATGTTCCAGAAGGTGATGTCCGGAGCCAAACCGATCTGGATCGAAGACCTGATTCTCGTCGTCGATCGGAGCGGATATTTCGAAGAGGCGTACTTCACCTTCTCCTGCAGCGCGATCCGCGACGAGACCGGCGATCCCATCGGCATGCTCGCCACGTTCGTCGAGACGACGGCGCGCGTGCTCGGCGAGCGCCGCCTTCGAATGCTGGGAGAGCTGGCCGAGGCAGCCACCGCCCGCACGGCGGACGCCGCTTGTCGCAGCCTCGCGGCCACGCTGGAGACGCACGAGAACGACCTGCCTTTCTTTCTGCTGTACCTGCTCGACGCGGACGGCCGTCGCGCGCGGCTGTGCGCGAGCGCCGGCGTCACTCCGGACTCGAATGCGAGCCCGGAGATGGTGGACATGTCGGACGCCGCGCCCGGCGGCGGCATATGGCCCGTGGCGCGCGTGGCGCGCACGGCACAGGCAGAGGTGTGCGCGGACCTGACGTCGCTGGCCGGATCCGTATCGGGGGGACCGTGGGGCGAGGGCGCGCACACGGCGCTCGCGGTGCCCATCACGCACTCCGGCCAGGCACCGGCGATGGGTGTGCTGGTTGCCGGCGTCAGCCCGCGCCGTGCGCTCGACGGAGACTACCGCGCCTTCCTGCAGCTCGTTGGCGCGCAGATCGCGAGCGCGTTCACCCACGCCCGGGCGTACGAGGCGGAACGCGAGCGCGCGGAGGCAATGGCGGCGCTCGATCGAGCGAAGACGTCGTTCTTCACCCGCGTCAGCGAGGAGTTCCGTACGCCGCTGACGTTGATGCTGGGACCTGCTGGCGATCTGCTGGCGGGCGCGCACGGCCGCGTGTCGGGCGAGCAGCGAGAGCAGTTGACGGTGCTTCACGGCAACGCCGTTCACCTGCTGAAGATGGCAGACACGCTGCTCGCTTTCCTGCGCATCGAGTCCGGTCGCGTCGAACCGAGCTTCGAGCCGACCGACCTGCCGGTTCTCACCAGGGAGCTGGCGTCGGTCTTCCGTTCCGCGGTCGAGCGGGCAGGTCTCGCGTTCACCATCGACTGCCAGCCGCTCGCCGGGCCGGTGTACGTCGATCGCGGCATGTGGGAGAACGTTGTCCTCAACCTGCTGTCGAACGCGCTGAAGTTCACGTTCGACGGGCGCATCGGCGTGGCGCTGCGCGCCGCCGACGGGGAGGTCGAGCTCGTCGTCAGTGACACCGGTACCGGCATCGCCGACGAGGACGTTCCGCTGCTGTTCCGTCGCTTTCACCGGGTCCAGGCGCCTCAGGCCCGCACCCAGGAGGGTTCGGGCCTGGGTCTCGCGCTGGTGCGCGAGTTCGTCGCCATTCACGGCGGCCGCGTGAGCGTCACGACCGAGCCCGGCGCGGGCACGTCCTTTACGGTGCGGTTGCCGATGGGGCATGCGCATCTGCCTCCTGAGCGGATCGTGCGCGACGGCGCCGGCCGGCCGGCCGCGGCGGGAGCGGCCTCGTTCGTGGAGGATGTGATGCGGTGGCTTCCCGGCGCGGCCGCGGCGGCGGTCGAGCCGCCGATCGGGCTCTCCGCCTTCGCGCGCAAGCCGACCTCGAACGATCGCGGCTGCGCTCGCTCTTCAACGACGCGCCGGTGCCCATCTGCATCCTTCGCGGTCCGGCTCACGTCTACGAATTCGCCAACCCGTTGTATGCGCGGCTGGTCGGCAACCGCGACCTGATCGGCAAGGACGTGCGGACGGCGCTGCCCGAGGTCGAGGGCCAGGGGCTGTTCGAAGCGCTCGACGGCGTGTACCGCACGGGCGAGACGTTCTGGGGCATCGAGATGCCGGTCCGCTTCAACGGTGCGCACGGCGCCTCCGCCCACGAGGAGTCCTGGTTCACCATGGTGCACCACGCGATGCGCGGCCCCGGCGGCGAGGTCGAGGGCATCATGGTGTTTGCGCTCGACGTCACGGAGCAGGTGGTCGCCCGGCGCAAGCTCGAAGAGCACATGGTCAGCCGCGACGCTTTCTTTGCCGCGGCGTCGCACGAGCTGCGCAATCCGATCCACTCGCTGCAGCTCCAGCTCCTGGCCATCACCCGCCGCGCGGAGCGCGAGGCCGAGGCGCCGGATCTCGACTGGGTGCACGCGCGCCTCGGCACGGCAACGAAGGAGCTCTCGCGCCTGACCCGCCTCGTGGACACGCTGCTCGACGTGTCCCGCATTGCCAGCGGCCGGCTGCCGCTCGTGCTCGAGGATGTCGATCTGGCCGAGGTCGTCGCCGATGCGTTCGAACGGCTCGACCACGGCGAACAGGCGCAGATCACCACCACGCTCGAGCCGGCGGTCGGCCGCTGGGATCGCCTGCGGCTCGACCAGGTCGTCACCAACCTGGTGTCGAACGCCTTGAAGTACGGCGAGGGGCAGCCGATCGAGATCGCCGTGACGGCCGCAGACGGCCGCGCCCGCCTCGAGGTTGCCGACCACGGCATCGGCATCGCGGCCCACCACCAGGAACGGGTCTTCGAGCGCTTCGAGCGCGCCGTCACCGACCGGCGCTATGCCGGCTTCGGTCTCGGGCTGTGGATCACGAGCCGGATCGTGGAGGAGTTCGGCGGCACGCTGTCGCTGAGCAGCGAACTGGGTGCCGGCTCGACGTTCGTCGTCGACCTGCCGATGACGCCGAAGGATCAGGCGTAGCCGCTCCCGCCGCCTCCGTCTGTGGCTTCCGGCTTCAGCCCTCCGTCTGTGGCTTCCGGTGGCTTCGAGCCGGAAGAACGTGCGCCCGAGGCGGCGTAGCGTCGGGGCCGGCCTCTACGAACGCTGCAAGGCGTCATGCACCAGCGCCAGGAGCGCGATGCAGGCCGTGTCGCTGCGCAGCGTGCGCGGTCCCATGCCGACGGCCTGGAAGCCATGCGCGTCGAGCAGGTTCAGCTCGAAATCGTTCCAGCCACCCTCGGGCCCGATCGCGAGGAGCACGCGCTCGTCCGCATGCTGCCGGACCACCTCCGTCAACGGCGTCTCGCGACGGGGATCGGCAACCAGGCGAAGCCCCCCGTCGAAGAGGCTGTCGAGTCGATCCTCGATCAGCGGCTTGAACTGTTTGTGTATCGACACCTGCGGCAGCCGCGTGTCGCGAGCTTGTTGCAGGCCCTCGACGAGCAGCGGCCGATAGCATTCCGGCGTCACCACGTGCGTGTCGAAGTAGTCGCGTTCCACGCGCGCCGCGTTGGTCAGCACGATCTGCCCGACGCCGAGCGCGGCGAGCTGGGCCCAGAGGCGCCGCATCACCTTCGGCCGGGGCAGCGCAAGGAGCACGTCAACGGGCGGCCGTGGCGGCACCATCGTTTCGAGCCGGCACGACAGCTCAACCGCCCCGTCAGCGAGCGATGTGACGGTTGCCACGCCGCTCGCGCCTTCGAGCACCCCGACGCGCACGATGTGCCCCGGCGCCACCTTCAGCACGGTAACAAGGTGCCTGGCGCGCACGCCGGACAAGCGAACTGTGCCATCGGTGCCGACCTCGCCAGGGTCGAGGAGAATCAGGTTCACTGGCACACCGTGGCTTCCGGCTTCAGCCGGAAGATCGCTGCTCTCCCGGTCAGCTTCCGGCACATGTCGAGGCCGCCGTACGAACGGACTGGCGCGGCGACGAGGAATCTGTAGCCGGCCTCGATGACCGCCGCCGCATTCTGCGCGTCCACGTGCGGGTGGCCGCACGGCACGTTGTGCTCGCGGCAGATGCGCCGGATCGCCGTCATCGCCTCGACGACGGCGGGGTGCTGGTACTGCCGGGGGTAGCCAAGGTTCTGCGACAGATCCCCTTCCCCGATGAGCACGACGCCGATGCCGGGGACCTCTTTCAGGATCCGGGGAAGGTTGTCGATCGCCTTCACTTCCTCGCACATGATGATGACGAGGATCTCGCCGTGCGGGTTGAGCGGCCAGACGTCCGCCCTGGCGTAGTACTCCTGCAGCGTGAGACCCCAGTAGCGGGCGGCGGCGGCGGGAGAGTCGCCGCGCACGCCGGCGGGTTCGTAGGCCGGCGCCGATGGCGGGCGCGGATACCGGCACGCCGCGACGGCGTTGTAGGCCTCCTCCACGGTGCTCACGTGCGGCCACACCACGCCGTAGGCGCCGATGTCCAGCACCTGCTTGGCCAGCCACTGGCTCATCTCTCCCCCGTTGGGCGGGATGCGGATGAACGGCGTGACCGCTGCGGTGAGCGTGCCGCCCTCGACGATCTGGCGCCGGTTCAGCATGTACTGCAAGCAGTCCCGGAGATCCTTGATGTCGTACGGATGATGCTCGGCTTCGAACATCACGCCGTCGTAGGCGAGCGTCGCGAGCGTGACCGCGTTCTCCGCCGTCGGCGGCGAGACGAACGCGGTGATGGGCACTCGCCCATCCTCCAGCAGGCGGATGACGCCGTTCAGGCGCGGGATCGTCGCCACGTCAGATGTAGGGTGAGAGCATCAGGTGGATGGTCGCGGTGACGGCGACGAAGACCACGGTCGCGACGAGACCGATGCGGATCATCCGCCCCATCGAGATTTCGCCAACCGCGAATGTAGTGGCCTCCGCGGCGCCTGCCCAGGGGAAGACCAGGCCGAGGGCGACGTTCGCGATCAGGATCGCGATTGACGCCGGATTGAATCCGAGCTCGACCGCCGCCGGGATGAAGATGTTGCAGTAGAGTGTCGCGGCCGCGATGCCGGAGATCATGTCCGTCGTGATCGCCACGAACACGCCGGCGACATACGGCAGTGCCGTGGCGGTGATCCCCAACCCCTTGACGAAGCCGCCCATCAGATCGATGAAGCCGAACTGCGACAGCGCCTCGGTCATGGCGACCCCGCCCACCACGAGCAGCATCGTATTCCAGGGCGTCCGCTGCTCGGCATCCTTCCATGACAGCAACGTACCGCGTTCTGCGCCGGTCGCCGGGATGGTGAACAGCAGCAGCATGACGACAGGCGGCACGACCCACACCGGCAGGGCACGCTGCATCCAGGCCACGAGCGGATGCCCGTCGGCGAGCGTCACGGCCGCAACGGTCGGCAGGATGAACAGCGTGACCATGACGCCAAACACGAAGAGCACGCGCCGCTCGTTCGGCCGCATCGGGCCGAGCTTCGCGTGCTCGGCCCGAAGGAATGCCTCGCCGCTCGGCACCTCGTGAATCTCCGGCGGCGTGAGCACCCAGAGCAGGACATAGAAGACGACGAGCAGGGTCAGGAAGATCGGCACGCCGGCGGTCATCCACTCGAAGAACCCGAGCTGCCGTCCGGTGAGCCGCTCGAGCAGCGACACCGCGATGGCGTTGTGGGGCACGCCCATGACCGTCGCGGTGCCGCCGGCGACCGCGGCGTAGAAGGTGCCGAGCGTCATGAACGCCGCGAAATTCGTTGTTGCTCCTGCCTGCACTCCCGCCATGGTCCGGATGTGCCGCACCAGGGACATGCCGATCGGGCACATCATCGCGATCGTGGCGGCATCGGACACGAACATCGAGACGCCCCCGGTGAGCGCCATGTAAGCGAACGTCAGGCGGCGCGTCCGTCCACCAATGCCCGGCAGGGCGAGAAACGCGAGCGCCACGCGCTGTGCGATGCCGTGCTTGTCGATGGCGTAGCCGACGAGCACGGTGCCCATGATCCAGAAGAAGATCGGATGGCCGTAGAGCTGCGCCGTGGCGGCGACGGTCATCACGCCCGCCGCCGGGAACACGATGAGCGGCAGCATCGCCGCGACACCCCACGGCATCGGCCGCGTGACCCACCAGACGATCGCGCAGGCGAACGTCGCCAGGCTGACGCGTCCCTCGTAGGACAGCGCGAGCGGGAGCATCAGGGCGAGCGCGAACGCGGCAGGGCCTGCCAGCAATTGCAGCAGCGGCACTGCATGTCCTGTCGCGGGCGTCTGCGGCGTCTGCGGGGTCTCGGTGAGGACCGGTGTAGCCACGGGCGCGCAATGCTAATACAGTTCTGCAACCATATTCCACATGCCGCCGCTCACACTGAAGACCGCGCTCGTCACCCGGGGTCACACGCAGGCCCTCAAGGATCGCACCGTCAGGCCTCGAAGTGCCGAGCTCGACTTCGAAGAGGTGCCGCAGATCATCCAGGCGTTCCGTCGCATGGTGCGCGGGCTGGAGTTCGACGTCTCCGAGATGGCGATCACCACGTACCTCTGCGCGCGTGCGCACGGGAAACGCTTTACCGCGCTGCCGGTGTTTCCGATGCGGGCGTTCCATCACGGCGCGATCGTCGTCAATACGAAGGCGGGTATCCGCAGCCCCAAGGATCTGGAAGGCCGGCAGGTCGGGGTCAACCGCGGCTACACGGTCACGACCGGCCTGTGGGCCCGGAGCATCCTCCAGCACGAGCATGGTGTCGACCTGAGCCGCATCACCTGGGTCCTGTCCGGCGACGAGCACGTCGCCGAGTACACGCCGCCGGCGAACGTTGTCCCGATCGAGAAGGGGAAAAAGCTCGAGGAGATGCTCGGCGCAGGGGAGATCGCGGCGGCGATCGGCGTCCAGGTGGACTCGCCCGACGTCAGGCCGCTGATTCCCGACGCTGAAGACGCGGGCCTCGCGGCCCTCCGCCAGCGCGGCTTGTATCCGATCAACCACACCATCGTCGTCAGGGACGACCTGCTGGCGGCGAATCCGCAGCTCGGTCCGGATCTTTTCGAGGCGTTCGCCGAGGCCAAGCGCCGCTACGAGCCGGCACGCTACGAGCCGCTGCACCAGAAAGTCGCCGCCATCACAGGGGATCCGCTGCCCTACGGCATCGAGCCGAACCACGCGGTGCTCGAGGCCGTGATCCAGTACAGCGTCGAGCAGGGGATCCTGCAGCGTCCGTTCACGGTCGAAGAGCTGTTTCCAGAGAACACGCACGGCTTGACGGCGTAACCTTCAGGCGGACCTGAAGGTCCGCCTCTACGAAGAACGCTCGTAGGGGCCGGCTTCAGCCGGCCCGCGATGGTGAAGCGGACGATTACGGGCTCAGAGAAGCCCCTGAAGCCTCTGTGCCTCTGTGGTTCGTGTAGGGGCGTCGAGGAATTCCTATAGCGTCTTTTTCGCGGCGCCGCGCACCTGGCGCGCCGCGCGTACGTCTTCCGCGTATGACCTGATGGCGTCGAGGCTGATCTGCGCGACGTTCGCGTAGCGCTCGACGCCATCGTCCACGGCGGCCGCCAGATAGCCGATCGCCGCGAACACCGAACGGACGCGGCCATCGAGCCAGGGACCGCCGCCGAGTCCGCCGATCACGGGAATCGAGACGGCGCTGACGACGGCCGGTCCTGCATCGGGGCCGGAGTGGGTGAAGTCGAGCAGCGTGGCGCCTGCATCCTCGAGCAGCCGCGCCTCGGCGACGAGCGGCGCCTTCATCGCCGTCGCACGGTCGGCTCCGGCCGCGGCCATGCCGCCATACTTCAACGCGGTCTGGGGCGTAATGCCGAACTGGGCCCAGACCGGGATGCCGGCTCGCGTGATTGCGCGAACGGCCTCGGGAAAGCCGGCGGCGCCATCGAGCTTCACCATGTCGGCGCCGCCTTCCTTGGCGATGCGGATTGCCGCACGCATCGCCGATTCGGTTCCCTGCTGCAACGGGCCGAACGGGAAATCGCAACTGACCAGCGCGCGTGTGACCCCGCGCCGCACCGCGCGGCAGGCGAGGATCATCTGGTCGAGCGTGACTTCCAGCTCGCTTTCCTGACCCCAGAGATTGAGGCCGACCGAGTCGCCGACCGACACGATGTCCACGCCCGCGCGGTCCACGATCTGCGCCATCTGGTAGTCGTAGGCGACGACGCCCACGATCTTGCGTCCCGAGCGCTTCATCTCCTGAAGCGCCGGGATCGTCACCTTCGGCTCCAACGATTCCTCCCGTTCTTCCGCCTGAAGGCGGAAGCCACCATCCGAGTACTCGTGGCTTCCGGCTTCAGCCGGAAGGACAACATGTCTTCAGCCTGAAAGCGGAAGCCGCAGCCATGCGTAACGCGTTTGACGCTACCATACGGGCAGCAAGGAAGGCCTCAGGGTTCAGGGCTCAGGGCTCAGTGGATACCGAGGCCGCCTGAGGCCTTCTGATTCCTGAGCCCCGATTCCTGAGGCCTGTCTATCGTGTCCAAGCTTCGGATCACTCTGGCGTGCTCGAACTACGACCGCACGCATGCGCTGCTCGATGGTCGTGTTCAGCCTGATGGCATCGATCTCAACTACCTGAGCCTGCCGGTGGAGGAGACCTTCTTCCGGATGCTGCGGCACCGGGAGTTCGACGTCGCTGAGATGTCGCTCTCCTCGTACGTGGTGTCGCTGTTCACGCCGGAACGCCCGTTCACGGCCATCCCGGTGTTCCCGTCGCGGTTCTTCCGGCATTCCTGCATATACGTGAACGCCGGCAGCGGCATCAGGGAACCGCGCGACCTGATCGGGAAACGGATCGGCACGCCTGAATACCAGATGACGGCGCCGGTCTGGATTCGAGGAATCCTGGCGGACGATTACGGCGTACCGGTGAATAGCGTCACTTACTACACCGGCGGGCTGGAGAACCCCGGGCGCACCGAGAAGCTCAAGCTCGCCCTGCCACCGGAAATCCGCATCCAGCCGATCGAGCCGCACCAGACGTTGTCCTCGATGCTGGCCGACGGCGATATCGATGCCCTGCACACCGCGCGCATGCCTTCCAGCTTCCGTGACGGCACCGGGCGGGTGACGCGCCTGTTCGAAGACTTCGAGCAGGTCGAACGCGACTATTTCCGCCGCACCGGCATCTTCCCGATCATGCACACCGTCGTCATCCGCCGCGACGTGCTCGAGCGCGATCCCTGGGTGGCGCAATCGCTCTACAAGGCGTTCCGCGCCGCACAGCGGGCGACCTACGACGACCTGTCGGAAACGGCGGCGCTGAAGGCGATGCTGCCGTGGCTGCTGGCGCACCTCGAGGAGACCCGGCGCGAGATGGGCGATGACTTCTGGCCGTACGGATTCCAGGAAAACCGCGCGACCCTCGCCACGTTTCTCCGCTATTCGTACGAGCAGGGGCTGTCGAAGGAGCGGCTCGAGCCGGAGCAGCTCTTCGTGCCGCAGACGCTCGAGTCCTTCAGGATCTGACCAACGGAGGACCGCGTGACCGTCTCCCCATCGGCTCTCGAAGAGCTCGTCACCGCGAACCGCATCCTGGCCCGCGAAGGCGTCGTCGATTCGTTCGGCCACGTGAGCATCCGTCACCCTGACGATGCCGGCCGCTACCTCCTGTCGCGCGCGCGGGCGCCCGAATGCATCGAGGCGGACGACGTGATGCAGTTCACGCTGGAGGGCGCTCCACTCGATGCCGGCGGCCGCAAGAGCTATTCGGAGCGCTTCATCCACGGCGCGATCTACCAGGCCCGCCCCGACGTCCACGCCGTCGTGCACAACCACAGTCCGAGCGTGATCCCGTTCGGCATCACCGGCGCCGCGCTGCGGCCGGTGATGCACATGTGCGCCTCGATGGGGACGCAGGTGCCGACCTGGGATTCGCGCACGAACTTTGGCGACACGAACCTGCTCGTCACGAACATGGAGATGGCGCGGGATCTGGCGGCGGCGCTCGGCGACCGGCCGGTGGCCCTGATGCGAGGCCACGGCTGCGTGATCGCGGGCACGTCTCTGCGCGAGGTCGTCTTCAACGCGGTTTATCTCGAGCTCAACGCCGAGCTGCAGATGAAGGCGAGCTCGCTGCGGGCCGATCACGTTCCTCAGCGACGGCGAAGTCGAGGCGGTGCTCGCTACCCGCCGCTCGTTCACGTTCGAGCGCGCGTGGGAGGTACTGGTGCCGGAGGGCCGGGCGTCCGTACAATTTCAGGCCGATGGAGGGTCCGCTCGCCGGTGGACACTGAGGTGCTGATCGTCGGCGCAGGACCAGTGGGGCTCACACTGGCCATCGACCTCGGGCGCCGCGGGATCCGGTGCACGCTGGTCGAGAAAAAGGAGGCGCCGGAATTCCTGCCGAAGATGGAGCGGTGCAACGCCCGGACGATGGAGATTTTCCGCCGGATGGGGCTGGCGGGAAAGATCCGCGCCGCCGGCCTGCCGCGGGACGTTCCCATGGACGTCTACGTCGCGCTGGCGATGAACGAACCGCCGCTGCTGCGGCTGAAGTATCCGTCGGTCGCGGAGGCGGAGGCACAGACCGCGGCATGCAACGACGGCTCGATGCCCCTCGAGCCGTATCAGCTCATCTCGCAGTACACGCTCGAACCGCTGCTGAAGGCGGAGGCTGACGCGCTCTGCGGCGTCGCCGTGCGCTACGGCTGCGAGTTCCTGTCCCTGTCGCAGGATGCCGAGGGAGCCACGGCGCACGTGCGGCACGCCGGGGGCGCTGTGCAAGACATTCGCGCGCAGTTCGTCGTCGGCTGTGACGGCGGGGCGAGCGTCGTCCGGAAACAGCTGGGCATCCAGCTTCGCGGCGAAGGCAACCTCCTGCGCCTGTACCAGGCGCTGTATTACTGCCCCGACCTGTTCGACATGATCCCGATCGGCGCGGGGCCCGGCAGGGGGCGTCATTACCACATCGCGGATGCGCAATCGACGTTCCTGATCATGCAGGACTCCACCAGGCACTGGACACTGCACGCCGTCGTGGACCAGAAGGAACAGATGGCGCCGCAGTTCGAGCGCACGGTCGGCGTGCCCGTTCGCTACGACATGCTCTACGTCGGCGAATGGAAGCAGAACCTGCTGCTTGCCGATCGCTATCGCGAGGGCCGCGTGCTTTCTCGCCGGCGACTCCGCCCATCTCGTGATTCCTACCGGCGGATTGGGCATGAACACCGGCATCGGCGATGCCACCGATCTCGCGTGGAAGCTCCACGCGGTGCTGCGCGGCTGGGGCGGTCCGCGCCTCCTGGACTCGTACGAGATCGAGCGCCGGCAGGTCGGCGACCGCAACGTCGGGGCTTCGCGCTACGCGTCGCTCGGCAGGCGCAAGTGGCGTTCGCAGTATCGGCCCGACATCCGGGATGCGACGGCGGACGGGCAGGCCACGCGCGACAACCTGGCGCGGGTGGCGGACGTCGAGCAGCGGAAGACGAATGAAATGATTGGAGCGGAGCTCGGCTACCGCTACGTCGGACTCGCCGGTGATCTGGGACGAGCCGGGAGGGCCCGAGCACCTGTTTCGGGAATACGTCCCGACCACCTGGCCGGGCGCGAGGTTGCCGCACATGTGGTGGAGGACGGGACGCCGATCCAGGATGCCATCGGCACCGGATTCACGCTGCTGCGGCTGGGCAGGTCGCCGGCTGACGTGTCAGGGCTCGAAGGCGCCATGCGGGCGCGGAACGCACCGTTCGAGATCCTCGCGGTCGACGACCCCGCGGCGCGCGATGTCTACGGTTGCGATTTGATCCTGCTCCGTCCCGACATGCACGTCGCGTGGCGCGGCAACGCGGCGCCCGACGATCCCGTTCACCTCGCCGCGATGGTCACCGGACACTGAGCATCACACCATGACGTTGAAGATCGACACGTTCAACCACATATTCCCGAAGCCATTCTTCGAGCGGCTGCAGGCCGTCGCCGTCAACAAGGGCGCGATCAAGCGCTGGCTGAACATTCCATTCCTCTACGACGTCGACGTCCGCTTCCGGATGCTCGAGGAGTTCGGCGACGACTACCGGCAGGTGCTGTCGCTCTCCGCGCCTCCTGTTGAGTCGATCAATCCGGATCGGCAGATCACGCTCGATCTCGCGACGCTGGCCAATGATTCGATGGCGGACCTCGTTCGCCTCTACCCCGGCCGCTTCCCGGGCTTCATCGCGTCGCTGCCGCTCAACTACCCCGACGAGAGCGTCGCGGAGCTGGAACGGTCCGTCAACTCGCTCGGCGCGCTCGGCGTGCAGGTGTTCTCGAACATCGCCGGCCTGCCGCTCGACGACCCACGATTCTTTCCGCTGTTCGAAACGGCCGACCGGCTGCGCTGCCCGATCTTCCTGCATCCCGCGCGCGGCGCCACGTTCGCGGACTATGCCTCCGAGACAAAGTCGAAGTACGAGATCTGGTGGACGTTCGGCTGGCCGTACGAGACGAGCGTCGCGATGCAGCGGCTCGTCTTCTCCCGTCTCTTCGACCGCCTGCCCGGCATCAGGATCGTCACCCACCATCTGGGCGCGATGATTCCCTACTTCGAGGGCAGGGTGGGATACGGCCTCGACCAGTTCGGCGCGCGCACGGCCGATGAGGATTACACGGCGCTGCGCGAGTCGATGCCGAAGCGTCCGTATGACTACTTCAGGATGTTCTGGGCGGACACGGCCGTCTTCGGCAGCCGGGCGGCGACCGAGTGCGGGCTCAGCTTCTTCGGCACCGATCAGGTGGTCTTCGCCTCCGACGCTCCCTTCGATCCGGAGGGTGGTTCCCTCTACATCCGCGAGACGCTGAAGATCATCGACGGCCTCGACATCACCGGGGTCGAGCGCCACAAGATCTATCAGGGGAACGCCGAGCGGTTGTTCAATCGCAAGTTTTGATCGGGAGGCGGACCTGAAGGTCCGCCTCTACACTTCCGCCTGAAGGCGGAAGCCTACCGGTGCCTTGTGGCTTCCGGCTTCAGCCGGAAGATCACGCGCGAAGCGCGGTCAGCACGTCCTCGATGTACTCATCGGAATTGGCGATGACCACCATCAGCGACCAGGGCCGCAACTGCGCGAGCGTGTCCGACAACGCCTTGTCCGACGCGGTCTCGGCCCCGGTGACGAGCGCCGTCGTCATGATGCGCCTGGCGCTGCAGGCCGCTCCAATGACCGCTGCGGCCCGTGCATCCCCGCCGGGGCTCGCGATCATGACGACGAGATCGGCGGCTTCGACCTCCTCGAGCAGGTTGCTGGAGGCGGCCGTCAGAAACCTCGCGTGGTTCCACGAGGCATCGGCCAGCCGCGCGGCTACGCCCTCGCTCGGCGCGTCCAGGGCGACGACCGCGACGACGCCGCGGTTCGACGCCGGCGCCTGCACGCGAAAGCGCGCTTCGGCGGCCGAGTTCATCCGCGCAGATTCGCTAGCCATACAGAGCAAACGTAGGGGCCGGCTTCAGCCGGCCCGCATCAATGGGACCGCTGGCGACCGCGGGCCGGCTGAAGCCGGCCCCTGCGTACGGTCGCCAATCAAACCGAGGACGGCGCAACACGCCGGACGCGCGATCAACGCCTCGCGCGCGCCGTCCTTGAACGGCTGATCCGGCGGCAGGATCGATCGCAGCCGAACGCACTCTCTGGTGCTCCGGATCCACGCCCGGGCGGCGTCACGCCGCTGTCCACGAGCGCCTTGACCGCGCGCAGCAGCCGCTGCCGCGCCATGATGATGCCGCTGTCGGTCGAGACGAGGTGTCTCCTTCGTGCGATCGACGATCGGCCCCATGCTCTCCTGCAGCGACGCGTCCTGCATGGCGAAGCCCTCGACGCCGCTGTAGGTCCGGCCCGCCTTCTGCGCGGCGCGGTCGATCAGGTAGTCGTTGTCCTTGTTGGCGAGCGGCCGAAAGGTGCCCGGGCACGTACTTGACGTGGATGCCCTTGCCGGCGCGCATGGCGTCCACTTCCTCTCGGTCAGCGCGCGCGTCGGGTGGTAGTCGAAGCTCCACGTCCAGCAGTTCTCGTCGTCGATCGGAATCCAGAAGTGCCCGTGCACCGCGTGGTTGCCGCGCGGCGCGATCATCGTGAACGACGGCATGACCCACTGCGTGATGCGCCAGTAGTAGTGGCCGTTCTCCGCGTTGCGGCGGGCGCCGATGTACAGGCCGCCCGGGCTCTCCACGACCTCGAACACCGGACGCGAGTCGCCGAGGTTGTACTGGTTGCCGCGCGCGCCCTTGAAGAGCGGATCGGAGTTCAGATCGCCGCGGTGCAGAAACGAGACGTGGCTGGAATCGATGCCGCCCTCCATCGCCTGCAGCCAGTTGCATTCCTGGAGCGCTTCGACATGAACGACTGCGCCGCCGGCACCGTGGCGAATTCCCATTCGGGCAGCGGCGGCTGCTGCGTCGGCGGGCCCATGTAGGTCCAGAGCACGCCGCCGCGCTCGACGAGCGGATAGGACTTCAGCTTCACCTTGCGTGCGAAGCCGCGATTGCTCGGGTTCGGACGGCATGTCGATGCACTGCCCGGTGACGTCGTACTTCCAGCCGTGATACGGGCAGCGCAGCCCGCACTCCTCGTTGCGCCCGAACCAGAGCGAGACGCCGCGGTGGGCGCAGAACTCGTCCATCAGCCCGTAGCGGCCGTCGGTGTCCCGAAAGGCGATGAGGCGTTCCGACAGAAGCTTGACCCGCACCGGCGGGCAGTCGTTCTCGGGCAGCTCCTCGGGCAGCAGCGCGGGAATCCAGTAGCTGCGGAACAACCGCCCCATCGGCGTCCCGGGGCCTGTCTGCGTGAGAAGATCGTTGTGGTCCTTCCTGAGCATGTCTCGGAAGATTATTCCACGCCGCGCCTGTCGCTGGCGAGTCCTCGGACTGTCAGCCCTGCGCTCGCGCTCCTACAATATCCAGCAGTATGTCCAATCCCGATCGTTTCCTGCTCGCCGGCGTCATGGGCTGGCCGGTGATGCACTCGCGCTCGCCGGCGCTCCACAACTACTGGTTCGCACATTACGGGCTCGCCGGCACCTACGTCCCGCTCGCGATCGAGCCGGACGGCCTCGAGGCGGCGCTGCGGGCGCTGGCGCCGCTCGGGTTCTCCGGCTGCAACCTCACCATCCCGCACAAGGAACGACGCGCTCGACGATCGTCGATGCGGTCGATCCCGTGGCGCAGCGCATCGGCGCCATCAGTTGCGTCGTCGTGCGGCCCGACGGGTCGCTCGCCGGCACCAACAACGACGCGCTACGGCTTCGTGCAGAACGTGCTGCAGCAGCAGCCTGGATGGCGCGCCGATGCGGGGCCGATCGCCGTCATCGGCGCGGGCGGCGGCGCGCGCGCGGTGGTCTACAGCCTGGCCGAGCGGGGTGCGCGCGAGATTCGCGTGATCAACCGGACGTTCGCGCGCGCGGAGGCGCTCGCGCGCGAGTTCGGCCCGCCGGTCGCGGCGATGCCGTGGGACGAGCGTCACCGCGCGCTGGACGGAGCGTGCGATGCTGGTCAACACCACCAGCCAGGGCATGGTTGGCCAGCCGCCGCTCGATCTCGCGCTCGACGCGCTCCCGACGAGCGCCCTGGTGTGCGACATCGTCTACGTTCCGCTGGAAACGCCGCTCCTCGCGGCCGCGCGGCGCCGCGGCAACCGCACCGTCGATGGGCTGGGCATGCTGCTCCACCAGGCGCGGCCGGCGTGGAAGGCGTGGTTCGGCCTCGAGCCCGAGGTCACGCCCGAGCTGCGCGCGTTAATCGAGGCGACGATCCCGAAGCAGGAAGGCACCGGTGGCTTCCGCGATTAGGCGGAGATCCAGGCGTGGAACGTCGAGCGACATGGCTGTGGGCGGGCCTTCGACCCGCCTCGAGCCCGGTCCGAAAGGGCTCGGCCTACGTTTGCTCTGACGTAGGGTCGGCTCAGCCGCCACTCGCAGATCGCAAATCACTCTGTGTCTCTGCGTCTCTGTGGTTCGTGACCGTGTGCGAGCCTTGCGCGGCAGATCGCCACTCACAATTTCGAATAGTAGTGATCCCACGTCTTCTTGAAGAGGCGCGGCGACCAGAGCTTCTCGCGGCAGGCCTGCTGCTCCGCTTCGCTGAAGACGTACGGCTCGCCGATCTGCATCGCCATGTACTGACGGTAGGCGTTCTCCTCGACATAGGCCGCCAGCGCGAAGCATTCGACGATGTCGGCGCCGACGACGACGGCGCCGTGTGCCTTGAGCAGCGCCGCCGGGCCACGGCCGAGCGTCGCCGCGAGCTTCTCGCCCATCGGCTTCGTGTTCACCGACAGGGGCGAGTCCATCAGCGGGATGTCGCCGAGCAGCACGCCCTGCGCGTAGACCGGCTTGAACGGCGCGCCCACCATCGTGAGAAACGTGGACCACTGCGGATGCGTGTGCATCACGGCATTGACGTCGGGCCGCGCGCGATACACCTCCGAATGGATGTGGAACTCGAGCGGCGGCCTGGCGCTGCCTTCGACGAGATTGCCGTCGAGATCGACGGTGACGATGTCGTCGACCGTCAGGGCGCCGCGCACCGACGCGCCCGAGTTGATGTAGAAGGAGTTCGCGTCGCGGCGGGCGCTGCAGTGGCCGTTGTGGTCGATGATCGCGGCGCGCTCGAGCATGCGAATCGCGTCGACGAGCTGCTGCTTCACGACGTGACCCGCTTCTTCCACAGCTCCCACGAGCGGCCGAGCGTCGCCAGGTTGATGGCGTCGGCCTGGCGGCCTTCCTCCGCGTCGAGCGCCGCGATCGGCCCCCCGAGCGCCGCCGCCTGCAACTGCACCCGCGCGCTGACCTCGGTGAACACCGCGCGGAACACCGCCGCCTGGAGGCTCGGCCCGACCGACGACGAAGCCGTGCGCGCGCAGCAGCAGGACCGACTTGTCGCCGAGCGCCTCGGCCAGCGCGGCTCCCCGCTCGGCGCTGTTGACCACGATGTCGGTCGCGCCGAACCGCTCGCGGATGTCGAAGACCGGGACCCCGTCGGCCAGGAACGCGGCGTTGTGATACGTCGCTCGCATCGGCGTGGCGACGAGGCCGAACGGGATGACCGACGGGCGGATGGCCGTGCGCGACGGCCATCACGTCCGGCCGCGCGCGGTAGATCGGGCCGTGCAGGAAGCGCTCGATGAACGGCGTGGCGTCCGCGTGCGTCGCACGAGCTCGCACTCGAGCGTGAACTCCATGATGTCGTCGGCGGTCACCAGCGCCGGCGCGAGCGAGCGGGACATCAGGAAGCGCTCGGGATGGCCGGGATGCCGCATCGACACGTGGCCGGCGGCATCGAACACCCCCTGATCGGCGAGGATGCGGCTGGCCGCCGCGAGGTCCTCGAGCACCGCGCGTTCGACCGCGCCGCCCGAACTCGCCGCTACTTCCACGGCATCACCGAGACGTGGATGGCGCCCGGCGCGCCTTGCCCGCCGACCGACTTGATCGCGTAATCGACCTCGGCCAGCCCGAAGCGATGGGTCGTCATCAGCTCCAGCGGGAAGCGCCCCGAGGCCAGGTGGCCCAGCGCGAGCTCCACGGCGCGATACGAATGGCCGCGCGCGCTCTTCAGCGTGAGGCCTTTCCGCGTCAGCCTGCCGATCGGGAAGTTGGGAAACTGTCGCGTTTCCCTCGCCCTGCACCACCATCGTGCCGCCCCGGCGCTTGGTCGCCTCGATGCCGAGCAGCGTCGTGGCCGCGCCCGCGCCGGTGCAGTCGATGACGACATCCACGCCGCGGCCCTCCGTGATCTCGAGGATGCGCGCGAGCGGATCGTCCTTGTCCACGTCGATGGCGTCGTCGGCGCCGAGCAGCGCTCGCCACCTCGAGCCGCCGCGCGTCCCTGGACGTGCCGGTGACGATGATGCGATCCGCGCCCGCCTGCTTGGCAGGCCATGACGCAGCAGAGTCCCTGCTGCCCGGGTCCCTGGATGAGCACCGTCGAGCCGTAGCCCACGCCGCCGTCCATCACCGCCCACTGGATGCCGTTCGACATCGGCGTCGCGATCCCCGCCTGCTCGGGCGTCAGGCCCCGGGGCACTTCGTGGAGCACGGCGTTCAGCGGCAGGTACAGGTACTGGCTGAAGCCTCCCCAGAGCCAGGGCGGCGTGTCGATCGAGGTGTAGCCGTAGCGGATGGCGTTCGGGTCGTAGAACCACTCCGTCGCGGCGCAGTGACGGTACTCGCCCATGTGGTCCCACTCGCAGTGGCCGCAGGGGAGGTAATGCTCGAGGAACACGAGGTCGCCTTCCTTGACGCCCTTGTGCTCGGCGAACTCGCTGCCGACCGTGGCCAGGTAGCCCACGTTCTCGTGACCCATGATGAGCGGCGCCGCCGCGCAGCGGGAGCTTGTACTGGCTGACGTCGGTGCCGCAGACGCCCGCCACTTCCACCTTCAGCAGCGCCGCGTCCGGAGGCACGTCCGGCAGCTCGAACTCGCGCAGCTCCGTCGTTGCTGGTGCAACCTTCAGCGCGGCCACCACTCGTTCGGGCACCGGGGATCCTCCGTCAGGTTGAATGGGCAGTGAGCAGCGGGCGATGGGCAGTGGACGTGCCGCGGCGGCCGGATTCGCTCGATGTGCTGCCCGCTGCGCACTGCGACCGCCGACTGGACTGTACTACAGCCGGCGTCAGACCTCTTCACCCGCCGCTCCAGGATCGAGCCGACACGCGGATACGCCTTCTTGACGTTCTCCTCGAAGATCTTCTGCCGGTCGCCCTCGGCGAGCCACGGGATCGCATCGAGGCACGGCTTGTTGTCGTCGAACGAGCGGCCGGTCTGCGGATCGAGAGCGTTCACGCCGCCGAGCATCTCCGAGGCAAAGACGATGTTGTCCACGCCCACGACCTTGACGAGCATGTCCATCGCGTCCGGACTGTAGACGGTCGTGTCGAAGTAGAACCGTTTCACGAACGTCTCGAACGGCTCCCACTTGTTCAGGATGCCGAGGGCGCGATAGCGCGCGGCCTGGTAGGGGACGTTTCCGCCGCCATGCGGCATCACGAAGCGCAGCCGCGGGAAATCCTCGAAGACCCGCGAATCCATCAGCTGCAGGAAGGCCGTGCGTCGGTGTTCAGGTAGTGCGACCCCGTCGTGTGGAATGCCGGGTTGCACGTCGCCGAGGCGTGGATCATGGCCGGCACGTCCAGCGACTCGAGCGCCTCGTACAACGGATACCACCACTCGCTGCCGAGAGGCGGGTCGGTCCAGTAACCCGCCCGACGGATCCGGGTTCAGGTTGCAGCCGACGAACCCGAACTCGTTGACGCACCGCTTCAGTTCCTCCACCGATTCGCGCGGGCTGACGCCGGGAGACTGCGGAAGGGCGCAGACGCCGATGAATCGATCGGGGTAGAGGGCGCAGACGCGGTGGATGAGCTCGTTGTTGACCTCGGTCCAGTGGCGGCTGATGAGGGCATTGCCGAAGTGATGCCCCATGGCCGAGGCCATGGGGGAAAACAGCATGACGTCGGTGCCGCGCTCGTCGAGCAGCCTGATCTGCCCGCTCTCCAGCGACGCACGGATCTCGTCGTCGCTGATGTGCAGCGCGCTCTTGACGGGCTTGCCCATCTGGGAGATCTGCAGGGCGCGGAATACCCGCAATCCGGCGGGCACTGTCGTGTAATGGCCGTGGGCGTCGATGATCATCGTTGTCAAGGAAAGGGATTGGCTGAGGGGTCCTCACGAAGAAGTACATCGCAGAGATCGCGAGCGAGGGGTCACGGCCGCAGGAGCAACTGGCCAGCCTACGGAACGCCGTCGAGAGGTCGGCCTGCGCGCAGGCCGACGGGCAGGGGACGAGCCCGCTGGAACACAAAACTCGAAAGGCGCCAGGTTTGTGTTCCTGCGGGCTCGTCCTCTGCCCGCCGCCTTTGGCGGCCTGTCGACGGCGGGGGTGACCCTCCGCGATCTCCGCGATCTCTGCGTTGATTGAATCACCGTCGAGGCCCAACGGCAAACCCGGGCCCTCTGGCACGTGCGGGCCCGGTGGAATACGATCGGAAACCGAGGCCTGATCTCTCGCAGAGAAGGCAGAAGCAGATGGGTATTGCACGCATCACCGCATCAACGTTCGCCGTGGCCCTGGTCGTCGCGGTGATCGCGCTGGCCACGGCCGCGGATGCGCGGCAAGGCAGGGGAACGGGGGCGGGAGCGGGCGCGGGGGCGGCGCCGGGCCGCGGAGCGAACGCGCCGCGGACGTCTACGACGCCGCCGGAGGGTGTCACGCCGCTGCCCGTCGATCTGTTTACGAGCAAGAACTTCTATCTCGATCGAAAGTACTGGACCGACCCGCGATACGTCCGCTGCAACACGCCTCGTCAGCTGACCGACATGTGGACGAGGGACAACCGCATGGGGCATTGGGGCGACTGCAAGCACGACTACCCGACGTCCAAGATCGTGAGCCCGCATCCGTACAAGACCGCCGCCGAGCATTACGCCGCGCTGATGGCGGCGGCCCGCAAGGCAGGCGGCCCCACGGTTCACACCCGGCAGACGCTGCCTGACTGGGACGGGTTCTACCGGCGGCTGGCGCCGGACGAGCAGTGGATTTGGGGCCGGAACCTCCAGACCGCCACCATGCTCTCGCTGCTGACGCCGGAGTATCAGACGCGCATGGTCCAGCAGAACTACCACGAAGCGGTGAACAACTCGCCGCAATGGAGCGCCGCGTTCTGTTATCCGGAAGGGCTGATGCGGTGGTGGTCGCAGTTCTCCCTCGGCGGCCCCATCGAGGTGATGATGACGCCGTATCAGGTCCAGTTCCTGAGCGGGATCGCCGACAACTTCCTCCGCAAGGTCCTCATCGGCCAGACGCACGTGCAGAAGGTGCCGCAATGGTTCGGTGAAACGATCGGATTCTGGAACGGCACCACGCTGGTCGCCTGGACTGCCAACGTCCAGGGATGGACGATCGCGCATTCGATGTTCGAGTTCAGCAGTTCGCTGGAGATCGTCGAAGTCTTCCGGCCGAGCGCCGATGGAAAGACGATCGAGGTCGAAGCCACGTTCTACGATCCGGAAGCGTTCACCCGTCCGCTGCGCGCCGTGACGCCCTGGGAGCGCCAGGCCCGCCCCGACGACCCGGAGACCAGGTTCACCTACGTCGAGTGCCGCGTCGGGAGCACCATCGTGAATGGCCCGGACGGGAGGCCAACCCAACTCACGTTCGTCGATGACGGGTATGTCGATTACTTCGGCCGGCCGTGGGCGCAGAACTGGGAGAAGCACTTCGAGCAGGGCTGGGAGAAGCCGGCCAACTGATGATCCAGGAGCGAGGAGCCATGAGGAGACCAATGCTGAGAGCCCGGCAGGCAGGGCTCGTGTGCGTGATGTGGATCGGTGCGCTCGCCGGGTCCGCCCTCGCCCATCACTCGTTCGCGATGTACGACCTGGGCGTCACGAAAACGATGACGGGGCAGGTCACGCGATACATCCCGGGGGCCAATCACGCGCAGATCATCTTCCAGCTGCTCACGCCCGAAGGCACGCCCGAAGTGGAAAACGGGAAGCCGGTTCAATGGGGCGTCGAGACAGGATCGGCAGCCTCCCTCGGCCGTCGTGGGGTTTCGCCGAAGACGTTTCCGGAAGGCACCATCATCACCCTCACGCTTCATCCGCTCCGAGACGGCCGGCCGTTTGGCGCCATGGCGGGGCAATTGATCAAGTGCGGGACGGCGATGCCCAAGGGCGGGTGCACGAAGGAGACGGGCGAGGTGTTCCTCACCGGCAACGCGGAGAACTAGTGGACGGTCTCAGCATGCAATCCTACCGCTCGTAGAATGGCGGCGGCTCGATCCCCAACGCGCGCAGGTAGACGTAGCCCTGCCCGCGGTGATGGATCTCGTTGTCGATCACGTACAGGAGGAGGTTGTACACGACGCCGGGATACTGGCCGAACGCGGTCATCGTCTCGTGAAACCGCTCCGGCGGGATCTGTGCCCACAACGTGTTGATCTGATCCGTGCTCTCGTCCCACAACCGCAGGACTTCCTGTCTGGACCGCGGTTCGCGGCTGCTCATCTGATCCCACTGCCCCGTCACGATGCCACGCAGCATCGGCGCACCCATGGTGATCATTTCCATGGCGAGCGCGCCAAATGGGCGCATCGACCCGACTGAGAACGTGAAGAGCTGATCCTCCGGATACTTTTCAATCAGGCGCCGGGTCAACCGGCGATGGCCCTGCCAGTGCTGCAGCAGGGCCGCAGGTGGAATAAAGCACGCTTCAGTCGGCACAGCAGACCTCCAGAACCAGGCAGAAAAGAAAGTTGGCGGGTCCGGAAGGACCCGCCCTACGGATAAATGTATCCGAAGCCCGAAGCCCGAAGCCCGAAGCTCGAAGCCCCGAAGCCTGGAGCCCTGAGCCCGAAGCCAAATAGACCAAGCCCGAAGCCTGGAGCCCGAAGCCCGGAGCCCGAAGCCAAGCCCGGAGCCCGTGGACCGCCTATACTTGCGACCGCCAGCCACATCTCGCGAGAGGAGCAGTATGGAGACCCCACCATCGCGCAGGCACTTTCTTCAGCGGGCCGCGACCGCCGGCGGAGCGGTCGCGCTCGGCGTGACGGCAGCACCGCCGGCCGAGGCCGGCGCGGCGCAAGCCGCCCAGGCCGCGGTCCCGTTGTCCAGAGCGCGCAGGCTTCGCAACCTCCTGCAGAGACCTGGCCTCCTCGTCGCGCCTGAAGCGTACACCGTGATTGCCGGGAAGCTCGCCGAGGCGAACGGGTTCGAGGTGATCTACATCGGCGGCAACATGATGTCGATGACCTACCTCGGCGTCCCGGACTGGGGTGTGATTACCACCACCGACATGGTGGAGATCGCCGGACGCATCGCGCGCGAGGTCTCCATTCCGGCCATCGTCGACGCCGACCAGGCGGGTGAGACGTCGCTGAACGTCTACCGGACGGTCCAGCAGTACGAACGGGCCGGGATCGCCGGGTCTCCACATCGAGGATAGCCGCAACCCCAAGAAGATGGAGACGTGGGCGGGGCCGGGCGGCCCGACGACCAGCCAGCTGCAGTCGGTGGAGCAGATGCGCGAACGGCATCGAGGCAGCCGTTGACGCGCGCTCCGATCCGGACCTGGTCATCATCGGGCGTACGGTCGCCGAGGATCCCAACGCGGTGATCCGTCGCGGCACCGCCTTCGCGCAGGCGGGCGCGGACGTGGTCATGAACAGCCTCACCGGCATGACCGCCGACCAGATCAACCGGATTGCGCGAGAGGTGCCGGTGCCCGTGCTCGGCATCGGCGTGCCGAAGACCTACCTCGCCGGCACGCGCATGAAAATGAATATCTACCCCAACATGGTCTCGGCGGCGGCGATGGCGCTCTGCGACACGATGTTCCGGGAACTGAGGGAGAACGGCGAGGTATCCAGCCGCGCTCCTCTTTCCCCGGACGTACCTGAGCCGCGTCACGCGTGCGACGACGTTCGCCGAACTCGCGAAGCGATGGCTGTCCACTCCGTAGCCGCATGTCGTCAAGGAGAGATGCCATGCAACGGTTGACCATCGTCTGGTGCGCGCTGCCTCGTCGCGGCGGCGTGTTCCTCGACCGCCGGCCGGCCAGGGAACGGACGCCGTGCTTGTTCGAGGGAGCGACGGCTGATTGTGGGTGACGGAAGCGCGCCGATCGAGAGCTCGGCATTCCTGGTGGAAGACGACACGTTCACGCGCGTCGGGCGCAAGGGCGAGGTGCAGGCCGCCGACGGAGTGGCGCGCGTGGATCTCACCGGGAAGACGGTGATGCCCGCGATCATCAAGCGCACGGTCACGTCGGCTACCGCAAGGGCGCGAGCTTCACGGTCGAGAACTACACCCGCGAGAACATCATCGATCACCTGCAGCGCTTCGCGTATCACGGCGTCGCGGCCGTCATGAGCATTGGCGCCGAGCGGCCGGAGCTGGGCTACGCGCTGCGCGACGAGCTGCGGGCGGCGCCGCCGCCTGAACACCGCGCTCTTCCTGACCGCCGGTCAGGGGCTGGCGATGCCTGAACGGCGGCCCGGCTCCGCCGTTGCGCGACGTGCCCTATGGGGTGACCACCGAGGCGGAAGCACGCAAGGCGGTCCAGGAGCTGGCGGCGCGGAAGGTGGACCATTACGTCAAGGTGTGGGTCGACGACCGCGGCGGGACCGTGAAGAAGCTGCCGCCGGAGGTGTACACGGCCGCGATCGACGAGGCGCACCGGCACGGGCTCCTCACCATCACGCACGTGGTCGAGATGGACGACGTGAAGGCGATCATGCGGGCGGGCATCGACGGTTTCGGGCACGCCCCGTGGCGAGGCGGACGGGAGGTGGACGACGAGCTGCTCGGGCTGTTCAGGGAGCGGCCGGAGGTGTTCGTCCTGATGACGCTGTGGAGCTCGCGCAACGAGATCTTCGGCCGCCGGCCCGGCGTGGATGGACGACCCGCTCCTGCGAGAGACGTTTACCGACGCCGACATCAGCGGCGCTGGAGAACCCGGCCTTCAGCGCCGATGCGCCGGCGAAGTGGAAGGCCGGGATCGTTCCGCGCAGCGTGGCGAAGCTCAAGGCCGCGGGCGTGCGGTTTGGAATGGGCGACGACGCCGGCGCCACCAACGGGGCGCAATACTTCGGCTTCGCCTCGCACATCGAGATGGCCAGCATGGTCGAAGCCGGCTTGACGCCCGGCCGAGGCGATTACCGCCGCGACCCGCAACTCGGCCGAGTTCCTGAAGCTCGAGAAGCTCGGCACGGTGGCGGCGGGAAAGAGCGCCGACTTCATCGTGCTCGACGCCAACCCGCTCGACGACATCGCCAATACGCGACGGATCTCGACCGTCTACCTGCGCGGGAAGGAAGTCGATCGCCCCGCGTTACGCGCCAGGTGGACCGGTACTCGGGCCACTGAGACGCAGGTGACTGGACCGCGCGGCGCACTGCTGCGGCCGCGTCAAGGGGAAGGTGACGTTGACCAGCTGCGGCGGATGGTGGTATCAGCCTGAGGATGCAGGTTGACGTCGCGCAACTGGAAACGCACCGCGCCGCCCTCACGGGTCACTGCTATCGCATGCTGGGCTCGCCCGTCGATGCGGAGGACGCCGTCCAGGAAACGATTGTGCGCGCGTGGCAGAGCCTGGACCGCTTCCAGGGCCGGGCGTCGTTGCGCACCTGGCTGTACCGAATCGCGACCAATGTGTGCCTCGACGCGCTGTCCCAGCGCTCGCGGCGCGCGCGGCCCATGGAAGACGGTCCTCTTGGCTCCGTGGACGACGCGCTCGAAGTTCGCCCGCGCACCCACTGGCTCGAGCCGATCCCGGATGCGCACGCCCTGCCGGCCGACGCCGATCCATTCGAGCTCGCGGCGCTTCGCCAGAGCATCCGCCTCGCCTTCGTGGCCGCCCTGCAGCACCTTCCCCCTCGGCAGCGGGCCACGCTGATTCTGACCGAGGTGCTCGGGTGGTCCGCCGCTGAAGTGGCCGAGTGCCTCGAGACCTCGGTGGCCGCCGTCAACAGCGCGCTGCAGCGCGCGCGCGAGACGCTCGTCACCCGGAATGTGACCGGCTCCGAGGAGCGGCTGACCGATGAGCAGTCCAGACTGCTCGAGCGCTACGTCGACGCGTTTCACCGCTACGACGTAGACGGCCTGGCCGGGCTGCTCCGCGAAGACGCGACGCTGTCGATGCCGCCGTACACGCTCTGGCTGCGCGGCCCCGAGGCGATCCGCACCTGGCTCCTGGGACGTGGCGCCGGGTGCCGCGGATCGCGGCTCGTGCCGACGAGCGCCTGCGGCTCGCCCGCGTTCGGGCAGTACCGCTCCGCCCCGGGCGGCGGTCACCAGCCCTGGGCGCTCATCGTCCTGGAACTGTCGGGCGACCGGATCGCCTCGTGGAACTCATTCCTCGACACCGAAAACCTCTTCCCCTTGTTCGGGTTACCGCCGCAGCTCTCCTCGTAACGGAAGGGCCGGATTCTCCGTGAATCCCAGCTGGCGACGGCCGTTCGCGGCGACCGATGATTTCGGTCCGGCGCGGCAGTCTATAGCCTTGAAACGCGATTTCAAGGAGTGACCCGATGAGTCACGCGGCGGTTACCTATAGCCAACCGCAGCAGTTTTCCGCGAAGCAGGTCTGGACCGGCCGGGTGCTCAGCGGGGTGGCGGTGCTCTTCCTGACGTTCGACGCGGCCATGAAGGTGTTCATGATGGCGCCCGCCATCGAGGGGACCACGCAACTCGGGTATCCCGCGAGCGCGATCCTGCCAATCGGCCTCATCCAGGTCGCCTGCCTGATCGTCTACCTGATCCCGCGCACGTCCGTGCTCGGCGCGATTCTCTGGACCGGGTACCTTGGTGGCGCGATCGCCACGCACGTGCGGGCCGGCAGCCCGCTCGCCGACGCACACGCTGTTCCCGATTTATGTGGCCGCACTCCTCTGGGCAGGGCTGTGGCTGCGCGATCACCGCGTGCGCGCGCTGCTGTCTCCGCCCCGCGCATCGCATTCCTGAGGAGAGTCATGACACCGACGCATTCGCGAAGCATCTTCGTCAACCTTGCCGTGCGCGACCTGAAGAAGTCGATGGCGTTCTTCTCGACGCTCGGCTTCGAGTTCAACCCGAAGTTCACGGACGAGAACGCCGCCTGCATGATCGTCAGCGCCGACGCGTTCGTCATGCTCCTCACCGAGCCGTTCTTCAAGACCTTCACCAGGCGCCAACCGTGCGACACCGCCAGGCACACCGAGGCGCTCCTGGCGATCTCGTGTGCCAGCAGGGCGGAGGTTGACGAGATGGTGAAGAAAGCCATCGCCGCAGGTGGCACGCACGCGATGGACACGCAGGATCACGGCTTCATGTACGCCTGGAGCTTCTACGATCTCGATGACCATCACTGGGAAGTCGTCTGGATGGATCCGCAGGCCGCCCAGTAACGGGCAGACCGGAAGGAGTTGGAGATGAGCGGTGTACGAGTTCTCGTGGGGACGCGCAAGGGCGCGTTCATCCTCACGTCGGACGGAAAGCGGGAACGATGGGATGTCAGCGGTCCCCACTTCGGCGGCTGGGAGTTGTACCACGTCAAGGGATCGCCGGCGGATCCGAACCGGCTGTATGCGTCGCAGTCCAGCGGTTGGTTCGGCCAGCTCATTCAACGGTCGAGCGACGGCGGCCGCACCTGGGAAGCGATGGACAACAAGTTCGTGTACGACGGCGTCCCCGGCACGCACCAGTGGTATGACGGGACGCCGCACCCGTGGGAGTTCAAGCGCGTCTGGCACCTCGAGCCATCGCTGACCGATCCGGACACGATTTACGCGGGGGTTGAAGACGCCGCCATGTTCCGCTCGACCGACGGTGGACGATCGTGGCAGGAGCTTTCCGCGCTGCGCGGACACGGGTCCGGGCCGTCCTGGCAGCCGGGGGCCGGCGGGCTCTGCCTGCACACGATTCTTCTCCATCCAGGCAATCCCGACCGGATGTTCACCGCGATCTCGGCGGCGGGCGCCTTCCGCACCGACGACGGGGGGACGACGTGGCGGGCGGTCAATCGCGGATTGCGATCGCAATACATCCCCGACCCGAATGCGGAGGTGGGCCACTGCGTGCACCGCCTCGCCATGCACCCGTCGCGGCCCGACGTCCTCTTCATGCAGAAGCACTGGGACGTCATGCGCAGCGACGACGCCGGCGAGTCGTGGCACGAGATCAGCGGCGACCTGCCGAGCGACTTTGGATTCGTGATCGACGTCCACGCGCACGAGCCGGAGACGCTCTATGTGCTGCCGATCACGAGCGACTCGGAGCACTATCCGCCGGAAGGAAAGTTGAGGGTGTACCGCAGCCGCTCGGGCGGGAACGAGTGGGAGGCGCTCACGAAGGGATTGCCCCAGCACGACTGCTACGTCAACGTGCTGCGCGACGCGATGGCGGTCGATTCGCTCGACCCGTGCGGCGTCTACTTTGGCACGACGGGCGGCCAGGTCTACGGATCGTCTGACGGGGGAGACAACTGGGCGCCGATCGTCCGGGATCTCCCGGCGGTCCTGTCGGTGGAAGTCCAGGCGCTTCCATGATCCGGGTCGTGCTGCCGGCGCATCTTCAGACTCTCGCGCGCGTGGATGGCGAGGTCACGCTCGACGTCGAGCAGCCGACACAGCGCCGCGTCCTCGACGCGCTCGAAGCGTCCTATCCGGTGCTGCGCGGGACGCTCCGCGATCGGGTGACGCAGCAGCGGCGTGCGTTCGTGCGGTTCTTCGCGTGCGAGCAGGACTGGTCGCACGAGTCGCCTGACGCGCCGCTGCCTGATGCGGTTGCGAGCGGAGCCGAGCCGTTTCTGGTTGTCGGCGCGATCGCGGGAGGGTAGCGGTTTGCAGTACGTCACGGGGCCGGTCGGACTTCAGCCGGCCCACATCGACCGGAGTCCGTACAATTGGGCCATGGCCGGCCGAGAGTGCTACCACTGCAAGCAATGGATCGAGGAAGGCGAGGCGCACAACTGCTGGACGACGACCGAAGCCGCCCTTACGCGGGATCTCCCGGAGGACTTGCAGGACGCCTGGGAGCGGCTGCGCGAGACCGCCGTCTCTTTCGGAGATCAGCGGATCTACGCGTCGCACAAATCGGTCATGTTCTCGCGCAAGTCCTGCTACTTCTTCGTGCGCCCGAAGAGGAACGTCCTCGAGCTCTGCGTGTTCCTCGGCCGGACGCTGAAGGCTCCGCAGGTGCGGCGCGTCGATCAGGCATCGAAGTCCAAGATCGTGCACGTCATTCACATCAGGCACCGCGACGAAGTGGAGGCGCCGATCACCGACTGGCTTCAGGAAGCGTACGCACTGTCCGACGCGCTGGCAGCAAAGCCGCAGACGACGCGCGCCACATCGAAGCCGGCAGTTCGACCGAAGAAAAAGAAAGCAACGGCCAGGCGGAAGACCGTCGCCGCCAGGAAGTCGAAGCGGCGGTGACGGCGAGTGCGAACTGTACGTCATGCTGTTCATTTGAGGAACGACCAATGTTGAAGGACGCGCCGATAGTTCCGTACATCCCGGTCGCCGATGTGGCGCGGGCGCGGAAGTTCTACGAAGAGAAGGTCGGGCTCACGCCGACGGAGGAATACGCGGGTGGTGTGTTCTACGAATGCGGCAACGGCTCATCTGTCTTCATGTATCCCTCAGCCGGCGCAGGCACCTCGAAGGCCAGTACCGCGTTCTGGGCGGTTGACGACGTGGTGGCCGAAGTGGCAGCGCTGAAGGCGAGAGGCGTGGTGTTCGAGGAGTACCGACATGCCAGGGCTCAAGACCGTGAACAGCATCGCGGCGGGCGGCGGTGCGAAGACGGCATGGTTCAAGGACAGCGAGGGAAACATTCTCGCCGTGAGTCAAAGGGTCAATCAGACGTAGGGCTGGTCTTCAGACCCGCCTCGGGCCGGGCCCAAAGGACCCGGCCTGCGCTCGCGGATTACACCGTTCTCTCAGGACCCCGCGCCCTCGGCCCCTGGCTCCTCGAGGCTGTCGAACTGCAACCCGCTCGACCCTTCACCGCGGCCAACCTGCTTGCGATGCGCGACCCAGGCCCATGTCGATCCGTCGATCCAGCGGGCCATCTGATAGTGGCGGGTCACGCGGATGCCTTCGCGGGGAATCTCTTCGTCGTAGAGGAGCAACTCTCCGCCGCGATTCAGGACCCGGCCTTGCGCATGGTGAACTTTCTGCGAGCCGTCGGGTTGCAGCACGGCGCCGCGCTTCAGGCGCGAGACGATCTTGTCGGGAGCCACCTTGAGTTGCACCGGGAGCAGCGGAATCCAGTGCGGTGGCACTGTTGACGCGAGCCGATACAGCGCCGCCGCCCCGCTCGCGCTCGGCGGCTCTGTCCCCGCGAGACCGGCTTGCGTCGGGCCGCGACGAGTCGGTGCGCGGGTTGGGGTGCTCGATCGGGCTCTCGATGCTGCGTTCGATGGCCCACGCGAGGTTGGCCATTTCGTCGCGCATGAAGAGCACCTCTTCGATCGCGGTGCTTTCCACGCTGCGCGCGAGCGCGGGCGGCAGGAAGAAGAGGTTGGGCTCGGCGCCCGCAATCGCCTCCTTGCCGGCCCGGCGCAGATACGAGAGCTGGAACATGCGCCAGTGCGACTGCGGCAAGGCACGGTCGCCGATCGGCCGCAGCAGCGTGCGCACGCCGAAGCTGTCGGTGACGACCAGCGAGTTCACGGCGGTGAGCGATCCCACCGGCAGCGTCAGCGGGACGACGAACCAGTCATTGCCGTAGCTGCTGGCGTACTCGATCATGAGCAACTGCGCCAGGTCGGTTGGCCCCACCGGCAGCAGGCCGTACTCGATGCGCGCGTCTTCGAATTCCCAGTAGCGCGCCGCCGGCGCGCCGCGGAACGTCACCGGCGCGGGCACGGTGGTTTCGGTGATGGCGCTGAAGCTCTTGTCGCCGCCGGCGCCGAGGTTCACCTCGAGGTCGAGGTCGAAGCTGCTCCAGTCGAGATGCCCGTCGTAGAACTCGCTGGCGGTCAGCGCCTTCTCGTCGGCCGCCTGCTCCGACAGCCGTGTCGCAACCGACATGGCGTATTCCATGCGCGGAGCGATCCAGGCGTCGGCGGAAGCCGCCGGCTCGCTGAACACGCTGTCGTACCAGGCGAGCCAGCTTCCCGCCGTCTGCGCGACCTCGGCGCGGTCGGCGACGACTATCTTGAGGGCGGTGTCGAGGACCATCTGGCTCGCGCCCGTGCGGCAGGCCTCCTCGAGCCGGCGCGCATCGAGCGCTCGCCCGACCATCGTCTGCACGAAGCGCACGGTCTGCTCGTCGGCCGCCTCGAGCTGCGCGGCACTCGAGCGGCTGAAGGGCGAACCGGGTGATGAAGTTCGCGCGGTAGCTCCGCGACAGCGGCTCCAGCTCGAGCATGCGCAAGAAGTGGAGACCGGCCTCGATTCTCAGCTTCAGCGTCCGGGCGTCGCTGGCTGCGGCGGCGCGGACGCGCTGGCGCTCGACCATCACTTCGAGCGGCATTCGCTGCGCATCGTAGGCGGCAGCCTGCGTCCGCTTGTTGGCCGGCAGCTCACCCAGATGGCAGCGCGACAGCGTCGCCGTCTTCGCGCGCGCGCGCGCCAGGACGGGCGTGCCGGCATCCTCGCCCTGGAACTCGCCCACCTGCCATTGGCGCGTCAGCAGCCACAGCGGGTCGAATACACGCGCGCTCAAGCGTGCTGCGCATGTCGGCTTCGCGGCAACGGGGTTCCAGCCGCGTCCAGCTGGTGATCGACGGACGGAGCGACGGGTCGAGCGGCGGCTGCGGCTCCGGCGGGGGTGGCTGCGGCTGCGGTTCCGGCTCGGGCTCCGGCTCCGGAGGCTCGGGAGGATCCGGTCGCGGCGGCCGCCGCGGCGGCACATCCGGGGGATCGTCCGGATCGATGGGACGGAGCGGTCGCGTGGGTTGTGCCATCACTATCTCGTCAGCGGCGCGAAGTCAGTCGACACCGCATCGTCATTGGCGTTGAACGCGAAGAAGAGCGCGGGCAGGTAGTGCGCCAGCTCGCCGAGCGCTTCGGCGTCTACCGCGCGCAGTTTGGCCATGTCCAGCGTTTCCACCAGCACGCGGTGCAGGTCGGCCACCGTCCACGGCGCATCGGGCACCGGCGGGACGGCCAGCAGCACGGTCTGCGGTGCGCACGCGTCAGGAGGATTGAACTGAAACGTGATGGCCGTGGTCTCGGTCGCGGCCGGCACCACTTCCACCCATTCGTCAACGAGCAGGCCGGCCAGCGGCTGCGCGGTGTCGAGGGGCGCCGGCAATTGAACAACGAGCGAGAGCTTGCCGGCCGGGACGGTCTTGCCCGGTTCGGCCGGCAGGCCGACCCAGCGATCGGTGGCGTTGAACGGCAGTTGCGCCACGTTCAGGTTCAGTCGCTCGCCGGTGCCGAGGACTTCGGCGCCGCGCAGCGCCCCGCCGAATCGCGCCACTCCGTCGCGCACGCGTGCGCTGCGGGCGAACCAGGTCTGCGCCGCCAGCGGGTCGCCCCCTTGTACCTGCGCGCTCGCGGCGAGGGCGCTGGCGAGCTCGGCGGCGTGACCGCAGGTGAAGAGCGGCATCGCCACGAACGATGCGCCAAACACGGCACGCATGCGCTCCAGCCACTGATCGCGCCGTACCCTGGGCTCGGCGGCCGCGGGCGCTGCGCCCAGGGTGGTGATGTGATCGACGCGTACCTTGCTCTCCTTCAGCACCGCCGTCGCCTGCATGAGCAGCCCGGCACGGGCCGCCGCGTCGTCGCCGGCAGCCACGGCCGGGACCGTCAATGCGACGCCAAAGGCATTGAGCTTCAGCAATGCCGTGCGGAGGCTCTCGCTGTCGGCGGCGGTTCCCTTCTTCACCAGGACATCCAGCGCCTTGTGCGCCGCGCGCAGCAGGTTTTCGGCTCTGACGACGCGGGATTCGAGCTGGGCCAGATCGATGGCCCCCGACGTGGCGCGTTCGGGCGGAGTGAGATCCTCCGGATCGGCCGCGCGCGCGCTGGTCAGCAGCCGCCGCACGGCGCGTGCCTGCTCCATGATGTCCAGCAGCGTGAGCTGCCGTGGCGCAAGGTCGGCGGGCCGCGCGTGCTGGATACGCAGGCGCGCGTCCACGGGGAAGCCGCCGGCCTTGTGCCGCGCGTGATAGAGCACGAGCTGCTCGAGCTCGCTCAGCTCGCCGGCACGTGGCTGGACGTCCACGCTGTAGACGATGTCCAGGTACGCGACCGGCACTTCGCTGAGGAAGAACGAGCGCGTTTCCGCGACGCTGCCGGTCGCGTCGTCGAGCCGCTCGACCACGCATCGGACGATGCGCGGATCGCCCAGGACTTTGGCGGCCCAGGCATTGAGCAGCGGCTCGGCGGCGGCGCGTACGGAATTTCCCGAGGTCGCCTTGCCGCCGAGGAGCAGCAGCAGCCGATGGGTCAACGCGATGCCGCTGCGCGGCGTCCTCGCAACCTCGAGCTCGGGAGCCGGGGCATCGCCGGTGGCAATGGCATTGAGCGTCGTGGCGGTGCGCGAGACGTTGCCGCGCACCATCTGATAGGCCGCTTCGGCAGTGAGCGCGTCGCTGACCGCGTCGATCGAGTCGCCGAGCGCATCGAGCTCGACTTCGAGTACGGCCATATCCGCCGGGGTGGCATCGGAGTGTCCCTCCAGCCAGTGGCTCACCTCGAACTTCTTCGCCGGGTCGTTCCACTTCTGGTGCAGCACCAGCCCATCGACCACGTTGTTGGCCGCGATGCTTTCGAGCGGCAGCGAGGACGTCTGCAGCTTGCCGGCCGCGAGCGGCGCGATCTCACGGAACGCATCGATGAACTGGTCCTTTCCCACCTCGTGCAGGCGCCGCTCGAAGCGATAGCCGAGCAGCGCGGCGAGCGGCTGGCCCTGGCGGACGCCGTCGAGCAGCCACTTCGACTCGCGCACGCGGCGCGACGACAGGTCGATGGCAAACGGTCCGGTCGCCTGCGGCACGCCGGTGCTTCCGAGGTGGGCATTGCGCAGCAGCGCCGCGGTCGCCGCGTGCGTCATCGACGGCGCGTGAATGAAGCCGCTCTCGTTGGCCTGCGCGACGAGCGGCCCCTGCTCTCCCGGCGGTGGCGTGATCGGCGCGGTGCCGGCCGGCGCGGGCGCGGGCTTGAGGTTCTCGACCCACCCATAGCCGCCGACGTAGACACCCTGCGCGTGCGACGCCCGCATGCTGGCGAGCCGCTTGGTCGCAAACGAGGTGACCCATGCATCGAGCCGGTGTGACGCGAGATCGATCGTGCCCTGCATCAGGTATTGGAGAGCCTCGCTGTCCTTTCCCTGCAGGTGCGCCAGGCTCTTGCGGAATGCGCCCAGCGCCGAGACGGCTGGCGTCTGGAAGTTGGTGAGACCCTCGAGATGACGCCGGATCGTCTTGTCGCCGGTGACCGCGGGAACGATCAGATCGAGCTGCCGTTTCCAGGTTTCCGTCGGCGGCGCGCCGGTGACCAGGTCCACCAGTTCCTGATCCTTGAGCAGCGCGGCCACGCTGGCGCCGGCTCGGGTGCCCGCGATCGCGGCGGCCGCACTCGCATACTCGAGCAGCATCGAGTGACGCAGCAGCGCGTGCAGCAGGCTGGTGCCGTCGGCCGGCTGCGCGCTGACGAGGGCGGCGATGTTGGGCTGCGCCAGCAGCGCGGCTATGTAGTTCGGCTCGAGCGGGCGCCACCGCGATACCTCGCCGGCCTGCACCAGGGGGTTGGACACGCGGAACGCCGTTTCGCCGTAGATGGCGCGCGCCAGCCGTGGCCGCCACGTAAAGCCCATACGCTGGACGATGCCGGCGGTGAGCGCATCCTGCGTGCTGATGAAGCCGCGCGTGTGGAGATTCTCGAGAAGCAGGGCGCGCAGATGTTCCAGGTAGTGCCTGCCCATCAGGGATCGCGCGTGTGTAGCTGTTCGACGTGGCCTCGGTGCGCATCACGTCGGCGAGATCCGCATCGGCGTCAGGCGGGGCTCTGCCGGCGGCCGAGGCGCGCCGCCTCGCTGAGGCGCCCGCGCCAGATGTTGTCGCGCAACCTGATGAGGAAGCCCTTCAGCCAGGTGTCGTTGGCCAGCGCCGCTTCGTCACCGGCGCGAGGCCGCCACAGGTCCAGCGAGGTCACCGGCAGGACGCCATACGGCTGCCTGCCGCAGCGAATCGGCGCAAACGGCCCGAAACTGCGGACGTGCGTCACGAAGTGCTCGCGCGCCCAGGCGATGGTCTCGGGCGTCACTCCTGTGCCTTCCATGCCGACCATGTTGGTGAGGTAGTAGCCCCACGTTGCCTGCCACAGCGCCGTGTTCATGCTGCGCAGGTCACGCTCGTGGCTCTCGGCCGCGTTGCCGACGCTGCCGAGCACCACGGGAATCTCGCTGGCCGGAAAGCCCAGCGCTTCGCCGAGTCGCCGCGCGTTGGTGTCGGGATCGAGCGCCGGAATCGTCAAGCCGCCATCGGTGGCGAAGCTCCGCTGGTGGCCCGTGTCCTCCGCGCCGTAACCCGAGCGTTGCTCGGCGGTGTTGTTCGACGGCGTGCCGGCGCGCACGAAGTCGAAGCCATCGGTGTAATGGTGTCCGTCGAGGACCTCACTCAGATTCCGCGCGGTCTCGGCCGCGGTCACCGAGCCGGCCGCACCGAGCACGAACAGGCTGTCGATGCCGGCCGTGAGGATCTGCGGCGTGATCCGGATGCGGATCCCCATGCCTGCTTCCTCGGCGGCATCGAAGTCGATCATCCACCGCATGCCGGCATCCACGGCCGGCTCGTCGTCGGGAATGTCATCCGCGGTACCGCCCTGGGGATCGGGACCGACCGCGAGCGGCCGTGTGATGTTGCGGCCGGCGACCGCCAGCGCCGGACGTCCGCCCGACTGCACGATTGCCACCCACCGATCGGGCAGGAGGCGCGCCTGCGGCGCGCTGCGCCACGCCGCGTCCTCGCCGTCGTCCACTACCGCCGCCGGCGGAAACTGCGGCGGCGGAGACAGCGCCAGATTCCGCGCAACGGCCGCCGAGGGGCGATTGGCCATGTTGAGCGGCCGCAGCGACCGCACGATCCACGCCGCGCGAGGAGCGCCGAATCGATCCGCCAGCTGACGCCAGGCGTCGCCCTGGGCGCGAGCATCGTTACCGGCGCGCCACACCTCGCTCCAGTAGTGCTCGCCCCACTGCTTCTCGGAGGGAGTGAGCTCTTCCTCGTGCGAGTCGAGGTGGACCTTGTCCGGGTAGACGCGCACGCGCAATTCGCTGCTGCCGTCCGGCTGGGCGAAGAAGCGCGTCTCGAGCCGTACCGGGAAGAGCGCGAGCGGCCGATCGCTGGCGCACAGCGTCGCCTGCATCTCCGGCGGCAACTGTGGCAGCGACGCCGCGGGCAGCGTGAAGTCGGACTTGAAGAAGGTGGATGGAGGCATCTGGTGGCATGTCCTTGTGATTTCTAGAGCGGGCCGACCGTCTCGCGCTCCGCGCGGGTGCGTGTGCATGACCAGTCGACATGCGGATCCTCAACTGATCGGATCGCCCGCCGCCGGCTTCGACACGAACTGTGACGCGTGAATCGCGATGCGCACCGGCTGCTGACGCGTGATGCCGGCCATGTGCGCGGCGTTGCGGCCCCACACCAGACCATTGAGATCCATCCCGGCGGGTGGGCCCGTGCTCACCTTCAGATGCGTCCCGATTCCCGTGGGCGTTCCCTCGTCCAGGCCGAACCGCGGCTCGCCGGGCTGTTCCTGAATCACGATGTAGTAGCCAGGATTGAAGGCGCGCCGCCCGCCCGGCGGCACCGTGTCACCGATGACTTCGTGCGCCGTGAGATCGAACCCGAAGAACGAGACGTCCGGTGGCATCGCGCCCCGGAACGACGGATACACCTCGTCGGCGCGGGTCGCCACTCGGCTTGCGTACGCCGTTGACCATGACCGCTTTGATCGCGTAGATGACCGCGGACGGATAGCGGCGCAGCAGCTCACTGCGCAGCAGCATCACGAACTGGTCGCGCGCCGGCGGTACCTGTCCGGCGCCGAGGACGCCCTCGCCCCACTCGTGCAACGGCTTTACGTCGGCGCGCGACGGGGCCGCTCCGCGGGTGTCCCAGAACCGATCGAAGCACGTGCCACGCTGGTCGGTCGGAAATCCCCGCCACAGGAGCTCGCGTCCCATCTCGAAGTTCAGCCCCACCATGTAGGCCTCGACGAAGCGGCGGTTGGTCTGCAGGCCGAGCACCGTGTTGGGAACGCACGGTTTCGAGGCCGGGCAGCAACAGCTCCTGCGACAGGTCGCGCAGCGGCTCGTACATCGGCTGGACGAACCTGGGCGCCGCCATGATGGTGTCGATGGCGACGGGCGCCGTGGGCTCGGTGCTGGCTGGTGGCGTGGCGTTGGGCCCGGTTGTGACGATCGCGCGCGCCAGCGCCACCAGCGCGCGTGCCGGTTCCATCTGGGTGACCAGCCCGTCGCGCACGTCTTTCATCGCCAGCGCCTGCGTGACCGGCGGCGAGGACGCCGCGCGACCCGCATTGATGCGCGCGAGGTGCGTTCTGGCGGCCGCGCGAAAGCGCGTCGCGTCCGGCGTGTCGAAGGATTGCGGCATGCCGACGATGATCGACACCGGCACCTGCTGTCCCTCGGGCACGATCCGGAACGAGTTGGCGCCCATGCCGAGCTCCACGCTGCGGTCGGTCACCAGGTTGAAGGGAAGGATGGTGGACGGCAGCGGAATGCGCTGCCGTATGACGTCGACGGTCACCAGATCCCACCACGGGTTGCCCACGAACGCGGTGCTGGTGATCGTGTTCAGCTTGGCAACCCACGTCACGTCGGCCGAACGGGCGCTTCCCTGCGTCGCGACGCGGCGGCTGATCGGACCGCGCTCGCGGCCGACGCGCCGCATCGCGGTGCTCGTCGCGCGAATGGGAAGGACGCTGGCGTTGAGGCTGGCGACGAGCGTCCGCGCGGCCGGAGCGTTGGCCGCGGCGGCGCGGATGCGCCCGAACGCCGGGGCGCCAAAGCGGACCGCAGCCTCATCCTTCAGCGTCTTCAAGTGGCGGGTATGCAGGCTGGTGCCGACGACGAGGCTGAGCTGCAGCTGGCGCACGCGCTGGTTGGCTCGCTGCAGGTCGGCCGCCTGATCCCAGGCGGATGCCATCAGCGCTTCCTGATGTTCCTGAACGACCCGCGTGCCGAACGCCGCCACGCTGCGATGCCGCGGATCGAGATTGATCTCGTCGAACCATGGCGCGCCGCCCGGCGTCACCGTCGTGCGCGCTGCGTGCCAGCGGCCGTACAAGCGGCGGCGCGAGCAGCGGATCGGCCTTCGGGTCGATTGCCTCCGCGATGCCTGGCGCGTTGACGATCTTGACCAGTTCGGTTTGAAACGCCGCGGGTGCCGGCGGCACCGGAGTCGATGGGCCGGTGGTGAGCGGTCGCAGCGCGCCCTCGAGCTCCAGCGTCGTGCCGCGGGGAATCCCCGGCACCGGGAAGCCTGGCTGGCTGATGTCGATGGGCCGCTTGCCGAGCCCCGGCGGTACCGGTCGCGGCTTCAAGAGGAGAACCAGCGATTCGAAATCGCCGCCTTCGCCGGTGCGGAATCTCCAGTGGTGATAGACCGGGAGCGTGACCGTCGTGGACGGCGGCGCTGGCGGCCACGCCGGCTTCAACCCGCTGGGGTTGGTCAGCTCGCTTTCCGTGATCTCCAGGCCGAGCCCGGCCTTGCGTCCCACCTCGAACGTCGGCACGACGCACGCGATGTAGTCGGTGTTCGGCGTCAGCAGGCGCGGGCACAACAGGCGCGACAGCGAGAGCTCGGGAGTCCCGAGCGTGGTGCGCAGCTGCTCGACGCCCGCGTCGGCGGCGCTCGCCGCCTGCCCATGCGCCCACAACCAGGATTCGCCCAGGTCGGGCAACTCCTCGGCGAACTGCGCCGGCGCAGCGATCTCGAGCGAAGGCAACGGCGCGTCGCTGGTGCTGCGCAGCGTCACGCCCACCTGCGCGCGGACGACCACCAGGCAGAGCCAGGGCCGCAGGCGCGCCGAGCCGTCGGCGCGCGCCGGGGTGAAGAGCCAGGGGAAGTCAGGACGATCGAACTCGATCGCGGCAAAGTAGTTGGGCTCGAAATCGGCTGTGCCCGGCCGCGGATCCATGCGGACGATCTCGTGCTGATCGATGCCGATCACGTCGGCCGGCCCGCGCAGGCGCACGGTCAGCGGCACCGGCTGCGACGTGTTGACGGTCAGTCCCGCCGTGAGGTCGATCGCTGCCCGCTGGCCCGGGCCCAGCGTCTCGACGACGCCGATGGCGGCGGCGGCGCCTTGCCGCACCCACGGGAAGAAGACAACGTTGGCGTTTGGAGGATCAGCGGCCATCTCGTTCGAGCCTCATCGAGGAAGCAGTTCGTGCAGCGGCACGAGCTGCCACGGCGCGCTGCCCACTGACGCGCCACGATTGAGCGCGGCCATCGCCGCGCGCGTTTCAGTCCAGGTCGCGGCGGCGTCCGGCGCCGGGGTCACGGTTCCGGTGTCCGCGACCGACGCGATCACCCAGGCTGCCGTCGTGGAGCGTGGCGGCCTTCGGCGCTGCGGCGTCACGGAAGCGCCCGAGCCCGAGGGCGCGAATCGGCGCCTGTGCGACCGCGCTCAGACGGGCCTGTTCCATGAGCCGAGAGGCGCTGAGCACATACTTGTCCGGCGCCTTGGACGACTGCCCCGCCGCATCGATCACGAACGACTCGTACTCCAGCGGCGCCGCCACGGTCTGCAGCTCGTCGAACACGACCCTGTCGCTGCCGAAAATCACGCCAGCTTCCATCTCCTCGAACGAGGGGCTGGCGAGCTTTTCGTCGTCGGACATCGCGAAGAACTGCGCCGGCACGAACTGATCGCTGACCGTGCCGGTCTGCTGTGGCTGCCCGTTCAGCGTGGCCGTCACCTTGAACCTGCGGTCGCCGGCTACCGGCGCGCCCCCGAAGGTGTCGATGTCGCGCGCCGCGTTGAGCGGGACCACCGACTGCTTGACCATCAGGTTGCCGAGCGGGTCGAGCACCAGCGTGGTGCCCGGCCGCAGCGCGCGCAGCGTCACGCCGTGCTGCCGGTTCACGGCGCCGAGCGTGCTCCAGCTCTCGGCGGTCGCGAGGGCGCGCTTGAGCTCGGCCAGCACGTCGACGGCGGGCGGCAGCGGCGGCTTCTCGCCCTCGATGAGCGTCTTGTCGAAGCGCACCGAGAAGTCGCACCAGAAGATCTCGAACGATGCCTTTCCGGCGACGCGCAGCGGGCGCGGCCCTTCCAGCTCGCCGGCCAGCGACACCTTGAACAGGTTGCGTGAGCCGCGTTTCAGCTGGATCGACGCGTGGAAGTCGGCGATGAAGTGGAACGGCGCGAGCTGGATGAGCACGTCGAAGCCCACGTCGCCCTCGACGCTGAATCCATAGGCCTCGGCGTACAGCTGCGCACGCGCGCCGAATTGAATGGTGTTCGACGTGATGGCGAAATAGGCGGCGCAGGTGAGGCGCGGATTCTTGCCGGCGGAGAGCGCGATCGTGATCCGCTCGAGCGCCGGCATGCCGGTCGGCGGCGCGAAGCGCGGGTTGAGGCCGCCCACCGCGAGCGCGAAGCCGGCGCCCGGTCCGGAGGTCCACCGCGCGCGCAGCGCCATGCCGCCGGTGAGCACGAACTTGTGCGCCAGCCGCGAATCGACCAGCACGGCGTCGATCGAGGCCGTGCCCTGATCGAAATCGATGAGGCCGAACGCATCGAGGTTAAGCCGCACCAGGGCGTTGTCGCGCGAGGGAAGCATGGAGCTGACACGGCCCAGCACGATCAGCCGGCGGCGCGCGCCGAACTCGAAGATCAGGCCGAGCTCGAGCAGGACCAGCGTGGGCGAGAACCAGCCGATCTTGGCGAGCAGGCCGAACAGATAGCTGCCGCCGCGGGCGGGAAAGATCGTGGCGAGGTTGCGCACGATCTCGGGCGCATTGCGAATCGGATCCCGGGGGAACAGCAGCGTGCCGAGCGTGTTGTTCTTCAGCCCCTCCCGCATCGCGTCTTCGCTGAAGGTGCGGTTGATGCCGATCATCCCGCCGATGCCCTGCAGCGTTAACCCCATGCCGAGCGGAATGGCCCGGAAGTCTTCGGCCGTGATGAACACCAGCAGCGAGTAGCCCTTGCTGCCGTCGGGGAGCCGCGTCCCAATCAGCCCGAAGGCCTTGACGGTGATGCGCTCGTGAATCGTGAGCTGCATCACGCCGGCGTAGAGCCCCTGTGCGGAGTCGTGGAACAGGAAGCCGCCGCCGGTGACGACGCCTTTCGAGTCGATCGCGAGCCCGACGCCCTCCGGCAGCTTCGGGCCGACGTCCAGATCGAGGAACCCCATGTTGGCCGTGGCCGGGTCGTCGGGCAGCCTCATGCCCAGGCGGACGCCGATGCGATCGACCCGTGCCAGCACCGGCCCGAGCTTTGTACTGAGCGAGCTCGCTGCTTCGATGAGATACGTGCGATCGTCGGACGGACCTTCCAGGCCGACGCGCAGCTGGACGTCGTGGATGGTCAGGAAGGAGAGCGACTTGCCGATCGGGATCCGCACCGAGACGCCGGGGCCGGTGGACTCCGGCCTCGGCAGCGGCGGCAGCGGCGGCGGGACCAGCGGCTCCACCAGGTGGAGGCAGTGCCGCGGCCGTGGCGGCAGGCGCGCCGGCCGCGCCCACGGAGGGCGCCTGTCCTTCGAGGAACACGCCGCGGGTGCTGCTGAGACCCACGGCGAAGTCGAAGCCCACGCGCAAGCCGTCCCCGGGAATCAGCCGATCGAGAAAGCCATCGAAGACCTTGCCGACCGACAGCACACCGTCGCGGACGATCGTCTTGATCGTGCATTCCGGCTCGGTGAGCGTGACCTCGAATCTCAGAAGGCCGACCGATATGCCCGTGTCCTTCGCGAACGTCAGGTGGAACGCCTTCTTCGTGACCGGATCCGGCCGCGCCTCGAACGCGATGCCGCCGCGAAAGTCGCTGCCGACAGCGGGCCCGTCGATCTCGAATCCCTTGTTGGGGCCGACGAGGAAGCTCACCGTGCTGGTGGTGATCATCTGGCCGCTGAGATGCCAGGGTTCGCTGACTTCGCCGTCCAGCTCGTAGCCGCCGCCGAGCGACACGAACAGGCCCGGTCCGCCTTGTGTTCGCGGCAGGAAGGCGAGCGACGTGAGCGACGTACCCGTGAGGGGTACGTCTCCCGTAATCGGGCCCTTGTGCGTGCCGGCAAACTTGAGCGTGAGCGTCCGTGCGAGCGCCCGGTCCACCGCTGTCGGCGTGTCGCTGCCGGGCACGCCGGGGACGAGGTCCCAGCCGTAGAGGACGTCGTCGGACTTCGGAATCGGCAGGTTGATGACCGGAAGCTTCAGCCCGTATGCCGTCAGCGCGGCAAAGGCGAGCAGCGTGCGATCGGAGATCCGCCGTACGGACTCTTCATCGTCGAAATTGCTCTGGTTGAACACGTCGCACGGATGGCAGACGAACTCGAACAGGCTGCGTAGCGCGCGCAGCAGGCCGGTGAAGCCGCCGAACTCGCCGCCGTAGGTCGAGCTGAAGTCTTCTGCGAAGCTGGTGGCCTGCAGGACGTAGTAGAGGCGCGGCGCGCGCAGCCGGACGAAGTTGAGCGCCAGCAGGTCCAGCAGGTCGCGAAAGACTTCATCCGCGATCGCGGACTCGTCGAGGTCCAGAGCGTCCACGAAGGATCGCAGCGTGTTGACGCAGGCGCGCACGTCCTGAACGGCCGCAAACAACGCTTCGAGGTCGGGATCCGCGGAGTCGCGGTACGCCTTCGCGCTGGCGAGCCCGGCCGGCGGAAACTCCGGCGGCGCCGACCCGGTGAACGGGTTGCCGCCGAGGTCGGCGATGATCGCCTGGCGCGTGTCCTCGCCGGTCAGGAGGTCCTGCGCATCCTCGAGCAGATCGACCAGCCACCCGAGCAGCGTTTGTAACAACGACTTCTGGACCATAGCTCGCTTCTCGCGCGGTGTGGACCGTTGGCAGGTTAGACGGGCGCAGGGGTCGTGACGCGCGGCTCGTCGGCGCTGATTGTCTGCAGCGACAACTGTTCCGGACGTACGGCCCCGGGTGTGTCGAGCGCCGCCGCGTGGACCACGAACACGTCCGGCTTCAGCACGGCGCTGCCGACGTCTTCAGGGAGCCTCGCGGCTGTGTACATCTCGTGGATCGCGTGCAGCACGGCGCCGCGCTGCTCGAAGCGCACGAGCGCCGAAGGCGCTGCGGAACAGGATCTGCCGCGAATTGCGCAGCGTCTCCACGGCGCGCTGATGGCGGGCGACCGCGGCCTGGTAGCCTTCGAGGGCGCGTGGCGCGTTGATCTCCGTGAGCATCGCTTCGGCGTCCACCTCGATGTCGAGCGGACGAATGGCGGGAGGGCGCGCCGCGTCGGGCCGGACGTCGAAGATCGGTTCCACGCGCCACGACCAGTCGGGCAGTTGCGCCGGATTGATGACGCTGCCCTTCGGCCAGCCGTAGGTCGGAACCATCGTCGGCTGGATCTTGAGCCTGGAGCGGAGGGCGCGCGGGATGTCCTTTTCGCTCTTGCCCGCCGGAAGCAGCACGGGGTTCGACGGCTTGACGTCCCAGCCGAGACGCTCGGCGCCGACGTTGGCGCGGACGATGCTGTGCGCGATGCTCAGGCTGCGGTCGACCGTGGTGATGTACGAGGGCATCACGTTCTTGAAGCCGCTGTTGGTGAACTGTACGAAGCGGGCAGGCTCGGGGTTGCCCTTCGTCCAGTAACTCATCACGGTGCTGGCGCTGTAGTGCACGTCGCCGGAGAGCAGGACGACCTGGCGATAGGGTTCGAGGCGCCTGAGCAGCGCTTCCAGCGTCTTCGGGTCGAACGCCCACGCCTCGATCGCGTCCGGGTTCGTCCCCATCATGCCCCGCGCGCCGGAACGGAGACCCGGCTGCAGCTTCTTGTTGTAGTCCTTGATGTCGAACGCACGAAATGCGGCGGGGGCCACGAACTCGTCGAGGAGCGGCGGCCCGATCACCTGCAGAGGCGCGATGACGAACAGCACCTGCTTGCCGTCGGTAAACGGGCCCGCGGGAATCTGCTCCGTCTGCACTGTGTTCTCGGTCCGATCGAGGCTGCCGGCGACGTTCCCCGGCGGGCCGTTGCGCGAGAGGAAGCTGCGGCGTGTCCGGTTGTCGAGCGCCACGGCCAGGTGTTTCGGCCCGGGCACCGAGAAGTGCCACGTGATCGTCGGGTTCACGGCGGAGACGCTGCCATCCACGTCGGGGACGCCGCGAAGCTGGAAGCCGAGCAGCGTGTCGATGTCGTTGGCGGCGGTCACGTTGGGGCCGGGGGTCTCGGGGGCGAACAGCTGTTCGATCCGCTGCAGGAGCCGCTTGTAGTCGTCCGTCTCGTACTTCAACGGGTCGTTGCCCCAGTCCTGGAACAACGCATAGCTGACGAGCGCGTTGCGGACCATCGTCGTGCCGAGCGAGGTGACGTACACCCGGTCGTACCACATCGGGTTGAGATTCCAGTCGTCGGTCACGTCGTGATCGTCGAACATCATGTAGGTCGGGATGTTGGCGAGGACGCGGCGCACCTTGGCCAGGCCGCTCTCGAAGCGTGTCAACCGGTCGCGATCGTCCTGCAGCCCCTTCCTGCGCTCCGCGACGTGCTCCTTGTAGTCCGCTTCCTTCTTTTCCGGCGTGCGCTTGTCGTTGCGCCTGGGCTCGAGATACGCGTGGTACTTCTGGAAGGGCGACAACTCGTTCTCGTGCTCGCGTGCTTCCTTGCCTCCGACCGGCGCGTCGAGAAACGTCGGGATGCGGTCCGGCCAGGGGGGAACCTCGGGCATCACCTGGTCGACGGTGGGGAGATCGAGCGCGGGCACCGCGCCGGCCGTGCGCGGCCAGCAGGCGTCGCTCCACACGGAGAGGTACATCGCGGCAAACTCGCCGAGCGAGTACAGATGAGCCCAACCGTCAACGGTCGTCATCTGCGCGTCGACCGTTGTCAGCAGGAAGCGTCGCCCGGCCGGGAAGTACGCGTGATCGGCCGGCAGCGAGAAATCGTTCGCGTTGCCGGTCGTGCGGGTCACGCTGGCCTTGTAGTCGTCGAAGCCCGCCGGCGTAACACCGTCCTTCTTCTTCCGCACGTTGTCGACAGGAAGGTGTTCGAGCGCCTCGCCGGTCGCCGCGGACGTGCCAATCAGCGTCTTGCCCAGGTCGATCAGCGCGCGCAGCTGCACCGGGCTCACGTCGTCGGCGTAGATCTGGTCGCCGCCAAGGAACAACTGGTGCGGCCGTTTCAGCGGATCCTTGTACGAATACGTCTCGTTGTCCCGCATCAGATCGTCGATCCAGACCATCGCGTCCGGATGGTCGTTGTACGGGCGGCGGCACGACCCGAACAGGACGCGCAGGTTGGTGATGTCTTGCGGCGGCAGCGCGAAGCTCGGGAGGAAGTTCTCTTCGAAGCCGAGCGGCTCGAGCTGTTTGCCAGCCACCTGGCCCGTCGTCAACAGGCCCAGCGTCTTCAGCGTCTTCGTTTCGGTGGCCGTCGTGATGGAGATGTCGTACGAGTAGGCGCGCCCCGGCTGCAGCACGCGCGGCGACGTCGTCGGAATCTTGATTGTGGCCAGCGCGATGTGGAGTTGTTTGCCGACGCGCAGCGTGCGCGTCCCGGGCGGCTCGGCGCTGAGGAACACGCCGCCGCTGCCGGCGGTGACACGGCCTTCCCACAGCGTGAGCGTGACGGTGGCCGATTCACGGAGCGCCACCCACACCGACACCAGCGTCGGCTCGACCCTCCGGAGAATCGGACCAGCTAACAGGAGTGGTAAATCCACGAAACCGGCCTCCTACACTCGCACGCCGATCGTCAGCCAGTATTCGCGCGGCACACAGATGCCGAGCTCCGTGGGGAAGCCCGCGTGAAACGCAATGAAGTCGTCGCGCAGCGCGGCGCGTCGCTCCGGCGTCGAGGGCGGCGGCAAGCGATCGCGTGGGACCGTAACCCTTCGAGAACGTCTCCCAGGCCGCCTCGCCGCTCGGCTCGCGGTAGTAGGACGTCCCCTTCTCGAATCGGAGCTGGAACGCGCTCGCCAAGCAACTCCCGGATGCGTTCGGTTCGGCCCCATTCGAACGGTGAGCGCGGCGCCGGGCTCGGCGGCGGAGGCATGTACCTCTTCATCACTTCGAACATCTTGAACAGGTTGCTGTCCGACAGCCAGGTGGTGAGCGCGATCCGGCCTCCCGGGCGAACGACCCGGGCGAGTTCCCGGGCTGCGGCTTCGGGGCGGCTGGCGAACATGACGCCGCACGTGGAGACGACAGCGTCAAACGCGCCGTTCTCGAAAGGGAGCTGTTCGGCATCTCCGAGCTGGTACTCGATCGGCAGTCCGTCCGCTTCGGCGTTGGCTCGTGCCGCCTCGAGCAGGTCACCGGCGATGTCAACGCCGATCACGGTGGCGCCGCGCCGCGCGACGACGCGCGAGGTCCACCCCGTCCCGGTCGAGAGATCGAGGATCCGCTCGCCGGGCTGAGGATTCAGGCGCAGGACGCAGTGCTCGATGGAATCTGCGATTCCCCGGCTGATCTGGTCATAGTCCTTGCCTCCCGCGCTCCAGACTGCCGCAGGCCGCTCGTTGTGCGGCTGGACCTTTCCATCCAACGTTGCCGTCATCGTTACCCTCCTTGGCTCCGTACTCTGGGATATCGAAAACGGGCAGGAAAAGACGACAGGCGTCGGGATGGACGCTGAAAATTTCGGAAGGCGGCCGAAAGTCGCTGAGCGCGAGCGATTCCGCGGGGTGTCAGCGACGATTGAGAACGTGGGGGGCGACCGGGGAAGGCGAGCTCGCGAAGCAGCGCCTCTCGTTGGTGCGAGGCGCCGCTTCGCGAAGGAATGCGACCGTCTGACGTTAGTTCGTGGCAGTCCTCGAGGGGATCACCATCGTGTGGTTGCGCTTCGGCACCTGTCCCACCTTGATTCTGGCCACTTCTTTCATCGAGGGAACATCGACGACCAATGTGTGGTTCCCCACCGGGTCGGCTACATAGGCCCTCTTGCCGTCAGGCGTGAGTGTCACCCAGGCGGCGCCCTTCCCGCTCAGATTGGCTGTTCCCACGAGCTTCATGTCGGGGAGCGAGTACGAGTAGAGCGCATTGTTCAGCCGGCTGCAGACCACGAGGAGCTTCTGATCCTCGGTGACGGCCAGGCCGTGAGACGCAGCTGAGCCCGTCAGGAGGGGAACTCTCCCGGCCGCCAGCTTCGGGAGCGCGATCCGGCTGACTTCCTTGCGCGTCTTGAAATCCACGACCACGACCCCGTTGAATTCGCCGACCTGAACGAACAGCTTGTCGGTCGAGCCGTCGGCATTCTTGGATATCGTCATCGGACGGATGCCGTGCCCAAGCACGATATTCCACGCCGGCGTGTCGGTCTGCGCATCGAGGACGCTCACATGCCCTTCGCCGCCGGCCTCGCCGGCGACCACGTGCTTGCCGTCCGGGGTGACATAGAGGTTGTGCACGGGCCCTTCCGTGCGGATGCTCTTGACCTTGGTCAGCGAGCCGGTATCAATGACATCCGCGACGCCCGGGTTGTTCCCGACCGCCTCCCTGATCCCTACGTAGACTTTCCGCCCATCAGGAGTGATGGAAACGTTGTTGGGGCGGCCCGAGAGCGGGATCTTCTTGATCACCTGCCGCGTCCTCGCGTCGGCCACGTCCAACGTGTCGTCAGCCTCGTTGCTGGCGTAGATCCGGGTTCCATCGGGGGACGCCGTGACCCCATGGGCCGCCTCGATGCCCGGGATCTCGCCCACGACGGTGTTGGTGACAGGGTCAATGATGTGGATCCGGTCCCCGGCGGCATTGCTCTGGAGGATGCGAACCTGGCCGGGGCCCTGGGCCGCCAACGGCAGCGTAAGGAGCACGATCGCCAGAGGCGTCAGACAGCGCTGAACAGTTGTCATCATCAGGTCCTCGCAAAAAACGGGTCAATGTATACCCTTGCGATGCGGCAGTCTTGCATCGGCCCCGAAACACCCCGACACTCAATCCCGCGCAAGCTACAAACCGTCACTGACCGAGGCGTGGCGTACTGTCATTCGCCGCACGCGCCGGTCAACTCGATCATCTTCTCGTTTGATTTCCGCCCGCACACCCAGTTGGCGATCACCTGCCATTCGCGGTCGAGGAACGAATTCCAGTGTTTGCCTCCGCTGTGGTAGAACGTGCCCCCTCCCTCGGCCACGAGCGGGTGCAGGAGGAGTTTGCTGTTGTTGATCTGGTAGGGAGTCACGCGGGTGCGCACAACATTGAAGTTCAGTCGGGACTGCGCCTCGTTCCAGGTCGTGGCGCCAGGCGAGAGCTCCTGCAAGCGCATCGGAGTTCCCTTGGTATGGCAGACCGCGCAACGGACATTGCCCTCGCGCTTCGCCAGGAGGATTGGCTGGACCGCGGTCCTGAAGAACTCGAAATCGAGCCCCCTGGCTGCTGGAGCGGCGGCGGCTTCCTGGGCCCGCAGCGCAGCAGTGGTCGGGTAGAGGGTCAGCAACGCAACGAGCGACAGGAACAGGGCGACGGGCATAGACGCTCCTCCTCCCCTGGTGAACAGGCTGGTAGTCTGGATCGGGAGTATCGAGGATCGCGTGCAAGGAATCAATAGAGGAGATCGCCGGTTTTGCCGTCTTTGTGAGCAATGGGCCCTCCTCTGCGGCCGTTTATGACTTGTTGAGACAGGTTTACCGTTGAGTAGGGTCCGGCGCCGGACGATCCCCCGCGCGCTCAGCCGCAACCGCCCACGACAATCACGACGCACGTAGGGGCCGGCTTAGCCGGCCCAGCACCAACAATCGGAGTGGATTGCACCGACACGCGATCGGGCTGCGGGCGCACTCGGGCCGGCTGAAGCCGGCCCCTACGAGAACAAGCCTCTTGCGACCGGCGCGGAATTGATCCGCGCGCCAGAGGCGCCTGGGCTAACCTGACAGGCCGTTGAAAACCGTGCCCCGGAAGAACATCGAGTAGGAGGCTTCCATGCGCCGAGGGATGAGGCTGTCGTCGTCTCTGCTCGTCGTGGCGTGCCTGTTCTTCGTGCCGGCCTGTTCGCCCCAGGCGGAGGGCCAGGCACAAGCGTCGGGAGTGACCGTCTTCGAAGGAGCGCGGCTCATCACCGGCGATGGCAGCGCGCCGATCGAGAACTCCGCCTTCCTGATCCAGGGCAATCAATTCACCGGCGTTGGGCGGCGAGGTGAACTGCAGGTGCCGGCAGGGGCGGCGCGGGTGGACCTCACCGGCAAGACCGTCATGCCTGCGAAGGTGGACGTGCATGGCCACCTCGGCTTCGAGAACGTGGTGGCGGGGACCACGTCGAAGGAGAACTTCACCCGCGAGAACCTCATCGACCATCTCCAGCGTTACGCGTACCTCGGTTTCAGCGCGGTGGTCAGCATTGCCGATCTCGCCGAGCGCGAGATCATGCCGGGCGATCATCTCGACGTGTTCCAGGCTCCGCGCGATCCTCAGATGCCGAAGACGGGTCGTTTCCCGTGGGGCGACGTGCCGTTTCGTGTGCAGGAGGAAGTCATCCCCGGTGCGGCGCTGTTTCGCTCGGGCGGCCAGGGCATGTCCTGGCCGGGAGCGGGCGCAGGCGGCCACCCGTCGAGAAACGACGTGATGTATCCGGTGACGACGGAGGACGAGGCGCGAAGGGCGGTCCGGGACTACGTCAGGAACAAGGTCGCGCTGGTCAAGATCTGGGTGGACGATCGAGAGGGAAAGCTCAAGACGCTGCCGCCGCCGCTCTACCGCGCGATCATCGACGAAGCGCAGAAGCACAACGTGCCCGTCGCGGCTCATACCGTGAAACTGGCCGACGCCAAGGAACTGTACAAGGCCGGTCTCGAGGGGGCCACCCACGTACCCGTTCGCGGCGGTGAGGTGCCCGATGACGAAATGATCGCGATCGTCAAGGCACGCGTCGCCAGGAGCGATCGTCCCATCTGGTTTACCGAGCAGGGCGATCTGACCGCCATGGGCCCGGAGGCGTGGGACGACCCGCTGCTATGGGAGATGCTGTCTCGCGAGCAGGTTCAGCGGCAGCAGGGCGACGCGCTCAAGCGGATGACGCCCGAAGTCGTCGCGCGCGCCCGCAGGAGTACCAAGGAGACCGGCGACGTATCGAAACAGCTCATCGCCGCGGGGATGAAGCTTGTCTATGGCAGCGACAACGGATCGGCCGGGCGCGGGTTCGGCTGGTACGAGCAGCTGAAGTTCGAAAACTGGGTGACGATGGGCTTTACTCCGGCTGAGGCGATTGTGATGGCGACCCGCGATAGCGCTGACGTCGGGAAATTCAATACCGGGATGGTCGCCGCCGGCCGCAGCGCCGACTTCATCGTCCTCGACGCGAATCCCCTCGAGAACATCGCCAACACGCGGCGGATCAACAAGGTCTACCTTCGCGGAGAGGAAGTTGACCGCGCCGGAATGAGAGCGAAGTGGCAGGCGCGATGGAGGACGGCGACGACGGAGTAGTGGAACGCCGCCCGGCGGCGGACGGCGGAGCGCTGCGTCGAAGGCGCGCGGTTGACTGTGGGCGATAGCCCATTGAGACGTCCGCAGTGGTCAGGTCGACTGGGTGCTGCGCCTGTAAGCTCGAACAGAATCCCAGACTTCACCGGACGCACTCGAGTTCACGTCAGCGCGGCCCGACTACCATTCCGTTCTGTAGTTGACCGAAGCAGTTCCTTGATCAACGCCGCTTTCGTAGGTCCAACGCCGCGGACCTCAGTCAGCGTCGCTTCATCGGCGGTCACGACGCGTTCGACGGAACCGAAATGCAGTAAGAGCCGATGAGCCAGGGCAGGGCCGACGCCGGGCAAACCCTGCAGCACGTAAAGCCGGCGCGAATTGAGCCGCTTCGGCTTTCGATCATAGCGACGAAGGATCGGTTGATGCGACCGGAGCGTTTGATGAGCCAGCAGCTGCAGGACGCGAAGAGAGTCTTCCGGATCACGTGAATGAAGAACCGGAAGCCGCCACATGGCTGCAAGCGAAACGAGGGCACCCTGCAGCGCATGTGAATCGACATTTGGGGCTCGCGGCGGCGTGGGTCCCTCGATCAGGACGACAGGTCTATTCGGACTATGAGTCAGCTTCGCGGCTTGGGGAAAGAGTCGTCCGTCGGCCAGCGAGATCGCGAAATCGGCGCACGTCTTCCGCTCGATCAGTACGGCGCTGTTAACCAGGTAGTCACCGCTCTCGAGGCGAACCATCTGCACGTCGAACATGCCGCTCTGTCGAGCAAGTTCAAGCAACTGCGCATTCTGCTCGCCGTAGTCAACGTCGAGCCTGTGGCGGTCATGGTGCACGGATTCGTCGTTGAGCCTTTCGACGACGACGATGGCAGCGGGGCCTGCGGCTGTCAAGCCACGAATCGCGAGAGGCACACGGCCCGGAGACGCCTGCCGTCGATGGAGGGGGCAGAGAGCCTGACTGCACGGGTGATGCAACTTCTGCGGGTCTGAATCGCCGACCTACGAAAATCACCTCCACGGGTCATTGCTCGAACCGGATCGGTAAACGAACCGTCCGAGGACAAGCGCCTCGGACTGGCGGGGCTCACGGTGGAAAACTCTCAGGCGGTCTTAGGGAGGGCTCGAACTCTCGGCCGCTTTCCGCGAGCTTTCATGGCGTGCCATAGGTCCCACCGGGTCTGGAGCGTCAGCCAGACTTGCGCGTCCCAGCGCGTCAGCGCCTCGAACAAGAGTGCAGTATCGGCGCTGACTCCGCGCCGCCCCTTGACGATGGCGTTGAGGCGTTGGAAGGGGATGTTCATCCGTTTGGCTGCCTCCGCCTGTGAAACGCCGAGCGGCTCGAGGAACTCCTTGAGCAGCATCTCTCCCGGATGGGTCGGCGGGCGGTTGGTCGGCAACATGGGCACCCCCTCAGTGGTAGTCTGCACAGCGAACGTCGTAGGCGTCGTGGCCTTCGAAGCGAAAGATGACCCGGTACCGATCGTTCACCCGGATTGCCTGGTAGCCCGCAAGATCGGCCGTCAGGGCGTGCAAGCGGTTGCCGGGCGGAACCTTCAAGTCATCGAGCTTCGTCACCGAATCGATCTGGTCCAGCTTCCGTTGAACGATCGGCCACAGAGCAGGAGGAATGCGTCGGGCGGCCTTGCTGTTGACGCCGTTCCAGATATCCCTGGTGGTGTCGTCAGCCAGCGTCCGGATCATTCGCTAGGACGATAGCACACATAGCGTGCTATCGCTTTCTCGAGCGAAGAACATGAGACGCCCGACCAGGCGGACTTCCTCTGGCGGCAGAAGCGTGCAGCGGAGAGCCGCTTCGTGTCCGAACCGAAGACATTTCTCCTGCAGGACTCAACGACCGCACGCATCCGTCTGTGCTTACGGCATCAGGTCCGACGGCGATGATGCCGCCGCCACCGAAGCTGCAACGTGGGAGCCACACGTGATATGGTCCTCCTCATGTGATCGATGGTCTCGCGTCGACCGTAACTGACCGAATCGACAGAGACATTTCGTTGGAGGGGCGGACACCATGCGCACGGTCTTGACGGCGGCAGGTCTCGGCGCTCTCCTGGTAATTGTCGGAGGCGCGCAGGCGCTTGCGCACCATTCCTTCGCCGGCGAATTCGACATCAACCGGCCGATCGAGCTCACGGGAACGGTCTCGAAGGTCGAATGGATCAACCCGCACGCGTGGATCCATGTCGACGTCAAGAAGCGGGATGGCACGACCGAGACCTGGGCCATCGAGACCGGGACGCCGAACACGCTTCTGCGCCGCGGCCTGCGGAAGCAGGATCTGCCGGCCGGTACCGAGGTCAAGGTGTCCGGGTATCAGGCGAGGGACGGCACGGCCAAGGCAAACGGCACCAACGTGACGCTGCCGGACGGGCGTGCGCTCTTCATCGGCTCTGGGGGAGCCGGCGCGCCAGCAAAATAAGCGAGTGAGACCGATGCGAATGCCGCTAGCGGCGTTGGTGCTGGCTGTCGGGGTGGCCGTCGCGATCCAGCCGGCGGTGCAGACCCAGGGCCGTGAGATCCCGCGAACGTCCTGGGACAAGAAACCCGACCTGAACGGCATCTGGCAGACGCTGTCGACCGCCAACTGGGATCTCGAAGACCATGAGGGCGGGCCGTCGCCGGTCGCCGTGACCGGCGTCTGGGGCGCCCGTCTCCCGGGCATGAGCGTCGTCGAGGGCGGGAAGATCCCGTACAAGCCGGAAGCGCTGGCGAAGCGGGAACAGAATCGGAAGAATGCCCTTCCGGGCAAACCGGGGCGAGACCTCAACGCCGACCCGGAACTGAATTGTTTTCTGCCGGGGGTGCCGCGAGCCACCTATCTTCCCCATCCATTTCAGATCCTGCAGAGTCCGAATCGGATGTGGATCGTCTATCAGGTCCTCGTACGCGCGGCGCGAGATCTTCATGAACGGGAAGAAGGAAGCGCCGATCGAATCGTGGATGGGGTGGTCGAACGCACGGTGGGACGGAGACACGCTGGTCATCGACGTCACCGGCTTCAACGGGCAGACATGGTTCGACCGGGCGGGGAATTTCGCCACCGAGGCACTGCACGTGGTCGAACGCTACACCATGATCGGCAACGATCACATCGAGTACGAAGCCACGATCGAAGATCCGAACGTCTTCACGCGTCCGTGGAAGATCAGCATGCCGCTGTACCGGCGCATCGACAAGAACATCCAGCTGCTCCAGTTCAGGTGCGCCGAGTACGTCGAGGAATTCTTCTACGGAGAGCTGGTGTCGCCGCCGCGTAACTGAATGACGTCGTCCGGACGGGACCCCGGCATCACGCTGTTGTGGAGGGTCAGATGCGCCAACGTTTTGTGATTGCGGCGGGTTCGCTGGTGGTCGTCGGCGTGACGATGTGGCTGGCTGCGGCTGTCGTGGCGGGTCAGGCACCGGGCGGGACGACCACGTTCACAGTACCCGCATCGACCTACACGCCTGCAAAAACGCCGTGGGGTGACCCGGATCTGCAGGGGGTGTGGGACAACCATACGACCGTGCCGATGCAACGGCCCGCGAATCTGGGGAGCAAGCAAACGTTCACCGATGCCGAACTGGCCGCGCGCGCGAAGACCCGTGGTGACAACGACCCGTTGTGCAATCAGAACGATGAGCGGTGCGCGAAGGCGACGGTGGCTGACCTGGATCGTATCAACGCGTACAACGGATTCTGGACGCCCCAGACGTTCGTCTCGGACAACCGGACCGCGCTCATCGAGGATCCCCCGGACGGGAGAATACCCGCCATGACACCGGAGGCGTTGGCGATCCAGCAGGCGCATCTCCGGGCGCATCCGCCAACGGAGCCTTCGGCGCCGATCATCGAGATCCGCCATTGGGAGGACTACGACCTGGCCGAGCGGTGCATCGCCGCACAAGTGCCGACCACCACCATGGGCTACAACAGCGCGCAATATCTCATGCAGTCGCCCGGCTGGGTGATGCTGGCGCACGAGCGGCTGAACACGCGAATCATCCCGCTGGATGGGCGGCCGCATCTCGGCGGCACGATGGGCGCCTGGATGGGCGATTCGCGCGGCCGCTGGGAGGGCAATACGCTGGTCGTCGAAACGACCAACTACACGAACAAGCAGAGTGGAGGGTCGGTCGGGGCCTTCGCCGACCCTGGGATCGCTTTCGGCAACTTTCATGTGGTCGAGCGCTTTGTGCCCGTCGGTCCGAACCGGATCCATTACTACGTCACCATCAACGACCCGAAGACCTGGACCAGGCCGTGGACGTTCATGCAGCCGTGGGAGAAGGATCGCGTGCTGGCTTATAACGACAACCTCGGCGCTGTTGACACCGAGCCGTACCAGATCTACCAGTACGCGTGTCACGAGGGAAACAATGCCCTGGGGAATTCGATGAGAGGCACCGTGCAGGCCCGCCAGCGAGAAGCGACCAGGCCCCCGGACACAGAGTTGACGAAGTCTCTCATCGGGAAAACGGAAGCGGAGATACGCAGCGATCTACGGGGACCCGGTCGCGATCGCCGGCCCCCGCTGGCAGGTACCTCGACCGCCAACGGCATCCTTCAGTTTTTTGCCTTCTTCGAGGGCGGCAGGGTCGTCCTCGTGCGTCCCGATGACATTCGGCTCACCGAGGTGGTCCGAGGTCGTTAGCCGACGATAGGCACGGAGGTCGCTGCGGGCGTCCCGCCCCAGCCACTCCGCTGTACCGATGCGCGGCCTCTCGCGGATGCCACGTCCCCATCTGGCACGCTGGGCACATAGCGAGTACCGGCTTTTACTCGAACGCGGGCGTAGACGCGGCCGCCCGGGAACGCGACCGACAGAAGCGCGATCTCGTCCTGCTCCTGATGGACATAAGCGTTGAGATGCGGGCAGCCGAGGATCAGGTACATCAACTCTTTCCACTCAGCAAAGAAGGCACCTCGGCCTCGAAGGACTACATCGACGCAAGGGCGCAGAGCTTCGTGCTCCACGCACAACCTCCGCTTTCGGTCACCGACGCGGAGCAGCCGTTGATGGTGGCCGTCAGGGTGAGCGGCCGGCAAGATAGGTAACAGATCAGTCCGGCGACATGGGTGACAGTGCCTTGCGGACAAACCGACCCTTGTGATCTTCAATCTGGTGGCGGCGTTCGTCCATGCGTCCCAGCTTGAGCGGCCCAAAGTATACGTCCCAGAGTCCATCGCCGACTTCTTCGAGGCCGACGTGCTCGCCCGCCAGGGTCTGTGTCACGCAGACCCAGCGCTTCTTCCAGCGGATGCCACTATTGCGGCTGACGAGCCGGACTTCAAAGTGGCCGGGATACTCGAGGGGCGGCAATCGTTGTGGCAGTGCGCGCGGCGACGGCTGATAGCGTGAGGCCGGCGTCTCCTGGTTGAGCGCTTCGTGCGGGCGGTCGTGGTTGTATTCCTCACGGAAGCGATTGAAGCGGACTTGCTGCGCGCGGAGTGTGGTACTCGGCGGCCGTGTGGCTTCCGCTTTGAGCGTGCGGTGCATGCGCTCATGGCGCCCGTTCTGCTGCGGTGAGGCGGGCGCGATCAGTTCGGGGAGGATGCCGAGCCGAATCCACCACACCGACAGCGTCGACAAGCGACCGAGCGCCGTGGTGGCGAAGGGCACGCCATTGTCGGTCCGGATGATGCCTGGTAAGCCGTGCTCTTGGAAGAGGCGGCGGAAGATGGGCCGGGCCCCGGCGCTGACTGCGGGAACAACACTCTCCGCGTCGGCCGCTGGGCCTATCGTCTATCGCACGCCTTCGGCAGCCAGCCGCCAGCGGCAGCTCGTGTGGGTCGATCGGCTCTGGTCGGGAAATTCGACAAGGTGGTCTATCCCGATACTGCCGCCCTGGGTCCGTCGCTCTCACGTGATGGCCGCCGCGTGGCGGTATACCGGCTTGCGAACGGTAATATGGACGTCTGGTCGTACGAAACCAGGCGTCACGCGTGGGACCGAATCACGTTTGACTCGGGCGACGACATTTACCCCCTCTGGTCTCCCGACGGCACCCGCATCGTGTTCGCCTCCAGCCGGCAATCCAACACCACGAATCTCTACCGGAAACTCCTCGGCGCCCCATCGGGAAGTGAGGAACTGCTCCTCTCGACGTCAGACAGCACGTATCCAATGGATTGGTCGGTGGACGGGCGCTTCCTGCTCTATGACAGCGTCCATCCGAAGCGGGGCTTTGACATGTGGGCGCTGCCGCTGGAGGGAGAGCAAAAGCCATTCGAGGTCGTCCAGACTGGTTTTAACGAGGGCGCTCGCGCAGTTTTCTCCCGACGGGCGGTGGATCGCGTACCAGTCCGACAAGACGGGTCGCTTTGAGATTTACCTGCGACCGTTTCCTGGTCCCGGAGTCGACTCGCGCGCTTCCACCGAGGGCGGCGCTCAGGCGCGTTGGAACCCCAATGGCAAGGAATTATTCTATGTCGCGGCGGATGACCGGCTCATGGCGGTTCCGATCGGCTTCTCTTCGAACGACACGGCCGTCGAACCTGGCAGGCCGTTGGGGTTGTTCGCCACGAGCGTGGGCAGCACGGTCAGGCTCATGTACAGACAACAATACGTGGTCTCTCCGGATGGCCGGTCGTTTGTGATGAACTCCATTGTGGAGGAAGCCAACACCTCGCCCATCACGGTCATCCTGAATTGGACCCCGAACCCTTAGCGCTCCGTGCGCGGAACAGCAGACGCCGCGCGCTTCAATTCCTCAAGCCGCCCGAACCAATGGGCGATCTGGTTCCAAGTGGCCACCGCTAGGTACGCGGTGTGGCTGGAGCGTTTTTCATAACGGTGTAGCGACGCGATACCCCGAGTGGCGCATGTAGTTGGCGCATTCGGGTGCGGTGAACAGTCGCATCGCGGTAGCGATCAACTCGCACACGTGATCGAACGTGCGTGGGCGCGCCGCGCGCAGGAACGCTTTCAGTTTGGCGAAGGCCTGTTCGATGGGATTGAAGTCGGGACTGTAGGGCGGCAGGAAGCGGACATGCGCGCCGGCCGTGGCGATCGCCGCGGCAATCTCCGGCTGCTTGTGCACCGCCAAGTTATCGAGCACCACCACATCGCCCGGGCGCAGCGCGGGCGCCAAGACTTGGTCGACGTACGCGTGAAACGTCGCGGCGTCCATCGGCCCGTCGAACACCGCGGGCGCGGTCAGGCCCTCGAGGCGTAACGCCGCGACGACCGTGTGGGTCTACCAGTGGCTGCAGGGCGTGTGGTCGTGCAGCCGCGTGCCGCGCGGACTGCGACCATACCGACGTAAGAGGTCGGTGGTGACACCACACTCATCGAGAAACACGTACTGCCGCATGTCGCGGAGCGACTGCGTGTCCTGCCACTGGCGGCGCGCCGCCGCCACATCAGCGCGGCGTTGCTCGGCGGCGTGTACCGTTTTTTTTGACGGTCAGCCCGCGCCGACCAATGGCGCGCCACAGGGTGCTCAAAGCCGCGGTGGTCGGCAGCGCGGTCCGCAACTCGCCAGGGTCGCATCCGGTTGCGCCATGATCAGGGCGACCAACCGGTCTTCTTGCTGGTCGCTCAACACGCGGCCGCGAAACTTGGTCTGGGTCCGCGGCGCGACTTCGCCCGTCTCCCGCTGGCGCTGCTTCATGCGATCCACCCAGGCCCGACTCACCGCGTATTTCACGGCCAGCTCTTTCGACGACAGGCCCCGCGCCGCGTCCCGCAGCACGCGGGTGCGTAAATCCATTGAGTACGCCGCCATCGCTCCTCCCGTCGGAGAAGTACCATGGCCGAGGCCCACGTTACAAGTAAAAAACGCTCTAGCGACCCTCGACGCGACTTCGACCCTCTGACGCGCAATGTGGAGATGTCCAGATCGTCCGGTCTCGGTTACGGCCGGCGGACCCTTGGGACGAGCTCTGACAATCGAACCTAAGGGCTTGGTGAACTGACTTAGGGCATTGGCTGGGAGGCAGGCATTAAACCCCCGATAAGGCGGTCCAGAGTCACATGCGCCGAAGCTGTGGCGTTGGAACTCGGACCGGCGCTGCTCTTCAAGTTGGAACTTGCTCGACAACCCCGTTAGGAGCAAGTTCCGACCGCTAACGGACCATACGCGGCGTTGCCGCTAACTCCAGGACGTGCCCCGCAAGCCAGACTTCCGCGCTCGCTGCTTCAAGAGATCTGCAACGTGTGCGCGCGGCCAGCACTGCGCTCGCAACGTCATCCCGCGACGACGACCTCCGAGGCTGAAATGAGCAAGCCGTCCGCAGCCGCAACGGCGGTTGCGGACGGCTTTCATTCGGCTCAGTCCCTAGAAGAGGAACCGAGCCCCGAGTTGGAGTTGCCGCGGGTAGCCGATACTCGGGATGTACCCGTTGGGCTGCTGGAAGGTCGCGCTACGACCATTGCCCTGGTACTGGCTCCCGAAGTTCACGTTGTTGAACAGGTTGAAGAACTCGACGAAGAGCCCGAGTCTCTTCTCCCCTCCAAGCGGAATGAACTTCGTCGTTCGCAGATCGAACACGAACGTCGGGTCGCCGCGGCCCGCGTTGATGCTGACCTGCTCGCCGGTGCTCGGATCGATATATCGATCGTTGTTGTTGCCGTCGCGGTTCAGGTCGGAGCCGGCGGTCAGGTTGTAGGCGCGGGCGCTGGCCCACTGCACGACGGGAGAGAGCTGAATCCCCCACGGCGCCTCGAGGACGCCCGTGAACACGAACCGGTGACGCTCGTCCGGCCCGTTCGGTCCCCACTCGCTGTCGGCGAACGGCTGGTCGTAGTCCTGCGCCAGGGCGGCGCCGGAACGGTTCCCGGTCGAGCCGCCATACGAATAGGAGCCCGCCAGCGTGTAGTGCGCCTGCACGGTCATGCGCGGCATGCGGCGTCTGAACAGGAAGGTCAGCGCGTCGTACCGTGACTTGTTGATGCCTGCGAGGATCCGGACGTCCGAGAGGTAATTGGGCGCGCCAAACACCCGCTGGAAATCATCGGCCAGCAGGCGCCGGCCGTTGATGAGCGGATTGATGCTCGTGATGCGCTTCTCATTGCGGCCCTCGACGTGCGTGTAGTCGACGGCGACGGTCGTGTCCGCCGCGAGCTCGTGCGCGTAGCCGAGATGCGCCTGGTGGGTTCGCGGATCGACCATGTTGACGTCGATCCACTGGCCCTGTGAGCCGAGCGGCAGCCGGTTTCCTTCGGTTGGCTGCGCCGGCAGCGGGTCGATGCCGAACCGGTACGAAGCCAGCTGCCCGACGCCGATGGCCGTGTTCGTCAACGTGGCCAGCGCGTTGAGCGGCCGGCGCGCCTGGGCGGTGATGTCCCCTGCGGCTGCGGCGGTGTTGTACTGGTCGAAGTAGAGGCCGTAGCCGCCGCGCAGGACGCGCCGGCCGTCGCCCCGCAGATCGTAGGCGAATCCCACGCGCGGCGAGATGTCCAGCTTCGGCGTCTCCGGGTAACCGCCGGCCGGGTGGCCGATCGCTTCGAGCGCCTGTCGCGTGGCGTTCTGCTCGAAGTTCTTCTCGTCCATCAGGTTCAAATCGACGTCGTAGCGGACGCCGAGGTTCAGCGTCAGTTGCGGCGTCGCGCGCCAGTCGTCCTGGAACCACGTCGAAAACTGGTGCGCGGTGTTGAGCGTATCCGCCCAGTATCCCTGGCCGTTGACGGCGCCGCCGTTCGCCTGCTGCCACTGCTGGACGATGCCCGGCGTCTGGAAGCCCTGCGGATACCGGCCGTTGGTGTTGTTCAGGATGACCGACGGGTCGTCGAAGAAGAACAACGTCGCGTAATGCTCGTTCCCGTTCAGGATGCCCAGCTTGTAGAGGCGGTTGAAATTCACGCCCATCTTGAGCTGGTGATTCCCCTTGAGCAGCGAGACATCGTCCTTGATCTGGAACACGTAGCGGTCGGCCAGCGTTCCAGCGTCGCCGCCGGCTCCCGTGTTGACCGACGGAAAGTCGAGCCGAGGCTCGAAGATGTCGACGTTCGGGAAGTCCCGCGTGTAGTGCAGACCGCTCGCCCTGCTCCATACATCGGCGAGGTAGTCGACGTGGTTCACCTGTCCCGTGATCTGGTTCAGGCCGTTGTTCCCGAGCACCCAGCTGTGCTGGCCGACGGCGCTGTAGGCCTCGATCCTGAAGTCGTCGGGCTGGCCGTCGTCGTTGTCGGTAAGCCAGGTGACCGAGTCGCGATTTTCGCGCTGGCCCGAATAGCGGAACATCACCGAGTGCGAGTTGTTGAGCTGCGCGGACACCTTGGCCGAGTACACCAGCAGCCCGCCGGGTTGCTCGCCGATGGTCGGGTGATCGGGATTGACATACCCCGGTGGCACCTGCCCGGCGTTGGTCGCCCGGACCAGGACGTCGAACTCGTTGAAGAGATTTTCAGGGACAAACCTGCCGACGTCCTCCCGCTGCTGCTCGATCGCGCCGAAAAAGAACATCCGGTTCGGGATGATCGGGCCGCCGATGGAGCCGCCAAACTGCTGCCGGCTGAAAGGCGCCTTTTCGCCGTTCGCCTCCTTCGTGAAAAAGTCCTCCGCGGTCAGCTTCCGATCGCGCTCGTAGCCGAACACCGATCCGTGGAGCGCGTTCGTCCCCGACTTCGTCACCAGCGTCACAGCCGCGCCGCCGGTGCGGCCGTCCGCCGCCGTGAACTGACTCGACGCCAGCTGGAACTGCTCCAGGCTTTCCGTCGTGAACGTCAGCAGGGGTCCGCTGTAATGGTTGTCCCGGTTGTCGGCGCCGTCCACGTTCATGGCCACGTTGCCGCCCAGGGATCCGGCGTACGACACGGTGCCGACGTTCTCCTTGGTGCGGTGCAGCGGCGCGACGGGCGTGGCACCCGGCAGCAGTTCCAGCATGCCGCTGATCGTCCGCGTGATCATCGGCAGGTTCTGGACCTCCGTCGTCTCGATCGTGTTGGCGACCTTCGACTGCGTCGTCTCGATCAGGGGCGCCTGTCCGGTGACCGTCAGCGTCTCCTGGACGCCGGCAAGGCCCAGCCGGAAATCCACCGTGATCGTCGCATTCACGTCGAGCCTGACGTTGTTCCTGGCGGCTCCCGCGAAGCCGGACAGGTCGGTCTTGATCTCATAAGTCCCCGGCTCGAGTCCCGGTATCGAATACTGACCTTCCTCGTTGGTGACGGTGGTGCGCGCCACGCCCGTGCTGATGTTGGTGGCGGTGACGGTGACTCCCGGGAGCACAGCGTCTCCCTGGTCGAGAACCCGGCCGTTGAACGTGCTGGTTGCCTGCCCATATACAAGCGGCACGGCCACTAACAGGCACAATGTGACCAGCCACATCGTGCGACACGTGCGTGTGTTCGGCACCGGCGTGTGCATACACCCTCCTGGTTAGCGAGCAACGACGAGAACGACGTTGGAAGAATGCCGGAGAGCGCCGAAAACGGAATGAGTGCGGTCTTGTAGCACGCGGCCATCGGACCCGTCAATCGGCTAAGGGCCCTATACAACGCCGTGTTTGAGCGTCCAGGTCGCTCCCGAGCGGATGGCGGGACTCTTTCGGAAATGGAAAGACCAGCCGTCCGCCACGAGTGAAGGGAGATCGCGGCAGCGATGTTCCCTTCCGAGCGGCCGCGCAACTTTGCGAGGCCTTCCCTTTCCTCGGTGATCTGCGCCTACTCGCAGCCTTCGAACCGACCCTCGGCCTTCATGCGGGGAGGCGGCGGGTAACCGTTCGCGTAAGGGGTCACGTAGCGAATCCTGAGCCCGGCCTTGTCGAGGAATCCCAGATTCTGCTGAAACAGCGCCGGCGGCGGTGCGCCCGGTGGCACGGTCGCCTCCAGGATGTAGAGCCGGTTGTCGTGCATGTAGATGGCGCCGAAGGTAAGGGATCGATCGGCGTTGGCGAGTTGTATCCGCAGGCCGCCAATGCGGTCGCTGTCGCCGTAGCCGTAGGACGTCACCTTGGCATCCCGTCGAATGAAATTCCACGCCGCATAGTCGAGCGCTCCCCGGATCTCGGCGGGCCCGCGGTTCGTGCAGGTGTCCGGATACCCGGTGCAGTTCTTGACGCGCTCTGCGTATATTTTCTCGACGTTCGCGTAATCGACCACCGTGACGGAGTAACGGCTCGGCCCATCTTCGCGGATATGGACACGCGCCGGTAAGGTGATGCCGAATTCCGTGGGGTAGGTAATCTCGCGCACGGTCGGCTGACCCGGGAAATTGACCAGGAACAAATCTTCCTTGCTGTAGTACCTCGATCCACCCCTGGCCGAAGGAAGGCGCTGCAAAACACAGGATCAACGCTGCCGGAGCGAGCCGAATGAAGCGCATGGCGTATCTCCCTCCCGTCTTACTCCAGATTTCCGCCGGCTGTTCGTATCAGCAGATATTACGCCTGCGGGCTCTCAATAGGGTGCTCGAGATCAAAAACCTCCCGAACCGCCGGCCGAGCAGGTTCGCGCGCCCGGATGCCGGCGCTCCGGGCCTCCCGCTTCCGGCGAACCGCATGATTCTGCATCAATCCGCCCTCAATCAGCCGTGATCGTCCCAAGACACCCGAGATGATCAATCGGTGATGAGGCTTGGGTATTGGCTCGGAAACAGGGACTCGTGGCGAGTCGCGACGCCGAAGCGGGTCGCGCAAGGATGGTTCGGCCAGGGAAAGCGGCCCCGTTCAGCGGCCCGCGAGCGGCAGCCGGAATGCGGCCATCTCCTCGCCGTTGCGAACGAGCAGGACGTCGCCGACCAGCACCGGGTGGTTCCAGGTCTTGCCCTCGATCGCCGGGAACCGCGCGAGCTCGGTGAACGTGTCGGCGGTCGCCGACACGAGCGCCAGCTCGCCCTCCTCGGACAGCACCAGCAGCACGTCCTGGTCGGGTAACAGAACGAGCTGTCCGTGGCCGTAGCGACCGCCCTTCCACTTGCGCGCACCGTCCGCGAGATCGATGCACGCCAGGATGCTGCCGTCGAACCCGAAGGCATGGCCCTCATGCACCACGAAGTCGTTGAAGTAGGGCTTCAGACCGGTTGACGTCCAGCGCTCTTCAGCAGTCCATCCCTCGGGTCCGTGCGCGATCGCGAGGCGCCGTGTGCCCGCACCGCCAGCAGCGTCGCCGGTAGTGATCAGCACGTCACCGTCGGAGGTCCGCGCGGGCTGCACGATGGGCACGCCCGGCCACGGCGTGGTCCCAGAGCACTGCGCCGTCGGCCGGCGCGACACTGGTCGCGCCGAAGCTGCTCAGCAGAAGGATCTGCGGGACGCCAACGATCGTCGTCAGATGCGGCGAGCTGTAGCTCCCGCCGCGGGTCTGCCGGATCCAGCGCGGATTGCCGGTGGCGGCGTCGTACGCGACCAGCCGGCCGGAAGCTGCGACGACGACAACGTCGTCGACCACCAGAGGCGAGCTCGTGAAGCCCCAGCCCGGGTTGGTTGCGCCCGTGTCGGACGCCGCGTTGCGCGACCAGATGACGGCGCCATCACGGGCGTTGAGCGCGTTCACGATCCCGGTCGCGCCGAACGTGTAGACGCGATCGCCGCTGACCGTTGGCGTCGCGCGCGGCCCGGCGCCGCCATTCGACTCCCAGAACCGGGCGGCGTCGCGGTGTCTCCACGCCGGCGCGCCCGTGGTCAGGTTGTAGGACGAAACGATCTCGTCGTCGCCACGCTGCTCCTGCGTGTAGACGAAGTTGCCGTGGACCGCGAACGATGACCAGCCCGGTCCGATCGGCCGGCGCCACAGTTCAATCGGCGCCGACCGTGACCAGTCGGTTTCGATCAGCGTGCCGCGGATGATGCCGTCGCGCGCCGGTCCACGAAAGCCGGGCCACTCGGCGCTCGTTTTCGCTGCTATCCGATCGCCAGCAAGAGTCGTCGGCTCGCTCGCCTGCTTCGGCATCGACCCGTTTCGTCGGACTCGCAACTGCCGGAGCGGCCGTGGAAGGCGTCGGTTCGTCGCCGGCTGGGGCAGCGCGCCGCGTCTCGGGCGTGGGTGCTGCTGTCGGAACCGATCGCAGCGGCGGCGGCTCGTCCCCGCCCTGGGCGAGAAGACGTTCCTCTGGAGACGGCGTCCACCGCCAGTGCAGATCCGATTGGCCGTCGCCGATGATGCCGCCGGTCCGCAGGAGGGTGAACCCTGCGCACGCGAGCAGAATGGAGGCGACCATCGACGCGCGCCGCAGTCCGGTGGAGAGGCGACGGCTGGCAACCGCCCACGCAACAAGGGCGAGGCTCAAGACCGGGATGGCGTAGATGGGAAGCATCATGCCCATCATCCCGTTCGAGATGGACTCGTCAACGAAGCGTGTTGTCGCGGCCACCGCGACGACCATCAGGACAATCGCGCCCAACCGCTCAGACCACGGCGCCCGGCTGAAAAACAGCCACCAGACGAGGACAACGAGAGCGCAGACGGCAGCGCCAACCACCGCGAGCATGGCCTGTTGGGGAACGGCGGGAGGAAGGCCCAGCCAGAACAGCCACTGCAGCGCAACCGCGATCACGCCAGGCCACAACCGGAGCGGGTTCTGAGGAGTCGGTTGGTCGGTGTGCGCGGTCGGCATGTGGGACTTGGACGTTTCCCGGAAGCCGTTTGTTCACCGGGTTTCCTTGGGCGGAAAACGAGCCGCGACGCCTCTGCCGCGCCCTTCTCCGCCCGCGCGAAGCACAACGCAGGAAATAATGAGAGGACCCGAGAATGCTCGCCTGGCTGGCTGCGCTGAGGCGCTTTCCCTCCTGTAGAGCGCGTAGCGAAATTACCGAGGCATCCCATCCGGTCCGTTGACCACCTCGGGGCGAACGCAGGTCGGGTCCTTTTGGACCCGGCTGGAGGCGGGTCTAGAAGCGGGCCGAACGTAGGCCGGGTCCTTTTGGACCCGGCAAGAGATCCGTTCTAAGTCTAGTCTCGCAACCGGCTCTGCGTAGCGGCGCTGGTCACGTGGAGAAGAAACTGGAGCAGGAAAGAAACGACATGGACATCAAGCGAAGTGGCTCACAACCGTCCCGCAAGGGTCCCGCCGAGTATTTCACCGGCACGGTACGCATCGATCCGCTGTTCGAAGCGGTCGATCCGGCACGTGTGGTCGGCCTCAGTGTCACGTTCGAGCCGGGCGCCCGCACCGCGTGGCACACCCACCCGCTGGGCCAGACACTCATCGTGACGGCCGGCAGCGGCTTCGCCCAGCGTTGGGGCGGCCCGATCGAGGCCATTCGACCCGGTGACGTTGTCTGGTTCGCGCCGGGGGAGAAGCATTGGCACGGCGCCGCCGCAACCAACGCGATGACGCACATCGCCATTCAGGAGCGGCTCGACGGCAAGAACGTGGACTGGTTGGAAAAGGTCAGCGATGAACAGTACGGACAGTGACGTTCAAGGCGAAGCTGTTGTCATCATCGGCGGCGCGGGGTAGAGATAATCCGCGCGTGCCTGATCCGGCTGCACCTCGCCTCAACAACCGTCGGCAGACCGTGAAGCGCAAGGTCGTCGTCAACGACTTGATGCAGGAGGGATACGTCTACTGGCGCACCGAGTCCGTGGGCCGAAACTTCGCGCCGGGGTTCCGGCCCGAGCTGACACCCAGGCAGATGCTGCGGCTGGGAGTCTTCGGCGGCAAATACATGACCGATTGCCGCAACGAATTTCCCGCGAGCTGGTTTGCCGGCGCGAAACTGTGCGCCGAGCGCCACGACCGTCGCCTCAATTACTTCGGCGTCAACGCGTCGCAGTCGCTCGCCATATGGCGGCGGAACGGCTGGATTCATCAGCAGGATCCGCAGAGGGTGGTTTCAATGGTATTGCCGGTATTACACGGGTCGCCGGACGGCCGACGACGCGCGCCAGATCCGGCGGTGGCGGGCGATCGCGCGGCACGTCGCGGCGATTCGGCGCAACTGCGAGGCGGGCGACCTCGACTGCCGCCGGAAGCAGCGGCAGGCGGTCCTGCACTGGGCCTATGACAGCCGCCGATTCTGACGTCTCCATGAATGACGAGGACCTTTCGTCTTCAGCGGTGAGCTGTCCCAACAACTTGTATACACTCGCCGAAGCCCCGCTGCCATGCTGGAGGCCGGCCCCCATGCGGTCAAGGAGCACACGAACATGAAGCCAAAGAACACGATCTGCCTCTGGTTCGACAAGGACGCGCATGAGGCGGCGCGCTTCTACGCCGCCACCTTTCCGGATAGTGCAGTGACCGCTGTTCGCAAGGCGCCCGGGGACTACCCGGGCGGCAAGGAGGGCGATGTGCTGACGGTGGAGTTCACCGTTCTCGGCATTCCCTGTCTTGGTCTCAACGGCGGCCCGAAGTTCAGGCACAGCGAGGCCTTTTCCTTCCAGATCGCGACGGACAATCAGGAAGAGACGGACCGCTACTGGAACGCGATCGTCGGCAATGGCGGCGAGGAAAGCCAGTGCGGCTGGTGCAAGGACCGCTGGGGCCTCTCCTGGCAGATCACCCCGCGCGCGCTGATCGAGGCGATGGCGGCTGGTGGCGGTGAGGCCAAGCGTGCCTTCGCCGCGATGATGCCGATGAAGAAGATCGACATCGCCACCATCGAGGCAGCGCGGCGGGGCTGACGTGGACACGACGAGCTGCGCCATTCGAGCGGCCCCGGTTCGAAGTTGAGCTCCCCGAGAGCTGCGCGACGCGCGCTGGAGGGGCGTGCCGGCCTATCCGAAGCTTCGATCGTCGGCAGTCGGCCCATACACCGAAGGGACCTTCAACCCAAGCAGGCGCAGGTACACCGTCATCTGCCCGCGGTGATGCGACGAGTGCAGGAACGTATCGCGAATCACGTGGTGACGCGGCTGCTCCAACGCGAGCCGACCGCCCGCGAGGAGGCGCCAGGGGGTCTCGAGGTGCGCATCGCTGGTCTTCTGCAGGGCCTCACGCGCCTGGGCTACGGCCTTGTCGAGCGCCGCAACGAGCTCCGCGCTCGTGTTCAGCGGAGTTGGCTTGTATTGCGGTCCGTCTGTGCGGCGCGATATCCAGCTCGTCGAGCGTGATGGCCATGCCGACCCATGATGGAATGTTCGCGATCAGGTCCGACAGGTAGCCGAGCTCCATCGATTTCTCGTGCGGCTTCCAATCGCGCTTGCCCGTTGGCACCTGTTCGAGCACGCGCCGCGACTTCGCCGCCTCGCTCTCGAGCTCTGCCAGAAACCATGCAATCATCGTCATGCGGTTACCTCCGAAGATCGGCCGTCGCACACCTCGAAGCGGTACTGCCGCATCGACCAGATGGTCGCGACGGCATCCGGCGCCCGATCGAACGACCAAGTGTGGCTCAATGCCGTGTTCAAAGGAAACCGTTCGGTAATAGGTGGGGATCATGGCGGGCACGGTCGACGTCGCTCCGAGCCGATCACGCCTCGTCAAGCACTGCCTTGATTGCCTTCTCCACGGGGCTGTACTGACCGTCCTCTCGAAACAGCAGCAAACGGCCGGCCGTTGGCAACAGCGGTGGCTGCGCCATGAATCGCGGCCGTATCCCCCTGATGCAGTTGAGCCGCGTGTACCAGAAACGGATGGCACAGGTAGACGGTGCCCGCTGCGCCTGTCGCGTTGACCTCCGCGGCGATGCGCAGTCTCGTCGAACCGGTTGAGCGCAAGCTCGCCTAACGAACGTCCTTCCTCGCCTGCCGGCGCCAGCATTCGTGCGATGTCCAGGTGCGACCCGACTCGGATCCGGGTCGGCGCATCGTCTGGCCCGACGTCAGAAAACAGAAACAGCATCAAGAGCGCGCGACCCTTCGAATGGACGTTGACGCGCCAGGACAGAAAGTCCGGGTTCTCCGTCCCAAAGCTTGCGTCGACGTGCCATCCGGTATCGCCTGGATCCTCCGAGGACGGAAAGCGGACGGGGAAGGTGCCGACGTTGCCACGGGGAAGCCAACGCCCTGGCCCCACCAGCTGGTCGAATGCGCGCTTCAGCGCGTCCGTGTTCGCAGCTGCGACAAAAGGAGGCTGTGAATAGAGGCCGAGCCGCACGACTGGCCTGGTCCACGTTGACGGATCATCCGGATCGCACCCGGTGTCGCGCCAGAGGATGTCCCGTGCCTGGTCCGCCAACGCGCTGGGAAACGCCTCGTCGAGCCTTACGAACCCCTGCTCGATGAACGCCTCAACGTCTGCCGACGACAGTTGCCTCACTCGCCCTGCCATATCGAATGCTCTCCGGAACCAGCCAGGCCTGGGGCGCCGCGCCGAGCTTGACACGAGGCGAGGGCCGATCCCAGATGGCAGATATGTGGTCCAGCGTGCCGATTGTCGTGCTGATCATCGTCATTCAGCTGGCGCTGCCCTGCTATCTTGCCTACGACGCCCATGCGGAGGATCGTCAGCGCGCCATGGCGGCAGGCTTTGATCAATATCTGGCCAAGCCCGTCGATCCCGCGGCTCTCGCGTCTACGGTAAAGGCACTCGTGGCCATTGGGAATCGCCAACTCGCCGAGTGCACTGATCCTGGCGAGGAAGCGGCGCGCTAGGAACAGCACGAGCCGATCGAGTGAGAACCTGGCGAGACGGCTCCGGGACCAGCGCCGACACCTTCTGCTGATCGATGTTCCGTCGCCTTCCAGAAAATCGCTCCGGCCGCACCCTCCGTGCTCTAGTTCACACTAATATTAGATTAAACTAATATGCGTGTCGGGCTCCTGGACTGGTTCGGCACACGCACGGAGGGCGAACATCCATGGTCAACGTATTCGGGGCAGAATTTCGTCGCATCGATAATCGCGAGTATCTCGGCAAGCCGGCGCTGGTCGCAGTCGCCGTCCGCACCTACGACACGACGGTGACCGACCTGTGGGAAGCGATCACGACACCGGAGCGGCTGGCCCGCTGGTTTCTCCCGGTTGAGGGCGACCTGAAGCTCGGAGGCCGATATCAACTGAAAGGCAATGCGGGCGGCACCATTTCGCGCTGCGACCCTCCAGAGGCGCTCGACCTCACATGGGAATACGCGGGCGGTACGAGCTGGGTGACGGTGCGGCTCGAACCCAGGGGCGCGTCCGCGCGGCTGACCCTCGAGCACGTCGCCCACACGGACGGCATCGGTGCGGAACACCTCGCGAAGTACGGTCCGGGTGCGGTCGGCATCGGATGGGATCTCGGCCTCTACGGCCTGGAACGGCACATCGCCGATCCGGCGACTCCTCTCGACCCCGCGGCCATCGAGGCGTGGACCATGTCGAGTGACGGCAAGGCGTTCCTGCGCGGAAGCGGTGAAGCGTGGGGCGCCGCGCACATCGCATCGGGCGAGCCCGCTGAGGAGGCGCGCGCGAAGGCCGAGCGGACCATCGCGTTCTATACAGGTGCGTGATGCACGCCTTCGACGTCCTCGGCGATCCGGTTCGGCGGCGCATCCTCGAACTCCTCGCGACCGGCGAGCACGCCTCCGGCGAGGTCGTCGACGTCATTTCGCGGGAGTTCGGCATCACGCAGTCGGCGGTCTCACAGCAGCTCAAGGTCCTGCGTGAGAGCGGGTTTGCGACGGTACGCGTCGAGGGTACGCGGCGCGTCTACGCGGTGGACGCACGTCCGTTTGCCGAAGTCGACGGCTGGCTGACCCAGTTTCGCCGCTTGTGGGGCCCGGCGCTCGAAGCCCTGGCCACAGAGATCGCACGCGGCAAGCGCGCGCGCCGGACGCGCCGCTGACGATCCAGACGCGCGTGAAGGGAATCATGTCCACGAACGTCATGTCCACGAACGCCACCCTGAAAGCGACCATGAAGGAGCTCGCCGCACTCGCGGAGCCAGGCATGCGCGAGGTCAACGAGCGCCATGGAGACGACCACGGCGTGAACCTCACGGCCCTTCGGACGCTGGCGAAGCGCTTGAAAACCCAGCACGAACTCGCGCTTCAACTGTGGGCCACCGGCGACTCCGCGGCGCGGCTGCTGTCGACGCTGGTGTGCCGGCCGAGCGCTTTTTCCGCCGAGGAACTCGACGCCATGGTGCGCGAGATCGGCTCTCCGAAGCTCCTCGGCTGGTTCGTCACCAATGTCGTGAAGGCGAGCCGACACGCCGAGCATCTGCGCAAGAGCTGGAAGGATGAGGACGACCTCGTCGGTCGCGCGGGATGGAGTCTGACCACCGAGCGGGTCGTCAAGAAGCCCGAAGGGCTCGACCTCCCGGCACTCCTCGACCAGATCGAGCGTGAGATGAAGCAGGCGCCGGAACACAAACAGTGGGCGATGAACCACTGCCTCGCCGAGATTGGCATTCATCACCGGGCACATCGCGCGCGAGCGATCGGGATCGGTGAGCGCCTGGCGGTTCTGATCGACTATCCCGCGTCGCCCGGCTGCACGCCCCCGTACGCACCCATGTGGATCACCGAGATGGTGCGAAGAGGTCAGGAACCGCGAAGGCAGGGAACGCGCCGAAAGGCCGTTGCGCGCACGTAGGCGACTGAGAGCCCGGCGCAATCTGAGTCGAGTGCCGACAGCCACCCACGAGCAGGATGCAACGTTCAGTCACAGAGTGGCGATCTCCAACTGTCGTCTCAGCCGGTCAACCCACTCGCATGTAGAGAACATCCCGGATCGCGAGCACGGCGGGCCAAAGGCTGAACCCTGGCGCCGCATGTTCATGTCTGACCTCGCGACCGCCTTCGGCGTCTTGGCGTGGCTCCAGGCTGCCCATCGCCCGGTGTGTGGGATAATAGGTTCCTCGTCAACTGAAGGCCACGCCCTTCACCCAGTTCAGGGGACGACATCCGGGACGGCCCGGTCCTTTCGGAAGGAGGGGCCGAAAATGGCCTGGATGTTCCTGCTCGCCGCCGGTCTTCTTGAAATCGTCTGGTCCTTCACGATGAAGCTCTCGCAGGGCTTCACGCGTGGAACGCCGACAGCGGTCACGGTGCTCGTGATGTTGGCGAGCTTCGCGCTGCTGTCGATCTCGATGAAGACTCTGCCGCTTGGCACCGCGTATACGGTATGGACCGGTATCGGTGCCGTAGGTGCTTTCGTGGTCGGTGTCGTGGCTCTCGGCGAGCCGCTGACGATCGCACGCGTCGTTGCGGCTGCGCTCATCGTCGCCGGCCTGAGCATCATGAAGCTGACGACGTCCGGCTAGGAGTGAGCAACGACCTCGATGGATACGACGCAACTCAACTCGGGCAATCATGGTTCGGTCGAATCGTGGCTGGTATCGGCAGGACGTGATCGGCGCCCCGGCTCGCCGCCTGAACGTGCCGCCGATTCCGGCGTCGAACTTCGTGCTGGGCGAACGTCGCGCCAGCTCGCGCGACGAGGGCACGCCGAGCTGGGAAGCCTTGGAAGAGATCTGGATCGAGCCTCCGCAACACAGCGGCTGCATCGTAGCCTGGAGGGCTTCGGTCATCGCGGCTCGCATCGTCCGGATTGAGAGGTGCCCCAATGTACGTCCCCGCTCACTTCGAAGAGTCTGATCCAGATCGCTTGCATGCCCTGATCGCCAGGCATCCGTTTGGCATCCTCGTGACGCGCGGAACGAGTGGGCTCGATGCGAACCATCTACCGTTTGAGCTGGAGGTGCGTCACGGCTCGTTGGGCGTCCTGCACACACACGTCGCGCGCGCCAACCCCCTCTGGAAGGACATCGCGTCAGGCGATGAGGTTCTCGTAGTGTTTCGCGCCGCCGACGCCTACATCTCGCCGAACTGGTACCGAGCAAACACGAACACCACCGTCAGGTTCCCACCTGGAACTACATGGTGGCGCACGCGCACGGGCGCGTGACGGTGCATGACGACGAGCGCTATCTTCGAGGGCTCGTAGGACGGCTGACGAAGCACCACGAGGCGGCGCAGCCTCGCCCTTGGCGAATGGGCGATAGCCCACAGACGTTCATCAGCGAAATGCTCGCGTCCATTGTCGGGCTCGAGATCGAGATCACCCGCCTCGTCGGCAAGTCCAAACTCGGTCAGAACAGGGAGACGCGTGACGTGCTCGGCGCCGCGCAGGCGCTGAAGGCGCAAGGACATGACGCAATCGCCGACGCAATGTTGGAGCGCATCGCTGAGCGATCGGATGACGCAACCCCGTAGTATCACTCTACTCGCACAAGCTTGATGCTCACGGGAGCGGGACTCGGGCCCACGTGCGAACGAACTTGTTCAGCGTCAGCGTATCGCCGTCCCGCTGGTAGGTGTAGACGCTGGTCGCGCCGTTCATCATCGCCGCGGGATTCTTCGCCACGATCGCCTGCATCGTCACGACGTTTGTACCACTGAGCTCGAACGTGCCGGCCTCGCCGACGAAGGGTCCCCACACCGCGCGCAGTTCGCTCGCAGATGCCGCCGCCGGATCCTTCAGCACCGGGCGCGGACCTTCGGCATGCACCTCGACCCGGCTGTAGTGCCTCCCGTGAAAGATTGCCAGGGTCGCACCCGGTTTGAACGTCTGCGCTGAACTCGGGATCACAACCTCCACGGTTCGCCAGACCCCTTCGAGCGGAACTGGTGCGGCGAGGGCGGTCGACCTCACAGCCGTGACGGCGATCAACATCGCGGCTACCGCCGACCACAACGTCAGACCCTTCGAACACATCGACATGGCACCCTCCTCGTTCTTGAGTGGACAAGCCCGACGCCCACTTGCGATCCGAGTCTCCGCTGGCGCTCGCGAGCGCTCAAGCGTCATCAGGCGCCTCTGTCCCGATGGCGTCTAATGGCGCACCGCTGGGTTATCCTGTCGCTGCATGAGCGACCCAGCGAACCCGCGGGTGCCAAAGGACGCGGGTGAGCGCCGCAGGCTCGATTCATGGAAGGAAATCGCCGCGTATCTCGGACGAGGAATCCGCACGGTTCAACGCTGGGAACGCGAAGAAGGCCTTCCCGTGCATCGGCTGGCGCACGCCGAGCGCGGGAGCGTCTTCGCCGATCCTGCGGAGCTGACCGACTGGTGGAACAGCCGTCAGATCGCGCCCCCTGTCAGACCCTCGTCGGCAGCCGGCACCGTCGTTGAACCGCGCCTGCGGCGCGTCACCAGTACCGACTGCGGCCACGTTCTGGCCGGCGCTGTCGTCGGACGCACGCATGGTCGTTTACGTATCCGACGCGGGACTGGATGGGGCCTCGCCGCAGGTGTGGCTGCAGCAGGTGGGCGGCTCGGCCGTTCAGCTCACGAGGAACATGCGCGACTGCGCCGAGCCCACGTTTTCCGCGGACGACACGCGCGTGATCTTCACCGCCGCGGCCGACTCGACGCAACACGTTTACGAGATACCCGCTCTCGGCGGACAGCCGCGCGTGTTGAAGCGTGCGGCGCGAAACGGACGGTTCTCTCCGGACGGCAACTGGCTCGTGTATCTCGCTATCGATTCGCGCGACGATGTTCGACTCGTCTCGGGCGATGGCAAAGAACGCGTACTGGCGACGGGCCTCGTGGATGTCTCGTTCGCCACATGGTCAGACGACTCGCGCCGACTGCTCGTCGTCGGCCATCCGGATCCCTCCGCCGATCGCGATTGCTGGATCGTGCCAGTGGATGGTGGAGTGGCGGTCGACACGGGCGTGCTTCGGCAAGCGCGCCAGCGGGACCTGGTCATCATTTCAATGGCGATCGCCTGGACCGGAGATTCGATCTTCTTCACGGCGGCAGGACGGCAAGGCATCCACGTGTGGCGGCAGCGTATCTCGCCGACGACGTACGCGGCGACCGGATCGCCAGAACTCATGACTCCCGGTGGAGAATCCGAGTACTTCCCTACGGTGTCTCGCCACCAATTGGGCTTCGTCGGTGTCCACACCGACACGAACATGTGGTGTGTTGGGATCGACTCCAGGACGGGCAAGGCCGACGGCGCCCCTCGACGTCTGACCCGCGGCGCAGGACTGGTCAGTAGTTTCTCCGTGTCCCGTGACGGGAACGTGCTCGCATATTTCGCAGCAGGACCGAGCGGCGTCGAACTGCGCGTCCGGGACATGCAGCGCGGCACCGATGCGATCCTCGACGGGGAGGCCGGCATCAGTCGCGGTTTTCCCGTAGTCTCGCTCGACGGCAAACGGATCGCATTCGGCATGCTCGTTCCGGGACCACCGGTCCGCCGCCCGGTGTTCGTGGCGAATCTGGCGAACGGAGCCGCCCGCCGGATTTTCGAAGACTGCGGCGGCCGTGCGCGGCTCTGGCTCGACGATGATCGGCTGCTTGCCGAGACGTTCGGTTCGGGGCTGAACTCGTTTGTCGTCCTGGACACGCGAACCGCGATGCAGCGCCCGCTGCTGTCGTCCCGCGATCGCCGCTTGTCGAACCCCCGTCTCTCGCCGGATGCCCAGTGGCTGGCGTTCGACGCCACACCGCCCGGCGGATCTCCATCGGTAATCGTCGCGCGGCTCGACGGCAGTCAGGCCGCAGATGAAACAGCGTGGGTAACCGTGGCCACGGCCGCGAGTCACCCGTTCTGGTCGCGGAACGGACGTTTGCTCTATTACATGCCGACGACGCCGACTGTAGATATCCGAAACAAGGTGGCGGCTCAAGCCTTCGATTCACGCGATGGACACGTGGACCCAGATCCGATAGACGTACTCACGCTGTCGGAAACGATCGTGCCCGCGATGATCACTGCGGCGGCCCCGATCGTCGCAGGCGATCAGATCGTGTTCCTGCTCGGGAACTATCGCGGAGACATCTGGATGATGAGTCTCCAGGAGTCAGAATAACCGCCGCCAATTTCGGCACGAGTGCGCCGCGCCTTTTGCCCACCGAGGTAATACACGCAAGAGTTCTAGAGTGAATCACCGTCGACGCATCACAGCGCCTCGTGAGGCTCGTCGCTCAGCTCCCGGGACGCATCGACGTTCACCCAGAGCACGGCACCGATCAATAGCAGGACCGTCATCGGGATGAACGGCGCGTCGTAGCTGCCAGTACCGATCCACGATGTAGCCGTAGAGGACCGAGCCCGCGAGTCCTCCGACTTGGGCGATCGTGTTCATCAGGCCTACCGTCGCTCCGGCCCGCGGACCGCCGATGTCCAGGCAGACCCCGAACACCCCGGACTGTTGGAAGGTGATTGCGCCGTAGGTCAGGGCGAGGAAGACCACCGTGAGCAACTGATGGTGCGTGAGCATGGCCGCCACGGTGAACGTCGCCGCGGCCGTCAGCGCAGTGGCGCCAATGACTCGTCGGCCGCGCTTCGCACCGAATCGCTGCACCAGCGCGTCGCTCGCGGCGCCACCGGCGACGTTGGCGAACGCGGCGACCACGTACGGGAGCGCCGACAGGAGCAGGCTGGCCTCGCTGAATCCACGACCCCGGACGAGGAACGTATGAAACCACGTCTGGAAGAAGGTGTAGACGTAGACGTAGCAGAACGCCAATCCGAGAAGCGACCACACTGTCTTGGACCGGTAGGCCACGCGCCAGGGGAAGGAATGGCCCACTGAAGTGGACGAGCGAGCGGTGGCGGTGGAGAGTGGCGCAGCGAGCCCTCGCTTCTCTTCGGGCGAATCGCGGAACCACCCGTACCAGACCGCCGCCCAGACCAGCCCGGCCACGCCGAATACGTAGAACGACATCCGCCAGCCGTAGCGCATCTGAATCGGCAGCACCAGGAGCGGCGCGATGGCGCCGCCCACCTGGCTGGCCATCAGGTTCACGCCGCTGCATCGTGGCGCGTTGCCGCGGCGGGAACCATCGCGACACCACCACTGACGCATTCGGAAACGCGCCGGCTTCGCCCGCGCCGAACAGGAATCTGGTGAGCAGCAGCGGGTAGTAGCTGGTCACTGCGCCTGTGAGGGCGGTGAACGCCGACCACCACACCACGATGCGCGTCAGCACGCGCCGCGGGCCGATGCGGTCGCCCATCATGCCCGTCGGAATCTCGAAGAGACAGTAGGCGAGGGTGAACATGCCAGTCACCCATCCCCACCCGATGGGGTCGATCCCCAGGTCCTCCTGCATGCGCGGTCCGGCCACCGAGATGCAGACGCGATCGAGATAGGTGATGGCGAACAGCAGGACGAGCAGACCGACGACACCGCGACGGTCGCGCGACGCACTTGGCAAGATGGGGCGGATTGTCTCACGGCCGCAACGTGACGCCGGTCGAGTATCCGCCGCGACCGCCGCAACCGTCTTGTCGACCAGTCGCAGGAACGCGTCGATCGTCACCTCGAGGTCGGCCTCGGGCGTATCTTCTTCCTTGCAGTGCGACAAACCGTTGGTGGAACTGGCGAACATCATCACGGCGGGCATGACGCGGCCCATCTCGACTGCGTCGTGCAGCGGTCCCGACGGCAGGCGTGGCGCGTGCCCCGTCGCCTCCTGCACCGCGTCGGCGCACAGGTCGACCAGACGCGGATCGAACCGGCAGGGATCGATGCGCCACAGGTGCCGCCACGTCACGGTCACGCCGTTGGCCGCGGCGGCGCGCGAGGCAGCCTCGTGCGCATCGGCGAGTGCCCGTCGCAACGTGTCGGGTTCGAGGGCCCGCTGATCGAGCGCGATCTCGCACACGCCCGGTACCGCGGTGACGATCGCCGGCTCGACCGAGACAGTGCCCACCGTGCACACCATCCCGGTGGCTGGCGTCGAGTGGCGCCGGGCGATCTCGCGACAGGCGAGCGCCGTCTCGGCGGCAGCGAGGAACGCGTCACGGCGCATGGCGATTGGCGTCGACCCCGAGTGCGCCGCCTGGCCGACGAACCGCAGCACATGGCGCTCGACGCCGTAGGTGCCGATCACCGCACCCGTGGATCGCCCCATCGCTTCGAGCACGGGCCCTTGCTCGATGTGGAGCTCGAGGTACGCGCGCGGGTGGCGTTGGTCGAGAGCCCGACGCGCCTCGGGCATGCGGTCCAGATCGACGCCGTTCTCCGCCAGCGCCTCCGCGAGCCGCACGCCCTGGCGGTCCACCAGGTCCCGCACGCTGTCGGGCACGAGACTCCCGCTCGCGCCCGACGACCCCAGCAGGCTGCGCGAGAAACGCGCGCCCTCTTCGTCGGCGAAGTCCACGACGGCCAGCGTCACGGGCGGGATGGAGCCGTTGAACCGACGGAGTGCCTCGATGCCCGCGAGTATGCCGAGCGGGCCGTCGAGCCAGCCGCCGTTGGGCACCGAGTCGAGGTGGCCGCCGATGATGACGGTGTCGGGGCGCGCGCCCGGCACGGTGATCCAGTTGTTGCCGGCGATGTCGGGTTCCGCCCGCAGCCCCGCTTCAGCCAGCACGCCGTCGAGCCAGCGGCGTGCGTCACGCCAGACCGGGCCCCACGCGACTCGCTGGGCGCCATGGGCGTCGCTGGTCCGCGCCGCCAGGGCGCGAAGGTTGGCAATCACGTCGCGTGCGCTCACGTTGTCTCCTCGCGCCACCGATCATAATGGGTCTGATGAACCCGCACGCGTAGCCTGACGACGGCAGCGTGAATGGATCAGGGTGGCGAGTGAGCCATGAACTTAGAACTCGCAACGCCTTGTCTTGCGGAGACTTCTGAAGGAGTGCACGAATCGGGTTTGGTTGGCTGGGAGGCTGGGAGGCAGGGATTCGTATGGGAGGCAGGGACGCCTGGCGACGAGCGAAAGCGAGTGGCGGCGTGACTGAATCGGCCTCGGCCACGAAAGGAGGCCGAAGGCCGAACGAAGTGGCTGGGAGGCAGGGATTCGAACCCCGATAACGGCGTCCAGAGCGCCGTGTCCTACCGTTGAACGACCTCCCAGTATTAGGTCGCGAATTCCTGCGAGGCAGGAACTTCGGATTGTACAAAGAAGAAGCGGCCCGGCGCAAACGGCGCGGGCCGCTTGAAAATGAAACCGCGAGGATGACGAGCGATTAGCGAATCTGCTCGTTCTGCTCGCTGCCGCCCGAACGCTCGGTCTCGTCAGGCGTGCCCAGGGCTTGCGGTCGTCGCCCTGGTCGTCCATCTGCGACTGCTTGCGCCGCTGATGGCTCGCCATCCCGCCCTTGCGGCCGGCTTCGCGCGCTTCCTCGCTGGTCCACTCGTGGGCCGTCCCCTTCTGGTGGGCAGCCTTGCCGCCCTTGCTGGCAATCTCGCGCTGCTTGGCGCGGTCCATCGAAGCGAATCCGCGATCCTCTTTTGCCACACTGACCTCCTGCCACAATGCACTCGGTTCCGTCGTCACGATGTCCGCGCGGCGGGGGCCCTCGCCCGCCCGCACCCGTTGACCGGCGTGCGGGCCTTCGCGTTCCGGGCTGGACGGCTGCAACGGAAATGCCACGGCTCAAGAGGACGGTCGCTGTAACTCTCATCAATAAAGGAACTTAGCTACACACATTCGAAGCGTCCGCGAAAACGGTTATATGGAAGAGCCATATTGCGTGCCGTGCAAGTCGCCACTTGCGGCGATTTTCGTAAGTTTTTCAGAAGAAATACTAGACGCGCGTCGCCAGGAACGCGATCAGACGCTCGAGGCGCGCGACCGTACGCTCGCGCCCAAGCAGCACCAGCACCTCGAAAAGCCCGGGGCTGGTCGTGCGCCCGGTCATCGCAACGCGCGTCGCATGGATGAGCGCGCCCGCTTTAATGCCCCGCTCGGCTGCCGATCCACGCACCGCCGCTTCCACATGTGGCTCATCGAAGGGCGTCACCGATCGCAGTAGCGCGACAAGCGCGGCCACATGCGCCGCCAGGTCCGGCGTAGACAGATGTTTCTCGATCGCCTCCTGCTCGTACTCAACCGTATCCGCGAGAAACGGGCCGCGCCAGCTCCACGAAATCGGTCGAGCCGCTTCGCGCGCGGACGCAGCAGATCGAGCAGACGAGAAGACATAGCTCGGACTCATGAGGACAGCGTCAGACCCGCCTCAGCGAAGAACGGCTCGACCGCGCGCGCCAGCTCGTCGGCCGGCAGCCGCGCGATGTACTGCCCGTTCATCCAGTCGAGCTTCTCGGTGTCGAACACGGCGTTGCCGCCGCTGATGCCCTCGAGCGAGAAGCGCTCGATGAGCTCGTCAGCCGACATCAGCTCGCGGTCGTCACCGGGCGACCACCCGAGCAGCGCCAGGAAGTTCACCATCGCCTCCGGCAGATAGCCCTGTCGCTGGTACTCGGTGACCGACGTGGCGCCGTGCCGCTTGCTCAGCCGTTTCTTGTCGGCGCCGAGGATCAGCGGCACGTGCGCGAAGGGCGGCGTCGGCGCGCCGAGCGCCTCGGAACAGCAGCACGTGCTTCGGCGTATTCGAGATGTGATCGTCGCCGCGGATGACGTGGGTGATCGCCATGTCGACGTCGTCGACGACGACCGAGAGGTGATACGTGGGATGGCCGTCGGACCGCAGGATGACGAAGTCTTCGATGTTGGCGGTGTCGAACTCGATGCGGCCGTGCACCGCATCGTCGAAGCCGTCGTGCCCGCCGGCACCTTGAAGCGGATGGCGCGCGGCGCGCCCGACGCTTCGAGCTCGGCGATGCGCTCAGGCGTGAGCGCGAGGCAGGCGCGATCGTACTGCCACGCCTGGCCGCGCGCTTCGGCGCGCTCGCGTTCCGCCTGCAGGCGCTCCGGTGAGCAGTAGCAGTAGTACGCGTGGCCGTCCGCGACGAGCCGCGCGGCAGCTGCGCGATAACGTTCGAGGCGCTCCGACTGGAAGTACGGCGCGTGCGGGCCGCCGACCTCGGGCCCTTCGTCCCAGTCGAGGCCCAGCCAGCGCAGCCCGTCGAGAATGCCGGTGACCATGTCCGCGGACGAGCGCTCGACGTCGGTGTCCTCGATGCGCAGGACGAACGTGCCGCCGTGGCGGCGGGCGTAGAGCCAGTTGAAGAGCGCGGTGCGGGCGCCGCCGACGTGCAGGTAGCCGGTGGGCGAGGGAGCGAAGCGGACGCGCGGGCGCACGCGCCGATTATTTCATGATGCCCACGAAGAACAGCACGAGCTCGAGCACGAGGATGAGCACGATGGCGAGCTCGAGAAACTCGCCGCGCGCCATGCCGGTCTGCTCGACGGCGAACTGGTAGATCTCGTCGAGCGTCTTCAGCTTCTCCTCGTCGGCCTTCCAGTGGTCGAGGCCCAGCCGGGCGGCGGCCAGCGCCAGCAGGCGCGCGGCGTAGATATCGCCGACGAACTTGAGCGCGTTCTCGGTGCGATCGGTCAGCTCGTTGACGTCGATGAAGAGCGAGTGCACCCGCCGCGCGGCGCGCGTGTAGCGGCGCCCGCACCAGCCGGTGAACCAGCGGGCGCCTGCAGCTGCGCGTAGATGCCGGCCAGCTGCGCGTCGAGCAGATCGTCGTAGTAGCGGAACTCGAGCAGCTGCGAGTTGGCGAACTCGAGGATCTCGAGTCGCGGCCGCGGCGCCGGCCTCGGTGTCGTAGACGAACGCGGCGTTCCACGCCGGCACGACGAGATCGTCGTCGAGATATGAGAGGCGGTGCCGCAGCACCTCGTCGCGTTCCTGCCGGCTGAGCCGTCGCGCTCGCCGCGCAGCAGACTGCGCGATGTCGTCGCCGTGCTGCTCGAGGACGAGCGTCGGCGATGGATCGCCGTCGAGCGCCGGAACGGCGAAGACGAAGTAGTCCTCGGCGAGAAACGCGTCGCGCGGCGCGGTCATCGCCGGCCCGAGCCGTGCCACCAGCCGCGGCAGCGCGCTCCGCGTCCGCCTCCAGCGTCGCGTCCTCCTGCCACTGAGCCCCTGCCGCACCAACTCTGGCCACGTCGACGCCAGGGGCGCGTGATGGCGACCGAGATGACGCCGTAGTCGAAGAACTTGAACCGGGCGCGGAAGCCGGAAAGCTCCGGCATGCCGCGCGCTTCGCCTCCGACCGAGAGCGGCGGCTGCTGGTACTGGACGTAGGGCGGCGTGGACGACTTCGGGACCAGCCGCGCCTCGCTGGTCGGGCCAATCAGGCCGCGACGCGATCGAGCTGGATTGCTTCGGCGACGTCGAACAGGAAGAACGCCGTGCCCTGGCCGGCGCGGATATCGGGCATCCGCCGATACTACCCGCGCCGGTGTTACGGACTCGTTGCGCCGGAACGGTTCGTTGTACCGCTGACGTACGGGTTCGCCGTGACGTCACGGAAGTTCGACCAGGCGCCCGCGGCCCGTGCGCATGTCCTCCTCGAGCAGTTCGAACAATGCCTTGGTCTACCGGACCCGGCTTTCCGTCGTGTGATCGGCGCTTTTGTCCCACTCGACAATCGGCGCCACCTTCACCGAGCTGCCGATGAGCATCATCTCGCGCGCGGCACGGGCGTCGGCCACGGGGATGTCGCAGGACCGCGACGCCTGTAATGAGCTGCCGGCTCCTGCAAGGCCGGCGCGAGCTCGAGCAGGCGCCGCGACGTGCACCCCGGACAGGATGTGCTCGAACCGCGGGTGACGGAACACGCCATCGCGCGTGACGAAAGCCACGTTCATGTTCGAACTCTCCCCGACATACCCCTCGTCGTCGATGAAGACGCCGTTGTCGAGGCCCGCCTCCTTGGCTTCCATCTGCATGAGCACATTCGGCAGGTAGTTCGTGGCTCTTGGTAATAGCATAGAGGGACAGCTTGATCGGGTAGGTGGTCGTCATCACCCGAAGGCCTTCCGTGTCCCGCTCGGGGTATGAGAGTCCCGCGAAGATCATGACGAAGAATCCGGGCTCCGATCCGGCTCCAGGGCTCAGCTCGAGGCTGCCCGGTCCCGACGACAGCCAATAGCGGATCGAACCGTCTTCCTGCCGCTGGCGGCAGCCGTGCGGGATGACGATGTCGCGCATCGCCTCAGGCGTGGCCGGCAGTCAGCAGCTTCGATCGCTCGCGCCGACGGCGATGAAGCGTTCGAGGTGGGCGTCGAGATCGTAGATCCGCCCGGCCGACGAGCGTCGGCCGTGTCGAAGATGCCATGGCCGCGGTGAACCATGTGGTCATCGAACGGCAGCACCATCAGCGCCGGGTCGGTGACAACCCCGCCCAGCTCGCTGGGGTGCAACGCCCAGAACTGTACCGGCTGGTGAGTCCTGAGGCCGCGCAGGGCGTCGAGCACATCCTCAGCTGTCAGCATGCGAAGGGATGACGTCACGGCTTCACTTTAGCCGAGGGCAGCGGTGTTTGACAGTGACAGCAGGAGTCGAGCCGGAAGGATGCGTGAGGAGTGCGGCGAGCGGAGCGCATTTGCGCCCCGCCGCCAGTGGTGCCAACCGCGACTGAGATCGGGGGCTTTCTCCCGGTGGACGACCCTCGCGCCTACTTCGCGCGCCCCTGGTATCCCTGCGTGAGCGTCGAGATCTTCCACGCGGCACTGCGCCCTACGAGGTAGAGCGTCTTCTTGTCCGGGCCGGCGAATGCCAGATTCTGCACCACGCGGGCCGTGGGGATCGTGCCCATGTGCTGCCCTTGCGGGCTGAAGACCTGGATGCCAT
>CAWAQA010000006.1:0-640210 GCA_963784065.1 uncultured Acidobacteriota bacterium
GCTCCTGGATGGCTTCGAGGTAGCGAAGGATGGCGTCGATGCGCGCGCCGGCAGCAGGCGTTGCCGGTTCGCCGCGCGGGATGCGGAAGACGTCACCCCAACCGGCATCTCGCGATCGCCGTGCGACGGCACGTCACGGCCGTCGATGATGCGACGTACACGCTCGCTCGGGAACATCCCTCCGTTACGCGCCGTGAATCGTGTCAGGTCGGGCGGTGTCCTTCGCATCTGCGCGGCCATCGGTCCGTCTCCCCGTCCCGCCGTGCCGTGGCAGGGGGCGCAATGCGTGCGAAACAGCTGGTTCCCGGCATCCTGCGGGAGCGTGGTCGGCGCCTGCAACGATTCGATGTGCGTCACCAGATTCGCGATCCGCGCGCGAACCCGGGCATCTGATTCGAACGCCCGAAACAACGGCCCCCATATCGGCATCTGCGTCGAGCCGTGCGCGGCGACCGCGCGGCTCGTTCCTTCGATGATGCCGCGCACCGCCTCGCGCGGGTACACGCCGTCGTGGCGGCGTGCCACCGTCGTCAGATCCGCCGGCCGAGTCTTCAGCACTGCGGCAACCGGACCGTCGCCGCGCCCGCCGGAGCCGTGACAGGGGGCGCAGTACAGCTCGAACGAGTCACGCCCGGCCAGCGACTCCGCAAGGATCGGCGCCGTCTTCTCGATCGGCGCCTGGGCATTTACTGTCATCCTGGCTGCCCCGATCAGGGCAACACCCACTGCGCCGTGCAGAACGACCATCCTGATTCGCATCGCGTCACCTCGGTTCTGGATCACCAACACGGCGGGCCTCTCAGGACGCCTTTTGCTTTCGACGTCCGGAAGCCGGGCGTCCACGGCATGAAGCCTCGGAGGCCTGAAGTGCAAGCAAGGTGCCCGCGGATTCGGATGCAAACGCCCGGTGTCCTTGCGCCAGGCGAGCGCGGCGTGGGAACTTTTCCGCGGCGACGGGAGTTTTTCGCCACCTCCCTCGCGGCGGCGAATCGAAGGGCCCTCGGACACAGCACGCTCTTCTCCAGGTGCGCGTGGACATGCATCGAGCGCTCTAGCACTGTCGCCCAGTCCAGCAGGCAGAGGCGGCACCTGCCTCATTGGAGGGTCTCCCGTGCGGACCAGCGTGGTCAGACGTGAATAATCGGCGCGTCGGTGCTACGCCGTGGTACGGACCGTGCTCCACGTGGTGACAGCACACACAAGGGAGACAGCCATGTTCACCCGCATTCTCGTGCCGACGGATTTCAGTGAACCGTCCGAGGCGGCGCTCGATTACGCCCGGGCGCTCGCGGGCACGTTCGGCGCCTCGCTGCACCTCCTGCACGTCTTCAACGCACCGTGTGCGGCGGGCGCGGTGAGCCCCGAAGGGTTCATCGCGGAATCGCCGGAGGTGCACGCGAGCCTGTTCGAAGACGCCAGGAGTCGCCTGCAGCGCCGGGTCACGGCGACCGACCGAAACCAGTATGGCGCCAAGACCGAAATCGTGACCGGGAGCAGCCCGGAGAGCATCGTCAACTACGCCAAGGAGAGAGGGATGGACCTGATTGTCATGGGAACGCACGGCCGCAGCGGTCTGGCGCATCTGCTCATCGGCAGCGTGGCCGAGAAGGTCGTGCGCACGGCCCCATGCCCGGTGATGACCGTCCGACGGGCGCCGGCCACGCGGATGCAGGTCCCGGACCAGGTGCAGCAAGCGGGCTGCAGCCCGGGGACTAGGCGCTTACTTCGCCAGGCCGAACTTCTCGATCCGGTAGCGCACCTGGTCGCGGTTGATCCCGAGCAGCTGGCCGCCTGCGTCTGGTTGCCGCCCGCGCGCTCGAGCGCCTGCACCAGCAGCTGCCGCTCGACCTCCTCGAGGTTCACGCCTTCGGCCGGCAGCTTGAACTGCGTGGCGGCGACCGATGCGCGTCGAGCGTCGTGAAGTCGTCGGGCTCGAGCCGGTCGCGGTCGGCCAGCAGCATCGCGCGCTCGATGGCGTTGCGCAGCTCGCGGACGTTGCCGGGCCACTGGTACTGCTCGAGCAGCGTGACCGCGGCCGGCGACAGCCCGCGCACGCGCTTGCGGAACTCGCTGTTGAAGCGATCGATGTAGATACGCGGCGAGCAGCGGGACGTCGCCGCGCCGCTCGCGCAGCGGCGGCAGCGACGATCGGCATGACCTGCAGGCGGTAGAAGAGATCCTCGCGGAACTTGCCCGCCTTGACCTCGTCCTCGAGGTTGCGGTTGGTGGCGGCGATCACGCGGACGTCGACGCGGATGTCGGCTGCAGCCCGCCGACGCGCTTGAACGTCTTCTCCTCGAGGAAGCGCAGCAGCTTGGCCTGCAGGCCCGGCGTCATCTCGCCGATCTCGTCGAGGAACACCGTGCCGCCGTCGGCGGTCTCGAACAGGCCGCGCTTCTGCTGCCGGGCGTCGGTGAACGCGCCGCGCTCGTGGCCGAACAGCTCGCTCTCGAGCAGCTGCTCCGGCAGCGCCGACGCGGTGATGTTGACGAACGGCCGTGCGGCGCGGTCGCTGTTGTAGTGGATCGCCTTGGCGGCCAGGTCCTTGCCGGTGCCGGTCTCGCCGGTCAGCAGCACCGTCGAGGCCGGGCTCGCGGCAATGCGCGCGAGCAGCGACTTGACCTGCTGCATCGCCGGCGAGCCGCCGATGATCGCGTCGAAGCTGTAACTCGCGGCCCTGGCTGCCGCGCAGCGCCCGGACCTCGCGGCGCAGGCGGCTGGTTTCGAGCGCCTTTTCGACGAGCAGCGCCACCTCGTCGAGGTTGAACGGCTTGTTGACGTAGTGAAACGCGCCGAGCTTCATCGCTTCGACCGCGTTCTCGACCGTCGAGAACGCCGTCATCAGGATCACGAGCGTCTCGGGCGACCGCTCCTTGATGTGGCGCAGCACGGTCGAGCCCGTCGCCGTCGGGCAGCTTGAAGTCGAGCAGCACGAGGTCGGCCTCGCCGACGACTGCTCGAGCGCCTCGGCCGCGGTTCCCGCTTCGAGTGATGCCATAGCCCTCGGCCGCGAGGCGCTCGCGCAGCGACCACCGGACCAGCGATTCGTCGTCGACAACCAGGATCGATGCAGTAGCCACGCGCCTCTATAAGATACGATGAGCGCCCGGTTGACAACCCAACGTGCTGCTCACTCGGCCCCGCGATCGCGTCATCCGATGCCGCGGGCGTCGCGATAGCGGCCGCGATCCTCTAGGATCGGGACGCGCGCGCCTCGAGGGCACGGCGTTCTGCTTCGCGCTTCAGCGGTAACAGCGACACGCGGCGAATCAACACCACCCCTGGGGACACGAATGACCAGTAGCGGCGGAACTTCGCCCGAGCGACCGGATCCGTCGTCATCACCCGGGTTTCGGTGCGGAACACCGATGAACCGGCATCGACCGGATCGGCCCGCAGCGTCCATGCGATCTTCACGAAGCCCGGCTCGTTGAACGACGCAAACTGCTCGGGCGGCAGGGCGCGGAAGACCACGTTGGGTTCCCACGGCTTCGTGACCGCGCCGACGACGACCTCACGGTCCGGAACCTCCGCGAGCACGCCCCAACCCATGGCCAGCGTCTCGGCCAACAGGGTCCGAGCACGTGGCCGCCGGTCCGGAGCCGCGCCCAGAGCCATCTCGCGAATCCTGACGATCGTGCGCACCGGCAGCGAGTGGAGCAGATCCTGATCCTTGGCCGCCGCAAGGGTGATTGCGGCCGGCGCGGCGACGTGGACGTGGTGCCGCTCGGCCACCTCGTAGGCCGGGATGAAACAGTCGAGCAGCGCGTCCTCCTCGTCTGCCGTTCCGCGCGTGCTCTCGCCATATCGCAGCCAGGTCACGGCGGCATACATCGCGTAGGCGGCTAACGCGACGCCGAGACCAACGGTCGCAGCAGTCAGCGCCCGCCTACCGAACTGGTTGCGGCTCATACGCGCGCTCCGGGTCCGGCGCCTGCTCGGCGCGCCAGGCTATCCCGAGCAACTGCCTGCGTTGCATGATGAAGTGGACGAGCGGACGATCCACTGGGCGAACCACCACGGCAGGCGGTGGAAGTGATACCGGCGGCTGCCCCGTACGCGCACGATGAGCCGCGTCACCCGGCCAGGCATCTTGTCGAGCACGAACGCCCACGTCATCAGCGTCCCCGCGTCATCGGTCCATCCGATGACGAGGAAGTGTTCCGGCTCGAACGCCATCACGGTAAACCCGTCCGGCTGCCCGGGCAGCGCGCGCATCAGCAACCCCACGCGTATGGGCTGCAGCTGCGGGATGATGTGCATCGCGCTCGGCACACGTCCATTGTCGAGACAGTCGTAGCTATACCACCCCGCCCGCGTGCCGGCACCCATCTGGACCAGCCACGGCCACACGTCGCGCGGCGCGCGACGGACCCTCACCGCATGCGTGAGCGTGCACATCGAATCGTCGATGAGATCGTCGCCTGGTAGCGGACGCCTCAGTTCCGCGTTGCTCGCCCGTACCGATCTGCCGAACATCTGCCGCCTCCCTCGCCGATGCCGTTTGCAAGTCTCCTGCTCAGTGAGGAAGGCGGCGCTTTTGCGGCCGAATGCCATGATTCGGATCGACGTCGGCACGTCGCCAGACACGAGCGCGGAATATTTCCCAGGAGCGCGGAATCTTACGCGCGATAGCGCGATGCCGTTCACCAGGTATTGGCGTCCCGCGAGCGCATGCCGTGGTGCGGCCCCTGGTGGACATCGCGTCGCTCCGCCGAGGACGCCGAGCAAACGCGCGTACCGCGCAGGGACAGCCTCACGTCTGCGCACTGCGCGTGCTTGCGCGGGGGAAATTCCCCATGGCGGTACAAAATCTCCGCACGCGCCGGCCTGGTTCCGCGGTGATCCATGCGAGCCTGCGCTGGTAGTGCCTGGCGCGCGATCTGCACTGTGGTCCCACGTTCACGTCAACGCGGAGCACCAGCAGGCGGCTGTTATGACCACCACCTCGAAATGCACCTGGATGTCGATTCTGATCGCATGCACGCTGCTGGCGGATGCCGGCGCGCAGGGTGTGAGCGAACCGGCACTCGACCCCGCGCGCCAGACCTTTACCGAGCGGCTCGCCGGTTACGACCGCGCGGTCCACGACACCTGGTGCCAGACCATCGTCTTCGCGCCGCCGGTCGATGAGTTCTTCCGTCGACGCGTCCACGACGCGGTGGGCCGTACCGAACGCCTGCTCCTGGCCGCCGCCGACGAAGGGCTCGACGAGCTACCGCCGCACTTGCTGCAGTACTTGCCGGACCTGCCGCCCGGAATCAAATACCGCCTCGTCCAGGCGGACCTGGTGCTGTGGGACGTGGACGCGGAGATCCTCATCGACGTGATGCCGGACGCGCTCCGGTGACACGCGTTCATTCGGGGAGACTGTCATGAGCCGCACCGCAACGATGCCACTCCAAACCCCCTGGGACTGCAAGTGGAGCCAGCCCGGCTACCGGCTGCGCGGGTTCCCCGACACACGCCAGCCGGAATCGCTCTGGGTGTGCGTGCGCGACGGCCTGAGGCGTTCGGTCGACGAGCAGGTCTGTGCCGCATGCCCCGACTGGGAGGCTGACGAGATCCACGAATGCCCGTAACCGGCTGCGGCGGCGCGGACCGTGTGCTGCGCGCGCGCCGAGTCGATCGCAGTGCCTTGGAAGACCGTATCGCCGAGGAGACGATCATGGTCACGCTGACGGCGCGCCAATCGCTGCCCCTCACCCGCGACCTCGGGCTGGTGTTCAGGCTCACGGACGCGACCGCTACGCTCCTGGCCGCATCGTCAATCGCCGGGCTCCTGTACGGGCCCCGTGGCTGGTGGTACAGACCCGAATCCGACCACCCTGCCCGCCTTCCTCGGTCAGGATGTGCTGACGCTGATCGTCGGCATTCCGCTGCTGCTCGGGTCGGCGTTCCTCGCCCGGCGCGGCTCGCTGCGCGCGCTCCTCTGCTGGATGGGCGCCTTCTTCTACATCGCGTGCTCCTACTACTTCGACGTCATCGGCGGACGATTCAACGCGTTCTTCCCGATCTAAATCGCGATCGTGTCGATGGGCGTGTATGGGGCGCTGGCGCTGTTCTTCGCGCTCGACCTGGCGCGGCTGCCGGGACATTTCAACCGTCCCCCGCTGACCCTGATCAGTACGTTCTTCATCGTCACGGCGCTGTCGTTCGCCGGGCTGTGGCTGTCGGCCGTCGATACCCATCTCATGGCCGGCACGCGACTCGATGCGGTGTCACGAGTGGTCATGGCGATTGACGGCGTCGTGCTCCATGGCGTGCGTCACGACCGGCGCTCGCCGTCTCCGGTGAAATCAACTCGTTCGGGAGGCGTCACCATGAGTGTTCAGCGTTCTGTCCTCCGTCCCGTTGTGATCGCAGGCCTGGTGATCCTCGTCTTCATTGGCGGCGGCGGCTCAACCGCAGGTCGGACGGGACGGGAGCGCGTCCGCGCCCGCCAATCTCAACCAGTTGATGCGCGCGGTGTTGTTCGTGAACTCGAACGTGATCTTCGCCGCGCAGGATGCCGATCCCGCCGGCGTGAAACCTGACGAGCAACCTCGACCTCAACCAACCCCCTGAGCGGTCTGTATGGCGGCTGGCAGGCGGTCGAGAACAGCAGCCTCGCGCTCGCCGAGGCCGCCAGCCTGCTGACCGTCCCCGACCGGGTGTGCGAGAACGGCAAACCTGTCCCCACTGCTAACGCGGATTGTGAGGGTCTCACAATACTCGTTGACAGGCAACAACAGCCACGAGCGCCCCCGCCCTGGTACGCGGCGGCGACGATGGCGCCGAGCGCAAGCATTTCAATACCGGCCCGCCGCGGGGAAGCGTCGCGGGCGCGCCGGCGATGACACCCGGGGCCGATTCAGATAAGTGGCGGCACCCATCCAGTCAGAAACGTCTTCAGATATGGATCGTTCGACGCCCGCAGGTCGGCGCCACGTCCCTCGAAGTAGATGTGCCCATCCCGGAGCATGACGAAGTCCGTCTCGTCGGCCTTCTGCTGATCGGCGGCAACGATCCGGAGATGCCCATTCTGTCGTATCGCTTCGTGCGTCGCAATGTAGAACGCCTCCGGAAGCTGGTGGGTACGAGGATCGCGGTGACATGCTCCAGGTCGCGCAGCTTCACGATCTCGTCTTCGACGGTCTTGGCGGTAATCGGGTCGAGGCCGACATCGGATCGTCGAGCAGGAGCAGGTTCGGCCGGGCGGCCATGGCGCGCGCGATGGCGACGCGCCGCCGCTGGCCTCCTGACAAGTCCGATGGCATCCGGTCGACGTACTCTTTCATTCCGATGAACCCGAGCACCTCGTCAACGCGTCCGCGTGCCTGCGCTGGCGGCATGTCGATCTCCTCGCGCAGCCTGTACCCGACGTTGTCCGCGACGTTCAACGAGTCGAACAGCGCGTTCTCCTGGAACAACATTCCGATGTCGGCACGGACCTCCATGAGCTGCGCCTCGGTCATCGTGTCGACGCGCTGGCCGTTGACGCGGATGATCCCGGAATCGGGTTTCAGCAGACCTAGGATCAGCTTCAGAATGACTGACTTCCCCGACCCGCTCGCCCCAGCAGCATGGTCAGTCGCGCGGCCCGCACCGAGAAGCTGACCTCGCGCAGCACGATAGTGTCATCGAAGGCCAGCGACACCTTGTCGAAGACGACGACCGGCACAGAGCTGCCGGCGCTGAGGTCATCGCCCGGCGCTCGAACGACTGGGTGTGTCATGGCCTCTCGGGAGGCGAAGCGTAGCATGCAACAAACCTGAGGGATCGCGCGGGAATACGGTTCCCGGTGTGGGCGTCGAGGCGCTGCCCGCTCGCTCGCCTCATCCCGGGCCTTCGTGTAACTGTCGTCTACCGAACCCGGCGGGCACGTGCGGGCGAGACGCCTGAACGACATGCTCAGAGTACATTGAGTGTACCGACATGCCGTTCGGGAGCGTCACGTTCTGGGGAGAGTCGTCCTCGACCAATAGCTGCGCGCAGCCATCACAGTGCGGCCGCCATGTCGATCAGCGCAGCAGAGCGCTGATGTTGACGTCGCCATCCCCCTGCTACCCAGCCGACCGCCGGCGCGCCACCTTCACAAGGCGTGCAAGCGTTCCGCCACGTGGGGGAGACCGGAAGACGAGCGCTTCGCGTCACGCCCCGGGTCCGCACGCGGAAATGTCCGGAGTGACGCGACATAGTCCGCGCCCGAATTGCAAAGCCATCCGTGACGGCCGTGCACGGCGCCACAACCGCCGACTGCGTGTGTGGCGCAAGGCGTGCAACGCAAGTCAGCGAGCCAGGGCCGACATCGCAGGACACCACATGACCGTCACGTCCACCATCCGTCTGCCGGCGACCGCGATGGCCGCAGGCACGGACCGATGGCGCGACAGGTGTCGTTCGACTGAAAAGGAGTCTCTTCATGGTGACCAACGACAGGGCGACGTTGCGACTGGAAGAACCGCTGGCGGAGCTCGAACGGCAGCTCATCCGCGCGTATCTCGCCGACGCCGGTCATGACCTACCTGCACTCCTCGCGCGTGACGACGAGGAGGCCCGGCGGCTCCTCGTCGAGGCGTCGCGTTACGCGTCGGTGAAGCTGAGCGAGGTGGAGGCGCGGTCGCACTTCGTGCGGGCGCTGCACGGCGACGCGTAACACGCGCGTGTGTTCGAAGCGTGCACGGACATTCTTCAGAACGCCTCACGGCCCTGAGCTGCGCTTCGAAACGCCCTCGACGGTCAGCAAGGCTCAGGTCCAAGATCGCGATCCGTCATCAGCCTGCCTCAAACGATTGTCTTATCGCGTCTCTGCGGCAACGATCTGCGTGGCAACGCTCCGAAAGTCCGGCCCCGTGATGTCCGGCTTTGGACCGAGCGGGTAGAGGACCTTCCCCGGTCTCGCAATGAACGCCGCGGCATATCCCGCACGAAGGGCTCCGACGATGTCCCAGGCATGTGCGGCTACGAGGCGGAGTTGAGCGACCGGAACGCCAAGCGCATCAGCGACGGAGCGGTACGCCTCCGGAGCCGGCTTGAATCGCCGCACGGTGTCCACGGAGAACGAACGTTCGAAGAACGCGGTCAGGCCGGCGTTTGTCAGTTGTTGCTGGACGGCTGCCGGCGCGGAGTTCGTCAGCGTGACGAGCCTCAGTCCTGCGTCGCGCATCGTTTGAAGACCGTCCCGCACGTCCGGATGGGCGGGAAGCGTCAGCATGCCTTGAAGGATACGGGTGCGGTCGGCGGCTGACAGGTTAGTCCCGCGCGCACCCGCGACCATGTCGAGGGCCGCCCCGCCGATGCTGGCAAAGTCGGAGTATGGGCCGGCCAGCGTCGCCACTTCCGAATAGAGCAGGACGTGTGCGAACCAGTCCTGCAACACGCGACCCTCTCCGAACGTCTGTCTGAAGTGCGGCTCCAGCGCGCCGATATCCAACAAGGTCTCGTTGACGTCGCAGACGATAACGCGAGGCATACGGCGATCTCCTTGAGTGTCGGCGAAGCCGCGAGCGATTCCGATCGTGTACGCGCCGCCTGCGAGCGCGGTATGGAGGAACGCGCGCCGACTGGTCACGGCTTTGCGCGCTCGCGGTCCAGCTTGAAGCGGCCGCCGTGCACCGGGGAATTCTCGCGGTCGAGCGAAGAATTTTCCCGCGGCCATCCCCGTCCCCTGCGGTGGATGCCCTGGTCCGGGGGTTCTTCCGAGGTTTCGTGGTTCAAACGATTGGCCCGTGTCTTGCGCCTCCTTAGGAACGAGCACGCGCCATGTTCCGCATCGCAATGATCGCCGGCCTCCTCACACTCGCCATCGGGCAGAACGCGGCTCTGGTGTGCCGAGTGTGGTGCGACCGGGACGCCGTCTCCAACAGTGTCTGCGCACACGCAGAAACCCGTGCAGAAGGCGCCATCGTCACCGACGCCGGCTGCACCCTCACCGCCGAGACCGCTTTGTTCATCCGTGAGGACGGGCGCCACGGTCCATCGGCACTCGGCCCCGCACCGGTGCTGACCGTCGCAGCGTTCCAATTGCTGCCATCGGCGGCACATCAGGTACGCCGGATCCCGCGCGCGGCGGGCGCTCTTCCTTGCGCCTGTACCTCCCATCCGCGCGCTTCGGATTTAGCGCATCCCCCGCGTGGCACGGCCTCAGGGCCGTCCTCGATCTCACCACATTTCGCAGAACCCCGCGGCCACCGGCCGCGGGTAGCGTCAACGATGATTCGTGTGGCCTCTGGCCCAAGTAAAGGTTGGTTCGTCATGACCAGGTTCACATTCCGTCCGCTTGCGATCGGCGCTCTGGCGCTTCTACTGTTCGGGGGAACGCGTTCTCACAGACTGCGTCGCTCGTCCTCAGCACACTCGAGGTGCAGAAACTGGTCGCGAGCAGTGATCCGGCAGACAATGCCAGGCTCAGCACTCACTTCGCTCTGCTCAGCGAGCGATATGCGGCTGAAGCCAAACGGCACGAGGCAATGGCCAGGTCGTTCGTGGGCAACCCGAACCGCAACACTGGGGCGGGCATGAGCGTGCACTGCCACAAGCTGGCCGAACTCAACAGCCATTCGGCGACGACGCTGCGCGAGCTTGCGAGCCACCACCAGAAGCTGGCTGGCGGGGCGCCTTCGACACCGCCTCGTGACGGGGCGCGCTTCCAGGGCGGCGCCGGCGCCTCTCAACCGACCGAGCAGGAGCTGCATGCCTGGGCGGCAAAGGCCGACATCCCGGCAGATCACCGCGCGCTCGCGGAGTATTTCCAGACGCTGGCGAAGCGGTACTCCGCGGACGCCACCGCCCACGTCGCCATTGCGCAGTCCTATCGCGGCACACGAATCGCGCTGGCGGCGGATCACTGCGACCGGATCGTCGCGAAGGCCCGTGAATCGGCACAGGAGGCCACGGCCGCGGCAGAGATGCACTTGCAGTTCGCTCACATCGCGAGGTGACCCAGGGCGGCCGGGCCGGCCCTCGCGCCGACCCGGCCGCCGCAGCGCCATCGGGACCAACATGACACCGTTCACTGGCATCCACCACCTCCTCCTCGTCGCGCTGATCGGCGATGTCTCGGCCGGCGGATTTTCGGCTTTGTCGGATTCCATCAGCGTCCCCGTTCGTCCCAATGCACGATTCTTCGCTTGATCGCGCGAATGATCAGGTGGAGCAGAATGCCCAGTGCGCCCAGGATAATCAATGCGGCGAAGACCCCCGCGACATCCGTCACCGCCTGCGCCTGCACGATGGTGACGCCGATGCCGCGTTGGGCGCCGAGAAATTCGGCGACGATGGTGCCGAGCAGCGCGTAGACCGCGGCCATATCGAGCCCGGCGAAGATGAAAGGCGCGGCCGAAGGCAGCTTGACCCGCGCATAGACCTCCAGCCGCGATGCGGAGAGCGAGCGCATCAGATCGATGCGTTCCGGTTCGGTGTTACGGATGCCGGTGAAACTGTTGACCATCAACGGAAAGAAGGCGAGCAGCGCCGCCATGGCGATCTTCGAACCGTTGCCGAAGCCGAACCAGATGACGATGAGCGGCGCGATGGCGACTTTTGGCAGCGTTTGCAGCGCAAAGGCGTAGGGCATCAGCACCGTTTCGACGCTGCGAAACTCCGCCATCAGCGACCCGATGAGAAGCCCCAGGATCGATCCGATGACGAAACCCATTGCGGCATTCGCCAGGGTGCTGGCGATAGGGATATAGAAACCGGTCGGGCTGTCCAGCGGTACGAACAATCCCGATTTCAGAGCCGCCCATACCTGCATCGGCGTTGGAAGGATGTAGGTGGGCACGTCGAGAAATGTAACGCCGGCCTGCCAAATCGCGAGCAGAGCTGCGATGCCAGCGAGCTTCAATAACAATCCACTTGCGCGCACGCGCTGCCGCTTCGCGTCTTCGACGGTCAACTCTCTGGAATCCAGCGCGCTCCTCAAGCGCGGTCCAGCACGGAGCGGATTTCTTTGGTCAGCCGCAGATAATCCGAATGTTCCGGCGTTGACGCGAAATCGCGCGGGCGCGGCAGTGTCACCGCGAAATCGGCCAGGATGCGCCCCGGCCGGGGGGACATCACCAGCACGCGATCACTCAGAAAGACGGACTCGGCGATACTGTGGGTGATAAGCAGCACGGTCTTTCCGCTCGCCTGCCAGATTCGCTGCAATTCGACGTTCAGCCGTTCGCGCGTCAGCGCATCCAGCGCGCCGAACGGTTCGTCCATCAATAGAATCCTGGGATCGCGCGCCAGCGCCCGGCAGATGGCGGCGCGCTGCTGCATGCCGCCCGAAAGTTCGTAGGGATATTTGTTTTCAAATCCCTTCAGCCCCGCCATTTCGAGCAATGCTTGCACGCCGGTCGCCGCGCGGCCGCGCGCCGGACCGACGCGAAGGGGCAGGCCTGTGTTCTGTGCCACGGTCAGCCAGGGCAGCAGCGTCGCGCTTTGGAAGACGACGCCGACATCAGGCGAAGGGCCGGAGACGGCATGACCTGCGATCGAAAGCCTGCCGCCGCTGGCCGGCTCCAGCCCCGCGAGGATGCGCAGGAACGTGCTCTTGCCGCAGCCGGACGGGCCGACCAAGTGACACGAATTCGCCGTGGGCAATGGAAACGTTCACGTCTTCAAGGGCGAGGACCGTTTCACCGGATGCCGTGAAATAGGTCTTTCCGACGCTGCTGGCGGCAATCAGAGGGGACGCGCCGGTTTGAACCGCGTGTGCAGGCCGCACAAATTCCCCCTTCTCCGACAATGGCACCGATAGCATGATAGCGACGCGGGACAAAACAGCAGCGGACTCACAGCGCATGCACATCGGCCGGCGTGACGTTCTCATCGGATTTGCCGGTGCACTGGCCGCTAGCCTTGCGCCGCTTGGCGTTTCGGCGGCTCAGTTGCGCGCCCTTCGCGTGGGCTTTGCCTCGAAGACGGTCAACGGGCAGGGGCTGAACACGCTGCTCCCGGGTCCCCTCGGTTACGCCGCCGCCGCCGGGTTCGAACTGCAGTCAATGCATCTCGGCGCGATGAGCAGCGTGCAGATCGCGCTCGACCGCAATGCGGTGGATATCGGCGTTTCCACGCCGTCCTTCAGCCTGCCGCTCTATGCGCGCGGAGAATTGCCGCAGACGGTTGCATTCTACGAATACACCTATCCCTATAAATGGGACATCGCGGTGAAGCCGAATTCACCGCTGAAAACCTATGCCGAACTGAAAGGCAAGCGTATTGGCGTATCGACGCTCGGCACCACCGATTATCCAGTAACGCAATTGGTGTTGAAGCTGAACGGCGTTGATCCGAAATCGCTGAGCTGGCAGGCGGTGGGCGAAGGCGTCGTCGCCGGCATCGCGCTCGACCGCGGCGCCATCGACGCGCTTGCCTATTACGATGTCGGTTTCGGCATGATCGACAATGCGGGAATACCCATGCGTTTCCTGCCGAGGCCAGCCCAGGTGCCGATGGTGGGCGGGCTCTTCATGACGGCGACGCGCGATTTCCTGGCGAAGAACCGGCCGCTGGTTGTCGCCTACGGGCGCAGCATGGCGATGGCCACCGAATTCATTCTCGCCAACCCGAATGCCGCCGCTGCCGCCTATCTGAAAAAGTATCCGGAAGCGGCGCCGCGCGGCGTATCGGCCCAGGATGCGATTGCGCAGATCGTGAAATCGGTGAGGAAGCGGATCACGCTGTACCGGCCGCCTTATGCGGGCGGCAAGACCGGGCAGATTTTCGAGTCCGAATGGCGCGAGGAAGCGAAGCTTGCCGGACTCAGTATTCCCGACGTGCGCCCGCTGTTCACGCAGGAACTAACCGATGAGATCAACGCCTTCGACAAGGCGCCGATCATCGCCGCGGCGAAGGCGCAGAAGGCTGAGCAGCCCGTAGTGAAAGCGGTAATCATCGCGCCCGTGCGAGCGAGGTCGTATCGCGCGATTGAAACGCGCTCGCGCGCGGACAAAATCCACGCTGACCGCCAGTGCCGGGTCAATGCCTGCCAGAGCGCGCGAATCAGTGCGAGAAGGATACCAAGAGCGGCGGCGAGACGGCCTTGGAGGCCGCGCGGCGTGCCGAGCCGATCAGCTGACCGCATGCGCAAGCCGAGATTGAAGCCGCCAGCGTGAATCAGCAAGCGCAGACCCCGCGGACCGCGGATGCGCCGACGATTGCGATAAACCGCGTCGCGTGCGGTCAGGTTCTTCTTCAAGTGTCATCGTCCGCGATCGGGTCCGGAGATGTAGCTGCGGATGCCGACGGGCTTCGAGATCGACGAGCGATTGATTGCTGTGGTAGCCCTTGTCGCCGACGACTTCTTCGACGCGTGTAGAACGGATGCGCGGCGGTCCGCGGCAGGTCGTGGGTCGCCACCCCCATCGCAGCCTGCTTCGCGCGCCGTTTTCGTTTGCCCATCGCCATCGGCGACAGTGTAGGATGCGGGATGGATCGCGTCGATCCTCAAGTCAACGCTTCATAGGGAGTCGGCAAGGCGGATTCCACGTCGAGGAGCCGTATGAGTGATCGCACGCCCACGATTTGTCTGCTTGCGGTCGACGGGGTGCTGATTGCGACCGTTTCTGTCGCGCCCCAGACGCGGGCGCTCACGATTACCCGCGCCAACGTCGTTGATGTCATCGACGGACAGATCGGGCCAAACACCACAGTGACGATCAGCGGCAAGACGATCACCAGCGTCACACCGAACGGCAGGACACCCGCAAATGCGCGTGTGGTGGACGGCCGAGGCAAGTTCCTGATTCCAGGTCTCTGGGATATGCACGCACACATGGAGGCGAGTGGAGAGGCGTGGCTCCCACTCTATGTGGCGAACGGCGTGACCGGCATCCGTGACATGGGGTCGAAGGTTGACCTGATTCTGAAGATGCGTGACGACACTGCATCTGGTCGCGTCTCGGACCGCGCATCTTCGCCGCCGGGCCGATTCTCGATGATGCACCCGGCGAATGGCCATTCAGAATGCGCGTGAACACGGCCGAGGGTGGCACGTCCACGGTTCAACTCCTGAAGCGTCGAGGAGTGGACTTGACCAAGGTCCACAACTTCACGCCTCGCGACGTGTATTTTGCGATCGCCGCAGAGGCGCGGCGCCAACGTCTGCCGCTCGCAGGACACGTCCCCTTGAAGGTGACGACCGAGGAGGCCATCGAGGCCGGCCAGAGCAGCATCGAACATTTCTCGGAGTCGCGATTGTGGATGCAGTGCTCAGGTGGCAGCACGTATTACCCCGAAGTGTGCGCGCCTCTGTTTCGAACGCTCGCGAGCCGAGGCGTGTGGCAGACGCCTACGCTACTCGCAATGTCCGAATTGGTCACGATCGGGACACCGGGGTCGTCAATTCGTGCGCAGCAGCTGGATTATGCGACCAAATCGGTCAGGGCCATGTGGGCCGATAATCAAAGCATGTTTGCCGCAAAGCCCGAGGTGGTTCGGATATTCAAACAGCGAGCTGAGGTGGCAGTGGTCGTCACGAGAGACATGGCAGAAGCCGGCGTCGGCATTTTGGCCGGGTGCGACAGCATGATCGCCGGTTTCTGCGTGCATGACGAGGTCGCGGCGATGGTGCGCGGAGGTATGACGCCCCTTGCGGCCTTGCAGACGGCTACACTCAATCCAGCGCGCTATTTCGGTCTCTCGCAGACCGCCGGCAGCATCGGGTCCGGGCGCAGGGCTGATCTGGTTCTGTTGGACGCCAATCCCCTGACTGACATAGGGAATGTTCAACGCATTCGCGCGGTGGTAGTTGGCGGGCGATTCTCGACCGGAAAGAGCTCGACACTCTACTGGCACAAGCGAAACTCGCGGCGAACCAGGAATAACGCTGTCGCTCGTCTGAATCAGCGGTTCGTGCGAGGGCGGGACACGATGCGACTTCACCACAGGCTGCTGGCCTGGAGCGGTAAGGTCTAACGATTCAGGCCGCGCGCGAGATTGAGGCACATTTCTTCCAGATCGGCTGCAGCCAGATGCCGGTTCGCCACCGCTGTGTGCGGCATCAGGATGACATTGCCATCCTTGTACTTGAGCAGCGAATCGTCCGGCTTCGCCGGTTCGCTGTAGCCGACATCGAGACCGAGACCGGCGACGCGGCCGGAATCAATCGCTTCGATCAGCGCGTCGCGCTGCACGATTTCGGCGCGCGCTACGTTGACCAGAATGGCGCCGGGCTTGATGTGCGCGATTTCCTCGCGGCCGATCATGCCGCGCGTCGAATCGTTCAGTGGCACTTGCAGCACGATGTAATCGGACTGCGCCAACAGCGTGGGCAGCGGAACGTAACGCGCGGCCAACGCCGCTTCATCCGCCGCCGGAAGCGGGCGTCGTTGGTGATAGAGGATATTCATCTCGAAGGCGCTGGCGCGCGCGGCGATCTCGCGGCCTACTTCGCCCAGGCCGACAATGCCGAGCGTTGCGCCTTGCAGTGCGCGCAAATTCGGTATGCGCGCGAAATTGGCATTGCCGATGAAACGCCGGTCATAGGGCCGCAGCGGATAACCTGCCTTGGCCAGCGCGTCCGCTGTGACGACGCCGGAAAGATCGTTGACGCGTTTGCCCAATGCGATCATCAGCGCGAAGGCTTGCTCCGCCACTGCGACGTTCACCCGGCGGCGGACAGCGGTGTACGGCAATGTTGCGCGCTGCGCAAGCGCGTTCATCGATGTTCGCGATGAGATGCCCGAACTTGTGGACTACGTGCAGCTTTGGCGCGTTCTCCAAGGCTTCCGACGTAACGACGAAACTTTCGACGATGGCGCCGTCGGCATCGCGGAGCTGCGTATCGAAATCGGCCTGATCTTCAGCGAAGGTCACCGTGGCGGGGAACAACCCCGAAAGACGTTGGCGCAGCGCGTCGCGCCATTGGATGAAATCCAAATCGTGCGCGAAGAAGTCCGCCACCGCGGCCTGATGTTCCGCCGGCGTAGCGGGGTCGAGGATGACCGGCACGGTTTTAAGGAAATGATCTTCCTCCACTACAATGCGCGTCACAAAATCCGTCCTGCCTGCAATGGGCGCAATCTCTTCGGGACAATTCATGGCTCGCGTGAGGCTACTGGAAGAAGACGAAGCTGCCGACTCGGCCGAGTTTATCGAAAAGGTCCGCAGCGGCCGCCGCGGCAGTCTGTTGAATATTTACAGAGTGCTCTTGCACAGTCCACCGCTGGCCTCGGCCTGGTTCGATCTTCTCAACGCCGTGCGCTGGAAGACGAAGCTCAATGGCCGGCTGCGCGAGATCGTCATCATCCGCATCGCCTATTTGAACCTCGCGCAATATGGCCTGGTGCAGCACATCCCCGCGCTGGCGCTGGCGGACGGCATGACGCTTGCGGAATGCGACGCACTCGCCGATTGGCGCGCCACGTCCCTGTTCGGCGAAAGCGAACGCGCCGCGCTTGCCTTCACCGATGCGATGACGCGCGACATCAGAGTGCCGGACGATGTGTTCGCGGATTTGCGGCGGCATTTCGACGAGCGGCAGATCGTGGAGCTTTCCGTCCTGATCGGCGCTTACAACATGCATACGCGCGTGCAGGAAGCGCTGAAGCTCGATCGGGAGAAGCCAAAGACGTGAGCATGGCGTCGGTGTCTTTGCCGAACAGTCCGTACGCGCTGTAACGATTCGGCCCCCGCACGGACGTCCCTTCGGCTGCTGCCGCTTCGTCACACCTCTGATCCTGCCATCGCGTCGTGGCCCGCGCTCGTCTCGGCGGTCTGCACCAGGACTACCGACCGGAACCCGTCGCAGGATGAAGTCTTGCGAAGCACAACGGGACACATTTGTAGCCGGTGACGTGGCTGTTAGGTCGGTTCTCAGCATGCGTTTCTCTGAGAACCTGCTCACCGACTGCGAATGCCAGCAGGGGTGTCGAAGTCGGAACTCAATAGGCGAATAGCCTGACGACATCCCGATTTAACCTCCGGGAGACTACAGATGAGCGTCACAGACAAGAAAAAGCCGGTCGCGATACTTTTCATGGCCGCGTTACTGTGGATTGTGCCAGAGCCTGCGCGGGCACAGCAGCCGTGCAACGCGTTAACACAACCCGCGATCCAGGCGGTCATCGCCAGAATCGGTGAGAGTCGCGCCCAGGCACAGATCGACGCCGGCGCAAATGGGATTAGTGGGACTTACGCTGTGGCGGCGACCTACAATCTCGCCTACCTGCAGGATGCAGAACGACAGTTTCAGGATCTTGACACCTGGCTCGTCTCCAACGACCTCTACTCGCCCTTCGTCAACAACGCGTCGGCAGCGTACAGCGTTCACGGCACAGTACGTGAGGTTTCGCACCTTCTTCACCATGCGAGACACTGGGCCAGCATTAGCACCGTGTACCACCCCAGCGCCTCCGCGAGGAGTTCCATCAACACAACGAGTGAAGCGCTGACGTTGATGGATCCGCTTGGTGCGTCCGCAGTGGAGTGCTACGTCGGGTTTTATGGTCGACCGTAACGCTCGAGGATCGATGCGGCAAGCCGTCGAAACAGCGTCGGCCTTTCGGAACGATCGAGGGTGGGATTTCAGCTTACCGCGCCGGCGAAGGCTGCATTCTCTAAGAACATGATCCTGCGGGTCGCGCGCAGCCGGGATCCACGCTGGCACGCACGGCCCGAGTCGGTATAGGCCAAGCGCCTGCGGCAACTCTTCACGGTCCGTTCACAGGCCCTCACGTGCCGCCGTAGCGCGACGCAAGGCTCCGCCCGCAAGAGGGGCCCGCTGAGACGTGGCATCCATGTTGCGAATGGAACGCGCTAGAATACGCCACCGGCCGACGCGCGCCGCTGAGCAAGGAATGTCGTCAATGATTCACCGCCGCTCGCCTTCGGCCAACGATGCTCAGTGGTTCCGTCGGTCACTCCTACGGCTCTGGCGAACACAAGGTCTGAATGCCGCCCTGAATGCATCGCTGCGGTACGCGCCGGCTCGTCTACGGACTTATGTGGAGCAGGAGCGACTCCGAACACGAGGTACGGAGCCGCCGCCGAGGTGTGCCGCAAGCCCCACATCGCGAGCTGTTGCGGGCTGGTATGACGGAACTGCTCCATCGGATCGGCCCCGCGACGCTCGGAGACTATCTCGAGTTCGGCGTGTATAACGGAACCTCACTCGTGTCGACCTTTCGCGAAACAGAAGCGATGGGGCTGTCCCATATGCGTCTGTTTGGGTTTGACTCCTTCCAGGGACTACCGACGGCAGCGGCTACCGAGGATGACGGTGTGTGGAAGCCAGGCGACTGGTGCTCGGAAGAGAAGTTCACACGCGCGGTGCTCGCCTTGGAAGGCGTCGATCAGAGCCGCGTGACGTTGATTCCGGGCTGGTTTGCCGAGACGTGTACGGAGGCGACCGCACGCCGGTACAACATCACCAGAGCCAGTGTCATCATGGTTGACTGCGACATCTACACATCAACCAGGTCGGCGCTCCGCTTTTCTGCGCCGCTGATCACGGATCAGGCGCTGGTGATCTTCGATGACTGGCACGCCGGAGGACTCGCGGCAAAGGGGCTTGGTGAACGCCGGGCCTTTGAGGAATGGCTCGCGGAGTGGCGTTGCTTCACGTCTGTGCGCTTTGGTTCGTACAGCAGAAATTCCGAGGCATTCATCGTTACGCGGACCGCGGGATAGCCCGCCGGCGATTGCGCGCCCCCAGATCCGTCTGAGCCAGTTGCTGCGCCAAGCGCTCGCCGGCTGCATCCGGCTGGTAGCGAAGGCGGCTCCTCCGCACCCTCCGCCGGGCGCTGTACGTCGAAGTTCCTGCCTCCACCGAGCGCGCCGCAGGTGGATTTCCGGCTCGTGTCTCGATTCAGCCGGACTCATGGCTCGTCGCGAAGTTTCGGCGTCGAATCCGGCGGGCGCCGGTGACGCGTGCCTTGTTCGTACGCATAGGCAAGCTTGATCATCGTCCCGTCCGCGTACGGCTTTCCCATGAACGTGATGCCGGCAGGCAGGTTGTCGCTGGTGACGCCGGCGGGAACGGTGATGACCGGCACGTACACCAGGAAGGTATTGAGGTTCGGCACACCCTTCTGGCTCACAAACGGCGGGTTGACGCCATCCTTGATAAGCGTCGGTTGATGCTCGACCGTCTTGTGGACGATTGCGTCGAGTCTGTCGTCGCTCATTACCTTCATCACCGTGATCATCAGCGCATCCCGTGCCTTCAGGGTACTCGTAGTGCCGCTGCGCGTCGAGGGCAGTGGACAGTCGGTTCTTCGTGATGTCGCCGACCTTCGCGAACCCGGGTGAGCGGATCATCTCGGCGCGAGATTTGAACGGCGCGTTCGTCCCTCGCGCGAAGAACAGCGTCCACGATTCGTCGACCTCCGACGGCCCGCTCGCGCGCTTGGCCAGCGCATCCTTCAGCCCGGGAATGACGATCGGATCGACCAGCGTCGCGCCGAGCTGTTTCAGCTCGCCGATCGCCTCGTCGAAGACCGCAGTCACCTTCGCAAAGTCCTCTGAGGCCGGCTCGGCCTGAAGACCAATTGACTCACGGAGCACGCCGATGCGAACGCCCTTCAACCCCTGTGTGTCGAGCATCGCCGTGTACGTCTTTGGGATGTGGCCGTTGCCGAGCGCGGTGACCGGATCCTCGGCGTCGTAGCCGACCATGACGTCGAGCAATGTCGCCACGTCGGCGACGCTCCGCGCCATCGGTCCAAGCGAGCCGAAGACCTGCGGCCACCCGTCATAGACGCCAGTTCGACTGACCAGGCCCGCCGTCGGCCGCATGCCGACGATGGCGTTCCATCCTGCAGGCCGGCGGATGGACGCGTTCCCTTCCTGGCCAATGGCCACCGCGGTGAGGTTCCCGGCGACGGCTGCGCCCGAGCCGCCGGATGAACCGCCAACCGTGCGGTCGAGCGCGTAGGGATTCCGGGTCGAGCCAAACAGCGACCCGTGCGTGTCGCCACCGCCGAGCTCACCGAGCGTTGTCTTGCCCAGGATGATTGCACCCGCGTCCTTGAGCTTCTTTGTCACGAAGGCGTCGCTGCCCGGCTGGTAGTCCTTGAAGAGCACCGACCCGAGCGTCGTCGGCATGCCTTCGGCGTCCATCTGATCCTTCAGCAGGATGGGAATGCCGTGGAGCGGACCCACGGGGCCCGACGCTGCGAAAGCCTTATCGAGGCGGTCGGCATCTTCGAGCGCCTTCGGATTCATCGTGATTATGGCGTTGATATTCGGTCCCTTCTTGTCGTACGCATCGATCCGCGCGAGATAGAGCTCGACAAGTCGTCTCGTCGTGAGCTGCTTCGATCGGTAGGCGTCGTGAATGCGGCTGATGCTGGCTTCAATCAGATGGAACGGCACGCCGCCATTGGTTGCCGACGGCGGTCCGGGCGCGCCGCCGGAACATCCAGAGGCGAACAGCGAGGCGATAACAACAAGTGCAGTGAGTCGAGTCATTCCAATCCCAGCTTCTGTGCGGCGGTCTGCTGTGATCGATGCGGCGCACACGCACGTCGTCATGCTGCACTGTTTGAGTTCACCCGAGTAGCGCGCGGTGGCCTCAGCATGGCGACTTGGAACGTCGAGCGAGAGCTTACACCGAACGGTTACGCGTTCGATGACGAGATCGGCCGATGCTTCTGGTGGCGCCCGCCTTGTCGACGTCTTTCGGCCATGGATTTCGATCTCCCATGCAGAGGGGGTCGTCGCGCCGGCGCGCGCCACACGCTCCGGGAGAGATCCGGGCGACGGACGCCGCCGCCCGGCAACCCGAACGAGGAGATAAAACGCCGAGCTGTTCGGTGTTCTCCTGCGCTGACGTTATCAATTTTGCGGGCCTCTATCAGGTGTGGCCGCACGTTGCATCACGCCGAGTCTATAAGCCGTGACCCACTAGAAGCCTTCATCTTCCTCTCGTCAGAGGCCTGGTGATGGGCTGGATCAAGGCGCTTCGCGAACTCAAAGAACTTCCGGGCACTAAAGGAAGGAAACAATGGCAAGCACGTTTCACTACTTCCGAGACACTCTCCAGATCGATCTGAATACGATTCGCGCACTGAATGCCCCGGGCGGCTCCACGATTGTGTTCGGCGCCCGCTCGATCACACTGTCGGAACTGGTCTCCGGCTACAGCTACGTCATTGCGACCGACGAATTGAAGGTTCCGCCCGGAGTGGCCGCAACGATACAGAACAGCGACGCGACGACACCAACATCCGTAACGGTACTTGCCCGGAAGATCGATGGCGCCCTGCACGTATCCGCTGCGGGTGTCGACGGGTCGGACGGCGCGGACGGCGAACCGGGAGAGAGCGGCATCATTGACGATCCGAGCGACGCTCCCGGCCGTCCTCCAGTGAGGCTGCCTGGTGGGGCCGGTGGCAATGGTGGGAATGGTGAGAACGGCGCGCCCGGCGGGAATATTACCGTGCGTTACGCGTTGGCGACGGCAACGCCCACGGGAGCAGCGCCCGGAGGAGCTGGCGGTGCCGCCGGACATGGTGGCCCCGGTGGTCCCGGACGACCTCCGGGAAGACCCGGCAGGCCGGGAAAACCGGGCAGGAGCGGAGCGACGGGGCTAGTCAGCATTCAGGAGATACCGGCCGAACAGGTTTTCCTGTCCCTGGACCCGGCATCTGCCAACGGATGGGCCGCCTATCGCGCCGAGGTGGCTGGGTTTCTCCTGCGGAAATTCGATTTTGATTCACAGCTGGCCGCGCTGAATGAGGCGGGTGAAGCGCTCCTCTTGAACCCGGCTGACGCGGAAGCGGCGACGGTTCAGAGCCGGATCATCCAACGCCAGATCCCATCGGGATTACCGCGGGATCTCGACATCGCGCCCGATTATCCAACTCTCTCCGCCAATGTGCCCGCCGAGATCGCGATCGTACAGAACGCTTTTCAGGCGTTTGTTTCAGTCGTCTCGCTCGAGACCATCGCCGACACCATTCGCGAACAGCTCAAAGTGCTGCGGATGCAACTCGAGAACCGCACGGAAGAGGCGCAGGCGGATGCGGTCATCGCCAATGGTGACGTGGCAATCGCTCAAGCGGAAAAGGTCAACATTCAGAAACAAATCGATTTGATCCAGCAGGACATCGTGGCGGCGCAGAGTCAGAGCTTCAGCCTCGGCGGCTTTCTCACGACGGTCGGCACGATCGCCGTCGGCCTGGCGGGTATGGCGTCGGGACCGGGCGCCATCATCTCCATCGCTGCCGGAATCGCCTCGCTGAACAACCTCGCCGGGACGCGCGACAACGTGGGCATCCTGATTGGTGAGCTCGGCAATGCGGCGAAGGACCCGAAGAACAAGACGAAGCTCGAGCAGGAAGTGGCGAATGTCACTGGTCTCGGCGGTGACCTCACAGATCTGATCAAGGGCACCAAGTCTGTCATCAGTTTTGTCAAGGTCATTTCCGATCTGGATGCAGCGATCTCTGGTTCCCAGAGCCAGAGCCAGGTAGGAAAGCTGCTGCGGGAAAAGGCGAAGCTGACTCGGGACCAGATGGTGGCGTCGATGCGTGAACGCCAGGCCAAAGCACGCGTGGCGGCTGCCGAGATGCGCGTGGCCAATCTCATATCCGAGATGGCGCAGATCGACGACCGGCTGGAGCACTGGAGCACGGAGGTCGCGGTCCTGAACGCAGCAGCGGACTTGCTAATCCGTGCGGCGCGGCAAGTCGTGGACATGGTGATGGACGATGTCTTCCTGGCTCAGCGGGCGCGGGAGATTTACCAACTGGAAGGGACGCCCAATCTCCGGTTCGATTTCGGGTACCTGCACCCCGACACGGAACGAAGCCTGTCGCCAGCGTTGCGCGCGGCCGCTACGCTCGCGAGCCTGGCCGGTATGCCCCTTCAGATCCTGGCTTGGAACCAGATGTTCCAGCAGTTGAACTCGGCGCAGATCGGCTTCGACGTCATACACCCGCAGCTGAGCGTCACGATCACGGATCCGGCTCAATTGCAGGCGTTCGCCAGCGGGTCGGCTCTTCGCGTCACGATCGGGCTCGACAGCGTACCCGGCGGGATGTTCGAGCTGAAGGCCAATGCCCTGTCCCTGCAGTTAAACGGAGCGCTCACGGGTCAGAGTGCAAACATCTGGGTGACACACTCCGGGGAATGGGCCATGAACCGGCGAACCGATGGCAGCGTCACGACGATGCTGCTTCGGCCGCGGCGCGAGGTGTTCGCGATTGGAGCCGGAAGCGGCATCCTGAGATCCAACATCCCGGCCAACCCGCAGTCGAACTCCGAGCCTGGCCCGCCATTTTCGTTCTGGGGGCGCGGCGCCGCGACGACGTTCACGCTGGAAGTCGCTCAGCCGTCGACCTTGGACCTGTCGCAACTGACTGCGATCCACGTCACGGTGGATTGCATCGCCTTTGCGCCTCAGGCTACAGCCACTCAGATCACCATCCCTGCCGATATTGACGTAGTGGTGCCGATTGCTATTGCGGAGAGGGCGATAGCCTGAACGGAGTGAAAGCCTTCGCCGAACGTTGGGCCGGCTGCGTTGGCCAGTGGACTGTCGCAGCTCACAATCAGGGCTCAATCGCTTCGGCGAGGGCGACGTACATGCCGTCATACGCGGTGACGATGTCTCGCAACTTCCACGGACGCTCAGAAGGTTCGCCTTTCGGAAACCTTCGATTAAACCACGTCCATGACAGGGCCGCTCAGCAAACGGTTCCCCACCCAGCCCGATTCATGACGTGTGCTTCGTCCGGGTGATGGTCGCGATCAGATACGGCTGGCCCCTCGTCACGTTGACGGCCGTCATCGATCCGTCCTCGCTCGCCACGTAGAGCCAGCCGCCGGAGCGGTACGCCAGGCGCGACGGCGCGATGAACCGTCCCGGCTCGCCGAGCGTCGCAATGATGCCGTTCGCGTCCACCACGCGCACACTGCCGTTGAGGTACTCGCCAATGTAGAGCGTCAGAAGGCCTCCCTTCATCACGAGTGCGAGGCTCGACGGCCCGCCGAGATTCGCTGCCGTGGCGGGACCTCCGTCTCCCCGTGCGCCAAGCTCGCCGTCCCCGGCGACGGTCATGATGATGCCGGTGTTCGCATCGACCACGCGCACGCGGTTGTGCCCCATGTCGGCGATATAGATGTCGCCGTTCGGCGCGAGCGCCACGTCGGTAGGCCGATTCAGGGGGGCGTCGGTCGCCAGCCCACCGTCGCCGATCCACCCGTCGTCGCCCGGCTGCCCGTTGCCGGCGATCGTGCGGATGACGCCGGTGGCCTGGGTGATCACCCTGACGCGGTGGTTCAGCGTATCTGCAATATAGAGATCGCCGTTGGGAGCCACAGCAACAGCCTGCGGCCCGTTCAGCGCGGTCTGCGTCGCCTGCACGTCATCGCTGTCGAAGCGGCCGAGGCCGTAGCCGGCGACGGTGAGGATCTTGCCACTGATTCGCTCAATGCGGCAGATGCGATGGTTCTCGGCGTCGGCAACATAAAGATCGCCATTGGGTGCCACGGCCACGTCGGCCGCAGACGCGAACGCGAGGTCGGCATCACGCGGATCCATGTCGTTCAGGAACACGTGCGTGTCGGTGGTGAGAAGCAGCTGATCAAAGGGGCGCGTGTCGAAGCGACGGATGACGCCGTCCTCGGCGTCGGCGAGGAAGAGATCGCCGTTTGGCGCCACGGCCAGCGCGCCCCGTACTGCCGGCGACGGCTGCGGCGGCTCGGGCGCGGCCGCGACCGTCGGCAGCACCATTGCCGTTGCCAGCACGTCGTTGGCGAGCGAGAAGGCGGTCGTCGCCACGCTCGCGACGAGCGCCACCGTGACCATCCCCTGGATCGCCTGTGTGAGCGTCGCCGGTCGCGGACGCAATCGCCGCGCCGACTCGCTCGTGGAGCGGACCGGTATCGGAATCATCCCACAGCCGCTCGTGGCGCGCAGCATGGCGTGCCGCACGACGGCGACCGCTGTTGCCGCCTGCCACACCGCGCGCGCCAGCGCGACCCCGGCGGTCGCGATGCAGGCGGCGCTCAACCACGGCCATCGCAGCGCGATCGCCCCGCTGGCCGCGACGACCGACAGCGTAGTCAGCGTGAGCGCCAGCATGATCCCGCGCAGCCCGGGCCGCACGAAGGTGGTGACGCGAAGCAGGACCTTCGGCCCGCCGTGCTCTTCGATGAAAGCGCGCAGGTCGAGCCAGCCCCACCGGCCGAGCGCCACGCTCACGTCGCGCTCCGGGTGCCACCCGTCATCGACCTCGACATACCGAGCCGGCCGGACGGCGCGCAGCAGGCCCGTGATCTCCGTCAGCAGCGCATCCTGGGACGTCCAGGTGTCGCCCCAGTACGCCTCTTCAGTCCAGCTACCGGCCAGCAGCAGGCTCGCCGACGCGGAATCGCGCACGGGAAAGACCGAGGCCTTCCAGGGGAAGCGAGTAACGCGGTCCGGCTCGACTACGAGCGGCGGCGACATCATTCCGCGGAAGCGCCCGTAGAACCGCGCGAGAGGCTGGATGAAGTGGAGCACGGCGATGAGCAGGCGGCATCGCACGCGTCCCAGCCAGCTCGTTGTGGTGCGGAGTTGCGAGAGGTCGGAGCGGAGCGCGAAACGGACGCAGCGCAGGATCGTCGTGCCCCAGCCGAGCAGTCCTATAGCCAGCAGCAGCACCGCCGCACCGGTGAACGGTGAGAGCATGGCCGCCGCCCCGGCGATCAGGCGAGTGTCGCCAGCGCCAGCCAGAGTGGCGAGTGCGGCAGGAATTGAACCCCGTTGACGTCCGTGCGATAAACCGAGGGAAAGGCGGCCATCCCCCACACGCCCGTGTTGACGCGACGGCCCGACAGCGAGCGCACGAACGGGAGAGGGCTGTAGATGCGACCGCGCCAGATCATGTTGCCGCGGACGAACTTCTCCGGGTGATGGGCGTCGAGCCAGGTCTCGCCTTCGCCGTAGCCAACCTGCTGGCGCCAATAGGCCTTGACCGACGGACGATGGTGATGCCAGACGAGCGCGGAGGGCGAAAAGCCGATCGCCTGCCCCTTCGCCTGCAGCCGCCAGCAGGCGTCCACGTCGTCGCCGGCCCTGAGATACACCGGGTTGAACCCGCCGATCGCGAGCAGCGCGTTGCGGCGGAACGCCATGTTGCAGCCGGGCACATGCTCGGCGATGCGGTCGGTGCAGAGGACCTGCGTCGGACCGCCGGGCGACCTCGCAACGCACTGAGCGACCCACGGATCGTCTTGCGGTACGACGTTGGGGCCGCCCGAGCCCACGACGTCCGAGTTCAAGAACGGTTGTACGAGGTGCGAGAGCCACTCCGGATCGACGCGAGTGTCGGCGTCCGTATAGGCGATGATTTCGCCGCGCCCCTCGGCAAGACCGACGTTGCGGGCCGCGCTCAGGCCGCCATTCGGAATGTCGATGACGCGCACGTGAGGGTACGAATGTGCGATTTCGCTCGTCGTGTCGCGCGAACCATCGTTGACGACGATCACCTCGAAATCGGGGTAGGTGAGCTTCTGCAGCGACGAGAGGCAGTCGGGCAGGGTGTCGGCGGCGTTATACGCGCACACGACAACCGACACCGAAGGCCACGTCCGGCGCGCAGTTTCGCTGAAGGGAGCATCGGCAAACACCTGTGCCACTGCCGCCAGCGCCGGCTTCGGCCGACGCTGATGATCGACGAGCCCGAAGGCCCAATCGGTGACCTCGGTTCCGCCGCGCCACCATTCGTCGGTCCAGGAGAACGCGATCGCCCCGCACAGGCCTTCCTCGAAAGCGGCGCGAATGTGCATCGCGGTGATCTCTGCTTGTCCGTTGAGGCCTTCGCGAATGCTGTCGGCGCCAGCCTCGGCGAGCAGCAGCGGCTTGACGCCGGCGATCTGCTGAAGCCGCGCCAGGTAGCCGCGCAGATCCGGCTCGCGGTGCAAGTAGACGTTGAAGGAGCAAACGTCGAAGCAGTCGAGGTCCAGGTACTCGGTCGGCGGAAAGTTCACATACGTGAGCAAGCTCTGCGGCGACGCGGCCTTGACCTCGTCGTACAGATCGCGCAGGAAGCGCTCGATGCGCGCGCGGCCGTGCCAGCGCACCAGTAACGCAGGAATCTCGTTGCCCACGCTGAACAGCAATGACGCCGGATGCAGGGCGAGCGCCCGCACCTGCGCCGCGACTTCCCTGCGAATCGTGCGGGTGAGGCGTCGATCGTCGAGAAACGCGATGTGCTGCAACCAGGGCAACCCGATCATCATCCGCAAGCCGTGGCGCGCCGCTTCGTCGAGCAGAGCTGGCTGCGGGACCGTATACACCCGAACCGTATTGATGCCCGCCTCCGCCATGGCGGCGAAGTCGTGCGCAACTCGCTCTGGTGGCGGGAACTGCTGACCCTGGCCGTCGGGAGCGAACGTCCCGTACGTGACACCCTTGACGAGCATACGGGTCCCGCCGACATCGAGAAATTTCCCTTCAACACGTGGTCGTCCCGACAGCGATGTAGGTTGATCAAAGTCGTTCACGCGTCAATCCGTTCCGATTCGCTCTAAAACCGAACGCGGCGTCAGGGCATCCGCCGCGTTGGCAGCGGCGGCCGCGTACATCATCAGTAAGACTCGGCTGTAAAGCCCCTGCGTGAAGGATGCCAATGGCGGCACCCGCTGACCTCTCGCGGAAACAAGGGATTTAACGGCTGGGCTCGGCGCCGTGTCGGTATGCACCGAGTAAAGATTTCCTGGCGACATCGGTCAGGAGACGGATTCGGATCAGACGCGCGGACAGAGCGGCACAATCACGCTCCGCACGTGCGGCACGTCCGCTCGGGCATGGACTGCGGGCGACTCCGCCCCCGGCCAGCTCGTGATCGTGGTATGTCGCGGGGCCCCGCAATCAGATCGCTGCACAGCTGCTCGGCTGTGGCTTCCGGCTTCAGCCGGAAGGAACAAGGCGGGGGGGCCCCAGCCTGCGAAACACCCCAGACAGAAACTGCCGGGCGAGCAGCCGCATGACGCCTGAACGTTGGCTCAGGTCATCGAGGTTTTACGCGCAGACCGCTTCGAGAACGCTGATGCCTGTGCGGCCTTCCGTCGGGATCACGCGCCGCAGCTCCAGGCCGGCGCGCGCCAGCACCTCACGAAACTCATCCCTTGTCCGCTCCTTGCCGAGGCCGAGCACCAGCATGTGGAGGTCCATCACGACTGCGGCCGGCTGGTCGGACGCACGGTCGGCGATCACGGCTTCAACGAGAACGAGCGTCGCGGTGCTGCCCATCGCGGCGTGACAGGAGCGAAGGATCCGCACCGCATCTTCATCGGTCCAGTCGTGGATCACGCGGGATAAGAGATAGAGGTCGCCGCCAGACGGAACCGCGTCGAAGGCGTCGCCTCCGACGATGCGGCAGCGGGACGCCAGGCCAGCGGCGTTGAGGCGCTCTTCAGCCGTCCGCACCACTTCGGGACGGTCAAAGAGCGTCCCACGCAGATTCGGGTGGGCCGCCAGCAGAGCGCTGAGCGTCACGCCGAAGCCGCCGCCCACATCAACCACATGGCCAAAGCGGCTGAAGTCGTACGTGCGCATCAGTTCTGTGACTTCGACCTCAGACCGCGCCACCATGGACTCTTGAAACGCAGCGAGCCTCTCCGGTGAGGCGGCGAGGTGATCAAAGAACTCGGCGCCGTACACGTGCCGGAAGGCCGCGCCGCCACTCTGCACGGACTTCAGCAACCCCGAAGCCGCGTGATAGTACAGGTCGCCGCGGCTGAGGACGGCGCCGCGCAATGAACCTGCCGTACCAGACTGCAACGACCGGCCCGCGTCCGTGAGACCGAACCCTCCTTCCGCCTCCTCGACGATGCCGACGACTGCGAGCCCACGCAGAATGCGATGGAGCGCTGCAGGCTCCGCCCCTACCGCAGCGGCGAGCTCGGGTGCCGATTGCGGTCCGTTCGCGAGCGAATCGGCGAGCCGGAGCCTCGCAGCGACGTACAGCAGCTGCGTGCGCAAGTATCCGTCCATCAAGCCGGCGACATCGTCGTGCGTTCGGGGTGGGACCGGCATCGCTGCCTCCTGCTGTCGAGCGATCGCAGACAATCGCGCGCATCAACGACGCGCCACGCCGTCGACTTCCCTGCCTTCCACTGATCGACCGGGGCACCGCATTGTCCGCGATGGCCCGTTCCAACGCCGCGCGCCGACGGTCCGCATCGACACGGCCGCTCAGCGAAGCAGCCTCAGAAACGCGATGATGTCCTTCTGGTCCTGATCCGTCAGCTCGACCGCCGGATCCCCATCGACGACAGGGTCTGTCACCGTAGCGAAGAACTTCTTGTAGTGGAGCAAGACGTCTTCGAGCGTCTTCGCCGAGTTGTCGTGGAAATACGGCGCCGTCCTCGACACTCCCCACAAGATCGGAATCTTGAAGGCGTTCAGGTGATCGAGCTCCAGTTTTCCCGTGATGACGGAGCGACCTGGATCGGGGCTGAATATTCTCGCCGTCGTGCCATCAGGCTTCTCGAATAGGAATTCCTGCACTGGATTTCCGATGGCGTTCAGCTCTGACACTCCGATGGACTGAAACCGTCCACCGCGGCGGCGCGGCGGCACGGGAATGAACTCGTTCGTTTCGTTCAACAGCGGCCCGCTGTGGCAGGTGGCACAGATCCCGCGCTTGGCGTTGCCCTTGCCCAGAGGGACGTCGTCGAAGAACCCCCGGCCCCGCTTTTCGGATGCCGTGCGTCCGGGTGGAAGCTCCGGGGCCCTGCCATTCACCGCAAAGCCCCACATGCTATGCGAGCTGAAGAACGGCCGGCCCCTTTCGTACTCGGCGATCAGCTCGAGCTCCTTGGCTGTCGGCTTTCGTGTGGCAGCGGCATGGCTGAGTATCGCGGACTGCGCCTGCTGATCCAGGTTGCGATGCCGTCCGTCGTACATCAGCACGGAATCGAGCGCCGGCGTGTTCAGCGTGGTTGGAATCCCGCGCCTGAAGAGCGCGGTCGTTGCACTCGGGTCTGCGGCGAGCGTCACGTTGTCGCCGAGCGGTACCTTGACCAGCACTGTCGCGTGAGTCAGCATCCGCTCGGCGCCATTGCCTGCGCCGTCGTCGCTCCCGTCCCCCCGAAAGAGCGGGTCGTGCTGGTCATACGCCATCCGTCGTTGTGCGTCTTCGGGCGAGACAGGTACCGGTCCTTCGGCTATGGCAGGTCGTACAGGTTCGCCCGTTGCCACCAAACGTCTCTCTCTCGAAGAGACGGCCAGCTATTGCGAGGTGGTCGAGCCGCAGGTCGCTGTCCGCTCCGGCCGACAGTCGCACGCCAGCGGAGACAGCAACAAGACTTGCCAGGAACACGACAACGAAGTGTCCCCACGGCTGATATGTTCTTAGGGCGGATGCGCTCGATTCGCGGGAGCCTCTTCTCGGTCGGTTCATGACGATCTCCTGTCTCGAATTGACAGGCGGGGACCGCCGCCAAAACAGTCCACACGACGGAGGATGAGCCGGCCTCGGCGTCAACTGGATTTAGGATTGGAGGCGCCGCCCGGATATGAACCGGGGGATCGAGGTTTTGCAGACAGGGCCGGGACGTTGAACCTGTTGATTCGTCCTGCCTTCTAGTCGGTCCTGCCGCCCCGCTTTCCTGGTGTTTGGGCGCTACTGTTGCCAAATGGTCCCCAACTTCGGCGAGCGCTCAGGGCTCCGCCACCTCCCCGCTGACGTCGGCGGAATAGTCGGACTACGGGCTACAGTCGGCTGGGGTCGATTCCCCAGCTGCGCAGGATGGCGGACTCGTCATCGGCATTCGCGCTCTTCTTGAAGCGCGCGCCTGATTGTCCCTTCACGCGGCCTTCGCACTCTGCCCAGGTGCGGTGCCGCATAGGGATACCGTCCACGACGCTCACGTACGAATGAGCGGCCGCTTTGCTCTTGGTGCTGGACGCGCCTGTGGAGCGCTTCGGCAGCGCGGTGTCGTCGGGTAACTGTTGGAGGATCGATAGTGGGTAGCCGTCGAGCGGTCCGTCGTAAAGATGCGCATCTTGCTGCAGGGCGAACATCACCGAGATCTGGTCGGCCCGCTCGTTGCCCGGCGTGCCCACGTGGCCTCGCACCCAGCGCCAGTCAACCTCGCTCCGACCGCGCACGGAGACGAGGCCGTATAGTTCCTCCCACAGGTCTCGGTTGAGCACGTCGCCGCCTTGTGCCGTCTTCCACTCGCGTTTCCGCCATCCCCACACCCATTGGGTGATGCCCTGGATCACGTACGTCGAGTCGGCGTAAATTGCCACGGGGCCGCTCCTCCCGGCCACGTGCCGCAGCGCCGCGATCGCGCCGCTCAGCTCCATCCTGTTGTTCGTCGTGTGAGGCGAGCCGCCGCCCAGTTCCGTCACGTGCTGGACGGACCTGCCCGGTGTGACGACGATCGCACCCCAGCCGCCGGGCCCGGGATTACCCTTTGCGGCGCCATCGGTGAAGGCAATGATTGGAGAGTCGCTCATGGTCAGGGGGCGACGCTGGCGCCCGAGAGTCCCGTCTGCTGGATGGCCGCGGCCACGAAGCCGTTCTTCTTCACATCGTCAACGAACGATGTCATGTAGGCAAGCGCCGCAGTGTTGCCCTTTGGAACGGCAATCGCCTGCTGCGCGCGGGTGATGTTGTCGCCGAGCACACGCGTCCCGGGCGTGCGCGCCACGGTCTCGAGCAGACCGAACCGCAGGCCGGCGATAGCGGTGACGGTACCGTTCAGGAGTCCTGCGATCGCGTCCTCGTCGGAGGGAAAGACCAGTTCGGCTTTCAGGAGTTGCCGCTTGAGCACGAGCGTGTAGGCGCTGGTCCTCCCGGTGGCGATCTTCGCACCCGCACGGTCGACATCAGCCACCGAGCGAATGGAATCGTCGCGTACCAGGTAGGTGGCATCGAGGTGGACATACGCAGGCGTAAACGCCATCGCGCCGGCGCGTTCCGGGTCAGCGGCGATGAACGCAATGTCCCAGTCCCTGCCGACGCCGTCCGTGATCGCGCCGGGATTGGGATACTCGACGAGCACCGCCTCGGTGCCAAGCCGGCGCGCGAGCTCTCGCGCCAGTTGAGCGCCCACCGTTCGCGTGAGAGCGTTGCCGGCGTTGATCCCGGCTCGGAGTCTCCCGGTGGGGAGCAGTTGTCGCCGACTCGGTTCCTGTGTTGACGCGACCATCCCAAACAAGGCAAAACCGACCGCCCACACCGGTGTCTGCATGAACATCCCGTCGTGATCCCCGCTGTGACGCGACCGATTGTAACGCCGCCGGCATGAACAGGAGTCGCGCTCGGTCTGGCCTGACCCATAGCTCTGCAGCTGAGATTCTGGCGCTCCATCACCAACTCGGTATGAATCGGCGTTCCGCAGGACGGTTATGATGGCGCAGTTGATTCGGCCATACCGGAACCAATCAGAATGCGTGTGTCGTCGCGCGCTCACCAGCGTTTTCGAGGAGGTACGATGATGGGCTCTTTGCACATCAGGCCGTCGCGCCGTCGCCAGCTAACCGTCAGCCGGGCCGTGCTCCTGGTAAGCACCGTGGTCTGGAGTCTGGTGGTCGCCTATATCGTCTTTGGCGTGAGCGGATGGGTCGCCGCGACGCCGGCGACCGTTCAGGCCGCCGCACCCGCAGGGACCGCGAGCGTGTCGGGAACGGTAACGTCGACGGCCCCGTTCAAGGCCGCGCAGGTATCGCTGCGCAATGTGGACAAGCGAATCCTGTACATGGTGTACACGAACGCCGGGCAGTTCCGCGCGCTCGCACTCTTCCCCGGGAATTACGAGGTCAGCGTGGCTACGAAGGGCCTCGTCTCCGACACGCAGAAAGTGGTCCTGAAGGCGGGAGATAACCCGGCGGTGAAGCTCTCACTCCGCCCGGGCGGCGATGCGACCGGCGGCCCGCTGGAGCAGAGCTACGACGAAATCTATCCGCCGGGACCGGGACGCGACGTCGCCGAGCGCACCTGCATTGCCTGCCATGGCGAGAATTTCCTGCCGTCGCGGCCGGCGACGCTGGCGGGCTGGACCGCCCGGGTCGATTTCATGCAGGGCAAGACGTTGTTCGAGCGCCCCGCCGGCGCCTATGCCGAGGGACTGCTGACGTTCCGTAACTCGGCGCTGCGTTTCTCGCGGCAGGATCGGGAAGACCTGCTGGCGTACATGGTGAAGAACTTCGGGCCCGACGCGAAACCGCGCACGGTGCGGATTGAGCAGGAGATGCCATTCGACGAAGCGAAGCTCGCCAAGGCGATGTACATCGAGTACTACCTGACGCCCGATCCGCCGAACGAGGCGACAAACTCGCCAGAATACAACAAGCTCTCGGGGGTACCCTTTGTCGGCAGGCGAACGGGTCAGGACGTGCGCTTCGATGCCGACGGCAACGTCTGGCTGACCGACCGCGGGTATCCGCATCGATTGGTCAAGCTGGATCCGCGCACGGGTCAGCAGAAGGATTTCATCCTGCCGGACCCGAAGAACGGCATTCACGAGGTCATCGGCGATCGCTTCGGCATGCTCTGGCTGCCGGAGCATTCGGGCACGCAGCCGTCGAACACCAAGCGGTTGCTTGGCTTCAATCCGAAGACCGAGAAGTTCGAGCAGATGATTCCGCTCGATCCCGACAACGTCGTGCGCAACCCGATCAAGTGGACGCAGTCGATCGCCATTGATTCGAAGGACAACATGTACGTCGGCTGGATCATGGGTGGCGCGCTGAGCAAGTACGAACGCGCCACCAAGAAGGTGACGGTGTTCCCGCTGCCGACGAACAATGCGATCGTGTACGGCGTCATCGCCGACCGGACCGACAACATCTGGATGGCGGACTGGGGCACCGGCAACGTCGTGAAGTTCGACACGCACAACAACCAGTGGACCACCTTCACGGCGCCGACGTATCCCGGCCACGTCCGGCGGCTGAACGTCGATGCGCAGAACAATATCTGGTATGGCATCTATTCGGGCGGCAAGCGCCCGGGCAAGCTGGTCAAGCTGGATCAGGGCAACAACAACAAGATGACCGAGTACACGATTCCACGTCAGTTCTCCCAGCCGTACGACGTGGCTCAGGACCCGGAAGGCAACATCTGGTCGCCGGATGCCGGCGGCAGCCACGCGGCCCTGTGGAAGTTCAATCCGCGCGACTCCTCGTTCACGTTGTACCCGAAGCCGCAGAAGACGGCGGACACGCCGAAGATCCAGGTCACGAAGGATGGAGCGATCTGGTATTCGCCGCGCGGCAGCCAGACCGGACCGTCCTTCGGCGTGCTGTATCCCGACATGGACAAGATCACAAACCTCGGGGCGTATTACCTGAACGGACCCCCGGGATACCCGTTCAAAGCGGCTACGCCGGACCGAGGCACTCGCTGAGCGCCACGCGTGGAGGCGACCGTGTTCGCCACGGCCGCCTCCACGCGAGCGTCTCCGGCCTCACTGGATGCCGTCTGTTGGCAGCGCCCGACAAGCCGTCGAAACCGGCATCGCGTTCGGGCAGCGGCGCCGCCCCGTTCTATAATCCGGTTCGTGACACGCACAACTGCGCTCCTCCTCGCGACCCTCATCGTCGGTTTCACCGCATCCGGAACGACCGCACAGTCGGGCTGGACCACGCTGCTCGACGGCTCGAGCCTCCAGGGCTGGAACCAGGTGGGCGACGCCAACTGGCAGGTCACCGAGGGAGCGATCCAGGCGACGCGCGGTAACGGCTGGCTCGTCAGCGAGCAGGCCTACGGCGACTTCGAGCTCGTCGTCGAATTCTGGGTCAGCGACGATGGGAACAGCGGCGTGTATTTCCGCTGCGCCGACCCGAAGCAGATCACGGACAAGAGCTGCTACGAGGCCAACATCTTCGACAAGCGACCTGACCCGACATACCGGACGGGCGGCGTCGTGCACCGGGCGGCGCCCGCCGCGCAGGTCAACGCCGGCGGACGCTGGAACACATACGAGATTTCCGCGCGCGGGCCGCACCTCACCGTCTCGCTCAACGGCATGCGGATGGTCGACGTGCAGAACAGCGAGCTCACGCGCGGGCCGATCGGGCTGCAGTACGCGGCCGGCACCGTAAAGTTCCGCCGCGTCCGCATCCGTCCGCTCTCGTGAGTGCGCCGCCGCTGTCGCCGAACGTCGGGGCTACGCCGACGTGAGCCGATGACACCCGCGGCAACGCTGCAGCGGGGCGAACAGGTATCCCCCAAGCCACGAGCGCTCCGCCGGTCCATCGTGGCGACACCGGAAGTCGGCGGCCCTTGCATCACCGGTACGAGCGCGTCGCCGCGTAGTAACCCGTACCGCCCCCCGCCGCCAGTCTTGTCGACCATCACACTCGGGCCTCCAAACCGGGTAGTTCAGGCAAACTCTTGAATGCGGTCAGCGCATCGTACACGTCGAAATATCGCAGCTTCTTCCCGGCCCGGGTGTCATACGCGCTATTCGCCTTCACCACGACATCCCGGTCCCCGGACTCCAGGGTGACTAACGCGCCGATTCCTTTAGCCAGCGCTTCGTCGTACAGCTTCACGAGGTTGTGACCAAAATCCGTTTGAGCTTGTCGCAGCTCTAACCGTGGAGTACCTAGCTCGTTCAAGCGGTGCGTGCGGCGTCGGCTGCGGGATCGAGAGCGAGGGGCATCTCGTCAGATTCCGCGAGTCCCACCGAGACGCCGCGGAAATTCGGTCGAAGGAATTTGCTACACCAACGGAGAACGAGCGAGAAATATCACGTGCGCTAGGCTGTTACCGGAATGCCTCCCGACTTTTCCCGCATCAGCGTGACTGCGAAGCTCGCAGCGTACTATCGCCAATTCTCTGACATCGCGTTCGCGGAGGAAGTGGCGACGCGGATCGGTGCGAACGACGTCTTCGAGCAGATCCTGCACGACCACGGGTTGGAGCGTGACAAGCTCACCTTCTACGCTCCGATGTTCGAGGCGCGCTACAAAAGCATCACCCAACTGATCCGCAAGTCCGGTGCTTCGCAGATCCTGGAGCTCGCGAGCGGGTATTCCCTTCGAGGGCTCGATCTCACGCGGAGTGGAGCGATCCGCTACGTCGAAGCGGACCTGCCAGACGTCGTCGCGACGAAGCTCAGTCTGCTCGACGATGTCCGGGAGCAACATGGGATTGCCTCGAGCCCCCTGCACACCGTGACTGTCGCAGACGCCCTAGATTTCGTGCAGGTCCGAACGGCCGCCGCGGTGTTCGACCGGGGGCGGCCAGTAGTGGTCTTGTGCGAAGGGCTGGTTGGGTATCTCACGAGGGATGAAACGGAGCGTCTCGCCCTGAACGTTCACAGGCTGCTCGCTGACTTTGGGGACGGCTGGTGGATTGTCCCCGACTTCTCGTTCAAGGCCGAGCTTCGTGGTCTGCCGCCCGAGAGGGTCCGACTACGGGAGGCCATCACGGGCATCACAGAGCGGCAACTCGACGCATCAGCATTCGAGGATAGTGACGACCTCGCAGCCTTTCTCCACGGTGCCGGCTTTGATGTACAGGTCCGGAGTCAGGTTGACGAGACACCGTCGTTCTCATCAATCCCTGCACTCGGCCTGTCTCCCGCCTTGGTCGAGCGCATGCGGCCGGCCTTGCGCCTGTGGGTCATGACGCCCAGGCTTCAGGCCTGAGCGTCGAGAAGCACGTTCTGTGGCTTCGCCCTGGTTCGGCGCAAGAGAGAGTCGCCGATCTAGCGAAGCAGTACCGACTGTAGGTTGGAGGCGCCGCCCGGATTTGAACCGGGGATCGAGGTTTTGCAGATTTCGCTCGGTTGTCGATCCTATTGACTGGCCTTGTCCTCTGGTCCCGGATGATGGCTGGTTTTCCGTGGTGTGTGGGCGTTAACTGTCTCGAATCTGTCTCGTAGCCTTGCCGCCGCGGAACTGACGCCCGACCGGGTGGACGCGCTCATGCGTGAGCACCAGCGCATTCCCCATCGCAGCGCGCTCATCACCTGCGCGTTCGCGGCCGAGCAACGACCGGCGGCTGTCACGCGGACACTTGATTGTGGGACACGCGACGAGGATCCCGGCGTGTACACTCGCGCCACGCGCGGAGGGCACACGCGATGCGACGGGGAACGCTCGGTGCGCGCATCAGCGCGCTGCTCCCACGTAACCCGTGAGCGTTCATTGAATCCGTCCCACCGCTCCCGCGCCCGTCTGTCCGTTGTAGAAGAGGATTCCACTCGGGGTGCTGACGATCCGGCTCCATCCGGTCGCGAACGCTCCGGACGGAAACACCTTGACGGTCGTGTGATTGCCGGCTTCGTCAAACCTGCCGATCGCGCCGGCGCCCGTCGCGGTGTTGTAGTACAGGATGCCGCCAGGCGTGTTGACAATGTGTGTCCACCCCGTAGCGAATGCGCCCGGCGCATAGATCTTGATGGTGTGGTGGGTGCCCGCCCCGTCGAGCTTGGCAAACGCTCCCGCGCCGGTGTCGACGTTGTAGTACAGGATGCCGCCCGGCGTGCTGACGATGTTCGTCCACCCCAGTGCGAACGCACCATTGGGAAAGGTTTTGATCGTGGTGTGATCCTGGGCGAAGGACGGCATCGAACTCACCACGCACAGTGTGAGTGTCCACGAAAGCAGACGGACGAGAGTGCGAGACATAGTGCCCTCCTCGATTCACAGTTGACCTGAACGACGAGTTTCTGCGGCGACCGCAGCGTGACTGGCGCTCACGAGGTGCCCGACGCGAGATGTCTATTCTGAAGAACGTCGCGCGCGGCGACTTCTCACAGGCAGTGCTCGGCGTGGGCGGGCGATGAGCCCACCGCCACGTCTCACCTGCGGCAAGTGCGACGAGGGCTGGATCTGCGAGCAGCATCCCGATCTGCCGTGGCCGCATGACGACTGCGGCGGGCCGGGCGCGCCCTGTGACGTGCCGACATGCCCGTCTCGCATCGACGTGAGGCCGGTGGAGACGTTCTCGGGGCTGGTGTGCCCGACGTGCCGTCAGCCAGTCGCGACGGTCGAGCGCGCGTCGAGCGGGCTCGTGTTCGAGTGCCCCGCGTGCGGGAACCGCTGGTCATGGTCGGCGACGAAGCCGCACTGAGACGCCGGGCCGAGCCCCGGCAGCAGGGTCGTACCATGAAGGTTGCTACTCGGAGCGTCGTGCTGTCGTGGGCGGCGTGGCGGGACCTGCACGGCCCACCGCGCGCAGCGGTCGCCGCTCCCTCAAGCGCGGATGACGTGGGGGCAGAAAGGGTGCGCCACGCGCCCCTTGCCGGGGCAGGGGCGCCCCGCCCCCTCGTGATCGCGCCCCTGCCCGGACGGAGCGCCCCCGTGCGCCCTTCTTGACAGCGATCACGGCGGCGTTTGATTCTTTGATTGATCAATCGACGTCACGCGGAAGCAAACGCGCGGGTCGGGGCGCCCGGTCGGGAGCAGGGCCCAAAAAACGCTCGACAAGGAAGCGGCGCGCGACTGCACCGCGCCAGCGCGTCATTGCCGACCTGGAGCCATTTACTCGATGCCCAGATTGCTCAGGCCAAGGGCATCAGCAGCTGCGCGCGGTGCGCCTGCTCGGGGCGTCGGCTCGACGGGCGATCCGGTGCGTGTCACGGTCGCCGGTGTCGAAGTCGAAGGCCGCATCGACGCCGTCGAATCCTCAACGCTTCATGTCCGCGTCGGGCGGCGCCTCTTTCTAGCAGGCACGCCGGCGCGCCATCATCGAGCCGTCGCCGTAGACACCGTCATTCACTTCAACGAAAGTAACCCGTAACGACAAAGCTAACCTGAAACTTCTGCTCGTCCGAATCGAAGTCCCGCTTCGCCTGCAGGTAGAAGCGTAGCGGAATTGATTCGAGTTCTTTCGCAATCGCGATTTTCGCTCTGTTCGTGACGTAGTTGTCGTTTTGAAAGTCCGTCTTGTTCTCGTAACCCGCGGTCACCGCCCATTGGTGTGGCAGAATCATGGTGAATGGAAAGAATGTTTCCAGGAAATTCAATGGCTGCGCACTGCCCTCTTCGGCGACCGACTCGTTGTATTCGAAGGACGGGCTGAAGGTGAGCCACCGCATCATGTCCCACCCCAAGGCGCCGATCCCCTGAATCCGCCAAGCGTTGTCGCTAAATTCGTGACGTCCTGTCGGCGTTGCCACGTCAAACCCGGCGCCGACGCGGAAGGTCTTGCTCAACCGGAAAGCCGTGCCTATTGCCACTTTGACATCCCCGAGACCCCCGATGTCCGGGACGTTGGGATCCTCGCTGCCGACGCGAACGTTCACCGGTAGTTTCAACCGCGCAGCCCAGTCCTGATTCTGCGAGACACGCCAGACCCACAAGGTCCCTGCCGTCTCCTCCACGATGCTCGTTCCATCGGTGAACTTATTCCACTCCGTCTCCAGCCAGACGCGGCGGGTAAGAATCGTAGGATCGTTGAACTCTTTCAGATCGGCCGCGGGCACCTGATCCGAACTCGTGCCTGCTTGCTCGGCGGCGTCCAGATTCGCTCCATGGAATCCGGCGATAACAGCGAGCGTGAGGAACAGGATTCTCTTCACAATGGTGCGGTGTTCGCGACTTGGCGAAGAAGACGACTGCGCGCGTGCGCTTAAGACAGCAATTGAGGCGGCCCTGCGCACTGTTTCTTCGCGCCCTTCCACCTCGCTGGGCGAAATCTGGTCCGCCGTCATCGGGCCGCCTGTGGTCCGCAAATATTCTGTCCGGTGCCGACAATGACGACCTGCCAATGACCGTGCGATTCCGATTGATGCGAGCTATCATCGCCCATCCGTGATGGTCCGCACCGTCATCGAGATCGTGGTCGACGTCCTGCAATTCGTTGGGCTTGGCCTGCGGTCCCACGCGCGCTTGGCGGCCGAGAATCTCTTTCTCCGGAAGCAATTGGCGTTGTACCTCGAACGTGAGGCGAAGCCTCGTCGCGCCAGCAACGCGACTCGCCTGACCTCGTCGGGCTCGCCCGGTTCATCGATTGGCGCGCGGCCCTCACGATTGTGCAACCGGACACGCTCGTTCGGTGGCACCGCCACGCCTTTCGGCTGCTCTGGCGCTGGAAGTCTCGGCATCGGGGACGCCCGCGAATTCCGCCGGACATCCAGCAACTGATCGCCGACATGGCGAGGGCGAACCGAACCTGGGGTGAGGAGCGCAGCGCCGCCGACTGTTGTTGAAGCACGGTGTGTCCCTCTCGCCCCGCACCGTCAGGCGCTACATGCGCAGGCCGCCATCCGCCAGCCCGGAGCACGGACGCAGACGTGGAGCACCTTCGTGCGCAATCATGCCCGCGAGTTGCTCGCCTGCGATTTCTTCGTGACCGTCACGGCCCGGTTCCGACTCGTCTACGTCTTTGTCGTCTCGACGTCGGGACGCGCCAACTCCTACACTGGAACGTCACCGACCATCCGGCCGCTGAGTGGACGCTCCAGCAGTTCCGAACGTGTGTCACGGGGGAGAGCGGTCATCGCTTCGTGCTGCACGATCACGACGCGATCTACTCGCCGGCAGTCGACGGCGGCTTGAGGGCCATGGGGCCGCGCGTGCTGAAGACACCCATCGCAATGCCCCAAGCGAATGCGTATTGCGAACGCCTGATCGGGACTGCGCGTCGTGAGTGTCTCGATTATCTGGTTCCGCTCAACCAGCAGCATCTGCGCCGAGTCTTGGCCGAGTGGGTGCCTCATTACAATGAGCTCGCCCACACTCGAGACTCGGCCCAGGGATTCCCGACCCGTCGTCGATCATCGCCGCCCGATCGCCCGGATCACCAGATTCCCCGCGCGCATCGTGTCACTGCGAAACCGATTCTGGGTGGTCTCCATCATGAGTACCGCCTTGCGGCGGGCGCAACGTGAGTTCTTGCGGAGAACAACTTGGTCCGGTCGCTCGCGCCGAGGCCGCGTTCGCAGAGAAGCCGGACCTCCGGTGCAAGACGACGGTCGCGCCAGTCGTGCGCGGGCGTGACGCGCGTCGCACAGAACCGCGCCCGCCACGCCGGCTGTGTGCCGTTGCGCCACGACACGAGGCGCCACGCGCGCGTGGGCTAGGCCGCGGCCCACGTGCGGGCCTCGAGCGCCGAGACCTCGGGGCCAGCGTGGGACGCGAGTGGGGACGACCGATGCGGCGGCGCGCCGCGGGGGCGACGAGGGCCGGCGTACCGACGAAGATCGTGAGCCAGGTAACAACTGGTATTCTACGCCGCCGCTGTTGAGCCGCAAGCCGTCTTCTTACGTTGCACGACAGTGTCTTTCGCATTGTGGCGCTCGACCGGTAGCGCAATCGCCCTCACCCGAGCGTTTCCACGAAACATTAGTTTCATTCAACCTGACGGTGTTGGTATTCGTCTTGCGCAGAGGCGCTGGTTCGACACGCCCGTCGAGCCTCGAAGCGCACTGAACGGCCGGGCCGGTTCCAACGAGTTTAGCGGGCAATCGATTTCCGGGACGCAGGAGAGGAGCGACCATGCGCCAGGATCACAGGCATAGCACCCTCACCAACCTCGCGTTCACAGTTGCGGCGGCGCTACTCGTGGCCGAGACTGTGGGGGCCCAGTCCGACGACAGGCGTAACGCGGCGCAGTCGGATCTGGACAGCATCCTGGCGCTCTATCGCGACGGCGCGGGCGGGCTCGGAATCCCGACGATATTTCTAACGGGCACGCCGTCCGAACGGTCGGTCGGCACCGGCGACGCCAATCATGACGGCCATGCCGATCTGGCGCTGTGGCATGCCAGCACTGACACCGTGTGGATACTTCATGGCGACGGGGCTGGCGGCTTCGGCGATCCCCGCATCGTCCCCGCGGGCTCGCGACAACAGGTTGTTGCCGCAGCCGACTTCGACAAAGACGGGATCGACGATCAGGCCGTGGGCGAACCGTTTGCTCTCGGTGCGCGGCTTCGTTTCGGTGATCGCACCAGGGCATTCCGCGCGGCCGCAACTGCCGCAGTGTCCGCACCGGGCGCGGTGCTGGTGGCCGATTTCAATCGCGATGCACGCATCGATGTTGCCAGGATCGACGGAACGGCCAGTCACCTCACGGTGTTGCTGGGAACTGACGACGGCGGCCTGGGAGCGGGGACGGAGGTGCCGGTCGGCATGGTGCCGAGCGTGATGGCAACCGGCGACTTCAACGGGGATGGGATGGTTGACCTCGTGCTTGGGGGCACTGACGCCGACAGCGTGGCCGTTCTCGTGGGTGACTCGAACGGTGGCTTCACGCAGATTCGAGAGCTCGAAGTGGGTCTGGGGCCGGTTTCCCTTGCGGTCGGCGATTTCACCGGGGACGGGATGGCCGATGTCGTCGCGGCCGATCGCCGGGCTGAGCGCGTGGTCCTCGTGCCTGGCTACGGCCCGGGCGGTTTCGGGACGGCGAAAGCCGTCGGAGTGGCTTCCCGTCTCATCGTGGACGACACGGCAGTGCGCGGCGCCAACCGGATCGGGTCAGCGGACAATCGTGCGGCAACGGATTCCGCCCTCTCCGCGGCGAGCGGCGATTCCGATGTGTACGAGGGGGTGCTGTCGCTCACGCTCAATCCGGCCACGATCGCCGGTGGCAGCGGCGCGTCGTCCACGGCGACCGTCACGCTGAACGCCCCGGCGCCGGCCGGCGGCGTGGTGGTGACGCTCGCCAGCTCGAACGTCGAGCTGGCGGCCACCGCGCCCAGCATCACCGTTCCCGCCGGAGCCACGCAGGCGACCTTTGCCGTGACCACGAATGAGATGTATCGCCGCTGGAGCGGGTTGGGGTTCAGCGTCACCATCTCTGCCACGCACGCCGCGACGGTCAGCGCGGCGCTCAACGTGACCGCGCAGGCGAGGCCCGCGCCCTTCAACAGCGGCGTTGCGGCGTTTGATCAAACGCAGTGGGCCGGGTTGATGTGCAGCAACATCCCTCCAATGGGCTACGAAGGAGGCATTCTGTTCCAATGCACGCTGCCTCCGGCCGTCCAGGGCCAATGGGGGAGCTGCACGTTCAGACAGGAATGCAACCTCGGCTGCCGCCGGACACCGCCGCCCAACGCCGCCAGCTTCAACGACTTCTGCGCGACCACCGGGCCGAACCCTATCGCTGTGAGCCGCAACTACATCGTCAGCGGCGACCGCGTCCCAGCCAGCTTGATCCTCGAGGCGCCCGCGCCGGCCGGCGGCACGACCTCAGGCTTCGTGACGGCCTCGTCCGTGAACGGGAACGCCAGCGGGTTCGCCAACGCCTCACAAGCGACCCATCCGAACTTCCCGTTCCCGAACCTCGCTTTCTCGACGGGCGCCAGCAGCGCCGTCTTCGACGTGGCCACGTCGTATGTGCCGTCTCCCGAATTCGTTCTCGTCAACGGCGAGTGGCATCCGCCCGGCGGCGGCGGAAACTTCTTCATCATTGACGAAGGGCGAAGTGGACACGCGTGGATTGCCGCCGTGCCGCCGAATCCGCCGCCCGCAGTACCAAGGCCCACGCTCGGCGACTTCAGGATCGTGGGTGCGAACCCCGTGACCGGCGGGCAACAATCACTCGGGCAGTTGCATTTGAGCGGCCTTACGCCCGGCACCGGACCGACGATCACCCTGACGAGCAGCCACCCGGCGATTGTCGCGCCGATGACCCTCGTCGCGCCCACGAGCGTCACGCTGTTCGGTTTCGACGCGTGGATTCCCACGTCGGCGCCCTCGGTCGATACCAACGTCACGATCACCGCCTCGGACGGCCGCTATTCGTTGAGCCGTACGCTGATGGTGCTCGTCCCGCCGCCGGCGCCGGTGCTGGCGAGCATATCGGTCAGCCCGGGCAGCGTCGTCGGTGGCAATCCCGCCATCGGAACCGTCAGGTTGAGCGCTCCGCAAAGTGGCCCAACCGTCGTTCAGGTTGCCATCATCGACGGCGCACCAGCGACGCTGCCGAGCAATAACCCGCCGTGCCCGCCATCGTCCCGGTGTCATAACGTCACCGTGCCGGCCGGCGCCACCAGCGCCAGCTTCAACATCGCGACCTCGACGGTCACTTCTCAGTTCAACCTGGACGTCAGCGCGCACCTGGCCGGAAGTCCCGGGCAGAGCGCGCTGCTGCTGATCACACCTGGTGGACCGCCTCGCCTCTGGAGCCTCTCGCATAGCCCGGATACGGTGTACGGGGGCCAGCCCGCGACCGGAACCGTGACCTTGAGGGCGCCGGCGCCGAGCGGCGGCGTGGTGATCTCGCTCTCCGATGACTCGAGCCTGGCGACCGTGCCCGCGAGTGTCACCGTGCCGGCGGGTCAGATCAGCGCCAACTTCCCGATTACGACCAGCGCGGTGACCAGCACCGCCACTGTCACGATCACGACAACATTCGCAGGCGAGACCTTCAACGACTTCCTCATCCTGTTCACGGTGCTCCGAACTGTGGAGTTCGACCCGAGCTCCGTCGTTGGCGGCACGCCCTCGACCGGGAGGGTGATCCTGGGGATCCCTGCCCCCCAAGGCGGAGCAGTGGTGACGCTGACGAACGTCCACCCCGCGCGCATCACGATTCCGGCCAGCGTCACTGTGCCTGCCGGCGCCACCAGCGCCACGTTCCCGGCCACCACGAATCCCGTCACCTCGTTCACATGGGCCGACATCTCCGCCTCCTATGCCGGTGCGACGGTCGAATCGCGGCTGTTCTTGTCCACTGCCGCGAACACGCTTTCCACGCTCACAGTGAACCCGACGAGCGTCGTTGGATCCAACTCGGTGACGGGGACGGTGACCCTGGGCGGATCGGTGTCCTGTTGCCTGGTGGTGGAGCTCGCGAGCAGCGAGCCCGGCCTTGCCCAGGTGCCAATGAGCATCAGTATCTCGTCGGGTCAGAGCGCCACATTCACTGTCAATACCGGCACAGTGATCGCGACGAGGACGGTCACCCTCACCGCCTCGTTGGACGGCACGACGCGAAGCGCCACCCTGACGGTGAACCCCTCGACAGGCGCGAGGCTCTCGGCGGTGTTGCTCAACCCCGCCAGCATCGGCGGCGGCAACCCAGCGGCCGGGATGGTCACCCTGACCGCACCGGCACCGTCGGGCGGCGCCGCGGTCACGCTGTCAAGCAACAAACCTTCGGTAACGGTCCCGGCCAGCGTCACGGTCGCCGCCGGCGCGACGAGCGCGAGCTTCAGCGTCGGCACCACGTCCGTCGCCGCCGCGACCACGGCGACGGTCTCGGCGACCTATGGCGGCGTGGTCGGGACGGCAACGCTGACGGTCACGCCCACCGGAACGCCCCCGGCGGTGACGCTCTCCGCACTGTCGGTCAACCCGACCAGCGTGGTCGGCGCCAGCAGCTCGACCGGCACCGTGACGTTGAACGCGGTCGCCCCTTCGGGCGGCGCGGCGGTCACGCTCTCGAGCAGTCACGCGTCGGCAACCGTGCCCGGCACCGTCACGGTCGCCGCCGGCGCCACGACCGCGAGCTTCAGCATCGCCACCACATCGGTGACTGCCGCGGCCACGGCGACGATCTCGGCAACCTACGGCGGCGTTGCCCGGACGGCAACGCTGACGGTCACGCCTCCGACGTCTGTCACCATCTCGGCACTGTCGCTCAACCCGACGAGCGTGGTCGGCGGCAACCCCTCGACCGGCACGGTGACGCTGAGCGCCGTTGCCCCCGCGGGCGGCGCGGCCGTCGCCCTCTCGAGCAATCACGCGGCAGCAACCGTGCCCGCCAGCGTCACGGTCGCGGGCGGCGCGACGAGTGCTACCTTCGCGGTGAACACGACCGGCGTGACGACGAACACGACGGCCGTGATTGCCGGCTCGCTGGGCGTGACGAGAACCGCCAATCTGACGCTGACACCGCCGCCGGCGCCGGCGGCCCCCACGCTCGATCTCGCCGGCCAACGCCGCCACGTCGGTGGCGCAGCCGGTGACGCTCGACTGGAACGACGTCGCCAACGCCACGAGCTACGAGGTCCGGGTGGACAACTCATCGACGATCTCGTCGCCCTTTGTGGCGAACCCAACGGTCACCGAGTCGAGGGTGACGCTGGGCGCTCTGCCGGCACAGCAACTCTGGTGGCGCGTTCGAGCGCGAAACTCGGCGGGGGTGTTCGGGCCGTTCTCCGCGACGCGGCGATTCACGCCGCAGGCCGCATCCGGGACGACCAGCCTCTCGTCGGTAACGGTGAGCCCGTCGAGCGTGGTGGGCCCGGCGTCGGCCACGGGCAGGGTGACGTTGACGGCCGGCGCGCCAGCCGGTGGAGCGGTGGTGGCCCTCACGAGCAGTAATCCTGGTGCGGCCAGCGTGCCGGGCAGTGTCACGGTCGCAGCCGGCGCGACGACTGCCACATTCAGCGTTACGACAACGGCGGTGGGCGCCAATACGACTGCGACGCTGAGCGGAACCTACAGCAGCGTCACGCGGACGGCGACGCTGACCGTCACCCCGGTGCCACCGCCGACGTCGTTGTCGTCGCTGACGCTCAATCCCACGAGCGTAACCGGGGGCACCTCATCGACAGGCACGGTCACGCTGTCGAGTGCGGCGCCGGCAGGCGGGGCGACGGTAACGTTATCCAGCAGCACAGGGTCGACGACGGTTCCCGCGAATGTCACGGTGACGGCCGGCGCCACGACGGCTACGTTCATGGTGACGACCGCCACGGTGACAGCCGCAACGGTGTCGACGATCACGGCCGGCTACAACGGGGTCACGCGTACTGCCACGGTGACGGTGAACCCGGCCTCGGCGGGCGCGACGTTGACAGTCAGCGCCACTGGCCGAAGCGGAGAGCGCGTGACATCGAGCCCGACCGGCATCAACGTGTCCGTGGGCACGACCGGCTCGGCGAGCTTTGCTGTCAACACCTCGATCACGTTGAGCGTGACGAACGGGCGCGACGCCATCTGGTCGGGCGCCTGCTCGAGCGGAGGCAACAAGACCAGGACCTGCACGTTCACGATTACCGGCACGGCCTCTGTCGCCGCGAATGTGCAATAGGTCGTAGCGCCGCCGTGAAGGGAGTCGCAACCATGGCGAGGAAGATGTCCTCTGGGGCGCGCCACGCATCCACGGCGAGCGGCAGAAACTGGGGATTGCCGTGAGCCAATCCACCGTCGCGAAGTACACTGGCGCGTGGCCGGCGGCCACCGTCGCAGACGTGGCGGACGTTTCTCGCGAATCATGTCGGGCAGCTGATGGCCGCCAGACTTCTTTGTGGTCCCGACCGCCACGTATCGCCTGCTATTCGTCCTCGTGATCCTCGCGCACGATCGCCGACGCGGCGTGCATGTCGCGGTCACCGATCACCCGACCTCCGCCTGGACGGCGCAGCAACTGCGGAACGCCTTTCCCAACCAGGAGTGCCCAGCCTACCTGCTACATGGTCGCGATGGCGCATTCGCGGGAACCAGCGGCACCCTCGCGGCCATGCAGATCCAGGAGGCCGTAACCGCTCCACGATCGCCGTGGCAGAACGCGTACGTCGAGCGGTTCATCGGATCGGTCCGCCGAGAATGCCTCGACCATGTGATCGTCGTGAGCGCTGCAGGACTGCAACGCGCCCTGAATGATTGCGTTGCGTACTACATGCGCTCGCGCACGCATCTGAGCCTCGGCAAGGACTCACCCACGTCGCGGCCCGTCATGCCACCGTCGGCCGGGCAGATCGTTGCGATCGCAGAGGTCAACGGGCTGCACCATCGCTACGACCGCGCCGCGTAGTTTCCGTCTCAGCGATGCCGCACTCGAACACTTCGCGAGATATCGTCAGCGCCACTTCTATCAATCCGAAGCGGGTGGCCAGCTCTTCGCAACATTCGACGACAAACGCATCAACGTTGTCGAGGCGACTGGTCCTCGTCGAAACGACGCGAGAGGCCGTACTTGTGCCTATCAGAAACACCGTACACGTAGCACCGCTTGAGGTTACGCGCATTCTCCGCTAGCCTCGAGTCGTGATGTCCGTCCTCATTTCGCTGCTCCACTCGCTTCGATTCCTCGTCCGGTCGCGCGCGTCGCTGCACCTCGAAATCCTGGCGCTCCGACATCAGCTCACGGTGGTCAATCGATCGCGCCGGCAACGCCTCCGTTTGACGTCGGCAGACCGGATGCTGTGGGCGTGGCTTTCGCGTACATGGCGCGGCTGGCGTTCGGCCCTTCACGTTGTCAGGCCGGAGACGATCATCAGCTGTCATCGGCGCGGCTTTCGTTTGTTTTGGACCTGGAAAAGCCGACACCGCAGCCGGGCGTCCGGGCGTGCCGAAGGACGTGCGCGCCCTCATCCGCGAGATCTCCACGGCGAATCCGCTCTGGGGTGCACCGCGGATTCACGGCGAGCTCCAGAAGCTGGGCATCGGGGTGAGTCAGTCCACGGTCGCCAAGTACATGCGACGACACGTCCCCTCGCCATCACAAACCTGGCGCACCTTCCTCACGAACCACACCAACCAGATTACGGCGGCCGACTTCTTCGTCGTGCCGACCGTCACCTTCAGGCTGCTCTTCGTCCTCGTCATCCTCGCCCACGACCGGAGACGGATCGTGCACGTCGCGGTCACCGACCATCCCACCGCCACGTGGACCGCCCAGCAGCTGCGGAACGCCTTTCCTGAGGACCAGGCGCCCGGATATCTGCGTGCATGATCGGGATGGCGCGTTTGCCGCGGTCGCGACCACCGTCGCGCATATGAACATCGAGGCCGTCCGCACGGCTCCGCGCTCGCCCGTGGCAGAACGCCTACGTCGAGCGCGTCATCGGCTCGATCCGACGCGAGTGCCTGGACCACATCATCGTCGCGAACGAGGCGGGATTGCGGCGCGTGCTTACCGGCTACGTCACGTACTACATGCGCTCACGCACGCATCTCGCGCTCGCGAAGGACAGCCCGGTGCCCCGGCCCGCTCAATCGCAATCGGACGGACGCATCGTGGCGACGCCGCACGTCGGCGGCCTACACCACCGCTACGATCGCGTGGCGGCGTAGCAACCAGACGCCGTCACCGCACGACTGTCCTTTCGGTCCTGCCGCTTCATCACAGCCGACCCTACACCCACGCTCACGCCAGCCACCGATGCACACCCGCGAGAGCGCACCAACTGCACGCACGCCGTGTGACGTCTCTGTAGATTGCCGCGCTGCCAGGTCGGATGGACTTTTCGATAGGCACAACTCAATCAGTTGATACGGTCCGCTAGTTGTCGCCTCTGCGGAACGTCGCCGCCGATGATCCGGAGCGACCAGGCGTGCGCCGACTGCGGTCGATTGGACTGCCGTCGCCGGGGCAGTGCTGGCAGCGATACACGACGCGTCTCTCGCCTGTGCTCGCGGGGATGGATGCCCACCGTTCCTGGCGCCAGCGCTGCGACGTGGCATCCGGCGCATGATGGATGCACGCAATCTCGCCGCGGTGGGACCAGAACAGCGCGATGGCATCACGGTTTGCGGCATCGCGGTCTGCCGCCACCCGCACCGGCTGTCGCGTCTGGCAGGCGCGCTCAACCGCCTGCAACAGGTTGGCGTCCTCGAAGGGCTTCTGTACCACATCGGTCGTGCGTAAGGATACCGCGCAGGCGCGCGGAGTGGCTGCACGGACACAATCACGGTCGGAATGGACGCCATTTCCGGATGACCGAGTTGCGTGGCGCGGAACTGCCAGCCATCGACATTCGGGAGCACCAGATCCAGCACGATCGCGTCGAACTTGCGGCGGCTGACCTTCCGCAGGGCTTCGATCCCGTCAATGGCTTCGGCGACTTCGTAGCCCCGCGACCGGAGCAGCGTCGCAATGCGATCTCGCGTGGTGTCGTTGTCCTCCACGACGAGGACTGCCGCCGCGGCACTGTCGGTCTGCGGAACGTGAGGGGATGCGGGGTTCATCATTCGGCTCCTTTGAGCTCAGATAGCACGAGGGCGACGCGGCGCTGGGGAGGGGCGGCGCCTTTCACCGTTACGCGATTACCGGACGACCGGATTCACTAGCACGAGGCCCGTCCTCCACTCAGAGATACGAGCACTGCCGCCGCTCCTCGAGCGTTGGCGCAACGCTGGTGGCAGCGCCCAGCCATCCTCCTTGCCGGTGACGACGACAGCGAGATCGATCTCTAAGGCCACGCGCACGGCCTTCAGCGGCGATTTCGGCATGGACTACTGAGTACCCGTTTCGCCTGAGGCACTCGCCGTACTTGTCGCGTTCATCGAGAGAGCTGCCAACGAGGAGGATCTGCTGCCGGAGCAGGACATGCGAGGCCATTGACGTAACCATCGCATGCATCGAGTGCCATGACTATTGGGGGAAACCCGTACGGACAGGTCGACGCGGCGTGGGCGGCGTTACGGATCAGTGAGCCACCCTGGAGGAGTGCGAAAATAATGATGTCTATCCATCCATGCATGCAGTCGAAGCCGCCGCATCGCGTTGACTTTGTGCACCTCCACCGTTTCACGCTGGATGGCAAGATGGGGCGCGACCTCCTTATTGCTGTGTCCGACCGGCCGACCTCATGACGCCAGGACCCGGTCGAGCGTGGCCGGGCGCGTACCCGCGCGTGCGCACGCCGACGTGCTCAGGCGACTGACGAATCATTGGAGCCTGAGGCGGGTCATCGTCGCGGTACGCGGACGGTGCGATATGTCGGGGATGATGAGGAGCTCCACATCCGTTGCCTGGTGGAGCGCAACATGATAGTCCTCGATCTCCCGGGTCGCTCCCGACGGGCTGAACGAGAACTGCTGCCGAACAACGAGCTGAAACGTGCGCCGGTGATCGGCCGACCACTGGATCGCAAATTCCTGAACGCGTTCGTGCTCGGCTTCCTCGAATATGAGATGAATCCGCGTGAGGGTCCGGGGTTCGTCGAAGTGAATCCGCAACGACTGTTCGCCCGGAGCAGCCGCCCGCCAACCGGCGCCGACGCCGTCGATCAGCGCGCCTTCGACCGGATGCCTCGCGTCTTCACTGGAGATCGATACCTCGGCCAATCCTTCTAATCGCAACCATTTGGCCTGGTCCGAGGGTGCAGATTGCTCGTGGAAGCGCTTGCGCAGTGGCATGACACCTCGCTCATGATGAATGTGGCAGCGGGGCCGTCGGACGCATGAATGGCAACCACATCAGTCAGTTGGGCTGCGGGATCGGTGGCGCCCACACGCGAAATGGGCTCGGCCACAGCCCTCCGCGGTCCATCTCAAGTGGCTGCTCCTCGCACGCGTGCACGGGGGATGCCACGTCGGCCTGACGTCATCAATGCGCCCGGACAGGAACAGATAGAGCCGCACACCGTGGAGACCTGCTGGCGAATGCGCGCCCGAGTGGAGGCGTCTTCACCTGCGGCATCTACCAGCTGGATACAGGCTTCGATCGAGGTCCGCGTCAGCGGCGCGGAAGACAGCAGCGTGGTGTTTGCGCACGCCCTGCTGGACATCGACACGGCCCGGCGGATGGCAATGGGGTGGCGGAGAACGCTGATTGCCACCGGGACGTTCAGCGAGCTGCTGCATTAACCCCGGAAGCTCAGTTGTGTAGGGTAGATGGAGAGGCCGACGTGAAAGATCGGCCTCTTCATCTACACAAGTGAGCTCCGGTCTGGATAGTCGACGCAGTACAGCGCCGCAGCCCCACGGCACTAACACATAACGTGCTTACGCGGGACCCGTTGGAGACTAGAAATTGAAGCCGGCAAGGAGCCTGACGTTAGACACGCCCCACGCCGTGGCCTTCATTTCAAAGAACATCCCGTTCTGCTTCCTCATCCCCACGATGAAGTTCATGCCGCCATTGAAATCCGTGTCGCTGAAGTCGAAGCGGTTGCGCTCGTCGTCATCATCTACGGTGGTTCCCGTGACGCTCACGCTCACGCCATCGACGTTATCAACGTCGTCGGTCTCGAATCCGCGGTGACTCAAGCCAAAATTCGGTCCTGCGCCCACATACGGAATCCAAACCGCATCCCGGCTCAATCCGGGAACGGTGTAGAGGATGTCGAGGTTGATCCCGAAAAGAGTCGTCACTTCCCCGATGCCAAGTTCTATGCCTGGCCGGAACGCGACATTCGGCGTGAAGAATGGACCGAACGCCCCGTGCACGCCTACGTCGAGGATCTCTGGATCGAGGCCGACCCCACCCTGAACGCCCATGCGAAACCGTCTGGCCGCACGCTCGACGTCAGCTTCGGCTTGTTGCACTGCAGGAGGCACGTTCTGCTGAGCAGTCGTGACGGTTGCCGTCTTGACGCTCGGCGCCCCTTGAGCGGCCGCCCTGATTGGAAATAGTAAGAGTGCCGCACCGACGACCATAGTCGAAAACTTCATTCGCAGAATCCTCCGAGCGTTTGGTTTCATCGCCACAGCGAATCGTGCAACGGCTACGCCACTCTGTTCGTGACGTCGCGAGATGCCCGTGCGCTGGCGAAGACCCAATCGCGGGCCGGTGCGGATGATTCGAGTCTGGCGCGGTGGCCTGGCTGCAGTCGGGAAACAAGTACGGCGGGCGGGTAACGGCGCGACACATCGCGGTTTCATTCCGCCATCAATTCGGCTGGTACATCCGTTGCGATGGCGCCTCTATGCGTGACATAGCGCGGTTCGGGACGAAGTATCAGCCCCACTGGTTGTGGGCAACGTGCTTCCTCTTCGCGCCGTGTGCCTTGATGATGCTTGGATTCGTCGGAATCTGGCCGCAACCGTTGATACCTCTCAGCGTCGCCGAATCTGGCCCGAGGCTGGCTGTCCTCCTTTCGCTCATCGGCATTGGTGCGGCACTCGTCCGTCGCACACGGATCGCGTTCGGTATCGTCGGACTTGGCGGGGCAATGACTGGCGTCGGATACGTTCTCCTATCCTGGTTGAGCTGACTGTCACGCTGCTTGTGCCTGGGCAACACAGTACGTGCTGCACGACCGCGACGCGCCTTCGCGGACGTCGCGAAGAGACGAGGCGAGCGCAAATGCAACTCGCCTCCGCCCCTGTCACCTAATTCTGGCCGCTGCGGCCGCCGCCCTGCGAGCCCTGTCCCTTCTGACCGGACTGACTCCCCTGACCCGACTGACTGCCTTGACCAGACTGGCCGCCCTGCCCTGATTGCCCAGGCCGTTCGCCGCCCCGTGTCTGCTCGCGGTCAGTCTGCTGGTCTTCCTGTCCTCCTTGCTTGCCGCCTTGGCCGCCTTGCTGGTTCTGGTCCTTCTGGGACTGATCTCTCTGGTTCTCAGCCATGTTCTCTCTCCTGTGTGACGCTTACTGGTTAGAGCAGTTGGTGGACAGGGTGCGCACGGCCGTGACGCGCAGCCGCGTGTCCGTCCCGGCGGTCGCCGGCGTGGCCCCGTGCTCCGACTGTCGCCCACCGCGCCTGCTGTGCTGCGGCCGGTTGAGCCACCCGTGGCAGTGCCGTCGAACCGCTGGTCGCACCGCCGCTGGTCCGCGGTTGCAAGCAGACGCCCGCATGAAAGCAGACGGCACAATATCCAGATTGGCTCGTCATCTCCCGTCGAGATGACCGACAGACGATGGTCCACGCTCGAATACCTCTTCACGGTCCCCGGACCGATGACATGCGCGAGCGAACACGGTCACTTCTTTGCGGAGCCCGTGCCGAACAGGCGATCGCCGATATCTTTCAGCAGTCCGGGGTCGATGCCGTCGGGGCCGATGGGCGACGTCAGCTGTGGTTCTTCCGGATGCACGGGTACTGGTCCGCCTGCGGGAGGGCCATCGATCACCTGCAGCTCGGAACCGTCCTCCGGATGCGGTCCCCGCCAGATCGCGGAGATCTCTCGATAGTCGTCGGGGCTCATCCGGTACATGACCCGATGGAGCCCCTTCGCTTCGTGCTTCTTCGCCTCTGGAAATCGTTTGTTGCTGATATCGGGAATCGGCAGCAGCTTGCCGACATCTACCCCTGTCAGCACTTCCAGCGCCTTGGCGTACGCCACGATGTGGGTGCCGCCTCGGACGAGAAGGTAGCCAACCATCTCGCGTGCGACCGGGTCGTCGACCATTTCGTAGACGCGAATCTTGTTCGCCCGGGCGCCACACTCCAGGAAGAAGTTGTGCAGCAGATCGAGCTTGAGATTGCCGCTGGAGAACACGTACGTCCCGTTCCACGGGTTCCCCATGGAATCGAAGGGCAGCGCGGTCTGACCGCCGGCGATGAAGTGATAGTGGTTGCGAGCGTCGGTCGCGGACGCGAGCGGTGTCGCCGAGGGATCGTGGCCGCGCGTCGTGGACCCGTTCAAGAGCATATTGATCGTGTGACTCACGAGCTCGATGTGCCCGTATTCCTCCGCCGCAATGTTCGCAATGAGGTCGTAGAACGGCTTCATCTTGTCGCGGCCGCGGAAGTTGAACGACTGGAACGTGTAGTTCATCAGCGTCGACATCTCGCCGAACTTGCCCCCGAGCAGTTCTTGCACCGCGGAAGCCGAATTCGGAGACGGATTGGCGGGCATGGGCAGTTCGATGGCGAGCTTGTCGATACGAAGAATCATGAAGGTCTCCTCAGGTGCGCGACATCACCGCTGTGGGCACGCAACATTGGTCATTCGGCGGTCGGTGGATAGGCAACGCTTTCAGACGCGTCCGCTGTTTGCGGAACGGTACTGCTTGTCGGCGGACTGACGAAGGCGGCCCTCTCTGACGAGGTCGCTCAGGACGACCAGGCACGTCGCTTCGCGAAGCCCGAAGAGCCGCGCGGCTTGATGCAGGTACAGCGAGAGGCCTGGCATCTCCTCGTAGGTGCCAAGGATCAGTGCAATGAGCTGTGCCCGAGACGGTTCGCCGTACGCGCTGCCTCGCACAGAGCGCCGGCGCTCGGACCCATGCGACATCGTCGCCGAGGTCTCAGCGACTTTCTTCGATTCCAGATGCTGACTCACGAGTATGGTTCCTCTGCGGCAAGCGCATGATCACGAGTGAGCATGCGTCGGGGCGTGCGGCCGTCGTGAACCAACAATGACACGCGAATCAGAGGCCCGCCATTGGGAAAGGCCGCAGGGTCTGATAGGGCGAGCCCTAGTCGCGTGAATCCGCAACTGGCAGCGCGGTTGCACCAGCCGGCTGTTCATGCCGTCCGCTTGCACACTGGGGTTTCACTGCTCGCACGAACAGTTGCCACCGTCTGCGCTGCTGCGGATCGCGACGCGTGCGGCTGAGGCCGGGTTCGGTGCGGCAATGTGTTCGGATCACTTCCATCCCTGGAGCGATCGGCAAGGGCAGTCGGGATTCTCGTGGAGCTGGCTCGGGGCAGCTCTTCAGGCGACCACCATGTCGTTCGGAACGATCTGCGCGCCGGGGCAGCGCTATCACCCAGCCGTGATTGCCCAGGCCGCAGCAACGTTGAGCGAGATGTTCAAAGATAGATTCTGGCTCGCCGTGGGAAGTGGCGAAGCGCTGAACGAATCGATCACAGGACAGCCGTGGCCGCCGAAGCACGAACGCAATTGTCGACTGCAGGAGTCCGTAAGAATCATGCGCGCCCTGCTCCATGCCGCCGGACTGGAGGTGATCCTCGACGTCGTCTACAACCATACCGGCGAAGGGAACCATCTCGGTCCCATGCTGTGCCTCAAGGGGATCGACAACCGCGCCTACTACCGCACCGTCGAATACGAGCCGCGTTACTACATCGACTACACCGGTACCGGCAACAGCCTGAACATGCGCCACCCGCACTCGCTGATGCTGGTGATGGACTCGTTGCGCTATTGGGTGCAGGAGATGCACGTCGACGGCTTCCGCTTCGACCTGGCCTCGACGCTGGCGCGTGAGCTCTATGATGTCGACCGGCTCTCGGCGTTCTTCGACATCATCCACCAGGACCCGACGCTGAGCGGCGTCAAGCTGATTGCCGAACCGTGGGACATCGGTCCGGGCGGGTATCAGGTCGGCAACTTTCCCGTCCGATGGTGCGAGTGGAACGGTCGTTATCGCGACACCGTGCGTGACTACTGGCGCGGTCAGGGCGGCACGCTCGGGGAGTTCGCCAGCCGCTTCACGGGGAGCTCGGACCTCTATGAAGACGACGGGCGGCGGCCGTACGCGAGCGTCAACTTCGTGACCGCGCACGACGGGTTCACTCTACGCGATCTGGTCTCATACAACGACAAGCACAACGAAGCAAACGGCGAAGGGAACAACGACGGCGAGACCCACAATCGATCCTGGAATGGAGGTGCGGAGGGACCCACCGACGATGAATCCGTGAATGCGATCCGCAGACGTCAGCAGCGGAACTTCCTCACCATGACAGTGTGCCGTTTACGACTCCCGCGGAGACATTCGGCGCGGCGTGGCACTCCATTCTCGACACGTCTTCCGATACGGGAGAGGGCGCTGGCGACGTCGCGGCACGTGAAACACTCGAAGTGCCTGGGCGCACGGTGGTCGTCCTGGCGCGGCCGGCGGGCCCACAGAAAACGGCGTGACCCACGCGCTGGCCGTGGCACTTCAGTTGCACAGGATGCGCCGGAGGTCATGAAGGCGATTGGGGTGATCAGTAATGCGTCGGTAGGGCATGCCCTAATGGGCACGGGCCACCTGTGCGCCTACAATCGAGGGAGCGTCATGCATCATGCAGCCATCCGACATGGAGGGCGTACTGCAACAGCTCAATCCTTCCGCTGAGGCCCAGCTTGCGCATGGCGTTCGCCTTGTGGACCTCAATCGTCTTGTTGCTCAAGTCCAACCGAGCGGCGATCTCCTTGTTGCTGTGGCCCTGCGACACGAAACGCAACACTTCGGTCTCGCGGTCCGTGAGCGTTGGCGACGCCCGGCGCGTCCGCTTGCGCTCCTGCGAGGCAAAGGGCGCGGCGAGGTGATGCGTCAGGGCGGGATCAATGTACTGTTGACCGGCGGCAGCCGCCCGAATCGCTCTGAGCAACTCCGAGTGTGGGCTTTGCTTGAGCACATAGGCCGACGCCCCGGCTCGCAGCAATTCTTCGAGGAAGGTCTGGTCAGCGTGGCGTGTCAAGCTCACAATCGGAAGACTCGGTCGAAGCTCCTTCAGCTTGCGGGTCGCAACCACGCCGCTGGTGCCGGGCATTGAGATGTCCATGACGACGACATCGAGTTCTGCAAATGCCGCACGCTCAATCGCCTGAGCGCCATCACTGGCCTCGCCGACGACTTCCAGATCCGTCTCGCGGTCGATGAGGAGTTTCAGACCTTGCCGCACAGTCTCGTGGTCTTCCACCAAGAGTATGCGCAGCCGCCTGTTCACCTGCATCTCCATCCGATCCAGTCTGCTGTGCGAAGTTGGGAACGTCAACTCTTGATGGGGTGTCGGAGGATGCGAAAGACGCAGGATGCGCGTTGAACCTCTGCCGTTCATCGGCCGCAGGCGCGATACCCGAGCCCGACACAGCCATGGGTGAGAGGCAGCGAGCGAACAACGGAAACGAGATTGCGGAGGAAGTTCTTCGCCTCGTCGTCGATCGTCTTCCGGATTGTGCCTTCTTCACGTTGGATGCCCAGGGAGCCATCACCTCGTGGAACGTCGGCGCCGAGCAACTACTCGGGTGGCGGCGCGAGCAGGCGTTGCGTGTCCACGTGTCGTCGGTGGTCGGTCCGGGCGGACGGAACTCCGGGATTGGGACGAATGATTTGGAGGAAGCCGAAAGGAAAGGTTCGGTGACTGTTACCCGACGGCTGAATCATGAAGACGGAAGCGTCAGAGACGCGAGGACGACCATTCTCGCGCTTCGCAACGAGACGGGTGTGCTCGGGTATGGCGTAGCGGCGCTCATCGAGACGAGTGCCCCGGCGCCCACCGATTCCCCCGCTGGAGAGGGAGAGATCAACGACACGACGTCAGCAGAGACGCGCCGCCAGCTTGCGGAATCGAGGACGCTGCTGGCGGCGGAGATTGCGGACCGGACGCAGGCCGAAACGTCCCGAGCGCGGCTGCTCCGCCGGCTCGTCGTCGCCCAGGAGGATGAGCGGCGTCGACTCGCCCATGACCTGCACGATGGCCTCGGTCAACGTCTGACCGCCCTCAGGCTGATCCTCGAAGCTCTCGACGGACAGCAGAGCGGCCCCGGCGCACAACCGACGGAGACCGCGAACGCCCTGGAGATGCTGGCACGCATCGATCAGGATGTCGATTTCATCGCGTGGGAGCTCAGGCCGGCGGCGCTCGACGAACTTGGGCTGGCGAGGGTGCTGGATAGCTATGTCATCGAGTGGTCGCGCCACGCCGGCGTCCCAGCAGTGTTCCACGCGCGGCCGGGCAATCTGCCGCGATTCGCTCCCGAAGTCGAAGCGAGCATCTATCGCATCGCTCAGGAGAGTTTGAACAATGTCGTCAAGCATGCTCGGGCGCAGTCGGTCAACGTTCTGCTCGAACTGCGCGGCGACAACCTGGCGCTCGTCGTGGAAGACGATGGCGTTGGATTTCACCCCGCTGCCGCGGGCGAGACGATGATCGGCCTGACCGGCATGCGCGAACGTGCACTCGCCGTGGGCGGCACACTGGAACTCGAGCCGACGCCCGGTGGCGGAACGACCGTGCTGGCGTGCATTCCGACGACGGGCCGCCACCGCGAGCGTTGCGGGTGCCCGGCAAAGCAGCCGAGTCCGGACGACGCGGATTCGGCACCCGCTGATCGAGAGCGAATCGATCGAAGCAAGCGGACCCGCTCTGAGCGCCATTCGAACGCGGTTGCAGGAACTGCAGCGGGCGGTCGGCGCCCGCGACGAATTCATCGCGACGGTCGCGCACGAACTGCGCAACCCCATCGCCCCGTTGACGTTCCAGGTCAGGATTGGCGCTCAACAAGATGGAACAGCTCGCCGCCGCCGGCAGACCCGTGTCGGTCGAATGGATCCAGACGCAGCTGCGTGGCATGGAGCAACGGTTGCATCGATTGCTGGAGACACTCGACCGGCTCCTTGATGTGTCGCGCCTATCGAGTGGACGGATCGATCTGCAGGTCGAGCCGATGGACCTCGCCGACGTGGTGCGCGAAGTCATCGACGCATTCGACGCCGAGCTCGCCGTCGCGAGGTGCAAACTGACGTTGCTGTGCACAGGGCGCAGCGACAGGGGCGTGGGATCGGCTGCGCGTGGAACAGGTTTGCCGAAATCTCCTGTCCAATGCGATTCGGTTCGGCGCCGGACGTCCCATCGAGGTCGCGGTCGAGGCCGATCACGATTTCGCCCGCGTTTCGGTTCGCGACCACGGCGTCGGCATTGCTCCCGATCAGCAGTCGAAGATCTTCGAGCGCTTTGAACGAGGTGTCGAGCAGCGGAGTGGCGGCTTCGGCATCGGGCTCTGGATTGTGCGGAACATCTGCGTCGCGATGGGCGGCACGGTGTCCGTTGACAGTGCCCTCGGAGAGGGCGCGCGTTTCACGGTGATGCTTCCGCGAGCGTCCGGATCGGCAGGCGGTCGCGTCCGCATCGGAGTGACTTCACTTGAACGAACAACGACCATCGTCTGAACGCCGGCCTACCGGCATCGAGGGCCTGGATCGCATCCTTCAAGGGGGATTCCTCGTCGCGGGTGTCTACATCGTCCAGGGGCCGCCCGGGGCAGGCAAGACGATCCTGGCCAATCAAGCCTGCTTCAACCACGCAGCGGCCGGCGGACATGCGGTCTATGTGACGCTCCTCGCGGAATCGCATTCGCGGATGTTCGCGCATCTGCGGAGGATGGCGTTTTTCAACGAGTCGGCGATTCCCGACCACGTCTACTACATCGGCGGTTACAGCGCGCTCGAAGCGGAAGGATTGGACGCGCTCGTGACGCTGATTCGAGGCGCCATTCAAAAGCACAAAGCGACGCTGCTCGTCGTCGATGGGCTCATCTCCGCGCAGGAATCCTCACCGACGGATCGTGAGTTCAAGAAGTTCCTGCACGAGATTCAAACGTTGGCGGATTTCACCGGCTGTACCGTGCTCCTCCTGACCAACGCCCAACGCGCATCAGGGTTTTTTCCGGAGCACACGATGGTCGACGGTGTGCTGCATCTCACCGACGAACTCTCCGAGTTGCGGCCGCTCCGGCACATCCGCGTGTTGAAGCTTCGGGGCAGCGCGCCCTGTTCGCGGGCTCCATTCCCTGCGTATCACCGATCAGGGGCTCGAGGTCAGGCCGAGGATCGAAACCCGGCTCCCTCAGGATGTGGTCAACGAGGAGGAGGTCGCATCCGGACCGAAGCTGCCGTTCGGAGTCAGCGAGCTCGACGACATGTTGCGTGGGGGACTGCGCCCTGGGTCGATCACGATGCTGCTCGGGTCGTCGGGAAGCGGGAAAACGCTCCTCGGCATGCAGTTCCTGTCCGAGGGTGTCAGACGCCGCGAACGTGTCGTGTATTTCGGGTTCTACGAACGGCCCGAAGCGATCCTGGCGAAATGCCAGCGCGTCGGCATCGGGGGACTGAAGGAAGGCGTGGAGCAGGGCCTTGCCCACATCGTGTGGCATAGGCCGGTGGAAGGCGTGATCGACGAGCTCGGCGAGAGCCTGATGCAAGACCATTCAGCGCGTGCGGCCGCAACGGCTGTTCCTGGATGGCATGGACGGCTTTGAACGCGCGGCGGATTTTCCGGAGCGAATGTCTCATGTCTACAGCGCCATCGCCCAGGAACTGGAACGGCTCGGTATCACCGCGCTGTACAGCACCGAGACACGCGAGCTGTTCGCCAGCACCATCGAGGTGCCCATCCACGGGCTCTCAGCGGCCACACAGAACATCATCCTGCTCCGTCACATCGAGCATCGGGCAGCCATGCTGCGGGTTCTCGCGATTCTGAAGGTTCGCGACGACGACTACGACGCACGGATGCGCGAAATCCGAATCACCAACGAGGGGATCCGGTTGCTCGATACGTTTGCCGGCGAGTCGGGTGTGGCATCCGGTGGTGGGGGTGTCGAAGGAACCTCGCGCGACAGAGGCCGGGGCGTAGCGTGAGGCCGGCGACACCGTCGATCTTGATCGTCGACGACGAATTTGGTCTCGCCGAAATGTTGCGGGAGATGCTGCGTGAATCTGGTTTCGAGGTCACATTGGCGATCAATGGCCGGTTGGCCCTCGAGATACTTGGCGAAGGACGGGTTGACCTGGTGCTGACCGACATGATGATGCCGGTGATGGACGGCGCCGAGCTAGCGACGGCGATGCGCCGCGATGACAGGCATCGCGATACCCCAATCATCATGATGACGTCCCTTCCGACGGCACTTCCTGAGCCAAATGACCTCTTCGACGCGGTCTTGCGCAAACCCTTCACGCCGGACCTTCTCCTCGAAACGATGGACAGATGTTTGGCAAGTGCGGAAGAAGGCGACACTGAACGGAGTCCAAGTGGAGAACGACAATCCGGTAGCGGGCTCGAAGGGTGACACGGTTCCAGGTCGCATCCGCGCTGACGTGATTGGTGCGCTCGGGCTGGTGGCGCTCGGAATAGGCGCCCTCGTACTACAACGATCCCGGTCCGGCGGCGGTCACAGGCTGTCCGATGACAGGCGACGGGATCTGGTGGCTTACCTGCACGATCATCTGTCTGGTGCAGACGCAGCGATCCACGTCGTCGATGGTCTGATGCGGCAAGGCGACGGCGCGCGCGAAGGAACGCTGTTCGCGTCGCTCAATGAACAGTTCCGTGAGGACCGCAGCGCGGTTGTGGCGATCCTGGCGAGTCTCGGTGCCTCTCCCCGGTCGGTCAAGCGCGTGGCAGGACGCACCGCGGGAGGCGTATCCGAATCGCCGCGGGCGGGAAGCCTGGCGAGTTGGCGCTCTTCCGAACACTGGAAGCATTAGCCGTGGGTGTGCAAGGCAAGAGGTGCTTGTGGCGGGCGGCGCAGGTCTTCGCACCATCCCTTCAACCGGGTGGACGCAGCTTTGTCGAGCTTGAAGCACGCGCGCTGGATCAATGGGAACAGATTGAGCTTTGGCGCCGAGCTCTGGCGCGTCAGATATTCGGCGCCTGACGGCGCGGCGCCTGAGGACCATGGAACGCGTTCACGAAAAGGCCGTTGTGGGCACGGTGCTGCCAACGAAGGGGGCCATTATCCCGGCAGCCGTCGGCGTCGATATTGGCTGCGGAATGATCGCGGTCCGCACACCGCTGAAGCGTTCAGACATTCCCAGTCCGGCGGCCGTCCGCGCTGGCATCGAGCGCGTCGTATACCGATGAGCGCCGGGCGCATCAACTCACATCACAATTTCACGCAGAAGGAACACCATTTGGGCGAGGACATCTGGGTCACCCGCAAGGGCGCGATCAAGGCGACGAGGGAGAGCTGGGCGATGATTCCCGGTTCCATGGGCACTCGCAGCTACATCGTGGTCGGCAAGGAAAACCCCGACAGCTTTCATTCAGCACCACACGGCGCGGGCCGTCGTTATTCGCGCACGAAAGCGCGCAGCCTGTTCAGCATGGACGATTTGAGCCAGGCGATGCAGGGCATTGAATACCGCCATTCCAAAGTACTGCTCGACGAGATACCGGGGGCCTATAAAGACATCGACCAGGTAATGGAGAACGCGAAAGACCTTGTCGAGGTGAAACACGTTCTCAAGCAGTTCGTGAACGTCAAAGGAGACTGACTACTGGATAGAGCCCTCCGTGGCAACGCGGAGACGGCCTGCACGAGAAGCCACGTGTGCCAAGGGGACTCTCGAGCGCTTTCGACCGGTTACACAGTCCAGCTGTGACGCCGCTGCCGGCGCCGGGTTTCGGCGGCCGCTGGTCTGCCTTCACGCGACACGCAAGATTGATGCGCTCGCCCGCGGCCGCGCGCGTCTTGGGCACGCCATGCGTGCAGTGATCTGCGTCTCGTAGTCGATGACAAGAGGGCTTCCGCGCGCCCTCTGACGCTTGACGGCAATTGTTGGCCGATCATCCAGAGCGACGAGAGGATGCACTCAGGATTATGGTTTGAGTCGCAATCATCAATCGCCGGGCGAGCTGAACGACATTGGCATCCGTCGCGGAAGCGATCGCGTCGCAGCGCCTTGCACACTGTGTCGCCCGAATGGCCATACAGGTGGCGAATTGCTGGGCTCTCGGCGCGGCCGAGATCGCGAATGGCCGCAGCCGGATCGGCCAATCGTTTCATCCATATCCGATGGCCATCGTCTTGCTCTTCCTTGATACTGGACCTTGTCCGCCATGAGGAGGAACGTGATGCATTACGTCAACGTCACGGCTGTTTGTACCCTCGCCATAGCGTTGGGCGCTGGCGCGTGCAACCGCGGAACCGGCGAGTCGCCCGACACGACCGCTCGCGACCAGATCTCGCGCGATACCGACCGCGTGGCGGAACTCCAGCGCGAGCGCAACGAAGAAGTGTCACGGCTCAACGAACGCGTGGCGGAACTCGACCGTGAGTACGGGGAAGCCAACCAGGAAGTTGTGCGCGGCAACAGAACCGCTACCGCGGGGCTGCGCGAAGAGCTGAAGGAAGACGTCGCCAACGTCAAGCAAGCCATCAACGAGCTCCAGACCACAACGCCGGAAAACTGGTGGGATCGGCACGAACGGGCCATGATGCGGACAGCCGACGACGTCGACGCCGATGTTCGGCGTCTGGCGGGAAGCGTCGCACCAGCACGACCGCCGGCGGCAACTGGCACGACCGGCGAAAATGTCAGTACCACTCCCTTTACGTCGCGTCGCGACGCCTTCACCGCCGACCTACGCGCGCGCGTCGATGCCATGGAACGGACGCTGGACGGCGTAAAACTTCGCGGAGCGCAACAGACCGAAGTCGAGGACGCGCGTGCTCGGGTGAAGAAGCTGCGCGACGATGTCGAGAGGCTGCGTTCCGCGTCGGCTGACGATTGGTGGGACGTAACGAAGGCGCGCGTGACGGAATACCTCGACCGCGTGGAGGGTTCCGTGAAGCGCCTCGACGACAACAAGAGTTAGAGCGCGACAGGCAGCGGGCAGCAGAACGCGTGCGGCCGGCTGACCAGGTCACGCGCCGACCTGGCGGATAGACGCTCGTCACACGAGCGCCCGGCGATGCGGAGGCTGGACTGTGTTCCGTCCCCTCCACATCGTCGGGCCGGATGACGTTTCACACGACGTCGGGATCTTTGCGGGGATGGGCCAATCCGATCGACGCGCTAGCACCCACAACGACACCAGTCGGATTCGCAATCGTGACGGGTTTAGCCAGGTGAAACTGAAAACCCGCCTCCAACGCCCGCAGACGATCTTGCGTTCTCGCATACGCAGTCAACGCTGTTGCCGGACGCGATGCAATGCGGAATCGGCAGCTCCTCGAATGCGTTGGATGAGACGGCATCCGTCCTCGACGGGCATGCCGATGCTACACACATGACCTCCGGTCGCTCCCGGCGGATTGATGCGAACGCGTCGGCCGCCGAGGTCTCCGTGGTCACGACCCCTCTACCCCGCAAGTGGCAGTGTTAATTAGGTTTAGGATTGGAGGCGCCGCCCGGATTTGAACCGGGGATCGAGGTTTTGCAGACCTCTGCCTTACCACTTGGCGACGGCGCCGGCTGGAACTGTGTGCGTCGGTACAGGAAGATCCGGCCGCGTCTTAATCGTGTCGGCGACAACAGCGTGCCGATGGGCCGGTGAGGATCGTCATGTGATGTGAAATGGAGCGGGAAACGGGATTCGAACCCGCGACTTCGACCTTGGCAAGGTCGCACTCTACCACTGAGTTATTCCCGCTCGCGACGAAAGCTTAGCGTAACACACGGTTCTCGGCGCAATCAAGACGGATGGGCTTGCCGAAAATCCATCGCCCGGCCCGCAAAACCATGTTTTCATGCGCTCACGCGGCGTCGCGGCCGCGGGTTTGCAAGCCTCACGCTCCGGAGCGCTCCATGTTTCGACGACTGCTTTTCCTCTGCGTCTTCCTCGCGTTCGCCGCACCGGTCGGCGCCGATCAAGTCATCCTCACCAACGGCGACCGCGTCACCGGCACCGTCGCCTCGCTCGGCGGCGGCACAGTCACCCTCGGCACTCCGCACGGCGACCTGCGCATCCCCTGGACCGATGTCGCCGGGCTCATCATCGACGACCCGATCCTCGTCACGATCGGCGACGCTCCACCGACCGAAGCCCGCATCGCCGCGGGCGATGCCGCCGGGCGGGTCACCCTCAACCCCGGCGGGCCGGTGGAGCTCACCCAGATCGTCGCCCTTGGACGCCCGATGCCTGCGGTCACGGTGGACGGCGGCGCGAACGCCGGCTACATCAAGAGCGGCGGCAACTCCGACGTCAACAGCCTCCGCCTCGACGCCGACGTCATCGTGCGGCAGCTCGAGAACCGCTACACGGCAACGGCCGCCGTGAACCGCGCCTCGGACCGCGGCCTCGAGACCGCGCAGAACTGGAACACGGCATTCAACTACGACCGGTTCCTCACCGAACGCCTCTTCCTCAACGCGAACGCGATCTTCACCGACGACCGCTTCCGCGATCTCGACCTGCGAACCGCGCTCGGCATCGGCGTCGGCTACCAGGTCCTGAACACCGCCCGCGTGCGGCTCACCGCGAACGCCGGACTCGGCTGGGTCAACGAAAACTTCGACGTCGGCGTCGACGACAGCTACACCGCCGCGCGCGAGTCTGCCACGCTCGACATCTTCATCATCCCCGACCGCCTGCAGTTCTTCCATCAGGACGACGGCTACTTCGGCGTCACCGGCGACGACAACCTGTTCGTGCGGATGAGGAACGGCGTGCGCCTCGGCCTCATCGGCGGACTGGTCACGACGGCGCAGATCGATTTCGACTACGACCTTTCCCCGTCGCCCGCCCGGCGCAACACCGATCGCACGCTTCGCGCTTGACGTTTGGATATCGGTTCTAGGCGGACCGAGCGTCCGCCTCCACATCCCCTTCCGCCCGAAGAGGTCGCAACGGCCACGTGGGTCCGGCCTCAGCCGGACGATCCGAGACGGACCTCGCGCAGAACTTCGGCCGCTTCTTCGGGGGCCGTCGGGTTCAGATAGAACCCGGTGGCCCACTCGAACCCGGCGACCTTCGTCAGCTTCGGGATGATCTCCACGTGCCAGTGGTAATACTCCGCGGCCGGCTCCGCCACGGGGGCGCTGTGGATCAGCAGGTTGTAGGGCGGGTCGCGCAGCGCCTTGTTCATGCGGCGCAGGATGTCGCCGAGCAGGCGCGCCAGCGACGCGTATTCATGGCGCGCCGCCTCCTCGAAGTGCGACTGGTGCCGCCGCGGCAGGATCCACGTTTCAAACGGGAAACGCGGCGCATAGGGCGCGAGCGCCACCATGTCCGCGTTCTCCTCGATCACGCGCCGGCCATCCGCCATCTCCTGCCGGATGATGTCGCAGAAGACGCAGCGCTCCTTGCCATGGTAGTGCATGCGCGCGCCGTCCACCTCGTCCCGCACCTCGCGCGGAACAATGGGCAGCGCGATGATCTGCGAGTGCGAGTGGTCGAGCGCGGCGCCGGCCGCGGCGCCGTGATTCTTGAAGACGATGATGTAGCGGAACCGCTGGTCGCGTTTCAGGTCCTGCATCCGCTCGCGGAACGCCCACAGCACGTCCTCGATCGCCGTGTCGTCCATCGTCGCCAGCGTGTCTTCGTGGCGCGGCGTCTCGATGATCACCTCGTGAGCGCCGATTCCGTTCATCTTGTCGAAGAGGCCTTCGCCCTGACGGTCGAGGGTGCCCTCCACTCGCAGGACCGGAAACTGGTTCGGCACGACGCGCAGCTTCCAGCCCGGCCCGTTGGCCGCCGTCCCGTTGCGGTGCGCGAGCAGCTCGCGCGGCGTCATCTGCTCGTGCCCCTCGCAGAAGGGACACGACACGTCGGGCGCGATATGCACCGGCTCGAGACGGAAATCGGTCGGGCGCTTCCGCCGCTCGGTCGAAATGATCACCCAGCGGCCCGTGATCGGATCTTTGCGGAGTTCAGACATGAGTGTGCGGCCGGTCCCAGGGACCCGCCCTACAGAGCCTCGAAGGCGTTCTCGTATACATCAACGCGCGGCAGACCCCGGTCGAACGAGATCGCTACGACGTCGAAACGGCAGGGCTGATTGGTAAGGTGACGCCGCGACAGAAAGTCTACCGCCATCCGGCTAATCCGGTGCTGCTTCGCACCGGTGACGGCGGCCGCGCCATTCCCGAAGGCCCCGCCGGCCCGCGCCTTGACCTCCACGAACACGATCGCGCCGCGGTGGCGGGCGACGATGTCAATTTCTCCAAAGCGCGTGCGGTAGCGGCGATCGAGGAGTTCGTATCCGCGGCGGCGCAGCTCGGCGCACGCGAGATCCTCCCCGACTTTTCCCAGAGATTGCCGGCCATCCTTTGCCATGGCCGCGCCGGAACGCATATTTCGCGCCGGCTCCGGCTCTGCCCGCTACGAGCGGGTCACGGCCTGCGGGGTGGTCACCGCGGCCAGGGCTTCGTCGAGAATCCGCACCGCCGTCTCCGCCTGCTGCCTTCGTGAGCACCAGCGGGGGCGACAGGCGGATCGCATTGCGCCCGGCGCCGAGAACGAGGAGGCCGCGGTTGAAGCATTCCCGGACCAGCCGGTCACGTTCGGTCGTGGCGCGCTCCTTCGTCTGGCGATCGCGTACCAGCTCGATCCCGATCATGAGCCCTCGTCCGCGGACGTCGCCGACGAGCGGATGCTTCTGCATCAACGCCCTGGCCGCGCCCAGCAAATGCGCTCCGACCTCCGCCGCATTCTTGATCAGGCCCTCGCGCAGCAACGTGATCGTGGCCAGCGCCGCCGCACAGGACACGGGATTGCCGCCGAACGTGCTGGCATGACTGCCTGGCGGCCACGACATCACCTCTGCCCGCGCCGTCGCGACCCCAAGCGGCAGCCCCGATGCAATCCCCTTCGCAATCGTGACGATGTCCGGTTCGACGCCGGTGTGCTCGATGGCGAACATACGCCCGGTACGGCCCATGCCGGACTGGACTTCGTCGGCGATCAACAGGATGTCGTGACGGCTGGTGATCTCGCGCAGCCGCTGGATGAATACGTCCGGAGGAACGAGATACCCGCCTTCGCCCTGGATCGGCTCCACCATCAGCGCGGCGACTTCGTCGGGCGCCACGAGGTGGACGAACAGCTGCTGCTCGATGTAATTGACGCACTCGGCCGCGCACGATTCGGGGCGCAGGCCCACAGGACACCGGTAGCAATCCGGGTAGGGCGCGTGAAACGTGCCCGGCACCAGCGGTCCGAATCCCCTGCGCTGGGTGACCTTGCTGGCGGTGAGCGACAGCGATCCCATCGTGCGGCCGTGGAACGATCCGAGGAACGCGATGACGCCCTGACGCCGCGTGTAGTACCGCGCGAGCTTCAAGGCGGCTTCGTTGGCCTCGGTGCCCGAGTTGGCAAAAAACGATCGATGCGGACCTCGCATCGGGGCAATGGCCGACAGCTCCTCGCCGAGGCGCACCTGCGGCTCGTAGTAGAAGTCGGTGCCCGACATGTGAAGGAACTTCTGTGCCTGGCCGGTGATCGCCGCAACGACGGTCGGGTGCGAATGGCCTGTGGCGGTGACGGCGATGCCCGCGGTGCAATCGAGGAAGAGATTGCCATCCACGTCCTCGACCGTGGCCCCTTCGCCACGCGCGATGACGAGCGGGTAGTCGCGGGTGTAGGAGGGGGAGACAACCCGAGCGTCGCGCTCGATGAGCGCCCGGGCCTTGGGGCCCGGGAGCGGCGTCTTGAGGTGGGGCGCGTCTGTGCTCATTTCTTCTTCCAGCGTGTCCCGCCCGCGTTGTCCTCCAGGAGAATGCCGCGTTCGGCGAGCTCGTGACGGATCCGGTCGGCGGCCGCGAAATCGCGACGCTGCCGCGCGGTCCGGCGCTCTTCAATCAATCGTTCGATCTCCTCCACCGGGATCGGCGGCGACGCGTCCTCTGCCCGCCGCAACTCCACGACCCCGAGGACCCGATCGAAGCCCTCCATCGTCTGGCGAACCAGCTCAGCATCGGCCGAGCCGATCTGGTGGGCATCTATTGCTGCATTCATGTCGCGGACCAGATCGAACACGGCCGCCAGCGCGGCCGCAGTATTCAGGTCGTGCTCGAGGGCCGCCCGGAACGCCTGGCGAGCCTTCTCCAGGGCCTCCTCTACGTGGGGATGCCGGTCGTCGCCGGAAACGGTGTCCAGGCGGCCAAGGAAGTCCACAATTCGGCGGACGGCCTCCTCGGCCTGGTCCATCCCGACCCACGTGAAATTCAGCTGCTTGCGATAGTGCGACGACAGCAGCAGGTAACGCAGCGCGGACGGCCGGTGCCCCCGCGCGACGACGTCCGGCAGTGTGTAGACATTACCCAGCGACTTCGACATCTTCTCGTTCTCGACGAAGAGGTGCTCGACGTGCACCCAGAAACGCGAGAACTCCTTGTTGACGGCGCCCTCGCTCTGCGCGATCTCGTTCTCGTGGTGCGGAAAGATCAGGTCGATGCCACCGGCGTGAATGTCGATCGGCGCCTCGCCGAGCAGGCGCAGCGCCATCGCGGAGCACTCGATGTGCCAGCCGGGCCGGCCGGGACCGGTGCCGAAGTCCCACGTGGGCTCGCCAGGCTTCGTCGCCTTCCACAACACGAAATCGCGCGGGTCGTCCTTCGTGTATTCATCGACGTCGACACGTGCGCCGTCCTTCATCCCGGCATGGTCGAGCCGCGCCAGGCGTCCGTAACCCGGCAGCGTGGAGATCTTGAAATACACCGAGCCGTCGCGGCGATACGTGTGTCCGTTGCGTTCGAGGGCCAGGATCAAATCGGCCATCGACCGCAGGTTCGGCTCGTCGGTCGCGCGCGGCGTTTCCTCCGGCGTCTCCAGGCCGAGCTGCGCCGAATCAGCGCGAAAGGCATCGATCCACTGATCGGTGTACTCACGCAGCGGGATGCCCGCCTTCTGAGCGCCGGCGATCGTCTTGTCGTCCACGTCGGTGTAGTTGACGACCTCGCGGATCTGGTAGCCCTCGAGGTGCTTCAGCGTCCGCCGCAGGACGTCGAGGCACACGAAGGTTCGGAAGTTGCCGATGTGGCCGCGCGCATAGACGGTCAGGCCGCAGGCATACATGCGGACGGTGTCGTCGCGCAGCGGGGCAAACTCCTCCTCCTGCCGGGTCAGCGTGTTGTACAGACGTAACGCCATCTGGGCACCAAGACTATACGGAGAGGCGGGAAAAGAGGCGCTCGGCCCGGCGGACGTCGGCGTCGATCTGCGCGCGGAGGGCGTCCACGTCGTCGAAGTGCCGTTCGTCGCGCAGCCGCTGCACGAACCCCAGCCGCACGCGGCGGCCATACAGATCGAGAGACCGGCATCCGCGAGGCGCGGTCCGCTGTCGCGGGCTCTGACGCGTGGGACTCGTGTCGCGTATCCCGCATCCCGAATCCCGAATCCCTGAGCGTGAGTACGTGCGTTTCGATCGCTGGCTCTTTCAGGTCGCCAAACGTCGGGTTGACGCCGATGTTCGTCACGGCGGCGTGCACAACACCGTCCACCGTCAGCGTCGTGGCATACACCCCGTGCGGCGGGAGGAGCTCGTTGGCGGTCCGTAGATTGGCTGTCGGGAAGCCGATCTCGCGGCCGCGCTTCTTCCCTTCGACGATGACCCCGTCGAGGTAATACGGGTGTCCGAGCAGGGCGCCCGCCTCGTCCATCCGCGCCTCGGCGACGAGGCGGCGGATCCGCGTGCTGCTGACCACGAAATCCTTGTAGCGCACCGGATCGATCTTCTCGGCGCGGAAGCCGTAGCGCTGGCCGAGCGTCCGCAGCATCGTGAAGTTGCCGCTGCGCGCGTGTCCGAAGAGGAAGTTGGCGCCGACCCAGACCTCCGACACGCGGAGCCACTCCACCAGCACCGAGCGCACGAACGTCTCCGGATCCCAGCGCGAGATCTCCGGCGTAAAGCGGACCACCGCCACGGCGGCCACGCCAGCGTGGTGGAGCGCCTCGAGCTTCTGTTCCTTGGTCATGAGCAACGGCGGCGCCTTATCCGGGCGCACGACGCGCGGAGGATGCGGATCGAACGTCATGGCCATCGGCGCACCGCCACGCTCGGCGGCGCCTCGCTTCACACGCTCGATAATCTTGAGATGGCCGCGATGCAAGCCGTCGAAGTTGCCGAGGGCGAGCACGGGATGCACGAGCCGGGGTGGCCGCACATCGTCTGGATAGTGGAGAACCTCCATTACTCGTGTGGGTCCACCGGAGCCGCGTCAACCTCGACGTCCAGGACCAGCCCATCATAAGCCAGCTCGACGCCGGCAGGCAGGCGCGCATTCGTCGCGGCGTGGCCGAGATCGTGCCCCATGTGCGTGAAATACGCGCGCCGCGGCGCCAGCCGCGCCACGATGTCGAGCGCTTCGCCCACGGTGAAGTGAGTCGAGTGCGCCTTGTCGCGCAACGCGTCCAGCACCAGCGTGTCGACGTCCTGCAGCAAAGGCCACGACTCGTCAGGAACCGCGTTGCAGTCGGTCAGGTACGCGAAGCTGCCGAAGCGAAAGCCGAGAACCGGCATCCGCCCGTGCCACAACGGGATGGGCACTACCCGCACGCCATCGACGGCGAAGGGACCATCGATGTCGCGCGGCTCAATCTTTGGAATACCGCCCCCGAGACGCTGTACACCGTCGAACACGTAGAAGAACGTCTTCCGCAGGGTTTCCCAGGCCACGTCGTTCGCAAAGATCGGGATGGAACCGCCCTGGATGTGATTGAAGCGGCGAATGTCGTCGAGTCCCATCACGTGGTCCGCATGGCTGTGCGTGATGAGCACCGCGTCCACGCGCGTGATGCCGTGCGCCAGGGCCTGCTGCCGCAAGTCTGACGATGTGTCGACGAGGATCGCGTTGCGCCCGGGTACGTCCACGTAAATCGAAGGGCGCAGGCGCTTGTCGCGCGGGTCCATCGAGGTGCACACCGCGCACTGGCAGCCGATCAGCGGGACCCCGGTGGACGTGCCGGTGCCGAGAAAGGTGACGCGCGCGGGGACCCTCAAGGGATGATGATGCGGGGCTCGGACTCGCCTGGCGGTCCGCTTCTGCCGGCGTCGATATAGCGCATCCGCAGCTCGTAGAGGATCTGCTCGAGCAACTGCCGCTCCTCTGCCGTGAGGTTGCCCCGTGTCTTCTGGTCGAGCAGCGACAGAATGTCGATCATCTGCTGCGCCGCCTGCAGGTTCTGCTCTCCAGCCGTGCCGGTGACCGGGTCCGGGATGTCGCCGAAATGGACGGCGGCCGTATGGGCCAGCGACAAGACGAATGCCGCGAAGCTGATGCCCGACGGGTCGTGCGCGTCGTCTGGCGTGCCGTGTGCGTTGTCCGCTGTCATGTCGTTGAAAACCGAATGGTAGCATGACGCTCATGGCTGAGACCGCTGGCGGCCGCTTCGACCGGCTCGTGGAAATCATGCGCGCGCTGCGCGCGCCGGACGGTTGTCCGTGGGACCGCGAACAGACACACGCCTCGCTGCGGCCCTTCGTCCTCGAGGAGACCTACGAGCTGCTCGAAGCCATCGAGCATGGCACGGCGGAGCACCTGCGCGAAGAGCTTGGCGACTACCTGTACGAGGCGGTCTTTCTCGCGCAGATCAGCGAGGAGTCGGGCGACTTCACGATCGGCGACGCGATCGACGCGATTTGCGACAAGCTGGTGCGGCGGCATCCGCACGTTTTCGCGCGCGCGGCGGGCGAGGCCGCCATCACGAGCGGCCAGGTCATCGAGCGCTGGGAAACGATGAAGGCGCGCGAGCGCGCGGCGGCGGCGCAGGATGACGCGGCGCCTCGCCCGACAACGACATTGAGCGGCGTGCCGAAGACGTTGCCTTCCCTCCTCCGTGCCTACGAGATCAGCGCACGCGCTGCCGCCGTCGGCTTCGACTGGGCACGGCCGGCGGACGTGCTCGACAAGATTGAGGAGGAGGTCGCGGAGGTGCGGGCGGAAGTCGAGTCGGGGGCGACGGGCGATCTCTCACGCGCCGAGGAAGAGATGGGCGACCTCCTGTTCGCGATCACGAACCTCTCGCGCAAGCTCGGTATCGAGCCTGAAGCCGCACTGCGCCGGGCCAACGAGAAGTTCACGCAGCGGTTCGACGCGATGGAACACGCCTTCACGCAACGCGGGACGCCGCTGGATCAGGCGACGCTGGAAGAGATGGAAGCCGAGTGGCAGCGCGTCAAGGGATCCGCCGCCTGACGCGCGCCGCCGGTGCGGCGCCCCGACGCCGCCGTCAGAACGTCCAGGCGATGCCGGCTGTGGGACGGATCGACCAGCCAGCGGCGACGCCGCTCAATCGCACCCCCGGCACGACGCGAAGGTGGTCGCCAAAGGCAATGCGCCCCTCGACGCCAACGATCGGCTCCACATCGTAGGTGACGACGTTCGTAGACTGCAGATTCGGGCCGAAGATGATTGACGCTCCCGGAAAATTTGCCGGCAAGAGCAGGTCGAAGCTGCGTCGTTCCTCGATCCGTGTTCGATCGAATGTGATGCCTCCCAGAAGCACGAGCTCGAACCGCGCGCTTGCCGGGTAACTGAACCACCCGAGTGCGTTGACAGCAGTGCGCTGCTGCTCGGATTCGATCGTGACCGACGGAACCACTCTGAGAGGCGCCAGAATCGGCGAAATGGCCGCATTGGTGGACGTGAATCGAAACCCTTCCACCCCAGCGAAGCCACCCTGTTCCTCGACAGTGCGCTCGAGCGTCATCGCATAGGCGACTTCGACCTCGGCACCCCACCGATCGCCAAGGCCAAGCCCGGCACGCACGGCGAGCGCCGGTACCGTACCACCGCGGTCCGGCTGCGGCAGGCCGGTCACCTCGAAATGACTGGCCAGCGTGGTGTCGGTGCCGGCGGCCACTCCGACGTAAACGGACTGAGCGAAGGCCGGGGAGGCACAGAGGGACAGGCATAGGACGACGAACGCGCGCGGCATGTTGACTCCTCGGGATGTGCAGCTAGTGGCCTGTATCGGTCGGAAGTACTGCCGGGCTGCTCAGGATGCGGCCCGCAAGAAATCGCATTCGGAGGCCTGTTGTGGGTAGTACTGGATTAGGTTCTCTTCTCATCGACGGCGAACACGGCGGCGTGCTGCGGCGGGTTGAGGGACAGCCCGATGACATCGGCCGCTTTCGCTTCGAAGTCGGGATCGTCGGACGCCATGTACGTTCGAACCGATGCGGCTGCAGACCCGCCCGTTGCCAGGCTTTGGCGACGTGATTGTGATTGATCCGCAGCAGTCGCCCCAATTTTCGGGAGCTCCAGTGCGTGCTGCCATCCGGCGGCCGCTGGCGCGTCTTCTCCAGGATGCGGGCTTCCAGCGCCGTCGTCAGCACCGACGGGGGCTGGTGGTAGTGGCGCGACTGCAACCCCGCGAGCCGGGTGGCGAGAAACCGTCGCCGCCACCGATTGATGTAGTCGCGATAGCACGGCACCGTCGCTTCGATCATCGAGTACGATGCCCCATCAGCCAGCATGAGGATCACCGCGCGCGCCGCGCGTCCTCGGCGTGGATCGTCCGACCACGCAGGCGACTCTCGAGTTCCGTGCGTTCATCGATCGTCAGTACCAGCGCCATATGGCGCGGCAGCGTACCAGGTACCAGTTCACCTTGTACAGTCCACTAGTGATCTACCACGACGCCGAACGATTACCAAGGGCGGGAGCACGACACGCAGTGGCAGTCAGGGCTTTGGCCACAGAGATCACGGAGGTCACCATGCTGGTCGGACGACCTTGAAGCCGTCGACGGCGCCTCTGGCGGTCGCGCGGGGCACGAGCCACGCTAACGAGTCGCTCACGCGCAAGACGGCGATTCGTTAGCGTGGCTCGTGCCCCGCGCGCTCGGCCTGCGAAGCAGGCCGAGCCGTCGACGGCTACAGAACGATTCGCTGGATGCCTTCTTTCAGAAGCGGAACATTGAAGTTGATCAGAAGACCGGCGCGCAGCTTCGTGGTCCGCAGGTAGGACATCAGCTTCGCCTGAAAGATCGGGTCCATCCTCGCCACTGCCTTGACCTCGATGATGACTTCGCCGCCCACGATCAGGTCGATACGCTGCCCTGAGATCGCGGTGCCACGATAGTTGACGGCAATTGGCCGCTCGCATTCGAAAGGGATCTTCGACATCGCGAACTCCACGGCAAGTGCTCTGACATAGATGCTCTCGAGGAATCCCGGGCCGAGCGCCTTGTGGACGGCGATGGCGCCTCCGATCGCCTTCGTAATGAGATCGTCGGTCTCCTTTGGAAGCGTGCTGAGTGAGATGGTTCTCATAGTCGTAACCCCGATGCCGGCGGTTGGCTTCGTGGCCTCCGTGTCCTCAGTGGCTGTGAGAACGTGTATTTCTCTGGCCATCAGTTCGCGGCGTACGTCGCCACGGAAAGCCTTCGTCCATCCGTGTCGATCGTGATCTGTCCGTGCCGGTCGGTCCGATACACGGTTGCCCCCACTGCGGCGAGGCGCTGCAGCACCTCGGGCGCCGGATGGCCGAACAGGTTCCCGCGACCGCAGCTGATCAGCGCAGTCTGCGGCCGCCAGCCTTCCAGCAGTTCGCGCGACGACGACGTACGGCTGCCGTGGTGAGCGACCTTCAGGATGCGAATGCGGGCCGGTGTCAGGTGAGGCAGAATTGCACGCTCGGTGGCGGCGCCGATGTCTCCCGTGAGCAGGATCGCCACATCCTCGAAGACGACTTCGATCACAACTGAGTCGTCATTGCGCACGCGTTGGCGCTCCCAGTCCGCGGGTGGTGGATGCAGCACGCGCACGCGAACGCGTTCCAAGCGCGAACTGTTCCCCCGCCAGTCGCTGCGTCACGGGAATTCCGCGGGCGCGCGCGTCGGCGAGCCACGCCTGGAGGGACGCATGCCGCAACACAGGAATCCCTTCCCACGCCTGTGCCGGTCCGAAGTCGTTGAGCACGGCACGCGCGCCGCCGAGGTGATCGGGATCGCCATGGGTGACGAGCAGGGCGTGCAACGAGCGTACGCCACGACCCCACAGCGCCGGCGCCAGTACGCGCGCGCCGATGTCGAACCCGCCTGACCCGAATGGCACGCCACCGCTGTCAACGAGCACCGCCGCCGCCGACGGCGGCTGAATGAGGACGGCTTCGCCCTGGCCAACGTCGAAGACGGTGAGCCGGAGACGCGGTTGACCCGTCGGGGGCCATGGCGGCCACGACAACCCACCGGCGATGACGGCAACGGCGACGATGTACGCGCATGCGGCCACTCGCCGCGTACGGCCACGTCCGAACAGGACCACCGCGAGCGCAGCGTAATAGCCGAACACCACGAACACGGTCGGCGGCGGTACGCGCGTGCTCAGCCACGGCAGCAGGTCCACGAGCCTCGCGCTGTCAACGAGCGCACGCGCAGCGATGTGCGCGACCCAGCCGGCGGGTCTTGCCAGGAAGCCGAGATCGCCGCAGACCGCGACGACGATGCCCGCCACCTGCACGACCCCCATCAAAGGCACCGCGAGCAGGTTCAGCACGAGGCCGGCACTGGTCACTCGGGAGAAGACAAGAGCGCTCACCGGCAGCAGCGCCACTTCAGCCGCAAGAGATGCGGCCACTGAGGCAATCACCCACCCCACCAGCCGGTGGCGGCTCGGCCAGGAGCGCATCCGGCGCGCAACCTCGAGCAGCGCAGCTGTCGCGCCAAACGTCAGGATGTACCCGACGTCACGCACGTCGAGCGGCCGCACGCAGGCGACGACCGTCGCCGTGACCGCGAGTGCGTGCCACGGCGGACTGCGTTGATCGAGAAGCCTCGCCGTGAGGTACAACGAGGCCATCAGCGTCGCGCGCCACACCGAGGCGCCCGACGTGACGAGACAGGCGTACGCTGCGAGTACCACGAGCGTGATCCCGGCGGCGGGCCTGCCTGCGGTCCCGAGGAGCCGCAGAAACCCGACGCACAGCGCCGCGAGGATGGCGATGTTCCCGCCGGAGATGGCGATGACGTGGTACGTGCCGGCCGCCTGGAGCCGCAATCGCACCTCATCGGATAAACCCGTGCGGTCGCCGATGAGCACCGCCGACACGATGGCGGCGGAGACCGGATCGTGCGTGCCGACCCATGCCGCCACACGCTGGCGCACGCGCCGCCTCACGCCGGCGGCGGCCTCCTCGACCGCGCTCCCGCGCTGGCGCACGTCCACGAGCACGCTGCTCTTGACCGACGCGAAGAGCGCTGTGCCATCGAGCGCCAGATCTCGCTCGAAATCGGGCACGCCGTCGTTGAGGTATCGAGCTGGCCTGCGGAACGTCACGGGCATCTCCAGCGTCCTGCCGGCCACCCATTCCGTCCCTCCCCGCCTACCCGCGGCGCCGCTGACGCTGACGACGAGCCCACCGTCCACCGCGTGCCAGCGGCCGTCGAGCCGGACGGCATGCAGTCGCGCGCGCAACGTCGTGACCTGATCCGCCGGGGCCGCGTCTTCGGCGAGGCGAATGCGAATCGTGACGGGATCGAGAGGAGCCGGGGGGCCCGGCGTGTCGATGGTGAAGCCGGGCGCGTGGCGGTCGAGCAGCGATCGGATTGGCGGGTACAGTGCCTTCTCGCGCGCATCCGCCGCGAGCACAGCGCCGCACGCGGCGAACGCAACCGCTATCGCCGCGAACGAGGCGCGCTCACGTTCGCTCCACCGCAGGACCGCCGCGACGCCGGCAAGGACCGGTATGCCCCACAGGAGCCGATGCGCAGCAACGTCGGCCAGGGCGCCGACGACGGCGCCCGCGACGAAGGCAAGAGCAGGAGCGAGGCCGATGGGAACCACGACTCACAGGCCTGCAAACCGCGCGATCGATTGGCGTGACCGGGAATCAACGAGTTAGCGGCGCCGGCTGGCGCAATCTGCGTACTGATTCAGGTTCGGGCTGGCAGATCCTGATCCCTTGGAGAGGGTGTGGTTCGCCTTTACGCCGCGAGGGCTAGAGCGCCGCCCAGCGGCGGAGAAGGTTGTGGTACACCGCTGTCAACTGGATCGCCGCGGGATGGTCGGGGGCGTCCACGGTCAAGCGCTGGATCGCCGTGTCCAGATCGAACAGCAGCGTGCGCTCGCCGTCATCGCGGACCATGCTCTGGATCCAGAAAAATGATGCGATGCGCGCGCCGCGCGTGACCGGTTGCACATTGTGAAGGCTGCTCGCAGGATAGACGACCATGTGCCCGGCCGGCAGCTTGATCGAGTGAACGCCGTAGGTGTCCTCGATGAGCAGCTCGCCGCCGTCGTAGTCTTCCGGTTCGGCGAGAAAGAGCGTCGCGGAAAGATCCGTGCGGATGCGAACGGCCGTGCCGGGAACCTGGCGGATGGCGTTGTCCACGTGATTGCCGAAGGACTGGCCTCCCCGGTAGCAGTTGAAGAGCGGCGGAAAGACCCGTAACGGGAGCGCGGCCGAGATGAACAGCGGGTTTCGATGCAGCGCGCCGAGGATCTGATCGCCGAGCTGCCGCGCAACCGGATCGTCCTCGCGAATCTGCAGGTTGTCTTTCGTCTTCGCCGACTGGTGGCCGGCCGTGACACGGCCGTCCACCCAGTCCGCATGCTCGAGCATCCGCCGAGCATGCGCCACCTGCTCCGCGTCGAGGATGTCCGGGATCTGCAGCAGCATCGGATCCCTAGAACCTGACGTTCGACGTGACCATCGCCCACCGCGGCTGACCCGGGTTGTAACGGCCGCCGTTGTTGTTGATGCCCCGGATATAGGTGTTGTCGGTCAGGTTGTAGACGTTCAGTCGAAGGCTCAGGTGCGAGTTCACGGCGTACTCGACGAGCGCGTCGACGACATGGTAGCCGGGCGTGCGAATCGTGTTCGCCGCGTTGATGAACACCTCGTCGGTGTAGCGGATGCCGCCGCCCACGGTCAGCCCAACCGGCAGCCGGTATGTCGTCCACAGGGTGCCCGACAACTCCGGCGTCAGCGTCAACCGCCGGCCGTTGTTGACCGAGTTCTGTGTCTGCAGCTCCGAATCGAGGTAGCCGATGTTCGCGAGGATCTCCCAGCGATCCGTCACGCGGCCCATGACGCCGACCGTCGCACCGTTGACGCGCTGTGCATCGTCCTGGTTGTAGAGCGGCGGAATGGCCGTCGCGTCCACGGTGTAGATGACGTTCTCGTTCTCCGTGCGGAACACGGCCGTGTTCAGCGAGATGCGTCCGTTGGCGAAGTCCCACTTGCTGCCGACCTCGTAGTTGGTGGACTTCTGCGGCTCGACGCTCGGATTGTTCTGGTTGTTCGGCTGGGCGCTCAGCGTGAAGTTCGCCGTGCCGGGCGGCGTGATGGCCGTGCCATAGGACGCATAGATGTTGCCGGCGGCATTGACCCGGTAGAGCAGCCCGACTTTCCCGCTCAGCAGACCGTCGGACGCGCTCAGATCGGTCGTCGTGAGGCCCGCCGCGTCGACCGCCTGGAAGGTCGTGTCGTAGTACTCCCAGCGGAAACCTCCGCTGGCCTGCCATCTGGAGGTGAGATCGACCGTGTCGAACGCGTAGAACGCAATCGTATTGGTCGACCCTTCACTGAGCGCGCCGCTGTGCGCAGGAGCAAAGCCGGTGACCGGTTCGAATGGATTCGGCGAATAGATGTTCACCGGCGCCCGGGTCCCGAGACCAGTGAGCGTCGGAGCGACCTGCTCCTCGAACGTATATTCGACGCCCAGGCTCGCGGCATGCTGCAGGGAGCCGGTCGCGAACCGGTCCACGAGGCCGGTCTGATTGGACACAATCTTGTTCGCGCGGTCGCTGCCCTGGCGGGCCAGGGTCACGAGGTTCGTCTCCGGATCGAACGCGGCGACGTTCTGAATCGCGGTGACGACCGCCTCACGGTGCGTCTTGTTGTAGCGGGTCTGGTTACGGAGCGTCAGCTGGCGCGAGAAGTCGTGTTCGACCCTGGCCGTGAAGCTGTTCTGGGAGGCCTGGTCGTAGTCGTAGTCGGCGCTGCCGTAGTAATTGCTCTGATCGACAGGGTCACTGGCGATCACGGTCGTGGGCGTCAGCGGCTCCTCCGCCCATGCGGCACCTGGAATACCGTAGTCCGGCAGGTTGTCCTGGCGCAGGATCTGCGCTCCAATCATCACGCGGGTCGATGTGTCGAGGCCCAACGCGACCGTCGGGGCAACGGCCTTGACGCTGTTCGACACGACATCGCGCCCGCGCACACCGCCGTCCTGCCAGAGGGCGTTGAGGCGGACCGCCGACCTGCTGAGCCAGCCGCTAGCCTGTCCCGGCGGCAGCGCCATGTTGGCATCGACGGTCAGGCGCGCCTGCTCGCCATTGCCATAGCCGATTGCCGCCGAATAGTCGGAGCCTACGTGTGGCACCTTGGTCTGCATGTTGACGTAGCCGGCTGCCGTGGTGCGGCCGACGTCGGAGCTGGTCGGTCCCATGAAGACCTCGACCTGCTCGAGATTGAAGACGTCGCGTGAGACGAGACCATCGTCGCGCACGCCGTCGACGAAGAGGCTGTTCGCGGCGTTGAAGCCGCGCAGGTTGAACATGTCGCCGGCGGTGTTGGAGGCCCCGCCGCCCTCACCGGCCTGCAGCGTGATCCCCGGCACATTGCGGAGCGCCTCGCTCAACGTCGTCGCTCCCTGTGCCTCGATGACCGCTCGCGGCACGATGGCGATTGTCTGCGGGATGTCACGCAGCGGGGCGACGTACTTCGGCGACTCGACGCCGGGGGCCCGGCCGGTCACGGCGACGAACTCCGACGCGCGGATGTCGAGCGTCACGCCGGTGGCCGTGAACATGGCCGTCACGCCGGTGCCCATCAGCAACTGCTCGAGCGCCCGCTGCGACGTGAACATTCCCGACACGCCGGGCGACGGCAGGTCGCGAATCGATTCGTTGGTGTACCAGACCGTCAGCCCGGTCACCGCTTCGAAGCCGCGGACGACGTCCGCGATCGGACCGGCGGCGACATCGAAGCGAAGCGCCGTCTGCGCCGTAGCCGCCGGACGCTCCCTGCGCGTACGCGGTCGGCGCGATCCCGCCAATGGCCGTCGACGCCATGAAAGTCGCCCCGAGCACGAACAGTCGCGCGGTGCCTCGTCGCCGACGCCGCGGCGTGCCCTGCTGTGCGTTTCTGGTTCCAAACGTTCGATGCTTCATCACTTCCTCCGTGGTTCAGATCACGCGGCGCTGCTGCGCGCGGGAGTCCTGGCGTACTCGGGGCGCTCGCTGCGCCTCCGCCGCCAGGCGCGGAATCGCCTCCACGCCAGCGCGATACCGGTCCAGACCAGGACCGAGCCACCTGCGGTGACAAGGCCGGCGATCGTCTGACCGGGAATACCGAGCACTTCGCCCGTGTGCGCGAAGCGCATGACGTTACGAATCCGGCGGCCGAGGGTCAGGTCGGCGAACGCCTCGTAGCTCGTCACGTCGCCGGTCGCCCGGGCGAGCGTGAGCGTGGATCGCAGGTGCGGTTGACCGCCGTCGCCGCGATCGATCAGGAAGACCACGGGCGCGGTCGCCGACGTCGGGATGCGCATGTTGATGCTGCGCCATTCCGACACCTGCCCTTCGGCGCGGGTCCACAGCGTGTTGAGACCATCGAGCGAGACCGGCTCACGCGGTTCGCGACGTTCCCCACGCTGGCCTGCGCCCGAGGCCTCCGCGTTTTCGCCCGCTGCCGCGGCGTTCGCCCGCGTTGCGCCGGCAGTCGCGGCGGGGCCACCAGCGCGACCCGGACCCCCGGCGCGCCCACCCGGACCACCCGCTCGACCTGCGGGACCGCCTTCGCGGCCCGCGCCCGCCGGCCGGGGCACTTCCTCACCGACCAGGCGATAGACGAACGCGTTGCCCCATGAGAACGAGATGGGGACGGCGCTGATCACGACGATGAAGAGCGGCACGGCGGACCAGGAGCCGATGACGTTGTGCCAGTTGAAGTCGCGCGCCTTCCCGCGCGCACGCGGGTTGAACAGCACGACGGCCCTGACCTGTGCCCACGTCCAGTTGCGCGGGAACCACAGGTAGAAACCGGAGGCCACGATGAACAGGAAGAGGACGTTGGACCATCCCGTGATGGCCTTGGTGACCGGCCGGCCTTCGCCCGCCACGCCTATCCAACGATGCCAGGCGCGCAGCTCGCTCATCACCCATCGTGTCGTCTGCGTGCCTTCCCCGAGCAGCGCACCTGTGTAGGCGTCGGCGTAAAGCGTCCGCCGCGGCACAGCCAGCGCGACCGGCGCATCCGGCGCCGAGCGGACGGTGATCGCCGTGGGTTCGAGGTCGGGATTCGCGGCCCGGAGGCGCGCCAGGAGCGTTTCAACCGGCAGCCGGCTGGCGCCCGGCGCCGGCGGGACGGAGCGGATGTGGGAGTCGGACCATGCGATGAGCTGTCGCTCGTAGGTCAGGAGCGCGCCGGTCACGCACATGAGAAGGATGACCACGCCGGCCACGACACCGGCAACGAGGTGCGGCCAGAAGATGAGCGTGCGCAGTTTCATAGCCGTTTCCGATCAGCGAACGAAGAGCAGGGGGTGGAGGTGGCGGACGGCGCACCGATGCGCGTGAGGGATCGAGGCAAGACGTGACACGGCGTCCTCCGACAACGGGGCCGCGTCCTCGCCGATTTCAGTAGAATGGCGGGCGTCGGACGCAGCACGTGCACAGCGTGACCGGTCTTCGGACCGGCGTTCGATACTGCCCGCCGGCTGCTAGCCACAGCCGGCGGGCTCACTGCTCGTCTCGGGCGGCCACGTTCGCGGCCATATCGAGACTGAGTCTCAATTTCAGAAACGAAGTTTAAGTGCGACCAAATCGGTCGTCAAGCAAATTGTTGAAGTCGTTTTCAACATTCTTCCGGCTGAAGCCGGAAGCGACAAACGTGAAGCCGCAAGTCCCGCGCGCTGCTCTCTTCCGGCTGAAGCCGGAAGCCACAGAGCGGAAGCCGCTGCGCTCTGCGCGTGCCTCCGCGTACGGAGGACATCGTCTGCTTCCGGCCGTCCAGGCGGAAGAACCGGTGACTGCTGCTGTCTGATGTCTCGGTGATGAAGGCGAGAACGAACCGCTAACGTGGCGCCGGGTCGGAGTAGTAGCCTCGCCGCGACCTCGTCAGGTAGCCGCGGTCCTTCACACGCACGCGAATCATGCGCCACGAGCCGTCCGGCGCACGCTGCGGCGTGTAGCCGATCGTGTACTGGTGATTCAGCTCGTTGGCGATGCGCTCGGTCGCGGGGCCGAGATCCTCGGCGCTGCGCACCACCTCTGTGTACCCACCGCTGGGCCCGGTGATCTCGCGCAGGGCACCCGGGTTGACGCGCGTGCTCGCCCGCGCATCGGCCGAGTCGATCGCGATCGCGTACACGAAGGGATCGGTCCGGCGGATGACTTCGCGCGCCTGCTGCAACGAACGATCGCTGGCCGTGTCTGCGCCGTCGGAGATCACGACCAGCGCCGAGCGCGTGTGCGTTCGCAACTCGAAGAGCGTCGACGAGGCGACGAGCGCATCGTAGATGGCGGTGCCGCCAGTCGGCCGCAGCGCGTCGAGCTGCGACTTCAACGTGGCCGGAGGGCGCGTCCACGGGGCGACGATGCGCGGCAGGTGATTGAACGCGGCGACGAACGCCTCGTCTTCGGGCTCGAGCAGGTCTGCCACGAAACGGTCGAGCGCGCTGCGCGCGTCCACAATCGGGCGTCCGCGCATGCTGTCGCTCGCGTCGAGCAGCACTCCAAGGCTGACCGGCACGCGCTGGTCGGTGAACTGGGTGACCGGCTGGGGCTCGCCGTCCTCGAAGACCTCGAAGTCCCCCTTCGTGAGGCCGGTGATCAGCCGACCGTTGCTGTCGGTGACGGTAACGGTGACGAGGACCGTCTCGATCGGCGCTGCGGAAGGGCGACTGCGCCCCTGGCGTGACGGCGAACCACACGCAGAGCACGAGCGCCAGCAAGCCACGAGGTAACGGGCCGCGGAGGCACGGAGCCACGGGGACTACTCTAGTGGAATGTCCCTGTGATTACTACAGCGGGCCGCCCGTTGGTTGGCCCGCGAAATCGCCGTCGAAACGTGAGACCGCAGGTGCATGATAGGGCCCGTCGCTTGTCCACGCGTCGCTGTCGCCGTTCTGTTCCCTGCCGCCGACGCCGGAAACCACCGGAACGTCCGTGCCGGGGCTACGCGCCCGCCTCGACTGCCTCGTAATAGTCCTGCAGCGACCGCACCGTCAGCGTTTGCGATCGCAGCGCCTTGATCGCGCTGACCGCCGCCGAGGCGCCGGTCAGCGTCGTGATGCACGGCACCTGCGCCAGCGTCGCCGCACGGCGCACCGCGCGGTCATCGAAGAAGGAATCACGGCCGAGCGGCGTGTTGACGACGAGGTCGATGTCGCCGTTGACGAGGTGGTCGGCCACGTTCGGCCGCCCCTCGTTCACCTTGTACATCACGTCAACCTCGATCCCGTGGACGCGGAGGAACGCGGCGGTGCCGCGCGTCGCCGCCAGCTTGAACCCGAGCTGCGCCAGGTCGCGCGCGATCGGCAGGACCGTCTGCTTGTCGCTGTTGTTGACGCTGATGAACACGCAGCCCTGCTCCGGCACCGTCTGTCCGGCGCTCATCATCGCCTTGGCGAACGCGGCGCCGAAGTTCTCGGCGCCACCCATGACCTCGCCGGTGGACTTCATCTCGGGGCCGAGAATCGTGTCCACCCCGGGGAAGCGGACGAACGGGAACACGGGGCTCTTCACGAACACGCCTGCCGCCTGCAGATCCTCGACGAGGCCGAGCTCCGCCAGCGTCTTCCCCGCCGCGACGCGCGCGGCCATCTTCGCCAGCGGCACGCCGGTGGCCTTCGAGATGAACGGCACCGTGCGCGAAGACCGCGGATTGACCTCCAGCACGTAGACCGTGTCGTCCTTGATCGCGTACTGGATGTTCATGAGGCCGACGACCTTCAACGCCCGCGCGATGCGTCGCGTGTACTCGCGGATCGTGCCGAGATGCCGCTCGGCCACCATGAACGGCGGCACGACGCACGAGCTGTCGCCGGAATGGATCCCCGCCTCCTCGATGTGCTCCATGATGCCGCCGATGATCACCGCGCCGGTGGCGTCGGCGACGGCATCGACGTCGAACTCGAACGCATCCTCGAGGAACCGATCGATGAGCACGGGGCGGTCGTGCGATACGTCGACGGCGTTGACCATGTATCGATCCAGCGCGCCCGAGTCGAACACGATCGCCATGCCGCGGCCACCCAGCACATACGACGGCCGGACGACGACCGGGTAGCCGATGCGCTCGGCGACCTCGCGCGCCTGCTCGCGCGAGACCGCCGTGCCGCTCGCGGGCTGCGGCACGCCGAGATCCCACAACAGCTGCGAAAAGCGCTGCCGGTCCTCGGCCAGGTCGATCGAATCAGGCGACGTCCCGAGGATGTTCACGCCCGCTTCCTGGAGGTCGAGCGCCAGCTTGAGCGGCGTCTGGCCGCCGAACTGCACGACGCACGACACCTGGCCGCCGGCGCTTTGCTCGCGCTCGATGACGGACATGACGTCCTCGAACGTGAGCGGCTCGAAATACAGGCGATCGGCCGTATCGTAGTCCGTCGACACCGTCTCCGGGTTGCAGTTCACCATCACCGTCTCGTAGCCCTCCTCGCGGAACCCGAAGACGGCATGGACGCAGCAATAGTCGAACTCGATGCCCTGCCCGATCCGGTTGGGGCCGCTGCCGAGGATGATGACCTTCTTGTTCGGCGTCGGTTCCGCCTCGCAGACCTGTTCGAACGTGCCGTACATGTAGGGCGTAAACGACTCGAACTCCGCGGCGCACGTGTCGATGCGCTTGTAGGCGCACACGAGCCCCTGCTCGAGCCGGCGCTGCCGCACCAGGTCCTCGTCGATGCCATAGACCGCCGCGATGTCGGCGTCGGCAAAACCGTTGCGCTTCAGCGTGCGCAGAAGGTCCGGCGACATCTCGCGGAACTCCCCGAGCGCCGCCATGTTCCGCAGCTCGTTGATCTCGGCGAACTGCTGCAGGAACCAGCGGTCGATCTTCGTCAGCTCGTGCAGTGTCTCGATGCTCCAGCCGCGGCGCAGCGCCCTGAAGAGGGCCCACATGCGCCGGTCGTTGGGGACGACGAGCCGCTTGCGCAAGGCGGTCTCGTCTTCCTCCTCGTCCCGCGCATCGTCCGGGCCCGACGGGAACAGGCTGCCGGACTTGCCCAGTTCCAGCGAACGCACCGACTTGAGGAACGCCTCCTTGAACGTGCGGCCGATGGCCATCGCCTCCCCGACCGACTTCATCTGCGTCGTCAGCGTGCGGTCGGCCTGCGGGAACTTCTCGAAGTTCCACCGCGGGAACTTGACGACGATGTAGTCGATGGTCGGCTCGAAGGACGCAGGGGTCAGGCGTGTGATGTCGTTGGGGATTTCGTCGAGGTGATAGCCGAGCGCGAGCTTGGCGGCGATCTTGGCGATGGGAAAGCCGGTCGCCTTCGACGCGAGCGCCGAGGAGCGCGACACGCGCGGGTTCATCTCGATGGCGACGATGCGGCCCGTCTGCGGGTCGATGGCGAACTGGATGTTCGAATCCGCCGGTCTCGACGCCGACGCGCCGGATGATGCGGCGGCCCATGTCGCGCATCCGCTGGTATTCCTTGTCCGTCAGCGTGAGCGCCGGGGCGATGGTGATGCTGTCGCCGGTGTGGACGCCCATCGGATCGATGTTCTCGATCGAGCAGATGACGACGAAGTTGTCCGCGACGTCGCGCATCACCTCGAGCTCGAACTCCTTCCAGCCGATGACGGACTCCTCGACGAGGATCTCGTGCACCGGGCTCAGGTCGAGCCCGCGGCCCGCCAGTTCGCGGAATTCCTCGATGTTGTACGCGATGCCGCCGCCGACGCCGCCCATCGTGAACGACGGCCGGATGATGGCCGGGAAGCCGGTGTCGTCGACAAGGACGAGCGCCTCCTCGAGCGATCGGGCCACCCCGCTGCGCGGCACCTCGATGCCGATCTCGCGCATGGCATCGCGGAACAGCAGGCGATCTTCGGCGACCTTGATGGCCTCGACCGACGCGCCAATGAGCTTGACGTTGTACTTGTCGAGGATGCCGCGCTCGTGCAGGGCAATCGCGAGATTGAGCGCCGTCTGGCCGCCCACCGTCGGCAGCACCGCGTCCGGCTTCTCCTTGGCGATGATCGCCTCGACCATCTCCGGCGTCAGCGGCTCCACGTAGGTGGCGTCAGCCATCTCGGGGTCCGTCATGATCGTGGCCGGGTTGCTGTTGACCAGCACCACCTCGAGGCCTTCGGCGCGGAGCGCCTTGCAGGCCTGCGTGCCGGAGTAGTCGAACTCGGCCGCCTGGCCGATCACGATCGGGCCGGAGCCGATGACGAGGACGCGCTTGATATCAGTACGCTTTGGCATTCAACGGCATCCACTCTCGACGGGTCACGGAGACGCAGAGAACCCGGCGCCGGATCGGAATCGGGGACCTGGCCGCTCTGCGTCTCTGCGCTCTGTGGTTCGTCTCGGGTGACTAGCGCTTCTCCATCGACTCCAGGAACTGACGGAACAGGTAGTCCGCGTCGTGCGGGCCCGGCGACGCTTCGGGATGGTACTGCACCGAGAAGATCGGCTTCGTGGTGTGCTTGAAGCCTTCCACCGTGCCGTCGTAGAGATTCAGGTGGGTGACGCTGACGTCCGGCGGCAGTGAGCCGGGATCGACGGCGAAGCCGTGGTTCTGCGACGTGATCTCCACCTTGCCCGAACTGAGCTCCTTGACCGGGTGGTTGGCGCCGCGATGACCGAACTTCAACTTGAACGTGTCGCCGCCGACGGCAAGGCCAAGAATCTGGTGGCCGAGGCAGATGCCGAACATCGGCCGCTCGGAGTCGACCAGCTCGCGCACGTTGTCAATCGCGTAACTCAGCGCGGCGGGATCGCCAGGTCCGTTGCTCAGGAAGATGCCGTCAGGATCGATCGCCAGACAGCTCCGCGGCGGGCGTGCTGGCCGGGAACACGTGCACGTCGCACCCGTAGGCGTCGAGGCGCCGCAGGATGTTGTACTTGATGCCGAAGTCGTAGGCGGCCACGCGACGGCGCTTCGCCGCCCGCCGCTGCGGCGTAATCCCGAATGCCTCGTGATCCGCGTCGCCCGACGCCGAGGCGCGCTCGCGCCACTCGAAGGGACTGTCGCATGTCACTTCGCGCACGAGGTCCGAGCCTTCCATCTGCGGGATGGTGCGCGCCTTCTCGACGAGCGCCTCCGGGTCCACCTGCCCGGTGGCGATGACGCCTCGCATCACGCCGGCCGACCGGAGCACGCGCGTCAGCGCCCGCGTGTCGATGTCGGCGATGGCCACGATGTTGTGGCGCACCAGGTACTCGCGCAGCGTGCCGTCGGCGCGCCAGTTGCTCGCCACCGGCGACGCCTCACGCATGACGAAGCCCGCGACGTGCGGCGCCTGCGATTCGGCGTCGCCGGAGGCCACGCCGTAGTTGCCGATTTGCGGCGCCGTCATCGTGACGATCTGGCCGGCGTAGGAGGGATCGGTGAGCACTTCCTGGTAACCGGTCATGCTCGTGTTGAACACGACCTCGCCGCGCGCCTCGCCGGACGCACCGGCGGCGACGCCACGGTACCAGGTGCCATCTTCAAGAGCCAGGATTGCGTTCATGAATAAGAGGTGCTGATTGTCTCCTGACGACGGGGGCGAAAATCAAACGGGGCTTCGTTCATTGTTCCAGGGAGGCCGCGACGCGCGCGCTCTCGCCGCCGATCACCGTGACGGCGGTCGCCCAGCGCTGGTGGCCGGGCAGGTCGATCCGGACGCGGTGCGTGCCGGCGGGGACATCGCTGAGCGACAGCGGCGTCGGTGCCGACCGGCTGGTCGTCAAGGAAGACCTGCGCGCCGGCGGGCCGGGACAGGACGAACAGGTCGGCCGGCGCCACTCAACGATGTCGGGCGCGTCGTCGACCCGCGAGGCGCGGGCGGAGTGGCGACCTCTACCGTGGCCACCGGCATCGCAGCCGGGGCCGGAAGCTCGGCCACAGGCATTTCCGTGTAGCTCTCCGCGGGCACGTCGGCTGCGGCAGGCGGCGGACCGGCCGTGTCCTCGATGGTTCCCGTCGAACTCGAAGAGGCAGCGATGCCGTTGCGCTGGCCGGTGATGTACCCGCCGGCAAAGCCGGTCAAGATCCCAACCGCCAGCGCGGCCGCGCCGATAAATGCGCGCGACGAACCAAACTCGTCAGGAGCGGCGTCGAACATTTGACCTTCGGACCTCAGGGTTCACTCCGTCCGGCACGAAGCCGGAAGTCACGGGCCTGCCTCGTAGTTGTGAAGGGGGAACCTCAGGGTTCGACGCCGATCGTAACACGCAACTTCCGGAGCATCAATGCGTTACGCACGACAGCACGACCTGCCTTGACAGTCCGTGTACCCCTCTGCGAGAGTAGCCGCGGTGCTCCCTCAGTCTGCTCTGACCGGCACGACCGCACGCCTTCCCATCGACATCCGGCGCTTCCCGTGGATTCGACGCCTGGCCGCGGACTACGCGTTCGACTACGCGCGGCTTGCGGACTTCTTCGCAGGCAATCCCGCGGACGCCTCCGCGTGGGCCGACGCCATCACCCGCACGCAGCGCCACGCACGGTCGCGCGATGCCGTCGCCGACCTCGTGCAAGCGCAACAGCGCCGGCGCGGCGCGCCGCCCGAAGCGATCGCCGCCACGGCGCAACTCCGCGACCCGACGGCGGTCGCCGTCGTCACCGGCCAGCAAGCAGGCCTGTTTGGGGGTCCGCTTTTCACGCTGCTCAAGGCGCTGACCGCTATCAAGCTCGCCGAACGCGTGCAGGCAGAGCACCGGGTGCCCGCGGTCGCCGTCTTCTGGATCGACTCGGAGGATCATGACTGGGACGAAGTCAAGAGCGTCGGGGTCCTCGACGGCGATCTGAACCTGCAGCACATCTCGCTCGGCGATCCGGCCGGCGCGCGCCAGGGGCCAGTGGCGCGCGTGCAACTGGACGAATCCGCCGGAGCCGCGCTGGCCGCCCTCGAAGCCGCCCTTCCCGGCACCGAGTTCACGCCGGAGCTGCTCCAGACGCTGCGCACGATCTACCGGCCCGGCGCGGGAATGGCCGAAGCGTTCGGGCAATGGCTGGAAGAGGTGCTCGGACCGCACGGGCTGATCGTGTTCGAAGCCTCCGATCCCGCGGCGAAGCCGATTGCGGCGAGCGTCTTCAGGCGGGAGATCGAGCACCCCGGCCGCACGTCGCGGCTGGCGGCGGAAGCGGGCGCGGCCCTGCAGGCCCGCGGTTATCACGCGCAGGTGACGCCACACGAAGGCAGCGTGGCGCTGTTTCACCTCGATGGCGGGCGCGAGCCGATTCGCCACCAGGATGGCGGGTATCAGTGGGGCGACGCGCGGGCGACCCAGGCCGAATTGCTGGCGCGCGTGACGCAGTCGCCGCACGAGTTCAGCCCCAACGTGCTGCTGAGGCCGCTCGTGCAGGACACGCTGTTCCCCACCGTCTGTTACGTGGCCGGCCCCAGCGAACTGGCCTACCTGGGCCAGCTCGGCGGGGTGTACGCGGCCTTCGGCATCCCTCGACCCTTGATCCAACACCGCGCCAGCGCGACGCTCCTCGACTCCAACGCCATGCGGTTCCTCGGCAAGCACGATTTCCCGCTGGAATCGCTGCGCGCGCAGGACGAAGCCGCCCTCAACCAGCTGCTCGAAGCCCAGCTGCCGCCGAGCGTCGAGGCCACCCTCGAAGACGCCGCCCGCATGGTCGAAGAACGCATGGAGGCCCTAGCGGCCGCCGTCCTTCAGATCGATACAACGCTAGAAGGGGCGGCGCGCTCGACGCTGGGGCGGATGCAGGACGATCTGAAAAAGCTCCATAACAAGATCATCCAGGCCTGCAAGCGGAAGGATGAGACCTTGCGGCGGCAGTTCAAGCATGCGCGGGCGCAGGCGTTCCCGGGCGGACAACCCCAGGAGCGGGAAATCGGGTTCGTGTACTTTCTGAACAAGTACGGGCCCGGGCCTCGTCGATCGTTTGGGCGACGAGATGCCGCTCGACATGGGGATCCACTGGGTTATCTCGATTTGAGGTAGGCCGACCGAAGGTCGGCCTCTACAAGGGTTCGCCTCGACGAAGAGACGTTGCCAGACACACCCCGTGCCCGCAGTCGTAGAGGCCGGCCTTCAGGTCGGCCTGACAAGTCAGGCCGGACCGCGGGGTTCGCGCGGCCTGCCAGGTACCTGTTGTACGCGGCCGGACTCCTGGCGTTCGTGTCGTCGGCCACGCTCACCTATTACTACCTTTCGTTCTCGGCGATGATCGACGCGCGCCTCAACGGCGAGCGCGAGCGCACACTGCCTCGCGTGTACGCGCGCCCGGTCGAACTCCGCCGCGGCCAGTCGCTCAGCCAGCAGGACCTCGTGTCGCGGCTCAACGACCTCGGCTACGCGCAGCGCGCCGCGCCCGAGGGACCGGGCGAATTCGCGGTCGTGCGCAACGCGGTGGCCATCACGCCGCGCGGCGGCGCGCAGCGCGGCCGCGTCGTCCGCGTCGGATTCCCGGGTGTGCCGCCGGTCACACGAGCCGGCGGCGCCAGACCCGCCCCCCGCGGCATCCGCGATCTCGAGATCGTCGGCAAGGGCAAGACCAACGCGGTGCAGCTGGACTCGCCGCTCCTGACGGCGCTCATGACCAGCGGCGGTCGCGAGAAGCGGCGCAGCGTGCCGCTGGCCTCAATCCCGAAGCACATGCAGCAGGCGGTGCTCGCGATCGAGGACCAGGGGTTCTACTCGCACCCCGGGATCAACCCGGTACGGCTGGCGGCCGCGGCGCTCACCAACGTGTTCGGCAGCAACCCGAACCTGGTCGGGCTACAGCACCATCACGCAACAGCTCTCGCGGATGTTCTTCCTCGCCGGCGAGTTCAACGCCGAGCTGTCGGCCGGCGAGCGGTCGTATGCCCGGAAGCTGCGCGAGATGCTGATGTCGCTGGTGCTCGAGCGGCGAGCCTCGAAGAACGAGATCCTCGAGCTGTATCTCAACGACGTCTACCTCGGACAGCGGGGCTCGTTCGCGATCCATGGCGTGGCGGAGGCCGCGCGGCTCTTCTTCGGGAAGGACGTTACGAACCTCAGCATCAGCGAGGCGGCCGTGATCGCCGGCGTGATCCAGAGCCCGGCGAGCCGTTCTCCCTTCGCCAACGCAAAGCGCGCGATCGAGCGGCGCAACATGGTGCTGCGAGCGATGGCCGACGAGGAGTTCATCTCCGAGGACGCGGCCCGGCGCGCGATCAGGGAGCCGATGCAGGTCGTGGCGCGCTCGGTGGACAACGAGGCGCCGTATTTCGTCGACATGGTCAGCGAGCAGGTGGCGACGGCGTTCCCCGGCGTGACGGCGCAGGCCGGGCGCGTGGACGTCTTTACGACGCTCGACCTCAACCTGCAGCGCGCCGCGCTCGACGCGGTCCGCAACGGTCTCGCCAGCACCGACCGGCTCCTGGCGCGCCGCCGGCGTCCGATCAGCGCGCAAGCGGCGTTGATTGCGGTGGACCCGCGCACGGGCGAGATTCTCGCCATGGTCGGCGGACGCTCTTACAACAACTCGCAGTTCAACCGCGCGGTCGTCGCGCGCCGCCAGCCGGGCTCGGTGTTCAAGCCGTTCGTGTTCCTGGCCGCGTTCGAGCGCGCGCTCGAGGAAGGGCGAACCGACCTCACGCCCGCCTCCCTGACCGTTGACGAGCCCACCACTTTCACCTTCGACGACCAGGTGTGGGAGCCGAAGAACTACGACGAGTACGAGGGCGAGATCACCTGGCGGCGCGCGCTCGCCATGTCGCGCAACCTCGGCACGATTCACGTCGGCGAAACGATCGGCTTCGACCGCGTCGCGTCGCTCTGGCGCAAGGTGGGCGTCGGCACGCCGCCGCGGGCGTTCCCCTCGATCACGCTCGGCGTCTTCGAGCTGACGCCGCTCGAGGTGGCGCAGGCATACACGCTGTTCGTCAACGGAGGCGCGGTACGACCGCTGCGCGCCATCCAGCACATCGAAACCGCCGCGCGCGTTCTGCGCCCGAAGGAGCCCCGGCTGAAGCCCGTCGCGCGGCCGGAATCGGCATACCTCGTCACGAACATGATGCGCAGCGTCATCAACGAGGGCACCGGGGCGGGCGCGCGGGCCAACGGCTTCACCCTCGACGCCGCGGGCAAGAGCGGCACGACCAACGATCTGCGCGACGCCTGGTTCGTCGGCTTCACGCCCGAGCTCCTCACCGTCGTCTGGGTGGGGCTCGACGACAACAAGCCGGTTGGCCTGAGCGGTACGCAGGCGGCGTTGCCGATCTGGACCGAGTTCATGAAATCCGCGCTGGCGGGACGCCCGAGCCTGTCCTTCGACGCGCCCGAAGGTGTCTCGTTCGCGGAGATCGACCGCGACACCGGCAAGCTGGCGGTGCCCGGGCTGCCCGCGCACCTACAACGAGTCGTTCATCACGGGGACCGAGCCGCTCGAGTACTGCGAGCTGCATCGCGGTGACTGAGACAGCGTAGGACTCAGGCCTCAGGCCTCAGGCCTCAGGGCTCAGGGCTCGCAGGCCTGAGTGGACATTCCTGGGCCCTGGACCTCCTGAGGCCTGAGGCCTGAGCCCCGAGGCCTGATTTGATACCCTCACCCGTGTCCGGCGGCTTGTGCTCGGCGACACTGCTCGAATACGGGATGGCCGAGCTCGCGAGCCTGATTGACCGGACCGACGCGAGCGCGGGCTTCGTGTGGAACCGGGCACGGGCGATTCGCCCCACTTCCGGCTGAGGCCCGAGGCCACCGGAGCCTATAATCGCTGCATGAACCAGGAGGTCTTCAAGGCGCTCGCCGAGGCTCTCGACAAGGGAGAAGAGGTCGCGCTCGTCACGATCGTGGCCTCCACTGGTTCCACGCCGCAACGCGTCGGCGCCAAGATGCTCGTCTACTCGGACGGGCGCACGGTCGGCACCATCGGTGGCGGCTGCTATGAGAACGAAGCGTTCTGGAAGGCGCGCGAGGCGATCAAGGATCGCCGTCCCGTGAGCGTCAAGTACGAGCTCAACGACGATTTCGCGCAGGAGACGGGCCTCGTCTGCGGCGGGCAGATGGAAGTGTTCATCGAGCCGGTCGAAGCGGCGCCCGAGGTCTTCGTGTTCGGCGCGGGGCACGTGGGCTACTTCGTCGCAAGAATGGCCCGCGACGTCGGGTTCAAGGTGCACGTCGTGGACGACCGCGAGAAGTTTGCCAACACCGAACGCTTCGGCGAGGGCATCGACGTCGTCGTCGACGAGATTCCGGCGTGGCTCGGCGCAAACGAGCTTCCGGCGACCTCCTACGCGGTCATCGTCACCCGCGGTCATCGCCACGACCTCGACACGCTGCGCGAGCTCGCCTCCCGAAACCTCCGCTATGTCGGCCTGATCGGCAGCCGCGCAAAGGTAAAGCGTATCTACGATGCGCTCCGCGAAGAAGGGACGTCGCCCGAAGCGCTCCGCCGCATCCATGCTCCCATCGGTCTCGACATCGGCGCGATCACGCCGCAGGAGATCGCGATCAGCATCCTCGCAGAGCTGATCGCCGTGAAGCACGGAAAGGTATCTGAATCGGGCGCCGCCGCCAGCAGCATGCGGTGGGAGGGCGCACTGAAGCGTTGATGCCGTCAGCGCTGATTCGACACGCGACCACGTCCTCCGTCCTCATTAGAAACGCGACCGTCGTGACCATGAACGACGGTTACGAGGTCCTTGACGGTGCCGTCTCGGTCCGTGACGGCCGCATCGCCTCCGTCGGCGCCGAACCTCCCCAGCCTCACGACATCGTCATCGACGCCGCGGGCGCCTACCTGCTGCCCGGGTTCGTCCAGACCCACATTCACCTGTGCCAGACACTTTTCCGCGGCTACGCGGACGACCTGCGGCTGCTCGACTGGCTGCGCACGCGTGTGTGGCCGATGGAAGCCGCGCACACGCCCGCGTCGCTGCGCGCCGCCGCGCGCCTCGCCTGCTACGAGCTGCTGCGCAGCGGCACCACTTGCATCCTGACGATGGAGACCGTGCACGACACGGACGTGGTTTTCGAAGCCGTCAGCGAGACCGGCATCCGGGCGACCGTCGGCAAGTGCATGATGGACGCTCCGGCACCCGGATCGCCGCGGCGCCTCCAGGAGGACACACAGCGTTCCATCGATGAGAGCCTCGATCTGTCCCGGCGCTGGCACGGCACGTCGAACGGGCGCATCCGCGCCGCCTTCGCGCCGCGGTTCGCGGTGTCGTGTACGCGTACCCTGCTCGAGCAGGTCGCGGCCCTCTCGACGCGAGAAGGCGCGCTGGTCCACACGCACGCGTCGGAGCAGCGTGACGAGATCGAGCTGGTGCGGAGGCAGACCGGCACGGGGAACATCGAGTACCTGCGCCAGGTCGGCCTCCTGACACCCCGGCTGAACGTCGCCCACTGCGTCTGGGTCGAGGACGAGGAGCAGGCGTTGCTGGCGGCGCACGACGCCAAGGTCACGCATTGCCCGGGTTCCAACCTCAAGCTCGGTTCCGGCATCGCGCCCGTCCCGGAGATGCTGGCCCGCGGCGTATGCGTCTCCCTCGGCAGCGACGGCGCGGCCTGCAACAACCACCTCGACATGTTCGGAGAGATGCGCCTGGCAGCCACGCTTCAGGCGGCCCGCCGCGAACCGGGCGTCCTGCCGGCCCGGCAGGCCCTGTGGATGGCTACCCGCAACGGGGCGCGCGCGCTCGGACTCGATGCTGAAATCGGCTCCGTCGAGGTCGGGAAACGGGCTGATCTCATCCTTGTGGCGCGGGACGCCGCCCACGTGGCACCCGATCCCGACCCGTTCTCAACCGTCGTTTACGCCGCACGGCCGGGCGACGTCCGGATGACGATGGTCGACGGCGAGGTGCTCGTCCTGGACGGCGAGTCGGCCCGGCTGGACGCGGCGGATGTGGTCGCCGAGGCACGGCGAGAGGCGGGTGCCCTCGCCGCGCGGGCCGGACTATAATTAGTTCGGCCTCTAAGCTTCTGACACGTAATGGGTTCTTTCGAGCTCACTGAACGGTCCCGCCGGCTGCTCGCCACGCTGGTGCGGGAATACATCGAGACCGGGGAACCGGTGTCGTCGCAGAGGCTCGCGCGCCATAGCGGCCTTGGTGTGTCGTCCGCGACCGTGCGCAACATGCTGGCTCAGCTTGAAGAGGCGCGGCTACGTGCATCAGCCGCATACGTCGGCAGGGCGCGTGCCCACCGACCGCGGCTATCGGGTGTTCGTGGATCTCCTGCTCGAATCCCGCAAGCCGGCGCGGCCGCCGGCAGGGGTCGAGAACCAGCTCCGTCAACACGCAGGCCGATCTCCGCTGATGGACGACCTGCTGGCCAGCCTCTCCCATGTGGTGTCGCGCGCGGCGCGGCACGTGGGCTTTGCCATGGCCGGCACGGACGTCGCCGTGCTGCAGCGGATCGAGTTCGTCGCGCTCGGAGGCCCGCGCGTGCTGGTCGTGGTCGTCTCGCAGGGCAACCAGGTGACGCAGAAGGTCGTCGACGCCGGCGAAGACATCCGTCCCGACGATCTCGTGCAGGCGGCGAACTATCTCAACACCGAGTTCGCCGGGCTGCCGCTGCTCGACGTCCGCGAGTCTGTCCTCGAGCGCCTGCTCCAGGAGCGAACGCTTTACGACCAGCTGCTGACGCGTGCGCTTCGCCTCGCGCGCGTGACGCTCGAGGAAATGCCGAAGCATCATGCCTTCCACGTGGAGGGCGCGGCCTCGCTGCTCGATGGAACCGGGCCGGAAGCGATGTCGATGGCCACGCTCCGCGCGCTGCTGGAAATGATGGAAGAAAAAGAGCGGATGGTTCATTTGTTGAACCAGTACATCGAGGGCCCCGGGCTGACGGTGGTCATCGGCGCCGAGCACGCGGCGCCGGACCTCCGTCCCTTCAGCTTGATCGCTTCCACCGCCCGCGACGGCGCGACGATGCGCACCGTGGGCGTGATTGGTCCGGTGCGCATGCATTACTCGCGCGCCATCACGCTGGTGGATGGGACGACCCAGGCGGTCTCGCGCGTGCTGCGCGACTCAAACTAAGAAACGTAGACATGGCGAATCAGATAGAAGACCAGAATCCGCCGGAGACGTCCGACGGCAGCGCCAGCACGCCCGCCGCCACCGAGCAGGCCGAAACGGAGACGCTGCGCCGGGAAAAGGATGCGCTGCAGGACCGGCTGCTGCGGACCGCGGCCGAGTTCGACAACTACCGGAAACGCGTCGAACGGGAACGCCGTGAGCTGTCCGAGTACGCCGGCGCCGACATCCTCACCGACATGCTGCCGATCATCGACGACCTCGAGCGCGCGCTGCAGGCGGCCGCGGGCAGCGAGGCCGAGTCGTACCGCCGTGGCGTCGAGCTGATACACAAGCAGATGGCCGACCTGCTGCGCAAGCGCGGCGTCAAGGCGATCGAGGCGGTGGGTGCCCAGTTCGATCCGCGGTATCACGAGGCCGTGATGCAGGAAGTCAGCAATGACCATCGCGAGGGCGAGGTGATGGCTGAGCTGCGCCGCGGCTACACACTCGGCGATCGGCTGCTGCGCCCGGCGACGGTGAAGGTAGCCAAGGCGTGAGCAAGCGCGACTACTACGAAGTGCTCGAGGTGACGCGCACCGCCACCGAAGTCGAGATCAAGAGCTCGTACCGCAAGCTCGCGCTGAAGTATCACCCCGACCGCAATCCCGGCGACAAGGCCGCGGAGGAGAAGTTCAAGGAAGCCGCCGAGGCGTACTCGGTCCTCGCCGATACCGACAAGCGTCACATGTACGATCGCTTCGGCCATGCCGGTCTTGGCGGCGCGGCGACGGGCGGCTTCGATCCGACGGTCTTCACCGGCTTCGAGGACATCCTCGGCGGGCTCGGCGACATCTTCGGGCTCGGCGACATGTTCGGCGGCGGGCGCCGGCGCGGCGGCCCGCAGCGCGGCGCGGATCTTCGTTACGACCTCGAGATCTCGTTCGAGGAGTCGGCGCGCGGCGCCGAGACGACGATCCAGATCCCGCGGCAGGAGGCGTGCGAAACGTGCCAGGGCAGCGGCGCGGCGGCCGGCTCGAAGCCGACGACGTGCCCTCAGTGCCAGGGGCGCGGACAGATTCGCTATCAACAGGGCTTCTTCACGGTCGCGCGCACCTGCGGCCAGTGCCGCGGAACCGGATCGATCATCTCGAACCCTTGTCCGGCCTGCCGCGGCGCCGGGCGCGTGCAGAAAGAAAAGAAGCTGACCGTTCGCATCCCGCCGGGCATCGCCACGGGCCAGCGTCTGCGCCTCACCGGCGAGGGTGAAGGCGGACCGGGTGGCGGTCCGCACGGGGACCTCTACGTGGTAATCCACGTGCAGGACCACGCCTTCTTCCAGCGCGATGGCAACGACCTGTACTGCGAGATCCCGCTGAACTTTCCGACGCTCGCCCTCGGCGGCGAAATCACCATCCCCACGCTCGACGGCGGGGAGCCGTACACGATTCCCGAATCGACGCAGACCGGGACGACGTTCCGCCTGCGCGGCCGCGGGATGCCCGACGTGTCGGGCCGCGGCAAGGGCGACCTGCTGGTGACGGTGAAGGTGATCACGCCGAAGAAGGTCTCGCGCGAGCAGCGCAAGCTCCTCGAGCAGCTCTCCACTTCGCTCCCCAAGGAGCAGTTCGAGCCGACGCCGCGCGACGACCAGGAAGACAAGGGCCTCTTCGATCGCGTGAAGGACATCTTCGGCTAGGCCATGAGGACGTGGCCGGCGCTCGACGTGGGCTTGCTGAAACCGGCCCCCACGACAGACGGCGCCACGAGCCGGAACGGCGGCTCCGGCTTCAGCCGGCCCGATCTCTTTCAGGCCGCCCTCCTCGACTACGACGTTGCCGCCATCGACGACAACGCGCCTGAAACCTGGCGCGTCTTCTTTCACACGCCCGAGGAGCGCGACCGCGCGCGCTGCGGCGTGGCGTCGGACTTCCCCGAACTGTCCTTCGCGCCGATCGACGTGGCTGACGAAGACTGGGCCGCGCGCTCCCAGGCAGGCCTGAAGGCCATCCAGGTTGGCGATCTGATCGTCGCGCCCCCGTGGGATGTTCCCGACGCGGGCGGCTGAAGCCGGCCCGTACGTGGGGCGCCGCCCCGTCCAGGGGCCGGCTTTAGCCGGCCCACGATCGTCGTCATCCAGCCCTCGATGGGCTTCGGCACGGGACACCACGCCACCACGCGCCTCTGCCTCGCCGCCATGCAGCAGATCGACATGCGCGGCCGAGTCCGCGCTCGATGTCGGCACCGGCTCCGGGGTGCTGGCGATTGCGGCCAGCCTGCTCGGCGCCTCACCGGTGGTGGCCATTGACGATGATCCTGATGCGATTCAATCGGCACGCGAGAACGTGCAGATGAATGGTGGCGCGGTTGTGGACGTGCGCGCCGCCGACTTGCGCACGGCCGATCTGCCCGCCTTCGACGTCGTCCTGGCCAACCTGACGGGCGGCCTCTTGATCCAGGCAGCTCCCCGGCTGCAGGATCGTGCAGCGCCGGACGGCCGGCTGATCCTGAGTGGGTTCATGGCGCACGAGGAAGCGGGCGTACTCGACGCGTTCGCCGCATTCGCGGTGGCGCAGCGGGCGGAGGAAGACGAATGGCTCTCGGTCACCCTGCGAAGACGCTGATTGTCGCGCTCGTCCTCGCGGCGGCGTTCCTCGCCGCCGCGCCGGCCGCCGAGCGCATGGGATACAGCGCCGACGAGTTTGCGGGCCGCCGCCAGCGGCTCGCCAAGGCGCTGGAGCGAGGCACGCTGGTCATGTTCGGCGCGACCGACGCGTCGCCCGGCATCCGGTTCCGCCAGGACAACGACTTCTTCTACCTGACGGGCAACGAAGGGGTCGAACGCCGTCCTCGTCATGGACGCGCCCGGCGGCCAATCACATCTCTTCATCCCGAAGCTGAGCCCGGTGGAGCTCCGCTACGAGGGGGGAAACTGGCTCGAGGAGCGGGACGCGGCAAAGAAGTATGGCTTCGCCTCCATTCAGCCGTTGTCCGGGTTGAACGAGTTCCTGGCACGCCGCCGCGGCGTCTCCGGGCCGCTGACGCTCTGGACGCGTCTTTCAGAGCGCGACGAGGTGAACTTCGGCCGCGTCGACGCCGCCATCCGCACCGCGCGCCGGCTGAACAATCCCTTCGCGCACCAGCCGGCGGCTGACGCTCTGCGGGTCGAACAGATCCGGCAGATGTTCCCCTACTACACGCTGCAGGACGTGACGCCGCACGTCGACGCGCTGCGCGTGATCAAGACGAGCCGCGAGGCCGAGATCCTGCGCTACAACGGCCGCATCAGCGCCGAGGCGCTGCGCCGCGCCATCGAGATCAGCCAGCCGGGCCGATACGAGTACGAGCACGAGGCCGAAGCGACGCACTGGATGCTGAAGCACGGGCTGCAGGGCGGCGGCGTATCCCGCGATTGTCGCCTCGGGACCGAACGGCAACCAGTGGCACTACGAAGACAGCGGACGCCAGACGAAAGCCGGCGAGCTCGTCGTGATGGACTACGGCGGTTCGCTCGATTACCTGACGATCGACATCACGCGGACATGGCCGGTGTCGGGCCGCTTCACCGACGCCCAGCGCAAGGCCTACGACGCCGTGCTCGAGGCGCAGAAGGCGATCATCGCCGCCATCAAGCCCGGCGTCACGAGGGACGTCGTCCGCACGATCGCAGAGGACATCTTCCGGAAGGCGGGCTTCGACCCGCGCTATGCCTACATCGGCCATTACGTGGGCCTGTCGGTCCACGACGTCGGCGACTGGAACGCGCCGTTCCAGGCGGGCATGGTGATGGCGATCGAACCGATCATCGACATCCCCGACCAGCAGCTGCACATCCGCGTCGAGGACACGATCCTGGTGACACCCACCGGCGCCGAAGTCCTCACGTCCGCCGTGCCGAAGGAAGTCAACGAGCTGCTGCGGTTGATCAAGCGCCAGGACTGAGGCACGCCGATCTCAGATCAGTTCCACGCGCGACTGACGATGCCGGGTCCGAAAGGATCCGGCCTACGGAGCGTTCTGAATCTTCGGCTGCCGCCGGACGCACGCGGGACTGTAGGGCGGGTCCTTTCGGACCCGCCATCATCGTCATCGTCGAACGGCGGAAGCCCGCGTCATCTGACGATGCCGGGGCCGAAAGGACGCGGCCTACGGAGTGTCTGAATTACGATCGCACCGGTCCGTTTCGGCCGGGAGACTAGAATTCCTTCCACATCGTGAACAGCGCGCTCAATGCGACGACGGCCATGGCGTCGGCCCGCAGCGTGCGGGCGCCGAGGGTGACCGGCAGGCAGACCGTCGCCGTCGCCTCGATCTCCTCGGGACTCCAGCCGCCCTCGGGCCCGACGATGACCATCGCCTGCCCGGGCGGCGCCGGATCGAGATCGTGGACGGCCACGGCCATGATCGTGGCGCTCGGTTCCACCAGGAGGAGCACCGGGCCGGGCAGGGCCATGTCGGCGAGCGCAGGCGGGATGAGCGCGAACTCGCAGGGCGCCAGGATCTCGGGCACCGTGGCGCGGCCGCACTGTTTGGCCGACGAGATCGCAATCTTCTGCCACCGCTCCTGGCGGCGGCCCCTGACGAGGGCGGACAGCTTGATCTCGGTGCGCGCGGTGACGGTGGGCTGGATGGCGAACACACCCATCATCACGGCATCCCGGATCACATCGTCCATCTTGTCGCCCTTGAGGACGGCCTGGACGAGCGTCACGCCGACGCGAGGCTCGGCTGCCGGCGGTTTCTGTTGCGGCCCGACGGCGACGAGGACCTCGGTCTTCCCCGCCTTCTCGACCACGGCCTGGAATTCGCGGCCGCGGCCGTCGAAAACGCTGATGGGGGCGCCTTCCGTCAGGCGGAGCACGCGGGTCAGGTGCTGGGCCTCGTCTTCGGACAGCGCGATGATCTGCCCGCCCCCCGAGGCCCCGGGCACATAGAACCGTGCGTTCACTGAGCGATTATAGATGTGCCTTCCGGTTCTCCTGGAAGTGAGCGCGGCGCGCGGGGCGCCGGCCTACGAGGAAAGCGAGCGCGGACGATGCCTGGCGGGACACTTCTATCGGTCAACATCTCGGGCGGCGGTGTGTCCAAGTGGCCGACAAGCTCCGCCTGGATTCATGCCGCCGGCGTCGAAGGCGACCGGCAACGCCTCCTGCAGATCCACGGCGGGCCCGATCGGGCGGTCAGCCTGTATTCGCACGAATTGATCCAGGCGCTTCAGGCCGAAGGCCATCCGATCGTGCCCGGGAGCATCGGCGAGAACCTCACTCTCGCCGGCATCGATTGGGCGCTGATGCGCCCGGGGGCGCTGGTCGAAGTCGGACCTGTGCTGCTCGAGTTGACCGCATACGCCAATCCGTGCAGGCAGATCAGCGCGTCGTTCGCCAACGCCGAGTTCCTGCGGGTGTCGCAGAAGGTGCATCCGGGCTGGAGCCGCCTCTACGCGCGCGTGTTGGAGGAAGGAATGGTAAGGCCGAGCCTGGCGTGCAACGTGCGACCTTGAAACGTCTCACGGGCCGCGTCTCCGCGGCCTGCTCGAAACGAAAGACGCTGCGCCGGACGATCGCCCGCTGCTATACTCCTCGCACTCCACCTCATGTTCTTCCGAGGACAGACCATCGGGAAGTACCGCATCCTGTCTCCCCTGGGCAGCGGCGGATTCGGGAGCGTGTTCCTGGCCGAGGACACGTGGATCCACAAGAAGGTCGCCCTCAAGGTCCCCCACAAGCAGCATCTGGACTTCAGCGAGATGGTGAAGGAGCCGCGGCTCCTCGCCTCCATGAGCCACCCCAACATCGTCACGGTGCTCACGGCCGAGAAACAGGACGATGTGTTTTTCATCGTGATGGAGTACGTGCCGGGCGAGACGCTCGAGCAGGTCATCGATCGCGACGGCGCGATGGAGCTCTCACGCGTGCTCGACTTCACGTGCCAGATCTGCAATGCCGTGGACCACGCCCACGGGGCGGGGATCCTGCACCGCGACCTGCGCCCCGGGAACATGCTCGTGTCGGAGTCGGGCATGCTGAAGGTCACCGACTTCGGGACCTCGCGTTTCCTCGAGATCGCGGCACACGGGACCACGGTGATCGGCAGCCCTCCGTACATGGCGCCCGAACAGTTCTTCGGGAAGGCGGTCTTCGCGAGCGATGTCTATTCCATCGGCGTCACGATGTACCAGATGCTCACGGGATCGCTGCCCTACGACGCGCCGTCTCCAGCCGACATCGACAGGCTGATGCGAGGTGAGCTGATTACCGCGCCACGGCTGAAAAACGGCAAGATTCCCAGGGCCATCAACGACATCGTGATGCGCGCCCTCGCGCCCGACCTCACGGTGCGGTATCCGCGGGCGGCAGACCTGCTGAATGAGGTGCTCTCCGCCCGGGAGCCGGTCGCGTTCCGCAAGGTCACGCGCGGGGCCGCCGCCGCGGCCGCCGAGAGCGTGGCTGACATCCAGTCCCGGTTGAAGGCCCGCGAGACGCCGCAGCCCCGCTTCTGCTGGCACTGCCGTAAGGCGCTGCACGCCCGCAGCGACCGCTGCCCTTTCTGCAACGAGGCCCAGTAGTCGCCCGCGACCACCGGGTGCATACCGGCGCTATCCAGGCCGACCTGAAGGTCGGCCTCTACGAACGCTGGCATCAGTTTTTGTAGAGGCCGGCCTTCAGGTCGGCCTGCCTCTTGTCCCGCTGACATTTGCCGTTCCAGTCGCGGTAGGATCTGACGAAGGAGCATACCAATGGGCTTTCCCGGGACCGGCAAGATCTGGATGAACGGCTCGCTCGTGGACTGGAACGACGCGACAGATCCACGTGGCGTCCCACGTCGTGCACTACGGCAGCGCCGTTTTCGAAGGGGCGCGGTGCTACGACACGGTCAACGGCCCGGCCTGCTTCCGGCTCGACGCGCACATGAAGCGGCTGCTCGACTCCGCGCGCATCTACCGCATGGATTCGCCCTACGACCAGCAGACGCTGACCGACGCCGTGACGAATCTGATTCTGGCGAACAGGTTCCGCGCCTGTTACATTCGCCCGCTGATCTACCGCGGCTACGACTCGCTCGGCGTCAACCCGATGCCGTGCCCGGTGGACGTCGCCATCATGCTGTGGGAATGGGGGGCGTACTTCACGAAGGAGGCGATTGAAGAAGGCCTCGACGTGAAGATCTCGACCTGGGCGCGGAACGCGCCGAACACGACGCCGGCGATGGCCAAGAGCGTGGCCAACTACGCGAACGCGCAGCTGATCAAGATGGAGGCGATGGCCGACGGCTACGCGGAGGGGATCGCGCTCGACACGCAGGGCAACCTCAGCGAGGGCAGCGGCCAGAACATCTTCGTGGTTCGCGACGGCATCATTTACACGCCCCCGATCGGCAACTCCGTGCTCTGGGGCATCACGCGCGACTCGGTGATGACGATCGCGCGCGATCTCGGGTTCGACGTGCGCGAGCAGACGCTGCCGCGGGAGACGCTGTACATCGCGGACGAGGTGTTCTTCGTGGGCACCGCTGTCGAGGTCACGCCCATCCGTTCCGTCGATCGCGTCAAGGTGGGCCGTGGCCGCCGCGGTCCCATCACGCAAGCGATCCAGGAGCGATTCTTCAAGATCGTGAAGGGCGAGGATCCGGACACGCACGGCTGGCTGCAGCCGGTCGGCGCGCGCGAAACAGTGCCGCGCTAGATAAGCAGCGGGCAAGCAACGATAATCAGGGGGTCATGCATGTGAATGACCTCCTGAAGATCGCCGTGGATAGTGGCGCATCCGACCTGCATTTGAAGGTCGGCAGTTACCCGATGATGCGCGTACGGGGCACGCTCACCCCGGCCAGCGAAGAGCGCCGCCTCGAGCACGAGGACATGGAGGCGTTCGCCAGCGCCGTCCTCCCCACTACGCAGCGCGAGAAGCTCAAGGAGCATCACGAGGCCGACCTCGCCTACAGCGTGCCCGGGCTGGGACGCTTCCGAACCAACGCGTTCCGCCAGCGCGGCTCGACCGGGATGATCTTCCGCGTCATCCCGACGCGCGTCGCCACGATCGACGAACTGGCGCTGCCGGCCGTGCTGAAGCGCATCGCCGTCGGCGGAGCGCGGCCTCGTCCTGGTCACCGGCACCACCGGCAGCGGCAAGAGCACCACGCTGGCGGCGCTCATCGACGAGATCAACTCGACGCGCACGGCGCACATCATGACGGTCGAGGACCCGATCGAGTACCTGCACCGCGACAACCGCTCGATCATCAACCAGCGCGAAATCGGCGTCGATACGAGCTCCTTCTCTCACGCGCTGCGCAGCGCGCTGCGGCAGGATCCCGATGTCATCCTCGTCGGCGAAATGCGCGATTTCGAGACGATCGAAACCGCGCTCCTCGCCGCCGAGACCGGCCATCTGGTGTTCTCGACGCTGCACACCCTCGACGCCACCGAGACGATCAACCGGATCATCGCCGTCTTCCCTCCCCACCAGCAGAAGCAGATTCGCATCCAGCTGGCCAGCGTGCTCAAGGCGATCATCTCGCAGCGCCTGATTCCCAAGTCCGACAGCAAGGGCCGGGCGCCCGCCGTCGAGGTCCTGATCAGCACCGCGTTCATCCGCGACGCGATCATGGACAAGGAAAAGACGCACCTGATCCACGGCGCCATCGCTCAGGGGACCTCGCAGTACGGGATGCAGACGTTCGACCAGTCCATCTTCGGCCTCTTCGAGAAGGGGCTCATCGCCTACGAGGAAGCGCTGCGCTGGGCATCCAACGTGGACGAGTTCAAATTGAAGGTCCAGGGCATCTCCACGACGGCCGACCTGGCGCGCGACCAGATGGCCAGGGCGGGCGGCTCGCCGGAGATCACCAGGTTTGGCGGATAGCGATCCGAACCGCGCCTACCTCGCCGGGCTGAGGATGCTCGCCCGCCGCGAGCTGTCGGAGATGCAGGTGCGCACCCGGCTCGCGCGCCGCGAGTACGACCAGGACCACATCGACACCGCCGTCGCCCGGCTTCGCGGGGAAGGCGCGATCGACGACAACCGTACTGCTCGCGCGATCGCGCGCACGGCGGTCTCGATCCATGGCCGCGGGAAGCGTCGTGTCCGCATGCAGGTGGACGCCGCCGGCATCGACCGTTCCGTCGCAGCGGCCGCCGTGGACGAGGTGTTCGATGCGATCGACACGACGGCTCTGCTGCAGGCGGCGGTCGCACGGCGGTTGCGCGGCCGCGTCCGCCTCGAGGACGAGCGCGAGAGGGCAAGGCTGTTCCGCTACCTCGTGGGCCAGGGTTTCGAGGCGGACCGCATCATGGAAGCACTGCGCGCACTAAAATAGGCAGGATGACCGGTCACGAGATCCGCAGTTCCTTCCTGCAGTACTTCGAGCGGCACCAGCATCGCATCGTTCCCAGCTCGCCCCTGGTTCCCCACGACGACCCCACGCTGCTGTTCACCAACGCCGGGATGAACCAGTTCAAGGATGTGTTCCTCGGGAAGGAGAGGCGCGATTACACGCGGGCCACGTCCGCGCAGAAGTGCATGCGCGTCAGCGGCAAACACAACGATCTCGACAACGTGGGGCCGTCGCTGCGGCATCACACCTTCTTCGAAATGCTCGGCAACTTCTCCTTTGGCGACTATTTCAAGAAGGAGGCGATCCCGCTGGCGTGGACGCTCCTGACCGGGGAATGGAAGCTGCCGGCAGACCGGCTGTTCGCGACGATCTTCCGCGGCGAAGGCGGCGTCGAGCGTGACGACGAGGCGTACGCGATCTGGCGCCAGTTCCTCCCCGCCGAGCGCATCGGCGAGCTCGGAGCCGCGGACAACTTCTGGCAGATGGGTGAGACCGGTCCCTGCGGCCGCTGCTCCGAGATCTACTACTACCGCGGCGCCGATCTCCCGTGCGGCGCCGAAGGCGCCGGCCAGGTGTGCCGCGGCCTCGAGTGCGACTGCGACCGCTACATCGAGATCTGGAACAACGTGTTCATGGAGTTCAACCGGCAGGCGGACGGCACGCTGACGCCGCTGCCGGCGCCGTCGATCGACACGGGCATGGGCCTCGAGCGCGTCACCGCCGTGCTGCAGGGAAAGTTGTCGAACTACGACACCGATCTCTTCACGCCGCTGCTCGCGGCGATCGGCGAGCGCGCCGGCACGGCACATCGCGGGACGATGGAGCCGGCCGACGTGTCGATGCGCGTCATCGCGGATCACATGCGCGCGATGACGTTCCTCATCGCGGACGGCGTCGTGCCCTCCAACGAGTGGCGCGGCTACGTCCTGCGAAAGATCATGCGGCGCGCGATGCGGCATGGAAAGCGCCTCGGCGTGGTCGAACCGTTCCTGCACACGCTCGTGGACGTCGTCGTCCGTGAGTTCGGCAACGCCTACCCGGAGCTCACCTCGGGTCGCGAAGCCATCGTCCAGGTCGTCCGCAGCGAGGAGGAACGGTTCAACGCGGTCCTCACCGGCGGCCTGCCGAGGCTCGAAGAGGTGCTCGACCGCGCCGCCGCCGGCGACAGGGTGGTTCCGGGCGACGTGGCGTTCAAGCTGTACGACACGTTCGGTCTCCCCCAGGAATTCATCGAGGACATGATCGAGGACCGCAAGCTGTCGCTCGATCGCGACGCCTTCGAGCGCGCCATGGCGGGCCAGCGCGAGAAGGCGCGCGCCGGGAGCGCCTTCAAGGGCGGACCCGCCGTCGACAAACCGTGGAACGTGCCGGACCCCACTGCGGGCGAGCTGCGTCACCTTCCGGACCAGTTCCTCGGTTATGACCAGACCGAGGCCACCACCAACGTCGTCGCCCTGTTCAAGGATGCCGGAGAGTCCAACGAGTTCGCTCCCGAGCTGAAACAGGGCGAGCGCGGGTACGTGCTGCTGTCGCAGTCGCCCTTCTACCTCGAGGCGGGTGGCCAGGTCTCGGACATCGGCCGGATCGTCGGTCCTCAGGGTGAAGCGCAGGTGCAGAGCATCTCGCGGCATCACCAGTTCGGGCCGCGCGTGCACGGCGTCACGGTCACCGAGGGTTCGCTCGCGCTGCGAGACATCGTGTCGGCGGAAGTCGCCGGCAGCGCGCGCGCGGCGACGCGCCGCAATCACACGGCCACGCACCTGCTCCACGCGGCCCTGCGACAGGTCCTCGGCAGTCACGTCAAGCAGGCGGGGTCGCTCGTGGCGCCGGATCGCCTGCGGTTCGATTTCGTCCACTTCACCGCGCTGACGCGCGAGCAACTCCTCGAGATCGAGCAGATCGTCAACGATCAGGTGCTGAAGAACACCCGCGTGCAGACCGACGTGAAGAATACGCAGGAGGCGATTGCGGCCGGGGCGATGGCGCTCTTCGGGGAGAAGTACGGGGACAAGGTCCGCGTCGTGTCGATTCCGGGGTTCAGCGTCGAGCTGTGCGGGGGCACGCACGTGCGTGCCACCGGCGACATCGGCCTCTTCGCCGTCGTCTCGGAGAGCGGCGTCGCGGCCGGCGTCCGGCGAATCGAGGCGATCACCGGCCTCGACTCGTTGCAGACGTTCCAGCGCGACCGCGAACAGATTGCCGACATTGCGTCTGCGTTGAACGCGCGAGCGGGTGAGCTGACGACGCGCGTGGTGGCGCTGCAGGAAGAGAACAAACGGCTCGCGCGTGAGTTGCAGCAGGCCAGGATGAACGCCGCCATGGGGGGCGGCGCCGGCCAGCAGGACGAGGCGGTCGAGGTCGGCGGGGTGAAGCTCGTGGCACGCGAAGTCACGGGCCTCGACAAGGACGGCCTGCGCGCACTCGTCGATCGTCACCGCGATCAGATCAAGAGCGGCGTCGTCGTGCTCGCGTCGCCGTCGGAAGGAAAGGTCCAGATCGTGGTCGGCGTGACACCGGACCTGACGAAGAAGGTGCCGGCCGGACAAGTCGTGAAACAGCTCGCGCCCATCGTGGGCGGCGGCGGGGGCGGCCGGGCCGACTTCGCCGAAGCTGGAGGCAAGGACCCCTCGAAGATCGGGGAAATGCTCGCCGCAAGCCGCGGCGTGCTCGAAAAACTCCTGGAGGTTGGTTGATGAAACGTGTCGGATTTGTGATTGTTGCTGCCTTTGCGGTTACCTCGTGCGGCCGCACCGAAACGCCTGCTCCGTCTGAAGCGCCGGCCGCCGGTCCCGCTGCCGCCCCGGCGGCGGCAGCTGAAGCGCTGCCCGCGGCGTGGACCGTCACGGAAGGGATCGAGACGCCCGAGAGCGCCTACTACGATGCGGCGTCGAACTCGATTTACGTGTCGCAGATCGCGGGCGCGCCCGATGGCCGCGACGGCAACGGCCGCATCGTCAAACTGACGCCGGACGGCAAGGTCGTGTCCGCGAACTGGGCAACCGGCCTCAATGCGCCAAAAGGGCTCCGCAGCCACAACGGCACGCTGTGGACGTCGGACCTCGACGAGGTCGTCGGGATCGACATGGCCAGCGGCAAGGTCACGACGCGCGTGAAGATCGCCGGCGCCATGTTCCTCAACGACGTCGCCGCCGGCAGCGACGGCACGGTCTACGTGACCGACATGATGGGGAACAAGATCTACGCGGTGAAGGACGGCAAGGCGTCGGTGTTCATCGAGGGCGAGGAGCTCGAGCACCCGAACGGCCTGCTGGCCGATGGCGATCGGTTGATCGTCGGCGGCTGGGGCAGCCAGCCGAAGGCCGACTTCAGCACCGATGTACCGGGACGCCTGTTTGCCATCGACCTGAAGACGAAGGCGAAGACGGCGATTACAGCCAACCCGTTCGCCAACATCGACGGCGTCGAGCGCGACGGGCGCGGCGGGTACCTGGTGACCGATTACCTCAAGGGCCAGATCATCCGGGTGTCGGCCAATGGCGACAGCCAGCCGGTGGCCACCTTCACGCCGGGGACCGCGGACATCGGGATCAACGGGAATACCGTGATCGTGCCGCACATGAACGAGAACAAGATCGGCGCGTACAACCTGCCGTAAGAGCGTTCTTCCGGCTGTCAGCCTGAGTCTGTACTTCGTAGAGGCGGACCTTCAGGTCCGCCTAATTCGCTACCCGAGCACCCGCATCCGGCTCGAGCTGACGCGCGACGACGCTGCCTCGCAGCCGCTGACGCACCACGCGATTCCACCACATCAGCATGCCGGTGACGAACATCATCGCGGGGACCAGGCCGAGCACCGCCCACACCGCCTTCAGCCACGGGATGCGCCACCGGCCGAAGTGCAGCCGCGTCAGCCAGAGCAGGATCGTGTCGCCGATGCTCTCGCCGCCATCCGCGGGGCGCGTCGCCTCGAGGAGCCATGAGAAGGGGGCCGGCACGCCCATGTATGCCCCCGACACGCCCCACACGAGCAGAAACCCGAACAGGTAGAAGCCGGCCGCGCTGTGCAGGTCCCAGGTGAAGCGCCGCCAGCCGCCGGTCAGCTTGACCGAGAGGCTGCGCTTCCATCGCGTCACGCCGGGCCACCACACCAGGAGGCCTGTCAGCACGAGCAGCGTGGCGAAGGCGCTCCCGATGCCGTTCCACCATCGGCCGTCGCGGTTGAACAGCAGGTCGTCGTGCAGCGACACCAGCCAGAGGACGGCCTCTTGCCCCTCGGTGAATGCGATCCCGAGATGCTGTCCAGTGTAGGGATCGAAAAGCTGTTCGGTCTGTTCGCCATTGCGCGCGAGCGTCACCCCGATCGCGGGAACGCGCCTCGAGACACGCTCACCCTGCCGGACGATCTCCCAGCCGGGATAGGCCTGCATCGCGGAAGCGGTGATGGTGTCCTTCGACACCAGCGGCCGTTCCGCGTCGAAGGCGGGCACCGGCGTCGCGAACCACCGGTCGAGATCGAGGCGATACACCAGGATGCTGCCGGTCACGCTCAGCATCACGATGTAGAGCCCGAGAATCAGGCCGAACCACAAGTGGACCTGGAATGCCGCCCGCCGCAGCCACACACGCTGCGGCATCCGCCACCACCGCTGCCACAGACTCATCGTCCGATCTCCTCCAGTTCCACCCAGCGCGCCAGCGCATCTTCTAACGATGCGTGAATCTCGTCAATGCGGGCGAGGACGGCCCGGATGTGGCCGGCGTCAGATTTGTAGAATTCCGGGGCGGCGGCTTCTTCCTGCAGGCGGCGCTGCTCGTCCTCGAGCGCGTCGATGCGGGCCGGCAGCGCTTCGTATTCCCGCTCTTCCTTGTAGGTTTTCTTGCGGCGGGCCGCCGGCGAGGCGGACCTGAAGGTCCGCCTCTACATGTGGCAGCGGCCGGCTGCAGCTTCTGGCTTCCGTGTGGCTGCCGGCTTCAGCCCGGAAGGCCGACTGCCTCAAGTAGTCCTCATACCCGCCGACGTACTCGACGACCCGGCCGTCGCCCTCGAAGGCCAGGGTGCTCGTCGCCACGTTATCGAGGAAGACGCGATCGTGCGTGACGAGAAGGACGGTGCCGTCGAACGCGTCGATCAGCTCCTCGAGCAGTTCCAGCGTCTCGATGTCCAGGTCGTTGGTCGGTTCGTCCATGACCAGCACGTTTGCCGGCTGGGCAAACAGGCGCGCGAGCAACAGGCGGTTGCGTTCGCCGCCGGACAGCGACTTCACCGGAGACTTCGCGCGTTCGCGGGGAAACAGGAAGTCGGCGAGGTAGCCGAGCACATGCCGCGGCTGCCCGTTCACGGTGACCGTATCGCCATCGGCCACGCTCTCCGCCACCGTGCGCTCCGGGTCGAGCTGTTCGCGCTGCTGATCGAAATAGGCGACCGCGAGACGCGCGCCGCGCCGCACCTCTCCGCGGTCGGGCTCCAGTTCGCCGACAAGCAGCCGCAGCAGCGTCGTCTTGCCCGATCCATTCGGGCCGATCAGTCCGACGCGGTCGCCGCGCACGATGCGCGTCGAGAGATTCCGGATGACCGGCGTGCCGCCGTAGTGCTTCGACACGTCCTCGAGCTCGAACACGGTGCGGCCCGACGCGTCAGCACGATCGAGCGTCATCCGCACCGCGCCCTCCTGCGCACGATAGGCGGCCCGCTCGGCGCGCAGCGCCACCAGCGCGCGCACGCGACCTTCGTTGCGCGTGCGGCGGGCCTTGATCCCCCGGCGCAGCCATGCCTCTTCTTCCGCAAGCTTCTTGTCCAGCCGCTCGAGATCGCGCGCCTCGGTTTCGAGCGCCGCCGTCTTCTTGCGCACGTACTCGTCGTAGCTGCCCGGCCATGACGTCAACGTCCCCCGATCGAGCTCGATGATCCGCGTGGCCAGACGGCGCAGGAACGCGCGGTCGTGCGTCACAAACAGCAGGGCGCCTTCGAAGTCCAGCAGGTGGTCCTCGAGCCACTGGATGGCGTCGATGTCGAGATGGTTGGTGGGCTCGTCGAGAAGCAGCAGGTCGGGCTGGGACACCAGCGCCCGCCCCAGCAGGACCCGCCGGCGCCAGCCTCCGGACAGCTCCTGCACCGGCCTGTCGGCAGGGAGCGACAAGCGGGAGAGCACGGCGTCCACGTGGTGCGCGACCTCCCACGCGTCAGCGGTCCCAGGCCGCAGACCCTCGGCCACCTCGTCCCGCACCCTTCGATTGCCAAGTTCCCCGACGTCCTGCGACAGGCGCGCCACGCGCAGCCCGGGTGCCTGCCAGACCGCGCCCCCGTCGGGCGGCAACTCGCCGGCAATCACTTTCAGGAGCGTGGATTTCCCGGTGCCATTGCGGCCAATCAACGCCACGCGTTCCGCCGGCTCGATCCGCAGGCTGGCGTCCTGGAAGAGCGGCAGGTACCCGAACGCCATGGACACCTGTTCGAGGGTCAGAAGCGGCATGCCGACGCTCTCACCCTAACATTTCCGGCCGGCTCTGCCGATACATCGTGCAGGCAGCTGTACGGCAGGCGTCATGGCTGCACGGTTTCTCCCGCTATTTCATGCTGATTCGCGTACTCCTCGTGGCGGCGTGTGCCTCGATGCTCTGGCCCAGCCAGGCCGATGCGCAGATCTACGCATGGCGCGACGCGAACGGCACGCTGGTGCTGTCCGATCGGAAGCTCGATGCGAACGCGCGGACCTACGAGGTGCCCGGAGCGCCGGCGATCCGCTCGACTCGCCCGCTCGCGTCACCCGTGGTGCGGGAGCGGTTCGAACCGCTCGTCCTCGAGCACGCCTCGCGCAACAACTTGCGGCCGGAGCTGATTCGCGCCGTGATCCAGGTGGAATCCGGTTTCAACCCTCGTGCGCGCTCCCCGAAGGGGGCAATGGGGCTCATGCAGCTGATGCCGGCCACCGCGCTCGAGCTCGGCGTGCGAAACCCGTACGACCCGGCCGAGAACATCCGGGGCGGCGCGACCTACCTGCGACGGCTGATGGATCGCTACAACGGCAACGAGGAACTCGCGCTCGCGGCCTACAATGCCGGCGCAGGCGCCGTGGACAAGTACGGCCGCGCGGTGCCGCCGTATCGCGAAACGCGCGACTACGTCAAAAAGGTTGGCTCGGCCGCCGGGGCCGAGCGTGCGGCCCCCACCGGGCCCGCCGGCGGCAAGTTGGTGGTGTATAAGACCATTGAGATTGTCGATGGCCAGCCCGTTCCCCGTTACACGTCAGAACCGCCCGCCGCGGGCACCTACGAAGTCGTCCAGCGATAGGCGCTGCGCGCCATATCTGGCAGTTCTGGCGGCTGCGCTCATCCTCGTCGCGCCGTTCCTGTCCGCCGCCCAGCAGAAACCCGCTCCTCCCGACGCGCTCCGCCAGATGGCGGACGCCGAACGGGCATTCGCCGCACGCGCGGGGGTGGTCGGCTGGAAGCAGGCGTTCCTCGAATACTTCGCCGATGACGCCGTCGGGTTCGATGCGACAGGTGCGGGCCTGGCCAAGGATCAGATCCGGGCGATGCCCGATCCGCCCAAGGACGCTCAGCTGCTCTGGGAGCCCCGCTACGGCGACATCGCAGCCAGTGGCGAGCTTGGCTGGCTGACTGGTCCGTCCACCTCCATGAATCCCTCGCGCGACAAGGGCCAGCCGCGGCACGGCAACTACGCGTCGGTATGGAAGCGGCAGCTTGACGGCACGTTCAAAGTGGTCATGGACGTCGGCGTGAATCTGCCCGAAGCGCCGCGCTTTGCGGCGGGGCTTACCCGCGCGCCGCGGACGCGCTACGCCGGCACCGCGACCAACGCTCAGATGACCTTGGCGGAAGCCGACCGTGCGCTCTCGCGCGCGGCGGCGTCGAACCAGGCCAGCGCCTATCGCGGCCGTCTCGCGCCCGGAGCGCGCGTGCACCGCCACGACATGCCGCCGCGGGTCGGCGAACGGGAGATCCTCGCGTGGCTGGGTACCCAATCCGCCGCACCGGCCGCCGAGCACCGCTTCGCTGAAGCAGCCCGGTCGGGCGACCTCGGCTACACGTGGGGCCGCCATGGAATGGGCTATTACGTGCGCGTCTGGACCCGCGACGCGGGCGGCGTGTGGAAGGTGGCGCTGGACGTGCTCCAGTAAGGGGTCCTTCCGGCTGAAGCCGGAAGCCACGGGCCCAGGCCTCCGGGTCGAAAAGACCGGGCGTACGCGCACGGACGAGGCGACGCCGGACGACCTCCACGAGCCGTGTTAAGATAAGCGCTTTGTAATCGACAGGTTTTTCTTTACCGAGAGGACGCCAGCACCGTGGCCAAGCGTACGAAGTCTGCCCTCAAGGCAAATCGCCAGAACATCAAGCGCCGGGAGCACAACCGGCAGCTGCGGTCGAAGCTCCGGACCGCCCTGAAGGCGATCCGCGCATCGCTCGACGACCAGGACGTGGACGCAGCGAAGAGCGCGCTGAGCCAGACCGTGTCCATCGTCGACAAGATGGCCACCAAGGGCATCATCCACCGCAACACGGCGGGCCGCTACAAGTCGCGACTCACGCTGCAGCTCACCAAGGCCACCGCGTAGGCTGTCGGGCCGGCTGAAGCCGGCCCCTACGACAGCCCGGGCCGGCTGAAGCCGGCCCCTACGACAGCTGGGCCGGCTAGAGCCGGCCGCTACGACGGCCTGAGCCGGTTAGCGCCGGCCCCTCGACAGTCTACCTGGCGCGGCCTCCACAATTACCGGGATTTGTACGTAGGGGCCGGCTTCAGCCGGCCCGCGTTCCCGCACAGCTCGACCACCAGCCGCTCGAGCAGGATCCGCGGGTCCCCGCCCGATGACTTGAGCGCCAGGTCGGTCCGGAAGACCGCGTCGATCCCGGCCTCGATCCGGCTTGGCGGCAGCTTCTCCGCCACCCAGCGCAATTGACCCATCAGCATGAACGGCACGCCTCCGGCGTCGAGCGACGCGCCCAGCTGTCGCAGCGCGCCTGCAGCGTCCCCCTCCCTGATGGCGTTGGCGATGCCGAAGTCCTCCTGCGCCAGGGGACCCGCCGGCACGACCTGCCTCACGTCCTCGGCCGTCACCGTTGGCTGCCCGATGGCGTAGAGCGCCACGCGCTCGAGGCCGGCGCGAAGCCTGCACGAGGTCGAGACCCGCCCGGGCCACCAGCGCGCGCACGGCACCGGCATCGAGATTCAGGCGGTCCCGCGCCGCACGCGTCTTGACCCACAACTCCGCGCCGGCGGTATCCTCGATACTCCCCGTATTCACCACCTGCGCTTCCTTCACGAGAAGCTTGACGATGCGGCGGCGCATGTCGAGCGCGCCGCACACGAACACGACCGTCGCGTACGGTGACGGCGCCTTCAGGAACTCCTCGAGCCGCCCGAGCGCCTCCTGCCCCGCCTCGCTCTCGCGCTTCGGGATCAGCAGCTTCTCCGCCTCGAGGACGACGACGACGCGCCGCGGCACCATCATCGGCAGCGTGTTCGCGGCGTCGAGCAGGTCGTCCGCCTTCGTATCGCCGCCGTAGAGACGATCGACGTTGAACGCGCGCAGGCCCTCGTCCACCATCTCGGCAAACTCGGCGGCGACCGACGACTTCTCGGCATCGTCGTCGCCGACGAGCACGTACAAGGGCGCGGTTTCGCCCGACGCGATCTGCTTGCGCAGCGCGGCTGGTGACAGAACGGGCATCAGAACGCTTCGACGATGGCGGTGACGACGCTGCGGGCGATGTCGCCGGCGATGCGATCGAAGGAGGTGCGTTCCTGGTCGAGGAACGCCGAGCCTTCGATCGCGGTGTTGCTGCGGGTGGCCAGCTCGTATTCGGAGCTGAAGGACAGCGAGTCGTTGTTCCACAGCACCACGCTGGTGCGCGTGTCGGTGAAGGCAACCCTCATCGTGATGGTGAAGATGTAGCGCGACGCGAGCTGCTGATCGTTGAACCCGGTCGGCTGCACGGATAATCCCGTCACCTGACCGCTCACGATCGCATCCACGCCGTTGGTGTCGGGGACGACCACGTAGTTGCCGCGACCGATGAACTCCGTGCGGATCTTCTCGGTGAGGACCTGCTCGACCTGGAAGAACGTCGTGTTGTTGACGAGCTGCGGGATGCCGATGATGCGGATGTAGGTGGGCAGGTACGAACCACGTCCCGCCAGCGCGTAGCCGCATGACGACCCCGCCAGGGCGAGCACGAGCGACGGCGACGATCGCGAGCCTACGAGACGACAATCGACACCAGCCTTCCTTTGGCGACCACGACTTTCCTGACCGTCTTGCCGTCAGTGTGCAGCTTCACGTGGGGATCGGCCAGCGCCAGTTGCTCGAGCTCCGCTTCGGACGCTTCGGCCGGCACGGTGAGCCGGCCGCGCACCTTGCCGTTCACCTGCACCGGGACGACGATCTCGTCCGCCTTCGCCACCTCGGCGTTGTAGGTCGGCCATGTCGCGGCGGCCAGACCGGTGTCGTGGCCGAGCATCTCCCACATTTCCTCCGCGGTGTGCGGCGCAAACGGCGCGAGCATCCGGATCAGCGCCTCGATCGCTTCGCGCACGACGCAGATCGTCTCGCGACGCTCGGGATCGCCCACGTGCTCCACGTCGTCGTCGGCGTGCCTGCCCGGCACGCCGGTCAAGGTCTGTTCGCTGAACGCATACAGCTCGTTGACGAGCTCCATCATCGCCGACACGGCCGTGTTGAGCGACTGCCGCTGCTCGATGTCGACCGTGACGCGCCGGATCGTCTCGTGCGTCTTGCGGCGCAAGGCGCGCTCCGCCGGGTTGAGCTGCTCGCACGTGTCGGGGCTGTCGATTCCGTCCCCGCCAACCGTCTCGTTCCAGTGATCCACGAGCCGCCAGACGCGCGCGAGAAACCTGAAGCTCCCTTCGAGGCCCGCATCCGTCCACTCGACTTCCTTTTCCGGCGGCGCGACGAACATCACGTAGAGACGCAGGGCGTCGGCGCCGAACTTCTGCAGCATCGTGTCGGGATCGACGACGTTGCCCTTGGACTTGGACATGACGGCGCCGTCTTTCAGCACCATGCCCTGCGTCAGGAGCTGGGTGAACGGCTCGCCATGATTCACGTAGCCGAGGTCGCGGAACACGCGCGCGAAGAAACGCGAGTAGATCAGGTGCAGGATCGCGTGCTCGATGCCGCCGCTGTAGAAGTCAACCGGCAGCCAGTATTTCACCGCCGCGGGATCGAAGGGCTGCTTGTCGTTCCGCGGATCGGCGAACCGGTAGAAGTACCACGAGGAGTCGACGAAGGTATCCATCGTGTCGGTCTCGCGCCGCGCGGGCCCGCCGCACCGGGGACACTTCACGTTGACGAACTCGGGGACCTGCGCGAGCGGCGAGTCGCCGCGGCCGGTGAACTGCGTGATCTTCGGGAGCTCGACCGGCAGCTGGTCGTCGGGCACCGGGACGATCCCGTCCTTCTCGCAGTAGATCATCGGGATCGGCGTGCCCCAGTAGCGCTGGCGGGAGATGCCCCAGTCCTTCAGCCGGTACTGCACCGTCCCTTCACCGAAGCCGCGCTCTCTGGCGACGGCGGTCATCCGCTGCTGCGCCGCTTCCGACGCGAGACCGCTGAACTCGCCGGAGCCGACCAGCGTGCCGTACGCATCGCCGGCCTCCGTCATCGTGTCCGATGAGGCGGGCCTGCCGTCGGCCGTGATCACGACCTCGATCGGCAGCCCGAACTTGCGCGCGAACTCGAAGTCGCGCTGGTCGTGCGCCGGCACCGCCATCACGGCGCCAGTGCCGTACTCGCCGAGCACGAAATTGGCCACCCAGATCGGCACGGGCTTGTTCGTGAACGGGTTGATCGCGCGGCGGCCGGTGTCGAAGCCCTGCTTCTCGATCTCGCCGCTGATGCGCGCCGCGCGATCCTGGAGGCGGAAGTCCTGCGCCTGCTTGCGAAACGCTGCCGGATCGGCCGAGGTCTCGGCAAACGTGGCGACGAGCGGATGCTCCGGACCGAGGAGCACGAACGTGGCGCCGAAGATGGTGTCGATACGCGTGGTGAACACGTCGATGCCGGTCGTCGCCTCGCCCTCGACCGCGAAGGTGACGCGCGCGCCTTCCGACCGCCCGATCCAGTTGCGCTGCATCGTCAGCACTTTTTCGGGCCAGCCCTTGAGCTCGACCGTCGCGTCGAGCAGCTCGTCGGCGTACGCCGTGATGCGGAAGAACCACTGCTCGAGATCGCGCGTCTCGACCGGCGTGCCGCATCGCCAGCACCCGCCGTCCACGACCTGCTCGTTGGCGAGGACCGTATTGCAGCTCGGGCACCAGTTGACCGAGGACCGGCGCCGGTACGCCAGGCCCTTCTCGAACATCCGGATGAACAGCCACTGGTTCCACTTGTAGTACTCGGGATCGCACGTGGCGAGCTCGCGCTCCCAGGCGTAGCTGATGCCGAGCCGCTGCAGCTGCCCCTTCATGTGCGCGATGTTCCCGCGCGTCGAGACTTCCGGATGGATGCCGTTCTTGATGGCGGCGTTCTCCGCAGGCAGGCCGAAGGCGTCCCAGCCGAAGGGATGCAGCACGTTGTAGCCGAGCATCCGCTTCATGCGCGCCATCACGTCGCCGATGATGTAGTTGCGGACGTGGCCGACGTGCGCATGTCCGGACGGGTAGGCGAACATCTCGAGCGCGTAGAATTTCGGGCGCGACGGGTCGGCGGTCACCTCGAACGCGCGCGTCGAGGCCCAGCGGCTCTGCCACTTCCTGTCGAGTTCCTGCGGACGATAGTCGGACATAGCTGGGCTTCGGGCTGCGGACTTCAGGCTCCAGTCTACGGTCTCGCAGTCTCCGATGGCGGACGCCTGGCACCGACCGAAGACCGGAGACCGGAGCCCGTAGACCGATTATATCGTCCAGTATTTGCCCACGTAGGGGCGGATCGCGGCGATCGTCGCATCGGCGCGCGGCGCGGGACCTCGCGGCGCGGGAAAATCCGATACCGTGGCCTCGCCCGACAGCGCGCGCGCGGCGGCGCGGAGGCACCCTGCCAGCGCCTTCAGGTCATACCCGCCTTCGGTGAGCGCGACGACGCGGCCGTCGCAGCACTCGTCGGCAAGGCTGGCGATGAGGGCCGTGAGCCGTCCCAGCTGATCAGTGCTGACTCGCATGCCGCCAAGGGGATCGTCGGCGTGCGCGTCGAAACCGGCGGAGAGCAGGATCAGTCCCGGCCGGAACTGGCGCAGGACCGGTGCTGCGATCTGTGTGTAGAGCACCTCGAAGTCCGCGTCCGTGCCGCCGGCTTCAACCGGGAGGTTCACGGTGAACCCCTGGCCTTTCCCGGCGCCGATGGCGCTCGCTTCTCCGGTGCCCGGATAGAACGGGAACTGATGCGACGACACGAACAGCACCGACGGGTCGTCGTAGAAGCTCCACTGCGTCCCGTTTCCGTGATGCACGTCGTAGTCGACGATCGCCACGCGTGCGACGCCGCGGGCGCGCGCATGCGCGGCGGCAACGGCGATGTTGTTGAACAGGCAGAATCCCATCGCGCGGTTCCGTTCGGCGTGGTGCCCGGGCGGCCGCACCATCGCGAGCGCGCGTGTCCGGGCGGGCCCGTCGAGAACGTGGTCCACGGCCGCGATGCCTGCGCCTGCGGCAAGGCAGGCGACCTCGTACGTATCAGGCGATGTGTAGGTGTCGGGATCGAGCGCGGTGGCCCGCCCCGCGGTTTCACGCACGAGCGTCAGGTACTCGCGGTCGTGCACGCGGGCGAGCTCGTCGTGGGTCGCGGGCCGCGGCTCGATGACGCGGCCGCCCTGCTGCCGGATCTCGGACGCGACGACCTGCATCACCGCGGCGCGTTCGACCCGTTCGGGATGCCCGGGCGGGTTGACGTGATCGGCGAAACGATCGGAGGTGAAGACGGTGAGCGGCACGTGGGCGATCTGTAGTCTACGGTCTGCGGTCTCCGGTGGCATTCGTGGCCATGGCGTGACGGCTAACAGATCCAGCCTGGTTCTGACCTGAAGTCGGCCGAAGCCACTGGAGCCCGAAGCCTGAGACTGAGCGATCGCTTACCGCGTCGACGTTGCCGCGCGCGTCCCGTACCGCTTCGAGAAGCCGTTCCGGGCGTTGGTGACCGTGAAGGAACCGTCTTCCTGCGCGGAGACCTTGATCCAGAACGCCGCGCCGTTGTGGGCCGGTGGCGGCGGCGCGCCGGGGCCCGGAGGCGGAGGCGTCATCGCCGCGACCGGCATCGCGGCCTGCGTCTCGTCGATGCCATTGGCGATGAACATGCCGGGCACCGTGTATTCCTGGCCGCTCAGCAGCGAGAAATGGATCTGCCACAGATCCTCGAGGCCAGGCGTGGCGTGCAGCACCCTCATCGCGTCGGGCTGACCGCCCTTGCGCGTGCCGTTGTTCATGATGGCCACTCGCGGCCGGATGGCGTGGGCGAGTACCGGCGCGTTCGAAACCGGCTGGCCATGGTGCGACACGATGAAGAGATCCGTCGAGCCGAGGCGATTGGTCGGGCACATCAGATCGCCTTCCTTGTTCCACGTCAGGTCGCCGAGGTGGACCGTGCGGAACCGCCCGAACGTGATGAAGCTCCCGACCGACTGTGCGTTCTCGGTGGGATCCGGATCCTGCGGCTTGTAGGCCGCACAGAACGGATTCGCGCTGCCCGCCGCCGGGGATGTTGCTCTGGATCACCTGCCCTGCCGACGCCACGACGCGCACGTCGACGCCGGCCAGCGGGATGCGATCCCCGGGCTTGGCGACGGTGTGCTTCGACTTCGCGTACAGCGCCGGGTAGTCCTTCTGCAGGAACGCATCGGTGTTGGCGTTCGGCTGCACGTTCGGCCCGTGATCGATGTAGTGCTGGATCGGGATCCGGTTCGCGAGCTCCGTCAGGGCGCCGAAGTGATCGCCGTGGTAGTGCGTGAGCACGAAGTGGTCGATCTGTTTCAGACCCGCGTCCTTCACCGCCGCCATGATCCGCTCCGCGTCGCGGACGGCGCCGGCTCCGCCGTTACCGGCGTCTATCAACAGGGACTCGCCGGACGGGGCCACGAACAACGTCGCGTTGCCCCCTTCGACGTCGACGACGTAGATGTCGAGCGTCTTGGTCGCCCGGGTCTGGGCGGAGGCCAGGGCGGCGGTCAGAATCACGAACAGGAAGCAGAATGTTCGGCGCATTAGTCGGCTCCTCGGGTCGCATCCTACGGCTGGCTTCGAAGCTAGTCAATGCGATACATTCCTGTCTTCAACGGCAGGGAGAGGTGCCATGGCCAAAACTGGACGAAATGACCTGTGCCCGTGCGGCAGCGGGAAAAAGTACAAGAAGTGCCACGAGTTACAGGAACGGGCTGGCGTCGCGAAGGGCCGGGTGCTGATGATTGTGGTCGGCGCGGCCGTCGTCGCCGCCATCGTTGCCGGGATCGCCTCTTTCACGGGAAATCGGACCTCCGGCGGCACCCGCGTCTGGGATGCCAGCCACGGGCACTACCACAACGAGAACGGCGTCCAGGTCCCGTAGCGATGGAGCCGGGGGTGATCGTGCGTTTTTCGTAGAATCACACCCGGTCTCATCCCGGCAGCATCTCCAGCGCGCGCTGCTCGAGGGCGGCCAGGCGCCGCTCCAGTTCCTCGCGCGCCGCGTCGAAGTCGTCGTCCGGCAAGTCCGCCGGCACTTCCAGCGGTTCCCCCATTGCCAACGCGACGGTGCTGAACGGCTTCGGCACCTGCGTCCTGTCCCAGCTCGACAGCGTCCAGTGACGCGACGCCTCGAGATGAAACGGAAGCACGGGGTTGCCGGTCGCACGGGCCAGCCAGATGGCGCCAGGCTGTGCGACGCGCGCCGGTCCGCGCGGGCCGTCGAGCGTGAAGCCCGCCGGCCTGCCCCTCGCCATGTCACGTTTGAGCTTGAGCAGGGCCTTCACCGCGCCGCGCGACGTCGAGCCTCGCGCGGTGCCGTAGCCGAAGCGCTCGATGATCCGCGCAATCCACTCGCCGTCGAAGTTCTCGCTGGTGATGACGACGATGCCGCGGCGGCGGAAGAAAAAGGCCGCCGGAAGGATGCGGCCGTGCCAGAAGCCCATGACCGGCTGACGCCCGGAGGCCACAATCGCGTCGAGATGCTCGAGCCCCTCGACACGCCAGCGCAGCGTCTGTCCGAGCGCGTTGACGACCGGGTACCCGATCGAGGCGATCGCCGCCACCTCGGCGCGCTTTCGCCACGAACCTCGCCAGTCACCGGTCACCGCGTCACATTGTATTTCCAGGAGGTAGGAGGTAGGAGGAAGGAGGTCTTCTTCCTTCTCTCTTCTTCCTCCTTCCTCCTTCCTCCTATACCTCATCGCCCCGGCCGCGAGCGCGGCCGCCCGCGCCGTGGCGTTCTCCTCCGTGAGACCACCATTGGCGCCGCCGAAGTTGATGATCCTGTAGCCGTCCTTCATGCGCGCGGCGACGTCCTGCGCGTCCACGGTGCCGCCGCACGCAAGGTTGCGAGCCTTACAGATGTCGAGGATCTTGCGGAACGCCGCGCGCGCGTCGGGATGCTCGGCCGACTCGAGGCCCATCGACGTGCTCAAGTCGCTTCCCGACCCGAGGTAGAAACCACCGACCCCGGGCACCTGCGCGATCGCGTCCGCATTCTGCAGCCCAAGCGGCGTCTCGATCATGGGCCAGAACAGCAGATCCCCCTGCGGGTTGTGCGGCCACAGATCGGCGCGCTGCATGTACTCGCCGGCGGGGATGCCCCAGAACCACGACGCGAGCCCCGCGCCGCTGCCGCGCAACCCTGCCGGGTGCGGGATCTTCGAGTCGCGGCGCTGCGCGAACCGCATGTTGCGCACCACGTTCTCGGCCTGCTCCTTCGTCTCGAGATTGTTCACGAGGATGCCCATCAACCCGATGTCGAGCCCGTGCTTGATCACCCACAGCGCTTCCTCGCGCCCGTACGGGCACGAAGCGCGCAAACACCGCCGGACGCGCCTGGGCATTGCCCCTCCGGAGCACGGCTGCCTTGTCGATCAACCCGGCGAGGAAATACTCCATCTGATCGAACCGCATCGGGTTGTGTTCCATGTCGAGGTAGACGTAGTCGATGTCCGCCCTCGCCAGCGACCGCGCATTCTGCAGCGACAGGTCTGACGTGCTCACGCCGAACACGTGCTTGCCCTGCGACAACTTCTCGACGACCGGGTTGAGATGGAGGTAGCCCGTCTGCGCGGAGGGAGTGCTGGCGCCCTCGGCAATCATGAGAAGGAGCGTCGCCAGGGCACACCACACCAGCCGTTGATTGCTCAGCATGCGCATTCACGTCTCCTGTCGGGTTCGCCGGGTCCGACGGACCCGGCTACGCACTCTGCAGTGGCCTATTGGCTGGATCCGATCGGCGAGGTCTTCAGGACGAACTTGCGGGATCGGCTCTCTTCCGTTTCGGCGGTGTAGATGTTGCCCTTCGAGTCGGCCGCGAAGTGGTGCGCGTTGGGACTCGCGACCGAGCCAAGCGTCGTGAGTGACTTCCGATCGAGCACCCAGATTTCCGGCTGCCCGCCTACATACAGGAGGGTCTGCTGCGGGTCCGGCGAGAACGCGAACGTGCGCGCCGTCAGCCCGTCCGTCTGCGGCGCGATCGACGCCTGTGACAGGAACTTGCCGTCGAGCGTGAACACCTGCACGCGCTTGTTGCCGCGATCGGCCACGTACACGAGATCGTCATTGGATACGCGCACCGAGTGCACCGTGTCGAAGTGCTCCGGTCCCGTCTGCCCGGCCGGCCGCGACGCCGAGGCAGGCGGACGACGATCCGGGTCGAGTGGCGTGTTGCCAAACGCGCCCCACATGCGCTTGAACGCGCCGGTGCCGGCGTCGAACACAATCAACCGGTGATTCCCGTAACCATCAGCCACGAACAGCTCGTTCGTCCTGTGGATGGACGACCATGTCTGCCGGCTGCCGCAGGTTGCTCGTATCCGCGTCGCCGGCGCTCTTGTCGCTCCGGCCTATCTGCAGGACGAACGTGCCCGTCCTCGTGAACTTGAGGATCTGATCGTCGTTGATCGGCTCGAGCAGCGGGAGCTTGCGCTCCTTGTTGTTGTTGCCGCCGACCCAGACGTGATCCGTGTGGTCCACGTAGATGCCGTGCTCACGCTGCGGCCACTCGTACCCGTTCCCCTTGCCGCCCCACGCCTGGACGAAATTGCCCGCCGCGTCGAACTCCATCACCGGTGGCGCCGCCTGCGCCAACTGGTCGGCGGGCAGCGTGCGCGGCCGATGCAGGACCCACACGTGATCGCGCCCGTCGACGGCGACGCTGGCCACGTTGCCCAGCTTCCACTTCGCCGGCACCTTCAGCCAGCCCGCATCCTCCTGGAAGACCGGCACACGCTGGCCTTGTGCGAGGACTTCTTCAGGCGCGGCACCGGGGCTGAGGAGTCGGACGCCCACACCAGCGGCGATGACGAGGACGCCGAGCACGACGGCGACCAGAAGCTTGCGGTTGTTCATGAGGATCGCTCCGAGCACGTGCGCCCGGGACGCCAGTCCCGGGCGCACGTCTCACGGCATCGGTTACTTGGCGAGCGGGTCGGGACGCATCTGGAACTTCACCGCCTTGCCCCGCGTGCCCTTGCCGCCCTCGAGGTGCCAGGGCGTGCGGTTGGCGTAGGTCGTCCAGAGTCCCTTCCCCTTCCAGCCGGCCTTCGGATCGTCAACGCGGCCATCGACCTGCTTGACGAAGAAGCCCATCGGATACGGCACGCGCCCGACCACCCACTTGCCGTCCTTGAGGAACAGGAGCGACTCGGAGAGGTTGCCGGTTGCAATCGGCAGATTCTTGCCGAGGCCGAACGTGTCGTACTTGTCCACCCAGCTGTAGTAGTTGGAATCGGCGGCGGCCGATTCGGCGTTGCCCTTGAAGTTCGGACCCGGCACCGGGTAGAACGTCCAGCCCTCGTCGCAGTGCGCGCCTGTGGCCTTCGGTCCGTTCAGCGGACCCTTGCACTTGCGCCGATCGAAGCTGGCGAGGTGGCCGCTCGCCATGACGGACCAGAACACGCCGTTGCCATCGACGTCCATCCCGCGCGCCGTATAGCCGGAGTTCGGGACCTTCAGATACGGCACCTCGTAGATTTCCGCCAGCGTCGTCGACGGCGGATTCGGGCCGGGCACGACGCGGATCGCCGCGCCGGGGAACTCGTTGAGCGTGCCCCACACGGAGCCATCCAGCGGGCTGACGCTGATGCCGTAGAAGCTCGCGTCAATCCGCTTGTCCTTCGCCGGGTCCACGGCCTGGTCCGGGTCGACCCAGGCGTCCTGCTTGCCGTTGCCATTGGTATCGAGGATGAGGGGCGCCCAGCCCTGTGACTTCTCCACGTCGTGGGTGGCATCCCAGATCTTCGTGTTCACCCAGCCGACGACGCCGCCCGATCCGGACCAGATGGTGTTGTCGGCATCGTGCGCGAAGTTGAGGTGGAAGGTGCCGAAGCAGGTGTCAACCAGCTCGAACTTCTTCGTCTTCGGGTCGAATACGGTGTACTGCCGGCCGCTGTTGGCGAGCGGGAACAGCTTGGCCGAGGGATGGGTCGATCCCTCCTTGCAGAACGCCGGGTTCGCTGCCGGCGGACGGATCCGCGACGTGCTCCACATCCGGCCCTTCTGGTCCATCGTGTTGCTGTGCGTGATGCTGCGGCTGTCCCAGTAGAGTTCCTCGCCCCAGTACGGCGATGGCGCCGCCGATCTTGTTGGCGGCTGCCTGCATCCGCTCGTCGAGCGCCGGGATCATGACCTGGCTGGTCGTATTGGTGACCGGGTCGAGGATCGTCGCGTGATCGGAGGCGTTCTCGTGCACGCCAATCACGGGACCATTCGCGTTCACCGTCGGATTCCGCTTGTCCGAGGCGATCGCGTCGTGGAAGTACTCACGCGGATCGGCCCAGTCCCACTGCGTGACGACGATGTTGCGCTCCACGCCTTGCGGCCGCGGCGGCGTCTCCTGCGGCAGTTCGCCGGCCGCAATGCGGTCGGTCCAGTCCGCGTACATCGCCATGACGCGCTGACGGCCGAACCGGTTGGTGTTGAGGTACATGTTGCCGGCGCCGTCGATCCCCGACTGCAGGCGGCGGTCCCATGCGGCCAGCGACGAGTCGAACGTGCCGAGGTTCTTGGGGATCTCGCGCGTCGCCTTGTTGCCCATCGAGTGGCATGGCGTGCACGTGCTCGTTTTCACGTGGTTGATCCACTGGGCCTGGCTGCGCATGGCTTCGGAGATCCCGTTGCCCTTGACACCGGTGCCGGGGAACTCGCTCTTGGCCGGGATGTTGAGCATCGCGTACCAGTAGTTCGCCGGGAAGTACTCCGCGGCCGACTTGCGATCGGGTGCGGTGACGGCGGTCAGGTTCAGGATCTTTCCGGGTTCTGCCATGGTCCTCGGTGAGTCCACCAGCCCGTAGCCGCGGACGAAGACGCTGTAGTTCGCCTTCGGCAGATCCGGGACCACGTAGCGCCCGCGGTCATCGGTGACGACCGTCTTGATCATCTTCGTCGGCAGGTCGGTGGTCTCCGCGATCACCCAGACACCCGCCTCCGGCCCCTTGGTGCCGGTGACGACGCCGCCAATGTCGTCAGCGTCGATCCGGACGGCGCCGCCATTCTGCGCGACCGGTCGCGCGTTGGAGACGGCGAAGAACACCGCCAGGCTGCCTACCAGCAGTCCCAGCGAGAGAACTTTCTTCCTCATGTGTCCGACCTCCTGCGACCGCCGCGCCTGAGCGGTCTCCGCAAAATTGCCATTTCGCACTCGACGCGGCGGGCGGGGGCTTCGCCCCGCCGCCTCATCAGTTCACCGTCAGAATAGGAATCGTGCGCCCAGCTGCAGTTGTCGAGGATACCCTATTCCCGGGATGAATCCCCCGGAGGGCTCCCGAAACAACACGCTGCGGCCGTTGCCCGTGTAGCTTCCGCCGAAGTTGACGTTGTTGAACGCGTTGAAGACTTCGGCAAACACGGCAATCCGGCGGTCGCTCCCGAGCGAAAAGAACTTCGTCCCCCGCAGGTCGAGCACGACCGTCACGTCGCCCCGTGCCGCATTGATCGACACCTGCTGGCCCGTCGCCGGATCGACCCAGCGATCGTTGTTGGTCCCGTCCGCGTTCAGGTCGCTGCCGGCCGTCAGATTGTACGGCCGGGCGCTGGCGACCTGGAACACGGGCGAAAGCTGGACGCCGTACGGCAGCTCGAATACGCCCGTCGCGACGAGGCGGTGCCGCTCGTCCTGCCCCGTCGGCCCCCACTCGCCCTCCGCGAGGGGATCGAATGAATCCTGCGGTAATGCCGAGCCGCCGCGGGCCGCCCATGAGCCGCCATACGCATAGGCGCTGGCCAGCGTGTAGTGGGCCTGCACCGTCGCGCGCGGAAGCCGGCGCTGGAATTTGAAGGTGAGCTGGTTGACCTCGGATTCGCCGATCGACGTCTTGACCTGGACGCCGCTGAGCACGTCCGGCCGGCCGTAGACGCGGGTGAAGTCCGGAGCCAGCACGCGCACGCCGTTGACCAGCGGATTCACGTCCAAGGTCATCAGCCCTCTCGTCCCGGCCTGGTGCGTGTAGTCGACCGAGACCATCGTGCTTGCGGCCAGCTCATGCGCATACCCGATATGCGTGTGGTGGACGCGCGGATCGACGACCTCCGGACCCAGCCATTGGCCCGTGGAATTGGGCGGCAATGAGTTCCCCTCGGTGGGCTGGGCCGGGAACGGATCGATGCCGACGCGGTAGTTGGCCAGTTCGCCACGGCCGATGGCGGTATTGGTCAGAACGGCCAGGGCGTTCAGCGGGCGGTGGCTCTGCGACGAGATGTCGCCCAACGGCTGATGGTTGATCTGATCGAAGTAGAGCCCGTAGCCGCCGCGCAGCACCCGGCGCCCATCACCGCTGAGATCGTAGGCGAACCCGACTCGCGGCGAGACGTTCTTGTACCTGCGTCTCCGGCAGGCCGCCGTACGGATGGCCAATCGCTTCGAGCACCAGCCTCGTCGCGTTGTCCGGGTTGAACTCCTCATCGCGGAAGCCCCAATCGATGTCGTAGCGCACCCCCAGGTTCAGCGTCAGGCGCGAGGTGGCTCGCCAGTCGTCCTGGAACCACGTCGAGAACTGGCTTGCGTCCTTGCGGCTCTCGGCCCACGACCCGACGCCGTTGAGGGCGCCGCCGTTGGCCTGCTGCCACCGCTGCACGATCCCGGGCGTCTGGAAGCCCTGCGGATAACGCCCGTTGGTGTTGTTGAGGATCACCGACGGATCGTCGAAGAACGTCAGCGTCGCGAAGTGCTCGTTGGCGTTGAGAATCCCCATCCGCGGCAGGAAGTTGTAGTTGGCCCCGAACTTCAGCGCGTGGGTCCCGCTGAGCAGCGACACGTCGTCGCGGATCTGGATGAGATCGGTATCGGTGCGCGATCCGCCGGCGCCGCCGGCGCCGGTGTTGACCGTCGGGAACGCCAGCCGCGGCGGGAAGAAGTTCACGTTCGGGAAGTCTCGCGAGTAGTGCTCTCCCGTAATCGCGCTGTGCAGATCGCTCAGCCGGTCGTTGTGGTTCATGTGACCGGTGATCTGATTCAGGCCGCGGTTGCCCAGCACCCAGTTGTGCTGCGCGACGGCGCTCCAGAAGTGCTGGTAGCTGTCCTCGGGTTCGCGCAGATCGTTGTTCGGCGAGGTGAACGTCACCGCCCAGCGCGTGTCGGTCTGGCCGGCGAAACGCCCCATCAGCGAGTGATTGTTATTGAGCTGGAGGTTCGTCTTCAGGGAGTACATGCCGAGGTGGTGCGGAATTTCCCCGGCGCGCGGATGGTTCGGGTTGACGAGTCCCGCCGGCAGCTGGCCGGCGCGCGTCGCCGCCACGAGCAGCTCCAGTTCGTTGAACTGGCGGTCCGGCACGGGGATGCTCGTGTCCTCGTTGACGAACTCGAACGCCCCGAAGAAGAACATCCGGTTGCGCACGATCGGACCACCGAGCGACGCGCCCCACTGCTGGCGGCTGTAGGGGACTTCCTCGCGATTATCACGTTCGGTGAAGTAGTCCTTCGCCGTCAGCGCCTTGTCGCGCATGAACAGGAAGCCCGAGCCGTGGAACAGGTTGGTCCCCGACTTGGTGACCATCGAAATCGCGACGCCGCCCGTGCGCCCGTCGGCGGCGCTGAACTGGCTCGTGGCGAGCTGGAACTGCTCGAGGCTCTCGAGCGTGAAGTTCATCAGCGTGCCGCCCTGACGGTTGTCGCGGTTGTCGGCGCCGTCAACCGTCGCGCTCACGTTGGTGCCCGAGCTGCCGCCGAAGGAGACGTTGCCGACGCTCTGCTTGGTCCGATCGATCGGCGCCATCGGCGTGGCGCCGGGCAGCAGCTCCAGCATCCCGTTGACGCTGCGCGTGATCATCGGCAGGTTCTGGAGCTCGGTGGTCTCGATGGTCGACGCGAACTTCGACTGCGTCGTCTCGATGAGCGGCGCCTCCCCGGTCACCGTGAGCGTCTCTTCCACGCCCGCCAGGGTGAGGCTGAAGTCGAGCGTGATCGTCGAGTTGATGGCCAGCGTCACCCGCTCGCGGACCGCCGAGGCGAACCCGGTCAGGTCCGTCTTGACGTCGTAGACGCCGGGCTCGAGCCCCGGAATGCTGTACACGCCGTCCGTGTTGGTCACGGTCGTGCGCATCACGCCCGTGCTGGTGTTGGTCGCGGTGACGGTTGCTCCCGGCAACACCGCATCGTCTCGATCGAGAACCCGCCCGTTGAAGGTGCTCGTGGCCTGCGCCGATGCAAGTCCCGCAGCCAACAGCACCATACATGCGGCAAGCCAGCACTGCTGGCGCAGCCGCCGGATCGACAGCCTCATACCCCTGCCCTCCCTGTGACCTGTGTGAGTGGCCTCACTGACGGCCGACCCCGTGAACTCGAGGTTCGCGCCTTGTCAACGATCGAAATGTGGGCCCAGTGGCCTGGATCCGCAGTGGCCTGTTCGTCCGAATCGCTACCGGGCCGCTCCATCCCGCGGCCCGGCCGGTATGATTCAGAAGTCCATGCCACTAGTCCCACTCTCGCTCGACGCCGTGACCGCGCGCCATGTCACCGTGGTCAGGAGTGATGAAGCCGAGAAGGCAGCCGTTGGTGCCGTCCCTGAGCAGATGGCACCGCACCTTGATCTTGTCGCCGACTTTGACGTCTTCACGCTTGACGCCATTCCTCATGATCTCCCCGGGACCGGCGGCTTCCAGCGCCCACGTGGTCGTCTCGCCCTTGGCATCCCTGACGTCGAGGTAAATCCAGGAATGCGGAACGACGAGGTGGACTTCCTTGACCGTGCCCTCGAGCGGCGACCACTTGGTGACCTCGTAGGCGTTGTGGGAGTGATGTGCCGAAGCCGTAATGCCCAGAGTCACCAGACAAATGATTGCAAGCCCCAGGAATCTGCACTGCATCTGACCCTCCTGCGATGAAGACACACGAATAAGAACGAAACGGTTTCCGATGATCCGCCGGCGACGGCCGCGCTACCTGCCCTGCTGGCCCTGGCCCTGACCCTGCGGAGCCTGCCCCTGACCCTGCGCACCCGGCCCCTGGCCACGGCCCCGACCTCCGCCGGTGCGCGGCGGCGGCGGATATCCGTTGATGTAGAGCTGCGAGCCGACCCATTCGTAGCGTACGGGGCGATACTCGTTGTCGAGGAACCGCACCGAGATCTGGAACAGCCCTGGCGCGGGCGCACCCTTGGGCACGGACGCCTCGATGATGTAGAGGCGATCCTCGTGCATGTGGACGGCGCCGAAGGTGCGCGACCCGTCAGCGTTGGTCAGGTGGATCTCGTGGCCTTCGACGCGGTCCGAATTGAAGTGCGCATAGTGGGTCAGCTTCGCGCCCTCGCGCTTCATGAAGTTCCACGAGGCGAACACGAGGGCGCCGCGCAACTCCTCCGCCGCGTCGTCCTGGCACTGGTCGCCATCGCCGCCATCGGCGATGCACTTCTTTCTCCGTTCCTCGTGCAGCTTGTTCGAGTCCTTGTAGTTCACCACGGTGACGGAGTAGCGGCTCTGCCCGTTCTGGTGCGTGTAGACGCGGGCCGGCAGGTTGATCCGGTATTCGCTCTCATAGGTGATGTCCCGCACCGTCGGTTCACCCTGGAAACTGATGCTGAAGAAGTCCTGCTTGCTGACGAATTCCTTCCACTCCTGGCCGAACGAGGGCCAGGAGCCCAGCAGGATGATGGCGGTGACGAATGAAAGTACGCGCATGATATGTCCTCTCAGGCTGCTCGTGGTCAATTGGTCTCAGAACGTGAAGCGGAACCCGACCTGGCCCATGCGCGGCTGATACGCGACGTTGGTATTCGCGGTCGGCTGTCCGAATGCCCGGCTCGCTTCGTGTGATCACCGCGCCCCAGTCCGGATACGGCCGGCCGCTGACGTCGCTGAAGGGACAGTTTACGCCTGTCGCCGGGTCGTAACCCAGGTTGATATTCCGGTTGAACACGCCGAAGCCGCGCCGTCGTTGAGCACCTGGATCTCGACGGCCTCGTTGCCCTGGATTGTATGCGAGGCGCCCGTCGCCCCGCTCGCACCGAAGTATCTGCCGACGCCGCCACAACCACGGTCTCAGGATTGACGCTGAACGCCATGCCGAGCCGGGGGCTGACGTTGTCGGTGTCGTCGGGACGCGTGCCGGTCAGGAACGGCGGGATCGCGCCGGAAGTCGCGTTTCTGGATGTGCAACTGTTGCCACCGGCCGTCGTGCCTGACCCACACGCGGGCCTGGATGGCGCCTCCTGGCTCGGCCGCCGATGGGGGATGCCGCCACGTCGTGACGGCGGTATTTCCCGACCGCATCAGGCACTCCTTTTGATCGTGGTGGGCGCGCATCGCAGGCTGGGCAGTTGCGGATTCAGCCTTCACGTAAGGCTCGCACTTTCCGCCTCGAAGGCGGAAGACACAGCGGCACTGTGGTGGCTTCCGGCTTCAGGCGTGAGGGGCGGCGCGAAGCACCGAAGCACGGTCAATTCAGCAGATCGAACTGCTGGACGTACTTCACGATGAACGCGCGGTTGACGGGGCCTATCCCGTTCAGGCTCTCCGTGTTGTTGTAGACCACGAACAGCCCGGTCCCCGCCGTCTGCAGCCAGTGGAAGCGGAGGTTCGTGGACCACCGATCGGTGCGGTCGTTGTACTGAAGCAGGCTCTGGACGAACACCGAGGGAGAGAAGTTGTAGGTCACGCGCATGTTGCCAAGGTTCGTATGGAACGCGCCCTGCGGCAGCTCGATGGCGCGATAGTTCCACGTCGTGTCGAGGGCAAAACGCCCGCTGTCGCGCAGGATGACCTGGAACGTCGGGCTGCTCTGCGTGGCCGTTGAGAAATGCGCCCCTGTCCCACTGCACCCGCCCGTAGATCCACTTGCGCCGATCGGAGTTCGCGCGGAACGTCGCGCGCAAGCCGCCGTGCTCGCCGGCCGGCACCACGATGCCGGGATACACCTCGAACGGCTGGCGCAGCCCGTCCCACGTGCCGTTGAGCGGCCAGGGTGATGAAGTTCCCGTTCTCCCAGTCCCAATGGTTGTCGGCGTGGAGCTCGGCGCTGCTCAGGCCGCCGTCCAGGTAGTCGTAGCGGGTGTAGTTCGCATGCGGCAGGAACTCGCGGAAGCCCAGGTCGCGTATCCACTGCTGCCGCATCGTCTCCTCGAACCCGACGCGAAAGCGGCGATATCCATCCTCGTTCTCGAGGAACCCCACCTCCGGGTTGAAGTCCTCGCCGGTGGCACCCCACTCGAACGTCGCGCGATGCTGCCCGTCGTCGTACTCGGAATCGAAGTTGTACGCGTGGTCGCGGCCGGTGAGCCCCGGCGTCTGCGTGCGCGCCGCAAAGCCGGAGAAGGTGATCCGCTCGCCGATCCCCGCGCGCGCGTCCGCGCCGAACGTGCGATTGTAGTCGCCGGACCTGGCCAGGTTGCCAGTGGCGTCGCGGTTGACGAACATCGCCCCGACGCCCGACCGGCTGCGGAAGTCGCGGCTGGCGCGCACGACGGAGAAGTTGTTCGCCGGCGTCGTGCCGTTCTCCGCCGTCTGCATGTTCAGGACGCCGACGTTGAAGCCGGCCGCCTTGCCGCTGACGCGGGCGCCGCCCCGGATCGGGATCAGGGATCCGGTGCGCTCGTCCACGCCGATACGCCGGCTGAAGAACAGATCGAGCTCGTTGCCCTTGCCGACGCGGAACAGCTCCGAGTTCTCGAGGAAGAACGGGCGCTTCTCCGGAAACCGCAGGTTGAACCGCGTCAGATTGATCTGCTGCGTGTCCACTTCCACCTGCGCGAAGTCGGTGTTGTACGGTGACGTCGAGGTTCAGGCTCGGCGTGAGGCCGAACTTCACATCGAACCCGACGTCGCCGTCCAGATCGGTGTCGGCACCCGGCAGGAAGTTCCGGTTCGCCGAACTGACGACGTACGGGAGGATCTTGAGGTTGCGCGGCGTCGCGAGGGTCAGGCCGCGCAGTTCGCCGGCCGACGACAGCCGCTGCAGCTCGAACTCGCGCGGCAACGGCGCCCAGTAGGTCCTCTCCCGCCGCCGCTGGATGTTGCGAAAGAAGTTCACGCCCCACGTCTGCGGCGGCGGCCCGTAGCGCAGCGTCCGCAGCGGGATGCGGAACTCGGCCGTCCAGCCCGTGCTGGTGGTGATCGTCCGGACGTCCCAGCTCCCATCCCAGGTCACCGCGTGGTCACCCTGGTCGCGCACCTGCGCGTCGTACTGGATGCCGGCCGAATTGGTGCCGAAGACGAAGCCGTTCTGCTGGTCGCGATACGTGTCGAAGATGATCTGGAAGGAATCCATCTCATCGAGCTCGGCGTCGCGCCGCGTGTCGGTCGTCACGATCTGCGAGGGGTCGGAGTCGTGCAGGGTGACGCCCACATAAATCGCCTCGTCGTCGTAGACGAGGCGGACCTCGGTGGACTCGGACGCCGGTTCGCCCTGGAACGGCTCGGCCTGGACGAAGCCCGCCACCGGCTTGCTGTCCCGCCAGGCGTCGTCGTCGAGGAGCCCATCGATGATCGGGGGTTCCGCCACGTGGGTCGCCGATGCAACCGGTCGCTCCTGCGCCCACGCCGGGGTAAGGCAGCCGCCGAGAATTAAGAAAAGGAGTATGACAATGGATGACACAATCAACCGAGGATAGTAGGACCCACCGCGACAGGTCAACGACGGCGTTCCGTCACCCGCTACATGCCGTTGTACTGCGGCCCTCCGCCCCCCTCGGGGGGGACCCAGGTAATGACCTGATAAGGATCCATGATGTCGCACGTCTTGCAGTGAACGCAGTTCGAGGCGTTGATCTGCAGGCGGTGGGTACCCGGCGGGTCGTGAATGACCTCGTAGACGTTCGCCGGACAGAACCGCGTGCACGGATGTCCGTATTCCGGGCCGCAAATCGTGCTGCAGACGTCGGTGTGCACGAGCAGGTGGGGCGGCTGATCCTCGTCGTGCGCGGTCGCCGAGTAGTGGACGTTGGTGACCTTGTCGAACGTCAGCTTGCGGTCGATCGGCGTCGCATTGCTCGGCTCCATGCGCTCGACCGGCGTGCCGTAATACCAGGCCAGGGTCTTCATCCGTTCATGACCGGGATGGCCGGGAAGGTCGGGAATGTGCCCCCTCGTGGCCAGTGTCAGCCCCGAGACAGCCAGGCCCGCCAGCAATCCGTACTCGAAGGCCTGGTGGACGTTGCGTACCGGATACAGTTCCGCGCGCACCGGGCTCGGCGTCGATCTTGTCCTGATAGCGCTTCAAGGCCGCCGCTGACGTGTCACCCGCGCGAATGGCGTCGAAGGCGGATTCGGCGGCCAGCATGCCGGTGCGCATCGCCAGGTGGATACCTTTGAACCGCAACGAGTTCAGGAATCCGCCGGCATCGCCCGCGATCAGGCCGCCGTCCATATACGGTTGCGGGATGGTGTTCCAGCCGCCTTCGGGAATGGCCTTGGCGCCGTAGCGGACCATCTGGCCGCCCTCGAGCAGCGACGCGCATGTAAGGGATGCTGCTTGAAGCGGTTGAACGCCATGTGCGGGTCGAAGAGCGGGTCCTTGTAGTCGAGCCCCATCACGAAGCCCGACCGACAGCTGCCCGCCCGGCATGACGTAGATGAACCCGCCGCCGAACTCGTCCTGGCGCATCGGGTAGCCCATCGTGTGGATGACGGTGCCGGCCGCGATCCGATCCGCCGGCACTTCCCACAGCTCCTTGATGCCGAGGGCGAACTGCTCGGGCTCCCGGCCCTTCCCCAGCTGGAGGCGCCGCAGCAGCTCCTTGGTCAGGTTCCCGCGGACGCCGTCGCAGAAGATGGTGACCTTGGCGAGGATGTCCACGCCCGGCTCGAAGGTGGGCTTCTGGTCGCCGTGCTTGCCGATGCCGCGGTCGCCGGTGCGGACGCCAATCACCCGCGGGCCGTCCATGAGGACGTCCTGTCCGGCGAATCCGGTGAAGAAGTCGATTCCCTCGGCTTCGACCTGCTGCGCGAGCCACACCGTCAACCTGTTGAGCGAGATGATGTAGTTGCCGTGGTTGCGCAGCGGCGGCGGAATGATGGGAAAGGGCAGCTTGCCCTTCTGCGTGAGGAAGTAGACGTGGTCCTCGTGGACCTCTGAGGCGAGCGGCGCCCCCTTCGCCTTGAAGTCGGGAATCAGGTCGGCCAGCGCGGACGGATCGAGCACGGCGCCGGACATGACGTGAGCTCCCGCCTCGCGCGCCTTCTCGAGCACCGCGACGGTGAGCGGCTCACCGCCATGCTGCTTCTGCAGCTGCGACAGCCGCAACGCCGCCGAGAGGCCGGCCGGGCCGCCGCCGACGATCAGTACGTCAACTTCGAGCGTTTCACGATTCATATCAGCCTGCAGCGGGCAGCCGGCAACCGGCAGCAAGACAGGTCTTTTGGGCCAGCTGCCTGCTGCCTGCGGCCGGCTATGTTTTCTCCAGTTCGCTGACAATCGCCGGGAGCGATCTCGAACAGGTCGCCGACCACGCCATAGTCGGCCACCTCGAAGATCGGCGCGTCGGCGTCCTTGTTGATCGCGACGATCGTGCGCGCGCCCTTCATGCCGACCAGATGCTGGATGGCGCCCGAGATGCCGAGCGCCACGTAGAGCTTCGGGGCGACCGTCTGGCCGGAGCTGCCGATCTGACGCTCCATCGGCAGCCAGCCGTTGTCGCAGATCGGCCGCGAGGCGGCGAGCTCGGCGCCCAGCGCCTTCGCCAGCTTTTCGGCGATGGCGATGTTTTCCTGGGACTTGATCCCGCGGCCCACCGCCACGATGCGTTCGGCCTGGCTGAGATCGACCGCCTGTTTCGCCTCCTGGAACGGCGCTTCCGGCTTTTGCCGGATCCGGCTCTCGTCGATCGTCACGCTGACGGTCGTCACCGGCGCGGCTCCGCCCTTCTTCACGGCGTCGGCGCGGAAGGCGCCGATCTGGAACGTGACGAGCCACGGCGCGGCGCCGGCCGGCTTCACTTCCGCCGCGAGCTTGCCCTGGAACATCGGCCGGATGAACGTGGCGGACGCGCCGGTCCCCTTGAATCCGGTGACGTCCGTGATGAGCGGCTTGCGCATCCGGGCCGCGAGGCTGGGGGCGAAGTCGCGCGTCTGGTAAGTGTGCGGCAACAGCACGAGCTGCGGCGATGCCGCCTCGATGACACCCTGCAGCGCCATGGTGAACGCGTCCGGCGTGTATATCGCGAGAGCGGGATGATCCGCCGCCAGCACCTCGGCGACCCCGCCGCCCGCGAGCTCCTGCGCGACGCTGCCCGCCGGGCCGAGCACCACGACCTTGATGGGCATCCCGCCCGCGAGCTGCTGGGCGGCCGCGATCGTTTCCCACGTTGCGCGATTGAGCTTGCCGTCGCGCTGTTCGGCGATGACGAGGATCACAGCGCCCTCGCTTCCTCGCGCAGCCGCCGGACGAGCTCCTTCGCCGCCTCGGGGGCCGACCCGCCAATCATCTGCGTCTGCTTGCTCTTGCTCGGCATCGCCAGGGCGACGATCTGCTGCGCCGGGGTGAGGCCCGGCGGCAGCGGCACCTTTTTGATCTCTTTCTTCTTGGCGGCCATGATGCCCTTGAGCGTGGCGTAGCGGAGCTGGTTGATGCCGCTCTGGATCGTGAGCAGCGCCGGCAGCGGCATCGCGATCCACTGGAACCAGCCGCCCTCGAGCTCGCGCTTGACGCGCAGGCCGGTCTCCTCGCACCTGGACGTCCATGATGATCGTCGAGTGCGGGATGTCGAGGCGCTCGGCGAGGATGACGCCGGTCTGGCCGTGGCCCTGGTCGTCGGACTGGAGGCCGGTGAGCACCAGGTCGAACTTCTCGCCCGCCATGGCCGCCGCGAGCGCATCGGCGATGACAAAGGCGTCGGCCGCGGCCAGCGAGTCGTCTTCCACGTGCAGCGCCCGATCCGCGCCGCGCGCGAGCGCCTCGCGGATGACCTGCTGCACGCGCGCGGGCCCCGCCGAGCACACGACCACCTCGCCGCCATGCTTCTCGCGCAGGCGGAGCGCCTCTTCGAGCGCGTACGCGTCAGGCTCGTTCATCTCGTAGCTGACGTCCTGTGTCGCGGATCCACGTGTGATCGTCGCGAAGGCGCGGCTGCCATTCGCGGGTGGGGACCTGCTTGATGCAAACGGCGATTTTCATGCTCGTGGCATCCTTCACTGCCACAAACCACGGAGCCGCGGAGCCGCGGAGGTCGGCGTCTTCGGATGTGGGATTGTCAGATCAAAGGCTGAACCCGCCTGAATCGCACGATTGACGATACTCCGCGTCTCCGCGTCTCCGCGGGCCGTAAGAGAAATCATCCCTCGAACTTCTTGAACAGCAGCGCCGCGTTGGTCCCGCCGAAACCGAATGAGTTGGACAGCGCGTATTGGATCGACATCGCCCGGCTCGTGCGCGGGACGTAGTCGAGGTCGCACTCGGGGTCCGGGTGGTCGAGGTTGATCGTGGGCGGCACGAGCTGGTGATAGACCGCGAGCGCGCTGATGCCGGCTTCGAGACCTCCGGCGCCCCCGAGCAGGTGCCCGGTCATCGACTTGGTGGAGGAGATCGCGACCTTGCACGCGTGCTCGCCAAAGCAGCGCTTGATCGCGAGCGTCTCGAGCTTGTCGTTGTACGGCGTGGAGGTACCGTGGGCGTTGATGTAGTCGATCTCGTCGGGCCTGATGCCGGCCTTGCGGATGGCCATCTGCATCACGCGGCGGGCGCCGTCGCCGTCCTCGGACGGCGCGGTCATGTGGTACGCGTCGGCGGACGAGCCGTATCCGACGAGCTCGGCGTAAATCGGCGCGCCGCGCCGCTGCGCGTGGACCAGGTCTTCGAGGATGACCACGCCGGCGCCCTCCCCGATCACGAAGCCGTCGCGGTCCTTGTCGAAGGGGCGGCTGGCCCTTTCCGGTTCATCGTTCCGCGTGGAAAGCGCGCGCATGGCGCCGAAGCCGCCGACGCTCATCGGCGTAATCGCCGCCTCGGATCCGCCGGCAATCATCGCGTCCGCGTCTCCGCGCCGGATGATCTCGAAGGATTCCCCGATGGCGTGCGCCGACGCCGAGCACGCCGTGCACGTCGCCAGGTTCGGCCCCTTCGCACCGAACCGGATCGAGACCTGGCCGGCGGCGAGGTTGATGATCGCCGACGGGATGAAGAACGGCGACACCTTGCGCGGCCCGCCGTTCAGCAGCGCCTCGTGCTCGCGCTCGATCGTGCTGAACCCTCCGATGCCCGACGCCAGGTAGACGCCGACATTCGGCGCGCTCTCGGGGGTGATGGGCAGCTTCGCATCGTCCATCGCGAACTGCGAGGCGGCAATCGCGTACTGGATGAAGACGTCCATCTTCTTGACGTCTTTCTTCTCAATGAACTGCAGCGGGTCAAAGCCCATGACCTCCGCCGCAATCTGCGCAGCGAAGCCAGTGGTGTCGAACTTCGTGATGCGCCGGACGCCGCTCGTGCCTGCCGACAGCGCTTCCCAGTTCGCCTTCGTGCCGATGCCTAGCGACGACACCAGCCCGATGCCGGTGATGACGACCCGCCTGGTCAAAATATGCTCCGCCTACCCCTTCTTGGTCTTGGCGTGCGCCTCGATGTAGTCAATGGCTTCCTTGACGCGGGTGATCTTCTCGGCGTCCTCGTCCGGAATCTCGATTCCGAACTCCTCCTCGAACGCCATGACGAGCTCCACCGTGTCGAGCGAGTCCGCGCCGAGGTCATCGACAAACGACGCGTCCGGGGTTACTTCCTCTTCGTCCACCCCAAGCTGCTCGACGATGATGCTCTTCACCTTGTCTGCGACTGCCATTCTTCCTCCTAATCAATGCAAAATGCCAAATGCTCAATGCCTGGTGACCGACGCCCGTCGGCGCGCCTCGCGTGCCACGCCCGGACATTGTGCCTTGAGCATTGTGCATTGAGCATTGATTTACATGTACATGCCGCCGTTGACGGCGAGTACCTGCCCAGTAATATACGACGCCTCATCCGAGGCAAGAAAGCACACGGCGGCCGCGACGTCGGCCGGCGTCCCCAGGCGTCCCAGCGGAATGGCCGACGTCCAGTCGCCCTGCGCCTGCTCGCTGATCGCCTTCGTCATGTCCGTCTCGATCAGCCCCGGGCTGACGACGTTGACGGTGATGTTGCGCGACGCGACCTCTTTCGCCAGCGCCTTGCTGAACCCGATCAGCCCCGCCTTCGATGCCGCGTAGTTCGCCTGGCCCGCGTTCCCCATCTGGCCGACCACCGAGCTGATGCTGATGATGCGGCCGCCGCGCTGCTTGATCATCGGCCGGAGCACCGCCTGGACCGTCGTGAACGCCGCCGTCAGGTTCGTGGCCAGCACCTGGTCCCAGTCGTCGCGCTTCATGCGCAGCGTCAGGTTGTCGCGCGCAATCCCGGCGTTGTTCACGAGAATGTCGATTCGGCCGTGCCGTTCCAGCGTGCCGCCCACCAGTGCGCCGACCGACGCGGCGTCGGTCACATCCGCCGCCGCGAGCTCCGCCCGCCCGCCCGCCTGCTGGATCGCCGCCACGGTTTCCGCCGCGTTGTCGCCGCGGGCCGCCGCCACCACGTGGGCGCCGCGCGAGGCGAGCAGCGCGGCAATTCCGCGGCCGATCCCGCGCGAGGCACCGGTCACGATCGCAGTTTTTCCAGTTAGGTCGAACATCAGAGCCGCAGGGCGCCCTCGATAGCCGCCAGGTCGCCGGGTGCGGCGAAGTTGTGGACCGTGGCTTCCTTGTGGATCTTCCGCACCAGGCCGCTCAGCACCGTGCCGGGGCCGACCTCAACATAGTTGGTCACGCCTTCCGACGCAAGGCGCCGCACGACGTCTTCCCACCGCACGGGGGACGACACCTGCTGCACCAGCGCCTCGATCGCCGCCCTCGCGTCACGCTTCGGCTCGGCATCGACGTTGGCGACAATCGGGACCCGCGGATCAGTCACTGCCAGCGCGCGCAGCTCGGGCGCCAGCCGATCCTCGGCCGGCTTCATCAGCGCGCAGTGGAACGGCGCGCTCACCGGCAGCGGAATCGCGCGCTTCGCGCCGAGCGCCCGGGCGCGTTCCGAGGCGCGCTGCACCGCCGCCGCGGCGCCGGCGATGACGACCTGTCCGGCGCCGTTCACGTTGGCCGGGCTCACCACCTCACCCTGCGCCGCTTCCTCGCACGCCCTGAGGACGGCCTCGGCGTCGAGCCCGAGGATCGCCGCCATGGCCCCGTGCCCGACCGGCACCGCCTCCTGCATGTAGCGTCCGCGACGCCGCACCACGCGCACCGCATCGGTGAACGCCATCGTCCCGGCGGCCACGTTGGCGGAGTACTCGCCAAGGCTGTGGCCGGCGACGAACCGCGGGACGATGCCCCTCGCCGCCAGTACGCGCGTCGCCGCGATGCTCATCGTGAGGATGGCCGGCTGCGTATTCTCCGTCAGGGTGAGCTGGTCTTCGGGGCCGTCGAAGCACAGGCGGGAGAGCGATTCGCCGAGCGCGGCGTCGGCCTCGTCGAACGCGGCCCGCGCCTCGGGAAACGTGTCGGCGAGCGCCTTGCCCATGCCGACCTTCTGCGACCCCTGTCCGGGGTAGATGAATGCAATCACGCGCAACCGCTTGTCACCTGGCCGCGGAGACGCGGAGACGCGGAGAGGAATGGGCCAAGTTCACTCCGCGTCTCAGCGTCTCCGCGTCCCGTAATCGTGAATGGCGCATCAATGGGAAACCGAAAGCTGCGGCGATGTCCTGCTCGATGCGGCGAATGAAGTCGTTCGCGGCGAAGCGGGAGGCCATCGCGATGGCGTTGCGCACGGCCTTCGCGGAGGAGCGGCCGTGGCCGACGATGGTCAGGCCGGCCACGCCGAGCAACGGGGCGCCGCCGTACTCCGAATAATCCACGCGGCGCCGGAACCGCCTGAACGCGCGCCGCGACAGCAGGTACCCGACCTGGCTCGAGAACGTCCCGCGCAGCTCGTCCCCGAGCAGCGCCTCGACCGCGTCAACGAGCCCTTCGCTCGTCTTGAGCACGATGTTGCCGGTGAAGCCGTCGCAGACGATCACGTCGGCGATCCCGCTGTAAATGTCGCGCGCTTCGACGTTGCCGATGAAGTTCACCGGGGACGTCTTCAGCAGGCGGTGTGCCTCGCGCGTCAGCTCGTTGCCCTTGGTCTCCTCCTCGCCGGTGGACAGCAACCCGACCCGTGGGCGATCGACGCCAAGCGCGACCCGCGCGTACACGCTGCCCATCACCGCGAACTGCAGCAGGTGCTGCGGCCGGCACTCGACGTTCGCCCCGGCGTCGAGCAGCACCGCCGGCCGGCCGCGGGTCGGGATCGTCGTCGCCAGCGCGGGCCGATCGACGCCGGGAATCATCCCGAATGCCGCGTGCGCGGCCATCACCGTCGCGCCGGTATGGCCGGCGCTGAACAGGGCAGCCGCCTCGCCGCGCGCCACGAGGTCCGCGGCCACGCGGATCGACGCCCGCGGCTTGCGCCGCAGCGTGGCCGCGGGCGGGTCCGCCATGCCCACGACGTCCGGCGCTTCGACGACGTCGAGGCCGGGCACGGGACCGTCAGCGTGCTGGGCAAGCGCGTGCTGAATCGCCGCCGTGGACCCGACCAGGGTCACCTGCACGTCGAGGTGACGCGCCGATGCCACGGCCCCGTCGACGACGGCCGACGGGGCGTGGTCGCCGCCCATCGCGTCAACGGCGATGCGGATCATCCGAGGTCTGCTTCCGTAACGACACACCGGGGCACAGAGAGACCGCGGTGGGACGAAGGATGACAGCCTCGTCCCGGCGCCGTCGGTGTCTCGGCATGTCGTCGCCGGGAGGACGCATCGGCGGGGCTACTCCTCGCTGACCGGGCGGACCTGGCGCTGCTTGTAATAGCCGCAGTGCGGGCAGATGCGATGCGACGCCTTCGGCTCGTGGCACTGCGGGCAGAGACCAGTCGTCGTGGCCGTCAGCGTGTCGTGCGTGCGCCGCTTGGCAGTACGCGTCTTGGAGTGTCTACGCTTTGGATTAGGCATGATCTGTCGGTTGATGGTCTTCGGTCTTCAGTCTACGGTCTTCGGTCTTCGCTCGGCCCGCAGTCCACCGTAGACCGGAGACCGCGAACCGGAGACCGACTACGAATCGCCCTTCAGCTGCTTCAGCACGCTCAGCCGCGGGTCTTCCCATGCCGGCGCGCAGTCGCACTGACCGGCATTCAGGTTCGTGCCGCACTGCGAGCAGAGGCCCTTGCAGCCCTCCTCGCACAACGGCTTCATCGGCAGCGCCAGATAGAACTGCTCCCGCAACAGCTCGTTCAGGTCGATCTGATCCTCGCGGTAGTAGCTGGTTTCGAGATCCTCGTCTTCGACCTCGCGCTCGGGCTCGGTCGACATCTCCGAAGCCGGTAGATACCGGATATCGAACGGCGCGTCCACCATCAGCCGAAATGGCTCCAGGCACCGGCTGCACACCAGCTCGAGCTCGGTCTTCGTCGTGCCGACCAGCCGGAACCGGTCCTTGTCCTTGTGGATCTCGAACGCGAGGTCCACCGGCGCCACCACTCGATAGGCGTCGTCCTGCTCCCCGACGTCAGCGGGCTGGAATGTCCGCTGAAAGCTTTCGAGCGGCCGACGATACCGGGTGAGATCCAACAACATGGCGGACTGGCACGAAAATCGCGCGAAGGCCAGACCGGCAATTATAGCTGATCCCACGCCATCGGGCCGACCCAGGGCTTGGGAATGAAGAGCCGCTCGAAGAGGCTGACCGCGAACCGATCGGTCATGCCCGCAAGAAAGTCGCGGGCCGCGACGTCGAGTCCTTCGGATTCGATGACCCGCGGATCCAGGAACTCCCCGGGCCGCTCGCGGACCTTCTCCCACAGACCGCCGAGGATGCCCGTGGCCTTCTTGAACTCGGATGTCGCGCTGTCGTTCTCGTAGACGGCGTCGAAGAGGAAGGCCCGCATCGCCAGCGTGGCCCCGAGAACTTCCTCGCTCATGCGAATCTCGCTGAGGCCGCTCTCCTGCGTTTCGGTGACGACATCCTTGACCATGCGCGCGATGCGGGCGGACGAGGTGGGCCCGAGCACGCGAACGGGCTCGTGCGGAAGGTCCGGCTCGTTCAACACTCCGGCTCGAACCGCGTCGTCGATGTCGTGATTGACGTAGGCGATGAGATCCGCCACGCGCATGATCTGACCTTCGAGGGTGGCCGAACGCTGCGCGGGATCCAGGCCGACGGGCGAGCCCTTCTTCCCCTTCGAGTGGCGGCCGATGCCATCGCGCACTTCCCATGTCAGGTTGAGGCCTCGGCCGTCGTTCTCGAGCACGTCCATGATGCGCAGGCTCTGCTCGTAGTGGCGGAACCCGCCCGGCATCAACTGGTCGATGACGCGTTCGCCGGCGTGGCCGAACGGCGTGTGGCCGACGTCATGCCCGAGCGCGATCGACTCGGTGAGCTCCTCGTGAAGGCGAAGCACTTTGGCGATGGTCCGGGCAATCTGCGAGACCTCGAGCGTGTGCGTGAGGCGCGTGCGGTAGTGGTCGCCGGCGGGGGCGAAGAAGACCTGCGTCTTGTGCTTCAGGCGGCGAAACGCCTTGCTGTGAATGATGCGGTCCCGATCGTGCTGAAACGCCGGCCTCACATCGTCCTCGGGCTCGGGCGTGAGACGGCCGCGCGAGTCCGCGCTCTTGGCTGCCTGGGGCGCGAGCATCTCACGCTCCCGTTGCTCGAGCGCCTCACGGATGCTCGACAACGATCTCCTCCAGGAAACTGGTGCCGTGCGGCAGCGGGCCGACGCCGAAGTTCGCCGCGAGCGTCTGGCCGAGATCGGCGAAGGTGCGCCGGGTGCCGACGTCGGTGCCGGCGGCCACGCGCGCGCCCGTCAGCAGCAGCGGGACATACTCGCGCGAGTGGTCGGTGCTCGGGGTGCTCGGATCGTTGCCGTGATCGGCGCTGACGACGAGCAGATCCGTTTCACGCAGGGCCGGGAGCACGTGGGCGAGGCGAGCATCGAAACGCTCGAGGTTCGCCGCGTAACCTGCGACATCGTTGCGGTGGCCGTACAGCACGTCGAAGTCCACGATGTTGGCAAACACCAGGCCTTCAGGTGTATCGCGCATCGCCTCTTCGATGCGGTCCATCCCTTCGGCGTCACTCGACGTGTGGAGCGCGCGGCCCGTGCCGCGGCCGGCGAACAGGTCGTGGACCTTGCCGATCGACACGATCGGCGTCTGATCCCGCGTCAGCACGTCGAGCAGGGTGTCGCTGGTCGGATCGAGCGCATAGTCGTGGCGGTTGGACGTCCGCTTGAACGATCCCGGTGCGCCGACGAACGGGCGCGCGATGACGCGGCCGACGCCCATTCCCCGCCCGACCATGTCGAACGCGATCTCGCAGATGCGATACAGCTCCTCGATCGGAACGACGTCCTCGTGCGCGGCAATCTGGAAAACGCTGTCAGCCGACGTGTACACGATGGGCTTGCCGGTGCGCACGTGCTCGGGACCGAGGCGCTCGATGATCTCCGTACCGGAGGCGACGACGTTGCCGAGCGTGCCGCGGCCGATGCGCCGCTCGAACTCCTGGATCAACGCCGGGGGAAAGCCGTCCGGGAACGTCGGAAACGGGCGATCGAGGACGATGCCCATCATTTCCCAGTGCCCTGTGACCGAATCTTTCCCCGGCGACGCCTCAGCCATACGCCCATAGGCGCCGCGGATGTGAAATCCGGTACGGTCCGCCCCAGAGGCCGGCAGACCCGGATTCTGGAAGGACAGCGTCGAAGAACCAGACCCCACGTCCTGGGAGACACCCAGGTCTACCAGTTCGCCCAGGCCCAGCGAGCGCAGCGTCGGTATCTGCAGCGGCACTTGCTTCGCGATGTTACCGAGGGTGTTGCTCCCTTCGTCTCCATACGCCGCGGCGTCCGGCAACTCTCCGATGCCGACGCTGTCGAGGACGATGAGGATGACGCGGGAGAAGGGACGCTTCAATCAGGGGTGGTGCGAGGCGAAGTAATTGGGGACCGATCGCTCGGTGGCGATCGTGGCGATGGCGTGCTTGAACACCATCTGGTCCGCCCCGTTCACTTCCACGATCACGGCGAAGCGATCGAAGTTCTTGATGCGGGCGTCGAAGGAACGGCCGTCGAGCAGGTGGAAGGTCACCGGCAGGCGTTCGCGCCGGGCGTAGTTCAGGAACACGTCCTGGATGTTCGGCGGCGCGGTTGACGCCGATCGGGTTTCAGTTGCCTGGGCCATCAGCTGGCGTCTCCTCGCGGTCGCACGCCGCGCGCGGCGAGTGCGTCGCCGACGCAGTGCAGCGTCTCGTCGCGTTCGCCTGGACCGTCAAACCAGATTAGATTAGGCTCTTTGCGAAACCAGATCAACTGCCGACGCGCGTAGCGACGGTTCTCCTGCACGATGAGGGCGCGCGTCTCGGCCTCGCCGCGCACGCCCCCGAGCATCTCCATCACCTGCCGATACACGAGGCCGCCGAACGGTCGCGCGTGTGCGGGCACGCCGCGTGCCAGCAGCGTTCGCACCTCATCGACGATGCCGCGCGCGAACTGCTGATCCACGCGCCGCGCCACGCGCTCGGCCGTGAGCGCCGCCGGCAATTGCAGTGCGATGGAGACAACATTGACGTCAGCAATGAGCGAGCGAGTGTCGCTCGAAGTGCTCGGTGAGCGACCGCCCCGTCGAGAAGTAAACCTCGAGGGCGCGCACCAGCCGTTTCCGGTCGCGCGGCATGATGCGCGCGGCCGAGGCGGCATCGACGCGCTGCAGCATCCGGTGCAGGCGCTCGACACCGCGCGTGGCGGCGATGCGGTCGAGCCGGGTGCGGAGACCCTCGTCTGCGCCCGGGCCCGGGAACAGCCCGCGTGTCAGCGCGCGGTAATAAAAGCCCGACCCGCCCACGAGAATGGGAACTTTGCCGCGGGCATGAATGTCGCGAATCGCCGCCGCCGCGTCGCGGGCGAACTGCGCGGCGGTGTACACCTCGGTGGGATCGGCGATGTCGATGAGATGGTGCCGGATGCCGCGCTGGTCCTCGACCGCCACCTTGTCGGTGCCGATGTCGAAGCCACGGTAGACCGCCGTCGAGTCGCAGTTGATGATCTCGCCGTCATAGCGCCCGGCGAGCGCGAGGCCAAGGGCGCTTTTTCCGGACGCCGTCGGGCCGAGCACCGCGAACGCGAGGGGACGCACACGCTGATCTAAGCACATTGCCTTTTGCGTCGTTCCCATTCGGGCCGGCTTCAGCCGGCCCAAGCGCGTCAGAGCACCCGGATGAGAACGTAGACGACGAGTGCGCCGAGCAGGATGAGCATCCCCAGCTGCTGCGTCCGCGTCGGCATGGATGTGGTGTCCCGTGGCTTCCGGCTTCAGCCGGAAGGAGACGGATCAGCCGGGCGGCTGTTCGTTGTAATAGAAAGTGACCGTGAAGAAGGCCTGCTCCGAGGGGTATTCCGGAGGCAGCGGATCGACAGGGCTGGCGCCGAGGATGGCGTTGTAGGCGGCGATGGTGAACGACTCGACGTTCGACGGCTTGACGATCGCGACGTCGGTGATCGTCCCGTCCCGGTGGATGTTGAACTGGATCACCACGTGGCCGCGCATCGTGTACGCAGCCATCGGAATGAACCACGCCCGGCGCACGCGCCCGATGAACCGGCGCAGCCACGGGCCGAACTCCACACCCTTGGTATCGAACTGGATGCTCGCGCCCGGCGTGTCCTGGCCGCCCTGCGGGTTGTTGAAGGTCTCGTTCTGCACGTAGCGCTGCAAATTGCGCAACGCGTCACCCAGCGCGCCCGGCGCCGGACGCGATGGTTCGGGTGAGCGGCGAATGCCGGTGTCCGCGGGCGGCAGCACGCGCGCGAGCTGTTGCTCCGGCTCGGGACGCGGGGGGTCGGTGTTGGGCGGGATCTCCGTGTCCGGACCCTGCCGCCGCTCGTCTTCGGCCGATTCGGCCTGCTCGGCCGAGTTCCCGAGATTGAGCGGCAGCGGATTCGCGGGCTCCGGAGCCCGCTGCGGCGCCTGCGCCTGGCGATTGAGATCTGAAAGCTGCGCGCGATCGGGCGCTTTCAGCGCCTCCATGTCGACGCGCGGCTGGACGAAGACGAACCTCGGAGTCTCCTGCGCCTGCTGCCGGCGCAGCTCTTCCTGGCGCGCGGCGAGCTCCTCGGGGCTGAGTTCGAAGAGGGCCAGCTGGGGCAGGAAGATCAGCGCCGCCGCCATCAGCGAATGGACGACAACGGACACCATGAAGCCGTCGCGCCGCGTGATGGCGCTGCCGACGACGTTCTCGTCCTGATAACGGTCCTCGAAGTCGAAGTGAATCAAGAGTTTACAATTATAGCTTCCGTGCAGTGTAGAGATAGACGATCCCGAAGGTCAACGGGACGGCCTCAACCTCGGAGAAACCTGCCTGCCGCAGGATTTGCATGAATTCCTGCGGCGGCGGAAACGCGCCAACCGACGCCGGAAGATACGAATACGCCCCGCCGTGGCCCGACACCATCCGTCCCACCAGCGGCAGCAGGTGCTTGAAATACCACAAGTAGAGCGTGCTCACGCCGGGCAGCCGCGGCACACCGAACTCCAGGATGGCCAGGCGTCCACCCCGTCGCAGCGCCCGCGCCATCTCGGCACACGCCACCTCCGGACGCTGCACGTTGCGGATCCCGAATGCCACGGTCGCGGCGTCGGCCGACCCGTCGGGCACCGGCAACCGCATCGCATCACCCCGCACGAGGACGATGCGGCTCGCCTCACCCGCGGCGCGGACCTTCTCAAGTCCCAGCGACAGCATCCGCCGGCGAAGTCTACGCCGATGACGCGGGCGGCGCCGCTGGTGGTCGACGGACCGGAAGATCCGCCTCTGCCCGGTCCGCCTCTCCGCGCTTCGAGCGCCACGTCCGCCGTGCCGGTACACACATCCAGCAGCGTCTCCCGCCCGGTCAGCTGCAGCGACCTGATCGTCCGCGCCCGCCAGCGCCTGTCGATGCCGAGACTGAGGACATGATTGAGGAGATCGTAGCGCGGCGCGATCGCGTCGAACATCCCGGCGATGCGGTCCGGCGCCTTGTCCGGCGGGGTGCTCATCCGAGATAGACGGAGAGCGCGGTCGCCGCAAAGTACACGATGCCCACGTAGCCGTTCAAATCAAACGCTCTCTTCACCTGCGAGAGATCGTCGTCGCTGACGAGCGATTGCTCGTAGGCGAGGAGGATCGCGACGATCGCGACGCCCACCAGGTAGAGCGCCGGCAGATCGGCCGCGCGCCAGAGGGCGGCCATCGCGATGACGGCGCCGGCGTGCATCAGGCGGGACAGGACAATCGAGGTCCGCACGCCGAAGCGCGTGGGGATCGAGCGCAGTCCGTAGCCGCGGTCGAACTCCACGTCCTGGCAGGCGTAGAGGATGTCGAACCCGCCGACCCAGAGGCCGATCGCCAGGCCGAGCAGCCATGGCTCGATGGCCGCGATCCCGCCGCCCGCCGCGATCCAGCCGCCGACCGGAGCAATCGCCATCGCCAGCCCGAGGAACAGCTGCGTATAGGCCGTATAGCGTTTCGCCAGCGAGTACCAGAAGACCACGGCCAGCGCGATCGGCGACAGCGCCAGGCAGAGAGGACTCAAGCGCGAGGCGGCGAACACGAACACGAGGGACGCGCCGATGACGAACACGGCGGCCTCGACGCGCGTCATGAGGCCGCGCGGCAGCTCGCGCATCGCCGTCCGTGGATTGAGCGCATCGTGGCGCGCGTCAACCAGCCGGTTGAACCCCATCGCCGCGCTGCGCGCGCTCACCATGGAGACGACGATCCAGACGACCTGCGACCACGAAAACGGATGCTCGCGCCACGCCAGCAGCGCACCCGTCAACGCGAACGGCAGCGCAAACACCGAGTGGCTGAATCGGACGAACGACAGGTAGGTGGCGAGCTTAGACATGGCTCAGATCAACTTCCAACTCCCAATCTGATTCTGGAGCCAACTTCCAACTCCCAATCTGATTCTTGAACCAACTCCCAATCTTCAGTGCAACGCTTGACCCAGACTCCCGACTGTCCCGGCTGTCCCGGCCTTGCTCGTTGGGCGTGGGCGCAGGCAATTCCTTGCGGGTGTCATGGGGATTGCCGGTTGGGAGTTGAGAGTCGAGTCGAGCCAGGTGATGGCGGCGGGATCGACTCCGCCGACGAGATATTCTTCCACATCGCTCACGCCGGCCGGCACGCGCACCGCGATGAGCGCCGCGCGCTTTCCGGATTCGATCGATCCGAAGTCCTTGCCGAAGCCGAGCGCCTGCGCGCCGCAGAGCGTCGCGCTCTCGAGCAGGTGCGACGCGGGCACGCGCGGCGCAATCCGCCGCGCCTCGGCGAGCTCGCTGAACAGGTTCAGGTCGTCAACGCTCGCCAGGCTGTCGGTGCCGAATGCCACCGAGACGCCCATCGCGTAGAACGCCTCGAGCGGAGGCGAACCGACGCCGACGTGGCGATTGCTCCGCGGGCACGACACGATCGTCGTGCCGAGCGACCGGAGCCGCGCCAGGTCGTCGCCCGTGAACTGCACGCCGTGCACGGCCAGCACCCGGCTGTCGAGGAATCCCAGGTCGGCGAGGTATTCGACGGGCGAGCCGCCCGGCGGTTCCCACGCCTCGTTCCAGGTGCCAATCTCGTCGAGGAGATCGCGCCACGGCCCGGCGCCGCGGCGCACGAACTCGAGCTCCTCCGCCGACTCGCCGAGATGAACGGTGGACACGTGGTCGGAATCGCCGTCGATGTCCGCGCGGATGGCTTGAAACAGCTCCGGCGACACGGAGTAGGGTGCGTGCGGCGCCAGCGCGATGCGCACGTCAGGATCCCCGCCGCGGTACTCCGCCATCTGCGTCCGCGCCTGCCACACGCGGCCCATGCCGTCGGTGTCGTTGAACCCGATCAGCTCGTAGAAGACCTGCGCCGCCATGGCGGCTTCGCGCAGCAGCGGTACGGTCACGAGCGTATTGCTGATGTCGCCGATCAGGCACGTGCCAGCCGCCCGCGCCTCGACGATCGCCTGGCGCGCGGAGTCGAGGATGCGCGGATCCGAGGGATTCGGGTATTCGCGCCGCGCCGCCATCAGCGGGCGGATCCAATCGAGAAATTGCGCAGCCGGCGGCACGATGCCGCGCAGGTACGAGAGCTCGAGATGCGTGTGGGCATTGACGAGCGCGGGGAGGATGACTGCCCTCCCGAGGTCGATCGCGTCCGGCGCCGGGCCCTGCCCGGTGGCCACGATGCGGCCGTTGTCGAGCGAGACCCACCCGTCTCGAACCGGATCGTCCGAGATGGGGAGGATCCACTGCGCGCTGTACTTACTGGACAAGTCTCAGCTGTTTACCCTGGCGGCTTCGCGCCGGGTAGTTCCGCAACTCGTCGGGCACGGAAGCGTCACCGTCGGTGCGTGCCGTCGCGAGCGAAAGCATGCGCGGCACCTCCCGCTCCCGGAAGATCGGGTCGCCGAGGATCGCGTAGTGCATGTTGCGCCGCTTCGCGATGAAGCCGGCATCTTCGATGTTGGCGACGATCTCGACCTCGTCCATGCAGTAACTCGCTCCAGCCGCCCGCACCACGTTCTCCTCGATCATGACGCTGCCCATGTCGTTGGCGCCATAGGCGAGGCTCAACTGCCCGACCTTTCCGCCCTGCGTCACCCATGACGCCTGGAGGTTGTCGACATTGTCGAGGACAATGCGCGCGAGCGCGAGCGTCCGGAGATAGTCGATACCCGTGGCCTCGTGCCCGGCACGCTCGGTGTGCTCGGGCTGGTAGCTCCACGTAATGAAGGCGGTGAAGCCGGCCGTCTCGTCCTGGAGATCGCGCAGCCGCATCATGTGCTCGATGCGCTCCGCCTCGGTCTCCACCGTGCCGTACATCATCGTGGCCGTCGTTCGGAGTCCGGCGCGATGCGCCTGCCGCATCACGTCGAGCCATTCATCGGACGTGGCCTTGCCGTAGCAGTTCAGCAGTCTGCGGACACGATCGACCAGGATCTCGGCACCGCCGCCCGGGATGCTGTCGAGGCCCGCCGCCACCAGCCGCGCGATCACCTCGGGAACCGGCACCCCGTTGAGGCGCGAGATGTGCAGCACCTCCGGAGGCGACAGCGCGTGCAGCTTGAAGGCAGGGTACCGCTGCTTGATCGCGCGAAACAGATCTTCGTACCACTGGATCGGCAGATCGGGATTGTGCCCGCCCTGCAGCAGAAGCTGGTTGCCCCCGACGGCAATCGTCTCCTCGATCTTGGCGAAGATCTCCTCGAAGCCGAGCACGTAGCCCTCGGTCGAGCCGACCGGGCGGTAGAACGCGCAGAAGTTGCAGCGCGCCACGCACACGTTCGTGTAGTTGACGTTGCGGTCGATGATGTAGCTGACGACCCGGTCCGGATGCTTGCGCGCACGGATGGAGTCGGCGAGGCGGCCGAGCAGGTGCGTCGGTGCATGGCGGTACAGCTGCAGCGCCTCGTCCGCGCTGACGCGTGCGCCGTCCAGGACCTTCCTCGCGAGCTCGTTCACCATGTCTTTTCTTCCGACGCGGGCCGCGAGCTGAGCGATCGGACCTGAGTTCGTACGTGAAGCAGGTCGCGGGTCCTTCCGGACGCGCCTCGTAAAATTCCAGGCGACGCCTGGGGCCGACGCCGAGGTCCGCCGCGTAATCGAGGAACATCTGCAGGCCCGCCGCTTCCGCGGGACCCAGGCCGTAGCGGACATTATCTCTTAGATAGTCCGCGGCGCGCGCCGCCACCGCCGCGTCCCCGCCGCCGTATTCGGCGGCAATCGCAAGACGCGCGCGAACGCCCTCCTCCTGCGCCTCCTGCAGCAACCGCACATCGTCGGGTCCGACCGCATCCGGGCGGCCGGTCCATGCGGCGTAGATGAAGGGCAAGCCGGTCATCTCCGTCCACTCCGCACCGAGGTCGATCTTGCGCAGGCCGAGCGCCTCGTGGTCCACATCGAACGCCGGGTCGCCAATGAGGAGGCCGGCGTCGCACTCGCGCACCATGGCCGCGAGATCGGGGCCATGATGAACGAACTCGGGCTCGACGCGGAAGCGGTGCCGGCGCCAGCACTTTCACAAGCGCGACCGACGTGCGCGAGCTGGTGTCGAGCGCCATACGCCGGATCGATTCCACCGGCACGCGCGTGTACAGCGCGACCGACGCAATCGGCCCGCGTGACCCGATCCCGACGCCCGGCACGAACCGGTAGTCGGGCGACTGCAGGTACTCGATGGACGGAATCAGCCCGAGATCGATCTCGCCGGCATGCAGCAGGGCCGCGCACGCCGAAGGCACGTCATACCTCACCTTCCAGCGCTCGGGCGAGCGGTCGAGCGCCCACGTCAGCGGCCGGGCGTTCAGATACCCGACCGCGCCAAGACGGACGGCCATCACGCGAGCACGGCAAAGCGGCCGTCGCGTTCGGCAGGCGTAAAGCCCGCAGCCTCGATGTTGCGCCGTACCTCCTCGAGCGGCGCGCGACGTCGGCCATCGGGAGCCTCGTCTGACGGGGTCACGCCGTCGAGATCGTCGGCGCCGAAGGTCAGCGCCACCTGCGCGAGCTTCGGGCCATACCGCAACCAGTCCACCTGCACCGTCGGGACGTTGGGCGCCGCCAGCCTCGCAATCGCGACCATCTTCACGTCCTCGTATCCGGTGGTCGGCCGGAACGCGTTGAGGACCAGCGGCAGCGGGTTGATCGACTGGATGCAGTTGAAGCGCTCCTGCAGCGAGGCGGCGGCGAGCAGCAGGGCTAACCGCTCGTCCGGCGGAGCCTTGTCGATCGTGAGACGCAGCTGCGCAAATCCCGCGGCAACAAGTCGTTCGATGGCGGCGGCGGGATCGGCGATCGCGTCGAGAGGCAGATGAGCGATCGCTTCGAGGCCCGCCTCGTGCAGCGCTTCGAGAACGCGGGCGATCGTGATTCCGTCCTGCGCCAGCGCCTCGACGGCCGCCCACGAGAAGCCGGAGACGGCACGCTCCCCGGCCACCGCTTTCGCCTGGATCACGGCCGTGACGGCAACGTCCAGCGATTCGGGCGTCCCGGTGAGCCGCACCTCGCGTGCCGGCGGCAGAACCGTGTCGGTGAAGGATTCCTTGAACGCACAACTCGCGACGCGCAGGTACGTCACCCGCGTCGCGTGCAGTTGCCGGCGCAGCCCATCGGCCAGCATGCCCAGCGGCAGGATATCGGGCGTCGAAGCCAGCTGCGCGATCTCGCCGGCCGGCAGCCGCTCACCCGCGCTCACGCGCTCCATCATGGATGCAAAGGTTGAGGCTGTATTCATGCTCTAGTTGCCGCACCTTTCGTCACACGAACGCGGAGACTCGGAGACGCGGGGCTGAACTTCAAAAGCTCCGCGCCTCCGCGCCTCCGCGGCCTGTCTCGGTGAAGGCTGCGTCTATACTGGCGGCCACGCGCGTCGCGAGGGCGAGGGCGTCGCGGCCGTCCTGGCCGGTCACGCCCGGACGGCGCCCGGTGCGCACGGCGCCGACGAAATCCTCGAGCTCGCGCTTGAGCGGTTCCTCGTTGATCACGTCGAGCCGCCCCCCGTGGATGACCGGGCGGCCGTCCTGCGGCACGAGGCGGTACACGTCAACTTCCTGCGTGGCGTAATCAATCGACACGTACGAGCTCTGCTGGAAGAACCGGGCCTTGCGAACCCGGTCGCGGCTGATCCGGCTCGCCGTCACGTTCGCAATGCACCCGGAGGCGAAGCGGAGCCTGGCGTTCGCGATGTCGGCGCGCGGCGTGAGCACGTTCACGCCCACGGCTTCGACCGCCACGACCTCCGACCGCACGACCGCCAGCAGCAGGTCGAGATCGTGAATCATGAGGTCGAAGATGACATCGATGTCGAGGCTCCGTTCGGCAAACGTGGCGAGACGGTGAATCTCGATGAAGCGCGGCTCGGACACGAGCGGCAACGCGGCCGCAACCGCCGGGTTGAAACGTTCCGTGTGGCCGGTCGCCACCATGGTGCCGCGGCGCATCGCGGCAGCGAGCAGCGTGTCGGCCTCCGCGAGAGACGAAGCGATCGGCTTCTCGATCAGGACCGGCACGCCGGCCTCGACAAACGGCAGCGCGAGGTCCACGTGCGAGTACGTGGGCGACGCGATACTCACGGCGTCCACGAGTCCGGCCACTTCGGACGCCCGCGTGAACGCCGTGGTCCCGTACTTCGCTGCGATCTCCTGAGCGCGGCCGGGCTTGGTGTCCACCACGCCGACCAGATTGACGCCGCCCATCTCCGACAGCAACCGGGCATGGTGCTGGCCGAGGTGACCGACCCCGATAACCGCAATGCGAAGGTTGCTCATGTGAGCGGCGGGGCCGAAAGAACCCGCGCTGCGGGGGTCGTGTCGGGTTTCAGCCGGCCCACAATCGCGATCCCTGCAACGTCGGCTGCCGCGAACACTCTGTCGCCGTCAATGACGAGCGTCCGCTCCGCGTCCACCGAGAGCGCCGTCGCGCCCGCTGCGCGCATCGCCTCAATCGTCGCGACACCAACCACCGGCACGTCGAAGCGCATGTCCTGGTTCGGCTTTGCCACCTTGACGATGACGACGCCGGCGCCCGCCAGGTGCCCGGCACGCGTGATGACTTCGTCAGTGCCCTCCATCGCCTCCACCGCGACGACCGCCTTGTGCTTCACCGCGATCGTCTGGCCGATATCGAGCGCCGCGATCGCGTCCGCCATGCGGTAGCCGAACGCCACGTCTTCCTGCTCCTCGCCGGTCGGGGCACGGCGCGTCAGCACCCCTGCCTTCGCCAGCAGCGGCTGCAGCAGCGACGTCGAGTCGATCAGCTCGATACCCTTGTCGCGCAGCACCTGCGCCACGGCGCCGATCAGGCCGTCAGTGTTGCGGCTGCGCAGCTTGCTCAGCAGCGACATGAACGTCAGGTCCGGGATGATCCCGCCGGCGAAAATCTTCGTGTGCTTGACCTGCCCGGCCATCACGGCGTGCGTGACATCCGCGTCCTTCATCACGCTGATGCACGTGCCCAGCTGACCGAGCGAGATCCAGTGGATCGCCGCGCCGTGACGGCCGGCCGCCTCGTTCAGCTCGGGAAAGGCCTCTTCCCTGGCCGCCACGATCGTGACGTCGTGCCCCTGCGCGCGTGCCGCGTCGAGCACGAGAAACGGAAAGCGCCCGTTGCCGGCGATGAGCCCCAGCTTCATTCTTCGGCGACGAGCTCCTCGGTGCGACGCGCCGGCCGCCGCAGGATGACCCCGCGTTCGGCGGTGCGAATGAACTCGACCAGGTATTTCACTTCCGGCGAGGTGAGCGCCGTGTCCTGCTCGATCTTGAGCAGCGCGCGAGAGGTGTTCAGCTTGGACGAGAGCAGGTAACGGTACGCGCGCCGCAGCTGACGGACGGTTTCAGGCGAGAAGCCGCGGCGCACGAGGCCCACGGTGTTGAGGCCGAAGATCCGCGCCGGACGGTTGCCGACCGTCTTTCCGAACGGCAGGGCATCCTTCGTCACGACCGAATACCCGCCGATGAACGCGTGGCGGCCGACGCGGCAGAACTGGTGCACGCCGGAGTACGCGCTGACCGTGGCGAAGTCCCCGACCCCGACGTGTCCGCCGAGCGTGGCGCCGGGCCCGAAGATCGTCTGACTGCCGATCTGGCAGTCATGCGCCACGTGCACGTAGGCCATGAACAGGTTCTGATCGCCGATGCGCGTCTCGCCGCCGCCGCCCGCCGTCCCCCGGTTGATGGTGACGAACTCGCGGAAGATATTCCTCTTGCCGATCACCAGGCGGGTGCGCTCGCCCTTGTATTTCAGGTCCTGCGGCGCCAGGCCGATCGACGCCATCGGGAAAATCCGCGTGTCGTCGCCGATCTCGGTCCAGCCGTCGATGACGACGGAGGCGCCGATGGTGCAGCGCTTCCCGATCGTCACGTCCGGGCCGATGGTGCAATGCGGGCCGACGGTCGTACCCTCGCCGATGCGGGCGGCCCGATGCACGTGGGCGCTCGGATCGAGATACGCGGCCCCGGGTTCGACCGCCAGCAGCAGCTCCGCCTCGGCAACCGGCTGGTCGGCCACGAACGCCGCGGCGTGTGCCTTTGCCAGCCGCGACCGCGTCCGCCCGAGCCGCACGTCGAGCCGCACGCGGTCGCCGGGAACCACCTTGTTGCGGAACTTGGCGTTGTTGACGCCGCGGAGCCACACGCGCGAGGTGAGCGGCGCGCCGGCGCGCTCGAGGATGCAGGACGGCCGCCACCTGCGTCAGCGCCTCGATCATCAGCACACCGGGCATCAGCGGCGAACCGGGAAAGTGGCCCTGGAAGAACTCCTCGTTGACCGTGACGTTCTTGTGCGCGATCAGGCGGACGCCAGGCTCGTGCTCGGCCACGGCGTCGATGAGAAAGGAAGGATATCGGTAACAGACGCGGTCCAGGAGCGCGGGCAGGTCAAGGGATGGTGGACGGGAGTCGTTCACGCTTGCTCGGTTCTCGGTGCTCGGTTCGTGTTCAGGTTCGCCGGTTCGATTCGGGTTCGGGTTCTATGTTGTCCGATGTCGAGCGTCCGAACAAGAACCCGGGGCCACGACCCGCCGAACCCCGAACACGAACCGGCACGCGAGAAGCGCGGAAGCGAGAACGACGGGACTCTGCGTCAGCGCCCCGGCGGCGTGGCTGGCGGCGTGGCGGGACGCGGCGCGGGCGCGGGAACGACGGGCGGCGCCGCTGGTGCGGCGGGTTTCGGCTGCGCAGCCGCTGGCGCCGCCGCGGCCGGGCGCGCCGGGCCGGCGGCGTCGAAGCGCTTGATGATCTCGGGCGTCAGGTCGAGCGCGGGATCACCCCACACCAGACCGCTGTCCACGACGCTGAACATCATGTGCAGCTGCCGCTCGGTCGCCACCTGCTGGATCACAGGCGTGAGCTTCCGCTGGAACTCGTCCTGGAGCTGCTGCTGCAGCTGCGTGACTTCCTGCTGCGCGTCCTCGGTGAAGCGCTGGATGTCGACCTGGATCCGCTCGATCTCCTTCGAGAGCTGCGCCTGCGCCTGCGCGCTCATGACGCTGCCGCCCGATTCCAGCTTCTGCTGCGCCGTCTGGAGCTGCTTGTTCTTGCCGTTGAGCTCCTCGACCTTCTTGTTGTTGAGTGCCTGCACCTGGGACGTCGCCGTCTTTCCTTCAGCCGACTCGCTTGCGATGCGCTGCACGTTCACGAATGCGTACTTCACGCCTTCAGGAAACGGCCGCGGCACGGCCGGCTGCGCGACCGCGGGGGGCGCCGGGGTCGGCTGCGCGGGCGCCTGTCCGGCCGGCGCCTGCGCAAAGGTCGGAGCGGTAGCCAGCAGCACGCTGAGCCCCGCAGCACCAAGAAGCGATCTCATAGCTCTCGTTATCCTTTCCTATCTACTGACCTGTATCTTTTGAATTACTGCGGAGCCGCGCCGTCGCACTCGAATGCACTACTCGATGTCTGGACCGCCACTAGAAGGTCGAACCGACCGCGAATCTGAACACGAACTCCTTCGCCGGCTGGAAGTTGTTGTCGAGCACGCCCTCCCGCTGCAGGTTGTGCGCGAAGATCAGCCGGAAGGGCACGTTCAGCACGGGCATGAAGAAGCGCACCTCGGCGCCCGTGGACGTGCGGAAGTTCTGCCTCGCGAACTGCTGACCGCGGTCGACGACCTGGCCGGCGTCGTAGAACAGGATCAGCCGGACCGGGTTGGCGATCGAGATCAGGTACTCGCCGTTGAACAGGAGGCTCTTGTTGCCGCCGAGCACGAGCCCCGTCTCCGGGTCGGACGGTCCGATCGACCGGATGTCGAACCCGCGGACGCTGTACCTCGCCACCCAGGAACAGCTTCTCGAAAATCGGGAGAATCTGGGTGCCGCCGACCGGCGAGATGTTCATCGGTCTGCACGCGCACGCCGAACGAGGTCCGCGGCAGGTGCCGGCGATACCAGATGGCCTCGAGCCGCGGCTTGTAGAACTGCGTGTTGCCGCCGAGCACCGCCAGGTCGATGGACGCCGTCAACCGCTTGCCCGCGTTCGGGAAGATCGGATTGTCGATCGTGTTGTGGACGAAGCTGGGCGTCACCTTGCTGACCGTCCGGCGTCCGCCCTCGCCGATGAGCAGCGAGTCGAACACGAACGGGTTCCGCCGCACGCGCTCGAGCGCCTCGGGGCTGATCGTCGACAAGTCGCTCAGCGACACGCTGCCGCAGCCATCGGGGCTGAGGACGCAGTTCGGATCGAGGAACAGCTCGTTGAGGTCGGCCATCCGGACCTGCTCGTACGAGTAGTTCACGAACATGCGGCTGAAGTCGGCGACCGGGAAGCCGAACACGAGGTTGCCGCCCGTGGACTTCTGCGTGTAATAGCCGACGTACTGCAGCGCGCGCTTGTAGATGTCGAACCCGCCCGTGATGTTGCGGTCGAACAGGAACGGCTCCGTGAACGCGAGCTGGTAGTTCTGCGCGCGGTCGCCGGCCTGCATCGATAACGTCAGGCTCTCGCCGCGGCCGAGGAAGTTGGCGGTCTGGAACGCGAGCTGGCCAAAGAAACCCTCGTACTGCGACACGCCGGCGCCGAAGGTCAGCTGGTTGCGGTTCTGCTCCTTGAGCGCCAGCGTCACGTCGACGGCGTTCTCGCGGCCGGGCGTCTTGTCCACCTTCATCGCCTTCTGGTCCTGCTCGTTGATCTGCTCGAAGTAGCCGAGCTGGTTCAAACGGCGGACGCTGTACTTCAGCGACTCGGTGTTGAAGACGCCGCCCTCGACCAGCCGCATCTCGCGGCGGATGACGTTGTCGCGGGTGGTCGTATTGCCGGTGAAGACGATTCGGTTGACGAAGAACTGCTTGCCCTCGGTGATCCGCATCGTCACGTCCACCGTCGGATCCTTGGGAGCGCCGTTGGTGCCGTTGCTGCCGTTGGTCTCCGGCTCGGCCAGGAACTCGGGCACCTTGGCTTCCTGGGCCGCCGCCTCGTCGCTCGGCTTCAGGTCGGGGAACCCGGTGAAGTCCATGTAGCCGCCGCTGCCGTAGATCTCCTGCGCCTTGCGCAGACCCTCGCGAACTTCCTTCACGCTGTACCAGTCGCCCGCCCTCAGCTTGAAGAGCGGCCGCAGGCCGTCGCTCTTGACGACCGTGTTCCCCTCGATGTTGAACTCGCCGACGCGGTAGCGCGGGCCCTCCGTCACGGGGATGCGAAGCTGGATCCAGCGCTCCTTGCCGTCCTCCGAGTCCTCGAGCACGTTCAGCTCGGGCTGGCCGACGCGGGCGCGAACGTAGCCCTCGTTCTGGTAGTACTCGACGATCTTGTCGGCGTCTTCCTCGAACTTGGCTTCCTGGTACGTGCCGCCGCCGGTGATGAAGCCGAACAGGCCTTTCGGCTTGTTCTCCTTCATCTTTTTCTGCAGCGTGCCGTCGCTCTTCGCGGTGTTGCCGACGAATTCGAGGTCGCGAATCTTGATCTTCGGGGCCCTCGCTGACGTTGAACGTGACGTTCACCAGCTTCGGCCCGCCGGCCACCGGCGTCACCTTGTGCTCGACGATGGCGTTGGTGAACCCCTTCTCCGCCATCATCTCGCGCAGCACCGTCTTGATGCGGCGGATCACACCGTCGTCCACGAACGAGTCGAGGCGCAGCTCGAGGCCGCGCTCGCGCAGCTGCTCCTCGATCTTCGTGCGATCGATCTGCTTGCTGCCCTCGTAGTTGGTGATCTTGACCCGCTCGCGCTCCTCCATGTGATACGCCACGAGCTTGCCGACGACACCGTTGGAGAAGGTGTAATCGCTGACCTCGATGCGAAGGTCATCGAGGAAGCTGGTCGCCCAGAGACGCTGGAAGTCGTCGCGGATCGTCTGTTCGGTCTGCTCGTTGTAGGGCACCCAGATGCTCTGCGACGGCTGACTCGGGCGCAGCTGCATGTAATAGAGGTAGGTCTGCGCCTCGACCGTCGAGACGTTGCCCTGGGCCATGAAGCAGGGACCCATGACCCAGACGACCGGCCCGGAATTGGCCGGCGGCAGGTTCGCGGGAGGCGCCACGGGTGTGCCGCAGAAGGTGGCGCCCGTCTCAGGCGTCGGAGCCGTCTGAGGCGTCACAGCCGCCTGCGGCGCCGGATCGGTCTGCGGCGTCAAAGCCTGCGCGGCGGGTGCCTGGGCAGCCGCCGCCGCAGGCACAACGATGCCGAGCAGGGCTGCCAGCGCCAGCATGCGGAGAGTCAGCTTACGCATGGATGTGAAATCCTGTAGAAACGCCTTAGTTTACAGGATCTTAGACGAGAAGGGCCAGCGAATGGCTTTCCTGGTCCGAAAGGGCCCGGCCCAGCGAACCGAGTCCCCGACAACCCCGACCACGTTTGGCAGGGCGAGTCCTCGAGGACTCGCCCCATTTATGAAAGCTTACGGCCGGCCGTCAGCTCGCCGGCCTGGCGGTAGGACAACTGCCCGCCGTCGAGGAACACTTCGACTTCGCCGTCCCTGAGATTGCCGCGGATCAGCTCTTCCGAGAGCGGATCCTCGATATGACGCTGGATGGCGCGGCGCAGCGGCCGGGCGCCGTAGGACCGATCCTTCAGCGTGTTCTCGATGATCCAGTCGATGACCTCGGCCGACACGCTGATTTTCATGCGCCGGTCGACGAGGTTCGCGTTGAGCTGGTCGACCAGCAGCGACGTGATGCGCCGCAGGTCGTCGTCGGTCAGCGCCTCGAAGACGATGATCTCGTCGATACGGTTGATGAACTCGGGATTGAAGGTCCGCTTCACCTCTCCGAGGACCATGTCGTTCACGTTCTTGTCGATCGCGCTCGTATCACCCGACTGGAACCCGAGCGACGCCTTCTTCTGGATGAAGCGCGCCCCGATGTTCGAGGTCATGATGATGATCGTGTTCTTGAAGTTCACCCGGTTGCCGAGGCCGTCCGTGAGATGGCCGTCCTCGAACACCTGCAGCAGGATGTTGAAGATGTCCGGGTGCGCCTTCTCGACCTCGTCCAGGAGCACGACCGAGTAGGGATTCCGCTTCACCTTCTCGGTGAGCTGGCCGCCCTCCTCGTGCCCGACGTATCCGGGCGGCGAGCCAATCAGCTTCGACACCGAGTGCTTCTCCATGTATTCGGACATGTCGAAGCGGATGAGCGCGTTGTCGCTGCCGAAGAGGAAGTTGGCGAGCGCCCGCGCCAGCTCCGTCTTGCCCACGCCGGTGGGGCCGAGGAAGATGAAGCTGCCGACGGGACGGTTCGGGTTCTTCAGCCCGGCGCGCGAGCGGCGGATCGCGCGGGAGATGGCGGAGATCGCCTTCTCCTGGCTGATCACGCGGCGATGGAGGTCGGCCTCCATCCGCAGGAGCTTGTCGCCCTCGTCCTGGTTGATCGACGCGATGGGGACGCCGGTCCACTTCGAGACGACCTCGTCGATGTCGCCCTTGCCGACCACGACCTTGCGCGCGCTCGACTTCACGTCGAACTTCTCGCGGACGAACTGCAGGTTCTCGCGCGCCGAGACTTCCTGCTCGCGGTAGAACTGGGCCTTCTCGAAGTCCTTCTGCGAGACCGCGTTCTCCATCTGCTCGACGGCGACGCGGATCGACTTGTTGATCTCGCCGAACTCCTCGCTGTAGCCCGCTTCCTTCAGCTTGGCGCGCGCGCCCGCCTCGTCCACGAGGTCGATCGCCTTGTCCGGGAGGAACCGATCGGTGATGTAGCGGCTCGACTGGTAGACCGCCGCCTCGATCGCCTCGCGCGTGTACTCGACGTGGTGGAACTGCTCGTAGCGATCCTTCACGCCCATGAGGATCTCGATCGTCTCCTTCTCGGCGGGCGGATCGACCTTGATCGCCTGGAAGCGGCGCTCGAGCGAGCGGTCCTTCTCGATGTACTTGCGGTATTCGGCCGGCGTGGTCGCGCCGATGCAGCGGATCTCGCCGCGCGACAGCGCCGGCTTCAGGATGTTCGCGGCGTCGAGCGAGCCTTCGGCCGAGCCGGCGCCGACCAGCGTGTGCAGCTCGTCGATGAACACGATGATGTTCGGGTTCTCGGTGAGCTCCTTCATGATCGCCTTCAGGCGCTCCTCGAACTGCCCGCGGTACTTCGTGCCCGCGACGATCAGCGAGATGTCGAGCGCGAGGATGCGCTTGTCCGCCAGGAAGTGCGGGACGTCGCCGTAGACGATCTTCTGCGCCAGGCCCTCGACGATCGCCGTCTTGCCGACGCCGGGCTCGCCGATGAGGACGGCGTTGTTCTTGGTGCGGCGGCAGAGGACCTGCTGCACCCGCTCGAGCTCGTAGTCGCGCCCGACGAGCGGATCGAGCTGGTTCTTCATCGCGGCCTCGGTGAGGTCGCGGCTGAACTCCGCGAGCAGCGGCGTTTCCTTGACGCGGGTCAGCGTAGTCTTTTCGTTCAACAGCTGGACTATGTCTTCCCTGACCGTGTGCAGCCGCATCCCCTTCTCCATCAGGATGCTGGCCGCGACGGATCGTTCTTCGCGGAGGATCCCGAGCAGCAGGTGCTCGGTCCCGATGTAGTTGTGCAGCAGCCGGTCGGCTTCTTCAGCGGCGAACTGCAGCACGCGCTTCGTCTCGGCGCTGAACGGGATCTCGACCGACGTCGAGACCTTCTCGCGGAACACGGTGCGGCCCTCGATTTCCTTGCGGATGTTCTCGAGGGACAGGTGCGAGCGCGCAAAGATGCGGCTCGTCAACCCCTTGCCTTCGCGGATCAACCCGAGAAGGAGGTGCTCGGTCTCAATAGAGATGCTGCCGAGCTGGCTGGCCTCATAACGGGCGAAGAAGAGAACCCGTCGCGCCCTTTCCGTATAGCGTTCGAACATCCGGCCTGCCTAAGGGTTAGAGGTTGGTGGCGAAGATCAGTGACCTCTTGGTCGCCCATTATAAGGCAAAGCTCTGGCGATACCAACGGCTCCCCTCGCTAAACCTCACGTGGCATTAGGGTTTGGCGGATGACTCGGGCAAATGCCTGCCGCCGCGCCCCACGATTATGACGCCAGACAGACAATAACGGTTCGATCCGTGGCTCCCAGGAGCAGCCGGATGAACCTAGGGCAGTGCAGGGACGTGCAGCTCGCGACGCCGGCCGCGGAGCCACACGAGAATCGCCGCGCCGAATCCAATCGTCCAGGCCGCATACTCCACGACATATCCAAGAGCAGCGAGCGGAATTCCGAAGAGGTCGCCACCAATGAGGGCCGCCGACCGTGCCAGGACGGTCAGGCCGCCGATGACGATGACGCCGAGGGCCACGCTGGCATATTCGCCGCGCTCGCTCCAGCCAAAGCGTGCGTGCAGCGTCCGGCCGACCTGGTAAGCCACCCCGGTGAACCCGACGAGCAGGACGACGAGGGCGAGGAGAATCCCGAACGGCACCAGCACGAGGAGCGGGATCCCGATGATCGAGACGGCCAGCACGAAGACCGTGACGACCAGCAAGGGAAAGAAGAGCAGCTCCGCAAAGAACCCGATCAGCCCGGCGCGCACGGGATCGACGGCCGTGCGGTCGGCGATGCGTGCGACGACCCCGGGGCCGAAGGCCACCACGACGAGCGTCAGCAGGAGGACCAGGACGACCCGCAGCAGCGTCGCGGCGAGGCCGCCGAGACGCCAGACGAACGCGTCGCGGACGACGTCGCCGAAGCCGCCCATGTTCCATCTGGCGCCGCCCCACCCGATGTTGTGCACGGCGCCCTCGATGCGCGCGGTCGGCGAGCGGTTCAGCGTGCCGCCGATGACGTGCACCTCCCCGTGCACGATCGCCTCGGGCCCGAGCGTCAGCGAGCCCATGACCACGGTGACTTCGCCGTCAACCTCGCCGTCGATCTCGAGCGGATCCCATGACGACGACGACGTTGTCCTCGACCCGCTCGTCACGCTCGACGCGCGCGTCGCCGCCAACCCGGACGAGCTCGCCCTGACGGCGGACGCGCCGCGGCACGCTCGTGTCCGGCTGCTCCGGAGCGGCGCCTGCCGCCGCCGGCGGCGGCGGGACAGGGCTGCCCGCTGCCAGTTGCTGCTGCACCGCGTCCTCGAGGTATGTGATGCGCAGCACGAGGTCGGCATCGGACCCGAGGCGTTCGCGCAGCTCGCGCCCGGTGAGCTCCTGGCCGTTGATTGCGACCGCCCCGTCGCGGATCTGGATGATGGCGATACGGGCGTCGGGCTGCCGTGGAACCAGGCCGATGCCGTTCTGCAGGGCCACGATGTCGTAGCGTTCGAGCAGGCGGCCGCGAAGCTCGGCGACGTCGCCGGCCGGCTGCGCGCGAAGCGCGGGCACGAGTGTCGCGGCCAGCATTATGGCCAGGGCGACGCGAACCGTTGTCCCGGATCCCCCATCCCGTGTCTCGACCCCCGGCCGCTCATGGCTTTGCCTCCTTGGAGCGCGTCGTGCGCGCCTCGTCCCGGGTCAATCGCTGCAGAACGTAGAGTGCCGCGGCGCCGACCAGTTCGAGGGCGATCACCGACAGCGCCAGTTGCGTCGTGCTGAGCGCGTCGGCCACGGTTGCGGCAACGCGACCCGCGATCGCCCATCCGTCCGCTCCCTCCTGCAGGGCGAGTACGACCCAGATGAACGCGCGGGGCACAAGGACGATGGCCCATACCACGCCGCGCAGCAGGGCGCCACCCAGGTACACCGCCAGCATATACACGAGCGCCAGCCCGGAGATGGTGGCGAGCAGGCCCACACCGAGCCGGGCGAAGCGGCCCTTCGTGCGCACAGACAGTTGGTATGACGGAATCGGCGCCTTCGATGTTCGGAGTAGGGGGCAGCGGGCAGCGGGCAGGGGGCAGCGGCAGCGGGCAGCGGGCAGCGGCCCCTGCGGCGACTGATTGGCGTGAAATCGCACGACACTCACCCCGTTAGCTTGAGCATGGCTCACTGCCGGCTGCCCGCTGTCCGCTGTCCGCTGCCGGCTGCCTACTGCCTGCCAGTCCGCTATACTGCCGCCCGTGCAGCACACTGTTGGATTCATCGGGCTCGGCCTCATGGGCCGGCCCATGGCAAAAAATCTCCTCAAAGCCGGTCATTCCCTCGTCGTGCACAGCCGCAGCCGTCCGCCGGTGGACGATGTGGTCGCGTCTGGCGCGCGCGCGGCGTCTTCACCGGCGGAGGTCGCCCGCCAGGCGACCATCATCATCACGATGCTGCCGGACGGCCCTGACGTCGAGCAGGTGCTCGAGGGCCCGGACGGCGTGTTCAGCGCGATGCAGCGCGGCACCATCCTGATCGACACGAGCAGCATCGCCCCCGCCGTCGCGACAGCGCCTCGCCGCAAAGGCGGCGTCGCTGGGGGCCACGATGCTCGATGCCCCGGTCAGCGGCGGCGAGATCGGCGCGGTCAGCGGGACGCTGTCGATCATGGTCGGCGGCGACGCCAAGGCCTTTGACGAGGTCAAGCCGATCCTCGACGCGATGGGAAACCCCGAGCGCGTCATCCGCATCGGCGAGGCGGGCGCCGGACAGCTGTGCAAGGTGTGCAACCAGATGGTGATCGGCGGCGCCCTCGCCGTCGTCAGCGAGGCCTTCACGCTGGCGCGCAAGGCGGGCATCGATCCCGCCAAAGTGCGCGAGGCGCTGCTCGGCGGCTTCGCCGCGAGCCGCGTCCTCGAGGTGCACGGAGAGCGGATCCTGAAGGGCAACTACAAGCCAGGCTTCCGTGCGGCCCTTTACGCCAAGGATTACCGCAACGCGGCCGCCGCGCTCTCCGACTACAATTCGCCCGCGCCGGTGAGCGTCGTGATCCAGCAACTGGTCAACTCGATGGTGGCCAAGGGCCAGGGCGAGGAGGACTACTCCGCTCTGGCAACGGTGCTCTTCGATCTGGCCGGACTGCACGATTAGCGGGCAGCAGGCAGTGGGCAGTGCACGTGACGGCGCGCTGACGGGTGTGGTGAAGCGCGGCTCGCTTTTCACCCGGATGAGTGCCCCATCGCACTGCCGACTGCCCGCTGCTCGACTGCCGGCTGCCTAGCTGCCAGCTCACTCTGCCGCAATCCCCATCTCTTCGTTGAGGAATCCCACCAGGTATTTCCACGCCAGGTAATACACGGTCATCCCGATGGGAATGACCGTGACGGCCAGCGACCATGGAATCGTGAACACGGCGAGGGCGCGTCCGAGGAGCACGCCCGACGGCACGAGCAGGATCGGCAGCAGCGCACCGTGCAGCGCCAGCGGTATCCGCATGCGCCGGCGGAGCGCCATGTGCAACATGTTCCACGCGCCCCACAGGTTTGGCACCACCGCCAGCGGGAAGACGATGGCACGTTCGAAGGGACGGTTCACCAGCGGCGCGATGAAATCGGAGGGCGCGGCAAGGAACCGGAAATACGTGTAGATCGTGAACGCCACCAGCAGGAACATCGTCGGGACGACGATGCCCGCCATATACGCGCGAAGGTACGGATGCGGTTGCATGGTGACCTCCGTCAGAAATGGAAGGCGAGAAGGTAAAGGCCTTCGGGAAACACGAGCAGCACGAGGGCCACGATTGCCGCGAGGCCGGCGTCGCCCCACGACCACCCGGGCGGCGCGTCGATGCGGTTGACGACGCGGGGCCAGAGATCGCGGGCCGGATCACCTGGAATGCTCGGCGGCAACGCGGCGCGAAGGAAGTCATCGAACGGGTCGGGATCGATCATGGTTGAATCCCCATCCGGGCCAGTTCCTGCCTCAACGCGCGGGTGGCGCGAAACACCCGCGACTTCACCGTTCCAATCGGAACGTCGAGCGCGTCGGCAATCTCCGCGTACGGCCGTTCCTCGATGAGCGCCAGCGTGGCGACGACCTGCAGCCGCGGCGGCAGCCGCCGCAGCGCCAGGGCAACCGCCTCGGCGACGCCGCGATCGGGAACGGGGGCTGCCCTGATGCCGGTGTCCCCGGCGGTCGCGACGGCGTGCCGCCGCGCGGACCGCAGCTGATCGCGCGCCGCATTGGTCGCAATGCGGCGAATCCAGGCACCGAAGCTGCGGGACGGATCGAACTGCGCCCGTCCCCGGAACGCCCGCCAGAACGCCTCGACCACCACGTCGTCGGCCGCGCTCGCGTCACGGACAATCCTGAGGCTCCAGCGGTGGACCTCGGCATGGAACCGGGTGAAGAGAACCTCGAACGCCTCCCGGTCGCCCTGCACGAACCGAACGAGAAGGGCGCCGTCAGGGTCGTCCGCCATCGACGTCTATATGCCTTACTCGGACGATTCCGAAAAGGTTCCGTCCACTGACGATGCCTCGTGTGACGTGGGGGCCGGCTCTCAGCCGGCCCGCGGGCCGGGCGCCCGAAGCCCGGATGGGGAGTCCGACAGTCGGGAGTCGGGCGTTGGGAACTGATCAGGCCGGCCGCAACTGGCCGCGCTCGAGGCGGAGGACGCGGTCGCAGGCCGCGGCGAGGCGTGGGTTGTGCGTGGCGATAACGGAGGTGAGGCCGTGCTCGGCGTGCATCTCGCGGAGCAACGCGTGGAGCGACTCCGCGGTCGACTCGTCGAGATCCCCGGTGGGCTCGTCGGCGAGGAGCAACGCCGGCTTCATGACGAGCGCCCGGGCGACGGCCACACGCTGCTGCTCGCCGCCCGACATCAGCGTCGGCCGGTGCGTCAGCCGATCGGCGAGACCCACACGCGTCAGCAGGTCGGTGGCGCGCTGACGCGCCTCGGAGAGGGCCAGGCGCGCGATGCGCATCGGCATCTCCACGTTCTCGAGCGCCGTGAACTCGGGCAGCAGGTGGTGGAACTGAAACACGAACCCGACGTTCCTGTTGCGAAATTCCACGAGATCGCCATTGGCCAGCGACGACAGCTCGCGCCCGCCCACGGCGATCACACCCGAGTCTGCGCGATCGAGACCGCCGAGCACGTGCAGCAGCGTGCTCTTCCCGACGCCCGATGCCCCGACGATGGCGAGCATCTCACCCGGCTCCACGGCGACATCGAGGTCGCGGAGCACGTGAATGCGCTTCTGGCCGAGGACGTAGAACTTGTTGAGGCCGTTGACGGCAACGAACGGCATCAGGACAACTCCCAACTCCCAACTCCACAACTCCCAACTGGTTGGGCGCTGGAAGCCGGCACACGGATCGAGCTGGGAGTGGGCCTCATTCGAACCTGAGAGCCTGGACGGGGTCGAGCCGGGATGCCTGGCGTGACGGATAGATCGTCGCGAGGAACGAAATCAGCACCGCAGACACGATGACGACGGCAAGGTCGAGCGGCTCGACGACAAACGGAATGTAGGAGACGTTGTAGACGTCCATCGGGATCTGGATGAGGCGATAGGTGTCGAGCACCCAGCAGAGCGCGAGCCCGAGCACGGCTCCGAGCGTCGTCCCGGTCACGCCGATGATCAGCCCCTGCAGCATGAAGATGCGCATGATCCGCGGCGAGGAGGTCCCCATGGTCTTGAGGATGGCGATGTCGCGGCTCTTCTCCATCACCAGCAGGATGAGGGACGCGATGATGTTGAGCGCGGCGACGGACACGATCAGCCCGATGGCAATCGACATCGCCATCTTCTCCAGCCAGAGGGCGGAGAAGAGCTGCGCGTTCATGTCGGTCCAGTCCTGCGCCACGTAGCCGGCGCCGAGCAGCTGCGGGATCCGCTCGGCGACCTGCGGCGCCGCGTAGATGTCGTCGACCTTGGCCTGGATCAGATCGACGCTGTCCTTGCCCATCAGGCGTTGTGCGAACTCCAGCGAGACGTAACCCCAGGCGGAATCGAACTCGTAGAGGCCGAGGCTGTAGATCCCGGCCACCTGCGCGCGGCGGACGCGCGGGATCATGCCCATCGGCGAGAGCGTCCCTTGCGGCGTCGTCAGCGTGACCGGGTCGCCGACGCGGACGCGCAGCAGCGTCGCGAGCTCGCGGCCGACGAGCACGCCGGGCTGCTCCTCCTCGGTGCGCGGCACGACACGCTCGACGCTGCCCTGCATCATGGTGCGCTGGATGTCGGTGACCTCGGGCTCGAGCTTCGGATCGATCCCCTTGAACGTGATGAACGCATCACCGCTTTCCGTGCTGATCAGCGCCTTGCCGAGAATGGCGGGCGCCGCGCCGGTGACACCGGGAACCTTCAGCAGCTTCGCGACCTCGGCGTGGTAGTCGTCGATACCGCCCGTTTTCCAGACGTAGAGGTGCGCCGTCGATCCGAGAATGCGATCGCGCAGCTCGCCCTGGAGGCCGGTCATCAGCGCGGACGCAATGATCAGCGCCATGACGCCCACCGCGACGCCGAGCGTCGAGATGAGCGAGATCAGCGAGATGAACGCCTGCTTGCGGCGCGCGAGCAGGTAGCGGAGGGCAATGAACAGTTCGAAGCGCATATGTCACATGTTAGCCGGGCTGGCAGCAGGCGGCGGGCAGTGGATCGTGCGGGACACAACGGGGCGAATAGCGCAACGTTTATCACCTCGGCGCGTCGCGGACTGTCCACTTCCGGCTGCCGGCTGCCCGCTGCCGGCTCACTTGGGTCGCATCAACGGAAACAGGATGACGTCGCGAATCGAGGGACTGTTGGTCAGCAGCATGACCAGCCGATCGATGCCGATGCCTTCGCCGGCGGCGGGCGGCATGCCGAACTCGAGAGCCCGGATGTAGTCCTCGTCCATCGCGTGCGCCTCTTCGTCGCCGCCGGCCCGGCTCTGCAGCTGCTGTTCGAAACGGCGCCGCTGCTCGACGGGATCGTTGAGCTCGCTGAAGGCGTTCGCCACCTCGAAGCCGCCGATGTACAGCTCGAACCGCTCCACGGTGTCCGGATCGTCCGGCTTCTGCTTCGAGAGCGGCGACACCTCGGTGGGAAAGTCGTAGACGAAGGTCGGCTGCACGAGATCGTCCTCGCACAGCGCCTCGAAGATCGCGGCGGCGATGTGTCCCGCGCCCATCGCCGGCGTGACCTCGACGCCGAGTCGTGCGGCCAGCGCCGCCGCGGAGTCGCGCGATCGCAGCGCGCTCTCCGGCACGTCCTCGCCGAGCCTCCGCGCCGCGGCGGCGCGCGCCCCTTCACGGAGCGAAAGGCGGCGGAACGGCCGCTGCAGCGAAATGGCGTGCGCGCCGAACTGCACTTCTTCGGCGCCGACCGCCTTGCGCGCCACCTCCGCCAGCATCTCCTCGGTCAGCGTCATCAGATCGTTGTAGTCGGCATATGCCTGGTAGAACTCGAGCATCGTGAACTCGGGGTTGTGCTGCGTCGAGATTCCCTCGTTCCTGAAATTGCGGTTGATCTCGAACACCCGTTCGATGCCGCCGACCGTCAGCCGCTTGAGGTAGAGCTCGGGCGCAATCCGCATGTACAGGGGCATGTCGAGCGCGTTGTGGTGCGTCACGAACGGCCGCGCCAGCGCCCCGCCCGCGATCGGCTGCATCATCGGCGTCTCGACTTCGAGGAAGCCGCGGTCGATCAGGAACTCGCGCATCGCCGAGATCACGCGGCTGCGCACCTCGAACACCCGCCGCGAATCCGGATTGACGATCAGATCGAGATACCGCTGGCGGTAGCGGACTTCGACGTCGGTCAGGCCGTGCCACTTCTCCGGGCAGCGGCAGCAGGCACTTGGCGAGGAACTCGAGGGCGGACGCCCAGATCGTGAACTCGTTGGTCTTGGTGCGGAACAGCCGTCCCTCGACGCCCACGAAGTCGCCGAAATCGAGCAGCTTGAAGATCTTGAAGTCGCGCTCCGGCACCGCGTCCTGGCGGATGTAGACCTGGATGCGCGACTTGCCATCCGACAGGACGAGGAAGTTGGCCTTGCCGAAGCTGCGGATGGCGAGGATGCGCCCGGCCACGCGGGTGGTGATGGGCGCCGCATCGAGCTCCGCCGCCGGCTTGGCGCCGTGTTCCGCCACGACGGCGTCGATCGTCGCGGCCGTATCGAAGCGGCGCGGGTAGACATCCACGCCGAGCTTGCGGAGCTCCTCGAGGTTGGTGCGCCGCTGGAGGACCTGATCGGATTCCACACGTTGTCATTCGCGTTCGAGCTTCCGCCGGATCGCGTCGAGGATGCCGTTGATGAACCGCACCGAGTCGTCATTGCTGAAGGTGCGCGCCAGCTCCAGCGCCTCGTTGATGACGACCTTGGCCGGCGTCTCCGCTTCGTGGAGGAACTCGTAGACGGCGAGACGAAGGATCAGGCGATCCATCACGTTCATCCGCTCGATGCGCCAGTGCTCGGCGGCCTCGGCAATGATCGGGTCGATCTCGGCGACGTGGCCGGCGACACCATCGGCAAGCGCGGTCGCGAAGGCGCGGTGATCCTCCGACAGCGTTTCGCTCGGACGCCGGGCCCGTCCCAGAATGTCTGCCGCACTTCGTACATGGACGCCTTGCCGACCTCCCACTGGTAGAGCATCTGCGCCGCGGCCTCCCGCGCGCGATGGCGTGACTCCCTTGGCGTCACGGTCGGCGGCGCGGCGTTCCGCCCGCGCGGTCACTCCCCCGACCCTTTCCTCGAGCTCACGGAACAATGTCGCCATCTCCACCGCCGCCAATGCGGCTTCCCGTCCCTTGTTGTCGGCGTTGTCGCCCGATCGGGCCACGGCCTGCTCCTCGGTGAGCGTCGTCAGCACGCCGAACGCCACCGGGACGCCTGTGACCTGCGCCGCTTCCATGATGCCCTGCGAGGCCGCGGCCGCGATGTACTCGAAGTGCATCGTGTCGCCCTTGATGAGGCAGCCGATGCAGATGACCGCGTCGAACTGTCCCGTCTCGGCCGCGCGCAGCGCCGCCATCGGCAATTCGAACGCCCCGGGCACGTAGATGAGCGTGATGTCGTCGTCGGAGACTTCCGCCTCCTCGAGGACCTCGCGCGCGCCCTTCAGCAGACCAGCGGTGATCTCCTCGTTGAAGCTGGAGACCACGATAGCAAAGCGGCACCCCGCCGCATGACGCATTCCGCGAAGCTCCCGCCCCATCATCCCTTCCGCCCCACTCGCCCTGTCCGGCTACTCGCCCTTGAAGTCCGCCTTGCGCTTCTCGAGAAACGCGGCCGTGCCTTCGCGCATGTCCTTCGGTCGACGCGACGAGGCCGAACAGCGTCGCCTCGAGGAACTGCGCCTTGTCGAAGGGCTGCTCGAGTCCACGGTTCACCGCCTCGATGATGTACTGCACCGCGATCGGCGCCTTCGTCGCCAGCTCCGCCGCCAGCCGCTTCGCTTCGGCCATCAGGTCGGCCGCCGGCACGACGCGGTTCACGAGGCCGATCTGCAGCGCCTCCTGCGCGGTGATCTGACGTCCGGTCAGCAGCAGGTCGAGCGCGATGCCCTTGCCGACCAGCCGCGGCAGGCGCTGCGTGCCGCCGTACCCGGGGATGATCCCGAGGTTGATCTCCGGCTGGCCGAGCCGCGCCGTCTCGGCCGCGAGCCGCAGACGTGCACGCCATCGCCAGCTCACAGCCGCCGCCGAGCGCGTAGCCGTTGATGGCCGCGATCACCGGCTTGCCCATGTTCTCGATGATGTCGAAGACATGCTGGCCGCGCAGCGCGTGCTCTTTTCCCTGCGCGGGGCTGTGCACGGCCAGCTCGTTGATGTCGGCCCCGGCGACGAACGACTTCTCGCCGGCGCCGGTGAGGATCACGGCGCGCACGAAGGCGTCGTGCTTCAGCTCGAGCACCGCGCGGCGCAGCTCGTCGATCGTCTGGCTGTTGAGCGCGTTGAGAACCTGAGGACGGTTGATGGTGAGGACGACAACGGCGCCGTCCCAGTCGAGCGTGAGGTTCTCAAACGTCATCGTGGCCTCGATGGAGGTTCGCGGCGGCGCGGAATTATACCCCACGCCCAGCAGGCGATTGTGGCGACGATCGCACCGGCCGCGTCGGCGTAGAGGTCCGCAATCTCCGCGCTGCGTCCCGGCGACGAACGCCTGATGAAGTTCGTCGCTCGCCCCGTACGCAACCGTCATCGCAATCGCGACCGCGGCGATGCGCGCCGTGATACGCCGCGGCAGTCCGCCGGCGACGGCCCGCACGACCGTCACGCCGAGCGCGGTGTAGGCCAGCACGTGACCGGACTTGTCCGACACATCGTCGGGCAGCGGCGCCTCGTGCAGCGAGGACACGTAGAAGATGGCCGCCATGGCGACCAGGACGGGCCCCCACAGGAAGAGGAGTCGGAGGTCATTGCCAGAGGACACCAGCAGTCGTCGCATCGGGTGTCCTGTGAAAAGAGTTCCGGCCGCGCCTACAGGGGCAGCGGGTACAGCAGCCAGCCGACGACGATCCCGCCGGCGACGAAGCCCCCGAACAGCTTCGCCCCGAGCAGCGAGCTGCTCGCGCGGCTCGTCACGCATCAGTGTGGCGAACACGACGGACACGAAGAACGCGAACAGGATCATCAGGCCGGCGTGCGTGGTCACTTTCGCCCCTGGGCGATGTCGAATGCATCGAGGACGACGAGCATGTTCAAGAGGCCGGCGACGATCAGGAACGCGTTGCCGTACTCATAGGTGATCGCGATGACCCGTCCCGCGCCCGCGCCCAGGGCTTTTGCGACGAAGTACGGGATGCCCGATGCCGAGGTCGGCGAACGCCGCCAGCGCCACGAGCGGCTGCGTCAGCTCGAAAGGAAACAGCCGGCCCTCGAGCCAGAGGCCGATCACGAACATCAGCGGCAGCGTGAGCAGGAAGATCAGACCCTTCTGCCGGCGGCCGAGCCAGAGATGGCCGCCGCCCGGAATCGCCCAGGCCACCGCGCAGATCAAATATGTGAGGGAGGCCGATCGTGGCTGATCGGCGGTCGAGGCGCGCATTCGTCGTAGTGTACGCGTAGCCAGCACGGCAATCACTACGAGCCCCGCCGCAGCACCGAGCGGCCCGCCGGCCAACGCACGCGTCAGGTTCGAAGGATGCCAGACGCCGGCCCACTCGGCGAGCAGCGTGACCACGGTTGGGACGGCGCCCACCGCCACGACTGCTTGCGCCCGCGCCAACGTCGACTCGCCCCGGAACGGGCTCTGACCCCTGTGGCGAAGCGTCTCGGAGTCAGCCCCTCGCACGAAGCGACGCAGGGTTCCGAACATCAAACCACCGGCAAGACCCGCATAGATACCAAGGCAGCGGGCGCAGACTGGCAGCTGTGCGCCTTCAACATGAAACGACCGTTCGGATATCTGATGGCAGATCTGCGAGCCGAGCACGTAGGTCAGAGCAGCAGGCGCGGCGGGGAGGAAGGGCGCTGTGACGAGCAGGGCGACCCAGCCGAGAGCCACAAAGACGATGAGCGGCGCGACCATCGCGATCACACCGCTCATTGTGATTCCTTCCGGCTGCAGCCGGAAGCTCGATGAGAGCGCAGTCCGACGATCTCTATTCGATCGTCGCCACGCGCTCCGGGGTGGCAGACTGATAGCCCGTCCGCGTCCGCGTGCGCGCGCCGGGATGGTCCTCGACACGGACCACCACCCGCCGGAACGCCCCGTCACGCTTCGGGTTCTTCGACGTGTAGCCGAGCGCGTACTGCGAAGCCAACTCCTCCGCGATCGTCCCGTACACGCCCGCCAGCTCCGCGATGGAGGCGGGGAAGAACGCGCGTGCCCCGGTCTCCTGCGCGAGCGACTTCATGCCGAACTCCGACTGCGAGAAATAGCGGCTGCCGCTGCGCCCCGGCCGTTCCCCGGACGGCGATTTCAACGTGATCGTGTAGATGGCGATGCCCGTCTGCTTCGCCACGTCCATCACGTCGTCGAACGCGATGAGGCTGGCGGTGTCCTGGCCGTCCGACAGGACGGCAATGGCCTGACGGCGCACGTCGCCATTCTGCCGGCGCTGCTTCACCATCTCCTTGAGGGTCATGTAAAGGCCGTTGTAGAGCGCCGTGCCGCCGCGCGCCACGGTGCCGCGGATGGCGGTGTCGGCTCCGCCGGGATCGTCGTCGAGCGCGTGCAGGATCTTGACGGTGTCCTTGATGTCCACGATGCTCACGCGGTCGCCCGGCCGCAGCGTGGCGGCAAACCCGGCGGCCGCCTCCTGCATCGTCTGCATCTTGTCGGTCATGCTCGCCGAGGTGTCGAGCAGGAGCGCGAGGTCCAGCGGCACGTTCCTGGCGGCGAAGAACGACACGTCCTGCTGCACGCCGTCCTCGTAAACCGCGAAGCTGCTCGGCCGACAGACCGGTCACGAACCTCTGCTGCCCGTCCGTGACGACGACGTTGAACGCGACCAGATCGACGCCGGTGCGGAAGACCGTCCCGGGAATGTCATTGTCCTGAGGCGGCTGCGTTTGCGCGCGCGCCCCGCCAGCCGCCAGGAGACACGCCAGAGCCAAGTACCCCGCCTTCACCGCTCACCCGCCTTCCTTCGGCGCCACACTACGCGCCTCGGCCTTTAGCGGGTGCAAAGGATGTTCCGGCTAGACTGCAGGTTCATGCTGGCAGGTATTGCTGCCGTCTCTGCGGCTCTCCTGATGACCGAACTGGCGCTCACGCGCATATTTTCGGTCACGATGTACTACCACTTCGCTTTTCTTGCGATCTCGATCGCCCTCTTCGGCCTCAGCGCCAGTGGGGTCACGGTCTACGTGCTCCGGCGACGACTGGCCGTGATCGACACCAACGACCTGCTCACGGCGGGCGCGCTCGTGCACGCCGTCTCGACGGTGCTGTCACTGGCGTTCCTGGTCCGCATCCGCGTCGGGCTGAACTACTCGCCGGAAAACGTCGCGTTGATGCTCGCGATCTACGCGCTCGCGGCGCTCCCGTTCTTCACAGGCGGCGCCGTCATCTCGCTCGCATTCGCGCGCCTCGCCGACCGGATCAACGTGCTGTACGCAGCTGACCTGCTCGGGGCGGCGGCGGGCTGTCTGGCGCTCATTCCGCTTGTTGAACCGATTCGGCGCGCCGGGCGTCGTGCTCACCGCGGCGGCGCCTCTCGATCGCGGCCGGGATCTGCTTTGCCTCTTCGCGGGCACGCCCGCGAGTGGCCATGGCGGGCCTGCTCCTGTTCGGTTTCCCCGCGGGCGCTCAGGTGGCGGGCGCGGCGCCTTTCGATGTGTCCGACACCAAGGGCCACGAAGGCGACCGGGTCCTGTTCAGCAAATGGAATTCGTTCTCGCGGATCGCGGTGTACGACCGTCCGCACGGCGACTGGTCGCTGAGCCCCCGTTTCAGCGGCGCACGCGGCGAATCGCTGTTCATGGACATCGACTCGGCCGCCTCGACGCCTATCCTGAAAGGAACGGCCACGCTCGACGACGCCGCATATCTCCGCTATGAGCTGACAGCGCTCGGCTATTACTTCGTCGAACGTCCCGGAGGCTTTCGCGCGCTCGTGATCGGGCCAGGCGGCGGCCGCGACCTCCTCTCCGCCCTGGTCTTCGGCGCAACTCACGTGGACGGCGTCGAGATCAACCCGATCATCGCGCGCGACGTGATGCTCGACCGCTTCCGGCAATACTCAGGGGGCGTCTACGCCCATCCCCGCGTGTCGTCCTACGTGGACGACGGCCGGAGCTTCATCCGCCGAAGCTCGTCGAAGTACAACCTGATCCAGGCGTCCCTGGTGGACACCTGGGCGGCGACCGCCGCCGGCGCGTACACGCTCACCGAGAACTCGCTCTACACATCGGAGGCGTTTGGCGAATATCTCGACCATCTCAGCGACAGCGGCTACCTCACGATTACGCGGTGGGTCTTCGACGGCCTGCGCCTCGTGTCGCTCGCGCAGGAGGCGTGCGAGGCGCGCGGCCTCGACCCGGCGCAGCACCTCGCCATTGTCCGCCTCGATCGCGTCGCCACGTTTCTCCTGAAGAAGACGCCGTTCACGCACGCGGACGTGCAACGTTTGCGCACGCTCTCGAACGACCTCGGGTTCTCGATTCTCTACGCGCCCGGTGTCGAGCCGTCGCACGTGGCGGAAGAGCCGGCCGAGATGCAGCGCAACGGCACGAGCGCTGCCGACTATCGCCGGCTGATCCTGACTGCGGATCGAGAGCGTTTCCTCGAGACCTATCCGCTCGACGTGCGCGCCACCACCGACGACCGGCCGTTTTTCTTCCACACGACGCGTCTTGCGAACCAGTTCGAGGTGGCGTTCGGGCGGTCGATGCTCTTCGGCAACGGCTTGAGCGCGCTGATGACGCTGATGGGCATTTCAGCGGTACTCGTGCTGCTTTTCATCCTGGGTCCGCTTTTCCTGAGCGGCGAACGCCCGGGCGACGGGTGGGCGGGCTGGCTCGTCTATTTCGGCGCACTTGGCGCGGGCTTCATGCTGCTCGAAGTTGCCCTGCTCCAGCGCTTCGTCCTGCTCCTCGGGCACCCGGTGTATTCGCTCACGGTGACGCTCTTCTCGCTGCTGCTCGGCACAGGACTGGGCAGCCTGATCAGCCGGAAGATCGACCCGCACCGGGTGAAAACGGTGACGTTGCGGGCTCTCGTCGGCGTGCTGACTGTCGCGGCAGTCAGCCCGCTGCTGCTGCGGCAGATCATCGAGATTGCGATCCCCTGGCCACTGCCTCTGCGCGCCGCGGTCGCGGCGGCGGTCCTTCTCCCGCTCGGGGTACTGCTCGGGATGCCGCTGCCGGGCGGGATGCGCCTGCTCGCCGCGCGGCGCGCCGATCTCATCCCATGGGGCTGGGGCATCAATGGCGCGTTTTCGGTGATTGGGGCGACCCTGGCCGTTTTCATCGCGATGAACTGGGGATTTTCCGCCACTTTGCTGATTGCCGGGCTGGTTTACGCGGGAGCGGCACAGACACTGCGCACCCGTTAGGTCCGCTAACTCGCACTGTTACAACAGATTGGGCGCTCCTTGGGTGCGGCCGTTCCACATGGGCTGAACTTTGCCCAACCTCGGTGCGTCCAACACACCGATAGAAATCTGAACACTGTTCATCATATGATTGGTGTTCGGAGGACACATGGGCATCAAGGAACGGCAGGAACGGGATCGGGCGGCAGTTCGCCACGCCATCCTCGGCGCGGCGCGCGAGCTGTTCGTGACCGAAGGCTACCGGAACGTGTCGATGCGGAAGATTGCCGACCGCATCGAGTACAGCCCTGCCGCCATCTACGGCTATTTCCCCAGCAAGGACGCCATCTTCTTCGCGCTGGCCGAGGAAGGCTTTCGGGAACTGGCGCAGTTCGGGATGAAGGCGGCCGAACACAGCCTCGACCCCTTCAAGCGGTTGCGCGCCGGGCTGTGGGCGTTCTACGAGTTCTCCAAGGTGCATCCGGAGTATTTCGAGCTGATGTTCACCGATCGATCGGTGCCCAGCCTCAGCCAGGACTTCCAGCGGTTCGAATTCTTTCAGCAGACGACGGCGGCGGCCGAAGCCGACATTCGCGCGTGCATCGAGCGCGGCCAGTTCTCGCAGCAGCTCGATCCCGCCGCGGCGCTGCACGTGCTCTGGGTCGGCATGCTCGGCGCGGCGACGATCGGCCTGGCGCAGCGTCTCGCGCCGGGTGAGGATGCCGACGCGCTTGCGCGCGACGTGCTCGACACCATCCTCGCCGGGTTCACCACGAACAACATCACCAGCACGTTCGTCGCATCCGAGTGTGCGTTTCACGTACAGGCGGCGGATGCAGCGCCGCATGACGCGGGTGACGGCCGTCACGGAGACCGGCCATGACGTCCGGCACATGCGCACGGGACATCAGTGATTCACGATTCGGGATTCGTGATGTCCCATCACAAGCCGCCAATCGCCACTCACGAATGCGAAGACTCTCTTCGAGGTCACACATCATGTCGTTCAGCGGTTTTCGATCCGTTCGGCCGTCTCTCCTGTTCCTCGTGCTCGCCGCTGCAACAATCGGCGCCGGCTGCCAGTCGGCGGAGCCCGCTGCGTCGGCGTCCACGCCGGCACCCGAGCACCGTATCGATGTGCCCGCACTCGAGGTGGGAGTGACTGACCTCGAATCGACGCTGCAGATCTCGGGCAACCTCGTGCCGCAGACGCGCGTGGCGGTGCTGGCGAAGCTGCCGGGCACGTTGTCGCGCGTCGCGGTGGACATCGGCGACCGCGTCCGCGTCGGACAGGTCGTCGCCGCGCTCGACCGGCGCGAGATCGACGCGCAGGTGGACGCGGCCACAGCCTCGGTGAACGTCGCCCGGGCGGGCGTGGAGTCGGCCGAAGCGGGGCTTGCCAACGCCGTGCTCGAACACGAGCGCGCGCAGAACCTGTTCGAGAAGGGCGCCGTGCCGCGGCAGCGGCTCGACGCCGCCGAGACGTCGCGGCGCTCGGCGAGCGCCCAGCGTGATCTGGCCACCGCCACGCTGGCACAGGCCGAGGCGGCGCTGCGGCGCGCGCGCGAGATCCAGCGCGACGCCACCCTCACCTCCCCGATCGACGGTGTCGTCGTCGAGCGCAACTACGACGCCGGCAGCCTGGTGAGCCCTGGCGACAACAAGCCTGTCGTCGTGGTGGCCGACCTGCGCGTGCATGAAGCTGCAGGCAGGGGTATCGGAACTCGAGGCCGGCCGTCTTCGTGTGGGCATGCCTGCGCGCGTGAGCATCCAGGCGCGCCCGGGCGAGATCGTCGAGGGACGGCTCGCGGCGATCGCGCCGGAAGTCAACGCCCGCAACCGTCACTTCGCGATCGAGGTGCGTACCCCGAACCCCGGCACGCTGCTCTCGGGGATGTACGGCATTGCGACGATTCCGCTGCAGCGCGTTGACGGCGTCGTGGCAGTGCCGCGCGAGGCCATCACCACGCGCGGCGGCAGGCGCGTCGCGCTCCGGATCGAGCGCGACACGGTTGCCGAGGTGCCGTGTCGGAGGGACTTGCGAGCAGCACGCACGTGCAGATCGCCAGCGGCTTGAAGGCGGGGGACACGATTGTGGCCGACGCGCGGCGCGAGGTGTCGCCCGGCGCCAAAGTGAACGCGGTGTTCCAGAAGTAGCGGTAGCGGGGTCAGACCCCGGTGGCGAGTGGTGCAATGGGTTGACTCGCCCGATCACCGGCGTCTGACCCCATGGCTCGCGAATCACACATCGTCAATCGCACATCACCAACGGCGTAAGGGCATTCGATATGTGGATTTCTGACATCTCAATCAAGCGGCCGGTCTTCGCCACGATGTTCATCATGAGCTTCATGGTGCTCGGCATCGTGTCGATGTCGCGGCTTGGCATCGACCTGTTCCCGGACGTCAGCTTTCCGTTCGTGAACATCTCGGTGGTATACCCCGGTGCGTCGCCCGAAGAGGTCGAGACCCTCGTCACGCGGCCCGTCGAGGATGCCGTCGCCGGCATCAACGGCGTCAAGCGGGTCGAGTCGCGATCGACCGAAGGGTTCGCGCGCGTCGGCCTCGAGCTCCGCCTGGAAGTGGACGCGCAGAACGCCGCCGCGGAAGTGCGTGAGAAGGTCGCCGCCATCCGCGATCGCCTCCCCGAGGAAATCGAGGATCCGACGATCGTCCGCTTCGACGTGGCCGGGCTGCCGATCATGACGTTCGCGGTCGGCTCGGCGCAGCGCTCCGACATGACACGCCGCCAGATCGAAGACGACCTCAAGCCGTTGCTCGAGCAGATCGACGGCGTGGCCGCCGTCGACGTGAACGGCGGTGAGATCCGCGAGATACAGGTGGACCTCGACCCGGGCCGGCTGGAGGCGCTCGGCCTGCCGGTCAGCGCCGTCGCCGAAAAGCTGGCGGCGGAAAACCTCGACATGCCCGGCGGCCGGATGACACGCGAGGGTCAGAGCATCTCGCTGCGCACCAAGGGCGAGTTCGAGACCGCCGAAGAGATCGAGGGCGTGATCCTGCGGTCGGACGCGCGGCTCCACGGTCCGCGTTCGCGACGTCGGCCGCGTCGTGGACGGCTTCGAGGAGCGGGAATCGACGACGCGGCTGAACGGCGCCGACGCGGTCTCCTTCTCCATCAAGAAGCAGTCCGGCGCCAACACCGCCGCCATCGCGGAGCGGGTGCATGCGACGCTTGCACGCGTGTCGCCGAGCTTCCCTGCTCTTCAGATCCGGCAGGTGCACGACGACGCCGAGTTCATCCAGCAGAACGTGGCGCAGGTCCGCGAGCACATCATCTTCGGCGGCATCATGGCCGTGCTGGTGATCTTCCTGTTCATGCGCGACTGGCGCTCGACGCTGATCAGCGCCCTGGCGCTGCCGACGTCGGTCATCGCCACGTTCTTCTTCATGTGGATCGCCGGCTTCACGTTCAACATGATGACGCTGATGGCGCTGTCGCTCGTCATCGGCATCCTCATCGACGACGCCGTGGTCGTGCGCGAGAACATCTACCGGCACATGGAGCAGGGCGCCGACCCGATGACGGCGGCGCAGCGCGGCACGTCCGAGATCGGACTGGCGGTCATGGCGACGACCTTCACCATCCTCGCCGTGTTCCTGCCGGTTGGTTTCATGACCGGGCTGGTCGGGCAGTTCTTCAAGTCGTTCGCACTGACGATCGCCTTCGCCGTCGCGATGTCGCTGCTCGTCGCGTTCACGCTCGACCCGATGCTGTCGTCGCGGTTCGTCCGCTACATCCCGCCCGAGGAGCGCACGAAGACGCGCGCCGGCCGCCTGTTCGAGCGGTGGGGCCGCGCCTACGACGCGCTCGACCGCCGCTACCATCGCGTGCTCGCCCTCGCGCTCGGCCATCCGTGGAAGACGCTGGCCGCGGCGGCCCTGGTGTTCGTCGCCAGCCTCGGCACCATGGCGATCATGGACACCGAGTTCGTGCCGGCGGAGGACCGCGGCGAGTTCCAGGTCATCGTCGACCTGCCGCCGGGTACGTCGTTCGACGAGAGCGTGGCGCGAGTGGCCACGATCGAGACGAGCGTCCAGTCCATCCCCGAGGTGCTTCAGGTCTTCACGACCGTTGGCGTGAACGGCCAGGTGCGTTCGTCGACCCTGCGCGTGAAGACGTCGAAGAAGGACGCGCGCGAGCGCAGCATCGGCGCGATCAAGGCGGATGTCCGCGCGCGGCTGGATCAGATGCCGTTCGTCGACGCCAAGGTCGCGGACCCGGAATTCATGCAGGGCGCCCCCTACGAGCCGCCGATCAACGTGTTCGTGCGCGGCGACGACCTGCAGGAGCTGCAGCGGATCACCACCGAGATCGAAGACCGGATCCGGCAGATCCCGGGCGCGGTGGACGTGAAGAGCAACCTCGAGACCGGCCAGCCGGAAGTCGTGGCGCGCGTCAACCGCGACCTCGCGGCCGACCTGGGCTTCAGCGTCGGCAACGTCGCGATGCAGCTGCGCGGGATGGTCGAAGGCATCGTGCCGACGAAGCTGCGCGACGGCGACCGCGAGCATGACATCCGGGTGCGCCTGGCGCCGGAGTTCCGCAACGACGCCGCGGCCATCCTGCGCACACCGCTGTACGCGCAGGGCGGCGCCGAGGTGCGCGCGGGCGACGTGGTCGCCTTCGAACCCGCGGTCGGCCCGAGCAACATCGACCGCGAACAGCGGCGGCGGCAGGGCGAAGATCGGCGTCGACCTGGCGGAAGGCTATGCCCTCGGACAGGTGACCGCCGAGGTGGAACAGGTGATGGCCGGCGTGCAGATGCCGGCGAACTTCGAGTGGGGGTTTGCCGGCGACGTCGAGATGATGCAGGAATCGGCGGCGGCAATGGGCCTGGCGCTCATCCTGGCGGTGGCCTTCATCTACATCGTGCTCGCCTCGCAGTTCGAGTCGTTCCTCGAGCCGTTCATCATCATGCTGTCGCTGCCGCTCGCGATTGTCGGCGCGCTGCTGCTGCTGCTCGCCACCGGCAACAACATCGGCATGCCGGCCATGATTGGCGTGGTGATGCTGATGGGTCTGGTGACGAAGAACGCGATCCTGCTCGTGGACTACACGAACCACCTCAGGCGCGACGAGGGGCTGAGCGTCAAGGATGCGCTGCTCAAGGCGGGACCGGTGCGCCTGCGTCCGATCGTGATGACGACGGTGGCGATGGTGCTCGGGATGACGCCGTCGGCATTCGGCGGCGGTGACGGCAGCGAGTTCCGCGCGCCGATCTCGATCGCGACGATCGGCGGCCTGATCACGTCAACGCTGCTGACGCTGGTGGTGGTGCCGGTCGCCTACATGCTGCTCGAGCGTGCGGTGGAGCGGGTGAAGGCGTTCCGCAGCCAGCCGCTGCCACCACGCCTTCGTGTCGCCGCGCGCGTGACAACGGTGCTCATCGTCCTCGCGTTGATCGGCGCGTTCGCCTCCGTGGCCGGGGCATTCGCCCAGACGCCGTAGCCTGCGGCCGGGCCGATCACCATCGATCGGGCGCTCGACATGATCACGGCGACCGAGTGCGACGACGCGCGGCGACAGCCACTCTCTTCGGGCTACGGAGGCAGAGAGACACAGAGACACAGAGACACAGAGAAGCAAAACCGTTAAGTTAAGGATCAGAGAAAATGTTCTCTGTGCCTCTGTGTCTCTGTGGTTCGTCTCATGCCTGACTTGCCCGACATCGTCCGCGGCGCCACGTTCGACGACTTCCTCTTCACGCCCCAGTACAGCGTCATCGAGCGCCGCGATCCGGCGGCGATCGACCTGACGTCGCGTTTCTCCGAGCATCTCACGCTGAAGCGGCCGATCGTCTCGGCCAACATGGACACGGTCACGCGCGCCGACATGGCGATCGCGGTCGCCGAGGAAGGCGGGATCGGGATCATCGACCGCGGGTTTCGCAGCGGCGAGATCGAGCCGCAGGTGCGCGAGGTCTCGGTGGTCAAGCGCCAGCAGCACGGCATCATCAACGACCCTTACACCATCACGCCGTCGGCAACCCTGGCCGAGGCGGCGGCGCAGATGCGGCGCACCGGCGTCGGCACGCTGGTCGTCGTGGACGGCAGCCGCGCCGTGCAGGGCCTGCTGACCACACGCGACCTGCGGTTCGCGAGCACGGCCAACGGCACCGTCGCTGCGCGGATGACACCACGCGAGCGGCTGGTGACGCACACCGGGATCCCGGATCTGGCGACGGCGGAAGAGCTGATGCGGACCCACAAGATCAAGAAGCTGCCGCTCGCTGACGGCCAGCGGCGCCCTCCTGGGCCTGATTACCGCGCGAGGATCTCATCACCCAGCGCAAGCTTCCGTTCGCGACGCGCGACGGCCAGGGACGCTTGCGGGTGGGGGCGGCGATCGGCGCGAAGGGTGATTACCTCGAGCGCGCGGCGGACCTGATCCGCGCCGGGGTGGACGCGATCGTCATCGACATCGCGCACGGCCATTCGGTGATCATGGCGCGCGCCATCGACGCCTTCCGCAGGCGCTTCGCGGACACCGAGCTCATCGCCGGCAACGTGGCCACGGCGGAGGGCGTCCGCTTCCTCGCCGAGCGCGGTGTCAACGGCATCAAGGTGGGCATCGGGCCGGGCGGGGGGTGCACGACGCGGCTCAACACGAACTTCGGCGTGCCGCAGGTGCAGGCGCTCGTCGAGTGCAGGCGGGAGGCCGCCGGGCGCGTGCCCCTCATCGCCGATGGCGGCGTGAAGCGCCACGGCGCATTCGTGCAGGCGCTGCTCTTCGGCGGCGATACGGTCATGCTCGGCAGCGCGCTCGCCGGCACGACCGAGACGCCCGGTGACGTCGTGCAGAAGCCGGTCGTCGTACCCGAGTCGAACAAGACCGTCCGCGTGCCGTTCAAGGTGTTCCGCGGGATGGCCTCGCTCCAGGCGATCGTGGACCGCCTCGACGTCGAGGACGCCGACGCCGCTGACGTCGAGGCGCTCGGCGCGGAAGGGATGGAGATCAGCGTTCCCGCGCGCGGCTCGGTGCGTCCCATCCTGCGCGACATGCTGAAGCACCTCTGCTCCGCCATCAGCTACGGCGGCGCGAGCAGTCTGCCCGAACTGCAGGAGATGTTCAGGAAGGAGCCGGAGCGCTACGTCATCCGGCTGACGGAGCCCTCGCGGCGCGAGTCGTTCGATCGGTAGGACAGCCACTCATCACGAACCACCGAGACTCGGACACAGAGGAAAGCCTTTCAGGTACCCGATCAGTCTCTGTGCCTCTGTGGCGCGTTGGAGCGGAGGATGCTCCTTTCAACGACGCGCGGCGGACGTCTTGTCCCGAATCGCCTTGAACTCCGACCCCTGTTCCCACTCGGGCCAGCGGCGCGAGTTCGCCATGTCGCGGCCGATGGTATAGAGCAACTCGGTGTCCTGCGCCGCTCCGCTGAGATCCCACTCAGGGCTCCACTCATCGCCCGGCTGGTGATAGCGCCGTTCGTTGTACTCGGCGCTCGCGGCCTTGCCGGCGGCGACGCCGCCCTCTCTCCAGGTCCTCGCCGCTGCGGAACGAGATGGCTGGCACGCCGACCTTGGCGAACGGGAAATGGTCCGACCGGAAGAACGAGCCCGCCTCGGGGCGCGGGTCGGGCGAGAACTCGCGCGCCTTTCACACGTGCCGCCATCGCCAGGTCCCGTTGCAGGCTGATCTTCCCCTCGCCGGCAATCGCGACGTCGTTTGACGGCCCCCACGTGCTGCCGCCATCCATGTTGTAGACCGCCGCCGTCTTCTCGAGCGGATAGAGCGGCTGCTGCGCGTAGTACTCCGACCCGAGCAACCCCTTCTCTTCCGCCGTCAGCGCGAGGAAGACGGCGGAGCGTTCGCCCGGCGGCGCGGCGGCCCAGAGGCGCGCGATCTCGAGCAGCGAGGCGATCCCGAGCGCGTTGTCCCGCGCGCCGTTGTAAATGCGGTCGCCGCCTTCGTCGGGAGCGCCGACGCCGAGGTGATCCCAGTGTGCCGTGTAGATCACCGTCTCATCCGGCCGGCTGCGGCCGGCCACGCGGCCGACGACGTTCTTCGATACCACGCGCGCCTGCGTCACCGTGTAGTCGAGCGAGAACGATAGCGTCAGCAAGCGTCACCGGCTTGAAGTCGTCGCGCTGCGCCTTCTTCTTCTCGGCGGCGAAGTCGAGCCCGGCGCTCTTGAAGAGCTCCACGGCGACGTCCCGCTGGATCCATCCTTCGACGGCGGGGTGGACGGCCGCCGGATCCGGCCTGACGATGTCGATCATCGTCGCCGTGTTCGAGTTCTTCACCGTGGCCCAGCCGTACGAGGCGGGCGCCGTCTCGTGAATGACGAGCATCCCGAGCGCGCCGCGGCGGGCCGCCTCCTCGAACTTGTAGGTCCACCGGCCGTAGTAGGTCATCGCCTTGCCGTCGAACCGGCCCCCGAGATCGGCCTCGAAATCGGGATCGTTGATGAGCACCAGCGCGATCGCGCCGCGCAGATCAATCCCCTTGAAGTCGTCCCACTTCCGCTCGGGCGCCGACACGCCGAACCCGACGAAGACGAGCGGCGCCGCGGTGACGGTGACCCGCGCCGTGGGCAGATGCGTTGCGCGAATGGCGATGTCGTCGCCCTGCCGCAGCGGGCGGTTCGTTCCACCGGCCGTGACGCTCGCAGTGATCGGCCCGGCGTCGGATTGCGCCAGCGGAACGTCCTGCGTCCAGGCGCGCCCGCCACGTCCGTCAGGCGCGCCGCCCGGCTGCAGGCCGAGCGCCTGGAACTGTCTCGCGATGTAGTCCACGGTCCTGGTTTCGCCCGCCGTCGCCGGCGCGCGTCCCTCGAACTCGTCCGACGCGAGCACCTTCACGTGCGCGGTCATGCGGTCTGGATCGACCGAGGCGGCTGGTGTTGATGCCGGGCGCTGCTGCGCGAGCAGCGCGGGACCCAGCAAGAGGAGAACGGTAAGACGTAAGACAATGGTCATGGCATTCTCCAGGAATGCGGGTCACTCCTCTTCCGGCTGAAGCCGGACGCCACCGGCGCGTTGCGTCCGACTGATGTGATTGTTCCGCCTTCGGGCGGATTACAAAGTCAGCGTGCCGAAGTGCTCCTCGTACCGCCGGCTGAACTCGTCGAACGTATACGAGTGGCTCTGGCCGCCGAGGTGCTCCAGCGCATACGTGGCAGCCACGCTCCCGATCTGCGCGCTGACCTGCAGCGGGGCGCCGGCCGCCATCCCCTTCATGAGGCCGCCGCGAAAGGCGTCGCCCACGCCGGTCGGATCGACGATGCGGTACGGGGGCACCGAGCGCACCTCGGTGCGGGAGCCATTCTGGTACACCCAGCACCCGTGCTCGCCGCGGGTGACGATCAGCACGCGCGCCACCCCCAGCACATCGTCCTCACCCATCCCGGTCTTCTGGCGCGTCAGCTCGAACTCGTAGTCGTTGCAGATCACGACGTCGGCGCCGACGATGCCCTGGCGCAGCTCGTCTCCCGACATGCGCGCCGCCTGCTGCCCATGATCGAAAATGTACGGAATCCTCAGTGTGCGGCACTCTTCGGCGTACTGCACCATCGCGGACGGGTCGTTCGGCGCGACGATCACGAGCCCGGCCTGCCGCGATCGTCCGGAACGACAGCTCTGCGGCATTGGCCATCGCCCCTGTGTAGAACGAGGCGATCTGATTGTTCTCGGTGTCTGTGCTGCAGAAGAAGGACGCCGTGAACTTGTCGGGCACCAGCTTCACCAGCGACGTGTCCACGCCCGCCGCCTTCAGCCATTCCCCATACTCAGGAAAGTCCTGGCCGGCCGTGGCCATCAGGTAGGGACGCTCGCCGAGGAGCGCGAGGGTGTACGCGATGTTCGGCGCGCAGCCGCCCCGCCGCTTGTCCATCGAATCCACGAGGAAGCTGAGGCTGACCCGCTGCATGTGCTCGGCCAGGAAGTGCTCGGTGAACTTCCCGGGAAACGACATCAGGTAGTCGTACGCGATCGATCCAGTGACGATGAGCTTCATACTTGAAAGTGGAAAAGTGGAAGAAGTGGAAGAAGTGGAAGAAGTGGAAGTTGAGGAAGTGATAGTCAGAAGTTGAGGAAGTAAGGGAAGAAGTAGACGAAGTAGACAGAACGTGGACGAAGTGGAATAAGTAGACGAAGTGAATGAAGTAGATGAAGTGGATGAAGCGCACATCGAGAAAGCGGAACAGTGCCGCGATGGACCACGGTCCCCACTTTCCAGCTTCTTCACTTTCGTCCCTTCACTTCTTCTACTTGTTCCACTTTTCCACTTCTTCCACTTATAACTGCCTCACGTCGTTTGCAGGTATTTGCCGACGAGCGGCGCCAGGTCTTTCCTCGCCTGATCGGGGATGGCGTCGGGCCGCGTGATGAGCGCGTACTTCAACGCTGTGGCGCACTCGCACGTGCGCTCGAACGGCAGCCGCTCCACGGCGCCGGCGATGATCCGCTGCGCCGTCTCCGCGTTCTGCACCAGGTTGGCGATCACCATGTCCACGGTCACGGCGTCGTGGTCGGGATGCCAGCAGTCGTAGTCGGTGACGAGGGCGATGGTCGTGTAGCAGATCTCCGCCTCCCGCGCCAGCTTGGCCTCCTGCAGGTTGGTCATGCCGATGATGTCTGCACCCCACGACCGGTACAGGTTGCGACTCCGCCAGCGTCGAGAACTGCGGCCCCTCCATGCACACGTAGGTGCCGCCCTTGTGCATGGCGGCGCCCGCCGTGCGTGCCGCTCTCGTGGGCCACGCCGCTGAGGATCCTGCAGAAGGGATGCGCGAAGCCGACGTGCGCGACGAGGCCGCGGCCGAAGAACGTGCTGACTCGGCCTCGCGTCCGGTCGATGAACTGGTCGGGAATGACGATGTCGAGAGGTTTGTACTCTTCCTTGAGGCTGCCCACGGCGCTCGCCGACAGGATGTACTCGACGCCCAGCACCTTCATGCCGAAGATGTTCGCGCGAAAGTTCAGCTCGGACGGCGAGAGGCGGTGGCCGGCCCCGTGCCGCGCGAGAAACGCGACACGCTTCCCGCGCAGTGTGCCAAGCAGGTACGGCCCGGAGGGCTCGCCAAACGGCGTGGGAACCGTGACCTCGGTGCGGTCGGTGACGCCGGCCATGTTGTACAAGCCCGTGCCGCCGATGATGCCAATCTGAACGTGTTCCATATCTCCTCTCGGTCTGCATCTTCGAGGCTCAGGCTCCGGGCTCGGGCTAGAGCACTCGCTCCACGTAGCGCTTCCTGTCCTTTTCCCTGATGTACCCTGCGGCGACGACGGGGTCATGCTCGAAGAAGATCAGGTACTCGCGATCGATGGCGTCCCGGATGAAACGCCTCTTGACCGCGAGCGTCTCCATCGGGAAAAGGTCGTACCCCATGATCCACGGGTCTTCGATGTGCGCCGTGGTCGGAATCAGATCGGCGGTGAACACCGCCGTCCTGCCGCCGGACTCGATGAACACGATCTGGTGCTGGCCCGTGTGGCCGCCCGTTCGCACCACGCGCACGCCCGGCTTGACGCATCGAATCGCCGTCGAAGAAGTCCACGACGCCCGCGTCCTTCAACGGGACGAAGTCGTCCTGCAGGTAGCTCGCCCGGTTGCGCTCGTGCGGATGCGTGGCGTCCTCCCACTCGGCCGTGCGGATCAGATACCGCGCGTTGCGGAACCGCGGGGTGAGCGCCGGCGTCGTGGCGCCGCCGAAATGATCGAAGTGCAGGTGCGTCGCGAGCGCAAAGTCCATCGCATCGGCGGAAAGGCCGGCGTCGGCGAGCGCATGATCCAGATGGCGCGTCCGATCGATCCCGTAGATGTCCCGCTGCTTCGCGTCCATCTTGTCCCCGACGCCGCAGTCGATGATCATCCGGCCCCAGTCGGCTTCCACGACAAGCGGCCGCATCGCCAGCTGAATCCGGTTGCGGTCGTCGGCCGGCGTCTTCTTCTCCCACAGCGGCCGCGGCACGACACCGAACATCGCGCCGCCGTCGAGCCGAAGGGACCCGTCGTTGACGCTGGTGAGCTGAAGATCGCCCCAGGACAGGCGCTTCGGCGCCAGGTCCACGGCAGGCGGCGCCGGCTGCTTGAGCTCCACGAGCACGCCGTGCGCGGCGGACGGGTGGATGAACGCGACCTGCGCGCCCTCGGCGCCCGGACGCGGCGCCTCGTCCACCAGCCGCACGCCGCGCGCCTTCAGCTGCGTCGAGCGCCGCGCGGATGTCCTCCACGCGCAGCGTCACGTGATGGATGCCGGGCCCGCGCTTCTCGACGAACCTGGCGATCGCCGAATCGGGCGCCGTCGCCTCGAGCAGCTCGAGCGCAGACTGCCCCACGGGGATGAAATGCGCCCGCACCCGTTGCGACCGCACCTCTTCCGGCGCCTCAACCTCGAGGCCGAGCGCGTCACGATAGAACGCGAGCGCGTCGTCGACGTCCTGCCACGGCGATACCGATGTGATCGAGGACGGCTTTCATCGGGACTCCGCGTTTCGCCATGGGTGATTCGTGAGTCGGCGGCCGGGAATCGATCGTTCGGCATGATCTCCGTCACGGCCGAATACGGATCGAGGTCGCGCGCGGCAATCCGGGCGACGACGCGCTCGAACTCACCCGCCGGCAGCGCCTCGTCCACCCGGCGCAGGAACTGCTGCGACAGCAGCTCGCGAAGCCGGTACTCGTGCCGGGCGCGCTGCCGCGACGCGCGCGCCGTCTCCCCGTGCGCGCGGAACGCGCCGACGGCCGCCCACAGCTCGGCGATGCCGGCCGATCCGGTCGCCACCGTCTTCAGGATCGGCGGCTTCCACTCGCCCGCCGCGAACGTCTGCAGCGAGAGATTGGCCGCCACCGACTGCACCAGGCGATCGGCGCCCTCGCGGTCCGCCTTGTTCACCACGAAGATGTCGGCAATCTCCATGATGCCGGCCTTGAGCGCCTGCACCTCGTCGCCCGTCCCGGGCACGAGCACGACGATGGAGATGTCCGCGGTGCGGACGACGTCCACTTCGTCCTGGCCGACGCCGACCGTCTCGATGATCACGATGTCCTTGCCGGCGGCGTCGAGCACCAGCGCCACGTCGCTCGTCGCGCGGGCGAGGCCGCCGAGATGGCCGCGCGTCGCCATGCTGCGGATGAACACGCCGGGGTCGTTGAAGTGCGCGCTCATGCGCACGCGGTCGCCGAGCACGGCGCCGCCGGTAAACGGGCTCGTGGGATCGACGGCGATCACGCCGACCGTCAGGCCGGCGCGACGGATCTCCGCGGTGAGCCGATCGACGAGCGTGCTCTTTCCCGCGCCGGGCGGGCCGGTGATGCCGACGAGATACGCCCGACCGGTCCGGGAAAGATCCTGCCGATCAGCTCGGCGCCGGCCGGCGTCTCGTCCTCGATGAGCGAGATCGCCCGCGCGATCGCGCGCGGCTCGCCGCGAGCACGCGATCGGCGAGCGGGATCGTCGAAGGACTGGCATGCACCGTGTCGCTCAAGCGGCAAGCAGCTGACGCGCGATGACCAGCCGCTGGATCTCGCTGGTCCCCTCGCCAATCGTGGTGAGCTTGACGTCGCGGAAGTACTTCTCGGCTGGATAATCCTTCACGAACCCGTAGCCGCCATGGATCTGGACGCCGTCCTCCGCCACGCGCACGGCGATCTCGCTCGAATACAGCTTCGCCATCGCCGCCTCGAGCGTGGTTCGCTTTCCCTGGTCCTTCATCGCCGCCGCGCGATAGGTCAGCAGGCGCGCCGCCTCGATCCGCATCGCCGCGTCCACGAGCTTCGCGCGGATCGCCTGGAAGGCGCCGATCGGCTGGCCGAACTGCTTCCGCTCGAACGCGTAGTGCAGCGCCGCTTCGTAGGCGCCCTGCGCGAGGCCGACCGCGAGCGCGGCGATGCCGATGCGCCCGGCGTCGAGCACCTGCAGCGCGTTGATGAAGCCCTGGCCTTCGAGCCCGAGCAGCTGCGACGCCGCGACCCGGCAGTTCTCGAAGATGACCTCGCTCGTTTCGCTGGCGCGCATCCCCAGCTTGTCTTCCTTCTTGCCGGCGCGGAACCCGGCAGTCCCGCGCTCGACGATGAAGGCCGAGATGCCACGGCTGCCCTTGGCGCGGTTGGTGACCGCCATCACCACGATCAGGTCGCCAAGCTGGCCGTGGGTGATGAACTGCTTGGTGCCGTTGATGACCCAGCAGTCGCCTTCGCGCGCTGGCCATGGTCCGCATCGCCCCGGCATCGCTGCCCGATGACGCCTCGGTCAGCCCCCACGCCGCGAGCTGCTCGCCCTGCGCCAGCGGCGTCAGGTACTTGTGCTTCTGCTCGTCGGTGCCGAACATCGAGATGTGCGCCGCCCCAAGGCCGTTGTGGGCCGCGACGGACAGGCAGACCGAGGGATCCACGCGCGCCAGCTCCTCGATCGCGATGCAGTAGTCCACCGATGACATCGCCGCGCCGCCGAACTCCTCCGGAAACTGGATGCCCATGAGCCCGAGCGCGGCAAGCTTGGGGATGAGCTCCTTCGGAAAGTGCTGCTTTTCGTCCCACTCCATGACGTGCGGACGGATCTCGGCCTCCGCGAACTCGCGGATGCTGCGGCGCAGCAGTTCCTGGTCGTCGCTGAGGCGGAAGTCCATAGCCTCCGGATCGTATCATTCGGGTATGAGATTGCCCGTCCTGGCCGTTCCGGGGACGAAAGCTCCCGTCCTGCTCGCCCTGCTGCTCGTCTTCGTGGCCACGCCTGTCTTTGCCGATGTGACGGTGTTCATCGGCAGCACGACCACGCCGTCGAACCGCGCCGTGAAAGGCGCGGCGATAGGCTTCGGGCTGCTGATCGTCGGGTTCGAGTTCGAGTACGCCGACACGGGCGAGGACACCGCGGAGGGCGCGCCGTCGCTGCGAACGGGCATGGGCAATGTGCTGCTGCAGACGCCGATTCCACTGGCCGGCATGCAGTTCTACGCCACGATGGGCGCCGGCGGATATCGCGAGACGCCTGGGGGAAGAGCCCGTCCGTCGGCAGGAGACGCAGGCCGGCATCAACACCGGCGGCGGCGTGAAGGTGTCGCTGCTCGGCCCGGTGCGGGCGCGGGTCGACTACCGCGTGTTCAAGCTGCGCGGCGATCCGCTGCACTCGACCGTCCACCGCGTCTACGCCGGGCTGAACCTGGCGTTCTGATCCTCGTCTTTCGGTCTTCAGGCTCTCACCGAGCCCGGAGCCCGGAGCCCGAGATCAGGGAACCGTCGTCGCCGGCGGCGGCGGGCGTGCGCGTGCCGGGCACCTGTGTCGTACCTGGCGCGAGCGCGGGCTCGGCGGGCGCCGGCGGCATCGGCTCGACGGCGTTGAGGTTCATGATCGTACCGCCGCCGGTCACCGATCCGGTGTACAGCTTCCAGATCTCCTGGATCTGCTCGGGATATGCGTCCGCGAGGATGCGGCCGATGCTGTAGTCGGCGCCCGGCACCGCGGGGTCGAGCGCGTACACATACACGACGACCGCGTTGGGCCCGGGCTCGGGCGCGCGGAAGATCTTCCACCCCTGCGCCTGCGCCTGCACGGTCGGATCGGTCGATTTCTCCAGCGCCTGCTGCAGGTACCACATGACCGTCTCGAAGTCCTTGACCCGTTCCGGGCGGACGGTGTTGAAGAGCAGACCGGCCTTGGCGGTGAACGTCCGGGTCAGGAGGGGCACGGCGGCCGCCGGGGCGGCGGGCGCCCTGGCGGATCCGGCGCCGTGGCCGGCGTCTGCGCGACCGGGCCTGGCGCCGGTGCGCTCTGGGTGGGTGGCACGGCCTGCGGCGGCGGCAGACCAGGTGTCACCGGCGCCTGCGCCGACGCCAATCCCACGTTCAACAGCACGGCCGCTGCGAGAGCGGATCCCACTTGCATCAGTTGAGTCTCCCGGAAAACAAAAAAGCCACGAACGTGGGCATCCCACGTCCGTGGCTCTCATCGTAGCGCGACTTCCTCCGGCCTGTGCCGGAGGCTCCTTCACTTCGACAAATCGACCGCGACGCTTCCCGAGCTGATGCCCAGGTTGCCTACGAAGGCGCCGCGATACAGATCGTAGAGACTCTTCTGCTCGGTCGGGTCGGTGAAGGTCACATACAACACCTGCAGGATGTTGTAGTCGGCGCCCGGCACGGGCGTGATCACGTGGGTGTAGATGATGTTGCCGTCCGGCATCGGCTTCGCGGCTTTGATCACCTTCCATCCAGCAAGCTGCTGCTTGGCCTCGGGCGCCTGGGATTTCGCCAGCGCTTCCTTGACCTTGTTGAGAACCTGCTCGTAGTCAGCGGTTTTGTCAGGCCGGATGGACACACTCCAGAGCGCGAGGTCACCTTCCAGCGTGAACTTCTGCGGGGCGGCCTGCTGTGCAGCCAGTGCGTTCTGCGAAAGCGCGGACAGCAACAGAATCGCGCCAGCCATTAAGACTCCGGACAGTCGTCGCATCTTCAAGCCTCCTCGGAAAGGCCGATAATCTATCGTACTGTTGAAGTGATGAAAACGGTCATCACCTCGTGAGCAAGAAGCATTCCCGTCCTGGTCAATTGCAGGCGGCCGTGATCATAGATCAGAAGTCCCTGATCCACGAATGGTTGTAGCTCTCCGCCAAATTCGGCCCAGACATCCAGGCCATAGCGCTGTTTCACCCCTCGTAAGTCGAGCCCCTCGGCCAGGCGGAGGCCCGTAAACAGCGCGTCCTCGACTCGCTCCCCGGCGGACAACCGGCGCCGCTCGGTGCCGGCCTGACCTCCACCAGACACGGCCGAGATGTACTCCTCGGTTGACGACAGGTTCTTCCAGCGGACACCGTCACGGGTCGAATGGGCGCCGCAACCAAAGCCAAGCCACTCCTCGTCCCGCCAGTATTTCAGGTTGTGGCGCGACGCTCGCCCGGGCCGTGCGACGTTAGATATCTGGTACTGCACGTAGCCCGCCTTGTCCATCCTGTCCAGACCCGACAGGTACATCTCTGCCGCGTCGTCGTCGGGCGCCACGGACCACTTGCCGCGGGCCATGGCGTCGCGAAGAGGGGCGTTCGGATAGATCTCGAGCAGGTACATCGACGCGTGATCCGGGCCGAGGGCGATGAGCGCATCAACCGACTCGAGCCACTGCGCCACCGTCTGCTGCGGAAGCCACATCATCAGGTCGAGCGAGACGTTGTCGAATCCGGCCTCACGCGCCATCCGGAACGCGTCGCCGGCGCGGGAGGCGGAATGCAGGCGGCTCAGACGCTGCAGCTCGTCGTCGCGGAACGATTGCACGCCGTAACTGAGACGGTTGACGCCGGCCTCGCGGTAGCCTCGCAGCCGCTCGAGGGACACCGTCTCCGGGTTGGCTTCGAGCGTGATCTCGGCGTCGGGCGCCAGGACGAACGCGCCGCGGCAGGCGGCGATGATGCTCGCGATCTCCCGCGGCTCGAGGAGCGACGGGGTGCCGCCGCCGAAGAAGATGGTGTCGGCAGGCGATCCGTCGCCCTGCAGGCGGATTTCCTGCAACAGGGCGCCAACGTACCGGTCCTTCAGCCCGGCCTCGAACAGGCCACGGTTGAAATTGCAGTAGTTGCAGATCGCCGCGCAGAACGGGATGTGAACGTAGAGCCCCAGCACTGTCCCCTCAGTCTACGGTCTACGGACTTCAGTCTCCAGTAGGTCCGGCTCCGGACTCCGGGCCTCGAGCCTTCAGTCTTGTACCTTGTGCCTTGACCTACGACCCGGCCCGGCCCCCCGACCACTTGAGGTCCACCCGCTCGGACGGCTTTTCGCGCAGCTGGGCGCGCGCCTGGCCACTGCTCTTCGAGGGCAGCGAGGTCTTCCGCACCAACTTGCCGCGCATCTTCCACATCGTCATGAGGTCGTCGACGCCGCCGTTCGGCGGCAGATCGCGGTAGTCGGCGCCGTCGAGGTAGAGGAACTCGCACATCTCATGAAGGCGCGACCGCATGCGGAACCCGATGCGGAACAGGAGCGAGTCGGGATCGGTGGTGTCCGGGTTGTCGTCGTAGTTGGAGGTGAAGATCGTCGTGCGCTTTTCGCTGTAGCGCGAGTTCACGATCAGGTTCAGCGTCTCGTCCACCCACTCCGAGGTCTTCTCGGCGCCGAGGTCGTCGAGCACGAGCAGGTCGGCCTCCATGACCGGCCGGAGCACGTCCATTTCCTGCGTGCGGTTCACCGGGTCGTAGGTGCTGCGGATCACCTTGAGCAGGTCGCGCGTGTCGTAGAAGATGCCGCGCGCGCCGCGTGTGCGGATCACCTGCCGCAGCACCGCCACGGCGAGATGCGTCTTCCCGACGCCCGGAGGGCCCTGGAAGAACAGGCCCTTGTCCACGACCGGGAAAGCTCTCGGCGAGACGGCGCGCGTACTGCTGCGACTTGGTGAGCTGCTCGTTGTAGGCGACGTAGTTGTCGAAATCGCAGTGCTGATAGCGGCGCGGGATGCGCGCCTCGGCCATCAGGCGCGCGGCCGCCGACGCCCGCACGCAGTCACAGCGGGTGACGCGTGCGACGCCTTCGACCTCTATCGTCTTCCACGTGGTGTCGTCGCAGATGGGACAGGCGGGCACACCGGATGGTAACGCCGAAAGGCGAACCGCCGAACGGCAAATGGCAAATGCCCGCGGAAATTATTTCTGACTCTTTACCTTCGTGGAAGGAAGGTCGGTCTCGCCGGCGACCGGCTGGGGCGTATGACGGACCAGATCCGTCGGCGACGACTTGACGAGCGCGGTATTCAGCCGCTGTTCCCAGTCGTCGATGCCGCGCGAGAGCTCGCGCTTCACGTAGTCCATGAACTCATTGACCTCGCCTTGCATCTGCTCGATCTTCCGTCGCATGTTGAGGATGATCTCGACGCCGGCGAGGTTCACGCCGAGGTCGCGCGTGAGCGCCAGGATGGTCTCGAGCTGCTCGAGGTCTTCTTCCGAGTACAGGCGCGTGTTGCCTTCCGTGCGCGACGGCTTCAGCAGGCCCTCGCGCTCGTACAGGCGCAGCGTCTGCGGATGGATGTTGTACTTCTGCGAGACCGCACTGATCATGTAGTAGGCCTTGCCGCCGGCACGTTTGGCCATCGCCCTACCCCATCACCCGAGAAGATCGCGGACGTTCTCGCCGTTGATCCGGCCGAACTCGCGCAACAGCTCCTTCGAGCGCTCGTCGAGCAGCTTCGGCAGCATCAGCCGCACCTCGACCACGAGATCGCCGCGCTGGCCTTCGCGCTTCGAGGGCAGGCCGCGCTCGCGCAGGCGGAATCGCTGTCCCGATTGCGTTCCCGGCGGCACGCGCAGGCGTGCGCCCCCCTCGGGCGTGGGGATCTCGACGCGTGCGCCGAGCGCCGCCTCATGCACCGCGATGGGGACGACGATGTGCAGGTCGTCGCCGTCGCGCCGGTACAGCGAATGCGGCGCGACGTGCACGATGACGAACAGATCGCCGGGCTGCCCGCCGCGGACACCGGCGTTTCCCTTCCCCGGGACGCGGACGCGGTCGCCTTCCGCCACGCCCGCCGGGATGCGAACCTGCACCGTCTCGGTCCGCGTTTCGTGCCCGGTGCCGCCGCACGGCTCGCACGGCGCGCGGCCGCTGCTGCCCCGTACCTGCACAAGGCTGGCAGCTTCGCGAGAACACCATGTGCCCCCGCACCGATCGCACCGCGCCGGTGCCCTGGCACAGGTGGCACGTGCCGGCGGTCACGCGCGTCACACCCGTCCCCGCGCACGTCCGGCAGGTCTCGCGCCGCGTCACGGTGAACGCCCGCTGCGCGCCGCGAAACGCATCCTCGAACGTCAGGTGCGCGTCCTGGTGCAGGTCCGCACCGCGTTCGGGCGCGGCGCCCGCCGTGCCGCGCTCGCTCAGCACCTCGGCAAACAGATCGCCAAAGGTTGCCGAATGGTCCACGCCGCGCGACGAGAAGTCGAAGCCCTCGAAGCCGCTCGTCCGCCGCGGGTTCAACGCGTCTGCGACCGACCCGGAGTCGTAGCGCGATCGCCGTTCGGGATCGATCAACGTCTCGTACGCCTCGAGGATCTGCCGGAAACGAGCCTCCGCGGTGTGGTCCCCCGGATTGATGTCCGGATGGAACCGCCGCGCAAGCCGCCGGTACGCCCGCTTGATGTCGGACTCGGTGGCGCCGTGTGACAGCCCAAGCACGATGTAAAGATCCACAATCTCCTGCCCGCTTCCATTGCGCTCGGCCGGCTACTTCTTCTCTTCGTTCACGACCTCCGCATCGATCACGTCGCCCTCGGTGGCCGACGACCCTGCTGACGATGCCGAACCTGAGGCGCCCGCCGCCCCGGCGGAGCCGGCTGCCCCGGCGGCGCCCTCCGGACCTGCCTCCGAACCCGCCGCCGTCCCCGCCTGCTTGTAGAGCGCCTCCGCCGCCTTGTGCTGGGCCTGGGTGAGCTGATCCATCGCGCGCGTCATCGCGGCGGTGTCGTTGTTGGTCATCGCCGTCTTCAGTGACTCGATCGCGGTCTCGACCGCCGCCTTGTCGGCCGGCGCGAGCTTCGCGCCCATGTCCTGGAGCATCTTCTCGGCGGCGTACACGGACTGATCGGCCTTGTTGCGCGTCTCGATCTCCTCGCGCCGCTTCTTGTCCTCCTCGGCGTGCGAGTCGGCGTCCTTCATCATCCGCTCGACCTCTTCCTTGCTGAGGCCGCTCGAGGCGGTGATCGTGATCTTCTGTTCCTTGCCGGTGCCGAGATCCTTGGCCGACACGTTCACCATGCCGTTGGCGTCGATGTCGAACGTGACCTCGATCTGCGGGACGCCACGCGGCGCCGACGGGATGCCCACCAGCTGGAACCTGCCGAGCGTGCGGTTGTCGCGGGCGAGCGGCCGCTCGCCCTGGAGCACGTGCACCTCGACGCTCGTCTGGCTGTCCGCCGCGGTCGAGAACGTCTCGCTCTTGCGCGTCGGGATCGTGGTGTTGCGCGGGATCAGCGTCGTCATCACGCCGCCGAGCGTCTCGATGCCGAGGGAAAGCGGCGTGACGTCGAGCAGCAGCAGGTCCTTGACCTCGCCCGCGAGCACGCCGGCCTGGATCGCCGCGCCAATGGCCACCACCTCGTCGGGGTTGACGCCTTTGTGCGGGTCCTTGCCAAAGAGCTCCTTGACGATCTGCTGCACGCGCGGGATTCGCGTCGAGCCGCCCACCAGCACGACCTCGTCGATCTTCGAGGGGTCGAGGCCCGCATCGGACAGGGCCTGCTTCGCGGGGCCGACCGTCTTCTGCAGCAGGTCGTCGACGAGCTGCTCGAACTTCGCCCGCGTCAGCTTCATCTGCAGGTGCTTCGGCCCGGTCTGGTCGGCCGTGATGAACGGCAGGTTGATGTCGGTCTCCATCACCGTGGAGAGCTCCATCTTGGCCTTCTCCGCCGCTTCCTTCAGGCGCTGCAGCGCCATCCGATCCTTGCTCAGGTCGATGCCGTCGCTCTTCCTGAACTCGGCGATGATCCATTCGATGATGCGCTGGTCGAGGTTGTCGCCGCCGAGGTGCGTGTCCCCGTTGGTCGCCTTGACTTCCACCACGCCCTCGCCGACTTCGAGGATGGAGATGTCGAAGGTGCCGCCGCCGAAGTCGTAGACGGCAATCGTCTCGTCCTTCTTCTTGTCGAGACCGTAGGCCAGCGCCGCCGCCGTTGGCTCGTTGACGATGCGCATCACCTCGAGCCCGGCGATCTTGCCCGCCTCCTTGGTCGCCTGCCGCTGCGCATCGTTGAAGTAGGCCGGAACGGTGATGACCGCCTTCGTCACCGCCTGTCCGAGATACTCCTCGGCCGCCTGCTTCAGCTTCTGCAGGATCATCGCGGAGATCTCAGGAGGGGCGTACTGCTTGTCCAGCGCCTTCACGCGGACGTCGTTGCCCAGAGCGGTGACGGTGTACGGCACCATCTTCATTTCTTCACTGACTTCGTCGAAGCGACGGCCCATGAAGCGCTTGATCGAGAAGATGGTGTTCTCGGGATTGGTCACGGCCTGGCGCTTGGCCACCTGTCCCACCAGGCGCTCGCCGGTCTTGGTGAACGCCACCACTGATGGCGTCAGCCGGCTGCCCTCCGGGTTGGTGATGACGACGGGCTCGCCGCCTTCCATGACCGCCACCACCGAGTTGGTGGTGCCCAGGTCGATACCGATGATTTTGCTCATGCGCTCATTATCAAATCTGAGTCGCAGACTGTCAAAGGGTCTGGGCCCCTAGAGCTGCCGTCGCGCGCCTGCATGGCGCGTCTCCTAAAATGAGCTCCGACCCCTTTTTTCGCCGCTATACTGACAGGAATGGCTGATTCCGACGCGCCAGCCCCTCGCCGGACGGGTGTCATCATTCGCGTGGCCCAGGCGGGCCTCATCGCGCTGTTCGTGGCGGCGGCGCTGCTCGGCACGCTCAGCGGCGTCCTCTTCGCGTTTGCGGATGACCTGCCGGAAATCAGCGCCTTCGACGACTACAAGCCGAACACCATCACCCGCCTGCTCGCTCGCGACGGCCAGGTGATCGGCGAGTTCGCGACCGAGCGCAGGGTGGTCATCCCGTACGACGACATGTCGCCGTTCGTGAGACAGGCCATCATCGCCACCGAAGACGCCGACTTCGAGCAGCACTTCGGCCTGAGCGCGACGCGCATCCTGGTGACCCTCGTCAACGACGTGCTCAAGGGCGAGATGGCGGGCGCGAGCACGATCACGCAGCAGCTCGCTCGCAACCTGTTCCCCATCGGCTTCGAGAAGACGGTCGAGCGCAAGGTCAAGGAAGCGATCATCGCGATCCAGCTGGAACGCCGCTACACCAAGCGGGAGATCTTCTCGTTTTACGCCAACCAGATTTACTTCGGACACGGCGCGTACGGGGTCGAGGCGGCGGCGCGGATGTACTTCAACAAGCCGGCGAAGGAGCTTACGCTCGAGGAAGGGGCGATGATCGCGGCGATCATCCAGGCACCCGAGCGGCTCAGCCCGTTCGTCGATCCGCGCCGGACGACCAACCGCCGGAACTACGTGCTCCAGCGGATGGCCGACGAAGGCCTCGTGTCCGCCGCCGAGGCGCAGGAGGCAATTGCACGTCCCCTGGTCCTGCGCGGGCAGCAGACGCCGGAGCGGTCGATCGCGCCTTACTTCGTCGAAGACATCCGCAAGTCGCTCGAGCAGAAGTACGGCGCCAAGGCGTTGTACGAAGCGGGACTCCGCGTGCAGACGACGCTCGACGCCGACCTGCAGCGCGCCGCCAACGTGGCGGTCGACCGCGGGCTGCGCCGGATCGACAAGCGCCGCACGGGCTACCGGCGCGCCGCGCGCAACGTCGTAGCGGAAGGCCACGCGCTCGAGCGGTTCACGACCGATCGCTGGACCCGACCCATCGCGCCGGGTGACATCGTCCCGGCCGTCGTCGTAACGGTGCCCGCGCGGGGAGAGACGACCAACGCCCGCGTCCGCATCGGCGCACACGAGGTCGATCTGCCCCGCACCGGCTTCGCGTGGACGCGGAGGACAGCGGCAACGGATCTGTTCAAGGTTGGCGACCTCATCGAGGTCGAGGTCCGCACGCTGAAGGAAGACGTGCCCGAGATGGTGTTCCTCGAGCAGCCTCCCGAGGTCGAGGGCGCGCTGCTCGCCATCGACAACCGCACCGGCCAGGTCCGGGCGATGGTCGGCGGCTTCAGCTTCGCACGCAGCAAGTTCAATCGCGCGACGCAGGCACGCCGGCAGATGGGCTCGGCGTTCAAGCCGATCGTCTTCACGGCGGCGATCGACCGCGGCTTCACGCCGGCGTCCGTCTTCATCGACGAGCCCATCGCCTACGACGCGGGCGAGGGCCAGCCGCCGTACTCGCCGCTCAATTACGACCGCAAGTTCGAAGGACCCGTCACGTTGCGCCGCGCGCTCGAAGAGTCGCGCAACATTCCGGCCGTGAAGGCGATGGCCGAGATCGGCCCGCGCCAGGTGGTGCAGTACGCCGAGCGGTTCGGCTTCCCGAAGACGTACCAGCCTTACCTCTCTCTTGCCCTCGGGGCTGCCGAAGCAACGCTCGTCGAGGTGACGAGCGCCTATTCGGCGTTTCCCAATCACGGCGTGCGGATGACGCCGTATTCCGTGGTCACGATAGCGGATCGCGAAGGCAACGTGCTCGAGGAGAACCGGCCGCGGCCCAACGAGGCGATGCGCGCGGACACCGCATTCGTGATGACGAATCTGCTCCGGGGCGTGGTGCTGCGCGGCACTGCGTCAACGGCGGCGGCGCTGGACTGGCCGCTCGCCGGCAAGACCGGGACGATGGACGACTACACGGACGCGTGGTTCGTGGGCTTCGACCCGAACATCTCGGTGGGCGTATGGGTCGGACGCGACGAGAAGAAGCCGATCGGCGCCAACGAGACCGGTGCCACGGCGGCGCTGCCAATCTGGATGGACTTCATGCGCGTGTACATCGACGAACGTGGCGATCGGACAGAACCGCCACAGTTCGACGCGCCTGGGAATATCGTGTTCGTGACGCTCGACTCGGGCATCAGCGAAGCGTTCATCAACGGCACGCAGCCGCAGCAGGCCGAAGCCCCGGTGGTGCCCGCAGCGCCCCTGAATCCTGCCGCTCCCGAGGAACCGGTGCCGGCCGCGGCGGCGCCGCCCGCGGCCCCCGCCACACAGTAGCGGAGGCGTTGAGCCCCCGCGCGGTGGTTATACCTTCGTGTGCCGGTGCGGCCAATGCAGCTGTCCGCGGTGGTACATACGCATGAGCACCATGCCCACCACGCTCACCGCGACCAGGGCCAGGAAGAGTTCCAGGGCGACCAGCGGGAAGAAGAACGCCGCCATGACCACGGGGATGAGCAGCAGCCCGTCCATCATCAAGATCGACAGTCCACCCTCCAAGCTCATCACCTCATCCTTGTAGCGACCCATGGCATCGACGAAGTTGCGAAAACCGACGATCATGCGCTCACCTCCCGGGTTCGGCACGGCCAGGACCGCAGTCGTGTCTCCAAGTGCATCTACGCTCGTGGGTCGGAAGTCTTCTGAACAGAAAGTCAGCTGCTCGTCAGGCTGTACGGCCCCAACTCCCGACTCGCGCTCCTCACCCCACTGGCGGTTGTCCGCCGCGCCCTAACGCAGGGCGCTCGTGGTGGTGGTTCGCATCAGGAGATCCCAGTGGTCGGCGGCGCGCCGGTTGACCGGGATCGTGTCTTCTTCGAGCAAGAACCGGTCCTTGACCAGCGCAGCAGCAGACTGGGAGATCTGGATCAAATAGGCGTCGCGCGAAGGATACCGCTCAGCGACTGCACGCCTGGGGTCGCGTTGTGCCTCACGCTCGGCATGCGTCCGCGGAAGCGGGACGGTACGAGCCGAGCAATGGGACGATGCGCTCGGGCGCACCGATTGACGGCTGACGGAAGTTCCACCCCGTATAGGTGGCCAACGGGACGGCCACGTCCGGCATCCGAATCCCCGCGCGCTCGTTGCCGTCGCCATCCACCTCCGGCACGAGCAGCGGCAGCGGCGTGCCTGCACCGGCGCCACCCCGAATCAAGTCGTTCGCGATTCGTGTGACCGGCGTCAGCGTCGCCGGTGACTGCACGCCGGGGATGGCCGGAAAGGCGACCGACCTCGCTTGCACGAGCGTGCCGTCCGCGAGCCGAGGGATCCGGTTTGCAGGCGGCGTGACGCCATCCCTGACCCAGCGATCCATCGCCACGAGCAGGGCGCGCATCGCCCACCAGTAATCGGTCGGGTTCCCCTTCTGCTGCCCCAACCCTTGCACCGGAGGGAAAGCGCCTGGACCGTGCTGCGTGCCGGCGAGGAAGTACGCGCGCGCGTTCTCGCCGGGCGCGACGTCGCGCGCTCCGTCCGGGCTCGTGTGAATCAGCGCGGCGGACCGTCCGCCGCCCCAGGTACTCGACGCCGGTGTTGGTGAAGAAGATCTTCGGCTGGTTCCGGCGCGCGCGCTCATTGTCGAGGAGGCCTTCCGTCACGCCGCTCACCGGATCGCGCTGCGCGTTCTCCGCGAACGGGAACTCCGTCGCCGAGAACCCGCCCAGCGTCGTCGGCGTCGCTCCACGCCGATTGACGTCGATCCGCGCCGCGCCCGAGATGTGCGCCATCACGCCATCGAACACCTGGCGGCCCTCGACGTCCGAGTTGAAACCCTGGTAAAGGAACGTCCGCAGGAATCGGCCGCTCTGCGACGAGCCGAAGGCGTACATGTATTGCGCGCGGGCCAGCGCGCCGGGGTCGTGCTTGATCCACGCTGCAACGTCGCGCACCGCCGCTAAGCCGAGGCCCGATACCGGTGCACTCGACGCGCGATACGTCAGCTCATAGATGCGCCCGGGCTCGAATGGCGCGCCGGTGGTCGAGACGGTATTTCCCGACAGCGTCCACGACGCGCGCGGCACGACCTGCGGCCGGTCGAGCGCGGCGGTGCGGATGGTCAACGTCGTGTCCGGGCCGGCCGGGTCAACGGGTGCGTAACCGGCCAGATCACCGACGGTGAACGAACGCTCAGCCTCGTTTGGCGTGAACAGGCCCGAGACAACCGGAAGCACGGGACGCCCACCCTCGGACGCCGGCGGCACCTCGATGCGAATGACCCCCGGCTGCGACCGAACGTCGAACTCCCATCCGACAGCCACCACCGTGAAGCCCCGCTTCATGAGCAGCCCGTCGCCGAGCTCGCTGCCTGCCAGACCGGCGCGGTTGAAGCCGTTCAACACGGTCAGCCGCCCGCGGTTGACGACGTCGAGCAGGGCCGTGCTGTTGCCGCCCGACTTCGGCCGCAGAATATACAGGTCGGAGGAGAACTCCACGAGACCCGACGCATTCCGCGGCGCCTTGTCGATGTCCACGATGACGGCGTTGTGCGGGTCTCTTGGATCGACGGCAAAGAACACGCGGCCGACAATCTTCTCGTAACCGAAGTCCACGTCGGCGCGCGAAGCAATCGTCACGCGGACGACCTCGGCCGACGCGGACACAACAGTCGCCAACACGATGGCGAACGCCAGGAAGCAGCGGCCGAGCGGTTTTGCACTCATGTGCAGGATTCTACGCCGTTCCGCGAACGGCGAACCACAGTGGCAGAGAGATGACGGCCAGATCGCTTCCGGCTGAAGGGAAGCCACGGCAGCCTCGACTCACAGGCCACACTGCAGCGATCCGAGGCCGACCTGAAGGTCGGCCTCTACATGCCCACGAGCGGTGCGGCACAGTCGGCCGCGGGGTCTACGCGCAGGGGCAGCCAGCGATCGAACGAAGGATCGGTCGCGGCGATGAACAGCACAGGTGACAGCGCAGCGGGATCGAAGCTGCCCGGGGGCGCGCCGTTGTTCACCTGCATCGCGATCTGGCGACGGAACTGGTCGAAGGCGGGCACCTCGAACAGTGCGGCGTAGACGTGCCGCGTGCTGCCCGGCTCGCTCACGATCAAATGCGCCATGCACCGCGGTTGCAGCGGCGCGGACTCGAGGCCCGCGCTCCGTGCCGCCGCCGCGAGCGCGTCTGGCGTGGCGGCGCCGGCAAACGCGCCCTCGAACTCCGCGCGCAGGACGAGGGGCATTCCCCGCCCCGACGCGGAATTGAGCGATTCCCCAGCCCGTGCGAAGACCTGGTCGAAGACCCTGGTGACGAGGTCGGGAGGAGGGCGCAGCTCGAGGACCGGCGAGGTCGCTGTGGGCGCCTCCACCACTCTCACGGTCCAGTTGGTCAGTAACGCACGTTCGAGCGTGTACGGCGTCGAACGCGCCTGGTCGAGCGAACGCATGAAGAGGAACGCGAAGCCCGCGAGCATCACGATCCCGACCACCAACCTCACCGCCCACTTCCGGACGTTCGCCATCTAGTGGACCGTCTCAACTGATTGAGTAGTAGTCACACCAAGCCTCCAAGCTCGGTTTCCGCGGGCGCGACATCGGAGCGCCCGCTACCGATTTGGGTGATACATGCCACTAGGACCACTTTGTCAGATCCACGGATTCACGCTGGGATCTGAAGGGAATCGAGCGTAAAGGTCTTGTACTTCGTCGCGGACTTCGGTACGCTGCCGCCCGGTGCTGTCGCGATTGCCGCGCAACGCGCCGGTGTGGCTCGATCACTTGAGCACATGGCTCGAGCCGTTCGAAGTCTGCTTCAGCCACGTCGCGCAGCGTGGCGCCTTTCGTCGCTATCTGCTCGGCCTGCTGAGCGACAGTCGGCGCAAGTCGATGAGTGCGATGCTCGAGCGCGTCACCGATCCGGGGACGTATCAAGCGTTCCAGCATTTCATCACGCATGCGCCGTGGAACCCCGAGCGCGTCTGGCGGCAGTTGCGCGACGTGCTGCCCGAGCGCACCGGCGTGCTGATTCTCGACGGGACGAGCTTTCCCAAACAGGGGCGGCACTCGGTCGCGGTCGCGCGTCAGTACTGCGGGACGTTGGGCAAGGTCGCCAACTGTCAGGTGGCCGTCACCGCGGCGTTGTGGACCGGCGTGCGCGCCTGGATGGTGGGGGCCGCGTTGTACCTGCCCGAGGAATGGCTGACACCCGACGCGCGGCAGCGCGCGCAAATCCCCGCGGCCATTCGGTTTCAGGAGAAGTGGCGCCTGGCGCTCGCGTTGCTGCGGCAGGCGCGGGCCAGCGGCCTGCAGGTCACGGCCGTGCTGGGCGATGCGGAATTCGGAGACAACGGGACGCTGCGCCAGTACCTCCACCGCGCCGGCCTCCCCTACGCCCTCGGGATTTCGTCGCATCTGACCGTGTTCCGCCAGGGGGCCGCGAGCGCCCTCGCGGTGCGCGCGGTCGCCGAACACCTGCCCCCGCGCGCGTGGCGCGTCGTCACGTGGCGCAATGGCACCCACCGGCCGTGGAAAGCCCGTTTCGCCGCGCTGCGGGTGACGCCCGCCCAACGCTGGCCGCACCGCCGTCGCGCCCCCGAAGTCTGGCTCCTCTGCGAACGGGATCTCGGCGCCACGCCGCGCACCAAATACTATGTCGTGGCGCTGCCGGCCACGGCGTCGCGGAAAGCCCTGGTCCAGCTGGTGCATCAGCGGTGGGCGATCGAGCAGCAGTACCAAGAGCTCAAAGACGAACTGGGACTCGATCATTTCGAGGGCCGGTCGTTTGTCGGCTGGCATCGCCACGTCGTGTTGACCGCCCTCGCGTATACCTGGTTGCAACACGAACGCCGCCGCCGCGGCGCGCGCGTGCCGACGCTGCCGGTAGCCCGTGCGGTGATCACGGAGATCCTGACGGCGCATTTCTTCGTGACGCGGCCGCATTACTTGAAGACCATGCAGAAACTCGCGGAAATCGATCTGCGAATCTAACAAAGTGATCAGTGGACTGTCCAGACTGATTGAGTCCTAACAACAGGCCTCCGAGTGCGAATCACGGGCCGCGACAACGGAGCGGCCCGATAGTAATTCAGAAGGGACATGCCATAGAGCGTTTTTATTGTAGAGTGATATCGGCTATGGTAGCGCTCCGACGGGAGGAGCGATGGCGGCGTGGTGGAATGGATTTACGCGCCGCGTGCTGCGGGACGCGGCGCGGGACCTGTCGTCGAAAGAGCTGGTAGTGAAATACGCGGTGAGTCGGGCCTGGGTGGATCGCATGAAGCAGCGCCGGCGGGAGACGGGCGAAGTCGCGCCGCGACCGAGACCGAGTTTCGTGGCCGCGTGTTGAGCGACCAGCAAGAAGACCGGTTGGTCGCCCTGATCATGGCGCAACCGGATGCGTCCCTGGCCGAGTTGCGGACCGCGCTGGAGACCACCGCGGCTTTGAGCACCCGGTGCCGCGCCATTGATCGGCGCGGGCTGACCATCGAAGAGCACGGAACACGCCGCCGAGCAACGCCGAGCTGATGTGGCGGCGGCGCGCCGCCAGTGGCAGGACACGCAGTAGCTCCGCGACATGCGGCAGCACGTGTTTCTCGATCAGTATGGCGTCACCACCGACCTCGTACGTCGGTATGTCGCTGTCCGCGCTGCACGCGGCCGCACGATCCACGCCCTGCAGCCACTGGCAGACTCACACGGTCGTCGCGGCGTTACGCCTCGATGGCGTGACCGCGCCCGCGGTGTTCGACGGGCCGATGGACGCCGCGACATTTCACGTGTTCGTCGACCAGGTCTTGGCGCCCGCGCTGCGCCCGGGCGATGTGGTCTCCTCGACAATCTCGCGGTGCACAAGCAACCGGAGATTGGCGCGGCGATCGGCACGGCCGGCGCGCATGTCCGCTTCCTGCCGCCCTACAGTCCTGACTTCAACCCCATCGACAGGCCTTCGCCAAGCTGAAAGCGGACCTGCCGCGGCGCGCCGACGCACGTTCGACCTCGCGTGCGAGTTGATCGCTACCGCGACTGCGACTGTACAGAAACCGAATGCGCCAGCGAATGCGCAACGGGTATCGGTGCCACAGAACCGCTAGTCCTCTTCCGCCGCGGCGGGGACGCCGAGCGTGCCGCTCGCCTTCTGCATCAGATAGGTCTTGATGAAGGAATCGAGGTCGCCGTCGAGGACGCGATTGACGTCGCCGACCTCCACCTTGGTGCGGTGGTCCTTGATCATTTGATACGGCTGGAGCACGTAGCTGCGAATCTGGCTGCCGAACGCGATGTCGCGCTTCTCGCCGCCAATCTGCTCCAGCCTGGCCGCCTGCTCCTTGACCTTCAGGTCGAACAACCGCGACTTCAACACCTTCATCGCCTGCGCCCGGTTCTTGTGCTGCGACCGTTCGTTCTGGCACGACACGACTATGCCCGTCGGCAGATGGGTGAGCCGGACGGCGGAGTCGGTCACGTTGACGTGCTGTCCGCCCGCCCCGCTCGAGCGATAGGTGTCCACGCGCAGATCCTTCTCGTCGATGCCCACGTCCACATCCTCGGGCAGCTCCGGCCAGACCAGCACCGAGGCGAACGACGTGTGGCGGCGCGACGCCTGGTCGAACGGCGAGATACGTACGAGACGATGCACGCCCGCCTCCGCCGACATGAGGCCGAAGCCGTAGTCGCCGCTGAGCATGAACGTGGCGCTCTTGATGCCGGCTTCCTCACCGGGCTGGTAGTCGATGACCTCGCGCTTCATCCCGCGGCGCTCCGCCCATTTCAGGTACATGCGCAGCAGCATCTCGGCCCAATCCTGTGACTCGGTGCCGCCGGCGCCGGGATGAATGGTCACGATGGCGTTGGAGCGGTCGTATTCGCCGCCGAGCATCTTCTTCGTCTCGGCGGTTTCGACTTCCTGCTGGAGCTCGTCGAGCCCGCGCGCGAAGTCGGCGGTCACGTCCTCGCCGGCGTTGGCCCATTCGAGCAGGACGCCGAGATCATCCGCGCGCCGGTGCAGGGACTTGAGGAGGCTCTGGTCCTCCTCGAGGCGCCGCCGGCGCTGCATGACCTTCTGCGCCTCGTCCTGGTTGCTCCAGAAGCCTGGCGCGTTGATGCGTTGTTCTACGTCGGCAAGCTGCGTGTCGAGACGGGCACCCTCAAAGGTGCCTCCGGAGTTCCGCCGCGCGCCGGCTCAAATCGTCATGACGCTTTACGAGATCCTCGAGTTCGATTGCCACGCTGGGTCCTTTCGTTTGTCGGCTCCGACTCCGGGCTCCGGACTCCGGGCTTCGGACTACGGGCCGATCTATACCCCACAACCGGGTGAATGTCGCTGCGAATTCCACCCCCCTCACAGGCCCGGAGCCCGGAGCCCGGAGCCCGAAGCTATCTTCGCCGTCTTCCCGCCGTGATCAGCGCCGCCGCCGTCAACGCCATCGCCACGTACGCGACGACGTCGCCAATCAGCGAATAGATCGTGCGTCCGGTGAGGAGCCTGACGTCCTCGACCAGGCCTACCTGCTCAAAGATAGCCGACCGCTGGACGATGCGTCCGTACGGATCCACCACACCGCTGATCCCCGTGTTCGCCGCCCGCGCCAGGTAGCGGCCCTGCTCGATCGCCCGCATCGATGCGAGCGCGAAGTGCTGGTATGGCGCGGACGACTGTCCGTACCAACCGTCGTTGGTGATGGTCGTCAGCAGCTGGCTGCCGCCTTCGACAGCCTGCCGCACGAGCGAGGGATACACAACCTCGTAGCAGATGGCGGTGCTCGTCAGGTGCGAGCCAACCGGGATCATCACCATCGAGTCGCCTGGCGCGAACTCGGCGAGGCTGTCCACCAGCGGCGAGACGAACGTCAGCCAGCTCTTCATGGGGATGTACTCGCCGAACGGCACGAGGTGGATCTTGCGGTACACCGCTCGCGGTTTCGCCTTCGGGGGTGACGAGGAAGGCCGCGTTGTACATCCGCGGGATGCCGTCGCGCACGATCTGATCGCTGCCGAGGAGGATCGGCACGCCGACCTCGCGCGCCAGCGCGCGCACGGCGGCCTCGCCAGCGTCATCCTCCTCGAACATGAACGGCGTCGAGGACTCCGGCCACAGGACGTACTCGGCGCCGCGGCGCACGACGTCGCGCGTCATCGCCACGTGGGTCGTGAAGATGCGGCGCGCCTCGCGCGGATTCCACTTGTCCGCCTGGGCGATGTTGCCCTGCACCAGGCCCACGCGCAGCGGCGTGCCTTCGCGCGTCAGCGATCCGCCGGCGATGCGCCGGCTCCCCCAGCCGCCGACGGCGACGAGCACGATGACGGCGGTGGCGATCGCGAGGATCCGCTGGCGGCCGGCCGCAAGCAGCGCAACCGCGATCGCGGCATTGATGAACGCCACCAGCGCGGAGACGCCGTACACGCCAAGCACGCTCGCCAGTTGCGCGACGGGCAGCACCTCCACCTGGCTGTTGCCGAGCGGCACCCAGGGAAAGCCGCCGAACAGGTAGCCGCGGACGAACTCGGTGCTGATCCATGCCGCCGGCGTGAGCCACAGCGCCGCGATGCCCGCGCAGTTGAGGAGACGGCTGACGATCAGCGCGGTGAGCGCCGGAAACAGCGCGAGGTACGCCGAGAGCAGCGCCATCGCGAGGAGGGCCACGGGCGCCGCCAGCCCGCCAAATGTGCGGACCACGTCCCCGGTCCAGTACAGCGTCCCGACGAAGTAGACGAACCCTGCGGTCAGGCCCAGGCCGAACGCGCGCTGCGGCGCCTGGCCGGGGACAGGCCCGGGCCGGCCGCGCCACCCCGTCAGGGCGATGAGCAGCGGGACGAGCGCAATCCAGGCAAAGGCCGGGTGACCGAAACGCGGGAAGCTGAGCGCGAGCAGGACGCCCGACGTCAGTGCGAGCGAGTAGTCGAGAATTTCAGCGCGTCTTTCCAATGGGGATCAATGGTGGTCAGCGATTGGCGTCCCTTCATTCTATGTGGAGTCGGCTCCGCTCTTCAGAGGCCGCCGCTTCGCGCGTCGGGCCACGACCAGCGGCACCCGGGGTTGTTCCCGCGCGGCGCGGCCACTAGACTTCACTGGAGATGTTCTTCACACGCCGCGCGCTTACGGTCCAGCTCGCGCTGTCGCTCTGCCTCGGCTGTTCTGGGCAGGCGTCGCCGGCGAAGCCGTCGCAGTCGCCGGATGCGGTGCGTCTGGTCGAACAGGCCGAGTTCGACGCGATGCGCGAGAGCGGCAAGTGGACTTTCTCCGAACCGCGCGGTGACGTCGGCGCCACTGAGGCGTGCACCTCGGGCAGCGTGGACGACCAGTGCGTCGCCGCCGCTCGCGAGCGTCTCAAGGCGGCTGCAGCCGAGCGAGGCGCCAACCTCGTGCTCGTGCGGCCGGGCGCCATGCTGCAAAGCTACCCGCCGCAATATGCTTTGAACGGCGTCCTCTACGACATCCGCCCCCGTTCCTGAATCAGACGTTTCCCCTTCCCGTCGGCAGGCTGTTCAAATCGCGCTTGCGCGTCGTTATACGAGCAGGCGGACTCGTAGTCCGTTCGCCAGGCTCACCCCCAGCCCTCCACCCTTACGACGAACTGAAGAAAGAGGTTGCTATGCGAACCTGCCATGTTGACTTGGCGACCAAGATGGGAATTTCGCTCGCCACGGCGCTCGTGTTGGCGACGGGGAGCGTTCATGCGCAAGGGCCCGTCTCCCGCGGCGCGGATACCTTCCAGGCCCGGGAGGCGGCCACGTTGAGCTACTGGACGCCAGAACGCATGAGAACGGCGGTAGCGAAGCCGTTCCCGAGAGCCGTGGCGAAGGCGGGCAGCGAGACCCAGTCCATCGAAGCGTTCGCGCTGGATCCGACCGCGGCGCCAGGATTTGCGCCGGGCTGGCAGCCCGGCCGCACTCCGCAGCCGACGGCCGAGGCGCACTTCGAGATCGCCTTGGACGATCCGCAGTACCAGCAGATGCTCAGTTTCAACCTCCCGCAGACGACGCCTCCCTTCGTGCCGCCCGCGACCCCGAACGATTTCGCCAACTACGCTCCATTTCAACGGTTCACGTGGCAGCAAGCGAACAACCTCGTCTATCCGATCTCGACGGTCGGCAAGCTGTTCTTCACGCAGCGCGGCCGCAACTTCGTGTGCTCCGCCTCCGTGATTCAGCGCAGCACGCTCGCCACCGCCGGACACTGCGTGCATGACGGCAGCAACAATGTCGCGGGCTGGTCCACCAACGTGTTGTTCTGCCCGTCGCAGAACCCCGCCGGATCACCGCGCGGCTGCTGGGCGGGCATCGTCCTCTCCACGTCGTTCCAGTGGTTCAACGCCGGCAACATCGATCGTGACATCGGCTGCATCGTCACCGCCTTGAACGGGACGACCATCGCCAACCGCGTCGGGAACGTGACCGGCTGGCTCGGACGCGCCTGGAACTGGCCGAGCAAGCAGGCGACGTTCGCGTGGGGCTACCCGCAGGCGGCGCCGTTCGCGGGCAACCGTCTGATCACCGCAACCTCGACCGAGTGGTATCAGCTCAACCGGGCTCCGGCGGAACCGCAGTTGTCGAAGTACATCGGCAACGACATGACTGGCGGTTCGAGCGGCGGTCCGTGGTGGATCAATCACACGCACAGCAACACGGAGATCGCCGACACCGATGCGTCGTCGATCACCGATCCGGCGCAGGGCGGAGCCAGCCCGTGGATCAACGGCGTGAACAGCCACAAGCGCTGCAGCGCCGCCGGCTGCCCTGCGGGCAGCGTCTTCACCCAGGAGATGGGGTCGCCGCAGTTCCGCAACACCGCCGCCGACATCAATGAGACCGAGGACGTCTTCGCCGCGTGCTTCAACAACGGCGGAACGCGGTAGTGCAGCGGAATGAGTAGATTCGATTCAGGGTTCTAGGGAGATCTCGTCAACTCCCGGCCCTCTGCCGATTGAAGCCATCCCCCAACCCCCGATGTTCGGGTGTTGCTTGGAATCGGGCAGGCATCAATCGTCGGGAGCCGGGAGTTGACCGATCCTCGTCCAGCCTTACTTCAAGTGGCTGGCCGCAGCGGCCAGACCCGCTCGGGCGCACTTTTCGTCCGCCTCCTGCGATGGGGCGCCGCTCAGCCCGAGACCCCCGATCCGCTCAGTGCCAACCACGATCGGCAGGCCGCCGCCGAGCCCGATGACTTCGACCAGGTCACGCTGACCCGAAAACTCGGTGGCGCCGTTGGTTCGCTTGGCGAACTCGAGCGACGTGACGCCGAACGTCCTCGCCGTGTACGCCTTCCGCCGCGCCAGGTCGGCGTTGTGCGGATTGGAGCTGTCGGCGCGCAGCAGGAGCTTGAGGTCGCCGCCGCGATCGACGACCGCCGCGGTGACGTCGAAGCCGTCGGTCTTGCACGCGGCGATCGCCGCGTCGCCGATAATCCGGGCGAGCTGCAGCGAGATGTTGCGCTCCATGAGCACCTGACCTTGCACCGCCGCGCCGCCGAGCGCGGCAATGAGCAGCATAAGAATCACACGCACAATCGCCTCCGTTGTGTCACGCAGATGTGAACGTCGCCGTGAACGACCCGCATACTAGCGCACTTCCCCCCGCTCAGGCCAAATGCTCCGGGAATCGTCGAAGATCGTGTGCGCGCCGCCCTTTTCTGGCAGTATTTAGGGCGCGTTGGAAACCGTGGAGAGGATAAACCCATGCCCCTGCTTCTACTCATGTCGGCAGCATTACTCCTGCTTGCACCCGGACTTGCGTCCGCCCAGGAGTGGGACACGTTCACCAGCAAGGACGATCGTTTCAGCATTACGTTCCCCGGTCAGCCGAAGGTAGAGACCATCACCTGGCCGTCGGAATACGGCGCCGTCTTTCCGGCCCGCGTGTACACGGTGGAGACGATGTCGGGGCGCTATTCGGTCACGGCTGTCGATTACAGAGAGTCCGAGCGGATCCACGCCGCGATCAAGAAGCACGAGTCGTTTCAGGATCCGATCTACTGGCAGATCGACATCCAGGCGTCGATTCAGTACGCGGCCACGAAGTTCCGTCAGCGGCCCAACGTGAAAGGTGACCTACGACGCCTGGCACTATATCGACCTGGTCGAGGGGCACCAACTGCAACTGACCAACGCCGATCAGTCGCGCACCTTTGTCGCGATCTATCTACACGAGAACGTGCTGTACGTGCTCGAGGCGACGGTTCCTCCGCGTGCGCCGCAACCACTGATCTTCCAGCAGAACCTGAGCTTCCTCGACGCCTCGGGCAACCGCGTTCGCTACGAGGAGATCTATTCGAACCGGCTGCCACCGCACACGTCGGGCCGCCGCGCCGGTGGGGCTGGAGGCGGGGGCCGCGGCGGTGCGCAAGGCGGCCGCGGCGGGAATTAGGACTCCGGACTGCAGGGCAGGCCGACCTGAAGGTCGGCCTCTACGAACAGCCCACACAACGCAAAGGCCGGCCTTCAAGCCGGCCTTTCTGCTTTGCTACTCGAGCGGCTCCACCTTCACAAGCGTCGCACCGAGATTGTTCCCGACCCAGAAGGTCGGCGGGCTCGTGGCGTTGTCCACATTCACACGGCGGATGTTCGTGGCGTTCGGCAGGAGGTAGTCGACCGTTTCGCCGGTCCTGGTGTTCACGCGCACGACGCGGTCGTTGTTCATGCCGCCGCCCCACGCGTAACCGTCCTCGTCCAGGATCGCGTCATACACGCTGGTCCACGGGGTCGGCGCCGGCCATTCCTTGAACGTTTCGGCTCTGGTGTCGAACATCGCGATCTTGTTGGCGCGAAACTCGGCGAACCAGAGACGGTCCTGCGCGTCCATGTGCCCGCGCCGCGGGCCGGCGTCGGGGCTCGGCGTCGGATAGGGGGTCACCTTCTTCGTCGCGGCATCGACCTTGATGATGTACGTGCCGTTCAGATTCATCCCGTAGAAGTTGTTCCTGGAATCGGAGGCCACGCCGTACGAGCTCAGTTGTCGAATGATCGGCGAGTCCTTGGGGAGGCCCACCGAATAATCGATCGCCCGCCACGCCCCTGTCTTCACGTCGACCTCGTATTCGCTGTCGCCGCCGATCCAGACCTTGCCGTCCACATCGTGGTTCACCGGCATGACCATCGCGATCCGGGCTTCATCACGATCCGCAAACGTGGGGGACCCCCACGTCTGGAACGTCTTCGTCCTGCGATCGAACTTCGCGAGGCTGCCCTGATACATCGTGCCCATCCAGACGTCGCCCTGCTTGTCGAACACCAGGTCCAGCGAGCCGACCGGCGCTCCGGGCTTCGTGATGGGCAGCGGGTATTCCACGACCTTGCCCGTCTTGGGATCGAGCACCCCGAGGATGTGCGTTCCGAAATCGGCGTACCAGATCATCCCGGCCGAATCGGCGGCGGCATCGTGCGGGAGCGTTTCCGGCCGGGGCAGATCGTATTCCGTGACGATCACGCGCGTGGCGTTGCCTCTTGGCCGCGGGAACGTCTTCAACGGATAGGACCAGTGGGACGCGGAGCTCAGGTTGATCGTCGCAAGATAGTCAGCCGTGATCGCGGTGCGAGACTGCGCCACCGGCCGCTCGCCTTCGCGGCCCGTCGAGCTCATGCCGTCGCGAACCGCGCTCGCGAAACCACCGCCGTGTGCGTTGGGGCGCAACTGGGGACGCGTCATCGTGCTGCCCTGCGAATAGCGGCCCATTCGGTCCAGGATCGGCAGGAAGTCGCGGCCGGTGTGGCGGGATCGGACGATCGGCTGGAGCCCATGGCACTGCGTGCAATTGAGCAGCCCCTTCTTCACGTCGTCGCTCCCCGGCCAGCTCATGAACCACTCCCCGTTCGACAGCTGCGACGCAAGGTCCTGCGTCTTGTGCAGTGTGATGTCGAATTCGGCGCTCTGGTGAGGCGCGACGGTGACGGTTCCAGGGCCGTCGAGCTCGTACCCGATCGCCCGAATGCGAATCGAGTGCGCGCCGGGCTCCAGTCGGTTTCGCGGGAAGCTGTAGCGCCCCTGGGCGTCGCTCACCACCGTGACGGTGATCGTCGAGCCGACACGCTTGGCGCTGACGAGCACGCCTTCCATCGCGCCCTCGTCTGGCGAGCGGACAACGCCGGTCAGAGCAGGTGGTCCAGACTGCGCCGCCGTCAGCATGATGGCGGTCGAGATCACGGTGGCGATCGTCAACGCCGCGGCCACTGCCCAGAGGTTCTTGCGCAGCACGCGTCACCTCCAATCGGAAGCCGGCTGCGTGCAGCCGGCTACGTTGTCACCGCGTAATCCAGGGCTTGAACTGTTCTTCCTTTTCGAGCCGCGACGCGATCGACTCTGCCTCGCGCCGATCCCGGTACTTTCCGACGCGTACGCGGAACAGATGCGGTGCGCCGGCAGGCGACGTCACGAACGCCGGATAACCCTTGGTACCGAGACGACGCGCGATCGTGTCGGCCTCGCCGCGCTCGCGCACGGCGGCGACCTGGACGACGAAGCCGTTGCCGGCCGGCTCGGCGGCCACGGCTGACCCCGCAACGGGTTCGGCTGGTGCGGCGATTCCCGCCGTCGGCTCAGGCTTGGGCGTGGGCAGCGGCTCGCGCAGCGTTTCTGCCGGCGGCTCCTGCTCTTCGAGACGGCGGGGATAGGTGAGGGTTTCCTGCGTCGAGAGCGGCGCATCCCCGGCAGTCGCCGCTGCCGGCGCGGCAGGCTGGGCCACGAAGGTTGGATCGGTGGCCACCTCGATGGCCGCGCTCGCGGCCTCGCCCTCCTGGGCGCGCACGACGCCGCGACCCACCATCACACCGCAGAGGAAAATCACGACCGAGACGACCGTCGCAGCCATGAACAGGAACACGAGCTGCTTCCCGTTCAACTGGATCTCGTGAAATCCTTCATCAGACATCAGTTAGCGCCCGCCGCCCAGTGTAGCACCGTCGGATCGTCCGGCTGAAGCCGGAAGCCACCGGGAGGACCGGAGCCTGGAGCCCGGAGCCCGAAGTCTCAGGGCGCGATGCCGGTGATGGCTTTGTCGAGGAGCTGCTTCGCTTCGGCGTTGTCCGGATCGCTCCACACCGAGATCTTGAGCGCGTTCACTGCCTCCTGCGGGCGGCCGGTGCGAAGGTAGATGCGGCCGAGCAGCAGGTGCGCCTCGCTCTGGTAGGGCGACAGGTACACGACCCTGCGGAGCTCGGCGATCGCTTCCTCGTCGAGCTCCTGCTGGAACAGCCGCCGTCCGCGGTCGAGGTGGAACGTCGCGAGCTCGCGCTGGTCGCGCTGCTCGGACGCGACGATCGCGCTCTCGACGCGGAACGACGCCGCCACGTCGATATCGGTCTTCACTCGCTCGAGGCCGCGCGGGACGGTGTTGGCGCCGGTCTGCTTCGCTTCCCATTCCGCGAACGTCGAGGACAGCTGGCGTGCGAGCTCTTTCTCGCGTGCCGCTTCGGCAGTGCTTCCCGACGCCTGCAGCGCCACGCCGAGCACATAGTGCGCCGCATCGTCGGCGGGATTGCGGCGGACGGCTTCGCGCAGCCAGTAGACCGCGCCCTGAAGGTCCTTGTCGGTGAAGTACGCGTATCCCAGGTTGAAGAACAGGTCGGCGTCGGTCGCATCGGTGTTGACCGCCTGGCCGAAGAACGAGATCGCACGGCCGCCGGGCGAGCCGGCCGCCCGGCGCAGCTGGATGACGCCGAGGTTGTTGAGCAGCGCCGGGTCGAGCCGCTCGACGTTCAGCTGCTGGAACGTGTTGAACGCGTCCTGGTGCTGGCCGAGGTTCAGCATCGAGATGCCGGCGAGGAAACGCGCCTGGCGCGAGAGCCTCGATTCATGCGGCACCTGGCGCACCACGGCCAGCGCCCGCTGGTGCTCGCCCTCTTCCGTGTGCACGTCCCACAGCGCGATGCGCGCGCGCTGGAACGCGGGGAACAGCTTCAGCGACTGCGTCAGGAATGTGGTCTTGGTCGCCGGCGCTTCCGCGAGCAGGCCCTTGATGTACTGCTCGAACGCCGGGAGCGGGGGATGCCCCTGCTCCATCTGCTCCGACGTGACGGACGTGTTGGGCACGAGCCGGCGCGCGATGCCGGCATACACGCCGAAGATGTCGCCGAGCGGACCCCGCGACACGATCTCTGGCGACATGCGGCCGGTGTCCAGGCGAATCGTCCGCGCCCGCACGGTCAGCTCGTCCCCTTGGAGCTCGAAGGAGCCGACGACGACCTGTGCGGCGCCAACGACCTGGCCGAGACGGATCACCGTGGCGTGGCTGAGCGAGGCCACTGGCGGCACGCGAAGCCGCTCGAATGCCCGCCGCCGATCGTCGCGCACGATCGCGGGCACGCCAAGCGCCTGCAGATCATCGGTGAGGAGGACTGCGGACCCTTCGCCGAGCCAGTAGACGCGCGGCTCGCGGGACGTGTTCTCGAACGGGACCACGAGGTGCCGGCCGGCCTGCGGTGGCTGTGCCACAGGTGCACAGGTGCCACAGGCGTCTGCGCCATCGCCGATGACGCGGGCAACAGCGCCAGCAGGAGTACGACCCACCGGGACACGGACCCACCGACGATGTGGAATGCGTCCCTGGTGTCCCGCGTCCAGCGCCTCCGTGCCCCGGTGTGTTGATTCATCAACCCGTGGCCTCCGTGGGACGCACGAGGACCGTCATCAGGCACTGGCCGCCTCCCGTGGCGCGGCACTGCTCGGTACCGACCTCGACGTCGAGGCTGAACAGGTACATCAGACGCCGGATGGCCGACGCGTAGAACTCGCAGAGCGGCTGCTCCACGCGGTCGCGAACTTCGCAGAAGATCGAACCGCGGATGTCCACGGCGCCGCGGCCCTTCTTCCAGCGGACGATGGCCCGGCTGCCGGAATAGGTGTTGCGAATCATCTGCCGGGCGAGCCGCATCACCAGGTGCACGCGGACGCGCGGCGGCGCCGCCCGCAGGACGGCGCGCTGGAAGGCGGGCAGGTCGGCGACGGACCATTCGGCCGTGTATTCGCCGGCCCGCGCGGCGATCAGACTTGTACACGTCGCCTTCCTGGCGCAGAAAGCTGAGCACGGCGGCCAGCGGCGCCAGGCCGATCCGGCCGTCCCGCAGCCCGGAGGGGTTGAGCCACGCTTCATAGAACTCGAGCCGCGTGGGCAGCAGGTCGGCGATGCCCTGGTGCAGGCTCGCCACGAGCAGGCGTCCGATCCCGGCCTCGTTCATCCGCAGTTTTCTGATACCTTTAACGTCTGTTCTCAGCAGCAATACTGGCCGGCGGCCAGGCGCGGCGTCGCGGCGGGCGCGACAACAGCGCCCCGGCAGTCGGCCCCGCGTCGATCCTCGAACGGCAGCTCACGGTGCTCCGCGCGATTACCCCGCATATCCTGATTGTCGGCGGCGAGCCGTCGCACGGACAGGCCACCGGGGTGCCTGTCATCGCAGATCGCATGGTCGGGGCTGGAGCGTTGAGTGGTCTGTATACGGCGCGCGTCGACGCGCCAACGGAACAGGTGCTGGTGATAGCTTGCGACATGCCGTTTCTGACGGCACCATTTCTCTTCCGCCTCGCCGTGACGGACCGGCAGCGAACGCGGACCGAGGCGGGCGCACTCCGCGTCATCGGCGCGCTCGGCGACTTGGAGGTCCGCCATGGCAACCCTGATGAGTTGGCGCTGTTCCACCAGGACGGACGGTCGCTGCTCCACGTAAACACGCCGGACGACTATCAGCGCGCGCTGACCCTCGAATGAGCGTAGCGCACGCGACGGGCAAGCGCAAACAACAAACAATCACGAATCATCACTCACGAATACGAATCGCTGAATGATTCTCCCCATTCAAGATCGTCTCCGCGCACATCTGTCGCACGTGCTCGGCTCGTTGTATGCGCTGGATGAGGCGGCGTTGCCGGCTGTCGCGCTCGAGTACCCGCCGAACCGGGAGCTTGGCGACCTCGGCACGCCGCTCGCCTTCGAGCTGGCGCGGCGCCTGCGTAAAGCGCCACGCGCCATCGCCCAGGAAATCGCAGGCGCGTTCGGCACGCTCGACGGGATCCGTCAGGTGGCGGCCGCGCCCAACGGGTACCTCAATTTCTTTCTCGACCGTGCCGACTTCGTCCTCGATCGGCTCGGCCGCGGCGGGGCTGTCGAGGCGACCCGGCCGAGCGCCGGCAAGGCCATCGTCGAGCACACGGCGATCAACCCCAACAAGGCGGCGCACATCGGGCACCTGCGCAATTCCGCGCTGGGCGACACGCTCGTGCGCGTGCTCCGCTTCCGCGGCATTCCGGTCGAGGTCCAGAACTACATCGACGACACCGGCGTCCAGGTGGCCGACGTCGTGGTCGGATTCCGCGTGCTCGAGCGGAAGACGCTCGACGAGATTCGCGAGATCGCCGACAACACGCGGTTCGACTACTACTGCTGGGACCTCTACGCGCGGGTGACCGAGTGGTACGAGCAGGACAAGGAGCGGTTGAAGACGCGGGCCGAAACGCTCCACGACATCGAGCACGGCGGCAACGAGAACGCCGACATCGCCGCCTTCATCGCCGACCGCGTCGTCCGTACTCACCTGAAGACGATGGGCCGGATGAACGTCGACTACGACCTGTTGACGTGGGAAGGCGACATCCTGCGGCTGAAATTCTGGGCGCAGGCCTTCGACGTGCTCAAGGCGAAGGGGGCGGTCTACCTGAAGCAGGACGGCAAGCTCGCCGGATGCTGGGTGATGCCGATCCAGGAGGAACTCTCCAGCTCCCAACTCCCAGCCTGAGGCTGGCACCAGCTCGCAAACGGAGCCCGCGGACGTTGCCGACGAGGAACGGGAGAAGGTGATCGTCCGCTCCAACGGCGTCGTGACCTACGTCGGAAAGGACATCGCCTACCAGTTCTGGAAGCTGGGGCTGCTCGGCCGGGACTTCAAGTACCGCGTGTTCACGAGCCGCCCGCACGGTCCGTTGTGGGCCACGACGTCGAAGGACGGCGAGGCCAATCACCCGCTCTTTGGCGGAGCCGCCTACGTCTACAACGTCATCGACGTGCGGCAGTCGTATCTTCAGAAGCTGCTGAAGCAGGCGCTGGTCGCCGTGGGCCATCCGGAAGGGGCCGAGCGGTCGCATCATTTTTCCTACGAGATGGTGGCGCTGTCGCACGACACGGCGCGCGAGCTGGGCTACGCGCCGGCACCCGAGTCGGAAGAGGCCAAACGCCCGTTCGTGGAGGTCTCCGGACGCAAGGGTCTCGGCGTGAAGGCCGACGACCTGCTGGATACGCTCACGCAGAACGCGGGCGGCGAAGTCGGAAAGCGGAACCCGGAGCTGAGCGAGGCCGAGCGCGAGCGCATCGCCCGGATGATCGCCATCGCGGCCGTGCGCTACTTCATGATCAAGTTCTCGCGCGGCAAGGTGATCGCGTTCGACCTGCAGGAAGCATTGAGCTTCGAGGGGGAGAGCGGGCCCTACATCCAATACGCCGTCGTCCGCGCCAACAACATCTTCCAGAAGCTGCAGCAGCGCGACGGCCTCGACGAAGCGGCGCTGCTCGAGACGCTCCGGGACATCCCCGCGGCGGAGCTGAACGGCGAGAACGGGTCGCACGAACTGTGGGCGCTGGTCCTCGAGGCGGCGCGGCTCGACGAAGTGGTCGAGCAGGTCATCCGGTCGCTCGAATTCTCGGTCCTCGCCAAGTATGCGTTTTCGCTGGCGCAGGCGTTCAACGCGTTCTACCATCGCGCACCGATTCTCAACGAAGAACGCGACGATGTGCGCCGGTGGCGCGCGGCCGCCGTGATTTACGTCCGCAACCAGCTGACGCGGGCGCTCGATCTCATAGGTATCGAAGTTCCCCCGAGGATGTGATGGCCATCATCGCGATTGCTCCAAGCAGCAAGCTGCACGATTACGAGGAAGCGGTGCGCCGCGCGGGAGGCGAGGCCCGCGTGCTCGACCCGGCGCGCGACCGGCCGGCGGACGTCGTGCGTGCCTCGGGCGGCGTCCTGCTGAGCGGCGGCGGCGACGTGCTGCCGTCGATCTACGGCGCGGCCGCGCACGCGACCTTCTCGGCCGCCGAAGCCGGCCGCGACGAGTACGAGATCGAGCTGGTCCGCCGCGCGCTCGAGGCCGAGCTGCCTGTCTTCGCCATCTGCCGCGGCGTCCAGGTGCTCAACGTGGCGCTCGGGGGCACGCTCGTGCAGGACATCCCTGACGAGATCAGCCGCAGCATCGACCACATGGTCCGCGAGCCGCGCGTGGCCATCGCCCACGACGTCTGGATGGCGCCCGACAGCCTGGTCGAACGCCTGATGCGCGCGCGCATCGACAAGGGCGACGACTGCGCCGTCAACAGCCGTCATCACCAGGCGGTCAAGGACCTGGGCGAAGGCCTCGTGTCGACGGCCACCGCGCCCGACGGCGTGATCGAAGCCATCGAGAATCCGAGCCACCGCTTCTGCCTCGGCGTGCAGTGGCATCCGGAGAACTTCTACAGGACCGGCGAGTTCAGGCCGCTGTTCGAGGGCTTCGTCGAGGCGTGCAGGATCTGACGATCGACCTTCGGCAGCTTCCGTTGTCGTAGGGGCCGGCTTCAGCCGGCCCGACGCCGAAAGGGCTGGCTGAAGCCGGCCCCTGCATCGGACAGTCAACCGATTCGCCGACTTCCTCGGCAGTTCCCCCGCTGTCGTCACGCTCCGCTTCGCGCGAAGACGGCCACGCTCTCGACGTGCGCCGTATTCGGGAACAGGTCGAACCCCGTCAACCCGTCCAGCTCATAACCCGCGTCGAGCAGCGCGCGCGAGTCGCGCGCGAGCGTCGCGACGTCGCACGACACGTAGACGATACGTGACGGACGCCGGCCGATGATACCGGCCACGGCATCCTTCGACATGCCCGTCCGCGGTGGGTCGACGATGAAAGTGGCGGTGGAAGGCGGGGCGACCGCTCGCAGATAGGTCTCGACACTGCGGTGCTCGACGAGGGCGCGTGCAGCGAAGGGCCTGGCGTTGGCCTCGAGGTCGGCGCCGCTGACGGGATCGCCTTCGACCAGCGTCACGCGCTCGGCGCCCGCGGCGGCCAGGGAGAGCCCGAACAGCCCGACGCCTGCATACAGATCGACGACCGGTCCCGGCGGCACGAGCGCGACGACATGCCGCGCAAGGTCTCGAGGAGAAAGCGATTCCCCTGGAAGAACGCGCGCACGTCGCGCCGCAATTGCAGCGCGAGTCCTTCCCGGCCCGCCGGAGACGCCGCAGGCCCGACCTCGACCTGGAGCACGTCGGTCACGTAAGGCTCGCCGGCGAGACGCTCCGGCGCCGGGCGATCGGCGCGCTGCACGGAAAGGCCGGTCAGCGGCCCGGCCTCCACGAGCCTGGCGAACAGCGCCGGGTCGGTCCGTTCGTGCAAGTCGAGATGAACGGCGCGCTGGTCGCCCGGCGACGTTCTCCGCGATCTCGATCGCCTCCAGCCCTCGCTCGCCCGCCAACACCGCCTGCGCCGACGCGATCCAGGCGTTGGTGGCCGGCAGGAGCTGTCCCGTGCTCGCGGCGTCGCAGAGCTCGTGCGTGCCTTCGCGGAAGAACCCGATGCGCCCATCGCGCGCGTGCAGACGCGCCCGCATCCGGTAGCCATGCTCCGGCGACGCCATCACGGCGGGCGGCGCCGCCAGCGGCACGCGCCCGATACGGCCGAGAGCGTCCTGGATAATCTCCCCCTTCAGCGCCACCTGCCGCGGGTAGGCGACATGTGCGAACACGCTTCCGCCACAGCGCCAGTCCATCGCGGCGGCGCGGCGATCCGCCGACGCGGACACGACCTCCGCTGTCTCGGCGTAAAGCACGCCCTTCCCGACCCGCTCGATGCGCGCGCGCACGCGCTCGCCGGGGATCGCGCCCCACACGAGCACGACCTGCCCCTCGTGGCGTGCCAGCATGCGGCCGCCGGCCGCCGGCTTGTCGATGACGATCTCGATGACCGCGCCAGGCTGGATCGGCACCTGCGATGTCATTCGAAATGGATCACGGGCAGACGGCTTCGCTCGCGGATCAGCCGATCGATGCACGCGCGCCGCGACTGCTCGTACGCGTCGCGCGGCATGCGGTCGCGAAACGCCGCCAGCTCGGCGTCGGCGTCCCTGCCGAGCTGCAGCAGCGTTCCGTCGTCACAGCGCGAACGGACCGCGTCAATCAGGCTGGTGTCGAGCGCCCGCAGCCGGGCCAGCAACTGCTCGCGCGCCTCGCCGCGCAGGCCCTTCGCGCCGGCGCGTGCCGCATCCAGTTCCCGTACGGTGTCGTCGATCGCGGTGTCCAGCGAGCGATCGTCGCCGGCGCGCAGCGCGGTCAGCCGTGCGACCACGCGTTCGAGATGAGCCGGCAAGCGATCCGTGGCGTTGAGTCTGATCGCCCGGCTCGGCGTCCACATGCGCCGGAATGCCCACGGCGCGGCGCCACTCGTCGAAGACGTCGAGGACATCCGCTTCGCAGAATTCGACGCGTACCGGACGACGCCGCGGGCCCTTGGCGTAGTAGCGCTCGAAGTACCGATCGATGCCGCGGCACGCGATAGTGATCGGCACGCCGCGCGCCGCCCAGCCGCAGACCTGCTCGAACGCCGGTCCGACGATGCGAATCAGGTGGCCGTCGTTCTTGCGGCAGAGATACGACTCCACCTGCCGGCAATACTCGGATGCAGTCGGTCCTGGGAGTTGGGAGTCGCATCGAGCGCTGGTGGAGCTTCGCTGAACGGTCATAGCCAACGCACTTCACCGGAAATGACACGGACGAGGCCGGCGTCCGTGCGCACCAGCAGCGCGCCCGTGTCGTCGATATTCTCCGCCACGCCGCGCGAGCGGGTGTCGCCGCGATCCCACTCGACGGGCCGGCGGAGCATCGTCGCCGCGCGCGCACGCCAGGCGTCGAGCACCGACGCCGCGCGCCCCTGCTGCAGGTCGGCATAGCGGCTCGCCAGGCCGTCGAGACACGCCGACAGAAGGAGGCCGCGATCCACGGGCCGGCCCAGTTCGCCCTCGAGCGACGTCGCCCGCGATGCCACATCGGGCGGGAATGCGGCGGGCAGCACGTTGATGCCGAAGCCGACCACGACGTGGGACACACCTGTCGCCGACATGCCCGCTTCGGCGAGGACGCCGGCGAGCTTTCGGGCGCCGACGAACACGTCGTTCGGCCACTTCACGCTGGGGCTGAGACCGGTGGCCGCCTGGATGCCTTCGGCAATCGACACACCAGCCGCGATGGTCAGGAGCAACGCCACCTCCGGCCGGGGCCGCAGCACCGTCGAGACATACAGGCCCGCCCCGGCGGGTGACGACCAGGTGCGCCCATGCCGGCCGCGGCCCGCGGATTGTGCGTCGGCGACGACGACGCTTCCTTCGTCAGCGCCGCGCTCGGCAAGCTGCGCAGCCACGTCGTTGGTGGACGCGACGTCCTGATAGCGGTGGATCTGCCACTTCGAAAATCAGATCGGAGAGTTTACGCAGGTTCGATCTCGAAGCTGAGGTCGACGGCGGGGGCCGAATGCGTCAGCGCCCCGACCGACACGAAGTCCGCGCCCGTCGCCGCGAGCTCCGGCAGCCGCCCGAGCGTCACGCCGCCCGAGATCTCGGTCTTCGCCCGCCCGCGACACCGGCGGACGGCCTCGATGATGTCGGGCGTCGACAGGTTGTCGAGCAGAACGATGTCGGCGCCGGCAGCGAGCGCCTCGTCCACCTCATCGAGGCTCTGCGCCTCCACCTCGGTCGGCATCTCGCGGTTGGCCCTGCGCATGCGCGTCACGGCCGCGCACGACGCCCTTCGCCAGGCGCACATGGTTGTCCTTGATCAGGATGCCGTCGTCCAGCCCGCTGCGATGATTGCTGCCGCCGCCGGCGCGCACGGCGTACTTCTCGAGCGCGCGCAGGAGCGGCGTCGTCTTGCGCGTGTCGAGGACGATGATGCGCCCGCCGGCGGCGTCGACGAACTGCCGCGTCAGCGTGGCGATGCCCGAGAGCCGCTGCATGAAGTTGAGCGCGGTGCGCTCGGCCGTCAGCAGCGCGGCCGCGAGCCCCGTGTACTCGGCGACGACGGTGCCGGGCTCGACACGCGGTCGCCGTCCTCGTGCCTGACCGTGACGGTGACGCCCGGATCGAGCTGGCGGAACGCCTCGCTGGCAACGTCGAGGCCGGCGACGCACGCAGCGGTGACTTCGCCAGCATGGTCGCGCGCGCCTTCTGATCGCGGTCGATGACCGCTTCCGTGGTCACGTCGCCCCAGCCGAAGTCCTCGGCCAGCGCGCGGCGGACGATCTCACGGTAGACGCCGGGATCGAGCGGCTCGAACGGCGACCGGCCTCACGCGCGCGTCTCCGGCGCGACGGGGTCTTCCGCGAACTCGAGCTGCGCCTCGGCCACATCGGCGAAATCGAGATCGCGGATGTGCGTCGCGGCCTGGAAATCGCGCGCCGCGGGGCCGAGCGCCGCGATACGCCATCGGCAGCACCGCCCTGGCGATGACCGCCTTGGTCGGCTTCTTCAGCATGCGACTTGACGCGCCGCACCTCGGCCAGCGCGCGCCTGCGTGGCTTCACGGACGGCGAAGCGCCTGCGTCGTCGGGACCGCCGATCGGCGCGACCACCTCAGCCGCGGTCGGCCACGGCGCGTGGTGCACCGAGCCGGGCCGCCACCACGACCACACCTCTTCGGTGACGAACGGCAGATACGGCGCGAACAGCCGCAGCATCGTGGACAGCGCCACGAGCATCGCGCTGTTGGCCGACGCGGCCGCTTCCGGTCCGAAGTCGCCGTAGCGGCGCGACTTCACGAGCTCGAGGTAGTCGTCGCAGAATGCCCAGAAGAACGTCTCGGTCCGCTCGAGCACGCGGGCGTAGTCGTAGGCCTCGAGCTGCTCGGTGGACTCTTCGACGAGCGCTGGCCAGCGCGGTCAGCATGCCCGCGGTCGAGCGGCTCGGTGATCGGCGCCGCGCGGCTCGGCCTGCATCAGCGCGAAGCGCGCCGCGTTCAGGATCTTGATCGCCAGACGCCGGCCGACCTTCATCTGGCTCGGGTCGAACGCGGTGTCGGTGCCGGGCCGGCCGCTCGCCGCCCAGTAGCGCACGCCGTCGGAGCCGTGCTCCTCCAGCAGGCCCATCGGCGTGACCACGTTGCCCTTCGACTTCGACATCTTCTTGCGGTCCGGGGTCGAGCACCCAGCCGGAGATCGCCGCGTGCGTCCACGGCAGCGCGCCGTGTTCGAGCTGCGAGCGGAGCACCGTGGCGAACAGCCAGGTGCGGATGATGTCGTGCGCCTGCGGACGCACGTCCATCGGGAACACACGCGCGAACAGGTCCGGATCGTCGAGCCAGCCGCCCGCTATCTGCGGCGTCATCGACGACGTGGCCCATGTGTCCATGATGTCCGGGTCGCCGGAGAATCCGCCGGGCTTGTCGCGCTGATCGGCCGTGTAGCCCTCGGGGACGTCGGTCGACGGATCGATCGGCAGCCGCGACTCGTCCGGCAGGAGCGGGTGGTCGTAGTCGACGCTGCCGTCGGCCTTCACCGGGTACCACACCGGGAACGGCACGCCGAAGAACCGCTGCCGGCTGACGCACCAGTCGCCGGCAAGCCCGTTCACCCAGTTCTCGTACCGGTGCCGCATGTACTCGGGGTGCCACTTCAGCTCGCGGCCGCGCTCCAGCAGTTCCTGCCGGAACTCCATCGTCTTGATGAACCACTGGCGGCTGGTGATGATCTCGAGCGGGCGGTCGCCCTTCTCGTAGAACTTCACCGGGTGCGTGATCGGCGCGCGGCTCGCCGACCAGGTCGCCCGGACTCGCGGAGCAGCTCGACGATCTGCGCGCGCGCCTTGGCGGGCGGGAGGTTCGCGAGGCGGTCGTAGGCCTGCTGCGCGCTTCGCCGCATCCCGCGACTCCCAACCCGGCGTGCCCCATGCCACCTGCGCGGAACGCACCGTTCGGCTGGATGACGGCGCGCACCGGCAGCGACAGCTCGCGCCACCACGTCACGTCCGTGAGGTCGCCGAAGGTGCAGATCATCGCGATGCCGCTGCCCTTCGCCGGATCGGCGAGCGCGTGCGCCTTCACCGGAACCGACACGCCGAAGAGCGGCGTCTCGACCGTGGTGCCGAAGAGCGGCTTGTAGCGCTCATCGTCGGGATGCGCGACGAGCGCCACGCACGCCGGGATCAGCTCGGGCCGCGTCGTCTCGATCTCGACGACGCCGCCGTCGGACTGCGCAAACCTGATGCGGTGATACGCGCCCGGCTGCTCGCGATCCTCCAGCTCGGCCTGCGCCACGGCCGTGCGGAAGTCCACGTCCCACAGCGTCGGCGCCTCGAGCTGGTAGGCGACGCCGCGCTTCAGCAGCCGCAGGAAGGCGGTCTGCGACACACGCTGCGCGCGCCGGTCGATCGTCGCGTAGGTGTTGGACCAGTCAACCGACAGCCCGAGATGGCGCCACAGGTGCTCGAACGCCTTCTCGTCTTCGGCCGTCAGCCGGTTGCACAGCTCGATGAAGTTCGGGCGCGAGACGGAGATCGGCTGCTTGCCCGGCTTGTCCGGCGGCTGGAAGTCCGGGTCGTACGGCAGCGACGGATCGCAGCGCACGCCGTAGTAGTTCTGCACGCGGCGCTCGGTCGGCAGGCCGTTGTCGTCCCACCCCATCGGGTAGAACACCGCCTTGCCGCGCATGCGCTGGAAGCGCGCGATGACGTCGGTGTGCGTGTAGGAGAAGACGTGGCCGACGTGCAGCGAGCCGCTGACCGTCGGCGGCGGCGTGTCGATCGAGTAGACCTCGTCGCGCGAATGGTTGCGGTCGAAGCGATAGGTCCCTGCGGCCTGCCACCGGTCGTTCCACTTGGCTTCGAGCCCTTCGAGCGCCGGCTTTTCGGGAAGGGAGATGGGGTGGCTCGCGTCCTGAACGTCAGACATTCACGTTTCATTGTAGTCGGCAGCCGGCGGCGGGCAGGAAACCCGGGCCTTCCTGCCGACTGCGCACGGCCTACTGCCGACTTCGTATCCTGGCGATTTCTTCGCGTACCAGACGTTCGGCGATCTCGGACACGACCTCGACGATGACCGCGCGCGCCGTCTCCGGTGCGAGGCGCTGGAGCACACGCCGGGCCACCTCGTCGACCAGAGCGTCGGAGATGACCGGTTCCTCGCCCCCCGTGGTGAGACGCACCGGCTTCACACCGGGTTCTCCCTGTTCCAGCGCCAGCAAGGCCGTGAACGCATCCGCGATCACGGTGCGGTGATCGTCCTTGCGGCCGAAGCCGGAAGCGCACATGAGTGGAACCGGAGACCACAGGAGTGGAACTGGAAGCCACATGGGTCGAGCCGGAGGCCTTTGCCTCGCGGAACGGCCAGCGTTTCCGACACGCCCGGCGCCAGCGTGGCCGGCGTTTCGGGTGGCTCGACCGGCGGCGCGGCAATGGGCAACGGCAGCGGCGTCAGCGCCACAGGCGGGTTGTTCACAGGCAAGTCGATCGCAGGTACGGCTGGGGGAGACGACAGGACCTGATCGAGTGTCGGCACGTCCCGGCGCGAATCGCCATCGTCGATCGAGGTGGACGCCGCGGCGCCTCCCCGCTTCGCAAACGCCGTGTCCAGCCGATCGAAGTAGTCGTCAGCGCGCGATCCCTGGTTCCCGGTCAATCGTGCCGCCGGCCGTGCGACGGTCGCGGCGGCCGCCTGTGTCGGACTGCCCCTCACCCCCTCGAGCAGCTCGCGCACGCGCGCCACGACGTGCTGCGGCTCGAACGGCTTGACGAGCACGCCGTCGCAGCCCGCCTGCTCGGCCTTCGCGTCGTCCACCGGCTCGAAGGCGCCTGCGAGCAGCAGCACGGGAATGTGCTTGAACTCGGGATGTCCCTTGACGAACGCGGCCACCTCGTAGCCGCTCCGCTTCGGCATGGCGATATCGGCGAGGACGATGTCGGGACGCTCCGTCGGGATGCGGGCAATGGCCTGTTCGCCGTCGCCGACGGCCACCACCTCGATGTCCTCGCCGGAAAAGGTCAGCTCGATGACCCGCTGGATCGTCGCGCTGTCGTCGGCGAGCAGCAGCTTCGCCACTATGACGACTCCACGCGAGAGCGCGCGTTCTTGTTGATGAAGTCCACGATCTCCTGCATCGGCGTGCCCGGAAGGAAGATCCCGCGGACTCCCATCTCGTTCAGCTTCGGGATGTCGACATCGGGAATGATGCCGCCGATGACGACGAGGACGTCGCTGAGTCCCTTCGCCGCGAGCAGCTCCATGATGCGGGGACAGATGTGCATGTGGGCGCCCGACAGGATGGACAGGCCGATCACGTCAGCGTCCTCCTGCAGCGCGGCCGCGACGATCTGCTCCGGCGTCTGCCGCAGGCCCGTGTAGATGACCTCCATGCCCGCATCGCGCAGCGCCCGGGCAATGACCTTGGCGCCGCGGTCGTGGCCGTCGAGGCCGGGCTTGGCAATGACGACGCGGATCTTCTGATTCATAGAAGCTGGCAGCGGGCAGCAGGCAGCGGCAGAACCAACCGGGCAACTCGGCGTTCCTGCCGGCCGCCGGCTGCCGCTGCTGCTAGATTACCGGCACTTCCTCGTATTCACCCCACACGTCGCGCAGGGCGTCGCACATTTCACCGACCGTGGCATAGGCGCGGACCGCCTCGATCAGCAGCGGCATCGTGTTCGCCGTGCCGCGCGCGCCCTCCCTGAGCGCCTCGAGGGCGGCGCCGACACGCGCGTGGTCGCGCCGGCGCTTGAGGTCCGCGAGCTTGTGCGAGCTGCCGTTCGCTGGCCGACTCATCGATGTACAGGGTGCCGATCGGCCCCTCGCCGGTCGCGACGAAGTCATTGACCCCGACGATGATCGTCTCGCGCTGCTCGACCGCCTGCTGGAACCGGTAGGCGCTTTCGGCGATCTCCTTCTGTGGGTACCCGCGCTCGATGGCCTCGACCATGCCACCCATCCGATCGATGGTGTCGAAGTACGCCAGCGCCTCGTCCTCCAGATCGCGCGTCAGCCTCTCCACGAAGTACGACCCGCCGAGCGGATCGACCGTGCCTGTGACGCCGGTCTCGTGCGCGATGATCTGCTGCGTCCGCAGCGCCAGCGTCGCCGCCTCGGCCGTCGGCAGCGCCAGCGCCTCGTCGAGGGAGTTGGTGTGCAGCGACTGCGTGCCGCCGAGCACGGCTGCAAGCGCCTGGAGCGCCGTGCGCACCACGTTGTTGTACGGCTGCTGCGCGGTCAGCGAGACGCCCGCGGTCTGGGTATGGAAGCGCAGCTGCCACGACCGCGGGTTCTTCGCCTTGAAGCGGTCGCGCATCACACGCGCCCAGATGCGCCGGGCGGCCCGGTACTTCGCGATCTCCTCGAAGAAGTCGCTGTGCGAGTTGAAGAAGAACGAGAGTCGCGGCGCGAACGCATCGACGTCGAGGCCGGCGTCCAACCCGTACTGCACGTACTCGACGCCGTCGCGCAGCGTGAACGCCAGCTCCTGCGCCGCGGTCGAGCCGGCCTCGCGGATGTGATACCCGCTCACCGAAATGGTGTTCCACTTCGGCACCTCGCGCGCGCAGAACGTAAAGATGTCGGTGATCAGCCGCATCGACGGCGCGCGGCGGGTAGATGTACTCCTTCTGCGCGATGAACTCCTTGAGGATGTCGTTCTGGATCGTGCCCGAGAGCGTCTGCCAGTCCGCCCCCTGCTGCTCGGCGACGACCAGGTACATCGCGAAGATCATCGCGGCCGGCGAGTTGATCGTCATCGACGTGGTGATGGCGCCGAGGTCGATGCCGTCGAAGAGCGTCTCCATGTCGGCCAGCGACGTCACGTTGACGCCGCACTTGCCCACCTCGCCGAGCGACAGTTCGTGGTCCGGGTCGCGGCCCATCAGCGTCGGCAGATCGAACGCGACGCTCAGGCCGGTGCCGCCCGCGTCCAGCAGGTGCCTGTAGCGCTGGTTCGTGTCCTCGGGCGTGCCGAAGCCGGCAAACTGCCGCATCGTCCAGAGCTTGCCGCGGTAGCCGCTGGCGTGGATGCCGCGCGTGTACGGAAACTGGCCGGGATCGCCGAGGTCGCGCGCGTAGCTCAGATCGCGGATGTCGTCCGGTGTATAGAGGCGCTCGATCTGTCGTCCCGAGATCGTCGTGCCGCAGCCTTCATGTGAACATTGTAGCGGGTCGCCGGCAGCCGGCAGCCGAGAGCGGGCATAGAATGAGCGGATGGCCGAGCACGGCAGCATCATTCGGGGCGATGCTCCAGGAGTTCGACGGGGCCGCCCGGATCCTCAATCTCGACCCCGGCATCTGGAAGATCCTCACGCATCCGAAACGGCAGATCATCGTCTCGTGCCCCGTGCAGATGGACAACGGGGAGATCGAGGTCTTCACCGGCTACCGGGTGCAGTACAACGTCACGCTGGGACCGGCGAAGGGCGGCATCCGGTATCACCCGGACGTGAACCTCGACGAAGTCACCGCGCTCGCCGCGTGGATGACCTGGAAATGCGCCGTCGCGCACATCCCGTTCGGCGGCGGCAAGGGCGGCATCATCTGCGATCCCACGAAGATGTCGCGGCGCGAGCTCGAGGCGCTGACGCGCCGCTACGTCGCCGAGATCATCGACGCGATCGGGCCGGAGAAGGACGTGCCGGCGCCGGACGTGAACACCAACGAACAGGTGATGGCGTGGGTGATGGACACCTACAGCATGCACGTCGGCCGCACGGAGAACGCGGTCGTCACGGGCAAGCCGGTCGAGCTCGGCGGCTCCCTGGGACGACGCGAGGCGACCGGGCGCGGCGTGATGATCGTCACACGTGAAGCGGCCAAGCACCTCGGGCTCGATATTCAGGGCGCCAGGGTCGCCATCCAGGGCTTCGGCAACGTCGGCTCCGTCTCCGCGGAACTGCTCGCGGGCCTCGGCGCGAAGATCGTGGCGGTCACCGACTGGAAGGGCGGGGTCTTCAACCCGAAGGAGTTGAACATCGACCAGCTGATCGCCTACGTCAAGGAACACAAGACGGTGGAGGGCTTCCCCGGAGGCGAGCCACTGGCCAACGACGACCTGTGGGGACTCGACGTGGACATCCTGATCCCGGCCGCGTTGGAGAACCAGATCACCGCGGAGAACGCGCCGAGGATCAGGGCGAAGATCGTGACCGAGGGCGCCAACGGCCCCACCACCCCTGACGCGCACAAGATCATGCACGAGCGCGGCGTCTTCGTGATCCCCGACATCCTCGCGAACTCCGGCGGCGTCACCGTGTCGTACTTCGAGTGGGTGCAGGACCGGTACGGCTACTTCTGGGAAGAAGAGGAAGTGAACACGAAACTCGAGAAGAAGATGGTCGAGGCGTTCGACGACGTGCTGCAGACATCGCTGCGGCACAAGGTGGACCTGCGCACGGCCGCCTACATCGTCGCCATCTCGCGTGTGGGCACCGTCACCAAGATGCGCGGCATGTATGCGTGATGGGGACCGGCTGAAGCCGGTGCCCGCCGACCGGAACTATCCACGACGAACGTACGTAGGGGCCGGCTCCAGCCGGCCCATGAGGCGCCTATGAAACTCCTTTGCATCCTCGTCGCCGGCCTTCTTGCGATCGGCTGCGGCCCGGATCCGGCCGCCACGTCCGAGACCACACCGATCCGTGTTCTCAGCTCGAACGGCGTCAAGGGCGTCATCGACGACGTGAGGCCCGAGATCGAGCGCGCCATCGGCCGGCCGCTCGCGATCGAGTTCAGCACGTCGGTCGGATTGAAGGCGAAGATCGAACAGGGAGCACCGTTCGATGTGACGATCCTCACGCCGGCGATCGTGGACGACCTGGTCAAGCAGGGAAAGATCGCGGCCGATTCACCGGTGAACGTCGCACGCAGCGGCGTCGGCGTGGGCACGCGGGAAGGCGCGCCGCGCGCCGACGTCAGCACGCCCGAGGCGCTGAAGCGGGCGCTCCTCGACGCCAGGAAGGTGGCATTCACCGCCGAAGGGCAGAGCCGCGCCACGATCGACCGCACGTTCGAGCGGCTGGGCATCGCAGAGGCGATGCGGCCGAAGGTGATGCTGCTCGGACCGGCGGGAGGACCTGCCGCTGTCGCCAAAGGGGAGGCCGACCTCACGCTCACGCTGGTGAGCGAGATTCTCCCCATCGCCGGCGTGCAACTGCTCGGACCGCTCCCTGCCGAGTTGCAGAATTACGTGTCGTTCGCGGCAGGACGCGGCGCGGATGCGAAGGAGCGCGAAGGCGCCGACGCGCTGCTCCGGTACATCTCCGGGCCAGAGTTCAGGGCTGCGCTCGAGCGTCACGGGATGGAGTCGGTGGAATAGGTGTGAGCCGGCTGAAGCCGGACCCTGCGAAGCGTCTGTGTCGAACGTGGAGGCCGGCTTCAGCCGGCCCCGCACACGCGTTAACTCGTCACCCGAACCGCGACCAGTTCCTTGGTCTCCGTGGTGGCGCCCTTGACCGTGATCTCGACGAGGTATTCCCCTGCCGCAATGGCGTTGAGACCCATGTCGATCTGGTGGGTGCCGCCCACCTTCGCGGGCGTGATCGGCAGGTCGGACATCTTCTGGCCGGTGCGGTTCATCAGCACGGCGGATGGCGTGCCGCCGCCGTAAACGTCGAAGCGGATCAGCAGTCGCTCCGTCCTCGAGAACTCGCGGCCCGCCACGGGCACCGCCGCCGGGTCGCCCGCCACCGTCTGAAGCTCGCGCACGCTGCGCGCGCGATGCACGCGCGGCGTGCTGATGACGGCTTCGGGGCTGGTGAAGTCGGGGACAGCAATCTTCCGTACTTCCTGGTCGAGCACGCCACCACCACCCGCCGCTTCGACCGACATGCGCAGCTCGATGCTGCCCGGCGGCGAGTCGAACACGAGACGCTGCGGCCCCGAAGCGGCGGACGCGGACGGCAACCCGGTGGGCGGCGCCGCGGACGCCAGCGCGGCGTCGGGCGAACGGCCGCGGAACACGAGATCGCCCTTGTCGTCGGCAGCAAGCAGCGCGACCCGCCCGGCCGGGTCGCGGCGCACGCCGGGCAGCTGCGGCAGGGGTTCCCACACGAGGGTCACGCGGGTCTTGCCGTTCTCGGCACGCTCGGTGCCGATCCACGTGCGCACGTACTTGCCCGACTGCACTGACGTCGCGATCGACGCGAGCGCGTTCTGGATCGCCCGTGGCGCTTCCGGAGGCGGCGCCGAGGCACGCACGGCGTCGTCGACGCTGGCGGCCCAGAACCCCTTGCGCGCACGCACCTCGATGCCGCGACGCTTCACGCGCACCTTGATGTCGTGAAACTTGCCGTCCGGCTGCGTGGCCGAGGTGTAGCCGATGAGGTAATAGGCGCTGGAGTCGCGAACGACCTGCGAGAGTCCGCCCGCAAGGTCGTTGCGGTTGATGATGGCGCGCCCGTCGGTCTCGCTGGCCAGCGTGCGCAGGGTGTCCTGCGTGAACTGCAGCGCGGCGCGATCCTGATTGGGTCCGACCGGCTCGTCGATCTGGAACTCGCCCGTGGCCAATCCGCGCGGATCGAGGCTGTAGATCGCGGTGTTATTGCGGTTGGCGGCGGTGAACACGTCGCGCATCCGCGAATAGAGATCCGATTGGGCGAAGAATCGTGCCGTGTCCTCCCGCGGGTTGTTCTCGCCTGCCGTCGGGTCGCGCGCGACCGGATTGGTGAACACGCCGGGCATCGACGCATCCATGTTGCGCATCTGCGGCGGCAGCATCGCGGTGAGCCCTTCGCTGACGAAGATGAGCGCCTTGCGTCCCTCGCGCAGCGATCCCAGCCGCGTCGACGCGCCGCGAAGCGCGGTCATGACGACGTCGTTGCGGATGAACTCGACCTGCTCGGTGGGATACCGCGCGTATTGCTCCTCGAACTGGTTGCGCGGCTCGTAGCGGAACTTGCGCCCCTCGAACTTGTTGATCGCGCTGACGATCGACGCGTGGTTGCGTGTGAACGAGATGCCGTCCACCGGCGTCAGCGGATACATGATCGCGACCATGTCCGTCGGCCTGAGCTGCGTCTGGACGAAACGGGTGAGCGGTTCCTTCACCGAGAGCGAGTTGCCGAGCCGCGTGTGATAGTCGTCGAAGAAAAACAGGAAGAGCCGCACGTCCTCGCGCGCCGCTTCCGTCTCCTCGTCGTTCCGGTTCCGGATTTCGCGCGGCGGCGGATCGCCAGGACGCACGTTGCCGTCGATCTTGATCAGCCGGAACTGCTCCACGGTCTGCGGCTTGTCGTCCTCGAGCACCTCGAAGTCGGCCTGCGTGAGATCCATCACCGGCTGCTGCTTGCCGTCGGTGACAATCACGTCCACGCGGACGAAATTGATCGCTTCGCGGAAGGTCGGCGTCTGCGGCGCCTGTCCCGGCTCCTGCGGCGGCGGCTGTTGGCGGCTGCGGCTCCTGAGCCGATCCCACCTGGAGCGCGGTAACCAGGGCAACGAGTACGGCGGCGGTGCGGCGGCGGCTGAGGAACATTTAATTCACCTTTATCCCGATGATAGCATTGCCCTTACTGTGCAGGAGCAACTCGACGCTTCACACGCGCTGACGGCGCTGACCGACGACGAAACGCTGTTTCGCAACAGCGTCTACGAGTTTGCCGATCGAGAGCTCCGGCCGCTCGTCCGCGACATGGATGAGAAGGCGAAAATGCCTCGTCAGCTCATCGACAAGCTCTTCGATCTCGGAGTGATGGGCATCGAGATTCCTGAAGCCTTCGGCGGCGCCGGCGCCACCTTCTTTCACTCCGTCCTCGCCGTGGAAGAGCTGTCCCGCGTCGATCCCTCGGTCGGCGTCATCGTCGACGTGCAGAACACCCTCGTCATCAACGCCCTGCTCCGCTGGGGCTCCGAGGATCAGAAGCGTACCTATCTGACGCGCATGGCCGGGGGGACAGTCGGGGCCTACGCCCTGTCGGAAGCCGGTTCGGGCAGCGACGCGTTCGCGCTGACCACACGCGCCTCCGAAAGCGGCGACGGCTTCGTCCTGAACGGCCGCAAGCTCTGGATTACCAACGCCGCCGAGGCCGACCTCTTCATCGTCTTCGCCACGATCAACCCCGAAGCGGGCTATCGCGGCATCACGGCATTCCTCGTCGAGCGCAATTTCCCGGGCTTCTCGGTCGGCAAGAAGGAAGACAAGCTCGGCATTCGCGCGAGCAGCACGTGCGAGCTGCTGCTGGAGGACTGCCGGGTGCCTCGCGGCAACGTCCTCGGCGAGGCCGGCAAGGGTTACAAGGCGGCGATCGAGACGCTCAACGAAGGGCGCATCGGCATCGGCGCCCAGATGCTCGGCCTCGCGCAGGGCGCGCTCGACCACTCGACGAAGTACATCAAGGAGCGCAAGCAGTTCGGCAAGCCGATCGCCGATTTCCAGGGCGTGCAATTCCAGATCGCGCGCGCCGCCACCGACCTCGAGGCGGCCCGGCTGCTGGTGTACAACGCCGCGCGTCTACGCGACGCCGGCCGCCCGTTCCTCAAGGAAGCGGCGATGTGCAAGCTCTTCTCGTCCGAGATGGCCGAGCGCACCGCCTCGCTGGCGGTCAACCTGTTCGGCGGCTACGGGTTCGTGAAGGACTACCCTGTCGAGAAGCTGTATCGCGACGCGAAGATCGGACAAATCTATGAAGGCACGTCGAACCTGCAGCTTCAGACGATTGCGAAGCAGATTCTGGGATGAGCGCCGACGTACACGTGCTCGCGCTCCTGCTGACGGCCATCGTCCTGAGCGCGAACGTCAGCGCGCAATCGTCCATCCATCACGACATCGATCAGCGCGCCGCCGCCATCGAGCAGGAGATGCTCGCGTGGCGCCGCCATCTGCATCAGCACCCGGAGCTCTCGAACCGCGAGGTCGAGACGGCCAAGTACATCGCCGAGCGGCTGCGCAGCTTCGGCCTCGAGCCGCGGGCCGGCGTGGGACGTCACGGCGTCGTCGCCACGCTGCGCGGCGCGCAGGCGGGTCCGGTCGTCGCGCTGCGCGCGGACATGGACGGCTTGCCCGTCAAGGAGGACACCGGGCTGCCGTTTGCCAGCGCCGCCACGGGCGAGTTCGAAAACCGCACCGTGCCCGTCATGCACGCGTGCGGTCACGACGCGCACATGGCGATGCTCCTCGCCACGGCGAGAATCCTCACCGACCTGCGGCCGCAGCTCCGCGGAACGGTGAAGTTCATCTTTCAACCGGCCGAAGAAGGCGCGCCCGCGGGTGAACTGCCGGCGGGCGCCGACCTGATGGTCCGCGAAGGGGTGCTCGACGTCACCCGAGGTCAACGCCGTGTTCGGCGTGCACGTGTTCGCAAACATCGCGTCGGGCCACATCGGCTATCGGAGCGGACCGCTCATGGCCGCGTCGGATCAGTTCGAGATCGTCGTGCGCGGCCGCCAGACGCATGGCGCGAACCCCTGGAACGGCGTCGACCCAATCGTGGCCGGATCGCAGATCGTGCTCGGCCTGCAGACGATCGTGAGCCGGCAAGTGGACATCACTGCCGGGCCCGCGATCATCACCGTGGGCCAGTTCGAGGGCGGCGTTCGCAACAACATCATTCCGGACACGGCGCGCCTGGTCGGCACGATCCGGACGTTCGACGAAGGGACGCGTCAGGACGTGCACGCCCGTATCACGCGAACCGCGCAGCGGATCGCCGAATCCGCCGGCGCCACGGCCACCGTGTCATTCGGCCGCCATACGCCGGTCACGATCAACGACCCCGCGCTGACCCGCCACGTGCTTCCGACGCTGCAGCGTGTCACGACGAACGTGACCGAGGTCCCGCTCTTCACGACGGCGGAGGATTTCAGCTTTTACCAGCGCGCGGTGCCGGGCGTCTTCGTGTTCGTCGGCGTCACGCCGCCGGACCAGGTGGGGAAGGTGGACGCGAACCACTCGCCCCGCTTCATGCTCGACGAACACGCCCTGCTGACGGGCGTGAGAACGCTCTCATATCTCGCCGTCGATTACCTGGCTGCCCCGCTGGCCGGCCGTTGAACCGGCGGCGCTGATCACGAACCACAGAGAGACAGAAGACACAGCGACGCCTGGCTCTTCCGGCTGAAGCTGGAAGCCACTGGCCAGCGACCATCATTGAAACTCGTAGAGCGCCGTGCCTTAGGCCGGCCTCGCATGAACACAACGGCGCTGTGGCTTCCGCCTTCAGGCGGAAGATCTGAGTCACCCGTCTACGGTCCTCGAACGCCCGTCACCCACGGCTCGTCGTTGCGGCCGTATCGAACCTCGACGTCGAACCGCGCGGGCACGCGTCCCTCGCGAGGCTCGTACCTCGGAAGCTGCGCGGCCAGGTCCCGTGGCACATGGATGCGTGGCGGCTCGAGGCTGAGGATGATCCCCTCTGCGTAAGGAGCGCCCGCTGGCACGCGGACGACGCCCGCCGAGATCAGGTGCGTGCGCGCGTTCGGATAGCGCTGCGCCAGCACGCTGGCGTCCGGATCGATGTCTATCGCGACCAGCCGCGACGTGCGTTCACTTTCACGCTCGACGGGCAGCGCCCGAAACGCGGGGCCGTTCAGCTCGAGCGCGATAAATGCCTGTCGCGGCAGCGAGCGGTCTTCCTTCCGGCTGGAGCCGGAAGGCCACGGTCACCGGAAGCCGCAGAGCCTGAGCACGGCGGCGGCTCGAGCGGCCATGCGTGCGTTCATCCCGGCTGACGGCTGCCACGCCAGCCACAGGGTGGCGGTCGTGTTGTCGTCACTGCGCGGCGACACGAACACCTCGCGTTCGCTCAACACGATCGGATCGCGTCCGCCGGACCGGTTGCGCGACACCGACGCAAGCGTGGCCCCGGTCACCCAGATGGGCAGCAGCAGCGCAATCGCGAATGAACGCCAGGTCATGCTGCACCCGCGCCCAGCCGCCGGCGCGCCAGCCGCAGCCCCCACAGCCAGCCCAGCGCGACGCCGGCCAGGAGCAGGAAGAACAGGTACTTCGGCATCCAGTCCCACCACCAGTCCACGAACCGCACGAGCAGGAACGCGGCCGAGAACACCGACCCGATGAGCACGACCTCCCCGAGACCATGGCGAAGCCCGGCCCAGACGGTGGCCACGGCCGCCGCGACGGCGACCAGCTGATAGACGACCTCGATCGCGGTCTCGTTGACCGGCAGCACGCTCACGGTACCCGCCGCGGACAGCACGAGGATTGTGCCGAGCACGATCAGCAGCAGCACCGCTCGCGCCCACGGGACGAGCTCCGGCGGCATGGCAATCCGTATGGCATCGAGCGTCAGCGACGAGCGGTTCGGCTTGAGGCGGGAGATCCCGAACAGCCCGAGCGCCGCAGGCAGTGCCACCAGCTCGGGTCGCTCCGTGACCGCCCTCCAGTGCAATCCCGCGAGGGACAACGCCGCCGCCGGCAAATACACCATCAGCGTCGCGACGCCGAACGCGAACGGCACGCCGAACCGCCAGGGCATCGACACGGCCAGCGCGAACGCCGCCCATACCGCGAGCGCGTGCGGCGAGCTCTTCACGTTGAAGAGCGTGCCGATCATCATCGTCTGCAGGACGACGGCTGCGCACGCGACGATGGCGAACAGGGATGCGACGTAGCGTGTCCGCTCGAGCCTGCCGGCGGCGATCATCACGGCGGTGGCGGCAATGGGCGCCGCGGTCAGCAGCACGACCTGCGCCGGCGAGGACAGCGATCCCCAGACGCGATAGACGAAGGACACGACCGCCGCGGTGAGCGCCGCCGCGCCAAGGAGCGACGCCAGCCGCATGCCGATCGACATGCGGCGCTCGGCGGTGCCGCGATCGACGTCGAACTCCCGGAACAGCGCCTGGAGAACATGCTCGTGATGCGCGGAGACGGCCGCGAGCTGCTGCGCATCCAGGTGCACGCCCTCACGCCCGAGCTCGGCCGTCTCGGCGCGGAACGCGGCGATCTGATCGGCGCGCCGCTGCGCATCATCCTTGCTGCGAGGAAGGCTCACGTCACAACGCTTCGATTGACTGTAGCAGGATTGCCTGCGCGGGTGACTTACGAGGCGGCGCCGGACTGATGGCTGCGCAGCCGCGACGAACGTCTCGAGATGACTTGAAAAGCTGTCAGCGCACTCGACGTTCGCGAGGTGGGCGGCGCTGAGGATCAACAAGCGTGGCGCCAGGAATTTCTCGAGCAATGAGCTCCGCGTCCGCCACGGTCGTGGACGGATCCTGATTGCCGGCGACGACCAGCGTCCGCGCGCCCACGCGCTTGATGACCGGCCGAAGGTCCGCGTCGCGGAGCGCCGCGCAGCAGCCGATGTAGCCTTCAGGGTTGCAGGACGCGACCATGCGATGGAAGCGGGCGACGGTCGCGGGCTCGCGCTCGCGGTACACCGGCGTGAACCAGTTCGGCATGTTGAGGTCGGCGATGGCGGTCATTCCTTCCGCACGGGCCTTGGCGGCGCGTTCGACCCAGCGGTCGAACGTCCCCACGCGCGCGGCGGTGTCCGCGACGACGAGGCGGCGCACGCGCGCCGGATGATAGACGCCGAGCCACATCGCCGTGAGACCGCCAAGCGAGATACCGCAGACGTGCGCCGTCTCTGCCCCTGCCGCGTCGAGCACGTGCAGCGCATCCTCGCCAAGCTCGTCGAGCGTGTACTCGCCCGCAGGCACCGACGATTGACCGTGGCCGCGTGTGTCGTAGCTGATCACGCGGAAGGTCCGCTGCAGCCGCTCGACCTGTGCCGACCACAAGTCGAGGGTCGTACCGAGCGCGTTGCTCAGCAGCAGGGGCGGCCCCTGTTCCGGACCGTCTACACGATAGTGCAGCCGTCCCGACGCCGTATCGCAGTAAGCATCCATGCCTGGAATCATTCAGTGGAACGCGGACACCCGAGGCGCGACGCCGCTCACTTCTTTGATGTCGCCGCCGATCCCAAAGGCCGGGGCGGCGGCGCATCGCCGGGGCCAAGGATCTTGCCGTCCGCCAGCGTAATGCGAACCAGCGCGCCGTTGGGGCGGCCGTCCTTCAGCGGGTTCGCCACCGCAACGATCTTGTCGCCAGGCTTGAGAGTGGTCCGCTTCCAGCCTGTGCGCGCCATCATGTTCGGGCTGCCGCACTCGAGCCCCCACTCGGTCTGACGACCCTTGTCATCGGCGACCGTGATCTGGATCCACGCGTGAGGGTTGTTCCACTGGAAGTCCTTGACCACACCGGTCAAGGTCACTTCCCTCGTGCGGTCGAAGGTTGCGAACGAATGATGCGCCGGCGCCGGGGCGGCGGCGATGAGCGCGACAGCCACGGCCAATCCAAACGTTGCGGCCTTCACGGTTACCTCGTCGCCTCGGCGGAGGCAATCCCTTCATCGTCGGGACGCGGCTTGTCGCCGCAGAAGTACTCGAGCACGTCGACGTCCGGCCGCCGCTGCCAATAGTGCTTCACGGTGAATGGGGACGTGTACGTCTTCGGATCGTCAATCGTGATTTCATCTTCCAGAATCTCGCCGTCGGCGACAAGCCGAAGGCGCTCGACCAGGTGCAGCTGGTCGCTGGCCGGCAGGCGCGGGTTCCGGTCGTCGCTGCTGACCCTCGCATTCGAGCCGACGCCATTCATCGCCCTGGTCCTGCCGTTCGTGCCGACCGTGTCCACGACCAGCACGTCACCTTCCCATCGGCCGATCGAGTGGCCCATCCAGGTTGGTTCCAGGTCTTCCGGATGCGGGCGCCCGTCAGTGTAAATCCGGCGCGGCAAGGCGACGTTCTCCGGCTTGATGACAATCCGATCCGGCGCCTCGAGGATCTCGATCGGAAAGAGACCCAGCTCCCACATGGCGAAGACCGGACCTCCCGGCTGGCACGGCACGACGTTGTTGATGTCGGCGAGACGACGGGACTCCTCTTCGCCCCAGCGGGTGAAGGGCGGTTGCGAAGGCCACAGGGTATTGGACCACGGCGGCGGACCGGCGGGATCGTCGAACGTACCCACGGCCACCCAGACTCCCGTGAATCCGAGCTCAGAGGCCTTGGACGACGGCGTCGGCGGCGCCGGCGGTGAACCGCAACCCGCGACCGTCAGCGCAAGAAACGCGCAGGCCAGCGCCGCGCTGAATACGTCTCGATTCCTCAAAGTGATGCTCCCCGGCCTCAGCGAACGACACGGCCGTTCGCGGGCACGAACTCCTTGTTGTCGCTCGTGCGCGTGGCACGGGTCCAGGTCGCGGCCGGCCGGCCGTCCCGCATCGGATGTCCGGTAATCGTGACGGGCGTGCCCGGGGCGAAATCGCTCCGGCGGATCCCGGCACGCACCAGGGTGCTGGGGCCCTCCGCTTCGAAGCCCCACGTCGTCACCTTGCCGTCGGGCCCCTTCACGTCAATGAGCAGCCACGAATGGGGGTTCGTGGACTGGAACTCCTTGACCACACCGGTCAGCGTCACGTCCTTCGACTCATCGAACATCGTGCCCGAGTGGTGCGCGATGACGGGAACAGCGGGGGCGATGAGGGCAAGGGCGATCACGAGGGTCTTTACGTCGGGCTGACTCATCGAACGCTCCTCGTCACGTTTCGTTCACATCGCGCCAGCACGATCAGCGCGGCTCCCCGTTCCGTGCCGGCACGGACGGGCCGCTTGCCTCCTGGGCCTTCTTGACGGCGGCGTCGTTGCTCACCTCGGCGTCGTTCGGCACGAAGTCGAAATCACGGAATTGACTGGTGCCTGTCTCGGTCGTGATGATTTCGTTGTTCGGATTCTCGCGGCAGTCCCAGTAGCGGATCCGCAACTGCCTGTCGTCGTCCGTCAGCCGGGTCCAACTCTGGCGGGTGTACCAGGGCTTCGCGAGATTGATCGGGTCGAATACCCAGACGTCGGCCTGCAGCGTCGTGGGATTGACCTTGTGCCAACGCTCGACGACGGTGGTCCGATCGGAATAGTTGGGCTGCACACCGCGCTGGTACTGGCCCGGCATCAAATACGCGGTGTGCGCGACGAGCGTATCGCCGTCCCAGAAGCCGATCGTGTCCCCGTTCCACGTCGGGTAAGCGTCTTCCGCCGGTGTGTGGGAGCGGCCGTCGGTGTACACCCGGCGCACGTCGTTCACCATCTCGTTGATGAGCCACGTCTGGGCCGGCGTGACGATGAACTCGTGCAGGAAGGGTTCGGTAAACCAGCGCGGCGTGCCCGGAGGGCGGCAGTCGCTGAGCGGGTCGTACTCTCCACCGGTCCGCGCAATCATGTCGGCTTTGGCTGTGACGACCTGCTGCCCCGCCGGCGTCAGCCTGGCGGACGCCGGTCCACCCTGCTGTGGCAGGTCGGGATCGAACTGCAATCGGCCCTTGGTGCGGGAATACACACCGGACCAGTCGTAGGCCGGATCGGCCATCTGCGGCCAGGTGAGCGGCCTGCCGCCGCCGGCCGCCTGTTTCAGCGCTTCGTAGAGGGCGGCCGACGTGTCGAACCGGTCGCCGAAGGCCTGCAGTTCCTGCTTGCGGGCCGCCCAGTCCCCGTCCTGATCGATCCAGCCCGGCGCGTTCTGCGCCGAAACCATCGGGATCACGATCGCGGCCACCGCCGCGATCGCGACGAGAGGTACGCCGACGCGAAGCAAGGCTTTCGTCATCGTCATGCTCGTGATCCTCGGGGCGCAATCAGGGCGGTCTGGATCATGTTCGTCCGGTACGGGCGCCGTCAACTCCTGGACAGCAGCTCCGACGCCGCGGCCGCGCGCAGGGCTTCATTGCGGCCGGCGAACAATTCCAGGGCGCGGACATCCTGCGCCAGGCGCTCCACGATGTGACCGCGCTGGAACGCGTCGGCGCCGATCACCTGCGTCGCGCGCTCGACCGCGCGCTGGGCGGCGGCGCCCGCCGCCAGCTTGGCCATCGACGCTTCGCCAAGCGAGGGTTCCGCGCGCAGCGCTGCCTTCCACGTCAGCATCATCGCGGCGTCGAGGTCGGTGGCGGCATCGGCCAGCAGCCCCTGGACCGTCTCTTCCCATGCCGACGCCGAATGCGCCCTCTTCGCGGAATTGAGCGCTTCGCGCAGCGCCCGCCGTCCAATGCCAAGGCCGGCGGCCGCGACGAGCACGCGCACGCGCGTCATGATCGGAGGCGTCGCCCCGGCTTCTACTGCCTCTGCGTCGTTGAAGGTGAGGTGAGCGCAGACGAACCCGCGCAGCGCGGCGGTGCGCACCGGTTCGATCGCGACGCCTGCCCCGTCGAGCGGAACGGCGAAGGCCGTGGTCTCGCTTCCGGCCACGCGCGCGCCGACGAGCGCGATGCCGCGCTCCGTGATCGGCGCGACCCACGCCGCGCGACCCGTGAGGCGCGTTCCCTTCGCGTCGGGCACCTCATCGGACGAGAGCGCCAGCGAACCGACCGTTTCCCCACGCAGCAGCGACGAGAACCGTTCATCGCGGGCAAGCGCCAGCGCCGTGCCCGCGTGCAACGCGAAGGCGATGGCAGAGGAAGGCGAGCCAAACGCCAGCGATTCGACCGCGACCGCAAGGGCGAGCAGGTCCACGTGCGGGTCGAGCAACCCGACGCGGGCGGCGCCCATCACCACGTCGCCCGCGGCGGCGTCGATGGCGAGGTCCGTCCCGAGCGCCGCGCCCTTTGCTTTCCAGGCGGTCTGAACTTCGGTCAGATCGAAATTCACTCGGCGAGGATAGCAGGCCTCAGGGCTCAGGGCCCAGGAATCAGGGCGGTCCAAGGCAAGAGGCCTCGGGCGTGAGACAGCGCTGGGCCCTGATACCTGAGCCCTGAGCCCTATCCCGCGGCGAGCCGTTGAAAGATGGGCCGAAGCTTCCGCGCCGTGGACTCCAGATCTTCCGGCAGTACCCGCGTTTCGCCGATCGCGGTCATGAAGTTGGAATCGCCTATCCAGCGCGGGACGGCGTGCACGTGGATGTGTTCGAGGATGCCGGCGCCGGCCGCGCGGCCAAGGTTGATCCCGACGTTGATGCCCTGGGGATGGTACGCCTCGAGCAGCGCGGCTTCGCTCCGCTGCGTGAGCAGGGCGAGCTCCTGCAACTCCTCGACGCTGAGTGCGCCGAGCGAATCGACGTGACGATAGGGCACGGCCATCAGGTGACCGTTGTTGTAGGGATACTTGTTGAGGATGACGTAGCTCGTCACCCCGTGGAACACGATGAACGAGTCGGGCGTGCGGGGTGCCTCGCAGAACACGCACCCCGTGTCGGGCTTGCTACCGGTCACGTACTCCAGCCGCCACGGCGACCACAGCCGCTCCATCGATCGACGACGCCGTCAGATTTGGGCGGCGGCGCTCGGAACCGCGACAGAGCCGCCGCTTGCGGCGGCTTCCATGGCCTCCGCCTCGCGATTGATGAGTTCCTTGAGCTCCTTGCCCGGCTTGAAGTACGGCACCTTCTTCGGCGGCACGTCTACCTTGTCGCCGGTCTTCGGGTTGCGGCCCTTGCGCGGCTCCCGCTTGCGCAGCCGGAAGCTCCCGAACCCGCGCAGCTCAATCTTCTCCCCGCGATGGAGCGCTTCGATGATGCTCTTGAACACCGTGTCGACGATGACTTCCGAGTGTTTCTTGGTGAGATCGGATACCCGGGAAACCTCCTCGACGAGCTCCGCCTTCGTCATGCTGCCCACAGGTGTCTGCACTGTCGCTCCTTATAGGGCCCCAGGGCCCAGGTACCAGGGCTCGGCGCCCAGGGCCCGAGACAGCCCTGAGCCCGAGCCCTGATTCCTGACTTCCTACCGATTTCTGAAATGATCGCCCAGCGTGGCCGTACCCGTGCCTTCGCTCTCCGAGGTACGCTTCCCAATCGGAGCGGAACTCGTCCGACTTCATCGCGCGGATGCTCAGGCCGATCTTCCGCTCGGAGGGGCTCAGCTTGATGATCTTCATCTGGTAGCTGTTGCCCACCTGCAGGTCGATCTTCTCGCCGCCGTGCGAGTCGTCGAACTCCGACACGTGAATCAGCCCCTCGATGCCTTCGTCGAGCTCGACGAACGCGCCGAAGTTGGTCATCCGCGTGATCTTCCCCTCGATGGTGTTGCCCACGTGGTGGCGCGAGAAGAAGTCGTCCCAGATGTCGGTCGCGAGCTGCTTCAGGCCGAGCGAGAGGCGCTGGTTCTCGGCGTCGATGCTCAGCACCATCGCCTCGACGACGTCGCCCTTCTTCAGGACCTCCGACGGGTGCTTGATCCGCTTGCTCCACGACATGTCGGAGATGTGGATCAGGCCGTCGATGTCCTCCTCGACCTCGACGAACGCGCCGAACTCGGTGAGGTTGCGGACCTTGCCCTTGATACGCGTGCCGACCGGGTACTTCTCGGCCAGCTCGTGCCACGGATTGCTCTCGACCTGCTTGAGGCCGAGGGAGATGCGCCGCGCCGCCGGATCCACGCCGAGCACCATCGCGTCCACGGTGTCGCCGACGTTGAGAATCTTCGACGGGTGCTTGACGCGCTTGCTCCACGACATCTCCGAGACGTGGATCAGCCCCTCGACGCCCGCCTCCAGCTCGACGAACGCGCCGTAGTCGGTGAGGCTGACGACCTTGCCGTTCATGCGTGCGCCAACCGGGTAGCGGTCCTGAACGGTGGCCCAGGGATCCTGCACCAGCTGCTTGTGGCCCAGTGACACGCGCTCGGTCGACGGGTCGTACCTTGAGCACGATCACGTCGACTTCGTCGTTCACCTTGAAGAGCTCCGACGGGTGGCCGACGCGGCCCCACGACATGTCCGTGATGTGGAGCAGGCCGTCGATGCCGCCGAGATCGATGAACGCGCCGTAGTCGGTGATGTTCTTGACGGTGCCGCGAAGCGTCTTGCCCTCGGCGAGCGTCTCGAGCGTCGTCTTCTTCTTCTCGGCGTTCTCTTCCTCGAGCAGCGCCTTGCGGGAGAGGACGATGTTGCCGCGCTTCTTGTTGACCTTGATCACGCGCATGCGGAGCTCCTGCCCCTTGAGCGCGTCCAGGTTGCGGACCGGCCGCACGTCGATCTGGGATCCGGGCAGGAACGCGCGCACGCCGATGTCGACGGCGAGGCCGCCCTTGATCCGCTCGATGACGCGGCCGATGACGACCTTGCGGTCGGCGTAGGCCTTCTCGACCTCGTCCCAGATCTTCATCTTCTCGGCCTTCTCGCGCGACAGCACGATGTGGCCTTCGCGATCCTCGGTACGCTCGAGCAGCACGTCTACCGTGTCGCCCGGCTGGACGGTCACGTTGCCGTGCTCGTCGAGGAATTCGTGAATCTGGATGAGACCTTCGGACTTGTAGCCGACGTCAACGACGACGGCGCTTTCGGTGACCTTCAGAACCGTGCCCTTGACGACCTCCCCTTCCGCCATGTTGCGGAAGCTGTCGTCGTAGATGCCGAGCATGGCCGCGAACTCCTGCGGGTCCATGTCCTCGTGGTGCATCGGCTTGAAAGCGGGCCCACTCGGTTTCCCTGATCGGGTACGTCCTGGTGCCCCGGGCTGTGAGCCCGTCTGATCGGGCGACACCAACCCGTTTTCTGCATTCGCCATTCCTAGCGCGTCCTCCTCACGTCGTGATTGCCGGTTTCTGTTGCGGGGACCGGCCCCCCGCGGCTATAACGGCGATGGAGATGCGAGGTGGGCCGAACGAAGGCTCCACTGGGGTGGGACCGCACTGCGAGCGCGCTCGGCCGATAAGGGCCGTTCGAGCCCACGGTGCGCATTTGTCCATAGCCGATAAGACATAGAGATTACGTCACTTACCGGTAACTGTCAAGGTAACTGGACCGTCCGGATGCACGCCGAGTGAGGCTCTACGGTCCGGTTTTCAGGTTCCGGGAACGCCAGGAGAGGACACGTCATGGCCAAGCGCAAGGCCGCACGAGCCACAGGCCGGAAGGGCACCAGCACGCGAAGTGCCGCCAGCCGTTCCAGGTCAGCAGCAAAGAAGGCCGCAGGCCGGAAGCGCGCCACGAAGACGGCTGCTCGCAAGAGTGCTCGAGGTGCTGCCGGTAAGGCCGCTCGTAAGGCGACCGCCCGAAAGACGACAGGCCGAAAGGCGACGGCTCGAAAGGCCACTGCTCGAAAGGCACGCGAAGGCCACCGCGCGGAAGGCACCCGCCCGCAAGACGCCGGCCGCCAGGCCCGCCGCTCGTACGGCTCCGGCCCGAACGGCGGCGCCCGCCGCGCGGGCCAGCGCGGCGAAGAACGTCCCGGCCCGCAAGGCGCCCAATCTGAACCGCGAGCGCCGCACCGTCCAGGATGAGGATGCCTTGCTCCCGTCCCCACCCTCGTCGCTCGACCTCGACCGTCGCGCGTCCGCGGCGCGCAGCGGCCGCCGCGAACTGCGCGAACGCTTCAACGAGCACACCGAGACCAGCCCGCAGCTCACCGGGGGCGACGTGGACGCGGACTGGGAATCGGCGTACAGCGTCGGCGACGAAGCGCCGGGAGGCGATAACCCGACGCCAGACCAGGACATCGTGGACGACATCGGCCGGGCGGTCGGCGTCGAGTACCAGGACAACGAAGAGCTGAAGGGGGCGGACAAGGTCGCCAAGCGTGACAAGCACCGGTGGGAGCTCGACCCGGCGTCGGCGGAGGACTACGACGATCGAGACTGACCCGGTCGTGACCCACGATCCCTGATTGTTGACTCGCTGGCGAATGGCGAGGTGCGATTGTTGAATGACGGGATCGTGGCCGTCATTCGACAATCCAGAATCATCCATCAGCAACGATTCGCGAACATCACGAATCGCTCATTGCGAATCCCAATGGCTGACCACCCCCGAGTTCAGCCGAAGTCACGGACGGCGTGGCGCGCGTGGCTCGAGAAGCACCACGGCTCGTCGTCCGGTGTCTGGCTCGTCTTCGCGAAGAAGCACTCGGGCCTCCCCACTGTCGCCTACAACGACGCCGTCGAAGAAGCGCTCTGCTTCGGCTGGATCGACGGCTTGATGCACCCGATCGACGACACGTTCTATAAACAGCTGTTCACGCCGCGGAAGCCGAAGAGCCGGTGGGCGGCCTCGAACAAGGCGCGCGTCGAGAAGCTGATTGCCGCCGGCCTGATGACCGACGGCGGGCATGACGGCGATCGAGCTGGCGAAGAAGACCGGCACGTGGAGCGCGTTCGATGCCGTCGACGCGATGACGCTGCCGGACGACTTCAAGCGCGCGCTCAAGGCGGCGCCCGCAGCGAAGAAGGGCTTCGACGGCTACACGCCGGGCGTGAAGAAGCAGTGCCTGCACTACCTCAACGACGCGAAGCGGCCCGAAACACGGGCCAGGCGAATCGGGATCATCGTCGGCGCGGCGCGCGAAGGGCGGAAACCGTTCAATTCGTGATTCGTGGGGCGGCACGAGCCGCCTTCCGGCCGAAGCGAACGACGGCGCACGGCGTGGACTCCCCGGATGGTTGCTTATCGATGCCGCACCTGGCCTCCGGGCACGGCAGCCGGAGGATTACGCGCTCATCTTCTGCCGGACGATGGCCAGCGCGCGCTCGACGACTTCCATGATCGACATCGACGTGGTGTCGATGTGGACGGCGTCGGGCGCCATGCTGAGCGGTGAGGCCGTCCGGGTCGTGTCGGCCTTGTCGCGCGCCTTGATCGCCTCGGCCACTGCGGCATGACCGGCCTGGCTGCCGCTATGCGCCGAGTCGTTCACGCGGCGGCGGGCGCGCTCCTCCTCTGACGCATCGAGGTAGATCTTCACGTCGGCACCGGGAAACACGACCGTGCCGATGTCGCGCCCTTCCATCACGACGCCGCCGCCGAGGCCCATCTCGCGCTGGCGCGCGACCAGCACGTCGCGGACCTGCGGCAGCCTCGCCACCGCGCTCGCGGCCTTGTCGATCTCCGGCGTGCGGATGGCGCGCGTGACGTCCTGGCCGTCGATCATGACGATGCCGCGCTCGACGACGATCTCGGCGCGGCGCGCCAGCGCCGCAACCGCCGCCGCGTCGTTGAGCGGCATGCCTTCCTGGAGCGCCTTCCACGCGACCGCGCGATACATGGCGCCCGTGTCGATGTGGCGGTAGCCGAGTTCCTGTGAGAGCGTGCGGGCGATGGTGCCCTTCCCTGCGCCGGAGGGGCCGTCGATGGCAATGATCACGGTCTGCTGTTCCGTTTGGATCGTTCGGTGGTCCGAATCCTTCGTAATCGGCAGTGTAACATCAGAACCAATGAGGTCGCGTCGCCTGGCAACACTGGTCGCGGTGGTCGCCGCCGTGATGGCACTCGCGTGGGCGGTGACGCCGTACGTGCGCGCCGCCTCGCTCATCGTCCGCGCCGCGGATCTCGGGGGACAGGTCGAGGCCTTCGCCAACGATCGGGCGCGGACGGTCACGGTCGAGCCGCCGCACACGGTGCCTACACGTCAAGGCGACGTGCCGGCGCGGTTCTATGAACCCGCGGGCACCGTCCGCCGCACGGTGCTCCTCCTCCCCGGCATCCACTCGATGGGCATCGAGGAACCGCGGCTGCGCGCGCTCGCCCACGACCTCGCCGGCAGCGGCGTCCGCGTGATGACGCTCGCCCTCCCCGACCTCCAGCGCTACCGGATCACTGCGCAGTCATCCGACGTGATCGAAGACACAGTGGCGTGGATGGTCCGGCAGCCCCGCCTCGCGCCCGACGGCCGCGTCGGCGTGGTCGGGATCAGCTTCTCCGGCGGCCTTTCCATCGTCGCGGCAGGCCGTCCCTCGATCCGCGACCGTGTCGCGTTCGTGGTGTCGTTCGGCGGGCACGGCGATTTGCCCCGCGTGCTGAAGTACCTCTCGACCGGCGACGCGCCGCAGGTCGAGGGGATCGCCACGCATCCGCCACACGACTACGGAGTGGCGGTGATTCTCTACAGCCTGGCGGACCAGATGGTGCCGCCGGCGCAGGTGGAGCCGCTGCGCGAGGGCGTACGCACATTCCTGCTCGCCTCGCAGCTCACGCTCGTGGACATGAACCGCGCAAACGCAACCTTCAGCCGAGGCTCGCGAGATGGCGAAGGCACTGCCCGAACCAGCCGCCACGCTTCTGACCTACGTCAACAACCGCGACGTCAAGAAACTGGGGCCGGCGCTGGTTCCGTACCTCGGCCGCCTCGGCGCGGATTCGCCGGCCGCCTCGCCGCAGCGCGCACCCGCGTTTCCCACCGCGCCGGTCTACCTGCTGCACGGCGATGACGACACGGTCATTCCGTCGGCCGAATCGGCGATCCTGGGCGAGTTCCTGCGCGATCGCGGCGTTGACGTGCACGTGCTGCTGAGCGGGCTGATCACGCACGCGGAAGTCGATCGCACGGCGGCGGCCTCCGAGACGTGGAAGCTGATGCTGTTCTGGGCATCGGTGTTGCGCCAGTAAGGCGGGCACTCCCGACTTCGTGAACGGGCCATGGACCGACTACAAAAAATCCTCGCGCACGCCGGCATCGCGTCGCGACGCGCCGCCGAAAAGCTGATCGCCGACGGGCGTGTCACCGTCAACGGCAGGACGGTGCTCGAGATGGGCACGAAGGCGGATCTCGCCAGCGACGACATCCGCGTTGACGGCCAGCGGGTGAAGCGCGCCGAGCGCCTCCGGTACATCCTGCTGTACAAGCCCGCTGGTTACGTGACGACGCGCTCGGACCCGCAGCGTCGCCGCACCGTGATGGATCTGCTCGGTGGCGTTCGCGAGTACGTCTACCCTGTCGGACGACTCGACTACGAAACCGAGGGGCTACTGCTGCTGACCAACGACGGCGATCTCGCGGCCAGGCTGACGCATCCGCGGCACGAGGTGGAACGCACCTACGAGGCGCGCGTCGCCGGAATCCCTGACGACGAGGCGCTCGATCGCCTTCGCGGCGGGATCCCGCTCGACGGCCGGCGCACGCAACCGGCCGACGTCATCCTGCTCAACAAGCGGCCGAACGACCGCGAAGGACTGCTGCTCGTGACAATCCGCGAGGGGCGCAACCGGCAGGTTCGGCGGATGCTGGAGGCGGTTGGCCATCCGGTGCGGAAGCTGCGGCGCACCAGGATCGGGCCGCTCGGCGACCGCCACCTCAGGCCCGGTGAGTGGCGGGAGCTGTCGGCGAAAGAGGTTGCGGCGCTGCAGGACGAAGGCGCCGCTCCACCGTCTCGATCAGCACGGCGGCCGGGAAAGCGGTGAAGGAAAGGCCTCAGGCCCAGGCCTCAGGGCCCAGGAATCAGGGCTGTCTCAGGCACAAGGCCTCAGAGCCTGATGCCAGACATCCTGAGCCCTGATTCCTGTGTGTTTACGACGCCGTCTCTGGTTCGTCAAGCGGCAGGATGTCCTCCCGCGGCGTCTGCTCGATCAGCCCTGCCGGTGGATCGAAACCGAGCGCCTCCGCCATGTCCTCGATCCGCGGGAGATCGCCGAGGTCCTTCAGGCCGAAGCGGATCAGGAACTCCTTCGTGGTGGAGTACAGGAACGGGCGGCCGACGACGTTCTTGCGGCCGACGATCTTGATCAGGTGGCGCTCGAGCAGCGTCGAAAGCACGCCGGACGTGTTGACGCCGCGAATGTCGGTGATCTCGGCCGCCGTGATCGGCTGCTTGTAGGCGATCACCGCCAGCGTCTCCAGCGACTGCGCGGTGAGCTTCTGCGTGGACCGCTCGTGAAAGAGCCGGCGGACCCACTCGTGCAGTTCCGGGCGCGTCACGATCTGGTACCCGCCCGCGACATCGACAAACTGCAGCCCGGGCCGGCGTTCGTAGTCCACCCTGAGCGCCTGGATCGCCGCGCTGACGTCCTCCTTCGGCTCGTCGGCGAGCACCTTGAAGAGCATCTTCGCCGTGATCGGCTCCGGAGACGCGAAGATCAGCGCCTCGACGATGGCCTTCAGCTCGGCAGAGGGCTCCGGCGCCCAGACGTCAGCCGCCGGGTTGGGAGTCGGCTCCTGCCCATCATCCTGGGCGTCGGGAGTTGGCAGCTCGGAGTTGTCGTCCATGCTCAGTTCTGCGGATCGCCAATCGGGTGAGGTGCGTCGGCCGGACGCGCGCGCTTGTAGACGCGGATGGCGGCGAAGGAGCCGCCCTGGAACACGCGAATCAGCTTCAGACGAATCATCTCGAGCAGCGCCAGGAACGTCACGATCATGAAGGGCCGCGAGCCGTCGCCGTCGGCGAACAGGTCCTCGAACCCGCACGCCTCGTGTTCGGACAGGCGTTCGAGAAGCTGGTGCATCCGATCCTCGATCGAGATCTGCTCGGGCGGCAGCACCATGCGCGCGCGGCCCTTCGCGCGCTCCAGGACGCTGCGGAACGCGTTCAGCAGGCTGAACAGGTCCACTTCGAGCTCAGGCTCGTATTCGTCGCCGGCGGCGGCCGCCACGCTGGCATCGGCGCGCATGAACTGCGCGCTGCGCAGCGTCTCGCGGTCGTGCAGCAGCTCCGCCGCGGCCTTGTACTTCTGGTGCTCGAGCAGCCGGCGGACCAGTGCTTCGCGCGGATCCTCTTCCTCGGCCCCATCCTGCGTCGGGTCCGGCCGCGGCAGGAGCGTCCGCGACTTGATGTGGATCAGGGTTGCCGCCTCCACGAGGAACTCGCCCGCGACATCGAGGTTCAGCTCCTGCATCAGCTCGATGTACGCCAGGTACTGTTCGGTGATGAGCGCGATCGGGATCTCGTAGATGTTCACCTCGTTCTTGCGGATGAGGTGCAACAGCAGGTCGAGCGGCCCCTCGAAGAACTCGAGTTTGACCCGGTGCGAGTCGGGCGACGATTCGAACTCCGGGTGTTCCACGGCGCTCACGTTGACAGTTGCATCATTCACCTCCACGGGCCACGGAGGCGCGGAGACGCGGAGTCAGGCCTTGTTCGGAGCTCGGGATTTCCCATTTTGACAATAGAGCACTTTCTGGATCCCGGGATTGCCAACCTCCGCGTCCGCGTCTCCGCGGTCCGTCGAAGGAAAGACGCTAGTATCGCAATTTCACCGCGTCGCGGACGCGCTCCATGGTCTGCTGCGCGATCGTCCTCGCCTTTCGCGACCCTTCGACGGCGATCTCGCGAATCCGGTCGGGACGCGCCACCATTTCCCGGCGGCGCTCCCGCATCGGCTCGAGCACCGCGTTCACCGCGGCGGCCAGCTTCGTCTTCACCTCGACGTCGCCGACCTTGCCCGCGCGGTAGCGCGCCTTCAGGTCCTCGACCTCGGCGAGGTTCGTGTTGAACGCGTCATGGTACATGAAGACCGGGTTGCCTTCGACCGTGCCGGGGATGTCGGCGCGGACCCGCTTCGGGTCCGTATACATCTGCCGCACCTTTTTCACCACGGCGTCCGCATCGTCGGTGAGGTCGATCGTGTTGCCGTAGCTCTTGCTCATCTTCCGGTTGTCGAGTCCCGGCAGGCGCGGGACCGGCGTCAGCAACGGCTGCGGCTCGACGAAGACCTCGCCGTAGAACTGGTGGAAGCGGCGCACCGCCTCACGCGACAGCTCGAGATGCGGGACCTGGTCCTCGCCGACGGGCACGAACCTGCCATCGTAGATGGCGACGTCGGCGGTCTGCAGCAGCGGATAGCCGAGGAAGCCGAGCGTCGAGAGATCCTTCTCGGTCAGCTGCTCCTGCTGCTCCTTATAGGTCGGCACGCGCTCGAGCCACGGGATCGGCACGACCATCGAGAGCATCAGATACAGCTCCGCGTGCTCCGGCACCAGCGACTGGATGAAGATCGTGCTCCGCTCCGGGTCGACGCCGGCCGCGATCCAGTCCGCCACGTTGTCGAGCGCGTAACTCGTGATGGGGCCGGTATTCGCGTATTCGCTGGTCAGCGCGTGCCAGTCGGCGACGAAATAGAAGCACTGGTACTGCTCCTGCAGCGCGGCCCAGTTCTTCAAGGCGCCGACGAGATGACCGAGATGCAGCTTTCCTGTCGGCCGCATCCCCGACACGACACGGGGCCTTACAGCAGCCATGAGAGCAGGAAATTCGCCGGCGGCGCGATGATGGTAAAGAGCGTGCCCGTGAACATGAGCGCGTAGAGGATGAGGAAGCCGTACGGGCGGATGCGATCGAACAGGTTGGCGGCGTCGCCGCGCAACAGGCCCGACAGCACGTTGCCGCCGTCGAGCGGCGGCACCGGCACCATGTTGAAGACGGCGAGCAGCACGTTCATCGAGACGGTGTTCTCGAGCAGCGTCGCGATCGGCGTGCTGACCTCGATGACGGCGTTCGGTTCGAGATCGCCGGGCTGCAGGACGCGCAGCACGATGGCCGCGACCGTCGCGATCACGAGGTTGCTGGCCGGACCCGCGGCGGCAATCATCATGAACTTCCGCCGCCAGCCGTCGCCCAGCTTCAGGATGTCCACCGGCACCGGCTTCGCCCAGCCGATGATCGGCAGGTTCGTCGTGATGGCGATGAGCGGAAAGACAATCGTGCCGATCATGTCGATGTGCACGGCAGGATTCAGCGACACGCGGCCGAGGAATCGCGCCGTCGGGTCTCCGAGCCGGTCCGCCGTCCAGGCGTGGGCCGCTTCGTGCACCGTCAGGGAGAAGACGAGGACGAGGAAGAAGCTGAAGACCTGGGCGAAGTCGATGGCCGGCAAGGAGCGATTAGGGTATCGAGAGACACCCGCGGATGTCACCGGGGATGTCGTTCCGCCAGCGGTGATTCAGAGGTCATCAACCCAAGGAGGCCACATGGACACATCCATGGCGGTTCTGGCCGGTCCGGCAAGCGTCGCGCTCGGCGCGAAGGTCTGTGAGGAGCTGGCGCTGACGGCGACCGGGTACGACTCGAGACGATTTCCAGATGGCGAAGGCCAGATCGAGCTCGGCGAATCGGTGCGCGGACGCGATGTGTTCGTGATCCAGGCGACGAGCCCTCCTGCCGACGTGCACGTCATGGAACTGCTGTTGCTGGCCGACGCGTGCCGGCGCGACGGCGCCGAGCGCATCACCGGCGTCATCCCGTACCTCGGCTACGCGCGCCAGGACCGCCGCTCCGGCCGCCGTTCGCTCGGGGCGCGCGTGGCCGCCAACGTGATCGACACGGCCGGACTCGATCGGCTCGTGGTCATCGACACACATACGCCGGCCATCGAAGGGTTCTTTGCCTCCCCGCTCCATCACCTGACCGCCGTCCCGCTGCTCGCGAGTGCGACGCCGGTGCGCGATGACTCGGTCGTCGTCGCCCCTGATCTCGGAGCGGTGAAACGTGCACGACAGTACGCGCGTCTCCTCAACGTCCCCACGGCGATCGTGCACAAGACGCGCCTCGACGGCGAAGCGGTGGAAGCCTCCGATGTCATCGGCGACGTCCGCGGACGAGCGCCCATCGTCATTGACGACATGCTGAGTACGGGCGCGACCATAGCGGCCGCGGTGACCGCCGTTCGCGCTCGAGGCGCCGTCGATCCCGTCACGGTAGTCGTGACGCATTCGCTGCTGGTCGGGCACGCACGAGACATTCTGCCTCCGCTCGGGCTCGCCGCGATCGTCTCCACCGACAGCGTCGCGATCGATCCACCCGCGAATCTGCGCTTCTCATCCGTAAGCGTCGCGCCGCTGCTCGCCGAAGCGATCCGGCAGCTGCACGTCACCAGGCCGTGGTGACGCGGGCGGCGGCCCCCGTCACATGCGGAGGCCGCCGATGTCGAGACGCGGAAACTGGGAGTCGGACGGAGCTACTTCGACGCGTGCTGCGGGATCTCGAGTACCTGACCCGGCTGGATCTTGTCGGGGTCTGACAACTGATCGCGATTCGCGTTGAAGATGTCCATGTAGGCGTTCGCGTTGCCCAGGTGTTCTTTCGCGATCTTGCTGAGCGTGTCGCCCGCCTTGACCGTATACGTGGCCGTCTTGGCCGCGGCAGGGGTCGTCGTCTGGCTCGTCGCCTGACCGGTGGCCTTGATGTCCGCCACGACATCCTTGGACCAGGTCGGGATGGTCTTGATGGCGTCCCAGATCTTGTTGGCCTGGTCCTGGGTGGCGACGGTGCCCTTGAAATACAGCTTCCCGTCACGCTCTTCGGCCCCACCCTGCATGCCGAAGCCCTTCGCCGTCTGAATGGCGTAGTTGTAGGTATCGCGCAATCCCATCAGTTTCTCCTTTACCGGTGTGAAGGAGGCCGGGGGCGCGCCCGAACGGCTGGCGCGGGGGAGAGAAACGCCGGTGGCGCGGCCGCGATGACCATCGCAATCAGGCCGGTTATCATCACGAGCATTCCGAGGGCGGTGACCTGCACCATGCCCACGCATAGCAACGCGATGCCTAGAAGTCCCTGAAAAACCCGTCCCAGCGGCGTTCCAAACCAGCCAAGCATGCCCACAAGCCTCCGCGGGCGATGTAGTGCAAGTGGATGGCCGGATTTTCGGCACCGCGGGTCAAGTTTGCGGACGGAAGGTCGATTACCTTACCATCAACAGCTCATGTGTACACGCCTGCATATCACGGCGCTCGGGGTACTGCTCGTCGCAGCGTTGCAGTATCCGAAAGCAGAATCCCGCTCCACCTCGATGCAGGTGCGCGTGAACGTCGTGCGCGCGTGCTCGGTTGACACACGCGGTGCGGGCGACCAGCGCGGCATCGCGCTGACCTGCAGCCGCGGCACGGCCGCGGGCGTCGTGAGCACCGGCTCAGGCCCGAACGCGCGGGTCATCCCGGTCCCGGCGCGCCAGACGACGTTGGTTCCGACACGCCCCGCGCCAGCCGCGGCAGGTGCAGCAGCCGGAGCAGCGGCGGAGACCGGCCTCCCGATCGCGCCTGCCACGCGTCAGGTCGTCACGTTCAACTTCTAGTCGCGTCGCGTGACGAGCTAGAAATTCACCACCACCGTCACAGTGTCGGAGTAGGAGCCGGCGCTGATGTCCTGCCCTGGTGGAATCCGGCCATAGACGGTCACGGGGATGTCGCGGTTGTTCGGCGGATCGACGTCGATGTGTGCCCAGGTACCGGCGCTGAAGTCGCCCCACACGGTCGTGCGAGCGGCGTCCATGAAGAGATTGTAGGACAGCTTTTCGGCCCCCTTCCCCAGCACGCGCGGAAGGAAGGTGGCGCTCTGTCCCTTGGTGACCGTGACGAGGACCGCCTTCGCGCCGCCATTGCACCGGTACGACACCGTGCCGGTGGAATCGACCGGAGCGGCGGAGAACACGTTGTAGGTGCCGAACACGACGGCCGTCGTCGACACGGAGCACTGCGCGGCCTCCACGCGCGCGGTACCGGCGACCACGACGGCGGCCGCGCAGGCGGCGATGCGAATCAGCGCGCGGGCGAAACGGTGCATCTCGACGTTCCGAGCGTAATCGCCGGCTCCGTGGACGGCGGCACTGTCAGCATGAACACGCACGAGCGGCCTTCGTGTGTGACGGCCGCCTCGTGCCGGCCCTCGGGCAGGTTCTCGAAGTAGAACTCGCCGGCGTTGCCGAGCGGCGACGTCATCCGTTCCCCCGCCGCAACGATTGTAATCTCGCCGAAGGACGGCTGTTCCTCGCCGGCCGCGGTCAGCAGCACGACCGCGCCCGTGGCGCGCTGGATACGGCGCACGGGGAACAGCACCACGGCCCCGCCCCTGTACGGCGGCGCCAGCGTGAAGTGCACGTCCGGCACGGTGTAGTCGATCGGGATGTCGGTATCCGCGATGTCCAGCTCGTTCCCGTAGTACGGCAGGAGGTCGGGGATGAGCAGGTTGCCATTGCGGCCCGTGCGGCCGATCTCCTGGTGGCTCGAATAGGCGCGCACACCCTCGACGCCGGGCACGCGCACCAGCGCGAAGCTGTTGCGGACGGGACGCGTGGCATACAGACCGCCGCCGATGCCGACCAGCGCGCCCGCGACGCTGACGTTGGTGTGCCCGGCTGCCGCCCGTCATCTCGCGCCGCACTTCATAGCGTCCGTACGAGCCCTGGTATTGGAGCACACCGGACGAGGAGTTGCGCACGCCGGTCTCGCCGTGCAGCTGGTAGCCGAAGCCGGTACCTACGGGCAGCGGCTGCTGCATGTCGACCGCGGCGCGGGTGCCATCCGGCCCGCGGACCGCGCTCGTCGACGCGACCGCGCGGCCGCCGAACGAGATGGTCATGCCGACCGAGACTTCGGTGCCGATCCGGCTGCTGGCCATGAACCGCGTGACCGACGTGGTGAGATCGGCCGCTCGATGCACGCGCAGCGATCCGACGAGCGACGTGCGCTGCTGGCGGGCCGCGGCGTCGCCGAAGGCTTCGGCATGCTGCACGCTGAGGGTGGCCCCCGCACGAGGGGAAGGCTGCCGAAGACGTTGACTTCGCGCAGCGGCCGCACGTCCAACGCCGTGGTCCCGATGACGCGGTAGCCCGGGGTCGCCTCGCGGACGGTACCGCCGAGACTGGCGAACCGGCCGGCGTACGAGTAGGACGCCTGCATCGCGACACCCATCGTGTCCTCGATACGGCTGACGCTGCTCGCCGCCTCGATCTCGCCGACCGGCACGCGCAGATTCACCAGCGTCCCCGAGTTCACCAGGCCGCGCTCCGCTTCCATCCGGACGCCCGCGCTGAGCCAGTCGGTCAGCCCGACGCGGTGGCGCGCGAACAGCGCCGGTGCCGTGTAATCCCAGCTCGCCGTCCCGAAGCCCTGACGGCGCCAGCCGAACGCATACTGGTAGTCGTGGATGCCGGGCGCGAGCACCGATGTCGTGAGGTAATAGGACGTCGACATCTCGCGCGTCGCCCCGAACGGATCGCGCACGACGACGCGCGTGTCGTTGCTGTCCGGTGGTCAGGGGAAGGTTGCGCAGGTCCAGGCGCCCGGGCTGCACCTGTTCCTGCCGCACGAGCCGTCCGTTCACGTGGACCTCGACGACCGAGGGCGTCGAGATCGGCGTCGTCATCGACAAGGTCGGGTAGCGCACGAAGTAGGGCGCCAGCGAGAACTCGCTCCCGACAGCGATGCCACCGAGCTGTGCGTCGCCGCCGAGCGCCGTGCCGCCCACGAAGGAGTCGCCGACGACCCAGCGGCGCAGGCGCGAGCGATCGTCGAACGTCAGGCTGGTCAACCCGCGGATGGCGCCGCGCCGCGTCACGGACGTCGTGTTGTAAAGCAACCCGCCCGCCGCGCTGACCGCCGACTCGGTGAAGACGTCGTAGTCGCGCGCGTTGCTCGCCGTCAGCGCATAGTTCAGGAAACCCGACGGCGCACTGCGGTGTACGAGCCCCGCCGGGGCGCCCTGCTGCAGGTCGTGCACGGTGGCGCCGAGCAGCCGAGGGTCGGCCGTCAATGTCAGGCGCAGATCGCGCTCGTTGACGGCAAAGGTCACGGCGGGCGCCAGCGACGCGAGCGAGACGAACTCCGTGCCGCCCACGCTCTCGCGATCGCCCTCGAACCCGCTGAGACCCGCCTGCGTGAGCGTGTCGACGCCGACCAGCGCATCGGCGCCGCGGATCACGACGAGCGTGTCACCCTTGGCGACGCCATTGATGACGACTTCGAGAAATGCGCGTTCGTCCTGCGCGGCCGCAGGAACAGCACAAAGGAAGAACGAGGAGCGGCAGCAGCCGCACGAGCCGGCGAGCCATTACCGTGCGCAGGCGCCGCCAGGGGTCTGAAGCGTTTCCTTCAGTGCGGTGGACACCGAGCTGAATCTCGACGACGACGGACGCCGTGCGGGCGCAGTCGGCGGGCGCCAGCGCCACATCGAAATCGCGGCGACCGCCCGACAGGACGTACCACGCGGCAAGCTGCTGCTCGACGACGGGCTGGCCGTCGGCCGCCATGGCGCGAACGTTGATGGCCTGCGGCACGAAGTGAACCGTGCCGGTGTTGCGCACGGAGAAGTGCACGGCCCCGTCACGCATGCCGAGGTCGCTCAGCGCGGCAGTGGCCGACTCTTTGACCGGCCGCACGAAGATCGGGACGCCCATCTTGGTGAGCACGCGGACCGCGGAGCCCGCGGCGGTCTCGCCGGCGGGCGGCAGTTCCTCGACGAAAATGCGATAGGTCTTCTCGGCGGCGCCGGGCGCGACCGTGCTGCCGACGCGAATCCGGCGCTCTTCGCCCGGCTTCAGCGTGAGCAGCGCCGGAAAGAACACGACGTCCTGCGTCGCCTCCAGCTCGAGCTCGCCGGTGGCGGCCTGGTTCCAGGCGAACGCGGTGAGCTGGAACCGCAGCATCTCGGTGCTGTCGTTACGCAGCGTCAGGAGCGAGCTGGTCGTCCGTCCCGACAGATAAATCTGCGTCGGGTTGACGCTGAAGGTGGCCGCGGAGGCGGAATCGACCGCCGCGAGGCCGGTCACGACAGCGGCCAGGGCGACGGCGATGTTCGAGATGCGCATCACGATGTCTGCTTCAGAAGTGCACCGGCGGATTCAAGGAATCCGCCGGTGTGCCGATTAGTCGCTTAGCCAGGAATGGGGTCCCGTGCGGACGCCGGCGTCAGAAATTTACGGTGGCGACGACCGTGTCCGCGTAGCTGCCGGCGGGCACGTCCTGGTTGCCGGCGATCCGTCCGTAGACCGTGAAGTCGCGCGCCGCCTTCGACGTCGCCGCGGTCGTCGTCATGATGCCGGCGCCGGAGTTCGCCCACGACACGCTGCGGCCGGAATCCTGATAGAGCTCGTAGGAGAGGAAGTTGCCGGAGCCGTCAGACAGCCGGCGTGCGCTTCCCGAAGCGGCACTGCCCGTACCCAGGCCGATCGTCGGCGAGGCGCCCTTGGTGCAGGCCACGCTGACGCGGCCGGTGCCATCCAGGTTGCTCGACGCGTTCGCGACCACGGGGTCGTACGGGGCGAACGTCAGCGCCGCCGTGCTGATGGTGCAGTTGTTGGTGACGGTGGCGCTGACCGTGAGCGACGCCGTCTGGTTTGCGCCCGATACGGCGAGCGGCAACAGGGTGACACCGAGCAATGCGCTGAGCGCAGCAGTTCTCTTCATGACCTTCCTCAATTCGAATGTGACGGGAGCGAACTCGCTGTCTTGTTTGAGCAACTTCAAGGCCAGCCGCCGAATGCCGATTAGGTGTTGGAAGACCAGCACGAACGCGCAATCTGCCTGATTTTCCGGAGGCGCGGCTGTCGGATTTCCGTCAGCGCGGCCGGAAAATCGGATTGCGGGTTTGTGTCGACGATACGCTTCGGCCAGCTGATCTCACGAACCACACAGACACAGACACAGAACTTTTCGGCGGGATCTTGTTCGGCGGATAGACCGGAGACCGGAGCCCGTAGACCGCGTTTCGGTCAGGCTGATTTCGCGAAGTAATCGATGACCGCGGTCGCGGCCTTGGCGCCGACCACGGAGTCGAGCTCCTCGCGGGTCGCGCGGCGGACGCCGGCCAGGCTGCCGAACGCGGTGAGCAGCGCCCGCCGCCGCCGGGGGCCGATGCCCGGCACCTGATCGAGCTCGGAGCGCAGGTCCCGCATGCTCCGGGCCTTGCGATGGAAGGTCACCGCGAAGCGGTGGGCCTCGTCCCGGATCCGCTGGATGAGGAGCAGCGCCGGATCGTTCTCGGGCAGGACGATCGGCTCCTGCCGGTCGCGCGTGAACAGCAGCTCCTCTTTCTTCGCGATGCCGGCGGCGATCAGGTTCCCGAGCCCAATCCCTTCGAGCGCCTCGTAGGCGGCCGAGAGCTGGCCCTTGCCGCCGTCGATCAGGATGAGGTCGGGAAACGGGCCGCCCTGCTCCATCACCTTGCGATAGCGGCGCTGCACGACCTCGCGCATGGCTGCAAAGTCATCGCTTCCGAACGCCGGACTGCCAGCTGCCAGCGGCCGGCTGCCCGCCGCCCCCCGAATCCGAAACTTCCGGTACTCGCTCTTCTTCATCCGCCCGTCTTCGCACACGACCATGGACGCGACGGTTTCGCTCCCCTGTATGGTCGAGATGTCGAAGCACTCGATGCGCCGCGGGAGCGAGGGCAGGCCGATCACGGACCGCAGCGTCTCGAGCGCATCGAAATGCGCCGCGGTCGTTTCGTTGAATCGGGTGCGATACGACAGCTCGGCATTACGCGTCGCCAGTTCCACGAGCGACCGCTTGTCCCCGCGCTGCGGGACCGAGATCTTCACCCGGCGCCCGGCGCGCCCGGAAAGCCAGGCCTCGAGGGCGTCGCAGTCTTCGATCTCGAGCGGCAGGTTGATCTCACCCGGCGCTGTGCGGACGTCGTAGAACTGCTGCACGGCGGCCTGCAGCACGTCGGCGTCGCCGCCGTCCACCGCTCCCGGCTCCGTCGACAGCTCCACCCGCTCGACCACGCGACCCCCGCGCATCGCGAACACCTGGATGACGCCGCCGCTCGGCCCGACCTTCAGGCCGAACACGTCGCGATCGCCCAGCTGCGCGGTGGCCACCTTCTGCTGCCGATCTCGCAGGGTCTGCACCGTCCGCATCGAGTCGCGGAGCTGGGCGGCTTCCTCGAACCGCTCGGCGCCCGCCGCTTCGACCATCCGATCGCGCAGCGTCACGATCAGCTCGTCGTTGCGCCCTTCGAGCAGGAGCCTGGTATTTGCCACGGCCACTCCGTACTGCTCCTCCGTGCAGACTTCCCGCACACAGGGCGCGATGCAGCGCTTGATGTCGTACTCCAGACAGGGCCGGGCCCTGTTGCCGGTAATCATCTCGTTGCACGAGCGAATCCCGAACAGCCGGTGCGCGAGGCCCATCGTCCGCCGGGCGAGCTTCGCGGGCAGGAACGGGCCGGCGTAGAAGTCGCCGTCCTTCTCAACGCGCCGCGCGACGAGGACACGCGGAAACGCCTCGCTCGTCGTGAGCTGCAGGTACGGATAGTTCTTGTCGTCCCGCAGCAGGATGTTGTACCTGGGCGTCCGCTGTTTGATGAGGTTGTTCTCGAGCGCAAGCGCCTCCATCACCGAGTCGGTGATGATCACTTCGACCGCCGTGATCTCCTCGAGCAGCGCGTCGTGTCTCGGGCTGACGCCCCAGGCGCCCAGGTAGCTGCGCACGCGATCCCTCAGCGAGCGCGCCTTGCCGACGTATATCGTGTCGCCGGCGGCGTTGCCCCACAGATACACGCCGGGCTGCTCGGGCAACCGCGCGATCTGATCCTTGAGGTCTTGAATGGCCATGGGCTACTATGACGAGTTTGGTTCAGACGACCGGAACCCCCAAGTATAACCAACGAATGACCTTCACCGGGGTCATCGGAACCGTGTGCATGTTTCCGCTGCGCGCGATCATCCGCGCCAGCGTCGCGCTGGGCATCCACCCCAACACGCTCACCCTCATCGGCGTCCTGGTCAACGTCGCGGCGGCCTGGGCCCTCGGCAACAACCGGTTCCTGCTGGCCGGCGTGATCATGATCGTCGCGAATATCTTCGACTTCATCGACGGCAAGGTCGCGCACCTCACCGGCACCTCGTCGCGGTTTGGCGCCTTCTGGGACTCGACCCTCGACCGCTTCTCCGATATCGCGCTCTTTCTCGGGTTGATCTATCTCTACTCGAACCTGCGCCGGACCGACTACGTCATGGTCGCGGCGCTGGCCATGATGTTCTCAATCATGACCAGCTACGCGCGCGCGCGCGCCGAGTCGCTGATCGACAAATGCAAGGTCGGCTTCATGGAGCGGCCCGAGCGAATCGTGCTCTTCATGATCGGCGCCTTCACCGACCGCATGGCCGCGGTGCTGTGGGTGATCCTGATCCTGTCGATCGTGACGGTGGCGAACCGGATCCACTACACCTACCTGGTGCTCAACGACAAGCCCGTGCCGCACGGGACGAACCCGCTGTCGCGGGTCTTCTGGCGCGCGTTCTTCTGGACCGACGAACGCGGCACCTTCCCCTACGATCTGTGGGTCATCGCGATCCTCGCGTTCGTCTGGCTGACGCCGCCCGACTGGCTGCGCGACCCCACGGCCAGCGGTATCGGCGTCTGGCGCTTCTTCGGGTTGTGACGTGGCCGATGACACGGAGTGCCGGCGCATCCTGACCGTGTTGCGGCCGTTCGGGCAGGTCCTGTCGATCAAGCTGTACCGAATCACGCTCGAGGATCCGCCTCCGACGCCGCTGCTGCCGTGCCTCGACCACGAAGCGATGCTGCACGGCGGCATCCCCCCGCACATGGCCGTCTACCTGCAGGAATCCGCCTCGGGCGACCTGCACGAACTGGTGTTCATCCCGGCCAGGCGGCGGGTGGAAATCGACACCGTCTCCACGTGGGGCGAGCACTCGCCCGAGTCGTACCACCGCGTGCGACACATGCTGGCGGGCGTGCTGCCCGACTATGCGGTTCGCGTCACGGGACCGTCGTGGTGGCGCGGCGACCGGCGCGTCGCCGCCGCGTGCGTGGCGCAGGTCGCCCTCCGCGACGTGCTGCTCGCCAAGGACGTCGCCGCGGTCAAGGTTCGGATCGATCGCCTGCAGACCGTCTCGTCGCTGATGGAGAAGGAATCGCGCGTCGCGTCCTGGGGGGTGCGCACGATCACCGGCCCGCTGCTCGCCGCCGCCGGCGTCGTCACCTTCTATGCGCTCGGCGGGTTCAACCAGCGTTTCGGCGAAACCGCCGTGACCGCGCTCCGCTTGTTGCTCGTGGGCCTGCTCGGCGCGGTCTTCCTCTACTACGGCCTGAAGGCCGTGCAGCTCACCGGAATGGCCAATCGCGTCTGGAAGCGAAGCGCTGAATACAACCTGATCCTGCAGGAACGGCGACGGTTGTCGGAGCTCGGTAGGGCGGCCCTTCCCGCATGCGGCACGATCGCGCTCACGGCCAGGGCGTACACGACGAACGACACCGGCCCGGCGAGTGTGTGCGATTCAGCAGGCACAGGCTCTTAGGCCGTCTTCCGCTTCCTCGCGCCGTTGACCGCCTTGGCCTTCGCCGCCGGCTTCTTCAGGTCGGCCTTCACCGGCTTCTTCTTCTCGGTGCTCACCGAGTCCAGGCTGCGGCGCAGTGCCTCCATCAGGTCCACGACCTTCGGCGGTTCCTGCACCTCCGGCGCGACGATCTCCTGGCCCGCGACCTTGGCGTCGATGATCTGCCGCAGGCCTTCCCTGTACTCGTCCTTGTAGTCCTTGAGATTGAGCTCCGCGTCGAAGGTGGCAATCACCTGCTTGGCGAGCTTCATCTCCTCGGGCTTGACCTTCGACGGCACCGAGCTCAGCTCCTCGATCTGGTCGATGCTGCGGATCTCGGCATCGTGATGGAGGGTGTACATCACGAGTCCCTTCTTCTGCGGCTTGACGGCCACGAGATACTCGCGCCCGTACAGGGCCACCTTGCCGATCCCCGCCTTGCCGGCCATGCCTTCGCGCATCACGGCGAACGCCTCCGCGGCCATGGCGCCGTCGGGCGCCAGGTAGTACGCGCGGTCCACGTAGATCGGATCGATCTCGGTGTCGTCGGCGAACTGGACCAGGTTGATCACGCGCGTGGACTCGACGCGGACCTTCTGGATGTCCTCGTCGTCCACGACGACGTAGCGGCCCTTCTCGAATTCGTAGCCTTTCACGAGCTCCGAGTTGGGGACTTCACGCTCGCAGTGCGGGCACCAGCGCTTCTGCTGGATGCGCGTCTGGCACTCGCCATGGAGCTGGTTGAAGGAGATGGTCGCGGCCGACTCGGTGGCCGGGAACACCTTGACAGGGATGTTGACGAGACTGACTTTCAGGAACCCTTTCCACGTCGGTCTAGGGGCCATATGGGTAACTCTATCGGTTGAAGCGGTTAAATGCAGCAGGGGCCGTCAGACGGTGTCCCGCTCGTCCCGGCTGCCGAGGTCCAGGCCCGATCCGCCCATGTGAATGTCGTGCGCCCTGATCTTGTCCCGAAGCACCCGGCGAGCCTGACCGTAGAGGTGGCCGGGAATTTCCAGCCGCCGGGCGATGTGGCCGGCGTGCGAAATCAGGACCAGGACCGGGTTGCGCTCCTCTTTCCAGGAGACGGCCGAAATCTGCCCCCAGCGCATGAACCCGGTGTCGGTCCAGATGCCGTCGCGGTAGAACCCGCGCAGGATGCGCGTGCTCAACGGGAACGCGTAGCCGTAATACACGAACATCATCGCCTCGCCGAACAACTGTTCCGGCGGCCGCCGCTGGACGAAGATCTTGAACGCGAGCATCAGGCCGAGGACGACGCCGAGTCCGAGCATGAAGCCATAGAACTTCGGTTTCGCGGCTTCCCACGTCAGAAGCGAGTGACGGTGGCGCCAGCGAAAGCGCAACAGGTCCGCCACGACCTTCGCGTTGGCGGCGAGGAAGCCGACGCCGAAGAGAAACAGGACGCGGGCAAGAAGGACCGCCGGCTCCATGGGCTCACACTACTGGAGTGGATCTACGAGACCTGCGGCGGGTCGTTCCGTTGGAGCGGCCCGAAAATCGCGGTTCAAGGCTTGCGGCGATCGCTTCATCTCCTGTTGATGCGGGCCACTGGAGGGACGAGGCCCAGGCACAAGGCGCATGGCGCATGGCGCGCGCCCACCACTCACCCGCGCGACTCGGGCTTGAACTCCGGGACGCGGGCCTGGCGCGGCTGCGCCGGCAGGGTCACTGATGGATCGAAGCACGCGCGGCACCGGGCTTCGTACATCTCCCCCGCGCCCAGCAGCACGCGGTCCTCGCTCGCGACCAGGCGCTGCGTGTGATTGGCGGGGTTGCCGCACACCATGCAGATCGCCAGCGTCTTGGTGATGTACTCGGCGATCGCGAGCAGCTGGGGCATGGGCTCGAAAGGCTTGCCCAGGTAGTCCTGGTCGAGCCCGGCGACGATCACGCGCTTGCCCTGGTCTGCGAGCGTGTCGCAGACCATCGGCAGCTCGAGGTCGAAGAACTGCCCCTCGTCGATGCCCACGACCTCGGTGTCCGCGTCAACCTGCTCCAGCAGGAGGCGCGAGCTGTTCACGGCGGCCGAGGCGATCCGCATCTCGCTGTGCGAGACGATGTGATCGTCCGCGTAGCGTGAGTCGATCACCGGCTTGAAGATCTGTACCTTCTGCCGCGCGATCTGCGCACGGCGCAGCCGGCGGATCAGCTCCTCGCTCTTGCCGCTGAACATGCTGCCGACGATGACTTCGATCCAGCCCTGATTCGGCTGGTGACGCACCACATCCATCTGTTCGCCAAATAGGAGGTTCAGGGGAATATAACACCGCCCGACGGCTTCGGACTGGGTCGATGGGGGCTGGAGACCGGAACCGGAGACCGGAGACCGGAGACCAGATCTCCTAGGCTCGGGACAGGTACTCGCCCGTCTCCGTATTGACCCGGATGACGTCGCCCGGGTTGATGAAGGGCGGCACGTTCACGACAAGCCCCGTTTCCGTCGTGGCCGGCTTGATCTGGTTGCTGGCGGTCGCGCCTTTGATCCCGGGGACTGTGTCGGTGACCTTCAGGTCCACCGTCTGCGGCAGCTCGATCCCGACCGGCTCGGTCCCGTAGAACTCGACCTTGATCGTCATCTCCGGCTTCAGGTAGCTCACCGACTCGCCCAGCGCTTCGCCGGAAATGTGGACCTGTTCGTAGGACGAGGTGTCCATGAAGTAGAAGGCGTCGCCGTCCTGGTAGAGATACTGCATCTCGGTCTCGTCGAGCGTGGCCCGTTCGACGGTGTCTTCCGAGCGCAGCTTCTGATCGGACAGCGTGCCGCTCCGGATGTTGCGGAACTTCACGCGGACGAAGCCACGGAGGTTGCCAGGTGTGACGTGCTGGAGCTCGAGGACCCGGAAGAGGTCGTTCTCGATCTTGACCAGCATGCCCTTCTTCATTCGGGTTGCCTGTATGGAAGCCATCGTGTTGTGTAGATCTCTGAGATGCTAGCACACGGGCCTCAGGCGTCAGGGCTCAGGGCCCAGGGCTCAGTCAGCGGCCTCAGGCCTGGACGGCTCTGGGCCCTGAAGGCCTCTGGTCCCTGAACCCTGACCCCTGGGGCCTTCCGTTTGCCTGTGCTAGCATCCGATCGTGGCGTTCACGCGTTGGGATCCCATCCGCGATTTGCTGGCGATTCAGCAGAGGCTGGACCGTTTTGCGCCCGGGCCGTCAGGATGGTCGCCCCCCGTGGACCTGCATGAGACGGACGAGCACTACGTGCTCACCGCGGAGCTCCCCGGCCTCACTCGCGACGACCTCGAGATTCACATGCACGACGGACGGCTCACGCTGACCGGCGTCCGGCGCGAGCGGTCGCTGCCGACCGAACAGTTCCACCGCATCGAACGCGGCCGCGGCAGCTTCAGCCGTACGTTCCAGTTGCCCATTCCCGTGGACGCGGAGCGGATCACCGCGGATCTGCGGGAGGGTGTCTTGACGGTGATGTGCCCGAAGGCGGAAGTGCCCGCGCGGCGCATCGATATCTCGTAGGCCCATGAGCGCGCGGCGCCTTGTCTTCTCGCTGCTGCTGCTTGCATGCGGGTTCATGACCGGACTGGTGCTCACCGGCCGCATGCGCCAGGCGGAGGAAGCGCGGGCGCAGCCCGCGAGGCCGCCTCAGGTCGCCACTCCGGGTCCCGGCATCACCCCCACCGCCACACCGGATTTCACCGTGGTCGCCGAACGCACCGTCCCGGCGGTCGCCAACATCTCGTCGCAGCAGGTCGTCCGGCGGCCGAATTCCCCGTACTACAACGACCCTTTCTTCCGCTACTTCTTCGGCAACGATCCGGACATGTTCGGGTCGCGTGGCGGCGTCGAGAGCAGCCTCGGCTCGGGCGTGATCGTCAGCGCCGACGGCTACATCCTGACCAACAACCACGTCGTTGCCGGCGAGTCGGGACGGATCTCGCTGCGCGACCTGCCGCAGATCACGGTCGGCCTTGCCGACAACCGCGAGATGCCGGCGCGGATCATCGGCGTGGATCCGGCAACCGACCTGGCGCTGCTGAAGATCGACGCGCGAAACCTGCGGACCATTCCCTGGGGCGATTCATCGCGGCTCAAAGTCGCCGAATGGGTGCTGGCGATCGGCAACCCGTTCCAGTTGAACCAGACGGTCACGCTCGGCATCGTGTCGGCGATCGGGCGGCGGAATCTCGGCGTGTCGGCCTACGAGGATTTCATCCAGACCGACGCGGCGATCAACCCGGGTAATTCGGGAGGTGCGCTGGTGAGCGCGCGCGGCGAGCTCATCGGGATCAACACGGCGATCTTCAGCGAGAGCGGCGGCTACCAGGGAATCGGGTTCGCCGTCCCGAGCAACCTCGCCCGCCGGGTCGTCGCCGACCTGCAGCAGTTCGGCGTGGTCCAGCGCGGCTCGATCGGCTACGTCGAGATCGCGCCGCTCACCGCGCAGCTCGCGCAGGAGCTCGGCGTTGCCGAAGCGCGCGGCGTCCTGATCACGCGCATGCGCCGCCAGACGCCGGCCTACGACGCAGGCCTGCGGCCGGGCGACGTCGTCGTGACCTTCAACGGAACGGCGGTGACCGACGGCGGCCACCTGTCGCGCCTGATCCAGGATTCACGGATCGGCAACAACGCGGCGTTCGGCGTCATGCGCGACGGCCGCCGCATCGAGCTCAAGATTCCGATTGAACGCGGCAACTGATCTCCGTCTCCGGTCTTCGGTCTTCGGCTGCGGGCCGCGAACGGTGTGACAGACCGCCACCGCAGACCATAAACTGTAGACCGTAGACCGCAGACTGTAGACCGAATGACCCCTCATGCCTTCCAACTGGCCCGAGATGACGCTCGCCCTCGCGTTGGCGATCGTCGTCGCATACCTCGTGGCCGACTTCGTCTCGAGGATCGTCCGGACGATCCTGCGCGCCATCATCGCGGATCCGGGGTACGAGACGCTGTTTGTCGAGCGGCCACGCCGGGTGATCCGCCTGGTGATTTTCCTGGTCACCCTTGCGGCGCTCTCCTTCCCGGCGCTGACCCTGGCGGGATACCAGACCAGCTTTGCCGGCGACCGCGCCGCGATCGGCCGCTGGCTGCTCGATCACGGACTGCGCATCATCATCATCATGATCGCCGGCTATCTGGTGATCCGGATCGGCTCGGCGTCGGCGAGCCGCTTCGAGCGGGAGATGAGCCATGGCACGGGGCTGGACGTCATCGAGCGCACCAAGCGCGCCCAGACGCTCGGGCGCCTGCTGCAGAAGACGCTCTCGATCGTCGTGACGGGCATCGCGGTGCTGATGGTGCTCCGCGAGCTCGACGTGGACATCACGCCCGTGCTGACCGGCGCCGGAATCGTGGGGCTCGCGGTCGGCTTCGGCGCGCAGACACTCGTGCGCGACATCATCTCCGGCTTCTTCGTGATCCTCGAGGACCAGGTGCGCGTCGGCGACGTGGCGGTCGTGAACGGCCAGGGCGGGCTCGTCGAGGAAGTGAACCTGCGCACGATCGTGCTGCGCGACGAGACCGGCACGGTGCACGTCTTCCCCAACGGCGAGGTGAAGACGCTGGCCAACTCGTCCAAGGACTTCTCGTTCTACGTCATCACCATCAAGGTGCCGTTCGAAGTGGATCCCGACCGCGTCGCCGACGCCATGCGCGACGCGGCTGCCACGCTGCTCGACGACCCCGGATTCAAGCCCCACATCCTGGAGCCGCTCGACGTTTACGGCGTGGACGCCTGGGAACCGGGGACGCTGGTCGTCAAGGCCAGGATCAAGACCGTGCCCTTGAAGCAGTGGTTCGTGGGACGGGAGCTGCGCAAGCGGATTGTGAGGGTGTTCGTCGAGCGCCGGATTCCGGTGCCAATCCCGGAGATGCACGTGCATCTCGACGGAACACTGGCTGGCGCGGCTGGGACGGGTCGGGCGAGTGAGGCTGGTGGGGCCGACGCGGCGCACAGGGCCGATCGGGATTGATTGTCTCCCCTCGTCCCCTGGCCCCGCTGACCCTACCGGCTACGGTCCATGTTGATACAGCCCACTGTCGTTGATACAGCCCACTGTCCACTAGACGCCGTGTCCGTATCCTGATTCGTGCGTCGAGCCGACGGTGGTCGGCGTGTCGAACGGGTCGATCGCGTCGACGGGCGCCTGCTCGGCGCGGCACGAGGCGACAACGGAGCGGACGTCGTTGTCGGTGAGGATTTTTCGATCGTCGGCAATCGCCATGAGCGCGCGGTAGATCTCGATCAACTCCTCGCCTTCGATCTCCACGCCGAGGTCGGCGCACCGCTTCTGCACGGCGTGCCGGCCGGAGTGCTTCCCGAGCACCAGCGGATTCCACGGCGCGCCCACGTCCTCGGCGCGCATGATCTCGTAGGTCCGACGGTCCTTCAGCATGCCGTCCTGGTGGATGCCGGCCTCGTGCGCGAACGCGTTGCGGCCGACGACCGCCTTGTTCACCTGGACGCCCTGCCCGGTGAGCCGCGTGAGCATCTCGCTCGACGGATACAACTGCCGGCAGTCCACGCCGGTCGTGTACGGCAGGCGGTCCTGGCGGACGCGGAACGCCATGACGATCTCTTCGACCGCGGCATTGCCGGCGCGCTCGCCGATTCCGTTCACGGTGCACTCGACCTGCCGGGCGCCGCCGCGGACGGCGGCCAGCGTGTTGGCGACACCGAGGCCGAGATCGTCGTGGCAGTGGGCGCTGAAGATCACCGCGTCCGGCGCCGACACGCGCTCGCGGATGGTCTTGAAGAACTCGTACGTCTCATCGGGCGTCGAGTAGCCGACCGTGTCGGGCAGATTGATGGTGCTCGCGCCCGCCTTGATCACGGCCTCGATCACGCGGCAGAGGAAGTCCAGATCGCTGCGCGTGGCGTCCTCGGCGGAGAACTGCACGTCGAACGTATGGTGTCGCGCGTAGCGCACAGCCTCGACCGCCGCCTCGAGGCACTGCTCGCGGGTAATCCGCAGCTTGGCCGTGAGGTGCAGGTCCGAGGTCGCGATGAACGTATGGATCCGGCCCTGCGCTGCCGGCCTGATGGCCCACGCCGCCTTCTCCAGGTCGGCGCGATGGCAGCGCGCGAGACACGCGATCACCGGCCGCCGTACTTCGAGGGCGATCCGGCGAACCGCCTCGGCGTCGGCAGGGGACGCGATGGGGAAACCGGCCTCGATGATGTCGACACCCAATGCGTCTAGCTGACGCGCAAGCTGGATCTTCTCAGCTGGACGCAGCGAGAACCCCGGCGCCTGCTCGCCGTCACGCAAGGTGGTGTCGAAAATCCGTACCTGTTCCATCGGTACCCCCATGGCCGAACCCTGGCCGTCATCCAGTAGACGCGACAGGCCCATATGCTGTCAAAATGATAATTATTCTGTTTGAATTATCAACGCTTATGGGGCGCCAGCTGCCATGGAACTCACAGAATTGCGGGTTTTTCTGAAAGTTGCCGCCGAACGTAGCTTTTCCAGGGCGGCGATGAAGCTCCACCGCACGCAGCCCGCGGTCAGCCAGGCCGTCCGCCGGCTGGAGGAAAGCGTCGGCGAGCGCCTGTTCGACCGTGCGACCAAGGACGCCACCCTGACCGACGCCGGACGCCTCCTCCGGGACTACGCCGACCGCCTCCTGCGTCTGTCGGAGGAGGCCGAATCCGCGGTTCGTGAGCTCAGGGATCTGCGCCGCGGCCGCGTGCTCATCGGCGCCAACGAGGCGTCGGTGCACGCCGTCCTTCACCTCATCGCGCGGTTCCGCGAGGCTCACCCGCTGGTCCACGTCGACGTCCGCCGCATCCCGGCGCGCCAGATCGGAGCCGAAGTCGCGCAAGGCAGCCTCGACTTCGGGGTGCTCACCTTCCAGCCGGCCGAACCGAAGCTGGGCGCCATCGTGCTCGGCCAGGACGAGCTCGTGATGCTCGTGCACCCGGGGCATCCGCTGGCGAGCGCGAAGGAGGTGACGCTCTCGGAGTGCGCTCGACAAACGGTCATCGCGCACAACGATCCGTCGCACGTCCGTGACCGCGTGCTCCGCCTGTTCGAGCAGCATCACATCCCCGCCAACATCCTCGTGTCGTTGCCGAGCCTCGAAGGCATCAAGCGCGCCGTCGCGATGCAGATGGGGGTGGCGCTGCTGCCCCGCCGCTGCGCGGAGCCCGAAATCGCGCGCGGCGAGCTTGCCGCACTGGCCATGCCCGAGATTCGGCTGCGCCGCCACGTCCGGCTCGTCTTCCGCAAGGGAGGCGAACGGTCGCACGCCTCGACGGCGTTCCTCAACGTCGTTGAAGAGAAGAAGGCGAAAGCGGAACGGGGGAAGGGGGACGGACTGCCTCAGGCGTAAACGCACGGACCGAGAATTCAACGCAGAGGATGCAGAAGTCAAGGCACTGAGCACATTACCTGCGCCTGGCGGATATCCGGTTGGACTGTTGCTGAACTTCGGCGCGCCGACCATGAAGGCCGGCATCAGGCGTGTCGTGAACAACTTCCCGGCGTAGCTCCTCCGCCCCCCTGCGTCCTCCGCGTTGAATCGCCTCCGCGGCCTCTGCTTCCTCCGCGTCCTAGGCTCCTCGTCGCCCCGCGAACCCCTCGATGTACGGCAGGCGCGCCGCCGCGGCGTCCACTTCCTCGTATCGATTCAGCAGCAGCCCCGTCGTATCCCACGCCCCGGTCACCAGCGCTTCGCGGACCTTTGCCGGCAGCGCGACGGCGCAACGGAAACCGTCGGCTTCGACCGTCGTGTCGTTCAGATCCACGTGGATCACGGTCTTCGGGTTGCGCTCGATCTGCTCCATCAGCGTGCGCACGTCGTCAGCCGCGGCTTTGACGCAGGGCAGGCCGATGATCGCGGCGTTGCCGAAGAAGATGTCCGAAAACGACTCGCCGACGATGGCCCGGATGCCCCAGCGCTGGAGCGCCTGCGGTGCGTGCTCGCGTGACGAGCCGCAGCCGAAGTTGCTGTTCACGACCAGGACCGACGCGCCCTGGATAGTGCGGATCGTCGAACGGGTGCGTGCCGTGGACGCGCGCCGACGCCGAGGACCCGGCGCGTTCGTCGACGAACACGTTCTTCTCCAGCCCTTCGAACGTGACCGAGCGAAGGAACCGCGCCGGAATGATGCGGTCGGTGTCGATGTCATCGCCGCGCATCGGCAGGCCCCGTCCTTCGACGCGGGTAATCCTCTGTGGCCCCGGCCGTCAACGCTCGATCTCCCGGATGTCGGTTACCGCGCCGGCGATCGCCGCGGCCGCGACCATGGCCGGGCTCATCAGCAGCGTCCGGCCCGTGGGACTGCCCTGCCGCCCCTTGAAGTTACGGTTCGACGAGGACGCGCAGACCTGGTCGCCCTCCAGGCGATCCGGGTTCATGCCGAGGCACATCGAGCAGCCGGCCCCGCGCCACTCGAACCCGGCGGCGCGGAAGATCTCGTCGAGGCCTTCGCGCTCGGCGGCCACGCGCACGGCCACCGACCCGGGGACGACCAGACCCTTCACATGTGGCGCAATGTGGTGCCCCTTGACGACGCGCGCCGCCTCGCGCAAGTCCGACAGCCGCGAGTTCGTGCACGAGCCGATGAACGCGACGTCAACTTTCATCCCCGCGATCGGCTGCCCGGCTCGAGGCCCATGTAGCCCAGCGCATCGGCCACGGCATCGGCATCGGCGCCAGGCTCGCGGCCTGACGGCACGCGGCCGCTCACGCCGATCGACTGGCCCGGGTTCACGCCCCACGTCACCACCGGCGTCAGCTCGTCGGCCTTGATCTCCACATCGTCGTCGTAGACGGCGTCGGGATCCGACGCGATCGACGTCCACCACGCGACCGCGCGATCGAACGCCTCGCCCGACGGCGCGAAGGCCCGCCCCTTCAGGTAGTCGAACGTCGTCCGATCCGGGTTCACATACCCGACACGGGCGCCGCCCTCGATGGACATGTTGCAGATGGTCATCCGCTCGTCCATCGTCATGCGTTCGATGGCGTCGCCCGCGTACTCGTAGGCGTAGCCCACGCCGGCGCTCACGCCGAGGCGCTGGATGATCGTCAGCGCCACGTCCTTGGCATAGACGCCTGCGGGCAACCGGCCGGTGACGCGGATGCGACGCACCTTCAGCGGCTCGAGGGCCAGGCACTGCGACGCGAGCACGTCTCGCACCTGCGAGGTGCCGATGCCGAATGCGACCGCGCCGAACGCGCCGTGCGTGGACGTGTGGCTGTCGCCACAGGCGATCGTCATGCCCGGCTGCGTCAACCCGAGCTCGGGACCGATCACGTGCACGATGCCCTGGCGATCGTCGTCGAGACCGGCGAAGCGAATCCCGAAGTCGCGGCAGTTGCGCTCCAGCGCCGACAGCATGTCCTCCGCCATCAGGTCGATGAACGGCCGCGACCGCTCCCGCGTCGGCACGATGTGGTCGGTCGTGGCAAACGTCCGATCGGGCCGCGCCACCTTCCAGCCGCGCAACCGCAGCGCATCGAATGCCTGAGGTGTCGTGACCTCGTGGATCAAGTGCAAGCCAATGAACAGTTGAGTCTGTCCCGTCGGCAGCGTGCGCACGGTGTGGAGTTCCCACACCTTCTGCAGGAGTGTTTTACCCATTCGATCGCTTGTGTTGCCTGAAGAGATTCAATGCTATCACCGAGCCGCGGCAGACGGCTCTCGCACAGGACTCTACAAGAGTTGTCGCCCTGACCGCCAATGGCCCTGCGCATGCATTCGGTCGAGCCGTGCTCCCACGGCTCAGCAGGACACGGCTCGCCCCCGTGTTCCTCGTAGTGATTGCCGCCGGGTGCGGCGGCACCAGCGTCAGTGAGCTTGCGGGTCCGACCGGCATCCGCTGTCAGACGAGTCTCACGACGCCCTCGTCAACGTTTCCGCCTGCTGGCGGAACCATCAGCGGCACTGTCACGGCGCGCACGTGAGTGCTCGTGGAGCGTCTCGAGCGAGACCTCCTGGATTCGGGTAACGCCGTCATCGGGCCAGGGCGAGTCGGAGGTCACGGTGACCGCCGCCGCCAACCAGCAGTCCAGCATGCGAACGGGCACGGTGGTCGTCAACGACCACCGTGTCACGATCACGCAAGAGGCGTCGCCCTGCCGGTTCACGCTCGACCGGTCCGAGACGCGCGTCAGCGCTTCCGGAGGCACGGTTCTCCGTGGCCGTTTCCGCCAATGACGGTTGCGGATGGACGGCGTCAGCCAGCGAACCGTGGGTGCGCGTGCCGAGCTCGTCGCGAACAGGGTCCGGTGACATCGAGATCGAGACGCAGGGCAACCCCGGCGATCAGCGTACGGCGCGGCTCACCATTGCGGGCCAGACGTTCATCGTCACGCAGGAACGGTACACGGCGCCGCAAGACTCGCCGCGCCCTGCTCCTCCCGGCCCTCGCCGCGCCAGTTCCTGTCCCGGCACCCGGGCCTCCCTCGCCCGCGCCTGTTCCGCCTCAGTTCCGGCACCTCCTGCGGCCCCCCGGCCGACGCCGACACCCACGCCCGTGCCTCCCCCGGCAGCGCCCGACCCCAAGGGGCCCACGACACCTCCGAAACCGCCCGCGGGGGATAGCGATGATGACGATAGAGCGACGACAGAGACGGTAAGGACGGCAAGGATAAGGACCGCAAGGGCAAGGAGACAAGGACAAGGACGGCAGGCGCAGGTAGCCGTGCTCTCCTGGCGGTGCTGTTGTTCTTTCCAGGTAGCGCGTTCGCGCAGAGCGGCGCCGCCGAACACACCGAACGTTCAGGACATCCTGCGATTCCTGGTGACGAACCAGGGCGTGCAGACGAGCGACTTCGACAAGGACCGCGCGGCCGCGGATGCGACACGCGACACGCTGACGCGGGCACTGCTGGCCTCCGTCGCGACGCTGCCGGTCAGCACGTCATCCAGCGGCTTTTCGTACCGGCTGAACCCGACGCTTGGCACCGTTGAGCGGGCCAGCGAAACGTTTGGCCCGTTCTTCGTCGAGAAGGCGCTCACGGCGGGAGCAGGCCAGGCGTCGCTGGGGTTCACGCTGCAATACGCCTCTTTCGGCTCGCTCGATGGGAACCATCTCCGCACCGGTGAGCTGACGACGACGGCGAACCGGTTCTCGGACGAGGCGGTGCCATTCGACGTGGAGACGCTGACGCTCGGCATCACGACGAAGACCGCGACGTTTCTCGGGAACGTCGGCATCACCGATCGCGTTGACGTCGGCGTCGCCGTCCCGCTCGTGAGCCTCAGCCTCAACGGGTCGCGACTCAACAGCTATCGCGGCCAGACGCTGCTGCAGGCGCGCGCGGCGGCTGACACGATGGGTCTTGCGGATGTCGCGGTGCGCACGAAGGTGCGGTTCACCAACGAAGGGCCTGCGGCGGTCGCCGGAGGCGTCGAGGTCCGGCTGCCTACCGGCCGCGAGGAGGACCTGCTCGGCGCCGGCAAGCTGGCCATGCGTTTTTCCGGGCTCGCCTCGGCCGAGTCGGGACCGGCGAGCGTCCATGGAAACTTCACGATGGGTTTCGGCGGCATCGGCCGCGAGGTGAGCTACGGCGGCGCCGTCGCCGTGGCGGCAAGCGCGCGCATGACGGTGATTGGCGAGGTCCTCGCGCGGCGGATCGCCGGCATCCAGCGTATCGGCGAAGTCTCGGCGCCGCACCCGCGCCTGCGCGGCGTCCAGACGACCCGGCTGATGCCCGGCGGTGACGATCAAACGTCGGCGTTCGCCGTCGCCGGAGTGAAGTGGAACGTCAACAGCACGTGGCTGCTGCACGCCAACGTCTTGATGCCGCTGTCGGACAGCGGGCTCACCGCACGGTTCACGCCAACCGTGGCGATGGACTACTCGTTTGCGAGGTAGCTGATAGCTGGCAGCCGGCAGGCGGCAGCCGGCGGTATTCTTTGCTGAAAGGCTAGTCGAGACTTCAACGGATCGGGCGGTAGCTCCCAGCTCGAGAGCCGGAAGTCACTGCCCGCTGCCGGCTGCTCACTGCCGGCGCGCTTCCGCGTTTTCGATCTTCCAGTCATCGCCGTCGCGGCGAAGCTCGAACCGCCAGGTGCGGGATTCGGTGCGCTGCTCGCCGCTGCCGATCTTGCCGACGTAGCTCGCCTTGCCACGGCACGAGGCGTTCGCCCGGGCGCCGCGAACGTCAATCTCGCAGTCGTCGAACGCCACGTCCTGCGACGTGAGGCCGGCAAAGGCACGCGCCAGCGCGCGTTCGTTCACGGTGGGCCACACTTCGCGGGCTGCGTTGGCATCGAGTTGGCCGTAAGCCCGCGCGTACTGGTTCAGGACGGCGGCCACACTCGTCTGATCACCCCGCGCCGGCGCCGGAATCGGGCTTGCGACCACCGCGGCGGCGGCGGGCGTGGGAGCGGCAGCGAGCGGCCGGGGGCCGGGACCCTGCGACGTGGCGCCCGGGGGCAACAGCAAGCTGCTGACGGCGGGCTGGCGGCTGACGGCGGCCGGCTGTGGCGGGACGAAGACGAAGTCGTCGGGCGTCTCCCCATTTATCGGCCGCGGCCGGGCCTCGATCGCGGTGCCGGGTCGAGCTTCCATCGCCGGCGGCGCTGCGCTCTCGATCGCGGTCGCAGCACGGAACGGAGGCGGCTGCGGGAGCGGGTTGGCCGGCCGCGTCGGGATAGCGCGATCGAGACCGGCCGTACCAACCGTTGCTGGAGCGACAAGATCGCCGGCGGCGGGAGGCGGCACGATGGTGACCGGCGCCTGCTCCGGCTCTGCCTGGACGGCTACCGGCGTGGCAACCGGCAACTCCGGCGAGGCTGCGACCGGCACCGTTTCGGGGATTGGGGCGTCCGCCGAACGTATCCAGTCGATCCCCATGAGGAGCGTGATCCCAACGAGGAGCAGCATGACCGCGCCGAGCACGCGGGAGCGGATGAACGCGGTCGCCGGCGTCTGAACGGGAATTGGGATGGCTGCAATACGCTCTTCGATCGCCGCGAGCTCCGGCGCGTCCGGACGCAGCTCGCGCGCCTCTTCCAGCGCGACGCGCGCTTCGATAGTGTCGCCCGCGGTGATCGCGTGATTCATCGCGTCGAGGAGCGCCCGGAAACGGCGTTCCTGGATTCGCTGTTCGAAGCCAAGCCACGATTGCGCGTTGACGCCTGAGGGAACGTACCGTCCGATTGGGCCTTGTGCCATAACCATCCAGCTCGACGATAACCGTCGATAAGGACGGCATATGCAACAGCCAGGCCGCGAATATTGCGACTATTTGGTAGCCGATTGTGCCGATCGAGGACCCGATACAGAGATATTGCCGACGATCCAGTACCGCCATGGGCGATCAACGGCAACTCTAATCCCAATTCGTGGCCCGAACGACACTTGGTGCGGCGCGTCGCCGCGGTCTTCGATGCGAAGCCTGCTCGACGTGAGATCCAGAAAGTTGTCGGTCAAGTTGATACCGAGCGCCTTCGTCAGGTTGCCAGGCCCGCGACAGAGATCGTGATCGTCGATGTGGCGCCGGTCCGGCGCGCGCCGCCGTCGCATAAGGCGAATGCCCTCAAGCGGCTGCAGCGCGCGAATGAGCACCGCCGCCGGATGCCCTTCGGCCTCGGTCACGGCGTTCACCAGGTAGTGAATACCGTAGTTCAGGTAGACGTATGCCAGACCAGGCGGGCCGTAGAGCGGCGCGTTGCGCGCCGTGGGTCCGGGCGCCGCGTGGCACGCGGGATCGTCTTCCCCGATGTACGCCTCGGTCTCGACGATCATGCCGGCCGTCACACCGCCAGGCGCGCGATGGACGAGGACCTTGCCCAGCAGCTCGCGGGCAACGGTCAGCGTCGGCCTGTTGTAGAAAGAGCGGGGCAGCGTGGCTTCCGGGTGCAGCCGGACGTTACCGCGCGGCGTATGCATTCGTACGTCCGCTCGCGAGCACCTGCCGCAGCACACGCCCCGTGTGCGACTCCTCGTCCTGCGCCACCTGCTCCGGCGTTCCCGTGACCACCACCCGGCCGCCCGCCTCGCCACCCTCGGGACCGAGGTCGATGATGTAGTCGGCGGTCTTGATCGACGTCGAGGTTGTGCTCGATGACGAGCAGCGAGTGGCCGGCCTCGACCAGCTTGCGGAACGCGGCCAGCAGCTTCGCGATGTCGTCGAAGTGCAGGCCGGTCGTCGGTTCGTCGAGGATGTAGAGCAGGCGCTCGCCTCCGAACGACGCCAGGTGCGCGGCAATCTTGATCCGCTGCGCTTCCCCGCCCGACAGCGTCGTCGCCGGCTGCCCGAGACGCAGGTAGCCGAGGCCGATCTCGTCGAGCACCTGCAGCCGGCGCAGCACCTTCGGCGACGTGCTGAAGAAGGTCGAGCGCCTCGCGCACCGTCATGTCGAGCACCTGGTGGACGTTCTTGCCCTTGTAGCGGACCTCGAGCACCTGCGGCTTGAACCGCATGCCGTCGCAGTGCTCGCACGGCACGAACACGTCGGCGAGGAACTGCATCTCGACGCGCACCTCGCCTTCGCCCTGGCACGCCTCGCAGCGTCCGCCCGGCACGTTGAACGAGAAGTGGCTCGCCGTCAGCCCGCGCGCCTGCGCGTCCTTCGTCGGACGCGAACAGCTCGCGGATCGGATCGAACGCCTTCAGGTAGGTCACCGGATTCGAACGCGGCGTCCGCCCGATCGGCGCCTGGTCCACCAGCACGACATCCGTGATGTATTCGAGGCCTTCGAGCGCGCGGAACACGCCGACGCGCCGATCCCAGTCGCCCTTCGCGCGCTTGATCGCCGCGTAGAGCACGTCGTGCACGAGCGTGGACTTGCCCGAACCGCTGACACCCGTGACGCAGGTCAGCGTGTTGAGCGGGATGTCGACGTCGATGTTCTTGAGGTTGTGCTCGGTCGCGCCGTTGCAGCCGAGCTTCTGGCCGGTCCCCCGCCGGCGCGGCGTGGGCACCGGAATCGCCAGCTCGTTGCGCAGGTACTTCGCCGTCAGCGAGCGCGGCTCCTGCATCAGTCCCGCCAGATCGCCGGAGTAGACGACGCGCCCGCCCTGCTCGCCGGCGCCGAGGCCGATGTCGACGATGTGATCGGCGACACGGATCATGTCTTCGTCGTGCTCGACCACGAGCACGGTGTTTCCCTGATCGCGGAGCTGACGGAGGATCTTGAGCAGCCGCTCGTTGTCGCGCGAGTGCAGCCCGATCGACGGCTCGTCGAGCACGTACAGCGTGCCGACCAGGGCCGAGCCGAGCGAGGTCGCGAGGTTGATGCGCTGCGCCTCGCCTCCCGAGAGCGTCGACGACAGGCGATCGAGCGTCAGGTAGTCCAGGCCCACGTCGCTCAGGAACGACAGCCGGCGGCGGATCTCCTTCAGGACCTTGTCGGCGACGACGGTTTCCTTCTCCGTGAGCTGAAGATCGGTGAAGAACTGCTGCGCTTCGCGAACCGTGAGCGCCGAGACGACGTCAATCGTGCGGCCGCCGACGCGGACGTCGCGCGCCTCGCGGCGCAGCCGCGCACCGCCGCAATCGGGACATGCGAGGTAGCCGCGGTAGCGGCTCAGGAACACGCGAACGTGCACCTTGTACTTCTTCCGCTCCAGCCAGCGGAAGAACCCGCGGATGCCGTCGTACTCGTCGTCTCCTTCGATGACGAACTGGCGCTCCTCAGGCGTGAGGTCGGCCCACGGCACGTCGAGGCGCACCGTGCCGTGCTTCGCGGCCCGCTTCAGCTCCGCGAGCTGCGCGCGGTAATGCGGTTTGCTCCAGGGCTCGATGGCGCCCTGGCTGATGGACTTGGACGTGATCGGGCACGACGAGGTCCATGTCGAGCTCGATGATGTTGCCGAAGCCGTGGCACGTGGGGCACGCGCCGAACGGATTGTTGAACGAGAAGAGCCGCGGCTGCGGTATTTCGTACGCGATGCCGCAGGCGCGGCACTCGAACTGCTCGGAGAACACAATCTTCGAGTCGATCGTCCCCGATCCTGGATCCCCGACAAGGATCGCGAACGCGGCGCCGCCGCCCTCGCGATACGACGTCTCGATGGAGTCGGTCAGCCGGCTTCGCAAATCGCCTTCGATCCGCACGCGGTCGACCACCACCTCGAGCGTCGTCCGATCGCGCAGCGACGCCATGTCGATCTCTTCGAACGCCACGGCGCGGCCGTCGATCAGCAGCCGGCCGAAGCCGCGCCGGCGCAGCGTGTTCACCGTCTCGGTGATCGCGTCGAAGGGGGCCATCTCCTCGGCGCCGTCGCTGTCGCCGGCGTCTCCGTTCGACGGAGGCATGGCCACAACGGGCAGGTCGAACCCGATCAGCACGCGCGTCCCTGAGGTCAGCTCGCCGAGCCGCCTGGCGACGACTTCGGCGGTTTCGCGAATCACTTCCTGGCCGCAGCCGCGGCAGTAGGTCCGGCCCACCCGCGCGTAGAGCAGCCGCATGTAGTCGTGGATCTCGGTGGTTGTGCCCACCGTCGAGCGCGGGTTGCGGACGCTGTTCTTCTGCCGGATGGCAATGGCGGGGCTGATGCCCTCGATGCGGTCGACGTCAGGCTTCTCCATCCGCTCGAGGAACTGGCGGGCGTACGCGGACAGCGATTCCACGTACCGGCGTTGCCCTTCCGCATAGATCGTGTCGAACGCAAGCGACGACTTGCCCGACCCGCTCACGCCCGTCACGACGATCAGCTTGCCTGACGGCAACGTGACATCGACGTTCTTCAGGTTGTGCGTGCGCGCCCCGCGAACGATGAGCGGCCCCCGGGCCGGCGGTTTTGGGTGAGACATGCCCCTTGTGCTGGATTCCTTGGGTTTTGTAAGAGGGCAATGGTACTACCCCGCCGCAGAGCTGTTCAAGCTGGTCCGGGTTGAGCCGCAAACCGGTCGCCTTGCACATTACCTGGAGCATGACCCATCACGTCCGCGAACACGCAAGCCTTACCGCCGGCGCCGAAAAACGCCTGCTCGTCTGGATAGCCGGCCGATTGCCGTCCTGGATGACCTCCGATCACCTCACGCTGCTGGCGTTGGCCGCCATGGCGCTCGCCGGGGCCAGTTACGCGCTCGCGCGCTACGACCGGCGCGCGCTCTGGCTGGTCGTCGCTGCGCTCGCGCTGAACTGGTTTGGCGACAGCCTCGACGGCACGCTCGCCCGCGTCCGCCGTGCCGAGCGGCCGCGGTACGGCTTCTACGTCGATCACGTCCTCGACATCGTCGGCATCACGATGCTGATGTCGGGACTGGCATGCTCGGGATTCATGAGCCCGATCGTCGCGCTCGCGCTGCTCGTGTCGTACCTGCTCGTCTCCGGCGAGGTGTTCCTCGCCACGGCCGTTCGACACGTCTTCCGGATGTCCTTCGCCGGCTTCGGGCCCACGGAGTTGCGGATCGTACTCGCCATCGGCACCATCGCCCTCTTTGGCGATCCGCATGTCGAGGTCGGCGCGCTCGGACGCGTACCGTTGTTCGACGTCGGAGCGGTGGTGGCTACGGCAGGGCTCGTCGTCGCGTTCGCGCTCAGCGTCGCGCGGAACACGCGCGCGCTCGCGCTCGTCGAGCCGAGTGTCCAGGGTGGCGGTATGAAACCTGCACCTTCCTGCGCGTATGAAACGTGACTACGAGCCAGATCCCTATGCCGTCAAGCGCCTGCGCCGTGACCTGATCGTCGTGGCGATGGGATTCGTCGTTGTCGCGGCATGCCTCTACTGGGCCTACCAGCACAAGGCCGGCGAGGGTGAACGGTTCGGTCCGCCTCCTGGTAGTCCCGCCCCGGCAAGCATGGGCGGCAATCGCGGGGTGACGGGAACCTCTGGCCACGAGATTCCGCGCGCCGCGGACGACAACGGCGGTCGGGCGGCGGTCGTTCCGCCGGCAATCATTCAGGAGTTGGAAACGATCACGGGCAGCGTCGATGGCCAACAGCTCATCGGCCGGCATGTCGATCTGCACGTCAAGGTGCAGGACATTGCGAATGACGCGGCGTTCTGGGTGGGCGAAGGCGACAATCGCCTGCTCGTGGTGATGGGCCGGGATAACCGGAATAGCAGGCAAGGGCAGGCTGGCGCTCCACGCTCGCATGGGATCCTGCCCGTGCACGCCGGCCAGCAGGCGACGATCTCCGGGTCGATTCAGCGGCTGCCGAAAGCCGAAGAGATGTTCAGCTGGCAGCTCACGCGAACCGAGGCCGCCGAGCTCGCCGACCGCCAGTTCTACGTTCGCGCCGACACGGTCACCACCAACGGCCACGGCGATCACTGAACTCATGTCGGGCCGGCTGAAGCCGGCCCCTACGTACGAACTCGCCGCGCGGCTCGTATCCAAGCTTTCGTAGGGGCCGGCTTCAGCCGGCCCTCAGTGTGAGCTTCAGATCTTATGGACTAGACGCCGCGCAGGACTTTCGTCAATTCGGGGACGAGGCGCGCGGCGAAGTCGAGGACCACGCTTTCGGCGGCGGTGGCGCCGGTGAACGGCGCCATGACGCGGACGAGGCCGGCGTCAGTAGGCTTCCGTTGCAGCGCGTCGGCCAGCAGGTGGAATCGCGTGGACGCCTCGCCGCTCACCACGCGGTCCCGGCTCTGAAACCAGTACGCCATCGCAACCTGGTGTCGCCCGCGCGCGACGGTCAGCGCCCGTACGCGCGCACCGCTGCCGCCCGCGAGCGTCACCGTGTCGATCTTGGTGATCTGCCACCCGTTCCCAGGCAGGCAGTTCAGCGGCGAGTGCATGTTCGCGCCGACCCGCGGCTGCGCGTAATAGGAGATGTCCATCTCCACCGCCTCGCGCGAGTCCGCGGGTGAGCCGGCGTAGTAGTACCTGCGGACGTACTCGTCCGCTGCGAGCACCTTGGCGGTCTCCGGGTCGAGCGGCGGCGCCTCGACCCCGGACCACGGCACGAGCGTCATCGGCAGCGCCGCGATAGCCGGCGGGACAGACGGCGCCACCGGGGCGACCGCATGGGTGAAGCCGTATGTGGCCAGAAACGCCAGCGCCAGCAGGCCGTGACGGATGGACGGTCGCATGATCAGACGCCCACCACCGCGTGGAACGCGTCGCGGTTTGGCCGCAATCTGCAGGCCGACGATGATCGCGCACATGGCGACGAACGCCGCGTAGCCGGTCAGATCGTGGAGGAACCCCCGCGCGGCGGCCTCTCCGATCCAGGTCGAGAGCAGTCCGGTCGCGGCCACGCGCAGTCCGTTGCCGACGATCGCGACGGGAACCGCCGCCGCCATCAGGAACGCGACGCGACGCGGGCTCATGGAGAAGAATGCGGCGCACACCGCCGTCACCGAGACGAGCGCCACGAGCGAACGCAGTCCGCTGCAGGCGTCGGCTACTTCCAGCGTCACGCGGTTCAGCATCAACAGGTTGCCTTCGCGCAGCACCGGGACCTGACAGGCCTGGAGGACGCCCGCGGCGACCTGCGACGCGATCAGTTGCAGCGGCATCGTCGCGTGCGTCACGATCGACCGCCGGAAGCGGGATGGCGAGCAGCAGCAGCCGAGCGGCGCCACCAGGAGCCGCAGGTGCCCTGGTCCACCGAGCGCGAGGATCGCGCCCACGATCACGAGCGGCAGCGAGATCCGCAGGATGAACACGTCGCCGGTGACCGTGCCCGCGGCGAAGATCAGAAGGCCGCCGGCGACGACGCCCAGCCCGGCGTCACGCGGCTGAAGCGGCAGGGCCCGCAACTGCTGCCAGCGCCGCTGCACGACGACGGCGGCGACGGCAACGAGCAGGAGACCGTGGGAGCTCGCGGGCTCGCTCCACCACTGGCGGGCGAGACCCGCGAGCACCGGTGCATAGAGACCGACGGCGGCCGCGACGGTGAGCAGCAGCGTCACGCTGCTTCCTTTGGCCACCGCGCCCTCGTATCCTCGCACCATTGTCTCTGTTACTCCAGGTAACGACGCAGTCGATAGAGACCCGCGATGCCCGTGCCGAGCAGGAGCATCGTCGTCGGTTCCGGCGTGGCTGCCGGGGATGGTGTGCCGCTGAACGGAGGCGTGTCGGCCGTTATGCCGGGGGTCGCAAGAACGGGAGCGCAGGACCACTGGCGCGCCGCCGCCGCCAAAGCTCGGAGCCGGAGCGTTGGATACTCCACCGTCTCCGCCGCCGCTGCTCGGCGGTCTCGATGCGGACGGTGTCGGGGAGGGACGAGGAGCGGAGGTCAGAGCCGGCGTCTTGGCGCTGTCGGTCGTGAACGAGTTGGTGGTGGTCGCCCGATCGCCAGTACGCGGAGCGGCCGCAACGGTGCCGCCACCGCCGCCTACGCCACCGCCGCCCGAGCCAGGCGCCGAGAAGCCGCCGCCGCCGCCTGCCGAGCCCGAGTTAGTGACGCGGGTGCGCGAGCCAAATGAAGAGCTTCCACTGTAGCCCGAACGGCGAAATGCGCTCGGCGCGCCGTCGCCCCCCCGCAGTGGGTTGGCTGACGCGATGGTCATGTCCGGAACGGGTAACGATGATTCCGGGGAGTTGGCGGCAGGACTCCCGACGCCGCCAGCGTCGAGCGACGACCGTCCCGGGGATGTCGAGGCCTGGCGGGGGGGAACGCCAAGCCCTGTGGCCCCCGAACCCGGTATCCGCTCCTCAGCGAGGGTGATGTCGCCGATGGGCGAGCCCTCCGGCGTTGAACTGCTGAGCCATGCCACCGCAAAAGCTCCCACGAAGACCAGCAGTGACGCCGCGAGCACCAATTTGCGCATAGAGATTCCCCCTTTGTGGAAGGGCTATACCTTTTCCGGCCGCCGTAGTGCACGTGAAGTGCCAAGTCTCGTCTGTTACTACGTGCTGGCGACGAGCTTGGCCACCACCTTCAGATCCGCCACCAGCATCGCGTAAGCGGCGCGGCGGCCTTCCGCATCCGGTGCCCGCAGCACCGCTGAAGGATGGATCGTCGCGACGACGCGCCCGGCGGCCTCGCTCGTGAGCACCTGCCCGCGGTTCTGCATCAGCTTGAATCGGGTTCCGAGCACCGACTGGGCCGCGACCGCGCCGAGGCAGACGACGACCGCCGGCTTCACGGCGCGCCGCTCCGCCTCGAACCACGGGCCGGCACGCCTTGATCTCGGACACGCGCGGTTTCTTGTGGATGCGGCGCTTGCCGCGCGGTTCCCAGCTGAAGTGCTTCACCGCATTGGTCAGGTAGACCTCGTCACGCGAAATCCCCGCGTCGGCGAGCGCCTTGTCGAGCAGCGCGCCGGCGGGACCGACGAATGGCTCGCCCAGCTGGTCTTCCTGGTCGCCCGGCTGCTCGCCGACGAACATCACGCGCGCCGCCCGCGGGCCCGCGCCGAAGACCGCCTGCGTGGCGTGCTTGTAAAGGTCGCAGCCGCGACACTCTTGTACCGCCTCCCTGAGCACCTTCAGGCTCGTCGTCTTCGGCACGAACGGCGCCGCGCCGCGTTTGATCTCCACTTAACGCGAGACGTGCATGTGTCGCGCCTTGTACGATGTCGGCCAATGCCAGAGATGGAACTGATCCTCACGTTGGCGGCCGGTCTCTCCGCCGCGCTGGCGTTCGGTTACTTCACGCAGCGGCTCGGACTCTCTCCCCTCGTCGGCTACCTGCTTGCCGGAGTGGCGATCGGACCGTATACCCCCGGCTTCGTCGCCAACGCGAACCTCGCCGAGCAACTCGCCAACTTCGGCGTCATCCTGCTGATGTTCGGAGTCGGACTGCAGTTTCACGTCGAGGAGCTGCTGTCGGTGCGCCGCGTCTCCGTGCCGGGCGCCCTGGTCGCCAGCGGCACGGCCCTCGCACTCGGCGCCGTGGCGGCGCGTGCGTTCGGATTCCCGTTGCCTGCCTCGATCGTATTCGGCCTGTCGCTGGCGGTCGCCAGCACCGTCGTGCTGGTGCGCGTGCTGTCCGACAACCGCGAGCTGCACACCTCCGCCGGACACATTGCCGTCGGCTGGCTCGTCGTCGAGGACCTGCTGACCGTCATCGTCCTGGTGCTGCTGCCGACGCTGTTCGTGGGAACGCCGAGCGCGGGAGAGATCGCGCGCGACGTTGCGCTGACGCTGGTGAAGGTCGCAGGCCTGGTCGTATTCGCCGGCGTCGTCGGTCAACGGGCGATTCCGGCGCTGCTCGACCGGGTGGCCGCCACCCGGTCGCGCGAGCTGTTCACCCTGACCGTGCTCGTGATCGCGCTCGGGATCGCCATCGGCGCCGCGACGCTCTTTGGCGTGTCGATGGCGCTCGGCGCATTTCTGGCAGGACTGGTGGTCGCGCGCTCCGATTACAGCCTCCGCGCGGCGACCGACGCGCTGCCCATGCGCGACGCGTTCGCCGTGCTCTTCTTCGTCTCGATCGGGATGCTCCTCGACCCGGCGCAGCTGCTCGAGGAGCCGGGCCTCGTCCTGGCGGCGCTCGCGATTGTGCTGGTGGCGAAGCCCGCCGCGGCGGCGCTGGTGCTGCTGGCGCATGCGATACCCGCTGCGCACCGTGCTGACCGTGGCCGTCTCGCTGGGTCAAATCGGCGAGTTCTCGTTCATCCTGACCGCGCTCGGGCGCGAGCTCGGCATCCTGCCCGCCTCCGCGATGAACGTCGTGGTGGCCGCGTCGATCATCTCGATCACGATCAACCCCGTCACGTCGCGCCTGGTGGATCCGATGGAGCGATGGATTGCGCAGCGGACGCGGCTCTGGCGGCGCGCGCTGCCGGGTGACGACCTCGACGAAGCCGGCCTGGCCTCCTCGCTCGATCCGCGCGACCGCGCCGTCGTCGTGGGGTATGGGCCGACCGGACAGACGGTGACCCGGCTGCTGCGCGAGAACGGCATCTCGCCGACGGTCATCGAGTTGAACGTGGACACCGTGCGCGCGATGCGGCTGGAAGGGCTGTCCGCCGTCTATGGCGATGCGCGTCATCCCCAGACGCTCGTGACAGCGGGGCTGCGTCATGCCGGCACGCTGATCGTCAGCGGCGCCGACACCGGCGCGCCCGAAACCATCAGGTCGGCGCGCGAGCTGAACGAAGACGTGCAGATCTTCGTGCGCGCCGCGTACCTGCGCGACGTGCCCGCGCTGCGCACCGCCGGGGCGCAGCACGTCTTCTCGGGGGAGGGCGAGGTGGCGCTGACGATGACCGAGGCCGTGCTGCAGCGGCTTGGCGCGACGCCCGATCAGATCGACCGCGAGCGGCAGCGCGTGCACGAAGCGCTCTTCGGATCGTCCGAGGCGCCGCGCGCCCGCCGCGAGACGCCGACAGCTGTCTGATGAAGGGAAGGGCGCCGGCTGAAATTCGGCGAATACGCGCGCACCCTATTGTACCTACGCCGGCGTCATATGCCGAAATGGAGGCCTGAAGGACCGGAGGCCGCCAACCGTTGAGGCGGCGGCCGCGGGCAACCGCGCGAACGGCTGCTGAGGAAACTTCAGACCTCCTTTTCTGTACGACCTGCCAACCGTGCGGGTTCGGCAGTATACTCAGGCCTTCCCGGGACCGTGATGCGGGCTTTCGAGCCCAGGAGGTTCGTGAATGCGTGCACTTTTTGCGACGGCGGTGATGGCAGCCCTGACAGTAGGAGCGATGGCACAGGCCCCGGTCGAGCTGAAGGTTGGCGACACCGCGCCGGACTTCACGCTGCAGGGGACCGACGGCAAGTCGCACAAGCTCTCCGAATATCGCGGGAAGAAGGCTGTCGTGCTGGCCTGGTTCCCGAAAGCGTTCACGCAGGGCTGCACCATCGAGTGCAAGTCGCTGGCGGCGAACGGCGACAAGATCCGGAAGTACGACGTGGCGTACTTCATGGCGAGCGTGGACCCGCTCGAGGGCGAGGGCGGCAACATGGCGTTCGCGAAGTCGGAGAGCGCGGACTTTCCGCTGCTGAGCGATCCGACGAAGGAGACGGCGACGAAGTACGGCGTGCTCAACGCACGCGGGATGGCGAGCCGCTGGACCTTCTACATCGACAAGGACGGCAAGATCGCGCACATCGACAAGGCCGTGCGCCCGGCGACGTCCGCCGAGGACATGATCGCCAAGATGAGTGAGCTGAAGGTCGCGCAGACCCAGTAGCGTCGCTTCCGGTCGCAGCCGGAATCAGTACCATCCGCGCGGGGGCTTCAGCCCCCGCGTCTGTTGTTGTCGTCGTCTCGGGGTGTTCCTTTGGTCCGCGTTGGGTTGATGTTATGGCCAACATGGATCCCGATGTCCCGCCGCTCCACGAACCGCCTGCGCAGCTCGAACAGCATCTCATCGACGATATCTCGTCGCGCTCGGGCACGACCCGGATGCGCTGCGGCAGCGGCGCGATCCCGCCGCGCGGACGTTGTTGATGGCCGCGTCTCAGCACGCCGCTTTCAAGCTGACGGAAGTCGAGTCGCGCGCGCACGACGCGCGCGATCTGCACGACGGCCGCCCCTAGACGACGGTTCGACGGCGTGCGGCTGATCCTGCCTTCTGGCTTTGCCAGCGGCCACCGGACTGTGGATTCATGTATGACGAATGATCCCGACGTTCCACCCCTCGAGGAGCCGCTGGCCGAGCTCGAGCGCCGCCTGATCGAGGAGTACCTGCGCGAGCACGGGCTGGATCCCGATACCGCACGGCAGCGCAGCGACGCGGTCACGAGGAAGGTGCTCGCCGACGCCGCGCAATACGCGGCGCTGAAGCTGACCGAGGTCGAATCACGGGCGCACTACGTCCGCGACCTCCACGACGGGCGGCGGTAGCGCGGCGCCCGCCGAATTGCGCGTGCTAGAATTGCTCGTTCCGGGCGCCCAGACGGGCCGCCCGGAGACCTCGCCTGGCCGGCGTAGCTCAGTTGGTAGAGCAGCTGATTCGTAATCAGCAGGTCACCCGTTCAAGTCGGGTCGCCGGCTCCATTCCTGTTTTCAACAACTTGCGGGATCGCTGCACCCGAGCGCGTGAATAGCTGCTCAGGAGCGCAGTTGCCGATGGCGACGGTGACAGCGATGATCCGTGTGCCCGACGTGCGGGCGACGGTCGAGTGGTATCAGAGCATCGGCTTCGCGATCCGGGCTACCGCGGAAGACGAGGGCGAGATGACGTGGGCGGCGGTGACGTTCGGGACGGGCGAGTTCATGCTGAACTGCGGAGGCATACCGAGCAGCGCCGCGCGCCGGGAGGTTGACCTGTATGTCACCACCAACGACGTCAACGATCTGTATGAGCGATTGAAGGATCGGGTGGAGATTGTTGAAGGTATCCACGACGCGTTCTACGGGATGCGTGAGTTCATCATCCGCGACTGCAATCGCTTCTGGCTCACATTCGGACAGCCCGTTTGAAGCGCTCGTCCCGGCAGCCGCCACCGTTGCCGGGATGGTCGCTGCCGTGACGCGTGTTGACGCTCCATGCCTTCGCCGGGGAGACTGAGTGGCCATGGCGCGGGCTCGAATCCACCCGCGACGATGGCGGCCTCCGATACGGGCGAACCATAGGAGCAGTCAGGTGGACGACGACAAGGCGCTGACGCTGCAACTGAGCGGATACCTGAATCCGGGGCAGGGACTGCATCGAAACGTGCTGTTCGATCGGCTCTGTGCGTCCCTACCGAAGGATCCGCAGGTCAAAGTCCAGATCTACAACGCGGAGATCGCCCCGCTCGGCTACACCAACTGGCACTGCCACAACGGCGCGACCTTCTTCGTGGCGCTGCAGGGACTCTTCGAAGCGGAATTCGAGGAAGGGATCCTGATAAGGGCGAAAGCCGGCGACGTCTATTCAGAGCCGCCCGGCAAGTTTCACCGCGGTCACAATCCACATCCCGAACTCCCATATCTCTGCATCGGCATCTGCCTCACACCACCCGACCGCGAGCACGTCACCAACGTCGAGAAGCCGTGGTAGCGGCGGCTGCGGGGAGACGCGGCACCGCCGCGGGCACGTGGGCGCTGGTCGCGGCGATGCTCACGTGCGCGTCCTGCAGTGGCGGGGGCTCGCCGCCGACGCAACAGGCGGCGCCGGCGGCCGTGCCCTTCGATCTCGAGGAAACCACGATCGCCGAACTCCAGCAGCGCATGGAGCGCGGCCAGGATACGGCGCGATCGCTCGTTGAGAAGTACACGGCACGAATCGAGCGGCTCGATCGTCAGGGTCCCGCCTTGCGCAGCGTGATCGAGCTCAATCCGGAGGCGTTGACGATCGCCGATGCTCTCGACGCCGAGCGGAAACAGAAAGGCGCGCGCGGTCCGTTGCACGGCATCCCGATCCTCATCAAGGACAACATCGCCACCGCGGATCGCATGACAACGACGGCGGGATCGCTCGCGCTCGAGGGCGTGCGTGCGCCGCAGGACGCGTTCGTGGTGTCGCGGCTGCGCGAAGCCGGCGCGGTCATCCTCGGCAAGACGAATCTCAGCGAATGGGCGAACTTCCGATCGACGCATTCGTCGAGCGGCTGGAGCGCGCGCGGCGGCCAGACGAGAAACCCGTACGCGCTCGATCGGAGCCCGTGTGGTTCGAGCTCGGGTTCGGCGGTCGCCGTGGCTGCAAACCTGGCAGCCGCCGCGATTGGAACCGAAACCGACGGGTCGATCGTGTGTCCGGCGCACAGCACTTCCGTGGTCGGCCTGAAGCCGACGCTCGGGCTCGTGAGCCGTACGGGCGTCGTGCCGATTGCCCACAGCCAGGACACCGCCGGTCCGATGGCGCGAAGCGTCGCCGACGCGGCGGTCGTTCTCGCGGCGATCGAAGGGGTCGATCGCGACGACGCCATCACCACGGAGGCGTCGCGCCCCGCGGCGCGCGACTACCCGTCCGCGTTCGACCGCAACGGCCTCCAGGGCGCCCGGATTGGGGTGGTCCGCGACAAGCTGTTCGGCTATAACGCTGCGGCCGATCGTCTGGCCGACCTCGCCATCGCCGAGATGAGGAAACAGGGGGCCGTCATCATCGATCCGGCGAATATTCCAACGCTCGGATCCTTTGACGCCACCGAATTCGACGTGTTGCTCTACGAGTTCAAGGACGACCTGAACCGGTACCTGGCAAGGCTCGGTCCGCTTTCGCCGGTCCGCTCCCTGAAGGACGTCATCGCGTTCAACGACCAGCACAAGGACGAGGAGCTGCGGTACTTCGGTCAGGAAATCATGGAGATGGCCGAGGCGAAAGGACCGTTGACGAGTGCGGCGTACCAGAAGGCGCTCGCGACAAACCACCGCCAGGCGCGAACCCTTGGCATCGACGCGGTGATGGCGACGCACCAGCTCGACGCCCTGGTCGCGCCGACTTTCAGCCCGCCGTGGCTGGTGGATCTGGTGAACGGCGACGCGATGCCGGCCGGCGCCTCGAGCCCGTCATCGGTCGCCGCAGTGGCGGGCTACCCGCACATCACCGTACCAATGGGCTATTACCGGGGGCTGCCGTTGGGCATGTCGTTCTTCGGCCGCGCATGGAGCGAGCCGACGTTGATCAAGCTCGCCTACGCCTACGAACAGGCGACCAGGCACCGCCGGCCGCCCGCGTTCAGGCCGAGCGCCGATCTGGAAGCTCGGTAGGCTCGCAGGTCGGATCCTCGGACCCGGCGAGATACCCGGACGAGGCCGTCGATCAATTGGCGGGTCCAAAGCACCCTCCCTGCGGCCGGTGACGGTGAACCACCGACCTGTCTTGCCGCGCTCGTACCGTCGCAAACCTTTCCGCAGCGGACTCATCCTTGTGTTACCCGGCGGGAAATCAGATTACGGCGGCAGAAAGGGACTTCGGCGGCGAATACGCGGAACACCCCTCTCTTTATTGGCTTCAATGGTCGGCACGACTATGGCTGGCTCGTGTGACCTGCGCGCACTCCCCCCCAACACGCACCGCTGCACCTGATGACGACATCCCGCCAAATTAAGGTCATTGCCATGAAGCCCAGATCGATTCTTGCCGTCCTTCTTCTCGTCTTCGTCACGTCAGCGATCGAAGCCGCTGCTCAGACTCCGCCGCCGGCGCCTGCGCTCCTCGAGCCTGCCAGCGGTGCGGCGCTGGTCCAACCGATGATGCTGCGGTGGTCGGCCGTCACCGATCCGGATGGGCCCATCGAAAGCTATATATGGCAAGTGGGGACCACGTCGGGGTTCACCCTCGTGATCGCGTCGGGGTTTACCGATGTGCGCCACGGCGATCCGGTTCCCACGCAGGATCGCGTGAGCGGCCTTCCGAATGGCACGTACTTCTGGAGAGTCAGGGCGACGCAGACGGTCGGCGGAGCGACGGGCTTTATCGAGTCGGCGTGGTCGGCCGTCCGGAGCTTCACGATCACCGGCCTCGGTCCAGCGCCGGGCGGCACGGCGGGCATCACCAGCCCCGCCACCGGATCGCGATTCCACGCATTCGAGACTTACCGGATCACATGGAACGAGGTGCCGGGCGCTCACTATTACGTGCTCGAGGCCGATGACCAGCCGAACTTCTCATACCCGCTGGTGTTCAGCACGAGCGTCATGGAGTTCGGCACCAGCGTCGGGGCCGGGTGGGGCAACGAGATCCCGAACATCTATTATCGGATCCGTCCCGTCTCGGTCGACAACGTGCGCGGGCTGCCCTCTCCGGCCGTGAACGTCCGGATCACCAACGCGGCGCCGGTTCCGCCGGCGCCAACACCGTTGTCGCCCGCCGGTGGAGCCACGGTTGCGCTTCCGTTCACGTTCGACTGGACCGACACGGCCAACCCGCAGATACAGGGATACGACCTGGATGTGGACGACGAACCGACCTTCGGCGGTACGTTCGGGGTGCTCCTGGTCCAGGACATCAGCCGCTCGGACTACATGCTGGTCTCCGATCTTCCGCCGGGCACGTATTTCTGGCGTGTGCGTGCCGTGCACGGCGCCGTTCGCGGTCCGTGGTCGGCGGGCGCGAGCTTCCGCGTCGTGGCCTCGCCGCCGACGCCGATCGATCTGTTCTGGCTCCTCGCACAACCAAGCAGCGTCTCGGGCGGCCACTCGACGCAGGCCCGTGTCACGTTGAGCGCGCCGGCGCCGCCCGGCGGGGCGGTGGTGAAGATCGCCAGTGACCTGCCCCATGCGGAGGTGCCCGAGAGCGTCTTCATCCCCGCGGGCGCGACGGACGCGACGGTGTCTCCAATCACGACCGTTCCGGTCTCCGGTGCGGTGGTGGGCACGCTCCGCGCGGCCTACGGGGCAGGAAACTGGGAACAGAGCTCGCTCGGATTGTTTCCGCTCCTCTTCAGCCTTTCACTCAACAAGGACATCGCCATCGGGGGCACCTCCGTGACGGGCACCGTCACGTTGATGCAGCCGGCGCCGCCCGGCGGCATCGAGGTCACCCTGGTCAGCAGCGACACCTCGCTGGCCCGGCCGCCGGCGAAGGTCCTGGTGCCCGAAGGTGACACCGCCGCCAGCTTTGCGATCACCACCGCCGCGGTCGGGTCGGCCGTGCCGATCATTTTCAACACCGGCACAGCCAACGATAACTATCGGGCGCCCGAGACCAGGCTGACGTTGGTGCCGGTGGGATCTCCCGCTCCCTCCCCCAGCCTGGCGGCCGTTACGCTGCAGACCGACAGTGTCGTCGGCGGCGGCACGACGACGGGAACGATCACGCTGACGGCTCCTGCCCCTCCGGGCGGCGCGCGGGTCTGGGTGAACGGCAGCATGGAGGGACAGGTGGTGACTCCGTCTGGCGGCGTCACGGTGCCGGCCGGGAGCACGAGTGCCAACTTCACGATCACGGCCCCGCAGGTCAACGCGCCCTACTGGGTAATGATCCAGGCATCCTATGGAAGCGGCGCCGGAATGCACGGGGCCGTGCTCCGGATCGATCCCGGCCAGCCTGCGATTCCCGATCTCCATGCCATGGGCATCAATCCTCCGCAGATGTCGGTGATCGCCGGCGGTTCTCTGCGCGGCACCGTCGGACTCGTGACGCCGGCACCGCCGGGTGGGACGACGGTGACGCTGTTCAGCGGCGATCCGTCTGTGGTGCAGGTACCCGCGGGCGTTCACATTGCGGCGGGAAACAGCGCGGCCAGTTTCACGATCACGACGCAGCTCCGTGAGCAGCTTCAGCTCGGCGCCGATCAGCGCGCAGTCCGGATCGGTGACCAAGACCGAGTGGATCACAGTCTTCCCGGATCCGAACGCCGGTACGGCGCTCGACACCTTGACGACGAACCCCAGCAGCGTGACCGGCGGCACCTCAATCAGCGCGACGCTGGCGCTCACGGGATCGGCGCCGTCGGGCGGCGCCGTGGTGACGCTCTCGAGCAGCAATCCGGCCGCCGCGCAGGTGCCTGCCAGCGTCACCGTGCCGGCGGGGCAAACCTTCAGGACCTTCACCGTCACCACATCAACGGTGGCCGCGGCGACGCCGGTCACCATCACGGCCACGTATCGCGGCAGCAGCCGGTCGGCAACCGTCACGGTCCTCGCCAGCGCGGCGGCGGCGGCGGCACCACCGGCTTCCGGAGTCCGGGCGCGAATGCGGCAGACAGCGGCGGTGACGGCAACGGTTTCGAGACCAACGCCGCCAACGCCCACGGAGACGACACCTCCAGCGCCGTGGATACCAACAGCGGTACCGGATCGAGCACGTCGTGCACCAGCACGGCGCGCGACAAGCACCGCTTCTTCAACTACGGAATCACGGTTCCGGCCGGCGCCGCGGTCAAGGGCATCGAGGTGCGTCTCGACGCTCGGGTGGACAGCACGTCCGGCTCACCCCGGATGTGCGTGGCGCTCTCCTGGGATGGCGGCGTCTCGTGGACGGCGGCGCAGGCCACGTCGACGCTGACGACGAGCATGACTGCGCGCACCCTCGGCGGTGCGACCAACACATGGGGCCGCAGCTGGACCGCGGCCGAGCTCTCCAACGCGAACTTCCGGGTCCGGGTCAGCACCGTCGCGGACTCGACCTCGCGCGATTTCTCCCTCGACTGGGTCGCCGTGCGTGTGTCGCACTGAGGGCGGGGTTCTCCCGCCCTGAATGGCAACGCGCGGCGTGAGCCGGTTTCAACGGCCAGAAAAACGAAGGGGCGGCGCCCCGGTGGACGCCGCCCCTTCCGATCCGTATTCAGAGGTCCGTCACGTCGGGCCTGACCGCTGGCCCGCGAGATGCCTTCGATGCCCTAGCGAGCGGCACCCTCCGGCGGCGCTGCAGGCGCGCCTGCGCCAGCTCCGCGTCCGCCGCCCTGACCGGTGCGATTCGGCTTGCCGGGGAAATCGTCGGGAAACTCGGCGTGCATGTTCGAGTACACCGACTGATAGCGCACCCCTCGGCCTTCCTTGTCCACGAATCCGAGCGACTGCTGAAACAAGCCCGGCGGCGGGTAGTTCTTGGGAACTGTACCCTCGACGATGTAGAGCTTGTTCTGGTGCATCGTGACGTAGGCGAAGGTCCGGGATTGATCGGCGTTGTTGGTGAGCTGGAGCTCGTGCCCTTCAACGAGATCCTGCCACGCCCACGCCATGTGCGTGATCTTGGCGTCCCTTTCCATGAACCCCCACGTGGCCCACAGCAGTGCGCCACCGATGTCTTCCTTCCAATAGCCGCGGCCGGCGTTGTTGAACCCGCACGAACGCTCGTCCTTCATGCCCTCGGGACACCGCTTCTTCACGAGCTCGTCGAGCAGCTGCGTCACCTGCGAATAGTCCGCGACGGTGATCGAATAACGCTCCGGGCCGCGCACGACGGTGTAGACGCGCGCCGGGACATCGGCACCGTATTCCGACTTGAACGTCGTCTGCGTAATTGTTGGAGTTGACGGGAAATCGACCCTGAAGCCGTCTTCCTTGTTGATGTATTCCTCCCACCCCTGGGCCAGTGCCGACCCCGACAGTGTGAGGACCGACGAGAGAACCATTATTGCGACTCGCATCCTTTTGTACTCCTGTACCTCCGGCCGCCGTAATACTGACAGAAACCGGGCGCCCGCGCCAAACCGCCTCTGGCGTGGCTACACTGCGCGGCGCAGCATGTCAACGATTTCCAACGGTGCACGCGCCGTGGCGGCAAGGACCACAACCATCGACGATCACCTCGCCGCGCTGGACCAGGGCACGCGGGGGGTTGCTCGAGAAACTGCATTGGCGTATTGCCGATGGGCTGTCGCGGGCGTATAGTCGCGGCGCCTCCCCTTGAAACGAACCTGCCTTCTCCAACAAAGAGGAGAACTATGTTGAGACACACGTCACGGTCCGTACGCTTCGTCATCGCCTCACTCCTTCTCGTGGCGGGCGCCGCCACTGCCCATCAAGGCTCGGTCGTCTTCCGCCTCCGCGACGACTGCGATCCCGCAACCTTCAACGCAGTGCTCGGCCCGGGCGTCTGCAAGGAAGGCTTCGACGGTGACACGACGTTCGCGGAGTTCAACGAAGAGCTGGCCGAGGATCGGGATGTGGGCGCGTGGAAGTTCAACCCGGACGAAGTGAGGCTCGATCGCGGTCAGGGAACGCTGCTCGAGAGCCGCGCCGGGGAAACCCACACCTTTACCAAGGTCGCCAGGTTTGGCGGCGGCTTCGTTCCCGAACTGAATGAAGCCGGCCGATTTGGCCCGCCGCGGCCGGAGTGCGGCGCCGAAAATGCGCCGGCGGCCCCGAGCCCGACGAACGTATTCGTTCCCGCGGGCGCGAAAATACAGGGTCCCGTCGCAGGGAGCAGCGAGATGCCCAAGGGGACGACGAAATGGCAGTGCTGCATCCACCCCTGGATGCGCTCGACCGTCTCGGTGCGCTGAGCCCTCCCACGCCCGCGCTGATGGCGGAAACGCGGAAGGGGCGGCAAGCACACCGCCCCGTCCGCCGATGCCGTGGGCGATCGCCAGCGGCGCGCACGCCGCACCCCACTCAGCGACGGCGGTTCACCAAGCGTGACAGGCCGGTGCTTCCGCCACGCCCGGTGGCAGCAGGCCCGGGAAGAACGCGTCTACGCACTTGGGACAGATGGTGTAGGACGTCTGCGGAACGGACGCCTTCCGGCTGCTCTTCGCAGCTTCGGACTTCTCTGCCTCGCGGCACCACGCACACACCATTTTCATAGTGGCCCGGAAGAGCAGATTGCATGCCGCATCACGGGACCGATGTACGCGCCTGAATCGGCGCGTTTCACGCGCGGCCAGCGGCAGGACCAACCGCACGTGCATGCGCGGCGACAGAACCGGCATGTCCGGAGCCACTGCACAGGAGTGCACAGGCGCAGCGCAAAGGCGCAGGCTCGGGCCTCAGGGTTCGGGGATCAGGACTGTTGGAGTACGCACCACCGTAGGGCGGGTCCTTTCGGACCCGCCAGCAGCGTCGTGTCGAAGGGCGGCAGCCGGCGTCATTCAGACGACGCCGGGTCCGAAAGGACCCGGCCTACAAGGCGCAGGGATCCGGGATCAGGACTGTTGGGTCCGCCACCGTAGGGCGGGTCCTTTCGGACCGCCAGCAGCGTCATGTCGAAGGGCGGCAGCCGGCGTCATTCAGACGACGCCGGGTCCGAAAGGACCCGGCCTACAAGGCGCAGGGATCCGGGATCAGGACTGTTGGAAGTGCCCGACTGTAGCAGGTCATTCGGGGCCAGCGGCGTCATTCAGACGACGCCGGGTCCGAAAGGACCGGCCTACAAAGCGCGGGCCTCAGGGATCAGGGCCCAGGAATCAGTGCCTACCGGCCGACGAAGAACTCCTTCGACTTCGTGTCGAAGCACAGCGCCGACAGGTAGAGCGGATCGATCGTCTGCGCATCCGGGAACTTGTCGCGCACGGCAATCCCGAGCGGATAGACCGGCATGTCGAAGTGGGCGCCGACTCCCGTCTCGTCCTCGTGATGGCTGGGCAGGACGACGCGGGGCTTGAACGTCTCCACGATGGGCATCGACTCCTGGTTCTGCAGCGTCGTGTTGAAGCGGCCGGTGTAGGCGACGATGCCGATGTCGGTGCGCGGGATACTGGCGAACGCCGACTTCTGCTCGGCGCTGGGCGCGCCGGCGGTATCGGTGTAGACGATCCGGTATCCGTTGTCGAAGGTGATCAAATAGGTCAGCGTCCCCTCGCTGCTGATGCGGGGGCCGCCGGCGCCGCGCCGCCGCAGCCGCTGCATCGCCGCCTTTTCGTCCTCCGTCTGCTCACGCCCGTAGAACTGCGGCACCAGCTCCTCGTAGAGCGTCATCAGCTTGTTGACCGGCTCCGGCCGGCCGCCCGCGTGCGACGCGTGAATCGCCTGCACGGTGAAGCCGTTGAACTTCTGACTCTCCCCGCCCTTCCACGTGACGAGCTGCGCATCGGGTACGCCCTGCATCCTGAGCCACTCGGTCGTGGGTGGTCCGCCGTACACCTTCGCGCCCGTCTGCTTCGCCACCTCCGGCGCGTCGGCAATGTGATCCCAGTGCCCGTGACCGACGAACATCGCGTCGGCGCGCTTGAACTCGGCCACCGATACCCCGAGCGGACGCGCCGGCCAGACCCGCGAGTAGAAGCCGTCCAGCAGGATCACCTGGTTGCGATACGCCAGCTCGTAGTTCGACACGCCCAGCCAGCGCATCACGAGCGTGTCCGGTGACTTCGGCATCGGCCCGCCGGCCGACGCAATCTTCGTCGTCATGCACGCCGGATCCTGCGCCAGCATCGCCATCGCCTTCCCCTGCTGCGCGGCGGCTGCCGGCTGATTCGCGAGCGCCAGTGCGAGCAGCACGCCCGCAACCGCGCTTCCCAGACCCCATCTCATCGTAGGCTCCTGTCGGGCGCCGAATGTGGCTCGTATTCCTGCCGCCAACCCAGCCCCGCGTCGGTCGCACCGAGGGGCAGGTACTCGCAACCGATCCAGCCGGAGTATCCGCGAGCCTCCAGCAGACCAAACAGCGATCGAAAATCGATCTCCCCCGTGCCGGGCTCGTGGCGGCCGGGATCGTCGGCAATCTGAATGTGACCGATCCGCGGAAGGGCTCCGTCGATGGCCGCACCGACGTCCTCGTGCATGCGGTGCATGTGATAGACGTCGTACTGGAGCGACAGATTCCCGCACGCGGCCGCGTCGATGATATCGAGCGCCTGGCCCGAGCCGGAGACGAGGAACCGCTCCACGTCGAAGGTATTCACCGGCTCGATGAGCAGGAGAATCCCCTCGTCGGCGAGGCGTGGCGCTGCGAAACGAAGATTGCGGATGAAAGTATCCGTCGCGTGCCGGGATTCCACGCCGGCGGGAATTCTTCCGGCCAGACAGTTCAGCTTCCGGCACCCGAGCGCAGTTGCGTATTCGATCGCCTGGCCGACGCCGGCTTCGAACTCGGCCACGCGGTCCGGGTGGCACGCAATCCCCCGCTCACCCGCCGCCCAGTCGCCTGCCGGCAGGTTATGAAGCACCGGCGTCAGCCCCGACGCGACGAGCGCGCCCGCAAGCACGTCCTTGTCGAAGGCATAGGGGAACTGGAACTCGACGCCGGCAAAGCCGGCGCGGGCGGCTGCGGCAAATCGCAGCGGAAACTCCACCTCGGTGAACAGCAGCGAGATGTTCGCGGCAAATGTCATCGGATGCCCGCAATTCTCCGTCAATTCACTCCGAATCACCTAGTTGGCCGCGGGTGCTCGCGGAAGAACATCGCGATTCGTTCCGACGTGCCGTTCGGGTACGTATGACCACCAGGGTGAATCCACGTGACGACCGGCGTCGCCGTATCACCACCGTAGATCGTGCACTCGTTGCCGCACGACGCACTCTTGTCTGCAACGCCGTCCGCGCGGACGAGCCGCGTCGATCGCCTGCAACTGATCGGCAAACCGCACCTGCGGATCACGCCTCCCGCGACGTGCAGCAACGGCTTCGGTTGCTTGAGCTGCACCGACGGCCGCAGCCGCCCGGCCACCGGCGCATACGCCGCGAACACGCCGGGACGCTCGGCCCACAGCAGGTACGTGAAGCTGGCTCCGTTTGAGAACCCGGTCGAATAGATCCGGGCGTCGTCCACCTTGAATTTCTCGCGCAGCGACGCCAGCGCGGTATCGACGAGCTTCAGGTCCCGGTCTTCCTGTTGCCCCTTCTCCACCTGCCAGCCGCGGGACCCTTCGCCGTTGGGCAGGCCCTGGAAGTAGACGACGATCGCCTGCGGCCATGCCTCGTGCATGCGGGTGTACTGGAAGTTCTCCATGTCGTCGCCGCGCCCGTGGAACGAGAACACGAGCGGCGACATGCCCGCCGGTGAGCTCGCCGACGGCTCGTACACGATTGCCTGGCGCGTCTCGCCGGCAACGCGCCACGTCATCACCGTCTCGGCGGACACCACGCCCGCCGCGAAGGTCATCGCCGTCGCCAGCATCGCGCAGAGCACCCATCGCATCGTCATCTCGAAGCTCCTTCCGGCCAACGTTCGACGAAGCGCCGATCTTACACCGACCCTGCGCGGCGGCCCGTGCTACGATCCGCGTCCGTGGAAGGGCAATGGAACAGGGGGCTTCTGGCGCACGATTCCCGGTCTGCTGACGGCGCTCGCCGCCGTCATCACCGCGGTCACCGGGCTGCTGCTCGCGCTCCCGAAGGTGGGACTCTTCACGCGTGAGGCCGCCCCCGCGGCCGCCGAAACGAGCACGCGGGAGGCTGCGCCTTCGGACATCGATATCAGCGGCGTATGGTCCGCGAGCGTAACCTACAGCTGGGACGCCACATATAAGGAGCGCTTCGCGCTGCAGACGGACGGCAACCGTGTGGTCGGCACCGCGACGTTCCTGGGCTCCCCTCGCGGCGTCGTCTCGGGGATGCGTGACGGGAACCGAATCTCGTTTGCCGTGCGCGCAGAGGAACTGGCCGGCCGCGCCTTCGAGCTGACATATCGCGGCACCGTCGTCGGCGGCGGGCTGCATTTCCTCCTCGAAGACTCGCGCGGCAACCCCCCGGTGCAGTTTGCCGCCGTGCGCGAAATCCCGTAGCCAGCGCAGTACAGCGCGTACCGCTCGCTCGAGCCGGGTCCAGGAGGACCCGGCCCACGAGCCGCTCGTCGCCGCCGCCGGATCACGTTCATGCTTGCGTTTGGTCATACAATCCGGCGGCGAGCCATCCGTGAAAGCTGTCCTGTTGCGCTCCCTCGGCGGGCCCGAGGTCCTCAGGGTCGAGGACGCACCCGATCCTCGCGCCGGCGCCGGCGAGGCGGTGGTGCGCCTGCATGCGGCGGCGCTCAACCACCGCGACGTCTTCATCCGCACCGGACAATACGCGGGCATCAAGCTGCCGGTGATCCTCGGGTCCGACGGCGCCGGTGAGGTGATCGAGACGGGTCCCGGCGTGGACGATGCCTGGCGTGGACGCCGGGTCATCATCGATCCCTCGTTCAACTGGGGACCTGATGAGCGCGCGCAGGGTGCCTCGTTCCACCTCCTTGGGCTGCCGGCGGACGGCACCTACGCGGAACTGGTGAAGGTGCCCATCGACCATCTTCACGACAAGGCCGATCACTTGTCGTTCGAAGAGGCCGCGGCGATACCATTGGCGTCGGTCACGGCCTATCGCGCCATGATCACGCGGGCACAGGTCAAACGCGGAGAGACAGTGGTCGTCACCGGCATCGGCGGCGGCGTCGCAACGTCTGCGCTGGTGATCGGCGTTCATCTCGGCGCGACCATCTACGTCACGTCGGGGAGCGACGCCAAGCTCGAGGCGGCGCGGACTCGTGGAGCGGCCGGCGGAGTGAATCACCACAATCCGGGCTGGCCGGCCGCCCTCGTCGCACAGATTGGCGGCCGCCCCGACGTCGTCATCGACGGGGCCGGCGGCGACACATTCAACAAGGCGCTCGATCTGCTGAAGCCAGGCGGGCGCCTCGTCTCATACGGCGCCACCCTCGGCCCGGCGCCGCAGGTCGAAGTGCGGCGGATCTTCTGGAAACAGCTGGACGTGCTGGGCAGCACGATGGGCACCCGCGACGACTTCGCGGCCATGGTGCAGCTCTACCGGGAAGGGCTTCGTCCGATCGTCGATCGCGTGTTCCCGCTGGCGGAGGCCGCCGAGGCGCACCGCCGCATGGCGGACGGGCAGCAGTTCGGAAAAATCGTCTTGAAAATTCGTAATGTGTGATTTGTGATGGTGATTCGCGATTGAGGTTTCCCGACCACAAATCGCAAGTCGCCACTCATCTGAGGAGGCACCGCATGCGCGCCGTCACGCTCTTGATCGCCGTTGCCACGTCGTCGATGCTCGCGGCTCAGGGACAGTACATCGGTGTCGAACAGCGAACGCAGATCTTCTCCGGCTTCAGCCAGCCCGCCGAGCCGTTTCACATCGTCGGGAACATCCACTACGTCGGAGCGCAGAACATCGCCGCCTACCTGTTCACCAACCCGGAGGGTCACATCCTCATCGACACCGGGACGAGCCTCATGCAGGCGCAGCTCGCCGGCAACATCGAGAAGCTCGGCTTCAAGACGAGTGACATCAAGATCATGCTGTCGAGTCACGCGCACGTGGACCACGTGCAGGGGCACGCCTACATGAAGAGGGTCACCGGGGCGCAGGTCATGGCCATCGCCGAGGATGCCAAGGCGCTCGAGGCGGGCACCGACATCTCGCCAATCGCATGGGAAGGCTGGGAACCGGTGAAGGTCGACCGCGTGCTCAGGGATGGCGACACCGTCACGCTCGGAGCGACGACGCTGCGCGCGGTCTGGACGCCCGGCCACACGCCGGGGTGCACGACATGGACGACGACCGCGCGGGACAATACCCGCAGCTACAACGTCGTCATCCCGTGTGGCGTGGGACCGAACCCGGGTCCGCCGCTCATCGGCAATCGCCAGCACGCGAACATCGTCGAACAGTCCCTCAGCACCGTGAAGAAGCTGCGCGCGCTGAATCCCGACATCGTCCTCCCCGGCCACCCGCAGCAGGCGTTCGCCGGCAAGATCGAGGGGATGAAAGCGGGCACGACACCGCATCCGCTGCTGATGGCGCCTGGCGCATGGGCGACGCAGGTGGCCAACCAGGAGGCGAACTTCATGAAGCGCCTCGAAGCGGAGAAGGCGCGAGTCTCGTCCCGCTGAACGGGGTCTGACCCCGGGCGGCTACCGCCCCGGGGCCGCACGAGAGGCCGCCCCGGGGGACCCGGGGGGATACATCGCAGAGTTCGCAGAGGAGCGGGAGATCGCGGAGGACGAAACGGCCGTTCGATGGGCCGCTTCCGGCGACCCGCCTCCGCGTCCTCGGCCCCTCGGCGCCCTGTGTGATGTCATGCTCTGCGCCCTCTGCTCCCTCAACGCCCGGACGTCATCGCTCGTTGTCGCCGAATCGATACGGCCCTGGACAGGAATTGTCTCGAGGAAGGCGGCCCGCAGGGAACCGTCGGGGCAGCTGGGCAGAAGCTGGCATCGGCACTATGAGCAGCAGCAGCAGCGAGGTCGCGAACAGGCGGAGTCTCGCATGCGGCATGGCGCATTATAGGAGTCTCACCACGGGGCGTGGCGCGTCCTCTTTTCCATTGGGGGAATCCCGCCGATCCTTTATAGTTCGCCCCCGAAGTCGTTGGCGGCGTTCTCCACGCAGACTCTTCTCGGCGGTCGCGGTATTGGAGTAGCGGGACGGATGGAGGTCCCTCAGTCATGACCAATCGTAGACTTCTCGGCCGTGTGCTCGCGTTGGTGTTCGCAGGCTGCGGATTCTTCGCCGGAGCAGCCGCGGCACAGGAAGCCTTTCTCAGCGGGACGATTACCGATACGACTGGTGGCGTCCTCCCTGGCGTGACCATCACCATCACCCACGAAGCGTCCGGCAACACGTTCGTGGCAGTCAGCGACGAGCGCGGCGGGTTCCGGGTGCCCGTCCGTGTCGGGATGCATCGGGTCTCGGCCGAACTGCCAGGCTTCAACACGATCGCGCGCAGTGTAGACCTGCTGGTCGGTCAGACCGTGGTCGTCAACGTCCAGCTCGCGCCGTCCACGATCCAGGAGACCGTCACCGTCACCGGCGAGGCGCCGCTGGTGGACACGACGGACTCGACCCTCGCGTCCAACATCGATCCGCGACAGATGCAGGAGCTTCCGGTCAACGGCCGGAACTGGATGGACCTGACATTGCTCGCGCCGGGCAGCCGCTCCAACGGTGTCGCGGAAACGCCGTCGCCGTCGCAGGGCGCGTCCGTCAACTTCCAGCTGAACCTGGATGGCCAGCAGGTGACGAACCTCGTGGCGGTTGATTTCGGGCAGCCGCGATTCAGCCGCGATGCGATCGGCGAGTTCGAGTTCGTCTCGAACAGGTTCGACGCGTCGCAGGGCCGCTCCAGCGGCATCCAGGTGAACGCCATCACGAAGTCGGGCACGAACACGGCGGCAGGCACCTTCGCCGGCTACTTCCGCGACGACCGCTTCAACGCCAAGGACCCGGTGGCCAACCGCGTCCTGCCCTACTCGGACCAGCAGCTGAGCGCGACGTTCGGCGGGCCGATCAAGCGCGATCGGATGCACTTCTTCGTGAGCTACGAGTACGAGCGCGAGCCGCAGAGCTACGTCTACACGACGCCCTACCCGGAGTTCAACCAGACGTTGACGGGCGATCGCCGCCAGGACACGTGGCTCGGCCGCTTCGACTTTCAGTTCTCCACCGCGACGCGGCTGACGGTCCGCGGCAACCGCTACGACAACCGGATCCCGTACGACCCCCGCTACACCGGCGGCTCGGACCGCACGCCGGCATCGGCCATCGGCACGAACCGTCGCGCGGAACAGGCCTACGCCGACTTCACGCAGGTGATCGGCTCGTCGATGGTGAACCAGATAAAGGGCGGGCATTCCCTCTTCCACTGGAACCAGTTCGCGCATGTCAAGAACGCGAACAGCCTCATCGGTCAGGAGCCGGGTGTCGGCGCGCCGGTGATTCAGCTGCGCGGCCTGACGCTCGGCCAGACGCACGCGATCACGCCGCAGGACATCGGCCAGGAGCTGTGGACCATCGAGGACGACTTCACGACGTCGTTCAACGCGCGGGGCCGCCATGATGTCAGGATCGGCGGCGAATACATCTACGACTTCACGTTTGAAACGGTGTGCCAGACGTGCATGGGCCAGCTGATCGCGAACGCCGGACCGATCCCGGCGAACTTCGAGAGCCTGATCGGCGACATCAACGACGTCACCACGTGGAACCTGGCGCCGCTGTCGCCAATCTCCACGCAGTACATCCGCAACGTCGCCACCCCGTCCTCGCAGTGGTCGCGGCCCGCCGGCAACAGCGGGTTCACCGAATACGCGCCGCGGCATGCGCTGGCGTTCTACCTGCAGGACAACTGGGCGATGACGAACAAGCTGACCGTCAACGCCGGCCTGCGCTACGACGCCGCGATCGGCGAGTTCGTGAACTGGGTGGCCTTCGCGCCGTTCATCGAGGCCGACCGGCCGAACGATCTCGACAACTTCGCGCCTCGCCTCGGCTTCAACTACGCGATCACCGACAGGATGGTCGTCCGCGGCGGCTACGGCAAGTACTTCAGCAACGCCACGTCGCAGCCTGCGCTCTTCACCTTGCGCTACGTGCAGCAGATCGCGATGACCGTCGTCAACGACGGCCGGCCGGACTTCGCGTCGAACCCGTTCAACGGGCCGGCGCCGACCTACGAGCAGGCGGTCAGCCAGCTCTGCGCCAATCAGCCCGACCCCGGGTCGCCGACGTGCAACCTGCGCCACAGCACGATGAACTTCGCGGCGCCGGACCTGGTCGACCCATGGAGCCACCAGGCGTCGCTCGGCGTCCAGCGGCAGATCGGCAGCGTGATGTCGGTGGAGGTGGACTGGGCGTACACCGCGGACCGCAATCAGCTCGGGACACGCAACCTGAACGTGGCGTTCAACCCGGCGACCGGCGGCCCGTACCCGATCGTCGGCGCCCAGGCGGCTGCCAACTACCGCAACCGGCCGTACCCCGGCTGGGGCACCATCAACTCGTACCGCTCGGACATCTCGCGCAACTACCATTCGCTGCAGGCGGCCTGGACCAAGCGCATGGCGAACAACTGGCAGGCTTCGGCCACCTACGCGCGATCGCACTCGACGCAGTTCGACGCGCTGCCGCTCAATCCGGGCTGCGAGCACCCGATGACGATCCAGAACGGGCAGCCGCGCTGCGATGTGCCGATTACGATTGCTCCGGACATCTCGGAGAACGACTGGTACCTGACCGGCGATCAGCGGAACCGTTTGACCTTCAACGGTATCTGGGAGGCGCCGTACGGATTTCAGCTGAGCGGGCTGTACATCGCGGGTGACAACGGGTACGGGTACGGGGAGCTCCGGCGTCGATGTCCGTGCCCAGGGCAGCATCGGCACGGCGGCGGCTCCAGTACGCCTCCGAGCGGATGGCACACTGATCGAGCGAAACAACCTGGACTTCCCGTGGCTCCACCGGGTGGACATGCGCGTTCAGCGGCGGTTCACGTTTGGCGCGAGGTTCCGGCTCGATGGCATCTTCGAGATCTACAACGTGTTCAACCGGAAGAACTACGATCCCACGTTGTACACCCTCAACGAGCTGAACGCGAGGTATGGGCAGCCCAATTCGAGCACCGCGCTGGCGTATGCCCCGCGCATGCTGCAGCTTGGGTTCCGCGCGGCGTTCTGACGCTGGCGTGTGAGGTACTCGGGACTGTAAGGCGGGTCCTTGAACGACTGTCCGGCGGGTCCTTGTGGACCCGCTGCAGCGCCCGTGAACGTCATTCGACAATGCCGGGTCCGAAAGGACCCGGCCTACGAACTTTCTGAATCACATCGGGAACCGCGAATCACGAATCTGCTGACGAGGTCGGTGCGGCTTTCGCCGCACCGGCCCAGTTCCCGCCGGGGCACGCGGCGTAATTCTTACCCGCTCATCCACACGTGGCTCATCCGCCACGGCTCAAGCACGATGTTTCCCGCAAATACTGGCCTGGCGGTATTTCTGGCGCACTGGCTCAGGTCGCCACCGGCCGCGGTATCGCCGTTGCGCCTTCTCCGCCCATGGACGCCCCACGCTACGTGCTGGTGGTCGGGTCATCGACGAAATGCGCCGAGGAGCTCCGCCGCCACGCGTTCCACGTGCTCGAATCCTCCGACCCGGATGCGGCCTTTCATTCCGCCACCACCGTCGATGCGGTTGTCCTGCACATGGACGCCTCCGACGATGTGGATCCGAAGACGTCTCTGGTGAGGCGCCTGCAGACCAGCGTCACCACGCGGCATATCCCGATCGTCATCGCCATCACCGGACGCCCGAACCGCCCTGACACGGTGACGGTACAGCGATTCGGCGGAGCACTGATCGTGTTGACCAACGCCCGGTGCGAGGGTGTGGCGGCCGTTTTGGATGATCTCCTGAACGTCGAACGGCACCGCACCTAGGGGCTCGTCCGTGACGGCCTGGGCTCGATCCTGGGCACGAATGTGCCGGGGCCGAAAGGACGCGTCGCGTCCACCTTGTAGTCAGCCGGCACCTGGAACAGGTCTGCCGGCGGCTCCGCGCGCACGATGTTCTCCAGGCGGAATGTCGTTTCGCCGAAGCGCGGATCGATCCGCCGTGACAGCACCACGGTCTGCAGCTCGGGCGAATACCACCGCTCGCTGACGATCTCGATCGGCGCCTGGTTGCCGATCGCCCCGGCGGGAATCGTGACGGTCGATCGTGTGCCCTCGACGCGCACGCCTGCCATGTCCTTCGTGCCGAGCGTCTCCGTGCGTGACTCCGTGCCGGCCGCCGCGGCTGCCTCGTGCGATCACGGTGCGCCCGCCGATCATGGCACCCGCACGCCCGCGGACGATCGCACGCCCTTGCACCGTGACGTCCGGGCCTATCGCGACGCCGCCCTCGATGCGCTTGGCGATCGGCAGCGGCGAGCGCATCGCCACCTTGCGCTCGCGATCGAACGAGTAGTGCACGCCGGCCACCGGATCGGTGACCGTGACCATGCGGACGTCGCCTTGCGGCAGGATCGGACCAATGGCGGCGAGCTGCTGCTCGCGGCGCACGCGGCCGCGGCTGTCGCGCGCGACGAGGCTCGTCGATCGGCGCTCGATCCGGTTGCCGTCGGCCAAAGGCTGGACGACCTCGGTGGTGATGTCGGCCGAATACGGCGCGCCGGTGACCGGCTCGCCGAAGTCGAGCGGCTCCACCGACATCACGTCGATCGGGCGTTCGAACGTCAGCCCGACCGCCGGCGCCGGACCGATCTGCTCGAAATGGAAGACATCCTGCGCCATGGCGGAGCCGGCGGCGATGACAACCAGGACGGGAACCAGGGCAAGCGTGCGCGTGTTCATCATCGTCACTCCTCGATCACGTGTGTCTCTGCGAATGCGGCGCGGCGAATCGATTGCGCCACGCCGTCTTCCCCGACGATCACCTCGACGTCCACGACGCCGGCCGCATCGGGCTCCAGGATTGGAAAGCCGAGGCTCGCGAGCGCGCTTCGCGACATCCTCACGCGCATCACGCTCAGGCCGCCTGGCGCTCCAGGCTGCTCGGGCGCGAGCGCTCCGGCCGCGTCGGGGAGAACGGCACGAGGGCCGTCGGCGGGACGCGCGGGCAACCAGATGTAGATAGCCGAAATCGCGACGGCGACCGCCACTGCCGCGAGGCGCCATGCGAGCGGCGCCGACAACCCGCGCCACGCCCGGCGAGGCGGCTGCGCGGCGTGCCTGTCCCACGCCCGCATGACCCCTGCCTCGAGGTGCGGCGGCGCCGTGACCTGCACATCCTCCCGCGCGAGGGTGCGGAGCGACGCCTCGATGAGCCAATCGTCCCGATCCGTGCTGTCCGTGCGACTCATACCAGGCACCTCACCGGCGTCCTGCGCGCCGGGTCTGCGTGTTCCTCCTCGCGGAGGCGTGTGGCGATGCGCGCGCGGCCGCGGTTCAACCGCGACCGGACGGTGCCCACCGGTGCGCCGACGACGATCGCGACCTCCGCGTACGAGAGGCCGTGAATATCCGCCAGGATGACGGTCTCACGATATCGCGACGGCAGCTGTGCAATCGCACGCCGCAGCCGCGCGAGGTCGCGGGCGTGCGCCAGAGCCGCGCACGGATCGTCCGCGGCCGCCGGCTCGGCCGCCGCGGGGTCGAGCACGACAAATCTTCCCTCACGCCTGAGCCGGTTCCGCGTCAGGTTGCGCGCCATTCCGTACAAGTAAGTGGCAAGCCCCGATCGCTGCGGCTGGTAGCGTGAGAGGTCGCGCATCAACGTGATGAATACGTCCTGCGTCACGTCCTCCGCAATGGACCCAACCCCACTCATCATGCGCGCGAACCTGTAGACGACCGAATGGTATCGCGCGTAGATGGCAGCGAAGGCGTCGCGCTCCCCGTCCGCGGCGCGCCTCACCAGTTCGCCGTCCGAGACTTCGATCGCGGGCGTGTCGATCGACATGCAGCGGTGATTGTCGGAAGTCGAGGGAAGGTTCCCGGTGAGGGCGAATGGCCCGTCGGGAGATGAGACGCCGGTACGGGACCAGCCGGCCGGGTGACCTGTTTCCGGTTGACGCGGGCGTGGGCCTCGTCCGCGAACATCCCGCGTCCTCGGCATGGTGCGGGCGCGCTTCCGCAATTGTCTGTACCTGTAAAGAGGTGACGCGCCGGGGCCTGCTCCTCGTGCTGGGAATTCTCGCGGGCGTCCTGACACCCGTGACCGGGCAGGACCTGACGGTGACCGCCCCGCCGTCGCTCGCCCCCGTCGCCGCCCGCCTGCGCACGCTGGATCGGCAGCCGCTGGCCACGGCACTCGCGAACGCCGGTCTCGACGTGCCGGCGACGATTCACGTCACGCTGATCGACGAAGACGACGGTCGCGCGCGCAGCACGCCCTGGTGGATCGTCGGGCTGGCGAACGGCACCGAAGACGTGGTGATCTTCCCCGCCCGCGTGGGTTCGTACCCGTACGAGTCGCTCGAATCGGTGCTCCGCCACGAGGTCGTGCACCTGGCGCTTGCCTCGCGCGCGGGCAGCGGTGTGCTGCCACGCTGGTTCCACGAGGGCGTCGCGGTCTCGGTGGAAACGGGGTGGGGCGTGACGAGCGGCCTGCAACTCCTGCTGCGGGCGGCCGGGAGTCCGGACATCGCGGACCTGACGCGGCTGTTCAGGTCCAATACGCAACTGGACAGCGCCGACGCGTACCGGCTGGCGGCCGCCCTCGTCACCGACATGAGAGAACGTCATGGCGCGGCCGTCCCCGGCGAGATCGCCGCGCATGTCGGCCGTGGTGTGCCTTTCGCGCTCGCCTTCGAGATGGAGACGGGTGAAACGCCGGATGCCGCCGCGGCGCGCGTCTGGGCCGGCTATCGACGCTGGACGGCGTGGCTGCCGGTCGTCACCAGCGGGTCCGCGGTGTGGACGTTCATCCTCGCGCTGGCCTTCGTCGCCTTCGTGGTGCAGTTGCGCAGACGGGCGCGCCGAAGACGGCAGTGGGCCGAGGAGGAAGGGTTCCCGCCCGCGTGAAAGCCTCTCCGCCAGGACAGCTCGTCGCCGTCGGCACGCATCGCCTCCACCTGCGCTGCGAAGGTGACGGCACGCCTGCTGTCATCTTCGACGCGGCGCTGGGCGGATCGTCGCTGAGCTGGAGCCTCGTTCAGCCCGGGGTCGCACGAGTGACACGTGCCTGCGCCTACGACCGGGCCGGGTTCGGCTGGAGCGACGCCGGGCCGCTGCCGCGGACGGCAGGCCGCATCGCCGATGAACTGCGCACGCTGCTGCGCGAGGCGGGCGTGCCGCCTCCGTACATCCTGGTCGGCCACTCGTTCGGGGGGCTGGTGATGCGCCTGTTCGCGTCGCGCCATCGCGACGAGGTTGCAGGACTGGTGCTGATCGAGCCGGCCGTTCCGGAGGAATGGGCGACGCCCGGAGAGCCGCAGCAGGTTCTCATCGCCCGGGGCACGCGCCTGTGCGAATACGGCGCGGTCGCGGCAAAGCGCGGTCTGGCACGCGCGGTGGCCGCGCTCGTGAGCCTCGGCGCGCTCGGGCCCGCCCGGGCGATGGTCAGGATGATCAGTCGCGGAGGACTGCGGCGCCAGGACGAAGGGATCCTCGCGCCTGTCTGGAAGCTGCCGCCCGAAGCGCGCGCTGTCCTCAAACAGGCGTGGACGCAGCCGAAGTTCTTCGAAGCGCTGGGCAGCCAGATCACGACCATCTGTGACAGCGCGACAGAGGTCCTGCAGGTCGCGCCATCCGACTACGGCGATCTGCCGCTCGTGGTGATCTCGTCGGCCACCGCCGGCAGCCGCAGGCTGGAGGCCGACGTACGCGTGGCGCGGATGTCCGCACGCGGCCGGCACGTCCTGGCTCAGGACAGCGGCCACTGGGTGCCGCTCGACGCCCCGCAGGTCGTGATCGACGCCATCGTCGCCCTGGTGCGGGACGCTCGCGACGTGAACAGTGCCTCCAGTTCGAGCCGTAACGCGCAGCCGTACTGAAGCTCGATCCCGGCGACGTTCGTGATTGTGCGGCGTCGTGATCTTCCGGCTGAAGCCGGAAGCCACGGTGACGAGTTGAAGCCGAGGCCGACAACGACCGCCTGCCTGCGTGGCTTCCGGCTTCAGCCGGAAGGAATAGCTTCCGGCTTCGAGTTTCCTCATCACTCGTCTTCCGGCTGAATCCGGAAACCACGGTGACCGCGCTGAAGCCCATCCTCCGTCAACGCGTCAGAGCGTTGAGTCTACGTCGTCGTCAGCAGCGTCCTGAGCTCGCGCACGTTGGCAACCTGCTCGAGTGTGTTGACACGCCGGATGACGGCCTCCGTCCGCTCGGCCCCCAGCACGGGCGCCATCAAGCCTCGCACCTTTGCATTGACGGCTTCGGTATCGAGCGGGTTCTCCTTCGTGCCTGGCGCATGACGCGTGAAGTGACTCACCTTGCGGCCGTCGCGCAGCGTAGCCTCGACGAAGCCGCTGCGTGGTGCGTCCCTCACCATGAGCGCGCGATCGCCCACGAGCCGCACCCGCTCCTTCACGGCGCGAACCTGCGGGTCGAGCATGCGTTCGCGCGAATGGCTCATCTCGAACGACACGCCGCCATCGATGAGCGCCACGGCGATCAGGTGCTGGCAGTTCACATCCGGCATCGCGCTGTTGTCAACGATGCGGGCGCCATCCTCCGGGAGGCGGACCAGGATGCTCTCGACGTTGTCCGCGGTGAGCCCGTGCTGCCGGCGCAGGGTGATCAGGGCGTCGAGCGGCGCCTGGATCGGGTAGCCGACGGAAAAGGTCTTGATGGCGGTCTCGGTGACGAAGAAGCGGCTGCCCAGGCCGGCGACCATCTCCTCGCCGTTCGGCTCGGTGGACAGCGCGACGAGCATGTTGTGCTCGCCATCCAGCACGTCCCTGACGCCGGTGAATCCGGCCTGCACCATGATGGCGGCCGTCACGCCGTTGCGTGCGCCCATCCCGGCAAAGTCGAAGGCCTTCTCGACGTGGTCGGCGTCGCCCACCCAGCTCCAGAGGCCCGAGACCTGCTGCGCGGCATACGAGAGGGCGTATCGCATCCCCGTCTCGTCCAGGCGCGCCAACGACGCCGCGGCGCCGACGCTGCCGAAGGTGGCACTCGTGCCCTCGGCGCTCCGATGCGTGCCGCGCACGTGGTCCGGTCCGAGCGCCATGAGAAAGCGGCAGCACAGGTCGTAGCCGAGCGCGACCGCCCTGATCATCTCCATGCCCGAGCGGCCTTCACGTTCTCCGACCGCGAGAGCGGCGGGGACGACGGCGCACCCGGGATGGGCCTTGGTGACCGGCTCGAAATCATCGGTTTCGTCGGCGTGTCCGAACATCGCGTTGGCGAGCGCGGCATTGATCGCGGACGTCCGGATGTCGGTCGTCAGCACGGACGCTTCTGCCACCCCGCCTTGCCCGCGCACGTATTTGATCGCCATCTCGCCCGGCTTGAGGTGCGCCCCCGACACCATCGCGCCAAGGGTGTCCAGGATGCGATGCCGCGTCTCGCGCAGGACGTCCGGCGGCAGACTACGGTCGCGCGCTTCCACCATGTAGCGCGCGAGGCGCCCGGTGAAATCGGTGGTCGCGACAAACGACGACCGCTGGAGCGCCGCCGCGCGCGCGTTCGCCGCCACAGCCTCGGTGGTTGGAAACGCCGCAGCGGCGATGAATCCGCCGGCGCCCTGCAGCATGCGGCGTCGCGTCAGGACCGACTCGTCCTTGCCTGGCGCGCCGTTGTGCTCGTCTGTCACGTCGACCTCCTGGCGGGCCGAGCGCTCGAAGCATGACCCGCGTACGCGGAACTTTATCGCGAACGAGGCGGCCCCGCGATGTCAAACACACACTCGAAGAACCGCGTATACTGTCCATACCTTTCTGAGTCATCCGCATCCGGCGGGTTCCTCATCCAAGGCGTCTTCGCCAGGGGAACCCAATGGACGCACGTTCGGCAATCGCCATGTCGCCGCCGCCGGCCGACACAGGGTCGGACGCATCGACAACCCCGGCCGAGGTACTTGCCGACACCGGGGCGTCGCCACCCGAGAACGGGGAGAGGCCGCAGATGGAGTTCCGGTTGACCGCCGATCGCCGCCGCATCCTCGTGATGGTTCCACCGCAGCCCGAACCGGAGCGTGTGCCGTGAGGTGGCTGGAGTGGAGAACGTTGTGGAAGCGCCGGGCGGCGCCTGGTCTCGACCGCGTCCTCGACCTCGAGGCTCCGCAGGCACCGCGAGGCCGGATGTCGGGCGAATACTCGTCGCTCTACACGTACCTGGAAAACCGGTACGCGCAAACGGTCGTGCTCTCGTTCGGCCAGATCGAAGCCCTGGTCGGTTTCGCGCTGCCGGACCTCGCCCGCCGCGACAGCAACTGGTGGACGAACGTGGACGTCAACGCGCGACACCCGCGGTACTCTGATGCCTGGACCCTCGCACAGCGGACGGCCGCTCCCAATCTCATGGCCCAGAACGTCGTATTCGAACGGGCAACGTGACGGTCGTTCCGGCTCGCTCGGTTCCGGTCGCGGAGACACCCGTCGAATGAACGTGAGCTGGATCCTCTTGCTCGTTGGTGTCGCCGTCGGGGCGGCGGCCGTCCGGTACGCGTCGTGGCGGCGCCGGATCGATACGTCCGATTGCGGCACGGTGAGCGACCAGTGGCTCGCCGAGCAGCGGACGCACGACCGGCACTACTCCGAACGCTAGCGCGGTCGGCGCGGTCCGCCCGCCTCCGTCGTCAAATCAGGGGCTTCATCTCCCAATCCGGGTCCTGAATCAACGCGGCATACTCGTCCGCCGTAATGGACCGGTTGGCGTACTGGCAAGCCACCACGAACAGGTTCCTTCCCTCATTCCAGTCCGCTCTCACCACCTTCGACGCGAACGTGCCGCCGGAGCGAGTCGTGAGCGACAGGTTGTCGCCCGGCTTGGGAATGCTGGGCACCTCGAGCATCTTCTTGAACCGCACCGCGCTGTGGTCGATCGGATACCCGTGTTCATCCAGGGCACGCACCTTCATGTTCGGCACGCGCAAGCTGATCTCGACCTCCATTGGCATACTTGTATCCCTGCTGATGTTGGGCTGTCGTCCGGCTGAGGGTCGATTCTAACCGGTGTCGCGTCGTTGACGAGGGATCAGCGGGGATTGACGGAGGACTGCAGGGCCTGGTCCCATCGCGCATAGGCCGCCGCGGTCTTCAGGCGTGCGGCGTCCCAGTTCTGGTGACAGCGCGCGCACGACCAGTCCGCGCCGCGGGCCACGGCGTCCTCGGTCAGCGTGCGGCTGGCGGTGTGGCAGGACGGACAGGTGGCAAACGGATGCGGAACCGAGGCCGCGACGGGGCCCGTGCGAGAACTCTGCTCAACGGCCATCGGTGACTCCCTTGTGTTTCGACCCTGCTGTGTGGCTCGCTCCGCCGCCTTCCTTGTGACGTTCCGCCGCGGTCGAGGTGTCCATCAAGGTGACGCCGAGAGGAATACCCGTAGACCCGAAGCCCGGGCCGCCCATCGAGCCGGGCTGCCGGTGCGTCAGCGTATTCCGCTCGGTACGCGCCGGGAATCAGCCGGCGCGCGGTGGTCAGCAGGTCCGCCACGTGCGCCGTCATCGCGCGGCCTGCACGTCACGGATCACCGCCGCACGCCTGTCTCGACCCGGCCCGAGCAGTGCGAAGGTGCTGAGCAAGAACGTACCGATGAGTACGAAAATCGTGGTCATGAATCCTGCTTTCTCGGTCGGAAGCAATCCGTCCGTCGAGACCAAGCCGCCGACGGACACGTACGCCCGGAACCAGCTACTGCGTTGAGGCTTTGGTGAGGGGCGGGCCGCCTGGAAGGTGACGGCCAGGAGCTCAGGAAAGCAGAAACGAGATGCCCACTGAGCTTATCGCCTCGAGGCAGCATTCACAAGGAGAAACTGGAGAGATACGCCGGACAAGCGGCGGCGTCCGGCCGAGCGGCAGCGAACCGGGCTCGCGCCCCGATCACGCGCGGGGCGAGTCGCCGAGCACCGGAACCACGTCGCGGTGCAGCGCCGCGAGCAGTTGCGCGATCAACGTGTGGCTCGACTGCTCGAGCTTGCGGGCGCGTCGCTGTTCGATCTCCTCGACCACCGCCAGCAGCGTCCGCAGCTTCTCGCGTCGATCCGAGCTGGAGTTCGCCTCAATCAGCTCGCACACGGATCGCCGTACGTGGTCACCGGGGCTGCCCGCGGGCAATCGGTCTGCAAGCCTGAGCACGTGGTCGAGCCCCTCGAAGAGCGCGAGCGCCTGTTCCGGCGCAGGACGTACGGGCGCGTGGGGCGTGGCAGGGTCGTCGCCGCTCAACGGGAGTCTGGCGCCGCCGGGAATAGCGAGCCGGTTCAACACGTACGACAGCCGCGGGAGGAGAACGGCGCGCCACCGGCGTATCGCGTTCATGGCTCTACCAACGCGCTCGGCGCCCGCAGGACGAGCCGCGCCGGGTTCCAGACCTGGCCGCAGCCGTGGCACCTCCAATAGGTGGCGTCGCTCACGGTCTTGCTGGTGGTGGTGACGTGTGCCGCACGGCAGAACGGACATACCGGCGGTGCGGGTTCAGGTGGCTGGACTGGAGCGGTATCGATTCTCATCATGGGAACCTCGAACTTGCGCGCGGTGCGCGCGAGACGGACCGTTGGCGCGACGGACTCAGACGACCGCGCGGGACCGTAAGGCTTTGATGAGAGATGCCCCGGCGAGTAGGGCGCAGGACTCAGGAAAGCAGTCGCGCCCAGCGTACGCCCCCTCTCCGAAACTGCAAGCATATTCAGGCCCATGCCCTACCCCGACCGCCGATCAGGCGGCGAGACGCTCCCGGAAGGCGGCAGCGCGATCGCGCAAGGCGCCGAGCGCCTGGCGTGCCTCGGCCCACCGCCCCTGCTCGGCCCGGACGAACCGGCTATAGGGATCGATGGTGTGCCCGATGCGGACGGCGCTCTGCGCCTGAGCCTGCTCGAACTCGGTCCGGAGCGCCCGCGACAACCGTTCGCGCAAGGCGCTCACCTTCTCCTTCATCTCCGCCTTGGCCTTCCGCCGCCGCGCCGGGATGACGAGAAACCCGAGCGCCGCCACGAGTCCGGCCATGACGATGCCCGTGACGTCAGCCGCGGCGGTTGATGCCGCGACGGTCACGAGGGTGCCGAGGCCCAATGCGGCGCCGCCGGCCGCCGCCGCCGTCGTCACCGCCGCCCGCGCCTGATCGGCGATGGCGGCCGCCTCGCGCTGCTTGTCGTAACTGTCGACGACGCGTTGTGTTTCGCGGCCGACCGAGTCGATGAGCCGCGTGCGATCGGTGTGGAACGTCCCGATGTCCGGGGCGCCGAGCGTGCGCGAGCGCTGCTCGCGCGTGCGCTCCGCGAGCTGCGACGTCACGGCCTGCCACTGCCGGAAGTCCTGGTCGATCAGCCAGTCGATGAGCTCGGTGACGCGCCGCTCGATCAGCCGCGGCGCGTCGGCGACGACGCGGTCTTCGAACTCCTTCTGGATCCGCGAGCGATTGAACAGGTCCATGACGCGGCCGAGCCGCAGTGTGTCCTCGAAGTACTCGTGGCCGCGGTGCTCCATCTCCGCGAGCACCTTCTCGACCGCGGCCATCCGGAGCTCGAAGTCGCGGGAGAGATCCTCGCGGTACACGGCGAGCTGCCGATCGATATCGTCGAGCAGCGCCACATCGTCGCGCAGCACCTGCAGGCGCTCGTCGGCAATCGACGCGTACCGCTGCGCGACGGCCTGCCCGACACCGAGCGGGTTGTTCAACTTGAGGCGGAAGCGGCTGCCCTCGTCGAGCGATTCGCGGATGTACCGCTCCAGCGCTTCGAAGCGGCTCGATCCCCAGTAGGCCGGCTCGCCCTGTTTGGCGCGCAGCGCGAGCCGGGCGCTCACGCCGAAGGTATCCGGCGTGATGCCGAGGAGACGGCGCGCCGACTCCTGCACGAAGCGGAGGACCTCCTCCAGATCCGCTTCGCGCTCGAAGATGTCGATCTTGTTCACGACGATGACGATCTTCTTGCCCCAGTCGCGGATCGTCTCGAGGAACGCGCGCTCGGTTTCGGTGAACGGCCGATCCGCGGAGGTGACGAAGAGCACGAGATCGGACCGCGGCACGAACTCCGCCGTCAGCCGCTCGTGCTCGCGCACGATGGCGTTCGTGCCCGGGGTGTCCACGATGTGCACGTCGCGCAGCAGGTCGGCCGGCGCCGTCACGATACGCACGCCGTGCTCGCCAGCGGCGGACGTGACCGTGTCACCGTACTTCAGCAGATGAATGCCGGCCGTCGTCGGTGTGACGCCTTCCTGGAGCACGCGGGCACCGGCGAGGGCGTTGATGAATGCGCTCTTGCCGGCGTTGAACTCGCCGACGACCACCAGGAGGAAGAACTCATCGAGCTGGCGGATGGAAGCGGCGAGCGCATCCCGATCGGCCTCACCCGCGCCGAAGCGCGTCAACGCATCACGCAGCTCGGCGAGGAGCTCGCGCGCGCTGGTCAGCTGCTGCTGCAGGGCCGGCGTCAGGATTCGCGATTCGTGATCCATGATTCAGCTCAGGAGTTGCGATTCGCGATCTGCGTTTTCTTCGTCAATCAGCAATCGATCATTCCACATCACAACGGACCGTTACCGTCCCGTCTCCCACGTCGGCGCGTCAACGGGCTTCGACTCGGGCGAGCCGCGCTGCCGCAGGACGATCGTCAGCACCACCATCGCCGCCAGCGACAGGAATTCGCTCTGCCAGTTCTGAAACGATTCGAACCAGAACTGCGAGGAGAGCGCGAACTCCGCGAGCGACAAGGCCGGTTGGCCGTGCGCAAGCTGATCCTCGTTGTACTGGACGACGCCGGTGGCGGCGTGCAGGACCAGCGAGGCGACGAACAACGCGGCGAAGGCGATGCTCAACGAATTCTCGTACAGGACCAGGACGACGCCGCCGCGGCGCACCGGCCAGGGCGCGGCGTCCTTGTTCAGCGAGTCGCGGGGGTCGAGGTCCACGAGCTCGAGGACGTCCGGCCGCTTCGACTCCGAGGATCCGCGCTGATACAGGAACACGGTCAGGAGGACGAAGCACGCCATCTGCAGGAACTCGCTCTCCCAGTTCTCGAAGGTCGCCTCGCCAAAATGGCCGGTCGTCAGGTAGGCGCCGAGCGTGACTGGAGGCTCACGGTGCGCGTCCCGCTCCTCGTTGTACACCCGCCAGCCGGCCCACGTCTGCCCCACCATCGACACGAGAAACAACGCGACCAGGGAAATCGACAGTCCGTGATCGTGCCAGATCCGGCGCCGGCTGTATCGCCAGTTCGGGGCGGGCGCGGGCGACGCGGGGGCACGGTTCGCGAGCTCTCGCTTGGCGTGGACATTTATGTCTGAAGCGCCTCCGGGTTGATGACCTGGCGCGTGCGCGGCGTCAGCTCGTTGCCAGCGCTGTCGAGATCGTCGAGCTCGTCGATGCGCGGATGCGGCAACTGGCTGTCGTCGATCACTGTCGTCCTCGAGAGTGGTGCGGCCAACTGAACGGCGGATGCAATCAGGATACCTGCGGCCAGCGCGCAAGCTCAGGCGCGAATGACTATCACTTGCACAAAAACATCAACATGCGATCTGGTCCGGCGCCGGGCTTTGTGATTACATACGAAGGTTATGATCCCGGCAGCCGAGACGGTCGATCGTCTCAGGACATCGGCACAGGCGAAGCAGCTGCGCCTCACCCCGCAACGCGACCTGATGCTGCGCATCCTCGGCACGGTGCGTCAGCACCTCACCGCTGACCAGCTCTTCCGCCGCGTCCGTGCCGTCATGCCCTCCGTCTCGCACGCGACCGTGTACCGCAACGCGCAGACCCTCGTCCGCGCCGGCGTCATCACCGCGCTCGAACGGCCCGGCGGCCCCGTGCGCTACGACGTCAACCTCGACGGGCATCACCACTTCGTCTGCGATCGCTGTGGACGCGTCGCCGACGTGCACGTCGCCCGCCTCTCGTGGCGCACGCGACCGCGATCACGTGAGCTCGACGGCGCGCGCGTCACCGGCTGCCGGCTGCAGCTGCACGGCCTCTGCGCGCGCTGCCGATCCGGCAAGTGACGCTCGCGCGCACACATTTTCTCTATCGATTGGAGCACGCGCCATGGCGAAGAAAGACGAGAAGACCGACAAGACCCTGACGACCCGTCAGGGCCACCCGGTGACCAACAACCAGTCGCAGCGGACCGTCGGCAGCCGCGGTCCGGCGACGCTCGAGAACTATCACTTCCTCGAGAAGATCAGCCACTTCGACCGCGAGCGGATCCCGGAGCGCGTCGTGCACGCCCGCGGCTTCGTCGCCTACGGCGAGTTCGAGGCGACCGGCAAGATCGGCGACGAACCGGCGTCCACGTACACGCGCGCGAAGCTGTTTCAGGAGAAGGGCAAGAAGACGCCGCTCGCCATCCGCTTCTCAACCGTGATCGGCGGCCGCGACTCGTCGGAGGCCGCCCGCGATCCGCGCGGCTTCGCGGTGAAGTTCTACACCGAAGACGGCAACTGGGATCTCGTCGGCAACAACCTCGCCGTCTTCTTCATCCGCGACGCGATCAAGTTCCCCGACGTCATCCACTCGCTGAAGCCGGACCCGGTCACCTTCCGCCAGGAGCCGAACCGGATCTTCGACTTCATGAGCCAGACGCCGGAATCGATGCACATGCTGACGAACCTGTTCAGCCCGCGCGGCATCCCGGCCAGCTACCGGCACATGGAAGGCTTCGGCGTCAACACCTACAAGATGGTCAACGCCAAGGGCGACACGGTGCTCGTGAAATACCACTGGCACCCGAAATGCGGCGTCGCGAGCCTGACCGCTGCCGATGCCGCCACGGTGCAGGGCAAGGACCTCGGCTCGGCGTCGAAGGACCTGCACGAGGCGATCGAACGCGGCGAATATCCGCAGTGGGATTTCTTCGTCCAGATCATGGAGGACCACGATCACCCCGAGCTCGACTGGGACCCGCTCGACGACACCAAGATCTGGCCGGAGGACAAGTTTCCGCTGCGGCACCTGGGCACCATGACCCTGAACCGGAACGTCGAGGACGTCCACAACGAAAACGAGCAGATCGCGATGGGCACCGGCGTGCTGGTGGACGGTCTCGACTTCTCCGACGACAAGATGCTCGTCGGCCGCACCTTCTCGTATTCCGACACGCAGCGCTATCGCGTCGGCACCAACTACCTGCAGCTGCCGGTGAACTCGCCGAAGAACGCTCGCGTCGCCACCAACCAGCGCGGCGGCACGCTCTCGCACGGCGTGGACCTGGCCCCCGGCCAGAATCCGCATATCAACTTCGAGCCGACCATCCACGGCGGGCTCCACGAAGCGGGGCGGCCGAACCCGAACAACCCGCCGGAGGTTCGCGGCCGGGTGACGCAGAGCGTCCTCGAGCGCCGCAACGACTACGTTCAGGCGCGCGCCCGCTACTCCACGATCATGGACTGGGAGCGCGACGACCTCGTCAAGAACCTCGGCGACCTGCTCGGCCAGTGCGAGCGCGACGTGCAGGAGCGCATGCTGTGGCACCTGTTCCTCGTGCACGACGACTACGGCACCCGTGTGGGCAAGGCGATCGGCCTCACCGCGGCTGACGTCAAGCACCTCGAGCCGCTCGCCGGCCAGGTGCTGACCGAGGAGGATCAGCGGCGGCTCAAGAAGCTGGGACAGAACGGTGACGCGATCGACCCGAAGGCCTGGGGCAAGTGGACCAGCTCGGTGCCGAACCAGCGGGCCACCGCCGAGGAGGTCCTCGCCGGCATGAAGACGCCGGTGTCCAGTGGGTTAGCGGCACGTTCACACGCACGAACCACAGAGGCACAGAGACACAGCGGAGCCCAGACATCTCCGTGCCTCTGTGACTCTGTGTCTGGGCCGGCGCACGCGTCGCGGCCCGACATGATCGTCCCACCCCTCCGCAGCGATACCAGCGACACGCGCCAGGCTTCAGATCCCCGGCGCGCCGCGCGGCTGGTTGCTCGTCCTTCAGTTCGACAGCGGACACGATCCGCCTGCCGCGATCTCGCGATCCGGCCCCCCACCAAAGTGTCGGTGCAAAGTCTGACCGGTATTCCCGGGCGGCAACTTTAGTCATCCGAATCGGAGAACTGCCCGCCGGCACTTCCCCGTGCTGCGCGCATTCTGAGCCGTTTCCAACAAACCGTGCAGCGGCATTTGCCTTGCGCCGCGAGTTCGCCGATTCACCCCTCGTTAATCTGCTCGCTCCCCAAATTCGAGGCAGAGACCGACGATGCTGACCAGACGAACGATGCTCAAGGGTGCCCTGCTCGGGGGCACGGCGGCGATGTACGCGCGCCACGGCGCGACGCAAGACAACGACGACGACGACTTCATCCCGCCGCCCAGCCCCGCGGTCGTCCCCTTCCAGCGCCGTCTCCCGATTCCTCGACCGCACCTGCCGCTCAATCGGCCGGGCGCGACCGCGGCGGAGTACGCCAAGGCGGTCTCGATCTGCAACCAGGCGCTGGCCGAAGGCCGGTTCAAGCATGCGATGGTGGAGCCCGGCGGTCCCGCGGACTACTACGAGGTCGTCGTCAAGCCTGGCGTCGCTTCGATCCTCCCGGGGCTGCTGACGCCGATCTGGGGGTTCAACGGCCTGTATCCGGGCCCCACGTTCCTCGCCAGGCGCGAGCGGACGGTCATCGTGCGGCTGCTCAATCGGGTGCCCGAGATCGTCTCGATGCACTACCACGGCGGGCATACGCCGCCCGATTCCGACGGCATACCGATGCTCAGCTTCTCGAGCGCCGATCGATTCGCCGAAGGCGCCGTGATCGGCTCGCGCACCTACGTGTTCCCCAACGACAACGAGTTCCCGGCGACACTGTGGTACCACGATCACGGCCTCGACGTGACCGGGCCGAACGTCTACCGCGGACTGGCGGGATTCTTCCTGCTCGGGCCGAACGGCAACCCGAGCGACGAGCAGTTCCGTGCCACGGACGCGGCGCTGCCGAATGGGTACGGCCGCTACGACATCCCGATGGTCTTCCAGGACAAGCGGTTCAACGCCGACGGGACGCTGCTCTACAACACCTTCGATCACGACGGCTTCCTCGGCGATCGCTTCCTGGTCAACGGCGCCATCCAGCCGTACCTGCCCGTCGCACGGCGCAAGTACCGCTTCCGCTGGCTGAACGGATCGAACGCCAGGCAGTACGAGCTGTTCCTGAGCACCGGTGACAAGTTCGTGCAGATCGGCACCGACGGCGCGCTGCTGCCCGAGCCGGTGGAGCGCACGAGCATCCGGATCACGCCGGCGGAGCGGTACGAGGTCGTCATCGACTTCAGCCGCTACCCGGTCGGCTCGTCGGTCTACCTCGTGAACTGTCTGCAGCAGACCGACGGCCGCGGACCGGAGGACGAGGTCAACATGGACTTCTGCACGCCGCTCGTGGAGTTCCGCGTGCACCGCGACGAAGACGATCCGAGCTGGATTCCTGACGATCTCAACCCGGGTTGCGCCTCGTACATCCGCGACTACCTGAACCCGACCTATCCGCGGAATCCCGGCCTCGAGATCCCGACGCGGGAGCTGATATTCGAACGAGGCAACGGCGCGTGGCAGATCAACGGGAAGTTCTTCGATCGTAACCGCGTCGACATTCGCGAAAAGCTCAACACCCAGTCGATCTGGAAGCTGACCAATCTCAGTGGCGGCTGGGTGCACCCGATTCACATCCACAACATGGAGTTCGTCCTCCTCGATCGCAACGGCGTGGCGCCCCATCCCGGCGAGGCGGGCCTCAAGGACGTGTTCAACGTCGGCGAGGAGGAAACCCTTCGCGTGATGGCGTGCTGGACGGGGGCGATGAACATCGGCCGCTACGTGTTCCACTGCCACAACATGGAGCACGAGGACATGGCGATGATGGGCATTTTCGAGGTCGAGCCGTAGCGCGCCGCTATCCCGGAGGCGATGGAGAGGACGATGGACGACAGCAGGAGAACGATCGGGCTCATGGCGCTCAACACGCTGGCCCTTGCCGGGCTGACGCCGCGGCTGCTCACCCTCATCGGGGAGGCAAGCGCGCAGACACCGCAGGTGCCGGCAGGATCGCGGGACCAGATTGCGCGCCACTTGCCAAACGTCGAGTTCCGCACGCAGCACAACCGGCGCGTCAAGTTCTACGACGACCTGGTCAAGGACAAGAAGGTCCTCATCAACTTCATGTATACGGAGTGCTCCGGCACCTGCCCACGCACCACGTCGAACCTCGTGAAGGTACACAAGACGTTCGGCGACCGCATGGGCCGCGACGTGTTCTTCCTTTCCATCTCACTGACACCCGATCGCGATACGCCGGCGAAGCTGAAAGCGTACGCGGAGGAGCAAGGGTGCGGCGAACGGGTGGTACTTCCTCAACGGGCGTATCGACGACGTCGATCGGGTGCGGCGGAGCCTCGGCGTCTACGACAACCCCGACGTCGCGCAGCACCTCGGCATCCTCACCTACGGCAACGAGCCGGAAGGCAAATGGGGCGCCACGTCCACGCTGGCCAGCGCCGATCAGATCGCGTGGTCGGTGACGCGTCGCATCGATCCCTTCGTCGCGCAGCCGTGGCCGGCGCGCGCGTCGGAGCGAGGAGTAGGGACATGCTGCACTCCATTACGCGCGCGACGACAATCGCCATCGGTCTGGCGGCAGTGGCCATCTTTGCGGGTCGCGTCTACACCCAGGCGCCGCCTGACGTGGCGCCGCCGCGGGTCAGCATCAGCAGTCCGGGCACCGACGCCATCATCTCCGGCACCGTCACCGTTGCCGCGTCCGTGATCGACAATGTCGGCACCGTCGGTGTCCAGTTCGTCCTCAACGGCTTCCCCCTGGGCGCGGAAGACACGACGGCCCCTTTCAGCGTGTCCTGGGACACCAGCGCCAGCGGACGCGGCGCCCACATCCTGAGCGCGATCGCCCGCGACGAGGCGGGCAACGTCGGCGACTCGGAACTGCTGCCGGTCATCGTCGGCATCGGCGGCCTGCCGCCCGATCCGCCGCCGCCGGGAACCAACCAGGTGCCCCAGCCGTACAGCGATGAGGTCAACTCGACGAGCGGTGCGCCGGCGGTGTTCACCGCGGCATTCCTGCTCGCCAACGATTTCGATCCCGATGGCGACGCCATCGTCGTCGCGAACGTCGGCGCGACCGGCACCGCGGGCGGAACCGTTGTCGACAACGGCGGCGGCAGCTGGACCTACACGCCGGCGGCAGGGTTCACCGGCAGCGACACCTTCGCCTACACCGTCAGTGACGGCCGCGGCGGCAGCGCGTCGGCCATCGTCACCGTGACGGTCACTTCGCCGCCGGATGGCCTCGTCGCGGCTTACAGCTTCGACGAGGCGAGCGGCTCCACGGCGACCGACACCTCGGGCTACGGGAACCATGGCACCATCGCCGGCGCCACGCGCGCCAGCGGACGGTTCGGCCGCGCGTTGTCCTTCGACGGCACCAACGACCTGGTCAGCATTGCTGACTCGCCATCCCTGGCGCTTGCGTCCGGGATGACGATCGAGGCGTGGGTCAGGCCGACTCTCCTCAGCGGCTGGCGCACCGTCGCTTTGAAGGAGACCGCGACCGGCCTGGCCTACGCGCTCTACGCCCACGACGATGCGCCGCGCCCGGCGGCGACGGCGAACTTCGGGGGCGAGGACGTGTCGGCGCCCGGCGCGGCCGCACTGGCAACCGGCGCCTGGTCACACCTGGCGGCGACCTATGACGGCGCCGCGATGCGGCTGTATGTCAACGGCACGCTCGTCCGCACGCGGGCGGCGACCGGCGCGCTCGTCCAGTCCTCGCGGCCGCTCAGCATCGGCGGCAACGGCGTCTGGGGTGAGTACTTCGCCGGGCTGATCGACCAGGTCCGCATCTACGACCGCGCCCTGACCGCGGAGCAACTCGTGGCGAACGCGGCCATTGCCGTGGCGGCCCCGGCTCCGGCGCCCAACACGGCGCCAGTCGCCACCGGCGATTCGCTGGCGACGACGCGGGGCACGGCACTCACGGTTGCGGCAGGCGCACTGCTGGCCAACGACTCGGACGCCGACGGCGATCACGCTGACGGTGTCCGCGGTCGAGGGCAGCAGCGTGGCGGGCGGCACGATCACGGCGAACGGCGCCGGCGGGCTGGACCTACACGCCGCCACCGGCATTCGTCGGCAGCGACAGCTTCACCTACACGATCGCCGACGGCCGCGGAGGCAGTGCGACGGGCACGGTGACCGTCACCGTCACCGCTCCGGCGACCGGTCTGGTCGGCGCCTGGAGCTTCAACGAAAACGCCGGCACCGTCGCCGCCGACGCGTCGGGGAACGGCCGGACGGGCACCATCCGCCAGGCGATATGGGTCGCCGGCGGCAGGTACGGCGCGGCGCTCGCCTTCGACGGCATCAACGACTGGGTCACGGTCACCGACCATGCGTCGCTGCGCCTGACGGCGGGCGTCACGGTCGAAGCGTGGGTCAAGCCCGGCGTGATGGGCGGCTGGGAGACGGTCGTGATGAAGGAACGCGGCGCCGCGGCGCATTCCTATGCGCTCTACGCGCATGACGGAGGCAGCCTGCCCGAAGGCGCCCCCGTTCCATCCGCCAACGTGCGGGTGGCCGGTGACCACCGGACGCTGCGCGGAACGTCGGCGGTATCGTCAGGCGTCTGGTCGCACCTGGCGATGACGTACGACGGCGCGATGCTGCGGTTGTTCGTGAACGGCGTGGAGGTCGCGAGCCGGGCGCAGAGCGGTCCGATGGACACCGGCGCCGGCGCGCTGCGCATCGGCGGCAACAACTCATGGACGGGCGAGTTCTTCCAGGGACAGATCGATGAAGTGCGCATCTACAACCGCGCGCTCTCGCAGCCTGAGATCGTAACCGACATGAACACGCCGATTCCGTAGCACATCACGACCTGCAACAGGCCGGGCCGCGCGCCCGGCCTGTTGTTGTTCGATGTCTGCGCTGTAGCCCGCCGGGACGGCTTTAGTCATATCCGGCGCGAACTTGCGGAGGCCGCGCGCTGCACGCGTGGCGCCTGGCGGGATGGCCGTGTCATCCGGGGGCGGCATCCTGCTTGCGAGGTGGCCTGGTGCCGCCAACAACCACAGGCTGTTCGCATTGGGTGTAGCAAGTCGATGTCACTGACACAGGGGCGCATGAGTGCGCCCGATTGGAATTCGTGGATCCCGACGCTGCCGGTGGCCCGCGCCGGCATGCGGACGATCGCGGCCGTCATCGGTGCGCCGAGCGCGCTCGTGCTCACCTGGCTGACGCTCGAGGACTTCGAGTTCGGCGCACCGGCGGCCGTCCTCGCCTCCTCGGTGGTCCTCGTCCACTTCTGGACGCAACTGATCCGATCCGACTACGAACACGAGAAGCGCCGCGTGGCGGATACCGTCTCCGCCCTGGGCCGCCTGCTCGGCTCGCTTGGTCCGGAGCACACCACACGGGAAGTCGCGTCGACCGCCCTTCGCGAGCTGTTGCGCCTTACGGGCGCGCGAGCGATCGTCGCCGCGTTGGAGCACGGCAGCACCGGACGTCTGCTGCTCGTCACTGTTTCGGCCGGCAGCGGACGTGAGGTGATCGTCCAGATTCGCCGGGCGCCACGCGCGCATCGCGCCCTCTATTTTTTCCAGGCGCGCGAGGCGCCGTCCGCGTTCCGTGACGCGCATCCCTGCCATCGCGTGTCCGTGTTCAATCTCACCGTGCGCGAGTACTGGGCCGGCCGCCTCTTTCTGCTCGATCCGCCCGAGCACGGCCCGGCGTCCCTGCCGGAGTTCGAGGCGCTGCTGCAACAGTGCGTCGGCGCGCTCGCAGACACGCGCGACCTGCCCCGGATCCGCCGGCGCGCGGCCGCGCACGAACGGGCGAGGCTCGGACGCGAACTGCACGACGGCGTGCTGCAGGAGCTCGCGACGCTGGACGTCGAACTGGAACTGCTCCGGCGGCCGGCCCGCGACGCATCTCCGTGCTCGACGTCTGCCTGGCCGGCATCCAGGAACGCTTGCGCACTCAGATTCGCGACCTGCGGCATGTCGAGGAATACGCGCGCGCCTACGAGGTGAACGGATCGCGCCTGCCGGCCACGCTGGCCGACATGGTCGAGCGCTTTCGCTGCGACAGCGGCATCGATGCGACCTTCGCGGCGCACGGCGGGGCCGTCGACCTGCCGCCGCGCGTCGGCGGTGAAATCGTCCGCATCGTCCAGGAGGCGCTCGTCAACGTGCGGCGCCACAGCGGCGCGCGCCACGTCGGCGTGGAATTCGCGTGCGAGGACGCCGCGTGGAAGTTGTGGATCGAGGACGACGGCTGCGGCTTGCGGACGTGGGGAACGGCCTCGCCGGCCCCCGCCGAACCTGCGACGGTCCGCGCACCCGCCGTGATCGACGAGCGGGTGCAGTCCATCGGAGGAACGCTGCGGGTCGCGGCGGCCGCGGCCGGCGCCGGGACTCGCCTGGAAATTGCCGTAGCACGAGGGGGGCCATGGGTATCTCGGACATTCGAATCCTGCTAGCCGACGACCACGCGATGTTCCGGGATGGCCTCAGGCGGCTCATCGAGAGCGAGCGGGATCTGCGTGTCATCGGCGAGGCTGCCGACGTCACCGCGACGGTCAAGGTGTGCGCGCAGCTGCAACCCGACGTGCTGCTGCTGGACATGGCGATGCCGGGAGGCGGCGGCCTCGACGTGCTGAAGGCGCTCTCGAGCGGTCCCCCGACCCGGACGCGGGCCGTTGTGCTCACGGCCGGCAGCTCGAGGCCGCTCATCATCGAGGCGCTGCAGCTCGGCGCGCGCGGCATCGTCCTGAAGGAGTCGGTCGCCGGCCTCGTGTTCAAGAGCGTTCGCAGCGTGATGCGCGGCAACTACTGGGTCGGCGACAGCGAGGTGGCGGGGCTGGTGCAGGCCATCCTCCGCCTCATGACGAAGGGCGAGGCGCCGGTCCGGAAGGGCAACCGCTTCGGCCTCACCCCGCGCGAGATGGACATCGTGCCGCAGATCGCGGCCGGCGCCTCGAACAAGGACATCGCCCAGTTGTTCTCGCTGCGCGAGGACACCGTCAAGCATCACCTGTCGAGCATCTTCGACAAGCTCGGAGTCGGCTCGCGGCTCGAGCTCGCGATCTTCGCGATCAATCACGGTCTCGGCGAGCCGCCGGAATACACGATGTCGTGATCGATCCGCCTACGTACCACGGGGGGATGTAACGCACATCCCCCACCATCGTGGTGCCGCACCCCGCCGACGGGCCATTCACCTCTCCGCGCTGAGCCGTTAGTCTTCCGCACGTTCCAGATTCACGCAGACATCTCGCGTCGGTGCCCCCACCGACCGCAAGGACCGTTCTCTCGTCCGCCAGGCGGACGGAGATGGAGGAAACAATGAGTGTTTCGCAACCCTTCACTTGTCGTCGACTAACGGGAAAGAAATGGTGGGCGAGCCTCATGGTGATCGCCATGCTGGTGTCGAGCCCCGGCGGTCCTGGCTTCGAGCCGCTTCGTGCTCAGGGCGGGCCTGCCGCCGTCGGCTTCGTCCTCGACGCCGGCGACCTGCGATTCATCTTCCGCCAGATTCAGATCTCGCAGGCCCACGCGGCAGGCGGGGAGCTCTTCGGACCGGGACCGAACCAGGTCAACGACCCGCGATTCCCGTTCGGCCTGCGCACGGTCGACGGATCGTTCAATCATCTGGCTGCGGGTCAGACGAGGTTCGGCGCCTCCGATCAGCTGTTCACCCGCATGACGGCGGCTCAGTTCAACGCCGCCGAGAACGGGACGACGTACAGGCAGAACACCGGTACCGTTCAGGACTCGCAGCCGCGCATCATCAGCAACCTGATCGCCGATCAGACCGAGCGCAACCCGGCTGCGGTGGCGATTGCCGGCCCGGACGCCGTCGCCGAGCCGCTCGGCACGCTGCCCATCGGCAACGTCGCGCCCGACGAGGGGCTGTCGGCGCCGTTCAACTCGATGTTCACCTTCTTCGGCCAGTTCTTCGACCACGGCCTCGACCTGGTCAACAAGGGCGGCAACGGCGTCGTCTTCGTGCCGCTGCAGCCGGACGACCCGTTGTTCGTGCCCGGCAGCACCACCAACTTCATGGCGCTGACGCGCGCCACGCACACCGTCGTGCCCGGCCCGGATGGAATCCTGGGCAATGCCGACGACGTGCTGGAAGCCAACAACCAGACGACCCCGTTCGTCGATCAGAACCAGACCTACACGTCACATCCGTCGCACCAGGTGTTCCTGCGTGAGTACGCGCTGGCGGGAACCCCGGCGAGACCGGTGGTGACCGGCCGGTTCATCGACGGCGGCGGCCTGGTCAACGGCGTGGCGGTCAAGAACATCGGCAACTGGGCCGAGGTGAAGGCGCAGGCGGCGACGAGGCTCGGCATTCGCCTCCTCGACACCGACATCTTCAACATCCCGATGCTGCTGACCGACCCCTACGGCCGTTTCATCCCCGGCGCCAACGGCTTCCCCCAGTTCGTCACCTCGCTGGCGCCGCTGACGACCTCGCCGGCGGCCCCGACCGCGAACGGACTGGGCACGCCCATTCCCGCCAACGCGATCCGGATCAACCACGCGTTCCTCGACGACATCGCGCACAACGCGGTTCCGACGTCGTCAACGGGTGCGGCCCTGGCGCCGGACACGGACCTCGTGGCCAACAGCATCTTCGCGCCCCGGCCCGCGGGCACCTACGACGACGAGCTGCTGGCGCGGCACTTCCTCACCGGTGACGGACGCGGCAACGAGAACGTCGCCCTGACGGCGGTCCACACGGTGTTCCACCTCGAGCACAATCGCCTCGCGGAACACATCGATGCCCTGATTCAGACGCCGGGCTTCCTGACGCCGGCCGAAGTGACCGCGTGGTTGACGACGGACCCGGCATCGCGCTGGGACTACGGCGAACGCCTCTTCCAGGCGGCGCGCTTCGTCACCGAGATGCAGTACCAGCACCTCGTGTTCGAGGAGTTCGCCCGCAAGCTGGTGCCCAACATCGAGCCGTTCGTCGGTGACGGCCTCAACATGCAGGTCAACACCAACCCGGCGATCAGCGCCGAGTTCGCGCACCAGACCTATCGGCTCGGCCACTCGATGCTGAACGAGACGATTGCGCGCACCGATGCGGCCGGGAACCCCTACGACATTCCGTTGTTGAACGGGTTCCTCAACCCCGTCGAATTCAACCAGGGACCCACCCCCGCCCAGCGGCTGACGGCCGCCCAGGCGGCGGGCGCGATCTTCCAGGGCGGAACGCGCCAGTCCGGCATGGCCATCGACGAGTTCGTGACGGAGGCGGTCAGGAACCGGCTCCTCGGCCTGCCGCTGGACCTCGCCGTCCTGAACATCGCCCGCGGCCGCAGCGAGGGCGTCGCGCCGCTGAACGAGGTGCGCCGGCAGTTGTACCTGCGGAGCGGCGATCCGCAGATGCAGCCGTACACCAGCTGGTCGGACTTCGGGTTCGCGATGAAGCACCAGGAGTCGCTCGCCAACTTCATCGGCGCATACGGCATCCATCCGACCCTGAACGGCCTGACGGCGGTCGCGGCCAAGCGCAACGCGGCGCTGGCCCTGCTCGATGATCCCAACTTCATGTTTGCCCCCGCCGCCCAGACCGGTGTCAACAGGATCGATCTCTGGATGGGCGGTCTGGCAGAGCAGATTGCGCCGTTCGGCGGCATGCTGGGGTCGACGTTCACCTACGTCTTCGAGCATACGTTGGAGGACCTGCAGAACGCGGACAGGTTCTACTACCTGGAGCGTCTCGACGGCCTGAACCTGCTCGCGCAGATGGAAGGCAACTCGTTCGCCGAGCTGATCACGCGCAACACCACGCTGACAGGCGCCGGTGGCGACGTGTTCGGACGGCCGGACCTCGTGCTGAACGTCGGGAACCTGCGAGACGGCGAAGGCAACCCGCAGGACGATCCGACCACGCCTGAGGACGAGGGAGAGCTGTTCGCGTCGGGCGAGCTCACGCTCATGCCGAACGGCACCTTCCGCTATTCCGGTGGCGCGCACGTCATCTGGAACGGCACGGTCAACGGCGACCGCATCATCTCGAGCATCGGCGACGACACGGTCCGTGGCGACGCCGGCAACGACCGCATCGAAACCGGCGCCGGCAACGACCTTCCGATCGGCGGCGACGGCGACGACATCCTGACCGACACCTTCGGTGACGACGTCATGAAGGGCGGCCGCGGCAACGACGCCATCGCCGGCGGGTTGGGACCATTCGACCTGCTCCAGGGCAACGAAGGCCACGACTTCATCGTCGGCGGCAGCGACGCCAGCGAGGTCTTCGGCGGCTCCGGCAACGACGTCATCTACACCGGCTTCGGCCTGACCGAGTCGTTCGGCGGCGCCGGCGACGACTGGATCGAGAGCGGCAACTCGCCGGCCAACGTGATCGTCGGCGACGAGAACAACCAGTTCCAGAACGATCCGAACGGGGGCCACGACGTCCTCAGCGCCGGCAAGGCCGACGACGACTTCGACTCCGAAGGCGGCGACGACATCATGGTTGGCACCGTGATCGGAACACACCGGTTCGAAGGCATGCTCGGGTTCGACTGGACCACATACCGTGGAGAAATCTATCCGGTCGATGCCGACATGCTGGTTACGGGTGCGACCGTCATCAACGCGCCGCTCAACGAGAACCGCGACCGATACGACAATCTCGAGGGTCTGTCGGGAACGAACTTCGACGACCTGCTGCGCGGCGACGATCGTATCGAAGCCGAGCTGGTCGACGACGGGTTGACGGGCGTCGCCAACGCTCATGTCCTGAACGCGGCCGGCATCGCCCGCATCTCGGGGCTGGCTGCCATCCTCCCGGCCGGCGCCACGTCGTGGGCAGAGGGCAACATCATCCTTGGTGGCCCCGGCAGCGACCTGCTCGAAGGCCGCGGCGGCAACGACATCCTCGATGGCGACCGCTGGCTGAACGTCCAGCTCCGGGGAACGCTCAACGACGGGACCGTGAAGCTGGCCAACACGCTGCACGATCTCAGAAACGACGTGTTCGCGGATCCGCAGCGGCTGAACCCGGGCAACATCAGCATCGTCCGCAGCATCGTGACGGAGCTGCCGAACAATGCGCATGTCGACACGGCGGTGTTCACCGGTCTGCGTGCCGAGTACGCCATCAGCGTCCTGCCGGGCGGAGTCGTGATCGTCGATCACGGCGCCGGCGTCGACGGGCGCGACACGCTGCGGAACATCGAGCAGCTGGCGTTCGCGGATGGCACCATCCCGGTGCCGTCGGCCGATGGGCAGCTGACGGTGCCCGCGGTCCTCGGGCTGCAGCAGGCGGATGCGGAAGCGGCCATCGTGGCGGCCGGCCTGGCGTTCAGCATCGAGATCATCGAGAACGATGCGCCCGCCGGCACGGTCCTGACGCAGGCTCCGGCAGCGCTCACGCGCGTGGCGCCGGGCAGCACGGTCAGCCTGCAGGTGTCGCACGGCGTCGAGCTCGCGCCGGCGCCATCCCTCGTGGGTGACTCGCGCACAGACGCGACAGCGGAAATCACCGCGGCCGGGTTCATCCTCGGCACCGTGACGACGGCGAACAGCACGACGATCGAGCCTGGCCATGTCATCAGCCAGAGCCCGGCCGCGGGCGCGCCCGCGCCGCTCGAAGGTCCGATCAATATCGTCGTCTCGGTGGGACGCCCCGGCCTGGTGCTCTCGCTGAACTTCGACGAGGCGAACGGTCTGCCGCCGCTCGATGCGTCGGCGAGCGCACGCAATGGCGCCATCAGCGGCGCGGTGCGGGTACCCGGCAAGGTCGGACGCGCGGTCTCCTTTGACGGCGTCAACGACTGGGTGACCGTGCTCGACGGCGCGGCCAACACCCCGCTCGACCTGACCAACGGGATGACGCTCGAAGCGTGGGTCAACCCGGGCACGATCAACGGTTGGGAGACGGTGATCATGAAGGAGCGCGGCGCGGCCAATTCGCAGGCCATGTCGTATGCGCTCTACGCGGCTGACGGTGCCGGGGCGCCGCCCGCCGGCGTGGTTCGCGTCACCACCGCGGACCGGACGCTGCGCGGCGCGTCGCCGCTCACGCCCGGAACGTGGACGCACATCGCGACCACCTACGACGGCATCAACCAGCGCGTCTTCGTGAACGGTGTCCAGGTGGGCATCCGTGCGCAGACGGGCAACATGACCGTCGGCAACCAGCCGCTGCGTATCGGTGGCAACCAGGTGTTCAGCGGTGAGTTCTACAACGGGCTCATCGACAACGTGCGCGTCTACAACCGCGCGCTGACCGCAGCCGAGCTCTCCGCCGAGATCACGGCCGCGGGCGGCGTCGGGAATCCGCCGCCGCCGCCACCGCCGCCGCCGCCGGGCGCGCCGCCGGTTCCGGTGCTGAGCCTCAACTTCGACGAGGCCAGCGGTAACGCGATCGATTCGGCCAGCGGGCTGGTCGGGACGGTCTCCGGTGCGGTGCGCGTGCCCGGTCTCAGGGGCACCGCGCTGTCCTTCGACGGCGTGAACGATTCGGTGACGATTCCGGATGCGGCCGCGCTCGATCTCGACCACCGGCATGACGATGGCCGCGTGGGTGAACATGGGCGCGAGGGACGGATGGGAAACCATCATCCTGAAGGAGAACATCGACACCTACTCCTACGCGCTCTACGCGCAGGACGGCGGCACCGTCCAGGGCGGCTCGCCCGAGCCCTCCGGCAACGTGTCGCTGGCGGGACGGACCGAGACACTCCTCGGGAACGCCGCGATTGCGAGCGGAGCGTGGGTGCACCTGGCGACCACGTATGACGGCACCACGCAGCGGGTGTTCATCAACGGCGTGGAAGTCTCCAACGCCGCAGTGACCGGCACCATCGACGTGGGCGCCGGCTCACTGCGCATCGGCGGCAACGACGTGTGGGCCGGTGAGTACTTCCAGGGGCTCATCGACGAAGTGCGCATCTTCAACCGCGCGCTCACGGCTGCTGAGATCGCGGCAGTCAGGAACGCTCCGTAAGCTCGACCCGTGCTGGTCCCGGTCCCCTTCGGGGGGCCGGGACCAGGTTTTTCCCGCGCCCTGCCGATTCCCGCCTCCACGGTTCCACCGCCCAAACTGCCTCCACCTGCCGACGCCCCTTCCCCCTGACAAAGTTTTCAGGCATTCTTCAGGATTGTCCGTCGGCAAAACTCGTTAGACTCAGGCCGGTCCCAGGCTGCTTTCAACGGAGGTTCCACACATGCGGATTCGTCGCGCGCTCGCCTTCCCCCTCGCTGTTGCCGCTCTTGCCATGTTGATCCTTGCCGGAGCCGAAGCTGCCCAGCAGCGCCGCGGCGGCGCGCCCGAGCCGGCGGCCGGAAGCGGCGCGGCTCAGCCGGCTGCGCGGGGCGGCGCCGCTCAGCCCGCCGCGCCGCAAGCCGCTGCCAACCTGAACCAATTGATGCGGGCCATCCTGTTTCCGAACTCGAATGTGCTCTTTGCCGTGCAGAGCGACGATCCGACGAAGCTGAAGGGCACACGCGAGCCGTCGGCGGCGACCGATCCGCTCACCGGCCTTTACGGCGGATGGCAGGCCGTCGAGAACAGCAGTCTGGCGATCGCCGAGTCGGCAAACCTGCTGACGGTGCCCGGCCGCCGCTGCTCGAACGGCCGTCCGGTCCCGATGCAGAACGCCGACTGGGGCAAGTTCGTGCAGGGTCTCCGGACCGCTGGAATGGCGGCGCTCAAGGCGGCGCAGTCGAAGAATCAGGACATGATCCTCGAGGTCACCGATCAGATCTCAGTGGCGTGCTCGAACTGCCATGAGGTCTATCGTGACAAGACACCGGCCCAGGGCGGGGACAAGAATCGCTGCATTCCGTAAGCTGTAGCTGGCAGCTGGCAGCTGGCAGCCGGCAGCAAAGAAGCTGTCCGCTCGGCTGCGGCTGCCCGCTGCCCGCTATTTCAACGGCGCCGCTTCCGCTCCAGCTGGAAGCGCACGAACGGCTACTTCTGGGCGAAGATCGACTTGGCGACCATGGCGTGAACGCCCTTCGTGCCGTCCACCAGCTGCGTCACGCGCAGGTCCACAGCCAGCGAGCAGAGCATGTAGGCGTCGTCGCGCGTCATGCCTTTCTCCGCGACCAGGAAGTCGATCATCTCGCGCGTCGCCAGGCGCGCGGCCTCATCGAGATCGGTGTGCAGGCCCATCGCGATGAAGTGCGTCGGCGTCTCCGCCCGTGGCCAGCCAAGGCGCAGCCCTTTGCGCACGATGACCTCGACCGTGCCGCGCAGCGACGTCTCGAGCGCCGTCAACGAGACCTCCCCGTCCCCCTGCATCGCGTGCCCATCTCCGAATGACAGGAGCGCGCCCGGCACGTGTACCGGGATGAAGAGCGTGGAGCCGGCGACGAGCTCCTTGTTGTCCAGGTTGCCGGCATGATGCCCGGGAGGGCCGCTCGATATCCGTCCGACCAGCGGGCTGGGAGCGACCCCAATCGATCCGAAGAAGGGCGCGAGCCGCAGCGTGACGCCCGGCGCGAACGCCGCGGTGCCGGCGCGCACGTCGAAGCGGACGCGCTTGAAGCGCGTGTAAGGGAAGTCGATCGGCAGCGTGCCGTTGTCGGGAAGGAACCCGGTCACGCCATAGGGATGGAGGAACTCGAACGCGCGAATCCTCACCTCGAGGACGTCACCGGGCTCGGCGCCTTCAACCCACACCGGACCAGTCATCGGATGCGCGCCGGGCCCACGCTGGGTGACGGCGTTCTCCACCGCCTTCAGCGCCTCGGGGATCTCATCCTCCGTGACGCCGGCGGCCCGCATACGCTGGAGGCCTCTCGCGACCATCGTCTCGACCCGTATCGTGTCGCCGGACGCCACGCGCAGGACCGGCTTGACGATGGCATCGTAGTATCCCCAGTGGACGTTCTGCGGAAGCAGCCTCAGCTCGTGCACCGGCGAAGACTGGGAGACGGCGATTGCGGCAGGGACGAGACACGCGATGACGAGGAACAGCAGTTTCTTCACGGCCACCTTCCAGAATCGAGGTCTTCGGTCTACGGTCTCCGGTCGGTCTACGGTCTACTCTAGCTGACCGACGGCGAGTGTAGACCGAAGACTGTAGACCGACGACCGTAGACCGTAGACCGTAGACCGTAGACCGTAGACCGAATGTTATATAGGGACATGCAGAACGCACCGCAGCGCTTGTCGATGCTCCGGTCCTATACGCCGGCCGACCTGCTGACGCTCGCCAATGCCAGCTGCGGCACGCTGTCGATTTTCTTCTGCCTGAGCTACATCGCCGACGATCGGACGCGTTGGCTGTGGGCGGCGTTCGTCCTGCCGGTGTTCGCGCTGGTCTTCGACGCGCTCGACGGCTACGTGGCGCGCCTCAACAGCAACCGGCAGTCGCGGCTGGGCGCCGATCTCGACTCTCTCGCGGACATCGTGTCCTTCGGGGTCGTGCCAGCCGTGCTCGGCTACACCCTCGGGCTGCGCGGTTTGTGGGACGTCGCGGTGCTCACCTTCTTCGTCTGCTGCGGCATCAGCCGTCTCGCGCGCTTCAACGTGACGTCGGCGTCCCTCACCGACACGGCGACCGGCAAGGTTCGCCACTTCGAAGGAACACCGATTCCGACCAGCATCGTTCTCGTGATCGCGTTGGCGGTGCTCTATTACCTCGGGCTGACGGGAGAAGACTTCTGGCTCGGCGAGTGGGAGCTGTTTGGCCGTGGGTTCCACACCTTCTCGCTGCTGTTCCTCGTGAGCGGCAGCCTCATGATCAGCACCATCAAGGTGCCGAAGCCGTGACATCTCGGGCTCCGGGCTTCGGGCACCGGAGACCGAAGACCGAAGACCAACGTTATGCTATAGGACCAGATATGCGGCGAATCCTGATGCTCGTCTGCGCAGCCGGCCTGCTCGTCACCGGCTGCGAGGACCCGGACACGGACCGACGACACGGCCGTCGCCAACCGCGTCGCGAGTGATGCTCTCGGCGTTTCCCACAACCGTGCTCCGCAGCGGCAGCAGCGTGACCGTCACCGCGCGGGTGACGAGTGACCAGGGCGCCAATGTCGAGGGCACTCCGGTCACGTTCTCCACCACGGCCGGCACGCTCAGCACGACATCGGCGCTGACGTCGAGCCTCGGCTCCGCCAGCGTGACGTTGTCCGGCGGCGACCCGGCGCGCGTCACGGCGACGGCGGCCGGCGTGAGCAACGACATCGAGATTGGAGCGACGGCGCCGTTCGCGGTCACCGTGGCGACGCCGTCACAGGTGTTCACCGAGGGTGCCACATTCGGCGTGGATGTGACGCCGAATCGCGACGCGATCAATCCGCCCGGTCCGGTTGCGCTGACGCTCAACTGCGGCGTCGGCGACACCGTTGACGTGACGATCGACCGGAGTCTGCGATGCGTGTTCCCGTCAGCCGGCGAATTCACGGTGCAGGCCGCCGGCCGGGCGGCCAACGGGTGGACGACCACCGACAGCGTCCGGGTCACCGCCACCTCGCGCACGTCGCCGCCCCCATCATCCTCCACCGGATCGGTGACACTGAGCGTCAGTCGAAATCAGCCGCGGGGGCGGGTATGCGGAATGGCGAATCATCGCCACTTCGAACATCGCCTTGGAACAGGTCGAGTTCGATTTCGGGGACGGCGTCAGGGAGACGAAGATCCCCGACGGCGACGGGACCACGGCCGCGGTCCAGCACCTTTATCGGCTGGTGCCACCCGACGGTCGAGCGGGCGTTCACGATTACCGTCCAGGGCCGCGCCGACGCAAGGGCGTCCAGTTGTGACGGTCACTCAGACAGCTCACCGTCAGGGTGAGTAATTGACCTCGAGAAATCGGCACGCCCGTGACGCGTTTCACGAAGCCCGTCGCGTAAACGGCACGAACTGAACCGCGATCGTGCGGCGCTGAATCACCCCGCCGGGAGTCTTCTCGGCAATCGTGATCCACTGCGTCTGACCCTGCGCGCCGACCGGCGCCACCAGCACGCCACCTGGCGCGAGCTGGTCGAACAGCGGCTGCGGAATCGCCTGCACCGCAGCGGTGATCATGATCCGATCGAACGGTGCGCGGTCCGGCCATCCGGCGTAGCCGTCGCCCTCGCGCACCTGCACGTGCGCGTACCCGAGCTCCTTCAGCGTCCCGCGTGCCCGTGCCGCCAGCTCCGGCACGATCTCGATTGAATACACCTCGCGCGCAAGCTCGCCCAGTACCGCCGCCTGGTACCCGGAGCCGGTTCCGATCTCGAGCACCCGATGATCGGGCGCGACGCGAAGCGCCTCGGTCATGTAGCCGACGATGTAGGGCTGTGAAATCGTCTGGCCGCGTCCGATTGGCAACGCCCGATCGTCATAGGCCCGCGTTGCCTGGTCGGCCGGCACGAACCGCTCTCGCGGCACGGCGCGCATCGCGTCGAGCACGCGCCGATCGCTCACGCCGCGCCGTGCGATCTGCTGCTCGACCATGTCGTTCCTGGGCTCAGACGCCGGTGACCGGGGGTCTGACCCGGCGATGACCTGGCCTGGCCGCCCGGCGGCCTCGATGAAACGCGCGATGGCATCGATCATCTCGTCCCCGGCCAGCAGCTCGAGGTCGTTGTGGTCCGCGCCGGCCACCACCACGAGTTCCTTTGCGGCTGGCGCCGCGTCGTACACGCGCCGGCTCTGCTCGAGGGGCACGATCCGATCCTCGTCGCCGGCAATGACGAGCAGCGGCGATCCAATTCGCCTGATGCGATCGATGGTCGGGAAGCGATCGCGCAGCAGCAGCCGGACCGGGAGAAACGGGTAGTGGTGCTGCCCCACGTCGCTCATCGAGGTAAACGGCGAGCGCAGGACGAGGGCGGCCGGCGGGAACTCCGCGGCGAGATCGACGGCGACCGCCGCGCCCAGGGACTCGCCGAAGTACACCAGCCGCGACGCATCGACGTCGGCACGGCTCGCGACGTAGGCACGCGCCGCGCGGCTGTCCGCCGCAAGCCCGCGCTCGCTCGGCACGCCTTCGTTGCCGCCGTATCCGCGGTAGTCCACGAGCAACACCTGCAGGCGGTGACGCTGGAGCGCGTCGGCGAGCTCGACGCGGTGCGCCCGGTTTCCGGCGTTGCCGTTGAACACGATGACCGTCGTCCGCGGCGGCATGTCCCGGCACGGCCAGGAACCAGGCGTTCAGATCGACGCCGTCGCTCGTCGCGTAGCGCACAGGCTCGAACCGCGTGAGCCCCGCCTCGTCCGGTGACGGCACCTCTGCCATCGGGAAGTAGATCATCCGGCGCTGCAGCGTCCAGATGAGCGCCAGCACGATCACCACGATGGCCACCGACGCGGCGGCAAACTTCATCCGAGCACTCTACCGCGTCGCGTCCGGCGCGAAAAATGGAATACTCTGTCCGGGTTTCAGATCGATTTTCGAGGAGGTCGCGGGTATGAGGCCACGTGAGCGCAAGACCCGAGGGATGCATCTCGCCTCGCGCCGGAGCATGATCAAGTCCCTCGGCGTCGCGGCGGGCGCGGCATTGGTCGCGCCCGGCGTGGCGGCCCGGCAAGGCGCGCGACAGGCGCCGCCCTCCGTCGTCACCACGCCACCGCGTGATTTCGGGCCCGGCGGCGCGCCGACGACGTATTTCAGGGATCCGGATGTCCTCACCGTCGATCCCGCCTTCGATGCGCTCGTGCAGCCGAACAGCGCGATCGCGCGCCTGTGGACGGGGGGACTCTGGCTGGAAGGGCCGGCGTGGAATGGCCAGGGCAGCTATCTCGTGTTCAGCGACATTCCGAACAACGTCCAGCTGCGGTGGATCGAGGACGATGCCCGCGTCACGGCGTTTCGCAAGCCGTCGAACAACAGCAACGGCAACACATTCGACTACCAGGGACGTCAGCTCTCGTGCGAGCACCTGATGCGCCGTGTCGTCCGCTACGAGCACGACGGATCGGCCACGATCATTGCCGACGCCTTTGGCGGCAAGCGGCTCAACTCGCCGAACGACGTCGTGGCGCATCCCGACGGCAGCTACTGGTTCACCGACCCGCCGTATGGTGGGCAGATGTACCAGGGACAACCCGACGTTGCCGGAGGCCCCTCGAACCGCGACGGCCGGTTGAACCCGCGCCGCGGGCAGCCGGCGGGCCTGGGCACTTTCAGGCGGGAACTGCCCCATGGCGTCTACCGCGTCGATCCGAGCGGCAAGGTCGATCTGGTTGCGACCGAGCAGCAGGTCTCGAACCCGAACGGGCTGGCCTTCTCTCCCGATCAGAAGCGATTGTACGTGGCCAGCACCGGCGCCGGCCCCGGAGACACCGGCCCGGGCGGCAAGGGCGACATGTATGTGTTCGAGGTCGCCAACAACCGTCTCACGAATGGCCGCGTGTTCAGCGACTTCATGGTTGACGGCGTGAAGTGCGGCCCCGACGGCGTCCGCTGCGACGTGAACGGGAATGTGTGGAGCGCCAGCAATGCCGGTCGGGCCGTGGGCTACAGCGGCGTCACCGTCTGGAACCCGGACGGGAAGCTGCTCGGCCGCATTCGTCTTCCGGAGATCTGCGGCAACGTCGCCTTCGGCGGGCCAAAAGGCAACCGCCTGTTCATGGTGGCGAGCCAGTCGCTGTATGCGGTGTACGTCAACACGCAAGGTGCCGGGCCCACGTAAACCTGATACCGGATTTCATCTCACGATAGTCGTAAAATGAAACCCGTTTGATTTCTGGGAGAAGTCCTCACATGCGCAGGCCGTTGAAGACGTTGCTCGTCGTGACAAGTGTGATGGCCACCGGAATGCTGGCCGTCGCCGCCGATCCCCCGCCATGGGCATATCCGCGCAACGCGCCGAACCAGCACGTCGAGCCGGACGACGGAAAGCCGCGGAGCGTGCCCGGCAGTTCGCAGACGTACACGCTGACGCAGATCCGCAACGGCTTCTCGCCGCCGGATTGGCATCCCGGGGATCACCCGCCCATGCCGGAGGTCGTCGGCAAGGGTCGTGCGCCGGATGTCCGTGCATGCGGGTACTGCCACCTGCCGAGCGGCATCGGCAAACCGGAGAACGCCGCCGTCTCGGGCCTGCCCGTTGCGTACTTCAAGCAGCAGATCGCGGACTTCAAGAGCGGCGCCCGCCGCAGCTCCGTTCCGGACATCGCGCCGCAGGCGCTCATGATGAAGACGGCGATGGCGGCGAACGACGCCGAAATCGAGGCCGCGGCGGAGTACTTCTCGAAGCTGCCGCCGACGCGGCCCGGCTGGATCACGGTCAAGGAAGTCGCCACCATACCGAAGTGGACCGTCGCCGGCGCGATCATGATTCCCGATGGCAGCGGCCAGACCGAGCCGATCGGCGACCGTCTCATGGAGACCGCGACCGATTTCAAACGCACGGAGCTTCGCGACGCGCACTCGGGGTACGTGGCGTACGTGCCGATCGGGAGCATCGCGAAGGGCAAGCAGCTCGTGACGACGGGCGGCGGCGGCAAGACGCTGCAGTGCGACATCTGCCACGGCCCGGATCTGAAAGGCCTCGGCGACGTCCCGCGCATCGCGGGCCTGTCGCCGACTTACGTGGTCCGGCAGCTATTCGATATGCAGGCCGGAACGAGGAAGGGTCCGGGCGCGGTCCTGATGCAGGGCGCGGTCGCGAAGCTGGCGGAGGCGGACATGGTGTCGATCGCCGCGTACCTGGGGTCCCTCGCGCCGTGAGGGCGGGAGTATGGGGATCGAAGAGGTCGGGAGTGCTCCAGAGGCTGCGAGAGGCTCCGACCCCGTTTTGCTCACGACGGCTTGTAGCGCATCGCCGCAATGCGCGCGCGGGCGCACTCCGTCATGATGTCGATGTACCGCGCAAAGCGCGCCTCACCGTAGACGAACGGATTCTGGCCCGACGGGTTCTTCCGAATCGTCTCCATCCAGCCGATCTCGTCTCCGAAGAGCCCGGGGTGGCCATTGAGCAGCAGCGCCGCCTTCTCGCGCTTCGCCGTGGCGAGCGCCTTCTCGAACGCGGCCAGCGACGCCGGGGTCGGCGTCTGGTTGGCGCCCGACAACAGCAGCGCGTTGTAGGTGCGTCCCTTGTCCTTCACGGGGAACATCACGGCGATCGCCCCTTCGGTGTGGCCCGGCGTCGACAGGATGGTCACGGTCGTGTCGCCGACCGTGATCTTCTGGCCGTCAGTCAGGATCCTGTCGCGCGTCGGACGCGGCCGCGCCGCCTGCTGCGGCGTCTGGTTCGGCGGGCGCCGCTCGATCAACTCCCAGTCGGTCGCGGTCAACGCGACGGGCACACCGCGCTGCTGGAAATAGGGAGCGCCGCCAAAATGATCGAAGTGCCCGTGGCCGATGATGGCGATCTTGATCGTCGAGGGGTCGAGCCCCACCTTCTTCAAGTCGGGGACCATGATCTCTTCGGCTTCCTGCGGTGAATTGAGCGTGTCGAGCAGGATGATGCCGTCGCTCGTCGTGATCGCCCACGCGCCGATGTCGTTGAATCCCATGTAGTACAGGTTGTCGAACAGCTTCACCGGCTCCATCCGCTGCCGCGGAACGGACGACTGGCCGCTTGCCTGCCGCTCGAGCGCCGGCCGCTGCGGACCCATGAAGTGGCAGGCGTTGGCTGCCTGCACCTTGAGATCCTCGCCGGCGATCGACATCGCCTTCGCGACGTGCTGCTGCGCTTCCGACGATTCCTTCATCTGCTGTTCGGTCGGATACAACGGGACCGCCGGCGCCTGCCCGCGCCCCTGGGCCTCGACGTACGACGGCAGGGCTGCTGCGCACGCGGCGATCACCAACCCGACGAATACTCTGATCAGCATTGCTCCTCCTGTGCGGCCGCCACGCGACACGACGGGCCGGGATTGTAGCCGATCTGCCATGGCACGCACGTATAATCCGCGCGACCTCGGTCCCGTTCGATGAAACACGAGCAGTGGATGTGACGGCTCCTCCGCCGCCGGTGCGCGCAGGCGCGCCCGACGACATCGGACAGCGCGCGATCACGCGCGTGCGCCGCCGTCTCATCCCCTTCATGTTCGTCCTCTACATCATCGCCTACCTGGACCGCATCAACATCGGCTTCGCGGCGCTCCAGATGAACCGCGACCTCGGCTTCGGCGATGCCGTGTACGGGGTCGGCGCCGGCATCTTCTTCGTCGGATACGTCATCTTCGAAGTGCCGAGCAATCTGATCCTGCACCGCGTCGGCGCGCGGCGATGGATCGCCCGCATCATGATCAGCTGGGGCCTGGTGTCGGCCTCGATGATGTTCGTGCAGAGCGTTCCCGTGTTCTACGCGATGCGGTTCCTGCTGGGCGTCGCCGAGGCCGGCTTCTTTCCCGGGATGCTGCTGTACCTGACGCGGTGGTTTCCCGCGAGGGAGCGAGCGCGCGCGGTCGCGTCGTTCATGACGGCGACGGCGGTGGCCGGCCTGATTGGAGGTCCCGTTTCGGGGACGCTGCTGGCGATGGAGGGCGTCTGGGGACTCGCCGGCTGGCAATGGCTGTTCCTGCTGGAGGGTCTGCCCGCCGTCCTGCTCGGGATTCTCGTGTGGCGTTATCTCAGTGAAGGGCCGGAGGATGCCGCGTGGCTGCCGGCCGGGGAACGAACGTGGCTCGTGGATCGACTGCGCCGCGAGCAGGAGGCCACCGAGGCGCAGGAACGATTCAGCGTGGGCGCCGCGCTCACGAGCCCGCGCATCTGGACGCTTGGTGCGTTGTACTTCCTCGTCGTGACCGCGATGTATGGCGTCGCGTTCTGGCTGCCGCAGATCGTACGCAACCTGTCCGGCCTTGGCGATCTCGGCGTCGGCTTCCTCTCGGCGGTGCCTTATCTCCTTGCCGCCATCTGCATGGTGCCGATCGCCAGGCACTCGGACGCGACCGGCGAGCGTCGCTGGCACGTGGCGGTCCCGGCCGCACTCGGCGCCCTGGCCATGGCCGGCAGCGCCCTCGTGGATTCGCCCGTGCTTGCCCTTGGGCTGCTGTCCTGCGCCGCCATCGGCATCTGGTCGGCGCTTGGTCCGTCCTGGGCGCTGCCCATGAGCGTCCTCACCGGCCCTGCCGCAGCCGCCGGCCTCGCGCTCATCAACTCGATCGGCAACATCGGCGGCTTCGTCGGCCCGTCGCTCGTCGGCTTCGCCCGCGCGGCCACCGGCAGCTTCGCCGCCGGCCTGCTCGTGATCGCGGCGTCGCTGCTTGGCGCGGCGGCGCTTGCGCTCGCCATTCCGCACCGCCCGGACACGGAGGCGGGGTCGGAGGTCATGTAGAGACCAGCGACCGCCTAGAACGACGCCCTGAAGCCGAGTTGCAGGCTGCGCGGCTGGAAGGCGATGTTGTTGTTGAAGGTGGCGGCGCCGTAGTTGGCGGCGCTCACGTCGGTGATGTACGACCCGAAGTTCTCGCGGTTGAACACGTTGAACACCTCGAGGATGCCGTCCACCCGCACTCGCCCGAACACGAACCGGCGCTGCACCCTGGCGTCAACGCGATGCACCTGGTCGCCCACGAGATCGGCACGCGGGATGATCGTGCCGTCGGGGAGCAGACGCCCGGCCAGCCCCGTGCCCGTGTCGCGGAGGTCGCTGCCGTAGGTCGTGAGGTTCCGCAGGCCGGAGCCGTAGAAGTACAGTCCGCTCAGCTGGAAGCCGGCGCCGACTTCCCAGATCCCGTTGAACACCGCGCGATGGCGCTGATCCCCAACGCCCCAGTCGTAGTCGTCGCCAACGTCCGGCGCGAGCGGGAACGTGACCTCGCGGCAGTCGGCCAGGCCGTCGCCGTCGCGGAACACTTCGCAGACCGGACCGGGCGAGTCTTTCAGGAAGCCGAGCGCGTAGGTCGCGCCCGCCTGCCACCGGTTGCTGAAGCGCTTGGTGAACGCCGTCTCCCAGCCGTGGTAGTTCGAGCGGCCAATCATCCACTCGCCGAGCACGAAGCCCCACTCCGGGAACGGACGCCGGCTGATGTCGGCCGACGGAAAGTTCGCCCCCGTTGCCGGGTTGTAGGTCAGGTTCATGTTGCGCGTGACTTCGTCCTTCCGCGAGCCGGTATACACGTAGTTGCTCTCGATGGACATCGACGGACCGAGCTGGCGCTGGATGCCGGCCGATACCTGGTGGCTGTAGGAGATGGAATAGCCGGGCGTCGGGATCTCCGACGTGATGTCGCGGCGCACGCAACCGGGAGCGTTGCTGGTCGAGCAGAGCGACGCGATCACCTGGTCGTAGGTCGGCACCGGTCCGTTGAACGGGTTCGAGGCGAAGTCCGCCCGCCCGTCATACCGCACCTCGGGAATCGCGATCTGCTGGAACAACGTCGGCTGGTGCACGGCGTCGTTCTCGAGCTGCGTGAAATAGAGCCCGTAGCCGCCGCGCAGCACCGTGCGGTCGTTCAGGCTGTAGGCGAAGCCGAGACGCGGCGCCACGTTGTTGGTATCCGGGCCGCGCCGCGCCGTGGACATCCACGGCAGCAGCTCGACATTCTCGCCGATGCCTCCGAGGTCGAGGTCGTAGCGGATGCCGAGGTTGAGCGTCATCTGATCCGTCACGTGCCAGTCGTCCTGGAGCCACCCGGCCACGATGTCGCGCGGGTTCTGCCAGCTCGAAGTCGCCGACCGATCGACGATAGCGCACGGAGATCGAAGACAGCGCGTTCAGGTTCCACGTGGACGGGTCATCCCACACGGGAAAGAGCGATTCCACGTTCGCGGGTACCGGTCCGCCGTTGGCATCGAGGCGTCCGTTGCAGAAGCTGCACCACAGCAGGGAGCTGTAGGTGCGGAGGTATATCGCCGCCGACTTTCAGGTCGTGGCGGCCCTTCGCGTTGTACGTAAAGGTGAAGTCGTCGCGGATCGACGTCGTCGACCAGGAGATGTCCTGCGGGGAATTGGTGGCGGCGCCGATCTGATAGCCGCGGAGCACGATGCGCGGGACGGAGCGTCCCGAGGCGAAGTCCTCGAGCTCGCGGCCGCCGATCCGCTCGTCGATCACGTAGTTGTCGTTGGTCCAGTTGTACTTGGCGTAGCCGGTCTTGATCTCGTTGATGGCTCTGTTGCCGAGGACGTGCGTGAAGGTGCCGAACCACTGGTTCGCATGCCGGTCGGCATACCCTGCGGCCGACGGATGCAGGCCGCCGCCGCCGCCCGTGAGAAACGGCACGTGCTGGTCGTAGCGGGAGAAGCGAATCGCCAGCCGCTGCTGCGGCGTGAACTGCGTGTCGATGCGTCCGCCGTACAGGTGCTGGTTGCGTTTGGCGCTCTGATCGACGTTGAAGCTCGGATATGGGCTGTTGTAGGTGACCGTCTGCGGCTCGCGCTCGTACTCGTAGTTGGCGAAGAAGTGGACCCGGTCGCGGCGGATGGGGCCGCCGAACGTCGCGCTCAGCTGCTGGTTGGAATACGGCAGGACTCGATCCTCGATGAAGTCCGCCGCGTTGAAGGTGTCGTCGCGGAAGAAACCGGAAAACGTGCCCGCGGGAGTATTGGTTCCGCCCTTGGTGATGGCGTTGACCTGGACGCCGGCCGATCGACCCTGGGTGGCGTCGAACCGGTTCGAGACGAACTCGAACTCGGCGATCGCGTCGCGGCTGTACCGGGGCTGCTGCGTGCCGGCCAGCAACTGCGTCACCTGCTGACCGTCGACGTTGAGCTGCCAGAAGCCCTGCCCCTGCAGCGGTGTGTCCGCGCTCGCGTTGCCGCGCGCGCCGGGCGCCAGCAGCGTGAGGTCCATCCAGTTGCGGCCGTTGAGCGGCAGCTCCTGCATCTGCCGCGGGTCGATGTTTCCGGCGACTGACGACGAAGAGGTCTCGAGCAGCGGCGCCTCGCCGGTCACCGTCACCTGCTCGGCGACGCCGGAAAGCGCCATCTCCAGATTGACCACCGCCTGCTGACCCACCAGCAGGACCACGCCTGTCCGGCTGACGCTGGTGAAACCGGCGAGCGCGGCTGTAACGCGGAAGGTGCCAGTGCGCGTCGGCATCCGGTACTGACCGCGCTCATCCGTCACTGCCTCGAACGTATTCCCCGACGCCTCGTTCACCGCGGTGACGGTGACGCCGGGCAGCACGGCGCCGGTCGAGTCGCTGACCGTCCCGCTGAGTGCGGCCTCCTGTGCATACCCCCGGACGGGCACGATCGACAACACAGCAATCGCCAACACAACCCTGAGTCTGCCTGACATCATCGGAGTCTCCTGGGAGCGGCGAGTGCCGCTCGCATTCACGGACCTTTGGCTCGAGCAGAACCGTACGGCCGGACACAGTCCGGGTGCATGGACGTCGCGGGCTTACTCCTGGATTGTTTGATTCAACAACCAAGACCGAACGACGGGGCGGGCCCGGGAGGAATATCCCAAGTGGCACCGCACGGTCAACCCCGAGTATGATCGCGCGCCGTTGACGAATGCGGATGTCATCATCGCGGCGCTTCGGCACGCGGGCGTCCAGCGCCTCTTCGGCATGCCCGGCGGCGGCAGCACCGCTGACCTGATCGAGGCGGCCCGTCTCGGCGGCCTGCCCTTCACCCTGGCGCAGACGGAAACCGGCGCCGCCTTCATGGCGACCGCGCAGGCGGAGATCAGCGGCGCACCAGGCGCCTGCGTCGCGACGCTGGGGCCCGGCGCGGCCTCGCTCGTCAACGGCGTCGCCAACGCGATGCTCGATCGCGTGCCGCTTCTCGTCCTGACCGACTGCCTTCCGGACGGGATACGGGACTTGGCCGATCACCAGAACCTGCCACACGACCGGATCTTCGGATCGGTTGCAAAGGCAACTCTCCGTGCAACCGCCGCTGACGCCGGGCGCGTCGTGCGTCACGCGATTGCGACTGCAATGGACGGACGGCCGGGCCCCGTCCATGTTGATATCTCACCAGAGGTAACTGGACAGGCGGCCGTCCAATCCGCGCACCCCGGCGACCGTCAGCCGTGCTGCGCCGGGCAGGCCACGCAAGGCCTCTCCGCCCTCACCATGGACCTGTTGCGGCGGACGCGCCGCCCGGTGTTCCTCGTCGGGCTGGCGGCGCGCACGCCAGCGGCTGCGTCAGCGGTACGGTCGGTTGCATCGGCCCATCACGTTCCAGTGCTCGTCACGTACAAGGCCAAAGGCATCGTGCCGGACACTGATGCCTGGTGGGCGGGCGTCTTGACCAATGGGGCCCTCGAGCGGCCGGTGCTCGACCGTGCCGACCTCTTCATCGCCGTCGGCCTCGATCCGGTCGAGTTGCTGCCGCGGCGGTGGCCGATGTCGCAGCCAGTCATCTCGATCGGTCCTTGGGCAATCCGCCAACAGCACGTGCCGGTCGCAGAGGAGGCAACGGGCGACGTGCCGGAGATCCTGCGCGCGGTGGCCGCCGGCCTGCCCGACCGCAGCGACTGGACCGCCGAGGAGGTTGCGGGCCTCGCGCAGCGTCAGCGCGCGGCCATGCGGCCTGCCGCCGTCCCCGGCGCACTCCTGCCGCACGAGGTCGTCGACGTCGTCGCCGCGTTCTACAGCGGCAGCCGCGCAACCGTCGATGCCGGCGCCCACATGTTCCCGGTAATGTCGCTCTGGCCGGCGCACGACCCGTCCGGCGTGCTGATTTCGAACGGGCTGTCCACGATGGGCTTCGCGCTGCCAGCGGCCATCGGCGCCGCGCTCGCCGACCGGTCGCGGCCCGTGATCGCGTTCACCGGCGACGGAGGCCTGTTGATGTGCCTCGGCGAAGTGCAGACCGCCGTACGCGAGCAGGTACGCGTACGGATCGTGGTCTTCGACGATCGCGCGTTGAGCTTGATCCGGATCAAGCAGTTGCAGCGCGGCTACGCGCCGGACGGTACAGCCCTGGCCGCCGTAGACTGGCGCGCCGTGGGCCGCGGGCTCGGCCTCGTGGCGCACCAGGTGGACACCGCGGCGGCGCTCCGGTCCTGCCTCGCGGAGACTGCCGAGGCTGCCGGCCCGGTCCTCATCGCCGCAACCGTGTCGCCCTCGACGTATCCCGAGACCATCCGCGCGCTGCGAGGATGACGCGCCCGCCCCCCAACGAACCACAGAGACACCGAGGCACAGAGTCCTGAGCTCGTGGCTTCCGCCTTCAGAAGGACTTGTGGCTTCCGCCTTCAGGCGGAAGATCGCGCGCGGCCCGGTTCTTCCGGCTCAAGCCGGAAGCCACAGCAACCCCTCAACAGATGTGGCTCAGGCCTTCAGAAGGAGCTTGTAGCTTCCGCCTTCAGGCGGAAGGGCGCGCGCGGGCCCGGTTCTTCCGGCTCAAGCCGGAAGCCACAGCAACCCTTCAACAGATGTGGCTTCAGGCCTTCAGAAGGAACTTGTGGCTTCCGCCTTCAGGCGGAAGATCACGGCACTGGTGACGCCACCGCCTGAGCGCTCGGGGTACGGTACCTGAGCGCCACAAACATCGCTCCACCAACCAGAGTCGTGATCGCGACCGAGCTCATGCCGGCCAGCCAGATGCCTTGGTACTCGGCGAGCGAGTTCCGCGCTCCGGTGTTCAGGGCGATTCCGAGATAGCCGCTCGCCGCCAGCACCGTGGCGCCGGCGATTTGGCCCAGCGTGTTGATGAAGCCGAAGACCGACGCCGTCTTTTCAGAGCCGTAGGTCTCGCTGACGAGGACCGTAATGAGCGGAAACGAGTTCACGGCGATGCCCATCACGAACGCGATGCTGGCGACCAGCCATATCGTGGTCACCTGCATCGACAGCAACTGGAACAGGACGACGATGATCGTGAGCCACACGAATACCAGCGTCATGCGCGGCACGCCGCGCTTCACGAGAGAGTCTGAGAGGCGGCCGGCAGCCGGGACACCGACGCCGCGCCCGAGCAGCGAATACGCAAGCGTCGCGAGCACCCCGCCCGCAACGACCCCGGCGTTCAGGTCGTACCCGTGCGCCGTGATGTAGACATCCGTCGCGTAGATCGCGGTCCATGCCTGGGCGTTTCGCACGCCGATCATGAAGCCCATGTAGACGACCGCATAACACCAGAGGCGCAGGTCGCCCAGCAGCGCCAGCGGAAACGGCTTTCTCGTCGTCGCCAGGTGCGCCGCCGGCGCCGACCGCAGGAAGACGAGGCAGATGACCGCCATCGCGGCGATGGCCATGGCCATCCAGTTGGTCGCCGACCGCCATCCTGACGCGAAATAGATCGCGAGCACCGGCAGCAGGAAGAATGCGGCGCTCTCCCCCGCCGCCCCGCCCACACCTGCAAACGTCGCCTGGCTGAAGCCTCCTTCACGAGCCGGGAACCAGCGCGCGATCGCGCCGGCCATCGCGACATACACGGCCGCACTGGCGACGCCCGCCGCGCAGCGCCAGAACAGGAGGCCGGCCTCCGACTCGCTGGTGGCGAAGCCCGCCATCGCCACGGCGATCAGAAAGAGCCCGAGCGCGGTGACACCCCGGTTCCCGAACCGGTCCGACGCGATCCCCCACGGCATCTGGAACAGGGCATACGCGTAGAAAAACACCGACCCGAGCAGCCCGAGCGCGGCCCGATCGAGGTTGAAGTCCGCGGCGATGAACTTCTGCACGCCGCCATAGTTCTGGCGAGCGAACTGGCTCGTCGAATACGCAAGAATGCCGAAGGCCAGGATCACCCAGCGATAGGAAGGGGCAGGCGGGGACTGCGCAGGTGTGTCTGCCATGGGCACCAGGGCACCTACTGGTATGTCCTTGTGATTGCTAGAGCGGGCCGCCCGTTGGCTCCCACCCCGGGGTTGGCCCGCGAAACTGCTGTCGAAAGGCTGTCGTGGGCACTACAGGTTCAGTTGATACAGTCCACTAAAAATGCCGCGAAGCCATCACCGGCTTGACCGCCGGATCCAGGGCGATTTCAACCAATGTGTTGGCGGTGATCGTTCGGCCGGACTGACCGAGGAAGCGGCTCAGCTCTGCCTCGGACGCGATCGCATGATACTTCCATCCGTAAAGAGTCGCGAGGCCGCTGTCACACGAGCTGCAACCAGCGCGGTCACCGGGAGGGGGATTGCCTCCAGGTCGGGTCCACGGGAACGGGCCCGAGGCGGGTCCGAAGTGCTCCCGCCCTGCGGTAATTGCTTCCGGCTTCAGCCGGAAGGACTGTGTGTCTCTGTGATTCGTCGCGGCTAGAAAGCGCTCTTGACCACCCCGCCATCCACACGCAACGCCGCACCGGTGGTCGCCGATGCAAGCGGGCTGGCGATGTAAGCGACGAGCGACGCCACCTCCTCCGGCCGCGCAAACCGCTTGATCAGCGAGGTCGGGCGGACGCGCGCGAAGAACTCGGTCTCGAAGGCCTCGAACGACATCCCCTGCTCCTTCGCGAGCGCCTCGACGAAATCGCCCACGCCGCGCGATCGCGTTGGTCCGGGCAGGATGCTGTTGACGGTGATGTCGGTACCCGCGACCGCCTCGGCAAGCCCGCGCGCAACGGCGATCTGCGCAGCCTTCGTCATGCCGTAGTGGATCATCTCCGACGGAATCTGCACGCCGCTTTCGCTGGAGATGAAGATGATGCGCCCCCAGTTGCGCCGCTTCATCCCGGCCAGGAACAGCCGCGCCAGGCGCACGCCGCTCAGCACGTTCACCTCGAAGAATCGCAACCAGTCCCCGTCGGGGATCTCCTCGAACGGTTTCGGCTCGAAGATGCCGAGATTGTTGACCAGGATTTCGACGTCGGGAAAGCGCCGTGCGAGGTCGTCGGCGGCGGCGGCCGTGCCGAGATCGCCGGCGAAGGTCAGCACCGAGCCGCCAGCCGCGGCCAGGCCGGCCGCGGCTTCACGCACGGCCGCCTCCGACCGGCCGTTCACGATCACGCGCGCACCTTCGCGGAGCAGAGCCTCCGCGATGGCTCGTCCAATGCCGGCGGTGCTCCCGCTGACGAGCGCGAGCTTACCGGTGAGCTGGAGGTCCATTCACGATCTCACCACGCGAGCGCGCACCCGTCCTTGCGGGGATCGGACCCGCCCATCAACACGCCCGTCTCCGGGTGGATGCCGGCCGCCTGGTACCCGCCCATCTCGCCGCGACCGTCCTGCACCGGGGTGCCGCGGCGTCGCAGTTCGGCCCGCACCGTTTCGTCAACCGCGCTCTCGACGCCGAGCCCGGCGTCGGAGTGACGCACGCGCGCGGCGTCGCCGGCCTCCTGCACGTTCATGCCGAAGTCGACGACGTTGACGACGACCTGTGCATGCGCCTGCGCCTGGTTGTCGCCGCCGGTCACGCCGAAGGCCATCAACGGCTTCCCGTCCTTCATCAGAAAGGCGGGCGCGAGCGTGTGGAGAGGCCGCTTCCCCGGCGCCAGGCGATTGGGATGCCCTGGCTCGAGGCTGAAGCCGCTGCCGCGGCTGTGCAGCGACGATGCCCGTGCCGGGCACGACGAGGCCCGCGCCGAAGAGGTCGAAGAGCGAGTTGATGAAGGAGATCACCGTGCCGTTGCCGTCAGCGGCGGCGAGGTACACCGTGTCCCCCAGATCACGGTGAGCGAACGACAGGCCGGCCCCGTACGCAGGAGCGGCCCTGTGCAGGTCGATCTGGTTGCGCCGATCGGACGCGTATTCCTTGGAGAGCAGCGTCTGCAGCACCGTCGCCGGCACGTGCGCGCGGGTCGGCCAGGTAGGCGCCCCGATCGGCAAAGGCGATGCGCTTGGCCTCGGTCAGCACGTGGAGGTAGTCGGCGCTGTTGTGGCCCATCGCGCCGACGTCGTAGCCCTCGAGGATGTTGAGCATCTCGAGCGCGACGAAGCCTTGCGAGTTCGGCGGCATCTCGTAGACGGTGTACCCGCGATAGGTCGTGGCGATGGGATCGACCCAGTCCGAGGTGTGCGCGGCGAAGTCGTCCTCGGCCAGGAACCCGCCGCGCCGCGTGATGTCGGCCGCGATCGTTTTTCCCAGCGTGCCGCCGTACATCGCGCGCGCGCCGTCGGCGGCGATCATCTCGAGGCTCGTCGCCAGCTCCGGATTGCGGAAGATCTCGCCCGCGCGCGGCGCCCGTCCACCCGGCAGCAGGACCTGGGCCGCGGGCGCGTCCGCGGAGATTCTCGCGGCCGTGCGCTCCCAGTGCTCCGCGACGATGTCGGATATGGCGTGGCCGTCTCGCGCGAAACGGATCGCGGGGGCGACGGCGCGGGCCAGGGAGATCGTGCCGCGTGCGCGAAGCAGTTCAGCCCATCCGGCCACGGCGCCCGGGACGGTGACCGTGTAGGGCCCATGCGGCGGCATTTCACGAAGGCCGCCTGCCGCGAGGCGGTCCGCGTCCGCACGCGAGCCGGCGCGCCCGGTCGAGTTCAGGGCTTTGAGCGTACGGGAAGGGCCATCGTAGACGAGCGCGAAGACGTCGCCGCCGATGCTCGTCATCGACGGCTCGACCACGGCGAGCACCGCCGCGGCGGTCACGGCTGCGTCGATGGCGTTGCCGCCCTGCTGGAGTACCTCCAGGCCGGCGGCGGATGCGAGCGGCTGGCTGCAGGCGATGACGCCGCGGGTGCCAAACACGGGTGAGCGCGTCCCGTGGCGGTTGCCAACGGGACGGTCACCCGATCGTGCGTATCGCATGAACGAAAGGGTCTCGCGCGGAAGGTGCGTTACTGCTTCGTCGCGGGGGCAGCCGTCCCGGTCGCGCCGATGAACAGTTCCTGGCCGGTTGACAGGTGAACGGTGCGCCCGTTGGCGACCGGCTGGCCATTCTTCGCCTTGAAGCCGTCCACGACGATCGTGTCGCCGATCTTCAGCGTGTCGCGCTTCCACCCTCTGCGGAAAAGGGCGTTCGGGCCGACGGTCTCGATGGCCCAGGTGACCATCTTGCCGTCGCTGCCCTTGACGTCGATGTGGATCCAGCTGTGCGGGTTGACCCACTCGATCTTGCTGACGGACCCGGTGAGCGACACGGGTTGGTTGATGTCGAAATCCGCCGCGAACGCGTGGTGCGCAACGACGGGAGTCGCCGCCAGCAACATCCCGAGCGTGACGGCCGCGAAGGCGATGGCGGTGAAAGTTTTACCCATGCAAGTCTCTCCTTCGACGATTGGAGCTGATGACTTACAGCATACCCGAAACGGCCCCCGCGGGACCTCGTCAGAAAGCGCCGGCGACCTCGCGGGCGCCGACCGCGGCGAACAGCAGGAGGATGACGACGAGCAGGGCGTTGGTCGTCCAATGATTGCGGGGCACGGCCGCGGCCCACCGGATCCGGCTGTTCATATAGAGGAGCGTGGCGGCGAGAAACGGGATGAACAAGCTGCCGATCACCGTATACGTGACGATGATGAACAGCGGCCGGCCCATGAACGCGAACGGCAGCGGCGCGAGCGTCACGAAGAGCAGCGCCAGCCGGTACGGCGTGCTGGTGACCTGGGTCAACCGCCGGCGCTCCTCGTCGGATGCTTTCGTCACGGCGCCGTAGAAGTCGGCGTACAGATACGGCACGCTCTGCCAGACGCCCAGCAGCGACGCGAACACGCAGGCCCAGAAACCGACGGCATACGCCCAGAATCCGAACGGCCCGAGAATCGAGCCCAGCATCTGGGCCATCCGCGACACCGCCTGCGCATCGGAGAGCTGCGTGCCCGACACGAAGAACGCCCGGTTCGCGATCAGCATCACGGCCATGCCGAAGACCGCCGTGAAGATATACGCGACCGACAGATCACCGCGCACGTACTTCAGGCATCCAGGGCCGGCGATCTTCTCCTCCCGCATCCAGTAGCTGTAGCCGAGCATCGTGATCGAGCCGCCGATGCCGCCGACCAGGGAGAGGACGTAGACGCCGCTGCCGCCCGGGATGGTCGGCACCAGGCCGCGCAACGTGTCCATCGGCGACGTGAACGTCAGCGCCGCGCACGCCAGCACGCTGAAGCCCATGATGCCGACGAGCACCTTGATCGCCTTGTCGAAACCAGCGAATCCGCCGACCAGCACGAACGCCGCGCCGATGAAGCTGTGCGCGACCGCGCCCCACGACTGCGGGATCACGCCGCCGGTGAGGTTGGCGATCCCGAGGCCGGTTGCATTGGTCAGCGCCGCCGTGACCGCGAACGTCCAGAGCACCAGGTAGGCGCCGAAGTAGGCCTTGACCCAGGCAGGCAGGTAGAGGGCCCATCCCTCGAGCAGCGTCAGGCCGGTGGCAAGCTGCCAGCGCGCGATGCCTTCTGTCAGGACGAACTTGAAAAAGGCCCCGAGCGCAATCGCCCACAGCAAGGTGACGCCGTAGGTGGCGCCGCCGACGGTGGCGGACACGACGTCTCCCGACCCGATACCGGCCGCGGCGACGATCAGGCCGGGACCGAGCAGCGCCGTCAGCCGGAACGGGCGGGCGGGCGCCGTGGCGTCAACCGCTGATACCGCGGCGGCCTGCGAAGACGTGGTGTCCATGGCGCTCGCGTCCCTGGTCACTGCGTGGCGACCGCGTCGTCGCGCACGAGCGGTGCGGCGTGCGCGGTCGAGTTGTAGTGCCTGCGGAGCAGGTCCTCGCCGAAATCGCCGTCGAACTCGCGCCAGACGTCGTGGATGTGGTTGGGCGTCTTGTCGGCGACCGACGCCGAGACGGACTGCGAGTGATCGTGCTCGATCAGGAACGTCGGTCCCTGCACACGGTAGTAGTAGCGCTCCCCGCGCATGGGGCCGCCGGTCCACGCGAAGAAGATCTGGTCGAAGTCGCTCGCGTAGAGCCGCTTCGCCCGCTCGGCCGCGACCGCCTCGGGCATGTTCGACAGGTGCGTGTCGATCAGCCGCCGAAGGAGCGTCTTCTGCGCCGGCGTCATCCTGCTCACGGGCAGACCCAACGACCAGACCCCGACCTGCGGCACGTACAACGGATCCGCCTTCCTCTGGTTGAAGGTGACGATGTCGCCGTGCGTGGTCGGGCTGACGATGGCGACCTTGCGCTGGCTGTCGTCGAGCGAGAGGAGGAGCGCGCGCGCCTGGTCTTCCTCGGCCGCGAGGATGCGGAGCCCCTTCTGCGGACCGTCCTTCACCTCCGCCGGGTCTGACCCCAGGAAGAACGGCGTGCTCGAAATCTCGCCGTCCACCACGGTGATGTTGACCGACACGTGGTGTCCTTCGGCGCTCCAGCCCCAGGTGCCCTTCGGCGTCGGCGTGCCGTAGACCACGAAGCTGTAATACCCGTCGCCACGCTCGATCTCGTAGATCTCGCCCTTCTTTCCTTCGAGCTTGATCTTCTCGGGCTCGAGCTGGCGCAGAAGATTGTCGAGCAGCATGATCGCGCGGACCTTCTTCGAGCCGATCGGCCCGATCGTGTCCACGAGCGCCAGCGCGAGCCGCTTCTGCTCCTCTGTCATGTCGCGGACGGCGAGGCCCTTTCTTTCGCGCGGAACGTAGTGCCATTCGATCCGCCGTTTGTCGGCGACGCCCATCGTGGCCCTGGTCTTCTGCTCTGCATTCAACGAATTGACGAACGCCGTGGCCGCCCCCTGCATCACCGCGGCGGAGCGCAACTGCGCGTCCACGACCGACACCGCGATATACGCGAGGATGGCGACGCCGAGTCCCACGTGCACCACGTAGCGGAGCGCCTGGACGTATCGTGACGAATGCATCGGTTGAACCTCCACGGATCGAGCTGCGTCCACCGGGAAATGCTCGAAAGTCTATCTGGTCTACGGTCTACGGTCTATGGCCTGCGGTGAGCCGAGCCGTAAGCCTGGATACTGACCGGAGGCCGAGACCGTAGACCGTAGACCGTGATACCGTATCCCGCCGCCGCGTCACCGCATCACGAACGGGTTCGGCACCGTGGCCGCGGTCGAAATCCACACGCTCTTGACCTGCAGGTACTCCTTGATCATCTCGTGCCCGCTCTCGCGGCCGATGCCCGAGCGCTTGTATCCCCCGAACGGCGACAGATAGCTGACCGCCCGGTACGTGTTCACCCACACCGTCCCCGCCTGCAGCCGCTCAGCCATGGTGAACGCGCGGCGCATGTTCTGGGTCCACACGCCCGCGGCCAGCCCGTAGACGATGTCGTTGCCGATGGCCACCGCCTCGTCCTCGTCACGGAACGGGATGACGGAGAGCACCGGTCCGAACACTTCTTCCTGAGCGATCCGCATTTGATTGGTGACGCCGGTGAAGATCGTGGGCTCGACGAACCAGCCGTCGGCGCACCCCGCCCGGGTCGCGCGATGTCCGCCGAGGACGGTCTCGACGCCTTCACTCCGCGCGATGTCGAGGTAGCTCAGGATCTTGTCGAACTGCGGCCGCGTCGTCACCGGGCCCACCTGCGTCTGCGGCGACATCGGATCGCCCATCTGTGCCGTCTGCGCGAGCGCGACCAGCTTCTCGACGAAACGATCGTGGATGCTCGCCTGCACGAGCAGGCGCGAACCGGCAAGGCACGTCTGCCCGGTCGCGGCGAAGATGCCCGAGATGACGCCCTTGACCGCGTTCTCGAGGTCTGCATCGTCGAACACGATGTTGGGCGACTTGCCGCCAAGCTCGAGGGTGACGCGCTTCATGCCACGCGCCGCGGTTTCGTAGATCTTCTGCCCCGTGCTGTCCGAGCCGGTGAAGGCGACCTTGGCGACGAGCGGATGCTCGACGAGCGGCATTCCGACCTCGGCGCCGAACCCCGTGACGACGTTGACCACCCCCTTCGGGATTCCCGCCTGCTCGACGAGCGACATCAGCTCCAGCACGGATGCCGACGTGAACTCCGACGGCTTGATGACCACCGTGTTCCCGGCGGCGAGCGCGGGCGCCAGCTTCCACGTGGTGAGCATCAGCGGCGAATTCCAGGGCACGATCGCGGCCACGACGCCAATCGGCTCGTACCGCGTGTAGTTGAAGGTGCTCGGGCTTGTCGGTGGGGATGACGGCGCCCTCGATCTTGTCGGCGAGGCCGCCGTAGTAGTAGTACCACTGCGGGATGTACGAGCGTCTGCATGCTCATCTCGGCGAGGAGCTTGCCGTTGTCGCGCACCTCGACCTCCGCGAGCGCCTTGCTGTGTTCGGCGATCAGATCGCCAAGCTTGCGCAGGGCGGCGCCACGCCGCGACGGCGTCAGCTTCGGCCAGTCGCCGGATGTCAGCGCGCGGTGGGCCGCACGCACCGCGCGATCGACGTCGCTGGCGTCGCCGCGCGGAATGAGGGCCCACGGCTGGCCGGTAAACGGGTTCTCGCTCTCGAACACGCGCCCGGACGCGGCCTCGCACCACTGTCCGTCGATGTACATCTGGTAGGTCTTCATGGTCTCGGTCTCGGGCTACGGTGCTCGGCTCACGTGATCGCTCCGGGGCCGAGCAGCGCTTCGCGGAAACGGTGCTTGATCTGCGTGCCGTCGCGCAGCGGCACGCGAACGGGCGGTTGGCTCGCCGTGACCTTGACCACCGTCAGCACCGGGCCGGGCTCGCCGTGCAGCGTGGGCAGCCAGGCGTCGAGCTCCCCACCGGTCGAAACTGTGGTCGCGAAGGGGAACGACGCGCCTCGCGCGATGGCCGCCAGGTCAACCCCGCGCCCGGTATGCGACGTCTGCATCCCCGTTTCCCCGTAGCGCTCGTTGTCGAGCACCACGACCGAGAGGTTGCCGGGACGTGCGGCGCCGATGGTGGCGAGGCTGCCCAGGCCCATCAGCATCTCTCCGTCGCCGGTGATGACGATGACCCGGCGGCTGCGGCTGGGCGAGAGCGAGCCCGAGCCCGAGCATCGCCGCGCCGCCCATGGCGCCCCACAGGTAGAAGTTCAAGGGAGAATCGCCGGCCGCGGCGACGTCCCATGTTGGCGATCCGAGGCCGGTGACCACGAGCGCGCCCGCCCGGTCGCGCAGGATCGTCTCGACGGCGTCGCGCCGGTCGATGTCGCTCGGCGGTCTTACCATCTCACTGCTCGAACTGCTTCGCGCCGATCAGGCGCTGCCCGATCAGCACGGCAACGGCGCGGCTGGAGGCAAAGGCGAGCTGAGCACCCGCGGCGACGGTCGCGCCGGCGTGCGCCGCCTCATCCACGCGGTGCACGCTGACGCCAGACTGCTCGAGAACGGCCGGCGTGATGCCGCCCCATGGGCACCTGCCAGGGGTTGGTCTCGCCCCACTCGCCGCGCATGGTCACGATCATCAGCAGCGGAAACCGGCACTCCTGCACGAGCGAGAGCAGGTTGACGCAGTTGCCGACGCCGCTCGACTGCATGAGGAGCACGCCGCGCACGCCGCCGAGCCAGGCGCCGGCGAGCATCGCAATGCCCTCCTCCTCCGTCGTCAGCGAGATCGTGTCGAGCGTGCGGTCCGCCGGCACAGCTCGATCAGCCACTTGTGACCGGCGTCGGGCACGTACGCGACCTGGCGGATGCTCATCTCGGTGATGGCGCGGTAGATGTGCTCCGACCATTCACGATGGCTGACAGGCGGGTCGGCCGCCGGCGTTTTCTGCATGCGGCGCGGAATGCTAGCACAACGTCCCGCCCGCCTGCGCTGGCATCCCCGTTGCTCCCGCTTCCGGGTGGTCTCCGAACCAGGGAACGATTCGCAACCGCGTCCTGCTTGCACGGTTTCGGCGACGCCATTGGCGGTGACGCAAACCGGCGCTTACGACGTACGGAATCACTTACGCAGTTGGAAACGCGCGCGCGGCATCAACAGATAGTTTCAACAGCAAATGATTGCTGTTCACCTCTTGTTCACCCTCGATCGGCGGAGCAGGTTCGCTGCGTGGGCTGACATCACGCTGCACGAAAACGAGGTTGAGCACCTTTACGGCCTGATCAGCGGGCGGTAGCATCGACCCCTCCAACGAGTCTCCCCAAGGAGCATATGAATGCATCTAGGTAACCGGATCACGAGCGTGGCGGGTATGGCCCTCCTGCTGTTGAACGTCGCCGCCGCGCAGGGGCAGACGGCGGCAGCTGTGGGAATTCGTCGACATCACCGACGCCGTCGCGGGCAGGTTCTTCGACGCGGCGGCGACGGAAGCCGACCCCGCGGACGGCAACAAGCTGGTCATCCGCTTCAACACCGGTCGTGATCCGGCAACGTGGAAAGCCAACGACTTCAGGGCGTCGACCGCCGCCTTCAGCCACCTGTCGGCGATGGACACGATCAATTTCAAGATCGTCCCGCCGGCGGGTCATTACGTCGCGAAGGTGACATATACCCAACAAGGCACCGGATCGATCGTGCGCACCGGCAAGGCCGCCGGCGGGTCGAACTGGATCGTCGGCGACTACGCCGCGGACCTGGGCACGTGACGGCAGCAACCCGGACCTGTCAGACACCGTTGTCCTGAAGGAGTGCTCCATTCTGCCGGTGTCGATCACGACGGGCCTGCACGCGTTCTCGACGCCGCTGCTCGGATCCGCCGCCGTCGCGATCACGGCCGCCGAAATCGTGGTCGAGCTGGCCGAGCTCGATCCGCTGCCCGATCGTTGAACCCGGATCCGCTGCCCGTCGTTGAACCCGACGCGCCGCCGGTCGTTGAATCCGATGCGCCGAAGCGTGGAATCCGACGCGCTACCAATCGTCGAATAGCGATTACAAAAACCGCCCGTGCGCCAGGACCAACCCGGCGCGCGGCGGCACACGCCTGCACGCGCTGACACATGGAACGTGCCTTGCCCTTGAAGGCGGCGGACCCATGAGCGCCGAACCCAAGAACGCCACCAAAGAGCTGTACGCGATGCCCGTGCACGAGGTCATCGCCATCCTCAGATCGAGCTCGGACGACCGATCGGCCACCGCCGTCGGCCGCCGCGATCGCCGCGCCGGGCGCCGCCGTATCCTCGCCGAACGGGCGCCGGAGCCCGACCTCGTCGTCCTCGCCTCCGCCCGGTAGGGGACGGCGTTCCCGCTCAACGCCCGACTGCGTCGTTCGGCCCCAACGCCAGGCCCCGGGGCTTGCACGATTTTCCCGAAATTTGCGGTTGAGCCGGCCTCGGCGGGAGCTAGACTGTGCGCCCTAACTCTTCAAGAACGTTACCAATTGATGATGAATCGACTGACTATTCAATCGATCCAGCAGCGGTTCCCCTGGATCATGTGGCCGGTGACCGTCTTGGACGTCGTGCTCACGCCACGCCGCTGGGGCGGGGCGTTCGAGGGCGTCGGGGCGAGGCTCACAGCGGCGCTCACGAGGGATACCGCTCCGCTGGCCCGTCGCCTGGTTTCCCTTTTTGGCTGGGTTGGTTCCCTCCGTGGACGGCTCCTGGCGGACCGGCCCCTGCTCATGCGTATCGCATGGCGGGTGCGGCAGCTCATCTGGTCCATCACCTGGGCGTTCATCGTCATCATGCGGTTGTGGCCGCAGGCGCGTACGAGTCCCGGGAGAGGACACGCCGATCCGCCTCATCCCGGCGCCGGAAAGCTACAGCGACTTTCAGAGCCGGAAACTCGTCGTTCCATCGGATGTCCCTCGCGCGGAGATGACCCTGCCGGGCGCCATCACCGTGCAGATGCTGCATCTGCTGCAGGATGTCTATCCCGTCATCGCGTCGCATCAGCCGTTGGCGGCGAGCCATCCGCGAGCAGCGTCTGCAAGGACGCCTATCCGTGGGTCTACCGCCTGGTGCGAACTCCGCCGGCGTGGCATCCCGATCTCGAGGAAGGGCGGCGCCAGGGCACGCTCCTCGGCACGCTCGCCGTGGGCGGGCCGTTCGCCAAGCTCGTCGAACGCACGCAAAGCAACGGCAACGGCTACCTGATGGACCTCGAGTACCTCCGTCGCTACCCGGTCCGCGGCGATCTGGCAGCAGCTCGGTTGCCAGATTCACCTTGCCGAACGGGATGGCAAGCTCCTGCCCACGGCGCATCGGCTACAACGGCCAGCGCGCCACGCCCGGCGACACGCGCTGGGAGTTCCTGCAGCGGATCGCGCTGTGCTCGCTCGCGACCCATACCACCGTGTGGCGCCACGGCATGCAGTATCACGTCGGCGGCGTCGCACCGTTCGCGGTGGTGACGCACCAGCTCCCGCCGGCGCATCCGATCCGCCGCCTGATGGCCCCGCACATCGCGGACACGCTGTCCACCAACTACCACACGCACCTGACCTTGCGGCGCAGCGGATTCGACGTCACCGGCTTCAGCTTCGACTACGACACGATCCTGCGGTACTACGACGACGGGGCGAGCTACTTCGACATCTCCCGTCTCGACCCGCGCGTGGACTCGAGCCGCCGCGGCATCGCCGACTCGGTGGAGTATCCGTATCTCCAGCAGTCGTCCATGTACCTGGACCTGTTCGAGTCGTACGTCCGCGAGTACATCGACCGCTACTACCCCGACGACGGCTCGCTCGCGCAGGACATCGCCGCGCAGGTCTGGTTCGAGTCGCTCGACAAGCACATCGCGCACGGCATCAAGGGCTACGTGCCGCTGCTGACCAAGGCCAACCTGGTGAAGTTGTGCGCGCTCTTCATCTACACCGTGTCGGTCGAGCACGAGGACAACACGATGTGGAACTACGCGACGTTCCTGCCCGCCACCGTCCGCGAGGACGGCGGCGGCGAGACCGTCGGCCAGGTGCAGGCCATCCTCAACTTCGAGATGGTGATCGCGTCCGCGGCCAACAAGCTGATGAGCGATGCCAGCCACGTCGCCCTCGACCCCGAGGGCGCGGCAATCATGAAGCGGTTCCAGTCGAAGCTGATGGCGCTGCAAAAGCAGATGGAGAACGAGCCGAACCGCCACTGGCGGATTTATCCCAAGAGCCTCGAGGCGAGCATCTCGGCTTGAGTTCTCGCGCCTCACGACGACGAACCACGGAGTCACAGAGACACCGAGACACGCCTCTGACCTGAGCCCTGGGCCTGATTCCTGAGGCTTCAACCACGTGCCTCTGTGTCTCTGTGGTTAGTGGGAAGCAGATGCGTGGCTTCCGGCTTCAGCCGGAAGATCCGGCGACGCTAGCGCGGCGCCGCCATGTAGTTCCTCGCCCGCTCGACCGCTGGACGGCCGGCGGCCGCGGCGTGATCCCAGACCTCTGGCGGCCCTGCCACGCAAGCAGATCGTCGCGCGTGCCAGGGATGATCACGAACCGATACAGCAGCCGATCGGTCGCCGACAGACGATAGTTCTTCGCAATCTCGCCCAGGATGGCGCCTGGCGTGAACCGCGGATCCGCTGCCGCCGACGCCAGGAAGCTCACATAGCGTCGCGCCGCGGCGTCATCCGGCGGGCGTCCGGGCGTGTGACACAGCGCGCAGTTCATGCCGACGCGCGGGTACCCCACCGTCGCCCTCGACAGTCCGATGGGCATCTCGTACCCCTCCTTGGACTGGATGCCGAGTGACGCATATCCGCCGGGCCCCGGCAGCAGATCCGGAAATATTCTCGGCAGCACCAGCCAGACCCAGTACCGGTACGCCGTCGGAGGCTTCCGTCCCGACCGACCCGAACAGAAAGTCATCGTCCGCCGAGTCGAACCGTGCCGGCGCCGGTTCGCGGAAGAACTGCGCGTACACGAATACGACCGCCACAATGGTGAGGGCCGCGACGGCCAGCCCGAGCTGCACCCAGCGCGATCGAATCGACAACGTCATGCGTTGCGGCATTCAGAAGGTTTTCAGGGTACTCGACCATCGCCCGCTTGTCATCGTCAGGAAGCGACGTGCCGTACAGGTGGCCGCTGTTGCTGTTTCCCGGGACGGAGGTGTCGTAGAGAAAGAACCGGCGCCCGTCGGCCTCGGGCACGTTCGACACGAATCCCATGCGCGTCCGGTCGTACAGGTCGTATCCGCGGAAGAACTCGCGCGGCCGCTCGCGCGGGGGGCTCGAGCAGATCGTGGAGCGTCGGGACCGAGCCGTTGTGGAGGTAGGGCGCGCGGGCCCAGATTCCGTCGAGCGGATGATTGGCGTAGCCATTGGTCTTGCGGAACCGCTTGAACCGGTATGGCGAGTCCGGGAAGAGCGAATACTGGTTGGCCGCAAAGATCGGCGTATAGGAATCGAGGCGGTACCGGTCGGTGCCGATCTCGCTCACATCGACGACGCGGCCAAGCCGGTCGCCCGCCTTGATCCCGTCCTTGAAGCGATGATCGCCATGACAGGCCAGGCACTCCTGCTGATAGACCGTGGCGCCGCGTGCGGCGAGCGACGCGTCCACGTCGTAGGGATACGGCGGTGGCGGCAGCGTCCAGATCCAGTCGCGCACGCGCTTGAGGCCAGCGTGATCGACGGTGACCGGCGTGATGCCCGCACCGAGGCCGGCGCTCAGGTTGCGCTCGTCCACCGAGTCGTTGTCGCCATCCCAGTGCAACTGCAGGCCCTCGCGCGGCGCCTGGTTCCAGAGTGACGGGAAATCTGACGGCGCCAATCAGCTCGGAGTGCGGGAGATCGTCGAGACGCCAGTTGAATTGAATCGACTTGTACGGGTTGAAGGTGTCAACGCGCCCGCGGCCCCAGCGCGGCACGCGGTCGGCGAGGACCGGCGCAATCCGGTTGCGCAGCTCGAGCGTCTGCAGCTTGAGCCGGTCCACGAGGCCAAGGCGCAGCAGCAGCCGTTCGAATGCGGATGGCGTCTCCCGGGCGGGACGCCCGCGAACGGCGTCCACGTTCGTCCGGCCGTCGAGCGTGCACTCGAGCACGAACTCGACGAACGACTGCAGGTCGAGTTGATGCGCCGGCATCCCGGGAACGATGCGCGGGACGGCGTCGGGCGTGTCGCGCACGCTGCCCGTGTGGCAGACGGCGCAGTTCAATCCGACGTGATCGATGCCCAGGCGGCGGCGTTTCGACACGCCGATGGGCAGATCGTGGCCAGGCTCGAACAGGAACCCGAACGACGCGTACCCGCCCGGCAGCTTCTCCCGGCAGATCGAGGGCAGCGCGGTGAAGACCTGGTACGGCGGCAGCACTCCGCCCACGGGACGCAACAGCGAGACGCCGGGCTCGCTGCCGATCGAGCCATACTTGAAATGATCGGTGACTGACTCGTAGGTGAGCGGGCGATCGGACCGGAGCGACCACACCAGCCAGATCCCGAGCCCCGCCACCAGCACCACGACGAGCGCGAGCGCCCGCCGCAGCAGGCGTGCGTAGTGTGTGTTCATGCGGACGCGAAGCGACGTTAACCGTTCTGGGGACGGCGCCATCTAATCACATGCACGCTTTGGTGAACAAGTGTGCGCGGGCGCGCCGATACGCTACTCTCCGTGCACAGCACACCCGGACTAACGAAAGGACTCGTGATGGCGAACAGGTACGTGGGGTTGCTGGCGATGGCGATCGCCTGGAGCACGGGGTGCTCGCTCGCGACCACCGTCGGGCGCAATACGGAGGCGATCGCGAATAGCTCGGCGACCATCGGGACGAACACGCGCGCCGTGAGCGAATCCACGGCGGCCACCGGGTCGCTGGTGCCGGCCCTGCAGGGGGTGGAGCGGCTGCGCGGGCCGATGGAGTCGGTCGCGGCGCTCGATCCGACGCTGCGCGCCGTGGCGAACCTGAACGAGCCGATGACGCGCGTGGCTGGCCTCGACGGCAGCATGCGGGCGCTCGCCGACCTGCAGCAGCCGATGACCCGCCTCGTCGCCATCGGCCCCGGCCTCGACGCCACCGCGGCGCTTGGCGGCCCGATGACCCGCGTGGCTGACATGCGGCCAAGTCTGGACGCCGTCGCCGGACTGCAGGGGTCGCTCGACATGGTGGCCGGCCTGCAGCCGCAGCTGGCGTCGGTCGCCGGGCTGCAGCCCGCGATGCAGCAGTTGAGCACCCTCCGCGAACCGCTCGAACGCGTGGCGGCGCTCGAAGCGCCGATGTCGCGGCTCGCGTCGCTCGGCTCGGTGCTCGAGCGGCCGTGGCTGCTCCTGGTCGCCGCGCTGCTGGGCTTGTTCGTCTGGGGCGCGGTGACATTCCTGGCAGTGCGGCTGGCGATTCTCAGCGCGGCGCGTGCGCCAAAGGTCACGGTGTAAAAAATATTTCGTGCATGAGCTGTTCGCGGCGGCCAACTGAGACGTTGACACACATACACCACAGCGTTAGCGTGTGCCACCCGTCCGAGCCAAGGAGCATGTCCTATGTCGATCGTGTTCGATAAGGAGTGGCACGAGCTGCCACGTCCCGCTGCCGGCGCGAAGCTCGTCGAGATCCGCAACGAGCTGCGCGCAAAGAACTTGCACGACACCGAGGAGCCGGCCCTCGAGCCCTCCACCGGTCCGATCAGCCCGGAGGTTCGCGCCGTCCGTACCAACGATGGCACCTATAACGATGTGTCGTGCCCCCGGATGGGCAGCGCCGGCACGCGGTTCGGACGTAACGTCCCGCTCAGCGAGACGTTTCCCGACACCGCGAATCTCCTGACGCCGAACCCGCGGACGGTCAGCCTCGAGCTGCTGACACGGACGACGTTCCAGCCGGCGAACATCCTCAGCGTGTTCGGAGCGGCGTGGATCCAGTTCCAGGTCCACGACTGGTTCATGCATAGGAAGGGCGTGTGGACGAATACCCACGACATCCCCGTGGAGGCCGGCGACAGCTGGCACGAGCGGCCGATGCGGGTGCCGCGGACGCCGGCCGATCTCCCCAAGGTCGCCAACTCGACGCGCCCGCCCGCCTACATCAACGAAAACTCCCACTGGTGGGACGGATCGCAGGTCTACGGCTGCACGACGTCGGTGCAGGCGTCCCTGCGCGCCGGGCGCGATGGCAAGGTGCTGGTCGGAGCGGACGGCCGCCTCGGGGTGGACCCGGTCACCGGCCTGGAAATCACCGGGTTCACCGAGAACACCTGGATTGGCCAGAGCCTGCTGCACGGCATCTTCGCGCTCGAGCACAACGCGATCTGCGATCGGCTGAAGCGCGACTACCCGACATGGGACGACGAGCGCACGTTCCAGCAGGCGCGCCTGATCAATGCCGCGCTCATGGCCAAGATCCACACGACGGAATGGACGACGACCATCCTGCCGAACGACGTGATCAAGGACGCCATGAGGACGAACTGGCACGGTGCGCTCGGCGACCTGCAGAAGATCTTCAAGGGCCTGAACGACAAGGAACTGCTCGGCGGCATTCCGGGCTCGCCCACCGACCACCACACAGCCCCGTACTCGCTGACCGAGGAATTCGTGTCCGTCTATCGCATGCACTCGCTGATGCCGGACGACTACACGATCCGGTCGGCCGCCGATGGCGCGGTGCTGGGCCAGTTCGAGCTGCCTGAGCTCTCGGGCCGGCGCGGCCGCACGGTGCTGGAGAAGTTCGAGCTCGCCGACCTCCTCTATTCCTTCTGCGTGGCGAGCGCGGGCGCGTTGCGGCTGCACAACTTCCCCCGCACGCTGCAGAACCTCGTCCAGGACAACGGCGACCGCTTCGATCTCGCCACCGTTGACATCCTGCGCGACCGCGAGCGCGGCGTTCCCCGCTACAACCAGTTCCGCCGCCTCATTCACAAGGCGCCGGTCACGAGCTTCGAGGAGCTGACCGACAATCCGCTCTGGGCGGAGGAAATCCGGCGGGTCTACAACAACGACCTGGAGAAGGTGGACCTGTTGATCGGCCTCATGGGGGAGCCACTGCCGGAAAAGTTCGGCTTCAGCGACTCGGCGTTCCGCATCTTCGTGCTGATGGCCTCACGCCGCCTGAAGAGCGACCGCTTCTTCTCGAAGGACTACCGTCCCGAGGTCTACACCAAGCAGGGCATCGAGTGGGTGGAAGGCAACGGGATGAAGGAAGTGATCGCGCGGCACTTCCCGGCCCTGGCGCCGGCGATGCAAGGCGTCGACAGCGCGTTCCAACCCTGGAAACCGAAGGGCAAATAGACACATGGAATATCCAGCCATCTTCGAGCCACTTCGCTTCAGGAACCTGACGGTCAAGAACCGGATCTTCCGGTCCAACGTCTCGGGACGCTTCGACAACTACGACGGTTCGGGCAACCAGGCACGAATCAACTGGGAGACCAAGTTCGCGAAGGGGGGCGTGGGCGCGATCATCTCGTCGTTCGTGCCCGTCCACCTGCGCGGCCGCATCGTGCCGAACTACGCGATGATCGACAACGACAGCCGCATTCCCTTCTGGCGCGCCGTGGGCGAGGCGGTGCACCGCCACGACTGCAAGTTCATCCTGCAGCTGAGCCACGGCGGCCGGCAGCGCGACATCAACGGGATCGAGTACCCGAAGGGCCTCTCCTCTACTGACAAGAGCGATCCGCTGCACGGCTTCGAGTGCGAGCGGATGACCATTGCGCAGATCAACGAGACGGTCGCGCAGTTCGCCGAAGGCGCCCGGCGCGCCCGCGAGGCGGGGCTCGACGGCGTGGAACTGCACGGCGCCAACGGGTACCTGATCACCCAGTTCCTGAGCTCCGCCATCAACGACCGCAAGGACGAGTATGGCGGCCCGCTCGAACAGCGCGCCCGTTTCGTGCGCGAAATCGTGCGCGCGATCCGCGCCCGCGTCGGCAGCGACTTCCACCTGCAGATGAAGATCAGCGCGCAGGAGTTCAACGATGCGCTGGCGCCGTTCGGCTACGGGCCGTCAGGCAACACGCTCGCCGAGTCGATCCAGGTCTGCAAGTGGCTCGTGGAAGACGGCGTCGACTCGCTGCACATCTCCACCGGCAGCTTCTTCCCGCACCCGCGCAACCCTGCCGGATCGGACCTGCCGGTCGAGGACCTCGCGCGCAGCTACGACACGATGATTTCGAACGGCGAGCGCACCTTTGCCAACTTCCTGTTGTTCCACGGGACGTCCGGCATCGTGGCTCGCCGCGCCTGGAACAGGGCGGCGGGGCCGCCCGACGAGATCGAGGGCAAGGTCCTGCCGGACGCGCGCGCGATCAAGGCCGCGGTCACGGTGCCCGTCATCTGCACGGGGGGATTCCAGACCGCCTCGGTCATCACGAAGGCGCTGGCGAGCGGCGACTGCGACGCGGTCAGCATCGCGAGGCCGCTCATCGCCAACAACGATCTCGTGGAGGTGTGGCGCCGCGGCCAGGACCGGGCCGACAAGCCCTGCACCTATTGCAACCGCTGCCTGGTGAATGTCGTCGAGAACCCGCTGGGGTGCTACGAGGAGGCGCGGTTCCCGTCGCGCGACGCGATGATCGCGCAAATCATGTCGGTCTTCGACCCGCCGCCGTTCTCGGTGGACGCGGCCGGGGTCGGCGTGTGACGGCCCTCGGCGCGGAAACCATCGCGCCCGGCGAAGCGGACGTCACCGCGGCGTTCATCGCCTTCCTCGAGCAGGCAACGGCGAAGCGTCACCCGACCGGCGTGAAGCGCCGCTTCAACCAGGCACGCCACACGGCGTGCCTGGACGCGGAGTTCACGGTACTGCCCGACCTGCCCACCGACCGCCGCGTCGGCCTCTTCGCCGCGCCGCGAACCTACCAGGCCTGGATCCGGTTCGCGAACGCCTCGTCCGAGTCCGACCGCGATCGGGACATCCGCGGCATGTCGATCCGGGTTGCCCCGGTGACCGGCGAGAACCTCACGCCGGGCGCCGTCATCCAGGACTTCGTGCTCAACAGCCACCCCGTGATGGTCGCGCCTGACCCGAAGGCGTTCCTCGAGCTGCTGCAGGCCAACGAAGCCGGCGGCTTCCGCCGGGCGCTCTACTTCCTCACTCACCCGAAGGCGGCGCGCATCGGCCTGGCCGCGCGCGCCAACCCGGCATGTCACCTCGACATCCCGTACTGGAGCACGACTCCGTACCGCTTCGGCGCGAACCGCGCGGTCAAATACGTCGTCCTCCCGACATCGCCCGGCCGGAGCGAGCTGCCGGCCACGCTGACCGACACCTACCTGCGGGACGCGATGCGGACACGGCTCGACGAGGGCGAGGCGACCTTCGACTTCCTCGTCCAGTTCCAGGCGGACAGCACGCGGACGCCGATCGAGGACGCGACGGTCGAATGGAAGGAGAAGGACTCGCCGTACCACCCCGTGGCGCGGATCCGGATCCCGCGGCAACGCTTCGAGGATGCCGACCGCATGACGCGGTGCGAGCAGGTGGCCTTCAACCCGTGGCACTGCCTGGCGGAGCACCGTCCGCTCGGCGGCATGAACCGGGCGCGGCGGCAGATTTACGAGGCGATGGCGCAACTCCGTGGAACGGCCCCGCAGCGTGTGTGAATGCCGGGCCGCGGAGACGCGGCGGGCCTGAACCAGGTCATGCATGAAGGCCGACCTGAAGGTCGGCCTCTACGAAACCTGTGACTCTGTGGTTCCGCGTCTAGCCTCTCGGTACCGCGTCGATCCGGATGCCGAGCGTCGCCGCGAAACCGGTCCCTTCAATCTCGAACGGCCAGAAGCCGTTCTCGAACACCAGCTTGTCGGCGTGCGCCGTCTCGCTGAACTTCTCGTCGCGATAGAGATACAGCTCGACCTCCTCCAGCGACTGCGAGAGATCCGCGGCCCCGGCTGCGACGACGCGGATGTAGTACTGCTTCCGGAAGATCACGTTGTCGGAGAAGCCCACGCCGAAGAGATCGCGCTCGCCGAGGTAGAAGTCGAGCCGGACGACGAGATCGCGCCGTCCGGCGCCGTCGGCGGGTCGCGGCGACGCCGGATTGATCCGGGCCGTGTCGAACCAGCCTTCCCAGATCAGCCGATCGGGTCCGGCCCAGTCGAAGCCCTCATGCGCCGCCGAGGCTGTCGGTGAGGTCCCGCGTGCGGAAGGGGCCGTAGCAGTTCTCCGCTTCGGGGCTCTGGTGAAAGAGGTCGAAGTCCACGCGCCGCGGCTTCAGGGACATCCCGAAGAACATCTCGCTCTTGCCAATCCGGTCGAACCCGCGCTTGACCTGCGCGCGCAGCAGGTTGATGCGTGCGTATGCGTCGCCGTGGAAGAACCGCGTCGCGACCTCGAACGATTCGCGCGCCGTGACGACCGAATCGTCGCCGCCGTGGCACTTGTGCACGAAGGTCCGCGGGGCGCCCGGCATCTGCGCCGCCGTGTGCTTCACGAGGCCGTCGCTGCGGTTGTAGTTCCAGCCGTACTCGTGCGGCGTCGAGAACAGCCGGTTGAGCCTGGTCGCGCCCTGCACGGCGTAGGAACGGTAGTTGGTCCCGACGACGGTCAGCAGGCGCTCGGGCGGAAAGTGCTTGTGAAAGTTGACGAACGACCACGGGTTGTCCGGGTCGGCCTGTGCCTTGGGATTGAACCGCTCCAGTTCCTGCTCCGCCTCGACGAACTTCCAGTCCCGGATGCCCTGGAACGTGATTCCCTGGTGCGGCGTGCCGAGCGTCACGATCTTGTTGATGTGCTCGTCGGCGCGCCGGCCGAGCGCCGGGAAGGTGCACTGCACCGCTTCGCGGACGAGAAGCCCGCCCATCGAGTGGGCGATGATGTTGACCGGCGGCTTCGGTTGACCGGTCTTGATCACCGTCAGATCGCGGACGAAGTCGATGAGCCGGACGAGCGCCTTGCCGTACACCGCGAAGCTGCGGTCGTCGAGATCGTAGTAGCGGAACACCCACAGGCTCTTCCGCGGGTCCTCTGGTGAGTTCACCAGCGCGAGGGCGCTGCCGGCGTCGATGATCACCCGATCGCCGGTGAAATATCCGGGGTTCAACCCGGCGAGATCCGGGGGCAGCTCGATCTCGTCAGCGATCGCGCTCCGGTAGTAGCCCACCACGTTGGTCGCGTCGTGGTACTTCCACTGCGACTTGAGGTACTTCAGGATGAAGCCCTCATAGATGTAGTTCTCGCCGCGCTTGTGCGGGTAGACGGTGCCGTCGTTGAAGCCCTGATAGGCGACGCGGCGTTCGTCGTCGACGTCGAGGCCGCCAAATCCACGGATCAGAATCAAGGGTACGTGCGCGGTCGTTGGCATGGTCACGCGAGGTCGTAAGGCAGGAACACTTCCTGGCGGAACGCCAGGATCTGATGAATGTCGTACGGATGGGTGACGCCGCTGGTCAGCCAGTTGCGTATCACCTGGAACGTATGCCCGAGGCCGGCGGCGTCGTCGATGTCGGCGTCAATCCGGAAGGCGAGCGGCGCCGTGACGCTGACGAAGAAGGTCAGTTGCAGGTTGCCGAATTGTTCGGCCGTCTTGAAGGATCCGGCATGGCCGAACCCGGGCGGCGGCGTGTGCAGGTGCCCGAGACCTCACGAAACCTGTCGGTGGCCACGGCGCTCTTGACCAGGTCCCGCAACGCCGGCTGCACGTCGGCGAATACCCGGTCCGCGCGCACGCGGAAGAGGCTGTCCACGAAGGTCCAGATCGTGCGCTGCTCGTCGAACCCGAAGCTGCTCATTTTCCCGAACAGGTTGAACAGTCCCGCCTTCTGCAGGTTGGTCAGCGCGGCGTAGAGCGCCTCGCCCTGTCCGTTGACACCTTCGACGTGCGAGCACGCGAGCACCCGTCGCAGTTCGGGGGCGACGGTCTCGTACGCAGGGAACGTGGCGGCGCGCACGCGCTCCGGATGCAGGGGGCAGTAGAGATGCACCTGCGCCGGGTTGTCGTCCGGTCCCGGAAACGCGAACTGCGCCACCGGGCGGTGCCGCATCGGGAAGACCTTGATGACATACGGCTGTGCCTCGGTGAGCCGCTCGAATCGCACGGCGGCCTGTCCCGACACGTTCGACGCCGTCGCCACGGTCGTATCGGTCCGCGCGGACACGACCGACACATCCATCTGGTCGTCGAGCGGCTGGCGCAGGGCGTTGCCGACCCGGACGAGAATCGCTCCCATGCTGCAGCTGATCTCCTGCGTAAGGATACCTCTGACATTCGTGATTTGCGATTCGCGATTTGCTATTGGCGGTTCGTGATTCGTGATTGAATCACCCAATCATGAGTCACGAATCACGCACGTACCGGGCGATGGACGATGCGGTCGAGGGGCTGGCCGCGCTCGAAGTCCGCTATCGCGAGCGGAACGACCGGCGTGCGATCTTCCTGACGCTGTACGGCGTCGTCTCCGCCGAGATGCAGGCGCGTGTCGCGGCGCGCGCGTTCGAGGACAACGCGTGGGTGGAGCGCTACACGGTGACCTTCGCGAACCTGTATCGTGAGGCCCTGGCCGCGTACGAGGCACGCGACCTTGCGCGCGTGCCGAAGTCCTGGCGGCTCTGTTTCGACGCGGCGGTGGCGGGCACGGGCCTGGTGCTGCAGGACGTGCTCCTCGGCGTGAACGCGCACGTGAACCACGACCTGCCGCTGGCGCTGTCCACCATCTCGATCGAGCCGGACCGGGCGCAGCGCTACCGCGACCACTCCGCCGTCAACGCCGTGCTCGCCAGTGTCACCGAGCGCGCCACCGAACGGCTCGCCGCGACCTACGCGCCGGGGCTCGCCGCCATGGACGATTGCGCGGGGTCCATCGACGAGATATTGAGCGCCTTCTCGCTCGAGGTCGCGCGCGAGAGCGCATGGGAGGGCGCGGTGTCGCTGGCCAATGCGCGCAACGCCTTCGAGCGGGAGCTCGTCTCGCGCCTGATGGCGACGCGCGCCGCGGCAGTCGCCCGCCTGCTGCTCGCGCCCTCGCACAATCCGCGGTTCATCGCCGCGTGCCGCCGCGTCGAGCACGGCAACGCCTGGATGACGCTGCTCGGCGGCGCCATTTCCACGACCTAGCCCGCGCACCAGTCCGGGCTGCGTGCACGCGCCGCCAGCGCGGCCAGCGATCGCGCTCGATAGCGCGTGGCTGACTGCGACCGAGTTCAAACAGTCCGCTAGTCGCCGCCGCCGCCCTTGAACTGGTCGTCCTCGTCGGCAAACAGCACGTTGAAGCTGGTGAGCGAACCGTAGCAGCCGCTGACGTATCCCTGCAGCTTCACCTTCACGTCGTCGGGCAGGTCCGAGGCGTTGACCTGCTGCTCGAGCGTGCGCAGGCGGTTGCGAAGCATCACGATCTTGTGGAAGAACGTTTCGATGGGCCAGCTCTTGTCCTGCAGGCCCGGCGTGCCCGGCCGCAGCACGAGCGAGCCGCCCCGCCATTTGGGTGAGGGTGTCACCGGCGTGACGCCGCTTTCCTCGCGGATGATGCGCCGCAGCAGCAGCTCGAGGTCCTCAATATTGTCATCGGGCAGCGGCACGGGTGGGGCGCTCCTTTCTCGTTCGGTGACCAGGGGAAACGCATCGCGCACGGCGACGGGTCGTACCGGGGCACTCGTGCGCGCCGGCCCCGCCGGCTCGAGGGCGCCGCGCCGGGGAAGCGCGGTGCACGCGGCGTATCCGTGCGCGGACCTCCCCTGAAGTTGTGCTGGCTCTCGCAATAGTCGCACGTCACGCGAATCGGACGGCCGCCCTGATCGACGACGATGACGGTGTGAATGCGATCGACTTTGCACGCGCGGCAATAGTCCTCGACCGACTCGCCCGCGCGATACGCACGAGGTAGCGACATGGCGATGCTATGATCCCACGCGATGCAGCCAGCCGACACGATTCTGTTCAGCGGCGGGGCGCCCGGGGCCGAAGCCGCCTTTGGTGCCTGCGCCGAGCGTTACGGCGTCGAGGAAGTCAACTTCACCTTCGACGGTCACAAGATCGATCGCCACCGCGGCGTTCGGGTCCTCAACCACGAGGAGTTGCTGGCGGGCGACGTCAGCCTCGAATACATCTCCAGGCTCATGCACAGGCGGTATACCGAGGGGCCGACGCTGCGGAAAGTGCTGCAGACGTTGTGGTACCAGGTCAACAACGGCCAGGAAATCTACGTCATCGGCGCCATCCAGGCGGACGACACCGTGCGCGGTGGCACCGGGTGGGGAGCCGAGTTCGCCAAGCTGTGTAACAAGCCGCTGCATGTGTTCGACCAGGAGCGCGACGGCTGGTTCCGCTGGAGCGGCGCCTCATGGGAAGGCTGCACCGACTCGACGGCGCCGGTGATCACGCATCCGCATTTTACCGGCACGGGTACCAGGACCATCCGCGACAACGGCGCGCAGGCGATCGAGGCGCTCTTCCGTCGATCGTTTGTCGCGTCTTCATAAAGGAGACCACGCATGCTTCGACGTCTATTCCTGTTCGCACTCATCGTCTGTCTCGCCACGCCGCTGGTCGCGCAAACGCCCCAGGGCTGGCGCATGCGCGTCGACCGCAGCCAGAGCGCCGAGGACCCCGACGACCGCCCCGACCTCCACGTCATGACCAAGGGAAAGGGATTCCAGGTGACCGGAGGTCCGGCCGGCACGTTCTGGAACCCGTCGCAGACAGCGACGGGCAACTACACCGCCAAAGCAACGTTCACGCTCATCAAGCCAAGCAGCCACACGAACTACTACGGCCTGATTTTCGGCGGCAACGCTCTCGAGGGGGCAAGCCAGGCCTACACCTATTTCCTCGTCGCGCAGAACGGCAACTACATCCTGCGCAATCGAACGGGCGAGAACGTGACCGACGTGCGCGGAGGGACTGCGCATGCCGCGGTCAAGCAGCCTGACCAATCGGGTCGCTCGGTCAATACGGTGGAAGTGCGGGTCGCCGGCGACACCGTGTCCTACGTCGTCAACGGCACCGTCGTGCACACGACCCCGAAGAGCGCGGTGAAGACCGACGGCATCGTCGGCGTCCGCGTGAACCATCAGCTGGACGTGCTGGTCGAGGGATTCGAGGTTCAGAAGTCCTGACGTTCGAGAGCTGGGATCACGGGCCCAGAGACACGGAGGCTCAAGGCACCAGGGCCTGTCTCTGTGACTCTTCAGGCCGGCGGTGTCGGCCTGAGCCGCTGTAGAGGCCGGGCCCTCAGGCCTACACTATCCCGTCCGTACACGTCCGAATACTTCGTCTCGAGATACCGCAGATACGGAGCCGGGTCGATGCGTGAGCCGGTGACGCGCTGCACCAGCTCCTGCGATTGGTACTTGCGCCCGTGCTGATGCACTTCCCGGCGAAGCCAGGCGAGGAGCGAGGAAAAGTCGCCGCGGCGAATCTGCTCGTCTCGATCCGGATGGGCGCGCTCGAAGGTTTCCCAGAGCTGCGCCGCGATGATGTTGCCGAGCGTGTAGGTGGCGAAGTAGCCGAGCAGGCCCGCCGACCAGTGAATGTCCTGCAACACGCCGGTCGCGTCATCGGGAGGCGTGAGACCGAGATACTCTTTCATGCGGGTGCGCCAGGCATCGGGCAGATCGCGCACCGCGATCGCGTCCTCGAGCAACCCGATCTCGAGCTCGACGCGCAGCATGACGTGCAGGTTGTAGGTCGCCTCGTCGGCTTCGACGCGAATCAACGACGGGCGGACGCGGTTGATCCCGCGGTAGAACTGGTCGAGCGTCACCGTGCCAAGCTGCGAGGGGAATCGCGCCTGCAGCGCCGGGAAGAAATGTTCCCAGAAGGGACGCGACCGCCCGACCAGGTTTTCCCACAGGCGGCTCTGGGATTCGTGCAGGCCGAGCGAGGCGCCGCCTTCGAGCGACGTCCGGTGGTGCGCGCGGCTCACACCCTGTTCGTACAAGCCGTGCCCGGTCTCGTGCATCGTCCCGAAGAGCAGTGAGAGCGGCTCCCCTTCGACCCATCGCGTGGTGATGCGCACATCGTCAGCGCCGATGGCGGTAGCAAAGGGATGCACCGACTTGTCCTGCCGTCCGCGCGACCAGTCGAAGCCGAATGCGGTGACGACCGCGACGGCAAAGCTCCACATCTCCTGCTCGCCGAAGGACGCGTCGAAAAATCCGGCGTCCACCTGCGGACGGGCCGCGAGCGCGCGGATCAACTCCACCTGGCGCGGGCGAAGGACGTCGAACACCTTCCTCACGTCCGCCGTCGTCATACCCGGCTCGAACTCGTCGAGCAGGACGTCGTAGGGATGTGCCGCGGGCGGAAAGAACGTCACGTAGCGACGCTTCAGCTCCAGGATCTTCTCGAGATGCGGCTGAAACATCGCGTAGCTCGACGCGGCCCGCGCCTGTACCCACGCGTGCTGGCCGGCGGAGACGACCCGCGCCAGCTCGCCGACGAAGTCGGGCGGCACGTTCCTCGCCTTCTCGAAGTCGCGCGCCGTGACAGTCACGAGACGCGCCTCGTCAGAGGTCGGATCGAGGGTGCCGAGGGCGTGCCGTGCGGTGGCGAGCGCCTCACCGACGGCGTCCGAGGTGAACTTCTCGTGCGCCATCCGGCGCAGCGTCCCTGACATCTCTCCGTGCACCGGCGCGGCAGCTTCGGGCATGTACACGCGCTCGTCCCACTCCACCAGATCCGCCGCATGCCGGATATCGGCAACCTCGGCCAGCATCCCCCTGAGCTTGCCAAGCTGGTTATCCATCCACTGCGAGCGTAGCATGCAGCATGGCTGCGGCTGTCGGCTTGTGCACGTCGTGTGTGCACGCGAAAGTGATTACCTCGTCCCGAGGCTCGGTGTTCTACCTGTGCCAGCTCTCCTTCACCGACCCGCGGTTCGCCAAGTATCCCGCGCTGCCGGTGATCGCGTGCAGCGGATATCAGCCAGGACCGCCGTCATCCGAGTGACCTCGGGACCAACGCCGCCGCCCACCACTGCCGGCTGTCGCATGTGGCCTCAGGCGGACTGGCCGAGCTCCGCGTGCACGCGGGCGCGCTCGCGGTCGATCTGCTCGGGTGTCGCGCCGAGCCGTTCGAGGATCGCCTCTGTGAATCCCAGGGCGACCTCGCCTTCCCCGGAGACCACGACATCCGCGCCGGCCGACCGAAGCGCCGCCACCTCGCGCAGGTAGTTGGCGCGCGCAAGGATCTGCACGGACGGGTTGAGCTCGCGCGCCACTCTGAACGACTCCTCGACGCCCGGCAGACCGGCGATGCTCACGATGAAGTTATTGGCGTGGTCGATCCCCGCCGATCCGAGCGTCGCCGGATGCGTCGCGTCGCCGTAGATCGCCTCCACGCCATCGGCGCGCAACGCGCGGACGGTGTCCACGTTCATCTCGATCACCGTCGGCGTGATTTCGTTCTCCCGCAGGAGCCGGCTCACCGTGCGACCCACGGGACCGTAGCCGACGACGACGGCCCGGTGTGACGGGGGCGTGCGATCCGGACGCGTGCACGGCGGCGGGCTGCGGCACGGCAGGCGTGCGTCGCGACAGCCAACGCTCCACGGGGCCGATCGCGCGGAAGAGCAGCGGGTTGAGCGTGATCGAGACGATCGCCGCGCCGATCACGACGTTGGCCGCAGCGGCCGACAGAACTCCCAGCTGGGTCCCGAGGTTGGCCACGATGAACGAGAACTCGCCGATCTGTGCGAGGGCGACGGCGACGGCGAGGCCGACCTTCAGCGGATATCCGAACGCGGCGACGATGGCGAGCGCCGCCAGCGGCTTGCCGATCAGGACGACGCCGAGCGCCGCCGCGATCATCAGCGGCTCGTCGAGCAGGCTCTCGGGGTCGAAGAGCATGCCGACCGAGACGAAGAACAGCACGGCGAACGCGTCGCGCATCGGCACCGCGTCGGAGGCGGCGCGGACGCTGAACTCCGATCGTCCCACGACCAGCCCGGCGAGAAAGGCACCGAGCGCCATCGACACGCCGAAGATCTCCGCCGCCGCCACTGCGATCCCGAGCGCCGTGACGAGCACCGCGAGCGTAAAGAGCTCGCGCGACTGGGTCCGTGCGATCTGCGCGAGCAGCCACGGGATGGTGCGTCCGCCCACGACGATGGTGAACACGACGAGCGCGGCAACCTTGAGCACCGCGTAGACGATCGCCAGGGCGGGTGTCGTTCCCTCCTGCGCCCCGAACACGGCGGGCATGAGCACGAGGACGAGGACCGTGAACAGATCCTCGACGACGAGCCAGCCGACGGCGATGTGGCCCGTCGGCGTATGGAGCTGACGATTGTCCGAGAGCACGCGGATGAGGACGACGGTGCTGGCGACCGACAGCGCGATCCCGAAGACGAGGCCGGCCGAGAGACTCCACCCGACCGCTCGGGCCACGAGGACGCCGAGGCCCGTGGCAACCGCGCTCTGGACGATTGCACCCGGCAGCGCGACCTTGCGTACGGCGAGCAGCTCCTCGATGTGGAACTGCACGCCGACGCCGAACATCAGCAGGATGACGCCGATCTCGGCGAGCTGCTCCGCCAGCGTGCGGTCGGCGACGTAACCGGGTGTGTACGGGCCGACGAGCAACCCGGCAATCAGATAGCCGACGATCGGGGAGAGGCGCAGCCGCTGCGTGACATAACCGAAGACCAGCGCCGCGGCCAGGCCGCCGGTCAGCGTCAGAATCAGATCGAAAGAATGCACCCCTGATGATTTCATTACAATCGGGCGGGTGGACATCGAATCTTCGTTCCCGGTGCAATGCCCGTATTGCGGCGAAGCGGGCGAGATCTACCTCGAGCCCGAGATCCAGGGCACGCTGGTGCAGGATTGCGAGGTCTGCTGCAACCCATGGCAGGTGACCGTCTGGTGGGACAACGGCGAACGGTACGTCGACGTGACGCGGGGTGACGGGTCGGAGTAGAGCGCGAGCGGGCCGGCTGAAGCCGGCCCCTACGAGAACGGCTTCTTCGTGATGGTCGTGGGTCGGCTAGAGCCGGCCCTGCGAGAACGTGTTCGGAGCGTTGGTCGTGGGGGCCGGCTTTAACCGGCTCGTACGAATACGTGATGGTCGTGGGCCGGCTAGAACCGGCCCGTGCGAGAACGTGTTGACGTAGGGGCCGGCTTCAGCCGGCCCGCACGCGCTCCCGTCAGGGCACTCGCAGGGCGAACTCGACCACGAGGGCGCCCTCACGCGTCGTGATGTGCACGCGCGTGATGTAGTCCATCAACTCTCCCAGATTGCGCGACCTGAGCAGCTCAGGAAGCGCTATCTCGATCCGGTCCCCGTCCACGCTGATCCCGGGCGGCAGCTTCTTGAAATAGGCAAGCGCCGGACCGGCGAAGAGCGAGAGCGGCCCCATTCCCGGCACCGTCCAGCGCAGGCCGATCACAGCCGGACCCGGAAACTGCGGCTGCTGTTCGATCCGCGCCGCGATCCTGACCTCCGGCATGATCGATCCGCGCATCGAGAGCACGATCGTCAGGCGGTCGCCGTCGTGCGCCTCGATGCGAACACCCGCCACCGGCGACTGCGTCACCGCGAGCCGCTGCGCGATGAGACGGTTCACCAGCCCGTTGCGCAAGGGAATCTCACCAGCGAGGAGGCTCCCGGAAAGCTCCGGCAAATCGATTCCCAGCACCCGTCGGACCCGATCGCTCAACACTGACATGCTCACTCCGTCGACAGCGGCGCGGGACGATACGCCGGAACGAGGGCGCGCACCTCGACCGACACCGCCCGCGGATCCGGCTCGCCTGCGGCCGAGGCGGCCGGACAGCGTGCGTCAGCGGGTCGAAGCGTCGAGTATAGGCCCGCCGCTTGCACTCCTCGTCAGGGGAGGATAGCGGAATGGCCTGGCTCCAGTTGGTGCTGCTCGTCCTGGTCACGATGACGTTCGCGGGATGCGAGCTCGTCGGCGACATCTTCCAGGCGGGGGCCTGGGTCGGCGCAATCGCCGTCATTCTCGTGATCGCGATCGTCGGGTTCATCGCCGCCAAGATTCGCGGTTGAGGTTACTCCGGCGCGAGCCGGAGGCCCCAGACGGCGACAGCCGCGGCGCCGGCGGTTTACGATGATGCGTGCTCCGAACCGTGTTCGCATCGATGGCCGCGGGGCTGTTGCTCGTGCCAGGCCAGTCGCGCGCACCCGACGTCTACTTCGCCTCCACCCGGCAGGCTGTCGCCGATGCGATGTTGACACTCGCGGCCGTCACGGCCGACGACGTCGTCTACGACCTCGGATCGGGCGATGGCCGTATCGTCATCATGGCGGCCCAGAAGTACGGTGCACGCGGGGTCGGGATCGAGATCGATCCGAAGCTGGTCGCGCTCTCGCGGCAGCTCGCCCGCGAGGGCGGCGTCGAGGAAAAAGTCAGTTTCGTCGAGGCCGACATGTTCACAGCCGACATCTCCGCGGCGACCGTGGTGATGCTGTACCTCTCGACCACCATCAACGCCGATCTCGAACCCAAGTTGCGGCGTGAGCTGCGGCCAGGATCGCGGATCGTTTCGCAGCAGTTCCCGATGGGAGGCTGGCAGCCCGACGAGACGCTGCGTGTCTCCGGCCAGGATCTCTTTCTCTGGCACGTCCCCACTCACTGAAGTCATAGCCGGGCTTAGGCTGGTCGCTGCATGCAACTCGTCTTCGAACAGATTCGGGCCGGTGGCGACAGGAATCTCGGCTACCTTCTGGCCGACCGCGACGCGCGCCAGGGCGTGCTGATCGACCCCTCGTTCTCGCCCGACGCCTTCGTGCAGCGTGCGCTCGACCAGAACATCGCCATCACGCACGTCGTCAACACGCACAGTCATCCCGACCACGTCAACGGCAACGAGCAGGCCATGGCCCGAACCGGGGCTCCGCTGGTCGCGCATAGCGATGCCCCCGCGCCGCCGGGAATCGCCGTGACCGACGGCCAGGAGATCGCCGTCGGGTCGCTCGTCCTGAAGTTTTTCCACGTGCCCGGCCACTGCCACGATCACGTCGTCGTCTACGAGCCGGCACACGCGATCCTGATCACGGGCGATCTCCTGTTCGTCGGAAAGGTCGGCGGGACGAGGAGCGATCAGGATGCACGGACCGAGTGGGACAGCCTGCAGCGGGTGAAGGCGTTGCCGGATGGCACGACGGTCTGGCCGGGACACGACTACGGCGTGCGCCCGAGCTCGACGATCGCGCTCGAGAAGGCGAGCAACCCGTTCCTGCGCTGCGCCGACGTGGACGCGTTCCTGGCGCTCAAGCGGGACTGGGCGGCCGTGAAGCAGCGTTATGGCTTGAAATAGCTGGCAGGGCAGCTGGCAGCAGCGGCGACGGCGCCAGCTCGTTACGCTGCCTGCTGCCCACGACCCGCTGCCGGCGACTTCAAGGCAACACGCGGGCGTCAGCGAGGAAACGGCGATAGCCGGAGAACCGCTGCGAGATCCGCGTCCGCTGGGTCCCGCCGCCGCGGATGACGGTGATCGTGTCCACTTCGCTGGGAAGGATGAGCGTGTCCGGAGGATCGGTGAACTCGACCCGCCGATAGCGGATCGACGAGTCGGCGCGCTCGATGACCATCGACCTCGTGGCGCCGCGGCGCTGGTGTTCGCGCGGCACGTTGAACTCGAACATGCCGACGAGACGCTCGTCGAGCCGGAGCACGTCGTGCGTTGCCGCGTCCACCCAGATGCGCCCGTGCGAGCGGCCGGGCAGCGACACGCTCACACACTCCTCCGTCCACGCGACGTCAGGCGTGCCCGCTGCCACGCCCTTGTAATCGAACATCATCACCGGACGCCCGTCCACGCGTCCCCTCCCCGCGAACGTGAACGCGAAGTCGTCGCGCTGTTCCGGCAACAGCATCATCAACGGCTCGGGCGTCACCGGCTTGGGGTCCATGCAGCCGGGCTCGTCGGTGTCACGCGCGGCGCGCCCGTTCACGGTGAGGATCTGTCGCAGGATACTCGGTTCGGGAAACGTGCCCGGGCCGGCCGTGACGGGATCCCAGGCTACGCGCAGCTCGTACCCAAGCCGTCGCGCCGGAAATGCCGGCGACATGTCGAAGCCGAGCGGCGTGATCACCACGGTCTCCAGCGAGACGATGCTCTGCGCACGGCTGTACCACTCCGCGACACGTCGCCCGACGCGGACGATCGTGTCCTGAACGTCGGGCGGTGCCGCCTGCTGCGCGGCGGGCGCCGCGGCCGCAAGGCCGGCGATCAGGATGACGGCTGGAACGCCCCGCAACATGGCGGAGAGGATACCCGATTCCGAGGCTGGGCTTGTGCGGCGCCATCAGCGGGAGTAGAGTGCGCCTCAGTGAGGTAGTGCATGGCTTCATCGAACAAGTGCGCTCACCCGTCCTGTAACTGCACCGTGAATCCGGGCGGCCCTCACGGCAAGTACTGCAGCGACCACTGCAAACAGGCAGGCGACAAGATCGAACTGCGCTGTGACTGCCAGCATCCGGCCTGCCGCTAGGCAGGCCGGATCCCGCGGGCGTCCCTGGGCCGCGATCGGGCGCGCCGCGCGCTGACGTACGGCCAGCGCAGCCATCACCCTGCCGCGGCGTGCACCCACGACTGCGCCTTTTCTTCTCCAGCCGCGACGGTCCGGATCTGCCGGCAGCCCGGAGCGCAGGTATTCAACGCGGGACGTCGCGTAGATGAGCACGGCGTCGGACGCGCCGCAAAGCGGGCACGACGTCGGGGTCGGTTCCGGAGCGGGCGGGGGAGCGAATCCAAACATCCATCTCAGCTCTACATGCGGCATGCGGAGCTCATCACGAGCCGGAGATGCAGTATGTAACGAATGACCCTATATTTCGCGGCATGTATGTAAAGACGACGGGACACAACCGCTCCAGTTTGCGACGTTATGGACTGTTTTTCTCCAATTTTGGGCATCCCACTTGCCTCCCAATCGGGCGGGAGGAGAGGAGCTATGGGGGTTGAACGCCGGAACATCGCCGAACGTGCCGCTGTCGTCCGCCAGGTGATTAACAGCATCGTCCAGAACCCGAGCGTCACGCTCTCCGTCACGACGCTGCAGACATGGCTGGGCGTGCCGATGGAAGCGGCGCAGCGAATACTGCAGCGGCTGGCCTCGTCAGGCCTCATCCGCGAAGTGCAGCGGGGCGTCTGGGCGCGCGGCACCTGGCCGGGCGCGCAGCGGGAATGGTATTGAGCGGGATCGGATGAGCCGAAACGACGCCCGTGGCCGACACCACGCGAGCATGGCTCTATGTCCGAGGTGACCAGTCACTACGTATCGTGACGATGGGTGGGTCGTGCACGGTCTATGGGCCGGGCGACCTGTTCCGTCAGCACACCTACGACGATGTGGCCGCGGCCATGCTCGAGCAATCCAGCCTGGAGCAAGAGCTCGTGCGCGACGGCTGGTCGCTCGAACGGATGACCACCGAACGGCGGTCTGGCACGGACCGGCGGCGGTCGGCACGAACCGACCGGCGACGCGGATTGCGCCTCGTGGATCGACGCGCCACCGGAACCGACTAGCGCCCTGCTCTTCCTCTTCCAACCCCTGCCCGCCGCGGAACCCGCACGCGGCGACACACTCTACCGGCTCCGTTGCTCGGGATAACCGCGCGCGGCGATTGGCCACGTGTCCAGGACGCGATCGCCGTCGAGCGCGTACACCACGTCGTGCAGGTTCATGGTGGGATCGATGTGGGAAGGCCGCAGCCTGACGCGGTCGCCGATTGCGATCGTGGCGCCTGGCGGCAGCGCGATGGTGGCGTGCTCGTCGTTGAGTGAGAGAACCGACGCGCCCTGCACGCCGTCAACGGACGGGTTGCCGTGATCCTTGGTTGTGGCCTTGTGGCCGCAGTCGGCGACGCACCGCTCCGCTACCGGGCGGCTGACGACGGTGCCGAGGACGAAGAGTGCCTGCTCGAACGGCAGCTCGAGCCGCGCGTAGTCGGCGTCCATCAATACATACGACCCGGCTTGTACTTCTGTCACGCCCGAGACGCGGCCGGTGATGTCGTGCGTCCCGGTTCCGCCAGCCGACACGGTGTCGCATGGCAGCCCGTGCTCCTCGAGGAGGTGTGCCGTCCGCACGAGCGCTTCCATCGCCTGGCGCGCGCGCGCCTCGCGCTCGCCGCGATCGAAAACCGGCTGCAGATGTCCTTCGTACCCCATCACGCCGCGAAGCCTCAGGCCACCGGTCGCTGCGACACGGCGCGCGAGCGCCAGCGCTTCCTCGCCAGGCGCAACGCCGCACCGGTTCTGGCCGACGTTGACGTCCACGAGGATGCCGACGGTGACGCCGGCGCGGGTGGCGGCGGCGGCCATCTGCTCGAGCCCGGCGATAGAATCGGCCGCGATCGTGATCGATCGGCCGCGCGCCAGCGCCGCCACGCGGTCGCACTTCGCCGGACCGATGATCTCGTTGGCGATGAGGATGTCGTTCGTGAGCGTGACGACGACCTCGGCCTCGGAGACCGTGGCGCACGTCAAGCCGGTGACCGACCCGGCGGCGAGTTGGCGGCGGGCGATCTCCGGCGTCTTGTGCGCCTTGAAGTGAGGGCGAAGCCTGCAAGGGCCGTCGGCGAAGAACCGCGCCATCCGCTGAATGTTGCGGTCCATGGCCGCGACATCGACGACCAGCGCCGGCGTCGGAATTTCGGAGACGACGCGCGGACGGATCACGGACGGGTGAACGCCGGTGGCTTCAGCCGGGAGATCTCCGCGTCGAGCGTACGCTCATTGAGCCTGGTATGACGAGTCGAGCACGTGACGCAAGGTGGACGCGAGCATGTCGCCTTCGACGGGCTCGAGGATGAAGCCGTCCGCGTTCCCCCAGCGAATGCCCTCCACCTGGGCGACCTGCCCGCGCAGCGTCGAGGAGATCAGCACCACCGGGATGTGGCCCAGCTCGTCGTCGGCCTTCATTTGCTGACAGAGGTCGCGCCCGTCCACGTCCGGCAGATGAACGTCGAGCAGGATCAGGTTCGGCAGCAGCTGGCGCGCGACGTCGAGGGCCGTCTTGCCCGTTTCGGCGTTGGCCACCGTGAAGCCGTGGAGCCGAAGCACGCGATCCCGCGCGTAGAGATTCGCGGGGCGGTCGTCCACGTTGAGGATGAGCGCCGGCTTCTCGACGACCGGCCGTCTCCGTGTGTGGAGGATCGCGCGCTTATCGCAATACTGGCACTGGTAGACGATACGGCGGCCTTCGACATCGGGAAGGCGCTGCCAGCGATCGGCGTTCCACCGATCCGACTGTTCCGCAGGGGCATGGCGCACGCACGCAATCTCCCCTCGTTTCGACCAGTAAAGATCTTTTTTCTCCATCGGTCGCCACCTGAACAATATGTGACCAAGAATTCTAGCACTACCGTGCGAGGCGCGCTACGTAGTCCCGCTCCTCTTCACCGAACCACGGCGGCGCGCCCGCGGCGGCGTTCTCGCGCATGTGCGCAGGGCTCGAGGTTGCAGGAATCGCGGCGTGGCAGCGGCGGTCGCTCAGAATCCACTTCAGGAGCGCCTGCGGCCACGTCGTGACGCCGAAGGGACGAAGCGGCTCGAGGACGTCGGGAAGGAGACGCGTGGTCGAGCAGGCTGCCCTCTCCGAACGGGCGCATGACGAGAACGCCGAGCCCGAGATCCGCCGCGGCCGGGAGGATCTCCTTCTCGATCTCACGTTCGCGCGGGTTGTAGGGAACCTGGATCGCCTGCACCCGCGGATCGGCCATGACCTGCAGCATCTCGCGGAAGGCGTGCCGACTGTAGTGCGTGATCCCGATGACGCGGACGGCGCCGCGCGCCTTCAACCGTTCGAGTTGCGAGAGCCGCTTCGACCAGGCGAGCAGGTTGTGGACCTGGTAGATATCAACGCGGCCGCCGAAGTAGCCGAGCGCGCGGCCGATCTGCTGCTCCGCTTCGCGGTCGTCGGCTGTCCACACCTTGGTCGCCACGATGGCCTGGTCGCGGCGCCCTTCGAGCGTGCTGCCCAGCACGTGCTCTGCCTCGCCGTACATGGGTGACGAGTCGAACAACGTGGCGCCGGTCTCGAACGCGGCATCGGCCACTTCCCGCCGCTTCGCAACCGCGCTCCCGCGCACGTCAAAGGTCTGCCAGGTGCCCATCCCGATGACGGGCACGTCCAAGCCGGTCGTGCCGAACCTTCGCCGCTCCACGAGCTGCTAGCGTAGCGCGAACCCGACTGGCACTTTGCAATCTTCAATCGGCCATCTGCAGGTTTCATCGTCAATCGGCAGGGAACGTTGCCAGATCGAGGATTGGCGATGGTCATGGGTGCGGCGCGTCTATACCTCCAGCTCGGCGCAGAGCGGCAAGTGATCGGACGCGTCCCTCGGTTCGGCACGCACGGCGACGTCGCAGGCCCGCACGCCGGCAATGAAGCCGCCGGGGACGAACAGGTAATCGAGTCGCACGTGCGGGTCCCACGTGGGAAACGTGTTGCCGACCAGATCCGGGTGGCAGTGCCGGAACGCGTCCACGTAGCCGGCATCGAGCACGGTCTGGATCGTGCGCCAGCGGATGCGGCCGCCGCTCAACCACACCAGCGCGCGCAGCCGCGCCGGCAGCTTGCGCGCGTCGAGCAGTTCGCCGGGGGCCAGCGTGTTGAAATCGCCGACGAGCGCGTGCGGGCCCGGCTGTTCGCGCCCGATGGCGGCCAGCAGGGCGCGCAGTTCGTAGACGCGACGACGCTCGGTCCATGCCGCGTGCACGGCGCTCAGGTGGACACCGAACACGCGCCACGGCGTTCCCGCCGGCGTGATCTCGAGAAAGGCGTGGCGCGACACGCGCGGGCGATGCCACGCCGCGGCGACCGGGATGCGGCTGAGGAACCCGAGCGAGTGGCCTGGCCGCGCCCCCCACTGCGTCAGGCCGGTGTCCCGCGGCAAGCTGCTCGACGACCGCCGGCTTGGATGCCTCCTGCAGCACCACGAGATCGGGCGCCGCCCCGCGGATCACGGCCGCGAGCGCCGCCTCGCGCCCGGTGCCGCCGTAGCGGATGTTGTAGGAGAGGAGTCGAAGAATCACTCGTGCTGGATAAGCGTCAAATAAGGCTGGTCGAGGAGATCGCCCCGGACCTTGAGCACGACGTCGCGCGACGCCTGGATGTTCACGGGGCGGCCGGTCATCGCCATCAGGGTCTCGCGCAGCGGAACGAGGTCGGGCGCGATATCGGGATCTTCATCCGACAACGGCCGCGAATGCAGGCCCGGCACGAAGAATCCCGTGACCGTGAACAGGCCGATGACGGCGTCGCCGACGAGGGTCACGTCGAGGTCGCTGGTTCCAGGGCCGTCCGCGTCGAAGGGCGCGCCGTCCTTCCAGCGCGTGCCGGTCACAGCGCTCCCCCGCAGCACGACGCGGGTGCCATCGGGAATCTCCTCGCGGATCACGCGAATGAAATCCTCGAAGCGCTCGATGCTGCCGCCGAACGCCAGCCGGATGACGTTGTCGCGCTTCTCAGCGTCGCTCAAACCGCCTTGGTCCTTTTCCACGCCCCGCCTTTTGTGTAAGCTCGACAGAATGCCGTTCATCATCACCGATCCGTGTATCGATACGAAGGACACCTCCTGCGTCGACGTCTGCCCGGTCGATTGCATCCACCCGCGCAAGGACGAGCCGGAGTTTGCGCAGGCCACCATGTTGTACATCCATCCCGAGGAGTGCATCGACTGCGGCGCCTGCGTGCCGGCGTGCCCCGTTTCCGCGATCTACGACAGTCCCGATTCGACGCCGCTCAGCCAGAAAGAGCTCGTCGAGGCCAACGCGGTCTTCCGCGCGGGCGATCCGGGTGCCGTCGCACGCGCGGAAGAGATTGTCCGCGATCACAAGTCGCAGCACGCGGACCTGCTGGCGATCGCGGCGCCGGAACGAGCCGCGGCGCACGGGAAGAGCTGAACGGGCGTCGGGGCCTTCGGGTCGCCCGGTCCGCTCCATACGGGCACACCCTTTGCTCTCCTGATCCGTATGAACATCCAGAACGCGACACGGTTCGGCCAGGTTCGCCTCGCTCAGCGCGTCGGCCGGTCCCTGCCCTGGGTCGGCGCCGCGATCGCTCTCTACGCCCTCGGCTCCGCCATCCGCCAGAAGGGGCTGTTCGGCGGCGCCGTCGATACGGCGCTCAACGCCGTGCCGTTCGTCGGCGGCGTGAAGAATGCGGCGGAAGTCATCCGCGGCCGCGACTTCATCCGGGATCGGGCGATCAATCGCATCCCGGGTTGATCGTGGAGTGCTCGAAATTCAATCGCCGTGAAAACCGCGGTGGTAAGCTCCGATCCTATGAGCCCTAAGGAGAATCGTCGCACCGGCGAGACACGCGACCGGCGCGCGCGTACCCGCGGCGGCCGTCGCGACGGCGATGAGAAGAAACCGTGGTACATGCGGCGGCGCCTGTGGCTCGCAGCGGCGTCGCTGCTGTACGTCGGGTGGAGACGCATCACGGGCCGGCCCAAGAACGACAAGGATGCCGGCGGCAGCCATCTCGCAGCCTGATCATGGCCCGCGGCTTCGAAAGCAAGTCGGTCGAGGCGCAACAGGAAGCAGCCCAGGATCGGCGCCGGATAGGACCGCCGATCAATCGGGAGGATGCGGCGCGCCGGGCAGAGCGGGCAACCCTCGCTCTCGCGCGGACGCGCGCCGAAGCGGATCTCAGGGGCGCGTCAGCGCCCGCGCATCGTGCGATGCTCGAACAGGCGATCGCCGATCTCGATCGGCGGATCGCCGCTACTGAAGAACACCCGAATTGACGCCGCGCAGCCCCGCATCCCCGAATGGGGACGCGCCGTTGTCGCAGCTCGGCGTTCTCTACGCGACGCGCCCGAGCACCCGCTGGGGCATGGCCGGAGGCTTGGCCACTGGTTCCGCGAAGCCCTGAGCGAGGAGCACGCTGACGACGGCGATCGAGACGTTGTGGATCTCGCCCTTCTTAAAGCTGTGAAGTTCCCTACCCCACAGTTTCACTTTGACCGACTCGTTGAACCGGATCAGCACGTCAGTGAACCTCCGGAGATCTTGAGGGCAACTCCTTTGCCAACCTTGACAAACCGTGTACTTTGATGGGACACGGGCATGCGCGGTCCGATGGCGCGAGCCCGCGAATCGTTCGGCCGCGGGCAGGGTTGAGCTGGTCCGTATCTTGCTGATGTCCGGAGATTCTGCGGCCTGCTGCGCGGCCTTGAGGTGCCGCGCTGACGCCGACCTACCAAAACGCGAGGAGCCGTAGCCATGGATTTCGCCGTCCGCAACGCCGCCCCGAAACGCAACTCGGGCAACGCCGAAGTCCACCGGTGTCCTCAATGCCGCCAGCAGACGCTCGTGCTGCACCGGCGACACGTCAGCCCGCCCCGTCTCGGCGTTTCGCTGGTGACCGAGTACTACGAGTGCGACTTCTGCGACGCGCGCTACCAGTTCTCCCCCGCGGACAATCGCTGGAAGCCGATCTCGCAGTAGCGGGCAAACGGCCGTGGGCCGGCTGAATTCGGCCTCTACGTGTTTTCCCAGAGGCCGGTACCCAGGCCGACCTGAAGGTCGGCCTCTACGAAGACGCGTGCAGGCTGCCCACCCTCAGATCTTCATCAAGACTGCCCGCGCGGGCCGGCCGGTGGCCGCGGCGACCGCCGACGCATAGATGCGTACCTGCCGCTCGTATCGTTCGAGCGCGCCGTGCAGTTCCCGATCGGTCTTGAAATCGATCACCACCATCCCGTCGTCGTCCTCGTAAGCGAGATCGACGTGGCCTTCGACGAGCGATCCGTCCTCGAGTCGCCATGTCACCGGGGCTTCGCGATAACAGCGGCCCTGCGCCGCAGCGCGGGCCGCGGACTGCAGTAGCGGATGCGCGAGCACGTGGAGCAGCAGGTCGCGTGCGGCCGATACTTCGGCGGGTTCCGCGCCGAGCACGCGCCCATGCGCCGCCGCCAGGCGTTCGACGAGCGCCGAGGTCGCGCCGGAGAGCGGGACATCCGCGAGCAACGCGTGCACCAGCGTCCCGAAGCGCACGCCGCCCGGCCGTTCGCCGCCGCCGGCAATCGCCGCGATTTCAACGTCAACGCGTTCCCCCGAGGGCACCAGGCTGGCCGCGGCCTCCGTAGCCGTCTTCACCATCACGGATGCGACGCGCGCCGCGGCAATCGCCGCATCACGGCCCTGCCGCCAGTCGCGGTAGGCCCGCTGGCCTGCGGCGACGACTTCGGGCGCCACGTCCCGGACGATCAGATCGTCGCGCCGCAGCCCGAACGGCGCCTGCGCGTCGAGGCTGAGCACGCCCGGCTCGGGCGACCACCACACGACGGAGTACGCGGCGTCGCCGGTGCCCATGTGATGCTCACCAGGGCAGACGGTGCGGCTCGACGCCGGGTCCCCATTCGGCCTGTTCAATACCGAATCCTTGCTCTTGAACTCCGGGCAGCCGTGGGCGCGAGCTCCCAATCGACGCGCGGTCTCGGGTGGATAGACCGCGCGGTTCAGCGGCGCAAGCCAGCCCTCCTGGTAGGGCTCGTCGCCCACGCCGGGCACGACCAGCAGGTCACGCGCGCGCGTTGCCGCCACGTAGGCGACGCGCTCACCCTCCCGCTGCTCGCGGCGCAGCTCGAGATCCTTGTTGTCGTTCAGGTCTTTCGGCGACCATCCGCCGATCCGCAGCGCACACAGGCGGCGATCGGCGTCGATGTAGCGGCCGGCCTCGTACGGCGTCAGGCGGGCCGTGATGTCCGCGAGAATCACGATCGGGAACTCCAGGCCCTTTGCCTTGTGCACCGTCATGAGGCGCACCCCGTCGCTGCCCTCCTCCAGGATCGGCGCCTCGGCCGCTTGTCCCGCCGTCGCCTCCGCCTGCAGCGTGTCAACGAACCCGCGGAACGACATGCCGCCATCCAGCTCGTACTGGCGCGCACGTTCGGCGACGTGAAGGACGTTGGCAAGCGCCTGCTCACCACCGGGCCGCAGCACGAACCCGACGTGGGCACGCGTGTAATCGAGCAGCGCTGCGATCGTGTCGGCCACGGCCCGGCGGTTTCGCTGGCGGTGCAGCGAGGCGAGCAGGCCGAGGGCGTCCCTGATCGGATCGAGGCGGGGGGGCAGCGCGTCCGGCACGCGAAACGGGTGAAAGCGGCCGCCAAGATGGTGATATTCGAGCAGGTCCGCGTCGCCGATCGCAAAGAGCGCCCCGCGCAGCGTGGCGAAGACCGACAGCTGATCGTCGGGCCACTCGACTGCCATCAGCGCGGCGCGCAGCGTCTCGATCTCCTCGCGATCGTGAAAGGTCCTGCCGCCGACGAGCAGGTGGTTCACCCCGCGCGCTTCGAGCGCCTCGACGTACGGCCGCGTGATGTCCTCGCCAAAGCTGACGAAGCGGCGGAACAGGATGCAGACGTGCCGCGCTTCGATCGCCACCCGCGTGCGCGGGTGCCGGCGTTCGGTGACCGTCCAGCCGCTCTCCCGGACGAGCCAGTCCACGTACGCGCCGATCGCATCGGGCAACGACGATTCGATCTGGCGCGCCGCGACATATTTCTGCCCGTACGGCCGTGGCACCGGCAGCGCAACCACCGAGGGCTGACCGGGATGATCGGAACGCGACGGCTCGAGCGCCATGTATCGCGCCTGCAACGCCTCCCTGTCGCCGTCCATCACGGGCTCGAACGCCGCATTGACGACGCGCTGGATGTTGGGGACGCTGCGAAAGCTCTTGTGCAGCTCGAGCCTGATGGCCCCCGCCGCAACCAGCCGATCGCAGACGCGCTGATACGCGCCCACGTCGGCGCGCCGGAAACGGTAAATCGACTGCTTCGGATCGCCGACGATGAAGAGCTTGCCGGGCACCGGCGTGACATGCTCCCAGCGTGTCTCGCCGGGGTCGGCCGACGAGAGCAGCAGCAGCAGCTCCGCCTGCAGCGGATCGGTGTCCTGGAACTCGTCCACGAAAATCCGCTTGAAGCGGTGCTGGAAGTGCCGCCGCACCTCGCCGTCGTCGTGAATCAGGTTGCGCGCGCGAAGCAGGAGGTCGAGGAAATCGAGCGCGCCTTCGCGCATCTTGAGCGCCTCGTAGTCGTGCACGCATACCAGCAGCTCGCCGTGGAGGAGCGCGGCAAGATCCGCGTCCGCGCGCATCCGGAAGTCCTCGAGGGCCTCCATCAAGGCGTTGCGCGCATCGAGGACCTGCGCACGGGTCACCCCCTTGCTGTACCCGCCGCCGCTGCCTTTGCGGGCGCGCTTGAAGTCGCGGTTCCGGCGAAGCTCGATCAGGCGCGCTTCGAGGCCGTCGATGTCGTCCGACTCGCCGCGTGAGCGCAGATCCCTGCTGAGCCTGCGGACGGGCTCCGTGTCCACGAACAGGTTGTCGCCCGCATATGAGGGCGCAGCCGAGAGGTCCGCCAGCGCATGGGTGAGGTCGATCAGCCGCGTGATCGCGCCCGCGCGATCGAACGCGTCGCGAGTCCACTCCGCCTGGAAATCCCGCCACTGCGTCAGTTCGAAGCCGGCGCGCCGCAGCCGCCCGATCGGACCGTCGTCGTCGGCCTCGCCGGCGCGCAGCCGCGCGCCCGCCGCGCCGGAGCGAGCGCCGCATGCCTTCTGGCGGATCCTCGAGCCGCGCCTGGAACCAGCCGTCGAACGCGTCACGGAACAGCCGCTCGGCCTGCGCCTCGGTGAGGACGCGGAAAAGCGGATCGACGCGCGCTTCCACGGGACGTTCGCGCAGCAGGTCGGCGCAGAAGCCATGGATCGTACTGACGTGCGCCTCTTCGAGATTCTGCACCGCGTTTTCGAGCCGAGCGGCGACGTCGGCGTCCGCCGCCGCGCGGCGCCGTTCCTCGAGCCGCTGCCGCAGCCGCAGCTTCAGCTCACCGGCCGCCTTCTCGGTGAAGGTGACGGCCACGATCTCGCGGACGTCGGCGCGGCCGTTCTCGATCACGCTGAGGATGCGGTTGACCAGCTCCGTGGTCTTGCCCGTGCCGGCGGCCGCTTCGACGACGAGCGTGGCGTCGATCGCTTCGGCGATCAGCCGGCGCGATTCGGGATCGGATCGTTCCGTGGCGGCCGTCATGGCCGGCTCCTCAACGCCAGCAGGTCGGCGAGCTTGTCCTGCGGCTTCCGCTGCACCCTGCGCCGCACGTCGGGGCCGCAGACGGGGCGGTAGTCGCACCAACCGCATGCGTCCTCGGTCGGCGCGGCGGCGAGGAACCCGGTCTCGATGGCCCGGTCGATGACGCGCAGCACCTCGAGCCCGCGCGCCCGCGTGATGTCGTTGAGCGGGATCGGGTGCTGCACGAAGCTGCCGGCCGACGTGCAGTAGAACAGGCGCCCGTGGCTGACGCGCGCGCCGAGCGCCGCCTCCACGGCGACGCCATAGAGCACCGGCTGGAGCACGGCGCCGCCGCCGATGGTGACCTTCTCGATCCCATCGGGCCTGCGGCCGGTCTTGTGATCGGTGACGCGAAGCACCTTCGACTCCCGGTGTTCCTCGATCAGATCGATGGCGCCGCGCAGCGTGAATCCGCCCTCGATCGTGACCGGTTCGCGGCGGCTGGTCGGATCGCGCTCGCCGGGCACGGGGCCGAACCCATACTCGAATCGCATGGGCTGCCACTCGGCGCCGTCCTGCGCCACGTAGCGCAGCCAGGCACGCAGGTCGCGGCGGATCGACGCCACTTCGTCGGCCCACACCCGCTCGACGGCCGGCGCCAGCTCGTCGTGCTCGCGCGCCGCCACCTCGTCGATCGTGTCGTCGAGCACCCGCTCGGCGGCGTCGAGGGTCGCCGCCGTCACCGGCAGCGCGCCTCGAGCACGCAGCTCGCGGAAGAAGCGCGCCTGGATGTCGTGAAAGATGCTGCCGCGCGTCAGCGGGTCCATCCGCTGCAGCGGCTCCGGCGCTCTGACCGGCTGCAGGCGGTAGATGGCCGACAGCACGAACTGGTACGGACACGCGCTGAACTTCTGCAGCGCCGACAGCGAGTACGACCGCGTCGTCAGCCGGTGTGCGTCGAGCGCCGGCGCGGTCTGCGGCGACACCGCCGTCAGCCCGTCGTTCGGCGACCACCGCGTCTGGCCGCGCGCCCACCGGTCGATGACGGAGCGCCGCAGGCACTCGTTGAGGCTGAGCAGATAGTGCGCGTGGCCCTTGACCGCCGCTCTATCCTTCTCGTCGAGCAGCCGCCGCAGCACCGCGAGGTCGTGCTCCTGGTCGTCGATGGCATCCTCCGGACGCGGCGGCGCCGGCCATGCCAGCGTGGCGCTGCCCGCGACCCGCGCCCGTTCCTCGAGCCACTCGTGATCGGGCACCCGTCCCGTGGCCGCGCGCATCACGTCGAGCGCATAGAACGAGGGCACGCGCGCGCGCGATTCGCTCAGCTCGATGCGCGGATACGAGACATACAGCCGCTCGCGTGCGGCGCCGGACGCGATCTGCAGCAGCAGGCGCTCGGCCGCGAGCCGGTCGCGCTGCGTGGGCAGTGCGGCGTCGAGGCCCGTTCGCAGGTCGTCGAGCAGCAGCGGATCCTCCCGCGGCTTCTGCGGAAACATCCTCTCCGCCAGGCCCGGCACGAACACGACGCGGAAGCTGCGGCCGCGCGCCTGCTGCGGCGTGCCGACGAAGACCCGGCCGAAGCGGCGGGACGGCGGCTCCGACTCGAGCGTCAGCAGCCGCTCGGTGAGCACGCGGCGCGCCTCGTCGAGGTCGATCGGTCCCACGTCGGCCATCGGACGCAGGTCGGCGAGCACCCGCAGGACGTAGGCGGGCATGCGCAGCACGCGGGGCGCGAGCGCCTCGAAGTGCGCCAGCCACTCGCCCCACGTGGCGCGGGCGGGCCACGCAGCGAGGATGTCGATCAGCGGCAGGGCGAACCGCCGCAGGTGTTTCAGCTGTTCCAGCGTCAGCTCGAGACCGTGGACCCTGCCGCTCTCCGGACCCTCCTCGCCCGCCGCCTCGTCGCGCTGTCGTTCCAGCTCCCGCGCGTGGCCATCGAGACGCCGTGCCCATCGGGAGGCGTCGTGACCGATGACCACCGCGTCGACGAGCAGCTTCTCCCAGCGCCACGGGGCACGCAACGAGCCGGCGACGACCGCCGCGTCGGCGTCGGCCGGCTCGGTCGCGGCCTGCCGCGCCTCGGTCTCCAACTCGTCGTCGGGCACGTCCGCCATGCGGCCGAGCGCCTCGTCATGCGAAGCGGTCCACTCGGTTGAGGGGTCTCCATCCGGCTGTGGCACCTGGCCGAGCGACAGGTATTCCGCGAATCGCGCCGCGGACAGATGCTCGGCGGCGCACGCGAGCACCGCGAGAAACGCGCGGCCTGCCGGGTGGGGCCGCCGCGTCCCGCGATCGAACCACGCCGGCACATCCGCGCGTCCGAGGGCGTGCTCGAGGAGACCGAAATAGCTGCGGGGCGAGCGGACGAGGATCGCCATCTCGTCGAAGCGGACGCCGTTGCGGGCTTCAGCGAGCACGCGGCGCGCGATCTCCACACACTCGCGGCCCTCGCCCGGCGCAGAGAAGAATTCGAGGGAGCCGTCCGCGGCGCGGACAGGCGGCTGCTCCTCCGTGTTGAAGAGGAAACGGCGGAGACAGGCCAGGTCCCCCTGCGTATCGCCGCCGGCGATCGTCGCGCGTCCCGCCCATCGCGGCGAGCGCCTGCAGGGCGTCGCGATCGCCACGAGGCACGGTTGCGAACACCGCCGCGGCACCGGCGACGGTGGCGGCAACGAGCTCGGCCTCGACCGCATGACGGATTGGCACGTCGAGCAGCAGGACGGCGCCGCCGATCGGCGCCGCCCTGATCAGGCGCGCCGCGGTTCGGAACAGATCGGCGCGATCGGCGGTGGCGGCGGTTGCGAAGCACTCTTCGAAGCGACGACAGCAGGTGCGCGAGATCCGGCCCCGCCAGCGGCAGCCGCTGCAGCGCGCCGCTCGACAGGCCGGCCAGGCGAAGTTCCTGCAGGGTGCTGGCGAGCGCGCGCGGGAACCCGGGCGCCGTCGCGACCGGCCCGAAATACCGCAGCGACGTCTCGCGGGTGGCATCGAACGCCGCGCGGGTCGCGACCGCCTCGGCTCCCAGCCACGTGCTCGGCGTGACGCCGTCGCGCGCCAGCGCCACAATCGCGGCACGGGCTGCGAGCTGCGTCAGGCTGAGACGCTGTACGCCGAACGTCGCCGTCCTCGACGCGGCGACCACCCGCGCGAGGTCATCCGCCGCGCCGCGCGTCGCTCCGATGATCGTGACCGGGTGATGAGCCGGGAAGCTCTGAAGAAAGGCGGCAGCCGCGTCCAGGCGAACCGACGCAGACGAGGACTCGATGACGTGGAAGTACCGGGAACCGTCCATTGTTCAACCTGCCCCGGCGCCGTGCCGGGAATCCGGAACGGCAGCACCACGCTGCCGTGGAGGGAACGATAGCACGGGGCCGGGCTTCGGGCGCCTGGAACCTGGGGCCCGAATCCCGAGCTTCACGGCACGAACGGCTTCCCCTGCTTCGCCAGCCACCCTTCGAGGCGCTTCGTGCAGTCGCAGTGCGTGCACGACCACGGCTCGGTGCCGTTCTCGTCGCGGCACGTCGCCCGGGCGTGGGCGTCCTTCACGGTCTCGAGCTCGAAGAACTCTTCCCAGTAGGCCCGCTCTTCCTGCAGCGGTGTCGGGCAGAAACAGGTCTCAACCCATTTCACGCGGCCGCCCGCCACCTCCCGCGCCTGCTCCATGTTGCGGAAGTACTCGTCCCCGGCCACGGAGCCGGCGCCGAGCGAGCCGTCGTCGATAGCGCGGCGAAGCGCGTCGCGACATCCGGGCTTGACGTGGGCGGTGACGAGGTAACGCATGGAGATCCGTCTTCGGGCTCCGGAGCCCGGAGCCCGTCTACGGCGCAAGGCGCGTTCGGCTCCCACGCGCCGTCGCTGCCGCCGCCGGTAGCGAAGCCGATCGTGCAGCCGGTTGGTCCGGCCTTGCCAGAACTCGAACTCGTCGGGGAGGACCCGGTAGCCGCCCCACCACTCCGGGCGCGGCACCGTGTCGCCGTAGGCCTGGCGCGCGACCTCGAAGCGCGACTCGAGCGACTCGCGGCTCTCGACCGGATCGCTCTGCCGCGAGGCGTAGACGCTCCACCGGCTCTCGAGCGGGCGCGTCGCGAAGTAGGCGTCGGCCTCCGTGCCGCTCACCTTCTCCACCGTTCCGTCGATGCGAACCTGGCGCTCGAGCGAGCGCCAGAAGAACAGCAGGCTCGCGCGGCCGCTCTCCGCCATCTCCCGCGCCTTGCGGCTGTCGTAGTTCGTGTAGAACACGAACCCCTTCTCGTCCACACCCTTGAGCAGCACCGTCCGCGCCGACGGCCGCCCGTCGCGCGTCGCGGTGGCCAGCGCCATCGCCGTCGGGTCGGGCTCGAGGCCGCGCACCTGCTCGAACCAGAGCGCAAACTGGCGAAACGGGTCGGGATCGCTGCCCGTCTCGCTCAGCGGCTGGCCAAGGTATTCGCGGCGGATATCGGCCAGTGACATGGGTCAGGAATCAGGAATCAGGGATCAGGGACCAGGGCCCAGGGCTCAGAAGGCCCGAGGTCTCAGGCCTGCTGCCTGGGACAGCCCTGATTCCTGGGCCCTGAACCCTGAGGCCTTCCGGCTACGCCGCATCACACGTGCAGCTTGATCTCGTCGTTCTCCACGACGAGGCGCGCCGCGCCGCCGGCGGCGAGCGATCCGAACAGCAGGGCCTCCGAGAGCGGCTTCTTGATCACGCGCTCGATCAGGCGCGCCATCGGGCGCGCGCCGAACGCGCGATCGAAGCCCTTGACCGCCAGCCACGTCCGCGCCGCGGCATCGACGTCAATCGTCACGCCCTTCGGCGCCACCATGACCCGCAGCTCGTCGATCTGCTTGTCCACGACCCGCTCGATCTCGGCGGTACCGAGCGCCTTGAACGTGACGGTCGCATCGAGCCGGTTGCGGAACTCGGGCGTGAACATCCGCTCGAGGGCGCCGCGCGACGAGACGCCCTTGCCGGTCTCCCCGAATCCGAGATGCCGATCGGAAAGGTCGCGCGCGCCGGCGTTGGTCGTCATGATCAGCGCGACGTGACGGAAGTCCGCCTTCCGGCCGTGCGAGTCGGTCAGCGTCGCATGATCCATCACCTGCAGCAGGATGCTGAACATGTCCGGATGCGCCTTCTCGATCTCGTCGAGCAGGAGCACGGCGTGCGGCGACTTGCGGATGGCGTCGATGAGCAGCCCGCCTTCCTCGTAGCCGACGTAGCCGGGCGGCGCGCCGATCAGCCGCGACACCGCATGCTTCTCCATGTATTCCGACATGTCGTAGCGGATGAACTCGATGCCGAGGATGCGCGCGAGCTGGCGCGCCAGCTCCGTCTTGCCGACGCCGGTCGGACCGGCGAACAGGAAGTTGCCGATCGGCTTGTCGGGCGACCGCAGGCCGGACCGCGACAGCTTGATCGCCGACGCGACCTCGTCAATCGCGGAGTCCTGCCCGAAGATGACCCGCTTCAGCTCGGTGTCGATCGTCGCCAGCGCGAGGCGGTCGTCGCTCGACACGGCCTGCACCGGCACCCGCGCCATCTTCGCCACGATCTGCTCCACCTGCGCGGCGCCGATCGCCGCCACCCGGCGCTCCGCCGGCAGCAGCTTCTGCGACGCGCCCGCCTCGTCGAGCACGTCGATCGCCTTGTCGGGCAGGTGCAGATCCTTCAGGTGCTTTGCCGACAGCGCCACCGCGGCCTCGAGCGCCTCGTCGGTGAACGTCACGCCGTGATGGGCCTCGTAGTGCGGCCGCAGTCCCTTCAGGATCTCGAGCGCTTCGGCCTCGGACGGCTCGAGCACCTCGATCTTCTGGAAGCGGCGCGCCAGCGCCCGGTCGCGGTCGAACGACTGCTTCACGTCGTTGAACGTCGTCGATCCGATGCAGCGCAGCGATCCGTTCGCCAGCGCCGGCTTCAACAGGTTGCCCGCGTCCATGGCGCCGCCCGAGGCGGCGCCGGCGCCGACGAGCGAATGGATCTCGTCGATGAAGAGAATCGCGTTCGACTCCTTCGCCAGCCGCTCGAGCACCTGCTTCACGCGCTCCTCGAAATCGCCGCGGTAGCGCGTGCCGGCCAGCAGCGAGCCGAGGTCCAGCGCGTAGACCTTCGCGTCCTTGAGCACATCGGGCACGTCGCCGTCATGGATGCGCAGCGCCAGGCCCTCGGCGAGCGCCGTCTTGCCGACGCCAGGCTCACCGACGAGCAGCGGGTTGTTCTTGCGCCGCCGGCACAGCACCTGGACCATGCGCTCGAGTTCGAGCACGCGGCCGATGAGCGGATCGATCTGTCCGTCGCGCGCCCGCGCGATCAAGTCGGTCGCAAAGGCTTCGAGCGGGTCGGCCTGCGCAGGCCCGGCGGGCTCACCGTCGGCCGTCTGGCCCGGCATCGGCACTTCCGCCGGCCCATGCGAGATCACGCGCAACAGCGTGAGCCGCTCGACGCCCTGCCGCCGCAGGAAGTAGGCCGCGTGGCTCTCTTCCTCCTGGAGCATGAACACGAGCAGGCTGCCGCTGTCCACGTGCTGGGCGCTCGACACGGCGGCGTGCACGACCGCCTGCTGGATCACGCGGTCGAAACCGAGCGTCGGCTCCGGCTCCACCGTTGACGGCGCCGGCACCGGCGTGAACGCCTTCACCAGCACTTCGTCGAGCTGCTTCTTCAGCGCGTCGATATTGGCACCGCACGCGGACAGGATCCGCCGCGCGTGCGGCTCCTCGGTGAGGGCGAGCAGCAGGTGCTCCAGCCCGACGGTATCGTGACGGCGGTCGGTTGCCAGGCGGAATGCCCGCTGGATCGTCTCGAGCGTTTCGTTGGCGAACGGTACAGGGCTCTTACTCATGTTTGGCTTCGGGTTCCATCGTGACGAGCAGCGGGAACTCGTGTTCTTCCGCCATCTGCTTCGTCGTCTTCACCTTCGTTTCGGCGACGTCATAGGTATAGACGCCTGCGACCCCCAGCCCGGATCGATGCACGCTCATCATGATCGCAAACGCCTCGCCGCGCGGCTTGTGGAAAATGCTCTCGAGCACCCAGACGACGAAGTCCTGCGTGGTGTAGTCGTCGTTGTGGAGCAGGACCCGCCACATTCGCGGACGCTCGAGCTTCTGCTCGGTCCGCGTCCCGGTAAGGGTTGACTCGTCGGTACCTGACTGCGCCATCTGTTGCACGTACTGCAAGGGATGGCGGGCGTGGACTGAGAATCGCCCGCCCTGACGTCTGAAGCCTCTGTGTATTCTACAGATCTGCGTCGAGCGACCACGGCCCGGGTAGGCCAGGTTGACGAGCCAGCCGGCGCATGCGTTCGAGGAATTCCGCGCGCCGGATCTCGCGCGCGCCGAGCGACGCCAGGTGATCGGTGGACATCTGGCAGTCGATCATCTCGAAGCCCCAGCGCTCGAGTTGGCGCGCCAGCGCCACCAGCGCCACCTTCGACGCATCGGTCTCGCGGCTGAACATCGACTCACCGTAGAACATGCGGCCGATCGCCACGCCGTAGAGACCGCCCACCAGCCTGCCGTCCATCCACGTCTCGACGGAATGGGCGAACCCGCTGCCGGCAAGCGCGCTGTACGCCTCGACCATATCGCCGGTGATCCAGGTTCCCGCGTCGTCGCCCCGAGGCTCGGCACACCCCGCCATGACCTCGCCAAACGCGCGGTCCAGCGTCAGGGTAAAGCCCCGCGACCTGATCGCCCGCCGCAACGACCGTCCGACGTGCAACTCCTTGACGAAGAGCACCATCCGCGGATCCGGACTCCACCAGAGAAGCGGATCGTCCTCGCCGAACCACGGAAAGATGCCCCGCCCGTATGCATCGACGAGCCGCTTCGGCGACAAGTCGCCGCCGGCGGCAAGCAGGCCGTTCGGCTCGCGCAGCGCCCGCTCGACCGGAGGAAACGGGTCGTCGGGATCCAGCCAGGGAATCATGTCGCCCGATGCCGACGGCCTGGCCACGGAGGACACGGAGACCACGGAGACGAAGGACCAGTCGACGGGTCGGCCTGCTTGCAGGCCGAACGTGCGGGGCACGAGCTCGCGACAACAAGTCGCGGTCGACGCAAGTGCGACTTGTTGACGCGAGCTCGTGCCCCGCACGTCCGCCGAAGGCGGCCCGTCGACCGGTCCGACACCCCGAACCCACGCCGGCCTGCTCGCTCCGTGTCCTCCGTGTTCTCCGTGGCACACCTCCTCGAGATCGTTCCTGTCATCAGATGGGGTCTGACCCCTCCGCTTCCGAATGCCGTGGCATGCCGCTGCTGGCCAGCAATCGCTGCAACGTCTCCAGCGAGTCGGATTCGCGGGGGGTCTTGTCACGGCGCCAGCGCAGGATCCGGGGAAACCGGACGGCGAGTCCTGATTTGTGCCGAGTCGACCGCGCGATTCGCTCGAACCCGAGCTCGAAGACATGGGCCGGTTCCACCGCGCTCACCGGTCCGAACCGCGCCGTCGTGTGCCGCCGCACCCAGCGATCCACTTCGTCAATCTCCTCGTCAGAGAGTCCCGAATAGGCCTTGGCGACCGGGACCAGCTCGTCGCCGTCCCACACGCCGAACGTGTAGTCCGTGAACAGGCTCGCGCGCCGTCCGCTCCCGGGTTGCGCGTACATCAACACGGCATCGACGGTGAACGGATCGATCTTCCATTTCCACCAGTCACCACGTTTGCGGCCGGGGCGGTATGGCGACGCCCACCGTTTCAGCATCAATCCTTCGACGTGCCGCGCGCGCGATTCGTCCCGGCGCTTCGCGAGCGCTTCCCACGTGGCGCCGCCGACGTCTTCCGAGACACGCAGCGGACCCCCGCCGGCGACGACGTCGAGGAGGCGGGCACGGCGATCGCGCAACGGCAGGGCGCGAATGTCGGCGCCGCCGGACTCGAGCAGGTCGTACGCCAGGAACACGGCCGGCACGTCCGCCGCAACCTCGCGCACCCTCCGCTGGCGCCCGATGCGGTGCTGCAGATCGGCAAACGGCCTCGGCGCATCGTGCTCGAACGCGAGGACCTCGCCGTCGAGCACCGTGCCGTCGGGAAGTCCGCGCGCCGCCGTCACGATCTCGGGGAAGCGCTCGGTGATCAGCTCCTCGCCGCGCGACCACAGGAAGATCTCACCCGTCCGTTTCACGAGCTGTGCCCGAATGCCATCCCATTTCCACTCCGCCAGCCACTCATCCCGGCCGCCGAGCGTGCTGATTTCTCCCTCGAACGGCGACGCCAGGCAAAACGGATACGGCCGCGACGGATCGTCGCCCGGGCCCTCCGGGGCGACGAGCGACGCAAACGCCGAGGCGGACGGCTCCCAGTGTCCCATGAGCCGGTGCTCCACGACCGCGGTGGGCAGCGAGGCGAGATGCGCGACGGCCCGTACCGACCAGCGTGTGCGCGACGCCCACGCGGAACTCGCCGGTCAGCAGCTTGTTGAGGAGGAACAGCTCGCGCCGCTCGAGGCGCGTCCACCACGTGAAGACGTGCAGCCGCCGCTCCTCGTCATCGAGGCCGTCGAGCGGCAGGATGCGATCCTCGATCCATTGCGCCAGCGTGATTCCTTCCGTACGCGTGTCGATCGGCTCAGGCTGGTCGAAGGGCAAACGCCCTCGCCGGCCCAATCCCGAATCTGCTGACGCGGATCCCGGATCGAACGGTTTGACGCGGCCATCGAGCAGCAGCGCGATGGCTTCCGCAAAATCGCCGGCGATGGAATAGGACTCCTCGACGAGCCATTGCGGCAGCCCGGTGAGCTCCAGCGTCCACGCGTGCAGCGACCGCGCCGGCACGTGGCGCTTCAGACGCCGGCCGGTGAGGAAGAAGAGCGCCCAGGCCGCATCGGCCGGCGGGGCGTCGCGGAGATAGCGCACGAGCGCCGCCACCTTGGCATTGGTGGACGTCGTGCCATCGATCTCGTCGTAGAGATCCGCGAACCGCCTCATGCGTCGTCGCCGCCTTCGGGCTCGCCTTGGTACTGCGTGCGCCACGCGTGCGCCTCGAGGCCGCGGTCGGTGAGAAAGCGCGCCAGCGCGTCGGTGTAGCCGTGTGTGACGAACACGCGTTCCGCCTGCGTGCCCGCGATGGTGTCCACGAGCCCGTCCCAGTCGGCGTGATCGGACAACGCGAACCCGCGGTCGTAGCCGCGGCGCCGCCGCGCGCCCCGGATCCGCATCCATCCGGAGGCAAACGCCGACGAATGATCCCCGAAGCGCCGCATCCAGGTACTGCCCCGGGCCGACAGCGGCGCCACGATCAGCTCGCCCGCGAACGACTTGCCTCTTGATTCCTCCGTCGCACGCTTCGTCTCGACGAGGGGGACGCCCGCGGCGCGGTAGGCGTCGAGCAGTTCGGTCAAGGCCCCATGGACGTAGACCGGCCGATCCGTGCAGCGCGCGAGCTCGGCCAGCACGCGCTGGGCCTTGCCGAGCGCGTAGCCGAAGAGGACCGCCGGTCGCCGCGACTCGCGCATCTCCTCCCACCACCGGCAGATCTCGAGCACCGTCTTCGCCGGGGGATCCCACCGGAAGACGGGCAGCGCGAAGGTGGCCTCGGTGATGAACGTGTGGCAACGCAGCGGCTCGAACGGCGCACACGTCGGATCGGGTGCACGCTTGTAGTCGCCGGATGCCACCCAGACCTCGCCCCGGTATTCGACCCGGACCTGCGCGGAACCGAGGATATGGCCGGCCGGATGCAGAGACACGCGCACGCCGTTGATGTCGGTCGCCTCGCCGTATGCGACGGCGCGGAGCGGCGTGTCGGCCCCAAGGCGGTGCAGGACGAGCGACCGTGACGCCGCCGTTGACAGGTACGCCCCGCTCCCGGAACGCAGGTGGTCCCCATGCGCGTGCGTGATCACGGCGCGGTCAACGGCCGCCCACGGGTCGATGTAGAAGTCCCCGGCCGCGCAGTAGAGTCCCGAGGCAGTCGGTTCTATTAACATGTTCGAGACTTCCGGCTGAAGCCGGAAGCCACAAGTACCAGCGTGGCGCGTCCCAACCTGTCCCGAGTGGCGTCCGGCTTCAGCCGGAAGATCGTCACGCGCTATGCCCCTTCTCCCACAGGGTACCTGCACCTCGGGCACGTCGTGAACGCCATCTACGTGTGGGGCGTGGCACGAGCCGTCGGCGCACAGGTGCTCCTGCGCATCGAGGACCACGATCGGATCCGCTGCCGGGCGGAGTACGAAGCGGCTCTCCTCGAGGATCTCGACTGGCTCGGCTTCGCCGCCGACATGGGAAGAGATCCCGTCCTGAGGCAGAGCGATGAGCCGGCTGCATACGAGCGTGCGCTCGAGCAACTGCGCCGCACCGCCACTGTCTACGCGTGCGACTGTTCCCGCAAAGACATCGGGAGCGAGCACTACCCCGGGCGGTGCCGCACTCGCAAGCTCGACGAGCGGCCGGGCCGAGGGTTGCGCGTCGCGATCGCGCCCGGAGTCGAGCGCTTCGACGATCTGCTCGCCGGTCCGCAGGAGCAGACGCCCGCGAACCAATGCGGCGACCTGCTGCTGCGCGATCGCGATGGCCATTGGACGTACCAGTTCGCGGTGACGGTGGACGACTGGCGGCAGGACGTCAACCTCGTGATCAGGGGCGCTGACCTGCTGGCGTCCACCGGGCGCCAGCTCCGCCTCGGCCGAATGCTCGGGCGCAGCGACGCTCCGCTGTTCCTCCATCACCCGGTCGTGGAGAAGCGGCCCGGCGAGAAGTTGAGCAAGTCCGACGGCGACACCGGCGTGCGCGATCTGCGTCGCCAGGGACTGACGCCGTCAGCGGTTATCGGCCGGGCCGCCGCCGCAGCCGGGCTGATCGACAGGGTGCGGCCCATCAATGCCGCAGACGTAGAAGAGCTGTTCGGATCTTCCGGCTGAAGCCGGAAACCACCGTGGACGCCGGAACGCCGGCAGAGTCGAGCCGAGGTCACGGAGCCCTGTCCGGCTTGCGCGGCTTAACAACCGTGAAATCAGCCACAGGATCGATGTGACTTCCGAGCTCAGACCGCGGTTCGGCGGTCAAGGCTCCGCGTTGCTGTGCGCCGGACGTCCTGCACGCCCTCCGGCTTTGCCGAGGAAGCCTGCCTCGATGACAGATTGGCACTGGCGTGACCGCAACCAAGCTTACCGAGAGGCCGGCGGCCGGGCAAGCGCGAGACAGCACATCGTGCGCGAGCTGATCGCGGGCTTACTCGAACGGCATGGGCATCCCGACTGCGATTACAGCGGGATCAGCTTCTGATACACCGGCGGCCACGCCAGGACCGGTCGTCCATCCTCTCACAGCGGCCGGCTCGACATCCGGGCTACACGCGATCCGGTCCGAACGCTACGTGCGGTCCGTCGCGGCTGCAGAGAAATCTGCAAGCTGCCCTCGCATGGTGACGCACTGGACGAGCCTTCGCCCCGCAGCGCCACGAGCGGGAGCGGCATCAGACAGTCGTGTACGCGGACTTGACACCGTTCCATACCGCCTGCGCGACGGGCGCGGCATGCGCACGATGCGATGCCGGGCCCTGATCCCCGCCGATTCTCGAAGGGAATGATCGTGTACAACCGGTCTTTCTTCCTGCTTTCAGCCAGCCTGGTCCCCGCGACAGCCCTGCACCTCCCTCCCCTCTCCCTCTCCCCATGCTCCGTCCGGTAACATAGACGCATGCCCCAGCCCCGGTTCCTCGTCGCGCTGCTGCTTGTCGTGCTGAGCGCGATTCAACCGGCGGCCCAGGGCATCCCGGGCACCAAGGCGCATGCCGAGGGCCAGGCCGGATGGGCCGCCATCCGCGAAGGACGGCACCAGGATGCAGCCGATGCCTTCGCGGCGGCCGTCATTGCGGAGCCCCGCGATCCATCGCTCCACCTCGGTGTGGGACTTTCCGCCTACCTGCTGGGACAAGTCCCGGCAGCGAAGGAGGCGCTCGGGCGCGCGCTCACGCTGTCACCGTCGCTGACGTCGGCGTCGCTCCTCCTGGGCGACATCTTCCATCGCAACAACGAGCTCGACGACGCGGTGCGCGTCTACGAGCGTGCGCTGATGTACGCACCCGCCGACAAGACGCTGGCCGCACGCCTCGCGCGCGTCCGTGAGGAGGCGGCGCTGCACAACGGGTTCTTCCAGTCTCAGGGCGCGCACTTCACGGTTCTCTTCGAAGGGCCGTCGGACGAGGAGCTGTCGCGAAAGATCCTCGACATCCTCGAAGCCGCGTACTGGCGCGTTGGCACGGCGCTCCTCACCTTCCCCGAACGCATCATCCCTGTGGTCCTCTACACGGAGGAGCAGTTCCGAGACATCACGCGATCGCCGGGCTGGGCGGCGGCGGCCTACGACGGACGGATCCGTGTGCCCGTGCGCGGGGCGCTGACCAATCCCGAGGAGCTCGATCGCGTCCTCACGCACGAATTCACGCACGCGCTGGTGCAGAGCATCGCGCCGCGCGGCGTGCCGACGTGGCTCAACGAAGGTCTCGCCGTGACGTTCGAGCCGAACGGGCCCGCGTGGTCGGATGCGCAGCTCGGGAAGTCCGGTTACCGGATGCCGCTGCAGCGTCTGGCTGCGGGCTTCGACAAGCTGTCCGGCGCGCAGGCGCGCATGGCCTATGCGCAGAGCGGCGGCGCCGTGCGCGCACTCATTGAGCAAGCCGGCGCTCCGGCGATGGTAGCGTTGCTCCAGGATCTCGGTCGCGGGGACGACTTCGACGCCGCGTTCGAACGACGGATGTTGACCACATACGCCAGTTTCGCCGCCAGTCTCGATCCCTCCCGTTGACCTTTCTGGGATAGAATCATAGGCCGCCTAAATGAGGCTGCGTTTTTCACGAGGAAACCTTGGCAGTCCGTCTGTTCATCGGTAACCTGCCGTACGGCGCCTCCGAAGCGGATCTCAAAGCCCACTTCGCCGCCGTCGCAGAGCCTTCCCATGTGGTGATGCCGGTCGATCGCGAGACCGGGCGACCCCGCGGGTTTGCGTTTGTGGAATTTGCCGAACGCCCGGTGGCCGAAGAGGTCATCAAGCGGTTCGATCAGCAGCCGTTCCAGGGACGCACCCTCGCCGTGAGTGAAGCGCGGGCCCGTGAGGATCGGCCGCCGGGCGCGCCGCGTCCGGGCGGGTTCTCGGGGCCGCGTCCCGGCGGCAGCTTCGGCGGACCGCGTCCCGCTGGCGGCGGCTTCGGTGGTGGTGGTGGCGGCGGCTTCGGCGGCCCGCGTCCGGGCGGCTTTGGCGGCGGCGGTGGCGGTGGATTCGGCGGGCCGCGTCCCGGCGGTGGGCCCGGTGGCCGCGACCGCTCCGCGAACTTCGGACCACCGGCGCCTCCCAAACGCCTCCGCGGCGCGAAGAAGGGCAGCCAGCAGGAGCACAAGCCGCGCGGTCCCATCAAGGAACGAAGCGGCGGGCGTATTTACGCCGTTGACGATCTGGAAGACAGCGAAGCCGATCTCGACAACCTCGCCAAGCTGCCGGCCGACGACGAGGACGCGGAGACGGTCGTCGAGACCAGCGCCGAGGACGACACCGACGATACCGAGGACCAGGAGTAGCAGGGGGACTTGACCCGATCGGTCCCCCAGGTCGTCTCGGTGGCGGCAGTCGCCATCGGCATCCTGCTCTTCGTTGTCACCCTCTACTACATCGACTTCGACGAAACAGTCGAGAGCGCGAAGCGCCTCGGCTTCGCGCTGCCGTTCATCCTCATCCCGGGCACGGCCTGGCACCTGCTGCGGACGTGGGGCTGGTACATCGCCTTCCCCGACGAGTTCCGGCCCGGGTTCACGCGCCTCTTCCGCGTCCGCCTGACCGCGGACGCGATCGGTTTTTTCACGGTTCGCGGCCTTGCCGGGGACCCCCTGAAAGTCCTCCTCCTCTACGACCGTGTCACGCCCGAGGTGACGACCGCGTCGGTGGCGCTCGAACGTCTGGCCTTCGCCGTGATCAGCATCGTGATGGCCGGGGTGATCTCGTTCTTCGCGGTGACGCGCCTCGCGATGCCTGTCGCCTGGGACACGTTCTTCACGCTGACGTCGATGGGTGCGGTGATCCTGCTGGGAATCCTGATTCTCGTCGCGCGCCGGCGCACGGGCGACTATCTGGGACGCCTGGTGACCGTGCTCGACGGCCTCACCGGTCGCCGCCTCGAGGCGTCGCGCACCGTGCAGTTCATCCTCGACGTCGAGGACGTGCTCCTCGGGCTGCTGCGCGGCGACCGGCGCCGGCTCGCGATCCTGACGGTGCTGCCGATCGTCTGCTACTTCGTGATGGCGTTCGAGGTGTGGCTCGTGCTGTGGGCCGTCGGTGAGCCAATCGGCATCATGGCGGCGCTGACGATCGAAACGTTCGCGCGGCTCGGCAGCATCGCGTCGGCGGCGATTCCGGGCAACCTTGGCGCGCTCGAAGCGTCGAATGCCGCCCCGGTTGCGATGCTCGGCCTCAGCGGCGGCGGCGCGCTCGCCCTCGCGCGCCGGATCCGATCGCTTCTGTGGGCCGGGCTCGGACTGGCGCTGTATCCGCAGGTCACGTCGAAGCCCGCGGCGAAGCGCGAGCTGCCCGCGGCAGGATCGCGGTAGCTCACGGCTCGGATTGGCCGCCGGGCGTTGCCAGCTTTCGGTAATCGAACCAGTCGATCGCGAAATCGACGTTCAACTTCCGCAACAGCAGCGCGCGACCTTCGCCGCGGAACCGGATCGACGTCGGGAGCCAGAGGCCGTCCTCGACACGCTCGCGCAGCAGGGTGACTACTGTGCCTTCGTTGAGTCGGGCGAGCAGGCCGTAACCGAACGAGATGCTGTCGATCGCGGTGGCCTCCACGCGAAAGACTTCTTCTTCTGCTTCATCCACCCAGATCTTTCCCATGAACGCGCGCGCGAGCCGCCCTTCACGCGTCGCCGGCTTCGCATCCTTCTTCGGGGTGAACGTCACGAGAATCGCGGAGCGTCCGTCGACGATCACGCGCCTGTCGATGGCGAAGTCGAGCGCCGACGCGGTGTCCTGAATCGCTGACGGCGACTGGGCTCGATCGCGGCGGCGGCGCTGCCCGAAGTGTTCGACTTCCCCATTGACGATCGGCTTGCCGTCGCGCTCGAGGATGCGTCGACTGAACCCCGGACCGGCGGGATTGGGTATCACCTCGTAGACGATCGCGCCGCCGGTCCCGAGGCGGCCGAACGGGTTCGTGTGGATCTGAGTGCGGCGCTCCTTGTAGGCGAACTGGTCCTGGATACGGCCGGCGCGCGTTAGGTTCTCGCGCACCGCGCCGAAGAAGGTGGAGGTATCGGGCAGCGGCCGCTCTTGTCCAAGGAGGAAGGAGGACGGGGAAGGAGGAAGGGGAGAAGGAAGGAGAAAGAGAGACGACAGAACCACGGACGCCGCCAGCGTTCGACCCAGGCGCCAGGCGCGGTTCTCCTCATTCTTCCCGCTCTTCCTCCTTTCTCCTTCCTCCTTCCTCCTGTTCCTGTGCATCTCACACCTTGCGCAATCGCTCGGCCGCCCGTTCGAGCGTCTCGGTCCGCTTCGCGAAACAGAAGCGGATGACCGGGCCGGGCTCGGTCCCGTGCAGAAACGGTGTGATGGGAATCGCCGCGACGCCATGCTCCGTGATGAGGCGCAGCGCGAAGTCGGAGTCGCGCTCGTTGGTGATGCGGGAGTAGTCCATCATCTGGAAGAACGTGCCCTGGCACCGGAGCGGCGTGAACCGGGAACCTTCCATCAGGCGCAGGAACAGGTCGCGCTTTTCCTGGTAGAACGGCGCGAGGCCGGCACGGTACGGATCGCTCGTGATCATCTCCGCGTACGCACGCTGAATGGCGCCGTTCACGGAATAGGTGACGAACTGGTGCACGCGGGCGATCTCGGCCGAGATCGCGGCGGGAGCCATGCAGTATCCGATCTTCCAGCCGGTGGCGTGATACGTCTTGCCAAAGGAGCTGATGACCACGGCGCGGTCGGCGATCTCCGGATATCTCGCCAGGCTCTCGTGACGCAGCCCGTCGAACACGATGTGCTCGTACGCCTCGTCCGAGACGACGATGGCGTCGGTGTCCTGGAGGATCGCAGCCAGCTCGCGGATGTCGCCGCGGTCGAGGACGGTCCCCGTCGGGTTGTGCGGCGAGTTGATCATGATGACGCGCGTGCGCGGCGTCACCGCGCGGCGGACCTCGTCCCAGTCGATCCGGTAGTCCGGTGGGCGCAGGGTGACGAGCGACGGAATCCCCCCGCTCAACTGAACGGCCGGCATGTAGGAGTCGTACACCGGCTGGAAGAGGACAACCTCATCTCCCGGCCGGACGAATGCCGTGATCGTGCTGTAGATGCCCTCCGTGGCGCCCGAGGTCACCGTGATTTCGGTGGCGGGATCGTAGCGCCTCCCGTACAGGAGCTCGACCTTCCGCGCCAGCGCTTCGCGAAGCTGGTAGATGCCTGGCATCGGCGCATATTGGTTGTGCCCTTCGCGCATGGCGCGGGCGACAGCCTCCACCAGCGCCGGATCGCAGTCGAAATCCGGAAAGCCCTGGCCGACATTGATCGCATCGCGCTCCAGGGCGAGCTGGGACATCACCTGGAAGATGCTGACCCCCGCGGACGGGAGTTTCGACTGAATCGTGTGCGCGGTGCTCACGGCTCCATCATAGCTGGCAGTGGGGCGGCGGGCTCCGGACTCCGGACTCCGGGCTTCGGGCGTGGCCTCAGGCTTCGGGCGATGCCACCGCCCGGCCCGAAGGCCGAGGTCGGCCCGGCGCGCCGAAGCCCGGAGCCCGGAGCCCGACTACTCCAGCCATTGCCCCGGCTTCAGCGAGATGAGCGGGTACTTGCGGCGGAGATCGACGACGCGGTCGGCATATCCGTGCTTGGGTATCTCGTGACGCACGAGCCGATCGCGCAGCCGGCGCAATTCGAACCGGTAAAGATCGCTGACAAATTCGTGAACGAGCTCGGGCCGGGTGCCCGGTGTCGGCTGGACGCCGTGCCGCCATAAGGCGTCGAGTACATCCTGCCGGTAGCGGTAGAGGGTCAACGCGCCGTGGCTCGCGCCAAACCAGCGGTGAGTCGCGGTGTCGCGCCGACCTGCTCCACCGCCCGCTCGAACGCGGCACGGGCGTCGTCGAACCGGTGCACCTGGAGCCAGAGCTCGCCAGCCACTTCGAGCGCGCTGAGCACGGGCGCGCCAGGCTCGCCTGCCGCGAACTGCAGCGACTCCATGGCCGCCGCGTGCGTGAGGAACGCGCCCATTTCCTCCCGCTCGCTTTGCGCCGCCGCGACCGCCGCGATGAGGACGAGACGCGCGATCTCGGCCGACCCCGGGCGCTGCCCCGACAGCGTCTCCAACGCGGCAATCGCCTCTCGGACCGGCGCCAGCGACTCCTCCGACCCTCCCTGCTTGTAGGCCTCCGCCGCCGCAAACAGGCCGCCAAGATACAGGGCAGCGACCTCGGTTGCCTCGCAGCCTCCAGCCGCCGCGTCGCGAAGGCGGTCAACAGCCCCGGGCAAGTCGAACGCCTGCACCCGGGCCGAGGCGTCCGCGAGCCCCGCCGCCGCGGCCGCCGAACACGGCTGGGCCCCGAATATCGCCACCGCGACCAGAAGCGGAAGCATGAGGTTAGAATCTTAAAGCACCAGGCTCAAAGCGCAAGGCGGGGACTCGGGTCTCCGGTCTCCAGTCTCCGGTAGGCCGCAGACCGTAGACGGAAGACGGTAGACCGTAGAGGCACGCGGGTATGCAGGTAGGACTCATCGGCTGGCGTGGAATGGTCGGCTCCGTGCTCGTGCAGCGCATGCGCGAGGAACGCGATTTCGACCTCATCGATCCCGTGTTCTTCTCGACGTCGCAGACAGGCGCCGCGGCCCCGGCCATCGGCAAGGCCGCGCCGGCCGTGAAGGACGCCAGGGACCTCGCGGCGCTGATGGACGCCGACGTCCTCATCTCCTGCCAGGGCGGCGAGTACACGACCGAGATCTATCCCACGGCTCCGGCAGGCGGGCTGGGACGGCTACTGGATCGACGCGGCCTCGACGCTGCGCATGAAAGACGACGCGGTGATCGTGCTGGATCCGGTCAACCGCCACGTCATCGACTCCGCCATCGACCGCGGCGTCAGGAACTTCATCGGCGGCAACTGCACGGTCAGCCTCATGCTCATGGCGATGACGGGCCTCTTTCGCGCCGGCCTCGTCGAGTGGGTCAGCGCGATGACCTACCAGGCGGCCTCGGGCGCCGGCGCGCAGAGCATGCGCGAGCTCGCCGACGCAGATGGGCGTCGCACACGCGATCGGTCGCCACGCTGCTCGGCCGACCCGGACTCCGCGATCCTCGACATCGACCGCGGCGATCATCGACACGATGCGCGCGGCGTCGACTTCCCGACAGCGAAGTTCAGGGCATCCGCTGGCCGGCAGCCTCCTGCCCTGGATCGACAAGGATCTGGGCAACGGCCAGAGCAAGGAAGAGTGGAAGGGCGGCGCCGAGGGCAACAAGATCCTCGGGCGCGAGGGCACGCCGATTCCGATCGACGGCCTGTGCGTCCGCATCAGCGCGATGCGCTGCCACAGCCAGGCGCTGACGGTGAAGCTGACACGCGACGTGCCGCTGTCCGAGATCGAGTCGCTGCTCGCCGGCGCGCACGAATGGGCCGCGGTCGTCCCCAACGAGAAGGAAGCCACCCTGCGGGAGCTGACGCCGACCGCCGTGACCGGCACGCTGCGCACGCCGATCGGCCGCCTGCGCAAGATGTCGATGGGCCCGGAGTATCTCTCCGCGTTCACCGTCGGCGATCAGCTGCTCTGGGGCGCGGCTGAGCCCCTGCGCCGGACGCTCCGCATCCTGCTCGGCGCGTCGCAGGCAGCCGGCAGCCGGCAGTCAGCAGTAGCGCAGTAGGCAGTAAGTCGTAGGGGCCGGCTTCAGCCGGCCCGCGGCGCAGTCGTTGAGATCGGGCCGGCTGAAGCCGGCCCCTACTGTACCGCCGACTAATACCGATAGTGATTCGGCTTGTACGGCCCTTCCGGCGGCACGCCGATGTAGTCCGCCTGCTCCTTCGTCAGCGTCGTCAGCTTCACGCCGAGATGCTCGAGATGCAGCCGGGCGACTTCCTCGTCCAGCGCCTTCGGCAGCATCGTCACGGTCTTGCCGTACTTCTCCGCGTTGGCGTGCAGTTCGAGCTGCGCCAGCACCTGGTTCGTGAACGACGCCGACATCACGAAGCTCGGATGGCCGGTGGCGCACCCGAGGTTCAGCAGCCGGCCCTCGGCCAGGATCATCACGCCGTGGCCGTCCGGGAAGCGGAACTCGTCGTACTGCGGCTTGATGTTGATCCGCTCGACGCCCTTCATCCTCTTCAAGCCGGCCATGTCGATCTCGTTGTCGAAGTGGCCGATGTTGCCGACGATCGCCTTGTCCTTCATCCGCGCCATGTGGTCCACGGTGATGATGTTGAAGTTCCCCGTGGCGGTGATGAAGATGTCCGCTCGCTCGACGACGTTCTCGAGCGTGTTCACCTCGAACCCTTCCATCGACGCCTGCAGCGCGCAGATCGGATCGATCTCGGTCACGATCACGCGGCAGCCCTGGCCGCGCAGTGCCTGCGCGCAGCCCTTCCCGACTTCGCCATACCCGAGCACGACCGCCACCTTGCCGCCGAGCATCACGTCGGTGGCGCGCGCGAGGCCGTCGGGCAGCGAGTGACGGCAGCCGTAGATGTTGTCGAACTTGCTCTTGGTCACCGAGTCGTTGACGTTGATGCCCGGGAACAGCAGCGTACCGGCTTCCATCATCTGGTAGAGCCGGTGCACGCCGGTCGTCGTCTCCTCGCTGACGCCGCGAATGCCCTTCGCCAGCGTGGACCAGCGGCCCGGGTTCGCCTTCAGCTCCTGCGCGATCGTCTGCAGGATGACGCCCCACTCCTCAGGATCCTTGTCGGGGTTGAACGCCGGCACCTTCCCCGCCTGCTCGAACTCGGCGGCCTTGTGGACGAACAGCGTTGCGTCTCCGCCGTCATCCACGATGAGCGTGGGGCCCGAGCCGTCGGGCCACACCAGCGCCTGCACCGTGCACCACCAGTACTCGTCGAGCGTCTCGCCCTTCCACGCGAAGACCGGCGTGCCCTTCGGCGCCGCGACGGTGCCGCCGGTCTCGGGCCGGCCGACGACGACGGCAGCGGCCGCGTGATCCTGCGTCGAGAAGATGTTGCAGGAGACCCAGCGCACGTCGGCTCCGAGCTCGGTGAGCGTCTCGATGAGGACCGCCGTCTGGATCGTCATGTGGAGGCTGCCCATGATGCGGGCGCCCGCAAGCGGCTTGCTGGCGCCGTAGCGCGCGCGCAGGGCCATCAGCCCCGGCATCTGGTACTCGGCGAGCCGCATCTCCTTGCGTCCCCAGTCCGCGAGGCCGAGGTCGGCCACTTTGTACGCCGGCCGGCCGGCCCGTTCCGCGGCATCGAACGCGTGCGTCTTCTCGGTCAGAACAGTTGCCATCGCGAATTCCCTCTCTTGGGCCGGTTGAAGCCGGCCCCTGCGTACTCAACATCACTGCCCGGGCCGGCTGACGCTGGCCCCTACGTACTACGAAATCAAACCCGACGACTGCCGGCGTGTCGCGACCGCGGCGAAGAGCGCCGGGCCTTTCGCGTCGGGATCTGCTGGTAACGGCCTCACGCGCACATCGTCGAATCCCGCGCCCGTGAGGAAGCGTGAGATCTGCTTTTCAGAGAACCCGAGCCACACGTGGCCCATCTGCTGCTGGTATTCCTCGCGATCGTGGGGCTGCATGTCAACAACGAGCACACGGCCACCGGGCCGGACGACGCGCGCGATCTCTTCGAGAGCGCGCTGCGGCTCGGGCGAATAGTGCAGGACGAGCGAGAGCATCGCCACGTCGAGCTCGCCGGGCTCCAGTGGCAAGCGTTTCGAGCTCGCCCCTGCGCAGCTCGACGTTGTCGGCCGCGACCAGGCGCCGCCGCGCGGCGTCGAGCATTTCCTGCGAGCCGTCCACGGCGATCACGCGCCGCACGTACGGCGCGATCGTCTCCGTGAGCTGCCCCGTCCCGCAGCCGAGATCGCCCACGACGATGGACGCGTCGATCAGGCCGAGCACGGCCCAGAGATAGAACGCGTCGCCGAAGAGGCCCGCGCGAAGCCGGTCCCACCCATCGGCCGCGGTGGCGAAGAATTCCTGCGACTTCGCCCGGCGGCGGTTGAGGACGCCCCGTAGCCGCCGCTCGTCGTGCCCCGCGGCGGTCGTGGCCGATGCCTGTTCGCGAATGATCGGCCAGAGCCGGCTGGCGGCCTGGTCGAGATCGTCCACGGGCATCGTGTAGAACCGGCTCGTCCCGTCCCGCCGCGACGCGACCCAATCGTCGTCTGCCAGCGTCTTGAGGTGGCGGCTGACGCTCGATTGCGGCATCTGCAGCACCGCGCAGAGCTCGGACACGGTCAGCTCGTGCTTCTCGAGCATGAGGAGCATCCGGCACCGGATGGGGTCGGCCAGCGCCGACATGTGTTCGAGGACCGTATTCATTGCCAACCGGATCCATCCGTGAATCCGGATTAAAGGCTATATCGACTGATGAGGAGGTGTCAACCCCCGGCCGGCAGCGGGCAGCAGGCAGCTGGCAGTGAGCAGGACGCGGAGGACCGAGGAATCTGAAGGCGGGCTGTGAACTGCGAACTCTTGCTTGCTCCGCGCTGTCTCCTGTCTCTTGCCCCCGCTGGCTGCCTGCTGCCAGCTGCCGGCTGCCCCTACCGCGGCGAAAACCACCAGCTCGCCTTGATCGCGAAGAAATTGTCGCCGCGCGCTCCGAGCGAGCCGAACAGATCGGAGACCGAGGCGCGGGCGCGGCGGATCTCCTCGGTCTCGCGATCCTGCTGCCACACCAGATACAGGGTGCTGCCCGGACGCCATTCCCAGCGAAGCACCAGGTTGCTGCGGAACGACCGCACGTTGAAGTCCTGGTCGGCCAGCGCGGTGCCGGCCGGATCGACCGGCAGCAGCAGCCGGCTGCGCGCCGCCGCCAGCTCACCGAACGTGTTGTAGCGGCCGCTCGCCGCGAACGGCTCGGCGTAGAAGTCGAGATTGAGGTCGGGCTTGAACGTGTAGTTGAGACGCACCTCGGCGGAATACGTCGACCGATCGATGTTCGCGAAGATGTACCGCCTGCCGAACGTGGCAGCCTGCCCCGCCGGGAGCACGGTCACATACTGCTGCGTGTCGATCTCCCGCTCGTACGACGGGTTGATGGAAAGCTCCCACTGCGGCCCCGGCCGTACGGTGAGGCCGACCCCTGCCTCGAACTGAAGCCCGCCGTCCTCGTTGCGGCCGTAGCCCAGCTCCACGCCGCCCCGCGTCTGGGACGTTTCGCTGTTTTCGAGCTCGATGGCGGAGAACCAGGACTGCGGCCGCTCCATCGACGGCCCGCCGCGCGTCAGGCGCATGTCCTGCCCGCGCTGGTGAAACTCGGTCGACCATTCTGTCTGCCAGAAATTCGGCCAGGTGAAGGACGCCTCGGCGGCGAGGGACGCGTTCTGCCGGCGGCCGCCGTCGTCGTCGTCTTCATTTCTTCCCGACAGGACCTGCCTGTCCGCGCCGTAGTTCCACTCCTGGCCTTGTCCCAGCTGGAACGAGTATTCCCGATACCAGCGTCCCGGAACGGTTTCGCGATATTCGAGCTGCGCGTCGATCCGCACGCCGTCGCTGGTGGCGAGCCGGCCGATGTCGTTGGTCTCGAAGCCAGGCGTCGTGAAGGATGTTGCCGCCTGCCAGAGCCAGTGGCGGCCGTTCTGGCGTTCGAACGACAGACCGCCCTGCGCCCCCTGCATCGATCGCCGATTCGGATCGACCTGAACGTAAGTCGACATCGGGCCGCTGGAAGTACCGAGCGCTCGTCCGCTGGACCCGCAGGATGGCGCCAGGCTCGCCGTCCACGTGCGTGGCGCCGAGGTAGCCCTCCATTTCGTAATCGCCGAAGCGAATCACCGAATCGCCGCTCACCGTGAAGGCGTTGCGGGCGAGGACACCGGCAACCGGATCGTCCGGGCGGAACCGCCGGTTCACCGTCGTGGCCATGACACCGACGGTCGATCCAGGCGGACCAAACTCCTGCTCGACCCGCGCCACCCCGTAGACCGTCCGCGGCGCGACGCCCACCCGTCCGAGCTGTAATGCACTGAAGGTCCGTGCCGACTCCTCGTCGGTCACGGCGGCCAGCATGCCGACAGACATTCCCGACGCGAGGCGCCCGGTCAGCTTGGCCGCGCCGAGGATCGTGGTCGTCGGCGGATAGTCGACGAACTCGCCGTCGGCCTCGCCCACCGGCTGCGCGCCGATGCGCCGCGAATAGAAATACTCCTCCACGTTGCCGGTGAGCAGGTTCGCGCCCTCGACGAAAAACGGGCGCCGCTCGTCGAAGAAGGTCTCGAATGCCGACAGGTTGACCTCTGCGGGATCGGCTTCGACCTGGCCGAAATCCGGGTTCACCGTCGCCTCGAGCGTCAGGTTCGAGCCGAGTCCCACTTTCACATCGGCGCCGACGCGCCCCGCCACGTTGGCGCCGCCGTTGAACGGATCGCCCGGATCGCGATCGCCGATCAGGTGCGAATCGGTCGCGACGTAGGGCAGGATTTCGAGACGACGGCTGGGCCGGATGCCGTCGAGGCCGTGCAGGTCGCCGAACAGCGAGGCCCACCGCTCCTCGGTGCGCGGCACGAGCGCCCAGAACACCTGCTCGTTGCGCGAGGGGACCCATCGCTGCACGTTCAGCCCCCAGACCTGCGGAACGCGATCGTTGAACCGCAGCTGCGCGAACGGAATCCAGAGCTCGGCGGTCCACCCCTGCGCGTCGATGGCGGCGCGCGCCTGCCAGACCGGGTCGAACGTGTCGTCGTCGTTGAACTCGTCGTCGCTGGCGTGATAGTGGTCGAGCCGGACACCGCTGGCCGTCACGCCAAACGTCGATGACGTCCGGCGATCGAGGTAGGTGTCGAGCGAGACGAGGAGGTGCTCGGCCTGTTCGCCTTCGTCGCGCCGGCCCATCGGCGCCTGGATCGGGGCGCTCGAATACATGCGGGCGCCGACGTACAGCGCGCCATCGTCGTAGGCGAAGCGCACCTCCATCGCGGTCGCTCGGGGGCGCGCCCTCGACCGGTTCCTTCTGCACGAAGTCGGTGACGGGAGGTACCGAGCGCCACGCGTCGTCGTCGAGGCGGCCGTCAACGCGGATTGTCGCGTTGGCGACGCGTACCGCGCGCGCCTGCTTGCGTCCGCCGTTATCGCCCTGCGCCTCCTGCGCCAGTGCCGGCGCCGGGGCGACGCAGAGAAGGACGCCGGAAACAAGGCCAGCCAGACCGAGGGCCGTCAGCGATTCCAGTTGTGAGGTTTGAACACCGGCCGCGTGTCACCGTGAGGATGGTATCCAACCGACATGAAGCCAGCATGAAGTGGCCGCGATCGGATTACCATCGTGCCCGTGGGCGACCCTCGCCTCCTCGTCGTGGCAGCGATCGCGGTTTCGCTGGCATCGGCTTCGGCCGACGTGGTGCGCCGCACGTTCGATCAGGATGCCATCGGCGCTCCACCGGCGGGCTTTTCATTCGCCGCGGCGCGTTTACCGGCGGCCGGACCGTGGCTCGTGCGGGCCGATGGTGCGAACCGGTACCTTGTTCATCCGAGCGTCGCGTCCCCCACCGAAGGGTTCTCGCTCGCGGTGCTGGACATGGCACCGCCAGCCGAGCTCCGACTCTCCGCGCGTATCAAGCTGGTGGACGGTTCGCGCGTCGGCGGGCTCGTGTGGCGGTACCAGAACCCGGAGAACTTCTTCGCGGTGTCGCTCGACCTCGCGGGGCAGGAGATGGCGCTCTACCGCGTGGCTCGCGGCAATCGGATCCGGCTCGAGTTCGAGGACGATCTCGAGCTCGATCGCGACGCCTGGCACGTGGTCCGCGTGGAGCACGCGGACGGCCGCATCCGCGTGTCGCTCGGCGGCATCGGCGTCATGCGCGCGAGAGACCGCGCGGCGACCGACACACGGCCGCGCCGGCATCTGGTCCGACGGAGGCGCGACGGCGTGGTTCGACGATCTGCACGTCGAAGATGCCCCGGACCGTGAGCGATGAGAGTGCTCATCGTCGAGGACGAGCCGGATCTCGCGGCCGTGCTCGCGAGGTCGCTGGCGGAGGCGGGGTTTGCGGTGGACACCGCCGCGGATGGCGAGGACGGCCTGTTCCGGATTCGCGAGATCGGCTACGACGCCGTGGTGCTCGACCTGATGCTGCCGCGCCTCGACGGGTGGAGCGTACTCGAGGCGGCGCGCGCTGATGGGATTCGCATGCCGATCCTGGTGCTGACCGCGCGCGACCAGCTCGCAGACCGCGTTCGCGGGCTGAATCTCGGCGCCGATGACTACCTCGTCAAGCCGTTCGCGATCACCGAGCTCGTCGCGCGGCTGCACGCGCTGATTCGCCGCTCCTACGGCAGCGCCGCCGCGACGCTGACGGTCGGCGACCTGGTCATCGACATGGCGGCACGACAAGTGAGCCGCGACGGTGTACCGATCGAGCTCACGGCGCGCGAGTTCGCGATCCTCGAGCTGCTCACGCGATCGCGCGGCGCCGTCGTCGCGCGCGCCACCATCTACGAGCACATCTACGACGACGAGACCGACGTGCTGTCCAACGTGATCGACGTGCACGTGGCCGCGCTCCGGCGGAAGCTGGGCGCCGATCTGATCCGCACGCGCCGCGGCGAGGGTTACCTCATTGATGCCTAGCTCACTGCGCGCCCGGCTGCTGGCCTGGTACAGCGTCGTGCTGGTGATCGTCATCGTGACGTTCGCGGGTACGGTGGCGTACCTGTTGTGGCGGTCGATGCTGGCGGACGTGGATGCCGGGCTTCGCGCGAGCGCCGCCCCGCTCGTGGCATCGCTGCGGCCGGCCGGCGCCGGCGGGTTCGACCTGGACCTGCCGCTCGAGTACCAGCCGGCGGACGCGGCGCAACCCGGTCCGGCCACGTACTACGCTGTGTGGAACGCGCGAGGCGACCTCATCGATCGCTCGGCGGTCGGATTCGACATTGCGGCACCGCCGGGATCCGGTACCGCGACGCGCGACGGCCGGCGGGAACTCACGGTGACCGGCGCCGGTGGCGCGCTGGTGCTGGTCGGCCGCGACCTCTCCGAGGCACGGGATGCCGTGCGCGCTTTCGCCGCGACGGCAGCGCTGGGCGGGCTGGCCGCGCTGCTGGTCTCGCTCGCCGGCGGATGGTTCCTGATCGGGCGCGCACTCGCACCCATTGGCCGGATCAACCGTGCGGCGGCCGACATGGCGGGTGGCAACCTTGACGCCCGCATCGCGGTCGAACGCACCGAGAACGAGCTGGAGCAGGTGGCGCAGGCGCTCAACGGCGCATTCGACCGGCTGCATCGCGCGCTCGACAGCCAGCAGCGATTCACGGCGGATGCCTCGCACGAGCTGCGGACGCCGCTCGCCACCATCTCCGCCGAGACCGAGTGGGCGCTGTCGCGGCCGCGTTCCGCGGAGGAATACCGCGAGTCGCTGCTGACCTGCCGGCGCGCCACGGACCGCATGGCACGGCTGGTCGAGCGGTTGCTGACGCTCGCACGCGCGGATCACGAAACGATCACCCTCGATCGGGCGCCGGTGGGGCTCGAGCCGATCGTCCAGGAGGCGGTCTCACTCGTGCATCCCCTCGCGGTGCGGCGAGGGATCACGATCGAGACGCATCTCGACACCGCCCGCGTCAACGGCGACCGCGACTGCCTGACGGAGCTCGTCACCAACCTGTGCTCGAACGCGGTCGAATACAACCGTGACGGCGGGCATGTGACGGTAGAAGTGTGGCCGGACGGCCCCGACGCCTGCATGCGCGTTCGCGATTCGGGCGTCGGCATCAGCGAGGACGATCTGCCGCGCATCTTCGAGCGCTTCTACCGCACCGACAAGACCCGGGATCGCCGGACCGGCGGCGCCGGCCTCGGCCTCGCCATCGCCAAGTGGATCGTCGATGCGCACGGCGGCCGGATCACCTGCCGCAGCACCGTCGGCGAAGGGACCGAGATGCTGGTCCGGCTTCCGCGGCTGGTCTGACGGAACACGAACCACAGAGCCAGACGTCTCTGCGTCGTCTGTTCGTGTCCCGAAGGGTGCTACTTGACGTCCAGCTCCACCTCGAGGCGCGCGACCAGCACATCGAGCTCCGCTGAGACAGCGGCCACTGTCTCCGGCTGGCTCAGATCCACACCGGCTCGCGACAGCAGCGTCATCGGGTAGTCGCTGCCGCCCGCCCGCAGCAGCGAGAGATACCGCGCCACGCCCGACGCGCGCGCGCCGGCGTCGGGGCTGCGCAGGCCCTGCATCAGTCGCGCCGTGGACGCAAAGCACGTCGCGTACTGATACACGTAATACGGCGTGCTGAAGAAATGCGGGATCCGCGCCCACGTGACGCGTGAGATCTCCTCCTCGTCGATGACGTCGCCGTAGAACTGGCGCAGCAGGCCCGCGTAAACCTCATTCAGCGTGTCAGCGGTCACCGGCTGGTCCTGCTCGACCAGCCGGTGGGCCTGCAGCTCGAAGTCGGCGAACATCACCTGGGTATAGAAGGTGCTCGCGATGCTGTCGATGGCGTGCTGCAGCAGGACCACACGCTCGTGCACGGCTGCGCGCGCGCTCCAGCATCAGGTCGAGGAACAGCGCTTCGCTCAGCGTGGACGGCACCTCGGCAACGAAGATGGTGTAGCCCGCGTACACGAACGGCTGCGCCTGGTGTGACAGCAAGGTGTGCATCGAGTGCCCCATCTCGTGCGCCAGCGTGAACACGGCGTCGAGCGTCTCGTTGTAGTTCAGCAGCATGTACGGATGCGACCCGTACACGGGGGCGGAATAGGCGCCGCTGCGCTTGCCGGCGTTTTCGAAGACGTCGATCCAGCGGCTGCGGAACGCTTCGCGCACGTGCTGCTGATAGTCGCGGCCGAGTGACGCCACCGAATCCGCGATCCACTCCCCCACGTCGTCATAGGGGTACCTCTCGTCGTGGTCCACGAGCGGGACGAACACGTCGAAGAGGCGGTAGCTCTCGAGGCCGAGCACGCGCCGCCGCAGCCGATGATAACGGCGCAGCGGCTCCACGCCCGCCTTCGTCGACGCGATCAGGTTCTCGACGACGGAGGTGGGGATGTTGTTGCCGTGGAGCGCGGCGTCGAGCGTGGACGTGTAGCCGCGGGCCCGCGCGTGAAACCAGTCGCGCTGCAGCACGCCGTTGTAGAGCGCGGCATAGGTATTCTGGCTCTCGGCATAGGTCCGGTGGAACGCGCGGTACGCGGTCGCGCGATCCGCCTGGTTGCGGTTCGTCTCGAGCAGCGCCCGGTACTGCCCGTAGGTCAGGGTCACCTGCTCGCCGCTGGCCAGCGCAATCGACGGAAACTTCATGTCGGCCGTCGTCAGCGCGGCGTAGCTGTCGTACGGGATGCTGTTGAACCGGCCCGCGTACGACATCAGGCGCTCGCCGGCCTCGTCGAGCACGTGCTCCTGCTCGTGAAACAGGCTCTCGATCGCGAACCGGTAGACGGCAAGATCCGGGTTCACCTCCATCCAGCCGCGGATGGTGTCGAGCGGGATCGAGAGCACCTCGGGGTTGAACCACGAGCTTGCCTGCTGCTGCCGCGCGAACAGGATCTGGACCTGCTGGCGCTTCGCGTTCACCTCGTTGCTGCGCTGATCCTCGTCGTACTGAAGCGACGCGAAGTACCAGACGCGATAGCTGAGCGCGCCCATCTCGTCCATCGCGCGGAACGACGCGAGCAGTTGACCGGGCACCGTGCGCGAGCGTGCCCTGGAACCGCTTGAAGTCGTCGACGGCGGACTCGAGCTGCTGGTAATAACCCGACCATTCGTCCCAGTCGCGGCAGATCGCGACGAGGTCCCACTTGTAGCGGTCGGGGATCGCCTCGCGTGCCGGCAGGGTGCCGGTTGAGGCCGAAAGGTTTCAGAAGGCACGCAGCAGCCTTTCCAGTTCCGGGTAGGTGGCCGGGAGCGAGGTGCGCGTCCGCGGGCGGGCGATCGCATCGGCGAGCGTCGGGGGTAGCGGGACGGGCTTGCCGATGGCCGGCTCGACCACCTCCCGGAACTTCGCCGGATGCGCCGTCGCGAGGAAAACGCCCTTCGCGTCGGGATCCGCGGCGAGCACCTCCTGCAGGCCGAGCCACGCGATGGCGCCGTGCGGGTCGAGGAGGTACCCATGCGTTCGGTAGACCTCGCCGATCGCCGCCACCACCCGCGCATCGTCATACGCGACGCCAGCGATGTCACGGCGCAGCGCCTCGAGGTCGCCGCCGTACAACGCCTGCATGCGCTCGAAATTATTCGGCGCCCCGACGTCCATCGCGTTCGCCACGGTCCGCACCGACGCCCGCGGCTCGTAACGGCCGGAGCGCAGGTACTCGGGCACGACATCGTTGACGTTGGTGGCGGCCACGTAGCGCGAGACCGGCACGCCAAGACGCTTCGCGATGAGACCGGCGGTCAGGTTGCCGAAGTTTCCGCTCGGCACCGATACGACCGCTCCCTCGATCCGTCCGGGGATGACGTGGTAGAACACCTGCGGCAGGAGCCGCCCGACGTTGATCGAATTGGCCGGCGTCAGCCAGACGTGCGTGCGAAGCTCGTCGTCGGCGAACGCCTCCTTGACCAGCCGCTGGCAGTCGTCGAACGTGCCGTCAACGACCACGGCGAGGATGTTGTCGCCGAGCGACGCCATCTGCGCTTCCTGGACGTCGCTGACCTGGCCCTGCGGATACAGCACGACGACGCGCGTGTCGGGAACGCCGTAGAACGCCTGGGCGACGGCGCTGCCGGTGTCGCCCGACGTGGCGACGAGAATCGTGAGCGGTGTTCCGTCCGTGAAGTGGTGGAGCAGGCGCGCCTGGACGCGGGCGCCGACATCCTTGAAAGCGAAGGTCGGCCCGTGAAACAGCTCGAGCGCCCACACGCGTTCGGTGACCTGGACGAGCGGGATGGGGAAATTGAGCGCGTCGTTCACCAGCGCGGTCAGGTCCGCGCGGCTGATGTCGCCGTCAAGGAGCCGAGCGCCTACCTCGGCGCCGATTCCGGCGGCGTCGGCCCGGGCAAGGGCCGCGATTTGCGAGGGAGACAACGGGTCGAGCCGTTCGGGCAGGTACAAGCCGCCGTCCGGGGCCGCGCCGGAGAAGAGCGCGTCGATGAACGACGCCGGAGGGGCCGCGCCCCTCGTGCTGATCCACTTCATGGAGAAAAGCCCCAAAGCCCAAGGCCCAAGGCACACGGCTCAATCAACGAGCCAGGAGGGTGATCACGAATCTCGATTATCACGACGTCGTTGCCTCGTGCCTTGTGCCTTGTGGGACCTTGGGCTTCGTGCCTCGAGCGGCCCGCGCTATGCCTGCGGCGGCTCGGGACGGATGGCGACCGGCCGGCCCTGATCGTTCACCGCGACGAGGACGACCTCCGCTTCAGTCACCTTCACCGTCTCGCCGTGGCCCGGACCGCCCCCGAGGATTGGAGTGGTGCCCCACCGCTCGGCCTCGACCGTGACGCGGACCGTAATCGAGGTGCGGCCGATGCGCAGCGTTTCGGTGTAGAAGCTCACGATATCGCCGAGGAACACCGGCTCGAGGAACTCGACCTCGCGCATCGCCTTGGTGACGTACCGGTGCGCGGCCACCTTTCGCGCCTCGATGGCGGACGCCAAGTCGATATTAGACAGGATCACGCCGCCAAAGATCGTCCCGTAGGCGTTGGTGTCCTTCGGGAGCAGCAGGACCCGGATGGCTGGATTCCGCTCGGCCATTGCAGCTGAACATTGTTCTCGATCGAGGCACAAGGCTCAAGGCACAAGCCGCGGCGCGCACGTGCACCTGTGATTTCGCTTGGTCTCCGCTCACTCGACGTTTAGCATGGTTCCGTTCCGAGCCTTGAGCCGTGTGCGTTGAGGAGGTTTCATGGAAACGCTGTCGCGACGTACCGCCATCGAGCAACTGGTCCTCGCCGGCGCCGGGCTTGCCGTTCTTCCGGGCGTGGCGTGGCCGGCGCAGGAGGCCGGACGCGAACTCGTGCCGTTCGAGGACTACCCCGAAGGGTTCTTCATCCGCCGCCCCGGTGACTTCACGCTGCCCGGCCAGGCCACGGTGGGTATCGACCTGCGGGAGATCACGCCGAAGACGGCGCCGCTCGACATCTTCGTCGTGACGCATTACAACGTGCCGGAGATCGACGCCGCCGCGTGGCGCCTGACGGTGAACGGCCTTGCCGGCCGCCCGATGACGCTGACGCTGGACGACATCAAGAAGCGGCCGCGCGTCGAGCGGACGGTGACGTTCGAGTGCGGCGGCAACCGCGAGCAGGTCATGCACCGCATGGTCGGGAACGCCACATGGGCGGGCTGCAGCCTCAAGGCGATCCTCGACGAGGCGCGGCCGTCGAAGGACGTGCTCGAGGCGATCTTCTGGGCCGCGGACGAAGGCAAGGAGACGCTCCGCGGCAACGACTACATCATGAACTTCGCGCGCTCGATGTCGCTGCCGGACGCGCTCGCCTCGGACGCCATCCTCGCTTACGAGGTCGAAGGCGAGCCGCTGCCGATCATCCACGGCTTCCCGGTCCGCCTCATCGTGCCGGGCTGGTACGGCGTGTCGAACGTCAAGTGGCTCGAGCGCATCGAGCTCAGCCCGCGCCGCTTCATGGGACGTTTCATGGGACGCGACTACGTCACGATCATGGGGCGGCAGGTGGGCGACACGGTTGAATGGACGGAAACCTCCGTGACCCGGCAGCTGGTCAAGTCGGTCACCGCGCGCGTCACACGGCCGTCATCCGGCGCGTCAGGCCGGTTCCTGGTGCAGGGCGCCGCGTGGGCCGACGGCACGCCGATCGACAAAGTCGAGGTGCAGGTGGACGGCGGCGCATGGCAGGCGGCGCGGCTGGAGACGAATCGGAACCCTTACGCCTGGACGTTCTGGTCGCTCGAGATCGATCCGCTCGCGCCGGGATCGCACGCGCTTGCGTCGCGTGCGACCGACAGGCTCGGCCGCACGCAGCCGCCGGACCTCTCGATGAAGAAGTCGAACTGGGAGAACAACGCGATCTGGACGCGGAAGATCCGCGTCTGACTTCGGTCTTCGGTCTCCGGTCTACGGTCTCCGGTCTGCGATCCGCTGTCCTGGTCGGTGGGGTCGACGCGAGATTTCTCCGTACGCGGACCGAAGACCGCAGACTGAAGACCGAAGACCGTTTATCATGCGCAAGATGAGCACGATGACCAACGGGCGCGCCGCGCCGGCCGCCCCCAACCCTTCGACGGCCACGCGGGCGTGGACGGTGCACGACGCGAACGAGCTCTACGAGGTCGCGCGCTGGGGCAACGGCTACTTCTCCGTCAACGCGACCGGTCATCTCCAGGTGCACCCGACCAAGGATCCGGCGAAGGCGATCGACCTGAAGGAGCTCATCGATCGGCTCCAGCTCCGCGGGATCAGCCTTCCGGTCCTGGTGCGCTTCACCGACATCCTGAAGCACCGGCTGGGCGATATTCACGCCGCCTTCCAGGCGGCGATCACGCAGCATCAGTACCAAGGCGGCTACAGCTGCGTCTACCCGATCAAGGTCAATCAGCAGCGGCAGGTGGTCGAGGAAGTCTTCAAGTTCGGCCGGCCCTACAAGTTCGGCCTGGAGGCAGGGTCCAAACCGGAGCTGCTCGCGGTGGTGGCGGTCGCCGACAACGAGACGCCGATCATCTGCAACGGTTTCAAGGACGCCGAGTTCATCGAAACGGCGATGCTGGCGCAGAAGATGGGGCGGCACATCGTCCCGGTCGTCGAGAAGTACACGGAGCTCGCGCTCATCCTGGAAGCGGCGGAGAAGATCGGCGTGCGGCCGAACATCGGCATGCGGGTCAAGCTGGCGTCGCGCGGCAGCGGGCGGTGGCAATCCTCGGGCGGTTTCCGCTCGAAGTTCGGCCTCACCGTCACCGAGATCATGCGCGGGCTGGAGGAGCTGAAAACCAGGGGCATGGAAGACTGCTTCAAGCTCCTGCACTTCCACCTCGGAAGCCAGATCACCAACATCCGCATCGTGAAAGGCGCGCTGAACGAAGGCGCGCGCGTCTACACGGAGCTGGCCAAGCTCGGCGCCGGCCTGCAGTACCTCGACGTCGGCGGCGGGCTCGGTGTGGACTACGACGGCTCGCAGACGAACTTCGAGTCGAGCATGAACTACACGCTCGAGGAGTACGCCAACGACGTCGTCTATCACATCCAGAGCGTGTGCGACGAGGCGGGCGTCGCGCATCCGACGATCGTGTCCGAGAGCGGCCGCGCGACGGTGGCCTACCACAGCGCGCTCGTCTTCAACGTGCTCGGCGTGTCGGGGTTCGGCGAGGAGAAGGTGCCGGCGGTCGGCGAACCCTGACTGGGAGCAGCCGATTATCGACCTGGTCGAGACCTACAACAACGTCAACGCGCGCAACGCGCTCGAGGCGTTTCACGACGCGCAGCAGGCGCTCGACATGGCGCTGAGCCTGTTCACCGGCGGTTACCTGCCGCTCGAGCAGCGCAGCATGGCCGAGAACCTCTTCTGGGCGATCTGCACCAAGCTCCAGAAGATCGTCCAGACGCATGGCCGAAGTGCCGGAGGACCTGCAGACGCTCGACGAGCAGTTGTCCGACACCTATTTCTGCAACTTCTCGCTCTTCCAGTCGATTCCCGACAGCTGGGCGATCAAGCAGCTCTTCCCGGTGATGCCGATCCACCGGCTGAACGAGAAGCCGCACGAAATACGCCGTGCTCGGCGACATCACGTGCGACTCCGACGGCAAGCTCGATCGCTTCGTCGACCGCCGCGACGTGAAGAAGACGCTGCCGCTCCACACGGTCAACGGCGACGCCTATTACCTGGGCGTGTTCCTCGTCGGCGCCTACCAGGAGATCCTCGGCGACCTGCACAACCTGTTCGGCGACACCCACGCCGTGCACGTCAGCCTCGACGAGCACTCGAACGCGCGGCTCGACACGGTGATCAAGGGCGACACGGTCAAGGAAGTCCTCGACTACGTGGAGTTCGACGCCGAGTCGCTGATCGGAAAGATGCGGACCGACGTCGAGACGGCGGTCCGCGAAGGCCGGATGGACTACGAAGGCGCCGGCCGCCTCCTGCGGTTCTACGAAGACGGCCTGCAGGGCTATACCTACCTGGAAGGGTGATCGGCTCGGGCCGGCTCCGAAGCTCGGCCACCTAACGCTGCACGAGCCCGAGCCTTGCCGTCAGGCCGCGAGCGGCCCGAGGCCGCCTCTGCGAACCTGAGCGATCCGAGCATCCTGGTGATTCTCTACGATGCGCGCCGCCGCTGGTCGTAGAAGCGGCGGCAGGCGCGCTGGAACCGCTCGTTCAGCGGCCCGGCAACCTCCGGCGGGCACGGGACCGAGCCGCGTCCACTGCGCCTGCGCGTTGCGGACTTCCTGCTCCGCGGCGCGCCAACGCGCTGTCTTCCGTTTCCGCGGCGCTGCGGCTGCCGGCCATCGTGTTCGCCGCGAGCCGCTCGCGCCACTGCTGCGCGAGCAGCTCGGTCGGTGACAGTGGCGCCTGCGCCTTCGGCTGCGCCGTGACGAGCTCTTCGACGCGCGCGAGCAGCTTCTCCATCCGCTTCCGCGTGTTCTCCGGATCGAGATCGGTGCCGGCAAACGCCGCCGGCCACGCGGCGACGAGGCGGCCGAGCGCCTGGTGATAGCGCGCCGCGAAGTCCTGCTGGATCTGCCGCGGCAGCTCCGGCGCCTGCTGCCAGCGTGCCCGCGCGTCGTGAATCGCGGCCACGAGATTCGGCGGGCGCGTCGGCGCCAGCGTCCGGCGCCGCGGGCAGCAACGCCTCGAGCTCGCGGATGATCGCTTCGCGCGGCGCCGCCTTCCCCTGCAGGTCCACCTGATCGCGATGCTTGTATCGATCGAAGAAGCGATCGCACGCCGTCCGGAACCGCTGCCACACCGCCTCGGACTTCGACTTGCGCACCGGCCCGACCGTCTTCCACTCGGCCTGGAGCTGCTTCAGCTGCGACGCCGCGGCATCCCACTCGCTCGAATCGGCGAGCGCCTCGGCGCGTTCGCAGAGGGCTTCCTTGCGCGTGAGGTTCGCGGACCAGTCGTCCTTGCGCTGCTTCAGGTCTTCCTGCCGCCGCGTGAAGAACCGGTCGCACGCGGCGCGGAACCGCTCCCAGACCGCCTTCTCGTGGCCGCGCGTCACCGGGCCGATCGTCTTCCACTCGGCCTGGAGCTTCTGGATCTCGGTGGCCGTTCTCACCCAGTCGGTCGAATCCGCCAGCGCCTCCGCGCGTTCGCTCAGCGTCTGCTTGCGCGCCAGGTTGCCGTGGCGCTCCTCGTTCTGCGCCGCCATGTGGGCGGATGTGCGCGCGAACACCTCGTCCTGCGCCGCCTTGAACCGGCGCCACATCGCCTCGCCCTGCGCACGCGGCGCGAGGGCAACCTGCTTCCAGCGCCCCTGCAGCTCGCGCATCCGGCGGCTCGACGTTTCGAGGTTCTCCTCCGTCTTGAGCGCCTCCATTTCGCGGCACAACTCTTCCTGCACCTGGAGGTTGGCCCAGCGCTGCCACTCGTCCGCGTCGCGAAGCTCCTGGACGCGCGGCCCGAGCGTGGCCCGCGCCGCGTCCAGCCGCGCCTGGATGTCCTGGCGATCCTTCTTCGAGGGGAGCGGCACCCGCTCCTCGAGCGCGGCACGGATGTCGCGCAGCGCGCGATCGCCAGCCTTCAGCGTGATCTGCTCCGCGGCGGCAAGCGTTTCGACCTGGCGGCAGACCTGCTGCAGCCGCTTCAGGTTGTCCTGCTCCTGCTTGGCGCGGACCTGCTGGTGCTGGTGCTCCTTCTCCTCGAGCGTCGCCACCGCGCGCTCGAGCCGCTCGGCGGCGGCCGGGTTGGCCGCCGCGTGCTCCCGGAGCACGTCGGCGTCACGCCGGAGGCCGCGCCAGCGGGCGATAATCTCCTCGAGCGGCTGGTCGGAGGCGACAAGCTGTTCGAGCTCGGTGGCCAGCGTCTCGAGCCGGCCCACCGCCGCGTGCGCCAGCAGGCGCCGCCGCTCCTGATCCTCGAACGCGCGGCACGCATCCTGGAACCGGCGGTTGAGCGAGGCGGCATACTCCGAGGGCATCGGCGCGAGGCCATCCCATTGCACCTTCAACTCGGCAATCCGATCGGCCGCGTCCGGCCCTGCGAGGGCCTCGATCTGCTGGCAGATGATCACGCGGTCCGCCTGCTCGCGGGCGAGCGCGTTGGCGCGCTCCTGCTCCGCCGCGCGCTCCTGCTGACGCTCGGCAATCGCCTCGCGCACGGCGTCGCTCGCCGCTTCGAACTGCTGCGTGAGCTCGGGATCGATCTCGTCAACGTCGGCCTGGAACTCGGCCCATGCGAGGCGGGTTTCCGCAAGGGCGGCCGTCGCGGCATCAGGATCCGATACGGCAACGAGTCCTTCGGCGCGGCGCAGCATCCCGAGCGCCCGGGTGCGATCCTCCGCCTTCATGGCGGACCGCGGTTTCCTGCGGCACCGGGCGCGAAGCCTCCTCGAGCAGCCGGAGCTTCGTTCGCCCGCGCCGCGCCGCCACCTTGTTTCGCGCGCGTTGCGCGATCGCGCCGAGCGCCTCGGGATCCGAGATGCGCTCGAGCGCGGCAACGGCCGCGTCGGTGTGCTCCGACTTGAGGGCGACGCCGAGCACTCTCCTCCGGATCCGTCAGCCGCCCGAGCGCGCGAAGCCGCGTGGCGCTGTCCTGCGCGTGGCGGCTGATCGACCCCAGCGACTTCGCGTCGTCCAGGAGATCGACGATGGCGGCACGGACCTCGGCCGTCGTGCCGGCGCGCGCAATCACCACCACTTCCTTCATCCGGCCGAGCGCCACGAGCTGACGCACGACGGCGCTGGCGTGAGCGGCGTCTTCGGTTTCGGCTGCCAGGCCGGCAAGCCCCCGGATGGCCTCCGCCCTTACGTCCTCGTCCGGATCCGTTCTCGCGATATCGCCCAGCACCGCTGGATCGTCCAGACGCGTGACCGCCGCGCGCCGAACCCGCGCCTCGGCGTCTTCACGGGCCAGGGCCAGCAGCGCCTCGGCCTCGTCCGGACCAAGGTCATAGACGGAGGCGGCTCGGACGGCCGGATCGGCATGCTTCCAGCGAGGCAGAGGTCGAAGCTTTTCGAGAATACCCATCGGAACGTACGCTCAAGTCAGTTGGGTTTACACTCTGGCACTGTGGGCATATGCCCGCAAGGCCCTACTCATCCAAAAAGCTGAACCAGCGATCCGTAAACACTTACATGGCCCGTCAGACCGGCTACGCTCACTTCCCCTGCATCATGGCCGTGCACCCGCATGGTTATTCACGCGAATGACCCGGCTGGCTCGCGAGATGGCCGTACATATCGTGGCAGACCAAGGAGCGGAGCAATTGCTGCGCCGTCTTTCGGACCCGTTCTGGTTCCAGGCGTTCGGGTGTGTTCTGGGGTTCGACTGGCATTCCAGCGGGGTCACGACGACGGTCACCGGCGCGCTGAAGGAGGGCCTGGCCGCGGTCGGCGGGGAGCTGGGAGTCTACGCCCAGGGCGGGAAGGGAGCAACCTCCCGAAAGACGCCAGCGGAGATCGCCGAGCGCTGCGACCGGCTGGCGATGGACCCGACACCGCTCGTGTACGCGAGCCGCATGGCGGCGAAGGTGGACAGCGCCGCCGTCCAGGATGGCTATCAGCTCTATCATCACGCGTTTTTCTTCACAGCCGCCGGGCACTGGTGCGTCGTGCAGCAGGGGATGAGCGACCAGACGCGAACGGCCCGCCGATATCACTGGCTATCCGAATCCTTGGACAGCTTCGTCAATGACCCGCACGAAGCCATCTGCTCCGACCGCCGCGGCGCCACGCTCAACCTCGTCGCATCCGAGCACGCGCCGCTCCGGGCGGCATCGGTGGAACTGGCGACCGGATCGCCCGAACGGGTGATGGACGTCGTCCGCCGTCACAGACCGCGACGCGGTCTGACGTCCGGCAGACTTCCCTTTGAAATTCCCCAAGTCGACCCTGGGGCGGAAATCAGACCCGGCACCGTTTCCGGCGCGCCGATCCTGGAGATGCCGGCGGCACATGCGCTGCACCTGGAGGACCTGAACCCACGGCATCTCGAGTCGGTGCTGCTCTCGACCTACGAGCGGGCGCCTCGAGATTTCGAGATGTTGCTGGGGTTGGAGGGGGTGGGGCCGCGCACCCTCCGCGCCCTCGCCCTCGTGGCAGAAGTAATTTACGGCACGCCAGCCAGCACGCGCGACCCGGCGCGGTTTGCGTTTGCCCACGGCGGCAAGGACGGGACGCCCTTCCCCGTGGACCGCGAAACCTACGATCGCACCATCGACGTCCTGCACCGGGCAATGGGGCGCGCGAAAGTCGATCGATCCGAGAAAGTGGATGCGCTCAAGCGGCTCGGGCGATTCGCAAAGGCGACCGAGCCCCGTCCCGGTGACGGCGTCACGTAAATATCTGTTCGGTCGGCACGTTCCATTCGGTGAGGACGGTCGAACACGCAACGGCGGCGCCCGTGAACGTGGCGCGCTGTCCTGCCCTGCCAAGCGGAACAACCTCCAGCGAGTGGGCTCGGACGTCTACCAGCCAGCACTCGCCAACCCCGTATCGCCGATACCACGCCAGCTTGGTCGTGCGATCGCGAGATGCCGTGCCGGCCGAGAGCACCTCGACCACCAGATCGGGCGGACCCCAGATGCGATCGCGGACGATCGTCATGCGGTCCCGTGCCACGAACACGACGTCCGGTTGCACCACCAGCGGCGCGTGCTCGTCGAGGACGACGTCAACCGGCGACACGCACACCTGGCCGAGCGAGCGAGGCCGGATGTGAGCGTCGAGCAGCACCGTCAGCCGAGTCACGATGGATTGATGCCCGTATCGCGGCGCGGGCGGCTCCCGCACGACACCGTAGACAAGCTCCATAGGCTGCGTGGACTCAGGCAGCCGGAAATAGGCGCTGAGATCCAGTCGTTCCACGGATACTCCGACGACGACGATGCCATCGTCCGAGAAAGGAAGCAACAGACGTCTTGCGCGGTGGACGCCAGGGGGCGGGCTGACGCCAGTCGCCGGCGGCGATCCGGAAGGCAGCGCCGCGCACACCTGCGTAGGAACGACGGAAAGGTCGGTTTTCTATCGAAAGACAGCACCCTGTTAGATCTCGCCCCGGCCCTCGTTAGTTGTGGTGGGAGACTCCGGCGCTATGATAAGCACCGCCATACTCGCATTCGACCAGATCCCCATGGGCCAGGCCCCGTCACCACGCGGGCTCCCGGTGGAGCAACAGAAAAGCGAAGCCGAAGACGCTACGCTCGTCCTGATCGCGCGCGCCCGGGAAGGGGATGTCAACGCGCTCAACGATCTCTGCACGCGGTATCTGCCCCGGTTGACGCGCTGGGCCCACGGCCGGCTGCCCGCCGGCGCGCGCGGAGCCATCGACACCCACGACGTCGTCCAGGAGACGCTGGCGCATGTCGTTCGGCGCCTGCCCTCGTTCGAGCCCCGGCACGAAGGGGCGTTCCAGGGATACGTCCGCCGCGCGCTGCTGAACCGGATTCGCGACGAAGCGCGCAAGCTCGGGCGTAAGGGGCCTCCCGAGCCGCTCAACCCCGAGCATCCCACCCCTGACGCCTCGCCGCTCGAGGAAGCGATCGGCCACGAGGCGGTCGAGAAGTACGAGGCGGCGATGACGCGGCTGCGCGAGGAGGATCGCCAGGCGATCATCGGCCGCATCGAGCTCGGCCTCCCCTACGCGGAGCTCGCGCCCATGCTCGGGAAGCCGACCGTCGCCGCCGCGCACATGGCCGTCAGCCGGGCGCTGCTCCGACTCGCGAAGGAGATGTCACGTGGCCAATCCCGCTGACGACCGCGACCCGTTGCTCAGGGTCGCCGCGTCCATATCGGACGGTAACGAGATCGACTGGACAGACGTCGGCCGTGAGGCCGCTGACGACGAGACGACGGCCGTCGTGATGCAGCTGCAGGTCGTCGAGCAGATCGCCCGCCTGCACCTGGGATCGCAGGGATGGGATTCACTGAAGCTGCTCGGCACGATTGGCCGCGGTTCGTTCGGCGTCGTCCACCGTGCGTTCGATCCCGACCTCGAGCGCGAGATCGCGCTCAAGGTGCTGCAGTTCGGGCCGGAGGTCGCCGGCGCCGCCGATCGCGCGGTCAGCGAGGCGCGGATGCTTGCGCGCATCAAGAATCCGCACGTCGTCACGATCTTCCGGGCGGAGCGGCACGGGGACGAAATCGGGCTGTGGATGGAGCTGATCGACGGCGTGACGCTCGAGGATCTGGTGCGGCGGCAAGGCCCGCTCAGCGCGCGCGAGGCGATGCTGGTCGGCCTCGATCTCTGCCGCGCACTTGCCTCCGTCCATGCGGCAGGGCTCGTCCACGGCGACATCAAGGCGCACAACGTGATGCGCGAGCAGGGCGGCCGCGTCGTCTTGATGGATTTCGGTGCCGGCAGGGATCTGGCCCGCGTCCACGATCCGGTGGCGGGCGACTTCGCCGGGACGCCCCTCTACGTGGCGCCAGAGGTCTTCCGCGGCGAGGCGCGATCGAAAGCGTCCGACATCTACAGTCTCGGCGTGCTGCTCTACCACCTGGTCACAGGCGCCTATCCGGTGGAAGGCACCAGCAAGACCGAGATCGGGAGGCGGCACGAGCGAGGACGGCCGCAGAAACGGCTGCGTGATGCGCGGCCGGATCTTGCGGCGCCATTCGTCCAGGTGGTCGAGCGCGCGCTTGCAGACGATCCGCAGGACCGGTATCGCAGCGCCGGCGAGTTCGAGGCGGCGCTGATCGACGCACTTCCCAGGACATCGCGGTTGCGCGCGGCCCTCGTCGCGGCCGCCATCCTCGGCGCCGTCGCGTTGACCGGCATCGTCTGGTTCGCGGGTCGCGACACGGTCACCGCCCCGTCGGCCGTCCTGGGCCGGCGCCGGAATCGGTCGTGCCGCCGGTCAGCGCCTCACCCGCCGCCTACCGGATTGACGCCGGGTTGTACCGCGCCCGCGACAGCGGAGACGAGCGGCTCGCCGCGGGCGCGCGGGTAGAACCTGGCGATCGTCTCTTTTTCCGAGTCGAGTCGTCGGCGCCGGCACACGTGTACGTGGTCAACGAGGACGAGCGCGGCGAGTCGTACCTGTTGTTCCCGCTGCCGGGGCAGGCGGCCGGCGAACCGTTACCGGCGGGACAGTCGCACGAGCTTCCGGGCAAGCGCGACGGAGAGCGCGTCTATTGGGAGGTCACGAGCGCCGGTGGGCGCGAGCACTTCCTGGTCTTCGCCAACCCCGAGCGGCTCACCGCGTTCGAACAACTGTTCGCGCGGCTGCCCGCACCGAGCGCCGAGCCGCCGTCGGCCGCCGCGCGTGCTGTCGCCCGACGCCAGGAGCATGCTGCGCGGCGTTGGCGGCCTGGCGAAGGCACCGGAGGGAGACAACGCGAGCCTCGGCCTGGCGCAGCAATTCACCACGCCGCTCTCCGATGCACCCGAAACGGCGAGCGGCCTCTGGGTCCGGCGTGTGACGCTGGAAAATCCCGCGGCGAAATAGCCCCCGGCGGTGGGCCGTCCGACGGCCTCGGTCACGGCCTACGCTACACTTCAGAGGCGCCGAGCCGGCCGAAGACCCGCTGCGGTCGCTGATCGCGCGCCTCCAGTGTGGAGAGGCCGACCTGTCCACTGACTGCCTACTGCCGCTGCCTGCTATTTGACGAACAACATCTCGCCGTAGGTCGGAAGCGGCCACAGCTCGTGCGGCGTGAGGACTTCGATCTCGTCGCCGATCTCGCGCAGCGTCGCCATGGCGGGGACGACCTTGTCCCGCATGTACTTCGCATGCTTCTCGGCGGCAGCGCCGTTGTGGTCATCGAGCAGGCCGGCGAGCACATCGGTCTGCGCCTTGAACCGGTCGGTCAGCTTCGTATACGTGCCGAGCAGCTTCTTTCCCTGCACGCTCGTGCCGCCGCCAGCCTTCACGGCCGCCACGCTCTGGCCAAGGTCCTTCAGGTACTCGAACGCGGCCGGGAGGATGTAGCGGTTGGCCATGAGGACCATCAGCTGGCCCTCGATGTTGATCGTCTTGTTGTAGTTCTCCAGGAAGATCTCATAGCGCGCGTGGATCTCGCGCCCGTCGAGAATCCTGTATCTCTCGAGCAGCTTGACGGCGTCGGGCTTCACGAACTCGGGCAGCGCGTCCACCGTGTTCTTCAGGTTGAGCAGCTTCCGCTTCGACGCTTCTTTTTCCCACTCGGCGGCGTAGTTGTTGCCGTTGAAGACGATCCGCTTGTGCTCCTTGATGATCTTCGTCAGGAGCTTGGCCACGGCCTTGCTCAGCTCTTCGCCTTTCGCCACCGCGGATTCCAGCTCGGTCGCCACCGAGTCGAGGGCATCGGCCATCGCCGCGTTCAGAATCGTGTTCGGGAACGAGATGCTCTGACCCGACGACACGGCTCGGAACTCGAACTTGTTGCCGGTAAACGCGAACGGGCTCGTCCGGTTGCGGTCGCCGGCATCGCGCGGCAGCTTGGGCAGCACGCTGACGCCGATGTCGAGGGTCCCGCCGTGCTTGGTTGACTTCGCCGCCCCCTTCTCGATCTGCTCGAAGATGTCCGTCAACTGGTCGCCGAGGAACACCGAGAGGATCGCCGGCGGCGCCTCGTTGGCGCCGAGGCGGTGGTCGTTGCCGGCGCTGGCGATGCTGGCGCGCAGCAGCCCCTGCCATCTGTCCACCGCCCGAAGCACGGACGCGCAGAACACGAGGAACTGCATGTTGTCGTGCGGCGTGTCACCGGGCCCGAGCAGGTTGTTGCCGAACTCGTCGGAGAGCGACCAGTTATTGTGCTTGCCCGAGCCGTTGACGCCGGCGAAGGGTTTCTCGTGCAGCAGGCACGCGAGACCGTACTTCGGCGCGATCTTCTTCAGCATCTCCATCGTCATCATCTGGTGATCGACGGCGACGTTGGCGTTCTCGAAGACCGGCGCGATCTGGTACTGGCTCGGCGCCACCTCGTTGTGCCGCGTCTTCACGGGCACACCGATCTTGAAGAGCTCCGTTTCGGCTTCCGCCATGAAGCCGAGCACGCGTTCGGGGATGGAGCCGAAGTACTGGTCTTCGAGCTCCTGGCCCTTCGCCGGCTTGGCGCCGAACAGCGTCCGGCCGGCGTTAATCAGGTCGGGGCGCGCAAAATAAAAGTTGCGATCGATCAGGAAGTATTCCTGCTCGGGGCCGCAGGTCGCGAACACACGTTCGGCGGTGGATCCGAACAGCTTCAGGACGCGCACCGCCTGTTTCGACACCGCTTCCATCGAGCGCAGCAGCGGCGTCTTCTTGTCGAGCGCCTCGCCCGTCCAGCTCACGAACGCCGTCGGGATGACCAGCGTCACGCTGTTGCCGTTGACATGGAGCCAGGGCGGGCTCGTCGGATCCCACGCCGTGTAGCCACGCGCCTCGAAGGTGGAGCGCATGCCGCCGGACGGGAAGCTCGAGGCGTCCGGCTCGCCCTTGATCAGTTCCTTGCCGCGGAACTCGGCGATCGCCGCGCCCTCGGCGTTCGGCGTCAGAAACGAGTCGTGCTTCTCGGCGGTGATCCCCGTCATCGGCTGGAACCAGTGCGTGTAGTGGCTGGCGCCGTGCTCGACGGCCCAGTCCTTCAGCGCGTTCGCCACGGCATCCGCCGTCGAGACATCGAGCGCCTCGCCGCGAGTGATGGTCGCGCGCAGCGCCCGATAGGCCGGCTTCGGCAACCGCTCCTGCTGCACCTTGTCGTTGAACACGAGGCTGCCGAAGATCTCGCCGGCTTTGGCGGGCGTGGTCGAGGCGCGGCCCTCGTTCATGGACCAGTCCCGGATGCTCTTGATGGCTTCAGAAAGTGCTGCGGTTCCCATCGATGCGGCTGTCCTTTCTTGTAGGCGTGTGGTGAAGTCCCGGCGTGCTGGATCGTCGGCGCGGATGTCGAATTATGCACGACGATGCGACCGGTTTGCAATATTCCGGCACCGATTCCGCTGTTTCATCACTCATTTGTGCATCGCCGACATTCGATTCGTGCTGAACATGCACGAATCTCGTGTCACCGTGCAGATTGAACACCCGTTGCCAGTGGAAAGCACGGCGTTTCCGTGCGGCGGGTGCTCGACTTCGCCGCGGGCCTCATCTGGTGCATTGACGAACTCATATCAAGATATGTAGATTTGTTGATGACATGCAGCGAGCCTCCGCGCTCTTCCGGCTCCTCGGCGACGCGACCCGCCTCCGCCTGCTGCGCGTGCTCTGCGAGGATCGCTTCAACGTCACCGAGCTGACGAGCATCCTCGACGCCGCGCAGTCGGGCGTGTCCCGCCACCTCGGGCTGCTGAAGGACGCCGGCCTCGTCGTCGAGGAGCGCGAAGCCGGGTACGTGTACTACCGCCTCAACCCGGAGGCGCGGCACAACGGTCAGGCGCCGCTCTGGTCGCTCCTCGACACGCAGTTCGCCGCCGGTGGCGAGGACCAGGCCGTGCGCCAGGACGAGGCGCGCCTCCAGGAAGTGCTCAGGCTGCGCAAGGAAAACTTCGAAACGCACGGCGACACGCGGCAGCTCGTGCCGGGCCGCAGCTGGGCGGCCTGGGCGCGCGCGCTCGGCCACCTGCTGCCGCCGCTCGACGTCGCCGACATCGGATGTGGAGACGGGTACCTCACGCTCGAGGCGGCGCGCTGGGCGAAGTCGGTCGTCGGCATCGATCGCTCGGACTCGGTGCTCGAGCGGGCGCAGGAGCTCGCGGCACGCCGGCATGTCACCAACGTGCAGTGGAAGAAGGGGGACCTGGCGCGGCTCCCGCTGCGCGACGCGTCCATGGACGTGGCGCTGCTGTCGCAGGCCCTGCATCACGCCAGCGATCCGGAGCGCGCCATGACGGAAGCCGTCCGCATCCTGCGTCCCGGGGGCAGCGTGCTCGTGCTCGACCTGCGGGATCACGACCAGGCGTGGGTGCGGACCCGTTTCGGCGATCGGCACCTCGGGTTTTCACCCGCCCAGCTCGAGACGATGCTCCACGACGCCGGTCTCTCTGAGATTCGCGTGCAGGTTGGCGCGAAAAAGACAGGTGACCCGTTCGCCGTTCTCATCGCCAGCGGGGTGAAGCCGGCTCCGGGCGCCGGCGTGCGGCCCGCTCGCCGCGTCCAGGACCGAAACCCGAAGCCCGGAGTCTGAAGCCGATGCCTACACTCGCCGACCTGCTCGCCTCGCGCATCCTGCTCCTCGACGGAGCGATGGGCACGATGATCCAGCGATACACGCTTGCGGAGGACGACTTCCGTGGCGAACGGTTCCGCAACCATCCGCGCGAGCTCAAGGGCAACAGCGACGTCCTCGTCCTGACGCGGCCCGACGTCATCGGCGACATCCATCGCGAATACCTGGAGGCCGGCGCGGACATCATCGAGACCAACACGTTCTCCAGCACCGCGATTGCGCAGGCCGACTACGGCCTCGAGGCGATCGCCTACGAGCTGAGCCGCGAAGGCGCGCGCCTCGCGCGGGCGGCGGCCGACGAGTGGACCGCACGGACACCCGACCGCCCGCGCTTCGTCGCCGGGGCGCTCGGGCCGACCAACCGCACGCTCTCGATTTCGCCCGACGTGAACAACGCCGCGTTCCGCGCCGTCACCTTCGACCAGGTGCGCGACGCCTACCGCGACCAGGTGCGCGGCCTGATCGACGGCGGCAGCGATCTGCTCCTGCTGGAGACGATCTTCGATACGCTCAACGCCAAGGCGGCGATCGCCGCCGTCCTCGAAGTGTACGAGGAGCGCGGCGTCGAGCTGCCGCTGATGATCTCGGTGACGATCACCGACCGGAGCGGCCGTACGCTGTCGGGCCAGACCCTCGATGCGTTCTATGCCTCGGTCCGCCACGCCCGGCCGTTCAGCATCGGCCTGAACTGCGCCCTCGGCGCCAGCGAGATGCGGCCGTACCTCGCCGAACTGGCCCGCATCGCCGAGTGCTACGTCACCTGCTATCCGAACGCGGGCCTGCCCAACGCGTTCGGTCAGTACGACGAGCTGCCGCAGGACACCGCGCGCCTGCTCCGCGACTTCGCCGAGTCAGGCTTCGTCAACATCCTCGGCGGCTGCTGCGGCACGACCCCGGACCACATTCGAGCGATCGGGCGCGCAATCAAGGACCTTCCGCCCCGCCCGAAGGCCGGCGCGCGAAGCCCGGAGTCCGCTTACACCCAGTTCGCCGGTCTCGAGACGCTGACCATCCGCCCCGACAGCAACTTCATCATGATCGGCGAGCGGACCAACGTCACCGGGTCGAAGCGATTCGCGCGCCTCGTCATCGGCGGCCAGTTCGGCGAGGCCGCCAACGTGGCGCTCGATCAGGTGCGCGGCGGCGCCAACATCCTCGACGTCAACATGGACGAGGGGATGCTCGACTCCGAGGGCGCGATGACCACGTTCCTCAACCACATCGCCACCGAGCCCGAGATCGCGCGGCTGCCGATCATGATCGACAGCTCGAAGTGGTCCGTCCTCGAGGCGGGGCTGAAGTGCGTCCAGGGGAAGTCGATCGTCAACTCGATCAGCCTGAAGGAGGGTGAAGCGGATTTCCTCCACAAGGCTGGCCTGGTGCGGCGTTACGGCGCGGGCGTCGTCGTCATGGCGTTCGACGAGCGCGGGCAGGCCGATACCGTCGCGAGGAAAGTGGAGATCTGCCAGCGCGCGTACAGGCTCCTCGTCGATCGCGCCGGGTTCGACCCGGCCGACATCATCTTCGACCCGAATATCCTGGCGATTGCCACCGGCCTCGAGGAGCACAACGAATACGCGATCAACTTCATCGAGGCCACGCGCCTGATCAAGGCCAGCTGCCCGGGCGTGCACATCAGCGGCGGCGTGAGCAACCTGTCCTTCTCGTTCCGCGGCAACGACGTCGTACGCGAGGCGATCCACTCCGCGTTCCTGTTCCACGCCATCAAGGCCGGCCTCGACATGGGCATCGTCAACGCCGGGCAGCTCATCGTCTACGAGGACATCCCGAAGGACCTGCTCGAGCACGTCGAGGATGTCATCTTCAACCGGCGTCCGGACTCGACCGAGCGGCTCGTCCAGCTGGCGGATTCGGTCAAGGGTGCGGGGACCAGGCGCGAGCACGATCTCGCGTGGCGCGAGGCGGACGTCGGCAAGCGGCTGGCCCACGCGCTCGTCCACGGCGTCGTCGATTTCATCGAGCAGGACGTCGAGGAGGCGCGCCAGGCGCTGCCGCGTCCGCTGGACGTGATCGAAGGACCGCTCATGGACGGGATGAAGATCGTCGGCGACCTGTTCGGCGCCGGCAAGATGTTCCTCCCGCAGGTCGTGAAGAGCGCGCGCGCGATGAAGAAGGCCGTCGCGTACCTCCTGCCCTACATGGAAGAGGAGAAGCGCAAGTCAGGCGAAGTCCACCGCTCGCAGGGCAAGATCGTGATGGCCACGGTCAAGGGCGACGTCCACGACATCGGCAAGAACATCGTCGGCGTCGTCCTCGGGTGCAACAACTATGAGGTGGTGGACCTGGGCGTCATGGTCCCGGCCGACAGGATCCTGCAGACGGCGGTCGAGCAGGGGGCGGACATGGTGGGCCTCAGCGGCCTCATCACGCCATCGCTCGACGAGATGGTGTTCGTCGCGCGCGAGATGGCGCGGCGCGGGCTCACGATGCCGCTGCTCATCGGCGGCGCCACGACCAGCCGCCAGCACACGGCGGTGAAGATCGCGCCCGAGTTCGGCCAGCCCGTGGTGCACGTCCTCGATGCCTCGCGAGCGGTGGACGTGGTGTCGAGCCTGCTCAGCACGGCGCAGAAGCCGGCGTTCGACGCCGCGAACCGCGCCGAACAGGAGCGAATTCGCGTGCAGCACGCCACGCTGCGGCGGCGGCCGCTCCTGGCGTGGCGCGACGCGCAAGCGAACCGCCTTCGCCTCGACTGGCGGCCCGATGTCGTCGCGCGGCCGTCGTTCACCGGCACCCGTACTGCTTGGCGATGTGCAGCTCGAGGATCTCCTGCCCTACATCGACTGGACGTTCTTCTTCTCGGCGTGGGAGCTGAAGGGGCGATTCCCCGCGATCCTCGATCATCCCCAGTACGGCCCCGCCGCCCGCGACCTGTACGATCATGCCCGCACGCTGCTCGACCGCATCGTCCGCGACCGGCTGCTGACGCCGCAGGGTGTCTATGGATTCTGGCCGGCGAACTCGGACGGAGAGGACATTCTTCTGTACGAGCCGGCAGCGGCCGGGGGACCGTGGGCGGACGGCGCCGAGTTCCTGCGCTTCAACATGCTGCGCCAGCAGGAGGAGATCGCCGACCGGAAGCCGAACCGATCGCTGGCGGACTTCATCGCGCCGCGGGACAGCGGTGTCGTCGATTTCATCGGCGCTTTTGCCGTGACGGCGGGCATCGGCGCACAGGACCTGGCGGCGTCGTTCGAGCGCGACCTCGATGACTACCACGCGATCATGGTCAAGGCCCTCGCCGACCGCCTTGCCGAGGCATTCGCCGAGTACCTGCACGCCCGGGCGCGGCGGGATTGGGGTTATGGCACCGTCGAACGGTTGTCGGGCGACGATCTCATCGCCGAGCGGTACCGCGGCATTCGCCCGGCGTTCGGCTACCCTGCCTGCCCCGACCACTCCGAAAAGCGAAAGCTGTTCGACCTGCTGGGCGCCGAGCGCGCCGGCATCTCGCTCACCGAGAGCTTCGCGATGGCGCCGGCCGCCTCGGTGAGTGGCCTCTATTTCGCGCACCCCGAGGCGAAGTACTTCAACGTCGGGCGTCTCGGCCCGGATCAGGTCGAAGACTACGCGCGGCGCAAGGGCCTCAGCATGGCGGAGGTCGAACGCTGGCTGGCGCCAAATCTGTCGTACGAGCCGGTTGCGGTCTGACGCTGTTGGTCTTCGGTCTTCCGTCGCCGGCCGGCCCGAAGACCGTGGACCGGAGACCGTCGGAGACCGTAGACTTGGAGACCGTAGACGGCAGGTGAATCCTATTGGAATACCTGATTAAGCAGTACCCACTCGAATCCGGCGCGCTCGAGATCCAGTACATCGAAGAGTACTTCGGTGAGTTCCCGCGCAAGAAGACCGCGCAGGAAATCGTCAATCGCCTGCGTGACCGCGAGTTCCTCATCCTCATCGCGGAGGCGCCGCTGCCCGACGACCCGGGCATGATTGCGCCGGTCTCGTTCAAGGTGGTGCACGAGCTGAAGCTGTACGAGAACGAGCCCAAGCTCGTGGACCTCGTGGCGCGGCTGAGCGATCGCGTGGAGTTCGAGGACCGGAAGATTCTCTACAGCTGGATTGGCGGCACCCGCCGCGACTGGCGCGGCCAGGGGCATTTCCGCGCGCTGACCGAGGAGTCCGAAGCCTGGGCGCACGCCAGCGGGTTCCACGAAGTCGTCGTCAAAACGAAGAATCGCTTCTACGACATGCGCGGCACGCTCGACCAGCTGGAGTTCGACGTCATCAAGTACGAGGTCCACCCGGGCGACAATCGCGAGTCGAAGGTGTATCTGAGCAAGCGGCTCACGTCGGACGTCCTCCGCGCCCACACCAGTACGCGCACGGTCGTCTACGCGGATTGAGACGCGGCGGGGCTACGTGGCTTCCGGCTTCAGCCGGAAGTCAGGGCTCCACACCATCCGGCTCGCCACGTAAAAATACGGAATCGCTGCGACAGCCAGGCATGCGGCGGTCGCGTACGCGTGACGGAACCCGTATCGATCGATGATCCAGCCCATCACGATCGAGCCGGTGCCGATTCCGGTATCGAGCGCCGCGAGGATGCCGCCGAACGCGGCGCCACGGCGTGACGCTGCGACGTGGTGCAGCACGTGCGCGGTGAAGAACTGGTAGGCGGACCTGAAGCCGACGCCGAGGATCACGGCTGACGTCATGAGCCATCCGCGGCTGCCGCCCACCGCGAGCAGCACGTAGCCGATCGCGATGAGCGACAGCGCTGGCGCGATCAGGCGCGTGTGGCCGACGCGATCGCCGAGCGAACCGGCGACCAGCCCGACTCCGATTGACGTTGCCGCAAACACCATGAAGTAGAGTCCGCTCGGCGTGACGCCATTCGCGGTCGCGTAAAGAGCGGCGAAGCTCGTCACGCCGCCGTATCCGAACGCGTACAGGAACATCGTGATGGCTATCACGATGACCCGCCATTCGAGCGCGCCGCGAAAGGTGAACGGCCCATGATGGCCTGCGTGGGTGCGATCCTCGGGCAGCCGGTACGCGATCACCGCCATGATCAGGTTCAGCGTGCCGGCGCTGAGGCAGACAGCGGCCCATCCGAAGCGATAGACACCGAGGCCGATCGACGGGCCGACGGCGATCGCGAGCACGGTCGACAGGCCGTAGTACCCGATCCCTTCCGCACGGCGGTGCGCCGGGATGATGTCTGCGAGGTATGCGCCTGCCGAGGTGAGCAGCGCCGACCAGAAGATGCCGTGGACGGCCGCGATCGCCAGCAACACCGTCACGCTGGTGGTGACCGCGTAGCCTGCCGAGAACAGCGCCGCCGCGACGCTGCTGACGATGAGCACCCGCCGCTTGCCCACGCGGTCGCCGAGCGCGCCGGTAAACGGAGCCGCGACCGCCGAGGCGTACGTCATCATCCCCAGGAACATCCCCGCAATCGACGCGCTCCCGCCGAGGGCCAGAATCCGGAACGGCGCCGTGGGATATAGCTGAAAGGCGGCGAGGAAGACCGTAAAGCTGAACCCGCACATCAGGAAGAAGCGCGGGGTGAAGAGTCGGTCCGGCATGGGCTCAGGGCTGCGGGCTCCGGCTCCGGGACGTCCCGGAGCCGGAGCCTCGAGCCAGAGCCTGATTATAGACGCGCAGTGCGAACCGCACCCGGAGCGCTGACACGGGATCCGCCTCACCCGCAGACCCGCCCAACGCACCGGATGCGGCTCGCGCTGCGCGTCAGGCCTGGGACTTGGGTGTCAGGCGGGCGGCGAGGCGGCGCAGGGCGCGGCTCACGGCCATGCGCGCGGCGTCGCTCGTGCGCATGCCGAATCGCTGCGCGATTTCCTGCACGCTCCACTGCGCCTCGACACGCGCCACGATCATCTCGCGGTCGCGCACGCTGAGATCGACCAGCGCGTCGCGATAGCGCTGGTAGGCCTCGGTCTTGATGGCGCCTTCGAGCGGCGAGGTGTGATCCGACACCGGTTCGTCGGACAGCTCCACCGGCATCGGCTGGCGGCTGACGCGGCGGACTTCGTCGCGGATCCGGTTGATCACCGACTGGCGGAGATAGGCCTGCATCGCGCCCACGTGCCGCGGCTCGAAGTGATCGAGACGGCGCAGGACGTGGAGGACGGTTTCCTGGACGAGGTCACCCGTGTCGAGCGCGCCGCGCGCCGCCATTGGAAGCCTGCCATGCGCCCAGCGCTTCAGTGAAGGGAGACAGCGTTCGAGCAGCGCCTCCACGGCAAGACGATCGCCTCCCCGCGCCCGGACGACGAGCTCGATGGTCGGCTCGTCGCTGATGAGCGGCATCTGGCTCGCGCTGCCAGAGGGCTTGAGTGGCGGCATGTCCCTGCCGGGTCCCGGGGTCATAGTCGTGAGCGGGCTGGCCGGAATCATATATCTCAGCTCCTTTGATTTGTATTAACGCCAGGGGGTCTCGAACCGAACACGCCCCCGAATAGCTAATCTTTTGCGAATCGAGACTGCACGACAGCTCATCCGTAGCAGGGGTCACCCAGCTCATGCGCACTGGCGGTGGGCAGTCGGGAGTGCTCGGGGCAGTTCGCCGAGGCCGGCCTTCAGGTCGGCCTTGAATTCAGAACGCCACACGCTGCGGTATGCTGGCGCCCGGCGATGCTGGGAGAGCGAATTTCACACTACCGTGTGACGGGAAAGTTGGGCGTCGGCGGAATGGGGATTGTCTACGAGGCGGAAGATACGCGCCTGTCACGGCCCGTGGCGTTGAAGTTTCTCCCCGAGGACCTCGCGGACGACCCTGATATGGCCCGGCGGTTCCAGCGCGAGGCCGAGACCATCGCGCTGCTCAGCCATCGCCACATCTGCACCATCTACGACGTCGGCGAGCACGAGGGACGCCGGTTCATCGCCATGGAACGGTGCGAAGGCGTCAACCTCAAGACCTACATGGCCCGCAAGGCGCTGGAGACGCCAGAAATCGTCGACATCGCGCTGCAAATCACCGACGCGCTCGATGCAGCGCACGCCAAGGGCGTCGTGCATCGCGACATCAAGCCCGGGAACATCGTGATCAGTGACACCGGCGAGGTGAAGGTGCTCGATTTCGGCCTTGCCCGGCGGTTCCGCGTGGCCGAAACGGGTGCGCTCGGGATCGAAGGCTCGACGATGCCGGGGCGGCCGCTTGGAACGGCCAACTACATGGCGCCCGAGCGGATCCTGCAGATGCCGCTCGATCCGAGAAGCGATCTGTTTTCCGCTCGGCGTGGTGATCTACGAGATGGCGACGGGAAGGCTTCCTTTCGCAGGGGGATCCCCGGCGGACACGGTTTCCAATGTCCTCGACAAGGACCCGGTGCCGGTGCGTACGCTCGTCCCCGACCGGCCCGCCGGTCTCGAGGCGATCACACAGCGCCTCCTCGCCAAAGGGGCGGACGAACGCTACCAGTCGGCCGCCGAGTTGCGCGACGCGCTCAGGGGCCTCACCAAGAAGAACACCTGGCAGCGGCTGTTTCGCAGGTAGCGGCAGCAGGCAGCCGGCAGTGCAGGCCTCAGCACGTCGCTGCGCCGCGACCTTGTCTCGGCTGTCCGCTGTGGCTGCCTGAACGCTACTGCCCGAGTTCGACGGTGCCGCGTCGTCCAGTTCCTTCGACAACCGAAACAGATTGTCCTGCCATGACGGCGTCTTGCCCCAGCAAATCTGAATCTGCGCGTGCGGCTGATCCGACTTTTCAATCGGCAGGGTGAACTCCAGGATGTCACCGCGCGCAGCGGCAGCCAGCTGCCGCCGGAGCTGTGCGATCCACTCCTTGCGCTTCTCTTCGGGCAGCTTGACACGAATGGTGAAGTCGTTGCCGAAGCTTTCCTTCTTGCCGTAGTAATCGACGCCGTGCTGACGCCACTCCCGCCTGCCCGGCCCTGCGAACGCTAAACATGCGGTGCTTCTCGGCGATCTCGTCAACATCGTCCGCGTCGATCAGCCAGTGAACGCTGCCGTTGCCACCATATTCTCCGTACGCCATTTTTCGAACCTCCGAAAACGGGAAGAAAACGCGCCAGGTGTAACGAGGAAGCGACGAGGGGGGACGGATCGTTTAACGGAAGAGTCCAAGAAAGCGCTGCCACAGGCCGAGCAGGCCGCCGGGCCGCAACATTTTCGGGCCGGGTGTTCCGTTCCCCTGCGTCTGGTCGTCGCCGAGCGGCACGTTCGCATGCGCGCCCCACGCAAGCTTGACCTGACCGGGATCGTCTTTCAGAACATCAAGCACGAACTCGACTTCCAGTTCCTTCGCACCAATGGCCTTGCGGAAGGCGTTGGCCGCCTCGGTAATCTCGCGCTCGTTCTGGAACCGGACTCTGATGCGGAAATTGCCCAGCCCAGCCGGGGTGTTGTCCTTCCCGTAGAACGTCAGGTCGGTCCCTTCGATCTTCGGGATGAACGCCCGCGCACGCCTCGACAACTGGGTTTCTCCCAGCTTCGCCCAGGCCTCGGCGCCGCGATTGAGCTGCGTGACCTGCACATCGGGCTCGCCAAGCCAAACGGCGCTCTGGACGCTTCCGTTGCCGCCGTACTCACCGTAACTCATCCTTCACCTCCTCGCCTGGCACGCGACCAGGGAGATTTCGACACGTCCCTCTGTGGTAAGAACGAAAGTCCGCCTCGATTCGAACACGCTTACTCGACCATTCGCCGGATGTCGGCACGCGCTGCATACCGCGCCCGATCGGCCTCGGGCAGCGACGCCTCGAGGTCCGCGAGCAGCTGCCGCGCATGCTCGGCTTCGGTGCGGGCGCCGTCCGTGTTTCCCTGGCCGGCAAGAGCGACGCTGCGCCAGTACCGGCACCTGCGCCTGCTGTTCACGCCCGATTGCCTGCTCGGCATCGGGGGGAATCGTTTCCAGCAGACGAACGGCTTCGTCGAACCGCCGGCTGCCGACGTACAGGCGTGCGAGGAACACGCGGCCGCGGGCCTCGAGGGCCACACGGCGCATCCGTTGCGCGTGATCGATACTCTCGCTCAGCGCCGCCTCGCCGGCACGCAGCTTACCGTCAAGGCCGTCCAGCAGTCCGAGATACGCCCGTGCCTCGACACTCGCGGCATCCGGGCCCTCGTCTACCCAGAATGCGGACGAACGCGCAAACTGCGAGCGGGCTTCGGTGGCGTTGCCTGCTTCATATGCGCGCTCGCCGAGCGCGCTATAGAGCAGTGGGAGCAGTACGCGCTCGCCGCCCGTGTCGAGGTCGGCGGCGGCACGGCGAAGATGCTCGTCAGCGGACGCAGCATCAGCAAGCCGGGTATCGACCATGCCGAGCCGGATCCTGACCTCGGTGCTCTTCGGCCCCGATCCGTCGCCGAGCGCGCTGGTGAGCAGCTCTCGAGCCTTCGCATAGTCGCCCAGGTCGTAGCGCGATCGCGCCAGGTCCATCGTCAGCCACGCGATGTCGTCGTCGAGGTTCCGTTCGCGTGCGATCGCGAGCGCGCGATTCAGCTCGCGCTCCGCGTCGGCGTGCCTGCCGCCGTAGCGGTAGTACGCGGCAGTGACCTGCGCCGCGAAGACCTCGAAGTTGCGGTCACCGAGCTTTCGAAAGACGGCCAGAGCGTTCTGGACCGCACGAAGGCCGGCGTCGGCGTCGAGCCCGTATTCAACGCGTTGCGCGCCCGCGTTCGCTTCGATCTCCGCGGCCCTCGGCTCATCCCCCAGCGACTGATACAGCTTGGCGCTCTGTTCGTAGTAGCCGGCCGATCGCACCCGGTTGCCGAGGAAGTCGTAGCTGATGCCCAGGTTCATGAGCACCAATGGCTGCAGGACGATGTTGCCCGCGTCGCGGGCCGCCGCCAATGCCTTCTCGCCATAGGCCGCGGCCTCCACCCGGTTCCCTTGTCCACCGGCGACCAGGGCCAGGTAGTTGTACGCGCGCGCCACGTTGTACGGGTACTTGAGCTCCTGGAAGATGGTGAGCGCCGCTTCGGCATTCTGCCTGGCCTCTGCCCTCGCGGCGGAGTCTCCGACACGCAGCGCGTCGGTCAGACAGAACAGCGTCTGCCCTTCCCCGCCACGAGCCCCGAGCTTCGTAAACTTCGCCAGGGCGTCGCGGCCATGCTGCCGCGCGCGGGCCAGGTCGTTCACCCGGTTGTACATGCGGCAGAGATCCAGATCGGCGCGCGCCGATCGGGCGTCGAGCGTCAGTGCGCGCTGCAGCGTGGTGATCGCGCCGGTGTTCTGCCCCTGCCGGTCCTGAAATGCGCCGAGCTCCATGACGTAGGACGGCTCGTCGGGAAACGCATCCATCAGATCGCGGTAGCGGGCTTCCGCTGAAGGCGCATCGCGCCGCGCTTCAGCCAGCACGGCGGCGACAAACAGCGCATCCCCACGCGGCGTTACTTCGGTCACCAGGCTCGAGGCGCGCTCCGCGGCGTCGGAGGCGGCGTCTCGTTCGCGGAACACCTGTGCAACCCGGCTGAGCCACGCGAGCATCAGGGGATTGCGGCTGTCCTGATCGACGGCACGCGCGAACGCGGCACGTGCGCTCGAGTACTCCAATTCGTCGTACGCGTTCAGCCCCTCCTCGAAGGCCCTGGCGGCGTCGAGCGTCCGCGGCCGGGCCGATGCGGCGCGCGGCGTATACGCCGCGCCTGGCCCGTACTCCACGAAGTGCTGCTCGATCGCCCGCGCCAGTCCCGCGGTCAGCCCGTAGGCGGTGTCCTTGACCAGCGACGAGGCGACGGGATCGGTGTTGTACACGGCGGCGTTGGTGCCGGTCGTGGCGTCCTGGATCTCGGCGCGGCCCCGCCACGCGCCGTTTTCGTAGAGCAGCGTCGGGATCACGACGACGCCCGCCCCGCTCCCCGCCGTCAGCGCCTGGATGGCCTCGCGGCTCGACATGTCGGTTCCGCCGGTGACAAATCGGCGAACGATCTGAAGCAGGCGGGTGTAAGGCACGACGCGAATGTTTGGCGATTCCGCGAGGTCCGAGACGAGGACCTGCGTGAGCGCCAGGCGATAGGGATCGAGCTCGGCATAGCCGGTCTGGTTCACCACGGGGGCAATCGCCACGGGCACGCGGTCGACCGCGCGAGTCAGGAGCGGATAGGCGCCCGCCGCGACGACTGCGAGCACGGCGGCGACAATCGCTGCCGTGCGGCGCCACCGTCGCGGCGGGGCCGGCGGAAGCGCCGGTGCATTGCGGCGCACATCCGGCAGCGGCTCGGTCAACAGGTCCTGCGCCATCGTGCGCCCTTGCAGCATGCGCAACGCGCGGGACAGGTCGCGGGCACTCTGGAAGCGAACCGACGGTTCCTTGTGCAACGTGCGGAACACGAGCTGCTCGAGCGCTTCGGTGACCTCGGGCCGCTGCGACCGCAGGGAAGGCGGTGTCTCGTTCCGAATCGCGTACACCACCGCTTCGGCGTATGCGCCATGGAAGGGCACGCGGCCCGCGACCATCTCGTAGAGGACGACGCCGAGCGACCACAGGTCGCTGCGCGCATCGGCCTCCTCGCCCCTCACCTGTTCCGGCGACATGTACACCGCGGTGCCGAGCGTCGATCCTTCTATGGTGAGCTGCAGCGCGGTGGCGAACTTGGCGAGGCCGAAGTCGAGAATCTTCACGGCCTCGTCGGTGACCATCAGGTTGCCGGGCTTGATGTCACGGTGCACGACGCCCTGGGCATGGGCCTTGGCGAGCCCGTCGGCCACCTGCGCCGCAATTTCAAGCGCGGTGTCGATGTCGAGCGGTCCGGCCTCGAGCTTCTCCTTGAGCGTCTGCCCTTCGTAGTGCGCCATCACGATGAACAGGCGTCCATCGTCGGTTGACGCGATGTCGTGGATCGTGCAGATGTTGCGGTGGTCGGTGGCGGAGGCGGCCTGCGCCTCGCGGATGAAGCGCTGCTTGGCGCCCTCGTCGTGGCTCCACTGCGGCGGCAGGAATTTCAGGGCGACGAGGCGTCCGAGCTTGGTGTCGCGGGCCCCGTAAACGACACCCATCCCGCCGCCGCCGATCTTGCGGAGAATCTCGTAATGGACGACGGTCGTGCCGACCAGCGGGTCAGCCGGAGCCTGTGTCAAGAGTGGTGAGCCTCTTGAACATGGCCAGGATCAGACGGGCCGCCTGGCACGATTCGGCCTTTGTTCTGGTATAGGGCCCCTATCATACGCAAACCCAGGCCTCAGAGGTCAGGGTTCATGGGGCTCAGGGAAGCCTCAGGGCTGCCTTCGCTGAGCCCCGACCCCTGGACCCTGAGGCCTTCCCGTTCATGCCACGAGCACGATCTTGCCGATATGCTCGCTCGACTCCATCAGCCGGTGCGCCGCGGCGGCGTCCTTGAGCGGGAACGTGCGGTAAATGATCGGTTTGACGCGCCCCTGCTCGAGCAGCGGCCACACCTCCTGGCGCAGGGCTTCGGCAATCTTCCCCTTTTCAGCGACGCTGCGCGGCCGCAGCGTGGATCCGGTGACGGTGAGGCGCTGCCCGAGAATGCGGCGGAAATCGATGGGCCCCGCTTCCCCGCCCATCAAGCCGATCTGCACGAGGCGGCCTTCGACCGCAAGCGCCGACAGGTTGCGCGCCACGTACTCCCCACCCACCATATCGAGGATCAGATCGACGCCGCGGCCGCCGGTCAGGCCCTGGACTCAGCTCGACGAAGTCGTTCTGCCGGTAGTTGATCGCCCGCGACGCGCCGAGCTGCTCGCAGGCGCGGCACTTCTCGTCCGAGCCGGCGGTGGTGAAGACGCGCGCGCCGCGCGCAACGGCGAGCTGAATCGCGGTGGTGCCGATACCGCTGCTGCCGCCGTGAAACAGCGCGGTCTCGCCGCTCTTCAGGCGGCCGCGATCGAACACGTTGGTCCAGACGGTGAAGAACGTTTCGGGAATGGCGGCCGCCGCAACCAGTTCCACCCCCGCGGGCACCGGCAGACACTGCGGCGCCGGCGCGACGCACATCGTCGCGTAGCCGCCGCCCGCCAGGAGGGCGCAGACCTTGTCGCCGGCGCGCCAGTCGGTTACGCCCTCGCCGAGCGCCACGATCGTGCCCGATACCTCGAGGCCCGGGAGGTCGCTGGCGCCCGCCGGCGGCGGATAGCGGCCGCGCCGCTGCATCACGTCGGGCCGATTGACGCCCGCCGCAGCGACCTTGATCAATACCTCGCCCGCGCCCGGCACCGGGTCGGGACGCTCCACGGGCTTGAGCACCTCAGGCTGCCCTGGCTTGGTGATCTCGATCGCAATCATCGCGTGGCCAGATCCGATGGGAGACGCGGCGACGAGAGAAGGCGCTCGAACTCCGCCCAGCGGCGCTCCGGGTTCGCCGCCGTGCCGCCGCGAGATTCAATGTAGCGCGCGACCATATCCTTGCCAAGGTTGTAGTTGATCACATAGCTCCGGTACTGGTCGGTGAATCGGACCCGTTGTTCGGCGCGGGGGCGTGAGTACAACCCGTACTTCACGAGCCAGTCGGCCGCCGCGCGCGCGTCGATCTCGCCGTTGATATATTGGCGTGCCGCCTCGTTGCCTGCATAGGACAGCCGATCCACCAATGCGAGGACGTCATAGTACTGGTTGACGCCGGCCGGATCGAGACCGGCCGCCGGGAAGATCACGCGGCGCTCGAGCTCGAGACGCTCCTCCCGGGGAAACGCGACTTCGATGCCGAAGTTCGCCGTGCCCTCGGCGATGAGCGACTGCGGCGAGAACAACGGGTACACGGAGAACTCCATCCAGGAGCGGTCGCGCACCAGGTTCTTCTCGAGCAGCGCGTTGTAGACGTGGTGTCCTGGATACCCCTCGTGGCACGCCAGATCGATAGCACGATCCGCGTAGATCGGCAGGTCGGTGTTGACCTGGATCAGGCTGCGGTAGTTGCCTTGATACCAGTTATATCCACTCCAGCTCTTGCCGGTGACGTACTCCACCGTGAAGCTCTCGCCGGCCGGAAGCGTGATGTGCTTCAGCGTGCGGGCACGGCATCCGTCGATGGCTGCCTTGAACGTGGCGTCGAGCCGTTCGCGCGGCACGGCAAACCGGCTGCGGAACGCCTCGTATCGATCCAGCAGGGGACCCGTGCCGGGCAGCTTCGCTTCGAGCGCTGCCAGCACCTTCTCGAACTCCGCAGCCGTATGCCGCGGCGCCACCGCGTCGTACAGCGCCTTCGACTCCTCGTCGAAGGTCATCTTCGTTCCCGACAGCATCGCCGCACGCGCACGCAGGGCCTCGAGCTGGCGCGACAGGTACCGGTGCCGCAGCCGCACCAGCTCCTCCGCGGTGGCGGCTGGCGCCGCGGCGGCGATGTCGCGCCCCAGCACGGCGGCACGCGACGTAATCTCCGCGAGCGGCAGCTTTTGCGCGTCCACCTCCTGCTTCCAGGCCGCCGGGCCGTAATACGCATCGACGTAGTCCGCGTCGTGCTGCCCCATGGCGAGCACGAGGCGCACGTACCGCTCTCCAAGACTGTTCATCGTATTCGTCTGGGCCGACATCGGCGCGAGCACACTGGCCGCGACGACACCCGCCAGGAAAACCTTCGTCATTTGTAGAACTCCCGGATCGTGGGAATCAGATACTCCTCGAAGGCGCGCTGGAAATCGTATCGCGGCGCGAAGGCCCAGTCGCGGCGGGCGGCGCTGTCGTCCACATCGGCAGGCCACGAGTCCACGATCCGCTGGCGCTTCTCGTCAACCTCCCACGTGATGCTGGCCCGGGGAAAGGCGCCGCTCACGACGTCGCAAATCTCTTCCGCCGTCGGGTTGAACGCCGACAGGTTATAAGCGGTCTGCGTCAGCCGGGTACGGGGAACGGCGGCCAGCTTCATCAGCCCCTCGATAGCGTCCGGCATCGCCATGAACGGGATGCGCGTGTCCGGCCGGACAAAGCAGGCATACGCCTCGCCGCGCGCCGCGGCGTGAATCATTTCCGGCGCGAAGTCGGACGTGCCGCCGCTCGGGACGGTCAGGGCCGAGATGAGGCCCGGGAAGCGCACGCATCGAAAGTCTACGCGCCGCGACGGCGGGTCGGCCGCGAGCTGCTTGTAGTGGCGCGTGTAGTACCGGCCGAGGTGCTCGCAGTACAACTTGTTGCACCCGTACATGGTGATCGGAATGTTCCAGTCGGCCTCGCGCACGCGGCCGGCCTGCATCTTCGTGTCGAGGTCGGGCAGGCCATACGCCGCGATCGACGAGGGATAGACGAACGTCACGGTGCGCCCGTGCGACTCGCCTTCGTGCTGTGCGAACTCGAGCAGCGTCAGCGTGCCTTCGACGTTCACCTCGTGGGCAGTCACGGGCGTGAACTCGGAGCGCGTCGACAACAGCGCGGCCAGGTGGAAGATCAGGTCCACCTCGAACTCGGCGAGCACACGCTCGAGCAGGCGTCTGTCCGTAATGGAGCCGGTGAACTCGCGGCGGACGAGGCGCGAGAGCGAAGGGTCGAGCGGGGCGAGGTCGATCGTGACAATGGGCCGGCCGGTCCCCGCGAGGCGGGTAATCAGGCCGTGCCCGATCTCCCCACCCGCTCCGGTGACCAGGACGGACGACGTACGCATCCGCCCATTGTAGCGAGTGCCCTCCTTCGTCTGCGGGTCTGTCTCATCGGGAACCGGGGAGAGTTCCTGCCGCGGCGGCATTCAGGCGGACAAGGTCCACGCCAAGCGCGCTGCCGTCCGAGGCGGCGCGGCGAAAGGCGCTGCCGGGTACGAGCGCGAAGTTGCCGTTCGCCGCGTTCACGAAGCCAGCCACGAACTCGTCCACCGTCGGGAAATAGTTGCCCGCTGGGTATTGCGACGCCCTGCCGCCGGCGAGCACGTTGTGCGCGAAGGTGAACCCTCTGAAGTACGTGTCGAGCGTGGCGGAGCCTGCGCCCACGCCGTCGCCCTTCACGCCGTAGGTGTTGTGCCGCATCAGGTTGTCGCGGAAGACGAACCCGTCGACGACCGCGGGCGCGCCGTCGCGCTTGCCATACACCGTGACGGCATTGCCGGTGTGCTGCACCGTGTTGTGCTCGACGACGATGTCGCGCGGCTGATTGCCGATCTGGAGGAAGGCGCCGCTCCCGCCCCACGTCTCTCCGTTGATGTCGTACACGAGATTGTGCGAGATGCGATAGCGCCGGCCCTGCATGGTCGGAGAGCCGTCGTCGTAGCCCGGAAATGTTGATGGCGTTCCCCGCGTGGCGGATGACGTTGTAGCGGAACGTGACGTCCTCGACCACCGACCACGGCGCCTTGCCGCCCTGGTTGCGCGGCGTGAAGAGGATCGCGTATCCCGGTCTGCGCCGCCGCCCACACGTGCTCGAACACGTTGCCTTCCACGACGACGCGCCGCGCGTTCTTCAGCTCGAACGCGTTCTTCACCGACCACTTCTGGCCGCGCCACTCGAGCTGCTTGGTGAAGTAGTTGCGGCGGATCGTGATATCGGAGGGCACGAGGTCGGGGATCGACGGGTTGGCTCCGCCGAACATGACGTTCTCGCCCGCGGCCTCGAGATAGTTGTTCTCGATCAGGTATGGGCCAGTCCCGTTCCAGCCGCAGATCGCCTGACTGTCCTGGCCGACCGCCTTGATGTCGGCGATGTAGCTGTTGATGATCTGCGTCGCGCCGCTGTTGAGGGCGATGCCGCGCTTCTGTCCCACGACCGGATCGCCATGGACATAGACGCGGTCGAGGATCAAATCGTGCGGGACCTGCGCTGCGGTTTGCGATGCCGCCGCCCAGCATGATGATGTCGCCGTACCCCTTGACCTGCCCTAGGAACTCGAGCAGCTCGATACGCCAGTGATGCGCGCCAGCCGCCGTGGACAACGCAGGCGACGTGTTTGACGACTTGATCTTGGCGAGCGCCGCCGCATGCTCTGGGGACACCCGCCTTCCCGCGCCGGGCAGGTCACGTGGGTTCCCCCCCGTGCGAACGACGATGTACGCGTCGCCATTCCTTCGCCCGGAGCTTGAAGTTCCCGGTGTAGGTGGCGCCCGGTTCCAGGACGATCGTGTCACCAGGCTGCGCGGCGTCGAGCGCGGCCTGCAGGTCGCCGCCGGCTGGCACCGCGTGCGTCGCCGCCGCGAGCCGTGTCGAGGGCAGGAGCAGGACGAGAAGCGCGAAGGCTAGACGCGCACCGGCACGACGAGGCTCTGGCGCCACAGTCCAATCCTCGGTAGTGAATGCGGCTTCGTCCGAGAAGCCGGCGGCAGTCTGACCAGCAACTCGAGTGCCGCTGAGCAGCCGAGTAGATATTACCGGCTTTTTCGGCGCGAGGTGACCGCCGACCTCAGCCGTTCGCTGTGTAATGGCCGAGGATGTGAACTGTTCTGCCTTATCCGTGACAGGACGCGCCGTACGCAGTCACTGCGGTTCCGGGAAGACCTAGCGGCTCGTCAATCCCCGTCGGGCGGGAGCGTGTCCGGACGCGGCGCCGGCGAAGGAGCGCCGCGTGCCGGCGGAGCCGGCGAGGTCCCGCTGGCGGCGGAATTCAGCTCGCGCGAGATCCGCGCCGAGCGCGCTGCCGTCCGAGGCCGCGTTGCGGAAAGGGCTGCCGGGCACGAGCGTGAAGTTCGCCGTCCGCCGCGTTCACGAAAGCCGCTTCGAACTCGTCGACCGTCGGAAAATAGTTGCCCGCGGGGTACTGCGACGCCTTGCCGCCGGCGAGCACGTTGCGCTCGAACGTGAAGCCCCTGAAGTACGCGTCGAGCGTGGCGGCACCACCGTTCAGACTGTCGCCCTTGACACCGTACCTATTGTGGCGCATCAGGTTGTCGCGGAAGACGAACCCGTCGACCACCGCCGGCCCGCCGTCGCGCTTGCCATAGACGGTGACGACATTGCCGGTGTGCTGCACCGTGTTGTGATCGACGACGATGTCGCGCGGCTGATTGCCCATCTGAAGGAAGATGCCGCTCCCGCCCCACGTCTCGCCGTCGATGTCGTACACGAGGTTGTGCGAGATGCGATAGCGCTGGCCCTGCAGGTCGGGAAAGCCGTCGTCGTAGCCCGAAATGTTGATGCCGTTCCCCGCGTGGCGGATGACGTTGTAGCGGAACGTGACGTCCTCGACCACCGACCACGGCGACTTGCCGCCCTGGTTGCGCGTCGTGAACAGGACCGCGAACCCGGCCTGCGCCGCCGCCCACACGTGCTCGAACACGTTGCCTTCGACGAGCACGCGCCGGGCGTTCTTCAGCTCGAACGCGTTCTTCACCGACCATTCTGGCCGCGCCACTCGAGCGGCTTGGTGAAGTAGTTGCGCCGGATCGTGATATCGGAGGGCACGAGGTCGGGGATCGACGTTTCCGACCCGCCGAACATGACGTTTTCGCCGGCCGCCTCGAGATAGTTGTTCTCGATGAGGAACGGGCCCGGGCCATTCCAGCCGCAGATCGCCTGGCTGTCCTGCCCGACCGCCTTGATGTCCGCGATGTAGCTGTTGATGATGTGCGTCGCCCCGCTGTTGAGCGCGATGCCCCGCTTCTGGCCGAGGATCGGATCGCCGTGGACGTAGACGCGGTCGAGGATGAGATCGTGCGGGACCTGGGAGAGCTGCGTCTGCGACGCGCTGCCGCCGAGCACGATGATGTCGCCGACCCCGTTGACGTTCGCCTGGAACTCGATCAGCTCGATACGCCAGTGATGCGCGCCCGCCGCCGTGGACAACGCAGGCGACGTGTTGGACGACTTGATTTTGGCGAGACGCCGCCGCGTGCTCCGGGGACACCCGCCTTCCCGCGCCGGGCAGGTCACGCGCGTTCCCCCCGTGCGGACCACGATGTACGCGTCGCCGTTCTTGACGCGGCAGCCTGAAGTTCCCGGTGTACGTGGCGCCCGGCGCCAGGGTGATCACGTCGCCGGGCTGCGCGGCGTTCAGCGCCGCCTGCAGATCACCGCCGGCGGGAACGTTGTGCGTCGCGGCCGCGAGCGGGGCCGAGGCTGAAAAGCAGCAGGAACGCCGCAGACGTGCACACACGTGCACCGCGAAGGCGAGTATTGGGCACCAAGGCGAATCCCTTTTGTTGTGAAAAGCGGCTTCGGGAAGAAGCCGGCCGGGATTCTACATCGCAACCGTAATGCCGGAGGCAAGTAGTTGAAAATGCAGGCTTTTTGCGATGGTTGGCGGGCTTGGACCTCAGCCGTTTCTACAGATGTGGCTGCGGATTACAGAAGTGTCAGTCAGGGTCTTGCGAGCGGTCGCGCCGTGGTGACCGCCGATCGCGGGCCTGGCGGTACGGAGCGCGCCATCAGCCGGCGGGTGTCAATCGCTCCTTCGCGGTCCCGGCAAACACGCACAGCCTGCTCGTCGTGCAGCCGATCGGCGAGCCGGTCTGCCGGAAGCTCGACATCGTCGTAGGTGAGGACGGCGTCCTTTTCGATTGGACGCGTCAGCCGGCAGCCCTCGACCAGTCCCTCGGGCAGGTAGCGGCCGCGCCGCATCTCCGGCGAGTTCACCGCCTCGCCGTAGGTCATGTAGTGCCCGTAGTCGTCCAGTACCTCGCCGTCCGCAAGGTCCCGCTTCGCCACCGCGCACACTTCGACCAACGGCCCGCCAATGGGTTGCGCCGCCGCGTCGCCGAACAGCGCCACACGTGCAATGGTGTTGGGTACCTCGAAGTGGCAGAGGTGATAGGGCCTGTAGAAGCTGTAGAGCGGACCCTCGCCGAGTTTGTACAGGTTGAGATAGTGGCGCTGCCGCGGATCGGTGTGTTCCGCGAGGCAGAACACTCCGGGGCCAGGCTGGGCGCCGACCACGTAGTCGACGATGCCGCCCAGCTCGCGCAACATGTCCACGTCGTACCTCCTGGTCAGCTCATCGACGTGTCCGCGGTGCTCGTATCCGAGCATGCCGCGCCTGGCGACGACCATGCCCGGTCGCATTGGCGACGATCGCCTGCTCGAAGCTCACCTTGGAGCCGTCAGCGAAGCTCGTCACCATCGACGGGTTCTGGCCCCACTTCTCCGCGAAGCCTTCTGCGTGGTGGGCGTCCGATACGGGTCCTGCAGCCCCTTGATGTTGCCCATGACACGAGGGATCAGCCCGAGGCCCTTCACGAACCGGTACAGGTTGATCTCGACGCCGGGCTGATCGCCGTCGCAGGCGGACAGGACGACGCCGTGCGCGCGGGCATGAACCTGGAGGATCGGCCCGAGCGTCGCGTCGAGCTCCGCGTTCATGAGCACGACGTGTTTGCCATGCCGGAGGGCTTCGAGCACGGCGCGCGCGCCGAACTCGACGGCGCCGGTGACGTCCACGATCACGTCGATTTCTTCCGAGCGGCACAGCAGCATCGCGTCGCCGGTGACCGCGGGACATGCTGGCCCGGATGGCGTCGTCGAGATCGTGCTGGCGGACGGCGAGCCGGGGGACCGCCTGGGTCCCGGCGTAGGTGTAGGCGTCGAACGCGCGCTCGACGTGGCGGTTGGAGATGGCAACCAGCCGCATGCCGACGGTGCTGTTGATGATCTGGTTGGCGAGGCCGCGTCCCATGAACCCGGCGCCGAGCATGCCGACGCGGATCGGGCGTCCCTGCTGCTCGCGCGCGCGCAACGCGGCGTCGATGATGATCACACAGCCTCTCCTAGCTGGCGGCCACGGCGGGGGCGACCGGGAGAGTCATGCGCGCACGGATTTCCGGTTCGGCCTCTTCCAGCACACGCCAGTCACGGTCCTTGTCCGACATGTCGGTGACCGGGAGCGGCCACGCAACCGCGAGGCGCGGATCCGAGTAGCGCAATCCGCTTTCCGCGGACGGCGTGTAGAACTCGCCAACCTGGTACGTCGTCTCAGTGTTGTCTTCCAGCACCTGGTAGCCGTGGGCAAAACGCTCGGGCACGTAGAGTCCCCGGCGGTTGTCGGCGGTCAGCTCCACGGCGACGTGCTGGAGATAGGTGGCCGATTCGGGGCGGAGGTCCACGATCACGTCGAGGATGGCGCCGCGGCTGCACCGCACGAACTTCGTCTCCGCCGCCGGGCGGAAACTGGAAGTGCAGGCCGCGGACCGTGCCCTTCTGGCGGTTGAACGAGATGTTCGCCTGCGCGACGACCGGCTTCAGCCCGCGGGCGCCGAACTCACGCTGGCAGAAGGCGCGGGCGAAGAACCCGCGGTCGTCGCCGTGCGGCTCGAGGTCGACGACGAACGCGCCCTTCAGTGTCGTTTCCGTGAAAATCATGATGCTCCCGCGGGCTCCGCAGAGCCCACACCTGCGCTCCCTTCGACGCGGCCGCTACGCGGCGATCACGTCGCGCCAGTAGAACTGCTCGTCGAGCTGGTTCGTGGCGAGCAGGTGCTCGAGCTGAGCGAGCCGCGTGAACGCGCGGAACGCGAACAGCTCCGGCGTGAGCTGGATCTGCTCGAAGACGTCGCGCAACTGCGCGGCGCCCTTTTCCGCATTCCAGCGGCACTGGAAGCCGGGCAGCCCGGTCGCGATCTTGTCGAACGACACGCGGTAGCTCCGGCCGTCGTTGTTGGACGGACCGTAGGTGGTCTCGCAGCGCGGAAAGGCGCCGCTGACGATCTCCGCGATGTCGCGCACGCGGTAGTTCTCGTCGTTGCAGCCGACGTTGAAGATCTGGTTGTGCACGGCGTCGATCGGTGCGTCGAGCGCGCATGCGAAGGCTTCGGCGATGTCGAGCGCGTGCACGAGCGGCCGCCACGGCGAGCCGTCGCTGTTCATCACGATCTTCCCGGTGGTCCGCGCGAAGCCGGCGAACTGGTTGAGGACGATGTCGAACCGCATGCGCGGCGAGGCACCGTAGGCGGTGGCGTTGCGCAGCATCGTGGGCGAGAAGCGCTCGTCGGCCAGCCCGCCGAGGACGGCCTCCGTGCGCAGCTTGCATGCCGAGTACGCGGTCAGCGCCTGGGTCGGACGACGTTTCCGTCTTCCACTCTCCGTTGCCGGCGCCGTAAACGCTGCAGGAGGAACTGTAGATGAACCGGCGCACTCCCGCCTGCTTCGCGAGACGCGCCAGCGAGGCGGACCCTTCGCCGTTGATGGCATACGTGACCTCCGGTCTGTGTTGGCCCAGCGGGTCGTTCGACAGCTCCGCGAGGTGCACGATGGCGTCGAAGCCGTGGAGATCGGCCTGCGGTGACCTGGCGAATGTCCTTCGTGATCACCGGGACGGGAGGATGTGGCAGCTTCGTACAGCGTGCCGTCGCGGTAGTACCCGGCGTCGAGGCCGACGACCTCGTGGCCGCGCTGGACCAGCACGGGCGCCATCACGGCGCCCAGGTAGCCGTCGATTCCTGTCATCAACACGCGCATGCAGCGGCCATCCTTCGAATGTCCTCCCGTCGAGCGGGCGGCGTCCCGCCTCGACTCACCTCGCCACGGCGAGAGGTTCGTCGCATCCAGGTCTTCCACGGCGCATCGCCGGAAGCCCAGAGATCCTCGAGCATGTTCTTTTCCTTCAGCGTATCCATGCACGACCAGAAGCCGAGATGGCGGAATGCCATCAGCTGGCCGTCGCGCGCGAGCCGTTCGATCGGCTCACGCTCCCAGATGGTGTCGTCGCCGTCGACGTAGTCGAGCACGCGTGGATTGAGCGCGAAGAAGCCGCCGTTAATCCAGCCTTCGCTGTCCTCGGCCTTCTCCTGGAAGGTGGTGACCTGGTCGCCGTCGAATCCGATACGGCCGAAGCGGGCGGGCGGCCGCACCGTGGTGACCGTCGCCAGCCGCCCGTGCCGCTTGTGGAAATCGATCAGGCGTCGTGATGTTGACGTCCGAGACGCCGTCGCCGTAGGTCAGGAGGAACATCTCGTCGTCGGCGAGCCACTTGCGAAGCCGTTTCACGCGGCCGCCGGTCTGCGTGCCGTGGCCCGTGTCCACCAGGTGGACGCGCCAGTCGGGCCGGGTGCCGTCGTGGACCGTCTGGTGCCCGGTCGCGAGGTCGATCGTCAGGTCGCTGTTCGCGGCGTAGCAGTTGAGGAAGTACTGCTTGACGATTTCTCCCTTGTAGCCGAGCGCGACGACGAACTCGTCGACGCCGTGCGTCGCCGAAGATGTTCATGATGTGCCAGAGGATCGGCCGCCCGCCGATCTCGACCATGGGCTTGGGCTTGTCCATGGTTTCTTCGGCGAGCCGGGAGCCGAAGCCGCCGGCGAGGATGACCGCCTTCACGATCGCACCACCTTCGCCGCCGGGCGGCACGCGCGCGCGACGCCGGTTTCGAAGTCGCCCCACGCGCGCGCGTCCCGCGGGCTGCGGAGGCGCACCTCCGAGCCGAGGCCCTGGCGGAGCAGCGACGGCTCGTAGAAGGCACGATCGAACTTCTGCCAGCGATGCGCGCCGAACGGCATCTGGCGCCCGATGCGCTCGAAGCACCGGCGCGGCTCGGCCTCGAACGCGAACCGCAGCGCCACGTCGAGCGGCGCGATGCGGAAATCGGGGTCGTAGTGCGTGGCGTATTCGGCCCAGAACCGGTCCTCGTGGACGTCGTCGCGGAGCGCCCAGCGGACGTGCCAGTGCACGTTGTTGAGCGCCACGAGGCGCTTCAGGTACTTGCGCGGCGTGTTGACCACCCGCGTGAAGCGGCCCGTCCGCGCCGCATACCGTTGCCAGGTACTCGTCCGGGTCCACAAAGTAGCGTCGAGAGCCCAGGACACGGAGGAAACTGCGCACGCGTCTGAGCGAGAAGCCGCCGTTGCCGACCTTCTCCTCGGTGATCTGCGGGGTGTCGGGCGAGATCAGCCATGGCGCGCCGATGTAGTCGTAGCCAGCGCGGCACCACTCGGCCAGGCGGTCGGCGAAGACGAGCGCGTCGAGGTGGTAGATGAGCACGAACTCGTAAGGCAGGAACGCCCGGTAGAAGTCCTCGGAGAGCAGCAGCGAAGTGTGCGCGCGTGGGCTGCCGAAGAACCGGTCGGGAAACCGCTTCGGCATCAGGCCGGGATAGATCGCCTGGTGCGACTCGGGCATCACGACGTAGGTGTCATAACCGCCGAGGTAGTGGCGGACGTGACGGAACGATATTTCCTCGTCCGGCGTGTAGCTCGTACGGTCCGACAGCGTGATCGGCGACAGCGACTGACGGCGCCGTCGCCCTGGGGGGTGTCTGCATGACGCCGGCGCTCGAGTGCAAGCGAAGTGCCCAGCTATTCGGACGGCTGTGTGCAACGAGTAGAGATGGAGCTGTTCACAAAAGCGGCACAGCCTTACCGTCGCTAGAGTCAGATAGAAACCGCTTACGTACCCCAGCCATGGACCGGCCGGGGCGCCGCGCTCGGCCCGGGCGCGTCGGGACGCAGCTGCCTGACCGTCGCGCTAGGGCGGGGTAGCGGTCGCGGCGAGCTGCTCGGGGTGAGGTAGCGCTACGTTCTCAAGCGGTCGGCTTGCCAGCTGCTGACCGCCCGCTTGATCTGATCCGGAGTGAGATTTTCAGCGAGCGCGCGATCCACCAGACCGGCCAACTCCGCCTCCGACGCAAAGCGCAGCGCGACGACCTGGCGCATCGTCAACCGCGTGATGTCATGCTCGCGACCGAGCGCCGCCAGCCGCAACCGCATCTCCAGGCGGATGATGCGGTCCTGCAGCCGGGTCGTGTAGCGCCTGACCAGCGCCACCAGGCCGAGCACCGCCGCCGCGATCAGCAGCAAGGCGACCGAAATCACCGACGGCGTGCGGAGGACGAAGAGCACCATCCCGACGAACCCCAGGACCGCGAGAAAGGCCGTGATCAGCCATCCCGTTGGCCGGTGTACGTGATTCGCATACGCCTGAGTCTCGGCCACGTGTTCTCCTATCGGGCTGCAGGCACCCAGTCTTCGGGCTTCACGCCTGCCGGCCCATCGCCGTGTGCCGGAACGCCCGGACGCCCAGGAGCCCGGAGCCCGTGAGCTATTATGAGTTGTCTCCGTCGAGGATGCCGCCCAGTCCGCCCAGGACCGATCCCTCGCCGACGCGCTTGCCTCCCGCTGACGGCGCCGCCTTGTAGATGCGATCGGCCATGCGGCTGAACGGCAACGACTGCAGCCATACCCGGCCGGGACCGGTGAGCTGGGCAAAGAAGAGCCCTTCTCCCCCGAAGAGCGCCGTCTTGATCTTGCCGACGAACTGGATGTCGTAGGCCACCGACGGCTGCAGCGCGACGAGGCAGCCCGTATCCACGCGCAGGGTCTGACCCGCCTGCAGATCGACGGGATGCACCGTTCCGCCCGCGTGGACGAAGCAGAGGCCATCCCCTTCGAGCCGCTGCATGATAAAGCCCTCGCCGCCGAACAGCCCGACACCGATCTTCCGCTGGAACGCGATGCCGATCGAGACCCCGCGCGCCGCGCACAGGAACGAGTCCTTCTGGCAGATCAGCTGACCGCCGAGCTGCTTCAGGTCCATCGCCAGGATCTTCCCGGGTACGGCGCGGCGAACGACACCTGCTGCTTACCCGATCCCTGGTTGGTGAACACGGTCATGAACAGGCTCTCACCCGTGATCAACCGCTTGCCCGCGCCAAGCAGCGCGCCCATGACGCCGCTGCGCTGCTGGTGGCTCCCGTCGCCGAACACGGTTTCCATCTGGATGCCCGGCGTCATGTACATCATCGAACCGGCTTCGGCCACCGCGCTCTCACCCGGATCGAGCTCGACCTCGACGAACTGCATCTCGCGCCGACGATGCGGAAATCGATTTCGTGCGCGCGGCGGCCCGGCACGATCGGCGGCGGCGGTGCCGCCGCCGCGCTGCTGGCGCCACCGGTCAGAAAGGCGGCGAGTGGCGGGACGTCCTTGAGCGGCGTCCAGTTGGTCATCCCCGCGCCGAAAACCAGCGTATTGCCATCGATCGTCCCGTTCCTCAGGTTCGTGATCACATCGTCCTGGGACACGGGCCCGACCTGGTGGCCGCCGATGGCCATATACCACTGCTGCTGTGACATCTGTGTCTCCGATGAGGACCTCACCCGTTGGGTCCGAAGGGAACCCCGCGCCCTGCGAGACATCCGTCTGGCCGCCCCTGGGGACCGGCGCCCTGCCTCCCCTACCCCGCCGGCGACGTCTGGTCGCCAGCGGCTTCGATGCGCGAGGCGGTATCCTTTTCGAGCGCCTGCACGGTTGACGGGTCGAGCCCGAGCAGGTTCGCGAGCTGTGCCAGATAGATACGTTCCGCGCCCGTCACCTGTTCGTCCGCCCTGAGAATGGTGTAGGCGAGGACGTAGAGCGTGGCGCGCTGAGCCGGATCGCTGACGCCGGCCACGATTTCCACCAGCGGCCTGCGCTGTTCCAGCTCCCGGGCGACGGCGTCGGCGCCGCCCGCGGACGCTGCCTGCTGCATGATCGCGGCGCGTTCCTGCTCGTTCATCGCCCCGTCCGCATGCCCTGCGGAAATCGCCAGCCGCAGCATCCGGGTGCGATCGTCCGGAACGCCCCCGGCGCGGCCAAGATCCGGCAGGGGCGGCAGCGGCACACTGGCGGGCGAACCTGCCGATCCTGTTGAACCCGGTGCTGTTGGCCCTGTCGCGCCCGCCGAACCCTGGTTCTGCAGGGTCTCGTAGATGCCCCACGCCACGCCGGCCGCGGTCAGCAGCGTTCCCGCGTTCGCGAACGTGCCCGCCGCCTCGGCCCGTGAGATAGCGCAACGCGCCCGTCGAACGTTTTCGCCTGCCGCCGAGCACGCCTCGAAGGACGGATTCGAGCAGAAAATCGTTCATATCGCGGTTCCTACTCCAGGCGGTGCGACCGGCTTCTCGGGTTCAGGCGTGAAGTCCTCGCCGGGATTGATGAACCGATCGAACTCGAACATGTACTGCTTGTCGTACAGCTGCCGGTAGCGGCCGTTCAGCGCGAGCAGCTCCGCGTGGGTGCCGCGCTCGACGATTTGGCCCGCTTCGAGCACGAGGATCTGATCCGCGCTGCGGATGGTGGACAGGCGGTGCGCGATGACGAACGTCGTACGGCCGGACCGAAGCCGCCGCAGGCCATCCTGGATCATCTGCTCGCTCTCGCTGTCGAGGCTCGACGTCGCCTCGTCGAGGATCAGGATGCGCGGGTTGGCGAGAATGGCGCGCGCGATCGACACGCGCTGCCGCTGCCCGCCTGACAGCTTGATGCCGCGCTCGCCGACGACTGTGTGGTACCCTCGGGGAACTGGGTGATGAACTCGTCGCAGTGCGCGATCCGGCAGGCCTCCTTGATCTCATCGAGCGAGGCGCCCGGCTTGCGCGTAGCCGACGTTCTCGGCGATGGTGCCGTCGAACAGGAAATTCTCCTGCAGCACCGAGGCCAGCTGCTCGCGATAGTCGAGCAGGCTGCACGTCCGCGAGGTCTGTGCCCGTCCACCAGCACGCGACCCCGCGACGGCCGGTTGAACGCCATGACCATGCTGATGAGCGTGCTCTTCCCGGAGCCGCTCGAGCCGACGAGCGCCGTGGTGGTTCCCGGCGCGGCGTGGAACGAGACGCCGCGCAGCACCGGCTGGCCCGGGTTGTATTCGAACCAGACGTCTTCGAACGCTGACGTCGCCCGACAGCCGTCCGAGCGGCCGGCGCTCCGCGTCTTCGTCGAGCTCGGTGCGCATGTCGAGGATCTCGCGGATGCGATCGAGCCCGGCGAACGCCTCGGTGATCTGCGTGCCGATCGACGCGATCGAGACGAGCGGCGCGGCGACCAGCCCGATGAAGAAGATGTACATGACGAGGTCGCCGAGCGTCATCTCGCCGGCGATGATCGCGCGGCCGCCCAGCCAGATCATCAGCACGCCGATGACGCCGACGATGACCGTGCTGCCGGCGGTGGTCGCCGAGACGCCGGTCATCGACTTGGCGACGTTGCGGAACAGGCGGTGCGCGCCTTTGGTGAAGACGATCTCCTCGCGCTTCTCGGCGGTGTACGACTTGACCACGCGGATGCCGCCAAGCGCCTCGGTCAGCCGGCCGGTCACCTCCGCGTTGATCTTGCCGCGTTCGCGGAACAGCGGCCGCAGCGTCCTGAACGCGTAGGCCATGCCGCCGCCGAAGATCCCGAGCACGACGAGCGTGATGACGGTGAGCCGCCAGTTCAGCCAGAACAGCACGCCGATGCCGATCACGGCGGTCAGCAGACCGCCGGCGAGCTGGACGAGGCCGGTGCCGACGAGATTCCGGATGCCGTCGGCGTCGGACATGATGCGCGAGACGAGCACGCCGGTTTGAGTGGAATCGAAGTAGCGGACGGGCAGGCGCATGACGTGCGCCTGGACGCGCTTGCGCATGTCGGTGATGGCGCGCTGCGCCGCGACGCCGAGGATCTGCGACAGCGCGAACGACGTGATGGCCTGGACGACCGTGGCGCACGCCGGCCGCGAGCGCGATCGGCACCAGCAGATCCGACGCGCTCCTTGCCCATCACCTCGTCGATGAGCCACTTGGAGGAGGCCGGCAGCACCAGGCCGGCCAGCCGGCTGACGAGCATCAGGCCAAGGCCGATCGCGAGCCGGCGGCGGTGGGCCCAGACGAGCTCGCGCGCCTCGCGCCACGCGGCGGAGGCGCGTCGGCTTCTTCTTCGCGGGTTCCAGCCCCTGGGCTCGGAATGTACTTCGGCCGGACTGCTCACCGGTTCGCATCCGGCCCACGAGACCCGCTTAACATGCGATAATCGTCTGTCGTTTATGACGCCAAGAAGATCGCGACCGCCCGGGCAAGCTGGGCGGGGCCTCGACTCCGGGTCCTGAAAGGCGCGGTGGACGGCTCGGATGCGACACCACGACCCGTGGTATCCGGATCGAGGTGACGAGCAGTTATGTTCCGGACCGGAGCTCGCCGCGCGAAGGAACATATCTCTTCACATACCACGTTCGCATCTCGAATGTCGGGAGCGAAACGGCGCAGCTCGTGTCGCGCGAATGGATCATCACCAACGCCGACGGCGAAGTCGAGCGCGTGAAGGGTCCGGGCGTGGTCGGCGAGCAGCCGGTGCTGCCGCCGGGCGGCTCGTTCGACTACACGAGCTTTTGCCCGCTGAAGACGGCGGTCGGGTCGATGCAGGGCAGCTACCAGATGGTGACGGAGGACGGCGAGACGTTCGACGCTCAGATCTCGCCCGTTCACGCTCGCGGTCCCGACGCGCTGAACTGAACCCGCGATTCGAACTGGTCAGCGGCGCCAGGCGTCGTAAGCCGGCTGGCGGCACTCGTCACGACGAGCGCTCCCGTACCAGACCTCGTAGCGGCCGACTTCAGCCTGGCCAATCTGGCGCCGCTCAATCCAGGTGCGCCCGCTCCGAGTCGCCCATCTCGACCCGGCCGGACGGGAAATACTCCTTCCAGCGCCGCGTGACACGAGCGCCGCCGGTCTCGTCGTCGCACGACAGCTCCTTCGGAAACCCCGGCTTCAGCCGCGCGTCGATCACGATCGGGCCGCGGTAGGCGATGTGGTTGCGGACGATGCGCCGTTCGGCCGCATGGATGTCGGCCGCCGGCTCGAACCGCGTGAACGTCGTCCACAGGAAGTTCATCGGCGCTGGCGGCGGCGCGCGCCGGCTCGTCGGTCACGACGACCAGCGGCCAGTCCGCAAAGGCCGGGTCGGTCGCCAGCCGTGCCGCCGCTCCGGGCTCCGTCGGCGTAAGCCGGCGCGCCCACCACCAGACAGCCGCCGCAGAACACGCGCACGTCGGTGACGCCCGCCGGCACGCTGGCCGCCGTGAACTGCCGCGGCAGGCTCGCGCACCGGATCGCCAAGTCCGAGCCAGACGCCCTTCGACCCCTCGTTGACCGTCGGTCCGGTGTAGTCGAGCGTGTCCATCGAGAGGTTCGAGAAGACGTAGAGGTCCGTCTCCGGGTGCGTCCGCGCCAGCACGTGCTCGAGCGTCGCCTTGAAGTTCCGCAGGTCCACGTGCCGATCGGTGACGAGCAGGAACTTGGTCAGCGACAGCTGCCCCTCGCCGAGGATGCGGAACGCGCTGGCCATCGCCTCGCGCTTGTAGCGCTGCTTGACGACCGCCGCCGCCAGCGAGTGATAGCCGGTCTCGCCGTACGACCAGAGCCGCTCCACCGCCGGCATCACCAGCGGGAAGAGCGGCGACAGCAGCTCCTGCAGCAGGTCGCCGATGAAGAAGTCCTCCTGCCGCGGCTTGCCGACCACGGTGGCCGGGAAGATCGCGTCGGCGCGATGCGCCATGCGCTGCACCGTCGAACACCGGATAGTCGTGCTGCAGCGAGTAGTAGCCGTAGTGATCGCCGAACGGCCCCTCCGGCCGCCGGACGCGCGGCGGCACCTCGCCGATCAGCGCGAACTCGGCGGTCGCGACGAGCGGATGCGGTCCGTGGCCGTGCACCTGCGGCAGGCGCTCGCCGGCAATCAGCGACGCCAGCATCAGCTCGGGAACGTTCTCCGGCAGCGGCGCGATCGCCGACAGGATCAGCGCCGGCGGGCCGCCGAGGAACACCGTCGCCGGCAGGCGCTGCCCGCGCGCTTCGGCGATCGCGTAGTGGTAGCCGCCGCCCTTGCCGATCTGCCAGTGCATGCCGGTGGTGCGGGCATCGTGCACCTGCATCCGGTACATGCCGAGGTTGTGGCCGCGCCGGTCGGGATGTGTGCGTGTAGACGAGCGGCAGCGTGATGAACGGGCCGCCGTCCTCGGGCCAGCACGTCAGCGCCGGCAGCCGATCGAGCGCGACCTGCGACGTCACCCGATCGATCACCGGCCCCTTCGGCACCGTGCGCGTGCCGACCTTCAGCAGTTCGCAGGCCGACGTCGCGCGCGCCCCACAGCGGCCGACGGCGTCGGCGGCAGGAGCGTCTCGGCGAGCTCGACGAGGCGCCGCACCAGCCGCAGCGGCCGCTCGCCGAAGGCCAGCTCGGCACGCCGCGCCGTGCCGAACAGGTTGGTGACGAGGCGGAAATCCGCTGCCGGTGACGTTGGTGAAGAGCAGCGCCGGCCCGCCGGCCGCGATGACGCGGCGATGGATCTCGGCCGCTTCGAGGTGGGCATCGACCGGCGCCTCCACCGTGACGATGTCGTTGTCACGGCGGAGCTGATCGATGAAAGCCCGGAGGTCGGGGAAAGACATGTCGGCAGCGGGCAGCGGTCAGCCGGCAGTGAGGGCATTTCGCGACGCACGGGCTGAACGGCGCGGCGCCTTCACTCCCATGTATCGCAGCAGGTCCGACTGCCCGCTGCCGACTGCCGGCTATTGCGCCTAGTTCGTTGCCGCCGCCTGCATCGGCTCGTCGGCGCTGCCGCCGTAGATCGCCGGCACCTTCGAGCCCATCGCGCGCAGGTACGCGGCGAGCTGCCCGCGGTGATGGATGCCGTGATTGTTGGCCATGCCGATGCAGCGACGACGGCCGGCGACTGGAACATGCCGAAGAAGTCCACCGTCCGCGTCAGCTTGTCGCGGCGGCAGCGTCGCGCAGCTCCTGCAGCTTCGCCGGGAACGTCTTCTTGTAGAACTCGACGACGTCGTTGACGCTCTGGAACTGCGCTTCGGCGCTTCTTGGCCGCGTCCGGGTCCCACACGAACTGGCCCGTTGATGATGCTGTCGAGGAACCAGATGTCGGCGGTCGCCAGGTGCGTGGCCAGCTCCCACGCGGTGCGCGACTTGTCGTCCGGCTTGTAGTCGCGCGTTGTCGTCCTTCACCGCCGCCAGCACCTTGACGGTGGCGGGGAACTCGCCTTCCATCAACGTCGCGTACTGCGTCCACGAGAAACTTCGCCTGCTGTCGGATCCATGCTGCAGCCTCCCCTATCGTGTCAGCTTCCGGTACTTGATCCGGTGCGGCGTGTCGGCTTCGGCGCCGAGCCGGCGCCGGCGATCGGCTTCGTAGTCCTGGTAGTTGCCCTCGAACCAGACGACGCGGCTGTCGCCCTCGAAGGCGAGCATGTGCGTGGCGATGCGATCGAGGAACCAGCGGTCGTGGCTGATCACCACGGCGCAGCCGGCGTAGTTGAGCAGCGCCTCCTCGAGCGCGCGCAGCGTGTCGACGTCGAGGTCGTTGGTCGGCTCGTCGAGCAGCAGCAGGTTCGAGCCGCGCTGCAGCAGCTTGGCCAGGTGCACGCGGTTGCGCTCGCCGCCGGACAGCGTCCCGACCTTGCGCTGCTGCTGCGCGCCCTTGAAGTTGAACCACGACACGTAGGCGCGCGACGCCACCGGACGCTTGCCGACCACGAGCTCGTCCTCGCCGCCGGTGATCTCTTCCCACACGCTCTTGTTCGCGGCGAGCGCGTCGCGGCTCTGATCGACGTAGCCGGGCTGCACCGTCTCGCCGAGCCGCAGCGTGCCGGCGTCCGGCTTCTCCTGCCCCGTGATCATCCGGAACAGCGTCGTCTTGCCGGCGCCGTTCGGCCCGATCACGCCGACGATGCCGCCGCGCGGCAGCGTGAAGGTCAGGTCGTCGATGAGCAGCTGATCGCCGTACGCCTTGCGCAGGCCGCGCGCTTCGACGACGACGTCGCCGAGGCGCGGGCCCGGCGGAATGTAGATCTCGACCTGCTCGATCTTCTTCGCCGTGTCCTCGTTGAGCAGCTGTTCGTAGGCGTTGAGCCGCGCCTTGCCCTTGGCCTGCCGCGCGCGCGGCGACATGCGGATGAACTCGAGCTCGCGCTCCAGCGTCTTCTGCCGCTTGGTCTCGGTCTTCTCTTCCTGCGCCAGCCGCTGCTGCTTCTGCTCGAGCCACGACGAGTAGTTGCCCTTCCACGGGATGCCGGAGCCGCGATCGAGCTCGAGAATCCACTCGGCGGCGTTGTCGAGGAAGTAGCGGTCGTGCGTCACGGCGACAACGGTGCCCTTGTATTCCTTGAGGAAGCGCTCGAGCCACGCCACCGATTCGGCGTCGAGGTGGTTGGTCGGCTCGTCGAGCAGCAGCAGGTCGGGCGACTTCAGCAGCAGGCGGCACAGCGCGACGCGGCGCCGCTCGCCGCCGGAGAGCGTCGTCGACGTCGGCGTCCGGCGGCGGGCAGCGCAGCGCGTCCATCGCCAGCTCGAGCTGCGAGTCGATGTCCCAGGCGTTGGTCGCGTCGATGCGATCCTGCAGCCGGCCCTGCTCCTCGAGCACCTTGTCCATCTCCTCGGGCGACATCTCCTCGCCGAGCTTCATGTTCAGCTCGTCGTAGCGCTCGAGCAGCGCCTTGATCTCGGCGACGCCTTCTTCGACGTTGCCGTGGACGGTCTTGCTCGGGATCGAGCCGCGGCTCCTGCTGCAGGAAGCCGACCGTGATGCCGTCGGCGGGAAACGCCTCGCCGATGAACTCGGTGTCCTCGCCCGCCATGATCTTCAGCAGCGAGCTCTTGCCGGAGCCGTTGAGGCCGAGCACGCCGATCTTGGCGCCGGGGAGGAACGACAGCCAGATGTCCTTGAGTACGACCGGCGTCGGGAGGATGAACCTTCCCGAGGCCTTTCATCGTGTAGATGTACTGCATCCGGCCTGTGATGGACTGCCAGTATAGCGGCGCGTCCGCTGCACGAACACGAGGCACGAGGCCGGCAGTCCGTGCCTCAGCCAATTGACTCTGCGCCAGTGCGCAAGAGGCGTGGTGAAGGCGGCAGAGCCGCACCAGTTGAGCGTGCCTCGCTGCCCTGCTGCTCTGTGTTCGCGTGCGGCTTCTCCGGCATCAGCGTCACGACGGTGTAGCGCTCGAGCGGGAAGTACTTGCGCAGGGCGGCGTGGATGTTCTCCTGCGTCAGCGACTCGGTGCGCTCGGTGCGCTGAATGATCCGCAGCGGGTCGCGGCCGAGCAGGTGCATCGCCTGCAGCGAGTTGAGCCAGTAGCCGTTCTGCTTGAAGCGTCGTCGCCAGGTCGTTCTTCTCCGTCTCCTTCACGACCTGGACGTCCGCCGCCGATCGGCCCTTCGCGCTGCAGCCGCGTCGACTTCCGTCAGCACCGCCTTGGTCAGCTTCTCCGCGTTCTCGGGCGAGCTGCCGAACTGCACGCTCGTCGTGCCGTAGCCGGGCTGCGGCGAGGTGTCCGAATAGCCGACGCCCACCGAGTAGGTGCCGCCCAGCTCCTCGCGCAGGATGTCGCGCAGGCGCGATCTGCAGCACCTGCGGCGGCGGCGCGCGCGCGATGCGTCTCCATCTCGTCGAGGCCGGTGTCGGCGAAGAAGCTCATGACCGTCTGGCTGCGCGGCTCCTGGCCCTTGCGCACCGTCTCGCGCATGACCGAGGTCGGGAACCGCATGCGGTCGTCGCTGAACGTCGCGGACGCCGTGCCGCGCGACGGCAGCGAGGCGATGTAGGTCGTCAGCAGCGGCGTGATCTCGTCGACCTTGAAGGCGCCGACGACGAAGAACGTGAAGTCGGCGGCGTTGGCGAAGCGGGCGTCGATAGTAGGCCTGCATCCGGCCCGGATCGAGCTTCGGCAGGTCCTCGAGCTTGATCGACTTCGCGGTGTAGTGCTCGATCGTGTTGACGGCGCGCACGCGCTCGCCGAACACCGAGCCCGGGATTCTGCGCCTGGTTGGCCAGCGCCGCCTCGAGCCGCCGCCGCATCAGCTCGAACGCCTCCGGCTCCTTGTCCCGGTTCGGCGCGGTGAAGTGCAGATGCGTGAGCTGCAGCGCGGTCTCGAGATCCCGCGGCGTGGCGTTGCCCGAGATGCCGTGCGTGTAGGCCGACATGTAGCCGCCGGCGTTGGCGATCTTGCCCGCCAGGAGCTTGCCGAGATCGACCGGGGTGAACCCGCCGAGGCCGGCGAGCCCGACGAGCGACGTGCTGAGCGACGGCGTTGTGATAGTCGGCCGGCGTGCGCCAGTCGACGTGCCGCCGCGCGCGTACGCGGTGAACACCACCTGGTCGTTGCGGAAGTCGGTCGGCTTCAGCCACACCTCGACGCCGTTCGACAGCGTCAGCACCGTGACGCCGAGCTCCGGGATCTCGCGCCGCGCGCGCACGGTGCCCGGCGTCGGCGTCTCGGCCATCAGCATCGCGTCCGGCGATCTCGTCGCTCCACGGCGTCACCGTGGCCGTCGCGCCGGCGCGCAGCGCCTCGCGCAGGCTGCCTTCGGTCACCGCGGTCACGCCGGCCTTCTGCCGGCGCCGACGCCAGCACCACGCGGTTGTCGTCGGGGAGCAGCTCGCGCGCGAGCGCCGCGGCTTCAGCCGCGGTGACCTCCGGCAGGAACCGTCGCACCAGCGCCAGCTCCGCCTCGATGCCGGGCACCGGCTCGCCGCTGAGGAAGTGCCGCAGCAGCTCGGAGGCGTAGCCGGAGCTCTCCGATGTGTTGCGCTCGTTGAACGCCCGCTCGTAGGTGGCGAGCATCGCGCGCTTCGCGCGCTCGAGCTCCGCCGTCGCCGAACCCGTGCTCGCGTACGCGCGCCATCTCGCTGGGCGAGCGCGGCGAGCCCCTTGTCGATTCCGCCATCGTCCACGCGCGCCGACACCGTGAACGCCTCGACGGTCCGGCCGAGCGTCTCGTCGCCCACCGACGCCGCGAGGAACGGCGCCTCGGGCTCGCGCGCGATCTCGGCGAACCGCGCGTTGATCATCTGGTTGGCCAGCGAGCGCACGAGCAGCCGCCGGTAGTCGGCCGACGGTGCGGAACGCCTGCAGCGGCCGCTTGTGGATGAGCGTCACCGAGCGTTCCCTGCGCTTCGGGATCGGACACGGTGACGAACCGCGTCTCCTGGTGCGGCGGAATCGGGATAGACCGTGCGGGCCGCCGGGGCGGCCGCGCGCAGCGGCGCCGAAGTGCTGCCTGCACCATCTTCTCGATCGCCGCCGGGTCGATGTCGCCGACGACGATCACCGCCATGCGGTCGGCGCGGTAGTGGTCGCGGTAGAAGTCGCGCAGCCGCTGCGCCGGGAAGCGTCTTCAGGACCTCGGGCGTGCCGATCGGCAGCCGGTCCGCGTACCGCGAATCGCCGATAGAGCGCGTTCGATCTGCGGCTGCTGCATGCGCGTGCCGGCGCCCAGGCGGCCGCGCCACTCCTCGATGACGACGCCGCGCTCCCGGTCGATCTCGCGCTCGGTCGAGCGTGATGCCGCCGGCAAAGTCGCTCAGCGCCTCGAAGCCGCGGCCGAGCGCGCCGGCGCGGTCGGTCGGCACGTCGAGCATGTAGACGGTCTCGTCGTAGCTCGTGTAGGCGTTGACGTGCGGGCCGAACCGCGCGCCGATCGACTTCGAGATACTTCACCAGCTCGCCGGGCTTGAAGTGCGTCGTGCCGTTGAACGCCATGTGCTCGAGCACGTGCGCGAGCCCGCGCTGATCCTCGGCCTCGTCGATGGAGCCGGCCTGCACCGCGAGCCGCAGCAGCACGCGGTTCTCGGGCCGCTGGTTGCGGCGGATGAAATAGGTGAGCCCGTTCGGCAGCGTGCCGGTGCGGACCGCCGGGTCGAGCGGCAGCGGCGCGAGAGATCCTGGGCCGGCGCCGACGGCGCCCACGACAGCACCAGCAGCGACCGCCACCATCGAGCTTTGAGGTATGCTGCCGTGATGCGTGCTCCGAATCAGACGGCTCGACTCCACGGTTCCCCTCCCGAGTTACGGCACGGACGAAGCGGCCGGCTTCGACCTGGCCGCCGCGCACGACCTGACGATCGCGCCGCGGCCAGATCGCGCTCGTCCGGACCGGCCTCGTCATCGAGGTGCCGCCCGGATATTTCCTCGCGATTTTCGCCCGAAGCAGCACGCCGCTCAAGCGCGGACTTGATGGTCGCCAACGGCGTCGGCGTGATCGATCCCGATTATTCCGGGCCGGACGACGAGGTCATGATCCAGGTGCTGAATTTCACGCGCGGCGACGTGCACGTTGCACGCGGCGACCGCCTGGCCCAGGGCATCATGCTGCCCGGCGCCGCGGGTGACGTGGGAGGAGGTCTCCGAGCTTCGGCACCGCCACGCGGGGCGGATTCGGAGCCACAGGAGTTTAGACGATTCGCGCGGTCTCCGGTCTTCAGTTTACAGTCTTCGGTGGTCTCCAGGCCTGCCCGAACCGGAGCCCGGAGCCCGGAGCCCGGAGCCCGGAGCCCGTAGACTGAAGCCCGTGCGCCGCATCCTCCACATCGACATGGACGCGTTCTACGCGTCGGTCGAGCAGCGCGACCAGCCCGACCTGCGCGGGCCGTCCGGTCGCGGTGGGCGGCGACCCGGAAGGCCGCGGCGTCGTCGCCGCGGCCAGCTACGAGGCGCGCACGTTCGGCGTCCGCTCGGCCATCCCGATGTCGCGGGCCGTCCGGCTCTGCCCGTCGCTGGTGATCGTCCGGCCGGACTTCGCGAAGTACAAGGCCGTGTCGCAGCAGGTGTTCGAGCTCTTCCGCCGGTGACGCCGCTGGTCGAGCCGCTGTCGCTCGACGAGGCCTATCTCGACGTCACCGAGAACACCTGGGGCGAGACGCTCGGCATGACGGTGGCCCGCCGCCTGAAGGACGAGATCCGCGCCGTCACCGGGCTGACGGCGTCGGCCGGCGTGGCGCCCAACAAGTTCCTCGCCAAGATCGCGTCCGGATGGCAGAAGCCCGACGGCCTGACGGTGATCGCGCCCGAGCGCGTCGAGACGTTTCTCCAGGGGCTGCCGTGGACGCGTTGTGGGGCGTCGGCCCGGTCACCGCGAAAAAGCTGCGCGCGCGCGGCATCGAGAAGCTGGTGGACGTGCGCACCGCCGACCCGCAGCTGCTGCGCGACGCCGTCGGCTCGCTCGCCGAGTGGCTCGAGCAGCTGGCGCGCGGCATCGACGAACGGCCGGTCGTCGCGGAGCACGATCCGAAGTCGTCGGGCAGCGAGAGCACCTTCGCACACGACCTCACCGACATCGGCGAGATCCGCACGGAGATCGACAGCATGGCGCGCGACGCCGCCGCCTGGCTCGAGCGGAACGCGCTCTACGCGCGCACGGTCACGATCAAGGTGCGCTACAGCGACTTCACGACCGATCACGCGCAGCCACACCGAGCCGGCCACACGCGAGGTCGAGCAACATCGCGCGGCGCGCCGTCGCGCTGCTGGACCGGACCGAGGCCGGCCGCATCCCGGTGCGGCTGCTCGGCGTCAGCGTCCACAACCTGTGCGCGTCGCTCGCGGCCGCAGAGCCTGTCGGAAGCGCGCCTGCCTTTCGACGCGTAGGACGGCAGCCGCCTGGCAGCTGGCAGCCGGGAGCGAAAGCGTCAGGGTCGACGCACGCCCGGTCACCGACGCCAACCACGAAATCGAGCGTGACGCGTATCGCCCTCCTGGAGGCCCGGCACCAGCGCTTCCGGACCGACGCGGGCCACCCGCATCTGGCCGTCGGGCTCGTCGGTGAACTTGTAGTGCACGTCGTAGGACAGCTGCCCGTGGATGCTGATCGGTTGCATCCGGTGCAGGACGGCGTCGCGCGTTCCTTTGAGCATGCCTATGGCTTTACAACCCTGATGCGCGTGACCTCGACGCGCGTCACCGGCGCCTCGCCGTTCACCGGCACGGCCTCGATCTTCTCCAGCACGTCGAGCCCCTCGACGACGCGGCCGAACACCGTGTACTGGTTGTCGAGCGCCGGCGTGCGCGCCAGTCACGATGAAGAACGAGGTCGTCGCGCTGGCCGGATCGTCGCCGCGCGCCATCGAGAGGATGCCCTTCTCGTGCGGCGTCGGGTTGAACTCCGGCGGCAGCGATCGCACGTATTTCTCCTGGTTGGTGTCGAGCGGCTCGCGCCGGCTCGGCAGGTAGCCGCCCTGGATGACGAACCCGCGGACGACGCGGTGGAACGCGGTGCCGTCGTAGACGCCGGTCTGCGCCAGCCGCAGGAAGTTGCGCACGTGGTTCGGCGCCCGGTCGGGAAGAGCTCGACGGTCATGTTGCCCATCGACGTCTCGATGACGGCGCGATGCTTCGACAGTTCCTCCACCGTCTCGGACAGGAACGGCTCCGGCACCGGCGCCGGCTTGTCGCGGATCGTCACCTTCCTGATCTCGACACGCTCGGCCGGGATCGTCATGTCCGCCGGCACCGTGCGAGATCTTCTGCGCCACGGTGATGCCCTCGACGACGCGCGCGAACACGGTGTACTGGCCGTCGAGCGCCGGCTGGTCGGTGATGCAGATGAAGAACTGCGAGCCGGCGCTGTCGCGGCGGCCGGGCACCAGCACCGCCGAGACGGCGCCGCGCGTGTGCTTCTCGGCAGTTCGCCTCGAACCGGAGGACGCCGAGGCCGCCGGTGCCGTACTTCGCGGCCTGCGCCGGGTCCTTCGAGATCGGGTCGCCGCCCTGGATGATGCCCATCGCGATCACGCGATGGAAGATCGTGCCGTCGTATGCGCCTTCGCGCGCGCGGGTGATGAAGTGCGCCACGTGGTTGGGCGCCGCGTCGGCCAGCAGGTCGAGCACGATGGTGCCATGCGTCGTCTCGAGCACCGCCTGCTTGTTCTGCAGCTCGGCCGGCGGCAGCGTCGAGACGAAGAACGTCTGGAGCGCGACGAGGAGGAGCAGCATGCGCGGATTATATAAAGTCCTGCTATGCTTCGAGCGGCGTGAGCGGGTCTTCCATCGTCAGCCCGGCTCCGATGTACGAGGAGTTTTACGGCTTCAAACAGCCGCCCTTCACGCTCGCGCCAGACCCCCGATTCCTCTACCGCAGCGAGTCGCACGACGAGGCGATCACCGGCCTCCTGCAGGCGATCCGCCGCCGCGAAGGCTTCATCGTCCTCGCCGGCGAGATCGGAACGGGCAAGACGACGGTCTGCCGCGCGTTGCTGGAGCAGCTCGACCAGACGACGTTCACCTCGCTCATCCTGAACCCGTTCGTGTCGGTCGAGGAGCTGCTGCGCGAGATCCTGCTCGACTTCGGCGTCGTCTCACGCGAGGGGGTGAGGACCGGGCGAATCGCCTCGGCCTCGAGGCACGAGCTCATCAGCGCGCTGCACGAGTTCCTGCTGTCGCTCATCGCCATCCGCGGCAGCGGCGTGCTCATCATCGACGAAGCCCAGCATCTCTCTGCGGACGTGCTCGAGCAGATTCGCGTCATCTCCAACATGGAGACGAACGAATCCAAGCTGCTCCAGATCGTCCTCGTCGGGCAGCTCAATCTGCTCGACACGCTGGGCGACCCGCAGGTGCGGCAGCTGGACCAGCGCATTTCGCTGCGGGCGATGCTCAAGCCGCTGACGCGCGCGGAGGTCGAGGCCTACATCGCGCATCGCCTCTCGGTGGCGGGCGGACCGGCCACGCCGGCGTTCGAAGCCGGTGCGCTGGACCGCGTCCACGCGTACTCCGGTGGGGTGCCGCGCGTGATCAACCTGCTCTGCGACCGCGCGCTGATGGCGGGCGCCGAAGCGAAAGCGGCGACGGTCACACCTGAGTTCATCGACGCGGCGGCCGCGCGGCTGGATCTCGCGTTGCCGCGATCGAAGGCCGCGCCTCGCTGGAAGCACTGGCGCCTGCTCGCGCTGGTGACAGCGGCCGTGCTGCTCGCCATCGGTGCGGGTGTCTTCCTCGCTCCCTCGTATCAATCCGTAGACGTCACGCTGCCGCCGATGCCTCCCGGGATCCGGCCGCCGATCGCGCAGCCCATCTCTGCGCTGCCCGTGCCCAATGTGGTGATTCCGATTCCGCGCAATTTACTGCTCATCCCGGGCCTCTTCTGAGTGGACCAGCGTAGAGGCCGACCTTCAGGCGGCCTGGCCGGCCTCTACGAATACGACATCAGCCGCGCTTGTCCTTGAGCCGCGCGCTCAACGCCTTCGCCCCGATCTTGCCCTGCCGCTTGCGCTCGAGGATTGCCCGCTCGTCCTGTAGCTTCGCCAGCGACGACAACTCCTCCTGGAGCGCCAGGTAACTCTCGAGCCGATCCGCCGCGAGCCGGCCGTCCTCGACGGCCGCCTTCACGGCGCAGCGCGGCTCGTCCCGATGCCGGCAGTCCGTGAAGTGACACGCCACGCCCAGCGCCTCGACGTCGTCGAAGGTCTCGCGAACAGCCTCGTTGACGTCCCAGAGCTGCAGCTCGCGCATCCCGGGCGTGTCGATGACGAGACCGCCCGTCGGCAACTTCACGAGCTCGCGGTTCGAGGTGGTGTGGCGCCCTCTCGAATCGCTCTCGCGCACCTCGCGCGTCCTGCGCACGTCTTCGCCGACGAGACGGTTGATGATCGTGCTCTTGCCAACTCCCGACGACCCGAGGAGCGCGCCCGTCCGCCCGGTGGTGAGATACGCCGCCACCTGGTCGACGCCCTGGTTGAACTTCGGGCTGACGACGTGCACGGGCAGCTCGCCGGCCATCGCGGCGACGCCGGCCACCTGCGCCGGTACGTCCGCCGCCATGTCCGGCTTGGTGAGCACGATGACCGGCGAGGCGCCGCTCTCCCGTGCGAGCAGCAAATAGCGCTCGAGACGCCGCGGCGAGAAGTCGGCGTCGAGGCCCATGACGATGAAGATGACGTCAACGTTGGCGGCGACGACCTGCTCGTTGGTGATCTGTCCCGCCATCTTGCGAGAGAACCACGAGCGGCGCGGCAGGACCGCGACAATCGCGGCGCGATCCTCGTCGGGCCGCTTGCGGATGGCCACCCAGTCGCCAACGGCCGGCAGCTCGGCGCGGCTCTGCGCCCGATGCTTGAGACGGCCGGCGGCCATGGCGTCGAGCTCGCCGCCATCGATGTAGACGCGGTAGTTGTGGTTGAACTCGATGGCGACACGTGCCGGGTACACATCCGGGTGCGACGCATGCTCGGCAAAGTGGTGCGCAAAGGTCTCATCCCAGCCGAGCTCTCCCAACCGCATGACCTGTCATTATCGCCGGGTCCAAACGGACCCGGACCGGGAACACCTCGTCAGGGCGGGTCCCTCTGGACCCCGCCCGTCGTACAATGCGCCGCCATGGCGAACTCGGTGCTCGCGTTCATCCTCGGAGCCGTCGCCGTGCTGATGTTGCCTGCGGCCGGCGTGGCGTACCGCTCCGGCGTACTCCCTCTGCCCGCCGCGCTGCTGCAAGGCATGCGCTGGGCGGCCTATCTCGGCGTGGCTGCCGTGGTCGTCTCCACGATTGCCCTGGCGCTGGCGTATCGACGCCGCCTGCGGCCCGGCATCGCGCTGGCGGCGGCCGGTCTCGTGCTCGGCGCAATCGCGGTCGGCATCCCCCTGCGCTGGCAGAGCACCGCGCGCAGCGTGCCGCCGATTCACGACATCAGCACCGACACCGTGGATCCACCGACGTTCGAGCGGGTGGTGGCCCTTCGCGCCGGAGCACCCAACACGCTCGATTACGACGCCAACGTCGGACAGCAGCAGCGGCAGGCGTATCCCGACGTCGTGCCCGTGACGCTGCCCGTGCCGCCCGACGCCGCGTTCGAGCGGGCGCTGAACGCCGCCCGCGATGCCGGCTGGGACATCGTCGACGCCGACCAGGAGGCACGCCGCATCGAAGCCACCGACACGACGTTCTGGTTCGGTTTCAAGGACGACGTCGTCATTCGCCTGAGGCCGGCGGGCGACGGCACGCGCGTGGACGTGAGGTCGGTCTCGCGCGTCGGCCGCAGCGACGTCGGCACCAACGCGCGTCGAATCCGCGAGTATCTCGCGTCACTGCAGGCGGGCTGAGATCCAGCCGGCGACCACGGTCGTCACCGCCTCGAGGGCCTCGTTCTTCGACCGTCCCTTCACGGCGAGCGAGTGATCGCCGCCGGAGACGACGTGCAGCGTGACCGGCGCGCGCATCGTCTCGATGGCCGGCGCCAGCTCCTCTGGCCTGCCAAACGCATCGCGCTCACCTTGCACGATCAGCACCGGCGCGGTGATCGCGGGCAGGTGCGCGATGCGGACCTGATCCGGTTTTCCGGGTGGATGCAGTGGATACCCGAGCGCGATGACGCCGCCGAGCGGATCGAGACCCTGCGCCGCAAGATGGGTCGCCATGCGGCCTCCCATCGACTTCCCGCCGATGAACAGCCGGCGCGTGCGCAGCGGGCCCTGATGCATCGCCACCGCCACGACGGCACGAAAGCAGGCCTCGAGCAGCGGCGCGCGGTCGGGCACGCGACGCTTCTGCTCCATGTAGGGAAAGTTGAACGTCACCACGTCGATGCCGCGCGCGGCGAGCGCAGCCGCCACCCCCACCATGAACGGGTGACGCTGACCCGCGCCCGCCCCGTGGGCGAGCACGAGCAGCGCGCCGGCGGGGTCTGCCGGCGCGTAATGGGACGCCGTCGTCGCCCCGTTCTCGAGAGGCACGCTAATATGCTCGGCCATGGTGTCAGACACGGAGGTTCGCACGATCGAGGCGCGCACGCACGGCCGCTATCTGGTGCAGGTTCCCGGCACGCCCGGGTCCCGGCCCGCCATCGTCGGCTTTCACGGGTACGGGCAGAACGCGGAACGCCTCATGACGTCGCTGAAGCAGATTCCCGGCCACGAGCGGTGGCTGCTCGTCGCCGTGCAGGCGTTGCATCCGTTCTATCACAGGGACAATCTCGTGGTGGCCAGCTGGATGACGAGGCAGGACCGCGAGCTCGCCATCGCGGAGAACGTCGAGTACGTGGGCTCGGTTCTCAACGCGGTGAGCCGCGAGTATTCCAGCCGGGCGCCGCTCGTGTTCCTGGGCTTTTCACAAGGTGTGGGCATGGCGTATCGCGCCGCCGCGCATTACCGGGCCGACGCCCTGATCGCGCTGGCCGGCGATGTTCCGCCGGACGTCGCCGCGTCCACGCGCGTCCCGCTGCCGCCGATCCTCATCGGCCGGGGCACGCGTGACGACATGTACACAAGCCACAAGCACGACGCGGACGTCGCCACGCTCCAGTCCCTGGGGGTCAGCGTCGAGAGCTGCGTGTTCGACGGCGCGCACGAGTGGACGGCAGACTTCTACGCGGCCGCAAGCCGCGTTCTCGCCCGCCTCATCTGACTCCGTTCCGCTTCAGGGCTCCGTGTACGGGCTGTGGAGTTGGACCGGCTTGCCCTTGGCGCGGACCCGCAGGTTGATCAGCTCGACGAATATCGAGAACGCCATCGCGAAGTAGATGTAGCCCTTCGGAATGTGCTGCTCGAACCCTTCGGCAATGAGCGAGACGCCGATCAGAAGCAGGAAACTGAGCGCCAGCATCTTCACCGTCGGGTGCCGGTCGACGAAATCGCTGATAGCGCGCGCCGACAGCATCATCACGCCGACGGCGATGATGACGGCGATGATCATCACGGAGACGTCCTCGGCCATGCCGACCGCCGTAATCACCGAATCGAGCGAGAACACGATGTCGAGGAGGAGGATCTGCATGATGACGCCGGCGAAGGAGGCGGCAACCCTGCCGGACGCGTGCCCCTCCTCGCCTTCCAGCTTGTCGTGAATCTCGTGCGTGCTCTTCGCCAGCAGGAACAATCCGCCGATGATCAGAATCAGGTCGCGGCCGGAGAGCTCCTGCGAGGTGACGGTAAACAGCGGCGACGTCAGGCCCATCACCCAGGTGATGGACAGCAGCAGGGCGATGCGGATGAACATCGCCAGCCCCAGCCCGAGGCGGCGCGCCCTCTCACGCTCCTCCGGGCGGAGCCTCCCCGCCAGGATCGAGATGAACACGATGTTGTCGATGCCGAGCACGATCTCGAGCACCGTCAGTGTCAGGAGAGCGATCCAGCCCTCCGGCGTTGCCATCCAGTCGAACATCAGGCGCTCACCGTCGTTTCCGGCGCCTCCGACAGCGCGCCCCAGGTTTCCGGGTCCTGCCAGATCAGCGTGGAGAGATAGAGCGACACGTCCTCGGCCGGGTAGGTCGGCTGCCAGGGTCTTCGCCGCGTGCTTCAGCGCTTCCGGCGTCGGCGCCTGCACGTCTTCGTCCTCGATGAGCCCTTCCTCGTGCTTGATGCCAAGGGCGTCGAGGAAGCTGCCCATCATCGGGCGCTGCTGCGCGAGGTGATAGGCGACGAGCAGGCGCGCCGCGACCAGCTCCGACACGCCGGGCAAGCGTCGCGAGGTGCCTGGCCTTCTTCTCCGCCGGCAGGCCGATGACGCTCTTCGCGCGGAACTTGATGCGCTGCGCGATCGTGGCGACGGCCTCGGCCTGCTCGACGGCCGCGTTTTCGTCACGCCAGAATGCGTCGGCCGCCTGCAGCTTGCGTTCGGGAGAGAGCTGCTTCCAGAGATGCGAGGGTCGTGGAATCGCCGGAACGTCCGTCATGATCAGCTCGATACGTTAACATAGCGCGCATGCCGAAGCTGACCGTGGAAGGATTCGATACCGTTGACGTGGAAGATGGAAAGCGGCTCGTGCTCGCGATCGAACAGGACGCAGGCGTGGACATTCTGCACGCGTGCGGAGGAAACGCGCGCTGCACGACCTGCCGCGTGGAATTCATCAGCGGCGAGCCGACGAGGATGACCAGAGCCGAGCAGATGAAGCTCGAAGAGAAGCGGCAAGCAGAGGGCGCCGCCCTGCAGGGCGTCCGGCTCTCGTGCCAGATCGTCTGCGATCACGACATGAGCGTCCGCGCGCTCCGCCGCCTGGCCGGCAGCGGCCGCCCTGATCCAGGCAGGACCCCGGAGCCGACGATTCAACCACCGCCAGAATGGATCTGACCCTGCTTCGCTTCGACAGGCCGCGGAGGCGCGGAGATGGCCGGGTTGCTGACTCCGCGTCTCCGTGCCTCGTCGCGAGTGAGAGCGCGCGCAGCTGAAGCCCGTACAATGAAAACGCGGTTCCTGCGAGGGCCTATCTGCCTCCGATCGCAAGAACCGCGTATCCAAGCGTGACGCCGGGAAACTGGAGAAAACCCGGGTCCCGCACTATCGCGAGTCGCGAGTCGCGTCGCGAATCACGAACCTTCTGATTTACGAGTGGCGATTGTGATTCGTGATTGTCGCCAACCACGAACCAATCGCCCCTCGCAAATCACCAGCCGCTAGTCGATCGAGACCTTCCGCAGCAGCGACATGTCCGACAGCATCTTACCCGCACCGAGGACGACAGCGGAGAGCGGGTCCTCGGCAACCTGCACCGGCAGGCCCGTCTCCTTGCGCAGCCGCTCGTCGAGCTTCTGCAGCAGCGCGCCGCCGCCGCTCAGCACGATGCCGCGGTCGCAGATGTCGGCGGAGAGTTCGGGTGGAATCCGCTCGAGCGCGTCGTGTACCGCCTGGACGATGCCGCGAACCGGTTCCTCGAGTGCCGCGCGCACCTCGTGGTCGTTCAGCGTCACGGTGATGGGCTTGCCCTCGAGCATGTGGCGGCCCTTGACTTCCATCTCCTTGCGCTGCGACAGCGGCGCCGCGGAACCGAGCTCCATCTTGATGCGCTCGGCCGTGCGCTCGCCGATCAGCAGGTTGTGCTCCTTGCGCACATACAGCGTGATCGCCTCGTCCATGGCGTTACCCGCGAGGCGGACCGACTTGCTGTAGACGACGCCGGCCAGCGAGATCACCGCGATGTCGGTGGTGCCGCCGCCGATGTCCACGATCATGTTGCCCGACGCTTCGGTGATCGGAAGGCCGGCGCCGATTGCCGCCGCCATCGCTTCCTCGACCAGGTGCACTTCGCTCGCCTTCGCGCGGTAGGCGCTGTCCTTGACGGCGCGCCGCTCGACCTGCGTGATTTCCGACGGCACGCCAATCACGACGCGCGGGCGGACGAAGCGCTTCGACTTGTGCGCCTTCCTGATGAAATAGCCGAGCATGCGCTCCGCGGCGTCGAAGTCGGCGATGACGCCGTCGCGCATCGGCTTGATGGCCGTGATGGAACCGGGCGTGCGGCCAAGCATCTCCTTGGCCTCGATGCCGACGGCTTCGATCCGGTCGGTGACGTTGTTGATCGCGACGATGGAGGGTTCGTTCAGCACGATGCCCTGCCCCCGGGCGAAGACACAGGTGTTGGCCGTTCCGAGATCGATGGCCAGGTCGTTGGACATGAAAGCCAGGGCGCCAAGCAGCACAGGAGACTCCTTGATTCTTTCCTGCGCGGAATGGCAGGTGCCAACTCGTAGGGCAAGCACCATGCCGAGGCTGGCGGGGTGACGCCGGGTAGCGCCCGGCCAGACGATGCGCGGAATTGCTCCGTATTTGCACCAGCGGCGTGCTTTGTCCCCGCCCGGACGGCCCCAATCCTCTTACGGCCGAGCCGTCCGTGGCATCGGGATTGCGACCGGGGGTGTCGGGAGGACGACATGGATAACCGTGAACGCGATAAGCGTCGGCTGAGGACGACCGGATTGACCTCGAGAGCCCGCTTGGCCTGGCCGGTGAGCCGGTGGAGAAGGACGACCGTATCCGCGCCAGCGATGACGAGGAATCGGTCCGCCGCCGCCGTGCGCGCGCGGGCCTCGGCCATCAGGTCGAGGAACGCCGCAGCACGGGCCTCGGCGACCTGAACGTGGACCCTGATGGCGCCGCCGGCATCGATATGGGCTACGGGGGCGAGGGGACGGACATCAAGCCGTCCCGGTGAGTGGCAGGCTCCGGGCTCCGGGCCGCCGGCTCCGGCGGTCGCCTGAAGCCGCGGAGCCCGGAGCCGGGAGCCCGGAGCCGATGCCTATTCCTTCTTCGGCCGCATGTTCGCCGCCAGCACTCGTTTCCGCAGCCGGATGCTCTTCGGCGTCACTTCCACCAGCTCATCATCGTTGATGAACTCGATGGACTGCTCGAGGCTGAGCCTGCGCGGCGGGATCAGGCGGATCGCCTCGTCGGCTGTGGACGCGCGCATGTTCGTCTGCTTCTTTTCCTTGGTGACGTTGACGTCCATGTCGTTCTGGCGCGAGTTCTCGCCGATGATCATCCCCTCGTAGACCGCCACGCGCGGGGTCAATCAGGATCTCGCCACGCTCCTGCAGGTTCCAGATGGCGAAGGGCGTGGCGATGCCGGCGCGATCGGCCACGAGCGCACCGGTGGGCCGGGCCGGGATGGCGCCGTGCCACGGCTCCCACCCGGCAAACAGGTGGTTCATGATGCCGGTGCCCTTGGTGTCGGTGAGGAACTGGGAGCGGAAGCCGATCAGCCCGCGCGTCGGGATGCGGAACTCGAGGCGCACGCGGCCGCTGCCATGGTTCACCATCTTCGTCATCACGCCGCGCCTCGTCCCGGCCATCGCGATGACAACTCCCTGGAAATCCTCGGCCACGTCGATGACGAGGTCCTCGACCGGCTCGACCTTGGCGCCGTTGATCTCCTTGGTGACGATCTCCGGGCGCGACACCTGGACCTCGTAACCCTCGCGCCGCATCATCTCGATGAGGATCGACAGCTGCAGCTCGCCGCGGCCGATCACGCGCATCTGCTCGGGACTGTCGGTGTCCTCCACGCGAAGCGACACGTTGCCGATCAGCTCCTTCTGCAGACGGTCGCGCAGGTTGCGCGACGTGACGTACTGGCCGTCGCGTCCCGCCATCGGCGACGTGTTGACGCCGAAGATCATCGAGACGGTCGGCTCGTCCACCGGGATGTGCGGCACCGCCACGGCGTTCTCGGGATCGGCAATCGTCTCGCCGATGGTGATGTCCTCGATGCCGGCGAGGCAGATGACGTCGCCGGCGGCCGCCCGGCCGATCTCGACGCGCTTGAGGCCGTCGAACGCGAAGAGCTTCGTCACCTTGGTCGGCTGCACGGTGCCGTCGAGCTTCATCACGCACGACCGCGTCGTTCAGCTTGACCGTGCCGTTGAAGATGCGCCCGATCGCGATGCGGCCGAGGTAATCGCTCGAATCGAGGTTGGCCACGAGCATCTGCAGCGGCGCCTCGGGGTTGCCGCGCGGTGGCGACACGTGCTCGACGATGGCGTCGAAGAGCGGCCGCAGGTCCTCTCCGGGCGTCGCGGCATCGGTGCTCGCCAGGCCGTCGCGCGCGTTGGTGTAGAGCACGGGGAACTCGATCTGATCCTCGGTGGCGTCGAGGTCGATGAAGAGATCGTAGATCTCGTTCAGGACCTCCTGCGGCCGCGCGTCCGGGCGGTCGATCTTGTTCATCACCACAATCGGGGGCAGTCCGCGCTCGAGCGCCTTGCGCAGCACGAAGCGCGTCTGCGGCAGCGGACCTTCGGAGGCATCCACGAGCAGGATCACGCCGTCGACCATCGACAGGGTGCGCTCCACTTCGCCGCCGAAGTCGGCGTGGCCCGGGGTGTCACAGATGTTGATCAGCAGGTCGTGATAGTGAACGGCGGTGTTCTTCGCGAGGATCGTGATGCCGCGCTCGCGCTCGAGGTCGTTGCTGTCCATCACGCGGTCGGCGACCTGCTGGTTGGCGCGAAACGCGCCGCTCTGCCGGAGCAGGGCATCGACGAGCGTGGTCTTGCCGTGGTCGACGTGGGCGATGATGGCGACATTGCGGAGAAGGGGGTTCGCGATCTGCTGCGATTTCCGGTGCGGAGACATCCCGTCAGTATACGGTCTCCGGTCTCTTCTCCACTCTTCGGTCTTCGGTGTCCGTCTTCGGTCTGGAGGCTCAGCCCTGCGCTGCCAGGACCTCGACCGGAGGCCGAGACCGTAAACCACAGACCGCAGACCGGAGAGTGGAGACCGGAGACCGATCTCAACAGTACGTGTTTTCCCGGTTGATCCTCCGAGTCCCCCTCCCTACCATCGAAAGAGCGCTCCTGTGGGCCGGGGGATGAGGACGATGCATTCGGTGATGGTGGTCGATGACGATCCCACCCTGCGGCGGGTCGTCACATGGTGGGTGGAATCCTTCGGCTACGAGTCGTCTGCCGCGGAAACTGCGGACGATGCCATCGAGAAGCTCGCCGAGGCGCCGGTTGACATCGCCGTGTGCGACGTCAACAAGCCCGCGAGCGGCGGGGTGTGGCTGGCGTCGCAGATTCGCGAGCTCCACCCGCACACGGCGATCATCATGGCCAGCCGGATGCGCGACGTCGATGTCGCCATTTCCGGCCTTCGCAACGACGTCGTCGACTACCTGCTGAAACCGTTCGACCGCGAACGGCTCGGGGAAGCGCTGTCGCTCGCGCGCGACTGGCACCGCTCCAGCGCCGGCCTCGACCAGCTCCAGCACGTGCTGCATGATCGGATCAGGCACCGGCGCGCCGCTGTCGCCGCTACGCTTGCCGACGCGCAGGATACACCCGAGGACGCCTGCGACGGCCTCATCGACATGCTGCAGCTTCACGAGCGCGACGGACGCGGCCACGCCACCCGCGTGGCGCGGCTGACGATGGCGCTGGCCGACGAGCTCGAGATCGAAGAGGAGCTGATCCTCGAGCTCTATCACAGCGCCCTGCTGCACGACATCGGCAAGCTCGACATCCCCTCCTCGATCCTGCGCAAGCCGGCGCTGCTCGACGCCGGCGAATGGGAGATCATGCGGACGCATCCGCAGGTCGGCTATGATCTGCTCCGCAAGCTGCCGCGGTTCTCCCGGGCGGCCGAGATCGTCGTCGCCCATCACGAGTCGTACAACGGCGCCGGGTATCCCCGCGGCCTGAAGGGGGCCGACATTCCCGTGGGCGCGCGGATCCTGGCCGTGGCCGACGCGTATGACTCGATGACCATCCCCCATACGCAGCGGCCGCCGTTGCCGCCGGCGATGGCGATACGGGAGATCGAGCGCTGCAGCGGGTCGCAATTCGACCCGGACATCGCGTGCGCGCTCGGCGACGTCCTGGTCCATGCTGTCGAGGAAAGAGTGGCGTAAATGCCGTTGTATGAATACGCGTGCCGGGAATGCGCGCACCAGTTCGAAGCGCTCGTCCGCGGCAGCGACACGCCGGAATGCCCTGCCTGCCATGCCACGTCACTGGACCGCCGGTTCTCGGCCTTTGCCGCCCACACGAGCGGCACCGGCAGCGCCGCCAGCCGCACGAGCGGGCCGGGCGCGTGCGGCTCCTGCGGCGACCCGCGGGGACCGGGCGCCTGCTCGATGAACTGACCCTCTGAACGAAGCGTCACTCCGGCTCGCCGTGTTCGTCGCTATCTTCGTGGCGATCGCCACGTGGGAGTGGCGCCGCCCGCGCCGCCGGCCGCACGTGCGCGGCTCGCGGTGGGGCGCGCACCTCACGCTCGCCGGCCTCAACTCCCTCGTCGTGCGACTCATCGCACCGGCCTCCGGTGTGTCGTTCGCTCTCTGGGCGGAAAGGGCGGGGTGGGGCCTGTTGAGGGCGGCCGATGCGCCACCGTGGATCGAAACCGCTGCTGCGGTCGTGGCCCTCGACCTGGTCGTGTACTTCCAGCATCGGCTCTTTCACGCGGTGCCCTGGCTCTGGCGCATGCACCGCATCCACCACGCCGACCTGCATTTCGACGTCACCACGGGCGTCCGCTTTCATCCGTTCGAGATCGCACTGTCCACCCTCATCAAGGGCGCCGCGATCCTCGCCCTTGGCGCGTCGCCGGCGGCCGTGATTGCGTTCGAGATCATCCTCAACGCCGGTTCCCTCTTCTCGCACGCGAATGGATCGCTGCCGCGAGGCGTCGACGGCCTCGTGCGCCGGCTGTTCGTCACGCCCGACATGCACCGCGTGCACCACTCGGTCGTGGTCGCGGAGCAGAACACCAACTTCGGCTTCAACCTGTCGTGGTGGGACCGCGTGTTCGGCACCTACCGGCCCGAGCCGGCGCAGCCGCACGAGTCGATGCCGATTGGCGTCCGCGACTGGCGTGGCCCCGGGACGCACCGGATCGTGGCGATCTTGAGCGATCCCGTCACGCCGCACCGCGCCGGCTCTTCCGGCTGAAGCCGGAAGCCACAGGCCGATTCATGACGAGCGGTGCGTCCGCCTTCAATGCGCGGCGGGCCGGACGGTAAAGAACACGCCGAAGCCGGGAACCGCACGGCCGCCGTACCGCGGTTGCAGCGGCGGAGGGAGGAGGCTGACGGAAACGCTTCCGCCAATCCCGGGTTGCAGACCCTGGCGCGCCGCGAAGTAGCGGACGTACCCGGCCTGAATTTTCCCGACGGTGAAGACGTCAGTGGACTCGCTCACGTGCAGCGCGTGCGCCGGCTTGCCGGTGACTTCCATCCGGCCGAACCACGTATTCCGACCGTCAGCGCTGAAGGCGCTCTCGAGCAGAACCGCGTGCGACGTCGTCAGAGGCTCGACATTCATTCCCCACGCGACCATCGTGGCCCACAGCGCATCCCCGGTGCCCCGGCGATGCCAGGTCGCTGACGCAGTCACACGATCCACATCCTGACGAGGGCCAACTGGCATGTGGGGCTTCCGCATCCTCGAGGTGGCCGGCGGACACCTGCACCGCCAGCGCCGGAGTCGGCAGGAACGTCACGCGTCCCGAGTACGATTTCAGCGCCGCCAGGTCCAGGTCGGTGCGGTCCTCGTCTGGTTCCCGACCGTTGAACACCGAGGCTTCCGCCTTCCACCTCGCGCCGAACACGGCAGCCGTCGCGACTCCGTACGTGATGTGCGTGGCGTCGAGCCAGTGATGGCCGATCGGTGCGATCAGGATTCGGCATGGCCGAGGGCCGATGCGGAAAGGCAACCGGCCCGAGCGCCGGCTCTCCAGCCGGGACCTCCGTATAGCTGCAGCTTCGTAGAGGCGGTCAGCGCCACGTCGGTACTCGACGGCGAGCTCCATGAAGAGATCATGCGGATGCTGCCGATCGTGAATCGAGTCTCCGTCGCACGTCTCGCCCGTGGCGAGCAGATCGGGATAGCCGCAGCCTGGAATCGTCCACGCCTCGAGACTGACCATGCCGCGCACGCCCAGGCGGCCGCCGCCAAGGGGACGCCTCGCCATCGCCATGAACCAGTTGATGCTGCCGGCCTGGTGGCTGCGGCGATGCTCCTCGCCCCCTTCGTACAGGAACTGCACGAACGCATTCCCGTGGAACATGACCTCCCAGGTTCCTGCCGTTCGATGAAACCCGTACATCGGAGTCGCGTCGGGCAGCCACGCCGTGCCGGATGCCTCGCGCGTCGAGAAACCCGCGGTCGCCGCTTCGTGCCCGGCATGTTGATCCTGGGGCTGCACGTGACCCGCATGCGGATCCTGCGGAGCGGTGTGTCCCTCGTGACCCTGCTGCTGCGCCGAGAGGCTGCCGGCCATGACGAGCGTGGCCAGGCATACGGCGGCCACGCGACGAAACCAGGTACAACTCGCGTACATCGACTCTCTCCAAACCCAACCGGAGTTCTCTGTGGTTGCAGGAAGCGGAGTCGATCAGATGCGTAACTGGTTGGTGATCAACAGGACGTCAGGCGGACGGAACCGGAAGCCGCCGGACCAGAAGGCCGGGGCGCGCAGATTGAAGGCGGACGTCGGAGGCAGATCAACGACGGCGGGCATGGACGCCAGCTGCTGGCTCGACACGACAATCGCCGACGGCGCCGCCGCGTCGTCGTGACAGAGCGCCTGGTCGGCACGGGAGAGGGCTACCGCCGGAGCCGGGCCAGCGCCATGTCCGTGGCAGTCAGCAGCCACAGCGGCGCCAGCGTCGTGATGCTGCGCGCGCAGGCACGCGACCTCGCAGACCGCGGTCACGACCACAGGACTGACCAGGCTCAGCATCAGCACGAGGGCGGCAGGACGCAGACGCGTCAACACCGCCACTAGGGTACAACCTTCCTCAAACGCAGGGCGTTCCCGATGACCGAAACGGAGCTGAACGTCATCGCGGCGCTGGCGATCATCGGGCTGAGCAGCAGGCCGAAAAACGGATACAGGACGCCCGCCGCCACCGGAACGCCGAGCGCGTTGTAGACGAACGCAAAGAACAGGTTCTGCCTGATGTTGCGCATCGTGGCGCGGCTCAGCCGGCGGGCGCGTACGATGCCGCGCAGGTCGCCTTTGACGAGCGTGACGTCCGCGCTCTCGATCGCGATGTCCGTTCCGGTGCCCATGGCGATGCCGACATCGGCCTGAGCGAGCGCGGGAGCGTCGTTGATGCCGTCACCCGCCATCGCGACGCGCGTTCCCTGCGCCTGCAGTCGCTTGACGACCGCAACCTTCTGGTCCGGCAGCACGTCCGCCTCGACCTCGGCGATGCCGACGGCGCGGGCCACGGCTTCGGCCGTCGTGCGGTTGTCGCCCGTGACCATGACCACGCGCAGACCCTCGCGGCGCAGCGCCTCCACCGTCTGCGCCGCGGTTGGCTTCACCGGGTCCGCCACGCCGATCACTCCCGCGGGCCGGCCGTCGATCGCCACGAACATGACCGTCTGCCCGGCAGCGCGTAGCGAGGCCGCGCGCTCGAGGAACCCGCCGGTCTCGACGCCGAGGTCTTGAAGGTGCGGGAGATTCCCGATCGCAATCGTGTGCCCCTCGATCCTGCCGCTGACTCCTTTGCCGGTCACGGAGGTGAAGTCTTCGACCGCCGAGAGCGCGATGTGACGTTCGCGCGCGCCGGCGACGATGGCCGCCGCCAGCGGGTGCTCGCTGACGTGTTCGACACTCGCGACGAGCCGCAGCAGCGACTCTTCGTCCATGCCTCCGAGCGGTTCGACGGTGACCAGCGTGGGCTTCCCTTCTGTCAACGTTCCGGTCTTGTCGACGACGACGATCGAGACCTGTTCCAGGAGCTCGAGCGCTTCCGCAGTCCGGAACAGGACGCCCACCTCCGCGGCGCGGCCGGCGCCGACCATGATCGACATTGGCGTCGCGAGCCCGAGCGCGCACGGGCAGGCGATGATCAGGACCGCAACGGCGTTCACCAGCGCATGGGCGAGGCGCGGCTCGGGGCCGAATGACGCCCACACGAAGAAGGTGGCGACGGCCACGAGCATGACGACCGGCACGAACCACGCGGACACCCGGTCGGCCAGGCGTTGGATGGGCGCGCGCGACCGCTGCGCCTCGCTCACCATCCGGACGATCTGCGCGAGCAGCGTTTCGCGTCCGACGCGTTCGGCGATCATGACGAAGGTGCCGGTACCGTTGACCGTGCCGCCGGTCACCTTGCTGCCCGCTGTCTTTTCAACGGGGATCGGCTCGCCCGTCACCATCGACTCGTCCACGGCTGTCGTCCCCTCGACCACGATCCCGTCCACCGGGATTCGCTCTCCGGGACGCACGCGCAGGCGATCGCGCATGTGAACGTGTTCGAGCGGCACGTCGTGTTCCGTTCCATGCGGCTCGATGCGTCGCGCCGTCTTCGGTGCGAGCGCAAGCAGTTGCCGAATCGCGCCGCTCGTCCGGCTCCGTGCGCGCAATTCGAGCACCTGGCCGAGCAGCACGAGCACGACGATGACCGCGGCCGGCTCGAAGTAGACGGCGATGTCGCCTCCCATCCGGAAGGAGTCGGGGAAGAGTCCGGGCATCACCGTCGCCACGACGCTGTAGCCGTAGGCGGCGCCGACGCCCAACGCGATGAGCGTGAACATGTTCAGGCTGCGGTGCACGACCGACGCCCAGCCACGCTCGAAGAAAGGCCAGCCGCCCCACAGCACGACCGGCGACGCCAGGACGAGCTCGATCCAGTTCAGGGCCGCTCGCGGCATCGCGCTCGACAGCGCCGGAATCATTCCGGCGACCATGAACGCCAGGATGGGTGCCGTGAGGACGAGCGACACCCTCAAGCGCCGCGTCATGTCCTCGAGCTCGTGATTCGGCTGCTCGTCGAGGCTGACCGTCACCGGCTCGAGGGCCATGCCGCAGATAGGGCACGAACCGGGGCCCTGCTGCCGCACCTCCGGATGCATCGGACACGTGTATTCGGCGTCGGGAGCCGCGGGTGGAGTGGCGTGGTCTTCCTGCACCGGAGCAAGGAACCGCTCCGGATTCGCCTTGAACTTTTCGACGCAGTGCTGGCAGCAGAAGTAGTAGGTATGCCCGCGATACTCGACGTGCCCGGCCGCACTGGCCGGGTCGACGGTCATCCCGCAGACGGGATCGACGACGCCGGTCGTCGCGGCCGCGTGCTGATGGACTGACAGGTATATAGGGCCTTTGCTCATTCCGCTCATTCCACCCATTCAACGCATGAGCCCGGCGGCGTCACGTGTCCGACATTCCCTCACGACATTGTAAGGGCGTCACCGGCACGATCCCGGTGCGGGCCGGGCCGATCAGCGCACATCGAGAACCGTCCATGCCACCACGAGATAGCGGGCGGCCTTTCCAAGCGCCGTCCAGACGGAGAAGGTCAGGAAGGGAATCCTCGCTGCTCCGGCGAGGACGACGATCCCGTCACCGGCGAGGGGCACCCACGAAAGCAGGAGCGAAGGAGGCCCATAACGCTGGAACCATGCGAGCGCGCGAGGCCGGTGCTCGGGAAGGCGCGGCGCCAACGTGCCGGCCGCCGCGCGCGCGAGGCCGTAGGTCGTGCACGCGCCGAGGTAGTTGCCCAGCGTCGCCACCGCAACCGGCCACCACGGGTCGCCGCCGCGGCTCACGACGAGCGCCAGCGGGATCTCCGAGGCGAGCGGCAGGATCGTTGCGGCCGCAAAGGCCGCGACGAACAATCCCCAAAGTCCATCAGGCGATCGTGCCGCAATCGCCAGGCCTCGGGCCTCAGGAATCGGGATCACGGCGATTGTAGAGGCGGACCTTCAGGTCCGCCTAAGCCGGCGTGAAGCGGCCTCTACGAAGGTCCGCCTGCCGGCCTGCGGCCCTGAGTCCGCCTCTACAGAACCTGAGCCTGGCTGAGCCCTGATTCCTGGGCCCTGAGGCCTTCTCTTGCCTGACACAAAATTCAGGAAGTCTTCAGGTACATCGGCGACGCCGCGACCCTTACGATGGGCGGCGAGCGGGGCCGGCGTTGCGCGCTCGCCATTCGGCGCATAATCTGCTCTGAACGGGAGTACTACTGAAAATGCTCATCCATCGCTCGCGCTGTTCAGGTCAGGAAAGAAGAGGACTGCTCATGAAAGCTTCAGCATCCGCAGTCGTGGCCGCGATGTGGCTGACCACGGTGCTCGCCGCCGGGCAAACGGCTCCGGCGTGGCAACCGCCGCCGCCGACACCGGGCGCGCTCGTGCCGCAGGCGGGCGCCTACAAGCAGGACGCCGTCGAGTTCACGCTCGCGCCGGGTGAAGGCATGGAATACAAGTACCGGCTCGAGAAGGGCGCAGGCCTGCTCTACTCGTGGACGGCCACCGCACCCGTGCACTACGAGATGCACAGCGTCCCGGATGGCGCGCCGAAAGAGTTTGCCGAGACGTTCGACAAGCAGGACGATCGCATGGGCGCGCATGGCACCTACGCAGCGCCGTTCCCGGGCATCCATGGGTGGTACTGGCAGAACCGCACGCAGCAACCGGTCACGCTCACCATGAACACCACCGGGTTCTTCAGCGAGTCGCAGGAGTTCCGGAAGGGCCAGGCCGTGAAGAGGAAGCCGTTTTGACCACCGGCAACCTGACGTTCGCCATCGCTGCCGCGGCGTCGATCTCCATCGGGTGCGGCCGGACCATCGATCCGGCGGCGTGGACCGTGTCGATCGAGCCTGTTGCCGCGCCGGCGGCGGCCGCCAGCTTCGAGCCTCAGCTCACGTCGTCCGGCCGCGGCGTGCTCGCCAGCTGGGTCGAGCAGGCCGGAGAGATGGCGACGCTGAAGTTCGCGGAGCGCACGGACAGCGGCTGGTCGCCGGTGCGCACGGTCGCATCGGGAAACGATTGGTTCCTGAGCTGGGCGGATGTCCCGGCGGTGCTGCGGCTGGATGACGGCACGCTGGCCGCGAACTGGCTCCAGACCACGGACGCGAGGATCGAGGCCTACAACGTCCGCCTCACCTATTCGAAAGACGAGGGCCGGACCTGGGCGCCCTCGTTCATGCCGCACAACGACGGCACGATCACGCAGCACGGGTTCGCCTCACTGCTGCAGATGCCGGGGGCGGGCCTGGGCGTCATCTGGCTCGACGGCCGCGATATCGAGCTCTCCAAGTCGTCGCCGTCATTCGATGGCGGCGAGATGGCCGTACGCTTTGCCGCCTACGACTCGGGCTGGAAGCAGACTGCCGACAGCGAGGTGAACGCCCGCGTGTGCGAATGCTGCCCGACGACCGCCGTGGTCACGTCGGACGGCGTGCTGACCGCGTTCCGCGACCGCGACGCGAAAGAGATTCGCGACATCTACGTGTCGCGGCTGGAGAACGCCGCGTGGACGCCCGCCGTGCCGGTGCACAAGGACAACTGGGAGGTCTTTGCATGCCCGGTGAACGGCGCCATGCTGAGCGCGAGCGGCCGCAACGTTGTGGCCGTCTGGTTCACGGCGAAGGACGACCAGGGCCGCGCTTACGCGTCGTTCTCGAACGACGCCGGCCGCTCCTGGGGCGCGCCCATCAGGCTGGACGATCGCGAAACGCTCGGACGGCTGGACGTCGAGATGCTCGACGACGGGAGCGCGGTCGCGACCTGGATCGAGTTCGCAGACCAGCGCTCCCAGATCAAGCTGCGGCGCGTGGACCCGTCTGGCGCGCGGTCGCCGGCGATCACCCTCGCCGGCCTCGAGGATGCGCGCGCCAGCGGCTACCCGCGGATGGCGCGGCACGAGAACGAGCTGGTGTTCGCGTGGACCGAGAGCACCGGCGACGGCGCGCAGACCGTCAAGACGGCCGTGGCGCAGCTGCCGTAGGTTCGTAGAGGCCGACCTCAGGCGGCCTCTCGCGATGCCGGGCCGGCTGAAGCCGGCCCCGCGACCTTTCTCACGTAGGGGCCGGCTTCAGCCGGCCCGGATGCAAAAAAAAGGGCGGGTCCGAGGACCCGCCCTTCTTCTTTTCTTCCTGTTCTCCCGAACCTAGTCGACCACCTCGCCCGGACGCTGGCCCCAGCCGAAGCCGTCCTTCGGACGGCGGAGGCTGACCATGCGCACGCGGTGGTCGGCCGGGTTGCGGCCGGGGCTGCCGCTGATCACCACGAAGTCGCCCGGCTTCAGAGATTCTCTGGTCACACCCTGTCCGCCAAGCTGGCCGGCGCCACCCCACTCCACGGCGTAGCGCACCATTGAGCCATCCTTCTCCTTCACGATGACGTGCACGAAGGAGTGGGGATTGCGGAACAGGAACTGCACCAGCTCACCTTCAATCGTCACCGACTGGTCTTCCAGATACGTGGCGGCGAAAGAGTGATGGGCGAACGCCCGCGCCCCAGCCAAGGTGGATGCGGCGACGAGCAGGATTACCAGATAGCGCTTCATATTCGGGGGCCTCCTGAGCAGCACCTTCGCATTCCTTGCACAAAATCCTAGTCCATCCTGTCGCGGGTTGCGCCTGAAGACTCTCTGAATTCTTCTTCAGGAACGGCGTTCCACCTGAGCGCGCCGTTTCGACCCCTCCGGACGAGCCGCGGTGGGCCTGGCCCCCGCGACAGGACGACGGCGAAATGCTCCTCTATTCGGTCCGCGGCCAGAGCACGCCCTGGCTCGGCGAGCGGACCGGGGCCAGGCCGCGATAGACGAACTTCTGGACGCGCTTTCCCTCGTAGGTCTCGGTCGAGTAGAGATTGCCCTTCGAGTCGGTCGCCACGCTGTGCACGGCGTAGAACTGCCCCGGTTGCCGGCCGCCGTCGCCGAAGCTCGTGAGCTCCTCGAGCGTGTCGCGCCGCAGGATGCGAATCTTCATGTTGCGGCCGTCAGCGAGATAGATGTAGGTCTGCTGCGGATCCTTGGAGAACGCGATGTCCCACACCGACCCCTCGCCGAGGCTGCGTTTCGCGAAGAACGCCTCCTTCACGAACTTGCCGTCCCGCTGGAAGACCTGCAGCCGGTTGTTCACGCGGTCGCAGACATACAGCAGGTTGTCGTTGGCCAGGTCGGCGCAGTGCACCGGGTTGCGGAACTGCTGCGCCGGCGGCGCGTCAGGGTTGTACGGGCCGAGATTCGTGTCATCGGGCTTGTTGCCGTAAGCGCCCCAGTACCCGCTTGAGCGCGCCGGTGTCCACGTCGAGCACCGCGACGCGCTTGTTCAGATAGCCGTCGGCGATATACGCCTCGTTCGCACGCGGATCGATCCAGATCTTGGCGACGCGGCCGAAGTTGCTGGGATCGTTGCTGCCGCTGACGTAGGTGGGGTTCCCCTGTGCGTTCGCCGGCCCCTTGCGTACGTCCGGCTCGCCATACTGCGCGACGAACTTGCCGCTGCGCGTGAACTTCAGGACGTGCGAGTCGCCGGGGCCGTTGCCGCCGATCCAGACGTTGCCCTTGTGATCGACGGTGATGCCGTGGTTCGAGGTCGGCCAGTCGTACCCTTCGCCAGCCCCGCCCCAGCTCGACACGAGGTTACCCGCCGGATCGAACTCGAGGACCGGGGGGGCGCCCGCACAGCACTCGCCGGTAGGCGGATTCAGCTCGGCGCCCTTCTCCATATTGCTCAACGTCGCCGAGCTGCGATGGATGATCCAGACGTGATCGCGTTCGTCCACCCAGACGCCGATCGTCGATCCGAGCACCCAGTGATTCGGCAGCGGCTTCGGCCAGAACGGATCGACGTCGAAGGCCGGCGCCTGCACGGCGCCGCGTGACTGGGCCTCGGCGGCCCGCTGCAGGAAGACCTGCGACGCCCCCAGCACGATGACGAGCACGAGCAGACCTGCACCGATGTACCAGCTCCGCTTCTTCATAAGGTGCCTCACTTAAGGGGCCTGAGATCATTCAGGGAAGACAGCTCCGCTGCCGCCGCGGCGTTGCCGGCACTGTCTTCTTTGAATGACCTGCGCCCCCGTTGTCTGAACAGGGTTACGAACCACGCGATCGCCGCCGCAACGGCGATGAAGGTGAGCCACTGCGCGATGACCGCCAGAGTCGCCAGATCCATGGCGGGGACCGGGTACTGCCGCAACTGATCCGCGCGCTCCGTCAGCCAGTGCCACCCGGTATGGGCCACGAACGCCGAAAGAATGATGATGCCCATCCGCTCGGCGATGCCATACCGGAACAACACCCCCAGCAGGGGCACGGCGATGGCCAGCACCAGGAGTTGCCCCAGCTCGACACCCACGTTGAACGCGAGGAGCGAGGTGAGCAGATGCGATCCGGCGAACTGCAGCGAGTCGCGCAGCGCGAACGAGAACCCGAAGCCGTGCACGAGCCCGAAACCAAACGTGATGATCCAGCGTCGCGACACGCTCACGCCCACGATGTTCTCGAGCGCCATGTACACGATTGACGCCGCGATCAGCGTTTCCACCAGCGGTGGGAACCACAGCGCCGTCGGGGCGAAATCGTACGCCGAGGCGATGAGCGTAATCGAATGCGCCACGGTGAACGCGGTCACGACGCCGACGAGCGTGCGGATCCGGCGGAGCGGGATGACGAGGCACAGGAGGAACAGCAGGTGGTCGGTCCCGTCGAGGATGTGCAGGAACCCGTCGTGGACGAAGCGCGCCGCCGCCTGGTGCCAGCGCGGATCGAGCGCGACGATCCCCGGATCGTCGTGCAGCTCGAACGCCCGCTCCGGGCGGTCCGGCGACAGCAGACGGAGGGCAATCGTCACGCGCTGCCCGAGGCGGCGCAGCCCGGGCTCGATCGAGAAGCGCGAGCGGTCCGACACGATCGGGTACTCGAGCAGGACGTCGAGCACGCCCTCCTCCCAGTACAGCTGCACGTCATCGGCGAGGCGCGGGCCCGTGGCATGCGCGAACGCCGACTCGTAGGCGCGGAACGACTGATCGGATGGCAGCGAGGCGAGCGCGGCGACGATCCGCGGCTCCGGCAGCGGCGGACCTTCGCCACCGCCTGCGGCGCGTCCGCCTTCCACATCCTCGTAGATCCGGACGTTTCGCGTGATCCAGATCACGGCGGCGTCGCGCAGCGCCTGGTCGGCGCGGCCGATGTCCAGGTATCCGCGATCGCGCAGCGGCACCTCGATGTCCGACATCGCCTCCATCGGCACACGCAGGAGGAGATGGAGACGCTGTCCCTCAGGCTTCAGGAAGGCCTGGACGATGACGTCGTTGGGGACGTCGTGTGCGGACACGCCGGTCGCGGCCAGCGCCAGCGCCGCGACAACACCCAACCTGATCCATGTCCCACGGCGGGTCGGCAGCGGGCAGCGGGCAGCAGGCCGCGAGCGTGGCCCGCCGGAGAGGGGCGAAAGCGCTGCGCCGTCGGCCTGGATCTGCCGCGATGCGTTCACTGCCCCGCCGCCTGCTGCCCGCTGCCGCTGTTCGCCACGTCAATACGCCATGGCGTAGCAGTCGCGGCGCGGATCGGCGCCTGCGATGCGGTTGCCGGTCTGTGGATCGAGCAGCACCGCGGTCGCGCAGCCGGAGATGCTGTAGGGCGGAACCTTCGTGATCTCGTGCCCGCGCGCGCGCAGGTCGTCGATGACGGCGTCAGGAATCGCCGCCTCGACGTTCAGCTTGTTGAAGCCGGGCGTGTGCGGCCAGAACGAGCCGTGGAAGTGCAGCGTCTGGATGCGCGGCCACTCGAACGCCTCGTGCAGGTTCGGGTACCACTGCGGCCAGAACTCCACGGTGTTGAGGAACGCCTGCAGGATCGTCTGGTCCTGGTTGTCGCCGCCCGGCGTCCCGATCGCCATGAACGGCCGGCCGTCGCGGAGCACGATGCTGGGCGTGAGCGTGTAGCGCGGCCGCGAGCGCGGGCGCAGCTGGGCGGCGCGCGTCGGATCGAGCCAGAACTGCTCGCCGCGCACGCTCATCGCGATGCCGGTCTTTCCGAGCACCACGGCGCCGCCGATCCAGCCGCCGCTCGGCGTGCTGTCGAAGACGTTGCCGTCCTTGTCGATGATCGCGATGTGCGTCGTGTCCTTCTGCGTCCCGCGGATCGGCTCGGCGTTCGGGCCGGCCTCCCCCGGCCGTGTCTCGTCGGCGATGTCCGCCACCCAGAACGGCCAGCTCTTGACGCGGGAATCGAACGGCAGCGGGTTGCCGGCCCTGAACGAGATCTGCGCGCGCCGAGGCTCGATGAGCGCGGCACGCTGCTTCGTGTAGCCCGGCGACAGCAGCCCCTCGGCCGGCGTCTTCACGAACTCAGGGTCGCCGTAGTAGGTATCTCGATCGGCGTAGGCGAGCTTCAGCGCTTCCGTGACCGTATGGATGTAGTCCGCGCTGTTGTGCGTCATCGCCCGCAGATCGAAGGTCTCGAGGATCTCGAGCGCCTGCAGGAGGACCGGTCCCTGGCTGCCGAACGCGTGCTTGTAGACGTCGTAGCCACGGTAGGTCGCCATCGCCGGCTCTTCGATCCGGGCGAAGAACTCGGCAAAGTCGCTCAGCTCGAACGGAGCCTGGTGGTGCTTCAGAAACGCCACCATTTCAGCCGCGATGTCACCCTTGTAGAACCGATCGCGGGCGGCGGCAATGCCGGCGGCGCGGCCGCGCCGCTTCTGGCCGCGCTCCGCCTCGACCATCTTCGTGAGCGTGGCGGCGAGCGTGGGCAGCTTGATCGTGGCGCCCGCCGGGTGCATCGACCCGTCGGGCCTGAGCCAGTAGCGCTGGTTCTCCGGCCACGACTTGAAGAACTCGAGGTTGCCTTCGATCGCCTCCGCGGTGCGCGGGCGCAGCGGGAAGCCCTCGCGCGAGTACTCGATGGCCCGCTCGGAGACCTGCTCGAACGACATCGTGCCCCAGCGTTCGAGGACGGTGAGCGCCGCGTGGAGCGCCCCCGGCACGACCGCCGGGTCGAGCCCGGCGCCGTCCAGCGTCTTGCCGCGCTGCGTGTAGTAGTCGATCGTGGCGCCCTTCGGCGCCCAGCCCTGGCCCACGATCGACGTCACCTTGCGCTCGCTCTGCGGGTAGACGAGCACCAGCGCCTCGCCGCCAAGGCTATAGAGATCCTGCTCGACGACTCCGCCGACGAGGAGCGCGGCCACGCCGGCGTCGAACGCGTTGCCGCCCTTGACGAGGACCTCGAACGCGGCCGCGGTCGTCAGCGGGTGGCCTGCGGACACACCGGCGTTGCGTCCCATGACCGGGGGACGATCGGCCGCGCTGAGCACCAGGCCGCTCAGCACGACGATACCGACCGCCGCAATCCTCTTCATCCGTCCTCCATCGTGTGAGCCGGCTAAAGCCGGCCCCTACGAACTACAAACCGATGGTGCGCGCCGGCTCCAGCCGGCCCCTGCGAACGACAAACGTGGGGGCCGGCCGGCTTCAACCGGCCCGCCGCCTGAAGGCGGCCGATACGACCATCACTTCTCGTTCGGCAACCGGAATGCGACCAGCTCCGCGCTGTAATTCGCCCCGCTGATCGCGACCACGACATATTGCTTTCCGCCGAGCATGTAGGTCATCGGCGAACCGGTCTGCGGCGCGGGCATGTACACGGAACCGACTTCCGTGCCGTTGGCCTTGTCGTACGCACGCAGCATCGCGCCCCGCTGGCCGTTCGGCGTCGTGAAGAAGCCCGGCTCGCCCGAGATGACGAGCGACTTGGTGACGACCATCCCGATGCGGCCCGGCCTGCCGGTCCGCGGGATCGTGATTCCCTTCAGCGCCGGGTGATTACGGATATTGTCCGGCGTTTCGCCATGCGCAACCTGCCACACGATCTCGCCGCGGTTCATGTTGAACGCGGTAATGCGGCCGTACGGCGGCTTGATGATCGGCAGACCCTGGACGGAGAGGACCGGTCCGCCTCCTTCACCGCCAGCCGCCGCCCCTGCCGCCGCCGGCGCCGCGGGCGCTGCGTTCGGATCGCGGGCGGTGCCGCGGATGAACGCCATGTCCGAGTTCTTGCCGTCGGACTCGACCAGGCTCAACACGGCCGGCGTGGTGGTGGAGTGGACGTAGAGCATCTTCGTCTCAGGATCGAAGGCTCCGCCCGGCCAGTTCGCGCCGCCGCCGGTCGAGGGCAGCATGATCGTCCCGAGCGGTCCGTCCCAGCGGCTCACGACCGGCGGCGTGAACAGCGGCCCGATCTTGTACCGCGACACGATCTTCGTCGCCTCGGCCTTGAGCGCGGGCGTGAAGTCGATCAGGTCGTCGAGCGAGAAACCCTGACGGTCGTACGCGGGAGGCTTGGTGACGAAGGGCTGCGTCGGACTGGTCTTCTCGCCCGGCACGGTGGACTGCTCGACGGCGCGCTCCTCGATCGGCCATACCGGCTGCCCGGTCGCGCGATCGAAGACATACAGCCACGCCTGCTTGGTGGGTTGCGCGACTGCCTTGATCGGCTTGCCGTCGACGACGAGGTCCATGAGGATCGGCGGGCTCGGGATATCGAAATCCCAGATGCCATGGTGTACCAGCTGGTAGTGCCAGCGGCGCTTGCCGGTCTTCAACTCCACGGCGACGAGGCTCTCGCTGTAGAGCGTGGAGCCGGGCCTGTGGCCGCCGTAGTAATCGCCGGTCGGCATCTCGACGGGCAGGTACGCCAGCCCGAGCTCCTCGTCCACGGCCATCATCGCCCACACACCCGTGTTCCCGGTGTATTGGGCGGAATCCCCCTCCCACGTGTCGTAGCCGTACTCGCCCGGCTTGGGGATCGTGTGGAACGTCCAGAGCCGCTTTCCGTTCCTGACGTCGTAGGCCCGCACGTAGCCCTTGGCGTTCGCCCGGCTCTTCGGCGTCGCGCCGGAAAGGTGCGCCGCGCCGATGATGATCACGTCGCCCGCGATGACGGGAGCCGCGTGCAGCCCGATCTCGCCGGTGATGAGATCGAGCTCCTGATCCGCCTCGTCCTTCAGATCGACGACGCCGTTCTTGCCGAAGCCGGGCACCGGCACGCCGGTCTTGGCATCGAGCGCGATCAGGCGGTAACCGGGCGTGACGTAGAGGATGCGCGCGTCGCGCCCGTTGATCCAATACGCGACTCCCCGGCCCGAGAGCTGCCGCGGCGCCGACTCACCGCGCTTGCCTTCGTTCTCGGAGTGCATCCACAGCATCTCGCCCGTCGTGGCGTCGAGGGCGACGACGGCGCGGCGGGTGCCGGCGGTGACGTAAATGACGCCGCCCACCATCAAGGGCGTCCCCTGGAAGTTGAACTCCGGCCGCGGGCCGAGCGCGTCGGTCTTGAACCGCCACGCGACCTCGAGCTTCGAGAAGTTCTCCTTGTTGATCTGATCGAGCGGGGCATATCGCGTGCTCGCGAGATCGCCGCCGTAGGTACGCCACTCCCGGTCGGGCGCCCCTTCCTGCGCCATGCCGCTCGCCGCCAGCCACACGCATGTGGCAACAGCAAGGGTGGCGAAGCCGACGTAACGGTGAACTCTGCGCATCGGTACCTCGTGCTCTGGCTACGGACGATATGAACGAAACGTGGTCTCACCCATCGCCTGGGCGTCGAATGCCTTGTCGCCCGCGGGGAACTTGCCCGACGAAAGAATGAACGCGATGACGTCCGAGTTCTGTGCCCGGCTGAGAGAGCCCGGCTGGTTCTGGGGCATCGTCGAGCGGATGCGGTCGAAGAGGTCCCCGAGCTTGACGCCCTCCCAGGTTGAATTGAAGGTGTCGCCGACGAGCGGGGGCGCCGCCTCGCCTCCGAGCAGCGTGTCCCCATGGCACGCCGCGCAGTGGGCCTGATACAGGCCCGCGCCGCGCGTCGCCTGTTCGGCGGTGTAGACCCCGTCCCAGACGGTGGCCGGTCCCTGCGCGACGATGGCGGCCACGAAGGTCACGACGAAGAGAGCGGCGAAGGCGAGGAGGGCCCTTCCGGGTGAAGCGGTCACGGGGGTATTTTGCACTTTTCTTCCCGTCCTGTGGTGCATCGTGAAAATTTCTCTGTGTCGCGGTGTCTCGGTGGTTTTTCTTCGTGAAAGGCCCGGTTTCACCGGCGTTCCTGACACCTGTGGGCCGGGCGAAAGATACCCGATCACGGTCGCGATTGCACATCCCGAGCTCGTCCACGGCGGGTTCCAGATGTCGTGACAAACCTCCGGCTGAAGCCGGAAGCCACCGACACTCCGTCTCCAAACCACAAAGGCACCGAGGAAACCTTGAGCGGCCTCTGTGTGCTCTGAGTCTCTGTGGTTCGTGGTGTCCTGGCCGAGATCGCGGAAAGACACACTCGTAGGGGCCGGCTCAACCGGCCCAGGGCCGCCTGAAGGCGGCGGCCCCGACGACGCGCGGGCGTCTACGGCTGCCGCACCAGCTGCTCCGCCGTCACGAAACGCGGCTCGATGTCCACGGGCACGTCCGTGAGGCGGTCGAGGACGGTCTTGCACCGGCGGCCGGATGACCGCGAGCTTCTCGATCATCTGCTTCGTCGCGCTGTAGTCGCCGACCGCCTGCATCGTCATCAGGTCGCGCGTGAGGTCGATGACGTTCTGCCGGATGCGCGCCGCGTTGACGGCGAACGTGCCGTCCGGCGCCACGGTGACGCCGCCGTTGTCGAGGAAGTAATTGAGCTGGACGACCACGCCGCGGCCGTGCGCCTCGTTGATGCCGAAGCGGATCGAGCGGAACATCGACGCCAGGTACGTCGTGTACATCGTCTGCTCGAACTTCTTGTCGAGCTTCCCGCGATCGACGAGGAACTGCAGCGCGAAGAGGCCCGACACGTCGGCCTTCGCCTCTTCGATCGCGCTGTAGAGCTCCTTGAGCTCCTGGCGCACGGTGGTGGCGCGCCCGCCGACGGTGATGTTGTGCGGGCCGAGCCCGTGCATCAGCTCGTGCATCAGGATGTGCGTGAAGAAGGCGTCGAAGGCGACACGTCTGCTGGTCGCGGCCGGAGAGCGCCACTTTCGCGATCGGCTGCAGGACGCGTGCTGAACTTCGCCTCCTGGTTGTTCTTCAGCATCACGCGCTTGCTGCCCTTTTCGGCGATCACGCGCTCGTCGTTCGGCAGGTTGAACGCCGCCGTCTGCACGCCGCGGTTGCGCGTCGCCGGACGAGAACACCGTGTTGACGACGCGGATCGGCGCCAGCGCCGCCGAGCTTCGGGTTGCGGTACTTCGGGTCGATCGGCAGGTTGTTCTCGATCTCCTGCAGCTCGGCGCCAAACCGCTCGAGCTTCTTCGTTTCCTCGTCGTCACGCAGCGTGATGAACGCCTCGAACGCCGCCTTGTAGTTGAACCACTCGTCTTCGTAGACCTCGTACGGCCCGATGGTCGGCTCGATGCTCGCGTCGAGCTCCATCCAGGCGACGTCGCTGTCGTAGTAGTCGTTGCTGAGGAACGCCGCGGCCCGCTTGTCGAGAAAGCTCTTGAGCGTCGGCTGCTTCGTCAGCGCGGCGGCCTCGCGCAGCAGGTCGGCCGCGATGCGCGAGCTCGCCCTGGTACTCGAGGCTGTACGGGACGGCGGTGAGCTTGCCGTCCGGCGTCGCGCCGGATCGTGGTGAAGAAGCCCGTGGCGCGGCGCGCGCTCGGCCTCGGGCAGCGTCTTCAGCCAGGCCTCGACCTCCGCCTTCGTCGCGCCCGCCGGATAGAAGTTGGCCTGCTCCGGCTTGGGCGGCGCGCCGGGGATGAACGGCTCGTTGTGGTCGAGGCGCGACCAGGGACCCTTGTTGATCAGGAAGTAGTGCAGCCGCGCCCGGCCGAGCTCCGACTGGTCGCGCACCAGGTCGAGCAGCATCGTCTCGTTGCCGGCCCAGACCTGGCGGAGGAACAGCGCGTCGATCACCTTCGCGGCCTCCACGAGCTTCGCAGCGCCTGCCGCTCGTTGGCCGGAAGCGCCGACACGTCGGCGGTCAGATCGACGGGCGCAAACCGCGCGGCCATCGACGGCGAGCTGTGCGGCATCGGGAATCGCGCGCCTGCGCGGCCACGCCGGCAGCAGAGAGCAGCGACGCGGCAGCAAGGGCCATAAGCGGCTCGTTTCATAGTCAGGTCTTCGGTCTCCGGTCTACGGTGCCTCCGGTCGTCAATGCACGCCGGAGCTTGATTGCAGCGCGGAGGGATCCGTCCCGAGCCTCCGGATCGCCGTCTCCCACATCTGCTCCGGCGGCACGCCGAAGATCAACTCGGGATCGACTTCGAGCGACAGCCACGGCGGAGGCGGCAATCTCCTTGTCGAGCTGACCCGGCCCCCAGCCGGAGTAGCCGACGATGACGCGCGCGCGTGTGGAAGGCGGCGCCTGCAGCAGCTGCAGCGTCAGCTCGTGCGACACCGACAGGAGCACGCCCGGCGCAGATCTCCCGCTGCTCGTCGTCGGGCCCCTGCGCCTCGGCCATCAGCACCCACGTCTGCTGCGGATCGACGGGCCCGCCGACCCACAACTCGCAGATCGGGATCGACGCGCACCGGCGGCTCCGTCTTGACCATCGTCCACGCCGGCTCGTCCATCTGCCGGTTGACGACGAGGCCGAACGCGCCCTGCTCCGTGTAATCGCACAGCAGCACGACGGTGCGCGCGAAGTTCGGGTCGGCCATCTGCGGCATCGAGAGCAGCAGGAGCGGCGCAGCGTCGGACATGCGTCCGATGATAGGTCAACAGCTCGAGTCGACTGCAGGCCATTGAGTAGCGCGGGTGACCGCCCATCGTACGTGGTCGAGGACCATCTCGTCGGTGGCGGAGGGTCGCTCCTCGCTCTCTTCCGCCAGGGCGGCGATGGCCTCAGGGTCGCCGCTGTTGCCGATGGCCACGGCGAGGTTGCGGCGCAGGCCCGTCGAGCTTCGCGCGCGTCATCGCGCTCCCCTTCAGCGCCTGCCGCAGCTCGCGCGTCGGGCCGGCGCCACAGATCGACGAGTCGCGGCAGGTCGAGCGCCGGCGCGCGGCTGCCACGCCGGGTCGCCGGAGCGAGGCGGGACCTGGTTGTACGGGCAGACCTCCTGGCAGATGTCGCACCCGTACACGTGGTGCCGATCGCCGGCCGATGCTCCTCGGGAATGCCGCCGCGCAGCTCGATCGTCAGATACGACAGGCAGCGTGTCGAGTCGAGCACGCCGGGCTCGACGAGCGCGCCGGTCGGGCACGCCTCGAGACATCGCGTGCAGATGCCGCACTGCTCGAGGCCCTGCGTGTCGGGGTCGAGGGCAGCGTGCAGATGATCTCGCCGAGGAACAGCCACGACCCGAGCTCGGGGTTGATCAGGCAGGTGTTCTTGCCGATCCAGCCGAGCCCGGCGTACTGCGCGTACACGCGCTCCTGCACCGGACCGGTGTCCACGTAGGCACGCGCGTCGAACGGCTCGGGCGAGGCGTGCGCGCATCCAGGCGAGCAGCGCGTCGAGGCGCGCCTTCAGCACGTCGTGATAGTCGTCGCCCCACGCGTAGCGCGCAGATGCGCGCCGACGTCGGGTCGGCCGCGTCTCGGTCGAGTACGGGCGATCGGTGTTGTAGAGCGTGCCGGTGACGATGACGCTGCGCGCGCCGGGCACGACGCGCGCGCACGTCGGCGCGGCGATCGGCGGAGCGCTGCGATCCAGGCCATCGTCGCCGGCGTAGCCGCGGTCGAGCCACTCGCGCAGGAACGACGAGCTCGGGAAACGTCTCGGCGCGGCGCGATGCCGCACAGATCGAAGCCGAGCGCGCGGGCCTGACGTTTGACGAGCTGAGGTGAGCGCGTCGACTCCAACTCCGGACTCGCCTGCGCTGACCATCGGTCCGACGCTCAGCCGAGGTCGGGCAGTAGCCGATGCGCTTCAGCTCTTGCTGACCAGCTGCCGCACGACGTACGGCAGGATGCCGCCGTGGCGGAACGCCACGAGCTCCTCCGGCGTGTCGATGCGCGCCGTCACGGTGAACTCCTTCGCCGTGCCGTCGGCCGCCTTCGCCACCACGCGCACGTCGCCGCGCGGCTTGAGGCCGTCGGCCACGCCGAGCAGGCTGAACTCCTCGGTGCCGGTCAGCTTCAGCGACGCGGCGTTCTGCCCGGCCTTGAACTCGAGCGGCAGCACGCCCATGTTCACCAGGTTGCTGCGGTGGATGCGCTCGAACGACTCGGCGATCACCGCCTTCACGCCGAGCAGCTAGCGTGCCCTTTCGCCGCCCAGTCGCGCGACGAGCCGGAGCCGTACTCCTTGCCGGCGATGACGAGCAGCGGCACACCGGCCGCCTGGTATTTCACCGAGGCATCGTAGATCGTCATCAGCTCGCCGCCCGGCTGATACAGCGTCCAGCCGCCCTCGGTGCCGGGCGCCATCTGGTTGCGCAGGCGCGATGTTGGCGAACGTGCCGCGCATCATCACCTCGTGGTTGCCGCGGCGCGCGCCGTACGAGTTGAAGTCGGCCGGCTTGCACGCCCTTCTCGATCAGGTACTTGCCCGCCGGGCTGTCCGCCTTGATCGATCCGGCCGGCGAGATGTGGTCGGTGGTCACGCTGTCGCCGAGCAGCGCCAGCACGCGCGCGCCGGTGATGTCGGCCGGCGCCGGCGGCGTCATCGTCATGCCTTCGAGGAACGTCGGCTTGCGGATGTAGGTCGAGTCCGTCGTCCCACGCGAAGCGGCTGCCCTCGGGCACCTGCAGCTCCTGCCAGCGCTCGTCGCCGTCGAACACGTCGGCGTAGCTGCGGCGGAACATCTCGGACGTCACCGCGCGCAGCATCGTCTCCTGCAGCTCCTGCTCGGTCGGCCAGATGTCCTTCAGGTAGACCGGATTGCCCGCCTGGTCGTTGCCGAGCGGCTCGGTGGTGAGGTCCTTGGTAATCCAGCCGGCGAGCGCGTAGGCGACGACCAGCGGCGGCGACGCCAGGTAGTTGGCGCGCACGTCCTGCTGGATGCGCCCCTCGAAGTTGCGGTTGCCGCTCAGCACCGAGCAGACGACGAGGTTCTTCTCGCGGATCGACGGCGCGACACTTCGTCGGGCAGCGGGCCGCTGTTGCCGATGCAGGTCGTGCAGCCGTAGCCGACGAGATTGAACCCGAGCTGATCGAGGTACGGCGTCAGGCCGGCGGCGTCGAGGTACTCGGTGACGACCTTCGAGCCGGGCGCGAGGCTGCTCTTCACCCACGGCTTGCGCGTGAGCCCCTTCTCCACCGCCTTCTTGGCCACGCAGGCCGGCGCCGATCATCACGCTCGGGTTCGAGGTGTTGGTGCAGCTCGTGATCGCGGCGATGACGACCGCGCCGTGATCGAGCTCGTCGAGCGCCGGGTCCGCGACCGCCACGCCGGACTGCGCCATCGTGCCGGTGCCGGCCGCCACGCCCTGCCGCGCGCCGCCCTCGGCGGCGCTCGCGCCCTTCAGCGGCTTCGACGGCACCTGCATCGTCGGCAGCGCCGTCTGGAACGCCGACTTCGCCTTCTTCAGCGCACGCGATCCTGCGGCCGCTTCGGGCCGGCGAGGCTCGGCTCGATGGTCGACGAGATCGAGCTCGATCGTCTCCGAGTAGATCGGCGTCCGGGCGCGCCGTCGGTGCGGAACAGGCCCTGCGCCTTGCGCGTAGGCCTCGACCAGCTGCACGTCGCGACTCGTCGCGGCCGGTCAGGCGCAGGTAGTCGAGCGTCATCTCGTCGATCGGGAAGATGGCGACCGTGGCGCCGTATTCGGGACACATGTTGCCGAGCGTGGCGCGATCGGCAATCGTCAGCGCGCTCGAGCCCCTCGCCGAAGAACTCGACGAACTTGCCGACGACGCCGTGCTTGCGCAGCACCTCGGTGATCGTCAGCACGAGGTCGGTGGCGGTCGCGCCCCGCGGCATCGCGCCGGTCAGCCGGAAGCCGAGCACCTGCGGAATCAGCATCGAGATCGGCTGGCCGAGCATGGCCGCCTCGGCTTCGATGCCGCCGACGCCCCAGCCCACGACGCCGAGGCCGTTGACCATCGTCGTGTGCGAGTCGGTGCCGACGAGCGTGTCGGGATACGCCACCGTCTTGCCGTCGCACCGTCTCGGAGAAGACGACGCGCGCCAGGTACTCGATGTTGACCTGGTGGACGATGCCGGTGTCGGGCGGCACGACCTGGAAGTTGTTGAACGCGTCGCTGGCCCCAGCGGAGGAACGCGTAGCGCTCGCGGTTGCGCGAGAACTCGAGCTCCGCGTTCAGCGCGAACGCGTCGGCGCGCCCGAAGTAGTCCACCTGCACCGAGTGGTCGATGACGAGCTCGACCGGCTGCAGCGGGTTGACGCGATCGGGGTTGCCGCCGAGCGCGATGATCGCGTCGCGCATGGCCGCCAGATCGACCACGCACGGCACGCCGGTGAAGTCCTGCAGCAGGACGCGCGCCGGCATGAAGGAGATCTCCTTCTCGACGTTGGCCGTGGCGTTCCACTCGGCGAGCGCGCGGATGTCGTCGGCCTTGACGAAGGCGTTGTCCTCGCGCCGCAGCAGGTTCTCGAGCAGGATCTTCATCGAGTACGGCAGGCGCGACGACGCCGGGGAATCCGGCCTTCTCGAGCGCCGGAAGGCTGTAGGTACTGGAACACGTCGGCGCCGATGCGGAGTTCAGTGCGCGTGCTGAAGCTGTTCAAAGTAGGCATGGCGGGCTGTGTCGAATCGGTCTTCGGTCTCCGGTGTGCTCAGTCCGAAGTTCTACCGTAGACCGTAGACCGCAGACCGTGGACGCACGTTCTCGATCATACTCCCCGATCGAGCGCGTCGAGAAACTGGCGGACGACGGCGGCCGGGTCCTGGCGCTCGCCGTCAACGGCGTAGTTCATCCGGCGCATGTCGCGTGCCGTCGACGCGGCCTGCTGACACGGGACAACGCCGCTCCGATTGCCGGGATGGCGCAGCAGAGTCGCCGCATGCACGACCGGGACGGCGTCGTAGGGCGGAAAATACTGGCGATCGTCCTCGAGCACCGCGAGGCCGAGCACGTCGATGAGTCCGGCGGTCGCATCGCCGGCAATGACATCCACCTCGTCCTGTGCGAGGGCACGGTAGATCAACGACAGATCCATCACGCGCGGCGCGGTCGCTGAAGCGCAGGCCGTAGGCGGACGCAAGCCCGCGATACCCGTCCTCGCGTTCGAGGAACTCGTAGCCGAATCCGGCCCGCCACGCCGGCGCGTGTGAACCGAGCTGCGACAGCTTCGTCAGGCCGCGCGCCGCGCGCGTCGGCGCCGCGCACGAGGATGGCAAAGGTGTTGTTGAAGCCCAGCGGCGCCAGCATCGTCCGGCCGGTGTCCGCGTACTGCTCGCGGATGACCTCGAGGACCGCGGCCGGATCGCGCTCGCACCGGACGCTTGAACACCGCCGTCAGCGCGGTGCCGCTGTACTCCACGTAGAGGTCGATGTCTCCGGTCTGCAACGCCCGATCGCAGATGAAGGTGCCTCCCAGATTCAGCCGCCGATCCACCGGCAGCCCGGCATACCGCTCGATCGCCTGCGCCATCAACTCGCCAAGGATCACCTGCTCGGTGAAGTTCTTCGAGCCGACGACGATGCGTTCCTCCGAGGAGTACGCGGCGGCCGCGAGGCCGATGCCCAAGCAGGGCGACGACAGCCGCGACGGCCGGCGCCACCTTGCGCCGGCGATGATCCCGCGACGCCGACGACGCGTGCCGCCGCGTAGAGCAGCGCGTCAATCGTGATGGCGAGCGCCGCGACGGGAATCGCACCGGCGAGAATCACCGTCGCATCGACCATCGACAGCCCGCGGTAGATGTACTCGCCGAGACCGCCCGCGCCGATCGCGGCCGCGATCGTGACGGTGCCGACGCCGACCACCGCCGAGACGCGCACGCCGGCAATGATCGGCGGGAAACGCGAGCGGCAGCTCGACCTGCCACAGCCGCTGCATCGCCGTCATCCCCATGGCGTCGGCGGCCTCGAGGATCGCGGGATCGATCGAGCGAAGGCCGGCGGCCGTGGTGCGGATGATCGGCAGCAGCGCGTAGAGAATCAGCGCGACGAGCGCCGTGCGGGCCCCGATGCCGCCGACGAACGGCAGCGGCAGGAGGAACCCGAAGAGCGCCAGGCTGGGAATCGTCTGCACGATGCTGGCGGCGGCCGCGAGCGGTCCGCCGATGCGCGGCCGGCGCGCGGCGACAATGCCGATCGGCACGCCCACGACAACGGCGGCAACGGTGGACGCGAGCACCAGCGCCACGTGCTGGCCGATCAGCTGCCAGAGCTCGGCCGCATGCGACTGCCAGAAGTCAAACAGCGCCATAGGAGTCGCACCAGCAGCTTGACGGCCGGATGCGAGCAGGTCCGCAGCGCCTCCGGCGTGTCGAGCGCCGCCAGGTTTCCCTCGTCGAGCACGCCGATCCGATCCGCCAGCGCGAACGCCTCCCGCATGTCGTGCGTCACGATCACGATGGTCTTGCGCACCTGCTGCTGGATGCGCCGGAACTCGCGGTGCAGTTCCGCGCGCGTGACCGCGTCGAGCGCGCCAAACGGCTCGTCCATCAACAGCACCGGCGGGTCGATCGCGAGCGCTCGCGCCACACCGACGCGCTGCCGCTGCCCGCCCGAGAGCTGGTCCGGCCAGCGTCCGGCGAACTCGTCGGGCGGAAGACCGACCAGCGTCGAGCAGCTCGTGCGTTCGCGCCGCGATCCGCTCGCGCGGCCAGCGCGCCAAAGCGGCGACGAGCCCGACATTACGCGCGATCGACATGTGAGGGAAGAGCCCGACCTCCTGCAGCACATAGCCCGTCTGCCGCCGCAGCGTCGTCGGATCCCACTCTCGTGTATCGCGGCCTTCCACTGTCACGCGGCCGCTGGACGGCTCGAGCATGCGGTTGATCAGTTTCAGGACCGTACTCTTTCCTGCGCCGCTGCGTCCCACGAGCGCGACAGTTTCGCCGCGACTGACGTCGAAAGTCACGTCGTGTAACACGACCCGGCTGCCGCGCTGCGCACGGACGTGCTCGAAGGCGATCATCCCGCGAACTCTAACGCACGCGGCATCCGCCTTGCCACGTATCCACTCGGAGGTCCCACAATGGATCAGACAAAGAATCAAGGCCAGGACGCCCAGGCGGCACAGAAACAGGGGCAGGGTCAGGGCCAGAAGCAGGGCGACCGGACGCAGGGCAACAACCCGGGCCAGGGTGGCCAGCAGAACTGGAACCAGGGACAGAACCCGAACCGCGACAAGGCAGAAGGGTCGCGCGAGAAGGTGCGCGGCGACGAGCGCGGCGAGGGGAGCCAGGGTGAGCAGAACCGCGAGAGCGGCCAGCGTGAGCGGAGTTCCGGCATCACCAATCGTGGGATCGACCGCGAGATGAGCGAGCAGCAGGATCTGCCGGAACGCGGCCGGTCACGGTCTGACTCCGAATCGGAATCGAACCGCTGACATGGCGCAATTCCCGTCTGACGTCGGGCGTACGAGCGGCGGCGGAAGCCTCGGCCACGACCAGCCGGATGACGTCGCGAAGCGAGACGCCAGTCCGCAACGATCCGCGTGCGCGTGAGGAGGAATCGCCCGCCGAAGATGAGGCGCGGCGGCGCGGCGAGCGCGACCCGGTGATGCCGGCCGACGACTCGACGCTGAACACGAAAATCTGATCGGGCGCCGGGCTTCGGGCTTCGTGGCTCCGGGCCTGTGCGAGAGGCCGACCTTCAGGTCGGCTTCTGCGCATCAGAACGTGACGAACGCGCTGCCCGAGATCGCACCCTGCGGTCTCGGGCCGTCCTCGAACGTGATCCCGGCGGTCAGCAGATAAAGGCGGGCATCGACGCGAAGTCCGGCGGCCTTGATCACGCCGCGCGTCGCGCGCGAGCAGCCAGTGCTTCAATCCGCCTCCGACGTGGTAACCCTGGCCCTCTTCGATTACCGTCCGTCCTTCGTGGAGTTGCCGGAGGTAACCCGCGCCGGCGGCGGCAAACGGGACCGTCCTCTGATCCCAGTCGTATCTCTTCCAGCATGATGACGACACGGCCCTCGATCAGATACTGATCGACCCCCTCCACGGCCGTGAGCGGCGGCGCTCCTTCCGCGTCCGCGCTGATTGACGTACGCAGCTCCGGACGGCTCAGCACCACGCCGCCTTCGACGCTCCAGCGGCGCGTGAAGGCAAATCCGACGTCAGCGTGGAGCGACGGCGCGCCCGCCATCCGAGTCCGGGTGCTGAAGAGCCGCAGCGGCTGCGCCGGGGTCGTGTTGCCACGCACGTTGGCATCCGCCGTGCCCAGGTCCGCGCCGCCGAACCAGCCGCCGCCGATGCTGACTTCCACGCGGCGAACGGGACGCTCGCCGGTCTGGGCGTATACCGGAGCCGCGCACGCCACAGCGATGACGGTGCATGCAGCGCCCGCCATCACGGCTCCCGCGGCAAACCGGAAAGGCCGGCGCCGCCTGTCGCCGTCCACCGTCATTTCGGCCGCACCGTCACGACAAATCGCTCGCCGACGCCGCCGGCCGGAGCAACGAAGACCCGATCGTGGAACGTGACGGCGAAATTGGCGTCCACGGGATCGCTTCCGCCGAAGAAGCTGTCGACATCGGCATCGTCGAGCGGTTCGACGCGGACGACATGCGGTCCCGGCGACAGGCCGGCGATCTGGAAGTCGCCGTCACGGTTCAATGAGAATCCGCTGATGAGCGCACCGGTCGCCGGGTTGAAGGCGACGACGTGCGCGCCGAGGATCCCGGTGCCGCTACGGACGACGGTGCCGCGCGCCGCGCCGGTCCGCTCCCTGAAATTGCCGGCCGGATACAGATCGGAGACGCCGGCGATGTCGTCCGGCTGCAGCACCCGATCCTGCGTGCTGCCCCGGCCGAACGAGATCGGGAACATCACCGCCCCCGTGCCGAGGACACGCCGGCCGCCTTCAGGCCTCGGCTCGGTCTCGCCGATCATCGAGTGCCCGAGGCCGACGAAGTGGCCGATCTCGTGGAGTGCCACCGACTCGAGATCGAACCGCGCGCTGTCGCCCGCGGCCGCCGTGGACCACTCGAACGCGGCGTTGAAGAACACGTCCGATTCGAGAATCTCGCCCGTCAACGTGTCGACGACGAAGCCGGTTGCCCCGAGCACACGTTCCATGTCCGGCTCGTCCACGAACCCGAGCACGGACAGGTTGTCGTCCTCGAACGGCTCGGCGCCGGTGAACCCGCCGAACTGAAAGCCGATTGATGCGGTCGGCACCGCTTCCCACGTGGCGAACGCGCGCGCGATCGCCGCCTGAAACGCCGGGGCCGGAACGCCGGGCACACCGCGGTCGGTGGCGAACCAGCGCACCGGCACGTCGTCCCACGCCACCGTCACCGTCTCGCCACGCGCCGGGAAGGAGAAATGCAGGTAGGCGGCCGCATCGTGTGGCGCCGCCAGCATGGCTATCAGCGCGGCGATGAGCACCTTCATCGCGTCCGCTCCACGATTGCACGCACCTCGCGCCGGTACGCGTCGAGCGCCACGCGGCGGCGCGCGGCGTCTCCTCGCAATCGCCGCACGCCCTGGTTCAAGCCGAACACGGTGGGGATCGCGGGTGCCCTGGCGGTCAGGAACACAACGATCTCGTCCCCGACCGAGAACTCGGGAGCGCCGACGATGATGCGGCGATAGCGGCCGACCTGTCCCTGCGGTACCCGAAAGGTCACCGTCGGCCCGGGGTTCCCCTTCAGCGCCTGGTCCACCGCCACCGTGACGAAGCTGTGAATGGACCGGCGCCCCGCCGTCATCTGCGACCGCACGTCGACCACGCGGCCGTGGACGATCAACTGCGATCCGTTGACGACGTCCGGGAAATCTGCGGGCGCGATCACGGTCGCGCGCACGGGAGTGGCGACACCGAGGGACAAGGCGCACGTGCCAAGACACAATGCCCACTTCAAGAGACGTGCGCGGATCTTCCGGCTGAAGCCGGAAGCCACACGGAGACTGCCCGAAGCCACTTCACGCTGCTGGAAGCCGGAAAGAGACTGCCGTGGCTTCGGCCGGGTCCTTTGGACCCGGCTGGAGGCGGGTCTGAAAAGACCCGCCCTACGCGCGGATTTCCGGCTTCAGCCGGAAGTCTCACCAGCGCCCTGCGTTCAGACTTGTCGCGTGTCATCGTGAAATCCTAAGAGCGCGTTTGCGAAACTAGCCAACGCAGGCCGGGTCCTCTTGGACCTGGCTGGAGGCGAGTCCGTAAAGGCCTGCCCTACGTCCAGTTTCGCAACCAGCTCTAAGCAGTACGCGCGCCGCCATGCCGGCGCGCCACCTCCAGGATGGCCTCGGCCGCCCGGCCGCTGGCGCCGTGCGCACCGAGTGCTTCCCGCACGTGACGCAGGGCCTCGCGGGTCCGCACGTGCTTTTCGTGATCGGTCAGGAAGGACACCGTTTCGTCGGCCACGCGGCGCGGCGTGAAATCCGCCTGAATCAGCTCCGGCACGATGCGCCGGCTGGCGACGAGATTCGGCATCGCATACATGTCCACGTTGACGAACGGCCTTCCGAGCCGGTACGTCAGCGGCGACAGCTTGTAGACCACCGTCATCGGCCGCTCGTGCAGCGCCGCCTGGACGGTGGCCGTGCCCGAGGCGGTAATCACCACGTCGCAGGAGGCCAGCACGTCATCGGTTCGACCGTGGACGAGGACGGGACGGCTCACCTCGCCCGCGATGTCGCGGCGTCGTCGATCGTGGGAGGCGGACTTCGGCGGCCCGAGCAGCGGCGTGAACATCGCCTCGGGAAGGTTCGGCGCGCACGCAATGACGAACTGGACGTCGGGCACGCGTTCGCGGATGAGCGGCACCGCGGCGGCCATGCCCGGCACGATGCGGTGGAGCTCGTTCGGCCGGCTGCCGGGCAGGAGCGCCACGGTCGGCGCCTCGGGAACGAGACCGCGGTCGCGCAGGAATGCCGACCGCGGCTGCGTGGACCTCGCGATGTCCACGAGCGGATGGCCGACGAACTCGACCGGCACTCCCGCACGCTCGTAGATGGCCTGCTCGAACGGGAAGATGACGAGCACCTTGTCCACCACCTGCTTCATCGTCTCCATGCGGCCCGGGCGCCAGGCCCAGAGCTGCGGGCTGACGTAGTAGACGATGGGGATGCCGAGGCGGCGGAGGCCGGTCATCAGACGGAAGTTGAAGTCGGGAAAGTCGATGGCGACGAACACGTCGGGACGGCGCTCGCGGGCCGCGGCCACGAGCCGGCGCAGCATCGCGTACGAGCGAGGCAGAACGCGCAGCGCTTCGGTCAGACCGGTGACGGTGAGTCCCTGGAAGTCTCCAATCAGCTCTCCGCCCGCCGCCGCGAGGCGTTCACCGCCAAACCCGAAGATGTCAGCCGACGGGACCCGGCGACGCAGTTCGGCGGCCAGCGCGCCGGCGTACAAATCACCGGACGCTTCGCCGCACGACAACATGATTTTCATCGCGCGTGTGATCTTCGTCTGCAGCTTCCCGTCGCCGGCCCACGAGCTTCAGTCCACGCTCTTCGGTCGGCCAATGACCGAAGACTGTGGACCCTGGTCGGCATAGATCGGGAGAGTTCAGTTCTCAGGACGGGAGAAGAGCGCGGCGTCGATGGGGGTGTTCATCTCGACGCTGCGCAGCGTGCGGGTCAGGATCGTCCGCCCGTCGCGTACGAGGTCAGCCTTGAACGGCACCGCGACGCCGTCAACCTTGCGGTAGTCGGAGAAGACCTCTTCGACCTGCACGGGCTTGCCGTCCGGCCCCCCCGGTGTCGAGAACGCCTGGCGGGCGATGAGTCCCTGCGCGTCGATGAAGAGCCGCACCGGCGGCAGCTGTTCGCCGCTGATTTCGAGGACGCGCAAGACGCGTCCATCCCGGCCCTCTTCGGCCAGCAGGCGGACGGCGTACTTCCCGTCGGAGGCGGCCACGAGCATCGGGATCGTGTCGCGGCGGACGCTGTTGCTGAAATCCTCCCGCATTGGAGCGGGCACATCGTGCACGCCGGCCGGATCCCGAACCCACGCGGCGCCCGCGTTGTAGACCTGCACCACGTCCACACCCTTGATCTTCGCGTCCACGCGGAACTTGTCGGGGTACGCGACATAGGTCCGCGTCGTTGACGGCAGCGTGCCCTGCTCCATCTGGAACGCCGTGTCCGCCTCGGCGACGACTGACGTCACCTTCCTGAGCGCGTCGAGACCGCCCTTGGCGTCAACAACCCGCTTCAGCAGCGTCATCGCCGCCGGGTCGTTCGCGGGCTGAGCCCGCGCGGTCTCTCCCGCGAGGCTGGAATAGGTCATGTGCCGGCCGAAGCCGGCCGCCACATCAAACCGGCTCGAGCCGGCACCGCGCCTCGAGCCGGCTGAAGCCGGAGCCTGCGTCTGTCCTGTCGCGATCGCGTCTGTCGGAGGGGCCGGCTGCAGCCGGCCCTTCGACCCGTCTCTGTTCTCGCCGCAGCGTCGCCGACATCAAGTCCAGGTCCGCGATGGGAATCACCTCGAAGTCGTTGAAGCCGACCTGCTTGAGCTGTGAGACGAACCCGGCCGCGTTGCCGACGAGCACGATCGACAACCGGTCCGGCCGCACGTACTGTCGCGCCACGCGCAGGATGTCGTCAGGCGTCACCGCCTGCACGCGCTGCGGGAAGGTGCCGATCTCCTCGACCGGCAGGTCGTAGAACAGCACGTTGAGGACTTCGGTCGCGATGTCATTGGGCGTCTCGATCGTCAACGGGAAGCTGCCCGCCAGGTACGCCTGCGCCCCCGACAGCTCGCGCTCGAACGGCCGCTCGCGCTGCAGGCGCGAGAACTCGTCCACCATCAGCCGCAGCACTTCGCCCGTCGTCTCGGTTTGCGTGTCCGTTTCGGCGATGAAGTCGCCGGCCTCCTTGCGTGCTTCCGTGTCCGCCGACGCGCCGTAGGTGAGGCCGCGCTCCGACCGCAGCACGTTGTGCAGGCGGTTGGCGCCTTCGCCGCCGAGAATCTTGACCGCCAGGTCCCAGGCCAGGTAATCCGGATGCTTCCGCGGGATGGCGAGCATGCCGACCCGGATCTCGGTCTGCACCGCATCCGGCTTGTCCACGACGACGATGCGGCGCGTGGGCGGCGGCGGCTCGATCGGCTTGGCGACCGCGACGTCGCCCTGCGGCCAGCGGCCGAAGACGCGTTCGGCGGCGGCAAACGCCTCCATGCTCGTGACGTCGCCCACGATCGCCAGGATCATGTTGTTCGGAACGAAGTAGCGCTTGTGGTACGCCTGCAGATCCTCGCGCGTGATCTTCGCCAGCGTCTCGGGCGTCCCGCTGCTCGGCAGCCCGTAGGGGTGGAAGCCGTACACGAGCCGGTCGAACAGGACGCTGGCGACGTAATCCGGATCGTTGGTGTTGACCTGCAGCCCCGAGGCCACCTGCTGCTTCTGGCGGTCGATCTCCTCGGCCGCAAACGCCGGGTTGCGGACGACGTCGGCGAGCAGGTCCATCACCGGGCCGAAGGAGTCCTTCATCGCGATCGCGTTGACGAACGTCAGGTCGTTGCCCGAGCCGGTGCCGAGCGCCCCGCCGATGGTGTCGATCTGATCGGCAATCTCCGCCGCCGAACGCGTCGTCGTGCCCTGGTCGAGCAGCGACGCCGCGAGGCTGGCAACGCCTGTCTTGCCCTCCGGGTCCTGCGCCGCGCCGACCTTCACCAGCAGCCGCATGCTGACCGCGGGCTGCTCGTGGTGCAGGACGACGACGACGCGCATGCCATTGCCCAGCGTGCGCACTTCGTACGGCGGGAACTTGACCTCGCGCGCCTGCAGCGGCCGCGGCGGACGTTCCGACGGCCAGTTGGGCACCTGGGCGGCGGAGAGCGACGCCCACAGGACAACTCCCAGGACTCCAGCTCCCGATGCCCAACGACGGAGAACGGATTGGGAGTTGGGAGCTGGTCCAGCGAAGCCCATCGGGCGTTCATCGCGAGCCTCCGCCCTTGGGCATGATGTGCAGCACGAGGCGGTTCGCGTCGGTGAAATAGGTCTTCGCCACGCGCTGGACGTCGGCCGTGGTCGTGTTCACGAAGATGTCGAACTCGCCGTCTGCGGTCGTCACGTCGTTGTGGATGACGGCGGCGTGCGCCAGGTGCAGCGCCTTCTCCTCGTTCGACTCGCGGCCGACGATGTAGTCGCGCGCGAACTGGTTCTTGGCGCGTTCGAGCTCACGCGCGGTGACGCCGGTGGTCTTCAGCTTCTCGAACTCTTCGATGAGCGCCTTCTCCACCGCCGCCGGCGAGACGCCGGGCTGTACGATCGCCACCGCGTAGAACAGGTTCGGATCCTCGGTGATGTTCCCGCGGGCGAACGCGCTCAGCGCCAGGCGCTTGTTGTAAATCAGCTCGCGCGTGATGCGGCCGCTCTGGCCGTCGGACAGGATCTTGGACGTGATGTGGAGCGGGTACGCATCCGGGTGGCCGTCGTAGGTCACGTGGTAGGCGACGACCACCGCCGGCAGCGGCCACGCCTCTTCCACCGTCGCGCGCTTCTCGCGTCCCTGCGGCGGCTCCTTCGGGATGTCGCGCGGCACGGCGCGCTCGGGCTTCGGGATGCGCCCGAAGTACTGCGTCACCAGCTGCAGCGCCTGCGCCGACTCGAAGTCGCCCACCACGGTCAGCGTGGCGTTCGCCGGAACATAGAACGTCTGGTGGAACTCGCGGACGTCCTCGATGGACGCCGCCTCGAGGTCCGCCATGCTGCCAATCGTCGGGTTCTTGTAGGGATGCGTCGTAAACGCGTGGTTATAGATGATCTCCGACAGCCGGCCGTACGGCTGGTTGTCGATCCGCATCCGCCGCTCTTCCTTGACGACCTCGCGCTCGCGGCGGAACGCCACGTCGTCCACGCGCAGCGTGGCCATGCGGTCCGCCTCCATCCACAGGGCGAGCGGCATGTAGTGCGCGGGCAGCGTCTGCCAGAACACCGTCTCGTCTTCGGTGGTGTAAGCGTTGCTGCGCCCGCCGACGCCGGAAATGATCGACGTGTGCAGTTCCGGCTCGACGTTCTTCGAGCCCTTGAACATCATGTGCTCGAAGAGGTGGGCGAAGCCGGTCCGGCCGGGCCGCTCGTTCTTCGACCCCACGTGATACGTGAGCGAGACGTGCACGATCGGCGTCGAGTGATCCTCCGACAGGATCACGCGCAGGCCATTCGGCAGCGTCGTCATCTGGTACTGCAGCTTCGGCGGGCGAACCGCCGCCTGCAGCGGAACCAGGACCGCGCTACCTACGAGCAGCAGAACGCCGATTCGTACGGGGAGCCTCAGGAAGGCAGGCATAAGTATCTGGGATTATGGCATGTTAACGGCTGAGGAGTCGGAACCCGGCTTTCACCCAGGTGACGGTCCCGAACTCGACGGGAAACGGGTCGATCCGCCGTTCGGCGGCGACGAAGAACTCGATCGCCCCCGCATTCCCATCAATTCTGACGCCGCCTTCGGCGAGAAAGCCGGTCTGCGTGCTGCGATTTCGCGTCCCGTCCACGCCGATGATGCGCGCGCCGACGGCCGTGATGATGCCAATCCCTGGCCGCAGACCGATACGGCCGCGCCCTTCGGCGTCCAGTTCCCACTCGTAATCGACGAAGGATTTCTGCAGGACGCGGCGGACGTCGGCTCTGGCCTGCCACTCGCTGCGGCCCCGGGCGGCGTCACGCATCACCCTGACGCCGATCATGTTCCAGTCCACGGCGGCGATTTTCGGCCGGTCGCTGAGATGCCGTGACTGGTGGTAGAACTCGCCCGCCAGCTCGAACCCGGCCGCTCGCGCCGACGCCGACCCCGCCAGGATGTAGTTGCCCTGGTTCGGGTCGAACCTGCGCAACTGGTCGCCCATCACCACTTCGTAGTTCGCCCTGAAGGTGAGCCGTCCTGCGCCGTAATCGATCACGTCGAGCTCGCCGCCGAAGTCGGCGTCCCACGCGAACCGCCGGTCGTCGCCGGAGAGGCGCTCGGCGACCAGGTAGAAGTCGAAGCGGGGCAGGAACTCGACGGCCTGCTGGGCAGACGCCGGCGCGGCACTCGCGATGAGCGCCAGCGCCATGAGCACGTGCCGCGCGCCGCACGCTCCAGACCGGGGCCTTCGGGCTCGGAGTGGCTGGCAATCGTATCCTCCCGCGAAGCGGGCACTAGTGGACTGTATCAACTGAACCTGTAGTGCCCACGACAGCCTTTCGACAACGATTTCGCGCGCAAGCGGGCGGCCCGCTCTGAAATCACAACGAAATACCACGGAACCCGTCATTCCTCGGCGCGGCTCCCGGGGAAAGGTCCGCGGCGCGAGGTCAGCTCCGCCAGCCGCGCCTCGAGCTCCTCGATCCGCTTCTTCAGCTCGGGAAGGCGGCGGAAGATCACCGACGCCTTGCGCCACTCGCGGCTGTCGATGGCGGGATATCCAGCGACCATCGCACCGGGATCGAGCGAGTTGGTGACACCGGACTGTCCGACGGCGACGGCGCCGCGGCCGATGGTGAGGTGGCCGCCCACGCCCACCTGTCCGCCGAAGATCACGTCGTCCTCGATCACCGTGCTGCCCGCGATCCCGACCTGCGCGGCCATCAGGACGTTGCGGCCGATGGTCACCCCGTGCGCGATCTGGACGAGATTGTCGATCTTCGTCCCCGCCTGGATGCGCGTCTCGCCGACCGCGGGACGATCGATGGTCGTGTTGGCGCCGATCTCGACATCGTCCTCGAGCACGACGGTGGCGACCTGCGGAATCTTCTCGTGCGTGCCGTCGCCGCGGCGGACGAAGCCGTAGCCGTCGCCGCCGACCACGACGCCGTTCTGCAGCACGACACGGTTGCCGATCGTCACGCGCTCGCGGATCGCCACGTTCGAGTGGATGACGCAGTCGGTGCCGATGCGCGCACCCGCCCCGATCGTGACGTTCGGAAAGATCACGGTGTGGTCGCCGATCGATGCGCCCTCGCCGACGGACACGAACGCGCCAATCGACACCTCGCGGCCGATGCGGGCGTCGGCGGCGACGGCCGCCATGGCGTGGACGCCGGACGGCGGGCGCCAGGCCGGAGCGAAGAGGCCGACGGCGCGGGCAAACGACAGGTACGGATCGGCGGTGCGCAGCATCGCGCACGGCGCCGCCGGAGCGTCGTCCCTGAGCAGGACCGCGGAGGCGCCGGTCGTCTTCAGCGCCGACTCGTATTTCGGGTTTGCGAGAAAGGTGACGTCGCCGGGGCCGGCCTCGTGAATCGTCGCCACGCGCACGATGTCGATCTCGCCGTCGCCTTCGAGACGGCAGCCCAGGCGTTCGGCGAGGTCACGGAGTTTCACGGGAGTCAGCAGGCAGACGCGGCAGGCACGGGCATCGCAGGTGCCGGCTTCAGCCGTGCCCGTCGCCATCAGCTGCGCCGACTGACCATCTGAGCCGGCTAAAGCCGGCCCCAACTGCTGCCTGCCGAGAATATCACGCGTGCCGGAGTGCCACCCGCTCGAAAAAGGTCGAGAGGTGCTGCAGTCGCAGGCGCGCGGCCACGTCGTGGATCCGCGCCTCTCGTATGTTCGGCTCCAGGTGCGCCACTTCGCGCAGCTCCGAGAGCGGCGGGCACGCGCGTCCGCTCCAGGCGACGTGCTGCAGGCCATGCGCGGCGCCGCGCATGGAGAGCCAGTGACCCACGACACGGAAGGCAAAGTAGTACGCGAGCAGGTTCGGCCCGGGCACGAGCATGAGCAGGCCCGACGCGATCAACCCGATCGTGTCCACGACGAGCCACAGCCGATGACGCTCGTAGTCGCGCTGCAGCATCCGCCTGATGAGGACCATGACCTGGTCGAAGGTCATGTCCTGTGGGTGGACGGCGACCGCGGTGGTCTGCTTGCGGAGGTTCCAGAGCAGGCGCTGCTCCGCGATGCGCTCGGCGACCCACGCCAGCGTGCGCTCCTGCAGCCTCCCGGCCCAGCCGCGCGGCTCCTCGCCGTCGAGGGGCTGGCGGTGCTGCCGCTCCTCGGCCGCCTTGAGCATGGCGGAAAACCGATGCCGCAATTTGCCGAGCAGCCCCTCTGGTTGAGGCTCTGGCGCCACTTCGCCTTCCGGTGAAGTCTCGCAGTAGAGCTCGTACTTCTCGGGGCCGACGGGGACCACGAACACGTCCATCAACAGTGACGATAGCAAAGTTTTGCTGCTCCCGGAGGGATTGCTGAGCGGCGTTCGGACCGAGGTCTCCGGCTACGGTCTGCGGTCCCGGGACCGAAGACCGTAGGCTGAAGACCAAAGACAAAGCCTAAACGACCGTTCGCCGCCCGCTGATCAGGTTCACCAGGAACAGCACCAGGGCAATCACGAGCAGCACGTGGATGATGCCGCCCGCGACGTCGAAGGCGAATCCGAGCAGCCAGAACAGCATCAGCAGGACGATAAGCGTCCAGAGCATGGTCAATCCTCCCTGCTCGATTGATGGGCAAGCGGTATGCCAGCTTTGGAAAGGAGGTCAGACCTCGGTGCGCCCCGCTCGAGGTCAGACCCGCCGGGTCAGACCCCGCTGCACCGGTGATTCACGGTTGGCGGCGGCGCCGCTGGACCGTCGGCGGCGGGTCGATTGGAACGGGCGGCTTGCCGGCCGCTTCCCAGGCGCCGGCGATCATCGCGGCAACCCCGGCAATCGCCTCGTTGAGGCGCCGCTCGAGCACCGGGCGATTGGCGGCGAAGAAGGCCGTGTAGTAGGCATCGTCATACACATCCCGGTTGCCGATCGCCTTGCGGTCGGCCTCGAGGATCGGGCCAACCAGCTGCGTGCCCGCGACGAGCGTGTCGAACATGGCGTCGCGCGGGTTGCGGATCGGCGGGATCGCCTTCGGCGCGATCGTGAGCTGGTCGCGGTATCGCTCGAACAGCGCCGACTCGAATCGGCTGTGAATGCCGTGCTGCCCGGTCAGCTGGCCGTCGTAGTTGACGACCGCGTGAAACGGCACGTGCCCGTCTGCGACGTAGTGCGCCAGCGAGGCCGAGTAGAACACGATGTCGAACTGCCCGAACGGGCCGCGGCGCGCGTACGCCTCGAACGCGCGGCGGAGATTCCCGTGAAACTCTTCGACCCGCCATGGCAGCGTCCCCATCTCCTCGACGCGGTCGCGGCCGAATTTGGCGATCGCCTGCGCGTAGTCGCGCGGCAGCTCCTTGAACGGATACGTGCCGTAGCCTTCCCAGTCGAGATCGAGGAAGTGGTTCTTCTCCTCCGCGTTGAAGCCGGCCGTCCGCCACGTGTCCGGATCGATCGCGCGCTCGACGGCCATGGCGCGGTGCTTCTCGAAGAGCGGCCGCAGTTCCTGGGGCAGCAGCGCGATCGCGCGGTCCATGATGAACCGGTGCGGGTCAAAGCCCCAGGCAGCCGCCGGCGTCGGCGCCAGGCACGACCCGACAAGGACAAGAAGAAGAACCCTGCGCATGCGGTCGATTATAGAAGGCCTCAGGGGCCAGGGATCAGGGCTCAGGAGGCCACACGGTAGAATGAACACTCCATCAGAGCTCGTTTCTCTTGTGTAGAGGCGGACCTTCAGGTCCGCCTGCCCTGATTCCTGAGCCCTGATTCCTGATTCCTGAGGCCTTTCACCTTCATGCTTCGTATTGGCGCGCACATGTCCGTGGCCGGCGGCGTCTCGAAGGCGGTCGATCGGGCGGTGGCGCACGGCTGCGAGGCGCTGCAGATTTTCAGCAAGAACGCGAACCAGTGGCGCGGCAAGCCGCTCGATCCTGCGGAAGTGCGCGCGTTCAGAACGCGGATCGACGAGACCGGCATCCGCCCCGTCGTCTCGCACGCGAGTTACCTGATCAACCTCGCCACGACCTTCCCGGTGCTGCGCGAGCAATCGCTCGCGGCCTTCATCGACGAGCTCGACCGCGCCCATGCGCTGGGGCTGCTGGGTGTCGTCATCCACCCAGGCACCTGCACGGCCGGCACGGAAGACGACGCGCTGCGGCTGATTGCGGAGGCGATCCGCGCCGCCTTCAAGGCGCGGCCGCGACGGAAGACGATGGTCATCCTCGAGCACACGGCGGGCCAGGGCCGGACGCTGGGACACCGCTTCGAGCATCTCGCGACGATCATCGGTCACCTGAACGGCTCGGCGCGCGTCGGCGTCTGCCTCGACACCTGCCACCTCGTCGCGTCGGGCTATGACATCGTCGGCGAGCGCGGATACCAGGAGACGTTCTCCGCCTTCGACCGGCTGGTCGGGCTCGATCGCCTCAAGGTGTTCCACGGCAACGATTCGAAGAAGCCGTGCGGCAGCCGCGTCGATCGGCACGAGCACATCGGCAGCGGCTGCCTCGGCGAAGCCCCGTTCCGGCGGCTGCTCCACGACAAACGGTTTGCCGGCCTGCCCATCCTCATCGAGACCGAGAAGGCGGCGGGATCAGAGAGGCCGGGCACCATCGTCGCCGATCCGTTCGATATGAAGAACCTGCAGACGCTGCGGCGATTGCGCAGGGGGTAGGCCTTTCCTTCTCACGAACCACAGAGACGCAGAGACACAGAGTTTCGCGGGCCGGCTCAAGCCGGCGCCTACGACAGCCTTCCTGGACGCGCCGATGGCCGCGGCCGCGGGCGGGCCAGCTTTAGCCGGCCCTTCACCCCGTGGCTTCCGGCTTCAGCCGGAAGGACCGTCTCTCTCTGTTCGCGCGGCTGATGTCAGTTCCCGGTCCCGTCTTCTTCCCCGGTCGCCGTACCGAGGCACCACGGTCGTCGCTGTGAACCGGCCGCGGCCGAGGGCATCCCGCAGCGGGTTGTTCAGGGTGAACCGCATGTCGCCGACTGACACGCGCGTGCCACCGGGATCCTCATCGAGCTGGTAGAACGGGAACCGGGACCACACGAGGAAGGACCGGAATGCCGGCGTCTCTCGCGCCGCGGTTGCCTCGCGGCGGCGATCGTTTTTTGGCACCTGGTTCCCGTCGAACGTGACCTCCACCGGCAGCCACGTCAGCGTGCCCGTCTCGTAGTGGTCTCCCGCGTCGATGATGATCTGACGCTCGAACGGGGTCACAGGGGTCGGACCAACCATGGCCGCACGCGGATCGCTGCCGCGCTGCTGCTGCCACGCCTCGATCACGATCCCGCGCGCGACGCGCGCGGAGACGAGCATGGCTCCGATGTAGAGTGCCGCGACCGTGAGCGCCACGCGCGCCGGCTTCGGTGACGCGACACGACGGCTGAGCCACACGCCAAGACCCAGCGTCAGCCACAGCCAGGGATCCATGATGAACAGCGTGTCGCCGTAGAACCAGCGCCACTCGAACGGCGTGAGGAGGCGGATGCCGTAGTTGTTCAGGAAGTCGAGAAACACATGTGAATACACCCCGACGTACGACAGCAGCAGCAGCCATCCCGGGCTGAGCGGCGGCTCGCCCGGCCGGCCGCGGCGCCGGCGCCCGATGAGCACCATGATCGCCGTCAGCGCCAGTGGCAGGACAACCTGCGCGAGTACGCCGTGCGTCCAGCCGCGCCGGAACGCGATCGACGGCGTGTCCGTCGCCAGCACGAGCACGTCGAGGTCCGGCAGGTTGGCCGCGATCATCAGCGTCGGCGTTGGCCAGCCGCGTCTTGCGCCTCAACCCCGCGTAACCGATCGCGGCCCCGACGAGGGTATGACAGAGGTTGTCCATCGGTCGGTCTTCGGTCTTCGGTTTTCGGTTTCCGGTCTACCGTCTCAGTCAGCGGCCCGAAGCCCGCCGTGGACCGAAGACCGTAGACCAACAGACAGGAACTACACGTTCACCTTGGCCGATCGCAGCGCCCGGCGGATTTCCTCCTCGCCGTCCTTCGCGCCGAGGCGGCTCTTGCCCACCAGCGCCGCCGCATGCGTGGAGAGCCGCTGCCATTCGTCCTCCGCGATGATCTGCGACGTCGAGATGATCACGGGAATCGGCGCCGTCGCCGGGTTGCGCTTCAAACGTGCCAGCACTTCGGTCCCGAGCATCTCGGGCATCCGCAGGTCGAGAAAGATCACATCGGGCCGATCGGACTCGGCGCGCGCAAGACCCTCGAAACCGCCGCTCGCCTCGGTCACCCGGCATCCGATGCCCGTCAGGTAGCGCCGCAACAGGTACCGCGACGCCTGCTCGTCGTCGATCACCAGCGCCAGCGGCATCTGCCGCACGGACGCTGGCGCGGGCGCCGGCGCCACCGCAAAAATGGGCGTCTCGAATCCCGGCGCCGTCATCGGCACACGCAGCCAGAACGTCGAGCCTTCGCCGGGCACGCTCTCGACACCAACGGTACCGCCGAGGAGCTCGGCCAGGCGCTTGGACAGCGACAGCCCCAGGCCCGTGCCGCGCACCTTGGCCTGGAGCGGATTCGGCACCTGGCCGAACTCATGGAAGAGCCGCGCCTGGTCCTCCTTCGCGATGCCGATGCCGGTATCGGTCACGCTCATGGTCACGGTGCCGTCGCCCTCGGCCGCCGCGTGCACCCGCACCTCGCCCTGCTCGGTGAACTTCAGCGCGTTGGAAATGTAGTTGCGCAGGATCTGCGAGATCTTGCCTTCATCCGTGTAGAGCGGCGGGATGTCGTCCGCGTTCTCGAACTGCAGCGTCACGGCGTCGTTGATCTGCACCGGCCGCATCAGGCCTCGCAGGGCGCCGAACAGCTCCTGCGCCGCAAACACCGTCGGCCGCAACGTCACCTTGCCCGCTTCGACCTTCGCGAGATCGAGCAGATCGTGCACCAGCTCCGACAAGTCCTCCGTCGCCTCGCGGATGTACCTGACCTGCTTTTCCTGCTCCTCCGTCAGATCGCCGTCGGTCCGATCGACGAGCAGACGCGTGAGCGCCAGGATCGAGTTCAGCGGCGTCTGGAACTCGTGCGTCATGTTCGACAGGAACTTCGACTTCATCTCGTCGGCACGCCGCAGGTGCTCGGCCTTCTCGTCCAGCTCCGCGTAGAGGGCCACGACGCCGCGGTTGGTGTCCTGCAGCTCGGCGTTCAGCCGCGTCAGATCCTCCTGGCGCTGGCGCAGCTCCTCGAGGGCCGCCAACAGCTCGTGGTTCTGCGCCTGGACCTCGTCGAGGAGGGACGATGACGGCGTCTGCCGCGCCAGCGTCTCGGCGATGCGCGTCACGTCGTGGCGGGGCGGCGCGTCGCGGCGGCGCGGGATGCGCTTGCTCATGCGCGCGACGGTGCCCGTCCCTGGCGCCGACTGGATCTCGAAGTCGTCCATGATCCGGCGCGCGCCGGTAATGCCGACGCCCATCCCGGTCTCGGAGCGATAGGTTCCCTCGAGGACGCTCGCGAGGTGCGGGATGCCGGGCCCGCTGTCCCTCACCGTAATGGCCAGCGCCTGGCCGGGCACGTCCAGCACGAACTCGACCGACCCGCGCCCGGCGTAGCGCGCGACGTTCCGCGCCAGCTCCGAGACGGCGGTCGCGATGCGCGTCTGATCCTGCCCGTCGAAGCCGAGCGCGTCCGCGACCTGCCGCGCGCGCTGCCGCGCCAGCACGACGTCCTCATCGCGCGTGATCTGGACGGTCAGCAGACGCGTCATGCGCCGTCTCCGTTCACGACCACGACAACGCTGGCGTCATCGCGCCCGCGCCGGTGATCGCGGAACAACACGCCGGCAATGACGTCAGCGCGCCGTGACGCCAGTCCGTTCGAGTTCAGCGACCAGTGCGTGCCGATGCCGTCGCTGTGCATGACGAGGATGCCGCCAGCCGGCCAGTCGTAGGTGAAAGGCTGCACACGCCGTATCGCGTGACCGGCGATCCCCGCGAGGCTGACCAGGTGCTGCGCCTGGCCATCTCGCTTCACGATGCTGGCGCTGATGTTGCCGATGCCGCAGAAGCGGAGCGAGTTCTGCCGGCGGTCCAGCTCGGCGACGGCAATGGCGGCGCCACGCGTGCTGCGCAGCGCCTGGTGCACGGAGGTCACGACGTCGCTCGCGCTCCGCTCCGCGTGTCGCCGGAACGCGGCGAGCGCCAGCTCGGTGGCCGCGGCCGCCGGCGGGCCGTGCCCGAGGCCGTCGCACATGAGGATCGACGTGAGCTCCCCCGCCGACCAGACCGCCCACCCGTCCCCGCACTCCTGCTCGCCTTTCATCGCCACCGACAGGCCGCCGATCGAGCCCGGCTGCCCGCCTTCCGGGTAGATAGTGGCGGCGATGACCGTCCCGTGCCCCGGCTGCGTGTAGAGATCGAAGCTCGACGCCGCGCGCGCGATCGCGCCGAGGCCCGTACCGGAGGTTCCCGACGTCGAGTAGCCGTCGCGGAGACTCGCGGGCACGTTCGTGATGCCGGCCCCGCAATCCAGCGCGAGCACCTGCACGCCCGGGCGTCCGCTCCCGGCCGCAGGACCGACGATGATCTCGCCTCCGCCCGCGTGCTTCAGCAGGTTCGTGGCGGCTTCAGTCACCGCGATCGACACGCGGCCGATCGTCACCTCGTCGAATCCGAGTTGCGCGGCACGGTCGGCGGCGCGGCGGCGCGCCTCCGCCACGTCGGTCTGCTCCTGGATGACGATGAGGGCCGAGGCTACTTCCATCGGCCGATGACGACCTGGGTACCCTGGCCCGGCTTCGAGGTGAGCTGAAAGTCGTGTGACAGCCGGCGCGCGCCGCTCAGGCCGAGCCCGAGCCCGGTGCCCGTGGAGTAGCCGTCCTTGAGCGCGAGATCGACGTCGGGAATGCCGGGACCCCGATCTTCGAACGTCAGGCGCAGGCCGCGGCGGCTGTCGTTGAGGACCGTCTCCATCAGCAGCGTGCCGCCCTGGCCGTAGACGAGCGTGTTGCGGGCGAGCTCGCTCGCCGCGGTCACCAGCTTCGTCTGGTCCACGAGACTGAAGCCGATCTGGACGGCCCAGTCGCGAACCCGCTGCCGCACCCGGACGATGTCGTCGTCGGATGCGATCGGCAGCGCCTCATGCTTTTCGACGTTCACCGGCGCGCCCCCCGGCGCCGTCCGCGCTGCGGATCAGCTCCATGCCCTGCTCCACGTTCAGCGCGGTCTGTACCCCGGTCAACGACAGTCCGAGCTCGACGAGCGTGATGGCAACGGCCGGGCGCATGCCGACCACCACGGTGTGCGCATCGAGCACACGCGCCATGGCCGCGATGTTGGCGAGCATGCGGCCGATGAACGAATCCACCACTTCGAGCGCGGAAATATCGATCAGCACACCCTTGGAGCGAGTCGCCACGATCTTCTGCGTGAGGTCGTCCTGCAGCGTCATCGCCAGGCGGTCGTGCATGTCGACCTGGATGCTGACGAGCAGGCTGTCCCCCATCTTGAGGATGGGAATGCGTTCCATGCGCCCTAGGCTTTCTGACCCGGATCGGCCGAGCGGGCGCCGCTGTTCGCTCCAGGGCCGCCGGCGCTCACCTTCTGTACGCCGAGGCCGAGACGGCGCAGCGCAATCGCGAACGCATCGGCGAGCGTCGCCTTCGTGACGACATCCTGCAGGTCCACGCCGAGGTGGACGATGGTCTGCGCAATCTGCGGGCGGATGCCGCTGATGATGCAATCGGCGCCCATCAGGCGCGCGGCGGCGACCGTCTTGAGCAGGTGCTGCGCCACGAGCGTATCCACCGTCGGCACGCCGGTGATGTCGATGATGGCGATCCCCGATCCGGTATCGACAATGCGCTGCAGCAGGTTTTCCATCACGACCTGCGTCCGCGCGCTGTCGAGCGTGCCGATGAGCGGCAGGGCCAGCACGCCGTCCCAGAGCTCGACGACTGGCGTCGAGAGCTCCAGCATCTCCTGCTGCTGCCGTGTGATGAGCTCTTCGCGCCCTTTCTGATACAGCTCGGTGGTGATAGAGACCGAGCTTGTCGAGCAACGTCGTCACGGACCAGGTCGCTTCGGCCAGCGCCACCGGATCCTTGGCGTGCTCGCGGCGTATGCGCTCGAAGAGCGGCTGTTTGAGCGAGAAGACGAACATGGCCGTCTGCGAAGGCGTCAGCCCGAGGCGGGCGCGCGATCGCGACAGGTCCTCGAGCATGCGACGCGCCTCGTCCCACTCGCGGCCGGTGACATCGTCTACGCGGCCGTTCTGCACGCCGGCGCGCAGCACCTTGAGGAAATCCGCCGACTGCTTCTGCAGCTCGCGCTCGTCCACCAGGTGCGAGCGTTTCGGGTCCGTCATCTGCGCGCGGAGCCAGTCGCTCAGGATGTCGGATTCGTGGCGGCTCAGCAGTTCGGAGATGTTCGTCTGATCGGTCTCTGCCAACGTGCGGCCCTCCTGAAGTTAAGGCGAGGCGCTATTCTTGAACACATTGCGAGAGCCGCGCAATAATCGGCGGCTGGGCTGATGAGTGCGCGCGCACCCTTGATCCTCGTCGTCGATGACAATCCGCCGCTGCGATATGCGCTCGGCCGGACCCTGCGCCAGCATGGGTTCGACGTCATCGACGCGTCCACCGGCGAGGAGGCCCTCCGCCTTGGTGCGACCGAACAGCCCGACCTCGTGCTGCTCGACGTCAATCTGCCGGACATTCACGGCTTCGACGTCGCGCGGCGGCTCAAAGCGGGCGAGAGAACGAAGACCATCCCGATACTCCAGATCTCCGCGTCGTTCGTGCAGATGCGAGCATCGGATGGAAGGACTCGCCGCGGGCGCCGACGCCTACCTCGTCGAGCCGGTCGAACCGGGCGAGCTCGTCGCCAATATCCGCGCGCTGCTGCGCATGCGTGACGCGGAAGCCGGGCTCCAGCGGACGACGGCGATGCTTGCGGCGGTCGTCGAAGCGTCGCCGCTGCCGATCGTGGTGTTCGATCGCGACGGCGTGATACGAACGTGGAATCCCGCCGCGGAGCGCCTCTTCGGGTACACCGCGCAGGAGATGGTCGGGCGCACCGACGGCGCGGCCGGGCCGGCAATACTTGCGGATGCCACGATCCTGGCGCACCTGCAACGAGGCGAGTCGGTGAACGGCCAGGAGCAACGCTACGAGCGCAAGGACGGGACGCGGATCGACGTGTGCGTATTTGCGGCGCAACTGGACCGATCCTCGGCGCCGGGCCATGTGGCGATTCTCGAGGACATCTCGGGACGCAAGCTGTTCGAGCAGGAGCGCGCCGACCTGCTGACGCGCGAGCAGGACACGCGCAGGGAGGCGGAAGCGGCCAACCGGTTGAAGGACGAGTTCCTGGCGACGCTCTCTCACGAGCTGCGAACACCGCTCAACGCCATCCTGGGATGGGCGAGCATGCTGAAGCAGGACGCCCTCGATGCCGAGCGGACGCGAGCGCGCGCTCGAGATCATCGAGCGCAACGCGCGCAGCCAGCAGCAGCTCATCAACGACATCCTCGACGTCTCGAAGATCATCCGCGGACAGCTGCGGCTCGAGCTGCAACCCGTGAACGTGGTGGAGTCGGTGCGCGCGGTGATCGATTCAGTCGGCCCGACGGCCCAGGCCAAGCGGCAGGCGCTCACCGCCGCGCTTCCCGAGGAGCCGGTGCTCGTCGCCGGCGACCGCGAGCGGCTGCAGCAGATTTTCTGGAACCTGCTCTCCAACGCGCTCAAGTACACGCCGCAGAAAGGCGAGATCGAGGTCGCCCTCACGTCCAATCACGAGACGGTTGACGTCACCATCCGCGACAACGGCATCGGGATCGCCCCTGCCGTCCTGCCTCACGTCTTCGAGCGGTTCCGCCAGGGAGAAGGGGGGCCGGCGCGCGAGTTCGGCGGGCTCGGTCTCGGCCTGGCGATCGTGCGGCATCTGGCGGAGATGCACGGCGGCAGCGTTCGCGCGCAGAGCGACGGCACCGGTCGCGGTGCGACGTTCACCGTGACGCTGCCAACGATCGCTCGCTGAACACCTGCGCCTCGAACACGAGGATACGCGTGCCGCCGCGCCAGGCGTCCTCCGGCAGCCCTGCTTTCAGGCAGGTGTGCGCGAGGAACGTCTCGACGTCCCATCCGCGCTCGCTGGCGACCTGCGGCAGCAGCAGGCCGCGCCGGTATCCACGCTCGACGATGAGCCCGTGACGGCCGATTTCGATCTCTTCGATCGAGGTGATCTCATGCTCCGGGGTGAGCACCGAGATCTCGACGTCGAGGTCGGGGAGTTCGGCCGGTGAGACCGGCTCGAAGCGGGGATCCGAATCCGACACGGCGGCCGCGAGATCGGCGACGGTCTCGGCAAGCGGCGCAGCCACGTCGAGCCGCCCGAGGCATCCGCGGAGCTCGTGCTCCTTGTGGATGGAGACGAAGGCGCCCAGCAGCTCGTCGAGGACACCGCCCCGCCCGCGCAGCGGCGGCGCTTCGCGACGCACGTGCGCTTCGAGAGCGGAACGTGCAAGCTTCAGCAGCCTCTCCTGATCCCCGGGAATCAACATCACCATCATGCACCAACCGTCAGTCAGGTAACTGTTTGCCTTCCGGCTGAAGCCGGAAGCCACGAAGGCGTGAAGTCGGAGCGCGGACGTCTGCTGCGGCTTCCGCCTTCCTCTCGTCCCTTACGCCTCGCTCGGTGGCTTCCGCCTTCAGGCGGAAGAACGCCCGGCCGCGGCATGGCGCCGCTGCCTCATGCCGACTTCCGGACGCATCACCAGATCGCCGCCGCCATGTAACCCACCACCGAGGACTTGTCTCCGGAGACGTCGCCGGAATCCGCGTAGCGCAGAACACGGCCGTGCGTGGCGCCGAGGCGCCGCGCGGCGTGGAGGACGGCGACCATCGGCCCGCCGCCGCACGCGTGACGCGGTTCGTCCTCGAGCGCGCGCATCAGCCCGTCGGCATCGAGCGCCTCGACATGGCGCGTGACGACGCCGTCGAGGACCGCGGCGGTACGCGCATCCTCGTAATGCGAGAGATCGCTGCTGGCCACGATCAGCACATCGTCGCCGCGCGGCGCGATCGCGTCGGCGAGCGCCTGCCCGAGCGCCACGGCCGTCTCGCGTGTCTGCCGTCCCATCACGAGAGGGACGATCGGCACACCGGCCATCAGATGAGCCACGAAGGGCAGCTGCATCTCGAGCGAATGCTCGCGCGCGTGCGCCGCCGGATAGTCCGTGATCTCGGACGACGCGGCCTCGATCGCCGCCGCCAGGTCGCGATCGATCGGGACCTGACCGAACGGTGTGTCCCACGACCCGGCCGGCCAGATGGACACGCCGTGAAACGGCACGAAGTGCGAAGGTCCCACGAGGACGACCGACGCATACGGCGACCCTTTCGCGGCCTTGTAAGCGTAGGCGGCGACGGGGCCCGAATACATCAGGCCGGCGTGCGGCGCGACGATGGCGCGGAGGCGATCCGCCGGGGGCGCGTCGAGCTGCGCGGACGCGAGGTGCTCGTCCACCGCTTCGGCCAGCCGGGCTCTCGTCCCCGGATACCACTGGCCAGCAACCGCCGCGCGTCTCACCTGTGGCATATCGCTCGACGCGATCGTAACGCGTCGCCAGCTGCACCGACAAACGAAGCCAGATTGCACCGACAAGGCGAAGCCGTCCTAGCACCGACGCCGACCTGTGGACATGTGGACGTTCGATGGTGGTACCATCGAACGTCCACATGTCCTCGCTGACCGTTTCCGACGTCGAGCGCATCGCCGCGCTCGCCATGCTCGAGCTCACCGACGAGGAGAAGCAGCTTTTCACGAAGCAGCTTGCCGACATCCTCGCCTACGCCGAGCAGGTGCAGGCGATCGACACGAGCGGCGTCGCCGCGACGGCGCACGTCCTCGCCGGGCAGGGCGTCGAACGGGACGACGAGCCGCGGCCATCGCTCGCTGTGGAGGACGCGCTCGCCAACGCGCCGGACGCCGATGCCGCCGCCGGCCTGTTCCGCGTGCCGAGGGTCATTGGTGGCTGACCCGATCGATGGGACGGCGCGCGCCATCCGGGAAGACGTCGCGAGCGGCCGGCGGTCGGCGGTCGAAGTCTGTCGCGGCTTTCTCGACCGGGTGCAGTCGGTCAACCCGGCGCTGAACGCGTTCAACCTGATCGACGCCGACGGCGCCCTGGCGCGCGCGGCACGGGTGGATCGGGCGCGCGCGGCCGGCGAACCGCTGGGGCCGCTCGCCGGCGTCCCCGTGGCGCTCAAGGACAACCTCTGCACGCGCGGGATGCGCACCACCGCCTCGTCGAAGATCATCGCGAACTTCGTGCCGCCGTACGACGCGACCGTTGTCAGTCGGCTCGAGGCGGCCGGCGCGGTGATCGTCGGCAAGACGAACTGTGACGAGTTCGCGATGGGCTCGTCGAACGAGAACTCGGCGTTCGGCCCCGTGCGCAACCCCTGGGCCACCGACCGCACACCCGGCGGCTCGAGCGGCGGATCCGCGGCGGCCGTCGCGGCGGAGTGCGTCCCCGTCGCCCTCGGATCCGATACCGGCGGATCGATCCGTCAGCCGGGCTCGTTCTGCGGCGTCGTCGGCCTCAAGCCGACCTACGGCCGCGTGTCGCGCTACGGCTTGCTCGCATTCGCGTCGTCGCTCGACCAGATCGGGCCGCTGGCGCGCACGGTTGGCGATGCGGCGCTGACGTTGTCGGTGATCGCCGGTGCCGATGACGCCGACGCCACCTCGTCGCGGCAGCCGGTTCCCGACTTCACCGCTGCGCTCACCGGGGAGGTCAAGGGCGTCCGCATCGGCGTGCCGCGCGCGTTCGTCACCGAAGGCGTGGACGAAGGCGTGCGCCGCGCCTTCGACGCGTCGCTCGAGACACTGCGCGAGGCGGGCGCCACGCTCGTGGACATCGAGCTGCCGCATGCGAAGTACGCCATCCCCGTGTATTACCTCGTCGCCACGGCGGAGGCGAGCTCCAACCTGGCGCGCTACGACGGCGTGCGCTACGGACACCGGGCATCGGATCCGAGAGATCTGAAGCAGATGTACAGCCAGACGCGCGACGAAGGGTTCGGGCCCGAGGTCAAGCGGCGCATCATGCTGGGCACGTACGTCCTCAGCGCCGGCTACTACGACGCGTTCTACCTGAAGGCGCAGCAGGTGCGGACGCTGCTGCGGCGCGACTACGAGCAGGCGTTCGGGCGGGTTGACGTCGTGGCGATGCCGGCGAGCCCGACGCCGGCATTCCGCCTCGGCGAGAAAACGGCGGACCCGCTGCAGATGTACCTGACGGATATCTTCACCGTGAGCGCGAACCTGGCAGGGCTTCCCGGGATCAGCGTGCCGTGCGGTTTTGCCGGCGATCGCCTTCCGGTCGGCCTGCAGCTCACCGGCAGGATGTTCGATGAGGAAACGCTGCTGCGAGTGGCGGATGCCTACGAGCGGATAACGGCGTGGCACAAGGAACGGCCCCGCATCTGAACCAAGTACCGACCCGAGGCTCCGAAGCCCGAGCAAGCCCGAAGCCCGGAGCCCGTTACTTGAACCAGCCCTTGAGCGCGTCGCTGACCGCGGGATCCGCCGTCTCGCCCACTTTCATCGGGGTCACCGACACATAGCCGTTCTCGACCGCCCAGATGTCGGTGCCCTGCGGCGCGCCGCTCATGCCTTCCTTGTACACGTTGAAGTAGATGGGACGCCCGGTTCTCGGGTCCTTCGTTTCGGCGAAGCTTTCCTGGCCGCCGCGCAGCATCGCCTGGCTCGTCACCATGTAGCCCTTGTAGCCGCCGGCCGGCATGGGCGGGACGCTGACGTTGATGAACGTGTAGGCGGGCAGGCCGAACTGCTTCAGCCGGCGCGCGACGCCGAACACTTCCTCGGCGGCATAGATGTATTCGCGCGGTGCGCCCGCCTCCGCCAGCGACGCGGCAATGGCCGGCACGCCGTGCATCGCCGCCTCGCGCGCGGCGCCGACGGTCCCGGACAAGTACGCGGAGAAGCCGAGGTTGTAGCCGCGATTGATGCCCGACACGACCAGGTCGGGACGCGGCGTCAGGATGTTGCGAATCGCGATGTTGACGGTGGTCGCCGGCGTGGCCATGAGGCCAATCGCGCGGAGCCCGTTCGGCAGCGTCAGATCCTCGCGGAACACCGGCTCGCTCGTCACGATCGAGTGCCCTTTGCCGCTCTGGTTCTGCGACGGGGCGACGATCGTCACGTCGCCGATGGCCTGCAGGATCTGCGCGATGGCGGCGATGCCAGGCGCGTGCACGCCATCGTCATTGGTCACGAGAATGCGGTAGGGCGGCACCGTCCGCAGCTGCGCCCCCACCGGGGCGAGCAGGCAGAGGGCCAGCAGCGGAACGAGAACGATGCGGATGCTTCGCATGCCGCGAGCGTATCAGAATTTATTGGCCGTCGGGCGGACGCAGCGGCCGCGGGATGTCGTACAGGACGAGGCCGCGCTTGACCTCTTCCATCGCGATCCGCTCCGCCTTGTGCGGCATGACGCGGTGCTCGCCGAGATCGTCTTCGTCGATCCGGGGAAGGGCGCCGCGGCGCAACTGCTTCGCGCGCATCGCCGCGACGTCGACGTAGAGGAACCGGCTTTCGATGGGAGGCGCCTTGGGCCGCGATGCGGGCGGTGTCTCGGGCTCAGCGATGGGTCCAAGGACCTCGTCGTTTTCAGCCATGAAGGCCAGACTAGCACGGGCTCCGGACTTCGGGCTACAGGCTTCGGGCTGGCCCGGCCACCCGGAGGCGGCGCGAGCTGACGCCGGAGCTCTAAGCCCGGAGCCCGGAGCCCGAAGCCCGAAGCCCGATCTCAGGCAGCGACTTCGACGTTGATCGTGCGCGGCTTCGCCTCTTCCCGGAACGGCAGCTTGACCGTCAGAACGCCGTTCTTGTATTCGGCGCTGACCTTGGTGGGGTCCACCGTGTTCGGCAGCGTGAACGCACGATGGAACTTGCCGTAGCTCCGCTCGATGCGGCGGAACTGTTCGTCCTTGATGCCCTCGGGCAGCTTCCGCGTGCCGCGCAGGATCAGGGTGTTGTGCTCGACCGTGACCTCGATGTCCTCTCGCGCCATGTCGGGCAGTTCGGCCTTCACCACGAGGTCGTGGCCGTCCGTCTCGTAGATGTCCACGGGAGGCATCCAGTTGCCGCGCTGCGTCACGTTCTCGTCTCTCAGGTAAAAGCGTGCGATAGCCATATTCGTTGTCTCCTTGAGGGCCGGCTGCGTAGAGGGCCCTGCGTTACCCAAAGGTCGCTCGGGGCCGGCCTCAGCCGGCCCCGAATCGCTTACGCGACGACTTCGCCGTCCACCACGTCGTCGGGCTGGCGTGCGGCGGCGTCGTGGCGTTCGCCGTGTTCGCCTGTGACTGCTTGTAGAGCTGCTCGGCGATGGCGTGCGACGCCTTCTGCAGGTCTTCGCTCGCCCGCTTCACGGCGTCGAGGCTGTCGCCCTTCACCGCTTCGCGCACGGCGTCGATCGCCGCCTCGACGGCGGTGACGTCGGTCGCCGGCAGGCGATCGCGGTTCTCGTTCACCGTCTTCTCGACCGAGTAGGCCAGCGTGTCGGCCTGGTTGCGCGCGTCGATCAGCTCGCGCCGCGCCTGGTCCTCGGCGGCGTGCGCTTCCGCGTCCTTCACCATCCGATCGACATCGTCCTTGTTGAGGCCCGACGAGCCGCTGATGGTGATCTTCTGCTCCTTGCCGGTGGCGACGTCCTTCGCCGTCACGTTGACGATGCCGTTGGCGTCGATGTCGAAGGCGACCTCGATCTGCGGCACGCCGCGCGGCGCCGGCGGCAGGCCGACCAGCTGGAAGCGGCCGAGCGTGCGGTTGTCGCGCGCGAGCGGGCGCTCGCCCTGCAGCACGTGCACTTCGACGCTCGTCTGGTTGTCGGTCGCGGTCGAGAACGTCTCGCTCTTGCGCGTCGGAATCGTCGTGTTGCGCGTGGATCAGCGTCGTCATCACGCCGCCGAGCGTCTCGATACCGAGCGACAGCGGCGTCACGTCGAGCAGCAGCACGTCCTTGACGTCGCCCTTGAGGACGCCGCCCTGGATGGCCGCGCCGACGGCGACGACTTCGTCAGGGTTGACGCCCTTGTGCGGCTCCTTGCCGAAGAACTCCTTCACGAGCTGCTGGATCTTCGGCACGCGCGTCGAGCCGCCGACGAGCACGATCTCGTCGATGTCCGACGGCTTCAGCCCGGCATCGGCAAGCGCCTGCCTGACCGGCGCCATCGAGCGCTGCAGCAGGTCGTCGACGAGCTGCTCGAACTTCGCGCGCGTCAGCTTCATCTGCAGGTGCTTCGGCCCGTGCTGATCGGCGGTGACGAACGGCAGGTTGATGTCGGTCTCCATCACGGTGGAGAGCTCGATCTTCGCCTTCTCCGCCGCTTCCTTCAGCCGCTGCAGCGCCATCCGGTCCTTGCCCAGATCGACGCCGTCGGTCTTCTTGAACTCGGCGACGATCCAGTCGATGACCCGCTGATCGAGATCGTCGCCGCCGAGGTGCGTGTCGCCGTTGGTCGCCTTCACCTCGACGACGCCCTCGCCGACCTCGAGAATCGAGATGTCGAAGGTGCCGCCGCCGAAGTCGTACACGGCAATCGTTTCGTCCGTCTTCTTGTCGAGGCCGTAGGCGAGCGCCGCGGCCGTCGGCTCGTTGACGATGCGCAGGACGTTGAGGCCGGCGATCTTGCCGGCGTCCTTCGTCGCCTGCCGCTGCGCGTCGTTGAAGTAGGCCGGCACGGTGATGACCGCGTCGGTGACCTTCTCGCCGAGATAGTCCTCGGCGGCCGTCTTCAGCTTCTGCAGCACCATCGCGGAGATCTCCGGCGGCGAATACTTCTTGCCGCGGACCTCGACCCACGCGTCGCCGTTGTCCGCCTTCACGACCTGGTACGGAACGCGAGACGCCTCCTGGGTGACCTCGCCGTGCTTCCGCCCCATGAACCGCTTGATCGAGAACACCGTGTTCTCGGGATTCGTGACCGCCTGCCGCTTCGCGACCTGGCCCACGAGCCGCTCGCCGTCCTTCGCGAATCCGACGACCGACGGCGTGGTGCGCGCGCCTTCCTGATTCACGATGACCGCGGGCTCCCCGCCTTCCATGACCGCGACCACCGAGTTGGTCGTGCCGAGGTCGATTCCAATGACTTTGCTCATGTCGAGCAGTGTAGCACGCTATTAGTGTATGTCAAGCAGATGATATGAGTGTTATACACGCATATTATTGACTGAGCCCGCTCGACCCGGTTTGGTTCGATGATTTCGGCGTGGCTGACGTCCCTCTCGCGCTCCAGCGGCGAATAGCTCTACTGGCGGCCGATCGCGAGTCCGGCGCCTCCGACATCCTTGATGAGGTGATCGGGGTGCTCCGAGATGCCCTGACCGGCGGCGTCCCGATCAAGCCGGTGGCTCGCGCGCTCTGCCGCGCCCAGCCGAGCATGGCGCCAGTCTGGAACGCCGCGCTCGAGGCGCTCGCTTCTGCCCACTCCCCGCAGCGATTCGAGCGTTTTGCCCAGCGCGTCGCGCGTGCGCCCGAGGCATTGATGCGCTTTGCGGCCGATTGCTTCTCCAACGAGGCGGCCGGCCGCCCGTTGCAGCTGGTGACGCTGTCCTTCAGCCGATCCGTCTGCATCGTGCTCGACAGCCTGGCTCGCACGCGCCCCGTCCGCATGGCCTGCAGCGAAGGCCGTCCGGCCCTCGAGGGTCGGCGGCTGGCGTCGCGACTGGCCGCGTCCGGGACCCCGGTCACCTGCTTCAGCGATGCCGCCATCGGACATGCGCTCGCCTCGGCCGACGCGGTACTCGTGGGCGCGGACGCCGTCGCGCCCGAGTGGTTCCTGAACAAGAGCGGCACGCGCATGCTCGCCGCGGCCGCAAACCAGCAGGGGGTGCCGGTGTACGTGGTGGCGACGCGCGATAAGTTCGTCAGCCACGCCGTCGCGGCCCGGATGATCGTCAGGGAAGGGGCGCCCGCCGAAATCTGGGAAACGCCCCCGCCCGGCGTCGTTGTGCGCAACCCGTATTTCGAACCGACCCCGCTCGACCTGGTCGCCAGCGTGATCAGCGATATCGGCGTCGTCGGCACCGGGATGGTGCCGGACATCTGCGACGAGTCGCAGGACGCGCTGACGCTGCAGGCCCTGGACGACGTTCGGCGAGATAGCGGGCTCCGGGCTTCGGGCTGCGCGGGCTGCCCGGGCCGCTCCGGCGCCGTCGCAGGGCCGGCTTTCGCCGGCCCGAGGACCATCGTCACGATCGTCGTAGAGGCCGGCTTCAGCCGGCCCACGGACCGACGTCACGATCGTCGTAGGCGCCGGCTTTAGCCGGCCCGCGCACCGAAGACCGCAGACCGAAGACGAGAGACCGATTAACATAGGGTCGCGTGGCGCAGTTTTCTTTCATCCCCTCCAGCGAATCAGCCGAGCTGGCCGACGACATCCGCGAGCTGTTCCAGGACCTGGCGACGACGCTCCGGCACGATCTGCGGGCCTATTCGGGCGAGTGTCACCCGTCGCTCGACGTGCTCGAGACGGAAACGGCGATGCAGGTCGTCGTCGACATCTCCGGCGTCCCGAAAGAGGCGTTGCGCCTGCTCATTCGCGAAGGCGTGCTCCTGATCGCGGGCGAGAAGGCGCCGCCGTTATCGAAAGGCGAGCAGAGCTTTCACCTGGTGGAGCGGGAGTTCGGGCGGTTCGCGCGCGCCGTGCGCCTCAACGGCGCGTTCGATATCGCGAAGAGCCACGCGATGCTGGCTGACGGCGAGCTGACCATCGTGCTGCCGAAGATGGCCGACCGGCGCGGCCGCGCGCACGTGATTCCGATCTCTGCGGGCAGCGACCGGCCGGCATGAACATTCTCTTCATCGGCGACATCGTCGGCCGGCCGGGCCGCGAGATGGTGCGCAAGGGACTTCGCGGGCTGATCGAACGGTACGACGTCGACCTCGTGATCGCCAACGCGGAGAACTCGGCCAACGGCTTCGGCGTGACAAAGGAGATCGGCGACACGCTCCTCGAATGGGGCGTCGACGTGATGACGTCGGGCAATCACATCTGGGACAAGAAGGAAGCGATCGACTACATCGCGACCGAGCCGCGCCTGCTGCGCCCGGCCAACTACCCTGCCGGCGTGCCCGGGCGCGGGTCTTACGTCGCCCAGACGGGCGACGGCCGCGCCGTCGGCGTGATCAACGTGATGGGCCGCGTGTTCATGCTGAACATCGACGACCCGTTCCAGGTGGTGCTCAAGGAGATCGAGGCGATCCGCCACCGCACCAGGGTGATCATCGTGGACTTCCACGCGGAAGCGACCAGCGAGAAGATGGCGATGGGCTGGCATCTCGACGGCAAGGTCACGGCGGTCTTCGGAACGCACACGCACGTGCAGACGGCCGACGAGCGGATCCTGCCGAACGGCACGGCGTATCTGACGGACGCGGGCATGACCGGCCCGCACGACTCGATCATCGGCATGGAGCGCGAGCCGTCGCTGGCCCGGTTCCTCAACGCGATGCCGTCGCGGTTCGAGCCGGCGACCGGCAATCCGCGACTCAACGGCGTGGTCGTCGAAGCCGACGACAAGACCGGCCGCGCCAGCCGCGTGACGCGCCTCAGCTTTTCGGAACGGGAGCTCGTCGACATGGCCGCCGCCCCTAAAGGTGCGCCTCTACGAACGACGGTGCCCTAGCCGGTTGCCGACAGTGAGCAGAGGAACTTCTGCGCGCTGCCTGCTGCCAGCTTTCTTATGACTTCTCTGTTCGACCTGCCCTTTGAGGAGCCCGAGCCGCCGGCGGCCGCCGCGCCCGAGCCTCTGCCCACGCCTGCCGCGCGCCGTGTCCTCACGGTCTCGGAGCTCAACTCGGAGATCCGTCTCCTGCTCGAAGAGCGGTTCGTCGAGCTCTGGGTCGAAGGCGAGCTGTCGAACTGCCGCCTCTGGAACACCGGGCACCTGTATTTCACGCTGAAGGACGCGTCGGCCCAGATCAAGGGCGTCATGTTCCGATCGGCGCTGCGCTACCTTCGCTTCAAGCCGCAGGACGGACTGCGCGTCGTCGCGCGCGCCCGCGTCAGCGTGTACGACCCGAAGGGCGAGTATCAGATCATCTGCGAGCACCTCGAGCCCGAGGGGCTCGGGGCGCTGCAGCTCGCCTTCGATCAGCTCAAGCAGCGGCTCTCGTCCGAGGGACTGTTCGATCAACGCCGCAAGCGCCCGCTGCCGTCGCTGCCGCGCAAGATCGGCGTCGTGACCTCTCTCGACGGCGCCGCCGTGCGGGACATCATCAAGGTGCTCCAGCGCCGCTATCCGAACGCGCACATCGTCATCCGCCCGACGCGCGTGCAGGGCGAGGGCGCCGCGCTCGACATCGCGCGCGCCATGGCTGCCATCGGCAAGGTCCACGGCGTCGATGTCGTCATCGTCGGCCGCGGCGGCGGGTCGATCGAGGATCTCTGGGCCTTCAACGAAGAAGTCGTCGCGCGCGCCATCGCCGGGTGTCCCGTGCCGACGATTTCGGCCGTCGGTCATGAGACCGATGTGACCATCGCCGACTTCGTCGCCGATCTGCGCGCGCCGACGCCGTCGGCGGCGGCCGAGATGGTTGTCGCGCGCAAGGACGATGTCTGCGCGCATCTCGACCGCCTGGCGCATCGCGTCGCCACGGCGATGCAGGCGCGTGTGCACCGTGGTGAGACTCGGCTCCGCGCGCTCGAGGCGCGCCCGGGCTACGCGGGCCTGCACGGACGGATCGCGATGCGCGGCCGGCACGCGGCGGAGCTGGCCCACGAGCTGAGCCGGGCGTTGCGCTCGCAGGTCGCCATCGGCGAGCGGCGCTATCAGCGGCTGCGGCTGAAGCTGGAAACACTCGACGTGCGCCGGCGTTTCGGCGCCATCCGCGCGCGTCTGGTATCGGGCGATGGCCGATTGCGATCCGCCGTGGGCCGCCGTCAGCACGAGGCGCACGCGCGCCTCGGCCAGGCGGCGGCCCGGCTCGACAGCCTCAGCCCGCTCGCCGTGCTCGGCCGCGGATATGCCGTGGCCTGGAATAGTGACCGGACGGCGATCATCCGCGACGCGGCGGCAGTCGCACCGGGCGACCGCGTCCACGTCGCGCTGGAGCGCGGCGAACTGGATTGCGCTGTCATCACGATCACAGAGACACAGAGACGCAGAGATACGAGGAAAAGAGTGACCTCTGTGCTCTGTGACCCGTGGGAGTGGCCAGTAGTCGTAGGGGCCGGCTTCAGCCGGCCCTGGGCCGCCTGAAGGCGGCCCCTACGAGGTAGATACACTTTGGATCCGACCATCAAGGATTTCGAAGCCGCCATCGCCGAGCTCGAGACGATCGTCAAGAAGCTCGAGGAGGGCGACATGCCGCTCGAAACGTCGCTGCAGCTCTACGAGCGCGGCGTGCAGCTTTCGCGCTTCTGCCACGCGCGCCTCGAGGAAGCCGAACGGCGCATCGAAATCCTCAACGAGCGCGGCCAGCTGAAGACGGCGCCGGCAACCTTCGGCGCCGACGACGAGGGCGACAGCCGCGGCCGGCGATGATCGCGGCCGGCGGCACCAGCGACTACGTTCAGGCGCGGCGCGCGGAGATCGAAGCGGCGCTCGCCGCGGCTCTGCCCGCGACGGCTGACGTGCCGGCGGTCGTGGCCGACGCGATGCGCTACAGCCTCACGGCCGGCGGCAAGCGTCTCCGGCCGGTGCTCTGCCTCGCGAGTGCGGACGCGGTTGGCGGCGATCGCGCCCTGGCGATGCCTGCCGCGTGCGCCATCGAGCTGATTCACACCTACTCCCTGATTCACGACGATCTTCCCGCCATGGACGACGACACCCTGCGCCGCGGCCGTCCGACGCTGCACGTCGTTGCCGGCGAGGGGATGGCCATCCTGGCGGGCGACGGACTGCTCACGGAAGCCTTCGCGCTCCTCGCGCGCGAGCCGCGCGGCGACTCGCCGGTTCTGGCCGCGCGCAAGCTGCGCGTGATCGCCGTGATCGCGGCGGCGGCGGGTCCCGCCGGCATGGTCGGCGGCCAGGCGATCGATCTCGCGTGCGTCACACCGGACCCGTCCGGCCACTCGCCCCCGCGCTCGATGCGGACGGCCTGCGCGCGATGCACGCGAAGAAGACCGGCGCGCTGATCCGCGCCTCGGCTGTGTCGGGCGCGATCATGGGCGGAGGCAGCGACCGCGCGGTGGAGGCCATCGATCGCGCGGCGTCGGAGCTCGGCCTCGCCTTCCAGATCGTGGACGACATGCTGGACGTAGAAGGCGTGTCGAAGGATCTCGGCAAGACGGCGGGCAAGGATGCCGCTGCCGGCAAGCCGACGTATCCGTCCCTCTACGGCCTCGAACGCTCGCGCCAGATGGCCGCCGACTGTCTCGCGCGGGCCGAGGCGACGCTGACCGAGAGCGGTCTCGCCGACGCTCGCCTCCTCGAGATCGGACGATGGATCGTGACGCGGTCGTTCTAGGGCGTCGGGCCCGCAGCCCGAAGCCCGGAGCCCGATGCCCGGTCTAAGCGCGATGCCCAAGAGTCGCCTCGATCAGCTCGTCGTCGAGAAGGGCCTTGCCCCGTCGCGAGAACGCGCGCGTTCGATCATCATGGCCGGGCAGGTGAGCGTGGACGGGCAGCCGATGACGAAGGCAGGCGCGCAAGTCGACAGCGGCGCCGACGTGACGCTCCTCGCCCCCGACCATCCCTATGTCGGCCGCGGCGGCGTGAAGCTCGCGCATGCGCTCGACACCTTCCGGATCGACGTCACGGGACGCGAGGCGCTCGACATCGGCGCGTCCACCGGCGGCTTCACCGACGTGCTGCTGCAGCGCGGCGCCACGCGCGTGGTCGCCCTCGACGTCGGTCACGGCCAGATCGACTGGACGCTGCGCCACGATCCGCGCGTCGTCGTCATCGAGCACTTCAACGCCCGCCGCCTCTCCGCCGCCGATCTCCCCGGCCCGGTCGACATCGTGGTCATCGACGTCTCGTTCATTTCGCTGCGCCAGATCCTGCCGGTCGTCCCGCCGCTGCTGCGACCCGGCGCCGACGTCGTCGCGCTCGTGAAGCCGCAGTTCGAGGCCGGGCGCGCCGAAGTGCGCAAGGGCGTCATCAGAGACGACGCGATGCACGCCGCGTCGTGGACGAGGTGGCTGCGGCCGCCGCTGAGGTAGGATTGGCGCGCGTGGCCTCGACACCCTCGCCCATCACCGGGCAGAAGGGCAACGTCGAGTTTCTGCTTCACCTGCGACAGCAATGACTACGGGCATTCGTCGAGTCGGGATCGTCGCCAAGCGCGGGCTGGTCGGGGCGCCGGAGCACCTCTCACGTCTCGAGGAGTGGATGCGCGAGCGCGGCGTCGGACCGTCACGTACGAATCGGACGTCGCCGCGGTCGTCGGCGGCACCGCGATGAGCCGGGCACGAACGCGCGAAGACCTGCCGCGCGACGTGGATCTGATCATCGTGCTCGGCGGCGACGGCACGCTGCTCAGCATGGCGACGCGCATCGCGCAGGCCGGCCGCGACATCCCGATCCTCGGCGTGAACTTCGGCAGCCTCGGGTTCCTCACCGAGACGCGGATCGACGAGCTCTACCCCACGCTCGAATCGGCGCTCAACGGCACGGCCGAATATCACGAACGCGCCATGCTCGCCGCCGACGGCTGTCGCGGCCGCGACGTGTTCGACTCGCGCATCGTGCTCAACGACGTCGTCTTCACGAAGGGCGCGCTGTCGCGCATGATCGAGCTGTCGGTGTCGGTCAGCGGCGGCTTCGTGACGAAGGTCAAGGCCGACGGCCTGATCATCGCGAGCGCGACCGGATCGACGGCGTACAACCTCGCCGCCGGCGGCCCCATCGTGCATCCCGACGTCGACGCTTTCGTGCTCACCCCGATCGCTCCGCACACCCTGACCAACCGTCCCGTCGTGATCCCCGGCACCGCGTCGGTCGAGGTGCGGCCGCACACGAGCGGCGGGTCCGACGACGTCTACGTCACCTACGACGGCCAGTCCGGCTATCCGCTGCAGAAGGGCGACGTCATCCGCGTCCGCAAGTCGGACCACCGGCTCCGCCTGGTGAAGGCCCCGGCGCGCAGCTACTTCGAGCTGCTGCGCGAGAAGTTGAAGTGGGGCGAACGGGGCGGGACTGATTGACCGGGCCGGCTGAAGCCGGCCCTGACGTACGGCGCTGGGGCTCGTTGCTCGTCGTGGGGGCCGGCTTCAGCCGGCCCGTCATTGCTGTGATTGCTGTGCCTGACGCTGTTTTCTGAAAAACAGGATCTGGTGCTCGTAGACGTTGGCGTTGTGCTGCGCCAGCGTCTCGGCAAAGACGTGGGTGCCGTCGTTGCGGCTCACGAAGAAGAGATACGGCACGTCGGCCGGCGCGAGCGCGGCTTCGAGCGACGCCTTGCCTGGCGACGCGATGGGGCCGGGAGGAAGGCCGGGATAGCGATACGTGTTGTACGGCGAATCGGTACTGAAGATCCTCGCGGCGAATGTTGCCGTTGTAGCGCCCGGCCTTCTGCAGCGCGTAGATGACGGTCGGGTCCGCCTGCATCGGCATGTTGAGGCGCATGCGGTTGCGGTACACCGCCGCGACCAGCGGGTGTTCCTTCGCGCTCGCGGTTTCCTTCTCGACGAGCGACGCCAGCGTCACGACCTGCCGCGTCGTCAGCCCCTGCATCTCGGCCTTCTGCCGCAGGTCGTCGGTGTAGGTGCTGAGAAAGCGATCGACCATCTGCCCGACGAGCCGCGACGCGGGAACGCCGCGCGGGAGCGCGTAGGTCTCGGGAAACAGGTAGCCCTCGAGATCCGGCGCCTGCGGATCGAGCTGCGCGATCGCAGACTCGTCGTTGGCGGCGTCGATGAAGCTCTGTGCCGATCCGAAGCCACGCGACTCGTACAGGGCTGCCATCTCCGGGATCGTCAGCCCCTCGGGAATCGTGATGCGGCGCGTGTAGATGTCCCCGCGGCCGATCTTCTGGATCACCGCCACCGCGCTCATCGGCTCGGCGAATCGGTATTCCCCGGCCTGGAGGTTGCGGGCCTCGCCACTCCACCACAGCGCCGCGCGGAACGTGTACTCGTCGGCGATGACCCCGGCGTCCACCAGCCGCCTTCTGATCTCGGCGGCTCCAGCGCCTTGCGGGATCTCAACGAACGTCTCGGCCGTGTTGTATCCCTTGAAGGGCTCGCCGATACGGCTCCACGCGATCGTCGCCGCCAGCACGCCGCCTCCGATGACGATGGCGAAGAGGAAGACGAAGACGAGGGCGAGCGTGTGCTTTCGCGTATGACTCTCAGGCAAGCTTAGAACTCCCGGTCGTCGGACACGGCCACCGGCCGGCCGGGGCGCGTGTCGAGATAGTCCTGGAGAATGATAGCGGCCGCGGCCGCGTCGAGCTCCTGCTTGCGCGCACGCCAGTCCTTGTGACGAACAGCCAGCCGGCTTTCAGCCTCGCGGCTGGTGAGCCGCTCATCCTGCATGACCACAGGAAGGTGCGTCAGGACGCCGAGCTCACGGGCGAACAATTCCACCCGCGGTGTCATGTCGTTCGGTGTGCCATCCAGACGCCGCGGCAGCCCGACGACGATGGTTGCCACCCCATCGTCTTCACCAGCGAGGCGCGAGACTTCCCGGGCCGCCTGTTCCAACGCGTCTGCATCGAGAGCAGCGGAGCGCAAGACGCCGACCGGGCGCGCCAGCATGGCCGTGGCATCGCTGATGGCGACGCCAATGCGCCGCTCGCCCACGTCTAATCCTACGATCCGCATGCCGGCACTTTATACTAGGCCCGTGCAGTGGCTGAGCCTTGCGCTCGTCGTTGTGTGTTCGGCAGTGCTGGCGGCGCAGGCGCCGGACCGGTCGGAAACCGAGGCGCTGGCCAGGCGCGTGGATGAGCGCGTGCGGGGATTGCAGCGGGAAGCCGCGCGGCTCGCCGGCGAGGCGCGGACGCTGGTGGGCGATCTCCGGAAGCTCGAGATCGAACGGGATCTCCAGGCCGAACACGTGACGAAGGCCGAGGCCGCGGCGGCGGCGGCGGAGGCTGAGCTGCAACAGACGTCGGCGCGGCTGGCGCAACTCGAGCAGCGCCGGGCATCACAGCTTCCCGATCTGAAGGCGCAGCTCGTCGATCTCTACAAGCGCGGACGCGGCGGTTATGCGCGGATGCTGCTGGAGGCCGACGGCGTCCGCGAGCTGGGCCGAACGACCCGGGCGGTATCGGCGCTCGTCCGCATCAACGAGCAGCGGGTCGCCGACCATCGGCGAACCGTCGAGACCCTGCGCAAGGAACGCGCGGTCCTTGCACAGAAGCGGTCCGAACTCGCCGCACGCGAGGCGGACACGAGACGGGCGCGCGCGGCGGCGGAGCGGGCGGTGACCGCCCGGGCGGCGCTCATCCAGCAGATCGACGAACGGCGAGACCTGAACGCGCAGCTGGCGGGCGAGCTGCAGGTTGCGCAGGAGCGGCTGCACCAGCAGGTGGAGAACCTGGCGTCAGGCCGCCCTGCCGAAGCCGTCACGGTGCCGGTGGCGCTCTTCCGCGGTTCGCTCGAATGGCCGGCTGCCGGCCGTCTGAGCGGCCGATTCGGTGAAGGCGCGAACCGGCCGGGTGGATCGACGGTCAGGAATGGCGTCGAGATCGCGGCGCCCGCGGGCAGCCCCGTCATGGCCGTGCATGGCGGCACCGTCGCCTATGCCGATGCCTTCAGCGGTTTCGGGACGCTGGTCATCGTGGACCACGGCGGGGAGACGTATTCCCTGTATGGCTACCTGGCATCGACTTCGGTGGAGCGCGGCCAGGCTGTGGAGGCGGGAACGGAGCTCGGCCGCGTCGGCTCGGCGCCTGCCGGACCGCCGGCCCTGTACTTCGAAATCCGCGTCGACGGCCGTTCGGTCGATCCCGTACAATGGCTGCGTCCGAGGTAACTTCAGTCCGGCCCTTGGAAGTTGGGAGTTGAGAGCTCTTATGACGTCCCGCACCCGCACGCTCGTCCTGGCCGTCTCCATTCCCGTCATCGCCTTCGCGGTGATTGGCGGCTATCTCGGGCAGGCCCTCGCCAAGGACGACACCTACCAGCACCTTCGCGTGTTCGAGGACGTGGTCTCGCTCGTCCTCAACAACTATGTGGAGCAGGTGGACGTCACCGACGCGATGAAAGGTGCGATGAAGGGGCTCGCGGACGGACTGGATCCCGAAAGCGCCTACTTGACGCCGGAGTTGGCGAAGACGGTTCAGTCGGACACCTCCGCCGCCGCGGCCGATGTCGGCCTCGATGTGACGCGTCAGTACTACCTCCGGGTCGTATCGGCGCGGGACGGATCACCTGCGGCACGCGCCGGGCTGCGCTCGGGCGACTTCATCCGCGCCATCGACAACCGGCCGACGCGTGACATGTCGGCGTACGAAGGCGCCCGCCTGCTGCGCGGCGCGCCCGGTTCGAGGGTCTCGCTCCTCGTCATCCGCGGCAACGCCGCCGATCCTCACATGGTCGATCTCGTGCGCGAGCGCCCGAACGGCGCCGAGCTGACGTCGCGGATGGCGGACGCGTCAACCGGGTACGTCCGTGTGCTCGAGTTCTCGAAGGACTCGCCGGACCGGCTCAAGCAGGCCGTCGATGCGCTGGCCAAGTCGAAGGCCACTCGCTACGTCATCGACCTGCGCGGAACCGCGCGCGGCGATCTCGACGAAGGTGTGGCGGCAGCGCGGCTGTTCGTGAATTCCGGCACGCTCGCCATCCGCCAGCGGAAGGGTGATCAACGCGAGCTCGTCACCGCGCAGGCGGGTGACGGCGCCATCACCGCGCCCGTCGTGCTCGTCGTGAACCAGGGAACCGCCGGCGCCGCGGAAGTGTTCGCCGCCGCGCTCAACGACAACGATCGCGCCGACCTCGTCGGCGAGCAGACGATCGGCCGCGCCGCACGCCAGCGCCTCATCACGCTGCCGGATGGGAGCGGCCTGCTGCTGTCGCACATCCGCTATCTGACGCCGGATGGCAACGCCATCCACGAGAAGGGCCTCGAGCCCGACGAAGAAGTCGAGCAGCCGGAAGTGGAGTTCGGCACCGAGCCGCCGGCAACCGACACGACGCTGGAGAAGGCGCTCGAACGCGTCGCCAAGTAGATCGGACATGCGTGAGATGCGTCGCGGGTTTTCGGACCGCGCGGGTCCACACACAGCTATAAGCCAAACGCCCGAACCTCTCGAACGAGTGCAACGATGCGAATGCGCGAAGCATTCGCACGGATTCACGATCGTTCGATTGACTTGCCATGAGCGTGCGCGTATAACCGGACGCGACGCTTTATGCGTGCGCGTGCGGGTTCTCCCACCGCGTCCTGCGTGCGCCCTCTAGGAGCTCCTCATGAACAAGCAGGAACTGATTGCGAAGATCGCGAAGGATACCGGTTCGTCCAAATCGAGCGCGGCGGCTGCTGTCGAGTCATTGATTGAGGGGATCACGAAGTCGCTCAAGAAGGGCGACTCGATCACGTTCGTCGGCTTCGGCACCTTCAAGACGTCGCAGCGGAAGGCGCGCACGGCGCGCAACCCGCAGACCGGCGCCCCGATCAAGATCCCGAAGCGGCGCGTCGTCCGCTTCACGGCCGGCAAGGCCCTGAAGGACGCGGTCCGCTGAGACAATTTCGGGGCGAACCCCGCTGTTCGCCCCCACTTTTCAGGCCTCATCTACTTCTCCACTTCTCAACCTCGTCCAACTTTCGCTATACTGTCTGTTCGAGTTAAGGCCTGATTTCGCAACAGATAGGCCGTGCAGCAAATGGACGCGTGGCTCAGTTGGTAGAGCACTCGCCTGACACGCGGGGGGTCACTGGTTCGAGTCCAGTCGCGTCCACCACTTTCCAATGAGCCAGGTCACCATCACGCTGCCGGACGGATCCAGCCGCGCTGTATCCGCGGGCACGCCCGTCCGCGACATCGCCGCCGCGATCTCCCCACGTCTGCTCGAGGCGGCGATGGCGGCTGTCGTCGATGACAGGCTCGTCGACCTCTCCTATCCGCTGGAGCGCGACGCCGCCGTGCGCATCGTCACCAACAAGAGCGCGGAGGCGCTGCCGCTCGTCCGCCACAGCACGGCGCACCTGATGGCGGCGGCGGTGACGAACCTGTTCCCCGGCACGCAGTGCGGCATCGGCCCGGCGACCGACGAAGGGTTCTTCTACGACTTCGTCGTGCAGCGCCCGTTCGTCCCCGAGGACATCGAGGCGATCGAGAAGAAGATGCGCGAGCTCGGGCAGCAGGACCTGCCGTACGAGCGGCAGCTCTGGAAGCGTGACGAGGCCAAGGCGTTCTTCGGCAGCCGCGGCGAGCCGCTCAAGGTCCAGCTGATCGAGGAGAAGACGGAAGGCCAGGCCGAAGTCTCCTGCTACACGATCAAGGATCGCGACACGTTCGTCGACTTCTGCGTCGGCCCGCACGTGCCCTCGACCGGCCGGCTGAAAGCGTTCAAGCTGCTGAGCACGTCCAACGCGTACTGGAAGGGCGACGCCCGCAACCAGCCGATGCAGCGGATCTACGGCACGGCGTTTCTGTCCGAGAAGGAGCTGCAGCAGCACCTGCACCGCATCGAGGAGGCGAAGAAGCGCGACCACCGCAAGATCGGCCGCGATCAGAAGCTGTTCATGTTCCACCCGTGGGCGCCCGGCGCGACCTTCTGGCTGTCGAAGGGGACGACGATTTACAACACGCTCGCCAACTACATGCGCGGCGTGCTGTTTCCGGCCGGCTATGAGGAAGTGAAAGCGCCGATCATCTTCAACAAGGCGCTCTGGGAAACGTCCGGCCACTGGCAGCACTACCGCGAGAACATGTTCCTCGTCGAAGGGGACGAAGGCGAGCAGATGGGCCTCAAGGCGATGAACTGCCCGGGGCACATGCTGATCTTCGGCAGCGAGGTGCGCAGCTACAAGGATCTGCCGCTGCGGCTGCACGAGCAGACGCCGCTGCATCGCAACGAGGCGTCGGGGGTGCTCTCCGGGCTCACGCGGGTCCGCCAGTTCAGCCAGGACGACGCCCACTGCTTCGTGATGGAATCGCAGATCGCGGAGGAGGTCGAGAAGCTGCTGCGGCTGGTGCAGCGTGTCTACGGCGACTTCGGCCTGGAATACGCGGTGAAGCTGTCCACGCGGCCCGAGCAGTTCCTCGGTGAGATCGCGACCTGGGACCATGCGGAGGCGGCGCTGAAGCAGGCACTCGAGGCGGCCGGCCAGCCGTACACCATCAACGAGGGCGACGGCGCGTTCTACGGACCGAAGATCGATTTCGACCTCATCGACGCGATCGGACGCAAATGGCAGTGCGCCACGGTGCAGCTCGACTATCAGTTGCCGGAGCGGTTCGACCTGAAATACGTCGGCGCGGACAACGCAGAGCATCGTCCGGTCGTCATCCATCGTGCAATCTTCGGCAGCTTCGAGCGGTTCATGGCGCTCCTGATCGAGAATTTTGCCGGTGCGTGGCCGCTCTGGCTGGCGCCGGTACAGGTGATGGTCCTGCCGCTTTCCGACCGCCATCTCGACTATGCGCGGCGGGTGCGCGACGAGCTGGCCGCCGCCGGGCTCCGGGTCGAGGTGGACGAGCGCGTAGAGAAAATTGGCTATAAGATCCGTGAGGCCCAGCTGCAGCAGGTGCCGTACATGCTGGTCATCGGCGACCGCGAGGCCGCCGAAGGGACCGTGTCGGTCCGGAGCCGCCGGGGCGGCGACCTCGGGGCGCGCCCCGTTGCTGATTTCGTCAGCGCGGCCCGCCAGGAAGTCGACAGCAAGGCGCTGAACGCCGTCGCGCCTGCGGAGAAGGCACCGGCGTAGGACAGACCGGTCTGCGGTCTACGGTCTACAGTCTTCGGTAGGCCCTGAGGCCGGAGACCACCGAAGACCGCAGACGGTAGACCGAAGACTTATTTGCGGAGGCAGTTATAGCATTCGATCGTTCGCCCCGACGTGATGACCGCGTGCGCACCAACGAGCGCATCCGTGTCCGCGAAATCCGCGTGATCGACGAGACCGGACAGCAGCTCGGGATCATGCCACCGCCGCAGGCGCTGGCCATCGCCAAGCAGAAGGGGCTCGACCTGGTCGAGATCTCCCCGACCGCGGTGCCGCCGGTCTGCCGGATCATGGACTTCGGCAAGTACCAGTATCAGGAGCAGAAGCGTACTCGCGAAGCCAAGAAACACCAGCGGGTGATCGAGGTCAAGGAAATCAAGTTCCGGCCGAAGGTGGACGAGCACGACTACGACTTCAAGAAGAAGCACATCGAGCGCTTCCTGGCCGACGGCGACAAGGTCAAGGCGACGATCTTCTTCCGCGGCCGGGAGATGGCGCACCCCGAGATCGGACGCCGCATCCTGGAGCGGCTGATTACGGAACTCGGGGACCAGGCGGTCGCCGAGACGATGCCCCGGCAGGAAGGCAACCAGATGCACGTCATCCTGAGCCAGAAGGCCGGGCGCAAGACCGCTCCGAAGAAAGCGCAGCAGGAAGCCGCGGAGCCGGCAACGACGACGGAAGAATGAGGCGGTCTCCGGTCTACAGTCTCCGGTCTACGGTGGCAGCGAGCTGACACCAGCCGGACTGATGACTGAGACCGAGACTGAAGACTGAAGACCGGAGACCGTAGACCGACTATGCCTAAACTGAAGACGCACCGGGGCGCGGCCAAGCGCTTCAAGGTAACGGGAACGGGCAAGATCGTGCGCGCCAACGCGTTCCGGCGCCACATCCTGACCAGCAAGACCACCAAGTCGAAGCGCCATGCGCGCGGCACCAAGGAAGTGTCCCCGGCGGACGCCCCGAAGCTCCACCGCATGCTGCCGTACAAATAGCTGGCAAGCAGGTCAGCGGGCAGCTGGCAGTTCGTAGAGGCGGACCTTCAGGTCCGCCCGAAGCCCGGCGCCCGAAGCCCGGAGCCCACGAGGAATAGAGAGATGCCGAGAGTAAAGAGAGGAACAGTCCGCCGGGCCAAGCGCAAGAAGCTCCTGGCGCGCGCGAAAGGCTTCTACCAGACCAAGAGCAAGCTGTATCGCGCGGCCAAGGAATCGGTGGACACGGCGGCGAAGTATGCCTACGTGGGCCGCAAGAACAAGAAGCGCGAGTACCGCCGCCTGTGGATCGTCCGCATCAACGCCGCGGCGCGCGAGAACGGGCTCAGCTACTCGCAACTGATGCGCGGGCTGAAGGCCGCAGGCGTCACGCTCGACCGCAAGATCCTCGCGGACATGGCCGTCACCCAGTCCGCTGCGTTCGCGAGCGTGGCGGCGCAGGCCAAGGCCGCGATCCCATCGCAGCCGAGCGCCTGATACCCTCACGAGCCACAGAGCCACAGAGCCAATGACCTTGCTGGTCTCTGTGTCTCTGCGTCTCTGTGGCCCGTGTCAGCGGCTACAATTCAGCCCCAGATGCCTGAGTCCACGCTCGACCGCGACGCCATCGAAGCGCTCCGACAGGACTTTCGCGCGCGGCTCTCGTCGGCGGCGGCCGAGCGGGACCTCAAGGCGCTCACCGACGAGTTCCTGAGCCGCAAGTCCGGATCGGTCACCGCGCTCCTCAAGAACCTCGCGACGATTCCCGCCGAGGCCCGGCGTGAGTTCGGGCAGCTCGTGAACGCGCTGAAGACGGAGATCGAGGAAACGCTCGAGCAGAAGCGCGCCGCGCTCGAGTCCACGCGTCCACCCGCGGGCGCCGTTGACGTCACACTGCCCGGACGCGAAATGCCGCTCGGCCGCGTCCACCCGCTGATGCGGGTGCGCCAGCAGGTCGAGGACATCTTCAGCCGCATGGGCTACGAGATCCTCGAAGGCCCCGAAGTCGAGGACGACTACCACAACTTCGAAGCGCTCAACATGCCGCCGGATCATCCCGCGCGCGACATGCAGGACACGCTGTACCTTGACGCCCCGATCGCCGGCGGCACGTGGGGTGCGCATCGAGGCACGGTGCCGGACGCCCAGGTCCGCGCGGCCACGCTGCTGCGCACGCACACCTCGGCGATGCAGATCCGGTACATGAAGACGTTCCCGCCGCCGATCCGCATCATCGTCCCCGGCCGCGTCTACCGGCGCGACAACCTCGACCTGAGCCACACACCGATGTTCCAGCAGTTCGAGGGACTCGTCGTCGGCGAAGGCATCACGCTCGCCGATCTGAAGGGCACGCTCCTCGCGATGGTGCGCGAGCTGTTCGGCGACGTGACGATCCGCATGCGCCCGAGCTTCTTTCCCTACACGGAACCGAGCGCCGAGGTGGACGTCACGTGCCAGGGTTGCGGCGGCGCGGGTTGCGGCACCTGCAAGCAGACCGGCTGGCTCGAGATCCTCGGCAGCGGCATGGTCCACCCGGCCGTCTTCGAGGCCGTGGGCTACGACCCCGAGCAGGTGACCGGTTTCGCGTTCGGCCTCGGCATGGAGCGTGTCGCCATGCTGAAGTACGGCGTGGACGACATCCGCTTGTTCTACGAGAACGACCTGCGCTTCCTGGAGCAGTTTCCCCTGTGAAGGTGCTCGTCTCCTGGCTGCGCGAGCTCGTCGATGTTCCCGGCACCCCCGAGGAGATAGCCAGGACGATGTCCGTCCGCGGGTTCGCCGTGGAAGGCATCGAGACGCTCGCCGGCGGCGATGCCGTTCTCGATTTCGAGATTACCGCCAACCGGCCCGATGCCATGTCGATGATCGGGATGGCGCGGGAAGTGGCGACGGCATATGGCGTTCCCATGAAGCAGGCAGCCGGCAGCGGGCAGCCGGCAGATCCGCCGAACGCTGGTAGCGCACAGCCGGCGGACCTTGACGTCATCATCGAGAACGCCGATCTCTGGCCGCGCTACGTCGGCGCCGTGGCCGACGTCAAGGTCGGGCCGTCTCCCGCCTGGATGCAGGCGCGGCTCGAAGCGGCCGGCATCCGTCCGATCAGCAACATCGTCGACATCACCAACTACGTGCTGCTCGAGCTCGGGCAGCCGATGCACGCGTTCGATTACGCGAAGATCGCCGGCGCCGAGATCCGCGTGCGCACGGCGCGCCGCGGCGAGAAGCTGAAGACGCTCGACGGGCAGACGCGCGCGCTGACGCCGGAGATGCTGGTCATCGCCGACGCGGAACGGGCGACGGCGGTCGCCGGCGTGATGGGCGGCGCCGACTCCGAGGTGACGGGCACGACGAAGACGATCATCTTCGAGAGCGCGTACTTCAACCCGCTCTCCGTGCGGCGGACGAGCAAGAAGCTTGGCCTGAAGACGGAAGCGAGCATGCGCTTCGAGCGCGGATCCGATCCGCAGCTCCCGGCCGTCGCGATGGCGCGGGCGCTGGCGCTGCTCGAAGAGATTGGCGCCGGGACGCGGCGCAGCGCCGCCATCGACCAGGTCCGGGTGCCCTTCGGGATCGAACCGGCGTCGCTGCGGCTGCGCCGCGCGCGGATTGCCGGGCTGCTCGGCGCGACGATTCCCGACGCCGACGTCGAGCGCATCCTGTCGAGCCTCGGCTTCTCGCTCGTCCACGTCGAGGACGGCTGGCGCGTGTCGGTGCCGACGCGGCGCGTGGACGTCCAGCGCGAGGTCGACCTGATCGAGGAGATCGCGCGTCACCATGGCCTCGACCAGCTGCCGGTGACGTTTCCCGCGCTGCCTGCGGCGCCGCCACCGTCCGACCCGCGCATCGCACGCGCGCGGCACCTGCGGAGCATCCTCACGGCGGCCGGTTTCTACGAGGCCGTCACGTTCGGCTTCGTCTCAGAGGCCGCCGCGGCGCCGTTCGCGGCCGCGGGTGATCTCGTACCGATTGCCAACCCGCTCTCCGAGAACTTCGCCGTGCTGCGTCCCTCGGCGCTGCCCGGCCTCGTCGATGCCGTCGCCCACAACCGCCGGCGCGAACAGCGTGACATCCGCCTGTTCGAAATTGGCAACCGCTTCTCGCGCACCGCCGGAGAGCGGCGTGCGGTGGCGTGCGCGTGGACGGGCAGCGGCGGCATCGAGCACTGGAGCGGCGGCGCCCGCGAGGTCGATTTCTTCGACATGAAGGGCGTCGTCAGCCGCGTGTGCGAGGCCGTCGGGATCGAGGCGCGGACCGAGGCGCATCGTGAATCCTGGCTCGCCCCCGGACGCGCCGCGGCCGTCGTGAGCAACGGCGCTCGAATTGGCATACTGGGCCAGCTGGCGCCGGCTGTCGCGGAGCGTCACGGCGTTCCCGCATCCGAACCGGTGTACGTCGCGGAGATCGATCTCGACGCCGCGGAGGGCGCGAGCCATGGCCGTGCACTGAGAATCGAACCGCTCCCCCGCTTCCCCTCGGTGACACGCGACATCTCGATCCTCGTGGACGACACGCTCGCGTCCGCCGACGTGCGCGCCACGATTCAGGAGGCCGCCCCGCCGACGCTCGTGCGCGTCCGCGAGTTCGACCGCTATCAGGGCAAGGGCGTGCCAGACGGCAGAGTCAGCCTGTCGCTGCGCCTCACGTTCCGGTCATCTGACAGAACCTTGACCGACACGGAAGTGCAGTCGGCGATGGACGCCGTCCTTTCCGCGCTGAAACAGCGCCACTCCGCGATTCAGCGATAGCTTCGAAACTCGAAGTCAGATCTTCCGGCTGAAGCCGGAAGCCACGCATGCCCGTTCTCTTCCGGCTCGGGACTCTCCATCTTCCGGCTCAAGCCGAAGCCGCGCAACCAGCTCTCGGGACCTCCGTGGCTTCCGGCTTTAGCCGGAAGAGAACGTGTTAACATTCGCTCCGCACGTCCCATGATGAGCGAGGTCGTACGGATGGTAAAGCAAGCAGTGACGCGCACGGTGGACCTGGAGCCGATCGATCGGCTCGAGGAAAAGATCAAGCTGCTCGTCGGCATGGTGGCGACGCTGCGCGCGGAGCAGTCGAAGGCCGCCGACGAGAATGCGCGGCTGCTTCAGGAGATCGACGTGCTGCGCGCGCGCCTGGCCGACGCCGAAGGCACCAGCGTCGAGCTCTCCGCGCTCCGTGACGAGCGCGACGAGATCCGCTCGCGCGTCGCAGAGATGCTCCAGCAGCTCGAGGCGCTGTAGACCCAAGGATGTTCAATCGTCACTCGTCACTGTGCCGATCTTCCAGCGATGCGAACGGATCGGCCGCCCGATCGCCGCTGGTTCGATTGCGAGTCGCCGATTGCAGATTGAAGATTGCAGATGACGCAGGTCGTCACCGTCGAAATCGCGGGTCAGCAATATCCCATCCGCAGCACGCTCGACGCGAAGTACGTGGCCGAGCTCGCCGCGTACGTCGATCAGAAGATGCGATCGGCCGCGGAGGCCGCGCCGGCAAGCGACCTGCTCGGCCTGGCGGTCCTCGTCGCACTCAATATTGCCGACGAGTATTTCCGCGCCCGCGACCAACAGAGCGGCGAACTCAACGCCCGGGCGCTGCGGCTGGAGCAGCTCGTCGATGACGTTCTCGCGCAAGTAGCTGCGCCGAAAGCGGTTAACGCTCCTTGACCGACCTCGGTCCAGCGGCTAAGATCCTTCAAGCTCCTGCTTTGCTCGTGATGGTCTTCGGAGGATCGTCTGAGCCGATGTAATACCCAAGTGAGCTGCGAGGTCGCGTGTTGTGCATGCCTCTGTTCCGAGGAAGCCTGAAGCGCGGTCGATAACAGCGGCTCCACCTGCTAACGCAGGTTCAAACGACCTCCCCACACGGCAAAGCGGGGCACTTTGCACTCCACGACGGTTTCGTCCCTAGGTGAGCGTGCGCTCGTCGAGCGCATCACCTCGCGACTTTCCCTGCCTCCCTGGGTCGTGGTCGGTCCCGGCGACGACGCCGCCGTGATCGAGCCCGAGCGCGGCGCGCTCGAGGTGCTCACGACCGACGCCCAGGTCGAAGGCGTGCATTTCGACCTCCGCTTTGTGCCACCCGATGCCATCGGGCACCGGGCACTCGCCGTCAACCTCAGCGATCTCGCCGCGATGGGCGCCTCGCCTCGCGTCGCGTTGTTGTCGCTCATGCTGCCCGACGCGCTCGAGGTCGCCACCATCGACGGACTGCTCGACGGCCTGCTCGGCCTCGCCGCCCGGCAGCGGATCGCGCTCGTCGGAGGAAACATCACGCGCTCGCCTGGGCCGTTGATCGTGGACGTGACGGTCACCGGCAGCGTGAGGCCGCGACGCGTGCTCACACGGGCCGGCGCGTCTCCAGGTGATGAGCTGTACGTGACCGGGCACGATTGGTGATGCCGTTGTCGGCTTGAAATCGCTGCAGGCGCGTGCCGAAGGCGCGCCACCGCCCGCGTACGGGAGCGTACAAACCTCCGTCGAGGCAGACGACGAGGTCCAGGCGTGTGAGCAGCGCTACCTCCGACCTGAGCCGCGCATGCGCGTCGGCGTACTGCTCGGCCGTAATCGTGCAGCGTCCTCGTGCATGGACCTCAGCGATGGGTTGGCAGACGGTGTGCGTCAAATTTCTGAGGCATCCGGCGTCGGCATGGTGGTCGATGGCGGCGCCGTGCCGATAAGTGAAGCAGCGCGCCGCTGGCACGCCTCCCGGGGGCAGGACGCAGTGAGCGCGTCGGTCGCCGGTGGCGACGACTACGAGCTGCTGTTTACGGTCCGGCCGTCGCATCGCGGCCGGCTGCGCGCCGTGCAGAAGGAATCAGGGATTGTGCCGATTACACGGATTGGCATGGTCACGAAGGAGCGCCGGCTGATCGTCCGCGCGCCGGACGGCGACCGCGAGCTTCCGCCAGGCTTCGAACACTTCAGGTAGGAATGCAACGACTGTTATCCGGATCGATCGGCCTCAAGGTCCTGGCCACATTGGTGGCCATCAGCGCGTTCGTGTTGCTTTACGAAGCCACGACGTTCGATTCGCGCGAGGCCGCGGGTAATGCGGTGGCTGGCGATCCGACAGCGCCTGTGACCGGCGCGCGGCTGCAGTTCCAGGCGACGGCCTACTGCAAAGGGAAAACGACCGCGTCTGGCGTGAGTGTTCGTTCGGGCGTTGCCGCGTCCGATCCGAAGCTGCTGCCGGTCGGCACCGTCCTGAACGTGACGACCGACACGACGAAGTACAACGGCATCTACACCGTGATGGACACCGGGCCGAAGGTGCAGGGACGCATCCTCGATCTCTACATGTGGAGCTGTCACGAGGCGCTGGCGTTCGGGCGCAAAGCAAGTGCAGGTGACCGTGCTCCGACTCGGGTGGAACCCGAGCGCCAGCTCTCCAGGCCTGATCGATCGTCTGTTTCGCCGCCGCGAGGCGGCGAGGCGTGTGGCGCCGGTCGAACCAGCGTCGCTGATCGAAGGTCATGTTCCCCGAACTGCTGCGCCGCCCGCCGACGCGGGAGCAGCCCGATGTGAAGCCCGATGCGTCCACGGTTCTCCCCGACGGAGAGGACGCATCGGTTTCAACCGCCGAGACGACCTGACGCTCGGCTCCGACAGCCTCGGAGCCCGGAGCCCGTAAGACGTCGTCGCGCTAGCGTCGAACGTTCACGTTCGAGTCGAGACGCATCCGGACGACGGAGCCGGCTGGAAGCGTGACGTCTTTGCCGTCGGTGGCCGCGATGGCGCCGCCGGCGCCGATGACCGCGCCGAGGACTGCGCCCTTCACCCCGCCAAGCAAGCCGCCGATCACGCCGCCGACGCCCGCGCCGGCGCCAGCCGTGCCGACCTCCTCACGAATGCCGCCGCTCTGGAAGACCTGTGTGGCCATACCGCGAATCGGATAGTCGCGTCCGTTCACCGTCATGCGGTCGAACGACAGCGTCAGCGAGCCGGTGCGATCCGCGAGGCGTCCCGCTGGATGGACCTCCGAGACGACACCGTGCACGACGGCGCCCGCGGGCACGAGGACGCGCCCGTTCTGCATCAGGTCAACTGCGGTCGTCGCATCGAACCGCTGCTCGACCTTTGCCGTCTCCGAGCTCAGTGACTGTTGCAGACGGACGTCCATTTCCTGTCCCGCCGGGATCACACCGCGATCGCTCGAGTTGACTTCCGCGGGACCACTGGGCTCAATCGCCTGCGGCCGGCCGGTCGGGGTGGTCTGAACCGTTCCGCTCGTATTGGCTGTCGCGCCACACGCAATCGTGCCGATGGTGCCGAGAAGCACCATGCTGCGAATCAATGTCGACATTGGGTTTCTCTCCTCCTCCAGAGTTGGCAGTGGGCAGCCGGCAGTGGGCAAGAGAGCCTGCCCTTCTCATTTCTGCCGGCTGCCGGCTGTCGGCTGTCGCCTGAAGGAAGCAAAAGCAACGCGGGTGCCCAGGAAGGCCTAGGGCTCAGGAATCGGGCTCAGGAATCAGGGCTCAGTGAGAGCGTCACGACGAACCATCAGGCACCCCTGGAGCCCGAAGCCCGGAGCCCTCGCGCTGGGCCCTGGGCCCTGGGCCCTACTTCGCGGCCGAGGCATGCTCGTGGATCAGCTCCATGACCTCTTCATCAGTCGTCTGATCGAAATCGACGTACCACTCACCCACCGCGGAAAACCGCTCAGGCATGCGGGCGCAGATGATCTCGTCGGCAATCGCCGCCATCTCACGGCAGGTATCAGGCGCGCCTACCGGCACCGCGATGATTGAGTGCGCGGGGTTTCTCTGTCGCACCGCCTCCGCCGCGGCGCGCATCGTCGATCCGGTTGCAAGACCGTCATCGACGAGAATCACGTCGCGGCCTTCGAGCTGCGTTGGCGCACGTCCCTCGAGGTAGGCGGCTTGCCGCCGTTCGAGCTCGCGCTGCTCCTCGCGGGCGACGGCGTCGATTTGTTCCAGGCTGATGCCCAGCCACCGGACGACTTCGTCGTTGATCACGCGGATGCCGCCCGAGGCGATCGCGCCCATCGCCAATTCCCGGTGGCCCGGTGTCCCGAGCTTGCGGACGAGAAAGATGTCCAACGGTGCGCCGAGGGCTTCCGCGACTTCGAATGCGACCGGCACGCCGCCCCTCGGCAGAGCAAGCACGACCACGTCGGGGCGGCCGGCGTAATGCTTCAGCGCAGTCGCAAGGACGCGGCCGGCTTCCCGGCGGTCGCGAAACAGCGATTCATCATGGCCGGCGATCCCCATCTCAAGCCTCGTTCGGTCCGGCGCCGTCGGGCATCGTGCTCGAGGCGCGTCGAGCTTAGCGGCACCTTCCGGCTGGAAGCCGGAAGCCACGGCGATAGGTATTCGTGGCTTCCGCCTTGAGGCGGAAGTGCAAACTGCACCTTCCGGCTGAAGCCGGAAGCCACGGCGATAGGTATTTGTGGCTTCCGCCTTCAGGCGGAAGTGCAAACTGCGCCTTCCGGCTGAAGCCGGAAGCCACGGCGATAGGTATTCGTGGCTTCCGCCTTCAGGGGAAGTGCAAGGGGGATGCCCGTTGCCGGGAACGGCTCAGGCCGCCTGGTCCTTGAACTGCAGCTGGTAGAGGCGATGGTAGAGGCCGCGTTTCGCCAGCAATTCCTGGTGCGTGCCGGATTCCCGCAGCTCGCCCTTGTGGAGGACGAGGATGCGATCCATGTCCTGAATCGTCGAGAGCCTGTGTGCAATCGCGATCGTCGTGCGGCCGCGCATCACGACCTTCAGGGCGTCCCGGATCAACAGTTCCGTATCCGTGTCCACGCTCGATGTGGCTTCGTCGAGGATGAGGACGCGCGGATCGAAGGCCAGCGCGCGCGCGAACGACAGCAGTTGCTTCTGCCCGACCGAGAGCGTCGCGCCGCGCTCGGCGACCGCCGTCTCCAGACCGCGCGGCAGCGCGTCGACGAACCGCGCGGCATGGACCGCGTCAACCGCGTGCCGGACCATCTGGTCGGAGATGTCGTGCCGCCCCAGCCGTACGTTGCCGGCGATCGTACCGGTGAAGAGGTGGACGTCCTGCAGGACGAGGCCGAACATGGCGCGCAGGGTCGGCCAGATCCATGTCGCGGATGTCCACGCCGTCGATCGTGATGCGCCCCTGCTGTACATCGTAGAACCGCAGCAGCAGGTTGACGATGGTCGTCTTGCCCGAGCCCGTGGCGCCCACCAGCGCCACGCGCTGCCCCGCCCGGACGTCGAACGACACGTCGCGCAGGACGGGCTCGCCTTCCACGTAGGCGAACGTGACGTGTTCGAACCGGATCAGAACCGGCGGGTCCGAAAGGACCCGCCCTGCGTCCGGCCGTTCGCGCAGGCCGGGTCCTGTGGACCCGGCGCTGGGCGGTGATTGTATTTCTCCCCGCGTATCGCGGCCTTCGCGTAGGCCGGGTCCTGTGGACCCGGCGCTGGCTGGCGATTGTATTTCCACCGGCGTATCGAGCAGCGCGAAGATGCGCTCGGACGACGCCATCGCGCCCTGGAGCACGTTGAACTTTTCCGACATGTCGCTGATCGGCCGGAAGAACCGCTGCGAGTACTGGAGGAAGGCGACGAGCGTGCCAAGGGTGAGCGCGTTCTGGATAACCCAGCCGCCGCCGATCCACAGGATCAACGCCGCCGCCAGGGCGCTCACCAGCTCGATCGCGGGGTAAAACAGCGCGTAGTAGAAGATCGAGTCGACGTTTGCGTCGCGGTGCCTGCGATCGATCTCGTCGAACGCCGCGAAGTCGCGCGCTTCGCGCCGGAACAGCTGCACCGTGGAGGTGCCGGTGATCCGCTCCTGCAGGAACGCGTTGATGCGCGCGATCCAGGTGCGGACGTTCCGGTACGAGTCGCGCACGTTCCGCCTGAACCACTGCGTGATGAGGACGATGAGCGGCAGCACCGAGAAGGCGACCAGGGCCAGGCGCCAGTCCATCCAGATCAGCACCGCCATGATGCCGAGCAGCGTGAACACGTCGCCAAAGACGGAGACGACGCCGGCGGTGAAGAGCTCGTTCAGTACGTCGACGTCGGTCGTCACGCGCGTCATGAGCCGGCCGACCGGATTGCGGTCGTAGAACCGCAGGTCGAGGCGCTGCAGGTGCCGGTACACCTGCATGCGCATGTCGAACATGATCCGCTGGCCGGTCATCTGCAGCGTCCACGTCTGCGTGTACTCGAGCGCGAAGGAGGCGACCAGGGTGACGAGATAGAGCAGCGCGATGACGCCCAGCCCGGACAGGTTGCCCGCCGGAATGTAGTCGTCGATGACGAACTTCGTCAGGTAGGGTGGCGCCAGCTGCAGGGCGGAGTTGGCGACGATCGCCGCGAGCGCGATCGCCACCTGCGCCTTGTAGGGCCGCAGGTAGGTGAGCAGCCGCCGCATCAACCGCGCGTCATACGCCTTGCCGAGAACTTCTTCTTCGTGAATCGACATGGTGAACTTGAAGGCCTCGGGTCTCAGGGATCAGGGCTCAGCGGGAGGGCTCACGAATCAGGCTGGGACCGCCTGATGCCTGGGCCCTGAGCCCTGAGGCCTGCTGTGTTACGAGGCCGCCAGCTCCTCCTCGAGCAGCTGCTTGCGATAGAGCTCCGCGTACAACCCGTCGTGCGCCACCAGTTCGTCGTGCGTGCCCCGTTCGGCAATTCGCCCCTCGTCGATGACGAGGATCTGGTCCGCGCCGCGAACGGTCGAGATGCGGTGCGAGACGATGATCGCCGTCCGCTGGCGCAGCACGCCGGCCAGCCGGCCGAGGATTTCCTCCTCCGTGTAGGTATCGACCGCCGACAACGCGTCGTCGAGCACCAGGATCTTCGGGTCCACCGCGATCGCGCGCGCGATGGCCGTGCGTTGCTTCTGGCCACCGGAGAGCGTGATGCCGCGCTCGCCGACGACGGTGTCGTACCCGTGGGGAAAGTCGGCCAGATCCTTGTCCAGGCGCGCGACACGCGCCGCCTCCTCGATCCGATCGCGCCGGTCCTGATCCCCGCGCGCGCCGAACGCGATGTTGTCGGCGATGGTGGCGCTGAACAGGAACGGCTCCTGCGGCACGAACCCGATGGCGCCGCGCAGCTCCGCCAGCGGAATCTCCCGCACGTCAACCCCGTCCACGAACACCGTTCCCGGCGGCGGATCGTAGAGCCGGGGCAGCAGGTGCAGGAGCGACGACTTTCCCGAACCGGTCGCGCCCACAATCGCCGTCGTCGTTCCGGCAGGAATCGTCGCGGAGACTCTGTCGAGGATCACGCGATCCCCGTGCGCGAACGTGAGGTTCCGGAACTCGACACCACCGCGGATGGCGTCGCGTTTCCGGCTGGAGCCCGACGCTGCCGGATCGGCGATCGCCGGCACCGCTTCGAGGATCTCGAGCATGCGCTTCCATGACGCCATGCCGCGTTGAATCAGGTTCGTGACCCAGCCGAACGCGATCATCGGCCAGGACAGCATGACCAGGTAGGCGTTGAATGCCACGAGCTCGCCCACCGTCATGCTGCCGGCAACCACCTGGCGGCTCCCGAGCCAGAGCACGATGAGCATGGCGACGCCCATGAGCAGCCCCATGCTGGGGAAATAGACGCCCTGCAGCGCGATGAGGCCCTTGTTGCGGCGGACGTACTCGGCGTTGGCGGCGCGGAAACGCTCGATCTCGGAGGGTTCCTGTCCATAGGCGCGGACGACGCGCACGCCGGACAGGTTTTCCTGCGCTATCGCGCTGATCTCGGAGAGCTGCTCCTGGATCGTCAGGAAACGGCGGTGGATGGCTCCGCCGAAGACGTAGACGGCGATCGACACGAACGGCAAGGGGATGAGGGCGATGATCGTCAGCCGGGCGTCGATCGACAGCATCATCGCGATGGCGACGACGAACGTGAGTGCGGTGGTCGACGTGTACATGACCGCCGGGCCGATCATCTGCCGCACCGACCCGAGGTCGTTGGTGGCGCGCGACATCAGGTCGCCGGTGCGGCGCTGGTGAAAGAACGACAGCTCGAGCCGCTGCAGCGCGGCGAAGAAGTCGTTGCGAAGGTCGTACTCGATGTCGCGCGACGCGCCGATGATGATGCGGCGCATCAGGAAGCGGAACACGCCGCCGATGGCGGACAGCGCCAGCAACGCGACCGCATACCAGCCGGACCTTCGCCGCGGTGACGTTCGCGGACAGGTCGTCAATCGCGTATTTCAGAACCCATGGGCCCGCCAGGGTGATGGCGGTCGTGGCGATCACACACGCGAGACCGAGGAGGAAGGAACGGCGATACCGGGCCACGTAACCCAGCAGCCGACGAACCGGCGGCATTGATCGAAGTATAGGACGACTTGCACGGGCGCGAGGGTTCGCGGGTGCGGCACTCGGGAGCGGCGTGTAAGATCCCCGCATCATGCCGGTGGCGATCGGCGTGACGGCAGCGCTGTTTGGCGTCGGCTATGCGCTGTACGGATTGTTCCGGCACTGGCACTTCGGCAGCAGCGCGTTCGACCTGGGCATCTTCGACCAGGCGGTCTGGCACCTCAGCCGCCTCGAGCTCCCGGCCAGCACGATCAAAGGTGTGAGCAATCTCTTCGGCGATCACTTCCACCCGGTGATCGCGCTGTTCGCGCCGCTCTACTGGATCGCGTCCGGGCCCGAGACGCTGATCGCCGCGCAGGCGGCGCTCCTGGCGGCGTCGATCATTCCGGTCTTCCTGTACCTGCGCGACCGGCTTCCCCCGGCGCCGCCTACACACTCGCGGTCGCCTACGCGCTCTTCTGGGGGATCCAGCGCGCGATGGCGTTCGATGTGCACGAGATGGCCTTCGCGCCGCTCGCGATCGCGACAGCCATTCTGGCGCTGCACCGGCGGCGCTGGGGACTCTTCCTGATCGCTGCGGCGTCGCTCGTGCTGATCAAGGAGGACCTGATCCCGCTGCTCGCGGGCTTCGCCGCATATCTGGTCGTTCGAGGCGATCGCGCGCGCGGCGCGGCGCTCGCCGCCGCCAGCGTTCTGCTGTTCGCCGTCGTCGTCGGTATCGTCGTACCCGCTTTGAGCGATTCGGGCGACTACACGTACACATCGGTGTTCATGCCGATGATCCATGAGCCGTGGCGCATTCCGATCGCGCTGGTGGCGCCGCCGGTGAAACTGGGCACGGCGTTCCTCTGGCTCGCGCCGTTTCTGTTTCTTCCGTTGGCGTCTCCGCTGATCCTCATCGGGCTGCCCATCGTCGCCGAGCGGTTCCTGTCGGCGAGCCCGAATCACTGGAGTGCTCTGTTCCATTACTCGGCGCCGCTTGCCCCGATCCTCGTGATGAGTGCGGGCGACGGCCTCGCGCGGCTCGGGCGCGCCAGACCGCGGTTCGTGACCGTCGCCGCCGCCGCGATCGTTGTGCTCTGCGCGTTCCTGCCGGGCCGCCAGCCGTTGTGGCGCGTCTTTGCGCCCGGGCACTACAGGACCTCGCAGAACCGTGGAGACCGGCCGGCAGGTGCTCGCGATGGTGCCTCCGGATGCGGCGGTCGTGGCGCAAGCCGCAATCGTGCCGCACCTCAGTCAGCGGACCACGATATACATGCTCGAGCCTCTCGCTCCGGACGGCGACTACGTGATCGCGCAGGCCGACCTGAGTCCGTGGCCCAATGCCACGCGCGCGGAGATACTGCGGCTCGTGCTGGAGCGTGAGCGCCGCGGGTACTTCGTGGTGGTCGAGCGCGACGGGTGGACGCTGCTGCGCCGGACGCCGGCGCCCGCTAGCGCAGGAGACAGCTCGAGCCGATAGACGACGCATGAAAATCCGCATGCGTACGTCCGTCGTTCTGGCCGTCCTCTTGCTCGCCACCCGAGCCGAAGCGCAGTTCGCGGCGCCGGAGCCGATTGTCCCGGCCGAGGACTTCAAGGTGGAGCTGGGACTCATGTTCTGGCAGCCGACGCCCGAGCTTTCGCTGACGACCGGTGACGACCGTGTCGGGACCGTCGATTTCGTGCAGGAGTTCGGGATCAGCGAGGAGTCGTTCAGGGAGTTCCGCGCCGTGCTGAAGCCGGCGCGCAAGCACAAGATCCGATTCAGCTATCTCACGTTCAGGTACCACCAGGACGCCGTGCTCCAGCGCACGATCACATTCCGGGACCTGACGTTCCCCGTGAGCGCCGACGCCAACGCCGACATCAACTGGGACTTATACCGCTTTGGCTACGAATGGGATTTCATCTCGCGCAGCCGGGGCTTCGTCGGGCTCATCACGGAGTTGAGCTTCAACCGCGTCGAAGCGGATGTCACCGCGACCGGTCAGGTGCTGGGACAGACGCAGAGCCTCTCCGCGTCAGTGAATCAGGATGCGCCGGTACCGACCATCGGCGGCATCGCGCGCGGCTACCTTGGCCAGTACGTGTCAGTCACCAGTGAATTCACCGCGTTCAGGTACGAGGGCGACACGTTCCGCGGCAAACTCTACGACTTCGACCTCTACGGCGCCGCGCACCTGGGCAAGAACGTGGGCGCGCAGGTCGGGTATCGTTCGATGACGGTCGATTTCCTCGTGGACAACGACGCCGGGGATTTGAAGATGAAGGGCCCGTACTTCGGGGGCTTCCTGCGCTTCTAGTCGGCCGTTCCCGTACACGAACCACAGAGACGCAGAGACACAGAGCGCAGGACATCTCTGTGCCTCGTCGTAGGGGCCGGCTCTAGCCGGCCCGTCGTTACCCGGCCCTCTTCTTCCTCGCCACCACCAGCAACGAGCTTCCAACCGGCATCGGAACGCGGCGCGCGAGCGCCGCTTCTCCTCTGACGATTGCCGTCAGCGCCGCGTTGACTGGCGCCGCCGGCACGCCGATGTCCGCATCGGCCCGCGGTTCGCGGAACGGCCGGGTGAGGCGTTGTGCGACGCGCACGCCGAGCATCAGCGGAAAGACCGACGCGAACAGAAACGACACGCGCAACGGCTCGAGACCCGCCTGCTCTGCCAGCGCGCGTGCCGTGGCGGGCGTATACCGCCGCTCCTCCTGCCAGAACTCCGCGTGATCGCCGCGCAGCATCTCCAATGCCGCGAGCGTCAGCACCACGGCGCCGCCGCGCCTGGTCACTCGCGCCATCTCCGCAACCGCAGCGCGATCGTCCCTCACGCACTGCAGCACGTCGAAGCACGTGGTGACGTCGAACGTCTCTGCGCGGAAGGGAACGCGCGTGATGTCCGCGCGAACGAGTGGGCCTCCCGAGACGCGCGCCTTGGTCAGGCTGGTGGGTGCGAGATCGAAGGCGAACACACGGCCGTGAGGGCTGAGCAGCGACAGGTTGTGACCGGTCCCGGCGCCGCAGTCGAGGAGCCGCAGGCCGGGACGGCCGGCGGCGATCTCGGCGATGACCGGTGCGACGAAGCTGCGGAAGCCGCGGAACCAGAAATGCGAAGCTTCGGCGCGGGCCGTCAGCTCCAGCAGGTCCTCGTTCTTCAGCACGGGCCGCGGAGGCGCCGAGACGCGGAGCTCATTCCGGCCGATGTCTCCGCGTCCCCGCGTCTCCGCGGCGACGTGGAAGCGGGAGGGGCATCAGTCGGTCCGACGTGTCGCGGCCGGCCGCATGTTGACCGGCGCGAGGATGCCGCCACCGTAGAGGCGGCGGTAGTCTTCCGCGGTCCCGAGGATGCGCTTCACGTAGGTCTGCGTCTCCGCGAACGGGATGCTGTCGATGAACTCGTCCTGGGCCAGACCCGGCGATTCCTTCAGCCACCGCACCACGCGGCTCTCGCCCGCGTTGTAGCTGGCCAGCGCGAAGTGGGCGCCGCCAAACCGGTCCATCAGTTCCTTGAAATAGAGCGTGCCGATACGGACGTTCGTCTCCGCGTTGGTCAGCGAGGCGGTGGTGAACCGGATCCCGAGCTTCCGCGCGTAGCGGCGGCCGGTGCTGGGGATCACCTGCATCAGGCCGTACGCGTTGGCGTGCGAGCGGATCTCCGCGGTGAACGTGGACTCCTGCGCCATCAACGCCGCGATCAGATACGGGTCGAGCTTGTGCAGGTCCGAGTACTTCTTGATGAGCGGCCAGTAGTCGAGCGGAAAGATGATGCGCAGCACGTCCGGCGGCATCGTTTCACCGCCGGCCGCCATGAACTGCGGATACGCACGGCGCATCGTGGTGATCGCGCCGCGCAGGGCGTTGAAGCGCTCGGTCGCCTTGAGGCCGAGCCCCTGCTGGTGGCGGATCCACGCCGAGGTCGCCTGCAGCACCGGCTCATCGCCCCACACCCGCTGCGCGTACTGCACTTCGCGGAGCGCGTCGTCGTAGAGGGCGGCCGCCGCGAGCGCCCTGATCAGCGAATCGGTCGCCAGATCGGTCGAGCCGGACGTCGACGCCACCGTGCGTTCGGACGAGACGGCGCGCTGCACGTCCGGCTCGCGGCGCGCGTCGAGGCGCTTGGCCGCCTCGCGGCCGTAGTACGAGTTCTGATAGTCGGCGACGACCAGACGGTAGCGGACGGCCGCGGTCGCCGGCTCACCCATCTGCTCGCGCGCCCGGGCGGCCCAATAGAGCCACGCCGGCCGATTGTCGGCGCGCGGGAAGTTCTGGGCCGCGGACTCGAACAGGCCGGCGGCCTCTGCGAAGTCGCCGCTCCGGTACGACCACCAGCCGGCCTTCCACGCCGCGCGCTCGGCGTAGCGGCTCTTCGGAAATTTTCGATACAGCTCGCGGAAGACGCGATCCGCCTCGGCGTCGTCGTCGATCATGACGTAGTGCGTGGCGAGGTTGTTCAACGCCTCCGCCGCCCACTCGGTGTTCGAGTGATCCTCCACCAGGTCGCGGGCGAGCGCGACGTAGGTCGCGTGGTCGCCGAGCGCGCGCGTCGCGGTGAGGTGGAAGAACCGTGCTTCCGCCTCGCGCGATCCGCCCTTGAGGAACGGCCGCAGTGCGTCGCGGGACGCGCGATACCGATCGAGGTAGTAATCCGACTCGGCCAGGCGCAGCGCGATCAGCTCACGGTCGTCTCCCGACGCCGCGCGCGCCAGCGGCGCAAACGCCGCGCGCGCCTGCGCCCAACGCCGCGCGCTGAACAGGCGCTCGGCGCGGGCCAGCTCCCGCTTGAATCGATCCGGCGGTACGAGCGATGCCGCCTCGAGACGCTCCATCCCCGACTGCGCCTCCGACGCCTGCCCGCTCAGCGGAAAGTCGTAGTACACGCGGCGGTATGCGGTGAGGGCCTTCTCGCGATCGCCCGCCGCTTCCGCGGCGCGTCCGAGGCGGACGAAGATTTCTTCAGGCTCACTCAGCTTCTCGTCGCTCAGGTCCTCGAGCTGCTCGAGGGCGGCCTTCGTGTCGCGCGCAGACATCGCGATATCGGCAAGCTGCAACGGCACCGCTTCCTCGAGATATCCGGCCGGGTCGCGCTTGTCGAGGGCGGTAAGAACGGCCTGCGCCTCGTCGAGCCGGCCGAGGCCCGCGAGCGCAACGCCGGTGTAGGTACTGCGCGTAAGCCGCGAGGGGCGTCGTCTGGAGATCGGCGCCGCGGACGAGCGGCAGGCCGGCGGTGTACTGGCCGTCGGCGATCAATTTCACGCCGCGGGCAAACCGCGCCGTCGGACTGTTCTCGCGCGCCGCCGCCGTGCGGGCCGCTTCGTCGGGAACGAGCCAGAACAAGGATGGCTGCGCCGGCAGGGGCGTGTGCGTCGTCGGAGTGAGCCGCGGCGCCTCGCTCGTGCTTTGCGCCCGCAGGCCGATTCTGGCCCGTAGAGGCGATGGCGAGAGCGAGAACCAGTAGTAACGAACGTCTCACTGCACACTCCTGTCGTGGCTCAGATCGGCCACGGCATCGTGCGAAGCCCGTGCCATGTGAGGCGGCAACGAGAGTCCGAGTGCCTGCTGGACCGTCAGTCCTTCGAGAACCTTGCTGGCGTGACGGGCCAGCACGTCGAGCGTCAGGGACCACCGGCCGGTGTCATTGCGCCGCCGGCCGGGTGATCCGCATACAGGACCGCCACGGCAGCGCCGCCAACGACGATGGGCAGGGCATGTGCGGAACGCGCACCACCTGCGGCGTCCAACGCGAAGGCCGGTAATCCCGCTCCTTCACTGGCCGGTAAACCCGCTCCTGTCACTCGTATCGGCGGGACTGCGCGTTTCTGCAGAGCCGGCGCGGAGCGCCACGGCAAGAAATCCGGCGTTGGCGAGCTCGACCGTCACTTCGCGCGCGTGCGGCGCCGCGTCGCCGAAGCCGAGCAGGCTCCATCCGACGAGCTGATCGCCCTTGCTAACGAGCACGGCCACCCGGTCGGCCTCCCGAGCCGCCGCCTGCGCGAGCTCGTCGAGCACCTCGCCCAGCGACCGTGCCTCGTCGAGCATTCGCACAGCATGTACCAGGCGGCTGGCCCGCTCATGCTCGGCCTGCCGGCTGCCTGCCCGCGCCTGCTCTACCGCTTCTTCGTGTTTCCGGTCAGCGTTTTCGGCGGCGGCGCGCCGCGCGTCGTCCCGTTCGCGTCCGGTCTGGGTGAGACGGTGTTCGGTATCGCTCAGCCGCTGCTGCAGCTCGGCGACGCGCTCGTCCGCCGCCCGCTGCACATCGTCAACCTGGGTCTGGGCGATGCGACGCGCGTCATCGATCTCCGCCTGGGCCTTGAGTCCGGCGTCGGTCAGTGCGCGCCGCAGATTACCGATCTGTTCCTCGGAAGAACGGCGCACGTCGTCGGTGTGTCGCTGTGCGGCGTCGCGAATGTCGGCGAGCTGCGCGTGAGCCTTTTGACGAACTTCGGCGGCCGCAGCCTCAGTGGCCTGGGCCACGGCGCGGGTACGCTCCTCCGTTGCCGCGCGCAGCAGATCGTGCGCGAAGGCGCGGAGGTCGGATTCCAGGTGACCCCGGACGCCAGCGAGCGCCCGATCGAGCGCCTGGCGGACCTAGATCGTCGAGCGACACGTCAGCAATTATACAGTCCGCGATCTTCCGCCTGAAGGCGGAAGCCACAGCCGTTCTTGTGTTCACACGCGGCCTCAGGGCTCAGGAATCGGGGCTCAGGGCTGTCTCGGGCCCGAGGCTTACGCCTCTGACCTGAGCCCTGGGCCCTGATTCCTGGGCCCTGAAGCCCGACCTTCAGGTCCGTTCGTAGAGGCGGACTTTAGGTCCGCCTGGTACAGGTCCCCCTGCGCCAGTCCGCCACCCCCGGTCCTGTGGCTTCCGGCTTCAGCCGGAAGAACCCTACCCGGGCGAGTACTCGCCTGGCACCTGCTCGCGACGAAGCGGCAGCAGCGTCAGACGGGTCGGTTGTGACGCCCGGAGGTTGAGGCTCGCGTCGCTGTAGGCGGGAAACTCGCGCAGCGCATCGGCGAAAAGCGAGTTGGCCTCGGCCGTCCGGCCGAGCGCCGCCAGCACCACGCCGAAGTTGTTCAGCAACTCCGGAACACCTGCCTCGTCGTACGCCTGCCGCAGCGGATCGAATGCCTCTGCATGACGGCCCAGCGCCGCGAGGAGCGTGCCGCGGTGGAACTCGCGCCGCGAGCCGGGCGGAAGCGTGTCCAGCCAGGCGAGGGCAAGCGCGTAATCTCCCCGCAGCGTCAGGAACGGCATCATGCCCCACGCGATCGTTCGCTCGTGGTACCCGGCGGACCGGTACAGGCGTTCGACCGCCTGCGGCGAATGCTTCCGCAGCATGGCCTGCGTAATGGGCGCGTCGGCGTGCCCCGTGGCGCGCATCGGTTCAACCTGGAACTGCCGATAGCCCGCTTGCCGTGCGACCACGATCCCGCGGCCGGCAGCGATCGATCGGAGCACGAAGTCATACTCCTCGGCGCCTGGCAGGCCGGCGTCGAACCCGATCTCGCGCGCAGCCGCCGTGCGAAACGCGGGGACGCCGATCCCGGGCAGATAATTCCGCTCGAAGAGGCGCACCATCTGCCTGCGCCCGCCGAGCAGCGCCGGCATCTCGAGGCGCCTGATGAATGCGCCGGTGGCGCCGTCGTGCAGGTCGATCTCGTCGAACGCCAGGTCGGCCGCGTGCGACTCGAGCTGCTCGACGAGTCGTGCCGCGCGTCCGGGCAGCAACTCGTCGCCGGCATCGAGCCACGCGCCGAACGGCGTCGTGATGCGATCCAGACCCATCTGCCGCGCAGCTCCCCGCGTCGCCCCGTTTGCTGCGGCGAGAACAACAAGGTCGTCGCCCTGACGCCGCGCTTCTTCGCTCGTGCCATCCTCCGAGGCGTGGTCGATGACGATGATCTGCGAAGGCTGCTGCGCGCGCGCCGAACGAATGGCGCGAGCGACGGTGTCGGATGCGTTCCGAGCCAGGATGAGGACGGTGAGCATGTGGCAGACGCGCAGTCGGTGAACTAATGGTATTTCGTGAGTGCCTGCGCCGGGAATCACGCGTCGCCATGCCACGGTCTGTCGGCGGGTGTTCTATGATCTGGGCCTGTGGGACCTTCTCCCGTGCAAGGATGTCAACTGTGCGCCGCACCCGCCGTGCATCATGTGTTGGACCTCGGTCCTCAGCCCATCTGCAACCGGTTCCTCACGCGGCCCGACGAGCCTGAACACACCGAACCCCTGGTGCTCGCCGTGTGTGAGCGTTGCGGCCTCGCGCAGCTGGCGGCGGGACCCTCCGCCGCGGAACTGCGTCCGCGTTCCGCCTGGATCACCTACACGGAACCAGAAGCCCACGTCCCGAAGCTGGCGTCGACGCTCGCGGCACTGCCGGCCATGTCGAGGGACGCGCGCATCCTCGGGATTAGCGTGAAGGACGATTCGCTGCTCGAGTGCCTGAGGGACCGAGGCTTCACCCGCTGTCACCGCCTCGAGCCGCGCGCGGACCTCGACATCGAGGAGCCGGGGGCAGGCGTCGAAAGCGTCCAGGCGCGGCTGACAGCCGACCGCGCGGCGGCGCTGGCCGAGCGCCATGGCCCGGCTCAGGTGGTGGTCGCCCGCCACGTGCTCGAGCACGCCCATTCCCTTCCGGTCTTTCTCGACGCGCTCATGCGGCTGCTCGCGCCCGGCGGATATTTGGTACTCGAAGTGCCGGACTGCCAGGCGGCCTTCGATCTGTGCGACTACACGACGATCTGGGAGGAGCACACGCTCTACTTCACGCCGGCGACATTCCGTACCGTGTTCGACGCGGCGGGAATGTCCCTGGCTTCCTTCGACGTCTTCCCGTATCCGCTCGAGAACTCGCTCGTCGGCATCGGACAACTCGCCACCGCCTGCCCCACCGTCGTCGCGCACGCGCAGACCGCCGGGCGGGAGCGCGGACGGCTAGAGGCATTCGGACGCGGCTGGGGGCAGCAGCGCGAATCGCTGCAGCAGTTCCTCGGCGCTTTCCGCGACCGCGAGGGTGAGGTCGCCCTGTTCGGCGCAGGACACCTCGGGTGTGCCTTCGTCAACTTCCTGCGGCTGGACGGGTGCGTGACCTTCGCGGTGGACGACAACCCGCACAAGCAGGGTCTGTTCCTGCCGGGATCGCGACTGCCAATTCGTCCGTCCTCGAGTCTCGACGACGAGCGCGTGCGAATGTGTCTCCTGGCGGTGAGCCCTGCCGCCGAGGCGGCGCTTGCCGAGCGTCATCGCGCCTTCGAGTCCCGCGGCGGCCTCCTGGCTTCGATCTTTCCTTCCAGTTCCCGGGCACTACGCGCCGCCCGGCCGGCATGAACGGCGGTCGCATGCGCACTAGAGTGGAGAGCCAGGAAGTCCTCTACGCGGACGAGCCGCTCGTCACGGTGGAGCGCGCCGACATCGAGTCGCTGAAGGCGCGCGCCGGCGGCAATCCGCGGCGGCGGAATCAGACTCTGCACGCACGTGTCCCCGGAAGACCGCGTGCACGAAATGCTGATCGTCCACACGTCCGACGCCTACGTCCGCCCTCACAAGCACCTCGACAAGGTGGAGTCGTTCCACGTCATCGAAGGACAAGGCCGGATTGTGATATTCGACGAGGAGGGGCACGTCGAACAGGTGATCCCGATCGGGAACTACGGGTCCGGCCGCTGCTTCTACTATCGACTCTCGTCGGCCAGTTTCCACACCGTGCTCATCGACTCGCCGGCCCTGGTCTTCCACGAAACCACGAACGGACCGTTCCGGCCGCTCGAGACCGTGTGGGCGCCATGGTCCCCGCCCGAATCGGACCATGCCGCCTGCTCCGCGTACGCAGACGAGCTGCGCCGTGTGGCCGGGGAGATCGGAACGAAGGGCCGGGCCGAGGCGTGAGCGGACACGTGCTCGTCGTCGGCGGCACGCGCGGCATCGGTCGCGCCGTCGTGCTGGCGCAGCACGCGGCCGGCCGCACGCTGTCGGTCGTCGGCGCGCACGCTGCCGAGGGGGCGATTGCGGCTGCCGGTGTCGAGTACCTGGATCGCCGATCTGACCGACGCCGCCGGACGGACGCGCGTGCTGTCCGACATCGTGCAGCGGCGGGGCAAGCTGACCCACCTCGTATTCCTGCAGCGGTTCAGGGGCCAGGACGACCCGTGGCAGGGAGAACTGGATACCAGCCTGACCGTGACCCGCGCGATCGTCGAACAGTGCGCCGGCGAATTCGACGGCCGGCCCGAGAACTCGATCGTCATGGTCGGCTCCGTCGCGGCGCGTTTCATCGCTGGTGAACAGCCCCTCGGCTATCACGTCGCCAAAGCGGCGCTCGAGCACATGGCGCGCTACTATGCCGTCGCGCTCGGGCCGCGCGGCATCCGCGTCAACTGCGTCTCGCCGTCGACGGTCCTGAAGGAGGAGTCCGCGGACTTCTACCGCGCCCGGCCGGACATCGGGGACCTGTACCGGCGCGTGATCCCGCTCGGCCGGATGGGGACGGCGGAGGAAGTCGCGTCGGTCGTCGGCTTCTTCTGCAGCCCGGCCTCGTCGTTCGTCACCGGCCAGGCCCTGGTCGTCGACGGCGGCGTGTCCGTCCTGGGACAGGAAGCGCTCGCCCGCCGACTGGCTCTTCCGGACGAGCGGAACGCCATATGACGCGTCATCGTCGAGCATGGAGAGAACGCTGACTGCAGTACCGTACCGGCGGCGCGATACCTGCCGCCTCTGTGACAGCCGCGAGCTCGCTACCGTCCTGTCGCTCGTGCCGACGCCGATCGGCGACGACTTCGTGCCGGCCGCCCGCCTCGCCGACCCGCAGCCGGCATGCCCGCTCGAGCTCATGCTCTGTGCCGACTGCGGCCAGGTGCAGTTGCTGAACGTGGTCGACCCTGACGCCATCTACCGCGAGTACACCTACACCAGTTCCGTGTCTCTCGGGCTGGTCGAGCACTTCGAGCGCTATGTCGACGACGCGCTGCCGTGGGTCGCGCCGCGGGCGGACGGCCTGGTGGTCGAGCTCGGCAGCAATGAAGGAGCGATGCTGCGGGCCTTCCAGAAGAGAGGGGTGCGGGTATTAGGGGTGGACCCGGCGAGGCAGATTGCCGCGCGCGCGACCTCCGCCGGGGTCGAGACGCTCCCCGAGTACTTCACGCCTGGCCTCGCTCGCACGGTCCGCGAGCGCTACGGCCCGGCGTCGCTCATCATCGCCAACAATGTCTTCGCCAACATCGATGACCTGCACAGCGTGATGGCGGGCGTGGCGGAGCTGCTGTCTCCCGACGGCGCCTTCGTGTTCGAGACGTCGTACATGTTGGACGTCGTGGAACGATGTCTCCTGGACACCATCTTCCATGAACACGTCAGCTACTTTGCTGTCGGGCCGCTCGAGCGTTTCTTCCGCCGTCACGGCATGACGCTCGTAGACGTGGCGCGCGTGGCCCCCAAGGGCGGGTCGATTCGCGGATTCGTGCGGCGCACGGGCGCGGGCCGGGCGAGTACCGCCGTGGCCGCGTCGATCGCAGAGGAACGGCAGGCGGGCCTCGATCGAGTCGACGCGTTCGCGAGACTGGCTACCAGGCTCGAGGATCGCAAGCGCACCCTGCTGGACCTGCTCGACGACTCCAGGCGGCAAGGGCAGACGATCGCCGCGTACGGCGCCGCGGTCGGCTTGACGACGATGGTCTACCAGTTCGGGCTCGGGCCTTATCTGAGCTACATCGTGGACGACAGCGAGACGAAGCAGGGCACCTTCAGCCCGGGCCTGCACGTACCGGTGCTGCCCTCATCGGCGCTCGAGGAGCGTCGGCCGGACGCCACGATCATCCTCGCGTGGCGATACGCGGACCCGATCATGAAGAGGCACACCGAGTATGCGGCCAGGGGAGGGCGGTTCATCCTGCCACTGCCGGACGTTCGGGTGGTGGGATGAGCTACGGCACCCTGCACGCGTACTACCGCGATCAGCGGGTGCTGCCGACGTACGGGCAGTTGGCCAGCGCAGCCGACCTCGATGCGCACACGGCGCTGCGGGCGCAACTGTTCGAGGAGAAGCTGCGTCTGCCACTGCGGCTCTTCGAAGGCGCGCGCCTGCTGGAGTTCGGGCCTGATTCTGGCGAGAACTCGCTGGTGTTCGCCCGCTGGGGGAGCGAGTGCACGCTGATCGAGCCGAATGCCAGGGCACATGCGTTCATCCTCGAGTACTTCGAGCGCTACGGGCTCACGCCAAGCTGGCCGGCCTCCACGCGGCCGACGTCGCGGCGTTCGCGGCGCGCGACGATCTGCGCGCGGAGAACGACTTCGTCGTCGCCGAGGGGTTCATCTACACCGTTCAGCCGGCGCACCTCTGGATCGACGTGTTCCGGCGCTTGCTGCGTCCGGGCGGGCACGCCGTCATCAGCTACTGCGAGGTCTTCGGAAGCTGGGTCGAGCTCCTGACCAAGATGGTGCATGCGCAGGTGAGGCGGCTCACAGGATGGTCATCGCTCGATTCCGCCGAGCAGGTGTTCGGCGCCAAGTGGGACACGATCCCTCACCTGCGGCGGTTCGAGTCCTGGGTCGTCGACGTGCTGGAGAACCCGTTCGTCCGGCTTCGCTACTTCCTCGAAGCGGATGCCCTGTGCAGTGCCACGGACGCAGCCGGACTGGCGCTCCACGCATCGTGGCCGGCGTATCGCAACGAGCTCGACGTCTATTGGCACAAGCGGACGATGTCTGCCGAAGAGCAGGCTCGTTCGCGGCGTGAGTTCCTGGGGCGCAGCCGATTGAGCCACATGTTCGGGACCGCACTGTTCCTCGGCAGCTCGTCGCACGAGTCTGCGCTGATGGACGTCGTGCGCGCGACCGACGAGCTGATCGACGATTTCACCGCACCTGCCGTGGAGCGCTTGAGCAACGGCCTCCGGGCGATCCGCCGCATCGTCGGCAGCAATGTCGTCTACGCGGCGCCGGGCGCTGTCGAGAGCGCCGTGGCCGCCGTGGACTGCTTCGCTGCGCTGGTGACGCGGCTCGCCGCCGGAGACACGCAGGGCGTGGTGAGCCTGTGCCGAAGCGATGGCGCGTTTCTCTCGACCTGGGGACTGCCCTATCACTTTGCCGCCTTCCGGGCGCGGGGCTGAGGCGGACGGGCCACGTGAGGACGCTGGACGATTCGGCGCGTAGTGGTGCTGGGGCACGACGGGTTCATCGGGCGCCATGTTCTGGAGGTGTTCCGGCGCCGGTCGCCCCGCGATCGAGGTCATTGGGCGCTCGTTTCCGGAGGTCGACCTGACGCGGTCCGAGCAGGCCATGTCCTTGCGCGCGTACTGCGACGACGCAACGGCCTTCGTCATCTGTGCGGGCGTCAAGCGCCAGCTCGGGGACACGCTCGACGCGCTCGAGCGGAATCTGCAGATGACGGTCAATCTCGGGCGCGTGTTCGCCGAGCGTCCGCCTCGCCGGGTGATCTTCTTCAGTTCTGCCGCGGTCTACGGCGAGCAACTGGCGCACACCGCGCTCACGGAGCGCACGCCAGTAAAGCCGACGTCGCTGTACGGCGTGGCGAAATACGCGTCGGAGCTGACCCTGGCCCAGGTGCTCGAGAACGGTTCCGCCGAGTGCGCCTTCACGGCGCTGCGGCCGCCGCTCGTCTATGGGCCTGGCGATCGCAGCCATGGCTACGGACCCGCCGCGTTCGTCCGCGCAGCCGCACGCCGGGAGCCGATCGAGCTGTGGGGCGACGGCACGGAACGCCGCGGCTTTACCTTCGTCGAAGACGTCGCGGAGCTGGTCTGGCAACTCACCGACAAGGACATCGCCGGGCCGCTCAACGTGAGCGACGGGCAGAGCGCGTCGTTTCAGGACATCCTGGCCATGCTGTCCCCGCTCGCACCCGAACCGCTGCAGGTCCGCTCGCGCCCGAGGACCAGGCCGGCAGTTGACCATCTGTATGCGCACGGCCGGATCGGAGAACTGCTGCCTTCGTTCACGTTCACGCCGCTCGAAACCGGGGTGAAGCGTACATACGAGGCGGCGCTGCACGGGACGGATCTGGAGTGAGTGACGTGCTGGAGGCGGGCGCCTCGGATCTGCAGGAACGGATAGCCGACACGCCGTCGGATCGATTCCGCGACATGATGGACGCGCTCGGCGTCGCGGACGACATCGCCGAGCGTGTCGCGGCGCTCGACTTCAGCGATCGCGGCAAGCTGCAGGAAGCGCACTTGAGCTGCTTTGGCAGGCTGCAGCACATGCAGCCGGCCGGCCGTTTCGTCGCGGAGCTGCTCCATCGCACATTCCGGCTTGCCCGCCAGCGCAAACGGCAGATGGGACAACTTGATTGGGATGGCGGGATGGTCACGCAGCCGCTCCTGACCGAGGCGCAAGCCGCGGATACGCGCAGCTTCCTGTTGACGCGTCCCGTCTACAACGGCCACACACCGGAAGCGAGCACGGACGGTGTCGGACGTCATGTCGGCGACACGGCCGAGCAATTCCCATTTGGATCTCACCAACTCTCCCACATCGTCGCTGCGCCGCACCTGCTCGAAGCGGCATTGAGCGACGAGATCATCGCGATGGCCGCGTCGCATCTGGGTTGCACGCCGACCTTGTCGGGCCTGCAGGCGTGGTGGAACTTTTCAGAACACCGGAACAACCAGGTGGCGGACGCGACGGGATCGCTCACCGGGTACTCGCCCCAACATTTTCATCGCGACCTCAACGACTTCCGCATGTTCTGGGTCTACATGTATCTGACCGATGTGGACGAGGCGTGCGGCCCGCATCAGGTCGTGAAAGGCAGCGGGGACTATCGCAACATCGAGCGGCGGCTCAGCCGCTCGGCGACAGGCGTCGATGTCGGGGATTTCTTCTATCAGGTACCGGCTACCAGCTTCCCAGCGGCCTCATAGAGACGATCTTTGCCGACGCGGTCACCACCTTTACCGGAGCAGCCGGGACCACATTCCTCTCCAATGGCTTCAACTTCCACCGCGTTCGATATCCCCTGGTCAAACCACGGCTGATGTTCGCGGCGCGGTTCTGGATCCACCCCCCACCTCAGGGCGAGCACACGCGGCAGGCAGCCATCCCATGCTCCGCCATCGCGGATCGAATCGGGGACTCGCCGACCATGCGGCATGTCACGCGGAATTGGTTGATTGGCGCTTGATGCCACGGAGGCTTGCCGTTCACCACATCGGGGCGCGCGACGGGACCCAGGCGTTTCCGCACCTCGCCGCGTTTGATGCAGACATCGTCAACATCCTCGTCGACGCCGATGCCGCCAGCGCGGAGGAGATACGGCGCCCGAATGCCTCCAGAACAGGCGAGGTGGTGGTCGTGCCGGCCTGCATCACTGGCACGAACGGCCCGCGCACGTTTCACCATTCCCACGACCCTTACGGGAGTTCGCTGCTCCAGCCTGATCCCGCCCTGGGCGGCCTCTATGTATCGGCACATTGGCTCGACTTCGACTACACGGTCAACGACGCGCTTTCCACATCGCGGAACGAGGAGATGGACGGCATCACGCTTGACACGCTGATTGCCGATTCTGGCGGAAGGATTCCGTTCCCCGACTTTCTCTCGCTCGACACACAGGGCAGTGAGTTGGAAATCCTCAGCGGCTCGCCGCGCTCGACTGGCGGCGCGCTGGCCGTTGTCTGCGAGGTCGAGTTCCTCCCGCTTTACCGCGGTCAGCCGCTCTTTGGAGACGTCACCGCATTCATGCACGCGGCAGGATTCGTCTTCTGAGCTCGACCCGGCACCCGTCCCAGGCGCGCGACAGCGCCGCCCGCGCCAGCGCCAGGTCGAGCTCCGCCAGCGCGGCGGTGAGGTCGTCGAGCGGCTCGCGCTCGTCGCCGACCAGCCGCGACAGCGCCCGCACGATCCGCGCCTCCTCCTCGGCCTCCTCGGCGGCGAGCTCGCGGACCCGGTTGCTGGCCTCGACCAGCTCCATCGGCTCGATGAAGAGGGTCTGGCCCGAGCCCGAGCTGTCGTGCACGATCCCGGGTACGGCCGAGCGCGACGACGCCTTGACGGCCAGCACCGGCCGGCCGCCCCGCTCGGTGGTGAACGACTCCTGCAGGTGGGACCGGAGGCGCGCGGCGAGCGCCCGCAGCAGCTCCGACGCGGCGCGCCGGGCCGAGGCGAGGCGGCGGCGCACGGACGCCAGCTCCGGCGAGGCCGTGTCGAGCAGCCCGCCGCGAGGGTCGAGGGCGCGCTCGAGCGCGGCCTCGACGCGGCGCGCGGCGCCGGCGTCCGGCGCGGCGAGGGCCGCGGCCAGGCGCGGGGCCTCCTCGGCCTGGGCGGCGACCGCCTCGCGGGCCTCGAGCCAGACGCGGACGGTCGCGAGCACCTCGGCCAGCGCCTCGACCTCGAGCGCGGCGTCGCGGGCCGCGGCCTCGGTCGCCGGCCGCAGGTCGGAGGCCCCGCCGGGACCGCCGATCCCGAGGTCGCGCAGGCGCAGCGCCTCCTCGGTCTCGGCCAGCGCGGGCGGCCACGCGCTCCGGGTCGGGCGACGGGACGAGCTCGAGAGCGAGGTCGCGGCCGCCCGCGAACGAGGTCAGCCCGGCCAGCCGCTCGCGGACGGCCGGCAGCTCGAGCAGCTCGGCGCTTCGCGGGTCCACGGCAGGCAGGGTAGCCCCGGAGGGGCTAGGGCTCGATCCTCGGGCGGCTCGACGCCCGGGGGCGTCAGCGCGGCGGCCCGTTGCTCCCGCCGCCACGACCACCACTCCTGCAGGAGCACCTGGACGATGCCGGCGACCGGGATCGCCAACAGCGCGCCGATGAAGCCGAGGATGGTCGCGCCCACCAGCACCGCCAGGATGATCCAGAACGGGTTCAGCTGGACCGTGTAGCGGTGGATGATCGGCTGGAAGACGTTGTTCTCGATCTGCTGGTAGACGATCAGGAAGACGATCGCGGCGACCCCGATCGGCCAGCCCTGGAAGAAGGCGACGATGATGTACGGGATGCCGCCGATCGTCGCCCCGACCAGCGGGATGAGCGAGGAGAGCCCCGCCCAGAATCCCAGCAGCGGCGCGAAGGGCACGCCGACGATCGGTCAGGAAGATCCACACGGCGACGCCGCCCGTGAGGGCGACGAGGAAGATCCCGACGACGTAGCCGGAGATCACCCGGTAGATGCGGTCGGCGACGCGCTCGAGGTGCGGGCGGCGTCGGTCGTCGGCCGTGGTCGATGGCCCAGGCGCGCACGCGGCGGCCGTAGAGGCTCAGCAGGAAGCAGATGACCCCGATGCTGATGAGCGCGACCAGGCCGTTCGCCACCCGGCGGCGCGAGGTCGAACGCGGTGTCCGGGCCCGCGACGCCCTCGAGCGCCGAGGTGGTCTCCTCCTCGAGGCGGTTGAGCAGGTCGTACTCCTCGTCGAGGCGCTGGACGAGGTCGGACTGCTCGAGGCGCTCGGCGTATCGCGGGACCTCGTCGGTCAGCTCCTGGGCGGCGTCGATCAGCGGGGGCACCAACAGCAGCGCGGCGCCGGTCAGCAGGCCCGCCAGGAGGATGTAGACGAGCAGGATCGAGGGCGCCCGGCGCAGGCGCAGGCGGCTCTGGAGCAGGTTGACCAGCGGGTTGATCGCCACCGCCAGGAAGGCGGCCAGGCCGACCCAGGTCAGCACGCCGCGCGAGACCCAGATGAGCCAGAGCGCCGAGCGCCACGGCGAGGAGCACCCCGACGACGCGCAGGATCGTGCGCGTGGATGGGCCCTCGCGGGTTCACGGGGAGACGTTCGCTCCGCCCCGCGCGAGTCCTCGCCGCTCGTATGGTTCCCGGGCACGGCCCGGGGAGCAGGAGGGCGCGATGGCGGACGAAAGCTCGGCGAAGAAGACCTACAAGCGCGAGCTCGAGCGGATGCAGGAGGAGCTCGTGCTGCTGCAGGAGGCGGTGCGCGCCGACGGCCTGCGGGTCGCCGTCGATCTTCGAGGGCCGCGACACCGCGGGCAAGGGCGGCACGATCAAGCGGATCACCGACAAGCTCAACCCGCGCGTCTGCCACGTGGTGGCGCTCGGGACCCCACCGAGCGCGAGCGCTGGCAGTGGTACTTCCAGCGCTACATCGAGCCGCATGCCGACGGCGGGCGAGATCGTCCTGTTCGACCGCTCCTGGTACAACCGCGCCGGCGTCGAGCGGGTGATGGGCTTCTGCAGCGAGGAGGAGCGTGGAGGAGTTCTTCCGCGAGGCGCCCGAGATCGAGCGCATGCTGGTGCGCTCGGGGCTCGTCCTGATCAAGTACTGGCTCGAGGTGAGCGCCCAGGAGCAGCCGCCCGCGCCTGATGGAGCGCGTCGAGGACCCGACCAAGCAGTGGAAGCTGAGCCCCATCGACGCCGAGGCGCCCCGGCCGCTACGACGACTACTCGCGCGCCGTGGCCGACATCTTCGCGCGCACCAGCATCCCCGAGGCGCCCTGGTACGTGGTCGACGCCGAACGACCAGAAGCGCGCCCGCCTGAACGTCATGGCCCACCTGCTGGAGCTGCTGCCCCAGCGCAGGGCGCCGGAGGTCGTGAAGATCCAAGCAGCCGCGGCGAAGGCCAAGTCCGCCGAGCTGCCGGCGAGCGTCGCCCGCGTCCCCGAGCGCTGGTAGCCGCCTACCGCACCCGCCTCAGCACCAGGTCGTCGACGATCGCGCCGCCGCCGCGCGACCTCAGCCGCACCCGCACCGGCCCCGACCGGCCGAGGCGGACGGTGTCGGTCGACGCGCCGCCAGCGCCTCGGCCCGGGCGTCCGCGGCCGAGCGCGAGGGTGACCGTCCGCCCCGCGGATGCCGTGCTGAGGCGCGCGCCCGCCGCTGAGGACCCGGAGGCGTCGCGCGGTACGTGCCCGCGAGCAGGGCCGGCCCGGGGACGACGTCTCCGACGCCGAGCCGGAGCGCCCGGCGGCCGCGAGAAGGCGGCGCGCACCCGCGCCGCGTCCGGGATGCCGCGGATCGGGTTCTCGAAGCCCTCGCGCCAGTAGGACCGCGGCGCGAGCGGGGCCAGGACGGTCCCGGCCGGCGTCGCGCCAGGCGCCGTCGCCCGGCCCGGAGCGGCCGCGCCGGGAGCGGTCGTCCCGGCGCCCGGGCCCGGGGGCGGCAGCGGGGGCGGGTCCGGCGGCGCGGGGGAAGCGGTGGGCGCCAGTTGGACGAAGCGCGCCACCGAGGGGACGCCCGCCGCGTTCACCAGGAACAGCATGTAGTGGCCCGGCGGCGCGATCGACGTGTTCGCGGGTGCCGTCAGCTGCAGGCCGCCGGCGGTCGGCGTCATCGCCAGGGGCACCAGCCGCTGGTGCATGTCGTTGGCGTGGGTGGTGGCGCCCGGCGCGACGAGCACCGCCTTGGCGACGTCGCCGTCGGGGTGCCGACGCCGAACGTCGACCCATAGGGCACCGCGTCCGGGGCCGACGTGATCTGCGGGCGGGGGCCCTTGAACAGGTAGGGCGGCGAGAAGACCTCGATCTCGTCGCTCTGGCCGCCGAGGTCGGAGGGCCCGTCGTCGCCCGCCGACACGATGCGGCCGTCCGGCAGCAGGAGCGCCGTCGAGTGGTAGCCGCGCTCCTCGGCCTGGGCTGCCATCGGCGTCCAGGTGTCGGCGGCCGGGTCGTAGCGCAGCGCCTCCTTCTGGGGGGAGATGTAGTTGTCCTCGAGGTTGCCCCCGATCGTGATGACGGCGCCGTCCGGGGTCAGGACCGAGTTGGTGTTGCGGCGCGGCTGCGGGCAGCGGGGCCCGCCGCCGCCAGCCGGCGCCGAGGTCCGCGGCGTCGATGATCTCGACCACGTCCTCGCCCACGCCCCCGATCACCATGACCTTGCTCGAGCCGCCCGGGCCGTCGGGCAGGAGCACCGCCGAGCCCCTTGTGTGGTTGCCGGCCGGGCTTGCGCGAAGCGGGGTGAAGCCCCAGTCGGACGGGTTGAAGATGCCGACGTCCACGCCGGTGGGCCCGCTCACCAGCACGCGGCCGTCGGGGATGACGTGCTGCTGCGGGTACAGGTTGAGCCAGCGCCGGCCGACGGTCTCGATCGGTCCCCCGCTTGGTCGGGTCGGGGTTGGGGGTGAAGACGTCCACGTCCTCGTTGATGTTCCCCGAGCCGTCGCGCACGCGGCCGCTGGTGATGAGCACCCGGCCGTCGGGCAGGGTCGTGGTGGTGGGGTACCAGCGGCCCTCGTCGCATCCGCCCCTGGAACATCCAGGTCTCGGTCCAGGGGTCGAAGGTGTAGATCGTGTCGAGGCCGTTGAAGAGCTCGCTCGTCTTGGGGGCGTTCCCCCCCGCCACCAGCACCCGCCCGTCGGCGAGCAGCGTCTGGCCCCCGCACCACAGGTTGTCGCCGCCCGGCGGGTCGACGCGGCGGCGCTGGCCGGTCGCCGGGTCCCAGATCGCCGCGATGCCCTGCGGGCTGGCCCGTAGTTGAAGAAGAGGACCTTGCCGGTCGGCAGCATGATCGCGTGGATGCCGGTGACGTCGATGTGCGTCTTGCCCGACCACTGGCCGACGACGCGACGGCGGGCCGACCGCCATCGGGCGGCGGGGCGGCGGCTCGCGGCGGGCCGAGCTGGGCGGCGAGGCGGCGCGCCTCGCGGCGCGCCCGCCGGTGCTCCAGGGCGTGGGCGCGGCCGAGCACCCGCGTCTCGATCTTCACCAGCTTCGCCTCGGGGATGCCCGAGGCGGCCGGGACACCGTGCGCCGACGCGGCCGGCGCGGTCGCCAGCGCGGCGGCAACGAGCCCGGCGGCGCCGAGGCCGGCGGCGACCGACCCGAATGCTCAAACCTACGAGATGCTCCTGTTCGCACCCGCCTACTGTGAGGCCACGGCCCTCCGGGGGCCGCGCCCCCTTCGGCTAGTCGCGCCCTCCCCGCGGGAGTGGTTCGGCGGGAACCAGCAGCCCGAGCACGAGCCCGAAGAGCGCGTGCATGGCCGCCTCCTGGGCGATCACGCGCGGGTTGGTCGCCAGGGGCGGCCAGCGCCCGCGAGCGGCGGTCCGGGTGAAGCCGGTCGATCAGGGCCATCCCGGGCCAGGTCGCGACGGCCTCGACGCCGGCCCAGGCGAGTCCGGCCCGCGGACCCCGCCCGCCCGCGAGCGCGAAGACCGCGCCGAAGGCCGCGCCGTTGGCGGCGTGGACCAGCGCGCCCGCCAGCGGCCAGCGCTCGCCGGCCCCCGGCACCAGCCGCCCCAGCAGGCGGACGTCGCCGAATCCGCCCGTGCGCAGGGCCCGCCCCGCCAGGGGCTCGAGCGCCGCCCAGGCGCACGCGGCGGTCGCGCCCGCCGCGGCGCCGCGCACCGCCACCGCCATCGCGTCCCTCACCCGGCCTCCCGATCCCCCTCATCCACGCGCCGCGCGAGGTTAGCCTGGGGGAATGCCCGGCGCCGAGGATCCGTCCGCTTCGCCCCTGATCCTCCTCACCGGCGCGACCGGCTACGTCGGCGGACGGCTGTGGGCGCGCCTGGAGCGCGACAGCCGGCGCCTGCGCCTGATGACCCGCCGGCCCGGCCGAACTGGCCGCGCAGGTCGCGCCCTCGACCGACGTCGTGCGCGGCGACGTGCAAGGAGCCGGCGTCGCTCCGGCCGGCCCTCGCGGGGGTCGACACCGCGTACTACCTGGTCCACTCGATGGCCTCGGGCACGGACTACCGCGAGGCCGACCGTCGCGGGGCGGAGGCGTTCGGCGCGGCGGCGCGCGCCGCCGGGGTGCGGCGGATCGTCTACCTCGGCGGGCTGGGCCACGACGCGGAGCTGTCGGGCCACCTGGCGAGCCGCCAGGAGGTCGGGCGGGTCCTGGCGGGGTCGGGGGTGGCGACGCTCGAGCTGCGCGCCTCGATCGTCGTCGGCTCCGGGAGCACGTCGTTCGAGATGGTCCGCGCGCTGGTGGACCGCCTGCCGGTCATGGTCACCCCGCGCTGGGTCGGCACCCTGACCCAGCCGATCGCGATCGAGGACGTGCTCGAGTACCTCGTCGAGGCGGCGGACCTGGACCTCGAGGGCGGCCGGGTCGTGGAGATCGGCGGCGCCGACCGCGTCTCCTACGGCGACCTCATGCGTGAGTACGCCCGTCAGCGCGGCCTGCGCCGGGCCATGATCCCGGTGCCGGTGCTCTCGACCCGCCTGTCGAGCCTGTGGCTCGGGCTCGTCACGCCGGTGTACGCCCGCGTCGGGCGGGAGCTGGTGGAGGGGCTGCGCAACGAGACCGTGGTGCGCGACCCTGCGGCCGCTCAGCTCTTCCGGGTGCGGCCGCGCGGCGCGCGCGAGGCGATCGCGCGGGCGCTGGTCAACGAGGACCGGGAGTTCGCGGCGACGCGCTGGTCAGATGCCCTGTCGTCCGGTCCCGGGCCGCGAGCCTTCGGCGGCGCGTCGGTCGGCTCGCGCCTGGTCAACTCGCGGACGGCCCGGGTGCCCGTGCCGCCTGAGGCCGCGTTCGCGCCGATCCGCCGCATCGGCGGGCGCCAGGGCTGGTACTACGCCGATGCGCTCTGGCGGCTGCGCGGGCTGCTCGACCTGCCCTGCGGCGGCGCCGGAACCCGCCGCGGCCGGCGCGACCCCGAGCGGCTGCTGCCGGGCGACACGGTTAACTTCTGGCGGGTCGAGGAGGTGGAGCCGAACCGGCGGCTGCGCCTGTCGGCCGAGATGACGCTGCCCGGCCGCGCGTGGCTGCAGTTCGAGGTCGAGCCGGCCGACGGCGGCTCGGTCATCCGCCAGACGGCGATCTTCGACCCGGTGGGCGTGCTAGGGCGCCTGTACTGGTACGCCGTCTGGCCGCTCCATGGCCTCGTCTTCCGCGGGATGGTCCGCGGGATCGCCCGCGCGGCGGTGGCCGGGTGACCGGCGCCCCCGAGGCCGGCCTGGCCGAGCGGCTCGTGAGCTGGATGGCCGTCAACCGCCACGGCCTCGACGCGCTCATGGCGGAGGAGGGCTCGCGCGCCATCCACGAGGAGTTCCTGATGGCCGAGGGCGGCGCCCTCCCCGACCTGAGCGCCCGGGTGGAGCGGGCCCGCGGCGCCAGCGCGCGCGCCTGGACGCGGCACCTGGGGCGCGGCCTCGAGGCCGAATGGGACGGCGCCGAACCTGGCCTGTCGGAGCGGGTCGAGCGCTGGTCGGCCTCCCAGCCTGAGCGGCTCGAGGCGCTGGTGCTGGAGGAGCGCGCCGTCGTTGACCGTCGGGGGGCCTCGGGCGACCCCGGCGCCGACGCGCGCGACGCCGAGCTCATCGCCCACGGCCGCCTGTTCGTCGAGGCCCTCGCCGGCAACGCGGCAGCGCTCGCCGACCAGACGCCGCCGGAGCTCTCGCGCCGCGTGGCCGCGTTGCTGCGGGCCGGCGAGGCCCGGCGCCGCGAGGTCGAGGCGCGGGCGCGGGCGGCCTGGACGCAGCCCGACGCGGACGGGCGCCGGGTGGGCGAGGCGGCGGCCGTGTGGGCCCACGTGCGGGTCCTCGCCGAGGTCCTCGAGCAGGCGCTGCCGGGGGCCTCGGCCTCTGAGGTGCGCGGGGCGAGCGGATGACTCATCCGTCGCGGGTGCCTCGCGCGTACCTGGATTCGAGGTGTCGTTCACGCACGCCATACGCGCCCCCGCCCGCGCCCCGGGTGCCGGGGCGGTGATGGGGCGGCGTCTCGACCGCGGCCGCAGCCCCGAGGACCGCCTCGTGGCCGGCCTGCGCCGGGGAGACCCCGACGCGGTCGCCCAGGCCCACCGCGACTACGGCGGGGCGGTGCTCGGCTACCTGCGGCGGACTCTGGGCGACCCTGGGAGCGCCGAGGACGTGCACCAGGAGGTGTTCCTCGAGGTCTGGCGACGGGGGCCCTCGTTCGACCCGGCCCGCGCGACGCTCGGGACGTGGATCCTGCTGATCGCCCGCAGCCGGGCGATCGACCACCTGCGCAAGCGGGTGCCCGAGCCGCGCGACCCGCAGGCGCCCGGGGCCCTGGCCGCGCGCGAGCCCGAGCAGGATCCCGAGACCTCGCCGGACGCCGTCGTGGAGCGCTGGGGCATGGCGATGCGGCTCGGCCGGCTGCCCGAGCACGAGGCGGCCGTCCTGCGCATGCGGTTCCATGAGGGCCTGAGCCAAACGGAGATCGCCGCGCGCACCGGCGTGCCCCTCGGGACGGTGAAGACCCACATGGTCCGCGGGCTGCGCCGCCTACGCGCGATCGTCGACGAGGAGGGCGCGTGAGCCGCGACGCCGACATCGTCGCCTACCTGCTGGGCGAGTCGTCGCCGGAGGAGGGCGCTGCCGTCGAGCGCCGCATGGGCGAGGACGCCGGATTCCGTCGCGAGGTCGAGCGCATGCGCCCGATCGTCGCCGGCCTCGAGGCGCTGCCGCCCGAGGCCTGGGAGCCGGGACGGGTCCCGCCCCTGCCCGACCCGCCCCCGCTCCCGGCCGCGCCCGCGCCCGAGCGGCCCCGGCCGCGGCGGGCGTGGTGGCCGGTCGCCGCCGTCGCCGCGTGCCTCGCCTGCTGGCGGCGGGGGTGGGCATCGGCGCCCTGGTCTTCGGGGGCGACGACGGCGGCGGCGGCGGGCCGGCCATCGCGCTCGCCCGGGTCGGCGAGGGCGGGTCCGCGGCGGCGGGCCAGGCCCGTGTCGTGTCCGCCGACGACGGCGGGTTGCGGGTGCGGGTGAGCGGCCTCGACCCCGAGCGGGCCGGGGGCCTACTACGAGCTCTGGCTGCTCGACGGGCCGGAGCGCCTGCTGTCGCTCGGCTCGTTCCGGGTGCCCGCCTCGGGCGCGGCGGAGGTCGACCGTGCCGCTCCCGGTCGACGTGACCGACTTCCGCTTCGTCGACGTCTCGGTCGAGAGCGCCGACGGCGACCCGGGCCACTCGGGCGTCTCGGTGCTGCGGGGGCCCACAGCCCCCGCATAGCCCCGAGGTCCTGGCCCCTACACGGTGGTCGCGGCCGTGGTCTCGGCCGTCGGCGGGGCGTCCTTCAGGCGCCGGATCAGGTCGGCCACGTCGGCCGTCTCCTGCTCCAGGTCGCGCTGGTACCGCTCCAGCCGCTCGAGCCATCGCCTCGCGGTTGAACCTGCCGCGGCCGATGGGCGGCCCGCAGCCGCGGCCGCCGCGGCGGTGTCGTCTGTGTGTCATGTCGTCACCCCCTCTCCTCGGTAGCGGTCGATGAACGCGGTGATGACGTCGCGGGCCTCGCCCAGGGCGTCGGCCCAGCGCGCCAGCAGCTCGCGCCCCGAGTCGGTGAGCCGGTACACCCGCTTCGCCGGCCCGGGCAGGCTCTCGTCCCACTCGGAGTCGACGACCCCCTCCTCCTCCAGCGAGCGCAGCAGCCGGTAGAGGTTGCCGAGGTCCACGCGCCGCTCCTCGCGGGCGATGTCCGGCAGCAGCTCGAGGAGCTCGTAGCCGTGCATCGGCCGCTCGGAGAGCAGCAGCAGGAGGGCGGGCTCGACGAAGCGCTCGACGCGCGCGCGCACCTCCCACTGACCCGGGCGACGCTGCGGCGGGTGCGCGCGCGGCGGCGCCGTCCTCGGTGGCCCATCGGGCCTCTGCGGTGGTGGGTCCGGTCACGCGGCCACTATAGGTCAAATACATAGTCTTTGCAAGGCGGGCAACGCGAGCCGGCGCCCGCGCTACCTTCACGCGATGGGCCTGTCGGAGCCGGCGCTCTCGCTCACCGACCTCGCGCTCGGGATCGTCGTCATCGCCCTCGCGGTGCGGCTCCAGCGCACGCCCGGGGTCCACCGCTACTGGCGCCTCACGTTCTGGTGGGTCGGCGCGGCGGCGCTCGCGGGGGCGGTCCACCACGGCGTCGTGACCTACTCCGACACCTGGGCCGGCCCGAGCTGGGCGGTCATCAGCATCATGGTCGTGGTCGCGGATCTCCTACCTGCTCGCGGCCAGCGTCGTCGAGGTGCTCGGCCCGGGCCGCGGGCGCGTCTTCTGGGTGCTCCGCTCCGCTCGGGCTGGTCGCCTACGCGGCGCTGGCGATCGCCGGCTACGCGGGGGTGAACTCGATGCTCGCCTGCGAGGGCATCACGATGATCGCCATCCTCGCGCTCTGGGGCCGCGCGCTGCACGACCACCACCCGCTGGCGGTGCCGGTGATCGTCGCGATCCTGGCGAGCGGCGCGGCGGCCGGGGTGCGGGCGCTCCCGTCGGACGTCACCGAGCTCGTCGGGCTCGACCCGACCTCGCTCTACCACCTCGCCCAGATCCCGGGGCTGGTGCTGCTCTACCACGCCCTCGTCGCGGCGCCGCAGCGCCAGCCGCGGGCCGCCGCCGCGCGCCCGCCGCGAGCGCGTCGCTCCCGCGCACGGGAGCCCCGACCTAGCCGTACGGAGGGACAGCCGACCTTGCGGGCGGGCCCTCCCTGCGTTTTCATGCTGGGCGGGTGCCCCTCCCCACCCCCTCCCCCGCGCGCCACCTGACGGCCGCCCTCCGGCGCCCGCGCGTCCGTCGCTCCCTGGTCGTGGCCGGGGCGGTGGCCCTGCTCGCCCGCGGCCTGCTGGGGCCGAGCCACGCGATCCAGCCGGGCGCGCTGGCCGACGCCTTCGCGGCCGGTCAGCTGGCCCTGGGTCGTCGTGTCGGCCGTCGTCTACGCGCCGGGCAGATCGCCTCGGGGCTGGTCTGGGGCGTCGGGCTGCGGGCCGGCGGCATGCGCGGCGTCGAGCGTCGCCACGTCCAGAGCGCCCACTGGCTCGGGCACGGCGCCGGCGAGGTGCTGCCGGCCCAGCTCGGCCACGTCGTGCGGTACGCCGCCATCCGCCGCCACCCCGCCGCCGCCGCCGGGGGCGGGCTGCGCATCGCCGGCAGCGTCGGCGCCTGGAAGGTCGTCGACGGGCTCGTCACCTTCGTGGTGGTCGCGATCGCCACGATGGTCATGCCCCTGCCCGACGGACTCGGCGGCCTGCGCTGGCTCGCCGCGGCGACGCTGGGCGGGCTGCTGCTCGCCCTGTTCGTCGCCTCCCGCGTCGGGCCCGGCCGGGTGGCGCGGCATGCTGCCCGAGCGGACTCGCGCGCGTGGCTCGGCGGCTCGGCGAGGGCGCCGCCGTCCTGGCCCGGCGGCGCGACGCGGCGGCGGCGGTGGGCCTGCAGCTCGTCGCGATCTGCGGCCGGGTGGTGAGCCTGGCCGCGCTGCTGCACGCCTTCGGGATGCCCGCCGAGGCGGCGCTGCTGGTGTTCGCCCTCATGGTGCTGTCCGGCGTGGTCGCGATCTCGCCGGGCGGGGTGGGCGTCCGCGACGCGGCGATGGTGCCGGCGCTGGTCGCGACCTACGGGCTGGGCGCCGAGCCGGCCCTCGCCTTCAGCCTCGGCATCCAGGCGACGGCGCTCGGCGTCTCGCTGCTCGGCGCCGGCCGTCGCGCTGGTGCTGATGCGCCTCAACCCGATCCGGGCGGCCCGCGCCCTGAGCTGACGGCGGCCGCGGCGAGCCTCGCGACGCAGGGCGAGGTCGTCGACGATCAGCGCCGTCGCGCCCGGCCCGCCAGCCGCGCGGCCTCGGCCGCGTCCGCCACCGGCCAGGTCGCCGAGGAAGGGCGCGGCCGCCGCGCAGCGCGGCGGCGACCTCCGGCGCGAGCAGGTCGGCGCGCACGCACGCGCCGTCGCCCAGGCGGCCCGCGGCCGCCAGCCCCATCAGCCGCGCGCACCTCGCGCGCGCGACGCCGCCGAGCGGACCAGCCGGACCCGGGCGCGCCCGCGAGGCGTTCGAGCAGCGCCCAGCGCCGCGACGCGATCGTGACCGGCCGGTCGCCGAGGGCCGCGCGGGCCGCCGCCGAGCGCGGCCTCGGCCAGCCGCGGCGGGCCGCCCTTCAGGTCGAGCAGCGGCTCGGCCCGCGGCCCCAGCGCGGCGAGGGCCGGCGCCGAGCTCCTGCGGCGCGCCGCGCGCCAGCGCGAGCCCGCCCTCGCGGTCCCAGAGCACCGGCCCGAGCCGGCGCGGGTGGCGCAGCTCCAGCCGGCCGCGGCGCATGTGGACGTCGGCCTCGACGAGGTCGGCGCCGGCCTCCGCGCGCGGCGCCGGGCCGTCGCGGGATCGTTGCCCGCCCGGTGGGCGACCAGCAGGGCCCGGCCGGTCACTCCTCGTCGGGCGGCGCCGTCTCCCCGGTGACGAGGAAGTGGACCCGGGCGCCGAGCTCGGCGGCGTTGTTGGCCACCCGCTCGACGTGGCGCGCGACCAGCACGGCGGCCGCCGACCACGCGCGCATGCCCGGCTCGCCCGGCGCCTGGGCGACGGCCGACAGCACCTGGTCGAGCATCGGGCTGAGGCGGCTGGCGTCGCGCATGGCCTGGTCGCCGGCCTCCTGGTCGGCCCGGGCCACCGCCTGGACGGCGAGCGAGAGCGCGTCGATGGCGGTCTCGCCCATCCGCGCGATGAGCGCGCGCACCCGCTCCGCCCCGCTCTCGGGCGGCGGCGCCGACCCGGCGAGGCGCGCGATCGACACGGCGAGGTTGCCGACCCGCTCGAGGGCGACGGCGGCGATCAGGCCGACGTGGAGCAGGCGCAGGTCGCTCGCGAAGGTCGACCAGTTCTGGTGCAGCTGGAGGATGCGCGCCTCGAGCGCCGCGCTGCGCAGGTCGATCTCGCGGTCGCCCTCGGCGACCGACTCGGCGACCGACGGGTCGGAGTCCTCCCATCCCGCGATGGCCCGCTCGACCTGCGACAGCGTGAGGGTCGCCAGGTCGCCCAGGTCCTCCCGCAGGGCCGCGAAGTCGGCGGCCGGATCGGTGCGCGGGGGCTCACCGGCTCCAGTCGGCGGGCGCTTCTCCAGGAAGGCCGCGATGCCCTCCTGGGCGTCGTCGGTGACGGCGTTGCGGCACATGACGCGCGCTGGCGTGGCGGTAGGCCTCGTCCAGGGGCAGGCCGAGGTTCTCGTGGACCGCCCGCTTGCCGATGGCGAGCGTCTCGCCGCTCGGCCGCCGCGACGCCGGCGGCGAGGGCCGCGGCCGCGTCGTCGAGGTGCTCGAGCGGGACCACCCGGTTCACCAGGCCCCAGTGCTCGGCGGTGCGGGCGTCGATCGGCTCGCCGGTCAGCAGCATCTCCATCGCGCGCGTGCCGGCCGACGACGCGCGCCACCTCGACCATCGGAGTCGTGCAGAAGAGGCCGATCTTCACGCCCGGGGTGCGCGAAGGGGCCGACTCGGCCGCGACCGCCAGGTCGCAGGCCGCCACGAGCTGGCAGCCGGCGGCCGTCGCCATGCCCTGGACGCGCGCGACGACCGGCTGGGCAGGCAGTGGACGTCAGCATCAGCTCGGCGCAGGCCGCGAACACGCGCTCGTGGACGGCCGGGTCGCGGGTGGCAAGCTCGCGCAGGTCGTGCCCGGCGCTGAACACCGGGCCCCGGCGCGCCCAGGACGATCGCCCGCACCGAGGGGTCGTCGCCGGCCTCGCGCAGGCCGCCCCGTCAGCTCGGTCATGGTCTCGTGCGAGAGCGGGTTGCGCCGCTCGGGGCGGCTCAGCACGAGGGTCGCCACCGGCCCGTCGCGGGCGCGGCACGGGGGTCGGTCACGGCGGCGATCGGCGACGCCCCGCGCTGCTCTCGGACATCGACGCGAACCGTACCCCGATACGGTGCGCCGGGTGCAGGTCCACCTCGTCGACGGAACCTACGAGCTCTTCCGCCACCACCTGGGGCTGCCGGCCGAGGTCGCCGCCACCTCGCGGGCGGCGGGCACGCGCGGCGTGATGCGCTCGATGCTGGGGCTGATCGGCGACGGCGCGACCCACGTCGGCGTCGCCACGGACACGGTCATCGAGTCGTTCCGCAACGACCTGTGGCCGGGCTACAAGTCCAGCGCGGGCATCGAGCCGGCGCTGCTGGCGCAGTTCCCGCTGCTCGAGGAGGCGGCTCCGCGCGCGCTCGGCGTGACGGTCTGGGGCATGGTCGAGCTGGAGGCCGACGACGCCCTGGCGACGGCGGCCGCCCGCGCCGCGGCCGACCGAGGCCGAGGTCGAGCGGGTCGTGATCTGCACGCCCGACAAGGACCTCGCCCAGTGCGTGTCCGGCACGGCGGGTGGTGCAGCTCGACCGGCGGGCCGAGCGCGTCCGCGACGAGGACGGCGTGCGCGAGCGCTTCGGCGTCGGGCCGGCCTCGATACCCGACTACCTCGCCCTCGTGGGCGACTCGGCCGACGGCTTCCCCGGGCTGCCCGGCTGGGGCGCCAAGAGCGCCGCGGCCGTGCTCGCGCGCTACGGCCACCTGGAGGAGATCCCCGATGACCCGGCCGACTGGGACGTGGCCGTCCGCGGGCGCCGGGCGGCTCGCGGCGTCGCTGGCGGAGGGGCGCGAGGCGGCGGAGCTGTTCCGCGTCCTGGCGACGCTGCGGACGGACGCGCCCGGCGTGCTCGAGGACGGCGTCGGCGAGCTGCGCTGGCGCGGGCCCGCCGCCGGCCTCCGCGACCTCTGCGACGAGCTCGACGCGCCCGGACGTGCTCGCCCGCGCGGACGAGCTCGCGGCGGCGCGCGGCTGAGCTTCACCGAGGCGGCACCGAACCCTCATCCGGCCCTCAGCCGGCCTTGAGAAAGCCTTAAGACAGCGGTGGTCCACTGGTGGTACGCGCCGGGAGCTCACGCGACCACCAGGCCCCCGGCGCGACCAGACACCGCGTCCCCGAGGACCGCCATGCCCCCTCTGCGATTCCGCCAGGCCGTCAGCGGGCGCCTCGCGCCGCACCGCGGCCGTCGCCCTGACCGCCGCGGCCGTCGGCGGCGGGGTGGTCGCCGCCGTTGACGCGGCCACCGCACCCGCGGCCAGCACGCCGGCGACGGTCGTCGAGACGACGCCGGCCTCCACGACGGCGACGCCGTCCGGGTCGGCCCAGGCCGTGGACTTCAGCGCCGTGTACGCGCGCCGGCGCTCGGGCGTCGTCTCCATCACGACGACGGGCCCGCAGCCCGGGAGCGCGAGCGGCGTCGTCATCGACGACCAGGGGCACGTCCTCACCAACGACCACGTCGTCAGCGGGGCGACGGGCGTGACGGTGGAGCTCGCGGACGGGCGCACCGCGACCGCGAAGGTGCTCGGGACCGACCCCTCCACCGACCTGGCCCTGTTGAAGATCGACGTCCCCGCCTCCGAGCTCGAGCCCATCCCGCTCGGCGACTCGTCCCTGCTGGCGGTGGGCGACCCGGTGCTCGCGATCGGCGACCCCTTCGGCTACCAGGCCAGCGCCAGCTCCGGGATCGTCTCGGGGCTCGGCCGCACCATCGAGGCGCCCAACGGCTTCTCGATCACCGGCGCGATCCAGACCGACGCCGCCGTCAACCACGGCAACTCGGGCGGCGCCCTGCTGAACGCCGCCGGCGAGCTCGTCGGGATCCCGGCCCAGATCGCCGACTCCGGCGTCGACGGCGACGTGGGCGTGGCCTTCGCGGTTCCGGTCGACACGGCCAAGGAGGTGGTCGCGACCCTGTCCACGGGCGGCCAGGTCGAGCACGCCTGGCTCGGCATCTCGACCCAGGACGTCGCCTCGCGGGGAGGCGCGGAGGTGAACGGCCTCGCCGCCGGGGGCCCGGCCGCGAAGGCCGGGCTGTCGTGCGGCGACGTGATCACGGCGGTCGGCGACACGGAGGTCGGCGACAGCGGCGATCTGCAGAACGCCGTCGACGCGTCGAAGCCGGGGGCGGAGATCACCCTCCGGGTGACCGGCGCCGGGGGTAAGCGCGCGGTGACCGTGACGCTCGGCCAGCGCCCGGCGTCCGCCCAGTCCACGGCCGTCTGCGCGGCCGGATGACCCGCAGGTCGGCGCCCGCGCGGGCGCCCGCTACCCTGCGGTCGGGGTGAGCGCCGACTCCGGAAAGCCGCGCGTGATGGTCGTCGACGACGACCCGCGCATCCTCGAGGCCCTTCGGCGGGCGCTGACGCTGAAGGGCTTCGCCGTGTCGACGGCCGAGGGCGGCGAGCCCGCCCTGAGCCTGCTCGGCCTGGGGGCCCCCGACGTGCTGGTGCTCGACGTCACCATGCCGGGCGTCAACGGCATCGAGGTCTGCCGCCGCCTGCGCGAGGCCGGCGACCGCACGCCGGTGCTCATGCTGACGGCGCGCGACGCGGTGTCCGACCGGGTCGTCGGGCCTCGAGGCCGGCGCCGACGACTACCTGGTCAAGCCCTTCGCGCTGGAGGAGCTGATCGCGCGCCTGCGGGCGCTGCTGCGGCGGACGGCCCACGACGGTGGCACCGCCGTGCTGCGCTTCGCCGACCTGACCCTCGACGAGGGGACCTTCGAGGTGAGGCGCGGCGGCCGCGCGCTCCAGCTCACCCGCACCGAGTTCCAGCTGCTCGGCGCGCTGCTGCTCAACCCCCGGCGCGTGGTGACGCGCGAGGCGCTCTTCGAGCGCGTCTGGGGGTACGAGCTCGACCTGTCGTCAAACTCCCTGGCGGTCTACATCTCGAGCCTGCGGCGCAAGCTGGAGGAGGGCGGCGAGCCGCGCCTCATCCACACCGTGCGCGGGGTCGGGTACGTGCTCCGCGACGCGTGAGCATCCGCGCGCGACTGGCGCTCGGCTGCGTCGCGGCCATGGCCGTCGTCGTCCTCCTGGTGTCGGCGCTCGCCTACGTGGCGGTGCGCAATCAGCTGCGCGGGCAGGTCAACGACCAGCTCCGCGACCGCGCGGCGGCCGTGGCCCCGGCGCTCGACCGGCTCGACCCACGACCCTTCGGCCCGGTCGACGACATGCGCATCCCCACCGCGCCCCTCGGGCGGGCCGGCGGCCTGGTGCAGATCGTCTCGGCCGACGCCGCGGACGCCCCCCGCGAGGACGGGGGACCCGGCGGCGCGCCCGAGCTCCCGGTGGACGACGCGGTCCGCGAGGTGGCCGCCGGGACGCGGGCGCCGTTCCTGCGCGACGCCTCGCTCGACGGGACCAGCGTTCGGGTCCTGACCGAGCCGATCGGCGCCGGCCGCGCGGTGCAGGTGGCCCTGCCGCTCGAGGACGTGAACGACACGCTCGGGCGGCTGCGCTGGGTGCTCGCGCTCATCGGCGTCGCCGGGCTCGCCCTCGCCGGCCTGCTGGCGGCCGCCGTCGCCCGCGCCGGCCTGGCGCCCGTGCGCCGCCTCGACCGCACGGCCGAGGAGGTCGCGCACACCGGCGACCTCGGCCGTCGCATCGAGGTTCAGGGGCGCGACGAGGTCGCCCGGCTCGCGCACACGTTCAACGAGATGCTGTCGGCCCTCGAGACCTCCCAGGAGAGCCAGCGCCGGCTGGTGATGGACGCGTCCCACGAGCTGCGCACGCCCCTCACGGCCCTCCGCACCAACATCGAGGTGCTCGCCGACGACGACCAGCTCGACGCCGCCGGGCGCCGGCGGCTGCTCGGGGACGTCACCGCCCAGCTCGAGGACCTCAGCCGCCTCGTCGCCGACGTCGTCAGCCTGGCCCGCGGCGCCGAGGCGGCCGACGAGCGCGAGGACCTGCGGCTCGACGTGCTCGTGCGGCGCGCGGTCGAGCGCGCGCGACTGCACGCGCCGGGCCTCGCGTTCGCGCTCGAGTCCGCGCCGACGCAGGTGCACTGCTCGCCCGGCCAGCTCGAGCGCGCCGTCGGCAACCTGCTCGACAACGCCGCCAAGTGGAGCCCGCCGGGCGGGACCGTGGAGGTGCGCGTCCGGGACGGCGAGGTGTCGGTGCGCGACCACGGGCCGGGAATCGACGCGGTCGACCTGCCGCACGTCTTCGACCGCTTCTACCGTGCCGCGGCGGCGCGCCGGACGCCCGGCTCCGGGCTGGGCCTGGCGATCGTCCGCCAGGCGGCCGAGGCGCACGGCGGAACGGTCACGGCATCCGCCGCCCCGGGGGGCGGGGCGCTGCTCACGCTGCGGCTGCCGGTCGTCCCGACCCGGCCGGCGACCTGAGCGCGGCTCAGCCGACGGGCGCGCTCCGGCGCATGCGGACGGCCTCCACCAGCAGGCCGATGACGTCGCGGAGCTGATCGCGGGCCTCCTCGTCGACGAGGCCCCCCCGCTCGTCGAAGCGCTCGGGTGCGTGGCCGAGCGCCACCTCGCCGTCCACGACGCGCGCGCCGCACGCCGCGAGCACCTTGCGCATCTCGGCCTGGGCCCAGACCGCGCCGAAGGCCCCGGTGCTGGCGCCGATCACCGCGGCCGGGAGGAAGCGCAGCGCGTTGCCGCCGAAGGGCCGCGCCGCCCAGTCGAGGGCGTTCTTCAGCTGGCCGGGGATCGAGTGGCTGTACTCCGGGGTCGCCACGAGCAGCCCGTCGGCCCCCGCGAGCTCGCCCCGGAGCCGGCTCACGGCCTCGGGGGGGTCGTCGCCGTCCTCGTCCTCGTCGTAGGGCGGGACGTCGCGCAGTCCGTCGTAGAGGCGGAGCGCGACCCCCTCGGGCATCTCCTCCGCGGCCGCGCGCAGCAGCCCGGTGTTGTGCGACTCGCGCCGCAGGCTGCCGCTGATCCCCAGGATGGAGATGTCAGCCACGGACGTACTCCAGGTGGGCGCCGATCGTCACCTCGTCGCCGACCGCGAAGCCGCCCTTGGGCAACGGGGCGTTCCAATTGAGGCCGTACTCGGTGCGGTCGAAGGTCCCGGTCAGGTCGAGGCCGATCCGCTCGGCGTCGCCCAGGCCGACCACGGGGCCGAAGAGGCTCCCGCGCAGCTCGATCGTCCCGGTGTGCCCCTTCAGGGTGAGCTCGCCGACGACCCGGATCTCGTCGCCGCGCCGCACGATCTCGGTCGAGCGGAAGCGGACCTCCGGGTGCAGCTCGGCGTCGAAGAAGTCGGGCGACTGCAGGTGGCCGGTGAGGTTCGGGTCGGGGGTGACCACGCTGGCCACGCGACCGACGCCCTCGAGGACGGCGCCGCGGTCGTCGACCGTGAGCGTCGAGTCGAAGTCCGGCAGCGAGCTGCGGAACGTCGCGACCACCATGTGCTTGACCGAGAACTCCAACGATGAGTGGATCGGATCCCTGGTCCAGACGCCGGCCGGCAGGGCGGTGGTCTCGGTGCTGGTCTGAGCGGTGCTCATCTCGGTGTCTCCTGGTTCTGCGAGTGGTAATGTTGACTGCGCAAACAAAGCGTAGCGAGGGTTGATTGAGCAGTCAAGTTCTATCCGCGCAGCAGCATCGGGCGGTGCAGGCGTGGGTGCGGCTGAGGGCCTCGGACGCGGCGATGACGCGCGCGTTCAACGCGTCGCTGGTGGCGGAGTACGGCCTGACGGTCAACGACTTCGAGGTGCTCAGGCGCCTGTCGCTCGAGCCCGAGGGCCGCATGCGCCGCGTCGACCTGGCCCAGGTCGTGAGCCTGACGCCGTCGGGCATCACCCGGCTGCTGGACGGCCTCGAGCGGGCGGGACTGGTGCGCAAGGACGTGTGCACCGAGGACGCGCGGGTCACCTACGCCCGCATCACCCCCCGGGGGCATCGCACGCTGGTCGCGGCGGCCGAGAGCCACCTGGTCGCGCTCGAGGGCATCTTCGCGGAGCGCTTCAGCGTCGAGGAGCTGGAGGCGCTCGGCGGGCTGCTGGGCCGCCTGCCGGGGGCGGCCGAGGCCGACGAGCAGTGCGTGGGTTGAGGGGCGGCCGCGTGGGTACACCCGGGCGAGGACGAGGAGACGGGAGGCGGAGATGAGCACGAATGACGACGCAGGAGGAGCGGCCGCGGACGGCATCCGCGGACCGCCCCGAGCTGCAGACGCTGATCGCCGCGGGCGAGGATCAGGGCTGCATCAACATCAGCCAGCTCGGCGAGGTCGCCGCCGACGCGGGGCTCGACGACGACGAGGTCGCCGAGCTGCACGCCAACCTGTCCGAGCGCGGCATCGACGTGCTCGACGACTGCGCCCGCGTCGGGGTCCCCCCCACCCGCGCCACCAACCGCGAGCTCGCCGAGACCACGACCGACGCGATGCAGCTGTTCCTCAACGAGGTCCGCCGCTACCCGCTGCTGACGCGCGAGGAGGAGCGCGAGCTGGCCCAGCGCGTCGAGGCCGGAGACGCCGAGGCCAAGGAGCGCATGGTCAACTCGAACCTGCGCCTGGTGGTCTCGATCGCCAAGCGCTACCAGGGGCAGGGCGAGCTCACCCTCCTCGACCTCATCCAGGAGGGCGTCCTCGGCCTCATCCGCGCCGTCGAGAAGTTCGACTGGCGCCGGGGGCTCAAGTTCTCGACCTACGCGACGCTCTGGATCCAGCAGGCCATCCAGCGGGGGCTGGCCAACCAGGCGCGCTCGATCCGCCTGCCCGTGCACGTGGTGGAGCGCCAGCAGCGCGTCTCGCGCGCGGAGCGCACGCTGCTGGCCCGCCTGGGCCGGGAGCCCACCGACGAGGAGATCGCCGAGCAGAGCCGGCTCCCGGTGGAGCGCGTCGCCGAGGTGCGGGAGCTGCCGCGCACCGTCACGAGCCTCGACCGCCCGGTCGGCGAGGACGGCGACACCAGCCTCGGCGAGCTCATCGCCGACGACGCCGACGAGGAGCCGACCGCCGAGCTCGAGGTGAGCCTGCGCGAGGACCTGCTGGGCCGGGCCCTGGCGGAGCTCCCCGAGCGCGAGCGCATGGTGCTCGAGGCCCGCTACGGCCTGGGCGACCACGAGCCCGAGACGCTCCAGCAGGTCGGGCGCCGCCTCGGCGTCACGCGGGAGCGCGTGCGCCAGATCGAGCGCCAGGCGCTCGACCGCCTCGCCCGCGCCCGCGAGAGCGAGGCCCTGCGCGACCTGGCGGCCTGACCCCCGGCCGCACGGCCGCGGGCCCGCCGGGCCCCGTTTGCGGGCGCGGGGTCGCGGGTACGCCGGAGTGACGACGGAGGCGAGTCGATGGCCGACGAGATCCATCCCCACAGCGTCCAGCCCGACCGGCCCGCCAGGCTCCCCGCGGAGTCTCGCGAGGAGACGATCGAGCGGGTCCTCGACGAGGCCGACGAGGCCCAGGACGTGCAGGCGCGCGAGGAGCTCGTCGACCCGACCACGCGGCGCGGGGTCAACCGGACGGTGGCCAGGCAGGCGGTGCTGCTGGCGGCCGCCGGGGCCGTCGTCGGCGCCGTCCTCGCCCTGGTCCTCAGCGTTCTCCCGGGACCCGTCGAGACCGACACCGTCGCCGGCACGATCGGCTTCATGGTCGTGGCCGCGATCGTCTTCGCGCTCATCTTCGGGCTGATCGGCACCCTGGTCCTGCTCGCCCGCGAGGACGGCCGGGTCGAGCGCGAGGTCGAGCGCGCCACCGGGCGCGGCGCCGAGCCGCCCGGCAGCCCGGGCGACCCGAGGCACGACGTGGGCGGCTCCTAGGGGCCGCCTAGCTGGCGCGGCGCTCGAGCAGGGTGAGCGACAGGCGCCCGTCGACCTCGTCGACGCGCCCGCTCACGATGAGGAGGCCGAGGGCCACCTGGGCCTGGGGCGCCGGCAGGCCGGCCAGCAGCGCCCGCGGCGCGAGGCCCGCGGGGGCGCCCGAGAGGCGGCCGAGGATGGTGCGCTGCAGCTCGTCGGTGGTGGTGGTCATTCTCGCTCCCGTGTCCGGTGTACGAACACATGTTCGCACACGAATCGGCCGTTCCTGCCTCGACCCGGTGTATCGGTCGGTGCTATCATTTGCTTGCTAGCAAGTAAAGGAGTCGTTGTGCCCCGGACCGGCGGCCCCGAGATGGACGAGGAGAGCGTTATCCGGCTGAGGAACGCCATGCTGCGCGCCGCGCGGCGCCTGCGCACCGCCGGCGACCCGGAGGGCCTGACGGCCACCCAGTCGTCCGTCCTCGCGACCCTGGTGCGCGAGGGCCCCCTGCGGGCCGGCGACCTCGCGGGCGCCGAGGCACTCAACCCCACCATGCTCTCGCGCATCCTGGGGCACCTCGAGGAGCGCGGCCTGGCCGCCCGCGCGCCAGACCCCGAGGACGGCCGGGCCACGCTGGCGCGCGCGACCGCCGACGGACGACTGCTGGTGGAGCGCCTGCGCGCGCGCCGGGCGGCGCTGCTGATGCGGCTGGCTCGAGGACCTGACCCCCGAGGGGCGCGCGTCGCTGCTGGCCGCGCTGCCCGCCCTCGAGGAGCTGGCCGGGGCGGCGCGGCCCTGATCCGCGCCTGGACCTCCTCGACCTTCTCGGCGCTCGAGACGCCGAACTTCCGGCGCTACCTGTCGGGCCAGGCCGTGAGCCTCATCGGCACCTGGATGCAGACCGTCGCCCTCGGCTGGCTGGTGCTGCAGCTGACCGGCTCGGGGACGGCCCTGGGCATCGTCGTGGCGGCGCAGTTCCTGCCGATCCTGCTGCTCGGGCCCTACGGCGGCCTGCTCGCCGACCGCATGGACAAGCGCCGCCTCCTCATGGCCACCCAGGCGGTCCTCGGCGCCACCGCGCTGGCGCTCGGCGTCCTCGTGGTCACGGGGCTGGTCGAGCTGTGGATGGTCGTGGTCGTCGCGGTCCTCTTCGGCCTCGTCACGGCCTGCGACAACCCCACCCGCCAGGCCTTCTCGCTGGAGATGGTCGGGCCGGAGCAGCTCCGCAACGCGGTGAGCCTGCACAGCACCCTCGTGAACGTCGCCCGCGCCGTCGGGCCCGCCATCGCGGGGATCATCATCGCGACGGCCGGGACCGGCATCTGCTTCCTGATCAACGCCGCCAGCTACGCGGCGGTGCTGGTCGCCCTGTGGACCATGGAGACGGGAGCCCTCCGCCCCACCCCGCTCGCCGTCCGCGAGCCGGGGCAGGTGCGCGAGGGCCTGCGCTACGTGGGCCGCACGCCGGGCCTGCTCGTGCCCCTGATCATGCTCGCCCTGATCGGGACGCTGGCCTACGAGTTCCAGGTGGTGCTGCCGCTGCTGGCGACCGGGCCCTTCGGTGGCGACGCGGCCACCTACGGCGTGCTGACCTCGGCCATGGGCGCGGGCGCGATCGTGGGCGGGCTGGTCGTCGCCGGCCACGGAAGGACCGGCCTGAGGCCCCTGACGGTGGCCGCCGCGGTCTTCGGGGTCGCGATCCTCGCCGTCGCCCTGTCCCCGACGCTGCCCGTGGCGGTCGTCGCGCTCGCGGCCACCGGGGCCGCCAGCATCACCTTCCTGGCCACCGGCAACACCACCCTTCAGCTGACCAGCGAGCCCCGCTTCCGCGGCCGGGTGATGGCGCTCTGGACCGTCGCCTTCCTCGGCAGCACGCCGATCGGCGCGCCGATCGTGGGGTCCCTCTCCGAGCACGTGGGCCCGCGCGGCGGCCTGGCCGCGGGGGCCGCGACGTGCTTGGCGGCCGCCGCCGTCGGCGCGCTCGCGCTGGCCCGCGAGGGGCGGCGCGAGGGCGCCGGCCCCCGGCCCCCCGAGGCCGCCCAGCCCTCCTGAGGCCCTACGCGCCCGCCCCGGGGGAGAAGCGGTCGTGCTCCACGACCAGGCGCTCGTACGACTGCTCCATCAGCGGGCTGGAGAGCAGGAAGTCGGCCGTCGCCCTGTTGCAGGCGATGGGCGCGTTGTGCACGACCGTGACCCGCAGCAGGGCCTTGACGTCGACGTCGTGAGGCTGGGCCTCGAGCGGGTCCCAGAAGAAGATCACCAGGTCGATGCGCCCCTCGGCGATGGCCGCGCCGACCTGCTGGTCGCCGCCGAGGGGGCCGCTGAGGAAGCGCGTCACCGGGAGGCCGAGCTCGGTGGCGATGAGCCCGCCGGTGGTGCCGGTGGCGAACAGCTCGTGCCTCGACAGCGAGCCGCGGTTGTAGCGGGCCCACTCGAGCATGTCGTCCTTGCGGTTGTCGTGCGCGATCAGCGCGATGCGCTTGCGCGAGGTCATGCCGACGCGGTGGATCCGCATCGGCTGCCTCGGTCCCGCGCAGGACCCGCGGGTCCGAATCCGTGGTCGCCATTCGGCTGGGCCTCCTCGAGGGGTGCCCGACCGAAGGTAGCGTAGCCTTGCCCTGGATGACGACAACGGCCGCCCCGCCCTCGCTCATGATCGACGGCCGCCTCGTGCCCGCCGGCGACGTGCCCCGGGTGGCCCTCGACGACGGCCTCGTGCGCGGCGACGGCGTCTTCGAGGGCATCCGGCTCTACGACCGCCGGCCGCGGACGCCCGGCTGGCACCTCGACCGGCTCGCGCGCTCGGCGGAGACGATCGGCCTCGGCCTCGACCGAGCCCTGATCGAGGAGGAGCTCGCCGCGTTCTGCCGGGCGACCACGGCCGCCGACTGCGCCGTGCGCCTGATCGTCACGCGCGGCGGCCAGCGCGTCTGGCGCGAGGAGCCGATCCCGCCCGGCGGACCCGGAGGGCGTGCGCCTGCTGCCGGTCGCCCACCGCGTGACGCCGCTCCTGGTCGGCGCCAAGACCCTGTCGTACGCGGCCAACATGGAGGCGGGCCGCCGCGCCCGCGCCGGCCGGCTGCCACGAGGCCCTGCTCGTGGACGCCGATCGCGGCCTGGTGCTGGAGGGGCCGACCTGGTCGCTGGGCTGGCTCGACGGCGACACGCTGGTCTTCCCGCCGCTCGAGCTCGGGATCCTCGACTCCCTCACCCGCCGCCTGGCCTGCGAGGCGCTCCCGGTGCGCGAGGAGGCGGCCGGGCTCGACGAGCTGGCGGGCGCCGACGGGGCGCCTGGCCCTCTCCACCCTCACCGAGGCGCGCCCGGTCGCCGAGGTCCGGGGGGTCGCGAGCTACGACCCGGCGTCGCCGCGCGTCCTCGCCGCGGCCGCCGCCATCCGCGAGGCCATCGCCGCCGCCATCCCCTGACGCGCCGTCAGGGCCGTGTACGGCGGAGGGCGACGCCCCCACCCCCAGCGCGGCACCGGCGCGTGCTCGGCGACGGCGGCGCCGGGCTGGGAGTTCTCGAAGGCGAGCCGCGTGCCCCACTCGAGGTACGCCAGCAGGGCCGAACGGAACTCCGGGTCGGCGGGGAGCCCGGCGTCGTCGGCGGCCACGCTCATCAGCGAGACGAAGCGGCGCCGTTGCTCGACCGTGATGCCCAGGTCGCGGTGGTGGGCGAGCATCCGCTCGTAGCCGCCCAGGTCCGACGTGTAGCGGGCGGGCCCGCCGAAGACCTCGATCCACCACGCCGTCACGTGGCTGCGGTGCTCGCGGGAGACTCCTCCCGGGAAGAGCGGCGAGATCAGGTCGTCGCGCTCGACCCGGTCGTAGAAGGCGTTGATCATCCGCTCGAGGGCGGCGTCGCCCCCGGCCCACTCGTGGAGGGTGGGCGGCGCCTCCCGAGGGGGGGCTCACCCCGGCGACGATACGCGCTCGCCGCTCAGCGGCGCCAGCAGCCCGCGCTCGCGCAGGTGGTCGAGGATGCCGCGGCTGACTGCGGCGGCGATGAGGTCGGTGCGTGCGAGGAAGGCGTCGTCGGTGCCCCCCGCGCCCGCCTCGACGAGGACCCGGGCCGCCGCGCGAGAGCGGTAGAAGCCGTAGAAGCTCATCATCCGTGGGTTGCCGTCGCGGGTCTGCACGCCCCCCTAGCGGCCGCGCGCGCCGTTGGCGGCCGCGTGTAGATCGGGCGGTAGCGCGCCGCGATGCGGTGGGCGAGGTCGCGGGAGCGCCGCTCGACCGCGGCCGAGACGGTCGTCGCGCGGCGGTGCGGCGCCGAGTCCGGGTAGGGGCGCGGGCTCGGCGCGCCGCCGCCCTCGCCGTGGTACCAGTTCTCTCCGTCGCCGGTGATGGCGTGGCCGATGGCGGCCGCGCCCTCCGGGATGTCGTGATGGAGGCTGATGAAGACGGCCGCCGGAGCGCCCCACGGGGTGACGAGACCCGGCGACTCGCGGGCGTCGAACGCCCGCCGCGCGCAGGCGCGCCACGACCTTGGGCGCCAGCCGCGTCGTGAAGCCGACCTCCGAGCCGAAGGGGCCCGACCCGGCGCCGGTCTGGTCGCGGTAGCCCGGCTCCCGCGGCCCCTCGTGGCCGGCCTGGACGTAGACCACCGGCCGCGCGCCGAGCGCCGGCGCGGCGGCGGCGAGGGCGCAGGCGGCGGCGAGGGCGACCGGCAGGGCGGCGCGGGCGAGGCGCGTGGGGGTCCGGCGCACCGGGCAAGACTAGGCGAGCCGCCCGCCTGCGCCGCGCCGCGCGGGTCAGGCATGCCAGAGGTCCATGTGGCGCCGGTGCAGGTCGGAGTAGGAGCCGTCGGCGTAGTGGCGGTCGTAGAACCCCAGGTCGAGGTGGTGGGCCTGCAGCACCAGCCGCACGAACATCGGGTCGATGAACGCCGGGAACCGCCCGTACGCCTCGAGCACGTGCTGGGTGAACGCGGTGACGATCTCGATCGTCTCCTCGGTCGGGTCCTCCCGGCCCGCAAGGACCTCGGCCGGGCGGGCGTATGGCGAGGCGGCGCGCGGGTCGGCGCGGCGCTCGGCCAGGAAGCGCTGCACGGCCTCGCCCATGTCGGCGACGTAGGGCGGGCACAGCGCCTCGTGCACGCCGGCGCGGCCCACCGGCACCGGGCGCGCGTGCGCCCGCGGCGTGCGCGAGGGCGTGACGAAGTCGAAGCCCAGGCCGCGGTGGGCGGGGTCGGCCCCGAGCACGTGGTGCGGCAGGAAGCCGGTGAACGCCCAGCCGCCGAGCCCCAGCGCCTGAAGCGCCAGGCTCATGTTCTGGCAGATGAAGGCGCCCTCGACGTTGAGCGTCGTCAGCACCCGCAGCTCGAGGTCGATGAGCGAGATCTCGGTGCGCCCCAGCCGGCCGCCGGCCACCCAGCGCTCGAGGCCGCACGCCCCGCCGGCCAGCTCGTCCACGATCGAGAAGCGGTTGCGCTCGTCGAAGTAGATGAACAGCAGCGTGAGGTACTCGACGGTCATGTTCGTCACGGGGATGAACAGCGTCGTGCCGGGCCGGTTGACGTTCCACGCGTTGAAGGCGAACAGCCCCGGCTCGCCGGTGGGCAGGTCGGCGCGGCCCTCCTCCAGGGTGAGGCGCGCGCCGCGGAACAGCCGCGTCATCGCCACCGCCGCGTCGGCCGGGTCGGACGCGGCGCGCGCGGCCTCCGCCTCCTCCTCGGGCTCGCGCCCGCGCAGGCGCGCGACGTGCAGCCCCGCGTCGTTGGTGAAGAAGAGCTCGGTCGAGTGCGAGTTCACCGAGCACGGCCACGAGCGCCCGATCCAGCGGTGCATCCACGACAGGCCGTCGGGCGGCAGGTCCCCGAGCGCGAGCCCCGTGACGCCGGTCCCCAGCCAGACCAGCACGGCCTCCTCCAGCTCGCTCAGGGGCACCGGCTCGGCCTCGGACGCGTGCGCCAGCGGGCCGCTCGGCAGGGTCATGCCCAGCCCGAAGCGTCGCGAGCGGCGCGTCATGAGGGCGTCGGCGAGGGGAAGCTCGAGGGCGTCGCGCAGGCCGGGAGGGAGCTCCATCGCCGGGCAGTCTAGGCGGCTGGTCGGGCGACCTCGAGGACGGCCAGGATGTTGCCGGCCGGGTCGCGGAACCACGCGATCGGCGGGCCGGCCTTGCGGAAGACGCCCTTCTCGTCGGTCTCGAGCTCGCCGGTGTACGACTCGAACTCGACCCCGGCGGCGCGCGAGGTCGTCGACCGCGCGGTCGATGTCGTCGACCGGGAAGTTGAGGATCGTGTACGTCGCCGGCTCGTGGTCGGGCTTCGGGTAGATCAGGACCGGCCGGCCGCCCGCGATGTGCAGCGTCGAGCACGCCGTCCTCCTCGGTCACCTCGAGCCCGAGGGTCCCGCCGTAGAAGTCCTTCGCCGCGTCGGTGTCGGGCACCGCGAAGCCGGAGAAGGCGCGCGTGTCTCGGAACATCGGTTCCTCCTGTTCTGTCGTCTCACGTATCCGTACCCGCTTTGAGCAGCAGCGCAGCCAGCACCGCGAGCGCCGCCATGAGGACCGCGCCCACCGTGGCGGCGGCCTGGAACCCGACCGCGAAGGCCTCGGTGGCGGCGTCCAGCAGCCGGGAGGGAAGGTCGGCGGCCGCCCCGACGGCGCCGCCGAGGGTGTCGCGGGCGGCCTCGGCGGCGCCGGGGTTGACCCCCGCGGTCGCGGCGTCCTCCATCCGGCCGCGGTAGACCGCGGCGCCGATGCTGCCGAGCACGGCGATGCCGAGCGCGCCGCCGAGCTCGGCGCCGGTCTCGGAGAGCCCGGACGCCACCCCGGCCCGCTCCGGCGGGGCCGCCCCCACGACGAGGTCCGTGCCGAGCGTCACCGCGGGCGAGGCCCCCAGCGCCAGCAGCACGGACCCGGCGACCACGGCCGTCAGGCCGGACTCCCCGTCGACCCGGGTCATCAGCGCCAGGCCCGCCACGGCGAGCGCCGCGGCGCCCGCCACCGCGAGCCGGGGCGCGACGCGGCGCACCAGGAGCGGGGCGAGCATCGAGCCCACGATGAACCCCGCGGCCGAGGGCAGCGTCCAGAGCCCCGCCTCCAGCGGCGAGTAGCCCAGCACCAGCTGCAGGTACTGGGCGATGAAGAACGCGCTGCCGAACACCACGAAGAGCGCCGCGCTGTTCATCCCGAGGGCGACGCTGAAGGCGGGGGCCCGGAACAGGCGCAGGTCGACCAGCGGGTCGTCCAGGCGCCGCTGGCGGGCGAGGAAGAGCGCGCCGACGGCCAGGCCCCCCGCGATCGAGAGGACGGCCGGCACGCCGGCCGAGCCGTCCTCGGCGATCCTCTTGACCCCGTAGATCACCCCGAGCACCGCCACCAGCGACATGGCGGCGCTCACCAGGTCCAGGCGACCGGCGTCGGGGTCGCGGTACTCCGGCAGCAGCCGGGGCCCGACGATCAGCAGGAGCGCCATCACCGGGACGGCGAGCAGGAAGACCGAGCCCCACCAGAAGTGATCGAGCAGGAGCCCGCCGGCCAGCGGGCCGATCGCCGCCCCGGCGGAGAAGCTGGTGACCCAGACCGCGATCGCGAGCGTGCGCTGCCGGTCGTCCTGGAACATGTTGCGGATCAGGGAGAGCGTCGACGGCGCCAGGGTCGCGGCGGCGACGCCCAGCAGCGCCCGCGAGGCGATCAGCATCTCCGCGCTGGTCGAGAAGGCGGCCAGCACGGAGGCGCCGCCGAAGGCGGCGGCGCCGATCAGCAGCAGCCTGCGGCGCCCGACGCGGTCGCCGAGCGTCCCCATCGTGATCAGCAGGCCCGCCAGCAGGAAGCCGTAGATGTCCGAGATCCACAGGAGCTCGGCGCTGCTGGGATCCAGGTCCTCGCTCAGCTGGGGCACGGCGAGGAACAGCACCGTGAGGTCCATCGAGTAGAGCAGGCAGGGCAGGGCGATCACCGCCAGCCCGATCCACTCCCGTCTGCCCGCGCGCGGCGGCCCCGTGCCCGTCACCACGCCCTCCTCCCCACCCTCGATCGCTCCCGTCTCACATGTTGACGGAGCGCGCCCGGAAAGTCATCGGGGCGTCAGAGCTTCGACGGCAGCCCGAACCTCGGGAACAGGGCCGGGAGCACGAAGGCGTTGATCTCGGCGATGCGGCCGTCGCCGACCCGCAGGACGTCGATGACCAGGGGCCGGAAGGCGTCGTCGCCGGGCGCGCGCATGTAGACGGCGGCCGCCGGCTGCCGGTTGGCCCGCGTCGCGACGTGCCGGTAGGCCCGCCCGCCGGCCCAGACCGTCGCCGGCGTGGAAGTCGGCGATCGCCCGCGCGCCGGCGAACCAGGTCGGGTACGGCGGCATGGTCATGCGGGCCTCCTCGGCGAGCAGGTCCAGCAGCTCGTCGACGTCGGCGCCCTCCATGGCCGCGATGTAGCGGCGCAGGAGGGCCCGCTCGGCCTCGCCGGCGCCGGGCCGGCGGCGCCACTCCGAGCGGGCCGGGGGCAGGTGCGCCTTCAGCGTCTCGCGGGCGCGCTGGAGCGCGCTGTTGGCCGCGGCCACCGACGTCTCCATGAGCGCCGCGGTCTCCCGGGCGGACCAGCCGAGGACGTCGCGCAGGACCAGGACGGCCCGCTGCCGCGGCGGCAGGTGCTGGATCGCCGCGAGGAAGGCCAGCTCGATGGTCTCGCTCGCCTCGGCGGCCGCCTCGGGCCCGGCCGCGTCGTCGGGGACGGCCTCGAGCATGGCGTCGGGGAAGGGCTGGAGCCACGGCAGGTCCGCCTCGGCGAGGTCGGGGGCGGCGGGGTCGGCCGGGGCGACGTCGGCCGCGAGGACGCGCCGGGGCCGGCGCTCGAGGGCGTCGAGGCAGGCGTTGGTGGCGATGCGGTAGAGCCACGTCCGCAGGGAGGAGCGACCGCGGAAGCTCCGCCGCCCCCGCCAGGCGCGCAGGAACGTCTCCTGCACCAGGTCCTCGGACTCCTCCAGCGATCCGACCATGCGGTAGCAGTGGACCTGCAGCTCGCGCCGGTGGCGCTCCGCCGCAGCGGCGAACGCTGCTTCGTCCGTCGTCTCCCGCACGTCCGACCCCCGGGTGGCTTGCTCCTCCCCCTACAGACCGCGAGCGGGGCCGGGACTCATCGGCGCCGGCTCAGTGGCCCCCGTCGGCGGCCGCGCCCCGCACGGTCTCGACGACCTCGGCGGCCGGGGCGCCGGGGCCGAGCACCGCCGCCACGCCGGCCTCGCGCAGGGTCGCGACGTCGCGGCCGGGGATGATGCCGCCGATGACGACGGGCGTCGCGAGCCCCAGGTCCCGGAGGGCCGTCACCATCAGGGGAGCCAGCGTCAGGTGGCTGGCGTTGTGCATCGAGATGCCCACGACGTCGGCGTCCTCCTGCTCGACGACGCTCGCGACGCCCTCCGGCGTCTGGCGCAGGCCGAGGTAGACCACCTCCATCCCGGCGTCGCGCAGGATCCGCGCGACCACCTTCAGCCCGCGGTCGTGCCCGTCGAAGCCCAGCTTGGCGAGCACGACCCGTGTCCCGGGTGGCGCGGTCACACGACGATCTTCTCGACGTAGGTGCCGAACACGGCCTCCAGCGCGCTCACGATCTCGCCCTCGGTCGCGTACGCCCGCACGGCCTCGATGAGCGGCGGCATCAGGTTCCGCGAGGGGTCGGTGGCGCACACCGACAGGGCGTCGAGGGCGTCCTCGACGGCCGCCTGGTCGCGCTCCGCCCTGACGTTGGCGAGGCGTCGGAGCTGGTACTCCTCCACCGCCGGATCGACGCGCAGCGTGTCGTCGACCCGGTCCTCGTTGCCGTCGGTGAAGGCGTTGACGCCGACGATGATCCGGCGGCCGGCGTTGACCTCGCGCTCGAAGCGGTACGCCGAGTCGGCGATCCGGCCGACGAAGTAGCCGTTCTCGATGCCCTCGTACGTGCCCTCGAGGATCGACCCGCCGCCCAGCTCCAGCAGGTGGGCGAAGACCTCCTCGGCCTGGCGCTCCATCTCGTCGGTCATCCACTCGACGTAGCCGGAGCCGCCCAGCGGGTCGGCCACGTTGGCCGCGCCGGTCTCGTGGGCCACGATCTGCTGGGTCCTGAGGGCGATGCGCGCGGCCTTGTCGCTGGGGAGGGCGAGCGCCTCGTCGTAGCTGTCGGTGTGCAGGCTCTGCGTGCCCGCCAGCGCCGCGGCCAGGGCCTGCAGGGCGACCCGCGCGATGTTGATCTCGGGCTGGGTCGCGGTCAGGGAGACGCCGGCCGTCTGGGTGTGGAAGCGGCAGAGCAGGCTCCGCTCGTCGACCGCGCCGTATCGCTCGCGCATCCACCGGGCCCAGATGCGGCGGGCGGCGCGCAGCTTGCCGATCTCCTCGAAGAAGTCGATGTGGCAGTTGAAGAAGAAGCTGAGGCGGCGCGCGAAGGCGTCAACGTCCAGGCCCGCGGCGATGGCCGCCTCCACGTAGGCGAAGCCGTTGGCCAGCGTGAAGGCCAGCTCCTGCGCGGCCGTGCTTCCGGCCTCGCGGATGTGGTAGCCCGAGATCGACACCGGGTGCCACCGCGGCATCTCGGCGGTCGTGAAGGCCATCATGTCCGTGATCAGCCGCACGGACGGGCGCGGCGGGAAGATGTACTCCTTCTGCGCCTGGTACTCCTTGAGGATGTCGTTCTGGATCGTCCCGGCCAGGTCGCCGCGGGCGACGCCCCGCTTCTCCGCGGCCGCGACGTACATCGCGAGGACGATCGCCGCCGGGCCGTTGATCGTCATCGAGGTCGAGACCGACCCCAGGTCGATGCCCTCGAAGAGGTCCTCGACGTCCACCAGCGTGTCGATGGCCACCCCGGCGCGCCCGACCTCCCCGCGCGCGAGCCGGTGGTCGGAGTCGCGGCCCATGAGGGTGGGCATGTCGAACGCGGTCGAGAGGCCCGTGCCGCCGGCCCTCAGCAGGTCCTTGAAGCGCGCGTTGGTGTCGTCGGCCGTGCCGAAGCCCGCGAACATGCGCATCGTCCAGAGGCGCGAGCGGTACATCGACGGGTACACGCCGCGCGTGTAGGGGTACGCGCCCGGGTAGGGCGGGTCGCCGTAGACGGGGTCAACGGGGACGCCCGACATCGTCTCGAAGGGGCCGTCGCGGAGCGGCGCGGCGCCGTAGGCGTCCTCCCAGTCGCGCCGGGCCTCCTCGGGCCCCTGGGCCTCCGACACGGTCTCCCACACCTCTGTGGACGTTCAATAGTTGGATGTCAAAGCTACAGCATCGCCCGTAGCATGTCGCGGTGCCCGATTTCGACCTCGTCGCCGAGGCCCGCCGCAACTGGGAGGCGCACGGGTGGGGCCGCCCCGAGGCGATGGTCGCGGCCACCTCCATCGCGCGCGCGCACCAGATCGTGCTGGCCCGCATCGACGCCGCGCTCGCGCCCTTCGGGCTCACGCTTCTCCCGCTTCGAGGCGCTCGCCCTGCTGTCCTTCTCGCGCCGCGGCGCGCTGCCGATGGGCAAGATCGGGGCCCGGCTCCAGGTCCACCCGACCAGCGTCACCAACACCGTGAACCGGCTCGAGCGCGACGGCCTGGTCCGCCGCGCGGCGTCCGACGGCGACCGGCGCACGGTCCTCGCCGAGATCACCCCGGACGGGCGCCGGGTCGTGGTCGCCGCCGCCGCCGCGCTCGCGGAGGCCGACTTCGGCCTCGGCGGGCTCACCGAGGAGCAGCTCGCCGGCGTCCACGACGCGCTCCTGCCGGTCCGCCGGGGGGCGGGCGACTTCTAGGTCGACGCCGGACGGATCGCCCCCGAGGCGGACGTACGATGTGTTAGGTTGCCCTAATGCAGCGGATGCGGACGGACGACCGCGAGGAGTTCCCCCTCTACGGCGCGCGCGCCCGGCTGTGGGGGCGCTTCGAGCGGGACCTGCGCGAGTGGCTCGAGACGCCCGAGGGGCGCTTCGCCGCCTGGCGAGCCCGGGCCGGCGCGCCGGACGCCCCGGCGCGGGAGCCCGAGCGCCGCCCTCGCTAGCACCGCCGGCTCCGCTAGCTTTGAGGCGGTGACCACCACCCGGATCAAGGCCGAGGGGTTCCCCGACCTCGCTGACGAGGTCATCTACCCGCGCATCCTGCCGGAGAAGATGGCGTGGCTCGCCGAGAAGGGCGAGCGGCGCTCGTTCGCGCCCGGCGAGGTGCTCTACGAGCAGGGCCTGCGGGACGCGCCCTTCTTCGTGATCGAGAGCGGCCGGGTCAACTTCATCGACCACAAGCCGGGCAAGGAGATCTGGATCGCGGAGGCCGACGCCGGCACCTTCATCGGCGACATCGCGACCTTCACGGGCGAGCCGGCCATGGCGGAGTGCGTCGCGGCCGAGCCGACCGAGACGATCGCCTTCGACCGCGAGGGGCTGCGCGCGATGCTGGCGGCCAAGCCGGAGATGGGCGAGCTGGTGCTCGGCATCCTCCTCGCCCGCCGCGCCTGGCACGAGGGCGCCGGGCACGGCGTGCTGCGCCTGATCGCCGAGCGCGGCTCGCGGCGCGCCTTCGAGGTGCGCGACCTGCTCGAGCGCAACCTGGTCCCGCTGCCGCTTCCACGACGTCGACCTCGACCCCTACGCGGACAAGATCCTCGACTGGCTCGACATCACGCGCGAGGAGACGCCGGTCCTCGTCCGCTACGACCGCGTCCTGCGCAACCCCTCCGCCGCCCAGCTCGCCCGCGAGCTCGGCCTGCGGGCGGAGGTGGACGGGCAGCGCTTCGACCTGGTCGTGCTCGGCGGCGGGCCGGCGGGGCTCGCCGCGGCCGTGTCGCGGCGGGATCGGAGGGCTTTCGCACGTTCGTGGCCGAGGCCTGGGGGCCGGGAGGCCAGGCGGGCACCAGCAGCCGCATCGAGAACTACCTGGGCTTCCCGAGCGGGATCTCGGGCGCCGAGCTGACCCGCGCCGCGACGCTGCAGGCGCGCCGCTTCGACGCGGTCCTGTCGAGCTTCCACCGGGTCGTCGAGCTGACCGACGGCCCCGAGGGGCTGGTGCGCGTCGACCTCGACGACGGCCAGCACGTCCTGGGCCGGGCGGTGGTCGATGGCCACCGGGGCGCGCTGGCGGGAGCTGGCCGTGCCCGATGCCGAGCGCTACCGGGGCGCCGGGCTCTACCACGCGGCCATGCCGGCCGACGCCGAGCGCTTCCGCGACGAGGACGTGCTCGTCGTCGGCGGGGGCAACTCGGCCGGGCAGGCGGCGACCCACCTCGCGCGCCACGCGCGCAGCGTGCGCGTGGCGGTGCGCGGCGACGGCCTCTCCAGCACCATGTCGCGCTACCTGGTCGACCGCATCGAGCGCTCGCCGCGCATCGAGGTGCTGACCGGGACGGAGGTGGTCGGCGCTGCACGGCCGCGGCGTCGCTCGATGCGGTCACGCTCCGCGACGGCACGGGCGGCGAGGAGCGCGTGCCGGTCCGCGCGGTGTTCGTGATGATCGGCGCCGAGCCGTGCACGGAGGCGGTGGCCGGCGTGCTGAGGGTCGACGCCGCGGGCTACCTGCTCTGCGGCCCGGGGGCCGCCGCCTGCGACGGCCGGCTGAGCCTGGCCGCTGGCCGACCGGGCGCCCCACCTGCTGGAGACGGTGCGGCCCGGCGTCTTCGCGGCCGGCGACGTCCGCGCCGGGGCGACCAACCGGGTCGCGGGCGCGGTGGGAGACGGGGCGCTGGCGACCCGCTTCGCGTACGCGGTCCTGGACGGCTGACGCCGCCCCGCGCGCGCTAGGCGGCGGCGGCCTCCGCCCGGCAGGAGGCGCACAGGCCCCGGATGACGACCTGGGCCTCGTCGGGGGCGAACCCCGCGCCCCGGGCCGCCGAGAGCAGGGCGGCGTGATCGACGGCGCCGTCAACGTCGGCGATGGCGCCGCAGCGCCGGCAGACCAGGTGGTGGTGCTCGTCGGTGCGCGGGTCGTAGACGGCGGTGCCGCCCTGCGTGGCGACCCGGCGCACGAGGCCGATCTCCTCGAGCAGCTCCAGGGTCGCGTAGACCGTCGGCAGCGAGACGCCCGGCATCCGGCCGGCGACGTCGGTGTAGATCTGCTCCGCCGTCGCGTGGCGGTCGAGGTCGCGCACGGCGGCGGCGATCATCAGCCGCTGCGGCGTGACCCGCTGGCCGCGCGCGCGGAGGGCCTCTCGCAGACGGTCGTCCTGGGCGATCATGGGGCGACTATAGCGCAACTCGTAGGTTCGCCTAATGTGGACGTACCTTTAAAGGAGTTGCTATAACTCCGGCAGACATTGGGATGAGCGAGGCGAAGGAGCGCGCGATGACGACGAGCAGCAGGGTGTCCACCGGGATCCTCTCCGAGGCCCAGACCGCCAAGCGCGAGGAGATCCTCGAGCTGCTGCGGCGCGCGTACTGGATGGAGATGGAGACGGTGATGAGCTACCTGGCCAACGCCGAGAACCTCGACGGCGTGCGCGCCGAGGAGGTCGCCGAGGCCCTGTCGAAGGACGTGGAGGAGGAGCTGGGCCACGCCCGTAAGTTCGCCGGGCGCATCAAGGAGCTCTACGGCACCCCGCCCGGCTCGGGCGACTTCAGCGCCGAGCAGACGTTCCTGCAGCCGCTCGAGGACGCCACCGACGTCGCGACGGTGATCGAGGGCGTCATCACGGCCGAGAAGGGTGCGGTCGAGCACTACCTCCGCATCATCGAGGCGTGCGACGGCGTGGACTGGGCCACCCAGGACATGGTCATCGAGATCCTCCGCGACGAGGAGGGCCACCTCCGCCAGTTCGAGCGGTACCTGCGCGAGTACCGCTAGGTCGCCAGGCCAGGGCTTTCCACGCCCGGGCGCACGCGGCTCCTGGACATGCCCCGGCCGCCGCCGTAGCGTCGTTTCCACCCCCACCGGCGACAGCGTCGATCCGGGACCCGCCGCATGCGCGCCGAAGCAGTGCCGAGCCGGCTGGTGGAGCGCGAGGGCGACCTCGCGCGCATCGACGGCGCGCTGGCCCGGGCCCGGGACGGCCGCGGGGTGCTGATGGTGGTCGAGGGGCCGGCCGGCGTGGGCAAGACGTCGCTGCTGGCCGACGCCCGCGCGGTCGCGGACGCGACGGGGATGCGGGTGCTGCGCTCCCGCGGCGCGGAGCTGGAGCGCGAGTTCGCCTTCGGCGTGGTGCGCCAGCTCGTCGAGCCGGCCCTCCGGGGGATGGACGACCCGGCCGAGCTCTTCCGGGGTCCGGCCGGGGTCGCCGCGGGCCTGCTCGGGCTCCCCGGCGCCCCGGAGCGGGCCGGGGCCTCCTTCGCCGACCAGGACTCGTCGTTCGCCGTGCTCCACGGCCTCTACTGGCTCTGCGCGGACCTCGCCGAGCGGCGCCCGCTGTGCGTGATCGTCAACGACGCCCACTGGGCCGACACCCCCTCGCTGAGGTTCCTGGGCTTCCTCGTGCCGCGGCTCGAGGAGCTGCCCGTCGCCCTGGTGGTCGCGGCCCGCCCGGCGGAGGCGCGGGACGAGGCGGCGGTGCTGGAGGCACTCGCGGCCGACCCGGCGGCCGAGGCCATCGCCCCCGCGCCCCTGACGCCCGCGGGCGTGTCCGAGCTCGTCGAGGCGGAGCTCGGGGAGGCGCCGGACGCGGCGTTCGCCGAGGCCTGTCATCGCGCGACCGGCGGCCTGCCCTTCCTGGTCCGGCAGGTCGTGACGCGGCTCCGCGAGGACGGCGTGGCGCCGACCGCCGCGGCCGCGCCGCTGGTGGGGCGGTTCGGCGGCTCGGCCGTGGGTCGCTGGACGCTCGTCCGCCTCGGCCGCCTGCCACCGGCCGCCGGACGGCTCGCGCGCGCGCTCGCCGTCCTCGAGGCCGCCGATCTCGCCCGGGCGGCCGCGCTGGCGGGGCTCGACCCCGGCGAGGCCGCCGATGCGGCGGACGCGCTCGCCGCGGTGGCCATCCTCGCACCGGGACGGCCGCTGGCGTTCGCCCACCCCATGGTCCGCGAGGGGCTCTACGGGGAGCTGTCGCCGGCCGAGCGGGAGCACGCCCACCGCGCCGCTGCCCGTCTGCTGCACGAGGCGGGCGCCGCGCCCGAGCGGGTCGCCGAGCACCTGCTCGCCACCGAGCCCGCCGGGGACGCGTGGGCTGCCGAGCGCCTGGCCGACGCGGGGGGCCGGGCGGCGGCGAGCGGGGCGCCCGAGTCGGCCGCCGTCCTCCTGCGCCGCGCCCTCGCCGAGCCGCCGCCGGGGGACTCCTTCCCGCTGCTGGTGGAGTGCGGCATGGCGGAGGCCAACGCGGGCGAGCCGGGCTGGTACGCGCACATGCAGGCGGCGATCGCGGCGGCCGGCGACCCCGGCTCGCGCGTGGCGGCGGCCCTGACGACCGCCCAGGCCCTGCTCCGCGAGCAACGCCCCGAGGAGGCGCTGGGCATGATCGACGGCGCCGCGCGGGAGCTGGGCGGCGGGGACGAGCGCATCGCCGCGCTGCTGGAGGCGATGGCGGTCGCCGCCGGGACCCTCGACGCGCGCCTGGCGCCCGGGGTCGCGGCGCGTTCGGCGGACCTGCGCCGCCGCGTGGAGGACGACCCCGAGGCGCCGCGCGAGGTCCTCGCGGTCGCCGCTGGGCCGCGGCGTTCGGGAACGAGCCCGCCGAGGCCGGCGCGGAGCTCGCCCGCCGGGCCCTCCGGGCGAGCCCCCGCCCGACTCCCGACCCCGGCGACCTGCCCTCGACGTGGTTCTCGCTCTCGACCATCGTGCTGGTCTGGGCCGAGCGGTACGCGGAGGCCGCGGAGCTGCTCGACACCGCGGTTCGCGAGTGCCGCGCCGCCGGCGCCGGGCGGCAACCTCGCGACCGCCCTGACCTACCGCGCGTGGCTCGCCCTGCGGCGGGGCGACCTGCGCGGGGCCGAGGTCGACGCCCGCACGGGCGTCGAGGCGGCCGATCTCCCCCTCCCGCTGCTCTACCGGCTGATCGCCAGCGGCATCCTGGTGGGCGCCCTGGTGGAGCGGGGCGAGCCGGACGCGGCCGCGCGGGTGATGGCGACCGTGGACGCGTGGGCGGAGGTGCCCGCGATGGGGCCCGCGACGGTCCGGCTCGCCCGGGCGCGGCTGCACATGGCGCAGGGGCTCACGGAGGAGGCGCTCGCCGACCTGCTGGCCGTGGGCGACGTGGCCGCCCGGTCTGGCGTGCGCTCGCCGAGCATCCTGCCGTGGCGTTCGGAGGCCGCCGTCGCGCACCTCGTGCTCGGCGACGCGGGGCCGCGCTCGCGCTGGCCGAGGACGACCTCGCGCTGGCGCGCGCCTTCGGCACGCCGCGCGCCCTCGGGGTCGCGCTGAGGGCCGCCGGCCTCGCCGCGGGCGGACGGCGCGGGGAGGAGCTGCTCCGGGAGGCGGTGGACGTCCTCTCGGCGCGCAGCGAGGCGCGGGTCGAGCACATCCGGGCCCAGGCCGACCTCGGCGCCCACCTGCGCCGCGCCAACCGCCGTGCCGAGGCGCGCGAGCACCTGCGGGCCGCGCTCGACGGGGCGCACCGCGCCGGCGCCGGGGCCATCGCGGCGCGCGCCGAGACCGAGCTCAGGGCGACGGGCGCCCGGCCCCGCCGCGTCGCGCTCAGCGGGCTCGACTCGCTCACGGCGAGCGAGCGCCGCGTGGCCGAGCTCGCCCGCGAGGGGATGACCAACCGGGAGATCGCGCAGACGCTCTTCGTCACCGCCCGGACCGTCGAGGGCCATCTCACCCAGGTCTTCCGAAAGCTCGACCTCTCGGCCCGCGACGAGCTGGCCGGCGCGCTGGCGCCCCCCGGGGGATAAGTCAGGGGGGTCACCACGGTGCGAGCCGGGCGAGCGGGTGGGACGCTGCCCCCAATGAGGCACCCACCCGAGAAAGGGCACGCGATGACCGAGATGATCACCACCCCCGCCGGCGACTACATCCACCCTCAGGACTTCACCCGGCGGCGGCGCTGGGCCGCGCCGAGCGCGCGTCGCCCGCGCTGACCACGGCGTCCTGACACCTGCCGCGGCGCGTCCTTGCCCAGGCGCGCCCGCTGCTCCATGCTCCGGCCGCCAACCGGACCGGCATGGAGGTGAGGAATGGGCACCGACGCGACCCCGAAGGGCACCATCGTCCTGATCCACGGCTTCTGGGTGACGCCCCGCAGCTGGGAGGAGTGGATCGAGCACTACGAGGGCAGGGGCTACCGGGTGCTGGCGCCCGCCTACCCCGGGTTCGAGGTCGAGGTGGAGGCGCTCAACGCCGACCCCTCGCCCATAGAGGCCCTCACGATCCCCGCGATCGTCGACCACCTCGAGAAGGTCGTGCAGGGGGTCGGTGAGCCCCCGATCCTGATCGGGCATTCGGCCGGCGGCGTGTTCACCCAGATCCTCCTCGACCACGGCCTCGGAGCCGTCGGCGTGGCGATCAATTCCGCCCCGACCGAGGGCGTGAAGGTCGTCCCCCTGCCGCAGGTGAAGGCGTCGTGGCCGGTGCTGAAGAACCCGGCCAACCGGCACAAGGCCGTCGGCCTGACGCCCGAGCAGTGGCAGTACACGTTCACCAACACCTTCAGCGAGGAGCGCGGGCGCGAGCTGTACGAGCGCTACCACGTCCCGGCGTCCGGGAGCATCTTCTGGGAGAGCGCCTTCGCCAGCCTCAAGCCCGGCCACCAGGGCTCGTACGTCGAACTACGAGAACCCCGACCGGCCCCCGCTGCTGTTCATCTCGGGCAGCGACGACCACCTGATGCCGCCGTCGGTGCAGAAGTCGAACGCCAAGCACTACAAGTCCGACACCGTCACCGAGGTCGTGGAGTTCGAGGGCCCGCACCTCCTGCCCTCCAGGGAGGGCTGGCAGGAGGTCGCCGACTACGCCCTGGACTGGGCCGAGGCGCGGGTCGGAGGACGCGGCTGAGCCTCCGCATCACCCACATCGGCGGCCCGACGGTCCTGATCGAAGCCGCCGGCTGGCGCCTGCTCACCGACCCGACGTTCGACCCCCCGGGCGGCAGCTACCGCTTCGGCTGGGGCACGGGCTCGCGCAAGACGGCCGGGCCGGCGGTCGCCGCCGCCGACCTGCCGCCGATCGACGCCGTTCTGCTGACCCACGACCACCACGGCGACAACCTCGACCGCGCCGGCCGGGCGCTGCTGCCGGCGGCCGGCGCCGTCGTGACGACGGCCTCGGGGGCGCGGCGCCTGGGGGGCACCGCACGCGGGCTGGAGCCCTGGGAGACGACCCGCCTCGAGGCGCCCGGGCGGCCGCCGATCGACGTCACGGCCACCCCCTGTCGCCACGGCCCCCCGCTCAGCCACCCCCTCGTGGGCGACGTGGTCGGCTTCGCCCTGCGCTGGGACGGCCAGGAGCGCGGGGCGCTGTGGATCTCGGGCGACACGGTCCTCTACGACGGCGTCCGCGCGGTCGCCGACCGCCTGCAGGTGGACGTCGCCCTGCTCCACCTCGGCGGGGTGCGCTTCCCGGTGACCGGCCCGCTGCGCTACACGATGACCGGCCGCGACGCCGTCGAGCTGTGCCGCCTCGTCCGGCCGCGCGTCGCGATCCCGGTCCACTACGAGGGCTGGGCGCACTTCCGGGACGGCCGCGCGGCGGTCGAGCGCGCGCTCGCGTCCGCCCCCGACGTCGCCTCGCACTTCCGCTGGCTGCCGATCGGCGAGGCGGTCGAGATCGAGTCGTAGCCGATCACCGCCGCGTGCCCGTGCGGATCGCGATCGCCGCGACGATCAGGATCGCGATGATGAAGATCGTCACGCCGGCGGCGTCCACCGTCCCCTCCGATCGGCCGAGGTCCACTCCGATCCCAGATTGTCCGGCGAGGACGAGCCGCAAACGCTAGTGCGCCTCGTCCTCCCGCGGCCAGCGGCGGAAGAGCGAGGTGAGCCGCCGGAGCCAGCGAAGGGCGAACCCGCTGGGGGACCACACCGACGGCTGGAGCAACCGCTCCACGAACACGAGGGTGCTGCGGTCCAGCGAGCGCAGCGCCTCGCTCGCGGGTCTCGGGAGCGAGGAGGCGCTGGGCGTTGTACCAGGCCATCCCCCGCCCGACGCGGATGCCGTACCCGGACAGGATCTCGTCGTCGTCGCCGCCGAGGCGGTCGAGCCAGCGGATCCACGGGCTGTAGCGGCGGCCGACGTCGTCAACGATGTGGTCCATCGCGCCGACGATCACGTCGCTCACCCGGTGGTAGGTGCCGATCGGCCCGATGCGCCCGCCCTCGGCGAGGTCGGCCAGCACGAAGGGGAGGTCGTGGACGATGTGGGCGTACACCCCGACGACCAGGTCCTCGAGCGGCGACGTCCGGCGGGTCGCGATCCGCTCGAACACGATCCGCCAGCCCGGGGAGACCTCGTCGCGGCGGCCCGCGTCCCAGGTGTCGAGGGCCAGGAGGTAGCGGTCGGCGAACCGTTGCGCGATGGCCAGGAGGTACTCGGGGTGCTCGGGCCGGTCCTCGGCCATGTGGCGGTCCAACGCCGCCGTCAGGAGGGCGTAGGAGTGGGTGAACACGCACCGGGAGTCCCGCTCGCGCTCGTAGCGGCGGGCGTGGCTCGCCAGCCGGCTTGCGATCGCCGCGAGCTCCGGGTCGGCGATGGTGCCCTTGACGGCCACGGGCGGCGATCTTCCCAGCCTCGCCCCCGCGCGGGCAACAGCCCGGCAGGGCGCCGGCGAGCGGACGGCGTGCGTGGGGCGCTACCGCACCGTCCGGATCACCCCGGCCAGCCTGCGCGACGGCCGCTAGTCGGGGTCACGGCCTCCGTCGCCCGCCTTCTCCAGGTCGGCCAGGGCGATCAGCACCTCGACGGCCTCACCGTCGTTGGCCTCCTCGGCGGCGGCGCGGGCCATCTGGATGCGGCCGAGCGCGACTGCCTGGGCCTCGCCGTACTCGTCGAACCGGCGCGCGGCCTTGAGCACGTCATCGGGGCTGACTCCCTCGAGGTAGGCGAGCACGCGCTCCTCGGCGGGGCGTCCGCCGGGTTCATCCTGAGTCTGCGTCACCCCCACCCCCCGGCCCTCGCTCGCGGACGCGTCGAAGCCTAGCCGCCGAGATCCGGCAAGATGGGCTCGATGTCCGCCGCTTCGGACCTGGTGCGGGAGGCGTTTCGCACCGAGGAGCGAGACGTCGATTGGCGCTCCGGCCTGGCGGGCGCACTGGCCGCGATCGGGCCGCTCGCGATCGGGCTGGCGGTCAACGAGCCCGCGGCCGGGTTCACGGCCGCGATCGGCGGGCTGAACACCGCCCTGTGCGTGCCGCGCGCCGGCCTGAGGGCGCGGCTGTGGTGGGGCTCGCTCGCGGTGCTCGGAGGAGCCGCCGCGCTCGCCCTCGCCGGTGCCGCGGGCACGAGCGACGCGCGCCTGGTGCTGCTCTCCCTCGCCTGGGTCGCGGCCTGGGCGTTCTTCCGGGCGGCCGGACCGAGCGGCGCTTTGCTGGGCTTCGCGACCTCCGCGGTCTTCGTGATCCTCGCCGGTCTCCCCGCCACCGCCCCGGTCGGCGAGCGGCTCACCTGGTTCGCGCTCGGCGCGGTTCCCGGCCTGGCGTTGATGGTCCTCGCCCGCCGCGGGCCGGAGCGCTCGATTCAGGTCGGCCTCGCCGCGCTGCGGACGGTGCGCTCCGCGCTGCGGCACGACAACGCGCTGCAGGCGCATGCCCTGCGCCTGGCCGTCGCGGTCGGGGCGGGCAGCCTGCTGTACCGCCTGATCGATCTGCCCCACGGCTACTGGGTGCCGCTGACGACCCTCGCGATCCTCCAGCCCAGCGAGCACGGGACCCTCCTGCGCAGCATCCAGCGCGCCGCCGGCACGCTCATCGCGGGGGGCCTGATCGTGGGCATCACCCTCGCGACGGATAACCGCTGGCCGCTGCTGGCGTGCGCCGCGGCCACCGCGTTCCTGCTCTACGCGCTCGACGAGCGCGGATACTTCTGGCTCGTCGTGCTGCTCACCCCGACGGTGCTGCTCATGATCAGCGCCGTCAACTTCGAGGGCGACACGGTGGCCATCGACCGCATGGCCGACAGCATGCTGGGCATCGTGATCGGCCTGGCCTTCGGCGAGCTCGCCAGCCTGGGACCGCGGATCCGCGAGGCTCGCCGACGTCCTTCCGACCCTAGCGAGCGCGCCCGCCGAGGCGTGGGAACCTGAGATCGAGCTGGCGCCAGAGCGGTCCCAGCAGCGGATCGGTGAGGCGGCCGGCGAGCGCGACAATGCTCCGGAGCGGGCGCTGGGCGACGAAGTGGACGAACGCCGCCGAGCCGAGGCCGATGAGCGCGCCGGCCGCGATGTCGCCGGGGTAGTGGAGCCCGATGAGGACCCTGGCGAGGGCGATGGCGAAGGCCGCCACGAGGAAGCCGATGCCGACGCGGCGGCTCACGAAGAAGACGGCGAACGCGATGGCGAAGGCCGCGCAGGCGTGGTCGCTCGGGAACGACGGGTCCGGAGACGGCGCCACGAAGAACAGGTGGGCATCGCCGGGGTGGGCGACCGTGGGTCGCGGCCGGTCCCAGAGCCGGCTGACGATCTGAGCCGCGAGCAGGGCGATCCCCGCCGACGCCAGGGCGGAGACGCTCGCGACGCGCCAGCGCGAGACGACGCCCGGGCGGCCGAGCAGCCACAGCCCGACGGTGGCCGCAGCGAGGGCGGGAACGCTCCAGAGCGAGAAATCCTCGACCTCATCGGCGATCAGGCCGTGGCCCACGAGGAGGTCGTTGAGCCAGTGGAACAGCTGCCAGTCCATGTGAGAGAGACGGTGACACGCCTCGGTGCCCCCGCACTCCCCGACCGTCGAGCGGCGGGAGCTGCGGTCAGGTGCGCGTCAGGTTCGTCGCCGGGCCTCCCGCGCGGCATCGGGCCGAGGGTGACACGGCCCATGCGGAGATGGTTGGTCGAATGTCCGGCTACCCGAAGGTGAACGAGTACGCCTCGGCGCCGGGCTCGAGGAAGGTGATCTGCAGCGTCCGCTCGCGGACCGCCTCCGCTCGCGCAGGAGCTGGTAGAGGCGGCCGTCGCGGAGCACGCCGTTCCCGTCCTCGTCAACGTCAACGCCGGGTGACGGGCCCGGAGCCTCGCCGTCGAGGAGCACGCGGAAGGGGATCGGCGCTGCGCGCTCCGGGCGACAGCACGAGGTGCGCGTCGCGCGCGTGGAAGCGGAAGGCGATGCTCCCGCCGGCCCCCTCGAGCACGACCTGCTCGCGCCCGACCGTCCACTCGCCGACGAGCGCCCAGTGGTTGAGGCGCAGGCGCTCGGGAAGCGCATAGGCGCGGCGCTCGTCGAAGGCGGCGCCGTGAGGCGAGGCGAAGCGCTCGCCGCGCCCGTAGCCGAGGTACGTCTCGGGCGTGCGCAGGTGGTCCCAGTCGGCCTCGGCCTCCACGCCGCGCCCCTCGACGGGGACGAGCTCGCGCTCGACCCCGAGCAGCCGCTGGATGACGCGCTCGGACTCCTCGTAGCGGCCTTCGCCGAAGTGGTCGTCGGCGATGATGCCGTCCGCGTCGACGAAGTAGAGCGCCGGCCAGTAGTGGTTGTCGAAGGCGCTCCAGATCGCGTAGTCGTTGTCGACCGCGACCGGGTAGTCGATGTCTCGCTCCGCCGTCGCCCGGCGCACGCCGTCGATGTCGTGCTCGAACGAGAACTCGGGCGTGTGGACGCCGATCACGACCAGCCCGTCGTCCCGGTAGGCCCGCGACCAGGCGCGGACGTAGGGCTCCTGGCGCAGCCAGTTGATGCAGGTCAGCGTCCAGAAGTTCACGAGCACGACGTGGCCGCGCAGCCCGGCGGGGCCGAGCGGCTCGGAGTTGAGCCACTCGGTCGCCCCGCCGAGCGCGGGCATGTGCAGACGCTTGAACGCCGTCATCGCAGCGACCCGAAGGCCGCCCGGACCTCGGACGAGAAGAGCTCCGGCTCCTCCCAGGCGGCGAAGTGGCCGCCCCTGTCGACCTCGTTGAAGTAGGCGACGTTGGGGTAGGAGTTCTCGACCCAGCTGCGCGGGGTCCGCCAGATCTCGCCGGGGAAGGTGGTGAAGCCGACCGGGAGCGAGACGTCCGGAGGAGCCTGGCCGGACGCGAGTGCTTGAGCCAGGGCTCGTCCGTCCTCCCAGTACGACCGGGCGGCCGAGGCGCCGGTGCCCGTCAGCCAGTACAGCGTGATGTTGTCGACGATGCTGTCCCGGGTGAGATTGCCCGCGGGCTCGCCGTCGACGAAGGCGCGGGAGATCTTGTAGTAGCTGTCCGTGTCGTGGTCGAGCAGCCAGGCGGCCAGGGCGACGGGTGAATCCAGCAGGGCGTAGCCGATCGTCTGCGGCCGCGTGGCCATCTCCAGGAAGTAGCCGAAGCCGTCCTCCCTGAATGTGGCGAGCTGGTCCGCCGCCGCGCGTTCCTGCTCGGATTCCGCCGGCGGGGGGCCGGCCAGCACCGTCACGAGCAGGTTCATGTGGATGCCGAGCAGCCCCTCGGGCGCCTGGCGTCCCATCGCGTCGGTGACGGCGGCGCCCACGTCGCCGCCCTGGGCGACATAGCGGGTGTAGCCGAGGCGGTGCATCAGCTCCGCCCAGGCCTGCGCGACGCGGCCGGCGTTCCAGCCGAGGTCGGCGGGCTCGCCGGAGAAGCCGTAGCCGGGCAGGGACGGCAGCACGAGGTGGAACGCGTCCTCCGCTTGCCCACCGTGCGCGGTCGGGTCGGTCAGCGGGCCGATGGTCTCGAGCAGCTCGATGACCGAGCCGGGCCAGCCGTGCGTCATGATCAGCGGCAACGCGTTCTCGTGCCGCGACCTGCACGTGGATGAAGTGGATGTCCACCCCGTCGATCTCGGTCGTGAACTGCGGCAGCGCGTTCAGCCTCGCCTCGCACGCGCGCCAGTCGTACTCGTTCGCCCAGTAGCGGGCGAGCGCCTGGATCGTCGCCAGCTGCACGCCCTGCGACCGATCGGCGACGAGCTCCTTGCTGGGCCAGCGCGTCGCCGCGATGCGCGCGCGCAGGGCCTCGAGCTCCGCCTCGGGGATCTCGATCGTGAACGGCCGGATCGCGGCGGTGCCCGCGGAGGTCTGGCCCTTGGCCATGGTGGTCCTCCTCATGGAGATGGTGGTGATGACGAGCCTGGACCGCTCGACCGCCCGTCGCGCCCGGGAAGTCCCTGGTCTGATCGCCGAGCGGGAGGATGTCCACGGGCGCGAACGGGTGGCCTAGCGCAGCGACCGGAAGGCGGTCCGGAGCTCCGACGCTGAACAGCTCCGCTGCTCCCAGGCGGCGAAGTGCCCGCCCTTGTCCAGCCGGTTGAAGTGGATGAGCTTGGGATACGCGCGCTCGCTCATGGCGGCGACCTGACAGGTTGTGGGCGGGCGGCGTGATGTTCGACGATCCGCCGGGTGCCTGACAAGGGGGAGGCCGTGCGCCATGCCGGCCGTCGAGCCCCACCCTGCGGTGTCAGGCGTGGGCGGGTCGCCGGGCCATACGGGGCGGCGATCCTTGCGCTCGGCGCCCTGCCCGGTGCCGCCCGGCCCTGAGTTCTGATCCCATCGGGATGGCGAGCGGGCGCCGCCCCCGCGACTAGTATCGCCGGTGCTGCCGAGGGGCGACCGATACCTTGCGATGCCTGGAGAACCTATGAAGCGCATTCTCGTGCTCGGAGGGTGCTGCTGCTGTCGGTGTTCGGAGTGGTTGCGTGCGGCGACGACGACGAGAGCCAAGCGACGGCGGAGGGGAGGGGGCCTAGGCCTGGAGGGCTTCTCCGCCGCCCTCGCGAACGTGCAGGGCGTGCAGCTGCTGAACCCGGATGCGAACCAGGCCAACACGTCCGTGAAGAGGGCGCGCGCGACCTGGAGCGGGGTCCAGGCCGCCGCGCAGGACGTCCAGGAGGCCGACGCGAACGCGTTGAGCTCCGCGGTCGACGACCTGGAGAGCGCGGCCCAGGACCTGCCGTCCGGCTCCACCCCCGCCCAGATCAGGCAGGCCCTCCAGCCGCAGCTCACCGCCGTCTACACCGCCTTCAACGAGATGTACGACGGGCTCGAGTGCTCAACGCGGAACTCCTGAGCCGCCTGGGGTCTCGCGGTCGTCCGCGCAGCAAATCCTGCGTCCCCGGGGTCTGGGACGCCCCGTCGGCCATGCGGAGGGTTCGGCCAAGCCGGAGCCCGGATTCGAACCGGGGACCTGCCGCTTACAAGGCGGCGGGCGGGCCCTCCTGGATTCCACTCGTCATGCGGTTCTTCGGGTCGATGCCCTCTTCCCGCACCGTCTCCCGCCGTCGTTGTTGCCGTCGAGGCCCGAGGGGTCGCTCGGGTAGCCGGGGAGGTAGTCCTGGGCGGTCGTGCCGTCGGGCAGCGGGAAGTCGTCGCAGTTGTAGGCGTCGCTCCTGCCGGGCCGTGTCCGGCGGGGTGACCGGCGTAGTCGGCCTGGTCGGGGTGACCACCTCTCGGCTGCGGGCTTGGGAGGTGCCAGGCTCCCATCGCACAGCTAGTGCGTCTTGGCGCGAGCCCGGGTCGTGGTCGAGGCCTCCGGCCTCATCGCTTTTAGAGCGAAGTTCGGGAGAAGGTGAGCCGGAAAGATTTCCTCGGCACCCTCCACCCCCGGCGCCGCTCGCCGTGCTGCTGCGAGGGGCGCCGGGTGAGGGCGGCCACTCGGGACCGGTTGGCGCGTCCGCTGCCGTCCGGTCCGGGGGAGGCGCTGGCGTGCGCGTCGCCGCGCAATGGGTACGTTGGGCCGGTCCAGCTCCAAGCTTTCACTTCTCGAGATTGCCTACGCGCTGGCCGGCTCCGGCATCAGGCCCAGCTGCATGAGCAGCGTGACCTGGTCGTAGTAGAGGTCCCCGCCGACGACCCGCCCGCTCGGGGTCGAAGTGCCACATCTCGCAGAGCGCCAGCGCGAACTCCCTGCCGCTGGCGGGGAACGCTCCGAGCGGCCCGTCGTGCGTGCCCACGGCGGTGAACGTGCACAGCACCGTCTGGCCGGCGTCGGTGTAGCGAGGGTCGGTGATCCGGATGTCCGGGGAGGCCACCACCCAAGGCGGCGGAAGTCGCTCCTTGAACTCCTCCGGGGTCCTGAAGTCCGGCCCTGCGCGTGATCGGTCCAGGTGATGCTGTCGGCGTAGCGCGTGGTCATGGCCTCGAAGTCCCTCTGGTTGAAGGCCTCGTGGCCGGCGCGGTAGATCTCGACGTTCCTCGATGCCATGTCTCCTCCTCAGCCGGTGGCGGGTCGATGACGAGGCATCGTGGCGGCCGCTGCTTGCGCGAACCTTTCCCTCGCCTTTCCCGGTCCTTTCCTCGCCGCCGCGATGCCTCTCGAGGATCGCCCGCAGCGTCGGGTCAGAAGCCAAGATCGGCGCCCCGGGGGGCCCGCCGCGCGGCCCTGCGCCAAGCGCCGCCGCCTCGAGGTCTGGTGACGCGAGCCGCGGATTCTCGTGGACAGCGATTGCGTCGTGGTCCACGTCGTCCGCCCCGGGCGCGGCTCCTGCAACTGCGGAGCCCAGGCCGGGCGGGACCACGACCCGTCACGCGCCGCGCCCGATCACCTGCGCCCGGTGCGGCGGACGACTAGGCGGTCCGGTGGCGCACTCGTCGGCGGGCACGCTCTGCCTGAGGTGCTGCGCGGGCTTTCGCTGGGTTCGGTCAACCGTTGCGCAGGTAGCGGGGCTGGGCCGGCGGCGGCAAGCCCCGACGCAGAATCGGGCGTGCGCGGCGCGGGGCCGCGGGAGTCGCACAGCGAGCACCAGCGTCGCGGCCCCGCAGAGGAGCCCGACGGCGTCAACGAGGATGAGCGGCAGGCTGCCGACGGTGAGGCCATACAGGAGCCAGAGCCCGTAGCCGGCGACGTAGAGGCCCAGGAAGGCCAGCGAGACATCGCTGGAGGTTCCCGGCGCACGAGCTGGCGCGCCTGGAGGAGCGATGAGGCGCCCGACACGAGCCCATAGACTGTGACGACGACGCTGAGCATCGGGGTGACCGCGTCGAGCATGGGGCCACGCTACGGTCGGGCACTTGGCGATGGGTTTCCGTCCCCCTGACAGAACCTTGGTGGCCTCCGGTTGGGGCGAGAAATCCAGATGTGCGGCCACGTGGTCGTGCAGGTCCGTTGGGCCCTGAACGGCGGGTACTGTTCCCCGGCCTGCCGGGTCGACGCTCGCAACGCCCGCCGGCGCGAGGCGCGGGCGCTCGCGGCTCGGACCTGCGAGGCCTGCGGGGAGCCCTCCACTCCGACCCACGCGGCGCGCGCTATTGCTCGGGCCGCTGCCGCACAGCCGCCTCTCGCGCGAGCCGGCGGCTAGAGCCGCCGCCCTGGCGCATCCAGGCGGGGTCTCGGGCTTCGCTGCCGCGGTCTCAAACACCGCTGCGGGCAATCTCATGCCGGTGGCCGCCGGATTTC
>CAWAQA010000007.1:0-280918 GCA_963784065.1 uncultured Acidobacteriota bacterium
CGCTTCGTCGCCTCCCGTTTCGACGCGACGCAGGGCCGTTCGATCGGGACGCAGGTGAACGCGGTGACCAAGTCGGGAAAGAACCGGCCGACGGGATCCTTCGCGGGCTACTTCCGCGACGATCGCTTCAAGGGCAAGGATTTCGTCACCGGCACCGTGCTGCCCTATTCGAACCAGCAGCTGAGCGGCACCTACGGCGGCCCCATCGTGCGCGACAGGGCGCACTTCTTCGTCAACTACGAATGGGAGCGCGAGCCGCAGACGACGGTCTACACGACGCAGTTCCCCGCGTTCAACGTGCAGCTGCCGGCCGACCGCAAGCAGAAGATGGCGGGCGCGCGGGTGGACTGGCAGTTGTCGCCGCAGGCCCGCCTGATGGTGCGCGGGAACTACGGGATCGAAGTGACCCCGAATTTCGGCGGCGGGTCCAATCATCCGTCGAATGCAACCGAGAACAAGCGGCACAACGACGAGATCTACTCGACGTTGACGCAGGTGCTGGGCAACCGCGGCCTCAACGAGATTCGCGGCGGCTTCAGCAGCTTCTACTACTACAACTATTCGATGGTGCGCTGGCCGGGTCACCCGATGGCGTCGCAGGGCGTGACCATCGGCACCCCGCGCATCACGTTCACCGGGTTCACCGTGGGCCCGGCAGCCAACAACCCCCAGCGTCTGGGACAGAACGTCTGGTCGATTCGCGACGACTTCACCTATTCGTTCAACGCCAGGGGACGTCACGACGTGAAGATTGGCGGCGAATACCTCCGGCTGTTCGGCTTCACGTCGAACTGCCGCGGGTGCATGGGCCAGTACGATGCGACAGGCGGGCCGCTGCCGGCGAACCTCGAACAGGGGTTCCCTGTCTGGAACGACGTCTCGACGTGGAAGCTGGACATGCTCTCCCCGATCCTCCGGCGTTACGACGTCACCGTCGGCGAGTTGCAGACATATCAGCACCGCAACACCTATGGCGGATGGTTCCAGGATGATTGGGCCATCACGTCGCGGTTGACGCTGAACCTCGGCGTCCGCTACGACCTGGCGATGGGCGCGATGGCCAACGACATCGCCGTCCCGCCGTTCCTCGAAGCCGGCCGGCCGAACGACATCAACAATTTCGGTCCGCGGGCAGGCGCCGTCTATTCCCTCAACGACCGGACAGTCGTGCGCGGCGGCTACGGGGTGTACTTTGGGGAGATTGCGAATACGACGACGTCGCGAACGCAGTCGTGGACGCAGCTCACCGGGGCGACGGTGGAGAATACCGTGCGCCGGGCGGATTTCGGAGCAACCCGTTCAGCGGCCCCATCCCGACGTTCGAGCAGGCGAAGCAGGCCTATTGCCACGTCAACAACGTGCCGGGCTGCTTGCGCGAAAGCCTGGAGCAGCTCGTCGATCCCGATGCCAAGGTCATGTACAGCCACCAGGTGTCGGCCGGGTTCCAGCGGCAGATCGGCAACAGCATCTCGCTTGAAACCGACTACACGTATCAGGGGGAGCGCGGCGGATTCTACAGCCACCTCATGAACGTGACCTACAACCCGGACACGGGCGCCAACTATCCCTTCGCGGACGTCAACCGGCGCGCGTATCCGCTCTTCGGCAGGATCGGGATCGAGCGGTATGCCAGGTGGGGCAACCAGCATGCGGTGGTTTCGGCATTGACGAAGCGGTTCAGCAATCGCTGGTCGGCGTCGGGCACGTATACCCTGTCGTGGTACAAGGACGCCGAGGCGCAGCCGCTCAGCGGTCTCGTGCCGGTTTCGTTCGCCGTTCAACCAGACCTCGGCAACGAGTACACCTACGCCGAGGGAGACCAGCGCCACCGGGCGGTGTTCACCGGCATCTGGGAAGCCGGCTACGGCTTCCAGTTGAGCGGCCTGTACTTTTTCGGCTCCGGGCAGCGCCGCGCCACCGACTGGGGCGGCGACCTCCGGGGCATCGGGTCTACCGTGCAGGGCGGCCGGTTGAAGCCGGATGGCGGGATCGTCGAGCGAAACAGTTTCGTGGGCGATCCGCTGCATCGCTTCGACCTGCGTATCCAGCGCCGGATCACGATCGATCGCTTCACGATCACTCCGCTGCTGGATGTCTTCAACCTGTTCAACCACGCCAACTTCGGGTCGTATACGACCTCGGAGAGCAATGCACGGTACGGGCAGCCGAACACGAGCACGAACGTGGCGTATCAGCCGCGGACCCTGCAGTTTGGCTTCCGCACGACGTTCTGAGCCGCGCGTCGAGAAGGTGAGATGAGAACCCCGATTCCAGGCTGGCTGATCTAATATCGTCCGTTGAGGCACTCGTGCAGGAGGAGACTATGCGATCGAGATTCGGAGTCGCAGCCGGGACCCTGCTGGTTACCGGCGTGTTGGCCCTCTGTTTACCGGGTCGACAGTCATGGGCCAGAGTGCGCCGCCGCCAAACCCGACCGGTGTCGTCACCGGCGTGGTCACCAGTGAGAAGGGACCGGAGGCCGGCGTGTGGGTGATCGCCGAGACCGACGATCTCAACACCAAGTTCCGCAAGATCGTGGTGACCAACGACGCGGGCCGCTTCCTGCTGCCTGAACTGCCGCGAGCCAACTATCGCGTCTGGGTCCGTGGCTACGGGCTCATCGACTCGAAGGCCATGATGGCGAAGGAAGGGCAGGATCTGAAGCTGGCCACCACGACGGCCAAGACGCCGCAGGAAGCGGCGAAGATTTATCCCGCCAACCACTGGCTCTCGCTCATGGAGATGCCCAGGTCCAGTGACTTCCCCGGGACCGGCGCCGAGGGCAACGGCATCCTCCAGTCGACGCAGACGCGCGACGAATACATGTACACGATGAAGGGCTGTCTCCGTTGCCACCAGGTCGGCAACGAGTGGACGCGTTCACACCCGACCGGCGAGTTCACCTCGACGATCGACGGCTGGAGAAAGCGCGTCCAGATGGGCCAGCGCTCCGGCGAAATGGCGGACTGGATGCGGCGTCTCGGACCGCGCGGTCTCGAGATGTTCGCGAGCTGGACCGACCGCATCGCCAAGGGCGAAGTGCCGGAAGCGCCGGCGCGTCCCACCGGGGTGGAGCGCAACGTCGTCGTGACCCAGTGGGAATGGACCAACAACATGGGCAAGGTCCACGACGAGGTGTCAACCGACAAGCGCAATCCGCGTCTGAACGCGCATGGCCCCATCTTCGGCGCCGAGATCGCCAACGACTACCTCGCCGTCCTCGACCCGCAGAGGAACATCTCGGAGCTGATGCGCATCCCGACGCTGATCCCGCGCGAGAAGATGACCGCCTCCTATGGCCAGGCCGGGATCAAGACATCACGGATCGCCGATCTGGATCGCTTCAACCCGACGAACAACCACAACCCGATGATGGACAGCAAGGGTCGCGTCTGGTACACGGCGACGCTGCGTCCCCCGGCCGACCAGCCGGCCTGGTGCAAGCCGGAGTCGGGAAACAAGTTCGCGCAGTACTTCCCGCTCGCACGCGCCGGCCGCAACGTGAGCGTCTACGATCCGAAGACGCGCCGGTTCTCGATGATCGACACCTGCTTCGGCTCGCATCACCTGCAGTTCGGGTATGACGCCAACGAAACGCTGTACCTGGGCCAGCCCGGTGGATCGGTCTTCTCCTGGATCAACACGAAGATGTTCGACGAGACAGGAGATGGGACGAAGGCGCAGGGCTGGTGCCCGACCGTGGTCGATACCAACGGCGACGGCAAGATCACCAAGCCGTGGAACGAGCCGATCCGCCTGCGCAATACGCTGTTCGAGGAGGACGTGGCGGACGTCAGTACGAGAACTTCGACAAGTCACGCGACACCCGGGTGGAGATCGGCGCCTACGGCCTCATCGTCAGCCCGATCGACGGATCCGTCTGGGGCGCGCAGGAAAGCTATCCCGGAAAGATCATCCGCCTGACCATCGGCAATAACCCTCCGGAAAGCTGCATCTCGGAAGTGTTCGAGGTGCCCTCGGAGAGAATGGGCGTAGACCCGGCCTCCGGCAACACCGGCTTCATGCCGCGCGGTCTCGACGTCGACAAGAAGGGCGTGATGTGGACGGCGCTCTCGGGATCGAACCACCTGGCCAGCTTCGATCGCAGCAAGTGCGCCGCCACGATCAATGGCCCAGAGGCGCACCTGGGCCGGCACTGCAAGGAAGGCTGGACGCTGCGGCCGCTGCCGAGCCCCATGTTCAAGAACACGAACGTGCGGTCCGACTACTACTATTACAACTGGGTCGACCAGTTTAATACCCTCGGCCTCGGCGAGAACGTGCCCATCACCACCGGCACCGGGTCGGACTCGCTCATCGCGTGGCTGCCCGACAAGAACCAGCCGGTCGTGATGCGCGTGCCGTATCCGCTTGCAGGCTTCCACCCGCGCGGTATGGACGGACGGATCGACGATCCGAACGCCGGCTGGAAGGGCCGCGGCATCTGGTCGTCCACCGGTGCCGACACCGTGTGGCATTCCGAGAATGCCATGGCGAAAAAGGACGGGAAGTTCTACTCGGTCGCCAAGCCCATCCTCGTCAAGTTCCAGGTCCGCCCCGATCCGCTCGCGCGGTAGCGATATTCGTTGAGCCGGGTCCGAAAGGACCCGGCCTACGCCTTACGCTCCACTGGTAGAGTTCCCCGTAGGGCGGGTCCTTTCGGATCCGCCCACCGTAGATGACAACCACCGCCACACCACCGGGATTCGCCGCGCTTGGCATCGCCCTCGTGCTTGCCTGGTGCGGAACGCCAGGGCATGCCGTCACTCACAACTCGGCGCCCCTCGCCGCCGGCGTCAGTTCACAGGCAACATCCTCACAGCGGGCAGGGCGGATCCCGCCGCTCTCGACGGCGGCCAAGACATTCATCCCGTACCGCGACGCCAGCCGCATCATCGAAGCGCTGGGCCAGCGCCTTCCGCCGGATCTGATTGACAAGAGTCCCGCCGAGCTCGAGGCCGCGTGGCCTGCGTGGGTGGGGCAGCGTGACCGGACGATCCGGGCGCGGCTCGCACGCGGCGACGAGGATTCGGTCGTGCATTTCTGGCAGTACGGCACCTCGTTCACGACGTTGCCGCCGGTCACCGAACGAAACATGGCGAGACTCGGCGGCGCGGATGCCGCCGCGGGCGTTCTGCAACAGCGCCTGGATGATCTCGTGAAAGGCATTGCAGCGCCGGTGACCAACGAGCGCCTGCAGTTCGCGCGGCAGGTGCTCGCGCGTCATGGCATCGATCCGGCGACGGCCGCGGGCATGGCGCAGGCGCGGGAGTACCTCGAAGCGCTCCGGCGGCGCGTCGTGGCGGAGTATGACGAGTATCAGCGGACCCTCGGTTCCGCGCAGTCCCTCGACGCGGCCGGGGCGCTCGCTGCCTACGCCACGATGTTCCGCCAGCGTGGCCTCTCGTCGGATACCTCGCTCCTTCCGTCGTTCGCGATCGAGCAGGCGCTCGAGAGCCGCAGGAGCCAGGGGCTCATGGCCGCCGGCGGCGTGCGGCGTGTCGCGATTGCCGGCCCTGGGCTCGATGTCGCCAACAAGGACGACGGCTACGACTTCTATCCCCAGCAGACGATTCAGCCCTTCGGCCTCATGGACTCGCTGCTTCGCCTCGGGCTCGCACGCCAGGACGAGCTCGTCGTCGCGACGTTCGATCTGAGTCCCATGATCAACCAGCACATGGAGGCATCTCTCACACGGGCGCGCGCCGGCGGCGATTACGTCGTCTATCTGCCGTTACACGGCGAGGAGCAGTGGAATCCCGAACTCGTGAGCTACTGGCGCCGTTTCGGAGACAAGGTGGGGACGGAGATCGAGCCCGGCGCCGCGCCGCCGGCCGCCGGCCCCGTTCGGATTCGAGCGGTCCGGATGCCGTCGGCGCGCATGGAGTCCATCGTGCCGAGGGATCTGAACATCGTCCTCGAGCGCCTCGATCCGCTGCCAGCGGACGAACGGTTCGACCTGATCGTCGCCACCAACCTCCTTGTCTACTACGACGTGTTCGAGCAGGAGTTGGCGCTCGCCAACATCGCGGCGATGCTGCGGCCAGGAGGGCTGTTCCTCACCAACACCCCCGTCCCGCCGATCGCGCCGATGACGCTCTCGGAACGCTTTACCACCGTCTCCTACAGCGAGCGGCAGACCGACCACCTGTTCTGGTACGTGAGGCAGTAGGGCGGGTCCTTTCGGACCCGCCACGCGCGCCAAACGTCACAAGTTGATCGAACGTAGGCCCGGGTCCTTTGGACCCGGCTGGAGGCGGGTCTAAGAGACCCGCCCTGCGTCTGACTTCGCTCGATGTAGAGGCCGACCCTCAGGTCGGCCGGGCCGGCCTCGACGAATACAACGCAGAGGGCGCAGAGGAGCAGAGGGCGCAGAGGTCAGAAACGCACGAAGCCGGAAACGGACGAAGTCTCATTCACTAACGTGATGGTCGTTCGACGGGCCGCCCGGAGGGCGGGTGCGAGTGAGACGGACCCGCATCAACAAGCCGCACGTCAGGTCGTCACGGCGGCTTGTTGGTGCGGGTCCGCCTCACTCGGCGTCGGCCTGCATGGCAGCCCGACCCGTCGAACGACCACCGTTCTCCGCGCCCTCTGCTCCTCTGCGATCTCTGCGATGTATTGGTGTCGTGAACTCAGAAGCGCAAGCCAGCCGGGAACTAGGCGGTGAGGGTAACCAGCAGAGCGAGCACCGCGACGACGCCCGCGGCCTGCCACCACAGCTCCACGCGCTCGCGCGTGAAGGCCAGCGCGAGACCAAGCACGCCGGCGGCCCCGAGCAGAAAATACCAGTAGACGTCCACGGTCTGTTCTTGGACACCGCGGGGAGAGCGGCTGCGGACCTCCTGGATGATACGCAGCGCCATCGCCCGATCGTCTTCCCGATCGACCTCGAAATACCTTCCGCGCGCGGCAAGGGCGATCTCCTGAAGCGAGATCCGATCCAGCGCCGAACGGACCGGACCACCCTCCGCCCACGGCGGCACGATGCCGTATGCCCACTGCGGCTCGGGAATCATGCCGCCGCCCAGCGTTCCGATGCCGACCACGTAAATGGCGATGCCCTTGCTGGTCGCCTCTTCCACCGACCGGCTGACGTCGCCGCTCCACGTCTGCCCGTCGGTCAGCACGACAAACGCCTTGGCATTCGGCGACGGGCCATAGAGCTCCGCGTTCTTCTCGAGCAGCCTCATGCTCCAATACAACCCGGCCTCGAGGTTGGTGTCCCACGTCGTATCCACCTCGAGCCGGAACGGCGGCGCCTCGCCAAGGTGGTCGAGGAAGAAGAAGAGCGCGTTTGGATCCTTCGTCAGCCGCAGTTGCGGCGCCGCGTAATGCGCGAACAGTCCGAGCGCGACGCGGTCTTCGCGCCAGCTGAGCGTCTCGGCAAACGTCCGCACCCACCGGATGGCGCGCCGCCACCTGTCGGGCCGAATATCCGCGACCCGCATCGACGCCGATCCGTCGATCAGGATCACGATATCGGCGCCGGCGGAGCGGGTCACGCTCGCCACCGCCTGGGGCTGCGCGAGCGCGACGATGGTGGACGCCATGGCGACCATGACGAGAAGCCAGAACCACAGGTCGCCGACAGCGGCGAGGCGGTTCCCCGCCGGAACGATCCTCCCTCCCGCGTACTCGCGCACCGCGGCACGCCGCCTCGCGCATTGCCACAACCAGAGGAGCAGCAACGGCACGAGGCCGGCAAGGAGCCACAGCATCCCCGGTTCGGCGAATCGCAGTGGACCCAGTTCCATTAGCCCTTGCGCTGCCGCACCTGGTCGCCGCCGCGCTCGTTCTCCTTCGAGCGCTCATCCCGGTCTTCGGGCACGTACACCTTGAACTCCTTTTGCGAGCGCCCCGGCGGAGGCGCTCCTTCGCGCCCGTGAAGGGTCTGCGGCGAGTGCGGCCCCTCTTCGCCGGGTGCCGGCGTCCTCGACGTCGCCAGGCGCCCGCCCCTCGCGAGGTCATCACGAACCACGAGCAGGTACTCGTAGTTGAATGCCGCATCGGGATGACCGTCGCCTTCGCTCAACACAACCTGATACGCCGCGCGCGCATCGTCAATCGCGCGCATCATGGCTGGACGGTCGGCCGTGCGCTGCTGCCCCAGGCGGTACGCGGCATTTGCGGCGATGAACAGCAGCTCCGTGTCGGCGTCCCCGCCCGCCGTCTGGCCGCGCGCAAGCGACAGCAGGGCGTCGTAGTCACCGCCCCAATATCGGACGGCGGCGCGGCTGGCGCGCATTCGCGTGAGGGCGTCGCCGCCAATCCACGGCACATAGCGTGCGTATCCCGCGTACTGCTCCAGCTCGTCGTACGCGCGGGCGGACTCGACGAAGTCGAGCGACACCAGCGCCTCGTCCGCGCCCGCGATGCGATGCTCGAGCCGGCCCACCGCAAGTGCCACCCCGCCCAGTACCGCGAGCGCGAGCGCTGCAACCACGTACGCGCCGATGGTCTTCATGACGTTGTCCTCATGGGAACCTGCTGAAAGACGGCACCGTCAACCGGAGGGCCAGCGCGATCGCCCAGAGCGCGACCGCGGCCAGCGCGAACGGGGAGAACTGCGGCCGGTTGACCGTGTACCGCGAGACGTCGATGCGTCCGACGGCCAGTTGATCGATCTCATGGACGGCTCGAAAGATCGCAGACTCGTCGGCCACGGGAAAGAACCGGCCGCCGGTTTTTTCGATGGCGGTCTTCCAGATGGCGTCGGGCACCACGTCGCCCAGCTGTTTGTTGGCGGCAATCCGCAGCATGTACACGGGGATCTTGTAGTCGTAGGCGGCCTGGAGAATGGAATCGAGCGGACGCCCTTCGAACTGGACCTGCGTATCGTCGCCGTCGCTGAAGATCAGCATGGCGTTGCCGCTTGCTTCGAGGAAATCAAACGATCGGAACAAGCCGACGGCGACGTTGAGCGCGTTGATGAGCACCGTGCCCGGCGCGTTGAAGCGCCCCCACTCCTCCCACGTGTTGATCAGCGAGATGCTGAGCAGGATGTTCTCGTAGTCGGTGGTGAACGGCGTCAGCACGTAAGCCTCGTCGCCGAACTCGATGAGCGCGATGAGGTCGCGATAGCGGCCCTGCATGCGCAGCCGGATGAAATACTCCGCCGCTGCCACGCTCGTGAAGAAAGCGGGCGCATCGATCTGGCCGAGCTTCGTGGTTCGAAATGCCTCCGTCATGCTGCCCGAGGCGTCTACGAACATCGCGATGCGCCGGCCCGGGTAGGACACCTGCTCCCGCATCAGCCGCGTGAACGGGTCCGCGAGCGCGATCGCGAACAGGCCCAGGCCAAGCAGGAAGGCCGCGAGCGGCACATGCCGGACGCCGCGGAATCCGGACCGGCGGAAAGTGAGGAGCATCGCGGGCAGTGCCACGCGATGACGTTGCGCGGCGCCGCCGCGAAGCAGCCGGACCATCAGTGTCAGCAGGGCGATGGCCAGGCCGGCGAGGGCGGCGAGGATAGCCGCTTCGCGCCGATCGAAGGCCAGTTCCTCCCAGCGCACCCGGCTCCAGTCGGCCAGCAGTTCGCGAAGCATCGCCATGTCGATCATCGAGGCCGCAGCCGCCTTGCCGCGACCAGTCGACGGATCCCACCCGCTGCCGACGTCGGCCACGATCGCGTGGTGCGCAGCCGCCGCAATACCGCGATGGCTTCGGCGGCGGCCTCGTCCAGGTTCTGACGCGGCACGTTGTCCGGCCGTGTATAGCGCGCGGTCGTAAGCACCGCGAGGATCGAGCGAAGGTCGTCGAGCACCGGCGGCGCCGGCCGCCCGGCCGTGTCGCCGTCCACCGTGCCGCCGCCGCCGCCGGGGGCGGCGCTGAGCGCGTCGGCGGTGACCGAGGCCGAGACCATCACCCGTTTCGGGCGCAGCCTGCCGATGGTGACGACCAGCGAGCCTTCTCGCCCCGCTACTCCTGGCTCGAGCAGCGTCTGCGGCGGCCGGCGATCCAGCGCGATCGCGATGCCAAGGCGTACTGCCGCCAGCGCCCTGCCGATGGCGTCGCGGCTCCATCCCTCCCGCCTCGCTTCGGCCTGCACCCGTTCGAGCTCGCGAATAGCGCCGCGCAGCACCGCGGCGTCCGACAGCAGCGGCACGGTACGATCGGCGGGCGTTCGATACCGCCGCACGGCCACAATGGCGGCGACGGCAAGGAAACCAAGGCTGCCGCTGAACAGCAGCGCCGCCAGTGCGAAGGCGACATTCCCGCGGAACCGCCTGTCCTGAATCTCGCCGAAGGTGGCCGCGGGCGCGTCGCGGATGTCTACGGCCTGCGGCGGTACCAGCGCCATGATCTGGATCGGGAGGGCCGGCAGCCGATAGCTCTGTTCCATGCTCTCGACAGTCGCGGCGGTCTCCACTTGGCTCTGCACCCGATAGAGCACATCGAGCGCGGGAATGGCGACCTGACGTCCGAACAGATCCTCCGCGACGACACGGAGGGCGTACTGGTACTGAAACAGCCGGCGCTGGCCCGACTGGATGTCCGGATGCCGCGTTCCCTCGACGACGTTGAACGGCGGCAGCTGCATCGCCGCCGGGTCCAGCCTCGTTTGTTCCGCGACGACGCGTACAGCGGGCGTGTCAACGACGCTGCACGTGAGCGTGAGGGAAAACCGCTCGCCGACGTACACGGCGCTCTTCCCGGTCCTCCACCAGCATCGGATCGGGTCGGTCGCTGGCGTCGAGTTCGCGCCCTCTGCCGCAGGCGCACCGACCTGGGCGTCCGCCGGGCGGGCGCCGATGGCGAGCCCGATGACGCCCCAGACGACTGCCTGCCTGACCCACGCGCTTCGCATCACCCCCCTATACCCTGCGCAGCCGGCGTTCGATGACGAACTCCATGAGCGCGTGAAGATTCTGTTCCGGATCCGCGCCCATCCGCAGCACATCCAGCCCGCAGTCTTTCGCCCAGCCGGCGACCGTGTCCTGCCAGGCGCGGACGCGCTGGGCAAGCTTTCGCAGCTCCGTGCGTGACACGATGCCCGATTGCTGCGTCTCCACGTCGTAGGCCTCGATCCACCCGGCGGGTGCATCTGGCAGCTCGAAGGCAAAGGCCGCGTCCACGAGGATGAGACAGACGTCGTGCCTCGAGTTGAGCATCGCCAGTTCCCCCAGTGTCCGCCGCGCGTCGTCGAACAGGAAATCCGATACCACAGGTATCAGGCATGGATTCCGCAGGTGGCCGCCGATCGTCAGCGAGAGATCGGTGTGACGCGTGACCTCGACGTCGGCGCTGCCATGCTGGTACGCGTCGAGGCAGAAGATCACATGGTTTCGTCCGATACGAGGCCGGACCGCGTGCACGTTCTGAAAGTCGCGGTCGAAGGTCATCAGCCCGAACATGTCCTGAAAGAAGACCGCGGAGAGACCGATGGTAGCCACGGCGCGGGCGATGCCGGCGGCGATCGAGACCCCGTTGAAACTGCAGAGGGTTGACGCCGAGCGATCGGCCACGACGGTGATCGACGCGGTGCTGCGCTGTTCGAATTCGCGGACGACGAGCGGCGAGAAATTGTTGAAAGTGGACTGCGGCCAGTCGATCGCCGAGGGCCGGTCGCCGGGCTGCCAGTCGCGCAGGCCGACGAAGTCGAACCCCGCACCGCGGAAGAGGCTGGCGTGCTCGCCCATCGTGTGCTCGCGCATGCGCCGGAGGATCAGGAGCTCGATCTCCGCGATCTCGGCGACGTCGATGAGCGGTTTACCGACCAGGATCTTCATGCGATCTCCCACTGCGGGTCACGGCTCACACGCTTCCCCTCGCCGCGCCGCTCGGCGGTCCCGGCGCGTGCGCGTGGCGGTCAGGGAATCGGCATCCGCTCGGCGATGTCCTCGATCACCGTCTCGACGGTCAGGCCGTGGCTGGCGGCATGCGGTCCCAGCCAGATCCGGTGGCCGAGGACGTATTTCGCGAGCGCCTGAATGTCTTCGGGGTACACCTCGTCCCGCTCTCCCACGATCAGCGCCCACACCTTGACGAGGCGGCCCCAGCAAATCGTCGCGCGCGGCGACGCGCCAAGGTCCACGTTGTGATCCACCATCGCCGACGGAGACCGGTGATACCACGCGGTCTCGGCGCTGTACGGACGCGAGGCGCCGACGAGGCGGCGGATGTACTCGGCGAGCTTCTCGTGCAGGAACACTTCACGGCTGATGATGGCCCGCAGCTGAATGATCCGTTCCTTGGTCACCAGCGGATTGAGCCGTATGCGCTTGAAGTCGAAGCTCACCAGCTTCTGTTCTTCCTCGGGCGGCAGATAGCCGATGTTCACGATGATGGCGAACCGATCGGTCGCCGCCTCCGACAGCGGAAACGTCCCTTGTCCGAGCTCCACCGGGTTCATCGTCGCGATCGCGAAGCTGAACGCCGGCAGCTCGTACGTCGTGTTGCCCACGGTGACGCTCCGATCCTGCAGCGCTTCGAGAAACGCGCTCTGGGACTTGAGCGGGATGCGGTTGATCTCGTCGATCAGGATCACTTCCGCGGAGGCGAGCGGGCCGAATTCGGTCACCAGCTGCCCCGTGGCCGGGTTGATCATCTGATAGCCGACGACCTCGGTCGGCTGCAGGTCGGCGCGGCCCTGGATCCGGGCGAACTTCGCGTTGCTGATCGCCGCGAGGATCACGCCGAAGAACGTCTTGCCGATGCCTGGCACGCCGCGCAGCAGCAGGTTGCCGGCGTTCACCTGGCGGTCGCCGTCGCGGTCGTAGGTCGTCGGGATCTCCGACAGCAGCACCACGTTGGCAAGCGCCTTCTCCGTGTCGTAGCCGACGAGCGCCTTGCTCCCCTCGGCGACGACAGCCTTGTGAAAGTCGATGGCCTCTTGCAGGTCAGGTTGCATACAACGCGGCCCTCCCCCCTCGCGCCGACGTCAAGGCCCTCGCACGTCGGCCCAGCGATGGATGCGCCGCGCAGATTCAGCAGGAAGGCAAAGTATCCTAGTGCAAAGGCGGGGGCCTGTAAAGAACGGCGGAGGGCCCGTTATCGCGGCAAACGGCCGGTTTACCGTGCGTTTTTGCGGTCGCCGGGGCGGGCCCGCGGCCCGCCCCGCCTCGCGATCAGAAGTTCAGCTGCGCGCTGAACTTGACCAGGCGCCCGCCCATGATCTGGATGGCGTTGCCCCACTGGTTGGTCGGGCCCACGCTGTATCGCGTCTGCTCGTTGAGGATCGTGCTCGCGTTCAGGATGTTGTAGATGTCGACGTTCCCCTGCAGCCTGGTGTTCCCGAGCGGGAAGTTCCGGCTGAAACGGAGATCGACCTGCTGGATGCGATCGCCATAGAAGGTGTTCAGAGGAAGCAGCTCAATCGTGGCCGTCTGGTTGCACGTCGCGGCGGTCTGGCTGGGACACGCCGCCAGGTTCCGGCCGAGCGACGGCCTGATCTCAGCGTTGGTGGCCACGTAGCTGGCCCGGAGCGGGAAGCCGGCCGAGTTCTGATACACCACGCTGGTCTGAAGCTCCCAGGGGAGCGGATAGATCAGCGCGAATTTCACCTGCGTTCCGCTCGACCACGGGCGGGCGACGCGGCAGAAGCCGGGCCGGTTGTCCACGTTCACCGGGAGCGCGAGGGCCGCGCCCGCGGGTGAGCCGGCGTTGAGCGACGAGGGAGAATCGACGACGAGACAGTTGTCGGTCACGACGCGCCCGATCGACACGCCTCCCTGGAGCGATCCACCCTGTCCGAACCGCGCGGTCGTCGTGAAATCAACCCCGTCGAACACCTCGGTCATCTTGCCGTAGTGGTCCGCTTGCGTGCGCACGTTATTGATCAGGCCGAACTTCGCCGGCCTGATGTCGTAGTTGCCGCACACCTGCTGGCCGCTGACGCTGCCTGGCAGCCGGCTGTCGGTGGGCGCCGTGATGCAGAACGGGTCGAAATCCGCCGGCGTCACGAGCTCGTTGTCGATCGCCTGGAAGGCGCCGTACCACGTGCGGAAATACGAGACACCAATCCCGAAATTGGGCCGCAGCTGGTGCTGGACGGTCACCGAGCCCTGCCAGTTGTAATTCTCGAGGTTGAAGCCTTCGCGCGCGTCGTCGGCGAAACGCGTGTTGCCGCCAACGACCTGGCCGAAGGTGAGGTCGTTCCACACCCCGCACTCGCCGTTGACCTGCGAGTTCCTGAGATCGCAGTCGGGCACGAAGTTGCCGTTCCCATCGGTCCACGTCCGCGTGGTGCTCTGCGCCTGGTTCGACACGGGGAGGTTGATCGCGACGCCGGTGTTGCGCTGCGGGTACCGGCCCAGCGACACCTTCAGCGCCGTCAATCCGTTGCCAAAGAGGTCATAGGCCGCGCCCAGCCGCGGGCTCAGATTCTCCCACCGCGGCGAGTGCTCCACCGCCGGGAAGTTCCGCTCCGGCACGTAGGGTCCGGCCGGCAGGTGCGATGCGGGAATGAACGAGTCATAGACCGAATAGCGGAGGCCCAGATTCAGCGTCAACCTCCGCATCGTCCACTGATCCTGCACGAAGACGCCGTTTTCCGTTGACTCCTGATACGGTCCGAACGGCCCCGTGTAGATCGTGACCTGCGTTGGCAACTGGTTGCGGAACGTGTACGAGATCGCCTGATTCACGAGCCAGGGGTCGTCGTATTGCGTTCGGCCCTGCGTGAAATCATTCAGCTCGATACCCGTCTTGAAGTTGTGCGTCCCGGTGATGTAGGCCATCGTGAACCGGCCGTGCAGACGCTCGTCGTGCAGTGTCTGGTAGAGCGTGCTCCGTGCGCCGTACCTGAGGTTCAGCCCCAGATCGGTGACCGAGATGACGTCGTAGCCCACGCCCGGCAACCTTTTCTGCACGCGGTGATAGCTCGTCCTCATCGCATCCGCTTCGAACAGGAGCCGATTGGTGGCGGGGAAGGTGTAGTGGGCGGTCGCCAGGAACTGGGGATTGTAGCGGTGCTCGGCCGTGGCTTCCGGCGCGAACAACGGGCTCACCTGCTCCAGCAGCGCAAACGTGCACTGGCAGGCCGGGTGCTGGGTGTAGGCGGCCACCACCTTGTGCTTCAGCGCCGCCTGCCACGTGAGGCGGACGGAGATGTCCTTCGAGAAGTCATGGTTGTAGGCGGGCCGGCTCAGGTCGGGCTCGTAGAAGAGGCTGCCTTGCCGCTTGTTCCAGTAGTTGCCCACCTGATAGAGGGATCGATCCTCCCACCGGAAGGCGGCGAAGAACCACAGCTTGTCGCGCTTGATCGGCCCTCCAAGACCGCCGCCGGCGTCGTAGTACCGCCGCACGGACGGCGCCGCGGTCAGGCCGCGCGCGCGCAGGTCGTCGTTGAGATTGTCGCTCGACAGGTCGGGACCCGTGACCTCGAACCCGAGGGTTCCGGAGAACACGTTGCCGCCGTCCTTCGGCACGATGTTGATCTGGATGCCACCCGTTGAGGCTTCGGCGGAGCCGGCGGCCGTCTCGACGACGACTTCCTCGAACGTGTGCGCGTTGTACCTGGAAGCCACCGCCGCTGAACACCCGCGAGTCCATGCCGGCGAAGTTGTAGGTCATGTCATCGGGGCGCTGGCCGTGGACGCCGAAAAAGGCGCGGTCGCTCCCGACGCCGCCGACATCGTGAAGATTGGTGGCCCCCGCGTCGGCCCCCAGGATGAGCGACTGCAGCTGGGCGGGCCGCCTGCTCGTCGGAATGGCATCGAGGGTCGCGCGCGTCAAAGACGTCTGCTGCTGGACGTTCGAGATGTCCACGACCGGGGCCTGACCGGAGACCGTGACCGTCTCCTCGATCGCCCCCACGACCATCTCGGCGTTGACCGTCGCGTTGAACCCCGTCCGTCAATTCGATCCCTTCGCGGCGGAAAGTGTTGAAGCCGGTCAAGGAGAACGTGACCGTGTACATGCCCGGGCCGCAGGTCCACGATTCGGTAAAGGCCCTGGACATCGCTGACGGCCGAACGGGCCTTTTCGATCAAGGCGGGGCTGGCGGCCTCCACCGTGACGCCGGGCACCACCGCGCCGGACACATCCCGCACCACGCCCGCAATCGAACCGGTTTCCGCCTGCGCCCAGGCGGTCGCCGGCAGGCACGTGACGCACCACACTCCCAAGACGAGGCGCAGGAATCGAGCAGCGTTCATCGCCTTCCTCCCTTCAAGAGCCTGTCGAGCACGAAGTTGACGGCCGCCGAATGGCGCGGTTCGCCGCGCCAGGAATCGGGTTACCGGGGTCTGCGGAAAAGATGAGCGCGGTGACGCCGGTGACGATGGTTGAAAACGACCGTGCTGAAGTGAGGATGAGTGCGGGGAATCAGGGTGAGATGCGGGAACGGCGGCAGGCACGCGCAGCGCGAGCACGGCGGCGCCAATCGCAGCACTGGAATCGCCGCGGTGCGGTGACAGCCAGGCATCTCACAACCTCAATCGCGGAAGGGAGGCACGCAAACGCGAGATGTGAGACTTGTGGTCCTACCATAGAGGTCAGCGCACGATCAAGTAATATCTTCGTGAAAACTCATCCGTGTGTGACTACAATGCCGCCGCTTCCCCCGGCGCGCGTCGCGCCGGGAAGCGGGAGGAGACCATCCCGACCAGGAACACTCGATCCCGCGCACAATCACAATCACAAATCACCAATTGCAGATCACAAAGATCACCAATGAACACAGTCCCTTCCTGATCGCCCCGGCGTTTCGCGCGTGAGAGGCGGCTTCCGACGCCGCCTGAAGGAGAAGCATGATCACTCCCCGCTCGCTCGCGCGTCTCATCGTCGTATCCTGTGTGCTGCCGCTGCCGACTGTCGCATGGGCGCAGGTGGCAGATACCGCCTCCGTCGCAGGAGTCGTGCGCGATCCCTCCGGCGCCGTGCTCCCGGGCGTCACCGTGGAAGCCAGCAGTCCTGCCCTGATCGACAGGGCCCGTTCGGTGGTGACCGACACGCAGGGCCTGTATCGGATCGTCGACCTGCGGCCGGGCGTGTACGTCGTGACCTTCAGCCTGCCTGGCTTCAATACCTTGAAGCGCGAGGGGCTCGAGCTGACCACCGGATTCACCGCCGCGGTGAATGCCGAGTTGAACGTCGGCGCGCTCGAGGAAACGATCACCGTCTCGGGCGAGGCTCCCGTCGTTGACATCCAGAACGTCCGCCAGCAGACCACGCTGGCGCGCAGCACGCTGGATGCACTCCCGACCACCGGCCGCCTCGCGCAATACGCAACGCTCATCCCCGGGGCGACGTTGGGGAGTGCGGTGTGGCAGAGCGTTGGCGGCCTCGACGAACGCGGCAACGCGTTCGGGATTCACGGGAGCCGCGCGACCGACAACGCGCCGGTCATGAACGGCCTGGTGCAGCGTCTCCAGGGCGGAGCGGTCTTCGTCTTCAACAACCTGACCTTCCAGGAAGTCGTCGTCGAGACGAGCGGACTGTCGGCCGAGCGGAATACCGGCGGCGTGCAGATGAACATCGTGCCCAAGGACGGGGGCAATACGTTTTCAGGTAGCTTCAGCACGTCCATCAGCACCCCGGACCTGCAGTCCGACAACCTGACCGACGAGCTGCGCGCGCGCGGCCTGGGGTTTTCGCCCTCGCTCAAGAAGCACAACGACACGGGTGGCGCCGTCGGCGGACCGCTCGTACGCGACAAGCTGTGGTTCTTCAACGCGTATCGCTTCGGAGCCAACCAGCAGTACCAGCAGGGCAACTACTTCAACAAGCTGCAGAATCAGCGGGTCGGCGTCGATCCGGCCTGGCGGGTGACGTTCTACGAACCGGACCTCGAGCGGCCCGCCTTCACCGACGATTTCTATCGCGACTACAGCCTGCGCCTGACGTGGCAGGCGGCCGCGAAGCACAAGATCGTCGCGTCCTATCAGGTGCAGCCGAACTGCAGCTGTTTCTGGCCGTTGCTGGAGCCGGCGATGCAGCAGAACATTCAAGGATCGCCGGAGGCGGTCGGTGGCCACACCTACAAGGTCAACTACCTGCCGCTCGTCAGCTGGACCTACCCGGCCACCAACCGCCTGCTGCTCGAGGCCGGGGCGTCGGCGAACGTGTTCAACAACAACACCATTCGTACCGATTCGACTGTGGGGCCGGACACGATCGCGATTACCGAGCTGGCGACGAACTTCCGCTACGGCTCGCGCGCCTTGTCGCTGACCCACGCCGGCGGCTACAGGGTCCAGCACAACCGCCAGTTCCGCCAGCGCCTGTCGGCGTCGTACATCACCGGGTCGCACGCCTTCAAGGCCGGGGTCGACCTGAGCCAGTACTCCGAGGGCATCCCGGACCGGGCGAGCGATCTCAACCAGATCAATGGCGCCCGGTCGTACGTGTTCAGGAACCGGGTCCCGCAGTCGGTCGTGATCTGGGCGACCCCGTTCGAGGCCGTGTGGCGCTCGCACGATTACGGAGCCTACCTTCAGGATCAGTGGACGATCCGGAAGCTGACGCTGAACCTCGGTGCGCGATTCAATGTCTTCAACGGGCACGCGCCTCGCACGCAGATGCCGGCTGGCCTCTGGGTGCCGGAGCGCGAGTTCCCGGCGACGGAGAACGCGCCGAACTGGACCAACATCAGTCCGCGGCTCGGCGCGGCGTACGACCTGTTCGGCAACGGCAGGACGGCGGTCAAGGTGTCGTTGGGCCGCTACACGCCGTACTCGATTGCGGCGGTCGACGTCCCGGCGAACAACCAGGCGGCCAGCACGTCGCGCACGTGGACCGACGCCGACGGGAATTACGTGCCTGACTGCGATCTCCGCGACCCGCTCGCCAACGGCGAGTGCGGGCAATGGTCCGACCTCACCTTCGGGCAGATCCGCGCCGGCAACACGCGCCGCACGCCCGAGGCGCTGGGCGGCTTCAACCGCCAGGACTACAACTGGCAGGGCGCGGTGTCCCTGCAGCACCAGCTGCGCGGCAACATCGCGCTCAACGTGGGCTATTTCCGCACCTGGTATGGGGGCTTCCTCGCCACCGACAACCAGGCGGTGACGCCGGCCGACTACGATGCCTTCTGCGTCACGATGCCGAGCGACAGCCGGCTGCCCGGTGGCGGCGGCAGTCAGATCTGCGGGCTGTACGACATCAAGCCGGCGGCCTTTGGCCGGGTCAGCAATGTCGTCGGGCCGGCAGCAGACTACGGCGGGCAGCGCGAGGTGTACAACGGCGTCGACGTCACGCTGAACGCGAGGTTTGCAAGCGGCATGCAGTTCGGCGGCGGCGTGAGCACCGGACGGACGGTCAGCGACACGTGCGCGCTGAACGATTTGCCGCAGGTGCTGCCAGTCACCCTCGGCGGAGAGGTCGTGTCCACGGCCGTCGTGACGCCGAAGACGTCGGCCTTCTGTCAGATCAGCCGGCCGTGGGCGGCCGCCACGCAGGTGAAGCTCCTCGGCATCTTCCCGCTGCCGTGGGAGTTCCAGCTGAGTGCGACGTATCAGAACATTCCCGGCATTCCGATCGTCGCAAGCCGGGCGTTCACCAACGCGGAGATCCGGCCCTCGCTCGGCCGCGATCTCGGTCAGTGCCGCGGCGCGGCCACGTGCAACGCCAGCGTCGTGATCGACATGGTTCCGCCGAACACGGAGTTCGAGGATCGGCTGAACCAGGTTGACGTGCGTTTCACGCGCACCGTGCGCATGGGGAGGGTCAGGGTCCGCGGCAACGCGGACATCTACAACCTGCTGAACGCCAGCGACGTCCTCAACATGACCACGCGGTACGCCGGCGCCACGGGAGGCCAGTGGCTGGGGCCGCTGCAGATTCTGGGAGGACGGATGTTCAAGTTCAGCGGTCAGCTCGATTTCTGATGGCAGGCCGACCTGAAGGTCGGCCTCTGCGGAGATGCGGCGTCGCGGCGGTCGGCCATTTCGCGATCGGGGCCGCAACGTTCAGCCGGCAGCCGCCGAATCAGGGACGATGGCACGCCTCCGCGTCCCGTGGCGGCAAAAGGCATACAATGCGAGCGATTACGCGGCAATCTCGACGTCTCTCACGTCTTCAATGCGAGCAGGGTTCTCAGCATGACTACCACCTACGGCGCGGCGTGGGGGAACGTCGCCCAGGTCTGAGTGCACGGTTGTTGACAGTCGGCGCGCAGCTCGATGTCTGAGTGATGGCGCGTGGAAGGTAGAGGCATCCGATGGCAATTGGATTGAAGGGTTCGATCGTCGCGGGCGTGATCGTCGTCATCGCGGTCCTGTGGTTCGCCGCCATGTCGACCCCCGGGCAGGAGGAGTCCGCTGCAGTGGCCCGCACGGAGGACGGAAAGCCGAACCTGAATGGGATTTGGCAATCCTTCACCACGGCGAATTGGGACATCGAGGCCCACGAGGCGCAGCCGGGACCTCATCCCGCGATCATGGGCGCGTGGGGCGCACAGCCGGGAGGACTCGGCATCGTCGAGGGCGGCGAGATTCCGTACAAACCCGAGGCGCTGGAGAAGAAGCGGGAGAATTTCAAGAACCGCATGGCGGTGAAGGTGACCAACGACCCGCACCGGTTCGACAGCGGCGAGACGGAGCTGCAATGCTATCGGCCCGGCGTGCCGCGCGCCAACTACATGCCGTATCCCTTTCAGATTTTTCAGAACGAGGAACAGATCCTGATCGTGTACGAATACAAGGGCGCATCGCGGACCGTCTACATGGATCCGCATCTGGATGCGCCCGCCGACTCGTGGATGGGATGGTCGAACGGAAGCTGGGACGGCGACACCCTCGTCGTCGACGTCACCGCGTTCAACGGCTATCCCTGGTTCGACCGGGCTGGAAACTTTGCCAGCGGCACCCTGCACGTCGTCGAACGCTGGACGCCCAGGGGTCCCGATCACATCATGTACGAGGCCACCATCGAGGACCCGGCGGTGTTTACGCGTCCCTGGAAAATCAGCTTCCCGCTCTATCGCCGCCTGGAGCCGAACATCCAGCTGGTCGAGTTCAACTGTGTGCCGTTCGTGGAAGAGATGATGTACGCGCCGCTCGGACTCTACTCGCCGCCGGGTACGGAAACACGGGAATGAGGAGGGTGGTCAAATGCGCACTCGGATTCTCGTGGCGGCAGGTGCTGTTGCACTGGCGCTGACGGCCGCGTGGTCGGCGCCGGCACTCGTGGCCCAGGCGCCGTCCGGAACGAAATCGTTCGATCCGACGACGACGAATACGGATGCGGCGATCAAGGCGGCGTCCGACGCGAGCAAGGCGGCCGCCGCGCTCAAGAACTGGACACCATCTCGCACACCGTGGGGCGATCCGGACTTGCGCGGCTATTGGCTCCTCGCCACCTACACACCGCTCGAACGTCCCGCCGCGGTCGCCGACAAGCCGTTCTACACGGAAGACGAAGCCATCGCCGCGTTCAGGAAGGCGGTCGAGGCGGACGCCGAAGTCGATCCGCGAACGGTTCACTACGATTGGAAAGAGTATGGAATGGACGCCTGGCAAGCCGGGGCGAAGCCAAACCTGCGCACGTCGCTCATCGTCGATCCGCCGGACGGGCGGATCCCGGCGCTGACGCCGGAGGCGCAGAAACGGCGCGCCGCCGCGGCCGCCGCCGCGAAGGTGAGAAGCCCCGCCGCCGGTGTGCGGACGTTTGGCAATACCTACACACGCTGCATCCTCGGCCTCGGAGCCGCGCCGCTCGTCCGCGGCGGCAATCCCGGGTCGGATTCGGCGGCGGCTGCGGCCGGCGTGAGCGCCGAGTCTCATCTCACCCAGTCTCCCGGCTACGTCGTCATCGTGACGCAGTCCAACAGCGACGTCCGCATCATCCCGGTGGACGGGCGGCCGCACCTGCCGGAGCGGATGCGCGTCTGGTGGGGTGACTCTCGAGGCCACTGGGAGGACAATACCCTCGTGGTCGAGACCACCAACTTCAAGGACAGGACTCCCGCCACCAATTTTCTGGGCTCGACCCACGCCTTGCGGCTCGTCGAGCGCTTCACGCGGACCGGCCCCAATACGCTGCGCTACGAATACACTGTCAGCGATCCCAGCACGTGGACGAAGCCGTGGTCGGTCGAGGCTCCGCTCCCGAGGATCGATCCGCCGATTTACGAGTTCGCTTGTCACGAGCAGAACTACGGCTTGATCAACGTCGTGATGGGCACACAGGTCCTCGAGGCCAGGACCGCCGCGAATCGCGGGTCGGGCACGGCCCAGGCCAGGCCGGCGTCCCGTGGCGAAGAGAGGTGACGCATTCGGGACACGCGTGACAGCGCAATACCCGGGAAGGATTCGTCTCTGACATCCAGGAAGAAGGAAGGAGCAACGATGCGGATTACCATCAGGCTCGTCGGCGTGGTTATCGCAGTCGGTCTACTCCTCGCCGCGCTGCCAGCGAGCGCGCATCACTCGTTTGCCGCCGCCTATGACGAGAACAAGTCGATCAACCTGCAGGGGAAGGTCACGAAAGTCGAACTGATCAATCCCCACTCGTGGATCTGGCTCGATGTCACAGGCAAGGACGGCAAGACGGTGAACTGGGGAATCGAGGGCGGTCCCCCGACCAATCTGTTCCGGAACGGCATCACGAAGACGAGCCTGCCCGTGGGCACGGAGATCAAGCTCTTTGGCTATCAGGCCAGGAGCGGCGAGCCCAAAGGCGTGGGCGTGTTCGTGGAATACCTGGACGGGCGGAAGGTGTTCATGGGCGGTTCCGCTCCCGGCGCCGACGGACGGTCGACGAAGTAACAGCACGCAGGCCGGTGAGCGCTGCGGAGTTGAGCGTTGCTCGGATACTCCGCGCGTGGCTTCCGCCTTCAGGCGGAAGATCGGAGTGCCTCTGCTCCTTCTTCCGGCTGAAGCCGGAAGCCACAGTTGCGCCATTCGATCCATCTGGAATGCCCTTGTTTCGCTTCTGCGAGTGGCTGGCGGGCACGCCGTGGAGCATCGCGCTGCACGAGTCGCACTACGCCTATCTCGGCGTCCTCGCCGTTCACGTCCTCACGTTGACCGTGTTCGTCGGTACGATCGTCATGATTGACCTGCGGCTCCTCGGCATGACGATGTCGCGTGCGCCCGTGCTGGAGGTGCTGACGCGGCTCCTGCCGTGGAGTGGAGCCGGCCTCGTCGTGATGTTCGCATCCGGCGGCCTGCTGTTCTTTGCCGCGCCGGTGCTCGCGTACCAGAATCTCTTCTTCCGCTTCAAGATGGTGGCGCTCGTCCTGGCGGTCGTGAATGCCTGGGTGTTTCACCGCACCATCTATCGCCGGATCGCCGATTGGGACCGGGATCCGGTGCCGCCGCCGATGGCCAGGGTGGCCGGCGGCGTCTCGCTGGTGTTGTGGGCGCTCATCATCACGGCGGGACGCATGATGCCGTATCAGGTGTATTGGTTCGACTGAATGTCTCTCCTGGAGTTCTGCCGCTGGGTGCAGTTTTCCGGCCCCCTCATCGGGATGCGGAGCCTATGGTGGTTCTTTCCCGTCGTCGCCACCATTCATCTCCTGGGACTGGCGGTGATCGGGGGAGCGGTGCTGCTGGTGGACCTGCGTCTCCTCGGGTTCGGAGTACGGAGCCAGCCGCTGGCGCAACTGGTCCGGGACGCAGAGCGGTGGCTGGTGGGCAGCCTGCTCGTGAGCGTGTTCACCGGGATCCTGCTGTTCATGTGCTTCGCGACGAAGTACTACTACCTGACGTTCTTCTGGGTGAAGCTCGCGGCCCTGGTGCTGGTGGTCGTGTTCACGTTCTCGGTCCGCCGCCGGGTGGCTATGGCCGATGAAACGCAGGCGAACCCGCTCGTGCACAGGCTGGTGGCGCTGGTGTCACTCGCCCTGTGGACCACCGTCGCGCTGGGCGGCCGCTGGATCGGATTTCCGTAGAGCGGGTTGCGCCTCCAGCCGGGTCCAAGAGGACCCGGCCTACGAACGCAAATTTCGCAACCTGCCCCTTCCCCCTGCCCCCTCCCCCTTCTGTGTGTGATCATCGTTGCCAGCGAGACAGCGCAGTCCGCGCTGCCGGGGGGTGAGCCACTTGGGGAACGACAGCAACACTCCGGCAGGCGTTGGAGTGAGTGCCGACACGTTGAGGAGACGCGGGTTCCTGAACAGGCGCCGCGTCATGTTGTTTTCGTTCTGGATCACGGCCGTCTGTATCCTCGTGGCCGTGCTCGCCTCGATCCTGGCGATCTGGGAGTTCACCGGAACCGACGCCTTGTGGCGTACGGTCGCCACGTGCGTCGTCGTGGGCGTCGGCACCCTCGCGTTTGCGTGGGTGAACATGCTCTTCGGCGAGCGGTGATCTCGACCTGGGACTAGAGTGGCCTGTCTCTTCGGAATTACTACCGGCCGCGCCGTTGTCGCGGCCGTAGATCACACTCGGAGGCCTGTTGTGGGTAGTACTCAATCAGTCTGGACAGTCCACTAGAGATATTTCAGCCACCAGTCCGTCCGTCGCGCCTTCAGGGCGACGAACCATCGTGACGCGAAGAAGAGCATCACGATCGCCACCGCCCACACCCCATAGAGGAGCGGCAGGCTCCACGCATAGCCGGCCGGTGCAGGGGGGGTGCCCATCGGATGGTCGGCAAACAGCCACGGGCTGAACTCGCCTGAGCGAAGCCGCGACACGACCAGCGCGAGGACGTGAATCAGGGGAATGTGAAGCACGTAATAGAAGAACGGCACGCGGCCGAACACGGTCAGCCACCGCACCACCACGCCGCGCGCTCCGTCGAGCAGTGGGATCAGCGCGATCGTCGGCCCCAACGTCATCAGCAGGAACGCGAGCGACGCCGGATACTTGCTGGTGTTGAGAAACGCCAGCAGCGCCGGCATGCCTCCTCCCGGGTCTTGCGCCGGTGCACCCCACGGCCGCGGGTCCCCATACACGTTGAACCCGCGCAGCACGAGGAACAGCGCGATCGCTCCCCACCCGATGCCCATGCACACACGGCGTCTGCGCTCCCGTTCCAGCGTCAGCACGGCGCCGAACGCATAGCCGGCGGCCATCACGCCGACCCAGGGAACGATCGAATACAGGATCCACAGCTCGGGGCCGCCGGCCGCCAGTGTGATGGGACCAGCAACGAATCCCACGTAAAGGACTTTCCAGAGCGCCGAGACGCGACTTGCGCCGAGCTCGGGGATAAGGGTGTCGAGGTACGGGTCGAGCAGGTTGTGCCCGGCGATGACGGCCACTCCAAAGACGCCGGCCGCCAGCGGCGGCAGACGCACCAGCAGAGCGAGCAGGATCATGGAGCAGCCGATGACCCAGAGGACCCCGGCCATGTTGTAGCGCATGAACCCGAGGTTGAAGGTCCAGGCGACGCGGAGCACCGTGAGCTCGAGCAGGATCAGCCATGCCCCGCGCGTGAGCAGGAACCGGCCGATGTCGCCATGCGTGCGACCGTAGAGAAAGGCGCTGGTGCCGGCGAGAACAATGAACGCCGGCGCGCAGAAGTGCGTGATCCAGCGGGTGAAGAAGATGCCCGGCTCGGGTCCGCCCGCGGGAAGACCGGATACACCCGCACGTGGTCGATGGCCATCAGCACCATCACCGCGCCACGGATCACGTCTACCGCGCCGACACGGATGGCGGGCACGCCGGCGCCCACGCGCGGCGAGGTGGCGATACTGGTCATCGCAGGAGTCCCCGTGAGCGCACAGGCGCCGTTTTTCGAAGCGCCATGATGATGCCGGAACGTTCTCCCGTCAACTCATGGCGACGTTTCCGTCGCCTCATTTCATCAAACAGACACTTCTGTCTGACGTAAGCGCCGCGCCGCCGTCACGGCCCGGCTCGCGCACCGGGCTCCTCGCGCCAGCCGGCTCCAGCTGCGCGCGATGCAACAGAAACGTGTACCTCCAAGGGTCGAACGAACAAGACTGTCGCTTTCCAGGTCGTCCGGTCGCGATCGGCGCGCGCCCATAACTCGCTGGCGCATCGACTGTTGCAACGTCCGGCGCCCGCGCGTGGCCGCGCGCGGAACTGGCGCTTCCCTTGCTCCCGTCGTCACGTCACGCACGCTCGGGTGGGCCGCGTTCTTCACCCACCCCAAAACTTGGTACCCACGACTCGCGCGCCGCGCTGCGGAAAGGATTGCCGTGCTCAATCGACGTGTTCGCAGTGGTCATGTGACCCCTGCGCAAGGGTGGACGTCCGTGCTCGCCGTGTCGTTCCTGATGCTGGGCAGCGGAGGGCCGGCGCAGGCGCAGGACGCTCCGCTGCCGCCCATCACCATAGGCGCCGGCCTGCAAACGAGCTTCGTGCACACCGCACCCGGACGACGAGGATTCGTCGGACGCCTTCGCGCTCAACAGCGCCCGCCTCTACGTCAACGGTCCCGTGACGAACACGATCAAGTTCATGTTCAACACCGAGTACAACGGCAACGGCAACGACGTGGAGATCCTCGACGCCGTCGCCCGGCTCGAGTTCTCGGAGAAGTTCAACATCTGGTTCGGCCGCTTCCTGCCGCCGAGCGACCGCGCCAACCTCTACGGCCCGTACTACTCGCACCACTGGGCCGTCTACACCGACGGCGTGCAGGACGGCTACCCGTTCATCTTCCAGGGCCGCGACAACGGCGCCGCGTACTGGGGTCAGTTCGGCAAGGTGAAGGTGTCGGCGGGCGCGTTCGACGGCGCGTCCGCGACCGGCGACGACACGCTGCTCGGCGCGGGACGCGTGCAGGTGGATTTCTGGGATCCGGAGCCGGCTACTACCTGAACGGCACCTACTACGGCGACAAGAACCTGCTCGCCATCGGCGCCGCCGGCCAGGTGCAGGGCGAGCGACAAGACCGCCTACAACGTCGACTTCCTCCTCGAGCGCAAGGTCGGCACGCGGCGGCGCCGTCTCGGTCGAGGCCGAGTGGGCGAAGTACGACCGTCTCGGCGGCTACAACGCGCGCTACGGCACCGACGACGGCGGCTACGTGCTCGGGGCGCTATCTGTTTCCGCAGCATGGTCGGCGACGGCCGCTTCGAGGTCCTCGGCAAGTACGCGCACGCGCGGTTCCGCGAGGGCGTCTCGGCGCTCGATCCCGACTACGACCAGAAGACCACCGAGCTCAACCTCAACTACGTCATCAAGCAGTTCAACGCGCGCGTGATGGTCTTCTTCAAGGACACGCGCTTCGACGCCGTGCGCACCGACTTCAAGCAGTTCGGCGTCGGCCTGCAGATTCAGATGTGACGGCCCGATCGTGCATCCGTTACCGTCATCGTCCGTTGCACAGAGCCGATCTGTCTATCGCAGGAGTGAACCATGAAACTGAAACACCTCTGTCTGATCGTCAGCCTGGCGGCTGTCGCAGCCTGCCGCGCCGGTCCACGTGAGGCGCGCAGGCGCCAGGCCCCGATCAAGGTCGGGGTGCTGCACTCGCTCTCCGGCACGATGGCCATCAGCGAGACGACGCTCAAGGACACCGTGCTGATGATGATCGACGAGCAGAACAGGAAAGGCGGTCTGCTCGGCCGCAAGCTCGAGGCGGTGGTCGTCGATCCGGCGTCGGACTGGCCGCTGTTCGCGGAGAAGGCGCGCGAGCTGCTCGAGAAGGACAAGGTCGCGGTCGTCTTCGGCTGCTGGACGTCGGTGTCGAGGAAGTCGGTGCTGCCGGTCTTCGAGAAGAACAACGGCCTGCTCTTCTACCCGGTGCAGTACCGAGGGTGAGGAGTCGTCGAAGAACGTGATCTACACGGGCGCGGCGCCCAACCAGCAGGCGATTCCGGCGGTCGACTACCTGATGAAGGAGGTCGGCGTGACAGCGGTGGGTGCTCGAGGGCACCGACTACGTGTATCCGCGGACGACGAACCGAGTCCTCGAGGCGTACCTCAAGTCGAAGGGCGTCGCCGCCGCCGACATCTCGATCAACTACACGCCGTTCGGCCACTCCGACTGGCAGACGCGCGTGGCGGCGATCAAGCGGTTCGGCTCGGCCGGCAAGAAGACCGCGGTCGTCTCGACCATCAACGGCGACGCGAACGTGCCGTTCTACAAGGAGCTCGGCAACCAGAAGATTTCGGCCGAGGACATTCCGGTCGTGGCGTTCTCGGTGGGTGAGGAGGAGCTGTCGGGCCTCGACACCAAGCCGCTCGTCGGCCACATGGCGGCGTGGAACTACTTCCAGAGCGTCAGCACGCCCGGCCAACACGGCGTTCATCAAGCAGTGGAAGGCCTACATCAAGAAGGCGGATCGCACGACGAACGATCCGATGGAGGCGCACTACATCGGCTTCAACCTCTGGGTGAAGGCGGTGGAGAAGGCGAAGTCGGTCGACGTCGAACAGCGTGCTCGCCGCGCTGCCCGGCCTCGAGACGCCGAACCTGACCGGCGGCGTCGCCCGGATGCTGCCCGAACCACCACATCACCAAGCCGGTCTACATCGGTGAGGTGCGCGCCGACGGCCAGTTCGACGTGGTCTGGAAGACGACCGGCACGGTGCCCGGCGATGCCTGGTCCGACTTCCTGCCGGTCAGCCAGGACACCGAAGCCGACTGGGTGAAGCTCAAGTGCGGCAACTACAACACGAAGACGAAGGTGTGCTCGGGACAGAACTACAAGTGAGGCTGGCGTCCGCGCCGGCGGGCGGCGGCTCTCGTGGCTGCTGCTCGCCTTCGGCCCTGGCGCGCGGCGCCGGCGTCGGCGCCAGATCCGCGGACGACAGCGTTTATCGCCGCGCTCGGCGGAGCTGCGGGACGCCGAGCTTCCTCGACAAGGAAGCGATCGTCGAGCGCCTGATCGCGACCGGCCACCGCGGCGCGCTGCCCGCGTTGACCGCGCTGCTCGAGGACCGCCTCTACGTCCGTCAGCAGGACCGGACGGGTCGTCATCGTGAAGACGGCGGACGAGAGCCTGCCGGCGATGGAGCTCCTCGATCCCGCGTCGCTGCGAGGCGGCAGGCTCGGCGCCGCCGGCCGGACCTGACGAAGATCGGCACCAACAACCGCCTGCGGCGCTTCCTCCGGATCGCGCTGGCGCGGTTCGCGCTGGCGAATGCCGGACCCGGCGGTGCGGCTGAGCGGCCGTGAAGGAGATGGTGCGGTCGCTCGACGAGAGCGACGATCGAGCTGCTGCGCCAGCGCGCCGCGGCGGAGACCGACGCCGCGGTGAGGTACGAGATCGAGACCGGCCTGGCGCTGGCCGCGCTCGACGGCGCGGGATCGTGCCGCGCGGCTCGCCGCGATCGCGACGCTGCGCGAGCGGCTGCGGCCGGAGGTCCGGAATCGCCTCGCCGCGCTGCTCGACACCTCTGCTGACGGCAGCCTTCGCGGAAGAGCGACGCCGAGGTGCGACGCGCCGCCGCGGCGGCCGTCGAGAGCATCGACACGGCGCGCAGCTTCTACTCCGGCATCGAGACGCTCTTCTTCGGCCTGAGCCTCGGCTCGGTGCTCGTGCTCGTGGCGATCGGCCTGGCCATCACCTTCGGCGTGATGGGCGTCATCAACATGGCGCACGGCGAGCTGATGATGCTCGGCGCCTACACGACCTACGTCGTGCAGATGCTGATGCCCGAACTACGCGGGCGTGTCGATCCTGCTGGCGATCCCCGCGGCGTTCCTCGTCGCCGGACTGGCGGGCGTCGTCCTCGAGCGCACGATCATCCGGTTCCTCTACGGCCGGCCGCTCGAGACGCTGCTGGCGACCTTCGGCGTCAGCCTGGTGCTGCAGCAGCTCGTGCGCTCGGTCTTCTCGGCGAACAACCGCGCGGTCGCGACGCCGGCGTGGATGAGCGGCACGCTGCAGATCAACGAGGCGCTCGCGCTCACCGTACAACCGCCTCTACATCGTGGTGTTCACGCTGATCGTGTTCGCGATCCTGCTCGCTGGTGCTCAAGCGCACGCGGCTCGGCCTCGACATCAGGGCCGTGTCGCAGAACCGCGCGATGGCGCGCGCGATGGGCATCCGCAGCGACTGGGTGGACGCGATGACGTTCGGCCTCGGCTCCGGGATCGCCGGCGTCGCCGGCGTGGCGCTCAGCCAGCTGACCAACGTCGGGCCCAATCTCGGGCCAGTCCTACATCATCGACTCGTTCATGGTGGTCGTGTTCGGCGGCGTCGGCAATCTCTGGGGCACGCTGATCGGCGGCATGTCGCTCGGCATCGTCAACAAGCTGCTCGAGCCGTATGCCGGCGCGGTGCTCGGGAAGATTCTCGTGCTCGTCGCGCTGATCCTGTTCATTCAGCGCCGGCCGCGCGGGCTGTTCCCGCAGACCGGCCGCGCCGCGGAGAGCGCGTGAGTGGCGGTCGCGCGGATCGCTGCGGGACGCGCTCGGCGACGATCGCGGCGGCGCGTCGTCGTTCCTGGCGCTGCTGGCCGCGGTGGCCGTGCTCGGTCCCGTGCTCAACCTGGCTGGTGCCGGAGTCGTCGCCGTTTCACCTGTCGACCTACGCGCTGACGCTCATCGGCAAGTACATGTGCTACGCGATGCTGGCGCTGGCGGTCGATCTGATCTGGGGCTACTGCGGCATCCTGAGCCTCGGGCCACGCCGCGTTCTTCGCGCTCGGCGGCTACGCGATGGGCATGTATCTGATGCGCCAGATCGGCACGCGCGGCGTCTACGGCCATCCGGTGCTGCCCGACTTCATGGTGTTCCTGAACTGGGACGAGCTGCCCTGGTTCTGGCTCGGGTTCGACCGCTTCTGGTTCGCGCTGCTGATGATCGCGCTCGTGCCCGGCGCTGCTGGCGTTCGTCTTCGGCTGGCTCGCGTTCCGCTCGCGCGTCACCGGCGTGTACCTGTCGATCATGACCCAGGCGCTCAGCTACGCCCTGATGCTCGCGTTCTTCCGCAACGACATGGGCTTCGGCGGCAACAACGGCTTCACCGACTTCAAGGACATCCTCGGCTTCGATCTGCAGCAGGACGGCACGCGCGTCGTCGCTCGTGGTGGCCACCGCCGTGGCGCTGGCGGCCGAGCTACTGCGGCCTGCCGCGCGATCGTCCGCTCGCGCGCCGGCCGCGTGATCCGGGCGATTCGCGACGCCGAGAGCCGCACGCGCTTTCTCGGCTACCGGGTCGAGTCCTACAAGCTGTGGGTGTTCGTCTTCTCGGCGGTGCTCGCCGGCGTCGCCGGCGCGCTCTACGTGCCGCAGGTCGGCATCATCAATCCGAGCGAGTTCGCGCCGATCAACTCGATCGAAGTGGTGATCTGGGTCGCCGTCGGCGGCCGCGGCACGCTCTACGGCGCCGCGGCGGGCGCCGTGCTGGTCAACTACGCCAAGACCTACTTCACCGGCGCGCTGCCGGAAGTGTGGCTCTACGCGCTCGGCGCCATCTTCGTGCTCGTCACGCTGTTCCTGCCGCGCGGGCTCATCGGGCTGGCTCCCGCGCCGGCGCGAGGGCGCAGATGACGCCACGCGATCGGCTCGCTCAGCGCCGATCGCCGCCGGCGCACGCGGGCGCCTGGAGCGACATGCGCGAGGCGGCGGCGCGCCGGGCGCCGCCGCCGCTGCTGCGGCAAGATTCTCTATCTCGAGAAGCTGACCGTCAGCTTCGACGGCTTCAAGGCGCTCGACGGCCTGACGCTGTACGTCGACCCGGGCGAGCTGCGCTGCATCATCGGCCCGAACGGCGCCGGCAAGACCACGATGATGGACGTGATCACCGGGAAGACGCGGCCGGACGCAGGGCTCGGCCTGGTTCGGCCAGAACATCAACCTGCTGGCGCTGTCCGAGCCGGAGATCGCGCAGGCGGGCATCGGCCGCAAGTTCCAGAAGCCGACGGTGTTCGAGTTCCTGACGGTGTTCGAGAACCTCGAGCTGGCGCTGGCCGGCGACAAGTCGTTCTGGAGGATGCTGCGTCGCGCGCCTGACGCCGGCCGCAGCGCGAGCGCATCGACGAGGTGCTCGGGGTGATCGGCCTCGCCGTCGCAGCGCGCACTCGCTGGCCGGCACGCTGTCGCACGGGCAGAAGCAGTGGCTCGAGATCGGCATGCTGCTGATGCAGGAGCCCGAGCTGCTGCTGGTCGACGAGCCGGTCGCCGGCATGACGCCGCAGGAGACCGAGCGCACCGCGGAGCTGCTGCTGTCGCTCGCCGGCAAGCACTCGGTCGTCGTCGTCGAGCACGACATGGAGTTCGTGCGCTCGATCGCGAGCCGCGTGACCGTGCTGCACGAGGGCCGCGTGCTGGCCGAAGGCGACATGGACGACGTGCAGAACGATCCCCGCGTCATCGAGGTGTATCTCGGCGCATGAGCCTGCTGGCGATCGAGGCGCTCAATCAGTCCTACGGCGGCAGCCACACGCTGTGGGACGTCGACGCTCGACGTGCCGGCGGGCTCGCGCACCTGCCTCATGGGCCGCAACGGCATGGGCAAGACCACGCTGCTGAAGTGCATCATGGGGCTGCTGCCGGCGACCTCCGGCACGATCATGTTCGACGGCACCGACCTGCGGCGCGCTGCCGGCCGAGGCGCGCGCCCGGCTCGGCATCGGCTACGTGCCGCAGGGCCGCGAGATCTTCCCGCAGCTGACCGTCGAGGAGAACCTGCGCGTCGGCCTCGGCATCCGGACGCGGCGGGCCGCGCAGCATCCCGCCGCAGATCTTCGAGCTGTTCCCGGTGCTCGAAGCAGATGCTGCGGCGGCGCGGCGGCGATCTGTCGGGCGGCCAGCAGCAGCAGCTGGCGATCGGCCGCGCGCTGGTGCTCGAGCCGAAGCTGCTGATCCTCGACGAGCCGACCGAAGGGATTCAGCCGAACATCGTGCACGAGATCGGCGACATCATCCTGAAGCTGAATCGCGGAAGCCGGGCGTCACCGTGCTGCTGGTCGAGCAGAAGCTGCCGTTCGCGCGGCGCGTGGCCAGCGAGTTCCACATCCTCGAGAAGGGCCGCCGCGTGGCCGGCGGCGCGATCGGCGAGCTCACCGACGACGTCGTGCGCGAACATCTCAGCGTGTGACACGATTGCTCCGGCGTGCATCGAGTCACGCCGGCGTCGAATCGCCGACCGGCGCCTCCGACGCGCCGGGCCGGGACGCCTCGGCGTCGCGCGCGAGCGTCCGCAGCGTGGTCACCCGCGCCTACGCGACCAGCCCGCTGCGGCTGCTGACGCCGGCCAATCACGGGCAGCGCCGCCTGGGTCTACACGTCGAGCTTCGGCGGCGGACTCGTCGACGGCGATCGCATCGACCTCGACATCGACGTCGGGCGCCGGCGCGGCGGCGTTCATGTCCACGCAGGCGTCGACGAAGGTCTATCGGTCGCCGCGCGGCACGAGCGCCGAGCTGCGCGGCACGCGTCGGCCGCGACGGTCTGCTGGTCGTCGCGCCGGACCCGGTCGTCTGCTTCGCCGGCGCCCGCTATCGTCAGGTCCAGCGTTTCGACGTCGCGGACGGCGGCGCGCTGGTCCGTGGACTGGCTGTCTGTCGGGCCGCCGCGCCGCCGGTGAGCGGTGGGCGTTCGACGAGTACCGACAGCCTGCATCGACGTGCGGCTGGGCGACCGGCTGCTCGTCCACGATGCGCTCGCGCTTCGCGCAGTCCGACGGCGACCTCGCCGGACGGCTCGGGCGGTTCGACGTGCTGGCGGTCGTCGTGCTCGTCGGCCGGCGCGCTCTCGCGACGAAGCAGCGACGCTCGTGTCGCGGCCGTCTCGGCGCCGACGGATCGTCGCGGCGTGCCGATCAGCTCATCGCGGCGTCACGCCGCTCGGCGAGGACGGCTGCCTGCTCCGCCTGGCGGGCACGTCCGTCGAACAGCGTCGGCCGCACCGTGCGCGAGCTGCTGCGGCTTCGTCCCGCAGCGGCTCGGCGACGATCCCTGGACGCGCAAGTGGTGAGACCTGGACTGCAACCGGAAGAGACATTCACGCGCATGCATCTGACGCCGCGAGAGATCGACAAACTGATGCTGCACCAGGCCGGGTTCCTGGCGCAGAAGCGGCTGGCGCGCGGCCTGCGCCTCAACTACGTCGAGGCCATGGCGCTGATCGCGACGCAGCTGCTCGAGTTCATCCGCGACGGCCGGTCGGTGGCCGAGCTGATGGATCTCGGGCGCCGGCTGCTCGGCCGCGCGCGACGTCCTCGACGGCGTGGCCGAGATGATCGACGAGGTGCAGGTCGAAGGGACGTTTCCCGACGGCACGAAGCTGGTCACCGTGCACCATCCCGATCGTCGCCGAGCACGGCGACATGGCGCTGGCGCTCTACGGCAGCTTCCTGTCGCGCGCGGCCGACGCGCCGGCGCCGTGGGCCGGCCGGCCGTGCCGCGCGAAGGCGCGCCGGGCGCCGTCCTCGTCGTGCGACGGCGCGATCGTCCTGAACGAAGGCCGGCCGACGGTCGAGCTGCAGGTCGCCAACCGCGGCGATCGGCCGATTCAGGTCGGCAGCCACTATCACTTCGTCGAGACCAACCGCGCGCTCGCTCTTCGATCGGCGTGCCGCGTACGGCATGCGGCTCGACATTCCCGCCGGCACCGCGGTGCGGTTCGAGCCGGGCGAGACCAAGACGGTGACGCTCGTGGCGATCGCCGGCGCGCGCGTGATCCGCGGCGGCAACGCCTGGGCGAGCGGACCGGTCGTCGAGCGCGACGGCGATCCTCGGCGAGCGACCGTGCCATGAGCCACTCGCATCGATCGACGCGCACTACGCCGACATCTACGGGCCGACGACCGGCGATCGCGTCCGGCTCGGCGACACCGAACCTCGTCGCCGAGGTCGAAGCACGACGCCACCGTCTACGGCGACGAGTGCAAGTTCGGCGGCGGCAAGGTCCTGCGCGACGGCATGGGCCAGGCGGCCGGCGTCTCCGACGACCGCGCGCTCGACTGCGTGATCACGAACGCGCTCATCGTCGACTGGACCGGCATCCGCAAGGCGGACGTCGGCATCAAGGGCGGCCGCATCGCCGGCATCGGCAAGGCGGGCAACCCCGACGTGATGGCCGGCGTCACCGACGGGATGGTCGTCGGCGTGACGACCGAAGCGATCGCGGGCGAAGGGCTGCATCCTCACCGCCGGCGGCATCGACGCGCACATCCACTTCATCTGCCCGCAGCAGGTCTACGAGGCGCTGGCGAGCGGCGTGACGACGTTCATCGGCGGCGGCACCGGGCCGGCGACCGGCACCAACGCGACCACCTGCACGCCGGGCGCGCGGCACGTCGAGCTGATGCTCGCAGGCGACCGACGCGCTGCCGATGAACTTCGGGTTTCTCGGCAAGGGCAACACGTCGCTGCCGGAGGGGCTCGAGGAGCAGATTCGCGCCGGCGCGATCGGCCTGAAGCTGCACGAGGACTGGGGCTCGACGCCGGCCGCGATCGACTGCTGCCTGACCGAGGCCGACCGCTTCGACGTGCAGGTGGCGATCCACACCGACACGCTGAACGAGTCGGGCTACGTGGACGACTCGATCGCGGCGTTCAAGGGGCGCACGATCCACACGTATCACACCGAGGGCGCCGGCGGCGGGCACGCGCCGGACATCATCCGGGTGTGCGGCGAGCCGAACGTGCTGCCGAGCTCCACGAACCCGACGCGGCCGTATCACGGTGAACACGCTCGACGAGCACCTCGACATGCTGATGGTGTGCCATCACCTCGACAAGAACATTCCCGAGGACGTGGCGTTCGCCGAGAGCCGCATTCGCGGCGAGACGATCGCCGCCGAGGACGTGCTGCACGATCTCGGGCGCGATCAGCATGATGTCGAGCGACAGCCAGGCGATGGGGCGCGTCGGCGAGGTGATCTGCCGGACGTGGCAGACGGCGCACAAGATGCGCGGCGAGCGCGGCCGCCTCGCCGGCGAGCGCGGCGACAACGACAACCTGCGCATCCGCCGCTACATCGCGAAATACACGATCAACCCGGCGCTCACGCACGGCATCGCGCACGAGGTCGGGTCGGTCGAAGTCGGGCAAGCTCGCCGACCTCGTGCTGTGGAAGCCGGCGTTCTTCGGCGTGAAGCCGGAGCTGGTGCTCAAGGGCGGCTTCATCGCGTGGGCGCAGATGGGCGACCCGAACGCGTCGATTCCCGACGCCGCAGCCGCTGATGATGCGGCCGATGTTCGGCGCTTACGGCCGCGCGACCGGCGCGACGTCGCTCGCGTTCGTCTCGCAGCTGGCGCTGGAGCGCGGACGGTCGCGGCCTACGGCCTCGGCAAGCGCGCGGTCGCGGTGCGCGGCTGCCGCACGCTCGACAAGCGCGACATGAAGCTGAACGACGCGCTGCCGCGGATTCAGCGTCGATGCGGAAACCTACGTCGTGACGGCCGACGGCGAGGAGCTGCGCGCGCAGCCGGCCGCACGTGCTGCCGCTGGCGCAGCGGTATTTCCTGTTCTGAGGCTGCCGATGTCCGAGTGGCTGACCTGGCAGGTCGTCGACTCCGCGTTTCCCGACGGGCGCTGTTCGCGCATTCCTGGGGGCTCGAAGCCGCCTGGCAGCACGGCGAGGTCGGACGCCCGCAGGCGTTGCGCGACTTCGTCGACGCGGCGGTTCTGCAGGCCGGGCACGCGGTGCTGCCGCTGGTGAACGCGGCATTCCACGACTCCCGGAGCGCTCGAGGCGCTCGACGCGCTCGCCGAGGCGTTCCTGACCAACGCGGTGGCCAACCGTGCAAGCCGCGTCCAGGGGCGGACGCTGCTCGCGACGGCGGCGCGCGTCTGGCCGTCTGCCGCGCTCGACGGCGCTGACGGCGCGCGCCGACGCGACGCATGCGCACGTCGCGCCGCTCTCGGGCGCCGCCTTTCGGGCGCTCGGCCTGCCGCTGCAAGACCGCGCAGCAGATCGTGCTGTACGGCACGGCACGCGGCGTGCTGTCGGCCGCCGTCCGCTCGGGATCGTCGGCGGCTACGAGGCGCAGCGGCTGCAGACGGCCTGCGAGCCGTGGCTCGACGGACGTGGCCGGAGCTGTGCGCCGGACTGGTCGTCGACGACCTGGCGCAGACCGCAGCCGGTGATCGATCTCGCTGCAGGCGGGCCACGATCGGCTGTACTCGCGACTGTTTCAGTCCTGACGCGTCAGAGGAACGGTCCCATGCACTATCTCCCGCACGATCACACGCATCCGCACGACCACGACGAGCCGGACGGTCCTGGCGCTGTTCGACCGGCGCCACGCGCCGCTGGCCCGCGACTTCCGCGCGCGCGCGTTCACGATCGGCATCGGCGGCCCGGTCGGCAGCGGCAAGACGGCGCTGCTGCTGGCGCTCTGCCGGCTGCTGCGCGACGACTACAGCCTCGCGGTCGTGACCAACGACATCTTCACGAAGGAGGACGGCGAGTTCCTGGTGCGCCACGGCGCGCTTCCTGCCGAGCGCATCGCCGCCGTGGAGACCGGCGGCTGCCCGCACACCGCCGTCCGCGACGATGTGAGCCAGAACCTGGATGCGCTGCGGCAGCTGATGGTGAGGTTCGGGCCGGAGCTGCTGTTCGTCGAGAGCGGCGGCGACAACCTGGCCGCGCAGTTCAGCCGCGAGCTCGCCGACTTCACCATCTACGTCATCGACGTGTCCGGCGGCGACAAGATCCCGCGCAAGGGCGGGCCGGGCATCACGCAGTCGGACCTGCTGGTCATCAACAAGACCGACCTGGCGCCGCTCGTCGGCGCCGATCTCGAGGTGATGGCGCGCGACTCGCGCGCGCATGCGCGGCGACGGGCCGTTCCTGTTCGCGCAGGTGACCAACGGCATCGGCGTGCCGGGAGATCGCGGCCGCGCTGCTCCGGTCGTGGAAGGCGCCGCCGACCGCCTAGCGCCCTTGCGCACCGCGGAAAATCAACGCAGAGGACGCAGGGGAGCAGAGAACGCGGAGATGACGATGGTGGGTACCTCCGCTTGCAGAAGTCGTTCGACCCGTGGAACGGCCGTTTCTCGCGTTCTTTTTCGGCATCTCTGCGATCTCTGCCCCTCGGCGTCCTCTGCGATTTTGAATTCGTGTCGTCACCCGCGCAGCTGGCGGTAATATGGCGGCGCGTTCGGTTGAGAAGGAGGAGTCATGCCCGGGACGAATCGCCGCCGCCTGTTCGGTGCGCTTGCCATTTTCCTGTGCGCCGCTGCCGCCGAGGCGCAGTCGCACAAGGTGACCCTCGTCAGGGCCGTGGACTATGTCGCCAGCGCCGACTACCCCGACGGCAAGGATCGTCTCGACCTCTACATCCCGGAAGGCGTGAAGAACGCACCGGTCATCTTCTCGATTCACGGCGGCCTGTTGTCGATGGGCGACAGGACCGAGGACAGCTTCGTCGGCCAGCGGTTCGCCCCCGCAGGCTACGTCACCGCCGTCATCAGCTATCGTCTGTCGCCGGGCGTCTCGCATCCCGCGCACGTGCAGGATGCCGCCGCTGCATTTGCCTGGGTGAAGCGCAACATCCGGCAGCATGGCGGCGACCCCGATCGCATTCTCGTGATTGGCCACTCCGCCGGCGCCTACCTCGCCATGCTGCTCGCCACCGACCCCCGCTACCTCGCCGCGCAGGCCCTGACGCCTCGCGACATCGCCGGCCTCGTGCCGGTCAGCGGCTTCTACTGGGTCGAGAAGACGGGCGTCGCGCCAGACCGGCCGAAGTACGTGTGGGGCACCGAGCAGAAAGCCTGGATCGACGCGTCGCCGGCGCATCATCTTCACTTCGCCCTGCCGCCGGTGCTGCTCATCGACACCGACGGCGACGAAGACTGGCGGCAGCAGCAGAACATCGACATGGCCGCGGCGCTGCGGTCGGCCGGCAACAAGGACGTGACCCTGCGCCAGGTCAAGGGCCGCACGCACATGAGCGTCTGGACCGAGATGCTGGACGGAGAGTCGGAGGAGACCTCGTCGTTGATTCTGGCCTTTGCCAAGCGCGTCCTGTCGGAGCGATGACGGCGCCGGACTGATCGCGGGCGCGTTACCGTAACCGGTGCTCACGAGCACGAACCACAGAGACACAGGCACAGAGACAGTGTGATCGTAGGGCGGGTGCCTTTCGGACCCGCCAGCTTGCGAAGCCCGTTGCGGGCGCGGAGCAGTGAACGGCAACCTGAAGGACAGCCATGAATTCCAGCGACAGACGTGCCAGTCGTCGGCAGCTGCTGAAGTGGCTGGCCGGAAGCCCTCTCCTCGCTTTTCCCGGCCTTGCGGGCCTTGCGGCGCAGGTGCCCTCGACCGCGCCGCCAAAGCGTCCCGATCCGATGATCTGGGCGCCCGGGGGCCTGCAGGATCTCATCGAGACTCCCGGGGACGCCATCAACGTGTTCGACTTCGAGCCGGTCATGCGCAAGAACGTGCCGCCCGCGCACTTCGGCTACATGGCTTCGGGGATCGACGACGAGGTGACGTTGCGCGCCAACCGGGAAGGCTTCCTGAAGTTCCAGCTCCGGCCGCGGCGTCTCGTCGACGTCAGCAAGGTTGACATGAGCGCCGACATCCTCGGCGTGCGATACGACACCCCGATCGTGATTGCCCCGATCGGCGGCCATCGCGCCTATCATGCCAACGGCGAGGAGGCGGTGGCGCGCGCGGCGAAGGCGGGGAACCACCTGATGATCCTGTCAACGCAGTCCACGACGTCGCCCGAAGCGGTGATGGCCGCGCGCGGCGCGCCTATCTGGTATCAGCTCTACGCGACCAACAAGTGGGACGTCACCAAAGCCTTCCTCACTCGCGCGGAAAGGGCGGGGTGCCTCGCGGTTGCGGTGACGGTGGATCGCAACGGCGGCCGGAATCAGGAAACGCTGTTCCGGCTGCAGCGCACGGACACGCGCACCTGCTCGAACTGCCACGACAGGAGCAGTCTCCAGGCCAACTACAGGGGAAGGCCGATGTACGAAGGCGTGGATCTGTCCGGCCTGCCCCACATCCAGTCCTCGGCGATGACGTGGGACACGATCAAGCGGATGCGCGACAGCACCAGGATGAAAGTGGTGCTCAAGGGCATCCTCGCTCACGAAGACGCCGAGCTCGCCGTCAAGGCCGGCGTCGACGGCATCGTCGTCTCGAACCATGGGGCGCGCAGCGAGGACAGCGGGCGCGCGACGATCGATGCGCTGCCGGAGATCCTCGAAGCCGTGCGCGGCCGCATGCCGGTGCTCGTGGACAGCGGCTTCCGCCGCGGCACCGATATCGCGAAGGCGCTATGCATGGGGGCGACCGCCGTGTGCGTCGGCCGGCCCTATATCTGGGGCCTTGGCGCCTTCGGCCAGCCGGGAGTCGAGCGCGTGCTGGAACTGTTGCGCATCGAGCTGCTCGCCGCCATGCAGCAGGTCGGTGCACCGACGATCAAGCACCTCGTGCCCGCGATGGTGCGCCGCGCATGAGAAACGGCGCACGTGGGGACCGGTGTCGCCGGCCGCCCGCGGGCGACGGCCTGGCGTTCGCGCTACGGCTCGCCGTGCTCACGAAGCGACGCAAGCAGGACGGCTACGGCCACCTGGCGTTCGTCGATCGGAACAGGCGTCCAGCCTTTGCTCATCAGATGATCCTTGAGCCGCTGGGCGGCCGCGAGCGCTGACGACATGTCTGGGTACATTTCGTTCAGCATCGTCTCGCTGGCGCGCACGAGGCGTGCCACGGTCCACGAGTGCCGGACGGGCTCGATGAGGCACATGACGTCTTTCTCAGTGGAGCCGTGCAGCTGCCAGACCGGGCCGCCAACCAGGGTCGAGCTTGGTAGTTGAAATGCGCAGCGCCGTGCTTGATGGTCTTCATCGCCGTCGTCGTCCCGTATAAAGCCGCTGGGTGGGGTTCGCGACATCACCTTGCATGCGCGACAACGGCAGAGCTGACACAACGTTACTCCAAAACCCGGCAGTGAGATCAAGAAGAAATTGACGAGGTGATGGCGGTTCCGCCCATGCGGCGATGTCGTGACAACGACTTTTGCACGCCAGTGCTCGTAATAGAGCGTTATTGAGTTCATAAAGTCATAAATACGTGCGGGAAAACCACTCATCGCCGCTGGAGAATAATTTTGACTCACGTCAACGTCCGGGCGGGCCCGCGCGCGCGCTCGCACTGCCGCCGCCAGCTCGGCCGGCCTGCATGACACTTGTAGGTCCAATGAATTCTCCGTGCAACCATGAGGAGTCAGACCCCAGTCGTCAGTTCCGTCGGCAGGTCCGGCGGTACGAAGGAGCAACCTCATGACGAATCGACGCGAGTTCATGCACGCCGCCGGGTTCGCGGCGACAGGGCTGTTCGCCACTGCCGATTCGCTGGCCGGTGCCGCCGGTCAGGCACAGGCTCGCCCCGCGCCGCGGGCCGCGATGGGTGCACGATTTCGTGAGCTGCTCCGGGGTCCCGAGCCGCTGGTGTGCCCGGCCGCGCATGATGCGCTGACCGCGCGGCTGATCGAGGTCATGGGGTTCAACGGCCTGTTCATCGGGACGAGCGCCGCCGCGTCGATCGGTCATGCGTTACCCGACAACGGCAGCATCTCGGTGACCGACATCCTCGAGTTCGCCCGCGCCATTGCCGACGCCGTCGGAATCCCCGCGCTCGCCGACGCCGATGACTTCGGCGGGCAGCCGCTCTCCGCCTACCGGCATGCCAGGGCCTTCGAGCAGGCCGGGATCGCTGCCGTCATGTTCGACGACAGGAGCCCGCTCGGCCGCGCCGGATCGACCGTCGCCGCTCGCGCGCCCGGGCCCGAGCCGCTGCTCTCGAGGCCCGCCATGGTCGACACGATTCGCGCCGCCGCCGATGCCCGGTCCGATCTCGTGCTCATCGTTCGTTGCTATGCGACAGACCGCAACGACAACCTCGATCGCTGCGTCGCGTACGGTCAGGCCGGCGCGGATGTCGTGTACCCCGGTGGCGGCCTGCGCACGGCGGACGAGTTCTCGAACCTGGCGAGCATGGTCAACAAGCCCCTGATGACGACGCTCGGCAACAACATGGCCGTGTCGCGGATGAAGGAATCGCGCATCGCCGTGGCCAACGGCGGCGGTCTGGTGAACATCGCGCTGGGCGCCGTCGAGCGAGCGTTGATCGAGTTCAAGAACACCGGTGCGATGACCGCCGCGGCCAAAGGCGCGCTCTCCGCCGCCGTCGCCCGGCAGCTCACCCGGTCGCCGCTCGCGGACGACAACGCGCGCAAGTACAACGTCGTGCGCTAGCCGCCGAGCCGCCAGGCGAAATTGCACGGAGAGCGGGCCGCTGCAGACCTGCCTCCCTCCGGATCCACCGCCGTATTCACGATTGCAATTGACCGGTGTTCGGCCGTTCTGATACGGTCCGCAACCGCGGTTCCTCTCGTCGTGTCGCTTCCGTTCCCACCAGAATCAGGAGGGTAGGATGATGCGTCGTCGAATCCCGTGCGCCGCGGCCCTTGTTTTTTTCGTGTACCTGCTTCCTGCCCGCGGCCGCCTCGGCCCAGAGTCAAATCACCGGCGTCGTGACCGACGGCAGCGGCGCGGTGCTGCCCGGCGTCACCGTGGAGGCGGCCAGTCCGGCGCTCATCGAGAAGATGCGCGCTGCCGTCACCGACGATAACGGACGATATGCGATCGTGGGGCTTCGGCCTGGCACCTACACCGTCACCTTCAATCTCACCGGGTTTTCTCCCTTCGTTCGTGACCAGATGGCATTGCCGTCCGACTTCACGGCCACCGTCAATGCCGAACTGAACGTCGGAAGCGTCCAGGAGACGGTGACGGTCTCCGGTCAGGCGCCGACCGTTGACGTGCAGAGCACGCAGCGGACCACCGTGGTGGATCGAGAACTGCTGTCGACGCTGCCGACCGGCCGCACGTTCCAGGCCATCGGCGGTCTCGTCCCCGGCATCAGGGTGAGCGAGCCGAACGTCGGCGGGGCACGCAGCGCCATCAACCAGCGGCTGGTCGCCTACGGCAGCCTGGCCAAGGACACGACGATCGCCGTTGACGGGATGAAGGCCAATACAGTCATCGACGGCGGCGACGACCAGGCCGATCACAACGAGGCGATGACGGCGGAAGTGACCGTGCAGACGAGCGGCCTGAGCGCCGAGGTGGCGCGCGGCGGACCGCACGTGAACCTGATTCCGCGCGAGGGCGGGAACACGTTCAACAGCACGACGTACCTCGGGTACACGGACGGCGCGTGGCAGAGCGACAACCTCGGCGAGCTGCTGGAGCGCGGCCTGTCCATGCCCGACCGGGTGGACGTCCTCTACTATGCGAACTTCTCGGCTGGTGGACCGATCGTCCGCGACAAGCTCTGGATCTTCGGATCGGTGGGCGACGCCGGCAACAACAACATCGTCGCCGACAGCTTCTATCCGGACGGGAGTCCCGGCATCTACGACCAGCGCGTCACCAACTACACAGCCCGGCTCACCTCGCAGCTCAACCCCAGGAACAGGCTCACCGGCTACATGGACTACGCGAGGAAGAGCCTCGGTCACGAATTCACCTCGGGCATCGACGTCGCGACCGCTTCGTGGGCGCGGGTTCCGGTACGCAAGTACACCGCCGCCGTCAAGTGGACCTCGACGCTGAGCAACAACCTCCTCCTCGAGGCGGGTGTGTTCGCTGTCGACAACGCGCAGGGCCGCCGGTATCACCCGGGCATCAAGCAGGTGCCGGGCACGCCGGCCTGGTATGCGACGGCGGCGCGGGTGGACCTCGTTCGCGGCACGACGACGACGTCGCCGACCATTCCTGAACGCATGGAGAAGGCGCCGACGCAGCTCATCTCCTCGGCGCTGTCCTACGTGGCGGGATCGCACACCTTCAAGACGGGCGTGCAGTGGGGACGAGGGCTGTTCCGCCAGCACCAGTTCGGCAGCAACGGCGATCTCACGCAGCGCTACCGGGAGGGCGTGCCCGACTCGGTGATCGTCTACAACACGCCGACGCTGGCGCTCGACCGGATGAACGCCGACTTCGGCGTTTTCGTGCAGGACACGTGGCGCCTCACCAATCGTCTGACGGTGAGCCCCGGCATCCGCTTCGAGTATGTCAACGCCTCGATCGACGCCGGGTCGGCTCCGGTGGGGCGTTTCGTGCCGGCGCGGCAGTTCCCCGAAATGCACGACCTGCCCAACTGGTTCAACATCGCGCCGCGGTTCGGCGTGGTCTACGACCTGACCGGCGACGCACGGACCGCGCTGAAGGGGACGATCAACCGCTACAACCGGAACTTCACGACGGACCTGGCGGCCCGCTACGATCCGCTGTTCCTGCAGAACGACACGCGCAACTGGTCGGATTGCGACTACGTCCCGGGAACGTCGCGCTGTTCCGGGTTGGTATTCCCCACCAACGGCGACAGCATCGCCCAGGACAACGAAATCGGGCCGAGCAGCAACCGCACGTTCGGCGCCGCGCCCAACCGGACGTTCGATCCGGACAGCAAGCGGCCGTACGACATGGAATACACGCTGGGTGTTGAACGCGAGGTCGCCGCGGGCGTGTCGGTCGCCGCCACGTGGTTCAAGCGGGAGTCGGTACAACTTCCAGCAGACGATCAACACGCTGGTCGACATCTCCGACTTCGCACCTTTCGTCGTGCCAAACCCGCTGACCGGTGAGCCGCTCACCATCTACAATCTCGACCCGGCGAAGCAGGGGCTGGTGGACCTGGTGGATACCACGGCCGATCGATCGCAGGCGCGCTACTCGTTCACCGGGGTCGAGGTCACCTTCAAGGCACGGCTGCCGTTTGGCGGCAGCATGTTCGGCGGATGGTCCGCCGGCCAGACGATCAACGTCACGTGCGCGAACCTGTCCGATCCCAACACGCTCTACAACTGTGACCACTCGCAACTCGACATCCCCTTCCGCCACAGCGTGAAGGTGGCGGGCAGCATCCCGCTGCCCCTTGGTGTGGTGGTCGGGACGTCCGTGGTCAGCAACGCCGGCTCGCTGCTCGGGTCCAACGTCCCGGACCCGACGTTGGCGGTATTCTGGGCGGTGCCGGCCAACCTGTTCCCGGGCGGACGGACGCAGCCGGTCACCATGCGCCTCGACGAGCCGGGCACCCGCTACCTGGAACGCTGGAACCAGATGGACATCAACTTCCGGAGAGCATTCACCGTTGGCAACATGCGGGTCGAACCGGGGGTCGACATCTACAACGTGTTCAACGCCAACCCCGTGCTCACGGAGAATCAGAACTATGGAACGTCGCTGGGGCGGCCGTTGAAGGTTCTCCAGGCACGCTTGATGCGGCTGACGGCCCAGATCAGTTTCTAGGGCCGCTCCTTCCGGACTGATACTCGTAGGGCGGGTCCTTTGGACCCGCCGGTACGGTTAAAGGACTAATACTCGTAGGGCGGGTCCTTTCGGACCCGCCTCAGACGTTGAAGTGAGGCTCCTGGTGAGAAACAGGATTATCGAACGGATCGTTGCGGCAGCCGCGTGCACGGCGGCCTTGGCGCTGGTGGCGATACCCGCCGCCAGCCAGGCGCTCTATCCGCGGGATGCCCCGAAGCAGCCGGGCGCGCCGACCTGGGCGCGTGAGCGCGCAAAGCTCCCGCCATTTGATCCGCCGCGGACGCCGGAGGGAACACCAAACCTGCAGGGACGCTGGGGCGGGCCTGATGGCGGCGATGACATCGAGGAGCACGAGTACGTGGATGTGAGCTCGCCGCCGGAGGAAACCTATCTCTCCGACCCGCCCGGGGGGAAGCTTCCCTACCAGCCGTGGGCGCTGAAGGTGCAGGCCCAGCATCGAGCGGGGCTGGCGCGAGGCTGGCCGGGGGAAGGGGAGCGGCTGTACGCCGATCCGCAGACGTTCTGTGTGTACAGCGTCCCGCGCGCGACATATCGGGGCGGGTTCGAGATCGTGCAGCTCCCGGGCTACGTGATGATTCTGTACGGCTTCAACCACTTCTATCGCTTCATTCCCACCGACGGCCGTCCGCCCGATGCCCCTGCCCACGTCAAGCTGTGGATGGGGCACTCGCGCGGGTCCTGGAAAGGCAACACGCTCGTCGTTGACGTCACCAACATCAAGGGCGGGAACTGGCTCGATCAGGTAGGGAATTTCTTCAGCGACAACGCGCACGTGGTCGAGCGCTTCACCCTCGCCGACGCGAACACGATCGACTACGAGGTCACCGTCGACGATGCGAAGGTGTTTACCAGGCCGTGGACGATCCGCCTTCCGCTGCGGCGTGTGCGCGTGGCCGCTGGCGACAAGTACACGAATGAGACCTGGGAGAACGCCTGTCACGAGGGGAATCAGGCGACGGCTCACAATCGAGAGCTCGGGTTCAAGTGGTTCAGGGGGGTCACGCCGCCGAAGTGATCCGCGTTGGTGGAAGCAGGTTCAACGGAACGATCGCCGGCGCAGGCGAGACCGCAATGGAAATTCAACGCAGAGGTCGCAGAGGGGCGGAGATCGCAGAGGCACACGCCTTCGACAGGCCGCCAAAGGCGGCTCGGTGTGATGCGAGTCCGCGCCAACAAACTTCGTGTGGAAGGTCCGGTTTGTTGGCGCAGACTCGCATCACACCGGGTCGGCCTCATCAGGCCGACCTCGTCGAAGGCGTCCGCCTCCTCCGCGTCCTTTGCTCCTCCGCGTCCTCCGCGATGTATTCGTCTCGGCTCTCGAGAGCTTGAGAGGAGGTTGCCGTGAAACGATGGTTCGGTGGCTGGACGATCGTGCTGATCGCCTTGCCCGTGGTTCTCATGCTGGTGCCGATGCCAGGTCCCGCCCAGACGCCGGGGGCGACCTACACGCCGCCGCGCACGCGGGACGGACATCCGGACCTGCAGGGTGTCTGGCAGGTCCTCAACACGGCGGCGTGGAACATCGAGGCTCATTCGGCGAGCCTCGGCGCGCCCTCCGGGCCCGGCGTCGTGGAGGGCGGCGCCATCCCGTATCAGCCCGCCGCGCTCGCGAAGAGACAGGAGAATTTCGCCAGCCGCGCGACGCTCGATCCGGAGACGCGATGCTATCTTCCCGGGGTTCCCCGCATCACATACATGCCGCATCCGTTTCGGATCGTGCAGCAGGCCGACAGGGTTACCATCCTTTATGAGTATCTGCACGCGGTTCGCTATGTCTTCATGAACGGGAACCCGCACCCCGAGGGCCCAATCGACTGGTGGATGGGAGACTCGCGCGGCCGGTGGGAAGGCAACACGCTCGTTGTGGACGTGATTCACCTGAGCGACAGGACGTGGCTCGACCGCGCTGGCAACTTCCACAGCGAGGCCGCGCACGTCGTCGAACGCTACACGCCCACCAGCGCGAATCACATGTTGTACGAGGTCACGATCGAGGACCCGAAGGTGTTCACCCGGCCCTGGAAGATGAGCATGACGCTCTACCGGCGTCAGGGAAAGAACAGCGACCTGCTGGAATCGGAATACGACTGCTATCCCGACCTGCTCGAGCGGGAATGGGACAATCCCGATTCGACCTTTTTCGAGAAGCACTGAGACTGGCCTGAAGGACTGGAGCCTGCCATGCATTTACCTCGCTTTCACGTCATGACGTTGGCCTTGACGCTGGCGCTGCTGCCGGCGGTGACGCATGCCGAGGTCACGCGCATCGAGATCACGAGCCGTGCGGACGTCCAGAACGGCAGCGCATTCGGACAGACCGGCGCGTACGAGAAGCTCGTGGGCACGGTGTACTTTGCCCTCGACCCGCGCAACGCCCGCAACAAGGCCATCGTCGACCTCGAGAAGGCGCCGCGAAACGCCAAAGGAGAGGTCGAGTTCTCGGCCGACCTCTCGATCCTGAAGCCGAAGGACCCATCGCGCGGCAACGGCGTACTGCTCTTCGACATCGTCAACCGTGGCGGCAGCGTGGCGTTGGGGGACCTCAATCGCGCCGACGCCGACGGCGAGCTTGGTGACGGGTTCCTGATGCGGGAGGGCTATACGGTCGTCGCCGTCGGCTGGCAGTTCGACGTGCCGGCGGACGAGATCGGCCTTGATCCACCGGTCGCCAAGGACCATGGCAAGGCCATCCTCGGATCGATCAGCACCTGGTTCATCCCGAATCAGGCGGGCCCCTCCTTCACGTTCGGCGGGACGAGCGTCTATGCGCCGGTCGATCCCGCCGCCCCAGGTCATCGCCTCACCGTGCGCGAGGGGTTCTACGCCGCGCCGACACCGATTGCGCGCGAGAACTGGGGCTTCGGGCGGCTGGTTGACGGGAAGGTGACGGGCGATTGGCGGTCCGTCTACTTGAAGACCGGCTTCACGCCGGGACTCACCTATGAGTTGACCTACCAGACGACGGATCCGCCGGTGGCTGGCGCCGGCTTCGCCGCCGTCCGCGACCTGGCGTCCGCCTTCAAGCACAACCCCGACGCGCTGGTCAGGGGACGCTACGCGTACGCCTTCGGCCGATCGCAGACCGGGCGGTTCCTTCGCACCTTCCTCTACGACGGGTTCAACACCGACGAGCGGGAGCGCCAGACCTTCGACGCGCTCTTCATTCACGTCGCCGGCGGCGCGTTCGGCAGCTTCAACGAGCACTTTGCGCAGCCGAACGACAGCCGGTTCTTCACGACCGTGTTCCCCTATCGCTACAAGATGGAGCGGGATCCCGCGACCGGGAAGATGGACGGCCTTGGAGCGCGCGTGCCGCGGGGCGCCGAGCCGAAGATCTTCGTCAGCAACTCATCGACCGAGTACTGGGGCGCCAGCCGCGTCGCGGCGATGACGCACGTCTCGCTCGACGGCACACAGGATGTCCAGGACGCGGACAACGTCCGCAACTACATGCTGGCCGGCACGCAGCACGGCGCCGGCCGCCTGCCCGCGGCGCAGACCAACGGACAGCTTCGCGGCAACACCAACGACTACCGCTGGGCGCAGCGCGCGCTCCTCGTCGCGCTCGACGCCTGGGTGCGCAAAGGCGTGACCCCGCCGGCCAGCCGGCATCCGAGGGTGTCCGATCGCACGCTGGTCGCGCAGCGCGATATCAAGTTCCCCGAGATTCGCGGCGTCCAGTGGCCGTACGCCGTCCCCGGCGGCTATCGCTCGGACCTCGGCGGCTCGCTAATGAGCCACCCGTTGCCGTTCCTCGTGCCCCAGGTGGACGCCGACGGCAACGAGATCGGCGGTATCCGCCTGCCGGAGGTTGCCGTGCCGCTGGCGGCGACGACCGGATGGGCGTTCCGCAGCGAACGCACGGGATCGCCGAAGCAGCTCATGACCAACACGGGCTCGTATATTCCGTTCGCCTCGACGCGGGCCGAGCGCGAGAAGAACGGCGACCCGCGGCCGTCGGTCGCCGAGCGGTATTCCGGCCGCGCCGACTATCTCCGCCGCGTCGAGGCCGCCGCCCGTCAGCTTGCAGACGAGCGCTACGTGCTCGCGTCAGACATCGCCGCCATCGTGGAGCGCGCGGGACGCCACTGGGACCTGATCGTGCCAACGGGGACATCGAGCCGTGGCGCACGATAGCCAGGTGTGAACACGCGCGGACCTTCCGCCTGAAGGCGGAAGCCACAGCGATGGTCTTCGTAGAGGCCGACCTTCAGGTCGGCCTGCGTTCGCCTGAGGCCGAAGCCGCAATCGATCCGTGGCTTCCGGCTTCAGCCGGAAGGGCGCGCGCAGTACTCGCCGCTACTTCGGCAGCTCGTTCAGCAGCGGCACGTCCTTCAGCAGCGGCTCGCGCGGCAGCGACAGAATGTAGGCATAGACGTCGGCCGCCTCCGCATCGGATAGCAGCCTGGTGCTGTAGGCCGGCATCTGCAGCGTGCGCGGGGTCCGGATATATAGCGTGAACTGCTGCTGGGTAAACCGCGCTGGCAGCAGCCGCTGTCCGTTGCCGGTCTGGGCGTTGTAGCCGTGACACGCGTAGCAGCTGTAATCGAGATAGAGTTGCTTCCCGCGCGTCGCGTCTCCCGTCGTCGCCGGCTTCTGCGCCGCCGTGGCAGCCCCGCCCTGGCCGTGCGCGTCCCCGGCCGCGACCAGGATCGCCGCGGCCGCAAACGCCATCAGCGAATGTCTCACCATCGTCGCTACCGCGGCTGGGTGACGACGTCGAGCAGCACCGGTTCGCCCTTCTTGACACGATCGATGGCGCGTTTGAGCGCGGGGCCGAGATCCTTCGGGTTCTCGATCGGCCCCTCTGCGTACATCCCGTACGTGTCGGCCATCTTCGCGTAGCTGATATTCGGCTCGCGGAGCGTCGTGCCGATGTGGGCGTTCCTGCCGCCGCGGTTGCGGGACGCGCACATCTGCTGTACGAACATGACTTCCTGGTGGTAGCCGCGGTTGTTGTGCATGACCGTCAGCAGCGGGATCTTGTGGTGCACCGCCGTCCAGAGCACGCCGGGCGCATAGTTCAGATCGCCGTCGGTCTGGATGTTGATGGGAAGGCGTCCGTGCTTCCGCAGCGCGAGCGCGGCGCCGACCGCGGCGGGCGCGCCGTAGCCCATCCCGCCGCCGCCCTGGCCACCGAGGTAGCTGTAGGTCTTGTTCATGTCCCACAGGCGCAGCGGCCAGCTGCTGAAAAACGAGGCCGGCGACACGAGCGACCAGTCCTCGTTCTTGAGCAGCGGCCACAGTTCGGCGGTGACGCGCGCGGTGCTGATCGGGCTCGAGTCCCAGCCGTAGCGCGCCTGTTCGATCGCCTGGTGCCGCGCCTGCAGGTTGGCGTCGGCGTGCCGCTTGCCGCGCGCCTCGAACAAGGCGCGGCGATCGGGTGTGACGAGCTTCTTCACTTCCTCGATGAGCGCCGGAAGCGTGGCCTCGGGATCGGCGGCTGCGACGAGGTCGGCCTGTGCCGGGTTGCCGAGCACGTTGAAGTTCGATGTCGGCAGCATCTCCGCCGTGGTGATGCTGATGCGGCGCGGGGCCGGCCCCTGGCTGCCGGCGCCGAACCCACCGCCGCCGCCCGCCGCCTCGAGCATGAGGACGAGGTCCGGGTTGCCCGCGCCGTTGCCGCCGAGCGGATGCCGCGACGGGAAGTTCACGCGGTCGCCGCCGACGCTCACCGGAAGCTGCAGCAGCTCCGCCAGCTCCACCATCATCTCGATGCCCGCCTGCGTGCGCACGGCGCGGCCCGCCTGGATACGCGGGTTCTCGGCGGCGACGAGCATCTTCGCGATCTCGCGCACCGTCCCGAGGTCGGCCGCCGGCGGCGCCGGCATCACGAGCGTCGGCATCGGCGGCCGCCGCGTGAGCGGATCCTTCTGGATGCGGCTGTCAGCGACGATCAGCACCGGGGCCATCGGCGGCGTCATCATCAGCCGGTAGGCGCGGAACATCCCGTTGCTGAACTGCTGCAGGTTGTCGGGCTGGTAGTCCCACTTGACATACCCGCGCGCGAGCGCCGCCATGTCGGTGGCATTGTGCGCGGGCACGGCGCCCTCGAGGTCCACGCCGGCAATCATGAAGATCGGCACGCGGTCGCAGTAGGCGTTGTAGATGGCCATCGACGCGTGCTGGATGCCGATGACGCCGTGGAGGATCGCCCCCATCGGCTTGCCCTCGGCTTTCGCATAGCCGTGCGCCATCGCGACCGAGGACTCCTCGTGGAGCGCCGTCAGGAGCTCGGGCGTCTTGTTCTCTCCGTAGTTGATGATCGACTCGTGCAGCGCCTCGAAGCTCGAGCCGGGGTTGGCCGCCACGTACTCGATGCCGAGCGCCCGGATGACGTCAACCATGTAGTCCGACTGCGGGTTCTCGACGAAGCGCGACGGCTGTACCTGCGGCGGCGGTGTGGCGGTGTCGCGCGAGAGCTGCGACTCGGACGGCGGCGGGGCCGCCGGCGTCTGCGGCGCTGGCGGCGGCTGCTGTGCGCCGGCGGCCGGCTGCGCGACGAGCGCGGCACCCGCCACCGCGGCGCCCTTGATGAATCGCCTTCGATCGACGGAGCGTTTGCTCGAAGTAGCCACGGCTCTGCCTCCTGAGTGACCCGGGAAGCCAGCGAGAAACGGCCGGATGGTACCACGTTTGGACGCCGCGCACATTCAGCCACGGAGGCGCACGGAGGCACCCAGGAAATCGCGACGCCTGGGCAGCCGTTCGACGGCCGCCCGCGGCGGCCCCGCGTGGCCGCGCGGCCACACGAGGTCGGCCTGCGCGCAGGCCGACCGTCGAACGGCCTCGGTGTTCTCCGTGTTCTCCGTGGCGATCGTCAGTCCAGGCGGACGAGGCCGCGGCGGGTCGCGACCTTGACGGCTTCGGTGCGGCTGGTCACGCCCGAGCTTCTCGAACAGGTGGCCGAGGTGGGTCTTGACCGTGCGCTCGCTGATGCCGAGCTCCGCGGCGATCTCCTTGTTGCTCTTGCCGTCGGCCATCAGCGCGCAGCGTCGCCAGCTCGCGCGGCGTCAGCTGCACGCGCGTCACGCGTTCGGCCAGCTTGGCGGCGGCCGCCGGCGCCAGGTAGGTCTTGCCGGCGAGCACGTCGTGGATGCAGGCGATCAGCGCGTCGGCGGCGATGTCCTTCAGGACGTACGCCTTGGCGCCCGGCCTTCAGCGCGCGCGCGATGTCCTCGTCGGTGTCGTAGGTGGTGAGGACGATGACCTTGGCCTGCGGGTCGCGGCTCGCGGATCTGCCGGACCGCCTCGACGCCTTCCATCACCGGCATCCGCAGGTCGAGCAGGGTCACGTCCGGATGGTGGCGCTCGAACGCCTCGACGGCCTCGACGCCGTTGGCGGCCTCGGCGACGACGTGCAGGTCCGGCTCCTGGTTGATGATGTTGGCGACGCCGGTGCGCAGCAGCGCGTGGTCGTCGACGACAGCACGCTGGCCCTGGCCTTGCGACGCCGCAGGCGCAGCACCTCAACCTGTGACATGTTCGGGCTCCGGGAATCGAGAAGGACGGCGGCTCCCACGCCAGCACGACTTCGGTGCCGGCGCGCGGCGCGGTGACGATGGTCAGCGAGGCGCCGATCCGCTCGGCGCGCTCCTGCATGCTGGTCATGCCGAAGCCGGCGCCGCCGGTGCTCCGTCGCGATGCCGCGGCCGTCGTCGGCCACCGACAGCCGGAAGCCGAGCGACGCGCACGGTCGGACGCGTGAACGGCGATGCTGCCGGGCGCGCGAGTGCCGCACGGCGTTGGTCAGCGCCTCCTGCGCGATGCCGATGATCTCCCGCTCCACGCCGCCGCCGAACGGCGGCAGCTCGTCGATCGTCAGCTCGATCGGGACTCGGTGGTGCGCCGCGCCAGGTCCGTCATGCGGCGGAGCGCGCCGCGCGACGTCCTCGCCGCCGCTGCTCTGCGGCCGCAGCGCGCCGACCGAACGGCGCGCCTCGACCATGTGCGTCCGCGCGAGGTCGACCGCGGTCTCGAGGCTGTCGCGTGACGACGGCGGCGGCAGCGCCGGCGCCGAGCGCTGCGCCGCCTGCAGCTGCATCAGGATGGCGGCGAAGCCCTGGGTCAGCGTGTCGTGGATGTCGCGCGCGATGCGGTTGCGCTCCTCGAGCACGGCCTGGCGCCGCGCCTCGAGCCGGCTGCTGCTCCGCCAGCCGGCTGTGGTGCAGCGCCAGCGTCGCCTGCCGCGCCGATCGCCTCGATCAGCGCGCGACGCCAGCGTCTTCGCAGTCGGTGCCACGGCGCGGCGGACAGCGCCATCCATCCAGATTGCGCGTCGGCAGCACGAGCGGGACGACGACCAGCGAGCGACCGATGCCGATCGACGCGTTGAACGTCGCGGACGGCCTCGGGCAGCCGCGCGTCGTCGCCGGCGTAGTCGACCGTCGTCGTCCAGCCCGGCGCGTCGGCGAGCAGGTGCGCGCCATGCCTCGCGCGGCAGCGCCAGCGCCGCCCAGTCCTCGGTGTCCTTGCGTGAAGAACTGTCCGTCGACGTAGGCCATCCACAGTCGCAGCGCGAGCCGTCGTCGTCGAGCAGCCACACGCCGCAGGCATGGCTCTCGCAGTCCTCGACGAGCGATCTTGATGAACGCCCGGAAGAAGCCGGCGATGTCCGGCTCGCTGACGAGCAGGTCGAGCGCCAGCTGCATGGCGTCGCTCTGGATGTGGGCCATGCACTCGGCGCGGCGGCGCTGGTCCATCGTCGTCTCGAGCGCCGCGGTGAGCGCCTCGATGACGGCTCGACTCGCAGCGTCGTCGTTCCGGAGCGTCGACGCGAGTCTCTGTGCCTGGGCAGCGATCCATCGGCAGTCACTGGCATGGAGCCTCGATTATCGGCCACGCCGGCCGGCTGCGCCGCATCGGCCAGAAGGACGAGATGCCGATCGTCCAGGCCCAATGCCGTCGGGTCGGCGCTCCGCCCTGCCGGTGCGATCGCCCGCCTCCGTCCTCAGCCCGATTGTTTCGGCAGTCCGCGCGGCACACGCGATGCTGGCGGCATGTCAGTACAGGACATCGTTTCCAGACATCCTGGTCGCTGCCGTCGCTCTGGTCTGTCCGGTCGACGCTTCCGGCCTGCGCAGCGCACGGCGCGCACAGCCCAGCCGGCGGCGCCGTGCTGCCCCACGGTGACCGTCGCCGAGGTCGTCGTCCCGCGAGATCACCGAGTGGGACGAGTTCACCGGCCGCCTCGAGGCCGTCAACACCGTCGACGGTCCGGCCGCGCGTCTCCGGCTACGTCTCGCGCGTCCGCTTCCGCGAGGGCGCGATCGGTCCGCAGCGGCGACCTGCTGTTCCAGATCGACCCGCGGCCGTTCCAGGCCGAGGTCGATCGCCTGCGCGCCGAGCTCGCACGCGCCCGCGCCACCGATCCAGCGCGCCGACGTCCGAGCTCGCAGCGCGCCGAGCGGCTGGCCGCCGAGAACGCGATGTCCGAGCGAGGAGCACGATCGCCGCGCCGCGTTCGCCGCAGGAGTCCGCGGCGCAGGTCGCCGGCCGTCGAGGCCGCGCTTGCGCGCCGCCGAGCTGAACCTCGAGTTCACCCGCGTGACCGCGCCGATCGCCGGCCGCGTCGGCCGCGCCATCGTCACCGAAGGCAACCTGGTGTCGAGCGGGCCCGGCGAGGCCACGCTGCTGACGACGGTCGTGTCGCTCGATCCGATCTACGCTCGTTCGACGCCGACGAGCAGACGTTCCTCCGCTACGGCGATCTCGCACGGCAGGGCAAGCGGGTCAGCGCGCGGCAGCAGGCCTGCCGATCCGCATGGCGCTCGCCGGCGACGAGACGTTCCCGCGCGAGGGCAAGATGAACTTCCTCGACAACCAGCTCGATCCGGCGACCGGCACGATCCGCGGCCGCGCGATCTTCCGCAACGCCGACGGCGCCTGACGCCCGGGCTGTTCGTCCGCCTGCGGCTGCCCGGCACCGCGAGCTATCGCAGGCGTGCTGATCCAGGACCGGGCCGTCGGCACCGACCTCGACAAGCGGTTCGTCTACGTCGTGACGGCCGGGCACACCGTCGAGTATCGCGGTGTCACGCTCGGCCCGATCGTCGACGGCCTGCGCGTCGTGCGCAGCGGCCTCGACAGCTGGTGAGCTCGTGGTCGTCAACGGCCTGCAGCGCGTGCGTCCCGGCGTGACGTGTGCAGGTCGATGCAGCGCCGGTCGCCGAGTGGAGGCAGTCAGTGAAGTTCTCGCACTTCTTCATCGACCGGCCGATCTTCGCCGCCGTCCTGTCGCTGCTGATCGTCGTTGGCGGCGCGCTGGCGCTGTTGGCGCTGCCGATCAGCGAGTACCCGAGCGTCGTGCCGCCGACCGTCGTCGTGCGCGGCGCCTATCCCGGCGCCAACCCCAAGGTGATCGCCGAGACCGTCGCCGCGCCGCTCGAACAGCAGATGAACGGCGTCGAGGGCATGCTCTACATGTTCTCGCAGTCGACCTCCGACGGCCTGCTGACGCTGACCGTCACCTTCGCGCTCGGCACCGACCTCGACAACGGCGCAGGTGCAGGTGCAGAACCGCGTCGCGCAGGCGCTGCCGCGGCTGCCGCAGGAAGTGCAGCGCATCGGCGTGGTCACCGAGAAGGCGTCGCCGGACCTGATGATGGTCGTGCACCTCGTCTCGCCGGACGAGCGCTACGACATGCTCTACCTGTCGAACTTCGCCCACCTGCAGGTCAAGGACGAACTGTCGCGCATCGCCGGCGTCGGCAGCGTGCAGGTGTTCGGCGCCGGCGAGTACAGCATGCGCGTCTGGCTCGATCCCGACCGCCTGGCGGCGCGCCAGCTGACCGCCACCGACGTCGTGCGCGCGATCCGCGAGCAGAACGTGCAGGTCGCGGCCGGCGTGCTCGGCGCGCCGCCGGCGCCGACGCGACACCACGTTCCAGCTGTCGATCAACGCGCAGGGCCGGCTCACCACCGAGGAGCGAGTTCGCCGACATCGTCGTGCGCGCGACGCCGGACGGCCAGATCACGCGGCTCCGCGACGTCGGCCGCGTCGAGCTCGGCTCGAACCGCTACGCGCTGCGCAGCCTGCTCGACAACAAGCCGGCCGTGGCCATCGGCATCTCGCAGCGGCCCGGCAGTCGAACGCGCTCGCAGGCGTCGACCGAGGTCCGCGCGCTGATGGAGAGGCTGAAGGAGGCGTTTCCCGCAGGGCGTGGACTACCGGATCGTCTACGACCCCACGGTCTACGTGCGCGAGTCGATCCGCGCGGTCGTCGAGACGCTGTTCGAAGCCGATCCTGCTGGTCGTCGTCGTCGTGCTGGTCTTCCTGCAGACGTGGCGCGCGTCGATCATTCCCGCTCGTCGCGGTGCCGGTGTCGCTGGTCGGCACGTTCGCCGTGATGCTGGCGCTCGGCTTCTCGCTGAACACGCTGTCGCTCTTCGGCCTCGTGCTGGCCATCGGCATCGTCGTCGACGATGCGATCGTGGTGGTGGAGAACGTGGAGCGGCACATCGAGCTCGGGCTGTCGCCGATCGAGGCGACGCGCAAGGCGATGGAGGAAGTGTCCGGGCCGATCATCGCGATCGCGCTGGTGCTCGTGCGCGGTGTTCGTGCCGACCGCGTTCATCAGCGGGCTGACCGGACAGTTCTACCGGCAGTTCGCGCTGACGATCGCCATCTCGACGGTGATCTCCGCGTTCAACTCGCTGACCCTGAGCCCGGCGCTGGCGTCGCGGCTGCTGCTGCCGCACGGCGCGCCGCGCGATCGCGTGCAGCGCGTGGCCGACCGCCTGTTCGGCTGGTTCTTCCGCCGGTTCAACCGGTTCTTCGCGCGCGCGTCGGCGTCCTACGCCGACGGCGTTGGCCGCGCTGCTGCGCGTGCGGCGTGGCGGTCCTCGTGCTCTACGCGGGTCTGGTCGGGCTGACGCTCGTCGGGTTCGCGCGGGTGCCGCAGGGCTTCGTGCCGACGCAGGACAAGGACTACCTGGTGGCGTTCGCGCAGCTGCCCGACGCGTCGACGCTCGACCGCACCGACGCGGTGATTCGAGCGATGTCGGCGATCGCGCTCGAAGCATCCGGCGTGGAGAGCGCCGATCGCGTTTCCGGGCCTGTCGGTCAACGGCTTCGTCAACGCGTCGAACGCCGGCATCGTCGTTCGTCATCGCTGAAGCCGGCCGAGGAGCGGCGTGACGCGCCGGGCTGTCCGCGCCAGCGATCGTGCAGGCGCTGAACGAGCAGTTCGCCGGCATCCAGGAGGCGTTCGTCGCGATCTTCCCGCCGCCGCCGGTGCAGGGGATCGGCCAGGTCGGCGGCTTCAAGCTGTACGTCGAGGATCGCGCCGGCGTCGGCTTCGAGGAGCTGTACGCGCAGGTGCAGGGCGCGATCGGCGAGGGGTACAGCGACGCCGAGCCTGGCCGGGCTGCTTCTCGAGCTTCCAGGTGAGCGTGCCGCAGATCGACGCCCACGTCGATCGCGAGCGCGCCAAGACCTACGGCGTGGCGCTCACCGACGTGTTCGAGACGCTGCAGGTCTATCTCGGCTCGCTCTACGTCAACGACTTCAACCGGTTCGGCCGCACCTACCAGGTCAACGTGCAGGCGGAGTCCGGCCTTCCGCCTGCAGCCGGAGCAGATCCGCCGGCTGCAGACGCGCAACGCCGCCGGCGAGATGGTGCCGCTCGGGTCGCTGGTCATCGGTCGGCGCAGGGCTACGGCCCCGACCAGGTGATGCACTACAACGGCTTCCCGGCCGCCGAGATCAACGGCGGCCCGGCGCCCGGCTTCAGCTCCGGCCAGGCGCAGGCGGCGATCGCGCAAGTGCTCGAAGCGCGGCTGCCGCGCGGCATGACCTTCGAGTGGACCGAGCTGGCCTACCAGGAGAGTCATCGCCGGCAACACGATGATCCTGATCTTCCCGCTGTGCGTGCTGCTCGTCTACGTCGTGCTGGCGGCGCAGTACGAGAGCTGGTCGCTGCCGCTGGGCGTGATCCTGATCGTGCCGATGACGCTGCTCTCGGCGATCGCCGGCGTGTGGCTGACCGGCGGCGACAACAACGTCTTCACGCAGATCAGCTTCCTCGTGCTGGCGGCGCTGGCCTGCAAGAACGCGATCCTGATCGTCGAGTTCGCCAGGCAGCGGGAGAACGAGGGCGAGAGCCGGCGTGCAGGCCATTCTCGACGCCTGCCGCGTCCGGCTGCGGCCGGTGCTGATGACGTCGGTGGCCTTCATCATGGGCGTCGTCGCCGCTGGTGTTCTCGACCGGCGCCGGCGCCGAGATCCGCCAGGCGATGGGCATCGCGGTGTTCGCCGGCATGCTCGGCGTCACGGTCGTTCGGCCTGTTCCTGACGCCGGTCTTCTACGTCATGGTCGGCCGGCGTCGCGGCGCGGTCGTCGCGTCGATCGCCGCGCGTGGCGCCGGCCCACGCCGTCGCCGTGGAGGGGAACTGATCATGCGGACGCCTGTCCATCGTCGCTGGTGTTGTCCGCTGTCGTGTCGGGATGCAGCCTGCGGGCGTCCGTATGAGGCGCCGGCGCCGAGCCCGCGTCGTCATGAGCGAACGCGGATCCCGCGCTGTTCGTCGCGCAGCCGTACGACCCGCGGTGGTGGCGTCAGTTCGACGACCCGGTGCTGGAGCAGCTGGAAGACGACGGCGCTGCGCGCCAACCACGACGTGCGCGTCGCCGTCGCCCGCGTCGATCAGGCGCGCGCGGTCTTCGACGACGTCGAGCTCGATCGGCTCCCGACCGTCATCGCCGGCGGCAGCGTCGATCGGCGGGAGCAGGCGGTTCCCGGCTTCACCGACGAGCCGATCCGCACGACGACGTACCGGGCCGGGTTCGACGCGTTCTGGGAGATCGATCTCTTCGGCGGCGTGCGGTCGGCGGTGCAGCGGCGGCCGCCGACGCCGAGGGCCTCGAGGCGGCGCTCGAGGACGTGCGCGTGATCGTGGCCGCGGAGGTGGCGCGCAACTACTTCGAGCTGCGCGGCCTGCAGCAGCAGCTGGCGGTCGCCGAGCGCAGCCTGGCCAACCAGCGCGAGACGCTGCGGCTGACGAGGTGCGCGGCGAGGCCGGCATCGGCGAGGAGCAGGACGTGGCCAGCGCCGCCGCGCGCGTCGCGGCGATCGAGGCGAGCCTGCCGCCGATCCGCGCTCGCGATCGCCGAGCGCGAGCACGCGCTGGCGGTGCTGACCGGCGTGCGTCCGGGGCAGCTGCCGGTCGATCTGTCGCCGCGGGCGTATCCGCCGCTGGCCAAGGCGCTGTCGCTCGGCGACCGGTCGTTGCTGCTGCGCCGGCGTCCGGACGTGCGCGCCGCCGAGCGGCGGCTGGCCGCGGCGACCGCGCGCGAAGGCGATCGCCGCGGCCGACCTGTATCCGCGCGTCACGCTGTCGGGCTTCCTCGGGCTTGCTCGCCGGGCGCGGCAGCCTGTTCGGCAGCGCCGACTCGCGCGCCTGGGCGGTGACGCCGGCGCTTGAGCTGGGCGGCGTTCGACCTCGGCAGCGCCCGGGCGCGGCTGCGCGGCGCCGAGGCGGCGACGCGCGAGACGCTGGCCGCCTACGAGCAGACGGTGCTGCTCGCGATCGAGGAGACGGAGAACGCGCTGGTCGCCTATCGCGAGCAGCAGGAGCGGCTGGTGAAGCTGGGCGACCAGGCGCGCGAGAGCGCGCGCGCGGCGGCCATCGCGCGCGTCCGCTATCGCGAAGGGGTCGTCGGACTTCCTGGCGCTGCTCGACGCCGAGCGCACGCAGCTGCAGGCGGAGGACGCGGTGGCGCAGGCCGAAGCCGGCGTCTTCACGAGCGTCGTCGCCGTCTACAAGGCTCTCGGCGGCGTATCGGAATGACGGGTGTCGCCGTGGAAGGGTCGCTGCGGCTGCTCGTCCAGCGGATACGAGAGGAATTCGAGGACATGCCGGGCCTTCGTTTCACCGTCCTCGAGGCCGCACGGTTCTGGGCACTCGAATCCGGCGACGTGCGAGCGCGTGCTGGCGCACCTGCTGGCGACGGGATACCTGGCCCGCGGCGCCGACGACAGCTACGCACGAACCTGATTCCACACCGACGTATTCCGGCACACTCCGTGAGGGGCGAGCTCTCCACGTCGTTCGAGCGGCACGATTACCGCATCGCGACCCGCGCCCTCGCGCGGTCAACTTCAACAACCCTCGGTCCGTCATCTCGAAGGTGGTTTCGATGCGCATGCACCGTGGCAGAAATCAGTACGTACTCACCTTCCTCGCGTTGATAACGGCCGGGCTCTGGAATGACCGCCTCGATGCGCAGGCGGAACTTCTTCCGGCGGTCGATTTCGCCGCAACCTGGCGCTCACGTCCGAGCTCTGGCCTGGTGACTTCAACGGCGACGGCGTCACCGATATCGTCGCCAGCGTGGAACCATTTCCCGACGGGTCCCCGGTTGCCCTGGAGGTGGTGCTCGGAAAGGGCGACGGCACGTTCGGGCCGCCGATTGTGACCGACTTCGCCGGGCGGGCGGTGGCGGTGGGCGACTTCAATGGCGACCGCCGGCTCGACGTCATCGCCGCCGCGTCGCCGCCGGCGTCGGCGGACCTCGGGGTGCTCGCCGGCAACGGTGACGGCACGTTCGGACCACCGCAGTTCATCGGTCCGGCGCCCTCCGAGGTGTTCGTCCTCACCGCTGACTTCAATGGCGATGGCCGGCGCGACCTCGTCGCGGGAGGGGGACCCGCAGCTCGCGATTATCCTGGAAACGGCGACCTGACGTTCGCCGTGCCGTTTCCGTTTCCCCTCGACCCCCTCATCCTGTACGGAGGCGTCGTCGCCGATGTCGATGGCGACGGAGATCTGCGACTTCGTCGCCGCCGGCGAGGTGGCCGCCGTGGCCGTGTTCCGGAACGACGGCGCCTTCTCGTTCGCGCTCACCTCGCTCGCGCTTCCCTTCGATCCGATAAGCGCGCCGTTCGTGCCGAACGACGCGACGGCGCGCGATCTCGACGGCGACGGCGCGGTGGATCTCGTGGTGTCGGCCGCCAGACAGGAAAACCAGCAGTTCACGGCCGGGATCGTTTACGTCCTGAAAGGGAAAGGTGACGGGACCTTCGGCCCTCCGGTGAGCTACGACACCGGCAGGGGCGCGTTCCAGACAGTGGTGGGCGATTTCACGCACGACGGCCGCATCGACATCGCGACGGCGAACCGATCGTTCATCCGCTGGGACGGCTGCGGGATGGGGCTGCAATCGTCGGACAGCGTATCGATCCTGCCGGGCACCACGACGGGGTTCGGCGCTCCGACGACGTTTGCGCTCAATGATCAGTCGCGGATTGATGGCCGCTTTCACAACAGCGTCCTCTCGCTCAATACGTCGGACCTCGACCGCGACCGCTTCCCCGATCTGATCGCCTCATATGGCGCACTCCTCCTCACGCGATCACCCGCAGGCAATCGGCCGCCGGTCGCCGGCGCCGGGCCCGACGTCGCACTCTTGAACGACAGTTTCATCCACCTGAACGGCACGGAATCCGATCCCGACAATCACCTCCTCGACTTCACCTGGACCGGCTCGGACGGCCTGGACACCGCACCCTGGTTCAGCCATCCGTCTAACATCTGCTTCGAGGGAAACCCGCCGGGCACCGTACACCTATACGCTGACGGCCGACGACGGGCACGGCGGCCGCGATGAGGATGACGTGGTCTACACGCTCACGTCGACGATACTGGCGCCCTCGGTCACGATGCTGAGTCCCACCGAGGGACAAGTCGTGCCCGCCGGCGTGCCTTTCACGATCGGCTGGACGGCCACCGATGACAAGGGCATCGCCCGCATCGACGTGCGTGCCTTCATCGGCGCCCCAGACCACCTACCTCATCCCTGAGTGCCAGGATTTGCCGGGTACGGCCACTGAGTGCATCTGGCAGAACCCTCCTCCCGCCGAGAGCGCCTTCATCGAGGTGGCGGCACTCGACACGGATGGCAACGTCGGTAACGCCGGCGTCGGGCCGTTCTCCATCTCCGGCACTCCGCCGCCCTCAGCGCTTCCCGCCGGCTGGACGCACGCGGACATCGGCAATGTCGGTGCCGCGGGCAACACCACGTTCGTTGGCGGAGATTTCACCGTCGAAGGCGCCGGCGCCGACATCTGGGATCGCGCGGACGCCTTCCACTACGCGTATCAAGCGCGTACCGGGAACTTCGAGATCACGGCGCGCGTGGACGACCTGCAGAACCTGCATCTCTGGGCCAAGGCCGGCCTCATGATCCGTGAATCGACCGCTCCGGGGGCGCGGCATTTCTCCTTGTTTGCCACGCCGACGACAGAGAAAGGTCTGGCGGCCCAGCGCCGAAGGACCACCGGGGGCACCACCGTGCACACCTGGGGACCCGCCATCGCCCCGCGCGTGTGGCTCAAGGTCACGCGCTTCGGCGACGTGTTCAGGGCGTTCTACCGCAAGGATCTCGTGGATCCGTGGGCGCTCATCACGGAAGACACGCTGACCGGCTTCTCCTCGACGGCGTTTGTCGGCCTTGCCGTGTCGAGCCACGTGCGCGGCCGCGTCGCCGCCGCCACGTTCCGCGACGTGGTCATCGAACAGCTGCCTGACTGGAACTTCGTCTCCATCGGCGGATTGTCAGCGAGCGCGGAATTCGACATGACGCGCTTCTCGCTGACCGGATCCGGGAGCGGACGTCTGGGGGAGGTCGGACGCTTTCACGCTGCTGGGGCCGGGGAGGTCGTCGGGCAACATGATCTTCACCGCGCGCGTGCTCAGCGTCGAGAACACCCATCCGTGGGCCAAGGCGGGCGTGATGATGCGTCACTCGCACGACGCTGATGCCGCGCATGTCATGGTGATCGTGTCGCCCGGCCGCGGCATCGCGATGCAGTGGCGCACGACGACCGGCGGCACCACCATGAGCACGCCGCCGCGGGCGGGCACCGCACCGGCGTGGGTACGGCTCGAGCGCGACGGCGCCACTTACACCGGCTCCGCATCGACCGATGGCGTCACCTGGGTGGCACTCGGCACCGTCACCATCACCGAGAGCGTGGAGGCGGGCGGCCTCATGGTGACGAGTCACGACCGAGCGAAGACGGCGACAGCCCGCTTCGACGACGTGAGCGCGATTGTGCGATAGACGCGCTCACGCTCTCGCCGGTTCGCCGCGGCTGTCCGGAGGCTTGCGGCCGGTCGCGTCAGCGGGGCCTGTCGTCCTGCTGACGCCGCCGATCGCGCTCGCGTTTTCTCCGGCTCGCTGCGCTCGTCCTCCTTCCGGATCGCGATGTCGCTGCCGCGCGCCGATTCGCTACAATCACGGACCTATGGCCACCCAGGTCGTCGACGCCGCGACCCCTCCGGAGTCGGCCGCGCCCCCGCGCCGGGCTGCCACGATCGTCGGCCTCGCGCTCGCCGTGCTCGTCGCCGCGGTCACCGTCGTGCTCCCGGTCCCCGAGGGCCTGACCCCGGCCGCCGTCCACCTCGCCGGGGTGTTCACCATCGCCCTCGTCCTGTGGGTGACCGAAGCGATTCCGATTGCCGTCACCTCGCTGCTCGTGATCCTGCTCCAGCCCGTGTTCCAGGTGACGACCGTCGGCGCCGCGGTCGCCGGCTTCATGACGCCGGTGTTCTTCTTCGTCGTCGCGATGTTCTGCATCGCGCAGGTGGTCGTCGACAGCGGGCTGGCGCGGCGCTTCGCCTTGATGCTGCTCGAGCGCGCGGGCACCGACAGCCGCCGCGTCGTGCTGGCGTTCATGGTCGGTGCGGCGGTGATGTCCACCGTCGTCTCGGATGTGCCGGTCGCCGCGGTCTGGATGAGCATGGCGCTGCCCCTGCTGGCGCGTATCGGCGCCAGGCCGGGTGCGTCGCGCCTCGGCAAGGCGCTGATGATCGGCATCCCGGTCGCCGCGTTCATCGGCGGCGTCGGCACGCCGGCGGGCAGCTCGATCAACATCCTCGGCCTCTACCAGATCGAGCAGTTCGGCAAGGTGCAGGTCTCGTTCCTGCAGTGGATGGCGATTGGCATCCCGATGGTCGTCATCCTGACGCCGATTGCATGGTGGGTGATCGTCGGTGTCTTCCCGCCGGAGGTGCCGGCGATCGGCAGCGCGGCCGAGATTCGCGAAGAGCGGCGGGCGCTCGGCCGCTTCTCGAGCAATGAGGTCAAGGTCCTGGCGCTGCTCGCCGCCATGATCGCACTGTGGGTGGCGAGCAGTTGGGTGCGGGCCATCGATACAACGCTGGTGGCCATGGCCGGCGCCGTCGCGATGTTCGTCCCGGGCATGAACCTGCTGGCGTGGCCGCGCGCGCAGCGGACGATCGGATGGGATGCGCTGCTGCTGATCGGGAGCGTGACGTCGCTCGGCGCCGCGGCGGCGAGCACGGGCCTGGCGAAGTACCTGGTGGGCGCGCTGCCCGACATGCAGTACTGGCCCGTCTTCGCCGTCATCGCGCTGATCAGCGCCGTCACCGTCGTCATTCACCTGCCGCTGCCGGTGAACCCCGCCATTGTCGGCGTGCTGATTCCGCCCATCGCCGTCCTCGCGATGACGACGGGCCAGAACCCGGCCCTCTACACGCTGCCGGTGGTGTTCACCGCCTCGTGCGCGATGCTGCTGCCGCTCGATGCGGTGACGGTCATCACCTATTCGAAGGGCTACTACCGGATGACGGACATGCTGCTGCCGGGCGCGATCATCAGTGTCGTCTGGGTGGTGCTCATGGCGGCGCTGATGACCTGGGTCGCACCCGCGATCGGGGTTGTGTGATGGAGGTCGGTGAGTGATGGGTCGAGACGTCGCGGCCAATCCGGGGTCCTATCGACGCGCACAGCCGGGCGTCCATCCGCCGCCGGACCCGGCGTACAGGAGCACGGCGCTACGGCATCCGAAAGAGCCGCTGGTGATCATCCCGCAGACGCTCTCGGAATTGACCGGTCCGGTCTATCCGTACGGCTACATCGGCGCGCTGGACCACGACCTCACGACGCCAGCACGCAGGCGAGCCGATCGGCGAGCGCATCATCGTCGAGGGTCGCGTGCTCGACGAGGACGGCCGTCCGGTTCGTGACACGCTCGTGGAGATCTGGCAGGCGAACGCCGCGGGCCGCTACGCGCACCGGGTGGACACCCACGACGCGCCGCTCGACCCGAACTTCACCGGCGCGGGCCGCACCGTGACCGACAGCGAAGGACGGTATCGGTTCGTCACGATCATGCCCGGCCACTATCCCTGGGGAAACCACCGCAATGCGTGGAGGCCGGCTCACATTCATTTCTCCGTCTTCGGGCGCAGCTTCCTGACCCGCCTCGTGACGCAGATGTACTTCCCCGGCGATCCGCTGCAGCTCATCGATCCGGTGCTCAACTCGATTCCCGACCCGGCGTCGCGCCAGCGCCTCGTGGCGACGTTCGACATCGAGCTGACGCAGCCCGACTGGGCGTTGGGCTTCCGGTGGGACATCGTCCTGCGCGGCCGCGACGCGACACCGCTGGAGCGGAGATGAGCGGCATCACGGGCTTTCAGACCCTCGGCCCCTTCTTCGCCGTCGCGATGCGGACCCGCGCCGACATGCGGATGGTGCACCCGGAGACGCGCGGCGAGCGGATCACGATTGAAGGCGTGCTGTTCGACGGCGCGGGCTCTCCGATCCCGGATGGCCTCGTCGAGCTCTGGCAGGCCGACGCCGATGGCCGGTACGCGCACCCGGAGGACCCGCAGGGCGCCGCCGCCGACCCGTCCTTCTGCGGCTACGGCTGGCGCCACACGACCGAGGACGGCGGCTTTCGCTTCGAGACCATCAAGCCTGGCGCTGTCGCCGGGACCAGCCGGCAGCATGCAGGCGCCGCACATCATGGTCAGCGTGATGGGGCGCGGGATCCTGACCCGTTTCATCACCCGACTGTATTTCGAGGACGAGGCCGCCAACGATCGGGACGCGATTCTGGCGGCCGTTCCGGCGGCGCGCCGGGACACCTTGATCGCGCGGCGGACCGGCGAAGGGCCGTTACCGGTTCGACATCAGGATTCAGGGGCCGGGGAGACCGTCTTCTTCGATGCTTAGCGAGCGCGCTCTCTTCGGGCCGCTGTTCGGCGACGAGGAGATCGCCGCCCACCTCTCGGATCGCGCGCGGCTGCAGGCCATGCTGGACGTCGAGGCCGCCCTGGCAGACGCGGAAGCACAGCTCGGCATCCTCCCGCGCTCGTGCGCGACGCCGATCCGCGACGCCGCCCGCGCCAGTCTGTACGACATCGCCGCCATCGCCGCCGAGGCGGCCGAAGCAGGCAATCTGGCGATTCCGCTCGTGCGCCACCTGACGCGGCATGTCGCGGCGGCGGATCCCGACGCCGCGCGCTACGTGCACTGGGGCGCCACGAGCCAGGACATCATCGACACCGGCCTCGTGCTGCAGCTGCGGGCGGCGGTGCCCCCGCTCCTTCGTCACCTCGAGCGCGCCGAGGCGGCGGCCGCGCGCCATGCGCGCGACCACATCGCCACCGTCATGGCTGGCCGCACCTGGTTGCAGCAGGCGACGCCGATCACCTTCGGCCTGAAGGCGGCGGGCTGGCTCGACGCGCTCGATCGTCAACGTGCCGCCATCGTGCTGGCCCTGGACGAGGCCAGCGTGCTCCAGTTCGGTGGCGCCGCCGGCACGCTGGCGGCGCTTGGTGATCAGGGGCCCGCGGTTGCCGCGCAGCTGGCCGCGAACCTGGGGCTCGGCAATGCCGACATCCCGTGGCACGCACACCGCGATCGGCTGGTCCGTTTCGCGTGCGCACTCGGCGTCGCCTGTGGCGTGCTGGGAAAGATCGCGCGCGATCTCGCGCTGCTCGCGCAAACCGAGGTTGGCGAGGCCGCCGACGCGAAAGGCGGCGGGTCGTCGACGATGCCGCACAAGCAGAATCCTGTCGCCGCCTCCGTGGCCATCGCCGCGGCGCTGCGCGCCCCCGGGCCTGGTCGCGACGATGCTGGCGGCCATGCCGCAGGAACACGAGCGCGGGCTGGGCGGCTGGCAGGCGGAGTGGGCCGTTCTCCCCGAGTTGCTGCTCGTCACGGCGGGCGCGGCGCGGGCGATGGCCGACACGCTCGAGACACTCGAGGTCGATCCCGCACGCATGCGCAGAGAACCTCGACCTCACCGGCGGCCTCGTGCTCGCCGAGGCGGTGACGATGGAGCTGGCGACGCGAATCGGGAAGGCCGACGCCCACGCGCGGGTCGAGGAGGCGAGCAGGCGCGCCGTGCGCGACGGCCTGTCGCTGGCAGATGCGCTGGCTGCCGACCCCGAGGTGCTTCGGCACATGGCCAGGGACGAGATCGAACGGCGGCTCAGGCCCGACGCCTATCTCGGCGCGGCCCGCACGTTCGTGGAGCGCGTGCTCACCCGCGTCACTGGAGCGGTTGAATCGACGCTGACGGTCCGCATCCTTCCTTCGCACGGGCGAGTACCGATGGATGCGCGATCAGGCTACAGGAGGGACTATGAATCGTCGCTGGTGCGTCGCCCTGCTCGTTGTCCTTGCGGCACCCACGCTGCTCTCGGCGAAGGGCTTGACGACGAAGATCGTCATCACCGGTCCCCATCTCGCCACACCGATCGAGATTACCGATCGCGATCTGCTGCGGAGCTTTACAGTGTGGGCGGGACCTGGCACCGGCGTGAATGGCGTCGAGCAGCTCGACGGGTTCGTCGCCGACTGGCGCTCGGGTGCGGTAGGCGAGCGGCCCGCCGGTCTGCAGCGCTACGAAGCGTCGTTCTACGTCAAGTACCGCGAACCGGCCGCTCGACGGCCAGCAGGACCAGCTCGCTTACGTGATCTACTACGAGTCGGCCGGTTCCGGCGGACAGGGCTATGTATACCTGCCCGGCAAGGCGGACACGTGGTATCGCCTGAACACGAGAGCGATCTACCGCGGACGCGAAGGGCGGTGGTTCCGTGCGACGAACGAGTGGGACCGGGCCGTCAAACCACTGGTCGCGCACGCCGGGCGGCGCTGATGGGGCCCAGGCGTCAGCGCGGCGTAGCCATTAGCGGCGGGCCGCCTTCGGCGGCCCAGGGCCGGCTGAAGCCGGCCCCTACGTCAACTGGGATTTTGCGACCGGCTGGTGTCTGATTACCGTCTGGCGTCGGTGATGTGTTTCTCCAGCGCGGCACGCCAGGCGGCCACCGGCTCGGGTCCGCTGGTCTGCGCGACCGCGGCGGACGTCGTCAGAAACTTGCCGTAGAAGCGCTGGTTCGCGGGGGTGTCGGGCTGCACGGCGCTGCCGTCCAGCGAGACGCCCGACAACACGCCGCGACTTCGCGAATAGCTGAAAATGTCGGCGTGCTGCTGGACGAAGGTCCACGGTTGGAGGTCACCGGCCAACGGACCGGGTGCGACGGCCGCCTCCTCGTCGATCTCGAACTCGAAGCGCATCACGTTCTCGAGACCGCGCTGATGCACGATCACGAGCACGAGGTCGGCATCCTGGGGGAAGCTGCCGCCTTTCAGCTCCAGGAATGCGGGTGCCGACCAGTTGCCGCCCTCGCCGCGGACGCTGAGGATCCCGCGTCCGCGGATGTCGAGGAGCCGCGTCGTCCTCAGCGTGTTCGGCCCCTGCCCGCGGCGGCGGGGCATGGGGGGCTGGCCTGGAAAGACCGCGATGCCTTTGGCGTTTTCGAGGACGGCCGGCGCGATGGACAGTTGTGCCGCCGACATGATTTCAGAGAACGCGATTGTGGCATCGCTCGTCCGCTTCGCGTCGCTATCGATTCGCCGGTTCTGCGCGCGAAGGGCATCCGACCCCGGCCCGCCGGCGATACCGGCAACCACCATCAGCGTCGCGACGACGCCCGCCAATATCCGAATGTGACTGGTCATACGTTTTCCTCGACCGCGCGCTTGCGATATGTAGCCGCTGATAAAGTCCGAGGCTCGTGATGCATCCTTCGCGCCTTCGCGCAGGCCGCGAAATTGTGGGCATCGCTGCGTGAGGATCCCGGAAGGGAGCCCACAGGAAGACAAAACACTGCCCGAGCGGAGCCGCGGCGCGCTGCGCACGCGGCGGTGAGTACCGTTTGACACGCTGAAAGCGCAGACGTATAACCGCGCCGTGGGCTCTCGGTCCTGCCATGTTGTGCGGAGGTGTCCGATGAGGATGCAACTCGGTGTCACCGCCGGTCTGATGCTGCTGCTCGCCGCCGTGCCGGTCGTGGCGCATCACTCCTTCGCCGCGGAGTTCGACGCCGCGAAGCCCGTCAGTCTCAAGGGCCTCGTGACGAAGGTCGAGTGGCAGAATCCGCACACGTTCTTCTACATCGACGTCACCGAAGACGCGACGGGGAAGGTGACGAACTGGGCGTTCGAGATGGGCAGCCCGAACGGGCTGATGCGCAACGGCTGGACCCGCAACTCGCTGAAGGTCGGCGACATCGTCTCCGTCGAAGGCAGCCGCGCGAGGGACGGCAGCGCCCTGGGCAACGCGCGGGTCGTCGTGCTCGCGGGCACCGGCAAGCGCCTGTTCGCCGCATCCAGCCAGACGGACACGCCATGACAGGCCGGCTGCCGATTGCGGTGGCGTCGGCCATCGTCATCGCCGGATTGTGGCACTCGCAGGCGCAGGGTCCGTCCCCGCCGCCGGGTTCCGAGCCGGCGCCGCGCCTGGCCGATGGCACGCCGAATCTGGGCCGCGTCCCCGGTGAGAAAGGCGTCTGGAACGTGCCCTATATCCAGAACATGGGCATGCGCGTGGTCGGCGTGCCCGCCAGTCCCGCCGCGCCGGGCGGCGGGCGCGGCGGCGCGAAGGCGGAACCGCACGTGCCGTTCATGCCGTGGGCGCGCGCGGTCTACGATTACAACTCGCAGAACAACTCGAAGTACGACCCGGAAGGCTATTGCCTCCCGCCCGGCGGCCCGCGCCTGATGGCCACGCCGTATCCGATGGAGATCATCCAGCAACCGGAGCACAAGCGCATCGTGATGATCTTCGAGGGCGCGACGCACATCTGGCGCGAGATCTACATGGACGGGCGCCCGCATCCCGAGGGCGACGCGCTGAATCCCACCTACCTCGGGCACTCGGTCGGCCGCTGGGACGGAAACACCCTGGTGGTGGACGTGGTCGGGTTCAACGAGAACAGCTGGCTCGACTTCTACGGCCATCCGCACACCGACCTGCTTCACGTGGTCGAGCGATTTTCACGGCCGCACAAGAACGTGCTCCACTACGAAGCGGTGATCGACGATCCTGGCGCGTACACGAAGCCGTGGACGGTGGCGTGGGACATCCCCTGGCGAGCGGACGCCGAGTTGGCGGAATACATCTGCCAGGAGAACAACAAGTACCTGCAGAGACTCACCGACGATCTCGGAGACCCGATCTTCGGCGGGCGCTGACGCGGTCAGTTGGCCACGGAGCGCACGGAGGATGATCGACGGGTCGGCCTGCTTCGCAGCGCTTTCAACCTCACGGACCGCGGAGACGCGGAGACGCGAGACGTTCAATTTGACCGTAGGGCGGGTCCTCCGGACCCGCCAACGCGCTTTTCACCTACCGCAGTGACGCGGAGCAATTCAGGGCCATCCAACTCCGCGTCTCCGCGGCCCGTCCGTGGTGGAACGCCCGCTGCTAGTTCAGCACCACCCGGAAGTCGCCCTTCGTGCCGCCCTGCGTCCATGTGCCGCTGAGGACGCGGCGATAGGCGCCGATGTTCTCGAGCTTGCCCTCGATCACCGAGCGGACCGGCCGGCCGCCCGTGTCCTTGCCTTCCGCCTCGAGACGCACCATCCATGTGTCGGGGTCGAGTGACGCCTTCGTGAGCGGCTGGGCATTGGGGCCGGGGTTGATCGTCCCGGTGATGACCTTGCCGTCCCAGTGCATCTGCAGGAGGACGCGGGTGCGGCGGTCCTTGTCGGGCCCCCAGTCTCCGCTCCAGGAGCCCTTCAGGGGATGGCCGAATTGCGCCGAGGTTGTGGCGCCAAGGACGACACACACCGCCAGGACCGCGCCTTGGAAAGAGGCTGTCATCGCTGCTCCCGGCAGTAGAATACGGCATCCGGCGCCGGCCGGCGCGCACTCGTCACCTGGGACGTCCTGGAAATCAGCAGGCGGTTCATGACACCGAGAGCTCTGGTCGTCGGCACTCTCGCGCTCGTTGCGACGGCGGTCGGTGTGACCGTCTCGGGGCAGAGCGCGTCCGGGCCGCTTCCCGGGCGGAGCGCGGCGTCGACGCCGTCCGCGGAGCTCGTCTCGACACCGGCCGCGGCCGGTGCGCTTCTCGAGCAGGTACTGCATCACCTGCCACAACGAGCGCGCGAAGGCCGCGGGCCTGGACTCATCGCGCAAGCTCGCGCTCGACGCGCTCGACCTGGCACGCGTCGGCGAGGACGCCGAGGTGTGGGAGCGCGTCACCCGCAAGTTGCGCGCCGGCATGATGCCTCCTGCCGGGTCCCCGCGTCCGCACAAGGCCGCGTTCGACTCGTTGATGTCGTGGATCGAGCGCGAGCTCGATCGCAGCGCGACGCCTTACACGCCGGCGCCGGGACTGCATCGCCTCAACCGGACCGAGTACGCCAACGTCGTGCGCGATCTCCTGGCCGTGGAGGTCGATCCGGCGCGGTATCTGCCGTCCGACGATTCGACGTCCGGGTTCGACAACATCGCCGGTGCCCTCGGCCTCTCGTCGACCCTCGTGGAGGCCTACGTCTCCGCGGCGCAGAAGCTCAGCCGGCTGGCCCTCGGCAGGCCCGAGTCGCCCACGCTCGTCGTCTTCCGCGCGCCAGAGGACACCACGCAGGACTATCACGTCGAGGGCCTGCCGTTCGGGACGCGCGGGGGAATCGTGGTCAAGCATGTGTTCCCCTCGGATGGCGAGTACACCGCGACGGTGACGCCGATCTTCGGCGACAACATGTCGCCGGCGGGCTTTGGATCCGTGCCATGCGAGAAGGTCGAGATCCTGCTCGACGGCGGGCGGCTGGCGTTGCTCGACTGGCAGGGCGGCGGCCGGGCTCCGGCAGCCAATTGCGGCGGCCGCGTCCAGGCCGAGACGCGAAGTGGACAGGCCGGCCCCGAAGCGTTCTTCGGCGGTCGCGGCGGGCAGCCGATGCGCGTTCGCTTCCGGGCAACGGCGGGCCCGCACGTCGTCGGCGCGACGTTTCCGCAAACGAACCTGGCGCCGGTTCTCGATCTCGACAAGCACTTCATGCGGTCCACGCTGCAGACGGGGCCGACGCCGGGTACACGTTCTTCCCGCACGTCGGCACGCTGCGCATCGAGGGGCCGTTCGACGCCGTTCCGGCGCAGGATTCGCCGAGCCGTCGCCGGATCTTCACGTGCCGGCCGGCGGCGCCAGGACGCCGCGTGCGCGAGGACCATCATTGCCGGGCTCGCCACGCAGGGCGTTCCGGCGTCCTGCGGCGCCGGCCGATGTCGACCTGCTGATGGACTTCTTTGCCGCCGGCCGTCAGAACGGCAGCTTCGACGACGGTATCGAGCTGGTCCTGGCGCGCGTGCTGTCGTCACCGCAGTTCATCTATCGCATCGAGGAGGCAGCCGGCGGCGGGCGTGCGCACCGGCCAGGCATATCGCATCAGCGACCTCGACCTGGCGGCGCGGCTGTCGTTCTTTCTCTGGAGCAGCAGTCCTGACGACGAGCTGTTGAAGGTCGCCGCGCAGGGCCGGCTCAAGGACGCGGCCGTCCTCGAACGCCAGGTGCGGCGCATGCTCAAGGATCCGCGCGCGGACGCGCTGGCGGTGAACTTCGCCGGACAGTGGCTGAACCTGCGCGGACTTCAGAGCGTGGGGCCGCTCCCGCTGCTCTATCCGGACTTCGACGATCCACTCCGGCAGGCGATGCGCCGCGAAGTCGAGCTGCTGTTCGACAGCGTCGTGCGCGAGGATCGCAACGTCGCCGATTTGCTGGACGCTCGCGACACGTTCGTCAACGAGCGGCTGGCGAAGCACTATGGCATCCCGAATGTCTACGGGAGCTCCTTCCGTCGCGTGACTCTCGGCCCGGAGTTCGACGTTCGGCGTGGGCTCCTGGGCAAGGGAGCGTTTCTCGCCACGACGTCGAAGCCCGATCGGACGTCCCCGGTGACGCGAGGGAAGTGGATCATGACGAACCTTCTCGGCATGAGCCCGCCCGATCCGCCGGCCGACGTCCCGCCGTTGCCACCGGCGGCGCTGGACGCGACCGGAAACGCCAGGACGCCGGCGATGCGTCAGAAGATGCTGGACCACCGCGTGCGCGCCGACTGCGTCCAGTGCCACCGCATGATGGACCCGATCGGCTTCGCGCTCGAGAACTTCGACGCGGTCGCATTGTGGAGGAGCACGGACGAAGGTGCGCCCATCGACGCGGCGGACGTGGTCTTCGACAACACGCGCGTCGACGGGCCGGTGGCGTTGCGGACCTGGCTGCTCGGATACTCGGACCAGTTCGTCGCCGTCTTTGCCGAGAAGCTGCTCACCTACGCGCTCGGCCGCGGCGTCGAGTACCGCGACATGCCGCTCGTGCGCGCCATCACGCGCGATGCCCGCGCCGGCGGCTACCGGTTCTCCTCCCTGGTGCTCGGCGTCGTGAAGAGCCCGCCGTTCTCGATGAACACGAAGGCGGACGAGCCGGCGATCACGCGGAGCGACACGAGATGATCAGCACGAAGAAGCACATTCCGCGGCGCACCTTCCTCAAGGGGGCGGGCGTCACCCTCGGCCTTCCGCTGCTCGACGCGATGGTGCCGGTGCACACGGCGCTGGCGCAGACGGCCGCCAGCCCGAAGCGCCGTTTCATGGGGATCTTCATCCCGCATGGAATGGCTCCCGGTCTGTGGGAACCAGGCGCCGAGGGCGCCCTGCCGCAGAAGCTGCCGTACATCCTCGAGTCACTGGAGAAGGTGAAGGACCAGACGGTGGTGCTGACCGGCCTGTGGTCGAAGTCGGCGGAGCCGCCCGAGGGCACGACCGGCTCGGATCACTGGGTTGCGGCAGCGTTTCTCACCGCCGTCAAGCCGCGCAAGACCGCCGGATCCGACGCCACGGTAGGCAGCCCGACGATCGATCAGCTCATCGCCGAGAACGTCGGTCGCGAGACGCTGCTGCCCTCGCTCCAGCTGGCGCTGGAGGATCCCAATGCGAGCTCGAACAACTGCGGAGAGGGCTACAGCTGTTCCTACACGAACTCCATCTCGTGGATTGGCCTGCCGACGCCGCCTGGAGAGGTGCTGCGGACCAGTCCGCTGCCGATGGAGCTGAATCCGCAGGTGGTCTTCGAGCGGCTGTTCGGCAGCGGGGCGACGCCCGAACAGCGCGCCGCCCGCCTGGCGCAACGGCGGAGCATTCTCGACTCGGTGCTCGACGAGCTCGAAGGCCTGCGGAACACGCTCGGTCCGGATGACCGCAGAATCGTCAGCCAATACACCGACGAGATTCGCGAGATCGAGCGGCGCATCCAGCTTGCGGCCGCGGCGTCGAGCGAAGTGCCCGAACTCGACCTGCCGCCCGGCGTCCCCGAGCAGTTCGACGACCACGTCAAGCTGCACCTCGATCTCGCCGCGCTTGCGTTCCAGGCTGACATCACGCGGGTGGCCACCGTGCTGGGCGCCCGCGATCTCACGAGCCGCGTCTATCCGTTTCCCAAGAGCGACCTGTTTCCCGAAGGCGGTACGAGCGTCAGCTTCCATGGCGGATCGCATCACCAGGACGACCCGGTGCAGATTCGGAGGTACGCGGCGCTGAACCGGTACCACGTCTCCGCGCTCGCTTACATCGCCAACAAGCTGCGAGCCATCCCCGACGGCGACGGGACGCTGCTGGACCACTCGCTCGTCCTCTACGGGTCGAACATGGGGAACTCGAACCAGCATCAGCATTACGATGTGCCGCACATCCTGGTTGGCGGCGCCACCGGACGCCTCGAGGGCGGGCGGCACCTGGCGTACGAGCGGAAGACGGTCACGACGGGCAATCTGCTCCTGAGCATCCTCGACATGTACGACATCCCTCGCGAGCGCCAGGGCGACAGCACGGGCCGGCTCGCCAACCTGTGACGATGCGCTGGATCCTCACGTCCGCCGCCGCGTGGCTGTGCGTCGCGGGCGGTCCTGCCGGCGCCGGCCAGAGCGGCGTGGCCGACGCCGTGATGTCGGGCGACAGGACAGCGGTCCGTGCGCTGCTGCAGAAGAAGGCGGACGTCAATGCGGCGCAGGTCGATGGCGCGACCGCGCTGCACTGGGCGGTGCACCGCGACGATCTCGAGATGGCCGACCTGCTGATCCGGGCGGGCGCGCAGCGTCGCCGTCGCGAATCGCCACGGGGTGACGCCGCTGGCGATGGCGTCGCTCTACGGGAACGCCGGGATGGTGAAGCGACTGCTCGCGGCGGGCGCGGACGCGAAGCAGACAGGACCCAACGGCGAAACGACTGCTGATGCTGGCTGCGCGGAACGGCAATCCGGATCTCATCGCGCTCCTGGCGGCCGCGGGCGCCAACGTGAACGCGAAGGAGGCGACGCGCGGCACGACGGCGCTGATGTGGGCCGCCGAGCAGAAGCATCCGCTCGCCGTCAAGGCGCTGCTCGATCGTGGGGCCGACGTCGCCGCCACATCGGGTCCTGCCGGCCTGCCGCGCAACTACATCGCCAATTACGTCAATACTCGCGCTGTGGACGCTGCCGCGCAGCGCCGCCTTGCTGCTGCGGCGGCCGGACGCAGCTACGACGAACAGCTTGCGCTCGAGCGCCAGCAGGGGGCAGTGACTCGCCGGATCGGCTTCCGGATCGGCGTCCGGACGGCCACCGTGCGCCGGCCGCCGCACCGCCTGCCGCGGCCGCCGCGCAGGCGGCCGTTGACGACGACGACATCATCGTCGCGGGCCTGGTGGGGAGCGGCGGCGGCGGCTTGACCGCACTGGTGTTCGCGGCGCGCGAGGGCGACCTCGACTCGGCGAAGCTGCTCCTCGATGCCGGCGCCAGCGTCAATCAGACGACGGAGTATGGGTGGACGCCGCTGCTGACGGCGGTGAACAACAGGAACTACAAGCTCGCGGCCTACCTGATCGAGCGCGGCGCCGACGTCAACCTGGCCAACAAGGGCGGGTGGACGCCGTTGTACCTGGCGACGGACAACCGCAACATCGAGGGCGGGGACTACCCCGTCCCGAAGCCGGACCTCGATCACCTCGAGATCATCAGGCTGCTGCTCGAGCGCGGCGCACGCCCGAACGTCAGGGTGAAGGACAACACGCTGACGCGGACCATCTTCACGATGCAGTGGCTCTTCGAGGGAGGCGCGACGCCGTTCGTCCGCGCGGCGCATTCCGGCGATACCGAGCTGCTCAGGCTGCTGCTCCGGCACGGGGCCGATCCGAAAGTCGTGACCGACCTCGGGGACTCGGCGCTCACCGTGGCCGCCGGGATCGGCTGGGTCGAGGGCGTCACCTACGAACGGTCGCCGCAGGACAACCTCGACGCGATCACGCTGCTGCTCGATCTCGGCCTCGACCCGAACCACGCGAATCATGAGGGGCGGACCGCGCTCATGGGGGCGGCGTTGAAGGGGCGGAACGATGTCGTGCAGCTCCTCGTGGCACGCGGCGCGGCCCTCGAGACGCGCGACCGCGGCAGTCGCGACACGGACAAGGTCGGCTCCGTGGCGGCCGGTCATCGGTGGCAGGCGATCGACTATGCCGAGGGGCTGGTGCGCGTGGGCGTGCAGTCCGCGATCGCGCGTCCGGAAACGGCGGCGCTCATCCGGAAGCTGATGGCCGATCGCGGACTCCCGGTTCCGCCGCCCGATCGGACGATTCAGTCGATCTGCGTCACCGCGTTGTGCCAGGGGTCCCAGGTCTGGTGAGGCCGGGTCGGTGGGCTTCGGTCTCCAGGCTCCCGGCTTCGGGCGGGCCCTGGCTCCGGACGCCCGGATCAGCTCTCCGGCCGCGGTATTGGCGCGCATGCTCGCACAGCCCGGAGCCCGGAGTCCGGAGCCCGTAGGCTGCCAGGACACGGCTATAATCCACCGTCTCATATTGCCGGAAGGAGTGGACGATGACCCCAGTAGCCTCTCGATTCGTGCTGGCGTCGGTGTCCGTGGTGCTCGGGATTGCCTTGATCACCGGCGGCGTCTCGGGCCAGACGAGCCAGACAGGCCAGCCGTCGACAGCCAACGGTGAATGGCCAACCTACAACGCGGATCTGAAGGGGAGCCGGTACTCGCCGCTGGATCAGATCAACGCCGCCAACTTCAGCAAGATGGAAGTGGCCTGGCGCTTCAAGACCGACAGGTTCGGCCCGTTCCCCGAGTACAAGCTCGAAGGGACGCCGGTCATGGTCAAGGGTGTGCTGTACACGACCGCGGGCACGCGCCGGTCGGTCATCGCCCTCGACGGCAAGACCGGTGAGCTGATCTGGTCGCACAGCCTGCGCGAGGGGAAGCGCGCCGCGGTCGCGCCGCGCCAGCTCTCGGGCCGCGGCGTGTCGTACTGGACCGACGGCAAGGGTGACGAGCGTGTCCTCTACGTCACGACCGGCTACCGCCTCGTCGCGCTCAACGCGAAGACCGGCGCCGTCATCCCCTCCTTCGGCAAGGAAGGGATCGTCGATCTGAAGGTCGGCGTCGTGAAGGGCAGAGGGCTGCAGATCGACCTCGAGTCCGGCGAGATCGGGATCCATTCGACGCCGATCATCGTCAAGGACATCGCCATCATCGGCGCGGCGATGCGCGAAGGGGCCACCGTCGAGTCGCACGACAACACGAAGGGCCTGGTCCGCGCCTTCGACGTGCGCACGGGCAAGCAGCTCTGGGCGTTCAACACCATCCCGAAGCCGGGCGAATACGGCGGCCGCACGTGGGAGAACGAGTCCTGGGCCATCAACGGCAACGTCGGCGTGTGGACGCAGATCACGGTGGACGAAGAGCTGGGGCTCGTCTACCTGCCGGTGGAAACGCCGTCGTCGGACTTTTACGGCGGCCATCGGCCGGGCGACAACCTGTTCGCCGAGAGCCTCGTCTGCGTCGATCTGAAGACCGGCCAGCGCAAGTGGCACTTCCAGTTCGTGCACCATCCGATCTGGAACTTCGACATGTCGTCGGCGCCGCTGCTGGCGGACGTGACCGTCGCCGGACGGCCGCGCAAGGTCGTTGCGGTGCCAAGCAAGCAGGCCTGGCTGTACGTCTTCGATCGCGTGACCGGCGAGCCGATCTGGCCGATCGAGGAGAGGCCGGTGCCGCAGTCCGTCGTGCCGGGCGAGAAGACCTCGCCGACGCAGCCGCATCCGCCGGAGGCGCTCCGCTATGCGCGCAACTGGTTCAAGCTGCCCGACGATCTGATCGACTTCACGCCGGAGCTGCGCGCGCGAAGCGGTCGAACGCGCGAAGCGGTTCACGTGGGCGAACACGCCGTTCAACCCGGGTATCCTCGGCGACGTCAACGGCATGCTCGGCGCCGTCGTCGTCGGGACGGCGACCAACTGGCCGGGCGGCGGCTACGATCCCGAGAACCACATCGCGTTCGCGCCGGCGGGCAACATGCCCGGCATACGCTCGGTCGTCGCGCCGCCGCCGGGCTTCTCCGACATCCGCTACGTCTCCGGCGTGGCGGGGCAGGCATTCCAGGAAGTGCTCGGACCTGGCGACTGCTGCGCGGCCGATTCACCGCGCACGGCGGCACGCGCGCGTGAAGCCGTGGCCCCGCCGCCGGCGGCGCCCGCGCCCGCCGCCGGAGGCGGAGGGCTGAACGTGCAGGGCCTGCCGATGATCAAGCCGCCGTACGGCCTGCTCACCGCGATCAATCTCGACCGCGGCGAGCTGATGTGGCAGACGCCGCACGGCGACACGCCGGACGCCATACGCAATCACCCGGCGCTCAAAGGCAAGAACATTCCGAAGACCGGTCAGGTGGGAGCGTCCGCCGTCGGACTGCTCGTCACCAAGACCCTGGTCATCATGGGCGATCCGCAGGTCACGGGCCCTCCCGGACGCCCGCGCGGCGCCATGCTGCGCGCCTACAACAAGATGACGGGCGAGCAGGTCGGCGAAGTCTTGATGCCGGCGCCGCAGAGCGGATCGCCGATGACCTATCGCGTTGACGGGAAGCAGTACATCATCGTCGCGGTGAGTGGCGGTCCTTACTCCGGCGAGTACCTGGCGTTCAGCCTCCCGTCCGAAGAAGTGACGACGACGCAGTAGGGGCTCGGCGTCGTTCGCATCATGCAGGAAGGCCGGCTGAAGCCGGCCCCGCGACGCACGCCGGACTCACCAACGTAGGGGCCGGCTTCAGCCGGCCCGCGAGGCACGTCTGTGGATCTACCTGATGTCTCTGTGGTTCGTCCTTGTGAAGCCGGCCCGCATTCACGATCCGCTGTTCAACGCCGCGAGCCGCGCCCTTCCGCATTCGATCATGATCGACATCCATCGGCCGAACCGTTCCGGCCCATACAGGTATGGATGCGGTCCTGCCGGGTTCTTGCGAATCGCCTCGAGCTGAGCGAAATCGTCCGAGAGGCCGCCCGCGTGCATGTTGAGCGCGGCCTCCGCCTTCTGCGGCCTGGCGTAGTCGTTGAAGACGTGCTCGAACTGGAGGAGCGACTCGCGCGTCGGCATCTGCGTGGCGCCGAGGACCATGACCGTGTGCCGCGCGCCGCGGAGCGTGACCGGCACGAGGACGCCGAGCGTGCCCGGCGTATGGCCGGGGATGTGAACGAGCGTGAGAGTGGTATCACCCAGCGTCAGCTTCTGACCGTCGGTCACGTCCAGCTCACGCTTCGCGAGCGGCCGTTCCGGCCGCTGCGCCGGCAGGATGAGCTCCCAGTCTGCGGCGTGCATCATCACCTTGGCGCCGTAGGTGCGCTGGAGATATGAAGCGCCGCCGGTGTGGTCGGTCTGTCCCGGGTGACCGTGCGAGACGACGATGTACTTGATCCGGGCGGGATCGAGCCCCACCTTCTTCAGGCCGGGGACCAGGATGTCGCGTGCTTCCTCGGTACTGTTCAACGTGTCGATGAGGATGATGCCTTCGCTGGTCGTGATGGCCCACGCGTTCTGCGAGCTCATCCCGATGAAGTACATGTTGTCGAAGACCCTGGTCGGTTCGATGACGTAGTTCTCGAGCTGCGGCAGCCCTGCCTGCTGTCGTGCCACGGCGAGGCGCAGGGGTCCGGTGGCCGTGCAGAACATCTTCGCCTGCGGGAGGAGATCCGAGCCCGCCAGCTTCATCGCGGCGGCGATATGCCGCTGCGCTTCGCTCGATTCCGCCATCTGCTTTTCGGTCGGCAGCTCGGGACCGCGTCCCCGTCCGCCGCGCCCCTGGGCGTTGACGTGCAATTGCGCGACGGCCGCCATGCACAGGACGACGGTGATTCCGCTCACGGCCTGCTTCAACATCGGACCTCCTCGTCCGTTGAGTTCGGAACAAACAAAACGAGGCGGGCCTTCAGGCCCGCCTCCACTCGCTGTGTAGAGGCCGACCTTCAGGCCGGCCGCCTACGACTTACGAACGGACACGTGAGCGTCGGGTTAGTTGGTTTGCGTCCCGACGATCTGCGTGAACTGGTCCGCCGGCCCCGGCTGGCCGTGGATCGGGACGTGCTGCCCGACGTCCAGCTTCAGCCGCTGGATGTTCTGCTGCAGGGATCGCATGCTCGCGCTGGGCGCCGGGTTCTGCGCGCCCTGCGCCGGTGGCGTGTAGAGGTCCGCGTTCACGAGGATCCGTTCCTTCGGGAAGTAGGCAAGGAGCATGTTCGAGTTGTGGTTGAGGCCCTGCATCGGGTGCAGGTGAATCGTCCGCACGCCGTCGCTCAGCACGTACTGCTGGTTCACCGCCTCGATGGGGAGCGGCCGCCTGCCGCCGGAGAAGTACGGGTAGTAGGTCGAGAACCTGTCCGGCTGCATGGTCCGCGGCGCCGGGTTGAACAGCACGTTCTCGAAGTACTCGCGGTTCGCCTGGTGCGTGACGATGGTCGCGCCCTGGGCGAGATAGGTGCGGAGACCGCCCGAGTGATCGAAGTGATGGTGCGTGTTCACGACGTAGCGCACCGGCTTGTTCGGAATCAGCCGCTGTACTTCCCCGAGGACGGCGATCGAGCGCTCCTCGTTGAGCGGCGCCTCGATCACGGTGACGAAGTCACGGAACTCGACGGCCAGGCTGTTGTGGGTACCGCCGGCGACGAGCCAGATGCCGTCGGCGAGCCGCTGCGACTCGGCGCGCACCGGCGGCGCGGTTGCCGTCCGCACCGCGTCCGGCACCGGAATCGGCGTGACGGCGACGTTCGGCTGGACGCCGGTCACCGTGATCTCCATCGAGTTGTGCGCCACGCTCAGCCGCGGGTCGCCCTGGTGGATATGCAGCAGGGTTGGAAACTTCACCCCGCCGAAATCCTTGTAGTTCGTGTAGCGCAGCTCGTACAGCATGTCGCCGTAGACCGGGTTGGCTACCCACGTGTGCACCAGTTCGAGCAGGTTCTGGTCGTTGAACGTCCCGACGACCTTGTACTTGCCCATCGCGGTAAACGAGACCAGCGTCGCCTTTCCGTTCGGCGTGACCGCGCCGGTGGGCGATCCCAGCGTCAACGAGATCGCCGTCGGGTTTGCGTTCGGGGCGAGCGCCGCCTTCACGAAGCCGTGCGGGGTCAGCAGGAGATCGAGCTGCCGGAATTCCGCGACGGGAACCCCCGCCATGTAGAGGCCCGGCTGCGGCACCGCCATCTGCCCGTTCATGTTCCAGGCGTAGTTGCCGCTGACGATCGCCACCTGCTGCTGCTCACCCTGCAGCGGCGTGCCGCCGCCGCCGCGCGGCGGGTTGTTGCCCTGTCTCCGGGTCAGCTCCTCGCGCGAGGAGCGCCCCTCGTAGTCGATGGTGCGCGTGTAGCGCGTCACCTCGAACCGCGGCCAGTCCTCCTCCGGACTGAAGCTCTGACCCACCGCGGCATTCCAGCCGGTCCCGGTAATCTGCACCGATCGCAGATTCGCGGCACCCATTGCTGCGGAGGCGGCCTGCAGGGTCGCCCTGGCATCCTGGGCGGCCGCCGCCTGGATCATCAACGCCAGCGCTGCGACGACGAGAACACACAGTCTTCGCGCCATAGGGCCTCCTTCACTGCTTTTCCGACACCCGTGGTTCGAGCAACGGCTGCGCCGTGCGCGCTCCGGGCAATCGGCCGATCGCGGCCGCTGCATTGTCCGGTAAAGTTGGCACAGCATAACACCAGTGCCTGCACGCGACGTCCCCACGGGCCGCGTGCGGTCGGCGTGACAGTGATCACACCAGCCGCGCAGGAGGTCCGTGACGCGTGTCTTTTCGGGAGTTCTTCGTGTGGCTGGCGGATACGCCGGGAAGCATCGCGATTCGCGAATCGTTTTACGCGTACACGATCCTCGAATCGATTCACGTGTGGGGCCTGGCGGTGTTCGTCGGCTTCACGGTGCTGCTCGACCTGCGCCTCCTGGGCTGGGCGCTGCGCCACGTCCCGGTCTCCGCGACGGCGCGGCGGCTGCTGCCGTGGATGATCGCGGGATTCGTCGTGATGATGATCTCGGGCGTGCTGCTCCTGTACGCCATCCCCGTGCGGACGTATCACAGCATCTTCTTCCGGTTGAAGGTGCTGCTGCTCGTCCTGGCCGGACTGAACGCCGGCGTGTTTCACGTGACGATCTACCGCAAGGTCGCGCAATGGGACGCCGACGTCGTCACGCCAAAGCGGGCGCGGATTGCCGGCGCCGTCTCGCTCGTGCTGTGGACCTGCATCATCTTTTCCGGGCGGATGATCGCCTACAACTGGTTCGACTGCGACCGGCAGCCGCAGCCGCCGATCGTGAACTGGGCGGCGGGCTGCGTGCCGGAGCCCGAGTAGAGGACGCGGAGGCGCGGAGGACGCGGAGACAATGCAACGCAGAGGGCGCTGAGGGGCAGAGGACGCCGAGCAGTGCCGTTCGACGGGCCGCCCTCGGGCGGCTGCACGTGAACGCAAGCCGGTGTCAACAAACCTTCACAAAGCGACACCAGGTTTGTTGACACCGGCTGGCGTTCACGTGCGGCCTGCGACGCGGCCCGTCGAACGCCGCTGCTCCGCGATCTCCGCTCCTCCGCGTTCTCTGCGATTGAATTCCTCCGCTGAACCCTGCCAGCCCGGCGCCAGTGCCGGTGACGGAGTAGAGGATGTCGTTGCTGCCCTTTTTCGAATGGTGCGAGGCGAGCCGGATCGGGGCCGCCATCCGCGAGTCCCTCTGGCTGTTCCCCGTCATCGAGGCGTTCCACCTCGTCGCCTTTGCCGTGATCGGCGGGACGATTCTGGTCGTGGACCTGCGGCTGCTCGGCGTCGGTGACCGCTGGTCGCCCGTGGCGCCGCTCGCGCGCAGCATCCAGCCGTGGCTCGTCGGCAGCCTCGCGGTGATGATCCCGTCGGGCATCCTGCTGTTCCTGTCCGAAGCGATCAAGTGCTATTACAGCTTTCCCTTCTGGGTGAAGATGTGGTCGCTGCTTCTGGCGTTGACCTTCACCTTCACGCTCCGCCGGAGGGTGGTGGCGGCCGACGCCGCCGCGTTCGCGCCGCTCTGGCGCAAGGCGGCGGGCGCGCTGTCCATCATGCTGTGGAGCGGCGTGGCCTGGGGCGGACGGTGGATAGGATTTTCCGGATGAGCGAGCCTGTGAACGACCGCTGCACACGCTCCGTTACAATTGACTTTTCGAACTCTTTGAGTCAGGGTCGTTTTCGCTGCGGGGCCGGGAGTGCAGTACCTGGAGGTGGCCAATGCGCACGCGACTGTTCACGCTGGTCGGAGTGGCGGCTCTGGTCCTGGGCGCCGTCGTCGTCTTCACGCTGGTGCCGATGACGGGCGCCGGTCAGGCGCCGGATGGGTCGGAGGGCGCCGCCAACACGACGAGAACGCCGTGGGGCGAGCCGGACCTGCAGGGCATCTGGACCAACGAGTTCGATACGCCGTTGCAGCGCCCCGCCCAGTTCGCCAACAAGGAGTTCTTCACCGAGGAGGAACGGGCCGAGCTCGACAAGCAGCGGGCGGCCCTGCTGGGTCGAGACCTCCGCGTCGAGCGCGGGAGCGAGCTCGACGTCGCCGGCGCCTATAACTCCGTCTTCATGTCGGTGAAGCGCGCCGGCCGGCGCACGTCGCTCATCGTGGATCCTCCGGACGGGCGCGTGCCGGCGATGACGCCGGAGGCGCAGCAGCGGGCCGCCGCCGACCGCGAGTTCCGGCTGGCGCTGCTGCGGTCCACGGAAACGTGCAAGGGTCAGTCGGCCGCCTGCGCCGGCGGCACGTACGATCCGACGCCGTCGGCGCGGCGCGCCGAGCTGCTCACGCGCTACAACACCGCGCGCATGAATCGCCACGACGGTCCGGAGGACGGGAGCCTCTCGGATCGCTGTCTCCCCGTCGGACTGCCGGAGTTCGGCACGGCGTACGGCGGGAGCTTCCGCCGCATCGTGCAGACGGCGGGCGGCATCTCCATCTTTTACGACGTCGGCCAGGGCCAGGGATTTCAGCGCAACATCGTCATGAACGGCAGCCCGCACCTGCCGGCACGCGTGCGCCAGTGGTTCGGCGACTCGCGCGGCCGCTGGGAAGGCGAGACGCTGGTGATCGACGTGACGAACTTCAGCCCGCGGAGCGACTTCATGGGCTCGCGCGAGAACCTGCACCTGGTCGAGCGCTGGACCCGGACGGGGGCGAACACGCTCGAGTACGCCGTCACGATCGACGATCCGACGGTGTGGACCAGGCCGTGGACGGTCAAGGAAGAGTTCACCCGGCAGAACGAGCAGGAGAACCGGATCTACTACGAGCCGCGCTGCCACGAAGGGAACTACGCCTTTCCGACGATGCTCCTGCTCGGCGCGTCTGGCGGAGAAGGCGTTTGCCGCGGGGCGTGGGCCGCATCCGGCGACCAAGGACAACGCCACTGATTTCGGCGGTCTCGAGGAGAATCCGCTCGGACGCTGACGTCGGGCCGCCCTGACACCCAGCGCGCAAGGAGACCGTCATGCGCATCCAGTTGAATGGCTCGATGGTGTCGGTGGCCGTTGTCGCGGCGGCGGCGGGCGCCATCGTCTCCATGCTCGTGACCCAGACCGCCGGCCAGGCGTCCCGGCCGGCGCGCATCGCCGAGCAAGCCGAACTTCAGCGGCATCTGGCAGTCCAACAACGAAGCGCATTGGGACCTGCAGGCCCACGAAGCGCGCGCCGGCGCGATCATGCAGCCCGGCGTGTATCCCTTCGAGTACGCGCAGGTGCCGGCAGCCCCGGTGGTGGCGCTGGGCGCCGCCGGCGGCGTGCCCGGATCGCTTGGAGTGGTGCAGGGCGACGGCGAGATCCCGTACAAGCCGGAAGCGCTGGCGATCAAGCAGGCGAACGCCGCCGAGTGGATCGACCGCGATCCCGAGCTGAAATGCTATCTGCCGGGCATTCCGCGCGCGATGTACATGCCGTATCCGTTCGAGATCACGCAGAGCGCGAACAAGGTCCACATGGCGTACGCGTTCGCGAGCACGGCACGCACCGTCCACCTGGACAAGGTGGACGCGCCGCCGGCCGAGACGTGGATGGGCCACTCGGTCGGCCGCTGGGAGGGGGACACGCTGGTCGTCGATGTCACCGACTTCAACGACAAGACGTGGTTCGACCGGGCGGGGAATCATCACAGCGACGCCCTGCACCTGGTCGAGCGCTTCACGCTGGTGACGCCCGACGTCATCCGCTACGAGGTGACGATCGAGGACCCCAACGTCTTCACGCGCCCGTGGCGAATCGCCATGCCGCTCTATCGCCGCATGGAGCCGAACATGCAGCTGCTCGAATACCGCTGCACGGAATTCGTCGAGGAGTTCCTCTACGGCAACGTCCGCAAGCAGCAGCTGGTCAAGCGCTGGGAAGGCGAAACGATGATCGTCGACATCACCCGCAAGGTGCCGCCCGGCGATCGGTTCCACGAATGGTTCCGCAGGTAGCCGCGCACGTCGCGACGAGGTCGTCGGTCAGCAGGAGGAAGCATCCGATGCGAACGCAGCTCGCCATTGTCCTTGGTCTCGCTGGTCTCCTTCTGGCGGGAACGGCGGGCGTCCATCTCCGCCCACCACGCCTTTGCGGCGGAGTTCGACTCGAACAAGCCGGTCAACTTCAAGGGCACGCTGACCCGCGTCGAATGGGTCAATCCTCACGTCTGGATCCATGTCGACGTGAAGAAGCCCGATGGCAGCGTGGAGAAGTGGGCCGTCGAGGGGGGCACGCCGAACGTGCTGTTCCGGCGCGGCGTCACGAAGCAGTCGCTGCAGGCGGGGATGGAGATCGTCATCGACGGATACCAGGCGAAGGACGGCAGCCGGCGCGCAAACGGCAGGGACCTGACCCTGGCTGACGGCCGGCGGATGTTCCTCGGCTCGTCCGGCACCGGGGCGCCCTACGAGCTGAAGCGCGAACTCCCGAAATAACGGCCCACCTGACCGCACGCGCATACTGCCCGGCAACACCCGGGCGTATGCGCGTTTCTGCGCAAATGCCCGCCTGCCCTCCGGCAATCGTGTTAGACTGCGTCACCCGCTGAAGGCTGCGCCTCCCGCTTCTCCGCATCAGATCCGAGTCTGTGTTTCTCGCCTCTCCTGCGTTCGTGACGCCGGGCACATCCGCCCCGGGCCCTTACCTTCAGATCGTCGCATCCGGCATGGATGCAGGAGTCAGTGCATGAGCAACAAACTATACGTGGGAAATCTCCCTTATGAAACGACCGAGGCCGACCTTCAGGCGCTGTTCGCGGCGTCGGGCGAGGTCGCGACCGTCAACCTGATGCGGGACCGCGAGACGGGCCGCATGCGCGGTTTCGCGTTCGTCGAGATGAAGAACTCGGCAGACGCGCAGACAGCCATCAGCCAGCTGGACCAGCGTCCGTATGGGGGCCGGAATCTCACCGTCAACCTCGCGAAGCCGATGACCCCGCGCGGCGGCGGCGGCTTCGGTGGCGGCAGCAACCGCCGCTCCGAGCCGCGCTGGTAAGGCGGCCCGCGAACGACAGAGACGGAAGGGGCGCGCACGGCGCGCCTTCCGCCCACGTCCTACTGAGTGGTCGGCCGCCACGCATGTCGGGTGGCCGCCTCGTTGGCGTTATTCCAGATCAGAGCAAGGTGGCCGCCGACGTCCACGCCGCCTGAAGTGTCACGCCGCTCGACTGCACACCAGAAGCCGAAGCCGTAGCTACGACGAGGCGGGGGTACCGCGTGAGGGAAATCACAGGAGTCGTCGCGGCGATCATCACAGCGGCGTCGCTCACGGCACACGTGTGGGCGGGCATGGCCGAATCACCCGCCCTCGACACCGCGCAGCGGCTGTTCTACAACGGACGCTACGCCGAGGCGGCGATGCTGACCGCCGATCTGTGCACCGCCGAGGCGGACAGCCTGGCCGCCTGCGAGCTGCGATCGTCGGCGCTCCTCTTCGGGTTCCGGCGCGCCCTGGGTGAATCCGACGACAAGGACAAAGCCAAGGACAAGGACAAGGCGTTCGCCGCGTGCGCGTCGTGCCCCGAGCTGCTGTCCACGTTCGTGGCCGAGACGAGGCGGGTGCAGGCGATCGCACGCGCGCGACTCGAAGTCCACCCGGATGACGAAGACACGCTGTTCTTCCTCGGCAAGCTGGACCTGAACTACGTCTGGCTCCAGCTCGGGACGCTCGGGCGCAAGACGGGCTGGGACGAGTACTGGGAGGCGCGCCGCTCGCTCGACAAGGTGCTGAAGCAGAATCCCGGTCACGTGCGGGCCAAGGTGGCGCGCGGCTGGATCGACTACATCGTCGACACCAGGATGCCCCGGGGTACCCGCTGGCTGCTCGGCGGCGGCAACAAGAAGGGGGGCCTGCGCGCCGTCCGTGAGGCCGCAACCGTGGAGGGCGATCTGTTCGTGCGCGCCGAGGCAGGTTTCGCCCTGTGGGACATGCAGGTGCGCGAGCGCGCCATCGCCGACGCGCTGGTCACCGCGGAGACGCTCGCCCAGGACTTTCCCGGCAATCCCGAGCTGCGCAGGTTTCTCGACGCGCATGCGCAGGCGGCGTCGCAGTGACTGATGGACCCTCATATGAACGTGTCGCCGGAACGCGTGGCTGCCGCCTTGCGCGCGCTGATCGCGCGGGCGGACGCGTTGCCGGCGGGAGATATCGAACGCCACGTGCAGGCCTGCGCGCACGAGCTGACGGCCGCCTGCGTGCATCGGACCGGCATTCGCGCCGCCGTCGATCGCCTGGCCGCCAGCGTCAGCCAGCTGCAGGTGTCGCTGTCACAAGGCTCCAGGCGCCAGGAGCAGCATGAGGCGCCCGCCGTCGAGCGCCTCCTCGAAACCCTCCAGGAGCAGCTGCTGCCCGAGCTCCGCAAGAAAGGGCTTCTCTGATCCGCTGAGCGAGCTTGCCAACCGCGAAACGGAGGGTATCATCGCGGATGGATGCAGGGCCTGACGATCGAGTACCAGCTCACGCTCTCCGCCATCATGCGGCGCGCCGCCACGCTGTTTGGCGAGGTCGAGATCGCCAGCCGCGGCGCCGATGGCCGCCTGCAGCGGTATGACTATGCGGCGATGGTCCGGCGCGCGCATGCAATGTGCCGACGCGCTCGCGCGCCTGGGGATCGGCCGCGGCGATCGCGTCGCCACGCTGGCCTGGAACACGCACCAGCACCTCGAGGCCTACTTCGCCATTCCCGCCGTCGGCGCCGTGCTGCACACGCTGAATCCGCGGCTGCACGCGAGCGAACTGTCCTACATCATCGAGCACGCCGGCGATCGTGCCATCGTCGTCGAAGGCAACCTGCTGCCGCTCCTCGAACAGCTTTCCCTGCCGCGCGCCGTCGAGCACATCATCGTCATGGGCGACAGCGCCGGCCGGCCGGCCGCCTCACTGGACTACGACGAGCTGGTCGCAGGCGGCGACGCGAGCGCGTTCGTCGAGATCGACCTGGACGAACGCGAGGCGGCAGCGATGTGCTACACGTCCGGCACCACCGGGCGTCCCAAGGGCATCGTCTATTCGCACCGGGCGCTGGCGCTGCAGGCGCTCAACCTCACCACCGCCGACAGCCTGGCGGTGAGTGGCCGGGACGTCATCCTGGCCGTGGTGCCGATGTTTCACATCAACGGCTGGGGACTGCCGTTCGCCGCGGCGCTCGCGGGCGCCAGGCTCGTCCTGCCCGGCCCGCGTCTCGATGCGGAAAGCCTCCTCGACCTGATTGCGTCCGAGCGCGTCACGCTGAGCGGCGGAGTGCCGACGATCTGGATGGCGGTGCTGCACGCGCTGGACGCCCGCCGCCCGGCCGCCGACATCCGCTCGCTGCGCGCGCTCGCGGTTGGCGGGTCCGCGGTGCCGCAGGCGATGCTGCGCGGCTACAAGGAGCGTCACGGCGTCGACGTCGTGCAGGCGTGGGGCATGACCGAGACCGCATCCATTGCCACGGTCTCCACGCTTCCCGCTTCGCTCGGCGACGCGCCCGCCGACGCCCGGTATGCGAGGTTGGCCAAGCAGGGCACGCCGCTGCCCGTTCGTCGAGATTCGGGCCCGCGGCGAGCACGGGCTCGTGCCGTGGGACGGCGAGGCGCTGGGCGAGCTCGAAATCCGTGGGCCGATGGTCTCCAGTCAGGACTACGACGCGCACGCGGCGGAGCGATGCCTGACCGCGGACGGCTGGTTCCGCACGGGCGACATCGTCACCATCTCGCGCTGGAGGGTGCGTCGAGCTCCGCGACCGCGCCAAGGATCTGATCAAGTCGGGAGGCGAGTGGATCAGCTCCGTCGCGCTCGAGAATGCGCTGATGGGCCACCCGGCGGTTGCCGAGGCGGCGGTCGTCGCCATGCCCGACGAGAAGTGGGATGAGCGTCCGCTTGCGGTCATCGTCGTGAAGCCGGGACGGCAGGTGGACGCCGGCGCGCTCCGCGCGCACCTCGCGCCGCACTTCCCGGCGTGGTGGCTTCCCGATCGATTCGAGTTCGTGGACGAGATTCCCCGAACGTCAACTGGCAAGTTCCTGAAGACCGCGTTGCGGGATCGATTCCGGAATGCCCGCGGCGAGGCGCTCACCGAGTCGTGACTTCCTATGCCTCTGAGATCTGTTGACGACTACGTTCGCAGCCTGCGCGACGGCCGCCGCGTGTATTTCCGCGGTGAACGTGTGCCCGACGTCACCGCGCATCCGGTGATCGGCGTGGCCGTGCGCCATGCCTCGATCGACTACGCCCTGGCCGAGGACGCGCGCCACCGCGATCTGTGCGTGGTGAGCGGCGATGACGGCGAGTATTCGCGCTACTACCAGATTCCGCGTGTCCCCGACGACCTGCTGAAGCGATCGGCGCTCATCGAGCTGGCGACCGCCGAGGGCGGTACGCTCGTGGTGCTGATCAAGGAGATCGGCACCGACGCGCTGTTCGGCCTGCTGCGCGTGTCGTCTGCGATCGACGCGAAGCATGGGACCGGCTACGCCAGCCGGGTCAAGGCGTTCTACGACCACTGCCGCCAGCACGATCTCGCCATGGCGGTGGCGCAGACCGACGTCAAGGGCGACCGATCGCTCGCGCCGTCCGCCCAGGCCGACCCGGATCTCTACGTGCACATCGTCGAACGGCGCGCCGGACGGGATCGTCGTGCGCGGCGCGAAGGCGCACACCTCGGTCAGCACGAACGCGAACGAGCTGATCGTGCTGCCGACGCGGGCGCTGGGTGCGGCGGATCGCGACTACGCCGTGAGCTTTGCCGTCCCGATCGACACGCCGGGCCTGGTGCTGCTGGCCTCGGCCTACGACTCCGACGGCGGCGCAGGGATCGCCGCTCGAACACCCCATCAGCGCCGGCACAAGATGATGGAGACGACGACGGTCTTCGACAACGTCTTCGTGCCGTGGGAGCGGGTGTTCCTCGCCGGCGAGCACGAGTTCGCGGGGCCGCTGGCGCTCGCGTTCGTCGAGCATCACCGCTTCACGGCGATTTCCTACAAGCTGCCGCTGGTCGATGCGCTGGTCGGCGCGGCCATGATGATGGCGGAGGTGAACGGCATCGCCTCGGCGGGGCACGTGCGCGAAAAGCTGGTGCGCCTGATCAGCTACGCGGAAACGCTGCGCGGCCTGACGCATTACGCCGCGATCAGGGGCACACCGCGAGAGCTCGGCATCGTGGCGCCGGATCCGCTCTACGTGAACATGGCGAAGTACCACTTCGCGCACGGCTACCACGAGGCCGTGCGTGACGTGCAGGACATCGCCGGCGGCGCGCTGGTGACCGGGCCGGGCGCCGAGGATCTGGAGAGCGACGACACCGCCGGGTATTACGAGAAGTACTACGCCGGCCGCGCCGTGGGCGGCCGCGACCGTCTGAAAGCCCTGGCGCTCGTGAAGGACCTGGTGGCGTCAGGCTTCGGCGCGTACCAGGAAGTCCTGGCCGTCCACGCCGAAGGATCGCTCGAAGCGGAGAAGATGATGGTGCTCCGCAGCTACAACCCGCGCGGCGCCGTGAGCTTCGTGCGCCGCCTGGCCGGATTGGAGAACTGATTCGAGGCGTGCGTCACAGCCACGGGCCACAGAGACAGCAGAGTCACAGAGAAGTGTTTCGGCAGGCGGACCCGAAGATCAGTCTCTACAAGCCCTCTGTGTCTCTGTGTCTCTGTGGTTCGTGAAAAAAGGCTTCACCGTGCGCCGGCCAGCGGCGCGAGCGGCTGCGTGGCGCCGGGCGCCGGCTCGCCGGCCGCGTTCAAGAGCATCGCGATCGTGACGTAGGTGCCGCTCACGGCGATCAGGTCCACGATCTGCTGATCGGTGAACGTCGCCTTGGCGCGCTTCCACGTGGCGTCGCTGACCTGGTGCGTCGTGGAAAGCTCCATGCACAGGTCATAGACGACCGCTTCGTCCGTCTTCATACCCTCGGGCCGCCGGCCGGCCTTCAGATCTGCGGCGATCGACTCGGAGAGGCCGGCCTTGAGCGCGATTGGATGGTGCGCGTACCACTCGACCTGCGACGTCCACAGGCGTGCCTGGATGAGGATGGCGAACTCGTTGAGCCGCCGATCGAGCGACGTGTTGAACCGCAGGTAGTCGAGCAGCTTGAACATGCGGTCGCCGAGCACGGGGCTGCGGAGCAGCGGGTTGTACGGCCCGCCAAGGCCCACGCTCGACACCTTCAGAATGGCGTCCGCCAGCGGACGCTGCTGCTCGTTCAGTTGCTCGAGCGTGAGCTGGGGGAAACGCTTGTCCACCGTCGCCTCCTGGGCATGTGCGGCCACGGCCAGGGAAAGGCAGATGACGCCCGCCGCGGCGAAGGATGCTCTATGGCTGTTCAGCATGGGCGCAGTCTACCAGCTTCGGACTGCGGAGCGCCCGACGCGGGTTCGTCAGGCGCCCTCCGGTATCAGGAGCGAGGAGCCGACGGTCTTCCCGCCCTCCAGATCGGCGTGGGCCCTGGCGGCGTCGGCAAGCGGATACCGCGCGCCGATGCGCACGGCGATCGTCCCCCGCTTCACCATGTCGAACACGGCTGTGGCCGAGGCGACGAGGTCATCGCGCGAGGCGGTGTAGGTGACGAGCGTGGGACGCGTGAAGTACAGCGATCCCTGCTTCTGGAGCAGTCCGGCCTCGACCGGCGGCGGAGCCCCGGTGGTCGTGCCGAACGACACGAAGAACCCCCTCGGCGCCAGGCTCTTGATCGATGCGTCGAACGTCGCCTTGCCCACCGAATCGTAGACCACCGGCACACCCGCCCCGCCGGTGATCGCCTTCACGCGCTCGACGACGTCCTCGCGCGTGCGGTCGATGACCTCGGCATAGCCATGCTCGCGGGCGAGGCGGCACTTCTCGGCGCCGCCGGCGACGCCGATCATCGTCGCCCCGAGGTGGCGCCCCCACTGTCCGGCAATCAACCCGACGCCGCCGGCCGCCGCGTAGAACAGCACCGGCTGGCCGGACTTCACGGCGTAGCAGCGGTTGAGGAGGTACCGACGGTCATCCCCTTCAGCATCACCGCCGCCGCGACCTCGTCGGAAATGCCGTCGGGAATCTTCACCACGCGTGCCGCCGGCACGAGTCGATGGCTGGCGTACGCGCCGACCGCGCCGGCGTACGTGATCCGATCGCCTGCCTGCAGATCGGTGACGCCAGGTCCAACGCGCTCGACGACACCGGCCGCCTCCGTGCCGATGCCGCTCGGCAGCGGCAGCGGATAGAAGCCGGTGCGATGGTAGACGTCCTGGTAGTTGAGGCCGATCGCCGTGTGGCGGACCAGCACCTCGCCAGACGCGGGCTCGGGCAGCGTCATCGTTTCGAGCTTCAACACATCCGGCCCCCCGGGGGCCGCAAACCGCATCACACGTGCCTCTGTCGCCATCATCCGACCTCGCCTTCGGGCCGACGCCGCAGCGACGACCAGATTTGCCAACCCACCACGAAGAGCGTCAGCGCCAGGAAGAACGCCGCCACCGGGCTCTCCACGAAGATGCGATGGTCCCCGTCGCTCAGAATCAGCGCCGTGCGGTACTGCTGCTCGAGCGTCCGGCCGAGCACCAGGCCGAGCAGCACCGGTGCGAGCGGGATGCGCACGCGCACCAGCGCGTACCCGAGCAGGCCCACGACCGCCATCAGGTACACGTCGAAGATGGCGTTCCGCAGCGCATACGACCCGATCCCGCAGAGCACGAGGATGCACACGCCGAGCAGGTGCCGCGGCACGCGGAGCACGCGCACGAAGATGCGGATCCCTGCAACCTGCACGAGCAGGATGACCACCCAGGACACCACGATCGTCACGTACATCGCGTAGATGATGTCGAGGCTGGTCTGAAACAGCAGCGGGCCAGGCTGCAGGCCGTGCACGAGCAGCCCGCCGAGGATGATCGCGGTGGCCGCATCCGCAGGGATGCCGAGGCTCAGGAGCGGAATCAGCGCGCCGCCCATGACGGCATTGTTCGCCGCCTCCGGCGCGACGACTCCCCCGAGCTCCCCTTTGCCGTAGTTCTCGGGTGTACGGCTGAACCGGCGCGCGTGATCGTACGCCAGGAACGCGGCAACCGGACCGCCGAGGCCCGGGATGGCGCCGACGACCGTGCCGATCATGGAACTGCGCACCATGAGCCACCCAGTACGGCAGCAGCGGTCGCACCGGCAGAATGCCGCGCACCTGCTCTGTGATCACGTTCCCTCCCGACGCGATGTCCGCGGGGGTGCCGTGGTCGATGAACGTCTTGATGACCTGCGGCACGGCGAAGAGCGCAATCATCGCGACGAGCACGTTGATGCCCTGCTGCAGCTGTATCGTGCCGAACGTGAGACGCCCGACGCCGTCCAGCTCGTCGAGGCCGATGGTCATCATCATCAGCCCGAGCACGCCCGCGACGAGCCCGCGCAGCATCGATCGCTCCGCCAGGCCGCAGATCGTCGAGAGCCCGAAGAGCACGAGGGCGAAGATCTCGGCCGGGCCGAATCTGATCGCCACCGCGGCCACCTGCTCGATCAGCAGCATCATGACGATCAGGCTGAAGAGGCCGCCGAACGCCGAGGCGACGACCGAGGCGCCGAGCGCCAGGCTGGCCTGGCCCTTCCGGGCCATCTGGTAGCCGTCGAAGACGGTCGCCGCGGCCGACGGGTTGCCCGGAATGCCGAGCAGAATGGACGCGACCGCGCCGCCCGTCATGCCGCCGGAGTAGATGCCGAGCAGCATGCCGATCGCGGGCACGGTATCGAGGCCGAAGGTGAACGGCATCATCAGCGCCAGCGCCGTCGAGAAGGTGAGCCCGGGGATGGCGGAGAACACCAGGCCGACGATGGCCCCGGTGGCGGTGGCCGCGATGGCCTCCGGCGTCAGCGCAGCCAGAGGACCCATGAACCGCGCGGCAGCGGCGTGCCCAGGAGCGCGTCGAAGATCGCCCAGCAGCCGACGGTAAACCCGATCGCCAGGGCCGCGATGCGCGTGGCACTCCGCACGCGCACCAGACCCCACATCGTGAGCGAGATCGCGACGGGTGTCGCGATCAGGAAGCCCACCCGTTCGAGCAGGAAGGCGTAGAGCACCAGCACCCCGATTGTGCCGGCGACGATCACCAGCTCGCGGCGTGTGACCGGCGCAACCGGTTCGCCGGCGGGGCCCGGATTCAGCGCCAGCGCGACCCCGAGACCGGCGAGCACGACCCCGAGCAGCACCGGAAAGGCGCGCGGACCTGTTTCCCCGGCCCCGCGGGCGCCGGGAATGAACGTGAACGCGAGCCACAGCCAGACCAGCGCCACGAGCAGGAGGATGAGCCCCAGGATGCGGTCGAGGCGCATCGGGCTACCGGTTGTCACGTGGGTTGATGATCACCGACACAGGAATTCCGGGCTAGTGTCCGGGCTCACTCAGCCCGAGCTGTTTCATCAGCCCGGCGATCGCCATGTCGTCGTCGGCCACGAGGGTGCCGAACTCGGCGGCGGGCAGGAACCCCGGCTCGAATCCGAGGCTGGCGCTGAGCTCCTTGAACCGAGGGCCGTTGACCACGTCTCGTACCGCGCCTTCGAGCTTCGCGATCACCTCTTTCGGGGTTCCCTTGGGGGCCGCGAGTCCGCGCCACATCACCAGATCGACATCATAGCCCTGCTCTTTCGCGGTCGGCACGTCGGGCATCACCGGGATGCGCTCGGCGCTCGTCACCGCGATCACGCGTAACTCGTTCGCATCGGCTTGTGCCTTGAACTGCGACGGCCACTGCAGCGCCGCGTCCACGCGTCCTCCGAGGAGCTCCGCGGGCGCCGTGCCCTGGCCGTACGGCACGTAGGTGACCTCGACCCCCAGCTTGTCGAAGAGCGCCACCGAGACGAGGTGCACGAACGAGCCCCTGCCCGAGATGCCCACGCGCATCCGCTTCGACTTGGCCGCGGCGGCGAAGTCCGCGAGCGTGGCCCAGCCGGAATCGGTGCGTACCGCCAGCGCCGGCACCTCCATGCCGACGCGCGCCACCGGCTCGAACTCGCGGAAGTCGAAGTCGATGTTGCCGCCGTGAAAGACCGTGCTGATCGAGTTGGAGTTCCAGACGATGTTGTAGCCGTCCGGCGGTGTGGACCTGACGTGGGAGTAGCCCACGGCGCCGCCGGCCCCGGTGCGGCTCACGGCGGCCACCGGGACGCCGAGCTCTGCGGACATGGCTTCGGCAAGAATCTGCGCAATCGTGGCGCTCGATCCCCCGAAGAGCACGGTCATCTCGATCGGCTGCGCCGGGTACGGCTGCTCGACCTTGGGCCCGCACGCCACGAGCGCGGACACCGCGCCAAGCATCGCCACACGAGCCGCCGCGCGCGCGATCTTCCGGCTGAAGCCGGAAGCCACAGGTTCCATGACAGTCCTGGTCACCATGGCCTCAGCATGCCACCGCCGCGAGCACCTCGGCGACCTCGACCCGGCGTCCCTCGCGCGCCGACTGGATCCCCGCGAGGATGACGGCGAGCGACGCGGTGCCCCTCTCGCCGTTCATCTCGGGTTCACCCTGTCCGCGCACGGCGGCGGCGAACTCGTCGAGCTCCGCCAGGATGGGATCGCTGGCCGGGCAGGCCACCGGCTTCGAGACCTTCGTCCCGCGCTCGAGAAAGCGAAGGCCCTGGTGGAGGTCGTAATACGCGGTCGCCTGCTTGCCGTAGACATTGAGCAGATAATACTCGGACGCGGACGCGTAGCTGGCGTTCAGCGTCGAAAGCGCGCCGCTCTCGTGCTCGAGCATCAGGCTGGCGACATCGGGGTTGTCCCCGGGCAGGACGAGCTGCGCCAGCCTGCCGCTGACCGCCGTGATCGGGCCCATCAGGTACTCGAGCACGTCAGTGTAGTGGATGCCGATCTGCAGCATCACGCCTCCCGGCATGCCCGCGGCGGTATAGCGCCAGGACGTCAGGTCGATTTGCCCCAGGCGGTCGCGGCTGATGTTGGCCTCGGCGTTCACGAGCGTCCCGAACATTCCGCCGTCGATCTGCGCGCGGATCCAGCGGAAGTGGCTCTCGCGGCGCCGCTGATAGCCGAGCGCCAGCACCACGCCCGCCGCCCGGCAGGCGTCGGTCAGCGCGCGGGCATCGGCGACGGTATTGGCGATTGGCTTGTCGAGGAAGACGTGCTTGCCGGCGCGTGCCGCGGCTCGCGTCGTCTCGAGGTGGGCGTCGTTCGGGGTGGTGTTGATCACCGCCTCGACGTCCGGATCCTCGAGCATCGCCTCGTAGGCCGGCGCGGGCCGGCAGCCGTACTTCGCCGCGAACGCCTCGCGCTTCCCTTCGGAGCGCGAGTAGCAGGCGACGATCCGGAGGGCGCTCGACCGCCCGATCGCATCGGCCAGCACGTCGGACCACCATCCCATGCCGAGGCAGCCAACCCTCACCGGCTCAAATGCCATGCGTGATTACTTGTCGATTTGAAAGCTGGCGCCGATGGCGTCGACCGCGGCGCGCGCCACGCGGTCGTCGAACTCCCAGTTCCCGCCCGATACGCCGATGCCGCCGATGCACTCGCCGTCCACGATGATCGGGTAGCCGCCTTCCATGGCGGTCCAGCGCTCGGGGCCGGCGGCGAGCGCGAGCCCGATGGCGTGGACAGTGTCGAGCGGCTGCGCCTGCGCCCCCTTGGCCGTCGTCGGCCGCTTGTTCGACGCGGCGCAGACGGCCTTGGTGGTGGAGGAATGCACCGTGTGGAAGCGCCCGCCGTCCATGCGCTCCAGCATGAGCAGGTGTCCGCCGGCATCGGCAATCGCCACGGCGATCGGAATGCGCTCCGCTTCCGCGATCCCGACCGCCGTCGCCATCATCTTCCTGGCGCCGGCGAGCGTCAGCCGCTTGGCATCGGCTACATACATGTGCGGGATCGTAGGGAACGGACCCGTTCCGCGTCAACCCATTTGCGATCCGCGATTTGCGATCGGGCCGGCTGAAGCCGGCCCCTGACGCCAAGCCGACTGAACGTCACATGCCGATCGTTGGCGCCGGCTTGAAGCCGGCCCGAGCACGGCTTCATCGCCAGTCGCCAAGTCGCAGATCGCAAATTACAAATGGCTCGATGCCTGCTTTGCCAGCGCGCCTCGATCGACCTTGCCGAGATGTGTCCGCGGCAGCGCGTCCACGAAGATCACCTGGCGCGGGTACTTGTAGCGCTCGAGCCTCGATTGCGCATACGCCTGGAGTTCTTTGCCAAGCGTCGGGGAAGGCGACGTTGTCACGACAAAGGCGTACGGCTTCGTCAGGCCGTCCACGTTCTTCACGCCGACGACGGCGACTTCGAGGACCGCGGGGTGGGTGAGGAGGCAGTTCTCGAGCTCGCCGGGCGCCACCCATTTGCCGCTCACCTTCAGCATGTCGTCGGAACGCCCGCAGTAGGTGAACGTCTCGTCGGGGTTGCGGCGCAGCATGTCGCCGGACACGTACCACTCGCCGCGGAATGCGTGCGCGGTGTCGTCCATCTGCTGCCAGTAGCCGATGGCGCGCGACTCGCCCCTGACCCAGAGGGCGCCGACCTCCCCGCCGCCGACTTCGTGGCCGTCGGCGTCGCACAGCTTCACCTCGAAGCCCGGCACCACGCGGCCCAGCGTGCCCGGCACGACGCCGCCAGGGTGGTTGGAGATGAAGATATGCCACATCTCGGCGGTGCCGAGGCCGTCGAGCAACTCCACGCCGAACGTGCGCATCCAGCGATCGTGGAGCTCGGCGGGCAGCGCCTCGCCGGCGGAGGTTGCGAGCCGGAGGCTCGAGACGTCCTGCGACGATGCGTCCGGATGCGAGACCATCTGCTGGACCATCGTCGGCACGTTGATGAGGATCGTCGGCCGGTGGCGGGCGATTTCGGCGAACAGCGTCGCAGGGGTGCATCGCTCCGGGAACAGGACCGACGACGCGCCGACGGAAAACGGAAAGAAGATGTTCGCGCCGGTGGCGTACCCGAAGAACAGCTTCGGCACCGAGATCGTCACGTCGTCGGGAGAGACGCCGAGCACGCCGTGTCCATAGAGCGCCGTCGTGTTGGCGAAAGAGCGATGCGTCTGCACGACGCCCTTCGGCCGGCCGGTCGTCCCGCCGCTGAACAGCCAGATCGCGGCGTCGTCGCGATGCGAGTCGAACGGCGCACGCTCGCCCGGCTGGGCGTCGCGCCTGGTCGAAAAGCCGCCGTCATCGGCGGCGTACAGCCGCGGCGCGCGCGGCACGGCGGCGGCGGCGCGCGTGAAGAGGTCGAGCCGGTCGGCGGGGACGAATGCCGCCGTGGCGCGCGTGTACTCGAGGAAGTATTGAATCAGCTCGGAGGCGCATCCGGGTTGACCATGACGACCACCGCGCCGTGCCGCAGGATGCCGAACAGCGCCGCGACGAAATCAGGCCCGTCCGGGAGCGCCACGATCACGCGTTCCTCCGGCCGGATATCGTCGGCGGCGAGGAGGTGCGCGTACTGCGCAGACAGCCGCGCCATCTCCGCATAGGTGAGGGTGCGGTCCCTGGTTCGAATGGCGGGACGGCCGCCACGGCCCTCGGCAATCCGCGCGTCCAGCAGGTGCGCCGTAAGGTTGAGCCGCGTCGGGATCACAGGGCGACGATTGTAGTCTCCCGCGACGTGGGCCGGCTGAAGCCGGCCCCTTCGTCCAGCCAGTACGCGGGGCCGGCTTCAGCCGGCCTGACGGCTGTCAGCCGGCCCGATGGTTGGACTACACTCGACTGACACGCCCTTGGCAGTCCACACTCTCGCGTCGCTGACGTGGCAGGCCGTGCGCGATCTTCCGGCAGACCGCACCGTCGCCGTGTTGCCGACCGGCGCAATCGAGGCGCATGGTCCGCACCTGCCGCTCGGCACCGATATCATCATCGCTGACGCGATGGCGCGCGCCGGCGCAGCGCGTCTGTCGGCACACGGACTCCACGTGCTGCTGCTCCCGGCGCTGGCGCTGTCGCCGACGCCGTTCGCGTCGGAGTTCGCCGGGACGCTGCACACGCCGTCGGAGGCGACCACCATGCAGGTCGCCGGCGCCGTGCGCAGCCTCGCGGCGCACGGCATCCGCATGACCGCCATCGCCAACGCGCACCACGATCCGGCGCACGTCCAGGCGCTGCGCACCGCGGTCAGCCAGATTGCCGCGCGCGGCTTCGGCACGCTCGTCTTTCCCGACCTGACGCGGCGCCGCTGGGCCGATTTCCTGACCGCCGAGTTCAAGAGCGGCGCCTGCCACGCCGGCCGCTACGAGGGATCGGTCGTGCTCGCCGAACGCCCCGACCTGGTACGGCAGGACGTGATGGCCGCGCTCCCTCCCAATCCACGTTCGATTATCGAGGCCATGCACAGGGGTAACGTGACGTTCACCCAGGCCGGCGGTCCGGACGCGTACTTCGGGTTTCCCGCGGAGGCGACTGCCGAGGAGGGCCGGCAGATCATCGAGACGCTCGGGATGATCCTCGACAAGGCCGTGATGGAGGCTCTTTCGCCCACTCCAGGAAGCGTGCAACACGGATGAGGCTGCTCCTCGACTACCTGAGGAACTACTGGCGGCTGGTGACGCTCGCCCTCGTGCTCGCGGCCATCAACCAGATCTTCTCGCTGCTCGATCCGCTGATCTTCCGCTACGTCATCGACGAGTACGCGACCAAGTTCCAGGAGTACACGACCGCCGAGTTCTTCCGCGGCGTGAGCCTGCTGCTCGGCGCCGCGGTCGGCGTCGCGTTCGTCTCGCGCGTGGCCAAGAACTTCCAGGACTACTTCATCAACGTCATCACGCAGCGCCTCGGCGCCAGGCTCTACTCCGACGGCATCCGGCACTCGCTCGAGCTGCCGTACTCCGTGTTCGAGGATCAGCGCAGCGGCGAAACGCTCGGCAAGCTGCAGAAGGTGCGGACCGACGTCGAGAGGCTGATTTCCGCGTCGATCAACGTGCTGTTCACGTCGCTGGTCGGCATCATCTTCGTCATGATCTACGCGCTCAGCGTGCACTGGGTCATCGCGCCGGTCTATTTCCTGACCGTGCCGCTCCTCGGCGTGCTCAGCTCGGTCCTGAGCCGCAAGATCAAGGTGATTCAGAAGGTCATCGTCGCCGAGACGACGGCGCTGGCGGGCTCGACGACCGAGTCGCTGCGCAACATCGAGCTGGTCAAGAGCCTCGGGCTCGCGCAGCAGGAGATCGCGCGGCTCAACACGACCACCGACAAGATCCTGCAGCTCGAGCTGAAGAAGGTCCGCTACATCCGCAGCCTCAGCTTCATCCAGGGCACCGCGGTCAACTTCCTGCGCACCAGCATCCTGTTCCTGATGCTGTACCTGATCTACGCGCAGGCGATCACCGTCGGGCAGTTCTTCTCGCTGTTCATCTACTCGTTCTTCATCTTCGGTCCGCTGCAGGAACTGGGCAACATCATCAACATCTACCGCGAAACGGAAGTCTCGCTGAAGAACTTTCAGGACATCCTGGACATCCCGAAGGAGCCGCGGCCGGCGAACCCGGTGCCGCTGCCGGAGCTGCAGCGCCTCGCCTTCGATCGCGTCAGCTTCAAGCACCAGTCGGCATCGTCTCCGGCGCTCACCGACATCTCGTTCGACGTTCGCCGCGGCGACACGATCGCGTTCGTCGGCCCGTCCGGCGCCGGAAAGACAACGCTCGTGAAGCTGCTGGTCGGCCTCTACCCGCCGCAATCGGGCGAGATTCTCTACAACGGGCATCCGGCGGCGACCGTCGATCTCGAACCAGCTTCGGGAGCGCATCGGCTTCGTGACCCAGGACACCCAGCTCTTCTCCGGCACCATCCGCGAGAACCTGCTGTTCGTCAACCCCGCGGCGACCGACGCGAATGCCTGGACGTGCTGCGCCAGGCCGCCTGCGACAGCCTGCTCGCGCGCGCCGACCGCGGGCTCGACACGGTCATCGGCGAGGGCGGCGTGAAGGTGTCGGGCGGCGAGAAGCAGCGGCTCTCGATCGCGCGCGCGCTCCTGCGCCGGCCGCACCTGCTCGTCTTCGACGAGGCGACCTCGTCGCTCGACTCGCTGACCGAAGAGGAGATCGGCGAGACCATCCGCGACGTCGCCGCCCGCCAGGACGTCATCACGATCCTGATCGCGCACCGGCTCTCGACGATCATGCACGCCGACCGGATCTTCGTGCTCGAACGCGGCCGCGTCATCGAATCGGGCTCGCACGTGACGCTTCTCGAACAGAAGGGGCTGTACTACGCGATGTGGCGCCAGCAGATCGGCGAGCGCCGCTCCGCGCCCACTTCACCGCCCGCGCCGCAGCCAGCGATCGCTGCAGGGTAGAGTCCTTTACGCCACGGGCCACAGAAGTCACAGAGACTCAGAGGTTTCAGCTGCTCTGTGCCCTGTGTCTCTGTGGTTCGTGCTCGCAAGAGCCGAGTAACCGCCCGACTCAACGCCGATTCGTCAACTCGACTCCGTCGGCCGTCTGCACTGACGTGGCGAGCACGGCGGCGCGGATCTCGTAGCGCTCGGTCACGTCGCGCGTCAGGATCGGCGGCCATGGCACCTCGCCGGTCACCTGCATTCCGAGGAGCGTGCGTGCCGTGCCGAGCACGGTCACGTCCGATCCGACGATCGCGGCGGCATCGACGCGAAGCGCACCCTCGTCCACGAGCACGAGGACGCGGTCCAGGTTGCCGGTAGTGGCTTGCCAGAGGGCTGGCGGATTCGACGAGGAGTACCCGTGGATTGAGCACGACGAGCACGCGGGCCCTCGGTAGCCGGACCAGTTGTCCGCCCATCACGTCGATCAGCCGGGCAAACGTCCCCGGATGCAGCGTGGTCTCCCTCCGTTCGCGTGATCGGCCGGCTGACTCCTCGAGAAGAGGCTGTCTCGACGGCCGGGCCGCATCTCCCAGAAGTCGACCGCCGGTCGCGGTCCGCAGCGACGTGGCGACGAGCACGGGCCGGCTGGCCAGGGCTTCCCGCGTCTGCGTCTCGATCTCGTCGAAGCCCGGCGTACGCTTGAGCTCGGCCTCGCCGAGTGTCCGCAGCACGCCCCCGACAAGGACGACGGTGCCGGGTACGGGCGTCGCCTCGACGTTGCCGGCGAGCACGATCAGCTCACCGTCCACGCCCGGCTGATACTCGATCGTGAACATCCGGGGCGCGAGCACGCGGCGCACGGCCGCCCTGATCAGCGTGTCCTCGCCCTGTGCGGGCGTCGCGGAGTGTCCGGTGCCCAGCAGGATGACGAGCGCGATCCATGTCGTATGTCGTCGCATGGCGGTTTCCTTCAGCGTCCGAACTGGACCACGAGGCCCGCGGCCGCGCGCAGGTTGTGGACGTAGCCGAAATTGACGTGCGACGACCCGCCACCTTCGGCCTCGGCGACGTGAATGTCCACGGGTGAGTGGTGGATGTTGTCGGAGACTTCCAGCCGCAGCCCGATGCTGGCGGGTCCGAGCGGTATGCGAAGGTCCGTGCCCACGCCGAGATTCAGCGCGAACCTCGTTTCCACGCCGAGCTCGTCGATCGCGATGAGCAGCGCCTCGGGATCGTCGCGCGAGACGATCACCTGCCCGTCCGGAGCGCGTGGAGGCCTCCGCTCGATGAACGTCAGCGGGGGGCCCACGGTGCGTTCGAGGTTGTAGGTCACGCCGCCCACGCCGAGAAAGAGGTACGGCCACGCCCAGGCGCCGCGTCGATACTCGATCAAGCCGACGGCTCCGCCGACGTCGTACATGAAGGCATCCACGTCCACGGAGCTGGATCCACATATGCCGCCGACGGCGAGACAGGAGCGCGCGAACCCGCCGTGCGCCCGGAATCCGTAGCGGCCTTCCCAGTACGTGACGACCCCGTCGAAGACCGGTCCCGGTTCCACCTCGAGGTCCCGCACGAGCACCTGCTCCACGGTGCCGCTGATGGACGACACCGAGCCGAGCAGGACGAGATCGCTCCAGTCAGTGGACAGCAGGAAGCCGCCGGAGCCGCTGAGATCCACGCGCCGCGGGCCGGGCGGGATGGCGAACAAGTCTGTCTGGGCCACCGCGGGAACAGCCTGGACCAGGAGTACCGATCGCGGCGACGCCGCAGATGGCGGTACGTCTGTTGCGCATGATGGACCTCCGCGAGGATGAGTCGACGCGCGAAAGCGATCTTACGCCTACCGGGCCCGACTGTTCGCGCGTCGATTCGCGAGGAGGCTCGCCGCACGCAGCGACGATATTGCTGAGCGTCGCGTGTTCGGGCCGATGATGGCCGATGATATTGTCGAGCACGCGAACGAAAGTCCCATGCCGTGCGTGACATGCCATCCCTGACCAGGCGCCACTTCCTCGAACAGCTCGGCGCCGCCGGCGGCATCACCGTCGCCTACGAATCGATGACGGCGCTCGGCCTCCTCGCCGCGCCGTCGCAGGCGCCCTTCGAACTGCGCGGCCAGGTCAACGGTGTGCGGGTCCTCGTCCTCGGCGCCGGGGTGGCGGGGCTCGCGATCGCGTATGAGCTCGGCAAGCGCGGCTACGACGTGCAGGTGCTCGAGGCGCGGCCGCGCCCCGGCGGGCGCGCGCACACGGTTCGCCGCGGCACCGTGAGCGAGGAAGATGGTGCGTCGCAGGTCTGCGCGTTCGACGAGGGCCAGTACTTCAATCCCGGCGCGATGCGCATCCCGCATCATCACAGCACCGTGATGTCGTACTGCCGCGAGCTCGACGTGGCGATCCAGCCGTTCTGCAACCAGTGCGAGTCCGCCTATCTCTATCAGACGAGAACGCCGGCGCTGGCCGGGCGGCGGGTCCGCCAGCGTGAGGCGCGCACGGATCTCGACGGCTACGTCGCGGAATTGCTGGCCAAGGCGATCGCACAGGACAAGCTCGACGAGCCAATCACGAGCGAGGATCGCGAGAACCTGCTCGTGTACCTGCGCCAGGCCGGGGCGCTGAGCGAGCAGGGCCGCTACGACGGCTCTCCGCGGCGGGGGCCGTCCACGCCGGCGATGGAGTTGAGCGAACTGCTCGGATCCCGCGTCGGCTTGTATCTGCACCTCGACTACGACTACCAGGCAACCATGTTCCAGATCACCGGCGGCACGGATCGGCTGCCCGCCGCCTTCGCGTCACGACTGCGCGACAAGATCGTCTATCGCGCCGCCGTACGCGAGATTCGTCAGAGTGAGTCCGGCGTGGCGGTCGTCTACGCCGACCAGAGCGGCCGCCCGCGCCGGGTGGAGGCGGAGGACCGCGCCTGCACCATCCCGCTGCCGGTGCTCGCCACGATCGAGACGGACTTCGCACCCGAGTTCAAGCGGGCGATCGCCTCCTTCACCTACGCGTCGGCAGGCAAGATGGGCCTTCAGTTCAAACGCCGCTTCTGGGAAGAGGATGACGGAATCTACGGCGGGGCGACGCGCACGGATCAGGACATCACGCAGATCCTGTATCCGTCCACCGGATTCAACGGCCGGAAGGGCGTTCTGGTCGGCTACTACATACAGGATGTGCGCGGGCGCCTGGTGGGCGAGCGGACGCCGGCCGATCGGGTGGCGCTGGCGCTCGAACAGGGCGAGCGCATCCACCCGCAGTACCGCACGGAGTTCGAGTCCGGGTTCTCCGTCGCCTGGCACCGGGTGAAGTGGAACGGCGGGAGCTGGGCGGCGTTCGGAGGCGGCGCCCGCCGCGACTATCAGCCGACGCTGCTGCGGCCCGACGGCCGCGTGTATCTTGCCGGCGATCACGTGTCCAGCATCAACGCCTGGATGCAGGGTGCGTTCGAATCGGGCCGCAGCGTGGCGACCCAGATTCACGCCCGCGCGATGCAGGAGCCGGCGCGCCGCCGCCGGTGACACGAACTACTGGACCGTATCAACTTGACCTGTAGTGCCCACGACAGCCCTTCGACTGCAATTTCGTCGGCCGACCAGCGGGCGGCCCGCTGTAGAAATCACAAGGACATTCCACTAGTGGACTGTCCAGACTGATTGAGTACTACTCACAACAGGCCTCCGAGTGCGATCTACGGGCCGCGACAACGGAGCGGCCCGGTAGTAATTCAGAAGAGACAGGCCACTAGAACCTATCTCACAAATGCCGAAGCGGCACGGGTGAAACCGATGTGTACTGACCGTCGGTACTCGACGGCATGGACCTAACCGACGCGCAATGGGCCATACTGGCGCCGCTCTTCCCGAGGCCTCGCGTGCGTCGCGATCGACGAGGCCGACCCTGGCGCGATCCGCGCGACGTGTTGAACGGCATTCTCTGGATCCTGCGCACCGGGGCGCCGTGGAAGGACTTGCCCGACCGCTATCCGTCGTATCAGACCTGTCATCGTCGCTTTCAGCGCTGGGTGCGCGCAGGGACACTTCGTCGCGTCCTCAAGGCGCTCGCCGCGGACTTGCACGCCCGTGGCGGGCTCGACCTCAGCGAGACCTTCATCGATGGCTCCTTTGCCAGCGCCAAAAAAAAGGCCGCCACGTCGGCAAGACCAAGCGGGGCAAGGGGACCAAGATCATGGCCATTGCAGACCGCGCTGGTCTTCCTGTCGCCATTACCATCGCGTCGGCCTCGCCGCACGAAACGCAGCTCGTCGAACAAACGCTGAACGCGAGCTTCCTCCCCGACAACCCCGAGCGCCTAATCGGGGATGCAGCGTATGACAGCGACGGGCTCGACCAGACGCTGGCCGCGTGCGGGATCGAGCTCATCGCGCCCCATCGGCCGAACCGGGTCAACCTCACGCAGGACCGACGTCCCTTGCGCCGCTATAAACGCCGCTGGAAAGTCGAACGCCTCTTTGCCTGGCTGCAGAACTCTCGGCGACTCGTCACCCGCTATGAGCGGCGCGCCGCCAATTTCACCGGCTTTCTGCACCTCGCCTGCGCGATGATTCTCCTTCGGCATTTGTGAGATGCCTTCTAGTGTCCTGACCGCGAAGAATGTGAAACAAGTGGCGCGGCCCAGTCGGTACTCGTCTACAAGGAGGCGAGCATGGCACTGGGACGCCCCAAGGTCGCGTTGATTTTGACTGACGACGAGCGTATGCAGCTGGACTCGTTGGCCCATCGATCGCGGACGGCGCCGCATCTTGCGCGGCGCGCACGGATCATCCTCACGTGCGCAGAAGGCGTCGACAACAAGGTGGTTGCGAAGCGGCTGCGGATGTCGCAGGTGACGGTCTGCAAGTGGCGCGGCCGATTCATTCGCGAGCGGCTGGATGGGTTGTATGACGAGTCCCGGCCCGGTGCGCCGCGCCGTGTCACTGACGCACAAGTGGAGCAGGTGATCGTGCGGACGCTCGAGGAGACGCCGCGGGGCGAGACGCACTGGAGCAGCCGCGGCATGGCGAAGGCGAGTGGCCTGGGGCGCACGACCATCCAACACATCTGGCGTGCCTTTGGCCTGCAGCCACATCGCACCGAGACGTTCAAGCTGTCGACCGATCCGTTGCTGATCGAGAAAGTGCGGGACATCGTCGGCCTGTACATGCAGCCGCCGACGCGTGCTGTCGTGTTCTGTGTCGACGAGAAATCCCAGATTCAAGCGCTCGATCGTACGCAGCCGGTGTTGCCGATGCGCCCGGGTAAGATCGAGCGTCGCACCCACGACTACCGACGGCACGGCACCACCACATTGTTCGCCGCACTCAACGTGAAGACCAGCGAGTTGATCACGCAATTCCATCAACGGCATCGCTCGACCGAGTTTCGTCAGTTCCTCGACGCCGTGGACGCGGCGGTGCCGCGACACCTCGACGTCCATCTGATTATGGACAACTACGGCACGCACAAGACGCCGTTGATTCGAAACTGGTTTGCCAAGCGGCCGCGGTTCCACGTCCACTTCACGCCCACCTACGGGTCATGGCTGAATCTCGTCGAGCGGTGGTTCGCCGAGCTCACGAACAAACAACTCCGGCGCGGGGTGCATCGCAGCGTCCTTCTGGGCCACGTGTGGCGTGATCCGGCGCTGCCGCAAGGGCCCGATAAATCGGCCGACGTCGAAATGCTTGTCGCCGCCGACCGTGATCGCGCGGTCAGCCTGCTCGAGCAACAGCAGCGCCGCCTCCGATTCCGCGGTGCCAGGTCGCGGCCATTGTACACACATTCGCGACGAAGCCATGGCGGTTGTCGAGCAGGACGTGCCCCAGATACGCGAGCTTCGCTTCTTTGCCTTGGCCTTTGCGATACAGTTGCGCGTCCGGGTCCGTCGTCGACTGATGCGTGTCGTTCTTCCGGGCCTCCCCGTGGAAATTGACGGTCGGATTCCCGGATCGTAGGGCGGCGGCGTAGGGCCGGCGTCCGTGCGCTGGAAACTCTTCAGACTGGCCCACGCCTCGAGCACCGTCCCATCGACCGTGAAATGCTCGTCCGACATCAGGCCGGCCTCGCGCGCCTGATGCGACCACTGCGTCGAAAAACGCACTGGCGACGTTCGGCCGCGACAACGGCGCGGCCGGTAGTGATTCAGAAGGTACATGCCACTAGAGCCGTCAGTCTTCGCTCGCGCTCTGGACTTTGACCAGGCGCGGCTTCTTCACGGCAGGCCGGGTGATCCGCTGTCGCCCCTTCGGCCGCTTCGATGCCTCGAACGGTGGAACGGCGACGGCGCGTCCCGTTTCGGCGGACTCGTACAGCGCCTGGACGATGCGCACGTCCTGGAGGCCCTCCTCGCCGGACGGCTCCGGCTCGCGGTCCTTGAGGATGCAGTCGGAAAAGTAGAGCAGCTCCGGGGCGAACTGGTCGCGGCGGCCGATGCGCTTGCGCGTGGTCTTGCCGTCCACCGTCAGCTCGTAGGCGAGACCTTCGGCGTACTGGTACGCCGGATTGACGTGGAGGTCTCCCTTGGTGCCGACGATCCGGTATGAACCGACGTCAGCCGCATTGAAGCTCGTGACGAACGCGGCCACGCGCTCTCCGTCGAAACGCAGCAGCGCGCCCGTGGATTCGTCGATCTCCGAGACCCGGGCCGCTCCGCTGTTGACCGAGATCGCCATGACCTCCTTCGGCTCGGCCCGGAACAGATACCGGGCGGCGTTGATGCAGTAGACGCCGATGTCGTAGAGCGATCCGCCGCCCATGCTTTTCTTCGTTCGGATGTCGCCCTGGCGCACGCGCATGGCAAATGACGAGTTGAAGAACTTCGGCTCACCGATGCGGCCACGTCGCACGAGGTCGATCGCCTTCAGGTTGATCTCCTCGAAATGCAGGCGATACGCGATCATCAGCTTCACGCGGTGCTCGCGGCAGGCGTCAATCATGCGCTCGCACTCGTCGGCGGTCACCGCCATCGGCTTCTCGCAGAGGACGTGTACGCCCGCCTCGGCAGCCCGGATCGTGTACTCGGCATGCATGGAGTTCGGCAGCGCGATGTACACGGCGTCGACCTGCTCGAGGCAGCGGTCGTAGTCGTCGTACGAGTACGTCCCCGGGACGCGATATTTCTTCGCGACCGCCTTCAGCTTCGAGCGGTCGTCGCTGACGAGCGCCGTCACGCGCGAGTTGCGCCGTGCGTGGGCGAACGCCGGCAATACGGCGACCTGAGCGATGTGGCCCAGCCCGACCACGGCATACCGAATCGACTTGCGTTGACGGGGAGACACTCGCGGTTCACCTCATGCTTTCGGGTTGGCAGCGACCCTATCTTGGTCGAACCATCTTCACGCAGTGCGGCATTTTCTCGAAGAAGGCTCTGCTCTTCGGCTCGCACTTTGCACGCCTTTAGAGCACTTTGACGTACAGGCGCGACGAGGGCCGTCCACAGGAGCCGAGGGGAATCAATGCCGGACACACGCGCTGAGCTCATCGGGCGCAGCCCATCCATTGCCGAATTGCGTGACGGAGATTGCATCGGCCGCAGGCCACCGATGCGAAGGTGCTGATCACGGGCGAGAGCGGCACAGGCAAGGAGGTCGTCGCCAATCTGATCCATGCGGGCAGCGGCCGGCGCGCCCGCCCGTTCGTGCCGATCAACTGCGCAGGCATTCCGGAGACGCTCCTCGAATCCGAGCTGTTCGGCCACGAGCGCGGCAGTTTCACCGGCGCCGTCCGCGACAAGGCCGGGCTGTTCGAGATTGCCAACAACGGGACGGTGCTTCTCGACGAGCTTGGCGAGATGAGCCTCCGCATGCAAGGCGTGCTGCTCCGCTTCCTCGAGACCGGTGAAGTGCATCGCGTCGGCAGCGACCGCGTCCGCGCACGTGTCAACGTGCGCATCGTCGCCGCCACCAACCGCGATCTGCCGGAGCAGATTCGCGGCGGTCACTTTCGTCTCGACCTGTACTACCGGCTCAACGTGATCCACCTCCGGACGCCCACGCTCCGCGAGCGCCCGGAAGACGTGCCGCTGCTGCTCACGCACTTCCTGTCCATCTACAGCCGCCGGCATCACCAGTCGCCATCGGAGCTGAGCCCGGACGCGCTGCGCGCGCTGACGGCCTATCGATGGCCGGGAAACGTGCGTGAGCTGAAGAACGTGGTCGAGCGGATCGCGGTCCGTCATGAGGGCGTGATTCAGGTTGCCGATCTCCCTGCGGAGGTGACCGGGCAACCCGCGCCGGCGGTATCCAGCGATGGTTCCGGCCCGCGGGCGACGCCTGCGGACGCGCTCTACGAACGGATGCTGGCGGGCGAATCGTTCTGGTCGGCGGTTTACGAGCCATTCATGTCGCGCGACCTCACGCGGAAGGATGTCCGCGACGTGGTCCGGCGCGGACTTGGCGCCACCCGCGGCAGCTACAAACTGCTCGTGCGGCTGTTCAACATGCCGCCGTCCGACTACAAGCGGCTGCTCAACTTCCTGCGGAAGAACGACTGTCACGTCGCGTTCCAGGCGTTCCGCACGATCGGAGCCGACGAGCGGCAGTCGCATTCGATGCCGGGCGCCGCGGCGTAGCCTGCGGCTTCCGGCTTCAGCCTGGCGGCTTCCGGCTTCAGCTCCCCTGTGGCTTCCGGCTTCAGCCGGAAGTATCGTCGAGCCCGCCTGTGGCTTCCGGCTTCAGCCGGAAGGATCGTGGCTTCCGGCTCGAGCCTGCTGTGGCTTCTGGCTTCAGCCTGGCCTGTGGCTTCCGGCTTCAGCCGGAAGGTATCGTAGACGTATGGCAACCATCGGTTTCATTGGTCTCGGCAATATGGGTACGCCCATGGTGCGGCGCCTCATGCTCGCCGGGCATCAGCTTGCCGTGTACGCGCGGAGGCCGGAGGCGGCACAGCCATTCGTGCAGGATGGCGCGCGCGCGGCGCAATCGCCTGCCGACTGCGCGTCCGGGGCGGAGGTCGTCATCACCAATGTCACAGCCAGCCGCGACGTCGAGGACGTGATCCGTGGCACCGGCGCGCATGCAGGCAAGGCGGTCATCGACGGCGCGGGGCGTGGGGCAGTGGTGTGCGACATGAGCACGATCTCCGCCGATGTGACGCGGCGAATCGCGGCGGCGCTCGAGGAGCGCGGCATCGACATGCTCGACTGCCCGGTATCAGGCGGGACGCAGGGCGCAGAGGCGGGCACGCTGGCGATCCTCGTGGGCGGCAGGCCCGAGGTGCTCGAACGTGTCCGCCCGCTCCTCGAGAAACTGGGGGGCGCCATCTTTCACATGGGCGATCACGGAGCCGGCCAGGTCACCAAGGCCTGCAACCAGATCGTCCAGGTGGTCAACATCCAGGGGATCGCCGAAGCGATGCTCTTCGCTCGCCAGAACGGCGTGGAGTGCGGGAAAGCCGTGGAGGCGTTGATGTCCGGTTTTGCCGGGAGCAAGATGCTCGGGCTGATGGGGCCGAAGATGGCGCGCCGCGACTTCGCCGCCGGCCTCGAGGCGCGCCTGCACCACAAGGACTTCTCGACCATCATGGACGCGCTCGAGGAGCAGCCCCTGTCCATGCCGGCCACCGCCCTCGTGCACCGGCAATTGTGCCGGCTGATGGAGCAGGGCTGGGGCACGATGGACACGTCGAGCCTTCTGCGGGTCCTCGAGGCGGAGTCAGAGCCCTCTGCCCGCGATTCACCATAGGGCACGCCAGCCCGCGCCCGAACTCGAAGCCTCCGGCGATTCCCTACGCGATCGCGCAGCGGACCGCAGCCTCGGCGAGAAGCTGGACCGGGTCCACCAGGTCCGCCGCGTCGGCGTCGCCACGCACGAGCAATGGGATCTCCGTGCAGCCCAGGATGATCCCGTCCACCCTCCTGGCTCGAAGCACGTCGATTGCCTCGCGTGCCACCGCCGTCGACGAGGCATCGTCGTGGCCTTCCATCACCTTCATGATCTCCGCGTCGAGCCGGCGGCGCAGGTCGCCGGTGATCGTTTCGGAGCCGGCGTTCAGCTGTCCGAGCCGCGCGGTGTAGACGATCGGGTCGCCGAATCCGAGGACGCCGACCTTCCGCCACCCGCGCCGCCGGACTTCGTCGAACGTCACGTCGATCATGCTCAGGACCGGACGGCTGGCCGCCTCCTCGATCTGATCCTGAATGAGGTGCGGACCGTTCGAGGTGATCACCAGGAAGTCAGCCCAGGAGCCGAGGCGCGCGGCCGCCTCGAGCAGACGCGGATCCGGCCGGATCGGAAACCGCGGCGACAGATCCTCGTTGACGAGAATCGGCGGGTGCCGATGGTAGTAGACGACCATCGGCGGATAACCGCTGTTCTCGCGCTGCGGGACCAGCCGCTGGGCGGCACGATGCACGCGGGCTTCGAAGTCCATCGTCGCCTGCGGACCGATGCCGCCGAGCACACCAATTGTCTTGAACGGCGTTCGCGCGTCCGTTGCTGCGAACGCGGTGAGCGTGCCGGTGGCGCCCATCATGGCCAGCACCTCGCGTCTGCTGAGTGACAGAGACATCGCGGACTCCCGGTGGAATCTACCTAGTCTACGGGCGGCAACAGGGCCGCGACGGCGCGGCCGATGCTCTGCCCCTGCGTGTAGCCGTCGTCGACCGCGCGGCGGAAATGGATGCCCGCGTAGATGCGTGAGCGGCCGTTGTCGAGCGCGGCCTGCGAGAATCCCTTGTACTGTCGGGTGACGCCCGGCAGGGTGAGGCTCGTCGCGCTGTATGCGACCTTGTCGCCGAAGAAGTGAATCAGGACTTCGGCCGCTGCCGCCCCGAGCACGGTGTGTGTCGACGGATAGTCAGGTACGGGCGGCGTCGGCATCAACGGTTCCCACGTCGGGTCGGGCTCCGTCGATCGGTTCCCATCGCCAGCCGCATTGCGGATCGCGGTTATCGGACGCCAGAAGCGGAAGTTGTACTTCGCGGCGAACCCGGCGGTGAAGCCGTCGGCCATCGCGAAGTTCACGAGCGTGAACACGCGGGCCGCGTCCCACGCGTCGAGCCGTGCCTGACTGACGACGGTGTTGGCGATACGGTTCCACCCGAGCGGCGAGTCCTCGTACCAGAACTTCGCGATCTCGGATTGCTCCGCGGTGCGCGTCGTGCTGCCCGCCCGGCCGATGGCTTTGAGATGCGCGAAATCGAGCGCATACGCGCTGCTCGACAGCGCATGCGGGCCGCGCGGCTGGTGTTCGGACGTCGTGATGGCGAACGGCGTGATCTGCCCCCAGCCGGGGAAGAGTGCGAAGTCAAACGGCGGGGTGAACTGGTAGTCACCCGGCACCGCCTTCGGCACGTAGACCGGCTGCGTCGCCCGATCCATGGCATCGTTCCGCCGCCGGGCAAGCGTCGCCGCCGCCGAGGCGCGGCCCGCGGCGATCCCCTTCTCTTTGGCGGTGGCGTCCGTGATACCCGCAAGCGCACTCGCGTAGGCGCCTCGATGAACGCCTGCCGGTCAGGAATGAGCGCCACCAGCACGTCGCGCGACGCCGCGGCGACGGCGGCGTCGATGGACGCACCGGCATCTGCCACGAGTCCTTTCGTATAGAGCTGGTATCGCGGATGAATGGCGTTGACCGCGTCGTGAAGAGCCGCGTGCAGGATGGCGAACGTGCGCGACTGGCCGAGCGGGTTCGTTCCCTGGCTCGGGGCGAACGCCTCGGCGGCGATGGCATTCCATTCGACAACCGGGTTGTTCTGCGCGCGTGCCGCCGGCGTGCCCGGCAGCGCACAGACCGCCGCCAGCGCGAGCGCACCGGCGACCCGGATGCGCGCGATGCGGACGCCTCGACGCCCGACGATGCGATGTTGCAATGACATTGGACAGATCCTCCTCAGCAGCGTTTTGTCGCCTGCCGGGGCGTGTGCTGAGCGATGCTCGTGCCGCCTTCGAGGCGCCGCCGTGTAAACACCCATGTCGAAGACAGTCAATGACTTAGCGTAAGATCAGCCGCGAGCCTGATGCTGGGGACGCAGAGATGGTGCTGATATGTCGGCACCACGCCGAAGTGTCGGCAGGGACAAGGGAGCGGGGGCAGCGGCCGCGGAGGCAGGAGAGGTCGCAGAGACGGGGTCATCGCAGAGGACGCAGAGGAGCAGAGGACGCGGAGGTCGTTCGACGGGTCGGCCTGCGTGCAGTGCCGCCGGCCCGGCTCACGCGGACCGCCCTGCGGGCGGCCCGTCGAACGACGTCCCCACGGATCCGCATGACTCTGTACGGTTGCCGTTCTCTTGTTCTCCGCGTCCTCTGCCCCTCTGCGTCCTCTGCGATGGCTTCCCTCCGCGGCCCTCCGCCGCCCCGGGACTAGAATTCGTACCAGTGGCGCGACGACAGCCTCTCTCTCAAACGCGTGCGCTACGGGTCCTGAAGGAAGTGGCCGAGGCGCTCAACAGTGCCGCCACCGAGCAGGGGGCAGCGGGCGAAGCGCTCAGCCGGATGGCCTCGCTGCTTGGTGTTGAAACCGGTTGGGTCTGGCTGCGCGACCCGGCGTCCGGCCGCTTCTACAGCGCCGCGGTGCAGAGCCTGCCGCCGTATCTGCAGGAGCCCGTCCGCATGACCGGCCGCTCGTGCTGGTGTCTCGAGCTCTTTCAGAGCGGGCAGTTGACGGCGCGCAACATCGACGTCGTCGAGTGCAGCCGCCTCGCGCCCGCCGTGCGATCGCGGCAGGCGGCGGAGACGCATGGCCTGCGCTGTCACGCGAGCGTGCCGCTCTACGCCGGCGACCGTCCGCTCGGCGTCATGAACCTCGCGATGCGCGGATGGCGCCGGCTGACGCGACAGGAACTGGATCTGCTCACCACGATCGCAAACCAGGTCGGCGTGGCGATCGAGCGGGCCCGCCTCGGCGAGCAGTTGATCCAGCACGCACGGGCCGACGAGCGGTCGCGCATTGCCCGCGACGTCCACGACACGCTGGCGCAGGGGTTCACGGCGATCGCCCTGCAGATCGAAGCGGCGCTCTCGCACCTCGAGCCGCGCGCCGCGGCGAGGCCGTCTCTGCGTCGTGCGCTGGACGTCGCCCGCGAGGGCGTCGACGAAACGCAGGCGATCGATCGGGGCGCTGCGTGCGTCTCCGCTGCAGAACCGGCCGCTCAGAGAAGCGCTCGGCGTGCTCTCGCGCCAGTTCACCGCCGACACCGGCGTGCGCGTGCGCATGGAGGTGACCGCCGGGCCGTTGCCCGAAGCGGTGGAATCCGAGGTCTACCGCATCGCCAGCGAAGCGCTGAGCAACGTCCGCAAGCACGCCGCGCGCGCGCGAGGTATCGCTCCGGCTCGAGGTCGTCCGCGGCCGGGTGCGCCTGACCGTCGCAGATGCCGGCCGCGGATTTCGCGTGCGCGGCGCGCGCGCTCGCGGGTTCGGGCTGGTCGGCATCGACGATCGTGCGCGGCTCGTGGGCGGGCGTGCCGCGATCCGCAGTGCTCCCGGCCGGGGCACGACGATTACCGTGTCGATTCCCCTGGCGCCGGCATGATCCGCGTGCTCATCGTGGACGACCATCCCATCGTGCGCGAAGGCGTCACGACGGTGCTCGAGCGCGAACGCGACATCGACGTCGTCGGCGCTGCCGCCGCCATCGACGAAGGCCGCCGGATGGCCGCCCGGCTGCGTCCGGACATCATCCTCCTCGACCTCAAGCTGCCCGACGGCGACGGCATCGATGGAGTGGCAAGCTTTGCCGGCCAGGGCCGGGGCATCGTCGTGTTCACCGCGTACGACGGCGACGACGACGTGTTTCGCGCCATTCGGGGCGGAGCGCGGGGCTACCTGCTCAAGGGCTCGCCGGCGGCGGAGATCGCTCAGTGCGATCCGGCAGGTGCACGCCGGCGAGTCGTACCTCAGCCCGCGGATCGCCGCCAAGCTCGTGAAAGGCGTGATCGAGCCGCGGGCCCGCACCGGCCTGCTGAGCGCCCGCGAGCGCGGCGTCCTGCGGCTCGTGGCCGCCGGTCTCTCCAACCGCCAGATCGGGGAGACGCTTTCCATCGCGGAGCGAACCGTCAAGTTCCACGTGACGGCCATCTTCAACAAGCTCGGGGCCGACAACCGGGCACAGGCCGTGGCGCTGGCCGCCGAACGGGGACTGCTGTCAACGCCGTAGCAGGCAGCAGGCAGCGATGGTAGGGGCCGGCTTTAGCCGGCCCGACGTGCGTGACGTGCGAAGCCATCCGGGCTCAACTCGCCAAGGGCCGGCTGAAGCCGGCCCCTACGAATGCTGAATGGCTCTCTGTGTCTCTGTGTCTCTGTGGTTCGTGTCACTGAAAGCCTTCCCCCTCGACGCCCACGCCTGCCCGATCGGACAGGTGCCCGCCTGTCCGGACGCCGGAAGCCCGCGGATGTCCCGGTAGCTACCATCACTGTCACGGACCAAAGGAGTCCGTCTGCATGACACCTGACCTTGATATCGATGTGTCCGCGCGCCTCGAGGGGGTGCGCGTTGCCGTCACCGGCGGGACGTCAGGCCTCGGGCTCGCGCTCGTCCGGGAGTTCCTCGGCCGCGGCGCGCGCGTGGCCTTCGTTGCCCGCACTCCCGCGCGCGTCGAAGCGATCGCGCGCGCGCATCCGGCCGCATACGGCATCGTCGGCGACGTCGCGCGGAAAGAGGACATCCACCCCATTGCCTTGCAGATTGTCGGGAACCTGGGCGGCCTCGACGTGCTCGTGAACAACGCGTCGAGCCTGGGCCCGACGCCGCTCGCCCTGCTCGGCGACACCGAGTGCGAGGAACTCGAGCTGGCGCTCGCCACCAACGTGCTCGGCCCGTTTCGCCTGACCAGGGCGCTCCTGGGCGCGCTGGCGGCATCGGCGCGCGCCGGCCGCGGCAGCGCGGTGCTCAACGTCTCCAGCGACGCCGCGATCAACGCCGTATCCGCGATGGGGCGCATACGGCGCGAGCAAGGCCGCGCTGCACCACCTGAGTCGCATCTGGCGCGAGGAGCTCGACGCCGAAGGCGTACGCGTCCTGTCGCTCGATCCGGGCGACATGGATACCCCGCTGCACGCGCTGGCCGTCCCCGATGCGGATCCAGCGACGCTCAAGCCGCCGGAGAGCGCGGCACGCGAGCTCGCGGACGCCGTAGCGGCCGCTCTTCCCGGTGTGCACTCGCCCCTGGCCGTCGCCGGCGGAGCGACCCGGTCATGATCGCGGCCGATCGACCGGTGCAACGGCCGGGAGACGCCAGGCTGCTCATCGTTGACGCCGAAGGCCACATCACGCACGTGCCACGATCGCGGTTCGTCGACTTCCTGGCCCCTGGCGATCTGGTGATCGCGAACGACGCGGCAACGCTGCCGGCGAGCCTGCACGGCGTGCACCTGCGGAGTCGATCACCGGTCGAGGTGCGGCTGGCGGGACGAGCCTCACTCGCTGCGCACGACGTCCACACCTTCTCGGCGGTCGTCTTCGGTGAGGGCGATTTTCACGTGCGGACTGAAGATCGCCCGTTGCCACCGCCGCTTGCAGACGGCGATCGTCTTGCGCTCGGTCCGCTCCAGGCGACGGTGGAACGCCACCTCGGGCATCCACGCCTCGTGGCGCTGCGCTTCCACGGCTCGTCGCGCGCGGTGTGGGCGGGGATCGCGCACCACGGCCGTCCCATCCAGTATGCGCACATCGCCACGCCGCTCGTGATGTGGGACGTCTGGTCGCCGATCGCCACGCTGCCGGCCGCGTTCGAGCCGGCCTCCGCAAGCTTTGCGATCGACTGGAGATCGATTGGCGCCATGCGCGATCGTGGAATCACGTTCGCGACCATCACCGCCGCCGCAGGAATCTCTTCAACCGGCGACCCCGAGCTCGACCGGCGGCTGCCGTTTGACGAGCCCTATACCATTCCGGATGCGACGACGTCCGCGGTACGCCGCACCAGGGCGACCGGCGGCAACGTCATCGCGGTTGGGACCACCGTCGTGCGCGCGCTCGAGCACGCCGCCGCAAACGGCGCGGTCCGTGCCGGCAACGGGGTGGCGGATCAGCGCATTGGCCCGGCCACCCGCCTGCATGTGGCAGACGCGATCCTGTCGGGCACGCATGAGCCCGGAAGCAGCCATTTCCAGCTCCTGCGGGCATTCACCGACGATGCCTCGCTGGCCGGCGCGAACGCCGCGCTCGAGACCGCCGCCTACCGCACGCACGAGTTTGGCGACTCGGTGCTGATCGTGAGAAAACAGCGAGCCGCAATGGACAGCGCTGCCTAGTGGACTGTACTCGCTGAAAGGACGACCAATTCGATGCATTGGATTGCGATAACTCCACCGGACCGGTTTCGCCACCTTGTTGTAGTGGCGAATGTAGCGCCGAATCTTCCGCGCCAAGTCGGCCACCGACGTGAAGACGCCGCGCGCCAGCAGGTCGCGTTCGATCTTCGCAAACCAGAGCTCCACTTGGTTGAGCCACGACGAATAGGTCGGCGTGAAGTGGAGATGGACGTGCGGATGGTCCAACAGGAACGTGCGCACCGCCTGCGTCTTATGGGTCGAGAGATTGTCGGCGATCACGTGAATCTCGCGCCGCTTCGGCTGGCTGGCCACGAGGTCGCCGAGAAATTCGACAAAGGCCGCACTGGTGTGGCGGGGCACGGTCTGACCCGAGGACGTCGCCCGATTTCGTGTCGAGCGCCGCGAGGAGCGACAGCGTCCCGTGGCGGTAGTACTCGAATCCGTGGCGCTCCGCGCGCCCCGGCGACAGCGGCAGGATCGGGATCGAGCCGATCGAGCGCTTGGATCGCCGTCTTCTCGTCGACGGCGAAAACGGCCGCGTGGTCTGGCGGATTCACATACAGCCCAATCACGTCGGCGGCCTTCGTCTCGAAGTCGGGATCGTCCGATTGCATGTACCGTTCGAAGCGGTGCGGCTGCAGCCCAGCGCGCCGCCACGCTTTGCCGACGAGATTGTGGTGAATCTTCAGCAGGCGACCGAGCTTGCGCGTACTCCAGTGCGTGCTGCCGTCAGGCGGCGCTTGCCGCGTCTTCTCGAGCACGCGCGCCTCCATCGCCGGCGTCAGGACCGTCGGCGGTTGGCCGCGGTACTGCGGCCGCAGTCCGTCGAGTCGCTTCGCGAGAAATCGTTTCCGCCACCGGTTGATGTAGTCACGAAAGCACGGCACCGTCGCTTCGATGGTCGAGTACCAGGCGCCATCGGCCAGCATCAGAATCACCCGCGCGCGACGCGCGTCCTCGGCGCGAATCTTGAGGCTTCGAAGACGACGTTCCAGTTCGGCTCGTTCATCAGTCGTCAGTGTCAGCGCCATATGGCGCGACAGCGTACCAGTACTACTTCAGTGAGGTACAAGCCACTAGTGAGCTTGTCGTTCACCGGGTTCACGGTTCGGCGGAACCGCCACGGAAGGACCTGCGTCAAAGGAGAATCATGGCCGCGATTGATCTCGACGCCTATTTTCGGCGGATCGGTACGCCGGCGCGCGCACCGCGACGCTCGATACGCTCCGCGCCGTCCACCTTCACCATGCGCAGGCGATTCCGTTCGAGAACCTGAACCCGCTGTTGCGATGGCCCCTCCGCCTCGACGCCGACTCGCTCGAGCAGAAGCTGGTACGCGATGGCCGTGGCGGCTATTGCTTCGAGCAGAATCTCCTCTTCAGCCATGCGCTCAGAGGCCTCGGCTTCCAGGTGACCGGTCTTGCCGCGCGTGTGCTGTGGAACCTCCCCGACACCGTCGTCACGCCGCGCAGCCACATGCTCCTGCTCGTGGACCTCGACGACGACGCGTACATCGCGGATGTCGGTTTCGGCGGGCTGACGCTCACCGGCCCGCTTCGTCTGCAAGCCGACGCCGAGCAGGCGACGCCGCACGAGGCGTTCCGGCTGAAGAAGGCCGGCGAGGCGTTCGTCATGGAGGCGCGCGTCAACGCGGAATGGAAGGCGCTCTACCGGTTCGACGTGCAGGAGCAGCTGCTGCCGGACTACGAGGTCACCAGCTGGTACCTGTCAAACCATCCCGCCTCGCAGTTCGTCACGAACCTGATCGTGGCGCGGCCCGATCGCGATCGGCGCTACGTCCTCCGGAACTGCGAGTTTGCGGTGCACCACGTGAATGGCGGCACGGAGCGTCGTGTCCTGCAGACCTCCACCGAGCTGCGCGCGACGCTCGAAGACGTCTTCCTGCTGACGCTCCCGGAGCGTCCCGAGCTGTCGGCGGCGCTGGAGCAGCTGACCACGCGAGCGGCGGCGGTGGTCGCGTCGACCTGAAGCCTGCGCGGGCCGGCTGAAGCCGGCCCCTACGTACGTTGGTGTCCCGGCTGAAGCCGGCCCCTGCGTGCATCATCCCTTCTTCCGCCTGAAGGCGGAAGCCACGGACATCGGCGGGCCGGCTGAAGGGCCCCACAGACGTTGGTGTTCCGGCTGTCGGCAGGGGCCGGCTTCAGCCGGCCCGCACTCGAACGTCAGCCTGCATCCCCAGGAACGCACCGTAGCGGCGGGCCGCCGCCGCCACGGCTCGTTCCTGCGCCGCGTTGAACGCCACGAATGGGCGGACGGTCACAATCACGGCGCCCCGCTGGAATGCTCGCCGCCAGAACCCCACGACGTGACCGCCGATCACGAGCGGCGACATCAGCTCACCTCCGGCGGCGCCCGCGGCGGGCGGGCGATTCGGGCCGAGCGCTGCGCGACGGTCCTTGTAGGCGAGGAGATACTCGTCGTACAGAGGCAGGAGATGCGCGCGCTGCGACGCGCGGGGCAGCCGCGTCGCCGGCGGCGCGAGCCAGTAGGCCGTGCCGTCGAGTACCTCCTTTTCAAGACGCCGGCCGACGCTCTCCACCCCGTCGCGCGCATCGGCCATCGTGAGGCCCGACCACCAGGAGAAGTCCTGCAGCGTGGCAGGACCGCGGCTCGTGAAGTACCCGCTGCGTCAGCCTGGCCAGCGCCTCGTCGCGTGTGATGGCCTTTGCCGCGGCCACCCGTTCGTCGAGCAGCGCGTACGTGAACTGCTTGCCGGCCCGCGGCCCGCTGCAGATCACCGCGTCGAGCTCCGCTCGAAGAAGGATGAAGCCGAAGCGCATGCCATCATCGGCCGCCACGCCGGCCCGCCGCACCGCCTGCCGAAGGGCATCGCGCGTCAGCTGCCGGCCGCCCCGCAGCGCACGCGCCAGCGCCGTGTTCGACTGCCGGAAGACGGCAGCATCCAGTTCGAGCTTGCGGTAGTACGAGCCGATGGTGGCGTTCACGCGCGGGGCAGTGAGCGCGAGCATCCATCGGATGTCCGCAGGCGCCACGAAGTGCCACGTCGGACGGAGCACGTGAGTGCGCAGGATCGCGCCGCTGGTGAACGCGTCTTCGATGACGTCGTCGGCGCCTTCGCGCATACGCAGCGCGAGCGCCCATTTCGCGCCGTAGTAGTCCTGCGCCTGGACCGCGCCAAGCCAGCTCACGACGTCCTCGGGAGACTCGAGGCCTGCTGACGACAGCCGCTGGTTGGCCAGCCGCCGGCCTGCGATGTGGCTCACTTGCGGGTGGCGGCGTCGCGCAGCGCCGCTCGCACCGATGCGGCCATGCCGGAGCGCTGCGCCGACGGCGACGCCGCGACGATCCACTCATACGTGGTTTCCAGATCGGCCGCCGGCACCGTCAGGTCGGGGTCGCGCGTACGCGAGGCGTTCGGGCCGTACTTCAGCGTATAGACGAAGTACACGCGATCCGCCACCGCCGGATCGATAGGCTCGTTCCGCGTGCGCATGTCGTTGGCGACGCGCAGCAGTTCGGCGTCGGCGTTGCCGTTCGTCAGCGCCGCAAGCTGCAGGCGGCGCACGAACGGACGCCGGTCGCCCGCGGCGGCGAGGGCCGTATCGAATCGCTCTCGCGCCGGCTGGATCTGTCTCCCGCGCCACATCAGCCAGTGGCCGAGCATCGCGTTGGCGAACACGTTGTCGGGATCGACGGTCAGCGCTTCCTGATACCGCGCCGCGGGATCGACGTCGTACCCGTCGCGCAGGCGAAGAAACGTCACCCAGCCAAGATGCGCGAGCAGATCGGCGCGGCGCTCTCCCTGTGCGCTCACCAGCGCCCGATCGAGGGCGGGCGTGACCGCGTCGGTGATGACGGCGAACCGTTGTCCGGGTCCGGGCCGGGCGTCTTCGAGCCACGCGAACGCAATCTCCACCCGCGCGTCATCAACGGCCTCGCCCGGCCGCACCCCGGCGGCGCGATCGAGCGAGGTCCATGCCGCGGCGAACTCGCCGCGCGACGCCTGCTGCCGCGCGACGTCCACCAGGGTGGCGGCCTCGCGCTGGCGGCCGTAGATATCGCCGATCCAGGTCGTCAGCTGCCGGACGCCCAGCACCAGCGAAATCAGCGCCGTGACGACGCCCACCCACTTGAGCGCGCGCGCGGGCCAATTCGACGATGGTGACGGTTCGGGCATCGCTCCTCAGATCCGAAGCCAGGCCAGCCAGGGCAGGATGATGGCCATGTAAACGGCGAAGAACGCCACGCCGAGCACGAATCCGAGGACCCAGAAGTGCCGGCGGGTGATGTAGCCGCTGCCGTAATAAATCGGATTCTGTCCCGACGCGTACGAGCGTCAGGATGCTCATGAGGCCGAGCGAGTATCCGAGCATCATCGCCCACGCCTTCGGCGACGCGGCGCCGGTCTGCACCGCAACCGCGAGGAATATCGCGTAGAGCGTGGCCGTATGTGCGGTGATGCTCGCGAAGAAATAATGGATGAAGAAGAACGCGCCCACGAGGCTCACGATGGTCGCGTAGCCGCCGAGCCCCGAGAGCGCGGGCGCGATCGTGTCCGCCATCCACTGCACGAATCCCGTCTCAGCGAGTCCGCCGGCCAGCGCAACCACCGCTGCAAACCAGATCAAGACGTTCCACGCCTCGGCGTTGCCGGTGACGTGCGCCCACGTCACCACCCTCAGCACCACCATCGCCGCCACGATCGTCATCGCCGCCATCGTCGGATCGATGAAGCGTCCGCCGCCGATCCAGAGCGCCAGCGCCGCGAGCACCAGCACGACGAGCGTCGCCTCCCGCCGCGAAAGGGGTCCCATCTCGCGAAGCTGGTCGCTGGCCCAGGCCGGCGCCTCTGGCGCCGTCTTGATCTCCGGCGGAAAGAGCTTGTAGAGCGCGGCGGGCAGGATCGCAAGGAGGAGGATGCCGATCGGCGCGAAGCCCACGAACCACTCGGTCCACGAGATGGACACGCCGGCGACCTTGGCGGCGAGGCTGACGGCGAGCACGTTCGGCGCCATGCCGGTCATGAACAGGCTGCTCGTGACGGTGCTGGCGGCAAACGCGGTGTAGAGCAGGTACGCGCCGATGCGGCGGGCGCTCGGATCGTTCGGCCGCGAGCCGTACAACTCCGGGATCTGGCGAACCACCGGGTAGACGGTGGCGCCGCTTCGCGCGGTGGAGGAGGCGGTCACCGGCGCCAGCGCGAGGTCCGCCAGCGTCACGGCGTAGCCGAGGCCGAGCGGCCGGTGGCCGAGAAGCCTGATCAAGTTCAACGCAATGCGCCGCCCGAGCCCGGTCTGCGAGTACCCGACCGAAAACATGTATGCGGAAAAGACCAGCCAGACCGTGCCGTTCGCGAACCCGCTGAGCGCCCAGGCGGTGGAATCGGCCGGTGTGTCACGCACCATGCGGAACGCGCCGCCCACCACGAGGCCGACCAGGCCGACGGCCGCGGCCGGAATCGGCTCAGCGATGATGCCGGCAATCACGGCCGCGAAGAGCGCAAAGTATCGCCACGCGCCGGGCGAGAGCCCCTCCGGGACCGGAAGCAGGGCGATGACGGCGCCGACCACCAGCGGAATCACGACGCGCGCCGCCGCCACCCGCCGTCCCGATGCCGGCGCTGCCGGCGGTACGACCGCGGCCGTCGTGGAGCTCATACGCGTCTCCACTGCGCCCGCGCCGACTCGTGGAAGTTCTGTCCGAGCGTGTCGATGATCACCACCGCGGGGAAGGCGGTGATGTCGAACGCGTACAAGGCCTCGGGCCCGAGATCGTCCCAGGCAATGACCGAAGCCGCCGCGATCTGCCTGGCCAGCAGCGCGCCGAGGCCGCCGATCGCCGCGAAGTAGACGACGCGGTGGCGGACGAAGGGGGCCATCTCCTCGCCGTGCAGCTCGCCCTTGCCGATGACCGCCCGCACGCCGGCGGTGAAGAGCGCCGGCAGGAAGCGCGCCATGCGCGCGGTGGTCGTCGGGCCCGCCGAGCCGACCACCTGCCCGGGCTTTGGCGGCGATGGCCCGACGGCGTAGAACACCTGGCCTGCCAATGCAACGGGGAGCGGCTCATTGCGCTCGAGCGCCTGGGTGAGCCTGGCAGCCGTGGCATCGCGCAGCGTGAGCACGCGGCCGGTGAGCTCGACCGCGTCTCCGGCGCGAAGCGATGTGAGGAGGTCGTCGCGAGGATCGTCGAGATGGACCTGGCGGACGCCCGAGGTCTCCATCACACGCTCGCCGTCGCCCGCCGCATGGAATGGCATCCGAGGTTCACCGCCACAGGAAGGCCGGCAATGTGCGTCGGGTAGACCTCGATGTTGACCGCGAGCGCGGTCACAACTCCACCGAGGCCCTGCGGCCCGATGCCGAGCCTGTTGACGGCGTCCAGCAGCTCGCCCTCGAGCTCGCACAAGTCGGGACGCGGATTGCGGATGGTCAGCGGGCGAAGCACCGCCTTCTTCGCCAGGAGTGCCGCCGTCTCGAAGGTCCCGCCGACACCCACGCCGACCACGATCGGAGGACACGCGTTCGCGCCAGCCCGATCCACGGTCTCGACCACGACCGCGCGGATGCCGGCGACGCCATCGGCCGGCACGAGCATCCGCAACGCGCTCATGTTCTCCGCGCCAAAGCCCTTCGACGCGACGGTCACACGCACCCCGTCGCCGGGCACGAGATCGATGTGAATCACGCCGGGTGTGTCGCCGCCGCCTGCGATCTTCAGACGCCTCGTCGGGTCGCCGGTCATCGACCAGCGCAGATATCCGGCGCGCGTGCCCTCACGAATCGCCTCGTACACCGCCTCGTGCAGCGAGCCGCCCACGAAGTGCACGTCCTGCCCGACCTCGAGCATGACCACCGTGACGCCGCTGTCCTGGCAGACCGGCAGCCGTTCCTCCGCGGCCATCTCGTAGTTCCGAATGAGCTGCTCGATCGTGCGGCGCCCGAGCGGCGACTCCTCGCGCAGCGCCGCCGCGCGCAGCGCGGCCAGCACGTCGGCGGGGATCTGGTAATTACTCTCGACCAGGAGGCGCGCGATCGTGTCGCGCAGCGCCGCTACCTCGACGTCGCGGACCCTGGTAGCCGTGGTCGTCACGGCCGGGATGGTACCTCAAGGAGGAGGAGGGCGCAGAGGGGGCGGAGGGCGCGGGGAATCCAACGCAGAGGAGCAGAGGGCACGGGGGATACCTACTGTTCCAAACGAGGCAGAAGCCACATCTGTCGGGCGCGCCCACAACGACTCGAGTCCTGTGGCTTCCGGCTTCAGCCGGAAGAACCCGGCCGCGCACGCGACCTTCCGCCTGAAGGCGGAAGCCACAATTGTTGTATCGAATACAACGCAGAGGCGCAGAGGAGCGGAGGGCGCAGAGGTCAGAAATGCACGACGCCCGGAAACGCAAAGGCGGAACGGTCGAATAACCACGCTCTCCGCGTCCTCTGCCCCTCTGCGTCCTCTGCGATAGTCCCCCTTGCGATCTCAGCTGCCCGCGAGGCCAGCCAGCCTACCCGTGTTAGCATCTGCCCTGCGTCGCTGCCGGGTGGAGGCATTCATGTCGAGACGAGATTTTCTGAAGACGACGGCCCTGGCGGGCGCAGGTGCCGTGGCGGGCGGACTGGTGACTCCCGGCATCGCCGCCGGTCAGCAGAAGGCGCCAAGCAGCGCCACGAAACGGCCCATCCGGATCCTGATGGGCGGCTATGGTCCCGCTTCAACCGGCTTCAGCCAGGCGCTGAAGCGGATCGGCGACCGTCTCGAGGCGAAGTTCGGCGAGGAAGTGGACGTCAAGTACGTCTACAACATCCTCGACCTCGGTTATCGGGGAGAAGACATCCTCTGGCTGGTCGAGGAGGGCGTGTTGACGCTCGGCTACCAGTCGAGCAGCTATCTCACCGAACGAGTCCCGGACCTGGGGATTGCCGACCTTCCGTTCCTGTTCTCCGACGGCGCGCAGGCACGCCAGGCGATGGACGGCCGCCTCGGACGCGCGCTGACCGAGCGGATCGAAGCCGGGATGGATCTCCGCATCCTCGGCTACTTCGAGAACGGCTTCCGCCACGTCTCCAACCGCCTCAGGCCGATTCATACGCCGGCCGACTTGAAAGGGATGACCATTCGCGTGCTCCCGAGCAAGGTGCAGGCGCGGACCTTCGAGCTGCTCGGCGCCACTCCAAAGATCCTGGACCTGTCCGAGGTCATTCCCGGGATCAAGGCCGGCACGCTCGACGCGCAGGAAAACCCGTTCGCGAACACCGTGACCTACGGCGTGCACAAGTTCCATCGCTTCCATTCGGCGACGAACCACTTCTATCTGTCGCGCCCGATCTTCCTGCACCGGCCCTCGTTCGACGCCTGGCCGCCCGCGCTCCAGGAGGAGCTCCGCGCGGCGGTGCGCGACGCGGTCGTGTTCCAGCGCGACCTGCACGTGAAGGAGGAAGAGGACGCGATGGCCGCCATCCGGAAGGAAGGCGGCGAGATCGTCGAGCTGACGCCGGAGCAGCATCAGGCCTTCGTGAAAGCCGTCACGCCGATCTACGGCGAAGCGCGGGCCCAGTACAGCCGCGAGCTGATGGCACTGGCGGGGTTATAGGAGCGGCGGGAGGGCGCGCGCGGCAAGCTTGACCGCGCGCCAGGAGTCGCAGTCGCCGGTCTCCAGGTCTCCGGTACTCCGGTCTCTGTGACCGAAGACCAGTAGGACCGTAGACCGATAGACCGGCAGACCGGAGACCGCTTACCTCGTCGACGTCGCCGCCGGGGTCAGCTTGATCGGCTGGACCATCGCGCCGTTGCCGGCGGTATCCCACGCCGCGAAGCGCACCCATTTCTTGCCGGTGGCGTCGAACGGAATCTCGAACTGTTTACGCCCGAACGGCGCGAGGTCGGTCGCCGAGATGATCTGGCGGTCGGTCTTCACGCCATCGCCCCACACCACCTCGATGAAATCGAGCGGGAAGGTCCACTCGACATCGGCGGCAATCGTCCGCTTCGCGCCCGTGCCCTTGACCTCGTAGGTCGGAATCAGCACTTCGCCCGATGTCCAGAAGTAGTCGCCGCGCTTCATGGCGTCGATGATCGGAGCTCCAGTCGCTGCTGCCGGGCAGCGTGTCGAGCTTCACGTAGTTCACCGGGGTGTTGGCGTAGACGTCGTCGCCCGGCCCCTGCTGGTAGGTCTCGGCGATTGCCTGGATGTACTTCGGCCGCGCCGGCTGGTCGGCGATCCAGTTGTTCATCTCGTCCCACAGCGTCTGGCAGCGGATCTCGCAGAGGCGCAGTTCAGAGCCGTCGAGGCCCATGCCCCAGCGCACGCCGATGCCGCGATAGTGCTCATCGATGAAGTAGTTGCGGTCCTTGATCGCGTCCGGGTACCCGGTCGAGCCCTTCGAGCGCGGATGCGGCATGAAGATCAGCATGTTCTCCTGCCGCGCCATCTCCATCATGTCCTCGGGGCCGCCCACGTTGTAGACCTTCCCGTAGGTGGGATGGTCCGTCATGAACGGCTGTCCGGCCGCGCGCGTCGGCAGCCAGAACACCGGCTTCGAGAGCAGGATGTCGTTGTGGCCGCCGAGGCCGGCCGCGCCGCCTTCCTCGTTCGGCATGATGAGGAAGTTCTTGTCCGAGTGCCGGCGCGCGACGTCGTAATACTCGGCAAGCGTCTTCAGCCGGTCCTGCTGCGGGAGCCCGAACCCGAGGCGGCTGCCGTCGATCGGCGCGAAGATGTTGACGCCCGCGGATTTCATCGCGTCGAGATCGGGCAGGCGCGCGTCGAGCCCGCCCAGGTGCCGCAGCCGGCCGACCATCGCAGGTGTGGAAGTGCGTCGCCATCACCTGGTAGCCGGGCAGCGGCTTGTATCGATCGTCGCGCGTGAACGCCAGAGCGCCGCGCGCCGCGCCTTCGGCGGGCGTGGCGGTGACGTAGAGGTAGATCGGCATCCGCTGCCACGTGCCGGGGCGCGCGCTGCGCAGCGCGAAGTTCTGCCGCGTGTCTTCCTCGCCGCGGCCCATCTCGTCGGGGTGCGCCTCGGCATCGGGCTGCCGCACGCCGAAGGAGTAGGTCGTGTCGCTGTCCTTGCGGTACCAGACGTATCCGAGGTTGTACGCGACCTCGCGCGACCAGAAGAAGCTGTGCGGCGGCGGGAACGCGGCGATCGAGCCGCCCGGCGCTTCGGCGACGACGAGCCGGTTGTTCGCGCGCAGGGGAACAGGATTCGTGTTCACGGTGCCGCCGAGCCGGTACTCCTGCCACATGCCGCCGGTATCGCGCCACGCCACCCGCGATGCTGGCTGGACCGGCGAGTCCCTTGAGGCCCGCCTCGTACTTGTAGGCGACTGAATCCACGTCGGTCTTTGCGACGATCTCCTGCTTGATCAGGTTCGTGCCCTTGTAGACGGTGTACTGCAGCCGGCCCGTGAAGACGCCCAGCTGTGCGCCGTCGAAGCTGATCTCGAGGCGACCGCCGTTGGTGGTGACCTCGCACCCGCGGCTGGCGAAGGTCGCCGACGCACGCGCGATCTCCTCCGGCTTGCGCGGCAGCCCGGGCTGGTTGGCGACGCCGTCCGGCGGCGGAATCGCGTTCATGCGCGTGTCCTCGAGCTTCTCGAGGTTCAGCGGGGCGTCCCAGAACGCGTCCCACTTGATGCTGTCGACGAGGGCGGGCGTGATCTCGGTCTTGAGCTGGCGCAGCGGCTGCAGCTGCTGTTCCGTGACGCGGCGCAGGCCGGTGACGATGCGGAAGTCGGGTGTGAGGCCGGTGGCGATGGTCTTCCACCCGTTTCCTCGCGGCCGGACCGCGAGCTCCTGGATGGTCGGGACACCAGAGGCGATCGCGAGCCGCATCCGGACTTCCTGACCCTGGTCGCCATCCCACGTCGCCGTCAGCACGTCGTTGGCGACGCTGGCGGTCAGTCCATCGGCGGCGCGATAGCCGGCGACCGTGCAGGTGAGTGGATCAGCCCACAGCGGGGCAGCAATGAACAGGGCGATGATAAACAGCGCAATCCGCCGGGCCGTGCGCGCGACTCTCGCTCTCATGAGGCCTCCAATAGGGCGAAGCGTAACCCGAAAACCGGCCGGACGGCGAGTTGGTATATATAAAGGGGACTGTCGCAGGGGCCGGCTTCAGCCGGCCCGGATTGGTGGCCCCGGTCGATCGGGCCGGCTGAAGCCGGCCCCTACGAGCGAACGCTACGCGCCCACAGCCCTCGCTCCTGGAGGACGTTCATGTTTCGCGTCGTGGTCATCGCGATAAGCCTGTGGTGCGGGATTGCGCCGGCGTCTGCTCAGACGAGCTGGCCCAATCAGCGCGAAGCCGACTTCCTCATCAGGGATTTCCGGTTCGGCAGCGGCGAGACGCTCCCCGAGTTGAGGATGCACTACACCACGCTCGGCACGCCGAAGCGGAACGCCGCGGGCGAGACCACCAACGGCGTCCTGCTGCTCCACGGCACGAGCGGGGCCGGCACGACGTGGCTGACCCCGTCGCTGGCAAACGGGCTGTTCGCGAAGGGACAGCCGCTCGATGCGTCCGAGTACTTCATCATCCTCCCCGACAGCATCGGGGCGGGCGGTTCGAGCAAGCCGAGCGACGGCCTGCGCGGGAAGTTCCCGCACTACCGCTACCGGGATGCCGTCGTGGCGCAGCACCGCCTCGTCACCGAGCACCTCGGCATCCGGCGGTTGCGCCTCGTGCTCGGCACCTCGATGGGCGGCATGCACACCTGGATGTGGGGCGAGATGTTCCCGGACGCGATGGACGGCCTCATGCCGATTGCCAGCCAGCCGATCGGGATCAGCGGCCGCAACTGGATCATGCGCCGCATCCGGATCGAGGCGATCAAGAACGATCCGGGGTGGAAAGGTGGTAATTACGAGACCAATCCCACCACCTACATCTACACGCTGCCGGTCGCGGCCATGACCACGGAGAGCGTCGTCCAGTTGCAGGAGATGGCGCCCACGCGGGAGGCGGCCGATAAGATGTACCAGACGCTGGTGGAACAGGCGCGCAAGACCGACGCGAACAACCAGCTTTACGCGATCGAGGCGGTGATGGATTACGATCCGTCAAAGGACCTCGAGCGGATCAAGGCCCGGCTGCTCGCGATCAACTTCGCCGATGACGAGGTCAATCCGCCGGAGCTGAACGTGCTCGAGCCCGCAATCGCGCGCATCCGGCACGCACGACACGTGGTCGTGCCCGCCAGCCGCGAGACCCACGGTCACTACTCGTACATGCGGGCCGGGCTTTGGACGTCTCACCTCGCCGAATTCATGAAGGGGTTGCTGTCGCAATGAAGTACGCACTCGTCGCCGTCGCCGTGATGTTTGGAACGCTTGCCGGGGCTGCGCAGGGCAGCAAGTCCACCAAGGACGGGGTCTACACGGACGCCCAGGCCACCCGGGGCAAGGCGCAGTACGTGACGAACTGCGCCAGCTGCCACCAGGAAGGGCTGCAGGGCGCGGACCTGGCGCCGGCGCTCAAGGGCGACGATTTCCTGCTGCCGTGGACGAGCCAGACGGTCCACGATCTCTTCGATCGCATCGCCAAGACGATGCCGGGCGACGCCCCGGGGAGCCTGAGCGCCGAGGTCAACGCCGATATCACCGCCTACATCCTGCAGGCGAACAGGTTTCCGGCAGGCGCCGACGAGCTGAAGGCGGATGCGGCGTCAATGAAGGCGATCCCGATCCGCAAGTAGGCCGGCGATTCGCGGGCTCTTCACAGGCACGAACCACAGAGGCACAGACGTTTCTCTCTGTGCCTCCGTGGTCCGTTGCGGCGAAGAACGCCTGCGGTTACCTGGCGAGAGGATCGGGCCGCAGCTGGAACTTCACCACCTTGCCGTGCGTGCCCTTGCCACCTTCGAGGTGCCACGGTGTGCGGTTGGCCGAGGTCGTCCAGAGCCCCTTGCCCTTCCATCCGGCCTTGGGATCGTCGAAGCGGCCGTCCACCTGCTTGACGAAGAATCCCATCGGATACGGCACCCGCATGGTGACCCACTTGCCGTCGCGCAGGAACAGCAGCGAGTCGGACAGGTTGCCCGTGGCGATCGGGATGTTCTTGCCGAGCCCGAAGGTGTCGTACTTGTCCACCCACGTGTAGTAGTTGGAGTCCGCGGCGGCCGCCTCGGGGCTGCCCTTGAAGTTCGGCCCCGGCACCGGATAGAACGCCCAGCCCTCAGGGCAGTGCTGCCCGGTCGCCTTCGGACCGTTCAAGGGACCCTTGCACTTGCGGCGATCGAAGCTGGCGAGGTGCCCGCTCGAGAGGACCGTCCAGAAGACGCCGTTGGCGTCCACGTCCATGCCGCGCGGGTTGTAGCCTGAGCCGGGCGCCTGTTCCCACGGCACTTCGTAGATCTCGGCCAGCGTGGTCATCGGCGGGTTCGCGCCCGGGACCACACGCACGGCGGCGCCGGGGAACGCATTGAGGTTGCCCCAGACCGACCCGTCCACCGGGCTCACGCTGATGCCGTAGAAGCTGACGTCGATCCGCTTGTCCTTGGCCGGGTCCACCGGCTGATCCGGGTCCACCCACGCGTCCTGCTTGCCGTTGCCGTTGGTGTCGAGGATGAGCGGCGCCCAGCCCTGCGACCGCTCCTGATTGCCGGTCTCGTCCAGCATCTTCGTGTTGACCCAGCCGACGACCCCGCCCTCGCCCGCCCAGATGGTGTTGTTGGCGTCGTGGGCGAAGTTGAGGTGGAAGGTGCCGAAGCAGGTGTCCACCAGCGTGAACTGCTTCGTCTTCGGGTCGTAGACGGAGTACTGCCGGCCGCTCGTGTTGAGCGGGAACAGCTTCGCCGACGGATGCGTCGAGCCTTCCTTGCAGAACGCGGGGTTGGCAGCGGGCGGGCGGATCCGGGCCGTATTCCACGTCCGGCCCTTCTGATCCATGACGTTGCTGTGCGTGATCACCCGGCTGCTCCAGTACGCCTCCTCGCCCCAATACGGGGACGGGCCGCCGATCTTGGTTGCCCCCGGCTGCAGCTTCGGATCGAGGACCGTGAAGGACACCTGGCTCGCGACACTTCGTACCGGATCCAGGATGCTCATCTGGTCCGAGCTCATCTCGTGGACGCCGAACACCAGGCCGTTCGCGTTCACGCTCGGGTTGCGCTTGTCGCTGGCGACCGCGTCGTGGAAATACTGGCGCGGGTCGGCCCAGTCCCACTGCGTGACGACGACGTTGCGCTCGACGCCCTGCGGCCGCGGCGGGGCCTCGCGGGGATACTCGCCGGCCGCGATCCGATCGGTCCAGTCCGCGAACATCGCGAGGACGCGCTCGCGGCCGAAGCGATTGGTGTAGGCGTACATGTTCGCGCCGCCGTCGATGCCGGACTTGAGGCGCGCGTCCCAGGCCGCCACGGACGAATCGAACACGCCCAGGGTCTTGGGGATCTCACGCGTCGCCTTGTTCCCCATCTGGTGACACGGCGTGCAGCTGCTCGTCTTGACGTGGTTGATCCACTGCGCCTGCGTCTTCAGCGCTTCCGAGATGCCGTTGCCCTTGGGCCCGGTGCCGGGGAACTCGCTCTTGGCGGGCAGGTTGAGGAGCGCATACCAGTAGTTCGCCGGGTAGTACTCGGCGGCGGCGCGCCCGTCGGGCGCAATCACCGCCGTCAGGTTCATGGTCTTGCCCGGCGCGCTCTGCACCTTCGGCGAATCGACCAGCCCGTACCCGCGCACCCAGACGTTGTAGTTCGCCGGCGGCAGGTCGGGGACCAGGTAACGGCCGCGATCGTCGGTGACCACGGTCTTGACCAGCTTGGTCGGCAGATCGGTTGTCTCTGCAATGACCCAGACGCCGGCCTCCGGTCCCTTCGCGCTGGTGACGACGCCGCCGATGTCATCGGTGTCGATGCGAACCGCGTTTCCGCTCTGGGCCATTGTTCCGGCAATCGAAAGCGCCAGGAATGCCGCGAGGCCGACGCCGAGTATTCCTGGAGACGATGCCCTCTTGCTCATGGTCCGGTGCCTCCTGCTCCGAGATTGATAACTAGTGGACCGTATCAACTGATTGTACCACTACAACGAGCCTTCTACCCAATCTTCCGGCCGCGACATCGGAGCGGCCGGTAGTGATTCAGCACGTAATGCAGACGATTCCTGCAAGATTCGTAGGAACAGCCAACAGTATAATCGGCCCCCATGGCAGCCACACTTCACGTTGACCTCGAGCAGGACGGCGCGTCCACCTCGAAGGCGACCGTCCGCTCGCACACGGTGTTCGTCGATCGTCCCGCCGCGAAGGGGGGAGCCGACCGCGGGCCTCTGGGCGGCGAGTACCTGCTCGTTGCGCTCGGGGGATGTTTTTCGAGCCATCTGCTGGCGGCGATCAGGGCGCGCGAGGCGCCGGTGACCGGCGTGCGTGTCGCGGTCAACGGCACACTGGACGGCTCGCCCGAGCGGTTCACGACGTTCGACGTCTCGGTGGACGCGACGTGCGACGACCCCGAGCTGCTGCGCAAGCTGGTCGAGATTGCCGAGCGGGCCTGCCAGGTGATCGGCACGCTCAGGCAGTCCACGCCGGTGGCCGTGACGGTGAACGCGGCCGCGGATCGGGCCGTCGTTCAGGGTCGGGCGTAGCGGACCTCTGAGGCCGCGGAAAACGCGGAGACGAATTCAACGCGGAGGTCGCGGAGGAGCGGAGATCGCGGAGGAGCGCCGTTCCACAGGCCGCCGAAGGCGGCGTCGGCCTGCGACGCAGGCCGACCGGTGGAACGGCGGTTTCCTCTGCGCCCTCTGCCCCTCTGCGATCTCTGCGATTGGCCGTTCCTGCTGCCTCCAGCTATGCCGAAGCCGCGGGTACCGGATCGCGGCGCAGGCGATTCCGCGTCCGGTCGTACGCGCGCCACGTGATCCATCCGAGAACGGCGACAACGAGCGTCGCGGTGAACTCCGTCAGGGTGGCGGTGGTGAGCAGCGCCGCACTCACGACGGCCGACGTCGCGGCGATCGCGGTCCCGAATGGCAGCCGGAACGCAGGCGCAGCGGCGCTCGAGCGCCTGAGCACGGGCACCGCCAGGCACACGACCAGGTAGCCGAAAACACGCGTTGCCACGGTGATCGTGATGGCTGCCGCGAAGGTGCTGAGCAGGGAGGCCGTCGTCACCGCCACCGCTGATATCGCGATCGCCACGACTGGCGTGCGCAGCCGCGGATGCAGATCCGAGACCGCGTGCGGCAACTGGTGCTGCTCGCCCATGGCCATCAGGTACCGGCTGGCGCCGAGCAGCACGGCCAGCATCGTGCCGAGCATCATCACGAGCGCGCCCAGCGTGACGGCCACACCTCCCGCGCTGCCAAGTGTTCCGGTCGCCAGATCGGCGAGCGGCCGCGGTGACACGGCCAGCCCCGGAACTCCGATGATCGCGACGTACTGCACGAGCACGTACAGGAGCGTGACCAGGGCGACACTGGTGAGGATGGCGAACGGCATATTCCGCTGGGGCTCTGTCGGTCTCGCCGGCCGAAGCGGCCGCGGACTCGAACCCGAAAAACGCAAACAGCAGGATCGCCACCGTCGCCGCGAAGTCGCCTGGCGCCGGGGGCGCGCCAAAGGACACCTGCGTCGCGCCCGGCGCGAGCAGTCCGGCGAGGACCAGCGTCGCGAGCAGCCCGAGCTTGGCCGCCGTGAGCACCGTGCTCGACCCATGCGGTGTGCCGGATGCCGATGATCAGGACGGCCGTCATCGCCGAGACCGTGCTGATGATGAGCGTGGCGCGCCACGCTCCGCCGCCGGCGTAATCCACGAACAGGCTGCAGACCGTGGCGAACGCCAGCACGCGTGACAGCCACGTCAGCCAGCCGGTGACGAAACCCACCGCCGGACCGAACGCGCGCAGCGCATAGAGGTACGCGCCGCCGGACTCGCGATACCGGCTGCTCACCTCGGCGAAGCACAGGCCAATGCCCATGACGAGCACCGCGCAGACCAGCCACGCGAGCAGGCTGTAGGCGCCGGAGAGCGCGAACGCCCTGGAAGGCAGGCCGAGGATGCCTGCGCCAACGATGCAGTTGACCGAAAGGGCGACGAGGTGTCCACGAGAAATACCCCGCACGAGCGTCATGCGTCGCGTCCTCCTGCCCGGGTGAGCCGCGATCATCGCACCGAACCCTGCCCGGGGGACGATTTTCGGCCACGGAGGCCACGGAGGGCACGGACCGTCGGGACGGCCTTGCGGCGGGGCTTCAGGCGTTCCTCCGTGGCCTCCGTGGCCGCCTCGAGCCTCCGGCCGCGGGGAACTTCCTACACTCCTGTGAAGCTGAACTCACGTAGGATCTACCCGCGGTGTTATCAAGCCGCAATTCCTTCGTTGTACTAACCGAGACCAATGAAGCAAAAATTGAAACGCCTGTGGGCGCTCTCTGCCTTCGTTGCGATCGGTCTCGTGGCGCCGCCGGCCCTGTCGCAGCAGCGACCGGCGATGACCGCGCATTTCATCGACGTCGGGCAGGCCCATGCCACGTTGCTGGAGTTCCCGTGCGGCGCCATGCTGATCGACGCGGGAAGCCAGGATGACGAGCACGAAGCCCGGCTGCTCGATTACCTCGGCGCGTTCTTCGACCGCCGGCCCGATCTGGATCGAACCCTCGATTCGATCCTGATCACGCACAACCATCTCGATCACACCCGCTCACTCCGGCGCGTCATCGAGGCGTTCACCGTCGAGCGGTACATCGACAACGGCTTCACGACCGGCAGCGGCCGCGGCGGTCCGAACTGGCTGCGCGCCGAGGTCGGCGCCGGGCGGCGGCACGTGATCGTCCGCGACATCCCCGACGCGGACGTCGAGGCGGCCCCCGGCACGCGCGGCCTGACCGACGGGGATATCGACCCGGTGGCGTGCACGGTCCGCGATCCGGCGATCCGCGTGCTCGGCGGCAGGTTCGACGAGAACCCGGGCTGGCCCGACGGCGAGTTCGAGAACCAGAACAACCACAGCCTCGTGACGCGCGTGGACTTCGGGACCGCATCGTTCCTGTTCATGGGCGATCTCGAGGAGGCGGCCATCGAGCTGCTCGTCGCCCACTACGGGGACGCGGCGGGCGGACCGCTCGACGCCGACGTGCTGCAGGTGGGCCACCACGGATCGCTCAACGCGACGACGGCCGGTCTGCTGGACGCCGTGACGCCGCGCGTCGCCGTCATCCCGGTCGGCGAGTGGACCTTCGGACAGACCGGCGGGGTCTTCACCACCTTCGCGTTCGGCCATCCCCGCCGTGACGTCGTCGATCTCCTCTCGCACCACATGACGCGGCGCCGCACGCCCGCCAAGACCGTGAAGGTGGCGAACCGGGCGCGGCAGTTCGGCGACATGCGTGTCAGCGACGCCATCTACGCTACCGGCTGGGATGGCACCGTACGCGTCGTCGCCCGCGCCCAGAACGACATCACCGTCTATCGGCAACACTGAACCATTTGCGATTGGGGATTCTTGATAGGTGGTCGCCGGATCACCGCCGGCCAATCGCCAATCGCCAATCGGAAATGGCTTGGTGTACCCTAAGCGCGTTCCCGCACGATGTCGCGCACCTCCTTCAGCGTTCGCTCGTGGCCTGTCTGGCGCGCGCTCGTCGTGCTGTCGGCAGTGGTGTGCCTCGCGGCCTGCGGATCATCCGGCGGTGAAGCTGGGCCGTTTTACAGTGGGAAGACGGTCAGCATCGTCGTCGGTTCCGGCGCGGGCGGCGGCTTCGACACGACGGCGCGCCTCGTGTCCCGCCACATCGGGAAGCACATTCCCGGCGCCCCCGTCGTCATCGTGCAGAACATGCCGGGCGGCGGTGGTCTGGTCGCGGCGAACCACGTCTTCAGCGCCGCGCCGAAGGACGGCACGGTGATCGGCCTCTTCCACGAAGCGCAGATGATGAACCAGCTGACCGGGGGCGAGGGCGTCCAGTTCGACCTCAGGGAGTTCAACTGGCTCGGCAGCTCGTACGTCGATCCCAACGTCTGCATCGTGCGCACCGATGCGCCGGTGACCACCTTCGCGCAGATGATTGAGCGCGCGACGCCAATCTCGGTGGGCGGGACCGGTCCGGGATCGAACACCTACGACGCACCGCGCGTGCTCGCGGCGGCAACCGGCGCCCCCCTCAAGGCGGTTGCGGGATACCCGACGACCAACGATGTGCGCATCGGCGTCGAGCGTGGCGAGCTCCACGGCATGTGCCTCGGCTGGGAATCGGTCCAGTCGGCGTCGGAGGAGTGGCTCGACGACCGCTACGCCGTGGTGTTCATCCAGAACGGCACGACGCGGCACAAGGACCTGCCGAACGTGCCGCTCGCGCTGGAGTTCGCCAAGGACGACGACAGCCGGATGCTGCTTCGCCTGGTGGACGCACCTGGCGCCATGGCCAAGCCATTCGCCCTCCCGCCCGGCGTCGATCCCGTCCGCGTGGAGGAGATGCGCACCGCCCTGGCCGCCACGTATCGCGATGCCGCCTTCCTCGAGGAAGCGCGCGCGATGCGGCTCGACTTCCAGCCAAAGGATGCCGCCGGCATCCAGCAGGTGCTCGACATCGTCCTCGCCACCCCCCCTCACATCGCGGCGAAGTACCGCCAGATCATCCAGCCGTAGCCGGGGTCGATGCGCAGTTCACGTTCACGGGCCGCGGAGCCGCGGAGGCGCGGAGAGATAATCTGATTTGCGCTTCCTCCGCGTCTACGCGGCGTCTCCGCGGCTACGGAAAAGCGAAGAATGCCTCAACACGGAGCACGGATATGAGCAACGCGCGGCCGCCGGACCTGCGCACCTGGCTGGCGCAGATCGAAGGCCTCGGTGAGTTGCAGCACGTGAGCGGCGCACATTGGGACCTCGAGATCGGCGCCATCTCCGAGATCAACTACCGCCGCAAGCCGTCGGCGGCGCTGCTGTTCGACGACATCGCCGGATATCCCCGCGGATACCGCGTGCTGACCGGGACGCTCAGCAACGCGCGGCGCATGGCGAGCACGCTCGGCCTCGATCCCGGCCTCGACACCGCCGGGCTGGTCCACGCGCTGCGCGGCAAGCCGCGCGAGTGGGAGGCGGCGGCGCCGCGTTTCGAGCCGGAGTTCCTCGAGTCGGGACCGATCTTCGAGAACGTGGTCCAGGGGCGCGACGTGGACCTCACGCGCTTTCCCGCGCCGCTCTGGCACGAGCACGATGGCGGCCGCTACATCGGGACCGGCGTCGCGGTGGTCACGAGCGATCCGGACACCGGCCGGATCAACGTCGGCGCCTACCGCATGATGATCCAGGAGGACGGCCGTTCCGCCTCGATCAATGCCGAGGCGGGAAAGCAGGGGCGTGCGCAGTACGACCGCTGGTTCGCGAAGCACGGCAAGGCGCCGGTGCTCGCCTCGTTCGGCCACGATCCGCTGCTGCTGATGGTGGCCGGCACCGAGGTGCCCAACACGATCAGCGAGTACGCGTACGCCGGCGCGATGATCGGACAGAAGCTCGGCGTCGTGCGCGGCCAGGTGACCGGCCTGCCGATGCCGGCGTCGGCGGAGATCGTCGTCGAAGGCTGGATCCGCCCGGACCGCATGCTGAAGGAAGGGCCGTTCGGCGAGTGGACCGGCTACTATTCGGGCTCGCTGCGTCCGGTCCCGACCATCGACATCGAGCGGCTCTATTTCCGCAACGATCCGATCATCCTCGGCGCGCCGCCCGGCAAGCCGCCCAACGACTACTCCTACATGCGCGCGCTGCTGAAGTCCGCGATGATCCAGGACGAGCTGGCCAAGGTCGGCGTGCGGGACGTCCGCGGCGTGTGGGCGCACGAGACCGGCGGCGGACGCCTCATCATCGTCGTGTCGATCACGCAGCGCTTCTGCGGCCACTCGCGACAGGCGGGCTACATCGCGGCGCAGTGCCAGGCCGCCGCGTACATGAACCGCTTCGTCATCGTCGTGGACGACGACGTGGATCCGATGAACCTGGAGGAGGTGATGTGGGCGGTGAGCACGCGCTGCGAGCCGGCGGACGACATCGAGATCATGCGCAAGTCCTGGGGCAGCAAGGTGGACCCGCTGCTCGCAGACCCGGCGGTCCCGTACAACAGCCGCGCGCTCATCGACGCATGCCGGCCCTTCGAGAAGTTCGACACCTTCCCGCGCGTGGCGCAGGCGAGCCCGAAGCTGCTGCGCGACACCGTCAGCCAAGTGGAAGGAGCTCTTTGCCGACCCGCGGTTCCCGCTGCCGGAGAGCACGATCCCGTCCACCGCCGTCGGCGAGACGCACGGCGCCGGCGTCAGCGCGATGGATCGCAAGGATTGACGTGAGTGATGGCGAAGTGGGAAGCGGTGAAGCCGGCAGCTGGCAGCAGGCAGTCCGCGCGAGTCACCCACTAGGGACGCAAAGGGATCGAAGGGCGCCCGCCTTCTGACGCAACGTCCTGAGGCAAGACACTTGTCGACAGCTCGTTGCCCGCTGCGTACTAGCCCGCTGTTCGACTCGGCCACGCTGCCACTTGATGGACGTCTTCTGCATCGGCCCTGCTCCAGGTCCTGGCGCCCCACACCTTCGGCATCATGCTCGTGGGGATCGCGGTGGGCCTGGCTGTCGGGATTCTGCCGGGGCTGGGCGGGGCGGCGACGCTCGCGCTGATGCTGCCGTTCGTGTATCCGATGGACGCGATTTCGGCGTTCGCGTTCCTCCTCGGGATGCACGCGGTGACGGCGACCGCCGGCGACATCACGTCGGTGCTGTTCGGCATCCCGGGCGAAGCGACGTCGGCGGCCACGGTGCTCGACGGCTACCCGATGACGCGGCGCGGGGAAGCCGGGCGCGCGCTCGGGGCCGTGCTCTTCAGCTCCCTGATCGGCGCGCTCGTTGGCGCCGCCGTGCTCGCGGCGTCGGTGCCGGTGATCCGTCCGGTGGTGCTCGCGTTCGGTCCGCCCGAGTTCCTGATGCTCACCGTGCTCGGCCTGACCTTCATCGTCTCGCTCTCCGGGCAGAACCTGATCAAGGGCTTCATCATGGCGGCGCTCGGGTTCCTGCTCGCGATGGTCGGACTGGATCCGCAGAGCAGCATCCAGCGCTTCACGTTCGGCCAGCTGTACCTGTGGGAAGGCCTCAACGTCGTTCCGGTCGTCGTCGGCCTCTTCGGCGGCGCCGAGGTGCTGCAGCTGATGATGACGCGGGGCAGCATCGCCAGGCACCGGACGGATCAGCCGATTGCGGGCGTGATGCAGGGCGTTCGCGACACGCTCGATCACAAGTGGCTGACGCTTCGCGCCAGCCTCATCGGCGTCGGCGTCGGCATCATCCCCGGCCTGGGCGGCGCCGTGTCGCAGTTCATCGCCTACGCGCATGCGCAGCAGACGTCGAAGCACCCGGAGACATTCGGCAAGGGCAACGTGGAAGGGCGTGCTGGCGGCGGGCGCGGTGAACAACTCGCGGGAGGGCGGCAATCTCATTCCGACGGTCGCCTTCGGGATCCCGGGCAGCGTCTCGATGGCGATTCTCCTGAGCGTGTTCCTGCTCAAGGGGCTGGTGCCCGGCCCGGCCATGCTGACCCGGAACCTGAACGTCACCTACTCGATGGTCTGGGTCATCGTGATCTCGAACCTGATCGCCGTCGGGGTGTGCTTTCTGTTCCTGAAGCAGCTCGCGCGGCTGACCCATGTGAAGGGGACGCGCCTCGTCCCGTTCCTGCTGGTCCTCACGGCGTTCGGCGCCTACACGGCGCACAACAGGCTGGCTGACATCGTCGTGATGCTGGGTGCCACCGCCGTCGGTGTCGCCGCGATCCGGTGGGACTGGCCGCGGGCGCCGCTCCTGCTCGCGCTCGTGCTCGGCGACATCGCCGAGCGCTACCTGTTCCTGTCGTATTCGCTCTACGAATGGACGTGGGTGACGCGGCCGCTGGTCGTCGCCTTCGCCGCGATCACCGCAGCCGGGATGGCGTGGTCCCTCCTCCGGCCGCGCCACGACCTGCGCCACGCACCTCGCTCCGCTCGTGCCGACCTGGCGATCACGCTGGGATTCCTGGTCGTGGCCGTGGCGGTGCTCCTCGAGGCGCGCGCATGGCCGTTCCGCACCGCGGTGTTCCCTCTGGCGACGGCCTCGCTCCTGCTTGGCCTCGCACTGCTCAAGCTCGTACGCGGCGTGATGCCCGCAGCGGACCGCGCCGCCGCCGCCCGATGACGCAGATGGCATCGACGTGCTGGTGACCGCCGGGCGCGCGGAGTGGCTTCCCGCCGTCGGCTGGATGGCCGCGTTCTTCGTGATGCTGTGGCTGCTCGGCGCGCTGGTGACGGTCCCGCTCTTCACGCTCGTCTACCTGCTGACCGCCTCGCGCGAGTCACCCGTGCTGGCGGGCGCCTGCGCCCTGGCGTCCTGGGCATTCGTCTACGGTCTCTTCGATCGCGTGCTGCGGATTCCACTGCCATGACACATCGGATCGACGTTCGCGTGAACGGACAGGCGTACAGCGAGGAGGCCGAGGCCCGGACGCTGCTGGTGCACTTCCTGCGCGAGCGGCTCGGGCTGACCGGCACGCACGTCGGCTGCGTCGTCGGCGAATGCGGCGCCTGCTCGGTCATGGTGGACGGCGCGCTGGTGAAGTCGTGCCTGATGCTGGCCGTCCAGGTGAACGGGCGCGAGGTCACCACGGTTGAGGGGCTCGCGCAGGGCGGGGTGCTGCACCCGGTCCAGGAGGCCTTCATCAGGAACTTCGCGCTGCAGTGCGGCTTCTGCACTCCCGGCTTCGTGATGGCGAGCTGCGCGCTCCTCGCCAGGAACCCGGAGCCGACCGAGGAGCAGATTCGCAAGGACCTGTCGAGCAACCTGTGCATGTGCACGGGCTACATGCAGATCGTGGCGGCGGTGAAAGACGCCGCGGTGGTAATGCGCGGGCCGGCTGACGCCGGCCCGCACGACGGCCAATGACAGACGCCAGATACATAGGCACCAGCGCCCGGAGCAAGGAAGCGCCGCGACAGGTGGCAGGCCGCGGCCGTTTCGTGGACGACCTCGTCCTGCCGCGCATGCTGCACGCGTGTCGTGCTGCGCAGCCCCTACGCCCACGCGCGGATCACGTCCGTTGACGGCACGCGGGCGGCGCAACTCCCCGGCGTGTCCGCCGTCCTGACGCCGGCGGACGTCACGCGGATGTCGCGCCCGTTCAAGCCGGGCCGGTATGCGGCGGGCCTGCGCGTGCCGATTCCCGAATACGCGTGTGCCGTGGACAAAGCGCGCTACGTCGGCGAGCCGATCGCGATGGTCGCCGCCGAGACGCGGCCGAAGGCCGAGGACGCGCTCGAGCTGATCGAGGCCGAATACGAACCGCTGCCGGCGATCGTGAGCACCGAGGACGCCGCCGGCGCCTCCGCGCCGCTCATCTACGACGAGCTGGGCAGCAACGTCGCGTGGCAGGGGCAGGTGGCGTACGGTGACGTCGATCGCGCGTTCGAGCAGGCCGACCGGATCGTCCGCGAGAACCTGAAGATCCACCGCTACAGCTCGACGCCGCTCGAGCCGTTCGCGTGCCTCGCCGAATACACGCCGGAGCGGCTGACGATCTGGTGCAACGCCCAGAACCCCGAGGTCATCTACGAGGCGTTGACCGAAGCGCTGGGCATCGACCACGTGCGCGTCATCGTTCCGGACATCGGCGGCGGCTTCGGCCAGAAGATTCACCTGATCCGCAAGTACGCCGTGCTGACCGCGCTGATGTCGATGAAGACCGGCCGGCCGGTGAAGTGGATCGAGGATCGCAGCGAGCACATGATGGCGGGCGGCCACTCCTGCGATCAGGAGTTCGACGTCGAGGCGGCGGTGAAGGCCGACGGCGAGGTGCTGGGCCTGAAGATCCGCGACACGGACGACGTCGGCGGGTCGGTCAGCACGCTGACGATTCACTTCACCAACAAGCTGAACAACCTGTTCAACACCTACAAGGTCCAGCACCTGCGGCTCGAAGGGCGATCGGTGCTGACCAACAAGTGCCCGGTCGTTCCGAACCGCGGCATCGGCAAGCCGGGCATGTGCTTCATCTGGGAACGGATGATGGATCGCATCGCGCAGGAGCTGGCGCTCGATCCGATCGCGGTGCGGCGCCGGAACCTCATCGAAGCCGATGCGTTCCCTTACACCACGCCGAACGGCAACATCCACGGCAGCGGCGACTACCAGGGGCTTCTCGATCGCGTGCTGAAGAACGTCGGCTACGACGACGTGCGACGGCGCCAGCAGCAGGAGCGCGAGCAGGGCCGCTTCCTGGGCATCGGCGTGGTCGTCGGCGTCGAGCCTGGCGGCAGAAACGCCGCCCGCGACATGGCGATCTTTCCCGACTCGAAGGCGATGCCCGGCGCCGGCGGCGTGGAGGGCGCCACGGTGAAGATCGAGAAGAGCGGCGCCGTCGTGTTCACGCTCGGCTCGCCGAGCTGCGGCCAGTCGCATGAAACGACGGCATCCCAGATCATCGCCGACGTGCTCGGCGTGGCGCCGGCGCGGATCGCCGCTGACGAGCACGTTCGACTCGACGCTCTCGCCGTGGGGCGTCTCGTCCTCCAACAGCGGCAACAACTTTCACCTCTACGACGTGGGCGCCGTGCACGGCGCGGCGACCCGTCTCCGGCACAAGGTGCTGACCCTGGCCGCCCACCTGCTGCAGCAGGAGAAAGACTCGCTCGTCATCGGCGAGGGCGTGGTGTCGAGCGCGGGCGGACGGCAACAGCATCACGTTCGCGCAGCTGGGCAGGATCGCGTACGGGAACCAGGCGCTGCTGCCGGACGGGTTCGAGCCCGGCCTCGAGGTGACCTATTACCACAGTCACCCGCACGCCAATCCCAACATGGTGCCCGACAGCCACGGTCGGGTGCGCGCGCAGTACACGTTTTCAGCCGCGGCGCACGCGGCCGTCGTCGAGGTGGACCGCGAGACCGGGCGCGTGCGCGTGCTGCGCTACGTCATCGTCAGCGACAACGGCACGCTTGATCAATCCTGCCGTCGTGGACGGGCAGATCTACGGGTCGGCGGCACACGGCATCTCGGTGGCACTCGGCGAAGGATTCGTCTACGGCGCAGACGGCCAGCTGCTGACGCTGACGCTGCTCGACTACGGCAAGTCCACGACGCTGGAGACGCCGCACATCGAGATCGAGCACTACCCTGTTCCCGATCCGTTCACCACGCTCGGCCAGAAGGCCGCCGGCGAAGGCGCAGCCATCCCGTCCCCGGCCGCGATCGCCTGGGCCGTGGAGGATGCGCTGTCGCCGCTGGGCGTGAAGGTCCGGCACCTGCCGCTGTCGCCGGAGCGGGTGTGGGAGTTGATCAGAGATGGGGAGCGTCAATCACTGTTCACGAACCACAGAGACACAGAGACACAGAGGCCTTGAGGCAATGTTGATGTCGGCTCTCTGTCGCCTCTCTGTGTCTCTGTGGCCCGTGATTGGTGAAGAGTGTCACGACAGGCGGAAGAGTCTTTGCGCGTTCTTTTCGAAGATTTTCTCCTTGTCCTCCTTCGACGCCTCGAGGCGCTCCATCGCCTCGAGCGCGACCTCGACGTATTTGCGGCCGCCCTGCGTGTCGAACGGCATGTCGGTGGCGAACAGGACGCGGTCGGCGCCGAAGAAGTCGAGGCCGCACCTCAGCGCCGGGAACGGAACCGATCGTAATCGTGTCGGCGTAGAAGTCGTGAAAGTAGTCGTAAGGATGCTTCTTCAACGGCACCGGCTCGTTCCTCGCGCGGGCGGCCGCGAGGTACTTGTCGTATCCCTCGTGGATGCGCTCGGAGGCGTAAGGGGCGAACCCCCCGAGATGGTGGGTCACGATCTTGATGTCCGGATGTCGATCGAAGAGCCCGGAGAACGCGATCCTCGTCATCGCGGCGACCGTGTCGTAGAGCCAGCCGATGATTCTCCACGTATCGAAGCGGCTCGCCTCGTCCGCGGGATAGTCGGCGCGTTCGGGGCCGCGCACGGGATGCAGGAGGATCGGGATGTCGAGCTCGGCGACCTTGTCGAAGATCGGGGCAAACTGCGGATCGTCGAGCGGGCGACCCAGGACATCCGTGTAGATCTGGACGCCGCACATGCCGAGCTGCCGCACGGCACGATCGAGCTCGCCGAGCGCCGCCTCGACGTCGTGCATCGGGATGCAGGCAGCCGCGCCGGCGAAGCGGCCGGGCATGCGCGAGACGAGATCGGCCATCTCGTCGTTGCCGATTCGCGACAGCTCGAGCGCCTCGTGCGGGCCCGCGAAAGCCTCGACCGGAGGATTGGCGATGGTGAGGATCTGCCGATAGCCGTCTCCGGCGATGTCCATGGCGCGAAACCTCGCGTCGAGGTCGAAGAGCGCCGGCATGATGCGCGCCTGGTCCTGCAGGCGAAGGCGGGGTGGCGCGATCTGCAGCCGGCGCTCGTGGTACCGGGGTGTGACGATGTGGTTGAAGACGTCTATTTTCATCACGGCCACTTGTAGGGGCCGGCTTCAGCCGGCGCGATGATGGTGAAGATCAGTGAAGACCAGTGAAGACACAGAGGGAGTAGTCAGTGTATCCCGCCGAATTCGAATACTTCGCGCCGGCAACCGTTGACGAGGCGCTCGACCTCCTGGCGCGCTACGGCGAGGATGCGAAGATCCTGGCCGGGGGCCAGAGCCTGCTTCCGATGATGAAGCTGCGGATCGCGGCCCCGCGCTATCTCATCGACGTCAACCGGATCGAGGCGCTGACCGGGTTCAGGCGTGACGCGGACCGCCTCGTGTTGGGCGCGCTCTGCCGGCATGCGGAGATTGCGGCATCGCCGCTCGTGCGCGAACACCTGCCCCTCATGACGGATGCGGCGAACCTGACCGCCGACGTACAGGTCCGCAATCGCGGCACCGTCGGCGGCAGCCTCGCGCACGCGGATCCGGCGGGGGACTGGCCGACGGCGCTCATGGCGCTGGACACGGACGTCACCATCACCGGTCCCAACGGCAGCCGCACGCTGCCCCTGCGGGAATTCATCGTCGACGCCTACACGACCCGGCTCGATCCCGGCGAGATGCTGACCGGCATCTCGATCCCGTTCCCGCGCCGGCCGTGCGGCGGGGCATACGTGAAGTTCGAGAAGCGGGCCGGCGATTTCGCGGTGGCGAGCGTCGGCATCCAGCTCGAGATCGAGGATAGTGGTGCCCTTCGCCGCGTGGCCATCAGCCTCGGTGCCGTCGGACCCTTGCCGATACGGGCGGGAGCGGCGGAGGACGCGCTGCTTCGGACCACGGGGCCTGCCGCGATCGACGAAGCGGAGCGGCTGGTCCGCGAGGCGGCGCAGCCGTTCGAGGACACGCGCGGGTCGGTGGAATACAAGCGGCATCTTGCCGGGGTCCTGTTCCGGCGGGCGCTGACGGTGGCCATGGACCGGGCGCGCGGCAAAGAAATACCCTCTCTGCACATTTGAATGGGAGCTGCCATGCATCGAGTTACATCCGTGCTGCTCGATCGTGCTTGCCGTGTCCTCCGTCGCGGCCGCCCAGGACCGGATGCCGCCGATCCCGCCACAGAAGATGAATGACGCCCAGCGGAAGGCCGCGTCGGAACTGCAGGAGGCGCGCGGCTACGCGCTGCGCGGACCCTGGCACGCCTGGCTGCGGAGCCCCGACCTGATGGACCGGATTCTCGAACTGAGCGACTATCTCCGGTTCAACAGCGCCCTGCCGCCGCGGCTCAGCGAGTTCGTGATCCTCATGACCGCCCGCGAGTGGTCGCAGCAATATGAGTGGCAGGCGCACTACGACCTGGCGATCAAGGGAGGGCTGAAGCCGGAGGTCGCCCGGGCGGTCGCTGAAGGCCGGCGCCCTGACGGGATGGCGGAGGACGAGACGGCGCTCTACGGGCTGATTTCGGAGCTGCTGCACAACAAGAGCGTCAGCGACGAGACCTACGCGCAGGCACTCGCCAAGTTCGGCGAGCAGGGCGTGGTCGACGCGGTGGCCATCTCCGGCTACTACACGACCGTCGCGATGATCCTCAACATGGCTCGCACACCGCTCCCCGCCGGGATGACCCCGCCGCTGAAATCGCTGCCGTGAAGCTGGACGGGCGATTCAGCGTCAGGGGCGCGCGAGAGGACGTCTACGCGTTCCTCACCGATCCGCGGAAAGTCAGCCGTCACATGCCCGACGTGCAGGAGGTCGAGATCGAAGACGACGACCACTTCACGGTGAAGGCCCGGGTCGGCATCTCGCACATCAAGGGAACGATGACCATGAAGCTGGCGATCACCGATCGTCAGCCGCCGGTCACCACCACCGTGGTCGGCAAGGGCGCCGGGATGGCGAGCGTCGTGAACATGGTGACCAGCTTCACGCTGGACCCCTCCGCAAACGGCGAGACGGTCGTGAACTGGCAGGGCGAGCTGACGATCGCCGGGAAGCTGGCGGCCCTGGGTCCGCAAGGCCTGATCGAACGCATGGCGAGGAAGAACGTCGAGACGTTCATCGAGGGGATCAAGGGCGGGCTGGATGGCAGGCCGGCCTGAAGGTCGGCCATCGACGCCGGCGCGTCCGACAAGGGCCGGCTGAAGCCGGCCCGCACGTACAACCGATGTCGTAGGGGCCGGCTTCAGCCGGCCCACTGTCGATACTTACTTCAACAGCGGAATGCTATCCACCGGCTTCGGCGCCGGCCGTGCCTGCAGGTAGGCGTAGATGTGCGCGAGGTCGGCGTCGGACAGCACCTTCTGCGTGTACAGCGGCATCTGGCCCGCCGGCCGCCGGACGTAGCGGGAGAAGGCCGCGTAGGGCAGGGGTCGTGGCGCGAGCCTCGGGCCGGTGGCGCTCGAGCCTTGTCCCTCGAAGCCGTGGCACTGGTAACAGCCGTAGCTGGTGTACAGCTTCTTGCCGGTGTCCGCGTTGCCCGTCGGCGCCGGCGCCGGCGCCGTCTGCGCGAGCGCGGCCAGCGGCAGCAATCCGACAACAAGGGCGAGCGCAGCGAGCCGTAGTCGGTTCATCCCTGTCTCCGTGTTGGCGCGTCGGGCCGGCCGAAGCCGGCCCCGTACGTGGCTTCGCCTTGCAGGGCCGCTTACCGCGGCTGCGTGACGACGTCGACCAGTGCCGGCTCGCCGCGCTTGACGACGGCGAGCGCGCGCGCGATCGCGGGACCGAGCTCGTCCGGGTTGCTGATCGGCCCTTCGCCGTGCACGCCCATGCCCTGCGCGATCTTCGCAAAGTCCACGTTCGGATCGTCGATGGTCGTGCCGATGTGGGCGCGCGTGATCCCGCGCTGATGGCGGCTGGCCATGCGCTGGAGGTGCATGACCTCCTGGTGGTACGCGCGGTTGTTGTGCATCACCGTCAGCAGCGGGATCCGGTGGTGCGCGGCGGTCCACCACACGCCGGGCGCATACAGGAAGTCGCCGTCGCCCTGGATGTTGACGGAGAGGCGTCCGTACTTCTTGTTCGCGAGCGCTGCGCCGACCGCCGCGGGCGCCCCGTAGCCGACGCCGGCGCCGCCGGAATCACCGAGGAACTGGTAGTGCTTGTCGAAGCTCCACAGCCGCTTGGCCCAGCCGCTGCTGTTGCCGCTTTCCGACACGAGCGACCAGTCTTCGTTTCTGATCGCCGCGTAGAGCTCGGACGTCAGGCGCGCCGTGCTGATCGGCGAGGCGTCCCACGCATAGGCGGCTTCGTTGCGCGCCGCGTTCAGCGCCCGGTTGTGCGCGTCGGCGAGGCGCGTGCGCCGCTCGTCGAAGGCGCGCCGGCGGTCGGCCGTGATCAGCTTCCTGCAGGCTTCGGTCAGCGCCGGCAGCGTCGCCTCGGCGTCGGCCGCCATCGCCACGTCCACTTCCGGATAGCGCTGGAAGTCCTGGTAGTTCGCCTTCGTCATGAGGTCCGACGCGGTGATGCTGATCAACTTCGCCCCCGGCTTCAGGAACGACCGCGAGGTGCGGTGGAGCTGATCGCGCACCGTGCCGACGGTGCCCCAGAAGTCGAACAGCTCGAGGCCGAGGATGACGTCGGCGTTGCCGACGAGCTGCCGCGCGCTGTCGGTCTGGTTGAGCGGGTGCCGCGACGGGAAGTTCATGCGGCCGCCCTGGTCGACGACCGGGGCCTGCAGCGTTTCGGCGAGCTCGACGAGCAGCTTCAGGCCGGCCGGCGTGCGCGCCGCACGGTCCGCAATGATGACCGGGTTCTCCGCGTTGACGAGCAGGCGCGCCGCTTCGGCGACGGCGCCGGAGTCGCCCTGCGGCGGCGTGGCGACGGTGAGCCTCGGCACGCGCAGCTTCGACCTGAGCTCGGGCTCGATCGGATCTTCCTGCAGTCCGCCGTCGATCACGAGCACGACCGGCATCATCGGCGGCGTCATCGCGATCTTGTAGGCGCGCACCGCTGATTCAGCGAAGTGCGGCAGCGAAAAGGGCGTGTCGTCCCACTTCACGTAGTCGCGTACCATCGCCGCCGCGTCCTGGACGCTGTGCGCCCACTCGACGCCCGGCCGGCGATGCGTCGCGTCGAGGTGATTGCCGGCGAGGATGTACACCGGCACGCGGTCGCAATAGGCGTTGTAGATCGCCATCGCCGCGTGCTGGATGCCGACGGTGCCGTGAGCGAGGACGGCCATCGGCTTGCCTTCGACCTTGAAGTAGCCGTGGGCCATCGCCACCGACGATTCCTCGTGGCAGCACGTGAGGAACTCCGGCATCTTGTTGTTGCCGTAGTTGAGGATCGACTCGTGGATGCCGCGGAAGCTCGAGCCGGGATTGCTGGCGACGTATTCGAAGTTCAGCGCCTTCATCACATCGACCATGAAGTCGCCGCCGGGGTGGTCGGTGGTGAAGACTTCGGCCTCGCCGGAGGGGTCGGCTTCGCGCGGCGGCGTCGGTGCCGTCGCCAGGGCCGGCGCGGCCGGCGTTGTGGACTGGGCGGCGACGGCCGCCGTTCCGGGAACGATGGCGGCCGCGCCCGTGATGGCGGCGCTCTTCAGAAAGTCCCGACGATCCACGGACATCTTCTCAGACATCACCGTCTCCTCGATGAGATCCGGGTCAACATTGGAGGACGCTCGCGAGGAATCCGCGGGACGGCGAGTGCCCCTCTGAAAATGACCTCCGACCCCGTTTTTTACAGGCCGCGACAGTCTACTACGGGGCGATGTCCTCGAGGCGCCGGTTCCGCGTCTCGAGCATCAGCCCGGCCGCCAGGGCGCCCACGACCCCGGCGCCGGCAAACATCAGGAAGACGAGCCCCTGTTCCGGCGGCGCCCACGAGGTAGCCGACCAGCAGCGGCCCGGCGGCCGACGCGAGCCGCAGCCAGCACGTCGCCGCCGCCGTGCCGATCGCGCGCATCCGCGTCGGGTAAATCTCCGGCGTGTAGAGATACAGCACCGCGTTCACCGAGCCGACGAGGCCGTAGCTCAGGGTCACGAGGACCATGACCGCCGCGACGGAGCCCGGCGGCGAAGAGTGCCCAGCGTGGCGAGCAGCAGCGCCGCCGGCGACGAAGCAGACGGTGGTCCACTTCTGGCGGCCGATGCGATCGATCGACCAACGGCGCAGCCGAGCAGGATGCACGACCTGCGCGACGTTGGTGAGCGTGCCGGCACGAAGGGCCTGTTGCGAGGCTCAGCCCGTAGACGCGGTTGTAGAGCGTCGGCATCCAGTTGTTGAGGCCGTTGGTGATGAAATACGCACACGCCCACAGCGTCCAGACGACCAGCGTCCGCGGGCGGTAGGCGCTGGCCGAGCAGGTCGGCCCACCTGCCGCGCTGCGCGACCGGCGCCGCCGCCGGCTTCGCCGCCGCCTGGTCGGCGGCTGACGCGGGCACGCGTCGCTCCGTGCTCGCCTCTATCTCGCGGATGATCGGCATCGGCCTCGGCGAGCCGGCCCCTCCCGATCAGCCAGCGCGGCGACTCGGGCAGCCGCAGCAGCAGCGCCGTGATGACCAGCCCCGGAATGCCGCCGATCAGGAACATCACCTGCCAGCCGAGCGTCGGCACGAGCACCGCCCCGACCTGCCGGTGACCATCAGGCCCGACGGGAAAAATCATCTCGTAGAGCAGGAAGAAGCGCCCGCGCCCCTTCGCCTTCGACAGCTCGTTGATGTAGACGGCCGCGACCGGCATCTCGCCGCCGACGCCGATTCCCTGCACGAGCCGCAGCACCAGCAGCGAAGAGAAGCTGCCGGACAGGGCGCACGCCAGGCTCATCACGGACATCAGCGCCGTCGCGCCGGCAACGCTGCGGACGCGACCGTACCGCTCGGCCAGCGATCCGAAGACGCAGCGCGCCCACGAACTGCCCGAGATAGCCGATCGAGATGAGCCAGCCGATCTGCGCCGGGGTCAGAGCCCCATGCGCGCACGAGCACGGGGAGCACGAAGGCCAGCGACAGCGCGTCAAAGGCGTCGAAGAACGTGGCGCTGCCAACGATGATGCGCGGCCGCCGGTGCCAGCGGGAGAACGGGACGCTTTCGAGCCGCGCGATGAGCTCCTCCGCGCCGGCCACGCGGGTGTCGCGGGTCACGCGCGTCGCAACAGGGCGCGCAGCTCCGCGGCGATCGCATCGGGGTGCTCGACGGGGGTCAGGTGCCGGGCCCGCGGCAGCACGGTGAACGTGGACTGCGGGAGCTGCTCGTGAAGATAGCGCGCCATGGCGACGGGCGTGGCGTAGTCCTCTTCGCCGACGACCACGGCAACCGGCATGCGAAGCGACGGCAGGTACGGCCGCAGGTCCGCGTCGCCGAGCAGCGCGCAGGTGGCCGCATAGCAGTCGAAGTCGTTCGCCACGAAAACCGCCATCGCCCGATCGACGACCGCGGGATGCGCCGCCGGGAACGCGTCCGAGAACCAGCGCGTCACCTGGAAGTCCGCCATGCCGCGCATGCCCTTGTCGCGCGCCGCGGCCGCACGCTCGCGGAACTTCGCCGGCGCGTCGGCGCCATACCAGGCGGTCGTGTCGATGAGCCCGAGCGCAGTGGCCCGCCCCGGATAGAGCCCCGCGAACGCGAGCGCGACGCAGCCGCCCATCGAGCAGCCGGCCACCGCCGCTTCGTCCCAGCCGACGTGATCGAGCAGCTCTGCGAGGTCCCTGGCAAACAGTTCCGCCGTGAACGCGCCGGCGCGACGCTCGGAACGCCCGTGGCCGCGGCAGTCGAACGTCAGGATGTCGGCGTCCTGTGTTCAGCCGCTGGACGACCTCGTCCCAGACACTTCGATCGAGCGCGAGCGAATGAACCAGCACGAGGCGCGGCGCACCGGGGGCTGGCGCCGGCCGCCGCGTGAAGGCGAGGGACGTGCCGTCCGACGTGGTGAACGTGTCGTGCTGTGCCGCGATTTGCATCGGTCGATCTCCGGACGGACCCGCCGCCGATCTCGGGCCGGCTAAGGCGGTCTCCCGGACCCGCCGATTCTGGGCCGGCTAAAGCCGGCCCCACGTACCCGTACGGGGCCGGCTTCACGGCTCGGCCCACGCAGCCCGATGCCACGAATTCAGGCGGAAGGAAACCTCTGTCGGCGCCCGCTTGCTAGCGCGAGGGGCACTCGTCGGTCAGCGGCCGGAAGGATTCGACGTCTATCACGACCACGTTGTACATCGGGTCGCGGCGCGGCGTCGGAAGTCGGAGCTTGCGGCATGCCGCCGCCGATGCGGACGCGGCCGCCGGCGATCGCCACGCCCCCTGGACCGCCCACCTGTGACTTGCGCACGAGGCCGGTCACCTCCAGCATCGTTACTTCCCGCGCCTTGATCTCCTCGAGAATCTTCTTCGGTCCGGAGAGGCGGAACCGGCGCCCTGGCTCGACGTCGGAGCGGACCGGCTCGTGCTCGGATCGAGGGGCGACGATGAACGTCCGGTCTCGGGCGCATCCGCGCAACGAAAGGCGCTCGGAGTCCTTGGGTACTTCGGGTAGTTCGCGCTCCTGTGCGCCTGTCAGGCTGCAGAACGCGACGACGAATGCGGCGGCGGGCAGCAGCGTCCTCATGAGGCGAGTGTAGCTCACATGAAACCCTCGTGCTTGCCGGCCTTGTTCTCCGCCATCCAGCGATCGCTGACCGCTCCGACGTCGATGTCAGGCCCGCGAGAGACGAGGCGGCGGAGCCCCAACCCGACCACGGTCACGACGCCGACGATCACCGCGAGTGAGACCCACACCTGGTGCTGCTCCCCTCTGGCGAGGGAGGAGCAAGCAGCGATGCCGCGTCAGCCCATCAGGTCCAGCTTCTGGCGGAGGCAGCGCTCGACCGCGCGAGCGAGCGCGTCGAGGTCGACTGGTTTCTGGATGATGCACGCGAAGTCGTGAGAGTTCAGCCCGCGTGCGTCGCCAGTGACGACCAGGATGGGAATGTCACATGTCTCGGCGTGAGACGCAATCTCCCGCTGCACGTCGCCGCCGCCAAGACGCGGCAGGCCCATGTCGAGGACGACGATGTCCGGCGGATCGGCGTCGATGTGGCGAAGCGCCTCGACGCCGTCGTCGACGGCGGTCACGGCGTAGCCGGCCAGGGACAGAGCCGTTCGATACAGCGTGCGTAATTCCGGGTCGTCTTCGACCACCAGAACCGTCGGCCGCTTGGGGGGAGACGGCACCAGCTCATTGTAAAAAGAAATCCTTCCATCCCGATAGCTGAGCCGGTTTCACCGCGGATGAGCCAACCTGCCGGGCTTGTGCCCCGTCGCTCGTGGCGCAACGTGTTCCGCTCCTGAGTTCCCGTGAGCCATCGTGACCGAAGGAGAGGTCCGACTCGGAGGGTGGGCGTTGTGCGGACGATATAATTCTCGCCACCGGAGGACCCATGCGGACGTCTCTCATCGCGCTGGCCGTTCTGTCTTCGTGCACGATCAACGCTCAGGCACCCATTCCCGTCGACCAGGAGCCACGTCACCGTGTCGTGTTCGCGGACAGCGCATTGCGGGTGATCGACGTCAACCTCCCCCCGGCGATACGTCGCTCGAGCATTCCCACTCGCTTGACATCGCCACGGTGTGCATCGAGTCGTCGCGGACGCGCACGCGGGTGCCCGGAGAGGACTGGGGCGAGGCACGTCCCCGCGCCGTCGGCGCTCCGAACGTGACCGAGTACGCCGGGAAGGCGGGCGCCCACACCCTTCAGAATCTCGGCACGGGGCCGTACCGCCTCATCGCGGTCGAGAACCGCCGGACGAGCGGCTGGTCGGAAGGCCCGCCGCTGACCGCGCCCGCGACGACACTGGCCCGGGAGTCGAGGGCGTTCCGGGTTTATGACGTCGCCCTCGCGCCGGGCGCGGCGCCTGCCACGCACGTCCACGCCGCCCCAACGATTGCCATCCTCATCGAGGGCAGCGTGACCGCATCGAGCGGGGAGTCGGCAAAGCACCTGCGCGCGCCGGGGGAGTGGCTGCAGGTGCCTGCCGGCCAGCCGCACACGATCGGCGCCGCCGGATCGGCCGGCGTGCGCGTGACGGAGATCGAGCTGCGGTAGACCTTGATCTTCCGCCTGAAGGCGGAAGCCACGACACGGTGGGTCGCGAGGATCTTCGCCTGAAGGCGGAAGCCACGACGGCTTGGGTTGCCGTGGCTTCCGGCTTTAGCCGGAAGGTTCGAGAGGCCGACCTTCAGGTCGCACGAATACTCAGACAATCACGGAGCGCGCGCGGAGGAGCGGCGCGGTCAACGCCGCCGCGCCAGTCAGCTCGAGCCTTTGAGCGGCGTCAGTCGCGTCGAGCCCGTTGAAGAGCAGGCGCCACGCCGTGTCGTCCGACATCACGGCGCGCGCGGCGGGCGTGCCGGCAGGCGCACCCTCGCCGAGCGTCCAGCGCCGGTCGTCGCGCTGCAGTGTCCACGCGCCGCCCGATACGCCGGTGACCTCCACCGCGAGCGTGTCGCCGTTCGCGGCCTCAATCTCGCGGTACGCGTGCGGGAGCCCGCGCATGGCGATCGCGAGGACCGCCCGCAGCCACTCCGGGTTCGAGGGCGCCGGCGCGCCGACGGCGTCGCGGATCTGCGCCTGGTGATGCCACTGCTCCGTGAACTCACGCCCGATATCGAACCACGCCTTCGACTCGGCCTCGCCGGCCCACGAGACGCTGAAGAGCGCCGGCGCATCGAGCGGCGCCTGCTCGAAGAATGCGGCAAGGTCGAGGCTGACCGATGCATGCAGGTCCGTCAGCAGTCGAGGACTGAGGCGGCGGGCGACCTCCACCCATTCGCGATTGAGCTCGTTGATGAAGGCGACGAAGTCACGCTCCCCGGCGATCGGGCGCCGTGGGGCCGGCGGCGGCAGGCGATCGCGGTCGAACGACAACCGGCGCATCATGCCGTCCACGAGGTGCGCGAGGATGTCGCGTACGGTCCATGGCCCGGCCGAAGTGGGAAGGTCCCAGGCGTGCGGGGGAAGCCGGCGGAGGAGCGTCGTGAGCTCCCCCGCCAGCGGTCGAAAGAACGGACGTGTGTCGATCATCGTTCTTCCGGCTGAAGCCGGAAGCCGCCACGAGCGGGAGTGCGGGCCGCCTATCTCACTTCGTTGTAGATGACCTGCACATTCGCGAGCAGCCGCGGTTGCGCGATGTTGTAGCCGGCGTACTTGGCTGGCAGCGACCAGCTCTTGGCAATCTCCTCCGCCGAGCGCCCCGCTTTCTTGCCTTCCTGGACCGCCGCGAGGAAGTCGCGATTGAACTGCGCGTATTCCTTCAGATCGGCAGGGGTCATGACGGTGCTGTGCCCCGTGATGATGCTGTCCACGTTCCCCATGCCCGCCGCGGCCTTGGCGAGCGTGTTGCCGATTTCCGCGCCGCTCCCGCCGTTGTTGGCATCGAGCAGCGGAAGGTTCTTGCCGGAGAAGATGTCGCCCGCGTGCGCGACGCGCAGCGCCGGGAACACCACCCACGCGTCGCCGTTGGTGTGGCCGCGCCCGAAGTAGTGCAGCTCGACCCGATCGTTGCCCTGTCCGAGGGTGAGGCGATCGGTGAACGTTCGCTTCGGCAGGCCGTGGCCACCGTGGCCCGCGAAGATGTTCGTGGCCGCGCCCGGCTGCGGCGTGATGCCGGTCGGCGTCCGCATCGCCTTCATGTTGGCGGCCGTGTTGACGTGCGTGACGATCTCCACGTTGGCCGGAAACTCGATGTTGCCGCTCACGTGGTCGCCGTGCGTATGGGTGTTGACGATCGTCGTGACCGGCTTGTCGGTGACGCTCCTGATCTTGTCGAGCAGGGGCTGTCCCCAGCCGGGGTTCTTCGTGTCCACCACGAGCACGCCGTTGGCGGTGATGAGAACGGCGCTGTTGCCGCCGCCGCCGCGCATCATGTAGAGGTTGTCCTTCAGCTTTTCTACTTCGACGACGCGCGACTCGGACCCGGGCGCCTGCTGGACCGCCGCGGCGGTCATCGACATCGCGCCGATCGCCACGAGGATCCCGAGTATCAGGCCTCTCTTCATGGACTGTCCTCCCTTCCGGCTCGAGCCGGAAGCCAGATAGCCGGAAGCTGCAAAGTGGAAATGATAGCGCGTCCACTGGCCTGTACCTTCTGAATTGCTACCGGGCCGCTCCGTCGTCGCGGCCCGCGGATCGCACTCGAAAGGCCTGTTGCGGGTGCTGCTCGTCCGGCCAGTCCCTAGGAGGCGGAGAACCGCTCGATTACCTCCGTCGGGAATCGCCTGACCCTTGAGGCGGCCCGGCTCGCCCGGTGCGCGGACCGCCCATACCCGGGTTTCGAATCCTTCCACGGCCAGTTTGTCCCCGCGCAGCAGCCGGTGCTGGACGTCGAAGCTGCTCCGGCCCCAGCGGCTGATCGAGGTCTCGATGTCCACGATGTCGCCGAAGGTCGAAGACAGAATGAAGCGGGCGCGGGCGTCGACCAGCGGATAGCCAATGATGCCGAAGGTCTTGATCAGGTCGTGCTTCTCGAATCCGGCGAGGCGGAAGAGCGCCGTCGTGGAGGCGTCAAACCATTCGAAGTAGCGGGGAAAATACACGATACCGGCGGCGTCGCAGTCGCCCCACTCGACCGTGAGGGTGCGTCGGTTGATGAGCATCCGGGCCGGCAGGGTACCACAGCCGCCGTTGAGCTCCCTGTATCCTTCGGACGACCTCATCGGTAGCCGCGGCAACACCCCATGGCGGCAGCGCCGTCGCGACGCGCGACGGGCGCGGCCGCGGCGGCACATTTGTGAGCCAGTGCGCCGGCCGGCATACACCCGGTCGCGACAGGATCCGAAAACATGGTTCTCGGACCCGGCAGCGTTTGTGAATATACGGCAGAGCGATGTTGAAGGTAGACCTCCACACCCATACGGCCGACGACCCGGTGGACCGCATTCCGTACTCGTCGCGCGAATTGATTGACCGCGCGGCGGCGCTTGGCTACCAGGCGCTGGCGATTACGCTGCACGACCGCCAGCTCGATATCCGGCCGCTCGAGGCCTATGCCGCCGAGCGCGGCGTTGTGCTCATTCCCGGCATCGAACGGACGATTCAGGGTAAGCACGTGGTGCTCCTCAACTTCAGCCGCGCCACCGAGGAAGTCACCAGTTTTGACGACCTGCGGCGACTAAAGTCGCGCGAACACGGAATCGTAATCGCGCCTCACGCGTTCTTCCCGGCGCCCACCTGCCTCCGGGGCCTGATGGACCGGCACGCCGACCTCTTCGACGCCGTCGAGTACAACGCGATGTTCACGGCGTCCCTGAATTTCAACGATCAGGCGGTGCGCTGGGCCGAGGCCCACGGCAGGCCGCTCGTCGGCAACGGCGACGTCCATCGGCTGGCGCAGCTCGGCACGACGTATTCGCTCGTGGATGCGGCGCCCGACGCGGCGTCCATCTGCGCCGCCGTGGCGGCGGGCCGCGTCCGCGTCTGTGCGACGCCGCACTCCTGGACCGCCGCCGCGCGAATCATGGCGAGCCTTCTCGTCCCGTCGCTGGCACCGCTCCTCGGCCCGGCGCAGCCGGCCGAAGCGGCGGTCTGAGTTACTCTAGGCTCCGGAGCTCACGCCAATCGTTCGCAGGGCGGGTCTCGGACGCGCAGGCGTCCGAACCAGGACGCGGCCTGCATCAGCGGGTGATCTTCGGAACAACTCCTTGTCCTTTGTGACTCCCACGCTCACCCGCCTCCTTCACGACATCCTGACGAGCCGGGTCTACGACGTCGCGCGCGAGACCGCGCTCGACGTGGCGCCGCGGCTGTCCCGGCGCCTGGGCAACGAGATCCTCCTCAAACGTGAGGATCTGCAGCCCGTTTTCAGCTTCAAGCTCCGAGGGGCGTACAACAAGATTGCGCACCTCAGGCCGGACGAATCCGCCCGCGGCGTCATCACGGCCAGCGCCGGCAACCACTCGCAGGGCGTCGCGTTCTCGGCACGGAAGCTCGGCCTCAAGGCGGTCATCGTCATGCCCCAGACCACGCCCCAGATCAAGGTGGACGCGGTGCGGGCCATGGGCGCCGGCGTCGTCCTGTCCGGCGACAGCTACGCCGACGCGAAGGCGCACTGCGACACGCTGGTCGTCGAGACCGGCATGACCTTCATTCACCCATTCGATGACCCGCTCGTGATCGCGGGCCAGGGCACCATCGGCGCGGAGATCCTCCGCCACAGCCAGGACCGGCTCTCGGCGGTGTTCGTGCCGGTCGGCGGTGGCGGCCTCATCGCGGGGATTGCCGGCTACATCAAGGCACTGCGTCCCGACGTGAAGATCGTCGGCGTCGAGCCGTATGAAGCCGACGCGATGTACCGGTCGCTGCAGGCGGGCCACCGCGTCCGGCTCGACCACGTCGGCATCTTCGCCGACGGCGTCGCCGTGCGCGAGGTGGGCGAGGTGACGTTCCCGCTGGTGCGCGAGACGGTGGACGAGATCGTGCGCGTGAGCAACGACGAAGTCTGCGCCGCGATCAAGGACATCTTCGACGACACGCGCACGGTGATGGAGCCCGCGGGCGCGCTGGCTGCCGCGGGCCTGAAGACGTGGGTGGAGCGCACCGGCGTGCGCGGCCAGTCACTCGTCGCGGTACTCAGCGGCGCGAACATGAACTTCGATCGCCTCCGCTTCGTGGCCGAACGCGCGGAAGTGGGCGAGGCGCGCGAGGCGCTGCTCGCGGTGACGATCCCGGAGCGTCCGGGCGCGTTCCGGGAATTCTGCGCGGCGATCGGCCGGCGCGTCGTCACCGAGTTCAACTACCGGTTGAGCGGGCGGGCCCAGGCGCACATCTTCGTCGGCTTCGCCACCCAGTCGCGGCAGGACGGCGCCGCGCTCGCCGCCATGCTCAACGCGCGCGGGTACGAAACGGTGGACTTGACCGACAACGAGATGGCCAAGCTCCACATCCGCCACATGGTGGGTGGGCACGCGCCGGAAGTCCGCCACGAGCGTCTCTGCCGGTTCGAGTTCCCCGAGCGCCCCGGCGCGCTGACCGACTTCCTCGACGCGCTCGGGGGGCGCTGGAACATCAGCCTCTTCCACTATCGCAATCACGGCTCCGACTTCGGCCGGGTGCTCGCCGGCTTCGAAGTCGGCGATGAAGACCTGCCGGCGTTCAGGACGTTCCTCGACGAACTCGGCTATCCATACACGCTGGAGCAGGACAATCCGGCGTACAAGTTCTTCCTGTCGTAGTCATGCCGGCGGGTCCGAAAGGACCCGCCCTACGAGTCAGTCACTCCGGCAGGTCCGAAAGGACCCGCCCTACGAGTAGTCCTGTCGGACCCGCCATGTTCATCCTCATCCTCGAGGCTATAGTGGGCAGACGTGTCCCACGAATCCTTCATGGCGGCGGCGCTCGACGAAGCGCGCCGCGGGCTCGCCGCGGGTGAAGTGCCGATTGGCGCGGTCCTCGCGATCGACGGCCGCATCGTCGCTCGCGCGTACAACCAGCCGATCTCAGCCACCGATCCGACCGCGCACGCGGAGGTCCTGGTGCTGCGCGCCGCGGCGCGCGCCGGTGGCAATTACCGGCTGACCGAGGCGACGGTGTACGTGACGCTCGAGCCGTGCCTGATGTGCGTCGGCGCCCTCGTGCACGCGCGCGTCCGCGAAGTGGTGTATGGGGCGGCCGAGCCGAAGACGGGCGCCTTGACGTCAACGATCCGCGGCCTGGAGTCGCCCGGCTTGAATCACAGGTTCGCCGTCACTGCCGGCGTCCTCGAGCCGGAGTGCCGTGAGCTGATTCAGGAGTTCTTCCGCGAGCGCCGCCGCGCAGGGGCGCAGGGAAGTGCCCCCTGAGTGCTGAAGCGCGACGAGGATCTTCCGCCTGAAGGCGGAAGCCACAGCTCCTTCCTGTCAGGCCGGCCTGGCATCTGAAGGCGGAAGCCACAACCGATCCGTGGCTTCCGGCTCTACCGGATCGACGAAGTCATCGCAGAGGACGCGGAGGAGCAGAGCTTCGGGCGCCTCTCGGACGACCGCATCTTTGGATGAGGCGCTCGTGACTCTCGCGCCTCTGCGCCCTCCGCCCCTCTGCGCCCTCTGCGATGTATTTACGGATGGCCGTGCGTGCGGCCGTTCTGCGGCGTGGCCTCGTACGGGAACACCTTGTTGAACGCCATGTCGTTCTGGTCGACGTTGTCACCGGCGGGACCGCGCACGATGGGCGGGTTCACGCGAAGATCGCTGATGAGTGCCGTCACCGCGATGTCCAGCACGTCGTCGCCGAAGCGCCGGCCGTTCGGCCAGCCACCGGGCAGCATGCCCTGCTTGAGCGTGCTGAACAGCAGGTCGTTGCCGAAGATGCTCAGGCGCGAGAACCCCTGATCGTCGGGGTTGGTCGGGTGGTTCGGGCCGCCTCCCGCGAGCCGGGCGGGCCCGGTCGAGAGATCCACCTTGATCACGTCGGGGATGAAGATGCCCCTGATGTCGGTGCGGCCGCTCTCGATGCCGGGCAGATCGGGCTCGAACACGAGCAGGTTGAGGAGCTTGGCCAGTTCGGGTCTCTCGGCGTATTTCGCGAACAGCACCTTGTCCGACTCGGGCGACGTCCGGCTGTAGCGATCCTTGTCCTCGAGCGCGACCAGGCCTTCGTTGAACAGCGGATTGCCCTGTCGCGCCACCTGGATGAATGGCCCGAAGCTGCTCGGTCCCTGCCGCCCGTCACGGAGGATCCGGACCTGCTCGCGGCTGGTGGTCGCCCAGACGCCGGCCACCTGCTGATCGCCGCCGATCTCGCTGAGCGGGATCGCCAGCGCCATCAGGTGAATGTTGAACCCGCCCTGGGAGTCCTTGCCCGGAGAGCGAAGCTTCAGCAGATCGAAGACCGCCTGGATGTCGGCGTAGAAGCCGTCGTCACGCTGACCGGCAAACGCGGTGTAGCCGCGATTGAGGGAGGCGATCGATTGTCTCGTATACCGATCGAGATCGCCCGCGACGGCGACGCCATCCCGGGCCGGGTTCTCGCCGTTGTCATCCTGGTTGTAGAACGGCGTGGCATTCCCCTGGTTGTTCGGTGGGACGATGCCGCTCCCGAGCACCTGGCGCCGGTGCCGGCGGTGATCCACCTTCGTCACGCGATAGCGCTGTGTCAGGTTCTGCGCCGCATCGTCCACGTTCCGGATGACGCCCAGGTACGACTGGAGGATGGTCTTCGTGTTCTTGAACGACGTGTTGAAACGGAACTGGTAGCTGTACGTCGGACGCCCGGCCTGCACGTCGTCGTTGCCGGCGGCCACGTGGATCTCGTACAGCACGTCGTCGTCGAAGTTGAACTTGTTGGGCCCGATGCCGGGCTCCTCGAAGGGATAGACGGCGAACGCGGTGACGAGCACCTTGACGCCATTGTCCATCTGGACGAAGGCGTAAACGTCGGTGGTGTTGGCGGCGTCGTCCAGGGTGATCAGGGGAGCATCCATGTGGCTCGACGCCATGGCCGCTCGAGGCGCCGCGGCGAGGAGTGACACCGCGAGCAGGCACGTGAGTAGTCGAATCGATCGCTTCATAGCGTGTTTCTCCGGTTCTGGGCCGGCCGGGTCAAGGTGGCCAGCTGTTGCATCGCATCGTCACGTTCGGAAGGGAGCAGCATCTGCCGGGCCGCGAGGGCGTCGCGGAACCAGCGGCGGGCCTCGGCGCGTTCGCCGCGCGCGGAGGCGATGACCCCCGCGTGGTAGAAGAGGCGCGCGTCCTTGGTGCCTTCCGCCAGTGCCCGCTTCATGGCGTCATCGGCCTCCGCCGTGAGGCCGGCCGCGGAAAGCGACCAGGCGAGGGCGTCGAAGGTGAACACGTCGGCGCGGTTGTGCAGCTCCTGCCGCGCCAGCGCCAGCGCTTCGTCAACGCGCTCGCGCCGGGTCGCGAGGTAGAGCGCGAACGTGCGGGGATCGGCGATGGCGCCGGTCCGGCCGAGCCGCTCTTCCACCGCCCGCGCCTCCTCGAGATCGCCCGCGGCGCGCAGGCCGTCGGCGAGTGCCCACTCGTGCTCGGGAAGCGGGCTGAGGAGCGCGGCCCTCCGCAGCGCCGCAACAGCCCCCGCGGTGTCGCCCTGCGACAGCAACGTACGCCCGCGCACCAGGAGTGCCGCCGCATATTCCGGCTGAGAGCGAAGGGCCGCATCGGCCGCGCGCAGTGCTTCTGCCGGGCGTCCCGCTTGCAGCTCGTACGTCGCCAGGCGCGCGTACGCCCACGCCACCGATTCCGGATCCCGTGGGCTGGCGGCTTTGACGGCCAGCCGGATCAGCTCGAGCGCGCCGGGCAGATCCCCTTTCAGCCAGCGCAGGTGCGCGGCGCGTGTGTAGGAGTGGTAGTAGGGCTTGAGGTCGATCATCTTCTGGTAGGCGTCGCCGGCTTCGCTGACGCGGCCCTGCTCGAGCAGCACGTCGCCGAGCAGCCCGTAGTCGAGGAACAGGCCGCGCTTGGCAACCACCTGGCGCGCCAGCTCCTCCGCTTCGCGGAAGCGATGGAACTGATGCAGCACGTGTCCCCGCATCAGGAGGGCCTGGGCGTTGCCCGGGTCCTTCGTCTCGACGCAGAGCGCGGCCTGTTCCGCCATCATGTAGTTCGCCGAGGCGTGAGCCGTGCGCGCCCGGGCGATGAACTGCTGCCCGAGCTCGTTGAGCGCCGCGAGCGGCTGGACGGAATCGCGCGCGCGCTGCTGCAGGCGGGTAATGCCCGGATCGATATCGCCGGTTCCTTGATGGGGGGCCAGCGCCATCACGCAGGGATCCATCGACCCCGGCACTCTCGATGAGCGCGCATGTCTTCTGTGCGGCACGCCGCAGTACCCAGGATCGTGCACACGATCGGCATGACGACCCGTAACAGCGTCTTCATAGGTCGACCTCGCGGAGCGATGTTCCGACTCCTCGATTGCTACGAGGATTTCGTGGTTGTCACGATATCTACGAAGGCGGGCAGGGATTGGATGTGGGGTTTGATTGCGTGCCGGGCGGGGGCGGCCGGTTCCTCCGCGCTGAGCCCGGAAGCCACAGCGGCAGGTTCGTAGAGGCGGAGCTTCAGGTCCGCCTTCGGCAGGAAGGCGCTAACGAACTGCCTGGACCATGTAATCCTCGGGCGGCACGACCAGCAGCACCTGGCACCCTCATCGGTCCTCAGCTCGCCGTGATCCGTGCCGCCGTCGGCATGAATGAAGTCGCCGGGACCGAATCGACGGCCGCAGGTGAAGACGGTGCCCGAGATCACGTAACACTCCTCGGCGCCCCCGTGATGGTGGGGCGGGAAGCTGACGCCGGGGGCGACATCGAGCAGGAGCGTCGCGTATCCGCGCTCCAGGTTCATGGCCAGCACCTTCATGCGGATGCCCGGCACCGGGTGCGGCACCCAGTTGTCGTCGTGCGCGGCCAGGTTGAAGGCGAACCCCTCGGGGGCCGGCGACGCCTCGGCGCGGATCCGGGCCATGAGCCGGTCGCGCACCTCTGGCCGCGGCGCGGGAGCGCCGGCGGCCGCGAGCTCGGCCAGGGACAGTTCGAGATCGTCGAAGTCGAGTGTCATAGCTGATAGTACCCGGGCGCTTCGATCGCCGCCTGCTGGAGCTCGCGCCTGAGCGTCCGCAGGGCCGTTCTCATTCTCGTCTTCACGGTACCCAGGGGGAGCTCGAAGCGCTCCGCCAGTTCCGACTGGGTCAGCCCGAGAAAATACGCGTGCTCGAGCAACTGCCGCGCATCGGCCGGGAGCGTGTCGAGCGCGCGGGCCACGGCGCGCTGCTGTTCCGTCAGCGCGGCGTGCGCTTCAGGATTATCGTTCGACGCAGGCGGCAGGGGCGCCGCAGGCGGCGGCGTCCGCGCCGCTCGTGCGCGCAGTCGATCGATGGCCCGGTTCCGCGCGATGCGCACTATCCACGCGATCGGCGTGCCCAGCTCGACGTTGAACGTTTGCGCCCGCGTCCAGACCTGGACGAAGACGTCCTGCAGCACCTCCTCGGCCTCGCCTCTGTCGCCGAGGATCCGCAGGATCAAGCCGAACAACAGCCGGCTGTGGCGATCGTAGAGCTCGCCGATGGCTGCCGCGTCGCCGGCGAGGATGCGATCGAGCAGCCGGATGTCGTGGCGGGCGGCGTCGTCACTCTGCATCGGTGGCCCACGCGGATCCTATCAGCGATCGCGGGCCAGGCGCGACCCCGAAGGGACGCGCTGCCAGCAACGCGAACGGCGACTCGTCAGCGCTGGCCCGGCTGCTTCTGGATGTCGGGAACTTGGCCGCGGCCTGCTGGACGTCGACGGGGAAGTCGCGCCGGGATCGACATGGCTTCACGGTTGAGCTGCAAATTCTTCCTCGCGGCCAGAGATCAGAGATCAGGCATACTCCGAATGACAGCCATGAGACTCCCGCCGCGCTAAGCAATCACCGTGGACGGAAACACTACCAACACCCCGGCCCCCCCTCGGATTTCCGCCCGCGACTCGGAGGCATTCCGGCTCCTCGTGGAAAGCACCCGGGACTACGCCATCTTCATCCTCGACCCCTCAGGCCACGTGGCGAGCTGGAACGAAGGCGCCTATCGGCTCAAGGGATACCGGCGTGAAGAGATCCTCGGCCAGCACTTCTCCGTGTTCTATCCACCGGAGGCGAGGGAGCAGCACTGGCCCGAGAAAGAGCTCGAGATGGCGCAGCGCGACGGCCGGTTCGAGGACGAGGGCTGGCGCCTCCGCAAGGACGGCCGGCGGTTCTGGGCGAACGTCGTCATCACCGCCCTGCGTGACGCCAGCGGGACGCTCGTCGGGTTCGGGAAGGTGTCGCGTGATCTGACCGAGCGCAGAAACGCCGAACTGGCACTTCGGGACAGTGAAGAGCGTTTCCGCCTGCTGCTCGAGAGCACCCCCGACTACGCGATTTTCATGCTCGACCCGCAAGGCCATATCGCGAGCTGGAATGCCGGCGCACAGCGCATCAAGGGCTACCGCGCCGACGAGATCATCGGCCAGCATTTGTCCACGTTCTATACGCCCGAGGCCGTCGCCAGTGGATGGCCCGAGCACGAACTGCGGGAGGCGGAGCGGGTTGGCCGGTTCGAAGACGAGGGCTGGCGCGTCCGCAAGGACGGCACGCGTTTCTGGGCGAACGTGGTGATGACGCGCGATTCGCAACGTTGACGGAAGACTCCTGGGCTTCGCCAAGGTGACGCGCGACATGACCGAGCGCAGGGCTCACGAGCAGCGGATCGAGCGCTTGACCGCCGAGCTCGAGGACAGGGTCGCGGCGCTTGCGACAGCCAATCTCGAGCTGGAGCAGAAGAGCGCCGAGAACGAGAGCTTCGTCTACAGCGTCTCGCACGATCTGCGGACACCGCTGGTGAACCTCCAGGGTTTCAGCCAGGAACTGGCATTCACGAGCGAGGAGCTGCAGAAAGTGCTCACCAATCCGGCGGTGCCTGCCACGATTCCAGGCCAAGGCCCTCTCGCTGTTGAACGGGGAACTCGCCGAATCGACCGGCTTCATCCGCAATGCCGTTCGACACCTCGGTAACATCATCGATGGGCTGCTGCGACTCTCCCGGATTGGGCGCATCGAATACGAATCAGAGCCGGTGAACGTGAACACCGTCGTCGCCGACATTCTCGGGGCCATGCACTCGACCGTGAGCGCGTCCGGCGCGCAGGTCGAGGTCGAGGCGCTGCCCGTGGTCAAGGGCGACAGGAACGCGATCGGGCAGATCTTCGCCAACATCATCGGGAACGCCATCAAGAGCTTCGATGCGGGCAGGCGCGGCACGATCCGGATATCCGCGAGCCAGGACGACGTGCCTGTCTTCGCCATTCGCGACAATGGCGTCGGCATTCCGCTCGAGTCTCAGCCGAAGATCTTCCAGGTCTTTCAGCAGGTGCACGAGAGGAGCGGGGGTGGCGAGGGCATGGGGCTGGCGATCGTGCGCCGCATCGTGGCGCGCCACGGCGGCCGGATCTGGTTCGAGTCGGAAGCCGGCGTCGGCACGACGTTCTTCTTCACGCTTGGTCCCCAGGTGGTCCCGGATCACCCGTTGCCCGGCACGGACAGCCGTTGATGACCGACACGCTCAGCGTGGTGATCGCCGACGACGATGAGGGGCACGCCACGCTGGTGCGCAGGAACCTGAAGCGCGGGGGGCTCAACTCCGAGCCGGTCCACGTACGCGACGGGCAGGAGGCGCTCGACTACATGTACCGGCGCGCCGGATGGAGCGACCGTACTACTCACGATGCTCTGGTGCTGCTGCTCGACCTCAACATGCCGCGCCTTGGAGGATTCGAGGTCTTGCGGCGGCTCAAGGGCGACGCGAAGCTCACGCGCATTCCCGTGATCGTCCTCACCACCTCCGACGATCCGGCGGAGGTCGATCGCTGCTACGCATTGGGAGCGGCGATCTGCATCGTCAAGCCGATCGACTACGCCGCCTTCTCGGACACCGTTCAGCGGCTGGCGCAGTTCCTGATGACCGCGCGCATTCCCGGCGAGACGCCGTCGCCGCAGACGCCGTATGGCCGATGAATCGCGGCCCGTGATCCTCGTCGTGGAGGACGATCCAGGCTCGGCAGTGCTGCAGCGGCGCCGCCTGGAACGGGCCGAGTTCCGTGTCGTCGTCGCTCCCGATGTCCCGGCCGCGATGACCGCCCTGGCCGCGGGCGGAGTCGGGCTCGTCGTGATGGACTACCGCCTCGGCAGCACCAGCGGCCTCGATCTGCACCGGAAGATGAAGGCGGCCGGCTTTGACGTGCCGGTCATCATGGTCACCGGTTCGAGCGACGACGCCACGGTGGTCGAAGCGATGCGCGCCGGAATACGCGATTTCGTCGTCAAGACCACCGATTACCTCGATTACCTGCCGGATGCCGCGCGTGGCATCTTGAATCAGGCGGTTGCCGTTCCTGAGCGCGTGCCGGATGCGCAGCAGCAGACGTGCATCCTGATCGTCGAAGACGATCCCAGCGTCGCCATGCTCGAGCGTCGCCAGCTGGAGCGCGCGGGCTACCAGGTGGACGTCGCCGGGACGGCGGATGAGGCGATGGAGCGCGTACGAAGCAGTCCGGTACACCTCGCCGTTCTCGATCTGCGGCTGCCCGGCGGCGTGTCCGGTCTCGAGCTGTACGAACGAATGAAGGCGGAGGGGCGGAACATCCCCGCCCTCCTCGTGACCGCGTTTGCCGACGAGGAGGTTGCGATCCGCGCGCTCCGTGCCGGCATCCGTGACTTCGTCCCCAAATCGTCCGGCTACCTGGAACACCTCGCGGACGCGGTTGATCGCGTCGTCGCGCAGACCCGAATCGAGCGCAAGCTGCTCGATTCCGAGTTACGGCTCGCGAGCATCATCGGCACGACGATGGATGCGATCGTCATGTGCGACGAGCGGATCGAGATCGTGCTGTTCAACCGGTCGGCGGAGGAGATGTTCGGATGTCGCGCGGGGGACGCGCTGGGGCGGCGGCTGGACACGCTGATGCCCGGCCTGAACCTGTCCGACGCCGCCGCGGGACGGTCGGCGCGGGAGGGCGACCGGGTGCGGCGCCGGGTGGAGCTCGATGCGGTCCGCACCACGGGCGAGCGTGTCCCGATCGAAGTGTCGGTGAGCGAGGTCGTCGTTCACGACAAGCGGCTGTTCACCGTGATCGCGCGCGACATCTCGGAGCGGCAGCGCATCGAGGAGGAACTGCGCGAGGCCAGCCGGCGCAAGGACGAGTTCCTGGGCATGCTGGCCCACGAGCTCCGCAACCCGCTCGCCGCCATCATGAACGCCGGCGAGGTGCTCGATCGCTCGGTTCACGATCCGCGGGCGTTGAAGCTGACGGCGGTCGTCAAGCGCCAGGCGCGTGCGCTGGCCCGCATGGTGGACGACCTTCTGGATGTCTCGCGCGTCACGCTCGGCAAGATTCGGCTCGCACAGAGGAACCGCTCATGCTGGGCCAGATCGTCACGCGGGCGGCCGACAGCCTCCGCGAAACGATGCACAAGGCCGGCCAGCACTTCGAGCTCGACGTCGACCCCGATCCGGTGTGGCTCGAAGGCGACGCGACCAGGCTCGAGCAGGTCCTGTCCAACCTGTTGAACAACGCCATCAAGTTCACGCCGGCTGGCGGACGCATTACCCTGAAGGCGGCCCGCGAGGCGAATCACGCGGTCATTCGCGTGCAGGACACCGGTGTCGGTATCGAGGAGCGGCTGCTGCCGAAGGTGTTCGACCTGTTCGTGCAGGCCGACGCATCCCTGGACCGCTCACAGAGCGGACTTGGAATCGGGTTGGCGCTCGTGCGTCAGGTGGTCACGATGCACGGCGGCGATGTCCACGCCATCAGCGAGGGGCTTGGCAAGGGCAGCGAATTCGTGGTGCGTCTGCCGGCGACGGCCGAGGATCGTGTTCCCCAGCGTGACGAGGTGACGGTGCAGGTGCGCGAAGGCCGGCGGATGCGCGTCCTCGTCGTCGACGACCAGCCGGACATGGCGGACTGCGTGGCGCTGCTCGTCGAGGCCTACGGGCATCAGGCGCGGGCCGTCTACGACGGCGCGACCGCTCTTGCGGTCAGCCGCTCCGAGCCGCCGGACGTGATGTTCGTGGACATCGGCATGCCCGGGATCAGCGGCTACGACGTTGCCCGGGAGATGCGGCTCCGTCCGGATTCGTCGCACGTGCGTCTGGTGGCGCTCACCGGTTACGGGCGCGACGAAGATCGGGCGCGCGCGCTCGAGGCGGGCTTCGATCTGCACCTGACGAAACCGGTGGCCGAGGCCACGCTCCGCGGCGTCCTGTCAGACCTCGCTCCCGCTCGCAGCAAAGGCAGGTAACGCCGGTCACTGCTGAACCGGTCCCACCGGCGCCGGCCGCAGCCCCGGTTCGACGCGGTCAGCGGGCCGGATCTGCGCCAGCGATCCGTAGACGAGGGCGCCCAGAACCGCGCCCGCGATCGGTGCCACCCAGAACATCCAGAGCTGCGCGAGCGCCCAGCCGCCGGTAACCATTGCGGGTCCCGTGCTGCGCGCCGGGTTTACCGAGAGGTTTGTGACCGGGATGCCGATCAGGTGAATCAGCGTCAGGCCGAGGCCGATCGCGATCGGGGCGAACCCGCGCGGGGCGCGATCGTCGGTGGAGCCGAGAATGATGATCAGGAACATCATCGTCAGCACCACCTCGGCGACCAGACCCGCGACGAGGGAGTACCCGCCCGGCGAGTGCGCGCCGTACCCGTTCGCGGCAAGGCCGCCATCGAGGCTGAAGTCTGGACGGCCGCTCGCGATCAGGTACAGCACGAACGCCGCGAGGATGCCGCCCGCGACCTGCGCCACGACGTAGGGCAGGACCTCGGGCCAGCGGAAGCGGCCGCCGACGGCGAGGCCGATCGACACCGCCGGGTTCAGGTGACAACCCGAGATATGCCCGATGGCATACGCCATCGTGAGTACCGTGAGGCCAAACGCGAACGACACGCCGAGCAGGCCGATTCCGACGCCGGGAAATGCGGCGGCCAGCACCGCACTGCCGCATCCGCCGAACACCAGCCAGAACGTTCCGATAAACTCCGCCGTGAGGGGTCGGGCGAGCGTCATGGTGACTCCTTCGCTCAGGTGAAAAGGTGGAGACCTGAGAGGACGCGGATTATACCGCCGCGAAATCTCAGACGGAGTCTGGCAGGTCCGCGAGTTGCGCGGCGCCGTGCCCGGCGAACGGCGAACGGCCGGACAGGTTCAGTTTCACGAGGAGCGCGTGATAGCGCGGGTCGGTCCTGACCGGATCGAGCACGGGATAGTTCCGGAGCGGGATGATGTGCGGATCGCGCACGTCGATCGCCCGATCGAACCAGCGGAAGGCGTCGTCGATCTCGCCGCGGCCGAGCGAGATGAGGCCGAGCGCGGACGGCGGCACGTAGCCGCCTTCCGACAGCGCGATCAGTTCGTCGCGGAGCGCGCGGGCCGCCGCGTGGCGTCCGGCCGCGCCGCAGGCGAACCCGAGCCACCCGACGAGCCAGGGGGGACGCCCGGCCAGCGCGGTGGCACGCTCGAAGGATGCAACCGAGGCGGACAGGTCTCCCTCGTCGTGCTGCGACAAGCCGAGCGCCATCTGCGTGAGCGGATGCGCTGGATCGACGTCGAGCATCCGTCCGACCCGGTCGCGCATTCGCACCGGTTGTCGCGAGAACCAGTACATGACGGTGAGCCACCAGAGCACGATGATGGAAAGCGGATCGGCCTCCGCGACCTGTTCGAGCTCCGCGGCGGCCTCGGCGGCGTGCCCGTGCGGCATCAAGCCGCAGATCGCGTAGCGCATGCGAACGAGCGGCGAGCGCGCGTCGAGCGCACGCGCCAGGGCAAATTCCCGCTCGACCTCCACCCAGTCGTAATCCAGCTCCTTGCGCAGCATCGCCAGCAGCGCGTGCGACTCGGCCTTGCGGTCGTCGATCTCGAGCGCGCACGCATTGGGCTCCCACAGGGCCTGCGTGAACGCGTCCTTCGGCACCATCAGGCCGTAGAAGCCCAGGTACCAGAACACCTCCGAGAGGGCGTCGTGTGCGACCGCGAACGCGGGATCGATCCTGACGGCGTCGGTCAGGCAGCGCTGCGCGCGCTCCAGGCTCTCGCGCGTGCCGCGGAGGAAATGATGCCGGCCTTCGAGGAAGCGCGAATACGCTTCCATGCTGCACGTCGGGGCGGCGCCGCGCGGGCCGAGCTCGCCGAGCGTCAGCTCGAGACGGCGCGCGATGGCGGCGGCGATCTCGTCCTGGATGGCGAACACGTCCGAGAGCACGCGGTCGTAGCGCTCGCTCCAGACGTGGCCGTGATCGCCCACCCGGATGAGCTGTGCCGTCACGCGGATCCGCCCCGCCGACCGCCGGCTGCTGCCCTCGATGACGTGCGTGATCCCGAGCCTGCGCCCGATCTCGGCGACGTCGCCGCCCTGGGCGTGCGCGGCAAAGGCGGAGGTGCGCGAGATGACGCGAAGCCCCGGGATCCGCGTCAGGACATTGATGATGTCCTCGGTGAGCCCCTCGCAGAAGTAGGCGTCCTCCGGCGGCCCGAGATTGCTGAAGGGAAGAGCAGCACCACGAGGCTTGCGGATTCACGCGCGATTGACGGCGCAACCGGTGATGTCGCGTCGACGGGCTGCGCTGCGTCTTCGTCCCCTTCGCTGGCGGAGACGGGCGCCACCAGGCGATATCCCCGCTTGGCGATCGTCTCCACGTACTTACCCTGCCGCCCGGTGTCGCCGAAGGCACGGCGGAGATCGGCCATCGAACGGGTGAGCGTCGCGTCCGCGATGAAGCGGCCTTCCCAGATGGCGTCGACAATATCCTGCTTGGACACGACGCGGCCGCCGGTCGAGGCGAGGAAGACCAGCAGGTTCATGACCTGCGGCTCGAGGTGGCGAACGGTTGGTCCGTCGCTGATCTGGTTGAGCGCCGGCTGCACGCGCCAGGCGCCCACACGCAGGTCGGAGCGGTCGCCCGGCCCGCCGCCCTTCCGCATGGCCATCGGGCAGATTGTAAGACGATTGGCGCCGCCCCCGGTATCTGACCGGCCCTCCGCTCCCCGCAGGATCCGAGGCAGATCCCCGTCCGTTCCGAACGACTTCCGGCGGGGCGTGACCGCATACTGCCGCCATGAATACAACCTTGAGCTGAGCTGGCGCACAGCGGCTCTCCGCGTGGCTGCTCGCCGGTTGTGCGTCGTCGGCGCGATTGGAGATATGATGCGTTATGGTTTATGCTCTCCCCCCGTCCGTCTGCTCGCCGGCTTGTGCATCGTCGGCGCGATTGGGGTCGTGTTCGTGGCTGTCACCGCCCTGCCTTACCTGAGGGTGACCGAAGAACAGTTCCGGTTCTACTGGCCGCGCCGCTGGTGGTTGCTGCTGCATCTCGCCTCGGGGACGGTGGCGCTGCTGTCGGGCCCCGTGCAGTTGTGGCTCGGGCTTACGGCCCGGCGGCTGCAGCTGCACCGCCGGCTCGGTATGACATACGCGGCGAGCGTGGCGGTCAGCGCGTCGGCCGCCTACTACCTGGCGTTCCACACGGACTTCGGCTGGGTGTTCGGCGCCGGCCTCTCCGGCCTCGCGACGGCGTGGATCGTCACGACCGGCCTTGCGCTGGTGGCGATCCGGCGTCACCTGTACGAGCAGCACAAGGAATGGATGATACGCAGCTACGTCGTGACGACGGCGTTCGTGAGCTTCCGGGTGCTGTTCGACGTGCTGGAGGCGGCTGGCGTTGGAACAGTCAGGGGAGAGGCTGGCCGCTGCGGCGTGGTTCTGCTGGGCCGTTCCCCTGCTTGTGACCGAGGTCATCCTTCAGGGCCGCAAGATCGCTGCTCGGGCCGGCTGAAGCGGCCCCTACGTACGAAGGTGGCGGCCCCTACGGCAGCCATGGCTCCGGCTTCAGCCGCGGACAGGCTGGGCTAGCTCGGGCCGACTTCGAAGCCGGCCCATCCCGCTATCGACTTTGTCCCTGCTCCGCCGGGAGCGGCGGCTGCGGACCGAGGACCTTTGTCAGCGCCTGGTGCGCGCACTGGTCGTCGCCGGCTGCGGCCGCGCCGCCGACGCCTACCGCACCGATCAAGCGGTCGCTGACGATAATCGGGAAGCCGCCGGGGACGAGGTACAGGTCGAGGTTGGCACGCGCCAGTTGTTGATCCGGCGATCCCCATCGATTGAAGAGTGTGCGCGTCGGCGTCCGCATGTAGAGCGCCGTCTTCGCCTTCTGGTAGGCGGAGTCGATGTTGTTCGGCGTCTGCCCGTCGGTACGATACGCGTGCACGATGTGCCCGGAGGGGCTGATGACGGCGACGCTGGCGCCCGAGTCGCGCGACGCCGCGTAGGCGACGCACGCCTCCACGATCGCCTGCGCCGTTGCGATGTTGATCTCCTGATCGGTCAGCGCCCGCTTGGCAGCCGCGCCGGAGATCGTCACTTTCTCGAGCGGTACCGGCGTGGCGCCCTGCGCCAGGGCCGCGGACGCCCATCCCGTGACGCCCGTCAGCACGACGAGTCCGATACCACACCGCGTTCTCCACCTGTTCATGTCGTTCTCCCCGGCGTCGTGAACGCCGCCAGCGTTGCGCGGCTGACGCGCCGGCCGTGCAGCTGTTCGAGCCAGTGCCGGCGCAGTGGTTTCAGCACGAACCACGCCAGCAGCGCAGTGGCGAAGTCCATCACGATGATCACGGTGAAGACCGGAATCCAGGAGCCGGCCGCGTCGTGCAGCAACGCGGCGAGCGGACCTCCCAGCACCGAGCCCAGGCCTTGAGCGATATAGAGGAACCCGTAATTCGTCGTCGCATGCGTGGTGCCGAAGGTGTCGGTGAGCGTTGACGGGAACAGCGAAAAGATCTCACCCCACCCGAAGAACACCACCCCCGACATGAGCACGAAGACGATCGGGTTGTCCCGCGTCAACAGCCAGACGGTCATCGCGACCCCTTCGAGGGCGAAGGCGATCGTCATCGTGTTCTCACGCCCGAACCGATCCGACACCCATCCGAAGAAGGGCCGCGTCAGGCCGTTGGTGATCCGGTCGAGCGACAGCGCCAGCGGCAGCAGCGGCAGGCCGAAGACGAGCGCCTCCGCGAGGCCGAAGTCGGCCGTGAACGCCCCCATCTGCGAGATGACCATGAGCCCGGAGGTGGACATCATCGTCATCATCAGGAACATCAGCCAGAACACCGGGGTCTGCAGCATCTGCGCCGGCGTCGAGTGGTCCGCCGCATCGTGGCGCGATGCGGCGCGGACCGCCTGGCCCGGCTCCGGCCGCCGCAACCCCTGCGCGGCCAGGAACCCGACCACCGCGAAGACGACGCCGAACTGCGCGAGTGCCTGCTGATAGCTGGAGGTCCGCATGACGATCGAGATCGGCCACGTCGTCAGGATCGCGCCGATGCCGTAGCCGGCGGCCACCATCCCCGTGGCGAAGCCGCGGCGGTCGGGGAACCACTGCACCATGTGCCCGACCACGCCGATGTAGACGATGCCGGTGCCGATGCCGCCGAGGACGCCATACGTGAGGTACAGCATCGTCACGCTTCCGGCGCGGGCGGCGAGCACCCAGCTGAGGCCGGTGAGGACCGCCCCGAGGGACAGGAGCACGCGCGGACCGAACCTGTCGATGAGGAACCCCTGGCACGGCGAGAGGAACGTCTGCAGCACGATGAGCAGCGAGAAGGTGACCTGGAGCTGCGCCAGCTCCACGCCGAGGGCGGCGGTCATCGGCGTCGTGAAGAGCGCCCACACGTACTGCGGGCTGGAAATCACGATCATGCAGACGAGGCCGAGGAACAGCTGGATCCAACGCGTGCGGTCTGACATGTGTTCGTCTCGCCTCACAGGAGCGGCTCGGGGATCGCGGCGCCATCCTTCCGCGGGTCCGACGCGCCGTAGTTGACGCCTGCCGCGGCGTCGCGCATGACCGCTTGTCCGCCGCCGACCATGCTGGAATAGGCGCCCTGGACGGTGATCTCGTGTCCTTTCAGGCTGAGCGCCACCCGCACTGACGCCGGGACGCGGTCCTCCATCGTCAGATCGCAGCCCTCGAACGTCAGCTTCGTGAACCGTGGCGCCTCGAGCGCGGCCTGGATGTTCATCCCGTGGTCGACCACGTTCGAGACGAACTGCGCATGCGCCTGCGACTGATTCCAGCCGCCCATGATCCCGAACGCGATGCGCGTCGAGCCGTGGCTCATGAACCCGGGGATGATCGTGTGCAGCGGCCGCTTGCGCGGCGCCAGAGCGTTCGGATGGCGGGGATCGAGGCTGAAGAGTCCGCCGCGATTCTGCAGCGCGAACCCGAGACCGTCCGGCACCAGGCCGGAGCCGAAGTTTGCGAAGTTGCTCTGAATCAGCGAGACCATGTTGCCGTCGCGATCGACCGCCGTCAGGTACGTGGTATCTCCGGCGTGTGCCGGTAACCCCCCGGGCCAACGTCAGACTGCGCGCGCCAGGTGTCGATGAGCCCCGCCCGCTCGCGCCCGTACTCCTTCGAGAGCAGCGCCGCGATCGGCACGTTGGAGAACCGGGGGTCCGCCAGGTGCCGTTGCATGTCCGCGTATGCCAGCTTCTTCGCTTCGATGAGCGTGTGGAGCGCAGCCGCCGAGTTGTGGCCGTACTGGCCCAACGGGAAGTGCTCGAGGATGTTCAGCATCATCAGGGCGGAGATGCCCTGGCCGTTCGGCGGAAGCTCGGACACGGTCCAGCCACGGTACGTCGTGGAGATCGGCGCGATGCGTTCGGCCGTGAAGTCGGAGAGGTCGGATGCCACCCACGTGCCGCCCTGCTGCGCCGACAGCGCGAGAATGCGCCGGGCGATGTCGCCCGCGTAAAAGGCGTCGCGTCCCTGGCCGCCGATCTCCCGCAGCGTCCTGCGCGAGCGCCGGGTTCCTGAACACGTCACCGGCGCGCGGCGCCCGTTCCCCCGGCAGGTACGTCTGCGCCGTTTCGGCGTGCGACTGCAACGGCGTCCCGCTCGACGCCCACTCGGCGGCGATGAGCTCGGCGACCGGAATTCCCTCTTCTGCCACGCGCGCGGCAGGCTCCAGGACGTCCGCGAACGGCAGGCGGCCGAAATCCTCGTGCAGCAGCGCCCAGCCGGCAACGGCTCCGGGGACGGTGACGGAGTGAATGCCCGATTGCGGCATGCTCGGCACGCCGCGCGCGCGGAGGTAATCCACCGAGAGTCCCGCCGGCGCCCAGCCACTCGCGTTCACGCCGGTCAGGCGATCCGAGGCGGCGTCGTAGACGATCGCAAACAGGTCGCCGCCGACGCCATTGGCCATCGGCGCGACGACGCCCATCACCGCGTTGGCGGCGATGGCCGCGTCGGCGGCGTGCCCGCCGCGTGCCATGGCCAGCGCGCCGGCAAGGGAGGCGGCGGGGTGCTCGCTGGCCACGACGCCACGGGTCGACGTCACCATCGATCGCGCCTGCGAACGGTCGATGGCGGTGCGTACGTAGTCGGTGCTCGCCGGCACCGTGGAAACCGGGACAGAACTCACTGGGACCTCCGGAAGCAGGTTCTGCGGTCTACGGTCTTCAGTCTGCGGTCCGCCGTAGACCGGAGACCGAAGACTGTCAGACGACGCCGTTCGTCACTACGTCGTCGACTTCAGGAACTCGCGGACGTGCCCGTTGAACTCCGCCGGATGTTCGAGGAACGGGTAGTGGCCCGCCTTGTCGATCAGCACCTTGCGCGAGCCCGCGATGGCGGCGTTGAGGCGGTCGGCGCTGGCCACGGTGGCCATCGTATCGTTCGCGCCCCACAGCAGCAGCGTCGGCGCCTTGATCGCCCGCACCTCGGCCTCGGTGATGACGCCGAGCCCCTTTTCACCGGCAAGCTGCGAGCTGCCGATCGTGTAAGCCGACTTCAGCCGCAGCATGAGGTTGGCTTCGACCGCGGCGTCGGTGACGAGCGCATCATTGTAGTACAGCTGCTCGAGGTATTCACGGCTCTCCGCGAGCGTCGCTGAATTCGCAATCTGCCGGGCGTGCCAGTTCGGTGTCGCCGGGATCTCGCGCGGCGCCGCTGCTGCGGCGCGGAAGCCGCCGCCGTTGACCAGCACGATGCGATCGACCAGTGCCGGATAGTGCACCGCCAGGTAGAGCACGACGCCGGCACCCATCGACTGACCGACGAAGGATGCCTTCGGTACGCCGATGGCTTTCATCATGCCGGCGACGAACTCCGCGAAGACGCCGCTGTGGTACTGGGTCAGCGGCTTGTCGGACTGGCCGAAGCCGATGTGATCGACGGCAATCACGCGGAAATCGGCGGCGAGCTCCGAGATCTGCGGCATCCAGCGGGCGCCTTCGCCGCCGGTGCCGTGCAGGAAGACGACCGGCGCGCCCTGGCCGGCGTCGAGGTAGTGCATGTTCTGTCCGAACACCGCGACGTTCTTCTCCGCGATCGCCGGGCGCTCGCTGCGCCACGGCGCCGGTCGAGACAAGGAGCATGCAGGCGGCGATGAGAATGGTGGCTCGTTTCATGGCAATCCTCCTGGTTGTCGCCCTCACGCTCAGCGCGTCCCCGGCTTGGGCCGCACCATCAGCTCCACGGCCCTGTTGCCTTCCCAGACGGCGTGCTCGAGCTGCTCGTAGCCTGGCTCGGTGTTGCGCACGAAGTTCAGCGCCATCTTCCAGGGCTGCGTGAACACCGCCGGGTCCTCGATGGTCACCTCGTAGTCGATCTGGTTCGCCTGCACGAGCGTCCAGCGCTCGGTCACCTTCAACATGGTGCTGTGAAAGTTTCCCACCTGGTCGAACCACGTCTGGTCGTTGTGATTGGTCACGTCGACGACGAGCGTGTTGCCTTCCCAGCGCGCGCGCGAGTCTCCCATCCACAGCAGGATGTCTTTCGGCAGGTGCGGCCGGCCGTCGAGCGGGATGACGCGGTAATGGTGGCCGTACTCGTAGAGGATCACAACCCGATTCGGCGTCTGCAGAATCTGGAACCCGGTCTGCAGGTTGATGCGCGGCACGCCTTCCATGAACCCGCGCGCCACGGGGTCGAGATCTTCGAGCCGTTCGGGACCGTTGTGAACGTCCAGCAGGTATTTCGCCTTCTTCGCCGCCCACGGCTGATACGGAATCCTGCCGCTCGGCGGATCGACGATCGGCCGTCCCGTTGCCGCCGCCTGACCGGTGATGCGGATGTGCTCGGCCCGGTGCGCCTCTCCTTCTTCAAGGCTGTAGGTGGTGACGTTGTTCCGCTGCCGCCAATACCCCTGGATGTCGGGCTGGCCGTCGCTCAACCGCGCCGTCCCCTGCGTGAGCGCCGTCGGCGCCAGCAGCCCTGCTGCCGTGACGGCGCAGGCGACTGCGCACGCCACCCTCCATGACCTGCTCTTCATTCCGACCTCCGGACCCTTACTGCGTTGCGTGAAACTCGTTGTCGAACGCGTAGCACTCGTACTCGAGGAGCTGGATGTTCTTCTCCTGCCGCCGGTAGAGCGGCATGGTCATCTTCCACGGACGCGTAAACACCTTGGGATCCTCGATGGTGACCTCGTAGGTCATCAGATCACGGCCGAGCCGCGTGTAGCGCTCGACGACGTGCAAGGCTTCACTGTGGAAGTTGCCGGCACGGTCGAACCATGTCTGGTCGGTGAAATGGACCACGTCGACGACGAGCGTGTCGCCGTCCCAGTGCGCGCGTGAGTCGCCCATCCACCACTCGATCGGCCCCGCCGGGTGCGGGCTGTCCATGTAGACGTTGCGAACGGCGTGCACGTACTCGTAGAGGATCGCCACCTGCTTCGGCGTCTGGACGATCTCGAACGGGTACGGCATGTACGTGATGCGCGGGACGCCCGGCAGGTAGCAGTTCACTTCAGGGTCCGCGGTCTGGCGGCTGGCGAAGTTCTGCCGCTTCTTCTCGAGCGCCCACGGCTGGTACGGGATCTCGTTGCCGTCGACCACGCCGATTCCCGCCGGCTCGCCCTTGCGCGCGTGGTGATCCTGGATGTCCCACGCCGCGGTGTTCACTGTCTGCCAGATACCGGAGAGGTCCGGCTTGCCTTCCGGCGTTCGCGGGATGCCGGCGCCGGCCGCCGCCGTGTCCTGCGCCAGCGTGGCCGGCACGGCCGCGATGCCGGCGAGCAGGGCGGTGCCCATGATCCATGCGAGTGACGTGTGCGTCATGGCGCCGCCAATGAGCAAGCGACATACCACTCGTGAGATGCGGCGGCTTTCCGCCTGCCCGAGCGCGAGGCGCGCGCGCGCGACGCCGGCTGCGTGACCGTGTCCCACAACAATGTCGCTTTCGAGGGCGGTGACCGACGCGCGTGTCGCCTACCGCCGTTCGGCGCTGTCGGCCGGCCCGCCCGGCCCCGACGAGCCGGCAAAGAACTCGCGCCCATCCGGCAGCGTCACCGTCCGGCCGTTCGCCGTGGGCGTGCCGTTCTTCGCCAGGAAGCCCGTGACGGTGACCTCGATCCCCGCGGGAAAGTCGGTCTTGCGCAGACCGCGGCGAAGCAGCGCGTTCGGCGCCCCCGCCTCGATTGCCCAGTTCACGACCTTGCCGTCCGGTCCCTTCACGTCGACGTAGATCCAGCCGTGCGGATTGACCCACGCCACCTTCGTCAGGACGCCCTTCAGCGTGATCGGCTTGCTTTCGTCGAACTCCGCCGAGAACGAATGGTGCGCGGCGGCCGGCGCCGCCACCAGCGCCAGCGACAGGGTTGGAGGTGCAAGTAACAGCCGCAGTCTCATCGAGTCTCTCTCCTGTGTGTGTTCGTCGTGGTGCGAACGTCCGGCGCGCGCGGCAGCAATAAGAACGCCACTTGCCGGCCGGCGTTCGGCTGCCGGCGTCCGCGCCGGGACCGCACATCGACGCGCCGCGGCGGCGGCGCCGGAACGGCGGCAACCGACACGCGTGTCGCTTCACGCCAGGCGCGCCAACGAAAGTGTGCCGAGGCGCCGGCGCGGTTCCGACGGCCGCCGGCCCCGGCACCGACACGCTTCGTCACTCGGACCCGAACACGCTCCGCCAGTTTTGTTGCAGTTCCATCCGTCGCCGGCACGCGCGTCAGACCGCCGTGAGCGAACGCAGGCATTTGGCGCGGCAACGTACGTCTGTGCGCGTCCTTGGCACGTCGGCTGCACTGCCCGTGGGCATTCGGAGGAAACTGGATGGGCATTGTCCGTTGTTCATTGGCGGTCGTCGTTGGTCTTCTGCTCGCGTTGGCGCCGGCGTCGGCGCAGACGGGCGCGGTCGTCGCCGGGACGATCGTCGACGCCCAGGGTGGCTCGCTGCCGGGAGTGCTGCTGTCGTTGCGCAACGTCGACACCGGCGTGCTCCGCACCGCGGTCACGGAGGCGGATGGCAGTTACCGCTTCGGCGGCCTGCCGCCGGGAAGTTACGACATCAGCGCCGAGCTCCCGGGCTTTGCGACCGTTGAGGTGAAGAACCAGGCGCTGACGATCGGCCTCGAGCTGAAGCACGACATCACCATGGCGCTGCAGTCGGTGCAGGAAGCGATCACGGTGAGCGGCCAGGCGCCGATCGTCGAGACGACGCGCAGCGAGGTCGCCCAGGTCATCACGCAGCAGCAGATCGAAACGCTGCCGGTGAACACACGCCAGACGCTGACCCTCGCGCTCCTGATGCCCGGCACCAGCACCGACGAGTCGCGGCCGCGGCGTGTGAGCGTCAGCGTCGGCGCCGGCGGCGCCGTCAGGGCCAGCTCGTTCCTGGTGGACGGCGTCTCCAACCAGCAGACCACCGGAGGCGATCCGCGGCAGGACTTTCCGCAGGGCGCCATCCGCGAGTTCCGCGTCAACGTCAGCCAGGCGAAGGCCGAGTTCGGCGGCACCACCGGCGGCGTCGTCACGATCGTGACCAAGAGCGGCACCAACCTGTTCAGCGGCGAGGCGTTCGAGTACGTCCGCGACAAGGCGCTGAACCGCATGAACATGTTCGAGCAGCAGCGCCACGACGAGCTCGGCGCGGCGAAGCCGGATTTCCGCCGCCATCAGTACGGCGTGACGCTCGGCGGTCCGCTCGTTCGCGACCGCGCGCATTTCCTCGTCGCCGGCGATCTCACCGAGACCGAGGACTCGATCACGGTGAACACGGGCAGGCCGGAGTTCTACTCGGCGGTCGAGGGGACGCTGCCCAACGACCAGTACCGCCGCATGTTCTTCTCGCGCGCCGACGTGCAGCTGACGCCGGATCAGAACGCCTTCGTCCGCTGGGCCTGGGAGCGCGACTACATCCAGTGCCAGAACTGCGGCGGCGCCACGTCGGCGACGGCCGGCACCAGCGTGCAGCAGCGCCGCAACTCCCTCGTCGGCGGGCACACGTGGGTGCTCTCGCCGCGCCTGCTGAACGAGGCGCGCGTCCAGTGGGCGCCGTTCGCCTACCTCAACGCCGCCGCCGGTCAGCCCACGTGGACCGAAGTCGGCAACTTCGACCCGGAGCGGTTCGCGTCGCTGACGCCGGTCTACGCGTTTCCCAGCCTGACGTGGGGCTCGAACGCGAGCAAGGTGCAGATCGAAACGTGGTGGGACTTCCGCGACGACGTGTCGTTCACCGCCGGCCGCCACGCGCTGAAGGGCGGCGTCGCGTCCGTGTGGGGGCCGGGCCGCGAGGATCTCACCGGCAGCGCGCAGGGCACGTGGACGTTCGGCACCGACCAGTTCTTCGATCCCGGCAATCCTGAGAGCATGGCGAACCTGACGAACCCGATCCAGTTCAGCGCCTCGTACCCACCGGTCGCGCAGAACCTGCCCACCAAGTGGTTCCAGGCGTATGTGCAGGACGACTGGCGTCCGTGGCCGAACCTGACGCTGAACCTCGGCCTGCGCTACGACCTGCAGTACGACTCGTTCAACCAGAACCTCGACCTGGCCATGTTCCCGCGACCGATTCCTTACATCGATCCGGCGTCCCGCGGCGACACGAACAACCTGCAGCCGCGCATCGGCGGCGCCTGGGATCTCACGGGCACGGGACGCTCGGTCGTGCGTGCGGCCTACGGGCTCTACAACCGCTACCAGTGGAACGGCGTCTTCAACACCGAGCGCGTGAACCTGCTGCAGACCAACATCACGATCCGGAACCCGACATATCCGGATCCATACGGCGGCCGCGATCCGCTGGCGTTCGCGTCCACGGCGCCGCCGAACATCACCATCGTCGCCAACGACATCCGCAACCCGCTGGCGAAAATTGCCAACGTCGGCGTCTCCCGCGAGCTGTTCAACAACATGGCGCGTGAACGTGGACGCGGTCTACACGAAGACGACCGGCGACGTGGTCTCGACCAACATCAACACGCCGAGCCCGGCGACCGGCCTGCGCCCGCTGCCGGCGTGGGGCCGCATCGTCCAGACGCAGTCGGCCGGCGAGGCGGAGTACAAGGCGCTGCTGATGCGGGTCGAGAAGCGCTTCGCCGACCGCTACATGTACATGGTGTCGTACACGCTGGCCGACGTCCGCGATAACGGCACGGGCACGTTCACCGATTTCTACAATCCGGGCCTCGAGATGGGCGCGAGCTCGACCGACCGCCGTCACGCGCTCGTGTCGAGCGGTGCGGTCATGCTGCCGTGGGACGTGACGCTCGGCGCGGTCTGGACGCTGCGGTCGTCGCTTCCCTTCAGCGCGCGTGCCGGCCGCGATCTGAACAGTGACGGTGCGACGACCGACTACGTGCCCGGCACGTCCCGGAACGACGGCAACCGCGGCCTCGATCTCGCGATGGTGAATGCGTGGCGCGCGACGAGCGGCCTCGGCCCGATCGCCGCGAGCCAGATCGACAGCAATCGCTACAACAGCGTGGATGTGCGCGTCAGCAAGGCGTTCGCGCCTCGGCGGCAAGAAGCTGGAGCTGGTCGCGCAGGTGTTGAACGTGTTCGGCACCGACAACCTGCTGGCGTCGGGAGGCGCGGGCGCGTGGGTGGAAAACGCGCTGTCGGACGCGTTCGGCCGCGTGCTCACCGCCTTCAACCGCCAGCAGGCGGAACTCGGCGTCCGCTTCGCGTGGTAAGCGCGCGCACCGACGGCGCTAGAGCGCACGACGGCCGGTGTCAGGCCGACCTGATCAGTTGAGGTTCTCGACCGATGCGTCCGTCGGGCCGGCTGAGGCCGGCCCCTGACACGCTCATCTGTGCCGGATTGGACAGCGTGCTTCAGTCCAATCGCGCACACTCCAGCGCATGTGCACCGTTCCCACCGCACGCCGTACGAACGTGTGCCGGTTCATGGTGGTGGGGCGGCGCTCTGGCCGCTGCCGCCATCGGCCTCATCGTCTTCGGGACGCGCCCGCTGGAGGGGCCGGCTCCCATAACGAACAGCAGCGACTCGTTGCGACCCGGGGTCGATGGCTACGTCGGCGTGCGTCAGCGAATCGAGGGCACCATCCCCGCGCTGCGTGTCACGGACGAGGCCGCGGAGATTCTCGGACGCGAAGCGGCGATCGGCACGGCCGTGCAGGCGGGCCGCCCGCGCGCGGCGCAGGGCGAGGTGTTCACCGCTGCGGTCGCCGACAACGTTCGCGCGATCGTCGCGGCCGACATGGGGCGACGCTCCATGTCCGACCGGGCGAGCATCATGGCCGACGTGCCGGCGACGCTTCCGCGCGTGAACGACCCGTATCCGGAGAGCGCGGCATTGGCAACATTCCCGCCGTTGCTGCTGCAGGCCCTGCCACGCCTGCCGGACGACCTCGAATACCGGTTCATGGGCCGTCACCTCATCATCCGGGATGGCAGGACCAATCTGATCGTGGACTACCTGTCCGACGTGGCGCCGGCCGCCGGAGTCACGCCGTGAAGCGCTCACATGAGCTCGCGTGCGCGATTGAGACAGACAGGATGGCGGCGACGTCCTACGATTCGCCTGCGAGGCGACGCGATGGCGTCGCGCCCTACTCGTGCAGGACCACGGTGAGCAGCGCGCTGTTCACGGTGATGCCGCCGTTGTATTCGATGAAGCCCAGGTCGCGGAACTTGTTCATGAAGTTGATGCTCGGCCTCTACTTCATGAGGTCGAGCATCGTCAGGAGCCGGTGCCGGTAGGTGTGCCTGCTGAACACCCACTCCCGGCCGCTCCTGCCGATGCGCTCGGCTTTCGAGTAGTTCGCCTTGTAATGCGCCACTTTGTCGGCAAGCGTGTCGGAAGTGAATCCGATGACGTGCGTGTCGAGGAGGAACTCCTCGCGCAGGCCGGCGACTTCTTCGACGAAACACGGTACGCCGGTGCTCGCCGCCAGGTAGATACGATTGCTCCAGTAGTTCGACAGCCCCGCCTTGTAGGAAGGCACGAGGCAGAAGCGCCCCCGGCAGCACGCCTTGAACAACTGCTCGTCATACACCGGCGCGGCAAACTCGACGTTGCGGATCGCGGCGCATTCAGGCCCGTTGTTGTGCCAGATGACGGTGTGGCCGGCGGCGGCGATCTGCTCGATGACGTGCAGTCGATGCTTATAGGCTCGTCCCGTGTAGACGAAATCCGCGCCGCGGCTCTCGTCAGCGCTGAAATGCTGCCAGAAGGACGGCACCCCCTGATTCAGCCGGCCCCCTGGCAGGTGCACGTCCCAGTCGCTATGGCCGTCGGTGTAGAAGAAATAATCTGCGCGCGCGGCGACGGCCTTGTTCTGAACGATGCGGGACGTCTTGCCGAAATCGAACACCCACAACGCGATCCGGATGTGGGCATTCTTCTGCCTCAGGTTGTGAAGCAGCTCGTTCGTATCGGCACGCCACGCGCTGTTGAAGAGCAGCGCGATGTCCCACCCTCCGGGCGGCGCGGTCGGTACGACCGCGTCGCCCAGGGCGTAGTACGCCAACTGTACCTCGGGGATCAGTTGCGAATCCGTCCATACGCGATACTCGTCCGGACATTCATCCGGCTGCTTGGCGTTCGCCCCCGCAGGATTGCCGATCACGAGCAGATTCATCGCTGCGCCTCGGCTGGCCGGCCGGTTCGAGCGGCCTTCCCGCGGTGACTGGCGTGCATGAGCCTCCCACGATCATGGTGACGGCGCCCGGGCTTACCTGCCGTCGATGCTGAACGCGTAGAACTTGTTGTTGCCCACCCCTCCCGTTCTGGCGTAGCCGGATCCCCAGTAGACGCTGCCGCGCACGATCGCAGGCCCTCCCACGACCGAACCGCCGGCGGGGAAGCTCCAGAGGATGTCGCCTGTGGACGTGTCGAGCGCGTACATCTGATCGCCGGTATGCGCCATCGATCCTGCGTAGAGCACGCCGTTGGCGACGGTGAGCGACGCGAGGTCCGGCGCTCCCTGCGGATCCGGAGTCTGCCAGATGATCCGCCCGGTGGAGGGTTCCAGCGCCGCCCACGACCCGCCGGTGATCACGTCGCCCGAGGGAAGCGTGTAGGGCTGGACCGTGTTGTGGCCGATCGCGGCGTAGATTCGACGGCCGTCGGCGGCCGAGCCCCACTGGATGCCACCAGGGTCGGAGCCTGGACCAACGAGCGTGCTCCAGAGATACTTTCCGCTGCGCGCGTCGAGCGCCCAGTACACGCCGCTCTTCTGGCCGATCCCGACGACGGTTCGCGTGCGGCCGTTGATGCGCGTCCGAAACACGTTGGCGCCGGCGCCGGCGAAATCCCATATCGTGAAATCGTTCGCCGGTGGACACCACGTCACGCTCGGCGGCAGGTTGCCGCACGCGATCCGGTGCGCATCGGCGCCCGCGCCGCGGAACGACCACTTCGGCCGCCCCGTGCGGAGGTCGAGCGCGACGAGCGAATGGTGGTAGGCGTCTGCGGGAAAGCACGCTCTCACTCCAGCCGTTGGGCGCGGCGGCGAGGCAGGCGGTCACGGCCGCCGGCTGCGTGTACAGGTTCCCCACCCCCGCATAGAGCAGGCCATGCTCGACGTCGATCGCAGGCGGGTTGACGAAGGCGCCGCCGGCGAAGCCCCCGGCCTGGCCCTGGTTGTCGGGCAGCATGAACGTCTGCCAGATGATCCGTCCCGTGCGCGCGTCGAGCGCGACGATGCTGCCGCGGAACGTGCAGCAGACATAGCCGGGCGTCTGCCGCGCGAAGGCGGTCTCGTTCGACGAGACGCCGATGTAGAGCCGGTTGCCCAGGATGATCGGTGACGTCGTGATGATGGCGGCCGGGTGCGGATCCAGCTCCGTGATCCAGCGCCGGTCTCCGCTCTCGGCATCGACCGCCATCAGGTTGCCGTTGAGATCGGCAACATAGACCATCCCGTGCGCGACGACCGGACTCGTGCGCGACACGGAGTTCGGAATGCCGTTGAGATCCGGAATCCTCCGTGACCACAGCAACGTCGCCGTCCCGGGCGTCTAATTTCCAGAGCCAGCCGCCCCAGTCGGGGAAATACACGGCTGCGCCGCGGCGGCCCCGGTCACCACGGCGGCCGTGGCGGTCGCGTTCCCTGCCGTTCCTGTCGTCGTCATCCTCAACGACCGCGGGCGTCGCCGAGACGTCGCCCATCGTCGTCGAGGACCCACTTCGGTTCGAGGCGCGCCGCCGTCCGCCGGCCGATCCGCGTCTCGAACGGCTGGCTGCGCGTGTTCCTGACGTCGTGGCCGATCATGCGCCACTCGGGGTCGTCGTCGGGCCCGTCAGCGCGCGTGGGCCCCGCGCCAACCGTTGCGGCGACGGCGATCGTCGTGGCCACCGCAAAGTGGACGACCGTACGGCGACTGGGCAGGAGAACCGCCCCCAGGGCGATCACGTTGCGTTTTCCCAGCATGGTTCCTCTTCCTCACGCACCGCAGTAGGCGCGCCGGCTTGAACTGTTTGCAGCGTTCCAGGCGAGGGAATACTTGCACCGAATCGCGCGGCACCTGCACAGACTGACCGGACCGACGGGGACGCGGCTGGGGGGCCATCCAGCCGCCCCGTGTCAGGCATCGACACACCGTCTATCGCGAGACACGGCGTTCTGACGGCCTGGAATCACTAAGTAGCTTCGCATCAATAGCTTGCCGCCGATAAGACTGGTGGCTCGACTCGAGCGCGCTCTGGTCCCTCCGTCCAATCGTCGCTCGCGCTGAGCTAACTTCCCATACAGGCCCGGCACATTTTTTCATCAGCGACGCGCACGACATCCGTTGCCCTCCCGCGGCAACGGCGCGATCGTGCAGCGCCTGCGCGTTGCGGCTGTAAAAGGCGAGTAACGGCATATCGGTTGCTCGTGCTGCTGCCCGCTGACCGCTGTATCTGCAAGCGTGTCAGCACGCCCGGGTCCCCGCTCCCCCTCGATTCGACGGCGGTGACGTTCATTACCGCCAGAACAGATTCAGCAAACACGGGTTTGCCGCAGCCGGCACGCGGCCATGCGGTGAACGTACGCCGAAAACGGAGATACAGCTATGCCTCTGAGTCGAACATCTCGCGCATTCGTCCTCGCGGCGCTCGTCCTGGCCGGAGGCGCGCTCGCCGCCGCGCAGGGCGCGGCGACCGACAACTGGTTCTGGGGACCGCTCTATCAATTCACCGGAGCGCCTCCATCCGACCAGGAGCTGGGTCAGTTCGCGGAGCTGACCAACGAGACGGGCGCCGCGGACCGATTGCGCCATTGGAACCAGATCGCGATCGATGCCAGCGGACTCGATCACACCCCGCTCGAGGAGGGCGAAGACCGGGTGTTCGGCGAGCAGCTTGGTCCCGGCCGCGCCAGCCTGGCGATCGCGATCGTTCATATCGCCGTGCACGACGCGGTGAACGCGATCGTCGGGCGATACGCCACCTACACCGGGTTGCGGCGTGCACCCGCGGGCGCCTCGCTGGAGGCGGCGATCGCGCAGGCGGCGCACGACACGCTGGTTGCCGGGTTTCCGTCGCAGCGCCGCAACTTCGATCTGGCGCTGGCCCGCGATCTGGCATTGCTGTCCAACTCACAGTCCAAGAGCGACGGCATCGCGACGGGCCGGCGTGCCGCCGCCGCCATACTCGCGCGGCGTGCCGACGATGGATCGGACCATCTCGAACCGCAGATGGGCGAAGGGTACGTGCCGGACGACAAGCCGGGGATCTGGAGGCAGGATCCCGTCAGCCTCCTGCCGGTGGCGCTTGGCGCGTTCTGGGGCGACGTGACGCCGCTGGTGCTGCGGTCCGGAGCACAGTTCCGGGCGCCCGCGCCGCCGGCGATGACGAGCACGCGCTACACGTCCGCGTACAACGAGGTCAAGCGGCTGGGTGGCGACGGCGAGGTCACGCGAACCGAACGGAGCGCGCGTCAGACATTCATCGGAATCTTCTGGGCCTACGACGGCACCCCGAGTCTGTGCGCGCCGCCACGCTTGTACAACCAGATCGCGATGACCGTCGCGCGGCGAATGGGCACGCATCGCGACGTCGTCGACCTCGCGCGGCTGCTCGCGCTCGTCAACGTGGCGATGGCCGACTCCGGCATCGCCATCTGGGAGTCGAAGTTTCATTACAACGTGTGGCGGCCCGTGACCGGCATCCGTGAGGCGGACCGTGGCACAGGCCCCACCGGTGCGGGCGACGGCAACCCGAACACGTCCGGGAATGTCAGGTTCACCCCGCTCGGCGCTCCCGCCAGCAATCTCGTCGGACCCGACTTCACGCCGCCGTTTCCGTCGTATCCCTCGGGCCACGCCGGATTCGGCGGGGCGCTCTTCCAGATCCTGCGGCGGTTCTACGGCACCGATAAGATTTCCTTCACCTTCGTGTCCGACGAGTTCAACGGCGTCACGCGTGGCAACGACGGCCTCGTGCGGCCGCTGATGCCTCGCAGCTTCGCGTCGCTCTCCCAGGCCGAGGAAGAGAACGGCCAGAGTCGAATCTACCTGGGTATCCACTGGGCATTCGACAAGACCGAAGGCATCGCGCAAGGACGACAGGTGGCGAACTACGTGTACGACAGGGTGTTCCGCAGGGTATCGAGCTAGCGCCCGCGCGGGCACGACGGGGGCGGCGTCGCGTCTCGCGGTCCAGGCCGACCTGAAGGTCGGCCTCTAGGAACGCGTCACGCACGTCGGGCCGGCTGAAGCCGGCCCCCCACGATCGGTTGAAATTCTGCGATCGCATTAGGGCTCTCGTAGGGGCCGGCTTCAGCCGGCCCTTCGCGAGTTGAGCCCGGATGGCTTCGTAGAGGCCGACCTTCAGGTCGGCCTTGAACGGGCCTTCGCTGGACGGCACTCCTGGCCGGGCGCGCTCGTGGTTCAATAGCCAGCACCGACCACGCGTGCCGGAGTACCAAGGAGATGTCGATGGCAAGAAGCAGCCGGAACGGGATGGTGCTCACCGCCGTCCTCATGACCCTGGTGTCGAGTGCGGATGTACGCGCGCAGACAACGGCTCGTGCGGTTGCGGCGGCGGCGCCGGACTTGAGCAGTTCGCTCGAAAGCACGGCGCGCCTCGTTGGACCGGCGATCGTCGAGATCTTCGCGACCTCGTATGCGCCCGGTGCAGGCGTCGTGCCGCGCACCGCCGATCTCGTCACGACGCAGCGCGCGTCCGGGTCGGGCGTGATCGTCGATCCCGAAGGCTATATCGTCACCAACGCGCACGTCGTCCGCAGCGCGCAGCGCCTGCGCGTCGAGGTGCCCGGACCAGCCACCGGCCTCTCCCGGCTCGCGACGCACAGCCGCACGATGAGCGGCCGGATCGTCGGGATCGACCTTGAAACGGATCTTGCGGTGATCAAGGTCGAGGAACGGAACCTGCCCGCGCTGGCATTCGGTGACTCCGACGAGCTCAAGACCGGCCAGGTCGTGCTCGCCTTTGGCAGTCCGCTCGGGTTGAGCAACTCGGTCTCCCTGGGTGTGGTCAGCGCCGTCGCGCGGCAGCTCGAGCCCGAGTCACCGATGATCTACGTGCAGACCGACGCGTCCATCAACCCTGGCAGCAGCGGCGGCCCGCTCGTGGACCTGCGCGGCCGGGTTGTGGGTATCAACACCTTGATCGCCTCTCGAACAGGCGGCAACGACGGCCTCGGGTTTGCCGCGCCGAGCAACATCGTTCGCACGGTCTACGAGCAACTCCGGAAGATCGGCCGCGTGCGCCGCGGTGATATCGGCGTCCGCACGCAGACGGTCACGCCGACGCTGGCAACCGGTCTGGGCCTGGCGCGGGATCAGGGCGCCGTCCTCGCCGACGTGCGGCCGGGCAGCGCGGCCGCCCAGGCCGGGCTGCGCCCCGGCGACCTGGTCCTCGCGCTCGACGGCAAGGCGATGGAGAACGGCCGCCAGCTGCAGGTGGGTCTCTATCGCCGCCTCGCCGGCGACGTCGTGTCGCTCGACATCCTCCGAGACGGTCAGGTGATGAAGGTACCCGTCGCCATGACCGAGCGTCGCGATCCGCTGGCTGGTTTGACGGAATCGATCGACCCGCGGCAGAACCTGGTGCCTCGACTGGGCATTCTCGGCGTGACGCTCGACCCCCGTCTCGCCGAGGTGTTGCCCGCGCTCCGCGTGCGGTCTGGCGTCATCGTGGCCTCGACGGTGATGGGCGCCCTCGACGCGCGCGACGGCGGCCTGGCTGCCGGCGACGTCATCTATTCCGTCAATCGGACACCAGTGGCGGGCCTCGCCGAACTGCGGGCCGCGCTCGATCAGTTGACATCCGGCAATCCCGTTGTCCTGCAGCTCGAACGCCGTGGTGAACTGATGTACCTCGCCTTTACCGTCGACTAGTTGCCGATGGCACACCCCCCAACAACGACCGCGGCGGCCGGACGAACGGTCCGACAGCGGAGCACACGCCCGTCCCGGCCGCGAAGCCGGCCGTCGCGATGGCATCGACGGCCCGGGGCCGGCTGGCGATATCGGCCCGACCCGCGGACGCGGCCGCCAAAGGGCCTGCTCTCCTTCTGGACGCGCGGCCGGCGGTTGTTGTGGGCCTGGTGGCCCTGGGCGCTCGTGAGTATCTGGGCCGCGACGGACTCGCGCTGGGGATTGTCGTTCGGGACCGGCGCCATGGCGATCGTGAGCTACCTGATCATGCCGGCGGTGCCGGCGCCGCGCTACGGGCTCGATCACGAGTTCTCGATCGACTCCGACGAGTTCGTCAGCACCATCGCCGGCGCGAGCGGTGTGCCGTTCGTCGCCGGCAACGCGGTGGAGCTCCTGAACAACGGCGACGCGTTCTATCCGCGGATGCTGGCGGACATCGAGCAGACCGAGCAGTCCATCACCATCGAGGCCTACATCTACTGGGCCGGCGCCGTCGGCCTGCAGTTCGCCAACGCCCTGGCCGCGCGCGCACGAGCGGGCGTCAGGGTCAAGATTCTGCTCGACGCGATCGGGTCGTCGAGCCTTGGGCCGCAGGTCCTCGAGGTACTCGAATCGGCCGGGTGCCAGGTCGCCTGGTACAACCCGATCAAGTGGTACACCATCGGGAGGTTCAACAACCGCACCCACCGGAAGTCGCTCATCCTCGACGGCCGGATCGCATACACCGGCGGCGCCGGCATCGCGGATCATTGGGTCGGAAATGCGGGCGGGCCGGACCAGTGGCGCGACATGCAGATCCGGATCGACGGGCCGGCGGTGACGCCGCTGCAGACGGGCATGGCGTACAACTGGTTGAAAACGACCGGTGAGCTCCTGTCGGGGCCGCTTTACTATCCGGTGCCGGAGCCGCGGGGACGGCTCGCCGTGCAAACGCTCCTGAGCTCTCCGGAGACCGGCGCCTCCAGCGTGCGCACGATGTACTCGCTGTCCATCGTCTGCGCGCGCAAGTCCATCTACATCGCCAATCCGTATTTCGTTCCCGACCCGGTGGCGATTGAGACGCTGATCGAGGCGAAGCAGCGCGGCGTCGACGTGCGCATCATGGTGTCGGGCATCCGGAACGACAACTGGCTCGCGCGCCAGAACAGCGTTCGGCTGTTCGGACGGTTCCTCGACGCCGGCGTGGAGATCCTCGAGTACAACCGCACCATGCTGCATCAGAAGACGATGGTGGTGGACGGTCTCTGGGCCACCGCCGGGACGACGAACTTCGACAATCGTTCGTTTGCCCACAACGAGGAAAGCAACATCTGCGTGTACGACGAAGCCCTCGCCGCGGAGTTCCAGCGGATCTTTCTCGAAGATGCCGCCCGCTGTACGCCCGTGCAGCGGGACACGTGGCGTCGCCGGGGCGCGTGGGCCCGGGTGCAGGAGTTCGTCGCGGCGTTCCTGCAGGAGCAGGCGTAGAGTTGGAGCAGAAATGGTCGGGCGGGGGAAGAGGCCGGCGCGGGCCATGTTCGTCATCGAACTGACCTACAAGGTCCCGCTCTCCACCATCGACGCGCACATGGCGGCGCACGTCGTGTTCTTGAAGAAGTACTATGCGTCCGGCCATTTCCTGGTCTCGGGTCGCAAGCAGCCGCGAGATGGCGGGATCATCCTGGCCGTCGGCAAGAGCCGGCAGCACATCGAGGCCATCATCTCGGAAGATCCGTTCTCACGAGCACGGCCTCGCCGACTTTCGCGTCATCGAGTTCAACGCCAGCCAGTGCGCCGACGACATTCAACAGCGGATCGACGGCGACTGATCAGGAGATCATGACGCGGCCAGCGGGAAGCGAGGCCGGCCGTGGCGTCGGCCGTTCCCTGCCGCGAAGGTGTGCCGGGGACCCTCCTGGCGTCGAACGGACCGGGTGGAAATCCGCCCAGGCGGCCCGAGTGTGCCTGGATGCGCTAGAATCACTCGGCTTTTGTCGCGCGTGGATTGCCGAGCCACGGCTGCAGGGCGACGCGCCGATCGAACGCGACGTACGAACAGATTCGCGGGTCGAGTGAGGAACCGGTGAAACGAACGGGGGGCCTGGAATACCGCGGCCCGGCCAACGAGGAGGAGTGGCGATGTCTGTCTTGGTTCGCAGTGCCTTGAGTCTGACGATGTTGATCTCGGTTTCGGCCGGTGCCATCGTCATTGCTGGCCAGAAGGACAAGGTCGCCGCGGCAACCGCCTGGGTCAAGACCCCGGCAGCAAGCGAGAAGACGGCGATGGCATTCGTCGACATCGATAACCCGACGATGTACGACGTCTTCTTCACGGCTGGGACCACGGACGCCGCCGGCAAAGTGGAGCTGCGCGACAAGAGCAAAGGCGCCGATGCACGCGCGCAGACCGTTGACTTCGTTACCGTGCCGGCCTACGGGAGCCTCTCGATGGATCAGAACAGCGTCTACTTGATGCTGGTCGATCTGAAGCGCCCCTTGAAGCCAGGCGAGATGGTTTCCCTGACTTTGTCCACGCAGGATGGGCTCAAGCTCCAGGTCTCGGCTCCCGTCCGCAATCAGTAGTCGCGGACAACACGATAGAGCGCGGAACGATCGCGGCGCGGCGCGGCATCACCCGCTCGCACCGTCGATCGTTGGCGTGATCCATCCAGCCCCGTGGCCGAACCAGTCAGTACTCCATCTCGCTGGCAGATCTTCACGGCCCTTTGAGCCCACCGTGAACCGGGGACGCTCACTGAGGCACGCCAAAGGGATCGAGACATGACCGCGCAAGGCTCGCAACCACCTCTGGATTCGCAGCAGGAACGGCCACCATCCGCAGGGCCCGCCGGGCAGCCATCGTCACGACCCTGGCGCACGGAAGGACTTCCCAAAGGGGGGAATCCGACAAAGCCCAGGCCCCGATGGCTGACGATGGCAGCGTGGCTGCTTGGGTACCTGGTGCTGTTCGGGATGCTGACGGTCCAGGATCAGCTTTCAGGACCGCAGCCCGTGCCCTACACGGAGTTCAAGATCCAGGTCGCGAACAGAAACGTCGGCGAACTGTTTGCCCGCGGCGATTCGATCGAGGGCCAGCTGAAAAAAGCGGCACCGGTTCCCGGCGAGCTGGATCGCAGCTATCAGCAATTCACGACCGAGCGGCCCACGTTCGCCAGTGACAACCTGCTGGACGAGTTGACGGCGGGCGGCGCCACGGTGCGTGCGACACCGCTGGTCCAGCAGCGTGGCTTCCTGGCCAACCTGCTGATTTCGTTTGCCCCGATCCTCCTCCTCGTTGGCTTCTACGTCTGGATGTTCAAGCGCCAGCAGGGCGCGATGGCCGGGGGATTACTGGGCGCCAGCAAGCAGAAGCGCGTCGATCCCGAAACGGTTCGCGTCACGTTCGACGACGTCGCCGGTATCGACGAAGTCGAAGCGGAGATCAACGAGGTCGTCGATTTCCTGAAGGACCCCGAAAAGTATCGGCGTCTCGGCGCCCGTGCTCCCAAGGGAGTGCTGCTGGCCGGAGCTCCCGGTACCGGGAAGACCTTATTGGCGCGAGCCACCGCGGGCGAGGCGAAAGTCCCTTTCTTCAGCGCCAGCGCCTCCGAGTTCATCGAGATGATCGTCGGAGTGGGCGCCAGCCGGGTCCGCGAGCTTTTCTCGGAGGCGCGGAAGGTCGCGCCCGCGATCATCTTCATCGACGAGATCGACACGATCGGCCGCGCGCGCGGCGGGGCGCGGGCTTTCGGTGGTCACGACGAGCGCGAACAGACTCTCAACCAGATCCTGACCGAGATGGATGGGTTTTCCGGTCATGAGGGCGTCGTCGTCCTGGCCGCCACCAACCGGCCGGACGTCCTCGACCCGGCGCTGCTGCGGCCGGGACGGTTCGACCGGCAGATCATCATTCACCCACCCGACCACAAAGGCCGCGTCGAGATCCTGAGGGTTCACACGCGGAAGGTCCCTCTCGCACCGGACGTCGATCTGGAGCAGTTGGCCGCGTCCACACCCGGGATGACTGGCGCCGACCTCGCCAATCTGGTCAACGAGGCCGCTCTCCTCGCCGCCCGCCGCAGGCAGGACGTGGTCTCGCAGCGCGATCTGACTGATGCGCTCGAGAAGGTCCAGCTCGGCACCGCGCGCAACGTGGTGATTCCCGAAGAGCAACGACGCCGGACGGCGTATCACGAAGCCGGTCACGCGTTGATAGGCATGCTGCAGCCGGGGGCGGACCCGGTGCGGAAGGTCTCGATCATTCCTCGCGGCCGTGCGTTGGGCGTCACGTTGTCCACACCCGACTCCGACCGCTACGGCTATGACGCCGACTACCTTCGCGGCCGGATCATTGGTGCGCTCGGGGGCATGGCCGCGGAGCAGGAGATCTTCAACATCGTCACGACGGGTGCGGAGAGCGACCTCGAGATCGTCACGCGCGTCGCGCGCTCCATGGTCGGCCGATGGGGCATGTCCGAGCGAATCGGGACGCTGTCCGTGCTGCCGGCGGAGGGCGACCCGCGCATGGCCGGCATCTCGGAGGGTCTCCTCGACGCCGTGGACGAAGAGGTTCGTCGGATCACGGACGAGTGCTACACCGAGGCGCGGCGACTGTTGAGAGAGAACCGCGACAAGCTCGATGCGATCGTCGTCCAGCTCCTCGCGCATGAGAGCTTGAACGAGCCCGAGATCTACGCCGCTGCCGGTATAACGCGCCCGGCAGTCACGCCAGCGCCGGCGCCCGTACCCGCGTAGACGGCTGAAGCTCGCGCAAGGCGATGGCCGCGGCTCGAGCCTTGTCCGTTTCCTCAACAAGGTGGCTGCCGGCTATCCTTCGGGCCGGGCACCTTCCTTCCCGCCGCCAGCCATTTCGATCCAGTCCAACTCCTCTTCCATCTGATGAAACGCATCATCGCCAATCTCTTCACTGGCACGCATGGCGTGCACCGCCTGGCGCGCCGCCTGAAGGGCTCGGCGGTGCATGTCGCGGTGGGCGTCTCGTCTGGCGTCTCCTTTCTCAGGATCGCCAGCGACCGATCCCAGGTGCGCGGTGAATTCCTGCCTGACCGCCTCTGCGACCGGCGAATGGTCGTGCTCGAGTATGCCCAGCCCCGCACGCAAGGCTTGTTCACGCGCAACGGTGACTTCCTGCCCGACCGGGTCATCGTCACGCAGGTCGAGCGCGCGTAACAGAGGCCCAAGGGTGAGTCCCTGGAGCGCGAGGGTGCCGAGCACGACGGAGAACGCAGTCAGCACGATCAAGTCGCGAAACGGAAAGGCCGCGGGCAGTGCCAGTGCCGCCGCCAGCGTGACGATGCCGCGCATGCCGGACCACGCGATGACGAGACCGCTGCCGATCGTCGGCCGCAGCATCGGGCGCGGTGGACGAAAGCCGAACCGGCGTTCTCGCCATCTGATGAAGGCGTTGAAGGACATGTGCCAGGCGACGCGGACGACGATGACTGTGACGAGGACCGCGGCGGCGACGGCAAAGTACCGCCCGCGGTCCGCCGGCGCGAGGGTCGCCAGGATCGGACGGATTTGCAGGCCAATGAAGACGAAGGCCAGCACGTTCAGCACGAAGACCACCGTCTCCCACACGGCGTAAGACGGTATGCGGATCCGTGCGGGGGTGCGCTCCGGCGCCGTCCGCGCCACGGTCACCGCGTAGCACACCATCGTCAGCACGCCTGACAGGCCAATCCGGTCCGCCAGGATCCAGACCCCGAACGTGCTGACGAACTGAAGAATGATGGCCGTCGGCACGTCCTGCACAAGGTCGATCAGACGCAGAAAGAGCCACCCGAGCGCCGGACCGACGATCACGCTGCCGACCACGGCGAACAGGAAGGTTGGCGCGACCGCGCCGACGGAAAAGCCGTCGGCCGCGACGGCTCCCACCGCGAGGCGGTAGATCAGCAGCGCGGTGGCGTCATTCAGCAGGCTCTCGCCTTCGAGGATGGTCAGGATGCGATGCGGCGGTTTCAACTGCCGGAGCACGGCCGTTGCGGCCGCCGCGTCGGGTGGTGCGACAACGGCGCCGAGCGCGATCGCCGGGGCCCACGGCAGGGAGGGCATCAACGTACGCGCGACGACGGCGACGGCAATGGTGGTGAGGCCCACGGCAACCACGACCAGACCGGTGACCGGCGCCCAGTTGTCCCTGAGGTCTCGCGGCGATGCGTCATACGCCGCGTCGAGCAGGATGGGCGCCACGAAGAGCGCCAGGGCGAGCTCAGGCGGGACGGTGAACGACGGCGCGCCCGGGACAAACGCCAGGAGCGCGCCGCCGATCGCGAGAAACACCGGATAGGGTGCGCCAACGCGGCGCGCCACGGCGGCCAGCAGAGTGGCGGCGAGGATCAGGCCGATGAAGACTTCGAGCTCTCTCATGTCACCGCGGACAGCTGCGCCAGGATCTGCCTCGCGTCCGGCAACGTCTCCATCCCGAGCACCGCGTCGCGGAGCGCCGCCACCCTGGCCGGCGATAACACCTTGTGCGCCAGCGTTTCAAACTTGCCCACGATCTCGGCATCGCTGGCAAACCGCCGCTCGCTGCCGCGCGCCGTTTCGACGGTCTCTGTGAGTGTCGTCACCGCCGTTCAGGAACAGCTCCACGTGCACCATGTGGCGAGAGGCGGCGCCTCGCGCCGTGATGGCCGGATCTTCCACGACGCGCACTCGCTCGGCCAGCGCCAGGCGCGCCGGATCGACGACCTGCGCGGCATCGAACTGATCCACGAAGACCTCGCCTGCATACAGGAGGGTGGCCACGCAGAACGGCAGGTTCAATTGCGCCGCGGTAATCCCATCGGGCACGTACGGCCATCCGGCGTGCTCGACGGTCGCCCGGGAACCGTGCACGACGATGCGGTCGACATCGGCTGGCGAAAAGGGGCGCCGCGCCCGCATCGATCGAATCGCATCGAGCGTCGTGTGGTTGCTGCCCACGCACGAGTAGAACTTGAGCGAAATCTGCATCGTTTCGAATCGGCTGCCGAGTCCGGACGTCAGCGCCTCCAGGTTGAAGCGGTCGCTGGAACGGGAGAACGTGGTGCAGAAGCCTCCGTAGGGGCTCTCGAACACATCCTTGATGCCCGTGAATCCTTCCGCCGCGAGCAACGCGCCATACAGCCCGCTCTGGCTCGACCGGCCCGCATGCATCCGCTTGACCATCGAGCCGAACTGCGCCGCCATCAGACCGGCTGCCTGCGTTCCGGCGATGCCGAGGGCATGAACAGTCTGGTCCGTCGAGAGTCCCAGCGCACGCGCCGCGCCGGCGGCCGACGCGAAGGTGCCGACGGTCGCACCCGAGTGCCATCCCTGCGCAATGTGCTCCGGCCCCATGCACATGCCGACCCGCGGCCCGACCTCGTAGCCGGCCACGGCCGCGGTGAGGATGTCGCGGCCGGTGAGTCCCGGCCTGATCTCCGCCAGGGCCAGAAGGGACGGCAGCGTCACCGCACCCACGTGCAGCACGCCGACCCGATGCACGTCGTCGAGCTCGAATCCCTGGATGAGCGTGCCGTTGACGAGCGCGGCATGCGGCGCCGAGAGCCGCTGCGACGTGCCCCACACGCAGCAGGCCGGCGTCGAATCCACCTGCGCGAGGGTGCGTATCAGGATCTGGCTCCATTCCAGGTCGGCGCTGTACAGCGCGCACCCGAGCGAGTCCAGGATCAGCAGCTTGATGCGCTCTATCACGTCCGCGGGGATCTGTTCGAAGCGCAGCGTCGAGACGAAGGCTGCAACGTCTCGCGTGTATCGGTTCCCGCGTGCGGCGTCGCCGGCTGGTCGCATGTAGCCGGATATGTTAGTGCCGCCCGTTCGTGAGGCGGACCTTCAGGTTCGTGTAGAGGCGGACCTTCAAGTCCGCCTCTACGAAGGCCGCTGTGTTATCGTGCCGACCGTGATGAAGGCGACGGTCCTCGTGATCGCGGTGACGGCGTCGGCGCTGCTCCACGTGTCGTGCCGCAATCCGTCTTCAGGGGAACGGTATCCGGCCCGGCCGATCGAGTTCATCGTTGCCGGCGGACCCGGCGGCGGCCTCGATATCGTCGCCAGAATGGTGGACGACGTCGGCCGGCGGGAGCAGATGGGAGCCACGTTCCTGATTGCCAACCGGGACGGAGGCGGCGGCAACGTCGCCAGGGCCTATCTCGGGTCGAGGAAGAGCGACGATCACGTGCTGCTCTGCGAATCCAATCGCGTGTGGCTCAGCGAGCTGATGGGCACGACATCGGACGGTATCGAGTCCACCACCCCGCTGGCGCGGCTGACCAGTGACCCGCTTGTATGGGTGGTACGAGCCGATTCGAAGTTCCGGGACGCACAGAGCGTCATTGACGCCGTGAAGCGCGATCCGGATTCGGTCGCGTTCGGCGTGGGCACGATCCCGAGCGACGATCAGTTCAACATCCTGCGCCCCCTCAGGGCGTCCGGTGTCGACACCTCGACGTTGAAGCTGGCGGCGTTTCGAAGCGGCGGCGATCTCATGACCAACCTGCTCGGCGGGCATGTGGACGTGGTCTCGGCCAGCTTCTCCGAGGCGGAAGGTCAGGCCGCGGCCGGCAGGGTCAGGATGCTTGCCGCCGCGACGGCCGCCCGGATGACCGGAGCGATCGGAAGTCACGTGCCGACCTGGCGCGAGCTCGGCCTCGACGTGACGATCACCCACTGGCGCGGCGTCTTCGGTCCTCCCGGCATGTCGCCCGAAGCGGTGCGTTACTGGGACGACTATTTCTCGAAGCTGGTCACGATCGATGCGTGGAAGGCGGCGCTCGCGCGGGTCGGACAGGAAGACGCGTATCTCGGCTCCGAGGCGTTCAAGGCCGCGCTCGTCGAGGAGCGCGAGCTGAACAAGCCGTTCGTCGACGCGTTTGCGAGCCCGGATTCGAGGTGAGGCAGGCGGAACAGGCGATCACCTGGACCATCCTGGCCTTCTGCGTGGCCTACGCGCTGGATGCCACCACAATCGACATGCGTCTGGGCCAGCAGGTCAGCGCCGCGGCCTTTCCGTTGGCCGCCGCGGTGTTCACTGCCGGGTCGTCGGTCATGCTTCTCGTCTCCTCGCGCCGAGCGCGCGATCGCGATCGCGATCGGCCCGCGGACATCGGGCGGACCGAGGTTCTCTTCACGGCGATGGGATTCGCCTACTGGATGTCGCTGCCGTGGGTCGGCTACGTCGTGGCGACGTCCCTCTTCCTCCTGGCAGGCACGCTCTCACTCGGCGAACGCGTCTCCCTGCGTCCGTTCGCGATCTCGATTGGCGTGGCGGCGTCGCTCTGGATCGTGTTCGTGTTCCTGCTCGGCGTGCCGCTTCCAGACCTGCCGCTCGGTCTCGACTGAGACGACACGTGACCGGCAGTTTCCAGCTGCTCCTCGACGGGTTCGCCGGCGCTTTGTCATTGCCCAACCTGGCATCCGCCCTCGCCGGCGCCGTTCTCGGGACCGTCGTCGGCGTGCTTCCCGGCATCGGTCCCTCGACGACGGTGGCGCTGCTCATCCCGATCGCGTTCGGGATGTCCCCGGATTCCGCGCTCATCATGATGACGGCGGTGTACTGCGGCGCCATGTACGGCGGATCGCTGACCTCGGTGCTGCTGAAGGTGCCCGGCGAAGCGTCATCGGTGATGACGGCGATCGACGGGCACGAAATGGCCAGGCAAGGCCGGGCAGGGTCGGCGCTGGCCATTTCCGCGATCGGCTCCTGGATCGGTGGCACGTTCTCCGTGATCGGCCTGATGCTGCTCGCCCCTCCGCTCGCCGAGTTCGCACTGAGATTCGGGCCCGCCGAGTACTTCGGAGTCATGGCCGGTACGCTGCTCTTCGCCCTGACGCTCGTCGGTGGCTCGCCCACCAAGGCCGCCGTGTCGGCAGGCGTTGGCCTGATGCTGTCGACGGTGGGCACCGATCTGCAGACCGGCGTGAGCCGGTTCACGCTTGGGTTGCCTGATCTCCTCAACGGCATCGAGATCCTCACGCTCATCGTCGGCGTATTCGGCGTGGGAGAGGTGCTCTGGTACTTTCGAGAGGCGCGCCAGCAGACGCTGGAACGGCTGCCGCTCGAGGGAGCCCTGTGGCCCTCGCGACAGGAGTTCAGGGATTCGGCCTGGCCGATCGCCCGCTCGTCGGTCATCGGCTTCGTAGCGGGTCTGCTTCCCGGCTCGGGAAGCACACTGGCCTCGATCACGGCCTACTTCGTGGAAAAGCGTGTGAGCAGGCATCCGGAGCGCTTCGGGCACGGGGCCATCGAAGGGGTCGCCGCGGCCGAAACGGCCAACAACGCCGCCACCGGGGGTGCGCTCGTTCCGCTGCTCACGCTGGGTATCCCCGGGTCAGGCACGACGGCGGTGCTGATGGGGGCGCTCCTCATGTTCGGAATTCGCCCGGGACCGCTGCTCTTCACGGAGCAGGCTGACCTGGTGTGGACCGTGATTGCCTCGCTCTACGTGTCCAACGTGATGCTGCTGGCGCTGAACCTCCCGCTCATCCGGATGTTTGTTAGGATTCTCGACATTCCGCCGCGGTACCTGATGCCGATGATCCTGGCGCTGGCGGCCGTCGGCGGCTTCGCCGCCAACAACAGCCTGACGGACGTGGGCCTGGTGTTCACGTTCGGTGTGCTCGGGTATTTCATGCGGCTGACCGAATACTCGCCGGCCGCGCTCGTGCTGGCCTTCGTCATGGGCGAGCGGATGGAGCAATCCTTCCGTCAGGCAGTCGAGCTGTCGGGCGGCGACCTCACGGTATTCATGACGAGTCCCATCAGTGCCGCCATGTTGTCGCTGGGGGTGGGAGCGCTTCTCTGGAGGAAGCGGAGCGCGCGTTCGCCGGACATATACACTCCCAACTAATAAAGGGCTCTGCCCTTGATATTCCCGAGGGCAGATCCCGTCGCTGTTTTTCCAGTTTCTTTTGGCGCGCCTTGCGCGCCTAGCCCGTTATGCGGTCGGGGCAACGAGTACAAACAGCGTCTTGGGCCGCATGACGGGCTAAGGGGTTTGAGCGATGGCAGACGGGGCAGATCGGGATGTGCTCGACATTCTCACGCCAGGCGCGGCAGTGCTGCTGCCCGGGGCCGCCAACGCGCTCACCGCACGGGTGATCGAGGACGCCGGCTTCTCCGCGCTCTACGTGACCGGGGCTGGAATCGCCAACACGTATCTCGGAATGCCCGATATCGGTCTGACCACGGCGACCGAGATTGCCGACCATGTGTGGCGCATCCGCGACGCGGTGAGCATTCCCCTCATCGTCGACGCCGACACGGGCTACGGCAATGCCCTCAACGTCCAGAGAACCGTGCGCCTGCTGGAGCGGGCCGGAGCGGGCGCCATCCAGCTCGAGGACCAGGTGTTTCCCAAGAGGTGCGGTCATTTCGAAGGCAAGGACGTCATCCCCGCGAGCGAGATGGTCAAGAAGATTCAAGCCGCGGTCGATGCCCGGCGGCGCGAGTCGACGCGCATCCTGGCGCGGACCGATGCCCACGCGATCGAGGGGCTGAGTGGCGCCCTCGAGCGCGCGGCGATGTACCGCGAGGCCGGTGCGGATCTGCTGTTCGTCGAAGCGCCGCAGACGACGGCGGAGCTGGGCTCCATCCCGTCGCGTGTGCCTGGACGGCACATCTGCAATCTCGTGTTCGGCGGCAAGACGCCGCTGTTACCGCGCGATCAACTGGCGCAGATGGGATACGCCGGCGTCCTTTACGCGAACGCGGCGCTCCAGGCGGCGGTCAAGGCCATGGCGCGCGTGCTCGGCCACCTGCACGATTCCGGCTCGCTGGCGGGGATGGAGGACGCTCTCGTTTCGTTCGAGGAGCGGCAACGCCTGATCAACCAACCGCACTTCAAGGCGCTCGAAGAGCGCTTCACCGTGCGGTAACCGGCGCGACGGGCCGGCTGAAGCCGGCCCCTGCGTGCGCGGATCATTGGTCTGGTGTACGTAGGGCCGGCGGCACCGCCGGCACACCAGTGGGCGCTCTGCCCACTCAGCGCGCCGCACCGCCAGCGATCGCCGGGTTGACGTAGCCAGCGGGCAGCACGTGGTCGGCGTCGACGCGGACGACGAGATAGTTCATGTCGCTCTCCACAGCGCTGAACCAGTGCGCGACGCCCGGCGGAATGACGATCACGTCGCCCGGTCCGACCCTGCGGCTCTGACCTCCGCGGATCGAGGCCCCGCCGGTGCTCGGACCGACCAGCACCTTCACGGTGTTGCCGTCGGCGGGTGACGGCGTCGAATCGACCATTTCGCCGCCCGTGACGAGCGTTCCGGCGCCGTCGATGATGTGGTAGACCTCGGTCACCTGCGCGTGCGAGATGGCGCTCTGTTTCGCTTTCGCCGCACGATGCAACACGCCGACCGCGACGTTGTACTTGCCGATGTCGACGACGCGGATCTGCTGATCCATGACGGCGTCGGCCGGCGCGGTCTTGATTGTCGCCCTGATGTCGGCGTCGGTCACGTCCACGGCGGACCGCTGAGGGATTCCGGACTGTGAAGGCGTCACCGTCTGCGCCGCAACAAACAGAATCGCGATGGCGAGGAGCGTCGAGCGGATCGGCCCGCGTGGAACGCGTACCAGGCGTTTGACGTCGTAATCGTGCATCTCCCTGCTCCCTTTCTGCAACGCGAGCGATCGAGGATATTCAAGAGTCGAGGTCAACGTCCCCGTGTCTGACGTCCACCGTCGGAAATCCTGGTTGATACGGTTCACCAGGTCCCAGGTCTGTTACGGAACGCCGCTCAGCGCGGCTTGAAGCGGAGGTCCTTGCAGGGATCCGGCCGCGGAGTCGCCGGCGTAAACACGATGTAGTCGTATTCCGCCGCGCCGGCGGTGACATAGTCGGTCGGCGCCCGTTGGGCGGCGTCCACTTCGATGAAACCCACCACCTGCACATCGTCACCTTGCGGATAGTGCGCCAGGTAGTGCGGCACGCCGAAATCGCGGCGGACATGGCCGTTGCCGGCAATCAGGACGGCAGGGGCATGTGCCTGCAGCGATTGCGCCATGATGGCGTCACGCGCACGCTGCGCGGCGACCATGCCGGGCAGGATGTTCCGCGGCGCCTCGCCGCAGTGCCCGTCGTCGATCACCTGTTCCAGTTTCAGTCGGGCGGCATCCGGCAGCGGCTGGTCCAGTTGCAGCGCGCTGACGGCAGCGGCGCCCAGCACCGCGGCGGCGCCCTCGGCTGGATACGCGGAAGGCATCCGCCCGCGACAGATTGGCGGCGACGATCGGCAGCCGGTGATCCAGAGCCAGGCGGACAATCGGTTCGTAATAGGACCAGTTCCAGCCTTTCGCATCGACACGGCCCGCGGTCTTCAGCAGCTCCGGTGTCGGCGCGGGCTCGTTCTGGACGCGCTGCAACGCGGCTTGGTGTTCGCGGTCGAACTGCTCCATCGCAATGGCCGGACGGCGGCCATCGCGGACCAGGGCCGCGAGCAAGTCACGGCGCAGACGGTGATGTTCAGCGTTGTCGTGGACTTCGCCGAGCAGCACATAGCGGGCGCGCGCCAATTGCCGCTCCAGCTCGGTGGTTGATACCCAGTCCCGGGCACGCGTATCCCAGATGCGTCCGGACAGTGGATGCGCGGCCGTGTCGGGCGCCGTCTGCATCATGACCGGGCGCGGCGCGCATGCAATCAGCGCCAGGCAAAGCAGAGCACGGCAGCGGGCGTTCGGCGTCATGGACATCTCGTGCAGTGTTGACGCGATCGTACGCTGAAAGCGGAGTGCGTGACGGAACCGTTTCCGTGCGTGCCCATGGTTACCGCGCTTCCGGCTCGATGCCGAGTTTCGCCATTTCCGCGCGCAGGTTCGTCGCCTGGTCTTCGCCGCCCGCTGCGTGCATCGCGTCGAGCTGGCGAAGCGCCAGCAACAGCTGTTCGCGTAGATCCGGCTGCGGGCCGGGGTGCGCGACCATCTCGGCCATCAGGGCTCTGGCCAATGCGGCCGTCAGCCCCGCGTCGGGCATGCCGGAGGCGGTGGCACACTGCGACATCACCATCAGCGGCGGCGAGATCGCGCTGCCGAATGCCGCAATCATCTCCGTACCCTGCGTGAGGCATGCCGTCCAGTCGCGCCGCGTGACCGCCGTCCACATCGCCAGGTCGGCCTTCTGCAACCGTGTCGCGTCTCCCGCCGCGCACGGCAGCACGAGACGAAGGACCTTGCCCTTTCTGTCGATATCCACGGCGTACGAAGCCTGGCCACGTGGCAGCGCGCGCATCGCCGAATCCCAGTCATTGCCACGGCCCGTCAGGTTGCGGCCGCCGATGCGTCGCAGCCTGTCGCTGCGTTCTATTCCAGCGGTCGAGCCCGCTGCCGAAACGGCAACGACGACGTGATCGCTGCCGGCGAGCCAGTGCGCGAGGCAGGGAAGGGGCGAGGCGAGGCGCGGTTGCCGCAGCGCCTCTTCGCCGAGCGTGACGAGCAGGTCTGCATACTCCTTGAGGTGCGCATCCAAGGTGCCCTGTGTGAGCGTCCCGGCGGCCACGGCGCGCTTCGGCCCGCCGGGCATCAACCCGGTGAGCGCGATCGCGAGGATCACGACGGCCGAGGATCGCATGTCGAGGCATCATCCCAGCTGGCGTCCGCCGGCGCAATAGGGTCAGGGGACTCGGAATCCTAGGGCGGGTCCTTTCGGACCCGCCAGTGACGCCATCGTCGAACGACGCCGGCTCCGAAAGGACCCGGCCTACGAACACACATATCGCTGAGCGAAGCGTCGGTGTCGGCGATCGGTGCGTGGTCACGTTCGGCGCGTTGCGCTCGTCGTTCAGTTGAGCGCTTCCGAGAGATTGAGCGCGACGGAGCCGGACTCCGTCGGATCGTCGAACGTGACGGTGAGGCGGCGAGCCCGACGGAGACTCGCGGCTCGCGTCACCACAATGGCTCCGACCGCCGCAACGATGTACACGAGTGTTGCCCGCGAGGACCCCAAGGCGAGGAGCTGAAGGTCGGCCCCACGGAATGCGAATACGTTCAGCCCGACCAGGAACAGGAGCCACCGGGACTTGATGGTTTCCGCCGCGGGCGCGTTTAGGCAGGCGAATGGCACCTTCGTCCAGCCGCGGAATACGAACTCCACCAGGAGCGCGCCCGTCAGGAGGTCAAAGATCCCAACCGACAACGCCTGGTCCCAGCTCCAACCTGCAATGCTGGTCGCGGCGGCCGTGAGGTACTGCCACGGGCACGACCACAAACGTCATCACGAGCAGACGGGCCGCGGCGGCCGTCTCTTCGACCGGTGGCGGGAAGACCCGGAAGGCCCAGTTGGCCGACAGCTCCGTCGGGATGTTGAAGGCCGCACGAAATCCAAAGGCCATGAAGAAGATGACGACGAGGGGCAGCGAGAGCGACGCCGTCTGCGGGCTCGGCGACAGAAGGCCGCGGAGGCTGGCGGTGATGAGCGCGACGGTGCCGACCGCCATGGCCAGGCCCAGGTACGTGGCGACGATCAGACATGCCGGCGGCTCCGCGTAAAGCTGGCCAGCGTGAACGCGAATACGCTTGCCGTTCGCGGCGGCAGCCGGAGCGTGCGGCTGACGGCACGGCCCAGCGCGGCCACCCGTCCTGCGCGGTGTCGAGCGTGCGCCTCGAGGGCTCTGCGCGCCATGACGCGCGCCGGCGCCAGGTACATGGGAACCGTCAGTGCCGCCGTGGCCAGCAGTGCAGCGATGGCCCACGTGCCCCGTTCGGCCAGAATCGGCCGCCCGGAGCCGACGATCGCTGAGTACTGCGCGGCGAACCAGACCGGCGGCAGGAACAATCCGGCCGAGCCTTCGTCCAGGACCTGGCGCACCAGGAACGGCAGCACGATGGGCAGATAGACGAAGGTCTCGACGAGCGCGATGACGGTCGTCAGCTGGAGCACGATAGCGAGGCGATCCGCTGCGTTGGTCCCGCAGAGGAGTGCCACCAGTGCCCGGATGAGGAGCAGCGCCAGGAACACGAAGAGTGAACCGCCCACGGTCGCCGTGATGTGCGCGATCGCGACCGTCGGCAGGAACCCCAACGCCGGTGACGTCGTGGCCACAAGCGCGAACAGCAGGCCTGCTGGAATGTTGACCGCCGCCGCAAACGTGAGCGCCATACCCGCGGCCGCGGTGAGTCGCGCCGCGGCAGCGGTCCGTGGGCGAACCGGGAGACCCCCAAGCACCTCCTGGTCCGTCTGATCGGGAAAGAGGGCCTCCCACGTCACCGCGGCCAGAAGCGCCGCCGCGAGCATGCCGTAGAGCACGAAGAACAACCGGTCGGCGAGCACGGTGGCTTCGATGACTGCTGCCGGCCTGACACGGAGCGCCGTGTACTTGACCATCCCACTGAAGGCGTACATGGCCGGCGGCGTCGCGACGAGGGCGACCGCCCAGATGGCGAACTGTGTGGGATCCGCACCACGTGCCAGCACCGCGGCGTTGATGAGATGGCGCGTCGAATCGCGTGACAGCCGACGGAACTGGCGCCACTCGCGAGCCGCGGCCGGCCGGTTCACAACCGGCCCACGTCCGCGAGGTCGCGTCCGATGCGATAGACATCCTGATCGACGGCCACGGTGGCGAACACTTCCTCCAGCGACCCGGTCTGCGTGCGTTCGCGCAGCGTGGACACGGAGTTCGAGGCTACGACGTGGCTCTTATGCAGGATGACGACGTCCTGGCACACCTTCTCGACCGCGTCGAGCATGTGCGAGCTGTAGATGATCACCTTGCCGCGCTCCGCGAGCGTGGCAAGGAGACTGCGAAACACCAGCGCGGATGCCACGTCGAGGCCGGAGTTCGGCTCGTCGAGGATCAGGAGGTCCGGATCGTGGAGCAGGGCGGCCGCGATGAGCACCTTCTGGCGCATGCCCTTCGAGAAGGAGGACAGCGGCGCATACCGATCGGTATCGAGCGCGAAGAGTTCCAGAAACCGGTCGATGCGGCGGGCGAGCGTCGCGCGTGGGATGTCGCGAAGCCCACCGACCAGCTCGAGGTACTCGGTCGCCGCCAGGTAGGGGTACAGACGCGGCTCCTCGGGGACGTAGCCGACGTTCGCCTGATAGTCGAGTAGCTGCCGCTGGATGTCGACGCCGCGCCACCGCACGGCGCCCTGACTCGGCCGCAACAAGCCAACAATCATCCGGACCGTCGTGGTCTTGCCCGATCCATTCGGCCCCAGCAAGCCGATGACCTGTCCAGGAGCGGCCGAGAGTGTCAGGGCCCGGACCGCCGGAACGCCACGATAGCTCTTGGACACGTCCAGGAGTTCCAGCATCGGACCTGACCTATTCAGGAATGCGGAGATGCGCCCGGCGAGACGGCCAGAACAGGATGGCCGTCGACACCGTTGACACGCCGAAGAGGCTGAGGACGAGGGCGACCGACGCCGGGGTGCTGAGGCTACCCAGGACCAGCGTCAGCATGGCGGTGTAGTAGCACCCCTGCATGAACGCCAGAGCGAGGAGCGTGGACCCGTCGGCGATCAGCACGCGGACATCGTGCTCCGTGTCGATGCACAACGCGCCGGCCAGCGCCACCCAGACAGCTGAGTACAGGCGGATCCTGGCTGCGCCCGTGACCGTCGGCGATTCGAACTGGAGATCGGCAATGGCCGGGGCCACGACGAGCTCGAAAGTGTCCTCGCGAAGGATCCATCGAGCGGTGGTCGAGAACCAGGCACCGGGCATCACTGCGCCTCAGCCGGCTTCAACGCGAGCGCTTCGCGGAGCAGCCGGTACGCGTCGCGGACCTTCAGGCCGTACGCGGTGGCGCGATACAGGCGTCGGGGGAGACCGCTCGCGCGCGGAGACCGCTCTTCCTGTCTGGATTCGACGAATCCCTTGGTTTCCATTCGACCGAGCGTCACGTAGATCGAGCCTCGCTTCAGACGGCCACCGGAATGCTCAACCAGCTGCAGGCCGAAGCGTTCACGGCCTTCGAGCAGATCGAGAATCAAGGACTCCGCGTGCGAGATGGAGGGCAGGCGGGATTCGGTCACAGGCCGGCAGTCTTACACTGAGTAAGACTGGTGTCAAGTGCCGCCGTCGGCGGTGGGCGGATTGAGGAAAAACTCTCGTCAGGCCGACCTGAAGGTCGGCCTCTACGACAACCAATACGAACGTGGCGACCGATGCCGGGTCCGCCGGCCGTCAGCAAAATCAGGCGATCACACCATTCAGCCGTCGAACGACGTTTGGCAAAAGGCGGTAACACCATTCTCAATCGCCGCGTGCTCTGCGCCTCTGGGCCCTCGGCGACGATTTCATGTGCTTCCGCTGGCCTGTCACGAGCTCCGCACAGACTGACGCGCACGAACTGGAGAGGGCAGATTGTTCCCCGGTCAGGTTGCTGGTTTGCAACGCGGTGACTATGGTCGGAAGCGTTCTATCTCAATCTCAGCCGGGCGCGCAGAAGGGACCGATGAGGCAACAGCTATGAAGGATCGTCGAAATCAAACGTTGGCTTCGGTATCGGCTGCCAAAGCCGTCGGGTCCCCCGCTCCGGAATCCGTCCCAGGCGTCACCGCCTCGCTGCAACGGGAGGAGCCACCCGAGCGAATCGCAGGGGCTACGCCGGTCCCGCCGTTGGACTACCTGATTGACTCAGAGCAGCGGCTCATCACCATCACCGGCGAGTATGCGGACGCCGAGGCATGGAAGTTTCTCCTCAGCCGGGTGCTGCACGATCCTCGCTGCGACACCGGGTTCGCCTTTCTCCGCGATCTGCGCCGCGCCACGACCCCGGTGAATCCAAGTGCCGTGGCTCGCATCGTCGACGCCGTACTGGGGTTCTGGCCTTATCTGCAACCTTCTCGCGGAGCCATCCTGACGACCAGCGCATCTGAACCGGTTGCGCTCGCTGCCCACAAGTTGGCCGACGCTCACGATCTCCCGGTGCAGGTGTTCGAATCGTACGACGACGCCGTGGAGTGGCTGCAGACTGGAACCTCGCGTCGCGATCCTGGCGACGCCGTGCGCTAACCGGCTGACTGGCGGCGGCCGGCGTCAGCCACGATCCTGCAGTTCCGCCCTGGACTGCGCGGTCTTTGATGCGGGTGCCAGTTTGAATACCGGTGACCGACGGCGGTCTCCTCCCGTCAAGCCGTCCGACGCGCGCTTCCAGTGGCGCACGAGTCGTCTCCAGGCTGGAAGCCCCGATGTGACGCTGATCGCGATACCTCCCAGGCTGAGAACGATGACCACGATGTCCCAGAGGGGGCGTTTGTAGTACATGAACGGGAAGTCGAGGCTGTGGAAACCGTGGTACAGCCAGCGGTTCCACCGGCTGCTTCGTTCCAGTCGGGATGCAATCACGCCTCGCGCTGGATCGAGGTACAGCCACGTCTGCTGCGGATCCGAATAGCGGATGCGGAGCACCGGCAGTGGCCGCATCCCATCCTGGCTGTAGTAGTACGCGTCGTCACTCATCGAGCCACGCGGCGTCCTGCATCGGCACGCCCGGCATCGCCCGCTTTGCGACGTCCCACATCCGTTCCTTCTCGAACGTGGTGAACGGCCCCGCTTCGGGGCGTCGCGCAGATACGAGCACACGTTTGCGATCGATGTGCAGACTGGTTGCCGCAGCGATATCGGAGTTTCTCCAGGGCGCCGATTCCGACGCCGCCGGCGGCACGTAGGCGACGAAGTAAGGTTCGCCCTCAAATTGAAAGAAGTCGAGCTCCTTCGGCGTGAACGATCGCTTCACGGTGTCCGCGACCGCGCGTATGCGCTCGACGGTCAACGGCGTGAGGGTGACGGGGCCTCCCGTGGCGGCCTCGCGGAACGCGCGACTCGGCGGACTCGTCCGGAGCACGTCGAACGGCGTCAACGACAACGCGCCGCTGAACGCCCACATGGCGGCGAAGAACCCGAAGAACAGGCCCGTGTAGTGGTGCCACTTCATCCAGGTCGCATATGGCGTGTGGGACCGGCTGCCGCGCAGGCGGAAGCGTCCGGACAACGAGTATCGCCAGACGCCGATGGCTATCCCGAGTGCAACCATGAGCGTGCCGATGAGCGACGACCAGACGACAAAGCTGTTCCAGAACGCCCCGTGCCGCCGCAAGGGTGTGAAATACAGCCAATGCAGGACGGCGCCGAGGTAGCCCCAGAACCGCCCGCTGGCGGTGGTCCGGAGAACGGGCTCCCCGGTTAGCTCCGACACGTAGTACTCCGTGCCGGCTTCGTCGCCGAGCGCGATGCGATGCATCGGCATGGTGTTGCGAATGACGTTCTGCAGCGTCCATTGATCCGAGTCGGTGAGCCGCCGCTCGTAGCGCAGGGTCCCGGCGTGTTCAGGGACGAAGCGGCGCACGACGGCCATCGCCTCCTCCGCATCCATGCCGTCGAACGGAACACCCGTGTCGGCGTACACCATCCGCCATTCCGCGCCTGACTGGAGGCGGTAGACCGGTCGGCCGTCGTGCATGGCGATGCGCACGCGCGTTGGGTCCAGTCCCGTTTGCGCTGACGCGTCGGACGGAGTGATCCGCAGGTTCGTCAAGTCGAGCGGCTCCATCCGCAGCAAGCGCTCCTCGGCCGGGAGCGCGGGCATGCCGACGTACACGAAGACGATGCCCGACACGAACCAGATCACGAAGACGATCGTGAGGACGATGCCCCCCCACCGGTGCGTGTAGATGAGCGCCTTGCGCCAGTCGAGAAGCTTGCCGAGCTGCATGGACGTCGAACCCTCGGAGGTCCGTGGAGGTGAATTGAATCTCCTGGACGAGTGCGCCTACCGAGGCGCCGTGTGAAACGAGAGCGTGACCCAGTAGCTCTCCCATTCCACCTCGGGCGATCCGGTCAACGGCACCATGTGCACCGTCCTGATGAGCCACGGGCCCTCGCGGTCGATCTTCAGCGTGACGTGCCCGTCGCTATTCGTCTTGCCCGTGACAGACATGGCGTCGGAGACCGCGGCCACGGTCTGGCTTCCGACCGGCCTCCCATCGGCCAGCAGTCGCAGGGTCAGTGACTTGCCCGCGCGCAGTGACGTGGGATCCGTGGTCGGGACGAATTCCGCCTTCAGGCCGACTGGCCGCGTCAGGTGCGCCCCGCTGCCGACGCCGTTGCGGAAGGCAGTCTTGGCGTAGCGGGCGTACTGCTCCTTGACTGGCTGATCACTGACACCGGCGGCCTGACGCGCGGCAATGATCCGGTGGAGTCCTTCCTCCTTCAGGTATTCGGTGAACTCCGAACCCTGCATCTGTTCGATGCGCGGCGTGACGCGCATCACTCCCACGTACCGCACCCGGCGACGGCAGCACGACCTCGGTGGTCATCACCAGCTCCGACAACTGAAAGGCCGGCGTCACCGCGATCGCGCCCGACGCGCCGATCACCTGCCAGTGGTCGAACCAGTCAGGACGCGGCTTGAAGCCTGTCGGCGTCGGAAAGCGTTCGCCGAGACCTGCGGTAATCGTGACGGGAACCCCGGCGGCCGGCCTCCAGTTCGCCGTTGCGAGCCAGAAGTCGTGTGCGGAGAGAGGAACAGTCGCCAGAGACGCAACGGCCACACAGAGCACGCATCGAATGCGCATAGCGCGCGGAGAATACTCTTATCGGGCTTGGCGCCTTACTGAAGTTTTGCTGAATTCTTTGTCAGGATTCAGTTCGCCGTTCACCTTCCTGCGCTTCTTGTCATGTTCCGGCAGCCACGGGATCGGCGCTCCATCGGAACGGCGCCATTGGCGGCGTCATCAGCGTCGTGCGTTCGATCGGGCGTGAAGATTCTCTGAACTCCTGGTCAGACTCACAGGCCTCTTCCCATCTGACGAAGTCTTCAGGAATTCTTCAGGAGATCGCCCCGGCTTCCTTCACTACACTGCGTCCGCAATCAGCGTGTTCGGGCCAGCCGAATGCGGCTGCGCCAGAGGACACCGGGCATGCGCGTTCTCGTTGTGGAGGATGAACGAAAGGTTGCGGATGCCCTGCAGGACGGGCTGCAGGCTGAGCAGTACGAGGTTGTCGTCGAGCGGAGCGGACACGGTGGGATCGCGCGATCCACCACGGAATACTTCGACCTCATTGTGCTCGACCTGGGATTGCCGGGCCGGGATGGCCTGGAGGTCCTTGCCGCGATCCGCAACAACGGCATCCGGGTTCCCGTGATCGTCCTGACCGCGCGCAATGCCGTCGCCGATCGTATCGCCGGCCTCGACGCCGGCGCCGACTTCTACATCAACAAGCCATTTGCATTCGCCGAACTGCTGGCGCGAATCCGCGCGCTGGAGCGTCGCGGATGGGGCATGCACGCCGTTCACCTGTCGGTCGGCCCTCTGAGCGTTGATCTCGCCGCCAGACATGTGACGCGCGATCACGAGCGTATCGACCTCACCGCCAGAGAATTCGAACTGCTCGCGTATCTGATGCGCCATGAAAGCCAGGTCGTCTCGCGCGAGTCGCTTGCGCGTGATGTGTGGAAGGAATCGACACGGACGACTCCGCTCGACAATGTGATCGACGTGCACGTCGCTCGACTGCGGCGCAAGGTTGACGCAAACGGATCCGCCAAGCTGATTCATACGATCCGCGGTGTCGGATTCATGATCCGCGATGGTGAGCCGTGACCCATCATCTTCATCGTTCGTAGAGGCCGACCTTCAGGTCGGCCTGGAACGCTGGCCCGAGACGGCTCAGGCGACGAGGTCGAAGCGATCGATCCGTTCGCCGAGGATGGCGGTCGGATCGACCTTCAGCCAGTCGCCGAGCACGTTCGCGTAGATCTGACGGAAATCCATGTTCGGCTGGAGCCCGCCGTCGTGCACGTAGCCGAGATCGGCGACCTCGCCCAGCAATCCAGGATGGATCTTGCCGCCAACGGCGAACACCACGCTCGCGTCGCCGTGATCCGTTCCACCATCGCGGTTCTCGGCGACCTGCCGTCCGAAATCGGAGAACGTCAACAGCAGCACCCGGTTCAACTGCCCGGCGGCCTTGAGCTGCGTGACGAAGGACCGCAGCCGCGGCCCAGCTCCGTGTAGAGAATCCTGTGCATGTCGAGCTGCTGGCTGTGGGTCTGCACCATCCGCCCAGGGCGCCTATCCGCGATCGACCACCGATGCACGAGGTCATACCGTCACGCTGAAGGTCAGGCCCACCCGGATTGCATCGGTGGTGCTGGGCGCCGACGAGAACCTGCTCGATCTCGTCGATCCCTCGCGCATCGTCACGATGACCGAAATCGGCAAGGACCCGTATGTGTCGAATGTGGCCGATCGGATGCTGGCGGGGAAGGTGTTCATCAGGGACATGTGGCAAGCGGTGATCGACGCCAGGCCCGACCTCGTGCTCGCCGCGACCTACACGCCGACCCTGGCCGATCCGCTCATCGCAAGGGGCCTGCCCGTCTACCAGTTCTCAGCGTTCGACAGCATTGACGCGCTGCTGAAGAACTTCGAAATCCTGGGACAACTCGTGGGTGAAGAGCAGAGAGCCCGCGAGATCCTCGCAGCCGATCGGGCGCGGCTGGCCGCAGTTGCGCAGAAGAGGCCGTCGCAACCCATCAGGGCGGTCTATGTTTTCTGAAGGGCTCCTGTTCGGAACGGGCACCGTTCCGTCGCAGGTCCTCTCGTCTGCGGGCCTGATGGATGCGGTGGCGCAAGTGATCGGACCGTCGAGATCGTCCGCGAGAACCCCAGCGTGTAACGGATGACTTGCGTGGAGGCACGTCGTCGGAAAACATTTCGGCCGTCACGCGCTTGGCGTTGACCGACGGGCGCTCGACCGTGGACAAACACACCGTGGTATACTACGCTAGGTCGGAAAGGAAACGCGATGGCAGTCACCGATAACCTATTACATATTCCGATTGCCATCAACTGCCGCGATCGCGTAAGTGCAGTGTGCGCACTGGTCGCTTAGCTGGACGCGCAGGTTATCAACACATCTATTCCTGACAATGATTTGTCGTACCCGCCGCTGCTGGACTATTGCCGCGGGACATCTCACACATACTGCGTCTCGGACAAAACCTTGGACATAAGGCACTTTGGCTTAGCGGCATTCGACCGGATATCGCAGGGCGGCTATTACGTCGTTTCTGATCCAGACGTCTGCCGGTCAAAGACTGCCCGGCGGACGCGATGGCCCTGTTCCATGATGCGCTCCAGCGATTCCGCACTACGTGAAGTGCGGATTCGGCTTGAAGAGCGACGACTGACCAGATGCGTGCCGCTTCAAGGAAGTGGTGCAGTGGTGAGAAGCGAGAGGATGGTCGGTGCCAATCGGATCTGACCTCTTCGACGCTGGGATAGACACGACGTTCGCACTCTATCGGCTCGGTTCTTCCTTTCGGCTGTGGCCAGCGCTACGAACGGGTCCGCCTGTACGTCGCTCGCCACATGGCTTGGTACATCGACGAGAGCCTTTCTGAAGAGGAGCTGTGCTATCGCGAGCACGCCAGGCCAGACACCAGTTTCTGGGAGAAGACGGATTGCGCGACGCACCCGATCACGAGGCTCAAGGGGCTCCGAGGCGCCGGAGCGCGATGCGTCGTGGTCGCATGGCTGGCTTTCTGGTGGCTGGATCATTACGCCCACTTCCATCAACATCTGCGGTCCTCACTCGAGTGCCTGCTAGCCAACGCCCGCGTGGTGATCTTTACCCTCTGTGAGACAGAGGGCGCGCACGACACGGGATACAAAGGCGGTGCTCTTCGGCGCGCGACTGCTGCATTGTCGATCAAGCCGCGGTTCGGTCTTGTTGGAATTCGGACCTTTTTACGAATGGCGGTACACGAATCTATGCACCCAATGACAGTACATCCAACTCTGTCCGCTATGGCATCCCATCACTAGGGATGCTCCAGGAGGGGATCGAGACCCTACTCGCCAACCTGAGTGCGCATCTCACGAGACGCGGGTGCCTTCTCACTCATCTGGCTAGCGGAGAGTCACGTGTTTCGGGGGAGCTAGTCTGGGTTACAGCACAGAGCGTCATCAGTTTAATGCAGGAAGGGCATGCCGATACCTACCAGTGTACGTCCAGCAGTATCCAACTTCAGCTCGCTATGGCTCACGCCTCCCGCGCACACGTGATCCATTCACATATCGGAGCGGCCGGGTTTGTTCTGTCCGCCATCAACGGCGTAGGACGTCGGGTGTTACATACGCTGCATAGTCCGATCACAAACGATTTGTTGTGGTTTGCATCTCGTAATCCGCAAATTCGTTTTTCGGTAGTGAGCGAGTTCCAACGTGCGCGGCTTCGCTCAAAGGCCTTGAATGACTGCACGGTGATTCCCAACGGCGTGGAAATCGAGGCCATGGGATTCAGCGAGCACGGTGCCGGACGGCTGTTCTTCATGGGCCGTATTGAGCCTGATAAGGCGCCAGACCTGGCCATCAAGGCCGCCATTGCGCTCGGTATGCCGCTTGATTTGGCAGGACCGATTGTGGACAGACAGTATTTCGTCGACCAGATCGAGCCGGCACTTGGTGGCCAGGTTCAGTATCTTGGCGTCCTCAATCATGAACGGAAAGTGCAGCAGCTGCAGCGAGCAGATTGCCTCATCATGCCCTCACAGTGCGACGAAGCATTTGGCTTAGTTGCCGTGGAAGCGATGGTCTGCGGTACCCCCGTGGTCGCGACTCGTCGTGGGGCGCTTCCGGAAATCGTCGAAGAAGGCGTCACGGGTTTCCTGATTGAGAGCGACACCGACCTCGAGAGCGCGACGCGCGAGGCAATCAGACTGCCGCGTCGGAAGGTTCGGGAGCGAGGGATCGCGCGCTTCGATATTGCGGTGGTCGCGAAACAGTATCACGAGTTCTATCAGCGAATCGTCCGTGAAGCTGAACGCGACGTCTGAAGAATGATGATCATTACTCGCTCGTCTTCCGTTTTGCTGGGACGACCCACCATCCTACCCTCAGGGAGGCGCAGTTAGCCTCCCGCACGCCTCTATCAGCGCACGGAGAGGCATTTGTTGCTGCCAATAGCAGCGCGATTATATCGGCGAAGTAGATCGTATGGATTCACGTCGCATTCCTCGGGTGCGGCAGGCAGTGTGCGCAAGAACTCGCGGCATAGCGAGCGCCTATATTCATCCACGGTCGCCTCGGTGGAAATACACGGGCCGACTACTCAGCGTCGAGGTTACGTGGCAAGCCACGATCAGCGTAACCGACGGCCACGTGTTCACTCAGCCTGTCGAAATGCACCGGCCATGGGTCTGGCGGCCGAATGAGAAGGTTATGCCCTTCGACTGCCAGCCCCGAGCGAAGGCTCGGTTCTGAAGGCTTCGAGCGTTTGCCGGCAGTGCGCGCAACGTCCCACATGTGTGGACATCGCGTTCTGCTCGCACTCGGGAAGTTCGTTGTCGAAGTATGCGGACAGCATGTCGGTGTTCAGGAGCCACCTGCAGGTCGGCTCGGACTCCTGCTCGTCGCGTTCAACCAACATGGCGGTCAGGTCGCATCCCGGTTGACGGTCAAGCTAATCGCGATGCGGCCAGCCAGACATCGTGCGCGGAGAGGGAGGCCGTGGTCAGCCACGGAACGGCGATGGAGATTAGAAGCCGGATGAACATGGCGGACGATAACCCTCACGAACGCGCAACTCCACTGAAGTGTCTCTGAAGGTTGTGTCAGAGCTATGCACTGGTGCTCACGGCCTGAAGGAGGAACCTGACAAAGAATTCACGAAAACTTCAGGTAGCGTGCCGTCCCTTTCGCGCTATCGTCCGGACCCGCACCGGCCATTGGAGACCACCATGAAGGGAACGGCTTTGAGCGTACGTGACGTTACTCCTTACGATCGTGCTTGTCTGCTCGGCCTGGGCGTCGGTCTTCGCCCAGACACTGTCACCGACCGGGCGGGTGGTGGACCCGCAAGGCGGCCCGGTAAACGACGCCGTCGTCACGCTGATGACCCGCGACGGGGCGACGACGCGATCCACGCGGAGCGGACAGGACGGCACATTCTCGCTCACCGATGTGCCCGCCGGCTCCTATACGCTGCAGGTCGAGGCGTCCGGGTTCGAGCGGTGGACGCAGGAGATTGCCCTCACCGGGTCCGCCGACCCTGTCACTGTCAGCCTCCTGATCGGCGGCTTCGCAGAAACCGTCGCGGTGGCCGCACCGAAGCTCGAAGAAGAGCTCCCGCAGGAGCTCGAACGGACCGGCGTCAGGGTCCAGACCATCACGAGCGCTCAAATCGAGAACGGCGGGTACTACGACGTCGCGCAGGCGTTGCAGGCACTGGTTCCCGGTCTGTTCCTGGCCCCGAGAGCGGGCGCCTTCGACTACGTCACCGCATCGCTCCAGGGGTCACGGACCAACGAGATTCTCTGGCTGCTCGACGGCGTGCGCATCAGCAATCGCCTCTACAACGGGACGACCCCGCTCGACACGATCCCGGCACACATGATCGAACGGATCGAAGTGCTCGAAGGCGGACAGGGTCTCTTTTACGGCACGCAAGGCGTCGCCGGGGCGATCAACGTCGTGACCAAGGCGTACACCGACGACGCGAGCGGTCGCCTGCAGAGTGGCTTCGACACGAACAAGGGCGGGCACGTCAACCTGTTCGCGCGCGACACGCAGAATGGACATCGGTTCGTGGCCTATGGCTCCAAGGACAAGGCGACCGGCTACCGACCGTGGCCCGCGGGCGAGATTCCAGCCGAGCACCACGGATATCCGGCGCAGCTACGACGTGCTGACCGTCGGCGGGAAATACGCCTACGACTTCTCGCAGGCGCTCCGGTTCAGCACCATGTACCAGCTCAGCGACGTGACGCTCGACCTCCTGCGGCCCGCGCGCTCGAGCGCCTCGCAGGCGGGCGGGCTCGCCGGCGCGTTCAACGACCGCATCGAGCACATCTTCAGCACGAAGCTGGACTACACCCCGCGGCCGAACTTCGACCTGTTCCTCAAGGGTTACTACCACCAGTGGGACTCGGACTGGTCTGAGACCCACAACGTCATCGGCGCCCCGGGCACGCAGAGCGTGATCAGCGACCGCGATTTCTGGGGCTTCAAGGACTATGGCGCAAACGTGCTGGCCAGGATGGCGCCGACGCGGGCGATCGAATACTTCGCCGGCTACGATTTCCAGAACTATTCGGGACGTGACGACGTGCTGCTCATCGCGGAGAACACCGAAACGGTCCACGCCGTCTTTGGCCAGGCCCGCACCACGCGCGAGCTGTTCCAGAAGGGCACCATTGCGGCGGGCGTGCGGTACAACGCACCGACCAACTCCCAGAGCGCGGCGGTGTGGAACGTGACGGGCCGCTACGATTTTACCGGCAATACGTTTACCCGCGGCACGGTCGGCACCGCGTTCCGTTATCCAGACGCCTACGAGCTGTTCGCGGTCGATCCGACCTGCTGCTTCGGCAATCCCGATCTCAAGCCCGAACGAAGCACCAACTTCAATGGTTCGCTCGGCCATCGATTCCTCGCCGGGGCGACGGCCGTGACGCTCGAGGCGATCGGCTTCTACCGCCACGTCACCGATCTCATCGTCGACGTCGACGACGGGTCGGGCGAGACCACGATCACCGCGAATCGCCCCGATCGCGTCCGCGTCCGCGGCGTGACGCTGGTCGGGTCGGTCGCCGCGTCGAGCTCGGTCTCGGGATCGCTCGGCTACACCTACACGAAATCACAGCGGACGAGCGAGCTCGCCGGCGGATACGACGCGCTCGCGGGCATCCCGGAGAATCAGGTGAACGCGTTCGTGGATATTCACCCGACGGGGCTGCCGTTCGGCGTGACGGTGACTGCGAACGGCGTCGGCGAGATGTTCAACACGGTCTCGGGTTTCGGCGGGGTGCCGAGCGGGGAGTATGCCGTGGTGGATTTGTCGGGGCGCGTCTACTTCGACCGGCAACGGCGGCACCGAATCAACCTCAGGCTCGAGAACCTGCTCGACAAGCGTTATACGACCGCCAATTCACGCGGCTTTCCGGACGCGTCCTCGACGCCGTTCCTGGTGCACCACCTCGGAGTGCCGCGAACGTTCCACCTGTCGTACAGCTTCTTGTACTGATGGAGATGGGCAGTTGGCGAGGTTCGCCATTGGTCCTCGGTTCGGTTTCCTGAGAGCACGCTGCGAAATCAGCGAACGTAGGCCGGGTCCTTTTTGGACCCGGCTGGGGGCGGGTCCAAAAAACCCGCCCCAGGTCTGGTTTCGCAACGCGCTCCAAGAAGTCTTCAAGAGGTATTGAGACTCTCGCCGGCTTTCGTGCGAACACTTCGTCGATGTCCTGAACGCCCTCCACCGAGCCGGGGAGGCCCCGAAGTGATGGCGCCGTCGCGGCGCTTCCGCAAGACGCTCCTTCAGTCGCCTCCAAGAGATATTGAAATTTATCCAACAGCTCGCTCTGTTCGATCGTCGATTGAGCGTGTGACCGATGGCGAGCTGGTCGAGCTGGCGCGCGGTGGGGATACGGCGGCGTTCGGCGACCTCGTGAGCCGACACAAGCTGACGGTCTATCGCGCGGCGCTCGCCGCGCTCGGCTCGCGGTCTGACGCGGAGGACGTTGCGCAGGACGCGTTCCTGCTGGCGTTCCAGAAGCTGGGGGCCTTCCGCGGTGAGGCAAGCGTGAAAACCTGGATGGTGAGGATCGCCTGGCGCCTGGCATTGACGAGGCGACGGGGTCTCGTTCGATACGTAAGGCGGACGTTGCGCATCGATGCCGCCACCCCGGAGACGATCCAATCGCCGGAGCCCTCGGCGGAGGTGCAGGTGGGCGACGCTGAGACAGTGGCGCGGGTTCGGCGACTGATCCGGGCGTTACCATCACGGCTGCGGGACCCCCTGCTGCTTTCGATGAACCCCGACATGACGTCAGACGAGATCGCGGCGGTCCTGGGTGTACTCCTGGCACCGTCCGCTGGCGGCTGATGGAAGCGCGGCGCCAGTTGCGCCAACGACTGACGCACATGGGAGTGACACCACTCCAATGACCGGGCAGCCCGACGATCCGATCGATCGACTGATTGATCACGCAGCGCGTGGCATGACGATGGGGGAGCCCTCCGCACGACTGGAGGAGCTCCTGCAGGCGCGCCTCAGGAGACCGCGTCCCGTCTCGCTGCGGTCCGGCGTTCGTCCAGGCAGTTTCAGCCGTGGGCTTCAGGTTGCCGTCACCGCAACCGTCGTCGTGACTCTCGTTCTATTCGTCTGGCTCGCGCGTTGGTGGGCACAGCCGCCGAGTACCGGCAGCTGGATGTACCAGCTGGGACACAGCGGCCACTACCGCCGATCGAACCTCTGGCGCTCGAGTCGCTCGCGTTGGAATCGATCGACCAGGCACCGCCTCTCGATCTGGCCGCGATCGAGGTCGCGCCGCTGAGGCTCGACCCGATGGGCACCGTCACCACGCAGGAGAATCAATGACCATGCGACACCAGTTCATCGTCGCGATAGTTGCTTGTGTGCTGGTAGATATCGCCGGGGTGGCTGCACAACAGCCGGCGCCACCGTCACCGTTACCCTCTCCGCCGCCGGCGGCTGCTCCGACGCCACGCCCGCCGACGGCCCCGTCGGACGTCAACATTCAAATCGACGCGACGATCCAGAGCCAGGCGTCGGGTACGCCGCCGGTCTCGAGGTCGATCACGACGATTGTGACCAATGGCGGAAGCAATTCCTTTCGCGTGCAGCCCGGCGACCAGACTGGACCTCGCGTCAACGGCGATTTCAGGGCCGAGATCCGCGACGGGCGCATCGAGCTTGGTTTCTCGCTCGACGTCTACATCACGGAGGCAAACTCTCCGGGGATACGGTATCGCGGCAGCAACAACCGTGTTCTCGTCGAGAACGGCAAGACGCTGATCGTGTCCAAAGTGCCCGACGCGCTCACGAATCGCACCATCACGGTCGCGATGACGGTAACGATTCTGAAGTAGATGAAGGCCAGCGGACGAAATCGGTTGTCATGACAGGAGACTCAGATGCCAACCACTGCAGCCATTGTTCTGGCCACCGTCGTTGGAGCACTCGGCGCATTATTTGCGACCCGTGTCATCGCGCAAACACCCGCACGCACGCCATCGATGGCGAAGCCTGACACCTACCTGCTCGTCCCGGTGCAAAGCGGTGATACCAAGGTCAAAATGATCGGGGTGACCGGGATCGCCCACCGCGATGGGAGAACATGCATCCTGGTGACTGATTCCGGCGGTATCGCCACGGTCGGGACGCCATGCCCGAGATAGTGCCCATATAATCCACGGAGCTTGCAGAGGAACAACCGGGACAGCCATCGACCGCCAGGTACGAAAGACATCTTCCCCCTGGCACCGAAGGCGCGTGATCGTTCGACAGCAACACCGGCGTTCACGCATCGTCAGGCAATCCGGCACGAGAGGGAGGCATCCGTGAAGACACATGTGTTCGCCGTTTTGTGGTTTGCGTCGACGCTGACAGCGACTACCGCGGCTGCGCAACCTGCCCCGTACAACCAGATCGGGTTGACGATGGGTCACTGGCACATCGTCTCGAAGGATGTGGAAGCGAACAAGAAACTGTTTCTGGCCATGGGCGGCAAGTTGTACATGCCCGGCGGGAACCCGCTGATCATGTTCCCGGGGCTCTATATCAATCTGAACCTCGGCACCGAGAAAGCGGATGGCCCCACACAGGGTTCGGTGGTGAACCATGTCGGCTTCATCGTCGACAACGTCCAGAAGCGGGTCGCCCAGTGGAAGGCCGCGGGCGTCGCTGTGCTCCCGGGCAACAACAACAGGCTGGATCAAGCGTTCGTCGTGACGCCGGACGGCGTGCGCATCGAGATTCTGGAAGACAAGACGCAGCCGATGCCCGTCCGCCACGAACATGTCCATTTATCTCTGACGGAAGCAGAGATTCCCAAAGCCCAGGCCTGGTACGCGAAGACCTTCGGTGGGAAGACCGGCACCCGCAACGACGCGCCGGTCGTGGACCTCCCGGGCGTACAGATCCGGTTCGCCAGGGCCGACACGAAGCAGCTGCCGACCCGGGGACGTGTGCTCGACCACATCGGTTTCGACGTGCAGGACCACGCCGCCTTCGTGAAAAAGATCGAGTCGGAAGGCATCAAGCTCGACGAACCGGTTCGCAAGAGTGCCGCCGGCAGCACCATCACCTACATCACCGATCCCTGGGGTACCCGCATCGAGATTATCCAACGGGCGCCGCTCGGGCCGCAGGTGCAATGACCGTCCGCCCGGGACCGGGGGAACGCGCGACGATGGCCGGCTAGCCGGCCATCGCGGAGGAGCAGCGCGCGTGGACGACATTCCACTGCTCATCGACTTCGTGAAGCCTTCGTCCATCTTCCGGGAGCATGATCGGATCTCGGCGCTTCGGATCGTCGGAAACGGTCCACCGGGCACATTCGTCTTCTTCCCGAGCGGCTTGAGAGTGTCGCTGCCGACAGACCAGATCGTGCTCGCCGATGACAGCGGCGGTCACGCTCGAGTCGGATTCGGCGGGATGAAGTTCGTCGGGTGGGAAGAGGGACACCTGGTGTTCGTCAGGATTCGAGAATTGCTCCCGGAGGATCAGCTCTCGCCCGCTCGTAGCCACACCATGCGGCTCGATTCGCAGTGGGTGGCCACGGTGTGGGCGGGTGGGCGGCCTGTGTGGCCCGCGGACCGCGGTCGCTCTTGAATCCCAGAGCGCCGCACGCTCGACGTCCGCCGCAGCGGTGTGCCTACGCTCGCCGACAGACATCCACCGCGCGTTCATTGTGACCATGGTCCATGGCCGCGAACGCGCGCCGGGGCCCTCGACGATCGCGAGAGCCCCGGGCCATTACGAGGCGCTGCGGACCAGCAACTCGTTCGCGACCGCGAACACGCCGGTCACCTCACGCGCCCTGGCGCCCGCGAGCTGCTTGTCGATTTCGTGTCCCACCTCCCCGTACAACGTCGTCCGCCCGTTCTTCACGACGATGTGAATCGGATACGGTCCGATTGGCTGCAACCCCAGGAAGCGGCGCGAATCGAGGGCTTCGCGCAACGCCCCGCGCTCGCCACCCGGCGCATACCGGGACAGCGACGCGTCGGTATAAATGCGGGTGAACGTCGCCCATCGAATCCGGTCGTCGTTCGACGATGTCGGCAGGACTTCGAGCCTGTTCGCGACGTCTTCACGTCCAGCGGCCCGTCTGGCGACGTGTTCAGCAGCCGACTTCAAACGCGGCTGGTACGCATACCCGGCCAGCGTGACGGTTCCGCGATCGACGGCGAACGCCATGTAATCGAAAACGCCGTAGTAGGGCAGGCGCGCGAGCGCCTGCCGCACCAGCCGTGTGGTGTCCTCGGCCGCAACGGCCTGTGCGGCCGGCCTCGCCGTCAGGAACGCGCCGAGCATCGCGATCCCGCACAGCAGGTTGATCCCCAATGTCTTACGTGAGCTACGCATTGCCGTTCTCCTTGTCGGCGTCCGATTGAGCATCGCGTTCGTCCCGAACGCGATCCGATCGCCGATATCGACAGGAGAGCGAGTGGCGTGCCACTACCATCAGCGAATCGAGTCGCGCGCACGCGAGAAAAGTTGGCGTGTTTCGCACCATTCAGCCATCGGTGACACAAGAACCGCCTGATCGTACGTGCCGAGTGATGTCGACATGTCGGCGCTGTACCGGAATGTCAGCAGCAGGCGGTCTACAGGGCTCAGGGCTCAGGGCTCAGGGCAGCCTCAGTCGTAGGGCGGGTCCTTTCGGACCCGCCTCCCGCCGGGTCCGAAGGACCCGGCCTACCCGTTCGCTGATTTCGCTCTAAGGTCACAGAGATACAGAGACACAGAGGATCCACCTGATGACTCTCTGTGTCCCTGTGACTCTGTGGTTCGTGAGCGTTCGAGGCCGGGTGACATTCCGCGTGCGCGGATGCTGGCTGGCGCGTGACAGCAGGGCGGCGGCATAGCGCCTGCCGCCCTGTTGTATGGACACTGCTTCTACGCAGACGTTGGCTGATGCGCCCGCAGGAAGGAACGTATCTGGCGCACCGCCAGGGGAATCCGCTCCTTGGGCTCCTTCCACGGGAACATGCTCACTTCGGCCTTCGGCGCGAGCATCGCGGCCTCCATGGCGACGGCGTACGGATGCGCCGGGATGTCATCCGGCAGGATCAGTACGGGCGTCTGGCACTTGCGCACGAAATCACGCGTCACGGTGAAGACGAAGTCCGGGTTGGTCCGGTACATCCTGGTCAGAAATCTGTCGACCATCTCCATCGTGATCTCTGGCCGGCGGGCGGTCAGCGCCGGGCCCCAGCCCTTCATATTGTTTTCATAGAACAGGTCGCGCATCTCCGGACGCGATCCGCTGGGCTGCGCCAGCACGCCCGCGACAACACGATCAGGCGCCCGCTTCAAGAGGTTCCAGACGAAGGGGCCGCCAATGCAGAAGCCCATCACCATGAACTTGTCGATGCCCAGGTGATCCATCAGACCGAGCTGGTCATCGGCGTATGCATCCCACGGCCGGTCGATCGCGAGCGGGCCGGAGGACTGGCCGCCATTGGCGTTGCGCAGGTCGGCCGCGATGCAGCGGTACTCGCCCTTGAACTCCGCGATCGGGTTGAAGGGATCGCCGCGGTGCAAGCCCGCAATCGTCGAGTTCAATCCCCCGCCCGCGATGAGCAACAACGGGAAACCGGAACCGGCCTCCTCATAGTGGATGCGAACCGGGCCTTTTTCGTAGAAGGACGGGGCAGCTCCGCCTTGCCCGGTCTGCTGAGCAAACACGCTCGGCGCTGCAGCCATCGCCGTCGCCGCGGCGCCCGCTTGCAGTATCTTGCGTCTGATCGGATCCATAATCGGCGTCCTCCTCGATCATTGTTGTGGCCGGTGCGTGCGGCTCGAAGCGCCAGCCGTACTGCGCGGATGACCGATGGCTCGCGCGCGGCAGCGCAGGAAGGGCCGAACAACACGGACTATAGCGCAATACACAGCTACACGCCTGTGCCAGCAACGGCGGCATTTCCATCTCGTCCTGTCGCTGATATCATCGCCCGGCGGATGCCCCGGCCGCCGCCAGCCGCCTTCGACCGGAGGTGGGAGCTTCGCGCGGACGCACGTCCCCCACGTTCCGCAGGTCCGGCCGTTGCTCGTGTTCGACGTCCACACGGACTGATCCGAACGGCCTGAGGATGACCCAGCCGCAGGACCAGGCGGCACGTGCGGCTACGACCTTTGTTTCCATATCTCCGCGGGTCCACTGCTCGTACAGAACCCGCGCCATGACTGCCGAGGACAGGACCCCATGCTGCGCAGATCGTTGTGTGTCACCACGTTCGTGGGTACCTTGCTGGCGATGGGCACGACGCTCGTGGCCCAGGACCGGCAGCCCGCCGCGACCGTTCGTGCTGCGGGGCCGTCCGCGACGGACTGGCCCGCGGACATGAACGGCGACGGCGTCATCGATCTGGTGACACGCGGGGACGATGGGTTCATCCACGTGCTGCGCGGCAACGGGAACGCCACCTTCCGCAAAGCACTCGTGAGCAGGGTCAGCGGACTGCCGGTCGCGACACAGGATTTCGATGCCGACGGCCGAATGGACGTCGTGGCCGCGGGCGATCGCCTGGTCGTCGTATCCGGCAGGGGCGACGGCACGCTCGGCCCCGCCCGCCAAATCGGTCCGGGGGGGGCGCTGGCCTTCGCCGTCTCTGCCGATCTGAACAATGACGGTCACCGCGACATCGTCACGGCGGGGAGTGGCGACGATGTGTTCGAAGTGCGGATCCTCCCGGGCAACGGCGATCTGACGTTCGATCCGGCGGTTCGCGTCACGTTGGGCGCGCGTCCGCGGGCGGCGGTCGTGGCCGATGTGAACAACGATCGTCTTCAGGATCTCGTCATCGTCACCCGCGATGATGGCGCCTGGCTGCTCCTCAATCGCGGCGGACTCGCGTTCGGCCTGCTCGCTGTGCCATCGGTGTGGGCCGAGGGCACCGCGACGGATGTCACCGCCGGGGACGTGACCGGCGATGGATCCATCGATCTCCTCTTCTCGAGCCGGTTCAGCCCGACGGGTGAGGCTCCGTGGCAGTCCGGGTCGATCTCCGTGGCCGTCGGCAAGGGCGACGGCACGTTCATGCTGACCGGCGCCTTCCCGACGGGCGGCGGCGCGCACTCGATCGTCGTCGGCGATTTCACGCACGACGGGATTGCCGACGTTGCGACGGCAGACGATTCGTCGCCGGTGGATTCGCTGAACGCGTGCCACGTCGGTCGCCACGGCGGGTACGGCGGCTCGATCCTGCCGGGCCGCGGGGACGGCTCCTTCGGCGCCCCCGCCTCGTTCGCGCTCGGACGCCGGTCTCCGGAGATGCTCCACGTCGCGGACGTGAACCGCGATGGCTTCCCCGATCTCCTCACTGGGCGGGGAACGGTTCTGGTCACCGCCGCACATCGTGACCGGGGGCTCGTGGTGAGCGAACGACTGCGCGCCTGCGACGAGGGCGGCACGCTGGACTCTCATGCCTCCGCAGGACTTGCGGCCGGCGGAAGCGACGCCACGGCCTCGGCCGCTCCGGTCGTTCACCTCAGCGATGACGCCTTGCCGATTGGCTGGCTGCAGCAGGACATCGGCGCCGTCGGAGCGGCTGGCAGCGCCACCGTCGACCCGGGCAACCCCGCCTTCCCGGCCAGCACGTTCACGGTGCGCGGCTCGGGCGCCGACATCTGGGGAACAAAGGACGAGTTCCATTACGTCTTCAGGGAGGTCTCCGGCGACTTCGGCGTGCTGGTGGATTTCAGAGGCGTGGACAACGTCGATCAGTGGACGAAGGCCGGCCTCATGGTGCGCAGCAGCAGCGATCCCGGCGCCGCGCACGTGTCGCTGTTCGCGACCCCGACCGCCGTCAAAGGCCTTTCCCTGCAGGCGCGCCTGCAGAGCGGCGGCTCGAGTGTCGAGCTGTCGCGTGTGCCGGGTAGCGCCGCCGGCGTCCATGAGGCTCTCGCGGGTGGGGTCTACGGTGCGCGCGGCCTGGATTGCGGCCGATGGCGGTGGCTGGAACGATCTGCCGCCAGTCACCATCACGCTGCCGGCTGACGTACAGATCGGGTTCGCGGTGACCAGCCACAGGGACGGGACGGTCGCCGCCGCCACGTTCTTCGGCTTCGAGATCGGCACGAGCATCGGGCCTCCGGAGAGATGGGGCAGCAGGGATATCGGCGCGGTCGGTGCAGCGGGAAGCGCAACCGTGAGTGGCTCCATCGTCACCGTCACCGGATCGGGCGCCGACATCTGGGGAACTGCCGACGAGTTCCATCTCATCTCTCAAACCTACGCGCAGGGGCCGGAAGACGACTTCGACTTCACCGCGCGGGTGACGGGTGTGCAGAACGTCAACCAATGGACGAAAGCCGGCCTGATGGTTCGGACGCACCTCGGCGCAGGTGCGGCGCATGCCTCCGTGTTCGTGACGCCGACCCGGGCGAAAGGCGTGGCGTTCCAGCGCCGGCGCGTGGAAGGGGCGCCGAGCGTCCACACATCAGGACCCGCGTTGACGGCGCCGTTGTGGCTCAAGCTGATCGCGAGAGACGGGAATGTCCGCGCGTACTACCGCACGGAGACCGGTCCCTGGATCTTCATCGGCGAGGACAACGTCAAATTGCTTGGCGACACGCTGGAGGTGGGACTGGCCGTCAGCAGTCACGCGGACGGCACGCGTGCAACGGCGACGTTCGACAACGTATCGATCCGGCCGCTCCGCAATGACTTCGATGTCAGCCCGGTAGGTGCGAATGATGCCTGCGGCAATCTGGACGACGATGGCGTGAGGACGGCGTTCGAGGCGAAGGGAACCGATATCTGGGGAACGGCCGACGAGTCCTGCTTCTTCGACCGGCCCTGGACCGGCGATGGAACGCTGACCGTCCGAGTGGCGAGCGTGGAGAATTCGGATCCCTGGGCCAAGGCGGGTGTCATGTTCCGCGAGACGCACGATCCCGGCTCGAAGCACGTGATGGCCATCGTGTCGCCGCAACGCGGGATCGCCATGCAATATCGCGCGGGCACGGGCGGATTGAGCGCGAACGCCGCATCACGCGCCGGGACCGCGCCGGAGTGGCTGCGGTTGGTTCGCTCGGGTGACACGTTCGCGAGCTATTCGTCGGAGGATGGGGCGACGTGGCAGACGCTCGGGACGATTACGGTGTCGATGAAGCCACGCTGTTCGTCGGCCTTCCCGTGACGAGCCACAACGCGGCGGCATTCACGACGGCGGTGTTCGACAACCTCAGCATCGAGAGGGAGGAAACGGGGCCATAGCGCGCATGACCGCCGGGCCCGGCCTGGCCTATAGTGAGGCCTTGCCCGCAGTGCCTGTTGACGCCGGCCGCAGGGCCTTGACGATCAGCGATCGCAGGACGCGCGGCTTCACGGAAGACAATCATGAACATCGGTACTGTGGGTACTTCAGGCCCTCCTCGCTGCGGCCTTCCTCGCACACGGCTTGCTCTTCCTGTTTCCCCCCGCGGACATGGTGGAGCTGATGAACGCCACGATCCCGCCGGCCGTTCCGCCTGTTTCTCGGCGTGGCCGAAGTCCTGGCCGCGGTCGGCCTGACGCTGCCGGCCATCACTCGCGTGCAGCCCTGGCTGGTCTCCTGTGCCGCTGCCGGGTTGACGATCGTGATGATCGGGGCGACCGTGCTGCACATCGCCCGCGGTGAGGTCAGTTCGGCGATCATCACGGCGATCCTGCTGGTGATGGCTACCTTCGTCGCGTACATGCGCTGGAAGGTGTTACCGATCCTGCCGCGAGCAGCGCGCTGACGCGCACGAGACGCGCGGATGTTGTTGACGAGCTTGGCCGCGCGTGCTATAACCCGGCCCTCTGCCTGCCAAGTTTCCTTCGTCCGCTCGCCGTAGACAGGCGGTCTGCAAGCACATCCCTCTCAGAGATCGTTTGTCGTTTCAGGAGCCACAATGAGAAGCAAATGGATGGTTGGGTTGATGTTCGGGCTGCTGATCCTGGCCGCGGACAGTACGGCCTTTGCTCAAGCCTCTGGAACCTTCACTGGCCGCGTCGTCGACCAGGGTGGCGGGGTACTTCCAGGGACCACGGTGTCGGCGACGGCCACAGCCACGGGAGTCGTCCGCGTCGCAATCACCAACGAGCAGGGTCTGTATAGCATCGCGGCGCTGAATCCTGGCGTTTACGATGTGAAGGCGGAAATCTCCGGTTTCGCGCCTTCGCTCAGAGAGTCCGTGACGCTGGTGACAGGTACGACACTGACGCTCGACTTCGCCATGGGAGTCGCTGCCCAGGAGGAGACCATTACGGTGACCGGCGAGGCGCCGCTGCTCGAGACGACGCAGGCGACGGCATCCTCCAATCTCCAGAATGAGGAGGTGGAGGAGCTGCCGATGCTGAACCGCGGTCTGGGCGCGCTGATCCAACTGACTCCCGGTGCGCGTGAAGAGACGGCGAGAGTTGGCGTGGCAGGAACCGCGTCCACGCACGCCTATTTCAATGTCGGCGGAAACGGCCGCAGCACTCTTGTGCTGGTTGACGGTACGGATAATCACGACGACATCGACGCCGGCGCCACCATCGCATATACCCTCGAAGGGATCCAGGAGTTCAAGGTGCTTCCGCACGGTTTTTCGGCGGAGTACGGGAAATCGGGAGGCGGCGTCGTCACGTTGGTGACGAAGTCGGGGACGAACGCCTTCCACGGCTCGGGATTTTTCTACGGCCGCAGCGACGCCCTGACCAGGACCGACTTCTTCTCCGACCCCGCCAATGGCGGGAGCGGCAAGCCTCCCTATCGGCGCGTGCAGTACGGCGCGTCGGTGGGCGGCCCGATCAAGCGGGACCGGGTCTGGTTCGCCGGCTCGTTGGAGCTGATCGACCAGAAATATACCCTGCCTGTCGCGAGTCGCATCACCAATCTCCAGTCCTACCTGGTGCCATTGAACATCGACGTGCTGCCGGCGACCGCGTATCGTCAGCCGCACGACGATTTTCTGGCCAACGGGAAGGTCAACGTTCAATTGTCCCCCCAGCACACGGGGTTCGTCCGCTATGCGATCGAGCGAACCACGCTCTATAACACCGGACTCAGGGGTGGGAATGCTCTGAGGGCCAGTAACCCCGACTGGGATGACAATCACTTCAACGCATGGAACGTAGGCGTCGGCGAAACGTGGGTGCTCGGGTCGACGGCGCTCAACTCGTTCAATTTTCAATATCTCCGCTACAACCAGAATCAGTTCATTCCGAAATGCGCTGACATGGGATTCACTCCCGAGCAGTGTTTGCTGCAGACCCTCGTCTTTCCGTCCGTCAGCACCGCCCCGCCTCCGCAAACGTCGGGATTTCCATCCCGCGACGAGCCACGGTGGCAGATCAAGGATGATTTCTCCAAGCTGCTGGGGGCGCATTCGCTCAAGTTCGGCGGAGACTTCGTCACCATGCCGCTGCTTGGCGGGACGTTCGCCGTCAACGCCGGGTCGATCACGTTCTTCGACGATCCTGACGTGATCACCAACAATTCGAACGGGAGATATCCGCAGGGGTTCAGGACACCGGGGATTGTGCGCTCGATCGCGCGCATTACCCAGAACGAGCTCCCGAACTGGCACACGAGCGGCGCGAGGACATTCGGCGCGTACGTGAACGATGACTGGCGGTTGAATTCGAGGCTGACCCTGAATCTCGGCCTGCGGTATGACGTGTACCGGATCATGGACCAGCCGAATCTGGAGAAGAACCGCGTCTATGAGGTGCTCAAGTCGATTGGCAGCCCGTACGGAGCGATACCACAAACCGATACCAATAACTTTGCGCCACGCGTCGGCGTGGCATGGGATGCCCGGGGAGATGGTGAAGAAGTACTGCGATTCGGCTACGGGATGTTCTACCCGCTGCAGTGCATTACTCCGTTCTATACGCAGAACCTTTTCCAGGAACCGACCATCTACTTCACGCAGACCACTGTCAATTCCGCCATTGGCGTTGGGTCCGCTGGCAGATTACGTCTACGGCGTCAGCCCCTTGCCCGCGGGCCCGCCTGCGGATCCGACAGAAATACCGCGTGGCGCGCTCATCAGCAGCGTGCCCACCACGAGCGCAAGCTGGTACGACCCGAACCTTCAGGATCAGGTTCAGCACATCCTTCACGCGGGTTACGCGCGCCAACTCGGCGGGAACATGATGGTCTCCGCCGATTACACGCACATCGAGGGACGCAACGAATGGCGCCCCCTGGAAATCAATCCGATCTGCACGGCGCAGGGCCCGAGTTTCGAGGGTGAATGCCGGAGCCCCGGCTTTGCAGGGCCGCAGGCGCCGATCGGCCGGCGCATCCTGTCGACCGCGACCGAGGCCGTGTTCGGGGATCCGAATCTCCTCGGGCCTACCCAGATCGTGTTTTCGAACAACAGCTCGCGTTACGACGAACTGGCGCTGGTGTTTCAGAGCCGCGGGACGACAGCGACCTTCCAGGCCAGTTACATCCTCTCCGGGGCGTACGGATATGGAGCGAACGTTGGCGGCCTGTTCGTCAACGGCAGCGCGTATGTGCCGGAGAAGGCCAGCGCGACTGGTGGTTGCTTCGACTGTGAGGGAGAATGGGGACCTGGATTCTCCGACGAGCGGCATCGGCTCACGCTGTATGGTGTCTTCCAGCTTCCATTCGGCATCGAGGCGGCACCGACGTTCACGGTGGCCTCGGCGCGGCCGTATCAGCAGTATCGGGCCAATAATCCCAACGGCGCCGGTCAGCTTCGCTGCTACGCCGGTGATAACTGCCTGACGCCGGGGCCGACGGGAGAGATCGTGGGAGTCCATGCGGCGCGCGGCCAGACGCTCGTGAACCTCAACCTGCGGACGTCGAAAGCGTTCACGGTGTCGGGGAACCACGAACTGAAGGTATTTGCCGAGATGTTCAATATCCCGAACCGGGCGAACTTCGGACAGAACTATGGTACCAACGCGTTCGCACCGGCGACGTTCAACCGGCCCATCGACTACATGGGCGGACCAGGCTCGTCGTCTTCGATCCCGAATTCGTTCCAGGTACAGCTGGGAGCCCGTTATTCGTTCTAGGTGGACACGTGTCGATGGCGAGACGACCGAGTTCGCCACCCGATTCAAGTGAGGAAGATGTCATGTACCGCCTGATAGCTGCCGCCCTGCTCGTCTTCGTCATCGCCTTGTGTAGCTATACACGCGGCTACACACAGACCCCGGGCCGGGCCGGCAATGTATCTCAAGCTTCTTACGGCAAGGCGCAGGCAGACCGGGGCAAGGTCGTATACGGTCAATATTGCAGCACGTGCCACCTGGAGACCCTGAAGGGGAATTGCGCCGCGGAGAATCTGTCTTCAACCTCTTACGTGTGCGGTGCGACGGGTAGCGCGCCGCCGCTCGTGGGCGCTTCGTTCATGAAGCGCTTCTACAGCGTGGGCGATCTGTATTCGCGTGTGAAGTGGACCATGCCCGCGCCCGGAGAGAACAACCTGAGCACGCAGGACAACCTGGCGGTCGTCGCCTATCTGCTCCAGGCGAACGGTGTTCCCGCCGGCGCCCAGGAACTCAGGGCCGGAAACGCCTTGAAGACGATGACCCTCGAGAACAAGCCGTCGGCCGCCACCGCAAATGTGACCGAGCCGCTGAACAGTGTGGGCATCTCTCACGCCTACTACACCGAGGCGCAGGCCGAGCGGGGGAAGGGCTACTTCTATGGGTCCTGCGGCTTCTGCCACACGGCCGATCCCAGCACCTGGAAGGCGACCGCCATGGATCGGGCCACCGGTCTCGGTTGGCATCGCGGCAAGGCCAACTCCTACTCGTTGTTCGCCAGCGACGCCTGGCTGTCGTCGGCGTCAGGCATTCCCGGGCGGCCACAGAGATGGTCCACGGTCGCCGATCTTTACAACAAGATCCGGACCACGCAGCCGGCCTACGATGTCGCCGGACTCAGTGGCCAGGCCTATCTGGACATGATTGCGTATCTCCTGAAGCAGAACGGTCTTCCCGCCGGCAAGGAGGAGCTCAAGGGCGACCTCAATCAAATGAGGAACATGACCCTGGAGAAAGGTTTCGATCGGCTCTTCAACGGGAAGGACCTGACGGGATGGAAATTCGTGGTGGGGGCGAATTGCAAGGCTCGTCCCGACGGATGCGGCGGCGACAAGCCGGGTGAGACCTTCAAGATCGACAAGGGGACCATCCTCAACACCGGCAGCCCGCACGGGTACATGTACACGTCGAAGAAATACTGGAACTTCACGTTCCGGCTGGAATACCGGTTGAACGCCTACGAGGGCATGGAGAGCGACGACGATCTGTTCACCAACACCGGATATTTCCTGTTCGTCAACGAACACGACGTCTGGCCGGAGACCCTGGAGATTCAGGGAAAGAACGACTTCGAAATGTCACTGGCCCTGGGCGCGGCCGAGTCGACCTTCAAATTCGACGATGCCGCCCGGGCGCGGGCGCGCAAGCCTGCCGGACAGTGGAACCAGATACAGATCGTCTCCAAGGACGGTCAGGTGTGGACCTATCTGAACGGAACGCAAATCACCCACGTCACCAAGCATCCGTTCACCCAACCGGGGTACATCGCACTTCAGGTGGAGAGCGGCCCGGTTCATTGGCGGAACATTCGTATCCGAGAGGATTAGTGGAATATCGCTGATTCCAGACGCGCCGCCGGCGGTGGGTGAGTTCGCAATCAGGAGAACGCAATGCACAGAGTAATTCCCATGGGGCTGCTTGTCGCGCTTGTCGCAGCATTAGCCGTGTCGGCTCCTTCCGGCGTTCGCCTCGTTGCGCAGAGCAGCGGTAGCGCTGAGTGGCGGGCCTATGCGGGCACGAATGGCGGCGCGAAGTATTCTCCTCTCGATCAGATCAACAAGAACACGGTCAGGAATCTGCGCATCGCGTGGCGCCAGTCGGCGACACCGGTGGAGGCGCGTCGCGGCGTCAATGCCCCGGCGCCAACCAACTATCAGCACACGCCGCTGATGGTCGGAGGCCTGCTCTACATGAGTGCCGGGAACGGCACGGTGGTGGCGCTGGATGCGACGACCGGCAAGGTCGTGTGGTCCGAGGCGTCGCCGCAGCCCACGCCGCCCACGCCGCGTGGCAACGTCATCCGGCACGACGACCCCGGACAGCCTGGTGTGATCGTGGTGTCGGGCCGCGCCGCGGCGAGCCGCGGGCTGGCGTACTGGACCGACGGCGGGGATGCGCGCGTGATCACCGTGATCGGGCAATCGTTGGTGGCACTGAACGCCAAGACGGGTCAGCGCTATCCCGATTTCGGCAGCGCCGGCTACGTGGACCTGACCAAGGGGCTCGACCGTCCGGTCGAAGGGTATCGCTGGGGAGGGCCGCCGCTCGTCGTTGGTGACGTGATCGTCGTGGGTGGCATCATGACCGCCGGCGGCCTGTCCCAGCCCGGGGATGTCCGCGGCTACAACGTGCGTACGGGCGCGCTGCTGTGGACGTTCCACACGATTCCTCGTTCGGGGGAATTCGGTCACGACACGTGGATGAACGGCTCCTCGGAAAAGGCCGGGGCTTCGGGTGTCTGGACTGGAATGACCGCCGATGACGAGCTCGGCTATGTCTATTTGCCGACCGAGTCAGCGGCGAGCCAGGCGCAGGACGGCGATTTTTATGGCGGACGCCGGCCCGGCTCCGGCCTGTTCGAGAACAGTCTCGTGTGCCTCGATGCGAAGACAGGCAAGCGGGTGTGGCACTTCCAGCTGGTGCATCACGGACTGTGGGATTGGGATGTGCCCGCTGCCCCGACCCTGCTCGACATCATGGTCGACGGCCGCAAGATCAAGGCGGTCGCGCAGGTGACGAAGCAGGGCTTCGTTTATACGTTCGACCGTGTCACCGGCGCACCGGTGTGGCCGATCGAGGAACGAGCCGTCCCGAGCGGAAACGTGCCCGGCGAGTGGTACTCTCCCACGCAGCCGTATCCCACCAAACCGCCCGCCTATGAACCTCAGGACGTCACGGCCGAGGAGCTCGTCGATTTCACCCCGGAGCTGCGGCAGGAAGCGCTCAAGATCATCGGTCAGTACAAGTACGGTTCGCTTTTCATGCCTCCATCCGTGGCCGAATCAGGTCCAGGTGGCACGAAGGGAACGATCCAGCGAATGGGAACCGTGTCCACGACGTGGAACGGGGCCGGTGTCGATCCCGAAACCGGCATTCTGTACGTGCCGTCGGTCCAGAACCCCGGGATCATCGAGATGGTGAAAGCGACCGATGCCAGGAACGACTGGATCACGAATCCTCTTACCCTGGCATACGGTCCGTATCTCGAGGGTCCGCGCGGCTTGCCCACTCCCTTCAAGCCTCCTTACGGACGGTTCACAGCCATCGACATGAACAAGGGCACCATCCTGTGGTCGGTGGCCAACGGGATCGGACCGCGCGATCATCCGGCGATCAAGCACCTGAAGCTTCCGCCCCTCGGACAGGGCGGCCGCGCCTCACCGCTGGTCACGAAGACGATGGTCTTTCTCGGTGAGGGCGGCAACGACGGTGTGGCCGGGCTCCCTCCAGGCGGTGGCGGCAAGATGTTCCGAGCCTACGACAAGGCGTCCGGCAAGGTGTTATGGGAGATGGAGTTGCCCGGCGGGACGACAGGCGAACCGATGACGTACATGGTCAACGGCAAGCAGTACGTCGTCGTCGCCGTAGGGTGGAAAGACACGCCTGGTCAGCTGATCGCGCTGGCGCTCCCGTAACGTTCGCCGTGTCTTGTGAGCGGGGATTCGTCCCCGCTCGCAACGAGCGGAAGGCGCGTTGCGGCGTCCATGCATTCTCCGGCTGAAGCCGGAAGCCACAGTTATCTAGGGGGTTTTCGAGGGAGCGGCCGGCGCAAGAGGCGGTCCGGAGAGACGGCGGCTGGCAGCGGGCACGGCCCGCCGCCAGCAGGCTGTCGTCAGTTACTAGCGGGACGAGCGGTCTGTTTCTTGCCTGATTGCGCCCACCGTTTGTCGCTCTCGTCCAGATACGTGGCCCACGGGCGCGGGTCCGCAGCTTCCCAGTACAGCGGATCGCCGTCGAGCCTGATATCGAGCTGCCCGCTCTCGTTCATGTAGACGTTCGGCGACGGTCCCATCGTGTCGGTGCAGGTATTGAACTGCAGCCGCTCCTCGTAGGGCACCTCTTTCTGGAGGCGGAAGTTCAGTGCTGCGTTGACCGGGCTGACGTACACCTCCGGGTCGTACAGCGTGATCTCCCCTTCAATGCGATCGCCGACACGGCGGTACCGTTCCACCGCTTCCAGTCCATCGCTGAACTCGGAGAGTCCCCCTTTCCAGCCGCGTATCTGGTTCGTGTGGACGACGAGCTCGTCGCCGTTCCAGAAGCCGATGGATTCACCATGCCACTGGGCGAACTCTTTTTCCTTCGGGGTATGCGGGCTGCCGTCCGTGTAAATCCAGCGGGCGGTGTTGGACCCGTTGCCGGCCCCGAGCGCATAGACCTTCCCCAACGTGACCGCGAACTCCTGGGCGCTGACGGCATCGAAGAATCCGCCCGGAAGGCAGATCGAGTTCGCCGACCAGATCCGTCCTTCGGTCGAGGCCTTCATTTCCTGGACGAACGTTTCCCGGTATTTCGGCGTCAGCATGGCCGCAATCGCGCTGGTCGGTGCCCCGCCGCCGAAATTGGCGCCGCCGTTCCAGAAGCCGCTCCAGTCCGGGAGCGTCGCCCGCGTGTGTTTCGTGCCGCCCTTCGCCTGTTTCAGCAGCGCCTGATAGTGATCCCACGCGTTCGTGTAGGGATGCGGACTCTTGAAGTTGCCGGCACCTGGCTTGCCCGTCCCCTCGGACCCGTAGACGCGTGCCGAGAGCTCCTGACCGGTGCGCCGGCCCGGGACGTTGATCGCCATGCCCCTCAGCTGGCCCGGCGTGTTGTTGCGATAGTACGCCGGGTCTGTCCACAGCGCACGGTCCTGGCGAAAATCCGGCGTGTTGAACAGGGTACGTTGGGTCTGGGCGGACGGGGCCGTCAGCGAAAGCCCTATGAAGAGTGCAGCGACTGACGCGTGTGCCTTGAACGTCGCAGTCATGACCGCTTATATCCGACCGAAGGTCTTGCCGTCCGCGGAGGTCGCGACGATGTAGTTGCCTCCCGGCCGGCCGTCGTTGAGCGGATGCACCGTGACGGTCACCTCGTCGCCCGCCTTGAAGGTGGTCCGCGAGAAACCGACCTTGAGCATGTTCGTGATGTTGGACATCTCGACCGCGTACTTCACCGTCTCGCCCGTGTCGGTCTTGACGTTGACGTAGAGGAACACGTGCGGGTTGCGGAACACCCAATCAGTGACCGTGCCCTTGATCGTCACTTCCTTGTCGTGATCAAACATGGCATGGGAGTGATGCGACCAGGCAGGCGACGAGCCCGCCAGCGCGATTGCCGCGGCCAGGACGGCGGTCAATATGACGTTCTTCCTCACGGATCATGAAGGTTTACCTCGCTTCTTGCGCCTATATATCACAAAATCCAACCTCAGGCGTCCCGGTCCATCGCTTCAGCGCTCCCGCCCCGTTCGGTGCGGCAGAGAGGAATTCGATGCGCCGCCTGCGGAGTTCTGGCAGTATTTCGAGTCTGGAGGATAGATCTGATGCGCTTGGTCCCGTCGGTTACCGCGTCGTTCGTCTTGTTGGTGTCCATGGCCGTCTTCGCCCAGGAGTGGATCGAATACAGCAGTCGTGCCGATCTCTTTTTCGTTAATTTTCCCGTACAACCGCAGGTGCGTGACATCAGCTACACCTCCGAATTCGGGGCGACGTTTCCCGCCCGCGTGTACGACGCCGAGCAGGGGCGGAGCCGCTACTCCGTGACGGTGGTCGATTACACGGACGCCGAACGGATACACACCGAGCGAGCCAAGCAGTGCCACCCCCTCGCGCACAGCGGCTGCGCCGGCTCCGAGGACCCCGACGGCGTCCAGGGCGCTGGCTCCTGGAAGTACGAGCGGGCGGGAGCTGTCGATTTCGTGTCGTTCAACGTGTTGCGCAGGAAGGCCGAAATGACATATTTCGGCTGGGCCGCCATAGACCGGGTGGCGGGACGCTACATCCACCTGACGAACCCTGACCGATCGCGCACGTTCTTCGCCGTCTACATGCACGAAGACCGGCTCTACATCCTGGAAGCGACCGTGCCGGCTGGGTATCCGGAGCCGGGACTCTTCCAGCAGTCGCTGCGATTCCTCGACAAGGCGGGCAACCCGGCCCGTTACGAAGGCATTTATTCCAACGGATACCCGGCACCGCCGCGTGCCGGCGGCGGCCGCGGCGCCGGCGCGAATCCCGCCCGTAACTGAAAACGTCCGCACGCGCCGAGCGACGCCCGCCAGCAACATGGAGGAGCGCCGCTCGGCGGTCCGGCGTCCGGTGGCGGCGCCGCCGCCGGCGGCGCCTTCTCCCTGAAGTCAGTGCTTCGATATCGAGTTGACGCGAGCGCAATCGCGTCCAGGTTCTGACTCGAGATCTCACGGTTGGCCCAGGCTACTCGACGATCGGCGGCTCCCTGGCCTGGCTCTCATCAGCGCTCATTGATAAGGTAGGAAACGACCTGCCCGCCAGGGGGTACGACGCACCGGAACGCGTAGAACCCGTTCGCCGCGCCCAACAGCGCACCATAGTGCGAGACGAAGTAGCCATCTCGAAGGATCTGGGCCTTGGAGCGTTACTCGGAAATTGCCATCCACCAATTCGGCCGTTTTTCTCCGGGAAAAGAGTTCGCAGGTTACGTCCCTCCGAGCTGACGAGCTGTGCCGAGGCCAAAGAGTTGGCCGCCGTTGAGTCCCGGACGATGGGACAGAGCCATATCTGTGCTGTGGCGCTGACATTCGTCATGGACGCGATCCGGCCGTGCCGCAAGATGGCCTCGGTAGGCGTCTGTGGTTGACACAAGAGGCCAGGGAAGGTCTTCACGTCCTGGGCATTCGCGGTGCTGGCGATACTCACACCGAGCAACATCAATCCGATCACTGAGGAGATACGTCGCGTCGTCATGGTGTTTCCTCCTACGTATGAACGTTCCGTGTGCGCGCCTTCGCGAAGCGCGCGCTATCCGTGCTTCCATTCCTTACAGATCCCGTGGTGACATGACTGTCTTCGTCGTTGGGCGGCGCGTAACAGGCGATGCGCACACGATGGCATCGCGTTGCCTCCCTTCTGCGGTCGCCTGAAGCTGCGTCGACCTCACAAGAGCAACTGTAGGCAGACCGGCGCTCCGCGTCTGTGACCGTGATCACAACGCTCGTGTGATTCCGATCACGGTCGAACGGACCGTTACTCCCGGGACGTCAGGCCAGCCGTGCTATCGTGTCTTTGCTCTCGACAGGAACGAGACGCGATGCCGAGATCCATGAGCGACGCTGTCGTGTTCGATGTCTTGCGTCGGGTGCCGCTGTTTGCCGACACGCCGGTCGACGAGCTCCGGGCCGTCGCCCGTGCGGCGCACACGTTCTGGCGGCAGAAGGGCGCCAGCGTGTTCGAGGAGGGCGGCCGCGCCGATGGCTGCCTCGTGCTCACCTCCGGTCGCGCGAAGGTCGTGCTGAGCGGCGCGAGAGATTCTGAAATCATCCTCGGGATCGTGCAGCCGTACGCGGTGCTTGGCGAGATGGCGCTTCTCGACGACTCGACGCGAAGCGCTGGCCTGGTGGCCATCGAGAAGAGCCACTTCATCGGCATCGACCGCGCGACGTTTCTCGAACTGCGAAAGAACCGGGCGTTCGAGGATCGGCTCGTGCGCCATGTCACCGCGCTGCTGCGACGGGCCACCGAGCGACTCCGCGCCATCTACACCTACAGCTCCACGGAGCGTCTGGCATGGTGCCTGGCCACACTGGCGCGCCAGCGCGGCGAGCGACTCGGGAGCGAGATTGCGATCTCGCCAAGACCCCCGCATCACGAGCTCGCGGAGATGACGGGATGCGCTCGTGAGACCGTCAGTCGCTCGCTGGTCCGCCTGCGGCGGATGAAGTGGGTCAGCTGGGACAGACATAGTCTCCGCCTTCACGCGAGCGTGGTCAGTCGCTATGCGGGAGACATCGCGAGCGCGCTCTGAGTTCGTGGCGCGGCGTCGCGTCACTGCGGTCGCCACCGCAGCCGCGACGGTCGTCGTGTTGGCGACATGTACCTGCCGAGACGTCCCGGTGCCACTCCAGCTGCGCGCTGGTTAACCGGGGGAGGTCTGCCAATGGCGCCTACGCTCACGGCCCGTGACAGCGTTCGGCTGCACCGCTACCTCTCGATCCCCACATTGCTCGGCGGATTCGTCGCACCGACCCCCGCATTCGTGCCCCGTCTCGTGAGGCGGCGGAAGACGGCCAGAGCGGTCCACTTCCTCAGGGGGATTCGCGACAAGTACGGGTCTCGAGCGTGGTTCCTGTTCCCGTTTGCGTGGACGTTGCTCGTGCTCGACGGCGACGGCATCGAGGAGGTGCTCGCGTCGCATGACACCGTTGCCGACCCGTGGGCCAAGCGGAGGCTTCTGTCCCGCTTCACGCCGGATGGCGTGATCGTCTCCCGCGACCCTGAATGGCGGACGCGGAGGCCGTTCAATGACGTGGCGCTCGCATTCGGCCAGCAGGCGCATCCCGACGGCGACACCTTCGTCCACGTCGTCAAGGACGAGGTTCTCCGGCTGGTGGAGCGACGCCCGGGTCTGTTGACGTGGCGCGACTTCAGCGAGCTGGCCGACCGGGTCTCGCAGCAGGTGATATTCGGACGCGGCCAGTTCGATGCTCGTCTGGCCAGCCATCTGAGGCGTCTGATCGCCGGCAGCAACTGGGCCATCCGACGCTCGCGCGACTTCCGCCCCGTTCATCAGCACCTCGCAGCTGCCCTGGATCGGCGCCCGCCGGGGCAGGCATGTCTGGCACAACGATCGGCCGACTGGCTGAGCGAACATGGGGCGACGCGCTGCATCGTGGAAGCGCCGAGTCAGATGGCGTTCTGGTGGTTCGTGATCGTGGACGCCCTTGCACGTGACGTCCCGCGGACGCTGGCGCTCATCGCCAGCGCGCCGGATGCGGTGCGCCGCCGACTCAGGGAAGAGATTCCGGTCCATTCCGCGTTGACGGCGGCGAGCATCCGGGAACTGCGGTTCCTGGATGCGTGCATCAAGGAGCAGCTCAGGTTGTGGACAGCGGTGCCGTTGCTCGCGCGCGTTGCCGTCCACGACTGGACGCTGCGTGATGGCACCACGGTCCGTGCCGGCCAGCAGGTGCTCATGCACGCGGGGTTCTATCACCGGGATCGCGAGGTGTTTGGCGCCGGAGCGGATCGGTTCGATCCAGCGTCACGGGACCACGATGACGTGTCCGGGACTGAGTCGGTAACGCAGTCCACTCCGCCACTCTATCATATTCAGCCGCCACCGGCAGTCGTGCGCAGGCCAGTTTCTCGTCATGTTCCTCCTCAAGACGACGTTGGCCAGCCTGCTGACGCAGGTGAACATGACCCTGGCCGAGCCATTGCTCGCGACTGAGTCGGTTCCTGCCGCTATCGACCACTTTCACCTCCGCTTCACGACTGTGCCCGTCCCATGATCGACGGCCGAGTCCCGGGCTCATGAGTGTGCGATCCGCCGAACCTCGCCAGGTCACGGTGGTGCTCTGTGACGTCGTCGGCTGGACGACGCTCGCCCAGGACACCGAGCCCGAGGAGCTCGCGGAAATCGCACAGTGCTATCGTCGTCGCTGCGCCGCGATCGTCGCCAGTCATGGAGGCATCGTCGCGCAGTACCTCGGCGACGGTGTGCTCGCCTATTTCGGCTATCCGACCGCCCATGAAGACGACGCCGAACGCGCGGTTCGAGCCGCGCTCGAGATCGCGTCGTCAGAAGCCGCACTCGGCGTCGGCGGTTCCTGTCCACATCGGCGTTGCGACGGGCGGTGTTGTGATTGGTGACGTTCGACGACAGCCCCCCGCCATTCGCGAGCGGTTCGGCTCTTCGACCGGGATCGGATGTTTCGGCGTTCGGACAGGCGCCTAATCTGGCCGCTCGCCTTCAGGAAAAGGCGTTGTCTGGAACGGTCGTCATCTCCGACCACACCCGGCTGCTGTGTCGCGGTACCTTCGATTATCGGGATCTGGGTCGGCTCCCGCTGAAAGGGTTTGGTGAGCCCGTCCAAGCCTGGGAGGTCCTGGGCGAGAGCCGACGTCCAAGCCGCTTTCACGCGCTGCGGGCCGACGAGTTGACGCCGCTGGTGAATCGAGCGGCGGAACTTCAGGAAATCAGACGGGATGTGGGAAGCCGCGAAGGCCGGTCGGGGGAGCGCACTGCTCGTCTCCGGCGAGGCCGGCGTCGGCAAGTCGCGACTCGTGGATGAAGTCCTGAAACAGATCGTCGGCGGCGGCGCCCTTCGCCTTCGCTACTTCTGTTCGTCGCACCTGCAGGGCAGTCCACTGGCGCCGCTCATTCGGCAGCTCCCGCGCGTCTCCGGGTTCACCGCCGAGGACGACGACGTCGCCAAGCTTCGAGAAGCTGCGGCAGTTCTTTTCGGCAGCGTCGCTGGATGCGAATGAGGTGGTGCCGCTCGTGGCGACGTTGCTGGCGATCCCGTACGAGCAGGTCTACCCCCCGCTCGGCATGTCGCCGCAGCGTCAGAGAAAACGTCTCTTCGAGCTGTTCATCGATCTCCTCAGGTCGGCTGCGTCAACGCGTCCGGTCGTCATGGTGGTCGAGGACCTCCACTGGATCGATCCGTCGTCGGACGAGCTCGTAGAACTCGTTGTTGACGCCTGCGCCGGATTGCCAGTGCTCGTGATCGCCACCTCCCGGCCTGAGCATCAGCCTTTCTGGCGTGAAAGGGCACATGTCACAGAGTTGCGGCTTGCGACACTGGACCGCGCGGATTCACTGCAGATGATCCAATGGCTCTGTCGCGACTACCCGGTCCTCGATCAAACCGCTGCCGCCATCGCCGAAAGGGCCGACGGGCTGCCGCTGTTCATCGAGGACCTGACAAGGGACATTCTGGAGGCATCCGAACTGCAGCCCCCTTCACCAGAGGCCGTCCGGCGCGCACGATCACATTCCGGCAACGCTCAGGGATGCGCTCATGTCGCGGCTCGACCGACTGGGGTCGGCGAAGGAGATCGCGCAGATTGGCGCTGTGATCGGGCGGGAGTTCCCCTACCGTCTGTTGTCCAGAGTGGCACAGCGTCGCGAAGACATCCTCAAGGAGGAGATTCAGCGCCTGCTCGGAAGCGGACTGCTGGAGCCGCGGCGCTCGGCGAGCGTCGCGACGTACGCCTTCAGACATGCGCTGATCCGTGACGCCGCTTATTCAAGTCTCTTGAAGGCGGAGCGGAAAGCTCTCCATGCGCGCATCGTTGAGGTGTTGACGACCGAGTTTCCGGAGATTGTCGAGACGCAACCCGAGATGGCCGCCTACCACCTGCAGATGGCAGGGGATGTCGGCGGTGCTGTGAGGCTCTGGATCGACGCGGCGCGGCTGTCCGCTCGCCGGTCCGGTTTCGTCGAAGCGATCGCTCAGCTTCAGGGGGCCTTGGATCTGCTCGGGACGCAGGAAGAGAGCGAGGGCCGCCTGCAGCTCGAGCTTCGGGTGCACATGGCGCTGGGCGGCATCTATACCGAGCAACGCGGGTTCTCCTCGCCCGAATGCGGCCGGGCCTACGCTCATGCATTGGCGCTGTGCCGACGGCTGGGCGACGCGCGGTACGTGCTTGCCGCGCTTGCCGGGGTGGGATCGTTCGAGATCACACGAGGCAACCTCTCGCAATCGCACGCGCTGGCGGAAGAGTGTCTCGCGCAGGCGGCGCGACAGACCTCGATCCCGCCGTTTGTCATGGGCCACGTGCTGATGGGTGGCACGCTCTTTCTCAACGGAGAGTTCGCACAATCCCGCCGGCATCTCGACGAGGCGCTGCGCCTGTACCAGGAGGATCGGACGTCGCGGGCGGACAAACGCGCCCTGTACGTTCAGGATCAAAAGGCCACGGCGCTCTGTTACCTGTCAGTCTCGATGACGATCATGGGGCACCTGGACGCCGGATTGCGTGCTGCTCGGAGTGGGGTGGACCATTCGCGCTCCCTCGGAGCCCCCCACGCCCTCAACTCCTCGCTCTGTTATCTGGCCGGCGTTCATCATGTACGACGCGAGCCCCAAGAGGCCTCTCGCTACGCGACAGAATCCTTCGAATTGGCGCGCGAGCAGGGGTTCGCCACGTGGCGCGGTGTCTCGCAGGTGATTCGCGGTGGGGCATTGGCAACCGCCGGAGCGCTTGACGAAGGGTTGGCCGAGATTACGGCCGGCCTGGAGGCGCACGGCGGGATGGATGCGATGAGCTATCAGACGTTCATGATCTCGGTGCTCGGGGGTGGCCTGTTGGCCGCCGGCCGGTGTGACCAGGCGATTCGCGTGCTGGACGATGCAATCGCCGCCGGCGAGCAACGGAAAGAACGGTTCTATCTCGCCGAGCTCTTGCGACTGAAAGGGGAAGCGCTGGCTGCGACGGGGCGTCTTCTCGACGCGGAGCACTGGCTGCGCGAGGCCATTGCGACGGCGCAGCAGCAGTCCGCCAGGCTGTTCGAGCTCCGCAGTGCCGTGAGTCTGTGCAAGCTTCGCCGCGGGGACGAGCAACGGCTGGCGTTGCAGGGTGTGCTGGCGCCCGTTTGTCGCTGGTTCGAACCTGACGCCGAGTCGCGCGATCTTGCTGAAGCGCGGGAGTTGCTCCGTCGTGCATGAAGCGGAGGCGGGGTGCCGGGGACGTGACTCACGACGCGGTCCGACGTCAGGTCGTGCCGCGTCGGAGATCGTCAGCCAGCAGGATTGCCTCTGCGATATCACGTTTCGTACGGCGGCGCTGGCGACTCTGCTTCTGGATCATCAAGTACGCCTCTTCCTCGCCAATGCCGAGATCGCGCTGGAGGATTCCCTTGGCGCGATCGAGGACCTTTCGCGTTTCGAGTCGCTCGGACAACTGGATGTTCTCGCTTTCGAGTCGGGCCAGCTCGATCTCCGCCCCGACGAGGAAGCCGACGGTCGCGACGAGTTGAATCTCGCCCCAGGTGTGCTCGTGCGGATGGCGATGCTGCAGGTTGATCACCGCCACGAGGCGGCCGCGGCATAGCACCGGCACCGAGAGAAACGCTTCGTAGTGATCCTCGGGCAGCTCGTTGAAGACCTGAAAGCGCGGATCCTCGAACGCGTGACAGCCGACGGCGACCGGCTGACGATGCTCCGCCACCCAACCGGTCAGGCCCTGTCCGACCCGCAGTTTGAGCCGATCCACGACGTCGCTGTGCGGATTCTTCGACGCGCGCAGCACGAGCTGGTCGCTCTCGAGGACGTAGATGAAGCACGAATCGCACTGGACGACCGTCGAGACGAAGTTGAGCACGCGGTTGAGGACGGTCTGCAGCGAATCGGCGGCGGCGAAACGGCTGCCGATCTCGTGCAGAAAGCTGATCTCCGGAGCCATGCCCGCATCGGCAGGCTGTTTGCGGTCGTCCACGGGGAATGGGTGTCTACTCACGTGCGCTCATATGTGCGGCGCTTCTCCTGCAGAAGGGCGCCACATCGTTCGGCCGCCTCCTTCACAAGGAAGCCCATCTTGGGGTGTGAGGATTCGAAATCGACCGGCAGTGCCTGTCGCCGGAGTTCCTCCGAGGTCATGGGTCCGATCGAGACGATGACAGCGCGTTGCAGTCCGCCCCTCAGTTCGGATTCCTGCCGCATCTCCGCCGCGACCTGCAGCAGATGCAGGAGCTGGACACCGGCCGTCAGCATCACCACGTCGACTCTGTCTTCGACGATGGCGCGCACGGCGGCGCGCAGCGGCTCGACGTCGTCGGGGAGCGCCCACTTGTAGATCGGCACGCTCGTCACCGCGGCGCCGCGTGCTTGCAGCGCCAGCACCAGTTCGGGATTCAACATGCCGTACTCCTGGACCGCCACCCGAGCGCCGGCACAGGCGCGTGGCGCCTTCGTGTCGAGCGCGGCCACCACTTCACGCCAGGTGTTCGGCGATGGCGCGGTCAACCATGGCGACAGGCCAGCTTCGCGCAGCGCGGCAACCGGTTTGGGTCCGCGCGCCACCATGCGCGTCGCCGCCAGGGCGACGGTAAAGGCCTCCGGCCCGTGGATGGGCCGGGCCAGGCGCAGGAGCATGCGGGTGCCGACCCCGGTCATCAACACGACGAGGGTGTATTCGCCGGCCATCAATCCCGCCGCGAAGGCCAGCGCGTCACGATTCTCGTCGAGCGGGATCTCGCGAAGCGCCGGCGCAATGACGGGCTGGCCCCCGTAGTTGACCACGAGGAGCGCCAGCTCAGGCGAACGCCGGCTCTCGAGCGTCAGCACGCGGCGTCCGCAAAAGCTTGCCGCCGGCGGCCGATGACCGGGACGCGCGGCGCGCTGCTGCCCAACGGCCGCCGCCTCCTCTTCCAGCGCCAGGCTGAGCGACATCGGCTTCGGCGTCACGCGATCTCCTCGATCGCGACGGGAAGGGCGAGCATCACGACGCCGTCCTCGACGCGCGTGGCATAGGTGGCGATGCAGGCATCGGCGGCCGCCGGCCGTTCGACCGCGCCGGTGTCGAGCCGCACCTTCCACGCGTGCAGTGGACAGACCACCGCATCACCAGCGACGATGCCATCGCACAGAGGTCCGCCTTGATGCGGGCAGTCGTTGTCGGTCGCGAGAAAGCGATCGCCCAGGTTGAAGATGGCAATCGTGCGCCCGCCGAGCGCGACCGCCCGTCCCTCGCGCAACGGGATGCTCTCGCACGACGTGACCCTGATCCATCGCTGTTCCATCATGGGACGACCTTCTCGAGTGCCTCGATGGTATTGAACTGCGTCGGCGTCCGCGGCTGCATTCCTTCCAGCCATGGGTCCACCGCGCGCGCTTTGGCGCGCGCGAAACGGTCGCGCAGCCCCTGCCTCACCGCCTCCGGCGCATAGACGGTCTCGCGACGGACCTTGTCGATGCCGAGCCGCTCGACGAAGTCATAGGTCCGTTCCAGATAGTTGGCGTTCTCGCGGTAATACTGAAAGAACAACTCCGCGGCTTCGAGCGCCGCCGCCGTCGTTTCGACCGTGGTGAGCAGATCCGCCTTCCGCACCGACTTGCCGGCGGCGCCGCCGACGACGACCTGCCAGCCGCCCTCCTGGCCCACGAGCCCGATGTCCTTCACCGTGGCTTCCGCGCAGTTGCGCGGGCAGCCGACGGCCGCCATCTTCACCTTGTGCGGCGCAAAGAGCTGCTCGAAGCGCCGCTCGAGCTCGATGCCCGCGCTCGTCGAATCCTGCGTCCCGAACCGGCAGAACTCGGTGCCGACGCAGGTCTTCACCATGCGCACACCCTTGGTGTACGCCTGGCCCGACGGCATGCCGAGGTCGGCCCAGACCTTCGGCAGGTCTTCCTTCCTCACGCCGAGGAGATCGATCCGCTGGCTGCCGGTGATCTTGACCATCGGCACCTGGTACTTGTCTGCGACGTCGGCAATCCGGCGCAGCTGCGCCGGGCTCGTGACGCCGCCGTGAATGCGTGGAATGACCGAGAAGGTACCGTCCTTCTGGATGTTCGCGTGCACGCGATCGTTGATGAACCGGGCCGAGCGGTCCTCCTTGTGGTCGCCGCACCAGATCATGTCGAGCATGTAGCTCAGCGCCGGCTTGCAGATCTCGCATCCCCTGCCGTTGCCGTAGACGTCGAGCACCTCCTGCACCGACTTGAGCCGATCGCTGCGCAGGATCTCCCGCAGGCGATCCTCGCCGAACGGGAGGCAGCCGCAGACGACCTTCTTGACCTCCTCCTCGAATTCAGGCGCCACCGCGCGCAGCAGGTCCTGACAGAGGCCCGTGCAGCTGCCGCAGCCGGTGCTCGCCCTGGTGCACTCCTTCAACTGCGACAGCGTGTTGACGCCGAGCTGGTGGATCGCGTGGATGATGGTGCCCTTGGTCACGCCGACACAGCCGCAGACGGTGGCGCTCTCCGCCATTTCGGCGACGTCGAGTCCGGCATCGGCGGCCGGCGGGGGAAACAGCAGATGCCGCCGCTGCCCCGTGAGGTCGGCATTGGTCCGCAGCCACTCCATGTAGCGGTGGCTGTCGGAGGTGTCGCCGACGAGGATGACGCCCGCCAGCCTGCCGTCGCGCAGCGTCAGCTTCTTGTAGACGCCGATGGCCCGATCTTCGTAGCGGACCGGCTCGGCGTTCTGCTCGCTCCAGTCTCCGGCCGAGAAGACGTCGACACCCATGATCTTGAGCTTCGCCGCCTGAACCGTGCCGGTATAGGTCGGGCCCCTGTTGCCGGTGATCGTGGCGGCCAGCACCTTGCCCTGCTCGAACAGCGGCGCGATGAGCCCGTAACAGACGCCGCGATGCTCCACGCACTCGCCGACCGCGAAGATGTCTGGCGAAGACGTCTCCATGTAGTCGTTGACGACAATCCCGCGGTTGACGTGCAGCCCGGCTCTGTACGCCAGGTCGACATTGGGCCGGATGCCGGCAGCGACCACGACGACATCCGCTTCGAGGCAGCTGTGATCGGAGAGCGCGACTCCTTCGACATGTCCATTGCCGAGCACCGCTGTCGTCGTCCGTCCCAGCAGCACGCGGATGCCGAGATCCTCCATCTTCCCGAGGAGATAGTGACCGCCGTCCGGATCGAGCTGGCGCTCCATCAGCGTCGGCATCAGGTGCACGACGGTGACCTGGCATCCCTGCACCTGAAGACCGCGCGCGGCCTCGAGGCCGAGCAGCCCGCCGCCGATCACCACGGCCCGCGTCTCCGGGCCCGACCGCCGCATCAGCGCGCGCGTGTCGTCGAGCGTGCGGAACACGAACACGCCGTCCTTGTCGAGCCCCTCGATCGGCGGCATCCACGCGCGGCTGCCTGTCGCCAGCAGCAGCGTGTCGTAGGGCGTGACGCTACCGTCGTTGCCCGTGACCGTTCTGGCGGCAGCGTCGACGTCGACGATGCGCACCCCGACGCGGAGATCGATCCGCTGGTTCTGATACCAGGCCGCCGGGTTGATGACGATGTCGTCCGCCGCCTTTTCACCGGCGAGCACGGAGGACAGCAGCACGCGGTTGTAGTTCACGTGCGTCTCGTCGCCGAACACCGTGATGGCGAACTGCGGAGCGTACTTCAGGATCTGCTCCACGCACGCCATCCCGGCCATGCCGTTGCCGACGACGACCAGCCGCTTCATCGCGCCGTCCTTTCGACCCGCACCGCCGACTGCTTGTAGTTCGGCTCGCGCGAGACCGGATCGAATGCACTCTGCGTCACCTGATTCGCGTTCGCTTCGGCGAAGTGGAATGGCACAAAAATCTGTCCTGCGGCGATGGTCTCGGTCAGGCGGAGCTCGACGTCGCGCACGCGGCCGCGGCGCGAGACGACGTCGACACAATCGTGGGCCTTGAGGCGCAGCACGCGCGCGTCGCGCGGGTTCATCTCGACCCAGGCGTGCGGCGACAGCCGCTCGAGAATCGGGACGTTCGCCGTCTTGGTGCGCGTGTGCCAGTGTTCGACCGTGCGTCCGGTGTTGAGCACGAACGGATACGCGGTGCTGGGCTGCTCCGGAAACGGCTCCCACTCCACCGGCAGCAGGCGAGCCTTGCCGTCGGCGGTCTGGAAGAGACCGTCGCAGTACAGCCGTTTCGTCGCCTCTGGATCGTCGGCGCCCGCGGGAAACGGCCACTGCATCCCGCCGTGGCTCTCGATCGCCTCGTAGGTCATGCCCGAGTAGTCGCACAGCCGTCCCGCCGACACCGTCTTCCACTCCTCGAAGGCGTCGCGTGGCGAGCGCCATCCCGGGAACAGCTCGTCGCGCACGCCGAGGGCGGACGCCGAGATCCAGGAAGATGTCGAAGTCGGACCGCGCTTCTCCCGGTGGCGCGCAGGCGCGGTTCGCCTTGCTGACGCGGCGTTCCGAGTTCGTATACGTCCCTTCCTTTTCACCCCAGATGGCGGCCGGCAGCACGAGGTGTGCGAGCTCGGTCGTGGGCGTCGGATGGAAGCCGTCCTGGACGACGAGGAATTCCAGCCCCTCGAGCGCCTGCGTCAACGCGCCGAGGTTCGGAAACGAGACGATGGGATTGGTGGCGATGATCCAGAGCGCGCGGATCCGCTTGTCGAGCGCCGCCTCGATGATGTCGGGATACGCGAGGCCGCGCGCGTCGGGCACGCGCTCCACGGGAACGTTCCAGATCGCCGCCAGCTCGGCGCGATGCGCCGGATTCTCGAAGGCGCGATACCCGGGAAGGCTCGAAGCGAAGCCCGCCTCGCGGGTGCCCATCGCGTTGCACTGACCGGTGATCGAGAACGGCGCCGCGCCCGCCCGGCCGATGTTCCCGGTAATCAGCGCGAGGTTGTTGATGGCGTTGACGGTTTCGGTCCCCTTCGTGCTGTGGTTGACGCCCATCGTCCACGCGATGAAGGCGGCGCCGGCGGTGGAGTAGAGCGCCGCCGTCTCGTAGAGCAGTTCGCGGCTGATGCCGGTAATCTCCGAGACGCGTTGCGGCGTATACGTCGCGACCGAGGCCTTCAGCTGGTCGAAGCCGGTGGTATGCGCAGCGACGTAGTCGTAATCGACGGCGCCGCGCTCGATGATGATGTGGATCAGACCATTGATGAGGGCGAGGTCCGATCGCGGGCGGATCGGCAGGTGGATGTCGGCCAGCATCGCCGTCTTGGTCACACGGGGATCGACGACGATCAGCGTCGCGCCGGGATTGGCTTCCAGCCGCCGGCAGAGGATCGGATGGTTGTCCGCGATGTTGGCGCCGATCAGCAGGATGACGTCGGCGCGTTCGAGATCCTCGTAGGCTCCAGGCGGACCGTCGCTGCCGAAGGACCGTTTGTACCCGGCCACGGCGGTCGACATGCAGAGCGTGGTGTTGCCGTCGTAGTTGCGACGTGCCGAGGCCGAGCTGCACGAGCTTGCCCAGCGTGTAGAACTCCTCGGTCACCAGTTGACCCGTACTGATGACCCCGACGGCGTCGCGCCCGTATCGCGATTGCACGTCGCGGAACCGCGTCGCCATCGTCTCCACGGCTTCTGCCCAGGACGTCCGCACGAACCGCCCTTCCTGCTTCAGCAGCGGGAACCGTGCCCGGTTGGCGGCACCGAGGGTATGGTGCTCGGACAGCCCCTTGGGACAGAGCATGCCGCGATTGACCGGATGGTCCGGGTTGCCGCGCACGCTCACGGCGCGACCGTCTTTCACGCCGATGAACATGCCGCAGCCGACGGAGCAGTATCCGCACGTGGTCGGCACCCAGTGGTCGGCGATCTTCTGCGCCGACACGTAGCCGAGGGCTGGATCCATTCCGTAGGCATACCGATCCGCATTCGTATCGAGACCGAGAAAACGCCTCACCGTCATGCCGCCTCGCTCCCGACTTCGAGGTAGGGCGTCGTCATGTGCTTCGGGACGACGCTCACGAAGAACAGATAGCGGCCGGCGATCTCACCACCGAGGGCGAGCGCCAGCGCCGCCCACAGAAGTGCCCCGTCCGTCGTGGCCAGCGGCAGGACGACACCGCCGAGCGCCAGCAGGATCGTCCGGCCCATGAACTGCGGCTTGAACGTGGTCGAGAGCAGATGCGCGGTTCCCTTCAGCTCGATGCTGTCGGTTGCGATCAGGCGGAGGAAGCGGACCGCGACGAGCAGCAGCTGCGCACCGGCCATGCCGGCGGCCGCCAGCCCGGGCCAGCGTGCGTCGGTCGCGCCAACCGCCGTGACCAGCAGCGGCCCCAGGGCAGCCGCCGTGAGGTTGAACTGCAGCAGGGTCAGCGGCGTATTCCACGCGGGCCGTGAGGGGACGCGGTAAATGCAGGCGCTGGCGGTCACCGCGGCGACACCGAGCAGGGAGGTGAGCGCTCCGAGGACGACTCCGCCCGGCAGCCGCAACCAGAGCGCAGCGGCATACGCCGCCGCGACGCCGGAAAAGAGGGTGAACAACAGCACCTCGCGGCTCAGCCACGACCGCCGCCACATCTTCAGCGCGCGGTAGGCATACGCCGGACGCCCGAGATGCAGCGTCGCTGCATTGAGGGCGAGCGCCGCGACGCCGAGCGACGTGAGCGCCGCGACACTCAGGCGCGTGTCGTCCCCGAGCAGCTGCAGCAGCCAGATGGCGACGAAGGTGCCGACGGAGAGCTGCGTCAGGACCGTCATCAGCACGAGCGACCAATGGGCGTGCTCCGGCGTGACGTGCGTCAGGTTGACGGGACGTGCATCCGGCGCCAGCCGCTGCGGCATCGTGACGCGGGTCGTCGAGAGGCTGCCGTCGCCGGCGGGCGCGCCGCGGCCGGGAGCGGCAGCGGCCACGACGGCCCGCCACTCGTCCAGCTTGACGATCTCGATCGCGATCGCTCCTTCCGGACAGGCGCTGACACACGCCGGCGCCTGCCCGTGCATGAGGCGGCCGTGGCACATGTCGCACTTCCCGACCACGCCGCGTTCTGGGTTGTATTGCGGTACGCCGTAGGAACAGTTCCAGGTGCAGTATTGACACCCGATGCAGGTGTCCGCGCTGTGGCGAACGATGCCGGTCGCCGCATCCTTCTCATACGCGTCGACGGGACAGCCGCTGAGGCAGGTCGGATCGATGCAGTGGTTGCATCCCATCGACACGTAGGAGCGGGTGGCGTGCGGGAAGTACCCGCCTTCGATCTCGCTCACGCGCCGCCAGTTGATCGCCGCCGGATTGCCGTTCTGTTCGTTGCAGGCGACGACACAGCACTGGCAGCCGATACAGAGGCCCATGTCGACGTGAAAGCGGTACTGCTCTCCGACATCGGGCGTGTGCGACGGCATGCGCGGCGATGGCGCCGGCGCCGCGGCGGCGCGCGGGCGCAGCTTCGGCGTGAGGACGAACCTGGCGTCGTCGTCAGCCGTGCGCGTCAGCAGCGGTAAGGACATCGGCACTCCAGACTGCAAGACACGGTGCACTCACCTCGAGGTATCGCGAGATGAGATGTGCTGCTCGTCATGGAGCGCGGTGATGCAAGACGGTGCGGCGATTCACGGGCTGCAACGGGGAGCCTGCGGGCCGCGACTGCGAAGATACACGGATACGGGGGCGGCCGCAAGACGCCGTCTGCCTACACTGATGTATGAATCCGTTTCTGTACCAACATTTATGAAGCCAGCGTGACCGCCAGCGGACTTCCTGCCACCCGCCGGGGCGCGCGCATGGTTCTTTGCACACCTGTCGGGTGGCCGGGGCCGATCCGGTGCGCTGCAATTCCAACGAAGATGTCCGGCGAAACTTTCGTTCGGACAGTTTCGTCGATTGCCGGCAACCGCCTCCGCAGGCCGTCGCGACGCGAAACGTCCCGTGTTTATCGGGCCGCGGCGCGCCCGCCGTCGGATCTGCGCGCCGGACGGAACGTGCCTTGCTCTCGACGCGGCAACCGGCCCAGACGCCGCTCAACGCCCTCGCTGGCTTTCTCGTTCCCGACATCGAACGCCGTGTGCCCCGGCAACCCGGACGGGTTTCGGTACGGCTGCATCGGGATCACACGTGAACGGAGAGCGTGTTCGTGCGTCACTCACTCGTCTTTGCGGCAGCGGCACTGTGCGCTGTCGTCAGCACGGCCTCGGCGCAACAAGCCGCACCGGCGCCCGCTCCGGTCCCGCAGCAGGCGTCAACCGCGGGGGCGCAGGCGAACCCTCCTGCGGCACAGCCGCCGCTGCCCAACCGTTTGAACAGCGTGCTGCCTGCGTGGTTCCGCGCCCGCGGCGAATTCCGCCAGCGGCTGGAGGGCTTCGACGGCCTCGGCTTCAACGCGGCGAGCGACGACCACTATTACCTCTCGCGGGTGCGCCTGAACGCGACGGTCGTCACGAGCCGCCGCCTCTCCTTTCAATTGCAGGTGCAGGATGCACGCGTCGCGCAGAAGACCGTGCCCCCTACCGGCGCGCCCTTCAAGGCGGCATTCGACGTGCGCCAGGGGTTTGCCGACATCGGCAGCGCGGAGAGCCGGGTGGCCCTGCGCGTCGGCCGCCAGGAGCTGGCCTACGGTGACCAGAGGCTGGTTGGCCACCTCGGCTGGTCGAACGCGGCGCGGTCGTTCGATGCGGCAAAACTCAGCGTTCGCGGCAGCAGGCTGCAGCTCGACGTCTTCGCTGCCTCGGTCGTTCGGATTCTCGACGGCGAGCTCGACAAGAGTGGAAACGGCAACCGCTTTGCCGGCGCCTACGCGGTCGCGCCGTCGCTCGTGCCGAACGGCTCGCTCGAGCCCTACCTGTTCTGGAGACACGACCAGAACATCCGCTCGGAGGCAGGCACGCCGGGCACGCTCGACGTGGCGACCATCGGCCTCCGATGGGTTGGCCGGCTGCCAGGCAACGTCGAATACAACACCGACACGGCGCTGCAGACCGGGTCGGTGGCCGCCGACGATATCAGCGCGTGGGCCGGCCACTATCAGTTGCGGTCGCCGGCTGCCGGCCGCGCCGCCTTCCGCGTCAGCTCCGAGTTCAACTACGCGAGCGGGGATGCCAACCCGAGCGACGGCACACGCGGGACGTTCGACCAGCTCTATCCGACGGGCCACGACAAGTACGGGCTCGCCGATCAGGTGGGCTGGCGGAACATCCGCCACGCGCGCGCCGGGATCGAGCTGACACCCTTCAGGGGCCTGCCGGTCATCGCGAGCTATCACTCGTGGTGGGTGAACGAGAAGCGCGACGGCCTCTACAACTCCGGTGGTGCGCTGCTGGCGCGGGTTGCCGCGGGCGCCGCCTCGAGCCACGTCGGCCAGGAGATCGACGTGCAGGTGACGAAGGCGATCGCGCCGCAACTCCAGGTGGCGGCAGGCTACGCCCACATCTTCACCGGACGCTTCCTGCAGGAGGCCACGCCGGGCGCTTCATACAGCCATCCCTATGTCATGGCGACCTACGTCTTCCTCGCGGAGAGATAGATGACGAGAACGAACAGACGCACGTTCATCAAGGCCGCCGGCACATCGACGGCGGCGGCGCTGCTGGCGGGCATGCCGCCGGGGTGGGTCGGCGGCGCCTACGCGCAGGACGGTCCCGAAGTGCGCACCATGCGCTTCGGCATCATCGCACTCACCGACTGCGCGCCGATCGTCATGGCGCACGAGCTCGGCTACTTCAAGAAGTTCGGCATCGACGCGGTCGTGTCGAAGGAAGCCTCCTGGGCGGTGATCCGCGACAAGCTCTCGCTCGGCGAAAACCACGCGACGCACATGCTCATCGGCATGCCGCTCGCCTCGACGATGGGCCTTGCCGGGTCGCCGGTCAAGCCCATGGTCATTCCCTGGCTCCTCAATCGCAACGGCCAGGCGATCACGCTGAACGCCAGAATGAAGGCCGCCGGCGTCAAGCAGCCGGCCCATGTCAAGCCGCTCGCCGACAAGGCGAAGGCGGCGGGAGAGCCGCTCACGTTCGCGATGACCTTCCCGCCCGGTACGCACGCGATGTGGATGCGCTACTGGCTGGCGGCCGGCGGCATCAATCCCGACAAGGACGTGAACCTGATCACGATCCCGCCGCCGCAGATGGTCGCCAACATGAAGGTCGGCAAGATGGACGGCTTCTGTGTCGGCGAGCCGTGGAACCTGCGCGCCATCCAGGACAACATCGGCTACACGGTCACGACGACGCAGGCGATGTGGAAGGACCATCCCGAGAAGGTGTGCGCGTTCACCGAGGAGTTCGCGATGAAGAACCCGAGGACGGTGAAGGCGGTATTGAAGGCGCTGCACCTGGCCAGCGTCGACCTCGACAAGATGGAGAACCGGGCGAAGTTCGCCGAGGTAATCGCCCGACCGTCCTACATCAATACGACCCCCGCTGCGATCGTCGAACGGCTCCAGGGCAAGTACAACTACGGCGACGGCCGCGTCGAGCAGGATCCGAACTACATGATCTTTTCGGCCAGGAACTGCAACTACCCGCAGCAGATCTACGCGAAGTGGTGGCTGACGCAGTTCCGCCGCTGGGGCATGGTCAAGACGGCGCCCGACTACGCCGGTATCGCCAGGCGGGTGCTGCGCTCCGACATGTATTCCGAGGCGATGAAGGAGCTCGGTGTCAATACGAGCATCGCCGAAGAGCAGGAGATCAGGCTCTTCGACGGCGTGTTCGACGGCAAGTCGCCAGAGCAGTACGCCACGTCGTTCAAAGTTCACAGCATGGCTTAGCGGGTTCCGGTTTCCTGTGTGGAGTGGGTCTATATGAAACGCGCGCTCGACTGGTTCCTGCCGCTGATTGGCGTTGGCCTCGCGCTACTCGTCTGGTGGGGCGTCAGTGTGCAGGTCCCTGACCTGCCCTCGCCTCTGAGGACGTGGGAAGAGAGCAAGCTCTACATCCTCGAGCCGTTCGCAAAGCGAGGCGAGACCGATCAGGGAATCGCTCTGCTCGCGTACTACAGCCTGCTGCGGGTCGCGCGCGGCTTCCTCCTTGGGGCCGTCATCGGCACGCCGCTCGGGTTCCTGTTCGGCGTGTCACCGATGCTGACGCGGATGTTCGACCCGCTGATGCAGATCATGCGACCGATTTCGCCGCTGGCGTGGCTGCCGCTGGGTCTGATTCTGTTTCAGAAGTCGGAGCCGGCGGCGCTCTTCGCCATCGCCGTCTGTTCCATGTGGCCGACGATCATCAACACGATGGTTGGCGTCCGCGCCATCCCGCAAGACTACTGGAACGTGGCGAAGGTCCTGCGCCTCTCGCGAACGACGACCTTCCTCAAGATCATCCTGCCGGCGACGCTTCCCTACATGTTCACGGGCTATCGGCTCAGCCTCGGCATTGCCTGGCTCGTCATCGTCGCATCGGAGATGCTGACCGGGACGCCGGGCGTGGGCGGCTTTCTCTGGCAGGAATACAACAGCCTGATCTACGCCCACATCCTGCTCGCGATCGTCACCATCGGCATCATCGGCTTCGTGCTCGACCGATTGATGGGTTTCGCTGAAGCCAGGCTGCGGGCCGTCTGATGGCATTTCTCCACGCCAGCAGCCTCGGCAAGTCGTTCGCGACGCCAGGCGGCATCCGACACGTGCTGCGCGACGTGTGCCTCGACATCGAGCACGGCGAGTTCGTGTCGATTGTCGGCGCGATGGGTAGCGGCAAGTCGACGCTGCTCAGCATCCTCGCGGGCCTGACGACGGCGGATTCCGGCGAGGTGCGGGTCGGCGGGCTGCCGGTCACCGGCGTGCGACAGGATGCGGCGTATGTGTTTCAGAACTATTCGCTCCTGCCATGGTTCACCGCGCTCGAGAACGTGCGGCTGGCCGTGGCTGCGGCATGTCCGACCCTCTCGCGCGACGAGCAGAAGGCGCGCGCGCGGCACACGCTGGAGCAGATCGGGCTCGGGAATGCGATCCACCGCCGCCCGAGCCAGCTGTCGGGCGGCATGCGCCAGCGCGTCGCCATCGCGCGCGCGTTTGCCGCCGGCCCGCAGCTGCTTTTCATGGACGAGCCGTTCGGCGCGCTCGATGCGCTCACGCGCGAGACCGTGCAGCAGGATCTCGTGCGGCTCTGTTCGTCAACGGAGAAGCCGGTCACGACGGTCATGATCACCAACAGCGTGGAAGAAGCCATCCTGCTCTCCGATCGGATCGTCCCGATGCTGCCAGGACCGCCGGCAACGCTCGGCGCCCCGATTCCCGTGCTGCTGCCGCGTCCGCGTTCGCTCGCGCAGCTGGCGCGCGACGAGGAGGCGACGCAGGTCCGCGCGCATGTCGTGGCGACGCTGACGGCGGCGCTGGGGGGACGCCGTCGTCGTCTGCACCAGGCCGGGACCGCCGCAACAACCGTGGTGCCGCTCGCGGCCGAGGAACGGTCATGAGCATTCCGCTCGAGCTGACGGGCCTGACGAGAGTCTTCGACACGCCCGAGGGACCATTCGTCGCCGTCAAAGACGTCAACGCCGAGATCAAGGCGGCCGAGTTCGTCGCGCTGCTCGGCCATTCCGGGTGTGGCAAGTCGACCGTGCTCTCCATCATCGCCGGCCTGCAGCGCGCCACCTATGGCGGTGTCGTCATCGACGGCAAGGAAGTCGTTGGCCCCGGGTCCGAACGCGCGATTGTCTTTCAGTCGCCCTGTCTGCTGCCGTGGCTCACGGCCCGCGAGAACGTCATGCTGGCGGCGTCGCAGAGGGCAGGCACGACCGAGGCGCAAGCACGCAGAGCCGCCGACTACTATCTCGACCTCGTGGGCGTGGCAGACGCGGCCGCGCAGTTGCCGGCGCAGCTCTCGCTTGGCACGCAGCAATGCGTATCGCTGGCGCGGGCCCTGTCGACCGAGCCGAGATTCCTTCTCCTTGACGAGCCGTTCTCCCAGCTCGATTCGCTCACGCGCTTCGAGTTGCAGGACACGCTGCTGCGGGTCTGGGAGGAAACGGACAAGACTGTCGTCATGGTCACGCATGACGTCGATGAAGCGCTGTATCTGGCGGACCGGCTGATCCTGATGACCGACGGACCGGAAGCGACGGTCGGCGATTCCCTGATCGTCACCTTCCCGCGACCCCGCGCCAGGGCAGCCGTGCTCGGCCACCCCGATTACCATCACAGCCGTCGATATGTGATCGACTTTCTGGAGCAGCACGCGCAGCAGTCACGGCCCAGCGTGCTCGACAACGTGCTCCGGAATCGGCTGCCCAGCCGTCTCTCGCTGAGGAGGATGGGTTCGGGCGGGTGCCGTTCTTTAGAGGAATGTCCTTGTGATTCCTACAGCGGGCCGCCTGCTGGCTGGCCCGCGGAAGTCGCGTGTCGATGCCTGGTTGTGACTACTACTCAATCAGTCTGGACAGTCCACTAGAGGGGATCCGCGACTTCGTCGAACGCGTAGCACTCGTACTCGAGAAGCTGCGCATTCGGTTCCTTCCGGCGATAGAGGATCATCCTCATCGTCCACGGTCGCGTGAACACCTTCGGATCCTCGACCGTCACCTCATAGTTGATGTGGTCGGGACCGATGAGCGTGTAGCGTTCGATCAAGTGCAGGGCCTCGCTGTGGAAATTCCCGGCCCGGTCGAACCACGTCTGATCCGTGAAATGCACGACGTCGACCACTAACGTATCGCCTTCCCAGCGACCGCGCGAATCGCCCATCCACCAGTCGATCGGACCACGCGGATGTGCGGTTCCATTCACGTAGATGTGGCGAACTGCGTGCACATATTCGTGAACGAACGCGAAATACGTGGGTGTCTGGAAGATCTGAAACGGAAACGGCATGTACATGAGTCGCGGCACGCCGGGCAGCAGGCACCGGGCTTCCGGGTCCGCGGTCGCGCGGTTGGCAAAGTTCTGCTTTTTCTTCTCCGCGGCCCATGGCTGGTAGGGGATTACGTTGCCCACGACGACACTCTGCCCTGCAGGAACGTCCTTCTGCGCCGAGTGACCCTGAATATCCCAGGCGGCCGTGTTCACCGCCTGCCAGATGCCCGACAGGTTGGGCTTTCCGTCGGCCGACCGCGGGATCGCAGCAGCCGGCGTTCCGGCCGCTGGAGCCTGGGCGGCCGCCGCCGCTGGCATGAACCAGAGAAGAGCCATCACCAGCCGCACAGCAGCAATGGCCGAACGGACGAGCGGATTTGTCATCGTGTCACCCTCTCGTCACGGGACGAAAACGGCTCTCAGTTCCCGACGTAGCTGGTTACGCCCCTCACGGCGCCGCCGCGCCGCGCTGGCTTCGCCGATCATTGCGGCGCTTCTCGATATTGCCGAGTGGAATCAGTGTGGGGCCTGCAGCAGACCCTCGTAACAGGCGTCTTCAAAGAGCTCAAACCCTTTTTCAGGGGTACGTTTGTGGGTAAACGCGATCTTCCAGGGTCTGGTAAAGGCCTTCGGGTCCTCGAGCGTCGCCTCGTAGTTGATCGTGTTGGCATCGACGAACGCGTAGCGTTCCACCACGCGCAACGCATCGCTGTGGTAGTGCGCCAGCCTGGTCGAACCAGGTGCGCGCGTCGTTATTGGTGACGTCCACGACGAGCGTATTTCCCTCCCAGCGTCCGCGCGAGTCTCCACTCCACAGCTTGATGCTCTCCTCGAGGTGCGGACGCCCGTCCAGCGGGATCACGCGAAAGGCGTGCTCGGACCTGGTACAGGAACAGGACGTATCCCGGAGTCTGGACAATCCGAAATGGCTGGAGGAACGCGAACCGTGGCACACCGGCCATCAAACACCGAAAGATCGGGTCGCGCACCTTCAGGTCCGGATTGTGGCGGTTCGCAAAACGCCGCTTCTTGATCGCCTGGGCCGCGGGGGTGTACGGAATCGTGTGGTCCGGCGGGTCAACAATCATGTCCGACGGCAGCACCGGCCGTCCCGCCATCGTTGCGTGAAGGGCGTCGGACCCTTTCTCGATGTCATCGGCCTCATCCGTTCCGATGTCGGCAGACCAGAATCCCTCACCCTGAATATCCGGCTGGCCGTCTGGCAGACGCGAAGGCGACCACGCCTTTGCCGTGGCCGCCGGTGCCTGGGCAGCAGCCAGGTCGGTCGCCAGCCACACGGCGGCGGTTCCCAGCGCCAGCGCCGTGACAGTCACAGCACGGAAGAATCGATGCATCGCGCTACTCCTCCCTGCGTTGGATCGGGTGTCCCTGGCCGGTGGATTCCTGGGGAAACGCTGCCGACGGCCGCCGCACTTGGGATCGTTGAAGCGGACGCGTGTCGCTACGTTATCTGGCTCTGCGTGAGGACTGGGTCCCGTATAAGGCCGCCGCAAACCAGTATGAGCACCACGCATATACCACGGGTTGTGCGGTGAGGCAAGGCGCATGGTCGGCCAGGCGATCGCGAGCCGTGAAGATCGGCGGACGCATCGCGGCTCGAACGACATGACTCGAGCGCGCGCCGACAGCACGCGCGCCAGAGAAACCGCCGAGGAGTTTTGGCTACCCTCACCCTTCGCACCAGGGCGCTGCGAAACGTGGAGCGACAACCTTCTGGCCACGAGATCCGGAACGCTCGACAACCTGCCAGGATCGCCTGTGCGTGCTCGTGGCAGGCCATCTTCGATCATTGCAGCGGATGCAAAGTGTGTGATACTGCGCACCGTCGTTAGACGGTTTCGTTCAGACTATCGTCGTCGCATCATTTTAATACTCGTCCGCTCGCTTCATAACTCACTCGCTCGTTCGTTCATACACGCCGATCGCTTCCTCAAATAGACGCCGCTCTCGGCGCCGCGAATACGTGGTGCGCGCGCTCGTTTCGATACTCTCGGATTCAACCCAGAGAGCGGCGCGCCAAGGTTCTTCCCCGGAACTCCGTCGGTAGTGACCACATCTGGCGTCGTACAAGGAGGGATCAATGCGCATCAGCCTTTCAGATGTTCAATGGGGCCTTGTCCTGGTGCAGATTAGTCTGGTCGCACTCGGCAGCTCCCCGGCAGCCGCCGGCCAGATACGGCCACGATCCTCGGTCAGGTCACCGATCAGAGCGGCGCCGCGCTGCCCGGCGTCACAGTGACGACTACGAGTCCCGCCTTGCAGGTGCCGCAGGTGACGGACGTCACGAACGAATTGGGCGAGTACCGCCTGGCGCCGTTGCCGATAGGCGAGTATGAAGTCACGTTCGATCTGGCGAGCTTTCGGCCTGCCCAACGCCAGAATGTGCGGCTGACCGTCGGGTTCACCGCGAGAATCGATGTGTCGCTCGAGCTGGGCAGCGTCTCCGAGACGCTCACCGTGAGCGGCGCTGCGCCAGTGGTGGACGTCGCGTCGACCGCCGGCACCACGCTGTTCACGCAGGAGATGCTCGAGGCCATTCCCACGTCCCGAAACGGGCTGATCAGCCTGTTGAACCTGGCGCCGGGCGTGCGCAGCTTTCTCGATGTCGGTGGAAACATGATCGAGGAGAACCCGCAGGCCCGCGCGTTCGGCCAGAGCGGCCAGGTCTGGTTCACGATCGACGGGGTCTCGACGACCCATCTGAACGCGGGCGGGGGCAACGGCAGCTATTACGACTATGAAACGGTCGACGAGGTGCGGGTCCAGAGCCTTGCCACCGACGCGGAGTTCCAGTCGCGCGGCGTTCAGATGGCCGCCATCGTCAAGTCCGGCGGCAATCAGTTCCACGGCGGCGCGTCGTGGGCGCAGAACAACGAGAATTTCCAGAGCAACAATATCGACGACGAACTGGCCGACCTGGGCTTCACGGTCGGCAATGCCATCAAGACGCAGTACGACGTCAGCGGCGATCTGGGCGGCCGGATCATTCCGAACAAGTTGTGGTTCTACGGCGGGGTGCGCCAGCGTTACAACGAAAAGGAAGTGTTGAACGCCTTCATGCCCGATGGGTCGCCCGCGCTACGACCAGACCAAACTGCGGTGGCGTACCGGGAAAATTTCATATCAGGCGACCCCCGCGCACCGGTTCATCGGCTTCATGCAGTGGGGACGCAAGTTCGAACGGAGCAAGACGAGTGAAGTCCGCTCCTTCGAGGCTCGCAGTGACCGGGATGTCCTGACGCGCCCTGCCAAAGGTGAGTGGCAGGGTGTGCGCGGCAACTCGCTCATCGCCTCCGCGCAATACAACTACAACCTCTACGACTCGTACATCGCGTTCAACACAGCCGGCATTCCCGGGAGAACAGACCTCGTCACCCAGAAAGTCACCGGCGAGTCCGGTGCAGCCGGGGAGAGGCAGGTTGTCACCATGAAGCAGACCAGGGGCTCCCTGACCTGGTACAAACCGAACTCGTTTTACGGGAACCATGAGCTCAAGACGGGGTTGGAGTACAGCGTACATGGGAGGGTCGAGACGAAGGAAGAGCAGATGGTGAACTACCATCTCTACGTCCAGAACGGTGTCCCGTACCAGTTCCTTCCGTTCAACGCCCCGACCCAGCCGTCCGTGTTCGCGAACATGTTTGGCAGTTACCTGAGAGACAGCTGGACCGTCGGGCGTCGGCTGACGCTGAACCTGGGGCTTCGGTTCGATTGGCAGGAAGGCGTTTGTGCCGGAGCAGTGCCGCGAAGCGGCGACGCCCCCCGCGGACGTCGTCTTCCCCGCCGCGTGCTTCCCGAGGGTACAGATCAAGACCTGGACGAGCGTGGCGCCGCGCCTTCATGCCGCCTTCGATCTGTCGGGCGATGGCAGGACGGTGATCAAGGGTGGGTGGGGGCGCTACGATCACATGCGCCAGCTGGATCCCGACGTGTTACGGCTGGCCGGGAACAGTCAAGCGCTCGCCGTCTACCGGTGGCGCGACCTGAACGGGAACCTCGATTACGATCCAGGCGAGGTCAACCTCGATCGGAACGGGCCCGATTTCGTGGAAACCGTCGGCAAGCTTTCGCAGGGAACGGCGTTGCCTGCTCCGCCACCGAACCACGTCGTGAACCCGAACGAGAGGCAGCCCAAGTACGATGAGCTCTCCCTCTCCGTGGAGCGGGAGGTGATCGCGAATCTTGCCGTCAAGGGCACGCTGGTGTACTCCCGCACCACGAACGTCATCCGGATCCAGAACAACCTGCGACCCTACGAGACCTACAACGTTCCGGTCACGCGGCCGGACCCGGGACCGGACGGCGCTGTCGGCACCGCTGACGATCCGGGCACGACGTTCACCTACTTTGAGTTTCCTCCTGAATTGGCGGGACGACGATTCGAGGAGTTCATGCCCGTCAACGACCCGAATGTCAATCAGAGCTACACAGGCACGGAAGTGGCGGTCGTCAAACGGCTCAGCAATCGCTGGCAGTTCATGGGCTCCTACTCGGCCACGAAGAAGAACATCCCCATCTATGGCTATCTGGCGAGCGGCAGCTTCATCACCGGCAGCTTCGACTCGGCGCATAGTGTCGGAGCCCTCACGCCCAACGACGAGATCAATCGTTCCGATTTCACGTGGGAGCTGAATGGGAAGGCGATGGGCGCGTACGTCTTCCCGGCCGACGTGCAGGTATCGGCCAACTTCGAGCATCGAAGCGGCGATCAGTACGCCCGGCAGGTGCGCTTCACGGGTGGGCAGACGATTCCGAATATCCTGCTGAACGTAGAGCCCATCGGGACCCAGCACTCACCGGATCTGAACCTGTTGAGCTTCCGGGTCGAGAAAACCTTCCGCGTGCTCAATACGCAGAAGATCGGGGTACGGGTCGAATCTGTACAATGCGCTGAACGCGAGCACGGCAACGATCATAGACCCGCGATCGGGAGCGAGGTTCCTGCGGCCCGTGAACATTCTGCCGCCGCGCATTGCCGAACTGAGCGCGTCGTACACGTTTTAACGTGGTCCTCACGACGTAGTGCCGAAGGGCCCGATGTGGCCGGATCGGGCTCTTCGGCAGCTCTCGTATCGACGGACCAGGATTCAGCGAAGGATGCTCGAACAGGCGAAGTACCTGTGGTGGAATGGCCAGATCGTCGCGTGGGAGGATGCCAAGGTCCACGTGACGATCCTTGGCTGGTCGACGCTCGGTGCGGTGTTCGAAGGAATAAAGGCATATTGGAGCAGCGAACGGCAGGAGCTGTACGGGCTGCAGTTTGCCGACCACTACAACCGCTTCCTGGATTCGATGCGGCTTCAGCGCATGACCCCGCGCTGGACCGCGGGCGAACTGATGGACGCGTCCTTCGAGCTGCTCCGCCTCAACGAGGTGAGACACGACGCCTACATTCGCCCGATTGCATACTTTGGCGGCACGACCTGGTTTTCCACCTGCAGCGACTCGCCGGGCGACGTGTTCATCTGGACCACCCCGTTCGATTCCGCGCTCGGCTCCGGCCGCACGTACAAGGCGTGCGTCTCGTCGTGGACGCGGCTTGGCGACAACGTGATGTCGCCTCGGATCAAGTGCATCTCGAACTATCAGAACAGCCGCATGGCGCTCATCGAGGCGAACCGGCACGGCTATGACTACCCGATTCTGCTGAACGATCGGCACAAGGTGACCGAAGGTCCGGCTTCCTGCCTGTTCGTCATCCGCAAGGGTGTCGCAATCACACCCGCGATCACGAGCGGCATCCTGGAAAGCATCACGCGCAGAACGCTGCTTCAGATGTGCCGGGAAGATTTGGGCATACCGACAGAGGAACGGGAGGTCGACCGTACCGAGCTGTACGTCGCCGACGAGCTGTTTTTTTGTGGAACCGGCGCAGAGATTCAGCCGGTGATCGACATCGACGGGTATCAGGTCGGCGAAGGCACGATCGGTCCGATCACCCGGCGCCTGGAAGCGGCCTACCAGGATATGGTCCGTGGCGCCTCGCGACACGACGGCTGGCGCGCACCGATCTATCGAACGGCCGGGGTAAGCGTCGACGAAACTATTCCTCGTGCCGGCCGCGTCCAGCCAGGGTAAGGAATCGAGCGCGCGGGTCGAGTGACGGGCGCATCACGCGAGCGGGCGGATTCTATCCCGCATCCTCCGCGATTCTTGCCTTCACCAGCTTGCGAATGAGTGTGGCCGGCAGACCAGAACGGGCAGAGAATCGAATCGTTCCTCGACTGGTATCGTATCCGGCCAGATCCTGCTCCAGGGTCGCCACGGTATCGCCGCTCATGGGATGAAACGAACAGTGGTTCGCAGCCGCTTTGAAGCCGGCGATGAGCTTCCCGTTCAGGCGGAACGCGGGCATGCCATAGCTGATGGACTCCTCCGCTTCGGGTGCCGCCGCACGGACGGCTCGACGCACCTTCTGTAGCGCCCTGCGGTTCTCCGCGGACAGACCAGCCAGGTATTCGTCAATAGTCCGAGGCTTCGTCGCCATGAACATCCTCCTTCACCGCCTCCGAGGGTCAAAGCCAAGAGTGCTATACAAGAAGGTGTGAAAACATATGCCGGGAAGAAAGAGTGGCTCAGGTCATGCGGATAACCAAAGCCCACGGGTGACAAAGGGCCAACGTGCGAGAGAATCAACTGGAAAAGGGCCTGTATCAGGCGTTGACACAAGAAAGGCGTTGTCGCCAAAACAGCGTGAAGAACTACTCAAAGCGGTGAAAGCCCGTTTCGAGAAAAACATGAAACGCCACAAAGGTCTTGAATGGGCCAAAGTAGAAGCAAAGCTGGAAGCTCGTTCTGAGAAACTGTGGTCCCTCAATGAAATGGAAACAACCGGCGGTGAACCGGATGTTGTTGGTTACGACAAGAAGACGGGCGAATACATTGTTTACGATTGTTCAGCGGAAAGCCCGAAGGGCCGCAGAAGTGTTTGTTACGACGGTCAGGCGCTGGAGTCAAGGAAGGAACATAAACCAAAAAATAGCGCTGTTGATATGGCAGCCGCCATGGGCGTTGAGCTGTTGACGGAAGAACAATATCGGGGATTGCAGGGACTTGGCGAGTTCGATACAAAGACGTCGAGCTGGGTGCAAACTCCTGATGATATTAGAGAACTCGGCGGCGCCATCTTTTGTGATCGCCGCTACGACCATGTCTTCGTGTATCACAACGGTGCGGAATCTTACTATGCCGCCAGGGCATTCCGTGGCTCGCTGAGGATTTAGCCGTGGACTGTGGATCCTTTCGCAGCCGTCGAGTGGTCACCTGTTGACCCCGTGCTCGGGCCGGTCGCTGCTGAAGCCAGAGCAAGTGATTCAAGAAGGGATTGGCGAATAGCGGAAAGGGTGGCTCGGACGTCGCATGGTGCACGCCGCGACGTGGTGGCGCCAGCCACCATCCTGGGGCCGCATCGCGAACTCGTGGTCCAGGCTGGCCATCGGGTAGACTGCAGCCACACCGATGCGCGGCGAATGGATCAAGCCGGCCACAGCCGGAATGGCAGCCGTGTTCGTTCACGGCATCTTTGCGAGCCACGACACCAGCTGGCGGGATGGCGGCGGCAGTTACTGGCCCGAGCTCCTCGCCACCCAGCCCGAGCTCGACTCACTCGGCGTGTACGTCTTTACCTATCAGACCGACTTCTTCAGCGGCGCATACCGCCTGGGCAATGCGGTTGACGCCTTGAAGGAGCACCTGCGCCTCGATGGCGTGCTCGCCTGCCACAGCATCGTGTTCGTGTGTCACAGCATGGGCGGCATTCTGGTCCGCAAACTTCTGGTGGAGCGGGCGCAGGATTTCATCGACCGCGACACCAGCGTCGGCCTCTTCCTCATCGCTTCACCCTCACTGGGGTCGACCTACGCGAACTGGCTGGGCGGTCTCGCGGTCCTGCTGAACCACTCCCAGGCCGACGCCCTGCGGTTCGGCCAGGACAACGAGTGGTTGCGCGACCTTGACAAGGAGTTCCAGAACCTCAAAGAGGCTGGCCGGCTGCGCATCCGAGGTAAGGAACTGGTGGAGGACAAGTTCGTGGTCCTCCGGAAGTGGTGGCGCAAACCGGTTGTCGAAGAGTTCGCGGCGAGCAGGTACTTCGGCGAGGCCTTCAAAGTGCCCGGGTCGGATCACTTCTCGATTGCGGCACCCCCAGATCGACACGCCATCCAACATCGTCTGTTGTGCGAGTTCATCGAGCAGATGAACACCTCCGGGGCTCGCCACGCTCCGTACCATAACGGGGAATTGCCGGGCTCGCCCGAGCGGGTCCGCGACCGGGTTCACGCGATCACATCGAAACGCTCGATCCGTCACCGGCGAGGCCGCGCTGGGTCGGAAGTGTTCCCCAGGCGGCGACAGGCCGGTTTTTCAAAGGCCGTGAACGCGAACTCGCGGCGGCGGCGCGTCTACTGCAGAGTGACGACACGAGACTCATTGTCGTGGCGGCTGCCGGCGGAATGGGAAAGACGACGCTGGCGTTTCATCTCTTGCGCACTCTGGTCCGCGGACACGCTGCCGCGCCGGACAACAGCGCCGTGGACGGTGTCGCGGTGGTCGACCTTCGCGCCAAGTCGGGCGCTCCGTTCCAGGGGATGTTCTTTTCGTGTGCGACCTTGATCGGGCTCTCTGCCGACTGGGCGGACGCCGAGTGGCGCCGTGAGGAATCGCGGACAGGCAATCTATTGTCGCGGTTCCAGGGACAGGGCCGGCACATCCTGTTTCTGGACAACGTCGAAACCGTCATCGACTCACGCGGCCGGTTCACAGATAGCGACGTTCAACACTTCGTCGACCGCGTTCTGGCCGACGACACGCATTCGCTGCGGATCCTCGCGACGTCACGCCGCGATGTGGCCGTGGACGCCTCTGTTCTGCGCGCGTGCAAGCACGTCCACTTCTCCGGAGGGCTGTCGGACGAGGAATCGCTGGCGCTGCTTGCAGATCTGTCGCAGTCGCCGGAGGACATACTCGCCCGGCCGCCCCGAAGCGCCGCGGCTGAAGAGGTGCAGAAGACGATCGTGCGCGTCACCGATGGGATTCCCCGTGCCCTGGAACTCGCAGGGTCATTGGTATTGCGGAAGGCAGCCATCGATTTCAGGAACGTGGAGAAACTGATCCTCGGCAGCGATGACATCATCGCGCGGTTCTTCGAGGAGAACTATCGGATACTCCCGTCTGCCGCTCGCGCAATCCTGGAGGTGCTGGCCGTCTTCGGTGAACCGGTCTCGTGTCCGGGCATCGAATTCGTGGTGAACGAACTGCACGATCCGGTGAATGTGCCCGACGAACTGGACGCGCTGATCCAGTGTTTTCTCGTGCGTACCGATGACGAGGCGACCGCCTTCGCGCTTCATCCGCTGGACCAGGCATACCTCTACACGCGGCAGTTGCGGGATGCACCGGGTGAGGTTCAGGCCACGCACCTGATGGCCGCCAGGTTTTTCCGCGCCGATCGCGGTGACCATCCTGGACCGGCGGCTCGGTGGCACCCGGAAGCTGCTTTACAGCGACATTGTCTCGATCTGGCGCGAATTCGATCACCTCTTGAAAGCAGGTGGCCCGGACCAGATCGACGCCGCGGCGGAGCTGGTCCTCGACTTCGGCGCCGACCTCCCGTTCTGTGGATCCGCGTCACTGTGCCGACGGATGGTCGATGCGGTCGCGGGCCACGCGACAAGCGACCGGGCACGGCTCGGTATTGCGATCTCCGAGTTGTGTCTGCGGATCGTGGTGGGCCCGATGTCGGAGGCCGGGCAGTTCGCGGAGGCAGCCGGCAGGTTGGCGCGCGCCTTACAGTCGCCGAAAGCGGAGGCCATCGTCGAGCTGCGACTGGGGACCGCCGCCCGCTACACGGAAGACATCGCCGGCGCGATCAAACACTTCGAGCGGGCACAAGCGCTGTGTGCCGAGTCTGGAGATCCCGATCACGAGCTGTTCGTGGCTGCCGATCTGAGCCTCAGCTACAGCCACATCGGCGACATCGCCAGCGCGCTCCGATACGGGCAGCTGCTCCTCGAGCACGGCACGCGCGATGGCGATGCGGCGACGACATTTGGCGGGCACGACGCAGTGAGCCTGGCGTGTTTGCGCGCCGGCCGCTGGCACGACGCCGTGGCGCACTGTGGAGCGGCGCTGGAGGTTGCCGACCGACGAGTGCACGAAGGCAAGGCCTACGTCATGAATGTGCTTGGCATCGCGGAGTTTGCGCTGGGGCTGGAAGAGAAAGCCATCGCCACCCTGCTCGCAGCCGCGTCGGCAGCAGAGAGTTTTCAGAGCCTCCGGGCCCGAAGTGTCTGCTTGTTCAATCTCGCGTTGGCGCATTACCTCACGGGCGACGGGCGCAAGCAGGGGTTGGACGCGGCGTTGCGCGCAGCGCCCGGGCTCGAACAGGCACGGCTTGGCCAGCAGGCGCAGTCGCTTATCGCGCTGTTGAACCGGGAGCCGGCGTCGGCCGGCGACGCATCCCTGATGTTCGAGTGTGCCCGGCAAGCGGCCGCTAATCCGGATCTGTTTCCGCCAGGCATCCTGTGCACGCGCGCTGCGGCCCTCGCCAAGGAAAGCCGGGATGGCTGCCTTGAGCCGCGAGATTCAGACGTGGAGTGACTCATACCAGGCCAACCTCAAGTTGCCGCCTGCATGGCTCCCCTAGTGGTATGTAGTTCCTGAATCCTACGCAGCTCCGTTGTCGGCCGGCCGATGCGTGCGGCTTGTTTAGGGAACCGGTGATCCGGACGGTCGACGATAACGGGAGGCGCGTTCCCACGATTCGTACAGTCCCCAGGTGTCCAGCGTGCGAGAGACGGAGGGCCAGTTGCCAGGCTCTGCGCTCTTCTGCCGTCACGCCAGCCACGCGTCCGACCTCGGTTGCGGTGAGAAGGTGCTCGAAATCGGCATCGGCCACTGCGGTCAAATCGTCCACCTGGTCCACGTGAAAACCTGTTCGCTGCAGCAGGTCCCGCCAGTGCTCCTCGCGCTGGAACGTGCCGTTCCAGTAGTGGAGTAGTTCCTCCAGCGCCGCCTTGTCTGCGCGCATCGACGGCGGCGTGAGGATCACTCCGTCTTCAATGACCAGTCTTCCTCCGGGGCGAAGCAGCGTCGCGACACGAGCCAGCACCGCGTGGAGATCGGAAAAGTGCATGAACGCGCCTTGCGCGATGGCGAGGTCGAACGGACTGCCAGGGATGTCCGTGCTCATGAAGTCCCCTTCGGTGAAGGTGACAGCTCCTGCAATCCCACGGTTTGTGTCAGCCGGACGGCATCGCGAAAACGGCATGACGTGAGCTCGACCGCGTGACAGCGGCATCCGAATTCCTCGGCCAGCAGTCTCGGCGTGCCGCCGAGCCCCGTGCCGATGTCCAGCACCGACCACCCGCGCCGAAGGCCGGCAGCCGCCGCCAGCGCGCGCACGCCTGCCGCCCCGCCGGCGTGGTTCTGATCGGTGACCCCGCCCTGGATCGATTCCGCGAGGTCCCGAGCGGTCAGGCCCACCAGAGATCCCCGTTCGCGACGGACACGGTCGAGCACCGCAGCCGCGGTCACCGGGTGTTCCGAATAGACCTGTTCGAGCCTCGCGCGTCTCGCATCCATCGCCGTCTTCGTGACTTCCTGGTGCTTCATTCTCTCATTCATGAGCCGAAGGGCCGTTGCGCGCCGCAACGGCGAAGACTAGCATGTCGTCGTGCACGACGCCGTCCAGGACGTCCTCGCGTCGTTCGATTGCGCGGCGTGGATCGTCACGTCGAGCGACGGCGAGGCCGTCGGCGGCCTCGTCGCAACGTTCGTGAACGACGCCTCGCTGGTGCCGGCGCTGCCTCGGCTCGTCACCGGAATTGCGCGGCATCACCATACCTGGGAGCTTATCCAGCGCAGTCGCTCGTTTGCCGCGCATCTGGTTGACGAGCAGGCCAGCGATCTGTTGTGGCGTTTCGGAATGGGCTCCGGCCGCGAGTCAACAAGTTCGCTGACGTTCGATGGCGTCGCGGCCACACTGGTATCCGCTCCTCGAACAGGCGCTGGCGTGGGTCGACTGTCAGGTGGAGACGCACTCGACATCGGCGACCGAACGATCTTCGTGGCCGCCATTGTCGACGGACACGCCAACAGGATCGGCGTCCCGGTGACATCGAAGCGGCTGGTCGAACTCGCCGGACCGGACCGGCGACACCGCCTCGACGAGGAACGACGTCGGGACGAGGCGCTCGATGCCGCCGCGATCCTCAGTGGCGAGCGGCATCCAGGTGATGTGATACCGCGAGAAACGACTGGCAGGGGATCATGTCAGCGAGTCGCTGGCGGAAGACGCGGGCGCCCTTACGTAGAGGCCGCGTCGGTTCAGGTCTCCGGGGCCTTGGCGGACGGCGCGATTGAGCCCTTCCCGTATCACGACCCGTTGAAGGCCGTCTTCGCGCGGCCGATTTTACACGCCATTTCCGCAGTTCTTCATCGGCCGTTACAGCGCGCTTACGACCGTGCCCTATGCTGCCCGGCAGCGAGGACGAGTCCGACCTCGCCGGAGCACACAGGAGGCGTGGTTCATGCGTCGAACTCTTCTTGCGGTCTGCATGCTGATCGTCGCGTCGGCAGCCGTCGCGTCCGATGACCTTTTCCGGTTGAGCGGCTGGGCCGCGATCCCTTCCCTGTATCGCCATCCCGGCCCCGTGTCGGGGCAGTTTGCCGGTCCGGCGAACGGCGTGACGCCGCCCTATCAGGGACAGCCGATACCTGGCTTCTCCGGGATGATTCCGGCCGCGACGCGCGGCGAGTACATCGCGCTGCCCGACAACGGCTTCGGCGCGCAGGGCAACAGCGCAGATTTCGTCATCGGCTTCTACGAGGTCAGGCCGACATTCAAGACGACCGGCGATGGCACGACCAGGCCCGGTCCGGTCGACGTGCTCAGCTTCACGCCGTTCAGCGATCCGTACGGCCTGCTGGACGCGTCGTACATCACCGACGGACCTGTCTACCGCCGCACTCACTATTACCCGCCGCCGGCGCTGCAGATTCCTGTTGATTCCACGATCAAAGCCGGCAATCTGCTCACCGGCGCCGACTTCGACGTCGAGTCGATCGCGCGCATGGACGACGGCTCGTTCTGGGTCGGCGAGGAGTTTGGCCCCTACCTGCTGCACTTCAACGCGCAAGGGCAGTTGCTGCGCCGGCCGGTCCGCCATCCCGTACTGCGCGCGCCGCAGAACCCGCAGAACAGCACGCCCGCCGGTGCGAATCTCCCGAGCTCGCGCGGCTTCGAATCCATGACGCGCAATGGCAACGGGCGGCGCCTCTATCTGACCACCGAGGCCTCGATCAGTTCTCAACCTGACAAGCGGATACTCGAAATCTACGAGTTCGATACCGTCAGGAAGCGCTACACCGGCCGGACGTTCAGGTACGCCAAGGACAGCTCGGACTCCATCACCGGCGGCATGAACAACGCGACGAACATCTTCGTGACTGGCGACATGACCCATGTCTCGAGCGACCGTTACATCGTGATCGAGCGCGACGACTTCCAGGGTCCGCCGACGAGCGCCAACCCGCCGCGCCAGAAGAAGCTCTACCTGATTGACCTGGAAGAAATCGACAAGCGGAGCAGGGCGCTCAAGAAGCGGCTGCTCGTGGACCTGCTCGACATCGCGGACCCCAGGGACATCGGCGGCCCCCTGCCTCGGCATTCCAGACAGCCGGTTCAACTTCCCACTGCAGTCGGTCGAATCGGTGACACCGGTCAACGACTTCACGCTGCTCGTGGGCCTCGACAACAATTACCCCGGGGGCAACGGTCGCGTGCCGGGGACCCCGGACGACACCGAGATCATCACGCTGCGCTCGGAGGTTCCGCTGAAGAACCTGCGCGTCGACGCCTGCCGCCAGCACGGCGGATCGCGGGACGACGATGACGATGAGCACGATGACGACGATCGCGGCAGAGACAGTCGTTGTCGTTAAGAGGCGATCTGATGTCCCGCAGCCACTCGAATCATTGAGCGTCAGACCAAACCCGGCGCTCACAGTGCATCGTCGACGATCCGTTGCGCCTCCGCGATGATCGCGTCGAGGTGCACAGGGCTGAGAAAGCTCTCCGCGTAGATCTTGTAGACGTCTTCAGTCCCGGACGGCCGCGCGGCGAACCAGCCGCTCGCCGTCACCACTTTCAGCCCATCGATCGGCTCGCCGTTGCCGGGAGCGCGGGTCAACTTCGAGAGAACCGGCTCACCCGCGAGTCGCGTCGCGGTGACGGCCTCGGGCGACAGCCTCTGCAGCCGCGCCTTCTGGGCATACGTGGCTGGAGCATCAATCCTTGTATAGAACGGCGCGCCGAATGCCGTCGTGAGCTCCTGGTAGTGGGCGCCAGGATCACGACCGGTGATCGCGGTCATCTCGGCTGCCAGGAGACCCATGATCAGGCCGTCCTTGTCGGTGGTCCAGACCGTGCCGTCCTTGCGGAGGAAGCTTGCGCCAGCGCTTTCCTCGCCGCCGAAGCCGATGCTGCCATCGGCGAGCATCGACGCGAACCACTTGAATCCCACCGGCACTTCCACGAGGCGACGCCCGGCGCCCTGGGTGACGCGATCGATCAGGCTGCTGCTGACGACTGTCTTGCCGACGGCGATGTCGGTCGCCCATCGCTGGCGGGTGGACAGGAGATAGCGGATGGCGACGGCCAGAAAGTGATTGGGATTCATCAGCCCTGACGAGCTGGTGACGATGCCGTGCCGATCGGCATCGGGATCGTTTCCAACGGCCACCTGGAAGCGATCCTTGAGCCCGACCAGGCCCGCCATCGCGAACGGGCTCGAACAGTCCATGCGGATCTTCCCGTCGTGATCCAGCGTCATGAATCCGAAGGCGGGATCGATCGCCGGATTGACGATCGTGACCGCCAGCTCGTATCGCGACCGGATCGCTTCCCAGTAAGGAAGGGCGGCGCCACCAAGCGGATCGACGCCGATAGTCACCCCAGCGCCGCGGATCGCGTCCATGTCGATGACGCTGGCCAGGTCATCGACGTATGGCGAGACGAAATCGGTGTGACGGGTCGTGCCGGCGTTGACGGCGGCGTCGGCCGGCACCCGGCGTACATCGGTGTTGCGCGACTCGAGGATCTCGTTCGCGCGCTGCTGAATCCACCGTGTCACGCTCGTCTCAGCCGGACCACCGTGCGGCGGGTTGTACTTGAAGCCTCCGTCCTCCGGCGGGTTGTGTGATGGCGTCACGACGACGCCATCGGCCGGACGACGCCCGCGTTCGCGGTTCCACGCCAGGATCGCGCGGGAGATGACCGGTGTCGGCGTGAAACCGTCATCCCGTTGAATGATCGTTTCGACACCGTTTGCCGCGAGCACGCCAAGGGCGGTGGACTGCGCCGGCGACGACAGCGCGTGGGTGTCCTTGCCCAGGTAGAGCGGGCCATCGATCCCATGGCTGCCACGGTAGTCGCAGATCGCCTGAGTAATCGCGTCGATGTGCGCGGCCGTGAAGCTGCCGTTCAGCGGCGTCCCGCGATGGCCGCTCGTTCCGAAGCTGACCCGTTGACGAGGGTCGCTCAGGTCAGGGGTTCGCTCGAAGAACTCCCGCGTCAGGCGCCCGACGTCGAGCAGGACCTCCGCCGGTGCCGGTTTGCCGGCCAGGGGGTGCAGCGTCATCGTTGCAGTCATAGCACATCGAGCCGCTGGTACCGCTTCGAGCCTGGCGATCGTTGCGAGCCCCTCTACTCCCCCAACGTCTGACGATGTCGTGTGAGCTCGATGAGCGCCTGGTGGGTGCCAAGACCTTCCGGCCCGCCGCCGGGCGCCTGGGGATGAAGCTGCGAGTACTCGCCGTTGGCATCCATCCGCCACGCTTGCCGCTGGTCTCTCAGGAGGACGTCGAGGATCTCCCACAACCGCTCACGGGCGCTGCGCGCGCCAACCGGCGTCGCCACTTCGACGCGTGTCGACAGGTTCCGGAACATCCAGTCGGCTGAGCCGATGAAGAACTCGCCTTCGAGCGGATCCTCCCGGCCGGACGCGAAGTAATACATCCTCGAGTGCTCGAGAAATCGGCCGATGACCGAACGAATCCGCACCGTCTCGCTGTATCCAGGCACACCCGGCCGCAGACAACAGAACCCGCGCACGATGAGATCGATGGGCACGCCAGCACGTGACGCCTCGCAGAGTGCCGCGATCGTCGCGCGATCCTCGAGCTGATTCATCTTCGCGATGATGCGCGCCGGACGTCCCGCGCGCGCATGTGCGGCCTCGGCCGCGATGAGCTCGAGGAAACGCTGCCGCATCGTCGTGGGCGCGACCAGCAGCTTCTGGAACTCGTGCGGGTCGGAGCGTCCAGTCAGATGGTGGAACAGGTTGACGACGTCGGCGGTGAGCGCGCGATCGGCGGTCAGCAGGCCGACGTCGGTGTAGAGGCGGGCCGTTCGCACGTGGTAATTGCCGGTGCCGATGTGCGCGTAGCTGCGCAGGCCTGACGCTTCCCGCCGGACGACGAGCGCCATCTTCGCGTGGGTCTTGAGGCTGGCATCGCCCACCGTGACGTGTGCGCCGGCGCGCTCGAGCTCGGCAGCCCAATGCAGGTTGCGCTCCTCGTCGAACCGCGCCTTCAACTCGATGACGCAGGCCACCTGCTTTCCGGCTTCCGCCGCGCGAATCAGCGAGCGCACGAATGGCGTGTCGTCGCCCACACGATAAACCGTCATCTTGATGGCGACCGTCTGCGATCGTCGGCGGCGGTGCTGATGAGCCGCTCCACGCTGTCATCGAAGCTGTCGTACGGGTGGTGGACGAGCAGATCGCCTTCCGCGATGGCGTCGAAGATCGAGCCGCCGCCGTCGAGACGGGGCGGGACGGCTGGCGTCCAGCTCGCGTCGCGCAGATCGGGACGATTGAGGCTGGCGATTTCGAACAGACTCGAACAGTCGACATCACCTGGCAGCGCGTAGACGTCGTCGGCGGTGAGCGCGAAGCGGTCCTGCAGCATCTGCCGCAGGCGAGTCGCGGCTCCCGTCGCGAATTCCAATCGTACGGAGGGCTCGTACCGTCGTTGCCGGATCTGCTCCCTCACGAGCTCGCGCAGGCCCCGATCGGCGTCCTCCTCCAATTCGACCTCCGCGTCACGGGTCAGTCGAAACAGTGTGGGGGACGTCAGGCGCATGCCCGGATAGAGCTTGTGCGCGTTCTCCCGAATCACCTCGTGCAGGCCGACAAACACCAGCTGCCCCCTGGGCACGTCGGCCGACAGCCGCACCCACTGCTTCAGGCCCGAGGGCACCTTGACGCGCGCGTCAACCGGTTCGGCCGAGCGGTGATCGTGCAGAAGGAACCCCAGCGACAGGGACAGGTTGGAAAAGAAGGGAAAGGGCTGGAGCGGATGAATGACGAGCGGTGTCACGGCCGCAGACACGTCGCCATCGAAGTACTCCCCGGCTTCCGTTTGCTGCGCCTGGGTCAACTCGTCCCAGCGTCGCAGGTGGATCCCGTGTCGCGACAGCTCCGGTATCAGGCGGCCGCGGAAGAACTCCGCTTGCTGCTGCAACATGGGCACGAGGCGTCGATGAATCTCACCGATCAGCCGCCGGCTCTCGGCGGTGTTGGCCTCGCGCAGCACGGCGACACGCTTCATGAAGAACTCGTCGAGGTTCGACGTGAAGATCGCGAGAAACTTGGCGCGCTCGAGCAGCGGCGTGCGGTCGTCGAGCGCTTCCGCGAGGACCCGGCGGTTGAACTCGAGCCAGCTCAGGTCGCGGTCGACCCACACCGCCGCCAGGTCGTCGTCTGCGACTGCGGAGGGGCTTGACGCGGCCGTCGTTTGCGCGGACATCGAAACCCCCTACGTTCCTGTTTTGAAGGTCCGGGACCAGTACGCCAGGACCTGTTGAACCAGCGGCGCTGGCAGCGGCACGTAACCGAGCTCGGCCGCGGTCCTGGATCCGTTCTCCAGCGACCATCGGAAGAAATCGAGCGCCGCTCAGCGTCCTGCTGCGCGACGCCGCCTTGTGCATGAGCACGAAGACGGTCGCGGTGATGGGGTAGGCCTTCTCGCCGGGACCGTCGGTGAGCAGCAGATAGAAGTCGCTCGTCCTGTTCCAATCAGCGCTCGCGGCGGCGGCCTGAAAGCTCGCGGTGTCCGGCGCGACGAACTGGCCCGTCCGGTTCTGGATGAGCGGCGTAGCTGAGCTTCAGCTGCATCGCCTGCGCATAGTCGACGTAGCCGATCGAGTTCCTGACCTGCTCACCGTCTGCGCGACGCCCTCGTTGCCCTCGGCGCCCGTGCCGGTCGGCCAGGGGACGAGCAGGGCGGAGCCGACCTTCAGCTTCCATTCGGGGCTGGCCTTCGACAGGTAGTCGGTGAAGTTGAAGGTCGTGCCGGAGCCGTCCGAGCGGTGCACGACGGCGATGCGCGGCGTCGGGCAGCGTCAGCGCCGGGATTGAGCGCCTTGATCGCCGGATCCGACCAGCGGGTGATCTTGCCGAGAAAGATATCGGCGAGCACGCGGTCCGGTGAGCCTGATCTCGCCGGCGCCGACGCCGTCGATGTTGACGGCGACGACCACGCCGCCGATGACGATCGGAAACTGGCCGAGGCCGAGCGTCGGCCAGCTCGTCCGACTTCAGCGGCATGTCGGAGGCGCCGAAGTCGACGCGCGCGGTCTTTGACGCGCAGCGTGCCGGCGAGAGACCCGACCGGCTCGTACTCGAGCGCCGAACTGGCCGGCGGATCCTCGAGCCCGGCGTTGGCGGCCGGAAAATCTCCGCCGCGCGACGAGCCACGCGCGGTATCCCGCGACCATCTCGAGAGGACCGGGTAGACGAAGGTCGATCCGGCTCCCTTGATGCCGGTTTCGCCCAGCACGTCCTGGGCCCTCGCCGGAGGGCCGCGAAGGCCGCGACGGCCGCGATGCCGACGGCGGCGCAGTCGTCGTGCGATCGCGAGCGCTCACGATCGTCCTCCGTCGGACTTCAGCTGGACGCCGGGGCGAGACCAGCGCTCGCCGATGGCCGGGCGCCGCTTCGCTCCGGCGCGTCACGGCGCGCGGCACCGATCGGCGCTCGGCATCGATGCGATCGATCAGGAAGAAGGCGCGCTCCGCGCTGCCAAGGAGCTCCAGAATCGCGCCGCGCTCTTCCCACGGCAGGTCCGCGCCCAGCTTCAGGCAACGCTCACGCGTCGACAGCAGGAACTGCTGCCGCTGCGTCCGCGTCGCTGGTCGCCGGCCGGTGGCCAGTCCCGTCAGGAGCGATGGTCGCGCATCGCCTGCGCGATCTGGTCGAGCGTGGCATCGACCAGCTCCCGGCCGAGCGGCGAGAACGGCTGGCGCTCGACGCGCCGCGCGACCTGGAACAGCGTTTCGCCGAGGCTCGCGGTGAAATCCTCTTCCTCGATCAGGCTGGCCAGCAGGTCGGCCTCGGCGTGCGGCATGTCGGGCTTGAACATCGCCGCCGTGTAGCGGCGGATGTCGCGGCTGAGGATGTCGAGGGCCGCCTGATGCTCCTTGGCGTTGTCGGGCGCCGACTTCTCCTTGCGTGCGATCGCGAGAAACAGGCTGGCGCGCCTCGACATAGCGCGCCATTTCCTGCTGCACCAGCGGCACGCCGGTCGCGCAGTCGCTGCCCTTCCGCGGATCGAGGAAGCGGGTCATCGAGTAGTCTTCGGCATCGTCGGACGGAGGTGCGCCCGATGCGGGACAGCACCCGCTCGAACACGCCGACGAACGGAAACAGCAGCAGCGGTGTTGAAGATGTTGAAGCCGGTCGAGTAGAGGCCCACCGCGACCGGCACCAGCGGGAAGGTCTCCTTGCCGTCGCGGATGACCGGCACGCCCGGATCGCCGCCGAACCAGCCCATCGCCCAGGTCAGCAGCTCCATCGACGGGAAGAACAGCGGCAGCATCACCAGCGACGCCGATGATGTTGAACGAGATGTGCGCGTAGGCGGCGCGCTTGGCGTTCTTCGACAGATTGAGCGAGGCCATCCACGACGTGATCGTCGTGCCGAGGTCGGCGCCGAGCGAGAACGCGACCGCGGTCTGCCAGCCGAGCACGCCGGCGGCGCCGAGCCCCATCACGATGCCGATCGTCGCCGACGACGAATGGATCATCGCCGTGATGAGCGCCGCGATGAGGATGCAGTAGATGACGCCGAGGAGGCTGTCGGCCTTGAGGCTGGAGATGGCCGACATCACCTCGGGCATGTTCCGCAGCGGCCGCAGGCCGCCGGTCATCAGGTTCAGGCCGTAGAAGATCAGCGCGAAGCCCATGCAGGCCAGCGAGATGTTCCGCACCTTGTCGTTCTTCGAGAACACGTGGACCAGCGCGAAGAAGCCGCCGAGCAGCAGTCCGAGCGGCCCGAGCGGCAACGCGATCAGGCCGTTGCCGAGCGTCGTGCCGATGTTGGCGCCCATGATGACGCTGATGGCCGGCCGCAGGCCGAGGACGCCGGAGTTGACCAGGCCGACGACCATGACCGTCATCGCGGTGCTCGACTGGATGACGCCGGTGATGAGCGTGCCGGCGAGCACCCCCTTGATCGGCGTGCCGGCGATCTTGGCCAGCAGCGCGCGCATCCTGTTGACGGCGAGGTTCTGAATGCCGTTGGACATGAACTCGAGGCCGAGCATGAAGATGCCGAGCCCACCGATGACCGGCACGAGGATGTCCTTGAAATAGTCGACCTGCATGTGTAGTCCTCTGGGGGCAACAACGGACGAGCCGTTCGCGGGTCGTTGGTCCTTCGTCGGTACGACCGCGAATCACGCGCAGCGATGTGCGAGCGAAGCCACACCCTATCCCTCGCGTGTGACCGCGTGGTGACGAACGTATGAACGTGGTATCGCTCGCGAGAAAAGGTGAGCACGCAACGTGCAGGAAGTCCTGGCACCTCTCCCGAATCTCTCGGCCCTCGGTACTGCCACTCACGAACTGCCGTGGGCCGGTCGCAATCGCTTCTCGTAGCTCGGCAGTCGCATGGCTCCAACTCTTTGCAGTTCAGTGTGTTATGTGTTGCCGACGGAATGTACCGCTACGGAGGCTGAGAATTTGCATTGGCGGCTGCTCGCCAGGACTCCCCATCCTTGTTGCGCGC
>CAWAQA010000008.1:0-230794 GCA_963784065.1 uncultured Acidobacteriota bacterium
CGAGCGGTTGGTACCGCATGTCACGGCAATGGACTGGTTCAGCCTTCCAGATCTCCGCCGCGCGACAGCCAGGTGCGGGACCCGCGGGACCATCTCGACAGGATTGGATAGAAGAAGCTCGACCCGGCTCCCTGGACTTCGGGCGGGGCCTGTGCGTTTCCGGCGCTGCCCTACAGGGCGAGCATGTAGGTGAACTTCGCGATGAGCGCGCGGTCGAGCCGGAGGTTCATCCGCTCGTCGCGGCGCTCGTTTAGACGAAGAAGAGGTCGCTCAGCGGCCGATGAATGATGTTGAACCGCAGGTTCGAGCTGAGCTGATCGGTGTCGGTGTTGTACTGCAGCAGCGCGTTCAGAAAGACGCTCGTGCTGAAGTTGTAGTTGACACGCGCGGTGGCGAGCGTCGAGACTTACGACCCGGTTGGCAGCTCGATGTCGTTAATCTGCAGGTTCAGCGACGCGCTCAGCTTCTCGTTCGGTCGCACGGACGGTCCGAAGGCATACGAGCGCTTGTAGCCGCCGTAAAACGTGCCGAACGAATACCGGATCGCCGGCGTCACACGCGCCGAGGGATCACCGTTGAAAACAGCGAAATACTCCGTGAACTCGTGCCGGCCTGGAAGCACAACGGCGTTGCGCGCGGGATTGAGCGTGAAGGGGACGGGGATCACCTCCACGTTGCTGTTGACGCCGAACTCCGCAAATCCGCCGTTCGACAAGGAGAACGGCAGATGGAATCCGTGAAACTGCTGATCCAGGTCGCCATCTTCCTGGAGCCTCGCCATCTCGAACTCCCAGTGCGGCCGGATCTCACGGAGCCACTGGGGGAAGCCTGGCGAACGAAACGCGCGTGCGATATTGCCGGTGTAGTTATTGATGCCGCGACGCGGAATGAACCCCAGGTCGTTCTCGAACTGCTCGCCGATCGCGTCGACTCCACCGCGGAACTGCCAGGAACGATCCTCGGTACTCGAGGTACCCGCGCGCGACGAAGGAATTTCCGGAGCCATCTCCGAGGGGCTCGGCTGACATCGATCTCGCCACGAACCCGTTGAGCGTGACATAGCCGAACCGGAAGTTCGCGTCGATGCCGCCCACGCGGTTTACGCCGGGCCACCTTCTTCTTTGTTCAGGAAGACCGCGCCGATGTCGGAGTTCGAGAGGATGTCGCGGCGAAGGCGCACGGCGGTGAAGTTGGCCGACGCATAGCCATCCGTCTCGCTTTGCTGAATGTTCAGGACGCCAAGCGAATTCGCGCCCGAGCGCCCCGATAGGCGGGTACCGGCGATGATCGGAATCACCGCGCCGTCATCGGACAGCCCGATGCGCCGGCTGAAGAACATGCGCATCTGCGGCGATCGGCTCAAACGACTGCCGTAGGAAATCGCGCCGCCGAAATTGCCAATATTTCCAGCGGTCGACCCGAAGTCGAACATGCCGGCGTTCTCGAGGAAGAAGTCGCGCTTCTCGGGGAAGAACAGGCTGAAGCGGGTGAGGTTCACCTGCTGCTCGTCGGCCTCGACCTGGGAGAAGTCGGTGTTGACGGTGAAGTCCCAGACCAGTCCGGTCGTCACCCCATACTTGACGTCGAGTCCGCCATCGAAATCTCCGCGCGTGCTTCCCTGGCCGACCGTGCTGCCGCTGGTCGACACATACGGCTTGATGCGGACGTTGCGCCCCGCTCGGATGCCGCGCATGCCGTCGAGCGTTCCAGCCATCGAGACACGCTCGAGCCCGTAGATCCGCGGCAAGCGGCGACCAGAAGCTGTCCTCGTTCAGGCGCCGCACCTTGCGCCTGAAGTTCACGCCCCACGTCTGCGGATCGCGGTCGGCGAACTTCAGCGTGCGGAACGGGATGGCGATCTCGGCGACCCAGCCGGTTGCGGTGATGCGCGCCTCGACCCGCCAGATCCCGTCCCAGTTCACGTTGAAATCGCGCCCTTCGTTCGCAAGCTGCGCGTCCCACTTGGCGCCGGCGGGATTGGTCGCGAACTGATAACCGTTCCGCCCGTCGTGGAACGTGTCGAGGAGAATCACGAACGCGTCGCTGCCGTCGACCGCGTAGTCCTTCTTCAGGTCGGTCACCACGATTCTCGAAGGATCGGGGTCTGCCGCCATCACGCCGAAGTAAATCGCCTCCTCGTCATAGAGCACGCGGACTTCGGTGTCGAAGGTGGCCGGATTACCTTCGCTCGGCTCGTTCTGGACGAAACCGCGGGCGATCGGTGTCACCGACCAGGCAGGCTCGTCGAGGTTGCCGTCGAGGGTAATCGACGACGACGCGCGCGTCGCCGTGAGGAGCCGTTCCGGCGTTCCCGCGGGCTCGACTGATTGTGCTGCAGCGGATCCGCCGACGAGGCAGAACACCACCCCAATACTGGTAAGGTCGCGAATGATCATGGCAGCTTTGAATCCGTGAACAGGTCATCAAGGCCCCGTAAGACGCCGCCACTGTATCTCATTCCAGAGAAACATCGAACTCGGAACCAGTACCGATGCAAGCGTCGGATTCTTCCGATCCAGGCGCCTTTCCTGCGCGCATCCCGTTGTGCGGGAAGCCGCTACGCGCCGCGTGGACGATGTCAATGGGCGACGCCATGACCTGTACGAGATCGATCTTACCTAGTGTTGATGTACGAGGGTCTCCGGACCGGATGGACGAGTAGCACCCGATTGCACGCTGCCTGGGACACTCAAGCGCTGCAAGCTCTCGCCGCGGGACATCGATGCTGCCGCCAACTCGTCACTGTGCTCGGTGTCCACTGCGATCAGCGCGAGGGATCGGAGGATGATGACGGCGCAGTCAGCAGGAGCTATCCAGCAGGAGCTATACTGTCCCGCACTAACCACAATCAACTGGCGCAGCCATCTGATTCTGGCGAACGGCAGGTATGACGGTGCGGACCATGGCGTCTGCACTGCTGGATCGCTCATACCGATCCCGACAGAAGACCAGGGAGGGCATGACATGCTGTTTCTCGCCGTCGCTTTGACGTTGGCTCAGCAGCCCACCGGGGTGGCGCAGCAAGTACTCGAGGTTACGGGTGAAGTCGAACGGATCGATCGAGCGGGCCGGCTGGTGACGATCTCTGGGCCACCCACGGCGCAGGGGCCGATCTATTTCGGACCGGACCTGCCGATTCTCGAACAGCTCGCACGCGGCGATCGCGTGGTCGTCCGTTACTACGACGCGTACATCGGTACAAGTGACCCCGGGCGCGAAAATCGGGATCCTGGAAGACACCACCCGGGCGGCAAAGGAGTCGGTCAACCGCCCCGATGCCGATGTCCTGCAGCAGCTCCGTCTCGTGGTGACCATCGATTCGATCGACGCGGCCACGCAGTCGGTGACTTATCACGGCGCCGACAACCGGCGAGTGCTCCGCGTCGTGCAGCACCCGCAGCTGCTCGAGGGCGTGAAAGAGGGTGACGTGGTGTCTATCACCTACACACGTGCGCGCGCCGTCAGCGTGGAAAAGAAGTAGCCGCCAGCAGACGTCGAATCGACTCGCTCTCGGCGGCGTTGTATGCCTGCCCAGGCGATGGCGGTCCGTTGGCTTGGCGCCGTCCCCAGATCGACCTTTCTGCACAATTGGTTGCTAGCAAGTATGGCTTTGCCTCTGCTGACAGGCAGGGCCGCCGCTGTACTCCACGTCTGGGTTGGCTGGTACGTCGATTGCGTACCTGCTCGCGGCTCGAATCCAAACTGCCGGCACAGGAGCGCAGTTCCTGGAAAGAAGACATGGCCCCCTGTCGGAGTCGCCACGTGCTCCGGCCTGCTGCACCGGCCGTGACAGCCCGTGGGGATGCGGTGCCGATGGCGGCTGGGCAGCAAGCTGAACGATAGGAGGCTCCACTCGCCGGACGCTCGACCAAGCAGCTCTTCATGAGATTTCTTTCTCGTGCGCAACGATGGATCGTGTGGACGGTGTGCGGGCTGGCCGTCCTCGCGTCGCTGTTCGTTCTGGCCCTTCCGTACTCGACGCGATACCTGGTCGATCGCCTCGCTGTCTCGTTGAGCGATCGCTACGACATCGACTTCAGCGCGGGCCGCGTCGAGTTCGCATTGAGATCGTTGTCGTTCACGCTGCATGACGTCAGGCTCGCCACCGGCGCCGTGCCGGACTCGGCAACCGTCGTTGCCAAGCGCGTGAACCTGGACCTTGCTACAGCCGCCCTTCGTGGCGCCCTCGCGTTCGATCGAATCGAGATCGTCGATCCCAGCGTGTCGTGGATCGCGGGAGGCGGCATGCCGGCCTCGCGTGTGCCGCACACGACGCGCACGAATTCCCGGCCGGTCATCATCGTGGGCCGTCTCGACGTCGTCAATCTCGAGGCGACGGTTTCAACGGCGTCGTCGCTTCGCCTCACGGTGCAGGGACTGTCTGCGTCGTTGCAGGGTGACATGCAGGGGCGGCTGATCGGCGAGATCCATGCCGACCGCGGCGTCCGGCTGGAAGGCGAGAACGTCGCAGGGTTGATCGACCGTGTGACCGCAGACGTGACGATCGGCAGCGATGCGCTGGTCATTCGATCGCTCGTCGCCGAATCCAATAGCGGCGATCTCCGACTCAACGGCGCTCTCATGTTCGGCGAGAGCGGCGGCTACGATCTGAAATACCGCAGCACGATCGACTTGAGTGAGCTGCGAAAGTGGTGGGACCGCTCCCCTCCCACTCGTGGCCGAGTCGAGTTGTCGGGATCGATCGCTGGCGCCCTCAGAGACCCACGGCTGACCTTCGATCTGAGGGCGCGCGAATTTGCAGTGGACGCTCTCCCGGACGGGCGGATCGACGCAACCGGCCACGCGTCCGTCGACTCGATCGTCATCGAAACATGTGTGTTGCGGTCTGTCGTCGGTGACTTCAATGGCCGAGGGAGCATCGCGCTTCGCGATGGCGGCGGGCGAAGTCTGCTCGCCGGTAAGTGGAGTCTGCCACGGCTGCGCGCGCTGGCCTCGCCGCTCAACTTGGATCCTTCGAGATTGCCAGCGCTTCCGGTTTCGGGAACCGCCAACCTGTCGTGGTCCGGGCCGAGACCCGCGCTCGGGACGTTGGCCGGGGACCTTCACGTCAACTTGCGTAGACCGGGAGCGGGCTCCCTGACGGTCGCGGGCAAGGCTGGGAGGTGGAGGCTTCATTACCGCCAGGCGCTCGCGGGCGAAACCCTCGCGGAACTTCGTCTGACAACGGTGCTGCATGGAGCCGAGCCTCTCCGGTCGAGGCTGTCCGGAGTCGTCGACGTTGGTTCACAGGACATCGCCGTCCTCTTGCGGCAGGTTCGCGAGTCGATGAGTTCCTGTGCCCGCCGTCGTGGATGTCGTGCGGTCAGGACACGTCACAGCCCGCGGAACTGTCGCCGGGTCGATCAGCGAGCCCGTCGTCGATCTCCTCGTCTCTGCAAGCGATGTGTCGGCTGGCGATCTGGACGCCATTCAGGTGGCAGGAGCGGTGCACGCGGACCGGAGGCAAATCGTGTTGAAGCCACTGGCCGTTGACACGGCCGCCGCGCATCTGGAGATGCGAGGATCGATTGGCTTCGCAGGTATGGAGAGCACAGGAGAGTTCGACGTACGGATCGACGGGCCCGGCAGGCTTGCGCCGATCGTCCCGGCCGACTGGCGCCCCACGGGATCGATCGCCGCCAAAGGATCGTGGAGCGGCCGGCTCGATCGGCCCCGCGTGTCTGCGCGACTGACGGGCGAGGAGTTGATCGCCAACGGTCTCCACTTCGAAAGCCTGGCCGGTGACGTCGAGGTCGTGGACGACGAAGTGCGGGTGCACGACCTGCGTTTGTCGCAAGGCAACGGTCAACTGCGCGTTGAAGGCCGCTACAACATCCGCGAGCGCGCCCTGTCGACAACGGTCGAGGGACGCGGTCTGCGCGTGACACTCCGGCGGCTATGGTCGCCTGCGGGCGACGACCCCTCAGTGGCTGACGCCGATCTGGAGAACGTGTCGATTGACATGCGTCTCGAAGGCTCGGTGCTCCGGCCATCGGGAGAAGTGTCACTCACCGCTGACTCCGTGCGGCTGAGCGGTCGCGACGTCGGCGCGGTGGTCGCGCGAGCGCACACAGCGCAGGGGCAAATACGCCTCGACCTGGAGGCTCCGCGTTTCGGCGCGGAGGCGAGTGGCTCTGTCACGCTCCAGTCGCCGCGGCCCTGGACCGCAGACGTGACGCTGAACAACGCCGATGTTGTTCAAGCCCTCACGCTTCTGGGCGTGAACCCGGAGACCGTGGCGGGCAGCACAGCGGCGCTGTCGGCGTCAGGTCGGGCGAGCGGGAATCTCGACACACCTTCACTCTCGAAGGTGACGATGGAGGTTCGGGCGCTGGACGGGCAGGTGCGTGGCCAGCCCCTCTCGCTCGTTCAGCCTGCACGTCTTAGCCTCGATGGGAGCCGGCTTGCCCTCGAGCCGGTGCAGCTCAGACTAGGCGGGCTGTCGGTTCACGCAGCCGGATCGTGGGGGGCGGCTCGAGACACTCCCGCCGAAGGCATCGCGGTAACCCTCGACGGCCGTGTCGAGGATGTCCTCGCGTACTTGCCGGCAGCGTCCCGTGACCGACTGAGCGTCGAGGGTCCGCTCGGGGTGAACTTGAGCATTCGCGGTGGCGCCGATCTCGCGTCGATTTCCGGCGATGCTTTCGCACAGTTGACTTACCTCGGAGAAGGCCCCTGAGCGCGCGAGCAGCCGGCCGGCGCGCGCGCGGACTCTCTCTGGAGAAGTACGCCTGGCGCTGAACCTGCGCGCCACTGCATTCGATCTCAACGCGGTAGACGGAACAATCGTCGCGACAACGCTGGCCATCTCGGCAGGGCAGTTTCCGATTGCGCAGCAGGCGCCAACCAGGCTGCGCCTCGAGAAAGGCCAGATACACATCGAGCAGTTCGACTGGAAATTGCCTTCGGGCGCGCTGGCCGCCTCCGGAACGATCGGACTCGGCCCGCCGAACGACAGCGACGTGCATGTCAGCGGCGAGACGTCCCTCGCGCTCGTGGAGGCCTTTCTGCCAGCGGGCGGCGCCGGCCGCGCGGCATTCGACATCCGGATTGCCGGACCGATCGACAGCCCGCAGTACCGAGGGGGCGATCGAGCTCACGGACGCAAGCCTCGTCCTGCCTGAGGGACGAGTCTCGTTCGCAGGATGGACTGGGCGGCTGGAGGTCACCGGAGAGACCGTCGCAGCCTCAGCGCTTCGCGGCCAGGTCAACGGTGGCGACGTCTCGCTCAACGGGACCGTCACTCCGACGCGGGACCGCGCAGGCGTCGCCGCTGACCATCACCGCGAGGAGCGTGTTCCTGGAGATCCCCCGTGGCCTGAGAAGCGAGCTCAATGCCGATCTGACCTGGCGCGATCAGAGCGGGCGCGCGGCGCTGTCTGGCACGGCGACGATCACGGCCGACCCGTTCACGGAACCCGCGACAGCCCTGGTCCGCATCGTGTCGGCGTTGACACGAGCGTCGAGCGACAGGCGCCGGGCGCTGCCGCAGTGGCTGGGCGACACGACGCTCGACGTCACGCTCCAGTCCAACGGTCCGCTGACACTGGAAAACAGCGTCGGCAACGTCGATATGGTTCCGGATCTGCGCCTGACCGGCACGATGTCGGACGCCGGGCTGGCCGGCTCGATCGCCATCGTGGACGACGGCCGCATTCGAGTCAGTGGGAGGTCGTATCGACTGAGGGAGAGCGCCATCGTGTTTACGCCCGAGCAGGGTCTGGTGCCGCGACTGAACGTCTTTGGCGAGACTCGAATCAGCGAATACGAAGTCACGGTCAGGCTTTCCGGGCCCGCCGACGCGATTGAAATGAGCATGAGCTCCAATCCGCCGTTGAGCGACCGCGATCTCCAATCGCTGGTGGTGACAGGCCAGACCGCTGGCCTCACGGGTGAAACGGCAAACAACGACGCGTTTGCAGTCGGCGCCGCCTCCGGAGATGTGCTGGGGTTTGCGGGGCAGTTTGTGGGGCTCGACTCGGTGCGTGTCGGCAGCAGCGATGATCTCGAGCTCGTGTCGAGCGATGTCGAACCCTCGACCCGGCTGACGGTTTCAAAACGCTTCGGCCAGCTCTTCGAGCTGGTGCTCTCCGAGAATCTGGATGACAGCGAATTGACGTGGGTCATCATCTATCGTCCACGGCCGGGCTACCAGGTGCGGCTATCCTCGAGCGAAGGCGAGGAGAACACCCTGGAATTCCGGCAGGAACTCACTTTCGGGCCGGGCTCCGCGCTGCGGCCCGCCGTTGTTCGAGCGGAGAGAGTGTCTGATGTCGTGGCCGGGATCACAGTAAGCGGTGATCCGGGATTCAGTCCATCGGAAGTGCGCGACGCTCTCGAGCTCCGCGAGGGTGACCGCTTTGATTTTCGCGAGTGGTCGCGGGATCGCGACCGCGTCCAACGCCTTTACTACGACCTGGGCTACTACGCCGTCCACGTGACGCCGACGAGGAAAGTGGGCGACGCCACGCCGCAGCGACGCGAAGTCACGCTCGACTATCGCATCCTCCGCGGTCCGCGCACCGAGCTCGAAGTGACTGGTTATCCGGCGTCCGAGAGGCTGGCGGAGATCCTGAAGAACGCGTGGAACGACGCCTTGCTGCCGGAGCTCCTTGCCGAGGACCTGGAAAGCGCGGCGCGCGCTCACTTGAGTGCGGAGGGTTATCTTCGCCCGCACGTCGGCGTCACCCTGGACAACTCACGGTCGGGCGTTCAGCGCGCCTTGGTGCAGGTAACTCCGGGCGCGAGGACCACAGTCAGGCAACTCACCTTCGAGGGGAACCAGGCGATTTCCACGAGCGCCCTGCAGACGTTTGCGAGTGAGCGCGCACTGGCAGCGTCGGTCTGGACCAATCCCGCTCCGCTGGTCGAGGATATCGTCGCCGAATATGCGTCGAGAGGATACCTGGCGGCGACGGCCGCCGTGGGCGACCTCCTCCTCGAGGGCGATCGCGCGACGTTGCCTGTCCTCATCTCGGAGGGGCCGCTCGCCCGCGTCGAGACGCTCCAGTTCTCAGGTGTGTCGGCCGCGCGCCAGCAGGGCGCAGAGGCCGCGCTCGGTCTTGCGATCGGCTCACCGTTTGCGGATGGCGCCGAACGGGCGGCACGTGTCCGACTCGAGCGCTACTACCGCGACCGCGGTTATCGCGATGCGCGGGTAGAGGCAACAACCCGCGTGGCGGAGCGCGACGGACGTGTCGATCTGGGCTTCACCGTGACCGAGGGACCGCTCTACGTCGTTCGCGGTGTTCGCGTCGAAGGCGCGCAAAGCACGAGCGACTCCATGGTCGATCGCGCGGTCACGATCACATCCGGCGCGGCTGCCGGACAGTCCGAAGCGGCCGAGACCGAACGACGTTTGTACGGCCTCGGAACCTTCCGCGCCGCCGCAGTGCGATTCGAGCCCGTGGCGTCCATGTCTTCAAAAGAGACGGTGGCCGTCGACGCAGTGGTCGAGGTGCAGGAAGCTCGCAGGTACCTTTTGCGATACGGCATCGCGTTGTCCAACGAGTACGAGGCGACGCTCGACGAAGACCAGCAATCTGTCGGCGTCGCCGCGGATCTTCGCGACCGCAATTTCCTTGGCCGAGGCATCGCCCTGGGGCTTGGCGCGCGCCTCGAGCCGGATATGGCGAGTGTCCGTGGTCTGTTTTCGATGCCGCGCCTGGCATCGCTGCCTGTTCGGACGAACGTTTCACTCACCGTCCGCACCGAGAACGAGACCAGCTCGACGGGAACTCTGTACTCTGACGATGAGACCAATCTCACCCTTGAACAGCGCTGGCGGCCTCGTGGCTGGCTGGAGTTGGCGTGGGGATACAGCGCCTCGGATCGTGCCGTGGCGTTCGAGTTGCCCGAGCCGCCGGCCCGGCCGATCAGCTTCGACGGCGTCCTTGCGTCGATCAACGCGACGGCCGTCCTGGACAAGCGCAACAGCGTGTTCGACCCCACCCGCGGGTGGTTTTACTCGACGAGCCTCCAATGGGGGCTCCGGGCGGTCGGCTCGGATTTCGACTACCTGCGGACGCTCATTCGCGGCTCGGTACTATCAACCGATCGGCCCGGTAGTGCTCGCGTCGAATGCCCGATGGGGACTTCTCCAGCGGCTCGGTGGCACTCCGCCGCTGACCGTCTTTGACATCTTTTTCAAGGCCGGCGGCACTCAGACCGTGCGCGGCTACAGGCAGGACGAGCTTTCGGCGTACGACGTCATGGACATCCCGCTCGGCGGAACACGGCTGGTGGTGTTCAACGAGGAGATTCGATTTCCCATCTTCCGGATTGTGAAGGGCGTGCTCTTCGCCGACGCCGGCAACACCTTTGCCCAACGCACAGGCTTCTCATTCTCGGATCTCGAGGTCGGGGTGGGGTTTGGCCTCCGCATCACGACACCCCTGGCGCCCGTCCGCATCGACGTCGCCTATCCGGTGCCGGGACGTCCCGGCCTGGCGAGCCCGCGATGGCACTTCTCAATCGGCCAGATGTTCTGAGGGTGCTCGTGCGCAACCTCTCCGTCCGGAACTCGACACCGAGTGGAATGAAGCGGTCGAGGCATTCGTCTTGAATCGAACGACAACGCGCTCCGCGTGCGCGTGTGCATAGAATTCAAAGCCCACCGCGTCGCCGTTGACGATCGTCGCGCCACCAAGCCGCGCCCACTCTGTCAGGATCTCCCTGGCGGGCGCGTCGCTGGCGACGAGCATACACGCCCGTCTCTGAATTCGAGTTGGATCGATTGCCAGGCAGAGGCGAGCCCGGCACAGCAGAAGACGATCACGAGCGCAGCGACCGCGTTGTGAACTTTCATTCGGTGCAGGCTCTGGCCGGGCCGCGCCGGCGGGGCGGCCCTGGCCCTGAAGACGCCAGCTCGTTCATCCGCCGACGTGGAAGGACAGGTCCACCGTAAGAATCACGTCCGAGCTGCCGGCCGAGAACGGGATGGCGATGAACGGAGTAATCGCCACGTTGCGGTGGAAAGCGAATGCGACGCCTGATTGATTGAGTACCGGATTCGAGCCGAACAGCAACGCGCGAAGCACGTTGCTTGCTGCCCTAGAAACCACCCGTGCCGCCATCGACTGAGCCGAAGGCGAAGGAGGTGGCGGAGAGGTGGTATTCGAACCCGAATCGCACCTTTTGAATTCTGTAAATTACAGATTCCACATTGCCGACATTGCCATGAATGCCTGAGCACCTTGCACGCCGTTGCACGCTGGCTGAGCCGTATGAGCGCACCTGTAGCGCTACTGCTGGATCCATCGATCGTGCGCGGACTCCGCTCCGAGCGACAGACGCTACGCTCCGGCAGACTCCGCGTCTGTGACCTGAGTAAACCACTCCGTCGCGGCGTCGATGTTCAGCGCGATGTCGGATCAGCGGCGCATCCGGAGTCGCACCGTGCCGTGGCGCTCACCCGGCTCGATGCGAATCGCGCCACTGCGGTAACCTCGGGATCGGCTCTCCGCTCTTTTGCACCCGACAGCGTCCCTCGACGATCAGCGACAACTGCACGCCGGAGTGCGCGTGCCATGCTGTTCGCGCCGACGGCTCAAGCGCAACCCGGTACATGTTTACGGTCGGTTCGTCCGAGAGCCGGTCGATTCGTGCGATGCCTTGCACGCTCAGTGAGATTCTTCGGATCTACTGGACTCGGTAGGTAATGGGACACCTGAAAATCGTCATGGTGTCATAGAAGTCACGCGCCCCCCGGCGTTCCGCTCCGTGCTGTCTGCGCGCGGTCGGCCGAGCCGCAAAGGCCCACTGCTCGATGAGCGCTCGACGCAGTCGCGACGACCCTAGAAATGCAGGAACGGCCAGTTCGGATCGAGACCGAAGCGGACCTGGCCGACCGCTTCCATGCGGCTCTCGCAGACAAACGCGTGCTGGGTAATGACGTGGACGTCGCGAAAATGGCGCTGGAACGCCTGGTCGTTCCGAATACCGGCCGTACCGGCGAGCGAGTGAATCAGGTCGACGGCCTCGGCCGCCGCGATCGGCACGTGGCTCGACGCGAGCTGCAGGCGGGCCTTGCCGGCCAGATCGAGGGACCGCCCGTCCAGGGCGCCTTGCCAGGCGGCGTCGAAGGCCTCGTGCAGATAGGCTCGTGCGGATTCGACCTTCGCGACCGCCTGTGGCGAAGCGAAGCTGCACGATCGAGCGGTCCTTCAGCATCGTGGTCGTATACGATGGAGTCTTCTTCGTCGCCAGTTCGGCGAACTCGTCGATCGCTGCCTGCGCGATGCCGAGCGCCGGAATGGCAGTGCCGGCCACCGAGGGCCAGATCGTCAGCCGATGCCAGGGTCCGCTGTAGGCCGGACTCGGCTGCTCCAGCGGCTTGAACGGGACGGCACGTTCGGCCGGTACGAAGAGATCATCGACGTTCACGTCATGGCTGCCGGTGCCGCGCATTCCGAGCGTGTCCCAGTTGTCGATGATCTCCGCCTTCTCCCGCGGAAACAGCGTGATCAGGGTGACCGGCGCGCCGTTCTCGTCGAGACGCTCCACACCGTCGTCGTAGACGTGGGCCAGCCCGAGGATCCAGGTCGCGGCGTGACAGTTGCTGTTGAACGTGCATCGACCGCTCAGCCGGTAGCCACCCTCGACCGGAACGGCCCGCCGCGGCGGGAAGAAGCCGCCAGCCATGACGGTCCGGGCGGAGCCGAAGACCTCCGCGGTCGTCTCGTCCGAAAGCCAGGCTCCGAACGGTTCCGCAGTTGTTGGCTTGCGCGACGTTCCAGCCTGCCGCGCTGTCGATGCGAGAGAGCTCCTCGATCACCCGGAACGCGGACACCGGGTCGAGCTCGAGGCCGCCCCGGCTACGCGGCCGGAACAGGTGGTAGCACCCCGCGTCCCGCAGCGCCTCGGCCACGTGGGCCGAGAGCCGCCGCTCGATCTCCGCCTCGGCGGACGCCGCGCGGATCATCGGCTCGAGCTCAGCGACGCGACCCAGCACCTCGTCGACGGTCGTTCTGACTGCGGTTTCCATGCTCGGCATCCCTCCGGTGTTCCGCTGGCTGCGGCGGATCTGCCCACCTCGGATCTCGGGTTCCATCATGCGACCGGCCCTCGGCTGGCACAATGACAGAGAAACGAAATATACTGCCACACTCGGGGCTCCGGTCGGGTCCATGGGGAGGTCTGCGATGCTCGAGTTCGACGCTCCCAGGGTCGAGTCCCTCCGGGCGACTCCACGGGATGAAGGCAAGCGGCGGTTCGTCCTCGTGACGATGCCCGGCGGCGATCCGTTCGATCTCATCGGACCGATGGCCGTGCTGCGCGAAGCGAACTTCTTTCTCGAAACGTCCGGTCGACCCGACCTGGTGTACGACTACGAGGTCGTCAGCAACCAGCCCGGGACCGTGTTCGAGGCCGAGGGTCTCAGAATCGTCGTCGACAAGCCCTGCTACGACATCCGAGGCGACGTCGACACGGTCGTGTTCCAGGCGATCGACTACGAGGGGAAGTGTCTTCGGGACCAGCGTTTCATCGCGTGGATTCGACGCATTTCGAAACGTGCGAGGCGCATGGTCACCGCCTGCATCGGAACCTACATGCTCGCGGAAGCGGGCCTGCTCGACGGGCGAAGGGCCGCGACGCACTGGGGGGCGGACAAGGACTTTCGTCGCCGTTATCCCGACGTCATCCTCGACACCGAACCCATCTACGTCAAGGACGGCAACCTGTACACCTCGGCCGGCGCCACGTCGATTCTCGACTTGATGCTCGCGCTGGTCGAGGAGGACTTCGGCTCCGAGCTCGCCTTGCGCGTCGCGCAGGGCCTGGTGATGTTCCTCAGGCGGCCCGCGAATCAGTCTCAATTCAGCGTGCCACTGACCGGGCTGAAGACGGACGACGAGAGAATCCGCGATGTCGTCTCCCACATCGCGAAGAACCCGGGCTCCGACCTGACGGTCGAGCGCCTCGGCGAGCTCGCCGGCATGAGCCCCCGCAACTTCACGCGCGTCTTTGCACGCGAGATCGGCATGACCCCCGGGAAGTTCGTCGAGGTGTCGAGGCTCGAGAGCGCGCGCCGATACCTCGAACAGTCGACGATGCCCGTCGGCGAGATTGCCCACGCGTGCGGTTACAGCACCACGGACGGAATGCGGCTGGCCTTCGATCGAAACCTGGGCGTGACGCCGCGCGAATACCGGCTGCGATTCTGCTGAAGGCGATCCCTCTGCCTCGTACCCGGCCGCCGGCGCGGCAATCAAGGGGGCGATTCCGACCGCCGGGCGACCGTGCCTCATCGGGGCACCCGACGAACTGAACCGGCACCTCCGCACGGCGGTGATTGCGCCGATGAGCACGGGGGGGGCCAGGGTATCCGTGGCGGATTTCCTGCCGGTTTCGGCAGCACACACGATCCTACCAAGATCGCGCCACGGCAAGGAATGCTCACGAACTTAGGAATTCGCCATCGACAAGCCACAGGCGGGTTGCGGCGTGCCTATCCGACAGAGTAACCACTTCAATAACCAAACGAATAGACGAACTATCGGTGCACCGAAACGGACGTTGGGGAATCGCGAAGAGCCGCTTTTGATTCAAACACAAGAACCCAGTCACGCAGTTCGACGAACGGCTGTGCACCGAGCTTGGTGTCGGCCACTTTACCATCGCGAAACAGTAACGTCGTCGGGATTTGGTTCTTCGCTTCGGTGCGGATGAACCGCTGAGGATCGAGTCGGATTTCCGGCAACGTGATGTCGTAGCGCTTCCGCATCGCGACTGCGTCATCGGGCCGTGTGGCTGGCTCGATCGCCGTCATCACGCCGATATCTCTTCCCCCGATCGGCGAAGTACTCGCGCGCCTGCTGCAGCCAGATCAGCGCCTCAGGGCTGTGCGCGCTCCAGGTACTCCACACCATGACCAGGTTCATGCGCTGCGCGGGCACAGGCATCTCAGGGAAGAGGTCCTTCCACGCCAGGTTTGGCGGGATTTGCCCCCGGTCCGCGCGCAACGGGCGCGTAGGGACGTTCATGAAATCACTGGCGATGACGAAGCCGCGGTAGTCGTCGCCGTCATAATTGAAGAAGAGGCCTCCGTCGCGCAGCCAACTTGGAAACAGGCTCGACCCTGGCAGGTTGGTCACCGTTCGCACGGTTTTCTCCTGCAGGTCGACGACCTGAATCTCGTCCCCCCGCCCGCCTTCCTTCAGCACGTGCATCGCCACATGGCGGCCATCCCACGAAAAGTCCGCTTTCCCACCGCCAACTCCGGTTTCGATGATGTCGTTGCAGTCCGTCAAGTTGCGCACGACCACGGTTCCGCGCACGAAGGTCGTGATGCGTTTGCCGTCATGCGACACGAGGGGGCGCTCGCCCGTGCCGATCCTGGGGCATGCCGGCACACGTCCATGCGGTATGACGGCACGATCACCTTCCAGGTAATAGAAGTTGCTCAGAATCGTGACGATCAGGTTTCTTCCGTCTCGAACCGCCCAACTGTAATAGTCGCCGAGCTCGGCCGGCGCGACCTGCCGCGCGATAGACCCTTCGGGATGGTGTCGTATGCTCACGCCGCCAGCCCCGGCGGCGCTCGAGTAGATCATGCGCGCGCCATCGTTCGACCAGTACGCGTCGATGCCGGGCTCGGTGTACACGACCTCGCGTGTCTTGAGATCGACGACGGTGATCGTGCGACCGAACGGAGCGTTGCGCGGTCGATTGCGCTCTTGGGAGGCGTACGCGAGGTAGCGACCGTCGGGAGTTACCCGCGCGTACGCAAAGACGCCTTCATCCGGGCGCAGCGCGTGCACTCGCTCAAACTGAAGCGCAGGCGCCTGACCCGCCGCACCATTCGCTCGCTGCTGCGCACGATTCCCATTCGAAGACCAGATCGCGGCCAGCACAGCCACCAGAACGGAGACGCAAATCCGTGCAGTCGTCAATTCGTGGATACCATCAAGTTTTGATCAGAGCTCGAATTTCCTCTTCCACCACCTCCAGGCTGCGCCCACGCGTCCCCGCGGCCGGCCAATCACCCGAGACGATGTTCAGTCCCTGTCTGCCCACGTCCACCGCGAGCCCTGTTCGCCGACGCCGTTGCTGTAGCTGACCGGCGCCATCGCTCGACCGCCAAGAACAAACGCCTGGATGAAGCACTCGTTGTTCGTCGCCACGCGCCGCGCGCATTCCCTTGAGCGGCAGCCGGCGGACACGCGACGCGCGCCAGGAGCACGGAAAAGGTGACCGCCAGGCACAGCGCCCTCGGCACAGCCTACGCAGGCCGATGCGCCCGGAGGAATGAACGAATTTGCCGCACTGCGAGGGGGACTCGTTCCCTCGGCTGTTTCCAGGGGAAAATGCTCACTTCGGCGTTTGGCGCGAGCATCGCGCATTCCATGGCGACAGCATATGGGTGTGCGGGACTTCGTCCGGCAGGATCAGGACGGGATTTTGGCAGCTTCGAACGAAATCGCGGGTCACAGTGAAGACGAAGTCGGGGCTGGTTTCGAACATCTTTGTCACAAATTTGTCGGTCGTCTGCATCGTGATCTCGGGCCGTTTGGCGATCAGCGTCGGCTCCCCAGTCTGTCCAAAATGGGCCGGAGTACGTCGGGTCGAGCATCTCCGGCCGCCAGCCGACAGGCTGCGCCACCACGGCTGCCGCAATCCGATTGGGTGCGCGCTTCAGAAGACTCCAGATGAAGGGGCCGCCAATGCAGAAACCCATCACCATGAACTTGTCGATACCCAGATGATCCATCAGCCCGAGCTGATCGTCAGCATAGGATTCCCATGGCCGGTCGACCTCGACAGGACCAGTGGATCGGCCGCTGGGGGCGTTGCGCAGGTCCGCCGCGATGCAGCGGTATTCCTCCTTGAACTCCTCGATCGCATTAAAGGCGGGTTGCCGGTAAGAAGGCGATGGTCGAGTTCAATCCTCCGCCCGGAAGCAGCAACAGCGGGAAGCCGGAACCGGCCTCCTCATAGTAGATGCGAACCGGGCCTCTTTCATAAAACTTGCCCGTTCCGTTGCCCGTCTGCTGAGCAAATAGGCGCGGCACGGCGGCCGCTGCCGCAGCCGCGACACCCGCTGACAGTATGGCTGCGTCTGGTCGAATCCATAATCAGCGTCCTCCTTGCCTGCCGATGGTAATCGCAGTTTGACTCGACTGCTCATGGAATCGCCGGAGGCGCGGTTCCGTGCGCACGGCATTGCCCACCGTCGTGACGCGAGACAATCGGGCAAGGACGCACGGATAGCCGGCGTCGTGCCCGGCCGGGTATGCGTATACTCGGCGCACCTCCACCATGCGCTCGTTTCGCCTCGACGTCTGTCTCATGGTGTCGCTCTGCGCGACATCATGAAGGCGCTCAAACTTCGATCGTGGTGATAGCCATGACAACATTCATGTCGAGACTCAGTGCCGGCATCGTCATTGCGGCAGCGGCTGGCGCCATCGGCGTCGCACAGCACACGCCGACGCCGACCGGCTGGTCGGCCAGTAACTTCGATCAAAGCGCCAACCGCCATAGTCCGCTGACTCAGATCACGTCGGCCAATGTCAGTACATTTGAAGCGGCCTGGAGCATCCATCTCAAGCCCGCCGGTTACTCCGGCAAGCTGCTCATGGACGAGGGGCGGACGTTTGTGCAGAACCACTTTCGCGAGACACTGGCGTGCGATTTCTTCGTGGGGGTCACGGCCATCCGGCTGGTGTACATGTTCCTGGTACTGGACATCGGTACCCGTCGAATTGTGCATTGGAATGTCACTGAACATCCGACGGCCGAATGGATCGTCCAGCAGTGTCGGAGCATTCTGACAGGCGAAGGACCGTACCGGTTTATTGTGCACGACCGCGATGCGGTATTCTCGCCCGCTGTTGACGACGCATTAAGATCGATGAGTCTTCGCGTCCAAAAAGACACCGGTCCGCGTGCCGCAGGCGAACACATTCTGCGAGCGACTGATCGGGACGGCACGTCGCGAGTGTCTCGACTATTGCATTCCACTCAATGAGCGGCATCTGCGGACGATCCTGGCCGAGTGGGTGTGTCATTACAATCGAGGCCGCCCGCACGCCAGCCTCGGTCCTGGGATTCCGGCGCCGCCGGCGCTGACGGTGGCACGATCGGTCGGCCACTACATTCCGCTGGGATATCGGGTCGCTGCGAAACCGATTCTCGCCGATCTCCATCACGAGTACCGGCTTGAACCGCTCGCGGCGTGATTTTGCGGACCACACGTCTGAATCTCGGCTGATAGGCGCCGTTGGTGCTGCCGAAGCACTCTTTGAAAGAAAGTGCCAACGCACAACTCATAGAGCAAATGCGCGGAGATACGGAGTTTCCTGGATCAATCTGGCATTTGTCTGGAGATAGTCTGCCAGCCCCTTGTAGTAATCGAGCCACCAGTACGCCGGTTCGGCGAAAATAATGACCTGAGCTCCAGCCCCGCGCAGACGATGCAGTTCGCTCAGCGCATCCCGGTCGTTCTGAGGTGGTCCCCAGTAGACACCCTCGCGCTCTGGAAATGAAAACCGTCGCCGCCCATCGGCCGCCAAACCCGCCCACCAACGATCTTCATCCACAAGTATGTAACTAGCCCCTTCCGGAACGAGTTGGAGAAGATCATTGGTGACCGCCTTAAGAAGCTCCACTTCCGCGTCCCGCTGAGGCGTGCGCCCGTGCGCCGAAAGATGATGGACATGCGGATCGATAAAGTGATACGTGGGTGTCCAACCAAAGCGCTCGCCGGAATCTTGATAGCCATAAGATGCGAGAAACGAGCGCACCGCACTTCGGGCTTGCTCTGTCGCCAGCTCGATCACCAGTTGGGGACGATGCTGCCGAATCAGGGTTGACGCACCCTTCAGCGCTTCGATCTCCATCCCTTCAATGTCAATTTTGACAAGCGTCAGAGGATGTTTGCCCAGCATGTCCGCGGATTGTTGCAGGATTCGGTCGATCGTGGTGACCGCAACAGTGTCGCAGGCGTTCTGCGATGCGGCAGCGAGAACCTCGACTTGGCTTCCGCCGATGTTCGACTCAAAGTTCGGCCGGAGGGTCATATGACCGACTCCTTCGGAAGCGCCGACCGCAGTGGAAAAAATGTTGAATCGGCCCGGAGCATTGACTTCCAGGTTGCGACGCAGAATGGGGACAACTTTGGGGTGTGGCTCGATGGCCAGAACATGCTCCGCGCAAAACTTGGCGAAATAAACGGCGTGATTGCCGATGTTCGCTCCCACATCCATGAATGTCCCACGGCGCGGAACCGCCAGATAGATATGCTCGAGCAGCTCAATTTCAAAAAAAATGGACCGTTCGCCAATTTCGCGCGCGATCACATCTGTGTCGGAATAACCGACAAGATCGATCGTCGTCTGCGCGACGGACTGGGGCGGAGCGTAGGCGAATTGCATGACTCGGCCAAACAAGGACTCAATTCAGGGCTGATCCAAAATCCCTTTAGGAAATCGATATAATGCTTCGCGACAACCGAAATATCAAACCGTTCCACCTGTGCCTGGCGAATTCCAAAATTCGTGGGGCGGACACCACAAGACCTATTTTCATGCGACGGTGTGAGCGCCGCTCATGACGACTCCGCAAAAAAACTCACGCAGCGAGGCTTTCCAGGCGGTAATCGTGATGTAGCCCGCCGAGCCGAGCACTGGCAACGACGCGATGCGCCGGCGACACGTTGTGGCCGGTCAGCGTCGCCCGGCCGGCCGGTTCGTCCGGCAGTCCCGGACCCAAAGCTGAATGTGGTCGTTCACCGTTGTAGTGGGGCATCCACTCCGCCAAGACCCGCCGCAGATGCCGCTCGTTGAGCGGAATCATCAGTCGAGACACTCGCGCCGAGCGGTCCCAATGAATCGTTCGCAGTGCCCGTTGGCCTGCGGCGTCCGGACCGGCGTCTTCAGCACGCGCAGCGACATCGACTCCAGCGCATCGTCAACGGCCGGCGAGAAGATGCCATCGCGATCGTGCACGAGCGAAGCGATGCGCTCCATCAACGGGGAGGCCCTCCCGAAACTGCTGGACCGTCCAATCGGCTGTGGGATGCCGGGTGAGATTCCAGTGCACGACCCGCCGGGTCGCGATGTCCAGGATGACGAACACATAGACCCGCTGAAACGTGGCGGTCACCACCACGAAGAAGTCGCAAGCCAGCACGGCGCCGGCGTGGTTGCGAAGGAACGTGGCCCAGGACTGCGTGCGGGGCCCGACCGGAGGCCGGCGCGGCATGTAGCGTCGAACCGTTCGCGGCGACACGGTGAGACCGAGCTTTAGCTGGAGCTCCGCCGCGATCCGCTCCTCGCCCCACGTCCGATTGGCGGCCGCCATGTCGGCGATGAGTTGCTGCAGTTCGGCCGGAATCCTGGGACGACCGCGTGGGCGTGACTTCACGCGCCAGAACAGGCGATACAGGTCGCGATGCCAGCGCACCAACGTCTCGGGGCGCACAATCGTGAGCAGGTCGCGCCACTCGACGAGTCGAGACAGCGCGACGAGGGCGATCCGCGACGCGTTGTCGGTGCGGTGCGGTCGGACCTGACGTTCGAGATAACAGGCGAGCTGCTTTCGCAGGAACAGGTTCTCGGCCGCCAGTTGCGCATGGGACTGGAACAGCAACGTCACGAGACGCAAGAGGTCAGCAAGCAGGGCACACGCCGTCCGGATTACGCTTGGCGATGATACCGTGTGGAACCCGGGTCCTGAGTGCTGGCGTTGGCGGCAGGAATCGGCGGTCCTCCTCGGATCCGTTTTTGCGGAGTACAGGCGTTTCCTTGGCGCCGAATGGCGCGCTACGAGCGCGAGCCGAGCAGGCGCGCGGCGACGGCGCGGAAGCGGTCGTGATGCGGGCCGGTCACGAACATCCAGCGGAGCACGCGCACGCTGACGGCTCCGCTGGCGCTGGCCGGCATGATCTCGTCGAGCGTCTTGATCGGCTGCGTGCGAATGCGGTCGAGCAGCGCGACGCGGTGCACGCACGACACGGTGCACAGCGGCGCACAGCTCTTCTCGCTCGTGCTCTCGCGCCGCACATCCTCGGTGGTGTACTCGGCCAGCGGGATCCCTGGATGCCCGCGCTGCTGTGAGCACCAATGCACGAGGCCGTCCTCGCAGATATAGAGATAGCGGCCGCCGGCCCCGCACTGCCAGTCGTTCGGGCGCCCGAACGCGAGGTTCCGCTGGAAATCGTTCTGGTTCTGTACCGTGTAGAACGGCGCCGTCAGCGAGGTGATCTCGCCGTAGACGCGCCGCTGCTCCGGCGTCAGCGGTATCAGGCGGCCGTGACCGTTGTGGATCAGGCCGACCGTCGCCGTGAGACCCAGTTCGATCGCCCGCTTCGCGATCGTCAGTGCGTCCTCGGGGTTACTCAAGTCGCCACCGAGCACAGAGTTGATGTTGACGCTGAACGCGGCGTGCTTCGCCAGCATCTGCAGCTTCGCGTCGAGCACCTTCAGGCTCTTCTTCGACATGTCGTCAGGCTTCACGTTGTCGATGCTGATTTGCAGGTGATCCAGCCCGGCGTTGTTGAAGTCCTCGATGCGCTTCTCGTTGAGGAGGTAGCCGTTCGTGATCAGTCCAGCCAGCGCGCCGGTGCCGCGGATGTGCCGGATGAGCTCGTCGAGGTCAGGGTGCAGCAGCGGCTCGCCGCCGCTGATCTCGATGTTCGCCGTGCGCAGCCGAGCCAGGTGGTCGATGCGCTCGCGCATGGTCGCCAGCGCCACCGGCGGAGAGTGCTTGTCGTACTCGTTGCAGTAGGTGCACGCCAGGTTGCAGCGGCGGATCGGAACGATCTGCGCGAGGATCGGATGACTCGCGGACTGGAAGCCGCGCGCCACCATTCTGGCCTCTCTCCACTTGCGGTCGACGGTTCGGAGCATGCGCTGCGGCCGCGGCATACCAGGATCATAACGCCGGATGCCGCCCGTTGATTGTGCGCGCTGGACGACGACGCTGACGGCGTCGTATCTGGCGATCACGGCCGCGTTGATCGCGATCCTCGGGAATGCCGTTCCAGGCCGGGTCTGGCTGGTCGCGGTGCACCTGACTGCTCTCCGGGTCGTTGCTGATCCTGAATCGCGCGAGGCCGTCGGCGGGGATCCTTCGCGTGATTCGCGACTGGCATCCATTGATGCTGTTTCCTCTCCTCTACAAGGAAGTGGAGCTGCTGGCGGCGGTCATTGGCGACTGGCGGTTGACTGCGGCGATTCCGGCCTGGGAGTCGGCGCTGTTCGCCGGGCAGCCGAGCCTGTACCTGAGCGAACGGCTGGCGTTCGTGCCGCTGTCCGAATACCTGCATTTCTGCTACCTGTCCTACGTGATCGTCATTCCGTCGGTGACCGCGTACTGGTACGTCAGCGGACGGCGGGCGGCCTTCGGCGAGCTGCTGCTGATGCTCTCGACCGTGCTGCTGGGGAGCTACCTGTTCTTCATCTTGCTGCCGGTGGACAGCCCGTACTACCTGTCGCAGCGCCTGGGCCCGCCGCTCTCCGGCCACTTCTTCTTCGATCTCGTTCATCAGATGTCGGCGCGCGGCGGCGCGCGCGGCGGCGCGTTTCCCAGCGCGCACGTGTCGGGTGCGGTCGTCGTGAGCCTGGTCGCGTGGCGGCACCAGCGTCGGCTCGCGTACCTGCTCGTCCCAATCACCGTGAGTCTGATGATCGCCACCGTATACGGCCGCTTCCACTACGTCCTCGACACGCTCGCCGGCGCGGCCCTGGCGATCGCCGTCGTGGTGGCGTATCGATATCTCTCCGGCGACGGGCCCGGTGAGAGGCAGTCAGCTGGCAACGCTGCGATCGGGTCGCCGGAGAAACCGGCGTCAACGTGAAGCCGGCGCCAGGCGGCTTTTCACGGCGACGGATCGGAGTCATGGCACGGCACGATTGATTCGATTTCGTGCTTCGCCGAGATATCGGGTCAGCGGGATTGCCGCTCGCGATCTGGAGGGCGGGCCACATTGACTGGCCCGCCGGCACCGGTAACAGCAAACAGCGATGATTCTCAGGTGTGCAAAGGTGAACAGCCCCCCCAACACAGGCTTGCTACCGTTGCGCCCGACTCTGGCAACGCAGCGTTCCTGGCGCGCTGATCACCCATGCATCGGGGCAAACAGTATTTCGTCGTGGCGATCGGCCGGGTCGATGATCCGGGCAACAGCCTTTTGGCGCGTCATCCTTTGGCGTCAACGAGCGCGGTCGGCGGCGACTTCCTCAGGGCCTCGAGATCCCAATTCGAACAATCCCGACTTGAGCAGCAGGCGGGTGTCACGCTGTGGTGAGTTGTACTGCGAGGCGCTCGAACGTTTCGCAGGGAAGAGCTCCCTCTACTCCTGAAGGCTCTCACACCCCTTCTATCACCGGTTGAACAACGGTTTGGAAGAGGAATGCGAATGTCTGTGACGCTGCCAGCCGCGCCGACAGCGACAATCGCTCCGGAAGCCCGCTCAGGCCTGGATCCGTGGGTGCAGGCGGACCTGCCTGCCCCGCCTACACCGAAGGGCCTCGGCTGGCTAGGCGTCGTCGGGCCCGGAATTATCGGTACTGGGCGGAGCGATTGGGAGCGGCGAGTTCCTTGTCGGCCCCGCCATCTTCGTACGGCACGGGCTATCGCTCCTCTGGGTGACGGCGGTCGCGGTCTGGCTCCAAACCATCTTCAACACCGAGCTAATGCGCTACACGCTGGCGACAGGGGAGCCGGTGTTCTCAGGTTTCATGCGCACGCGGCCGTCGTCGACTGGCTGGGCGTGGGTATACACCGCCCTTTACGTGCTGTCACAGGGTTGGCCCGCGTTTGCCGCCACCGCGGCAGGGGCCATCTTCTTCCTGTCTGAAAGGCGACTCCCGGGGCCCCAGGATGCCGCCGCGATCTACTACATCGGCGTGGTGACCTTCCTGGCATGTGCGGCGGTACCTGCTGGTGGGGCGGCGCATCGAGCGCACGCTCGAACTGCTCAACTGGGTCCTCATCGTTGTCATCCTGAGCTCTCTGCTCGCCTTGGACGTGCTCCTCGTGCCATCCGGAACCTGGGTGGCGGCGGCGGCCGGACTCGGGGGCTTTGACGTGGCACGCGGCACGTTTAACTTCCTTCCGCCGGATACTGACTTCTTTCTGCTGGGGGCCCTCGTGGCATTGTCTGGCTCCGGCGGCGTCACGAACATCGTCCTCTCGAACTGGGCGCGAGACAAGGGCTACGGCATGGGGGAGTTGGTGGGCTACATCCCCGCCGCGATCGGCGGTCACAAAGTGAACCTCGCCCACAGCGGCTTCGTCTTCGCGCCTAGCGGCGAGGCGATGCGACGATGGCGAGGGGTGGTGGCGGGTCGTCCGCGCCGATCAGTGGGGAGTGTTCTTCACGGGCGCGATCCTCGGCATGGTGCTCCCGGCGCTGCTCTACGTGACCTTCATCCCGCAAGGGAGTGACATTCAGGGTCTCGGCATTAGCGCTGCGCTCGCGTCGAGCGTTGGAGAAAAGTCGGGGCCCGTGCTCGCCGGGTTCATTGCATTCCTCGGCGCGTGGATCCTGATCAAGACACAACTCGACACCCTCGAAGGGATGGTGCGCGCCATTACCGACATCCTCTGGACCGGCAGCTCCCGCGTGCGCGCGTGGCGCGATGGCGACGTCCGCGCGGTGTATTACAGTGTGCTGGCCATCGTCGTCCTATGGGGTATCGTGGCGCTTCGCTTAGCACAGCCCATCGTCCTGCTGAAGCTCTTGGGAAATGTCGCGGGTGTGGTCTTCGTCGTGGCGCCGCTGCATCTGCTCTACATCAACACGCGGCTGCTGCCGCCACACGTGCGCCCGCCCATGTGGCGACGCGCGGTCCTGGTGGGGATGGCGCTCTTCTACGGGTTCTTCGTCACCCTCTCGTTCAGTAGCCTGTGGAGCAGCTGATTGAGTGCTCGATGCTCCCGCGGCGGCCTATCCAACTATCAGGCCTCCCCTCGTCAAGAGCGCAGATCAGCGTGATCGTGCCATGGGGTTGTTCCTCCGATATTGATGCCCGCCGCGCCGATACCTCACGTGTTCCCGATCATTCGCCTCTCTTTGGAAGTTGCCGACGAACTTGGGCCAGAGCGTTTTTCATAACGTTGTAGCGAGGCGATACCCGGAGTGCCGCAGGTAGTTCGCACGTAGAACCCCAACAGCGTTGCGAGCAGAGGCTCAATGAACGAGAGCGGCAACGACCTGCATCACGCGGCGCAGGTCGTGCCGCTGAATCCGGTCCGCCCATGAGCGTGGCGACCGGTCTCTCAGCTCACGGTCAGCACATAGCTGCCGGTCGCGTCGTTGCCGGCATCCGCGGTGCTGACGACGACGGTGTACCTGCCGGCCGTGGGAGCCGTCACCTTGACCGCCGCGCCGAGATCGCCCCAGTTGTTGCCGAAGGCCACGATCGCGCCCGTCGGCCCGAATACCCGGATCCATGGCACGAATGCCGTGTTGGGTCCGGACTCGGTGATGGACACCTGAATCACCTGTCCCGCCGACGCCGTCACCGTCCACGGATCGAGGTCGCCGACCTGGATCGTCCCCGCGTGATTGGCGCCTCTCGTCAGCGCGCCGCCCTGGTCGCCGGGCGACACCACCAGCGCAGTCGACGGGCGGACGACTGTCAGCGTGTAGGCGCCGGAGGCGTCGTTGCCAGCGTCGGCCGTGCTCACGACGATCGTGTAGTTGCCGGTGGCCGGCGCCGTGACCTGGAACTGCGCCGCGAGATCGCCCCAGTTGTTGCCGAAGGGCACGATCACGCCTGTCGGCCCGAACAGCCGGATCCATGGCACGAACGCCGAGTTGGCGCCGGTCTCGGCGATGTCGACGATGATCGCCTGCCCTGCGGTCGCGGTGAACGTCCACGGGTCGAGGTCGCCGACGTGGATCGTCCCCGTGTGATTGCCGCCGTTCGAGATCGGGCCGCCGTGATCGCCGGCCGACACGATCGGCGCGCCGACCGGGCGGACGACCGTCAGCGTGTAGGTACCGGACGCGTCGTTGCCGGCGTCCGCCGTGCTCACGACGAGCGTGTAGGTACCGGTCGCCGGCGCCGTGACCTGGAACTGTGCCGCGAGATCGCCCCAGTTGTTGCCGAAGGGCACGATCACGCCGGTCGGTCCGAACAGCCGGATCCACGGCACGAACGCCGAGTTGGCGCCCGTCTCGCCGATGTCGACGATGATCGCCTGCCCCGCCGTCGCCGTGAACGTCCACGGATCGAGGTCGCCGACGTGGATCGTTCCCGTGTGATTGCCGCCGTTCGAGATCGAGCCGCCCTGGTCGCTCCCCGACACCACCAGCGCAGTCGACGGACGGACGACTGTCAGCGTGTAGGCGCCGGAGGCGTCGTTGCCGGCGTCGGCCGTGCTCACGACGATGGTGTAGCTACCGGTGGCCGGCGCCGTCACCTGGAACTGTGCCGCGAGATCGCCCCAGTTGTTGCCGAAGGGCACGATCACGCCCGTCGGTCCGAACAGCCGGATCCACGGCACGAACGCCGAGTTGGCGCCCGTCTCGGCGATGTCGACGATGATCGCCTGCCCTGCGGTTGCCGTGAACGTCCACGGGTCGAGGTCGCCGACGTGGATCGTCCCCGTGTGGTTGCCGCCGTTCGAGATCGGGCCGCCGTGATCGCCGGCCGACACGACCGGCGCGCCGACCGGGCGGACGACCGTCAGCGTGTAGGTACCGGAAGCGTCGTTGCCGGCGTCCGCCGTGCTCACCACCAGGGTGTAGGCTCCCGTCGTGGGCGCGGTCACCTGGAACTGCGCCGCCAGGTCGCCCCAGTTGTTGCCGAAGGCCACGATCGCGCCCGTCGGCCCGAACAGCCGGATCCAGGGTACGAACGCGGAGTTGGCGCCCGTCTCGCCGATGTCGACGATGATCGCCTGCCCCGCCGTCGCCGTGAAGGTCCACGGGTCGAGGTCGCCGACCTGGATCGTTCCCGTGTGGTTGCCGCCGTTCGTGATTGCTCCTCCCTGGTCGCCGGAGGCAACCCTCACCGCGCCCGGCACGCGGACCGTGGTGAGCCGGTAGTTGCCCGTATCGTTGTTGCCGGCGTCCGCGCTGGCTATCTGGACGGTGTATGTGCCGGTTGTCGGCGCCGTCACCTGAAACTGCGCCGCCAGGTCGCCCCAGTTGTTGCCGAAGGCCACGATGGCGCCGCTCGGACCCAGCAGGCGGATCCACGGCACGAACGCCGAGTTCGCGCCCGTCTCGGCGATGCTCACGATGATCGAGCTCCCCGCCGCTGCGGTGAACCTCGCCACGTCGGTCTCGCCGGCGCGGGAGATCGACCCGGTGTAATTCAAGCCGTTGACCAGCGTCCCGTCGGCGATGGTGACGGTCGCCCTGTTCGGCGTGCCCCTCGTGTAGGCGGCGTTCACGGCCAGCGTCAGGATGGCCGTCTCGTTGCCTTCGATGAGCGTGTCGGTCGCTCGGCGTGATCCGTACGACGGCCGTCGCCGCGCCCACCGGGATCGTCACCGTCAGCGGAACGTTCGTGTAATCGATCCCGTTCCTGGCGGTGCCGGCAAGCGTAAAGGCCACGGAAAGCGCAGCGGTCGTCGGCCCCGTTCGCGTCACGGTGAACGTTCCGCGATCGGGTCCGTTCTCCGAGGCGTTGGCGTCGGTGGCACGCACGGTGACGACCGGAAGGGCCGCTATCCCGCTGTCCGCGTCCGGTTCGAGCTGTGCGGTCGCGCTCGAATCGGCAGCCTGGTCGGCTCCGGCCGCGTCGGTCGCGTCAGTGCGAATCAACACAGTGTCGGGCGCGCTGTCCACCGCGCCATCACCCACCACGAGCTGCGCGACATAGTCTCCGGCGACATCGGCGGTGAATTCGGGAGTCGCCACCCCGGAATCGCCGATCGCCGCCATGCTCCCGGCTGGCCTTGCAATGAGCGCCCAGCGGTAGGTCAGTGGCTGCCCGTCCGCATCGAACGAAACGGAACCGTCGAGGGCAACGGTCGAGCCCACGGGAACATCAACCTGACTCGGGCCAGCGTCAGCGACCGGCACGCTGTTCGTCGTCGTTACCACGACGCTCGCCGGCGCACTGTTCTGTGCGCCGGCGTTGACGAGGAGCTGGACGATGTAATCACCAGGGAGATCGGGAGTGAACGAAGGCCCTATGGTTGTCGCACCCGCCAGCGTCGCCACGCTCCCGCTCGGTCTCGAGATCAGCGACCACCGGTATGTCAGCGCGCCACGGCCGGCGTCCGACGAGGCGGACCCATTCAACAGGACGACCTCTCCCCTGCGCACGGTCTGGTCGAGGCCGCCATTTGCGACCGGCGCCACGCGTTCGGTCGACAGGCTCACGGTGTCTGCAACGCTCATGCGCGTGCTGTCGCTGACGACGAGCTGCGCGATGTACGTGCCGGCGACATCCGCCTCGAACGTGGGCGTGATCGTCGACGGGTCGCTCAGCACCGCCGTGCTGCCGTCGGGCACGCTGGTGAGCGCCCACGAATAGGTCAGCACGTCGCCGTCCACGTCGGTCGAGCCGCTGCCGTCGAGCATCACCGTTGCGCCGCGCTCTACCTGCTGGTCGGTACCGGCCGATGCAACCGGCGCCGTGTTTCCTACGGCAACGCGCACGGTATCCATGGCGCTGTCCAGCGACCCGTCGTTGACGACGAGCCCTACCTCGTAGGTGCCGCGGCGATCGGCCTGGAATGTCGGGCTGGGGGTCCGGCCGCCGCTCAGCGTCGCGGTGCTGCCGGCGGGCTTCGCAACGATCGCCCATGCGAAGGTCAGCGCGTTGCCGTCGACGTCGCTCGAGCCGCGGCCGCTGAGCCGGACGGTTTGAGCGATGTGCGCGCTCCTATCGGGGCCGGCACTGGCAACGGGCGCCGAATTGCCGGTGCTGACGCTGACCGAATCGAGCACGCTCTCCACCTGGCCGTCGTGGACCATCAGTCCGACAACGTACCTGCCTGGAACGTCGACGACGAATGTCGGGCGCGTTGCTCGGCGTCCTGACAATGTCGCGGCGCTTCCACCGGGCCGGGAGACGAAGCTCCAGGTGTAAGTGAGGCGGTCGCCATCCAGATCGGTGGACCGGCTGCCGTCGAGCGTGACGAGTGCGCCGGACGCTGCTGTCTGGTCGGCGCCGGCGTCGGCGACAGGAGCCGTGTTCGGGACGTCGATGTTCACGACGTCCCCGCCGCTGGCCTCCCCGTCGCTCGCGACGAGCTGCACGGCATACCGTCCCGGCTTGTCCACCAGAAACGACGGGGTCGAGGTGTCGGCGCCGGACAGCGCCCGACGGCTTCCGGCAGGACGCGAAATGAAGCTCCACTGATAGGTCAGGGCGTCGTCGTCGGCATCGCTGGATTTGCCGGCGTCGAGGCGGACCGTGCCGCCGACCACCGCGACACGATCGGCCCCCGCCTCCGCAACCGGCGGCGTATTGGGTACGCTCAGCTCGACGACGTCCGGGTCGCTCGCTTGCCTGCCGTTGTCCACGACGAGCTGCAACCGGTATCCGCCCTTGCGGTCCGGGATGAAGGTCGGGCTCACCGTGGCCGCGCCGCTCAGCATCGCGGTGCTGCCTGCGGGAACTTCGACGAACATCCAGCGATAGTTCAGGGACAGACCGTCCGGGTCGTCGGACAACCTTCCATCGAGCTGCACGGGGACGCCGACACCGGAGCTGACTCGATTGATCCCCGCAATGGCGAGCGGGTTGCGTCGAGCCGCACCACTTGCCTCCGCGCCGACGCCGCCAGCGGTAGCGATTGTTTGACCGCTCGCCGGGCGGTCGGGGAGTGCCAAGGCGGCGAGCAGGCACGCGACCGCGACGCGTGCGACGAAGACACCCGCGAAAGTTCGTAGCCGACTGACCCGGCCCGCAGAATGTGCGGATGTTGGCGCAGCAAGATGTCCAGTTCTATTCGGCATCGGTCTTCCCCTTGCGCATTTCGAATTGATCGAGCGGAACACGGCTCGCCGGGCGCGGGCATACAGCGCGGCCCGCCGCTGCGGATTCAGCAGCTCGGCAATAACCCCGTGCTACCATGCGGGCGCGTCATGGCCCATGCGGCCGTCGGCGCCCCCTCACCAGACAATTCGGGAAGAGCCGGTGGTGACGGACACCATCGCGTAGCTTTTCTTTTGCTGGGCGCTGCTTCGCAAGGACGCGCTATGGCCCCGGACGACCGAACGCCTCCGCACGACGAGATGTTCAGCGTCGCGTACGACGAGCTGCGCCGGCTGGCGCGGGCGGTCAAGCGGGCGCGCGGCGATCCGACGTTGAACGCCACGGCGCTGGTGCACGAGGCCTACATCAAGCTGGCGCGCGCCACGCGCTTCCGCGCCGAATCGCCGCAGCACCTGAAATACGCGGTCGTCCGCGCGATGAAGCACATCCTGATCGACGCGGCCCGGCGCCGGTCGGCAGTTGCGCGTGGTGGCGGCGACGCACCCGTGCGGCGTGTGTGCCTCGACGACCCGTTGGTGCAGGTAGCCGCGCTCGATCCGCAGGCGGTCCTTTCGGTTGGATTTGCCCTCGACGATCTGGCGGGGCAGAGCGAGTCGCAGGCGCGCGCGTTCGAGCTGCAGTTCTTTGGCGGACTGCGGGTGGCCGAGATCGCCGAGCTGCTGGGAATCTCCGACAAGAAGGCGCAGAGGCTCCTGCGCTTGGCGAAGGCGCGGCTCGCGTCAGCGCTCGCGCGCGGCCAGCCGGCTTCGCTGTTCGGGAGCAGGCGGCCATGAACTCGGAACGCCAGGACCGCATCGAGGAGCTCTTCGACGGAGCCCGAAGGCGAAGAGGTGGGATTCGAGCCGAATAGCAAGGCGCGGATCGCGTTGCGTGATGCCCTAGCAACGATCCGAACCGCCCACGACGGAGGCGAAGGCGAAGAGTGGGATTCGAGCCGAATAGCAGGCGCGGATCGCGTTGCGTGATGCCCCTAGCAACGATCCGAACCGCCCACGACGGAGGCGAAGGCGAAGGGTGGGATTCGAGCCGAATAGCAACGCGCGTAGCGCGTTGCTTGATGGCCCTAGAAACCACCGCGCCGGCACCGACCGAGCCGAAGGCGAAGGAGGTGGCGGAGAGGGTGGGATTCGAACCCGACAGGACCCTTTAGAATCTGTAAGTTACAGATTCCACATTGCCACCGTTGCCGGAGATGCCAGGGCTGCCGGGGCACCTTGCACGCGGTTGCACGCACGGTCGAGTTTACAAGTGCATGCTTCGTAACACGCCTGCACAGGAACGGGTGCCTCTCGCTCGAGCTTGCGCACCAGGCGACGAACCGCATTCGGCTCGTTCGGGACCGTCCACGTCACCGGTGCCGCGTGTTTGCTCATCAGCATGGCAACGAGAGGTCCTTCTCGTGCGCGTCAATCCCAACCTACGTAGTAACCTGCTTCACGACCGGCGCTTATCGATGCGGCTCTGGCGCCGCGAGGCGTTAATCCGCGACATCGGTGGCTCAGACCACCTTGTCGAGTGCGACAGCACTACGACGTTACGATAGCGGGCCGGTCATTCCGTATTGTCTAGAGGCGAGAGCGAGGTTGCACGATGGCACGAGCGAAGTAGAGATGAACGAGCCGCAACGGCGCCGGACCGCGCGCTGAAGTCGCCGGCGGAACGCGTGTCGGTCATCGATGCCGATGTAGCCCGTCGCGCCTACGACCTGTACCTGACACGCGACTGCGAACACGGGCACGACGTGGACGACTGGGTCCAGGCAGAACAAGAACTGCGAGCGACTTCCACCACCGCGTGAGGAGCTACGAGGTTGTGATGCCGAACAACACTGAGCTCCAACGTATCCGCGCCAGTACCTGGAAATGCCCGGGTTGCGACTGACCGTTGAACAGGCGCAGCGTCTCCTCGGCGTTGAGCGGTGTTGTGCAAGATGCTGCTTGAAGCGCTGGTGAGCGAGAAATTCCTCTGTGTGAGGTCCAACGGAGCGTACGCGCGAATGACCGACGGAGAAATGTCTATTAACGACTCCACCGCCTTCTGCCCCAGACCGATGCACATTTCATGTCCGGAGCATCTCACGCGTAGCGTCCGCCGCGCCAGCGGCGGCCGTGCAGCTATAATCCGCAGCCTGCTCTTGACTGTGGCCGCGTTGAGCGCTGCGCTTCCCGCGGCGGCACAGACGCCGCGCATCGAGGTGTCGGGAGGCTATCAGTATTTCAATGTCTCGGCAGATTTGGAAAGTATCGACACTGGCGACGTTCCGATCCGGAATGTCGATCAATCGTTGCCACTCGGCTGGTACGTTGATCTTGCCGGGAATCTGAACCGCCATTTCGGTATCGTGTTCGCCACGGGCGGCAATTACAAGTCGATTACTGAATCGGCAACCTTTGGCGGTCTTGCGGCAAGCGCCTCAGTCGACCTGCGGGTGCATGAGTTCATGGGTGGGGTGCGCTATAGCAGCCGCTCGAACCCGACGGTGGTTCCCTTCGGGCAGTTCCTGGTTGGCGCGATCAATGGTTCGGCGAAGGTCACAGCATCAGGCAGCGTCGTCGGCTCCCCCGGGTTTTCCTTCAGCGGCGAGGCGAGCGGCACGGACATAGCGCTGCAGGCAGGCGGCGGAATGCAACTGCGCCTGGCGGACAAGTTCGGCGTCCGTGTCGGCGCGGACTACATTCGGTTTCTCACTGACGAGGGCGGCGTGAATGCGTTCCGGTTTGGCGCGGGCGTCGTGCTCGCCCGCTGATCCGGAAGGCCATTTGAGTTGCGCTGTAGCTCAGGCCTTTGTTCCGTTTTCCGCAACGGTGTATACGAAGTTTGAAGACCCCGAAGAATGATTCAAAAGGGCTTCGTGCACTTCGTCTGCTTTCGCGTTTTCGTGATGTACGATCGGCCAAACTGGCTGCACCTAAGCAAGAGGTTCCAACTCACAGGTGCGACGCTGGTCCGATCTTGAGACGAATGCGGCGGTGCTCGACGGGTCGGAGACCGCGACCGGCGAGCGTAGGGCGTAGATGATGCGAGAGGATGACTGGGGCACCAAGAAACGGACCGCCGGGTACGCCAGGGATTTCCCTGCCCCCTGATCCGGATCGCGTGCTACGTGTCCCTACAAGAAAGCCTGTACTTGCCGATTCTTTGAGGTTCTCGCGGCGGTTCGGATACGCTCAGTTGGTGACGCCGGTCATCGCGTCTTAAAGAGCGGACCGCGGCCCGGTCCTGAACTCTTAGACGAGCGCCGATCCGGTGCTCTGAATATGCCTGGTGCCACACTTCAGGCCCCAGATCGTCCCTGCGCCGTCACTCGTTACTTATCCTTGAGCACGGCTCGCCACGGCAATAGCCGGTTCGGGTGCCCTGCACTGCGATTCCGCCTCAATACACATCAAGATCCGGCGCAACAGCTAAGAGGGCCGAATAGCGAGCGCTCATCTCGGCAAACCCCCATTCGGCGGCGACACTCCCTTGGTGATAGAGGAGCAGCAACCTCGGCTTTGCCTCTCGTGCCAGGTCGGCGTGCCGACCAGGTCAACGTCCACCCTGACAATGTGGCCTGGTGGCGAGCGCCTCATCGCCAAGCTGACTTCCACAGCCGCGACGTCAAGGTTCTGTAGATTCGTCTCGCTCGTTCCATCAGGGCGCCCGGAGGTTACCGCCAAGGCAGACAGGTAATATTCGCCAGCCCGATGCCCAGGCGTCACGCGAAAGGCGGCCTGCGCATGGCATCGCGGCGGACCGAGCACGAGCCCACCGAACGTCAAAGGATCGTCCTACAATCCAGCCATGCGAAGTCTGCTGTCAGCAGCGTTGATGTGGACGGTGTTGACGGTTCCCGGTCAGACCCAGAACGCCGGTCCGGAGCCGGAACTGGAAGGAATACTGACCTTCGAGACAGCTCACAGCGGAACCCTCCCGGCCGGCTGGGGCGGCGGCCCGGCGGGGACTGTGTCGGTCGACGACGCCATCGTGCATGGCGGGCGATGGTCGGCGCGGCTCGAGCGCACGGCGGCCAGCCCGCAGGCGTTCTCGACGCTCACCAAGACCATCCCAGTGGATTTCGGCGGAACGACGATCGAGTGGCGCGGCTTCCTGCGCAGCGAGACCGTCAGCGAGTTCATGGGGCTGTGGATGCGTCAGGACGGCGACGCGCCAAACCTCGCGTTTGCCAGTATGCAGCCGCGCCAGATCCGGGGCACGAACGACTGGACGGAGTATTCGATCACGCTGCCGGTCGATCGCGCGGCGAAGCAGCTGTTTTCGGCGTCCTGATCGCCGGCACTGGCAAGGTCTGGGCGGACGACCTGCGACTGCTCGTGGACGGCAGGCCCGTGTGGGAGGCGCTGAAGGTGGAGCGGCCGAAGACGCCGATCGATCTCGATCGCGAGTTCGACGCCGGCTCCGGCGTCGTCATCAGCCAGCTGACGCCGGCACAGATCGAAAACCTGGCGATGCTGGGGAAGGTCTGGGGATTCCTGAAGTACCACCATCCGGCCGTCACGACGGGGTCGCGTCATTGGGACTACGATCTGTTCCGTGTGCTGCCCGCGGTGCTGGCGGCTCGCGATCATGACGCGGGCTCCGTCGTGCTGCGCGACTGGATTCGCGGCCTCGGTCCACTGCCTCCCTGCGATCCGTGCCTCACGCTGCGGGACGAAAACCTGCAGCTGCGTCCCGGCCTCGCCTGGATCGAGACGGACACGGTAGTGGGGCGCGAGCTGGCCGGGCTGTTACGCGCGGTTCGTAGCGGCCGCGCGCGCAGCCGGCAGTTCTTCGTGTCGCAGGTGCCGGGTATCGGCAATCCGAGATTCGACAACGAGCCGGCCTACGCGGGACTGAGGTTTCCCGACGCCGGTTATCAGCTGCTTGCCCTCTACCGGTTCTGGAACATCGTCGAGTACTGGTTCCCGTATCGCGATCAACTGGACGGGGACTGGGACCGCGTGCTGGCCGAGTTCGTGCCGAGGGTGACGCTGGCGGCGGACAAGGACACCTACCAGCTCGAGATATCCAGTTGATCGCGAGAGCCACCGATACGCACGCGAACCTCTGGAGCGCGCCGCCGCAGCTTCGCCCTCCGGCCGGTAACTGCCAGCTTCCCGTGACGATGCGCTTCCTCGAGAACCAGGCTGTGGTGACCGGATACTCGGACGCCGCCACGGGACCAGCAACCGGCTTGAGGGTCGGCGACGTCATCGAGCGCCTGGACGGAGTGCCGGTGGCGGAGTTGGTCGGCCGCTGGGAGCCGGACTACCCCGCCTCGAACCGGCCGACGCGGCTGCGCGACATCGCCCAGGCGATGTCGCGGGGACCGTGCGTAGCGGCTGGCGCCGTGGCTCGCCGTGCCGGCGAGGAGGTGCGGATCACCGCACAGCGACAGCCGCTGGCGAGCCTGGACCTGCGAGCCGGCCTGACACATGATCGTCCCGGAGAGGCGTTCCACCTGCTCTCCGATGAGGTCGCCTATCTGAAGCTGTCGTCGGTGCAGGTAGCGCAGGTCTCCAGCTACGTCGAGCGCGCGAAGGGGACGCGGGGGCTCGTCATCGACATCCGCAACTACCCGTCAGAGTTCGTGGTGTTCGCACTCGGCTCGCTGTTGGTGGACCGGCCGACGCCGTTCGCGCGGGTCACGATCGGCGATCTCGAACATCCCGGGGCGTTCCGCTGGAGCGATCCGGTCCTGCTCAGCCCGCAGCAGCCGCATTACGCGGGCAAAGTCGTGATCCTCGTCGACGAGATCTCGCTGAGTCAGGCCGAATACACGGCCATGGCGTTCCGGTCCAGTCCGCGGGCGGTGGTGGTGGGCAGCACGACCGCGGGCGCCGACGGCAACGTGTCGCCGATCCCGCTCCCAGGCGGGTTGAGCTCGATGATCAGCGGCATCGGCGTCTTTTATCCTGACAGAAGGCCTACTCAGCGCGTCGGCATTGTTGCCGACGTGGAGGCGCACCCGACGGTCGCCGGGATCCGCGCCGTCCGGGACGAGGTGCTGGAAGAAGCGCTCCGCCAGATCCTCGGACCAGACGCCCCGGCGGATCGGATCGAGAACATGGCCCGGCCTCGTCCCTGATCAGACCTGACGACGCGCAGACGATCCTGACATGCGGTTGTTGCGCTTAGCGACGTCCATGGAGTCGCGTGTCCACCGTGAAACAGAAGGGCTGAGGTCGAGGTTTTCCTGGCAGTCGTCGACTGGAGCGTGCGCTGATAAGGGCGACGCATCACTCTTCCTTGCTGGCCAGTGTTCGCACTGGCAAAGAGGACCACAGGCGAACGATGAGCGACGTCACCGGTACTGCAAGTGGCGGGAGTTGTCGGAATGGTGGGCGCGGCGCTGTACGCCGCCGGCGATGTCCTGTTGCTGGCGCCCCACGCCGCCGCGCGCGGAGACAGACGACCCCTGCCGGTCGACGTGAGCAACGACCGAATCCTGCGGCGCCGAGTGGCGTTGCTGGAGGAGCTAGCGCGGCTTCCCTATTGGCGGCTGCGATGGGGCGCGCTTCTCGGTGTCATCGGTGCGCCGCTCACCATAGCCGGCCTCTGGCTCTTTTATCGAAGCGTGTCGTCTGCCGGGCCGTGGCTGGCCCTGCCGCCCACGATGCTGTTTCTTGCGGCGACCGTCACAGGTCCTTTCGTACATGGCTCGTTCGCATACGTCGGCGAGACGGTGCAGGCCCTGTACGCCGTGGATGAAGGCCGCCAACCGATGCTCGCAGCAATGGTGCGGCGCCAGATGGTCACGATCATGATGTGTTACGGTCCGCTCGTCCTCGCGGTGATCGTGGCCTCCGCTTGGGCGACATACGCCATCCTCACAGGGCGAACACGCCTGCCGACCTGGCTGGCCTGGGTCAACCCCGTGACAATGACAATGGCATGGCTGCTGCTGAAGACGATCCTTCCGAGACGGGTCGGAATGCTCCTACAGGGAGCGGGCTTCAGCATCGCCTACTTTGCCTGGTTCGCGGCCATGGCGGCTGCGGTCAGTTGATGACGTGCCCGGAGCTCGCCCAGCGCCCGCGAGTCCAAGCGCTGGTCATCGATCGCCCGATCGGTGTTTTCCGCGATTGATCTTCCGGGTCACCCGCAACGCGATCACCCCGCCTGTTTTTTTCGCCAATGCGGCCAAGTACGTCCAATCGCCTGGGCGCACTCGCCGCCGTCTCAGTGGACCACGGCTAGAAGCGATCCGACGGCGACCGTCATGACTCTCGGATTCCGCGGCGTCCGTGTGGCCTTCAATATTTCATCGCGGTCGAGGGCACTGGCGAACCGCAGGCCGTAGACAACGACCGTGCGGGTGAGGATTGCTGGTAAACCGCGGCATAGCCCTCTTCGATGCCTTCGGCCAGCTGGAGACGGAATGTGGCAAGTTGCCGTGGCGTCAGAGGAGGCCCGTCTGGCAGCAGGGGTGAGGGGCCGATACGTTCTCGAATGGAGGCAACGACTGGTCCGTCGGTCCCGAGCCATGGGTTCGTTGTGATCCGCAGACCGATGGGAGCTGCCGCGGCAGCTAACGCGCAAGCAACGGGAAGGCGTTCAGGCGGGCTGTCCAATCTTTCAGCGTAATCAGGCTCTGAGCGGCAAGAAGGTGAATCCCGGCGAGGATCCAGAGGACCATGACCGTGAGGAGGTCGATCCACCGCCGCAGAGCGTGAACATCCATCTTGACGCGCCGTTGATTTGGACGTCGTTCGGTCCTGAGCAGTCGGCATCTGCCGGGGAATGAGTAGGTTTCCGCCGCTTCATCGCCACTGCGCCGTTACCCGTTACGAAACTGCTGTGGAAGCCAGAGCGGTTTTACGTTGGCGATGAGCCGTGGCGTACTGCGCCGTCGCCGACGGCTCCATCGCGCTGCAGAGAGGTCAAGAGTGGAACACTTGCCGACCTGACCTTGTTGCGCTCTCGCCTTGCGGCTGTTTCAAGGGGTGTCGACGCACATGACCGAGAGCGATGCGTCCAACACGTCGGCGTTGGCATCCCCGGCTTCAACCTTTCTGCCGAGGAAATAGAACGTGTGCGCACCTGTACCATTCGCACCGTTGTCGTTCGTGAGGCCCGTACTCGTCACTGTCGTGCTGACCGGCTTGAAGTCCGGATCGTCGGCTCCGTCATTGTCGACGAGCTCCAGAAGGCGCTCTGACCCCCCATTGGTAGTAGGGTTCGTGTTGTTGCGGCTCAGGACGAAACGGTATTGGTTCTCAACCCCGACGGCACCACCGCTTTCCATGTCGGCACTGGCGGTCGCGACGCAACCATGAACCGCACCATCGCCGCCAGGAATGTTCACGGTCGCGCTCCTGACGACTATCCAGTTGTTGGCACTGTCCAGGGTCACGTTGCCATTGGAGCTGCTGCCCACCACGAAGTTATTTGCCAGGACGGCGCCTGGGAGAACCAAGAGACAGACGACTATCACGGACACACGGAGGAGTCCTCGCTTCATGACGCATCTCCTTTCGAGCGATCGTTCCGTAAGTTGAGGAACGGCTCTGAGGAATAGACGTCGTGCGCGAGGAATTCCCTCACTCCGGTCGCGATGGGGTCGAGGGTCCAGGTCTGGCCGGGTCACTGGACTCGCGTGCAGTGGAAAGGCCGACGACGACGGTGAAACGAGGCAGGCTTAGAGCACCGTGGCGCCAGAGCCATTGGCACCTGCCGGCGCTTGATTCGTGACGAGTGTGAAGGGTTGGCCAGTTGAGTCGCTGAATCTCGCGCCACCGACGATAGCTAAGAAGTCGCTGAAAAACGAATGATCATGCGCTCGATCTCTGTCGCGTATGTGGGCAACGCCTTCGAAACAAGGACGGTCAGCGTTCCGTTCGTCGCGCTGGACGGGAGCGAATCGTGGCCGCGTGCCAGGCGTCGCGTCTCATGCGGCCGCCGCGCGCAAGGTAACGATCCGTTTGATGTTGAAGGCCGCGCTGGCGAAGACGAAGAGTGCGTCCACCGTGGTGAGGCCGCGCAGCTTCACCTTGCGCAGCCCGGCAATCGTCTTGAGCCACGCAAACGCCCGCTCGATGCGAGGCCGCGCATGCTGACTCATCGCGTAGCCCGCGTGTCGCGTCGTGCGGGCATCGATCGCGCTCCCACCGCGTCGGGTGTCGTTCTGGGCGACGTGTGGCGTCATGTCGACCTCGCGCACCTGGTCGACGAAGTCGGCGGTGTCATAGGCCTTGTCGGCCCCTACCGTCCGGTGCCGCGGCGGCGCAAACCGCCAATGGGTGCTGAGCATCGTCGTCGCGGCCTCGCGCTCGGCAAGCCCGTCGGCCACCGTCGCCTGCGCGTCGACGATCAGCCCGTGGCGATTCTCCATCAGCAGATGCCCGAGATAGGCCAAGCGCGCCTCGGCATTGTTCGACTTCCGATACAACCGCGCGTCGGGATCCGTCGTCGACGCATGCGTGTCGTTCTTCCGGTCCTGCCCCCGGAAGTCGCGCCCATCGCCATCGGTGTCGCCGTCTTTCCGTTGGAAACTCTTCTGACTGGCCCACGCCTCGAGCAGCGTGCCGTCCACGGTGAAGTGCTCGTCCGACATCAGATCGGACGCGCGCGCGACCACGCGCTGGAAGAAGCTGTGGGCGACGGCGTGCTGCAGCAGCCGATCGCGGTTCTTCGTGAACACCGTCGGCACCCAGATCGGTTCGTCCATCTCCAGGCCCACGAACCAGCGAAAGAGGATGTTGTAGTCGAGTTGCTCCATCAGCAGCCGCTCACTCCGAATCGAGTAGAACAGCTGCAGCAACTGCGCCCGCAACAGGCGCTCGGGCGGAATCGACGGCCGGCCGTGCTGCGCATAGAGCGCATCGAACTCGCGCGTCATCTCCCGCAGGATCTCGTCGACAAAGGTGCGAATGGCCCGGAGCGGGTGATCCTGGGGCACACGTTCCTCGGCGGACACATAGCTGAACATCGCACGCGGCTGGCGATCGTCTCCTCGCATGCCCGCCATGGTAGTACGCGATCGCGGATCTGTCGATCCCCTACAATGCGTTTTTCAGCGACCTCCTAACGATCAGTCGGCATGTAGCGAGTGATTTCGGCCTTCAATTCACGCCAACCCTTAGAGCCGCCGCCTGGCGCAGGCGTGTCGAATCGTAGCCAACGCCGTCCCTGAACACGGTCACGACGTTGTAGATGTCTGACGGCCGGCGCACGGGGTCACCCTGAATCACGACGACATCCGCTGTCTTGCCGGGCGCAATGGAGCCGACGCGTTGATCGATGCCGAGAATCCGTGCGCCATTGAGCGTCATGATCTGAATGGCCTGCTCGGGCGTGAAGCCTGCCTCCACCAGCAGTTCAAAGTTCCTCATGTTGCCGACGCCGGGAACAGGCCCGTCCCCACGGGTCCGATCCCGCCCCAGCAGTCCACCGGCGGCCACGAATGCCCGCTCCCACTGCATCATCTTCTGCAGCAGCCGCGGCGGCAGTGCCCAGGCACTGTCGGCGAGTCCCGCGCGGATCGCCTCGACCTCTTTGCGTGTGTCCGGTGCCAGCGTCTCGAGCGTTCTGGAGTCGAGCCCCACCCGGTTGGGCATGAACGTCTCGTACGGCGACAGCGTCGACGTCACGGCCGCCCCGGCCGCCACAATCGCCCGGATGCTCTCCTGAACGGCGGCACTGGACACGTCAACGTCGGCCTGGACACGCTGGTTCCCCGGCGGACACAGGTCCACTTGCTTCCCCGGCACGTGCTCGCTGTCGGTGATGAATCCGTGCTGGAGCAGATCGATGCCCAGGGCGGCGGCCTCGGTAAACGTGACGGAACACAGGTGCCCGGTGACACGCATGCCGCGCGCGCGTGCCGCCTCGACGCCGGCTCGCAGCGTGTCACGCGCGATGGTGCCCATGAACTTGACCCAGGTGGCGCCCTCGGACGCCCAATAGTCAACGACTCGCTGCACCTCCTCGGCCGTGGTGACGGACTGGAACATGGCCGTGACCGCATTCCGCGATGGCCACGGCGCGGTCGAGGGTCCGTTGAGGTATGGACCGGCGATATGAAACCGCGGGCCTGGCGTATCGCCCGCGTCCACAGCGCGCTGCAGATTGAGTTCGTGGTACGGCAGGGCACTCCCTGCCGTCATGGCCGTTGTCACGCCGTACGCGAGGTAGAGGAGGGGCGCGCTCACGTTCATCTGAGCGATGCGCGTCGGCCTGCCGGAAGGACCGTCAATCGACGCGAAATAGGTGTGCTCGTGTAGTCCGACCTGCCCCGGCATGACGGTGTGCCCGGACAGATCGAGGACGCGTGCGCCAGACGGCACTGCCGTCGCCGCAAAGGGTCCGATCGACTCGATCGTGGATCCTCGAAGGATCACCGTCTGGTCGGCGCGTGCCGGGAGACCCGTGCCCTCGACCAACTGGACGTGCGTGAGCGCCACGACTGCCGCATTCACGCTGACAAATGGCTGGACGGCGGCCGGAATGGCGCGCTCCTGGGCGTGCAGCGACACGACCATCAACAACCCAGCGGTGACCGACAAAATTCGAGCGTAGCATTCGCGCATGCAAGAGTCCTCGAGCGGTTGCCCACCTGGCAGGAGCGGCTCTGCGCCGAGCGAGACCCACACCGGCAGAGCAGATCGCACCCTTTATACACCTCGCCGTTCCCCTGTCGGATGTGCGGGCGTGGTCGCTGTTCGAGCTCGCAGTCCCAGTCGGGGCCCGCGCGAGAATAGGAGCGTAGCCGCATCGGTCGGATGCGACGCGCACCAAGAGCAATCACCCAGTGATCCTCCCGTTGCTGGATCGAGTCGTGACGGACGCCTACGTCACTCCCGTGTAGTCGGTCGAGTCGGTCGCGCTCGCACCCGACGGGCTGTGGCTGGCCACCGCAAGCTGGAGCGGATCGTCGAATTGGCCGGCACGAGATGACCGAACCAGTTCGTCCACGCGCCATCATCGGTAATGCGGGCAATGCCCGGAATCATCCCGGCGCCCGCCGCTCACGTCGCCGGCGACGATCACCGGTCAGCCGCCGTACTTCGAGCGGGGACCTGGAACTGTGGCTACATCTGGCCGATCATGATCTGATGGAGCGTCACAGGCGCCGGCGCGGTACCGGGCACGGGCGGTGCGACGCTGGCGTAATCGGTGACCTTCTGCACGCCGCCCACGAAGAAGCTGCCCTGGTCTTCGATCATCCCAGTCAGTGCGCTACCGGCTGCGCGTCGTAGCGGCGTCAGAAATCTCTTCGGCCTGGTTTGTCCTGACAGGGCCGCGGCCGTGATGACGAGCAGCACGGCGGTGAGCAGGCGTTCTCGTTTCATGACAGCCTCTCGTTCCGCCGTGCCTTGTCGCTTCCACTTCGGATGGCGATGGAGCGGACGGCTATTGCGTCGACCGAACTTCGGCACCGAGCGGCAGACGCTGAACGATTTCGACGCGCGTGCCCCACGGATCCGTGATGTACGTGATGGTGTTGCCGGTCGCGCCCTTGCCAACCGGCTGGTCCAGCTTGATGCCCATCCCTTCGAGCCGCTTTACGACGGCCGGGTGGTCATTCGTGTCGAAGCCGATGTGATCGAGCACGCGGCCTCGCGTCGGCGCCTGCTTCGTATCGGCCGCGTTGAACCGGAGCTGGACCCCAGGAAGGTTCACGACCGGCGCGTTGTTGCGCGTGGCTGCCTGCCCGCCGAACGTCTTCGCATACCACTCGACCGCTTTCGGAAGCTCGGCTGCCGGCACGAAGAAGTGAATATGTTCGTTGCGAATCGGCACGGTCTGCGTCTTGTCTTCCAGAATCTCCATGCGTACGCCGTCCGGCGTCTCGACGTAGGCCTGGTCCAGCCGATTGCCGCCCGTCGGGAGCGCGCCGCCCGGGAGCACGTTGACGCCCTTCGCCTTCCACTCGGCGACACGCTTCTGGACGTTGTCGACGATGAAGCCGACGTGGTTCACCACTGATCCAACAGTGCCGCCCTCGCCCTTCTCGTTGCCGAGGACCAGATTGATATAGAGACCCGGGAACACGATGAGCGGCTGCCCACCGGGCGTGAACAGCTTTCCGCCCATCGCCATGAACAGTTTCTTGTTCGCCTCCACGTCTTTCGAGGCGATGTGCCAGTGACCCATGGTCACGCCGGCCTGGTTGACCGGGGCCGGCTGCGCCGCCGCGGTGCCTGCGACGAGCGTCGACGCGAGCGATAGCGCGATGAGCATCGTTTTCTTCACGGCTGTTGCCTCCCTCTTCAGTAGCGAGGATTATATGGGCCTGCGGCCCGATAGGAGTGCATTTACGCATCGGCGTGGAACGATTCGATCCATGCGCTAGCGGTAACCGTCCTGCCGGCCGGCCGCGATAGATAACCGTACGTCGGCGAGAGTATTTCCATCGGCTTGGCCGTGGATGAGAAATCCCTACCGCTTGTCGGGATCTGACGTCGGCGTTCAGTCGTGGCGGTTTGGATCGCACCTGCGTCGAGGACTGCAAGCGCACGGCAGGTCGCACGCCTACGATGGTCTGCGCTGATAGGCAAGCAACCACCCGACGCGGACCAATGCCCAGATTCGCCCCGCGTGAATTCGAGTCCAGCGACGGCAAAGAGCCTGCGTGCGGGAGGGGCAGCTGCCGGCCAATGAGTAATGGCCTCCCTCGTCGGCAACGGTATGCCCGCGGATGGAGCGCCCCGTCGCCGTCACCCATTACTATCCGATGAAACGTCAACTCAGAGGTCAGTGATCGTCAGGGAGACGTCGGCGTCGCGCCAGCCTTCGTCGAATCGTCGCTTGATCTCAGCCGCGTCTTCGGGCCGTTTCTGCCCGACCAGGGTCTGCCACAGCCCGAACAGTGACCGCGGGTTGTTCGGATTCATCTTCAGGTCGGTTCTGAAGACGTGTTCCGCCTGAGCGAAATCGCCCGCCTGGTAGAGGGCAGCCCCAAGTGATTCGCGCAGCGGATGAAACCATGAGAGCACGGACTCACTGCGGGTGAGTTGGTCCTACGCGGCGACCGCCTCTTGCCAATGCGCGATCGCAGCGGCACGGTCGTCCCGGGCCCACGCCAACGGAGCGGCCATCTCATTGCGCACCATGAGCGTGAACCGCTAGCCTACGCGGCTGACCTGATGGCGTCGCGAATGTGACCGAGGTAGACGCGGTCGCACTTCACAAGGGTCGCGCTTCGGCGGGAAACGATCCAAACCGCCCACGACTGAGCCGAAGGCGAAGAAGGTGGGATTCGAGCCGAATAGCAACGCGCCTAGCGCGTTGCTTGATGGCCCTAGAAACCACCCGCGCCGCCACCGACCGAGCCGAAGGCGAAGGAGGTGGCGGAGAGGGTGGGATTCGAACCCGATCCCACCATTTAGATTCTGCAAGTTACACCTCCGTGCGACAGCACAAACCGACGCGGCTGAGATGCCGTGCGCTGCAATCGCCGGCGGGGGCCACGTCGGAACCAAGCCAGAACGTAAAGCAGCCGCGATCCGGGAATGGCGACTGTAAAGGCCGCAGGATCTGTGTTGTGCTATAAGGATCCATTCCTCGGAATAGGTAAACGAGAAAGGGCAACCAGCATGAGCACCAAGAGAGTCTCCGTGTTACTCCTGGGCTTGAGCCTCATCGTCTTTTTTGCCACGACCTCGGTCCGGATGTCGGGGCAGGGAGGCGCTGCGCCCGCCATCGACAACGACGACATCGGCGGCGTCGTGACCGGTGCGCAGGGGCCCGAGGCAGGCGTCTGGGTGATCGCGGAAACGCGCAGCACGCCGACACGCCTGATCAAGAGCGTCGTGACCGACGACCGCGGCCGATATGTTGTCCCGGATCTCCCGGCGGGCGAATACGACGTCTGGGTCCGCGGCTACGGCCTGGTCGATTCACCGAAGGTGAAATCGGCGCCGGGAAACGTCGTCAACCTGAAGACAGTCGTGGCGCCCGACAAGAAGGCGGCCGCACAGTATTACCCGGCGCAGTACCTGGTTCGCGCTGCTGCAGTTGCCGCCGAGGAGCGATTTCCCCGGCACGGGTGACAAGGGCAATGGCATCTCGCCGAACATCAAGAGCCAGGGCGAATGGGTTCGCAACATCGTCAACACCGATGGCTGCACCGGTTGCCATCAGATGGGCGGCCCGGCCACCCGCACGATCCCGCCGAGCATCCTCAGCCAGGTCGAGGACACGACGATGGCGTGGGACCGCCGCATCCAGGCCGGCCAGGCGGGCGCCGGGATGAGCAACCGCTTCACGCAGGTAGGCCGCGCCCGCGCGCTCGGGATGTACGCTGACTGGAGCGACCGCATTGCGAAGGGTGAGTTGCCGGACCAGACGCCGCCGCGTCCGCAGGGGATCGAGCGGAACGTCGTCGTGACGATGTGGGACTGGGCGGATCCGAAGGTGTACCTGCACGACGCCATCGCGACCGACAAGCGCAACCCGACGGTCAACGCGAACGGTCCAATCTATGGCGCGCTCGAAGAGAGCGCCGACTATTACCCGGTGATCGATCCGAAGACGAACACCGCGTCGCAGATCAAGCTCGCCCCGCGCGACGCCGATACACCGAGTGCCGCGGACCAGCCGCCGGCCGCGCCCTCGCCCTACTGGGCCGAGGAAACGATCTGGAACAGCCAGACATCGGTTCACAGCTTCGCGATGGACAAGCAGGGTCGTGTCTGGGGCGTGGGCCGCATTCGCAAACCGCAGACCCCGGCCTGGTGCCAGGCGGGCTCGGATCACCCGTCAGCGAAGCTGTTCCCGATCACGCAGGCTCAGCGCGGGCTGATCATGTATGACCCGAAGACGAAGCAGGTCACGACCATCGATACGTGCTTCACGTGGGGCCACGTGAACTTCGACGACAACGACGTGCTGTGGTCCTCGTTCGGGCCAGCCGGCGTCGAAGGCTGGTTCGACGTCAAGACGTGGGACAAGACGCACGACGAGAAGGCGTCGCAGGGCTGGAGCGCGTTCGTCGTCGACTACAACGGCAACGGCAAGCGCGACGCGTACACCGAGCCGAATCAGCCCGCCGATCCCGCCAAGGACAAGCGGCTGGCCATTACGTTCTACGGCGACTCGCCGGCATTTGATGGATCGGTGTGGGGGTCCGTGCAGGGCGTGCCCGGTGCGCTGGTGCGCTTCGTCCCCGGTGCGCATCCGCCCGAGACCGCGCTGACGGAGGTCTACGAAGTGCCGTGGAACAATCCGAAGGCCACCATTCAGGGCTTCGCGCCGCGCGGAATGGACATTGACAGCAAGAACGTCGTCTGGACGGTCCTCTCGAGCGGTCATCTTGCCAGCTTCGACCGGAGCAAGTGCAAGGCCCCGCTGAATGGCCCGAGCGCAAACGGTCAACACTGTCCGGAAGGCTGGTCGCTCTATCCGTTCCCTGGTCCGAACTACAAGGGCGCGGTCGAGAATGCCAGCGCCGACTCGGCGTACTACAACTTCGTCGATCGCTTCGACATGCTGGGCATCGGCAAGGACGCTTCGCTGGCGACCGGCAACCTCTCGGAAGGGCTGCTCGCGCTCGTCAACGGCAAGATCGTGAACTTCCGCGTGCCGTATCCGATGGGGTACTACGCGAAAGGCCTGGACGGCCGCATCGACAACCCGAAAGGCGGCTGGAAAGGCAAGGCGATCTACACGCCGATTTCGACGCGCGCGCCATTCCACATGGAAGGTGGCAAGGGGAACACACCCAAGCTGGTGAAGTTCCAGGTCCGGCCCGACCCGCTGTCCAAGTAGGTCGGTTCAGGTGGGAAGGCGAGAAGGGCGGGATGGGAATCCCGCCCTTTTTTTTGCTTCTTCCTGGCGATGGAACGAACGTAGTTCACGACATTCCAGATTTCCTCGTCCTTCAACTGATCCTTGAACGGCACCATATGGAACTCCGGCGGCACGCCGTTCTTAATGCTGTTGAAGATCTCGCCGTCGGTCGAGCCGTGATCTCACATGTCGTCGATCAGGCTCGGCGCCGCGGCAATCACGTCGTTGCCGGCCCGCCTTCGCCGTTGACGCGGTGGCACGGCGCGCACTTCGTGTAGACCGTCTTGCCGGCCGCGATCGACTCGGGAGTCGCGGCAACGGGATGCATCGCGCTACTGCTCAAGCCGCACGCATGAGCCGAGAGGGTCGGGCCGGCGCTCTTCTTCTGGAGCACAGCAACCGAAAAAGCGATCGGACGAGGTGAACGGGATTGCTTCTGCTGATTCGGCAACCCTGCGCTAGATCGTGTGTTCCTGGGCCGCAGAGTCCTGGGGGAAACGTTGCCGCCGGTAGTCGCAGTGCGGTCGCGTCAGCGGATGTGTGTGGCGATGCTCTCAGACGCTGTGCGACTGGGTCCTATAAGGTCGCCGCAAACCAGTATGAGCGGCACGCCATCACAGCCACACCCTGATGATCCAAGGCGAGAGCTGTCGACTGACACAAAGAGTGCTGCCCTTGAAGAAACACGGATCAGGAGGGGATCAGTTTTAGTGTCGTTTGGGGATCAGTTTCTCCTGTCGCTTGACAGGCCGACCGAATTACGAAGTCGACACTTCGAGCCGGCGTTCAGCCGTCCGCGGCGAACACGTCGGCGACCGCCCTCATCAATTGCCAAGAACGACGACACAATTCTGCGCGGTGATCCATGACCAAAGCGCAGCCAGACGCACGTCGCCCCCAAGGCGCAGCGACCGGGTTCTCAATGCACCCACGTGGCCGGCGAGTACAAACCCATCAATATAAATGATTTAAGAAAAACCTAATGGCGGAGAGGGTGGGATTCGAGCCGAATAGCAACGCGCGCAGCGCGTTGCTTGATGCCCTAGAAACCACCCGTGCCGCCATCGACGGGGCCGACGCGATGTTGATTGATTGAGGACCGGATTCGTGCCCGCTCGCGATGAGCCGAAAGCGAGTCGCGGCGTGCCTGAATCCAGCGTCGAACGCCAGCCTCGCGAAGCGAGGTTGGCGGGGTGTCTGGGGACGACTTTCGCAACTACCTCATCCGCGCCGCGTGATGAACATGTTCGCAATCCCGAGATTTCTCGTGCGCGCGCCGCTCGGAAAGTAGACCAGTACGCCGCTCAGAAAGTAGGCCACTCAGAGGGCGGTTGATTCTACGTGGTTCTGACCCAACGACAGTAAAACTGACCCCCTCCTTCAGGGTCTTCCAGACAGCGTGAGCCGGCCTGGGCCGGCGAGCGCCCACGGAGTACCGCGCAGATGGAGGTGGCGCGGTGACCACGGTCCACTCGACGGGATCACGACGGCTCCTCGCGGGTACGGCGCTTGCGCATGCGATAGCTTTTGCCTTTGGTGGTGAGCACGGTAGCGTGATGGGCCAAGCGATCGAGCAGCGCGGTCGTGAGCTTCTCGTCGCCGGCAAAGACGGTGACCCATTCGGCGAAGGTGAGATTAGTGGTGACGACCGTGGCGCGGCGCTCATAGCGGTCCGTCAGCAGATTGAAGAGCAGCTCGCCGCCCGTGCGGTCAAAGGGGACGAAGCCGAGCTCGTCGACAATCAGCACGTCGACGCGGAGCAGCCGCTGCTGCAGGCGCGTGAGCTCGCGGGTATCGCGGGCTTCGAGGAGCTGGCGCACCAGGTCAGCCGCGCGGGTGAAGAGCACGCGGCGTTTCTGTTTGGTCGCTTCGACGCCGAGCGCGATCGCCAGATGCGTTTTGCCGGTCCCGATCGGACCGGCGAAGATCAGATTCTCCGGTGCCGTGACCCACTCGCCCCGGGCGAGCGTGTGGATCTGGGTGGCGCTCACACCCTCCGCCGCTGTGAAATCAAACGTGTCGAGCGTCTTCACCTCCGGGAAGCGGGCCTCGTGGAGCCGCTGGCGGATGACGGACTCATGCCGCGAGGCTTGCTCGGCGCTCAACACCTCGTGCAGATAGTCTTCGTGCGGCCAGTGGGCATCGCGCGCCTGCCGGGCGAGTCCTTCGAAGGTGCGCCCGATGCCGGGCAGCTTGAGGCCACGCGTCTGGATGACGACGAGATCGCGAATGAGGGCGCTCATCCCGCCACCTCACTGAGCCAGGCGTCATAGTCGGCGGCACGGCCGCTGCCGATGTCGATGGCGCGGAGCGGCGCGGGCACCGCGTCCGGGGCCAGGCGATCGATCGGCGCCCGTACCGGTGTGAGTGCGAGCAGGAGCGGCGTCCCCGTCGCGAGGGCAGCGGTCAGCGCGGGCACGACGACGGCGGCCCCCTGTGTCTCGAGCTGGCCGAGCACCTTGGCGAAAAGCCGGGCGGCGTCGCGCGGCCCGTGCGCGCCGTGCAGCTGATCCCAGATCGCGGGAAACGGCGCGCCGAGGTCTCGGAGGAGATCCGGCAGCACCTGGCGGACCGCCTGGGGCTTGCGGGCGAGCTCCGTCAGGTAATGTCGATAGTCAATCGCGCGCTCCCCAAACCGTTTGCGCGGATGCTGCACCTGGGTGCCATCGCGGCCGACGATCGTGACCGTGCTCGGGCCGACGCGCACCACGAGGTCGAGGCCCGCCCAGCGCGTCCACACGGAGTACCACGCGCCGTCGAGCCGGACCAGCGCGCGCGGGGTCACGGTGGCCAACGTCGTCGCCTCCGACACAAACGGCCTCGACGCCAGCCGCAACAACCGCTGCTCCTCGGTGAACCGCGCCCCGATGGTCTGCCCGGCCGCATCCCGCATGGTGGTGAGCCGCGCATCCATCTGCGCCAGCAGCGTCGCATTGATCCCCGCCAGCGTCGGCCCGCTCGGGATCGGGACCAGCGCCTGCTGCCGCACCGCTTTGCCGCGCGCCTCGACGCCGCCCTTATCGTGGCCCTCGCCGGGCCGACAGAAACACGCTTCCAGCAGATAGTGGGAGGCTAGCGCGGCAAACCGCGGCGTCAAGGTCCGCGCACCGCCGACCAGGATCCGCACCACCGCCGCCCGCAGATTGTCGTAGGCGACGCGCGCGGGGACGCCGTCGAAGTGCGCAAACGCTCGAACGTGCCCGTCGAGAAAACTGATTTGATCCTGGCGCTCGTAGATCCAGGCGAAGTCGCGGCCCGAGTACATCAGCCGCATCAGGAAGAGCCACGCCTTGCGGCGGGTCCCGTCGACGTCGATCAGGACCTCGAAGAAGTCGACCTCGGCGAGATCGCCCGGCCGATACGTCAACGGCACGAAGACCTCGCGGCGCTGCCGCTTCCATTCCGCGACGGCGTCCTTGACGACCGTGCGGCCGACGCGATGCCCCTCGGCCACCAATAACGTGTGGAGTCGCGTCGCGGTCAGCTGCTGCTTGCCGCCCGTCCAGCGCACGGACTCGGCCAGTAGGGCCTGCAGCCGCGCCGCGATCCCGTCCCACACCGGTCGCGGCCGGGACCCCGCTTCCGCTTTCCGCTCGGGGGCCGCCTCGTCCAGATACTTGCGGACCGTGACCCGCGCCAATCCGAACTCCCGAGCCACCGCTCGCTGCGATCGACCCTCCACCAGCACTTTGTGCCGGACCACATGCACTTGATCCATCCTGAGCATCCTCCCAGCCGACCCCGGATCCCCCGATCCGGCAAGCCCGCCATCAGACCCTCAGGTGGTCTACTTTCTGAGCGGCGAATGGTCTACTTTCTGAGCGGCGCGCGCCCTTTTCGCGCCACAGCGTCAGATGCTCGCCGACGATATGGTCCGCCCATTGCTGTCGTCGAGGCCAGGTTCGGCATCTTCCTGGAACGTCGCGACAGGAACGTAGGACGTGTCGCGATAGCGGTTGATGTAGATCACGTTCTTGGGTAGCCAGTGTCGCCCGCTGCGCCAGTCCTTGAAGAGCGACAGATACTCGCGGCGGCCGTGCAGCGCCAAGATCGAGAAATGCCGCAATATAGGTCTTCGCGATGCGCCGCTGATCGTCGCCCGAAATCAATCGTGCAAGAGTAAGTAACCAGCCACGCGGGGGAATGAAATCGGTGCGGCCCACCCAGTGTTGAACTGTCCGTGATTGGCGCGGTACACCCAGATCTCCGCGTTGAACCATGGACCTGGGCGCGTATACCGGACGCGGTCGGCCTGCCGGCTCCCTCCGAAGCTCGAAACGTCCGCATCATGCGCACCTTGCAACGCGAGGTAGCTGACATTCTCGATCCACCGTGGCTGTCCTGCCGGTTGATACTGAACTACTTCTTGGACACTCGAGTATTGTTCCAGCACACTCGCCGCGTGATACTCCTCACTCGACGGGGCAACCGGCCGTTCAGCCGCCGTCCACCGCGAGGACAACGTCGGCTGGAGTTCGACGCAAACTCCTCGAAGATAGCTCCCGGTCCACCAAAGTGACTCCGACATTGTTGAGAGCCGTAAACACGCAGAGCTCGACATGCACCAACGCGCCAAGGCATTTGAGCTCGTTGATTGACGGGAGCATTCGAGCAACTTACGAAATCGTCCTCGTCGGCCAGTCGCAGGGCTTGATGGTGAAGGCCCTACGTTCTCTTGTGCCCTATAGTGTGCCTATAACAGAAACGGCCCGGCGAGTCCCGGGCCGTTTCCCCGCGAAACATTGGTCGGGATGACTGGATTCGAACCAGCGACCCCCTGACCCCCAGTCCGGTGCGCTACCAGGCTGCGCTACATCCCGAAAACCTTGAGACCTGGATCTAGGAACCTGGAACCCGGAACCTCGACCGCGGACGCTACTTTACGCTCCTACGCGCTCGCGCGCTTGCGCTTCGTCGGCTTCGCCGTCGTGCGCCGCGCCGGCTTCGACGCCACGCGGGCCGTCTTGCCGCGCGATGCGATGGCGCGGGCCTTCACCGGCGCTGGCTTCCCCCCAGTCAGGTGCGCTACCAGGCTGCGCTACATCCCGAAACTTGAACCTGGATCTAGGAACCTGGAACTCGGAACCTCGACCGCGGACGCTATTCTACGCCTACGCGCTCGCGCGCTTGCGCTTGGCCGGCTTCGTCGGCTTCGTCGGCGTGCGCCGCTCCGGCTTCGACGCCACGCGCGCCGTCTTGCCTCGCGATGCGATGGCGCGGGCCTTCACCGGCGCCGGCTTCGCGCTTGGCGGACGCAGCTCGTAATCGTCGTCGGCCGGACCTGACGATCCGCCTCGCCGATCGCGACCTCGCTCTGCGGCGCGGCCGTTCCCCTTCCCCGCCGCCATCGTCACCGAGCCCGGTTGATGCGACAGCGCGTCGAGCATGACGCGCAGCGATTCGCGGACGGTGGCGATCCGCGCCCGCGCGTCGTTGCCGAGCGTCTCGAGCACATCCGACGCATCGTCGGCTTCCGCGAGCACCGGCGCCGCCGCGGCGAGCTGCCCTTCGAGCCGCCGCCGCGCGCCCGAGAGCGTCAACCCTTCGCCGAACACGAGCTGCTTGATGCGCAGCACCTGATCGATGTCCGACTGTCGATACAGCCGCGGAGCTCTCGGCCGACTTCTGCACCCCGATGCCCGGGAATTCCTTCTCCCAGGACCGCAGCACATACGCCTGCAACCCGGCCATCTCGCAGACATCCGCAGCCTTGTACAGCTTCGGGGTCATCGCTGGGAGTATACCCCGAAGATCAACGCGTGGAACGCTTTGAACCGGTCGGCCGTCGCGAGCCGCGCGAGCCCTTCGAACCCTTCGACCCGGCCGACCCTCTCGGCCGAGTCGAAGCGTGGGAGCCCTCCGATCCCCTGGAACGCTTTACGCTCGACTTGAATGCGGTCCGCTCGCCCTTCACCTTCTCCGCCCGCCGCCGCACGTGCAGCCGGATCGGCGTGCCCATGAACCCGAACGCGTCCCGCAGCTCATTGACGAGGAAACGCTCGTAGGAGAAGTGAAAGCTCGTCGCGACATTGGTGAAGAGGACGAACGTCGGCGGCGCCACGGCTGTCTGCGCCGCGTAAAGGATCCGCACGTGCTTGCGCCCGGGACTGGCGGGCGGATGGGCCGCGGTGATCTTCTGCACGAATCTGTTGAGCTCGGGCGTCTTCACCCGCGTGCGCCGCGATTCCCAGACCTTGTCCACCATCTCGAGCACCTTGGACGTCCGCTCCCCGGTGGTCGCCGAGATGTGCAACACCGGGGCGTAGTCGAGGAACTTGAGCTGGCGGCGCAGTGCTTCGTCAAACGTCTTCACGAAGTCCGGTCCCCGGTCCTTCATGAGGTCCCACTTGTTGGCGACGATGATCACGCCGCGGCCGGCGCGGTCCGCTTCACCCGCGATCGCCGCGTCCTGGTCGGTCGCGCCGGCGGTCGAATCGACGACGAGCACGACGATGTCGGCGGCCTCAATGGCGCGCCGCGACAGCAGCACGCTGACCGACTCGATCTGCCCGCTCTTGGCCACGCGCCCCGGCCGCCGGATGCCGGCGGTGTCCACGATGCGGAACTGCCGGTGGTGCCAGGTCAGGACCGCATCCACCGCATCGCGCGTCGTCCCGGGCATCTCGCTGACAATCATCCGCTCCTCGCGGAGCAGCCGGTTCACCAGGGAAGACTTGCCGGCGTTCGGCCGGCCCACGATGGCGACCGCGACCTCTCCTTCCTCGTGCGTGAATCCTTCCCTGCCCCTGGAGTGGTCCTTCCGTCTAGGGGCGTAAGCCGCAGAAGAAGAGGAAGCGGAAGCCTCCAAAGAAGGCGGGCCGGCAGGCACAGAAGACGGGGGCCCGGAGGCTGCCGAAGAGGACGCGGCGGAAGCCGCCGGAGCGCTCGTCCTCCTTGGCAGGAGCTCGAGGAGCCCGTCCAGCAGGTCGCCGACGCCCGTGGCGTGCTCAGCCGAAATCTCGAAGACGTGGTCGAAGCCAAGGTCGTAGAAATCCAGCGCGCCGCTGCGGGCACGCCGGTCGTCGGTCTTGTTGATCGCCAGCAGCGCCGGCACGTTCGCTTCACGGACGGCGCGCGCGATGTCGCGGTCGCCCGGCACCAGCCCCTGGCGGCCATCCACAACCAGGACAAGGAGATCCGCCTGTGCAATGGCGCGCTTGCCGCGTTCGAGGACGAGCTCGTGCAGCGGGTCCTCGCTGGCGCCGAACATGCCGCCGGTATCGACCAACTGGAACTTCGCCCCCTGCCACTCGGCGGGGTGGGCAATCACGTCCCGGGTGGTGCCCGCGATCGGCGCCACGATGGCGCGGCGGGAATCGGTGATCCGGTTGAAAAGGGTCGATTTCCCCACGTTGGGACGGCCGACGAGGACGATGGAGGGTGGCGACATAGCGGTTCAGTTGACAGGCTAAGTGGCTATCTCTATAGTAGTTACAGTCATTCCGCTGAGGATCCACCGCATGATCAAGGTCGACATCGTCAACGAAGTCTCGAAAATCGCCGATATCACCAAAGTCAAGGCTGAGGTAGCGGTGGATGCCGTGTTCGACGCCATGCGGCTCTCGATGCAGCGGGGTGACCGGATCGAGCTCCGCGGATTCGGTGTGTTCCAGGTGAAACCGAGGAAACGCGGCATCGGCCGCAACCCCCGGACCGGCAAGGAAGTCCGCATCCCGCCCGGCCGCACCATCCGGTTCAAGCCGGGTAAAGACCTTCAGAATATCGGGTAATCGGCCCGCATGGGCACTCCTCGGCCAGACACGCCAGAGATCCTGGACACGTATTCGCCGGCCACCGGACGCGCGCCGGTGGACGAGCCGACTCTACGTCCCGCGGACGCCGGCCCGATACGAGCCGCCGCCCCGCCGCACGTGGCGGCACATCCTCCTGTTCGTGCTCACCGTCTTCACCACGACGCTGGTCGGCGGCAGTCATTACGCCGCCTTCGTCAACGACTTCGGCGGCGCACCGATCGACCTGTCGTCGCTATCGCTCTACCTGAACGGCCTCTGGTACAGCGTGTCGATCCTCGCCATCCTCGGCGCGCACGAGTTCGGACATTACTACGCCTGCCGCTACTACGGCGTGGATGCGTCCCTCCCCTACTTCCTCCCGGCTCCGCTCCCGCTCACGGGGACGCTCGGCGCGTTCATCCGCATCCGCCAGATGATCCCCGGCAAGCGCGAGCTGTTCGACATCGGCATCGCCGGGCCGATCGCCGGCTTCGTCATCGCCGATGCCGGTGCTGCTGCTCGGCATGAGTCTGTCACGCGTCGTGGCGCTCCCGCCGGTGACCGACGGGATCGTCGAGCTCGGGGAACCGTTGCTGTTCCAGGGGGCCGCGTGGCTGATGTTCGGGTCGATCCCCGACGGCTACTCGATCAACATGCATCCGATGGGGTTCGCGGCGTGGTTCGGCCTGCTGGCGACGGCGCTCAACCTCTTTCCGATCGGCCAGCTCGATGGCGGTCACATCTCCTACGCCGTCCTCGGCCGGAAGAGCACGTTGGTGACCCTCGCGACGGTAGGGTGTCTCGTCGCGCTGAGCTTCGAGTCCTCGTCATGGATCGTCTGGACGGTGCTGACGGTCGCGATGCTCCTCACCTTCGGTCCGCGCCATCCGCGGACGTTCGACGAGGAAGTCCCGCTCGACCGGACGCGCCTCCTGCTGGCGGCGTTCGCGGCGGTGATGTTCGTCCTCTGCTTCACGCCGGCTCCGATCGAGCCGTTCCAACTGCTCGGCGAGTAGATTTTCGGGCTTCGGGTGGCCGGCCTGGTGGCCGACCTGAAGGTCGGCCTCTACTGAACCGCCGCGATCTAGTCCCGTTGCGGCTTAGAAGCTCGTGCAGGCTCGCGACGAGCGCGCGCGAGCTGAATGGCTTCTGCAGGAACGCGCGCGGCGAGTCGAGCTGGTGTTCGTCCTCGAAGATGTCTCCGCTCTGCCCCGAAATGAACAGCACCGGCAGGCGCGGCGAGCGCTGGCGTATCTTCCTTCGCGAGCTCGGGCCCGCTGGCGCCCGGAAGCCCGATGTCGGTGAGCAGCAGGTCGAACGCATGCTGCGACTCGACGACGAGCGCCTCCTCGGCGGACCCGACTGGCGTGACCCGCAACCCGTGCGAGTTCAGCACGTCGATGAGCAGCTCGCGCACCTCCTCGTCGTCCTCGACGAGCAGGACGTGGGGCGCGCTGGCGCTCGGCCCCTCCGCTTGCGACGGCAGCGCCTCCACACCGAGCGGCGGCAGCAGGATGGTGATGCGCGTGCCCTCTCCGGCCTCGCTGTTGATCCAGATATAGCCGCCGCTCTGCTTGACGACGCCGTACACGGATGGGAGATCCAGGCCGTCGCCTCGCGATCCTTCCAGCGTGAAGAACGGCTCGAACACGTGCGGCAGCGACTGCTCCTCAATGCCGTCGCCGGAGTCCGAGAACTGCAGCCGCACGAAGCGCCCGGTGGTGAGCCAGGGCCGCGTGCGCCGCATGTCCGCATCCACGACGACGGTGTCGCTCGTGATCGTGAACGTGCCGCCGCCTGCCATCGCTTCGGCAGCGGTGCGCGCGAGGTTCGACAGCACATGCACCATCTGCGCGCGATCCACGCGCACCTGCGGCAGGTCCTTGTCGAGATGGGTGACGAGATGGATGGCAGGGCCGAGCCGGCGCCGCAGCAGCGGGACGCAGTCGGTCACGATCGCGTTCAGATCGACGGGGGTCGCAGCGGACGGCTGACGCCGGCCGAATGCGAGCAGCTTCTGGGTCAGGACGACGCCGCGCCGCGATGCCGCGGCGATGGCCGCGACCCTTCCGCGCTGGGGATCGTCCTCAGGAAGCGCTGTCAAAAGGCGCTCTGCGTTGCCCTCGATCACCATCAGGACGTTGTTGAAGTCCTCTGCCACGCCGCCGGCGAGGCGGCCGATCGCCTCGAGCTGCGGCGGGATCGGGCGGCTGGTTCCAGCCGACGTCGACTGGTCACCGATCCGAGGTCCATGCGCACGCTTGCGCGCGAAGGCGTGGTGGATCGCGCGCACGATGTCGGGCATCGGGGTGCCGCTCGCAAGCACGTCGTCGGCCCCGGCGGCGATCAACCGCAGCGCGGTGTTCTCGTCCACGTCCGCCAGCACGATGAGCGGAAGCTCGGGCCGAGTCGCGGTCACCGATGCTACCGAAACGAACTGTCCAGTACTTTGGAGGACGATAGCGTCCACTGATGCCGCAGCAAGGGCATCGAGATTGGGTTCGGGCGGCGTGGTGATGAAGATGAATCGGAGGCTATGCCATGTCATGGGTCGGCGCCCCGGGGGGTAGGCGCACCTGCCCATGAATATAGCCGAGACCGGCCCCGTTTGGGGCAGGAACGTTATTAGTGCGTCAGTTCTTCCCGAACGAGACCCGGCCGCAGCCGCTCGATCTGCTCCAGGAGGGTATGTACCGCCTCGTGCAGCGCTGCCGGCGGGTACCCTGCCTGCGCCGTCCCGCGTCGTGAATCAGCAGCGAAACGACGTCCACGCTGCGGTGGACCGTCTCCATCAGCTCCAGCTCGGAGTCCGGCGTGGCCGGGCGCATCGCGAGCAGGGCTTCGGCGGCGTCGGCCACCGTCTGGACGGTCGAAATGCCCATTGCGTTCGAGGCCTGGCGGGCCGAGGCCAGGTGCTCACGAATGTGCTGATATTCCTGATATTCCACAGTCACCCCCGATAAGCGGCACTTCCGCCCAAGGGTGAAATCGACCGGGGAGGACAAACCTTGAATGGGCCGTCCGGGAGCCGGATCGGGAAGCTTGCGAAGGATCAGCGGTCTGTCACTGAGATGGGGCCACAAGAGACACGGGCCGGAGAGATCGTAGTGTTTCGCCTGGGTCTCAGTGAGACTGGGTGCCTGGTTGCGAAAACGGGCTACCCGAGGATCTCCTGCAGCTTGCCGAGCAGGAGATCCCGGGTAAACGGCTTGGGCAGGAACGGAACGCCTGCTTCCAGGACCCGACCCGGGGATGAGCCGTGCTCCGGGTACCCCGAAATGTAGAGCACCTTGATGTCGGGCCGCCGGGCCAGGAGTTGGCGGGCCAGCTCCCGGCCGGTTCCGCCCGGCATGACGACGTCGGTCAGGAGCAGGTCGATGTGGCCGCGGTAGGCCCCCGAGACGACCAGCGCCTGCGACGGGCTGCTCGCTTCGAGGACACGGTGCCCGTGCGACTCGAGGAGCTCGCACAACAGCATGCGGACGTCTTCCTCGTCCTCCGCGAGCAGGATCGTCGCGGCCTTCAGCGGTCCGCGCGACCTGGCCTTCGGCGCTTCGGCCTGTATCGGCTCGGCGGCCGTCGGCGGCAGGAAGATGTGGAACGTCGTGCCGCGCCCGGGCTCGCTGTCGATCCAGATGTAACCGCCGCTCTGCTTCACGATCCCGTAGACGGTGGAGAGACCCAGCCCCGTGCCTTGCGCGGGGTCCTTCGTCGTGAAGAACGGCTCGAACGCCTTCGCCTTCGTCTCGGGCGACATGCCGGTGCCGGTATCGGTGACCTCGAGCAGCACGAATTCGCCCGCCGTCATCGGCGGATGGCTCGTGGCGAACGGTTCGTCCACCGTCGCCGTGCGGACGCTGATCCGCAGCGAACCGCCATCCACCATCGCGTCGCGCGCGTTGATGGCGAGGTTCATCAGCACCTGCTCGAGCTGCGTGTAATCGGCTTCGACGGCCATCACCTGCGGCGGCAGATCGATGGCCAGCTCGATGTGCTCCCCAATCAGCCGCTTCAGCAGGTGCGTCGCCTTGCGCACGAGCGCATTGAGGTCGAGGGGCTGCGGCGCCAGCGTCTGCTGCCGGCTGAACGCGAGCAGCTGCCGCGTCAGCGACGCCGCGCGATCGGAGTTCCTCAGGATCGTCTCGATATCCAGCGCCGCCCCGGCCACGGAACCGACCTTGTCCTGCAGGCGCTCGCACGCGCCGGTGATGACGGTCAGGACGTTGCTGAAGTCGTGCGCGATCCCGCCGGCGAGGCGCCCGACCGCTTCCATCTTCTGCGCCTGCCGCAGCTGATCGTCGCGCTCGCGCAGGGCTTCGGTCGCGTGCAGGCGCTCGGTGACGTCGCGCGAGTTCAGCACCACGCGCCGGCTGCCGCCAACCGACGGGATGCGCGACGCGACGACGTCGAGCGTGCGGGTACGTGCCGTTCGCGTGGCGCAGCGCGAACTCGCCGGTCGATGCGTCCTCGTTGCCATCGAAAGCGGCCGCCAGCAGCTCTTTCGCGCGCGGGATGTCGTGATCAACGACGAAGTCGAACATCGAGTGGTCGACCATCTCGTCGGGGGCACGCCCGAGGACCAGGGCGCTCGACGGGCTCTGATAGAGGATCACGCCGCGATCGTCCAGCACGGTGATGAGGTCGCGCGCCTGTTCGATGAGCGACTGGAAATACTCGCGGCTGCGAATCAGCTGCTGGCGGACACGCTCGCGATCGGCGGCATAGCGGACCGCGCGCACCAGCTGGTGCGGATCGACCTCTCCCTTGAGCAGGAAGTCCTGCGCGCCGGGAGCCGTCTCCTCCATGGAGTCGAATTCGATGAAGCCGGTCAGCACGATGACCGCGGCCTGGACGCGCGACCGGTTCGCGCGCAGCCACTCCAGCCCGTTTCCGTCTGGCAGGTTGACGTCGAGGAGGACGACGCTGATGTGGCCCGAGGCGAGGGCGGGAAGAACCTGCGACAGCCGGGTGACATGCAGGAGCTCGAAGCGGAGCGCTTTCGACTCCTCGAAGACGGTACGGATGAAGTCCACGTACGCGGCGTCGTCGTCAACGATGAGGACCGAGACGGACGGCGGCGCTGGCGGCACCGGCCGACGTTCGTCGGACTCGGCGCTCCGCGGACCGGCAATCACACCACGCGCGACGTGTTTGCTGAACATGCCGTTCTCCTCCCCGTATCGAACGAGGAGGTTCTGTACATTAGGGCATTCCGCGCAATCGCGCGACTCACTCTCGCGCGACCGGCGCTGTCCGGCAAGCTCATCCGCGACGGACAACGATCGAAATGCGACGGTTGCCCGGGTCGAGCGGTTCTTCGAGCTTACGGAGCCGGGTGTCCGCGAACCCGCGTACCGCCTCGATTTGCTTGGGACGAATCCCTGAACCCTCGAGGATGCGGCGCGCCGCGTTGGCCCGGTCGGCCGACAGTTCCCAGTTAGTGTAGCCCGGACTGTCCGACGAGTATGGGCGGCTGTCGGTGTGCCCTTCCACCGCCACCCTGTTCGGCAGCTCGCCGAGCTGCGCGCCGATGACCTCGAGCATCGCAAACGTCGACGGCTTCACCGTCGCACTCCCGCTGTCGAAGAACCCGTCGTCGGGCGCCTCGCGCAGCTCGATGCGAAGCCCTTCCTCGGTGAGGGTGATCTCGACCTGGTCCTTCAGGTGCTCGAACTCCGGCAGTGACGCCAGCGCCTTGCGGATTTCTTCGGCGGCCTGTTCCAGGGCGGCCTTGGCGGCGGCCACGTCGGTCGCGCCCATGGGCGCGCCGCCTCCGGTCGTCCCGCTTTCCGCACCGGGCAGCACGCCGCGGCCGCCGTCGCTGAACGCGGCCGGGTCGCGGAAATATCCGGCGACACCGGCCTTGACGTCTGCGCTCTGGCCGACGATCCACATGACGAGGAAGAAGGCCATCATCGCGGTCACGAAGTCCGCGTAGGCGACCTTCCACGCGCCGCCGTGATGGCCGTGTTTCCCGTGGCCGCGTCTTCTTGATGATGATGACGGGCTGCTGCCCGCCACCGCCTGGCTTGCTCATGCCGCCGCCGCCTCCTTGCCAGCGGTGGTCGCCGCGCGGCAGAACTGCTCCGTCTCGTTGAACGACGGGCGCACGCTGTGCGGCAGGACACGGCGGGCAAACTCCACCGCGATGGCCGGCGGATTGCCCTTGTAGATGGCGAGCAGGCCCGCCTTGATGCACAGGCAGTAGTACGCCTCGTCAGCGATGCGCGCCTCGAGGGCGCCGGCGACCGGCTGCACGAACCCGTACGACAGCAGAATCCCGAGGAACGTGCCGACCAGCGCCGCGCCGACATGGTGGCCGATTTCGGCCGGCGGCGCGTCGATGTGGCCCATGGTGATCACGATGCCGAGCACCGCGGCCACGATGCCGAGGCCCGGCAGCGCGTCGCCGATCTTGGTCAGCGCCGCGGCGGGGCGGAGCGCCTCGTCGTGATGCGCCTTCATGTCCTCGTCCATCAGCGCTTCGAGATCGTGCGCGGCGATGCCGCCGACGATGATCACCTTGACCGAGTCCGCCAGGAAGTCGAGGGCGTCGTGCCGGGCCATGAACTTCGGATACTTCGTGAGCAGCGTGCTCTGCGACGGGTTCTCGAAGTGCGGCTCGAGCGACATGACGCCGGACTGCTGTACCTGCTTGAAAATCTGATACAGCATCGCGAGCAGGTCGCTGTACTCCGCCTTGGTCGTACCGCTCCCGAGCAGCGACTTGATCTGGGTGACCGTCGCCTTCAGCACCACCGGCGAGGTGCTGGCCAGCATGCTGCCGATCGCCGCGCCGCCGATCGTCAGGAACTCCGACGGCTGGTTGAGTACAAGCAGGTCGCCACCGGCAACGAGGTAGCCGCTGACAACGCCGACCGACGACGATGACGAGTCCAACTATTACCAGCATCGGAGTGTCTCGATCATCTCCATCCAGAAGCGAACCACGTCGGGATCGAGATGCGACCCGGACACTCGCACCAGCTCTGCGTTCGCCTCGTCGTGCGACACGGGGTCGTGATACGACCGCTGCGCCGTGAGCGCGTCATACACGTCGGCCACGGCGATGATGCGCGCCCCGAGCGGAATGTCCGGACCCGCCAGGCTCGCCGGATAGCCGCTGCCGTCGTACCTCTCGTGCGTCGCCGCCACGAGCGGCGCGATCGCGGCCAGGGTCGGAACCCCCGCCAGCACCTCGGCGCCGATCGTCACGTGCCGGCGCAGGCAGGCGATCTCCTCGTTGGTGAGCGGCCCCGACTGCCCGAGCAGGCGTGGCGGGATGGCAATCCTGCCAATCTCGTGCAACAGCGCGGCGGAGCGCACGTCGCGGATCTCGACCGGGGCCAGCCGCATCGACCGGGCCAGCGCCGCCGATGACCGGGCCACACGGTTCGCGTGGTCGTAGGTCTCCGGCGAGCGCGATTCCATGAGCGCCAGGAGCACCGATTGCGCGATGTCCGGCTCCACGCGGGCGATGGTGGCCATCAGCTGGTCGCGGCCCTGGTCCGCCTCCTGCTGCAGCCGCGAATCGCGCTGGAATGCCGTTGCGAGGGCCGTGCGCCACTGCGCAGCCCTCTTCACCGCATCGACGATGCTGCGCTCCGACGACGGCCAGGGCAGGCAGTCAGCCGCCCCGAGCCGGGTCGCCGTGGTCGCCACGTCGAGGTTCGGTGTGGCCGACATCACCACGACTCCGGGAGGATTGCTGGCCTGCGATCGCAGCGACCGCACGATCCACATCCCGCCATCGTCGGGAACGGTGACGCCAACCACCGCGACGTCGGGCTGGTGCCGGCGTGCTTCTGCCAGCGCTTCCCCCGTGTCACTCCTGGAACACGCGAACCCGGCTCCTTCGAGCCAGCCGGCCATCTGGTCGCGCGCCCCGCCATCGTTATCAGCGATAAGTATTCTAGGTGCCACTCTGCGCACGCAATCGGCACCCTATCGGCGATACTTGAGTGTCTCAGTCTGGCACGCGGTTGGCTGAACGACCTGACACATGCCGTTGATCTACGTGAACGAAGTCGCCCAGCAATTCGAAAATGCCCCAAAAACATGGGGAGACCTGCTCGATCGCCTCGATGCCCGCGCCGCGGAATCCGGGGTCATCGTGTCGGCGGCCCGGTTCGATGGTGTCGAAGAACCGTCATTCCGGGAGCCGTCGGTCATCGCCCGCCCACTCAGGGAGGTGGGCCGGGTGGACGTCGAGACGGCGATGCCCTCCGCGTTCCTGCGCGAATGCCTCCTCGAGGCCATCCCGCCGCTCCAGGAGACGGCACAGGCCGCCAAGCGCCTGGGCGTCGTCTATCGCGGGCATGACGTGACGCCGGGCCACGAGGGGCTCAAAGGGCTGGCCGCCGAACTCGGGGCGACCGCCGTGCTTGCCGACATGCTGGCCGGCCCGCTCGCCATCGACATGACCGCCGTATCGGTGGAAGGGGTTTCGGCGGCGCAGCATCTCCAGCAGCTGGGCAGCACCGTGGACGCGCTGGTGGCGGCGCAGGAGGCCCAGGACTGGGTCACCGTCGCCGACGTCCTCGAATACGACCTCGAGCCCGCGATTCGGCGCTGGGCCGCGCTCCTGACGATGATCACCTGCCAGCTCCAGGTCACCCCCACGCCATAACACTCGGGATTTGCGAATGGCGATCCGCGACTTGTGATTCGCCCATCACGAGTCCCGATCGCCGCGAGTCCTGAATCCTGACAATCTCGTCGCACGGGCGTTGAGCCCGCGCGACCATTCACGCGGCCGCGGCGAAGGCGTCCGCCTGGCCCGTGATTTCGCTCAACGCGAGGCGTACCCGCCGCGACCGTCCAAACGACTGATCGGAGCCCAGGCGCCAGAGCCGCGGCAGCAGCGACACGCCGAGCGATTCCTGCAATAGCACACGCAGCCGCGGCTGCTCCCGCCACCCGATGATCTCGTTGATAGCCCCACCCGGCAGCGTGGTAGAGGCGCTCAACTCCCGCGCGCGCTGGAGGATGGGCGACAGTTCGGCCAATTCCTCGCGCAACGTGAGCGCACGCTCGTCGCGGCTGGCGGCACGCCACAGGCTGGTGTCGAGCGCACCCGAGACGGCCGCGCCGCCGATCTCGTGGACCGACGCCGCAACCCATCCGCGCGCCGGGGCGCCGGTCCCGCTGCAGTCGAACGCCGTGAACGGCGCCAGCCGCGCGATCAGCTCCAGCAACGCGGCCCGGGCTTCGTCCGGCCTTCGGCTCACTGTGGACGACCCGTCGAATCCGACCAGCGCGACGCGGGCCGCGCCGGCGTCGGCGGCCATCGCCACCGCCGTGGCGGGCCACAGGCCCCAGGTGGGGGCCGGCGCGGGCACGAACAACGACTCGCGCGAAACGCCCGCGAGCAGCTCGCGCGGGGTACGCCAGTCGGCCGCAACCAGGGGGCAGCCCTTCGGACTGACGGTGGACGAAGGATCGACGAGGACGAGATCCGCCTTCACGCCGTAGGCGCCGAGCATCAGGGCGCCCTCGGGCGACGTGAAGATACGCACGTGCTTGCGGACGCGTTTCACGCCGTGCATCGCCGCGCGCAGCGACGGCCCCGCACCGGCCACGAGCACAGTCGTGTCGGCGCTGAGGCGGACGCGGCCGGTGTGCGTGGCGGGATGGGAGAGCCTGTGAAACTGCGGGTCGAGCGTCGCGCCGGTGAACCCGTGGAAGTGGTTCGTGTAGACGTCCCACGCCGCCGCGGTCAACGCATGCGGCTCGGTCGCGCGCGTCACTTCTTCCGGTGCGAGATAACGATCGGATCCGATCAGCCGGAAAAGGTCGGGCAACATCATGTGGCTTACCTGAGAAATGCGGCCATCAGCACGCGCATCAGCGTGGACGTATTCCACTTTCCGACCGCGCCGCTGCACGAGTGGTGAAGCGCGTACTGAACGAAGCGCACCCGGTCGAAGGTCTGCGGCTCCTGTTCGCCGGGCACGATCGTCACGCGTGACGGCTTCAGCGCCGCGACCATCTGGTACAGGTTCACGTGTGCGTCCGGCCGGGCGCTCATCTGCGGAATGATCACTTCCTTGAAGCCTTCGGACCGCAGGCGCGCCAGCGTCCACGGGGCGAGCCGCAGCAGGCCGAAACGCCGGCCCGGCACCTCGATGACACGATCCGCGCCCGCGGCACGCAGGAGATGGCGATGTCCACGATGGCTCAGGACCACGATTTCCGCGGCCCGGTTGTGCATTCGTGCGAGAACCACGGCGCCAAGCAGTTGGGCCATCCGGCACGAGCGCACGATCAGGATGCGCGGCCGTGCGGCCACTTCCGCCGGCGGCGCCACGATCGGTTGAAGAAGTACCGAGGACATGTGTCTGCGCTCCCTTCCGGCCCGAGCCGGAAGCCACTGCGATGCCGGACGCCGCTCTGCCGCCACAGCCGCCTGCCGGTCCGGGAAGCCGACAGGTGTCGGATTCACGTCCGTTGGCCAGTCAGATTTGCGGGATTTCGAAGGGTGGCTTCTGCGAACCGCCCGACGCCATTACAGCAGAGCAAGTCTCAAGCCGAGGCGGCCTTCCGCACAGCCCCGACGCACACGAGTCTCGTACGGCCGGCTGCGGCTCGGTGCGCCGCCGTGGCCTTCATCGAGGACGGCCCCGCGTGCGTCAAGAGGCTTCCGGACGTCGCCGCGAGACGCACGACGCTCATCGTCCCGGCCCGAGGATGACGACGTCGATGCGGCGGTTGCGAGCGCGGTTCTCGGGTGTGTCGTTGGCGACGTGCGGATGGAACTCGCCGTACCCCGCAGCCGACAGCCTTGCTGGATCGAAGCCCTCCGACTCCACCAGGAACGCGACGACGGCGCTGGCGCGGGCCGTGGAGAGCTCCCAGTTCGACGCGTAGCGCGCCGTGCGGATGGGCACGTTGTCCGTGTGCCCCTCGATGCGGATGCGGCCGGCCGTCGGCCCCACCGCGGCGGCCACGCGTCCGATGAGCTCCTGCGCCTCGGCCGAGACGTCAGTGCTCGCCGTCCCGAACGCGGCCTCCTGCGGGAGTGACACGACGAGCCCGCGCGCGTCGCGATGAATGTCCACGCGCTGCAGCCGCACCGCCTCAGACAGTTCCTGCATCAGGCGCAGCTCGAGATCGTCCGGCATCGCCTGTGCGTTGACGACGGTCACCGGCGGCACGATCGCGCCGCGCGGGTTCCTCGTCTCCATGACCGGCGGCGCATCGAAGGCCTCGCGCAGCGAGGTCTGCAGCGGCGCCAGCTTGTTCGCGTCCACGCTCGATGCCGCGTACAGCGTCGTGAACAACGCCAGCAGCAGCGTCACGAGATCCGCGTAGGAGAGGAGCCACCGGTCGTGGCCGCCGCGTGTGTCGTGGGGTCGCCGCTTCACGCGGGTATCCGTGGCGAGCGGACCTGCCGTCCCGTGGGGGCCGACGGTCAGCTCGTCGATGCGCGGCACGCGGCTCGAGAACGCCCGGAGCTTGTGTGCCAGCAGCCTCGGGTTCAGCCGCTGGTGCAGGGCCTGGAGACCCTCGATCATCAGCTCGCGCCGGCGTGCCTGCACGGCGGCACGCTCGCGCAGCCGTCCGGCAATCGGCAGGAGGACGAGATTGGCGCTACCCACGCCGTAGACCGTGGCGACGAAGGCGAGCGCGATGCCGCCGCCGAGCACGCCCGGTGCGCTCAGGTGCTCCATCACGCGCATCAGGCCGAGCACCGCGCCGAGGATGCCCATGGTCGGCGCATAGCCCGCGGCCGCTTCGAAGATCCGCGCCGGCGCTTCGTCCTCCGCTTCGCGCGAGTTGTTCTCGAGCGTGAGCATCTCGGTCAGAATCTGCGCCGACGTCCCGTCGACCACCAGGGCGAGGCCTTCGCGCAGGAACGGGTCGTGGATGTCGTCGATCTCCGGCTCGAGCGCCGGCAGTCCCTTGCGGTGCGCGCGGATGGAGAGCGTCACCATCTGGGCCGCGAGCATGTCCACGTCATCGGCCGGCGCGCGAAACGTCGTGCCTGCCGCGCTGAGGGCGCGCGCGATCTCGCCCGGCGTGTAGCTGACGAGAATGGCTGCCAGCGTGCCGCCGCCGACGACCAGCGCGGACGAGCCCTGCATCAGCGCGCCGAACGGCGAGCCGTCGAGGTACTGCGCGAGCAGCACGACGAGGATGCCGAGCGGGGCGAGCACAATCGACAGGAGATCCCACCGTGGCTCGCGGTGGCGGACAGTACCAGGACGCCGGTTCACGCGACCTCGCGGCGGATGGAAGTGCGGCGGACCGTGCTGTACAGCGGTGCCCTGGCGCCCGACGCGGCGATGAGCGCCGACAGCGACGGATCATCGGACTGGGTGCGGAAGAACAGTTCCCGCACCGTGTCGAGGTCCTCGCGGGTGTCCACGGTCAGGCGGAGCGCGGGGCGAACGAGCGAGGCCGGTGCGCTCACTTCGGCGATCTCGAACATGTGGCGGTTGCTGCGAATGAATGACGTGACGTGTTCGCGGTCGTAGGCATCCAGCGCGAGCGCGGCGGCCGTGTGGAGCGCCTCGGCGGTCATGCCCTCGACCGCCGAGCCGTATGGCAGGCCTGCTTCGAGCACGTAGTCGGCATCCGTCTGGCGGAGGGCGGCGAGAACACGGCCCGGTGCCTGCACGTCGACGGCGGGGTTGTCCCCGGTGGCCCGCAGGACGGGATCCAGTTCGAAGAATCGCGCCGCGTTCGCGAACCGGCCGAGCACGTCCTCGGTGTCGCCGCGGTACACGCCCGCGCCCAGGCGCCGCGCGACGGCGGCGAGCGCATCGTCTTCCGGCTCCCAGGTCGTGGCGAGGACCACATGCGCGACGCCGGCCTTGATGAGGCGGCGGAGGCAGTGTTCGAGGATGGTGCGGCCGGCCACGACTTCGAGCGCCTTGCCCGGCAATCGTGACGAGTTGTACCGCGCCTGGAGAATGATGCCCGCCCGAGTACGCATTACGCTACCTCTCCCACGCGCGTCTCGCTGCCGAACGGCTCGAGCCCGATCGTGGCGCCGTCCAGGAAGAAAGACGATTCGAAGCTGGTCATCCAGAGATCGTTCTTGAACGCCCCGATGGCCGGCTCCACCTTCCGTCCCATCGCGAGCTTGAGCAGCATCTCGGGAAAATCGGCGCCGGCCTGGATCGTGAGCGGGATCCCGCCCGAGAAGCGCGGGTTGATCTCGAAGATGACCGGCTGTTCGTGCCGCATGCGGCACTGGATGTTGATCGCCCCGGCAAACGGCAACGCCGCGCACGCCGCCTCCGCCAGCCGGATGAGGCGCAGGTCGTTCACCGTCCGTCCGCGATCGATCACGCCGGCGCGAATCACGACGCGCTCCCGCGGCACGATGGAGAGCGGCTTGCCGTCGAAGCCGCACAGCACGTCGATGGTGAACTCGGGACCGTCGAGATACTCCTGCACGATCGGCGTCGGCACGTAGCGCAGGAAGAAGTCGAGCTCGTCCGCGGTCCGGACCGGAAACGCCCCCACCGCGCCGCGCCCGGAGCGCGGCTTGACGAAGAGCGGCAGCTCCATGTCTTCCGTCAGGTGCGCCGGGAGGTATGACTTGGCCGCCGATACGCCCGCCTGCATCAGGCGGGCACAGGTTTCGTACTTGTCGTTGCAGATCGCCGCGGTCTCGGCGGGCGAACAGGCGAGCACCGCGCGGATCGACTTGAACTGGTCGCGCGCCGCTGCGATAACCGGGAGCTCGTCGTCGATCGTCGGGACGACGAGACGAACCTGCTCCGCTTCGCAGATGGTCAGCAGCTCGGTGACGTAAGACTCGTCGGTCGCCAGCGGCACGCGATACGACCGGTCGGCCACGTGGACCGACGGCGACAGCGGGTTGACGTCGGTGACGATCACCGACCCGGGGACGCCGATCGACCGCAGCGCCGCGCGAAACGCCTGGACGAGGGCGACGCGGCGGGAGCCGGCGGTGAGCAGCACGTTGAACCGTTTCATGAGGCACACTCGATCACGATGTCCTCGGCGCGAAACGGGGCTCCGGCGGGCAGATCGTGCGACAGGATGGAGTTGACGAGGCGCGGCAGGTCGGCCGGAGCCAGCGCGTTGGCGGGCCGAAGCGCGATCACGTCGCTCGCCGCAATACGCTGGCCGGCGCGGAGCGCGCGGCGCGCGTAGAGACCGCGGCGGCTCGACGCCAGGTTGGGACGTTCCGCCGGCAGACATCGCTTGCGGCCATCGCCCATCGCGATGCGTGTCCGCTCCATGGCCTCGACGATGGCGCGAAACTCGGCTGGCGTGCTCGAGACGGCGCGGTCGATCACGTCGTCGTCGATCATGAGATGGCGTTCGTAGACGCAGGCGCCCAGGGCAACGGCGGCCACCGCCGGGATGATGCCGCTCGCGCTGTGATCCGACAGGCCCACCGGCACGTCGAGGGCGTACGCCAGCGTCTGGATGGCGCGCAGGTTCTCGGCGCCGACCGGCGTGGGATACGCCGACACACAATGGAGCACGGCGATCCCTTCGGCGCCGGCGCGGCGTGCGACGTTCACCGCGCGAAGCACCTCGGCCAGCGTGCTCATGCCGGTGGACAGGATCACCGGCTTCCCCGTCCGGGCGGCGGCGGCGATGAGGGCGTCGTAGGTCAGGTCGCCGCTGGCAATCTTGTAGGCGTCGACGTCGAGCTCCTCGAGCATCGGGAGCACGTCCTCCGTGAACGGCGTCGAGAGGACGGCGAGTCCGTACTCGCGAGCGCGCGTCACGATGGCGCGATGCGCATCGGCGTCGAGCTCGAAGGTCGAAAAGAACTCCCTCAGCGAGGCAGCGTTGACATGCGCGGGTGGCGGGCAGGACGGAGCCACGAGCCGATCGGCGCACAACGTCTGCAGCTTGATCGCGCTGGCGCCCGCGGCGGCAGCGCCGTCCACGAGCGAGATCGCCTGCTGGAGGTCGCCGCCGTGGTTGAGGCCGATCTCCGCGATGGCAAACACCCGCGCGTGCGGCCCGATGGCGCGGCGGCCGATCCTAGGCCACATCGGCGGTCACCGTGTCCTGCAGGAGGCGCGCGGCGTCCGGCAGATCCCTGAACGAGTCAATCACCATGTCCGCGTCTTCGCCCGGCGCCGCCGCGACACCGGCGCGGGCCACGCGGATCGTGCGGATACCGAGCGCGCGGGCGCCGCGAACGTCGCGTACGAGGTCGTCTCCCACGCAGATGCACTGCTCGGCTGAGAGCTCGAGCGACCGCAGGACGGCTTTGAACGCGGCGGCCGCCGGCTTGCCGCCGGCGACGTGCTCTTCGGCGTACACGACCTCATCCACGAGCGACGTCAGCCCGAGCGCGGCAATCTTGCGGAACTGCACCGAGGGCAGGCCATTCGTCAGGATGGCGAGGCGCCACCCTGCCGCACGCAGCCGGTGCAGCGCGTCCACCACGCCGTGGTTCAGCCACAGCGTCGGCATGTGCCGCCGAAAGATGTCGACGAGCGAAGGCAGGACGTCTCGCGAGAGTCCCGTCTGGTCACACAGGACCTGGAATTCCTGGCCGCGCCGCGCCGTGGCGTAGGTGCGGCGCAGGATGCCATAGGCGAGCTCAACCGAAAGCCCATGCGCGACGCCCACGTGACGGGCCACCGCGGCGAACCCGCTCATCACGAACCGCTCGCGCGGATAGAGCGTATCGTCGAGGTCGAGGATCAGGCCGCGCCGGCCTCCCTTGTGCGAACCGTGACTATCCGTGACCGCCGTGTCGTTCCAGGGAGCGAGCACCCAGGGGTTCCCGCGGCGCGCCGGCAGCCTCAGCCGCGGCACGGGCGGGATATAGCCGAGACTCATTGATGAGCCCCGAAACCGAGGCCCGTCTCACGCCACATGGCGGGCTCAGCCAAAAAGGTGGCGGCGTTGCGCACGGCGGACGGCCTCTGCATCTCGAGGCCGAGGTCCTCCGAGGTCACCACCAGCGCGCCCGCTGCGCTGCGCGGCGATGATCCAGCCGCCCACCTGGGCCGCAATCGCGTCATCGACAACCACCACGTCGGCCTGCAGGGCGTCAATCACCGCCGGCGTCGCCTCGGGAATCACGTCGACGCCGAGCGTCAACGCGAATTCGGCCGCGCTGCGGGTGCCCGGCACGGCCACGAGCGGCCGGATGCCGAGCGCGCGTGCGATCGAGACGTACTGTGCAAACTGGCCGTTGCCGCGGCGGGGACCAGCTGTGGCAACGAAGAGGACGCGGGTCTCAGCCAAGGACATCATGGAGTGCCTCTATGACGCGGTCGACGGCTTCAGTTGTCATGGCAGCTGAGAGCGGTAGCGACAGCGTGGAATCGGAGACGGCTTCCGCGGCCGGGAACATGCCCCGCCGAAGACCAAACCGCTCCTGGTAGAAGGGATGGAGGTGCAGTGCGCGAAAGTGAATGCTGGTCGAGATGCCACGCTCGCGCAGCGTCATCTGCAGCGCATCGCGCGAAAGACCGGCCGTCGGCTCGACGAGCACGGTGTAGAGGTGACGTGCGTGCAGGTCGCCCGGGCGCACCGGGGCCGGACGCCGCAGCGGCAGCCCGGCCAGCGCTTCGTCGTACTGCGCCCAGATGGCCTGGCGGCGGGCAAGACGCGCGTCGATGCCCGCGAGCTGATGCAGGCCAATCGCGGCCTGCAGGTCCATCATGTTGTATTTGAAGCCCGCCATCAGCACGTCGTACTGGGCGGACCCGCCGGGCGCGTAGCGCGTCCAGGCGTTGCGGCTCATGCCGTGCAGCGACGCGGTCCGCATGAACGCCGCGGCGGTGGCGTCGGAGGTCGTCACCATGCCCCCTTCGCCGGTCGTCAGGTTCTTCGTCGCGTAGAAGCTGAAGCAGGTGAAGTGGCCGATTGAGCCCACTTTACGGCCCTGGGCGACGCCTTCGACGCAGTGGGCGGCGTCCTCGACGAGGACGAGCCCCTTGCGCGCCGCCAGGCCGCGCAGTGCCGTCATATCGGCAGGGCGCCCCGCGAAGTGCACCGGCAGGATCGCCCGCGTGCGCGGGGTCACCGCGGCGTGCGCGGCCAGCGGGTCGAGATTGAACGTGACGGGGTCGATATCAGCAAACACCGGAGTGGCTCCGGTGTGTACAACGACATTTGCGGTCGCACAGAACGTCAGGGGGGTGGTGATGACCTCGTGACCGTCGCCCACGCTCGCGGCCAGCAACGACAGGTGCAGCGCGGCGGTGCATGAATTCACCGCAATCGCATGCTCGGCCCCGGTGTAGGCGGCGAACGCCCGCTCGAAGCTCGCCACGCGGGGGCCGGTGGACAGCCATCCGGACTCGAGCGTCTCGACGACCTCGGCAATCTCCTCCGCGCCGATGGCGGGCGGCGCAAACGGGACCGCGGTGTCCGCGAGCACGCCCGACGGGGTGATGGATCTGCGCGACATGGTGACGGCCGAGTTAAGGCAACGGCCATACCACGTCGCACTGACGGTCCAAGTACACCCCGTGCGCAGAATTACCGGGATTCTCCGTGCGTCCGGGAAGATCCGTGCCGACACCCGGTGACGGGACTTCGTCAGCCTGTCGGCTGTCCGGCCGAACCTCCAGCTAAAGAACGCGGGTTCCTTCCCGATTACCTTCCCACGCAAAGGGGTCGTGCGTCCCGTCGCGCGCAACGGACCCGCAAGGATGCGGGCCGATTTTCACGGAGGAGCAGAACACATGGCATCTTTTTCAGTCGTCAGTAACATTGCGTCGGCCAATGCGCAGTCGAACCTGCAGTCGACGAACATGGGCCTCAACAAGGCCCTGAGCCGGTTGTCCAGCGGCTTCCGCATCAACTCGTCGGGTGACGATGCGGCCGGTCTCGCGGTGGCGAACACGTATCGCAACGACGTGGCCATCATGAACCAGGGCATCCGCAACGCCAACGACGGTCTGTCCAAGCTCCAGATCAAGGACAGCGCGCTGGCCAACATCGCGACGATTCTCGACCGTATGGCGACGCTGGCCACCCAGGCGGCGTCGGAGTCGAGCGGCGTCGACGTCGCGAAGCTCGCCGAGGAATTCGAGACCCTCACGGAAGAAATCGACCGTGAGTCGGCCGTCGCCGAGCTCGCGACCACAGCCGATTTCTCGGTGTTCGTCTCGAGCGAGTCCACGGTGTCCAACGGCGGTGTGAGCGGCACGCATCGGCGCCGTCACGACCGACGACCTCGGCATCACGCGAAGTCACCTTCACCGACTCGACGGAGGCGCAGGCCGTGCTCGCGGCGGTGCAGGGAGCGATCAGCACGCTCGGCGACGTGCAGAACACCATCGGCACGTTGCAGAACCGCCTGACGTTCGCCATCAGCCTGACGCAGTCGCAGGTTGTGAACACGCAGGCCGCCGAAAGCCGTATCCGCGACGCCAACATCGCGGAGGAGTCGGCGAACATGACGCGGTTCAACATCCTGAGCCAGAGCGGTATTGCCGCTCTTGCGCAGGCCAACCAGACGAGCTCCTCGGTCCTCGCGCTGCTCCGGTAGTAAGAGCGACCAGGGTTCGGAAGGGTAAGTAAGGTCGGCAGGGGAAGGCGGGCCGGGTGGTGATGAACCACCCGCCATGCCTTCCCTGCCACCCGACCCTCAGTGCCCGCGGGGCCACACAGAGCCCGTCCGACGCTGGCCCGATTCTCGCTTGACGAGGTCGGGGGCCGTGTCTCATCACGGTCCATTCCAGGAGCCAACTGTGGGATCGCCTATCACGTTCAGCGGGTTCAACTCGATCGACTTCAACATGATCCTGAACGCCGTCATGGCGCAGGAGCGGACACCGATCAACCGCCTCGAAACCCACAGGAATACGCTCGAAACCCAGAAGACCGCCTTCGCGACGCTGGCCGGGAAACTGGGGACCTTGAGCACCGCCGTCGACAACCTCAAAGCCAAGGATTCGCTGGCGTTCCTGTCGGCCACCAGCAGCGATTCGGGTGTCGGAGTTTCGACCACCGCTGGCACGGTTACCGGCACCTACGACATCATCGTCAGCGAGCTCGCCAAGGCCCAGGTCACACCGTCGAGTACCTGAGTTCAACAGCCTCAATGCCGTCGTCGCGACCAGCGGCACCGCTGACGCTCACCCCGTCCGGCGGCGGCGCGGCCACCGTCATCAACCTGGCGCCGTCGATGACGCTCCAGCAGCTCGCGGACGCCATCAACGCCGAGGAAGACGCTCCGGCGTCGGCCAGCGTGGTCCAGACCTCGCCCGGCAAGTACAAGCTGGTGCTGAGCGGCCGCGAGACCGGCACGACCAACGCTTTCACGCTTCAGACCAATGCGCTCGCCGGCGGTGTCGGCCTCGCGTTCGATCCCAACTCGCAGAACGCCATCGACGCCGAGTTCAGCGTCAACGGCGTCGACGTGGTCAGCGCCACCAACACCGCCACGGACGTCATCTCGGGCGTCACGCTGTCGCTGACGCGGAAGGATCCGGCGACGACGGTGACCGTCAAGGTCGAGCGTGACACCGACGAAGCCAAGGCCGTCATCAACAAGTTCATCTCGGCCTACAACGAGCTCCAGACGTTCGCCAAGGATCAGGCCACCGCGGCGATTGCCGGACGGGCCAGCATCGGGCGCGACCCGCTGCTGCGCGGCCTGCGCGACGCGCTGCGGGCGGCGAGCATGGACGAATACGGGAGCGGCTCGCTGACGCGGCTGGCCGAGATCGGCGTCGGCTTCGATCAGGCCGGCAAGATGATCCTCGAGGAAGAGGTGTTCGACGACGCGCTCGCGGCGTCGGCGGGTGACGTGCAGACGCTGATCTCCGGCGCCACCGGCGATGGCGGCGTATTCGGCGCGTTTTCCGAGTTGTTCGAGGACTACACGAAATCCGGCGGCCTGGTGTCGACCATCCGCGGCCGCCTCGACGATCAGGTCAGCGCGATCGACCGCGCGGCTCGACTCGATGGAATCGCAGCTGGCGCTGCGCAAGGCGGCGCTGCAGCGTGAATACATCGCCGCCGATCTCGCCATGACGCGGATGAAGGCGCAGAGCGCCTCGCTGTCGTCGGTCGGTAGCGGCTACAAGCTCTTCTAGGGTTCAGGGGGTGACGGTGGTGAGAGGTACCCGCGGCGCCGACGCGTATCGCCGCATCGAAGCAGAGTCCCGGTCGCCGATGGAGCTGGTCGTCATGCTCTATGACGGCGCCATCCGGTTCGTCGGAGACGCCCGCGCGGCGATCGCCCGCGGTGACGTGCGCGCGCGCACCGACGCGACGCGGCGTGCGCTCGACATCGTGTCCGAGCTGCACATGACGCTGAACGTCAAGGAGGGCGGCGACATCGCGCGCGAGCTCGACCGGCTCTACATCTACATCCAGGAAAAGCTGCTGGCGGTGACGCGCGGCGACGCGGTGGCGGCCGAGGAAGTCCACAAGCTGCTCGGCACCTTGCGTGAAGGTTTTTCGCAGGCGGTGGTACCGGGTACGACGGCGCCGACTCGATGAACCCACACGAGCTCCCGCAGTACGTGGCGCAGTACCGCGCCGGCCTGGAAGCGGAGATGACACTGCTCCACCGGCTCGAGTGGCTGGCCGGGCGCCAGCGCGAGACGAGCGAACAGGGTGATCTCGAGGCGCTGGCGGGCGTGTCCGATCAGCGCGACCGGGTGATGGCGGGCCTCGTCACCATCGAGCACGAGCTGAAGCCAATCCGCATGGCGCTGCTCGAGTACCGCAAGAGCCTCGACGACGTGGAGGAGTTCCAGGACGTCGCCGCACTGCACCGTCAGGCGGCTGCCCTGGTGGAACGCATCGTCACATCCGACCGCGTGTCGCTCGACGCCCTGAAGGAAGCCGAGCTCGCCCGCCGCTTTGCCTCGCAGTCGCTGGGACAGGGCGAGAGCACGCTGGCCGCCTACCGCCGCGTCGTCGCGCCCCCGATCTCGGGCGCAAATCTCGTCAACAAGAAGGGCTGACCGCTCGCCGCTCGCTGGTGCGAGCCCGCTTCGCGGTGCAATCAGGCTTCGCTCGTCGCCGGCTTCGATTGTCGGTGCGATCCGACTTCGCTTGTCGGTGCAATCCCACTGCGCTCGTCGGTGCAATCCCGCTTCGGTTGTCGGTGCGGTCCCACTGCGCTTGTCGGTGCAATCTCACTTCGTTTGTCGGTGCAATCCGGCTTCGCTTATCGGTGCCGTGTTTGTCAGCGATCTTCTCATCTCAATCGGGGACGCTCCTGATGCGGGCCTGTGCAGAAGTTGCGATGTCGGCTTGGCTCAGGTGTGCAGTATGTGATCGATTTCAGGGCCGGGTGCTCGATTGGCGTGGAGTTTCGCCCGGGCACGCCCGCTGCTTCGGTCAGCGGCATGGCTGGGGCGCGGGACTTCTCGCAATTGGTGGCCTGGCATCTCGCCGATGCATTGCGCATCGAAGTAGTGAAGCTGACGCAGGCCGCCCCGCGTGCGACGGACTGGAAGTTCCGGGGACAGGTGGAAGACGCCATCGACTCGGTGTGCCGCAACATCGCGGAGGGATTTGGCGCGGACACCCACGCTCAGTTTGCGTGGTTCCTGCGGGTCTCCCGCCGTTCTCTGAACGAAGTCAGGGACGCGTTACGCAGTGCGCTGTTGAAGCGATATCGCACGGCTGCCGAACTGTCGCCTGCATTCGATCTCACGCGTCGTCTCTATCCTGCCCTGAACAACTTCATCGCCTATTTGGAGCGCACACCCCACGTCCGTCAGGGTCGCTCCCGCCCGGACCTGCCGAAAAGGGAACGCAACGACCAGCACAAGCAGGAACACTCCGACCCGAAGGGCCCGCGGCCTGAACGGCCAAAGAGGCCCCCGAAGAACGAACGACAGCCAGATCGTACCGACCACTCGAAGGACCTACGCACCGACAAGCGAAGCCGGCGTTAGCACCGACAAACGAAGTGGGATTGCACCGACGACCGAAGTCGGACCGCACCGACAACCGAAGCGGGATCGCACCGACGAGCGAAGTGGATTGCACCGACAACCGGAGGTCGGACCGCACCGACAACCGAAGTCGGATCGCAGCGAAGCGGAGCGCTCGTCAGGAAGCTGTTCCGACGAGCGGAGCCGTCGCCGCCGAGGCGATCACGCCCGCGCGTCGCAGGGAGCGGAAGTGGAGGGCGACGAGGCGCAGCGCGGCGGCGGATGGTTCATCGCCGCTGCCGGCGCGCCATGCGGTGAACGCCCGCAGGGCGCTCCAGGCTTCGGCGGAAACGGTAGCGGGCGCCGGTTCCCGCTGCAGCATCTTGTCGGCGAGTCCAGCGCGTCCTGCCGCGAGATGCACCGCGATCCGCTCGACCACGGGCGGCTCGGCGCCGAGCGCCGCGCGGCAGACGTCGTCCCAGTGCTCGGCAATCGCCGGCCACGAATACTCGCCCCACGCACGGGCGCTCGCTCGGCCGCTCATCGGCTGCCAGACCTCGTCATCGGTCAACAGGCGAACGCACGCGCCCACGAACGCGTCCTGATAGGCCGCACTGCGCGGATCGCCCGGTAGACAGATGCCGGCATCGCCCACGGTCTCCGGCAACGCTCCCAGCTGCGACGTGACGACGGCGCAGCCCGCGGCCTGCGCTTCGATCGCGGCGATGCAGAACGTTTCGGCGTAGTGATTCGGGTAGGCGAGCACACGCGCCTGCTGCAGGCGCGCGGCGAGCTCCGTCTGAGGCAGCGATCCGACGAGGTTGACGCCCGGCTGCTCGGCCTTCCGGTACAGCCCGCCGAATCGTGCCTCGTCGTCGGCCGCCGCCATCCCGTAAACCTGCATGCTGCTGAAGACGTCGAGCTCGGCTTCGGGACACGCCGCGCGGATGCGCGGGAACAGGTCGAGCAGCACGTCGAGACCGCGAAATGGCGTGCTCGCGTACGCAAGCCGCGGGAGCCGGCTGCCCGGTTCATCCACCCGCGAACGCCCGTCCACGGCAGACGCCGCGGCGCCGAGCCGCGTGCGGAGGATCTGCCAGCCGGGCACACGATGTTGCGCGCGCGAACGTGTCCTGCTGCCAGTCGCTTTGCAGCATGAAGAAATCGATCCCGGCGCGACTGGGGCTGTCGGCCAGCGTCCGGACGAACGGCTGGTCGAACGCGTCGCCCGTCCAGAACAGCTGCAGCGGCGCGAAGCGCGTCCGGCCGATCGTCTGCCAGTCGCGAACCCCGACCACCACGTCCGGCCGATCGGCCACGGCGCGGGCCGGCAGCGTTTCCCAGCGCGCGTATTCGACGCCGTGATGCAGCCCCGGCGTCTCGCAGGTGTTGAGCACGACGATGCGATGTCCACGGCGGGCCAGCGCCTCCGCCAGGTACACGACGGCGCTTTCGGTGCCGCCGAGGCCACGCGTGCGCGGAGTACGGCCGTCGAAGGCGATGCTGCGCGGCTGGTAGAAGAAGAGAGTGAACCAGGTGGATCCGTTCCCGGCCTCGCGCCGGGCAAACGTGTCGCCCGCAAGATCCGTGAATCGCGCAAGCGCGGTGGCGTTGTCGGGCGCGAAGCACAGCGCATCGGCGGCGGCCGCGAGCGCCCCGGCGCGATCGCCCTGCGCCGCGAGTGCGATAGAGAGGTTCAGCGCGGCCTCATGGCTACCGTGCAGCTCGAGGCTGCGCCGGAGGTGCGCCGCCGCGGCGCCGGCCTCACCGAGTCCCAGCGCCAGCGCGCCGCGGAGGCCGTGCCACTCCGCATCCGCGTCGTCATCGATGGTGGCCAGGCACGCGGCAGCCTCGACGAAGCGACGCTGCTGCAGCAGCGCACGGCTGGCAGCACGGACGATGCGCGCCCGCAGCGCGAGAAGCTCGCGATGCCTGGGAACATGCTCGAGACCACCCTCGACGCTGGCCCGCGCATCCTCAAGGCGTCCCGTTCGTTCGTACAACAAGGCGAGATTCAGCCACGCTCCGGCAAATGCGCCATTCGCGGCGAGAGCGCGGCGGAACGCCCGCTCTGCGTTGGCGTCATCGCCCTGCTCGACATGCACGTTCCCTTCCTCGAGCGCGATCACCGCGGCATGCTGTGGCAGCACACGCGCGGCCTGGCGCAGCGCGGTGAGCGCTTTCCGGTGCGCCCTGAGACGAACGTGGCAGAGGGCGATGCGCAACTCCGTATCGCGGAACCCTGGCGACAGAGCGCGCACGCGCTCGAAACAGGCGAGCGCGGCGGCGGGATCCTTGAGCTCGCCGTGCTGGAGACCCTGCTCGTACAGCGGCTGGGGATCGCCTGGCCGCTCTTCGATCTTCTTCGCCCCGATCCGCAGGTAGGCTTCGCCCTTCGTCCGCAGCCGGTCCTGATCACCGAGCTTGCCGTAGTGGTGGATGACCCACCCGCCGCGCGCCTGCGCCAGCGGGCGGGCCGCGTCAGTTGACAGCAGCTCCTCGTGAACGGGCTTGTGGAAGCGCAGCCACGGACGGTTACGGAAGAGCCGCCGGCATTCCACATCCACGAACCCCGGATATGGTTGCCCTTCTTCGTACCCGCCCGGACCCGGCTGCCAGCCGACGGCCGTGGTTGTCAGGTAATGACGCTGGCTCGCAGTGACGGCGTCGAGATCCTCTCTCCGCAGCAGTTCACGGATCACCGCGTGATCGCGCAGCGCGATCGATTCGTCGGCGTCGAGCGACAGGATCCAATCGCCCGCCGCCTGCGCGATGCAGAAGTTTCGTGCGAGGCTGAAGTCGTCCTGCCACGCGAACTCGAACAGGCGCGCGCCGAAGGCGCGCGCGATGTCAACAGTCCGATCGCTGCTGCCGGTATCGACGACGACGAGGTCGTCATGCAGGCCGCGGACCGACTCGAGACAGCGCGCGAGGTGCGCCTCCTCGTTCTTCGTGATCAGGCAGATGCTGAGACGTGGCATGGCCCTGCGTCAGCAGCCGCTGGCGTCCCAGATCCGGCGGATCGCCGGAGGCAGTGCGTCGTACGGCTGGTCGACGATGCGCTGGTAGGCACGCGGCCAACAAGGATTCAGGTTCTGCAGCGACCGGTCGTCGTCCCATTTGCGCCAGACCTTCTCGAACCAGCCCGGGATGACCTCGCGCGCGTGGCCGAACGTCGTGATCTTGCGCAGGATCTGCGCGTCGCTTCGCGCGTAGCTCATATGGTGGAACACGGCGATCGACAGCGGCAGCGTCACGTGCCGTTCCGCCTCATAGGTCCGGTTCTCCACGAACCGGCCCGTACCCGTCCGCACGAACACAGCCGCGGTAATCGCCTCCGGCGGCTCCACCCGGTGCCGGTACGACTTCCAGTAGGTGAAGCATCTCAGACGCCAGCAATCGACCTGCGGGTTCTCGCGCACGATCGCCATGGCGCGCTGCAGCTGGCCGGGGTCGTAGACCTCGTCGGCGTCCAGCACGAAGCAGTACTCCACGCCCGCTTCCGCGATCAGGCGGAGCCCTTCGTTCCGCTGCGACGCCTCATCGGGCCAACGGCCCTCGACGACGCGAATCTTTCCTTCCGGATCGTCGATCGCGCGGATGCGCGCGATGACCGGCGCCTGGTCGGTCGCCTCGCCGTTCCACGGCGTGTCGCTCACGAGGAACCAGATGGAGTCGCAGGCGCCGTACACCGATTCGATCGCCGGCGCCAGCCATGAATCGTCTTCGTAGACACAGCAGACGGCGGCAAACCGTGCAGCGCGCTGGCGTGCGACCAACGCATCGATGGAGGGATGCGACCGCAGATGCCTCACGATGCGCGTGAACTCGCGCTGCTCCAGGAGCCGCGACAGCGTCGCGTCCGAGCGAAACAGGTTCCAGTCGCCGCGGATGAACGCGTAGGTCAGCGCGGCGCCCCATTTCTCCTCGAATGCGCGCTTGTACAGCGCGTCCCGTTCCCGCTGCTGCGCCGTGGTTTCGGGGCCGCGCCAGGTGGACTTGCCCTGGAAGTGCAGGACATACGATCCGAGCGCAAACTCCTGCGGGATACTGGCAATCCACGCCCGGATGGCGTAATCGCGGTCTTCGCCGCCGCCTCGCCCGAAGCGCTCGTCGAAGTCGCCCACGACCTCGTACACCGTCCGCGGAATCTTGATGCAGAAGAAGGCCACCGAGCTGACCGTGCGGTAGCCGCTGTGCGTGGCGCGGTGGTGGCGGGCAATGGCGTCGAGATCGGCCTCGTGGCCGGCGTATTCGGGCAGGTCCATCGCCGGCTGCGGCGCAAAGCCGCCCGAGCGGTGCGCAACCTGGGCGTTGGAGACGGGCGACATCAACGATCGGCGATCGGCGAGGAGCGGCTCCAGCCACCCACTCGTGAACACGAGATCGTTGTTCAGCAGGAACAGATCGGCGCCGAGCTCCCGCGCCTTCGCGAGCAGCAGATTGGCGTTGGTTGCGAAGCCCTGGGGCGTTTCCGGCCTGATCACCGTGACGCGATCGGCCGGGACGTCAGGCGGCAGCACGAAGTCGCCGTCGTTGTCGATGAGGACGAACCTGGCACACTGGTCCGCAGGGGTGTGCGCGAAGAACGATCGCAGCGCCACCGGCGTGTAGTCGCGCGATGCCGACGTCGTGATCATGCCAAACACGTTCACAAGGCCTCCGCCACGTCGAGGAACCGACACGCCCGGCCGCCAGGCCGAGCGCGTCGCGCTGCCGCCTGCGATCTGTGCCGCGTTTCCCGAGGGATGATGTCTACGAAGCGGCGATAAAGCGAGAAGCTTGCCAGCGCTCGCGGCGGGCGGCGATGAACGTGGCCCTGCGGCCGAATCCCATCGCGGCGTAGAGCCGCCGGGCGGACTCATTCCGCTCGCCCACGAGCAATGTGAGCTCCTTCTTGCCGGCCGCCGCCGCGCACGCGGCTGCGTCCCGGACCAGGCGCGATGCGAGGCCGCGGCTGCGGCAATCGGGCCGCACGGCGACCTGCGCGAGGTGGGCCGTGGTGGGCGACACCGAGGTGACGAGGACCGCGCCGTGCAGGCCGTCGTCGCCGCGCGCCAGGCGCGTCAGGCTCGTGTCGAAGACGCCGCAGCCCGCCTGCTCGACGAGGCCGGTCACGTATTTCTCCCAGTTGCCGGCAGGCGCGAAGTGAAGGCCGGCGTCACGCGTATATGACGCCTCGAACAGCGCGGCCACCGCTTCGAGGTCGCCGTCGCGCCAGGTGTCCGGCGCGGGGACAGGATGATCTTCCGGCTGAAGCCGGACGCCACCGCTGTCGAACTGGTGCTGGACGCCGGCGGCGCGGAACGGCAGCGACAGATAGTAAAAGGGTTCGACCTCGAACCCGATGGTCCGCCAGGGCCGCAGCCAGCCCGGGCGCACGTTCGAGCACGAAGCAGGCCGTCGCCTCGACGGCCGGCTGCTCGCTGCCGTGCAGGACGCCATCGAGCAGCAGGCGGGTCGCCGCATCGGAGTCCGCGACGAGCCCTCCGATGTGCGCCGTGCCGTCGTCAACGACGTAGAACGTCCAGCCATGGACGCGGCCGGAACCGTCGACGGCAAGAAAGCCGGGCAGGCCGCGCGCGAAACGCGCCTGCTCCACGGTCGCCCAGGTCCACGCCGTGTCCCAGGACAAGCCGTCCAGCCAGTGCTGCCGCTCGCGCTCGTAGCACTCATGCAGGGCCGCCGGATCGGCATCACGCCAATCGCGGAGGATCATGCCCCTTTTTGTCTGAGGCGCTGGGCCACCGCGCCGAGGTCCTGCGGCGCCGCCGCGGCCTTCTGGTTGGCCTCGCGGATCTGGTCGTAGATTTCCTTGCGGTGCACCGCCACCTCGGGCGGGGCCACGACGCCGAGGCGCACGCCGTCACGACCGATGCGCAGCACCTCGATGGAGATGCCGTCGCCGATCATGATCGTCTCGCGCCGCCTTCTCGTGAAGACGAGCATGGCTTACTCGCCTTCAGAGATGACGTGGCGCAGCGGATACACGCAGTCGTGCGGCACGACCTGCTGTCCGATCATGCGATTCGGGTTGATCACCACGGGCGCACGCAGGTTCGCCGTGATCGTGCCGTCCAGCTCGATGGTGACGAGCACCAGCCACAGGAGCGTCGCGGCGTCGGCGACGCCGAGCCGATGACGGTCCGCCTGGCTCAACTCGCACCGGTATTCCGGCAGGACCCGCCGCGGATCGATCACCAGGAACGAGGCCGCCGGCCCCTCGACCGCCTTGAGCAACTGCAGCGGACCGAGGACGTCGTTCTGCATCAGCACGAAGCTGCGGCACGCCTCGAAACCGGGGAGCCCGGTGGGAAATCTGACGGCGTCCCGCGCAATTTCGGGGAGAATCTCTTCGGTGACCGTCTGAAGCCGTTCTATGGGACGAGTGCTCAGAAGTGGTGTCATTTCAAGTAATCCAGGAGCGACACGCGGGTCGCGCTGCTGACCGCGCCCAGGGCCGCTTGGTAGGCGGTCTGGGCGTTGGCCATGTTCGTGATTGCCTCCGCCATGTTCGTCGACTCGAGCTTCGCGAGGCGCTCGTTGCTCGAGAGTTTCATCTGCTGCAGCCGCAGCTTCTGCGAGTCGATCTCGTTCATGTCGTTGCCCAGGCGGCTCTGTGCCCCCGAGGCGCGGGTGAACGCCCGCTCCAGCGCGTTCATCCCGGTTGTCACGCCGGCTTCGTCACCGGACGATCACCGCCGCCATCAGGTCGTCCATGGCGTCGAACAGATGCACGGCATCGCCGCCCTGCGCGATGGTGTTGCCGTCGAACGCCATCGTCACCACGCGGCCGTCGCCGATCTCCACCTCGAGCTCGGTCGTGCTGCCCGCGTACGGGTTGACCGCACCGCCGCCGCCCTCGGTATAGGGAGGTGTGGTGGAGTTGGCGCCAGCGAACACGTACGTGCCCTGGAACGACGTGTTGAAGTTGTCGAGCAGCGCCGAACGGATGCCGCGCAGCTCCTCGGCGACCGCGGCGCGCTGCTCCGTGGTCTTGGTGCTGCCGCGGCCGTTCATCGCCACCGACTGCGCCTTGGTCAGCATCTCGACGATGTCGGACAACACGGTGTCGACGACGGTGAGGCGCGACGCCACGCCATCGGCGGTGCGTGTGTACTGCTCGATCGCGCCGAGCGAGTTGCGTTCCGCCACCGAGCTCGAGGCTGCCGTCGGATCGTCGCTCACCTTGTTCAAGCGCTTGCCGGTCGCCACCTGCCGCTGCGCCTCGATGAGGCGCTCCGAGGCAATGTCGATGCCGGCGGCGCCGTCGCGGTACTGGCTGTTGAACGTGATTCGCATGCTCATGGGTCAGGTCCTATCGGGCGACACTCTGCAGCAGCATCCCGATCGTCTGGTCGATCACGCTGAAGAACCGCGCGTTCGCCTCGAAGGCGCGCTGGAACTTGAGCAGGTGCATCGCTTCCTCATCGAGCGACACGCCCGACACCTGATCGCGGAGCGAATCGACCTGCGACACGATGGCCGCGCGGCTGGCGCTCTCGTCGGTCGCTGACTTGGTGTCGCGCGCCACGCGGTACACCAGCTGGCCCCAGGCGTCGGAGAGCGTGGCCGTGTTGCCGTTCAGCACCGGCTGCTCGCGCAGCGCCACGATGGCGCGCGCGGTCTGGTTGTCGCCGCCGTTGGCGATGCCAGCCGCGGCGATGAGCCGCGAGTCGGCGGCGACGGCGGTATCCACGATGAGCGCCGCGGCCGCGCCCGCGGTTCCGACCGGCGCCGTGGAGAACGCGAAGAGATCGCCGGCGGCGACGCCCGACTGATCGAAGCCGGCGGTGTGGATCGTATTGACCTGGTCCGCCACCTCGAACGCGAGGTCGTCGAGGCGTGACTGATAGTCGGGGATGTTGACGTCGCGCACCTGCAGCAGGCCGCCCAGCTTGCCTCCGGTGATCTCGGAGGTGACGGTGCTGCCGTTGACGCCCAGCGCGGCATAGCCGGAGGGCGCGGTGCTGGTCACGACGATGTCGGTACTGTGAATCGCCGATCACCAGCGGCCGGCCGTTGCCGATCGTGATGTCGACGCCGCCCTCGGGCCGGTCCAGGACCTGGATGTCGACCAGTTCGGAGAGCTGGCGCACGAGGCGCGTCTGGTCGTCGCGCAGGTGCAGCGACGACTCGAGCGAGGGCGAGGCGGCGATGCTCGTATTCATCGCCCGGATCTGGTCCGTCAGGCTGTTGATCTCCTCGGTCGTGCTCCTCACCTGCCGGTCGGCGTCGCGGCGGGCGGAGTCGAGACGGGACGCCATGTTCCGGAACGCGTCGGCCAGCGCTCCCGCCTGCAGGAGGACGTCCTGGCGAACGGTGGCCGACACGGGCGCCTCGGCCAGCCGCGCGAACGAGTCGTAGAAGTTCTGGAGCGACTTGTCGATTGACGATCCGGGAGTACCCAGGGCTGCTTCCACGACGCTCAAAGCGTCGGCCATCGCGGCCTCACGGTGCTGGGCCGGAACTTCCTGCTGAATCCGGGTCTCGAGCAGCCGATCGCGCAGCGCGCGGACGCCGACCACGTTGACGCCACGGCCGGCGGTGCCGGCGCCGTCAGGCGCGAGGGCGGCCAGGTCGATGGTGCGCCGCGAATAGCCGGGGGTGTTGACGTTGGCGATGTTCTGCCCGGCCACGTCGAGCCCGTAGCGTTGGGCGTCGAGCGCGCGGGATGCCGACGTGAGACTGGTAAACAGATTCGACACGGCTAGACCCTCTGGGTGAAGCCGCGGCCGGTCAGCGCCGCTGCCGCCGTGCGAACGGGTTCGTACCCGAGCTGCCCCCCGTGGGCGTCCAGGCTGATGCGAACGAAGTCGGAGAGTCCAACGCCCAGGCGCCGGCAGCGCAGCAACGCCGCGGCGGCCGCTTCGAGCTCGCGCCGGAACACGCCGCGCTCGGCCGGGTCCACGGACGCCAGCGACGGCAGCGCCTGCAGCGCCCCCTGGAGCGCGGTGTCAGCGGCCAGCAACCGGTCGAGGTCCGCCGCGGCAAGAGCCATCGCGGTGTCCTCGAGCGCTGTCCGAAGGCGCGAAACGGCGGTCAGGTTCCCCTGGGGGGAATGGCTCATATCATTCCTTGAGCAGATCGTCGATGATGCGATCCGCGAGCCGCCCGCTGTCATTGCCGATCTCCCCGGCAGCGAGCTTCTGTTTCATGGCTTCGACAACGTCCGCGCGCACCGGCTGCGCCTCGGTGGTCGCCTTCAGCGCGGCCGCGAGCAGCTTGGCGTCCGAGGACACCTCCACGCGGTCGGAGGTCGCCGCGCCAGGCAGGTCGCTCTTCCGGGCAACCCGCTTCTCGGCCACCTTCTGCGCGGCTTCGGTGGACTTGGCGGCCTCGGTGTCCTGCGTCGAACGATTCAGGTCGATTTTCATCGTCATACTCCGGAGATAAGGGCTCAGTCGTCAGGGTCCAGGGCTCAGTCTGATTGGCTGATTCCTGATTCCCGATTCCCGAGGCCTTCCCCAATGCCTACCTACAGGCAGTCTACGTCCTGTGTGGAATCGGCATCCTCCGCAGGTTCTTTATTCCGTCGATCTCCCGGTGCGGTGCTCGTCCATTCCGGGGGGCAGCGCCCGCCCGGCCGTATCGGCGCTGGCCCACTGCTGCGGCGCCACGCGCCGTCCGTCGCGGCCAATCACCTCGAAGTGCAAGTGTGTGCCGGTCGCCCGGCCGCTCTTCCCCGCGCGACCGACCGGTTCCCCGGCACCTACCTGGTCGCCTTTCCGGACGAGGACGGCCGAGAGATGCGCATATCGGGTCCGCGTTCCGTCCTGGTGTTCCACGACGACGCTGGTGCCGTAGCCGCCCTGCTCGCCGCTGAACACCACTTGTCCCGCGCCAGCGGCCTGTACTTCCTGTCCGTAGGCCGCGCGCAGGTCCACACCCTGGTGGAACTTCATCCTGTTGGTGAAGGGATCGCGCCGCCAGCCAAAGGCCGACGTCACTTCACCTTCCACTGGACGCACGATGTGTGCCGCCGGCTCGTGCATATCTGTGAAGGCCGCCACTGGAGTCACGGCGACCGCTGCCGATTCCGTGGTGGGCGTCACAGGTGCCGCCGCCGGGCGTCCGGGCACCAGACCCGGTGTGATGGCGTCGCGAGACGGGGCGACGAGACCGGGGTCGATCGCCGAAATGAGCCGCTCCTGGGACACCAGGCCGGGCATGGATTCCGGCTGCGGGTGCATCTGGTCGAATGCCCCGAGCAGCTGGTCCTGCAGGCCCATGCCCTTCGTGCGCGCCAGGTGCGAGGCGAGCTCCACGTCGATCGTCTCGAACAGCGACTCGGCGCCAAGCGTGTCGCGCTCGTCGCCCTCGTCCCACGAGCCGGCCTTCCGCATGTCGCGCAGCATCTGCACCAGCAGCATCGACTCGAACTCCGCCGCAATCCGCTTCAGGCGCTCGCGGTCGGGGGCGGTGGTCTGCCCGTCCTTCTGTCCGCTCGCCGCGGCGATGCGCGCGCGCTCGACGATGCCGGCGACGTCGAGGCTCACAGGATCACGATCTCCGCGCGCAGGGCCCCGGCGGCCTTGAGCGCCTGCATCACCGCGATGATGTCGCGCGGCGTGACGCCGAGCAGGTTCAGGGCGCGCACGACGTCGGCCAGCGTCGCGCCGGCGTCGAGCGTGACCAGCTGCGCGTCGCCCTCGTTCACGTCGAGCTCGGTCTGCGGCGTCACGGTGGTCTGGCCGCCCGACATCGGCGCCGGCTGCGAGACGTCGAACTGCGTCGAGATGCGGACGGACAGGTTGCCGTGGGCGACCGCGGCCGTCCCGAGGCGCACATCGCCGCCCATGACGACGGTCCCGGTGCGCTCGTTGATCACCACCCGCGCCGCGACGTCGAGAGAGACGGGCAGCGGCTCGATGCGGGCAATCAGCTCGGGCAGCGTGGCCCGGAACTCCTGCGGCACCTGCACGGCCACCGACCCGGCGTCGATCACGCGCGCCGCCTCGGTGCCGAGCTCCATGTTGATGGCGCGCGCGATGCGCGTCGCCGACGTGAAGTCGGGCTCGTAGAGCGAGAACTGCAGGACGTCGCCGGTCGGCGGTGTCCAGCGCTTCGCCTCCTGGATCATCCCGCCATTCGGCACGCGGCCGACGGTCAGGTGATTCACCTGCACGCCGTTGTCGCCGTTGCCGGCGCCGAAGCCGCCGAGCGTGAGCGGGCCCTGCGCGAGCGCGACGACGCGGCCATCGGGTCCGCGCAGCGGCGTCGGCATCAGCGTGCCGCCCTGGAGACTGCGCGCGTCGCCGATCGACGAGGCGGTCACATCGAGCCGGCCGCCGGTCTGCGAATACGGACCCAGCTGCGCCGTCACCATCACGGCGGCGATGTTCTCGACCTTCATCTCGCCGGGCGCCACCGCGATGCCGAAGCGCTCCAGCATGTTCGCCAGCGTCTGCGCGGAGAAGATCGTCTGGCGGCGGTCGCCGGTCTTGTTCAGGCCGACGACGAGGCCGTAGCCGATGAGCGGCGTCTGCGCCGCACCCTGGATCGCGGCGACGTCCTTCAGCCGCGCCGAGCCGGCGGGTGCGTCGATCTGCGCCGCCGCCGGCGCCACCGCCACGGCCACGAGCGTGAATGCCATCAGGAGCTGCTTCATGACCTAGAACACCTTGTTCATGATGCGGACGAGCAACCCGGGCTCCAGGTTGTCCTTGATCAGGCCGCGGCCGAAGTAGCGGATCCGCATCTGCCCGACCGCCGTCGACGGCACGACGTTGCCCGGCCCGATGTCCGCCGTGCGGACGACGCCGGTCAGCACCAGAATCTGGCGGTCGCCGTTGATGCCGATCTCGCGCACGCCTTCGAGCGCCAGGTCGCCGTTCGGCAGCACTTCCACCACCCGCGCCGTCAGCGCCGCGGTGAGCGAGCCCGAGCGCGCCGTGCTGCCGCTCCCCTCGAACTGCGTGTTGGAGTTGGCCGCGGCCAGGCTCGACGGGTCGAGCCAGCCCGGGAACTTCGACTCCAGGCCGAACAGGTTGGTCACCGACGCGCTGCAGGCTGCTGTCCTTGTCGAGCGCCGAATCCGCGGACCCCTGCGCCGTCACCAGCTCGGAGACGCGGACCGTCACCAGGTCGTTCAGGCGCCGCGCCCGCAGGTCGTCGTTCAGCCCGCTCATCCACAGCGAGTCGTTCGTCGGCTTCACCGCCGTGTGGCGCGCCGATTCGAGATAGTGGTGCAGCAGCTCGTCGTAGTTGTCACTCGGCACCGGCACGACCGACACCGTCTTCGCGCCGCAGGCGGTGGTCGCCAGCATCGCCATCGCTAACAGGACCTTCTTCACTGCAATACCTCGACCTTCGCCTGGCCCGTAATCCGGGCTCGCACCGGGCGCCCGTTCGGGCGCGGCGTGACTCGGATGATGTCTCCGCGCTGGCCGCTGCTCGAGGCCGTGGCGGCGCCCGACACCTGAACGGCGCCGACCGTCGCGGTGACGGTCACCACGTCGCCTGACTTCACCAGCGGCGGCACGTCGAGCACCATCGATGGTGAGCGCCTCACCCGCCGCGATGTTGCGCCGCGCTTTCAGGCCGACGATTTCTTCCACCGTCGGCAGTCGCGTGAGCGCCACCGACGGCCACTCGTCGTCCACCATCTCGATGTCGGAGTCGGTGAGCGCCTCGTCGCGCGCGATCGCCCGCGCCGCGCGCGGATGCGGACCGCTGACGAGGACGGTGGCGACCGCGACGCCGACGCGCCTGCGGCCGGCCATGAGGATGAACCGCACCGCCTGGCCGGCGCGGGCGCCGGGATCGGGCAGGGCCTGGAGGCCCTGCTGCGCCCTGACGCTGGTCTCGAGTCCGGTGACCGCCACCGCGGCGTCCGTCGCCCACGCGCCGCGCGACCGCCTGCTCGATGGCGTCGATCGGCGTCACCGCCACCGGTGCCGCGAACGCGGCGCGCGCGATGGCCATCAGGACGGCCATGACGAACACCACCAGAATGACTCGGCCATAGATCTCCGTGAGACTCGTGTTCATCGCCGATTACCGCGGGAGGTTGTTGACCTGCTGCAGCATTTCGTCGGCCGCGCGGATGACGCGCGAGTTCGCCTCGTAGGCGCGCTGCCCGAGAATCATGTTCACCATTTCCTCGACGACGCTGACGTTCGAGTCCTCGAGGAAGCCCTGGGCAATCGTGCCGAGCCCTTCCGAGCCGGGCGTTGACGTCGACGGATCGCCGGATGCGATGGTCGCCGTGAAGATGTTGCCGCCGCGCGGCTGCATGCCCGCCGGGTTCTGGAACTGCGCCAGCTCCAGCGTGCCGATCTGCTGCGGGTCGGACGTGCCGGGACTGACCGCCGACACGATGCCGTCCTTCGATACGGTGACCGTCGTGGCGTTGGCCGGGATCGTGATCGCCGGTTCCAGCTGGTATCCCTCGGCGGTCACGAGCTGACCCTGGCCGTTCACGTGGAAGGCGCCGGCACGCGTGTAGCCGGTCTCGCCGCCGGGCAGCGTGACCTGGAAGAAGCCCTGCCCTTCGATCGCGAGGTCGAGCGGTCCGCTCGTGCTGCGGAGGTTGCCGGAGCTGAAGTTGCGCGCCGTGGCCACCGCGCGAGCGCCCAGGCCCGCTTCGAGCCCGATCGGCGCTTCGGCCTCCTGCGAGGTCGGCGTGCCGGGCGCCTTGATCTGCTGGTAGACCAGATCCTCGAATTCGACACGGCTCTTCTTGAAGCCCGCCGTGTTCACGTTCGCCAGGTTGTGCGCGACGTTGTCGATATTGGCCTGCTGCGCGGTCATCCCGCTGGCGGCCGTATACAAAGCTCGAATCATGGGTTTGCCTATACTCTCTTTGGTGGAGGGGCCGACCCTCGGGTCCGCCTCCACGAACACGCTCGCGGCTTATTTCCTGACCAGCTCGCTGATCGCTCGTCCATCGAGCTCGTTCATCAACACCGTCACGCCCTTGTTCAACTGCTCGAAGTTGCGTGAGAGTTCCGTCAACTTCGCCATCCGGTCGACCATGTTCACGTTCGACTGCTCGATCGACCCGGTCACCAGCCTGACTTCCGCCGGCTCCGGCGTCGCGCCCGTTAAAGCTCTGAAGGTCGCTCCCGATTCCCTGATTAGGTCCCTCTCGGAGGCGAATTGCACGACTTGCAAACGACCCACGATGGTCGTCCCGCTCGTGATCGTGCCGTTGTCGCTGATGCTCACCGGGCCGTTCGGCAGGGTGATCGGGCCGCTCTCGCCGAGCACGGTCTCGCCTGTCGATGTCGTCAGCGTGCCGTCGGCGCGCCGGCTGAAGCTGCCGTTGCGCGTGTAACGCTCGCCCGCCGGCGTCTCGACCGCGAAGAACCCGCTGCCGTCGATCGCGACGTCGAGGTCGCGCCCGGTGCTGGCGATGACGCCCGGCTTGAAGTCGATCTTCCGGCCGCCCATCACCACATCCACCGCCGCCTCGAGCTCGGCGGCGAACTCGTCACGCTGCGACGCCGCCTTGGCCGAGCGCTCGGTCTTGTAGCCGACGGTGCTGACGTTGGCGAGGTCCGCGGCCAGACGATCGAGCTCGTCGAGCCGCGTCCGCATCCCGCTCAGTGCGCTATACGCGCCGCCTGGCATGGCTCCTCCATTGCGGGAATCAGCAGGTCCGACACCTGCCGCGGGCCTTCGACTCTCACCCAGGTGTACTGATCGCAGGTCGCCGCGCGCATCGTCACCGAGCGGTCCAGCAGCGCGTTGTCCGCAACGCGCGCGGCCGCGGCGTCGTTGCCGTTGACCGTCATGACTTCACGGCGCTGCCCTGTTTCCTGTGACGCCGGGCGATACAGGGTGAGCGCGTCCTGCCACGTCTCGTCCTGGACCAGGTACGGCTCGGCCGTCCAGCCGGTCAGCTTGGCCAGCGCGCGCATCGCGGAGCGCGGCACCGGCGGCGCGCAGACGACGCGGAGCCGCTTCTGCGCTTCGTCAACTTCAAACGGCACGAGGCCGAGCGCGCGAACCGTCTCCGCCGGCATCCACGACGGCCCCGACATGACGCGGTTCACGTCGAAGGACGGCAGGTAGCTGACACCGCCCTGCGCCGCGAGCGCCTTCAGAACCACCTCGGGCTCCACGAGGCCCAGGTGCTGCAGCTCGGCGCCGAGACGGCGTCCCGAGGCGCGCTGTGATTCGAGCGCGCTTTCGAGCGAGCTCTCGGTGATCACGCCGAGATGGCGCAGCAGCACGCCGAGCTTGAGCGGCGGCAGCGATCCCGCTGACGCCGCGGGCACCGCCGGCGTATCGAGGCCGACGCGTGCCGCGTGCTCGACGCACTCGCGCGAGCAGTACCAATGTCCGTTGAAGCGGAGCCCGGCCGCCCACTTGGGGGCGAGCCGCTCGGGCCGCCAGCGTCCGCACGTGAAGTCAGCGCATCGAGGCATAGCTGTCCAACCGCTCCTTGTGTGCCTTTTCGAGCTGCAGCCGGAGGCGAACTTCGCCTTCCGACATCTCCTCGGTGGCGGCAATGTCCTGAACCGTCGTGCCGCGGCTCGCCGCGCCGGCGATGCGGCGCTGCGTCGCGGCGCGCGGCCGCGGACGGGAGGTGTCCGATGTGGCCGCCAGGCGATTGATCTCGGTGGCCACGTCACGCAGTGCGCCCTCGGTCGTATCCGTGAGGAGCGACACGCCGGCGAGCAGGTGCGCGATCCGATCGTCGAGCCGCTCGATCGCCGACTGGTGCTGCACGTGCATCCACACCAGCGCGCCAAGAATGAGGAGCATGCCGCCCCCAACCGTCATCAACACGAGCTGCATCGTCACCTCAGGCCTCCATCCAGCCCATCCGCTCCGACGGGCTGACCACGTCGATGATGCGGATGCCATAGTTCCCGCCGACGATCACGACTTCGCCGCGCGCCACCACGCGGTTGCTCACCATCACCTCGACCGGCTCGTCCGGCGACCGTCCGAGGTCGATCACCGATCCCGGGCCGAGGCGCGTCAGCGTGCGCAGCGGCAGGTCGGTGCGGCCGAACCGCACGACCACCGGCAGGTCGATGTCGAGAATCACGTCGATCCGCGACGGATCCACGGTGGCCGGCGCGTCCTGGGGCTCCTGGTTCATCTCGTTCATTCCGCCGCTCCTACGAGTGCCAATTCAGTGCCCGTGTTCGAATACGCGTTGCTCGTTCCTTCGAGGAGAACAGCCTTGCTTCCGCCCTCGCTGGTCAGGCGGCCGGTGAAGCGGCGCACACCGCCGACGAGCACGTCCACCGGCGCGCTGCGCCGAGTGCCCGAGCGTGACGACGTCTCCCGGCCTCAGCGTCAGGAGCTCGCGCGTGCCGATCCTCGTTTCGAGGACCGTGGCCACCGGCAGCGAGACGCGTCCGAGGTTGGCGTAGAGCCGCGCCTCTTCCAGCGCCGTCGGCTGGCGGCGCGTCCGGTTCCACCCCTGCGTGACCTTCTCCTCCATCGTCTCGATGGCGGCGGCGGGGATCGAGACGCTGAGCATCCCGCGGCTCGGCCCGACGGTGAGGTCGAAGGCGAGCAGGATGACGACCTCGTTGGGGCCGGTCACCTGCAGCATCTGCGGCCGCGTCTCGCGGCCCTGGATGCGGAAGCGCACGTCGGTGATCCCGCGCCACGTCTCGGTCAGGTGCTCGAGAATCAGCTTGACGACCGCATCCAGCACGTTCTGCTCGATCTCGGTCAGCGCACGGTTCGGCGCCGCCGTTTCGCCGCTGCCGCCGAGCATCCGGTCCACCATGGCGAAGGCGACCGACGGGTTCAGCTCGAGCGCGCCGACGCCGTCGAGCGGCGGCATCGCCACGGAGTAGAACGCGGTCGGATCGGGCAGCGACATCAGGAACTCGGAGTACGCGAACTGCTCGACCGAGACGATGCTGACGTCGGTCATCGCGCGCAGGAACGCGGACAGCGACGTCGACAGGTTGCGGGCGAACCGGTCGTGCAGGAAGTGCAGCGAGCGGAGCTGCTCCTTCGAGACGCGGTCGGGACGGCGGAAGTTGTAGGTGAGGATGCTGTCGGCGCTTGCCGACGTGCGCGGATCCTCCGAACGCGACCGGCCCGAGGTCGCGGCGACCAGCGCGTCGATCTCTTCCTGCGACAGGATCCGGTTCACGATTCCAGGGGCTCCAGCCCGAGTGATTCCCGCAGCAGGGTGCGGAGGCGCGACAGCGCCAGGGAACGAAGCTGCGACACGCGCGACTCGCCGACGCCGATGACCTGGCCGATTTCGGCCAGTGTGAGCTCCTCCTCGAAATAGAGCGCGAGGATCTGGCGCTCGCGCTCGGGGAGCTGCTCGATGGCTTTCGCGAGGTGGACGCGAAGCTCCTTGCGTTCGAGCTGGGTCACGACACCCTCGCTCGGGTCGACGCACAGCTCGAGACGCGACGTGCCGTCCTCGGAAGGCGCGTCGAGCGAGCGGATGGCGCCGATGTCGAGCGTGCGGAGCTGCTCGATCGTCTTCTCGTAGTCGGCGACCGTCATGCCCATCTCGGCGGCGATCTCCGCTTCCTCGGGCTCACGATTGAGCCGGCGGCGGAGGCTGCCGAGCGCGCTGTCCACGTCGCGGCGCATGCGCCGCAGCGAGCGCGGGGCCCAGTCGAGATCGCGCAGCGAGTCGAGCATCGCGCCCTGCACGCGGCGGCGCGCGAAGGCGTCGAATGGCACGCCAAGGCTCGGCTTGTAGCGGCCGGCGGCGTCGATCAGGCCGAGCACGCCGACGCTCACGAGGTCGGAGACCTCGACCTGCGACGGCAGGCGCATGCGCCAGCCGCTGCGCCATCGTCTTGACGAGCCCGACGTGCTCCATCACGAGACGATCGCGCGTCTCGGTGGCGCTCTCAGCAGCGGGAGGAGCGGCAGCGGCCAGCCTGGCCGCAGCGGCGCGAGCAGTGGCTACGCGCATTGAGTTACCTCTGTGACCGGAACGGTCCTTCCTGCATCCGTGGCGAGCCGCAATCCCCTGCCGCGCGCCGGATCCAGGCTCGCCATGCGCGAGGCCAGGATACGGAAGCAGCGGCTCGCAGGCGCCTGCGGCATGTGTTCGACGATCGCGCGCTGCGAGACCACCGCGTCGCGAATCGGCGGGGTCGTCGCTGATGTAGCCGTAGTAGTAGAGCGGACGGTTGAGGAACCGGTTCGCCGCCACGTCGAGCTGACGGAAGGCCAGGCTGGCCTCCTCTGCGTCCCGCACGCAGTTGACGACGATGCCGATCTCCGTTGACGGCGACGCCGCCGACAGCACTTTCGCGGTCGCATAGGCGTCGACAATCGCCGCCGGCTCGACCGAGGTCACGAGGATGACGCGTCCGGCCAGCAGCATCGTCTCGACGACGTTGTCGGAGATCCCCGACGCGGTGTCGATCAGCAGGTAGTCGAGGCCGGCGCAAATCGTCTCGAACGCCGCCGCGAGCACGTGCCGCTGTCCCGCCGTCAGCGCGGTCAGCGACTGCAGCCCGGAACTGGCGGGCACGATCTGCACGCCGCCCGGCCCGTCGATGACGATGTCCTGCAGCGAGGCCTCGCCGGCAAGGAGATGGCCGATGTGGCGCTCGGGAGCAAGGCCGAGCAGCACGTCCACGTTGCCGAGGCCGAAATCGGCGTCGAGGAGGCCGACGCGGCGGCCGAGGCGCGCCAGCGCGACGGCCAGGTTCACGGCCACGTTGGTCTTGCCAACGCCGCCCTTGCCGCTGGCGACCGCCATCACGGTTGCGGTGCGTGTCGGCTTCACGCCACCGCTCCCTGCCGCGAGTCGCCGGCGACCCATGCGGCGAGCGACGGCGGCGTCGCGCGCTCGAGATCCTCGGGAACGCCCTGGCCGGTGCCGAGGTACGAAATGGGCAGCTTGCGGTCGCGCAGCAGCGCCATCATCGGCGCGAGCGACTCCGCTTCGTCCAGCTTCGTGATCACGATGCGCGAGGGACGCGCGTCCTCGAAGCGCTCCAGGGTCCTGCGCGCGATCCCGGGCGGAGTGTTCGCGGCGAGGACGAGGTGCGTGCGCACGTCCTTGCGGCCGGACAGCACGCGCAGCATCTCGCGCGACACTTCATCGGATGCCGAGCGGCCGGCGGTGTCGAGCAGCATCGGGCGCTTGCTCCCCCGCAATGCCAACTCGAGCTCGCCCGGCGTGCGCGCGACCTTCAGCGGCGTCCCGAGGATGTCGGCGTAGAGGCGAAGCTGCTCGATGGCGCCGACGCGGAAGCCGTCTGCCGAGAGCAGGCCGAGGCGCTGCCCGTGCTTCGCGCGCTCCTGCGCCGCAATCTTCGCAATGGTGGTCGTCTTGCCCACGCCCGGAGGGCCGACGAAGACTTCGATCGGCGCGAAGCTCTCGTCCGCGGCGGCCAGCGGGGCCAGCTGCAGTTCGAGGGTCTCGCGGATGGTGTCGAGGGTCGCGCCGCGGCGGCGGCCCACGGGCAGCGCCTTGGCCACGTCGCGCGCGAGCGCCGCGTCGAGTCCGGCCGCCTGCAGGCGGGCCGCGATCTCGTCGATCGCGCGATCGACCTTGCGCGCGGCCGGTTCCTCGACATGTCGGGGCTCCGACATGGCTGGCCGCTCCGCCGCCGCGGTGACCTCGACGACACGCGCTCCAAACCAGCCCCGGACCCCCCGCGCCGCCACCATGCGGGTGGACAGAATCAGGGCGTTGGGACCAAGGTCCTCACGCACGGCACGAAGGGCGTCTTTGACGGTTTCCCGTCGATATCGTTTCAAATGCATGTCAGTCGAGTGTCGCCACGGGGACGACCTGAATGTGTGCGGGCACCTCTGCGTGTGACAGCACACCGAGGTGCGGAAGCACCCGCGCGAACAGTCGCCACAAGTGCGGCCGCAGCGCTGGCGAACACAAGAGCACGGGCTGTGCCATCGCCTGTTCGACCGCGCGCGCGATTCTGCTCGCAATTGACTGGGCTTTCTGCGGGTCCAGGGCCAGCACCGCCCCCTGGTCCGTCCGGACGAGCGACGCCATCAGCTGCTCCTCGAGCATGGGCGCCACGCCGATGACCGTGAGCTCGCCCTTGTCGTTCTGATAGGCGCGGCAGATCGCCCGGCCGATGGACGCGCGGACGGCCTCGGTGATCGCGTCAATGTCCTTGGTCACCGACGCGGCGTCGGCGACGGCCTCGAGAATGGTGACCAGGTCACGCACCGGCACCCGCTCGCGCAGCAGCTGCCGCAGGACGCGCTGGATCTCGCCGAGCGAGACCACCTTGGGCACGAGCTCCTCGACCAGCTTCGGCGACGCCTGCGCCACCGCATCCACCATTTCCTTGACCTGCTGGCGGCTGAGGAGATCGGGCAGGAACGTGCGGATCGTCTCCGACAGGTGCGTCGACAGCGCCGTCGTCGGGTCCACGACCGTGTAGCCGGACGATGTCGCGCCGTCACGATGTTCGCTGGCAATCCAGACGGCCGGCAGCCCGAACGCGGGCTCCTGCGTCTGCACGCCGTCGAGCGGCCGGCTGGCGGAACCCGGGTTGATGGCGAGCAGCCGCTCGGCGTAGAGCTCGCCTCGCGCCACCTCCACGCCCTTGATCAGGATGCTGTAGCCACGCGGCCCGAGTTGCAGGTTGTCCGCGACGCGGACGGCCGCGACCACGACGCCGGTTTCCTGTGCGATCTGACGGCGGATGGCGCGGACCCGGCTGAGCAGCGTCCCGCCCTGCTTCTCGTCCACGAGGCCGACGAGCGCGTAGCCGACCTCGACCGAGAGGGGATCGACGGCGCTCACCGTCTCGGGGCTGTCCGCGACCGGCAGGGCATCGGCCTCCTCGGCGGACGCTTCCTTGTCGGTGTCGCGAATCGAGTAGGCGGCGTACGCCAGGACAGCCGCGACGCTGAGGAAGGCGAACTTGGGCAGGCCCGGGATCAGGGCGAGAAACGTCAGCGCGGCGGCGGCGGCGGCCAGCGGCTTCGGCTTCGCGAGCAGCTGCGTGGCCACTTCCTCGCCGAGGTGCGACTCGGCGGCGGCGCGCGTGGTGATGAGTGCGCCCGACATCGACACGAGCAGTGACGGGATGGCGGTGACGAGGCCTTCGCCGACGGTCAGAATCGTGTAAGTCTCGGCCGCGGTCGCGAGATCGAGCCCGTGCTGCATCACGCCGATGATCAAGCCGGCGACGATGTTGACGGCGGTGATGAGCACGGCGGCCATGGCGTCGCGCTGCGTGAAGCGGATGGCTCCGTCCATCGAGCCGTAGAAGTCGGCTTCGCGGCGGACGCGATCGCGGCGCTCGCGCGCCTGCTTCTCGTCGATGACGCCGGCGTTCAGGTCGGCGTCGATCGCCATCTGACGGCCGGGCAGCGCGTCGAGGGTGAAGCGCGCCGTGACTTCCGAGATGCGGACCGCGCCGTGGTTGATGACGACGAACTGGATGGCGACGAGGACGAGGAAGATCACCACGCCGACGACGAAGTTGCCGCCGACGACGAACTGGCCGAAGGCCATGATCACGTGGCCGGCCGCCTCCACGCCATCGTGGCCGTGCATCAGCACGAGTCGCGTCGAGGCGACGTTCAGCGACAGCCGGATGAGCGTCAGCAGCAGGAGCAGCGAGGGGAACACCGAGAATTCGACCGGCTGACGCACGTAGATCGTCGTCAGCAGCAGCACGACGGCCAGCGCGATGTCGATCGACAGCAGGAGGTCGAGCAGCAGCGGCGGCAGCGGCACCACCATCAGCAGGACGACCATCATGACGGCCGCCGGTGCCAGCAGGTGCGCTTTGTTTGCTTTGACTGTTCCCATGGTCGTTGACTGTCCAGGCCGACCTGAAGGTCGGCCGCTACGAAATCCGTCCGCTATTCGTGCGTCGTGCGTCGAGGCCGGCCTTCAGGCCGGCCTGCCAGCTTCACTTCCGCCTACAGCGTCAACTGTTTCAACCGAATCAGCTGCGCCAGCACCTCGGCCACCGCGGAGAAGAGCGGCCCCGGGATCGTTTCACCCACTTCCGCCGTCTTGAAGAGCGCCTGCGCGAGCGGCTTGTTCTCCACCAGCGGGATGCCGTGCTTCTGCGCCCGTTCACGAATCTGCAGCGCGATGTGGTCGGCGCCCTTGGCGAGCACCTTCGGCGCCGTCATCTCACCGCGCCGGTACTCGAGCGCCACGGCGAAGTGCGTCGGGTTGGTGATCACCACCGTCGCCTTCGGGACGTTGTCGAGCATCCGGCGCCGCGCCATCTCACGCTGGATCCGCCGGATGCGGCCCTTGACCTCGGGGTTGCCTTCGTTCTGCTTCCCCTCGTCCTTGACCTCCTGCTTGGTCATCTTGAGGCTCTGCGTGAGGCGGTATTTCTGCAGCGCGTAGTCGCCGATCGCCAGGAACGCGAGCCCCCAGGCCACCTTCCACATCAGCGCTTCGGCCTGCACCCACCCCGTCCGCGCGGCGTCCACCGGCGACATCCACGCCAGGCGGCCGGCGTCCGCCATCAGGCTGTCCACGATCAGCCACGAGATCCACGCGATCGCGGCCACCGAGAAGAGCGTCTTCACGGTGTCCATCCCGGACTGCATGACGCCGAACCGCTTGAACCCGCTGATCGGGTTGAGGCGGCCCAGGTCCGGGGTCAGCGCTTCGGTCGCGAAGTTCCAGCCGCCCTGGATACCCTGCAGCGCGACGCCGGTAATCATCGTGGCCATCGCGATCGGGCCCACGAGCAACGCCAGGGCGGTTCCTCCCGATGCGACGATCGACACCAGCTCGCCGCTCGTGACGGTCCTGAACGGCGCGTCGCCGAGGTGAGCGAGGTCGCTCGCCAACCGGTCGCCGAGGCCCGTCATCAGCCGGCCGCCAAGCCTTCCCAGCGCGATCGTCCCGGCGATCGTCGCCGCCGCCACGCCCAGGTCGCGGCTGCGGGCGATCTGCCCTTGCTTGCGGGCGTCGCCAAGCTTTTTCCCTGTTGGTTTTTCTGTGCGTTCGGCGTCTGCCACGGCGCTACCTGAACGCCCGGGCTGTGTTGGCGCCCGTCATCAGCACCGCTTCGAGCAGCGAGTTGGTGACCGCCGGGACGGTCCCGACCAGCGCCGCCAGCAGTGTCAGTCCCACGATGATGCGGATCGGATAGCCGATCACCATGAAGCTCAGCGCCGGCGACGTGCGCGAGATCAGGCCGACCGCGAGCTCGACGACCAGCAGCACGACGACGATTGGAGCCGCGAGCCTGGCGCCGACGATGAACACCAGCGCAAAGATCGCGCGCACCGACTCGACGATCGACGGCGTTCAGGTGGCCGACGCCAATCGGGAGGCCCGGCGTACGATTCCGCCAGCGCCCGCAGCAGCGCGTGGTGTCCGTTGATCGCGAGGAACCCGAGCGTCGCCAGCGAGCCGTACAGCGTCGCCAGCATGTTGTTGCGGACGCCGCTTTGCGGGTCGACCGTGGCGCCATAGTTGAAGCCGATCTGCTGCCCGCTCAGGTGCCCGGCCAGCTCGGCGCCGTTGATGAGCGCGCGCAGCACAAAGGCGAGCGACAGGCCGATGGCGACCTCGCGCGCCAGGACCAGCGCCAGCGACATCTCCGGGAGCGCGCGCGGCACCGCGACGGAGGGAAGCAGGCCGAGCGCGATGAGCGCGGTCAGGCCGACCTTCACCGGCGCCGGGATGTGCGTCCCGGCGAATCCCGGCGCGATCATCATCACGGCCCCGGGACGCACGAGCGAGCAGCGCGAACCGTTCGACGACGGCGAGATCGATCACTGGATGAACTCGGGGAGCCGCCGGATCAGGTCGCTCGAGAAGCCCGACAGGACCCGCAGCATCCACGGAAACGTCAGCGCGAACGCCGCAAAGATCGCGAGCGCCCGCGGAATGAACCCGAGGACGCTGTCCTGGATCGACGTGACGGTCTGGAAGATGCTCACCAGCACGCCGGCCACGAGACCGGCGAGCAGCATTGGCAGGCTCACCGCCATGGCCGTCTCGAGGGCCTGGCGCACGACACCGACGACGAGGGCTTCAGGCATTGTGATCCTTGTAGTGGCAGCGGCAGGCAGTCTGGCAGAGCCGCCGACCGCAGTCGGCTGCCAGCTGCCTGACTGCCTCGGCTCTACGCAAAACTCCGAACGATCGAGCCCACGAGCAGGTTCCAGCCGTCGATCATCACGAACAGCAGGACCTTGAACGGCAGCGACACCATCGCGGGCGGCAACTGCAGCATGCCCATCGAGAGCAACGTCGTGGACACGACGAGGTCGATGAGCAGGAAGGGCACGAACAGGAAGAACCCCATCTGGAAGCCGGTCTTCAGCTCCGAGATGACGTACGCCGGCATGACCACCGTCATGGGCAGCTCCGTCGCGTTCTTCGCGCCCTTGATTCGCCCGAGCTCCATGAAGAGCGCGAGGTCGGCCTCGCGGGTCTGGCGCAGCATGAACTCGCGCAGCGGCGGCGTGCCGCGCTTGAGCGCTTCGCCGACCGACACCTGGCCAGCGAGCGCCGGCTCGACGGCGAGCTCGTTAATCCGCGATCCGACCGGCGCCATGATGAACATGGTCAGGAACAGCGCCAGGCCGATGAGAATCTGGTTCGACGGCATCTCCTGCGTGCCGAGCGCCTGCCGCAGGAAGTGAAAGACGATGGCGATCCGCGTGAACGAGGTCATCGTCACGAGGATCGCCGGCAGAAACGAGATCAGCGTGAGCAGGAGGACGATCTGCAGCGGCGCCGACACGGCGCCAATGCCGTCCACCTGGATGTTCATGGCCCCTGGGTTCATGACTCGTTCGCGCTCAACTTGAGAATGCCGCCGAAAATCGTCCGCGGCACGATGCTGCGGTTCGAGGGCTGCGGCCCTGACGGTGTGGGGCTGCCCTTGGTGCGCTCTGCGAGCTGCTGGTCGAACGACGCGACGGGCCCGAGCTCCGTGACCATCGAAATCTGGCCGGGCGTCAGACCGAGCAGCAGCCGGCGGCCCTCGACGGCGATGATGATGAGCGAGCGCCGTTCGCCGATCGGCACCGCCGTCTCGACCGAAATCGCGCGCGAGCCGCCGCGAAGGGCGCCGAACGCGCCGCGGCGCACCAGCCACGCCATAGCCGCCACCAGCGCGAGCACGACGACGACCGCGAAGAAGCTCTGGAATCCGAGACCGCTCACGCGCTCACCTCGCTGCTCGGCGGCGGCAGGATGTCGGTGATGCGGACGGCGGTGCTGTTGTCGATGATGACGACTTCGCCATTCGCGATGGCGATGCCGTTGACCACGACCTGCATGTCGCCACCGGCCGACTGGTTCAGCCGGATGACGGTGTGACGCCGCATGCTCAGGCAGTCGCGCACCGACATCGACGCCGTCCCGAGGACGACGTCCACGCTGCAGACGACGTCATGAAGCGGCGCGAGGCCCGCCGGCGACGGCGCCTCAGAACTGGATGACAAATTCTGAGAAGAGGACATCGACAACCTTGAGTTCGTGGGCGGCGTGCTCGATGCGCTCCGCAATGGTCTTCTTGAGCTCGTCCTTGCCTTCCGGCGTCACGAGCTTCGTCGGCGTGCTGTTCGGCGAGCAGCTCCAGAATGGCCGGAACGGACGCGCGCCTTTTCAATGGCATGTTCCTCGAGCTCCTTCGCCTGCGCCTCGTCCTGGAGGACGAGCGAGAGGGTGACGCGGATGAACCGGGTGGCGCCGGCGTCGGCCAGGTTCACCACGAACGGCTCGAGCGCAAGGATGCCGGTCGGAGCCGGCGGCGGCTCGGGCTCGGCTTCCTTGGCATGGGCCGGCGCGGCCTTCACGAAATAGAAGTAGGCGCCGGCGCCGCCCCCCGCGACCGCGAGGAGGACGATCGACGAGCAGCTTGATGAAGCCGCCCTTCTTCTTGGGAGCTGGTGCGTTGGTTTCAGACATCGTTTGAGACAGCAGGAATGTGCTGCCTCAACGATTGAGCAATTGAAGTGCCCGGAGGTTTTGCCGATTAGGTGTTTATTTGGGCCAGAAACGACAGGGCCGGTCGTTCGAGCCGGCCGGCCGGCCGACACATCGTCGGCTGGCCGGATCGACTCTCGACAGTCGTGTCGGTGCACGACTCAGCTGAACGGCGTCTAAACGACGATCTCGAAGCGTGGCTCGGCTCTGGCCGTGGTGCTGCGGGGCCCGGCGCCGCGGCTGCTGCTGCTGCGGCTGCTGCTCCTCGGCTTCACGCCGTTGCCCATCCCTGCTCACGGTGAACCGGTCGAGCTGAAGGCCGTGCTCGGACATGCCCGAGCGGACGGCGTCTTCCTGGGACATCAGCCACTGCCTGACGCCGGCAGACTCCGCCTGCACGACAGCTGAAACGTTCTTGCCATCCACGCGCAAGGCGATGGTGACCTCGCCCATGTGCTCGGGCTTCAGCCGTACGGTGGCTTCCCAGCCGCCGGCCTTCGCCGTGACGCGCATGGCCTGCACGAGCGTGTGGACGTTTTCCGCATCCACCTGCGTGGGGGCCGGTGCGGCCATCACGACCGGGGCCGCGATCGGTGCCGGCGCGGCGGCGGGCTGCCCCGGAACCGAGAACACCGGCGCCGCTGTGGTGCTGGTGTCGCGGGTGCTGCCGGGAGCAGCCATCGACAGCGCCGCCGCGAGCCGCTGCGCCGCGGGCGATCGCCGTCCGTCCTGCTCGAACGTCTGGGCGTCTCCGCCGCCCATCTGCGTCTGGACCTGTGCGGCCGCTGGTCCGGAGACCAGCCCGCGCGACATCGCGATCGTGGTGTCTCGCGCGTGTGCGCTCCTCACCCTGGCGGGAGCGCGCTGCCTCCGCCGCGGGAGCCGTCGTCTCAGTCGCGCGCGGCTCAGCCACACCGGCGACAGGGCACCGTGGGAACCTTGGCCGCGGCGACGTGGCGCTTCGCAACCGGGTGCGTCACCGCAGGTCGAAGCCGCCTTAGCACCGTCCAGGAGAGCTGAGGGCTCCGCCCCCTGCGCTCCTTCGCCGTTCGCTCGCCGCTTCCGATTCCGCCACCGTCGGTTCCGGCGTCAGCCGGCTATTCTGCGGCTCCGCCGCCTTGGCGGTCTCCGCCGCAGCCAGCGCGCCACTCGGCGCGAGCCTGGCGTCCTGCGCGTTCGCGCCGTCCGGCATCGTCACGGCCAGCATGGGCCGGGCATCGCCCGACGGCGCCCGCCTCGGTGATCTCGACCGTGGGCTCAGCCACGGGCTGCTGCGGCACAGGTGCCGCGAACAGCACGTCCATTGCGATCTCTGATTCGGCGTCGCCGTCGAGCTCGACAGCCCGATCGAGATCCTCATCAACTTCCACGCCCGTCTCCGACGGGCTGGCTTCAGCTTCCGCCGGCACGGCGGCCGCCGCCTGATTGCCGGCGAGCAGCCACGCGGCGAGCGCGCGCTGGTCGAACAGTTGGCGCACCGGCGCGCCGGTTTCGCGCACGGGCTGCCCCTGGAGCAGCGAAGCGTCGAGCGCTTCGTCGAACGGCGCCGCCTCTCCGGACGGCGCCGCAGCGGGCGCGGCGCCCGGCAACGCCGGGGCCGCGGCCGGAACGGATGCGATCCACATCAGCGATTACCGCTTGAGCGCCAGCGTCTCGACCAGGAGCTCGTCGGAGACGGTGATCGTCTTCGAGTTCGCCTGGTAGCCACGCTGCGCGAGGATCATGTTCGTGAATTCCTGGGCGATGTCGACGTTGGATCCCTCGAGGCGCCGACCCGATGAGGGTGCCGCGGCCGCCGGCGCCGGCGACGCCGACGTTCGCGATCCCGGCTGCCTGGCTCTCGCCGAACCGGCTCGAGCCGAGCTTCAGGAGGCCCTTGGGATTGTTGAAGGTGGCCAGCGCGAGCTGTCCCACTGCGACGCTCTGCCCTGCGCCGAAAGTCGCCATGATCGTGCCGTCGGCCGTAATGCTGATGTTGTCGATCTTGCCGGCAGCGGAGCCGTTCTGGCTGATCGACGAGTTGCTCGACGGCGCCGTGAACCCGGTGAGCAGCGGCACCCCGTTGGCATCGATCAGATCCCACGAGATGGCGTTCACCGTCGCGCCATTGGTCCAGGTCGTCGGGCCGGCCAGCGACACGTCGGCCGCCGGCGCGGTCATCTGGCCCACGCCGTTGAACGTGACCGTGCCGATGGGACCGAGCCGCACCGTGCCCGCGGTGGTGCCTGCGGTGCCCGTTGCCTCCGTGCCCGGCACGGTGACCTCGTAGCTCCAGCTGCTGGGCGCCGTCTTCGTATAGGTGACCGTCGCGACGTGCGGCTGGCCGAGCGAATCGTAGAGCTGCACGGCGGCCGTGTGCGTGGCGCCGACCGCGGCCGACGGCGTCGAGGTTGGACTTCGTCTGGATCGACGACGTGGCCGTCGGCGGCCGGAGCACGCCTTCGGGAATCGTGATGTCCGTCGGCGTGCCGGTCGTGACGATCGCGCCGGTGATGGCGTTCACGGCCGTGTAGCCCTGGACGTACTGGCCGTCGGGCGTCATCAGCTTGCCGGCGCTGTCCCGCGAGAAGTTGCCGGCGCGGGTGTACGCAGTTGCCACCCGAACCGCGGACGACGAAGAAGCCGTTGCCCTGGATGGCAACATTGGTTGCCTCACGCGTGTTCTCGATCGCGCCCTGGCTGAACACGGGCGAGATGGAGCCGGTCGTGACGCCAAGGCCGACCTGCATCGGGTTCACGCTCGATCCGCCGACTGTCTGGCTGACCAGGTCCGAGAACGTCACGGAGCTCGCCTTGAAGCCGACCGTGTTGATGTTCGCGAGATTGTTCCCGATCACGCTCAGATACGCGCCGTTCGCGTTGAGACCCGAAAGGCCCGCCGAAAAAGACCCAACTGCCATTATGTGTGCTCCCTTGCGCGGCGGCGTCCCTGCCGCCGACGGTTACGCCTGTGTGGTCGTGTCGGTCCCGTCGACGGGAACGCCGAGCGCGGTACCAATCTTCTGCAGCGTGAGCTGCATCGACGTCAGCTGCTCCAGTGAGCTGAACTGCGCGAGCTGGGCGATGAATTCGCCGTCAGCCTGCGGCTTGGTCGGATCCTGGTTCTGCAGCTGCGTCACGAGCAGCTGCAGGAATGCATCCTTGCCCAGGTCCTTCTGCTTCAACGGTGCGGACTGGTCGCTCGTGTTGCTGGACTGTCCGACCTTATCGATGGCCACTCTGTGCTCCTTGTAGCCGGTAGCTGGCAGCCGGCAGCTGGCAGCGCGTGTTGTCGCGTGTGCCCGAGTGAAGGCGCGCGCCTTCGTCCTGCTCTCGATGTCACGGTAGCGGCCGGCTGCCCGCTGCCGGCCTCAAGTTCTCGCCTACCGTCCCGATTGACGTGTTGCCGCGTACCGTCGTGTCGCGAGCTCGTCGATCAGTTTGCGTTCCGCTGCTGCCTCTTGCGCCTCGTATCCGAGGCGCGCCTTTTCCCGGAACCGATCGAGCGCCTCGCGCCGCTGCTGCGCGCGCATGCACGCGGCCGCCGCTTTCGCGACGGCTTCCTCTTTCGCGGCGAGCGTGGCGCCGTGTGCCTTGCGCTCGTGACTCAGCCGTAGAATCCAAAACCGGTACCACTGCAGAGCTGTGCAATCCGTTGCCGTGCGCTGGGCGGCCGCGGCCTGGGCCCGAGCCTCGTCCAGCGCCGTGTCCGACGCCGTCACGCGCAGCCGCGCGGCGTCGCGATCTCCTTCTGCACGTGCGAGTTCCCGCTGCGCGTCCTGCAGTTGCCGCGTGCGCAGATCGAGCGCCGCCTGCGCGCGAAACTTGAACGGCACTAGAGGGAACCCAGGGTCGCGACGGCGTCCGGAAAGCCGCACAGCGTGTCGGCCGACTGGCAGAGGAAGCTCTCGATCGCGTCACGCTTGCTGCGCGCCTCGTCGATGCGCGGGTTGCTGCCCTCGACGTACGCACCGACGCTCACGAGATCTTCGCTGTCGCGGATCGCGGCCATCCAGCCGCGCACGCGCGCCGCATTCTGGCGGTGCTCCGCCTCGGTCACATCCGGCATCGTCCGGCTGACGCTCTGGAGGATGTCGATCGGCGGATAGTGATGGCGCGACGCCAGATCGCGCGAGAGGACGACGTGGCCGTCGAGAATCGAGCGCACCGCGTCGGCGATCGGCTCGTTGTGATCGTCGCCGTCCACGAGCACGGTGTACATCGCCGTGATGCTGCCGCGGTCGCGCATGGCGCCCGCCCGCTCGAGCAGCGTCGGCAGCAGCGCGAACACGGACGGCGGATAACCCTTGGTCGTCGGCGGCTCTCCCGCGGCGAGGCCGACCTCGCGCTGCGCCATCGCGAACCGCGTGACCGAGTCCATCAGGAGCAGGACGTTGAGGCCGCGATCGCGGAAGTACTCGGCAACCGACGTCGCCGTGTACGCGGCGCGGAGCCGCAACAGCGGCGGGTTGTCGGACGTCGAGACGACCACGACCGAACGCCGCAGCCCCTCCTCGCCCAGGTCGTGTTCGATGAAGCCGCGCACCTCGCGTCCACGCTCGCCGACGAGCGCGAGCACGACCACGTCGGCGGCGGTGCCGCGCGTGAGCATGCCCATCAGCGTGCTCTTGCCCACGCCCGAGCCGCCGAAGAGCCCGATACGCTGGCCGCGCCCGCAGGTGAGCATGGCATCCATGGCGCGTACGCCGGTCGGCAGCGGCTGCGTGACGGGATCGCGCGCCATCGGATTGAGCGGCGGCGGATACAGCGGATACTGCTCTGTCCCGCGAATCGGCGGTCCGCCGTCGAGCGGCCGCCCGAGCGCGTCGATGACGCGGCCGAGCAGCGCTTCGCCGACGTCAACCGACAACGCGCCTGCGCGGGCCACGATCCGGTCGCCGGCACGGACGCCGACGGTGTCGCCGAGCGGCACCGACAGGACGATCGAGTCGCGGAACCCGACGACCTGCACGGGCAGAGGGTCGCCGGATTCGCCGATCACCTCGCACATCGAGCCGACGCTCACGCGCGGCCCGGTGGACTCGATCAACAGCCCGACCGTGCGGACGACGCGGCCGAACGGCGGCGTCGTGTCGATCTGCGGGAGGCGTTCGATGTAGGAGCCGAGCGAGAAGCCTTCAGACATGTGGGGTTGACTGAGCCAGCCGCTGGCGGGCACGGAGCGGGATTGAACCTGCTGCGCGTGCCGGCCGCCTGCTGCCGGCTTCTAGGATTGGTCGAGCGTCCGCATGACGCCCGCTCCCGGTGGGTTGTCGTCCTCGCCGAGCAGTGCCCGGGCGATTTCCTGCAACTGCGCGTCGACGCCGGCGTCGAGAATGCCCATGTCCGACTCGATGCGGCATCCGCCGCGGCTCAGGTGCGCGTCGGCGACAATCATCACGTTGCTGCCCGCGAGCTGCGCCACGCGGGCCGCGCCGGCGGCTGCGTAGTCGTCGGGATGGAGCCGTACCTTCACCTGCGCGGTCTCGCCGAGCCGCTCCAGGGCGACGCGGGCCATCGCGATGAGCAGGTCCGGATCCAGCGTCACCTCGCGGTGGACCACGCGGCGCGCGATCCCCATCGCCAGCTGCACCATCTGCCGCTCGGTCTGGTGGATCATCTGGGCGCGGACCTGGGTCAGCTCTTCGAGCGTCTGCGTGAGGCGATGCAGCATCATCTCGCCGCGCTGCCCCGCCGCCTCGGCGCCGGCGAGCTCGCCCTGCGCGAACCCTTTCGCAAACGCCTCGCGCTCGAGCGCCGCGAAATGCGCGTCGTGCATCGCCGCGTGCTCGTGCGTATTCTCGTACGCCGCCTCCGGCGCGGATCGGCGACTCGAAGTCACCCCAGTGGAATGGCGTGATCGCGGCCGCCGAGGTGACCCGGCGTGCCCTAGATGACATACGCCTCTCCGGCGGCGGCGCCGGTCACGATGACGCCTTCCTCCTCGAGCTTGCGTGCGATGGCCACGATGTCCTGCTGCGCCTTCTCGACGTCGCGCAGGCGCACGGCGCCGAGCACTTCCATTTCTTCCTTGAGCATGTCCGCCGCGCGCTTCGACATGTTGTTGAAGAACCGCTGCCGGATGTCCTCGCTGGCGCCCTTGAGCGCGAGCGTGAGGCCCTTCTTGTCGGCGCGCTGGACGATCTCGCGGATGCCGGTGTCGTCCACGCTGGCGAGGTCGTCGAAGACGAACATCAGGTTTCGGATCGACACCGCCAGATCCGGCCGGCGCGTCTCGATCGACTCGAGCACCGGCGCGCTGACCGTCCGCTCGAGGCGGTTGAACAGCTCGGCCACCGCGCGGACGCCGCCGTGCTGCTCGCGGCTCGGGCCGCCGAGCGTGCTGAGGCGCTGCTCGATAACCGTCGAGATACGCGACACGACGTCGGGGGCGATATCGTCGAGCACCGCCATGCGCGTCACCACGTCCACGCGCAGCTCGTCGGGCAGCAGCGTGATCAGCTCGGCGGCGCTGCCCGGGTTCAGGTGCGCGAGAATCAACGCGATCGTCTGCGGGTGCTCGCCGAGGATGAACTTCGAGAGCTGTTCCGGGTCGGCCTTCTCGAGCGATGCAAAGCCGGCGGTCGAGTTCATGGACCGCAGGATGCGGTCGATGACTCGCTGCGCCGACTGTTCGCCAAGCGTGCGGACGAGGAGACGCCGCGCGTTGTTGAGGTCGCCCTTGGTGACGAACTCGGCGGCCACCATCGTGTGGTGGAACTCCTCGAGGACCTTCTCGCTCGTGTCCTGCGGGACCGAGCCGAGCATCGCCATCTCGCGCGCCAGCCGCTCGATCTCTTCTTCCGACAGGTAGCGGAAGACCTCGGTCGTGGCGTCTTCGCCGAGCAGCAGTGTCACGATCGCCGCCTTGCGGATACCGGAGAGAACTGTCTCTGTCTTTACCGCCAACCTAGCGCTCCGTATCCGCGATCCACTGCCGGAGCAGCTTCGCCACGCTTTCGGGTTCGTTGATCGTCACCGAGCTCACCCGGCGCGTCAGCACCGGCAGCCGGCGGGACTCGGCATACTGCGCCGTGATCGCGTTGAGCTCCTCGTCAATCTCGTTCTCGAGCTCCGCCACCGTTCTCGGGCCCTGGCCGGGAGCGGGCATCGCGAGCGCCGGCACCGCGGCCACGGCCGCTGCCAGCTCCTTGGCCGCCGGGCTCACGCCAGCTTTCCGCATCAGCGGGCGCACGAAGACGAAGAGCGCGATCACCCCGAGCAGCGCGACGACGGCGATGCGGCTGCCCTCCCGGATCTGCGGGCTGTACTTCTCGAGCACGCTCGGCGGCACGCCCTGCTCGACAACCGGCTCGTCGAACGCGACGTTCTCGACCGTCAGGTGATCGCCGCGCTCGGTTTCGAGGCCGACGGCGGCGGCGACCAGCGCCTGAATCTTCTGCAGCTCTTCGGGCGTGCGTGGCTTCCGCACGAGCTGCGTCGAGCCGTCCTGGTTCTGTTTCGTCGTCTGGTCGTCGTCGAGGATGACCGCGACGGAGAGGCGCGCGACGTCGCCCGGCGGCTGGAGGACGTGCCGCGTCGTCCGGCTCACTTCGAAGTTGGTCGTCTCGGAGCTGCGCGAGGAGTTCGGCCCGGCGGTCGCCTGCTGCGGCGGCGCGGGCGCGTCGGGGCTGACCGGCGCATTGCCGCGCGCGCCGGCGACGGTGGCGACGCCGTTGCCGCCGTTGGCCTGGTCGGCGCTCGCCTGGCGGCTGCGCACGACGGTGTTCGGATCCCAGCTCTCCTGGGTTTCCTCGAGCGACTTCGGATCGAGCTTGATCGCGACGTTGACGCGGACGCGGTCGGGGCCGACGACCGGCTCGAGCAGCGCCACGACGCGGGCGGACATCTCGCGCTCGAGCCGCTGCTGCCGCTCCATCTGCGCGGTGCCCATCGGGTCGCGCTCGTCGTCCTGCGGACGCGCGAGCGGACGGCCGTAGCTGTCGAGGATGACCACGGCTTCCGGACGCAGTCCCTCGACGCTCGAGGCGACGAGGTTGCCGATGCCGTTGATCGTGGCGGCCGACGGCGGACGCGTGCCGCGCAGCTTGAGGACCACCGATGCCTTCGCGGGCCGGGGCTCGCCGAAGAGCGTGTCCTTGCCCATGGCGATGTGCACGCGCGCGTGCGAGACTTCGGTGATCGTGCCGATGGTGCGCGCGATCTCGCCTTCGAGCGCGCGGCGGTAGTTCACCTGCTCCAGGAACTGGGTGGCGCCGAACGCCGTCCGGTCGAAGATCTCGAAGCCGACGCGGCCGGAGGCAGGCAGGCTCTCCGCCGACAGCTCGAGGCGGAGCTCGTCAACCTGGTCCTGCGGCACACGGATGCCGCGGCCGCCTTCGTCGAGCTGATAGGGAATTTTCGCGTTCTTCAGACGCGTCACGACCTGCTGCGCCGATTCCGCGTCCATGTCCGAGAACAGGAGCACGTAAGTCGGCGCGTTCAACCACCACGCCGAGCCGGCGACGATGCTGACGACCAGCACAAAGGTGCCGGCCAGCGTCACCAGCTGGGTGGTGCTGAACGCTGAAAACAGCGTACGGAGGCGCGAAAGCAATTGCTGCGGATCCACGATGTGCCGGCCTGTCTCCTGAGGAACCTGATTGAGTGGGCGCTGGACTGTGGCCGCCGGCTAGATAGGCATCCGCATGATGTCCTGGTAGGCCTGCACCAGCTTGTTTCGTATCTGGACCGTCAGCTGAAACGTCTGCTCGGCGCGCGTGATGGCCAGCATCGCCTCGTGGACGTCCACCGACTTGTCGATCATCCCGTTGATCGCCGTGTTCGCCTCCGCGGCTGTCTCCTCCACGCCTTCGACGAGCTGCCCGAGCTTCTCGGCGAATGCGCCGGCATCGGCGCCGCCGGAGACCGCTGCCCGGGCGCCACGCGCGAGCGCGCTGCCGCCGCCGATTTTCGTGCCGAGGGTTTCGATGGGCACGGTTATCTCCCGAGCTCCAGAGCCTTCGCGACCATGTCCTTGATCATCCCGATCGCGGCGAGGTTCGCCTGGTAGGCGCGCGCGGCGCCGAGCATGTCCACCATCTCTTCGGAGGAGTCCACGTTCGGCAGCGAGACGAAGCCCTCGGCGTCGGCGTCGGGATGCGACGGCTCGTAGCGCCGCCGGAAGGGCGACTGGTCCTCGACGATGCCGGCAACCTTGACGCCGGTCGCGCTGGCCTTGCCGAGGACGGCGTCGAAGCTGTCGACGGGATCGGCGGTCAGCATGATGTCGCGGCGGCGGTACGGCTGCCCGTTGGCGCTGCGCGTGGAATCGGCGTTGGCCATGTTCGAGACCGCGACCTCGATGCGGGTGCGTTCGACCGACAGGGCGCTGGCGCTGGCCGTGATGGCGGCACTGAGCGTCGACATCGTTATTTGCCCTCGTTGATCGCGTAACGAATCAGACGGAACTTGGCGGCGAGCGCTGTCTGCGCGGCGGAGAAATCGCCCGCGGCCCTGCCCATCGTCAGCAGCTCGCGATCGAGCTGCACGTTGTTGCCGTCGCGGCGCGCGGGCAGCCCGTCGACTTCCTTCTCTCCGAGGTCCACTGAGGCAGCCGCGGTCGCCTGGCGCGCGCCTGGGAACGTGGCGTTGGCCGGCGCCAGCTTGCTCTTGAGAGCATCCGAGAACGTGACTTCCTTCGCCTTGTAGCCCGGCGTGTCGATGTTGGCGAGGTTGCCCGACGACGCGACCTGCTTGGCTACTGCGATGGTCATCTGCCGACGCAGCGCGTCGATCACGGACGAATCACTAATCTTGCTCAAAGGGTGCCTCCAGCTGCCGCGCTCGATGCCGATTGATCGAGAGCGGCGGGACTGGTCCTCCACGTGGCAAGACGGATGCCCGAGTGCGAAGCTCACATAATGCGAATGAATAGCTGAGAAGGCTGGGGGTCGAGGGTGTCGGCGATCCGATGCGCCGACATGCGAAGGTCGGTTCGTCGGCAGTGCGCGCTGAAAATCCGTGCAGCTGCCAGAGGTTCGATGTGGGGCCGCCTGGAGGCGGCCCCCACGTCTCAGGTGTTACCGCGGCGTGATCGCCGCGCGCAGCAGTTCTTCCATCCGTGCGAGGCGATCTTCCATCGTGCCGACGCGATTGGCGATGTCCGGTGCAGCGGGCGCCGGCGCGGTCGGTTTGGCTGCAGGCGCCGCGGGGGCAGCGGGCGGCGCCGGCAGCACGGAGGAACGCAGTACGGTGGACGGCGGCGCGTACTTGGTCGGTGACGAGGGGGCTGCCGGGGCCGCACCGGTCTTGCCGGCGAGCCGTCGCCGCAGGTCGCGGTTCTCGCGCTCGAGCCCGATGCGATCCTTGATGCGCGCGAGCATCACGTCGAGCTGACCAAGCGAGAACGGTTTCGCCAGGTAGTCGTAGGCTCCCTCGCGAACCGCGCGCAGCGCGCTGTCCAGCGTCGCGTAGCCCGTGATCATGACGACATAGCATTCACGGTTGACGGCCTTCGCGGATTTCAAGACCTCGAACCCGTCGGCGCCCGGCATGTTGATGTCGGTCAGGATGATCGCGAAGCGCGTCGGATTGCGCTCGAGCGCCGTCATCGCCGCGCGACCGTCGGAGGCGACCGTCACAGCCAGGTTACGGCTGCGGCAGAACTGCTCCAGGATCTCTCGGGTTGAAAGCTCGTCGTCCACGAGAAGGACTTCGAGGGACTCTTCAGACGGCATCAGTGGCATAGGCTTTGCGGACAGCTCAGCTCGCTATCGTCCGTAAGAGATTAATCGTCACAAAAACCAAGAACTTTAATTGGATAGCGCTAAAGATCAGCCTTCGCGGTGTCGATAGTCCGGCACGTGGACGGTACGCCGACAAGACCATGACTCAAAACCGACAGCCCTCTGTTCTCGTCGTTGAAGACGACGTCGATCTGCGACGGACGGTCAGCGAGTCGCTTGAAGCCGCCGGCTTTGCCGCGGCGCAGTCGCCCGACGCGATGGATGCGATCGAGCGCCTCAAGGCCTTCGCCTACGACGGCATCGTCATCGACCTGCACCTGCCCGACGCGAGCGGCATGGAGGTGCTCGACGAGGCGATCACGCGCTACCCCGAAATCCGGGCGGTCGTAGTGACCGGCTTCGGCGGCGTGTCGGAAGCCGTCACGGCGATGAAGCGCGGCGCCATCGACTTCCTCATCAAACCGTTCCAGCTGCAGCTGCTGGCGCGCGTGCTCCAGGCCTCGATCGACCAGCAGCGCCTGCGCGAAGAGAACGCCGAGCTGCGCGCCCAGCTGCGCGACCGCTTCCGCTTTGACAACATCATCGGCCGCGACAGCACCATGCAACAGCTCTTCTCCACGCTGGAGCTGATTGCACCCATGAACAGTACCGTGCTGATCCATGGCGAAACGGGCACCGGTAAGGAGCTGATCGCGCGGACAATCCACCATCACTCGCCGCGCGCCGACCAGAAGTTCGTGGCCTTCAACTCGGCCGCGATTCCCGAGGGGCTGGCGGAAGCCGAGCTGTTCGGGCACGTGAAAGGCGCCTTCACCGGCGCGATCAACGCCCGCGTCGGCCGCTTCGAGCTGGCGCACCGCGGCACCCTCTTCATCGACGAAGTCGCGTCGATGTCGATGCCGCTGCAGGCGAAGCTGCTGCGCGCGCTGCAGGAGCGCGAGGTCGAGCGCGTCGGCGATTCCAAGCCGCTGAAGCTCGACATCCGCATCGTCGCCGCCACCAACACCGACCTGCGGCAGCTCGTCAAGGAAGGCTCGTTCCGCGAGGACCTGTTCTACCGGTTGAACGTGATCCCCGTGCGGCTGCCGCCGCTGCGGGCGCGCCGCGAGGACGTCCCGCTGCTGGCGCAGCACTTCATCAAGAAGTCCTGCCAGGACAACGGCGTGGCGGTGAAGCCGATTACGCAGGAGGCGCTCCGGGTGATGATGGCCTACGACTGGCCGGGCAACATCCGCCAGTTCGAGAACGCCATCGAGCACGCCGTCGCAATGAGCCTGACGGGGAACGAAATCGGTCCCGACGCGCTGCCTGAGGAAGTCCGGACGCGTTCGGGCCCGGCCGTGGTGCCGACGGTGTCGATTCCGGACGAAGGGATCAACTTCACGTCCGTCGTCTCACAGCTCGAGCGGGAGCTGATCCTCCGCTGCCTCGAGAAGACTGGCGGCAACAAGCGCCAGGCTGCGCGCCTGTTGAACTTGAGCCGCACGACGTTCATCGACAAGCTCCAGCGCCTGAACGTCGAAGACGTCGCCTAGCAGCCGGCAGTTGACAGGGCGCTGGCAGATCCTGGAAGCCACTTCACACAGCCGGCTTCGCTGCCGGCTGCCCGCTGCCGGCTAATCCGTCGCTTGCGGCAGCCGCATGACGAACGTCGCGCCCGTGGGCCGATCGTCCAGCGTCAGCGTGCCGCCGTGTTCGGCGGCGATCGCACGTGCCGCCCACAGTCCGAGCCCGGCTCCCTCCCACGGGTCGCGCGTGGATACGAACGCGTCGAAAGCGCGATCCTTCGTGTCCGCGGGCACGCCGGGGCCCTGGTCCACCACGCGCACCATCACCCACCCGTCGGCTGCGTCCAGCTCGACGACGATCTCCCCCTTCGAGGGCGCACTCGCCAGCTCCGCATTCACGAGCAGGTTCAAGATCGCCTGCTGGAGCTGCGACCGGTTGCCGATGACGTGGAAGCGGAGATGCTCGGGAGCCACGAGCTTCGAGGTGAGGCTGGCGCGCTTGATTGAAAATGCGCGCAGTCCCAGGGAGTGCTCGGCAACTTCGCGCAGGTTCACTCGAAGCCGATCCGCGACCGACGCGCGGGTAAACACAAGCACATCGGCCAGCACGTGCGCCGCCCGGGCGCTCTGCTTGCTCAACCGCTCGAGCGCCGGATTCATCGAGGCGGGCACGTCCGGCCGCGTCTGTAACAGCTCGACGGTCCCGGAGATGACCTGGAGGGCGTTGTTGACCTCGTGAATCACGCCGGAGAGCAGGCGCGCCGTCGTCGCCGAGCGGTTCAGCGCGACCAGGACGTCGCGTACTGGCTGGTTTGAATCCTCCACCTGTAAACCTTCCTCCTGTGATGCCGATTCCGGGGATGGCTCCTCTCCGTCGAGCCGGGCGCCGGTGGTGTGTCTTCTAGATTATGACCGGGGGCACCCCGTCGTGGCGGCTCGCAAACCGAGCCCGGAGGCCCGCCGTCGCTCGCACTGAATCAGGCCGGAGGTCCCAGTGGAGTGTCCTTGTGATTTCTCCTGCGGGCCGCCCGTTGGTTGGCCCGCGAGATCGCGGTCGAAAGACTGTCGTGGGGCACTACAGGTTCGGTTGATACGGTCCACTAGTATGCGTCTTCCCGGAGGGGCGCACGAATGGACGCCCAATTCCGACTGGACGAACGAACCCAGGTGAACGCCCGTATGCGCTTTCTGATCATCGACGACTCGGTCACGATGCGGCGAATCATCGCCAATATTCTCGCTCGGCTCGGCTATCCCGACGTCGTCCATGCCGCCAACGGGCGCGAGGCGCTCGACCGCCTGGCGGCCGAGACCGTGGACGCCGTGATCACCGACTGGTACATGCCCGAAATGAACGGCCTCGATTTCGTGAAGACACTCCGAAACACGCCGGCGACCAGCCACATTCCGATCGTGATCGTGACAGCGAACGCCGCCAGCGACGACATTCAGCACGCGCTGGAGCTTGGCGTCAAGGGCTACATTCTGAAGCCGTTTACCGTTGAGACGATGAAGGACAAGATCGACACGCTGATCGCGCAGATGGCGACGGCGTCGCCCGCCGCCGATCACGAGCCGGCGCCCGCGCCGGCCGGAGCCGAGACGTCCCTCCCCACGGTGGAGGGTGAGACAGGTCCCGAGCCGGAGCTGGCCGTCGAGGCCGCTGCCGGTTGCCGAATCAGAGCCGGCGATCGAGTCCGAGTCCGATTTCGACGCGCCCGCCGACCTCATCGCGGCACCCGCCAACGAAGCCGAGGCGGAACCAAGCGTTGTCGCGTGAAGCAGGACCCGGGGTCGGGAGCGCGTCAATTCAACGCTGGCGGAAGGGTCGCCTCATCAGTCGCGGACGACTCGTGGGCCGGCCAGACTTCATGACAATCCTCGCAACGGGCCCAGATGTAGGGCCAGAGCTGTTCCGGGGGCCCTGCCAGCTTCACATTGGCTGAGTGGCACTGCGGGCAGGGCCAGAGAATCGGGGATTTCGGCGACATTGTCAGACGCGAGGCGCTCACGACGCGGGAGTATAACCCCTGTCGAGCCGGCGCACTAGATGAATGTATGGTCGTTTATATGACTTTATATACTTTTAATGTCAGCTCATCATGGTCGGAAATCCGGCTCAGGCGGTCGGAAATCCGACAGCCGGCTAACTCGGCCGTTTTCGTTAAAAAGTGGGGCAATCCAGCAAAAATTGTATGGCCGGGGTGGCCGGTCCGCCGTCCCCACCGGACTTGATGGTCGGTAGAGCGACACATCAGGACGCTGTCCCGTCAAAACCCTAAGGATTTTGCTGGCGTCCGCTTTGCCCTTGTAGAGGTTGCAATGTTCACAATCCGTGTGTCGAGTTTCATCCTGACCCTCAGCGCCCCGTTCGGCGTGAGCGCGTCGGTGTGCGCCGACAACGGTTCCGGGGTGGGCCGCTGATGCTGGCCCGCGCAGCCGCCCTGTCGCGGCGCTGGATCAGCACGGCCGGCGAGGCCGAGCGTTCGACGCGCGCAGCGGCGATGAGCCTCTACGTCGGCGGCGTCATCGTGGCCGGCGGCGCCCTGCTGGTGCAGTTCGCCCCGCGCACGTATCCGCACCCGTGGATGGCGCTGACGCTCCTGCTCGCGGCGCTGGTGCTCTCGGTCTTCAAGCTCCGGCTTCCCCTCGGCCGCGGCAACTCGACGATGTCGATGGCGTATGCCGTGGACTTTGCGGCGCTGATGATGATCGGGTCGGACCTGGCCATGGTCGTCGCCGCCGCCGGCGTCCTGACGCAGTGCACCGTGCGCGTGAAGCGCCGGCAGCCGGTCTATCGCACGGCGTTCAGCGTGGCGTCGGTGATCATCGCCGTGCACGTTGCCGGCTGGGTCTGGTCGGTCCTCGGCGGCAACGTCAACGGCGGCATCCTGCTGCTGCTGGTCATGCCGTTGTCGGCGGCGGCGATGACCTATTTCGCCGTGAACACCATGCTCGTGGCGGGCGCCATCGCCCTCTCGAGCGGCGTGTCCGCCCTGCGCGAATGGAATCGCGAGTTCTTCTGGAGCGCTCCGGCCTACTTCCTCTCGGCCGCGGTGGCCGCGATGGTGACGCTGGCGATCACGCACGGCGCCTATATCCTGCTGCCGCTCGCGGCGTCGCCGCTCTATCTCTCCTACCGCGCCTACCGCATGTCCGTGGGCCGCATCGAGGAAGAGCGCCGGCACGCCCAGGAACTGGCGGGCATGATCGCGACGACGCAGCAGGCGCTGGCGCGCGCGACGGAATCGGAAGCGGCGCTGGCGGCCGAGAAGGAACAGCTCGCCCTGATGAGCGCGCGCCTGAGCGTCACGCTGCGGACGATTAGCGACGGCGTCGTCACGGTCGATCGAAGCGGCGCGATCATCCTGCTGAACGAAGGCGCGCAGAAGCTGGCGTCGGTGACGCCGGAGGAAGCGACCGAGCGCAGCTTGTGCGTGATGCTGAACGGCCTCGGCTTCCGGCTCGAGGAATGCCGAACCGCGCTGCACCGCGTGCTCGAAGAGGGCACGACGGTCCGCCTGCGCAACGACACCACCAACGCCGGCGCCACCGACGAGCGGCTCGTCGAAGTCACCGGCACGCCGACCCGCGACGCCGACGGCCAGGTCGCCGGTGCGGTGTGGGTCCTGCGCGACATCACGGACGAAGCGCTGGTCGAACACGAACGCGCCAAGTCGGCACGGCTCGAGTCGCTCGGCGTGCTGGCCGGCGGCCTCGCGCACGACTTCAACAACATCCTGATGGGCGTGACCGGCAACCTGTCGCTCGCCCAGGCGATGATCTCGCCGGACGACAAGGCGCTGCTCGCGCGCCTGACCAACGCCACGGCTGCCTGCGCCCGCGCGCGCGGCGTCACCAACCAGCTGCTCGACGTTCTCCAAGGGCGGCGCGCCGGTGAAGAAGACCGCGTCGGTCCGCGAGCTGGTCACCGAGTGCACGCGCTTCGCATTGAGCGGTTCGCCGGTGAAGCCGGCGTTCGACGTGCACCCGGATCTCTGGTCGGCCGACGTGGACACCGGGCAGGTCGGCCAGGTCGTGCAGAACCTCGTGCTCAACGCGATGCAGGCGATGACCAAGGGCGGCGTCCTCGAAGTCGCGCTCCACAACGTGGATCTCGACGAGGAGTCGATCCCGGCGGACGCGCCGCTCGTGGCCGGCAAGTACGTGCGCTTGAGCGTCAAGGACAGCGGCACCGGCATCCCGGCCGAAGTCCTCAACCGCATCTTCGACCCCTACTTCTCCACCAAGGAAAAGGGCTCGGGCCTCGGCCTTGCGATCTCGTACTCGATCGTTCGCGCCCACGGCGGCGCCATTACCGTCGAATCCGAGCTCGGCGTGGGCACGTGCTTCACCGTCTACCTGCCGGCGTCCTCGGCGATGGCGGCCGCCCCGATGGCCCCGCGTCCCGAGATCAACACCCGCCGCACCGGCCGCGTGCTCATCATGGACGACGAGGACATGGTGGCCGAGGTCGCGCAGGAGATGATCGAGAGCCTCGGCTACACGGCCAAGCGCGCGTGCCATGGTGACGAAGCCATCCGGATGTTCAACGAGGCCGAGCAGACGGGCCAGCCCTACGACCTGGTGCTCCTCGACCTGACCGTGCCCGGCGGCATGGGCGGCGCCGAGGCGGTCAAGTACATCAGGGAAATGCGCAACGACGTCTGCGTGCTGGTCAACAGCGGATACGCGGACGATTCGGTGCTCGCGCGGTATCGCGACTACGGGTTCGACGGCGTCCTGGCGAAGCCGTTCACGATTCCTGATTTGCGGCGCGTCCTGCGCGAGCTCGAGGAGGGCACGAACCGAGACACAACAGCAAGGCTGGGCGGGGTACGTCGAGGAGACCAGCCTGACCGCGTAGCGCAGCGTGCGGCGCGCTGGCGAGTGGACCGTCCGGATTGATCGGGTACGAGTCACAACGACGTTCGAGCGGCCTGCGGGCCGCGACAGCGGAGGGGGACAGCCCTGTACTAGTTCAAGAGAGCCACATCACGACAACCCACGGACGACCATGACACTGACGACGACCCCCCGCTTCGTACTCGTTGCCCTCGCGGCGGCACTCTTCCTCTCATCCGATCACGGCCACGCCCTGCAATCCGGCGGCCGGCGCGCCTCCATGGACGCCGCGCTCAGAGGCGGCGTCGGGCTCGACAAGCGGCCCCGCGTGATCGTTCGCTACCGCGACGGTGCGGTCTCGCGACTCCGCCGCCACTTCGACACGCACGGCGATCGGATTACGCGGGAACACGAGCCCGGACAGGCGCTCGCCGTCGAAGTGCACCGCGACGACATTCAGGCGCTGGCCGCCAACCCCGACGTGCTCGGACTGTCGCTCGATTCCAGGATTCACGCGGCGGCGGAGAAGAAGGCGGCGGGCACCTTCGCCGCGGAGGTGCAACCGCTGCGTGCGTGGCTCGGCGTCCCCGCGACGGCGCTTGGCGACGGCGTCGGCATCGCCATCATCGACTCCGGCGTTGCCGCGACCCTCGACGTGGTCCCATCTGCCTCGTATGACTTCACCGGCTCGCGCGTGAAGGCGGTCAGCCCATCGGACCCGTACGGGCACGGCACGCACGTCGCGGGCTTGATTGCCGGGAACGGGCTGACGTCGCTCTTCCGCTACGTGGGCGTCGCGCCGCGCGCCCGCGTGATCTCGCTCCGGGTGCTCGACGCGAAGGGGGCGGGCTACACGAGCGACGTCATCGAGGCGGTCGATTTCGCGATCGCGAACCGCAAGAAGCTCGGCATCGACGTCATCAACCTGTCGCTGGGCCATCCGATCCTCGAGCCGGCTGCGACCGACCCGCTGGTCCAGGCGGTCGAGCGCGCAACGGCCGCCGGCATCGTCGTGGTGGCGTCGGCCGGGAATCATGGACAGGACCCCGCGACGGGTGAAATCGGGTATGCCGGCATCACGTCGCCGGGCAACGCGCCGTCGGCCCTGACCGCCGGCTCGATGAACATGCAGAAGACGCTGGACCGGTCGGACGACACGGTGTCCGCCTTCAGCTCGCGCGGCCCGACGTGGCACGACGGCCGCGTGAAGCCGGACGTTCTCGCGCCCGGGCAGTCGCTGGTCGCGATTTCCACCCGCTCGAGCGAACTGTACAAGAACCCGAAGCTGCGGGCGGAGCGGGCCCCGTACCTGCGCCTGAGCGGCACGAGCATGGCGTCCGCCGTGACCTCGGGCGTCGTGGCGCTGGTCATCGAGGCCAACCGGATCGACGAGGGCCGGCGCAAGCCGCTCACGCCGAACCTCGTGAAGGCGGTGCTGCAGTACAGCGCGATTCCACTGTCGGATGACGACCCGTCAACGCCCGCGGCGCTCGAGCAGGGCGCGGGCGGCCTCAATGCCGCGGGAGCAATCCAGCTCACGCGCGCGATCGAGCCGTCAACGACCGGCGGATCGTGGCTCGAGAGGGGATTGACCTTCTCATCCGTCTTCGGCGGCCGCACCTTCAGCTGGGCCCAGCACATCGTGTGGGGCGACCATATCGTCTGGGGCGACCACATCGTCTGGGGCGATCACATCGTGTGGGGTGACCACATCGTCTGGGGTGACCACATCGTGTGGGGCGATCACATCGTCTGGGGCGACCTCGTGCGAGTCAGCTTCGCCTCGTGGAGCAACCATATCGTGTGGGGCGACGGCCTCGTCCTCTCACGTGGCGAGCACATCGTCTGGGGTGACCTGGGCGCCGACCATATCGTGTGGGGCGACAACGATCACATCGTATGGGGCGACAACGACCACATCGTGTGGGGCGACCTCCTCGGCAATTAGAAGTCGTCAATCGCAAATCACCAATCAGCAATGGAGAGGCGGACCTCGAGGTCCGCCCCTACAACACCGACAGCGGATCGACGTCAACCGTGAGGCGGCGTCGAATCTCCGGCATGTCGGATAACACAGTCCTCAGCGCGTTGCGCATATCTGCGCGGCGTGAGCCCTTCAGGAAGAACTGCACCCGGTGTTCGCCTCGCAGCCGCCCGAGCGGCGCGGGCGCGGGCCCGAGGATGCTGAAGCCCGCTGTCGCGGTCGCCGGCCCGAGACGACGCACGACGTCCGCAGCGGCGTTCATCGCGTCGTCGAACGTGCGGCCGCGGACGACCACGTTCACCAGCGCCAGGAGCGGCGGGTACCGCATGCCGCGGCGGTAGTTCAGCTCGCGCTCGAAGAAGGCCTCGTAGTCCTGGCGGCACGCGAGCTGGATGCTGTAGTGCTCGGGATAGAGGGTCTGCACGATCGCTTCGCCGGTCCGCTCGCCGCGTCCGGCGCGGCCTGCTACCTGCGTGAGGAGCTGGAAGGTCCGCTCGCCCGCCCTGAAATCCGCCAGTCCCAGCCCGACATCCGCCGAGATGACGCCGACCAGCGTGACGCGCGGGAAGTCGTGCCCCTTGGCGATCATCTGGGTGCCGACGAGGATATCGAGCCCGCGAGCGGCAAACGTGGACAGCAGCGCGGTGAGAGCGCCCTTGCGGCGGACCGAATCGCGATCGACGCGACCGATGCGCGCGCCGGGAAAACGATCGCGCAGGTGCTGCTCGACCTTCTCCGTTCCATATCCGGCCAGCTCGAGGTATGGCGCCGCGCACTTCCGGCACGTCCTCGGCACCGTCATCGAGTAGTTGCAGTAGTGACATCGAGCCCGCCACCCGTTCCGCGCGGTGTGCACCGTCAGCGAGATGTTGCAGTTGGGGCACTCGAACGCGTCACCGCATTGCCGGCAGAAAACGGCCGTGGCGTATCCGCGCCGGTTCAACAGCACCAGCGCCTGTTCGTCGCGTGCCAGCCGATCCTCGATCGCGGCCGCCAGCTCACGGCTGACGACCGTGTCCGGGCCCTGCTCGGCGTATTCATCCCGCATGTTGACGAGGCGCACCGTCGCCAGCGGCCGGTCCAGCACGCGGCGCGTGAGCGAGACGCGCGAGTACTTGCCCGACACGGCGTTCTGGTAGGTCTCCATCGACGGCGTCGCCGAGCCCAGCACGACGAGCGCGCGCTCGCGGCTGCCGCGAACGATGGCGACGTCGCGTCCGTTATAGCGGGGAGCCTCCTCCTGTTTGTAGGAGGCATCGTGCTCCTCGTCCACGACGACGAGGCCGAGACGCTCGAGCGGCGCGAACACGGCGGAGCGTGTGCCGACGACGACATCCACCTCGCCGCGGCGGATGCGCTGCCATTGATCGTGCCGCTCGCCGTTGCCGAGCGCACTGTGCTGGATGGCCACGCGGGCGCCGAATACGCCTCTGAACAGCGCGGCGACCGCCGGCGTCAGCGCGATCTCGGGCACCATCACGAGCACTTGGCGTCCCGAGCGGCAGACCCGCTCGGCGAGGCGGAGGTAGAGCTCGGTCTTGCCGCTGCCGGTGACGCCGAGCAGGAGCGCCACGCGAAACTCGCGCGCGTCGGCCAGACGCGACAGTTCATCCAACGCACTGCTCTGCTCCGCCGTCAACGCCCGGCCCGGATCGGGCGTCACGTCCGCCATCGCCGCGCGCTCGAACGGATCGCGCTCGTCTCGCTCGTCACGAATCGCCACCAGGCCTTTCGCGGCCAGGCGCGCGATGGCATCGGCGCCAATCCCGCGCTCCCGCAACGCCGAAGCCGCGAGGCCCGCGGGTGTGGCAGCAAGAATCTCCAGCGCCGTGAGCTGCTTCGGAGTCATGGGCCGGCTGAGCCGGCCCCTGCGTACGTGGCGGCCGGCTTCAGCCGGCCCGGATTCGTGTTGTCGCGGTCAGACCCCACGGCGGGATCGGACCCTGGAGCGGGGTGACTCGAGGCCTGGAGCCGGGCCAGCTCGAGGCCATGCGCGGTGGCCGACACGACGCGGCGGGTCTTGAAGCCGGACGCGCGCGTTTGCGCACCGGGAGGCATCGCGACGGTAATGGCATCGCCCGTGCCCGCCATGTAGTAGTCGGCGACCCAGCGGCACAAATCCACGACGGCCGGTGGCAGGAACGGCTCCCTGTCGAGGATCTCGACTACGTCCTTCGCCTCGGTCCCGTCGTCGATCTGCGCGTCATGCGCGGCCACGCAGCCGGTCACGACGCGCGAGCCGACCGGCACGCGCACACGCGCGCCCACGGGCGGCAGCGCGAGGTGATCGGGGACGTGGTAGGTGAGAAGGTCGAGAAAAGGGATCGGGACTGCGACGGAGATGAGGGGCATCACGCTCGGGCCGGCTGAAGCCGGCGCCTACGGCCGTTCGGCGCTGTTCAGGATCTCACGAACACGCTTCATATCCTCCCACACTTCACGTTTGGCGGACGGAGTTCGCAGCAGGTAAGCCGGATGGTACGTGGGCATCAGGATGGCGTCGCGGTACTTGTATTCCCGGCCGCGCAGCCGCGTGATGGGATCGTTCGTCTTGAGCAGCGCCTGGGCCGCGAACTTGCCCAGCGCCACGATCACTCTCGGCTTGATCGTATCGACCTGCCGCAACATGAACTGCTCGCACTGCACCACTTCGTCGGGCTCGGGATTCCGGTTGCCGGGCGGACGGCATTTGATCAGGTTGGCGATGTAGACGTCGCCGCGCTTCATTCCCATCGCCTCGATGATCTTCGTGAGCAGCTGCCCCGCCCGGCCGACGAACGGCTCGCCCTGGATGTCTTCGTCCGCGCCGGGCGCCTCGCCCACGAACATCAGGTCGGCATCCGGGTTGCCGACGCCGAACACGATCTGCTTGCGTCCGAGCGTGTGCAGCTTGCAGCGCGTGCAGTCGCCGAGGTCCTCGCGGATCGCCTCGAGCGCCTCGGTCGCGGAGCCGTATATCGGAACAGGTTGAGCGAGCGGCGCGGGCTGCGCCGCAGCAACAGCTACCGGTGCGGCGGCCTCACCATGCGGCCGCTTGCGCCAGCCGGCTTCAGGCCGCATGCCATCGACGCCGAGTTCTTCGAAGAACTCGAGGTGGGCCTTGAGTTGATCCTGCATGGTCAGGCGCGCGCGGACGTCGCCGTACGGCCGGCGAGCACCTGTTCGATCCGGTCGAGGATCGCGGCGGCGACCTGCGTCTTGCTCTGGAGCGGGACCACCTGTTCACCGTCCTCGGCCACGATCGTGACGGCGTTGGTGTCGCCGTCGAAGCCGGCGCCGGGCTGGGAGACGTCGTTGGCCACGATCAGGTCGGCGTTCTTGCGGCGCCGCTTCTCGCGCGCCTTCGCCACGGCGTCGCCGGTTTCCGCCGCAAAGCCGACGAGCAGCGGCGATGTGCCACCCCGCGACCGCCGCGCGCCGAGGTCTGCAAGGATGTCGCGCGTTCGCTGCAACACGAGCGTCATCGGCCCGTCCGACTTCGCGATCTTGCTCTCGGCAGACTGCGCCGGCGTATAGTCGGCCACCGCGGCCGCCATCACCACGACATCGGCCCGTTCGGCCACGCGCATCACGGCCGCGTGCATGTCGGCCGCACTGCGAACGCGTACGACCTCGTCTGCCGCAGGCGGCTCGACGCCCGTGGGACCAGCCACGAGCGTGACGTGCGCTCCGCGGCGCCGCGCCTCCGCTGCGAGCGCGAACCCCATGCGACCGCTGGAGCGATTGCCGACGTATCGCACCGGGTCGATGTCTTCGTAGGTCGGGCCCGCCGTAACGACGACCCGCACGCCGCGCAGAAGGGAGCCGGGCGGTGTCAGCACGGCGTCGGCCGCCGCCACGATCTCGGCCGGCTCGGCGAGGCGGCCCTTGCCGATCCATCCGCAGGCCAGGTATCCCTCGCCCGGCTCGACGAAGCGCACGCCACGCCCGGCCAGCTCCTGCAGGTTCCGTTGCACCGCCGGATGCGCCAGCATGTTCGTGTTCATCGCCGGCGCCAGCAGCACCGGGGCCTTGGTGGCGAGGTACAGCGAGCTCAGGAAGTCGTCAGCGATCCCGTTGGCAAACTTGCCGATGACGTTGGCGGTACACGGCGCAACGACCAGCAGCGCGATGCCATCTGCAATCGCGATGTGCTCGATGTCGGCGTTCATCCCGGGTTTCCACTGTGACGTGATGACCGGACGCCGCGTGATGGCCTCGAACGTCACCGGCCCGACGAACCGCGCCGCCGAACGCGTCATGACGGCGACCACATCGTGTCCGCGCTTCTGGAGGCCGCGGCACACTTCGACAGCCTTGTAGGCGCCGATGCCGCCGGACACTCCAAGAGCGATCAAGGGCATGGATCAACTCCCAAAGGGCGGGCTACAGCCGGGCCCCTGCGACCTTCACATGCGGGGGGCGGATTTCGCCGACCCGCGCGAGACCTAGAGGTGGGGTCCGGCCTCAACCGGCCCGCATGGCGAGCGGTCAGTCCTGCTCCTCGTCCAGTTTCACGACCTTGCGGCGAAGGACTTCGCGCTGTGCGATCGTGATCTTCTTCTCGCCCGACTCCCGCGGCACCGAGCCTGCGAGCAGTTGCCGGGCGCGCTGGCCCGCGAGGACGACGAACTCGAATCGCTTCTCTTTCGGTGTTCTCTCCACGTGTGCCTTTCAGGCGGCCTCGATTGATCCGCCTCTCCGTCTTCGCCAATGGTACGGAAACGTCCGCGTCTACGGCTTCGTCGGTTCCCGCTGAAACGTGCCGATGATCTGCTCCGCCGCCGGCCGCATCGTCTTGACGCGGCCGCGTTCCGCCAGCACGATCGCGCGCAACCGATCGACGGCCGTCTCCACCTCGTCGTTGACGACGAGGTACTGGTACTGGCTGAACTCGTCCACCTCGCGGCGCGCGACGTCGAGCCGCCGGCCGATCTGCTCTTCGCTGTCCTTGCTGCGGCCCCGCAGCCGCTGTTCGAGGACGGCTGACGACGGCGGCAGCACGAAGATGCCGATGGTCTCGATACCCCGGCTGCGGACCTGGCGCGCCCCCTGGACGTCGATCACGAGGACGACATCCTTCCCCGCTGCCAGGAAGCGCTCGGTGTCCACCGCGCCGGTCCCGTAACAATTGCCAAAGACGTCGGCCCACTCGAGAAACTGGTTCTCGCGGACCATGCCTTCGAACAGGTCGCGGCTGATGAAATTATAGTCGACCCCGTCCTGCTCGCCGGCGCGGGCTGGCCGGGAGGTGTACGACCGGGACATGTAGAGATTGGGCACCAGCTGCACCAGCCGTTCGACCAGGGTGGTCTTACCCGTGCCGGAGGGCGCCGAGACGATGAACAGCAGGCCGCGCCGGCCGGCCGCCGCGTCCGGGCTATTCGACATTCTGCACCTGCTCCCGCATCTTCTCGAGCTCAGCTTTCGCGTTGATGATCAATTCCGAGACGCGCAGGCCGTCGGCCTTCGAGCCAATCGTGTTGATCTCGCGATTCATCTCCTGGAGCAGAAAATCGAGCTTCCGGCCGCACGGCTCGTCGCTCCCGGCCATGGCCGCCCAATGTGACAAGTGGGCCCGGAACCGCGTGACTTCCTCGCTGATATCGGACCTGGCGGCGGACCGGACGATTTCCTGCGCGATCATGGCCTGGTCCACCGGCAGCTCCCGGCTGATCTCGGCGACGCGCTCGTGCAGACGCGACTCGACGTCCGCGCGCCCCTCGTCTGCGGCCAGTTCCAGCCGCCCGATGAGGTCGGACAGCAGATGGCGGCGCGCGTCGAGATCGGCGCCCAGGTGCTCGCCTTCGCGGACGCGCATGGCGTCCAGGTCGGCGAGCGCCTGCTCGACGGCCGCCTGGACGCTGACCGCGAGCTGGGCCTCAACGGCGGGGTCGGGCTCAGTCGGTCGATCTCTGACGGTAATGGCCTGGGGCAGCCGCAGGAGATCGCCTGGCGTCAACGCGCCGGCCACGAGGCCACGCTCGCGGGCCAGGTCGATCGCCGCGACGAGCGCGTTGGCGAAGTCCTCGTTCAGCTCGACCGTGGGCGTGGCGGCCACACGCTGCTGCAGCGAGATGGCCAGCTCCACGCGACCGCGCGCCAGCCGCTTCTGCAGGAGCGCGCGCACGCGCGGCTCGAGGTCCGCGAGCGATTGCGGGATCCGGAGCTGCACGTCCAGAAACCGGTGGTTCACCGCGCGCACGGTCACCCCGATCGTCGCGCGGGCGTCCTCGTGCGTCAGCGACGCAAAGCCTGTCATCGACTTAATCATGGTGGCTAACGGGCTCTCCAGGCTGCCGGCTCCCGGCGGCGGGCCTGGCCCTGGCTTCGGCCTGGACGCGGCCGCGATCCTGGCCCGACGCCCAGTGCCACGCCCGGAGCCCGGAGTCCGGAGCCCGATCACGTTTCTATCTCCGACGGTTCTTCCTGCAACTGCAGTTCGTAGAGTTTGGCATACGCGCCACCGCGAGCCAGCAGCTCGTCATGCGTCCCCGATTCGACGATCCGTCCCCGCTCGAGCACGACGATCGCGTCCGCACGCCGCACCGTCGACAGCCGGTGCGCGATGACGAACGACGTCCGGTTCAGCATCAGCGTCGAGAGCGCGTCCTGCACGAGCATCTCCGACTCGGCATCGAGCGACGAGGTCGCCTCGTCGAGAATCAGGATCGGCGAATCCCGCAGGATGGCGCGCGCAATGGCCAGCCGCTGGCGCTGTCCGCCCGAGAGCCGCTGGCCGCGCTCGCCGATCATCGTGTCGTACCCGCGGTCGAGCCGCGTGATGAACTCGTGCGCGTGCGCCGCCCGCGCCGCGGCCTCGATCTCCGCGCGGCCCGCCCCGGGACGGCCGTACGCGATGTTGGCGCCGATGCGTGTCGTCGAACAGCACCGTTTCCTGCGTCACGATGCCGATCTGCGCGCGCAGCGACGCCAGCGTCACGTCCCGCACGTCGTGGCCGTCGATCAGGATGGCGCCGCCGGTCACGTCGTAGAACCGCGGAATCAGGTTGACGAGCGTGGTCTTGCCGGCGCCGCTGCGGCCGACGATCGCGAGCGTCTGGCCGGCGCCGACCGCGAAGCTGACGCCGCGGAGGGTGGCGGCTTCTGCTCCGCCGTACGCGAAATGCACGTCCCGGAACTCGATGGCGCCGGCAAACGCCGGCAGCGCCGCGGCGCCGGCGCGCTCCTTCACCTCGCTGTGCGTGTCGAGCATCTCGAAGATGCGCTCCGCCGCGGCCATCGCCTGCTGAAGGTCGGAGTTGACCCGGCTCAGCTTCTTCGCCGGCCCGTACATCATGAACAGCGCCGCAATGAACGCCGTGAACTCCCCCGTCGTCAGCCGGCCGGAGGTGATCTCCTGGCTGCCGTACCACAGCGCCGCCACGAATGCCACGCCGCCGATGAACTCCATCAGCGGCGGCAGCACCGACAGCGACGCCCGTCACCTTCATGTTCGTGCGGTAGAAGTGATGCGAGCTCTGCTCGAACTTCGCCGTTTCGCGCGCCTCGGCTCCGAACGCCTTGACGATGCGGTGGCCGGTGAACGCCTCCGCGCTGAGGTGCGACATCTGCTCGAGCGCTTCCTGGCTGCGCCGGGTCGTCCGCCGCACGCGCTGGCCGAGGCGAACGAGCGGATAGACGACGAGCGGGGCGCCGGTCAGGCACACCATCGCCAGCCGCGCATCGTAGTAGAAGAGGAGCGCCGCGAAGCCCAGCAGCGCCAGCGACTCGCGCGTCAGGTCGCCTATCGTTTCGGACACCGCGCGCTGCACCTGGCCGACGTCGTTGGTGATGCGCGACATCAGCCGTCCGCTGGTCTGCCGCGAGAAGAACGCCGCCGACTGGCCGAGGATGTGACGGAACAGCACGTTGCGCACGTCGCGCACCACGCGCTGGCCGACGTCGGTCATCAGGTAGCCGGACAGGTACGAGCCCGCGCCCTTGACGAGGTAAACGCCGAGGATGGCCATCGTGATCGGCAGCAGGTTCTGCCGGTTCGGCAGCACCTCGTCGAAGATCGGCTGGATGAGCGACGGCGAGCGCGGCCGAGGCGGCGCCGTACAGCACCATGGCGGCCAACGCTGCGGCCAGCCGCGCGCGATGCGGGCGCGCGTATTCGAGCAGTCGGCGAAAGGCGTTCACTCGCTGAACCGGTACCTCAGCAGCACCCATAGCGCGACCACGCCGTCGCGCCAGCCGATCTTCTTGCCCTCGTCGTACCCGCGCCCATCGTACGTGATGGGCACCTCGTAGACACGGTAGCCACGCTTGAAGATCTTGGCGGTCAGCTCGGGCTCGATGCCGAATCCGTCGGAATGCAGCGTCATCGAGCGCAGGACCTCGGTCCGCATCACCTTGTAGCAGGTCTCCATGTCCGTCAGCATCGTGTTGTAGAGGATGTTGGTCAGGAGCGTCAGGACGCGGTTGCCCACGTAGTGCGTGAACAGGAACACGCGGTGGCGGCCGAGGAAGCGCGACCCGTAGACGACGTCGGCCCGGCCCTCGCAGATGAGCTCGATGAGCTCGGGAAACTCCTCCGGCGAGTATTCGAGGTCCGCGTCCTGGATGACCACGAGGTCGCCCGTGACCGCCTCGAAGCCGCGGCGGAGCGCCGCGCCCTTCCCCATGTTGCGCGGCTGCAGCAGCAGCGTGAACCCGAACTCGGTCGCTGCAGCCTGGTCAGAATCTCGCGCGTGCCGTCCGTCGAGCAGTCGTCAACGACGATGAGCTGCGTGCGCAGCGGCACTGCAGCACGCGCCGGATGATCTCCTCGATCGTGTCCTTCTCGTTGAACGCCGGCATCACGACCGACAGCAGCGGATCGGCCAGCACGCCGCGGAGGCGCGACATCAGCGCGCGGGCCCGGCGAAGCCGCCGGGATGCGTGGAATGCCATCGCCAGGCGTCTGCGACGATCGTGTCGAGCGCAGGCCGTGCCGGCACCCAGCCCAGCTCCTCGCGAATCCGTTCGGCGGAGGCATACAGCACGGCCGGATCGCCCGGCCGGCGCGGCGCCGATCGCCACAGGACCGGCCTGCCGGTGACGCGCTCGACGGCGGCGATGACGTCGCGCACCGACGACGGCTGCTCCGTCCCCACGTTGTAGGTCGCCGACGCGCCACCCTGTTCGAGCCGCGCCAGCGCGCGGACGTGCGCGTCGGCGAGATCGGTCACGTGGATGTAGTCGCGCAGGCACGTGCCATCAGGCGTCGGATAGTCCTCGCCGAAGATGTCGAATCGGCGTGCCCGCGGACACCGCCTCGAACGCACGCGGAATGACGTGCACCTCCGGGGAATGATCCTCGCCGAGCTCGCCGTCGGGGTCGGCGCCGGCAGCGTTGAAGTAGCGGAGGCGGATCGACCGGATGCCGTAAGCCCGCTCGAAGTGCGGCAGCGCGTGCTCGATGGCGAGCTTCGTCTGTCCGTAGGCGTTGATCGGGGCGGTCGGGTGCGTTTCGCGCAACGGGGTCTCCACCGGCTCCCCGTATACGGCGCACGTGGACGAGAACACGAAGTGCCGGCAGCCTTCCGCCGCCATCGCCTCGAGCGTCCCCAGTGTTCCCGTCACGTTGTTGCGGTAGTAGCCGGCGGGATCGCGCACCGATTCGGCCACCGCCAGCCACGCTGCGAAGTGCATGACCGCGGTCGCGCCGCTCTCCCGGATGGCTCGCCGCACGGCGTCGACGTCGCCGATGTCGCCCTCGATGAGCGGCGCACCGAGCGCCGCCTCGCGGTGGCCGGCCGACAGGTTGTCGTAGATGACGACCCGATGCCCGGCCTGCCGAAGCGCCTTGGCCGTGTGGCTGCCGATGTAGCCGGCGCCGCCGGTGACGAGGACGGTCGTCGCGGCTAGTGTCGGCCAATGGAGTAGTAGGTGAACCCATTCTGTTTCATCTGTTCCGGCGTGAACAGATTGCGGCCGTCGAAGACGACGGGCGAGCGCATCAGCTTGCGCATGCGGGCGAAGTCGGGACGGCGGAACTCGTTCCATTCCGTGACGATCGCCAGGCAGTCGGCGCCCTTCAGCGCGTCGTAGTTCTTCGTCGCGAACGTCACCTTCGTCGCCGAAGATCCCCTTGGCGACCTTCGTCGCCTCGGGGTCGTAGGCCTGGACGATGGCCCCTGCCGACAGCAGCGCCTCGATGAGCGGAATCGACGGCGCCTCGCGCATGTCGTCGGTCCTCGGCTTGAACGCGAGTCCCCACACGGCGACGGTCTTACCCTTCAGCCCGCCGAAATGCGTCTTCATCTTGGTGAAGAGCCGTGTCTTCTGGAACTTGTTGACCTCCTCGACCGCCTGCAGCACCCGGAAGTCGTATTTCTGCTCGGAGGCGAAGTGGATCATCGCCTTCACGTCCTTCGGAAAGCAGCTGCCGCCGTACCCCACGCCGGGAAACAGGAAGGACGTCCCGATCCGCCGATCCGCGCCGATCGCGCGGCGCACCTGGTCGATGTCGGCGCCGACCAGCTCGCACACGTTCGCGACCTCGTTCATGAAGGAGATGCGCGTGGCGAGCATCGCGTTGGCCGCGTACTTGGTCAGCTCGGCGCTGGCGCAGTCCATCACCATGATCGGCGCGCCGGTGCGCGTGAACGGCGCGTAGAGCTCCAGCATCAGCTCGGTCGCACGCGGATCCTCGGCGCCGATGACCACGCGGTCCGGCTTCATGAAGTCCTCGATGGCGGCGCCCTGCTTGAGAAATTCCGGGTTGCTGACGACGCTGAACGGGTGCGTCGTCTCACGGCGGATCACCTCGCGAACCTTGGCGGCGGTGCCGACAGGGACCGTGCTCTTGTCGACGATGACTTTGTAGCCGTTCATGGCGGCCGCAATGTCCCGCGCGACCCCGAGGACGTGCTGAAGATCGGCCGAACCGTCTTCTCCCTGGGGCGTCCCGACGGCGATGAAAATGATGGCGGAGTCGCGAACGGCCTTGGTCAGCGTCGTCGTGAAGGCGAGGCGGTTCTCCTGACGATTGCGCCTGACCAGCTCCTCGAGCCCGGGCTCGTAAATCGGCATCTTGCCCCGGGTGAGCGTGCGGATCTTCGCCGCATCCTTGTCAACGCAGATAACGTCGTTGCCACTCTCCGCAAAGCACGCGCCGGCCACCAGCCCCACGTATCCTGTCCCGATAACGGCGATCTTCATTCGTGTCTCGTGGTCCCTCCCGGACCGCTGACGCTATCATAACGGCTCACATGCGCATCCTCGTCGATTACCGGCCCGCCCTCCGGGAGCGCACCGGCGTCGGCGAGTACATCCACCAGCTCGTTCGCGCGTACGCCGCCGGCGGGCAGGACGAGGTGGCGGTCCTGACGAGCTCCTGGAAGGACCGCCCGGCCCCCGGCCTCGCCGCGGAACTGAACGCCCAGGTCATCGATCGCCGGGTTCCGGTGCGCGTGCTGAACTACGCCTGGCACCGGCTCGAATGGCCGCCGGTGGAAGCACTTGCGGGCGGTGTCGACGTCGTCCATGCGGCGCATCCGCTGCTCATCCCCGCGCGCAGCGCGGCGCAGGTCATCACCATTCACGACCTCTTTTTCCTCTCAGCGCCGGAACGCACGCGTGCGCGAAATACGGCGTGATTACGTGCCCCTCGCCGCCCTCCATGCACGCCGGGCGGACGCGGTGATCACGTCCACCGAGCACGGGAAGCGCCTCGTTGCCGAGCGCCTCGCCGTGCCCCCCGACAGGATTTACGTGTGCTCGCCCGGGGCCCCGGCCTGGGACCAGCTGGGACGCGAGCCGAAGGTACCCGCCGGCCAGGACATCCTCTTCCTGGGTACGCTGGAGCCGCGCAAGAACATCGGCGCGCTCCTGGACGCGTACGAGACGCTGCTCCAGCGTTATCCCGGCGCGCCTCGCCTCGTCATCGCCGGGCGCGCCACCGAGGATGCCGGAGGGTGGCTGCAGCGGATGGCCAGGACGCCGCTGGCCGGCCGGGTGACGCACCTCGGCTACGTCTCGCAGGAGCAGCGCGAGCAGCTCTACGCGGCGGCACGCATGCTGGTCCTGCCCTCGCTCGACGAGGGGTTCGGTCTACCGGCGCTCGAAGCCATGTCCGCAGGGATCCCGGTGGTCGTGTCGAATCGCGGGTCCCTGCCCGAGGTCGTCGGCAGCGCAGGCACGTTCGTCGAGCCCGCGGACGTTGCCGGCCTGGCCGCCGCGATGGAGCGCCTGGCGACCGATGACACGCTGGCGTTCGAGCAGGCGCGCGCGGGCCTGGCGCGGGCGCGTGAGTTCACGTGGCCACGCGCCGCCGCGGCGCTGCGGCAGGCGTATGTGGACGCGATCGCGCGACGGCGGGAGCGCGACGGAAGAACCGCGCCGAGGCGCGCACGATGAAGATCGCTATCGATGCCCGGGAGCTGCAGGGCAAGCCCACGGGCGTCGGCCGATACGTCTCGGAGCTCCTCGCGGCGTGGAAGTCGATACCGGCGGCCTCGGCGCACGAGTTCATCCTGTTGCGGCCCGGCAGCGACCGCGGGGGAACACGGTGGGAGCAGCTGGCGCTGCCCGGGCTGGTGCGGCGCGCCGGTGCCGGCGTGCTGTTCGCGCCGGCGTACACCGGGCCGCTGCGCTGTCCGGTGCCGATGGTCGTCGCGATCCACGACGTGTCGTTTGCCGCGCATCCCGAGTGGTTTTCGTGGCGCGAAGGGCTGCGGCGCCGCGTGCTGACGAGGATGTCCGCACGCCGCGCGGCGCGCGTGCTGACGATCTCGGAATTCTCGAAGCGCGAAATCATCCGCCACTTCGGCGTCGACGCCTCGAAGGTTGCGGTGACGTATCCCGGGGTCACCTCGATGGCAGACGTGCCACCCTCGGATCGAGAGGCGGTGGTGCTGTATGTCGGCTCCGTATTCAACCGTCGCCACGTGCCCGAGCTCATCGATGGATTCGCACGCCTGGCGCGGCGCCAGCCTGCGGTTCGTCTCGAGATCGTCGGCGACAACCGGACGATGCCACGGCTCGATCTCGACGGCCTCGTACGCGCGTCGGGAGTCGCCGATCGGATCCGGATCCGGTCGTACGTGGCTGACGAGGAACTACGACAGCTGTATCGACAAGCGCGTGCGTTTGCGTTCCTCTCCGACTATGAGGGCTTCGGGCTCACGCCTGTCGAGGCGCTGTCCGCGCGCATTCCCATTGTCGTGCTCGACACACCGATCGCGAGGGAGATCTACGGCGGCGCGGCGATCCACGTGCCGCGCCCCGATCCTGGCCTGATCGAGTCCGCGCTCGAACGCGCGCTCTTCGACCAGGCCGAGCGGTCCCGCGTGCTCGACGCGTCCGCGGCGGTGCTCGCCCGCTACTCCTGGGAGGAGTGCGCGCATCGGACGCTCCAGATCCTGCTCGCCTGCGCCCGCTGACCATGCCGAGGCTATCGATCGTCATCGTGACCTACAACTCGCGGGCGGACGTCGAGGCCTGTCTTCATTCGCTCACGCGAGATCGTCCCCGTATCGACCACGAGATCGTCGTCGTGGACAACGCATCGTCGGACGGAACGGCTGAAGCCGTGCGCGCGCGCTGGCCGGCGGTGCGGGTCCTCGACGCCGGCGGCAACGTCGGGTTCGCCGCCGGGAACAACATCGGCATCCGCCAGACGTTCGGCGAGCTGGTGCTGTTGTTGAACCCCGACACGATCGTGCCGCCGGGCGCGATCGACAGTCTGGTCCGCGTGCTCGACCGGGATCCGGGTGCAGCCGCGGCGGGACCGCGTCTCGTGGACGCCGAGGGGCGCGCGGAGCTGTCATTCGGCCGCATGATTTCGCCGCTCGCCGAGTTCAGACAGAAGCTTCTCGTCACCGGGCACGACCGCCGCGTTCCCGGCATCTCGCACTACGTGGAACGGACGACGCGACGCGCGCGTCCCGTGGATTGGGTCAGCGGCGCCTGTCTGCTCGTGCGACGGGTGGACGCGGAGTCGGTGGGCCTGCTGGACGAGCGCTATTTCATGTACGCGGAGGATGTCGACTTCTGCGCGGCACTGCGGCGCCCGCGGCCGTCGCGTGCTGTTCACGCCGGACGCGGAAATCACTCATCTTCGGGGGCGGTCCGCCGCCACCGCTCGCAGCGTCACCGACCAGGCCTATCGGCGGAGTCAACTGGCGTTCTATGCCAGGCACCATCCGCGCTGGGTGCCGTTCTTGCGAGGGTATCTGCGACTGCGAGGACGGCTGCCCCCAGGGTCGTAACGATGAGTGGCGCCGGTGCAATCTCTCACGCCTGTCGGTGCCGTCCCGCTGACGCGTGTCGGTGCCGTCCCGCTCACCATTGTCGGTACAATGCGCTGACACTTGCCGGTGCAAGCTTCTGCCGGTCGTCGGTGCACGCACCAACAGCGTCGTGGGTGGCACTGACCATGCGCAGCTGATTGCACCGACAGCGAAGGGCCGGCCTCCCCATATAATCCATAAGTGCGTGTCGCCATTGATGCCCGGAAGCTTCATGATTTCGGCATCGGAACCTACATCCGCAATCTGCTCCGGCACCTGGCGCGGATCGATCAGCTGAACGAATACGTCCTGCTCTGTCAGGAACCCGACCTCGGGGTCGCGGCTCAGCTCGGGCCGAACTTCCGCACCGTGCTCGAGTCGTCGCCGAACTACTCCCTGCGCGAGCAGATCCATATCCCGTGGCTGTTGCGGCGCGTCCGGCCCGACGTCTTCCACGCACCGCACTACGTGCTGCCGCCGGCGGTCCGCTGCCGGTCGGTCGTGACGATCCACGACTGCATCCACCTGATGTTTCCGCAGTACCTGCCGAACCGCGCCGCCTACGCCTACGCGAAGGCGTCGATGTGGAACGCCGCCAAGCGATCGGACCGGGTGCTCACCGTGTCGGAAGCCTCGAAGCGCGACATCCTGCACTTCTTCAGCGTCCGGCCCGAGAAGGTGGTCGTCGTCTACAACGCGATTGACGAACGGTTCTGGATCGCGCCGAAGGAAGAGGACATGGCGCGCGTCCGCGAACGCTACCAGCTCGATCACGGCTTCGTGCTGTACGTCGGCAACATCAAGCCGCACAAGAATCTCGTGCGTTTGATCGAGGCGTTCGACGAGCTGCGCAAGGAAGGGGGCTTCGACGAACTGAAGCTGCTGATCATCGGCGACGAGATCTCGCGGCTCCCGGCGTTGCGGCGCGCGGTCCACAGCCACAAGCTGCACAAGCAGGTGCGCTTCCTCGGCTACCTGCCGGACGAGACGCTGGCGATCCTGTACCGGCTGGCGGCGGTCTTCGTGTTTCCGTCCCTCTACGAAGGGTTCGGCCTGCCGCCGCTCGAGGCGATGGCGAGCGGCACACCGGTGGTGACGTCGAACGTCTCGTCGCTCCCGGAGGTGGCCGGCGACGCAGCCGTCCTGGTCGATCCGTACGACTCGCACGCGATCGCGGACGGCATCCGGCGCGTCCTGACCGATCCGGCGCTGGCGCAGGACCTGCGGTTGAAGGGCCTGGTGCGGGCGCGCGAGTTCTCGTGGGAACGCTCGGTGGCGCGCACGTGCGAGCTCTACAAAGAAGTCGGCGAACGGCAGTGAGAGTCGCCCTGGTGCACGACTGGCTCACGGGCATGCGCGGCGGCGAGAAGGTGCTCGACGCGCTCTGCGAGCTGCATCCGGACGCCGACATCTTCACGCTGCTGCACGACCGCGGGTCCGTGTCGCCGTCGATCGAGCGCCATCGCATCGAAACGTCGTTCGTGCAGCGGCTCCCCTTCGCGCGAACGAAGTACCGCAGCTATCTCCCGCTGTTTCCGATGGCCGTGGAGCAGTTCGACCTCGATCCGTACGATCTGGTCATCAGCTCCAGCCACTGCGTGGCCAAGTCGGCCGTCGCGCCGGGGCGGGCGCGCCACCTCTGCTACTGCTTTTCGCCGATGCGGTACGCGTGGGACCAGTTCGACGCCTACTTCGGACCGGCGCGGGTCGGCGCGGTTGAAGAGCCGCTGGTTCTACCGTCCGGCGCTGGCGCGGCTCGCGCGCTGGGACGCCGCCACCTCGGCGCGCCCCGATCGCTTTGCGGCCATCTCGCGCCACGTTGCGGGTCGGATCCGCCGATACTATAATCGCGAGGCGTCGATCGTGTATCCGCCCGCCGACACGGTCTTCTATCACCCCGACGCGGTTTCACCCGGCAGCCATTTCCTCATCGTGTCGGCGTTGGTGCCGTACAAGCGGGTGGACCTCGCGATCGCCGCATGCGCACGGGCGGGCGCCCGGCTGCGCATCGTCGGCACCGGGCCCGAGCGCGCCCGCCTCGAGCGCGAAGCGGGGAGCAGAGGTGGAATTCCTCGGAGGACTCACCGACGAGGAGATTCGCGACGAGTATCGGCGTGCACGTGCCGTGATCCTGCCCGGCGAGGAGGACTTCGGGATCGTCCCGGTCGAGGCGCAGGCCTGCGGCCGGCCCGTCGTGGCGCTCGGCGCGCGGGGGCGCCCTGGAGACGGTCATCGACGGCGAGACCGGCGTGCTGTTCGACGAGACCAGCGTGGACGCGCTGGCGGCCGCGCTCGATCGCGTGACACGCCTCTCCTTCGACGCGGCCCGCATCCGGCGGCACGCCGAGCAGTTTTCGCGGGATCGCCACCTGCAGCAGATGCGGGCGCTCATCGACGAGACGATGCGCGCACCCGCCGGGAGCCGATGGTAAGACGCTACAACCGCCTGCTCGTCGCCTTCTACGTGATGACGGACGCCATGCTGGCCATGTGGGCGTTCATCCTCGCGTATGGCATCCGCTTCGAGAGCGGGCTCATCCCGGTGACGCGCGGCTATCCGCCCATCGAGAACTACATCAACATGCTGCCGTTCGTGGCGCTGTTGACGCCGCTCGCGTTCCAGTTGCAGGGGGGCTACCGCCTGCGCCGCGGGCGGTCGCGCGTCGATGACTTCTTCGCGGTGCTGATCGGCAGCATCCTCGCGGTGATGTTCGTCGTGTCCTCCACGCTCTACGTGCAGACCTACTACGTCTCCGAGGAAGCCAAGGCGGCCGGAGCGTACGAAGTCTCACAGCTCGTCTGGCCGCTGTTTCTGATCCTGACCGTCGCATTCAGCTACATGTCGCGCGAGGTCGTGCGCGAGCTGCTCGAGCGCCGCTGGCGCGCCGGCATCGGGCTCAAGCGGATTCTCATCGCCGGCGCCGGGGATCTCGGCCGCATGGTCGCCGACCGCATCCTGCAGCACCGGGAGCTCGGCTACCAGGTGATCGGCTTCGTCGACGACCGCGCCGGCGGGGATCACATCGGCTACCGCGGCCTGCCGCTGCTCGGGACGCTCGAGGAGGCGGGGGACATCGCCCAGCGCGAGCGCATCGATCATCTCTACGTCGCGCTGCCGATTGATGAGCACGCCAAGCTGCTCGACCTGATGGAGGTCGCGAGCCGCGAGTGCATCGACGTCAAGGTCGTCCCCGACCTGCTCCAGTTCATCGCCCTGCGCGCCAGGCTCGAGGACCTCGACGGTCTCCCGATCATCAACGTCAACGACGTCCCGCTCCAGGGCTTCAACTCCTGGCTGAAGCGCGGCATCGACGTGGTGCTCTCTGCCGCGGCGCTGCTCGCGCTCGCCCTGCCGCTGGCGTTCATCGCCGCCCTGGTGAAATGGACGTCGCGCGGACCGGTCTTCTACGAGCAGGAGCGGATGGGGCTCGACGGCAAGGCGTTCAGCGTCTACAAGTTCCGTTCGATGTTCCGGGACGCGGAAGAGACGACCGGACCGATCTGGGCGCGCGAGAACGATCCGCGGATCACGCCGCTCGGCCGCTGGCTGCGCCGGTTCGATCTCGACGAGCTGCCGCAGTTCTGGAACGTCCTCAAGGGCGACATGTCCATCGTCGGCCCGCGGCCGGAGCGGCCGTTCTTCGTCGAGCAGTTCAAGCACCGCATCCCGCAGTACATGCTGCGCCACAAGGTGAAGGCCGGCATCACCGGCTGGGCGCAGGTGAACGGCTGGCGCGGCAACACCTCGCTCGAAAAGCGCATCGAGTACGACCTGTATTACATCGAGAACTGGTCGGTCACCCTCGACCTCAAGATCATGTGGCTGACGCTGTTTCGCGGCCTGTTCCAACGCGACGTCGCCTACTAGTCCGACTGCGTCTGATTGTCCATGCGACACCGATCCGGCTCATCGCCGCAATCAGGCCGCGTCGAGTTGTAGATGACGCGCAAACCAGACCGACCTTCCTATGAGAGTTGTCGTCACAGGCGCCGCTGGCTTCATTGGATCGCATCTCGCCGAGGCGCTGCTCGATCGCGGGCACTCCGTCGTCGGCATCGACAACCTGCTCACCGGAGCCATGGCCAATGTGGCGCATCTCCGCGAACGGGACTTCCAGTTCATCCGTCACGACGTCACCCGCTACATCGACGTCGACGGACCGGTTGACTTCGTCCTGCACTGGGCGAGCCCGGCGAGCCCGATCGACTATCTCGAGCTGCCCATCCAGACGATGAAGGTGGGATCGCTCGGCACGCACAACGCGCTCGGGCTCGCGAAGGCGAAGAGCGCCGGCTTCATGATCGCCTCGACGTCCGAGATCTACGGAGATCCGCTGGAGCACCCGCAGAAGGAGACCTATTGGGGCAACGTGAACCCGATCGGTCCGCGCGGCGTGTACGACGAGGCCAAGCGCTTCGCCGAGGCGATCACGCTTGCCTATCACCGCTACCATGGACGTGAACACAAAAATCGTCCGCATCTTCAACACCTACGGCCCGCGCATGCGGCTGCGCGACGGCCGCGCCGTCCCGGCCTTCATGTCGCAGGCGCTGAGGAACGAGGACGTCACCGTCTTCGGCGACGGAACGCAGACGCGCAGCTTCTGCTACGTCACCGACCTGGTGGACGGCATCCTCCGCCTCATGGCGGCCGACACGAACGACCCGGTCAACATCGGCAATCCGCACGAGGTCACGATCGAGGAGATCGCGCGCACGATCATCCGGCTCGTCGGCTCGTCGAGCACGATCGTCTACCGCCCGCTGCCGGTGGACGATCCGAAGCAGCGGCGCCCCGACATCACGCGCGCCCGCACACTGCTCGGCTGGGAGCCGAAAGTCGGCCTCGAGGAGGGCCTCCTCAAGACGGTCGATTACTTCAAGCCGAGGCTCTGATCGATTGCCCGCCGTCGATCATCCCTCGGCCGCAGGCTCGTTGATCAGCCGGCGGAGCTTGATGAAGTAGTCGGCGCTCGAGATCACGGTGAGCCCCAGCGAGAGCCACACGAAGACATCCACCACAATCGACGTCTCGCGCCGCCAGTTGAAGACCATGACCACGACGCTGGTCACGATGAAGGTCGCCGTCGCCAGCTTCCCCCAGATCGACGGACGGAACGTGCGCGGGCCGATCGCGAGGTTCACGATCGCCACCACGCCGACGATGACGATGTCGCGGCTGATCACGAGCACCGTCAGCCACAGCGGGAGATGGTTGGTGAGCGGGATGTCCGGGAGCGTGAGCACGATGAACGTGGTGACGAGCAGCAGCTTGTCGGCCATCGGGTCGAGCCACGCGCCGAGGCTCGTGCGCTGCCCGGTCCAGCGCGCGATCAGGCCGTCGAGCGCGTCGGTCAGCCCCGCCACCACGAACGTCACCAGCGCGGCGCCGAGGTAGTCGTAGACGACGAACAACACGAACGCCGGCGTCAGGACGATCCGCAGGATCGTGAGCTGGTTCGCAAGCGTCAGGTAACGCACGGCACGAAAGATCGCGCTGGACGACTACAGCGCCCCGGCGGCGAGCGCGCGGAGACGATCGATGGCCCCGACCGCTTCGGCGCCGGTGACACCGCGCCCCACTTCGAAGCGATCGCCGTCGAGCATCGGCATGACGCCAGAGGCCACCGCCACGGAGGCGGCGGGATAGCTCAAGTGACCGGCGCCAAGGTCGCTGAACCGCGGCCGCTCGGTGATCCTGGCGCGAAGCTCGGGCCGGTCGGCGGCGAGGAGCGACACAAGACGGCTGACCGCGGCGGCGAGGTCCCCGCGACGGAGCGGGGCGCGGGGCTGGAACGTGTGATTCTCGAACGCCTCGATGACGCCCGCCTGCGCGGCCTGCGTGACCCAGGGCGGCCGCCCAGTGGCCGCCGATATCCGTGAGGACGACCTGCCGGGGCGGGGCCGCACGAAGCAGCGGCTCGAGGCGCACGCCGATGAGCGCCGCGAGATCGCCGCGGGTCATCTCCGAGGCGGCAGGAATGGCGCGGAATTCGGCCGGCAGCTTCGCGTCCCGTGCCCTCTCTGCCACCGCCGCAATCCGGGCGGAGAGCGCGCTGTCCGGCTCGATGTCCACCGCCTTGCGGTACGCGGCCTCGGCGCCGGCGTAGTCCTGCTGCTGCTCGAGGATTTCACCAATCTGCACGAGCGAGACGGAATCGCCCGGGTCGAGATCCGCCGCGCGCCGGAAATGGTCGAGCGCAATCTGGACATTCCCGTCCTGCCGTTCGAGCAGGCCGAGCTCCCGATGCAGGAACGCGCTGTCGGGGGTGGCCTTCAGCGCGCCCTCGTAACCGGCGCGAGCCTCGGCGCGACGGCCGGCGGCCGCGGCCGCCCGCGCCTCGGAAATCACGTCCTGGAGATCGCGGAAGCGCAGGACCTCGACGCGCCGCGCGAGATCGGTGAGCGAGCTGTCCACGGCGAGCGCGGCTTCGAACGCCGCCAACGCCTCGTTGTCGCGTCCGAGGGCGAGCAGCGTCTGGCCGCGTCCGATCAGCGCGGGCACGTACTGCGGCGCCGCGCCGAGGGCGGCGTCGAACGCGCTCACGGCGCGGTCGTGCTCCTGGCGCGCCAGCGCCACGTAGCCGGCGCCGGCCTGCGCCGGATAGAGCGAGGGCGACCGCTTCAACGCCGCCGCAAACTCCCGATCGGCGCCGCCGAGATCGCCGTTCTGCAGGAATCGCCAGCCGGTATCGATCCGTTCCGCCCCGGGAGTACGCCGCAGTTCCTGTGGCACGGCCGGAAACACGAAATCGGTGTAGCGCGGCACCGATGGGACCGGTGGCACCGTGCGCGAGGCGCAGGCGCCGGCCAGGAGGAGCAGTCCCACGACGATTGCCAGTCTTGTCTTACACCACATCGCTCGCCTCTTCCGCTGCCGGCGTCGTCAGCCGCTCGATGAAACGCCGCGGCACATCGGCCTCGATGACAACGCGACCGTTGGTCGCCACGTGGCTGACGACCCGGGCCACGCGGTACAGCCGCGACGATCTGCTGACGGTCGAAGTCCTTGTTGCTGTCGAACACAATCGTAATCCGGCGCGTGTCGAGCGCAAGGCGCGAAGCCACCATCTGCAGCAATTCGCCGACGCCCTCGCCGGAGGCTCGCGGAAATCAGGGCAGCGGCGGGGTCGGCGGCACGCAGCCGCCGCCGCTCATCTGGCGTGATCGCATCGACCTTGTTATAGACCTCGATGAAGGGCACATCGGCCGCGCCGACTTCTTCGAGCACGCGGCGAACGGCGGCGATGTGGCGATCGCGGTCCGGAGTGGCCGCGTCGATGACGTGGAGCGCGAGCTCGGCTTCGGCCACTTCTTCGAGGGTCGCCCGGAAGGCGGCCACGAGCGCGTGCGGCAGCCGGTCGATGAAGCCGACCGTATCCGAAACGAGCAGCTCCCGGCTGTCCGGCAGCCGCACCTGCCGCACCAGCGGATCCAGGGTCACGAACAGCGCGTCGGAGGCAACCGCCCGCTCGTTGGTCAGGCGGTTGAACAACGTGGTCTTGCCGGCGTTGGTATAGCCCACGAGCGCGACCGTCGGCACCGACTGCTTCTGCCGCCGCTCGCGCAGCTGCGACCGCCGCTGGCGAACCTGGTCGATCTCGCGCTGAATCGCCTGGATCCGGGCGCGGATCCGGCGGCGATCGGTCTCGAGCTTCGTTTCACCCGGACCGCGCGTGCCGATGCCGCCGCCAAGGCGTGAAAGCGCGGCGCCGGCGCCAACCAGGCGAGGCAGCAGGTACTTGAGCTGCGCCAGCTCGACCTGCCACTTGCCTTCGCGGGTGCGTGCACGCCTGGCGAAGATGTCGAGAATCAGCTGCGTGCGGTCGATGACCTTCCGCTCGAGCTTCTCCTCGAGCTGCCGCAGCTGCGCCGGCGTCAGCTCGTTGTCGAAGATGACGAGCCCGGCGTCCGCTTCAGCGCACGCCGCCGCGAGGTTCGCGACCTTGCCGCTGCCGATGAACGTCGCCGGGTCCGGCCGCGATCGCTCCTGCAGCATCCGCAGCACGACCGAGGCGCCGGCCGCATCGGCGAGGCCGGCGAGCTCGTCCATGGAATGCTCGGCTTCAATGCGGCGCGCGGATCCGCTCACCAGACCGACCAGCGCCGCGCGTTCAACCGCCATACCGCCCTTATCGTACTAGGATTCTTCAACGGCGGGCGGAGGTTCGACCGGAGGATTTGGTTCCACCATGACGCGGCGGACCATGATCGCGAGCATCACCAGCACGACGACACCGACGACGAACATCACGCGGATGCTGCGCGCGCCCACCAGCCCGCTCAGGATGGGGCTGACGGCTATTCCGACGAGCGAGGCGCTCGTGAGAAAGCCGAATGCCGAGCCGTGCACCTCGGGCGGGATCACCGATCCGCCTGCGGTGAACGCCGCCGTCAGCCCGACGCCGCTGCAGATGCCGATGACCCCGAGCGTCACCACGAGCAACCATGCGCTGCTCGACAGCATGAAGACGATCAGCGCGACGGCGCTGGCGAGTGCGGCGCCCGCGATCGTCACGCGCGGCGTCAGGCGGACGAGCAGCCGGCCCGCGACCTGGTTCCCGAGCGCGCCCGCCAGCGCCAGCACCGAGAAGAGCACACCCGCGAGAATCGTGACCTCGTTTGGCGCGAACCCGAGCTGGTCGAGGTGCAGCGGCAGGATCGGGCCGAAGAGGCGATCGACCACCTGGAACCCGAAGATCACGACCATGAGAAGCAGGAAGTTCTCGAGCGCGAGGATGTTGCCGAAGGCGACGCGCCCGCTCGTCCGGCCGGCGGAGGTCGATTCGCGCGGCGGCTCCTTGTAAAGCATCGTCATGAGCACGAACGCCAGCGCGTAGACGCCAGCCGAGACGAAGAACGTGTTGCGGAGGCCGACGAGCGACGCGAGCAGGCCGCCGAAGACCGGGCCGATCGCCGGGCCCAGCCGTTGCGCCGTCTGCACCGCGCCGATCGCCTGGGCCATCTGATACCGCGGCGCGGAACGCGCAGCCATCGAGATGGTCAGCGCGCCGTATCCGCCGACGAATCCCTGCACGGCGCGAAGCGCGAACAGGTGCCAGGCCTCGGTCACGTACGCCATCGCGCACATCACGACGACGAAGCTGAGCAGGGAGCGCTGGACGAGAATCTTGTTGCCGAAACGATCGGCGACGCGCCCCCAGAGGGGTCCGCACAGCGCCGCGACTGCCGGCGTCACGCCCATCGCCAGCCCCGCCCACAAGGCGATTTCCCCGTCGTCGGTGACGCCGAGCTCGCGGATGTAGAGCGGCAGGAACGGCATCACCAGCGTGAAGCCGATGAAGCCCACGAAGGCGGCGGCGGTGACCGCGATCTGATTGTTGGACCAGGAGGTCAGAAGCGTATCTTCGCCGATCCGTCCTTGCCCGGCTGCACGTGGATGCTGTCGATGAAGCGGATGCGGTGAGGATGCGTCTGCATCACCAGCGACGTCGTCCGGATGCCGTCGCCGAAGAACCGGACGCCCTTCATCAAGGTGCCCTCGGTGACGCCGGTGGCCGCGAAGACGAGGTTCTCGCCCGAGGCAAGGTCCTTCGACCGGTACACCTTCTTGAAATCCGTGATCCCCATGGCGCGGCAGCGCTGCTCGTGCTCCGGCGTGTCCGACGACGAGCCGCGCGTAGATCTCGCCGCCGAGGCAGCGCATCGCCGCGGCGGTGAGGACGCCTTCCGGCGCGCCGCCGATACCCATGACGGCGTGCACGCCGCTGCCGATGACCGCGGCGGCAATGCCGGCCGAGAGGTCGCCGTCTCCGATCAGGCGGATGCGGGCGCCGGTCGAACGGATCTCGTCGACCAGCTTCTCGTGACGGGGACGATCCAGGACGATGACGACGAGGTCCTCGACGCGACGTCCCAGCGACTGCGCGATCGCGCGCAGGTTGAAGCGCACCGGCGCGTCGAGATCGACAACATCGCGCGAGCTCGGCCCGACGACGAGCTTCTCCATGTAGAGGTCGGGCGCGTGCAGCAGTCCGCCGTGCTCGGACGCGGCGAGCACGGCCAGCGCGTTGGGCGCACCCGTCGCGCACAGGTTGGTGCCCTCGAGCGGATCGACGGCGATATCGACCTCCGGATACTTCCGCCCGTTCGGGACCTTGGCCGCCATGCCGACCTTCTCGCCGATGTACAGCATCGGCGCTTCATCACGCTCGCCCTCCCCGATCACGATCGTGCCGTCGATCGGCACCGAGTCCATCTCGTGGCGCATCGCTTCCACCGCCACCTGGTCCGACTTGTGGCGGTCGCCCTGACCCATCGTGTGGGCGCAGGCGATCGCGGCCTGCTCGACGACGCGCAGGAAGTCGAGCGAGAGATCGGAGTCGACGGCGAGCCCGTTGGCCATGTCGCGCGTGATCGGGCCTTGGCAGAGCCGGTCATGGTCATTGTGTCCCCTTCTAGGCCGGCAGCTCGCACCGTGTCGGCCGGTCGGTCCGGTAGCCGAGCAGGTAGTCCGCCTGCATGATCTTGTGGATTTCGCGCGTTCCCTCGTAGATCACGGCGCCTTTGCAGTTGCGATAGAAGCGGCCCACCGGGTATTCGTCGGAGTATCCGTTCGCCCCGTGAATCTGGACCGCGTCAGCGGCGGCGCGCTCGGACGCCACGGTCGAGAACCACTTGGCGAGGCCGGTCTCGCGCGTGTTGCGGCGGCCTTCGTTCTTGAGCGATCCGGAACGCAGCCACAGGAGGCGGGACGCCTGGTAGTCCGACTCCATCTGCGCGATCATCTCTTTCACGAGCTGGTACGAGCCGATCTCGTGGCCGAACGTCTTGCGGTCGAGCGCGTATTTCACGCTCGGCATCGCGGCACGCGCGAATCAGGCCGGTCGCGCCCGCCGCCACGGTGAAGCGCCCCTGGTCGAGGGCGAACATCGCGATCTTGAAGCCTTCGCCCTCGCGGCCCACGAGGTTCTCGCGCGGCACCTCGACCTCCTCCATCTTGAAGAAGCCGGTGTTGCCGGCGAGGATGCCCCACTTCTCGGTGAGCGTCCCGCTCGAAAAGCCCTTGAACGCCCGCTCGACGATGAAGGCGCTCATCCCGGACGGATCGCGCTGCTTCTTCTTCTCGAGGTCCGACCACGCGAACACGAGGAAGTTGTCGGCGACGTCCCCGAGCGAGATCCACATCTTCTCGCCGGTGAGCAGGTAGCGATCGCCCTTCTTGATCGCGACCGTCTGAATGCCGCGGGCGTCGCTTCCCGCCGACGGCTCCGTCAGCCCGTAGGTGGCGACCTTCTGCCCCTGCGCCTGCGGCACGAGGTATCGCTGCTTCTGATCCTCGGTGCCCCACGAGAGCAGCGTCAGGCAGTTGAGCCCCACGTGCACCGACAGGATCACGCGCAGCGAGGTGTCGACATACTCGAGCTCCTCGCTGGCGATGCCGAGCGAGAGGTAGTCCATCCCGGCGCCGCCGTACTCCGGCGGCACCGAGACGCCAAGCAGTCCCAACGACGCCATCTGCGGCAGGATGCCGCGGTCGAATTTGTGGGCTCGATCGAGCTCGCGAATGCGTGGCGCCACTTCGCGGCCTGCCCATTCACGCACCGTCCGTTCGAGCAGGAGATGGTCTTCGGAGAGATCAAGGTTCAGCATGCGCACAAACTTTTGGATGCTACCACAGGGCCGCGCCTCACACCCCACGGGACACAGGGGCACAAAGACAGAGGAAATTCAGGAATCCTTTGATTCCCGGTGTCTCTGGTGTCTGTGCCTCTGTGGTTCGCGGGCCGTGAATGTCCTCACGATCGCGAAATCGTCACCGGCGCCCCGCGCGCGAGCTGGAGCCGTTCGGCAGCGCTGCCGCCGTTGACCGCGATCTCGAGCTGCTCGGTGCTGCCGAAGAGCGCACAGACGGCGCCGGGGTCGGCCTCCGAATACGTCGCCACGACCTTGGCCACCGCGTGCGTGCCGGCCGTGATCTCAATCGCGCCGGCGACGGAGAACCGGTCGAAGATCCGGCGGTCCACATTGGTGACCAGATTCCCGAATCGATCGACGCGCAGCACCTCGACCCGACACGCTGGCATCGGACACGACCGGCTCGGGCACGGTCAGCGAGTGCCACCCGGTAAGCGGGCGACCGAGTGCCGCCAGCTCGATGCCCTTGGCCAGCCACGCGGCAGCGGGCGCGAACCGATCGCGTCCCTCGAACGTGCGGCTGACCGTTGGCCGTGCATAACGGCGCTCGGTGAGCTCCACGACGCGTTTGGGATGTGCGTCCTTGAACACGAGCGTCAGGACGCCGTTGTCCGGCGCCACGAACCGGTATCCGCCCGCTTCGGCGGCAATGCCATGCCTCGTCGAACCGACGCCAGGATCGACGACGACGAGAAAGATGGTCCCTGCCGGGAAGTACTTGTACGACGCGGAGAGCTCGAGGGCTCCGGCCAGCACATCGTGCGGCGGGATATCGTGCGAGATGTCCACCAGCGTCACGTCCGGGCACAGGCTCAGCACCACCCCCTTCATGGCCCCGGCGTAGTGGTCGGAACCGCCGAAGTCTGTGAGGAGGGCGATGACCGGCCGGGCCACGTCGCGCGCCTACCGTTCCGGGGCGGGCACGGCAGGCGACGTGTCAGCCGTGTCGGCGGGCTTGCGGAACAGCACTTCGCGCAGATTGGTTTTCAGCAGGAATTGTTCGGTGATGCGAAGGGGCTCGAACATCCGCTGGATGTCCCGGTTCAGCACGGGCCGCTGCTTTCCGCGCGCCGCAGCGTGGGACCGATGCTGCAGCGTGCTCTGATCCACCACGACGTGCTTCGTGTAGGTGGGGGCGGCGCCGGCCGCCGGCTCCGCGGTGGCGAAGAAGGCGAGCAGCGACCCTTCGGGGCGAAGGATGCGCACCAGTTGCTGCGCCAGCGGGACGGCCGCCGCGCGATCGAGATAGTCGAACACGTCCCAGCACAGGATGCCGTCCACGGTGCCGGCGTCCTGCGGGAAGCGCTTGGCGAAGAACGCCGGCAGCTCCTGCACCTTGCCCTCGCGGACATGCCGGTCGATGTCCTTGTAAATGTCCTCGACGAGAATCTTGCAGCCGAGCTGCTCGCCGAAGAAGGTGACATTCGGTCCGATCGACCGGACCGAGGTCGAGCAGCCGCGGCTGCTGACGAGAGGACAGGCTGGCGAGGAACTTGGCGAGCGCCTTCGTCGGGTAGACAGGGGAATCCGCCGCGCCGGCGTCGGCGGTTGCGTCGGAATCGGGATCCTTGCGGCGGCGGCTGAACAGATCGGAAAGAGCCACGGGCGATTAGCGATTCATGAATCGTGATTCGCGATTCGTGATTGTAGTCACGATTCGCGAATCACGAATCACGAATTCCGGCGCGCGCAGGCGCGCGGTCGTCAGCGTCCGACCGGCTGAGCCACCTGCTGCACCGGCTGAACCGGCTGTCCGCCGCCCTGGGACGGCTTCTGCTGCTGACCGGACTGCGCGCCCTTCTTCTGCATGTCCACGGTGCCGCGGAAATGCGCACCTTCCGCAATCGCCACGCGCGGGGAGACGATGTCGCCATCGACCGCGCCGCCGTCGCGGATGTCCACCTTCTCGCTCGCGGTCACGTTGCCGTTGACCTCGCCGAGCACGATCACCGACTTGGCGAACACCGCAGCCTTGATCTTGCCGTTCGGCCCGATCGTCAGCACGTGGTCCTTCAGCTCGATCTTGCCTTCGACGTGTCCTTCGATCGTCAGATCTTCGCTGCCGTTCAGTTCACCCTTGATGACGACGGACTTGCCGATATTCACCACGTCCCTCTCGATCTGCCGCCGGACGTCCGTCTGCGGCGCCGCTGGTATGCTGGCCTGCTGACTCGTAGCTGCCGGCGGCACCGCCGGCGTGGGTGCCGGCTGGCCGCTGGCCGGTTTCACCGCTTCATCACGCTTCCACATGTCGTGTCCTCCGCCTCGCAGGGTCTCTGACTAACGCAAGAGCCTTGCGCGCGATCCAAAAACTCGGAACAGCGGGCTGCCGGGGCGGGCGCCCACTGAGTATATCGGTCGATTGAAAAACTTGTCTAGTCGTTATACGGCTGAGACTTAGGGGAAGTGTTACGATCGTGAGTCTCGAGAGACTCCGTGCAGCGCATCTACTTCGATCACAACGCGACGACGCCGATCGATCCGGCCGTCATTGAAAAGATGACTGCCGCTCTTCGCGAGGAGTACGGCAACCCCTCGAGCGTCCATCATTTCGGGCAAAGCGCCAAGGCGGCTCTTGACGAGGCTCGGACGGCGGTCGCGACGCTCATCGGCGGCGAACCGGCCGAGGTTGTGTTCATGAGCGGCGGAACTGAGGGCGACAACTTCGCGATTCGCGGAGTCGCCGAGGCGCTCGAACCGTCGGGCAAGCGCCACCTCATCGCTTCCGCGATCGAGCATGAAGCCGTGCTCAACACGCTGAAAGCGCTGGCGAGGCGCGGCTGGCGGACGACGCTCCTTCCGGTCGACCAGACCGGTATTGTCGAGCCCGACCGGCTGCGGGATGCGTTGGCGGACGACACCGCGCTCGTGTCGGTGATGCACGCGAACAATGAGATCGGCACGATTCAGCCTGTGGCCGAGCTGGCGCGGCTGGCCCACGAGCGTGGGGTCCTGTTCCATACCGACGCCGTGCAGTCGGCCGGGAAGATTCCGGTGAACGTGAAGACGCTCGGCGTCGATCTGTTGACCCTCTCGGCTCACAAGTTCTACGGGCCCAAAGGGATCGGGCGCCACTGGATCCGTCGCGGGCTGCGGCTGCTGCCCATCCTGACGGGCGGCAAGCACGAGCGCAGCCGCCGGGCCGGCACCGAGAACGTGGCCGGCATCGTCGGCATGGGCGTGGCGGCGCAGCAGGCGCGCGCCAAGATGGCGGGCGAAGCGTTGCGGCTCGCGCCACTCCGGGATCGGCTCGAGAATGGGATCGTGCGCGCAGTGTCCGGGACAGCCGTCAACGGCGTGCGCGCAGCCGCGAGTGCCCAATACGACGAACATCAGCTTCGATCGCGTCGAAGCCGAGTCGCTGCTGATTGCGCTCGACCTGGCCGGCGTCGCCGTGTCAACCGGGTCCGCCTGCTCGTCCGGCACGCTGGAACCGTCGCACGTGCTCAAGGCGATGGGGTTCCCCGCGCACCGGACGCAGAACTCAATCCGGTTCAGCCTCGGCGCCGCCAACACGGCCGAGGACGTCGATCGCGTGATTGCCGTCCTGCCGGGTATCGTCGAGAAACTGAGAAGCCTGACGCGGACACCGGTCCGCGCATGACCCAGTACGTGTCCGTAGCCCGTAGCCCGTAGCCCGAAGCCCATGAAGATCGTCGTTGCCATGTCGGGAGGCGTCGACTCCTCGGTCGCCGCGGCCCTGCTCGCCGAGCAGGGTCATGACGTCATTGGTCTCTCCATGCAGCTCTACGATCAGCGCGGCGAGCACACGTTCGGCAGCTGCTGCACCCTCGACGACCTTCACGATGCGCGGCGCGTCGCCCGTGCCGTCGGCTTCCCGCACTACATCGTCAACTTCGAGCAGCAGTTTCAGGAGACGGTCATCTCCAACTTCGTACGCGAGTATGCCGCGGGGCGGACGCCGCTCCCCTGCGCTCACTGCAACAGCGACCTGAAGTTCTCGACGCTGCTGGATCGCGCGCGCGGCCTCGGCGCCGATCACGTGGCCACCGGGCACTATGCGCGTGTGGCCCGGGCGCCCGACGGACGCTGTCGGCTGATGCGGAGCGCGGATCCGGAGAAGGACCAGTCTTACTTCCTGTTCTCGCTCACGCAGGAGCAGCTTGGCCACGCCGTTTTTCCGGTGGGCGACCTGACCAAGCCCCAGGTGCGCGACCAGGCTCGCCGGCTTGGCCTGACCGTGGCAGAGAAGCCGGACAGCCAGGAGATCTGTTTCGTGCCGGACGGCGACTACGCCTCGTTTGTCGCGGCCAGGGCGCCGCAGGTGGCGCGCGCCGGCGCCATCGTGGACGAGGGCGGCCGGATGCTCGGCCACGCATGCGGGCGTGCACCGGTTCACTGTCGGCCAGCGGAAGGGACTCGGCGTATCCGCGCCCGCCCCGCTGTACGTCTTGAAGATTGAGGCTGACAGCGGGACGGTGACAGTCGGTCCGCGGGGACGTCTCGAACAGACCACGCTGACGGCATCAGGCGTGAACTGGATCGCGGGCGAGGCCCCCGGCACATGGCTGCACGTCTCTGCACAGATTCGCCATCGGCACCGGCCCGCGCCGGGACGCGTGCGTGCGCTCGCCGGCGCACGCGCTGAGCTGGCCTTCAACACCCCGCAGCCCGCCATCACTCCCGGCCAGGCGGTCGTCTTCTATGACGGAGAGGACGTCGTCGGGGGCGGCTGGATCGAATAGAGGACCTGAAGTCAGGCCTCACCGCTGCCCGTCTCCCCTAGTTGATTGCATAGATGGGTAACGCCTGTGCCTCGCTCACATACGGGTCGCCGTGCGCCCTCGCAGCGGCATCCGCCATCAGCGCCCGCTGTTGGGATGACCAGCGATACTCACCGCTAATCGCGGGAACCTCCAGCAGCGGGGTGTAGAACTTCTCCAGGATTCGATTCTCACGCCAGGCGGCCAGCGTGTCGCCTCTGTCACCGGCCTCGTTTCGTTCGCGCACGTGCCAGAGTGCCTCCGTCCGGTAGTGATCTTCTCGTGCGAATCTGCTTGTTGCGGGGAAGCCGCTGCGCCATGCGTCAGTCCGCTCCCTGGCCATCTGTTGCAGCGTCCCGGCGCTGTGGCGCGAGCGGAAGACGCCGATCTCCGGATCGTGAATCTCGTAGCCCACATGCACCGCGTTGACAAACGCGGCAAAGAGCGCGAGCACCGCGAGAGCCGCTGCGGCAACCTGCCGGGATGCTCCGCGGCCGAGCGTCAGAGGTCGCCGCGGCGGGTCGAGCGCCACGGCGACGAGCAGACCGAACGCGACCGCGGCGAGATCAAGCGCCACGTCGTGCGCTTCGCCAACCCGGCTGGCGAGGAACCATTGAAACATCTCGTCGATGATGCCGACGGTCAGCCCCGCAAGTAACGGAAACACGAGCCGCCGCCCGTCGGAGCAGCCCCGCCATGCTCGATGGAACAGCACCGCCAGGAGCCCGTACTCAACGAAATGGAAGGCCTCCACGACGTCGATGTCCGGATCGCCGGTCCGGAACGCGGCCATGTAGCCGGCGGCGCCGGCCAGTGCGAGCGCGAGCATGCCGTACCGGCGCGTGCGATGTTCCCTGATCCGCGACGCGACCGCGGCGAACCCGCCGGCGATGGCGATCGCCATCAGCGCGCCGACAACGAGCCGGTACCGGCCGGGGAAGGACGACGCGATGGCGCGTTGGATGTCACCGATGTAAGCGGCGGAGATGATGACGAGGGCGGAGGCGATGAAGGCAACGAAGCCCGCTGTGCTCACTGCCGCCTGCCTTCTGCCCCCTGCCCGCTAACCCGGGGCAAGCCGCTTCAGCAGCTGGATCTGACCGGCGTGATAGAGGTCGTGCGCGGCGACGCCGGACAGGAGCGCGAAGTTGCTGACGGAGCTGCCCCGCGGCGTCGCGGCCAGATCGCGAGACGACAGATCGGCGACTACCTCGCGAAGGGCACGGTGCATCTGTTCCAGGAGCGCGACATCAGACTTGAGCGCACGGACGCTCACCTCCTGCGGGCGCGGCATCCAGTTGGAGCCCTTGAGCGGAAACGATCCGCGCGTCCCGCCGGTCATCCGGCGCAGGCCGATATACTTCCAATACGCGGCGTGGACGATCAGCTCCCAGATATTGTGACGCGCCGGCGCAGGCCGCCACGCCGCACGCTGGGCGACAGTCCGCGTATGGAGCCACGCAGGTTGGTGCCATGCCACGACGTCCTGTCGTAGGCAGCGTCCATGATGGCGAGAAGTTGCGAGATCTCCGCGTCGGCCACGCGCGGATGCTAGCGCGGGAGCGGCGGGGTCACGACCCTCAGGTTAGTTGATACCGTTCCACTAGATCAGGATCGCGCCGGCTCCACCGCGCACGCGGCGGCATCGGTGGACTCCACCGCCTCGGGTACGCCGTCCAGATACCGCTCGGCGTCGATGGCGGCCATGCAGCCCGTACCCGGCCGCCGTGATCGCCTGCCGGTACACGTGGTCCTGCACGTCGCCAGCCGCGAACACGCCGCGGACGTTCGTCTGCGTTCCGCCGTGCGTCACGATGTAGCCGGCGTCGTCGAGGTCGAGCTGCCCTTTGAAGAGCGCGGTGTTCGGCGTGTGGCCGATGGCGATGAACACGCCGTCGAGCGGCAGCTCGATGCTGCGCGCCGGTCTTCAGGTTGCGCACGACGACGCCGCGTCACCTCGCCCTTGCCCACGTCGAGGATGTCGGCGACCTCGGAGTCCCAGATGAACTCGATCTTCGGGATTCGCGAACGCCTTGTCCTGCATGATCTTCGAAGCCCGCAGCGAGTCGCGCCGGTGGATCACGGTCACCTTCGACGCGAACTTCGTCAGGTAGATCGCTTCCTCCATCGCGGAGTCGCCGCCGCCGACACGGCGATCGGCCTGCCCCTGAAGAAGTAGCCGTCGCACGTGGCGCACGTGGACACGCCGTGGCCCGACAGCTTGCGGTCGGAGCCGATCTCGAGCCACCGCGCCGAGGCGCCGGTGGCGATGATCAGCGCCTCGCGCCGTGAACCGGCGGCCATCGGACAACGTGACCGTGAACGGCCGCTGCATGAGATCGACGCGAGCGACGTTGCCCTGCATGACCTCGGTGCCGAAGCGCTCCGCCTGGGCGCGCATCTCGGTCATCAGGTCGGGCCCCATGATGCCGTCGCGGAACCCGGGCCAGTTCTCGACCATCGTCGTCAGCATCAGCTGGCCGCCCGCCTCGAGGCCCTCGATGAGCAGCGGGTTGAGGTTCGCGCGCGCGGTGTAGAGCGCCGCCGTCAGGCCCGGCGGGCCCTGACCCGATGATGATGACCTTACGCTCGGTCGTGGTCATGCAGCGTCCTAGGCGATGTGTCGATCAATGAGCTTGGCGATGTCTTCTTTGGCCGCGAGACCGACGAGTGTCTCCGCAAGCTCGCCGTCCTTGAACAGCAGCAGCGTCGGGATGCCGCGAATCATGAAGCGTCCCGGCACGTTGGGGTTCTCGTCGACGTTCAGCTTGCCCACCGTGGCCGGCCGTCGTAGTCGGCGGCCAGCGAGTCCACGGTCGGCGCGAGCCGCCGGCAGGGGCCACACCACTCCGCCCAGAAGTCAACCAGGACCACGCCCAACTTGATGTCCTCGTCGAAGTTGCTGTCGGTGAACGTCTTCACTTTCTCGGATGCCATTCGTCCCCTCTCCGTTCAGCGGACCTCACGTCCGCCTCTACGAGCCCATGGTCTACCGCGCGGCGCGCTCGTAGACCTTCCCATATTCTCGCGCCGACGCGTCCCAGGAAAAATCCTGCTGCATTCCCGCCCGCTGCATGCGCCGCCAGGCATCCCTGTCCTGATAGATGCTCAACGCCCAGCGCAAGGTCCCAAGGAGCGCCTGCGGCGAGTACTCCTCGAACGTGAACCCCGTGCCCTCGCCCGTGGCCGGATCGAGATTCCTGACCGTATCGGCCAACCCGCCGGTCGCCCGCACCAGCGGGACCGTGCCGTAGCGCAGGCTGTACATCTGGTTCAGTCCGCAGGGCTCAAACCGCGACGGCATCAGGAACAGGTCGGCGCCGCCCTCGATGAGGTGCGCCAGCGCCCTCGTCGAACCCAATCCGCGCGCTGATCCGGTCCGGAAACCGCGCGGCCAGCCCGAGCCAGAGGTCCTCGTATCTTCGCTCGCCGGTACCGAGGAGGACGAAATTCGCATCCAGCCGCGGCAAGCTCGTCCGCCAACGCCGCCAACAGGTCGAACCCTTTCTGGTCCACCATCCGGGAAATCATTCCAACCAGCGGACGGGACAGGGTTTGCTCGTCGAGCGGCAGTCCGTATGCGTCCAGCACCGCACGCTTGGCCTCGGCCTTTCCCTCCAGCTTGGACGCATCGTAGGGGACGGGCAGGTTCGGGTCACGGGCCGGGTCCCACTGATCGTAATCGATTCCGTTGAGGATTCCGACGAGGTCCGCGGCGCGGTAGCGCAGGATGCCGTCAAATCCGAAGCCGTATTCCGGCGTCTGGATTTCGCGGGCGTACGTCGGGCTGACGGTGGTGACGGTGCGGCTGAACATGATGCCACCCTTGAGGTAGCTGATCCGGCCCCAGTACTCCATCGCGTCAACGTGCAGCAGCTCCCATCCGAGCCCCAGGGGCGGGAGCCAGCTCGCGTCGAAGACTCCTTGATACGCAAGGTTATGGATGGTGAAAACGGCCGGCACGGTGCCCAGCCAGCCGCGATCGGCGTACGCCGTTCGCAGCAGCACCGGCACGAGACCCGCCTGCCAGTCATGGCCATGGATCACGTCGTACGGAGGCTGCGTGGCCGCCCATTCCAGGGCGGCGCGGGCGAGGAAGGCAAAGCGTTCCGCATTGTCCGCGTAGTCGTGGCCGCCGGCGCCGTAGAGATAATCGCGATCGAAGTACCCGGCGTGCTCCACGAACAGGGTACGGACGCCGCCAATTGGTCGTTGCATAGACTTCGGCCTCGGTCACCTGGGCGCCCAGCGCGACGGCGACCCGACCGATCGGCTCCCCCGCCGTGATCCCGCGATACCTCGGGATCACCACGTCAACCTCGTGGCCGAGCCGCGTGAGCGCACGCGGCAGTGAGCCCAGAACGTCGGCAAGGCCCCCCGTCTTGGCGAACGGCAGCGCCTCGGACGCCACCATCAAGATGCGCATCAGTCGTGAAAATGTGTAGGCGTCCGGGCCCGGGAATCGGCGTGCACCCCGAGGCGACGAGGCCTGATTCCCTTGGCCTGCGGTAAGCGAGAGGCCTGCGCTCCATTACCGCATCGTCCCACGTTAAGGCAAACAGTCCGATAACGGCAACTTGTGTATGATCGCGCCAGTGCCTGATTCCGCTGCCCGCCCCGGTCGCCCAGGCCGGACCGACACGCGCGAAGTGGCCGAGCTCCGGGCCATCAAAGACCGGCAACCCGAGCTGGGGGACGCAGTGGACATGCACCTCGAGCTCCTCGAGCTGCACCGCCGCATCCAGGGCCGCGTCCCGCTTCCCTGGTTCGAGCTCAGCGCCGAGATCCTGGCGACGCATCAGGCCGAAGGGCGGCCGCTGCTCCGCTTCGAGGACATTCCGCTCGAGCTGACGGACCTGCGGCTCATGGTCCGGCAGACGGCGGACGTGCTGCGCCGTCACAGCGCGCTCGACGACGAGGATTTTCAGAAGGTGCAGACGCTGGGCCGCGACATGACGCTGCTGGCGGTGGCCGGCCAGTGGTACCGCACGCGCGCCGAGCGCCCGGTCAACTCGCCCGCCGCTGTCGGCATCGGTTCCGGGCCGCAGGAGTCCGCCAGCATGGACCTCGGGATGCTGGACCAGGTCCTGACGCTGGCGATGCGCCCGTTTCTGTCGCGCTGCGCCGAGGTGCTGCAGCAGCGCGCGGACCTCGCCATCTGGACGCACTCGCACTGTGCGCTCTGCGGCGGCGAACCCGACTTCTCGGTGATCACGCCGGCGGCCGAACGTCACTTGATCTGCAGCCGTTGCACGCTCCGCTGGAAATTCGAGCCGCTCACCTGCCCGTATTGCCGCAACAGTGACCGCGCGCGCATCACGTCGTTCGCGACACCGGATGGCCAGTACCGCGTCTACGCATGCGACGTCTGCCACCGCTACCTGAAGACCTATGATGCGCGTCGCTCGACGCGGTCGGTCATGCCGATCGTGGACGGCGTCGCCACGCTGCCGCTCGACGCCGCAGCCATTCAGCGCGGCTACTCGGGCTGATCGCCGGACCGAAGCCGGCGCTGCAATCGGTCGGCGACATGCGTCTGACAAAAAAAGGCCGACCCAAGGGTCGGCCTTTGTATCGTGTGAGGGAGGCGAACGGTTAGTCGGACGCGCCAGCCGTGGCTGCTTCGACCTTGGTGCCGAGGATGTCCTGGGTCTTGCTCGCGAGCCAGTTGAACAGGTGGCGCGTTTCCCAGAAGCGGCCGGCGTTCGACTTCGCGCCGAGCACGACCACCGCGACCTGAGGACCACCCTGCGGCAGGCGAAGGAGCGTCGCGAGGCAGTAACCCGCCTTGGTGATGAAACCGGTCTTGCCGCCGAGCACGTCCACGTCGCCGTTGCGGACGAGCTGATTGGTACTGCGAACAGTGACCGATGTGCGGCCGACCGACGCCGTGTATTCCGCCTTCCGCATGACGCTCGAGATGCGCTCGTCCTTCGACACATACGAGATCAGGCGGGCCATGTCGTACGCCGACGACACGTTCGCGGCGAGCAGACCCGAGGGATCGGCGTAATACGTGTGGTCGAGGCCGAGCTCATCGGCCTTCACGTTCATGCGGTCGATGAAGCCTTCGGAACCGTGGGTGGAGACGCGCGCCAGCACGCGCGCCGCCGCGTTGTCCGACGCGATGAGCAGCAAGTGCAGCAGGTCCCCTGTCGTCACCTTGTAGCCCGACCGCAGATACGTCGTGGACGCGCGGGTTACGTCGGCGCCGCGTGACGACGACTTCCTGAGAGAGGTCAGGATCGTTCTCGAGGAACACGGCGGCCGTCATCACCTTGGTGATGCTGGCGATGGACCGGGTGTTCTGGGAGTTGGACTCCCAAAGAACCTCGCCCGTAGCCGGGTTGTAGATGATGGCGGCTTCGGCGCGAACGTCAGGAACGAGGGCGCCGGCGGCGTCGAGCTTGAACTGGGGCTCCTGAGCTTCCTTGAGCTGCCGGGCGGCGGACGCCGCACGGGCGCGCGCGACCTTCGCGCGACGGGCCCGGGATGCCTTGGCCGAATAGGCCTTCTTGGTGGGGGCCTTCTTGAGCGCCAGCTTCTTGCCAGAGGTCGTCTGGGCGGAAACGGAAGCGGTCGGCCAGCCAAACGCGGCCATTACTGTCACAAGACAGATCAGTCGGAGGATCCTGAATGGCCGGGTTGGGGTCACAGGTAAACCTTTGAAAGACAGAGTGTAAAGGTTGTGTCGGCATTGTACCAAAGAAACTGTAGGCCGCAAGGGGTTTTGACAGAACCGGGTATGTCACATGTACCCTTGGCGTATACATTTCCGTCACCTCAGCCGACGTTCGATGCTCAGCCTTTCCAAAATGGATGCCAGTTGAGGTGAATGCGGCTGAAACGAGGTACATGCCCGTGAGCCTGTCGGAAACCGAGTTCGCCGCCCTCCGCCAGACCATCGCCTCGAGGGGGACCACACGCATGGTCCTGCTCCCGATTACCTTAATCGGCTGGTCCGCGTTAAGCCTTCTGTTGCTGCTGTTTAGCGGGGTGCCGGTGGGGTGCCTGCTGAGCCTGGCCGTGCTCGTCGGAGGCTTCGAAGCCATCCACGCGCTGCATGTGGGCGTCGAACGGATCGGCCGGTACCTGCAGGTCTTCTACGAAACGGGCAGCGACACGCCACGCTGGGAAACCACCGCGATGGCCGTCGGGCCGTCACTCCCTGGCGGGGGAATCGACCCCCTCTTCTCCGTGGTCTTCATCTGCGCCACGTTCCTCAACGCCATTCCGGCCCTGCTGCCCCAGCCGACCACGCTGGAACTCGGCGTCATCGGCGCGCTCCACGCGGCCTTCGTCTTCCGCGTCATTCGCGCGCGGGGTGCGGCGGCCCGCCAACGGGCGGTCGAGCTCGAAACCTACCGGGCGCTCAGGAACGAAGGGGCGTCCGGGCTGCGGACTCCGGGCTCCGCCCCCTGAGAGCTGATTGGCTCCACTGCGTGAAGCTCGTCGAGCGGCGGCCGCCACAAAAATTGGAGCCCGCAGCCTGAAGCCCGGCGTCTGGAGTCCGGAGCCCCTCTACGGCTGCGCCAGCGCAATCGCCAGCAGCACCGCCCGCTGCGTCCCCTGCCACGAATCGGTGGTGTCGAACGTCTCCTCGAGCGCATGTGCGCCCGTGCCCCGGCCGCCGCCGTCAACGGTAATCGCAGGAATTCCCAGGCTCATCGCAATGTTCGAATCCGTCGAGCCTTCGTCGAGGCGCGAGGTCAGGCCCAGCACCTTGCTCACCGACAGGGCCGCCATGACGATCGGCGAAGTGGCCTCCGTGCGGCCGGCGGGACGATCCCCGACCAGTTGCTTCTCCACGGTCACGCGGCCGCTGTCGTTCCAGCGCTTGTTCTCGGCCGCGACCGCCTCTTCGACGACCCGGTGAAAGCTGGTGTGGACAGCCTGGAGAGCCGCCGGGTCCGCGGACCTCATGTCCACCTCCATCCAGGCCTCGAACGCGATGGCGTTCACAGACGTGCCGCCGCCGACCCGGCCCACGTTGAACGTGGTCTTCGGCTCGGTCGGGACCTGGAGGTCGGCCATGCCATCGATCGCGCGTCCGAGCGCGTGCACGGGATTAGCTATGCCGAATGCCCCATAGCTGTGGCCCCCTGGCCCCTTGAACGTCACGCGGTACCGGTAGCTCCCCACGGCGATGTGCGAAATCCCGAGCCCGGTGCCGTCGACCGATACGAACCTGTCGATCTGACCTTTCAGCGTGTCGTTGAAGAGCGCCTTGACCCCGCGCAGATCGCCAAGCCCTTCCTCGCCCACCGTGCCGACGAACGTGATGGTCCCCGGCGTCGTGACATTGGCCTTGTTCATCGCCCTGACCACCGCCAGCAGCACGGCCAGACCCCGGCAGTCATCGCCGATCCCGGGGCCCTTGAGGACGGTCTTCTCGCGCGTGACCCGGACGTTGGTCTCCTCCGGAAACACCGTGTCGAGGTGCGCGCTGAAGACCAGATGCGGCTGGGCGGCGCGACCACGCCGTTCGCCAAGCACGTTGCCCGCGCGGTCGATGCGCACGTCGGTCAGGCCGACGGCGCGAAACGCCTCGGCATAGGCGCTGGCGCGCGCCGCCTCCTTGAAGGGCGGCGCCGGAATTTCGCACAGACGGATCTGATCCTCGATCGTGCGCGGTTCGTCGCTGCGTGCCGCGTCAACGGCCGCACGCACAGCGGCCTCCTGCATCAACCGCGCGCCAATGTCGGGATCCTGCTGGGCGCTGGCGGCGGAGACACGCTGCCACACGTGGCGATCATCAGAAACGTGATCACGCGAACTGACAGCATCAAGGGCCTCGCTGTAACTTCCAGCGTCTGCGGAACGCTCAGGAAACTGTACACCCGGCTCCAACCCGTTGAACCGGATCCAACCGTCGATAGTCAGTCACATCGTGTGTAGGACTGACACACCAGACATGATCCCGCCGCCGTTGTACGCCGACCTCCAGTTTCGGAATGTTTTGCCGATTCTCCTCGGAGAGTCGATCTTCGGTAACACGCTCGTTTGTAACGAGCTCAGCGGTACGAGGTTTGCTATGTCGATGTCCGGAGGATCGGTCATGAGTCTCGTGCGGCTCCTTGGATTTCGGACACTCACCTGCGGTTGCGTGATTGGTCGCTATCGCGAGCTGGCGACGAGCCGTGAGCTGACCTACGTCGAAGAGAAGGGCACACGCTGCGAGACTCACGGCCACCGACGCAATCATACGATCGGCGCCGATCGACTCGGCGGATCTCCAACTCCCTTCGCCACCGCGAAAGCATCCTGAGCTCTTCGAGCGGACTGTCCACACCGATTGAACACTACTGACAACAGGCGGTTCGAGTGCGACCTGCGGGCCGCGACATCGGAGCGGCCCGGAAGCGATTCGGAAGGCGACGAGGCCATGAGTCTACGGTCTACCGGCTCCGCTTTCCGACCGTAGACCGAAGACCCAGCCTATCGTCCCCGGAGACCGGTACAATCCCCCCCGGTGCCCCGACTTCCCCGACCGCACACCACGCTCACGTTCGACAACTCGACGCTCCGTTTTTACCTGGGCGATTGTCTCGACGTGCTCGGCCGGCTTCCGGCAGGCTCGGTCGATTCGATGGTCACCTCGCCGCCGTACAATCTCGGCATTCGGTACCGCACGTACGACGACACGATTCCGCGCGGCAAGTACCTGAAGTGGACCGGCGAATGGGTGGCACGCGCGGCGGCCACGCTTGCCGCCGATGGGTCGATGTTCCTGAACGTCGGCGCCAAGCCGACCGATCCGTGGACGGCCCTCGATGTCGCCCAGGCCGTTCGTCCGCACCTGCGCCTCCAGAACACCATCCACTGGATCAAGTCGATTGCGATCGAGAAAGCCGCTGCGGGTGCGCGCGCCGGGCTCGAGGACGATCTCGCGGTCGGCCATTACAAGCCGATCAACAGCAAACGATTCCTCCACGACTGCCACGAGTTCGTGTTCCACTTCACGCCGAACGGGGATACGCCGCTCCATCGTCAGGCGATTGGCGTCCGCTATCAGGATCAGTCAAATGTTGGACGCTGGCAGACGGCGGCCTCCGGCGTACGCTGCCGCGGCAACACGTGGTTCATTCCGTACGAGACCATCCAGAACCGCGAGAAGGATCGCCCGCACCCGGCGACTTTCCCGCCGCGGCTTCCCGAGATGTGCCTGAAGCTGCATGGTCTGGAGCGCATCCGCACGGTGGCGGATCCCTTCATGGGCCTCGGCTCGACGGCTGTCGCCTGTGCCCAGCTCGGGCTGAACTTCATCGGGATCGAAATGGACGAGGGATACCTGAAGGAGGCGGTCGAGCGAGTACGCGCCGCCGGCACACGCGCCGTCGTCTGAAACCCTCCAAACGCATTGAACCCGTTGAACCCATGCGCTCAGCGCATGTATGCTGAGCCATGGACCTTCGGCAGCTCGAGATCATTCGCGCCATTGCAGACAGCGGGTCCTTCACCGCCGCCGGCGAAAAGCTCCACGTCTCTCAGTCCGCCATCAGCCGCCAGATTCTGCTGCTCGAGGAAGAGCTGGGTGAGCCGGTGTTCCACCGCATCGGGCGCCGCATCCGTATCACTCCAGCCGGCGAGTCGCTGCTCCAGCTGAGCAACCGCGTCTTCCAGGACCTCTCCGACACCGTTTCCGCGATCAGCGACAAGCAGGAGTCGTTGCGCGGCGCGATACGCCTGGTGGGCGGGATGACCGTCTGCCTCTACGTGTTTCCCGCGCTCCTCGCCGAAGTGCGGAGGGCCCACCCGAACCTGGACCTCAAAGTCACCGTCGGCAGCGCGGAGCGGTCGATCGCCATGCTGCGGTCCGGCGCCGGCGACCTCGGGTTGATCACCCTCCCGGTCGAGGCCAGCGACCTCGTGTCGGTGCCTGTCCTCCGGGAAGAGCTCCTGCTCATCACCTATCCTGCGCACCCCCTGGCGAGAAAGCGGCAGGTCACCCCCGGCGATCTGAATCGGCAGCCGTTCATCCTGTTCGAGACCGGCTCGATCACGCGGCGGATTGTCGAGCAGTTCTTCATGCGCGAGCGGATCGAGCCCGAGATCGTCATGGAGACCGAGAATGTCGAGATCATCAAGGCCATGGTCCGGCATGGCCTGGGCATCAGCATCATCCCGTGGCAGGCCGCGGCCGACGATGTGCGAACGAAGCAGCTGTTCTGCACACGGGTCGCGGGCCAGGCGCTGCACCGGGAGACCGGGTGGCTGTATCCCAAAATGAGCCGGCTGCCCCGGACCGTGACGGAGGTGATCAAGGTGTTCGATCAGGTCCGGCCCACGCTGGAGGCTGCCGCGCGGCCACCGGAGACCGTATGAGCGTCAGGGATGGACGCTATCCGATCATTCTATTTTTCGTAGCCCTGCTCAGCGATACAATCGGCCTCCATGGACCACGCACCTCATTTGACCGGCGGCGTCGATCGTGTCATTCACGTCACCCTCAGCGAGGCGGACTGGCAGGCCTTCATCGCCAGCACGCCCCAGCCGGTGGACTGGCTCAAGGAACGGATCCGGGAAGCTATCGTGAAGAGCCAGCAGCCGGCGGCCGGCAGCCGGAAGTCCTGAGCCGCGCCTCCCTCAGGCCCTGCCGCCGGCCGCCTGTTCCCTGCTGACGGCGCCGCCAACGGTGTGCCCGGCGGGAACACCGTGCCGTTGCCAGGCGCTCGGCTGAGACGGCGTCGCTGCTATAGGATGGGGCCGATGCGCCGCCGATGGCTTCACGTGCTCACCACGGTGCTGGCGTTCGTTGCGACGCCGACAGCTCAGGATCCCGCAACTCCCCGCCTCATCGTCATCGTCGTCGTCGATCAGTTCCGCGCTGACTACCTCGAGACCTTCAAGCACCGGTGGCGGGACGGTTTTCGGACGCTGCTTGCCGAAGGCGCGCGGTTCGATCACGTCGATTACCCGTACGTGAACACCGTGACGTGCGCCGGGCACGCGACGATCGCGACCGGAACGCTGCCGCGAACGCACGGGATCGTCCTCAACGGCTGGTGGGATCGCCAGCAGCGCGCTTTTACCGACTGCACCGGCGACCCCGACGCGACGCATATCACCTACGGACGGCCGGCGCGGTCGGGCAACAGCGGGCGGCACCTGCTCGTGAACACGCTTGCCGACGAGCTGCGCGCGCAGAAGCCGGGCGCGCGCGTCGTGTCGCTCTCCCTCAAGGAAACGAGCGCGATCGGACTGTCAGGCCATGGCGGCGACGCGGTCACGTGGTTCGACGACGAGTCCGGCTCATTCGTCACCTCCCGCGCGTTCGCATCCGGCCCGGTGAACGCGGTGAGCGAGTTCCTCGGCCGCAACCCTCATGAAGCCGAGAACGGCCGCACGTGGGCGCTCCTCGCACAGCCCGAGACGTATCGATTCGCCGACGCCGATCGCGGCGCCCTTCCTCCCCCGACCTGGGGCACGCTTTTCCCGCATCGCATCGCCGGGCGAAACGGAGCCGACGGCCTGTTTCACGCGCTCTGGCAGGCAAGCCCGTTCTCAGACGCGTACCTGGGCCGGATGGCCGGGTCGCTGATCGAGAGCCTCGCCCTCGGCGACCGCAACCAGACGGACTTTCTTGGCATCAGCTTCTCGGCGCTGGATCTCGTCGGACACGCGTTCGGACCCGAGAGCCGGGAAGTGGAGGATCTCCTGGCGCACCTCGACGGCACGCTCGGTGTACTCATCAAACGCCTCGACGAGAAGGTCGGCCGCAACGCGTACACGCTTGCACTCAGTGCCGACCATGGCGTCGCGCCGATTCCTGTGGCGGGGAAATACGGCCGCATCGTGACCGACGATCTCCGTGAGCGCGTCGAGGAGACACTCGATCTGCGGTTCGGCGCACGCGAGGCGCCGTATGTTGACAGCGTCGTCTTCAATTACGTCTACTTCGCCCCCGGCATCTTCGATCGGCTGCGCGCCAACGACGCCGATATGCGTGCCGTTGAAGAAGCCGTGCGGAGTCTGCCCGGCGTGGAACGCGTGCTGCGAAGCGACCGCGTGAATGAAAGGGCGTCCGACCCGGTCGAACGTGCCGTCGCGCTGAGTCATGTCCCCCGGCGCAGCGGCGATCTCATCGTCGTCCCGGAACCATACTGGTTTCTTGCGCCGCGAGCCTCGGGGCGGGCACGACACACGGCTCGTCGCGGCCCTACGATCGGCAGGTGCCGATCATTCTGCTGGGGTCGGGGATCAAGGCCGGGCGGTACGAGCAGCCTGCGACGCCGGCCGATATCGCCCCCACCCTCGCGGATCTGGCCGGCGTCCGGCTAGCGCACGCAGAAGGGCGCGTGTTGAAGGAAGCGCTTCGTTAGGGCCGGCAGCGAGCCGGCTAAAGCCGGACCCCACGACCGTGGGTGTGGGATGAGGGAGAGGCGATCGCAGGCCGGGTCCTTTTCGGACCCGGCTCGAGGCGGGTCAAAAAGACCCTCCTGTGGCTGACCTCGCAACCAGCTTATTGAACGGGCGGCGGCAGCGGACGCAGCGAGTACCGACGTTCGGGACCAGACGTTCAGCCCGTCACGCCTCGCTTTCACCTCGATGCGCCGGGTCCGTTTGAGCGGGTCCGGATTCGACGAATAGTAGCCCAGCACGTAGTAGTCGCTGGTCTCCGCGTCAATCCGCTTCAACGCCTTGTCGAAGTCGTTCTGGTTGACGACGGCGATGCCGCCGGTCTGCTCGGCGAGCACGCGCAGGCTGTCCTGGGTCTCACGCAGGTAGGTCTGCCACTCCTGCGTCTCGACCTGCTCGTCGAGATCCGGGCCCGCCACCAGGCCGCGCGGGTCGATCGTGTAGAACGTCGCGTTGGCGCGGTTGGCCGCGCGCGTGAGCTCGGCCAGCTCGCGCACGAGGTCGGCCTCGGCGAACTGCGTGCCCTGCTGCTGGCTGCGGAGGAACGGATCGCTCTGCATGTCCTGACTCTCCGTCCCGAAGTTCGACGCCATGTACTTGAGGCGCGACGTTTCGAACGGATTGAAGTCGTAGCCGCTGCTGATGTAGAGCACCGCCTTGCGTCGGTTCTGCAGCTTCTCGAGGTTCTTCATCAGGTCATTCGCCGTGGAAAACGCCACGTGCGCGCGATACCGCAGCTCGGTCGGCCCCTGCGCCCCCTGCATCCCCTTGATGATGTCGTCGGGCCTGAGGCCGCCACCCGTGACGCGGTTGATCGCGGAATCGAGCACCTGGCGGTCGTAGGTCAGCTGCTGCGAAATCGACGACGTGCCCGTCGTGACGATCCCGAACATGTCGCCTTCGTGAATCAGGTTGCGCAGCATGCGCTTCAGGAGGTCGCGCGTTCGCGGCGTGCTGCGGAAATCGAGGTGCAGGTCGTCGATGAAGAGGAGGAACACCCGTCCCGCGGCGTCGTTGGTCGGACGGCTCGGCGGGAGGATGATGCCCTCCTGCGCGGGCGGCGGTGGCGGCGCTTGCACGTTGTAGACACGACCGCCGTGCGTGAGCACGAGCGACACGATGTCCTGCTTCACGCCGTCTTCGAAGACCTCGAACTCCCCCGCCTTCAGGTCCGCCACGAACTGGTCGCGGTTGTCGCGGACGATGACGTCGGTTGTCACGAGATCGACGCTGACGCGGAACGTCGGCTGCTGCGGCGCCTCCGGCGGTGGCTGTTGCGCCGGCGGCTTGCGGCTGCTGTGCCGCCGCGCCGCCCGCCATCAGGAGGGCCAATGCTCCCGCACTCAGGAACTTAGCGGTCTTTCGCATGCGCAAAGTATAGCAGGACGTATAGTAGGGATTCGTGAAACGTCGATTCCGCATCGCGCTGGGCTCCGACCACGCCGGATTCACCTACAAAGAGGCCATTGAGGCCATGCTGCTCGCCGCCGGCCACACCGTTCACGACTTCGGTACCCATTCTGTCGAGCCATGCGACTACCCGGACTTCGTCCGTCCGGTCGCGCTGGCGGTCGCCGCCGGTTCGTTCGACCGCGGCATCGTCCTGGGCGGCTCAGGCAACGGCGAAGCCATCGTCGCCAACCGTGTGCGCGGCGTGCGTTGCGGCCTCTGCTGGAACGAGCAGGTCGCCATCTGGAACCGCTCCCACAACGACGCCAACGCGCTTTCCCTCGGGCAGAGGACGATCAGCGAGGCCGAGGCGCTCGCGATTGTCACCGTCTGGCTCGACACCGAGTTCGAGGGGGGACGCCACGTCGCACGGGTGCGAAAGATCGACGAGGTGTGATGCAGCTCGGGTTGATCGGCCTCGGACGGATGGGCGGGAACATGGCGCGCCGGCTGATGGCCGGCGGCCACCAGGTGGTGGTGTGGGATCGCAGCGCCGGACGCCGTGAAGGCGCTGGCCCGTGAAGGCGGCGGACCCGCCGCGTCCCTGGAGGATCTCGTCAGCCGCCTTACGCCTCCGCGCGCGGTCTGGGTGATGGTGCCGGCCGGCGAACCCACGGAGCAGACGATCGCCGCACTCGGCGGCGCTGCTCGCGGCTGGCGACGCCATCATCGATGGCGGCAACAGCTACTTCAAGGACGACGTCCGCCGTGCGCGGGTGCTCGCCGCCACGCGGCATCGACTACGTCGACGTCGGGACGAGCGGCGGCGTCTGGGGCGCGGAGCGCGGCTACTGCCTGATGATCGGCGGCCCACCGGCGACCGTCGCGCGCCTCACCCCGATCTTCCGGACACTGGCGCCCGGCACCGGATCCGTTCCTCCGACCGAAGGGATGGACGTCTCGGCCACGAGCGCGCACGAAGGGTTCGTTCACTGCGGCCCCGCCGGCGCCGGCCATTTCGTCAAGATGATCCACAACGGGATCGAGTACGGGCTGATGCAGGCGTATGCGGAAGGGTTCGACATCCTGCAGAACGCGTCGAGCGGCGAGCTGCCCGAGGAGCATCGCTACGAATTCGACCTCGCGGCCATCGCCGAGGTGTGGCGGCGCGGCAGCGTCGTGAGCTCGTGGCTGCTCGATCTCGCCGCGCGGGCGCTCACCAAGGACCCGCAGCTCGAGGCCTTCACCGGACGCGTGGGCGACTCGGGCGAGGGACGCTGGACCGTGCAGGCCGCGATCGAGGAAGCGGTGCCGGCCGAGGTCCTGACCGCGGCGCTCTACGCCCGATTCAGGTCGCGGCGGGATCACACCTTCGCCGAGAAGCTGCTCTCGGCGCTGCGCGCGCAGTTCGGCGGTCATGTCGAGCCCCCGCGCTGACGCCTGCGTGCTCGTGATCTTCGGCGCGTCGGGCGACCTGACGCGCCGGAAGCTCCTGCCCGCGATCTACAACCTTGCCGAGTCGCGGCACCTTCCCGACGAGTTCGCCATCCTTGGCGTGGCGCGTCCACGAATCGATGCCGAGTCCTATCGCGCTCAGATGCGGGAGCGTGTGCGTGCGGCGGAGGGTGAGCCGCTCGAGCCCGCGAAGTGGCAGCGCATCGAGGAGCGTCTGCTACTACGTGTCCGGCGAGTTCGACGACCCGGCGCTGTACGCGGAGGTGCAGCGCGAGCTCGACAAGATTCGCGCGGCCGCACCGCGCGCCGGCGAACTACCTGTTCTACCTGGCCGTCCCGCCCGACCTGTTCGCGACGGTCGCCCGGCACCTCGCCGAGGCCGGACTGACGCGCGAGGACGAGGGGTGGCGGCGCCTGATCATCGAGAAACCGTTCGGCTACGACCTGGCGAGCGCGCGCGCCCTCAATGCGGAACTGTCGGCGGCCGGCCTTCGCGAGTCGCAGATCTACCGGATCGATCACTACCTCGGGAAAGAAACGGTCCAGAACATCATGGCGTTCCGGTTCGCCAACGGCGTCTTCGAGCCGACCTGGAATCGGCGCTACGTCGACCACGTGCAGATGACCGTCGCCGAAGAGGTCGGCGTCGAGAACCGGGGCGCGTACTACGACCGCGCGGGCGCGCTGCGCGACATGGTGCAGAACCACATGTTCCAGCTGCTCACGCTGGTCGCGATGGAGCCGCCGATCTCCTTTCGCGCCGAGGACGTGCGCGACGAGAAGGTCAAGGTGCTGCACGCCATCACGCCGCTCGAAGCGAAGGACGTGCGGCGCCGCGCCGTACGCGGGCAGTACCGACGGGTACCGCAAGGAACCAAACGTGTCGCCGGCGTCGCGCACCGAGACGTTCGTCGCCCTCGAGCTCTTCATCGACAACTGGCGGTGGGCCGGCGTGCCGTTCTACCTGCGGACCGCCAAGCGGCTGCCGCGGCGGCTGACCGAGATCATCGTGCAGTTCAAGCGCGCGCCGTTCACGCTGTTCCGCGAGACGCCGGTGGCGTGCACGAACCCGAACGTGCTCTCGCTGCGGATCCAGCCCGAGGAGGCCATCTGCATGTCCTTCGACGCCAAGGTCCCCGGACCGCTCGAGCGGCTCGAGACGGTCAGCATGGAGTTCAGCTACGCGCGTCACTTCAAGGCCGAGCCGACCACCGGGTACGAGACGCTGCTGTTTGACGCCATGGCCGGCGACCAGACGCTGTTCCACCGCATGGACATGGTCGAGGCCGGCTGGCAGGCCGTGCAACCGATGCTCGATGCATGGGCCGCCGATCAGCAGTCGCCGCTTCCAGCCTACCCGCCAGGAAGCTGGGGACCTCCCGAGGCGGATCTGCTGCTCGAGAGGGGCGGCCGCGCAGTGGCGACCGTAACCGTCCTCGACGACGAAGCCGCGCTGGCCGAGGCGGTGGCCGAACGCGTCACGCGCCATCGCCGGGCACGCGACCGGCACCTCGGGCGGCGTGACGATCGGGCTCACGGGCGGACGCACGCCGGAACGTCTGTATCGTCTCGCTCGCCGATCCGGCGCGTCCGTGGCGCGAGCGCATCGACTGGCCGCTCGCGCACCTGTTCTGGAGCGATGAGCGGCACGTGCCGCCGGATCATCCGGACAGCAACTACGGCATGGCGGCGCGAGCGCTGATCGACCACGTGCCGGTCGTCCCCGAACACGTGCACCGGATGCGCGGTGAGCTGCCCGACGCAGCGCGACGCCGCGCGCGCGTACGAAACGGAACTGAAGGAAGGCTTTGCGCGGGCGCGGCGGCGCGATCAGACGTTCGATGTGCTCCTGCTCGGCCTCGGTGAGGACGCGCACATCGCCTCGATCTTTCCCGGCAGTCCGCTGTTGGAGCCATCGGGGTCAGACCCCAATCGCGTCGCGGCCGCCTGGGCGCCTCACCTGAACGCCTGGCGCATCACGCTGACGCCGCCGGCCCTGCTCGACGCGCGTGCGATCGTGATGCTGGTGTCCGGAGAGAAGAAGGCCGTGGCCGTTCACGCCGCGCTCGAGCGGCCAACCGACCTCAGACGCTGGCCCGTGCACCTGCTGCGCGATGCCGGCGACCGCGTCGAATGGTTCCTCGATCGCGCCGCCGCGGGGAGCCTCCGCCATCAAACCGTTCCCCGAGCCACGAGCGGTGATCAGCGGACCTGACGGTTCCTCGCTACGATGATCCCCTCATTCCACTCTTCAGGTCTTCGGTCTTGCCCGTCCGCCGCTGCTCCTCCATCGCCCGCCGGGCGGCTCGCGTGATGAGCGTCGTCGCGAGCACCGTCGTGATCAGGCCGACCGTGAGCAGCGCGTAGTACTCCAAGCCTCTGGGCGGCGCCACGCCGGCAGCGAGGGCGGCAACGTCGCCGACGACTTTCCCGTAGTAGGTGTACATCACGATCGCCGGGAGCATCCCGACCGACGCGACGAGGAAGTCCCGGTAGCGCACGTGACTGAGTCCGAGCGCGTAATTGAGCAGGTTGAACGGGACGAGCGGGGACAGCCGCAGCAGGAACTGCACCCAGGCGCCCTCGCCGGCGACGGCTCGCCGCACGACGACCACGCGCGGGTCGCGGTCGAGCCATGAGAGGAACGACAGGCGCGTGAGGCGCACGGACACGGCGTACGCGGCGGAGGCGCCGAGCACGGCGCCGATGAAGACGAGCAGCGTGCCGCGCCACACGCCGAAGAGCGCACCCGCGGCCACGGTGAGCAGGAACGCCGGCGCCAGCGTCACGGCGGCGACGACGTAAAGCGCGATGAAGATGAACGGCGCCCAGGGCCCGAGCTCCGCGAGTCGAAGGACGACCGCGGCCAGCCAATCCATGTCACGCGTCCGGAATCGAGGGGTCGGGCAGTGAAGGCGGTGCGGGTCCTCCGGCGGCCTGCTCAGGCCTGCGCGGCCGGCGCGCCCGCCGCCGGCGTCCGGCGAACACCTTGGCAAGCCGCTCGAGCGCCTCGGAGGCTTGCTGCAAGCCGGTCGTGATCTGATCCGCGTCGGTCCACATCGCGGGGTTCAACCGATCCACCAGCGCAAGCAGCGCGTCCTGCCGTGCCTGGTCTTGCGTCCGCTGCGGGATACGTTCGCGGATCAGCGGATACCAGTGTGCCAGGAACTGAATCTGTTCGTCCGGCGTGGCGCCTTCGATGGTGGACGGCAGCGCAGGACGCGGCGACGGCGCCGGCGGCGGCACCGGTTCGGGTCGGGCGGCCTTGACTGGGGCGGGCGCGGGGGCGGGCGGCGTCTCTTCCTCGTCCTCACCGCGGCGCCGCTTGCGGGGCCGTCGTGGGTCGGAACTGGACTCGACGACCTGCTGATTCTCGACGACGACCTGCCAGTCGAATTCGATGTCGGGGTACTCGGTTTCCAGCTGCCGGAGGGTCTCCGGTTCGAGTGCCTCGCGGCCGACCCGCACGCCCCCCGGCGTGCGGAACACGTATAGGATGCGCGACCGCTGGCGATTGCCTTCGCGGTACCAGTGCATCAGATACGTCGTCTCGTATCCGCGTTTGTCGCGAATGACGCGGAGGAATGGCACAGCCGCGCTACTTGCGTTTCTGTGCGCGCGACGCGGGCTTCTTGGCTGCCGCCCGCCGCGCCGTCGGCGCCTTCGCTCCGCCGCGGGCCGGCGCCGCGGCCTTTCGATGCGTCTTGGCCGGGGTCGCGGCGCTCCGGCGCGCCGTGCGCGCGGGGGTCGCCGGACGTGCGCCGCGCGCTCGCCCGTTGGGGCCGGAGCTGCGTGCGGATGCCGGCGCCGCTCGCGGGGCGGCCGGTTCCGGGCGCGCGACGACCGCAGGCTTTTCGGCGGGCACCGGCCGCGGCAGTTTTGGCTCGGCGGGCGCCGCGGGGCGTGTCTTCACCTCTGGCACCGCCGAGCGCTGGACCAGCGTGAACCGCATCTGGTCGCCAAACGCGCTGTATGCCCAGACCTCGGCCACGGGAATCTGGAGATCGGCGGCCATCCGGCGGGCCGTATCGATGCTCGAGACCGGGACGTACAGGTGAAAAGGGGCTCGCTGTTGCGAAAACGTCTTCCACTGTGACATCGCCTCGAGGTGATTCACCGATTCGGCAGTCTCGACCTCGACCGTGCCAAGCAGTTTCCGTCCACGTTCCTGCGAATACAGGACGAGATCGGGAAACCACGGCGACGTCCCGACCAGAACCGACGCGTTCTGTTCGTTGCCGGGATTGATCGCGACCTCGAACTTTCTCTTATATTTCGCCTGTAGCAGGCGAATAACCCGATCGTGCTCGAGCTGCTCACGGACGGGCCGCACGAGGATGGGGCTCAACCTAACCTCCGAGGCGTGTACATACGTCTAGCTGCGCCGGAAATGCCGGCTGAAGCCGGCTGGAATATAGCACGACTTCCAGCAGCCATCATGCCTAGGGCTGTCGCCCACAATCTCTGCCTTTGCTTGACGCTGACTCAACCGGGCTCCACAATGGGCCGTGCCTCCTCCCGAGGGTGACCAGACCGCTGCCCGCGTGCTCATCGTCGACGACGACGTCAGCGTCACCGACACGTTTTCCCGGATGCTGCGCCTTGAAGGATACGAGGTATGGGCGGCGCTCTCTGCCGACGAAGGGCTCACGCTTGCACAAAAGCATCGGCCCCATGCCGTGATCCTCGACCTGCGGATGCCGCTCACGAGCGGACTGCAGTTCCTGCGCGCCATCCGCGCCATCCCCGGCCTGACCAACACGCCGGTCGCGATCGTCACGGGCGACTACTACCTCGACGAAGCCCAGGCCGCCGAGATCAAGGCGCTCGGCGCCGAGCTGCGCTACAAGCCGCTCTGGCTCGAGGAGCTGGTGACGCTGGCGCGAGAGCTGTTGAACATTCCGGTGCGCGATTGAGGAAGCTGGCAGCACGCAGCGTGCGGCCCGCCGTAGATCTCGGTCGGCGCGGCCCTGTGCAGGCGCGTCGTTCTTCACCCCGGTGATTCATCACCACGTACACTGCCAGCTGCCGGCAGCCGGCTCACGCTGAATGGCTAATTCCCGTTTCCTGAAAGCCTGCCGGCGCGAGCCGGTCGATGCCACACCGGTCTGGTTCATGCGCCAGGCCGGGCGATACATGGCGGAGTACCGGGCGCTCCGCGAACGGCATTCGCTGCTCGAGATCTGCCGCACGCCCGACCTGGCGACCGAGGTGACGCTGCAGCCGATCCGCCGCATCGAGGTGGACGCCGCGATCCTCTTCTCGGACCTGCTGCTGCCGCTCGAGCCGATGGGCCTCCCCTTCGATTTCGTGAAGGGCGAGGGGCCGCAGATCGAGCGGCCCATCGCCTCCGTTGATGACATCGACCGTTTGCGGCTGTTCGACCCGCGCGAGTCGTTGTCGCACGTCCTCGAGGCGATCGGACAGATCCAGCGGGAACTGGCCGGGCGCGTGCCGCTCATCGGGTTCTCCGGCGCCCCGTTCACGCTGGCGTCGTACGCAATTGAAGGCGGGCACTCGAACAACTTCGCCAAGACGAAAGCACTGATGTACGGCCACCCGGATGCGTGGCACCGCCTCTGCGACAAGTTCGCGACCGTCGTCGCCGACTACTTGTCCGCACAGATTGACGCCGGCGTGGATGCCGTGCAGGTGTTCGACTCCTGGGTCGGCGCGCTCGGCCCCGCCGATTACCGCGAGTTCGCGCTGCCGCACACCCAGAAGATCTTCACGGCGATCGAGGGGCGCGTCCCGACGATTCACTTCGGGACCGGCACGGCAACGACGCTCGATCTGCTGCGGGAGGCGGGCGGCGACGTCATCGGCGCCGACTGGCGCATCCCGATCGACACCGCGTGGGAGCGGATCGGCTTCGACCGCGCGGTGCAGGGCAACCTCGACCCCACGTTACTGCTCGGCCCGATGCAGCGGCTGTTCGCGCAGGCCGAAGACATCCTCGAGCGCGTGAACGGGCGCCCGGGTCACATCTTCAACCTGGGTCACGGCATCCTGCCGTCGACGCCGGTCGAACACGTGCAGCGCCTGGCGCAGTACGTTCACAGTGCCTCCCGCCGACGTTCTTGACGTCGCCGTCATCGGCGGCGGCATCGCGGGACTCGCCGCCGCGTACGAATTGCAGCGCCGCGGGCTTCGCGCGCGCGTGCTCGAAGCCGGCGCCCGCGCCGGCGGCGTCATCGTCACCACACGCCGCGACGGCTGGGTGGTCGACGGCGGACCGGACTCGATGCTCGTCCAGAAGCCGGCAGCCGTCGCGCTCTGCCGCGAGCTCGGTATCGCGGATCGGCTCGTCTCCACCCTCCAGCCGCGCACCGCGTACGTCATGCGTGATGGCCGGCTGCACCCGATCGTCGAAGGATCGTTCCTCGGGTTCCCCGTCCGAGCCGGCGCGCTGGTGCGGTCGTCGCTCTTCACCGCCGGGGGGAAGCTGCGGATGGCCTGCGAGCCGTTCATCCCGAGGGCCGGCGGTGACGAGGACGAGTCGATCGCGTCCTTCGTGCGGCGGCGCTTCGGAGAGGAGGCGGTGGACTACCTGGCGGAGCCGCTGCTCGCCGGCATCCACGCGGGCGACGTCGACCGGCTGTCCATGCGGGCGCTGTTTCCGCGGCTGGTCGATGCAGAACGGCAGGCGGGCAGCGTCATCCGGTCGTTCCGCGCGCTGCGCGTGACGCCGTCGCCACAAGGCGCCTTCGTGTCGTTGCCGGGCGGAACCGGCGAGCTCGTTGACGCGCTGAGCGGCGCGCTCGCCCCTGGCACCGTCATGCTTTCCGCGAGGGTGACCGAGCTCCGCCGCGCCGGCGAGTACACCGTGGAATCGTCGGCGGGGACGTTGCACGCGAAATCGGTGATTCTCAGCGTGCCGGCTCATGCGGCGGCGAACCTGCTGCGCGGGTTCGACACGACGCTGGCAGGGCTGTGCGACAGCATCCCCTACGCGTCCACCGCGACGGTGGCGTTCGGCTACGCGCGGGATCAGATCCCGCATCCGATGCGCGGCAGCGGGTTCGTGGTGCCGCGCGTCGAGTACAGCCCGCTGCTCGCCGCCACCTGGGTCACGTCGAAGTGGCCGGGCCGCGCACCTGACGGCCACGTGCTGCTGCGCGGCTTTCTCGGCGGCGGCCGCGATCCGCACCGGCTCGAACAGGCGGACGAGGAGCTGATCGCCACCGCCCGCGACGCGCTCAGCGAAACGATGGACATCGCCGGCGAGCCTCTGTTCGCCGAGCTGTTCCGGTTCACGCGGCAGAGCCCGCAGTACGAAGTCGGCCATCTCGCACGCGTCGCGACGATCGATCGCCGAACCGCCTCTATTCCGGGCTTGTTCCTGTCCGGTAGCGGCTTTCGCGCCATCGGGATCCCGGACTGCATCGCGGACGGCCGCGAGACCGCCGCGCGCGCGGCGGCGTTCCTCAGCGCTTCCGCCTGACGGCGGAAGCACACATGGGATCGCAAAATGCTCAGTGGCTTCCGGCTTCAGCCGGAAGAGTACAATCCCTTTGTGCGCAGCTGCATGCTCGTCGCGCTCGTCCTGGGCGTCCTGGTTTCAGTGGGAGCGCAGGAATCACGACCCACCGGCGGCATGACGCCGTCGATCGACGCCCTTCTCCGAAGCATCAAGGCCGCCGATAAGGGTCAGCTCGCGGTCTCCGAAGAGGACGGCCGGTTCCTGCGCGTGCTGGTGGCCACCCGCGGTGCGAAGTCGATTCTCGAGATCGGCTCGGCCAGCGGCTACAGCGCGATCTGGCTCGGCCTCGGTGCGCGCGAGGCCGGCGGCCGCGTGGTCGGGATCGAGTTCGACCCGCAGCGAGCGAAGGAAGCCGCCGAAAACATCCGCAAGGCCGGTCTGACCGACGTCGTCCGGGTGGTCCACGGTGACGCGTTCAAGGAGATCCCGAAGCTGCCCGGCGCCTTCGACCTCGTGTTCCTCGACGCGTGGAAGCCGGATTACAAGAAGTTCTTCGATGTCGTGTACCCGAGGCTGAATACCGGAGGCCTGTTCGTGGCGCACAACGTGGTCAACAAGAAGAACGAGATGGAGCCATTCCTCCACGCGGTGCAGACGCATCCCTCGCTCTACACGACAATCGTCTCGCCGTCTGGCGAAGGCATGTCGGTGTCCTACAAGACGAAATGAAGAGCGCTGCCGGCTGCCCGCTGCCGGCTGCCTGCTGATGAAGCCTGTCCACATCATCGGCGTGCCGCTCGACCTCGGCGGAGGCCGCCGCGGCGTGGACATGGGCCCCTCCGCCTGCCGCATTGCCGGCCTTGGCGATCGCATCCACGCGATGGGCCGGGCGGTTTTCGACAAGGGCGATCTGCCGTCTCCCAATCCCGAGACCAAGCGCCCGGCCGACAAGCGGAAGAAGTACATCCGCGACATCGCCAAGGTGTGCCAGAAGCTGTACGACGTCTCGTCCAAATCGCTCGAGGAGGGCGCGCTGCCGCTGGTGCTCGGCGGCGATCACAGCCTCGCCGCGGGGTCCGTCGCGGCGAGCGCCGCGTGGGTGACCCGCACAACGTCGAAACCGATGGGCCTGGTCTGGGTGGACGCACACGGCGACATGAACACACCGGACACGACCAGCAGCGGCAACGTCCACGGGATGCCGCTGGCGGCGCTCCTCGGCAAGGAACCGGCGGAGCTGGCCTCGATCGGGACCTCGCCGTCGGTGCTGCCGCAGCACACCGTGCTCATGGGCATTCGCAACCTCGATGAGGAGGAGAAGGCGCAGATTCGCGCGTCCGGCGTCCACGTCTTCACGATGAAAGACATCGATCGGGACGGCATCGCCAAGGTGGCCGAGCGCGCACTCGCGCTCGCCCTCGACGGCACCGGCGGCGTCCACATCTCGTTCGACATGGACGTGTGCGACCCAGCCATCGCACCGGGCGTGGGGACGCCGGTGAAAGGCGGCCTCGATTACCGCGAGGCGCACATGGTGATGGAAATCGTCGCCGATTCGCATCGGCTGGTGGCACTCGATCTGGTCGAAGTCAACCCGACCCTCGACATCCGCAACGCGACGGCCGAGTTCGCCACCGAGCTCGCGCTCTCGGCTTTGGGTAAGAACATTCTGTAGGAGCACGCTTCAGGTAAGGCGGCAGCCACGAGCATGCACGTGAAGGAGCCGTGGCGTCCGCCGTCAGGCGCAAGATGCTCCTAGCGCCGTCTCCGCTGCTGCGGACTGCCGGCTATTCGCGATCATCTCGTCGAGCGTATTGATCAGCCAGGTGAGCGAGCACGGCTTCTCGACGAGAATCGTCCGCGGCCGGATCCGCTCGAGCTCGCCGCTCTCGGCGACGGTCCCTGAGAAGATGATGACCGGGGTCTTCGGGGGCATTCGCACGACCACGTCCCGTCCCGACCCCTGCTTCAGGTGGAGGTCCACGATCGCCGCGTCGGGCTTGTGTATCCGTACAGGCCTGGAGCGCATCCTCCGCGGTATCCACGGAAATCACGTCGAACTGGCGGAGCTGCAGCAGGTGCACGAGGGGCTCCCGCAGGGACCGTTCGTCTTCGACGACGAGGATGAGGCCGGACGCGGCGCGCATGACGGATCTATCGGCCAGAGCCCGGCCGGGCGTTAGCACGACCCCGGCCGTTCCGCCACAGCTGCAGGGGCACCTCGGTTGCAATTGATGATGGAAATTCATGGTAGCTGTGTCCCGCCTGTCACACGTTTTCGTCGCCGCCGCCGCCCTCGCGGGCGGCTTCCGGCTCTCGAGGCGCAGAAATCACGCCGCCGACGAGCGGATCGCTGAGCTGGAACGAGAGGCATCGCGCCTCGCCGACGAGGCCCAGCGGGCATGGCGGATCAAGGACGACTTTCTCGCCACCCTGTCGCATGAGCTCCGGACGCCCCTCAACGCGATGCTCGGGTGGGTCCAACTCCTCCGGATCCATTCAGGCGACGAGACGATGCGGAACCACGCCATCGACGTCGTCGAACGCAACGCGCGGACACAGGTCCAGATCGTGGCGGACATGCTCGACGTGTCGCGCATCATCACGGGCCAGATGCGGCTCGCCCTGGCGCGCGTCGATATCGGCACCATCGTGCGCGGCGGATGCGATGGGCTGGCCGCGACGGCCGCCGCGAAGCACGTGGTGATGCGCATCGAGACCAGTCCGGTTCGGGGCGATGTTTACGGCGATGCGGCCCGCCTTCAGCAGGTCGTGTGGAACCTCGTGAGCAACGCGATCAAGTTCACCCCGGCCGGCGGCCGCGTCACGGTGCGGGTCCGCGAGGACCGGATGTGCGCAGAGATCGGCGTGCTCGACACCGGAGTGGGCGTGGCTCCCGACGTGTTGCCGTACGTGTTCGATCGCTTCAGGCAGGGAGACAGCAGCCTCACCCGTCCATTCGGCGGACTCGGCCTCGGCCTGGCGATCGTGCGCCACCTGGTCGAGCTCCACGGCGGTTCAGTCGTCGCGTCCAGCGGCGGACCGGGCCGCGGCTCGGCGTTCTTCGTGCGCCTGCCCCTGCATCTGCAGCCGCCCACGGGCTGACGAGCTGGCGTGCAAGTTGCTGATTAGGATGCGTGCGCCGATCGCGTGTCCTTGCGGCAACGGCTGGTGTGGCAGCCGTGGCCAGCTTTTCGACCTGGCTGTTGGCCGCGGAATCGCGCGGGACCGTTGCCGGCTGGCGACTTCGCCCCCCGCAAGGCACACGCGTGGACGTTGACCGGGACAGACGCTGCCGCCGTGCGCCGCGAGGCTCTTCGCCGCGCCTCCGTTCGCGTGCCGGACGGACTGGGGCTCGACCTGGCGACGCGGAATGACTCGCGCTCGAACACTGAAGTGGCCGCCTGCCGGTTCCTTCGCGCGGCGCCGACCGGCACGAGCGCGAAGTTCGACTGCGTGCTCGACGGCGGCGAGGTCGTGAAGGTCAAATACAACCGCAACCCCGAGATTCAGGCCGAGGTCGCCGCGACACGTCTCGTCAGCGCGCTCGGGTTTGGCGCCGACCAGGTCGAGATCGTCCCCCGGCTGCGCTGCTACGGCTGCCCGCGCTTCCCGTTCTTCACGATGCGGCTGCTGGCGGCGGGCGTCCCCGACGCGATCATCGGCGAGTATGGGTACGACGGCGCCTACACCGACTTCGAGTGGGTCGCGCTCGAACGCAGGTTCCCCGCCCCGGCGATCGAAACCCCGACGCGCGACGGGTGGGCGTGGTGGGAGCTCGACGATTCGACGGCGCCGCGGGGCGAAGTCGATGCGCTTCGGCTCCTCGCGGTCTTCCTCACGCATTGGGACAACAAGGCGGAGAATCAGCGGCTCGTGTGCCTCGACGATCTTGCGGCTGACGCCGGCCGCGAGGCCGTCACCGGCATCGATGTGCCGGGCGCCTCAGAGTCGCCCTCGAAAGGAACCTGCAACCGGCCGCTGGCACTGATTCAGGACCTTGGCGCCACGTTCGGTCCCAGCAAGGTCAACCTCGCGCGCTGGCGCGAGTTCCCGATCTGGACCGATCGCGCGGGTTGCCGTGTCAGCATGCGCCACCTGCCATTCGAGGGCGGGACGTTTCGTGACGCCGCGATTTCCGAGGAGGGCCGCGTCTGGCTCGGCCGCAGGCTCGCGGCGCTCCCGGACGCGGAGGTGCGCGGCCTGTTCGAAGCCGCGCGCTTCCACGACTATCAGAGCACCACCGACGATCGCCGCGACCTCGACGCCTGGACCGAGGCGTTCCGTCTGCGCGTCGATCAGATCCTCACCGCCGGCCCGTGTCCCGCTTGATCTCGCCCGCATCCACCGAGTGGCCGGTCCGGCTGATGGCCTGGTAGAAGAGGTCGTCCCGCGTCGCCTCGAACAGCATGAAGTGATAATCGACGTCGAAGCCGACCGCGGTGAGCGGCGTACGGCGGATGTCGTCCTGGCGCAGCGATCCGGCGCCGCCGGAAATGAAATAGGTAATGCCCTGCTGGGGCCGGATGCGCTCGTAGAAGTGCTCGTGGCCGGAGAGCGCGACGCGGACGTCGTGACGCAGGAACACCGGCTCGAGCATCGACCGGAACAGGCGCGCCGGCGTGGCATACCGGCCCGACGTATAGATCGGCCGGTGGAACACCGGAATCTTCCAGCGCGCGTCCGACCGTCCCATCTCGCGATCGACCCAGGCCAGCTGCGTCCGATCCAGCGTCTCGGTGTCCACCATGAAGAACTGAATATCGGTGTCGGTCAGCCGGGCGAGCAGCGATTGGTCTGCCTTGAACGTGTAGTAGCGCTTGCCGCCCATGTTGAACGGCTCGTAGAAGGGCTGGTTCACCGCGTCGTGGTTGCCGATCGTGGCGTAGAACTCGACACCCTCGTCAAGCAGTGGCTTGTACGGCAACTCGAACTTCCGCCGGTAGTCGTCCGGCGTTCCCCCGTCGTACACGTTGTCCCCCAGCATCACCACGAAGTCGAAGGGAAACACCTTTCGGAACGCCTGCATCTGGGCAGACACCTCGTACTGCGGGCGGTCGCCGCGTCCGGAATCGCCAATCGCCGCAAACTTGATCGAATCGGGCCTGCTCGGCAGCGCCAGCGCTTCCGCGGCTGGGGGCGCCGGGCCGACAAATGCGGCGTCTCGCGGGTCGGCAACGTCCCCGCACCCGCCGGCGAGGCTGGCGAGCACGATGAAAAGGATGAGCTTCAGGCGCATTCGTGCACACACATTGCACCACGTCGGCGCGTGAAGGTGTTGCGTGTTGTCGGCGAACGGGAACTCCGCCGTGAGTGGATGATCCCCGAGACGAACCACAGAGACGCAGAGGCACGGAGAACATCGCTCTGTGTCTCGGTGCCTCTGTGGTTCGCGGGGGTAACGCGCTCCTCGCCCCTAACGTTGGCGCGCGAGGATCGTCTCCATCTCGTCCATCACCTGGTTCATCTTCCGGATCGTGAGGTCGAGCGGCTCGTCGGTCGTCATGTCCACGCCGGCCTCCTTGAGGAGGTCCACCGGGTACTTCGACCCACCGGAGCCGAGGAACGTCAGGTACGCCTTGGTCGCCGACGCGTCGCCGGCCAGCACCTTCGCCGCCAGCGCCTCCGCCGCGGTGAACGACGTGGCGTACTGGAACACGTAGAAGTCGCGATAGAAGTGCGGGATGTAGCTCCACTCGTGCTCGATGTAGTCGTCCACGACGGTGACTCCCTGGTCGTGCCCGTAGTACCGCTTCGTGATGTCGAAGTACAGCTTCGCCAGCGCGTCGCCGGTGATCGGCTGTCCCTTCTGCCCCATCTCGTGCATCCGCAGCTCGAACTCGGCGAACTGCGTCTGGCGGAACACGGTCGACTTGATCCCCTCGAGGTAGTTGCCGAGGAGCGAGAGCCGTGTCGGCTCGTCCTTGATCTGCTTCAGCATGTGCTCGATGAGCAGCGCCTCGTTGAACGTCGAGGCGACCTCCGCCACGAACGTCGCATAGTTGGCGGTCGGGTACGGCTGCGTCTTGTTCGAGAAGTAGCTGTGCATCGTGTGGCCCAGTTCGTGGGTCAACGTGCTCATGTCGTTGTACTGCCCGAGATAATTGAGCAGCATGTAGGGATGCACGTCGTAGGCGCCGCCGTTCGAGTACGCCCCCGATCGCTTGCCCTCGGTCGGCATACCAGTCGAGCCACCGCTCGTTGAACGCGCGCTGCACCACGGAGACGTACTGCGCTCCGAGCGGCGCCATCGACGCCAGCACGTGTTTCTGCGCTTCCTCGGGCGTGTACTTCAGATCGACCGACGCGACCAGCGGCGCGTAGAGGTCGTAGTAATGGAGCTGGTCGGTGATCCCCATCATCCGCTTGCGCAGCCGGAGGTAGCGGTGGAACGTCGGCAGGCTCTTGTTCACGCCGTCGATCAGCCGCATGTACACCGACGTCGGAATATTCGGCCCGTTCAGCGCCATCTCCAGCGTCGTCGGGTACTTTCGCGCCTTCGCGTAGAACAGCGATTTCTGGACGCTCGAGTTCATCGTCGTGCCGTAGGTGCGGCCGAACGAGCCGAGGGCCTTGAAGAAGGCCGACATCGCCAGCTCGCGATCCTTGCGGTTCGGGGAGGTGCGCAGCTCGCCGTAGCCGGCCTGGTCCACCTTCACCGTCTGACCGTCGCTCAACGCAATCTGCGGGTAGGGGAAATCAGCGTTGGCGAGGATGCCGTAGATATTCGACGCCGATCCGGCGAGCGGTGACGCGTCGGCGAGGATCTTCTCCTCCGACTCGTTGAGGGTATGGGCCGCGCGGCGGACGATGTCGCTGAGATAGAACGCGTACGGCTTCAGGCGTGGCTCCGCCGCGAGCGCCTTGTCGATCGCCGCCTTCCCGATGCGCAGCACCTCGGGCTCGATGTAAGCGGCCTGCGCGCCGAACTCGGCGTAGATCTGCTCCATCTCCTGCTGCATGCCCTGCGCCTCGGACACGCGGGTGTCCTCGTCGGCCAGCATGCTCGCGTAGACGTAGAGCCGTGACAGCTCCTTGTCGAGACGCGTCATCGTCTCGAGCGCGTCGGCCAGCACCTGCGGCGACGACCCGAGCTTTCCCGCGTACTGACGAATGGTGGGAATCTGCGCCGTGGCCTTCTCCTTGGTGGCACGCCACGCGGCCACGTTCGGATAGATCTCGGCGAGGTTCCACTTGTACTTGTCGTCAATCTTCGCGCGGTCGCGCTCCTGCCCCAGCATCAGTACAGACATACACACAACAGCCGCCACGGTGAGCACAGACCCCAGACGAGCTCGTGACATAGCCGCTCCTCAGAAAATCCTAGTCTATGATGCGTCGGGATGCCCAAGACTCCCCTCAGGGACGACTGGCCCGATCTCGATGACGAAACGCTGCTGGACGTCCGTATGTCGGACTTTCCGCTGGTAATCGAGGGGACGCTCGCGGACCGGGTTGCACAGCTTCGCGCCGAGCTTGCTCACCGCGGGCTGCGGTTTCCCCTGCACGTCTACCTCGGCGATGAGTGGTACACCGCCGACGGCGCGACGTCGATCTCGATCCCGTTCTACCTCGCGCATCCGCGCCTCGAGAAGCTCGAGGAGTCGCAGATGTTCGAGGTCGAAGGGGGCGAGCACGAGTGGTGCATGCGGATTCTGCGTCACGAGGCGGGTCACGCCATCGACAACGCGTTCCGTCTCCGCCTGCGGCGGCAGCGGCGTCAGGTGTTCGGCTCGCCAGCGAAGCCCTACCCGGAGTTCTACACCCCGAAGCCGTACAGCAAGAGCTTCGTGCTGCACCTCGACTCCTGGTACGCGCAAAGCCATCCGGACGAGGACTTCGCCGAGACGTTCGCCGTCTGGCTCACGCCGAACAGTGAGTGGCGGCAGCGCTATAGCGGCTGGAAGGCGGGGAAGAAGCTCGAATACATGGACGCGCTGATGCGGTCGCTCGCCGACAAGGCGCCGCGCATCGACAATCCCATCGAAGTGGATCCGCTGCCGAAGCTGCGGAACACCCTGCGCCAGCACTACCGCACCAAGCGCAGGCATTACGGCGTGGACTATCCCAACTTCTACGATCGCGACCTCCGCCGTCTGTTCTCCGACTCGCCCGAGTTCGCCTCCAACATCACGGCGGTGCAGTTCCTGTCCCGCATCCGGCGGCCGGCGCGGCGCGTGGTCGCGAGCTGGACCGGGATCTACCAGTACACGATCGATCAGGTCCTCGAGGACATGATCGCGCGCAGCCGCGAGCTGAAGCTCCGGCTCGCCGTTCCCGAGGACCAGGCCCGCCAGGAGTTCACCGTGCTCCTGACCGTTCAGGCAATGAATTACCTCCACAGCGGCGGTCACCGGCTATTCCTGTGAAACGACTCCGCGTGCTCGCGCTCGTCCACGACCATCTGGTTCCGCCGGGGGACACGACCGGGATCGACGTCCTCGAGGCCGAATGGAAGATGGAGTACGACGTCATCGAGACGCTGAAGGAGATCGGACACGACGTCAGCGTCCTCGGCATTCACGACGACCTGCTCGGGATCCGGCGCAGCGTCGAAGCGTTCAAGCCGCAGATCGTCTTCAACCTGATGGAGGCGTTTGCCGGCGTCACCACATTTGACCAGAACGTCGTGTCCTACCTCGAACTGCTGCGCCTGCCGTATACCGGCTGCAACCCGCGCGGCCTGATACTGGCGCGAGACAAGGCGCTCTCGAAGAAGCTCCTCGCGTATCACCGCATCCCGGTGCCGGACTTCACGGTGGTCCGGCGCGGGCGCAAGCCCGCGCTCTCCAAACGCATGCACTTTCCGCTCATCGTGAAGTCGTTGTTCTTCGAAGCGTCGGCCGGCATCTCGCAGGCCTCGGTCGTGGAGCATGCCGAGCAGCTCGCCCGGCGCGTCCAGTTCATCCACGACAGCCTGGGTACCGCCGCGATCGTCGAGCAGTTCATCGAAGGCCGCGAGCTCTATGTCGGCGTGTGCGGCAACGATCGCCTCGACGTCTTCCCCGTGTGGGAAATGTCGTTCGCGAAAATGCCGGAGAACCGCTGGCACATCGCCACCGAGCGCGTGAAGTGGAGCACGCAGTACCAGAAGAAGCACGGGATCATGACGGACGCGGCGAAGCTCGACGCGGCCATGGTGGAGCGGATCCAGCGGATCGCCAAGCGCGCGTACCGCGCCCTCGACCTGAACGGCTACGCCCGCGTCGACGTGCGGATGGACGTGGAGGGTCGTCCGTTCGTGCTCGAGGCCAATCCCAACCCGAACCTGGCGTACGGCGAAGACTTTGCCGAGTCGGCCGAAACCAATGGCCTCTCGTACGAGCACCTGCTCGAGCGGATTCTCGCGCTGGGGCTCCGCTGGGAACCGGAGCGGACGGGGTAAGATTTTCAGGCCTCAGGGCTCAGGGCTCAGGGCCCGGGCAGGCCTCGGGCCCCGGGGCCCAGGCCTCAGGGCACAAGGCACAAGACACAATGGCTCGCAGCCTTTCACTCGTGCTCGCGGTCGCCGGTTTGTCCGTCGCGGCGCTGGGCGTACGCGTGCCGGCCCAGGGATTCGGCTTCGGCGGCCCGCAGGAGGAAAAGAAGGTCGTCGAACGGTTCGACACGGACGGCGACAAGCGCCTGAACGCGGCGGAGCGCCGCGCGGCGCGCGCGGCGGTCGGCGGCTGGAGCACGCGGCCGGGGCGCATGGGGTCGGCGCTGTCTGGCGCGATGCCGGGGCCGTCGCTGACGCCGGCGCAGGTCAAGACCTACCGGAACGAACCCGTATACGACCTCGCGACGCTGCGGACGTTCTTCCTCCGGTTCGAGGCCGGCGACTGGGAACAGGAGCTGATGGCCTTCTACAACACCGACGTCGAGGTGCCCGCTGACGTGACGGTGGACGGGACGACGTTCAAGGACGCGGGCGTTCACTTCCGCGGCATGTCCTCATACCGGATGGTGCCGGAGGGCTTCAAGCACTCGCTGAACCTGTCGCTCGACTGGATGCACGACAAGCAGGACCTTGGCGGGTACCAGACCTTCAACCTCCTCAACTCGAACAACGACCCGACGTTCGTGCGCACGGTGCTCTACTCGGAGATCTCGCGCCGCTACATCGCGACGCCGAAGACCAATTACGTGCGCGTGGCGATCAACGGCGAGAGCTGGGGCGTCTACGTCAACGCGCAGCAGTTCAACGGCGACTTCGTGCGCGAGTGGTTCGGCACGCGCGGCGGCGCGCGCTGGAAGGTTCCTGGCACCCCGCGCGGACGCGGCGGCCTCGAGTACCTCGGTGAGGACGCGGCCGCTTACAAGCGGCTCTACGAGATCAGGACGGACGACGACGCGAAGTCGTGGGCCGGCCTCATCGCGCTGTGCCGCGTCCTCAATACGACGCCGCCGGAGAAGCTGGAAGAGGCGCTGGCCCCTGTCCTCGACATCGACGCCACGCTCAGGTTCCTCGCCCTCGAAATGGCGATGGTGAACAGCGACGGCTACTGGGCGCGGGCAAGCGATTACAACCTGTACCAGGACGTGACAGGCCGCTTCCATGTCATTCCGCACGACGTGAACGAGGCGCTCGGATCGAGCCGACGGCCGCGGCGGCTTCGGCGAGCAGGGCGTGGAGCTCGACCCGCTGGTGGGCCTGACCGATTCGTCCCGGCCGCTGCGCTCGAAGCTGCTTGCGGTGCCGGCGCTGCGGCAGCGCTACCTGGAATACGTCGGCGACATCGCCGAGCAGTGGCTCGATTGGCAGAAGCTCGAGCCGATGGCAGCGCAGTACCAGGCGCTCATCGCGGCGGACGTCAAGGCCGACACGCGCAAGCTGGAGAGCTTCGAAGCGTTCCAGGGAGGCATCGCACGGCTCCGGAGCTTCGTCGACCAGCGGCGCGCATTCCTGTTGAAATACAAGCCAGCGGAATGAATCCTGACAGGCACGTCATGCAGCGCTGGACGCGCTGGCATTCCGACGACTGGACGCTGGTCGTGGTCGAGACGGACAAGGGCGAGTTCTTCTACAACGCCTCACAGGGCAATCTCGAGGATCCGCCGCGGCCGGCGGCGAGCAAGACTGACGCCCAGCATCGTGCAGAGGACGTGGTCCGCAACAGCGGCCATCGATGCGTGGCCCGGTGCAGCTTCTGGGTGCCGGACACGCCCGAAGACCTCGACTGACGGGTCGCGCTTCCCTCCCGTGGCGTCCGGCTCGAGCCGGAAGAGCGGAGACCGCGGCACGGGTGGTAGCATGTGGCCCTCCGTCCGGGAGGGAGGACTCATGATCAGTGTCAGCGCGCGTCGTATCACCCTGGCGTTCGTGTTCGCGGCTGCCCTCGCCACGATGGCAGCGGCGCAGCAAACCGCACCGTTCGAGCCGACCGTCGGCCAGGAAGGCAAGGACGTTGTCTGGGTGCCGACGCCGCCCGAGCTGGTCGAGAAGATGCTCGATGTCGCGAAGGTGACGCCGCAGGACTACGTCATGGACCTTGGGTCCGGAGACGGGCGGAATGTCATCGCCGCAGCCAAGCGAGGCGCGACGGCGCTCGGCGTCGAATACAACCCCGACATGGTAGAGCTGTCGAAGCGGAACGCGGCGGCCGCCGGCGTTTCGGGCAAAGCGACGTTCGTCCAGGGCGACATGTACGAGGCGGACATCGCGAAGGCGAACGTGATGGCGCTGTTCCTCCTGCCCAGCAACATGAACCGGCTCCAGCCGAAGTTCTTCAACCTCGCGCCGGGCAGCCGCATCGTGTCGAACACGTTCGGCATGGAGGGCTGGACGGCCGACCAGACCGAGACGCGGCCCGATTGCAGCGCGTGGTGCACGGTGCTGCTGTGGATCGTCCCGGCGAAGGTCGAAGGCACATGGCAGACGCCGCAGGGACCCCTGACGCTGAAACAGGACTTCCAGATGCTGTCCGGCACCCTCGGCACCACGCCGATCACGGAGGGCCGGCTGCGTGGCGAGGAGATCTCGTTCAAGGCCGGGAGCGCCACGTACACCGGGCGCGTGAAGGGCAGCGCGATGGAAGGCACCGTCAGCGGCGGCGCTACCTGGACCGCACGCCGCGCCTCCTGAATCGAGCGGGCAGCCGGCAGCGAACCTGCCCGCTGCCCACTGCCACTATCAGCGCTATACTCCGCGCCATGATGAAACAGATGCTCCGCACCGCGTTCGTGTTGTGTCTCGTCGCGCCGTGGGGGGTGGCCTCCGCCGGCGCGCAGCTCGTCGCGCCCGGCGAGTCCGGCATCGCCATGGGGCACGTGCACCTGACCGTCCGTGACGTGGAGGCCAACCGCAAGTTCTGGACCGCGCTGGGCGGCATCCCCGTCCAGAACGGTCAGCTGCAGCTGATCCAGTTTCCGGGCGTGTTCGTCATGCTTCGGCAGGGTGAGCCGTCCGGCGGCAGCGTCGGCAGCGTGATCAACCACTTCGGCTTCAACGTGAAGAACATGAAGGAGTCGAAGGCGCGGTGGCAGGCCGCGGGGATCAAGGTCGACCCGGGCAACCGTGACGAACAAGCCTGGATCATGACCCCCGACAACGCTCGCGTCGAGATCCTCGAGGACACGGCGATCGCGGCGCCCATGGTGATGCACCACGTGCACTGGAACACGACCGCGATTCCCGAGATGAAGGCGTGGTACGTGAAGACCTTCGGCGCCGTTCCCGGCAAGCGTGGGAACTTCGAGGCGGCGGATCTCCCCGGCGTCAACCTGACGTTCGCCGGCACCGAAACCCCGGTGGTCGGCACGCGCGGCCGCGCCTTCGATCATGTCGGGTTCGAGGTGCGTAACCTGGAGGCCTTCACGAAGAAGCTGGAGGCGGCGGGCGTGAAGTTCGATCGCGCGTATGGCAAGCTGCCGAACTCGAATACGGCGATCGCCTTCTTCACCGATCCGTGGGGCACCTACATCGAGCTGACCGAGAACCTCGCGCCCGCACGCTAGGCGTCGCAGGGGCCGGCTTCAGCCGGCCCGAGGCCGAAAGGGCCGGCTGAAGCCGGCCCCCTGCATCGGAACTCACTCCGCTCGCGCCCGGCTCTGCAGGAACGCCATGCTTCCCGCGCTGCTGCCGAAAACCAGCCGCGCTTCCTCCCACAATCCGGGCGCCTCCTCGTGCGGGCACGGGCTCGTGCACGCGGCGCTCGGCGCGTCGGCGCGGAGCCGCCGCTCGTGGTTGACCATCGCGTCATGCCATCCGGCCAAACGGTCGGCGAGCTCGCGCGCTTCGTGTGTCCCCACCTGGCAGGCGAGGGTCTTGTAGAATTGATGTGGCACTCTGGCTCCTTGACGCGACCCCGACGCGCGTCGAATCCTGAAGAGCGGAACGAATAAGGGGAGATGAAAACGGGACCCGCTCGGCCGTGATGCGGCCGGGCGCCGGATCAGAACCGAGACTGGATCGGGAAGATGCGCAACTCCCATGTCGGGAGTCTGCGCGGCGGCCAAGCCATAAACGCGACTGCCATCGGTTCCCCGATTAGACGAGAACTCCGCGCGGCTGTCAATCCTGTCGTGCCGCCACCTCGAGCCCGCTGAGGTCCGCCCTATTGCACGTCGAGCAGCTCCACGTCGAAGACGAGCGTGGCATTCGGCGGAATCGATCCGCTCCCTGTCGCTCCGTAGGCCAGTTCGGGTGGAATCACCAGGCGCCGCTGCCCGCCGGCCCGCATGCCGACGAGGCCTTGATCCCAGCCGCGAATCACGCTCCCCGGCCCCAAGCCGGAACGCGAACGGCTGGCGCCCGATTGACGAATCGAAGAGCCGTCCCTTGCTCTCAGCCTGCGCCGGATCGTAGAGCCATCCGCTGTAGTTGACCAACAGCGCCCGGCCGCCGACCGCCTCGGTCCCGGCTCCCACGCGCAGATCGGTTTGCGAGAACGGCGCGCTCGGCTGCGGTGTCGAGGGCGCGGTCGGCGACGAGTCATCGCCGCCGCCGCACGCGGCGGCCAGCAAGGCGGTGAGGAGAACGAGGGCGATAGACGTTTTCGAAACGAGTGTCATGACAGACCAGTCTACCCGTCTACCCGGGAAAAGCGAGCAGGCCAGGTGTTGACCCCGCCGCCCGCATGGCCTGGCTTCCAGCACGCGTCCAGACGCGGCAACGTGGCCAGTCGGTCGCGCGGATCACAACTCATCGTCAACGACGATCCGTACACGGCGCCTCGTGCCGCGCGAATGCGGCCGCGCCGCATATGCGCGACCCTCAGGCACGAGCCTTGCCTCAACGTTACAGGAACCCATGACAGAGCCCCCCAAAGTGCTGATCGTGGATGACGACGCATCCATCCGCGGCCTTCTCGCGGAAGTAGTGAGACGAGAAGGTCGCACGCCTGTGCTCGCGGCCTCCGGCCTCGAAGGCTACGCCTCCCTGGCCGCCTTCGGGTCCAGGATTTCACTGGTGCTTCTCGACCTGTCAATGCCGGAAATGGACGGGTTCGCGTTTCGCGACCTCCAGCTGGAGGATCCGGATCTGGCCGAGATTCCCACTGTCGTGCTTACCGGCCATGCGCTCACGGCAGACGAGCTGTCGTTCATGCGCCCGGCTGCCGTGGTCCTCAAGCCCGCCCCGCTCGCCGAGATCCGCGCGGCCGTTCGGGAATTCGGACAACACCCGACACGCGCCCGGGTGCAAAAACAGTAGAACGTGGGCAGTTGGCTGTGGCTCCATCACGGCCAGCTGCCGACGGGGCCTGCACTTGCCTCAGGAAGACTCTACCGAACTTATCAACTTTACTTTTACTTCTCCCCTTCTCAGTACTCGTCAACTTCACTTCTTCCACTTCTTCCACTTCTTCCACTTCTTCCACCTAGCGCCCCCTCACTCTATCTCTCGCCTCAGCGCGGCGACGTTCGCCGAATACCACGTTCCCCATTCGGCCATCGGGACCTGCCATTCGAGCTGCCGGGCCGTCAGCGGCTCGCCCGGACGGAGCTCGCGCAGCGAGTCATGGCGCATGCGCAGGGCGGCGACGAATCGCGACCGGTATTGCTCGGGGAGCTGCGGATGGATCCTCGCCAGTACCGGGTCGGTGGCGACGGCGGACGCGTCGAGCGCCTCCTTCAGCGCCGCCGATACCTTTTCGACCTCGAGGGGCGAGAGCCTGCTGGCCTCGTCCGCCTTCACCACCGACGTGGTGAACGCGTCGATCTGCCGGCGCTCGTCTGACGACCACTTGCCGCATCCGGCGGCGGCGAGGACGAGCACAAGCAGCAGGGCGGGCATTCGCATCGACACGTCACTCTCCTCAACGCCAGTCTCCGGCTCGAACGCTGGTTGTGGACGAAAACCCCGTGCTCGACCTTGGCCACTCGTAGCCCTGACCAGGGCCGCCCCACGACTGGATGAACTACCTGTCGGCTGGCCTGCAGTACGGGTGGGCGAATGCCGCATTGGCGCGGGGCGGGTCGAATGCGGCCCCTTTTACCATCGGCGATGGTGGCCGGGCGGTGGACCGCACCCCTCCAACCGCCAGGACTCTCCTCGTCATGTGCCACTCGTTCGCGGGTCCGGCCCGGCGGCCGGCCGGAAATGGAAATTACGGGAAGATTGTGCCCGGCAGGCCGCCGTTGAAGTTCGTGGCAGTCCTGCCGATAAGAAGGCCGATGGAACTGCTGGCCCTGGTTGTCGTGTTCGCCATTTCGTGCGCCCTGGCCGTCGCTGCGGGCCACGGCGTCCTCCGCCTGATCTTCCGCGCGATGACCCAGCTTCAGCCGGCTGCCAGCGGCACCAACCCGGCGTCGTAGCGGTTACTTCCGCTTTTCGCCTCTCACTCCGGGGTACATGACCCGGCCGCCCGCGCCTTCCCTCGTCGCGAACCGCTCACCCTCGTAGCACGCTTCTTCCAGCAACTCGAAGTTCGGATTCTTCTCGCGCGTGAGATACATGGCCATCGTCCACGGCTTCGTGTACACGTTCGGATCGTCGATGCGTCGCACCATACAGCAGGGTGTCTGCGTCAACGAGCGTCCACCGTTCCGTGACGCGCACGGCGTCGGTCGCAAAATTGCCGGTCACATCCAGCCACGACTTGCCGTTGTGGTTCGTCACGTCCACCACGAGCGTGTTCCCGTCCCAGCGGCCGCGCGAGTCTCCCATCCACAACTGGATGCCCTCGCCAAGGTGGGGCCGGCCGTCCAGGTAGATCATTCGGGTGGTGTGTGCTTCCTCGCTGAGCATGACGATGGAGTCGCGGGTCTGGATGATCTCGTTGATCGGCGACACGTGGAACGTGCGCGGCACTCCGGGCATCAGGCACAACGCGTTGGCGTCGAAATACTTGTCGAAGTTCGCGTCGCGGACGCGGGCGGCGGCCGGGAGATACGGAATCAAGCCGTCTGCCGTATCGACGATCCGCGTCTTCTGCGCCCGGTAGAACGTGTCGCCGGCGAACTCCTCGACGGAGATGTTCATGCCTGTCCGCCGCCAGACGCCGGACAGGTCGGGCGTGCCGGCGGCCGTGCGCGGCGGCGTGAACGTCTTCGCCTTCTCCACCGCGCATCGGTAAAACGCCGGCAGGTCGATGGTCGGGCATCCCGCCTGCGTGGACTGCCCGCCCTGGCCGCCCTGGCCTGCGACTGGCGTCGCCCACAGCCAGGAAACCGCCAGCACGATCACAAGCGTCCGCACGGGACGCACCTGGTGCGATCTCACGAAGCCTCCCTCTCCCTGGGGTCGAGTGTTCTGGACGGATTCTACGCCGGGCGCGTGCACGCACGACAGTGGAATAACCGGCGGCGGCGCGCCGGGCCGATCGCGAGGGAGCGCGGCTTCGCTGAAAGTTGCTACTCGAGGTTCATCGCGGACGCATACGACGCGCTGTCGGTGATGCCCGCCGTTGCCGCCGTCCAGCGCAGCGCGGCCCTGTCGTCGAGGCCGAACGCGCGCACACCCGAGCCGCCATCGGTGATCGGGTTGGCTGTCGCCAGGAACCCGGACATCGTGCCTTCGGCCGAGCCGTTACAGGTGGCGGCCGGGTCGGCCACGGGCTTGCCCGCCCCTTCCAGGACGAAGCCATATCCGGACTTCTCGCCGATGGTGAGGTCAGCCGGAAGAAACGGCGCGCTGCCCATCGGCGCGCGTCCAAGGTCGGACAGCGTCTGGGCGTAGCCGCCGCCACCGCAACTCGATGCAAACGCCGCCTGGGCGCTGCTGATCGTCCGCAGTGACGCGATGGCCGAGCCTTCGTTGGCGGCCATGCGCGAACGGAGGAGGCCCGGGATGGCGATCGCCGCGAGGATGGCGATGATCGCAATCACGAGGAGCAATTCGATCAGGGTGAAGCCGGCGTTCCGTTCGGGGATTCTGGGTTCCACCCCGTGTGCCGGGGCAAACATCGTTCCCGCCGCGGGCGTCCCGGAGAGCGGCGGCTATTTTGCTGCGCAGTCAATGACTTGCCACGAGCTGCGCAAGACAGTGCAGCACCGGTGGCATGCGGAGTCTCGACCTCGCATAACAGAATTCGCCGGGGCCGGCTCGGCGGCTCCGGTCTTCTACAATTGAGGCGTCAAAGGGTGACAGGGCTGCACGAATTCGCATGGACGACGACGACAAGGGAACAGTAGACGATGTGCGGATGCGGGGCTTCGCGCGCCGCCATACGGTCGAAGCCGCCCTGACCTGGCTCGACGCGCAATTGCCGCCGCCGCGGCGTCGAGATCGTGCCGCTGCGGATGGCCGCAGGTCGCGTGTTGGCGGGCCCCGTCGTAAGCGACGTGGACGTACCCGGGTTCGACCGCGCCACGATGGACGGTTACGCCGTCGTGGCCGAGAGCACGGAAGGGGCGACGTCCTATAACCGCCTTCCCCTCGTCGTGCTCGGAGACTCGCTGCCGGGACATCCCTTTCCCGGCTCGGTCGGCATCGGTCAAGGCGTCCGAATCATGACGGGCGCGCCGCTGCCGTCAGGCTCCGACGCCGTGCTGCCCGCCGAGTGGATCGAAGACGCGGCCGCACCAGGCGCCACCGTCAGCGCCCTCGCCGCCGTGTCGCCTGGCAAACATGTCGGCAGACGCGGGGAGGACATCCTCCGCGGAACGACGCTGTTCAAGCCTGGACGTGTGCTGCGCCCGCAGGACCTGGGAGTGCTGAGTTCGGTGGGCGTGGGTGAGGTACGGGTGGTGAGGCGGCCGCAGGTCCGGTTGGTCGTGACCGGCAACGAACTGCTGCCATCCGGTTCGCAGCCCCACGGTTATCGAATCGTCGATGCCAACGGTCCGATGCTCGCGGCCCTTGTCGAGCGCGACGGAGGTCTCGTCGATTTCCCGGGTCTGGTTCCCGACGACCCGATGCCATCCTCGACGCGCTTCACGCCGCCGCGGATGTCGTCATCGTGTCCGGAGGCTCGAGCGTTGGAATCGAGGACCTGGCGCCGATGCTGGTCGCGCGTCATGGCGACCTGGCCATCCACGGGATCGCCATGCGGCCCAGCAGTCCGACCGGACTCGGGCGCATCGGAGCATCGGCTCGTCTTTCTGCTCCCCGGCAATCCGGTATCGTGCCTCTGTGCCTACGATTTCTTCGCCGGCCGGGCGATTCGCGCGCTGGGCGGACGCAGCCGGGCGTGGCCGTACCGCTCTATACGCGCCAGGCTGGCGCGCAAGATCAGCTCGCCGATCGGACGGCTGGACTACGCGCGCGTGCAGGTGATCGACGGGGCCGTTGAGCCCCTGGCCGTCGGCGGCGCGTCGGTGCTCTCGTCAACCACGCGCGCCGACGGCTTCGTCATCGTCCCGGACGACAGCGAGGGCTTCGCGCCTGGCACCGACGTGGAGGTCTGGCTCTATGCGTGATCAGGAGCAGTTTCTCCATGTGCTCGACCGCGACGAGGCGGAGCGGCGCTTTCGTGCGGCGATCGACCTGACGCCACGCGGCATCGAGACCGTGCCGCTCGACGCCGCACTCGGTCGCGTGCTGGCTGCCGACGTCATCTCACCTGTAGACGTGCCTTCATTCGACCGCTCGAACGTCGATGGTTTCGCCGTCGTCGCCGAAGACACGTTCGGCGCGTCCGAGGAAGCCCCGCGCACGGTGGAGCTTGGCGAGGAAGACGATTCACACGGGCGTCGTGCCGAAGACAGTGATTCGGCCGGGCACGGCGGTGTCGATTGCCACCGGCGGGATGGTTCCGCGCGGCGCCGATGCCGTCGTCATGGTCGAGTACGCGGAGACCGACGGCCGCGAGCTGCGGATCGCCAGAGCGGTCACGCGCAGGAAGCGGGGTCTCGTTCGCCGGAACCGATATCACCGCGGGCGAGACCGTGCTCCGGCGTGGCCAGCTCCTGACGAGCCGCGATACCGGGGTCCTGGCCGCGATCGGCGTCGCTGCGCGTCGACGTCTGGCGAAAGCCGATCGTCGCCATCCTCTCCACCGGCGACGAGATCATCGCTCCCGGCGAGCCGATGCAACCCGCAAAGGTCTACGACTCGAACGCGCAGGTCCTCGCCGACGCCGTGCGCGAGCTCGGCGGCGAGCCGAAGCGGCTGGGGATCACGCCCGACGACATGGACGCCCTGCGGGAACGGCTTCAGCACGCCCTCGACGTTCGCCGATGTCGTCCTGCTCTCGGGTGGCACGAGCAAGGGAGCGGGCGACTCTGTCGTACCGCGTGGTGGCCGAGCTGCGCGATCCGGGAATCGTGGCGCACGGCGTCGCACTCAAGCCTGGCAAGCCGATCTGTCTTGCGGCGACTCGTGGCCGCCCCGTTGTCGTGCTCCCGGGCTTTCCGACGTCGGCGATCTTCACGTTTCACGAGTTCGTGGCGCCGGTGCTTCGCCTGCTGGCGGGCCGCGGGCTCGCAGGAGCGAACCGTGGTGCCGGCCCGATTGGCCGTGAAGGTCAACAGCGAGATCGGCCGCACGGAGTACCTGCTGGTCGGGCTGGTCGAGACGGCGGACGAAGGCGGCGGAACGTCGCTCGCCGCGTATCCGATGGGACAGGGATCCGGCAGCGTCACGACGTTCAGCCGCGCCGACGGTTTCGCGACGATCGGCCGGCACGAGGAGATCGTCCAGGCGGGCACCCTCGTCGACGTGCAGCTGCTCGGCCGGGAACTGCAGCTGGCCGACCTCGTGGTGATCGGCAGCCACTGCATCGGTCTCGACTACCTGCTCGGCGAGTTGCAGCAGCGGGGCGTGCGCTCCAAGTTTCTCGCCGTCGGCAGCACCGCGGGATTGGACGCCGCCAGGCGCGGCGAATGCGACGTCGCAGGAATCCACCTCCTCGATCCGAAGACCGACCAGTACAATCGGCCGTTTCTCACCCCGGCGCTGGAGCTGGTCGCCGGATACGGTCGCTCGCAGGGGGTCGTCTTCCGGCGCGGCGATCGCACGCTTCGAAGGGCGTGACGGCACGCGAGGCGATCGCGGACGCACGGCAGGATCCGGCGTGCGTGATGGTCAATCGCAACCAGGGCAGCGGCACACGAGCGTTGATCGATCGACTGCTCGCAGGCGTCAAGCCGGCCGGCTACGCCGTGCAGCCGCGCAATCACAACGCCGTGGCCGCCGCCGTCGTCGCAAGGGCGCGCGGACTGGGGCGTGACGCTGGACACCGTGGCGCGCAAGCGCCGGACTCGGATTTCTGCCGGTGCAGGAGGAGCACTACGATTTCGTGGTCCCGAAATCGCGCGCGAATCGTCCCGGCCGTTGCTGGCTTTCACGAGCGTTGCTGCGCGAGCCGTCGCACGCGGGACGCGCTCTGAGCGCGCTCGGGATGAAGGTCCGAGTCATGAACGGCGGCGGAATCGTCCTGTGCGGCGGGAAGTCGACGAGGATGGGGTCGCCGAAGGCGCTGCTGGCGTTTGGCCCCGAAACCATGCTGCAGCGTGTCGTCCGGCTGCTCGGCGCGGTGGTCTCGCCGATCGTGGTCGTCGCCGCGCCTGAGCAGGCGCTGCCCGCACTTGCCGGCGGATGTCATCGTCACCCGCGACGAGCAGGAGGGCCGTGGCCCGCTCGAGGGACTGCGAGCCGGCCTGAAGGCGTTGCCCGGCAGCGTCGAGGTCGCGTACGTGACCAGCTGCGACGTCCCGCTGCTCGTTCCCGGGTTCGTGCGGCACATGATCGATCTGCTGGCCGATCACGACATCGCCGTGATGGAGATCGACGGCTTTCCTCATCCGCTCTCGGCGGTCTATCGACGCAGCACGCTGCCGCACGTCGAAGCCCTGCTGGCGCAGGACCGGCTGCGTCCGGTGTTCCTGTTCGATGCGGTGCGAACCCGTCGCGTGCAGCCAGCGGAGATGACCGCCGTCGATCCGGAGCTCCTGACGCTGCGCAACCTCAATACCCGGGAAGACTACCTGGACGCGCTGTCGAGCGCGGGCCTGGCAGACGAGACGCGACCCGGCTCGTACGGTAGGCCTACCAGCCGCGCTGGCGGTGATACTCGGTCACGAGATCGTCCAGCTGCTGGCGGCTGATGCGCCGCCGTGGGATCGCTCGGCAGCGGCGTGTCGAGAAACCGCTCGGGCAGCGTGTCTTCGTCGAGCGTCCAGCCGGCGAGCAGATTGAACTGCCGCTTGGCGCCGACGATGCGTCTGGCCGTCTCGCGAAGTTCGTCCGCGGTCGTGTCCCAGCCGGTGACGCGCTGCAGCATGTCGGCGGCCTCGGCGTAGAAATCCACGAACACGCCGCGCAGGAACTTGCAGATGATCAGCGAGTCCATCAGCGCGGCCTTGTCCTCGGTCTCGATGGCATGGCGAACCGCGTCCAGCGTCGCGTGCCGGCGATCGACCTTGTCCGAGAAATCGACCTCGTAGGCGCCGCTGCGGTTGTGGTCGGCGCCGCGCGCGCCGACGGCGAAGCCCAGGGCCATCGTCTGCAGCGCTCGCGGCTCGTAGCCGGGAATCTCGAGGCCCTTGACCTGCGGAGCGAACGCGATGCTGTCGTGTCCGATCGTCTCGGCCGCGCGGCGGCTGCCCTCGGCCAGCAGATTGCCGAGGCCCTCGCGGCGGCCGATCAGCTCGATCGCGCGCAGCAGCGCGTCGCCGCTGCCGAACGTGAGCCAGGGCTCGTCGAGCCAGCCGCGTTCGACGCACTCCATGGCGAAGGCGATCGTGCCGCCCGCGCTGATCGTGTCGATGCCCAGCTCGTCGCATAGCCTGCGACGCGCGAAGCACGGCATCGGGGTCGCTCACGCCGCACAGCGAGCCGAGCGCGAACAGGCTCTCGTACTCGAGACGGACGCCGTTCTCGTCGCCGATCGCGTAGATGTGCTCGCAGCCGATGGTGCAGGCGACGCAGCTCGCGCGCGTCCTGGTGTGGGTGGTGCGGATCTGCTCCGGCGAGATGCTGGCGGCCCCCTCGAACGTGCCGCTCTGAAAGTTGCGCGTCGGCAGCGCTCCGAGGCGATTGAACGTCAGCAGGTTGGTCGCGGTCCCGAGCTCGCGGTACTTGGCGGTCGCGGGACCGAACGACCGTTTCGACAGGTCCCTGCTGTACTCGGTCAGCTCGCGCGGGTGCGCCCACTCGACAGCGCTGCGTCCCGCGCACGGCGATCGCCTTGATGTTCTTGCTGCCCAGCACGGCCCCGCTGCCGCCGCGGCCGGCGTGGCGGCCGTCGTGCGAGATCGTGGCGTAGCGGACCGCGTGCTCGCCGGCCGGGCCGATCGACGGCGATCTGATAGTCGGCGCCGAGCCGCGCCTTCAGCGTCGCTTCGGTCGCCGGACACGTGGCGCCGCGAAGGTCCTCGGCCGCTTCGAGGCGGACCGCGTCCATCGTCGATGATCAACACCGAGAGCTCCGCCGCCCGCCCGACGATCACGATGGCGTCGCAGCCGCAGCGCTTGCCGGCAATGGCAAAGCCGCTGCTGGCGAGTGAATCGTTGATCCGGTTCGTCAGCGGGCTCTTGCTGACGACCGCAAACTTCGCGGACGTGGTCAGCGGGCTGCCGACCAGCGGACTGAACGCGAACACCAGCGGCGCATCGGGCGCCAGCGGATCGCCGCTCGGATCGCCTTCCTCGAGCAGCAGCCAGGCGCCGAGCCCACTGCCGCCGAGGAACTGCCGCAGCACCGCTTCCGGAAGCGGCACGCGATCGACGCGTGCCGCACGAGACGTCGATGCGCAGGTAGCAGCCGTGATAGCCGAAGGGCACGGGCTCCTTCATGGCGCCTAGCCGCCCGCGTCGGCGGACAGGATCAGGACGCGAGTCGCCTTCTCTGAGCGGCGTGCGGGGATCGCTGACGAACCGGTCGCCATTGAGGTTGGCGACGACACGACGGCTGCAGCCGGTCTGCGGTGATGAGCTCGCCGAGCGACTGGACATCGAACCGCCAGCGCGACCAGCAGCTGGCCCAGGGTGTCCGCCTGCAGTTCGAGTTCGGCGACGCCGGCGCGCTCGCGCGGCACGCCCAGGAGCTCAACATGCATGTGCCCTTCAGTGTACCAGTTCAGGAGCCGGGAGGGCCGGCATCGGCGCGTGGCCCGAAAGGGCGCCGCACGCAGGCGCCCGGCCGCCGGATTGGAGGGCCGCGTGGCGACTCCGGCGCGACGTGATGGGCATAGAATACAAGGCGATGCCGAGAAACAAGCAGGCGCTCAAGCGCGCGCGCGGGACTCCGAAAGGCCGCGCCGTCGATCCGGAGGCGCGCGAGGAGGTGCTCGCGCTTCTCGGCGACCCAGCCACGTCGCCGGGATCTGCTGATCGAGCATCTGCACCGGATTCAGGACCGCTTCGGCTGCCTTTCCGCGCGCCATCTGGTCGCCCTCGCGGCGGAGATGAAGATGGCGATGGCCGAAGTCTACGAAGTGGCCACGTTCTATCACCATTTCGACGTGGTCAAGGAAGGCGAGACGCCGCCGCCCGCGATCACCGTGCGCGTCTGCGACTCGATCGCGTGCGACATCGCCGGCTGCGCGCGAGCTGCTGGCGTCGTTGCCGGCGCTGCTCGGCCAAGACGTGCGCGTCCTGCATGCGCCCTGCGTCGGCCGCTGCGAGACCGCGCCCGTCGCCGTCGTCGGACAGAATCCGGTCCCGCACGCGAATGCCGAGAAGGTGGTGGCGCTGGTTCGCGCCAGGGCGGTGAAGCATCCGCAGCGCGACGGCGCCGCGTCGCATCCGCACCTCGACATCGTGACCCCGGGCCACATCGACTATGACGCCTACCGGACGGCCGGCGGATACGAGCTGGCGAGATCCTGCGTCGGCGGCGCGAGAGAGCGGGACGAAGTGGTCACGGCGATGGAAGACTCGGGCCTGCGCGGCCTCGGCGGCGCCGGTTTTCCAGCCGGCCGCAAGTGGAAGGCGGTGGCGGCCGTTCCCGCGCCGCGCCTGATGGCGATCAACATCGACGAGGGCGAGCCGGGAACCTTCAAGGACCGCTATTACCTGGAGCGCGACCCGCACCGCTTTCTCGAAGGTGCGGTGATCGCCGCCTGGGCGGTGGGCATCGCCGAGATCTATATCTATCTTCGCGACGAGTATCACGGCTGCCGCGCGATTCTCGAGCAGGAGATCGCGGCGCTGCAGGCGAATCCGCCGTGCCCGATCCCGCCGATCCACCTGCGCCGCGGCGCGGGCGCCTACATCTGCGGCGAAGAATCCGCGATGATCGAATCGATCGAAGGCAAGCGCGGCGAGCCCCGTCTGCGTCCGCCCTACGTCGCGCAAGTCGGCTTGTTCGGCCGGCCCACGCTCGAACACAACATGGAAACGCTGCACTGGGTGCGCGACATCCTCGAGAAGGGCCCGGCGTGGTTTGCCGGTCACGGCCGGCACGGCCGAAAGGGCCTGCGCTCGTTCTCGGTGAGCGGACGCGTCAAGAAGCCCGGCGTGCATCTCGCGCCGGCCGGCATCACGGTCACGGAGCTGATCGACGAGTATTGCGGCGGGATGCTCGACGGTCACGTGCTTTTACGCGCTACCTGCCGGGCGGCGCGTCGGGCGGAATCCTGCCGGCGTCGATGGGCGACATCCCGCTCGATTTCGATACCTTGAACCAGTACGGCTGCTTCATCGGATCGGCGGCGATCGTCATCCTGTCGGATCAGGACAGCGCGTCGGATGCCGCACGCAATCTCATGAAGTTCTTTTCCGAGGAGTCGTGCGGCCAGTGCACGCCCTGCCGCGTCGGCACGGTCAAGGCCCTGAACCTGATGGAGCGGCGCAGCTGGGACGAGCCACTGCTGAAGGAGCTGTCGCAGGCGATGGTTGACGCGTCGATCTGCGGGCTCGGGCAGGCGGCGCCGAACCCGGCGCTCTCGGTCATGAAGTACTTTCCGGAGGAGATCAAGTGATGGGGGGACCGGTGGCTGTCGAAGTCATCCGTGATCGCGGCACGGCGCCGTCCGCCGCGGCGAAGCCGGTCGACTTCACGTTGAACGGCAGGGCCGTCGACGGGTCGATCCGACGAGAGCCTCCTCGAGGCGGCGAAGCGGCATGGCATCGAGGTTCCCCACCTTTGCTACAAGGAAGGCATGCGGCCGGATGGCAACTGCCGCGCCTGCGTGGTCGAGATCAAGGGCGAGCGTGTGCTCGCGCCGTCGTGCTGCCGCTATCCCACCGACGGCATGGAGGTCACGACCGACAGCGCACGGGCGCTGACCAGCCAGAAGATGGTGCTCGAGCTGCTGCTCTCGGACGTGCCGGAGACGTCCTACACGCTCGATTCCGAGCTCGATCAGTGGGCGCAGCAAGCTCTCGGTCGGCAAGCCCCGCTTCGCAGCCCGGCATCAGCCGGTCCGAGGACGTATCGCATCCGGCGATTGCGGTGCACCTCGACGCCTGCATCCAGTGCGGCCGCTGCGTGCGCGCCTGCCGCGAGGAACAGGTGAACGACGTCATCGGCTACGCCTTCCGCGGCGGCCACTCGAAGATCGTCTTCGACCTGGACGATCCGATGGGCGATGTCCACCTGCGTCGCGTGCGGTGAATGCGTCCAGGCGTGTCCAACGGGGGCGCTGATGCCCGCGCGCGAGGTCGGCAAGATCGTCGCCGACAAGACAGGTGGAGTCGGTGTGCCCGTACTGCGGCGTCGGGTGCCAGCTCACCTACCACGTCAAGGACAACGCGATTCTCTACGTGCAGGGCAAGGACGGCCCCGCGAACTCGAGCCGGCTGTGCGTCAAGGGCCGGTACGGCTTCGACTACGTGCAGCACAGGCATCGCCTCACCACGCCGCTCATCCGCAAGCCGGGAATCGACAAGCACAAGGACTTCACCGTCGATCCGGACAACTGGAGCGACGTCTTCCGCGAAGCCAGCTGGGAAGAGGCGCTCGACGTTCGCCGCCACGGGTTTGCGCGTCACTCGAGACACGTACGGCAAGAAATCGCTGGCCGGCTTCGGCTCGGCGAAGGGCACGAACGAGGAAGCCTACCTGTTCCAGAAGCTCGTGCGCACAGGGTTCGGCTCGAACAACGTCGATCACTGCACGCGCCTGTGCCACGCCTCGAGCGTCGCCGCGCTGATGGAGGGGATCAACTCGGGAGCCGTCTCGAACCCGGTGCGCGACGTCGCGAAGGCGGAGGTGATCTTCGTGATCGGCGCGAACCCCACGGTCAATCATCCGGTCGCCGCGACCTGGATGAAGAACGCCGCCAAAGCCGGAGCGAAGCTGATCGTGGCCGATCCGCGGCGCAGCGATCTCGCCCGGCATGCGACCTACTATCTCCAGTTCAATCCCGATACCGACGTCGCGCTCCTGAATGCGATGCTCCACGTCATCGTCGCGGAGGGCCTGGTCGACGAGGCGTTCGTCCGCGATCGCACCTCCGGATACGACGCGCTCGCCGAGAACGTGAAGGCGTTCTCTCCGGAAGCATGGCGCCGATCTGCGGAATCGACGCAGCAGACCATCCGCGAGGTCGCCAGGCTGTATGCGACGTCGAAGGGCTCGATCATCATGTGGGGCATGGGGATCTCCCAGCACGTTCACGGCACCGACAACGCGCGCTGCCTGATTGCCCTGGCCCTCTCCACCGGCCAGATCGGCAAGCCCGGCTCGGGGCTGCACCCGCTGCGCGGGCAGAACAACGTGCAGGGCGCCTCCGATTCCGGGCTGATTCCGATGTTCTATCCGGACTATCAGCGCGTGGCCAGGCCGGAGGCCAGGCAGCGCTTCGAGACGCTGTGGGGCGCTGAGCTCGATCCGGAGCCCGGACTCACCGTGGTCGAGATCATGAACGCCGCGAAGAAGCGCCAGATCCGCGGCATGTACATCATGGGCGAAAACCCGGCGATGTCCGATCCGGATGTCGATCACGCGCGCGAGGCGCTCGCCATGCTCGATCACCTGGTCGTGCAGGACATCTTCCTCACCGAGACGGCGTATCTCGCCGACGTCGTGCTGCCCGCGACCGCATGGCCCGAGAAGATCGGAACCGTGACGAACACCGATCGCACGGTGCAGCTCGGCCGCAAGGCGATCGAGCCGCCCGGCGACGCGAGGCCGGATCTCTGGATCATCAACGAGCTGGCGCGCGGCATCGGCCTGGACTGGCATTACTCGCATCCGCGCGACGTGTTCGAGGAAATGCGCAAGTGCATGGACTCGATCGCCGGCATCACCTGGGATCGCCTCGAGCGCGAGTCCTCGGTGACCTATCCGTGCGAGAAGGAGGGCGATCCGGGACAGCCTGTGGTGTTCGTCAAGAATTTTCCGACGCCCACCGGCCGCGCCAGGTTCGTCCCGGCCGATCTCATTTCCGCGGCGGAGCGCCCGGACGACGAGTATCCGTTGGTGCTCATCACCGGACGCCAGCTCGAACACTGGCATACCGGCTCGATGACGCGGCGTGCCTCGGTGCTCGACCACATCGAGCCGGAGCCGGTCGCCTCGGTGCATCCGCTCGATCTCGAGCAGCTGGGCGTGACGCCGGGCGAGACCCTCACGATCGAGTCGCGGCGCGGCAAGATCTCGCTCTACGCGCGCGCCGACGATGGCATGCCGCGCGGCGCGGTGTTCGTCCCGTTCTGCTACTACGAGGCGGCGGCGAACATGCTGACCAACCCGGTGCTCGATCCGTTCGGCAAGATTCCGGAATTCAAGTACTGCGCGGTCAGGGTGGTGAAAGGCGGACCGACGCCGGAGCATTCGAGCTTCGGTGGCGGCACCCTGCTGACGGAGGCGTCGTCCTAGACGTGCGAGAGGCGCGCTCTGTTCGTTTCCCGGCTCCAGGTCCCGCACAACCGAATCGCCGGCCCCTCCCCTGAGCAGAGCGCGAGATCTCAGCCGAGGAGATCGCAATACTGCTCCACGTGGGCTGCCAGATCGAGCGAATGCTGCCGGACGAGCCGCTCGGCCAGATCCGTGTCGCGGCGCTCCAGCGCCTCGATGATGCGCATGTGATCAGCAATGGAGCGCGATGCCCGGTCCTTCTGCGAGATGGTCATCCGGCGGATGGCGCGGACGTGGATGAAGAGATTGGCGATCGTGTTGTTTATCAGACGCGAACCGGACAGGTGGATGATCGCCTGGTGAAAGGCGATGTTCGCGTCCGAGTATTCATGAAGGTGCTGGGCCGGGGTCAGGGTGTGAAACTCGTCGAACATGTGACGCAGCCCGGCGATGTCGGCGTCGGACGCCTTCAGGGTGGCGAGCCTCGCCGCCATGCTTTCGAGCGCGGCCCACACCTCGATCATTTCGATGATCTGCTGCTTTGTCTTCTTGACGATGAACACGCCGCGCCGCGGGACAGTGCGTAGGAAGCCCTCCTGCTCGAGCAGCGTCATCGCCTCGCGGATCGGCGTGCGGCTGACGCCGAGGGCGCTGCTGAGCTGGCGCTCGTCGAGACGGATTTCCTCGCTGTGCGCATAGATGTCTGCGTCCATGATCGCCTGCTTGAGCGCCGTGTAGGCCTGGTCGCGGAGGCTGACGTTGGCGTTCAGCGGCTGGAGCGCCAGGGTAGGCGCTGGTATCGAGCCTTCGACCGTCGATATCATGTTCGTTCGCTCCCTGACTGGATCGGCAGTTGACTTTGACTGGTATACCACATACGGTATGCCATCAGGACCGCAAAAAAGCCCGCGCACTCTGTCGAAAGTTGTCAAGGAACCTGCTGATGAACGGCGAGATGGCGAGAGAGCGGTCGGCACCTCGCGAGGAGAGAGTACTGCCCGGAATCGGGACCGGCTCGTAGGCTGAGATAATCGCTCGTTCCGCAGTCTCGCGGCGCGCAGCATGCGCGCCACGGCTCTTATCGCTCTCAACTCTTCGCTCCAGAGTACGGAGGACATCATGTTAGAGACCGCAGCCCGCCCCGCCGACACCAATGCCACCGACGCCGAGCGGAAGCTGACGGATGGCTTTCACCTCGTGATCGATGCGCTCACGCTTAACGGCGTCACCACGATCTACGGTGTGCCTGGCATCCCGATCACGGACTTCGGCCGTCTGGCACAGGCCGCGGGCATGCGCGTCATCTCGTTCCGGCATGAGCAGCACGCCGGCAACGCCGCGGCCATTGCCGGCTTCCTGACGAAGAAGCCCGGCATCTGCCTCACGGTGTCGGCGCCCGGCTTTCTCAACGGTCTGACTGCCCTGGCCAATGCGACGACCAACTGCTTTCCGATGATCCTGATCAGCGGCTCGTCCGAGCGTGAGATCGTCGACCTGCAGCAGGGCGACTACGAAGAGATGGACCAACTGGCTATCGCGAAGCCCCTCTGCAAGGCGGCCTTCCGCGTGCTGCATGCCGCAGACATCGGCATCGGCGTGGCGCGCGCGATCCGCGCAGCTGTTTCTGGTCGTCCGGGCGGCGTCTACCTTGATCTGCCGGCCAGACTCTTCCCTCAGGTGATGGACGCGGAGGCTGGAGCCAGGTCACTCGTCAAGGTCATCGACCCGGCGCCGGCCCAGCTTCCCGATCCGGCCGCTGTCGAGCGTGCGCTCGATCTCCTGAAGGGTGCCAAGCGCCCCCTGATCATTCTCGGCAAAGGCGCGGCCTACGCGCAGGCCGATGATCAGATCCGCGCCCTGGTCGAAAAGAGCGGCATGCCGTTCCTGCCGATGAGCATGGCCAAGGGCCTGTTGCCCGACACGCATCCGCAGTCGGCGGGTGCGGCGCGCTCGACGGTGCTGAAAGACGCCGACGTCGTCATGCTGATTGGCGCCCGCCTCAACTGGCTGCTGTCGCACGGCAAGGGCAAGACCTGGGGTGAGCCGGGATCGAAGAAGTTCATCCAGATCGACATCGAGCCCAAGGAGATGGACAGCAACGTCGAGATCGTCGCTCCGGTGGTCGGCGATATCGGCTCCTGCGTGTCGGCTCTTCTCGAGGGCATGGACGGCACGTGGCCGGCCCCACCGGCTGACTGGGTCGGCAACATCAATTCGCGCAAGGCAGAGAACATCGCCAAGATGGCGTCGAAGCTGACGCGGCAGTCGGCGCCGATGGACTTCCACAGCGCGCTCGGCGCACTGCGCACCGTCATCAAGGAGCGGCCGGATGCCATCCTCGTCAACGAAGGCGCCAACACCCTCGATCTCGCGCGCGGTGTCATCGACATGTATCAACCGCGCAAGCGCCTGGACGTCGGCACCTGGGGCGTCATGGGCATCGGAATGGGCTTTGCCGTCGCGGCCGCCGTGGAGACCGGTAAGCCCGTGCTCGCGATCGAAGGCGACAGCGCCTTCGGCTTCTCCGGCATGGAAGTGGAAACGATTTGCCGGTACAACCTGCCGGTCTGCATCGTCGTCTTCAACAACAACGGCATCTATCGCGGAACCGACGTCAATCCCACTGGCGGTTCGGATGTTGCGACCACCGTCTTCGTCAAGGATGCGCGCTACGACAAGATGATGGAGGCCTTCGGTGGCGTTGGCGTCCATGTGACCACGCCCGACGAGCTGAGCCGCGCCGTGAACACGGCCATGGACTCCGGCAGGCCGACCCTCATCAACGCGGTGATCGACCCGGCGGCCGGCACCGAGAGCGGCAGCATCGGCAAACTCAACCCGCAAAGCGCGGTTCGCAAGAAGTAAGCATCACGATCGTTTTCAGAGGGTCTCATCAGATGGGCAAGGCACTGGACGGCGTTCGCATCCTCGACTTCACTCATGTTCAGTCGGGTCCAACGTGTACCCAGCTGCTTGCGTGGCTGGGAGCCGACGTCATCAAGGTGGAACGGGCCGGCGAGGGCGACATCACACGCGGCCAGCTGCGCGACATTCCAGGCGTGGACAGCCTGTATTTCACGATGCTCAACGGGAACAAGCGCTCGATCACCGTCGACGCCAAGAATCCGAAGGGCAAGCAGATTCTCGAAGCCCTGGTCAAGGATGCGACGTGCTGGTCGAGAACTTCGGCCCGGGCGCGCTCGACCGCATGGGGTTCACGTGGGAGCACATCCAGGAGCTCAATCCGCGCATGATTGTCGCGTCGGTCAAGGGCTTCGGCCCCGGGCCGTACGAAGACTGCAAGGTCTACGAGAACATCGCGCAATGCGCGGGCGGCGCGGCGTCGACGACCGGCTTCGATGACGGCCCGCCGCTGGTCACCGGCGCGCAGATCGGCGACAGCGGGACGGGGCTGCATCTGGCGCTCGGCATCGTGTCGGCCTTGTACCAGCGCCACACGACCGGCCGCGGCCAGCGCGTGTTCGCGGCGATGCAGGACGGCGTGCTCAATCTGTCCCGCGTCAAGCTGCGCGATCAGCAGCGGCTCGCGCGCACGAAAGTCCTGGAGGAGTACCCGCAGTATCCCGAACGGACATTTCGGCGAGGCCGTCCCGCGCGCGGGCAATGCCTCCGGCGGCGGGCAGCCCGGATGGATTGTCAAGTGCAAGGGTTGGGAGACCGACCCCAATGCCTATATCTACTTCATCACCCAGGCGCCGGTGTGGAAGGCGATCTGCACGGTGATCGGGCGCGAGGAATGGCTGACCGATCCGCGGTACGCCACGCCGAAAGCCCGGCTGCCGCATCTGATGGACATCTTCGGCCAGATCGAGGAGTGGACGAAGACCAAGACCAAGTTCGAGGCGATGGACATCGTTCAACGCGCACGACATTCCGTGCGGCCCGATCCTCTCGATGAAGGAGATCGCCGAGGAGCCGTCGCTGCGCGCCACCGGCACGATCGTCGAAGTCGATCACCCGACGCGCGGCCCCTACCTCACGGTCGGCAATCCGATCAAGATGTCCGACAGCCCGACCGACGTGCACGCGCTCGCCGCTGCTCGGCGAGCACACCGACGAGATCCTGGCCGAGATCGGCTACGGCGCGGATCAGATCGCGGCGCTCGGGCTGAGAAAGTCATCTGACACGTCGAGCGTCACCTGGCGCTGCGAGGCGGCGCCGTCGGAGCGCGCCCATGTCGTATCGAGGAACAGGATGACCAACAACAAGACCGAAGTCAGGCGTGTTCTGGACACCGTCAAGGCCGAAGGCCGCACTGCGCTCACCGCACCCGAAGGCAAGATCGTGTGCGAGGCATACGGCATCACCGTTCCCAAGGAAGGCGTGGCGACGTCGGCCGGTAGAAGCGGCGACGATCGCTGCCGGCATCGGCTTTCCGGTCGTGCTCAAGATCGTGTCGCCGGAGATTCTGCACAAGACCGAGGCCGGAGGCGTCCTGGTCGGCGTGAAAAGCGCCGAGGAAGCCGAAAAGGGCTTCGCCGCCATCATGGCCAGCGCCAGGAAGTACAACGCCGACGCCAACCTGCTCGGCGTCCAGGTGCAGCAGATGGTCACCGGCGGCCAGGAAGTCATCATCGGCGCGGTGACCGATCCCGTGTTCGGAAAGCTGGTCGCCTTCGGTCTGGGCGGCGTGCTGGTCGAGGTGCTCAAGGACATCACGTTCCGTCTGGCGCCCGCGACCCAGGGAGGACGCCGTATCGATGCTCGACGGCATCGCCGCCGCGGAGATCCTCAAGGGCGTGCGTGGCGCGGATCCGGTCAATCGCGACGCGCTCGCGCACGATGATCCAGAGCGTCTCGCAGCTCATCGCCGATTTTCCCGAGATCGCGGAGATGGACTTGAACCCGGTCTTCGCGAGCAAGCAGCGGCGCGATCGCGGCCGACGTCCGGATCGTCGTCAATTTCTCGCCGGCGCCGGCGCGTTACCGCCCGAAGCACGAGGACATCGTCCGCGACATGAATCGCATCATGAAGCCGAATGCGATCGCCGTCATCGGCGCCTCCTCCGAGGCGGGCAAGATCGGGAACTCGGTGATGAAGAACCTGATCAACGGCGGCTACAAGGGCGAGATCTACCCGATCAATCCGTCCGCCGACGAGATCATGGGCGTCAAGGCGTACAAGAGCGTCAAGGACGTCCCGGGCGTCATCGACGTCGCGGTGTTCGCGATCCCGGCCAAGTTCGTGGCGTCGGCGCTGGTCGAGTGCGGCGAGAAAAAGATTCCGGGCGCCGTCCTCATTCCCTCGGGATTTGCCGAGACCGGCAACGTCGCGGGACAGCAGGAGATCATCGAGGTCGGCCGCAAGCACGGCGTCCGCCTGATGGGTCCGAACATCTACGGGTTCTACTACACGTGGAGCAACCTGTGCGCGACGTTCTGCACCGCGTACGACGTCAAGGGCAACGCGGCGCTGTCGTCGCAGTCTGGCGGCATCGGCATGGCGATCATCGGCTTCTCCCGCTCGGCGAAGATGGGCGTCTCGGCGATCGTCGGCCTGGGCAACAAGTCGGATATCGACGAGGACGACCTGCTGACGTTTTTCGAGCAGGACGACAACACGCAGATCATCGTGCAGCACTGCGAGGACCTGAAGGACGGCCGCGCCTTCGCCGAGGTCGCCAAGCGCGTGTCGAAGACAGAAGCCCGTTGTCATGCTCAAGGCCGGCCGTACCGCCATGGGTGCGCGCGCCGCCAGCTCGCATACCGGCGCGCTCGCCGGCAACGACAAGATCTACGACGATGTGCTCAGGCAGTCCGGGGTCATTCGCGCGCGCTCCCTGCGCGAGATGCTCGAGTTCGCCCGCGCGATTCCCGATCCTGCCAACGCCCGAGGGCGAGAACATCGTGATCATCACCGGGGCCGGGGGCTCCGGCGTGCTGCTGTCCGACGCGGTGGTGGACAACGGGCTGTCGCTCATGGCGATGCCGCCCGACCTCGATGCCGCGTTCCGCAAGTTCATCCCGCCGTTCGGTGCGTCCGGCAACCCCGTGGACATCACCGGCGGCGAGCCGCCGAAGACCTACCAGAACACGGTTCGGCTCGGGCTCGAGGACCCGCGGATCCACGCGCTCATCCTCGGCTACTGGCACACCATCGTCACGCCGCCGATGGTGTTCGCGAAGCTCCTGGCCGAGATCGTCGAGGAAATGCGGGCGAAGGGAATCCACAAGCCGGTCGTCGTCTCGCTGGCGGGCGACGTCGAGGTCGAAGAGGCATCTGAGTATCTCTTCGACCATCGGATTCCGGCCTACCCCTACTCGACCGAAATCCCGGTCGACGTGCTCGGCGCCAAGTACAGGTGGGCGCGCGGCGCCGGGCTGCTCTCGGGCCAGAAACGCGTCACGTCTGTTTGATGGACGAGCGGCAGTCGGCTTGAACGCCGGCTGCCGACTCAGGACCAGCCGTTATCACTGCCCTCCTGCGCCGCTCACGCCGCGACACGTCGAACCGTGAGCGATGGCGGCGCACGAACGCTCTTGATATAGTGACGGGGCCGCCGGGGTGACAGCGACCGCGCTGCTGCCCGGTGCGACCCTCGAACACGACGGCCGGACGCAGAATTGAGATAAAACACTTACTGATAACAAGTTAGGGCCCCTAGCTCAGTGGTAGAGCACCTGACTTTTAATCAGGGTGTCCCGGGTTCGATCCCCGGGGGGCCCACCACGAATCGTGATGCGATTTGTGATTCGGGGTGGCTCATAGCGGAGCGCGGGGTCGCGCAGCGCGACGCAGCGATCGTGCGAGTCGTGAGCCATCACGGATCGCCGGACATCACTGGCCTGAACGTCCCCATCGTCCAGAGGCCTAGGACGCGGCCCTTTCAAGGCTGAAACCCGGGTTCGAATCCCGGTGGGGACGCCACGTTATGTGGAAGCACCCGGAGCGCGAGACGGCTAAGGTCGCCGGCTCCGGTCACCTCCCAGCCGAACGCCCCGTCCCGACAGGTCGTCACCCCCAGACGCTCATCGAACAAGACCCCGAGCAGTTCGCGGGCGGCGACGGTGTCGCTGCGTAAGACCTCTTGATAGTGCGGTATCAGCTCCGCAGTTCGTCCACAATTTGGGCAGGCCGCAGCGCGGGAGGCAGCATCGAGCAGCCGCCCCAGCTCTTGTTCCACACCGGTAGACTCGGTTTCTCGGTCCTGAATAGCCTGGGCAACGGCTGCGCTCCCGATCCCTGGGCCACCATCTGGATCAGGCGGTCGATCTCACGCCTTAGTTCGACCTTCCTGTTTCTGAGTCTGCGAATGTTCTCAGCATGGTCGCCGGGATCAGCCAGCGCGTTTGCTGCCCTCGACACCGCAGCGTCGATGATCTGAGGGTTGAGGAGAGTGGACTCGACAGCCGTCAACAGACGATCCTCCATCTGGACCAGAGGACGACGACGTCGCTGTCGCAGACCTTCTTGCCCTTCCGCTGACAAGCCGAGCATCCGTAGAACAGCTGCCGCCTGCCATCACGTTGACGGTGAACAACCTCGATGCCCGCTCCGCACCCGTCACACCGCAGAAAGCCCGTCAACAGGTGCTTCGGATGGGATCCGACCGGACGCCCTCCTTTACCCTTCGACCGCTGCGCTGCCGCCTGAAGGCGCTGCTGGACCGCGCTCCAGAGTTCCTCGGGGACGATTCGCAATTCCTCGTTGTCGGTCGAAACCCACTCGTCTTGTGGCCGGGGCCGCTGTTCCACGCGTCCCCACGGGTCGCGCTTCTTCGACCTGTTCCACACGACCACTCCCGCATAGAGCGGCCGATACAACACCTCTCGCACCGACGACGAACTCCAGCCAGCGGGTCTTCCACGTTGCGGCCTCGGTGTGGCAGCGCCTTCCTCGTTCAGCCGCTTGGCTATCGCCGTAAACCCGGCACCTCCGGCGTACACGTCAAAGATCCTTCTGACCTCACGTGCCTGGTCCGCGTTCACTCGACGCACAACGTGCGGACGCCGCCCATCCGCGCCGAACACTTCGACGTTGTCGTAGCCGAACACGCGTCCACCAGTGACATGGCCCGCTCGTGCCTTGCGAGTCAGAGCGTCGTGCCACCGCGCAGCGGATGCTCTTCGTGGTGGATACCATCGAGGGGGCGCGAACCTGAACCAGCGCACGGCCTATCTGGGCCCGACCAGGGGGCGCGAAGACATCCGGGTCTACTGCGACAACAAGGCGCGTATGGTGCGCGACCTCAGTCGCAATCTGTCGCAGCGATCGGCCATCGAACAGGTCCCGCCGGCGAAGACCGCACACCAGGCGCTCGGCGTGGCACGCACATGCCCCCCCTACTGCCAAACGCTTTCACAGGAAGGACTGGCGTCCTGAGCACCCTCGGGGTGTCTGCTCACGAGCACTTTTGTGACCGTGGGAAAAAATCTCACCAATCGTGAGCTCTTTCCCTTCGTCCTTGCGCCTGTATTCAATGAAGGAACGCCATCGGCAGAAAAACGTTCAGTCACAGAGTGTGATTCGGCGCAGAGCGGCGTTCCTTATAGGGTGGTTCCACAACGGAATCCGAGTAAGGAGAACAAGCCATGAAGAAGAATGTCTTCGTCCGCGTGGCGCTGGTGGCGTGTATGGCTGTGCTGTCATTGACGACGGCACTCGCTCAGGAAGAGAGTTCTGAAGCGGCTGCCCAGAAGGCAGCGGCCTCGGAGAAGGCCGCAGTGGCGGCGACAGGTCAGACGGCGTCGTCGGGGGCGGAGTATGTGAGTGATTACAGCACCTACGTCGCCAATTGTGTGGTCGGGCCGCGAACTGGAGATACGCTCGTGCGGTGCTATAACGTGGGCTTCACGGCGAGTAACCCGCGGAACGTGCAGTGTCAGGCCCGCAACCCCCGCACCGAGTTTATCAACTATCCAGACCAATTCGCCTGTCAAGTGATTGGCACATCATCGGCCAATCGTGGAACGGTCTGGATCCGCGTGCGGCGGCTCGACGTGCCCGGTTGGGGGTGGGGCCAGAACCTGAATATCAATCTGCACGTGGTCCAGTAGCTGATAGAGCCACACACCTATCAGCAGTGACACCATGTGATCGTTGGTCTCCAACGGGCGCCAACGACCCTCCTGAGCCCCGTAGTACTCAACGGCTCAGTGCGGGTCACCGTTTTTCTGATTCGCGCGAGAAGCGGCGAGGTGGTGGATCGAAGGCGACGTATGTTCGTCCATCGATCCACCACACGCCGCGTCGGCGCCTGGAACTTCTGGGGTCCGTCCTCGAATTCAGTGGGGCGGTCCTGATGGCCAACGCCCTGCTCGGTCTCATCAACCCGCTCGACCTGCCCCGGTATCTCCTCAGTGCCCTGGTCGGGGGCAAGACCGCCAGCAGGCATCGTCAGCCGGGCGTATTCATTGGGGCTGAGGCCCTTGAGAGCCCGGTGAGGTCACGGCTCGTTCACGTTTCGTGATTGACGTCCCCGGGATGGGTCCGCGCTAGCACGTCCTACGCGGCCTGGTGGGTGGCAGGTGCCGACCATCGCGCCCGCTCGCGAGTTGCATGAACACGGCGGCATTCCCACCGAACCATGCGACTTGACCAGTCCGGACTGACGGAGTAGCTGATCGTCGAGGCTCGTCCATCTACCCTTGCACTGTGTGTACGCACGCAGAAACACGTTCCCGCCCTGGGACCTTCGGGTCGGCTCAAACTTTCCATCCCGAGCACGCCTGGATTCAACGCGTCGGCAAGATGGCGCTCCCACGCTTTGTTCAGCTCGGACTTCAACCTGCCCAATTCGTCATCACTGGCGTCCTCGGGCCAGCCGGTCTTGGCCAATCCCCATTGGCCTCAGCGTCATGCGGCGCTGGCTCCTTCCATTCCGCCGCATACCGCCTGACCGCGCTGAGATCTCCTGCCGCCTCCGCAGTGAGCGCCAGAGCGCGGTATATCTGTCCAGCCCCTGGTGAGCTGCCCTGCTGTCGTTCACCGTCAGGGCTTGCGACAAGTGCTGTATTGCACGGTCCCTCGCGAGCGCCCCTCTTTCCATGTGCAGACCCGCCTCCAGGTCTTTCGCGGCTGCCGAGTACGCTCGCCCGGCCCAGTAAAGAAGCGTGCTATTTCCCGGAGTTCCGCGATTAAAAGGCGAACCGGAAGCCGAGCTGCAGCATGCGCGGCGCGTACTGGATGGCGCCGTTGAACGAAGCCTGCCCGAAGTTCCGGTTGCTCTCCTGCGTCACATACGATCCGTAGTTCGCATGGTTGAAGACGTTGAATACCTCGACCAGGCCGTCGATCGCCATGCGGCCGCCGAGCGGGAACCGCCGCTGAATGCGGAGATCGACTCGATGGATCGGCAGGCCGACGAGGCTGTTGCGTGGCGTGATGGTGCCGTCCGGACGCAGCCGCGGCGTGCTTGGCGTTCCTGACGCGCCGCCATTCGACTCGCCGACGTTGCGCAGGTCGCCGCCGTAGGTCGTGCTGAAGCGCGCCCCCGAGCCGTAGAAATAGACGCCGCTCGCCTGGAAACCCCAGCCGACATCCCAGATGCCGTTGAACACGGCGCGATGACGCTGGTCGGTCGCGGCCAGCGTGTACTCGCCGCCCATGTCCGGCGCGAGCGGGAAGTCAATCGCATGGCGGCTCGCCAATCCGTTGACGAGCTCGTACTGGTACGGAAGGGCCTGGGCGTCATGCATCCCCGCGAACGTGTAGGTCGCCGACGCCTGCCAGCGCTGGCTGAGACGTTTGGTGAAGGCGGTTTCGAGGGCATCGTAGTTGGACCACCCTTCGAGGAATTCGCCGAACACGTTGCCCCACTCCGGAAACGGCTTCCGGCTGACCTCGGTCGACGGATAGTTGGCGCCGGTCGCGGGGTTGTACGACAGGTTCATGTTCGCGTCGCTCTCCTCGCGCCGTCCGCGCGTTGTGCACGTAGTCGACCTCGATCGACATGGTCGTGCCGAGCTGGCGCTGCACGCCGATCGACGCCTGGTGACTGTAGGGATGCTGCCGCCACGGATGGTTGATCTCGTAGGCGATGTCGCGGCGCAGGCAGCCTGGCCGGTTGTTGACATCGCACAGATTCGCGTGGAGCGCCTCGAAGCTCGGGAGCGGGCCGTTGAACGGGTTGACCGCGAAATCGGGACGGCCGTCGTTGGGCAGATCGGCGAGGATGAGAATCTGGTACTGCGCCGTCTGGTGGGCGCCGTCGGTGATCGTCTGCGTGTAGAACCTTCCGTATCCGCCGCGAATCACCGTCATCGAGTCGAGGCTGTACGCGAAACCGAGGCGGGGAGCGAAGCTCTTCACGTTGTACGGCAGATCGCCGGGCAGCCACGGCAGGAACTCGGTCTTCTCCGAGTTCACCCCCGCCTGCGTGTCCCAGCGCACGCCGAGGTTCAGCGTGAGGCGCGACGTGACCGTCCAGTCGTCCTGCAGCCAGCCGGCCGCCATGTGCTGAGGAATGTATACCGGAACTCGGTGCTCGACACCGCCTGCCGGTACTTGGTGACGAGCGGTGAGAGCGGCGCCAGATTCCACGTGGCGGAGTTGTCCCACACCGGCAGCAGTGCTTCGATGTTGGGCGGCGGCGGCACGTTCTGGGCGTACAACGACGGCGCGCAGAATGCGCACCAGTGCTGTCCGCTCGGCATGTAGGTGTATTCGCCGCCCAGCTTGACGACGTGACTGCCGCGGGCGCTCATGGTGCGCGCAAAGTCGTCGCGCACCGAGTACATGTTCTGGTAGTGATGCATGTTGCCCGGCGACTGGATGGAGTAGCCGCGGAAGAAGATGTTCGGGAACCCGGTGCAGCCGACCGGCATGCCCGGGAAACAGTCGCCGTTCCACCTGACCAGCGATTCCCTGGCCGAGTCCCAGAACGCCGCGCCGCTGCGGATCTCGTTGACGGTCTGGTTGCCGAACACCTGTGTGAGCGTGCCCAGAACCTGCTTGGTGTAGCGCTCCTGCCGGTGCGCGCCCGCCGGATGGAGCACGGCGCCGCCGCCGTCGAAGAACACCTGGTTGTAGTTCTGGCCGCGCACGGCGAGCCGTGTCTGCGACGAGAACTGCACGTCGAGGCGCGCGCCCGCCTTGTGCTCGGTCCGGGTGTTCGACTGATCGACGTTGAAGCTCGGGTACGGGCTCGAATAGGTGACCGTCTTCGGCTCGCGCTCGTATTCGTAGTTGACGAAGAAGTGGACCCGGTCCCGCCGGATCGGCCCGCCGAACGTGCCGCTCAGCTGCTGGTTCGAGTACGGGAGCACGCGCTGCTGGATGAAGTCGGCGGCGTTGAACCGGGCGTCGCGGAAGTAGCCCGAGAAGAGTCCCGACGGCGTGTTGGTCCCGGACTTCGTGATGGCGTTGACCTGCAGGCCGGCCGAGCGCCCTTGCGTCGCGTCGAACCGGTTCGTGATCAGCTCGAACTCGGCGATCGCGTCGCGGCTGAACTCGGGCTGATCGTCGCCGGTACTCCCGAACAACGCGGTCATCGCCTGTCCGTCGACGTTGAGCTGCGAGTAGCCTTGCCGGTTGTCCGGGATGCCACCCTCATTCCTCCGGCTTCCTGGCGCCAGCAGGGCCAGGTCCATCCAGTTCCGGCCGTTGATCGGCAGCTCCTGCATCTGTCGCGGATCGACGTTGCCGCTCCGCGTCGAGGTCGTTGTCTCGACGAGTGGCGCTTCGCCGGTGACCGTCACCGACTCCTGCACGGTGGATGGCACCATCTGAAGGTTCACGGCCACCTGCTGGCCGATGAGCAGCTCCAGGCCGCTCTGGGCGACCGTTGCAAATCCCTGCAGCTCCCCCGTGATGCGGTAGACGCCGGTGCGCACCGGAAGACGAAACGCACCCCGCTGATCCGTGACTGCCACGAAGGTGTTCCCCGACGCCTCGTGCAGCGCCGTGACCGTCACTCCGGGCAGCACCGCGCCGGTGCTGTCCGTCACCGTCCCGATCACCACGGCTTCCTGCGCGAACCCGTTGACGGGCAGCGCGATGGTTGCACCGATCACGAGCAGCCGACTGACGACCCGCCTCACACGCAACATGGGACCTCCTCCCAGCCTGTGGCCACCGATCGAACGGACCCTGTGTGGTTCCCGGGGCATTCGTCGAGCAGGAGCGACCGATCCGCGGTCGAAGCGACCAAGGCCGGGCCCCGGGCTCTGGTGTGCAGTAGGAATGCGGAGAAGACGGAAAGCGGCGTGTCGTGGCGTTTCGAGTCAGAGAAAACATCGCGTGCTCCTGGCGACGCGAACCCATGCCTCGGTAAGAGCCGGAAGTCGGCGGGCATTGTCGGGCCCCGTGCCGATCGAAGTCAAGGACAAACGCGGTCCCGATGCCCGTTCGCTGCGCGTCCAATTCGCGACTCCGGTTGCGGTGTCCCTACCAGAAAGGCTGGCCGTCCGGATTCATTGAGGTATCGTCGCCGTCGAATACCCTTCGATCGGTGATGTCCATCGACGTCTCCGGTACTCCAGTCGCTTGCCCGGCTGGTTCGCTCGCGCGCGGCCCTCACCTCGAGATGTTCGTCCTCCGACACCAGTTCCGGATTCTGGAACGCTGGCGCCGACCGCGCCTGCGTCTGACCGCCGCTGACCGGCTCCTGTGGGTCTGGTTCTCGCGTATCTCGACCGAGTGGAGACTGGCGCTCGTCCTCGTGCAACCGGCCACCATCGTCGCGTGGCTCCAGCGCGGGTCCCGCCTGTTCTGGACGTGGAAGCGCCGACGGCGCACGGGCCGGCCGACGGCCCCGGCCGACGTCCGTGCGTTGATCCGCATGATGTCTCAGGCGAATCCACTCTGGGGTGAGCCTCGCATCCACGGCGAGCTGCGGAAGCTCCGAATCGACCTCAGTCCGTCCACCGTCGCGAAGTCTCCGCGGCCGGTCATCCCGCCGGCGGTCGGGCGCATCGTCGCGGTCCCGGAGGTCAACGGCTGCACCATCGCTACGACTGCGCCGCCGCATAGCCCGCGACTCACCAGCCTGGTCCCCGTCACGTCGCCCCACAGCGGCAACGCACAACTAACCTGGCGCGCCGTTGTCCGATGTCGGCACTCTCGGCATCCGGCAACGTGAGTCGTTCGGCGCAGTTCCGACCGTGTCGTACCCGTCGCCTCACCGAGCCCCGTATTCCAAGACGGCAGATCGAGGTTTCGCCAGCCACAGCCGGTTCGCAGCGCATAGACTCGAACGGTCCACGAATTCGCCACTCACAGCGGGATATACTTACGCCGCATGCCACCTGCTCAAGGCTTTCGAGCGGCGCGCGCATCTGACGCAGTCATCGTGGATCCGCGCGTTGCCGCACTGATACTCGCCACGCTGCTGTCGCTGGCAATCGCGGGCGAGCTCCTGTGGATGCCGGTTCAGGTGAGCGACAGCCTCGACGAAATACTCGACGCGCAGACGTCACCCTCGATCGCCGCCTCGTTCGTCGGAGGTACTCAAATCACAGCGTTCCTGCGCCCCTTACGCATCGCACAGACCAAAGCGCTCTATGACCTCGCCCAGGGCCGGCACTACTGGCTTGTCTACCGTGGGTTTCATGCGCTGCTGGTCATCGCCGCCGTCTTTCTGTTCGTGCGGGCACTTCGGATCCACACCACAATCGACGCGGGCGCGGCTGCGTTCGCCATCGTTGTTCTGATAGGCCTGCATTCGTTTCGCGGGCTCGTTCAGGAAGCGTTTCCAATCAACCATTTCCTCGAGATCGTCGTCTGCTGCCTGCTCACGCTCAACCTCGCGAGATCGCGCGGTGGGTTATGGGCAGACGTGCTCGCGGCGCTTGTCTTCGTGGCAGCGGTGCTCACCCTCGAATCGGGACTGGTCGTTTGGGTCGTGGCAGCGGCCGCATGGCTCGTAGGATGGCGCGGCGTTTCTCTGCGCGGAATAGCTGTCATGTCGGTGTTACTAGCAGGCTACTTTTACGTGCGGTTCTTTCACCTTCCAGCGGATCTACCGACCATTGCTGCGCGAAGCTCGGGTTACCTGTTCGCCATTCTCGACCCGCCCGAGCTGCAGAAGCTGTTCCGCGACCAGACGCTCTGGTTCGCCGCGTACAACGTAGTCACCTCGATAGCATCGGTACTCTTCTCAGAGCCGCGAGCCGGCGTATTTGTGGTGACGCGGGCATGGATGAACGATGCGCTGCTTCCGCGCGAGGTGATCCCCGTCGTCACCTCCTTGCTGACAACAGGGCTGATCTCGTGGGTGGCCGTCCACCGTGCGCGACATGGCGGCACGTGGGACGACACGTCACGACTGCTCGTCCTTTTCGCTGTGGTCCTGGTCGCCAACGCCCTCTTCTCTTATGCCTACACCAAGGACGAGATCATCAGCATCGCGGGCGTGTTTTATGCGATTGCGGCATTCGCCGCGATGCGCACTCTCCTCGATCGCGTCTCGCACATGCGTCCGGCGGCGGCCGTTGTCATCGGGCTGCTTGCCGTCACACTCACCGTGGGCTGGACGGTGCGAGCTGCGGGACTGCACTACAAGCTTCGCGCGCAGGCGTTCAGGCAACAGAACGACTGGGCCGGCTTGCCGTACACGGTGGAATGGAAAGGGCGATGGACGGAGGACATGGCTGCGCGAGAGATCGTGCTTCGGCTTCACGCGGATGCCGTTGGGATGAAGGTCCCAAACACGCGGGTCGGCCTCCCCCGCTGGGTGGACTCTCTGTGGGAAGACTGACGCGGATTGAATGGATTGTCATTTCCATGTTTGCCCCCGGGGCGCTGCTCGCGGTGGCGTGGCTGACGCTACTCGCGCGCGCTTCCGCGCCACATCCGTTTCTCGGGTTCGAACCGCGCAACGCCGTAGAGGCTGCCGCATTTCGCGACGGGGGCGCGCTCGTTCGTCGCGTGCAGGCGGGGGAGGATCCAAACCGACCCGACACGGTGCGCGCCGGCGTCTTCGGCCTCCAGCCGGTCGTTCTCACCCCGATCGAAGCGGCTGCCGCGGAGCAGCGTCCCGAGATCATCCAGTTGCTAATCGATCTGGGCGCTTCGCCTGATGCACAGGTCTGGACACGGGCGTGGTGCGCCTCCGAGGATTCCAGCACTCGCGCGGTTCTCGACCATCACCGACCGGCGGACGTGCACCCGGAATGCCCTGCGCCCCGCGGCGACCACTGAGAACTCGTGCTGCACGACACGAAAGGCGCGGCTTCGTCTGTTCTGGACGTGGAAGAGCCGACACCGCACACGCTTGTTCGATGCAGACCGCTCTCGCTTCGGCGGCACGGAGCGATCGTTGAGCATCCACCCAAGTCGGTCAGAAACTGTTGATCATCGGCGCGTCCGGGAGTATCGGCTCGGCAGCGGTGCAACTGGCCAAACACTCCGGGGCAACGGTCACCGCCGTGTGCAGCGGCGCGAACGTGGACATGGTGAGATCCCTGGCGCCGACAGGATTATCGACTACACCATAGAGGACTTCACCAACGATGCAACAGCCTAATCCCGGAACGTACTTGAATTGCCGTACCCCGCATGAGCGAACCAACGCATGCAGTGACGGGCCCGCACGACATAACGAGCAGCGCGAGCGACTCGCCGAAGGGCGGTCCCGTGGCGTGGAGCGCAGGTGCGAATGTGTTTCTTGACCAGCGCCCAGGCGGATTCAATCGGGTTGAAGTCGTGCAGGTACGGAGGCAGATAGCGGACCCGGGCCCCACGGCGCTCAATGGCGGCCCGGACCGCGGGCTGCGTGTGGGCTTTGAGGTTGTCGAGCAGCACGATGTCGCGCGGACGCAGGCGCGGCACGAGCGCGCGCCGCACCCACCGCAGGAACGCGGCGCTGTTCATCGCCTGCCACTTCGTCCCGAGCGTGACCCATCCCGTGCGACGGACGGCGCCGACCAGCGTCAGGTTATCGCCCCAGTTCATCGGTCGCGCCTCGACGTGTTCGCGTCCACGCAACACCCACGCGTGCGACCGGCCCATCGCCAGATTGGCGCCCGCTTCATCGAGAAACACCAGGCGATCCGGATCGATGCCGCGTACCCACCTCACGAACGCGCGGCGCTTCGCCTGGACGTCCGGCCGATCAATCTCGCTCGGCCGCGGCCGTTTTTTTTGAGCACGTATCCCTCGCGGTGCATCGCCCGCCGGAAGCTCGTCACGGTCGTCTGGGCCGCCGGCGCCGCGCGCCGGTTGTACTCCCAACACAGCTCCGCGCTCGTCGCGTCAGGCGCATCGGCAATTACCGCATGGAGGACTGACAGCACAATGGGGCACCGCCAGCCACCCGCTTTCGGCTTCGGCACCAGCGAGCCCGTCGCTCGCTCGTGCGCGCTCCAGCGCTGGAGGGTGCGTCGGTCGATCGCGAACGTCGCCGCTACGTCGTCCACCGTGCCAGCGCCGCGCCGATACGCGCGCACCGCCCGCTCCCGCAAGTCCAGGCCATATGCATTCGCCATCCCGAGAGTAAAGTACATCTCAAGCGGCGATTCAAGTGCGTTCCGGGATTATGACCTGATATTCGACATCGTCGGCGCGAGCTCGTTCAGCCGCCGCCAACAATTGCCCGAGCCCCACCGTGTCTTTCTTCAGAACATCACGAGGTTGACCACCTTGCTTCGGATCCTATGGACGTTCATTGTCGGAGGCAAGAAACTCAAGGGCGGCGTTGCCATGGAACACGTGGAGAGAATGAACTTGATTTCAGAACTTGTTGCGACGGAGAGACTCAAAGCGGTCATCGACAGGAGTTATCCCCTGGCGCGAATTGCCGAGGCCTTCAAGTATGTTGAGCAAGGGCACAAGAAGGGACATGTCGTGATCACGGTGGCGCATCCATGAATGCGACGATCGTCGCCACGATCATTGTTCAGCCGACGTATGCGCGCTCCAACAGAGGGACGTCTTCAGAGCGTAATCGCGTCGGGTGCCAACGCCTGCGCTGGGTGATGTTGGTTCCACCATTGGCGCGCCTCCTCCTCGCCCCACGTCATCCCATCGATCGTGTCAAGTGACTGCGCTAGATGTCGCGCGCTCTGTGGTCGCTCTTCTGGTTTCTTGGCGAGGCAGGCCAGCACCAGGCGCTCGAGCGTGGCCGGGATCGGAAGCTCGGTTCGCTCGGATGGCGGTACCGGTACCGCCTGCAGGTGCTGAGTGATCACCTTGAGCACCGTGTCGCCGGTAAACACCTGGTCTCCGGTGAGCAGGTAGTACGCCACACATCCGAGCGCGTATAGATCGGTGCGCGCATCGACGTTGTCGTCAAGCGCCATTTCCGGCGCCATGTAGGCCGGCGTACCCATGATCACGCCTTCGATCGTGGCCCGCGACTGGGCGGCGCCACCTGCGGCCGTCTTCACGAGACCGAAGTCGAGCACCTTAACGAAATCCTGTCGACACCCGACCCGCCCGAGGTGAATATTCGCAGGCTTGATGTCGCGATGGACCAGACCTCGTGTGTGGGCTTCCTCGAGTGACTCACAGACCTGGCGAAGGACATGAACCACACGCGGCGCCGGCATTGGGCCATGCCGTCGAACCAGTGACTCGAGATCCATTCCGTCCAGGAACTCCATCACCAGATAGAGGGTCTGATCCTCGGTTACCCCGAAGTCGTAGAGGTCCACCGTGTGCTCCGACCGCAAATGCGCCGCCGCTTCCGCCTCCCGCCGGAAGCGCGCGATCGCACGCGCGGCCACGGCCGGGTCGGTGCCTCCGAGCATCTCAGGACGGATCAATTTGATGGCCGCCGGCCTCGCCAGCATTCGATGAGAGGCCTTGTAGACCTCGCCCATGCCGCCGCGCCCTAGCAGTTCGCCGAGCTGATAGCTTCCCATCTCTCGCGCCTTCGCCACCTGCCGGCCGAGCGTCGTGACGACGTGCGAGATGACGACGGCTACGCCCACGAGCAAATAGTCGGGGTAAGGTCGACGTCCCCCCGCTTTTGAGTAGCGTTTCGGTTTAGTTTCCAATCCGTCTGCGACGGACTCGCGCGGTCATGAAACGGGCTAGAGTGGGCGCGGACGCTGGCACCGAGGTCGAAGACTCATTGGTGCTGACAGCCCGTGGTTTAGTTGGACCCGGAGTCCCGCGAGCACCCCGTATTGCGACCCCGGCGTGACCGGTGAGCGCGCACCTTAGATTTCGCCAGGCGGACTCCAAGCCAGCGTTCAGACAGGAGTGCGCGATGGAAGTCCTCTACCCGCGCTGCGCGGGCCTCGATGTGCACGCCAAGAGCGTCACCGCGTGTGTGCGACTTGCGGCGGACGCGACGATCACCTACGACCATTACACCGCAGCGACGACGACCCGGGGGCTGCTGGCGTTGGACGCGTGGCTCACGGACCACGGCTGCACGCATGTCGCGATGGAAGCCACCGGCGTGTATTGGAAGCCGGTGTGGCACGTGCTGGAAGATCACTTCACTCTGGTGCTTGCCAATGCGATGCACATCCGGAACGTGCCGGGCCGCAAGAGCGACGCGAACGATGCCCGGTGGATTGCCGATCTGCTCGCGCACGGCCTGATTCGCAGTAGCTTCATCCCGCCGGCGCGCATCCAGGTGCTCCGCGATCTCACACGCACGCGGCGGCAGCTCGGACGGGAAGTCGCCCGGCACATCCAGCGCGTGCAGAAGACCCTCGAGGACACCAATATCAAGCTGACGCGCGTGCTGACTGACATTATGGGGATGAGCGGCCGAGCGATCCTCGCCGCGATCATCGCCGGCGAGACCGACCCCGAGCGATTGGCTGCCCTCACCCGCGGACGCCTGAAGGCCAGTCGTGCCGACCTCCGCGAGGCGCTGCATGGCCGCGTCACCGAACATCACCGTTTCGTGATCCAGTTACACCTGACGCAGATTGACGGCCTGGAGGATGGCCATCGCCGCGATCGATGGCCGGATTGGGGACGCGTTGGGGCCGGTCCGCGCCGCCGTCAAGCTGCTAACAACCATGCCGGGTCTGAGCGAGACGACACGCACGATCGCTGGTCGCGGAGATTGGGACCGACATGTCGCGGTTTCCGTCGCCCGGGCATCTCGTGTCCTGGGCAGGGCTGTGCCCGCGGCAGGATCAAAGTGCCGGCACCACCCGCTCGACACGGACGCGGCAGAGCGCCCTGTGGCTCAAGCCCCTTTTAGTCAACGCCGCATGGTCGGCGACGCGCAAGAAGGACAGTTATCTGCGCGCGCAATTCCTCCGGCTGAAGAGTCGGCGTGGACCGAAGAAGGCCATTCTTGCCGTCGCCAGCTCGATGCTCACCGCCGCGTATGCCATGCTCCGTGATGGCGTCGACTACCACGACCTCGGTCCGCACCACTTTGAGCAACAGGACAAAGAGCGCGTAACCAAGCGGCTGCTCCAGCGCCTCCGGAACCTCGGTGTCACCGTGGAGGTGACGGCAGCTTGAGCGGAAGGACATCGCTTGGCTGGAATGTTTCACCTTAGAGTCCGGCCCTAGCAGAAGGGATCGGACGATGAAGAAGCGGTTTACGGAAGCCCAGATCGTCGGCTTCCTGCGGGAGGCCGATGCCGGGCGTCGCCGTGAAGGACCTGTGCCGGAAGCACGGGTTCTCCGAGGGCAGCTACTACCTCTGGCGAAGCAAGTTCGGCGGCATGAGCGTCTCGGACGCAAAGCGCCTGAAGGAGCTCGAGACCGAAAACACCCGGCTGAAGAAACTGCTCGCGGAGTCCCTCTTGGAAAATGAGGTGACCCGTGAGGTGCTGCGAAAAAAGTGGTGACCGCACCGGCGCGACGCGAGGTCGTGCGGGTGATGGTCACGCGGGGGCTGAGCGAGCGCCGGGCCCTGACCGTCGTGCGGATGAGTGCCGCCGCGCTGCGGTATGTGCCGCGGCCCGATCCCGACGCAGGCCTGCGCGACCGCATCGTGGCGCTGGCCCACCGTCACCGGCGCTACGGCGCGGGCATGATCTATTTGAAGCTGCGGCAGGAAGGGCGCCGTCGTCAATCACAAGCGGGTCGATCGTTTGTATGCGGAGGCCCGTCTCCAGCTGAAACGCCGGCGACGGAAGAAGGTGCCGGTGGTCGACCGCCAGCCGCTTCTGCGCCCGCTGGTGCCGAACGAGGTCTGGTCGGCAGACTTCGTGTTCGACCGGACGGCCGAAGGCCGCGTGCTGAAATGCTTGACGATCGTCGACGACGCGACGACGGAGGCGGTCGCGATTGTGCCGGCGCGGGCGCTCGGCGGGCTCCCGGTGACCCGTGTGCTGGAGCAGCTCGCGCGCCAGCCGCGGGCTGCCGCAGGTGCTCCGCACCGACAACGGCCCCGAGTTCTGCGGGCGCGCCATGCTCACGTGGGCGCACGAGCGCGGCCTCACGCTGCGGCTGATCGAACGCCGGGCAAGCCGACGCAGAACGCGTACGTCGAGTCCTTCAACGGCCGGTTCCGCGACGAATGCCTCAACGAGCACTGGTTCACCAGCCTGGCCCATGCGCAGGCTGTGATCGAAACGTGGCGACGGGAATACAACGAGGAGCGACCGAAGAAGGGCCTCGGCGGGCTGACGCCCGCCGCCTATGCCAAGACGCTGATGAAGGAAACGAGTACAGTCACCGCCGGACTCTAAAGCCGACTGCTACTCAAGAGGGGGGAGTCGTGCATCAGCAGTGCGTTGCTCGCCGGGCCGAAATCCCAGTAGCCCTGGGCGCGAGCCCAGAGCATCCCCACCGGATTCATGGAGGCCGCAAGCAGGCCGGCGAGAAGGGTCTTCGTCCTGGTGCTCGGTACGATCGCCGAGAACATCAGGATGACTGCGCCGATCCACGAAATCGCTGGAGACACGGATAGCGTGGGGAGGATCGGCCCCGAATGAAACGTCAGCCCCAGCGCGAGCGCTGTGAGGATCATGTACGCCAGGCCGATGTCGAGAATACGCTGTGGGTCCCGGTTGGCCGTCCTCGTGTAGGCAAAGAGCAGGAGCGACGCGACGACGCTCACGGCGGCGATCGCATCGCCCATCGTCGGGCCGAGCCCCACCGCGTCACCTTGCATCGACCGCATCGCGAGGCGGCCCAGGATGGTTCCGACGACCCACAGACCTGCGGCGACGAGCGACATGATGCCGAGGCGGGCGGAGGCTTCCCGAAGCACATCGTCAGGGAGGGCTCGCGGCCGACCCCGTGCAGCGGCAGCCTCAGCGGGGGTCGCCTCAGTCGGAGGCCGTATGAGTTTCGGGACCTGCATCACAGCGCGGGTCAGTGTACGGTCATTTCAAGTGATGAGCCTGTGCGGCCTCCCGTTCCCAGGCTGGCGACGCATCGGGGAGTTTCGGCGTTTGGATTTTTGAGCACCTCCGGTCGAACGAGACTGTCCCCACGATTGTCCCTGCAACGCGCCAGAACAGCGCCTACCGGTTGGTTGCGAGTCCCCGCAACCATAGATACTTGCAGTCCTGGCGGCTATGCGCGCGGCGCCCTCTGAGAGCAGGTCCTGAGTGCGACGTTTGGACGACACTCGCGCCAGACGTCGAGAGCCTGACGTGGCGAACGAGCACCACCTCGTCGTCATCACGAACGACCTCCATTTCGCGGCGATCCTGCGGCCGGTGCCGTCGCTGGACCGACCCAGTCTGCTGCGGTACGTGCCTGGCAAAGCGCCGAACCGTCGGTTCTTGTGCTGCGTGATATCGACGGTGCCAGCGGTCATGCCGGCGGATAGGGCCGCGAGGGCGGCGTCGCCAGCGTGAGCAGGTTGCCGTCAGGATCACGCACCTGCGCCAGCGTCGAGTAGTCGCCCTCAATGTCGTCCCCGAGCACGATCCCCAGGCCCTGCAGCCTGCGGCGCTCGGCCGCGACATCGTCGACGACAAGGAACATCACGCCCCTGCCGGCGATATCGTCATCGGTTGAAAGCGCTACCCCGCCCTGGTCGAAGAGCTCCCACTGCACCAGCGTGTCCATCGGCCGGTAATCCGGTCCACGACCGAGCAGCTTCGTATACCAGCCTTCGGCCGCCGCAAGGTCTGCGGTGAGCAATGCGGTGTAGATCTTCTGCAGGTTCATTTGTTCTTCTCCGGGCGAGACCCGGTGTGAACGCCTGCTCGACCAGCAAGGTTGCCGTGACATCTGGAGCGGAAGCGGGCGGCCGCCCCGTTTCAGTCGATGAGAAACTTCCCGATCAAGCCGCAGAGCGACGCATAGTATCAAAGAACGGCCGAAAACAGACTCGGGGGCCCATGCGCCGGAAACCCGTAGGAACGCACAGACTCGACAGAACGGAGGGAACGGAGGTGAGGGTCTCGATCGTCATCGTCAGTCGTTCGAATGCTCCCGCGCTCGTCCTCACGTGTGCGGTCATGGTGTCCGCTTGCGGTGGAACGTCCCCCGTCCCACCAGCGTCCACCAACGCCGGCGCGCAACAGTTCGTGGGTTCTGTGGCCTGCGAGTCGTGCCACCGTGAGATTTACACACGCTGGAAGACGACGCTGATGGCCAACGTCGTTCGCGACCCGAAGCAGCACCCCGACGCCATCCTCGGCGATTTTTCGAAGCCGCATCCGCTTGTCACGTTCAGGAAGGAAGACGTGGCGTTCACCTACGGCAGCAGGTGGAAACAACGGTACTTCACCAAGATCGGCGATGACTACTTCGTCTTTCCCGCCCAGTGGGATGTCGAGAACAAGACCTGGCGAGCCTATTCGCCTCGACGTGGCACGGACTGGTGGACGGAGTTCTACCCTGAAGACCAGATGCAGCGCCCGGCGGGGCCGCTGTGCGACGGCTGCCATTCGGTGAACTACGACGTCAAGACGAGGACCGTCACCGAGTGGAACGTCGGCTGTGAGCGATGCCACGGCCCGGGCGGTCAACACGTCCGCGACGAACAGATCAAATCCATCGTCAATCCGGCCCGCCTCGATCCCGATCGAGCAGACGACGTGTGCATCCAGTGCCACTCGCAGGGCAAGCCGCGCAGAAACCCGATCGAAGGGCGCTACTACGACTGGGCGGTCGGCTATCAGCCTGGCGGCCGGCTGGCCGACGTGTGGGAACTCGAAGGGCCCCACCTCGGCGAGGAGACGTTCACCCACTGGCCTGACGGCACTGCCCACAAGAATCGGATGCAGGGCAACGACTACGTGCAAAGCCAGATGTACATGAAGGGGGTGACCTGCTACGCCTGCCACGACGTCCACGGCACGGATCACCCCGCTGATCTTCGGCTGCCCGGCAACGCCGCGTGCACCCAGTGCCATACACCGACGCTGCAACCCGGTCCTCGCGGCACGGTCGAGTTCCACACGCAACATGCGGCGAACAGCGAGGGCAGCAAGTGCGTCGCGTGCCACATGCCGTTGGTGCAGCAGACGATCGCGAACGTGAACGTGCGCAGCCACACGTTCAAGTTCATTTCGCCGGCGATGACGGGGCGCTACGGCGTGCCGAACCCATGCACGACATGTCACAAGGACCGGTCCAACGAATGGGCAAACGAGGCGCTGAAGTCGTGGCCGAGTGTTCGAGCGTGGCGAGTCGCTCAATGACGAGCGGCGAGTGTGCGACCTGCCGCGACGATCGACCGGTACCTGGCGGCAACCGGCGTCATTCTCACGATGTGCTTCGTCGCTGACGTGCCGCTGCGAGCTCAGGTCGCTGCTGGGTGCTCTGTGCGCCGGAACTGAAGATCGAGCCGACACTAACCGTCGAGAACGTCTTTCGTGGGCCGGTCGTCGAGACGCTCGAGGATGGCGTCGTTGTCGAACGCGCCAGGGCAACACGCGAACGCGTGTTCGAGCTGATTCTGGCCGTGGAGGTGCCTACCACACTGCCCCGCATAGGCCTCACGTTCGAAGCGATTTTCGTGCCGTTTGGCTCCACCGATGTCCATCCGTTCACCGGCGTCGCGGCATCGGACCTCGATCGCAGCAGCATTCGCGACAACGGCGTGGAGATCGAGACAGAACTCAACTTCGGCCTCTTCGATGAGGAGCAGACAGGCGGATGGGTGTCGTCGCATGTGGACGTGGTCGACAAGTTCAGCCCGGGCGAGACGTCCACCGCGGGAAGCGTCTATACGCACAAGCTCAATTTCGAATGGGACACGGCATTCCACGTCTTCAACCGGCTCCCGGAACGCAACTGGCTGCGGAACGTCGAGGTCGAGCTGTCGCTCGATTATGTCGCGACCGGTCTGCCCAAGGCGGGCGACACCCAAGGGCACGAACGCTTCGTCGATAGCGCGAGCCCGTGGTCGCTGTCGCTGGTATTCGTGATGCCTCTGGCACCGCTGGTCCCATGACGCTGATCCCGGACTGGGCGCCGAACGTCCACCCGCTGATCGTACATTTCCCCATCGCCTGGTGGATTGCGGCCGTGATCGTCGACCTGATCGCCGTGGTGCTGCCGCGCACCGCGTGGGCAGCGACGACGGCGTCCACCCTGTATCCGGCTGGTGCCCTATCGGCGATCGTCGCGTATCTGACCGGTCGCCAGGCGGCGGCGACAGTGCTGACACCCGGGATGGCGCACCCGCTCATCACGGAGCACTCGAACTGGGCCCTGGGCACCACGGTCGCGTTCGTCCTCGTTGCGACGCTCCGACTGTACGTCAACCTGAATTGGCCGCAGGGACGCCGCTGGATGCGTACGGCACTTGCCGCCGCTGCTCTCGCCGCCCTGGCGGGGTTGTTTGAAACGAGCGAACGAGGTGCCCGGCTCGTTTACGAACAAGGCGTCGGGGTCGCTACGCCTCGGCATCTGTCCCCCAGATAGCGTCTCAATCGCCCCCGCCGGGCGTTCTCCGTGGCGGCTGGTTTTCTCCGCGATACGGGAACCTGTTCGCTGCCTTCGTGGACTGGCACGGTTGGCAGGCTGAGCCACTCATAAAATGTTTCTCGCCGGGGAGTGAGAAACGCGCTCGCGGCCAGCGCGTCGAAGCTGTGAGGCTCATGGCTACCGGCCGGCCGAGACGTGCCACCGCGACGGAAGTCAATTGACGGACCGAACGGGGCCATAGTATCCAGGGATCGGCGTTGCTGCTCGAGGGACGACCGCGGCAGAGGACGAAGCACCAGGAACGGAGACGGAAGATGAACAGGACCGTGTTTGCGACCGCAATCGCCTTGACCCTCGTCGCCACTCCCTACGTGTCGGCTCGGCAGGGCGGGCCCCCTCCCGGTGGCGGGCCGGAAAGCGGAATCAACGTTCGTCCACCGAACGATCCGGCCCAGAAGCCGGCGTTCAGCGGGCAGACACGCGCGCCGGAGCAGAAGCTCAACGTCGCCTTCGACGTCGTCACCGTATCCGAGGGTCTCGTCAACCCGTGGGGGCTCGCGTTCCTGCCGGACGGCAAGATGCTCGTCACCGAGCGGCCGGGACGCCTGCGCGTCGTGAGCGCCGACGGCAAGACAGATGTCGGAGCCGGTGACCGGCCTCCCCGCGGTCGACGCGCGGCAGCAGGGCGGCCTGCTCGACGTCGCGCTCGATCCGGCGTTCCAGAAGAATCAGCTCATCTACTGGAGCTACGCCGAAGGCGGGCCGAGCGGCAACAACACCGCGGTCGCGCGCGGCAGGTTCGTCGACGGTGCCGCGCCGAAAGTCGAGAACGTACAGGTCATCTTCCACCAGGCGCCGTCGCTCGTCTCGACGCTGCACTTCGGCGGACGCCTGGTGTTCGGCCGCGACGGCACGCTGTTCATCACGCTCGGCGAGCGCTCGATCATCGAGGGACGCATGCAGGCGCAGCGGCTCGACGGCCTGCTCGGCAAGATCGTCCGCCTCAACGCGGACGGGTCCGTGCCGAAGGACAACCCCTTCATCGGTAAGGACGGCGTGCGGCCCGAGATCTGGTCATACGGCCACCGCAATGTGGAGGCGGCGACGCTGCATCCGACCACCGGCGAGTTGTGGGAGGTCGAGCACGGCGCCCGCGGCGGTGATGAGCTGAACATTGCGCGCAAGGGCAAAGACTACGGCTGGCCGACGATTACCTACGGCATCGAGTACCAAGGCGGCCCGATCGGCGGCGGCATACAGCAGAAGCAGGGGATGGAGCAGCCGCGCTATTACTGGGATCCGATCATCGCGCCGAGCGGCATGGTGTTCTACACCGGCAGCCTGTTCCCGGCATGGCAGAACAGCCTCTTCATCGGCGGCCTGGGCAGCCTCAACCTGGTGCGGCTGACACTGAAGGGCGAGCAGGTCGTCGGCGAAGAGCGTCTGCTGCAGGACCTGCAGCCGCAGCGCGAGCGGATCCGCAACGTGCGCCAGGGTCCGGATGGCGCGCTCTATCTGCTGACGGACAGCCCTAAGGGTCGCATCCTCAAGCTGGTGCCAAAGAGCGAGCCCTGTTACGAGGTGAGCACATGCCGCATTGATCCGATGACTCCGTCGAACGGCCTTGCTAGAAGCTGAACTTCAGCGCCAGCTGCACGACGCGGGGAACGCCCGCCGACGTGATCGTCCCGAAGGCGGCAGCGCCAACCGTGGTGTTTGGAGCGGCGAACGGCGGCGTGTTCGTCACGTTGAAGACCTCCGCGCGCTTTTCCAGGGCCCTCGTTCCGGATAGCGGCACGCAGCGCATCAGCGCGATGTCGAGGTTGCGATAGGCCGGACCGCGCACCGGGCTGCGCGAGCTCGAGCCCAGCGTAAA
>CAWAQA010000009.1:0-529096 GCA_963784065.1 uncultured Acidobacteriota bacterium
TGAGAGGACCGATGAAACGGAGCCAGTCACGCCCGTGACGATAGTACCGAACACTCGCCGACAGGGAGACCATGCGGCGCGCGCCGAATCAGCAGTCGCCGCCAGCCAGACCGGTGGCGAGACAGGGCCGGTCGGTCAGGTTGTTGACGTTCAGCGCGAAGCGCCACGCGGCGGTGTCGCAGGATACGAGCGCATCGGCCATCTCCGCGCCAGGCGTGCGACATGGCAGGATCTCTTCGCGACGGAAACCGGGGGCGGTATGCGATTCACTTCAACCGCTTCATTCATTGAAACCCGTCGCCGCTCGACCTCGGGCGTCACGGTTGCCTGTGTTGATGCTGCTTCCAGAGTCGTGTGCAAGACGTAAAGTCTTGGTAAAAAGGCAGACAGGCCGCCGTCCGAGCGTGTGGAATCAGTCTACTATCGCCTCTTTACGAGACGTCTGAAGTCCGACAAGCTGATTTGCAGCGAGCGGTGGTGCGCAGGAGCCGGCTGCCTGTCGGCTTGGTTGATTCTCAAAGTCTGTTTCCCCAGAACCGCAGCCAGAGGTGTGGATGACGCGTCACGTTCTTCTTCTCTCGGTGATTGGATGGGCCCTCATCACGAGTCAGCCGCTTGGGGCACATCATTCCGAAACCGCGGAATACGACCCAAGCAAGCCGGTGAAGGTCACCGGCACACTCACCAAAGTTGAGTGGCTGAACCCACACGTCTGGTTCTACGTGGAAGTGAAGGACGAGCAGGGCAACGTCACCACCTGGGGATTCTCAACCCAGCCGCCCGGCGCGCTGATGAGGCGTGGCATCACCAAGGACGCCCTGAAGATCGGTTCGGTAGTGAACGTCCAGGGAGTGCGTGCGCGCGACGGCTCGAACAACGCGTCCGGCCGCAGCATCACGTTCCCCGATGGCAGCAACGTGTTGGTAGCCGGGGAGGGTGCACGATGAGCGCACGGAGGATGGTTTCGGGCGTGCTTGCCGTTGGCGTGATGCTGACGCGCCCGCCGTCTTGCGCGGACAGGAGCCCCCGAACGCCGGAGGGGAAGCCTGACTTCTCGGGCATCTACGCCTCGCCGGCCACGGTGAATGCGACGGGGCCGCGCGGTAACCTCATTTTCAACGCCGACAAGATGGCCCCGGTCAAGCCCGGCGCCGAAAGTCTGCTCTACGAAGCGCGCAACGGCGATCCCCGACACGACGAACCACGTGCGATGTGTCTGCCGTCGGGGTTTCCCTCGGGGATGCTGTACATCCTGCCGATTCAGATCGTGCAGAACGCCAAGCACATCGTGATCATCCCCGAGCTGCAGCGGGCCGCGCGGATCATCCCGCTCGATGGTCGCCCGCACCGAGAGGGCATCGAGCCGACATACTACGGCGACTCCGTCGGACGATGGGAGGGGGATTCGCTGGTCATCGACACTGTCAACTTCAAGCGCTGGATTCTGGACGATTATCACTATACCGACCCCACGAAGACACGCTGGCACAGCGATGCGCTGCGCACCACGGAGCGTCTGCGGCCGCTAGGCAACAAGGTGCTCTACCGCATCACCATCGACGATCCGAAGATCTTCACCCGTCCGTTCTCACAGGACTTCGAGCTGACGCTGCGCCCGGACTGGGATAAGCTGGGCTGCTGGAATACGTCTGCGAGGAAAACAACAGGTGCGCTGGCGGCAACTGCCGCAAGTAGCGCCGCTCGGAGATCGAGGTGATGCTTACTTGGGAGTATCCAGCGCGTCGCCGGGCCTGAACCTCTCTGGATAGAGCGTCTCGGCAACCTTGCGAACCGCCGCGACGTTCCGGATGCCCGGTGTGGCGTCACTGAAATTGATGGTCACGAAACGGCGGTCTCTTGACCGCTTCGATTCCGGCGAGTGCGCTGTTGTCGAGCAACCACCGGCGCTTCTGCGCAGCGGGAAACCAGGTGGCGTCAACAAGCACAATGACCTCAGGGTTCCGCGCCACCACGTCCTCCCAGGCGACGGTTCCCAATGAGCCACCCACGTCGTCAAAGATATTCTTCCCACCGGCGAATTGCAGAATCTCGTCGGGGGCTCCACAGCACCCGGCAACGAACGGTGGCATTCCGCTATCCCACCAGAACACTCTTAACGGGGTGGTCACCGTGCCGAGCTGATTAGTGTACTCCGGCGAGCTCGGCTCGATATCTGGCAATGAGCTGTTCGGCGCGAGGGAGGACACCAAAGATGCGTCCGACGTCCCGAATCTCGCCGAACACGAGTTCCATCGATTCCAGATTACGCTGGCTTGCTCGCGGCAGCCGGATGGTGAGAGATAACTGCGTGTCCCTGACTGCAAAAAGGTCGCTCATTCCCCCGACTTGAGCAGAGATACCGCTTGGATAGGCTGCGTATACGAAGTCTGGCTGCGCGCCGAGAAGCACCTCTCGGGATGGATAGGCCATGGTCCGCAACATGAATCGAGTCGTAGGCCTCCGCGAACTCGGGCAGGATTGCGTCGTCCAGGAATGCTCTCCTGACGATTCGATCGTGCAGACCGAGAGCCAGCATGATCTCGGTGGCGGCCTGATTCATCGTGAAGGCCCGCCTTGGTGCATCCGATACGTCGTCGAGGCCCCGCAGTTGTCGATCTGAACCGGAAACCTCGACAGCCTGTCTGCGCGGACCGCGCTGGATGTCGTGACAGCAAGCGCAACGGTCGCAATCAGCGAGGCCGATACCGGCAAGCCACGTCGTTCGCATACGGAGCCCCACAATCAGGCGAGGACTGTAGCACCGCATCAATGACATGTATCTGAAGAACTCGCCGAATTCTTCGTCAGACTCACGTTGGCCGATGCGAGAGCCGGCGACAATGGCATGAACCGCCTGTCCCTGTGGGAAACACGTTACGCGTTGCGTCGATTGAGGTTACGGCCGGTCTCGACCGCCTTCATTCGTGCGGGCCCTCGTCGTCGGGCCGCTCCACCCGCTGAGGGTCCTGGTCCGGTCACGCGTTCCGCAGCGAACTGCAGTGCAGACAAGGTTCGTGGCGCACACACTGCGGGAACGAGCGAATGGGCCCGCACTTGCTCCGGGGATACGGCGGCGGAAGTGCAGGGCCCATCCGTGGCTGGCGCTCCGCCCTAGGAGCAGGCATCCAGCCACCCGCAGTCTACGGCGCGTGGCTGCGGCGATTGTAAGCGCTTCGTAAAAAGTGCACTTCAGGTCGCGTGTGACGGGCACCCCGAATCGGCGCTCAACCGATCCTTTCTGAACGCTCGCGGAAGGTCACCAGACCACCCCACGAGTAACCGGCCCGCGGCATTCGCCACAGCCAGCTAGCCACCGATGGTGTAAGAGTTCGACCAGCGTTCCGTCCGGACCCCGAACATAAGACACCACCTGCCCCCACGGCTTTGCAACGGGTGCGCTCAGTTGCGTGGCGCCAGCTGCTATTGCATTTGCGTGGGCGGATCCAATGTCGGTGGTGACGAAGGCGACCTCGACGCCCAAAGGCTGCTCCGAGGAATGAGCGGCGACGTGGCCACCGGAAAGTTCATGTCGCCCAGCTCGTGAGCAGCGAACGCCAACGCGGTTTCGCCAGTGGCCAATTCGCCGTACGTTCCGGACTCGTGAAGAAATCTCCGCTCCAGACCGAACGCCTTTTCGAAGAAGGCCAGCGAAGCCGCAACGTCCGGGACGTAGACAATCGTGTAGCCGAACTTCATATGACGCACCACTCCGTGAGTTTGTGGAATTAACGGCTGGGCGCTCACCAGGGCGTAGTCGGGTGCAGCGCCTGTCAGGCGTCGACCTGTTCCAGTGTGTTGTCCCCGGTCTTCCCTTTTCGCGGGAACCTCACTCCTGCAGGGATTGAATCGCCGGGCCATTGACGACGTGCCCGTCGGTCTGAAACCGCGACCCGTGACACGGGACAGTCCCACGTTTTTCGAGCGAGTTCCACCGCACCACACAGCCCAGATGCGTGCAGAACGCCGACCGCTCGTGAAGCGCGCCGTGCTCGTCGCGATACACGGCCACCTTCGCGGCGCCCCGACGGAGGATTGCGCCTTCGCCGGGCTTCCCTCCCGACGTCGCTCTCACCAGGTGTGACAAGATCGGCGTACTGAGCGGCGACGTTCAGGTTTTCTTTCGCGAACTCCTTGATGGCTCCAAGCGACTTCCGGGTGGGATCGTAGAGGCCCGCCCAGGGATTGTCGCGGCCCACGATCAGATCCGTGAGGAGCATGCCGGCAATCGTGCCGTGCGTCATGCCGTTGCCCGAGTCTCCAGTCGCGATATAGACGTTGTCGCTGTCCAGAGGATTCCGCCCGATCAGCGCCAGGCCGTCAACCGGTTCCATGACCTGGCCGGACCATCGAAACTCGAACTCCTGTATCTGCGGAAATCGCTCCCGCGTCCAGGCCTCCAGCCGATCAAACCGCTCCTCAGCATCATTCGCCTGGCCGGTCTTGTGATCTTCCCCGCCGACGATCAGCACGTCATACCCCTCGAGACTGCCGGTTCCCGTCCATCCGCTGTCGGCTCCACCTGGTGAATCCGGACGTAGTGGTACGGATCGGGTGTATCCCAGAGCAGGATTCGCGGAACGCTGCCGCGTCGGATGCGAGCGCCGACCACAAAGGTGCGGTAGGCCGCCTGCTTGGTATGGATCGCGACGAGGTCGTTGACGGGGCTGTTGGTGGCCACGACGATGGCGCCGGCGCTGATGACGCCGCGGTTCGGTCTCGACGCGGGCGTCCTTGCCTCCTTCGATCCGGTTCACGTGCGTGCCGTTGTAGATCTGCGCACCGTCCCGCTTGGCGGCATCCGCCACAGCCTGCAGATACTTCATAACGTGAAACTGGCCTTGACTGGGAAATCGAAGCGCAGGTCCGGTATCGAACGATGCGACAGGCGCGCGATCGACGCGCGAGACGCCCGTCAGTCCCGCCCGGTGCGCGGCCTGCAGCTCTCGTCGAGCTGCGCGAGGTCATCGCCCGGCGGGGACGAACAGGTACCCGTCCAGCCGGGCGAAGTCGCAATCGATCTTCTCGTCGCGCACGATGCGTTCGATCTGGTCAATGGCCGCTGCATGGCTCTGCGCCGCCAGACGGGCGCCTTCGTCGCCATGCAACCGTTCGAGATGATAGAAACGGTCGTCCAGCGCGCTCACGAGATGCGCCGTCGTCCGGCATGTCTCACCACCGGCGGTCGGACCATCGTCCACGACGATCGCGCGCTTACCCTCCTTCGCCAGCAGGTATGCGGTTGTGAGCCCCGCGATGCCTGCGCCGACGATGCAGACGTCGGCATGTGCGTCTGATTCAAGGAGGGCTCCGGCGGCATGGTCGCTGTCGCCATCCAGACAGAAGTCGTCCGGCCGTTGTCAGTCATCGCAATACCTTACCTTGGATACCCCGGCGAAACGGGAGCCCGCATGGCCGCGTCGTGCGGCGTGCTGGGACAGCCGGTCCAGACCTGTTTCCGTCACGCGGGCGCCGGGGCAATTCCGCCAGGGATCATCGATTCCGTCTGACGTCCCCGGCTCGCTATTGCCAGTCGCCGGCCGCGACGAAAGCTGCCCAGAAGAACGGATGCGTACTCTGGCCGGCAGCGCGCCGTTCGCGCAGGACCGTGAGGCTCGCTTCACGGACGGCGTCGGCAGTGGCGAGATTCTTCGCGAGTCGTCCGTTGTAGAGCGCTGCATCCACCGGCGCGTCGCGCGATCCTCGACGGACCAGAGGCTCATGATCGTCGTGCGCACGCCGGTCACTTGAAACGCGCGCCGCAGCCCGAAGACGCCTTCTCCCGCGCGCACTTCTCCAAGCCCGGTGTCGCAGGCCGACAGGACGGCCCACTCCACCCCGTCGAGGTTGAGCGACGCGACCTCCTCGGCCGTCAGGATGCCGTCGTCTTCGTTGGCGCCGGCGGCGATTCGGCGATTCGCGCCGGCGAGCGCGAGGCCCGAGAGCAGCAGCGGACTGTCCAGTTGCTCGCGCGGACGGGAGGATGCCGCCTTCGCCGTGACGGTGGTCGACAGCGACACCAGACCGCCGACGGCGCGCGTGCCATCGAGGGCAGAGACGCATTCATCGCCGAGGAAGAACCCATGTGTCGCCAGATGCAGCACGCGGTGCCCAGGTGCGAGCCGCTTGAAGGCCTGTTCGTGCGCTGCCCTGCCGGTGAGGAGTTGCAGCGATGCCTCGCCATCCGTCGCGAGGTTCCCGCCGAGCGTTCTCCACAAGCCGGCCACGTCGTTCGCCTCGCGTTCTGCTGACGGCAACGGCGCGAATCGCATCGATTGAAAGCTGCCGCAGCCGGACCGGGGACTACGAAGGCCTGCAGGCGGGACGAGAGGTGACGGCACGACCGCAGGCGTCGAGGCCGAGGCTGTCGCCGCTCGCCCGGCACTCTGGCCCGTTGCGCGTGGGGCGAGCGCCGCGAAAGATGAGCCGTCGGCAAACGCAGGGCCGCCGAGCGCAAGCAGGCCGTTCCCGGTCCTGGCGCGGCGCTCCCCGGCGGTCACGAGATCCCGTTCGGACGATAGATAGTGAATGACCGGGTCGCGCTCCAACAGATACTGGGTACGGCCGACCGGCAGCGCCGCGAACGGAACGAGATTGATGGCGCCGTCCGGGACGACATAGACGCGGGTCACAGCCGCCATGTGTGGCTGCATCGGATCCCAGATGCGACGCCGCAGCGACACACCGATCGTGCGAAACGCACGTTCAGTTGCGGCCGCTGATGATGCGTCCGGAGCGGCGGTGACGGCCTTCAACGCCTCCGATCGCCACTGCGCGATCAGCGCCTCAATGGTGTCGGCGCGGCCGAGCGGAACGGCGATCGGCTCGGACGCCGGCCGCAGCACGAAAGCGAGATACGACGGACTCGTGCGCATTCGTCGCGCCAGCGCCGGGCCGGAGGCGGCGCCGGCGGCCACGGATGGCGGGGCCACGATCGTGCGTTCGTAGCGTACAAAGGAGATCAACGCGCTGTCCGCGGGCAGGGCGGCGCGCACCTGCTCGAGACCAATCTCGGCGCGCGCGAGGTCGGAACTGAACGCCACGCTCTTCTCCGCGAGCGCCCGCTCTGCGACTTCCTTCTCACGACGCGCCTCCTCAACGAGGGCGACGTACGATCCGGTCCCTGGCCGCCAGGACCTCGGATCACGAGGTTGGCGAGCCGTTGACTCGCGGCCGTGAGGGACGTCCATAAGGGCAACAGCTCACGATCCGGCGTCTCCGTCGCTGCCCTCCGGCGTCGCGCAATCTCGTCGAGTATCAGCGAGCGTCCCTTGATCAACGCGTCCAGAATGGGCGTGGGGTTATTCTCCGGGACGAGCGACAACGCCAGGTCCAGGCCCTTGGGCCGCTTCGACGCATACCCCAGCGCCTGTCGCTCGGGCAGGTAGCCGAGCGTCAGGCGCAGATGGCTGCGACCGACATCCTCCGCCTCGAGGGCGATTGATCGCGCACTCATCGACTCGCCAAGGCCGGCGATCACCTTCGATCGGGCTGCCTGCGTTTCGGCAATGGCGGGGTGTGTATTCCCCAACAACGGGAGCTGAATCGCCAGCGCGCGGTCGTACGACTTCATGGCGGCCGCGTACTCACCCTGATCGGCCTGGATCTGCGCGTGACGCAGCACCGAGTCGGCCATCGCCCAGACTTCCGGCGCCTCGGACCGATCCCAGATCTGGATCGCGCGTGCGGACAGCTCGGAGGCCCGCCGACTCTGCCCGCTTCGCGCGAGGCTGGTCGCACGATACGAGAGGGCTCTCGCGACAATGGGATGATCCTGGCCGAGGCTCCGCTCCCAAATCGATTGCGCTCGCTCGTAGAAAGGCAGCGCCTGCCGATCGCGGCCTTGCTCGGCAAGTGTCTGCGCAAAGGTAAAAAGAGCCCGGGCAACCAGCGGATGCTCCCGCCCCATGGTTTGTTCCCAGCTGCCGATCGCGCGCCGCTGGAGTCGACTCGCCTCGGCAAAATCACCGAGGCTCGCGTTGAGCAGGGCGAGGTTGTATACGGCGGTCGTGGCGCCGGTGTGATCCCGGCCAAGACGCTGCTCGTAAACCGCCAGCGCACGCGAGTAAAGCGGACGAGCCGCCGCATACTCGCCCTGCAGGAACAACGTGTTCGCGAGATCGTTCAGCTGGATCGCCACCATCGGGTGATCGGGCCCGAGCGACTGTTCGGCCATCGCCAATGCGCGTTCGCGGAGGCTCCTGGCGGCCGTCAGATCTCCCAGATTCTGGTACACGATCGCGAGGGTTCGCAGGGATGAGGCGATCTGGGTGACCGTGTCGAAGCGTGCGCTCGGCCATGTCCACCGCACGCGTGAGCGTCTGGCGGGCCTGGGCGAGATCGCCTTCGAGGAGGAGCTGTTCGCCGAGCGCGGTAAGGAGCCAGGCAGTCTCGGGATGCTCGGGCTGGGCTGCTTCACGAATCCTGATGGCCCCCTCGAGATCCTCGCGCGCGCGCGGATAATCGCCTTTCCGCTGCCACGCCACTCCTCGAACCTCGAGCGTGCGCGCCAGGGCCACGCCGGACAATGGAATTCCTCGTTTCAGGGCAAGCGCACGATCGCAGGCAGCCAGCGCTTGATCGAACTGCTCGGTCCAGATAACGCGAGCGCGAGATGATCCAGATCCGTCGCGAGCTCGCGGTCATCGGTATCGGGGACCGCGCTGCGCGCGGTCAACGCACGCTCGAACTCCGCCACGGCGCCTGCAAACTCGCCACGCTGGAACCGCACGTCTCCCCGGGTGCGGAGACTTCGCGCCAGCGCGTGGGGTGACGTCGCCGCAACGGCCTCGCGTGCGAGGACGCCTGATCGGCAAGCTGCAGCGTTCGTGGTTCAGCCCCCCGGCCATTGAGCGTGAGGGCCTCGACCAGCAGGTCGTACGCGTCGGGGTCGACGAGGTCGCCCGTTGCATTTGGCGAGGATTCGACGAGGCGCGCCGCCTCGCGCTCGGCATCGGGGAGCGCCCCGCGTCCAGCCACGCCCGCACGCTCTGAACATGCGAATCAGCATCGGCCGCCGGCTGCGCGCTCGCGGTCGCGACAGACAGCAACACCGCCAGGTAGATGGGTACCACCGACGGAGCTTGTATTTCATCGCACGTTCTTCGCGCACACGCGCGTGGAGGACGGCGGGGCCGCCGCTTACAGCAGCACAAGGTTCCGGCTGCTCAGGCCTCCGACGTCCGCGAGTTCCTGCCGCTCTTCCAGTCCGATACCTCGAAGCCCGGGGCCAAGGCCATACACAGGGTCCGCGAGCACGCGCCGCAACGTGCGGCGGGCGGTGCTCGATGCCGCGTCGAGGATTCGGAACGCACTGGCGATGCGCTCTCTACAGACCTCCAGCTGCTGGTGAAGTCCACTTCCGGGGCTGCGAGCTGTTCCACAAGGACCATCGCGGCCGTCGCCTCGACCTGGGCCACGGCTCGCTCGAGGTCCGCCAGCGCCTCGCCCACCAGCGCGAACAGCAGGACGACGCTCCGTGCGGAGCTCTCCCCCGCGGCGGAGAAACTCGCCAGCACGGCGCCGAGCCCTGATTTCACAAACGGTTCGCCGAGGCCTGATTTCACAAACGGTTCGCCGAGGCCTGATTTCACAAACGGTTCGCCGAGGCCCGACTTGACAAACGGTTCGCCGAGGCCCGACTTGACAAACGGTTCGCCGAGGCCCGGCTTGCTTGTTGATGGTCCGAGGCCGAACGTGGCGTGTGTCAGCGCTCGCTTTGTCGTCCGCTCGATTTCGCCAACGGCCTTTTCCAACGTGCGAAGCGCTTTGATCACCTCGTCCGCGATAGGTGCAGCAGCGTGCCGATCGCCGGCCGACAGGGTCGCCTGCGAGGGCCGGGGTGCGACCGAGCATCATTTCCCCCGGCGAACTCATGGACATGAGCTCGAGGGCAGAATTCTTCTTGGCAACTGCGTCGGTGTACGCTGCCTGAAAGAGTCGCAGCAGTCGAAAACGAGCGACGAGTCCGGCGGGTGTGACTTGTGTGTTCGCTGCGTATTCGGGCTTCGCCTCTCTCAAACCGAGGTCGGCGCGCGCCTTCGTGGTTGCGAGCGTCCGGTCGAACTTGTTGAACGCGCTGTCGACCGAGATGAGCATCTGCGCAATGGCCGACCTGTCGCCGCGCGTGGTCGTGCCGGCTACTTCGACGCCCTCGACGATATCGGGCGACAGCTCCTGACGAAGATTGTCGAACACGAGCTGCGGCCACAGCGTGTCGCGGACCAGATCCAGGTTCCTGGACAGGTCGCGCCCGGCCCCCGGATTGCCGCCTGCGCTCGGGACCAGCCCGAGCCGTTTCAACGCCTCGTCGTCGGTGACGAACGGCGCAAAAATCCCCAGTCCATGCAAGCCGTCCAGATCCGGATGCCTCTTGTGAAACACGACGAGGCGGGAACTCGGCTCCGAAGAATCGGGACTGGCCGTGGCAAACATTTTCGCGACCTCTTCCTTGGGTTCTACGAATTTGAGCAACTCCGCGGCCGCCTCGCGAAGGGCGGCGACGTGCTCGCGTTCTCCGTCTTCCAGGACGGCGAGATCCGCGCAGAGACTCTGCAGCTCTTCGCACAGGTCGTACAGATCGATCAGCGGACGCACGTCGCCCGCCGCCGTCGCGAGGAATGCGGTCCTGACATGCGCGACGCGGTTGCTGTCGAATGGCGTATTCGACGCGATGGCAGCGCTGATGCGCAGAGCCAGCTCGCTGACAAGACCCTTCAGGTCTTTGACCGCGCCGATATTCAACAGCGTCATCGCCACCCTGTCACCCGCCGACGATGCCGCGAAGTGGTTCACGTAGCTGTCGATGACCGCCTTCCCGAGGCACTCCGGCTGCGTCGCGCCGTTGATGCGCTTGAGCATCAATGTGTACGGCCAGCCGGCGAAGGGCACCGCAATCTGCGAGGCCACGAGATACTTCACCTGATCCTGCAGCTCATAGGCCGCTTCGGCGTAGCTCATGGCGCAGGCGTTGGCGCCGAGGAGATCAAGCGCTGGGTGCTCTCCGCTTCCATGAAGCCGCTGCGATCGCTCCTGACGGAAGGCCCCCAATGCGTCCTTGAGCTCGGCGAGGGTCAAGGGGTCGTCGTGGTCGCGGCCGAACCCGAGGCTGTACGCGTGTCCCCACAGCACGAGAAAGTAATGCTGGGCCGGATGCCATCGCAACGACCACAACAGGAACTCTCCGAGCGTGGCCGGCTTTCCCATTTCGGCGTGGACGATCTTCTGGTCATCGAGCTGGCTTGTCCCGCGCAGCACCTTGTAGCGCTGAGGCCGCCCCGGCCACGATCGGTTGATTTGCACCACGACGTTGACCGTCTCGTTGGAACCAACCCGCTCCATCTCGCGAAGGTCTCGCACGGCGTGCTCGTCGAGTTCCGCGCTGTCCGGGCCGCCATGTAGACCATGACGGTCCAATTCTTCTCGGACATCTTTGCGGTACGTTTGTCGCCATCGATTCCTCCTGCAAGTCGGAAATGGCCGTGGGAATACGTGGCGCCTGCCATTCGACGCACAACACTGGAACAGGACGAGGCGCTAACCTGCTGCCTGCAAGGTAAGAACGTCGAAAAAGGGGATCCTAACAGACCCAACGTTCGGTCGCCCAAAATGCCGACCGGTTTGATCCGGCAATGTGTGCCAACAACGCATCAGATTGCACGTGAATCGGACTCTCAGCCCCTTGATTCCGTGCAACTCACTCGAGCCATTCATCCTCCACCTGCGTTCGCTGCCGTGCGCATTCGCCCGCGTTCGAGCCCCGGCTGCGCGCGTTCGACGCGACGAACTTCACGGCGTGGCGGCCGTCGTCCCGATGTAGCATGCGTGGATGGAAATGACGTTCGGCGTGTGGGCCCTGGTGATTGGCGTTGCCGGCGGAGCGGTGTATCTGCTGCGGCGCGTGTTCAGCGGCGGACGGTCAGGTGAACCTGAGAGCGGTACCGTCAGCCGGAGCTGGCTGACGGAGCACAACTCCGGTAAAGGTGACCGGTTCTCTTAATTATCTCATCGCGCGATGGTCGGGCGACGGCCCTCACGGTCAATGAGCGTGACAACGTCCACCTGAACATCCCGAACATCGCCGCATTTACGGCCTGGAAGAATCGGATGCGGTGCGCCCTCGGTTGCGAGTACACGAGGCCGATCCGAGCCCGACATCAGCGGCGCCCGCGATCAGGATCTTGGTGCCAGCTGACCACTGCAGCGCAGCGCCGGCTTCCGCTGATGACGTGCAAGGCTTTCGTCTGCACGATCCGATGCGGAGCCATGCAGCGAGGCGTGGACGCCCTTGGACTCACTCGCTCTTACGATCCAGCCGTCTCGCTGCGAACAGTCTGGCGTGTTCGGCAGCGGCGCGGACGCCCGTCCAGAAGGCGTGATTCACGGCGCGCAGGACGCGCAAGGAGATGCGGCTCGTGTGCGTGGTCGCGGCCTGGAGTGCACGGCGCGAACCGGTGCCGGCGCGCCGCAGGAGAAGAGTCGTCCAGGTAACGCAGCGCGAGGACACGTGAAACGTCGCCTCGGCACCGTGACGCAGGACGCTCCCGGTTCGAGTGCCGATTCGCCGCAAGAGAAGCCTCGTCCGGGTAACGAAGCGCGAGGACACCTGAAACGTCGTCTTGGCACCGTGACGCAGGACGCTCCCGGTTCGAGTGCCGATTCGCCGCAAGAGAAGCCTCGTCCGGGTAACGAAGCGCGAGGACACCTGAAACGTCGTCTTGGCACCGTGATGCAGGACGCTCTCCGTTCGGGTGCCTGCTTGCCACAGTCGATGCTTCGAAGTCCTGCTGATCCGCTGCGCAAGCGGAAGCCACTTGCGCGCGGCGTGTGCACGCAGATGTGCCAATCGGATGCGCGCAGGGGCCAGTCCGGAACGCATGCGCTGAGAGGCACTCTGGCGCACCTTCGCAGATGCCAACGCTCCAGTCTCCGCGGTCGGGCTCGGCGCAGGTGGTGCTAGGGCCGCGGCCGCCCGGCCCCGAACATTCGACGAGCGGCGAACCCAGCCGGTAGCCGCGCGGACGAACGGGTAGTAGACGAGTGCGACCGCACCACTTGCCGTGAGCAGTGTCATGCCCGCTGCCCAGCCGACGAGAGCGCCGGCCGCAAGCACACCGGCCACCTCGACAAGCGCGAGGCCAAGGGAGCGCGAGACGCGTTCCGCCCCTGGCCCCGCGAACGTCAGCGCCAACGGCTCGTTGGCAGAGTTCGCATGCGGGCTCGCGGCAGCGAGCCCGGCCGGAGGCGGTTCAAGCGACGGCTCGTCAGGGAACAAGCGGGCGAACTCGTCGGCCTGCGGCCCGGGCCGCAGGCCGAGGGCCGTCAGGTACGACCGGAAGAATGCGCGCCTGTAAAGCCCTTTGGGCCAGCGTGAGAGGTCATTCCGTTCGAGCGCCTCCAGCAGCGCGACTGGAATCTTCGTCGATGCGGAAACGTCGTCGAGCGTGAAGCCGCGGCTCTCGCGTTCGGCTTTCAGCTTGGTGCCAAGGCTGTCTGCAGCCAATGTCAACGTCTTCCCTCATCCGGTGTATGACACAGCCACCGCTAACGAGCACGCGCTCATTTCCAATTCGAAAATACTTTAGTGTACCCCCAACGAACTCCAAATACTTCAGTGACACGGCTGTCAACTCTGCTGTATCAGATGCCGCGGCCGTGAAGTCTGAAATGTCGACGCTGTCGCGCTCGAGCCGGCGAGATGGTCCGCGCGCGGGCCCGGAGATCCGCTGAGTGGCGGTGGTGGACACGCGGCCCTGAACGGCGCCAACGCTCCTGGTCTTGTCGCCCGTCGGGTGCTTCCGTACTCGAAATCAACAACTGAGCGCGACGTTCGGTGGGCGCCCGCAGCCGCGGATCGACCGATCAGCGGAGGTTCCGCAGCATGTCCGGCGTGCTTCGTTCACCCTCGCGGCAGGCTTCTTCAATCAGTTCGTGCGTCTTGGCCGCCTCCCCGCGCACCGCCCGGCCGAGGTTCAAGCGCATCGTAAAGGGCCGTGTATACACGGTGGGATCGTCGAACGTCGCCTCGTACCGAATCGTATCGGCGTCGACGACGGTGAAGCGCTCGCGGATGCGAACGGCGTCACTGTGGAAATCGCCGACGATGTCGAACCGCGTCTTGTCGTTCTTGTTCGAGACGTCGACATGCAGCGTGTTCCCTTCCCAGCGGCCGCGTGAGTCCCCCATCCACAATTTCACATTCGCGGGCAGGCGCGGCCGTCCGTCGAGATGGATGATCCGGTACGCGTGATTGAACTCCTGCAGGATGACGACATACCCGGGGATCTGATGGATCTGAGTCGTCCCCTGGTAAAACATGCGCGGGACGCCGCTGAGCCAACAGAGCGTGTGCGGATCCACATGCTCCCACTTCGTCGGGTTGTTGTGATTGTCGAAGATGTCCTGCCGCTTCGCCTGTGCCCAGGGCAGGTACGGAATCTTTCCGTCCGCCGGATCGACAATCAGACTGTGACCGTCCGACTGCACGCCGCTAATCTGCGAGTGCGCTTCGCTCGCGCCCTCCATGGCCTGGATATTGTAGGTTGCCAGCCGCCTGCCCTGGTTCGCCCAGAACCCCTGGATGTCTGGCTGGCCGTCGGCGGTCCGGGGAGGAGTCCATGTCTTGTCTCCGGCCGCGGACGTTTGCGCAGCGACGGAGGCCGGGATTGCTGTCAGGACCGTTACGAGAGCAGCCGTGACTGCCACGACATCGACGCGTCGGCTTATCATTTGCGCCCCCGGGCCCTGTTATACACCCACGGGTCCGCAGGCGCCAGAGCAGCAATACCGTGCGACAGCGCGACGCGCCGTCAGGGCGATGGGGGCCGCGGTGTGCTTGCGGGTGTTCGTTACCGAACCGGCGGCGGAGTTCGTCGGCGACGGTCGTAACGTAGTGCCTCTGCCGCCTCGTGCCGCCCGGCCTTTTTGGCATCAGAAGCGGAAGCCGATGTTGAGGCCGGGCTCGAACAGGAAGTAAGAATTCCACCTTTCGTCCTGCACCTCGAAGCCGGCGGGCACGTTGGTCGAGACTGGCCAGAAGTTGAACGCGACCGAAGGCTCGAGGAACAGGCGGTCCATCAGCCGGACCTGGTACCCGACGCGTGCCGTGACGTACAGCTGCATCCCGTTGTCGATCTTCTCGTTCTGTGTGTCGTAGTACCGGCGGAAGAACGGGATCGCGCTGATCGACGAGTAGAGACCCTTCGACAGCAAGCGTTGGTACTCGAGACCGATGCCGAACTCGCGCACGTGGCCCGGATAGGCCTTGGCGGCTGATTCGCGCCCCCCCTCTTCCCCCCAGGGAATCCCGAGCGGATGGTAGTAGCGCCACGTGATTGCCTCGACCGACAGGCGATCCTTCGGCGTGAGGCGGTAGCCGAGGTTCACCTGGTAGAAGTGCGGCGGCTGATCGTCTTCAGCCAGGTTCGCGAGCGTGAACAATGAGGTGCCGATGTGCCACGGCCACGGCGTGGACGACGCCGGGACGGACGTGTCCTGCGCGCGCACGCCCGCGGCGGAGCAGGCGAGGACCAGGAAAGCCATCACGAGAACGTGTTTCATGTTCGAGCCGACGAGGTCGTGCGCCCAAACACGAGGGCCGCTGGCAGCAGATCCTGATTCGACGCCGGTTACGAAGAGGTAACGGGCGGAGCAGCTCCTGTGCGCGAAACGTAACTGATCGGAAAACCTGAAGGGAAGAGTCAAGGGCCAACTGCTTGACCCTTGACTTCAGACAGGCACGCGGCTGTGGGACCGCTATGCGTTCGCTCGGTCGTTCTACTGAGAGCTGGTCGTGGTCGGCGCCGCCGGCTTGATCGAGGCCAGATAGGCCACGATGTTCAGCATGTCATCCTGCGTCAGCTTGGCGACAACCGGCTTCATCAGATACGTCATCGGGCCCCGGCGCGCACCCACTTTCATGTCCCACATCTGGCGCATCATGTAGCTCGGCGACCGGCTCGCGATGCCCGGGATGTTGACCAGACCCTGGAGCGTGGGTCCGTGGCACGTACCGCACGCCATCGTTTTTCCGCCTCCGTTCAGCACGAGCTGCTTGCCTTTCTCGAGGCTCCCCACCGGCACGTATGCGACAAACCCCGACCGCGGATTGCGAACGGTGTTGGCCTGGTAGTCGTCCTCCGGCGCCTCGACGATGCGGTTCCCGAGCGGCTCGACCGGCTCCTTCCCCTTGATGATGTACATGCCGCCCTGCTCCAGGTGTGCCTCGGGGATCTTGTCCGCCTCGACCACCCGGATCCACGGCGTCCACTGCATTGCGGCGTAATACTCCGCCGCCTGCTTGATCTCTTCCTCACTCATCGCTTTCGCCAACGCGGACATCGTCGGCGTGTTGGCTTTCCGCGGGTCGGCACTCTGCCGCAGGCCGGCAGCGAAGTCATGTAAGGTCTGGATGGTGTATCCGGCCGGCTGCCCCGCCGGCGGCCCGTTCTCCGGCCGCCCCTTCCCATTCGGCAGGTGACATGAGCCGCAGGCCCGGCCGCGTACGGCCATCAGGCTCGCCGGACCATTCTTGATGAGGGGGGACATCGGCGGGTGGTCGCCCGGGAACCAGTCGATCACCTCGTGACCGTCGCGCACGTCAACGAGCGAATACGTAGCGTTGCTCCCGGGGACGGTGCGAGGCTTGGTCTGTTCCTGTGGATCCTCATTGGGACGGAGATTCCTCGTCGGAGGAGCCTGAGGATTCGCCTTGTCGCCCGGGTTGGGCTGCGTGTCATACGCGTACGCCCACAACGGCAATGGCTGCCGCTGAGCCTGACTGGATGCTGCTGCGAACGCCGCGACACACGCAACAACGACGATACCGAGCACGACGCGCTTCATATGCCCCTCCTGAGTCCGCCTGAAGGCGAACACGACGTACCCGGAGATTCTACGCCCGCGAGCCGGTCGGCACCCGCGAATTTTCACTCCACCCCCGGCCCGTGGCGTGCCATCTCCACGACGATTCGATACGGCTTCCCGTTCGCCGCATGCCTCCGTGCACGATCAAGCGCGGCCTCGAGTTCGGCAGGCGTTTTGGCCCCGCTCGGCCGTTCCATGCCGAAGATACTCGCAGCCAATCACGGGTGTGCGTGTTGATGAGGTTCCGGAACCGTGCGGTGACCGGGACAGCGTGTATGCGTGGGCCTGGCGTCTATCGCATCACGCCGACGCGCAACGGTGACCACGCCATGCCGTCTGGCTCCTCGTGGGCGCTCGCGAGTATTTCCGGCGGCGATTTGCCGAACACGCGCGAGGTCGAACATGCGGATGGTGCCCTGAACCGGGTCGCTCACGAAGGCGATATCACCCCGGATCAACACCCCGAAGTTGCCGTCCTGGGGCTTGCCGTCACGCAGCGGCACCTCCGCCATCATCTTCCGCGACTTCACGTCGAACAGCCGCGGGTCCTGCGCGACCGGCGGTCCGCCCCCGCCTCCATTCGGCACGATCGCGCGCCCGCTCGGGCCGATCTCCACACGCCCCGCGGCGGGCCGTGACGCGACCGTCGCCACCACCTTGAGCGACATGGTGTCGATCACCGAGATGGTCTCGTGGGTACGGTTCGCCACCCACACCTCACGGCCGTCCGGCGAGATCGAGATCCCCTCGGCCCCGGCCCCCGTTGGAATGACCACGGGCGGGCGGTCCTCCTCGAGAAAGATGACCGAGAGCGTTCCTTCCGCGCCGCGGCTGGTGACATACGCACGCGAGTCATCCGGGCTGAGCCGCACCATGTGGCCTTCCCGTCCACCCGTCGGAAAGACTCGCATCACTTTCATGGTGTCGAGGTCTATCACCGCGATCCTGTCCGAGTTCTGCATCGTCACAACGGCACGCCGTCCGTCGCGGCGAAACAGCACCGAATGGGGCCGCGACTCCGGTCCCATATCGATGCGACCGACGACCCGGGCCTCGGGAATGTCGATGAGAACCACGTGCCGGCCGTGCCTGCTCTCGGGCCCATACTCAGCGGTCAGGGCCAGGCGCCCGTCAGGCGAGACTGCCACCTCGTGAGGGATGATCGGGCCTATCGCAAGGCGGGCCACCTCGAGACGGGTTGGGAAATCAATCAGCGAGATACTGCCCCCGGCGCGATTGGCGACGACAAGCGTGCCATCCTGCGCGAGCGCGCTGGCAGCCAGCGAGACAAGCACTACCGGAAAGAGAAGCAAGCACCTCGTTCGGCCGGCCATCGCGTGGCACTCCTTCCAGCGCGGCAACCACATCGACCGGCCGGCACGCGCGGCTCCGGCCGAAGCACCATCTTCACTTCTCCGATGCGTATGCAACTGTGCCACAAGCGCAGTCGAGGACTCAATAAAGGTCGCGGACGACCGCGCAGGAACTTGTCAGCGACGAAGTCACGGCGCGGCCCTGCGGCGCTCGCGTTCGAACGAGCCTTCCAGGACTTCGATCGGCGTGACCGGGATCACGACCGGACGGCTCGCCCGCCCGGCGGCGATCGCGAGCGTGTGCGATCCGCAGACGTTCAGCAGGGCGAACGTCCAATCCGTGGGCATGCCCGGCGGCGCCAGTGTGAGGCTCACCTGCCCGCCGTCCACGCGGAACGAGACGCTGTCGATCGAGGTGGCGAGCCCGATCCCTGCCGCTTTGAGCAGCGCCTCCTTCAGCGTCCACAGCGCGCAGAAGCGGAATGGCCGCTCCTCGGCCGACCACCGCTGAAGCGCCGCAGCTTCGTCCGCGGTGAAATAGCGCGTCGCGATGCGTTGTAACGTCGATCCCGTGGTTAACGGCTTCGACATCGATGCCAACGACGCATCTCATGGAGATCGCGCACGCGACGAGATCGTGTGAATGACTCAGGCTGAAGTGGGGCGCCGGCATCGGCCCGGTGCGCACGAAAAACGGCTTGCCGTGTTCGTCCCTGTCGAAGATCAGGTGCTGTGGCGTCTGCCCCGTGCTGATCGCCAACGCTCGCCGGAGCAGCGCGTGGGCCGCGACGTAGTCCCGCCGATCGTCGGCACGCCACAACGCGTCGGCGCGCGCCCGTTCATCGGGGGAAAGCAGGCAGGCAAGCGCGCTGTGCTGAGACGGGTCGATGGACCGTGTGTCGCAGTAGTACGCGTGGACGTCCCGTTCCTCCCCGGGGCCGTCTGCGCTGCATGATGATGCGGCGGCTCGGCTCACTCCCGCACGGCGCGCACGATCCGGTATTCCCATGCCCCCGAGTGCATCTGTTCGTAGACGGCGGACCCCGGCACGGCGAGGAAGTTGTCGATCATCGCGTCGGCGCTGCCGAACGCCTGCGCCCGGGTGGCGGCCACCTGGTCGCATGAGGCCAGCACGTTTGGCGTGATGTGACGGTCGGCCTGAATCCTGAACCCCAGAGGCCCGAGCAGCACCCGCACTTCCATCCAGCGCTGCACGGGCAGCAGATCGGTGTAGAGAAACTCTCCCCCGCTCACCAGCACGCGGGCGACTTCGGCGAAGAACGCCCGCAGGTTCGGATAGGTATGCGAGGACTCGATGTTGGTGACCGCGGCGAAGGTGCGATCCTCGAACGGCACATGCTCGGCGTCCCCCACCTCGAATCGCGTACGAGGATGGCGGTGCATGCGCCGGCAGAACGCGATCGCTTCCGGCGACAGGTCGACGCCGGTGACATCGGCGTCGAAGCGCTCGGCGATGAGCGCCACGGTGCCGCCGCGACCGCAGCCCACGTCCAGCACGCGCCGGCCGTTCAGATCCGTCGCGCCGATCAACTCGAAGGCCAGCCTGATCGAGCTCGGGTTCGGAACACCCTCCGGCACCGCAAACTGCGCCTCGTCGTCGCCGCCAAGCGGCAGATAGCCGTAGTTCAGGAAGAACGACGCCTCGCCCACACCCGAACGCTCCAGCCGCCTCGTCACATCGTCGTAGAAGTCGCGATAGGTCGCCTTCGCCGCCGCCTCGGGTGACTCGCCCTCGAGCGGTGTCGCGGACGGCGTGGCAGCCGGCGCGGCCGAAGGAGCCTGGGCCAACTCCGCCCCGGATTGCGCCCGGTCGATGAGGACCGCGAGCTCGGCGATCGTCGGCGCCTGGAACAGCTTCAGCACCGGCATCTCGATCTGGAAACGATCGCGGATCTCCGACGCCACCTGCACCGCCAGCAACGAGTGGCCGCCCAGATCGAAGAAGCGGTCGTGGATGCCGATCGACGCGATCGCGAGCTGCTCCCCCCAGATTTCGACCAGCTCACGCTCGGTGGCCGTTCGAGGCTCGACGTAGGCGTTCGCGAGATTCGGGCGCGGATGCCGCTCGACGGCGACAGCGTCGTTGCCCGGACGAGGCGTCGTGGCGGATCCAGGCCTTCAAGCGACCAGCGAGGTCATCGACCACCACGAGGGCGCGCCGCCCGATGTCGGCGCCGAGGAGACGCAGGAACGCGTCGCTTCCCTCCGGCGGGTGGATGGCGGTCGGCATCGAGACCGCCTGCGCCTCGCCGGCGTTGTCCCACAAATCCCAGTCGACGCTCAGCCACCGGTCGCCGCCGGCGATCGCCAGCGCATCGAGCACGGCATTGGCCGCCGGAATACGCGCCCAGCGCGAGGCCGCCGAGCACGGTGGAGATCGACGAATGCAGCACCCAGCGTCGCGGTTCACGGCCCTCGAAGGCCTTCATCAGGTGAAACAGGCCGCGCAGCTTCGGCGAGAACTGCGCTTCGACGACGTCCGGGCCCGGTGTCGGCAATCGATCCGAACGCCGCGGCGTCGATCCGCGCCGCGCCGTGCACGACGAGATCGATCGTGCCGAAACGCGCGAGGGCGGCGTCGACCGCCGCCCTGACCTTCTGGCCGTCGTTCATGTCGGCGTTGACCACCAGCACGTCGTGCCGCTGCTCGTGCAGCCGCGCCAGCCGCTGGAGCAGCGTCCGGCGATCCGCCGGAAGCGATGTGTCCTCGGCGCGTCCCGCCCACTGCTCCGGATCGGGCAGCTCCGTGCGGCCCAGCAGGACGAGCCGCGCATTCGCGTGGTTGAACAGCCCTTCGCCGATGGCCATGCCCATGTGGCCAAGTCCGCCAGTCACCATGACCACCGGACGCTCGGGCAATTCCAGCGGCCGGGTGACCGACCCGACTGGCGCAGGCTCGTAGGTTTCGGCGAACCTGTGGCCTCCGCGGAATGTGAGCGCGGGTTCAGGCGCGCCCGCGGCGAGCTCGGCCACGATCAGATTCGCGACGCCAGGATCGTCATCCACATCCACATGGGCCACTCGAATCCCGGGCTGCTCCTGCGGCATCACCTTCGCGACTCCGGCGCCCAGCGCCCGCGGCGGGTCGATGACGTCTCCGTCGTGCACGCGCGTCGTACCCCGTGCGAGAAGCAGCATCGGCAGAGGCCGGACCGTTTGCTGGCCGCTGAGCGCGTGGGCAAACCGCATCGGACCGAGGAGGGTGATGACCGAGGCCGTGTCGAGGTCGGTCGCCCCGGGCGGGCCCGCGCTCCAGCAGTCCACAACGCCCGCGAGCCTCGTGGCGCCGGCGCAGACGTCAGCCGCCAGCTGCCAGAAGCCATCCGCATGGGACGGATCCAGCGTGTACTCGTGCTCGCCGATCCGCGCGAAGGCACTGCCCTGGCGGACGGCAACCGGCTGCGCGCCGGCCGCGCGAAGGCGATCGATCACGGCGGCACCGAGGCCGGTCTGTTCGTCGTACACGAGGATGCGACGCCCGGACAGCGCATCAGGCTGCGCCGCTACGGGCGCGACTTCTTTCCAGACGGGACGGTAGAACCAGTTGGTCGTGTCCCTTGCTTCATGCTGAACCGCCGCCACCGGTTGTCCGGGGCGAGCACCTACCCAATAGCTCCGGCGCTCGAAGGGGTACGTCGGCAGGCTCACGCGCGCCCGGCGTTCTGACCGATGAAACCCGTCCCAGTCGACGGCAGCGCCGCACGCCCACAACTGTCCGAGCGAGCCGAGCATGACCTCGGTGTCGGTGCGGCGATCGTTCGCGCCGGGAAGCGAGGTCAGGCAGACGGCCGCCTTGCCGTCGCCTTTCACGGTCTCGGAGGCAAACGTCACGAGCGTGTTGCCCGGACCGACCTCGAGGTAGATGGCGTCCTTGGCGACCGGACTCCTGGCGCCGGTGAGCGCGCGCATGCCGTCCGCAAACCGAACCGTCGAACGCAGTTGCGCACTCCAGTAAGCCGGCCGGGTCACCGGCCCGTTGGCCCACTCGCCCGTCAGCGTCGCCACGAGCGGGATGGCCGGAGCCGACAGCGTCACGCCGGCGACGAGCCCCTCGAACTCGCTGAGAATCGGCTCCATCATCGACGAGTGGAACGCGTGCGACGTGTGCAGGCGGCGCGCGGCGACCGACTCCGCGGCCAGCGCATGCTCGACGCGCTCGATGGCATCACCGGGCCCCGACAGAACCGAGTAGCCTGGCGCATTGACCGCGGCAAGCGAGATGTTTCCACCGACGAAGCGCTGCACCGTCTCCGACGGCGCCATCACCGCGAGCATGGACCCGCGCGGCAGCGCCGAGATGAGCTGGCCCCTGCGCGCGATCAGCCTCAACGCGTCCTCGAGCGTCATGACGCCGGCCAGCGTGGCCGCGACGTACTCGCCAACGCTGTGCCCGATCATCGCCGCCGGCTGAACGCCCCACGATCGCCACAACTCCGCCAGCGCGTAGCCGACGACGAAGAGCGCCGGCTGCGCCCATCTGCGTATCGCGCAGCTCCTCAGCGGCCTGCGCGCGGCGCCGGGCCGCGGGAAAAATCAGCTTCCGCAGGTCGGTGCCGATCTCCTTCTCGAGAATGCGCGCGCATCGATCGATGACGCGGCGAACGACCGGCTCCGACTTGTAGAGGCCCGCCGCCATTCCGGCGTACTGCGAACCCTGGCCAGGGAACATGAACACCACGGGACGTTCTGCTGCGGCACTCGACGCCGACAGGCGCTCCGGTGCGCGCAGCACGGCGATCGCCGCGGCGCGATCGTCGCTCGCCGACACCAGCACGCGCCGGTGACGGAACGCGCGGCGGCCGACGTGCAGGGTGTAGCCGACATCGGCCAGGTCCAGCGCCGGATGCGACTCCAGGTGCGCCGCCAGACCGATCGTGGCCTGATCGAGCGCCGCCTGGCTGCGCGCCGACAACACCAGCAGCTGATGCGATCGGCGTTGCGCGGGGCCGTCCGCGGCGGTGCCTCTTCGACAACGAGGTGGGCGTTGGTGCCGCCCACACCGAAGGAACTGACGCCGGCCCTGCGCGGCGTTCCGTTTCTCTCCCACCGCTGCAGCCGCGTGGTCACGTAGAACGGGCTCGACGCGAAATCGATGGCCGGGTTCGGTTTCTGGAAGTGCACGGTCGGCGGAATCGATCCGTGTTCGAGCACGAGAACGGTCTTGATCAGACCGGCCACGCCTGCCGCGCAGGAGAGGTGGCCGAAGTTCGACTTCACCGAGCCGATACCGCAGAAGCCGCGCCGCTCCGTCGACGCCTTGAACGCTTCGTTCAGCGCCGAGATCTCGATCGGGTCGCCGAGGATCGTGCCGGTGCCGTGCGCCTCGACGTAGCCGATCGTCTCCGGCGAGATGCCCGCCATTGCATGTGCGGCGCGGATCGCCGCCGCCTGGCCGCGAAAGCTGGGCGCGGTGTAGCCCACCTTGTCGTTGCCGTCGTTGTTCAGGCCGACGCCGAGGATGACGGCGCGGATGTTGTCGCCGTCGGCAATCGCCTCGCTCAGCCGCTTGAGGACGACCAGGCCCACGCCACTGCCGACCACCGTGCCCTGCGCATTGGCGTCGAAGGGGCGGCAGTGGCCGTCGGGCGACAGGATCGATCCCGCGGTGTAGAAGTAGCCGCCGCGCTGCGGCACGCGCACCGTGACGCCACCGGCGAGGGCCATGTCGCACCGGCGCGCGTGCAGGCTCTCGCAGGCCAGCGACACGGCAACGAGCGACGTCGAGCAGGTCGTCTGCACGGCGATGCTCGGGCCTCGCAGGTTGAGCCGGTACGACACCTGCGTGCACAGATGGTCCTTGTCGTTGGTGACCATCAGCGTCATGCCGTCGATGTATTGCAGCGAATCGATATTCAGGTACAGCTGATAGAGGTATGAACTGAGCTCGCAGCCGCCGAAGACGCCGATCGCTCCCGGGTAGCGCGCCGCGTCGTAGCCGGCGTCTTCGAGCGCTTCCCACCCGGTCTCGAGAAACAGGCGCTGCTGCGGATCGGTGAGAGAGGCGTCGCGGGCCGAAAAACCGAAGAACTCGGCATCGAACTCGTCGACCTTGTCGAGCACCGGCGACGCGTTCACATAACCAGGCAGGCGAGAGACGTGATCGGGCACGCCCGACTGCGCGCATCTCCTCAGGCGTGAGCACCGCGATCGACTCGACGCCGTCGGCCAGGTTCCGCCAGTACGTCTCGAGGTCGTTCGCGCCGGGAAACCGGCCACGCATGCCGATGATCGCAATCGGCTCGGCGCGCTGAGCCTTCCCCGCGCCGTTGCCACGGGTCATTGTGCGTCCTTGCCGACCTGGTGTTCGAGTGGCACTGTGGCTTCCTTCGCCGTGATCCTCAGCGGCACCTCGAGACGAGGCGCGCCGTGGCCTGTCACCTGCAGTTCGCCGACGTACAGCACATTGGTCTCGTAGTCGGCCGCATCGAGCCGAATGGACACGCGCACGCTGACTTCCTCGCCCGGACCGAGCTCCACTTGCTCTGGCGCGATCGTCGTCGCCGCGGTGAAGGCCGGCCCGACGCCGTCCGCGCGCCGCACGTCGGTGACGCGGCAGCGGACGTGTGCGCGCTCCTCTTTCGTGTTCGCCACTGACAGCGAGGCCGACGCGACCCCGCCGAGCGGAGCGACGAGCGTCAACGCGAACGCGTCGTCACCACCGGCCGCTTGACCGACGCGAGAACGCCGCCGAGGTACTCCTCCTCGTATCGCGCGCGGATCTCGTTCAAATCGGTGAGGAGCTGGAAGTACAGCTGGCCGGACTGACGAAGGTGCTCGGGCAGCCGCCGCTCCAGGTACTCCGACATCGCCCGCTGCAACTGATCCGCCGTCGTCTCGCCTGCGGCGACGCGGTTCAGGTGCGCCTGGTAGACCTTGAGCGCGCGCGCGTTGAGCTGACCTGCGTACTCCGTGAGCCGCTGGAACCATTGCGTCGGGTCAGCTGATTCGAACACGGGCGGCGGCACGTCGGGCACGTGTCCGCCCGGCACGACCAGTTCCGCGAGCTCGCGCGAATGGGCGGCGCCGATCTCGACGAGCCTGGCGTAGAACCTCGTCGTCAGCTCGGTGAGCGTGTTCGTGTACGTCGCACCGCGGACCTGAAGAAAGCCAGGCAGCAGATCCTGCAGGGCGGTCGGCGCGATCTCACCCCGCGAGATCGCGGCGAGGACCTGCTGATACAGCTCCAGGGTCCTGGCAGACTGTCCGGTCGCACTGGTGAGGAACTGCGTGTACCAGGCGGCCCACTCCGTGGTTGCGCCCGCGGCCGCGCCGCCCGCGCGGCCCCAGCTAGCAGCAGGAGCAGCCACAGGGCACCGTGAACGGATCGCAGTCGCGTGGCAGAAGGGCCACGGCGATGCGGATCGGGACGATGGTCGCAACCGACGACGCGAAGGTCTGCCGTGGCGACGACACAGTCATCCACGTCCGGAAACGTCCGCGCTCCTTCTTCGCCCGGCTGGCGCCCGGCGGCCTGCTCGTTCGCGTTGCCGTCCGTCCGTCCGTCATCTCTGGTCTTCACGACGAGTGTGACCTTCTGCTCACCACAGGCCGGGATGGTGAAGGTCTTCGGCTCCAGCAGCGCCGTGTCCACGGGGGCTGGCTTGCCGCCCTTCGTCGTCCATCCACTGAGCTCGAGCGACACCTGTTTCTCTCGACGCCGCTCGTTCTCGATGACGATGGGGATGACGCGCTGCTCACCGGCACGGGAGTAGATCGCCAGGTCCACGTCGCCGATGCAGCAGATGCAGGCGCACGGATCCGATCCGCATCGGCGGCAGCAGTCGCCGTGGTGGCGCTCGTGCTCTTTGCCGTGGTGCTCGTGGCAACGGCAGCCGCGGCCGTGAGGCCCGTGATGCTCGTGACGTTCGTAGCCTCTGGACTGCCAGGGCGACGTCGGTGTCGCCGATCGCTGACCGTACATCATCGTCAGCCAGTCGGCCGGCCTGGCGTTCATCAGGTCGCCGTAGTTGCGCTGCCACAATTCGGACAGGCGCTGCGGGTCCGTCCAGCTGGAGCGGGTCATGTTGACCCAGTCAGCCGGCGTCATGCTCATCCAGTCCGCTGGCGTCATGCTCGTCCAGTCGGTGGGCGACATCTCCCTCACGTCATCGCGCGTGCGGCTTCTCGATTCCCTCACCGTCGGCCTCCTTGTCCTTTCATGGCTTTCTTTTCCCGCTTCTCCGGGGCCACAGCATCCTGCGCCGGAGCTGACGAGACGACGACGAATTCCAGATCTCGCGTCAACAGCGGTGTGCGTCCGCGGTAGCGGCTGTTCGGCGGAAGCTCCGCCTGCAGCGTCACGTCGAGATCGATGACCACGGTCTCGCCGGGGACGACCGTGACAGCGGGACCGTGCGACCGCACGGACAACCCGTCCTCCCGGAAGGCATCAGCCGGCGCGAGTCTGAGGAGCACGAGGGCCGGACCGTCGAGGTCCTTGCCCTCGATCTGCGCGGCACGTGTGACTGGCTCGAGAGCGAGACGCGTACGCTCGGAGAGCATGTCGTCTCTCAGGTCCACGTCGCCGAGATCGCCGACGGCGAAGGGGACATTCCCCTCGTTGGTCACGACAATGCGCCGCCGCTGAATGCCCCGTTGATTCAAGACAACAATCGATTGCGGATGGACCGTCAGGTCGATGGACTCGGTGACGTGAAGGACGACCGGCCGCGTGCCTCCCGCCAGTTCGATCTCGGCGCGGTACTCGCCAGGTGGCGTTGCGGGATCGAGACTGATCGTCACCGGTCCGCGCTGCTGCTGGTGGGCGCGCACCACGAGCGGTGAGAAGGACTGGCGCCCCGGTCTGGCTCTGCAGGACGCCGCTGGGATCGTTGAAGCCGGCATCGCGCAACACCACCGATACGTCGCTCGGGTTGTGAAGATCGATCTGACCCGTCAGCTTCGCTGGGGGACCAGCCAGGACGAGAGGTTCGTCGTCAGGCGTTGCGATGCGCAGGAGCGGCTCAGCCACGACACACCTCGCTCAGGGATCCAGACGGATTCGAAGCCCGCCCGCCTGACGGCTTGGCGGCTGCGGAGCCGGCGAGGGCGAGTGTGGCGCCCGATGCGGGGGCCACGTCGCCAGCGCGCCGCGCCAGGCGACCTGTGGCTGGCGATCCAGTTCCTCGATCACTGTTTCCTGCTGGCCCGAGAAGCTGTATCCCCAGACTTCGGTGCCGAAAAGGGTGAAACCGATGTGGTGATGATACGGCTGGCGGATGCAGACGTTCGGCAGCTTGCCGATGTTCGCCGTCAGACAGAGATCGACGACCGCCGGCTTGAGATCCACGGTCATGCTGTGGTCGCTCTTGAGCGGCGCCAGTTCCAGCTTCAGCGGATCGATCGCCAGGTGCGTGTCGGTTCCGAGGTCCGCCTCGATCGGCTTTATCTCGAGCGCCTTGATGTCGTAGACGTTCTCGAGCTTGACCGGCGCGCCGCCCTCGAGCTTCAGCGCGACCGGTGCGCCGCCCTCGAGTTTCAGCGCAACAGGCGCGCCCCCTTCGAGCTTCGCCTTGATGTTATCGAGTCCGATGATCTCGATCTTGTTGTCAATTTCCGTATCTGCCATCGAGTCCTCCGACAGTGTGGCCGCCCCGCGCGCGTACGTGCGTGCGCCCGGGCTCGAGGCAGAAAGCCAGAACCCAGAGCGTGACAACTTCGTCACGCAAACAATCGCGCAAGTGGAGGGTGTTGGAGTATCGACCCGCGAAGTATGGCGAGTCAACACGTTTCACCGGCCGAGTTGGCTGGGGAGCAACCAGTCCGACCAGCGCGATCGAATCTGATGGCGCGCGAGATCCCAGACGAGCGTTGCCGTGGACATGCCGCCGTGGATCGCGAAGACCTGCCGGTCCGTTCCGCCGCCGCACCGCCCGATGCGATCGAGTGAGAGGAAGCGGCGACTGTCGGTTCACTGGTTGCGCTCCCCCAGCTATCGCGGCCTGCAATTCGAGGTCGCCAGTCTCCGGCGACCTCGTTGCGTGTACCGCCGTGGAAATGCGCTCTATGCGACTCGCGCCTGTGCCGATGTTCGTCGTCCCGGACCAGGCGCTCGCATCACTGCCATCGCGCTACTGGCTGGTTGCCGAGAAGTTGTATTCGCCAAGATTGCCGAAAGCAGAGATGAGCACGGTGACCGTTCCGGCCATCTGCAGCGGCTCGCCCGCCACCCGGTCTGAGACGTTGCCCGTGAATACGCGGACGACGAAATCCTCGTTGTCGGCGTTCGTGTGCACGAAGTGGATACGACCGGTGGACGGGCAGTACCAGCCGCGGATGCCGGCAATCCCGTTGATGTCGCCCTTGATGTGGCGGCAGACCATTGCCCCGGGTGCGCCCGATCCGCCTTGCGTGTCGATGAAGAGCTGAGCGGTGTCGTTGTTGACCTGCAGGGTCCAGGTCGTGTTGGCAACGTTGGCGGGGCGCGCGGCCAACGCGGCGGTGGGGACGAGCAGGGCTGCTGCGATCGTGAGCGCGAAGATCGATTTCATGTTCTGGCTCCTTTCAATCTGGAAAGCCGTTGTTTCCCTTCGCCTCTGTAAACGCAGTGGCCGCAGGAAAGAGGACACGGCTTACCCGTGAGGAGCGTCACGGCTCAAGAAATGGGCCGGCTGAAGCCGGCCCTGCGTGCGGAAATGGGCTGCCGCGCGGCACGGCGGAGCCACAGTGCCGTCTCGCCCGCCGAGCGGTTCGCGTGGTCGAACTCACGCCAGAAGCCGTCGGCTTCCTGCAGCAGCGCCAGCGCTTCCGGCAATCGACCGGCGGCCATCTTTACGCGTCCCAGACCGACCAGTGCGTCGGCGCGATCGGGGTTCGCTCGAACCTGCGTGCGGCGAGAGAGAGACAGGGCCTGCTCGAGAAACGTCGCCGCGTCCACCGGTCGTGCAAGCTCGTGGAGGTTCAATCCGATCTCCGTCAGGACGTTGATCCGTTCAAGGTCCGCCGGCTGGCCATTGCGCATCCACTCGAGCGATCGCTGCTGCAGGCCGAGCGCTGCTCGATACTCCCCTTGCAGCCGTTTGACGACGCCGAGGACATACCGCAGCCGGGCCGTCTCTCGATCATCCGGCCGATCGTCCTGGCGCAGAACTGTCGTCGATCAACTGCTGCGCCTCGTCGTATCGCCCCAGCCCGGCCAGCGCCAACGCCTGATCGGCCGTGAATGCACGCGTGACGTTGTGCAGCGGCGGCAGAACGTGCCGCACTGTCTCCGCGGCGCGCGTCAGGTCGGGAAGCGCCTCAGCCACCCGTCGTGCGCCGAGGAGCGCCACGCCACGAGCGCGGAGGGCGTTCGCGTACCTGAAGGATTCGGCCGTGCTGTGCTTGCTGATGATGTCCAGAGCCCGGCGACTGTGTTCGACCGCCTCATTGATGGCGCCCGATTGGAGTTGAAATCTGGAGAGCGGTAGCAGATAGAACCCCACCATCCGGCTGGACGGTCCGAAGAGGTCGGCCGCATCCGCCACCGCGACGGTGAGCTGTTCGATGCCTTCGCGCAGGTGACCGGCTGACGCGAGCGCACGGCCGCGCAACAGCCGTGCTTCGATGATCCGCGGGTGACGTGGTGTGCCGCCGTACGCGGCCATCGCGACTTGATACGCACGCTCGGACGCCTGCAACGCGATATCGGGGCTGCGGTTGTAGTAGTACGTCAGTGCGACCATGAGAGACGCCGCCACGGTTTCGGGATGACGCTCGCCGAGTCTCTCCCGAGCCACGGCAATCCCCTCCTGTGCCGCACGGTCGGCCTCCGCGTAGCGGCCCTCGTCGATTTCGAGATGCGCGCGGTTCTTCAACGCGACGACGAGATCCTCCGCAAATTCTGCCGGCTTCGCACGCAACACCGGGAGCAGGCGATCGAGCTCCAGCCGCATCTCTCTCGTCTTGCCACGATAGCGGTACACGGGCGTGAGGAGCACACGAGCATGCACCGTTTCGGGATGATCGGCGCCGAGTTGGCGCGTGGCTTCCCGGACGGCCTCGGTCAACACGGCTTCGGCGCCCGCGGTGTCCTGCACTGTCAACAGGCTCGAGCCCACGGCGTTCAACAACTCGATGCGCAATTCCGGACGATCGGCGAGCCGCTCGTTGACGCGGTCTTTCACCTGTTTGAGCCAGTCAGCGGCAGACACCGCGCCACCGCCGCCGTTGTACGGACTGGCTTCGTGGAAGATGGTCGTCAGGAACTGTCTGACCTCCTCGGCCCGCGCCTTCTCCGTGAACGCCACCTGCGACTGCCAGAGCGTCAGACCGATTCCGGTCACGGCCACAACGCATGCGGCGGTCGAGGCAAGGACCGCGACCCTGTTCCGCGTGACGAACTTCGACAGCCGGTACCACGTGCTATCCGGCCGTGCGAGCACGGGGCGGCCGTGCAGGTGGCGCTCGATGTCCTCGGCGAAGGCGTTGACGGTCTCGTAGCGTTCGCCCGGCTGCTTCTTCAGTGCCTTGAGGACGATGGTGTCGAGATCGCCGCGCAGGAGGCGCTTCAGCGACGGCTCGGAGGCGGCGTCGCTCGGGCGCCGTGGGACGGACTGCAGGATGGCGTCCTCCAGCGCGCCGCGTGAGTCGCGGCGAAGCGTGTACGGACGCACACCCGCGAGCAGTTCGTAGAGGAGGACGCCGAGCGAGTACACGTCGGACGCAATCCCGGGACGTTCGCCGGCAATCTGCTCAGGGGAGGCGTAGTCCGGCGTCAGGGGAAGGCCACAGGCTTCCGTCACGGCCGTCGGCGCGCTGCCGTCATCGAGCAGCCGGGCGATGCCGAAATCGAGCAGCTTCACCTCGCCCGCGTCCGTAACCAGGATGTTCGAGGGTTTCAGATCGCGGTGGACGATCAGCCTGGCATGCGCATGGGCGACAGCCCGCGCCACCTGCAGGAAGAGCTGCAGGCGCGCCCGCACGGACAGGCGCTCCGCCTGCGCATAATCGTCGACACGCCGGCCGGGCACGAATTCGAGCGCCAGGTACGGCTGCCCGGCATCGGTCAGGCCGGCGTCGTACAACCGGGCGATGTTGGGATGATTGAGGGTCGCCAGGATGTCGCGCTCGCGCTCCATCCGTTCCGCGAGCCCGGCGCGCGTCCACACTCCACGCGGCAGCTTGAGCGCAACCGGCCGTTTGACCATCCCGTCGGAGCGCTCGCGCGAGCCACACGGCGCCCATGCCACCTTCCCCGAGCTTGCGCAGAACCTGGTAAGGACCCACTGCACCAGGCACGAGTCCGTCATCCTCGGGGCCATCCGCGAGGTGTCGCGCCACCGGGTCGACTTTCGGGATCGTCTCCAGGAAGGCTGCGGCATCGACCGATTCCGCTTCCGCAAGAAGGCTGCGAAGCCGCGCCCGCACCGCGTCGTACTCCGGCGCGAGCCGCTCGATCCACGCGGCCCTCTCCGTGGGGGCGAGCTCGAGGGCCTCATCCAGCAGGGGGCTCAGCGTGGCCCACGCGCTGACGTCCACGACATCTCGTAGCATCTCGCGTGGGTCGACGGGTTAGTGGCATGTACCTTCGAAGCCGCAGCTCACTTGTGTTGCGTAGAGGCCGATCTCGAGGTCGGCCCAGGCGGACCTGAAGGTCCGCCTCTACGAATTCCCAACCCAAGTGAGCTCCGGGATCAGATCAGCGCCTCTCGAAGCAGCAACCGCGCCTTCTCCCAGTCGCGTCGAACGGTGCGCGTCGTGACGCCCAACGTGGTGGCGATCTCGGTCTCGGTGAGCCCGCAGAAGTACCGCATCTCCACGACACGGGCCATTCGCTCGTCAATCGTGCTGATGTGCTGCAAGGCTTCGTGGACGCGGAGAATCTCCTCCGCGCCCGCCGCGGTATCGGGCGGGTCGATGTCGAGCGCCACGCGCGCCGCTCCGCCTCCGCGCCGCTCGGCGTTTCGACGCCGGGCAAGGTCAACGATCACGGAGCGCATGACACGCCCGACCCAGCCCATGAAATGCGCGCGATCGTCGAAGTTCAAGTGCCGGGCGTGCGCGAAACGGAGATACGACTCGTGGACGAGAGAGCCCGTATCGAGGAGCGTGTGGCGGCCGCTCGTGCGTAGCCGCGCGCGCGCGAGTCGGCGCAGATCGTTGTAGGCGGCGGCGAACAGCGCTTCGGATGCGTCGGCGTCGCCAGCCTGCAACCGGTGGATCAGCTGCGTAAGCTGGGCAGGGTGTGCCGGGAAAACACCAGGGAAATGATCCCCGTCAGCCGTCGCATACGGTCCGCCGCTCGCCTGATGCGTTGTCATTCATAACGTAATAACGACTTCCGCACTGCGTCCGAACGTCGCCTCCGGGACTGCCTCGTCGCCGAGGGGACTGCCCTGACTGCCGCCATCACCGCCTGCTCCGTCAGTCGGGAAAGCCCGGGGCCAGCATGCGGGTCATACAGACCGGGTTCTTGATCTGCTGTGTGGCCATCCACTCCTCGGCTCGCCGCTGCAGTTCGCGGGCTGGCGCGTCGTCCCGAAGTGCGCCGATACGGCGGCCTGCCACCGCTGCGTACAGACGCATATCGGCGCGGTCGAACCGATCGGCGGCATCGTGGAGGTACCTCAGGGCCAGCGGAGTGCTGCCGTCCACATACGCAATCCCGGCCCGGAGCAGAGAGGGCTATCGGATCCGACCAGCGCATTCGCTCGCGCTCGATGCGCCGAGCTCCGGCGCGGGCAACGGACAGGAACCGGCGTGAGCTCGCGCCCCTTGGCGGCCAGGGCCAGCGCGCAACGCGCTCGCAGGTAGAGCGACTCGACCCGAATGACCCGGATTCGGGTCATCAACGACCGCCGCAGCATCGGCTCTTGTGCCGCCAGCAGCCCCCACGACGCTTCGGCGTTTCCGCGATACAAGCCGGTCTGTACACGGGCGAGCAGCGCACTGTAGTGCTGACGGTGAAAACCTTTCTGCGACCATTGCGCAATGCTCTCGACCGTTTCGCGTTCCCCTGCGTCAGGATCGTCCGCCGCCAGCCACACGTAGTTGCTCCGCGTGCACAACTCCGTGGCGAGATACAGGTTGCCGCGGCTGCGCGCATCGGCCAGAAGCGCCGGCACCCGCCGCGACACCTCGCCGAGCTCGCCCAGGTACATGAGCGCCCAGATGACGAGGTTCTGCGCGATGTTCAGTTCCCACGTCAGACCGGCGCCGTGTTCGCGCAGGATCGCCAACGCCTGCTCGGCGAACGTCAGGGCCTTTTTCCATTCGCCCGCTGTCATCGTGATGATGCCGTCCGCCAGGATGGACAACGCCATCGGGTGCGGGCTCCCGACCGTCGTCGCCAGCTCCTTCGACTGCTCGACGAGTCGCCGCGCTCAATGTTCCGCCCGTCGGATACGCACTCCAACCCGCCGATGCGAGCGCCATGGCGCGGGCGACCCGATAGGGCTCCCCGGCATCGAGTGCGATGAGCAGGTGGCGCACGCTGAAATCGGATGCGCGGATCATGTCGACCAGGAACAATCCCGCTGTCGCCGAGCAGCAGGTATCGACGCGGAGGAGCGCATCGGCGTCGATGTCGGCGACAGGCCTCGAGACGTATCCCAGTCCTCGCCAGCGCAGCCGTGCCCGGCGCCACAACAACGACAGCAGCGTCGTACGGGGGCTTCGGGGCATCGACATTCCCAAGTCCGCCAGCTGAATGCGAATGAGGTCCAGCCCGCGATCGATGTGCCCCCCGATCAGGAACTGTTCGGCCGCTCGCCGCTGGAGCTCGACCCGCTGCAGGTGACCTGCTCCTGCCGCCGCGCACAGGTAGGCCTCAGCGGCCTCGGCTGGCCGCCCGGCATTCGCCAACGCGTTGGCGAGCCCTTCCCGCCACACTTGTGCGGTCGGTGAGGCCGGCGTCAGCGCCAAGGCCTTCTGGTACAGCAACGCCGCGCGGTCGAAGGCGAGTGCGGCGGCCGCCGCGGCGCCGGCACGGCCGGCTTGAATCGACGCGTTCTCCGTGTCTCCTGCGCCCTGATAGTGCTCGAACAGAGCCTCGCAATCGTCGCTTCCGTAGTCGACGAGCGCATGCACCAGACGTTGGTGAATTCTGCGCACGGCGTCGGGCGCAATCCGGGCGGCGAGCACCTCGCGGATCCGATCGTGAAACGTCTCGACGCGCTCCGGCGAACCGCTGCTTCGAATCAAGTGGACGGACCGGAGCATGGCAAACAGCGGCTGTCTGTCGCGGGCGATCCCGCACGCCGCGCAAATGAGTTCGGGGAGCATCGGGCGCCCGCAGATCGCCAGCGTTTCGAGAAAGCGGCGCGCATCTGGTGAGAGGCCGTCGAGCCGCGCCTCGAACATCGCCGCCAACGTCGGTCCGCGCGGGAGCTCGGTCACAGTGGAGGCTGCCGCGTACCGCGCCAATTGTTCCAGGACGAACGGGCTGCCGCCGGCCTCTCGCGTAATCTGCAGCCGTGCGCCGTCGCTGAGCGGCGAGTGGGCTGAGAGCAGCGCATCGACAAGGTCACTCGCCTCGGAATCCGGCATTGGCTCGAGCGCAAGCGGTTTCCACATCGCGTAACTACGGCCCTGAAGCAGCTTTCGAAGAAACGAGTCGGCGGCGGCTTCTTCACTGCGGAACGACACCACGGTGAGCAGCGCTGGCGCATCCGGGGGCCGCAGCAATTCCTCGAGCAGCAGGGCGCCGTCGAGATCCGCCCACTGCAGGTCGTCGATGAAAATCACCAGCCGCCAGCGTGCCGCAATACGGACGAGGAGCTGCCGCAAGACCTCCACTGCTCGTTGTCTCAAGAGGTAGGGATCTGAGATCGGTGGCTGCCGCCGACCACATTTCTCAGCCATGGCCGGAATCCGCAGCATCACCGGGAAGAGTCGCGCCAGCGTGGCGACGTCGGGTGGCAAGACGCTCTCTGCTGCTGACTCCGGGAGCGAGATCAGGAAGCGGGACAGGCTGTCGACCACCCCGTCGAGGACCTTGAACGGCACGGACTCGTGCTCGTAGCATCGACCGGCGAGCACCACTACGTCGTGACGTGACCGTGAGTCGCCCGATAAAGGCGCGCACCAACGCGCTCTTGCCGATGCCTGAAGGGCCGTACACATACACGGCCGCCGCGCCGCCACGGGCAACCTTGTGGAAGGCCGAGTCGAGGACGTCGAGCTCACGCTGGCGACCGACAAAAAGCGCGTCCGCGAATGGCTCCGTTGTCGCTCGCGACGTCCGCGAGCACGCCAGGTCCATGGCCGAGCATGCTGATGGCCGTCGGGACCAGACAGTCGTCGCGTCGGATCGCGACACATCAGCCCCATGCAGATCGAGCTCAGATCGCCAGGCGCTTCCGGGGTCACGTCGGCCGGAGACGGGGGATCGACCTCTGTCTTGCGCAGGAGCACGTCGAGCGGCGCACCGCTGAAGGGAACCCTTCCCGTCAGCGCCTCATAGAGCGTGGCGCCAACGCCGTACCAGTCCCCGGCCTCGGACGGCGGCATGCCCGAGCCCTCTTCGGGCGACACATACGCGGGTGTTCCACCGGCGAAGTACTCGGCCCCGCCCAGGTCGTCAGGAAACAGTTCCGTGATGAGGCCGAAGTCCAGGATCACGACGCGTCCCTCTGCGTTGACCAGGACGTTGGACGGCTTGATGTCGCGGTGGAGCTTCCCCATGCGGTGCAAGGCGGAGACTCCATCCACGAGCTGCCCAAGCGTGGACGTCAGGCGATCGAGCGACAACGCACCCGCGCGGGCCTGGCCGCACGTACTCCACGAGGTTGACGCCCTTCACGAGTTCCATCGTGAAGAAGCAGCGCGCCGCGTCGACCACGAGTTCGTACAGGCAGACTACATTGGCGTGCGCGACACCAGTGAGGCTGCGGAACTCCTGTTTCAGCCGGTAAACGCCAGCCGGGGAGGCGTGCCGCAAGGTCTTGAGCGCCACGATCTCGCCACGGGCGCGGTCGTGAACTTCATAGACGACGCCCATTCCCCCGGCACCCAGCCGTCGGAGCACCGTGAAGCGCTCCGTACCGGGGAAATCATCGTCTGCGCTCACCGGTAGCGGCAGGTCTTCGATCGCCGTTCAAGGAAGGAGCTGGCCTTCTGATGCGCCTCGAGCAAACGCTCCAATTCGTGTCGAAGCGCCGGGTCGCCGGCACATGCGTGATCGAGATAGCCCGGACGGGCCGACGGGATCCTTCCGCACCGCTGCGTCGAACACCGCCCGGAGCCGATCGTAGCGCCCGGTGTTCTCACCCATCGGGCGGATCTTGGCCCCTGACCTCGTCGCGGTCAACACCGGCAGCGGTCCCGTATACTGGGGCGCGGCGTTCGGCTGCGCAGTTCACATGTCCAAGCCGGCCTTGAGCCATGTCACGACGCTGCTCGGAGAGCTGCGCCGCGGAAACGAACAGGCTCGTGACGAGCTGGTGACGCTCGTGTACCCGGAGCTGCGGCGCATCGCGGCTCACTATCTCCGTCAGGAACGACCGGGGCACACCTTACGGACGACGGGCCTGGTGAATGAGGTGTACGTGCGGCTGTTCGGCGCCGACAATGCGAACTGGCAGAACCGCGCTCACTTCTTCGCCGCCGTCGCCCGTGAAATGAGGCACCTGCTCGTCGATTACGCGCGCGCGCGAAACGCGAAGAAGCGTCCGGATGGAAACATCCTCATTTCACTCGGCGACGCCCACGCGACAGCCGACGCGCGCGATGAAGACCTCCTGTCACTCGACGAAGCGCTCTCCCGACTGGAACAGATCGATGCTCGCGCCAGCCGAATAGTTGAGCTGCGGTTTTTCGCAGGGTTGAGCGAACGCGAGACGGCCACGGCTCTGGGCATCTCGATCTCTACGCTGAAGCGCGACTGGAACTTCGCGAAAGCCTGGCTCTTCGATCAGCTCGGCTCCCCTGCCGAGCGATAGGCGTTCACCCCACAGCGAGCCCACGGCAGTCTTGCGGGCCAACGGATAGTTGGCCCGCGAGTCTCTCAATCAGTCTGAACATGCACGAGTGGACCGTATCAACTGATTCGAGTGCCCAGTCACACCAAGCCTCCAAGCGCGGTTTCAGCGGGCGCGACATCGGAGCGCCCGCTACCAATTTTGGTGACACATGCCACTAATAGTGGAGTGACAACACCGGCGCTTCGACCGTTGGGTAGAACGGCGCGACGATATTGCTTCCTCCCGCCACGTTGACCCTGATCGTGTGTGTGCCCGGGCTCACTCGCAGAAAGAACTGGTGCGCGACCATGCGCGGCTGATTTAAGTCCGTTTCCTCTGGTTCGATGACGATCGGTGTGTCTGGCTGAGCGTAGGACACGGTATGACCCTGCATCGGCACCCCGTCCACTGTCACCTGGAACACCATGTAGTTGTCGGTGGGCCTGACCACCGCGCTGAAGTACGCGACCACGCAGCTCGGCGTGGTGCCGGGGACGAGAATGCTGGTTTCGAGCATCGGCTGCAGGTTGGGCCTGTCGAGCTGAAACCGCGTCTTGACTGCGAAGTAGTCTTCGGCAATGGTCACCGCCTTCACCGTTGTCGATGCACTACGACACGAGATGGTCTCCGCGCGGGCGACGCTCGGCACGAGCAGGACACCGGCCATGACTGCCAGCAGAACGATTCTCTTCATACGTCATCTCCTGAAACATCGCGATCCACACCGCTTCCCTCATGTGTCCCGCGCTCGATGGTCATGGCGCGGTTATCCATTACCTGCGTCATGACCGGCCTGTACGGGGCCACGTCGTGCCAGTGGTCGAACCCTTCCGGCCTCGCGGCGCGGTCTCGTCGCTCGGTTTCGGCCTGACGCCGGATCAGGTGCTTCGCGCGCGATCGTGACGTCTTGCTGGAACGATACGCCCGTGCGGTCAGATGGCCCACCCGGTCTCAGCTCACGAGCTGATCGAGCTCTGGCGCCACACGGAGTGGCGCACCGATTGCTCCTTTTTTGATTTGCTCACCCGCATGTCGGGAATGGCATCTTGAGGAGGAGCACGAATGGCAGAGCGATGGGAAGAGCGGAACCGGAACGACTTCCGAGACGACCGCGGTTATCGTGACCGCGACCGTTCTGATAGGGGCGTGATCGACCGGGCCGGCGACGAGGTTCGGTCGTGGTTCGGCGACGATGACGCGGCGCGGCGCCGACGAATCGACGAAGCCCGGAGCGAGCATCACGACCGCGATTGGAGCGACCGCGCCGCCAGTTCCGGTGAACGGGCGTGGGAGCGCACGCGCGACACGGTCCGCGACATGACCGATCGCGACCGCGACGGCCGCCGCGGAATCGCCGAGTGGAACGACAACGATCGCAGCTGGGATCGCTCGAGGGAATCGAGGCCTTCGTATGGCGGCGGCTATTCGACCGATACCCACAACGTCAACCGCGAGCGGAACGACTACTGGACCCGTGAGCGCAGCTTCGGTGACCCGGGGCGCTACGCGACCGCCGATCCATACGCGGCGCCTTCCGCTCCGCAGACGTACGCGAACTGGCAAAACTCCCCGTCCGGCGCGCGCCGTGACTGGCAGGGCAAGCTACACCGGCCGCGGGCCGCGTGGCTACCAGCGCGGTGACGAGCGGATCCGCGAGGACGTGTGCGATCGCCTCACCGAAGATCCGCGCATCGACGCGGCTGATGTCGAGGTGCAGGTCACGCGCGGCGAGGTCACGCTCGCTGGCAGCGTCCGCACGAGGGATGAAAAGCGCTTCACGGAGGACCTCGTGGAACGGATTACCGGCGTGCGTGAGGTCAACAACAACCTGAAGGTGCGACCCGCCGACGAGGTGCTCGGCACCGCTCGCAGCGGCGCCTCTTCTGTCCTCGGGTTGAGCGATACGCCACCGCCGCCAGCGCGCAAGGAGAAGTAACGCCTTCTGTCGACCGGCCGGATCGCCGGCCGGTCGACAGGCGGTCGCGGTGGCTCCCGCACACGCGTGCCGGCTCACTCGAGTGGTCCTCCTTACCAACGATCGGCACGAACAGCCATCGAGACTCTCGGGTCCAGGACTACTCGAATCCAGTGATAGGTGTGCGCAGCGGCGCCCTCGAGGTAGCGCGCAGCGGCGGAGGAACCGTGTTCGATCGAGCGCGGGCGGCGCGTTATTCACAAACGGGGAGATACTGCTTGCCCCCGCGGCCGGAAAGTAGGGACAATCCGCTCACCCTCGACCATACCAATGGGCCATCTGCAACGATGTCCACGCCTGCGACGCGCCGGACCAGGGATTCTGCATGCGCCTGACCACTGCACGAGACTCTTCGCTTACCGCTCCGGCGGAACGGGTGGCTGCTGTCGATGATGCCCCCGCCGGCGTCCGGTTTCTGACTCAGGATCGCCCGGTTGAGCTTCGGCTGCTCTGCTCCGTTGCGCTCCTTCTCCTGACCGCGTGGGGCTGCAATCGTGGCGAAGGCAACCCCAGCCAGGCGTCAACCGAGGCCGCCGAGCGCGCCAAGGCAGGTCTGGTCGCGCCGCTCAGCGACGACACGGGCGACGACATCAGGTCATGGGTCGACGGACAGGCCGTCACGGACTGGGCAGCCGAGATCACGCGCCGCGATCACGCCATCCAGGCCTACCTCGATGACAGCGACCCGGCGCGTGCCGAGAAATACGGCTTTCGCAGCGGCCAGCACCCGCAGCTGGCGTGGAGCTGGTTCCGGGACAACCCCGTCGGGTTCAACGGCGTGCCGTTCGTCCTGTTCAAGACCCTCATCGATCTCGATCCAGACCACGAGAATCCGGCGCTGCGCCGGATCGCGCGCATCTGGAAGAGGGAGTCCGAGCTGCCCGCCGGATCCGGGCCGTCGGCCACGCGCTGGACGATGGATCACATCGGCATCGGTCCGAACTCGTCCGACTACGTAGACGGCGTTGCGCGCCCAGCCGGCGAGCGGCGGTCGCCGCTGCCGTTCGGCTTCGCCTTCGAGAACCCGCGCGCCTTCGAGCCGCTCTCGGCGGCCGAGACGAAGGTCTACGACGGCCGCCTGCTGGCCAGGCGCGTGTTCAGCAACACCAGCCTGCTGCTGGCAAAGATGCGCGCGGCCGAGCACGAGGACAACTGGGAGCGCGACCGTCCCGGGTTTGGCAGCCCGGGCAGCATGGATCGCGTGTTCATGTCGTGCGCGGCGTGCCACGTCGGCCGCGTCGTGGTGGACGGCAAGATCAAGTTCCTGCCCGGCATGCCCAATACCGAGATCGAGGCGCAGTACTTCTCCAAGCTGCTGATGCTCACGGCGGCGGCTCTCGTCGAATCCGGGTTCGACCCGGAGTCGACGACGCCAGTGAACCCGGCGGCCATCCGCCCGAACACTGGCGCGGTGCGGGCGCTGTACACCGAGATGCTGGACAAGGCGCGGCAGCGGCCCGAGACGCTGTACGGGTCCTCACCCGCGGACATCGCGCGAGGCAAGATCCAGACGCTCGCGATTGCGGACGAATTTCCCAGCGTGATGCAGGACCTGATTGCCGTCGGCGTGAAAACGCATTTCATCTATTACGTGATCGCGAAGAACAACGCCTACAAGCAGCCGCGGCCCGACGTCCTCGAGGATCGGCCGGGACAGATGGACGCATTTGGTATCGCGTCCGGGCTCGTCGCCATTCACACGCGCCGCCCCGACAACAGCTTCCTGGAGTTCGTCCGCCGTGACAACCCGCAGAGCCCCATCTTCACCGGCTTCTCCAGGGCGAACGGCCTGCCCGCCGACGTACCCGGCATGACCGAGTCGGTGACAGACCCGAAAGCGGCGGCGGAACGCATCTTCAAGAACATCCCGGCGTGGGCGCCACCCGTTCCGGCGCCGATCGACGTCAAGAGCCTCAATTGGGCTGTCGATCGCTACCATGCGAACTGGGATGCCAACCAGGGCGCCTCGTCGCGCACGCTCGCGTCCGGGGCGTCCGCCACCGGCGATCCGCGCATGGTCAACGTGCGCATCCACGAGCCGCTCAACCCGTTCATCGACAACCTGCCGCCGCCGCCGTACCCCTTCCGAGGGGTGGATCTCGCGAAGGCGCGGGAGGGCAAGGCACTGTTCCGCGAGAACTGCGCTTCGTGTCACACGCCGAAAAACCAGACCATCTATCCGGTCTCACAGCTCGGCGTCGATCCAAATCGCACGCGTGTGAACACCAGCGTGTCCCGCTACGGACTGGCGGCGCTCGTCACCGAGGCATGCCAGATCTACGGCCTCAACAACCAGGGCCGGCCTGGCGCCGGGTGGTGCGTGCCTCAGGGCGACTGGCAGGCGCGACTCGACGAGTACTTCCGCGACACACCACGGCGTGTGGCTGAAGGCACCAATGGTTACAAGGCAGACATGCTGCACGGCATCTGGGCGCAGGCACCCTACCTGCACAACGGGTCGGTACCGACCCTGGGTCAGCTCCTGTGCCCCGCTACGCGGCCGCAGCGGTTCCTTCGCGGCAATCTGCACTATGACGAGGCCCTCGTCGGGTTCGAATGGGCCGACCGGCCGACGGCGCGCTACAGCCCGAACGATATGCTGCTCGTCAAGGAGTACGACACGGCCGTCGCAGGCAAAGCCAACAGCGGCCACGTGTTCGGCTCCGCCCTGTGTCCCGACACATCCGGACTTGATCCGGTGCGGGACCGCCGCGGCGATCCAGGCGCGCATCCTGCAATCGCCCGCCGGAGCGCTGCTCGAATATCTGAAGACGCTCTGAATCCGGCTGGATGGTCGTGCTTCGTGAGTCATGCGCGCCGGCTGCCTGCCCGCGCGTCGCACGACGCGAGCCGTCGCGGCGAACGCTGCTCGCGTTGACGATAGGCGTTTCGAGCGGCGCCGTCCCGAACGCGCATCGTTATACTACGCGCCATGCGCCGGTTCATCGGGTCGTTCGTCCTTCTTGTCACCATCGGATGCGGGGGGGAACCATCGACACCGGCGGCGACGCTTGCGCCGACGCCTCTCCCGGGACGTGTTCCCGCGCCTCCGTCAGGGCCAGCCTTCACCGGCACCGTCACCGACACCTTGTCGGGGGCGCCGGTCCTTGGCTTTACCGCGACGATTAGTGGCTCACGGCTCACTGTGGCGGCACCTGCGTACGTCACCCGCGATACGCGAGGGACGGCACGCACGGTGGACCTGATCCCTCAGGCGGGCTTCGACCTGGAGTTCTATCGCCAGCTCACCCGTGGAAGCCTTGAAGGATCGCTGCAGCCCTTGCGCATCCTGGGCCAGGCGCCGTCGTTTTACATGGAAGTCGAAGGCGCCAAGGGACTGTCCGCCCAGACCGCCGTAATATTGGAACGCGTGGCGCGCCGCGTCGTTCCGCAATTCACCGGTGGAGTGCTGCAGGTGGCGCGCTGGGAAACGGGACCACTCCCCCGCGAGCCGCAAGCCGGATGGATTGTCATCGAGCGCGAAGATGGACCGGGCAACACCTGTGGTCGTGCGCTCGTCGGCGCACTCGCAGGGCAGATTACTCTCGACGGCAACAGCCGCTGCCGGGTGGACGCCGTCTTTGCGCACGAAGTCGGTCACGCGCTCGGATTCTGGCACGTGAATAATCCAGGGGCGCTGATGGCTCCGCAACAGCGAGGCGAAAACGTCAATGATGCGGTCACTGACCGCGAGCGTCATCACGCGGCGATTGCCTACCGCCGCCCGCGCGGGAACATGGACATCGACGTGGACCCATAGGGCCGGCCTCGCCATCCTGAGGAGGCTGGAGGTATGGACGTTGGCGTGTGGCATGCCCTGTGCTCATGCGGCTCACGCGCGGATATTGAGGAGATCATCGATGAAGCGGACTCTGGTTACCCTGCTCGCCATCGTCACCATTTCGTGCTCGGACGAAACGCCGACGTCGCCGTCAACGGGCGGCGCCAGCGCGGGACCGCGTCAGACACTGCTGCCGGAAATGGTGGCGCCGCTGACGGGCGGCGTGTTCAGCACGACTGGCGTCCCCATCGCGGGCGCGACGGTGCTGGTGCTCGACGGCCTCAGCTCCGGGACGACCGTCACGAGTGATGCGAACGGGCGTTACCGGTTCGAGCGGCTGCCGCGGGCGAACACCAACCTCTCCGCCACCGCGGTCAATTACATCGAGGATCGGCGCGGCGTACACATTAACGGCAGCGACATCACTCAATTTCGCGCTCGATCCGACACCGCTCTTCACCCGCAGCGGCACAGGAAACGACGCGTTCACTCTGCCGGAAACCGTCACGCGCATGCACATCAGCGGCCGCTGGAGCGGCAGCGGGTCGCCCACGTTCTACCGTGCGCTTGGCCGGCCGCGTCATCGTGAACCAGAACCTCCGGACCACGACCACGTACGAAGCTGTTCATCCAGCTGCCACGAACGGCGGCGGGCTCGTGGAGGTCATCAACTCGCCGAGCGTCGCCTGGACGGTCACCGAGGTCCGATAAGTCCCCTAGGTACGCGATGCCGATGCCGAGCGACCAGATGAACTGGTTCTGGTCGCCGCCATTGAACGCGCGGGTCGTGTCGCCCAGGCGCTGATATTCGAGCCCGCCGTGCAGGTTGAACGCGCCGAAGCGCGACGGCTGGCCGAGTGGCACGTTGACGAGGCCCGCCATACTGAAATACCCGAATCGTTCATCGCTGATGACGCTGCCCGTCGGTCCGCGCAACTCGTAGTAGTTGGACAAGCTCATCCCAAGGCGAATGGGAAACACCACCGTGGCCGGCCCGGCGGCGAGCGCCGGGCCCACCCCCAGTTCGAGGTAGGTGCCCGCCTCCTCGCCGCCGTCTGCCTGCCCAACGCCCGGCTCCGCCAGGAATTCGAAGGCGACGATGCCATACGGGCGAAGCGCGGCGCTGCCCAGGAGCGGCGCATCGTCATACGCGACCCGAAACGCAAGCTCGCGCACCGTGGTGAAGCCCGCGTTCGGGCTGGTGTATGCCGTGAACGTCGTGCCGACCGACGTCGCACCGAAGCCCAGGCTCAGCGTCGTGTAGAAGTCCTGCTCGTACCACATGTTCCCGCTCGGTGCGTCGGCGCCTGTATCGCCGGTATGCAGGCTGTTCCAGGTCCCGATGTTCAGGCCCACGCTGGACACGGCGTCGGTGCCGCCGGAAAGGAACGACACCGCGACGTCCGCGAACGGCTGGATGGCGATGCCGGTGGCGTTCTGGCGGATGCCACGGAACATGTAAGTGCTGACGGCGTCAGCACTCGCCGTCACGGTGATGGCGCCGGGATTCGCGTCGGGCGTTGCGGCATCCTGAGCATGCGCGGGCAGAGACGCGACAGCCAGGCAGAGCAGAGCGGAAAGGAAGCGGCACAGTGAGCGCATCGGGTGAGTATAGCCGTGTCTCGTGAGCTGCGCGTCAACACGGGGTCGCGGGCCCGAGCAGAGACATATGGGAAGAGAAGCAGCAAGCCTGACGCGCCGGTAAACTGGGGATAGTGAAAACAGCCATCACCTTCACCTCGCCTCTGGCGCGCTGCGAATATCTCCCGGATCGCCTTTGGCAGCTCCGGTACGAATTCGCGCCAGAGCTGCAGCCGAAGGACTACCTGGGGCGGCTCGAGGCCGGATGGCGCCGATTCGGCCCTGCAATCTTCCGACCTGAGTGCCCCTCCTGTGCGATGTGCCAATCGCTCCGCGTGCCGGTCGCCACGTTTCGCGCCAGCGAGAGTCAGCGGCGCGCGTGGAGGAGGAATCACGGAACGGTCGTCGTCCGGTGTGGCTCTCCTGCCATCTCGCGCGAAGATTGGACCTGTGGGCGAGGTTTCATCAACACGGGCATCAAACGAAGGGGTGGCCAGCCGAGGCGGGGGACGACCCGGGCATCATGCTCCACAACCCGTTCCCCACAGAGGAGTGGACCTATTACGTCGAAGATCGTCTGATTGGCGTCGGGTATGTGGATGCCCTCCCGGAGGCGCTTTCCGCGATCTACTTCTACTGGGATCCGCAGGAGAGAGCCCGGTCGCTCGGAACGTTTCATGTGCTCTCGATGATGGCCGCCGCTCGCCAGAGAGAGCTCGCGCACGTGTACCTCGGTTACTACGTCGAGGGGTGCCGATCCTTGGAGTACAAAAAGCGGTTCAGGCCGAATGAGGTTCTGCGGGGAAACAGGGAATGGAATGCGTTCATGACGTAGCAGATCTTGAACGCGCCAATACCAAGTAGCCACCCGACACGACCCAAGGCCTCGATTCCACATCCAGTCCGTTGGGACTCGGGCTTTGGGACGGCACCGGGTGACGACAAGACCAGGACGGTCGATGTGCCGAAGAGTGGAGTCCTCCGCTACTGCATGCGAAGCCTCGCAAGCAGGTCGGCGAGATCGCCCGGGAGCGGCGCCTCGAAGCGAAGGAGCCGTCCGTCGGCCGGATGCTGGAACGCCAGTCGATAGGCGTGGAGCGCGTGGCGCGGAAACGTAATCGGCCCTGGCTGCACGCCGATGACATATCGCCGTTCTCCAACGAGGGCGTGGCCACGCAGCCGGGCCTGCAGCCGGATCTGGTTCCGCCTTCCGGTGTGCAGCTGCACCTCCACGAGCGAGGTATCCCGGAACATCTCCAGCGTCCGATAGTGGCTGATGGCCTCCGTCCCGCCCGGGTCGTTGGGGTGGGTCCTCTTCTGGATGAGCGCCTTCGTGTCCCACACCAGGTGATCCCGCCATGTTCCTGCCGGAGGATCGGGATGACCGTACACCACCGCCCAGTACTCCCGGTGCGGCTCATGACGGCGGAACTGCCCCTTCAGCGCAGCCTGCGTCCGGCCGTCCTTCGCGAAGAGGACCAGGCCCGATGTGTCCTGGTCGATGCGATGGACCACGAGCGGGCGCCGCTTACCATGCGACCTCATGGACTCTTCAAGGTGGTCGTACACCGACGAGGCGCCGCTCTTCCGCTCGAGCGGGACCGACAGCAGCCCGGCAGGCTTGTTGACGACGACGAGCGCGTTGTCCTCATAGACGATATCGAGCTTGACCGGGGCCAGCGGAGCGGCTCGTCGCGCGGTTCCCGGCCGATCCACCCACAGGCGAACGACGTCCCCGGCGGCCACGGGCGTCGCCGCATCAGCGGCGCCGACCTCGGCCCCGTTGAGAAAGACCTTGCCGCGTTCGAGGGCCGCCAGCGCGCGGCTGCGGGATCCGAGACGGCCCGGCGCCGCCAGGAACTTGTCCAACCGCGTGTGCGACTCGTCGCGATCGACGTTCCAACTCGCATTCGTCACGCGAGCACTACGGATTCAGCAAGGCGCGCGAAGAAACGCTCGCGATCCGCGATTCGGCCCGCGGCATGGTGAACGCAATCGGTCCGCCCTTGTCGGCTCGATCTCCTGACTGGCTCATGAGGCCGTCACCCGGGAATCGCCGCGTGGCGAGATACCGCGCGAGGTGATCGATCACTTCGCGGGCATCGTCTTCGACCCCGTCGATGAAGCTCGACTTGCGCCGCCGCAGCACGGGCAGCCCGAGGGCATACATCCCCGGGCTGTCGACCACACCGCCCTCGTGCCGCAGGAACCCCTTCTCGTCCACGACCGGCACGTCCAGCCAGCTGTAGTCCGGCCGAAACCCGGTGGCCCACACGATCGATCGGATCTCGCCGCTTCGCAGATCGATCTGGAGCCGCGACGACTCCGGCACGCGCGTCGGCGCGAAGCGCTCCGGCGCGCCGACGTCAGCATCAACGCACGCATCGGTGCGCGCCCAGTCGTCGAACGTGTCCAGGAGACGCTCCATCTTGAGGTCCGCGAGCGCGAACAGGTTCCGCAGCCCGCCCGAAAACAGCGCGCGGCCGTCGCGCGCCGCGGCAAACCGTCCCACGAGCTCGACGCCGATGCCGCTGAGGGTATTGAGATCGAGCGTCGCCCGTTCGGGAGTGCCGACGAGCTGCGGCGACGGCAGCCGCCGCGCGCGCGTCAGATCGTCGATCTGGTCGTAGCGCTGGTTCCACACGCCGGACGCATTCATCCACCAGAGCACGTCACGCCCGCGATAGACGCGCGGCAGACGGACGTGCTCACCGACCGAGAGCGTCACCGGCCGGCCCGAACGGTGAATTTCGCCAGCCAGCTGCACGCCCGTCGCCGACGGGCCGACCACGAGCACGCCACCCTCGGGCAGCCGGCTCGGATCGCCGTAGTCGAATGGGGTGAAGTGCTCGATCGACGTGGGCACCGAGTCGCGAAGAGGCGGCACGCTCGGCAGGTTGCAGGCGCCGCTCGCCACGACGACGCACCGGCACAGGATATCCCCGTCGCTGGTGGCCACGTGATACCCATCGCCGGTTCCCTTCACCGACGTGACAGTGGTGTGGGTGCGAACCGGCGCCCGCGACACGTCAGCGAAGCGCGAGATGAAGTCAATGACCTCGCGCATCGTCATGTAGCCGTCCGGATCGGGGCCCTCGTAGCGATATCCCGGCAGGCGGCTCAGCCAGTTGGGCGTGAGGAGCCGCAGGGAGCTCCAGCGCTCGCGCCGCCAGGAGTTCGCCACCTCGCCGCGCTCGAGGACGAGGTGGTCGATCGACCGGTCGGTCAGAAACCGGCTCGCCGCGAGGCCGGCATGGCCGGCCCCGATGACCACTGTGGTGACGCGCTCGATGGGTCCGTCTCCGCTGATGGCCTGCGGCCTCAGACGACTTCGACGGTGACGTTCACCGGGTTCGTGATCACGTCGTACACCGCCGAGCGCTTCTGCGACTGTGCGACGAGCGCCTCGATCTCCTTCTTCGAGGCGTCCGCATCGATCTTGAACGTCACCTTGATGTCGTCGTAGCCGTTCCGGACGTCGCTGTCGATGCCGAGGATGCCGCGGATATCCATGCTGCCTTCGAGCTTCGACTCGACGGACCGCAGCTGGATGCCGCGATTCTGGGCGACGGCGGCGACGCCCGCCGTGAGGCAGCTCGCCAGGCCGACGAGGACGTACTCGATCGGGGTGATGCCCTTGTCCTCCGAGGCGAAGATCTCCGGATGATCGGCGTCGAAGGACGTCTCCGTCTTGTGCTGTTGCTCCTGGCCGAGGCCGAAGAAACCCTTGACGTCCGTCTTGCTGTGCGTGCCGTTGTTCCACTTGCAGGACGCCCGCCACGTGAACTTCGCCGCCTCTGGGGCGCCTCGCAATGCCTCCCGCGCATCGAGCAGCGCCTGGACGTTAACTCCGTTGTTGACCGTCGCCATAGCCATCGTGAAGCCCCCTTCGGTTTGGAGTGGATCGTCGGCCGGAAGACCCGAATCATACAACGGCGTGACCACCCGGCGGATACAGGCGATATGATCGCCCGCATGCCCACGCCAGCGTCAAGAGACCGCCCCCGGGTCCGTCGGGACGGTCGAGACGCAGTTCCTCGATCTGCCGGCGCCGCTTCGGCTCGACTGCGGACGGGAGCTGCATCCCATCCGCGTCGCCTATGAAACGTATGGCACCCTCTCCCCCGCGCGCGACAATGTCGTCCTCGTGTGCCACGCGTTGAGCGGCGATGCGCACGCCGCCGGGGTCGCGAGCACGCCGCCAGCCGAGAGCACGCGGGACGGGTTCGGGGCCGAAGACCGCGACCGCACCAGCAGCAAGGGACTCGGCTGGTGGGATGGCATGATCGGCCCCGGCAAGGCGTTCGACACCGGCCGCTTCTTTGTCGTCTCCACCAACCTGCTCGGCGGATGCCGCGGCACGACCGGTCCCTCGTCGATCGAATCCCGCAACCGGCAAGCCGTACGGGTCGGACTTTCCGGTCATCACCGTCGCAGACATGGTGCGCACCGAGCGCGCATTTCTCGACGAGCTGGGCATCGAGCGGCTGGCGGCGGTCGCCGGCGGATCGCTCGGCGGCATGCAGGCGTTCGAGTGGGCGATTCTCTATCCCGATCAGGTCGATGCCATCGTCGCGATCGCGAGCACGCACGCCCTCCAGCCGCAAGGGCTCGCCTGGAACGCCATCGCGCGCAACGCGATCGTGGCCGACTCCGCCTGGCAGGGCGGCCACTATTACGGCACGGGACGCAAGCCCGACGCGGGAATGGGCGTGGCGCGCATGGTCGGCCACCTGACGTATCTGTCGGCGAAATCGTTCGGCGACAAGTTCGGCCGGCGGCTGCAGTTCGCCGACGACATCCGCTTCACCCTCACCGAACCGGAGTTCGAAGTCGAGAACTATCTGCGCTACCAGGCGGACACCTTCGTCAGGCGCTTCGACGCGAACACATACCTCTATACGTCGCGAGCGCTCACCTACTTCGATCTCGCGCGACAATACGGGAACGGCCAGCTCACGCAGGCGCTCCGCAACGTCTCGGCGCGGACGCTGCTCATCGCCTTCAGCTCGGATTGGCTGTACCCGCCAGCCGGCTCCGAGGAAATGGCCGGGGCGCTCCGCGCACTCGGCAAGGACGTCGAGTTGCACGTCATCGACGCGCCCTACGGCCACGATTGCTTCCTGCTGGAGGAGGCGCGTCAGACGCCGATGATCCAGAATTTTCTCGCGCGTCAGCCGACCTAGCGGACCGTATCAACTGAACCGGTGGTGCGCACAACAGGTGTTCGAGTGCGATTTACGGGCCGCGACATCGGAGCGGCCCGGTAGTGATTCGGAAGAAGACTAGGCCAGCGAGGAGGCCAGCCCGATGGACCAAGTCCGCCGCAGCGAAGAGGCTCGCGATTTCGGATTCGAAACGCGTCAGGTGCATGCCGGGCAGCGCCCGGACCCGAACACCGGCGCGCGCGCGGTGCCGATCTACCAGACGACCAGCTACGTGTTCGAGGATCCGGAATCGGCGGCCGCCTACTTCAACCTGCAGGAGTACGGGAACACGTACTCGCGCATCATGAACCCGACGGTGGCGGTGTTCGAGGAGCGCATGGCGAACCTCGAAGGCGGCTGCGGCGCCGTCGCGTTCGCCAGCGGGATTGCGGCCCAGGCCGCGACGCTCTTCACCCTGCTTCAGCCGGGCGACCACGTCGTGTCGTCGGCCGCGCTCTACGGCGGGACGGTGAACCAGTTCAAGCACCTGCTGCGCAAGATGAACGTCGCCCTGACCTGGGTCGATCCCGACGATCCGGAGGCGTGGAGGGCGGCGGTCCGCGGGAACACCAAGGCGTTCTACGGCGAGACCATCGGCAACCCCGGCGGCAACGTGCTCGATATCGAGACCATCGCCGCCATCGCGCACGAGCACCAGCTCCCGCTGATCGTGGACAACACCTTCGCCACGCCGTACCTCTGCCGCCCGATCGAATGGGGCGCCGACATCGTCATTCATTCCGCGACCAAGTTCATCGGCGGCCACGGCACGAGCATCGGCGGCGTCGTCGTGGACTCAGGCGAGTTCAACTGGTCCAACGGACGCTTTCCCGTCATCGCCGAGCCCTCGCCGGCATACCACGGACTGCAATTCCACGAAACGTTCGGGACCTACGGCTACCTGATGAAGCTGCGGGCCGAGACGCTGCGCGATCTCGGCGCGGCCATGAGCCCGTTCAACGCGTTCCTGTTCCTGCAGGGGCTCGAGACCCTGTCGCTGCGGGTCGACCGCCACGTCGAAAACGCCATGACGGTGGCGAAGTACCTCGACGCACACGAGCTCGCTTCGAACGTCACATACCCGGGGTTGCCGACGAGCCGCTACCGGCCGCTGGTCGACAAGTACCTGCCGCGCGGCGCCGGTGCGGTGTTCTCGTTCGACTGCCACGGCGGACGGGCTGCGGGACAGGACTTCATTCGCGGCGTCACGCTGTGGTCGCACCTGGCGAACGTCGGCGACGCGAAGAGCCTGATCATCCATCCCGCCAGCACCACGCATCGTCAGTTGAACGACGACGAGCTCAGGGCCGCGGGCGTGGGGCCAGGAACGATCCGGCTGTCAGTGGGGATGGAGTCGATCGAGGATCTCATCTGGGACCTCGAACAGGGCTTCACGCGCGCGGCGGCCGCGACACATGGAGCGGCCACCGTATGACCGGGTCAATCAAACCCTCATTCGATCTCGCACGCTATCAGGATCCGCTGACGATTCAGCGTGTCCTCTACAACGCGAAGACGATTGCCATCGTCGGGCTGTCGAGAAACGAGCTGCGCGCGAGCTACTTCGTGGGCTACTACCTCCGGCGGCACGGCTATCGCGTCATCCCGGTGAACCCGCGCGAGACGGAGATCCTGGGGGAGAAGAGCTTCAAGAGCCTCGTCGACGTGCCGGTGCCGGTGGACATCGTGAACGTCTTCCGCGCGCCCGATGCGTTGCCCGCGATCGCCGAGGAAGCGGTGCAGATCGGCGCCGGGAACGTGTGGTGTCAATTCGGGGTGATCAACGAAGAAGGCGGGCGCATCGCGGAGGCGGGCGGCGTGTCGGTGATCATGGACCGCTGCATCAAGGTCGAGCACGCGCGCTACGTCGGGCGGATGCACTGGCTCGGCTTCAACACCCAGCGCATCACGTCGGTCCGCGGCGGACTTCAGTAGGCTGAGCGTCTCAGGTGTGAACGACGACGGCGAGGCGATGCGGGTGGAGAGGGGTTCGGCCCCTCTCCACTTCGGCCTACGAACAGCTGCTGGCACCCTTCTTCTCGCCCCGGACCCATGCGGCGAGCATCTGCCATTCCGGATCGTCGCGGCTCTGCCAGCGGCGCACGCCGTTGTGCGCGTACGAACCGCCGGCGTCAGGGTGAAGCGGCTTCAGCAGGAAACGGCTTTCGACCGGGTTCCCCGGTACGACCAGCCGCGTGATCACGCCAAAGGCCTGCCGTGCCTCTTGCTCGTTCCACTCGCTGCGGCCTTCGCCCGGCACCGGCGCGAAGCCCATCTGACCGCCGCCGTGGCAGTTGCTGCACTTGATGTGCCCGTCCTTGGGGTTCTGGAACACCTTCTGGACGCACGTGCGGAAGAACTGGAAATCAACCGGCGCGACCTGCGGCGGCACGTACTTGTCCGCCGGCAGGCTGCGAATCCACTTCAGCACCATCTGATATTCGGGATCCTCGCGCGACTTCCAGAACGTCCCGCCCGTGTGGCCCAGGCCGCCCAGCTTCGGGTCGAGCGGCTTGTTGAGCAGGAAGCTCCCTTCCGGCGAGCGGGTGTTGACCACTCTCGTCACGTGCTCGAAGTTGCGGCGTGACTGTTCCGGCGTCCATCCGGCGTCGGTCGCCGGCGTTTCCAGGCGGAACCGCAGGCTCGTCTGCCAGGTGTGGCACATCACGCACGCCGCGTATCCGGGCATCGTGCCGCCACGGTCTTTCATGAACATCGGTTCGATGTTCTTGCGGAAGAAATCCACGTCTGCCGCTGCGGGAGACGCGGACGCCGGCGCGGGGGCGGATGCCGCCTGCGACAGGCCCGACTCCGCCGACATCGACGCCGTCAGGCCAAGGGCGATGAGGAAGACGCCCGCGCCCGCCGTGAGGCACGCCGTCCAGCCGCGCTCAGCCCAGATGACGCGCTTTCCTGTCCTCATAGGTCCCTACTCCCCTCCGCCTTGCTGGGTGGCGTTGGTCGCCGGGGGAGTGTTGGCGCGGTCCAGCGGGAGAATCGCGGTGGCGATACGCGCCGGCCGCGCGCCCGTCTTGATCTTGGCGACGACCGCGCGCTTCTGCAGATCGACGGCGACGGTGTAGTCGGCGCCCGGAGATCGCGACGTACATGTACTTGCTGTCGGGAGTCGGCGTCATCCAGTTGGCCGTCGGGCCAACCTCCACCGCGCCGATGTACTTCAGATCCGGCAGCGTCCAGCCGTAGATGCGGCTGTCCAGGCGGCTCGAGGCCCACACGGCGGAGCGGTCCGGCAGCACTTCGACGCCGTGCATGTCGCCGCTCTGGATGCCGTCGGCGTTCTTCTTCCACGCCGGAAGTTCCGGCGGCCACAGCATCTGGACGACCTTGCGCGTCTTCCAGTCGATGACCCACACGGCGTTGATGCCGGTCGCCTGCGCGAACATCCGCTTGGTCGAACCATCGGCGTTCGCCTCGAAGGCCATCGGCCGAACCTCGTGGTAGTCCTGGCCGTACTGCTTGTGACCCTTCAGCTGCATCCCCCACGCCACGGTGTCGGTCTTCGCGTCGATCACCTGGATGGCGGGATCGTCCGGCCCGATCTCGCCGCTGAGGCCGGCGACCAGGAAGTTGTCATCCGGCGTCACGTAGGTGTTGTGCACGGTGGAGTTCACGGGAATGCTGCGCACCAGCTTGTGCGTGTCGATGTCGATGACGTCGACGACATGCTTCTGCGCCCCGGGCGCGGGGCGCGCGATGGCGGCGTAGATCTTCCGGTACTTCTTGTTGACCGCGATCTTGTTCGGCCGCGCCGACAGCTTGATCGACGTGACCTTCTGCAGCGTCTTCGTGTCGAAGACGTCAACCGTGCTCTCCTGCTCGTTGGCGCAGTAGTAATAGAGGCCGTCGGGATGCGTCGTTATGTTGTGCGCATGCGGACAGCCATGGATGACCCCGACCACCTTCTGCGTCGTGGGATCAATGATGTGGTGAGTAGTGCCTGCGTTGTTGCTCTGTAGGATGCGGACCGCGACCCCCTGGTAGGAGTCGAGCTGGGCACCATCTGCCCCGCCACGGGACCGCCAAGAGAACGATGCCAACGAATACCGGCAGCGCTCTACGAATACGTGAACACGCCATCATCGACCTCCGTGATTCAGGGTGGTAACCCTGTGGCTTTACAGCGGGCGAGGATATCACGTAGGTTTGCCCGCTGAGAACGACCTCGTGCATGAGGTCTTTGCCCGGGAAAACCGCCGCCTCTTCCACCCGGTGACTGCTCGGCGGCGAAGAAGTCGCGTATGATCCCGGCCGGACCGGGCTTCGTTCCGGCCCCTTTTGCTGAGGGAGTAGCTACGATGCGCACATCGCGATTGGTCATGGCGCTGTTCCTCGTCGGCGCTGCCGCGGCAGCCGGCGTTCCCGCCGCACCAGCACAGACCGGCGCCGGCTGGGTCACGTTATTCGACGGAAAGAGCCTGGATAACTGGGTGAAGACGGGCAACGCCAACTGGCGTCTGGCCGACGGGGTCGTGGAAGCGGATATGCCGCGCGGGTACCTGGTGTCCAAGGACTCCTACGGCGACTTCGAGCTGCGCGGCGAGGTCTGGACGGCGCCCGAGTCGAACGCCGGCTTCATGTTCCGCATTACGGATCCCAAGGATCCCGGCATCCAGAACGGGTACGAACTGAACATCAACGATCAGCGCAAGGACCAGTCCGGCCGGACCGGCTCCATCGTGAACGTGGCCAAGCCGCTCTTCAAATTCGACTCCGGTAACCGCTGGGTGACGGTCGAGATCACCGCCAGAGGCTCGCGGCTGACCGCGAAACTTGACGGCAAAGTGGTCGCCGAGGCCGACGACAGCAAGTACGCGCGCGGTCCGATTGCGATTCAGGCAGCCGGTGGCCCGGTGCGCTATCGCAACATCCAGATCAGGCCGCTCAAATAGGGAACACCGCGCCATGTCATGGCGCGCTCGCCCGGAAGTGAACGAGGCACCGGCTCGACCCCGATCGGCAGGGTCGTGGGGACCGGTGTCGATGTCTTCGTTTGCCGCCGGATAGGACCCCGGACACGCTTCGCACCCTCGTCACTCTCTCGCGTGGATCGTTGTTCCGGCGCCTCGCCTCGCGCACGTTCGCGTGTTCGCTGCTACGCCTCAAGCCTGTTCGAGACCGGGCGCAACCTCGACCGGCTCAACGCGGACGGCGCTTCTGGCAAGGCACACACGATTTCTTCAGCCGCGCGCTAAAGCTGCGACGCCCGGCGCTCGATAACTACTATCGGCGGACTCAGGGCGACGTCGGGGGCAGCACTACCCCGGTTGCACCGCCGCACCACCCAGATTAGGAGATGCAATGACGCGTAGCCGCGGAGCCGTGTTCGTTTTGATGTTCGTTGCCGGAGTTTCAGCTGGCTGTAGCAAGAGGATTCCAGCCGCGGCGACGTCGCCGCTCGGATCGGCTCCGGCCGCGATGCAGCCGAGCACGCGGCCAGCCGTCGTGGAGAATACCCTCGCCGCACCGGCGCCGGCCCCTTTGACTGAGGACGATCTGTTCGCGCGCAAGACGCTGGATGAGTTGAATGCCGAGGCGCCGCTCAAGACCGTCTTCTTCGCGCTGGACGAATGGGTCATCAGCGACAATGCCCGCCCTGTCCTGCAGGCGAACGCGAAGTGGCTCACGCGCTGGCCGTCGACGCGGATTGCCATCGAGGGGCACTGCGACGACCTGGGAACCGGCGAATACAATCTTGCGCTCGGTGAACGGCGCGCGACCGCCGTCAAGGACTATCTCACGAGTCTTGGCGTCTCCGCCGATCGGCTGATGCTGGTCAGCAAGGGAGAAGAAGCGCCGGTCTGCCACGGACGGGACGAGAGCTGCCGTTCGCAGAACCGCCGCGGGAATTTCGTGTTCACCGCGAAGTAAGGGACCGCACCTCAGAGACATCGGGTCGCAGTACGGGGCTTCGGTCATCGAGCCCCGTGTGCGGCCAGATCTGACGGCGGAACACTGTCGCCACCCCACCGCATCCTCCCCGTTTATCCATCCAGACCGAACGTTTCGATTTCTGGGATCCTCCGCGCGCTACGAGACGGGCAACCTGGCGCGGCCGGCACCGAGCGGTGACTGCCGCGTGTAAAGATGCAGGTAGACCCTGCCGGCCACGAGGTCCTCTCGATCCCGCCCGCGCAGTGTCAGTGTCTCGTGTGCCGTGGTCTGATCGGGCGACAGCATCATGTGACTGGCCCGTCGCGGCCTTGGAGTCCCGGCCGTCGGATCTGTCGGCCGTCCGGCCCCCCTTGAGCGGCTACCGTTGATTTCGGCTGGAAATTCAGTTGTCGGCGCCGGCGCCCGCCTGACGGCCCGGCGTCCTGCCGCGCCCACGACCTCGTCATTAGAGTGACTCTACATGACTGGTGTAGTGCATTTGACGGCCTCTGACACCGCGTTCCGGTGTCGGATTCCCGGCTTTCGACGTCGCTTTCCCGGCACTCAAGAACCGTGATTTTGCCTACGAAAAGTGAGTTGCGCCGGGAATGTGCCCTCCAGAGAGGACAAGACGGCGACGGGGCGTCGACACCGTCGGGAAGCGACCTGGTCAATACCCGCGTGTTTTGAGTGGCGGTCGCTTTGCCACTTGAGATGACACCATGCTCAAACGAAGTATTGCACTCATCGCGCTGCTCCTCGCGTTCCCGCCGAGCCGACGCCTCAGCCCAGCTGCTGAGCAATCTGCTCGGCGGCCTGACGGCGAACGGGAAAGCGGACGCGACACTGGTCCAGCCGGAACGTGGACAAAGAAGTCCAGAAGGCGGTCCGGGCCGGCCAGAAGACGCGCGTCATCATCAAATACAAGCCGGGCGCGCGCAGCGGATGCACGCCTGGATGAAGGCCGCCGGCAAGAACGGCCGGCTGCGCGGCGAGTCGCTCCGCGGCGGCACCCTGACCCTCGAGCTGCCGGCCGAGATCGTCAAGCTGCTCGCCGCGCACGCCGACACCCTCGGCCTCTCCATCGATGCGCCCGTCTACTCCTCGCAGCTCCTCGGCGGGCTGACTGGGCGGGCCCGGCAGCTACCCGGTGCCGAGCAACAGCAACCCGGAGAATCCCTACGCGACGACCGCGGCCTACGACGGCCAGCAGCTGCGCAAGACGCTGGGCGTCAAGGCGACCGACGTCGGGCGCGGCGTCGGCGTGGCCATCATCGATTCCGGCATCGCGGAGACGCCGGACCTGAAGGGCCGCATCTCGGCGTTCTACGACTTCACGGGCGACGGCGCCCCGGTCGCGACCGCGCCCACATGACGGCTACGGGCACGGCACGCACATCGCCGGCCTGATTGCCGGGTCCGGCGCGCGGTCCAACGGCAAGTATGTCGGCGTCGCCACCAACGCCCGCGTGATCGGGCTCAAGGTGCTCAACGCCCAGGGCGGCGGCTACTCCAGCGACGTCATCGAGGCGGTCGAGTTCGCCACCGAGCACAAGGCGGCGCTCGGCATCGACGTCCTCAACATGTCGCTCGGCCACCCGATCTACGAGCCGTCGGCGACCGACCCGCTGGTCCAGGCGGTCGAGCGCGCCACGCGCGCCGGCATCGTCGTCGTGGTCTCGGCCGGCAACGTCGGCATGAACCGCACGACCGGCCTGATCGGCTACGCCGGCATCACCTCGCCGGGCAACGCCCCGTCGGCGTTGACGGTCGGCTCGGCCCGCCACAAGGCGACGGCGTCGCGCGGCGACGACGAGGTCTCGATGTTCAGCTCGCGCGGGCCGACGTGGTTCGACGGCCGCAGCAAGCCGGACATCATCGCCCCCGGCCAGGCGCTCATCGCCACCGTGCCCAGCACGTCGACGCTCGCCCTCAACCTCGCCGAACCAGGTCGACATCCCGGGCTACATCAAGCTGAGTGGCACGAGCATGGCGGCCGGCGTCACCTCGGGCATCGTCGCGAACATGATCGACACCAATCGCCGCGACGAGGGGCCGACCTCGGTCCTCACGCCGAACGCCATCAAGGCGATGCTGATGTTCACGGCCATCCCGGTGACCGATCCGGACCCGGCGACGCCGCGGCAGCTCGAGCAGGGCGCGGGCGCCCTCAACGCCGCCGGCGCGATCAAGCTCGCCAAGGCCATCAACCCGAGCGCGGCGCGCGGCCTGTCGTGGCTGCAGGAGGGCGTCGAGATGTTCGAGCCCATCGCCGGGGTCACCGAGGCCTGGGGCCAGCACATCGTCTGGGGCGACCACATCGTCTGGGGCGATACCGTCCTCACCAACGTCGACGCCTTCGCCGACCACGTGGTGTGGGGCGACGCCGATCACGTGGTCTGGGGCGACAGCTTCCTCCAGGGCGTGAATCTGGTCATGGACTCGGTCGCCAGCTGGGGCTCGCAGATCGTCTGGTCCAACAGCACCGACCACATCGTCTGGGGCGATAGCGATCACATCGTCTGGGGCGACAGCGACCACGTCGTCTGGGGCGACAGCGACCACGTGGTCTGGGGCGACAGCGTCCTCAGCCTGATCGGTCTCTAAGGGGAGAGGAGCGCATTCATCATGAACCGCGTTCCTCACGCCCCGACTCTACCTCGGTGCGGTGATTGCCTCGGGCGCCGGCCTGCTGGTCTATCTCGCGCCGCGGCACCTGGAGAATCCGATCGCCGCGGGCGCCCTGCTGGTGTCGACCCTCGTGCTGTCGGTGTTCAAGATCCGCCTCCCCCTCGGCAAGGGGGTCTCGACGATGTCAATGGCCTACGCCGTTGATTTCGTGGCCCTGATCATCGAGGGCGCCAACCTCGCGATGCTCCTGGGCGCGATTGGCGTGCTCATCCAGTGCACGGTCCGCGTGCGCCGGAAGCAGCCGATCCACCGCGCGGCGTTCAGCGCGGCGGCGGTCATCATCGCGGTGCAGGTCGCCGGCCTGGGCTGGAACGCCCTCGGCGGCAGCCTGTCGAACCTCACGATGACGAGCACCCTGCTGCCGTTGATGGTGTGCGCGATCACCTACTTCATCGTGAACACCTCGCTCGTCGTCGGCGCCATCGCCGTCACCTCGTCGGTCTCCCCGGCGCGCGCCTGGAACCCGGAGTTCCTGCGCAGCGCTCCGGCCTACGTGGTCTCGGCCCTGGTCGCCGGCCTGGTCGCGCTCGCCATCACCAACGGCGTGTTCGTCCTGCTGCCGATTGTCGCTTCGCCACTCTACGTCTGCTATCGCGGCTATCACCGGCGCTGGACCGAGATGGCCACCGCGCTGCTCAACCGCGCCGCGGCGTCGCCGGCACCAGTCACCGTGTAACACCCTCCCCGGGGGCCGGCCTACGGGCCGGCCCTCGCTCACCCGCGATGCGAGCCGCACAGGGAGATCGCCAATCCTCTCCAGGCGCCCGGGACCATTCACTCGATGGCGCCTCGTTCCCGTAAAACGCCACAGGCTATGCGTGCAGCCGCGTGTCCTCGCGCCGCCCTTGCCGCTGCGTCATTCGATCGAGCGAATACCGATCGGCAAAATTGGCGCCGACGAGCAGGGCAAAAATGAGCACGTAGAACCACATCAAATGCGCGGTGCCGAAGTTCATCCGCGCCACCGTCCCGAACATCAGCAGCAGCAGCGTCACGCCGCCAGCGATGCTGGCGAGCTTCGTCTTGAATCCCAGTATCAGCAGAATCCCGACGAGAAATTCGACCACCGGGACGCTCAACGCGAACGGGTAGACGAGCCACGCCGGGAAGAACGGCAGGCCAATCAACCTGGTGGCGGCAAACTCGGTGACCGTTTGCGACGCGAACTCCGACAGGATCGGGAGCCTGACCCCGCCGTGCGCGAACATGTGAAAGCCCATCGTGAGCCGCACCATCAGGTACGCAACTGGAAGATCTCGGTTCAGCAGGGTCGCCTGCCAATCCCCGTGGTCTCTGGACACAATCACGTGTTTTCTCCTCACCGATCTACGGGTTGCCCGTTTTGTCCGGCGTGATGATACCGCTTCTTCGAGCGGCCTGTCCGGTCTGCGGGTGTCATCGAGCGTGCTGATGCGCCGCGACGTGGCTCGGAGCTTCACGATCGCGGTGCGCGCGCCGCCACGTGGGCCAGCCTGTTAGACTCTGCCGCGGCCGTCGTTTCCTCCATATGGGCCATCCAAGCTCGCGCCGCGCCATGAAGGCGTTTCTGCCATGCCGATCAGCAGCTGGAGGAATCATGTCGGTGCCACTTCGATATCGTGCCAACGCCAAGCGCGGAGCAGGTATGGCCGCACTCGCCTTTCTCGCACTCCTCGGCAGCGAACACCTGGCGGCTGCACAAGGACTCGCAGATACCCGGGACGACGTGGAAATCACCGTCTTCACCGGGATTTCAATCGATTCCTTCGCCGCACAGGCGCTGAAGGACTACATCGACAAGGAGGATTCGAGCACGGTACGCCTCAATGGGTCCTGACAATGCGCGAGTGAGACCGTTCGCGCAGATCACTGTCGACGCCGATGTCGACGATGGCCCCGACAGCTTGCAGAGCTACTTCGGTGTCGATATCGACGTTCGAAGGATCTGGAGTTCGGGAAACTAGGACACATACCCGGGATCGATTGGCTTCCGCGTCGTACGGAGAGCAACCGGCCATGCAGACTCACAGCGCCTCGCGGAATATCGTGCTCTTGTCCGACGGCACCGGCAACAGCTCGGCAAAGTTGATCAAGACCAACGTCTGGCGCATGTACGAGGCGCTCCGCCTCGAGACGGGCGATCAGGTCGCGCTCTATGACAACGGCGTGGGCACCTCGTCGTTCAAGCTGTTGGCCGTGCTCGGCGGCGCGATCGGGTGGGGCCTGAAGCGCAACGTGCGGACGCTTTACATGTTCGCGTGCGCGAACTACCGGCCCGGCGATCAGATCTTTGCATTCGGCTTCAGCCGCGGCGCCTTCACCATCCGGGTGCTCATCGGGTTGATCGAGGATCAGGGGCTCATCACCGGGGTGAAGGGCCGCGAGCTCGAACGACGGGCGAAATGGGCCTATCGCGCCTACCGGCGGCGGTTCAACCCGACGAAGGGGCTGGTCACGCCACTGCGCGCCATCCGCGACTGGATGCTGCGGAAGTTCGAGCAGGGCCCGCCCTACACTGGCGCCGGCAACGTCAGACCACGCGTTGCCTTCGCCGGCCTGTGGGACACCGTCGACGCCTACGGATTGCCCATCGACGAGATGACGCGGGGATGGGACAAATACGTCTGGCCACTTTCGATGAGCGATCACCGGCACCCGGACATCGTCGAGAAGCTGTGCCATGCCGTCGCCCTCGACGATGAACGGCACACGTTTCACCCGGTGCTGCTCGACGAATCAACTGAGCCGGCGCGCGACCACACAGATGAAGAGCGGCTGACGCAAGTGTGGTTCGCTGGCGCTCATTCGAACGTGGGCGGCGGCTACCCGGACGACTCCATTGCCTTCGTGCCGCTGCTGTGGATGGCTGATGAGGCCCGCAAGAAAGGGCTGCGCCTGCACCCGCACATTACGAGGGAATGGCGGGCACGAGCGGATCCAAACGGGCCGGCAAACGACTCCCGCCACGGGATTGGCAGCTACTACCGCTACAACCCGCGCAGCATCAAGAAGCTCACCGATGACCGCTTCGCTGACGTCACGGTGCCGCGAACGAAGATCCACGAGAGCGTGTTCAAGCGCATCGCGAACGGCCGGGACGACTACGCACCGATCGTGCTGCCCGAATCCTACGTCGTGGTGGGGGCCGGCGGCGCGCTCGTCGCCCCGTTCGAGCATCCGACGCAGTCCCGGTCGCGTTGCGCCGACCAGGAGCGGGTCTGGAATCTCGTGTGGTGGCGCCGCATCGCCTATTTTACGACCGTGATGCTGACGGCGTTGTTGTTCGCGCGGCCGTTCATCATCGACGCCAATGCCGGCGGCATAACCGCGGTTCCATCGAATGGGCTCAGCGGGGCTATCGGACTGCTTTCCACGTTCCTGCCGAGCATCGCCGAGCCGTGGATAGCGTTCTATCAGAACCGGCCGATCCAGCTCATCCTGTTGGCGGCGCTGATCCTCGGTCTGCTCCTCCTGAGCACGGCACTGCAGCGGGCGATTCGGGACCAGATGCGCGGACTCTGGGATGCCATCGTGACGCGACGCGGGGCGCCAGTGGAGCCGGGCGGCCCTCCGACTGACTGGGTCTATCGTTTCCGCTCGCATCCGCGGTATCGCGACGTCTTCGATCGCGTCACGCAGACGATTCTGCCGTTCGTGTTCGGCTTCGGCAGTCTCGCCGCGATCGTCGTGATCGCGGCCGGCACGCTGAACCGCGCGGCGTTCGCCGCAGTCAGTGCCGCCGGTTTGACCTGCATCGACTCCGCCCCACCACGATCCTGGGACGGCCGGCCGACCACTCTGCTTCTACCCAGCAACGAACTGTGTCAGCAGACCGGGCTGGAGTTGCAGCAGGGTCAGCCCTACCGGGTGGAGATCGTCCTGCCGGACAACGACGCCGTGCCGCCGGAGCAGCAGTGGAGGGACGCGTCCGTTCGCGTCGAAACACCGGCCGGATTCAGTAGCGGACAAAGTCCGTTGTTCCTGCTGGCGCTGCCATTTCGTCGTGTGCTGACGACGCAATGGTTCGTTCCGATCGTTCGCGTCGGGAATCATGTCGCCGAGTACCACGCTCTCGATCAGATTGAAGAGATTCCTCCTGACCAGGCGACAACCGGCGAGCCGCAGCACACACGCAGGAAACGGCGGGTGAAAGGCTTCGCGGAGTTCACGCCGGCACGCACGGGTCAGATGTTCCTTTTCGTCAACGACGCCATTTTGCCGGGACCGTGGGTGAAGACGCTGTACCAGAGCAACAATTTCGGTCAAGCGAGCGTAACGGTAGCGGCACTCGAGCCGGATCCCGTCGGCATCATCTCGTTGCACTGATGCGGCGGGCGTCAACGAGGAGGGATGCAGGATTGGCCGCCGACGCGTCTCGGCGCTACTGAGAATCGAATATCACGAGGGCAGCAGCAACATAGCAGGGGCGACCGGACGTCTGTCATGCCGCGGATCTGCAACAGGAGAACACGATGGCTCTTTACGCTTTCGATGGAACGGGACAACGGGACGACCAGCCTGAGCTCGAGAATACGGGGGATACGAACGTTGCGCGCTTCTGTTTCGCCTATCGGCCCAGCGATTCCGATTTGCCGATCGACGATCGACACAATCACTATCAGCGAGGCATCGGAAGCGCCGGGCTCCTGAGAAAAGCCCTGGGCACGATCACGGGCTTTGGAGGCCGCACATTCGTCAAGCGCGGTCTCGACAAGCTGGAGCACAACATCGAGCGCGGCGACACCGTCATCGATGTGGTCGGCTTCAGCCGTGGGGCGGCTCTCGCGCTCGATTTCGTCAATGAGATCGCCAAAGGCAAGGTCAAGCTCCCGGATGGCCAGATTCCGACGGTCAGGTTTCTGGGCCTCTGGGACTGTGTTCCATCGTTCGGCATTGCCATCAGCCCGCTCAACATCGGCTGGGATCTCGATCTGCCGGCCAACGTGACGCGATGCTTCCATGCCCTGGCCCTGGACGAGCGTCGCGGCAACTTCAATCTCCATCGTCCAAAGGTGCTCGGTCAGGCGCAGAAAGGGCGCCTCACCGAAGTGTGGTTCCGCGGTGTGCACTCGGACGTTGGCGGGAGCGGCGCCCGCGAGGAACCGCCGCGCGGGCTCGCCAGCATTGCGCTGAACTGGATGTTCGTCAACGCTCAGGCCTGCGGTCTGCAGTTCGATCCGGCGATCGTGGCTGCCAACAAGGCCGCCGCCAGGGCCGAGGCGCGGATGCTCGACAACTTCGACCCGATCGAAACGTCGTTCAGGCGTCTGCGCGACGGCGACTTCGTCCACGAGACGGTCACGAGCCGCTCAGACTGCAACAACCCCGCCGCGACCTGTGCTCTTGTTTCGGACGAGGGCGAGGCGCGGGGGACCTTCGGTGCGCCGCTCGGCCGCGCCGGCGTGTAAGCGGCGGACGTCGGGCCGGGCCGCAAATCTCGCCCGCCTGCAACACAATTGCGGCAGGCGCGGTCTGCGGGCAGTCCGGACTGCTTCACCGAACGGGCGCGCATTCGGGATTCCGACGGTCCGATCAACGCAATATGCGCGCGGCCGTCGCCTGCTCGCCGCTGGCCGTGGCCTGGCGTACTTTGTCGCGTCGCGCGCGCCAGACAACTGGCTTGATGGAACTCCAACGGTCGTGATGGTCTCCTGGCGGCCGGTTGATCGATGCGACGTGAGCCGTTTCTGGCGAGAAAACGCACGGATCGCGGAGATGCGTCTTGTATCATTCGAAGCCATGTCGCGGCGTGACTCGCTCGAGCGCTATCACAATGCGTTCATGGTGCGGGAATGGCTGGTGCGGCGGAAAGCGGTGCAGGCTGCCGCGGTCGGCGTGCCTGCTCTCTTGACCGGCGCGATTCTCGCCTTCGCACCCGTGTGGCCGTCCCCGTATCCCTTTCAATATCTCGCCGTCATCGCTGCCGTCGGATTCCTCGGCGGGTTCGCCGCGGGCGCCGTGGCCACCGCGGGATCGGGTGCCGCGCTGTGGTACCTGCACCGGGAGCTGGATGGCGGATTGGCGACCTTCGCGTGCCTGGGCCTGTTTCTGAGCTATCTCGGCGGACGGCGGTTTCGAACGGAGGCGGCGCGGGCACGCAACCAGGCGCAATTCGCCGCCACGCTGGAGGCGGTGCAGGACGGCGTCGCGATCTTCAACACCCGCGGCCAGCTCCTCTTTGCGAACGAAGCGGAAGCGCGCCTCAACAAGTATCCCAACGCCCAGTCGATGCAGCAGGATATCGCGCACTTCGCCACGATCTACGAGCTGAGGACACTCGCCGGCGAGATCGTGCCCGTCGATCAATGGCCCGTCGCGCGTGTCCTGCGCGGCGAATCCCTCTGGCAGTGGGAACTGCGGGCGCGGCGCCGCGACCTCGGACACGAGTGGGTGTTCAGCTTCAGCGGCGCGCCCGTACGCGGTGCCGACGGCGAGCAGGTGCTGGCCGTCATCGTCAGCCGCGACGTCACTGAACGCGTGCATGCCGAGTTCGCCCTGCGCGCCAGCGCGGCGCGCGAGAAGGAGGCCAACAGCGTCAAGGATGCGTTCCTCGCCACCTTGTCCCACGAGCTGCGCACCCCGCTCAATGTCATCCTCGGCTACAGCGGGATACTGAAGGACCAGCGGCAGGACGGTGAGCACCGCCAGCGAGCCACGATGGTGATCCACCGTAATGCGGAAGTGCTCGTCAGAATCGTCGAGGACCTGCTGGACGTGCAGCGCATCGTGGCCGGGCGCATGCAGATTGAATACGAATGGTTCGACCTGCAGCAGACGGCGAAAGTGGCATGCGAGTCGCTGCGACCCATGGCCGCCGCCAAGCAGCTGGAGCTGGTCGCGCAGCTCGAACCGGTCCGCATCGAGGCCGACGAGGCGCGCGTCTACCAGGTGCTCTGGAATCTGTTGTCCAACGCGATCAAGTTCACTCCGGAGGGCGGGACGGTGCGGCTGCGGGTTGGACTCGGCGACGCTGACACGGCGACAGTCACGGTGGAAGACACGGGTCAGGGCATTCCGGCGCATTTTCTGCCCCACGTCTTCGAGCGGTTCCGGCAACTGGATATGAGTGCAACCCGGCGTCACTTCGGGATGGGAGTGGGCCTCGCTGTGGTGAAGCACGTGGCGCAGGAGCACGGGGGCAGCGTCGCGGTGGCGAGCGCGGGTGACGGTCAGGGCTCGGTCTTCACGGTCACCTTGCCACTCCGCCGCCCGGCCCGGCACCGCCTCGAAGCGACGGGGTGAACCGCGCGCGCCGGAGATTGTGGCCGCCGTTCACGTAATTCAAGACGCGAGACGACGAGGTCGGCTCTCCGAGCGTCAGGACGGTGGATTGCTGCTCCTGGCCCGTTCGACCTTGCGGTCCCGCTCAGAGGTCAGCCGCTCGCGGTCCCGGCGATACTCCTCTTCGACCGCAGCACGTTTCCCGTGATCGAGCATCGACCGCAACTGTCCCTGGTGCAGGACGTCCAGTTCGGCGAGCTTGGCCTCGTAGAAGTTCCGGATTTCGGCGATGGCCGCTTTCTGCGCCGCGGTCACCACCTGCCGCTCGACGCCGGCATCCTCGTCCTGCTTGCGCAGGCGTTCCATCGCCAACTCGTATGCGGACTTTGGACCTGCCTCGTCACCCATGATCGCCATCTAGGGGCCGCTGGGTCGGGGCCACTCAGTGCTCGGACCTTTTCTGCCTTTCCCGCGGCTTCAGGGCCGGTCGAACTCCTTCTCCAGCTTGAGCGCGTAACACTCGTACTCCAGCATCTCCGCGTTCGGCTCCATGCGGCGGTAAAGCGGCATGCTCATCTTCCAGGGGCGCGTGAACACCTTGGGATCCTCGATGGTGACCTCGTAGTTGAGGTGATAGGGCGTCATCGGCGTGTAGCGCTCGACGACGTGCAATGCCTCGCTGTGGAAATTTCCGGCGCGGTCGAACCAGGTCTGATCGGTGAAGTGCACCGTGTCGACGACCAGCGTATTCCCTTCCCACCGGCCACGTGAGTCTCCCATCCACCATTCGATCGGGCCACGAGGATGATCGGTCCCGTTCACGTAGATCAAGCGAGTCGTATGGATGTATTCGTACAGGATCGTGACCTTGTCGGCGGTCTGCACGATCTGGAACGGATAGGGCATGTATGTGATGCGAGGAACACCGGGAAGAAAACATTTCGTTTCCGGGTCGGCCGTCGCGCGGTTCTTGAGATTCTCCTGCTTCTTCGCCAGCGCCCACGGCTGGTACGGGATTTCGTTGCCTTCGACGACGCCCCGGCCCGCGGGCGCGTCGAGCTCTGCCTGATGGTCCAGGATGTCCCACGCCGCCGTGTTGACAGCCTGCCAGATCCCCTGCAGGTCAGGGTGCCCCTCCGGCGTGCGGGGCGGCGAGTACGTCCCGGGTGCCGCAGGAGCCTGGCGTGCGAGCAGTACCGGAACTGACAAGACCGCGACCGCGGCCAGCGTCGTGATGGATCCCGCGAACCAACGGCTCACCCTCATAGTCCTCCTCTCCACACCCTGCGTAATCACCGCGGTGGAACCACACCGGAAAAGAACTTGAAACCAAGCTCGCGCAGATCCTGCGCGTCGCGATTACCCTCGTGACAGGCGTGCTCCCACATTTCATTCGCATGTGGATCGGGCGCCGCACCGGCCGCGGGCGCGCGCGGGCGAACGCGCCTGAGAGGGATCGCGATGGTCCACGGTCTCGTATAAACGGCCGGATCGTCGATGGTGGCCTCGTAGTCGATCGTGTTCGCGTTGGCCAGCTTGAAGCGCTCGACGACGCGCGCGGCGTCGCTGTAGAAATTGCCGACGCTGTCGAACCACACCTTGGCATTCAGGTTCGTCGTTTCGACGACGAGCGTGTCGCCCTCCCAGCGGCCCCGCGCGTTGCCCATCGCCAGCTTCACCTGACTGCCCAGACGCGGACGCCCGTCGGTGGGGATCACGCGATAGTAGTGGCCCCAGTTGAGCACCATCGTCACGTAGCCGGGCGTCTGCATCACCTCGAACGCGCTGCGAAGGATCGTGCGCGGCACACCGACCATGCAGAACGTCGCGTTGTCGACGTGCAGGCGCTCCTTGCTCTCGCCCGGCCACCCGCGGCCGAGCCCGGCCTTGAACGCGTTCCGTTGCGCCAGCGCCCACGGCTGGTACGGAATCTTCCCATCCGGCGGGTCGGCGATGAGGCTCTCCTGCGGAGGGGTTGTGTCGTCGATCCACGGGTGATCTTCGATGTCGTCCTGGCTGACGGTGTCCTCCCACGCGCCGCGCAGGTCCGGACGGCCGTCGGTCATGCGTGGCGGATCGTACGGCGGGAGCTTCGCTCGTTCCCGTAGCCACGTTGGCGCCGCCGGCGCGGTCGGAATGTCCCGTGGATACATCGCCTGGCCGGCCAGCGGTCCCGGCAACAAAAGCAGTCCTGCGATCACGATCGCCGTGGTGTGCGACATAGATGCCTCCGACTGTCCGGTCTCGTCCGACAGCCGGTTCGTAGACTAGTGGATAGCATGCTGGCCTGACAAGCGATGCCAGGCTGCGGCTGCTGCGGCTTCGGCTTCGGGAGCCGCAGTCGCGACGTTGGAGAAAGTCGGGCACGGTGGTGTCAGGCTGAACACGTCGCGTCTCCGGCCGGACACATCCTTGATGGGCGGTCGAGGGGCCCGACCGTACAAGAAAACAGCCGGCGAATGCCGGCTGTGGTCCATCGCACGACTTCGCGGGTAACTACTTCGCTGGCGGGGTGATCTCGCCTTCCTGCAACTCCATGTCGATGCTGCCGCGATCGTCGGTCGTGAACGTGGCCACGGGACGATCGTCGACCACCACGGTGAAGGTTTGGCGCGGCCTGAGCTCGATGATGTCCACCTCCAGCTCCGGACGCCGATCTCCACGGCCGGAGGCGGGCACCTCGAGCTCGACTTCGCCGATGACGCGGCGGCCGCTGCGGTCCATCAGCGCGGCGTCTTTCTCGGTATTGCCGAGGGAATCGACACGGGAGCGGAACTCGCCGGCCAGGATGGTCACGCCCTCGTGATCGCGAATCTCGACAACCTGCGCCTCGGAGACGTCTCCGAGCTCCACCGCTGGCATGCTCGGCGTGGCGCCGGCGACGACACCGAACGCCACCCCGCAGGCCATCAGGAGCCCGCAGGTGAGAAACAGGAGCGCCATCGCTCGCCGTTCCTTCGATCTGTCCAGCAGTGCCTCGTCAGCATCAGTCATGACACTCGTGGTAGTGCAATGATTGTTCCGGCATTTCGGCTAAAGCCGGAAGCCACAGATTGGAGCACAAATAAAAACGGCCGGCGCGTGAACGCCGGCCGGGGTGAAGCCGCCGCCGAGGGGGGGAGCTTACGCGACTGGAACCTGTGACGTGCGATACCACGCGACCGTCCGGTCGAGGCCGTCCTCGAACGAGACGATCGGCTCGTAGCCGAGAATCCGTCGTGCCTTGGTGATGTCCGCCTGCGAATCCTTCACGTCGCCGGCGCGGGGCTCCGCGTAAACGGGCTCGACCTTCGCGCCAGCCAGGTCGCGCACGGTGCGGAACAACTGGTTGAGAGAGATGCGGCCGCCGGTTGCGACGTTGATGACTTCGCCACTCGCTTCCTTCGCGTGGCACGCCCGAAGCACGCCGTCCACGACGTTGGCGACATACGTGAAGTCGCGAGTGTGCTCGCCGTCGCCGTAGATCTTCGGTTGCTGTCCTTCGCACAGCGCGCTGATGAACAGCGAGATGACGCCCGAGTAGGGTGAGGACGGATCCTGGCGCGGCCCGAAGACGTTGAAGTAGCGGGTGGTCACCGTCTCGAGGCCATAGAGGCGCGTGAACATCTGGCAGTACTGCTCCGCCACGAGCTTCTGCAGCGCATACGGCGACAACGGCGCCGTGGGCATTGTCTCGACCTTGGGCAGCGTCGGCGTGTTTCCGTAGGCAGACGAAGAGCCTGCATACACCAGGCGCTTGACCCCTTCGTCGCGCGCGGCGACGAGGATGTTCAGCGACGCGTCGATGTTGGCGCGATTCGACGTGATGGGGTCTTCGACCGATCGCGGCACCGAAGGAATCGCGGCCTGGTGGAGGACGTAGTCGACGCCGCTGACCGCGCGCCGGGCGACACCGAGGTCCGCCAGATCGCCTTCGACGAACTCAACCTCGGGCAGGTGGGCGAGGTTGCCGCGCTTGCCGGTCGCGAGATTGTCAACAACGCGCACGAGCTCGCCGCGACGGACCAATTCTTCCGCGAGATGAGAGCCTATGAAGCCGGCGCCGCCGGTCACAAGATAATGGGCCATACCGAGCGACACCTCAGCAAAAACCCTGCCGACCTCAGGCGGCTGCGGAGGTCCGCCGCCACGATCCAAAGCTCCGGAGAAAATCGAGGCTGACCTTCACGCCCGCCTAGCCGGGGAACCCCGCCCGCGGCAGTCCGGGCACGACTTTCAGGGCGTTCTGGTGGTCCAGCTTCCGGAGGACCCCGTCGGGGAGCCCCAGCCCATACAGCTTCCAGAAGGCGTGGTAATCCCGGTAATAGTCGAAATATTCGTCAGAGGTCTGAAATGTCCGCCAGAAGTACGGAAATTCGTCGGGCTGATAGCTGTCTTTTCCGAAAAGGATCCGATCCTGGTACTTCATGAAAAAGGCGTGCGCCGCCCGCGGCTGCCGCCCCAGTTCCGCGAGGATCGCGCCCGTCTCCGTGTAGACATTCGGCAACTCGTCGAGGAGGGCTCCCATCCGGGCGAGGTCGTTGGCGTGGTAGCCGAAATGCGCCGCAACGAAGCGCGTCTTCGGATGCTTGCGGAACACGTTGTTGCGTTCGGTCAATCAGCTCCTCGAACCGCGGGAAGCCGGCCGGCGGCCGGCGCCGGCCCGGATACAGCGCGAGCTCCAGCCACCGCTCGTTCGAGTAATCGATCGGCTCGAAGAACTCCTGCGGCTCCGCCGTGTGAATGAACACCGGGATGTCGAGACGCCCGGCCATGTCCCAGATCGGATCGAGCTCGGGATCATCGATGCGCAGCCGGGTGCCGTCGGCCTTCTTGTAGGTCATCCCGGCTTCCTTCGAGATCTCGCCGAGGCCGAGCGCTCCAGCCTTCACGTCCGCCTCGAGCTGCTCGGCCGCCCTGCGGCCGAAGCCGGGAGCGACAGCGCGGAAGTCGATATCCGCAAACATCACCATCCGCTCGCGGTGCGGACTGTTGCGAATCGCCGCGACAGCCCGGCGGAGCGGCTCGCCCGATTCACCGCTGGCGTTGACGAGCAGGCGCAGGTTCAACGGATCCATCGACGCGACCAGCGTCTCGAACTGGGCGGCCGAGATCGGGGACGGCTGGTGGCTATGGATGTCGATGACCGGAAATTTCGCGCGCGGCACGGGATGCTGCGGCACGACGAGCGTAGAGCGCGGCTTGTAGTCGCGGATGCTCGGCATCGGGAACTCGGGCTGCCGGTCGGCGCCTGGGCGCTGGCCGAGCGCACCCTGGCTCTGCGGCCCTTGCGGCGCCTGCGCGCCCGCGAGCGACCCGGCGGCCGCGACGGCCGCCAGGAGGAGAATGACCCGCCTCGTCATGCGGAGATTGTACTAAGAACGTCGCAGCCGGCCGATAAGCCGAATCCTGTCCCGGCGCCTGCGGCCTTGCAGCCACCGCGCCGATGACGACCATTCCTCTAGGCCCCCGATTACTCGAGGGCTCCAGCGACCTACCCGGTGACTTCGGACGGGCCGTCCTACAGCGTCACCCTATTTGGTCTTGCTCCGTGCGGGGTTTTGCCTGCCACCCGTGTTACCACGGGCGCGGTGCGCTCTTACCGCACCTTTTCACCCTTACCCGCTTCGCCCTTTCGGGTTGGGCGGGCGGTATATTTTCTGTGCCACTGGTCCGTCAAGTTGCCCTGCCCGGGCGTTACCCGGCGCACTGCCCTGCGGAGTTCGGACTTTCCTCTCCTCCCGGCACTTCGCAGTTTCCTGCGGTTACCGGAAGCAGCGGTCGTCTGGCCGGCTGCGACCGCTCATTATCCCGTACGTATGCGGTCTTCGGTCTACAGTCTTCGGTCTACCGGCTGACGAACGCGGCTCGTACCACCGGAACGGAGACCGAAGCCTCAGAGACACAGAGGCACAGAGGCTGTTTCTTTTCTGTCGCGGTGCCTCTGTGGCCCTGGGGTAGCTGTCCTACCCGTCAACCTCCTGCTTGATCCCGTACTGCTCGAGCTTCTTATAGAGGTTGCTGCGCGGCGTGTCGATCAGCTCCGCCGTCTTCGAGATGTTCCAGTTGTTGTCGCGCAGCTTCTGCACGAGGTACGCGCGCTCGGCAGCATCCTTGAACTCGCGGAGCGTCCCGGCGGACGGTGTCACGGCGGTACTCGTGCCTGAGCCGGCGACAGCCGCCACGTGCGCGACCGACGCGGCCGCCTCCGGCGCCTGTGCGCCGCCCCGGATCTCTGCGGGCAGGTCCTCCACGCGCACGACGTCGGTGGGAGTCATGATCAACAGCCGCTCGACCGTGTTGCGCAGCTCGCGAATGTTGCCGCGCCAGCGGTAGCGCTGGAGCGCCTCCATCGCGCGCGCGTCGAAGCGCTTCGGCTTGAGGTTGTGCTCGTCGCCGGTGCGCTTCGCGAAATGCTGCACGAGCTGCGGGATGTCCTCCGGCCGCGCCCGCAGCGGCGGCACGACGATCGGGATGACGTTGAGCCGGAAGTACAGGTCGTCGCGGAACTCGCCGCGCTCGATCGCCTGCTCGAGGTCCTTGTTGGTGGCAGCGATGACCCGGACGTCCACCTTGATCGTCCGCGCGGACCCGAGGCGCTCGACCTCCTGCTCCTGCAGGACGCGCAACACCTTGGCTTGCGTCTTCGGGCTCATGTCGCCGACCTCGTCCAGGAAGATCGTCCCGCGGTCGGCCTGCTCGAACTTGCCGATCTGCTTCTCGGTGGCGCCGGTGAACGATCCCTTCTCGTGGCCGAACAGCTCCGACTCGATCAACTCCTCCGGAATCGCGGCGCAGTTGACCTGGACGAACCGCTGGCCGGCGCGGGCGCTGTTGCGGTGGATGGTCCGCGCGACCAGTTCCTTGCCGACGCCGCTCTCGCCGAGCAGCAGCACCGTGGCGTTGGTCGGCGCCGCGCGCTTGACCGCCTCGAGCACGCCGCGCACGGCAGGACTGTCGCCGACGATCTCGTACTTCGACTCCATCGCGAGCTTCAGGTCGCGATTCTCGGAGCGCAGCTCCGACTGGCGCATCACGTTCTGCACGGTGACGATGACGCGCTCGCTGCTGAGCGGCTTGTCGAGAAAATCGATGGCGCCCGACCTGATGGCTTCGACGGCGGTCGCCGTCGTCCCGTGCCCGGAGATCATGACGATGGGCAGCGTCTCGTCGAGCGCGTGGAGCTTGCGCAGGACCTCGATGCCGTCCATGCCCGGCATCTTGATGTCGAGCAGGACCAGGTCGGGGCGATCGCGCTGCACCTGCGCAATCGCGTCGGGGCCGTTGCCCGCACCGACGAACTCATAGTCCTCGTACTCGAGGATCATCCGCAGCGAATCGCGGATGGCGGCCTCGTCGTCGACGACCAGGATGCGCGGCTTCATCGTCCTCAATCTTCAATCTTCAATCTTCGATTTGCAATCGCCGATGTGACCGTCGATTGCGGGTGGCAGATGGAAGATGACAGCTTGAAGATTGGGAATCGCCGCCTGCGGATGATCAATTTTCGATCTTGACCGTGTGGAGCGCGCGCTGCTCGATCTCGGGTTTGTACAGGTACAGCGTGAGGATGTCGCCGGCGCGCGCCCCGGCGGTCAACCGCCGGTAGTCGTCGATGCTGCGCACCGGCTGGCGGTTGATCTCGAGCAGCACGTGGCCGCGCTCGATGTCGGCGTCGAAGGCGGGGCTCATCGGCTCGATGCGCGACACGATGACGCCTTGCGTGCCGTCGGGCAGCCGGAAGCGGGTCGCGAAATCGCTGTCGATTTCGCGCACCGACATGCCGAGGGCGGGACCGCGCTGGCTCGACGGCTGCGGCTGCTGATCCTCGGTGCCGGGCGCCGGCCGCCGATCGCGAGGCGGCCGCTCGGCGAGCTTGATCGGCATGTTCATCGGGCGTCCGTCGCGGACGATCTGCAGCGTCGCGGTCGTGCCAGGCTGGCGCGCCGCGATGAGCTGAATGAGCTGGTCGTTGCCGGCCACCGCCGCACCGTCCACCGCCACGATCAAATCGTAGGTGCGAATGCCGGCGCGGGCGCCCGGCGATCCGGCAGTGACGTCCTGCACCAGGGCACCGTCCGACGACTTCAAGCCGAGCGAGCGCTGCAGATCGGGATCGACGTCGCGGAGGGCGACGCCGATGTAGCCGCGCGACACGCGCCCCGCCTCGCGCAGTTGCGGCAGGATGGCGCTCGCCTGATTGATCGGTACCGCGAACCCGATGTTCGCCGCACGCGAGCTGATCGCCGAGTTGATCCCGATCACCTCGCCGCGCGCGTTGATGAGGGGGCCGCCGCTGTTGCCGAAGTTGATGGCCGCGTCGGTCTGGATGTAGCGGTCGAGCGAGCTGTCGAACAGCTTGCGGCCGATGAAGCTGACGACGCCGACCGTCACGGTGTGCTCGTAGGCGAGCGGATTGCCGATCGCCACCACCCACTCGCCGACGCGCAACGCGTCGGAGTTACCGAGCGGCGCGAACGGAAGCGGGCGCGGCGAGGCGACCTTGATCAAGGCGATATCCGTGTCGGGATCAGAGCCGACGCGCTCGGCACGCAGGTTTCGGCCGTCGGTCAGCCGCACCATGATGCGGTCCGCCCCGTCGATCACATGGTGGTTCGTGAGGATGAGGCCGGCGCCGTCGATGAGAAAGCCCGTCCCGGCGCCGCGCCGCGGTCCATCGCGCTCGCGATCCTGCGGCCGATCGAACAGATCGGGACTGTCGGGCAACTGCATCCCGAAGCGGCGGCGGATGCGGTTGCCGCGCGAGGTCGCGTCGATGTTGACCACGGCCGGGTTCAGCCGCTCGGCCACGTCGGCAAACGACACCGTCGTCGCGGCGAGCGCCGACGCGCCGGCCGTCCGCGAGGCGCCAAGCCGCTGAGGCTGGGCAGACGCCACCGGCAGCGGCGACATGGAACCAGCCACGATGAGCCCGATCAGGAACGCCACCGTGGCGGTGAGGCACACGGTCACGACCAGGAACCGCCTAGTCATTGGCACATTATAAAGGCCTCAGGGGTCAGGGAGATCAGGACCAGTCAGGCCCTCAGGGCTCTGGAATCAGGGCACCGACGGCCCGGAATTCAGGCCTCGGGGTGCTTGATCAGCTCCAAAAATGTCGGTTCATCCAGGGTCGGTACACCCATCTCCCGGGCCTTGTCGGCCTTGCTGCCGGCCTCCTCGCCCACGATCACGGCCGTCGTCTTCTTGCTGACCGAGCCGGTGACCTTGCCGCCCAGCCGTTCGATCGCCATGGTCGCCTGTTCCCGGGTCATGGACGGCAAGGTGCCCGTCAGCACGTACGTTTTTCCCTTGAGCGGACCTTCTGCGTCGCGGGCCACGCGGTCTTCAGGGGGCACCTCCATCCGCACGCCGGCGGAGCGCAGCCGTTCGACCAGTTCCCGATTGTGCGGCTCATCCAGCCAGCTCCGGAGCGACGCGGCCAACACCGGGCCAATCTCGCTGGTCTGCTGCAACTGTTCCGCGGAGGCGGCGCAGAGCGCGTCCATCGACCCGAAGGCGCGCGCCAGCACCTGGGCGGCGCGCTCGCCGATGTGCCGGATTCCCAGGCCGTAGATCACCCGCCACAACTCGTTGCTGCGGCTGCGGTCGATCTCCGCGACGACCTTGGCGGCGTTCTTCTCCCCGAAGCGCCGCTGGATTTCCTTCCCGTCGCCGCGGAGCGACGTGCTCGTCAGCGCCGCGAGCGTCGGGGCGCTCAGCGCGTAGACGTCGGCGTAATCGCGCACGAGGCTGCGCTCGAGCAGCTGGGCGATGAGCGACTCGCCGAGCCCTTCGATGTTCATCGCCGACCGGGACGCGAAGTGCTCGAGGCCGCGTTGCAGCTTGGCGGGACACGAGGTGTTCTCGCACCTCCAGACGGCCTCGTCTTCACCGCGATGCAGATCGCTGGCGCATTGGGGACACGTGGTCGGCATCACCCACGGCTGCGCCCCGGGCGGGCGCCTGCTGACCACAGGCCCGACGACCCGCGGGATCACGTCGCCCGCCTTCTCGATGAGCACCCAGTCGCCTTCGCGGATGTCCTTCCGCGCGATGTCATCGGCGTTGTGCAGCGTCGCCATCGAGATGGTCGAGCCGGCGAGGAACACAGGCTCGAGCACCGCGAACGGTGTGACCGCTCCGGTCCGGCCGACATTCACGTCGATCCTGCGCAGCAGCGTCGTCTTCTGCTCCGCGGGGAACTTGAACGCAACGGCCCAGCGCGGGAACTTGCTCGTGGAACCCAGGCGCGCGCGCAGCGCCAGGGCATCCACCTTGATCACGACTCCGTCGGTGTCGAAATCGAGCGTCCGCCGCTTCGCTTCCCATTCGCGGCAGAACGTGATCAGCTCATCGAGGCTGGAGCATCGCTGCCAGTGCCGTTCCACAGGAAGACCCCACGCGCGCAGTCGTTCGAGCGTTTCGCGTGGGTGTCCAGGCGGACCTGAAGGTCCGCCTCTACGGGCGCATTTTGTAGAGGCGGACCTTCAGGTCCGCCTACCATCTGGTAGAAGAACGCGCTCAAGCCCCGCCTGGCCACCAGCGCCGGGTCCAGGTTCCTCATCGTCCCTGCCGCTGCGTTGCGCGGGTTCTGGAAGAGTCCCTCTCCCTGCTCCTCGCGCTCCTTGTTGATGCGCTCGAACGCGGTGCGCGGCAGATAGAGCTCGCCGCGCACTTCCAGCCGGCCCGGTGCATCGCCGCGCAGCCGCAAGGGGATCGAGCGGATGGTTCGCACGTTGGCCGTGACGTCTTCCCCGCGCACACCGTCGCCCCGCGTGGCCCCACGCACGAGGACGCCATCGTGGTACGTGACCGCAACGCTCAATCCATCGATCTTCAGCTCCGCCACGTAGGGGACGCTGTCGGGGACCGAACCGGTCTCGCCGAGGCCGCGGCGCACCCGTTCGTCGAAGGCACGGAGCTCCTCCTCCGAGTATGCGTTGTCGAGGCTGAGCATCGGCTGCGCGTGCTCGACCGTCTCGAAACCGGCGGCCGCGCGCCCGCCGACCCGGCGCGTCGGAGAGTCCGTCGTGACGAGATCCGGGTTCTCCGCCTCGAGCCGTTCGAGCTCCTTCATCAGGGCGTCGAACTCGGCGTCGGCGATCTCCGGGTCGCTCAGGACGTAGTAGCGTTCTTCGTGGTACCGGATCTGGCGGCGAAGTTCTTCGATACGTTCGGCGGGATTCATGCGGGCTGCGACGCCGGTCTTCGGGCTAGGGGACGCGTGGGCCCGGAGCCTGCAGCCCCAGGCCTGGAGCCATCATCTATCTCGAGACACCACGTAGTCGGGAAGGAACATCAGGGCATCGCGCTCGGCGCTGGCCGGGAACGCGTAGAGCGCCTTCTTCGCGCGCTCGACGAAATCAACCGCCACCCGCTGCGCGTAGTCGAGCGAGCGCGACTGCGTGAGCATCGCGCGGATCTCGCGCCACTCGTCGATGCTGGCGTCACGCTCGCGCACGATCTTGCGAATGAGGCTGTCCGCGCGGGTGTCGCTGGCGAGCAGGTGGATCACCGGCAGCGTCATCTTGCCTTCGCGAAGATCGCCGCCAATCGGCTTCCCCAGCGCCACTTCTTCGCCGGTGAAGTCCAGCAGGTCGTCCACGATCTGGAACGCCATGCCGATGTTCAGGCCGTACTCCCAGAGCGCGTCCTGCTGGTCGCGCGTCGGGTTCCCCAGCAGACCGCCGATCTTCGCGCAACCGGCGAAGAGATACGCCGTCTTGCGGCGGACGATGTCGAAGTGCTCTTCTTCCTTGAGATCGACGACGCCGTTCTTCGTCAGCTGGTAGATCTCGCCTTCGATCATCCGCAGCGTCACCTCGCAGAGCAGCCGGATGATGTCGAGCCGATCCTGCGTCAGCGCCAGCGACATCGACTTGATGTAGAGGAAATCGCCGAGGAGCACCGTGACGTCGTTGCCCCACCGCGAGTGCACCGCCTGGCGGCCGCGGCGCAGCTCCGACTCGTCGATGATGTCGTCGTGCACGAGCGTCGCGGTGTGGATGAACTCGAGCACCGCCGCGTGCAGGACGGGCCGCTCTTCAGGATCGTTCATCACGCCGCACATCCGCGCCGCCATGAGCAGCACTGCCGGCCTGATGCGCTTGCCCCCGCTGTCCTGAATGTAATTGCCGATGGCCGGGATGACGGCGACCTGCGACTGGACGTGCCGGGCAAACTCGCGCTCGACCTTGCGGAGGTCATCGCGAATCGGCTCGAACATCAGCGCGAGGACAGCGGCGGAGGGTTTCTGCGCGGTGGGATTCAAGCGGGTCCATCAGACCACATCCGCGCGCGGAGTGTCAACGCAACGAGCACGCTAATCCGTGTCGGGAGTAGCAGTTACGGGTTGAACAGGCGGCGGAAGTTCTCGAGCGCGGCGGCGCCGATCGTCGCCGTGTCCGTTCCGCGCAGGCCGGCGATCGCTTCCGCGACGTGCACGACGTGCGCCGGTTCGTTGCGTTTCCCGCGGTGCGGCACCGGCGCGAGGAAGGGGCTGTCGGTTTCGATGAGCAGCCGATCGGCTGGAACGATCCTGGCCACCTCGCGCAATTCGAGGGCGCGCGGAAAAGTCACGATGCCGGCAAGGGAGATGTGGAATCCGATGTCGAGCGCGCGGCGGGCCATGTCGCGGTCCCCGGTGAAACAGTGAAAGACGCCGCCGACATCGGCCGCCGACTCCTCGGCGAGGATGCGGAACGTGTCCTCCTCCGCGTCGCGTGTATGGATGACGATGGGCAGGCGGCGCTGCCTGGCGAGCCGGATCTGCTCGCGGAAGACCTGCTGCTGCACGTCCCGCGGCGCGTGATCGTAGTAATAGTCGAGACCGATCTCGCCGAGGCCGCGCGTCAACGGCTGGCTGGCGATGGCGGTGTCCACCTGGCGCGCGGCAGCCGCGGGATCCCCGGCGAACGTCCCTGCCGCATGGGGGTGGATGCCAATCGAGAACCTGACGTCGGGCCAGCGCTCGGCGACGTGGCCCGCCTGGGTCAGCTCCGGCTCGTCATCGGCGGCGAGGATGACGAATGCGTGCGCGAGGCCTGCCTCGCGGGCCCGGCGGACGACGTCGTCGAGGTCAGCGGCGAACTCGGGCCCGGCGATGTGGCAGTGAGAGTCGATCATCGTTCAGCCGGCAGCGGGCAGCGGGCAGTCAACTGGGCATTGGGCATCGGGCATTGGTTCAGCCCTGTGCCTTGGCGTTATCGCACGCGCCAGCCCGGTTCGACCGGCTCGTCGAAGGTGACGAGCGTGGGCTTGCCTCCTTCGGAGCTCGCGGCGAGCACCATGCCGTTCGATTCGATGCCCATCAGCTTTGCCGGCTTCAGGTTGGCGACGATCACGATCAGTCTTGCCGACCAGTTGCTCTGGCTGATACGCCTCGGCGATGCCCGCGAGCACGGTGCGCTGCTCGGTTCCCACGTCCACCTTCAGCTTGATCAGCTTCTTCGACTTCGGAACCGCCTCGGCCTCGACGACCCTGGCCACACGCAAGTCCACTTTCATGAAATCGTCGATGGAGATGCGCGTGTCTTCCGCCGGCGTGGCGCCCGCGCCCACAGCCTGGGTGGCTCCCGGCGCCGCCGGCTCGCCTGCCCCACCGATTGGTTTCTCGTCCACAGCACTCTCCTTGGGCAGGCGGGCCTGACGGTCAGGCTCACCTTGTTCGGCGCGTGGCCAGAGCGCAGCGCCCTTCACAATCTCTCGCACGCCTTCTTCCCGCCAGCGTCCATCGCGCTCGAGCCGCACGTCGCCTGCCGGCGTCTTCTCGCCGACGCGGCGCAGAATCTCCGCCGCCGACGAGGGCATCACAGGCAGCAGCATCACCGCCGCGATCCGGATGGCCTCGGCCACCTCGAACAGCACCGCGTCGAGTCTTGCGGCGTTGGCCGGATCCCGTGCCAGTTGCCATGGCGCCGTCTCGGCGATGAATTCGTTGGCCGCATCGACCAGCGCGAACGCCGCCGCCGCACCGTCGTGCAGCGCAAAGGCATCCATCGATGAACGGTAGCGGGCCAGCGCGAGCTCCGCGACCTTCGCGAGCCGGCCGTCGCCAGGCGGCGCCAGCCGGAGATTCCGGTATTTCTCGGCCATGGCGGCGAGCCGGCTCACCAGGTTGCCGAGGTTGTTCGCCAGGTCCACGTTGTAGCGCTCCTCATAGCGCTCCCACGTGAAATCGCCGTCGCCGCCGTACCAGATCTCCTTGGTCAGGTACAGCCTGAGCGGATCGGCGCCAAACCGCTGCGCGACGTCCGACGGGTCGAGGCTCGTGCCGAGCGACTTGCTCATGCGCTGGCCCATGAAGTTGACCCAGCCGTGCCCGAACACCTGCTTCGGCAGCGCGACGCCGGCGCTCATCAGCATGGCGGGCCACACCACCGTGTGGAACCGCGTGATGTCCTTTCCGACCACGTGCAGGTCGGCCGGCCACCACCTGGCGAAGCTCGCCTCGTCAGTGCCGTACCCGACCGCCGCCGCGTAATTGATCAACGCGTCGAACCACACGTAGACGACGTTGTCGGGAGCGAATGGCAGGGGGATGCCCCACAGTTGTCCGGCGCGGCTGACGGAGATGTCCTCGAGCCCGGCTTCGAGGAGCCTGAGGATCTCGTTGCGCCGGACGTCGGGCTCCAGGAACTCCGGGTGCGCCCGGAAGTGCTCGAGCAGCGGGTCACGGTAGCGCGACAGGCGAAAGAAATAGTTCTTCTCGCGGAGCCATTCCGGCGTCAGGGTCGGATGGAGCGGGCACTTGCCGTCCACCAGGTCCTTCTCCTGCTTGAAGGCCTCGCAGGAGACGCAGTACCACCCCTCGTAGAAGCCTTCGTAGATATCGCCGTTGTCGAAGCAGGTCTGCGCGAGCTTCTGGACCGCCACCCGGTGACGAGGCTCGGTCGTGCGGATGAAATCGTCGAACGAGATGTCGAGCTGCGACCAGACGGCACGGAACTCCTGCTCCATCTGGTTGCAGGTACTCCAGCGGATCCATGCCGCGCTCGAGCGCGCGCTTGTACACGTTCTGCGAGTGCTCGTCGTTGCCCATGACGAAATGCGTCTCGAACCCGGAGAGACGCTTGTAGCGGGCGATGACGTCGGCCGTGATCTTTTCGTACGCCGTGCCAAGGTGCGGACGGCTGTTGACGTAGTCGATTGCGGTGGTGAGGTAGAAGCGCACGAGGTCGATGAACTCCGATCTGCTGCCTGACTGCCTACTGCCGACTATCCAGAAAGGCCTTCATCGCGGCAGCCTGGACGTCCTTCACCGGGACGCCGCGCTCGCCGGCCAGGCGCACGCAGTCGTCGAACTCGGCCGACGCGTTGAGCACGTTCCCGTTGCGCCGCGCGACCTTGAACCGAACGTCACCAAACGGCGTGGCCACGGTGACGATCTCGCGATCGAGGCACTCGCGCATCATCTCGCGGTAGCGCACGCCGATGGTCGTCGTCTCGCGGAAGATCGTCGCGGTCAGGCGCTCCCGCGCATCCGGTGCGGCGATGAGCGTCAGCAGCGTCCCGGGCCGGTTCTTCTTCATCTGGATCGCCGTGTAGAAGACGTCGAGCGCGCCTTCCGCGAGCAGCCGATCCATCAACACGCCGAAGATCTGCGGGTTCATGTCGTCGATCTCGGCTTCGACCACGACGACGCTGCGCGCCGGCGCGGTCGAATCCGATCCCCGATCAGCACGCGCAGCACGTTCGGCGAGTCCTCGAAGTCGCGGGTGCCCGCGCCATATCCCACCTTCTTCAGGCGCATCGCCGGCACCGGCCCATACCCGCTCGCATAGCTGGTCACGATCAGCGCGCCAGTCGGCGTGACGAGCTCCGCCTTCTGCGGTCCGGCGTAAATCGGCGCGTCCTTCAGGAGCCGGAGCGTCGCGGGCGCCGGCACCGGGTAGACGCCGTGCGCCGAGTGGACGCTGCCGCTGCCGACGTTGAGCGGAGATGCCACAATCCGATCCGCGTTGATCATCTCGAGCGCGTGCACGGTGCCGACGATGTCGATGATCGAGTCGAGGGCGCCGACCTCGTGGAGGTGCACCTTGTCGCGCGGCGTGGCGTGGACCGCCGATTCAGCATCCCCGAGCCGGGCGAACAGCTCCTTGGCGCGATCCCTTCCCGTCCGGCTCAGCGACGATCGATCGATCGCCGCGTCGATCTCGACGAGCGTACGCGGCACGACGTGATGCACGGTTTCATGACTGCGCGCCGGGGGATGGTGGTGAGGGTGATCGTGTCCGCCCTCATGGTCGTGCGCGCGATCGAGCGGGGCGTCTTCGCCGCGGACGCAGAATTTCGTGGCGCTGATGCCGGCGCGCGTGACGCGTTCCGTCCAGACGGCGTCCGGCTCGATCGCGAGGCTGCCGAGCGCGCGCCGGAGGTCGTCGAGCGGCACACCTGCGTCGATGAGGGCGCCGAGGATCATGTCGCCCGCCGCGCCCGAGAAGCAGTCGAAATAGAGAGTGGTCAACCCCGATCATCTTACTCGACGCGCGGCTGCAGGCGGCCGGACTCCACGAGCGAGACGTAGCGCTGGTCGGCGAGGATCACGTGATCGATGACGTCGATGCCCATGATGTCGCCGGCGTTCACCATTCGCGTGGTCAGCACCAGATCTTCGCTGCTCGGGGTCGGATCGCCCGACGGGTGATTGTGAAACAGCACGATCGACTTGGCCGACGCCGCCGCTGCTTCCCTGAACACCTCGCGCGGATGGACCACGGCCGTGTCGAGCGAGCCAACCGACACGATCTTGATCCGGATGACGCGCTGCTTCGTATCGAGCATGACGATCCCGAACTGCTCCACCGGCCCGGCGCCGTACTGGGGGAGCAGGTAGGCGGCCACCTGGCGCGGGAACACGAGGCGCGGGCGTTCCGCGGTGGCGCGCAGGAGCGTGCGCCGCCCCAGCTCAACCGCCGCCAGTATCTGTGCCGCGCGCGCGCAGCCGACGCCCGGCACCTGACGCAGGTCGTGCACTCCCTTGCGGGTCAGGCCGTGCAGACCGCCGGCGTGCTCGATGAGGCGGTTCGCCAGCGCAAGCGCGTCGGTGTGTCGCGAGCCACTGCCGAGCACGACCGCGAGCAGCTCGTTGTCGCCAAGTCCTCCCGCGCCGAGACGTTCCAGCTTTTCGCGCGGGCGGTCGTGCGGCGCGAGATCTTTCATTGTTCTATACTCGATTCGTATGGCTCGCCTGGCGTGGCTGCTCGCAGCTGTTCTCGTGTCGGCGTGTGCCGCACCTCCCAACAAGGAGATGGATCAGGCGGAGGGCGCCATCGATGCCGCGCGGGCGGCTGGTGCGGATCGCTACGCCACGGGCGAGTACAACGCAGCGACCGAGGCGCTCAAGAACGCCAACGCCGCCGTTGGCCAGGGCGACTACCGCCTTGCGCTCAACTACGCACTCGAGAGCCGCGAGCATGCCCAGAACTCCGCGCGCGAAGCCGCCGATACACGCGCGCGCCTGCGCGGCGAGATCGAGCGCAACATGGCCGAAGTGGCGTTGCTGATGGCGCAGGCCGACACGCAGCTGGAGGCGGCCCGGAAGACCCGTGCCCCCCGCCGCGCGCTCGACGAGATCGCCATCGCCATTGCCGGAGTGAACGGGGACGTGCAAAAAGCGGGCGAGGCCATCAAGGCCGATGACTACGTCGCCGCACGCGCGGCCCTGGATGGCGTCAAGGAACGGATCCAGCAGACCATCGCCGCCATCGGCGAAGCCACGACGCCGGCGGCCCAGCGCCGCCGCAGCTAAGCCGTCTTCCAGCGCGGACGCAGTCCGCGCCCAATCCTCAGGAAGCATCAGCGCGCCTGCGATCGCCGGCGCGGATATCGAAGGTGTGCCAGCCGCAGGGCGGCTTGCGAAGGGGCAGGAATACCCGTCTCGGGAATGGGTTACCCGCTGGCGGACGCGGACCGTCAACGGTCCGCGTCGCGCGAGTGGAAATCGGCCCCGGTCAGTTCCGCGCGGCGAGGTGCGCGTCGGCCACCAGCACTTCTTCGGGCGAGTCCGCCTCGAGGACGGTCTCGCCGTTCAGGATCTTCTCCATCCGTCGCGCGTCGAGTGCCCCGTCCCACTTGGCGACGGCGATCGTGGCCACGCCGTTGCCGACGAGATTCGTGAGGGCGCGGGCCTCCGACATGAACCGGTCCACCCCGATGAGCAGCGCGAGCCCGGCCACCGGCAACGTCGGGATGGCGGAGAGCGTCGCCGCCAGCGTGATGAATCCACCGCCGGTGACGGCCGCCGCCCCTTTCGACGTCAGCAGGAGGATGCCGAGAATCGCCAACTGTTGCCCCAAGGTCAGAGGCGTGTTCGTCGCCTGCGCGATGAAGACGGCCGCCATCGTCATGTAGATGGACGTGCCATCGAGGTTGAAGGAGTAGCCGGTCGGGATCACCAGGCCGACGACCGACTTGGCGCACCCCAGGTGCTCGAGCTTCACCATCATGCGCGGCAGCACCGACTCGGACGACGACGTCCCGAGGACGATGAGGAGCTCCTCCTTGATGTACTTGAGGAACTTCACGATGCTGAACCCGCACCAGCGGGCGATGCCGCCGAGGATGAGGAACACGAACAGCAGGCAGGTCACGTAGACGCCGGCCATCAGCTTGCCGAGTGAGAAGAGCGTGCCGATCCCGAACTGCCCGATCGTGAACGCCATCGCGCCAAAGGCGCCGATCGGCGCGACGCGCATGATCATCCCGACGACGCCGAACATCGCGTGCGTGAAGTCGTCGAGGACCGAAATCAGCGGCTTGCCCTTCTCCCCCATATGCAGGATGGCCAGCCCGAACAGGATCGAGAACAGCAGGACCTGCAGAATCTCCCCTCGAGCGAACGCGTCGACGACGGTCGAGGGAATGATGTTCAGGATGAACTGCGTCGTGGTCATGCTCTCTGCCGTGCTGGCGTAAGCCTGGACGGCGGTGGCGTCGAGCGCCGCGGGGTCGGCGTTGATCCCGGCGCCCGGCTGGAACACGTTGACGACGACGAGTCCGACGACCAATGCCAGCGTCGATACCACTTCGAAGTAGATCAGGGCCTTCATCCCGATGCGCCCGACTTCCTTCATGTCGCCCATCTTTGCGATGCCGACGACGACGGTCCCGAAGATGATGGGCGCGATGATCATCCTGATCAGCTTGATGAATCCATCGCCGAGCGGTCTCATGGCCGCGCCGTTTTCGGGCCAGAAGAACCCCATCAGCACACCGAGGATGATGCCCGTGACGACCTGGAAATAGAGCCGCGTATAAATGGGTGTGGGTCTCACAGCTGTAGCCACGATAAACCTTTCCTGGACGCAGGTTTGAGAGCCGACACCATACCACAGCCCCGGGTCGGCATGGATGCGGACTCCCTCAGGCCCGATCGAGCCCTTCGGTGAGTTCTACGGCGGTTCCCCACGGATCGGTGAACAACGCCGAGCGAATGCCCAGCTTCCGGAGCCGCGGGTCCTCCGCCTGAATGCTTGCACCGGCGGTGGACAGCTTCCTGATCAGTTCGTCAAGCCCCTCCACCTCGAATCCGATGTGGTCCAGCACCCGGCCCCTTGTCCCCACGACCGGCTGGGGGGACGCCGACACCGTCAGGCTGACGCCGGGCAGTTCAGCCGTCTTGAACTTCCCCCGGCTGCCCGGGATGGCACCAAGCAGGGCCACGTACCAGTCCCGCATCTCTTCCTGCGCGGTGTTGAAGAAATGCACATGGTGGAGTGCGATTGTCGCCGTCAGCGCCGGGTTCTCGACCAGCTCCACCTTCGTGCCTTCCGGCCCCATCGTCATGGCGACGAATGTCTCCATGAACGGGTTGAACGCCATGTCGTCCTTGACGGCCTCCGGCGGGACGGCGGTGATCTCCTCGCGCGTCACCATCGGAAAACCGGCCGCCTTGACGCGGTCGATCGCCTGGCGGAGATTCGGCACCTGGAAGCCGACGTGATTCACCGTCGTCCCCTTGGTGCCCCCGCTGTTCGGCTCCGCGTCGAGAAGCACGAGCACTCCGGACATCTTGATCGCGTGAGCCCCGCCGATGCTCGCCCCGGGGGTTCCGCCCAGTCCGTCTGCCCAGAATGTCCTGTGCGCGTCCACGTCCCCGACGTGGAAGTGATGATGGCTGTAAGTGATTGGCACCCGGTTCTTGTCTCCGTCAGTTCGTCGAGCGCGATGGGTTGTAGGTCTTCGCCACATTGTTCCGGCTGTTGGTGACGACGAAGGTGCCGTCGGCCTGAGCCGAGATCTTGATCCAATGACCCGGGTCGGCCTCGCCTGGATTGGCGATGAAGCTCTCGGGAGCGTTTTCTCCCGGCGCCGCGGGCAGCTTCGAGAAGTGAAGCTGCCACACATCGGCGCCGGAACTCTTCAGCACCGATAGCGTGGGGGAATCGCCCCCCTTGTTCAGCGCATTGTTCATGATGATGGCGCGCGGAGCGAGCGCGCGCACGAGCGCCGGCGGGCCCGAAATGGCCTGGCCGTGAGCCGTCGTCAGGTAGACGTCGGCCGGTCCCAGCAGGTTTGCCGGGCAGACGAGCTCGGCCTCCTGGTTCCAGGCGAGATCGCCCAGGTCCGCCAGCCGGAAGCGACCGTGCGAAATCATGATTCCCACGGACTGGAGGTTCTCGGACGACGGGGTTCCAATCGATGAAGGCCGCAGCCGCGGTCCCTGCTCCGGCGTCTTGACGACGTGGTCCTTGCAGAACGGATTCGGAGCTCCGGCGCCAGGGAGGGGTGTCTTGATGAGTTGCGCGGCAGAGGCGACCACGCGCACGTCGAAGCCCTTGATTGGGATCGTGTCCCCGGGCTTGACGATCATGTGCCGCTCACCCTTGCTGCGCGCACTCGCATACGCCTTGAACAGCGCCTGTGCGCTCTCCTCCGTTTCAATCGACGTCCCGTGATCGACATACGTCCGGATGGGGAACCTCTCCGCCAGCTCCGGCACCCCACCGATGTGATCGCCGTGGAAATGCGAGATCACCAGGTAGTCGATCCCGGTGAGCCCCGCCGCTTTAGCCGCCGCCACGATGCGATTCGCGTCGCGCCCGTCAAACCCAGCGTATCCCGCGTCCACGAGCATCGACTCGCCCGAGGGAGACACGAACAGCGTCGCCTGCCCTCCTTCGACGTCCACGAAGTAGACGTCGAGCGGCCTGATCCCTGGTTTGCGCCGCCGACGGTCCGCTGAGGAGGCTACACAAGAGCAACGACGAGAGCAGTATGCGCATCATGATGGCGAATGCTGACAAATTGCGTTCACCCGGTCAACTTCCACGGTACTCGGTGGGGCCGGCTGAAGCCGGCCCGCGTCGGGAACGCCGGCTTTGGCCGGCCCGCCAGGTACGTGACGGGACAGGGTATCGTAGGGGCCGGCTTTAGCCGGCCCGGGATTTGTGCATCGGTCAGAACAAGATTTCGATCGCGTGGGGGCCGGCTGAAGCCGGGCCCTACGTACGGGGACAGCCGGTTTCAGCCGGCCCGCGTTGGCCGTTGATCAGAACTCCCAACCGCTGGCAGTCAGGACCTTCCGGGCGCCGGGGCCGGTGATGCTGCGGACGAACGCGCGGGCGGCGTCCGGGGCGCGCGCGCCCGACATCACGACGACGTCGTAGGCCGTATACGTGCGGATGGCCGCGGGCAGGGGGCCGACGAGCTTTCCGCCGTGAGACTCACCGAGCTTGATCTCACTGACCATCGTGAACCCGATCTCGTTGCCGTGAGAGGCCCCGATCCGGTTCATCACGTCACCGCCGGTGGCAAGCCGCGCCACCTTGCCCTTGATCTGTTCGGCAATCCCCATGTCGCTCAGCACCTTCTCGACCAGCAGGCCCGAGGCGCCCTGGCTATAGACGACCGCGTCGGCCGCGAGGATCGACTTCTTCAAGGCCTCGACGCTCGACACGTCTGGCCGGCGGCCGTGGGGACTCATGGCGACGCCGACCGCGATCTTGCCGATGGAGGCGCGGCTGCTTGCGTCCGCCTTGCCGTCCTTGATCATCTGGTCCACGGTGGACGCCTGCGCGACGAGCACGTCCGGCATCTCCCCGCTGGCAAGCCGCTTGGTGATGTTCGGCGACGTGTCGAACTGGACCTTGACCTCCTGTCCGGGACGCTGGAAGTCCTGCTCGAGTGCCCGCAGCGGCCCTTCGATCGCCATGGTCGCGAGCGTCGTGACCTGCTGAGCCGACGCAATGGAACTGGTGGCCATCGCGAGCCAGAAGAGCGGTGAGGGAAAGTAGGTGTCGCATGGCGCATTACGTTACACGATTCGGCATTCGCGGGCGACATATAATGCCTTTCGCTGTAGGTGGACGCACACCGATCGAGCGCCGTGGCTTCCGCCTACGCGTTTTTCTCGTGGAGGTGATCGTGAGGACGTTGCTTGTCGCCCTGCTCACACTGCTGGCCGCCCCCGCGTTTGCGCAGCAGCGCGTCGAGGAGATCCCGTTCGAGTCGGTGGCCGACTTCCTGAAGCTTCCTGCCGACATGAACTTCGGTGAGGTCTCCGCGGTCGCGGTCAACTCGAAGCGGCATGTCTTCGTGCTGTCACGCTCGAACATTTCGGGCCCGGCGTTCGGCGCGCTGGCGGGTCAGATCCTGGAGTTCGACCCGAACGGCAAGTACGTGCGCGAGGTTGCCAAGGGCCTCTACAACTGGTCGTTCGGGCACGGCCTGCGGATCGACAAGGAAGACAACATCTGGCAGGTGGACAAGGGGTCGAGCACGGTCACCAAGCTCAGCCCGCAGGGCCGCGTGCTGATGGTCTTCGGCCGCAAAGGCGAAGCGTCCTCTACCGGCTCTCTGGCGCCGACGCGCGAGCCGGGCGATCCGCCGCCGGCCCACGTGGACGGCTACTTCAACCAGCCGACCGACGTCGCCTGGGATGCCGCCGGCAACACCTTCATCAGCGACGGCTACGTGAACTCGCGCGTGGCGAAGGTGGACAAGAACGGCGACTGGGTGAAGTCGTGGGGATCGCGGGGCACGGGCCCGGGCGAGTTCAATACACCGCACAGCGTCGCCGTCGATCGCTCCGGCAACGTGTTCGTGGCCGATCGCGGCAATGCGCGCGTCCAGGTGTTCAACAACGATGGCACGTTCCTCCGCCAGTTCAAGATCGACGTCCCGCTCCCGCCGGGCGCGCGCCTGCCGATCGGGAACACGCCGGCCACGCCGGCCGCGACCGGCACCAACGCCCCGGGCTCGCCGTTTGTCCTGTGCATCACGCCCGGCGCCACGCAGTACCTGTTCGCGGCGGACAATTGGGGACGCATCTTCAAGATGGATCTCGACGGCCGGGTGCTCGGCGTCATGGGGAAAGCCGGCAAGCTGCACGGGCAGTTCGGGCAGATCCACGGGATGGCGTGCCCGTCCGAGAACGAGATCTACGTGGCCGAGATCCTGAACTGGCGCGTGCAGAAGCTGCTGCTCAGTCCGAGAAGAACGATCACGAACTAGCTGGATCTCTGAGACCCACGGGCCGCGGAGACGCGGAGGCGCGGAGCAACTTGGGGAGGCGGGCGTTGGGGCCCGCCTCTACGAACATTCACGCCGCTGACAGGTGACTTGAGATCAGAGAAAGGAAAAGGAAGAAGAAGGGAGAAAAAAGAAGAGAGGGAGAAAGAGATAGAGATAAGAGAGGATGAGAAGAAGAAGAAAGAGGAGAAAGAGAGAAAGAAAAGGAGAAAAAGATGAGAAAAGGGAGAGAGAGAGAGAAAAAGAAGAAAAAGGAGAGAAGGAGAGAAGATATATAAGAGGGTAGGAGATAGAAAGGAAAGAGAAGAAAGAAAAAGAGAAGAAAAGGAGAGATAAAGCTACTTGAAGAAGGTAGACCGCAATATCCGGACCGCGACTCCAGACGAGCTCGACAACACCACGCAAAACAACGAGGACAAACGCGCAAGGCCAGGGACCACACGCGAGCAGAACAACACACGCCCACCAGCGCCACGAGACAGAACCAAAACGAAAACTACAACAACAACCCCACCAAACAAAAGCAAAAAAGACAAGGAATTTAAAAAGCCTTCTGCGGCCACTCACGAACCGACAGGAGACACAGAGAGACAGAGCTCGATGTCCTCCGGACGCCGCGGCTTCGTCGGTAGTGACAAACGTGGCCCGTGGCCTAGTGGCTTCCGGCTTCAGCCGGAAGTCGCCGGCTTCTGTCGCAGGAAATCGAAGTCGCAGCCGTGCTCGGCGCCGAGCACGGTCTGGGCGTAGAGGCGGGCGTATCCCCGCTCTGGCGTCGGGCGCGAGATCACTTCTGACCGCCGGCGCTCCAGCTCACGTTCGTGGACCAGCACGTCAACGCTGCGCTCGCTCACGCTGAGCCTGATCCGATCGCCCGAACGCACGAGCCCGAGCGGTCCGCCGATCGCCGACTCGGGAGACGCATGGAGGATGACGGTGCCAAATGCGGTGCCGCTCATCCGCGCGTCCGAGATCCGGATCATGTCCTTCACGCCGGCACGCGCCAGCTTCGAGGGGATCGGCAGGTAGCCCGCCTCCGGCATGCCGGCGCCAATCGGGCCGGCGTTCTGCAGCACGAGCACGTCTTCGGGCCGGACGTCCAGGTCAGGATGGTCGATCCGCGCAGACAGATCCGCCAGATCCGTGAAGACGATGGCGCGCCCCTCGTGCTCGAACAGGCGCTCGTCGGCCGCCGCGCTCTTGAGGATCGCGCCGTTGGGCGCGATGTTGCCGAAGAGCGCGAGCAGGCCGCCCGTCCGCTGGAACGGCTCGTCTAGCGACCTGATGACGGTGCGATCGACGAAGGCCGGCCGGTGCTGCAGCCGCTCCTCGAGGGTCTCTCCCGTGACCGCGCGGCACCCGAGATTCAGGAAGGACCGCAGTTCGTGGAGCACCGCGCCCACTCCGCCGGCCGCGTGGAAATCCTCCATGTAATGCTGGCCGGTCGGCTTCAGGTTCACGAGAACCGGGGTGGAGTCGCTCAGCTCGTTCAGGTGACGCAGGTCCACCGTCAGGCCGATCCGCCCGGCGATGGCGGCGAGGTGAATCACGGCATTGGTCGAGCCGCCGATGGCCAGCAGCACCCGCAGCGCGTTTTCAATCGACTCGCGCGTGACGACCTGATCCGGTGGTACGCCCGACGCGGCCAGCCGGACCGCCTCGACGCCGCTGGCTTCCGCGATTCGCAGGCGATCGGCGTGCACGGCGGGGACCGCGGCGCTCCCCGGCAGGCTCATGCCCATCGCCTCCGAGAGGCACGCCATGGTGCTCGCGGTGCCCATCACGGCGCACGTGCCGGCCGTGACCGCCAGGTTGTCTTCGATCTGGTTGATCTCCGGCTGGCTGACATCGCCGGCGCGGTAGCGTGCCCAGAAGCGGCGGCAGTCGGTACACGCGCCGAGACGTTCGCCGCGGTAGCGTCCGGTCATCATCGGTCCGACCACGAGGTGCACGGCCGGCACCCCGGCGGAGATGGCGCCCATCAGGTGGGCTGGGACCGTCTTGTCGCACCCGCCAACGAGAACGACCGCGTTCATCGGCTGCGCGCGGATCATCTCCTCGACGTCCATCGCCATCAAATTGCGGAAGACGAGGCTCGTGGGGCTGAGGAAGACCTCGCCGAGCGAGATCGTCGGGAACTCGAGCGGCAGCCCGCCGGCGCCGAGCACGCCCCGCTTCACCGCCTCGACGAGCTCCGGCGTCAGGCGATGGCAGTTGTTGAAGCCGCTGTTCGACGTGGCGATGCCGATGATTGGCCGCGCGAGCATCTCGCGCGAATAGCCCATCGACTTCGCGAACGACCGGCGCAGGTACCCGGCGAACTCGGGATCGCCGTAGTTGGTGAGACCCTTCTCCAGACCCTTGCTCACTGAGTGGACCGTCCAGACTGATTGAGTCGTACGCCAAGAAAACATGCCACTTCGGAGTCGCATGTACTGCGGAGTCGTAGAGGCCGGCCCAGGCCGCCCTGGAGGTCGGCCTCTACGTCACCACAAATGAGCGCCGGCGTTAGTCCCCGGCATCCCGTTCGAGATACTCGCAGCAGGCGCTGCAGCCGCTCGTTGGCGCGCCGCCGCACCTGGGCCGGGTCGCGGCCGGTCCAATCGTAGATTCCGCGCCCGGTCGCAACCCCGATGTCGCCGCGGGCGACGATGTCCTGCAGGTACGTGTTGGGCACGTTGGTGTGCGACAGGGTCGGGACAATCGATCGTTGCGCCTGCGCGTGCATCTGGAGGCCGCCGATGTCCTTCTGCTCCAGCAGCCCCGTGATGCAGAGACGGGGTCCGAGCAGCTTCTTCGCGACATTGTCGATCATCTCGGGCGTGGCGATGCCGTCCTGGATGAGGTGATAGGCCTCGTGCAGGATCGAATGCTGCAGCCGGTTGATCAGGTAACCATTGACGGCGCGCTGCAGCAGGATTGGTTCGCGGCCTGCCTGCTTGACGGCGGACACGGCCATGTCGATCGCCGAGTCCTCGGTGCGGGCGCCGCGCACGACCTCGATCATGGGGAAGACGTCCGCCGGCTGGAAGAAGTGCATCGCCAGAAAGCGCTGCGGATATTTCAGCCTGCCGGCGAGCTCGTCCAGCGGAAGCCCAGACGTGTTCGTCGCCAGCGCCGGCGCGCCGCCGTATGCGGTCTCGACCGCTTCGAAGACCGCATGCTTCACATCGCGATCTTCGAATACCGCCTCGACAACCAGGTCCGGTGCCGGACCGCGTGGCAGTTCTCGCGCCACGGTGACGCCGGCGAAGGTGAAATCCACCTCGCGCGTGTCCACCATGGTCACGCTGATCCCGGCGCCGGCGAACAGGCGGGAGATGCCCTGCCCCATCACACCGCCGCCCATCACCACCATCGTCTTGCAGGTCATTCAGGTAATCTCCTGGACAAAAAAAATCCCTGGCGAATCCCGGACGGGATCCGCCAAGGCTGGGCTCCTGCGGACGCCCGCAGCGCGTGCGTGGCAGTGAAAAAGGCGCGTCAGTTGGTCTGCGCCGACGAGGCCGCCCCGAAAATCCGGCCGTCGGCGGTCTTGACCTGCGTTCCGTTGGCGGTCGGTGATCCGTCTTTCGCGCGGAAGCCGTCAACCGTGACCTGCTCGCCGATCTTGATGGAGTTCCGGTTCCACCCGCGGCGCATGAGCGCGTTCGGCGCGCCCCCTTCGATTCGCCACGCCACCACCTTGCCGCCCTCCGTCACATCCAGATGAATCCAGGTATGCGGATTCACCCATTCGATCTTGGTGACCTTGCCCACGAGCGTGATCGGCTTGTCGCGATCGAACTCGGCCGCAAACGCATGATGCGCGATGACCGACGTCGTGGCGAACAGCACACCGACCGCCACGGCCGCAGCCACGAGCACGGTCCTCATAATGTCTCCTCCGGTAAGAACGTGCTTCAGACGATAAAATTTCCCCATACCGCTGTCAACTCAGCGGCCTTTGGCGGCGGCCAGCCCGTTCCAGCCTGAATACCGGCCGCGCGACTTGTACATGGCCGGCAAGCCACGGTCGCCCTCGAACGAGGACAACCACTTTCTCACCGGATTTCTCCGTTTTCGAGCCGTCTTGTCAGCTGGCAGCTGGCAGCAGACCAGGCATTGCCGCGACTCTCTGAACAACGCAACGTCTTCACACCGTTGCCCCGCGTGACTGCCTGCTGCCTGCTGCCTGCTGCGAGCCGCGTCAGAACGCCGCTCGGAACCCGAGCTGCAGCATGCGCGGCGCGTACGCGAGGTTGGTGTTCTGCGCCGGCTGCCCGTAGTTCGCGTTGCTCTCCTGGGTGACATACATGCCGTAGTTCGCCCGGTTGAACAGGTTGAACACTTCGAGCGATCCGTCGAGCGAGACGCGGCCGAAGACGAAGCGGCGCAGCACCTTCAGGTCCACACGATGGATCGGTTCGCCGACGAAATTGTTTCGCGGCACGATCGTCCCATCCGGGCGCAACCGGTTGGTCGAGGCGACGCCGATTCGTCGCAGATCCCCGCCGTAGGTCGTCAGATAGCGCTCACCCGAGCCGAAGAAATAGAGGCCGCTCAGCTGGAACTGATACGGGAGCTGCCAGATCCCGTTGAAGGTCGCGCGGTGGCGCTGGTCGCCCACGGCCAGGGTGGTCTCCCTGCCGCTGACATCCGCGGCGAGCGGGATGGTGACGATCTCGTCGCCACTGAACGCCGGCCCGTCCTGATCCCATTTGCCTGCCAGCGTGTAGGTGGCCGATGCCTGCCACCCGCGGCCGAAGCGCTTCGTGAACGCGGTGTCCAGCGCGTGCGCATGCGACTCGCCTTCCGAAAGCCATTGGTTGACGGCGCCCCAGAGAGGATACGGCGTGTTGGCGAACTGCGTGAACGGATAGTTCGCGCCGGTCGCCGGGTTGAAGTTGAGGTTGGTGTTGCGCGAATACCATTCGTGGCGGTTCGCCTGGTACACGTAGTCAGCCTGCACCGACATCGTGTTCCCGATCTGACGCTGCATGCCGATGGCGCCCTGATAGTTGTAGGGGATCTGCAAGTGCTCGCTGGCGAAGTTCGAGTTGATGGTCAGCCGCGTGCAGCCGGGCCTGTTGTTGACGTGACATGCGCCGGCGACGGCCTGGTCGAACGTCGGCACGGGTCCATTGAACGGGTTGGCCGCAAAGTCGGGCCGGCCGTCGTTGACGATCTGCGGGTTGGCGATCTGCGTCCATGCCCGTGTGCCGTGATCGGCCTGCGCGGAGTTGTCGCCGAAGTAGATGCCGCCGCCGCCGCGCAGGACCGTGCGGTCGTTCAGGCTGTAGGCGAACCCGAGCCGAGGCCCCCAGTTGTTCGTGTCGGACGGACGATTTCCCGAGAGGAACGGCGGGAACTCGATCTCCTCGGCAAACGCTCCCAGGGACAGGTCGTAACGCAGGCCGAGGTTCACGGTCAGCGATCCCATCGTCCAGTCGTCCTGCACCCAGCCGGCATAGATATGCCGCGGCGCGTAGTACGTGAAGTCACCGACGCCGACCTGGTACGTGCGCGTGATGGCCGAGAGCGCTGCCAGGTTCCAGGTATTCGGGTCGTTCCACACCGGAAGAATCTGTTCGATGTTCGCCGGGACCGGCCCGCCCTGGGCATCGATCTGGCCGACGCAGACGCGGCAGGAGAACAACCACGTGTTGTTGTAGATATACTCCGCCCCCGCCTTGAGCGCGTGACGTCCGGCCGCGTTGTAGGTGAAGAGGAAATCATCGCGCACCGACCAGTTGTCCTGCCCGATCTTGCCGGGCGTGTTCTGGTTGCTCGGACCCGTGGTCAACCCCTGGAACAGGATGATCGGCGCCCCCATGGTGATGCCCTGGTACGCCTGCGGGTTGTTCGTCCAGTTCGTGACGATGGACCGCTGGTCCCGATAGCTGCCGGTATACGAGGGCTTCAGCTCGTTCACCGCGTTGTTACTCAGTACCTGCGTGAAGGAGGTCCAGAGACCCGCCGACACGTAGGGGACGTCGATGATGCGCGACGGGTGGTTCGTCGCGCCACCGCCACCCTGACCGGCGTTCATGTACCGCGACTTGTTGCCGCGCACCGCCAGCCGGAGCTGCGGCGAGAACTGCATGTCCACCCGCACCGAGCCCTGGGGACCGCCGCGGGTGAACTGCTGGTCGATGTTGAAGGCCGGCCACGGCGTGTTGTAGACGACCGTGAACGGCTCGCTCTCGTGTTCGAAGGCGCCGAAGAAATGAATCCGGTCTCTCCGGATGGGGCCGCCAAACGTGACGCCCAGCTGCCGGTTGGAATACGGGAGCACCCGCCGGGCGATCGGGTCGGCGGCGTTGAAGCGATCGTCGCGGAAGTAGCCGGAGAACGTGCCCGACAGGTTGTTGGTCCCCGAGCGCGTGATCGCGTTCACCGTCGCGCCGAGCGAGCGGCCGAGCGACGCGTCGAAGCGATTGGACAGGAACTCGAACTCCGCGATGGCATCGCGGCTGAAGCCAGGCTGCAGGAAGCCGCCGGACACGTTCTGCGTGACCTGCTGCCCATCGATGTTGACCTGGAAGTAGCCTCGTGTGGCGGAGCCCGTCGGCGATTCGCGGTCCGCGGCGTTGCCGCGCGCGCCGGGCGCCACGATCGTGAGATCCATCCAGTTGCGTCCGTTCAGCGGCAGCTCCTGCACCTGGCGCGGATCCACGTTGCCGCTCGCCCTCGCCGCCGTGACGTCCACGAGCGGCGCTTCACCGGTGACGGTGACCGTTTCCTGCACGCTCGACGGGGCGAGCTCGAGGTTGATGACCGCCTGCTGATTCAGCAGCAGCTCCAGGCCTCCACGGTTGATGGTGGTGAAGCCCGGGAGCTCGACGAGAAGGCGGAACACGCCCGGCCGCACCACGAGCCGATAGCTGCCACGCTCGTCGGTCACCGTGGTGAAGATGTTCCCGCTGGCCTCGTGCGTGGCGGTGATCGTCACGCCGGGCAGGACGCCGCCCGAGGCATCCGCGATCGTGCCACCGAGGGTCGCCTGCTGGGCGTAGCCGATGCCCGCAAGCAGGAGCCAACACACTGCGCCGACGACCGATCTCGCAACGACCGTTGCCATGATGCGCCTCCTCCGGAAGGACGTGGCCCTCCAGGTCGAAGAACGAGGTCACATGTGAGCCGCTGTGGTGACGTCCGAACGTCCGAGTGGATGGAAACGAACGAGCCCAGCGACTGCGTGCGGTCGTTGTGCCCTTGATGGTGGCGAAAGTTCTGATCGAGACAGAGCGGGCGATGACGGGCGGCACTCTATTCCTGTGACCGGCCAGTGTCAACGGTCATCGGCGGCCCAGGCTTCTGTTACGCATGGATGGAGCTCGATCGACGTCATAATGACAGGCACGTATGGATCCTGGGGTGCGACAGTACAATCAGGCCGCCATCGGCTATCTCGTCTACGGCGTAATCTATCTCGCCGGCGCCATCTATCTCGGGCGGATTGGAAGAGGTCCTGCCGGAACAGTGTGGTGGTACCTGATCGGTGCGGCGATGGCGTTCGGATTTCCCTGGCTGATCTGGAAGCGGTTCAAATGGGTGACGCGCATCCTGGCCGCCCTGGTACTGGTACGCGTGATCGGGCTCGTTCGCATCGCTGTCCGAGAAGGCGCGGAGCCGGTGCCGTTACCCTGGGGAGGCGAGATCGCCACGTCGCACGGCGCCATTGTCTTCATGCTCATAGCAGTCGCGACGTGCGTGCTGTTGGCGCGGGCGGGATGGCAGCGCAGCCCCGCCGCCACGTGAGGGCGTCCAGCCCGCACTCGAGCCGTAACCTGGCGTGTCCAAAATCTGGACACACATTTGTGTATGACGCCTTCCCGCTCGAAATTGATCAGCACGGCGCTTCGGCGTGGACTGCGCAAGCGCTGCCCGCACTGCGGGGAGGGGCGGTTGTTTTCCGGGTGGTCCCAACTGGAACGCTGTTCAATCTGCGGTCTGGTCTTCACACGTAATCCCGGTGATACGTGGGCTTTCACCATCATCGGTGATCGGCTGCCCATTGCCTTGATGATCGTCCTGATCTATTTCGGAGTGCTGCGTTCGCATCGCGTGCTGGGCCTGACGATGCTGGTTGTGTTGGCGGCGGTTGCGGTCTGGACGTCCCCCAACCGCTGGGGCGCGGGCATCGCGCTGCATTACTTGTCGCGAGTGTACTGGCCCGATCCGGCGGATTCTATTCCGCCGCCTCCTGCGACGCGCCATCGCTGGTGAAGCCGGCCGCCGAGGCGGTCGTGCCCGACACCAGTGGCATGTCCTTGTGACAGGTTTTCGGTTGATACGGTCCACTAGGATGCGGGAATGTCCAGAGCCGGCACGAGGCCGATGCGGCGCATCATGCGGCCGAAGCGCGCGTCGTGCCGCAGAGGGCCGGCCGGGCGGGCGTAGTTCATCATCGGCAGGATGCCGTCGCCCTCGCGATACGCCCGTTCAAGCCACTCGAACGCCTCGTCGTTCCGGCCAAGATAGCCCGCGGCCGCGGCCATGCTCGAAGGCAGCACGTAAGCGGTCCGCGCCCGCTCGAGCAGGCTGTCGAACCGCGCCGACGCTTGCCGGGTGTCGCCGAGTGCCACGTGCGCGGCGATGATATCCCCCTCGGTGATGCTGATGCCCGGGCTCTCCGCGTGGGTCCGGGTGAGCTCCGCCAGCGCTTCCTCCAGTCGTCCGATTTCTTTCAGCACCAGTCCGAGCACGCGTCGCGCCGTCCACGTCGGTTCAAGCTCGAGGGAGTGGCGACAGGCCGCTTCCGCTTCGGCGAAGCGTCCCGCCTGCAGCAATGCGAACTGCAGGCCCGCAGTCGCCGAACCCGAGAGCGGGTCCAACGCTGCGGCGGCCTGGCCTTCCTCGATCGCCTGCTCGGTCCGGCCGAGGATCAGCGCTGAGTAGAGCGAGTGCCAGTTCAACAGCAGCGACGAGCGCGCCTGACTGGGGACGCGGGTGAAGTGCATGTCGACCGACTCCCAGTCCCAGTCGTGCACGATGCCGATGAAAAATGCGGCCGATGCGGCATCGGGCAGCGAGGCATCGAGCGCAATCGCTCGCTGTGCCGCGCGCTTGGCGCGGCGGAAGACGTCATAGCCGGGAGCAATGCCGTAAAAGCCGATGACGGAGAGGACCGTCGCCAGGAGCGCGTGCGCCGGCGCGTACTCCGGATCGAGGCGAACCGCTTCCTGTAAGTCCTTCGCCGCGCCGCCGAGGTCTCGCCGGTTGAACTGTGTCCGTCCGCGCATGAAGTGGTGGTACGCGTCCAGATTCGCTGCGCGGGTGACGGTCGGCTCGGCGCCGTTGTCGTTGAGCGTCACCTGCAGCCGGCTGGCCACCGCCGCCGCGATTTCATCCTGAATCGCGAAGACGTCGTCCTGCGGCCGGTCGAATCGTTCCGACCACAATTGAAAACCATTCGTCGCGTCGACCAGCTGCACCGCGATGCGGAGCCGGCCGCCGGCGGCGCGCACGCTGCCGGTGAGCAGCGTGCCGACGTTCAATCGGGCGGCGATCGCGGCAAGGTCGGAGGCCGCACCCTTGAACGCAAATGACGAGTTGCGCGCGGCGACGCGGAGTCCCTTCAGCTGGCTGAGGACCGTGATGATCTCTTCGGTGACTCCGTCCGCGAAGTACTCGTTCTGCGGGTCGGGGCTCAGATTGACGAATGGCAGCACCGCAATTGACGGACCCGGTGCGGTCGGCGATGGCGAGCGGGTGAGTGCTTCGAGGTCTGCGGCAAGTGCGCCGGCCGACGCATAGCGGCGCGTCGGGTCTTTTTCCAGGCACATCGCAACGACCCGCGCGAGACTACTGCTGGCCTCGGGCCGCAGCTGCGTGACGGGTGTCGGGTCGTGCTGCATGATCGCGATCAGCGTGTCGGTCGCGGTGGCCCCGCCAAACGGCGCGTGTCCCGTCAGCAGCTCGTAGAGCACGATGCCAAGGCTGAAGATATCCGATCGCCCGTCAACACCCACGCCGCGCGCCTGTTCGGGCGACATGTATTGCGTGGTGCCGAGCACGGCACCGAACTCGGTGTCCGCGAAACCGGTGGTGGCGTCTGCCGCGTTCGCCGCCAGCGCCAGCTTGGCGACGCCAAAGTCGAGCACCTTCACCGTACCGTCGGCTTTGACGATGACGTTGTCCGGTTTGATGTCGCGATGGACGATCCCGGCCGTGTGGGCAGCGGCGAGCGCGCGCGCGATCTGAAGGACGATCGCGACGATGTCGGCGATCGTCTGGGCCGTTGCGGCTTCCCCAGGCACGGAGCGTCTCACCTTCGACCAGCTCCATGACGAGAAACGAGACGCCCTGCGCGTCGCCGATGTCATAGACCGTGCAGATCTGCGGGTGGTTCAGGCGCGAGATGACGCGCGCTTCGCGGTCGAACCGGTGGCGGAATCGAGGATCGGCGGCCAGCGCGGGAGGCAGCACCTTCAGCGCCACCGGTCGATCGAGCCGCGTGTCACGCCCGCGGTAGACTTCTCCCATTCCGCCCGCGCCGAGCAGGCCGGTGATTTCGTAGGTGCCGAGGAGAGTGCCGGCGGCGAACGTCATCTCGAGGTGCAGTGTAGTTGATCCGATGTTCGGATCGCCGCAGCGGAGCGAGGCCCCGTGAGGACCTGTCGTCAGTCGGCCAGCGAGACGTATCCACGTTGCAGTGCGTGCTCGAGCGCCGCGAACGCGTCCGCGGCCTCGGTATACGCCTCGCGCAGGGGCTTCAGTTCGAGCGCGGCCTCAGTGTCAATGTGCCCGTTGAGCGATTCTTCGCCGAGCCTGAGCACACACTGCAGATAGCGCCCCCGCAGACTTGCGACCATACGCGCGACGTTGGTGAAGGCACTGCGGCTGATAGCGCCGGTCGAGGCGCTGATCAACTCGTGGTTCACCTCGCGTATGGTCATCTCGAGTTCGTGGTGAAGACGGCGAGTGGTGCCTTCATCATCAGTCGGCAATGACATTCGAGACTTCTCCCCAAACTGCGACCTGACGCTGGCCGGTACAACGTGCTGTGGAGTCTATCTGATTGTCGCGAGCAAGGGCGTAGTGGTTCCGATCCACAGTCGAGGGGTGGAAATACCCTTGCCGACCGCTGAAAGCAGGGTCAGAGATGGAGCGGCCCTGTCCACTCCCCTTCGAGCACGAACGACGCCCACCCGGTCAGATACACGCCGTCGTCCTTCCACTCGACCTGCTGCGTGCCTCCCGGGGCCACGACGTCCACGGCGCGCGAGGCGCCGCCGTGCGCGGCGGCAGCGACAGCAGAGGCCGACGCACCGGTGCCTGATGACGTGGTCGGACCCACGCCGCGCTCCCAGATGAGAATGCGCACGCGATCGGGCGCCTCGACGTACGCGAACTCGACGTTGGTGCCCGAGGGAAACAACGCGTGCGTCGAAAGGGCGGGGCCAAGCGTGTTGAAGCGCTCGCTGTTCGGAAGAGGGCCGAGCACGACGCACTGAGGGTTGCCCATGCTCAGGACCGACGCTGTCACCGTCTCGCCAAGGACCGGAACCTGCATCTGCCGGACGTTGGCCGGCGGGCCGAGCGCCGCGCGGAACGTATACACGTCACCGCGCCGCTCGAGGAGGTCCAGGGTCTTGACGCCGGCGTCGGTGTCAACCGTCACGGTTGCGCCGGGCTCGAGCCGCTGCGCCCGCGCCACGAACGCGGCCAGGCATCTCAGCCCGTTGCCCGACAGTTCCGAGGCGCTGCCGTCGGCGTTGAACAGCGTCATGGTGGCGCCGCGATCGCGCAGCTCGTAGAAGACGAGGCCGTCGGCGCCGACCCCGTGATGGCGATGGCACGCGGCGCGCGCAAGGCCTCCTGGATCGTCGCCCGCGTGCGCCCGCGGGACGAGGAGAAAATCATTCCCGTAGGCGTGCGCCTTGCCGACGGGCACTCCGCCCATCAGGGTACCTGGAATGCGTTGAACACGTAGGTAAAGCCGGCGGCAAAGCCGACGCCGGGATCGCTCGGCGTGATGCCAAAGAGAATCGCCGCATCGGCCCGCAGCGTGCCGATGGTGTAGCGGCCCCCGAACCGCACCGTACTGCGCGATTCGGTGCCCGGAGGGGGGTCGCCGGCCCGCGTATCGGCGCGGCCGTTGACCTCGCCGATGACTTCCGCCGCCTGCGATAAGGCGCGTGCGAACGACAAGCCGTAAGTGAGGACGTCGTTCTGCCGATCTCCCCTGGTCGGATCACCGAGAATCCCCAGCCCGACGTTGCCGACAATGCGTACGGACTGGACCGTCTTGGCCATGAGCAACGAGGCGAAAAAGTCGGTCGTGTCGAGGCCGAGGCCGCTTTCGTTCGACGCGCTCGGCAGCTTCGTGGCAAAGCGCAGGGCGGCAGACGGCCGCGACATGCCTTCGGACACCAGGCGTACCTTGGTGCCGATGACCAGGTCTTCGATGCTCGAGGTCGAGTCGCCGGTGGCGGTCACCATCGACGCCAGCGGCGCGGGGCTCCGCTCGGTGATCGTCAGGTGGTTGTAGAGGCCGCCGTCGATCTGGATCTCGGCGATCGAGCTGACGCCGATGCTGACGCCAATCAGCGGAACTCGAAGCAGGTGGCCCTCGAGCCCGGACGCGGGGAACTCGGCGTCGCGCCCGTAATCGAGACCGCCTTCAATCAGGACCCGGCCCGCGCCGATGGTCTCGGGGTCCTCGGTCACGAGGGGGCGCTGCTGGGCGTAGGCGGTGAGGGGAACGGCACAGATCAGTGCCGCGAGAGAAACGAATCGTATACGCATCAATTGCCGCAATTCTCTCACAGCGGGCTGCGGGCCTGACCTGGTGACGATCACGAACCACAGAGACGTCGAGGCACAGAGACCATGTGCGATTGCAGTATCGATGCTCTGTGGCTCTGTGCCTCTGCGGCCCGTGGAGGTGGCAGGCGCCACGAGCACCTCCGCGTTTGCGTCCGCCCCGCCAACCTGTTAGCATCCCGCCACTTTCGGCCGGCCGATAACTCGCGAATCGGGAGCAGACTATGACGGGAGTTTCGCAATTGGGATCCGACGAACGAGAGGCGGGCCTCGGGTACCGCTGGGTCATCCTCGCGGTGGCCATGCTTGCCTACGGCACCAGCCAGTTCTCCCGCCAGAACTACACCGGTATCCAGAAGTTCATCGCGGACGACCTGAGCCTCGATCGCGGCACGCTCGGGCTGATGGGCTCCGCCTTCTTCTATTCCTACGCCCTGCTCCAGATGCCCTGGGGGATCGCGTCGGACCGCTTCGGCAGCCGGTCGATCATCAGCCTGGGCATCCTGCTCACGGCCGCCACCATGATCGGGTTCGCGACGGCCTCGTCGGCCGAATCGCTCATCGTGTGGCGCATCCTGAGCGGCATCGCCGCGGCCGCGGTCTACGTGCCGATCACCGGCCTGCTCGCGCGCTGGTTCCGCAGTTCGGAACGCAGCTTCAGCCAGGGGACGCTCGGCGGCGTGGGCGGCGCGTTCGGCGAAGGGATGGCGTTCTTCCTGCTTCCGATCCTCGCGATCTACTTCGCGTCCGGATGGCGCCAGGGCATGAACATGATCGCGCTGGCGATCGCGGTGATGGGCGTCCTCTGTCTCGTTTTCCTGAGGTCGGCGCCCTCGAGCGAGATGGCCACCACCAGGAAGCCCTTCGACCGCACCATGCTGCGCGACGTCCAGTTGTGGTGCTACGCGTTCCTCTATTCGGCCTTCGTCGTCGGCATCCGCCTGACGCAGGCGTGGATCGCGGTGTACGCCGCCGATGTGTACATTTCCGAGCGCGGGATGGCGCTGAACGACGCCGTCGTCGCGGGCGGCCTGCTGGCGCTGCTTTCCTACTCGCTGACCGGCCGCGCCCTCGGGTGCCCGCTCGCAGGGAAGATGTCCGATGCGCTCGCCAAGCGGGGCATCTCGCGCACGGCGGTCCTCTTCCTGTGGCTCGTCATCGGCATGGTGCTGTTGCAGATGCTCGCGATGGGCGTGACCACCATCTGGGCGATGGCTGTCGTGGCGGCTCTCCTCGGCACGTCCGTGAACCTGTTCTCGCTCGTACCCGCTGCCATTTCCGAGACCTACGGGCCGCAGCGCACCGCGTCGATGTCCTCGTTCACGAACATGGTGGCCCAGCTCTCGGGCGCGACGGCTCTCGCCGTGAGCGGGTACGTCGGGATCTCCATGAACAGCCAGCCCGGAAACGCGTTGACGGAATATCGGGGCATCTGGCTGTCGGGGCTCGCCGGCATGGGCATCATGACCGCCCTGGGACTGGCCGCGTATGTCGCGCTCAGAGCCGGGTGGGCCACTCGTCCCGAGGCGCTGGGTGCCAGGATCCAGCCGGAGGTCGCGCGCTAGGCGCCTTCCGGCTGAAGCCGGAAGCGACGGGGCATTTGATGGCTGTGCTCCGTGGCTTCGGACCCGGCCGCGGCAGGGTCTGAAAAGACCCCGCCCGGCGGATCGAAGGTCCGCACTCTAGACAGGCGGCCCCAGCGACCAGAACTGCAGATTGAAGCTGGCTACTTCACCTCGCCGTGCGAGTGGACGCTGGTCTTGCCCGCCTTGATGTTCATCTTGCCGATATCGAGCCGGTGCTTCACGCTCACGCCTTCCCAGCAGGCCTCTTCGATCAGCTCGAAGTTCTTGTCGGCGTGACGCGGGATGCGGAACGCGACCTTCCACGGCTGCGTGAAGACCTTCGGATCCTCGATGGTCGCCTCGTAGTTGATCGTGTTCGCGTCCACAAACGTCCACCGTTCCACCACGTGAAGCGCATCGGTGTAGAACGTGCCGTGCGAGTCGAGCCACGGCTGCTTGTTGTAGCCGACCGGGTCGTAGCGGAAGTTCGTCACGTCCACCACGAGCGTGTTCCCCTCCCAGCGTCCGCGCGAGTCGCCCTGCCAGAGGGTGAGCTCCTTCGGAGGATGCGAGCCGCTCAGCGGGATGATGCGGAACGCGTGAATCCACTCGGTACTGGATGACCACGTGTCCGGGGATCTGCTGGATCTTCATCGCTCCGCGCAGCTGGCTGCGTGGCACGCCTCCCAGCGAACAGCGGTCTTCGGGCTCGATGTGCTGCAGCTCGGTCGGCGTCTCCATGGCGACGAGATGTTCCTGACGCTTGGCGGCAGCCCACGGCTGAAACGGGATCTTCCCGTCCCGCGGTTCGACGATCACCTGGTACGGGAGCCCGATGTTCGCCGGGTTCCGGTTCTGCATCCTGTTGTGCTCGACCTCGCAGCAGCCCTCTTCAAGGCTGTGCCCGGCGTTGCCGGGGCCGCCCTGCCAGGTGCCCTGGATGTCCGGCTGACCGTCCGGCGTACGACCCGGGGTCCACGTCTGGCCGGCCGCCGGCGCGGGTGCCAGCCACGAGACCGCGACGACGAACGCCGGTGCGAACAGGCAGCGACAAACCCGTTTCCTCATCTCAGGCTCTCCTTCTCAGACAACGGACAGTTTAAGCCCGCGGCCGGATCCTATGCCACATCGACGTCGGGCGTATCGTCACGTCGCGACGGCTGCCGGTGAACGCGTAGACTGCCTCGAACGCCATCGTGTCCCGGATCTGCCGCCAAATCGGCGTTCCGAATGCCGCCGCGGGACTAGCCCGGTATGTTGACGCGAACTCGATAGAGACTCCGGCGAGTGGCAATGTAGAGCGTCCTGCCGTCGGCGTCGCCAAACGCGTGGCTGCCTGCGGCTTCCGGGGTGCGGATGGTTCCGAGATGCTTGCCGCCAGGCGAGAGGATCCAGACGCCGCCGGGGCCCGAACAATACAGGTTTCCCTTCTGGTCGGTCTTCACGCCGACGCGCGGCAGTGACGGCATCCCGGACTGCGGCGCCGTCATGTCCACGAAGACACGGCCGTTCGCAATCGTGTCGTCCGCGCGGACATCGTAGCGAAGCACCTTCCGGCTGCCGGCGACGTACAGCACCTTTTCATCAGGGGACAACGCGATCCCGCCGGGGTTGATCCCGTACAACTCCTTGTCGAGCAACTGCACCTTCCCGTCTTTCACGAGGTAGACGCCTTCGAACGGCAGTTCCTTCGTGGCGTCGTTGTCCCGGTTGCGCAGGCCCGCGGTTCCGTCCGTGAAGTAGATCGCGCCGTTCGACTTGACGACCGACTCGATCGGGCTGTTCAGCCGCTTTCCGTCGAATCGATCCGCGAGGATGGTGCGCGTGCCATCCTTCTCCACCCGCACCAGCGTCCGGTCGCCCGTCGCCGCCACGATCAGCCGGCCCTGGCGATCCAGCGCGAGACCGGTCGGTCCGACGTGGAACACGTTGAGGCGATCGTTGTTCACGACGGCGCCGATCGCCGCGACCTCTTTGCCGCTGTAACCGGATCGGTCGAGGAACGGCGTCAGCGTATTGTCCGTCGTCCACTTGTAGACGACATTGGCCGCGCTGTCGCCGACCAGGAGGTATCCGTTCTGTCCCTCCTGAATCCAGACCGGCTTTCCAACCAGGCCGAAATAATCGACCTTCAGCGGTTCGACTTTGGCCCCGGCCGAGACGATGCCGTCAAGAGCGGGATCGAGCCGGATGACGGTATCACCAGCCGGCGTCTGCGCCCGTCCGGACAGCGTCAGCGCCATGATTGCGGCAAGCGCAATCCACATCGAGTTCTGCCGACGACGGGCGTTCATGCCGCTGATCTCCATTTACCAGGCCACGTTGAGGGCCGTCCTACCGCGTGGTCGTCACCGGGCCGCCCCGAAGCGAGCCAATCTCGACCTTGTTCACCTCGTCGACGATCTTGGCAAACGCGCGCGCGGACTGCTCGAGGCCGTACGCCGGGACGGCGGACAGCGTGTCGAGATCGGTGTGGTACACGGTGTGGTCGATGATGTGGAAGCTCGGCGCGTCGGTGAAGACCTCGCCGAGCTCACCGCCGGGGCGGCCCTCGGGCCGCGAGGTACAGGGCGATGCCGTACTCCTTGAAGGTTTTCAGCACGATGTTCTTGAGCAGGTCGCTGCCGCCCACGAACCAGCGCCGGGCGCTCACGAGGTTGGAGGTGATGAACGCTTCGCCGACCAGGTAGGTTGCGACCTGCGCCGTGTGCTCGCAGTTGATGAGCAGCGCCGTCTTCGACCACATGTCCTTCATGTTGTGGTGGACCCACGAGACCCCTGCGTCCTCGCCGGAGGGGGAATGATGCGCCGACGTGGTGAAGAACGTCATGGTCCGGCGGCGCTGCGCCTTCGGCACCTTCGCGTAATGCTCGGCAAGCGCAACCAGCGTGGCCATGCCGGACGCGTTGTCCATCGCGCCTTCGAAGAACGCGTCGGTATGCGCCATGACGGCGATGTTCTCGTCGGTCGCGCCGGGCAGCACACCCCAGACGTTGTTCGTCTTCAGGCCGGTCCGCGTTTCCACCGCCAGGCGCATGCGCAGTTTCGGCGTTTCGTTGCGCTCGATCATCTGGCGGATCGCGGTGCCGTCCTGATCGCCGAGCATGAAGACCGGGACGTTTGCCGGCGCGACGGTGCCGCCGGCCTGCGGTTCGTTGAGCACGTTGCCCGGGAACCCGAGCGTGACGACGACCGCCGCGGCGCCGGCGGCTTCGGCCCGCTTGACCGCGCCGAGCGTCAAGGCCGTGTTGCCGCGGCCGCCCGGGTTCGGAAAGCCATACACGACGACAGCCTTGCCGGTGACGTTCCGTCCGGCGAAGTCAGCCGCCGTGCCCATGCCGATCCAGATCGGCTCCAGTTCGACCGCGCCTTTGGTGGCAACCGAGTTGAAGAGCGGGAACGCGGTCTTGAGCGCAACCGTCTTGCCGGCGCCGCTGGCGCTCATCTCCCACGACGTAGGGAACCACTGCGGAGGCAGCACGAACTCCTGGAGGCGGACCTGTTCGAGGCCAATGCGCTTGAACTGCGCGGCCACCCAGTCGGTGGTCATCGTGTCGTACGGGGTCCCGGTGATTCGGCCCCAGGTACCTGGTTGCCATCGTCGCGGCTCTTCCGCGAGATCGCGGTGATCTCGTTGATGTGGCCCTTGATGCGGAATCCGTCGAGGTCGTTGTATGCACGATCGCCCGCCGGATAGGGCCACCGCATGAACTGGTCATCGGTGAGCCAGTTCGGCGGCACGTATGCGCCGCGCGGCAGGTTCGGCGCCGGATCGGTGAGTCGTCCCTCAGTCGTCGGCGTCGTTGGGGCCTGACCCCGCCCGGCGCCTTCCTGGGCATGCGGCCCGATGCCTGCGAGCAGCACGACGATTCCCAGAACGACGTGGTTCGGCATTCTCATGACGTAGGCTCCTTGGCCGTCTTGACGCACACGGGTTCGCGATAACCTCTCGAGATCGTCACGAGGTTCGGGTTTTCGTCCTTCATCACCTGGAAGATCGGCTCAGTCGATCTCCAGAGGTCGTTGTAGGGCGCGTCATGGTGGGCCGGCATGAAGACGCCCGGCTTGAATGCGCGCACGTACTCCATCGCCTTCTCGGCGGCCAGCGTGTTGAGGTAGGTATTGGCCAGCGCCGCAATCACCACATCCACGCGACCCACGCGCGTCATGGCTGCGCGCTCGAAGTCGGTCACGTCGCCGGCGCTGTCGCGGAACAGGACCGTGAAGCCGTTGTCGAGCGTAATCAGGTACGTGATCGTGCCTTCGGCGGTCAGGCGAGGATCGCTGACGCCACGCTGCCCGATGATCTTCTGTTCGGCCACCTGCGCAGGCGTCAACGGCGTGGCAACCGCCTGCAGCACTTTCTCGAACGGTCCGGTGATCTCGGTCTGCCGCACAGAATGGCGGCCGAGAATCGGCTCAATCCTGATCGCCCGGGAGCTCCACCACCTCGCCCCCGCGGCCGGTCACGCGCCGGACCTGCGCCGGCGGAACCGATTGCGTGAGCAGCTTCTCCGCGGTCAGCGGAGCGCCGACGACGATCGCCTTGGTCCTGTTGGCCACCGCCGCCGCATCCGACATGTGGTCGCCGTGGCCATGACCGATCAGGATGGCATTGGCGCGGGTGACGTCGGGAACGGTGAAGCCGAGCGGCGGGAAGATGCTGCCGCGGTCGAAGGCGGCGTCGAGAAGGAGCACCTGTCCGTTGTAGACGAGCTCGAAATTGGCGTACCCGTCCACCTGATCGCGAGCGTGCGCCGGTCCTTCGGCATCGCACCGCCCGTTGACACGAGTCGCGCCGCCTGGCAGGCGGGATCGTTCTGTTCGAACGTGTAAGTGGGCGCTCTTGGCTGTCTGGGCCTCCGCGACCGCGACCGCCACGCCCAGGGTCGCGACGAGACCGGCACCGATCATCCTGTTCCGCATGCGCACCTCACCAGCATCAATTCGGAGCAACCACGCCGAGATACGGCTTGAGACCGAGAGACGACCCCGGCAGCTCGCCACGATTGCCCTCGTGGCAGGCCGACTCGTAGAGCTCGTAGGCGGGATCCGCGTTCCGCCGGATTCCGAAGGCAATCGTCCACGGCCGCGTATACACCTTCGGATCCTCGATCCTCGCCTGGTAATGGATGGCGTCAGGCGCGATCAACGTCCAGCGCTCGACGATGTGCACGGCGTCGCTGGCGAAGTTGCCTTCGTTGTCGAACCACGCCTTGCCCGTGAAATTCGTCGAGTCCACGACGAGCGTGTTGCCTTCCCACCGGCCGCGCGAATCGCCCATCGCCAGGCGCACGTTCCCGGGCACATGGGGACGGCCATCGGTGTGAATCACACGGTAGGAATGCGCAAAGTCGTGGAGAAAGATCAGCGAGCCCCGCGTCTGGAGAATCTGATATCCCCCGGGCGCATACGCGCCGCGCGGCGAGGCGGGTTGGAAGCACAACGCCTGCGGCGCGATGTAGTGCTGTGCGTTGTCCTGCCTCTTGGCCAACGCCCACGGCTGGTAGGGAATCCTGCCGTCGGGCGGATCGACCACGAAACTCTTCCCGCCCGGATCGCCGACGACCTCCGCGTGCTCCTCGATATTGTCCGAGGTTACCCTGGCGCGGCCCCAATGGCCCCGCAGGTCGGGCTGGCCGTCGGGTGTGCGTGGCGGTTCAAACGTCTTCGCCTTCTCCGTCGCGCACACATGAAGGCGGGCAGGCTCCTCCGAACAGCCAGCGAGCTCGCCATAGGGGCGCATCTTCAAGGGAGCGTCGGTGCGCGGAGCCTGGCCCGCGGTTGAGACCGCAATTGTCGACGCCACTACACCTGCAAGCAGGGCGGCGAGCGTGTGCGCGGAATGCGGCCTCTTCCGCCTGAAGGCGGAAGCCACACCCCTATCGCTTCCCGCTTCAACCACACCTCTGTCTCCGGCCTCGGCCACCTCGCTGTGGCTTCCGGCTTCAGCCGGAAGTACCCTTTGGTCCGACTTCGAATTCATGTGACTCCCTGACGTACGCATCCGGGCCAGCTGAAGCCGCACCCTACGAATGCTCACTACGTCTGCTGGCGAAGACCCGCGACGTTCATCCGGACCCGAAACACACTGCGCCGCGTGGCGATGTACAGGCCCTTGCCGTCGGGATCGCCAAAGGCCAGGTTCGCCCCGCCTTCAGGCAGGCGGATCGTTCCCAGGTGCTGTCCTTCGGGCGTGAGGATCCAGACGCCGCCCGGGCCGGTCGCGTAGACGTGTCCCTTCTGGTCGGTGGTCACGCCGATACGCGGAAGACCTGCCCGCTTGTCGCCCCAATCCATGATCACCCGGCCGTTTTCGATCGTCCCGTCCGCGCGCACGTTGTAGCGGGTGACGCGATTGCCCGCATTGTAGAGATACTTCTCGTCGGGCGAGAGCGCGATGCCGGTCCCGATGCCTTCGTCGAGCGCGAGGATGTCCACCTTGCCGTTCTTCAGCAGGAACATCCCCTGAAAACGCCACTCGGCCGCGGGATCCTCGTGGCGTCCGCGCAGACCGGCCGTGCCGTCCGATATATACAACGCACCATCCGACCTGTAGACCAGCTCGAGCGGGCTGTTGAACCGCTTTCCCGCATACGAGTCCGCGAGAACCGTGCGCGTGCCGTCCTTCTCGAGCCGCACGACGTTCCGATCGCCCGTCGCCGCAATGGTCAGCCGCCCCTGCCCGTCGAGGGCGAGGCCCCACGCCCCGACCGCGAGCACGTTCAACCGTCCGTTGTTGACGTGCGCGCCGGCGTTCGGGTCCTTGGTCACACCGGAGGGCCGGAGAAACACCGACAGTCCGCCGCTCGGCGTCCACTTGTAGATCGTGTTCGCGGCCGGATCGCCCACCAGCATGTATCCACTGTTTCCCTCGGGGACCCAGACCGGCTTCCCGATCATGCCGAAGTAGTCGCCCTTCACCACTTCCAGCTTCGCGTCGGCGGCAACGATGGCATCGAGCGCCGGATCGACTCTGTCGATGGCGCTGCCCGCCCCCTGGGCCTGAAGCCACGCGACGCCGAGTGCCAGGATGAGGACGATACGGATCAACTGTTTCACGTCACACCTCAGAACGTGAGCCTGCGGACGCCTACGGGGAGCCGACGGGAGCAGCAGCGATGAGTGATGACAGGAACGTGTGCATGGCGACGAGCCGGGAAGGTGGAGTGCTGCGGCCGGCGGTGAACGCGGCCAGGGAGTCACACCCTGGCCGCGCACGGTGAGCACGCGGCTCGCCTGACTACCTGGCGGCGGTCTGTTGCGTCGCCGCCGGCCGATCCTGCAGCCGGGTGATCTTGTTCGAACGGTTGTAGGTGATCCAGACGCTCACGGGAGTCGTGGTGCTGTCCACCGTGATGTGCCGGAGGTCCGTTCCGCGGGTGGGCAACTGGAACTCCGTGAACTGCTCGGTCTTCGGATCGAACTTGAAGATCCGATCCGCGTTCTGCGGCGGCACCCAGACCATGCCGTTCTTGTCCACGGTCGCGGCATAGGGCGCACTGCCTTGCGGCAGGTTGTATTCCTTGACCTGTTTGGTCCGGATATCGACCCGCGCCAGCGCGTCCGATTTGTTCAGCGCGACCCACATGTAGTTGCCGCCGTTGCGGCCCCCGGCGCCGAGCCGGCGCGGTCCCTTGCCATCGGGCGGCCCCATGTTCATGCCGACGGCGACGGTCCGGTCCTTCTCGGTCAGCCCGCGGAATACCATCCGCTCGAACTTGACGTGGCCGCTCTTGCCGGTCTTCGGGTCGAGATACGCCACGCTCTCGGACCCCGCCCGCGCGAGCCAGACGTTGTCCTGCGCGTCGACGGCGATCCCATATTGATTCTGGTCGCTCGGCCGGACGCCATCGGCGTAGGGCACCGGGTAGTACGTGTACTCGCCCGTCTTCCCGTCCAGTTTCACCGCGCCGCCCTCGGCGGGGCTCCACGCGTTGCCCTGCGAGTCCACGTCGATGTGGCCGCCGGCTCTCGGGATGTTGTCGGGCCGGGCGAAGTGAACGAACTCTTCCTTCTTCGTGTCGAACATCAGGATGGCGCCGTCCGGCTGGCCGCCCTGATAGATGTTGTCGTTCTGGTCGCCCCAGATCCCGTGCGAGTTCGTGGCGATGCCCTTCGCGTTCGGCAGCGCATAGTCAGTCCACTTGCCCGTTCGCGGATCCAGCCTGCCGGTGGTGCGGCCGATGCTCCGGTCGTCGGACACCCAGAGGTAGCCTTTGCTGTCGACCCAGATGTCCCGCGCGCCCTTGCTCTCGTAGCGTGTTGACTGCCCTTCCGTCCAGATGGCGCCGGTGTGCGCCGAGATCGGCCGGCCCTGGCGCGGGATGTCGTACTCGGTGAACACCATTCGGGTGGCAACGCCCGTCGGGCGCGGCCCGGGCTTCGGCTGCAGGTCCTTGGTGACGCGGCCGAGATATTCGGCGAGCTCCTGCTTGTATGCCTGCCACACCGGGTTGCCGCCCCCGGGCGGCCGGGTCGGCGGGATGCCGCGCGCCATCACGTCGATGATGTTCTCCCAGCCGCGCGTGTCGAACCGGGGTGCAAGCGTGAAGGCGGGCCCGTGACAGGCGGTGCAGTTGTTCCGGAGCAGGTGCTTCATCCGCCGGTCCTGATCGTTGGCTTCAGGCAGCGCGGCAAACCATTCCGGCCCATCGAGCTGCCGCGCGATCACCTTCTGATCGGTCAGCGGCCGCAGGGTCAGGTTCCGATCCGACGCGCCCGCCATTTGCCAGGCTGAAGTCCGCCTTGGCGACGTCGAACCCCTTTGCCTGCGCCCACATCGCGTACTGACCGGCGCTCTGCAACGGGAAGCTGTAGTTGCCCTGTCGATCCGTGTAGACCGACGTGGTGAAGGTCTCATGGGATGCGCGCGCCGAGACGATGACCCCTTCCATGGGTGCGCCGTCGGCGGCCTTGACCGTCCCCTGGATCGCGCCGCTGCCGCCTGTGCCGGCACCTGACTGGGTGAGCGCCGGCACGGTCCACGAGGTTGCTATCAGCAGCATCACGGCCGCTGTCGAAAACCACAGCTTGACGTTCGACAAGGTTCCCCTCCTCAATCGACGGCGTTACAGTGTCTTGAGATACGCGATGAGCTCTTCGAATTCGTTGGACGTGAAGGTGTTCTGGAAACCCGGCATGTTCGCGCTGCCGCGCTGGATGTACAGCCGGACGGCCGCTTCCCGCTCCGGCGTCGCACCCTTGAGCACGCCGCCCAGGCCTGGCGCGAACGATTGCAGCTGGCCCTGCTTCCGCCATCTGCCGAGATGGCAGAGGCCGCAGTTCTGCTGGAACCATCCTTCGCCCCGGAACGCTGGAGTGTCGCTTCGCGCCGCCTTTTCCACGGGGACTTCGACTTTCACGGTCTTGACCGGCGTCCGCGATGCCTTCACGGTGGTCACCTGGGTCGGGACAGGAACGCGCGGACCCGCGGGCCCTTCCTCGTCGCCTTGAGGCTGCTGGACCTGCGCCGCAGCCGCCATCCCCATCGAGCCAGCCAGCAGCACCGCCAGCCCCGTCCGGAATCCCCGATTCATCAGGCTTTCTCCCTTCGGTACGCACCACGCAATGATGGTCGCGAGTCTACCTGCATGCACAGGGCGCGTCAATCGCAGGACCAAGCGCAGGTGACCGGCCGCTCTGCGGAAAATGCTAGTATTCCGTGCTGCTTTCGCAGCCTGGTTTTGGAGGAGGTATACGTGAGTTTGCACCCTCGACGCATGACATTCGGAGCGGGTGCCGTGGCCCTGGCGCTGGCCCTCCTGGTCGGTACCTCCGCGACGGCGCAGGCCCAGGCCCGTATGCCACGCATTCCGCCCGAGAAGATGACACCGGAACAGCAGAAGGCCGCGGCTGAGTTCATGGAAACGCGTGAGACCAAGACGATCAACGGCCCCTTCATCGCCTTGCTCCGCAGCCCCAACCTCATCAACCTGGCGAGCGAGATCGGCCTGTGGACCCGCCAGACGTCGTTGCCTCCACGGCTCTTCGAGTTCGTCGTGCTCATCACGGCGCGCGACTGGACGCAGAACTTCGAGTGGAACGGGCACTCCGCATCGGCGCTCAAGGGCGGCCTGAGCCAGGACATCGTGCATGCGGTCGCCGACGGCCGGCGCCCCCTGCAAATGGCCGAGGACGAGACGATCGTCTACGACTTCACGACCGAGCTGCTGAAGAACCGCAGCGTGAGCGACGATACCTATGCGCGTGCGCTGGCGAAGTTCGGCGAACGCGGCATCATCGACATGACCGGCATCTCCGGCTACTACACCATGATCGCGATGGTCCTCAACGTGTCGCGCACGCCGCTCAACGAAGGCGTCACGCCGGGTCTCCGGCACTTCCCGCGCTGATGACGCACCGGATTGCCATCATTCCCGGCGACGGGATCGGCAAGGAAGTGGTGCCCGAGGGCATGCGGGTGCTCGAGGCGGCGAGCGCCCGCTTCGGCTTCGCCCTCGAGTCGAAGACGTTCGATTGGAGCTGCGAAGCCTACACCCGGACCGGCCGCATGATGCCGGAGGGGGGACTCGAGGAGCTGAAGGCCTTCGACGCCATCTACCTTGGCGCCGTCGGTTTCCCGGGCGTGCCCGATCACGTGTCGCTGTGGGGCCTGCTCATCCCCATCCGCCGCGGGTTCCAGCAGTACATCAACCGCCGGCCGGTGCGGCTGCTTCCCGGCGTCACGTCGCCGCTCGCCGGGCGCGGCCCGGACGACATCGACATGATGATCATCCGGGAAAACAACGAAGGCGAGTACTCCGAGGTGGGCGGCCGCATGCACAAGGGCACGTCCGAGGAGACGGCGCTCCAGATTGCGACGTTCACGAAACGCGGGTGCGACCGGGTGATCCGCTACGCCTTCGAGCTGGCGATGACGCGCCCGAAGCGTCACGTGACCTCGGCGACCAAGTCGAACGGGATCATCCACAGCATGCCGTTCTGGGACGAGCGCTTCGCGGCGATCGCGAAGGATACCCGGACGTTCGCACATCCCAGTACCACATCGACATCCTGACGGCGCACTTCGTCCAGCATCCCGACTGGTTCGACGTGGTCGTGGCCTCGAACCTCTTCGGCGACATCCTGTCCGACCTCGGGCCGGCCATCGCCGGTTCGATCGGCATCGCGCCCGGCGCCAACATCAACCCGGAAAAGGAGTATCCGTCGATGTTCGAGCCGGTGCACGGCTCGGCGCCTGACATTGCCGGCAAGGGGATCGCGAATCCGGTCGCCCAGATCTGGACCGGCGCGATGATGCTCGATCACCTCGGCCACCCTGACGCGGCAAAGGCGATCGTGTCGGCGATCGAACGGCTGGTCAGCGAACGCAAGACGCTGACGCGCGACCTCGGAGGCAAGGCGTCAACCGAGGAGGTCGGCAAGGCGATCGCCGCGCTGATGTAGTCGGCAGTTGGCAGTGGGCAGGATCCCGATCCCACGAACCACAGAGGCACAGAGGCAACTTCCGGTGAGCCGGAAGCCACAAATGAGACACGGAGTCGGGCCGCCGCTGCATCTCGTGGCTTCCGGCTTCAGCCGGAAGATCCCTTACTTCTCTCCGTGTGTGTGGATCCCGGTCTGGCCTGCGGCCTTGGCAATCCGGCCCGCGGCGATCATGCCCGGCGTGTTGCGCTCGCCTTCGACGCACGCTTCCTCGAGCAGCTCGTATCCGGGCTGCTTGTTCCGGGATACGGTGAACCCCACCTGCCAGGGCCGGGTGAACACCTTCGGATCCTCGACCGTCGCTTCGTAGCGGATCGTATCGGCGTTCACAATCGTGTAGCGCTCCACCACGTGCAGCGCGTCGCTGTAGAAGCTGCCGTGCGAGTCGAACCACGGCTGCACGTTGTGCTCGGCGTCGTCGACCAGGAAATTCGTCACGTCGACGACCAGCGTGTTGCCTTCCCACCGCCCGCGCGAGTCTCCGTTCCACTGCTTCACCGCCGCCGGCGCGTGCGGCCGGCCGTCGAGCGGGATCACGCGGTACGCGTGGTTCCACTCGTACAGGATCGTCACGTAGCCAGGGCTCTGCAGAATCTGCATCGTGCCGCGGTAGTTGCTGCGCGGCACGCCGTTCAGCAGGCAGCGGTCCTCCGGATCGAGGTGCGCCCACTTCGTCGGCGTGTGAAAGTTGGCGAGGTGGTCCAGGCGTTTGGCGGCCGCCCAGGGCTGATACGGCAGTTGCGGGTCCGTTCCGCCGCCGACGATGATCGTCTGCCGCTTCCGATCGCGCTGGCCCGTGATGCTGGCGTTGGCCGGTTCCGGGCCTTCCTCGACGCTATGCGACGCGCCGTCCACGACCGGCCTCCAGAACCCCTGGATGTCGGGCTGCCCGGGCTGCGCAGCGGCCATCCGTGGAAATGCCAGCACGACCGCCACCGCGAGCACATACATGATTTTCATCACAAGACCCCGTCTACCGATCCGGCGGATTGCGAAACGCCTCGTCGAACGCGTAGCACTCGTAGTCCAGGAGCTGCATGTTCGGCTCGAGACGACGGTGCAGCGGCATGCTCATCTTCCACGGCCGCGTGAAGACCTTCGGATCCTCGATCGTGGCTTCGTAGTTGATGTGATTGGCGCTGATCAATGTATAGCGTTCGACGACGTGCAGTTCCTCGCTGTGGTGATTCCCGGCCCGGTCGAACCACGTCTGGTCGTTGAAGTGCACCACGTCCACGACCAGCGTGTCGCCCTCCCAGCGTCCGCGTGAGTCTCCCATCCACCACTCGATCGGGCCCTTCGGGTGCGGCGAGTTCATGTAGATGTTCCGCACCGTGTGCGCGTACTCGTACAGGATCGCCACCTGGGCCGGGGTCTGGACGATCTGGAACGGAAAGGGCATGTAGGTCGCCCGGGGCACGCCCGGCAGCCAGCACTTGCTCTCGGGGTCGAGCGTGGCGCGGTTCGCAAAATTCTCCCGCTTCTTTGCCGCCGCCGCCGGCGTGTAGGGAATCTCGTTGCCTTCGACGACGCCAAGACCCGCGGGGACGCCTGGTTGCGCGGGATGCGCCTGGATATCCCACGCGGCCGTGTTGACGGCTTGCCAGATTCCCGACATGTCGGGCTTGCCGTCGGGCGTGCGCGGGAGAGTCTGGGCAGCAGCAGGGAGCGACACCGACGACACCACGGTCGCCGCAATCATCCAGCTGAGAAAGTGCTTGCGCATCAGGAGGCCTCCGGGACGGGTCAGCGTAGACGACGCCTCAGGGGCTGTCAAGGCGCGCAGGCGCTGCATGCCGCTTGCTGTCGATCAGGATCGTGACCGGGCCGTCGTTGACCAGTTCCACGCGCATGAGCGCCTGGAACTCGCCGGTGGCCACCGGCACCTGCGCCGCGCGCAGGTCGGTCACCACATCCTCGTAAAGCGCGCGTGCGCGCTCGGGCGGCGCCGCGCTGTCGAATGACGGACGCCGTCCTTTCCGGACGTCGCCGTAGAGCGTGAACTGCGAGACGACCAGCACCGAGCCGCCGACGTCGGTGACGGACCGGTCCATCCCCTTGCCCGGCCCTCCGTCGAAGATCCGGATGTCGCGGATCTTTCCCGCCACGTACTTCACATCCTCGACGTCATCGTCCCTGCCGACGCCGAGGAGCACGAGCAGGCCGTGCGCGATCTCACCGGTCACGCGGTCGCCGACGCGAACGCGCGCCTCGGTCACACGCTGGACGACGGCGCGCACAAGCCTAGAGCCGGCCCCCGGAATCGCTGGGATTGTCACTCGCAGGGGCCGGCTTCAGCCGGCCCGCGCCGGAAGGATCTGCAACAGCGATTCGCCCTCGTCCTCGATGCGCAGCGCGACGCTGTCACGCAGCTCGCCGCTCGGGTTGAGGCGCGTGTCGAGGAGGTGGCGCGGCATGACGTTGCGGAGCGCCTTGAGCATCGACTGCTTCACGCCGGCATGCTCGACTTCGAGGTCGGTGATCAACCGCTTCACGCGCTGCCGCTGCAGGCTCAGGTCGCCGCACGCCGGGCAGCAGCACCCGATGATCGGCAGCTCCGACTGCTTCGTGTAGAGCCGCGCCTCGTCCTCGCCTACGTAGACGAGCGGGCGGATGACCACGTGCTCGCCGTTGTCCGACACCAGCCGCGCGGGCATCGCCTTGAGCGCGCCGGCGAAGAACAGGTTCAGGAGGAGCGTCTCGATGAAGTCGTCGAGGTGGTGGCCCAGCGCAATCTTCGTCGCGCCAATCTCCGAGGCAATCCGGTACAACACGCCACGGCGCAGCCGCGCGCAGAGCGAGCAGGGGGTGGCGTTGGCGTCGAGCAGGTCGTCCATGACCTCGCCGATCGAGGTGTGCTCGATGCGGTACTCCCACCCCCGCGCCTCGCACGTCTTCGCGATGAGGTCGTGCTTGAACTCCTTGTAGCCGGAGTCGACGTTGACCGCGACGAGCGAAAAGCTGATCGGCGCCCGCTGGCGAAGCTTGTCCAGGATCTGCAGCAGGGCCCAGCTGTCCTTGCCCCCTGAGAGGCCGACCATGATGCGGTCGCCATCCTCAATCAGGTTGAAGTCGGTAATCGCCTTGGTGGTCTTCTTGCCGATCCGCGCTTCGAGGGCACTGCTGTAGGACATGGTTGTTCTGAGGAGTTTACCGTAGGGAAGGCAGTCTTCGGTCTACGCAGTCTCACGGTCTCCGGTCTCCGGTGGACCGTGCGGCACCGGTGCGCCGGGGCGGGTCCTTTTGGACCCGCCACTCCACCTGCTCAGCGCGTCTCGACGCGCTCAGCGGTTTCGAGGATCTGCTGGACCTGGTAGATGGCTGGGCGCCGGCGTCGCCGGATCGACCGCCTGTCGCATCAGGCCGCGCAGGTGAACCAGATCGGCGACAACACGGAACGTGCGCGACAGGCCGTACTTCGAACGGCCGAACCGCCGCGGACGATGATTGACCACGACTTCGGCGACACGGCCGCCAAGCTGGCTGGCAATCGCGGGCAGGTACCGGTGCATCCCGGGCTGCAGCTTGAGCGGCTTGACCACCTCGGCGCGAAACACCTTCAGCGAGCAGCCGTTGTCGTGCAGGCGAATGCCGGTGACGAGGCCGAGCAGCCAGTTGGCCACGACCGACGGCACGTGGCGCGTGAAGAAGTTGTCCTTCCGGTCCCGGCGCCAGCCGCACACGATGTCGTGCGTTGCCGCGATGGCCAGCAGTCCGGGGATGTCGGCGGGATCGTTCTGCAGGTCGCCATCCAGCGTGACGATGACGCGGCCGCGGGCGTGGTCGAATCCGGCCGCAAACGCCGCGGTCTGGCCGAAGTTGCGCGTGAAGCGGATCACGCGCACGTGCCCGTCGCGCGCCTGTGCCTCCGCCAGCCGCGCCAGCGTCCCGTCCTCGCTCCCATCGTCGACGAGGATGAGCTCGTAGGGGACGCCAGGGCTGCCATCACGCCGGTCAGCTCCTCGTGCAGCAGCGTGACGTTGCGCTCTTCGTCGCGCAGCGGGATCACGACGGACACCTCGGGGGTCACGGCTTGGAATTGTACCGTTGCCACATCCACCAGCCGAGCGCGCAGGCGACGATGAAGCCGACCAGCCAGAGGGCGACGTCGCGTCCGCGCGTGGCCATCAGCTCGCGCGCGTAATCGCCGTAATAGATGGCGAGCGTCCCGAGCGCCAGGTACCGGGCGCCGCGCGCGACGGCGATGGCCGTGACAAACTGCAACGGACGCACGTGGGCCACACCGGCCGCCAGCACGAACAGCTTGAACGGGGCGGGCGGCGGCAGCAGCGCCGGCACCATCAACGCGAGCAATCCGTGGCGCTTGTACATCGCGAGCGCCCGCTCGGTGTGGCCAGGCTTGAGACGCTTCTGGATGAACGTGTCGCCTCCCTTACGCGCCAGGTAGTAGATGACGTAGCAGCCGGCCACGGAGCCGAGCGTGGCCATGGCCGCGTAGTACGGCATCAGCGCCTTGTTCTGCGTGACCATCAGGACGACGAGGATGTCGTTGATCTGGGGCAGCGAAACGAAGGAGGAATCGAGGAACGCGATGGTGAAAAGGCCCGGGCCGCCAAGCGACAAGGCGACACCGGAGAGCCAGCTGATGAACGATTTCAAAGGGTCGGGGTATCCTGAGCGCGACTCGTGATTATAGATCGCACTTCGCGGCTGCTCGCCGCCGCAGCGACGGCGGCGGGCGCCGTTGCGTGGATCGTCTTCCTCCGCGAGGACCTCATCCTCACCCACTATGACGCGAAGGCGCATCTCGTGGTCGCCCGTCGCGTCATCGACAACATCACGCCCGGCTGGCAGCAGATCGGCGCGGTGTGGCTGCCTCTTCCGCACCTCATTCAACTGTTTCCGACGCAGGTTGACGTCTTCTACCGGACCGGCGCGTTCGGGTCGATGGTCTCGGTCGCCTGCTTCGGCATCACGGCGTACGCCGCCGCGCGGCTCGCGATCGCGATTACGGGCTCGACGGTCGCCGCGGCCACGGCGGTCCTGCTGCTCGTCATCAATCCGAACCTGCTGTACCTCCAGGCCACTCCGATGACGGAGCCGCTGCTGCTGGCGGTGTCGTTCCTCGCGGTGCTGTGGCTGTACGAGTGGGTCGTCTCGAACGCGGAGCACGTGCCGCGGCGTCTGGGATGGGTGCTCTTTGCCGCCGCCTGGACGCGGTACGAGGCCTGGCTCGTCGTCGCGTCAGCGCTCGTGGCGGCCATCTATGCGTTGTGGCGCCGCGGCGTGGCGCCGCGTGTGCTCGTCCGCCGGGCGTGGCGGCTGGGAATCTGGCCCGCGGCTGCCGTGGCGATCTTCATGGTCAACAGCTGGATCACGGTCGGGTCGTGGTTTGTCGCCGGCGGGTTCTACGTGCCCGACCCGACCTACGCCGGGCTCGTGCTGAAGACCGTCATCGCTGTCTGGTGGGGGACGCATCAGATGAGCGGCTACGTGGTCGAGATCGTCGCGCTGGCCGTGGCTGCCATCTTCGCCGGCAGGGCGTTCGTGCGGGCCGCCGACGCCCCGCTGCTCATTCCCATTGCGCTCCTGGCGCCGGCGATCCTCCCGTTTTACGCGTTCGTCTCGGGCCACCCGTTTCGCATCCGCTACATGATTCCGCTCGTCGCCGCATGCGCGTTCTTCAGCGGTGCCGGCGCCGGATTGGTCCGGTCGCGGAGGGCGCAGGGCCTGCTGGCCGCCGTGTTCGCCGGCGCCCTGGCGATCGAGTCTCCGCTCTGGGATGGCACCGCGCCGCTCATCGTCGAAGCGCAGCTGGATGTACCCGCGAGTCTGAACCGGCGCACGGTGACCGAATGCCTCGCGAGCGAGTACCGCGGGGAGAAGGTCCTTGCGAGCATGGGCTCGCTCGCCCACTACATGCAGGAGCTCTCGCACGCCGGCTTCGACCTTGCGGATTTCATCCACGAAGGCAACGGCGTGATCTGGGACACCGCGCTCGAGACCGGCCCGGCGCTGCATGCGGGGTGGATGCTCGTCGAGGAAGAGGCCGAAGGCGGCGACGTCCTCGCGCAAGCGCTTCGCCGCCGTCCGTCCTTCGGGCGCGGCATGACGCGGGTGTGCGAAGGCGGCGGCGTGGCGCTGTACAAGACGGGCTCCGGGCTCCGGACGTCGGGAGCGTCCACGGCGGGTCCGAAAGGACCCGCCCTGCGAGCCCCGGAGCCCGAAGCCCGCAGCCTGTAGCCCGAAGCAGAGTCCGGCGACGCTACCCTCCGAACCTGAAGCCGATCGTGAACTGATAGATCCAGCCGCCCAGATCGATGCGCGGCTCATCGGCGACAAGCGCGAATTCGGAGCCGAGCGCGGCGTCGGCACTGTGATACCGAATCTCGGCGCCCGCGCTGAGCGTGTTACCGGCGAAGCGGATGCCGCCGAGCGCCACCGGACCGGTTTCGTTTCCTGACGCGACGAACTGGTCGCGGAAGATCGTCGGCGGCCGCGTGCCGAAATCGACGAACTCGCCCGATTCGCTGTAGCGCCAGCTGAAGATGCCAAGGCCCGCGCCGAAGTAGGGCTGTATGGCCGACGACTGTCCGAGCGGCAGCACGCGGATAGTGAACGAGATCGGCACGATGCGCAGCCGCAGGTCCTGCTCGATCTCGCTGCCGTCGTTGTCGACGAAGTCGCGGTACACGCTCGGAACGGTACTGCGGGAAAACGCGACGCCGGCGCCGCCCTCGAAGTACTGGCCGAGCGGCACCAGCCATTCGCCGCCCACGGACGCGCCGTTGAAGTCGTCGACGTCAAATGCGAGCAGGCTGCGATTCTCGGTGAGCACGTCTCCTTCGACGCGTGCGTCCTCGCCGCGCACGGTGAAGTAGCCGAGCGAAAAATTCAGTGTCTGCTGTGCAAATGCGGGTTGCGCGGTTGCGGCGACCGTCGCGCACGCCACCAGCAGGTACGATCCGAGCTTGTGCATCAGAGCCTCCGCTGGTCTCCACAGCAGAGTTGATGCCACCCGTGCACCGGCAAAAACCCGCGCGTTGGCGGTGATTAGTCTGGTGTTGTCCGCTTTCGAGCACGCTCCACGCGGAAGTCGCGGATGACAGCGAGCACCTGGTCATGGACGCGGGCGTTGGACGCGACGAGGTGCCCGGCCGCGGGATCGAAGGGCGTCCCGTCCATGCCGGTGACCCGTCCCCCCGCCTCCTCGACGACCAGTGCGCCCGCCGCGACGTCCCACGGCTTCAGGTACTGTTCCCAGAAGCCCTCGAAGCGGCCTGCAGCCACGTAACACAGATCGAGGGCCGCCGAACCGAGCCGCCGCACGGCGCGGGCCCGGCCGAGAAAGGTGCCAAAGAGATCCACCAGTTCACCGCCGCTCTGCTTGTGCATGTCGTACGGGAAACCGGTCACCAGCAACGAATCGAGCAGCGCCGTCGTGTCGGACACGGCCAATCGCTGGCCGTTCAGGTAGGCCCCTTCCCCGCGTTCAGCCGTGAACAACTCCTTGCGGCTCGGGTCGAACACAGCGCCGACCTCGCGGCGGCCGTCGATCTCGAGGCCGAGCGACGCGCAGTAGATCGGCAGTCCGTGCGCGTAGTTCGTCGTGCCGTCGAGCGGGTCGAAGACCCAGCGATACGGCGATCGCGCCTGTCCCGCCGGCGATCCGCCGAACTCCTCCGCGAGGATGTCGTGATCGGGAAACCGCTCCGCGAGCACCGCCCGGCACATGCGCTCGCATTCGAGGTCGATCTCGGTCACCAGGTCGATGGTGCCCTTCTTGTCCACGCGGAAACCCGCCGCCTGGCCCGCGAGCTGGATGTCGCCGGCGCGCAGGACGATTTCGGTCGCTGTTGCAAGGAATACAGGATCGGGCACGAACTGGTCTCCGGGCTACGGGGCCCCGGGCTCCCGGCTCCGGGCCAGCGGCTCCGGGCGACCACTGCAGACCGTAGACCGTAGACTGAAGACCGAAGACCGAGGCCCGGGAACGATCACACCCGCTGCGGCTGGACGCGTTTGACCATGACGACTTCCATGCCGCCTTCGGGCGCGCGCTGGAGCGTCAGTTCGTCCATGAAGCTGCGTATCAGGAAAATGCCGCGGCCGCTGCCCTTGAGCACGTTTTCGGGGGCACAGCAATCCGGGAGCGTCGCCGGATCGAAGCCAGGCCCTTCGTCCCTGACGCGAATCGCGATGCCCGGCGGGGTCTCCGTCGCCAGCGGCGTGAACTCGACGTGCACGCGCTTCTGCTCGTCGTTGCCGTTGCCATGCTTGATCGCGTTGATGACCGACTCGCGCACCGCGACGCCCACCCAGTGCAGCGCCTCTTCATCCAGGCCCGCCTGCCGGCCGATGTGGTCGGTCACCACCTGGACGAGATCGAGCACGTCAAAGGTGCTGTGGAAGTCGAGACGGACGGAGTTTCCCCGGGTCATCTCGTAGATCGTTGCAACAGAAGGTGATGGAATCCCATCGAGCCCCTGCACCCCGGTTGCGGGCCGCGGCAACGCAGCAGCCCGGACGTCATCTCGACAGGCATACCACCAAGGTTTCGATTATAGAACGCCGGCTGAGCCACCTGCTATAGTTCGGCCATGTCCTCGTCTCACATGGTGCTGGTGCAGCCGGCCGCCCGCGTGCGCGGCCGCGTGCGGCCGCCCGGTGACAAGTCGATTTCGCATCGCTATGCCCTCGTCTCCGCGATGGCCGAAGGCACCACCACGATCCACGGGTATTCCACCGGGGCCGACTGCGCGTCGACGCTGAGCTGCCTGCGGGCGCTCGGCGTCGCGATCGAGCAGGTCGGGCGCGATGCGCAGCGCGGCCTGAGCGTCACGGTCGGGGGACGCGGCCCGCGCGGGTTCCTCGCGCCTTCGAGCATGCTCGATGCCGGGAACTCCGGGAGCACGATGCGCATGCTGGCCGGCATCCTTGCCGCCCACCCGTTCCGGGCGTCCATCACGGGCGACGAATCGCTGCAGCGCCGGCCGATGCGCCGGATCATCGTTCCGCTCGAGCGCATGGGGGCCCGAATCGTCTCATCGGACGGACGGCCGCCGCTCACGATCGAAGGCACGCGCCGCCTGACGCCCATTGACTTCGAGCCGGAGGTCCCGAGCGCGCAGGTGAAGAGCGCGGTGCTGCTCGCCGGCCTCCATGCCGAGGGCATCACGCGGGTCGTCGAGCCCATGCCTACACGCGATCATACGGAACGGGCGCTCGAAGCGTTCGGCGCCGAGGTCCTGAGGGCCGGAACCGCGGTCGCCGTCCGGGGTGGCCAGCGGCTGGCCGGCCGGATCGTCCAGGTGCCGGGGGACATCTCGTCCGCGGCGTTCTGGATGGTCGCCGCGGCCGCCCTGCCCGGCTCCGAGGTCACGATCGAGGAGGTGGGCCTCAACCCCACTCGCACCGGCATCATGGACGTCCTGCGCCGTTTCGGCGCCGAGATCGAGGTGCACGACGGGCGGGCGACGGCCGGCGAGCCGATGGGGAGCGTGACCGTGCGCCACCGCGGGCCGGGGGCCGTGGAGATCGCGCCGGACGAGGTGCCGGGCGTCATCGACGAGCTGCCGGTGCTGGCGGCCTTGGCCACGCATGGTGGCGAGCTGCGCGTCAGCGGCGCGTCCGAGCTGCGGGTCAAGGAGAGCGATCGCATCTCCGCCCTGGCCAACGGGCTCAGGCGCATGGGCGCCGACATCGAGGAGGCGCCGGACGGATTCCACGTGCGCGGCGAAAAGCGGCTTCGCGGCGGCGAGGTGGACGCCGAGAACGATCACCGGCTGGCCATGGCGTTCGCCATCGCGGCGCTCGGCGCCTCGGGGCCGACCACGATTCACGATGCCGGCGCGGCGGCCGTCTCGTATCCGGAGTTCTTCTCCGTGCTCGAGTCCCTGCGGGCGTGAGGGCGGACAAGCTGTATCTCGTTGGATTCATGGGGGCGGGCAAGACGACGGTCGCCCGCGTCCTGGGACGCCGTATCGGCTGGCGGTTCGAAGATATCGATCAGCGGATCGAGTCGCGCGAGCGGCGCACGGTCGCTGCAATCTTTGCGCAGAATGGGGAGGCCTATTTCCGCGAAGCCGAGCGCAGCATCTTGCACGAGTTGCTGCCGGAGCGTAACGTTATCGTGGCTACGGGCGGCGGCACGTTCGTGGACCCGGACAATCGCATCGCGATGCTTGCCGACGGCGCCGTGGCGTGGCTCGACGTGCCCCTCACCCGCATCCTCGACCGCGTCCCTCCCGACGGCCGGCGGCCACTGGCCGCCGACCGGGAACAGATGGAACAGCTCTTCGCGCGTCGACAGGTCGCGTACGGCCAGGCACACGTCCGTCTCGACGCGTCACGGCCGATCGATGAAGTTGTCGAACGTCTGCTGGAGTGGATCGGGTACTGATGAAGTACCTGGTAATCAGCGACATTCACGCGAATCTCGAGGCGCTGGAGGCCACGCTCGCGGCGGGCGGCGACCACGACGGTCTCCTCGTGCTTGGCGATCTGGTCGGCTACGGCGCCGATCCGAACCCGTGGTCGAGCGCATCCGCGCCCTGCCGTCGGCCGCCATCATCCGCGGCAACCACGACAAGGTGGCGGCCGGACTCGATGACGTCGAAGGGTTCAACTACCTGGCGCGGCACGCGATCGAGTGGACCGCGGCGGCGCTGACGCCGGACAACCGCGCGTGGCTGGCGGCGCTGCCCAAGGGCCCGCTCGTCGTGGACCCGCTCGTCGAGATCTGCCACGGCGCGCCGTTCGACGAGGACACCTACATCTTCGACGACCTCGACGCGACGCGCGCGCTGCGGGCGGCGCGGGCGCCGCTCTGCCTCTTCGGCCACACCCACGTGCCGGCCGCCTTCCGCCTCGAGCGGCGAGGAGCCGACGGCAACATGGAGATGCTGGGGCCGCCGCGCGGACCGCGCTTTCGCGTCGCGCTCGACCGCGATGCAAAGTACCTGGTGAACTGCGGTGCCGTCGGCCAGCCGCGTGACGGCGACCCGCAGGCGGCCTTTGGCATGCTCGACACCGATGCGCACGCGCTCACGATCATGCGCGTGCCCTACGACGTGGCCGCCGCCCAGGCGAAGATCATCGCCGCGGGCCTGCCGGAGGTTCTGGCTCAGCGACTCGCTCTTGGACGGTGACTCCCTCGAACCACGGAAGCCACAATGGTCCTGATCGCAGGTCAGCTGCGAGGCTTGGACGTTGCGGATGGGGCGTTGGGATTCTGCCGCCGCAGCGCCGAGGCGTACGCATCCGCCGCCGCCCGGGACCCGAGGATCCAGCCGATCACGATCCCGAGCAGCAGCACCCCCGGGATATAGAGGAAATGCGCTGCTGTCGGCATCAGGCCCGGCTTCCCCGCTTGAGATCCGATTCGAGCCGCTCCAGCTCGCGCTGCACGGTCGCCATCCGGCGCGCCACCGACATGACGTACGCGAACAGCCCCAGCATCACGACGGCATACGCCACCACGAGCAGCGGCGCCGCCGGCAGCTGATCCTGCGGCGGCAGCTCGTCGATCGGCACGTACTCGTTCTGCTGCTGCGGCTGCGCGGGTGGCTGTGCGAGCAGTGGCATGGCCGTGAGCGTCAACAGCACGATCGCGAAGACGAGAGCACGCTTGGTGAGAGTCATGACGCTATTGGTCCACTGAAAGGTAGAGTGCATCGAGACGCGCCCGTTGCTCCTCGAGGCGGATGCGGAGCCTGAGCAGCAGCATGAACGCGAGCAGGAACGACAGGACGCAGAACCAGAGGGGAAATCCCATGGACACCGGCAGCGTCGGCACCACCGAGGTCTGCGGATGGATCGTCCGCCAGAAGTTCACCGAGATGTAGATGAAGGGCACGTTGGCCAGGCCGAAGAGCGCCAGTCCTGCCGCCAGCTTGTCCGACCCGGGGCCGCCGTACTTCCTCACGAGCAGATACGCGACGGCCACCATCCATCCCATCAGGCTCGACGTCAGGCGCACGTCCCACTGCCACCAGACGCCCCAGGCCTTGCGCGCCCAGAGCGGGCCGGTGATGAGCGCGAGCAGGCCGAAGAGCACCGTCAGCTCCGCCGCCGCGCGGGCGGTCCTGTCGCTCCTCGGGTCGCCCTTGAAGAGATACCGCGCGCTCGCCACGCCGCACACCACCCCGGAGATGAGGAACATCCACGCCGAGGGCATGTGGTAGTAAAAAATCTTCTGCACGAGCCCCATCGTCGACTCGTACGGGGCGCTCGCGATGACGAACGGGGACGCCGCGAACATGAGGCCGCACAGCATCACGGCGGGTGTGAACCATCCAGGCATAAGGCTCCGGGCTCCGGGCTGCGGGCTCCGGCCCTCGCGCTCCGGCACGCCCGAAGCCCGAAGCCTGGAGCCTGAAGCCCATTCAATCTGTCATCAGCGGCTCGAACGTCCACAGCGCCAGCGTCACGAACACGACGTCGAAGCAGATCAGCAGCGCCACCCAGAACTGAACGATGGCGACCTCGAGTTCCGGCTCCAGCAGCGCGGCCGTCCCGCGGACTCCGGCAATGATGACCGGAACGGTGATCGGATACAACAGCACCGGCAACAGCACGTCGCGCGTGCGCGCCCGGACGAGCATCGCGGCGAACAGCGTCCCTACCGCGGCGAAACCAAGCGTCCCGGTGGCGACGATGGCTGCCAGCCACCAGGGATGGGTCAGCAAGCGGCGCCTGGAACAGGAGCGAGACGAGGGGGATCAGCACGAGCTCCGTCGCCGCCAGCAGCGCGACGATACCGAGGAGCTTCCCGACGTAGATGGCGGGCCGGTCCGCCGGCGCCAGCAGCAGGGCGCGGAGCGTCTCCGACTGACGCTCGCGCTCGAACGTGCGGCCGAGGGCGAGCGTCCCGGCAAAGGCAATCGCGATCCAGAGGATGCCCGCGGCCCCGTCGTCGATCGGGCGCCCGTCCGTGACGAGCGCGAAGGCAAACACCAGCACGCACGAGACCGCGAAGAAGAGCGTCGTATACGCGATCTCGCGGCTGCGGACTTCGACCGTCAGATCCTTGCGGAGGACGAGCCAGGCCGTGCGGAAGAACATCAGGCGCTCGGCCTTCCCATCACGGCCCGGTACGTCGAGCGCAACGCCTCGGGACGCGGGAGCGACTCCAGCATGCGGCCGTCGCGGAGGAACACGGCGTGGTCGAGGAGACCATCGGCGATGTCGAGGTCGTGCGTCGCGAGGATCACGATGGCGCCGCCGCTCGCGCAGGATGCCGAGGCGGCCGAGGAGCGCCGCGGTCGAGGCGTCGTCGAGTCCGGTGAACGGCTCATCCAGGAGCACGAGGCGCGGCTCGTGGATCAGCGCGCGTTCGAGGGCGACACGCTGGCGCATGCCTCGTGAAAAGCTCGCGACCGGATCGTCGCCCCGGTCGGCGAGGCCGGCGTGCGCCAGGGCCGTATCTGCGGCGCCTGCCGCATCCCGGCTGCCGTGCAGGCCGGCGAAGAACGCGAGGTTCTCGCGCGCCGTCAGTTCGGGATACAGAAAGAGGTCGTGCCCGAGGACGCCGATGGATGCCCGGAGGGCCGCTCCGCTGCTATCGGCTTCGTACGCCCCGTACAGCACGCGGCCGCCGCTGGGCCGCAGCAGCGTCGCCAGGACGGCCATCATCGTGGACTTGCCCGCGCCGTTGGGGCCGAGGAGGCCGACGACGCTGCCGACAGAGGCCTGGAAGCTGATGCGCGACAGCGCGCGCCGGCGGCCGAAATGGCGCGAGACGTCCTGAACCGCGACCTGGTCGAAATCGAGCGCGGATTTCACAGCTAGCGGGCCGCGGAGACGCGGAGGCGCGGAGAAAATCAGGCGGGACTCGCATCCGCGTCTCCGATCGGCAATCCGCGAATGCTTAGATGCGAGACGTCGTGAATGCGTGAGTCTCAGTCTCTGTGGTTCGTGGAAGCGCGCCGTATCACGCGGCGACGCCCTCGCCGCCTCCTCGCGGCCCGGTGTGCGCTCCATCGAGCTCGCCGTAGATCTGTTCGAGCTCGCCGAGCACGCGCTGCCGTCGCGCGGAGGACTTCGCGTCGAGGGTCTCGTGCCGGCGCCGATCTTCGAGCCGGGCCAGCTCGCCGAGCAGGGTGTCACGCCGGTGAACCAGCCGGCGGTGCAGGTCTCCGTCCCTGCGCCGGGCGCCGAACGCGAGCCACGCGCCGAACACCACGACCGCGAAAGCGAGGCCGAGACCCACGTACACAGGCGTGCGGCTGTGCACGGGCAGATTCGAGAGCTGCAGCGTGAGCGTGCCATTCGCGGGCAGCGGCGGCCCGTTGGCAAGGAGGTACGGCGTGCCGTCATTGGCCGAGACGTCGCGGCTGCCGGAGAACTGTGGAGACGTCATGCTGACCGAGCCGACGCGCTCGATCGCCACGGTCACCTGCTCGACCGGGACCGGCCATTTCTGCTCGATCGTCACGTCCGGCCGATCGTAGGCGAGCACGAACCCGACGTTGACCATCGTGCTGCCGGCCGCGAACGGGCCCTGCACCGTCACGACGTCGCCGTTGACGGTCGCCGCAGGCGCCGATCCCTCCATCGTCGCGGCGCCGCCCGCGCCGGTCGGCAGCTGGATGATGAGCGGGCCGCCGATGTCGACGCGGTTCCGCGCGTTGTTGACGATGTCGAGCATGTAGAAGACCTGGAGACGATCGTCGCGGAACTCCATGAGGACACGGCTCGCGCCGCCGAGCACCACCGTGCCCTTCACGGGCGGCGCCGCCGCCTCGGACTCTTCCTCCTTCTTCCGCCGCTCGGCCGCCTGCTTGAGCCCCGCGACCAGGATCACGCGCAGGCCGCCGGCCCCGGGCACCGTGAAGGGATCGGAGACGAGCGTTTCGCCGTCGACGGTCACCTCGGCACGGCCTTCCACGCCGGACACCAGGTTCGGAAACTCGGCGCGACCCTGCTCGTCAGTGGAATCCGTGCGGCTCGCGCTCCCCGTCGTCACGCGGACGGTCTGCCCCGAAAGGTTGTTGCCGATCGTCTCGCGCACGACGCGAACGGTGACGGTGCCCGTCGGCAACTCGGGCGCCGGAATCGCCTTCCCATGAATGAGCGACGGATCCGGCATGTTCAGCTGCGCCCCGGCGATGTGTGGCGCGGCGAGGACGAGACCCACAACCCACAGCCCGGGGCCCACAACCAGGACGAGGCGCGGAGACCGGAGTCGACAGCCCGTAGACGTCTCATTTCGCAGGCTCCAGATTGGTCCCGCAGTGCTTGCAGAAGACGCGCGTCGGCTTCGTTCGCCGTGCCGCACGATCCGCACAGCTTCGTCGGCGGGATGGGATCTTTCGGCGGCGGCAGGACGGCCGCTTCCGTCGCGGATCCGATCGCGTGCGACGCGGGCCGTTCCGGCGAATGCGGCGCCGATGTGTGCGAGCCGCCCGCCATCGCCGCGAGCCGGCTCGCCAGCTCCTTTTCGATCTCGTCGCGATACCCTTCGCTGGCGTCGAGCTGACGGATCAGCCTCGCGGCACGCGCGCGGAGGCGCGCCCCCATTTCGGCGAAGTCCTTCTCGGATACCTTGCGCATCGCGCGATCGAACTCGAGCTCCTTGAGCGATCGCAGCGCCAGGGCCTTCTCGCGTTCGAGGGCCGCGCGTGTGCGTCCGGCGACGGTGGGTGAACCCGTGGGCTCGTCTTCCGCAGAAATGGGCGCAAACGTGCGCCACGCGGCCACGCCGACGCCTGCGGCGGTGAAGATCGTCAGGCTGAGGAGGATGACCGCGGCCGGCGACTGCCCGCTCGACATGAAGACGACGAGGGTCGCCCCGGCCAGCCCTGCCAGGGTGAAGAGTTGCCAGGGTTGCAGCGATTCGGGCTCAGTCGAGGTTCCGGAGCTCATCGTCCAGGCGCGCGTTCATCGCGGAATCGACGCCGGCGTCACCGGCGAGCGCGTGCGTGGCCGGACGCGCCCAGCGCCGGGCGGTGTAAATGGTGGCCGCGAGCGCCGTCACCGCGACCAGGTACGGGAAGAGCCACGCAAGACGGTTGAACCCGCGGTCGGGCGGCGCCATCAGCACATCTTCGCTGCCGAAGTCGCGCACGAATGCGGCGACGATTTCCTCGCGCGTCATCCCCTTGTCGATCATGCCTTTGAGCTTGGTCGTCTGGGCGACATCGCCGTGGCAGTTGTACATGCCGCAGTTGCTGAGCGACCTCCGGCAGCCGCACGTGCACATGATGTCCTGGCGAAGCGAGCTCTCGAGCTCCGTGCGGCCGGCGGGCTGCCCCGTGGTCTGGGCGAAGCCCGCTGCCGGCGCCAGGAGCGCAAGCAGGAGCAGCGAGGTCGTTGTTGCGGCGTTGGCGGGGACGTTGATCGAGGCGAACGCAAACATCGTGTCCGGCGCCAGCGCGATGAACGTGCCGAGGGCGAGGATCCCGAAGCCGACCCAGATCCAGTTCACCAGCGGCGCGATGGTCACGTCGAGCGTGGCCGTCTGGCTGGCCGTCTCGAAGGTCGCCAGCACGATGTAGACGTCCTGGGCAAACCCGCGGCGAATCGCGACCTCCGTCGTCGGCTGTTCGCTCTTGGCCCAGAACCACTTCGCCGGGTACATCGTGACGAATTCCTCGCCGTCTTTGAAGACGGTCACCTGCGAGGACACCATCTGCTTCTGCGAGTCCTGCGTCACGCGCAGCGCGTCGTGGCGGACCACGAAATCCCCGACGGTCACCTGCTCTCCGGGCTTGAGCAGCGCCTGTCCGGTCTGCTTGAACCCTTCGCCGGCGAAACCGAGGAACAGCAGCACGATCCCGAGGTGGACCGTGTAGCCGCCGTAGCGCCGTTTGTTCCGGCCGACCAGGCCCACGAGCGCCGTGAACAGATCGGTGCCGGTGCGTCTCCTGCCGGACGCGCGCGCCGCGCCAGAACTCCTGCGAGATGGTGCCGAACACGAACGCGCTCAGCGCAAAGCAGAGCCCGGACGCCCAGAGCGGCACGCCCAGCGCGACCACCGTGACGGTCACGGCGATGCCGAGTCCCGCCGGGAACAGGAACGAGCCGCGCAGGCTCGAGAGCGTGGACTTGCGCCACGCGAGCAGCGGCCCGATGCCGGTCAGCAGCAGCATGCAGAGGCCGATCGGCAGCATCCACTGGTTGAAGAACGGCGGCCCGACGGTCAGGCGTTCCCCGCGGACCGCCTCGCTCAGCGTCGGGAACATCGTCGCGAAGAGGACGAAGAACGCCGAGAAGAGCAGGATCCAGTTGTTCAGCATGAACGCCGCCTCGCGCGAGACCCACGAGTCGAGCTCGTTGCGGGCGCGCAGCAGCGGCAGGCGGTAGATCACCCACCCGAAGCTGAAAATCAGCGTCGAAATCATGAAGATCGTGAACATCCGCGCCAGCGCGATGTCCTCACCGAAGGCGTGGACCGACTGCACGATGCCCGACCGCGTCATGAACGTGCCGAAGATCGTCAGGAAGAACGTCAGGATCACGAGCGTGACGTTCCAGATGCGCAGCATCCCGCGCCGCTCCTGCACCATCACGGAGTGGAGAAACGCGGTGGCCGTGAACCACGGGAGCAGGCCGGCGTTCTCGACCGGATCCCACATCCAGTAGCCGCCCCACCCGAGCTCCTCGTACACCCAGATCATGCCGAGGCCGAGGCCGATCGACAGGAACAGCCACGCGAACATCGTCCAGCGGCGGACGGCACGGAGCCACGAGTCGTCGAGGTGGCCGGTGATGAGGGCCGCCATGCCGAAGGCGAACGGGATCGTCAGGCCGACGAAGCCGAGATACATGGTGGGCGGGTGGATCACCATGTAGAAATTCTGCAGCAGCGGATTGAGGCCCGTGCCGTCTGCCGGGTTCTCCGTCAGGAAGGTTTCGAACGGATTGTTGTGGATGATCATCAGGAACAGAAAGAACATCTGCACCACGGCGATGACCGCCACGACATACGGGATCAGCTCCCGGTGCCGTTCCTTGTTCACGTAGACCGCCACCGTGCCGAAGATCGACAGCAGCGTGACCCAGAACATGATCGACCCGTCCAGCCCGCCCCAATACGAGGTGATCTTGAAGAAGAGCGGCAGGGCCGAGTCCGAGTAGCGCTGAACGTATTTGATCGAGTAGTCGCCCGACACGAAGGCGTACACGATCACCGACGAGGCGACTGTCATGATCGCGGTCATCAGGTAGGACGCGCCGATGCCACTTTCGACCAGCCGGGTGGAGCGGCGGCGTGCACCGGCCACTGAAATGGCGGCGGCATACGCGCACACGACGAACGCGGCGAGAAGCAGGTAATAGCCGAGGGACGCCATCTAGTGGACCGTCCGTTCTGTGTGAATGCCCGTTACGACAGACCTTCGACCGAGGACCCGGGCCGCGACAACGAAGCGGCCCCGGTAGTAGTTCCGATAACTTCCCACGGACGCCCGACTACTCGGTGCCGGACGTGACCGCGGCGCCGGGCTCGTACTTCGACGGGCACTTCGCCACGATCTCGGTCGCGTGGAACGTGTTGTCATCGGCGAGCCGGCCCTTGACGACCACTTCCGCGTCGTTCTTGAACGTGTCCGGCGTGATGCCCGTATACAAGGCGCGCACGACCTTGCCGTTGTTCTGGATGTTGAACTGGTCATCGAGGGAATCACGCTTGCGCCCGACCTCTTTCGCGTAGCCATGGAGCTGGAGGGCCTTGCCGTGCCACTCCTGCGGGTTCACCATGACCTCATCCACTCTCTTGTAGTACTCGAGGCTCTCGCCCATCGTGGAGTACAGCAGGCCGGCGAACGCCATGACGAGCACGAGGCTCGTGACCCCGATCCTTGCGGTTTTTTTGCTCATAGGTAAGGACTTCCGTGCATAGATGGTGTCAGGATAGCCCCACCGACCGGCCGGGTCAATCGAAGCTCCGATCCTGTTTTCAACAACTTATAAACAAGAGCTACCGGCAGCCCCACCACATTGGAGTAGGAACCCTCGATGCGGGTGACGAAGCATGAGGCGCGGCCCTGAATGGCGTAGGCGCCGGCCTTGTCCATGGGCTCGCCGGACGCCACGTACTCGCTGATTTCCGCCTGACTCAGGGGGGCAAACTCGACAGTAGTCCGCTCGATGCCGCTTGCCGCCGGGCACGAGTCGTCGGGCTCGCCCAGGCTGACGCTGACGGCGGTCAGCACCTCGTGCCGCCTCCCGGAGAGCAGCTGCAGCATCCGCCTGGCGTCGTCGGCATCGGCCGGCTTGCCCAGGATGTGGCCGTCGACCACGACCACGGTGTCGGCGGCCACCACCGGTCTGCCGTGCGACCGCGCGAGCACGCCGCACGCTTTTGTGTTGGCCATTCGCCGGACGTACTGCTCCGCCGACTCGCCGTCGTGGAGCGTTTCGTCCACATCCGCCGGCATCGCGTCGAAGTCGATCCCGGCGGCTCTCAACAGTTCGGCGCGTCTCGGCGACGCTGAGGCAAGTATCAGTCGCACGTCCTAATGCTATCCTCGCTCGCCGTGATTCCTGTGCACCGATTTATGTCCGATGCGCTCGCTGACATTCTCCGCGCGGCGCCGTTGACGCCGGACAAGATCGCATTCGCGTGGCGCGCCTCGGTCGGTCCCGCCATCGACAAGGTCACCATCGTCGAGCTGCGCGGCAGAGTGCTTCACGTGTGCGCCAAGGACCCTGCGTGGCAACGCGAGGTGGAGCGCTCCATGGGGATCGTGCGATCCCGCATGGAGACGCTGCTCGGAAAAGACGTCGTGGGCGATATCCGGATTACGGCCGGCTGACCGGCAGGTGGATCAGGTACCGGGCCGAGGTGTCGTCCACCGCGATCCGGACGAACTCGCCGCCCTTCAACATCTCCACAACGGCCTTCGGCGCGCGCTCCGCCGACGAGGTGCCGACGGGACGCTCGCTCGCGGGAGACACTTCCGCGATCTCGCGGGCGATCACCATGCCGTTCTGGACGAACTCCACGTAACGCTGCGATTCGATGGGCTCGCCGGACGACGTCGACGGACGGTCGTCGGTCACGACGAGCTCATACGTCCCCGGCGTGAGCGGCTGCTTGCCGGCCATGACCGGCTGATTGATCCGAACCGTCGTGATGACGGGATGCACCCGGCCGGGCTCCTGGTGGTGGGCCCACGCATTCCCGGCGCCGAGGCTGCAAGCGATGACACAGCTGAGCAAAATGCGGCGAACCATGGGTGTGCTCCTTGAAACACGTTCCTGGTTCACCAGAGGCAAGACACGTGCCCCGAACGTCGAGTCAACCCAGCAGTGCGAGCAATGGCTCGGCAATGATCCGGCCCACGGTCGGGACGGCCCACACGAGCAGCACGCCGGCCGCGGCGAGGCCGGCCACGATTTCGATCCGCTCCATCACGTCGAGCGGAGCTTGCGCGCGGCGCTCGGCATCCCAGCGCCGCACGAGTTGCGCCTTCCACCACAGCGGCATCGGGTCGGCCATCGCCGGCGCCGCAGGCAGCGACGCCACGCGCGCCATGAACGCCGCGAGCGCCCGGTCTTCGTCTTCGGTCAGCTCGAACCACTTCGCCATCACGTCCTCGACAATCCCCTGGCGTGCAACAACTCGCGCAGCCGCCTCTTCGCGCGGAACAGGAGCACCTTGACGCTGCGCTTCCCCACGCCAAGCGAGGCCGCGATCTCCTCATGGCTCTCCCCTTCGACGTACGCGAGCCACAGCAGCGCGCGGTCGCGCGCCGCCAGCGCCGCAAACGTCTGCGCCACGTCGTCATCCGGCTCGCGAGCCGCGACAGCCGGCGAGCCCGCGGCCAGCGGCGCCTGCTCGTCCCGCGTCTTGCGGCGCCACCGATCGATGATGAGGTTGCTCGCCACGCGGTAAAGGAAACGCCGCCTCGGTTCCACCGTCCTCGGTGTCGGGCCCCGCGCGCAGCAACCGGAGGAACGCCTCCTGCACGATGTCGTCGGCGTCGGCGCTGTGGCCGGTTACCCGATAGACGTACGCCCGGAGCCCGCGGGCGTGGCTCCGATAGAAGGCGCTGAACGCCGCTTCCTCCAACTGGCCCACGCCTATGCCACGTTGGCAGGCCTGGTGTCCTCGGTCGGGTGATTCAGGAGCCCCATGCGTCTCGACATCCCGTATGACGCGCCGGCCGCCATGAGCAACCCCACGCCAATCGCGGTCGAGACTGTTGCGACCATCGCGACGGCGTCTTCGCCTGCGATGGAGAGGGCCCGGCTGCCGATGTAGATGAAGAGGCCGATGCCCAGTGCCAGCAGCACCAGGCCGGCCTGGAGCGCCCGAAGAATGCGCTGGTGCGGACCGCCGCCGGCCCGGGCAGGCGACAGCGACTCGACGATCCGTGCGCCGCCCTCGCTGCTCAGGAACGCTCCCAGCTCCTGCGCCGACCCGACGCGATCGAGCAGCTTCTGCTGGAACTCGCTCGTCAGCCGCGCGCGCTGACGCGACCGTATCGCCTCGAGCACGACATAGGCGATATACGCCGTCGACCCGAAGACGCTCAGAATTGCCACGATCGCCACCAGATGCCCCAGCATCTCCGAGAAGTCCATGTGCGGTGCCTCCAGACGATACAACGCAGCGCCTGGTCAACGGTTAACAGCCCCCGCCTGCACCGACAGGCGAAGCATCTCCTTGCACCGACTAGAATCTCGAGATGCGGGAAGCAGTCATTCTGTCGGCGGTGCGGACGCCGACGGGCAGATTTCTCGGTGGGTTGAAGGAGTTCACGGCGCCCCAGCTCGGGGCGCTGGTCATTCGCGAAGCGGTGCGCCGCGCCGGCATCGACCCAGCCAGCGTCGAGGAATGCCTCATGGGCAACGTCGTCTCCGCCGGAATCGGGCAGGCGCCGGCACGGCAGGCGGCGCTGCACGGAGGGCTGTCGGATCACGTCGCGGCGACCACGATCAACAAGGTGTGCGGATCGGGGTTGAAGACTGTCATGGTGGCGGCGCAGGGAATCGGCACCGGGGACATGGAGATCGCGGTAGCCGGCGGCATGGAGTCGATGAGCAACTGTCCCTACCTGCTCACGCGCGTGCGCGAGGGAATGCGGATGGGACATGGCGAGGCGCTCGATTCGATGGTCCACGACGGCCTGTGGTGCTCCTTCGAGCAGTGCCACATGGGCCACGCGGGCGAGGTCGTGGCCACTGAGTACCAGATCGGCCGTGCCGCACAGGATGCGTATGCCGTCGAGAGTCATCGCAGGGCCGCGGACGCGACGGCCTCTGGCCGCTTCAGCGATGAAGATCCTGCCGGTCGTCATCCCGCGAAAGAAGGGGGACGCCCTGGTGATCGACCGCGACGAGTCGATCCGTGCGGATACGACAACGGAAGCGCTGGGCGCGCTGCGCCCGGCATTCAGGAAAGACGGGACCGTCACCGCGGGCAACGCGCCGCCGGTCAACGACGGCGCCGCGGCCCTCGTGCTCATGTCCGCTGGGCGGGCGGCCGCGCTCTCGCTGCGCCCCATGGCCCGCATCGTCGGCCAGGCGTCGAGCGGTCTGGCGCCGAAGTACGTCCTGATGACGCCGGTCGAGGCCGTGCGGCGCCTGGCGGAGAAGATTAAATGGAAGCTCGACGAGGTGGACCTGTTCGAGCTGAACGAAGCGTTCTCGGTGCAGGCGGTCGCCGTGTTGCGGGAGCTCGGCATCGACCCGCAGAAGGTGAACGTCAACGGCGGCGCGGTCGCACTCGGCCACCCGATCGGCGCCAGCGGCGCGCGTATCCTGACGACCCTGTTGTACGCGTTGCAGCAACGCGGCCTCACGCGCGGCATCGCGACCTTGTGTCTGGGCGGCGGCAACGGGGTCGCGCTCGCGGTGGAGCGAATCTAGGGGACGTGCGTATCCGTAGCGCTACGGGCCGGCTTCGGAGCCGGCTTCAGCCGGCCCGGTTTCGTCCGGCGAAGGATCTCGCGGCGTGGGTCCCTCTAACACCACAGAACACCCCGGCAGATGGATATTTCCCACGATCGGGACCTGGTCCGGCGCATGCGGGGCGGCGACGAACGCGCCTTCCACGAGTTCTTCGACGCCTACTATCCGCGGCTCTATCGCTTCGCCGTCGCACGCGTCCGGCTCGAGGACGCGGCCGAGGACATCGCGCAGGCGACGCTCGTGCTCGCCATTCGCAAGGCTGGTACGTGGCGCGGCGAGGCCGCGCTCTTCACCTGGCTGTGCACGCTGTGCCGCCATGAGATCTCGGCCTATTGCCGGCGCCACGATCGCGGTGAGGTCACCGTGCTCGATGACGCTCCCGAAGTCCGCGCGCAACTCGAGACGCTGGCCGCGCGCATGAAAGGCCCGCACGACGACCTCGAACGTCAGGACCTCGCGCGGCTGGTCCAGCTCACGCTCGACTACCTGCCCGCCCGCTACAGCGACGTGCTCGAGTGGAAATATCTCCAGGGCCTGAGCATGCGGGAGATTGCGCAGCGGCTCGACACGACGACCAAGGCGGTGGAATCGCTGCTGACCCGTGCCCGTGAGGCGTTTCGCGACGGCTTCGCGACGCTCACCGGAGTCGAACCATGACCGACCATCCTCGTGACGCCGTCGAACAACTGCTGGAGCTGGCAGGCCCGCGGCGCGTGCCGGCCGACGATCGCCTCGACCGGGCGCGCGAGGCGGCGCACGCCGCGTGGCAGGGCGAAGTGCGGCGGACCCGGCGCGGGCGCCGCGTGCGTGTCGCGGCGCTCTCGCTCCCGGCGGCGGCGCTGCTGGTGCTGACGGTCGTGTGGCGTGATCAGGGCAGCCCGGCCTCCGACGTCGTCGTCGCCACCCACAACGGCACGCCGGTCCTTCTCGGCTCCGTCCTGCAGACCGATGCGGCGACGCGCACGGCACTGCGCCTGGTCAACGGCGTCGAGGTGCGGCTGGACGTCAACAGCGAGGTCACCTTCGAAGGCGCATCGGCGATCGCACTCGCCCGCGGCGGCGCGTTCGTCGACACGGGTCAGGCGACGGGGCCGGATCGCTCAGTCGAAATCCGCACGGCGCTCGGGACGGCGCGCGACATCGGGACGAGATTCGAAGTGCGGTTGATTGATCTTCCGGCTGCAGCCGGAAGACGCATGCGGGTCCGCGTCCGCGACGGCATCGTGCGCGTAACGACGTCCCAGGGCGCTGAGGACGTCGAGCGCGGCATCGAGCTCGTGGCGGCCGAGGGCGGTGGGATGACGCGGGTAGAGGGGCCGATCACAGGACCCGAGCTGGGACTGGGTCACCCTCGCGGCGCCGCCGTTCGATCTCGACGGGAAGACGCTCGCGGAGTTCCTCGCCTGGGCAGCCCGCGAAGGCGGGTGGGCGATCCGCTTCGGCAGCGACGCGCTGGCGGCGTCCGCCTCCACGGTCGTCATCAGCGGCACCGTGGACGGCCTCACTCCCGAACAGGCGCTGCGCGCCGTGCTGGCCACGTGCGGGTTGACCCATCGAGTCGCCGGCGACGTCGTGACGATCGAGGCCGGGGGCGCGTCATGATTCCTCGCGATCGCTTTCGCCTTCGGTCGGGAGTCGTCGCCGTCCTCCTCGCACTGCTGGTGAGCGGCGCGTCCCTGCCAGGCGCAGTCCGGCCGCTACGCCGGCCGCCTGCTCGCCGACGTCCTGCGCGAGCTCCAGGTGGACGGCCTCAAGATCGTGTTCAGCTCCAACCTTGTCCGCGCCGACGCGCGGGTGCTGGCCGAACCGAAGGCCCGGCTGCCGCGCCGCGTCCTCGACGAAATCCTGAGGCCGCATGGCCTCGAAGCGCGGCCCGGCGATGCGGGAACGCTGCTGATCGTCAGGAGCACGCGCACGACGAGGCGACGTGAGGCCGTTGCGCCGCCCGTGGAGACGGGGAGCATCAGCGGGCGTGTGGTTGACGCGCGCACCGGCGCACCCGTTCCTGACGTCATCGTCGTCGTGCAGGAGACAGGCCACTCGACGCAGAGCGACGCGCAAGGGGCGTTCGAGCTGTCAGGTGTGCCAGCCGGCCGCCACGATCTCTTCGTCTCGACGCTCGGCTACTCGCTGGCGCGCCCCGTCGTGGACGTCACGCGGGGCACGACGGTCACCCTGACGGTTCCTCTCGCCGAGGGAACCGGCGCCTATACCGATCGCGTCACCGTGACGGCCGACAGCGTGCCGGTACCCGACCAGGCCACGCCGGCACGCCAGGTACTCGGCAGCGCGGCGATGCAGCGCGTCGGGTCGGTGCTCGTGGACGATCCCTTCCGCGCAGTGCAGGCGCTGCCTGGCGTGACCGCCAACGACGACTTTCGCAGCGACTTCTCCGTTCGCGGCGTTGACTTCGCGCACCTCGGGCTGTCGATCGACGGCATCCAGACCCGGGCGCTGCTGCACGCGTTCGAGGAAACCGGCGACTCGGGGTCGATGGCGCTGCTGAACAGCGACATCCTGGACCGGGTCACCCTCTCGATCGGCTCGTATCCTCAGCGGTTCGGCGACCGCGCCGGTGCATGGCTCGATGCGACGATGCGCGAAGGGTCGCGCGCCGCGACAGGGTTCCGCGGCGCGTTGAGCGGCACCAACGCCTCGATGCTCGCCGAGGGACCGCTCGGTACAGCGGCCAGGGGGTCGTGGCTCGTGTCGTCGCGCTACAGCTACATCGACTGGCTCGTCCGCCGCGTCGTCCCCGACTTCGACGCGGTGTTCGGGTTCGCGGACGTGCAGGCCAAGGGCGTGTACGACGTGACGGCGCGCCAGCGTCTCGAGGTCATGGGCATCGCCGGGCGCGCGCGGCTCGATCAACCAGAGGAGCGGCAGCCGAACGAGATCGCGGATGCAGCCGATGACATGGCGCTCGGCACGGTGGCCTGGCGCTCGACCATCGCTCCATCGGTCGTGCTCACGCAGCGGGTAGCAGCGGTCGGCCAGCGTTTCCGGCAACGAGAACCCGCTGGCGGTCGAGATCGGCCGCGGCAGGTTCCGCGATCTGTCGTATCGCAGCGAACGTGTTCTGGGTGCCGCGTTCCGCGGTGACGATCGAGGCAGGCGGCCAGGCGCAGTACCAGCGGGCGTCCAAGACACTGCTGGAATACACCGGCACCCCCGAGGGCGTCGTCGCCGCGCAACGCACGGACGACTACAACGCAGCGGCGCGGGTGGTCTCCGGCTTCGTGCACACCTCGTTCGCCGCTGGCCGCTTCTCGCTCGCGCCCGGTGTTCGCGTGGCCCACTCCTCGATGGTGGACGAGACGACCGCGTCGCCGTGGCTCCAGGGTGCAGCTGGGCGCTCTCGGGAACGACGGACGTGCGCGCCGGAGTGGGCCTGTACCACCAGTTCCCTGAGTTCCAGGCAGTACACGGCGCCCACGCCGGTCTCAACCTGCGGCCGGAGCGTGCCCGCCACGTGGACCTCGCGCTCGAGCGCCGGCTCGGTGCGCGGACGCGATGGCAGATCACGCTCTTTCATCGTCGCGAGCAGAACGTGCTCCGGCTCGCCGACGAGTTCCAGCTCGTGAACGGCGTCCCTCGCCCGCGTCCACCGTCCGCCCGGTATGCAAACAGCCTCGACGGGCGCTCGCACGGCATCGAGATGCTCGTACAACGGCAGCTCGCGCAGGGCCTCTCGGGCTGGGCGTCCTACACGTGGAGCCACACGACGCACCGGGATACTTCCACCGGCGAGCAGTTCGATGCGGACTTCGACCAGCGTCACACCGTGAATGTCTACGGTCACTATGCGATTTCGAGCCGCGCGAGCGTCAGCGGCAAGCTGCTCTTCGGCAGCAACTTTCCGATGCCAGGGTACTGGCAGGCGCGCGGCGGCCTGTTGTTCGTGGGCGAGCGCCGCAACGACGTGCGGCTGCCGGCCTACGGCCGGCTCGACGTTCGCGCGAACCATGTCTTCAACTACACGAAACGCCGCCTGACGCTGTTCGTGGAAGTCATGAACGTGCTCGGGAGATCGAACGTGCGCTGGAACTCGCCGGGCGTCGCCCTGAGAACCGGGCAGGCGTTCGGCTACCTCCAGGAGCTTTTCCCGCGCATGCCGTCAGCAGGTGTGTTGATCGAGTTCTGAAATTCGATCGCGGGGGCCGGTGTCAGCCGGCCCTTCGACGCTGGCTCGCGGATCCGATTGGCTGGGAGTTGATCACCGTGCACCCGTCTTCACCGGCACAGCGCGCAGGTCGGCGACCGCGGGCCCGTTCACCACTTTGCCGTCGGGCCCGAATCGTGAGCCGTGACACGGGCAGTCCCACGTCTGCTCGGCCGAGTTCCAGGCGACGTCGCACCCCAGGTGCGTGCACACCGCCGACATCGCGTGCACCGCGCCATGGCTGTCGCGGCACACGGCAATCTTTCCTTCGTCGGACGTGAAAATCGCGCCTTCGCCGGGGCGCAGCTCCTGGATCGGCCGGTCCTCGGCGTTCACCGACGTCAGCCGATCGGTCAGCAGGTGCGCTGGAAAGACGAGGTTCTCCTTCGATGTACTCGACCGCCGACGCCAGCGGCCTGACGCGGGTCGCGTCGTAGATCCCCGCGTAGGGATTTGGCTTTCCAAGGATCAGATCGCTGACGATCATTCCGGCGAGCGTGCCGAACGTCATGCCGTTGCCCGAATACCCCGTCGCCACGAACACGTGCTGCTCCGTGGCGTTGCGGCCGATGTACGGCAGCCCGTCCACCGGCTCGATGATCTGCCCCGACCAGTGGTAGCGCCAGCCGTCGATCGAGAAGCGCTTCCGCGCGTACCTCGAGCAGGCGCGCGTAGCACGTATCGGTGTCGGTCTTCATGCCCGTGCGGTGATCCTCGCCGCCGACGATGAGATAGGTCCGTCCGTTCACCAACTGCTTGCGCGTGTAGTGATAGGGATCGTCCGTGTCCCAGAACAGTCCCGTCGGGAAACGCCGGCGGGGCGTCCGCCGCAATCGCATAGGAGCGATAGGCCGCGATCTTCGTATGCAGGAGAACGCGGTTGTTCACCGGCACGTTGGCGGCCACGAAGACGTGATGCGCGCGGACGCGGCCGTGATCGGTCTCCACGCGGCTCGGCTCGTCCTCATGGACGCCAAGCACGCGTTGTGTGTTCGTAGAACTCGACCCCGCCGGCGCATGCCGCATCGAGGAGGGCCTCGACGTATGCCGTGGCGTGCACCTGCGCCTGGCCCTCCCAATAGACGCCCCCCTCGGTTGGAAACGGCAGCGGCACGCGGTCCGCCCACTGCACGGCGCATCCGGCCCGCCGCGCGCGCGTCGAGCTCGTTGGCCAGCTGCTCCACGTCGGACGCTCGCTCCGTGTAGAGATAGCCGGGCACCCGCTCGAAGCCGCAGTCGATCGGCGAGGCGCGCGCGATCGACTCGATCTGCGCGATCGCGTCGCGGCTGGATCGCGCCACCAATCGGGCGCCTGTCTTCGCCGACGTCTTTGATCAGCGTCTGGTACCGGGCGTCCACGGCCTCGGTCAGGTGGCTGGTCGTATTGCCGGTTTCGCCGCTGGCGATCATGGTCGCGTTCGAGCACGACCACGCGACGGCCGGCGCGGGCCAGCAGCAGCGCGGCGGTGAGGCCGGAAATGCCGCCGCCGACGATGGCGACGTCGGTCTCGAGGTCGCGGGCGAGCGGCGGGAAAATGGCGGAGGTTGTGGGTGGCGCGCCAGATGGATTCGGTTCGGATGCTCATAACGCCACGAGTACGCAGGAACTGCGCCCGAGGGCTCCCGAGGCGGTGCAGATCCTGCCAGGGGGCGAAAGTCGGCTACGCGCGTAAGTCGTTGATGGGACTAGGCGAGCCGGGTCAATCTGCACATATTTTCGCTTGACTTTCGTACGGCACGACCCTAGGATCAACCCCGGCCGTGACCACCTCTGTCACACCCTCAAGCCACACTCAATTCCACACACGGCCACACGCCAAGGAGACCGCAGCATGCCGCTCGACGACCTGAAAGAACGCACCAGAGCCATCGACATTGCCGTCGGCCAGATTGAGAAGCAGTTCGGCAAGGGCTCGATCATGCGCCTCGGCCAGAAGGGCGCCATCGCGCCCATCGAGGCGATTTCCACAGGGGCCATCAGCATCGATTACGCCCTCGGGATCGGCGGCCTTCCCCGCGGGCGAGTCACCGAGATTTACGGTCCGGAATCCTCGGGCAAGACGACGCTGGCGCTGCAGGTCATCGCCGAGGCGCAGAAGTTCGGCGGCATGGCCGCCTTCGTCGACGCCGAGCATGCGCTCGACGCGCAGTACGCACAGAAGCTGGGCGTCGACCTCGACAACCTGCTGGTGTCCCAGCCGGATAACGGGGAGCAGGCCCTCGAAATCGTCGAGGTGCTGATCCGGTCCAACAGTGTCGACGTGGTGGTCGTGGACTCGGTGGCCGCGCTGGTGCCGAAGGCGGAAATCGAGGGCGAGATGGGCGAAGCGCAGATGGGCCTGCAGGCGCGCCTGATGTCGCAGGCGCTCCGCAAGCTCACCGGCGTCGTCTCCAAGTCCAAGACGACCCTCATTTTCATCAACCAGCTGCGCGAGAAGATCGGCGTCATGTTCGGCAACCCCGAGACGACGACCGGCGGACGCGCGCTGAAGTTTTACGCGTCAGTGCGCATCGACATCCGGCGCATTGCCAGCATCAAGGATGGCGACCAGGTCATCGGCGGCCGCACGCGCGTCAAGGTCGTGAAGAACAAGGTGGCCTCGCCGTTCCGCGAAGCCGAGTTCGACATCATGTACGGCGAAGGCATCTCGCGCGAAGGCGACCTGCTCGACCTCGCCGTCGAGAAGCGCATCGTCGAGAAGAGCGGTGCGTGGTTCGCGTTCGGCGGTGAGCGGCTCGGCCAGGGCCGGGAGAATGCGAAGCAGTTCCTGAAAGACCATCCCGAAGTCCGTCAGACAGTCGAGGACCGGGTGCGAAAGGAACTGGGCCTCGTTCGAGAATCAGAGGTCGCGGCGGTTTAGCTGGGAGGCCCGGACTCCAGACGACGGGCTGCGGTGCAGGGCATGGCGACGATTGAACCGTCGCTCAATGCCCGACAGCCTGGAGCCCGAGAGCCCGCGGGTGCATCGGACAGGGCGACGGCCAGCGGACGCAGGCGCACCCCCTCGCCGGTGGCATCCACCACCTGCCCGCCCTGCCCGATCTTCGACATCGCGGCGAGCTGCGCGCGCGATGTGCTGGTTCGCGAAGTCGATTGCAACGCCAGGTCACTCGGCATGCGCACGCGGAAACCACGAGAGTGGTCGGCCAAACGCGCTGCCGCGAAAGAGCGACCGCGGGGAGGACGATCGCGGACTCTACGGCCCGAACCGCGGGGATGTCAACCCGGATAGCGAGAACTGGAGCGAATGGTCACGCCCCCTCGGAGGATCTTGTGCAGGATTCGTGTGAGATCGTGGCAGGAACGAACTCAGACGATCAACTTGCGCGTCGTTCGGCTCGGACGGGAGACGTTTCGCGGCGCGCCTGCCGCCGCTCGGGGTAACACGATACTTCCGCTACTTCTTCGGCATCGGACGGGAACCGGAACTGCTGCTCATCCGCGGGGACCGAACACCGCTCCTCCGCCTCCCGCGAGCGGGAGTGGCTAACCAGCGATAGGACATGGGACTTCATAGGTTCCTGTAGAGGCAAGAGCTCGGCCAAATGCAAAAGTGCTATTCGGCCGAGCTTTTCGACGTTTCGTGTTTTATGGATGGGTTAGGTTTCCAAACGGTAGAGTCGGCAGAATTTACACCCCGGCTATTGGCCCGTCACCGCCACGTTGTCGAAGGTGGCGGTGGCGAGTGCCGCCACGGTGTGGCTCGTCACGGCAAGCCCGACGTGAATCTCGCCGACCATCGAAAACGTGTCGCTGCCCACGACCTGCCACGTCGTTCCGTTGGACGACACCGACGCCGTGATCAGCTGGCCGGCGCGTTTGAGCTTCACCCACTTCGGCGCCGCCCCCGCTCCGCCGTTGGTGTCGAGCGAGATGCCGCCAGTCACGGTGCGGCGCTGGAAGCGGGCGCCATTGCCGGTCGACACCACCATCAACGCCTGCGCCGATCCCGCGTCGAGCGTCTGGCGCATCATCACGCCAGCCTTCGTCCAGGCATCCGATCCGCTGACGGTCGCGATGCGCGCCACAATCTCGCCGTCGCCCGCGAGCGGGCGCCACGCGTAGTGGAACGCGTCGGCGGTCCCCCAGATATCGGCGCCTGCTCCCTTCACGGTGAAAGTGCCCGCGTTGTGCGATGCCGCGCCCGCCTTGCCGACCGAGCCGACGTCGTTGGACTCCCACCCGGCGGGGAGCGCCTGACCGGATGACACCGAGACATGGTCGAACGTGGCCGTGACCAGCGTCCCCGTGTCGTGGCTGTGCGAGGCGAGGCCGATGAGCACATCGCTCGGCATGGAGAACGTATCGGTGGCCACCAGGTCCCAGGTCCGGCCGTCGATCGAGGTGGAGGCCGCGATCACGTTTCCCGTTCGCGTGAGCTTCACCCATCTCGGCGCCGTGCCGGCGCCGCCTGATGTGTGCACCGACGATCCCCCGTTGGTCTTCCGGCGCTGGAACGCAAGGCCCTTCGCCTTCGAGACCAGCATGAAGGCCTGCGCCGACCCGGCATCGGTGCCTGCGCGGATCATGACGCCGACCTTGGTCCATGCAGCCTCCCCGTCGTGCGATGCGACGCGGGCGACAATCGTGCCGTCTCCGCTGAGGGGGCGATACGCGAAGTGGAGCGCATCCGCCGTGCCCCACACGTCGGCGCCCGCGCCCTTGACGACGAACGTGCCGCTGCTGGCCGATGCGGCGCCGGTGACACCCACCGCCCCGACGTCGTCGGACTGCCAGCCCTCAGGAAGCGTCGCCGGCCCGGGCGGCGGCTCCGGCGCGGGCGGAGGCTCCGGCGCCGGCGGCGGGGGCGGGGTGACGACTGCGGTCACCTGCGCGGCCTGCGCCAGGCGCATGGCCTTCGTATCGACGCCGATGTCGCGCCCGTCCGTTGCTTTCTTGATGAACGGGCTCGTCGCCACCAGGGTGTAGTCGCCGAGCGCCGCATTCACGAACGAGGCGCTGAACTCCGCGGTCGTCGGGAAGTAGTTGCCGGTTGGATACGACGAAGCCGGGCCGCCGGCGAGCACGTTGCCGCGGAACGAACCGCGGTGAAGTAGGCGTTGAGCGTGTCGTTGCCGACGCGGGCTCTGTCCCTTTGACGCCCGTACTTGTTGTGCCGCGAGAAGTTGTTGCGTGTAGACGAACCCGGTCACCGCCGGCCCGTCGATCTCCAGCAGCGCCCCCTCGTTGCAGGATCGTGTTGTGATCCACCACGATGTCGCGCGGACCGCCGAATCAGCAGGAACGCGCCCCCTTGTCGCCCGTAGCGGCCGCTGATGTCCTCGAAGACGTTGTTGACGATCTTGATGTTGCTGCGTCTGCTCGGTGTCGATCGCCAGTCGTAGCCGGAGATGTTGATCCCCACCGCGCTGTGCCGCAGCACGTTGTTGCTGAAGACGACGTCGCGCACGACCGTCCACGGCGCCTTCCGCTCCTGGTTCTTGCGGCGTGAAGAGAATCGCGTAGCCGTTCTGGAAACTCCGCCCAGTTGTTCTCGAACAAGTTGCCGTCGATGGTCACGCGTTGCCCGTTCTTCAGCTCGAGGTGGTTCTTGGAGGTCCACTTGTTTCCCGCTGTCTTCGGCGATCCGCTCTTCTCGGCGGCACCCGTATAGGTCATCGACGGTCGTGGACGTCTCGAGGTACACTGGTCTGCCCGTTCGACGCCGGTGCCGCGATAGACGCGGTATTTGTCCGCGCCGTTGACCGATGACCATGACAACGGACCGCGCCGCCGCTGGCCCGACGGTCACCGACGGCCTCCGCGCGACGGCGCCGAGACCACGGCGCGAACCGCCGGTCGACATCACCGCGACCACCTTGAAGTAGTGCGTGCCCGGCGGCGAGCGATCCGCCGGTGCGTGCGCTCGACCGACGGCTGGCCGGGCGTCTTCAGCACCGGGTTCAGCCACGCCGGGTCCTTGTAGAAATGATTCGCCGCGGATCTCGAAGTCGCTCGGCGACCAGGTTCGGGATCTTCGGGTCGGCGCCGCCGAACATGATGTTCTCGCCGGTCGCCTCGAGGAAGTTGTTGATGATCCGCACCGGCCCCGGCGCGTTGAAGCTGGCGATCGCCTGCGAGTCCGACATCGAGAACACGTCGTCGATATAGCTGTTGAACATGTCGATCGAGCGGCCGTTGACGGCGATGCCGCGCTTCGATGCCCTTCGAGGGGTGGCCGTGGGCCCAGATGCGGTCGAGGACAATCGCGTGCGGCGCCGCGGCGACAGTCGTCTGCGAGCTGTCGTTGGCGCCGATGGCGATGAGCGTCTCGTAGCCCACGTTCGCCGTGCCGTCGATTTCGAGGAACTGCAGCCGGTAGTGATGCGCACCGGGCTCGGTGCGGATGACCGGCGTCGACTTGTAGCTGCCGCCCTGTCCGAGTCAGCCGCGCGAGCGCGCTGCGCTGGGTGTTGCCGCCCGGTTTCCCTGCGGAACCAGGCGCACACCGGCCGGAGGCAGGCTGGCCGCGGGCGCATCAGACTTGATGGTGATGAACGCCGTCGACGATCCAGGCTTGCTCTTCAGCGTGTAGTTCCCGACGTAGGTCTTGCCCCGCACGCAACAGGATCGTGTCGCCAGGCACTGCTTCGTTAATGGCAGTTTGTAGGCTCGTGTATTGGCAGCCGCTCGCACACACGGTTCGCGTCGCCGCCTCGCTGACGGACGGCAGACGCGAGCAGACAAACGAGCAGGCACACGAGGTGGCGCATTTCAACGAACTCCTAATTGTTGGGATTGGCAGTCCGTCAGCATGTGGCAAGGATGCAGCCAAGCCTGCCTGCTTGTGTTCACAGTAATTACGGTCTGCCGAGGTTTCCTGCTGCAGAGCGTGACGTGAAATCAAACTGAGCAGCGTCGAACGTTCTACACAGCTGGGTTGTCATCGACTGCGTGTCAATGACCCCTGAGGTGGTTATCGACTCTCAACTCGAATCTCGCCACCCCCCGCATTCCAACGGCTGTGTCAGGACCTCACGACTGGGAATTCACGGATGGCTCGGGCATGATGGCGTGATGGCGGGCCGCGGCAACGAACGGATCGTGTATTCGACGGAGGCCGGCCGCATCTGTCCCGGTTGCGGCTGGCCGCAGAAGGACTGCAAGTGCAGCCACCGCACCAGCCAGCAGTCCGTGCCCGCAAAGGTCGTGGCCAAGCTTCGTGTCGAGAAGAAGGGCCGCGGCGGAAAGACAATGACCGTCGTATTCGATCTGCCGCGCAACGATGCGTTCCTGGCGGCGTTGAGTCGTGACCTCAAGCGCGCCTGCGGCACCGGCGGCGCCGTCTCGGAAGACACCGTGGAGCTTCAGGGCGACGTGCGCGACCGCGTGCGGGATCTGCTCCTCGAGAAGGGCTATGTGGTGAAGGGGTGAGGTCGCGTCGTGGGCCGGCTCGAAGCCGGCCCTACGAGGAGTGGCTCACTCGCACCTCGGTACGTAGGGGCCGGCTCGCCGGCTTCAGCCGGCCCGTCGGCCTCTGCGTCAGTTCGTCGCTGCCACCGGCACGACCTTGACGAGCTCGCTGAACGGGACGACCTTGCCGTGAAGCGGCACCACGCGATCCACACGCAGGTTGCGCTTCCTCACGTTCTCGAGCAGATTCGGCGCGTAAGGTGCGACCGCCGCGCCCGGCGTGTACACGTCCGCTTCGACGAGCAGGCGTTCCCTGGGGAAATAGGCCATGAGCAATGTGTCCGCGTGCGGGTTCCCTTCGATGGCATAGAGGTTCACCGTCATCGTCTTGTCCATGAGGACTCGCTCACCGTCCACCCCTTCGACGTTCACCGCCCTGGGATTTTTCCCCAGCGCGTCGGGGATCGCCGTGTGCGGCCGCTTGCCGGCTTCCTCGAGGTACTCGGCCGCGTTCTCGTGCGCGATGACGGTGAGCCCTTCCGACATGGCGGCGCGGACGCCGCCCGAGTGATCGAAATGATGGTGCGACACGACGAGCTGCGTCAGCGGCTTGTTCGGCCGCAGCTCGCGCGCTTTCGCGATGACGGCCAGCGCGCGCGTGTCGTTCTGCGGCGCCTCGATCAGCGTGAGGTGATCGTCGAACTCCACGAGCACGCTGTGGTGGCTCTGTCCGGCCAGCAGCCAGACGCGTGGCGCCAGCTCCTCGACGGCTACCGTCGCCGGCGGCGGCCCGGCCATCGGCGCGGCTGATGCCGCGGCGGCCGGCGCCGCGAGGTCACCTGGCTCCGTATCGACCGTCTGCCTGGTCACGCGCACGTCCGCCGTGGTCACATCGTCGGTCTTCGTGGTCAGCCGTCCCGGGAGCTGCAGGCCGTTGACGTCCTGGTAATCAGCGAACGTGGTCTCGACCACCACGTCACCGAGGTTGGTGTTGTCCAGCGTCGAGATCACTCGCGCCGGCAGCATGCTCCCGCTGTCGACCGCGAGCGTGAACGTGACCCCGCTCGCCGTTCGCACGTCAACCAGGTTCTGCCCGTTCTCCATCCGCGGGTTCGTGAGCGTTGCGCCGGGATCGAGGGCGGCGCGGACACTGGTGATCGGGTGATGGTAGATCTCCGCGCGCCGGTCGTTCGCGACAGGGTCCGGCGTGCGCGTGGCGGTGCCGTTGGCGGCGACGTTGTAGCCCACCTCGCCGTCGAGACCCTGCACGATCTTCTGCGGCGCCTGCCCCGCGAAGTACTGGAAGTTCGGTGCGCGTGTCAGCTCCGTCCGCGCGCGGCCGCCGGCAAGGTCTATCGCGCGCCTGTAGCCGGATACGGTGAACGTCTGTCCCGTGGCGTCCGGCCGAAGGTCCTGCCCGAGGTTGCCTTGCGTGCCCTCGCCCTCGATGACGATCGTCTTGACGGCCTGGATCCTGTCGCTGCCGCCGAGCGCCTCGGCGGCGTCGTTGACAGCCTGCTGCTCCGGTGTCGATCGGTTGCAGGCGCTCACCATCACTGCGGTGAGCAGCGCGAGGCATACCGTGCATCTCATAGATCGCTCCTGTTGATGTGTAGCATGGCCACAGTGGTCCATTAGTGGAGTGTCCGGCCCAAGTCGATTCCGTCCACTCCGTTGTCGCCGCGGCCAATGCGCGTTGACCGGCCCCGCAGGAGCCTGCCCGGCCGCGCCGCGGTCATCCGTCCGCCCTCGAACACCACGACGCCATTCACGATGACGCGCGAGTACCCTTCCGCGTACTGGTGCGGGTTCTCGTAGGTGGATGCATCCCTCACCGTGGCCGGGTCGAAGACCACGACGTCCGCCTTCTTTCCCTCCTCGAGGCGCCCGCGATCGCCGAGCGAGAGGCGCTGCGCCGGCAGCGCCGCCATCTTGCGTACCGCCTGCTCCACCGTGAGGATGCGGCGCTTCCGCACGTACTCGGACAGGACGCGCGCGAACGTCCCGTAACTTCTCGGATGCGGCGCGTCCCTGCCGAACACCGGGATCTCGCCATCGGAGGCGATCATCGCCGCCGGATGCCGGATGATGCGATCCAGATCCTCGTCGTTCATGGCGTGAAACACGCCGCGGCAGTCGTCCTGCTCGAGGATGCCGAACAGCGTGTCGGCGGCCCCCCTCATCGTGACCGGCAGGCCGCGCGTGATGGTCAGTTCCGCCAGGTTCCTGCCGACCGCCGATGGTACCGCGTCGCATCTCGAGACCACGACATTCTTCGGGTCGCCGCCGCCCCGCTCCTCCAGGATGATGCGCATCGTCTCGGTGGTGGCGCGGTCACGGGTCGCGGGATCCTTCAGGCGTTTCAACATCGCCGCGCGGCCGCCCTCGAGCATCCACGGCGGCAACAGTCCGGCCGCGAGCGTGGTGCTTGACGCGGTATACGGATATACGTCGAGCGTGGCATCCACACCCCGCTTGCGCGCCTCGTCAATCAGCCGCAGCGTCTCCACGCTCTTCCCCCAGTTCCCCCGGCCCAGCACCTTGTGATGCGTGACCTGTGTCGGGAGCCCGCCGCGTTCGCCGATGAGGATGGTCTCCTCGACGCTGGCGGTCACGCGGGCCGTTTCGTCCCGCATGTGGGAAATGTAAATGCCGCCGCCACGCGCAGCCACCCGCGCGAGGTCCACGACCTCCTCGGTCGGCGTGAAGACACCCGGCACATAGAACAACCCCGAGCTGAGCCCGAATGCCCCGTCGCTCATCGCTCGAGTCACGATGTCGCGCATCTTCTCGAGCTCGCCCGGCGTGGCGGGCCGGTTCACCAGGCCGATCACCGCTTCGCGGACCGAGCCCTGGCCGACGAAGCTCCCGATGTTGATCGACTTCGGCAGCGTCTCGAGCTTCGCCAGAAACGGCGTCAGCGGCACCGGCGAGCCGCCGTCCGGTCCGTCGAGGATCGTCGTCACACCCTGGCGGATGTAGTTGTCGGCGGTGGGCACCTCGAAAATGCCCATCTGGCTTCCGCGCGTCGCGTGCACGTGGATGTCGATGAAGCCGGGCGCGACAATCTCGCCCCGGACGTCGATGATGCGGCCGGCCGGCGCCGTGATCGCGGGAGCGATGCGGGCAATCTGGTCGGCCCGGATCGCCACGTCGCCGCGATACTGGGGCGCCCCGCTGCCGTCCACGATCAAGCCGTTCCGCAGTACGAGGTCGTAACGCTCCTGCGCGCCCGCGATGACGGCGGTCAGGGCGACGACCACGACTCCGGTGACACGTGCAGGATGAGACATGGAGGCACCTCGAGCTGACGGACCGTGTGCGGCGCGGATTATACCTGCGGCGGCCGTGTCACTCGATATACACTTCCGCAGCTGTTTTCCTGCCCCGAGGAGGGTTTTCATGACACGCGTCGTTGCCACCGTCGGTCTCGTGCTCTTGTTCCTGGTGCAGACCTCTGCCCAGCAGACTGCTCTCACCGAGGGGATGCTCAAGGCGGCGGAGCTCGAGGTGCCGCAGCTCGTGGAGCTGCTGGAGCTGAAGCCCGGCATGACCGTCGCCGACGTCGGCGCGGGGTTCGGCGCCTGGACCATGAGATTGTCGCGGTTCATCGGACCGAACGGGCGCGTGTACGCGACCGATGTCGGTATGCCGCAGCTCGCCGCGCTGCGCGACGCCGTCCAGCGCGAGAAGCTCATGAACGTGACCGTCATCGAAGGCTCGCCGGGCTCCACGAATCTGCCCGCTGCCTGCTGCGACGCCATCCTGATTCGCGACGTCTACCACCACATCACGCAGCCGGCCGACATCGTGAAGAGCGTCGCCGCGTCGCTGAAGCCCGGTGGCCGACTGGCCGTGATCGACTTTCCGCCCCGGCCGAAGACCGAGGTTCCCGCCGGTGTGCCGGCGAATCGCCTTGGCCACGGGGTGCCTCCGGCTGTCGTCCAGGGCGAGGTCAGCGCGGTGTTGACGCACGTGCGAACCATTTCGGCGTGGGCCCCCACGAGCACGGCGGCGGACCTGTATCTGCTGCTGTTCCGGAAGTCGTAAAGGGACTTGGCCCAGGGATCAGGGCCCAGGAATCAGGGTTCAGGAATCAGGGCTCAGCGAGTCCTGGGGCCTCGGGCCCCCTGATCCCTGGGCCCTGATCCCTGAGGCCTCGGGCCTTCGATGACCCTGAGGCCTGAGGCCTCGTTTTCCCCGGTGATATACTCGCTTTTCCCCTCCGGCCAGGTAGCTCAGTTGGTAGAGCACCGCACTGAAAATGCGGGTGTCGCTGGTTCGATTCCGGCCCTGGCCACCATAATTCCCCCGTTTTGGAGCTTCTCGCTGGCAACGGCAACCAGATCCGCCCAATTCGTTATGACAGGATAGGACTCAGTCACGCGATAGAGCCATTGAAAAGACTCCCCTTCTGGCGATTGAACTAATCTCAACCATTGCCGATTTCTCTGGCAGGTTGATCGGTAGGTTCAATTTCCGCGCGGGCGGGCGCCCCCCCTCGCAGTCACATAAGGGAAGCAGATCATGACTCTCAGAGTTGCTGGCGTTCAGACCCTCAATGGTCCGGCTCGTTGGCTCGTCGCCCCCGCCGCGCTCCTGGCCGCAGCCGTCACAAGGGTGTGCCGCAGCGTTGCCGAGCCCGGGATGCCGCGCATGAGCAGCGAGTGGCTGTTGAGCCACGAGCAACTCGTGGGACGCCGCTCGTCGAGCCACTAGGCTCGGCGCGAGTTCGACGAGGATTTGACCCCACTCACGCGGGGACGTACTCTGGTTGACTGCGGGGGGCTGACGCCCTCGCGCACTACATGACAGCGTAGCGCGGGGGCTTCACCCCTCGCGGTCAGGAGTTCCTGTGGTTCGAGTGTTTCCGCTGCTCGTCGTCCTCGCTTTGTCCGCGTGCTCGAGGAGCACCCCCGCGTCTGCCAATACCGATACGCCGGCGGGTAACCAGGCCCAGCCTGCGGCGGAACAGACGCCGGCGGCCGCGCCCGCCGCGCCAGGCGTCAAGCCCGTTCCCGCAGAACTGCCAGACGTCGTGGCCCGCGTCAACGGCGAGACCATCAGCAAGGCGGACTTCGAGAAGGCGCTGCAGAACATCGAGTCCAACGCCGGTGGCCCGGTGCCGCCCGACCAGCGTGACCGCGTCTACCGCGGCGTGCTCGACCAGATGATTGGGTTCCGTCTCCTGATCCAGGAGACCCAGACGCGGAAGCTGGCGGTGCCCGACGCCGAGCTCGACAAGCGCATCGCGCAGATCCGCTCGCAGTTCCCGTCCGAAGAAGCCTTCACGAAGACACTGGCGCAGCAGAACGTCACCCTCGAGCAGCTGCGCGCGGACGCGCGGAACGACATACTCGTGGGCAACATGCTCCAGACGGAAGTCGCTCCCAAGGTCTCGGTCACTCCGGAACAGGTGAACGACTTCTACCAGAAGAACCCGGGTCAGTTTCAACAGCCGGAGCGCGTTCGCGCGAGCCACATCCTCGTGGGCTTTCCGCAGAACGCGGACGAGGCCGCCAAGAAGGAAGCGCGCACCAAGGCCGCCGAGATTCTCAAGGACGTGAAGGCCGGCAAGGACTTCGCGGCGCTGGCGAAGCAGCACTCGACGGATCCGGGCAGCGGGCAGAATGGTGGCGACCTCGGTTACTTCCAGCAGGGCCAGATGGTTCCGCCCTTCGACAAGGCGGCCTTCTCCATGAAGCCGGGCGAGACGAGCGATCTCGTCGAGAGCAATTTCGGCGTCCACATCATCAGGGTCGCCGATCATCAGCCCGCCCGCACGGTGCCCATCGACGAGGTGCGGCCGCAGATCCAGCAGTATCTCGAGGGTCAGGGCCGTCAGCAGCAGACGCAGGTGTTCGTCGACACGCTGAAGGCGAAAGGGAAGATCGAAATCTTCATCTGAGCACGTGAACGACTCGCTGCGTCTGGACGTGTGGCTCGACGTCGCCTGCCTCTTCAAGACCCGCTCTGAAGCCAAGCGCGCCTGCGAGGGCGGCAAGGTGGAGGTCAACGGCGAGCACGCCAAGCCCCACCGCGCCGTCCGCGAGGGCGACCGCATTCGCATCAGCCGCGGGTTCGGCCGCCACCAGGACGTCATCGTCCGCATCGTCATCGATCAGCACGTGAAGAAGTCCGAGGCGCGGGCGCTCTACGACGACGTGACGCCGAAGCCGACGCCCGAGGAGATCGAGATGCGCCGCGCCGAGCGTACGTATCGCGCCGCGGCGCAGGCCGCCGGCACACCTGATCGGAACCGCCGCCGCGAGATCCGCCGGTTCAAGCAAGGCGAACAAGGCGGCGAGTAACCCTAACCCGCCGGCTTCAGCCGGAAGACCGCTCACCGCCCGCCAGCTAAGGTACGATCACGCAGCATGCCCCGGAACCAGGAAGTCATCCGGCAGTGGAAGATCCTCCACGCGCTGGAGTCGTCGCGCCACGGCGCGGCCATCGACGCGCTCGCCGACGACCTCGACGTCACCACGCGGACGATCCGGCGCGATCTCGCGGCGCTGCAGGAGGCGGGCTTCCCGCTTTACGACGAGCGTGATGAGGATGGCCGCGTGCGCTGGCGGCTGGACGGCCAGGTGTTGAAGGGGCTCGAGACCGGCTTCACGCTTGCCGAGCTGTGCGCGCTGTATCTGAGCCGCAACCTGCTCGAAGCGGTCGCCGGCACGCCATTCCAGCGCGACCTGACCCTCGCCTTCTCCCGCCTCGAGAAGATGCTGTCCCCGCGCATGCGACAGTTCCTCGATCGCCTGCCGAGCGTCCTCGCGGCCAAGCCGGGTCCGCGCGCCCGCGGCGGCCACTCCTCCGCCGACCTCGTCGCCAAGCTGCTGGAGGCCACGCTGCATTTCCGCGTCACGACGATGCGTTACCACTCGGTGTCGAGCGGCCGGGTCAAGGATTACGAGGTGCATCCCTACCGGCTCGCCTTCGCTCAGGGGGCGCTGTACCTGCTGGCGTACGTGCCCGAGTACAACGACGTGCGCACGTTCGCCGTGGACCGGATCGCCGCCGTGTCGCTGGAAAAGCAGACGTTCACGCCGAAACAGCAGGTTGGCGACGAGGTCTTCGCCAATTCGCTCGGGCGTCAACACCGGGCCGGCCGCCCGCGTGGAGATCGAATTCGATGGTAAGGTCGCTCCGTACGTGCGCGGCGCGCGTGTGGCACACTTCGCAGGAAGTCCGTGAGAACGCCGAGGGAGGGCTCGTGCTGTCGATGAACGTCTGTCACGACTGGGCGCTGCGCAGCTGGATCCTGAGCTGGGGACCGTTTGCGCGGGTCCTGACGCCCGCCTCGCTCGCCGCCGACGTGCGAGCGGATCTGCAAGCGGCCAATGATCGCTACGTAGTGAAATGACCGTATCATCAGTCCTGTGGGCGCCGGCTTCGGCGGACCCTAGCCCGCCCGTAAGGTTGTCATCATGCCGAAACGACCTCTTCGCCTTCTCTTCATCGCGCTCGCCGTTCTGATCTTCTTTGCCGGGCCGTCGCTCGTCGGCTTCTACACGAACTGGCTCTGGTTCAGTGAAGTCGGCTACCAGCAGGTGTTTGCCACCATCCTGCGTGCCCAGGGCACGCTGTTCACGATCGTGTTCGCCATCTCCGCGCTGTGGTTGACCGCGAACCTGCGGCTCGCGCTCCGCGCGATCGGCGACATCCGCCCCGTGTTCATGACGCGCGACGGATTGGAGGTCACGCTGCCGGGACAGCAGCAGCTGCGGACGATCGCCCTCGGAGCCGGCACGCTCCTCGCGGTGTTCATCGGGCTGTTTGCGTCCAACCAGTGGGAGACGTGGCTGGCCTGGCGGAATGCCGTGGAGTTCGGGCAGGCCGACCCGATTCTGGGCCGCGACGTGTCGTTCTACGTGTTCACGTTGCCGTTCCTGCAGCTGCTCCGCGGCCTCGGCCAGACGCTCGTGGTCCTGGCGGCGCTCGCCGTCCGCCGCGCTGTACCTGCTTACCGGCAGCATGACATCCGGCTTCCCCGCCCGGCTCACGATGACGCCGGCGGCCCGCCGCCACCTGACGCTGCTCGCCGCGGCGTTCCTCCTGCTGCTGGCGCTCGGGGCGTGGCTCAGCCGATCGGAGCAGCTGGTTCGCGGGTCGACACTCATCTACGGAGCCAGCTACGCAGACGTCAACGGCCGCATGCCGGCAGCGTTGCTGCTGACCGTGGTGTCGGTGATTGGCGCCGGCCTGGCGTTGCTGCAGTCGTTCTCGCGCCGCAACTGGCCCATCCCGGCCGCCGTCGGCGCTCTACCTCCTCGTCTCGGTCGGCGGCGAGATCTACAGCACGATGCTGCAGCGGTTTGTCGTCACGCCGAACGAGCAGGCGCGCGAGGCGCCGTACATCCAGCACAACATCGAGGCCACGCGCCGCGCGTTCGCGCTGGATGGCGTCGAGGAGCGCGAGATTTCCGGCGACGCGCTGCTGACGCGCAACGACATCGTCAACAACGCGTCAGACGCTCGAGAACGTCCGCCTGTGGGATCACCAGCCGCTGCTCGAAACGTTCGGGCAGATTCAGGAGATCCGGACCTACTACGACTTCTCCTCGGTGGACAACGACCGCTACACGATCGACGGCCGGCTGCGCCAGGTGATGCTCTCGGGGCGCGAGCTCAACTCGACCAGCCTGCCGAACCGCACGTGGGTCAACGAGCGGCTGACGTTCACGCACGGCTACGGCCTCACGCTCGGGCCGGTGAACCAGGTCACCCGCGAAGGCCTGCCGGTGCTGTTCGTCCGCGATCTTCCGCCGCAGACCATTCCCGACCTGCCGATCGAGGAGCCGAGCATCTATTTCGGCGAGCTGTCGAACGACTACGTGATCGTCCGCACCGCGACGCGCGAGTTCCACTATCCGCGCGGCGACGACAACGTGTTCAGCCAGTACGACGGCATGGGTGGCGACCTCGCTCGGCTCGCTGTGGCGGAAGCTGGTGTTCGCGCTGCGGTTCCGCGCCTATCAGATCGTCCTGAGCAACGACATCAACGCCGAGAGCCGTATCCTGTTCAACCGTGACATCCGCACCCGCGTCCGCACGCTGGCGCCGTTCCTCTCCTTCGACCAGGACCCCTATCTGGTCGTCGCCGATGGGCGCCTGTTCTGGATCTACGACGCCTACACGGTGAGCGACCGGTATCCGTATGCGTCGCCGGTCGTCAGGCAACGTGAACTACATCCGCAACTCGGTGAAGTTCGTCATCGACGCCTATCACGGGACGACGACCGCGTACCTGGCGGACGCGCAGGATCCGATCGCCGCGACATACGCGCGCATCTTCCCGGGCATGTTCAAGCCGCTCGCGGAGATGCCGGCGGCGCTGCGGCAGCACGTGCGTTATCCGGAGGACATCTTCGCCATCCAGTCGTCGGTGTACGCGACCTATCACATGACGCAGCCCGCGGTGTTCTACAACCGGGAAGATCAGTGGCAGATCCCGCGCGATCGACGAGCGGCGGCGAGGCCCAGCCGATGCAGCCGTACTACACGATCATGCGGCTGCCCGGCGAGGCGGAGCCGGAGTTCATCCAGATGCTGCCGTTCACGCCGCGCAACCGCGACAACCTCGCGGCCTGGCTCGTCGCCCGCAGCGACGGCGAGCATTACGGCCGGCTGCGCGTCTTCGAGTTCCCGAAGCAGAAGCTGGTGTTCGGCCCGCGCCAGGTGGTGGCGCGGATCAGCCAGGATCAGACGATCGCGCCGCAGATCACGCTGTGGAACCAGCAGGGGTCGGAGGTGATCTGGGGGACGTTGATGGTGATTCCGATCGAGGAGTCGCTGATCTACGTGCGCCCGCTCTATCTGCGCGCGCAGGGCGGGCGCATCCCGGAGCTGACGCGGGTCATCGTCGCCTACAACAACCAGATCGTGATGGAGCCGACGCTGGAGGCGGCGTTGGCGCGGCTCTTTGGCGGCACCGCCCCGCAACCGGAGCCGGAGACCGAGCAGGTACGCCGCGACACGCCCGACGCCCAGCCGGCGTCGGTGACGAGGCCCGTACCCAACGGCGACGCCATTCCGCTCGACGCGCTCGCCGCTCGAGGCGCGCGGTCACTACGACGCCGCCATCGGCGCTCAGCGTGCCGGCGATTGGGCGCGCTACGGCGAAGAGCTTCGTCTCCTCGGCCAGGTCCTCGAGCGCATGCGCAAGTAAGTCCGCCGTCGCTCATCTGACGGGCCGGCTGAAGCCGGCCCCTACGTACAGAAGACTGCGCGCTTCGCCCCACCCGTCGTAGGGGCCGGCTTCAGCCGGCCCGACACGTGACCCGCAAGGGCCGGCGAGAGCCGGCCCGGCGAAGGTCGGAGGTCAGTCATGCCCCGGCGATTGGGGACGTGGTAGTTGGTCGCGTCAGCATCCAGGCGCGCAGGACTTCGGCGACGCTCCACGCCTGGGCCACGCAGCCGCGCGGCGTATATGGCTCCTCGGCGTCGAAGATCTCGCTGAGGGTCCCCACGCCTGCTTCGTCGAGGTGGCGTTCGAACCCTTCCACGTAGCGATGCGCCTCGTCACGCTGTTCCGGGTGGATCCTCAGCCATGCGTCCACGTATGGACCCGCGAGCCACGCCCAGACGGTGCCCTGATGATAGGCGGCGTCGCGGGCGCGCAGGTCGCCGTAGGTACTGCGTCTTGTAGTCGCGATGCCCGGGCGCCAGCGAGCGCAGGCCGACCGGCGTCAGCAACCGCTCGCGGACGACGTTGAACACCGCGCCCCACCGGCGATCGTCGAGCACCGGGTGATCGAGCGAGATCGCGAAGACCTGATTCGGCCGGCAGCTCGCGTCGTTGCCATGTTCGCCGTCGATGATGTCGTAAAGGTATCCGCCCTCGTCGTACCAGAATCGCGCGTTGAAGGACTCCCGCGCCCGTTCCGCGTATTCGTCCACCTGCGGCGCCTGTGGATCCCCTTCCTCGCGAAGCCAACCCGAGAGCAGCATCAGCGCGTTGTACCAGAGCGCGTTGATCTCTACCGGCTTGCCGCGGCGTGGCGTGACGACCCAGTCGTCCACCTTCGCGTCCATCCACGTGAGCTGATACCCGTCGGCGCCCTGCCGCAGCAGCCCGTCCGCCGCATCGACGCCGATGCCGAACCGGGTGCCGCGCACGTGATGGTCGAAGATCGACTTCAGCTTCGGCAGCAGCTGGCGCAGCGTGGACCGATCCCCGGTCGCCTGCAGGTATCGGTGCATGGCGTGGAAGAACCACATCGTCGCGTCCGCGGTGTGATAGAGGCCCTCCTTCGTTCCCTCAGGGAACATGTTGGGAATGAGGCCGTCACGCACGTAGTGGCCGAACGTGCGCAGGATGTAGCCGGCCTCGCGCTGGCGGCCGGTGCAGAGCGTCAGCCCCTCGAGGCTGATCATCGTGTCGCGGCCCCAATCGGTGAACCAGTGATAACCCGCGATGACGGTCCTGACTTCGTCGCCTGCCGCCCGCGCGCGCGCGGCCTCTTCGATACGACCCGCGGGTGTGACGATGAACTGGTCCACGGCCAGCACGAGCTCCGCAGCCATGCCCACCTCGGGCAGCGTTCTTGCGGATTCGATCAGCCGCTTGCGGCGGCGGCGGTCGGCGTCCGGCAGTTCCTCCGGATTGAGCGCTCCGATCGTCTCCCATGACTCGGTCGAGGCGACGAGCGTGCCTGGCGCATCTGGCGCGAGCCGCAGCCTGAAGTAGCCCGGCGTCCACAGGTCGCCGCAGCACTCGTACCCCCGGTTCTGCTCGAGCGCGTACGACATCTGCAGGAACGAGTCGGGGATGATCGTGAAGGCCTTCTCCTGCCCGTAGAGGAACAGGCGCAGCGGCGGCAAGTCGCCGCCCGGCGCGATCTCGAAGCGATCGCCGAGCGCCTGCACCATGTACGGCGCCGTCACCGGATGGCTCACCGGGGCCTCGTGCAGGCGGAACGCAATGTAAGGACTCAGCTCCAGCCGCACCGCCTCGTTCGAAAGCAGGCGATACGCAATGTGTGTCGTGTTCTGCAGGTGCGCCATCATCACGCGCTTCTCGAACCGCACACCCTCGATGTCGTAGGTCCAGACCGGAAGACCGGACTCGAGGCGGAAGTCCGACAGATACCGGGAGCTGTCGATTTCCTTCCCGCCCTCGGTCTCCGTCACGTTGTACAGCGACGCCACCCGCCCGTCCGCCCACCGCACCCGTTCCCACAGGAAGTTGAACATCACGGTGCGGCCGAACGGCGTCGGCAGTCCCGAGATCAGCAGGCCGTGGTATCTGCGCGTCAGTGCGCCTGACAACGTCCCCGACGCGTAGCCACCGAGCCCGTTCGTGACCAGCCATTCCCTCGACGTGAGTGACCGCCGCCCCTCCTCGGTCGGTTGCCACGTGACGCGGCGGACGAGTTCGCTTTCAGCCAGCTGGATGACCGACATCTCTGCGCTCCGGTTTCAGGACAAAGGCCGCATGGCCCGGTAGCCGCCAACCTGCGTGGAGCACGTCGGGCGTACCGCCCCCGCCGTACTCCGGCGCTTCGCTCGACCACGACACTCGCCACACATGGTCCTGCGGCGGGGCGACCAATGGCTCCGCGAACGACGATGCCACGAGGTCGCGCCCGAGGTTCAGGACGAGAAGACGTTCGTCGGCGGGCTCGGGCGTCGCATATCTCAGGACGAAGGCGTCCGGACCGAGAATCGCGCCATCCACTCCTCCAGGCACCTGCTGGCTGAACGCCCGATCGGTCCGTCGCAGCGTGAGAAGGTCGGCGTGAAGGCGGCGATGCTCGGCGTGGGCGTCGCGCTCGGCCCAGTCCAGGCGGCTGCGCTCGAAGGTGGCCTCGTCATGCGGCGCCGGCACGCGGCCCTGCATCCCCGGCGACGCCAGGCTCTCGAACTGCGACATGAACTCGATGCGCCCCTTCTGCACGGCGCGCGCGAGCGTGGGGTTGTGGTCGGCAAAGTAGAGGAACGGCGTCGACGCACCGAACTCCTGCCCCTGAAAGAGCATGGGCGTCCCAGGCAGGAGCAGCAGCAGCGCCGTCATCGCGCGGTACTGGCCGGGCGCCGTGCGCAGCCGCATCCGGGAGCCGTTGCCCGAGTTCGCCAGCTGGTCGTGGTTTTCGATGAAGTTGACGAAGGCCGCCGGCGCAATCGCTCGAGCATCGGTGCCGCGATTCTGCTGCTGCCAGCCGTACCATTGTCCCTGGAAGAGATACCCGTACTTCGCTGCTGACACGAACTCCTGCGGCACCCCTCGATGATCCGCGTAGTACGCCTCGTTCCGCCCCGTCAATGCCACCGATGCGCTGTGATGGAAGTCGTCGTTCCAGGCGGCATCGAGCCCGTAGCCGCCCTTCTCGACCGGCCGCAGCATGCCGACATCCTGCGGCTCGTTTTCGGTGACGAGGATGATCTGCCGGCCGTTGGCGGCGGCGCGCGCGGTCGTCCCGAGCGCCGCGATGATGTGCTCGCTCGAGCTGTCGTGAATGCTCTGCGTCGCGTCGAGCCGGAGGCCGTCGAAATGGAACTCGTCGATCCAGCAGGCGGCATTGCACGCGAAGTACTCGCGTACGGGCGCCGAGTCCGGGCCGTCGAAGTTCAACGGCTTACCCCACTCGTTCTTGTACTTGCTGGTGAAGTAGCTCGTGGCGAACCGGCTGAACACGCACCCGTCGGGTCCGAGGTGGTTGTAAACCACGTCGAGGATGACGCCGAGGCCGAGGGCATGGGCGCGGTCCACGAACGCGCGGAGCTCATCGGGCGAGCCATAGAGGCGCGTCGGCGCATAGGGAAACACGCCATCGTAGCCCCACCCGAAGCGGCCGGGGAACTCGGCGACCGGCATCAGTTCGATGGTCGTGATGCCGAGGTCGGCGACGAGTGGCAACTTCTCGATCGCGCTTCGCCACGTTCCCTCCGCGGTGAAGGTACCGACGTGCATCTCGTACAGCACCTGGCCGCGCAGCCCGACGCCGCCCCAGCCCGAGTCGGTCCACTGGAAACGTCCCGGGTCCACGATCTCGGACGGCCCGAGCGTCCCCTCGGGTTGAAAGCGCGACGCGGGATCCGCCACCTCGTCGCCGTCGAGGCGGTAGCGGTAGCGGTCACCAGCGTGCGCATCGGGCACGAGTGCGGAGTAGTAGCCTTGGGACTCGCGTTCGAGCGCGACGTCACGCCAGCCGCCATTTCGGGCGCTCACCCGCAACACCACTTCACGCGGCTTCGGCGCCCACACGCGAAAATGGGTGCCGCCCTCCGGTTGAACCTCCGCACCCACCGGCAGGCGTCTGGAGACGTGACTCATCCGTCGATAACTGTTCCTCATCGATGCGGTGCAGGGATGATGCCGTATGCCCCGATTCAAGCTCACGATTGAGTATTCCGGCACGCGCTACAGCGGCTGGCAGATCCAGAAGAATGCGAAGACCGTGCAGGGAGAGATCGATCGCGCCGTGCGCGAGGTGACCGGCGAGGTTGACGTCGAACTCTACGGCTCAGGCAGGACCGACGCCGGCGTGCACGCGATGGCCCAGGTGGCGCACCTCGATGTGCAGACGACGGTGCCGATCGATGTATTGCGGCGGCGGATCAACGACGCGCTTCCCTCCGACATCAACGTGCTGCGCATCGAGAAGGTGCGACACAAGTTCCACGCGCGTCACGACGCCGTGGCGCGCAGTTACATCTACCAGGTGTCGCGGCGCCGCACCGCATTTGGCAAAGCCTTCGTCTGGTGGGTGAAGGACGAGCTCGACATCACGCGCATGCGCGAGGCAGCACGGCTGTTCATCGGCCACCACGATTTCCAGTCGTTTTCGGATGACGACCCGGACGAAAAGTCCACAGCGGTGCTCGTCGAAGGGCTCGAAGTCCATGAAGACGGCGAGCTCATCGTCATCCACATCGAGGGCAGTCATTTCATCTGGAAGATGGTCAGGCGGATCGTCGGCGTGCTGGTCGAAGTCGGCCGCGGCGGCATGACGTCCGCCGAGGCCGCTGCGCTGCTCACGGAGCGATCGGGCGCGCCGGCGCGACTGACCGCGCCGGCCTCGGGACTCTTTCTCGAGCGCGTCTACTACGAAGGCGACCGCCGCGACCTGCCGGTGCTCGCGGCGGTCGTCGTGGCGAGACATGAGTGAGGCACGGCGCTCATATTTCCAGCTGCGACGTCAATCCTCGAGACGGTATGGGAGACGACGCCGGCCGCTCGGAAATCATCGTGGCTTCCGCCTTGAGGCGGAAGTGTAGATCATCGCCTCCTTCAGCGCGCAGATAGCCGCCGTCCACCAAATGGACGTGGACGACCCTTGTTGCGCCTGCCGGACCGCAGACCGACGAAGTTTCTAATTCTCGCGCCGGCTGGCCGGCGGCACGATGTTGTTCAGTCGCAGGTACACCACCATCTGCCCGTAGATATCCATGGTGTGCGTCATCGCGAAGTTGGCGATCCGCGCGCGTGTCGCCTGGCCGATGAACCGTGGACCTGCAACCGATTGCACCCACGCCGCGTCGTTGAATTCCTTGAAGAGCGTTTCGCCGTAGTCGTACGACTGGCGCAGCGCATTGAGAATGTCCGCTCTCGACGTGGCCTTCATGTTGATGGCCGGCGCCGCCGTCTTGCCCCCGAGCGTACCGAGCAGCATCTGGTTGACCTGCACGACGTGCATCACCTGCTCGCCGTAGGAGCGCTGCGGCGGCGTGGACTTGTAGCCGAACTTGTCCTCGGGCATCGCGTCGGCGATGGCCACCATCGTGGCCTTCTGCTGCTGCCAGTCCTTGAGCATGTCGCCGGCGAGCGTCGCGTTCTGGGCGGGAGACGAAGAAGCGGCGGCCAGCAGGAATACTGACGCGGCGAGTACACGAATCACGAGTGTCATCTATGCCTCCTCGGCAGATCGAGCGTCATCCTCACAACCGGGGCGCCGCTGAAGAGCTTGCGGTTCGTGGCGATGCCGCTCCAGGTCCGCGATGATAAACCGGACGCGTTCAGTCGGTGTCCGCCTCCATGCGCGCGATGGCTGGGAGCAGGGACTGCTCGAGCAGGTCGAAGATGGTGCGGCGGTGGCTGCGGCGTTCCTCGCCGACGGCCGTTGACGAGGTCGTCACGACGACGAGATCGAGCTCGGGCACGACGAAGATGTACTGGCCGCCGTATCCCCACGCAAAGAAAGCCTCGTAGCCGGCAAAATCCCTGGACCACCAGCCGTACCCGTAGCCCTGGTCGTTGAAGCGGGAGCGCGTGCGCGGCCGGAACGATTCTCTTACCCACGCCTCGGGCACGATCTGGCGGTCGCCGAGACGTCCCTTGTTGCGATACAGCTCCCCGAACGCGAGCATCTGCTTCGGGGTCATGACCATCTCGTTGCCGCCGAAATAGATCCCCTGCGGGTCGCGCATCCATGGCGCCAGGCTGAAGCCGAGCGGCCTGGCCAGCGTCTCCTGTGCGAACTGCCATGTGTTCTTGCTGGTCGCCTTGGTCAGAATGGCAGACAGCAGGTGCGTGCTGCCGGTGCTGTATTCCATGCGGCCGCCCGGCGGTTCGAGCATGTCGCGGCTCAAGACGAAGCGCACCCAGTTGCGGCTCTGCACCCAAGCACCGTAGTTCCGGTTGCTCGTGCCTTCGAGCCCCGCCCTCATCGTGAGGAGATCCTCGATCGTGATGGCACGCTTCGCCGCCTCGGACGGCGCCGCGAGCTCGGGGAAAAACGGACCGATCGGCTGCCGGACGCCGGTGAGCATCTTCCGTTCGATGGCAATGCCGACGAGGGCGGAGATGATGCTCTTGGACGCGGACTTGATGTTGGCGGGCCGGGTGGCGCGGGCGCCGTTGTAATAGCGTTCGAGGAGCAGGTTCCCGCGCCAGCTCACGATCAGGCTGTGGAGCCGCGGCATTTCGGCCGCTCCCCTGGCGACCTCATCGAGTACAGCCCGCTGCCTGGCGCTTGCGGGCGTTGTCCCCAAGGCGATGACAACGCCGACACAAAGCGACAGCAGCGCAACCGGACGCATACCGCGGCATTCTACCCGCAAAACTGGCGCGATCTCGGGCGGAGCTTGCGGTCTGCGGCAAGGCGCCTGCTCGCGCCCGCCCTGCCGGCGCTCCACGCCATGTGCGGCACGCACACGCGCGTGCAGAAGAACAGTCCGACCTCCTCGGCAACTGGCTGGTCGGCCAGAACGCGCCGCTGAACTGATCAACCGGCGGTTCGTCGAGGCGGACCTTCAGGTCCGCCTCATGGCTACGGCCGCGGCCGGAACGTGACGCTCACCGTCATCGACACCTCGATCGGGACGCAATTCAACAGCGTCTCGTCGAACCGCCATTCCCGAACCGCCTTGGCGGCCGCGGCGACAAGATCGGGATGCGCTGACGGATCGGTATTCGTCACGTCGCGGATCGACCCGTCGGTGCCGATGCGCGCTTCAAGGCCCACGGTGCCGCCGACCTTCGTCTCCCTCAATGCCGCCGGGTACTCCGGCCGCACGTCGACGATTTTCGCGGGCGGCCGAATCCGGCCACCGGCGAGTACCCCACCAGAGGCACTGGCCCCCGTCGGGGCGTCGCGGCACGCCGCCGACGCGCGCTGCAAACGTTGGTTCGCGGCGGCGTTGCGTCTGTCGAGCGCTTCCTGTTCCGTCTGCGTTCTGGGGATGGACGGCGCGTCGGAGACGGTAATGGTCTCTTGCAGGGTGCCAACGTCCATCACGATGTCCCGGTCGACGTGTTGACCGTTCAGTCCGAGCGTTCCCTGGTAGCTCTTGAATCCGGGGACGCTCGCCTCGAGCACGTAATTGCCCGGGGGAAGCCCGACGAACTCGAACCGGCCGCTGCCGTCGCTCCGCACCTCGTTCTTCGCGCTTGTCGCCGTATTCGTCACGACGAGCGTCGCGTTCGCCAGGGCGCCCCGCATCGAATCGGACAGCGATCCTGCGACGGTGGCGAATGGCCCTTGCGCTGACAGGGCGACGCCCGCGATCGAGCCGGCGAGCACGAGGAAGGCGAAGATGGTCCCGACGCGCGTCCACCGCGTCACCGGGTGCCGGTGGAGATGGGCATTCAGCATGGCGCGAACTCTCCTTTCGAGGCCTGACGGCCGGGCAACGGGAAGCGCGGGCGGCCACGCCCGGTGGCGGTCCGCGCAGAGGCGGGCGAGATCGAGCAGGTGGCTGGCGTAGGCTGGTGCGGACACGCCTGCGTTCAGCACGATGTCGTCGCACGCGTGCTCGCTCTCCTGCCGCAGGCGTCTGCATGCCATCCAGGCAAACGGGTTGAACCAATAGACCGCGCGGAGCAATTCGGCGGCGAGCATGGCGCCCCAGTCGCCGCGATAGATGTGCGCCAGCTCGTGACGCAACACCACGCGCAGGCGCTGGTCGCTCCAGCCGCGGGCGGCGTCGGGGAGGATGATCGTCGGCCGCAGCATGCCCCACGTCACGAGCAGTGCCGGATGATCGCCATAGAGCAGGCGGACATCCCGGCGGAGGCCGTACTCCCGCGCGATGTCGCGCGCAATGTCGTGACATGGGCCGGAATCCACGGGGCGTGCCGAGCTGGCGATGGTGACGAGGCGCCGCAATCCGACGAGGAGCACGCCGAGCGCCAGGGTCGTGCCGGCGATCCAGACCGTCAGCAGAAGCGCAGCGGCGCCGGCGCCCGGCGTCGCAGCTCGAGGTTCCTGCCGCACCTGCGGTCGTGTCGACACCGAGCCTGCAGCAGCGTCTATGGTGATCGCCTCTCGTGATTCGACCTGCACGTCGGCGACGCGCACGGAGGGCACCTGCCAGGAGGGAGCGACGAAGGTGAGCACTGGCATCAGCAGGGCGCACGCGATGGCGACCGCCAGCACCCAGTGGCGGACCGCCGCCGACTGGCGGCGGAGCAGCGCGCCGGCTGCGAGCGCCGCCAGCAGGACGAGCGACACCTTGACGACGCCGGCGATCAGGACGCTCATGGCTTCTCCTTTCGCGCTCGGGCGACGAGGTCGGCGATCCGCTGCAGCTCTTCCTCGGAGACCCGCGCGCCCCCGCCGCCGAGCAGGGCGGCAACCACGTTCTCCGCCGAGCCATCGAAGAAGGTGTCAACCAGATGGCGCAGCGCCGACTTCCGCGCCGCGGTGCGGGCGACGGCGGGCATGTAGACGTAGCGGAGCCCTTCCTCGTCGTGGCGCACGTGTCCCTTGTCCTCGAGCACGCGCAGCTGGGTCCGTACCGTCGAAGAGCTCGGCTCGCCGGAGAGCTCGGCCATCACCTCCGCCGCCGTGGCGCGGCCGCGGCGGAAGAGGATGTCCATGATCTGCCGCTCGCGCCGTGTCAGCACGACATGCAGTGATTTCGCCATGTGTTATTTTTCTCGCACGTTGCGACACAAATAACACCTTGCGCAGGGGATGTCAACTGCCGGCGATTCCGGCCATTCGCGCGACGCTGGACCGCGGCCCGCGCGGCGGCGTGCCGGCTCGCCCATCGACAGCGTGCCGATGACGAACTAACCTAGTGGAGCTCTCACGGCGACTCATTGGATACGGTCCACTAGTGTTTCCCACACCACTCAGCGCCTACCCCGTCTCCCCGGACGGCAGCGTGTTCCGTACGCTGCAACTTCGCGTCGAGGCGGATCCTCTGGCGGCGATCGCCACGGCCATCTTCGCGCTCGCCATCCTGCACACCTTCTCGGTCGCGCGGTTCACGGCGCTCGCCGATCGCGTGCAGCGCCGGCACGACGGGCGAGCGCACGCCGCCGGACTGTCGCCGAGTCCCAGCGTCGCCGCGGAGATGCTGCACTTCATGGGCGACGTCGAAGTGGTGTTCGGCCTCTGGGTCATCCCGCTCGTCGTTGCCATCTCGTTGCACGCCGGCTGGGCGCAAGCCACGCACTACCTCAATGAGACCGTGACGTACACCGAACCGCTCTTCGTCGTCGTCATCATGGCGCTTGCCTCGACCCGACCGATCGTCACGTTTGCGGAGGACACGCTGCGCCGCGTCGCCAATCTCGGCGGCGGGACGCCGGCGGCGTGGTGGGTCACCATCCTCATCATCGGTCCGCTGCTCGGGTCGCTCATTACGGAGCCCGGCGCGATGACGATCTGCGCGCTGCTCCTGGCACGGCAGTTCTACGATCTGCAGCCGGGCGCAGGCCTGAAATACGGGACGCTCGGCCTCCTCTTCGTGAATATCTCCATCGGGGGCACGCTGACGCATTTCGCCGCACCGCCCGTCCTGATGGTGGCGCGGCCGTGGGGCTGGGACACCGCGTTCATGCTCGGGCATTTCGGCTGGCGCGCGACGCTGGCGATTGCCGTCTCGACGATGGTGTACTTCGTCTTCTACCGGCGTGAGTTGGCGGCGTTGGCGGCGCGTCCGCCGGTTGCGGACGTTGAACCGCCGGCAGAAGAAGCGGCCGCCGAGTACCCGGTTCCGCTCCCCATCCCGCCGTGGGTCACGATCGTTCACCTCGCGGCCATGGCGTGGACGGTGGTGAACTCGCATTACCCCGCGCTGTTCCTTGGCGGCTTTCTGTTCTTCCTCGGCTTCGTGCGCGCGACCGCCGCCTACCAGAGCCGCATGGACCTGAAGGCGCCGCTGCTCGTCGGCTTCTTTCTCGGCGGTCTCGTGATCCACGGCGGGCTGCAGGCATGGTGGATCGGCCCCGTCCTCGCGAGCCTGTCCGATACGCCGCTCTTCATCGGCGCCACGTTGCTGACCGCGGTCAATGACAACGCGATGATTACCTACCTTGCGACGCTCGTCCCCGACCTGAGTGACACGCTCAAGGTCGCGGTGGTGGAAGGCGCGGTGACCGGCGGCGGCCTCACGGTGATCGCGAATGCGCCGAACCCAGCCGGCCAGGCGCTCCTTGCCCGCTTCTTCGGCGGCGCCGTCCACCCGCTGCGGCTGTTCTTCGGCGCCGCCATCCCGACGCTCATCGCCGCCGCGGCCTTTCGCCTGATCTGAATTCCGAAAGCCACAGGCACCAGCTACCCGAGCCATGACGTGGCTCCCGGCTTCAGCCGGAAGGATATTCCGTGGCTTCCGGCTTCAGCCGGAAGGATATTCCGTGGCTTCCGGCTTCAGCCGGAAGAACACTCCTCGACTTCGCAGCTTTTGCCGGAAGAAGAACACTTGGTGGCTTCCGGCCTTAGCCGGAAGAGGGCAGCAATGGCATGGCGGGTCCTTTGCCTGCGCGGCAGGACATGCATCCTTATCCCAAGCATGGGATGGCTTCGACTATGTCGGGTGCCACCAGTACTTCCTCACTTTCTGCACGTGGGATCGGCGTCCGCTTTTCGCGCACGCGGAACACGTATCTCTGGTCGAGCGGCATTTCCTGCGTACGGCGAAGGAACTTGACTTCGCAGATCTTGCCCACTGCTTCATGCCGGATCATCTGCACGCCTTGGTCGAAGGCCGTTCGCCGAACGCCGACCTCCGAAGGTTCATTTCGCGAATGAAGCAGTACACGGGCTTCTACTTCAAGAAGGAATTTGGCGAGGCGCTTTGGCAGCGGTACGGATACGAGCATCTGATTCGTGACGACGAGGTCACGAGCAGCGTTATCCGGTACGTCCTCGAGAACCCTGTGCGAGCGAGGCTCGTCGCGACAGTGTCCGAATATCGCTTCCTCGGATCGAGCGAGTACTCACTCGATCAGTTGCTGGCGTTCTGTCAGGACGTGCCTTCCGATGGATCTTCCGGCTGAAGCCGGAAGCCACGCGAAACTTTGACATGCCTTCGGATGGATCTTCCGGCTGAAGCCGGAAGCCACGCGAGACTCTGTCTCAACCGCAGCATCAGTGGCCGTGGCTTCCGGCTTCAGCCGGAAGGCGCCCGCTACTTCTTCGGCTCGGGAATCCGTGTGCGCGCCGTGGCGGGCACCTGGCCCCGCTTGTAGACCATGAAGGTGCGCAGGAATTCGATCACGATCGTGCCGTCCTGCTTGAAGCCGATCGTTTTCACGCGCACGATGCCCACGTTCGGGCGCGACTTCGACTCGCGCTTCTCGAGCACCTCGCTGCGCGAGTAGACCGTGTCGCCCTCGAACAGCGGGTTCGGCAGCCGCACTTCGTCCCAGCCGAGATTGGCCATCACGTTCTGCGACAAATCGATCACCGACTGCCCGGTGACGAGCGCCAGCGTGAACGTCGAGTCCACGAGCGGCCGGCCGAATTCGGTTTGCGCGGCGTAGGCGTGGTCGAAATGAATCGGGTTCGTGTTCTGCGTCAGCAGCGTGAACCAGCTGTTGTCCACGCTGAGGACGGTGCGGCCCAGCGGATGCGGGTAGATGTCACCCACCTCGAAATCCTCGTACACGCGGCCGGTCCAGCCTTCTTTGATCGCCATCGCTCGCTCCCTCACACAATGCCGGCGCGGCGCCACTCCTCCACGACGCCGGCGCTGTAGCCAAGCTCACCCAGGATCGCCTCGGTATGCTCGCCGACCGAAGGAATCGGTTCCATCGGGATCTCGAGCCCTTCGATGTTGAACGGCGGCACGATGGCGCGGATCGGGCCGGCAGGCGACCCGACCGAACGCCAGCGGTCGCGCGCCTCGAGCTGCGGATGCGTCAGGAACTCCTGAACAGTGTTCATCCGCGCGTTGGCGATCCCCGCCGACTCCAGCCGTGCGATCACCTCGGCTGCCGTGAGCGTCGAAAACGCCGCGGTGATCACCGCGTCCATCGCGTCGCGCGCCGCCACGCGCTTCGAATTCGAGTTGAACCGCTGATCGGTGACCAGGTCGGGCCGCCCGAGCACGCTCTTCGCAGAATCGCGCCCACTCACGCTCGTTCTGGAGTCCCAGATAGACGACCTTGCCGTCGCCGGCGGTGTACGGCCCGTAAGGCGCGATCACCGCGTTGCGGGCGCCGCTTCGTGGCGGCGGCGCACCGCCATAGCCTGTGTAATACGCCGGGAACCCCATCCACTCGGCCAGCGAGTCGAAGAGCGAGACGTCGAGCGTCGCGCCCTCGCCCGTCCGTTCACGCCGCAGCAACGCCGCCAGGATTCCGGAGAAGGCGTACATCCCCGCGGAAATGTCCGCGACCGAGATTCCCACCTTCGACGGCGTGTCCGGCGTGCCGGTGATCGAGACGAGCCCCGCCTCGCTCTGCACGAGCAGGTCGTACGCCTTCTTGTCGCGATACGGTCCGGTCGTGCCGTACCCGGAGATCTCGCAGACGACCAGCCGGGAATGCGTCTTCCTGAGCGCCGCCGATCCGAAGCCGAGCCGGCCCATCGCCCCCGGCGCGAGGTTGTGCAGGAACACGTCGGCGCGCGAGATCAGCTGCCGCAGCACACCGGCGGCCTCCGGGTGCTTGAGATCGAGCGTCAGCGATTCCTTCGAGCGGTTGAGCCACACGAAATGGCTGGACAGGCCGTTGACAGTGGAGTCGTACCCGCGGGCGAAGTCACCGGCTCCCGGGCGCTCGATCTTGATCACGCGGGCGCCGAGGTCCGCGAGCTGGCGGCTCGCGAACGGCGCGGCTACCGCCTGCTCGACCGCGACGACGGTCATTCCCTGTAACGGCAGCATGGTCGCCTGTGATCTCCGTCTGCGGCTCTGCCCTAACAGTCTGCGGTCTGCGGTCTACGCTGGCGCACCGGAGCGGCGGTGCTCCAGGATCGCGCGCGCCATCCGAAGGCTGGCGGCGTCGATCATCCGCCCGTCGTGCGTCACGGCCCCCTGGCCGGCCGACACGGCCTCTTCATACGCTTTGACCACCGCCTCCGCCCGCGCCACCTCGTCGTCGGACGGCGCGAACACGGCGTTGACGACGGCGAGCTGCGCTGGATGGATGCACTGCTTGCCGTCGAACCCGAGGGCGCGCGATATCTTCGCCGCACGCTCGAGCCCGGGCGCGTCCTTGAACGCCGAATAGGGCCCGTCCATGCAGCGGAGGCCATTGGCCCTGGCCGCCGCGACGACGGTGTGCATCACGGCGTGCCACCTGTGGCCGGGATAGATCTCGTCCGACGCATCGAACTCGCCGATGCCCGTGGCGGGCATGTGCATCGACGCCGCGTAATCGCCCGGCCCGAAGATCAGCGCCTCGAGGCGCGGCACGGCACCCGCGATCTCCCGTGCGTACAAGAAACCGCGCGCGGTCTCGATTTGCGCTTCGAGGCCGATCCGCGTCGAGAAACCGCGGCTGCCTCGATCTGCGCGAGCAGCGTGTCCACGAAGGCGAGGTCGCCCGCCGATTCCACCTTCGGCACCATGAACAGGTCGAGCCGATCGCCGGCCGCCTCGGCCACCTCCACGATGTCGCGATAGGTGTGCGGTGTGTCGAGCGCGTTCACGCGCACGATGCGGATCCGGGCGCCGAAGTCCATCTGCTGCAACGCCCGGATGACGTTGGCGCGCCCTGCCGCCTTCTCGTCCGGCGCCACCGAATCCTCGAGGTCGAGACAGACAGCGTCGGCCGCGCTCTGTGCCGCCTTCTCGATCCGGTCGGGCCGTGATCCCGGCACGAAGAGCATGCTGCGAATGAAGCGCGTGGACATCCCGGCTCGAGCAATCACAAGGATCTCGCTAGAAGGATCTCGGCATCCCGAGCACGTGCTCGCCAATGTACGACAGGATCAGGTTCGTCGAGATCGGCGCCACCTGGTAGAGCCGCGTCTCACGGAACTTCCGCTCGATATCGTACTCCTCGGCGAACCCGAATCCGCCGAACGTCTGCAGGCATGCGTTGCCGGCTTCCCACGACGCGTCGGCTGCCAGCAGCTTCGCCATGTTCGCCTCCGCGGCGGCCGACTGCCCCGCGTCGAACAGCCGCGCGGCTTCGTATCGCATCAGGTCCGCCGCACGAACGTTGGCATACGCCCGCGCGATGGGAAACTGCACTCCCTGGTTCTTTCCGATCGGGCGGTCGAAGACGATGCGCTCGTTGGCGTAGTGGCGGGCCCGATCGATGAACCAGTAGCCGTCGCCGATGCATTCGGCGGCGATCAGGATCCGCTCGGCGTTCATGCCGTCGAGGATGTACCTGAATCCCTTTCCTTCTTCGCCGATCAGGTTCTCCGCGGGGACCTCGAAGTCCTCGAAGAACACCTCGTTGGTTTCGTGGTTGACCATGTTCCTGATCGGGCGGACGGTCATGCCCCTCTGCTCGGCGCCGCGCAGGTCGACGAGGAAAATCGACAGTCCCTCCGTCTTCTTCGTCACCTCGGGAAGCGGAGTGGTCCGCGCCAGCAGCAGCATCAGATCTGAATGCTGGATGCGCGAGATCCACACCTTCTGTCCGTTCACCACGTAGCGGTCGCCCTGCTTGACAGCCATCGTTCGCGTCTTCGTGGTGTCGGTTCCGGTGGTCGGCTCCGTCACGGCGAACGACTGCAGGCGAAGCGAGCCGTCCGCGATCGCCGGCAAATAGCGCTCCTTCTGCGCGCTGGATCCGTGCCGCAGGAGCGCGCCCATGATGTACATCTGGGCATGACACGCACCTGAGTTCGCGCCGGAGCGATTGACCTCCTCCAGGATCACCGACGCTTCGGTGATGCCGAGCCCGCCGCCGCCGAACTCCTCGGGAATCAGCGCCGACAGCCAGCCGGCGTCGGTCAGCGCCTTGACGAACGCCTCCGGATACGCCGCGTTCGCCTCGAGCGACTGCCAGTAGTCGCTGCCGAAGTCCGCGCAGAGCGCCCGGACCGCGAGTCGATATTCCTGGAAGTCCTTGCCCTTGGGGTTGATGTCGCTCATGCGGTTGAGGCCCTTCGACCCCGCTCAGGGCGATCCTGAGCTTGCCGAAGGATCGCGTGCGCCGGCAGGATCGCGGTGAACGCGCGCGCCATGTCGGACGCACGCGGCAGCGCGTCCATGGCGGCCAGGGCAGCTACGGCCGCCTCGCGCCCGAGGCGCGGTTCCACCAGCGCCACAAGCTTGTCCTGGAGTTGTGCGGTCGTCACGGGATTTTCGGGATTGCCGCGCGGATAGTCGCTGGCCGCCTCGACCGTCGATCCGTCGCGAAGCGCCAGCGTCACGCGCGTCGGCCACGCCGCTGGATACTTGCGCGTCAGCGCATCGACGACGGTGATGCGGGTCCGTGCCAGGAGGGCGGCGATCGACGGCACGCGGACGCCATCGGAGCCGAACCGCTCCGGCGTGAACTGCGCGAGGCCCACTTCCCCTTCGAGCAGTGCCACAGCGACACAGTAAGCCAGGCTGAATTTTGCCTGGTAGGGCGACGCCGGATTCATTTCCTTGACGATCTCGTAACCAGGCCCGTATGTCTCGATATCGACAGAGGCCAACTCGGCGCTCGCCTGCTCCGCGGACCAGCCGCGGCGCCCGCGCATGTCGAGGGCGACGTCGATCGCGGTATGCGTGTGGCCGCAGCACGAGTACAGCTTGTAGCCGTTTTCACCGATCTTCCAGGTCGTGCCCAGGCCGTCGGTGACGCGTGCGGGGTCAGCGCTCGTGCTCATGGCGCGGAAAAAACCGCGATCGCCTTCGAGGATGCGCGACGCCCCGGTGAAGCCGGCGCGCGCGAGGTCCGCGGACAGGACCCCGTTGAACGCCGCCTTGCCGGGATGGAGGTGCTTGCTCATCGACCCGTCGGCGTTGAACTCCCACAGGCCGGCGGCCTGCGTCCCGGCGCTGCCGAGCGCGTGCAGCATCTGCTCCGCGTCGAGGCGGATGAGCGAACCGGCGGCGACCGCGGCGCCAAACGTCGCGGCCGTGCCCGTCGGGTGCCAGAAACGGTAATGACTCGGGTTCACGGCTTCGCCTACCCGAAAGGCGGCTTCGTAGCCGAGCGCGACCGCCGTGAGGAACGCAGCACCTGTCGCGTGCTCGCGTTCGGCGACCGCCAGCGCCGCGGGTACGATCGGCGCCGCCGCGTGCACGGTCGATCCCTTATGGATGTCGTCGAGCTCCAGGATGTGCGACGCGACCCCGTTGGCAAAGGCCGCGGCGGCGGCGGACGCGCGTCCGCCGGCGAACAGCATCGCGTCGTCGGACCTGCCGAGGCCCGCGGCCACGCGCTGCGCCATCCGCGCCGGCGGCTCGATCGCGCCGGCCATCACCGAGCCCAGCCAGTCGAGCACGGCGCGCTGGGCGTGGCCGAGCGTCTCGGGCAGAAAGGTCAGCGGCTGTTGTCGCGGCGAGCGTCGCCGCGAGCCGCCGTGTGATCGCCGTGGGTTCGATTGCTGCCGTCACGACCACGTATATATATCAAATACGCGAAGCGTGACAGGATCGCGGCGCGACGGTTGCGGTTCCACTCAAGTGGGTCTGAGCACCTTGCGGAGAGTGGATTCGACCGCGTCGGGATCAGCGGGTTCGGCGATGAACCCGTCGGCCCCGCCCCACAGCATCCCTTCGAGCTGTTGGGCGTGACCCATCACGGCGGCCGAGATCAGGACGACCGGAATCGTCCTTCAACGTCGGGTCCTCCTTGAGTCGCCGGCACACCTCGCGGCCGTCGATGTCGGGGAGGCGGATATCGAGCAGGATGACGTCCGGCCTGAGCCGCTCCGCCAGGTCGAGCGCCGCCTTGCCGCTCGTGGCATTGGCCACGACAAACCCTTTGTCACGGAGAATGCGATCGCGCGCGTACAAGGTCGCCGGATGATCGTCCACATTGAGAACGACAGGCGCGCGCCCCGGCAATGAATCTTCTGACATGATCTGGTGGTGGGCGTCAGTCTACCTCAACAGACCCGACGTTCGAGACTGGTAGCAGACAACACTTTGCCGTCCCGAATGTGACGACATGAGAATCGACATCTGGTCAGACGTCGTGTGCCCATGGTGTTATGTCGGTAAACGCCGCTTCGAGAAGGCGCTCGCCGGCTTCGAGCACCGTCACGAGGTGCAGGTCGTCCACCGCTCGTTTCAGCTCAATCCCGCCGCGCCAGCCGGCCAGACCTCGCCACGGCGCGCGTCGCTGATGTCGAAGTACGGCTGGTCCGATGCGCAGGTGGATACGATGAATGCCCGCATGGAGCAGACCGCGGCTGCAGAGGGCCTGAACTTCGACTTGTCGGACGGCGTCACCGGGAACACGCTCGACGCGCATCGCGTCCTGCACCTCGCGCACGATCGCGGGCGGCAGGACGAGGTCATCGAGCGTCTCTACCGCGCCTACTTCACCGAGAAGCGCTCGCTCTTCGATACCGACTCGCTCGTGGCGCTCGCCGCGGAGGCCGGTCTCGATCGCGACGAGGTGCGACGCGTATTGGCGGGGACCGAGTATGCAGACGCCGTGGCGCGCGACATCGAGGAAGCGCGGCGCCTCGGCGCCAACGGCGTGCCCTTCTTCGTCATCGACGAGCGCTACGGCATCTCCGGAGCCCAGCCTGCCGACGTTTTCAGCGAGGCGCTCGCGCGCGCGTGGGCGGACGCGCACGCCATGAGTGATCGATGATGTGCGGGCCGTGATCGAGATTCGAGCCGCGAGTCCGCATCACGAATCGCAAATCACAAGTCAAGAGAGTACGGCACAATGTGCCGTCAATGAATGACAACCGGCGCTTCGCGCTCGGCATCGTTCGCGGTGCCGGAGGCGCGATCATCTTCGCCCTGCCGCTGCTGATGACCATGGAGATGTGGCAGCTGGGATTTACGATGGAGCGCAGCCGGCTCGCGCTGCTGGTCATCGTGCTCCTGCCAACGCTGATCCTGCTCTCCTACCATGCCGGATTCGAGACGACCGCGAGCCTGCGCGACGACGTCATCGACGCGTTCGTGGCCTACGGGATCGGGTTCGGCGCATCCGCGCTCGTGCTGTGGCTGCTCGGGATCGTCACGACCGAGACGTCGTTCTCCAACGCCGTGGGGCAGATTACCGTCCAGACGGTTCCCGCCAGCATTGGCGCCATGCTCGCGCGCAGCCTCCTCGGCGGCGAGCACGCCGACGACGACCAGCGGCCGACGAGCTGGTACGGCGGCGAGGTGTTCATCATGACGGTCGGGGCGCTGTTCCTCGCCTTCAGCATCGCGCCAACCGAAGAAGTGCTGATCATCACGTTCCGCCTGTCCGCGGCCAGCACCATTCTGCTCGCGCTCGTCTCCGTCGCGTTGATGCACGCGTTTGTCTACGCGGTGGAATTCCGCGGCCAGATCCAGCGTGCCGCTTACACGACGGCGGCCGGCGAGTTCCTCCGCCTCACCGTCGTCGGCTACGCGGTGTCCCTGCTCGTCAGCGGGTATGTGCTGTGGACCTTCGGCCGGGCTGACGGGCTTCATCCGGCGGAGTTGGCGCGCGCCTCTGTCGTGCTTGGGTTTCCGGCCGCGATCGGCGCCGCGGCGGCGAGGCTCATTCTCTGATGAGTGCACGGCGCCGGAAAGCGGACGACGTTCCCACGCTCGAATGGATGACGGGCGGCCTCGCCTTCCTGATCGTCGTCGGCACGCTGGCTTTCATCGGATTCGAGGCGTTCCTGGGCGGGGACGATGGTCCCGACCTCCGGGTGGAGATCGATGCCATCACCCAGGGGAATGGCGGCCACTCGGTGGGCGTGCTGGTGCGAAACGTCGGGCACCAGGCGGCCGCAAGTGTGATCGTCGAAGGAGTGTCGAGGGACGAGCGCGGTCGCGAAGCTCGCGTCGAGGCCCGGCTCGATTATGTTCCCGGCCTGTCAGAGGAGCACGCCACGTTGATCTTTCCATTCCCACCCGACCGGGAGTCGATGCAGGTGCGGGTCGCGAGCTTCACGAGGCCATAGTGCCCCTTCCGGCTGAAGCCGGGGAGACGCTATTGTCGCGACCCGTTATACTGCCGTGATGAACATGCGCGCATTCCTCCTGTCGCTGTGTATGGTGTCGCTGTGTGCCTCATCCAACGCACTCGCCGAATCGGTCGGCAGGCATTCGCTGGACAGCGCCAGCGGGTTGGAAGGTGGAGGGGGCGCGACCGATGCGCGCGGCCACCTACACAATCGCCGTCGTAGCGGGCGAGCAGGGTCCGGCCGAGTGCGTGGTGAACTATTTCGGCCCTGGGCAAGGCGGCACAGTGCAGGCCAATGTCGACCGCTGGCGCGCGCAGGTGCTTGGCGCGGATGGCAAGCCGGCGGTCGCGAAAGTGACGATGCGCACGGTCCGCGGCGTAAAGGTCACGCTCGTGGACTCGTCGGGAACCTACACCGGCATAGGCGGACCGATCGCCGCCGGGGCGAAGCCGGTGAGCGGATACCGGTTGTTGGGCGCGATCGCCGAGGGCCGCGGCGGGAACGTCTTCTTCAAGCTGACCGGTCCGTCGAAGACCCTCGCCGCGCAGCAGGCCGCGTTCGATCAGATGCTGGCGTCGATTCAGCCCGAATAGCAGGCCGACGGTCGGACTGGCTCCGTGTTCTCCGTGGCCTCAGTCGTTACCGTGAGATCGCGCGCCGCCGGTCGACGTCTCTCCGCTGTGCACTAGAACGTGGTGAAGCTGTGGCCGAACTGGCGAAGGCGGCGCCGTGAGACCTCCAGCCAGCGGCTGCGCTCCCCACCGAGAATCGCGTTGATCTCGGCCGCGCTCAAGCCCGAAGGCGATTTGAGTTCCTGCAGCAGCTCCGGATACGCGATCGCATAACTGTCACCCGCGTCAGGCGTGATCGCGCCCCACCAACGCAGCGCCTCCGGCGTGTTCTTCTGGTAGAAGAAGATCTCGCCCGCGAGGTACCGCGCATCCGCGGCGCGATACCCTGCCGGCGTCGACTCGACGATCGTGGAGAGCAACCGCAGGCGAAGCTCGTCGTAGCGCGCGCTGATCGCGGCGGCTGAATCGAGCTGCCGCTGCGCGAGCCATTGACGATACTGCCGCTGCACCGCGACGGCGAGCTCGTAGGCGTTGCGATCGGCGAGGCGCGTGCGTTCGAGATCGGCTGCCGGGTTCGCGTCGAGCAGGATGAGGAGGGCATCACGGCTCCCCTGCACGAGCTCGTCGAGCAGGAACAGCAGCTCCGTGGTCGCCCGGCTCGAGGGATGGCGGCGCGCAAAGCCGCGTACGAAGTCGATGAAGTCCGCGTGATCGGCTGCCAGGCCGAGCACTGTCCAGAAGCGCGGATCCGGCGTCCCGGACTGGTAGTACGGCTGCAGGATGTTCGCGTCCAGGTATCGCTGCAAGAGCTGCGGCAAGCGTCCCTGGTCCGGATCGTGCGCCGTGATCAGCGTTGCGAGCTCGGAGAAGCTGCGCCACCGCTCACGCCGCGACCAGGTGCGATCGATGACGCCCTGCATGGCGGCCTCGTCCAGCGAGAGCGGGGGTCGCACCGTCAACGGTTCGCGCGGCGGAAACGGGTTCGTCATGCGGCGCCGCGTCGAGCGCACCTGCTCGTCGAGTCCCTGCAGGAACAGCAGGTCGAGGGTCAGAAAGGGAAAGAGCGTGTTTCGCCGCTCGCGGATACGGGCCACGTCGAAGTCGAATCCGGCGACACGCAGCGGTTCGGCGGAATCGGCCACGGCCTCCTGTTCTCCTGAAAGGGGCTGGTCGTCGGACCGCACGCGCGCGTCGGGCGGCGGGACGAACGCGACGACGACGGACGGACGCGCGGCGGCACGGGGAGAACCACACGATCGAAGGGGTTGACGGCGATCAGGATCAACACGGCGCCGTGCAACCCGAATGACGCAGCCAGGCCCCACCCGCGACGTGCGCGAGTGTGTGAATCCAGCGCCGGCAGGATCGAGCCGCATGGCCGGTATTTATGAGCGAATTCGCCGCGCATGTCAATAGGCAGATATATGCGCTTGCGACGAGCGCACATATCTGCCTATAATCCGCCGGCATGCGACGGAAGCCCGGTGCCCTCGTGCCCCTCGAGATAGCCATCTGTCTCAGCGCGGCAGACCTGCGCCGCGACGGCGCCGATGAGTTCCACGGATACGAGATCGCCAAGCGACTCAGCGACGTCGCCGACCGCCGGCTGTTGACCGCGTACGGCACGCTGTATCGCGCGCTTGGACGGCTGGAAAAAATGGGCTTGCTCGAGAGCCGGTGGGAAGACCCGGAGATTCCCGCCCGCGAGAACCGGCCGGGACGCCGCCTCTATGTGCTCACGGCCGCGGCCGAAGCCATCGTTGTCGCGGCGCGGGAGGCTCGCAACGCCGCCACGGCGAAAGCGCACCGGCGCCTGCGCCGGCGCGGGCTACCAGCATGACATCGGCGCAGCGCCTCGCGACGGCGATCGTGCGCGGCTGGACGCGGACGTACACCTGGCGGCTGCCACCGTCGGTGCGCGACACGCGACGGGCCGAGATCGATTCCGACCTCTGGGAGTTCGAGCACGATCCCGCCCACGCCCGAGGGCCGGCCGCACTACACATCCTCGCGCGCGTGGCGCTCGGGATGCCCGACGACGTGTCGTGGCGCGTCGCGAACGCACCGGCAGCGTCGCGGCCGGCGCGCATCATCGTGCTGGCGGCAGCAACGGCACTGATTCTTGCCGCGTTCTGGGTGTACAAGCGGGGCGGCCACAGCCGCTTCCCCTGCCGCCAGGACCGATGGCGTTCGTCGCAGCGCCGCCGCCACCCCCTGCGCCGCCTCCGCCGCCTCCCCGGCCGCAATCGGCACCCGGCCAGACACGCCCGGCCGGTGTCCAAACACTCCAGGAAAGGACACCGACACCATGAGAGAGGATGTCCGAAGTCGGCCGAACGGGCGGCTGGGGTTTCTCCTGGGCATCGCCGGGCTCGTTGCGATCACCGCGGTTCCGGGGGCCCAGTCATTCGAGGTGGCCTCCGTCAAGGCGAACAAGTCTGGCGAGCAGTTCATCAGGTTCGGCATCCAGGCGGGCGGCCGCTTCACCGTGACCAACGCCCCGCTGCGCGAGCTCATTCGCGTCGCATACCAGATCCAGAATTTCCAGATTACCGGCGGGCCCGGCTGGATCACGTCCGATCGGTTCGACATCGTCGCCAAGGCGGAGCAGGAAGTGCCGCTCACGCCCCCGGGTGGCCCCCCCGGGCCGATGCAGATGATGCTTCGTTCGCTCCTCGCCGAGCGGTTCAAGCTGGTGAGCCACATCGAGCGGCGAGAGCTGCCGACCTATGAGTTGGTGGTGGCGCGCGCCGACGGGAAGACGGGCGCCCAGCTTCTGCCATCAACCGTGGACTGCGACGCATTCAGGGCTGCGATGCGCCGCAGCGGCGGACCGCCACCCGCTCCGCCGGCCCCCGGTGAACGCCCGATGTGCGGCCTGCGGATCGGGCCTGGCACCCTGGCGGCAGGAGGCATGCCGCTCGGAGCGTTGGCGAACGCGCTCGCCCCGATGGTCAATCGCGTCGTCCTCGATCGCACGGGTGTCACAGGCAACTTCGACGTGGACCTCCAATGGACGCCTGACCAGGCGCCGCAGCGGCCCGCTGGTTCACCGGACCTGCCGCCGATCGACCCGAATGGACCATCGATCTTCACTGCCCTGCAGGAGCAACTCGGCCTCAAGCTGGAGTCCACGCGCGGTCCCGTCGATGTCCTGGTGATCGACAGCGTCGAGCAGCCGACGCCGGACTAGGGCGTGGCTTTCATATCGCCGGACACCATGAGGCGATCGACTCCCACTTCTCAACCGGCTACTCGTTCCGGCCCTCGACCCGTTGGGGTTGGAGCACCCGTCAGGACGTGGGAAGTTGGGAGCTGCTGGCGTGCTTTCTCGCGCTCTTCGTCGGGGCGGTGGCGCGTGACGCGCGCGCGGCCTCGGATCATTACGGAAGGATCACGCTCGCGGGTGTGCCGATCCCGGGGGCGACGGTTGTCGCTACACATGGAGACGCGCGGGTCGCGACCATCTCGGATCTCCAGGGCGTCTTCCGGCTGGCCGCGCTCGCCGACGGCGACTGGTCAGTCCGGGTCGAGATGCGCGGCTTCGCCGCGGCCAGCCGTGTCGTCACGATTACGGATGGCACCCCACCGTCCACGTGGGAGTTGACGCTGCTCCCGGTTGAGGAGATCACGGGCGGCGTCATGGTGCAGACGTTTCAGCGCGCCACGGTTCAGGCATCCGCCGACACGCGCCCTCCGGCAGGGGTATATCGGGCGCTTTCCCCGATGAAGAGGCACCTGATGGAGCGGGGGCCGAAGACGGACTGCTGATCAACGGCAGCGTCAACAACGCCGCAGCGTCACCCTTCGCGCAACCGCGCGCCTTCGGCAACAACCGCCCGGGTCAACGCTCCCTCTACAACGGCGGCCTCGGCCTCTTGATGGGCCACTCCGCGTGGGACGCGCGTCCCTTTTCCTTCGCCGGCGCCGAGGCGCCGAAACCTGCGTATCACGACGTCCACATGGTCGCCACTTTCGGCGGGCCGCTGCGGATTCCGCGGCTGCTCCGGAATGGTCCGACGATGTTCATCGGGTATCAGCGCACGTCCGATCACAATGCGAGCACACAATCCGCCCTGGTGCCAACCGCGCTCGAGCGCGCGGGGCTGTTCTCGCACACCGTCGCTCGACCCGCTCACCGGTCTTCCATTCGCCGGCAACGTGGTGCCGCCCGATCGCATCACTTCCCAGGCCGCCGCGCTCCTGCGCTACTACCCTGCTCCAAACGTCGATGCGGCGGGCCGCTACAACTTTCAAACGCCCGTGCTGACCACCGTGCGACAGGATCACGTTCAGTCGCGTCTGACGCAGCCGCTCAACACGCGGAATCAGATCTCTGGCACCTTTGCCTATCAGCGCACGACGACCGATGCGACGACCATGTTCGGGTTCGAAGACGCCAGCGACGTGTCCGGCATGGACACCGCGGTGAACTGGTCGCACCGGTTTTCCCAGTTCCTGTCGGCCCGGCTGCGGTACCAGTTCACGACGCTGACCAATCGCACGACACCGTACTTCGCCAACCGCGCCAACGTCTCCGGCGAGGCGGGCATCGCCGGCAACAATCAGGATCCGATGAACTGGGGACCCCCGTCGCTGGTCTTTGCAAGCGGCCTCGCGGGGCTCGCCGACGCCCTGCCCGCGTTTACACGAACACGCACCAACGGATGGTCGCTGGAATCCCTGTCCAGCCGCGGCCGGCCACTACGTGACGACGGGCGGCGGTGTCCGCCGGCATCAGCATCGACGTCCTGTCGCAGCAGGATCCGCGGGGTAGCGTTCACCTTCACCGGACGTGCGACCGGATCCGACTTCGCCGACTTTCTCCTCGGCCTTCCGCAAACGAGCGCCATCGCGTTCGGCAACGCCGACAAGCATCTTCGCTCGTGGTCCTACGACGCCTACGTCAACGACGACTGGCGGTGTCGCCAGGCTTGACGATCAACTGCCGGCGTCCGCTGGGAGTACGAGACCCCGATCACGGAGCTGTTCGGACGGCTCGTGAACCTGGACATCGCGCCGGGCTTCTCCGCAATCGAAGCCGTGGTCGCGACCAGTCCTGTCGGCACGCTGACGGGACGCCGCTATCCTGATTCGCTCATCGCTCCCGACAAGAGCGGCGTCCAGCCGCGGATCGGCGTGGCGTGGCGGCCGGTGCCGGGCTCATCGCTGGTCGATTCGCGCCGGGTACGGCATCTATCGCAACACGTCGGTCTACCAGTCGATCGCGATGCTGCTGGCGCAGCAGCCACCGCTCTCGAACGCCTTCAGCGTCGAGAGCACTCCGGAGCGACCCGCTCACGCTCGCGAACGGGTTCGCCGAGACGGCCAGGCGGCACGCGCAACACATTCGCGGTCGATCCCGACTTCCGCGTCGGCTCTGCGCAGAACTGGCAGGCGTCGGTGCAGCGGGATCTGCCCGGCGTCGCTGACCGTCGTCGCCACGTATCTCGGGACCAGGGGGAGCCAGTTGATGCAGCAGACGCTGCCGAACACATATCCCGGCGGCGTCGCGAATCCATGCCCCGGATGTCCCGCGGGATTCGTTTACCTCACGTCCGGCGGCACATCGTCGCGGCACGCCGGTCAGATCCAGGTGCGGCGCCGATTGCGCAGCGGCCTCACCGCCACTCTTCAGTACACGTTGTCGAAGGCGATCGATGACGCGGCGGCCTTCACGGGCGCGAACCTCGCCGGCGCCTCGATCGCGCAGGACTGGCTTGAACCTCGACGCCGAACGCGGCCCGTCGGCATTCGACCAGCGCCACCTGGTGACCGCGCAGTTCCAATACACGACCGGCATGGGCGTGACAGGCGGGGCGCTGCTGACCGGCTGGAAAGGCAGACTGGTGAAGGGCTGGACCTTCTCCAGCCAGCTCACGAGCGGGAGCGGTATGCCGTTCACGCCCGTGTACCTCGCATCGGTCGGCGGCACGGGCGTGACGGGACGATCCGTGCCGACGTCACCGGAGCGACACCGCGGCGCGCCGTCAGGCTTCTACCTCAATCCCGCCGCATATGCGCCTCCTGCGCCTGGCCGCTGGGGCAACGCCGGGCGCAACTCTGTTACGGGCCCCGCTCAGACTCGAACTGAACGCCGGCATCTGCGCGGACGTTCCCGTGGGGCGGCCGAGCTCAATCTCGATTGGCGGATCGACGCGAGCAACGTCCTGAACCGCGTGACTTACGCCGGCGTGAACGCGCTGGTCGGAAGCCCGCAGTTCGGCTTGCCGACCCTGGCGAATCCGATGCGCAGGCTGCAAACCAGCCTTCGCCTGAGGTTCTGATGACGCGCCGGATCGTGTCCGCGCTGTTGCTGGCGGGGTCGTGCATTGGCGTCACGCCCGGCGGCCCCGTCCTGCGCGCGCAGGAGCCGCAGACCTTCCGCAGCACGACTCGACTCATCGTCCAGAGCGTCACCGTGAAGGACGCGAATGGCATCCGGTCGAAGGACTCACCGCCAAGGACTTCCAGATCACCGAAGACGGCGAGGCCCAGGAGATTGCGTTCGCTGAATTCCAGCGTCTCGCTCGACGCGCCCGGAGCCGTCTCGCCCCGCGGCCGTCGCGGCCGCTGCGCGCGCACCGACGGCAGACCGGCGATCTCATCGGCCGCGCCAGGCGACATCCGGTATCAGGATCGGCGCCTGCTCGTGCTGTATTTCGATCTCTCGGCGATGCCGCCGCCGGATCAGATGCGTGCCTACACGAACGCGCTGAAGTTCATCGATACCCAGATGGCGGCGGCCGACCTCGTCGCCGTCATGGCCTTCCAGGGGGGCGCGGTCGGCGTGAAACAGGATTTCACCGGCGATCGTCCGCGGTTGCGGGAGGTCATCCAGCGGATGATCTACGGCGAGGATCTGGACGGCGACGGTCTTCCAGACAGCCCGGAGATCGGGACGGCGTTCGGGCAGGGTGACGCCGAGTTCAACATCTTCAACACGGACCGGCAGTTGTCGGCGCTGCACACCGCCGTGACGATGCTCCAGCCGCTGCCGGAGCGGAAGGCGCTCGTCTATTTTGCGAGCGGTCTGCGGCTGAATGGGAGCGACAACCAGGCGCAGTTGCGCGCGACGGTCAACGCGGCCATCCGGGCGAACGTGGCGATCCATCCGATCGATGCGCGTGGCCTGGTCGCGCAGCCGCCGCTCGGGGACGCGGCCACCGCGTCACCAGGTGCGCTCGGCATGTTCACCGGTCGCCTGGCCGAAGCGGCGATCACGAACCTGCAACGCTCCCAGGACACGCTGTACTCGCTCGCCGGGGATACCGGCGGCCGGGCGATGTTCGACTACAACGACCTCTCGCTCGGCATCGCTGACGCCGCCCGGTCGCTGACCAGCTACTACATCGTCGGCTACTACAGCACGCACACGGCAGCGGACGGCCGCTTCCGGCGGGTGCGGATATCCCTCAACAGCGTCCAGGGCGCGTTGTCGTACCGGCAGGGCTACTTCGCCGACAAGATCTTCGCGCGATTCTCCACGGCGGAGAAGGAACGTCAGCTCGAGGAAGCGCTCGACGCTCGAGAACCCGATCACCGAAATCGCGATCGCGATGGAGGTGAACTACTTCCAGTTGAATCGTGCCGAGTACTTCGTGCCGGTGGCGGTGAAGATTCCGGGCAGCGAACTGGCACTCGCGCGCCGCCGCGGTGCGTTGCGGACTGTCATCGACTTCATCGCCGAGGTGAAGACCGAGTCCGGCGTCACCATCCAGAACGTCCGGGACAAGCTCGATATCCGGTTGTCGGACGCAACCGCGGCGCAACTGGCGACGCGGCCGATCCAGTACGAAACCGGATTTACGCTGCTGCCAGACAAGTACGTGATCAAGTTCCTCGCGCGCGACGCGGAGACCGGCAGGATGGGCACCTACCAGACGACGTTCACCGTGCCGAACCTGAACCGCGAGGAGACGCGAATCCCAATCAGTACCGTCGTGCTCGGAAGCCAGCGTGTCCCGTTGGGGACCGGGCTGTACACCGTCGATCAGCGCGCCGCCGATGCGGTCAGTCCGCTCGTCCACGACGGGCGCAAGCTCGTTCCCAGCGTGACCCGCGTCTTCAGCAGGAGCCGCGATCTCTATGTGTTTCTCCAGGCCTACCGGCGCGGCGTCACTGCCGCGGGTCCGCTCGTCGCGTTCGTGACGTTCTACCGCGGCAGTGTCAAGGCGTTCGAGACGCTCCCGATTGCCGTCGCGGCCGCAGCCGGCGACGGCACGACCGCAGTGCCCTTCCGCTTCAGCGTGCCGCTGGAGGATGTGACCACTGGCGCCTACGAGTGCCAGGTCACGGTGCTCGACCCGTCAGGAAAAAAGGCGGCGTTCTGGAGAGCGCCGGTCGTCCTGGTCCCGTAGGCGTCGCAACGTGTCCTACACGGCCGGCCGAGCCGGCCCCTCGTACTCGAACCAGGCTACACGAGCCGGCTGAAGCCGGCCCCTACGTACTGGAACTCGTGGGGGCCGGCTTCAGCCGGCCTATGCTCGCTGCCAGCTGTCCGCCGCTGGCTGTCAGTTCCAAAGGCCGCGTGAGGTCGAGGCCTGGCAGCGTCCGTTCCAGTACGGCATCGAGCTGTTTGGCGACGGCGGGCGCAATAGTGGCGCCCGGATGCCGGGCGCGCGCGGAGGCAAGCAGTCCCCGGCGTCTCAGGAGCTCCTTGCGGATCGCCACACCGGGCTGCTGCTCGAAGACAATCAGCGCCGCGAAACGCGCATAGATCTCGTGCACACCGGCCCAGTCGCCGGCGCGCGCGGCGGCGACCATCGCCATGCAGCACTTCAGGAAACGCAAAGCCCGTGTTGAAGCCGTCGGAGCCCGCCTCGAGGTCGAACGGCGCGTACAGCGCTCCCAGCCCGGTCAGGATCGGCACCCGCCTTTCGGCCAGCCCGTCGCGCAGCTGACGGATCTTCGGCGCCGTCGGCACGGCTTCTTCCTTCACGCATTGGATCGCCGCCACGCTCCGCAGCAGGCGCAGCATCAGCGCGGCCGGCATATGTACCTCGCTCGAGGCGGGATGATCCTGCAGCACGATCGGAATCGTGAGGCCGTCCGCGATCTGCTGGTACATCTCGACGATACGATCGTCGTTGGGCACCGCCTCCTTCGCCGGCGTTACCATCACCGCGTCGGCGCCGAGGTCCTGCGCCATGCGCGACAGGTAGGCTGCGGCGCGTGTGCCGCTGTAGCTGCTCCCGACGATGATCGGCAGCCGCCCGTTGACGACCGACACCGCTTGTTCGATGAGCGCGTGCCGCTCGTGATCGCTCAAGCGGTTCGACTCACCGAGCACGCCGAGGATCGTGACGCCGTCCACGCCGAGCCCGACCATGAATTCGAGCAGCCGCCGCCACGACTCCGGATCGAGGCTCTCGTCGTCCCGGAATGGCGTGGCCAGGATGGGAATGACGCCCTGGAACACGACCTGTTTCGTCACGAGCGTCAGCTTACACGATAGAATCCCGGGCGTGACCGTCAACGTGCTCTCTGGAATCACGGTGCTCGATCTGACGCGGGTGCTCTCGGGCCCGTACTGCACGATGATGCTCGCTGACATGGGGGCGCGCGTCATCAAGGTGGAGCATCCTCGCGGCGGGGACGACACCCGCGCATGGGGACCGCCTTTCGTGCACGACGAGAGCACGTACTTCCTTGGCGTCAACCGGAACAAGGAGAGCGTCACGCTCGACTTCAAGAAGCCGGCTGGCCGCCGTGTCCTCGATACCCTGATCGCGAGAGCCGACGTCTTCATCGAGAACTTCAGGCCGGGAACGCTCGAGCGCCAGGGACTCGACTACGCGTCGTTGTCGTCGCGCTTCCCCAGGCTGATCTACTGCTCCATCTCGGGATACGGTCACACCGGGCCGAGGAGCGCCGAATCCGGATACGACGCGGTCGTGCAGGCGGAGAGCGGCGTGATGAGCATTACCGGACCTCCCGACGGCGCCGGCTCCCGCTTCGGCCTGCCCATCGCCGACCTCGCCACTGGCATGTTCGCCGCGCAGGGCACGCTGCTGGCGCTGCTCGCGCGCGGCCAGACCGGCCGCGGACAGCACGTCGATATCTCCATGCTCGACTCGATGGCGGCGCTGCTGACCTATCAGGCCTCGGCGTACTTCGCCACGGGCGCGATGCCGCCACGAATGGGCAACGCCCATCTGAGCATCGTGCCCTACGACACGTTCCAGGCCCGCGACGGCGTGATCATGCTGGCCGTCGGCAACGACGATCAGTGGCGCCGTTTCTGCGAGATCGCCGGCCGGTGCGAGCTCGCCACCGATGAACGGTTTGCGACCAATCCGCGGCGGGTCACACACCGCGACGCCCTGCAGCCGATCCTCGAGCGTGTGATCCGCACGCGCGACCGCGCCGACTGGATTGCGCGCTGCCGGGAGACGGGTGTGCCGTGTGGTGACGTGCGCGACATCGCGGCAACGCTGTCGGACCCGCAGCTCGACGCCAGGGACATGATTGCGACGATGCGTCACCCGAAGGCCGGGGAGATCCGCGTCGTCGGCAATCCCGTGAGGCTGTCGGACACGCCGCCTCGCGTCACCGCTCCTCCGCCAGTCCTCGGGGAGCACACGGTATCGATTCTCACCAGCGAGCTCGGCTTCACGCCCGACGATGTGCGTGAGCTGCGAGCGGAGCACGTCATATGAAGCGAGTACTCGGCGGCTGGCCGCGGGCCGCGGCACTCGGGTTACTTGCGCCGGTCCTCATGTTGACCGGGTGCGGCGGGCCGGGAAACGAGGGCGGCACCAAGCGCCTGTCGATCGCCACGGGCGGAACCGGGGGCGTCTACTACCCGTACGGCGGCGGCATCGCGAAGGTGCTGACCGAGCACCTCCCGAACGTCGAAGCCACCGCGGAGGTCACAGCGGCGTCGGTGGACAATCTCAAGTTCCTGAAACAGGGGACATCGGACATCGCGTTCAGCACCGCCGACACCGCGGCCGACGGAGTGGCCGGGCGCGACCTGTTCGCGGAGTTCGGGCCGGTGCCCGTCCGGACGCTGGCGGTGCTTTACACGAACGCCATGCACCTCGTTACCGTCGCCGGCTCCGGAATTGCCAAAGTGGCGGACCTGCGCGGCAAGGTCGTATCCGTCGGCGCGCCCGGCGGCGGCACGGCGATGTTCGCGGAGCGGATCCTCGCGGCCGCCGGGATCGATCCGCAGCGCGGCATACGGTCGCAGGGCCTGGGGGTCGCCCAGTCAGTTGACGCGTTGAAGGATGGCAAGGTCGATGCCTTCTTCTGGGGCGGAGGCATCCCGACGGCGGCGATCCTCGACCTCGTGAACACCATCGGAATCACGCCGCACTTCGTGCCCCTCGATGATGTCCTGCCGGCGTTGCAGCAGCGCTACGGCGAGTCGTTGTACTACCCCTTCCTCATCCCAAAAGGGGCCTACAACCTGAAACAGGACGTGCCGGCCATGGCCGTCACCAACGTGCTGGTCGTCTCCGAGACGATGCCCGAGGCGCTCGCCCACGACATCACGCGCGTCCTCTTCGAGCAGCAACCGGTGCTCGCCACGATTCACCCGCAGGCCAAGGAGTTGACGCTCGGTTCGGCGGTCCAGGGATCGCCGATTCCCTTCCACCCCGGCGCGATCCGTTACTACCGGGAGCGGGGCGCCTGGAAAGACTAGGTTCGCGGGTATCGCGGCGTGTCGCGGCGGGCCTCGCCTTCGGACTGGCCGCGTATGCCTTGTACTGGGTGATCGCGATCGTCGAGCCCCTGATCTATCGGGCGAGCTTCCTCATGATCGCCCTGGTCCTGACGTTCCTGACCCATCCCGCGCGCGAACGTCTCCGCGGGTCCACGACGGCGATCGACTGGGCGCTGGCCGCGCTTTCGATCGCGGCGCTGTCGTGGCCGATCCTCGACCTCGATCGCTTCGTCTACCGCGCGGCCACGCCAACCGCGCTCGATCTCGCGCTCGGCGCCGCGCTCATCGTCGTCGTGCTCGAAGCGACGCGCCGAACCGTCGGGTGGATCCTTCCGGCCACGGCCATCGGGTTTCTCCTCTACGCGTACTACGGCGCCGTGCTCGATCGCATCGGCCTGTCGCTCATTGCGCACCGGGGTTACGCCACCGAGCGCATCATCGGGACGCTCTATCTCACGCTCGAAGGCATTCTGGGAGTGCCGATCGACGTGGCGGCCACCTACATCGTGTTGTTCACGATCTATGGCGCCGTCCTCGAGCACAGCGGCGGCGGCCGGTTCTTTGTCGAGTGGGCGATGGCGGCGATCGGACGGTCCGGGCAGGGCGCGGCACCGGGGCGGACGGTCACGCTCTCCGGCTACCTGCTCGGCGCGGTCTCCGGCAGCGGCGTGGCCAATACGGTGATGCTGGGCGCCGTGGCGTGGCCGATGATGCGGCGCGCCGGCTATCCCCCCGATACCGGGGGAGCGATTTTGGCGGCGGCCGGGATCGGCGCGATTCTCGCGCCGCCAGCCATGGGCGCGGCTGCGTTCCTCATCGCCGAGTTCCTGAATATCTCCTACTGGGAGGTCGTGCGGATGGCGATCATTCCCGCGGCGCTGTACTACTTCTCGATCTTTCTGATGGTCGAGGCCGATGCACGGCGCCTGCGGCTGAAGGCGCCCGACGGGCCAATTCCTCCGCTGGCGCAGGTGACCCGGCTGGGATGGCACCATTTCGTGTCGGTCGTCGCCATTGCGATCCTGCTGGCCCGCGGCATGACCGCGTTTCGCGCGGTGTTCTGGGCAACGATCCTCGCGGTGGCGCTCAGCTTCGTGCGGCGCGAGCAGGCGCTCTGGCCGCGCCGGCTCGCGATTGCTCTTGCCGCCGGTGGCTTTGGCGTCATTCCCGTCGTGGCGACCACGGCCACCGCCGGCATCATTGTCGGCGTCGTCACGCTCACGGGGCTCGGGCTGAAGATCGCCGGCGTGATCGTCACGCTGGCGGGAGGGCAGCTCGTGCTGACGGTCCTCTACTCGGCGCTCGCCGTGTGGGTGCTCGGCCTGGCCGTGCCGGTGACCGCGTCGTACATCATCGCGGCGGTGATGCTGGTACCGGCGTTGACGCAGACCGGAGTACCGGACTACGCCGCGCACATGTTCATCTTCTATTACGCCGTGCTCTCGGAGGTCAGTCCGCCCACGGCGCTGTCGCCGTTTGCGGCCGCGGCCCTGACCGGCGGCAACCCGTTTCGTACGACGATGCTGTCGTGGAAGTACACGACGCCGGCGTTCCTCGTGCCGCTGGTCTTCACGCTGGATCCGCGCGGCGTTGCGCTGCTGCTGCGAGGCCCGGCCGTGGACATCGCCTGGGTCGCGCTGACCGCCATGCTGGCGGTCGCGGCCATTGCGGCTGGCGCCAGCGGATGGCTGCGCCGCGAGGCCACGACACCGGAGCGGGTGCTGTCGATTGCGGCCGGCCTGCTGCTGCTTGCGCCCGCTGCCTGGGCCGACGTCGCGGGCGCCGCGGTGCTCGCGGTGACGGTGGGCGCGCACGTCGCACGTACGCGCCGCGGCTCAGCCGAGGAGCCGGCGCTCAGCGGCCGCGCCGACCGCCCGTGATCACCCCGCAGGCGAGACGGTCGCCGGCGCCGCCTGCCGGATCGGTCCGGTAATCGGACTTGCCTTCATGCTCGAGACGGCGACCGTTTGCAGTTCAGCCATAAAATGTCCGCACCATGTCAGATCATCGCTATGTCGACGCCGTTGACCTGCCCAAGCCCGCCGGCCCGTACTCGGTCGCAACCGTCTTCAACCGTCTCGTTTTCGTGTCGGGCCAGGGCGCCAAGGACCCGCGCACGGATCGGCTCGTGGGCCCCGACATCGAGTCCCAGACCGAGCAGTGCCTGAAGAACGTCCAGGCCATCCTCGAGGCTGCCGGGTCGAGCCTGCAGCACGTGCTGCGCTGCGGCGTCTTCCTGATCGACATCAAGGAGTTTCAGAAGATGAACACGGTGTACGCGCGTTTCTTCGGCGAGCACCGCCCCGCGCGCACGACCATCCAGGCAGCCGCGCTGCCGTCCGAAGGGTTGCGTGTGGAGATCGACTGTATCGCCTATGTACCGTGAGGCGGGGGGGAGCCTGTATCGTGTGACGGGCCACAGAGACTCAGAGGCACAGAGTCTTTCGATTCTCTGTGTCCCTGTGCCTCTGTGGTTCGTGGTTCACGCGCTGGCGTCGAGCATCTCTTCCACGGAGCTGGGCCCCACCGGCTTGCCGATCAGGAAACCCTGCCCGAAGCCGCAGCGCGTGGCCGTGAGCTGTGCGAGCTGGCCGGGGCGCTCGATCCCCTCGGCGACGATCTCCATGTCGAGACGGCTCACCATGTCGATCATCCCGCGGATGACGCTCTCGCTGTCCGCCGGGTTGGCCTCGTTCAGGAACGCGCGATCGATCTTGAGCCGGTCCACCGGGAACCGCTGGAGCGAGCTCAACGACGAGTAGCCGCTGCCGAAGTCGTCGATCGTCAGCCTGAAGCCGGCGGCCTTGAGCGTCGCGAATGCCGCGCGCGTGGCCTCGACGTCGCCGGTGACGCAGCTCTCCGGCAATTCCAGCTCGATCCGGCCGGGATTCACACCGAACTCGCGCGCGATGCCGGCGAGCCGCTCGGCGATGTCGGGCACCTGGAGATGACGGCTCGAAAGGTTGACGGCAATCGTGAGCTGCGCCAGCTGACCGTCCGCACTCGACCACTGCTGCAGCTGGCGGCAGACTTCGCGCATGACCCAGTAGCCGATGGGCACGATCAGGCCGGTCTCCTCAGCCAGCGCCAGGAACTCCGCCGGCATCAGCAGCCCGCGATCCGGATGGTGCCATCGGACGAGCGCCTCGAGGCCGGTGACACTCTGATCGGCGAGCGCGATGATCGGCTGGTAGTCGAGCACGAGCTCGCCGCGTCCGAGCGCCCACCTGAGATCGGTCTCCAGCTGCAGCCGGGCGATGACCTGGTCGCGCATGCCGACGTCGAACAGCTCGACGCAGGCACGGCCCGCGCTCTTGGCGCGATCGAGCGCGATGTCCGCGTCGCGCAGCATGTGCTCGGCGCGCTGGTACCCGGAGGCAGACAACGCCGCGCCGATGCTGACGGTCGCGAAGACCGTTTCGCCGCCGGCCTCGAACGGCTCCGAGAAGCCCTGCAGGATGCGATCGGCCACGCGCGTCGCGTCGCCGGGATGACGGACGCCCGTCACCAGCACGGCGAACTCGTCCCCGCCCAGCCGGGCGAGAGCGTAGTCGGTCAGACGCGAGTGCTCCAGCTCGGGTCCCAACAGCTGCCGGTCGCTCCCGTCTTCGCGGACGATCCGCTCCAGCCGTTTCGCCGCTTCGAGGATCAGCTGATCGCCGGCGGCATAGCCGAGGCTGTCGTTGATGTTCTTGAATCGATCGAGGTCGAGGAACAGCACCGCGAACCCGAACCCGGGCACGCGGCGCCCGTGGTCGATCAGCCGCTCCACGCGGTCGGCGAACATTCCGCGGTTGGGGAGGCCGGTGAGCCCGTCGGCCACCTTGGCCTGCTTGACCGCGAGGGCGAGGCGTTCGTGGCTCGCGCGCAGCCACTGATCCGCGTGCCGGCGGGCAATCTGCCCGCGGATGCGAGCGAGCATCACCGCCATGTCAACCGGCTTCGTCACGTAGTCGTTCGCGCCCATGTCGAGCGCCTCGACGATGTCCTCGCTCTGTGCCCGCGCGGTGACCATGATGATCGGCAACTGCTCGGGCGTGCGGGTCTGGCGCACGCCGGCGCAGCACCTCGAGGCCGCTCATCTCCGGCATCATGACGTCGAGGAGCAGCACGGCGAAGTCCTCGCGCTCGATGGCAGCGAGTGTCTCCCGCCCGCTCGAGACGGCCAGGACGTCGTATCCGTAACGAGCGAGCCGGCGGCTCAGCATGTCGCGGTTCAGCTCTTCGTCGTCGGTCAGCAGCAGTCGCAGTGCAGGTGCGGAGCCCATGTCAGTTCCTTCGGTACGGTTCGAGCGCGCCGAGCAGCTGGGGGAAATCCACCGGCTTGGTCTGGAAGCCGACACACCCGACGGCCAGCGCCCGGTCCCGGTCCTCCACGAACACGTGAGCCGTCAACGCAATCACCGGGATGTGCTGCGTGACCGGGTTGGCCTTGAGCCGCCGCGTGACCTCGAGGCCGTCCCAGATCGGCAGGCTGATGTCCATCAGGATGATGTCGGGCTGGCCGCGCTCCGCTTCGGTCAGCGCCGTCGCGCCGTCCACGGCCAGCACGACGTCGCACCCGTGCCGCTGCAGGCGGCGCGCGAGCATGTCGCTGTTCAACTCGTTGTCTTCGACCAGAAGCACCTTCATGACGCGACTTGCTCCTCTACCTTTCGACTCGTAACCGGCAGGCGCACGACGAACTGAGAGCCGGCGCCCAGCGTGCTCCGCACGGAGATGTCGCCGCCCATCATGCGGCACAGGTGCCGGCTGATCGCCAGCCCCAGCCCGGTGCCGCCGAAGCGGCGCGTCGTCGAACTGTCCGCCTGCACGAACTCCACGAACAGCCCCTGGAGCTGTTCCTCGCTCATTCCGATGCCGGTGTCCGTCAGATCGAAGACGATCCACTCGAGGTCATCGGTCCACTCGCGCCGGAGGAGAAGCCGCACGCTGCCCGCCTCGGTGAACTTCGCGGCGTTGCTGAGCAGGTTGAGCAGCACCTGCCTCAGGCGCGTCGGGTCGGACGTGATCGTGCCGATCCTCTCGCTGCCCTGCACCTCCAGCGTGTTGCCGCGGACGTCGATCAGCGGCTGCACCGTCGTCAGCACTTCTCCGAGCAGCCCGCGCACGTCGAAGGTCTCGAGACCGAGCGTCATCTTGCCCGCCTCGATCTTCGACAGGTCGAGCACGTCGTTGATCAGTGCCAGCAGGTGCTTGCCGGCGTTCTCGATCTTCTCGAGGTCCCCGACGGCCTGGGAGAGCCCGAGCGCCGCCGCATCCTCCTGCAGCAACCCGCTGTAGCCGATGATGGCGTTCAACGGCGTCCGCAGCTCGTGGCTCATGTTCGCGATGAACGTCGTCTTCGCCCGGTTCGCGGCTTCCGCCTCGTCGCGCGCGCGCGTCAACTCGCGTTCGGTCACCTCGTGCTCGTGGATGGACCGCTCGGCCGGCGTCGAGATCCGGCGCTGCCCGGCAATCGACAACCCGAACGCCACGAGGGCGGCGCCGCCATACACGACGCAGACGAGGAGCGCATAAGCCAGGGTGCCCTCGACGTCCCCGTTCGATCCCACGTACCTGGAGCCCGATCAACGTCGCTGCGGCCAGTCCGAGAGCCGTGAGGCTGACGAACGTCGAGAGCAGGATCAACTTGGCGCCGATTGAGAGGCCGACCGGACGCATGTGCTGAGCAGCCCCTGCCGACTAACGAACGAGTTCCGACTGGGAGCCGGGGCCGACCATGTCGGCAAGAACCCTGGTCAGCCCGGCCGCTTCGTGTCCGGCACGGATCATCTTCACCAGGTCCTCGCGCATGGGGTCGGACTCCTCCATCCCCTCGAGCAGCATCTCGGCGCGACCCACGACAGAGCCGACCAGATTGATGATCTGGTGCGCCATGCGAGGGACTTCCTCAAGGACCATGTCCCCTTTTGAATCGGCGCCCTGGCAGAACTCTTGACCGGCGAAGAATGGGGCGGAGGTTATCGTGGAGAGACACTCGCACCGTGCGCGCGCGAGTTCCTCAAGTGACTTCCGGCAGCGTTACCGGAGGGCCATCACGCCCGCGCGGGCGCGTGACGTCCAGTCCTGCAGCGCCGACAGGTAGCGGATGGTCGGCATGTCGTCCATGAACAGCATCGTCGCCTCCCCGCGCCTCGTGCTGCACATCTCGAACTGGCCAACGGCCTCGTCATAGCGCTGCGACTGCACGTACGCGGTGCCCAGGATGAAATGCGCGAGCCAGAAATCCGTGCGCTCGACGATGTCCTGCAGGGCGCTGACCGCGCTCGCCACGTCGCCGCGCCGCATGGCGATCTCGGCGGTGACAATCCCGGCGTACGCGCGCGCCTGCTCCGTGGCGCGGGCATGCAGCTCGCGCGCAAGCGCGAGGGCGTCGTCTTCGCGGTGCAGCGTGATGTAGAGACGTGCAGCCGGCAGGAGCACGTTGTCATGGCGGCTCGCGTCGAGCGCCCGCTCGACTGCGGTGACGGCGTCAACGGCCCGCCCCTGCCCGACCCGCGCCTCGGCCAGCGCCAGGTACTTGTTCGCGAGGCCGGGCCGATTGCCAAAGTGCGCATCGTTGGTGATCGCCAGCTCCAGGATCTTCGCCGCATCGGCGTATCGTCCCTGGTACAGGGCAAGGTCGGCGAGCCCGGACGCAGCGAGCGACGCGCCTTCCGGCTTGATGGCGGCCATACGCTCGTAGGGAACGCGGGCGGAATCCGGCGCGGTGAGCGCGGCGGCCATAGCCAGCGGCACGTAGGCCGTCACGAGCCGCGGATCCGCTTGACAGCCTGCTCGGCTTCGCGCCTCGCGCCCGCCAGGTCACCGGCGTAGACCGAATACACCGCGACATCCTTCCGCAGCGTCGCCGACGCAGGCGCTTTCTCCAGAGCCCGCCGTCTTTGAGCCAGCCCGGCAGCCACGTTGTTGCCGCTGACGGCGGTGGGGTCAGACCCCGGGACGGGACGGCTCGAGGCGTCGAGTCGGGCTGAACTGGGTCTGACCCGACGCTCCGGGGTCTGCGGCGGGGTCAGACCCCGCGGCGGAATCGGATCGGACGTTCCCGAGGTGCGATCCTCCGACGGGGGCCATGGCCTTCACGTCCATGCGCGCGATCGCCCAGGAGCCGAGGCTGACCAGCACCAGCAACGCGGCGACCGCGGCGGCCTTCACCACCCGGCGGTTCGGACTCGAGGGGGCGCCGGGCACGGGGCCGTGCCCCCGGCGCGACAGCGTGGCCAGTGCCGCGGCCAGCTCCGCAGCCGTCTGGTACCGCTCCGTTGCACCCGGTTGCACGCAACGCGTCACGATGGCATCGAGCGCTTCCGGTACCTGGCCGTTGGCCGCACGCGCCGCCGCGGGGGGCGTCGTCATCCGCGCGAAGAGGTCCGCCACGGCGCCCTTCGGCATGAACCGGGGGCCGCACAGCATCTCGTAAAGAATCAGGCCGAAGGCGTATATATCCGCGCGGTGATCCACGGTCTCGCCGCGCGCCTGCTCTGGCGCCATGTAGGCCGCGGTGCCGACCACGGCGCCCGCCACCGTGCGCTGGGGACTGCCCGGCGTACTCGACCTGGCAATCCCGAAGTCCATCAGGAGCGCCTGGTCATCCTCGCCAATCATGATGTTGGCCGGCTTGAGGTCCCGATGGACGACGCCCGCCGCGTGCGCGGCGGCCAGGCCGGCGGCCAGCTGGCGGGCATACCGCACCGCCGCGGTGACCGACAGCGGCCCTTTCTTGAGGATCGTGGCCAGATCCTGACCGTTGACGAAGGGCATCGTGATGAACTTGATGCCGTCGATGTCGCCGATGTCGTGGATGCGGATGACGTTCTTATGTGTCACCTTCCGCGCGAGGAGCAGCTCCGTCTTGAACCGCCGCTGCATGTCCGCGAGCGCCCGGGGGTTTCCTGACGGCAGGCGCAGGACCTTGAGGGCGACTGGCACCCCGAGGTCCCGGTCCAGCACCTGGTAAACGACGCCCATGCCGCCCACCCCGAGCAGCTTCAGGACGGTATAGCGGGTACCGAAGTCCTGGCCGACCCTCAGCGGACCGGAGGATTGTGTCGGCGGATCGTCAGCGCCCGCGGCAAACGCCGCCTCCAGGTCCGCAGCGGACCGCGGCCCGCGGACCGCGCCCGCCCCACAGTTCGGACAGGGATCGCTTGCCTCTGGATTTGGCTGGCCGCACGTGACACACCGCATCTCTCCGCAATCGGCAACATGCCTGCGGCCCTTCAGGCAAGGGTCGCCAGGTGGCCGGTCTGCCGTCAGCGGCTGAGGACAAAACGCGAAATCAGGCGGTTTTCAAGGGTGACGGTTTGTCGGCAGCTGTCCGGTTTCCGGCCGGGCGTGTGCGATTAAAGGACTTGCGCAGGTGCCCGATTACTAGCCCACGCAAGGGAAGGCGGCCCTGAAAACCGCCAACGGATTCGGCAAGGACGCCGGCCGGTAGTCAATCAAGGAAGATAACCATGGCATCGTTCTCAGTCGTCAGCAATATCGCCTCCGCAAACGCCCAGACCAACCTCCAGGCGCACCAACATCGGCCTGAACAAGGCCCTGAGCCGGCTCTCGAGCGGCTTCCGCATCAACCAGTCGGGCGACGACGCGGCCGGCCTCGCGGTGGCGAACTCGTATCGGAACGACGTGGCGATCATGAACCAGGGCGTTCGCAACGCGAACGACGGCCTGTCGAAGCTTCAGATCAAGGACAGCGCGCTCGCCAACATCGCGACCGTGCTCGACCGCATGGCGACCCTGGCGACGCAGGCGGCCTCGAACTCCAGCGGCGTGGACATCACCAAGCTGTCGGCCGAGTACGAGACGCTCATCGAGGAAATCGACCGCGAGGCGGCGGTGGCCGAGATGACCGGGCGCCGCCGATTTCTCGGTGTTCGTCTCGAGCGAAGCGAGCGTAGGCAACGGCGCCGTGTCCGGCAGCCTGACCGGTGTGACGGTTGCCGACCTCGGCATGACGCAGCTCACCTTCGCGAACGTCGGCGAGGCGCAGGCCACGCTGGCGCAGATCGAAAACGCCATCAGCAACCTCGGCACGGTGCAGAACACCATCGGCACCCTGCAGAACCGCCTGACCTTCGCCATCAGCCTGGCGCAGTCGCAGATTGTGAACACGCAGGCGGCCGAGAGCCGGATCCGCGACGCGAACATCGCGGAGGAATCGGCGAACATGACGCGCTACAACATCCTGAGCCAGTCCGGCATCGCCGCCCTCGCGCAGGCGAACCAGACGAGCTCCTCGGTGCTCGCGCTGCTCCGGTAGTCATCGCGTGATTCGCGATTCGTGACCGGTGATTGACCGGTCACGAGTCGCAATCGCAAATCACCAGCTTCAATCGTCAACCACACGTCGTTCATGGGTGCGCGGGCCGGTTCGGGGGGACCGGCCCGCGGCATTCGTGATTCATGACTCGATCGTGTGGCCTACGCGCTGTTGAGGAGCGCGCCGATGACGGCAATCAACTCGTTGCAGTCCACAGGCTTCACGAAGTGATGCGCGAAGCCGAGCGCCTGTGACGCGTCCTTGTCCTGCGTCTGGCCATAACCGGACACGGCGATGAGATGCGGGAGCCGATCCCGGCACGCGCGCCGAATCTCCCACGCTGCCTCGTATCCATCCATCAGCGGCAACCCGAGGTCGAGGATCACCACGTCCGGCATCTGCGTCTGGACGGTTGCCACCGCCGTCGGCCCGTCGTTCACGACCAGCACCTCGGCTCCCAGCCCCTTCAGCACCTCGGCCAGCAATTCGGCGGCATCGGTATTGTCGTCAACGACGAGCATCCGCACGCCGGCAAGACTGACATCGAGCTGCCGGTCCGGCTCTGCCGCCGGCGAAGGCGCCGCAGCCGTGGACGCCGCGAGCGGCAGGCGCACCGTGAACGTGCTGCCTTCGCCCGCCCCGGCGCTGTGCGCTTCCACGGTCCCCCCGTGCAGGAGGACGAGGTTCTTCACGAGCGCGAGGCCAATCCCGAGACCGCCTTCAGCCCGGGCCCGCGTGCGCGCGCCCTGCACGAAAATCTCGAACACGTGCCCCAGGAGCTTCGCCGGGATGCCGATGCCGTTGTCGTGGACGCTCACGACCGCCGTGCCCTCGTCGGCTTTCGCGACGAGCCGTATCGTGCCGCCGCTTGCGGTGTACCTGGCAGCGTTGGACAACAGGTTGCTGAAGACCTGGCCAGGCGCGTCACGTCGGCGTCCACGACGAGCCCGGCCTCGACATCCATCACCAGGCGGTGTTTTGCGTGCTCGAGCGCAGGGGCCGTCGTCTCGACCGCCTTGGCCAGCAGCGTGCAACCTCTACGCGCTCGCGTTTGAGAGTGATCTTCCCGCGCGTGACGCGGGCAACATCCATCAGGTCGTCCACCAGGCGCTGCAGGCTTTTCACCTGCCGCTCGATGACGGCAATCTCGCGGCTATCCTGGTACAGATTCTTCTGGTGCAGGAGCCGTACGGCGGTCACGATCGGCGCCAGCGGGTTGCGCAACTCGTGCCCGAGCATGGCGAGGAACTCGTCTTTCGCGCGGCTCGCTTCGTCACGTTCCTTGAGCAGGGCTGCATTTTCGAGACCCGCCTCGCCCAGAGTTGCGGCGGCGCGCAGCAGCACGGTGTCCCTCTGAGAGGGAAAGCCCGGCACGAGAGACCCGACCACGAGATGTCCCTGTGCGCCGCGGAACCCGAGCGGGACGTGCACCAGCGTCAGCGGTCCGGCGGGGCTGTCGGCGTTGGCGCATGCAGGGTCGTCACACGCGTCGATGATCGCGCCCCACTCGGGATCGTCGATGTCGACGTGCCGCCCGCCGGCGCGGCAGAACCTCACGGCATCGTTGCCGTACACCGTCTCGTGGATGCGGGCGCACCCGAAGCTGATCGGCAGGACGGTTTCGAGCGCTTCGAACAAACCCTGAAGTACGCCGCGTTGATCGCGCTCGCGCCACAACGCGGGCAGTGGCAGAAGGCCGAGCAGGTCCCGCATGCATGCGCGGAGTGCCTCCGCATCACCGGGGCCTTCGGTGAGAGCGGCCGTGCCTGGGGGGGCGTCAACCATCAGGAACGGACAGGTGTGATGGCGCCTGCCGTCATCGTCGCGGTGCAGCCTTCGGCACTGATCGATCTTGCGCCCTCACGTCGGCGAATTCAATGTGGTCGTCCGTGAAAAACAATTGTGCTGGCGGATCATGCGGATGAGGAAGGCAGCTCGTCCTTGGAACCGGCTGAAGCCGGGCGAGCCCTCGATGAGTGCCTATTCCAAACCGTGCCGGCGCATGCGCACGTACAGCTGATGACGGCTCAGCCCGAGCTCCTTCGCGGCCTTGGACTTGTTGAACCGCGCGTTCTGCAGCGCTTCTTCGATCATCGCGCGCTCGACCGACTTGAGATCTTCGCGCTTGCGCACCGGCGGGACGACGGGAACGGCACCGGCAGGAGGCTGCGCGCCGACGGCTTGCGATTGTGACAGGGCGACCGCCGCGCTCAGCGACAGGTGGTCGCTGTAGCCTGTGCGCGCGTCGAGCTCGTCGGTGAGCTGCCGCACGCGCGATTCGAGCTGCTTGGCGCGAGCCGTGGCTTCGTCGGCGCGGCGGGTCGCTTCGACGCCCCGCTCGCGCAGCTCCTCGTTCAGGCGCGCCTCCTCCGCCAGGCGATGGTGCGACAGGGCGAGAGCGACATGGTCGCGCGATGCGCCGGCCGACCGCGACATCGGTCGACGAGTTACTTCACCGGCGCGCGCGACATGAAGTCGAGACCGCCGATCACCCGCCCGCCGAGCCGGACGGCGAGGCGAAGCGAGGATCGGAATCCCATTGCCAGGCCCGGCTGCTCCGGCTCGCTCGGAAGAGCCGTCGTGTCATCGACGATGAAGTAGTCGAAGACCGCGGTGAGGTCGAGCGGGTAGGGATTGGGCCATTCGCGCTGATCGTCGACGCCGCTGCTGGCGAGATGCGTCGCCCGGCTCAAATCGTCGCTGAAAAGGCGAGGCTCAGTGCGTCATGCTCGAGGACACTCTTCGCGATCGTGGCGACGCGGTCGAACACGTCGCGGACGTCGAGCGCATCGGTGAGCGCGGTGACCATTTCCGCCGCGGCATCGAGGCGCCGCAGCCGATCGAGCTTCGAGTCGAGCGGCTCGTCGCCGTCGAGCACCGCCGCGGCGCGGCGTGTGGCCGCGTCCACCGCCGCAGCCTGTGCGTCGGAGAGGGGCGCGGAACTACCGAATCCCAGCCACGCCGACGTCGGCAGCGCGCACTCTGGCAGGGGAAGCGTCAGCACGCGTTCCGCCCCGAAAAAGCGCAGCAACGACTCGGCCGTCTCGGCGCCCGAGCCTTCCGCATCTGTGCGCCGATCCCGAGCGGGTACCAGTACGTGAACGAGGTGCGATGCGGGCTGACGCTGCGTGAGAAGCCGAGCGCCGACAGCGGCGCGATCGCGTTGATCTCCGCGGCGAACTCCGCGAGTCGGTGGCGAAACGTTCCTGGTTCCATAGGTCAGAACCATACCGGGTTCGATGTGCGTTCTCGAGACGCTCAAACCGGGTATCGAATCCTTCGTCATTCGAAGCGACTGCCGAGAATCCCGGTGCGGACAAGCTCCGCACGCTGCTCATCGTCATGGCTCGCCACGATGAACAAGGCCCGCTCGCTCCGGGACAGTCCGTTGAGCCACGCAAGCTGATCTCTCATCGCGGCCAGGTCCTCGGTGATCCAGGGCGCATCCTTGCCCTGCATCAGCCGAACGCCGTCCATGTGCCACGCCGCATCGCCAATCAGGAGGTATCCCTCCCCGACTCCAACGCGATGTAGACCATCTGCGAGCCGGGCGTGTGGCCCGCCGCCTTGATGAGGGCAACGCCGGGAGCCAGCGGAAAGTACCTGTCGTAGTCAATCACCACGTAGCGCCGGGCCATCTGCTCGGTGAGCTTGATCTCCGGCATCTGGGGCGCGTTCAGGAGCGTCTGGACCTGGGTTCTCGTGAGGACCGTTTTCGGGGCGCGATCGCCGGCCGCCGGGCCGCGAATGGCGCCGGCGACGTGATCCCCGTGCTCGTGCGTCGTGACAATGAGCCTGGCGCTCGAGAGGGCGCGCTCAACCTGCTGTGCCGCTTCGGGGAAGTACGGCTCCTCGACGCCCCGGCCGAAGAAGCGGTGCACCTGCTGGTCCATGCCGGAGTCGATCATCACGGTCCCGTCGGCATATACGAGCTGGAACGCCGTGCGGGCCTGCACACTCGGCTCGGCGGGAGCACCCTTGATCGAAAAGTTCTTGGTGCGGCGGCTCTCCGCGAACTTGAGCACGTTGAGGCGCAGAGGCCGCCGGCCCGGCACCAACCCAGCTGTGGATCGCACCTCGGCCAGGCTGGCGCTCCAGGCCACGCCTGCGGCCGGCGCCTGCGCCGCGACGCCGAAAGGCAGACCGATCCCGACGATCACGATCAGCGAAGCAATAAATCCGGGCTGCATGGGGCGGGCACATACTAGCGCAGCCGGACGCCGGTGCACGCCGTACTTCCCGAGCCCACCTCATCCGTCATGATACGGACGAGTCTGTTTCAGCTAAACTGTCGCGTCACCCCCTTAGCACCGATAGAAGAGGTTAAGAGTTCCCTGCGCCGAAAACGAGCTCGAACGGCTGAGCTGTGATCGAGGACGATGCGCACGGTGCCGGAGGTGTTGAGTGACGGAAAAGCCGACGCGCTTTCCACGTCGGTGGATCTGGCGGGGCTGGGTACCATACGCGCTACTGTCGTTCGGATGCGTCCTGTCGATCGCCGTCGCGTTCCTCGTCGCCGCCGATGCCAGGGAACGTGCCCGCACTGATTTCGTAGCCGACGCGGTCGAGATCCGCCAGCGCATACAGGAACGTCTCAACACCTACATGGAGCTGCTCCAGGCGGGTGCCGCGCTGCTGCGCGCCGACCAGGAGATCAACCGCGCCGAATTCCGCGCGTTCCTGACGGGACTCGACCTGCAGGAGCGCTATCCTGGCGCATCCGGCATCGGGTTCGTGCAGCGCGTTCACGCCCGCAATGCCGCAACCTTCCTGCAACTCCTTCGGCTGGACGGTCTGACCGGCCTGCGCATCTGGCCGCGCGGTCCGCGTCCGGAATACTACCCGCTTGTCTTTCTCGAGCCGAGTCAGGGTGCGAACGGGGCATCGATCGGCTTCGACCTCGCCACCGATCGGTTGATGCGAACGGCGATGGACCGGGCGCGGGATACCGGCGAGCCGGCGGCCACCCCGGAGACAACGCTCCTGCTGCCGCACAACCAGGGACACGTCGGGTTCGCGGTGTTCCTGCCGGTGTACCGCCGGAACGCTCCGATCGAAACGGTGCTCCCAGCGCCGTCAGGCGCTGGTTGGCTATGTCTATGGCCCCTTCAAGGCTGACGCCTTGCAGCGGGAGCTCATCACCGAGCACCCGCGGGTGACTTTCTCAGTGAACGACGATCCAGGTGCGGAGGGATCTGACGCCGAGTCGGCGAGCTGGTTTCGCGGGGAGACGCCCCGGCTCAGGTCCACTCAACGCGTCTCGGTCGCCGGCGTCGAATGGCTCGTCGAGGTCAGCTCGGTTCGCCCTGCGCCGGGCATCGTGCCGCCGGCGGCGGCGGCGTCCCTCGCGGCTGGCCTGCTGATTTCCCTGATGGTGTTCCTCGTGACGCGCGCACAGGCGAGCGCCGGTTCGGCGCAGGCCCGCCACGCGTCGGAGCTGCAGGCATCTGCCGACGCGCTCCACCGGAGCGACTCCGAGCTTCGCCGCCTCATCGTCCTCGAGCGTGAGGCACGCGCGTTGGCCCAGAAGGCCGATCGCGCGAAGGACGAATTCCTGGCGACGCTGTCGCACGAGCTGCGGACGCCGCTGAACGCCATCCTCGGTTGGACGAGCATGTTGCGGCAGGGCGCCGTGACGAACGAGCGGCGCGCCAAGGCGCTCGACATCATCGGCCGCAACGCGCGCCTCCAGGCGCAGCTCGTCGAGGATCTTCTCGACGTCTCGCGGATTACGGCGGGAAACCTCCGCCTCGATCACCAGATCTTCCCGATCGCCACCGTCGCAGAGGCGGCCCTCGAGTCTCTGCGGCCGGTGGCCCAGGCGAAGGGTGTGAATCTCATCGCCGACGTCGCGGCGGAGGATTTCCTGATGACCGGCGACAGTACGCGCGTTCTGCAGGTCGTGTCGAACCTGCTGTCGAATGCGGTCAAGTTCACACCGCCGGGCGGCCAGGTCCTGCTGGAGATCTCCGGGGATCGCGAGTACATCGACATCCGTGTGCACGATAACGGCGTCGGCATCGCCGCGGACTTCCTCCCGCACGTGTTCGAGCGGTTCCGCCAGGCAGACAGTTCGACGACACGAGCGCACAGCGGCGTCGGCCTCGGCCTCGCGATCGCCCGGCACCTCGTCGAGCAGCATGCCGGTACGATCGAGGCGCACAGCGATGGGCCCGACAAGGGCGCGATGTTCGCCGTCCGGTTTCCGCGCCTCTTCTCCAGCACGCAGCCGGTCAGCCGTGGCGGCTCGACGGCCCGGTATGAGCACGGTGCTGCCGGTCGTGCCGAATGACCACACGTTCAACGTGTGGCTCGCGGATGGCGTCCCGACCCACAGTGCGCACGCGTCCAGCCATCCGGAGGCGCACGACCTCCGGTAGGGATCGCTGTCGGGTTCGCGTGAATCGTTGTGCGCGCCTGCGTCGGGTCGTGCGAGCCATGCACGACTGGGGGGACACCAAATATGTAATCGCCGCGGTAGACCTTTTGCAGCAGCCGTGGGGACGACCCCCCGGTCGGAGGGAAAGTGCCCGGCGATCGGAACGACAACACCCATGAACGCCTGCGAGGGTTCCTGGATAGCGTGTCCAATAAAGAGGAGATGGAGGAGCTTCGCTCGGTCATCGACTTGCTGAAGCACATGGACAGGGTGCCACCCGGACATCACCAGGAGGTCCTCGGGATCCTGGAGTCCTTCCACGCGCTGCCCCAGCGCACTCAGGACCGGCTGTTGCCCGCGCTGGAAGAAGTGATCGGAAGGCCGGAAGACGAGGACAAGCCGAAGCCGGAGAAGTAGGGTCGAGGCGGCGATCGATCGTCCGCCTGAAGGTGGAAGCACGGGTGTGTGATCTACGTAGAGGCCGACCTTCAGGTCGGCCTGGCGGCCTGAGGCCGCCTCTTCGAACACTTCCAGCTCGAGCCGGAAGATCACCTCGTATCCCCTGCTCCGACCGTAATCTCGATCCCGCCGATCTGGTCTCCTGGCGCAACCGTGAGCGCGCCATCGGCGAGCGGACGTCCGTCGCGCAGGATGCGTGTCACGGTCCACCCCGCTGGCAGGTCACGCACCTCGATGCGAAATTGCCCGAGCACGTTGTCGATCCGGAAGCGGCCGGCGCCGTCGGCGAGTGCCGTCTCGTCTGGATAGAGCACCGACGATGTGAGGAGGGTCTGGACAAGTGCGATGCGCGGCTGCACGCCGGGCGGCAGCGCCGCGCGCTCCGGCAGGACGCGCCCCTCGATCCGGCCCGGCTTTCCCAGGACAACCCGCACATCCTCCACCGCGCCCAGCGTGACTTCCGTGGATGCGATGCCCATGAGCACGCCGCCGGCGGTCTCCGCGCGCGCGAGCAGCACCATGGTGCCGCCGGGAGCCGCCTCGATCGTGAAGAACCCGTCCGGGTGCCACACGGTCCAGATGGCGGCCTGGGCGCCGCCCGGCCGGCCGTACTCGATATATACGTTGCGCATGCCGACACCCTCCGCGTCGGTGACGCGGCCGCCGATAGCGAAGCGTCGCGGCTCGGGAAGGAGCCAGATATCGATGCCTTCGGCGGGGACGCTGTCGAACACCCTGACCGCCGCCGCCGGCGCGCCTTCCGCCACGCCGGGGTAAAGCGTGAGGAGGCGGGATTCCGTGTATGCCCCGACGAGGAACTCACCCGCCGGCAGGCCGGCAATTTCGTACCGGCCGTCCCAGGCGCTGCGCGTCCTGGCCACCGGAGAACGCGGTTCACCGCGACGTGCGGCGAACACCTCGGCATCCGCCGCAGGCGTCCCGTCCGGCGTGATGATACGGCCCGCGATACGCCCGGACGGCAGTTGTCCCGTGGCGGCCGTCGTGAAGGCGAGCAGGAAGACGATGGCAACGATGAACGGACGAGACATGTCAAACGGCGGTGCGGGGCACCTCAGGAGCCGGGCGCGGACTCGCCTCGTCGGGGACGACGCCACTTCCGTCCGCGTCGTGTTCATCGGGATTCGGCAGGCTCGACGGCGGGTCGCTTGCCGGAAAGGATCCGGCAATCGTCTCGTCGAGCGCGGCTTCCCGGATGCGACGCTCTTCCGTGGGAGTGTGGTCGTGACGTTCGTTGTCGCTCATGGACACCTCGGTCGTGAGAACGCTGGGGTTGCCTTCGGCATCTCCTGTGACACTACCATCGTTTAAGGGCGTCCTCCCGCCTGCGCCGACGCAGATGGGGTTGGCGCGCAAACACACGGGCGCTTGTAACTTCTACTTCCCTGTGTCCCATCGCGGCCGTCAGCCGGTGGCGCAAGAAGGTGCACGACGTGTCACGTCGCTCGCGCCGCGGCGGTGCCGAAGTTGCACATCCCGCTTCGTCCTCTGCTCTGCATCCCTGCGGCCTGACCCTCAAACGGTACGTGCCGGGCGCGACTGCGCGATGTCTGAGTGGCCGCCCGGACGAAAGCTGTTGTGCCGCTCTCAGGCGGCAGCCTAGGAGTGTTCGCATGTACCTCGAGTTGGGGATGGCGGCGGGTGCGGTGATTGCCGCTGCGGTCGGGTTTAGGCGGTGGCTCCGTGCGCACCGAGCCAGGAACATTGACGTCGGGCTCGTGAGCGGCGGTTGGCTGGCCGAACAGAAGATGAGCAAGCACAACCCGAACTGGCCGTAGCGGCGGCGACCCCATATCCGGAGGCTTCAGCCGCGGCGTGCGGCGAGACGTTGGCGTGGTTGACTCAGGTCGGTTCTTTGACCGATAGTCCACTGGACTTATCGCGACTCACGCTCGAACACAGCCGCGAGTCACGTCCCCAACCCGCGACATCAGGAGGAGCTTCCATGGCGAGGTCCATCGTCACGGCTCTCGTAAGCGGCGCGTTGCTGGTCCTCCCGTTCTCCGTGGCCCAGGCGCAGCGTCCCGCCGAAGATGCTGCCGCGTTTGCCGCCTACCTCGCCACCGGGAACCAGGTGACGCCGAACATCACCTATCTCACGGCCAGCGGCGTGGAGCTGAAGCTCGATGTCCACCGGCCGCGCGGTGCATCAGGCCCCCTGCCAACGGCGCTCCTCTTTCACGGGGGCGGCTACCGGATCGAATCCAACAAGGAAGCGTTCGCGCTGAACGTCGTTCCCTGGCTGCAGATGGGATGGAACGCGGTCAACGTCGAGTATCGATCGAGCGGGGTGGCGCTGGCGCCGGCGGCGGTCGAAGACGTGCGGTGCGCGCTGCGCTGGGTGGTGCAGAACGCCAAGGAGTACAACGTTGACCCCGATCGCATCGTGCTCACCGGACAGTCGGCGGGCGGGCACCTCGCCACCGTCGCCGGCATGCTGCCTGAATCGGCGGGACTCGATCGGAGATGCCCTGGACCCCAACCGCTGAAGGTGGCGGCCATCATCAGCTGGTACGGCATCTTCGACTTCACCACGCTGGTAGACGATCCGGCGCGGGCGTACGCCGTGACCTGGATCGGCCCGCAGCCGAACCGCATGGACGTGGCGAAGCTCGTGTCGCCGATGACCTACGTTCGCAAAGGCGTCCCGCCAACTCTCCACATTCATGGCGACGCGGATCCGACCGTGCCGTACGAGCAGGCGGTGCGCGAGATCGATGCGCTGAAGAAGGTCGGCGTGCCTGCGGAACTCGTGACGGTTCCGGGCGGACGCCACGGCAACTTTCCGCGCGAGCACGTATTGCGCGCCTGGAAGTCGATCGAGGCCTTTCTCGCGGCGAACGGTCTGACGAAGAACGCGGCCCCGCAAACAGCATCGGCGCAGCCGTAAGAGAGCGTTGCGATGATTTCGCAGTAGCGCTGCAAGTCGTCGTGGTGCACCCGGCTTCACGATGCGGACTAGGGCCTAGGTCTGATTTCGCGACACTGCCAGAACGCCGCGGCCGGCCCTTTGTCGGAGCGGTGGTATATTCCGCGCTATGACTTTCATGAAACGTGTCGGTCGCCTGTGTTCTCGCCATCTCGCTCCTGCGTCCTGCGGGCGCGGAAGCGCAGCTTGCCGCCGCCGGGCCCTCCGGCGTGGTGATGGGCCACATCCACGTTGTCGGCCGTGACCTCGACGCGCACCGGCGCTTCTGGACCGCGCTTGGGGGCGTCGCCATGAAGAACGGCACCCTCGAGATGATCGCGTTTCCGGGCGCCTTCGTGAACCTCCGCCAGGGTGAGCCCACGGGCGGCACGGTCGGGTCGGTCGTCGATCACTTCGGCTTTCACGTCAAGCGCATGCAGGACTGGCTGCCGAAGTGGCAGGCTGCGGGACTGAAGATCGAGCCGCAGACGAGACCGGCGCAGGCGTATCTGATCGGGCCTGACGACGTGCGCGTCGAGATCCTCGAGGAGCCGGCGCTCGACGTGCCTCTCCGGATGCACCACGTCCACTTCTTCGTGCCGGACCCTGTCGCGACGCAGGCGTGGTATGCGAAGACGTTTGGCGCCACGCCGGGGAAGCGCGGACAGTTCGATGCGGCCGACCTCCCCGGGGTCAACCTGACGTTCAGCAAGGCGGAGATGCCGCTTGCGAAAACGATGGGACGGTCTCTCGATCACGTGGGCTTCGAGATCAAGAACCTCGAGGCGTTCCTCAAGAAGCTCGAAGCCGGCGGCATCAAACTGGATCGCCCCTATCAGCGCAGCCAGGCCGCTCCCACGCTCATGATTGCCTACATCACCGATCCCTGGGGCACCTACGTGGAGCTCACCGAGGGACTCGACCCTCGCGATTAGCAACGTCTTCAGCCGGCAGGCGGGTCACGCTGACCCGCCTGCCGGGCTCTCCTCGAGAAGGCGTTCGAGCTGGTCGAGGTCGAGGGGTTTGACCAGGTGACGGTCGAATCCGGCTTCCATGGCCCGCTGACGATCGGCCGCCTGTCCGTACCCGGTTACGGCAATCAGTCGTATCGCGGCGCCGTTTCGCGCCCGGAGCCGTCGCGCGACCTCATACCCGTCCATGGCCGGCAAGCCCGATGTCCAGAAGGACCGTCGCGGGCTGAAAGCTCGCCGCACGAGCGAGAGCCGACAGGCCGTCGAATGTGACGTCGACGACATAGCCAAGCTGCTCGAGCGCCGTCTGCAGCATGTTCGCCGCATCTTCGTTGTCGTCGACGACGAGCACCTTCTGTCTGGTGCCGTGGCCTGCCCGCGCGGCCGGAGCGCGGGGCTTCGTCGCGGACCCCGGGATGCTCCACAGCGGCCGCCGGGAGCTCGACGATGAATTCACTCCCGCGATTGGCGCCTGCGCTCTCGGCGCGAACCGTCCCGCCGTGCGCGGCTAACAATCGTGCGCACGATTGCCAGGCCCAGGCCGAGTCCACCGCCTGACCGTTCGAGCGACTGCGGCTGCTGCACGAAGGCATCGAACACGGAGTCGAGCATGTCGGGCGCGATGCCGATGCCCTCGTCGCGGACGCTGATACGCACAGCCTGACCCTCGCGGCGGCCGTTGACGACGATGCGCGAGCCGGGCTCGCTGTACTTGGCGGCATTCGTCAGCAGGTTCGCAAACACCTGAGCCATGCGGTCCTTGTCGGCGGCGATACCGAGGCCGGTTCGCGGCACCTGCACCTCCACCACGTCCTGACGCTGCTCGAGGATGGGGCCGGCCAGCTCCATCGCGCGCGTCACGACGTCGTAGAGCTCGATGGGATGCTTCCGCAGTTCGATTTTCCCGCGCGTCACGCGCGAGATATCGAGGAGGTCGTCCACCATCCGCGCCAGATGCTTGACCTGGCGCTCCAGGACGTCCTGCTCCCGTGAATCGCTGCCGCGCATGCGCATCAACTGCAGCGCGGTCAGCATCGGCGCCAGTGGATTCCGCAGCTCGTGGCCGAGCATCGCGAGAAACTGGTCCTTGGCGACGTTCGCGCGCTCGGCCTCGGCGCGGGCCGCGGCATGATCCGCCTCGCTCCGCCGCAGCGCTTCGTCGGCGTCCCTGCGCGCCGTGATGTCGGTGGCGGAGCCAATCCATTCCACGATGGTTCCCTCCTCGTCGCGCAGCGGTATCGCGCGGTTCAGGACCCAGCCCCACGAGCCGCCCGCCAGCCGTCCGCGAACCTCGAGCTCGAAGGGCGTGCCATTCGCCACCGCGGAGAACCAGGCCTCGCGCGTCCACTCGCGGTCGTCCGGGTGCACGTAGTCTTCGATCCATGACGCGCTCGGCTCGGCCGTGGAGACGTGCGGGGCGACGCTGCCGCCATACACCTCCATCAGCTGCGTGGCGTCGGCGTTGAACCGGAAGATCGAGTTGGTCGTGGCGTGCGCCAGCGCCCGGTAGCGCGCTTCGCTGGCGTGCAGTTTCCGCTCCGCGATCTTCCGGTCGGTGATGTCGTCGAAGAGGACGGCCACGCGCCGCAAGGCCGGATCGCCGACACGGAACGCGTACACGTTGTACCAGCGGCCCAGCGCCGCCGCGGCGTGCTCGAAGTGGGCCGGCTCGCCAGTCAGGGCCACCTGGCCGTAAATCTCGAACCAGTGCGCTTCGTGCGCCGGCGCCAGTTCGCGTACGCGGCGGCCAATCACGTCGCGCCAGCCCGTCTGGGCTTCGAATGCGGGATTCACATCGAGGAAGCGGTAGTCCGACGGCTCGCCGCTCTCGTCGAACAGCACTTCAATGGTGCAGAAGCCCTGATCGATGGATTGAAACAGCGCCCGATAATCTTCTTTGGCAAACACGAAGCATCAACCTCAGGCGCGGTGCGGTCCCGCGGTCATGGTACCCGACATTGGCTGGCACGCCTGGTGCCTGGCTGCCCTGCTGGCGATGCCGTCCTTCACGACCGCGATCTGACGATTGTCGGTGTCCGACTGAACCATATCCGGGCCCGGGCTTCTTATAATGCTTTCATGCTGATCGCGCGGCTCGCACCTGGGCTCATCGTCTGATGGCGGAGGTTGCGGCATCGTCGGTACTCGAGCCTGTTGCGCCCGAGACTTCGCCCGTTCCCCCTCCGCTGTTCAGCCACGAACAACTGGAATCGCACGCACTCGCGCTGGCGGCCGAGCACACCCTTTCCGCCGATCCGCGGCGCGCCCGCCCGCTCCTCCCGCGGCTCGACGAGAGCGCGGCGCGGCTCGACGAGGCCTACCAATTCCTGTCGTCGATTGCGCGCACCGACCCGCAGCCCGTCGCCTCGGAGGACTGGCTGCGCGACAACTATCACATCGTCCAGGATCAGATCCGCGAAGTGCGCCAGGACCTGCCGCGGAAGTTCTACATCGAGCTGCCAAAGCTGGCGCAGGGCCCCTATGACGGGTATCCGCGCGTGTATCTCATCGCGCGGGAGCTCATCGCGCACACGGCGGGGCGGTTCGATCTCGAGACGCTGATCGATTTCACCTCGACCTATCAGCGCGCCGCTCCGCTGTCGATCGGCGAGACCTGGGCGATTCCGATCATGCTGCGCCTGGGACTGGTCGAGGAGCTGCGGCGCCTCGTCGATGGCGTCGTCGCCGCGCGGCACAGCCGTGAGCAGGCGCGGAAGTGGGAAGCGGCGCTCGGCGAACGCCGGTCGCAGCTCGAACTGGACCTCGATCGGCTGCTCAACGCCGAAGTCCAGGCCAACGGCCGCTTGTCCGCGGCGTTCGTCGTGGAGCTGCTGCAGTGGCTTCGCGACCAGCCGTCGTCGGCGGTCCCCGCCTGGCACGCCCTGCAGCGCGCGCTCGAAGCGCAGGGAGATTCGCCCGACGAGCTGCTGCGCGTCGAGCACCAGCGCGAGGCGACCGACCAGCTCGCCATCGGCAACGTGATTACGAGCATGCGGCTGCTGTCGTCCATCGACTGGCCGTTCTTCTTCGATCGCGTGAGCGTGGTGGAGCAGATCCTGAAGGAGGATCCGTCCGGCGCGTATGCGGAGATGGATTTCGCGACGCGCGATCGCTACCGGCACTCCGTCGAGCAGCTGTCGCGTGGATCGAAAACGCCGGAGCTCGTCGTGGCGCAGCAGGCGATCGGCCTCGCCAGCGAGGCGCAGGAGCACGATCCGGTCAACGACCGGCGGCATCACGTCGGCTACTACCTGATTTCGCGCGGACGTTTCAGGCTCGAGAAAGATCTCGGGTACGCCCGGCGGACGCGCGAGCGGCTGGCGCGCTTCGTCTTCGAGCACCCGGCGATCGGGTATCTCGGCACGATCGCGCTGATGACGATCCTCGGCGTGCTCGCCCTCATCGCCTATGCCAGCCGGAACGGCGCCGCCCCGGCCACCTGGTGGCTGATCGCGTTGATTGCACTGATTCCGATCAGCGAACTGGCGATTGCGCTGCTGAACTCCATGCTGACGTCGGCAATCCCGCCGCGCCAGCTGCCGAAGCTGGCCTTACGGAACGGCATCCCGGCGCAGGATCGCACCATCGTCGCCGTACCGGCCATCATCGACTCGGAGGCGCGCATCGAGTCGCTGTTCCACGACCTCGAGGTCCGCTTCCTCGCCAATCGCGATCCGCACCTCCATTTCGCGTTGCTCAGCGACTTCGCCGACGCCGCGGCGCAGGCGATCGATGGCGACGACCGGCTGGTGGCGCTGGCGCGCGCGAAGGTTGACGCCCTCAACACCCGGCATGGGAGCGAGCGCTTCTTCCTGTTGCATCGCGAGCGGCGGTGGAATGCCAGCCAGCAGCGATGGATGGGATGGGAACGGAAGCGCGGCAAGCTCGCCGAGTTCAACCGGCTGCTCCGCGGCGCGACCGATACGAGCTTCGTCGTCATGCACGGCGATCTGACGGTCCTGCGCGCAATCAAGTACGTGATCACCCTCGACTCCGACACGCAGTTGCCGATGGAGGCGGGCCGCCGCCTGGTCGGCACCCTGTCGCACCCCCTCAACCGGCCGCGGTTCGACCCGCGGCTGCAGCGCGTGACAGAGGGTTACGCCGTGCTGCAGCCGCGTGTGCAGGTCAGCATCGAGAGCGCGGCGCGAACGACGTTCGGCCAGGTCTTCTCCGGGCACGTTGGCCTCGATCCGTATACCACCGCGGTGTCGGACGTGTATCAAGACCTCTTTCACGAGGGGAGCTACGTCGGCAAGGGCATTTACGACGTCGACGCCTTCGAAGCGGCACTCGCCAACCGTGTGCCGGAAAACGCGCTGCTCAGCCACGATCTGTTCGAGGGCCTGTACGCGCGGGCCGGGCTGTGCACGGACATCGATCTGGTGGACGACTATCCCTCGAACTACCTGGCGTTCGCCGCGCGCCAGCACCGCTGGGTGCGCGGCGACTGGCAGATCGTCCGCTGGCTGTGGCGCACCGTCCCGGACGCGAGCGGCCGCGTGATGCCCAACACGCTTCCCGCCGTCGCGCGGTGGAAGATTCTCGACAATCTCCGCCGCAGCCTGCTCGCGCCGGCGCTCGTCGTCCTGTTCGTCGCGGGCTGGACCGTGCTGCCGGGATCCGCCATTGTCTGGTCGGGCCTCGGCCTGCTCGTCCTCGCCTTCCCGGCCTACATGCAGGTCGGCCGATCGCTGACCAGCCGGGTCCGCGGCGTGCCCCTGCGCGAGCACGTGCTCGCGGAGCGCGACAACCTGGCCGCCAGCGCCACGCAGGCGTTCCTCTCGACCGTGTTCCTGCTGCATCAGAGCTGGGTGATGCTCGACGCCATCGGCCGCACGCTCGTGCGCCTGCTCGTGACCCGCCGGCGGATGCTCGAGTGGGTCACGGCGGATGGCGCCGCGCACGCCAAGACCACTTCGGGCGGCGTGCTTCGGGAAATGCTGCCGACGGTCGTCGCCGCCGTGGCGATCGCGGTCCTGGTCGCCTTCGTCGAGCCCGTGCGGCTGCCACTTGCGCTTCCAATCATCGTCCTCTGGTGCCTGTCCCCGACGATCGCGTACACGACGGGGCGCCCGCTACCGCACGACCGGGCGATCCTCGCCGCCGCCGAGCGGTCGGCATTTCGCCGGATCGCGCGGAAGACGTGGCGCTTCTTCGACGACCTGGTGAGCCCGGGGGATCACTGGCTGATTCCCGACAACATCCAGGAGAACCGCCGCGAGCTGATCGCGCACCGCACATCCCCGACCAACATCGGGCTGCAGCTGCTCTCGACGCTGGCGGCGTACGACTTCGGGTATATCACCGTCCGCTCGCTCCTGACCCGCCTCGAAGCGACGTTTGCGACGCTGATCAGAATGCAGCGCTATCGTGGCCATTTCTACAATTGGTACGACACGCGCACCCTGGATCCGCTCGCGCCCTCCTACATCTCGACCGTCGACAGCGGCAACCTGGCCGGTTATCTCGTGACCCTGCGCGCCGCGCTGCTGGAGATCGGCGAACGCGCTCCCGTCATCGACGCATCGTTTCTCGAAGGACTCGACGATCTGGTCGGCCTCGTCGAGGAGGAGATCGCGCGCGGTGCGCCAGCCGCCGGCAAGGGACTGGAGACGACCGGCCTGAAGAAGGAGCTCGCGCGCCTGCGCGACGGGCTCGCCGACCGGCCCGCCACGCCGGCGGCCTGGAAGGCGCATCTGGTCAAGATCTCCGACCGGATCTCCGCCATCGGCGTGCTGCTGCACGAACTCGAAGAGCCGCTGCTCGCCAGGAGCGGCGAGCCTTCGCGCCGGTCTCGCTGAAGCGGGCTACTGGCTTGACCAGGCAGCCGCGGCCGTCGGCTGAGCGGGTGCGGGAGCTCGAGCACCCGATGTCCCGGCCCGAGCTCATCGAGCGGGTCGAACGGCTTGCCTCTCTCGCCGACGATCTCGTCGAGGAAACCGAGTTCGATTTCCTGTTCGATTCCGAGCGGCAGCTCTTCTCCATCGGGTTCAACGTCACCGAAGGCCGGCTCGATGCGTCGTACTACGACACGCTGGCGTCGGAGGCGCGGCTCGCAAGCTTTCTGGCCATCGCCACGGGGCGCGATCGCTCACGAGCACTGGTTCAAGCTCGGGCGATCGCTGACGCCGAGCGGCGGATCGCGCGCGCTCCTGTCGTGGAGCGCGTCGATGTTCGAGTACCTGATGCCGCTGCTCGTGATGCGGACCTATCCGGGCACGCTGCTGCACGAAACCTACGAGGCTGTCGTCCAGCGGCAGATCCAGTACGGCGAGCGGCGCGGCGTGCCGTGGGGCATCTCCGAGTCGGCCTACAATGCGCAGGATCTCGAGGGCAACTATCAATACCGCGCCTTCGGCGTCCCCGGCCTCGGCCTCAAGCGCGGGCTCGCCGACGATCTGGTCGTCGCTCCGTACGCGAGCTTCCTCGCGGCGCCGCTGGCGCCCGACGCGGTGCTCGCCAATCTCGACCGCCTTCGCGCCGCCGGCCTCGAAGGGCGATACGGGTTTTACGAGGCGATCGACTACACCATCGATCGCCTGCCGAAGGACCACTCCGGCGGCGTGGCGCTGCCCACCTACATGGCGCACCACCAGGGCATGACGCTGGTCGCTCTCGACAACGCGATCAACGGCTCGCCGATGCAGCACCGCTTTCACGCCGATCCGCGGGTGGAAGCGGCCGAACTGCTGCTCCAGGAACGCATCCCGCATCTCGTTCCGCTGAAGAACCCGCCGATCGAAAAGGCCGAGCACATCCCGGCCAGCCGGCGGCTGCCGGCGCTTCTGGTGCGCCGCTACGTCACGCCGCACACGCTCAGCCCGCGCACCCATTTCCTGTCGAACGGGTCCTACGCCGTCATGTTGACCAACGCGGGCGGCGGTTACAGCCGCCGGCAGAACCTGGCCATGACGCGCTGGCGCGAGGACATCACGGCCGACTGCCTGGGGCTCGTTCATCTACGTGCGCGACCTCGACTCGAGGCAGGTCTGGTCCACGACCTACCAGCCGACGACGCGGGAACCGGACGAGTACGAGGTGACGTTTGCGCCGGACCGCGCCACGTGGCGGCGCGCTCGACGGGGACATCGAGATACGTACCGAAATCGTCGTGTCGCCCGAAGACGACGTCGAGCTGCGACGGGTGTCGCTGACCAATCACGGCCGAGAGGCGCGCAGCTTCGATCTCACCAGCTATGCCGAGGTCGTGCTGGCGCCGGGCGACGCGGACCTGTCGCATCCCGCGTTCAGCAACCTGTTCGTCGAGACAATGGCCGTGCCCGAACGCGACGCGTTGATCTGCGTCCGGCGGCCGCGCAGCGGCACGGACCGCGTGTACCTGATTCACGTGCTCAGCGGACGCGGCCGGCTTGGCGAGGCAGCGGAGTACGAGACCGATCGCGCGCGGTTCATCGGCCGCCATGGCGGCGTCGATCGGCCGAGTGCGCTGTATACGACCGCTCCGCTGTCGAACACCACCGGTCCCGTGCTCGATCCGATCGTCAGCCTGCGGCAGGCGGTGCGCATTCCGCCGGGCGGGACGGCCCGCATGGCGTTCACGACCGGATTCGCCGACAGCGAAGACGGCGCGCGCCAGTTGATCGAGAAGTATCACGACCGGCGGGCGGTGGCGCGCGCGCTCGCCCTGGCCAGCACGCACAGCCAGATCGAACTGCGCCACCTCGGGCTCACCATCGAAGAGACGATGCGGTTCCAGCGCCTGTCGGGCCGGCTGATGTACGGCGATCCGCGGCTGCGGTCCGCCGATGCCGTGCGGCGGAACACGCGCGGCCAGGCCGAGTTGTGGAAATACGGGATCTCCGGCGACATGCCGATCCTGCTCGTCCACCTCAAGGACGGCAGCGAGCTCGGGCTGCTGCGCGACCTCCTCAAGGCGCACGAGTATCTGCGGCGCAAGGGCCTTGCTTTCGATCTCGTCGTGCTGAACGACCATGCGTCGAGCTATCTGCAGGATCTGCAGAACGCGGTCCTGCAGATGGTCGAACGGAGTCCTGAACAGAGCTGGGTGGATCGCCCGGGCGGCGTGTTCCTGCGCCGGGCGGACCTGGTGATCCCCGAGGACCGGACCCTGCTCGAGGCTGCGGCGCGCGTCGTGATGGACGGCGCCGACGGCAATCTTCGCGAGCAGTTGAAGCGCCTGCAGATTCCGTTCGGGCCCGAGCCCGGCCAGATCCCGGAGTTCACCGCGAAGCCGGCGATGCGGCGGGAATCTGCCCGCCGTCCCGCGGTGCTGCCCGGCCAGCTCGAGATGTTCAACGGCCTCGGCGGGTTTGCGGACGAAGGCCGGGAGTACGCCATCTCCGTCGATCAGGACGCGGGCACGCTGCCGCCCCAGCCCTGGTCGAACGTCGTCGCCCATCCGACGTTCGGGTTTGCGGCGACCGAGGGCGAGTCCCGGGTACACCTGGTCGAGCAACAGTCACGACAACCGTCTCACGCCGTGGAGAAACGATCCGATCAGCGATCCCCCGGGCGAGGCGGTCTTCATTCGCGACGAGGAGACGGGGCAGTTCTGGTCGGCGACGCCACTTCCGGCCGGCGCCGGCCGGCCCTACAGCGTGCGGCACGGCCAGGGCTATTCGGCGTTCGAGCACGCGCGGAACGGTCTTGCCTCGACGCTGCTGCTGTTCGTCCCGCCGACCGACGAGGTCAAGGTCTTCCACCTGAAGCTGCGCAACGACTCAACCGCCGTGCGGCGCTACACGGTGACGCTGTACGTGGAGTGGGTGCTCGGCGAAAACCGCGTCGCGCTCCCAGCTGCACGTCGTCACGAGCCGGGACCCCGAGACGCGGGACGATCTTCGCGCGCAATGCGTTCCGCCAGGAGTTTGCCCATCGCGTCGCGTTCCTCGATCTGCATCCGGGCCAGGCGAAGACGATCACCGGCGACCGAACGGAGTTCATCGGACGGAACGGAAAGCTCGCGCCGGCCCGCCGGTCATGCGGCGCGCGTCGCTGTCGAACCGCACCGGCGCCGCCATCGATCCCTGTGGCGCGATTCAGGTCGCGGTGGTCCTCCAGCCGTCGGAGACTCGAACGCTCGTCGGCCTGCTGGGTGACGCGGTGGACGACGAGGCGGCGCGCGACATGGTTCGCAAGTACCGCGATCCCGCGGTGGTGGACGACGCGCTGCAGCAGGTGGTCGCGTTCTGGGATCGATTGCTGGGGACGATCGTCGTCAAGACACCGGATCGCTCGCTGGACCTGATGCTGAACCGCTGGCTGCCCTATCAAGGCCTGGCCTGCCGCGTCTGGGGTCGATCGGCGTTCTACCAATCGAGCGGCGCGTTCGGTTTCCGCGATCAGTTGCAGGACGTGCTGGCGCTGCTGTTTTCGGCGCCGCAGCCTGGCGCGTACCCATCTGCTGCACGCCGCGTCACGGCAGTTCGTCGAAGGCGACGTGCAGCACTGGTGGCACGAGCCCGGCGGGGAAGGCGTGCGGACGCGGTTCTCCGACGATCGGTTGTGGCTGGTCTACGCGGCGCTGCATTACGTGTCTGCCACTGGAGATCGACGCCGTGCTCGACGAGGAGGTGTCGTTTCTCGAAGGCCGGCTGCTCCAGCCGGACGAGCACGAGGCGTACGAGCACCCCTCGATCTCGCTCCAGCGGGCGTCGCTGTACGAGCATTGCGTGCGCGCCGTGGCGCTGAACCTCGAGGTCGGGATCGCACGGCCTGCCGTTGATCGGAACCGGCGACTGGAACGACGGCATGAACATGGTCGGCGCCAGAGGGCCGCGGCGAAAGCGTGTGGCTCGCGTGGTTCCTGCTCTCCATTCTGGCGCCGTTCGCGGCCCTGGCCGACGCCCGCGGCGACACCGGTCACGCCGCGCTCTATCGCGCACACGCGGAGAAGCTCACGCGCCAGCGTCGAGGACGCCTGGGACGGCGAGTGGTACCGCCGCGCGTACTTCGACGATGGGACGGCGCTCGGATCGCGGGAGAACGCCGAGTGCCGCATCGACGCCATCGCTCAGTCGTGGGCGGTGCTTTCCGGATCCGGCGATCCCGCCCGCGCGCGACAGGCGATGGAGTCGTTGGACACGCATCTCATCCGGCGCGAAGACGGCCTCTCATTGCTGCTGACGCCGCCGTTCGATCGCATGGTGCCTTCGCCAGGCTATATCCAGGGCTACGTTCCCGGGGTGCGGGAAAACGGCGGACAGTACACGCACGCGGCGCTCTGGACGGTGCTTGCATTCGCGCGGCTTGGAGACGGCGATCGCGGCAATGGCGCTGTTTGCGATGTTGAACCCCGTGAACAAGACGCTCCACGCCCGTCAACGTCGCGCGCTACCGCGCGGAGCCGTACGTCGTCGCCGCGGACGTGTACTCCAACCCCGCGCACGTCGGCCGCGGCGGCTGGACCTGGTACACAGGCGTCTGCGTCGTGGATGTATCGGGTCGGGATCGAGGGGCTGCTGGGATTGACGCTGAACCGCGGAGCCCTGCACATCGATCCCTGCATTCCCCGGACCTGGCCGCGTTTCGAGGCGGTGGTGAGAACGCTGCAGGCGGAACTGCAGATCGTCGTCGAAAATCCGGAGGGGGTGACGCGCGGTGTCCGCCTCGTGGAACTCGACGGCACCCCCGTTGAGGGCGACGTCCCGCTCGTGGATGCTGTGGGGACTCACGTCGTTCGGGTCGTGCTCGGCACGTGACCCTCACCCGCGGGGTTGGAGACCGCGGGTGACTGGATCAGCTGGCCATTACCTGATCCCGCAACTCCGGCTCACTCGCACGCGAATCGCACGGCTGTGCCCGAACTCATGCGTCAACTCCTTCATCTGTTCGAAAGCCCCATCGCTTCGGGCTCCCGGCCTTCTATACGCTGCATGTCTGGGCATGGAAGGAGAACGCGAATGGCATGTTCGTGAACTGGCATCCCAGGGTGTCGTGTGACGGATTCAACGGGCAGGAGCCATGAGCCGGCGCGACAACCGCACAGGGAGGTAAGCGTTTTCAGTCCGCTTGCCTCCTGCCGGATCATTTGAGTCGCGCCAGGAACCTGGCCTTCAGAGCCTGTCGATCGACTTCCTTTCCTCTCAAGTAGACAGCAGCGATGCGCCGTGTGTTGGCGATGTCGTCGAGCGGGTTGGCGTCGAGCACGATGAAATCCGCTTCCTTCGTGCGTGCAACGACGCCCATCCGATCGAGCTTGAGCACCTTCGCGTTCGTTCCCGTCCCGGCGACGATGGCCTGCATGGCGGTCATGCCGCACCGCGTGTAGGCCGCCATCTGCTGGTGGGAACCGATGCCGTCGCCGGTCCCGTCCGTCCCGAGCGCGATCACCATGCCCGCGTCGTGAACCTTCCGCAGGTTCCGGCAATGGAGCTCGAAGAGCTCATCCGGCGGGTTGCCCTTCGCCTCTCGCTGCTGGATCGCCGCACGCATCCGCTCGATCTCGGCGGGAGGCAAGGTCTCGGCCAGGGAGTCGATCGTCTCCCGCGTCATCGGAGCCGGCATGTTCGGACCCGTCCAGACGGCAGGGTGAGACTTGATCAGCGCCAGGTACTCGCTGTCCACGTCCCGGTCGCGAACCATGTGCACGAACCCGTCCACGCCGGCTCGATACAGGTCCTTGGCGTCGGCCAGCGCCGTCGTGCGACCGAGATGAGCGAGCACCTCCATGCCGTTGCTGTGCGCCTCGGCGATGATGGCGCGATACACATTGGGCTGGATCTTCGGGGCCTCGCCATTCCGGTCGTCGACCCAGATCTTGACGAAGCGCACACCGCGCGCGTGCAGGTCCTTCACGTGCCGCCGGCCCTCTTGTTCCGTTCTCGCACCGTACGGAATCCCCAGGCGAGGCTCGCTCGGAGGGACCCGCGATCGGCGTCGCCGCAATCCCCTTCCCCACCGTGAGGAAGCGGGCCGCATTCGGGATCACCTGGTCGCGCAGCTGGTAGGCCAGTTCCTCATCGGCCTCGAGACCCATGCTGAGACCGGCCGCGACTCCGTAGTAGGCGTACCGCTCCAGCTGGTCGACGAGGTTGTCACGCGTGTAGTTCGCCTTGCTGTTGCTCCCGTCCCGTTCGTCGACCAGCCCGATGTGATTGTGACCGTCGATGAGTGACGGCATCACCGTCTTGCCCGAGAGATCCACGCGAACAGCGCCCGCGGGCGGCTGACGCTCACCCTTCCGGCCGACCCAGGTGAAGGTGTCGCCTTCCACCACGAACGCCGAATTCTCGACCGGGACCGCTCCCGTCACCGGGAATCAGTCGCGCGCCTTCGAACCAGACCGCCGCGCTACCGTTTCCACGCTGGAAGCTCGCCAGCGAGACCCACGCGACCGCGACGATCACAGAACATGCCAGGATTCGAGACCGTGACATAGATGCCTCTGCAGGAGAGCGGTGCCTGAAAGGACCTGGAATCAGGTGCCGCCGTTGAGCAAGCCGTCAGGGTAACACCGAAGGTTGGCCACATCCCTTGCGCCGGGCACCCGCCGGACAACGCAGTCAGCGGGCTGAATCGCCAAATCTTTGAGGCGATAGCGAAGGAGCTTCGCGCGGCGAGGTATTGATGAGGTGAGCCACACGTCTTCGCGTGATATTGTCCCGCTCTACACCTGCGCCAATTTGTTGTGCTCGAGCGCTTCGCCACACTTGCTTCGCACCTCCTACGCCACCCCATGCTGACGATAATCACATTCCTCGCGCTGCTGCTGATCTCTGCTCCGTCACCCGCCGCGGCCCAGACCGCCGCCTACATGGTTCGGGGACCTGGAGATTCCAGTGGCGAGCGGGGAACATTCCCGCGCCGAAGCCATCAACAATCGTGGCGAGGTGGTCGGCGTCGCTGGCGACAGGCCGTTCATCTGGACCGCGTCGACAGGAGCAGAACCGTTCCTGGGCGATTTCGTTGGCACGGCGCTGGACATCAACGACCGAGGCGAAGTGGTGGGGCACTACGCCACGGCCGGACCGCCCGGTGGATTCCTGTGGTCGCGCCAGAGCGGATTTGTGGATCTCGGTGACTTCATCCCCTACGAAATCAACGAACAAGGGCAGATTGCCGGGCAGTGCTCTCCCACCGCGGAGGCGTGCATCTGGGACGAGGGCGCAATCACACGCCTGGGCAACCTGGGTGCGTCTGGCAGCGTGGGACTCGGCATCAATGACGCAGGTGAGGTGGTCGGATACTCGAACACTCGCGGGAGAGTAACCCATCCCTTTCTGTGGACGCCTTTGGCGGGGATGATTGACCTCGGCGCTGCGGATCACTCCCAAGCGGCTGCGATCAACAACAGGGGACAGGTTACAGGCTACCGATGCTGCCCACTCGCCGCGACTGTCTGGTCCCGGGGCAGGGTCAGGGTGCCCAATACCAGCGCCATCACTGAAGGCGTGGACATCAACGAATCTGGTGTCGTCGTCGGGCTGAATTGGACCAGCGGCCACGCGTTCGTCTGGGCGCCGCCCGGTCGTCCCCTGGGGCTTCCCGGCCTGCCGGACAGCGATTTTGGTCAGGCCACAGGGATCAATGATCGCGGCGTCGTCGTAGGGATTGAAGGCGGACCGAACGGTTTGGCACGCGCGGTCATGTGGACACGGAAACCCGCGACGTTGACAGTCACCACCCCGAACAACCCCGCCCGCTGGGGCCTCGGCACCACACAGCGCCTCGGATGGACCTATGACGGCGATGCGCCGAATTCCAAATCGAGATCAGCCGGAACCGGGGGAGAACATGGGACTACCTGGCGACACGTCGCGAACGAGCCCGGCGGGTTCCAGAACTTCTTCTGGGAAGTGACGAGCCCCTCGCCTTCGCCTCACGATTCCGAGTCATCGCAATCGGAGACCCTGATGGCATCGATGAGAACGACGCCGAATATCCGCATCGCCAGCGCGACTATCGAGATGCTGCGGCCCACGGCGGAGACCTCAGTGGAGGTCGGTGCCCCACTGACCATCTTCTACAAGCACTGGATCGGCCCGCGGGCGCCTGTGGCGATCGACATCAGCTCCAACAATGGCGCCACCTGGAGGACGGTGGCGGAGACCAGCACGACCGGCTCGACCACATCATCGTTCCACTGGGTTCGTTGATCTCCTTCCGACTGCTCGCGCCCGGGTGCGCCTCAGGGCCTTGGACGGAAGCGGGGCACGAGATGTGTCGCGGGCGTTCTTCCGTTACAGGCGCCGGCGGCGCAAACGGGGAACACCGTTGCCCGGGATTCGCCGTAGACGATCGAGAGACCGCGGCGAGGTGTGCGGCCATCGTCCGTTGCCTTCGACAACGGTGCGGTCAGCTGCAACCCAGCCACGGCGACGGTCTACGACGGTTGGCCTGTAAACGAAAATCCTACGTACCCAATCGGCGCCGGCGGTCCACATTGGAGGCGTTTGGTGCTGCTGCCGCGTCGTGCGGCGGCGAGGCTTGCGTCCGCCGCAAGTACTGGAGGATGCACATCTGGCGACAGTCGCGGTCATAGGCGCGGCGCAATCGCGCGGTGTGACGGCTGGCCGACTGCCGGTGATGGTGCCCCGATGCCGCCGGGCTGTGTCAGAGCGCGCAACCGAGGTGCGATCCGCGCAGCCGGGGCGACGAACGCGCACGGCACGCAATCTGCACCACTAAGCGGTGAGGCCAACTGCGCGCCGCAGATGCGGCGGCAGACGGATGCTCTCCAGTTCATGGCCCGTGGGCGACGGATAGCAGCCCGCCGGCCAGGACGACCGCGATATCCCACAACAACCAAACAACTTATCGCGCTCGACCGCGTAGACGGACGTCTACAGGCATGGGCGCATTCGCCTTGCCGTCGCCACCAGCAGATGGGCCGCCGGCATTCTGCGGTTACAGAAGCTTGAGCGAAGTGCTGCGTTGGTCGCGATTCGAATGCCGCGCAGTATACTCGTATTTCAAGGGACGGCGGTGTGTATGCCATGTCTCGGCGGACGCGGCAGCGCGTTTTCGTTCGCAGGAGACCGGACACGATCTTTGGCGCGCCGAGATCGATGCGTATACTGCGAGGCGCGACGGTGTCCGCAGTCCGGTATGCCGCAGCCGGCCGCATCATGCACCACGGCCAACCGGATGTCCCGCGCCGCAGCCCGCGCAGACCCACAGCCGCTCACGTGCCGAGCCCCACGTGCCGACTTCGCGAGCGACCTGCAACGGTCCACCAAGGGGACATGGGCACACACTCGGCCGCAGCGCGCTGACGTCACGACCTTTCACGAGGAACTCCGTTGTCGGCTCGGACACGAACATCCACACGGCGCGACACTCGGGACAGGTCCACTCCGATGCCACGACCGGCAACATGCCGGACCCGAGCCATGACGACTTCGCTGCGCGCAATCGGCAGCGGTCGCACGTCGATCACGCGTGGGCGTCGCGAGCATCACAAGCCCTCCAAGTAAGCCGAGCCGACGTGAGCGCGACGACGTGTTGCCGGCCACCGCATTGGAAGCCGCCGGCGAATTATGCCGTCGAAGTTCGCCATGAGCCAGGACCGCAGGGGTTCGCGCACGATCTTTCCGATCCAACTCCCACCCGCCGGCCCTGATGGATGGCCATGTCCGCGGGCTACGAGAGTGCCCGCTACATTCGGCGTGCCAACGACCGCGCACACGATAGAGAGTGCAAGAACCAGTGGCAGATCGTTGCGCCACAACCTCGAATCAGGCACTCGCGACTTGCGGTGGCGGGACAGCATGATGCAGCGCGCATATTCCAACTCTCGGCGTCGACCAGGCCGCTACGCCGCCGACGACGACATGCCGCGCAACCCCGACGCCGACGTGCGGTCATCACCGTCAGCATAAATGTGGAAGGCGACGCCAGCGACCACGACATCGCGGAGACGATCAGCATGCCGTCGCTCGACGACGAGCGCAGCGCGGCCAGGGCCAGCGTCGTCGCGACGAGAGCGGTTCTTTGATGCAGCTGTTCGACATGGCGAGAGGGAGCAGGGGCGCGACAGGCGAGATGCGGAGATCACGGCGTCGGCCGTGGGCTGAGCGAAGGGGATCGGGTAGGTACACGGCTACGTGGCCGGGCGCTCACCGGCCACAGCCGGTCTACGGCTCCGCGAGGTTGATCCGGCGCCGGAGCGCAGTCAAACGAGCTTGCATCTGCCGAATGAACTTCTGCATGTCCTCGCACAATTGGTGCTGCGTTTGTAGTTCGCGATCAATCGAGGCCACTTCGTCCGCGAGCGTCGTCAACGTCTCCCGCCGCTCTCCGTTGGACAACTCGCTGCCAACCCGGTGCTCCGCACCCCGCAGTCTTTCGATGCAGCGCATGGTGTGATGCACTGCCCGAAGTTGCGCTTCCATCTGGGCGAGCAGGTCGAGTTGATGAACGAACAGCACCTCGGCGTCCGTCTCGAACGCCTTTATCTCCTGTGTTCGATCCGCATCTGGGGTCGCCATCCTATTGAGGATCGCACAGGGCGCCCTCCATCTTTTGATGACGCCCTTCCGCCTTGATTGGCAGTGGTCGCCGCTTGAGTAATCGCCGTGCTGGCGCGGATGCGCTGCGCGAACACGATCCGGAACGCCCCGCAAACCGAGGGCGAACGTGCCCGCCCAGCGAGGGAGGATTGTCCCACGCGCCGTTCCCGCAAGCGTATAGATGTCCGAGCTGTTCCGGGTGAGCGCCCCGGAGTAGGTCTGCCACCGCGTCGCCTTCATCCCCGCTTCGAGTGAGGAGTTGGAAGAGCGGAGGAGCGTGAGGGAACCGTGCGGGACGGGCTGTGGCCGTTGGACGTGAGGGCTGAGAACGTGTCCGCCAGGGCAAACGAAAAAGGCCGGGGACTTGCTCCCGGCCTTGTCCTGTTTATGGTCTGGAAATCGACGTCCCCTTTAGGGTCTTCAGTCCCCCTCAGACCCCTGGTTGCCGTTTTTCCTCCATGATTTCTGGTCGGGGCGATAGGATTTGAACCTACGACCCCTCGGTCCCGAACCGAGTGCTCTACCAGGCTGAGCCACGCCCCGACGAAGCCCCAGTCTAACCGGGTGCATGACTGGGCGCAAGCGTCGTGCTATAACCTCTGCGCCATGCCGATCTTCGAATACGAGTGCCGCGCCTGCGGTCACGCATTCGAAACACTCGTGCGCACGGGCGACGTTGCCGCGTGCCCATCCTGCAGCAGCCAGGATCTCGAGAAGCTGCTCTCGCTGTCGACCATCAGCTCCGCGGCCATCCGCAAGGCCAACATCAACAAAGCCCGCCACGCCAACAAGGGCATCCAGAAGGACAAGGCGATGGCCGAGATGGACGAGATCCGCCATCACTACGGCGACGCGGCGACCACGCCGCTGCGCAAGCCCAAATAACGCCTCTGCGATCGCACATCGCAGATACATCGCGGCTGTCTCACCGGGCTTCGGCGGGCGCGACGTGCGGCAGCGACTCCACGTACTTCAACGCGTCGTACGCCGTCATGTCGGGCTGCAGCGGCGTGATCGAGACGTAGCCGTCGCGCACGGCCTGGTAGTCGGAGCGGTCGTGCGGCTCCCACTCGTTCTCGCCTTCCTCGATCCAGTGGTCCGGCTTGTGCCGCGGGTCCACGCGCTCGCTGACCACGGTGATGTGATTGCGCTTGGCCTGCACGGTCGCCTTGAAGCCCTTGTGCGGGCCGCGCGGCACGTTGATGTTGAGAAGCGTGAACTTCGGCAGGCCGCGCTCGAGCACGGCAGCGGCGATCACGACGGCCGCCTCGGCGGACGGCCCGAACTCGGTCTCGTCACGCACGCGCTGCGCGGACACCGCGATGCTCGGGATCGAGAGCAGCGCTCCTTCGAGCGCGCCCGAGACGGTTCCCGAATAGGTAATGTCGTCGCCGAGGTTCCAGCCCTTGTTGATGCCGGAGACGATCAGGTCGGGCTTGTCCTTCATCACGTGGGTGATCGCGATGTTCACGCAATCAGTCGGCGTGCCGTCTACCGCGAACACGTTCGGCCCGACGGTGTCGATGCGCAGCGGCCGCCGCAGGGTGAGCGCGTGGCCGATCGCGCTCGCTTCCTGAATGGGGGCGACAATGGTCACCTCGCCGAGATGCGCGAGGGCATCGGCCAGTGCCCTGATGCCTTCGGAATGCACGCCGTCGTCATTAGTCACGAGTATTCGACGCATAGGAACCAACGATTCTAGCATTCACGCCTTCTCCCCGCCGCCGCGCTCTGGGCGGAAGACGCTCGTAAGGCACCCGCGAAGGTCAGCGCTGGCGGTCCGCAGCGCCACACCCCGAGCACGCTCGTTGCAATAGCAAACGGCCGAGGCAAGGCCGATAGACCCCATCCCAGGACGATCGCCGCCTTACGGCCGAGCCGGTCCGAAAGGCCTCGGCCCGCGAATCACCAGCATCTGCGTGCCGCGTCTGCGTCAGCGCGATGAACGGACGCGCCGCCCGGGCAACCATAACCGGGTGCGGAGCCGAAGACATGTCGGTACACCGCGCGCTGCGGGGTGGTCGTCTTGACGGCGAGGCCGAACCGCTCGTGGACGGGCGCGTCGGCCGCGACCAGCCGCGCCACATACTCTCCGACGGCGGGGCCGTGCTTGAAGCCGTGCCCGGAGCCGCCGCCGACGATCAGCACGTTGCGGATGATCGGGATGACGATCGATCAGAAAATCACCGGTGGACGTGTTCTCGTACTGGCACACGCGGCTCTCGACGACCGGCGCGTCGGCAAGCGCCGGGAACCGGCGCGCGAGCCATGCACGTGCGGACGCGGACGCTGTCGTCATCGAGAGTCCGGTCCCCGCTGTCCGGATCGATGAGCGGGCCATGCCGATCGATGCCGACCTTGAGGCCACGGCCTTCGAGGTCGGGCACGCCGTAAATCCCGGCGGGAAAATCGACCCACGCCGGCGTGTGCGCCGGCCCGAAACGGTCGTCGCCCGCCGGGGTGCCGAAGTAGATCACCACCTGCCGCGTCGGCCTGATCACTCCGCCGAGCAGCTCTGGAAACACGGCCGGCAGCCAGGCGCCGCACGCGAAGACGAACAGATCGCCGGCGATCTCGCCGCCATCTGTCAGAGACACGGAGCGCAGTGGACGATCCGAACGAACGGCGGCGACCCGGGCACGGACGAACTGCACGCCTTTCGCGATCAGATCCGCCGCAAGGGCGCGGACGGCATCGCGCGCCATGACGACGCCGCACGCGGACTCGAGCAGTGCCGTGCCGATGTCGTCGGCGACGAGGTGTGGATAGCGCACGCGCAGCGCCGCGCGATCGAGCAGCGTCAACGGGTAGTGTCCCCGCTCCAGTGTTCGCCGCGTGGCCTCGGTGTAGGGATCGTCACTCTTCGCCAGCCAGAGCACACCGCATTCGTGGAATAGCGGCTGGCCGCGATCGGTACGCCGATCGAAATCGCGCCAGAGCGCGAGCGAGCGCAAGGCAAACTGTGAATACAGCTCATCGGGGCCGTAACCGCACCGGATGATGCGCGATTCGTCGCCCGAGCTCGACCGAGTATTGCCCGGTCCGTAGGCATCGAGCAGCGTCACCTGGTGCCCGGCGGCGACGAGGTGATAGGCGGTCCAGGTGCCGAACACACCGGCACCGACGACGACGGCGTGAGACATCGAGTGACTGAGATTCCTGACGATTACACGCCGAATTTGGCTCGACGGACGCTCCGGCGATGCTGGCCATTGTGACATGTCCGTGCAACGCGCCAGCTCTGCGCGGAAGCGGAACAGCCGTTGCACCCTAGCTCGGCATGGCGACACGACGCCGGCGTCTGGGCCTCGAGGACGCGCGCCGCGTGCTGACGAAGGTGTTCGGGCTGGATGAATTCCGTCCAGGGCAGGAAGAAATTATCCGCTCCGTCCTCGAGGGCGCCGACACGGTGGCCATCATGCCGACCGGCGCCGGAAAGTCGCTGTGTTACCAGATCCCCGCCCTCCTGCTGCCGGGGACGACGGTGGTCGTGTCCCCCCTCATCTCGCTGATGAAAGACCAGGGCGACAAGCTCGTGGACATGGGTCTCGCGGCGTCGCCGATGAACAGCACGCTCACCGCAAGGGAGGAATCGGAGCATCTGGAGTCGATTGCGACGGAACGGAGCGAGTTCGTGCTCACCACGCCGGAGCGGCTCGCGACGGAGGATTTCCGCGAGGCGCTGCGCCAGACGCCCATCGATCTCATCGTCGTGGACGAGGCGCACTGCGTGTCGCAGTGGGGTCACGATTTCAGGCCCGCGTACCTGGAAATCAGGGACGCGATCGCCGCGCTCGGCAAGCCGCCGGTCCTCGCGCTGACGGCGACGGCGCGCCCGGAGCTGCTCGCCGACGTCCTCGCGCAACTGGGCATCCCCGACGCCCACGTCGTGAATACCGGCGTCTACCGTCCGAATCTGCACTACGAAGTGATGCGCACGGTCAACGAGCCGCAGAAGCGCGAGCATCTGGTCCGCCTGCTGCGCGAGATCGACGGCGGCGGGATCGTCTACGCGTCCACCGTCCGCCAGGTGGAGGTGCTCTACGACCTGCTTCACGGCCTGGGCTTCGACGTCGCGAAGTACCACGGGCGCATGGCGCCACGCCAGCGGAAAGAGAGTCAGGAGCGCTTCATGAGCGGGTCGCTCCACGCGATGCTTGCCACCAACGCCTTCGGGATGGGGATCGACAAGCCGGACATCCGGTTCGTCATCCACTACAACATGCCCGGCTCGCTCGAAGCCTACTATCAGGAGTCGGGCCGCGCCGGCCGCGACGGCGACACGTCGCGATGCGTGCTGTTCTACCAGCTCGAAGACCGGCGGACGCAGATCTATTTCATGAGCGGCCGCTACCCGCGCGTCGACGACATCCGTGCCGTGTACGACGCCCTCGAACGGCTGGGCGCCGCCCGCGAACCGGTGCCGATCGCCCGGCTGAAAGCGGCGGCCGCGGATGTCGCGCCCACGAAGTCCCGCGTCATCATTTCCCTGCTCAAGGACCTCGGCGTCGTGAAGGAGCAGCGGGGCGTGCTCCTCCGTCTGCTGAAGAGCGGCATCTCGGGCGGGAACCTTGCCGCGATGGCCGAGGACTACCGTACCCGCCATTCGTCGGACCGCGAGAAGCTCGAGCGCATGATGGCCTACGGCCAGAGTGCGGCCTGCAGATGGGCCTTGCTGCTCGGGTATTTCGGCGAGGCGGACGCGACGCTGCGCTGCGGCGTGTGCGACAACTGCCGCAATCCGCTCGAGGAACAGGTCGCCCCGCCAATCGAGCGATCGAAGGCCGCGGATCGATAATGGAGGCGTGCCGAACCTCCAGGATGTCCTCGCCGCGCGCACGCGCCCAGCCGCGCCGGAACTCGTCGAGTCGATCGATCGGGACCGCGTTCGTTGCTACGCCTGCGGGCATCAATGCCCGATCCCGGACGGCGCCGTGGGCGTGTGCAAGGTCCGTTTCAACGACGGCGGCACGTTGCGCGTCCCGTGGGGCTATGTCGGCGGGGTGCAATGCGACCCGGTCGAGAAGAAGCCGTTCTTCCACGCCTATCCCGGCGCGCTGGCGTACAGCTTCGGCATGCTCGGTTGCGATCTCCACTGCAGCTACTGCCAGAACTGGGTGACGTCTCAGGCGCTGCGCGATCCGCACGCCGTCGTTCCGCCGCGCGACGCGACGCCCGCCGCGCTCGTCCAGGACGCCGTGCAGCAGGGCGCCCGGATCGTGGTCTCGACCTACAACGAGCCGCTCATCACCGCCGAATGGGCCGTCGCGATCTTCAAGGAGGCACGCGAACAGGGGCTCGTCACCGGCTTCGTGTCCAACGGGAACGGCACCACACGCGTGCTCGAATACCTGCGGCCGCACATCGATCTCTACAAGGTGGATCTCAAGAGCTTCGACGATCATCACTACCGCGAGCTCGGCGGCCGGCTGCAGCCGATCCTCGACACGATCAGTGGCTGCATCGTGCCGGTGTGTGGGTGGAGATCGTGACGCTGCTGGTGCCCGGCTTCAACGACAGCGAGGCGGAACTGCGCGGCCTGACGCAGTTCCTCGCCGGCGTGTCGCCTGACATCCCGTGGCACGTGACGGCGTTCCACCAGGACTACAAGATGACCGATCCCGCGAACACCACGGCCGCGATGCTCGTGCGGGCCGCGCGGATCGGGCGCGACGCCGGCCTGCGGTTCGTGTACGGCGGCAACATCCCCGGCCGCGTCGGCGATCTGGAGCACACGCAGTGCCCCACCTGTGGCGAGCGCCTGATCACGCGGCACGGATATCTCATCCAGGACTACCGGCTCACGCGCGAAGGCGCCTGTCCGGCGTGCGCCACGGCGATTCCGGGCCGGTGGAGCCCCGGTTTCGAGGGCCAGCGCACCGCGTTCCCGTTCCTTCCCCACGACCGCACTCGGTTCAAGGTGGTGTGAGGCCCGGGCTCAGGGCGCCAGGCGACCCGAGGTGCTCGGCGGGTCCGAAAGGACCCGCCCTACGCGTCTTTTCGCCATGAGGCGCGTTCGTAGAGGCGGACCTTCGGGTCCGTACATAGAGGCGGACCTTGAGGTCCGTTCGTAGAGGCGGACCTTCAGGTCCGCCCGACACGTCCGAGCCCGCAGCCTGGAGCCCGCTCCCTGGAGCCCGGAGCCCGAACGAGTACAATCACACCCAGTGATCCAGGACCAGTTCCATCGGCCGCTGCGCAACCTGCGCCTCTCGGTCACCGACCGCTGCAACCTGCGGTGCAGCTACTGCATGCCCGAGCAGGATTACGTCTGGCTGCCGCGCGAGGACATCCTGCAGTTCGAGGAAATCGAGCGGCTGGTGGACGTGTTCGTCCGGCTCGGCGTCGACAAGGTCAGGCTCACTGGCGGCGAGCCGCTGCTCCGTCGCGATCTTCCGGCGCTCGTCGCGCGCCTTGCGGCCCGGCCGGCCATTCGCGATCTGGCGATGACCACCAACGGCGTGCTGCTGGCGCCGCACGCCCGCACGCTGCGCGAAGCCGGCCTCCATCGCCTGACCGTCAGCCTCGACACACTGAAGCCCGCCCGCTTCCAGACCCTGGCACGGTACGACGAGCTTCCCCGTGTCCTCGCCGGCATCGACGCCGCCGCGCCGCTCTTTCCGGGCCTCAAGATCGATTCGGTCGTCATCCGTGGCGTCAACGACGACGAGCTGGTGGATCTGATCGAGTTCGCCCGCGCGCGTGAGGCGGAGGTGCGGTTCATCGAGTACATGGACGTCGGCGGCGCGACCGCCTGGTCGATGGGTCGGGTCGTCTCACGGGACGACATGCTCAAGGCACTCACGGCGCACTACGGGCCGATCGAAGCGCTGCACGAAGCATCCTCGGCCCCTGCCGATCGCTACCGCCTCCCGGACGGCACGATCTTCGGCATCATCGCCTCGACGACGGCGCCGTTCTGCGAGAGCTGCGATCGCAGCCGGCTCACCGCCGACGGCATGTGGTACCTGTGTCTGTACGCGACGCACGGGATCGACCTCCGCCATCCTCTCCGGCATGGCGCCGCCGCCGAGGAGATCGAAGCGCTGGTGCGATCGGCGTGGGAAGGGCGGCGCGACCGAGGCGCGGAGAACCGTCTCGCGGCCCGCGATCGCACGCAGCTGATCCCGGTGGACACGTTGAGACGCGACCCGCACCTGGAGATGCACACGAGAGGCGGGTAGCGGATCTTCCGGCTGAAGCCGGAAGCCACGGGTACATCGGGCCGGCTGAAGCCGGCCCCTCCGAGCGCAGAAACCAGAAGGTCGTGGCTTCCGGCTTCAGCCGGAAGTTACTTGGCAGCCGCGCCGGCAGCGCAGAACTGATCGAACGCGGCGGTCAGCTGCTGCGCGATGGCGTTCGCGTCGCGCGTCTCGATGTCACGCCGCTGCATCATCCACACGAGCTCGCCATCACGAAGCAGCGCCACCGAGGGCGACGACGGCGGATACGGCGCGAAGTACTCGCGGGCACGCTCCGTCGCCTCGATGTCGGCACCGGCAAACACCGTCGTCACGACGTCGGGCCGCTTCGCGTGCTGCAGCGCCATCGCGATGCCCGGCCGCGCCTTCCCGGCCGCGCAACCGCAAATCGAGTTCACGACGACCATGACCGTGCCGCTCGACTTCACCGCCTGGTCGACGTCGGCGGCCGTGCGCAGCTCGCGCGCGCCGACCCTGGTCAGTTCCGCGCGCATCGGCGCGATGAATTGCTCTGGATACGCCATGGACAGATTGTAACCGTCTAAGGTGTTCAGTGAACAGCGGTCATTGTCTCGTTCGCACCGACCACGTCGAGAAACGCCTCGACATAATGGCGCGCGAACTTGCCCTGCCCCATCTCCTCCCTCAGGTGCTTGCCCGCTTCCTCGGGCGACAGCGCGCCCCGGTACGGGCGGCGCGAGGTCAGCGCGTCGTACACGTCCACGATGCCCACGATCTGCGCGAGGACCGGCACCTCGTCGCCCTTGAGCCCGGCCGGGTAGCCGCTGCCGTCGAGCCGCTCGTGGTGACCGATGATGATCGGCCGCACGTGGCGCAGCGACTGCAGCGGTGCGCACAACGTATCGCCGATCTCGGGATGCTTCCGCATCAGGTCGATCTCCTCGCGCGTCAACTTGCCCGGCTTCAGCAGGACGGAGTCGGGAATCCCGACCTTGCCGACGTCGTGGAGATACCCGCCGCGATGCAGCGCGTTCAGGTCATCCCCCGCGAGGCCCAGGGTCCGCCCGAGCAGCACGGCGTGGCGCGCCAGGCGCTCGCAATGGCCGTTGGTGTTCGGGTCGCGCGCCTCGATGGTGAGCGCGAGCGTCATGAACGCGGCCTCGGCCGAATCGAGCGCGTCGATGAGGTGCTTCATGCGCGAGAGCGATGCCACGCGCGCACGCAGTTCGTGCGGGTGAACGGGCTTCGACAGGAACTCGTCGGCGCCCGCCTCGATCCCCTTGATGCGGTCGGACATGTCCGACATCCCGGTGACCAGCACCACGGGCGTCAGCCGCGTGGCGGGGTCCGCCTTCAGCCGGCGGCAGACTTCGAGGCCGTCCACCTGCGGCATCGAGACATCGAGGAGGATGACGTCCGGATGATGCTTCTGCACGGCTTCGAGCGCCTCAGCGCCGTCCTGGACGGCGATGACGTCATGCCCCTCGGCGGCCAGCAGTTTCCGGAAGAGCGCGCGAACGCTTTCCGTGTCGTCGGCGACGAGCACCCGGGTGCGCCGCGTAATGGCTGCGGTCGTGTCGATCACACTTGCTCCACGTCGAAATGCGCGCCGGCTGATCCGCGGCTGTCCGCCGGGACGCGCTGATGCAGGCCGTGCCGCTCCAGTTGCCGATAGAACGCGCGGCGGCTGATACCGAGAAGACGCGCGGCGACCGCCTTGTTGCCGCGCACCTGCTGCAGCGTCCGAACGATGTGCTCGCGCTCCACGGTGACGAGCGGCGCCGTGGTATCGGCCGGCAGCGGCCCATACGAGGCGGCGGACACCGTCCCGATGCGCTGATCGCGCATGATCCCGGCGAGATCCGACTCCATGACGTAGTCGGTGTCGGCGAGGATGCACGCACGTTCGAGCACGTTGCGCAGCTGCCGCACGTTGCCCGCCCACGCGGCGTCGGCGAGCATGCGCTCGGCGCCTGACGTCAGGCCGACCAGCGGCTTGTTGAAGCGCTGCGAAAACCCGCGCACGAACATCGCCGTGAGATACGGGATGTCCTCGCGCCGGTCGCGCAGCGGCGGCAGCGCGACCTCCACGATGTTCAGCCGGTAATACAAATCCGCGCGGAACCGCCCGGCGGCCACCTCGGCGCGCAGGTCGCGGTTGCTCGCGGCGATGAGCCGCACGTTGACCATGCGGGACTGCACCGATCCGACGCGCTGCACTTCGCCGTCCTCGAGCACGCGCAGCAGCTTGGCCTGCACGTTCAGCGGCAGCTCGCCCACTTCGTCGAGGAACAACGTGCCGCCGTCGGCGCTCTCGAAGAGGCCGGCCTTGTGCTCGCCCGCGCCGGTGAACGCGCCGCGCACGTGGCCGAACAGCTCGCTTTCGAACATCGTCTCGACGACCGCCGAACAGTTCACGGCGATGAACCGCTTGTCGCCGCGCGGCCCCAGCTGATGCAGGGCGCGCGCGACCAGCTCCTTGCCGGTTCCGGTCTCGCCGGTGACGAGCACGGTGCTCGCGTGCGGCGCCAGGCGCCGGACGAGGCCGAAGACGTCCTGCATCGCGGGGCCGCGGCCGATCATCCCGCAGAACTCGAGCCGCTGCGCGAGGTCGCGTTCGAGGGTCAGCACGGCGCGGCGCTGGTCGGCCTCACTGCGCACGTCACGCAGCAGCTGGCGCATCCGCGCCAGGTCGAACGGCTTCGTCAGGTAGTCGGTCGCCCCCAGCTTGACCGCCTCCACCGCGTTCTCGATCGTGCCGAAGCCGGTCATGAGCACGACCTTGCAGCGTGAGCTCACGTCGCGAATCGAGCGCAGGACGTCGAAGCCGGTGACGCCGGGCATCCGGAGGTCGAGGAGCACGAGGTCCGCGGGCCGGTTGAGCAGGTGCATCAGCGCGTCGGCGGCGTCGTCGGTCGTGGCCACCTCGAACCCTTCCGCAAGGGCGACGCTGCCGATGAGCGACAGGATGGCCCGGTCGTCGTCCACGACGAGAAGTCTGGGTCGTTGCGCGTCCATGGAATCCGTTCTGGTACCGCCCGCACCGCCGCACACTTCTTGTGCGAACAGGACACAGCTGAGCAATTGCGACATCAGATGCCCGGTGTGCGCACGGGCCGCGGGATACCCCTGCTAACCTCTTCTATCGGAATATCTTGACGCGAGGTTTAGGGCTTCTTTCAGCGCGCACGGACCGTGCGCACACCCGTGCCGTTCGCACACGGACCTGCACGCAGACGGATTCACCTCTTCACGAGGTGTAAGGGACGACGAGGAGCCGGCGCATTCGAGCGTGCCGCGCAGAGGGTCTCGGAAAACGCGCCGGACTGCGTCTCGTTGTGTTCATGAATGCTCATCGCCCCAGATCGACTTGAGGCGGGCGTCGCGGCCGCAGCCGTATCGATAAAAGCGATACTGCGCCGAGTTCTTCTTGTAATAGTCCTGGTGATACTCCTCGGCCGGGTAGAACGCCCCGGCGTTGGTGATGGCGACCACCACGGCCATATCCTTGAATCGCTGCTGCACGCGCGCCTTCGACGCCTCGGCGGCAGCGCGCTGCTCGGCGTCGAACACGAAGATCTCGGGCCGATACTGAGTGCCGACGTCGCAGAACTGCCGGTGCGCGGTGAACGGATCGACATTCGCCCAGTAATGGTCGAGCAGCTTCCTCATAGCTGACGATCGCCGGGTCGTAGGCAACCTCGACCGCCTCCGTGTGCCCGGTTCTGCCACTCGATACGCTCTTGTAGTCGGGATTCGGCACGCGGCCGCCGGTGTACCCCGACGTCGTCGAGACCACGCCGGGGACCTTGTCGAAGTCGGCCTCGGTGCACCAGAAGCACCCCGACGCGAAAATGGCCCGCCCCAGCCCTTCCTTCGCGGGCGCGGAGGCGGGGCGTACATCGGGTGACGAGACCTGCGGCGCGACGGCGGCGTCTGTCCGGTCGGCGGATCCCAAGCCGATGAACCCGCCCCTCAGCCACACGTAACCGACGGCGGCAAGGACCGCCGCGATCAGGATCCAGCGCTGGGATTTCATCGATTCGTTCCCCATGGTCGGACCTCGCGGTCCGCCTCTACGGTGTTGTGGCTGGTCTGCGTCAAAGGCGGGGATTTACGCCCGCCTGGCAGTCAAGGGCCGGGCTTGAACGCGAGTGCCAGGCCGTTCATGCAGTAGCGCAATCCAGTCGGCCGCGGACCATCCTCAAAGACGTGACCCAGATGGCTGCCGCACTGCGCGCAGTGCACCTCGGTGCGAACCATGAAATAGCTGCGATCCACCGTCGTGCCCACGGCATTGGGGAGCGGCTCCCAGAAGCTGGGCCAGCCGGTCCCGCTCTCGTACTTGGTATCGGAGTCGAAGAGCGCGCGGCCGCACCCGGCGCAGACGAAGGTGCCCGAGCGCTTCTCGTGGTTGAGGGGGCTGCTGCCCGCGCGCTCGGTCGCGTGCTCGCGCAGCACGCGATATGACGCCGGCGTCAGCTCGCTTCGCCACTGCTCCTCGGTTTTCTCTATCGGAAATCGATCGCGGCTCGTCGTCGCGCGATTGGCGGCGGAGGGGCGCGCGAACCACGCCACGATCGGCGCCAGGCCAAGGGTGACACCCGCAACGGAGAGGAATTGCCGTCGTTGCATATCCTATCTGCCTAAGACTACTGCTATTCTCTTCGCGGTGCAGCTGGCGCTTCCATTTCTGCTGGGCGAACCGGCGACGTCGCGCGCGGCGGCTGAACCGCTCGAGCCGGTTCCGCCAGCCATTCAGTTCTATTTCGTCCGCCACCGCCGCGCACGCCGGTATCTGTTGCGCGTCGAGCCCGACGGCCGTGTGCGTGTCACCATTCCACGGGGCGGGTCGAAACGCGAAGCCGATGCATTCGCCGTGCGCCATCTCGACTGGATTGCGCGCCAGCGATCGCGGCTGCCGGCAGCGTCCGCGCTGTCCACCGAGGAACGCCGCGCGCTCATCCGGCAGGCCAAGCAGGATCTTCCACCGCGGCTCCTGCAACTGGCCGCGGAACACGGCATCGCCGTCACGCGCGTGAGCGTAAGGAACCAGCGGTCCCGCTGGGGGTCCTGCGGGCGCGACGGACACATCTGCCTCAACTGGCGTCTCGTCCGCATGCCTGAGTGGGTGCGCGACTACGTCATCGTCCACGAGCTGATGCACCTGCTCCGGATGGATCACTCACCCGCCTATTGGAAGCTGGTTGCCGCGGCCTTTCCCGCGTATGAGGCGGCGCGGACCTGGCTGCGCGCGCACGGACGCGGGCTGTAGGATCTTCCGGCTGAAGCCGGAAGCCACAAACCGGGCGTAGCGTCCTCCGGCTGAAGCCGGAAGCCACACGACCAAGCGTTGAGCCCACCCGCTGAACGCGGAAGCCACAAAACCGAAGGTTGGGCCCTCCGGGCGAACGCGGAAGCCACAAACCGGGCGGAAGTTTGTCATCATGGTCCCGCAACCTTGCGCACCGAGACACTCATCGTCGATGCGGCCGCGCCGGATGCGGCGGCGATCGCCCGAGCGGCGGCCTGCCTCCGGCAAGGCGGGCTGGTTGCGTTTCCGACTGAAACCGTCTACGGCCTTGGCGCGCATGCCCTCGACGACGCGGCTGTCGCGCGGATTTTCGAGGCGAAGGGCCGGCCGGCGAACGACCCGCTCATCGTTCACATCGCCACCTTCGATCAAGTCCACGCACTCGTGTCGCGCGTGCCGGCTGGCGCGCGGACGCTCGCGGCGCGGTTCTGGCCCGGCGCGCTGACGCTCGTGATGCCGCGATCCGCCGCCGTGCCGCGTGCCGTCACGGCCGGCCTTCCCACCGTGGCGGTGCGGGTGCCGTCGCATCCGGTGGCGCGGGCGCTGCTCGAGGCCGCGCGCCTGCCGATCGCGGCGCCGAGCGCGAACCTGTTCTCGAGGCCGAGCCCCACCCGCGCGTCGCACGTACAGGAGGATCTCGACGGGCGGGTGGACATGATCATCGACGCGGGCCCGACCGACGTCGGCGTGGAATCCACGGTGCTCGACATCTCCGGCGACGTGCCGACCGTGCTGCGGCCAGGTGCGGTGAGTCTCGAAGAGATCCGGAGCGTGATCGGTCACGTCGAGCTGAGGGACGCCGGGCAGCCGCTGGCGGATCCGGCCGCGATGCCCTCGCCCGGACTCCTCGCCAGGCATTACTCGCCGCGCGCGCCGCTCACGCTGTATGAAGGTGACCCGCGCCTGATCGAAAGCCGGATGCAGGCCGACGCGCGCGCCGCGACGGCCGCCGGACAGTCCGTCGGCGTACTCGACTTCAGTGCCGATCGCGATGTCGCCGCGGCGGCGGCTCGGCTGTTCGCGGCCATTCGCGAGCTCGACGCGACTGGCGTCGACGTCATCCTCGCTCGCGGTGTCTCTGCGCGCGATGGCCTCGGCCTCGCCATCCAGGATCGGCTTCGCCGTGCCTCTGCCGGCCGCATTGTCAAGGTTGAGGTGTGAGGGGTTCCCGATAACGCCCTCCCAATCCATCCCGGGCATGCGGCTTGCGAATCATTGACGCATGCAGAAAACGACCACCGCTCTCGAGACACCTCTGCGCGAGCAGCTCGACCGGCTTGCGGCGTTCGAACCGACGGAGCTGCCGGTGCTCAGCCTGTACCTGAACATGGCGCCGGACGAGCATGGAAAGGATCGGTACGCGACGTTTGTCCGTAAGGCCTTTCCCGAACGGATGCGAACGCTCAAGGGCGATGCTCTCAAGAGCTTCGAGCGCGACGTCGAGCGCATCAACAGCTATCTCGGTAAGGTGCGCGCGGCGGCGAATGGCCTCGCCATCTTTGCTTGCGCGGGCCACAACGATTTCTTCGAAGCCGTCGAGCTCGATGTGCCGCTCGATAGTCACTGGCTGTATGTCGCCTCGGTTCCACACCTGTATCCCCTCGCCCGCCTGAACGACCAGCACCCGAGGTACGCGGCCATGCTGGTCGACACGAACTCTGCGCGCATCTTCGTATTCGGCATGGGGAATACGCAGGCACGCGAGGCGGTCACCAGCGTCAAGACTCGAAAGACGACGATGGGCGGCTGGTCACAGGCGCGGTATCAGCGTCACATCGAGAATTTCCACCTGCACCACATGAAGGAAGTCGTGGATGTGCTCGACCGCGTCGTTCGCGACGAGAAGATCAACCACGTCGTCGTGGCGTGCGACGAGGTCGCGAGGCCGCTGCTGACGGAGCAGATGCCCAAGCACCTCGCGGCGAAAGTCATCGACATGATGAAGCTCGACGTGCACACACCCGAGCATAGTGTGCTCGCCGGGACCATGGAGGCGCTGCGCCACAAGGATGCCGAAACCGACGCCGAGCGCGTGCAGCGGCTGATGGACTCGTGGCACGCCGGTGGGCTCGGTGTCGTGGGGCCGGACGACACGCTGATGGCGCTGGCGACGGGGCAGGTAGAGGAACTCCTGATCACGGCCACGCCCGAGCGGCTCCGGCTGGCACAGGTCCCGGCCGACCTGGTGGCGCCCGGTCCGGTCGAAGTCGATTCATCGAGCGCGAATCCCGACATCGACACCGAACGGCACAAGCTGGCCGACGACCTGGTGACGAAGGCGCAACAGACCAGCGCGCGAATCCGGTTTATCGAGGATCCGGCCCTGCTCGAGGACGTCGGCGGCGTCGGGGCGATCCTGCGGTTCAAGATTTCAGGCGACCGCGAAGCTTCGCCGCCACGGTTTCAGTGGCGGGCCTTCAGGCGAGTTCGGAGCGCCGGCCCCAGGCCCGGCGGAGGAGTCAGATGAGCAAACCCAACAAGGTGAACAAGACGAACTACGTGCAGCGGGGACGCTTGACGCCCGACGAACTGGCGCGCGAGCGCAACCGGCAGGGTGAGATGTCCAGCCACGCGAAGGGCAAGGAGGACATCATCGGGAAGATTCCCTCGCGTCCCTCCGAACGGGAGTCCAACCGTCCTCGAAACGAGAACGAAGAATGAGCGTGACGACCTCGCCGTAACTGCGGACCCCTTCGTCCACGCGGTTGGCTTTGAGGTATTGATCGTAGACCGCCCAGCCAGCTCGCTGCAGGATCGGCCACTGCCCGCGGCGGAGGCGCGCGATGATGGCGTCGACGTCGCGGCGCGGCCCTGTTTCGAGGGCCGCGGCCAGTCGCGCGCGATCCTGAGCGCTCACCTCCCCGCTTACCTGCCAATAGAGATACAGCCAGGCGCTGTATTGCGCCGGGACATCCGCGCGCAAGCCGGTCACCCAGCCGACGAAGTTGGCCTCCGCTTCGTTCGCGTATCCCGCAAGGTGCGCCCATTCGTGCGCCGCGACGAACGGCCGTTCGAACGGCAGGAGGTCCGGATTCGCGAGCACTTCCAATCCGAACGGGTTGATCATGCCGTCCACGCCAGTCCAGCGGAAGTACGGCCCGAGGATCGAGTGCTTCAGCCGGCCAGGTACGGCGGGGGTGGCGTCGCCGAGCGCATGCTGCACCTCCGCGAACGCCGCGCGGAGTTCGGCGTCCTGCCACTCGTTGGCCGTCCAGCCGATTCGGTGTGCCGCGTCGTGCAGCCGATTCGTCTCCCCGATCGCACGAAGGCCAAGCTGGACAACGTCCTCCGCCGACGGTGAGCCGCGCGCCACGTCCAATCGCTCCGCCATCGGGACACGACGATAGTTGAAGCCCCATCCTCCGAGGAACACGAGGTAGACGACCGCCGCCGCTGCGGCCAGGTGCCCTAGGACGCGCAACAGGCCCCAGGGCCGACGGGTGCGCCAGGCGCTCCTGACACCGCGGCCCACAGCCACGAGCGTGGCGATCAGCGCCGCCGCAAGCAACACGTCAAAAATCGCGAGCGGCACGCGGTTCGTCGCGGTGGTGAGGGCTCGCTGGATGAGGGGATAGGCGCGCGCGGAAAACCACCGCTCGACGAACTCCGGGGAGACTGGCGCCAACGCCGCCAGGAGTGCCAGAGCCACCGTAACCAGCTCGACCACGCGCATCACGTTCGATTATCGAATACGGACGGGCAACGATCTTGCCCCAACGCAAGCTTCAGGGGGATTTGCCCTGGTGAATGGCCAGATCCAATACGGTTCGGCTCGGGTCCTGACGTCGGCGGCGACACCTGCCCGCCGGCGTTTTCCCCGTGTGGCGGATCCCGGCCGATTCGGGTTCCGACTCCACGACGTCGCGAACCGTGGTCCTGGTATCCGGCGTGTCTCTGTTGCTGGGCGGGTTTCTCGCTGCGGTGCCCCGGGAGATGCCCGGCATCGCCGTCGCGACCCTGCTCGGTGGTGCGTGGTTGTCCCTGGTGCTTGCCATGACGTTTCCCAATCCATCCGAACGTGCCGGTGCGGAGCTCGCGCGCCGGCTGGGCCAGTTCCGTCACGAGCTGAATACGATCGGCGATCAGCCGACTCGCGCCGATCTCGAATCGCTGCTCGCGCGCGCTCGCGAACTGGAGTTGCGAGACGACGAAATCAGCGAGGAGCTCGTCCAGATCCGGGCGTCGCTCGAGGCGCTCGATCTTGCCGCCCAGATCGGGCGTGCCGCTCTCCCGGTCGTGACGAGCAGCGAACCGCTCGCGCCGGGAGACGTCTGTCATTTCGCCACGCCGGTGCGGTTTGGCCGCCGGCGCGCAGACCAGGTCGGCCACCTGTCGCTCACGAGCGGCTGGCTGAAGTTTCGCGGCGCCGTCGATCTGAGCGTCGCGTGGACGGAAGTCGCCGCCGTGCAGCGGGCCGGCTGCGAGATCATCATCTCGCTGGACGACAGCAAGCGGGTGCTCCGGTTCTCGTGCCACTCGCTGGAGGAGGCCGCCCGGGCCAGCGTGCTGGCGCAGCACCTGGCCGGCAGGTCGCGCGCGGGCGAGGCGGATCGTGCCGCGTCTCGCTACCACGCGGCCCTCTAGTGGACTGTCCAGACTGATTGAGGACTACCCACAACAGGCGTTCGAGTGCGATTGCGGGCCGCGACATCGGAGCGGCCCGGTAGTGATTCGGAGGAGACAAGCCACTAGTGGCACGTAGTTAGCGGCTGCTGGGATTCAGCCGCTTCTGAATCGCGGCGACGCTCTGCATCGCGTCGTCGCGATTCTTTTGTGCTTCGGCCAGCGCCCGCTCGTGCCGGGCCACCTGCCCCGCCTTTCCTTCCGGCGATCCCGGGCCTTCGTTGATCTCCTGGATGAATTTCCGGCGGAGGGCAATCGTCAGGTCGAAGCACTGCTGCGCGTGCTGGAAGGCCTCAACGGCCTCGGCCCATTGCGTGCGCGCCGCGCGGACGCCGCCCTGCAGCGACGCGGCCTCGCACTGACCGCGGTCGACATCGAGCGCCGCCTGGAAATCGGCCTCGGCGGCGTCGAGCTGCTGCTGGCGCCAGGCGACCATCCCGGCGAGGACCAGCGTGGCCGCGCTGTTGCTGCGGCCCCGGGCCACGTCGACATCGGCGCGTGCGGCATCCATGTTCCCCAGGTTGTAGTGGTTCCACGCGCGCCAGAAGTACGCGCCGCCGACAAACCAGTTGCCCAGATCGAGGATGCGCGTTGCCGTCGCGATCGCCTCGTCATGACGCGCCAGGTTCGACAGGGCGACGGTCTGCCCCATCAGCGCGTCGCGATGCGTCGGCACGAGCGTCAGCGTCGCCTCGTAGGCCTCGACCGCCGGCTGCCATTCTTCGCGATCGCGATGGACGTCGCCGATGCTGGCGGTGATGACCGGCGATTCCGGGAACGCGGCGCGCGCCGCGCGGAACCGCCGCAGCGCCTCTTCCTGGTCAGGACGCGCGCTGTCGAGGGCGTTGCGCCCGAGCGGCAGGTCAGCGTCCGCGAAATCCGGCTGCGCCGCGCGCAACTCCGCCAGATGCGACTGCGAGCCGCACGTCCCGATCCGGTACTCGATGAGGGGCACACCGCGGAACGCCTCCTCCGCCGCGTCGATGGCCTGCTGCCGCGGCCCGATGCTGCAGGCCAGTGTGAGATCCAGATAGGCGCGAAACAGGCGGGACGCCGTGCCGCGCTCGAGCGCGGCACGCCATGCTTCGACCGTCGCCGCGGGCCGGCGCTGCGCGAGCGTGAGGTTCAGGATCTCCTCGCGGTCGCCGCTCAAGGGGTCGACCCGTACCACACCGATGATCTCGAGGTAGAGTGCCCACTCCTCGCCGGCCGGCAGCAACTCGGACGCCCGCGCCACCCAGGGCGCATAGGGCAACCCAAGCTCTTTCGCTCGCAACGCAAGCAGCGCCGCAACCTGGAACGCCGCCTCTCTTTCGCTGGGCGTGGAGGTGCGCGCCCCATCAAGCAGGGTGGCAAACGCCGCTTCGAGGCAGCGATAGCAGCCGCTGCGAATCAGCGCATCGGTGTCAACGGTTGCCGTGACACCCGGCGCGGGCGCCGGTTCGATGACCACCTGGCGCTGGCCTGGTGCGCAGCCGGCAAAGAGCAGCACGAAGCCGAACAAGGTGGCCCTCAACACGCCCTCATTAGACACCAGCGATTGCGTTCTGTCTCGGATTCGCGGTTCCTGATACAGGATTCGAGCCCGTTGCGGGTAGTACTTCAATCAGTCGATAGGGTCCACCAGAAACTATTCACACGACTTCCCGACCACCTCCGACAGCAGCAACTCGCCGGGCTGTTGCGCCGCCACGTCGGTGCGGACCGTCTGCCCGGGTTCCTTCACGATGAAGGGAATGTGGAGCTTGTCATGCTCCTGTCCGCCGAACCGGTAGCCATGGTCAGCGAGCACCGCGACCGTCGATGCCGCGAAGGTTCCGTCCCGCTCCATGCCCATCACGACGTCGCCGACGAGCCGATCGACATATCGCAACTGCCGCCGGTATGCGTCGTCGGGCGACGTCCGCAGCGGGTTGAACGGCGGGTTGTAGCCTTCCTCGTCGAAGACAAACGGCAAGTGCGGCACGCTGAAATGGACGAACCTCAGGATCGGCTGCGTTCCGACGAGGGGACGGCGCGCAAAGGCGGAGAGTTTCTCGACGAGACCGCGCTGCAGCCGCGCGAACGGGCGGTTCTTCATGAGGCCGAATGGGAACTGGCGCGGCCACATGATGAGCGTCGTCATGATCGGGTTCACCGGGGAGAAGCGGTCGGTGACGCCTGAGGCGTTGTAGAAGCTGAACGATTGGCACACGTCCACCAGGTCGCCGAGCAGGCTGCAATACGGCAGGTAGTAGCCGGCGATTTCCGTTCGGTAGCCGCTGCGCCGCGCCGTCGCGAAGAGGCCGGAGGCTTCGGTGGAACTGAACGGCACGAGCGTGCCGTCCTCATCAAGTTCCATCAGGTCCAACTCCTCCACCCGAACCTGGCGGACGCTGCGCCCGGCAAGATAGCCCGGCAGCGCGACCAGCGTCTCGTCGGCGGGCGCGCGGACAGCCATGTAGTTCGTGGCCGCCGCCGACAGGCGGCGGATCGCTGGGTACTCGGCGCGCACCTCGCCGCCGTCGTACAAGTATGCAAACGAGAGCTCGTCGAACAGCAGCGCCACCACGGACGCGCACCCTGCGGCCCCGGTGCCGGCGCTCGGATCGCGCTGCACCTCCACGACCGGCGCGTCGTAGGAAGCCGCATTGACGAGGGTCTGGACGACGACCAGCGACACCAACGAGATCGCGAGGAGTCCACGGCGAAGCCACCGGCCGAAGGCGTCTGGCCAGCGCAGGAACGTGATCACGATCGCGAGGGCGGCTGCCGTGGCGGCCGCCGGGAGCAGCAGGGGACTGTCTCCCAAGGCGATCAACGCGTCGTCGAACCCCAGCTGCCGGACGAGGCCGGCCAGAAACGACGCCAGCGGGACGGCCGCGACCAGGCTGAGACCCACCGTGGCGGCGCGCCCGGCCCGGCGCCATAGCGCAAAGACGAGGGCGCCGAAGAGGATCGAGAGCAGTGCCAGCGCCACCGCGGTTTCCGCCGTATCCCGCCGCTGCCACTGCATGTAGAAGATGTCGCTGTCGAGCGCGACCGCCAGTGGATAGAGAAACAGCGCGGCGAGCGCGAACCCGAGCCAGGCGGACACGAGCGCGGGGTTGCGCGTGGTGGTCACGTGGGGCTCATCAGGTAGAGCACGCGGCCGGACAGGCCCGATTGCCTCAGACGCTCGTAGGCCTCACGGCCGGCCGGCCCGATGCGGCGGTACACGACGCTGCCGGAGATGGAGACATGACCGGCCGGGTCGCGAAACGACCCCGGGAGGCGTGTCCCCATCCGATCAGGCGCGGGGATCGGGGACGTCGTCGGGACTGACACCACGACCGGCAAGACGCCTGACGAAACGCGAAATCGACCCGCGGCTGCGCCGCAGCACCAGGCCCAAGCCGAGCAGCACCGTCAGCGCCGTCTGATAAATCAGGCTGCCGGTGCCGGGATCGATATAGGCAAACGCGGGCCGTTCCCCGATGAGGACGATGAGGGCAATCGCAACGGTAAAGAACGCCTTGTCCAGCATAATCAGTAGTTTACGCAGGGATTACTTTACTATAATTCCCCCATTTCCGAGGAGTACCAATGAGTGTGATGGCGCTGAAGGTGAACGGCCGGTCCCACACCGTGGACGTGGACCCCGCGACCCCTCTGCTCTACGTGCTCAGCGACGACCTCGCCCTCCGCGGACCGAAGTTCGGCTGCGGACTCGGCCAGTGCGGCGCGTGCACGGTCATCTTGAACGGCCAGGCGACGCGCTCGTGCGTGACCCCGGTGCAAACGGTCGGCACCTCCGAGGTGACCACCCTGGAGGGCCTGGGGACGTCCGAGAAGCCGCACCCCCTTCAGCAGGCTTTCATCGACGAGCAGGCGACCCAGTGCGGTTTCTGCCTCAGCGGGGTCATTCTCAGCGCCAAGGCGGTCCTCGATCGGAACCCGAAAGCGACCGACGCCCAGTTGCAGCAGGCGCTGTCCGGCGTCCTGTGCCGCTGCTTCGGCCACGTGCGGATGATGCGGGCGATCAAACGATACGCGCGGTCGAGGGAGGTGCGGTCATGAGCCGCGCGTTGACGCGCGACGCCCGCGCCGCCCTGCGGCAGGCGGGCTTCTCACGCCGCAGCTTCCTCAAGGGCTCTGGCGCGCTGATCGTGACCTTCAGCCTGGGTCCGCTTGCCGGCAAGTCCGGTACCGCCGCTGCGCAGGGCATCAACGGCGCCCCGGCCAAGATGCTGGACGCGTGGATCGCCATCGACGCCGACGGCATCGTCACGGCGTACACCGGCAAGTGCGAATTCGGCCAGGGACTCTACACCGCGCAGATGCAGCTGATCGCCGAGGAAGTGGGCGTGCCGCTGGCGCGTGTGCGCCTGATCCAGTGCGACACCTCGCTGACGCCAGATCAGGGGACGACGTCCGGGGCGCAGTCGCACCCTGCGAACTTCAACCGGGCGAACCTCGCGCTCGCCGGCGCTTCCGCGCGCGAGGCGCTCGTTCGTCTCGCGTCGCAGCAACTGGGGGCGCCCGCCGATCAGCTCGTCGCGGCGGACGGCGCGGTCGCGGTCAGGAATGACGCGTCGAAGCGCGTCGCTTACGGCGCGCTCGTCGGCGGACGGAAGTTCGATCTTCCGCTGAGCACCACCGCACGCCGCAAGCATCCGCGCGAATGGACGGTCCTCGGCACGGCGGTGCCCCGCGTGGATCTGCCGGCGCTGGTCACGGGCGAGTTCGAGTTCGTGCACAACGTACGCGTGCCCGGCATGGTGCATGGCCAGGTGGTGCGGCCGCCGGCCGTCGGCGCGAAGGTCGTCAGCGTCAACGAAAGCTCGGTGCGCACCATGCCCGGCGTCGTGAAGGTCGTCGTCAAGGGCGACTTCGTGGGGGTGGTTGCCGAGAAACCATGGCAGGCGCTGCAGGCAGCCAGGGCGCTGGCCGTGACCTGGAGCGACGGCTCCGGGCTGCCCGCTCACCAGACCCTGTTCGACTTCCTGCGCACGCAGCCGTCCCGCGACATCCTGCTCGTCGATTCGAATGACGTGGACGGCGCGCTGAAGGCCGCGCCGACGGTGCTCGACGCGACCTATCGATTCCCGTATCACATGCACGGATCGGTCGGCACCTCGTGCGCCGTTGCCGACGTGCAGGGAGACAAGGCCACGATCTGGTCGGCGACGCAGGCCGTCTGGCCGATGAGGAACACCGCCGCAACGGTGCTCGGGCTGAAGCCTGAAGGCGTGCGCGTGATTTACACGCGCGGTTCGGGTTGCTACGGCATCAACGGCGCGGACACGGTCTCCTACGACGCGGCGCTGCTGTCCCAGGCCGTGGGAAAGCCGGTGCGCGTGCAGCTCACGCGGAAGGATGAGATGGCCTGGGAAAACTACGGTCTTCCCTTCCTCGTCAACCAGCGTGCGGGCGTGGACGCGACCGGGACCATCGTGGCGTGGGACTACGAGGGGTGGACCGCTTCGCGCGGCGGCCGTCCGGGGTATCAGACACCGGGCAACGTCGTGACCGGATCGCTGGCGGGGTTCACGCCGGCCGCCTTCACGCCGCGGACGCCGGCGCCGCCGCCGACCGAGCCGCTCGACAACGGCGAGAACACGGCGCCCTCGTATGTCGCCGGCCGGGTCGGCACCGAGGCGCGCGGCGCGGGTGTGGTGAAGAGCGAGCGCGTGCTGATGCACCGGGTCCAGTCGCCCTTCTTCACCGGGCCGCTGCGCTCGCCGGAGCGGCTGCAGAACACGTTCGCGCACGAGTGCTTCATGGACGAGATTGCGGCGCGCGTCGCGGCCGATCCGGTGGCGTTCAGGCTCAAGCACCTGACCGACGCGCGGATCAGCGGGGCGTTGCGCGAGGTGGCGAAGGCGGCGAACTGGCAGGCCCGCCCGTCGCCTCGTTCCAGTCGGCCCACGAGCGGCGTAGCCGGCGGACGCGGCGTGGCCTGCGTCGCCTACGAGGGCGACAACGGCTACCTCGCGATGGTTGCCGAAGTGGACGTCGTCGTCGCCACCGGCGAGGTCCGCGTGAAGCGGATCGTCAGCGCGCAGGACTCCGGACCGATCTCCAACCCCGACGGCATGCGCAACCAGATCGAGGGTGGCGCGCTGCACGGGATGAGCCGCGCGCTCCTCGAAGAGGTCACGTGGGACGCGCAGAAGGTGACCTCGATCGACTGGCGCACGTATCACACGTTCCCGGTCGGGACGACCGTGCCCGTTCTCGAGACGGTGCTGATCAACAACGTGGACGAGCCGGCCTGCGGCGCCGGCGAGGCGTCGATCACCGTGGTGACGGCCGCGATCGGCAATGCCATCTTCGACGCCACCGGAGCGCGGCTCCGCCAGGTGCCCTTCACGCCGGCGCGCGTCAAGGCCGCGCTCGCCGCGCGCGCGTAAGGAATTCCACGTGTGCGAGGAATGTCCGCGTCGGGGCCGGTTCTAGCCGGCTCCCGGGACCGCGCCATCGCTCAACGATCAGGTGAGACCGTCGAGCGGCAGCATGACGACGAAGCGGCCGCCGGCTGCCGGGCGGGAATCCACCTGCAGCGTCCCGCGATGACGCTCCGCGATCCAGCGCGCGATCGGCAGGCCGAGGCCGGCGCCTCCTTCCGATCCCGCGGGCGCGAGCCTCACGAACCGCTCGAAGATGCGATCGCGGTCTTCTTTGGGGACGCCGGGTCCGCTGTCCTCGACCGCCAGCTCGACGAACGATCCGCTGACGCGCGCGGTGACGCGCACCGCACCACCGTCCGGCGTATGCCGCACGGCATTCTCCAGCAGGTTCATCATCAACTGGCGAAGCAGCCCTTCGTCTCCTCGTGTCTGGATGTCGGCCGCCGCGTCCACGTCCACGGTGATGTCGCGGGTGCCGGCCAGGACGCGCACGGCGCGGACGCAGTCCTTGACGAGCTCGTCCACATAGAGATCGCGCACCGCCAGCGGACGCGCGTCGATGTCGGCGAGTGCCAGCATGAACATGTCGTCCACCATCTTCGTCAGGCGCAGCGTCTGTGCCGAGACGACCTCGAGCGACTCGCGGTACTCGGCCTCGGTCCGCACCGTGCCGCGGAGCGTGACCTGTGCCGTCGTGCGCGCGATCGAGACCGGCGTCCTCAGTTCGTGCGACGCGTCCGCCATGAACCGACGCTGCGCCTGCACTGCGCTCGACAGGCGATCGAGCAGCGCGTTGAACGCCATCCCGAGCCTCCCCAGCTCGTCATCCGGGTTCGGCACCGGCAGGCGTTCGTCGAGCCGCCGGTGATCGATGCGATCGGCCTGGGCTGCCATGGCGGACAGCGGCCGCAGCGCACGCCATCCGAGAAGCCACCCCCCTGTGGCAGCCACGAGCAGCGCCACCGGGATGATGGCGCGGATCGTGTTCTGCACTGTGGCTCGTTCCGTCTCGGACGGCGCCAGCAGCGTCCACGCCACGACGCGAAACCGGTGCGACCGGTGCGCACGGTCGCTGGAGACGAGCCGGACGGGGGTTCCTCCGGGCGGGGTCGAGACGACCGGACTGCCGGCAGCCAGGATCGTGGACATCGGCAAGGCCGGGGCGCCGGAAAGACGGGTCGCCAGGATCTCGCCCTCCGGGCTGACGACGGCGATACCGCTCCCGAGCAGCTCGAGCTCGTTGAGGGCGTCGAGCGCCGCGGCCTGCAGGTCGAGGCCTTCGTCGAGCTCGTTCGCCACGACCCCCGCCAACGCGACGATGTCGCCCTGCAGATGCTCGTCAATCCCTTCGAGGACGAGCCGCTGGTGAACCACCGACACCGCCACGGCGAGCACGCTGAGGACCACGAGCATCACGGCGACATACCATACGGCCAGCCGTGCTCTGATCGACAACCGTCTCATTCGGACGCTTCCTCCCGTGTCAGGATGTAGCCCGCCCCGCGCCGGGTCTTGATCAGGGACGGACAGCCCGCCGTCGCCAGCTTCCGCCGCAGCCGCTGGACGTACACGTCGATGACGTTCGAAAACGGATCGTAGGTGTCGTCCCAGACGTGCTCGGCAATGGCGGCGCGCCCCACCACTTCGCCCACGTGCCGCGCGAAGTACTCGAGCAGCGCGTACTCGCGGGTGGTCAACCGGAGCACGGGACCGTCCCTGGTGCTGACCTGCCGCGACCGGGTATCGAGCAGGAGCGGACCGATTTCGAGCCGCTCCGGCAACGGCGCGCGCGCCCCGCGGCGGATCACCGCGCGCAGCCGTGCGAGCAGCTCCGCGAAGTCGAACGGCTTGGTGACATAGTCGTCGGCGCCGCTGTCGAGGCCGGCGATCCGGGCCTCCACGGCGTCACGCGCGGTCAACATCAGGATAGGAGCGATCGTTCCGCCGTCCCGCAGCTGACGGCAGACGTCCACTCCGTCACCGTCCGGAAGCCCGAGGTCGAGCAGAATCGCGTCGTAGTCACTGGCGCCGGCACGCAGCACGGCCGTGCGGCCGTCGGTTGCCACGTCGACCGCGTACGCCTGCTCGCGGAGTCCCCTGGCGAGAATGCGCGCGGCGGCAGGCTCGTCTTCAACCAGCAGGATACGCACCGGCGCTAACGTGCCTCAGGATTTAGTGGCGGCCGGCCTGACGGTGAATCCTTGGAGCCGCCATGATCGGGAAATGGGTGAGTCATCGATCGCAGACGGTAACATGCCAGCCGCGCCGCCAATGCACGGGCGGCGGATTGCTTGATCCGGATCAAGCTCAAGGCGCAATCGTTGACGTGAGCCTGAGTTTCAGATCGAGTCGCCCGAGAGGGATCGGAGAGCCAGCTCGACATCATTATCAAAATCGAAGAGCTCCGCGGTCCGGCTTGCACACTTCCTCGCTCAAACAGCCTGTTTGTCATCGTGTATTCATCTTGCGCATGCCATCGTGACCTCCTGCCACGTCCGGTCATCACGATGCCGGCCACGGCGGGGCCCGCGGTCCTCGCGAGCGCCCCGTGGCCTCCGCCCCCAAGCGGTCGAGGCCGGCGCGCCGGCCGCCGTGATCCCCCTTGATCACGACCCGAGTCGTTGAGACTGGGCTCGAGCGGACGCTGACCACGGCGACGTGGGAGAAGTTGCGGTCAGCGTCCGCCCGTCATCCATCCGTCGCCGGTCACCCCGACTCTTCGCGTGGCATCGTACATTCCCGCCGCTCATGACATCGGGACGCCCCGTTTTTTCAGGAGGGCGCCGATGTGACGAACCACTGTCCCAGGCGCTCGGACGCGGCGTGTTGCAGATCGGCGGGCGGGTCAGGGTGGAGCTTCGGGTGGAAGGAACCGTTCGCCACCCGTCACCCAGTCGTGGGTGTCGGGTGGCGCAGCAGAGAACCGCGCTAGCGCGTTGTCGCAGGGGCCGCTGCAGGAATGAGCTTGCTGAGCAGGGTCTTTCGCTGCTCGTCGTTCATGCGCGGCAGCGCGCCCGAGTCGATGACCTTGCCATGGTCCGAGATGGCCTGGAAATTCAGCGTGTCCTTGTCAATTTCGATCAGCATGAAGTGATAGCCGGTGTCGAACGCCTTTGCCGTCAGGTCGCTCCGCTGGACGTTGCCCCCCCGCAGCTTCGCCGCGCCGCCGGAGATGAAGTAGTAGACCCCCTTCTGCGGCTTGATGCGCTCGTAGAAGTGCTCGTGTCCCTGAAACACCGCATCCACGCCGTACTTCACGAACAACGGCTCCAGCTGAACGCGCAGTTCCTCGTCCGAGCCATGACGGCCGCCTGACGAGTAAATCGGGTGGTGGAAGAACACGATCTTCCACTCGGACCCGCTCGACGTGAGCTGCTTTTCCAGCCAGTCGAGCTGCGTCTTGTCCATGTAGTTGCTGTCGAGCGCGAAGATGCGGACGTTGTCCTTCGGCTTGAACGTGTAGTAGCGCTCCCCGTTCATGTTGAAGCCCTTGTAGAACCGCTGGTTGGGCTCGTCATGATTGCCGAGCGAGGCGTAGAACTTCACGCCGGCGTCGAGCAGCGGCTTGTACGGCCGCTCGAACTTCTTCTCGTACGCGGATGGGTCCTCGCTGCCGTACAGGTTGTCGCCCATCATCAGCACGAACTCGTACGGGAAGCTCGTTCGCGAGGTGGCGAGACGCTCGGCGACGCGGTACTGCGACGGCGTCCCCGTGCCGCTATCGCCGATGATCGCGAACTTCAGCGAGTCAGAGGCGGCTGGCGGCTGCTGGCCGGCGGCGCCGGCGGAGAGCCCGAGCAACACCAACAAGGTGGCGACGATTCGGGACGACTGACGGCGTAGCATGGCTCCCTCCGATTACGCGATGGCGTTGGCGATGTAGTCGACGACGAGATTCGCGCGCGAATCCCGAAGAATCAGGTGCTTGCCCACGAACCGGTACTCGAGATCCGGCGGCAGCTGCGGCAGCGACGCGAGCACGTTGGGTGGCACGGTCGACAGCGGCTCCGCGTCCGGGTACGGTCCATTCACTTTGAACTTCACGTTCCCGGGGTTGTCCTCCTGGATCAGCTGTTTCGTGTCCGGATCCTTGAGCTCCGGGCGCAGCAACCGGCGGAAACGAAGGGTGATCTCGGGGTGAAAATGTCGCCACGCTTGGCGTGGGCGCGGGTCGTCATGATGCGCTTGGCGAGCGCTTCCTGCGCCATCTGGATCTTCGCCGGATCGTCGGTCTCCTTCAGCGTCGGCGCCCCGCTGTCCGCCTTCTTCCGCAGGTCGACGTACGCCGTCGATCCGGGTCTTGAAATCGGCAAGCACCTTGGCTTCGGGATTCACCGGTGGTTTGTCCGCCTGCACGGCGGACGCATGCATCCCCTGGAGAAAGGACATCGACAACACAGCCGTTATCAGCACGTGCTTCATGGTTGGCTCCCAACCGTTGAAGAGCACAGCGCGTACCAGCGGCAGGAATCGATGAGGCTCAGTCCGCCCGGCTGTTGGCGACCGAGCTCAGGATGTCATCGGTCACGCGGTCGGCCAGCTGGGCTCCGTCAACGCGGCGGTAGGTCGGCCGTCCGTCGTAGTACGCGATCAGGGGAGCGGTCTGGCGGTGGTAGACCTCGAGCCTCTTTCGCACGACCTCTTCCGCATCGTCCAGGCGCGGAACGAGATTTCCACCGCAGTCCACGCAGTTGGCATAGTGGCGGTCGTCCTGCGAGTTGATGCCGCATTCCGAGCAGATCATGCGCGCGGCCAGGCGGCGGAGGATCTCCGCTTCGGAGATGACGATCTCGACGATGGTGAGCGGCGCGCGGCGCGAGACGAGCTCGTCGAGGGCGCGCCCTTGCGGCACGGTGCGCGGGTAGCCGTCCAGCAGGAATCCCACCGCCGCGTCGGGCCGCTCGAGACGGGAACGGACCACCTGTGTGATCACGCTGTCGTCAATGAGACCGCCGCGCTCCATGACGGCCTTCACGTCAAGGCCGAGGGGCGTGCGCGCCTGCACCGCTTCGCGCAGCATGCCGCCGGTTGATATGTGCGGAATACGCCAGCTCTTGGCAAGCCGCGCGGCCTGGGTTCCCTTGCCGGCCCCGGGCGGGCCGAGCAGCACGACGTTGAGCTCCACTGGTCAGTCCACAGTCTACAACGCGAGGCCGGATCTTCCGCCTGAAGGCGGAAGCCACAGCCGAATATCCGGCGGGTCCTTGCGGACCCGCCAGCGCACGACGTCGAACGGCGGGCGCCCGCGTCATCTGCGACGCCGGGTCCGAAAGGACCCGGCCCACGTTGCTCGTGGCTTCCGGCTTCAGCCGGAAGATGCGGTCAGCGCGACATCCCGGATGGCTGCAACCGTCCCCCGCGCAGGGCCCGAAGTTTCATGATGTAGAAGATGACCGGCGTGATGATCAGCACGTGGATGGTGGACGTGATCATCCCGCCGATGATCGGGGCGGCCACCGGCTTCATCACGTCCGAGCCCACGCCCTGGCTCCACATCAGCGGAACGAGGCTGGCGAGGACGACCGTGACGGTCATCAGCTTGGGCCGCAACCTGAGCACCGAACCATCCAGCGTCGCCTCGAGCACGTCGTGCTCGGTCACCGTTCCTCCCCGGCGCAACCGCTTGTCGAGCGCCTCGTGGAGATAGACGACCATGACCACGCCGGTCTGCACGGCCACACCGTAAAGCGCGATGTAGCCGACCCACACCGCCACCGAGAAGTTGTAGCCGAGCAGCCACTGCAGGATGATGCCGCCGGTCATCGCATAGACGACCGACAGCATCACGATCGCGGCCTCCGGCGCCGAGCGGAAGGTGACGTAGAGCAGCAGGAAGATGATGAGGAACACGAGGGGCAGCAGGATCCGCAACCGCTCGCGCGCTCGAATCTGAAACTCGTACTGGCCGGCCCACTGCAGCGTGTAGCCGGCGGGCAGCTGGAGCTGCTCGGCAACGGCTGCCTGCGCAGCCGACACGTAGCCGCCGATGTCGCGGGTCGCCGTATCGACGTAAACGTAGCCAGCGAGCTGGCCGTCTTCGTCGCGGATCATGGCCGGGCCCGGCGCGATCGCGATCTCCGCGAGCTGTCCGAGCGGCACCTGCGCTCCCGCCGGCGTCTTGACGAGCACGCGCTCCAGCGCCGGCAAGTCGTCGCGGAAGCCGCGCGCGTAGCGGACGTTGACCGGGTACCGCTCCCGTCCTTCAACGGTCTGCGTCACCGTCGCGCCCCCGATTGCCGACTGCACGACGTCCTGCACGTCGTCGATCCTGAGGCCGTGACGGGCGATGGCGTCGCGGTCGATGCGGATGTCGGTGAAATACCCCTGCGCCACGCGCTCGGCGTAGACGCTGCGCGTGCCCGGCAGTCCCTGGACGATGGCTTCGATCTGCCGCCCGAGATCCTGGATGACGTCGAGATCCGGACCGAGCACCTTGATGCCCACCGGCGTCTTGATACCAGTCGTCAGCATGTCGAGACGGCTCCGGATTGGCTGCGTCCAGACATTCGGCATGCCTGGAAACTGGAGTTTCTCGTCCATCTCCGCCTGCAGCTGCTCGAAGGTCAGCCCCGGGCGCCAGGCATCGCGCGGCTTCAGCAGCACGGTCGTGTTGACCATGCCCATCGGTGAGTTGTCCGTGGGCGTGGTGCCCCGCCCCACGGTGCCGAACACCTGCTCGACCTCGGGAATCTCGCGCAGGATCCGATCCTGGACCTGGATCAACCGCGTCGCCTCGGTGACCGAGAGTCCGGGCGGAGACGTCGGCATGTAGAGAATGGATCCCTCGTAAAGCGGCGGCATGAATTCGCTGCCGAGGCTGAGCGCCAGCGGCACCGCCAGCGGCACAATCGCGAAGTTCACCGCGAGCGCGGCCCATTTCCAGCGGAGCGCGAGCCGCAGGACCGGTGCATACAGCGAGGCGAAGAACCGCGAGACCGGGTTGCGCGACTCCGGGCGCAGCCGGCGGCCGCGGATGAAGAGGCCCATCAGCACCGGAACCAGCGTGATCGACATCAGCGAGGCAAACACCATCACCGACGTCTTGGTGAACGCCAGCGGACGGAACATCCGGCCCTCCTGCGCCTCGAGGAGGAACACGGGGACGAACGACACGATGATGATCGCCAGTGAAAAGAAGATCGGGCGCCCGACCTGCGCGGCCGCACGCACGATCTCCCGCGGCTGCTCGTCGTAGGGCACCGCCTGGCCGTCACCGGCATCCGAGATGCGGCGGTGCGCGTTCTCCACCATCACGATGGCCGCGTCCACCAGAACGCCGATGGCCAGCGCGATGCCGCCCAGCGACATGATGTTGGCGTTCACGTCGAAGAAGCGCATCGGGATGAACGCGGCGACGATCGCCACCGGCAGCGTGAGGATCGGCACGAGCGCCGACCGGACGTGGAAAAGGAAGACGAGAATCACCAGCGAGACGACGACGGCCTCTTCGACGAGGGTACGCCGCAGCGTGCCGATCGACTGCTCGATGAGCGACGAGCGATCGTAGGTCGGCACCACGCGGACGCCGGCGGGCAGCGAGCCCTCGACCTCGCGCAGCTTCGCCTTGACGCGCTCGATCACGCCGAGCGCATTCTGGCCGAACCGCATCACGACGATGCCGCCCACCACCTCGCCCCGGCCGTCCAGTTCCGCCACGCCGCGGCGTATGTCGGGCCCGAGCCGGACGTCGGCGACGTCTGCGACGCGCACCGGCGTGCCGCGCGTGCCGGCGCCGAGCGACACCTTCTCGATGTCCTCGATCGATTGCAGATACCCGCGGCCGCGCACCATGTATTCGCGGCCGGAGAACTCCATCAGGCGTCCTTCGACGTCGTTGTTGCCCGCGCGGATGGCGTCCACGACGTCCTTGACGGACATGTCGAAGGCGGCGAGCCTGACCGGGTCGAGGTTCACCTGGTATTGCTTGACGAAGCCGCCGATGCTCGCGACCTCGGCCACCCCTTCCACCGAGCCGAGCGCGTAGCGGAGATACCAGTCCTGCAGGCTGCGCAGGCCCGCCAGGTCCTGCTGCCCTGTGTCGTCCACGAGCGCGTACTGAAACACCCATCCGACGCCGGTCGCGTCCGGCCCGATCGCCGGCGTCACCCCCGCCGGCAGCCGGCTGCCGATGCCCTGCAGGTATTCGACGACGCGGCTGCGCGCCCAGTAGATGTCGGTGCCGTCCTCGAAGATGACGTAGACGTACGAGATCCCGAACTCGGTGAAGCCGCGCACGGTGCGCACGCGCGGCGCCGAGATGAGCGCGGTGACGATGGGATAGGTGACCTGGTCCTCGATGAGGTCGGGGCTGCGGCCGGTCCACTCAGTGGAGATGATGACCTGCACGTCCGAGATGTCAGGCACCGCATCGAGCGGCGTGGTGACCATCGCCCAGACGCCCAGCGCCGCCAGGACTGCGGTACCGATGAAGACGAGGACGCGGTTCTGGGTACACCACTCGATGAGCCGCCGGATCATGGCGCCGCCCGTCGAGGGTCTGACCCCCTCATCTGGCGAGGAGGGAAAACTGACGGCTGGCCAGGGAGCGGCCGGCTCTCGTCACGGTGACGGTCACGTCCCAGCGGCCCGACATCGTGATCTGGCCGGTGCCGCGGTAGGTGCCACTGCCGGCATGGCTGAGCGTCGTGTCGCTGCGCACCGCGGGATGGTTCATCGACGGCATCGCCGGCATGAAGAGCGTGGCCGAGACGTCGGCGTCGGTGACGGGCTGTCCGGCGGCGTCCTTGACCGTGACCTCGAAGACCGCCTCGCCCATCCGGGGCGGATCGGGAAGTGTGTGGAAGGTCAGGTCGAGGCCTGCCGCTCCCCTGCCGTGCCCCGGCGATCCCGCGGGCGCCTGATAACCCTGGAGCGCCGCGCGCATCTGGCTTTCCGAGTCCAGGAAGAACGTGGCGCCGGAGGCCACCATCTCGCCTTCCGCCAGACCCTCGACGATCTCGACGCCGTCTGCCAGCCGGCGGCCCGTCTTCACGGGGCGCGGGTCGAGGTACCCGTCGCCGTGTGTCACGAACACGATCTGCCGCGTGCCGGAATCGACGACCGCGTCGGCGGGAACGACCAGGGCGGCGCTGGCGGGGCCGGTCATGGTGACGACCCCGTACATCCCGGGCCTGAGGCGCCCGCGCGCGTTGTCGAACTGGAGCCGGACTCTGAGCGTCCGGGTCTGCTCGGCCATCGAGGGGTAGAGATACGAAACCCGTCCGTGAAACTCCTCGCCCGGATACGCCTCGAGCGTCACGGAGGCGGCCTGACCCACGCGCACCGCTGCGAGGTCGCGCTCGGACACGTCGGCCTCCACCCAGACCGACGACAGGTCCGCCAGCTTGAACAGGCGCTCCCCGGCGGCGATCCGCGAGCCCTCCACGACAGCCTTCTCGACGATGACTCCGGAGGCAGGCGACACGAATGTGGTGACGCCAAGCGCGCGGCCGCGCCGTTCCATCTCCCTGATCTCGGCCACGCTGACGTCCCAGAACATCAGTCGTTCCCGAACGGCCTGGATGAGCCGTTCCGCATGATCGCGGACTTCAGGCAGCGTGGACTGCTGCGCCTGCTGCTGGCTGCGGAGGGCGACGATGAACTCGTTTTCGGTCGCCAGGAGCTCGGGGCTGTACAACGTAAAGAGCGGATCGCCCTTCCGCACCGACATGCCGGTGTAGTTGGCCTTCAGGTCGCGGACCCACCCGTCGACCTTGCTGCTGATCTCGGTCTCCCTGGTCTCGTCGAACGCGACCGTCCCGTTCGCGCGGACGTCCACGGCCGCCCGCCGGCGCTCCACCCGCGCCGTCCTCACGCCAATCAGCTGCTGGCGGCGGGCATCTATCGATACTGGCGCATGAAGCGCGGATCCTTCCGATCGCCCGGGCCGTTCGATTCGATCGGCTGGTTCGCGCGGTCCTGATCGCTCCAGCGTCGCAAAGGCGAAGATCGCGGCTGAAGTCGCGGCGACGATCAGCGCGAGCAGCGTGACCCGTCGTGCCACGTCAATTACCCCGGGGGACTGACCCCCGGCGCGCGCCAGCCGCTCCAGCGTCTCGCCGACCGCGATCTCGAACGCCACCAGTGCCCGTTCGTAGTCAGCGGACATGAGGGCGTTCTCCACGCCTGCCTCGAGCTGCCGGTGATGCGCGTCCACCAGTTCGAGAAAACCGCCCTGGTTCGCCGCATACGCGTCGCGCGCGCTGTCGAAGCCGAGCGCGACCTGCGGCAGGACCGTCGTTGTCATGATGAGGGCACGTTCCCGGGCACCATCCACGCGTGCACGCGCCTCGAGGACACGACGCCTCACGTCAATCGCCACGGCGTCGCGGCGGGCTCCCGAGGCGGCGGCGAGTTGCGGATCGCGGCCGAGTGCGACCTCGACCGCATTCTCCGGCAGGGTCGCGGCATCCCGCATGGCGAGCGCCCCGACAGGCGCATCCACGCGTCGGCCGAGCACCGCGTTCAGCCTCAGCTCCGCAATCTTCACCCGCTCCTGAGCGGTGATCCGCGCCGACGCCAGGCGCGCGATGGCGACGACCATCGCCGAGGGATCGTGCCGGGCCATCTCGCCCGAACCGGGGCGGACGGCGGCCGCCTCCGCCATCTCCTTCAACATCGGCGCCTGGCCTTGATGCAGCTCCAGCGTCGTGCGCGCGATGGCGAGCTCGGCGTGCGCACGGCGCACGTCTGCCAGGATCTCCGAGGCGCGCACGAGGACGGCAGCCGATCGGACCCAGGGTCCTGTCGAAGCGCGAGCAGCTCGGGACTGGAGGCGATCGCCTCGTCGAGGGCGGCCGCGATCGTCAGCGGCTCCTGCCCGAAGGCGGGAGCCACCAGCGCCAGGCAGACGACCACTGCGAGACTGGACCGCATTGCGGCGATATTACTGCACTTGGGAGGAGGCAGCGGGCAGCCGGCAGTCGGAGCAGTGCCGGGTGTTCCTTCAGGCCGGCCTGGCGACGTGGACACAATGGGAAGCCCAGGCCGACCTGCAAGTCGGCCTTACATGAAAACAACGGAGCGTGTCTTCCGGCTTCAGCCGGAAGAAGAACTGCCGCTGCCAGCTGCCGGCTATTGCGTCCCGAACGCCGCCGGGATCTCGAGCACGTCGTGCGACGCGGTGGCTTTCCCGGCGAGGTCGGGCAACCCTCCCCCTTCGGGCTTTCCGCTCACGGTGTGGAACCGGTTGCCGATGAACGCGGCGGCATTGCCGTGAAGGGCGCCGGGCATCGAGGGGAGGATGATCCAGCGGTTCGTCGCGGGCTCGTAGGCCTCCAGCGCGCGGAAGGTGGCGTGCAACCGATCGTTCTGCAGCTCGCCTCCCGAGACGTAGATCCGGCCGTTGTACGTCGCCCACCCGCCGCCGCTGCGCGCCGTAGGCATGCGCGCCTTCACGGCGCCCCACGCATCGCGAGCCGGATCGTATTCCTCGACCACGTCGGTGTTGCTCGACGCCGTGACGTGCGCGGCCCCAAGACGTCCGCCGATCACGTAGATCTTGCCGTTGACGGCTCCCGCAAACGCGTGGTTTCGCGTCGTCGGCATCGGGCTCCGGGTTTCCCACCTGTTCGTCGCCGGATCGTAGGCCTGGTTGGTTCCGACGACGCGCGCCGGCCGGTTGCCGAAGAGCGCCGTCTCACCCGAGTTCTCCATGATGGTGGCGCCGCCGATCACGTAGATCTTGCCCGCCCACCTCCTCCGCCGCCGCGGCGCACCGTTTGCCCGGCATCGGCGCCAGCGCCCGCCATGCGTCGGCCGCGGGATCGTATTCCCACGCGTTGTCCACCGGTTCCCATCCGTTCGCGCCGGGACCAGCTCAACGGCCGCATGCAGCCGCCGAACACATAGATCTTCCCGTTGTATTCCGTCTGCGCCTGGTGATGCACCGCGACCGGAATCGGCTTCTTCTTCGTCCACCGATCGGCCGCCGGATCGTATTCGTAGACCATGGCAGGTGCGGGCCGGCCGTTGGCGCCGAATCCGCCAATCACGTACATCTTGCCGCCGGCCTCGACTCCGTAGAGCTCCTCCTCCGGTTCTGGAAAGGGCGCAGCCTTCGTCCAGCGCAGAGGACCCTGCGCCTGGATGAGCGTCGCCCCCATTCCCGCGGCGAACGCGATCAGGAGTGCGGGCATGACGATCCGAAGCGTCCACCTGAGTGTCGCCGGCATGATGCACTGTCCTCCCTGCGGGGAATGATGCACGCGCGCTCATCGCGTCCCACCCTGCGGGAGCTCGAGCACATCGTGCGACGCCGTCGCCGGGTCCTGGCGCATCCGACGGGCCACCGGCGCGCATCTTGCCGCTGACCGTGTGCAGCTTGTTGCCGATGCACCCCATCGCATTGCCATGGACGGCGCCGGGCAACGACGGCATGACCTGCCACGTGTTCGTGGCCGGGTCGTAGGCCTCGAGCGCCTTGAATGCCGCATAGAGCTCGCGGGTAATCCACTCGCCGCCGCCGGCATAGATTCGTCCGTTACAGACGGTGTAGCCGCCGCCACTGCGCGGCGTCGGCATCCGCTCCTTCACCGCACCCCAGAGGTTGGTGGCGGGGTCGTACTCTTCGACGGTGTCGATGTTGGTGGTCGCGGGAATGTTGCCGGCGCCGAGACGTCCGCCGATGACGTAGATCTTGCCGTTGACGGCGCCCGAAAATGCATGGTTGCGTGTGGTCGGCATCGGGCTGCGGGTCGTCCAGGTGTCGGTCGCCGGGTCGTACATCTGGTTCAACCCGGTGACGCGCGTCCCGCGGCCGTTTTCCAGCGGCTCGAGGCCGCCAATCAGATAGATCTTCCCGCCCACTTCCTCTGCAATCGCCGAACAGCGCTTGACCGTCATCTGGGCGAGCGCGCGCCACGAATCCGCAACAGGATCGTCACTCCCACGCGTTCTGCGTTCCGCCCTCTCCGCTGATGCCCTTCAGGCACCCGCCGAAGACGTACAGCTTGCCGTTGTAGGCGGCCTGGGCCTGATGGTGCACGTGGACCGGCATGTCCTTCTTCCTGGTCCACCGGTCGGTAGCAGGGTCGTATTCATACACGAGCCCGGGAGCGTTCCCGCCGATCCCGAATCCGCCGAGGACGTACAGCTTGCCGTTCATCACGGTTCCATACAGCTCCTCTTCCGGCTGCGGAAACGGAGCGGCCTTGGTCCATCGCAGCGGACCCTCCTGAGCGGCCGCCGGCGCACTGCTCGTTCCTGCTGACACGATCGACGCCACCGCCGCGGCCGTGAGCAGCCGCCTGAGTCGTGATGACATATATCGACGCTCCCTTGTGGGGCGATTATCGTCGGGGGTGGAGGGTTGTCAAGCGCCGACAGGGGGGGTGAACGGGTTGAAAGGGACGAGGTCGCGGAATTCATCTATCTGCCCTATGCGTTGGCTGCCCGCTCCACGCCCTCAATCCGGTCCACATTGCCGTGTTACGATGCCGCGCATCCGGGAGGAGTATCCAATGGCATCGGTCGGAGGATCGCAGCTGTCGCCGCCGCGTTGATGCTCGGAACGCTGACGCTGCTCGCCCAGGCGCCCGGACGATGGGTCACGGACAAGTTTGCGCCGCTGCCCGATCCCGAAGAGGAGTACACGGCTGTCAGCACGAACGGCCGCCTGTACCTGATCGGCGGCAATCGCGGCGGGCGGCCGCAGTGGCCGCGGGTGGTCCTCGAATATGACCTCGCCGCGAACCGTTGGAGCTCGAAGAAGCAGGTGCCCTTCCCGGGCGACCACATGGCCGCCGCCGAGTCGGGCGGCAAGATCTACGTGTTCGGCGGCCAGGCGGAAGGCGCCGCCAACAAGCCGCTCAACACCGCGTGGGAATACGATCCGGCCGCCGACTCCTGGAAGGCGCTCGCGGCGATGCCGTCCAGCCGCACGGCGGCGCTGGCCGTTACGGCCGGCGGCAGGATTTACGTCATCGGCGGCAACACGGATGCGGGTCTCAACGTCGGCGCCAATGACGTCTACGACCCGGCAACGAACCGCTGGGAAAGCCGCCGTCCCATGCCGACGGCGCGCAATCACTCGGCGGGCGGCGCGGTCGGCGGCAAGATCTACGTCATCGGCGGACGCCTCGCGGCGCCCAACATCGGTGGCTTCCTCTCGAGCAACACCGACATCGTCGAGGAATACGACCCGGCGACCAACGCGTGGCGCCCGATGACCAAGATGCCGACACCGCGCAGCGGCCACGGCTGGACAACGTTCCAGGGCCGTATCTACGTGGCCGGCGGCGAGGGTCGGGACAGTCACATGGACGCGGTCTTCCGCGACGTCGAGGTGTTCGATCCAGCCGTCAACGACTGGTACAGACTGCCGGGCATGCCCACCGCGCGGCATGGCGTGAACCTTGCGGCCCTGGGCAATCGCCTCCACGTCATCGGCGGCCACCTGGCGTTCGCCGCGACTGGCGGCGAACAACTCCACTCGCCGGCCAACGAAGTGTTCGAGTTCAACGCGAGTCCTGGAAGCCGGTAGTGTGGTGACTCTGAAGCCGGCAGCCGGCAGCGGGCGGCGGGCAGTGAAGGTGCTGCGAAACCAAGAGGTGAATGCGCGGCGTCGTTCACGCTGCTGGTGCGTCAGAATACTCGCTGCCCGCTGCCCGCTGCCCGCTGCCGGCTGTTTGTGCGCGGCGCTCGTGCTGCTGGCATGCACACCGGCGCAGGCGCAGCTCACCGAGCCGTTCGACCACCTGCATCTCGCCGTGCCGGACGTCGAGCAGGCGCGCGACTGGTACATCGAGCACATGGGCGGCAACGCCGGCGAGACGCCGGAGCGCGTCGCCTTCGGGGAGTGGCAGGGCGACCACCCGCTGCCGATCAGCCTCCTGTTCCTCCAATCGACCGCAGCGCGTCCCAGTGCGGGCAGCGCGATCGACCACATCGGGTTCTCCTTCGCGGATCTCGACGCAACGATGACGAGGCTGCGCACAGCCGGGGTCAAGATGGTGAGCCCGATCCGGGACGTGCCCGGCCTGTGGAAGCAGGCGACGATCGAGGACCCGTGGGGCACGAGGCTCGAGCTCGTCCAGGATCCCGACGCGCTGGGCCTGCATCACGTCGAGCTGCGCGTGCCCGATCCCGAAGAGAGCTTCCGCTGGTACGTCAGGGCGTTCGGCGGCGATCGCACGAAGTACAAGGGCATCGACGCCATCCGCTACCGCGAGCTCGGTGTCTTCTACTGTTCATCGTCAAGGACGACCAGGCCGCGCCGAGCCAGGGGCACTCGATCGATCACCTCGGCTTCGGGCCAATCGATCTCGACAAGGTCGTCGCCGATCTCACGGCGCAAGGGATGACGTTCACGTCCAACCCCAACCCGAGAGGCTTCCCCGCGTGCCGCTTGCGGGGAGGCTGGAGAGGGCGGCGTCCGTGAGGTTCGCCGGCTCTACTGCGCGGAACCCGACCAACTGGCGCACCGGGTCGTCTTCCTCGACGGACCCGGCGGCGTGCGCATCGAGCTGGTGCAGCATCTCGAAGCCGGCGGACATAGCAACAGCGGGCAGCTGGCAGCCGGCACGCAGTGCATCGCGGTCATTGAAGCGCAGTGAACGCCAGCTACGTTCGGCGTCATCGCGGTCATTGCAGTCGAGAACATGGCTTCACTGCCTGCTGCCGACTGCCTGCTGCCGGCTGAACTGATGCTCAACAGGATTATCGAAGTCTCGCTGAACAACCGCGTCCTCGTCGTCGCGCTGGCCTGCGCGCTCGGGGCGTGGGGCTGGTGGGCGGCAGGCGCGACGCCGATCGACGCGATTCCCGATCTCTCCGACAACCAGGTCATCGTCTTCACCGACTGGCCAGGTCACAGCGCACAGGAGGTGGAGGACCAGGTCACGTATCCGCTGACCGTCAACCTCCAGGGCCTGGCCGGCGTCCGCGTCGTCCGCTCGCAGTCGGCATTCGGCTTCTCGATGATCTACGCCGTCTTCGAAGACGCCATCGATCAGTATTTCGCCCGCGCCCGCGTGCTCGAGCGGCTCAGCCTCGTCACATCACTCCTGCCTGAGGGCACGACGCCAACGCTTGGACCCGACGCGACCGGCGTCGGCCACGTGTTCTGGTACACGGTCGAAGGCGACGGCCAGTCGCTGCGCGATCTGCGCACCATCCAGGACTGGTTCGTCCGTTACCAGCTCAACGCCGTGCCCGGCGTGGCCGAGGTCGCCTCGATCGGCGGACACGTCCAGCAGTACCAGATCGACATCGATCCCAACCGGCTCCGGGCGTACAACCTCTCGCTCGGCGACGTCGTCGAAGCGGTCCGCCGGAGCAACCAGAATGTCGGCGGCAACGTGCTCGAAGCCAACGGCACGTGGTCGATCGTCCGCGGCGTCGGGCTGGTCGAATCAGTGGAGGACCTCGAGGCAGATCGTGGTCGGCGCATCGGGAGGCGTGCCGGTCTACGTGCACCAGATAGGCGAGGTGCGCGTGGGCGACGCGTTCCGCGTGGCGTCGCTGGTGAAAGGCCGCGACGAGGCGGTCGGCGGCGTCGTCGTCGCGCGCACGGGCGCCAACGCGCAGCAGGTGATCGACGGCGTCAAGGCGCGCATCGCGCAGATCAGCCCCGGCCTCCCGCCCGGCGTCCGAATCGTCCCGTTCTACGACCGCTCGACGCTGATCGCGCAGGCGGTTGACACGCTGCGCATCACGCTGCTCGAAGAGATCGCGCTGGTGACGCTCGCCCACGTCATCTTCCTGATGCACGTGCGCTCGATCCTCGTCGTGACGCTGCCGCTGCCGCTCGCCGTGCTCATCTCGTTCCTCGGCATGTACTACGCCGGCATCTCCTCGAACATCATGAGCCTGGCGGGCATCGCCATCGCCATCGGCGTGCTGGTGGACGCGGGCATCGTCGTCACCGAGAACGCGTTCCGGCAGGTCGAGCGGAGCGGCGTCGATGTCCACGATCGACGCGCGGTGTGGCGCGTCGTCCTCGAGTCAACCCGCCTGGTCGGCCGGCCGGTCTTCTACTCGATGGCGATCATCGTGCTCGCGTTCATTCCCGTCTTTGCGCTGACCGGGCCAGGCGGGCAAGCTGTTCCAGCCGCTGGCGTTCACGAAGACGTTCGCCGTCCTGGCGGCGACGCTCCTCGCCGTCACGCTCGTGCCGGTTCTCTGCACGCTGCTTCTCGGCGGAAAGCTCCACGACGAAGCGGCCAACCCGGTGATGCGAGGGCTGCGCCGCCTCTACCGCCCGTCGCTCGAGGGGGCGCTCTCGCATCGATGGGCGACGATCGCCGGCGCCGCCCTGCTGCTCGCGGGCGCCCTGGTGGTCGGGGCGCGCATCGGCACCGAGTTCATGCCGCCGCTCAACGAGGGCGACCTCCTCTTCATGCCGATCTCCGACCCGAGCATCTCGCTCGAGCAGAACACGGAAATCGCGCGCATGCAGAACACGGCGCTCATGCAGGTGCCGGAGGTCGAGTACGCGGTGGCGAAGGTCGGCCGCGCCGACACGTCAACGGATCCGTCGCCGCTGAACATGACGGAGACGGTCGTGCACCTCAAGCCGCGCGAGCAGTGGCGCGCCGGGTTGACGCTCGAGCAGCTGCGCGCGGAGCTGGGACAGGCCGCGGAGCTTCCCGGCGTCACCAACATCTGGACGATGCCGATCATCAACCGCATCGACATGCTCGCGACCGGCGTGCGCTCGGAGATCGGGGTCAAGGTCTACGGCAGCGACCTGGCGGTGCTGGACGAAACCGCCGCGGCGGGTCGCGGCGGTGCTGCGGACCGTTCCCGGCGCAGCCAACGTGTACCCGGAACCGTTGACCGGCGCCCAGTACCTGAACGTGCGCGTCGATCGCGACGAGGCGGCCCGCTACGGGCTCACCGTGGCGGCCGTGCAGGAGGTGATCGAGACGGCGGTCGGCGAGCGGATCGTCACCCGCACGCTCGAGGGCAGGCGCCGCTTTCCGGTCCGCGTGCGGTATGCGGCGGAGTACCGCGACGAGGTGCAGGCGCTCGGCAACGTCCTGATTGCCGCACCGTCCGGGGAACAGGTGCCGCTGGCGCAGGTCGCGCGCTTCGAGCAGGCGCGCGGCGCCGCCATGATCACCTCCGAGAACGGGCTGCTCCTGGCCACCGTGCTGCTCAACGTGCAGGGCCGCGACGTCGGCGGCTTCGTCGAGGAGGCGCGGGCCGCCGTCGCCGACGCGTGTGGCGCTGCCGCCGGGCTACTTCATCGGGTGGAGCGGCCAGTTCGAGAACCAGGAGCGCGCGCGCGAGCGGCTCCAGATCCTGGTACCCATCGTCGATCCTCGTCATCTTCGGTCTGCTGTATTTCACCTACCACTCGGCCGTCGAGGCGGCGCACGTGCTGCTGACCGTCCCCTTTGCGCTGACCGGCGGCGTCTACCTGCTCTGGCTGCTGGGCTATAACTTTTCGGTCGCCGTGTGGGTCGGCTTCATCGCGCTCTTCGGGACCGCCGTCCAGACGGCGGTCGTGATGGTCATTTATCTCGACGAGGCGCTTCAGCGGAAGGTGGCCGAGCTCGGCAGCGCGTTGACCCGGCAGGACGTGCGGGATGCCGTCATCGAAGGCGCGCTGCTGCGGCTGCGTCCGAAGATCATGACCGTGTCGACCGTCGTCGCCGGCCTGCTGCCGATCATGTGGAGCAGCCGCGTGGGCGCCGAAGTGATGAAGCCGCTGGCGGCACCCGTGCTCGGCGGGATGGTGTCGTCGCTGCTGCTACGTGCTGATCGTCACGCCCGTGCTCTTCTCTGGATCCATGAACGGCGTCTCGGTGTGTCGCGGCGCGAGCGCATCGCGTCATCGCCTGACGCCGTGGCGATCGCCCCCGCGCCGGCGGGGCGCAGCCGGCGACGGGCGGTCGTGGCGGTTGTCGTCATTGTCGGTGCACTCCTGGCGGGCGCCTTCTGGATCCGAGACCGCCCTGCGCCAACCGGCGGCACGGTCCTCGAAACCGTGCGGACCGATGGTCTGGTGATCACGCTGTCGAATGCCGACGGCACGCTGCGGCAGGGCAGCAACCGGTTCCGGATCGAGTTCCGCTCGGAGCGGACGAACGAGCTCGTGGACGTCGGCGCCGTGCAGCTCGGCGCCGCGATGACGATGCCGGGGATGGTCATGACGAGTCCGATCACGATCGCTCCGGCTGGACAGCCAGGCGTGTATGAGGCAACGGGGGAGTACAGCATGGCGGGATCGTGGCAGATGACGCTGGAATGGAACGGGCCGGCCGGCCGCGGCTCGGCGGCGTTCGACGGGGACGTGCAATGACGCGCATGACACGCATCGCGATGGACGCGCCCGTGCGCCGGGCTGCCCGCACGGGCCATGGCGTCACGCAGCCACAGAGCCAGACATGGTTTCTCTGTGACTCTGTGTCTCTGTGCCCTGCTGGCACCGCCTCCCTCCGCCCGTGCGCAGGAAGTCACGGTCGAAGAGCTCGTCTCGATTGCCTTCGCGGGCGCGCCCGAGCTGCGCGCCGCGCGCCTCGATGTCACCGTGGCGGGCGGCGAGGTCGTTCAGGCGGAACTTCGTCCGAATCCGATCGCTGACCGCCAGTCAAGAACTGGGCGACACGGTGTCCTCGACGATGGGCGTCGAGTGGCCGCTCGATCTCTTCCGGCGCTCCACGCGAATTGACGTAGCGAGCCGCGCGCGCGATATGGCGTCGCTGGCCGTGCGGGATCGCCAGCGCCTGCTCGCGGCGGCGGTTCGCGAGCAGGCGGGACGCCTGCTCGCGGCCCGGCGGGTGCTCGAGGTGACCAATGAAGCGCTCACGGCGGCGCGCCGCATGCGCGACCTGCTCGATCGGCGGGTCACCGAGGGCGGGGTGCCGAAACTCGAGGCGAACCTCGCCGCCGTGGAGGCGCTGCAGATCGAGGCGGCCGCCGCCCTGGCCGCGGGTGAGGCGGAAGCGGCGATGATCGAGTTGAAGGCGGTCGCGGGACTCTCCTCCCGATGCGCCGCTCGTGATCACCGACTCGCTCGAACCTCTCGTCCGCGCCGCGCCAGTGCCGCGATTCGACGCCGGCGGCCGCGATCGAGGCGCGCCCGGACATCCGCGAAGCTGGCGGCCCGCATCACCCTGGCGGATGCCCGGGCCGCGCACGCGCGTCAGCGAAGGCCGCTTCGACATGTCACTGGTCGGCCGGCGTACACGCGCATGGACTTCGGGTTCGCGCAGCAGGGCTTCGACGACCGCGGCGTGCGCGTGCCCATCGAGGGTATCTTTCACTCCGTGACGCGTGGGCGCGCGAGTGACGATTCCGGCCTTCAATCGCAACCAGGGCGCGCTGGCGTCGGCCCTGGCTGAACGGCGACGCGCCGAGGCCATGCTGGAGGCGCAGCAGCGTGCGGTCCGGGCGGAGGTGGATGCGGCGCAGGCGCGGGAGCGCGAGGCACGGCGCGCCGTGGAGCTATATGCTTCCACTGTGCGCGACCTGGCGCGGCAGAACGTCGACGTCGTCCTCGAGGCCTACGACCTGGGCCGCTTCCCGTTGTCGGACCTGCTCGCCCAGCAGCGCCGCTATCTGGACGTCGAAGCGGACTACACGGAGGTGCTGTCCCGCGCCTACCAGGCGCGGGCGGCCGTGCGCCGCGCGCTGGGGGAGATTCCGTGAACGATCCGCGCGGCGGCGTCCGCTGGCCACTGCTCCTCGCGGGCGGCGTCTGCCTGGTCGCCATTGGCCTCGCGATCGGATACGAGCTGCGTCCCGGCCCTCCCCCGCCAGCCGCGACCGCTCATTCAGACATGGAGATGTCCGGCGCCGGCCACGCGGCGCATGGCGCGGCGATGCCGGCGGCGCAGGAATCCTCCGCCTCGGACGCTGTCGTGACGCTCAGCGCCGGAGATGGTCGCGCGGGCAGGGATCAAGACCGCCCATGCGGACGCTGGGTACTGCAACGACGTCGCTCCGCCTGCCGGGCGTGGTGCAGCCGAACGCCTACAAGGAGGTGGCGGTGACGTCGCTCGTCTCCGGCCGCGTCATGCAGGTGCGCACCGAGCTCGGGCAGCGCGTCAGTACCGGGGAGGCGCTGGCCACCGTCTACAGTCCGGAGCTCGCCGACGCCCAGACCGCGTTCATCGTGGCGCGCGCCGATCAGGTGGCGCACGCGCAGCGGCAGACGCGAACGCAGCGCCTCACGGCGATAGGAGCGGCGAGCCGTGAAGAGCTCGAAACGCTCGAGGCCGAGCGCGCGATGCACGACTCCGCGGTCGAGAAGGCAAGGGCCCGGCTCATCCTGCTCGGCATCCCCGAGGAGCGCACCCAGCGCCTGGCCGGTCCGCAGGACGTCGTCACCACGATCGACGTGCGGGCGCCGCTGGCGGGCGTCGTCACGCAGCGCACGGCGAACCCGGGGCTCAATATCGATCCGGCCACGCCGCTCTTCACCATCGTGGACCTGTCAACGGTCTGGGTGATGGGCGACCTCTTCGAGCGCGACTTCGCGAAGGTGAGCGAAGGGAGCCCGGTCACCATCACCAGCGCGGCTTATCCCGGCGTGACGCTCCACGGGCGCGTCGGCTACATCGATCCGCAGGTACAGCAGGAAACACGCACCGCCAAGTTGAGGGTGGAGGTCCCTAATCCCGCTGGCCGGCTTCGCCTCGGCATGTACGTGGACCTCAACGTCGGCGAGACGATGCGCGAGGGCATGTTCGTCCCGAAAGCCGCCGTCCAGATCGTGGGTGCGCAGCCGGTCGTCTACGTCGCCAGCACGGACCATCCCGGACGGTTCATCGAGCGGAGAGTCGAAGTGGGCGATCCGGCCGGCGACCGCGTTCTCGTGCTCGCCGGTCTCGAGCCGGGCGATCTCGTCGTCACCGAAGGCGTATTCTTCCTGCGGGCCGAGCAGGAGCGGCTCCGCCGCAGCCGGCAGTAAGGGGATCCTGTAAACGAAGGAGATGTTTATGAGGAACGTGTCGCGCTTGCCGATGCTCGGTTTCCTGGTGATCGCATTGCTCGGCCTGGCGGCTGTCGCCGGGACGGTCTACGGTCAATCCTCAGCCACCGGAACGCCACTCATGGGAGCCTGGCGCGTCACGGAGATCTCGGATGCGAACGGCGCTCCAGTCACCAGTCCTCAGCCGAGCCTGTATGTCTTCACGAAGCAGCACTACAGCTTTGTCCGGATGAACGGCGCGAAGCCGATGCCCGAGTACCCGTCGAACGACAAGGCGACCGACGCCGACAAGGTGGCGGTCTTCAACATGCTTTATATGAATTCGGGCACCTACACGGTGACCGGGAACAAGCTGGCGACCAAAGCGCTGGTCGCCAAGAGCAAGTTCGCCATCGGCGGTGCCGGTAACCAGTATGACTTCGCGGCGACGGGCAACTCGCTCGTGCTGACGCAGAGGCCATCGGGAGCCGTCATCAAGCTGGTCCGCCTCGAGTAGCCATGAAGCTGCGCGCCGCTCGCATCATCCTCGCATCCGCCGCTGCCGGCGCACTCGCTGCGGGCAGCGGCAGCGTGCTCGCACAGCAAGGCCCGGTCACACGGAACTTCGAGGCGGAGATTCAGGCCGCGCTGCAGGGCGCCAAGACCGCCGCCGGGTTCGACTTCGCCGGCACGCTGGTCCGGACGTGTCTGTTGCCTCAGAGCGGCGGCGAAGACACGCGGGACAACGTGCCCGGCTACGTGACGACTCCCGCGAGTGCGCCGGCGCGCGACACGTGGTACGCGGACCCGGCGAAGGTCTTTGACAACCTCTACTTCGTCGGCGGGAAGGTGCACTCGTCCTGGGCGTTGACGACGAGCGAGGGGATCATCCTCCTCGACACGATCTTTCCCTATAACTCGGAGGAGCTGATCGTCGGTGGCCTGCAGAAGGTCGGTCTCGATCCGCGGAACATCAAGTACGTGATCATCTCCCACGCGCACGCCGACCACATCGGCGGCGCCGAGATGCTGCAGACGCGGTATAAAGCGCGCGTGGTGATGAGCGAGCCCGACTGGGCGTCTGTCGCGAAGTACCCGAACCGCTTCAAGACGATGGCGCCCACACGCGACATCGTGGCTACCGACGGCATGAAGATCACGCTTGGCGGGACGACGGTGACGACCTGGTTCACGCCCGGACACACGCCGGGCACCCTGTCATACACGTTCACGGTGTCGGACCGCGGCAAGCCGGTCAACGTGGCCTATTCGGGAGGCACGGCCTTCAATTTCGTCAACAACACGCCGGATCCGGGCATCCGGAACTTCCAGATCTATATCGATTCGCAGAAGCACATGGCCGAGAAGGCCCGGGCCAGCGGCGCGACCGTCCTGCTGTCGAACCACTCGGAGTTCGACAACGCGTTCAACAAGAACAGGATGCTCGCCGGCCGCGGGAACGGCCCGCATCCATATGAGCTGGGGGCCGAAGCGGTCCAGCGGTATTTCGAGGTGATGCAGGGCTGTGCGCGGGCCGCCCAGCTTCGGCTGGAACAGCGAAGATAGGAGTAGCCGGCAGCGGGCAGGCGGCAGCGGGCAGTGGCCTGTCTGGCGAAACAGAGTGACAGAGTGCAGAGTCTTCAACCCCTTAACGCCCCGGCCGTTCCTGAACTGCCCTCTGTCCTGTCTCTTCTACTCGCGTCAGCGTGCCGCAAACTCGAAGGCGTCGTGCGCGGGGACGTTCAGCGGCTCGCCGCCGCTGAACGCCGCCGTGATATGGCCGCTGACAATGTGGAAGCGGTTCCCGATCACGCCGCCGCCCTGCCCGTGCCGCGCTTGCTGGAGGAACGGGTACGCCGTCCACGTGTTGGTCGCCGGGTCGTAGGCTTCGAGCGCGCGGGACACGGAGTTGTTGATCCCGGTGATGCTCTGCCCGCCCGCCACGAAGATCCGGTTCTGATAGACGCCAACCACGCCGCCGTCGCGTGGCGTCGGCATCCGCAGCTTCACGGCGCCCCAGCGTCTGCCGCGGTGTCGTATTCCTCCACCAGGTCCGTCGTGCTCCCGGTGGCCACCGCCATCGAGCCGACGCGGCCGCCGATGACGTAGATCTTGCCGTTCACCGCGCCCACGAACATGTGGTTGCGCGGCGTCGGCATCGTCTGCCGCGTCTGCCAGGTGTTGGTGGCGGGGTCGTACACGTGGTTGATATCGAGCACGCGGTGCGGCTCCTCGCCTCCGAGCGACTGGTTTTCGAGCCCTGGATACGCGGCCACGCCTCCCATCACGTAGATCTTGCCGCCCGACTCGACCGCGGCAGCGGCCAGCCGGCGTATCGGCATCGGCGCGAGCGCCTTCCACGTGTCGGCGGCAGGGTCGTACTCCCAGGCGTTGTCGATCGGGAACTGCGTCGGACCTCCGGGCTGCCGCTGCACGCCGCCGCCGAACACATAGATCTTGCCGTTGTAGCCGACGACGCCGTTGTGGTGCGCCGGCTGCGGCATGTTCTTCTTCTTCGTCCAGCGATCGGCCGCGGGATCGTACTGGTACACCAGTCCGGGAGGCGCGCCCTGTTTCCCGGCAGTCGGCGACCGGATTGCCGCCAAACAGATACAGCTTTCCGTTGACGACGGTGCTGTCGAATTCTTCGTTGGCTTCCGGGATGGGCGCCAGCCGGACCCAGCGTCCCTGATTCTGCGCGCTGAGCGCCGTGGCGAAGACGAGGATGATGGCGGCCGACGCGGGCATCAGCGGCCCGCGCCATACCTTACGCGATGCGATTGTCCACGACATGGTCGGTCTCCTCTGAATAGCGAACGGCGGGTCCCGGAGGACCTGCCCGACGTCCTGCGTTACCGGCTGGACGTGGCGCCAGGCGCTCGATCAATCTCGAATGCTTCGTGCGCTTCGGTGGCGCCGGGACCGCCGCCGCCGGTGCCGCTCTGCAGCTGGCCGCTCACGGCGTGGAACCGATTGCCGACGATGCCTCCAGCAAAGCCGTGCCGCGGGACCGACATTGGAGGCAGCGAATACCAGCGATCGCGCGCCGGATCGTATGCCTCGAAGTTGCGGAAGACGCCGACCATCTCGGAATCCAGGTACTCGCCGCCGACGGTGTAGATCAGCCGTCCATCGGTGCCGTACGCCATCCCGCTTCGCGGATAGATCATGCGCGTCCGCACCCGCCACCGGTCGGTGGCCGGGTCGTACTCCTCGACGGTGTCCACGGCGCTCGAACCGACGAAGGACCAGCCCACGCGCCCGCCAATGGCGTAAATCTTTCCGTTCACGGCGGCTCCGGCATGGTGATTGCGCGGAACGTTCATCGACGTGCGCGTTTCCCAGCGGTTGGTGGCCGGGTCGTAGACCTCGTTGGTCCCCACCGAGCGATGCGGGACCGTCGCGCTGATCGAGACGTCCTCCTTCTGATCCGGGTGATATCCGGCGCCGCCGATCACATAGATCTTCCCGCCCAGCTCGGTGGCGAAGCCGCCGCCGCGCTTGGTCGGCATCGCCGCGATCTCGCGCCAGGTGTTCGTCGCGGGCGTGAACTCCCACGAACGGTTGGTCGGAAACCAGTTGTCGCCGGCCGGAGTCGGCTTGATGCCGCCGCCAAAGACATAGACCTTTCCGTTGTATCCAACCATGGCCTGGTGATGGACGGGCATCGGAATGTCGGGCTTCTTGGTCCACTTGTCGGTGGCCGGATCGTACTCGTTGAACCAGCCGGCCAGCCCTCCCGGGGCGTTGGCGCCGTAGGCGCCGAGGATGTACAGCTTCCCTCCGGCGACGGCGCCACCGATCTCCTGCGTCGGCTGCGGGTACGGCGCAAGCCGCACCCAGCGGCCATCGGGCGCCTGCGCGCCGGCGGGAGACACGAACACGCACGGCGCCACCAGCGCCAATCAGCGTCCAGAATGATCATGACGACGGGTCATGAGGTCCTCCTTGATGAGAGCGGCGCCTGCACCGTGCCCTGCAGCAATTTCGTCAGCACGGAGGCGCGGCACCAGGCCCTTGCCGTGCGATGGAGCGATCCGTTCGACGTCGAGCTTCAACTGCCTGATCCGGTCGCCCAGCGCCGCGTAGTACGGGCTCACGATCCCGGGTGGCGGATCGTTGGGACGCGGCTCGCCGAAGTCGTTGAAGATGTCCGTGATGAGCAGCACCTTCTCCCTGCGGCAGGTAGGCCATCAGCAGGTTGGCCGCGTGCCCGTTCGCAACGGTGTAGACCTCCAGCGTCCGGTCGCCGTCGGTGATCACCTGCTTGTCGCGCACGTACATGAAGGTCGCGGCCCGCGGGTTCTTCGACAGCGTGTCGGGCGCGAGCGTGCGCGGCGCCTTCAGCACGATCTGCTCGTAGAACCGCTTGTTCATTTCGTGCGTGACGATCGTGGCCCCCTCGGCGATGAACGCGCGCAGGCCGGCGGCGTGGTCGCCGTGATGATGACTGTTCACGTGGTAGCGGAGCGGCTTGTTCGGGACGACACGCTTCGCCTCGGCGATGTTGGCGAGCGCTCGCGCCTCGGTCACGGACGACTCGATCAGCACCGTGAAGTCCCTGAACTCCACGAGCTGGCTGTTGGGGTCCGGCGTGCCGGCGAGATACCACACGCCAGTCGGCGATGCGTTCCGCGGACGCGCGCGCCGGCTGCGGCGCCGCCGCCGCGGGCGCCGGCGATGTTGACGGGCGCGTTCGGCTGCACGTCGGCGACCGTCACGTCGAGAACCGGGAACCCGCCCTGCCGCTGGACGATCCGGGTCGGGAACTTGACGCCGCGAAAGTCACGGTACTCGGAGAACGCCGTCTCGATCAGCATGTCGCCGAGAATCGGATTCGGCGCCCACGTCTCGATCTTCTCCACGAGGTTCTGTCGCGTTGACGTAGCCGTTCACTTTGTACTGCCCTCGCATGGCGATCGAGATCACGGTCATGGTCCTGCCGCCGATGCGCGCGGAGCTCATCGTCGGGTTCGCCGCCATCGCCGCCTTCACGAACCCATGCGGCGTCAGCGCGATCGCGCCGCCGCCCCAACCCGAATTTCCGGTCACCGTCGCCGCGCCGCGCGCTTCCGTGTACAACGGCTGACCGCCGCCGCCGCGAGGCGGGTTCTCGAACTGGGTACGCACCGTCTCCTCACGGGCGACACCGCGCTCGTAGTCGATGGCCCGCGAGTAGGTCGCGTGAAACTTGGGATACGGAGCGTCGGGACGGAAATTCTGGGCGAACGCAAACGTGAAGCCGGCGCCGGAATATTGAACCGACTTGAGGTCCGCCACGCCCAGCGTTCGCGCGACGTCGCCGAGTACCGCGCCGGCATCCTGAAGGACGCCGGTGGCACCGAACAACGCCACCATCACGACCGACGCCAGCGGTATCCGCAGAGCAAGAGCCATTCCCCGGCCTCGTGGAAGAAGTGTCGCGGGTCTCAGTGATTGAGAGGCTGGATTATAGTCTCAACCGCGCCTCCTCATGACCGCGCTGCTCTACGCAATCTTCTTTGCCTCGGGGGCGTCAGCCCTGATCTTCGAGACGCTCTGGTTCCGCCAGGCGGGGCTGGCGCTCGGCAACAGCGTCTGGGCATCGAGCCTGGTGCTCTCGGGCTTCATGGGCGGACTCGCCCTCGGCAACGCCGTCGCGGCACGCTACGGAACCCGTATCAGCAATGCGGTGAGGGCCTATGCGGTCGCTGAAATCGCGATCGCGATCTACCGGCGTCGCGCTCGTCTATCTCTTCCCGGTCCTCGGCGCAGCGCTGGCGCCGTCGCTGCGGCCGCTGCTCGATCACCCGTGGGCGCTCAATCCCATTCGACTCGCGATCGCGTTCCTCCTGTTGTTGATTCCCTCCACCGCGATGGGGATCACGCTGCCCCTGCTCACCCGCGCCATCGTGGGGTCTGACGCCAATTTCGGCTCGAGTCTGGGGCGGCTCTATGGGTGGAACACGCTCGGCGCCGTCGTCGGCGTGATCGCCGGAGAGATGTACCTCGTGGGCGCCGTCGGTGTACGCGGAACAGCCCTCGTCGCCGGCACGCTGAATCTGCTGGCGGCGGCGGTAGCGATGTGGGGGTCCACGAGGATTTCGGCCGGAGGCGATCAGGCCGACCTGAAGGTCGGCCTCTACGAGCCGACAAGGAAGGCCGGGGCTTCGCCTCAGCGCCTTCGCGGAGGCCGGCCTTCAGGTCGGCCCGAAGCCGCCGGGGCCGCATCACGATGGCTGGCGGCAGCCTTCCTCGCCGGGTTCTGCCTTCTCGCCCTCGAGGTCGTGTGGTTTCGCTTCCTGCTCCTCTTCGTCAAGGGCCATTCGGACGCCCTGGCGCTGATGCTCGGTGTCATCCTCACCGGCATCGCGCTCGGCGGACTGGCTGCCGGCTCCTGGCTGCGCGCCGCGCCGGACGCGCATCGGTTCAGCGCGTCGATCGCCTTTGCCGCTGGCGCCGCGTGCGTCATCTCGTATGCCGCGTTCCCGCTCGTCATCGAATCCAAGCCCTCGCTCGTCGTGGACGCGCCCGCGATCCTGCAGATCGGCGCGCCGCTGCTGTTCCCCGTTTCCTTTCTATCCGGAATCCTCTTCACGCTGCTCGGCGCCGCCTTGCGGCATCATCTCCGTTCGGAATCCGAAACCGCGGGAGTCCTCACGTTCGCCAATACCGCCGGGGCCGCCAGCGGCTCGCTGATCGCGGGCTTCGTGTTCCTGCCAGCGCTGGGTGTCGAGCGATCGTTCTTTCTCCTCGCTGTGCTGTACGGAGGCATCGGCGCGCTGTTATCCGTGAGGCACGCAGCCCCTCGCGCGGCTACGGCTATCTACGGCGCCGCAGCCGTCCTGCTCGCCAGCCTCGCGCTCTTTCCCTTCGGCACGATGCAGACGCGGCTGCTGGAGACCGCCGTACGACCGTGGCTTCAGGCGGATCCCGACGCCACAGTGGTCGCCGTGCGGGAGGGTCTGACTGAGACGGTGATCTATTTCCGCCGCGAGATGATGGCGAGGTCCGTGTCCTACGCCATGCTCACCAACGCCTTCTCCATGTCGGCGACCGGCTACGGCGCGCGGCGCTACATGAAGCTCTATGTCTACTGGCCGATGGCGCTCCACCCGGGCCTCAAACGGGCACTGCTGATCGGCTACGGAGTCGGCAACACCGCGAAGGCGATGACCGACTCGAAGACCCTGGAGACGATCGACGTGGTCGATCTGTCGCGAGACATTCTTCAGATGGGGCGTGTCGTCTATCCGGTGGCCGCCGACCATCCTCTCAACGATCCCCGCGTTCGCGTCCACATCGAGGATGGTCGCTACCTGCTGCAGACGACGGACCGGCTCTTCGACCTGATCACGGGAGAGCCCCCTCCTCCCGGGATTGCCGGCGTCGAGAACCTCTACACGCGTGAATACTTCGGGTTGATTCGCCGCCGCCTCGCCGATGGCGGCTTCGTGACCTACTGGCTGCCGCTCAGCGACCTCACGGATGTGAGTGCCAAAGCCATACTGCGGGCGTTCTGCGACGTCTTCGAGGACTGCTCGCTCTGGAACGGATCGGGCACGCATCTGATGATGGCAGGCAGTCGCGATGCCAGGGGCCCGGTGTCCGACGAGGAGTTCGGACGTCAATGGAGGGACCCGGCAGTCGCAGCCGAGATGGAACGGCTTGGCGTCGAGCGGCCGGAACAACTGGGCGCGCTCTTCATCGGAGACGCCGCATACCTGAGGACCCTCATTGGCGACTCGCCGGCCCTCACCGACGACGACCCCAAGCTGATCGAGATGCCGTTCTCACCGCACGAGGCACAGGATCGATTTCTTCGCCGCTTCACTGACGCCGGTGCCGCGGAGCGCCGCTTCCAGGAGAGCCCCCTGATCGCCCGCCTCTGGCCGGAGCGGCTGCGGGCGGCGTCGCGGCCGTTCTTCGAGTTCCAGGATGCGATCAACGCGCATATGTACGGCGGCCTGCCGGCTCGCTCGAACGCCATTCAGGACGTCCATCGCGTCCTGACCGGATCGCCGCTGAACGCGCCGGTCCTCTGGCGTCTTGGCAGCAACGCCGACATTCAACGGGTGCTCGCGAGCGCGACACCGCAGGAGCTGGAGAACCCTCTCCTGCAATTCCATCTCGGTATTCGCCAGCTGTCGGAACGCAGGTTCGCGGCCGCGGCGGAATCATTCAGCCGCGCCGCGCAGGCCACCTCACCCGCCGCGACGACACCGGGAGGTGCCTCGACCGGCGACAACGCGTTCGCGCTTCATGTCTACGCGTTGTGCATGGCGGGCCAGACCCGCGAGGCGCAGGAAGTGATCCGCGGGCCGTGGGAGGAGTCGCTGCGCCAGCGCGGCCTGGATGCCGCCGCCGCCGCGCACGAGACGCTGCCGCCCTTCTGGGTGTGGATGAAGGAGACGTTCGGGATCGACCCGCGGACGTAAGGGTCGGCTCGGGTCAAATCCGATACTTCTTTCACTCACGAACCGCAGGGACACAGAGGCACAGAGACTCGTCTGCTCTGACGACTGCCTGTGGCTTCCGGCTTCAGCCGGAAGGGGGCGTGCCCGCCCAGGCGATCTTCGTTTTTCGCCCGTACGAACCACAGAGACACAGAGGCACAGAGATTCGCGTTCTCTGACGACTGCCCGTGGCTTCCGGCTTCAGCCGGAAGGGAACCGGCCCGCGCAGGCGCTCTTCCGCCTGAAGGCGGAAGCCACGACAGGTACGCGAGGTGGCGTGTCCATCGCACACCTCCACAGTAGACACGGAGGCACGGAGATTCGTGTTCTTTGTGTCCCTGTGCCTCTGTGGTTCGTGACTTTCAGCGCTCCTCTACCAGGCGAACCGGACCGCCACCTCCGCCTGCCGCATGTTGGACGCCGAGCTGATCGTGCCGAACACGTTCGACAGGGCGTTGGTCGTCCACACCGGCAGCAGGTTCGTTCTGTTCAGGAGGTTGAACACCTGGCCGATCACCTCGACCCGCTGACGGCTGCCGAGCGGGAATGCCTTGGTGACGCGCAGATCCACGCTGAAGAACTCGCTGGTGTCGATCTGCGATTCGTCGATGGGCGCCAGGCCCCTCGGGTTCAGCGCCGTCGGCGGACGCGACGCGCGCCAGGCGTTCACGGCCGCGAGTGCCTCGGCGTTGCTGCCCCGGTTGAACGTGTTCCGGTTCGTGCCCGGCACGTAGTCGGTGTTGTTGGCGTCGCCGTTCACGTCGATTCCGGACAGCGCGCTGAAGGGCAACGTCGACCGGAAGGTGACGACGCCGCTCAGGTTGATGTCGAACGGCAGCAGGACGGCGCCGCTGCCCACGAGCGTATGCCGCCGATCGTTGTTGTTCGGGCCGAGGTCGCGATTGATGTCTTCCGAGTGCGTCACCGTTGACTGCGTGCCGCCGTTGCTGTTGTTGACCAGGCCGTCGGTCCCCATCAGCGTGTACGAAATCATGTACATGTAGCGGTTGTCGAACCGCTTCTCGAGCCGCGCCAGCAGCGCCGTGTAGTCGGCCCAGCCAATGGGCCTGCGTCTCCAGGATGCGGCCAAACTGCGGCAGCGGGCGCACACCCGTCGTGCCGCCGCTGCGCGGGTTGATGTCGATCGCCATCGGCACCTTGGTCATGTGGTTGTACACGCCGTCCACGTGGATGGCCAGCGTGGACGTGAGCTCCTGCGAGAGACCGAGGGTGTAGGCTCGCGACTCGAGGTTCTCGAGGTCGTTGGCATTGATGGCGATGTTCTGCGGCGCCGTGGACACGAAGCTCAGAGGATCGCGGCCGCCATACGGATCCGGGTACGACGGGTTGGCGAGCGTGGCGGTCGGCCGGCGGTAGTTCTCGAGCTCGGCGGCCTTGATCTGGATGTTCATCGGGTTGTAGTAGATGCCGAACCCCGCGCGCGCCACCGAGCGACCGTTGCCCTTCACGTCCCAGGCCACGCCGACCCGCGGACCGAAGTTGTTCGTTGTCACCGCGCTTCGAAAAATCGACGAACGGGATCTGAGTGGGCGTGCCCGTCGTCGGAAAGATGTTCTTGTCGTTGATGTCCACACCCTGGTTGAACACCCTGGCCTGGTATTCGTAGCGCAACCCGAGCTGCAGCGTCAGGTTCGAGCGCACCCGCCATTCGTCCTCGACATAGCCGTCCCACATCACGTTCGGGTTGTAGACCGGCAACGGCAGCAGCGCGCCAGAGGCGAACTGGCTCACCGAACCGGGAAGCGGAACAAACGACGAGAGCTGGTCGGGGTCGAACGGCTGGTCGGCACTGAAGGTCCACGTGCCCAGGGAGGGGCGATTATCGCCGTGGATCGACAGGCTCTGCGCACCGGCCCCGAACTTCCAGGTATGACTTCCCGTGCTGATCGTCATGTCATCCCGGAACTGCCGCGACAGCTGCGTCGTGTAGAAGTTGGCGCTCGAGCCCCACGACAGACTGGGGAAGGTGTAGACCGGCGTCAACGGCGCGGTCCGCTCGATCGAGTTGTCGAACAGGTCCTCGACCGGCCTCACGCCCGCGGGGTGCTGCCGGAAGTGATAGTTGGTCCACTGTCCCCGCATCTCGTTGAGGACTCGCGACGACAGCACCCAGGTGTGCGCCCCGGCCAGCGAGTAACGCTTCTGCTGGATGCCGCCCGCGCCGAAGAACGGCTGCGGCGACGAGGTCGCGCAGCCCTCGCAGGTGAAGTCGGAATCCTGCCACGCGTACCGGGCAAACACATTCTGGCTCTGCGTGACCAGCACGTCGCCGCGCGTGAAGACCATGTTGTTGTACTCGGGGCTCGGGAACGTACCGTTGAAATGCCCGTAGTACTGCGGTAACTGGACGATGACCGACTTGTACAGGTTGTTCTTCGTCCGCTCGGCCGCGGTGAAGAAGTGGACGCGATCGCGGACGACCGGGCCGCCGAGCGCCCCGCCGAACTGGTGCCGGCTGAAGTCCGGCTCCGCACTGCCGGCCGCCTGCTCGAACGCGATCCTGCGCATTGAGGGTCTTGTGCCGGAAATACTCGAACGCCTCGCCGGTAAACAGGTTCGTGCCGCTCTTGGTCGCAAAGCTGACCGCTCCGCCGGCCGTCCATCCGTACTCCGCCGGGGACTGGCTGACGAACACCTTGAACTCGCGGATGGCGGCCTGCGGGAAGTCCTGCCGCGGCTCGCCGGTGTTGCCTTCCTTGTTCCAGACGCCGTCCACCAGCAGTGCCGACCCGTTGGTGAACGCGCCGGCGCCGATGTTGGAGTTGGCCTTGCGCGGCCGCACCGCATCCTGGTTCGTGCCAGGCATCAGGAGCGCCAGGTCCATCGGCTGCCGCGTCGCCAGCGGCAGCATCTGCATCTGCTCCTGCGTGATGACGCCCGACACTTCGACCTTGGCTGTCTCGATGATCGGCGCTTCCGCCGTGACCGACACCGACTCCTGCACGCCCTGCAGCTGCATGGTCACGTTCTGTCCGAGCTCGCTGCCGACGTTGAGAACCATGTCCGTCACGTCCACGGCCCCGAAGCCTTGCAATTCAGCTTTCAGCTTCGTACCGGCCAGGCGGCAGTCCGCCCGACGCGGTAACGGCCGTCCGCCTCGGTCGACGACGGTCCGGGTCAGTCCGGTGTCGGTGTTGCGCAGCGTCAGCGTGACGCCGGGCAGCACGCCGCCCTGCGCGTCGCTGACGATCCCGGCGATCGCGCCGTTGGTCGTCTGTGCCGCGGCTCGAGTGGACGAGCCGAAGCTGACAAACGCCGCAGGAAGATCAACACCGCCAACCGAAGATGCCGCCGTGCCAGGGCACCGGCTCGAAACATACCGACCTCCTCCAGGCTGAACCCCTCGTTCATGGACATACGCCGACCGCCGAGTCTCAACGGATGACGCCGGAGCTGACAACGAAAATAATTGGTGGTGTAAGAGGGCCGCGATTATACACGGACGGGAGACCGGTCGCGCCCGCTGTTGACGCTGCGAACCGAGCGTGACATGCTCCGGCCGCATAGTCGAGCGGGCAGCAGGCCGCGGGCAGCGAACTCGCACCCGGCATGAAAGTGGTGGAAGCGACGCGTCGTTCGCCGTCGTGGATCGCACCCGGTTCACTGCCTGCTGCCTGGACTGCGCTGACTCGCGAGGAGGAAAGCAATGTCGTCACTGCTCCGCCGGACGTCCGCCACGGTCGCCGCTGTTTCGCTGTTGCTGCTCCTGGCCGCCACCACGTTTGGCCAGGCCCGCTGGACCAAGCTGGCGCCGTTCCCGGAACCGGACGAAGAACTGTATGGAATCACCGCCGCCGGCAAGTTGTATGTCATTGGCGGATACGGCGCCGGCAAGGCCCGCGGGATCGTCTTCGAGTACGACCCGGCCGCCGACCGCTGGACCAAGAAGAAGCCGATGGCGCGGCCGGTTCACCACCAGGCGATGGTGGAATCGGGCGGCAAGATCTACGTCTTCGGCGGATTCGTGGCGCCGAGCACGGGCGGCGGCTGGGAGCCGGTGGACAACGCGTGGGAGTACGACCCGGCGGCCGACTCGTGGAAGGCGCTGTGGCCGCTGCCGAGCAAGCGGGGATCGGCGGTCGCCGCCGTGGTGAACGGAAAAATGTACCTGATCGGCGGCGCAACCACGGTCGAGGGGTCGAAGGACGTCGCGATCAACGGCAACGGGCCGGCGCGCGTCGTCACCACGAATGACGTCTACGACCCGGCGACCAACCGGTGGGAAAGCCGCGCCCCGATGGCCTTAGGGCGCAACCATGCGTTTGCCGGCGCCGTCGGCGGAAAGATCTACGTCATCGGCGGCCGCGTCGCCCATGCCTTTGTCACCGTCTCCAGCAACACCGACATCGTCGAGGAGTACGACCCGGCAACCAATACGTGGTCCGGCCTCAAGGCGAAGATGCCGAGCGCCCGCAGCGGCGGCGGCTGGGGCACGCACGAGGGCAGGATCTACGTCGCCGGCGGCGAGGTGGCGACGCCGGAACTGGTAGGGGCGTTCCGCGCCGTGGAGGTGTACGACCCGGCGAGCAACAGCTGGACCAAGATGCCACCAATGCCGATGCCGCGGCACGGCGTCGCCGGTGCGATTCTCGGCAACCGGCTGCACCTGGTGAGCGGCATGATCACGTCGGCCGCGGCCGGCGCGGGACAGGACCCGAAGATGGAGATCCACACGTCGTCACACGACGTGATCGAGTTGTCGGATCGTTAGGCTCTACGACTTGTGGCTTCCGGCTTCAGCCGGAAGGCCATGGACGGCATTTTCACAAAGACGGGCCACAGAGACACAGAGTCACAGAGAACAACTCTGTGTTTCTGTGTCTCTGTGGTTCGTGATCGCCCGCGGCCTCAACGGCCCGGCCCGAATCGCGCGGCCAGGTACTCGATCAACGAGCGTTTCTCGGCGTCAGGGACATTCGCGCCCCAGCCGATCATCTTGTCCACCTCGCGCGTCCACCCGGGCACCGTCAATCGCTGCTGCTCGATGAGCCGTATGTCATGGCACGCGAGGCAACGTGTGTTCAGCACGTCATGCGTCGGTGGCTCCGTGGCAATCACCCCGAGATCCGCCTGGTTGACCGCGACCCCCGGCCCCGCTTGTACGTCGATGCGCACCTGATCGATCGCATTCCAGAGATAGCCCGACGGATTCCAGTCGGGAACAACCGGCTGCGTACGGCCGCGCGTGTCCCGCGCCCGCGACATCACGACGTACGAGCCCGGCTCCGCCGGTCGCCACTCGTACTCGAACTGCCGCCACGCGTAACGAGCCCGATCGTTGCCGAGCCGCGCGCGGTGCCACGTGCGTCCGCCATCGGTGGACACGTCGACGCTGTCGATTTCGTCCTCCCCGGCCCATGCGAATCCCCTCACGCGAGTCGGGCCATTGGCAATTGACGTCGCAACTCAGCGGCGGCGAGCTGATGATCGATTTCACGACCATCCCCTTCAGCGGCTCCATCTCGGCGGCGGCGACCGTCGCGCCCGGCGCGACGGGGCGGCGCGGATAGCGATAGCCACCCTGCACGAACGCGCCCTCGTGCTCGCGGTCGCTGACGCGGATGTGCGTGAGCCACTTCACCGAATAGGCGCCCTCCCAGCCCGGGACGATGGCGCGGAGCGGAAAGCCGTGGGGAACGGGCAGCATCTGCCCGTTCATCTCGTAGGCGAGCAACGTGTCGGGGTCGAGCGCCTTCTCCAGCGGCAGGTTGCGGACAAAATCGGGCGCGCGTCCCACGCCGGTGTCGGCGCCATCGAGCCAGAGATGCTGCGCCGCGGGTTTGAGGCCGGCGCTGCGCAGCAGATCGCGCAGGCGAACGCCCGTCCACCGTGCGTTGCCGACGGCGCCCTTCTCCCACTGCACGCCGGCGACCGGCGGATCGAAAAATGCGCGGCCATTCCCGGCGCACTCCAGCGTCGCCACCACGGTGGCCGACGGCACGCGCCTGACGTCGGCAAGCGTCAACGTCTGCGGCTTCTCGACCTCGCCGTCGATGACCAGCGTCCATGCGGTTTCATCGATCGACGGCGTGTAGAAGTGCGAGCGCACGTAGAACAGGTCGTTCGGCGTAATCCAGGAATCGAGGAGGGAGGCCGGCGTCTCCAGGTCCTGCGGACGCGTGGAGCGGGCGATCAGGCGCTCCTTCGGGAGCGCCTGCTGTCCGGACAGCCCCCCGCCCGGCAGCAGCGTGGCCGCGGCGGCTCCCATGCCGGCGCGGCGGATCAGATCGAGAAACGAGCGCCGCGACCGACCTTCATCTCCGACTCTCGAAAGCATCCCGTCGATTAGAGCATAGGTTCAGCAGGTTCACGGTGTTGACGCCCGTGTGCCGGGTCGCCTATGCTAAAGTCGACACCCCAGGTGCTCTACCTCTCGGCCGACAAGCACCTGTGGGTGGCCGACAACGGCACATCGAAGATCGTCAAGTACGACAGCGAAGGCCAGTATCTCTATTCCTGGGGCAGCCAGGGCGAGTGGCCGGGGGCGATGTGGAACGTCCACGGCATGAGCGTGGACCAGGAAGGCAACCTCTACCCATCGCGCCCGGGCGCGAACCCGGCCTTTGTCATCGGCCAGCCGGTTCGCGCCGCGTGGAAGTAGGGTCGTCCGCCGCTGCGGCCGATCAGCCGGACGATCGCGGAATGCTCCCGCGCACCATGCTCAGTAGAATCCGATGGCACGGCCGCCGACGGTGACGACGAACCACAGGACGAGCGAGACGAGCCCCACGAACTTCGGCCAGACGCGGCCGAGCCGCGCTTCGTCGGTGTGCGTGACGCTGCGCCGCAGCGTGAACGTGAAGATCAGCGCGACGACGAGCACGCCCATCTTGAAGTAGAACACCGGGTTGTCGTAGTAACGCATGGCGTTGGCCATGAACTGCGGTATCCCGGTGAGCGACATGACCACGAAGCTGCCGACGAGCCACGGCGTGGCCTCGCGCGCGATCTTCGCGACGGGATACTTGTTCAGGCCGGCGCCGAGCAGGCGCACGTCAACGACCAGGATCGCGCCGGCGAAAAAGGCCAGCGCCACGAGGTGAAACGCCTGGGTCACGGGGAAGTACCACAGCGACTCGCGGTAGGCCACGCTGAACGGAAGGTCGTTGGTCCACTGGAAGAACTGCAGCAACATCAGGTCCTCCTGCTGGACCATGTCAATTGAGTGAGTCGTCCCGACGAGCCGTCGCGCGGGAGCGCGCGGCCGCTACTGCTTTCGAAGCCATATTTCATTACTGGAACCAGTTGTAGGCGATGAGCCGCCCGGACACGATGATGCCGGCCCACAGCGCCAGCGACGCGACGCCGGCCACCCTGGCGGAGAACGGCGTCCGGCCATCGCGATCCCACGTGGCGACCGACCGGTACGTCGTCAGGTGAAACGCCATCGCATTCACACCCGCGACGATCAGCATCGCCACCTTGGCCCAGAAGAATACGTTGTTGTAGAACCGCAGCGGGTCGATGACCAGGAGCATCATGCCGGTGATGGAGCTGAGCGCCATCCCGACCATCTGCAAGGGAAACAGCCGCGCCTGGATGTAGGAGAACGGGGTGTCCTTGAACGCCAGCCCCACCAGCCGGAGGTCCATCATGATCACGAAGCCGGCGAACATCGCGATGGTGACCACGTGCGAGGTCTCAATGCCTGGATAACCCCACGCCGATTCGCGCAGCGAGGTCGTCCACGGCTGATCCTGGAGCCACTGTATCCAGGGCATCAGATTTTCCACCATTGGGCGAACACTATACAGGAAGTCGGCAACAGGCTGAACGTCCGGCTGAACGCCTGAGGCCACGGCAATATGTAAGCGGAGACAGGACCATATATCAGCTGGGAGCAAAGGAACTGTGGCTTCCGGCCTTCGGCCGGCAGAACCGCCGACCGTCTACGTGCCTACTGCCGCCTAGTTCTCCGGGCGCAGCTGCAGCTCCGGCGATCTGTTCCCCTCGTGACAGGCAAATTCCACCAGCTGGAAGCCCGGCGTCTTGTTCCGCCGCAGAGGAAACGACATCGTCCACGGCCGCGTATAGACGCCGGGATCGTCGATGCGTGCCTCGTAGAGGATCGTGTCCGCGTCAACGAGGGCGAAGCGCTCGATGACGTGCGCGGCCGCCGTGTAGAAATTACCCACGTTGTCGAGCCACTGGCGACCGTTCTGATTGATGGTCTCCACCACGAGGGTATTGCCGTCCCAGCGTCCGCGCGAGTCCCCCATCCACGTCTTGATGGCCGGGCCGACGTGGGGACGGCCGTCGATCGGAATGACGCGGTAGGCGTGGTTCTGCTCGTGCAGCGTGAAGATGAACGCCGAGCCCGCGGGCTGCACGAACTGGTAGTCCATCATCCACATCTGGCGCGGCACGCCGCGCAGGAAGCACTGCGCGTTCGGGTCGAGGAACTCGACGGACGGCGGATCGAGGGTCTTGTCCGCCCGTTCCTGCTGCTTCGCCGCCGCCCAGGGCTGGTACGGCACCAGGCCGTCGGCAGGGTCCACGACGAGCGTCGGCCCGCCCTGGTAGGCGTAGTCGGCGGCGTGCGACTCGATGTTGAACGCCTGACGGTTGGCGTTCCAATAGCCCTGGAAGTCCGGCTTCCCGTCCGCCGTGCGCGGCGGCGTGAACGTCTTGATCTTCTCCCTGGCGCACGCATGGAAGGGCTGCGGATCGGCGGGGCACCCGGCAATCGTCGTCGGCCGCTCCGCCTGCCGCGCGACCGCCGCGCTCGACGCGAACGCCGCGATCGCCGCGGCGAGCACGATCGTCCGGCTGAAGCCGGACGCCACAGGAGTCAATTTCGTCATCACCACTCCTACGTTCACAAGCCGCGGAGACCGGCGGAGGATCAGGGCAAGTCGCCTCCGCGCCTCCGCGCCTCCGCGGCTCGTCACGATGAAGGCCGTCACTCAGAACGCGAGCCGGAAGCCCAGTTGCAGCATCCGCGGCTGGTAGACGACGTTGGGGTTTGCCTCGGGCCGTCCGTAGTTGGCGTTGCTCTCCACCGTGGTGTAGCTGCCGAAGTTCTCGTGGTTGAGCAGGTTGAACACTTCCAGCATCCCGTCGATTGAGGCGCGGCCGCCGAGCCGGAAGCGCCGCTGCAGCCGCACGTCGATGCGCTGGAGCGGATCGCCGACGAATCCGTTCCGCGGCACGATGGTGCCATCGGGCCGCAGGCGGCCGCCGGTCCTGCCGGTCAGGCGCAGGTCGCCGCCGTAGGTCGTCACGTACCGCATCCCCGACCCGAAGAAGTAGAGCCCGCTCACCTGAAAGCCGCGACCGACGTCCCAGATGCCGTTGAACACGGCGCGGTGGCGCTGATCGGTGGTGGCCAGGCCGTACTCGCCGCCGAGGTCCTCCGGGACCGCAAACGTGACCTGCTGCAGCCCGCTGAGCGGCAGCGGATCGTTGTCGTACAGCCACGACAACGTATAGGTGCCCGATGCCTGCCAGCGATCCCGCATCCGCTTCGTGAAGCCGGTCACCACCCCGTGGTAGTTCGATCGCCGTTCCATGATCTCCATCTGGACGACGCCCCAGTTCGGGTCGGCGCGGCGGGCGATATTCGTGAACGGATAGTTGATCCCCGTGGCGGCGTCGTAGGTCAGGTTGAAGTTCATGACCGGGTTGTGCCCCTGGCCGAACCGCTCGTGCCTGCCGCCCGTGTAAGGCGTAGTCCACCTCGAGGGCCATCACCTCGCCGAACTGGCGCTGCATCCCGAACGAGGTTTGATAGCTGTACGGCACGTGCGCAAACTCCGGCGGCGGCGCGATCGTGTTGGCGCTCGGCCGCAGGCAGGTTGGTCCCGGCGCGTTCTGGCAGAGGCGCCGCTGCGCTTCCTCGTAGCTCGGCATCGGCCCGTTGAACGGGTTGGCCGCGAAGTCGGGCCGGCCGTCGTTCAACAGCTCGACATTCACGATGTTGGCATACGACAGCGTGAACGACGAGATGTTGTTCAGCACCTCGCCGTAGTAGTAACCGAAGCCGCCGCGAAGCACGGTCTGGGGGTTCAGCGTATACGCGAAGCCGAGGCGCGGACCGATGTTGTTCGTGTCGTCGGGCCGGTCCGCCTCCAGCCACGGCTCGATGGCCATGGCGTTGGCCCACACGCCGAGCGCGACGTCGTAGCGGAGGCCGAGGTTGAGCGTCAGGCGGTCGGTGACCCGCCAGTCGTCCTGCACCCATGCGGCGCCGACCTTCCGCTTCTGGTTGTACTTGAAGCTGCCGATCCCGATCTGGTACGAGCCGGACGATCGGCGACAGCGCCGCCAGGTTCCACGTGTCCGGATCGTCCCACACCGGGAACAGCGCCTCGATATTGGCAGGCACGGGACCGCCCTGCGCGTCGATGATGCCCATGCAGTTGCGGCAGTTGAGCAGCGCGTGGTCGTAGAACAGGAACTCGCCGCCCATCCTGAGCGCGTGACTGCCGCCCTTGCTGAAGGCGTAGCTGAAGTCGTCGCGCACGGAATAGATGTCGTGGCCCAGGCGCTGCGGCTGGTTCGCGTTCCCGGAGATCGCGAACCCGCGGAACGTGATGCGCGGGGATCCGGTGGTGATCCCCTGCGCCCGCGCCGGGTGGTTCTCCCAGTGCGTGTAGTTGGTGTTCGTGTAGTAGAGGCTGTGCCACCCGACGCGCGCCTCGTTCACCGCGCGATTGCCGAGCACCTGCGTCATCGAGGAGAACACCTCCGTCATTCGCGTCTTGTTCAGGGCCGTGGAGGCGGGGTGGTTCGTCGCGCCGCCGGCCATGTCGTAGGGCTGGTCGTCCTTGAACAGGTTCGAGCGCACCATCCAGCGCGTGTTCGGCGCCACCTGGTAGTCGAGCCTGACGCCGGCCAGGTCGCCTCGCCGGGTACCGGAGAGGTCGAAGTTGAACCCCGGGTACGGCGTGTTGAAGGCGTCGGTGCGCGGCTCGCGCTCGTATTCGTAGTTGGCGAAGAAGTGCAGCCGATCCCGCAGGAGCGGCCCGCCGAACGTGGCGCTGATCTGCTGGTTGGAGTACGGCAGGACCTCGTCCTGGATGAAGTCGGCGGCGTTGAACGCGTCGTTCCGGAAGTAGCCGGAGAAGGTGCCCGACGGCGTGTTGGTGCCCGACTTGGTGACGGCGTTCACCTGCACGCCGCTCGAACGTCCCTGCGTCGCGTCGAACCGGCTGGCGACGAACTGGAATTCCGCGATCGCGTCACGGCTGACGCGCGGCTGGCTGGTCGTCGGCACGAGGTTGCTCGTGACCTGCTGGCCATCGATGTTCACCTGGAAGTCGCGCCGGCTCGTTCCCGCGACCGGTCCGGTGTCGGCCGACTCGTTGGCGCGGGACCCGGGCGCGAGCGTGGCGAGGTCCATCCAGTTGCGGCCGTTCACCGGCAGCTCCTGCATCTGCCGCGGGTCGATATTGCCGCCCAGCTTCGACTGCGTGACCTCGATGAGCGGCGCCTCGCTGGTGACGGTGACCGTTTCCTGCACCGATGACGGCGAGAGCTGGAAGTTGATCGACGCCGCCTGACCGACCAGCAGCTGCACCTTGCGGACGCCGGTCCCGAAACCCTGCAGCTCCACCGTCACCGTCAGCGCGCCGACACGGACCGGCAGCCGGTAGGCGCCGCGCTCGTCGGCGACGCCTTGAAAGGTATTCCCCGTCGCATCGTGGACGACCGTGACCACAGCCCCGGGCAGGACGGCACCGGTGCTGTCGGTGACCGCGCCCGCAATCGTCGCTTCCTGAGCAAACCCGACAACCGGCAGGAGCACGCACGCCAACGCCACCATCACCCGTCTGGCTACCGACGTCATTCCTCACCTCCGTGTCAGACGACTCACTTCACGGCGCCGCCCTCGGACTCGAGCGCGCTGCACTCGTACTCGAACAGCTGAAAATTCGCCTCCTTGTGACGGTAGAGGATCATGCTCATCGTCCAGGGACGGCTGAACACTTTCGGATCCTCGACGGTGACCTCGTAATTCAAGTGGTCGGGATCGATGAACGAGTAGCGCTCCACCAGGTGCAGCGCGTCGCTGTGGTGATTCCCCGCGCGGTCGAACCACGTCTGGTCGTTGAAATGCGTGACGTCGACGACGAGCGTGTCGCCCTCCCAGCGTCCGCGCGAGTCGCCCATCCAGAACTCGAGGGGACCGCGGGGATGGCTCGAATCGATATAGATCTCGCGCACCGCGTGCACATACTCGTAGAGCACGCCGACCTTCGCGGGCGTCTGGAAGATCTGGAACGGGAACGGCAGATACATGATCCGCGGCACGCCCGGCAGAAAACACTTGAGCAGCGGATCGGCGGTGGCGCGGTTGGCGGCGTTCTGCTGCCTGCGGGCGAGCGCGTCCGGCAGGTACGGCAGCTCGTTGCCGTGGACCACGCCCCGGCCGGCGGGAACCTCCCTGGCCGCAGGGTGATCCTGGATGTCGAAGTGCGCCGTGTTCACCGCCTGCCAGAACCCCGAGAGGTCGGGCTTCCCCTCCGGCGTCCGCGGAATCTGCGCCGCGGCCGGCACCGCCGCGAGCCACATGACGACAACGATGGCCATCCTCGCCGCGCAGGGCGCGAGACTGAGCCGGGTTCGGCAGGCCGATGTGTCGCAACTCGCCCTCCCCCGCTGAAGCCGACAGCCCGGCCGCGCTGACGTCCCCTCGTGTCGGCGCCCTATTGTCGACGACGACGGCCCCGCGGATTCACAAAATTGTCGCGATTTGTTGCGACCGTTTGCGGTCGGGCGGCGCTGGGGTGTATACATCCATCCGGGATTGTCCGGCTGAAGCCGGGCGCCACAGTCTCTTTCTCTCCAGCTTGCGGAGGCCTGACATGAAAGGTTGGCTGCTCCTCGCGGCGTTCTTGGTGGCCGCGCCCGGCTTTGCGCAGACGAAGGCAAAGGCGGAAAACGTCCCGGAAATCCCGTTCGAATCGGTCCCCAACTTCCTGACGATGCCGCCTGACGTGTATCTCGGCGAGAGCATGGGCGTCGCCAGGAACTCGAAGGGACATATCTTCGTGTACCACCGCCGCGACGACACGCGCCTGTTCGAGTTCGACCCGAACGGCAAGTTCGTCAAGGAATGGGGCGACGGTATCTACGGATTCGAGTTCGCGCACAAGGTGCGCGTCGATTCAGAGGACAACGTCTGGGTCGTGGACGAGGGGACGAACATGGTCATCAAGTTCAACCCCGAAGGGCGCGTCCTGATGGTCCTGGGCCGCCGGCCCGAGGCCGTCGAAGGCGCCGTCGAGACGCCGCAGGGCGACCCTCCGCCTGCCGAGCGCTACCTGTTCGCCCGACCCACCGACGTCGGGTGGGATCCGCAGGGCAACATCTTCGTGCCCGATGGCTACATCAACCACCGTGTCGTCAAGTACGACAAGAACGGCCGCTTCATCCGCCAGGTGGGCAGCCACCTGCGCGGGAGCGAACCCTACCAGTTCAACACCCCGCATTCGCTCGCCGTCGACGGCCAGGGCAACGTCTACGTGGCCGACCGCGGCAACGCGCGCATCCAGGTGTTCGACAACAACCTCACGCTCCGCGCCATCTACGACAACGTGGGGAATCCGTGGGAGGTGTGCATCTCACCCGGGCCGCACCAGTACCTGTTCTCGTCCAACTCGAACCCGGACGCGAATCCCGCGGCGTCGTGGGCGATCACCGGCGAGATTTACAAGATGGAGCTCGACGGACGGATTGTGGGCAAGTTCGGCACGGCCGGAAAGGCCATCGGCCAGTTCCAGACCGTGCATGGCATCGACTGCCGCAACCCGGACGAGCTCATCGTCTCCGAGATCGCCGCGTGGCGCGTGCAGAAGATCCGCCTGCGCCAGCAGACCACGACTTCAAGCCGGTAACGGAGGATCCCATGAGACGACGCTTCTTGCCGGCCGCGCTCATTGCTGCGGCATCGCTCGCGCTCGGCGGCCCGCTGTCGGCGCAGCTGAATTTTCCCGACATTCCCTACGACGCGGTCGAGGTGCTGAAATTTCCGCCGAACATCCACCTTGGCGAAGCGGCCGGCGTGGCCACCAATTCGAAAGGGGACATCTTCGTCTACACCCGGACCGGGAATCCGGTGATTACGACCGCCGGTGCGCGCAACGTCTCGCACGGCGGCTCGCGGCTGTTCCAGTTCGATCGAACCGGGAAGTTCATCCGTGAGATCGGCCAGGGCGTATACGGGTTCCTGCAGGCGCAGCAGGTTCGCGTCGACCCGCAGGACAACGTCTGGGTTGTCGACCAGATGTCCACGCAGGTGATCAAGTTCGACCCCAACGGTCGAATCCAGATGGTCCTGAGCCGCAAGCCGGAAGCGATGCGGGTGCCCAACCTGCCGCTCAACGCTCCGCCCGACACGTATGCGCTCGTCGATCGCCGGCCGGCGCCGCCGGCGCCGCCCGCCGAGGGGCGTGGCGCGGGTCCCGCGGGCGAAGGGCGCGGCGCCGGGCCAGGAGGCCGCGGCGGTGCGCTCCCGGGCGCGGGCGTCGCGGGCGAGACCTTCAACCGTCCGACCGATGTCGCCTGGGATTCGATGGGCAACATCTACGTCGCCGACGGCTACGGCAATTCGCGCGTCGCGAAATATGACCGCAACGGCAAATGGATCAAGAACTGGGGCTCGACCGGGACCGGTGAAGGCCAGTTCAGGGTCGTGCACGGGATTCAGATCGACGCCGCGAACAACGTGTACGTCGCCGACCGCGACAACAAGCGGATCCAGGTGTTCGACACAGAGGGGACGTTCAAGACGCAGTTCAGGAACGTCGGGTCGCCGTGGGCGATCTGCATCACGCCGGGCGCCCGCCAGTCCCTGTTCGTGTCCAACTCGAATCCGCCGAACAACCTCGATTACGACGGCGAGATCATCAAGATGGATCTCGACGGCAAAATCGTCGGCAAGTTCGGCCGCGCCGGCAAGCTCCTGAAAGAGTTCGGCACCGTCAACGCGATCGACTGCCGCACCGAGAACGAGCTCCTGGTCGGTGAGCTCGGGAACTGGCGCGTGCAGAAGCTGAGCCTGCGCCAGCCGGCGGGCACGAAATAGAGGGCAGACGACAACACCGCAGTCGTGAGGGCCGGCTTCAGCCGGCCCTCATGCTTTGTGCCCTGCCTGGCGCTGAAAATCTTCAGGAGGAAATGACGCGGGCCGGCTGAAGCCGGACGTCGTAGCTGCAGCGTGTAAGTTCGGTCTTCGTAGGGGCCGGCTTCAGCCGGCCCGCGGAGGCCTCAGGGCATGCGCGACGCCGTGTAAGCAGTGATATTGATCATGTCCTCGATGCGTCAGCTTCGCGACGATGGCCGACATCTGCGGGCTCTTGCGGGTGCCCTGCTTGATGTCCCAGAGCTGCCGCATCGTGTAGCTCGCAGTGCGGCCGGCGATCCCCGGCACGTTTTGGAGACCCTTCAAGTCCGGCCCATGACACAGCCCGCATTGAACCGTCTTGCCGCCGCCGGTGGTGACCATCGCCTCACCCTTGGCGATGCTTCCAACCGGTACGTAGGCGACGAAGCCTGCTCGCGGATCACGCACGCCGTCGGTCCGCTCCGGGTGCTCGGGCATTTCGATGATCCGCTGCCCGAGCGGGATCGGCGGCTCGTTCGGCGCCGGCATGAACAGCCCGTTCATCGTCTGGCGGACGGCGGGCGCCTTCTCCGCTTCGACAACCCTGGTCCAGGGCCGGAACTTCATCGAGGAGAAGTACACCGCGGCTGCCTTCGCTTCCTCGGGCGTCAGGTTCCGCGCAATCTGCGCCATCTCGAGCGTGTTCGCCTTGCGAGGGTCGGCGCTCTTGCGCGCGCCCGACTTGAACGCCTCGAGCTGCTGCAGGATGTAGGCCTCGGGCAGCCCGGCGACGTGGCCGTTCTCCATCTTGCCCTGGCCGTTCGGATAATGGCACAGCGCGCAGGCGCGGACGCCCAGCTCCTGCTTACCCTTGGCCACGATGTCCGGCATCGTCGGGTGATCTTCCGGATACCAGTCGCCGGGGCCGTAGTCGAAGAAGACCTCGTTGCGCGTGAACGTCCGGCTCGCGCCCGGCAGCGTTCGCTTCACGCCGTCCTCCGTGGATCGGCGCGCCCACGTAGGCACAGTCCGGAAACGCCTTCGCCGTTGGCGGGCACGGCGGAGCCACGCGGTCGCCGGGCTTCACGGGACTCAAGTATCCGTACGCCCAGTCAGGGGCGACCTGGGCATCCTGCGCTCCCAGCACAACCCCTGCCGCTACCGCAGCCATCAACCCCAGAATCAGTACACCGGCGTATCGCTTCATGGCGCCTCCGCCGGTGCAGTATATGACGGAGGAACCGTATGACGAAACGCGGGTTAGCCATCCTTGTCCTGGCGCTGCTGCCGGTTGTGCCCGTCCTCACGCAGGACGGTGCGGCGACGCAGGTCGAGGCGGCTGTGGCCGCGCTCGGCGCGGGCAGCGTGCAGACGATCCAGTTCTCGGGGCGCGGCTCGGACTTCATCTTCGGCCAGTCGTACGACGGCAACTCTCCCTGGCCACGATTCACGCTCCCCGCGTTCGCGATGACGATCGACTACGCGAACGCGTCGCTGCGCGACGACCGCCGCCGCGCCCAGGTCGAGAACCCGCCCCTCGGCGGCGGATTTCAGCCGATCATCGGCGAGCAGCGGCAGATCTGGATGCTGAGTAGCGGCGTCGCCTGGGACATGGCCGGCGACACCGCCGTGCCGGCAGGCGCTCGACCGCGACCTGCGCCCCGCCGTTGACGGCCGCATGGCGCAGATCTGGATGACGCCGCACGGCTTCATCAAGGCGGCGCAGGCCGGTCCGACCACCGCGCGCGTCGAGGAGATTCGCGGTGCGAAGCGGACGGTCCTGACCGTGACCACACCAACCAAGGTCAGGCTGGAAGGCGTGCTGAACGAGAAGAACCTCGTCGAGCACATCGAGACGTGGCTGAGCCATCCCATGATCGGCGACATGGTCTACGAAGCCGACTTCAGCGGTTACAAGGATTTCGGCGGCGTGCGATTCCCGACCCGCATCGTCCACCGATCGGCCGGCTACCCGGTGCTCGACGTGACGATCACGGACGTGAAGACGAATGTCCCGGTGAAGTTCGACGTGCCGCCCGCGATCCGGCAGGCGCAGGCGCCGGCCCCCGGTCCGCTCGTGCCCGAGAAGGTGTCCGACGGCGTGTGGATCGTCCCCGGCGGCGCCAAGAGCGTCGTCGTCGAGTTCCGCGATCACGTGATCGTCGTTGACGCGCCCGAGAGCGAAGCGCGATCGATCGCCGTCATGGAGGCGACGAAGAAGATCGTCCCCGGCAAGCCGATCCGCTACGTCATCAACACCCACTCGCACTTCGATCACGCCTCGGGCCTGCGCACCTACGCCGCGGAAGGCGTGACCATCGTGACCCACCACGGGAACATCCCGTACTTCGAGCAGCTCTGGTCGGGGCCGCGCACCATCAATCCCGATCGGCTCGCCCGCTCCGGGCGCAAGGCGACGTTCGAGGGCATCGGCGGCTCGCGCACGTTCACCGACGGTGCACGCCGCCTTGTCGTGCATCACTACGGCGGGAATTTCCACAACCCGGGCATGCTGATGGTCCACCTGCCGAAGGAGCGGATTCTCATCGAAGCGGACTCCTTCACCCCCGCGGCCACCAACAACGAGGCGCCCGGCGGCGTGGTCAATCTCGTCCAGTTCTACGAGGCCGTCGAACGCCTGCGGCTCGACGTCGAACAGATCATCCCGATCCACGGCCGGCTGGTGACGATGGACGACCTGCGGACGGCGGCGACGAGCTTCGGCAACACCGGGCCGTGGGAGCGGTGAGGCTCGCGCGGTCTCCGGTCTCCGGTCTTCGGTCATCGCTGCGTGCCTGCGCGGGGCGCGGGACCGTAGACCGCACTTGACCGTGGACTGGAGACCGGAGACCGGAGACCGTAGACCCAGTCGTGCCTCTTCGCCCCCTCTTCCTGCTCGTCTGCGTCGTCTCCGGCGCCGCGGCCCTCGTCTACGAGGTGCTGTGGCTCCGGCTGTTGACGCTGTCGATGGGGCATACCACGGCGGCGGTCGGCACGGTGCTCGCGGCCTTCATGGGAGGCCTTGCCGTCGGCGCGTGGCGTGGCGGCCGCATCGCCGCGAGGCTCACGCCGCAACGCGCGCTGCGCATGTATGCGTGGCTGGAGCTGACGATCGCGGCCTGTGCGCTCCTGCTGCCGGTCGTTTCCGCATCCTTGCGACCGGTCCTGAGCTGGGCGTACGCCGGCGGCGACGGCGGTCTTCTCTTCAGCGCGACACGCGTGGCGCTCTCCCTGCTCCTGATCTCGCTGCCGACGATCGCGATGGGCGCGACGTATCCGCTCGCGGTGCGCTGGTTCGCCGTCGATGCGCCCGCCGTCGCCGCGCACGCCAGCCGCGTCTACGCCGCAAACACGGCCGGCGCCGCGATCGGCGTCGTGCTTGGCGGCTTCGTCCTGTTGCCGCTGCTCGGCCTGCGCGGCGCCACACTCGCCGCCGTCGCGCTCAACATCCTGGCTGCTGCGAGTGCGCTGTTCATCGGACGGAGGACGGTGCCGGCCGTCGTGACGCCCGCGCACCGGGGCAGAGTCACAGAGACACGGAGCGTTCTCAGTCCCGGTGACGCTGTCGTTCGCAGGAGTGCAACACGGCTGGCAGCATCAGCGCTGGCCGTGTCCGGATTCGTCGCCCTCGTGTACGAGGTGATCTGGACGCGCATTCTCGCGATGGTGCTCGGGCCGACCACGTACGCGTTCAGCGCGATGCTCGTCGCGTTCATCGCGGGCCTGGCGATCGGCGCAGCCGCAGCCGCCGCGTTGCTGCCGCGCACCCGGCATCCCGGCGCGTGGCTCGGCATCGTGCTCGTGGCCGCCGCGGGCGCGGCGCTCGGCGCAGCGGTGGCCGTGGACCGGCTGCCGCTCCTGATGGCGTCCGCCGTGACGCGTCCCGAGACGACGTTCGGGTCGGTGATGGCGCTGCAGGTCGGATTGGGCATCGCGATGCAGTTGCCGATGACGATCGCGCTCGGCGCCGCCTTCCCGCTGGCCATCGCGCACGTGGCTCCGGGCGTTCCCGACGTGACGCGATCGGTCGGCGTGGTGTACGCCGCGAACACGATCGGCGCGATTGCCGGCGCCATCGCCGGGAGCTTTCTGCTCGTTCCCGCGCTCGGCCTGCAGGCATCGCTGCGGCTGGCCGCCGCGCTCGCGTGTGCGGCCGGCGCCCTCGTGTGCTGGCGCACGATGCCGGGCCGCGCCGGGCGTCTCGTCATGCCGGCGATTGCTGCCGCCGGACTCGCCGCCGCGATCGTCGTCCCGCCCTGGAATCAGGAAAGGCTGGCCAACGGCGCATACCGGTACGCATCCGCGCTGGCGTCGGGAGATCTCGAGACCGGACTCGAGGCCGGCCGCCTGCTCTACTACCGGGAGGGGGCGGCCGGAACGGTCTCCGTACGCCAGCTTCCCGGGGCGCGCTCGCTGGCGATCGACGGCAAGGTCGATGCCTCGAACGCGGACGACATGCTCACGCAGAAGCTGCTCGGGCACCTGCCGCTCCTGCTCCACCCGGATCCACGGCAGGTGCTCATCGTCGGGCTCGGCAGCGGCGTCACGCTCGGCGCGGCGCTCCAGCATCCGATCGAGCGGGCGAGCGTCCTCGAGATCTCCCCCGAGGTCGTCGCCGCGTCGGAGTTCTTCGCCAGGGAGAACGGGCGGGCGCTCGCCGATCCGCGCACGCGGCTGGTCGTCGGCGACGGCCGGTCGCACCTCCTGCTCTCGCAAGACAGGTACGACGTCATCATCTCGGAGCCGTCGAATCCGTGGATGGCCGGCGTCGCGGCGCTGTTCACCACCGAGTTCTTCACTGGCCGCGCGCGATCGCCTCGCGCCTGGCGGAATCTTCTGCCAATGGGCCCATACCTACAGCATCAGCGACGCCGATCTCCGGTCGATTGTCGCGACCTTTCTCACCGTCTTTCCCGAAGGCACCGCATGGCTGATTGGCGAGAGCGACCTGCTGCTCGTCGGGCCGACGGGGCCGCTGTCTGCCCTGGACCACGGCCTCGCCGCGTCATGGCGCCGGCCAGGCGTCGAGGCTGACCTCGCCGGGGTCGCGGTCCGTGATCCGTTCAGCGTCCTGACGCTCTTCGTCGCGGGGGGCACTGCGCTGCAACGCTACGCCGGCGGCGCGGTCGTCCAATCGGACGACCGGATGGCGCTGGAGTATTCCGCGCCGCGAGCTGTCTACGGCCGCTTTCAGGAGACGAACCTCGCGCAGTTGCGCGAGGTCGCCGCACGCGCCGACCTTCCACCGGCGGTGCGCCAGGTGCAGGCACACGCGACCGCCGAGCAGTGGCGCAACCGCGGCATCATGCGGCTGCGCGCCGGCGCCGCAGGGCTCGCGTATGACGACTTCCGCCGCGCCGTCGCGGCGGCGCCGGCCGACGTCGAGGCACTCGACGGGCTCGCCCGCGCCGCCGCGCGCGCCGGCCGGCTCGACGACGCCGAGGCGGCGCTCGGGCAGGCGGCGAGGTCGTCAGGCGGCGCCGCGGCGCTCGTCGAACTGTCGAAGGTGCTCGCGGCGCGCGGGCGAAGTGACGAGGCGACCGATATCGCTCGCGATGCCGTGCTGCGTGACCCCGCCAGCCGTGAGGCATTCGAACAGCTCGCGTGGATGTACGCGGACCGCCGCGACGTGGACGCGCTGACGCAGCTCGTGCGCGTCGTGGAGGCGCTGCCGGCGCACCGCGCCGTGGCGCTGTACGCCCGGACGTCGATCGCGCACCTTCGCGGGGATCTCGAGCATGCGGCGGCGCTGGGGCAGCAACTGGTGGAGATCAACGCCAGCGCGAATGCATTGAACCTGCTCGGCAGCATCCGTGCGGCGCGCGAGGAATACGACCTGGCCAGGCGCGCGCTGGAGAGCTCGCTGGCGATCGTGCCGGGCGACGTCCTCGTCCGCAGCAACCTTGGCGTGATCGAGCTGCGCTCGGGGAACCCGGCCGCGGCTGCCGACCGCTTCTCGGAAGCGTTGTTCCTGCAGCCGACGCTGGCGCCCGCGCTCGACGGCCTCGCCCAGGCGCTCGAGCAACTCGGCGATACGCGGCGGGCGTCGTCGATTCGACGGCTGATCGCGAGCGGGCGGTAGCCTTCTTCCGCTTGAAGGCGCGTGTCATTATAGAGGCCGAGCCTTCAAGTCGGCCTGGGCCAGCTGGCATGCCAGGTCGTTCAGCGGGACACGTCTATCGGGTTAACACCGGGGACATTTCGAACGAGCGTCGACAACCGCTGCCATGCCAGTTGACGAAACCCCCTCGCACGACTAGGCTGGCTGGCGCTCGAATCGGCTGTTCGCTTCCTCGGTGTTCAGCATCTCTTTTCATGCGCGGCGGCGCGACGGGCGTTTTCACCCTCGGAGGAACTATGTCGATCCTGTTCAGAGTGGTCCTGGTCTTGGGGTTGGCGGTCTCGGCGGCGGCACAAGGTACCAATGCAGCGCTCAGCGGAACCGTCACCGACGATCAGGGAGGAGTCCTCCCCGGCGTCACGGTTACCGTGCGCAATGCGGACACCGGCACGGTCCGGACGGTCGTCACGGAAGTTGATGGGCAGTACCGGGTTCCGGCGCTGCTGCCAGGACGGTACGATGTCACGGCCGAGCTGGCCGGCTTCAGCACGGTGTCGGCGGCCGGCATCAACCTCGCGACGAGCCAGGAAGTCCGGCAGAACCTGACGGCTCTCTGTCGCGACGCTGCAGGAGACGATCACCGTGACGGCGGAAGCGCCGACCATCGAGGTGACGAAGACCGAGGTCGCCGCGGTCATCACGCAGGGAGCAGCTCGACATGCTGCCGGTGACCAACCGCGCGCTGGTGACGCTGTCGCTGCTGCTGCCCGGCACGAGCCAGGACGGCACGCGGCCGCGGCGCAACAACGCGCAGGTGGGCGCCGGGACGCTGCAGTTCACGACGCTGGCGCTCGCCGACGGCACGCTCAACATGTCCACCAAGGCCGGGCGAGCCGCGCCAGGACTTCCCGCAGGCGGCCGTCCGCGAGGTCCGCGTCGTCACCAGCTCCGCGCCGGCCGAGTTCGGCGGCCGCGCCGGAGGCGTCGTCAGCGTCGTCACGCGCGGCGGCACGAACGCGTTCAGCGGCGAGGCGTACGAGTACTTCCGCAACAAGGCGATGGATCGGCTCGACGTGCGGACGCAGGCGGCCCTCGACGAGAACGGACAGGAGCGGCCGGACTTCTCGCGCGCATCAGTTCGGCGGCGCGCTGGGCGGACCGATCATCCGCGACCGGCTGCACTTCTTCGTCGCGGCGGAACAGACCAGCGAGGAGGAGCCCTATCGCATCGAGACCGGCCGCCCGGACCTCTACGCGAAATACGAAGGGGTCTTCCCCGATACCCGGCGCGACCGGCTCTTTTTCGTCCGCGGCGACATGCAGTTGAACCCGTCTCAGAACGCGTTCGCACGCTGGGCCTACCAGGGGAACTGGAACCCCTGCGAAGGCTGCGGCGGCGACACTGGGGCGCCAGCGACACCTACATCCCGCGCGCCGCTCTCGTCGCGGGCCACACGTGGGTGTTGGGGACGCCGCTTCCTGAACGAGTTCCGGTTCCAGTGGGGCGGCCAGAGCCAGTACCAGGGACCGCACGGCGCCCCGCGCTGGACGGATTATCAGAGCTTCCCCCGAGCGGTTCGAGAACCTGCAACAGAACTTCGAGTTCCCGAGCTTCAGCTACGCGCCCGACACCGACTTCTTCGTGCACCACTCGCCGGTGAAGCCGGAGTTCCGCAACGACTTCTCCATCTCGACCTCGAATCACAACGTCAAGCTGGGCGGGGCCTACCAGAACCTGACGCTGAAGGAGGACGCGCAGGGCAATGTGGTCGGCACGTGGCAGTTCTCGACGGATCAGTTCTTCGATTACGACAACGCGGCGGTCCGCGCGAACCTGCGCGATGCGATCCAGTTCGACGCCTCGTTCCCGCCGCTCGTCCGTCACCAGCCGCACGACTACTACCAGTTCTACGTGCAGGATGACTGGCGGATCCTGTCGAACGTGACGCTGAACCTCGGCTTGCGCTACGAGGTCGAAACGAAGATCTGGGCCGAGGATCGCGACAACAACACCTTCTACCCGCGTCCGCTGCCGTTCGTGGACTTCGCCTCGCGCGGCGACAACAACAACTGGTCGCCGCGCCTGGGCATGGCCTGGGACCTGCGGAACAACGGGCAGACGCGTCGTGCGCCTCGCGGCGGGACGGCAGTACAACGTGATCATGAACGGCGTCCCGCAAGGCGAGCTCGGCGCCCTGCGGCAGAACGCCATCCAGATCCGGAACCCGTCCTATCCGGATCCGTACGGCGGCCGTCCGCCGGAGTCGTTCGTTTCCACGGCGCCGCCGAACATCACGATCATGTCGGATTTCGCGAGCGACAACCCGTACCCGGACACCGCCTGGGAGAATCCGTACTCGGACATGTTCACCGTCGGCGCATCGCAGGAGCTGGGCGCCAACCTCGCGATTCACGCGGACGGCGTCTACATCAAGTCGGAGAAGTTCAACGCCGCGAATCAGATCAACGAGCGGCGGTTTCCCGGCGGACCGCTCCCCTACCCGCAGTGGGGACGCATCACCCAGATCCAGGCGATCGGCTGGCAGGACTACCGGGCGCTGCTGATGCGGCTGGAGAAGCGCTTCTCGAACAGCCACCAGTACACGGTGTCGTACACGCTGGGACGGCAGGTGGACAACTCGTTCAGCGGCACCACGACCGGAACGATCAACAACGTCTATCGGCCGGAGCTCGACGAGGGCTATGGCATCGCCGACCGGCGCCACGGCCTGGTGGCGAGCGGCGCGGTGCTCGCGCCCGGCGGCATCACGGTGGGCGCGGTGTGGACGCTGCGTACCAGCCGGCCGTTCTCGGCGAGCGCCGGCGTGGACCTCGATGGCAATCGCACCAATGACTACGTGCCCGGTACCAAGAAGGGTGACGGCAACCGCATGCCGATGGGCGAGTTCCTCGGCCTCGTCAACGCGTTCCGCGCCACGCGCAATCTCGGTCCGATCGCGGAGTCGCAGATCGACAGCGACAAGTACAACCGGATGGACCTGCGCGTCAGCAAGGCGTTCCAGTTCGGCGGTCAGCGGCTCGAACTGATCGGCCAGGTGTTCAACCTGTTCGGCACGACCAATCTCGGCGGCATCGGGTTCACGCGCCAGACCAACGCGGGGTCCAACGCCTTCGGGCAGATCCTGGGCGCCCAGCCCCGTCAGCAGGGGGAACTGGCCGTCCGGTTCGTCTGGTAGATCACTGAGGCCCCAGGGCTCAGGGCTGAGGGATCAGGGCTGTCTCAGGCTTCAGGCCTGAGGCCTCCCCGATCCCGGTGATCCCTGGTGATCCCGGGCCCTTCTGGTACCTGAGCCGTGAGGCCTTCGGTTCGCTCGCGGGCCGGCTAAAGCCGGCCCCTACGTACGGGCGTTGGCACGCGCCGGCTGAAGCAGTCGTCGTAGGGGCCGGCTATAGCCGGCCCGTTGCGCTGACGCCACGACACCGTGACGCTCCCTGATACCTGGGCCCTGATTCCTGGGCTCTGATTCCTGAGGCCTTTTCTGATTCCCGGGCCCTGAGCCCTGAGGCCTTCTCCGGGCACCGATCCTGACGATTCGTTCAGGAACTATTCAGTTGGAGCTGGACGGGGGGTCGCAGTATCGTCGGCATGTGCTCGACTGGCGCAAGGCGCTGCTCCTGACACATCGCTGGCTCGGCATCGCCGGTGGCGTTCTATTCGTCACCTGGTTTTTTTCCGGCATCGTGATGATGTACGCGCGGATGCCGACGCTCGAGAACGAGGAGCGTCTCGCGCGGGCGCCCGCGCTCGATCTGTCCACGGCGACGCTGTCGCCGGTCGCCGCGGCGGAGAAGGCCGGTACCGATGCCGAGGGTGTCCAGGTCGCGATGTTCCGGGGACGTCCCGTTTATCGTTTCGGCGGCCGCAACGGCCTCATCGTCTTTGCCGACGACGGAAGCGTCTTCGAAGGGCTCGAGCCCGGCGAGGCCGAAATCATCGCGCGGCGCTATGCGCCGGGCCATGCCGGCCCCATCCGGTACGACCGTCACCTCACCGAGCCCGACCAGTGGACCATCCAGTCCCGGAACGAGATGCCCCTGCATCGCCTGGCACTCGACGATGCGGCGGCGACGCATCTCTACGTGTCGGAAGTGACCGGCGACGTCGAGCTGAGGACGACGCGGCGCGAGCGCTTCTGGGGCTACCTCGGACCGGTGCTCCACTGGCTGTATTTCACGCCGTTGCGGCGCAACGGCCCGCTCTGGAGCGACATCGTCATCTGGTCCTCGCTGGTCGGCTGCTTCATGTGCGCAACCGGGCTGCTGTGGGGTCTGATGCGCCTGTCGCCGCGGGGACGGTACCGGGTCCAGGGTGGCTCGGCCGCCTCGCCCTACACCGGCCTCCTCAAGTGGCACCACTATGCCGGCCTGCTCTTCGGGCTCGTCACGATGACGTGGGCCTATAGCGGGCTGCTGTCGATGGGGCCGTTCAACTGGTTTGCGACGCGCGGCCAAACGCCCGACCAGGCGCGGGCGGCGAGCGGCGGGCCGATGCGCGCAGAGTTGCTCACGCTCGACAGTATGCGTGCGGCGCTCGACGCCTTCGCGCCGTCATTCGCGCCGAAGGAGCTGGAGCTCGTGCAGTTTCGCGGCGAATCCTTCTGGGCGGCGGACCGCGCTCCGGCGCCGGAGGAAGCCGCCGCCTGGATGCATGCGGGGCTGCTTCCGCGGGCGGAACGGCCCCGCCTCGAACGGCGCTACGTGTCGGTCGCCCGTCCGGATCGCGGCACTTTCACCGAGTTCGACCGCGCCGCGATGTCCGAGATCGCCCGCGCCGCCATGCCCGGCGTCCGATTGAGGACGAGGTCTGGCTGCAGGAGTACGACGGCTACTACTACGATCCCCGGCGAGCGCGGCCATTACCGGTGCTGCGGGTGCGCTATGCCGATCCCGAGTCCACGTGGCTCTACCTGGATCCCGGGCAAGGCGCCATCGTTTACGGGTCGGAGCGCGTCAGCCGGCTCCAACGATGGCTGTACCAGGGCTTCCACAGCCTCGACTTCCCGTTCCTCTACTTCCGCCGCCCGCTCTGGGACACTGTCGTCATCGTCCTGAGCCTGGGCGGCCTCGTGCTGAGCGCGACGACGCTCGTGCCTGCGTGGCGCCGCCTGCGCCGCCACGCGCTGTCGCTCGTGCGCGGACCGTCGCGCATCTGGCAGGAAAAGAGGGCTTGGAAGTTGCAGCCTCGGGCACCGGAGGCACCTGATGCGTGAGCCGCAGATGAGAAGAACGAATATTTCCAAGGAAATCGAACGCGGCACCATGCAAGACGTTGTCGGAAATCCGACCAATGTGTCGGAACTTGCCTCGTGCCTCTTCGACCTGCGCACTGCTCACGAAGCCGAGCTCCGGACGCTCACCTGGATTCAGAAGACACTCGAGGGGATCCGGGCAGGCGGCGGGTGCGGGGACTCTGACCTCTTGTTCCGCGAGATGGCGCGCCTGATCAAGGAATCGGAAGGCGCGGCGGCCAGCCTCGCAGGTCACCGGCGATCTGCGGTCGAGCTGCTGGCCACATTCATCGCCGACGGCGGCGGCTCAGCTCGTGAGCCGAAGCCTCTTACCAGCGTCGCGGCCTAGCGGCGGTTCGAGGTTCCTGGTCAAGACGCGTCCCCAGCGCGTCGGGTCGCGCATCTTTCGCGAAATCGTCCCGAGTCCTGGACGGCGGGCGATTTCGTAACGGCACCAACTTGTTTTATCCCCTGACGGCCCGGAGGAAGCCAACGCGCCGATGCTGACGCTACACACCTATCGTTTTTTGGGGGACCACGTCACGCTGTCCGTCCATGAATGCGCCGGCCGCGCGCGAGTCCTCGTTCGCATGGAAGGCGACATCAGCAAGGGCGAAGAGTTCGCCCTTTTCCTGAACCCGGACCAGTGGAACCGGCTCTGCGCCTTCGACCCGTTCGACGATCATGGACGCCCGCTGCAGGACGTCATCCGCGAACTGACCTTCAAGGAGAGCGCGGAGAGCGACTTCCTCATGATCACGCAGGTGGCCGACCGGGATGTCGTTCATCTCGCCATGCGTCAGGAGGTCCCCGCCAACGACGATGACTTCCTGATCATCGCGCTCGACCCGGACGAATGGCAGCGCCTCATGACGCTGGATCTCCTGTCGGCGAACGAGATTGGGACCGCGCCCACGCCGCCGGCGGACAGCGGCCCGGCGCACACGATTCACTGACGCGCGCCGCCTCCAGTACACTGCGGGGCGGATGGGCGACTTCACACGTATCAACCCGCCCGACCTGGGTGCGCCGCGCGGATTCACGCACGGCCTGCTCGCCCCCGCCGGCGGGCGGACTCTCTTCGTCGCCGGTCAAACTGCCGCCGATGACCGCGGCCGGGTCCTCAGCCCGGCGTTCGTGGACCAGTTCGTCGTGTGTCTGGATAAAACGATCGCCGTCGTTCGCGCGGCCGGCGGCGGCCCGGAGCACATCGGCCGAATGACGGTTTACGTCACCGACGTGGACGCCTACCTCGAGAGCCGTTCCATCCTGCGCGACAAATGGCTCGAGCGCATGGGGGATCACTATCCCGCGATGGCGCTGGTCGGCGTGACCCGCCTGGTGGACGACGGCGCCGTCGTCGAAATCGAAGCCACGGCCATCGTGCCGGCCAACTGAATCTGTGGCTCCTCGGCGCTCACATTCCGAGAGCAAATGTCCCCGCGGGCCGGCTCAAGCCGGCCCCTACGTGATTGGTGTACGTCGGGGCCGGCTGGCCGGCCCGGTCAGCTTCAGCCGGCCCGGGTATCATTCCGGCGACACGCTTTGACACGTGGATCGGTAGATTAGGATGTCGCTGATGAATGTCTCCGCACAGCTCGCGGGTCGCGCGGCGGTGGTGACGGGCGGTGGGCGGGGCGTCGGCGCCGAAGTGGCGCGGCTGCTCGCCGCCGCCGGCGCGTCGGTGCTCGTCGCCGCACGAACGACGGACGAAGTGGAACGCGTCGCGACGGACCTGCGAGCCACGGGTGCGGACGTCAGGGCGACGACCTGCGACGTGTCCGATCCGCAGTCGATCGAACGGCTCACGGCGCACGCACGAGAGACGCTCGGCCGCGTCGATATCCTCGTCAACAACGCCGGCGTGGCCACGGCGGCGCCGCTCTCGCGCACGACGCTCGACGAGTGGAACCGGCTGTTCGCCACCAACGCCACATCGGCGTTCCTGTGCACACAGGCCTTTCTTCCGGCGATGGTGGAGCGAGGCTGGGGCCGCGTCGTGAACGTGGCGTCAACGGCAGCCCTCACAGGCTACCGCTACATCGCGGCCTATGCCGCGTCCAAGCACGCGCTCGTCGGCTTGACGCGGTCGGTGGCGAGCGAAGCCGCCGGCCACGGCGTGACCGTGAACGCGGTCTGTCCAAGTTACCTGGCCACACGTATGACGGAGGAAACGCTGGAGCGCGTCACCGCGAAGACCGGCCGATCGCGCGAGGAGGCGCTCGAGGTCATCACCGGCCAGAACCCCCAGAAACGGCTCATCGAGCCTCACGAGGTCGCCGCGGCCGTGGTGTACCTGTGCAGCGACGCCGCCGCCGGCATCAACGGCGCCGCGCTCGTGATTGATGGAGGCGAGTTGCGCCGATGAGCGGGCTGCTCTGCGACCGCGACGAGAGCACGGGCGTCGTCACGCTCACGCTCAATCGGCCCGACCGGATGAATGCCCTCACCTTCGACATCTACGACGAGTTGCGGCGGACGTTCCGCACGCTCAGCGACGAAGCCGGCGTGCGCGTCATCCTCCTGACCGGCGCGGGTTCCGCCTTCTGCTCGGGTGGAGACGTCCACGACATCATCGGCGCGCTCTTTGGTCGCGACTACAAGGGCCTCCTCGAGTTCACGCGCATGACCTGCGACCTGGTCCTCGCGATGCGGCAATGCCGGCGGCCCATCGTCGCCGCGCTGAACGGCACGGTTGCCGGTGCCGGCGCGGTCATCGCCGCGGCGGCGGACCTCCGCATTGCTGCCACCACCGCGCGCATCGCCTTCCTCTTCACCCGCGTCGGCCTTTCCGGCGCCGACATGGGCGCCGCCTGGCTGCTTCCCCGCATCGTCGGCCTCGGACGTGCGACCGAAGATCCTGATGTCCGGGGACTTCCTCACCGCCGAAGACGCGTATCGGATTGGCTTGTACAACCAGGTCGTCGAGCCCGGCGACCTTGCGGCGGCGGCGCGCGCGCGCGCAGAGGCGCTCGCACGCGGTCCCTCGTTCGCGCTCGAGATCACCAAGGACGCCTTGAACCGCGAGGCGCACATGGACCTCGCCGGTGCGCTCGAATCGGAAGCGCAAATCCAGGCGTCGCTCATGACCCACCCGGATTTCCGCGAGGCCTACGAAGCGTTTCGCGCGAAGCGGCCTGCGAAGTTCCTGTGAGCGCATCTGTGAGGATGACCGCCGCAGCGGCCACGGCTGCCGCGTTCCTCGACGATGAGCACGTGCGGTGCGCCGCCGACATCACGCGCTGGTCGCGTGAGCACCTGCTCGAACGGGCGGAGCCGCTCGCTGACGCGGATGCCCGCCGCGAAGCGCGCGCCCTGCTTGGCGACGCTTGGATCGGCGGGATGGCTGTCAGCCATCGGGCGGCAGGACCTTCGCGCGCTGTGTCTCGTCCGCGATGCCGTCGCTGCGGCAAGCCCGCTCGCCGACGCCGTCATAGCGCTTCAGGCGCTCGGCGGCACGCCGCTCGTGCTCGCTGGCTCCGTCGAGCAGCGCGGCCGGCTGGCTCGGGCCGATCCTCGAGGGGCGGACGATGACCGCCTTCGCGATGACCGAACCGGAAGCTGGCTCCGACGTCGCGGCGATGCAGACCACGGCGCGCCGGGACGGGACCGGCTGGGTCATCGACGGCGAGAAGCATCTCATCTCCAACGCCGGCCTGGCGGACCTCTATGTCGTCTTCGCGGTCACCTCGCCGGGGAAGGGCAGCCGCGGCATCTCCGCCTTCCTCGTTCCCGCAGACGCTCCGGGCTTCACCTTTGCCGGACCGCAGGTGATGGCGGCGGCTCACCCGCTTGGACGGTTGCGCTTCGAATCCTGCCGTGTGCCTGGCGACGCACTCCTCGGCGAGGCGGACCACGGATTCAAGCTCGGGATGACGACTCTCGATCGGCTTCGCCCCACGGTCGGCGCCGCGGCGTGCGGGATGGCGGCCCGGGCTCTGGACGAAGCGCTCGCCCGCGCCGCCACGCGACGGCAGTTCGGGCAGCCGATCGGCGACCTGCAGATCGTTCGCGAGAAGCTGGGCCGGATGGCGACCGAGCTCCAGGCGTCGCGGCTGCTCGTGTATCACGCGGCATGGCGCAAAGATCGCGGCGCCGACCGGATCACCGTCGAAGCGGCGATGGCGAAAAGCTACGCGACCGAGGCGGCGCAGCGGATCGTTGACGAAGCGGTCCAGATCATGGGCGGCGCCGGCGTCCTCGTCGGCAATCCGGTCGAGCGCCTTTACCGGTCGATCCGCGCGCTGCGCATCTACGAAGGCGCCACGGAGGTGCAGCGGCTCATCATCGGCGGGGCGCTGCTGAAGGAGGCTGCCGAGGCGTGACGAGGCGCACTCTTCCGAACGAGGCAGTGGACGTGTGACGCGGCCCCTCGACATCATCTGCGTCGGCGGCGGTCCCGGCTGCCTCTATTTCGCCCTGCTGATGAAGAAGAGCGATCCGGGACACCGCGTCCGGGTCGTCGAGCGGAACCGCGCCGGCGACACGTTCGGCTTCGGCGTGGTGTTCTCCGACGCCACGATGGCGGGAATTGCCGACGCCGATGCCGATGCCTACCGCTGCATCGCCGAACATCTCGTTCACTGGGACGACATCGACGTGCATTACGGCGGGCAGGTGCTCCGCTCGACGGGACACGGCTTCAGCGGCATGAGCCGTCACACGCTGCTGCGCGTGCTCCAGGAACAGGCCGGCGCGGCGGCGTCGAGCTGCAGTTCGAGTCGGAGGTGGAGTCGCTCGCGCCGTTCGCCGGGGCCGACCTCGTCGTCGGCGGCGACGGCGCCAACAGCACCGTGCGACGGCTGGCGCAGGACCGGATCGAGACCGTCGTCGACGTGCGGCCCAATCGTTTCGTGTGGCTCGGTACGACGAAACCGTTTCCCGCCTTCACGTTCTACTTCAAGACGAACGCTCACGGGCTGTGGCGCGTGCACGCGTATCAGTACGAGCCGGGACGTTCGACGTTCATCGTGGAATGCCGTGACGAGACCTGGCGGGCCGCCGGGCTCGATCGCGCGAGCGAGGGCGACACGCAGTCTTTTTCTCGAGGCGCTGTTCGCGGAGGAGCTCGAAGGGCATCACCTCACCACCAACCGGAGCATCTGGCGGCAGTTTCCGACCGTTCGGACCACGCCCTGGTCGGCCGGCCGCGTCGTCCTGATCGGAGACGCGGCGCACACGGCGCATTTCTCCGTGGGCTCCGGCACGCGCATGGCGATGGAGGACGCCGTGGCGCTGCGGGCCGCGATGCTCGAGATGAAAGACACGACGCAGCTCGACGACGCGATACCCCTCGCCCTGCGTGCGTACGAGGAGCGGCGCCGGCCGCAGGTCGAGAGCCTGCAGCGGGCCGCGCAGGCATCGCTCGAATGGTTCGAAGACACGGAACGATACATGTGCCAGCCGCCCCTCCAGTTCGCGTTCACGCTGCTCACCCGCTCACTGCGGATCACGCACGAGGACCTGCGGGCCCGCGATCCCGGGTTCCTGGCGCGGGTGGATCGATGGGTGGCAGAGGAGGCGGCGCGGCAGGTTCAACAGCCATTCGTGGAGGCCGACGTTCAGGCCGGCCCGGGCACCGCGCGTATTCCGCCGCCGATGTTCACGCCGTTCCGCCTGCGCGATCTCGTGATCCCGAACCGCGTCGTCGTCTCTCCGATGTGTCAGTACGTCGCCGACGAGGGCAACGTCGGCGACTGGCATCTGGTGCACCTCGGCAGCCGCGCGATCGGCGGCGCCGGCCTCGTGATGGCCGAGATGACCGACGTGTGCCAGGACGGCCGCATCTCGCCCTGGTGCGCCGGGCTCTATCAGCCGCAGCACGCCGCGTCGTGGAAGCGCATCGTCGAGTTCGTCCATCGCGAGAGTCCGGCAAAGATCGGCATCCAGCTCGGACACGCTGGCCGGAAGGGCGCGACGCGGCGCCTGTGGGAAGGCGACAGCGAGCCCCTGCCCGAAGGCGGATGGCCGCTGATCTCGGCGTCGCCGCTTCCCTACTTCCCGGACCGCAGCCCCGTGCCGCGGGAGATGACGGCCGATGACATGCGCCAGGTCACCGCCGAGTTCGTACGGGCCACGGAGCTCGCGAGCGATGCCGGTTTCGATCTGCTCGAGATCCACATGGCGCATGGCTACCTGCTGGCGTCGTTCATCTCTCCGCTGACCAATACACGGACCGACGAGTACGGCGGATCGCTCGAGAACCGAATGCGGTTTCCGCTGGCGGTCTTCGACGCGTGCCGCGCCGCCTGGCCGGCGCACCAGCCGATGAGCGCGCGCATCAGCGCCGTGGACTGGCTTCCCGGCGGCATCGATGCGGAGGATGCCACGCAGATCGCGCGCCTGCTCAAGGCGCACGACTGCGACGTGATCGACGTGTCGTCAGGCCAGACCGTCCCCGAACAGCGCCCGACGTACGGACGACTCTTCCAGACGCCGTTTTCGGACCGCATTCGCCACGAGGTCGGCGTGGCGACCATGGCGGTCGGCAACATTTCGTCGTACATGGACGTGAACACGATCATCGCGGCAGGCCGGGCCGACCTGTGCCTGCTGGCACGCGCGCACCTGTTCGATCCGTACTGGACCCGCCACGCCGCCTGGATGCTGGGGTGGCCACTGCCGTGGCCCGACCCGTACCGGCCCGTAGAGCGCTACATGCCACGGTTCGAGTTCCGCTTCACGGGGGAGAAGTGACACGGAGTAGCCGTCTGTCGTGGAGGGCCGTGTTGGGTTCCGCGGATGTGATCTTCCGCCTGAAGGCGGAAGATCGCGGGCGCTCTGGAATCCAGACGTCCGTGTCTGTGAACATCGACCTCGCTGGCATCGTCGGCGCCGGCGTGATGGGTCGCGGCATCGCGCAGGTGTTCGCCGCCGCCGGTATCCGCACGCGGTTATTCGACAGCGACCCGCACGCGGGCCGGGCGGCCATCGCATCGATCAACGAAGTCGTCGGCCGCGCGGTGAGTAGAGGGCGAACCACCCGGCCGACGCCGACGGGATCGCGCAGCGCCTCGAGGCAGTGGACGCCATCGGGGATCTCGCGTCCTGCAGCATCGTCGTGGAAAGTATCTTCGAGGACCTGGAGGCGAAGCGCGCGCTGCTCTCGCGCCTCGAGGATGTGGTGTCCGACGCCTGCCTGCTGGTGACCAATACCTCGTCGTTGCAGGTCACCGCGATCGCCGCCGCCTGCCGCATGCCGCGGCGGGTGGCCGGCCTGCATTTCTTCAACCCGGCGCCGTTGATGAAAGTGGTCGAGGTGATTCCTGGCGTCAGGACCGATCCTGACGTCACCGACCGGCTCGTTGACCTCGTCGCACGACTGGGGCATCGCCCGGTTCGCGTACGCGACACGCCGGGATTCCTCGTGAACCACGCCGGCCGCGGCTACGGGACGGAAGCGCTGCGCGTGCTGGCCGAGGGTGTGGCCGAGCCCGCCGACGTCGATCGCGTGATGCGGGACGTGGCGGGGTTCCGCATGGGGCCGCTGGAGCTGTTCGACCTCACCGGCCTCGACGTCTCTCACCCGGTGATGGAGTCGATCTATCACCAGTTCTATGAGGAACCGCGCTTCCGTCCGTCCCCGGAGACCGCCCGCCGGCTCGCGGCAGGCCTCCTCGGCCGCAAGGCCGGCGAAGGTTTCTACCGCTACTCCAGGGATCAGCGGCAGGAGCCCGCCGAGCCGGCTGCACCCGGCGAACAGCCGGCATCGGTCTGGGTCAGCCCGGTGGATGCCGGCGCGCGGGCACAGGTGCTCGAGTTTCTGCAGGCGTTGCCCGGACCTCCGGCCGTTGACCGCGACGCGAAACCGGCCGCCGCAGTCCCTGTGTCTGATCACACCGCTCGGGGTCGATGCGACCACCGCCTCTACCGAGCAGCAACTGGACGCGACCCGGGTGGTCGCCGTTGATTCGGTGCTCCACTGGCAGCGACGGCCGACGTTGATGCCTACGCCGGCCACCCTCCCCGGGATGCGGCAGGCTGCGCACGCGCTGTTCGCCGCGGGAGGCGCGCCGGTGACGGTCATCCGGGACAGCCCCGGTTTCATCGCGCAGCGGATCGTGGCGCTGGTCGTGAACGTCAGCTGCGAAATTGCCCAGCAACGCATCGCCTCGCCCCCGGACATCGACGATGCGGTGAGGATTGGGTTGGGCTACCCCGCAGGACCGCTCGAGCTCGGCGATCGGCTCGGTGCCCGGACAGTTTTGACGATTCTCGACGGGATACAGCGCGTCACCGGCGACATGCGGTATCGTCCCAGCCTCTGGCTGCGGCGCCGGGCGCTGCTCGGGCTTTCGCTCCGTGCGCTCGATTGACGGTTTCTGCCCGAATTGCTACTCGCCTCTTGAACCGATCGTCCGCGCGTGATAGCGTCTTCGGTTACATAGACGCGTCATGACGCGGAGGTACAAAAGTCCATGAGAGCAAAACTGCTTCTGGTCTCACTTGGCGGGATCCTCCTGTTGGCGGCAGTCCCCGCGCGGGCGCATCACTCCTTCGCGGCGGAATTCGACATCGAGAAGCCCGTCAAGCTCGAGGGGGTTCTGACCAAGATGGATTGGGTCAATCCTCACGGCTGGATCTACGTTGACGTGAAGACACCCGACGGCAAGGTCGAGAATTGGGCCGTGGAATCGGCCGGTCCGACGCAGCTCCTGCGGCGGGGCCTGCGTAAGACAGATTTCCCAGCCGGCGTCGAAGTAGTCGTCGAGGGCTACAAGGCGAAGAGCGGCGCCACGAAGGCCAACGCGCGGTCGGTGACCTTCAAGGACGGCCGTAACTTCTATCTGGGCGCCAACGACGCACCCTCGGCGCCACAGCAGTAAACGCCCGAGCAATAAAGCACGTCAGGGCCGGCCTGCGGCCGGCCCTGCTCCCGCCCCTATCGCGTTCCTGCTGCAGGCCGCGGAATCTCCAGCGTCACCATCACGATCTCCGGGGTGAACCCGGTCACCTCGTGCGGTACGCCTTCGGGGATGAACAGGAAGTCACCCTTCGTCACCTTGTGCTGTATGCCGCCCTGGATGTGGCGATCGACGACTTTCCCATCCTTCATGGTCTCGACGATCTTGCCGCCGGTGGTAATCACGCCGCTGCCGTCGATGATCGCCCACAGCTCCGCTTCCGTGGCGTGGGTGGCGCCGCGCTGCGGTGGACGCCGCCGGTCGACCGCAAGCCGGTAGCCGAGCCGCTCGCCGTCGGCCCGCTCGAGCACCGTGATGTTGGCGTAAGCGACGTCCTGCAGCTTGCCGCGGGTCGCGGCGATTTCGGACGCCGGCAGGAACAGGGCGCGGTTCGGATCGCTCGTAGTCTTGGGGGCCTGGGTCGACGCAGAAGGAGCGAGCAGCATCACCATTGCGAGTGCCGCGAGGACGATACGCATTCTGACCTCCAGTCGCGCGGATTCTATTCGGTCTACGGGCTGCGGTCTACGGGCTGCGATGGCGAGTATTACGCAGGCGGACCTGAAGGTCCGCCTCACTAGTACGCGTTGGCGCAGAGGCCGACGTTCAGGTCGACAGGCGGACCTGAAGGTCCGCCTCTACGTATACGAGCTGAAGACTGAAGACCGGAGCCCGCAAACCACAGATCGCAGAGCGTCCGTCGCTTGACACCTGCCGGAGCCCCTTCTAGACTACCCGCGATTTTCACCCTCACACGATGCGCGGCGGACGTTCCGCCGCGGCAACCTCCAATGCGACCCGCAGCGGCCCTCGTCATTGCCGCTGAAAGGAGCATCTGCCGTGAAACGCTGGGTGGCCTGGTCACTCGTTGCAGCAGCGGCGATCGTCGGATTGGTCACCGTCCTGCCGCTGCCCGGCACCGGGCAGCCATCGGCGCAGGAGGCCTACGTCCCGCCGCGGACGCCGGACGGCCATCCCGATCTGCAGGGTATGTGGCAGGTTGTGAACACCGCCGCGTGGGACCTCGAAGATCATCACGCCAGCTTCGGCGTGCCGGCCGGCCAGGGCGTTGTCGAAGGCGGCGCCATTCCGTATCAGCCGTGGGCGCTCGAGAAGCGAAAGGAGAACTTCGAGAAGCGCGCCACGCTCGACCCTGACCAGCGCTGCTTCCTCCCCGGCGTCCCGCGCATCACCTACATGCCGTATCCGTTCCGCATCGTGCAGCAGGCCGACAAGGTGTCGATCCTGTACGAGTACCTGCAGACCATTCGCTACCTGTACATGAACGGCAATCCGCACCCGGAGGGCCCGATTGAATGGTGGATGGGAGACTCGCGCGCGCGATGGGACGGCGATACGCTGGTCGTCGACGTGGTCCACTTCACGCCGAGCACATGGCTGGACCGTGCCGGGAACTTCCACAGCGAGGCCTTGCACGTCGTCGAACGATATACACCGACCGGCCCCGATCACCTGCGCTACGAGGTGACGATCGAAGACCCGAAGGTCTTCACGCGCCCGTGGAAGATGACCATGCCGCTCTATCGCCGGCAGGAGAGCAACGCCGAACTGCTGGAGTACGACTGCACGACCTATCGGCTGGAAGAGGAGTGGGACCAGAAGGATTCCCTGCTCTTCGGGGCCGAGTGAGCGGCCGGCGACGCAACCGGAAGTGAGGTACCACGTGAGCGACCGATCCTTCTCCGCTGCCGTCATCACCGTCGCGGTGGTGCTCGCCGTCCTGGCGCTGACGCTGCGGCCGGCGACCGGGCAGCAGCGCTGGGAGCGAGACACGCCGAAGCTCCCGATGGCGAAGACGTGGGCCGCGTACAAGGCGACGCTTCCGCCCTATACGCCCGCCGCGCACCCAGGAGGGCGTGCCGGATCTGCAGGGCGACTGGGGCGGGCCCGGCGGCGCCGGCACCGACGACATCGAGGAGCACGAGTACGTCGACGTCACAACGCCGCCGCAGGAAAGCTTCATCTCCGATCCGCCGGACGGGAAGATCCCCTATACGCCGCGCGCCCTGGCGCTGCGTAACCGGATGCGCGCCGGTCTCGCACGCGGATGGCCGGGAGAGAGCGGCGAACGCCTGCACGTCGACCCGAATACGTTCTGCGCCACAACGGGAGTCGGTCCTCGAGGCGGCAACTTCGAGATCATTCAGAAGCCGGGAACGGTGATGATGCTCGGGGTCCGCGTGTTCCGCGTGATCCCGACCGACGGCCGCCCGCAGATGAGCCCCAGGGCCAAGTTCTGGAGCGGGAGCGCACGCGGGCGCTGGGACGGCGACACGCTGGTCGTCGACGTCACCTCCCTCAACGGAAAACACTGGTTCGACAGCGTCGGCAACTATTACAGCGAGAACACGCGCATGGTCGAGCGCTGGAGGATGGTCGAGGCGAACACCATCGACTACGAGCTCACCGTCGAGGACCCGACGATCTACACCCGGCCGTGGAAGATGAACTATCCGCGGCGGCGCGCAGGCACCGGCGGCACGGATATCAAGACCGGCAAGTACGCGTGGAGCGATACCGTCCAGGCGGATCCGAACCCCTACGCGAAGGAGGCGTGGGAGAACGCGTGCAACGAAGGCAACGGGCACCACATCGAAGGCGTCCACGAGCTCGGGTTCAAGTGGTTCAAGGGCCCGGTGCCGACGCCATAGGTCGGGTGAGGGTCCCGCTGACGGCGGGCGGCGCCTTCGCGATTGCTTGCAAGGATTCCACGCGCGTCGGATATATGATTAGCCCGGCTGGACGGAGGGTGGAGCGAAGCGCACGCTGATCCCGCGAGACCGGCTCAGTATTGTTTCCGCGCACAAGCGAGGGTAAAAGCATGAGGCTCGGATCGAGGCGAACGTTCGTTGGTGCCATCGTCATTGCGGTCGTGTGCCTGATGGGCGTTGCGATAGCGGGCAGCCAGTCCGCGCCAGCCCAGACCGCGCAGGGAAAACCCACGTTGACCGACGACGTCTTCAAGAGCGTCGTCATGCTTCGCGGCATTCCTGTGGATAATTTTTTCGAGTCGATGGGCATGTTCGCCGCGGCGATGGGGACCGACTGCACGTTCTGCCACGTGTCGAACGCCTACTTCGACAAGAATGCTTTCGCGACGCCGACGCCGCGGATCAACAAGGCGCGGGCGATGATCGCGATGATGAACGGGATCAACAAGCAGTATTTCGGGGGCCAGCCGCGCGTCACCTGCTTCACCTGCCACGCGGGCAGCCAGGCGCCGCGGAGCGAGCCGGACCTCGCGCAACAGTACGGTGTGCCGACCGAAGATCCCAACGCCCGGACCTTTCCCGCCGATACCCGCGTCACGCCGGATCAGGTCTTCGACAAGTATTTCAAGGCCATCGGCGGCACGGGGAATCTGTCCAAGCTCACGAGCTTCGCCGCCAAGGGAACGTACAGCGGGTTCGACACGGCGTTCGACAAGGTCCCCGTGGAGATCGTCGGCAAGGCTCCGGCGCAGCATTCGATGGTCGTCCATATGTTCAACGGCGCGAGCGTGAGGACGTTCGACGGCGGGAGCGGCTGGATGGCGGGACCGGACACGCCGGTGCCGCTGCTGACGCTGACCGGCGGCAACCTCGATGGCGCGAAGCTCGAAGCGATGCTCTGGTTCCCGGCCAGCATACGGCAGGCTTTCCCCGAGTGGCGCGTCGGCCGCACGGCGATCAACGACAAGGAAGTTCAGCTCCTGCAGGGTCTGAGCGGCGGGCAGGCGCGGGCCAACTTCTACTTCGACGAGACTGGCCTGCTGGTGAGGATGGTCCGCTGGACCCAGACGCCGGTCGGCTTCGTGCCGACTCAGATTGACTACAGCGACTACCGCGACGTCGCCGGCATCAAGGTGCCGTTCACCCGCACGGTCAGCCAGACCTACATGCAGATGACGGTGGAGCTGACCAACGTCCAACCGAACGCCACGATCGAGGCGTCGAAGTTTGCCCAGCCGGCCCCCGTCGTGCGCCCGGCTCAATAGGCTGCGGGATTTCCGGAATGTTCGGCATGCGGGACGAGCCTCCACGGCTCGCCCCGCATTTCCTGATTCTAGAAGGCGTCGCTCCCTGGTCCGTCGAGCGGAGCGGCCGCAACCTCACCATCGATCACCGTTTCAATGGCATCGAGATCGACCGGCTTGACCAGGTGAAGATGAAACCCGGCCGCCTTCGATTTCTGGCGGTCTGATTCCTGGCCGTATCCCGTTACCGCGATCAGGCGGATGCCGCGCAGCTCTGGAACCATCCGGAGCTGCGTCGCAAGTTCGTAGCCGTCCATCACAGGCAAGCCGATGTCGAGGAACGCGATGTGCGGACGGAAACCCTCGGCGAGCCGCAGCGCTTCCGGCGCATCATGCGCGATCCGCGCATCATGCCCTCTTGCCGTGAGCGCGTCAGACAGCATCGCGGCCGCGTCTTCATTGTCGTCCACGACGAGAATTCTGCGCGACGCGCCGGGCGATCCGCGCCGGGCCACCTTCTCCGCGCATGGCCGCTGGCCACGGTCGCTGGCTGCGCGTGCGTCCGCTTTCGGCAACCGAACGGCAAACTCACTGCCGCGCCCCGCTCCCTCACTATGGGCCGACACCGATCCGTGGTGACGTTCGACCAGATTACGGACGATCGTCAATCCGAGTCCGAGCCCTCCCTGCGACCGATCGCTCGCCTGGCGGCCCTGCACGAAGAGGTCGAACACTCGCGGCAACACATCTGGCGCAATCCCGATTCCCGTATCCTTCACGCGCAGCACGACGCTGTCCTTGTCCGGCTCCGCGCGGACAGTGATCCGGCCGCCAGGCGGTGTGTACTTTGCCGCGTTCGTCAACAGGTTCGATACCACTTGACTGAGTCGAACGGGATCACCTCGAACGGCGAAGCCCCGGCGCGGGACATCAACCTCCAGCGTATGGGTACGCTGCTCGAGGAGTGGGCTCGCCATTTCGATCGCCCGCGCGACCACAACGGCCATTTCCACCACTTCCTCTTTCAGTTCGACCAACCCGCGGGCAATCCGTGAGACGTCGAGGAGGTCGTCGACGAGCCGCGCGAGGTGATTCACCTGCCGCTCGATGACCGTGCGCTCACGCTCGGACCCGTCACGGGCGCGAAGCTTCATCAACTGCAAGGCGGTGAGGATCGGGGACAGGGGGTTGCGAAGCTCGTGCCCGAGCATCGCGAGGAACTCGTCCTTCGCACGGTTGGCGGCCTCGGCAGCTTCGCGCAATGCATTCACCTGATTGCGCGCGAGCACCTGTTCCGTGACATCCGAGGCGATGACGAAGATGCCCTCGATCTCACCCTCGATGTTTCGAAATGGCGAGTACACGAAATTGAAGTAGACCGTTTCGGTCGTCCCGCGGCCGCGGTCGAACTGCGCGGGTGTTTCCTTGCCAACGTGCGGCACACCGGTCCGGTATACGTCCGCGAGCAGGGATCGAAACACCTGGTCACGAAGCTCCGGCATGACATCGAACAGCGGACGATTCAGCAGCTCTTCTTCGGCGTGGTCCCACACCTGGCAGATCGGAGGGTTCGCGAGTTCGACGATGTGGTCGGGCCCTTTCAGGACGGCGATCAGCGTCGGCGCCTGCATGAACAATGAGTGCAGCAGTCGCTTCTGGAGCTCCGCCTCTTCGCGCGCCAGCCGTTCGCGCTGCCGCAGAACTTCATTGGCTTCCGTGACGCGACGCTCGTTCTCCACATCAGTGTTGGTGCCGAACCAGTGCGCCACCTCACCGCGTGAGTCTCGAACCGGGTTCACTCGCGTCAGGAAGCGGCGATAACGGCCATCGGCGCCGCGCAACGGAAACACCATCTCGAAGGGTGCTCCAGTGTTGATGGACTCCTGCCACCGTTCCTTGACCGCCGGCAGGGTGGCAGCGTCATGAACCCGCTCCCAGCCCCATCCTTCCATGTCCGCCGGGACGGTACCGGTGTAGGCGTACCACTGATCGTTGTACCAGTAGATCCAGCCGTCGGGCCTCGCCATCCAGGCGAGGTTGGCGATTGAGTTGGCGAGGGCGCGAAACAGGTGCTCGCTCTCTTTCAGTTCCTTCGTGACACGGGCGCGCTCGATCGACTCCCAGCACCGGCTTGCCACCCGCTCCACGAGCTCGACCTCCTCCGACCGCCAGATCCGTGGTGTCACGGCATGGACCGCCATCGCCGCGACGAACCGGCCTTGCTTGAGTATGGGCACGCAGACGACCGCTCGAATGGCGGTCATCGCGTAAGAAGGCCGTTCCGCCTCTGTAATACGTGGGTCGCCAACCGCGTCGGCGACGACGTACGGCCTCCCCATCCTCATGAGACGCAGGCACTCCTCTCCGAACTGCCTGAATCTGTAGCGTCCGACGATACTGTGGACCCCGTTGTTGTAATTGCCCGTCAGGACGAACGTGTCCTCGTCTTCCTCGACCGACGCATACGCGCAGCGGTTGACGTCCAGGTACTGACCGAGCGCCGTGGCGGCGGTAAGCATGATTTCTTCGGCATCGGACAACGGTCGAACCGTATCGTCGAGATCGATGAGAAAACGATCCCGTGCTTCGGTGCGCCTCCGTTGAGAAATGTCGCGGGCCATCTTGGACGCGCCGACGATCCGGCCCTCCCGGTCTCGAATGGGAGAGACGGTCAGGGCGACGTCGATCGCCGACCCGTCCTTGTGCCGGCGGACGGTGTCGAAAGGAGGGACGCGCTCGCCGTGTCGCACGCGACCCACGACCTCAGCGTCTTCGTGCTCGCGATCGGGGGGAATGATCAGGCGTATGGACTGCCCGTGCGCTTCGACGGCTGTATAGCCGTACATGCGTTGCGCCGCAGGATTCCACGAGGTGATCAGGCCCGTCAGGTCCTGGCTGATGATCGCGTCGTCGGAGTTCTCGACGATGTCCGCTAACCGGACGGCGAGGTCGTCAGCGAACTTCCGATCGGTGACATCCCGGGTGAAGCATCGCGTGTGAAGGAATTGGTCGTTGCGCCACAAGACGTTCGAATTAATCAGAACGTAACGAACGGATCCGTCCTTCCGGCGGAGGCGAGCTTCGTAGTTAAGCAGGGTCTCGCCACGACGCAGGCGGTCGAGCATGTCTTCGATGACGGGCTGGTCGACGTGGAACTCCGCGATGTTGTGTCCGATGTACTCGTCGCGGGTGTAACCGAGGAGATCCAGTTCGGTCTGGTTGGCCCAGAGGATGGTTCCGTCCGGCCCGACCCAATGCAGCCCTTCAGCGGCATGATCGAGGCACTGTTTCAGTTCCTGGTCGACTCGCTCCGCGATTCTCTGTTCAAGGGACGACAGGGGTTCCGGCGGCTCGGCGAAATCCGAACGGTTTGGGGTCATGGGTGCCGTCAAACTCAGGGGGTGCGGAGCGCATCATCTCAGTCGCGTCGAGATACTGTCGGAAACCCCGGAATCAATCAAGGCCAGCCGCGCAGGCTCAGCCGTGGCCGGAGTCAACTCGACTCTGAGAACAGCAGGGCGCGGGCGGATTCGGGGTGTTCAGCGACTACTTGCCGATGGTGATGAGCTCGAGCTGATCGCGCGAGGCGCTGAGTTCCTGGCTGCCTGCGGGAAACTTGTTGAACTCGAAGATCAGCGCCACCAGATCTGCATACTCCTGCGGGGTGAGCGCACCCGGGCTGCCGACCGGCATCGTGCTCGTTTTCTCGAACAGCTCCCTGGCGGTGTGGCCGTTCCACTTCTTGAGGAACTCCTCGCCGGCAATGGGCGGCGCTTCCGCGTCGCCTTCCCGCTCGAGCGACTGGCCGGCGATCTCCGGGACAGCCTGCTGACCCTGCCCGTTGTCGAGATGACAGAGGACGCACCGCTTGCGGTACTGCTCCCTGCCGCGCTTGGCCTGATCCACCGTGTAGACCCCGTCAATCACGCTGCGCTTCGCGGCTGACGCCGTCTGGGTGGAGAGCGCGGCCCCGCTGACACGAGACTCCAGGCCAGCGAACGTGAATGCTGCAAACGTGGCGATGGCCAGCCCCGCTGTCCCGGTCCAGTAGTGTCGATATGCCATGGTTCCTCGCAGATGCCCTCTTGCAGGGACGGGCCGCGGGACGCGGAGGGGCGGCGTTGGATCCGAGGTGTTCCAACACTCCGCGTCTCCGCGTCTCCGCGGCCCGTTTCGGTGACGAACGCCCTACCGCGCGCGGCTCGCCGTCTGGTTCCCTGGCGTCGGCCACGGATTTCCCGGCGGGCCGTACTGGTAGAACGCGCCCAGCGTGCTGACCTTGTCCATGTCCGGATAGAGGACGCTGATCGACGGCTGGTTGCGGCTGCCACGCGGCGAGAACCAGATCGCACCGTCCTTGGTGACCTGGATCTTCGGCGTGTCGGCGGCGAACTGCGGCTTGGGATAGAACGCCCACGTTTCCTTGCGCGGGTCGAACTTGCTGATCAAGCGCGACGCGATCCGGCGTCGGCGAATCAGCAAACCAGATGTTGCCCTCGGGATCCGCATTGACGTCGTAGGGCTGGCTCGTCCACAGCGGCACCGAGTACTCGGTGAACCGCCCCGTCCGCTGATCCAGCTTCGCCAGCTTTCCGGGCCGGCGTCCCTGGTTCCAGATCGCCGCCCAGATGTTGTTCTGCGCGTCGACGTTGAGGCGGCGGATGTGCGACGGGAACGTGAGCGGCGCGAACTCGGTCCACTGCTCGTTGACCGTGTCGAACTTGGCGAGCTTGCCCGAGTTCCAGAGCGCCATCCAGATGTTGTCGTTGCGGTCGGCGATCACGCCGTACGGCACCGCGCCGCGCTCCGAGATCGGGTAGACCGTGACCTTGCCGGTCGCGCGGTCGTACTTGGAGAGCCCGCCGCCCATGATCCAGCCGACGTACAGGTTGTCCTTCGAGTCGAGCGCCATCGACTGCATCCACTGGCGGGGATTCCTGATGACGTTCTCGGGATCCGCGGGGATCTTGTATTGCCACTGTTCGGTCTTCGGATTGAAGCCGAGGATCCGCTTCTTCCCTTCCGGCTCGAGGCCCGAGTGTTCCGGCGCCCATACGATCCCGGATCGATCGATCGTGAGATCGTGGTTGCCGAGCTTCGACCCGTCCGGGTAGGGATAGTCCTTCTGCGCGCCGGTGCGCGGATCCAGCTTGACCAGGCGGTGAGGATAGCCGCGGTCGGTCAGCCAGACGTTCCCGTCCGCGTCGAACCGCACGTCCTGGCCCCAGCGGATGCCGCGGCCCTGCTTCGCGAACTCGGGTGAGCTGCTGCCGGTCCCCGGCGCGTCGATGGGCAGGTAGTACTCGATGAACATCGCCTTCGACAGCGTGGCCTCATCGAGCGGGACCTCCTTTTCGGCGCGGACGAAGCGCGCCTTGGCGTCGGGGCCCCAGTTCTTGGTGGCGTAGGCGACGAACTCCTCGCGATCCTTCAGCGCGAACGGGAACCACTGCACGCGGCCGGCGAGCGCTCCCTCGTTGTAGCGACCGCGAATCGCGCTCGTTGAGCTCGCTGCCCGCCATGTGGCCGACGCGGGCGCGCCACACGTCGGCACTCGCGGGACGCGCCGGCAGGAAATTCTCGTCGTGACACCGCTGGCAGGCCTGTTCGGCCACGTGCTTGCCCGGGCCCGGGCGGATAGAGCTCGTCGTAGCTCGCGAACGGCGTGCTGACGCGCGGGCACCACGCCGGCCCCCGGTTGCATCGCCAACGACAGCTTCGCGTTCTCACCGGCCTTCAGCGCCACCTTCTGCACCGCGGACTCGAAGCCCTTCGTCTTGACCTGGACCTCGTAGTTGCCTGGAAAGAGCGCCAGCGAGCGGTATTGCCCCGCGCTGGTGAACACCATGTAGAGGATGTTCTTGTCCACATTACGGATGAAGACCTGCGCCGCCTTGAACGGTTGCGTCGCCGTCACCACGCCGGAGAGGCGTGCCATCCCCGACAGCTCACCACGCTGCTGGCCGATGATGGAGGTCGTCGTCGCGACGCACGCGACCACGGCGATCGCCAACGCCAGGAATCGCCAACTGCCCGTCAATCCGTGATGCCGCACCGGCACTCGCTTGAACACCTGCATGATGCCTCCAACTGCTCAACTGCCAACGGCCAACGCAACGCCAAGCAAGCCTACTCCCAACTCCCAACGGGCCAGCCCCCAAAGTGGCCGCGGTTGTCGCGGCTCACCCTGGGAGTTGACGGTTGGAAGTCGGAAGTGATCGGGCCTCCTACCAGACGAATCGCACGGCCAGCTCTGCCTGCTGGCGTGGATACACGGTGTTGAGGGTGCCAAAGGAATTCGACGTGGCGTTCAGCTGCCACGGCGTCGCGCCGGTGCCGAAGCTGTCCGTGCCGAACAGGTTGAACACCTGGCCGATGAGCTCGAGGCGCCGCGCACCGCCGAGCGTCAGCGTCTTGCTCACCCGCATGTCGATGCGCTGGAACTCGTCGGTCATCAGCTGGCTCTCCGGAATCGCCGCCAGCCCGCGCGACGCCCGCCACGCGTTCACCTGCGCGAGCATCTCCGCGTCGTTCCCGCGGTTGAACACGCTCTTCGTCGTCCCCGGCACGTAGTCGGTCACCGCGCCATCCTGGTTCAGGTCGATCCCCGCGCGCGCGCTGAACGGCCGCGTCGAGCGGAAATTCCACACCGCGCCCAGCGTGATGTCCCACGGCAGCTGGACCGCCCCGCTCGCCACCACCGTGTGGCGCCGGTCCTGGAGCCCGTAGCCGAAGTCGTACTCCGGGTGATAGAAGTCCACCTGGGTGACGCCCCCGGCGCCCTGGTCTCTGTCCGACGCGAGCGTGTAGGACACCAGATACTGGTAGCGGTCGGAGAAGCGCTTATCGAGCCGCAGGTAGAGCGCGCGGTATTCGGTCTCGCCTGTGGACGTGTATTCGAGGATGTTGCCCCAGCCTGCGATCGGGCGCACCCGCGTCACCGGGTCCGGCGTATTGATGTTGGTGATCTGGTTGCCCTTGTTGCCGTTGCTGAACACACCGTCCACATGGATGGCCAGGTTGGGCCGCAGCTCGTGCGACAGCCCGCCGTTGAACGAGACGGCTTCCGGCTGCTCGATCTCATCGCTGGTGATGTTGACGTTCGGCGTTGCCGACACCGTGACGAACGCCTGCGGCGACAACCCGTTATACGGGTCCGGATACGAGGGGTTCCGGATGCTGACCGAGTCTGCAGCAGCGTGTTCACCTCGTTGCGCAGGGTGTTCGCAAAGACGTTGCTGTAGTACTTGCCCGCGGCGAACCGGGCCACCGTCTGCCCCGTGCCGCGGACGTCCCACGCCAGCCCGAACCGCGGCCCGAAGTTGTTGTTGTCCGCCCGCGACGTCGGATCGATGAGCTCGCCCAGCCGCTCGCGGCCGTCGAGGGTGATGTGATTGTTGAACGACTTGTACAGCGTCTCGTAACGCAGGCCGACATCCATCGTGAGGTTCGGCCGGATCCGCCATTCGTCCTGCACGTAGCCCTGGATCCAGTCGGCCCGGAGGTGCCGCGGCAGCGGCGGGAACGAGGCGGTGTAGAGGATCGGGTTCCGCAGGTTCGCTATCGCCGCGTCGCTGCCGTCGAAGAACTGGTCCGTGGCGAAGGTCCAGGATCCCATGTTGTGCATCGACTCCTCGTTCGAACGGAAGCGCAGGAAGGCGCCGCCCGTCTTGAAGGTGTGCGAGCCCACGCTGAGCGAGAAGTCGTTGGAGATGTCCCAGCGTTTGGTGCTGTTGTTGCTGTACTGGATCGATCCCCACGTCAGGCTCGGGAACGTGATAGACGCCCTTGTAGTCCTCGAAGCGCTCCGGCGGGAACTCGCCGCGCTGGTCCGCCGGCCAGCGGTCGATCCCGGGAGGGCTGCTCAGGTTCTCGAGGTGCGACGGCGGAACCTGCGCCCGGATCTCGTTCAACGCCCGCGAGCTGATGACCCACGTGTGCGCCATCAGCAGCGAATCGCGGGGCGAGGTCGTGTCCTGCCCGGTATTGCCGGCCATGCTGCCGCCGCACTCCTCGCACAGGGTCTTTTCCCTGTCCCACAGGTAGCGGAGGAACACGCTCTGCCCGTTGCTGATCTGCATGTCGCCGCGCAGCAGCACCTGCCGCCGCTCGTAGCCGGCCGCGGCGTTCTCCTCGACGCCCGAGTAGAACTGCGGCTGGCCGGTGCGCACCGTCACCGTCTTCGGTTCGTTGGTCCGCTCGACCGCGCCGAAGAAGTGGATGCGGTCGCGCAGAATCGGCCCCCCGAAGGCGCCGCCATACTGGTTGCGCCGGTACTCGGGCTTCGGCGTCCCGCGGGTGTCGTGCGCCTCCTTCTCGAACTTGTCCATGGTGTTGAGGCTCGTGTCGCGGAAAAACTCGAAGACCTCGCCGTGGAACTGGTTCGTGCCGGACTTGGTCGCCGTCAGCACCACGCCGCCGACTGCGCTGTACTGCGCTGAGGCGCCGCTGATGTTGACGCGGAACTCGCGGATGCCCGACTGCGGCACCTCGAGGAATTCCTGCCCTGAGTTGTAGAGCTGGTTATTTCCGCCGTCCACATACGACGTCGTCAGGTTGGCGTTGGCGCCACCGGCCCCGACCGTCGGCCTTGCGCGTCGTGTCCCGGTCGGCAGCTGCGTCCCCGGCAACAGCAACGCCAGCGACCCGGCCTGCCGGTTCGCGATCGGCAGCATCTCGATCTGTTCCTGGGTGACCACGGTCGCCACCTCGGTCGTCGTCGTTTCGACGACCGGCGCCAGCGCCGTGACGGTCACCGACTCCTGCACCCCCTGCAGCGACATCGTCAGGTTGAGTTGTACGACGAGGCCGATCGTCAGCGTGAGGCCGGGTGCGTCCCTGACTCCAAACCCCTGCAACTCCGCCTTGACGTCGTAGCGGCCGGGTTGGAGTCCCGCGACGCGGTACTGCCCCTCGGTCTCGGTCACCGTGGTCCGGACCGTTCCGGAGTCGACGTTGCGTAGCGTCACCGTGACGCCGGGCAGGACACCGCCCTGCGCATCGGTGATGACTCCCGTGACCGCGGCGCTTGCTTCACCTTGAGCCGCTACGGGGACTGCTGTTGCCAGCGCCAGGATCGAAAAGAGAACCGCCGTCCGACAGGTGCGAAACCCGGACCCTACCGCAGATCTCATGTGAGGACCTCCTCGCGAGAACCGGGATAACGGAGGACACAGGGGTACCGTTCGCCGCCGACGAGAGGTGTGCTTAGGACGTGCGCGGTGACGTTCGCATAGCACCTGCGCTTTGTCAAGGAACCGTTGTTGCGCGGCCAGCGGCGGTTTCCTTACTATTTGGAGCCATCAGCCGCATACGCTGTGCGCGGCTCATCGCCGCATGAACGGACTGCTCTACGTCCTCTTCTTCTGCTCCGGCTTCAGCGGCTTGATTTACCAGGTCGTGTGGATACGCGTGTTCGGGAACGTGTTCGGGAACACGATCTATTCCGCGTCGCTGGTCGTCGCCGTCTTCATGCTCGGCCTCGGCGCCGGCAGCTACGTGGCCGGAGCCTGGGCGGATCGCCGCTACGCGGAACGGCCGGATTCGCTCCTGCGTGCCTACGCGTACGCCGAGTGCGGGATCGCCGCGCTCGGCCTTGGCATCTCGGCGCTGCTGCCACACCTCGAGCAGTTGTCCGCGCTCGTCTCCTGGTACGCGCGCGACGCGCAGGGGTGGTACGTGCTGTCGACGGCGTCCTACCTCGCGCGTGCCGCCATCGCCGCGGTCCTGCTCCTGCCGGTCACGATGCTGATGGGCGGCACCCTGGTAATGCTCATCCGCCATCTCGTCCGCCGGGACGTCGAGATCGCCGCGCGGCGCATCGCGGTGCTCTACAGCGTGAACGCCGCGGGCGCGGCGATCGGCTGCCTGCTGACCGACCTCGCCTTCGTGCCGTCGTTCGGGTTGGGCACCACGCAGGTCATCGCGGTCTCGTCCAACGTCGTGGCCGGGGTTGGGGCGCTGTACATTGCCTTCCGGCTGCCCGCCTTCGCGCGAAGCGCTTCGGCGCGTCCGCCGGAGCCGGGCGGAGGCGGAAAGCCAGCGGAGTGCCTGAGCCAGACAGCGCAGGCCGGCTGAAGCCGGCCTCGGCGACGACACAGATGCGGAGAGGCCGCCTTCAGCCGGCGCGGGTCGAGGCTGCCGCCGCGGATCCACGAATCCGGGATCACGACTCACGAATCGCGCTGATCGCGTTGGCGCTCGCCTTGTCGGGGTTCGCCGCGATGGGCATGGAGATCGTCTGGTTCCGCCATTTCAGCATCCTCCTCGGTGAATTCCGCGCCGTGTTCTCGCTGCTGCTGGCCCTCGTCCTCCTCGGGATCGCGGTGGGCTCGTTCGCCGGCGGGGTCGTCCTCCGCCGCACGAATCAGCCGGCGCAATGGCTGATCGTCGCGCAGGGCCTGTTCATCGCCTCCACGCTTTTCGGATTGGCGTCCGCGGATGCGGAAGCGATCAGGAACATCGGACTGGCGCACGCGGCCGCGCTCGCCGCCACCGGGCGCGAGGTGTCCGCGTTCGGACGCGCCGTCGAGGAGCTGTGGTTCAACGCGAGACCGATGCTGCTCGAGGTGGGCATTCCGGCGCTGTTGATGGGGGTCGCCTTTCCCCTCGGCAACGCGGTCATCCAGCACGCCGAGCGCTCCGTCGGCCGGCGTGCTGGCGCGCTCTACCTCGCCAACACCACCGGCGCCGTCGCCGGCTCCCTGGTCGCGGGGTTCCTGCTCCTGCCAACGCTGGGGATCCAGGGGAGCGCCACGATGCTCATGCTGGCCGCCGGCGCCGCCGTGATTCCTCTTCACCTGGCGTCGCGGACGCTTGATCGTCCGGCTGAAGCCGGAAGCCATCGCCCGGCCGAAGCCGGAAGCCACCGCCGTCAACGTGCACTTCGACTCCGTCCTTGCTCGCCGATACCCACTGCCACTCTTCGCCACGGTGGGCGCGGTCGCGGTGGCGGCGGTGGCGATCGGCCTGTGGCTGCGCCTGCCGCCGGACTACGTGATCAGCCGCGCGCTCGTGCTCCCGGTGCAGCGGCTCCTGACCTTGAGCGAAGGCATCACCGAGGTGATTGCCGTCGCGGACGTGCCGGGCAGGGGCCGCATGTTGAGCACCAACGGCCACCCGATGTCATCGACCGATCTCCTGTCGCAGCGCTACATGCGGGCGCTCGCGCACATTCCGCTCCTCGCTGCCGACAGCCCTGAGAGTGTGCTCGTCATCTGCTTCGGCGTCGGCAACACCGCGCACGCCGCGACCCTTCACCCCAGCGTCCGGCGAGTCGACGTGGTCGACATTTCCGGACACGTGCTCTCGCATGCCGGCTACTTCGCCGACGTGAACGGCGACGTGCTGAACGACCCGCGCGTCGCGGTGCACGTCAACGACGGGCGCCACCATCTGCGGATGCCGCGCGATGCGGCGTATGACTTGATCACGCTGGAGCCGCCGCCCATCGTCCATGCCGGCGTCGGTGCGTTGTATTCGCGGGAGTTCTATGCGCTCGCGCGAACGCGCCTCAAGCCGAAGGGTTATGTCAGCCAGTGGCTCCCCGTGTCGCAGGTATCCGAAGAGACCAACCTGGCGATGATTCGCGCGTTCCTCGACGTGTTCCCGCAGTCCGTCCTGCTGTCGGGCGCTCATACGAACCTGTTGCTGGTCGGCGTGAACGACTCCCGCATCGAGATCGATCCGGCGAGCATCGCCGCCGGCCTGTCGAAAGCTCCTGCCGTCCAGGCCGATCTCCAGCGTCTCGATCTTGGCAGCCCACGCGAGATCGTCGGCACCTTCGTCGCCTCGGCGCGCACGCTTGCCGCCGCGACGCAGGGCGTCGCTGCCGCGACCGATGACCGCCCCATTCAGGAGTACAGTTCGCGATCGCTCCTGGAGTTCGGCGGGAGAAGACCCGCCTCGATCGTTGACCTGAGCCAGGTCTCGGCCTGGTGCCCGGCATGCTATTCCAACGGAAACCCGGTGCCGCTCGTGGAGGGGCTCGACACCTATCTTGCGTTGCTCGGCCTCGTCTATGGGCGGCGTCGGCCGGCGACACGCCGCCGGCCCCCGTACCTGCCGACTCGCCGCCCCGAGTGATTGCGGGCAGCGCCTACCTTGGCGCGCTCGTCCCTGAGTCGGCGGAACTGCACAACGTGTTGGGCAGCGCGCTGGCCGCGAGGAACAGCCACGTCGCGGCGATTGCCGAGTTTCGCGAAGCGCTCCGCCTCGACCCCGATTCCGCGACCGCGCACTGGAACCTGGGGCGCACGCTGACCGTGCCCGAGGACGCCCTCCCACACCTGCGCCGCTCGGTCGAGCTCGATCCGCGCCGGGCCGAGGCCCGCTATCAACTGGCGACCGTCCTCCTCGAAACGCGCCAGTACCGAGGATGCGGTCGAGGAGTTTCGGGCGGCGCTCCAGCTGATGCCGGATTCGGCCGAGGTCCGGAACAATCTCGGTGTGAGCCTGGCGTCGCAGGGAAAAATGGACGAGGCGATCGACCAGTTCCAGCAGGCGCTCACGGTGCAGCCCGAGTTCGCCGACGCGCGGCGCAACCTGACCATGGCGCTCGAGAAGCAACGGCAAAGGCCTCAGGGCCGCTGACGGCCGTAGGGGCCGGCTTCAGCCGGCCCGGGTGAACGACGCGATAATGGGCCGGCTGAAGCCGGCCCCTACGACTGCCAGCTGAGGTCAGCCCCTCCGACTGCATCAATGCCCGACCGTCATCACATCCAGAACATCATTCAGCGTCTCTTCCACCGGTCGCCCGCTCTGCAGGCCGGCAGCCTGCGCGTGCTCGATCTCTGGTACCAGCTGGCGCTGCTGCCCTATCGCCGGCGCCGGCGGAAGGGCGCCGCTACAGAGCACCCGGACCTCGCCGCGCGAACCGACGGGTATAACGCCGCAGCGGAGCGCTACTTCGCCCGGTTCGACACGCCGTCGTTTCTCCTCGACAAGCCGTTCAGCGAACCAGCGGCGCTTCCCAAGCACTTGATCGATGCCGGCGTGCTCATCGCTGCGTCGAGGATGGCGCCTGGCGATGTCGTGCTCGAGCTCGGCGCGGGCAGTTGCTGGCTGTCGCACATGCTGAATCGCTACGGCTGCACGACCGTCGCCGTGGACGTCTCACCAACGGTCATCGAGCTGGGACGCCGGCTGTTCCAGGCCGACTCGCGGACCAACTGGGACCTGGCGCCGCGGTTCCTCGTCTACGACGGCCACCAGTTGCCGGTGGAGAACGCCTCGTGTGACCGGATCGTGATCAACGACGCGTTTCATCACGTGCCGAACCAGCGCGAACTGCTCACGGAAATGCACCGCGTCCTGCGCCACGACGGCATCGTGGCGATGTCCGAGCCCGGCCGCGGTCACGCGGCGGCCGGCCATAGCGTGCACGAGGCACGCGAGTTCGGTGTACTCGAGAACGAACTGGTCGTGGAGGACCTCGCGGCGCTGGCTCGCGAGTGCGGCTTCGAACAGGTCAAGATCGTCGCCACCAGCCCGCATGTGCTGACGGAAGTCGATGCCGCCGACCTCGGACCCTTCATGGGCGGGAAGGGGTTCGCGGCGCACTGGAAATCCTTCTGCAGCGCGCTCGAACAGCATCACTACATTCTTCTCTACAAGGGTCAGGCGGGCCCGACGACGAGGCGTCCGGCGCGGCTCGCCGCGCAAGTGGAGGTCGCCCGCGGACCCGGCGCATCGTGCCCGGCGAACGCGGCGATGAGCGTCAGCCTCCGGGTGGTCGAACACAGGGGACACGGTCTGGCTGGGCGGCAGCGTTCCTCGCGCCGGCTGGACCCGTGTTGGCGCCCATTTGTACCGGGGTGGGGCATCACGTGAGCTCGCCGACTACGACTGGTGGCGGGGCGACCTGCCGGCCCGCGTTGCGCCCGGAGAAGGTGTCACGCTCGAGGCGGCGCTCCCGGCATTGACCGTCCCCGGAGAGTACGTCATCGTCTTCGACCTGGTGATCGAAGGAATGACGTGGTTCGCGGCGCACGGATCGCCACCGGTTGCCGTCGATGTCCGTATCAGGTGAAGTCTCCCCCGCAGACGAGAGGATGATGCCGAGTCGACGACAGTTCCTCGCAACAGCCGGGGTCGTGCTCACCGGTGAGGCCTTGGCGGGAATGCAACGCCCGCGGCAGCCCGTGGCCGCGTCCCGCTTCCACGACCTCCGTCGCGGCGTCGGCTATTTCACCGGTCCGGGCGGCACCATCGGCTGGCTCGCCACACGGGACGGCGCCGCCGTGATCGACACTCAGTTCCCGGAAACGGCGAAGCTATGCGTCGATGGGCTGCGAAACCGGTCGGCCCGCGGTATCGAGGTGTTGATCAACACACACCATCACGGCGACCACACCGCGGGCAACACCACGTTCCGACCCGGCCGTCAGGCAGATCGTCCAGCACGAGCGCTGCGCCATGATGCACCGGGCCGCGGCGCAGGCCGCCGGAGGCGACGCACAGAAAGGGCTCGCTGACTCGACCTTCACCGATTCGTGGTCCACGACGATCGGGACCGAGCGGGTCGCCGTTTCCTACTACGGGCCGGCGCACACGAGCGGCGACGCGGTCGTGCTGTTCGAGCAGGCCAACGTGGTTCACCTGGGCGACCTGGTCTTCAACCGGATGCCGCCATTCGTCGATCGGCCGGCCGGCGCCTCGATTCGAAGCTGGATCGCCATCCTCGAGCGCATCGCCGCGGAGCACGGAAATGCGACGTTCATCTTCGGGCACGGGAAGAACGATGTGGTGAGCGGGACCGCGAAGGACGTGACCCATTTCAAAGACTACTTGACCGCGGTGCTCGACTACGTCCAGAAAGGCATCACGGCCGGCCGGTCGCTGCAGGAGATTGCGAGCCTCGACATGCTGCCCGGCTTCCCCGACCACATGAACATTGCAAAAACGTACACCTCGCCAGTTCCGGTCTTCACGCTGACCCATGTCCTGACCGCGATGTACGAGGAACTCACGACGCCGCAGGGCCCTGCCCGGTGAGGGGTCCCTCGTCTCGGAACCCCAATCGTCTGCGACGAAAATCTGCGCGATGTCACCACGTTGAGTGTGCGCGTCTCGATGCGGATGCTGACGAGGCCGCGGTCCGGGCGCGACCGTGACGGCGTGAGCATCCAGATAGAAACGCGTATCCCAGTCGCTCACCTCCGGTAGTCTAGTGATCCATCCCCTCTGTGCATAAAGCTCGACCGTAAGAAGCGCCGTGGCTCCGGCTGCTGCGGCGGCGTGTCCCGTGCGGAGGGTATTTCCTGATACCCGTCCACGGGCTATGGTGACTGACCTGACCGTCGAAGAGACCTGTGACCCAGCCAACGACCTTTGCGCACCCGCGGATCTCCAGGGAAACGCGCCGCCTGCTGCTGGCGGTGCTCGTGGCGGTGGCCGTCCTGTGGCTGCTCGCGCGCGTGCGGTTCACTGACGGCCCTCCGGCCGCGGGGCCCGTTCAGCCGCTGCTCGGGCAGTTGGCGGCGAGGCCCACGTTCGCGGATCTTGCCGCGGAGATCTCGCGGGTGCACGCGCGTCTGCAACCGTCGGTGCTCGTCGTCAACGTGCCTCCGGCGATCGACGACACAACCTTCCCGGGGCCTCGCCCGCTGGCCGCACTCCGCGTGACGAACACCCTTGCCGTAGCCCTGCTGCCCGAAGCGGCCGCCGCCAGGCCGGACGATCTCGATGTCGTCGCCACCGATGCCGCGTCGGGCCTCACGATCCTGAACGTCGACGCGGCCGAGGGCGTGACGCCGCCAGCCGCATGGACACCGCAGCGACCCGAGGACCCGCGTTACGTCTGGGCCACAACGGCGCTGGCCGGCGGGGTTTCGCTGCGCCCGGTCTTTGTCGCGGCACTGGAGCCCATTACCCGGCCCGCGTGGCCGGGCCAGCTCTGGAAGACCGCTCCCTCGACCGATCTCGAACCTGGTTCGTTCGTGTTCACCACCACCGGCAATCTCGCCGGCCTCGTGGTCGACGATGGCGGCGAACGGGCAATCGTGGGAGGCGACGCGTTGATGGTCGAGATCGAGCGCCTCCGTGACAGCCCGAATCCCGGCCGCGGCCACCTCGGACTCGAGGTGCAGCCGTTGTCGCGAGCGCTCGCGTCCGCCACGGGGTCAACGGGAGGTGTCGTCGTCACGTGGGTAGATCCCATGGGCCCTGCCGCGGGCGCGCTCGTCGTCGGTGACGTGATGGAGGAGGCGGATGGCACGCGCCTTACGCCGCAGAACTGGGCGGTGCGCGCGGCCCGCGTGGTCCCCGGGGAGATGCTCACCATCCGGGTGCGCCGCCGGGGCGAGGTGCACGAAGCCGTGCTCGTTGCAGCGGCGGCGCCACCTCCGTCGGACGTCGCATCCCTCGGTGCCCTGATGCGGGCAGTCCCAGGCGTAGGGTCGGAGGTGTTGCGCGTTGTCCCGATCGGGCGCCGCGGAACGCTCCGGGGTGGAAGCCGGCGACGTGATCACGCTTGCCGGCGAGATCGCGGCGCCTACGCCCGGCCAGGTCCGCGCCGCCTTTGACGAAGACCGGGAAGGGCGCGGCGTGCTGCTGGCCTTCACGCGCGGAGCATCGCATCGAGTGGTGGTACTCGGACGGTGAGCATTCCCGTTGAAGAGCAGCGTGCGAATCGCGGCGCGTACCGATCCACTCGATCTGCAGCTCGATCGAGCTTGGCGCCGGCGGGGCCGACGCGCTTCCCCCACCCGAGAGGCCGGCGGCCCGCGCGTGGTCGAGCGGCGTGCAGGCCATCGTGCTCCTCCTGGTTGGAGCGGCGCTGGGCCGTCACGGACTGGCCATCCTGGGCGACGGCACGTTGTCGCTGCTCGATCCCGTTGTTCCCGTCGCGCTTGCCGCCTTCGGAGTACTGATCGCGTTCGAGATCGGCGCCACGCCGTGGAGCCGCGGCCGCGACCTGACGGCGGCCAGCGTCGAGGGCCTCATCGCCGGCGCCGTCGTGACCGCCGGCACGCTGGCACTCGCCCCGCTCGTGATCGAGTCCACGCATCGGCAACCGGTGGGTGCTGGCGATCGCACTCGGCGTCTGTGCCTCGACGTCGTCGGCCCTGGCGAGTTCCACCGCCACCCGTTCGAGCGACGCCCGCATGGTGGACATGGACGCCGTGTTGCCGATCGTTGCCGGAGGCATCGCGATGGCGGCGATGCGCGGGCAGGCCTTCCTTCCGGCGCTCTCGATCACGGCTCAAGTCGTCGGGATCTCGTTGACGGTCGCGACGGCCGGGTGGCTGCTGCTCACGCGGACCGGATCGGACACCGAACAGCGTGTGTTCAGCGTGGCCATGCTGCTCCTGCTCGGCGGCGTCGCCGATTATCTGTCGCTCTCGGCACTGATGGCCGGGCTCGTGGCCGGAGCCTTCTGGCACGTCGCCGGGGGGACCGCACGCGAAAGCATTCGCCGCGATCTTGCGCACGTGCACCATCCGCTGGTCGCGCTGATCCTCGTCGTCGCCGGGGCGCGGACGGAGTTCACGGCGGGAATCCTGGGACTGGCCGCGGCCTATGTCGTGCTTCGTGCGGTGGGAAAGCTCGCCGGCAGCATCGCGGCCACGATCATCGATCCGGCGACGTCGCCCGACGTTGCGCCGCGCCTGCTGTCGCCGGGCATTCTGGGCATCGCCTTCGCCCTCAACGCCATGCGCGCGGTGGGACCCGACATGGCGCTCGTTCTGTCGGTGGCGGTGCTCGGCACGATCGGTTCTCAGTTGCTGGCCGGCGGCAGGCTTCCCGAGGACGGCGCTTGAGACGGCTCGCGGCGCTGGCGCTCGCCGTCGCCGCGGTGCTGTGGGTTCGTCGGGCTGGTGCGGCGGACCCGGTCGGATCGGCAGGAACGGCGCTGGCGCTTGGCTTCACGCTGCTTGGTGCGTGGGTCATCGGCGACGCGGCCAGGCGCGTGCGTCTCCCCCGCCTCACCGGGTACCTGCTGTTTGGCGTGCTGGTGGGTCCCTACCTTGGCAACGTCATCACCGAAGCGATGGCGGCACAACTCCAGGTGGTCACCGGCATCGCGACGACCCTGATCGCCCTCATCGCCGGGTTGACGCTGAACATCGATCGTCTCGGCCGTCAGCTTCGTGCGATTGGCCGGCTGACTGCCGCCACGCTCGCGATCACCATGCTCGGGCTGGGGCTCGCTGCCTGGGTCGCCTGGCCATGGCTGCCGATCGCGCCCGACGCCACCGGCCAGGCGAAGGTCGCGATGCTCCTCCTGCTCGTGGTCATCACCGTGAGCTTCTCGCCGACGATGGTTGCCGCCGTGACCACGGAGACAGGCGCGCGCGGGCGGCTGAGCGAGCTGGTCCTGGCGATCGTCGTGCTCGCCGATCTCGGTACTGCTGGTGCTGTTCTCGTTCGCGATGCAGTTCGCCCGCTCCACCTTCGGATCCGGCGGCGACGACGGCATCGCCGTCCTCGTGAGGATGGCGTGGGAGATTGGCGGCGCCGTGGCGTTCGGCGTCCTCATCGGCGCGCTGTTCGCGCTGTACCTGCGTCACGTCGGCCGCGAGGTCACGCTCGTCCTCATCGGCGCCTGCGCGCTGCTCAGCCGGGTTGGCACCACGCAGCAGTTCGAACCGCTGCTGGCGGCGCTCGCGGCCGGGCTCGTCATCGAGAATCTGGCGATCGCTCAGGGTGACGCGCTGAAGACCGCGGTGCAGCGCGGCGCCTCGCCCGTCCTCGTGATCTTCTTCGTTTCGGTCGGGACGTCGCTCAACGTTGACGCGCTCGCGGTTGTCGGCACGGCGGCGCTGGCGCTGGCCGCGCTTCGCATCGCGCTGATCCGGCTCGGCACGGCCGTGGGCGCCCGCGCCGCGCGCGTGCCGCCGGAGCGCGTGCGCCACGTGTGGACCGGACTGGTGTCGCAGGCGGGCATTACGCTGGGCTTTGCGTCGGTCGTGGCCCTGGACTTTCCCGGTTGGGGCACGCAGGTGCAGACACTGCTGGCTGCCCTTGTTCTCATCCACGAAGTAACCGGACCGCTTCTCTTCCGGTACGGGCTGCTGCGCGAAGGCGAGCTTGGCGCGCGGCCGCCACGGCCGCTGGTCGTCGTGTCCAATCGCGAACCGTACCTGCACAGCGAGAACGGCCGCGGCGAGATTGTGGCCAGGCCCGCAACCGGCGGCGTCGCGGTGGCGCTCGATGCGCTGATGCGCGAACGCGCCGGCGTCTGGATCGCGCACGGCGCCGGCCCGGCGGACCGGCGCGTCGTCGATGCCTCGGACAAGGTGGCGGTGCCTCCCGAGCACCCGTCGTACCAGCTTCGCCGCCTGTGGCTCGAGGAGCCGACGTTCTCGGCGTACTACAACGGGTTCGCCAACGAAGGTCTCTGGCCGCTGTGCCACCTGGTGGACGTCCGTCCGCAGTTCCGCGCGACGGACTGGGCAGGCCTACAAGGACATCAACGAACGCTTCGCCGCGGCGGTGCACGACGAGATCACGGCGCCGGACACGCCGGTCTTCATCCAGGACTATCACCTGGCGCTGGTGGCGCCTGGCGTGCGCAGGCGGCGGCCCACCGCGCGGACGGCGCTCTTCTGGCACATCCCGTGGCCGTATCCCGATCGCCTGCGCATCTGCCCCTGGCGTCGCGACATCCTCGCCGGGCTGCTCGCCAACGATCTGCTGGCCTTCCAACTGGAACGCGATCGGCGTAATTTCCTGCTCGCCGTCGAGGAGGAGCTCAACGCGCAGGTGGAAGCGGAGTCGTCGCGGGTCGTGTTCGAGGGACGCGCCACCACCGTCGTGTCGGTGCCGATTGGCGTTGACTACGACCGCATCCAGGGGCTGGCCGCCGACGCCGGTCTCGCGGACGAGCAGACGCGGCTGCGCCAGTTGTTCGGGCTGACGGCGGATGTGATCGGGATTGGCGTCGACCGGCTCGATTACACCAAGGGCATCCCTGAGCGGCTCGCCGCGCTCGATGAGGTGCTGACACGACGGCCCGAACTGCGCGGGCGCCTGACCTTCGTCCAGATCGGCGTGCCGTCACGGTCGGAGGTCGGCACCTACGCGGCCATCGAGGCCGAGATCGGCCGGCGCATCGCGGAGGTCAACGCGCGTCACGCCGTGGCGGGACGGCCGGTACCCATCGTCTACTACCAGGCGCCGCTGACGATCACGAGCCTCGTGGCGCTCTACCGGCTCGCGCACTTCTGCATCGTCAGCTCGCTTCACGACGGGATGAACCTGGTCGCGAAGGAGTTCGTCGCCGCGCGCGACGACGACGACGGCGTGCTCGTCCTCAGCGCGCTGGCCGGCGCGGCGCAGGAACTGCGCGACGCCTTGATCATCAACCCGTACGACGTGGATCGGGTTCGCCCACGCGCTCGAAGCGGCGATCGACATGCCTGCGCACGAGCGCCGTGCGCGGATGCGCGCCATGCGCCGCGCCGTCGCCGGACGGAACGTATTCGGCTGGGCCTCGGACATTCTCGAGGGACTGGAAAGCCTGTGGACCAAGCCGCTGCACTACTCCGTGCGGCGGTGGGAGGAGATGTCGGTGTGAGGAGGCGAACGCAGGCCGGTCCTGCGGCGGGTCAGAAAAATCCGCCCTACGCGCAATGGCGCGACCGTAGGCCGGGTCCTTTTGGACCGGGCGCTGAGGCGGGTCTGAAAAGACCCGCCCTACGGTCGATCACGGGCCGGCTGAAGCCGGCCCCTACGAGGACGGCAAGATCGTACGTAGGGGCCGGCTTCAGCCGGCCCGGTTAGGTGGCGGGTCTGAAAAACAACTCGCCGTACGCTCAATCGGATTGCTACTTGTCCACTGCGGGCTTGGCCACGACTTCCAGATACCGCAGGGCCTCCGAGGGCACGCAGAGCTGCTCCTCGAGCGCTTTCCCTCGTTTCAACGCCAGCTTCATCGCGACGAACGGCTTCTGGTACATCTCGCGGTCGTCGATGGTGACGATGAGCTCGAGAGTATCTGCATCGACGCGGCGGTAGCGTTCCTCAATGCGGGCGCCGACACCATGGGGATGACCGTACTCGTCACCCCAGCTCGTCTCCGTGGCGCCGGTCGTCTCCACCACGAAGGTGTAATCGCCGACCCAGCGTCCGATCGAGTAGCCATACCATTTCGGGTCGGCGGACTGCGGATTGGCGCCGCCGACCTCTGCCGGAAGCGATCGGCCATCGGTCCAGATCTCGCGAAACGCCCGTTGGTACTGCAGCAGCTGCACGACCCGGTTCGGCGACTGCACGAACTCCATGCCGCGCAGCTCGTGCAGCACGCTGCGTGGAAACCCGAGCGGATCGCAGGTGACGAGCGGGTCGTCCGACTCGGCCACGGGCACGGCTCGAGGGCCGTACATCGGTTTCGCCGCGTCGAAGAGCGCCTGCCCTCTCGCCGTCATGGGCGCCGTCGGCTCCAGGGCCGGAGCGGCGACCCCCAGCCAGACGCCGCTCACATCGCGGCGCGGCGGTCCAGCCGGCTTGCTGTCGGCCGCACGCTGTTGACCTGCCGCCACCATCGCCGCCGACAACGAGACGGCCGCGAGCCCGAGCATGTATGAGCGCATCGCCAGAGTCTCCGCGTCCCTGGACGGCAGGGCCGCTACTCGCACGTCAAGGGACGTGTCACCGCGTATTCGCGATAGCATACGCCAGCGGCCCCACCGTGATGGTGGCGCGCCCGTTTACGCGCGCAGGAGCGTGGCATGAAGAGGAAGTCCATCCTGGTGTGCCTGGTCACCATCGTGGCGGCGATGGGCGCGGCCGCGTCGGCCCATCACTCGGCCGCCGCGTACGACAACACGACCATCGTGCTGAACAACGCGACGATGCGGAACATGGTGTGGGCCAACCCGCACACGATTCTGACCTTTGAGGTGAAGGACGCCGGCGGCGCCGCGGCCAGCTGGAATGCCGAATCCGGCAGCCCGTCCGCCCTGACGCGCATGGGTTGGAACCGCAACTCTCTGAAGGCCGGCGATGCGGTCACCATCGAACTCTTTCCCGCCAGGAACGGCGCCAAGGTGGGCCGTCTCGCCAAGGTCACCCTCGCGGACGGCACGCAGCTGCGGGATAGTCAGGGGACCGAAGGCAGCGTCGGCAAGCCGTTGCCCTGAACCGATTCGCGGCCGGGCTCAGGTGCAGGGCGGGTCCTGGGACCCGCCACCGCGCGTCCCGGATCGATCAAAACGTCAACTGGATCCCGATTCGCGCGGATCGCGGCAGCGCCGGATGCGTGTGGATGTCCTCCACGCCCTCGTCTGGTTCCCCGGCCAATCGAGACGCGTAGAAGTAGTCGATGTCCGAGACGCTGGCGTCGAAGATGTTGAACGCTTCGAGTACCAGCCGGGCCCTGGTGGAGAGGCGGTAGCCGACTTCCCCATTCCACAAGGTCGTCGCCTCGGAATTCACGCTTGCATCTTCAACCAGCGGACGCGGGCCGAAGTGGCGGACGCGCAGGCTGCCGAAAACGCGCTGTTGCGGTTCGAAGGTGAGACCCCCCGCGATCACCCGATCGAGTGCACCGGGAATGCGGGCGCCCGCGGCATCGCCGTCCGTGAAGCGCGCGCGCGAAAACGAGATGTCGGCATCGGCGGTCAGCCACGGACGCAGGCGCCAGTAGTTGGTCCACTCGACGCCGACCCGGCGGCTGGGCCGGCCGGCCTCCGTCGTTCCCGCGTCGCCGACGAAGAGCAGCTCGGAATCGATGCCCAGGTACCACAACGAGAGCGTCGACTGGAGGCCTCGCACGCGCACGGTGCGGACGCCGAGCTCGGCACCTCTGGCCCGCACCAGCGGCGTCACGCGGTGCGCTGGGCCGCCGGTCTGCGGATCCACCCGAATCACGGCGCCTCGTGCGTCGTTGCTGTGAAAGCCCGTCCCGGCATTCACGTAGAGCTCGGTTCCCGCCCAGGGCCCCAGGACCGCGCCGAACTTGGGACTGATCAGGCCATCGGATCCATCGCCTGAGTTCAACGGGTTGTCCGACGTCACCGAGAACTGATAGACGTCGGCCCGCAGCCCGAGCGTCGTCCGCAGCGCGCGCGACCATTCGATCTCGCTCTGCGCATAGGTCCCGATCATCGTCTGACCGACCTCGTCTTCCCTCGTTGTCGACAGCCGCTGCTGCGCCGCGGTGTGATAGAGGCCCACCGGCGCGAGCCAGTCACGGCGGATCTGCACACCTGCGGCGTTCTCGGTGTGCCGCTCGAAGAAGTGGCCCAGCCGCCGGTAGGTGACCCGTCCTCCGGCGGCCGTCCGGCGCTCGGCCTGCTCGAACTGATCGCCGTGTTCCGGATCGTCCAGGAAGTACGTGAAGTTCGAGAACAGGTTGAGGCTGTTGTGGAGAACGAACGCGGCGGCGCGAACCGACGATGGTCCGATCGAGCGCTGGAACTCCGCCGCGATGGTCTGGCGGCTCGTCCTGCCGCCGTCGGTCGGATCGAGGAAGCCGAAGCGTGAGATCAGCCCGCTGGCGATGGCGCGATTGGCCACCTGGTCCGTCGAATCCCAGTCGGACCAGTAGCCCGTGCCCGTCAGCGAGAACCCGTTCCGATTGTCGCCGCGGCTGTACCGCACGACGCCGTTGATCTTCTGGTAGCCGTCCGCCCGCACCCACGGTCCGTCGTTGCGACCGAGTTCGATCGCGCCAAGCAGGTAGCCGCCGGCGACGCGGGGCGAGGCTGCGCCGAACAGCCGTCCCCATCCATCGTTGCCTGCGCTGAACCGCACCATCGGGCGATCGAGCTGATTCACATAGTTGATGCTGGCCGCGCCGGCCGCCGAGAAGTCCCCTTCGTCCGCGAAGTACGGCCCCTTCTTGAACTGGACGCTGCTGACCAGCTCGGGGATCAGGAACCCGACATCCGCATAGCCGTGCGCGTGCGCCCCCGTGGGTGTGTTCACCGGCACCCCGGCGACCGTCGTCGAGAAGTCGGTGCCGTGATCGAGATTGAACCCACGCAGGTAGTACTGGTTGGCCTTGCCCTCGCCGCTGTGCTGGCTGACGATCAGGCCCGGCACTGTTTCGAGCACCTCGCCGGCACGCATGATCGGACGCGCGGCGAGCTGCTCGGCGGTGATCGCGCCCTGGCTGGCCGCAGACGCGATGCCCACCAGGTTCTCCGCGGGGTTCTCGACATCGGCGACGTTGCGAAACGTGCCGGCCCCGGTCACGATCACGTCCGCGCTCAACGACAGCGTCAGCACGGCATTCGCCGTGACGGCGCTGCCAGGCGTGACGGTGACGCTGCGTCTCACCACGGTGAAGTTGATCGCGCGGAACGTGAGCTCGGCCGGGCCCGCCGGCACCGCATCGAACCGGTATGCGCCTGTGCCGTCGGTCATCGCGTTCAATTCGCCGGCGTCCGTGACCAGGTCGATCGTGACGCCAGGCAGTGCGGCGCCGGTCTGGTCCAGCGCCCGGCCCGCCACGATGCCTCGCTGCTGAGCATAGGCGTCCCGCGTCCACGCCGCGGGCACGACAAGGACGATGATTGCCATCCCGACTCGCAGCGCCAGATGCATCGTCAAGTGATCGAGTCTAAATGGTGAACCAGTCACGAGGCGGCAGTCTGGCTCGCATCTCAATCTTCCCTTACGCACCATCGCGCCCTTCGGATTGGGTGCGGCAATGTGTGCACCGCGGTCGAGCCGACGCGCCGTTTCCGGCACGCGCTTCCCAACCGCTTCTGACGAAGAATTCAGCGATTTTTCAGTCTCGGCGTGCCGGACGTTCGGTATCCTAGGCAGCCATGCCGAAAAGAGCCGTCTTGACGACGTCACGCGCGGCCGCGCTGAGGACGTTGCTCGAGAGCCGCCGCCGGCGAGCTGACGACCGAGCTGAACGGGCAGATTCGGCACGTCCGCTCGAGAGACGGCGAGATTGGCGACGTCTCCGACGACCAGGACGGCGCCGAGGCCGACATCCAGGAGGACATCGACCTCGCGCTGATCCAGATCAAGGCCCAGGTACTCACCGGATCGACATGGCCCTGCGCCGCCTCGAACAGGGTGTCTACGGCGACTGCGTGGAGTGCGGCGGGCCGATCTCGCAGGGACGCTTGAGCGCGCTCCCGTTTGCCATTCGCTGCAAGACATGTGAGGAGACGCGTGAGAACACGGCGACTGGCGGACCGCGTCAGCCGCAGCGTCGTGGTCACGGGAGCGCCTCCCTGGACATCATCGACTGAGCCGGCGGGCCGAGGAGCCCTCCCCACCGCGGGCACGCCACAGAATGGCGTACCCGCGATGAGGTCGGGGACGCGCTCGGAGGTACGAGCGCGTCTAGACTGAGCGAAGCGATCGCGCGATTCAACTGAAGAATTGCTGAACTTTTGTTCAGAGACTCCTGACAGGCCGCAAGGCTGGGCCGGCGAGCCGCCTCTGCTGGTCCCTACACGTGCGACGCCGCGCGGTGGCGAAACCGGCTGCCCAGATCGTGGACGAACAGGTAGAACGTCGGCAGCGCGAGCAGCGTGAAGAGCGTCGAGGTGACCAGGCCGCCGACCATCACGATCGCCAGCGGCCGCTCGATCTCGGTGCCGTGCATGTCCAGGACGAGCAGCGGCAGCAGGCCCAGGATCGCCGTGAGCGCGGTCATCAGCTTCGGGCGCACGCGGCCGATGCTGGCTTCGCGCAGCGCCTCCCGAATGGCCGGCCCTCCGCGACGAGGCCGCGGGTCTGGGCCACGAGCACGAGGCCGTTCTGGACCGCGATGCCGAACAGGCCGATCAGCCCGACGAGCGAGGAGACGTTCCACGTCTCGCCCGCGATCAGCAGCGCGAGGATGCCGCCGACGAAGGCGTCGGGCAGCGTCGCGAGGATGACCGGCGTCTCGGCGAAGGACCCGAGCGCGAGGTACAGCAGCACGAACACGGCGAGCAGCGCCGCGGCCATGGCGACGGTCAGCGACTGCGCCGCGCGCTCCTGCTGCTCCACCCGGCCGCCCACGTCGACGAAGTAGCCGGTCGGGCAGGCGCAGTTCCGCGGCGAGCCGCTCGCGCACCTCCGCGGCGGCGCCGCCGAGATCGCGGCCCGCGACCGACGCCTTCGACGGCGATGCGGCGGCTGCCGGCCTCGCGGCGGATGGTGCCCGGGCGCGAACACCTCCTCGACGCGCGCGAGCTGCTGAGCGGGACGCGGGTCCCGTCGTGGCCGTCGAGGCGGAGGTCGCGGATGGCCGCCACGCTGTTCCGCGCGGGATCGGCCAGGCGGACGACGAGGTCGTAGCGCCGCTGGCCGACCCAGACCTCGGACGCCTCGTCGCCGACCAGGCCGATGCGCAGCGCGCGAACGACGTCGCCCGGGCGTCAGCCCGGCCCGCGCCACTGCGTCGCGGTCGATCGCGATGCGCAGCTGCGGCAAGCCGGTGACGGCCTCGACGCGCAGGTCCTCGAGGCCCTCGATCGTGCGCCATGAGCGCCCGGCCTCGGCGCCGAGCCTCGCCAGCTGATCGAGGTCGGGACCGAAGATGCGCACCGACAGGTCGGCCGGCGTGCCGCCCAAGCCCTCGTCGATGCGCATGCCGAGCGGCGTCGTGAACAGCACCGAGACGCCGGGCACGTTCTCGAGCGCCTCCCGCATCTCGCGCTTCGAGCTCCTCGAGGCTGCCGTCGCGGTCCGGCTTGAGCACCACCAGCACGTCCGAGATCGATGTGCGGCATCGGGTCCTCGGTGCGCTCGGCGCGGCCGGTCCGCCGCACCACGTCTTCGACCTCGGCGAAGCGCGCGCAGCACGTCCTCGACGCGGTGGTTGACGCGGTCGACCTCCTCGAGCGACGTATCGGGCGGCAGCACGGTCTGGAGCAGGAACGCGCCTTCGTCGAGCTGCGGCATGAAGTCGGAGCCGACCAGCGAACGCGAGCGCAATCGCCGGGACGGTGATGGCCAGCGTCGCGACGCGCACCAGCCCGGCGTGGCGCATCGCGCCGTCGAGCGGCGGGCGCATAGAGCGCGCTTGACCTGCGCGGATCGAGCCAGACGTCTTCCTCGGCGCCGGGCCGGGGCGGCCGGAGGAGCATCGCCGGCGGCGACCGGCACGAGCGTCAGCGCCAGCAGCAGCGACGCGGCAAGCGCCGCGACGACCGCCGCCGCCAGCGGCCGGTACATGCGGCCCTCGATGCCGGTCATCGCGAACAGCGGGACGAACACCGCGACCACGATGAGCGTGGCGAACACGATCGGCCGGCCGACCTCCATCGCGGCGTGCAGCGCGATCTCCGTGCGCGGCGCGTCGGGCCGCCGCTGCAGGTGGTGGACGACGTTCTCGGTGACGATGATCGCGGCGTCGACGAGCAGCCCGACGGCGATGGCGAGGCCGCCGAGCGTCATCGTGTTGATGCCGATGCCGCCGGCGCGCAGCAGCAGCCCCGACAGCGCGATCGAGAGCGGCAGCGTCAAGGTGACGAGCAGCGCCGCGCGCCAGTTGCCAAGCAGGACGAACAGCACGACGACGACCAGGCCGGCGCCGATGAGGACGGCGCGGCCGACGCCGCCGAGCGCCGTCTCGACGAGGCTCGACTGGTCGTAGACGATGCGCAGGGTCACGCCCGCCGGCAGCGTCCGGCTGACATCGGCAATGCGCCTCGCGCACGGCCGCGGCGACCGTCACCGTGTCGGCGCCGAACTGCTTGACGACGCGGCAGCTCACGACCTCGCCCGCCAGCCGGTGCGCGATGCCGCGCCGCACCGCCGGCGCTTCGCGCACGTCGGCGACGTCGCCGAGCATGATCGGGCATGCGCTCGTGCACGGCCACGACGGTGGTGCGCAGCTCGTTCGACGGTCTGCGACCCGGCCGACCGCGCGCACCGCCCACTCGGTGCCGCCCTGCACGACGAAGCCGCCGGACGCGTTGACGTTCGCGTCCTCGACGGCGTGCATCACTTCGTCGAGCGTCACGTTCCGCGCTGCCATCCTCGGCGGGTCGAGCTGGACCTGGAACTGGCGCAGGTACCCGCCGAGCCGCTCGACCGCGGCCACGCCCGGCACCGCGAGCAGGCGGTTCTTCACCTCGAACTCGGCGAGGTCGCGCAGCGTCATCAGGTCGACCGCACCCGGCTCGGCTTCGAGCGTGAACTCGAGAATCTCGTTGAGGCGGCCGGTGAGGCTCGACAGGAGCGGCGCGTCGGTGCCCGGAGGCAGCTGCGGCGCGACCTGGCCATGCGCTCGGCCACGAGCTGGCGCGCGCGGTAGTAGTCGGCGTCGGGCTCGAACTCGACGGTGACCTGGCTGACGCCCGAGCTGCGACGACGAGCGGATGCGCCGCACGTCCGGCAGCCCGGCGAGCGCCGACTTCCAGCGGGATCGCGACGGACGTCTCGAGCTCCTCGGCGCCCATCGCCGGGTTCTGCACGATGACGTTGAACACCGGCGCGGAGAGGTCGGGAAACACGTCGCGCCGAAGCTGCTGCAGGCTGACGGCGCCGAAGCCGGCGGCCACCAGCACGAGCGAGGACCGTGAAGACCGGCCGTCCGAAGCGCCGCTGTCATGAGGCTGTTGGTCATGACGTCCTCAGTGCTCGTGCTCGTCGCCGCCGCCGCGCCGCTTCTCGGCTTCGGCCTTGAGCAGGAAGGCGCCTTCGACGACGACGGTCTCCCCGGCCTTCAGCCCGGAGACGACCTCGACCTCGTTGCCGAGGTCGCGGCCGCGGCCGACCGGCCGCATCTCGAACTCCTGCGGCGCTCTCGGGAACAAACGCGAGCCACCGCTCGCCCACGCGCTGCAGCGCCGCGGCTGGAACCGCCAGAATGGTCTGACTGGTGCCGGTCAGCTCGAGCCGCGCGTTGGCCGACATGCCGGGCCGCAGCACATCGTCGGCATTGGCCAGCTCGATGCGGACCGGAACGGTGCGCGAGCCGGCATCGACGCTGGCGGCCCACCTGGGTCACGCGGCCATCGAACTCCAGTCCCGGCAGCGCGGCCATCGTGACGTGTGCGGTGCTGCCGACCGCGAGGTTCACGACGTCGCGCTCGAAGACCTGCGCAATCAGCCACACGCGCGACAGGTCCGCGACCGTGAACAGCGACGCGTTGGTGTCGGCGTGCTGGCCCAGCACGACGTCCCGGGCAATGACACGCCCGGCCACCGGGGAGCGGAGGTAGAACACCGAGCTGTCGCCTCCGGTGTCGTCCTCGGCGATGCCGAGCGCACGGAGCGCCGCTCCCGCCGCCCGCGCCTCGGCGTCGGCCGCGCGGAACGCCGCCTCGGCCTCCTGCACCTCGCGTGTGGCACGATGCGTTCGGCCGCAAGCGTGCGCTTTCGTTCAAGGGTCTGCCCGGCCAGTTCACGACGCGCGTCGGCTGCAAGCAGGTCGGCGCGGGCACGCCCCAGGTCCGTGCTCCGCAACTGCGCCAGCGGCGTGCCGCGTCCGACGGCGGCGTTCAACTCGACGAGCACGCCGACAATCTGGCCTCCGGTCGGCGGCGCCACCTCGGCGTAGCGGCTCTGGTCGGCTGCCACCTCGCCGAGTACGCTGACCTCCTGTGCCCCGGAGCGTTCGGCGACCAGCGCGGTGCTGATGCGGAGGTCACGAACCATGTCCTCGCTGAGGTGGATCGCGTTCTCTTCTTCCGCGTGCGCACCAGCCGTCGTCCCGGGCGCCTTCACCTCCGCTGCCTGCTGCGGGGCGGGGCTCTCCCCGCAGGCCATCGTACCGAGCAGCCACAGCGACGCGACAACCTGCATATGCGTTCTCATCGCAACACTCCCGCGACGAAGTCAACGTGCAAACGGCTGCGTGCCGCCTGGAGCCGCCGTTCGACAATGGCCGTCCGCGTGTCGAGCGCGTCGCGCCGAATCAACAGCACGTCCATCAGATTGATCTCGCCGGCGTCATAGCTCCGACGGGCGAGGCTCTCGTTGTCCTGCACGCTCGCCTCCGTGTCGCGCGCGAGCGTCGCGGCCAGCGTGGCGTGCTGCTGATACAGGCCGTACGCCGTCTCGAGGTCGGAGATCGCAACCGCACGCGCCGTTTCGAGTTGGGCGCGCGCTCTCGACGCGCGCGCGGCGGCGGCGGCGAGCGTGCCTTGCCCTCGCTGAAACGCCGGCAGCGTGATGCTCAAGCCGCCGAGCACGATGGTGTCCCGCTCTTCGCGCTCATAGCTGACGCGGACCCCGAGGTCGGGCCGCTGCAGTGCAAGACCGAGTTGCGCCTGGGCGTCCGCCTCGCGGCCTTCGGCGGCCAGCGCGGTGAAATCGGGCCGTTGATCGACTGCGGCACGAAGCTGCTCGAGCGGAGCGGGAGCAGGGAGATCGAGCGACCCGCGAAGCTCGACGGGCTCCGCCGCCGGGAGTCGCAGCAGCGCACGCAGGACTCCGACCGCGGCGGCCAGGTCGGCTCGCGCGGCCCGCAGCGTCGCGGCGGACCGCGCCGCATCGATCCGCGCGAGATTCAGGTCGATGGCCGCGATGTCGCCCGCGGCGTAGCGCCGTTCCGTCGCGTGCGCCAGCTCGCGGCCGACGGTGTCGGCTTCTTCCGCAATCGTGAGTCGCTCCCCTGCGGCCACGCCGTCAAGGAATGCGGACGCGGCTTCGAATACGACCGCGCGGCCGGTCTCGTCGGCCTCCGCGCGCTGCCGATCGACGGCCGCCCGCGCTCCCTCGATGCGGGCTTGACGCTGCCCCCCGCTCTCGAACGGCTGCGACACCCCGATGTCCAGCTCCGTGGACGTGGCGCCAAGGCCGCGGCGAGGCCCGGCATTCACGTCGATGACAGGGTTGGCGCGATATCGGGCGGACGCCTCGACGACGCCGGCCTCGGCCTCGGCGATGCGCGCGCGTGCCACGACCACCGCACCACCCTGGTCGCGTGCGCGAGCGATGGTCTCTTCGAGCGTCAGTACGGTCTGGCCGCGGGCAGGCGCAGAGACGGCAAGGCATGCGGCGGCCGCCACAAACACAACACGGTACATAGGACTCCTCTGCACAGACGAGCGACACCACACGTGTCGCGTGTTCGCGTCTATGACAGGGAGTGTTTGGGAACGTGGAAGATGCCGCGGGGAATCGGCGCGGCTGACGGCGCTGTCGGCGGCAGCATGACCAGGCGCGCGGAGACGTCGGTCCGGGCCGGCTGCGAAGCCTGAGGAATGAAGACCGGCGCGCGGGCGCAGCACATGCACCGCGGGCAGCCGTCCTCGCACGGGTCGCCCGGGGTTCCGCGGGTCTCCTCGGTGCACTCGTCAGGCGCAACCAGGGCGAGCAGATCTGTTGCCTGCGCCGCAAACGCCGCGAGCCACATGGCGAGAAACAGCCGCACCACGCCACACGATACCACGCTGCTCGATGGGGATGGGGCCGTGTGCGACCCGGCCCTGACTGGAGTTCCGCTGACACCGATGCGCGTCAGCACGGCACCACTCCAGGCCAGCGCAGTGCGGTGACCGGATGGTGTGGCACAACCGAAGCCAGACTTCACTGGGCGGCCGGAGAGAAACTTGCGGAACCGCGGCCGGCGGGCCCGTTCCACTCGACCGTGAGCCGCCATTGGCCGGCCATGCTCAGATCGCTGGTCGCGAGGTATCGGCCGGGCGTACTCGTCGGTTGCACCTCCACCGGCCCGACCATCGGAGCCATTCCGGCCATCGGCATCGCCGCGTTCGCCGTCACCGTCCCGACGTCCACGAGGCTGCCGTCCGACGCGGTCCTGAACTCGATCGTCGCCGTATCCTTTCCTGTGCTGAGTGCGGCCTCGCGCGCCCGCAGGACCACGTCGAGGTTGCCGGAGCGGACCTTCCCGACTTCCGCCGGATGCTGGCTGGCGTCGTCGGATGTCCCGCACCCGAACGAGGCGAGGATGAAGACCAGCACTGCACACGTCCGTATCATCACGATTCCTCTGCGGCGATACGCGCCGCCGGGTAGCGAACCGCGAAGCGCTCGGGCCAGCGGCGACGTACGTCCTCTCCGATCGCGAACAGGCACGGGATGAGGAAGAGGACGTAGATCGTCGAGCTGATCATGCCCCCGAACGTCGGCGTGGCGATCGGCTTGGTGATATCGAGCCCTGATCCGGTGGCGAACATGATCGGGAGCAGCCCGAGCACTGTCGTCGCCACCGTCATCAGCTTCGGCCGCAGCCGCGCCACCGAACCTTCGACGACGGCGTCCATGTAGGACTGCTCCGCCGTCCTCTGCGCCAGCGCCTCGCGGATGAACTCGATCATGATGATGCCGGTCTGGATGGCCACGGCGAAGAGCGACACGTATCCGACGATGACGGCCGTGGTCATCGAGTAGCCCAGCCACCACTGCAGGAAGATGCCGCCGACGAGCGCGAACGGCGCCGAGAGCATGATCAGGGAGCTGTCGGCGACCGACCGGAACGCCATCAGCAGCAGCGCGAACATGATCGCCAGCGTAATCGGGACCACCACCCGGAGCGTGGAGCGGGCGTCCTCGGCATACTGGTAGAGGCCGGTCCACTCCATCGAGTACCCCGGCGGCACGGTCAGCCTCGTGCGCAGGTATTCCTGTGCGCGCTCGACGTACTCCGGACCTGTGATGTCGCGCAGGTAGACGTAGATGTAACCGGCCAGATCGCCGTTGTCGTTGCGGATCATCTCGGGCGCCTCGCGCACGGCGACGTCCGCGATCTCGCCGAGCGGCACGGACGCTCCACCCTCGGTCACGACTGACGTATTCCGCACCTTGGCCAGGGTGTCGATGTACTCAGGGGCATACTGGATGGCGAGCGGCACAATCGTCTTGTCGGGTTGCCTGATGCCGACGACGTTGTCTCCCCCGATGGCAAACCGCACAGTGGACATCGCCTCGTCGACCGTGACGCCGCGCTGCGCCATGTCGGCGAGATTCAGCTGCGCATCCACGAAATAGCCGCGCGAGATGCGTTCCGCGATCACCGCCTGCGTCCCCGGGAACTCCTTGAGCAGCGACTCGATCTTCTGCGCGATCTCCTCGACGACCGCCAGCTCCTTTCCCTTCACCTTGATCCCGACCGGCGTCTGGATGCCCGTGTCCTGCATCATCACGCGGGTGTTGATTGGCTGCGTCCAGCTGTTGACGTAACCGACGATCTCCATCGCCTGGTTCATCTCGGCGACCAGCCGGTCCTTGGTCATGCCGGGGCGCCACTCGGACCTGGGTTTCAGCATCACGGTCGTCTCGATCATCTCGACCGGCGCCGGGTCGGTGGCGGTGTCGGCGCGACCGAGCTTGCCGAAAACCCGCTCGACCTCCGGGAACGCCTTCAGCTTCCTGTCCATCTGCTGCAGGATCCAGCCGGCCTCACGCGACGGCAGACCCGGCAGCGTCGTCGGCATGTAGAGAATGGAACCTTCCTCCATCTCCGGCATGTAGTCTTTCTGGAAGCCGGCGAGCAGCACGACTGCCGCGAGGAAGAGCGCCGTGCTCACGACGACGAACGCATACCGATGGCGAATCGTCCGGGTCAACGCCCGCCGGTAGGCGCGGACGAACGCACTCTCCCGCGGCGCCGCCGGCGCCGCCATCGGACGTTTGAAGACCCACACAATCACCGCGGGCAGCAGGAACAGCGTCAGCAGCGTCGAGAACGCCATGGCGAACGTCTTGCTGAAGGCCAGCGGATTGAAGAGCCGGCCCTCCCGTTCCCCGAGAAAGAAGATCGGGAGGAACGAGGTCACGATGATGAGCATCGAGAAGAGCAACGGCCGCGTCATCGTGGCGGTCGCCCGGATGATCGTCTCCATCCGTTCGGCCGCGCTCAGGTTCCCCCGCCTGGCGAGCTCGGCCGTGCAGTTCTCGACGATGACGATCGTCGCATCGGCCATCTCGCCGATGGCGATCGCGAGTCCGGCCAGCGCGAACAGGTTGATGGTCTGATCGAACGCGGTCAGGGGCAGCGCCGTGAACAGGGTGCCGAACAACAGCACGCACACCGGCGCCACGGCGGCGCGAGCGTTGCGCAGCGCCACGGCGATCACGAGGATGACGACGATCAGCTCGTAGACGATGGCCTGAAAGAAGTTCGACAGCGTATCCCAGATGAGCGCCGAGCGATCGTAGGTCGGAACGATCTCGATGCCTTGCGGCAGGGCCGTCTCGAGCTGCGCCAGCCGCTGCTCCAGGGCGCGCGTGACGGCGAGGACGTTCCGGCCCTGCTCCATGATCGCGATGCCGCCGACCACCTCGCCGGCGCCGTCGAGATCGGCAATGCCGCGGCGCAGGTCGTAGCCGACCTGCAGGTAGCCGACGTCCTTCAGCTGCACCGGCTGCCCGCTCTTGTCCCGTCCGATGACCAGGAACTCGAGCTGGTCCAGGCTGCCGGTGTCGACGCTGCCGCGCAGCTGGTATTCCCGGTTGGTGATCTCGATGGTGCGGCCGCCGGTCTCCTGGAACGCGCCCTGAACGGAGGTGAGGATCTGGCGCAGGGAGATCCCGCGCTCGCTGAGCAGGGGCGGAAACAGCTTCACCTGGTACTGCTTCTCCAATCCGCCAATGGAGGCGACCTCGGCGACGCCCGGCGTCGACTGGAGCGCGGGTTCAACCTGGCTCTCGTTGAGCAGCCGCAGCTCACGCAAGTCGCGTGTGCCCTCCCGATCGACGAGGGCGTACTGATAGATCCAGCCCATGCTGCTCGCGTTCGGTCCGATCGCGATGTTCGCGTCGGGAGGCAGTTGCGACCGGATGGCGCTGAGGCGATCGGCGGCAAACTGGCGCACTGCCGCGCGGCGGCCCGGGTCGCGCAGGATGACGTAGATGAACGAGTACCCCATGTGCGAGGTACCCGGATCGATTGAATGTCAGGAGACCCGCCGAGCGCCCTGATGATCGGCTCGGTGACTTCCGTTTCGATCACCTGGGGGCTGCGCGGCCACTTGGCGTAGATGATGACCTGCGGATCGGAGATGTCGGGGATGGCGTCGAGCGGCGCCGTGCGCAGGGCCTGGACGCTGAGTGCAATCAGTACCGCGACCAGGGACCATACGATCCAGCGAAACCTGATGACGTGCCTGATGATGGCGGTGATCATGCCGCGTGTGTGCTACGACCCCTTCAGCTTGTGCTCGGCGTCGATGAAGAAACTGCCAAAGGTGACCACCTGTTCGCCAGGCTTCAGGCCGGCCAGGACGTGCGCGTAGAGCTCGCCCTGGACGCCGAGCCGAATCTCCCTCGGCACGTAGCGGCCCGGCTGCTCCTGCACGTAGACGACCTGCTTGCCGTTGCTTTCGATAATCGCTTCATTCGGCACGGATAGGAGGTCGCCGCGTTCCGTCACGATCTCCAGGATATAGCGCACGCCGTCCTCGAGGCCTTGTCCCGCCAGGTTGGCACTCACCATGACGCCGCCGCTGCCTTGAACGACTTCGCGAGATCCAGGCCTGGTGCATCGACGACCGCGACCGGAGCGAAAAGGCGCGGACGCGCTGGCCGACCTTCACGAACGCGGCCTCGGCCTCGGGCACGAGCGCGGCGACGGTCTTGCTGGCGCCGTCCACGACACCGGCGGTGCGGACCCAGACCTGGATGGGCCGGACGGCGGCTTCCGTCAACGTGAGCGTGAGCTCGTTGGCCTGCGATTCGGTGACGGCCGTAGAGCCGTCGGGCTTCAGGCGGGTATGGTCACGCACGCTCTGGGCGAAGGCCGCAGATGGAAAGAGGACGATGACGATCGTCGCGGCCGTGAGGGCGTCGAGAACACCACGCATGTCCGTGCTTCCAATCAAGGCCGCCCCGGACCCCGACGCGGCTGCCGCGCCGGGGACCCGCCAGTCAGCACGGCCGACTGGCGGGCCGCCTCGCCTCAGTGGCAGTAGTTGTCCTTGCTGTTCATGATGTGGGTACCCCAGGGGAAGAGGCCCACATTCCCGACCCGCTCGATCGCATGCGTATTGGCATCGATGATCACGATCTCGTGATTGGTCGACTCGGCCAGGTAGATCTTCTCGCCGGCAACGTCGGTCGTCGCCGTCTCGAGCTGGATGTTCGACCCGACCTTGATGCGTCCGGCCGGCTTCAGGCTCGACATATCGTACACGTACACGAAGCCGCTGGTGGAGCTGATGACGAAGGCCTTGCCGCCGGCGAAGTTGATGCCGGTCATGTCGGGCCCCGCCTCGAGCGTGGCGGCGACGCTGTTGGAGCGCGTGTCGATGATGGAGATCGTCTCGTCGCCGTTGTTCGCCGTGATGCCGTACCGGCCATCGTGGCTCATGTAGATGCGCCACGGATCGCGGCCGACCCGGATCGTCTTGATGACCTTGTCTTCGAGCGTATCGATGACGCCGACCACGGCCAGGTCGCTGTCCGCCGCGTAGAGGAATCGTCCGTCGTTGGACAGTGCGGCGATGTTGATGCCCTTGATCTCACCAAGGTACTTGTCCGGATCGAGCTTCGCCACGCCCGGCACGTTCCCGACCTGAATCTTCTTCAGCAGCTCGTGGCGCCGCACGTCGATCACGCCGACCCAGTGCGCGCCGTAGTTGCCGATGTACGCTTTCGACCCGTCCGGCAGGAACGTGACGTTGAGCGGCTCGACGAATCCCGGGATCGTCTTGATCTTGCTGAGCGACTGCATGTCGATCACCGAGATCGAGTCGCCGTCGGGGTTGCCCTGGTAATACCAGCGGCTGTCCGGCGAGAACGCCAGGTGCTCGGGCGCGAGGTCGGTCGGGATGACCTTCACCAGCTGCAGCGTCCGGGTATCGATGATGAACGCCTTGTTCGCCCTCGTTCCGCCGGTGACGACGTAGCGGCCGTCCGGCGACATCATCACCATGTGCGGGTTCACGTTGTTGCCGAGGAACACGCTGCCCACCATCTTCTTGCTCTTGATATCCATGAACCCGATGTCGTTCGAGTCGCGGTTCACGATCATGACCACCGACGTCGGGTCGGAGATCTTGACGCCCTGGGCCTCGAGGCCGACGGCCAATGCCGCCAGAGTGGCGGCGATGAGGGCGCCGCCGATAATGCTTCGTCGCGGGTTAGACATGACTCTTGCTCCTGACAATCGCCAACAACCTAGAACGCGGCCTGGAACCGGACGCCCGGCAGCAGGTATCCAAACTGGGTGTCCCCATCGGGCCTGTCCACCACATACGTGAGGTTGAACGAGAGGCGCAGCCGCTCGGTCAGCTGAAAGTTGTAATACCCTTCCGCCAGCTTCTCACGCTCGTTCGAGGCCAGGTCCAGCTGCGCGTAGCCGATTCCCCACGAATCCTGCGGGAACAACACGAGCCCATTCTGAAACGCGACTCCCCCGCTGTAGAACTGGTCGTCGCCAAAATCGGTTTCCTGGGTCCCGTAGCGCCCGAACAGCCCGACGACGTTCGTGAGCTTCTGATCGAGGCTGACGCCCACGCCTGTCCGCACGGCGTTCTCGGCCGTGTTGTCGGTGCGGAACCAGAGGCGATAGCTGCCCTCCGGAAGCGCGAACGGCGTGAACGTGTAGCCGACCTCGCTCAAGGTATACATCGAATCCGAGAGGTTGGTCGCCTCGTTGTTGCTCTGCTGGAAGCCGAACTTCAACCGGAAGCCGGTCTTGGCGTCGAACTCGGCGGCCACGCCGGTGCCGTTGCTCGCCAGGCCGAGCATCTGGTTGTTCACCAGCGCATCGCTCAGGAACTGCGTGCTCTCGTCGTTGGCGAACGCGTTGGCGTCGAAGTAGTTCGTCAGATCCAGCCGCCCGGCGGTGAGCGCCAGCCGCTGGCCGAAGAGCTCGGTCCGCAGCCAGACCTCGCGAAGGTTGAGCGCGTTCTGGGATTCGAGCCGTGCCGTGTACCCGTTCAGCAGGGTCAGCGTCGGTATCTCGGCGTCGGGCGGCGAGCCGCTCAGCGCCACGACGTCGGCAAAGAACACCGTGTACTGCGCGAGCTTGGCGGTGAAAAAGAGGTCGGCAGAGGCCAGCGCGTAGGCGTTCCCGCTCTCGCCTATCGTGCCTTTCGTGCGCCCGGCGGCTTGGACGATCGTCGCGGCATCGATGCCGAGGGTGACGCTCTGCTCGTCGGCTTCCGCGAGCGCCTCCTCGATCTTCTCGTTGATCGTCTGCCGGCGATACACCCGCTCGCGCTGGTAGGTCACGGTCGGCGTGGCTCCCGGCACCGGCTCGTCGTGCTCGCCGCCGTTCGGATCCACGTATACCTCGACACGCCTGACACGCGTCTCGGGGTCCGACAACACGGTGGTGGATTCCAGTTCGCCGATCCGCTGTTCGAGCGTGGCGATCCGCTGCAGCAGTTCCTGGCGGTCTCCCTCCGCCGCCTCGGCGGCCGCGGCGGCGTCCAGCCTGATGTCCAGCGCCATCGACCCGTCTGCCGCCACCTCGACGCCGCGCCGCCTGAACGTGGTCACGCCGGCCGGCGCCACCGACACGGTGTACTTGCCCACCGGCAGCGCACCAAACGAGTAAGCGCCCTGGGCGTCGGTGGTGGAGGTGAACTGCGCCCCGTTCTCGTCGTTGACGGCCGTCACCATGGTGTTTGCGGCCGCCGCCCCATCAGCGCCCGTCACCCTTCCCTGAATCGCGCCGCGATGGTCCGCCATGTTCATCTGCGCCGGCATCGCCGGGGTCTGCGCGGCAGCGGCTCCGCTCCAGGATGCGACCACCGCGGCGGCAGCGAGTCCTGTCAACCACTTGGTCAAGTACCTGTGACGACCGACACGTCATCGGACCTTCCTCTCCCTGGCACTACCAGAAATGAAGCTAAAGTCGAGTTGGCCCGATCATAGGAGCGCCGGAAGGCCGCGTATCTGAAGATTGCCTGAACTCTTGTTCAGAATTAGGGCGACACACCGGAGGACGAACGCTCCAGGGAGCTCACTCCGTGGCCGGAATCAGCGAAATGTCGGCGTCCGGGGGCACGCCGTTGATCACGGTCCCTCCCGGCAGCCGCAGCGGCCGTCTCAGCAGGAATGGATGAGGATATCGGCTGTCGTAGCCATGCAGCCACACCAGCGGTTCGATGGAGCCTCCCGGCAGCACGGCGACAATCCGCATCGAGCGGCCGGGGGGAACCCGCTCCGGCTGCACGCCGTCCAGGATGATGTCGTGCTGCAGCGTGAGCGTGCCCCGGGCCCTGAGGGCGGCCGGCGACACGGACGATTGCTGCTGCCGGCGCGGCAAAGACCGGCGGCTTGGGGAGGAGTCGCGGGTTGTTCCCGCGCCGGATGCCGCCGTCCACCCATTTCGTGACCAGCTCGATCTGCTCCTGCATCAGGCTCTGATCGTTCCGGAAGTGCCCGAACCCCTTGACCGCTCCCCACGGCGGCATCCGTCTCGACAGGACCGCATCCTTGATCTCATTCGCCCTGGGCTGGGCATCGGCGTACGTCATCAGCGAAAACGCCGTGCCGCCGGGACGATGACACGATGCGCAGTGCGCGTAGACGATGCGGGAGACCTCCCTGTTCCACGTGATTTGCGACCCGAAACCATGCGCGCTCGCGCCGATCGCGAATGGCCACCACAGCACGAGCAGGACGGCGGGAACCGCCAGAAGCGTGATAGCCCGGGAGCATGGATGACAGGGCCGCACGGCTGACTCCTTTGACACCGGCGAGTGAAGAGGTCTACAAGTTACTCCATGCGTGGGCGGAACGTGTGGGCGATCGGGCTGTGTGCCTTGTGCGTCGCGACGCCGTCCGATCAGCTCATCGGAGCGGAGCCGGCCATCGTCCGGGATCAGATGGAGTCCGGGCTGTCCACGCCGCCCGATCCGTCGCAGGGTGTCGTGTACATCTGCCCGATGGATCCCGACGTGCGCTCGCACGACGCCGGCGTCTGCCGGCGCTGCGGAATGACCCTCCTTGCAGGTATCCCCGACCCGGTCGAGTTTCATCTCAACCTGAAGGTGCTGCCGACGTCTCCCGAACCCGGGCGCCAGGCGGTGTTGCAGTTCCTCGTCCACGATCCGTGGAAGGACCGTCCGGTCAGCCGCTTCAACGTCGTGCACGAGAAGTTCTTCCACACGTTCGTGGTGAGCGAGGATCTGCAGTTCTTCGAGCACGGACATCCCAGGCTCGTCGCGGACGGCGTGTTTCGAGTACCCCATCACATTTCCCAAGCCCGGGATGTTCCGCGTGCTCGGCGACTACTATCCCGCGGGCGCGACGCCGCAGCTGACGAGCGACACCGTCTTCGTGCCGGGTACCGGGCCGGCGTCGCCGGTGCAGCTTGGCCGCGACTACTCGGCGAAGACGGCGGAGAACCTGGCCGTCTCCTTCATGACCATTCCCGAGCGCCCTGTGGCCACGGCGCGCACGCAGCTGCGGTTCGTGGTCGACGCCGATCGCGGATTGGAGCGATACCTCGGTGCCTGGGGACACATGCTGGCGGTGAGCAATGACCTCATCGACATGATGCACGAACATCCCCTGCTCGCCGACGGAGGGCGGCAGGTCGAATTCGAGATCGTGTTCCCCCGCCCGGGCGCGTACCGGCTCTGGGTGCAGTTCCAGAGTGCCGGCGTCGTCAATACCGTGCACTTCGACGTACCCGTCGTCAGCCTCGAGTAGCCCGGCCCGCGTCCTCGCCGAGGACCGCGACACGCCGGCGAGACGATCGGCAGCAGCGGCCTGCCTCGCCCCTCACCGTCCACGACGTCAACGACCGTCTTGGTCTCGTTCGCGAACGCGAATCGAGACTCACGTCGCGCCGGCTGAAGCCGGCCCCTACGAGCGATTGAGATTCTCGGATCGAACACGGCTCGCGTAGGGGCCGGCTTCAGCCGGCCTTGGACTTAGGGCGCGAACCCTTAGGTGACGACGATGTCCCCTACGGTTGGCTTCACCGTCCCGTTCACGAGGGTCACGAACTTGAACGTGTCGCCTTTCTTGAGCGGTGGCGATTTGATCCACGGTCTGTGGATCCCCAGGGGAAAAAGGCCCACGACCTTCCCGGAACGGCGTCGCATCGGGAAAGAAGACAATGACGCCTCCGTTCCATTCGACGCTGTCGCCCGGCTTCACTTCCGTCCTGGTCGGCTTGCAGACGTGCTTTCCATTCTCCAGGTCCACCTTGATGAACTTCTTCATTGCGATCTCTCCTCATACGAGCGCCGATTCGCGGGACGGCCGGCGACCTCGAGCACAAGCCGATAGCCGGGATCATTCCGCAACTGTTTGAGATCCGGATCCCGTGCGATCCGGCTGATCGGGTATCCGCCCCGCGCGGCCTGCTCCAGCGCCTCGAGCGCGCCCTTTCGATTGCCCACCCATTCGTGGATCAGCGCCGACCTGAACAGGACAGTCACGTTTCCCCGCGCGTTCACGCCGGCGAGTGCCGCCGTCATTTCGCGCAGCGCCTCGTCGCCGCGGCCGGTCTCCGCCAGCAGGTAGGCGCGATTCGCCCGGACATCCGAGTTCAGCGGGTTGACGCGCAGCTCGAGGTTGGCCCGTTCGAGGGCTGTCTTGTACGCCGCACGCTCAGCCTCGTTGCCATGGCCCGCCCAGCGGTACGCACGGGCGAGGCTGCTCCAGATGACCGAATCCGCCAGGGGCAGCGTGACCGCCTGCTGCAGCGCGTTCACCGCGTCGTCGAACTTCCCCTCGAGGATGTAGATCCAGCCGAGGTTGTTGTACAAGACGGCGTTCGGCGACACCTTCAATCCTTTGATCAACTCGCCTTCGGCCGCCAGGAACCGCTCCTGTATCTCGTAGACGGCGGCAAGATTGGCGATCGCCCGTTTGTTGGCCGGCGCGTACCCGATGCCACTCACGTAATTCTGCTCGGCCTCGTCGTAGCGTCCCTGCCGATACAAGAACGTCCCGAGGTCTTCGTAGCCGGACCAGTAGCGGGGGTGAAGAGCGATGGCGGCCCGGTATTCCTCTTCCGCCATCTCGATCTCGCCCTCGGCTTCGTAGGCGGCGGCCAGCCGGTTCCGTGCGATCGGCGTGTTCGGGTCGATGTCGAGCGCCCTCTGGAATTCGACGATCGCCCTCCTGTGTTGCCCGGTTGTGAGATAGACGCGTCCCCTGATGACGTGCGCACGCGGGTTGGCGGGTTCGAGCGCAATCGCCTGGTCGATCGTGCTTTCGGCATGGCGGAGGGACTCGACATCGTTCATCGCGTTGTAGTGGGCCAGGTACGCCTCGCTCAGACCGGCGTAGGCAGCGGCATAGCGGGCGCTCTCGCGCGCCGCCTGCTGGAACGCCGTGATGGCCCACGGAAGTCTGCCCGCGCCTTGTAGCAGGTATCCTCGTCCCAGGAGATAGGACTGTTCGGCGCGGGAGCGATTCGCCGCACCTTCAACGTCCTGCGTGGCCGCAGACGGCAGGCTGACCCTCAACAGTTCGCTGACAGCCGCCGCGACCTTGTCTTCCAGAAGCTCGTGATCCCCGGATCGGATCTCGACGCTTCGAGTACCCGTCACGGCAAAGGCTTCGCGCGACATCTCGTTCAAGGCGACCGTGACCTGGGTGTGACCCTCGCCTGCGGCGAGGCGGCCGGTCACGACCAGCGTGGCGCCGAGGGTCTGCTGCAGCAGTTCAAGCGTGTCGACGCCGGTATCAATCACCTGCTCCACCGGAACGACATGCAGCCCGCGCCAGCCGTCAGACAGGGTGGCGAGCCGATCCGTGACAGCCGCGCTGAGGCCGATAGAGAACGCGTCGCCCTCCCCGGTCCGGTTCTCGTGCGAGAACGGCAGGAGCGCGATCGTTCGCTCGCTCCCGAAGTAGCGCGCGATAGCGGTTGAGATGGGGGACGACATCTCGACCACTGCCGACCTGACTGGCGGGATGCCGATAGCACCGGCGCAGGCAAGAGCCGCAGCGCCGGCCATCCACCACCTCGCGTTGCCGGGCTGCTGCTCGAGCGCCTTGACGATGTCGCTGGCGAGCGCGAACCGCTTCCCGGGATTCGCGTCGAGGCATCGCAGAATGGCGGTCTCCCAACGCGGATCCAGATCCCTCACGTACTCGCGAGGAGAGCGAGGGGCACGGCGCAACTTTCGAAGCGCAAGCTCCAGGGGGGATTCGACTTCGCCAGGCGCGGCCTCGAACGGCCGGTGTCCGGTCACGATTTCGTAGAGCACGACTCCCAGCGCATAGATGTCGGTCGCGGGGGTGACCTTTCCACCGAAGAACTGCTCGGGGGCCATGTACGCCGGAGTTCCCCATTGCCGGCTGTCGGGTATGGTCAGCAGGGCCGAGCCGAGCGGCAGCCACCGTGCCAGGCCGAAATCGGTGACGACCAGCCGATCGCCGGCGTCGGAGGCGACAATCATGACGTTCGCGGGCTTGAAATCGCCGTGAGCGACATGGGCCAGATGCGCCGCGTCGATGGCCGCCGCCATCTGCCTCACCATCGAGAGCGCGTCGCGTGTCGGCATCGTCCCGGTCCGGATCCGGTCGGCCAGCGTGTCGCCCCGAAGAAGCTCCATCGTGAAGAACACGACAGGTGCGCCAGCCTGGGTATGTTGATAGACGTCAAAGACGCGGCAGACGTGCGGGTCGGCGATGTGGCGTGCCAGCCAGAGCTCATTGGTGAGACGTTTCACGGCGGCGGCGTCAGCCGCAAGGCTCGCGCGGACCGTCTTCAGGGCGACCGACTCGTGACGCAACAGGAGGTCTTCGGCTTCGTACACCTCCCCCATGCCGCCCTGGCCGAGGAGGCGGACGATTCGAAACCGCTCGGACACCAGCTCGCCGTCGGCAAAAGTTCGGGTGGCGCTCCTGATGTTCGAGACCTTGAGCAGCAGGTCGGGAAACTGCGCAAAGAGATTCAGGGCCGACTGGTAGTTGTCGAGGAGTTGTTCGACCTGACGCGCGAAGCTCGGCGTCACCGGCGCACGCCTCGTCGAGCAGCGCCGCACGCGCGGCGTGGTCGAGCGCGTGCGCCCTGGCGAAGATCTCCTCGATCCGCTCCCACCGCGTGTCTGACTCCGGGTCCATGATCGGGTGATGACGAGGTCTCGGGCGAAAGGGCGCAGCCGTGCGGGACGCGGCCCGCATTCTATCAGCACGCCGCCGCGCCTACCCGCAGGCCACCCGCACGCCTGGTTCAGGTGTCGGCAGCCTGTTTCCTTCTGAGATACGTGGCGATGCCGAACCACAGCGTGTCCAACGCGGCCGTGCCCTCGTACGCCGGCATCTGCTCTGAATCGGCCGCGCGAAAGAGTTCCCGGCGCAGGCGCTCGCCGAATGCCTGGCTTCGCCCGGCGTCGGTCGCGTCGCCGCGCAGAGAGTCCTCCACGATACTCACCATCCAGCGCAGGGCTTCTGCGAGCGCCTGCAGATGGGGCTGCACGTCGTCGGCTGGTCCGAAGTGCGTCAGGAACACCGTTTGCGGGCGCAACGCGGCGATCCCTTCAATGCTGCGCGTCCACAACTCGACATCGAAATCCGGGGGCGGCGTCGGCGGCACCACGGCGCCGCCCTTGACGCGCATTCCTGCCGCATCGCCGACGAACGCGATGCCGCTGGATGCATCGAAATAGCTGACGTGATGGTGTGCGTGTCCTGGCGTATAGAGCACGTCGAAGGTTCGTCCGCCGGCCTCCACCCGCTCACCGCCCGCCAGCACGCGCAGCCGCTCGCGTGGAACCGGCGCGATCTCGCCCCAGAAACGCTGCATGTTGGCCGGCCCGAAGTAGCGCGAGGCGCTTTCCACGAGCTTGCGCGGATTCGCCAGGTGCCGGGCGCCGCGCTCGTGGACGAACACCTCGATGTGCGGATGCCGGGCGAGAATGGTGCCCGTCGCCCCGGCATGATCGAGATGGATGTGCGTGAGCAGTATCGCGGTGACGTCCCGCCACGTGATGCCTTCGCCTTGCAGCGACAGTTCGAGGGAGTCGAGGCACGTGGACGGACCGGGATCGATGAGCGCGACACCGCCGGGTGCGTTCAGGATCGCGGTGGCAATCGTGTCGGGCTTGCCGAGAAAATTGAGATCGCAATACGACAGGTGGGTGGTCAGAGGCACCGCGGTTCGCGTCATAGGATCCAGGCACTCGGCGCAGGCTGCGCGCCCGGAGCTTCGTCCTGTCACGCGTCAGCGCAGGAGCATCGTGTTCGAGCGGCTGCAGTGCGCGACATTCTACTCCGCCGCGCAGGCTGGCGCGCGACGTGGGGGATCGAAGACTACCTGGTCGGATCCGGCAAGTCGGGCGTGATCCTCCCGCACTCCGACATCGCGCATCATGCGGCTGGTGACGTCGGCCACCACCGCATGATGCGCAATTCGCTCGCCGCTCAGGGCCCGGTGCGTGAACTCCGATTATCGGAGTTCAGATCGAAGCGGCATGGGCCTAGAACGTGAAACGGAATCCGACCTGCATCGAGCGCGGGTCGTCGGCCACGACCGACTGGAGGAAGTCGGTGCTGCGGCGGTTCCCGATCGGGTTGTCGAAGTTGACCCGGTTCGTGGCGTTGTAGATCTCCCAGAAGAATCCAAAGGTCTGCTGCGCGGGCAGATCGAGCACGTACTGGACGCGCAGGTCCAGGAGCATCTTGTCCGAGCCGTCGAGATCGTTTCGCAGGGCGACGCCGTTGGCATCGAGCCTGGATACGATCGGCAGCGTCGCGTCGTCGCGTCCCACCATCGGCCGGTCGAAATTCGCGGCGTCGGCATCGCCGTTCCTGTCGACCCCCACCGTCTCGTTCACCGGGTTGCCGGAGTAGTACCTGAACGTCGCGCCGATCCCGAGGCCGCGCCAGGCGCTCCAGTTGCCCCCGGCCGTGAACGCGTGGGTGTTGTTGAAGCTGGTCAGCCCGTAGTCGAGCCGCGGGTTGAGGTCGTCGTTGACACGCCGCTGGACGATGTCGGCGTTGCCGGTCGGGGCGGCACTGACGTCGCGCGCGCGCGAGATCGTCCAGCTGGCGCGCCCGGACCACCGGTTGGCGAACCGCCGGTCCACGCTCATTTCCAGGGCCCGATAGTCGTTGTTGAACAACGAGCTGGTCGTGTACTCCAGCACGCGCCGGAAGGCCGTGTTGCGCGCCTGGGCGGGAATCCGCGTGCCGTCCGGATCGAACACCGTCGGGGCCGGGCCGGCCGATCGTTCCGTTCGCCAGCAGACGCGGCTCGTTGATGTCGATGCGGTTCGTCTGGTCGCGCCCGTACGACTGGATGTAGTCGACGGTCACGGCCATGTTCGCCATGATCTGCCGCTCGACGCCGACGTTGTATTGATACAGGAACCCAATCTTCCTGTTGCCCGGCAGCAGCGGCTCGGGGTTGACGAAGCTGCCGTTTTCGAGCCCGGCGCGCGCGCTGTTCAGCATCGCGCGGCAGGTCGCGTTGATCACGGCCATGCCGGCATTGCCCGGTCGGCTGCAGGCATGGATGCGCCGGCACCCTGCCGCTGTCCGCCGCAAGGTCCTGACCGCTGTCGAAGTTCGTGGTCGACGAGATCACCTGGCCGGCCAGGAGGTTCTGGAGGACGGCGGTCGAGGCGAACTCGTAGAACTTGCCGAATGCGGCGCGGATCGCCGTCTTCGCATCGGCGCATAGACCACGCCCAGCCTGGGCGCGAACGCGTCCTTCTGCGGGGTCATGTCGGAATAGTCGTGCCGGATGCCCAGGTTGAGGGTGAGCTTGTTGTTCAGCGCCCACTTGTCGGACACGAACGCATAGGTGCGCTTGTCGCTGATCGGGAAACGGATGTTCCCGACCGTCGCCTGGAACCGGATCGGGTAGGTGAACGCGTTCGCCGGGTCGAATTGCTCGTTCCGGTTGAACGTGAACGTGCCGACCTGATTGTTCGCCTGGATGAACGTCCCCTGGTTGTCGCTGTAGCCGAACCCGCCTTTCAACGTGTGGCTGGACGGCGTGTACGTGAACTGTTCGCTGAACGAGTTGATCGCCAGCTTCGCGCCGCTCTGCGCGGTCCGTGAACCCGCCACATAGTCCGGATGCGTCTGTGTGGCGCCGAGGTCGAGCGGATCGGTCACGCCGGCATAGGCCAGGCCGGGCCACTCGCCGGTCTCGATATCGAACGGGATCGAGTCGAACTCCGGGCTGAAGATCCGGCGGTCCCCGATCCAGAGGTCCTCACGCGTCGTGCCGACCTTGAACTCGTTGACCTTGTTGTTGCCGATGACCCAGTTCCACTGGCCGGTCATCAGCAACTCACCCGGCGCACGCTCGTAGCGGAAGCCGTCACGCGTCGTCCGCTCCTCTTCCGCGTTCTCGCCGATGCCGTCGTTCGGCCCGTAAACCACGCGGAAATTGACGAGGTGCGACGGCGTGACCTGGTAGTCGACCCGGCCGAAGTAGTTGGTCAGGTTGACGTCGTAGGACGTCGAATACGAGACGGCGAGCGGGGCCGCCTCCGGCGGGAACTGCAGGTTGATCGCGGAATTGAGGACCGTCTTCTCCCAGTTGAAGAAGAAGAACGCCTTGTTGCGGAGGATGGGCCCGCCGATGTTCGCCCCGCCCTGCTTCGAGCCGTTGTCCGGCTTGGGCTGTCCCTTCAGGAAGTAGTTCTGGGCGTTGAGCTTCTCGTCCTGGTAATAGAAGAACGTCCGACCGTGGAACTGGTTGGTCCCGCTCTTCGTGATCGCGTTGATGATGACGCCGGTCGAGCCGCCGTATTCTGCGCCGTACTCGTGGGTCAGCACCTGGAACTCCGCCATCGAGTCGACGGTGACGCGGGCCTGGGGCAGCGCCATCGTGCGGTCGTCCTTGTTGGACTGGCCATCGAGCATGAACTGGTTGCTGCCGGCGTCGCGCCCGTTGGCGTTGTAGACCGCGCCATCGAACGAGCCCGCGGTCAGAGACGGCGTGAGTCCGGGAACCAGCTGCAGCAGCGCATACTGCTCGCGCCCCTGCATCGGCAGGTTCTCGATCTCGGCCGCCGACACGTTCTTCCCGAGCTCGGTCGTCGTCACCTCGATGAGCGGCGCCTCGCCGGTCACGACGATCTGGTCCGAGACCGTGCCGATGGGAAGCGTGAAATTCATCGTGACCGACTGGCCGACGTTGACGACGACACCCGACAACGCCTGCGTCTGAAAGCCCGCGAGCTCGGCCCTCATCGTGTAGCGCCCCGGCTGCAATGCCTGGATCGAGAAGCGTCCGGTCTCGTTCGCCGCGACGGTGCGCACGAGCCCGGTTGTCTCTTCGGTCAGTGTGATGGTGACACCGGGAAGAACCGCCCCGGAGGAGTCTGTCGCACTGCCGTTGATTTCGGCAACGGCGCCTTGTCCATACGCGGGAACCACGGCCAGGAGGGTCAGGAGCACGCCGACGACGATGCGCACGGGAACTCGTTGCATGTCGGGCCTCTCTTTCGACGACCACCAGCGCGAAGTGTTTTTCGAACCCCCAAAAAGACACGACTGGCTCTGCTTGTCAAGTGCGAAGGACTCGGGCGCGTCTCTCCAGACGCACATGTCCTGGCCGTTCGGCCGCCTTGGATCGGGAAACTGTGAAGGAGGGGCAGTCGGCCGTGCGCATGCCGGGTGCTGCAATGGCCAGGCGGAGCTGCGGCGGGAGGACGTGCGCGGCACGAGGCGGGGGAAGCATCAGAGAGAGCTCAGCGCCGAAGCGCTGAGCTCTCATTGATCGTTTAGTGGTCGGACTCGGTGGCGGCGCCTACCCGCGCACGCTTGGGTTCCTTGGTCATGCCGGTCTTCGACTCGGACATGAGCTCTCTGCCAGCTGGGTCATCAGGTTGTCGGCGACTTCCTCCTCGGCCAGAGACCTGGCGAGGAGCTCGGCGACGACTGGGAGTCCGACCTGCCCGGCCATCGTCCTCGCCGTCCCGTAGGCGGAGATTTCGTAGTGTTCGACTTTCTGCGCCGCCGCGATGAGGGCGAGATCGGCCGCGGTGTCCTCCAGTTCCTGCCCTTCCTCGATCACGTCTTCACCCTCCTCGATGAGACCTGCCATGCCCTTGCATGGCTTGCTCTTCGCGGCGGTACCCAGCAGCCCGAACACCTCTTTCAGCCGATCGAACCTGCATCTTCGCTTCTTCGAGATGGTGGTCGAACGCGAGCTTGAGACTTTCGGCGCGTGCCGCGTTGACCATCTTCGGCAGCGCCTTGACCAGTTGCCCCTCGGCGTGGACCAGATCGCGCAACTGCTCGACGAGGAGCTCCTCGATCATCTCGGGGTTCCCCGCCGGTACTCATCGTTCTGTCGTCAACACCGGCCCTGCCTGAGGCCGCATCCACCGAACGGCTCAAGGCCTGAAAGGCCGGGGCCTCGACGCGTTGCAGTTCCCCGCCTTCGTTCCACGGCCCGCGCGCGTCGATCTCGCCGTCCTCGCCCTGACCGGTGGAGGTGTTGAAGAACTGATCGACCAACCCGGGCGTCGGCGGAATCTTCCCAATCATGAAGCGCGGCTTGTTCATGCTCTCGAGCGCCGCGGTGAATGCCTTCATGTGGGTGATGTCGCGCGTCATCAGGAACTGAAGGGCGTCCTTCGTCCCGGCGTCGTCGGTGAAATTGATCAGGCGCTCGGTACACGATCTTCGCGCGCGCCTCCGCCGCGATGTTGCTGCGCAGGTCGACGTCGAGCTCGCCGGTGATCTTGAGATAGTCGGTCCGGCGAGCACGGGTGGAATTCCGGAGCGCGTTCAACGGCATCTGCTGACGTCACGATTGCAAGCCAGCGTGACAGCAACCTTGGATGTCGCTCCAGGGGTAGCGCGGCTGTTGCGGATGGACGCTCGATTACCACCTTCCTGGCCGCCGTTCGTGAACGTCCGCGCCTTGCAGGCCGACCTGAAGGTCGGCCTCTACGAACGCCAGGTCCTCAGCGGTTGTCGCGCACGGTGACGTCGGATCCATGATGTGATTTCGTAGAAGCCGACTTCAGGTCGGCCTGGTTGGGAGTTTTCGTAGAGGCCGGCCTTCAGGTCGGCCTGTCCGGGCAAGGATCACATTGGTTGATCCCGGGGGACGCCGGCTCTGTCCTCCTGGGAGCGCAGCGGAAGGGACGGTTCCAATGAACGATCGACGGGAGTTTCTCACCGCCGGTGTGGCGGGGCTGGCGGCATCGCTGATCTCGGCGCATCAGGCCCACGCGGCCCCGTCGGCGCGGCCGGTCGCGCAGAAGGATGCGCCGAACGTCAGTCTCGACGGCTGGCAGATGACCGCGAGCGAAATCACCTATCCTCCTGGCGAGTCGTCTGCCCGCCACCGGCACCCTGGGTTCGTCATCGGATACGTCCTGCAGGGCCAGTACCGGTTCGCCGTGAACGAGCAGACCCCGAGCGTGCTGTCGGCAGGGGAAATGTTCTTCGAGTCGTTCGACACGCCAGGCGAGGTCCACGCCGTCTCCGGCAACGCGAGCACGACGCAACCGGCGAGGATTCTTGCGATTGTGTTCACGAAGAAGGGCGACCCGGTCACGCTTCCCGGCGAGTGATGCATCGGCGCCGCCACAGAGCATCTGCGGGGTGACGTGATGACATACGACTTTCTGATCGACACCTACGCCACGGAACGCCTCAAGGTGGTCAGCGTCTGGAGCGGCTTCGGCGACGGCGATCTCGGCGTGCGTCCGCGACCTGATGATCCCCGCGGGCGCAGCGTGCACGAACAGATGGTGCACCAGTGCGTGAGCGAGGACCTCTGGTTTCGCAACATGCTGGGCATCGACGTCGGCGCGCCGCCCTTGCCGCAGCAGGAAACGCGCCTGGCTTTCATGCGCCGCTATGCCGAGGACAGTGGAAAACGTCTGGCCGCCCTGCGCGAGACGCGGGAACCGTGGTGGGAAGAGGACGCCAGGTTCTTCGACGTACACGCGCTCCCGGGCATGGATCGTCACGCGGCGCATCGCGCACACGTCGCACCACCGTGGTCAGTTGATGGCGATGCTGCGGATGATCGGGCGCGATGTGCACAGCAACTACGGGCCTACCGCCGACACTGGAGGTCTCATGCAGAGCCACGCGCCGACGATCTATGCCTACTCGAACATGGACGCGCTTCTCCAGGGCGAAGCGGCGGGTGGCGCGAAGACGCCATTACCGAAGGCATCCGGCCAGTCTGTCACGGAGCGCCCGTGATGACTGGCTGGAGTGGACGGACTGAGTTCGGGACAGACCCGGTGGCGACCGCAGATCCGTGCGCGTGCGCCCTACGTCCGCTCGCGAGCGTTACTCCCGGCGGGTGTCATCAGCGCTTCCGCCGCCTCGCGGCGATACCCAGCCTGGCTGAGCAGGAAGGCCAGGTGACGTACGGCGGACGGATGCCCGCGCTCGATGGCGCGGCGCATGGCCGCTTCGGCCGCATCGAGCTGGCCGTGTCGTCTCAACAGCTGACCGACCTGTAAGGCCGCATCCGCGTTGCCGCGCAGATCGCCGCGCCGCCAGGCCGCCTCGGCGCCCTCGACATCGCCGCGCTCGTACAGCAGCCGGCCAAGCGCCGCCGCCGCGTACCCATCGCCCTGCTCGTCGGCGCGGCGGTACGCGGCTACGGCTTTGTCGATCTCGTCACGCTGTTCGAGCAGACGGCCGAGCCGCACCCTTCCGAGCGCATCGCCGCGCGCGTCGGCCCGCTCGTATGCGGCCAGAGCGGCGGGCATCGCACCCGTCGCTTCGAGTGTGCTCCCCAGATTGGTCGCCGCCAGCGGATCGCCGAGCCGATCGGCGCGGGCCCAGGCGGCCTCCGCGCCATCTTCGTCGCCGCGTTCGTGCAGCAGCACGCCCAGGTTGTAGATCGCGCGCGCATGATCGCGTTCGGCGCCGCGGCGATACGCGGCTTCCGCCGCCGCCACGTCACCCGCTCCGTGAAGCAGCAAGCCGATTTCGTTCGCTGCTCGCGGGTGTCCCAGATCCTCTGCCCGCTGCCAGGCTTCCAGTGCGGCTGCCTCCTCGCCGCGCCGGGCCATCACGAATCCGAGCTGATAGGCGGCTTCCGCGTCGCCGCCGGCGGCCGCCGCGCCGAGCGCCGCGGACTGGTCGCCCTCGTCGAGCCGGCTGTCGATCGCGCGCAGGTTGCCCAACGAGCCGCGGCGCCCCTGGAGCACTGCCTGCCTGAACGCATCGTGCGCCTCTTGCAATCGGCCTTGCTCCTCGAGCAGGCAGCCGAGGCTGTGCAACGCATCGAGCTCGCCGCGCCTGGCGCCTCGACGCCACGCCGCTTCCGCGCTGCCGACATCGCCGCGATCGCGCAGGGTGATACCCAGGTAGGTCGCGGCGTTGCCGGCGCCGCGCGCTTCGGCACGGCGCAGCGCGGCCTCGGCCACTTCGAGCTCCCCCACTTGGTACGTGAGAATGCCCAGGTTGAGCGCCGCCTGCGGATGGCCGCGCTGGTCGGCACGTCGAAAGGCGGCCAGCGCCTCCGCACGCTGACCCTGCTCTTCGGCGATCAGTCCCAGATTGAACGCGCCGGGTGCGTTGCCGCGCTCGTCGGCGCGCTCGAACGCTGCCACGGCCTCGTCCAGGTCACCGCGGTCCTTGAGCAGTGTGCCCAGATCGTTGGCCGCGTCGCCGTCGCCCAGGCCGTCTGCGATCCGGTATTCGGCTTCGGCGGCGCCGGCATGGCCCTGCTCTTCGAGCATGCGGCCGATCAGCCCATGGCCCTGGGCGGCGAGCCGCTGATCCGTCGCGCGCGCGACCACGCGGAAATACTGTTCGGCCTGATCGAACTGGCCAGCCTCCCACGCGTGCAGCCCGCGCTGGAGCGGTTGCTGATCCTGCGTCCGCGACGCTTCTGCTTCCGCAGGCGGCGGTGGCGGCGTCCACGACGAGGCGTCCCCGGCGGTCGCTGACTCGATCAGGTCCCACAACGCCGCGAACACCGCCAGCTCGCGGCCCGGATCTGCCTCCGGGCGGGCATCCGCCAGTTGAAGCTCGTAGCCAGCGCTTTCCGCCGCTGCCGCGATCTGGCGGGCGATCGGTCCGGCGCGCCGGCCGCTGCTCAGGCGGCCGTTGAGATACCAGACCCGGATCGCGTGCGACGGATGCTTCTGCGGCGAACCCGACATGCGCTGCAGGTCGCCGACTCGCTCGCCGCTGACGAAATGCGCGCGCTCGTTGGCTGCGCACCATAACGTCGCCGCCTCGAGCAGCGGCTCGCGCAGCGACTCCTCGATGACCTGGACCGCAAAGACGTCGGCGGCGAGCTCGAACGACGATTGGGTGCCGACGAAGTCGACGAAGTTCTCTACCCCGTCGGCGGCGCCAATGCGCGACGTGAAGAACTCGGACAGAGCTATCTCGTCCTCCGTGCCGCGGTAGCCGATCACGTTGTGGCCGAGCGCGACGTGCCCGATCTCGTGCAGCGCGACGAAGCTCAGGGTGATCAGCGCGAGGAAGTCGGCGTCGATCGGCGACGCGGCGAGCCGGCTGTGCCGGCCGTGGGCGTAGGCCGGGTCCCAGCCATCGCGGGTGGCGTGCCGGATCGCGCGCAGCATCATCTGCGTCAGATAGTGGGCCAGGTTGTGACGCGCCAGCCCTGGCCGCACGCGCTCCGCAGCAAAGCTGACCATCTCGAAGAGCAGCGCGCGCAACGCGTCCGGACTGCGCTCGGCCGCCAGGAGCTCGCCGATGGTCATGCCCGGCAGCTGATCCCCGCGCATCGTCATCCACGCCAGGAGCACATGCTGCGGCGGCTGTTCCTCGATAGCCGTCAGGTCGGCCAGCGCCAGCTGATTGAGGCGCGCGCAGCAGCTCACCGTTCGCGCGAAGAGCTCGATCGCGTCCAGCATGCCGGACGTGACAAACGCGGCGCGCCGACGGCGGTCCTCGAGGCTCCGCGCGTCGAGCACCGCGGTGCCGGGAAAGACGATGGGCAGACGCTTGAGATCCGGGGGGAGCGCGGCGTGCTCGAGCAGAAGCGGCAGAAAGGCGCGCAGCCGATGGGTCAGGTCGCGCCGATCTTCATCCAGGACGGGACTGGCCGGCATGCCCGGCGGGCGTGGCGCCAGCCGCGCATAGAGCGCGAGGAGGTCCGACGCATCCGGTTGCTCGACAGCCGGCGTGGGCGTGGAGGCGTAGAGCTTGAAGAGCGCCGAGTGCGCGCCGAGCGGGTTGTAGACGAACACGGATCGACCTCAGTCCGCCGTCCGCGTTGGCTCCACGACCTTTCCGTCCACCGTCGCGCGGACGCCCGGCTTGCTCAGCAAACGATCCTTCAGGTAGGCGATCAGCAGCGCGCTGCTGGTGCTGGTCACGATGGTCATGATCCCCTGCAGCACGAACGCGGTGCTGTCGAAGCCGCTGGATTTGATCACGGACGCGTTCTTCAGCACCATGCCCTGGCCGAGGTCGATCTCCTCCGCCTGCAGGTCGCCCATGACGCCCAGCACATCGCGCAGGTCTTCGAGGGATGTGGCGCTGATCTCGATCGCATGCGACCCGCCATCGGTCATGGCGCGCATTAAACCACGGAACGTTCGTTGGGCAATGCGATCCGCCTTCGTTCGTCGGTGCGAATCCGGCTTCGGTTGTCGGTGCAACCGGCTTCGTTGTCGGTGCGACCCGGCTTCGTCGTCGGTGCAATCCGGCTTCGGTCGTCGGTGCAAACCAGCAGGCGGCAGAGCAAGACCGCCTCTGTGTCTCGGTGTCTCTGTGTCTCTGTGTCTCTGTGGTTCGTGATCGTAATCGCCCTGCCCGAATTACGTCGAGGGCGATTCAGTCCAGCTCCGTGGGGTTCTCGACGGGGCTGCCGAAGAGTGCCTCTTCGACGGTGAACGACCAATCGAGGTTGGCCGACTCGACCAGTATGTAGTAAGCGCGCGGATCCTCGGCCGCGTAGACGGTGCCCTCTCCAGCGCCTTGTTCGTCCACGGTCTCCTGGAGGGCGCGTCCGCTGATGGCGCTCGCAAGGATCAGCCGAAACGTTCCAGCGCCCGCGGGGGCTTCATTCTTCGTCCGCCAGTGCATCCGCAGCGCGCCAGTCAGGCCGATGAACGATTCCGTCTGAGCGTTTCCGCGGCCGGACCACTCGCCGAGGTTCTTCCAGACCACGACTTCCTTCTGGACAGGTTCAGCTGACGGCGCCCCGCAGGCGCTCGTCAGCAGCGCGGCCGCAACCGGCACGGCCGTAGCGAATCGGGTCATCCACCGGCGTGCGAGAACGCAATTCGCCACGTCCGGGCATTGTAGCGTGAAGCATTTGGCGTGCCTCCACCGCTCCAGTCCCGGAAATTCGTTGCATGAGTCGCGCAGAAGGGGGCGCCGGACAGGCGTCAGTAATCCTTGCGGCTACGGGTGGGTTGGCGCTATCTTCTGCATCGTTCGCGTTCACCCGCCCGGACACTCACGCATCGAGTGGCCTGCTCATGGAAGACAAGACGATGACTGATGACACTCCCAAGAACGTCTCACGGCGCAATTTCATCAAGGGCGTTGTCGCCTCGGGAGCGGCGGTGTCGACGGCAGGCTACTTGTGGCGCTCGTCGGCGCTGCTCGGCCAGCAGCCATCGGCGCCTGGCAGCGTCGAGCGTCTGATTACGCTGAACGTCAACGGCCAGGATCGGCGCGTCGACGTCCTGAAGCAGGAAACGCTGTCCACGACGCTGCGCTACAAGCTGGGACTCACCGGCACCAAACTGGGATGCGACCGCGCGGAATGCGGCGCGTGCACCGTCCTCGTCGACGACGTGCCGCGTTATTCCTGCTCCGTCCTGACCCACGCCGTGCGCGGCAGGAAGATCGTCACCATCGAGGGACTGGCCGCCGCCGACGGGACGCTGCACCCGGTGCAGCAAGGCGTGATCGACGAGCAGGGCTTCCAGTGCGCGTTCTGCATGTCGGGATTCGTGATGGCCGCCGTCGGCTTTCTCAAGACGAATCCGAATCCGACGCGTAAGCAACTGGCGCATGGGATTTCCGGCAACCTGTGCCGGTGTCAGGACTACGACAAGATTCTCACCGCGTTCATGCGCGGTGCTGAGAACATGCGGAAGGCGTGATCATGGCTGAACAGAAGCTCGTGGGACAGAACTACACCGTTCCCGACCTGGTCGCGAAGGTCACCGGGAAGGCCAAGTACGCCGAGGATTTCCGCGCGGAGGGCATGCTCTTCGCCAAGCTCCTCCTGAGTCCCCTCCCCCACGCGCGCGTGACGCGCCTCGACGTGAGCGCGGCGCTGGCGATGCCCGGCGTCAAGGCGGTTGTGACCGCCGACGATCTTCCGGCGCCGGCTGACGCCGTGAACGACAACGGCCAGTTGATCCTCGCCAACCTCGAGGGCGAAGTGGCGCTGACGAAGGAGCCGGTCTACCAGGGCCAGCCGATCCTGGCCGTGGCCGCGGTCGACGAGGTCACCGCCGCCGACGCGATCGAAAGAATCGAGATCGAGTTCGAGCCGCTGCCCTTCACGGTCGATCCGCTGGTGACCCTGCGTCCCGGCGGCCCGAACGCCAGGACCAAGGGCAACTACTGGTTCATCCCGCCGCCGGCCGCGGCGGGACAGCCCGCAACCGCACCAAATCCAGGGCAGAGCCCGCCTCGTCCCGAGATCCGCGAGGTGAAATGGACCGCGGCGGAGCTGGCAGAGGCCGACGCCGGCCGCTTGCCGATGATGGAGGATGCGCCGGAAAAGTGGGCGTACGGCGATCTCGAGGCCGGCTTCAAGGAGGCCGCGCTCGTGCTCGACGAAACGTTCGTCACGCCCGACACCAGCCACCAGACGCTGGAGACCCGGACCGTGATGGCGTACTGGCAGAACGGCAAGGTCCACGTCTACACGGGCTCGCAGAGCACCGCCCAGACCGTCCTCGGCGTCTCGCGATGGCTCGGTATCCCGACCGACCAGGTTGTCGTCGTCAGCGAGTACACGGGTGGAGGATTCGGCAGCAAGATCACCGGCGCGATCTCGCTGGTCATCCCGGCGCTCCTCGCGAAAAAGGCGAATGCCCCGGTGATGATGCGGGTGAGCCGCGAGGAAGAGCACTACATCGGCCGTGCGCGGCCGGGCGTGCGCGGCCGGATGAAGGTCGGGTTCACGAAGGACGGGCGCATCACCGCCCTCGACATGTGCTCGGTCGGCGACAACGGTCCGTTCGAGCGTCAGGGGGATGTGAACAACACCGGCGTGATCGCCTCGCTGATGTATCAGCCGGCGGCGATGCGCTTCCGCGGCATCTCGGTCCTGACGAACACGCCGCCACGAGGCCCGCAGAGTCAGCCGGGAGGCACGCAGTCACACATGCTCATGGAGCCGGTGATCGCGAAAGCCGCGCGCAAGCTCGGGATCGATCAGGTGGCCATTCGCCGCATCAACGCGCCGGAAGGCAAGGCGCTGTTCGGCCCTCCGGGCGGGCCCAAGGCGGTGCGGCAATACGTCACCAGCGCGTTCGTCAAGGAGACGCTGGACAAGGGCGCCGAGCTGTTCAGGTGGGACGAGCGCAAGGCGCAGAGCGGCCAGCGAAACGGCTCGAAGGTGCGCGGCGTCGGCGTCGCCCTGAGCACGTACAGTGCGGGATCGGTGGGGTTCGACGGCCTCATCGTGCTCAAGCCCGACGGACGACTCTACATTCAGTCGGGGATCGGCAATCACGGCACCGGATCGGTCAGCGACTGCCACCGCGTGTCGGCCGAGCTCCTCGGCGTGCCATGGGAGAAGGTGGAGGTCACCTGGGGCGACACGGCGAAACACCTCCCGTGGACCTGCAACAGCGGCGGCAGCCAGACGATTCACGCCATGACCCGCGCGGCGCACGCGGCGGGGATGGACGCACGGAAGAAGCTGCAGGAGATCGCGGCGAAAGACCTCGGTGGGCGGCCCGAGGACTACGAGGTGGCGAACGAGCGCGTCTCCCGGAAAGGCGGCGGCGCCGGAATGACGCTGGCGAAGGCGGCCCAGCGCGCGCTGGAGCTCGGTGGCGCGTACGACGGCCATGAGCTGCCGAAGGACATCAACAGGTTCACCACCGCGTCCGCGACGGCGCTCGCCGGCCAGGGCCTGATGGGCGTGGCGAAGGACACCTACCCGCGCGACGGACAGTCACGCTCCTACGTCGCCGGGTTTGCCGAAGTAGAAATCGACGTCGAGACCGGGAAGTACTACGTGCTGGATTATCTGGCCGTGGCTGATGTCGGGACCGTGATTCACCCGCGCAACGTCGGTGGCCAGATTCTCGGCCGCTCGATGCTGGGCATCGGGCATGCCATCGGCCAGAAGTGGGTGTACGACCAGCAGTACGGCGTGGCGCTCGCCAGGCGATTCCATCACAACCGGCCGCCGTCGATCCTCGATGCGCCGGAGCGCATGGCGTGGGCCACCGTGGATCTGCCCGATCCGGAAACGCCGGTCGGCGCGCGCGGCATCGGGGAACCGCCGGTCGGCGCCGGCGCCTGCGCCGTGCTGAACGCGATCAGCGATGCGCTCGGCGACGAAATCTTCCAGCGCGCGCCGGTGACGCTCGACATGATTCTGACGGCGCTTGAAGCGGGCCGGCCGACCACCGAGCCCCTCACGGCCCACATCTAGGAGAAGGAGAACATCATGGCCGTGATTCACGACGTGATGCCGGCATTCGAGCTCTTTCAGCCGGCGAGCATCGGTGACGTGGTGAGCCTCCTGGACCGTCATGGCGCGAACGCCCTGGTGATGGCGGGCGGGATGGATTCCTTCGATTGGCTGAAGGATCGGATCAGGCGCCCGGGTATCGTCATCGATCTGAGCCAGATCGAGAGCCTGCGCGGCATCAAGGCCTTGAACGATGGCCTGGAGATCGCGCGCGGGCACGACGCTCACCGAGGTCGTGCGCCATCCGCTGGTGCGTGAACGCTTCGGCTTGCTGGCCGAGGCCGCCGAGCTGGTCGCGTCGCCGCAGATCCGCAACCAGGGGACCATCGGCGGCAACGTGACACAGGACACGCGCTGCTGGTATTACCGGGCCGGGTGGTCGTGCTACCGGGCGGGCGGCAACATCTGTTATGCCGACACGCCGACCGCGATCAATCGTGAGCACGCCATCCTGGACGCCGACCGCTGCGTGGCGGTGAACCCCTCCGACACCGCACCGGCACTGGTCGCGCTCGAGGCCCAGATGGTCATCCAGAGCGCGCGCGGCGAGCGCGTCGTCAACGCCGAGGATTACTTCATCGGCCCGGGCGTCGACATCACACGCATGACGGTGCTGGCGCCCGACGAGCTGCTGACGGCGATTCGGATTCCGGCGACGTGGGCCGGCGCGCAGTTCTACTTCGAGAAGGTGCGCGACCGCAACGTGTGGGACTTCCCCCTGCTCAACGTCGCGTCCGCGGCCAGGTTCTCCGGCTCGAACATCGATCGCATCAGCATCGTGGTCAACGCCGCGGCGGCGCGGCCGCTGCGCCTGCGCGCGGTGGAGGCGGCGATTGCCGGCAAGCCCCGGGATGAGCAGACGGCGGAGTTCGCCGGTCAGATGGCCGTCCAGGGTGCGCAGGCGCTGCGGCACAACGGCTACAAGATCCCCTTGATGCGCAACCTCGTGAAACGGGCCATTCGCGGCGACGGGACTGGCGCGTGACCGTCGGGCCGGCTGAAGCCGGCCCCCACGACGCGTGAGTACGTAGGGGCCGGCTTCAGCCGGCCCGGCGCCAGTACGTAGGGGCCGGCTTCAGCCGGCCCGACCTCGGACCATTGACAGGCGGAGGGTGACACATGGATTTCGTAAAGTGGGGCCTGAATCCCTGGGGACAGAACATCCTCACCCACGTCTCCTGGACGCTGTTCTGGGCTTCTCTCTTCGCCGGCCTGATGTTCCTCGCGGCGCATGCGAGCTACATGCTGCTGTCGGCGCATCGCAAGCGGTCCGCGGCCGAGACCGACAGGATGGAAGCGGCCCACGCGAACCTGCCCCCGCGGATCGAACGGCATTCGCTGATGGCGAGGCTGTTTCATTGGGTCATGGCCGCCGCGATGTTCGTGCTGCTGTTCACCTCTTTCCTGCCGGTCATCGGGGTGCAGTTTGCCTGGGTCACGTGGCACTGGATCGCCGGTCTCGTGCTGGCGGGATCGATCGTCTTCCACATCATCCACGCGTCCTTCTGGCTCGACTTCTGGTCGATTTGGGTTGGTCCCAAGGACATCCCCGAGATGAAGGCCGAAATGATGCGTGAGCTGGGGCGCGAGGCGTCCGGGCCGAAGCCAGGCAAGTATCCGCTCGGCAACCGCCTGTATCACGCGGCGATCGTGGTGGCCGCGCTCTCGGCCGTGACGACCGGAGTCGTGATGATGTCGCGCGTGCGGACGCCGTTCTTCACGCGGAACCCATATCTCTTCAGCGACGTGACCTGGGGTGTGACGTACGTGACGCACGGTCTGGCCGGCGTGGGCCTCGTCGGCCTCGTCATCGCCCACGTGTACTTCGCCGTGCGGCCCGAGAAGTGGTGGATCACCAAGTCGATGGTCCTCGGCTGGATTACGCGGCGGCAGTACCTCGAACATCACGAGCCGGAGCGCTGGCCCGTCGCCGCGAACCCGCCGACGAGCCGGATGTGACCGGCGACATCACGCCATCGTCGGAGCAGGCCTCGCCGCCCGCGACGGGCGACGAGGCGCTGGCCGACTTCGCCGCGCGCTGCGATGCCATCGAAGAGGCGTACGAGTTCATGTTGTCGTACGCCGCGCAGGGCCTGCCCAACGACGCCGGGAGCGCGTCGGGCAGCCAGAATCCGCGACTTCCTGCGCAAGTGCGACACCGCGTTCACGGGTCTGCCCGAGGCGCTGACGAACTGTGTTCGCGGGCTCGGCATCCGGTCGCCGGCGCCCTACGACGCGTTCATCAGCGTGGTCGAACATGACGTGCGGTGCGCGCAGGCGGCCGTGCAGCTCGTGCTCGCGCAGCCGTCGATCGGCTCGCAGCTCGTGGACAACCTGAACGCCTCCATCCACCTGCGCGCCGTGCTGACTGACTTGTTTCTCCTCGACGAGGTGCTGAAGGCGCAAGCGTCAGCACCCGTCGCCCCTCCGCGCCCCACGTAACCGCGGAGACGCGGAGGATTCATCGTTCATCTCACCCGCCAGGCCGACGAGTACTGGTCATTGCCAGTTGCGGCATGACCAGGCCGCGGCGTGTCTACGGCTGGGCCTCCCAGATCGCGGCGTAGCGCGCCGAGGTGCCGATCGCATACCCGTCCACGAGCTTCAGCCGGTACCCCAGGTTCGCGAACTTGTTGAACTCCTGCTGGTATTGCAGGGACGTCATCCGATGGCGGGCTACGAACGCCGGACCGGCCGACTTCTCCCAGATGGCCGCGTAGTAGTCCGTGCCGTTGACGTTGTAGCCGCTGACGTGCGTGAGGCGATAGCCCTGCGCGACGTACGCATTGAACGTGCCCTGGTACGTGGACGAGGACATGCCGTGGTGCGCGACCCAGGCGGAGCCCCTGACCTTCTCCCAGATGGCCGCGTAGTAGTCCGTGCCGCCGACTCCGTAGCCCTGCACCCACTTCAGGCGGTAGCCGCGGCCGGTCCAGGTGTTGAACTCGGCCTGGTACTGAGCCGATGTCAACCCGTGCCGGGCCACCCAGGGGGGACCTGACTTGAGCTCCCAGAGGGCCGCATACCGCGCCTGGCCGCCGACGTCGTAGCCGTCGACAACGACGAGGCGATATCCCAGGCCGACCCACTTGTTGAACTCGGTCTGGTACTGCGCCGAGGTCAGGCCATGCCGGGCGACCCATGCGGGTCCGGCCTTCTTCACCCAGATTGCGGCGAACCGCGCAACCCCTGCCACGTTGTAACCGCTCACGTCAGTGAGGCGGAATCCCTGCGACGTCCACGTATTGAATTCCGACTGGTCACTGCGCCGCCGTCATCCCGTGCCGGGCGACCCACGGTTGCGCCGCGGACTCGGCTGCGAGCGACACGACAAACAGCAGAGCCAACCCGACGACCGACAGCTGACGGCTCCTCGTCGTTGCTCCTGTCGGCGTGCGCGTTGAATCGTGTCGCTGATGCGTGCTCGCTCTCTTCAACTTCTGCTGGAGTGGTGTTCGTTCCATGCCTTCTTCTCGTTTCTGTTCAATGGGAGTTATTTCGAGAGGTGGTCAAGACAACCCTCCCCAATCACCCGCGCCGGCTCAGCTGCTCCATCGACGATGAGCGGCCATTGCGGTCCTCGCCGTTCATCCATACCTGCGCCATGACCCGCGCTTCGGGGCCATGCGGAGCGGAGCAGGCGAAAAATCTGCGAGCGGCGTCCTATTTCCGGGTGGCGGCGGCAAGCGCGCCGTGCTCGAGAGGGGGAAGGCGGCGCCGCGCGCGCGGGTCCGCGATGACGAGCACCCGCTGCACGCGTGCGAGGCAGTCGTGACGTCGGGTACCGTGGCTGCACCGCCCGCCCGAGGAGCGACCTGTGGAACTGCCTGGCCCGAGAGACGTCGTCACCGACGTACTGAGCGCGGCGCAGCTGGAAGGCCGCGACGTGTTCGAGGAGCTGCTGCCGCTGGTGTACGACGAGCTGCGGCAGATGGCGCACCGTCACCTGGCACGCGAGCACCGGCAGCGAACCCTGAACACGACCGGCCTCGTGCACGAGGCCTACCTCAAACTGGTGGACCCGGCGCGCGCGCCGGTGAAGAGCCGGGCCTACTTCTTCGCCGCGGCCGCGCGCGCCATGCGCCAGGTACTCGTGGACGCCGCGCGCCGGCGCGGCCGGCTCAAACGGGGCGAAGGCGAGGCACCTCTCAACCTTGACGACTTCCAGGTGGCGGCGGACGACTTCGCCATCGAGCTGCGCGACCTCGACGACGCGCTGGAGCGGCTGACTGCCCTCTTCCCGCGCCAGGCGCGCGTCGTGGAGTGCCGCTTCTTTGGTGGTCTTTCCGTCGAAGAGACGGCAGAGGCCCTGGAGCTGGCGCCGCGCACCGTCAAGCGGGACTGGTCGCTGGCACGCGCCTGGCTCTATCGCGAGCTGCAGGGAAAGACGGTGATCTGATGCGCACGCCGCCGCCCCGGCCGCGTGCGGACCCTCAGCGCGTGACCGGCATCTTCGGAGAGGCGATCGAGCTCACGCCCGGCGAGCGGGGCGCGTTTCTCGACGCGGCCTGCGGCGCCGCCACGGATCTGCGCGCGGAGCTCGAATCGCTCCTCTCCGCGTATGAGCAGGCCGGCGGCTTCATGGAGGCGCTCGACCTCGAGCGCGGGGCAGCGCTCCTCGAGGCAGCCGCCGATGTCGAGCCATCCCGGCGCCGAATTGGACCCTACCGGCTCCTCCGCGAGCTGGGTCGCGGCGGCATGGGTGTCGTCTATCTGGCCGAGCGGGCCGAGGGCGGGTTCGAGCAGCGCGCCGTCATCAAACTCATCAAACGCGGCATGGATAGCGACGCCATCCTGCAGCGCTTCCTTCGCGAGCGGCAGATCCTCGCCGGTCTCGAGCACGTCAACGTGGCGCGCCTGTTCGACGGCGGGGTGACCGACGACGGGCAACCATACTTCGCCATGGAGTACATCGACGGCGAGCCGCTGACCGCGTACTGCGAGGAACGCGCGCTCTCCGTCGAGCAGCGCCTGCGCCTCTTCGAGGATGGTTGCCGCGCCGTCCAGCACGCACACGGCAAGCTCGTCGTCCATCGTGACCTCAAGCCCTCCAACATGCTGGTCACCAGCGAGGGCGAGCTCAAGCTGCTGGACTTCGGCATCGCCAAGCTGCTCGGGGAGGAAGACGATGCCACCGCCCTCACTCAGGCCGGCATGCGTGTCCTCACCCTCGACTACGCAGCGCCAGAGCAGGTGCGGGGTGAGCCGGTCACGACCGCGGCCGACGTTTACGCCCTCGGCGTGGTCCTCTATGAACTGCTGACTGGCCGTCGTCCTTATGATGCCGAGAGGCGAAGCCGCGTGGATGTCGCGCGCGCGGTCTGTGAAGTCGAGCCCCGGCCGCCGTCACTTGCCGTCGCGTCACAGCCGCGACTCGCCAAGCGGCTCCGCGGCAATCTCGACACCATCGTCCTCAAGGCCCTCGCCAAGGAGCCTTCGCGTCGCTACGCTTCCGCCGAGGCCCTGGCGGAGGACGTCCGCCGGCACCGCGCCGGCCACCCCGTGCAGGCCCGCCGGGAGACGATGGCCTACGTATCAGCCAAGTTTGTCCGCCGTCACAGGGTCAGCGTTGCCGCGGCCTCGGTGGCGACTCTATTCCTTCTGCTGGGTCTGGTAGGCACGACGTGGCAGGCGGCGGTGGCGTCGGAGGAACGCGATCGGGCGCGCCTGGAGGCGGAGCGCGCGGAGACCGTCAAGGAGTTCCTCGTCGGCCTGTTCAAGGCCTCCGACCCCGTGGAGTCCAAGGGCGAGACGATCACCGCGCGCGAGCTGCTGGACCGCGGCACGGACCGGATCGAAAACGAACTGGCCGGCCACGACGCGCTTCAGGCCGAGCTGTTCGAGACCGTGGCGCACATCTCATATTCCATCGGCCTCTATGACCGGGTGCGGACGCTCGGCGAGCGTTCGGTTGAACACACACGGCGGGCGTACGGCGCGGATCATCCTCAGGTCGCCGAAGCCCTGCACACACTCGGCTGGATGCTGCACGGCTCTGGCAACTACCCGGCTGCCGAGGACGTCGCACGTCAATCGCTTGCCCAGAGACGGCGGCTGCTGCCGCCCGACAGCCCCGAGCTGGCCGACGAGCCTCGAGCTCCTCGGCGTTCTGCTGCGCGACCGGGCGCGCCTGGCCGAAGCGGAGGCGCTGCATCGTGAGGCGCTGGCCATCCGTCAGCGGAGCCTGGGGACGGAAGATCCACGCACTGCGCTCTCGATCTCGAACCTCGCCAATGTTCTGTACATGAAGGGCGACTATGCGGATGCCGCGGCGCAGCAGCGCGAGGTCGTCCGCATCCAGCGCAAGGCGCTCGGGCGATCGTCACGGCTCCGTCGCCACGTCCCTGCTCAGCCTCGGTGTGGCCCTCCTGCAGGACGGCGACATTCCCGGCGCTGAGGCCACGTACGAAGAGGCTCTCAGCATCCGGCGCCAACTCTACGGCGAAGAGCATCCCTCGGTGTCGGAGAGCCTTCATCACCTCGCAGCGACGCTGCATGCCAAAGGCGATCTGGCAGGCGCCGAGATGCGATATCGGCAGGTCCTCGCCATGGACCGCAAGCTCAAGGGCGACGAGCACCGTGACGTCGGAGTCGTGCTCACCAATCTCGCCAGCAATCTTGCGCAGCAAGCGCGATTCGAAGAGGCCCTGCCGCTCTTCGACGAGGCCACCGTGTTGCTCCGCCGGGCCGCCGGCAGCGATCACCCGCTGCTGGCGAGGACGCTCGAACGCCACGGTTCGGCGCTCGTCGAGCAGGGACGACCCCGCGACGCGCTTCCGCTGCTGCGACGAGAGGTGTGGCCATGAACCAGGCGCGGTACGGCATGCGGCACCCGGCGGTGGCGCAGCGCCCTCGCCGCGTCCGCCAGAGCGAGAGCGGCGTTGGGAGATCACGCAGAAGCCGAGAGGCTCTTTCGCGAGGCTCTCGATGTGCAACGGCAGGTACAACGGACGCCCAACGTCGCGACCGTCGAGATCCTCACCGACCTCGGTGAAGCCTTGTCGGATCGGGGCCGGGCGGCCGAGGCGGAGCCGCTTCTGCGGGAGGCATTGCGGCCAGGCGGAGAGGTTGCTGCCGGAGCGCCATTGGCGCCGCGGAGAGGCCGAGAGCGCGCTCGGCGCCTGCCTGTGGCGTTTGGGCGGCCGCACCGAGGAGGCCCGGTTCCTGCTGGTTACCGGGTACGGCAGGCTGCGGCAAGCCCTCGGGGACGGGCATCCTGCAGCCGGCCGCGCTCGGGACCGACTGGACGCGACGCGCGAACGGCGGTCCGCGGGGAGCAGCGCGCACCAACCCTTCGCGCGAACGCTGACGGACCTCGCCTGCGGTTTCGCGGAGCCCGGTTTCAGAAAAGGGAGGCCATGCACGCTCCCGGCGGCGGGGCGGCGGGTTGCCACGATAGATCGGATCCTTGCCGGAGTCCGACAGCACCGTTACGCCGTCCTCGTTCCTGATCTGGGCAGTCGCGATCATGCATCCGCACTCGCTACGCCGCTCTGGCATCTGCCGCAGGGGCCAGCACGGCCCGGATCGACATGTGCGTCCGAGTGCTGGCCAGGATCTCTTTCGCGGGCAACTCGAGCGTGGCCGCGATCTGCGGCTGCAGCGTGACGGTTCGCTTGATTGGCCTCCCAGCCCGGTTCTTGAAGACCTGCCCATTCGCATCGGCGAAGGACATCGTGACCCGGCAGCCTGGATGACCCGCATCCGTCGGCTCGACGAGCACCAGGCTCACGGAGGCAACCTGGCGCTGGGCCAGACTCATCATCCCAAACCTGGGCAGCGGTGTCTGAGCCCAGGCCGGCGCCGCCTGCACCCAGGGCCGTGACCAGCCCGAAGGCCCACGCAAACGACCGCTTACTGCGTCCTCTCCGTACCTGCTCGCTGTTCTTTCATCAACGTTCTCCTTACTACCTCTCATGCGTTGTCTCCACGCCGGAGGGGCCATCGCGACGCGCATACGGCGCGCGCCTGAAGACACGAGCTTCGTAAACGTGCCGACAGCCGGACGCGAACGCCGTCTCCCGCAGCTCTTGTGATGGAGGAGGTGCGACACACACCGCACGGCCGAGCCTGACACGGCTCGCACGGTGAGTTGGTGGACCAGAGTCGTCACGAGTGGCAGCGTCTGCTGCTCGCGTGACCGCGCCTGAGAACGAGATCGGCTACCGCGCTGTTTCAGGCAGGGCAAACACGAAAAGCGTATTACCGGTGCGCGGCGTGTTCAGCTCAGGGGTCAGACCCTCGAGGATCCCGGTTCCCTGGGTCACCCCGCCCGCTGCGATGGCAAGATATTGGCGGCCTCCCACACTGTAGGTCATCGGGCGCCCGGAAACGGCTCCGTTCAGGATCGTCTCCCACACGATGGTGCCGGTCTCGGCATTGAACGCTCTGAAACGCCGAACGACGTCGCCGGAAAAGATGAGATTTCCCCGCGTCGCAAGCACGGATCCGTAAATCGGCGCACGTTGCTGGTAGGTCCACAACGTCTTTCCGGTTGATACGGACACAGCCTGGAGCCGCCCGACAGGGGCCGTGGCCGGATCCGCACCGGGGACGTGGCGAACTTTGGTTGTTGATACCGTATCCGGTCGGAGGCGTGGCTTTCTCGACCGACATCGATATATCCATGCAGGTGTTGTTCATCGGCATGTAGCATGGCGCCAGTGTTCGGGGCTGAAGGCGCCGGACGGCTGGTTCTTGCCGCCGAGGGCGTGCGGGCAGGCGAAGGATGGCGTCGTCACCGACTGCGGCGTTGAATCCTCGTTGATGATCGGACGGCCCGTCTGCACGTCGAGCCCGGTCATGATGTTCTGGTAAATCGTCGGTCTCGCCCACAGGAACTCTCCCGTCCTGGCATCGAGCGTCCAGATGACTCCCGGTCTTGCCGGGGATTCCGGTGATGACCTTTCGGGTCTCGCCCGGTCGAATGCTCGGGATTGATCCACGGCACGTCGTCAGGACTCGGGGCAACTGTCGTTTCAACGATCATTCTTTCGAAGACGATGATCGAGGTCCCAGTTGTCGCGCGGCAAGTGCTGGAAGTACCAGACCATCTTGCCGGTATCCGGGTCGATCGCGAGGGTCGAGTTCGTATAGAGCAGGTCGGCTTTCCCCGCGCCACGGAGCTTTTCTGGCACGGGAGCGGTGACGCCGGTTCCCCAGAAGACGAGATTCAGCTCCGGATCGTAGCTGCCGGGCATCCACGCTGAGGCGTGGCGCCGCGCCGCTATCGGCAGCCCTCCCCAGGTGTCACCTCCGGGCTCGCCCGGCCTCGCCGATGACGTATGACGCGCCAGAGGTACTCGCCGATACTCCGCCTCGTGCGCGGTGATGAAACACCCGCCGGGAAGAGGGCTCGAGCGGATTGCAGCGGGAGCCGTTGAGCAGCTTGCCCTTTGACGACGATCGGCCCGGTCGTCTGGGCCACTTGATCTTTGTAGTCCGCGCGCTGGGACTCCCACAGGACCCTTCCGGACTTTGCCTCGAGCGCAATCTGGAAGGCGTCGTTGGTTGCAAGAAAGATCTTGTCGTCCACCGCGCTCGTGACTGGCGGCGATTGACGCGTCTCGTAAACGTGCAGAGAGCCTGACGTGAACGCCCGGTGGCACGACGGCGCGGTCCGGCCGGGCGAAAGGTTTGGAAACCCGGCCGGCGAAGGGGGGGAAGGTCGTGAAAAACCTCACTCCGGAAGGGAAAACGTTCAAGGCGTGATGAGGAGGGGACCCCGCAGGTTTGGGCAACAACGGCTTCCTCATCAGGAATCCTCAGGTTTCACTGCGATTCCCGGTCCCGGCGCGACACCAGATTCTTTGTCATGGTGTCTCAGTTGTCCTTGACAGCTTCCGCCCGCAGTCCTACTTTCTGTTCGGCACCTGCTAGCCCGGAATGTGCTGCAGCTGAAAGTGTGGCTTCCGGAGCCAGCCGGGTGCCGAGGACTTATGCCTGGGATGAGATACACGACGCCCAAGGCCTTTCTGAGCACGACCGTGCTGACTATCGGGTCGGCTGGGTTGGCGTTGATCGTGTCCCTGGGCTTTCAGGCACGGACGTCTGCACAACAAGCTGCTCCGCAGGTCGACAGTCGCGCAATCATCGTCCCCGGCTCGCGCCGTCCCGGCCGGGTCGAGCCACCGTCAGGTGATTGATCGCTACTGCGTCACGTGCCACAACCAGCGACTCGCCACAGCTGGATTGACGCTGGACGAAGCCGACGTCGCCAACCCGGGCGAAGCCGCCGAGATCTGGGAGAAGGTCGTACGGAAGCTGCGTACAGGCATCATGCCGCCTCCCAACATGCCGCAGCCCTCGATGGAAGACCGTCGAGCGCTGCTGTCGTGGCTGGAAACATCGCTCGACAAGGTTGCCGCCGCGAAGCCGAATCCGGGCCGCACCGAGACCTTACGGCGTCTCAATCGCACCGAGTACCAGAACGCCATCCGCGACCTGCTGTCAGTCGACGTCGACGCCGCATCGCTCCTGCCCCCCGATGAAAGCGGTTACGGCTTCGACAACGTGACCGTTGGCGACCTGCCCCCGGCTCTTCTGGACCGATACATTTCGGCGGCGCAGAAAATCAGCGCGCTGGCGATCGGCAGCACGCAGACCTCTCTCCAGAGCGACATCATTCGCGTCCCGCCCGATGTCACGCAGGAGGATCACGTACCCGGACTTCCCATCGGCACGCGTGGCGGGGTGACGGTTCCTTATACGTTTGCGCAGGATGGCGAGTACGACATCCAGATCTACCTCGCGCGCAGTTACTCCGGGGATATCGAGGGGTTGAAGGACACGCAGCCGCACGAGATCAAGCTGCTGCTCGACCGGATGCCGATCGGCGAGTTTACTATCCAGAGACCCGAGAACGGCGACGACCTGCTTGTCGACAAGAGCCTGAAGATTCGTGTGCCCGTCAGGGCCGGGCCGCATCACGTCGGCGTCACGTTTCTCAGGAATTCCTCGTCACTGCTCGAGACGGCGCGCCAGCCCCTCCAGTCACACTTCAACGAGAGACGCCATCCCCGTATCACTCCGGCGATTTCCCAGGTCTCCATCACCGGACCATACGCGCCGCAGGGTGCCGACGATACGCCGAGCCGCCGCCGCATATTCGTCTGCCAGCCGACGGACCCGCGTCAGGAAGAGGCGTGCGCGAAGAAGATTCTCTCCACGTTGATGCGGCGCGCGTACCGTCGGGCGATTGCCGATGCCGATGTGGAACGGCCGATGGCGTTCTATCGCGAGGGAAGGTCCGAACGGGACTTCGACGCGGGGATAGGCAACGCGTTGAGCGCCGTGCTCATCAATCCCGAGTTCCTGTTCCGCGTGGAGGCGGATCCCGCGACAGCGTCCGCCGGCGCCGCCTACCGCATCAGCGATCTCGAGCTGGCGTCCCGATTGTCATTCTTTCTCTGGAGCAGCCTTCCCGATGACGCGCTGCTCGATTCGGCCATTCGCGGTGAGCTCCGCCGGCCGGACGTGCTCGAGCGACACGTCCGCAGAATGCTCGCCGATCCCCGCTCGTACAATCTCGCGAGCAACTTCGCGGGGCAGTGGCTGCGGGTGCGCAACCTGACGTCGGTCGACCCGAACGTGCGCCTGTACCCGGACTTCGACGACAACCTCCGTCAGGCGTTCCGCCTCGAGACCGAGCTCTTCGTGGACAGCGTGCTGCGGGAAGATCGCAGCGTGCTCGACCTGCTGCGGGCGGACTATACCTTCCTCAACGAGCGGCTCGCGAAGCACTACGGGGTTCCCAACGTCTATGGCAGCCGTTTCCGGCGCGTCGCGCTCGCACGCGACAGCAGGCGCGGTGGATTGCTGCGGCACGGCAGCATCCTGTCAGTCACGTCGTATGCGAACCGGACGTCGCCCGTGCTTCGTGGCGTGTGGGTCCTGAGCAACATCGTCGGCGCGCCGCCGCCGCCCCCGATTCCGAATGTGCCGGCGCTCGACGGCAACGTGCCCGCCAACCTGCCGGTACGGGAGAGGATGGCCGCCCATCGCAGCAACCCGGTGTGCGCGAGCTGTCATCGGACGATCGATCCCGTGGGATTCGCGCTGGAGAACTTCGACGCGGTCGGTCGCTGGCGGGAACAGGAAGGCGACAGCGGAGCCATTGACGTGGCGGGTGCCCTGCCCGGCACGGGCGAGGTCAAGGGGATCGCTGGTCTCGAAGAGGGGTTGCTCCGCCGTCCGGAGCTGTTCGCGGCAACGATGACAGAAAAGCTGTTGACGTTTGCCCTGGGCCGGGGCGTCGAGTACTACGATGCGCCCGCCGTGCGGAAGATTCTTCGCGAGGCGCAGCCGGGTGGCTACCGCTTCTCGTCGCTCATTTTGGGAATCGTCAAGAGTGCGCCGTTTCAGATGAGGAGATCGTCATGATCGTTACGAAGAAAGCGCTACCCCGGCGCACCTTCCTGAAGGGCGCGCAGGCGATGCTGGCGCTGCCGCTGCTCGACGCGATGATTCCCGCGGCGACCGCCCTCGCCAGGACTCCGGCCAAACCAGTGTCCAGGCTCGGTTTCGTGTACATCCCGATGGGGTGCGACCGCGCCCGGTGGACGCCGCCCGGTGAGGGCGCGCTCGGCGAGCTGTCGCCCATTCTTGCCCCGCTGGCAGCCGGTCAAGGATCAGCTGACGGTCTTCAGCAACCTCAGGCTGGAACAATCCTACCCGGGCACGCACGACACATCGAACGCGGGGTTCCTGAGCGCGGCCTTCGCGAAGCACACGGAGAGCTCCGACTACCATCTGGGCACAACCGTCGACCAGGTGGCGGCGAAGCAAATGGGTCGCGACAGGCAGTTGCCGTCGCTCGAGCTGGCGATGGACCTCAACCCGCTCGCCGGCGTGTGCAACAACGGCTACGCCTGCGTCTACCAGAACTGCCTCTCCTGGTCTTCACCGACGACGCCGCTGCCGTCCGAGGCGCACCCGCGCATCGTGTTCGAGCGCCTCTTCGGCGAGGGCGACAGCGCCGACGGCCGGCGCGCGGCGCTGCGCAGCCGCGGCAGCCTGCTCGATTCGTTCAGCGACGACATCGCGCGGCTCAAACGGAGAGTCGGGCTGACCGACCGCGTTCGCGTCGATCAGTACCTCGACACCGTTCGCGAGGTCGAGCGCCAGATCCAGCGCGCCGAAGCAGGGGCGGCGAGCAATCCGATGCCCGATCTGGATCGTCCGGTGGGTGTCCCGGCGGCGTTTGCCGACCACGCGGCGCTCATGTTCGACCTGCAGGTCCTGGCGTTTCAGGCTGACATCACGCGAGTGGTGACCTTCCAGCTCGCGCGCGAGCTCAATAACCGCACGTATCCGGAAATCGGCGTCGCCGACCCGCACCATCCCACGAGTCATCACGGCAACGATCCGGAAAAGCTCGCGAAGATTGCCAAGATCAACACATTCCACGTGTCCCTGTTCGCGAAGTTTCTCGAGAAGCTGAAGGCCACTCCGGACGGAGACGGTTCCCTGCTCGATCACACCGTCTACCTGTACGGAAGCGGAATGGGCAACTCCAGCATCCACGACCATGAGAACCTTCCGATTCTGGTTGCGGGTGGTGGGGCGTCCGGCATGAAGGGCGGCCGGCACATCCAGTACAAGGACGGCACGCCGCTGGCCAACCTCCACCTCACGCTGCTGGACGGCGTGGGAGTCCGTCTGGATAAGTTCGGCGACAGCCAGGGCAAGATCGATGACCTCTTCGAGCCGGTGTCCCTGTAGACCGGAAACCTCTTGTGCTGTAGGGCGCGTCCTTGTGGACGCGCCGGCGGATCCAGATGGATCCGCCCTACGTTGTTCGGCTTCAGCCGGCCGGAAGCTGCGGGAGACGCGATATGAATTGGGCACGAATCGCTGGACTGTTTGTCCTGATGGTCGGTCTGGCCGGCACATCCGTGTCGGCCCAGAAGCCGACGCTCGCGGACGCGGCCGAACAGCGCAACCGGGCGCTCATCCGTACGCTCCTCGCTGGAGGCGCCGACGTCAACGCGGCGCAGGTCGATGGGATGACCGCCCTGCACTGGGCCGTCTACAACGACGACGCGGAGACGGCAGGACTACTGCTGCGCTCGCGCGCCAACGCGAACGCCACGAATCGTTACGGTGTGGCTCCGCTGTTCCTCGCCTGCACGAACGGCAATGCGAACCTGGTGAAGCTCCTGCTCGACGCTGGCGCCAGCGCGAACGCGTCCCTCCCCGGCGGCGAGACCGTCCTCATGACGGCGGCGCGCGCGGGAAATCTCGAATCCGTGAAAGCGCTGCTTGCCCGCGGTGCCAACCCCAACGCGAAGGAGCAGCGCGACCAGACGGCCCTCATGTGGGCCGCGGCCGAGGGGCACGCGGCGGTCGTGCGCGCCCTCATGGAGGCCGGGGCCGCGATCAACGCAACGCTCACGTCGGGGTTCACGCCGTTGTTCTTCGCGGTGCGCGAGGGTCACATCGAGGTGGCGCGTGTGCTGCTCGAGGCCGGCGTGAATGTGAACGAGGTATTGGGCGCCAAAGGCGGCCCCGTCGCAGGGAGGTACGACCCGGTCGGCAAGGGCACCAGTCCGTTGATGATGGCGGTGGAGAACGGTCATTTCGAGCTGGCCGTCGCGCTGGTGGACGCCGGGGCCGATCCCAACGACCAGCGGACAGGATTCACTCCGCTGCATGCCATCACCTGGGTGCGGAAGCCGGATGCCAGTGACGGCGGCGATCCGCCGCCGGTAGGCTCGGGACGGCTGACGACCCTTCAGTTCGTTCGCGCGCTTGTGGAGCGGGGAGCGAACGTGAATGCGCGTCTCAACAAGGGCGCGCCGCGGCCGCCGGAATCGTCGACGATGCTCGGGACCGAAGGAGCGACGCCGTTCCTCATGGCGGCCGACCGGGCGGACATCCCCTTGATGCGTGAGCTCCTCAAGCTGGGCGCCGACCCGCTCCTGCCGAATGCAAGCAACACGACGTCCCTGATGGCCGCGGCCGGTCTCGGCACGGCGAACCCCCTGGAAGAGGCGGGCACCGAGTCCGAAGCGCTGGAAGCCGTGACGTTGCTCCTCGACCTTGGCGCTGACGTCAACGCGGTAGACACGAATGGCGACACCGCGATGCACGGCGCCGCGTACGGGAACTTCCCGACGATTGTGCAGTTGCTGGCGGACCGTGGTGCTGACGTCAACATCTGGAAACGGCCCGACACCGAGGGCAGGACGCCGCTGTTCATTGCCGAGGGCTTCAAGGCGGGACGACCCCAGCCTTCCCGCCCGACCATTGATGCGATACAACGCCTCATGGTGGCTGCAGGCGTTCCGACGGACGGGACGAGGCCACGTATCCTGGATATCTACGAAAGGGTGCCCGAGCCTTCCGAAAAGGCTCAGAAGCCGTAGCCGCTTCGCTCCTACTGAGGACTCCCCGCCCGCGCAGCGCCCGAGGACGGTGTGTCGACGAGGGCCGTCGCCAGGTCGGCAGGCCCTCGTGCGTCCGACAGCCTGAATTCCTGCAGCACCTCTGTTCCACGAGGGTGACGTTTGAGCCAGTCAGCCAGGGGATTGCTTTCGAAAATGCGCGAAGCGCACTGCAGCCCGATTCCGAGTGCCGCACCGGACGCGCATACCGCGAAGGGGATCACGGAAGGTGGAAACGCAGTGCCGCCGAGCGCGTAGCTTCCCAGAACGCCCGCCGTCCCGGCCACGATGCAGCTGTACAGGAGCCAGCGCCCGGGAATTCTCCGAAACGTCACACTGTGTTCGACGACCTCACGACCGAACACCCAGATCGGTACGAACAACCAGAGCGCCGGAACGATGTACGCGACCACGCTCACCGCAAGCCAGACGATGAAGGCGGTGCTGTCGACAAGTGCGATAAAGGCCGTTGTCACACACCACGCGGCCTTCACGAGGAACCAGGTCCAGCCGATCGCCGTGGCGTAGGTTCCCTCGAAAGACTGAACGGCGTTCAACCCAAGGCTCATGACCAGGACGGCGCCGAGTTCGAGGACGACTCCGGCGCGGCCGGCGAGTTGTCGGCTACGGGTTCGCGCGGAGCGTTCGCCGCGGGCGAGGAACCCGCCGAGCGAGAGCCACGAGTGTCGAGCGAAGATGGAAGGAATCCCCTTGAGGCAAACGTGCTCGAGAGTGGGCAGCCAGCCAAGATGATCCAACGACAAGCGTCGAATGACGATTCCTGCCGCCTCTCCGTCGGCGGATTCGGGGGGACTATCCGGCGGCGCGATCGTTCTCGCCAGGGAAGCGAGTGCGGCCTTCTTCTGCTGCTCATCCCCTCCGGTCGACCCGGCACGCGCGAGCAGCGGCGTGAGGACGAGCAATGACGCCTGCGACAGCTGTTGTACGTCGGCGAGCACCGCATGCACCGTGGGATATTGACCAGCCAGAATCGCCACCGCTTTTTGAACGGTCGCCGCGAGCGCGGTACGGGTATTCGATTGATATGGCCAGACATCCTCGTCTGTCTTCGCAGCACCCACGCTGATTGCCCGCAGCAGGCTCGCGTTCTCCGGCTCACGGAGGCGTCGCGCCCAGGACAGAGCCCAGCGGAGTTCCCTCCCGAGCGGCGGGCTGGTGGCGTAACGTGTCCACAGGGCCCGTGTCGCCGCCGGCGAACTCACCTCGGTGAGGACCTCGAAGAGCAGATCGTCATCGATGGCACCCCGTTGCTCCCAGTCCAGGACCTCGTACACGGCGGGATCGCCAATTCGATCGAGACCCACCAGCAACGGAACTCGCACGGCCTTCAGCTTCGGCTGCTCGAGGAGCGTGAGCAGCGTCCGCGCCGCCGCTTGCGTCTGCGTCTTGCTGAGCACCTCCACGAGCTCGCTCACCTCGTGCGCAGACGACCCCCCTGTGACGGCAGCCATGAACTCGGGAACAAGTTGTTCGCCGAACGGATTGCCTTCGAGTGACAACAGACCCATCGAGAACAGGCAGCATGAGGCTGGCGCCGAACTCGCCCTTGCGGACCCGTTCGAGCATCCCCCCCACCAGACGATGGATGTCCGCATCGATGAACGCGGGATCCAGTTCAGCGATTGCCTCGATGGCGAGGGCCGGTTGCACCTCGAACAGCTGTTGAACGAGCCGGCGCGGATGGCGATCCATGCCACACATGAGCAGGAGTGGCTCCCGCCACGCCGGCCAATCGCTCACGTCGTCGACATCGAACCTCGCTTCCGGCTCGTTCATGAAGTAGTCGACGACCAGGAACTCCTGAAATGTGAGATGGGAGAATGTCAGGGTATCGATCGAACGCTCCACCATGAGCCCACTTCGCACTTCGACCTGTCGAACGACTTCGGCGGCGCCGTCGATATCTTGTGCGGCAGGGAGGAAGCGAAGGGCCAGCTTCTCCAGCGCGCCCCGCTTGATTTCGCGGATGCCGTTGCTGTGCATGTGGTGCGCGACCCGGCGCAGGAACGATCTCTTCTGCTCGATCGACGGGAACCGCTGATCCAGGTCCTTGTCGATCCGATCCCACAGATCGAGCAGGATCTCGATGCATTCCTCATACAGCGCCGCCCTGCCACGAGGGAGATCCTTCTTCCGATGATGAACAAGGCAGATCAGGCTCAAGACGAGCGGGTTGCTGGCTACCTCGCGGAGGCGTTCCTCTGGCGCGAAGGAGGGCAATGAGCCTGTTCGCTTCACGGGAGGCATGTGCCGCTACCTCGGCGGCCGTGCGGGCGGTGGCGTACACCTTGTAGCGAAGGATGGCCGCGTACCAGCGGTGAACGAACTCGTGCTGCTGCTGTGACTCGAAGGGGAGCGCGACAAACATGCGGAAATCAGGATGGAGAGATCCCCGCCATCCGGCCTTGCGGCACGTGACCACGATGCGGCAGCCAGGCCACATCTGCTTGGCATCGTTGATCTTCGCGCAGATCGACTCGTAGTCCTTCTCCGAAGAGACCTCGTCGAGTCCATCGAGCAGCAGGATGCTGCGCCCCCGCTCCAGCGAGCGTTCGACAAAGTTGCGGGGCATCTCCCGCCGAACAGCCATCGTCAGGATCCTGGTTGCGGGATCGCGAATGTCATCGAGCAGCGTCGCATTTGTCCGGAGGCAGCGACGGAGGGGCACGTACACCGGGTAGGGTGATTCAGCCGCTCGGTTCAACCCGAACGCGTCGAGCAGTCGATCGAAGCGCCGTCCTGGCCTGGCCGCATCGGTGTACACGTGAACCAGAGCATCAAGGATGGTGGACTTCCCTGCGCCCGGATCTCCAAGAATCAGGCAGTAGCGATGACCCTGAACGGCTGCTTCGGCTGAGGTGTAGCGCTCGAGGCTCGCACCTTGCGGGAGCAGACGAATTGGAACTGTACGCTTCGGGAAGAGTTGGACATCGTTCTTCTTCCGTTCGCAGGCCAACAATCTTCAGGTGGACGCTGGTCGGCGCGGATGTGCTCCCGGTAGCGGCCGGCGAATCGGCGATCGCTCCAGCGGCCGCCGACCGCGGCGCCAAACGCGTCGAGAGCGGATGTCCACCACGATTCGAGCTTGCCCCGTGAGAAATAGAGCAGGAGCGCGGCAAGAGCAGCCAGGGCGTCGGGAAGCTGGAGAAGCGCCACCAGCTTGGAAAAGGTCTCGAGCCAGTCCTGCATCACGCGACCGCCCTGTCCCTGGCGCGGCCCCGGACCGCCGCATTCGACAAGGGCGCATTCAGTCGTTTACCGCACATCAGCACTGGTGTTCCACAGTTCGGAAAACCGTACGGACCGGCGCCTCACAATCATGCTGCCGGCGTGACGTTTCGATGGAACAGCGTTTGCCACCATGTAGAGACAGGGAGCATGGGGCGCAATGTCGAAACGGCCAGATCCGGAGTATCACGATCGAGACATTGCCGTGCGGCCCTTCAGTGTGATGTGCACATGACGCACTGAGACCCTTCGCGATCCGGCTCGGGGCGGCCTCTCCCTGAAAGAGGTGTTGCGCAGGTCCCAAGCTTGCCGCCTGACCACTCGTCGCAGTTCCGCGCTGTGCGGGTGGTCAGCGCCCTTTTTTACGGCCCATGACCGCGCCACGTCGGTCTCGTTGCGCACGCCCCTTCCTTCGCCTTCATCTGTCACACGCGACTGCCCCGCTGCCTGGCCGGAGCTTCCCCGTCTCTTCCAGCATGGCATGCCGCACAGCTTGTTGCTGTCTCAAGCAACTGACGCGACCCGGCGATTGTGAACCTTGACGTCGCCGGCGTTCACTCTTCACGCGGGGACGAGAACACCGACTCAGCCTCTTTGGAGACGACAAGAGCATGTGGTCCGACGGTGACACCGTCCGCCGACAGCATGGCGTGCCGTTTGATCAGGCCGCCGAATCCGCGGGTCTCGACGTCATAGCCGGCGATCTTTCCGCTGCCCTGCACGTAAATATCGCCGACGACGCCGAGTGCCTGACCGCCGGTGGTCATGATCGGCTTCTTCCTCGTGTTGCTCAGGCGTTGCGCGGTAACGCCACGTGCGTCCCCATTGCTTGGCATTGACGAGCGCGGTCGCGGATGAGGCGATGACGGTGTCCTCGCCGAGCAGCCGGACCTCGCTGAACGGCAGGACGTGCTCCGACGCGAGAATGCCTCCCGCCAGGACGATAGCCACGACACGATCGCCATCGACCAGGAGGTCTGCAACTTCGCCGATCTTTGCGCCCGCATCCTGCGCGACGACAGGACGGCCGACCAATTCGCCTAAACGCTGCATTCGTCTCCTCTGCCTCGGCGCGCGGTGCCTGCAGCCGTCACGGCTACGCGGCCACGAGCCGACCGACGCTGGAGATCATATCGTGAACGTTGCCGGTGTCAGCGGCGAGGCGTGTGACGGTTCGAGTCCAGGCGGCATGCACTCAGGCGAAGAAGGACATCGCCGCCCTGGCGATCGCGTGTGCGGCGATGGCCTTCTGCCTCATCGCTTCAAGGGACACAGCGTTCATCGGACTGGCTCCGATCGGCCTCGACGATGGTCTCCTGCGTGAACTCGACAAGCGCGACGCCGCGCTCCCCGAAGAACAGACAGAATGACACCGGTGCGGCGGGGGGCAGGCCGAGCGCCGCGATGTGCACTCGTTCGAGCATCCGCTGGTCGGCCGGCGCGTCGAGCGCCTCCGGACTCGGTACCTTGCACCCACGTCATCGGAGCGCTGAGCTGGTTGGGCGCTGCCCCGAAGCGCCAGTACACCCGCGTGGCCTGATCGGCGGGGTTGATGCGCACCCACCAGCCGGCTTTCTGCGCCGGCGTTGTCTCGCCGGGGCTTGGCCCCCACTGTTGTGCCTCGAGCGGCCACGTGAAGGTGCCGAATGCCAGGGCGGCAGCCAGGAGGAGCACCAACTTCGAGCGCGAACGCGAGATCATTGGCATATGCACCTGCTCATCGGCTGACCGCTGCAACCGGTGTGCCTGCGCAAACCTGCGATGTGTCGGAGGGCTCGGCGGTCCACGGTGCCCTTGAACCGATCGGAGGGAGGGCATATGATTTCGCCACTCAGGACACCTCCAGGCAAGACTTCACGGCAAAGGCGGTTCGTCATGCGAACAAGGATTTTCCTGCCGGGCGTGGCTGGTTTCGCAGTCATGCTTGTTCTGGCCGCCTCTAATATCCGGAGTCTCGCGCAGGAGAACCCGGTCGCGCTGGCGGGCCAGGTCCGCTCCACCGCCGAAGGCCTCATGGAAGGTGTGGTGGTCAGCGCGAAGAAGGCCGGGTCCACCGTCACGGTCAGCGTCATCAGCGATGCCCGGGGGCAGTACAGCTTTCCTCGGAACAGGCTGGCGCCGGGTCAGTATTCGCTCAGTATCCGCGCCGTGGGATACGAGATGGATGATCCCGGCGTCGCCGACGTGACGTCGAACACGACTGTCACCACCAATTTCACCCTGCACAAGGCGAAAGACCTCTCCTCCCAGCTCACGAATGCGGAGTGGCTGTCGAGCATGCCGGGCACCGACGATCAGAAGGCCCCTCTGCTCACGTGTGTCGTCTGCCACACGCTCGAACGCATCGTCAAGTCCAAGCACGACGCGGCTCAGATGGTGAACGTGCTGGAGCGGATGGCGACGTATACGAATTCGAGTTTTCCGCTGCACGTGCAGAAGCGGCCGGCCCGATGGCTGCTCCAGCCGCGCGGCGAGGCGCTCCGGCAGTCCCGGCAGCGGATGGCCGAATTCCTCAGCACCATCAATTTGAGCTCCGGCTCGACGTGGGCTATCCGCTGAAGACATTCCCGCGACCCAAGGGGAAAGACACTCAGGTCATCATCACGGAGTACGACCTTCCGCGGGCGATCATCGAGCCGCACGACGTCATCGTGGATTCGCAGGGAATGGCGTGGTATCCAATTTCGGCGAAAACAATATCGGACGGCTCGATCCGGCGACGGCGAAGGTCACCGAATATCCCATCCCGACGTTGAAGCCAGGCTTTCCGACCGGCAACCTCGGGTTGCAGTTCGATCAGGACGGGGGCATCTGGGTTGCCGCGATGAATCAGGGCGGGATCGCGAAGTTCGACACCAGGACGGAGAAATTCCGGACCTGGACGCTGCCACCGGAGTGGAACAACGATGCGACGCAGGTCAACATGGTTCACCCGGAGCGATCCTCGGTCGACGGGAAGGTCTGGCTCGAGAACCACGGCTACACCATGATTCTCCGAATGGATCTGGCGTCGGGCACGTTCGAGCCGTTCGAGCCGTTCAAGGGCGCCTTCGAGAAGGGCGAGGTGCACAACATCTACGATGTCGTGCCCGACTCGAAGAACAACGCGTACTTCACGGATTTCGAGCAGGGCCAGATCGGACGGAGTCGACGCGAAGACGGGAACATCAGCTTCTACCAGACCCCGACACCCAACTCGAGGCCGCGTCGCGCCTGGATGGACTCCGACGACCGCTTCTGGTTTGCCGAGTACCGGGTCAATCGCGTGGGCATGTTCGACACGCGAACCGAGCGCTTCCAGGAGTGGCTGGCGCCCACGCCATGGAGCGCGCCCTATGATGTCGTCGTGGACAAGAACGGTGACATATGGACTGGATCGGTGACCAACGACCGCGTGCTGCGGATCGATCCGAAATCAGGTCAACCCACCGAATACCTCCTGCCTCGGTCCACGAACATCCGGAGAGTGTTTGTGGACAATTCGACGAGCCCGGTCACGTTCTGGGTGGGCAGCAATCACGGCGCCTCGATTGTCAAAGTGGAGCCCTTGCACTAAAAACCGGTTGCTGTTGACTGATCGGGCGGCCTCGCAGGCGCACGGGGACGTCCGGCGGCCGTGTCTCCGGGGTGCCTCACGTCACTTTCGACTGCCGCACGCCGACCCGATCGTGAACCCGTTTGATCGAAAAGCGTGCGGTCTCTGGTCTGGAGGCACAACATGAGATCAGCCCGCACCCTGACAGGCCTGTTGGTGCTTGGGATCACCGTGGCCGCCGGGCACGCCCTGGGGCGCACGTCCGAACAGGCGGTTCCCGGAGTCTGCCCGGCCGTCGTCACCAGCATCGAGCCGCACACTTCCAGCGGATATCCATGCCGCGACGGGCAACCGCTTTCCGGCGATCAAACGGGAAGAGTTGAACGAAGCCGGGAAGAAGCTCTACGACGCGAGAGGCGTGGCGGACGGCTTCGGACCGGGAGCCATACGGCTCTATAGCCCCCCGGTGGCCGAATCCATGACTGCCGTCAACGATTACCTTCGGCGCAAGTCCGGTCTCGACCCTCGGCTGGTGGAGCTGGCGATCCTGGTCACGGCGCGCGAGATGGACTCGGAATACGTGTGGACCTCGCACGAACCTGCCGCTCAGAAGGTGGGGCTGGAACAGCAGACCATCGACACCGTCAAGTACCGCAGACCCCTGACGGCGCTGGGAGAAAAGGAAGCGGTCATCGTTCAGCTGGGCCGTGACTCGATCGGCAAACACAAAGTGGGTTCCGACACGTTCGCCCGCGCGGTGAAACTGTTTGGCCATCAGGGAGTCGTCAACATCGTTGCTTTGATGGGTGACTATGCGGCGACCACTATGCTGTTGAACGTAGCCGACCAGCGCGTGCGTCCGCGAGATACGTCGCTGCTGCCGATACCGTGAAGTGGCGTGGTCCGAGCGCCGAAACACAGACGCTACCGGATTGCAGTCCATCGATCCGTTCCAGCATCCTCAACTGGCACACATGAGGATGACTTTCATTCGAGCAAAGGCCCGATCGAACACCTGCCGCGATGCTTGAGCTTCCAAGCAACGATCGTGGGTGCGACTCTATAGGACACAAAGGTTTACTGGAGACCATCGAGCTCAGACCCTATCGGCCTGGCGGTTGCTAGGTGGTCCGTATGGGTGCGGGCAAAGCACGGGGCACGCCGAGGCCGTCCACCGGGCCCGGATCGGCGGGTTCGACGACGGCAGCTGCTCAACTGGCCGCGATCGTCGCGTCTTCCGAAGACGCCATCATCAGCAAGGATCTGAACGGCCTCGTCAGGTCGTGGAATCCGGCCGCACAGCAGCTCTTTGGTTATACGGCGGACGAAGCGATCGGGCAATCCATCCGCATCATCATCCCTGAGTCGCGGCAGGCCGAAGAGGACGACGTTCTCCGGCGCATCGTGCGAGGCGATTCGGTCAAACACTTCGAAACCGTTCGCCGGCGGAAGGATGCCACGTCCGTGTCCGTGTCGCTCACGGTGTCACCGATCTTCGACGCGAGTGGCGCGATCACGGGTGCGTCGATAATTGCCAGAGATATTTCCGAGCGGCGACAGGCAGCGGAACGAGAGGCGTTTCTCGCGGACATGGGGCCGTTGCTGGCAGCCTCGCTGGATTACGAAGTGACGCTCAAGAACCTGGCGCGGCTCACGACGAATGCCCTGCCCGGATCGACGGCGCCGTTCGCAGACTATTCGCTGATTGACATGGTCACCGGGGACGGCTCCCTCCGGCGCGTCGCGCTGGCCCATCAGGATCCGGCCAAGGAACCGCTGCTCGAGGAGGCTCGTCGGTACGCGCCCGACGCCAACCGCAGCATCCTTGCGCGTCCACTCAAGACCGGACAGCCGGTGCTGCTGTCTTCCATCACGGAAGCCGATCGAGCGCGCATGAGTGGCGGACCTGGCCATACCCGCCTGATGCGCGAGTTCAATGCGCATTCGCTGCTGACCGTGCCGTTGACAGCTCGCGGGACCACGTTCGGCGTGTTTACGTTTGCTCGCGCCGAACGCCGCGACGCCTTCAACGAGGAAGATGTCGCGTTCGCGCTGGACATCGCGCAACGCGCGGCCCTCGCCGTCGACAACGCACGCATGTACACGACGTCGCGCCAGGCGCTTCAGTCGCGCGAGCAGGTGCTGGCCGTCGTGTCGCACGACTTCCGCAATGCCATTTCTGCGATCGCCACGTCGACGCGGCTCCTGCTGGACGACCCGGAGGACGGGGAGCAGCGAACGCGCCGGCTGCGAACGATTGCGCGCGTGTGTGACCGGATGACGCGGCTGGTCCAGGACCTGCTGGACGTCGCACGTCTCCAGGGGGGTCACCTGCTGAATATCGAGCCCTCGGAGCAGGACGTTGGCGCGCTGATACACGAGGTGTGTGAGAACTCACGTGCGCTGTTCGAAGAGAAGCTGACTGCGTTCCGATGCGACGTCGCACGCGACGTACCGAACATTCGCGTTGACCACGGCCGCATCGTTCAGGTACTCACCAATTTGATCGGGAACGCCGTGAAGTTCACTCCGGAGGGCGGGACAGTCGTCCTGCAGGTGATCCCGGGCGAGGGGAAGGTGCAGTTCTCAGTCTCTGACACGGGGCCCGGGATTCGAAGCGAGGACCTGCCGCATATTTTCGAGCGCTTCTGGCAGGCTACGAGGACAGCCAATCTGGGCACCGGTCTCGGTCTGCCGATCGCAAAGGGAATCGTGGAAGCGCATGGCGGCGCAATCTGGGTCGAGAGCCGGCCCGGGGTTGGCGCCACGTTCTATTTCACGCTCCCGATCGTCACCACAATGCCAGCGAACCGCGGGCCGTCCGTTGCCGCGGTGGGAAGCGCGGACTGACACCCGTCATGGGCTCCCGGCGACCGCAGCAGGCTGCCGCGATTCCTTTTCGTCGCGAAGGCGGCTCGGCTTCTGTCTGTCTGATCACGGCTGCCCCTCCCGCCGTTGGGGAGTGCCCAAAGGCACCATTGAGAGGGGGAGCTTGCCGGAGGAAACGGCCCTCCGCGAGGCCTGGGAAGAAGCTGGCTTGCGGGGCAGCATTGTTGGTCAGTCGCTCGGCAGCTACGAGTACGAGAAGGGCGGAGTCCTCCTGACCGTAGCCCTCTACCTCATGGAGGTCGACACCGCAGCGGAACAATGGCAGGACCAGGAACGTCGGCGTCGCCGCTGGGTGGGAACGGCCGAGGCGGCGCGATTGCTGCGGCGCCACCCCGCGTTCTCTCTGATCAAAGAGGCGTGCGCCCTGCTCGACTCGCGGGGATCGGGCAGCAGCGGCGATCGCGGGCAGCCAGATCAGCGGCCTGGCTTCGCGGCCTTGCTCGGGAACGCACTACATCGCCTCCTCGGTCCTGACTGACGACATCGCCTGCGAACGCGTAATGGCACGACTCTTTTTCATCGTCACACGTTGAAACGAGCTCTCGCCCCCTCCTCACCCGCTACCGGATCGTACTCTCCTGTATCAACGTGAGCGCAGCAGCCGCATCACCCCAACCGACGATTCGCACGTCCTTGCCTTCGAGGACCGTCGCGGCGATCGCGAACTGCTCCAGTTCCTCTCGAACTCGCGCCGACAGCGCCGCGAGGCTGGTGATGCCGCGTTCCCGGCGTGCCTCGACGGGGAGCGACAGAATCCGATCGTTGCGCACGCGCTCTGACGAGTGATGGCTGGTCCGGTTCTGATCCACCTGCAGTACCGCAATGGCGCGGCATGGGACGACCACGCCGGGAAAGGAGGAGACATCCCACAGCAGCATGGCGTCGACTGGATCGCCGTCGGCGGCCCTCGTCGATGGTACGAACCCCCAGTCGAACGGGTAGGTCACGCCGAGCGCGAGCGGTCGCGATACCGACATCGCCTCCCACTGGGGCTCGTATTTCAGCTTCAGCGTGGAGCCGCGCGGCGTCTCGACGACGACGTGAAAAACGTCGGGGCTGGCAAATGCAGGAATCGCTGCGAGGTTCATCGGGTGAGCATAGCAACCGGTACAGTTCCCGGGCGAAAACACTGACGAACGCAACGGGCGAAACCGTCGCGCCGATTCCGCGAGCGTGCGGCGCGAATGGCGGCGCCTGACATAAGTCCATCCTCAACTCGACGTCCCGGGCATTCGGCAGGACGTCAGGTTAGATCTCACGTGAGTGTCCCAGGTACAATTCGGGCATAAACGCGACTGAGGACTATGGACTCTGCGGCAGGACAGACTGTATTGGTCGTCGAAGACGACGCCTCCCTCCAGCGGGCGCTCGGCGGCCTGCTGGGACGCCAGGGCTTCTCACCGGTGGTGGCCACAACGGTCGCCGGTGCGATCCAGGCGGCCGGACAGCACTCGCTGAATGCCGTCATCCTGGATCTCCTGCTCGACGGCAACGAGTCCGGTGTCGATTTCCTCGCGTGGCTCCGGGAGCAGTCTCCATACCAGCGCACGCCCGTTCTGATTTACACCGGCCGGACGATGCTCGAAGGCGACGCCGAGCAATTGATCCTCCGCTACCGCGCCCACGTGTTCTACAAGCCGCACCCCATCACGCTCCTGGTGGAGTATCTGAAGCGGCTGACAGCGCCGCCGCCAAAGGACCGCTAGGGGACTCGCTTCATCCGCGCCGCGGCACCGGAAAGGCGCATCGTGGCTGCTCCGTAAGGCGAACAGCAGACGCTACAGACGGCGGAGGCCTTCGTAGGCGGTTTGGACGTACAAGCCGTGCGCGTCAGCCACCCTGCAGAACGGATCTCCCTCATACACCATCAACACGACACGCATGCCCACAGCATACGTTCCAGCTGCGGCTCCGCGAGGCTCGTCGTAGTGGTCCGGCTGTGACTGCGTGAGCTCGTGAGTGAATTGGTTGGGTGGCGGTTGAATCCGATTCCGTGCCGGAACAAGGGCATCGTCGCTCAACACCTCGACTTTCGGCCTGAGGACGCGCCCCGGATTGTCGGTACTCTTTCGTGGAGGACGCTTTGCCATCGTTACTCAGCGAGGCTGGTTTCCGGCAACGTCATCGGCACCGTCGGGATGACCATTCCGCCCTGGTCATGCCCGGTAACAAGCAGGCCGCCTTCCGCAAGGCGCAACAGGTCGGGTAGCGTGTACGCTTCAGCCTTCTTCAGATCGACCACGTAACCCAGGTCCTTGAGACTCGCCACCGTGAGGCGGCTCAGAGGGTTCGGGGCGCCACCGACGAACCCAGTCATCAGTTCGTTCCTGAAGACTGTATCCCGCCAATGTGAGTTCTTCGTGCCCGGCCCGCCCGAATTTTCGACCGGCACTGCGGTTGGTCCCGCGCCCTTCAGTACGCAGTATTCTTTTCGCGCTGGTTCCCGTAAACACAGGGTTGCTGCCACTCGCACCGGACAAGAGTCCTTTGGTCGTCCAGATCGTGCCGATCCCGAGCACGTGTCCCATTTCGTGCGTGATCACGTCGTTCAGCGTCCCGTTTGCCTGCATCGCTGCGAGATCGGCAGTGTCGAACTGCATCCGACCCTTGGCCGGGATAAAGGCCGCGGCGCCGGCCCCTGCCGGGCGCAGGTGCGTCGGCCCGGCTTGCCCGAGAATGCCTCCAGGACCGTCAATCGTCGTGCCCGACGCTTCTATCAACACGTCGTCGATTACCTGCCCGCTGATAATCACGTCCGGCAAATCCCCGACGATTACTTTCGTCCAGCGATCCGCCGCCCCCTTGAAGGCATTCTTCTGTGACGTGGTCAAACCGCCAAGGAAGACGACCGTGATGGTGAACGGCGCCTCCGCCTTCGCGGCCCTGGCGACTCGTGCGTCTGCTCGAGCGACGTAGACGCCGCCGTCACCCTTTGTGGCGCGCCTTCTGGTCTTCCTGGCCATGTCGCTATTCCTTTCGTTCTGCGGTACGCCCGGACCGCTCAACGCCGAGGTCACTGACAGGGACTACGTACGGCCCGAGAGTGCACGCGACGCTGTTCTCGTGCGGACTCTCGTTATCTCACTATCGTCGGCACCGTCGCAAGCGCCCCGGCGGGAAACTGCGTCGACCGGGATGAGATCCATGCGATGCTCAGTGTCGTGTCGGTACCTGACCTCATGGCGCGGGTGGTGCTCGAGAAGAAACGCGGGAACGAGGGCGAAGCGTGAGTGCGCAGCGTTGCAACGAGCTGCGCCTGACGGGTTCCGGCGGGGCGAACCGGGTCATGGAGGCGGAGTTCAAGCGTCTCGTGATGCGCTCGCCATTCGTCGTGCGCGTCGAGAAACCGAAGCGGGAGGGCGAAGCGACGCTGCTCTATCCCTTCGACGCGCGCGTCGCATGGGTCGCGGCGTGCCATCACCGCACGTCGTCGCGAATCTCCTGGGATCTCTGCTCGAGCGCGACGGTGCGCCTCGAGCCGCTATTCAACGACCTCCTGCCGGCGCTCTCGTCGGACGACCGGCTCCCTGGAGGCGCCCGCCTGCGCTTCTCGGTCGAGGTGGGTCCCTCGTCAGACTTCGAGGCGTCGCCGCTTCAGCTCCGCGGCGTCGTCAAGAACGCGCTGGTCGAGGCGTTGGCGTCGCGAGGCGTCGCGTCCGAAGTTGACACCAGCTCACCTGACGTCATCTTTGTCGTGCGTCGCGCAGGAACGCCTCAAGCACGGCGTACGGTGGTCGGCGTCGACATCGGCGGCGGAGCGCGGCATCGCCGTGGGGCGCGTGTCGCCGCGGGGCGCGCGCCGCTGCGCGAGACCATGGCGGCGCAGCTGATCCTGTTGTCGCGCTGGGACGCGCGTAGGAGCCGCTCGTCGATCCCATGGCGGGGGGCGCCACGATTCCGATCGAGGCGGCCGGCCTCGCGGTGGGGGCCGCCATTCGCCGCCCGGCGGATCTCCCGCGACGCCAACTTGCCGCGTTCAAGGACCTGCCGCACGAAGCGCCCGACCTGTTCCCCGGAACCGTGCCGAAGATCGTCGCGCTCGACGCCGACCCCGAGCGCATTCCCGCGATGGTGGGCAACCTTCGTGCCGCGGGGTTGACCGGCCCCGCGCACGAGAACTCCATCGTCATCGCGCAACAGGACGTTCGGGGGCTGACGCCTGATTACATCGAGCGTATGCTGCCCGCCGCGCGCCAGATGAAGCCGGGCGTCTTCTGCTTCAACCCGCCCTATGGCGTGCGCATCGGCGCGGAGCACGGCGAAGAAAAGCTGCTGGCCCTCTACTCCGACATGGGCCGCGTCCTTGCGCGCTTCCGCGGCTGGCGCGCAGCCTGTTTCGTCGCCAACCGGAACTTTGTGGATGCCTTCGCCCACTCGCCGATCATGACGAAGCCCGCGAGCAACGCAGACCTCCCCGGCGCCTTCCTCGTATTCCAGTTGTGATTCGGCGGCGTCATCTCGACGGCGCCGTAGGTAGGGCCGGCTTCAGCCTGGCTTCAGCCGGCCCAGCACGCGTTCGGCATCGTGCTGACCGGCGCCCAACACGGGCCGGCTCAAGCCGGCCCCTACGACTACCCTGTCCCGTAACGTACCGGGGCGCCGGCTGCTGCCGGCTGTCCCGTACGTAGGGGCCGGCTTCAGCCTGGCTTCAGCCGGCCCAGCACGCGTTCGAAAGCGTCTCGACGATCACATCGTCAGGAGGGCCGCCATCAGCTCGATGCCGTCCCATAGGTTCTGCAGCCGCAGGTTCTCGTCGAAGCTGTGCTGGTTGTTGTCGTGATTGCCGATTGGCACGACGATCGTGCGCGTTCCGAGCGGCCGCTCGATGTTGGCCAGGGGCAGGTTCCCACCCATGTTCGGGAGCTTGACGGTGGGTCCGCGAACCTGCTCGACGACGCGGATGACGTCCTGGGCGATCGGCAGATCCAGAGGCGTGCGAACGGCGCCGAGACCGGCGCGTGCACGATCCACCCAGATCACGCGCGGATGCGCGAGGCGAATCTCCGGCGTCGCCGGTTTGTCCACCACGAGGAAGCCCTGCCTGCGGATGTGTGCGACGACCCGATCGCCGGTCCGCTGCGGATCCATCCCTTTCACGAGCCTTACGTCGATTGACGCGGTCGCGGTTGCCGGGATGACGTTCGACGCCTCGGCGCCGACGCGCGAGCTCGCCATGCCGCGGATGTTCAGCGACGGGAGCGTGATCAGCTCGGTGAGCGACTGGCCGTCTCCCTCGGTCGATCCCAGCCACAACTCGCGCATCAGCTCACGATCGACGTTCGGCGCGTCGGCGACGGCCTTCAGCTCCGCAGCGTTCAGCGGAGCGACATCGTCGTAGAACCCGTCGATCGTCACCCGGCCCGACTCGCTCTTCATCGACGCGAGCAGGCGCGACAGCAGCAACGCCGGGTTTGGCGCCCAGTTGCCGTAGTGCCCGCTGTGAATCTCGTTCTTCGGGCCGTAGACCGTGAGATCGAGGCGGACACCGTCGCGCGAGCCGAAATAGAGCGCCTGCCGCCGGCTCTGGTGGACCGGCGCGTCGCACATCAGCCAGATGTCGGCGGCAAAGAGCGCCCGGTTCGCTTCCAGGATCGACATCAGGTTCGGGGATCCTGCTTCCTCTTCTCCTTCGAACATGAACTTGATGTTCGACCTGTGCGCGAGCCCGGCGGCGCGGATCGCGTCGAGGGCCGCCAACTGCGCGATGATCGGGGCCTTGTCGTCGGCGGCGCCGCGGGCGTAGATGCGCGACTCGGGAGCGAAAGGCGTTCCGGCGGCGGGCAGCGGGATCACCGTGCCTCCGGCATCGATCGCCTTATCGCGCAGCGTCGGCGTGAATGGCGGCGTCGTCCATTCCTTGGGATCCAGCGGCTGGCCGTCGTAGTGCGCATAGAAGCCAATCGTGCGCGTGGCTCCCGGAGTCCGGATCTCGCCAAACACCACCGGGTTCGCGCCTGGTAGAGAGACCAGGCGCGCGTCCACTCCGCGCTTGATCAATGCCTCGCGAATGGCGTCGGCGTTGCGCTGGATGCTGGCGGCGTCGCGCGAGACGTTCGGAATCGCCAGCAGCGCCATGAATTCCTCGACGATCGGTCGCTCGTGCTGTTGCCGCCACTGGCGTGCGGCCTGCGCCGCGGGTGATGACTGAGCTGAGACCGTTGCGACAAGAGCTGCGGCCAGCATCGCCGCGAACAGGATTCGTCTCATTCGTATTCCTCGGTCACTCGATGGTGCTGTGACGCGGCGTCGTTCATTTGCGTCCTGGCCGGCGCCCGGGGATATCAAGATCGCCACCCACATCCACCGTCGCCGCTGGCGGCACGCGGATGATCCCGATGTTGTTTTCGATACTGATCCGCGTGCCGAAGGGCTCCGAGTATTTCTGAAGCCGCTCCAGGATCGAACGTGCCTTTTCCGGCGCGGGAGTCAGCGGAATGTTCTCCCTCGACCACGGCCTCGTGCCGAGACCAATATCGACGGGGTAGAGGCGAATCTCTACAAGGCGGCCATCCTTGTAAGTCGTATTCGCGACATACGCGATGGAGTTGTCCTCGCTTTGCAGATACCCGGCCCGCTGCCGCTCTCTGCTTTCCGTACCCGTCAGATTCTGTGGATTGGGCGGCGAATCGAGCCCGCGCACGAGATCGACTCCGACGTTTCCCTGATTGTAGAAGATCGGGCGGCCCTTGTAGATTTCGATGCCCTGCATCGTGTGAACCCCGGAGCCCACGTACATATCGAGACCGTTGTCGATCAGTTTATGGAGGAAGGGCCGCAGATAGTCAGCAGGATAGTTGTTGTAGGAGTACGCCTGGAACGCGTAGCGATTGAGATGATCGTGCATGTGGAAAATGACATAGTCGGAGAGCTCCTTCGCGTTCCGCACGGCAAGAACGACTGCCTGCTCATCGGTTGCGTCCAGCTCGTGACGAAGCTCGCCGGGCTTCTCTGCAGCGATGTACCTCTGACCAAGCAACATCAGGCGCCCCGGAGGAAGCGGGGGCGGCATCTCGGTGCGGGACAAGAACGTCGGGCTCGTTCCGGCGCGCGAGGATCGAGGCCTCGATCGCTTTGAGTTGATCGAATTGTTCCTTCGTCACCGTGTTCCACACCGTGACGCCGAGCGGGTTCACCCCTTGTGCCGTGTTCGTGGCGCGAGGCCCGCAGAGATTGTCTCCCGGGCAGGCGTGGAGAAATGCCACGCGGCCCTGGGGAAGTTCCTGAAAAGCCGGCCGGCGCGCACTGGCCAGGTTGGGGCCGGCACCGGCCAGCTTGATCCCGAATTTGCCCAGCACCTGCACGGCGGTCTGCAGCACCGGCGAGCCACCAAACTCGCCTGGCGCCAGCGAAGTCGAGCCCCAGGTCGACCATCGCGCTCGCGGTAGCCTCCGGATCGAAGCCAACGCCCCCTTCCAGATTACCGACCGTCGTGTCGGCATTGCGCATGACGTCGCGGAGTTGCGGGCTCATCCGTTTCGCGACCGGACTCTGCCAGTACATGTCGCCGACCGAGGTCACCGTGAAGGTGTCGGTCATCTTGTTTTTCAATTCCTCCCGCAGGTCACGACCCTGGAACTCGTCGCTTGGAACGGGGCGCCACGGTGGCCCGGCCGGATAGACCGGGATCGGTTGAGCCGCCGCAACTGGAACGAGGAGAGCGGCGTGAAGAAGGCCGACGGCAGCTGCCGCACGCCAATGAGCAAAAGGCGTGTTCGATTGCACCTGGCGATGCCGGCAAACGAAGTCCGCCAGTCTCTTGCCGATAGCCCAGGGTCGAGTTTTCATGGTTCGTTCCCTCGTTTAAAAGACAACTCTTTGCTTGAGGCGATGAGAGAGATGACAGGAGACGTCAGGGCCGTCCCGCCGTTAGCATAACGCTCGTTCTCAGCCCTTCTCCTCGGACAGCGCGAATGAAGCCGCTGCTCGCGGGCCGCCCTTCGGGTCGGCCTCGCGCAGGCGTTGCCACCTCGAGCACGTCCGGCATTGCCGACCGCCTTGAAACGCGCTGCTCGCGGCGCTACCATACCGCTTTTCCAGGGATCGCCAGGTCGGAAAGGAGACGAAATCATGTCGCGACTTTCGACCCTCTTGCTGACAGCCACACTCGTCGGCGCAGGCGTTACCGGGGCCAGCCAGGCGCAGGCGCCTCAGGCGGCACAGGGCGGACAGGCCGCCGCGCTTCCCGACGGACCGGGCAAGGAGCTCGTGCAGCGCGCCTGCACGACGTGCCACGGTGTCAATCAGATCACCAACTCGACCGGCTACACCAAGGAGCGATGGCACGCGCTCTTTGGCACCATGATCAAGCTGCCCGACCCGCAGGCAGACACGGTCGCACAGTATTTGGCCACCCACTTCCCGCACAAACCGGGACGCGAACCGAAGTTGGTGCCAGGCCCGGTCCAGATCTCGTTTCGTGAGTGGCAGGTGCCGACGCTCGGCCAGCGCTCCCGCGATCCCGTGCAGTCGCCCGACGGCATGATCTGGTGGGCGGGGCACTGGGGCAACATCGTCGGCCGTTTGAACCCAAAAACCGGAGAGATGCGTGAGTTTCCGCTGCCGCAGGGCGCACGCCCGCACAGCATCACCACCGATCGGGCCGGCAACATCTGGTACGTGGGCAACAGCAACGGGACCATGGGGAAGCTGGATCCGAAGACCGGCGAGAGCACTGTTTACATCCTGCCGGATCCCGCCGCGCGCGACCCGCATACGCCGGAGTTCGATCGCAACGGCATCCTGTGGTTCACCGTGCAGAACGGCAACATGGTGGGACGGCTGAACCCGGCGAACGGCGAGATCAAGCTCGTCAAGATACCGACGCCTGATGCCGACCCGTACGGCCTCGACATCGATTCGAAGGGCGTGCCGTGGATCGCTTTGACCGGCACCTACAAGATCGCGCGCATCGACCCGGTGACGATGGCGGTGCGCGAGTACCCCGTTCCAGACGAGAAATCCCGGATCCGCCGCCTTACGGTGACCAGCGACGACATGATCTGGTACTTCAACTACTCACTCGGCACGCTGGGCCGGCTGATCCCGCGACGGGCGAGACCAAGGAATGGCAGTCGCCGAGCGGTCAGGACACGCAGCCGTACTCGATTGTCGCCATCGACGACATCATCTGGTACAACGAATCGCGCCGCCGGCCCGACGCGCTGGTGCGGTTCGACCCGAAGACGGAGCGGTTCCAGAGCTGGGCGTTCCCGTCCGGGGTCGGCACGCTGCGCAACCTGCGCGCGACCGCTGACGGCAACCTGCTCGTCCACCAGACAAGCGTCAACAGGATCGGCCTGGTCACGATCAACCGGTCGACGACGACCAGCAGCCAGTAGTGAAGAACCGTGTGACGCGCTGACCATCCAGCGCCGACCGGACAATCATGCGAGTTCCGCTGACGACGGAACTCGCATGACGTCGATTGCTGATCGCTAAGGTCCTGAGGCGAACCACCAACCCCTGCCGCCACTGAAGACGACACCGTCGACGACTACGTCACACCGTGGGTCGGTGTCAACGTAGCCCAATATGACCTCGTGGAGCCGCTTCGTCGACATGTGAGATAAACCCAATGGCGGGTGCCGCCGCTGTTGAACACCAGGTCGCGCCCGTCGCGAAGAACGGTCGTTGATCCCGTCTGCGTCGAAGTCGCATTGGCCGAAATCACCGTAGTGGTATTGCGGACCAACCGGTTGTCATGCGTGCAGACCGGCCTCGTCTTGGGCCGAAGCAGGAGCAGTAACGCCCCACAGGTGCCCGAACACGTTCGCTGCAAGGTCGGCGCGGTCGCTGGCGTCCCGCAGTTTGAACCCGGCCCATTGATGTTGAGGAACGTATTGTCGCGAATGTCCATGTACTCGCCGGCAGGGCCACAGTTGAAGTGGTCTCACCGCGAAGATGCGGTAGTTCTCTCTCCCGTGCATGTCGAATTGATGTGTGTAGAACTTCACGCCGAGCACGGAGCGGTTGAGCCCTCCATGCGGGAGCACCAGGTTTCGGTAGGCGAAATACCCCGAGCCATCGCTGCCGTCGCTGGCAATGGCGTGTCGGTTGTAATCGAAGACATTCTGTTCGATGAGCGCGTACGCACCGTACCCGATCCCCACGCCGTAGCCCTGCGTTTCCCAATGCTGGTTGTGGTGAATGTAGTTGTCGTGGACACGAACGGTCTGGGGATTGACGGAGCGGTTGATGTGGTCTCGTTGTCTTCGACGCGTACCGCGGCGCCCCTCCAGCCGTAAATCTCGTTGTTGTCGATTTCGACGTTGAGCTTCGAGTTCATCCGGATTCCAAACGTGCTCCAGGCTCGATCGTTGGCAATGCCCCTCTCGCCACCATCGATGCGCAGTCCGGCGATGCGCACGTTGTTCGCGAGGATCTCGAACAGGGTTGGGCCGGCCGTGACACGTAGAGGCGGCCGCCCGCGTCACGCGAGGAGCGCCCCCTTCAACGTGACCCCTTCGGCGATGCGAATCTTCCCTCTGCTGGCCAGATTCATGTTCACGTGGTTCTCGACGAGCACCACCGTGCCTGGTGTGCCAGGGCCTGGATGAGCATCGCCTGCTGATCGTTCGCCGTTACGTGGACCGTCGTGGCAAGTTCACGGCCACCGTTGTGGTCGCCAGCGTGCGACGTGACAGTGTGGTCCAGGCGGTCAGCGTGAACGTGGTACGGCTGTTTGGTTGAACGGAGAGCGTGCCGTGCGGCTCGGCCAGCACTCGAGTGCCAATCATCAGGCGGGGCCTGGCGCAATTGCTCGGAAGGTCGACGTCCCACCGCAGCGTGGCGCTGTGCCCGAGGTCGATGGTCCCAGGCATGGCCGTGAGCCTGCCTGACGTTTCTCAGACACGAATCGGCTTGGGCCTCGAGCACGGAGCTGGGGAGGACCGAGTGCACGGCGGCAGTGGACACACCACGCCAGGCCCGCCGTGGCCGCCGGGCGACGTGTTGCCAGGGAGACTGGCCGCGAGCATCTCCCTGCGTGTCGACACGTCGCTGCCCTCACTCGACGTCGCTCTCTCAAGCCGTTATGGCTCGGGCGCCAACCCTGGTGAGGCTGCTGACACCTGTCGGCAGTAGCGTTAGCGGCGGAGCGCCTTTCGACGCATCGCAAGCAGGAGGTCACTAGCTCTGGGACCCCCGCACAGAGATACAGGCGCAGGCCGGCCGCGAAACAGCTCAGGGTTCACCAAGTAAGCATGTGGAAGGGTCTGCCTATACCGCGGCAGGCTGAACGCATGCGCGATTGTGCATGCAGTTGAGCAGTAGCTGCAAATCCCGGCGCATTCGACAAATCCGCGACTGGGCTCATTCGTCCTTACGGCATAGAATGCTTCGATTCGTCGGCCAGGAGGCACAGCTCCAGGCGAGGCAGGGTTCAAGAAGGGAGAATCGAGAATGACGGTGGAACAGGCCGCAACTCGAAAGCGTCGTAGCAGGACCATTCTTCTCGGCCTTGCTGCTCTCGTCATCGTGGCGGCGGGAGGCATCGCAGTCTGGACCACGACCTGCCCCTGCAACCGGATGCCCGGGCTCATGCTGCTGGGCGACGTGCAGGAGACGCCCGTGACCGACTGGAGCTTCGTCAACGACATCCCGCTCTGCCAGATTCAGATCTAGGCCGGCTTCATACCCCACGCCGTGAATCTCAACTGCATGGCGACCCCGGACGGCGAGCTCTTCCTCAGCTGCTCCGGGTGCGCGGACAAAGTACTGGCCCAGCCACGTGGGGCAGAACGAGCCAGGACGCTTGCGCCTCAACGGCCGTGTGTACCCGGTGGTCCTGAACCGGGTAGCAGGACGAGGCAGTGCTGGATCGGGCCTGGGCAGCCAGGGTGAAGAAGCTGCAGGTGCACGGCGGAGCGCCCCTACAATCCCGCCCCGCCTCCCGACGCGAAGCGGCCCGAGAGCTGGTGGAGCTTTCAGCTGCGCTCGGCCGTTGACTGATCCCGGCGTGGGACGGCGAGCGGCACCGATGCACCGGCGCCGCGAGCAAGCCGGAGGGCGCATGGAACATCGCGATCACAGGAGCCAACGGCAGCGTCGGCAACATCCTGCTGCGCCACCTGGCCGACGAGGCCGACATCCACGCCGTCGCCTGTGTTCGCTCGCCGCGGGCAGCGGCCGCCCTGCCCGGCTTCCCCCAGAATCTCGCCGCGCGTGATCGACTACGACGATCGTGAAGGGACTGGCGTCCGCGCTGACGGGGAGCGAGTTGCGTGGTGCATCTCGCCGGCATTCTCATGGAGAGCCCCACGTCCGAGCTATCGAGGCGGCCAACGTCGACGCCACCCGCGCGGTCGTGGAGGCCTGCAAGGCGGCTGGAGTTCGCTCACATCGTGCTCGTCAGCGTTCTCGGCGCGGACCCCGACTCGGCCAATCGGTACTTGCGCTCGAAGGGCCTGGCGGAAGCGCATCGTCGCCGAGCTCGGGCCTCTCGGCCGCGCATCATTCGCACGCCGATCCTGCTCGGCCCTGGTACGGCCGGGGCCCGCGCCGTCGTCCACGCAGCGTCGCAGCGGACGGTCACGCTGCTCGGCGGCGGGCGTCACTCGATCCGGCCGCTGGACGTGGACGACCTGAGCCGGGCCATCCTGCGCTGTTGTCGAGCACCGCGCGCCGGTGCGGCGGTCTACGAACTGGTCGGGCCGGAAGCCGATGACCTATCGCGAGGTGATTGCCAGGACGGCGATGCTGATGGGCCGCGAAGTGTCGGTCCGATCGATGCCGGTGTGGCTGGCCAAGCTGGGGGCGGCCATCGCCGGATGGAGGAGACGGGGCGGGATGACGCCCACCGTGATCGAAGTGATTACCTCGAACGAAGCCGTGCACGAGAATGCGGACGCCGAGCTCGGCGTGACCCTCACGCCGTTGTCGGCAACCCTCGAGAAGCTCCTGCCCTCGCAGGCCAAGGTGGGCCACCCGTGACCGAATCCGCCGCTCCCTCGACGATGAACCGCGCCTCGAAGGCGCTGGGCCGGCTGGTCTTTCTGGCGATAACGCGTCGGCTGTTTCACGTACCTGTATTACCGCCTGAACGGCGCCGCCGCCCGTCAGGGGCTCCCGCTGGGCGGCTACATGACACAGGTGTTCGCCAACGTGCGATGGCTGCCCTGGCTGCTCCTGATGATGGTGTACTCCTGCTTCTATTTCACGATCGATACGCTGGTCGTCACGCAGAGCCCTCAACTGGTTCATCAAGCCGATACGGTACCGGGACATCCTGCCGATCCGGGCCAGCGCCTACATCATCTCGCTCTTCAGCGAGCAGATCGGCAAGGGCGCCATGGCGTATTACCTCAACAAGCGAGACCAGGTGCCGGGGTGGGAAGTCGCGTCCGTGATGCTCTTCATCATGTTCTGCGAGGTCTTCTATCTCCTGATCTGGGCCACCGTCGGCTTCATCGTCAGCAGGAGCGTCGCTGCCGCCGGTATTCGGCCTCATGCCGTTCATCGCGCTGGGAGCCGGCGTGGTATTCACCCTGTGGGTCCTCTATTTCCGCGGGACCATCCTTCCCGCCAGCCGGCTTCGCGACAAGAAGATCTTCCACGCGTTCAGGATGGCGACCCTCAAGCACTACGTGTTGTTCTTCCTGCTGCGCTCGCCTGCGCTGCTGGCTGCGGTGCTGGTGTACACCATCGCGCTGAATCTGTTCGGGGTCCAGGCTTCGCTGCTGCCGCTGCTCGGATACCTGCCGATCATCTTCTTCGCGGCGACGGTGCCCACACCCATGCGAGCGGCCGCCATCACGCTCTGGGTGGTCCTGTTCCCGGAGAACGAAGGCCAGATGGCCGCCTTCGGCTTCGTGCAGCACAACTTCTTCATCCTGTTCAATGCGCTGATTGGCGTCGTGTTCTGGCGGCGGGCTCAACGTGAGTTGTTCGGCCGGTAAATGGCCAATGCACTTACCGCCGTCCGGCTGGCGCTGGTCCTGCCCGCTGCCGCCGCTTTCGCCCGGCCCGAGCTGCTCGCTCCGGGCGTCGTCGCGCGTCCTGCTCTGCGTGGCAATCGCCACCGACTATCTTGACGGACCTGTCGCGCGCAAGACCGGGAACAGCTTCGGCCAAGGGCCGGCTGTTCGATCACGGCACGGACTGTCTCTTCGTCACCGGGGGCTTGACGGGCGCCGCCATGGACCGGCGCTGATGACACCCCTGCTTCCGGTGCTGATCCCGGTCGCCTTCGGCCAGTATGTCATCGATTCGTACGTGTGGCATCGCCAGCGGCAGCTGCGCGCCAGCCGCCTCGGGCGATGGAACGGGATCCTGTATTTCGTGCCCCTCGTACTCATCGCGGCGTCTCGCCTGGGCCTCCCCGGCGCCGCGTCCCTGCTCCCCGCCGCCGGTGTGCTCGGGTACGTGCTGGTCGCGTCGACCGTGGTGTCCGTGATCGATCGCGCGACGACTCCGGTGAAGGCCGCTCTGACACTAGTGCGTAGGGCGGGCCGTTCTGGACCCGCCACAAACGTCCGCCGTCAGAAATCGAATCGCAGCCCGAGCTGAGCGAGCCGCGGGCCGAGCGTCCGGTTGTTCACCCGGAAGTTCGGGCTGCCGAGGATCGCCTGCGTCCGCGGGTCGGCGTACGTATTGCCGCGTGTTCAACAGGTTGAAGACCTCGAGCACGAACTGCATGCGTGCCCGCGCTCGCCACGCTCACTCCCTTCGCGACCCGGAAGTCCCAGATCAACCAGGCCGGCTGATGATAGGGAAACCGCGGCAGCAGCTGCCCGTCGACGACCGGCCGGTCCGGATGAAGGCCGTCGTTGGTCACCCCGTCGCCGTTGAGATCGGTGGGGCTGTATACCGGAAACGCCAGGCCCGAGCCCGCCGACCACGTCGATGCCAGCGTGACGTCACGGGCAGCGCGACCACGAGGTACGACTTGAACTGGTGCCGCTCGTCCAGCTCGTTGATGCCGTAGTCGGCGCCGGGATTGAAGGGATCCGACGGCCCGAACAGCGCTTCCGTGTCGCGCTCGGTCGAGCCGTTGCCCATGCTCTTCGCGAGCGTGTAGCTGGCGTAGAACTGCCACCGGTTCGCCATCGGCTTGTGGAGCGAGACCAGCAGCGCCTGATAGCGGCCGCGACCGAAGCTGGTGAGCGCGTTCGCCTGCGCAATCGTGGAATCCGGGCGTCCGGCCGCGAGGATGTCGACCCCGCGGCCGAACTCGATCGAACCGCGTCGGCGGCGCCAGGTTGCGGTCCCACGACGTGGATCGAAATCCGCCAATGCGAAGGTTCCGGGACTGGCTGAAGATGTAGCCGGCCTCGAACGACATGCCGGCGACGCGCCTCGTCAGAGCGGCGTTGAGCTGAAGCACGCGCGGATTGTCGAACCCGGGATCCACATACGAGATGGCCGGCGGGCCGACGAGCGTCGCCAGGGCCGAGCCGGGCGCGATCGCCGACGGCAGCACCTCCGGGAACGTGACGCCGAAGCGCGAGGCCGGCGCGAACAGCGTCGTGTTGCTGACGCCGGCGCCTCGCAGCGGAAAGTAGATCATCGGGGTCCGCCCGTAGTACAGCCCAGCCGAGCCCTTCACCATCGTCGAGCCGTCGCCCGGAAGCTGGTACGCGATGTCGGTTCGCGGTCCCCAGTTGTTGCGGTCGTGCGGAATTCCCTGAGGGACCGGCGCATACGTGAGCTGGACCTCGTTGCCCGACGACAACCGGCGGGCCCACAGGCACCTTCACGCCGGCGATGCCGGCCTGCGGCTGCGGATTGACCTGCATGTCGTAGCGGAGGCCCAGCCCGATGGTCAGGCGCGACGTCGGCCTGAATCGATCCTGGACGTAGACGGCCGCTTCGTGCTGCCAGAAACTCTCCAGGAGCGCCGCCTCCTGCGCCGTGTAGCCGTTGAGGCCGAAGTTCTGCGCGTAGAGCAGCGGCCGCCGCGCGACGAACGCCTCGAGGGTGGGAAAGATATAGGCGCCGTTCAGCCCCAGCGCGAACGCGTTGTTGCGCATGTTGAAGGCGTTGTAGTCCGCGCCGAACTTGAGATCGTGCTTCCCGCGAACATAGGCCGCGTTCTCGGACACCTGATAGCGGTACATGTCCTGCGTGCTCGGAAGGAACAGGGCGCTGCCGAACGTGCCGGTATCCGAAATCTGAACCTGCGGACCGCCGGACTGCGGGATCCTCGGCCGCGTCTCACGCGACGTCTGGAACTTGGTCTCGAGGAACAGCCGCGTTCCCGCCGAGGCGCTCAGGCTCGCCACGATCGACAGAGCCTGATTGCGGAAGGTCTCGAGGTTCGACGGCGCCTGGCTCAGAAGCGCCGCCCCGCCGGCGATGTTGTTCCCGTCGCTCCGCGAGAAGCTGCCCCGCACGCTGAGGCGATGGCGCCTCGTGAGCATGTGATCGACTTTCCGAGCATGGCCGTGACGTTCTCGTGACGCGGGTACTGGCCCCTCGAGTGCGCCGAGATCCGCGATGCCGAGCTCGGGAACCGCCACGCCCGCCACGGGTCTCGCGAACTTCACCGTAATCGGCGTGGTCTGGCGCTGGACGTCCGCGGCTCCGAAATAGAACGTCCGATCCGCCACGAACGGCCCTCCGACGCTGCCGCCCGCGATATGCCGAACCAGGCCGACCGGCGGATTTCCAAACGCGTCGTCCGCGGTCAGCGCGTGGTGCCGCAGGAAATAGGCCAGCGAACCGTGCCGCTGGTTGCTTCCGGATTTCGTCACGACGTTGACGAGACCGCCGTTGGACCGGCCGGCCTGCGCGCCCAGACCACCGGCGCTGACTTCGAATTCCTGGACGGCCTCGAGCGGGATGGTGAAGTTCTGCCGTTCGATCGATCCGAAGAACTCGCCGAAGAAGCTGTTCGTGAAGTCGGCGCCGTCGACGTTCAGCGCGAGGTAGTCGCCCGGTTGGCCGGCCACCCGGAAGGTGCCCCGCGTCCCGGTAATCGATCGCGCGGTCGGCGCCAGCAGCGCAAAGTCGCGATAGTCCCGCCCGTTGATGGGCAGGCTGGAGAGCGCCGCGGCGTCGATCGCCGTGCCGAGCGCCGGCGCCGTGTCGCCGGCCGCAGAAACCGACACGGTCTCGCTCAGGCCCGCGAGCCTCATCACGAGATCGACCACGAGGGCCTGGCCGACCGTCAACGCCAGCGGCTCGCTCGTGGCCGCCGAAAAGCCGGGCCGTTCCGCCTCGACGACATACACGCCGAGTGGCATCAGCGGCGCCGAGTACCGGCCGTCCCTGCCGGTCACCGTCGTGCGCTCGAAGCCGGTCCTCGTCTCGCGGAGCGTCACGGTCACGCCGTCGAGCGCCGCGCCTGTCTCGTCTCGAACCGTTCCTGCGATCTCGGCGCGGTCGAGCGTCTGGGCCACAGCCTGTGTTCCAGAGGCCACCACGACGGTGAGGGCGACCGCCATCAGGAACGGCATCTGCCGTCTTCGAAAGCTTCCATGCCGAATCGGTGAAAGCCTTTCGCCTGGTTTGGTCCAGCACCTGTGATCCAGCGTGAACACGCGTCATGGATTCTACTCGCCCGAGCGCGGACCGACCCCGCGCGCGGACCTCGCCATGGCGATGAGGGCGAGACGGACTGCGATGTACGTAGGGGCCGGCTTCAGCCGGCCCGCACGGCTTCAGCCGGTCCGCATGAACGTTCGGATGATCGAACACTGTGGCTTCCGGCTACCCCACTGTGGCTTCGGACATGGGACGGTCGTCTTCGAACAAAAGCCCGAACAACCGTGCCTGACGCTATAATCCAGCGCGGAGTTGCTCATGAGATACCTGCTTTCTGCTATCGGCGCACTGGCGCTTACGCTCGGCACTGCCGTGGTGATGCTCGAGCGTCCCGCGGCGCAGACCAACGGCGGCGGGGTGCCGAACTTCGACTGGGACCCGCTCTTCTACGAAGAGCTGCCGAACCGCTGGACGACCGGCCAGGTTGGCGGCATCAGCGTGGACGACCGGGACCACACGTGGATTGCCCACCGGCCGGCGAGCATCGCGCCGACGCAGCGGACCGCGGCCGACAATCCCAGGGCGGCGCGCTGCTGCACGCCGGCGCCGCCGATCCTCGAGTTCGATCAGAACGGCAAGTTCGTGCGCGCCTTCGGCGGCCCGAGCGACGCCTACGAGTGGCCAACGACCGAGCACGGCGTATACGCCGACCACAAGGGGAACGTCTGGATCGCCGGCAACGGCAAGGGCGACAACCACATCCTGAAGTTCACCAACACCGGCAAGTTCGTGATGCAGATCGGCAAGCGCAATCAGGCGAAGGGAAGCAACGACACGGCCAACGTGCACGGCGCCGCCGCGATGGTCGTCTTCCCGAAGACGAACGAGCTGTTCGTGGCCGACGGCTACACGAACCGCCGCGTCATCGTCTTCGATGCCGACACCGGCGCGTACAAGCGGCACTGGGGCGCGTACGGCAAGCCGCCCGACGACACGATCAAGATCCCGCCGCGGCCGCAGCTCATCACCGGACCGCCGCAGCCCTCCTTTGCCAATCCGGTCCACGCGATCGTCGTCTCGAACGACGGCCTGGTCTACGTCGGCGATCGGTCGAACAACCGGCTTCAGGTGTTCAAGCTCGATGGATCCTTCGTCCGCGAAGTCTTCATCAACCGGGACACGCTGCAGAACGAGGGCACGGCCCACAACCTGGCGCTCTCGCGCGATCCGCAGCAGCGCTATTTGTTCGTCGCGGACGGATCGAACAAGGCGCTGCTCACGCTCGACCGGGCCGCGATGACGCTGCTCTCGACCTTTGGCGGTCAGGGCGGCCACAACGCGCGGCAGTTCTTCCACCTCCACAGTCTGGCGTCGCAGCCCGATTCGAAAGGGAATCTCTACATCGGCGAAGTGAACGACGGGATGCGGTTCTACCGGCTGCGCTTCACGGGACTCGGCAAGCCGCAGAACCCCGGCTACTCGGCCGTCACGTCGCCCTCGTAGCGTGCGTGGAGGGGCGTGCCGAACTTCATCACGTACGACTTCGGCTACAGCTGGATCGTCCGGTACGCGATGGTTGCGCCATTGATCCTCGCCGGGAGCGTCGCGGCGGTTGCCGCCTGGCGCTCCTGGTCGCGCTGGGTGTCGATCCCAGCGATCCTCATCGCGCTGTGGGCGGCTGCGGCCGTCGTGGTCCTCAACGTCATGCTCAACAACCCGATGACGCTGCCGACCGAGCGGTTCCTGACATCTGGATCGAGACGCGTGCTCGACGTCGGCGCCGGGTCCGGGCGTGCCGCCATCGGCGTGCTGCTCGCCCGCCCGCACGCCACCGCAACGGGGCTCGATATCTACAGCGGGTTCTGGGGCATTGACAACAACACGCCTGAGCGATTCATGAAGAACGCGCGGATTGCCGGCGTGGGCGAACGCGCGGCCACGCGCGTCGGCGACATGCGGGAACTGCCATTCGGCGACGGCGAGTTCGACGCGGTGGTCAGCTCGTACGCCATCGATCATCTGCGGCAGGCGGAGCGCCCGAAGGCGATCGCCGAGGTCGCGCGCGTACTCAAGCCGGGCGGCGAATTCCTGCTGATGCTCGTCCAGGTCGACTGGAAGACATGGCTGATCGCGCCCGTGCTCGCGCACCACCCATCGCAGAATCCGGTACCGTGGCGCGCATTGCTTCAGGAGAACGGCTTGAACGTGGAGGAGGAGGGAACCGGCTTCACGACCCTATACTTCCTTGCGAAGAGAACGGCACTCCACGCACGCTAGAGACTGCTGCAGGCTGACCTCCCCGCCGCCGTTCGACGCCGGGTCCGAAAGGACCCGGCCTACGGAGCCGACTGTAGGGCGTTCGGACCCGCCAACAACGCCACGTCGAACGTAGACGCCGGAAGAGTAGTCACTTCTCCACCAGGCTGGCCCGCGATTCTCCACGACGAACTCCTGTGATAGTGCGTTGTCCATCGGCCACGGCCGGCGGGCAAGCCCCGCGCCCAGCGCACCTGCCTGCGGATCGTTCCGGTCGCATGTTCCAAGAGTCGTGTCCGGTCTCCCGCCGTTCCTGCGTAGATAAGGCAGGGAGACACATTCACGACATCACGCCGGTCGACCGCAACGTCGCGCGCAGACGCCGATCATTCGCGGTGGACCGGTACCAGACTGGAACTTTCACTGCAAGGAAATCCGACAATGACCAAGAAGGCCATCCTCCTCATCGCCCTCGTGGGCGTTCTCTCTGCAACCGCCACGGCGTTTGCTCTGACCGGCGCGTTAGGAAACGCCGACCGCATTGCCCTTCGAGAGGGATATTCTCAGTACGACGGCAAGATCGACTTGCGCGACAGCGCCGGCACCGTGACGTTCTACTACTGGGGAGGCGATCGCTGCGTCGGCGCCGCCGCGCCGACGGATCGGCAGGTCGACATCCTGCTCAGCGCCCATGTCCATGGGCACGCGGTCTCGCTCGACTACGGCAACTACGGCAGCGCGTACGGCACGAGCCGGTGTTGGGATGGCGGAATCCAGGTCTGGTGAGCGGAGTTCGGTGGTAAACCCGTGTGTGCCAGCAGTGTGGGACGCGGCCGCATCGCGCCGCATTCCCAGGCGACGCCGCAGCACACACGGGGCCCAGGCGTCGTCGGATCGAATGCCGGCAGCTCCGGGTGGAAAAGCATCGGGTGCCGCGTTTACAGATCATGAAACACCGGAAGCTCGAAACAGGTTTGGCGTGGTTCTCTTTGGCGGGGGCGTTCGTCCATTTTGTGCTGGAGACGCTGTATCACGTCGCGTTCGGGCAGTTTCTTCCGCTGCTCATCGTGGACTACATCGCCGTGGGACTCCTGGTCTATGCCGGCGTGCTGTCGCTCAGCGTGAGGCCATCGTCGGCATCAGGCCTTCTGGCCGGTGCGTGGGGTTTTGCCGCGTGCCTCGCCTACGTCGCGGGTTTCGTGTTCCTGCAGCGATATCTGCAAGGTCAGGGCCCGCTGTTCATGGTTGTGGTTCTCGGGGTGGCGCTGACTGCGGCCTTCGTGGCGTTCGCGCTCAGCCTGCTGCTTGTGAAGGTAGCAATGAAAGACGCGTCCGCTTCAGGCAGAGCGAGGAACAGGCAGGCCTGACGATCTTGAACTTGGCCAAGGCATGCCGGGTTCGCGTCGCCGATGCCGGCCATCTGATTCCAAGCGAGCAGCCTTCCGCGGTGGTCGCGGCTATCGATGCAGTGGCCGAAGCTGCGCAGAAGGCGCGTTCTCGCATGTGTTCGGCCTGACCCGTCTGAGCCGAGAAGCGCGAAAACCGGACTGTGGTGGCCGGTCGCCGTGACGTCGCTTCTCGGTCTCCGTTTCGACTCAAGTCGCATCAAAAGTCAGCGACGCCGTGTACTGCGCACAACCACCTGCCGGCTCATCGAACAGCAGCTCCCACATGCCTGTGTCGAGAGGGCCGTCATGATGAGAGGTGTTGTACTCATACCACTTGCGTGTCGCCGTCGTGACGTTGAACCCGAAAATGGTCAGAGGCATGTTCGTGTTCGTGGGGCTCACAAGCCGCCAGCGGCCTGGATCTTCGATGCTGGTCGATCCGCCTACCCTGATGTTGATGTTGGTGACGGTGTAGGCCTGGGCCGGGTTGAGATTGAAGGTTGCGTGGCACGAACCCAATCCATTGGAAACGATCGCGGTCAGCCTGACTTCGTGAAGCGCGGCGTTGGCATTCATCGCCATGCCCAGCAGCATGATGCTGAATGTGGCCAGACGTGTCAGTGGCATGGCTTTCTTGGTCATGGTCGGATTTCCTTGCAGTAAGAGAGTCCAGGTCCGGTGCCGGCCACCGCGAATGGTCGGCGTCTGCGCGCGACGCCTGGCGGCCGCCGGCGGGATGTCGTGAATGTGTCTCCCTGCCTTTATCTACGCGGGCACGGCGGGAAAGCGGACAGGGCCTCTTGACGCATGCGACCGGGAACGATCTCTCCACGATGCCTTGCAGCGCGGTGTAGGGTATCGGGCCGACCTGATCCGATAGAGGGGACCGAAAGGTCCTCACTGGACGCAGGACGCGTACGCGAAAGCCAAACTATCTGGTGAAGCTGCAGTAACCTTTATGCAGGAATGCGAAGGAGGGCGGATGCGAATTCCGGCTCGAATGGCTGTAACCGTGAGTGTCGCGATGGTGGCCCTGGCCCCCTCGGGTCCGCGCCTGCAAGCCTCCACTCTCCGTCACCTGCAAGGGCCAGAGCGATCGCCGCTCGACATCGCGAAGGTACTGGCCGACCAAATACCCGGCGCAACCGATGCATGAGCTACATCCCGGCGCTCTCGTGGTCGGGGTCGTTCCGCTTGGCCGCCCTCACCGGGGAGGACCGTTGGAGGGACACAGCCGCGGCGCGAGATGCAGGCGTTCCTGTCAGGAGTCAGGCCGGCGATCGCCGAACCGTACCAGCTCGCCAGCCTGGCCGGCCACCTCGCATTCGCCGATGCCGGCACGCTCGACGGCAACACCGTCGCGGCCGCGCTCGCGCAAAAGGCCGCAGACTTCATCCTTCCGCAGTCGGCAGATGAGGTCGGTGCGCTTCCCGCGCAAGTGGACCGACGACATGTTCATGGCGACTGCGGTGCTGGCCCGCGTCGGCGGGGCCACCAAAGGACCCGAAGTACGGCGCCGCCGCCGGGCGCCTGCTGACGTCTTACGCGGAATCGCTGCAGCGGCCCGACGGCATCTTCATCCACGCGCTGGAGGGTCCGCACGCCTGGGGTCGCGGCAATGGCTTCGCCCTGCTTGGAGTGACCGAAGCGCTCACGTACCTTCCAGACAACTGGCCCGACCGCGCTCGCGTGCTCGAAATCTACCGCGAGCACCTGCGCGCGCTCGTCACTCACCAGTCCGACGATGGCAGCTGGCGGCAGGTGGTGGACGAGCCCGCCAGCTATCGCGAGCTGACGGTGACCGCCATGACGGTGGCCGCCATGGCACGCGGCGTACGGCTGGGCTTGCTGGATCGTTCGGCGTACCAGCGGGCCATCGATCGTGGCTGGGAGGCGGTCGTCGCTCGTATCAACGAGGACGGCACCGTGCGCGACGTGTGTTCGGGCACCACGGCAGGGCCATCGAAGGAGTACTACCTGAATCGCCCGGCCGTGAACGGCGCCGACGATCGCGGCGGCGCGATGGCGCTGCTCGCCGCAATCGAGGTGGAGACCCTGCGCAGGGGCAGGCAATAGCCCGCTCTGTTTCGTACGACCCGCCAACGCCCGACTGCTCGCCCAGCAGAGAGAGTTTGACGAGTAGTCGCCAAGTATCTTCGGAAAGCGGCTTCCCGTGCTGTCGGAAGCCCCTGCGCCGTTACGCGGGACTGCGATCTCGAAACAACGGCTGCGGCGTCGGAACGCAACCGCCCGCTCGTGCGGTCATGCTACTATCCCCGCTCCATGCGGCACATGTGGGTATTCGCATTGGTTATCGCCGTTGCCACAGGATGTGGGCGCGCGCAATGGCCGTCGCCACCTGCGGTCGATCCGGCCGCGTATCAAAAGGAACATGAGGCGTGGCTCGCGGGTGAGAGAGCGTATCTGTCGGAGGTTCTACCCATCACGGGTATCTGGCCGCTCGGCGATGGAGAGACCTCATTCGGAGCGGACCCGGCACTCCCTATCTCACTGCCCGCCGCACATGTTCCTCCGCGCGCAGGCGCGTTTCGGCGAGTGGGCAACACGGTGACGGTCACGCCGGCCGCGGATTTCCCGCTTCGTCTCGAGGATGGGTCGCGGCTCGACGGTGAGAGGCCAATGGAAAGCGTCCTTGCCGGGCCTTTCCGGCTGGTTGTCACAGACGTTGGCGACGACCGCCGGTGGGTGGCAGCCATTGACTCCACTCATCCGGCCATCACCAACCCTCCGCCGCTGCCGTCGTATCCGCTTGAGGAGCAATGGCGCGTGGCCGCGCGGTTCGATAAGTTCGAGCGGCCCAGGCGCGTGCGGGTGCCTGATGTGCGCGGCGGATCCATGGAGTTCACCGCGGTCGGTCAACTCGTCTTTCGACTGAAGGGTGAGGAACTGCGCCTGACTGCCATTGCCGCCGAAGGCCAGCCGCGTCTGTCCGTCTGGTTCAAGGACCAGACAAACGGCTCGACGACATATCGAGGCTACCGCACGGTGAGGCCGCAGGTCGTCAACGATGGCGAGTGGACCGTCATCGATTTCAACTTCGCCTACAATCCGCCGTGCGCCTATTCCAACTTCACCACGTGCCCGTTGCCGCCACCTGAAAATCGGCTGCCAGTCGCCATTGAAGCAGGGCTCAAGCAACTGCCGTCGGTAGAAGGCTACTGAACGGCGTCGGACGTCACCGTTCCGACCCAGGCCCACGACACACGATCTCGAGAGCTATACGCTGCTCGATTTCTCGACGCACATGCTTTCGCACAGCCGGGAGCGTCTCGCACGTTTCCCTTCTGCCAGGAGCATCGCGCTCTATATGACGGAGGAGGAGCAGTGGCGGGCACTCTCCTCCGCGGGCTTCGAGTCACCTCAGACTGTGCTCTCGCCCAATGGCTTGCTGCTCTACGCATGCGAGAGGTACCGAGGAGCTGTAGGGCGGGTCCTTTCGGACCCGCCAACGACGGCATCGACGAGCGCCGGAAACCGGCGTCAGCGGACGACGCCGGGTCCGAAAGGACCCGGCCTACAAACAGGACCCGAGGACTGTAGGGCGGGTCCTTCGGACCCGCCAACGACGGCATCGACGAGCGCCGGTAACCGCGTCAGCGGACGACGCCGGGTCCGAAAGGACCCGGCCTACAAACAGTACCCGAGGACTGTAGGGCGGGTCCTTTCGGACCCGCCAACAAGGGCATCGACGAGCGCCGGTAACCGGCGTCAGCGGACGACGCCGGGTCCGAAAGGACCCGGCCTACGCTGTTCTGTGTCCTGAGGTTCAGCGCCGAGTTGCCGTCCAGTTGTGATAACCGTGGTCGGCGGCGGCACGCGTCGCGCCGCTGGAGGCCCGCGCTCCCTCTGGATCGCACGCGCCGGGACCCGACCCTCGGGCTACTCGATCTCGCGCACGCCTCGTGGCGTTGCCCTGATGACGAACCATCGAGTCTCGAACGTGTCGGGGTCCTCACTTGCGGCGACCATGACGATCTGGCCCCGGTTGTTCAAGCCTTCAGTGCATGTACGCACACTGGTGAGCGGCGCGCCTCTGATCCGGTCGCCGGCCTGGAGGACCTTGTCTCGGACTGGATCGCCTCCGGTGAACACGCCCTGAATCGTGTTGAAAAAGTCGTTTGGATCCGGCTGCAGGTCGGCCGTGAACACAACCTGACCGAGATCGTTGAGCGACGGCTCCTGGAAGAACACGAACCCGCCAAGGCTGCTCTCCGCCACCGTCGTGATCGGTCCGCCGCGGCTCGTGCTGATGCTGAAGATCTGGTTGAAGTCCTCGTCGAAGCGGTCGGCGGTGAACGCCACGCGACCGAAGATGTTCAGGGAGGGGTCGGCAGTGGAGAGACCACTCGAGCCGTCGACGATCGTCCTGAACGTGCCGTCCGGGTTGGACAGGAAGATCCCCCCGATGCCCGTATCGCTGATGCCGCTCTCGAACGCGATCTGCCCGAGCTCGTTCATCGACACGCGGGACGAGATGCTGTTGAAAACGAAGCCCTCCTGCGTGGGTACGTCGGCGAGGAAGCGTTGCTGGAACGTCCCGTTTCTCGAGCCGACGAAGAGGCCCTGATCGCCCGTGCCATCCAGCTCGGGAACAATCGCCGCCCGGCCCAGCGTGTTCACCGACTGGTCGGCCACGAGGAACTCGGAGATGAAGCCGCCGCCGGGCTCGTTGATGGTGTGCGCAATCGTCGTCAGGGGGCCTCCGCGGCCGAGGAAAACCCCCTGGCGCGGTGTGTCGCGCTGCTGAGGAGTGGCGCAGTCGGGTCGCCCCGCATCGCTGACCCGGCGAAGATTACCCTGGAAGGCTACCTCGCCCACCTCGTTGATCGACACGTCGTTGAACCCCAGGCTGTTGAAGCCGCGATCGCAGAAGGTCGGCGAGTCCGGGGTCCCGTCTCCCTCATCTGCAATGACGACCGGAGTATCAGTCGCGCTCCGTTTCGTGACGATCTTCTCGACATCGGCGACGACATCGTCGACCACGACGGCAACGGTTCCGGCGGTATTGATGGCCGCGCAGCGCCTCGCTTCGAGACCATCACGCTGGCTGTCGATCAACGTCGTAAACGTATATCTCGCCGAACCCGACGCGCTGTCCTGGCCGTCGACTTGCGCGGGCGTCCAGCCGATGAGCAGAACCGACAGCACGAACGCGGCAGCGCCGCTTCTCCATACCTTTGTCATTTCTCCTCCTGCTCCAGCGAACGGATCCCGACCATGTCAGGAGCCCGCAGCACGCTGGTCGTGACCCGCGACGCCCTGAAACCGAGCGACGCGGGAACGTAAACATGTGAGCGCGACACCACTGACCGTGCGATGACGGAACCTCTGAACCTCGAATGAACGGATGCCGCGCCTGCTGACGAATCCGGAGTCAGAGCACGGATCGAGCCAGGACTGAATCGCTGGCCTCCGTGCGATGTCGCGCTGGTTTCCGCCACGAATGGCGGAACCGATGCTGGCGCGCGACTTTCGCGGCGCAGGGGCCACTTACCGAACATGAAAGTGCGTACGAAGCGAGATTGTTCTTGACCACAAAAGCCAGCGCGGCCTTGTGTGGCGGGATTGCAATTGACCGGTTACGGAGCGCGATCTCCGCCCGCGAGGTGCGCGAAAAAAGGGGCGTTCATCGGCTTACGCTCCGTTTGCTCGCCCGTGGCGACCCCTTCCTTCTGCTCCGGCTCAAGCGCAGAATGTCGCCGGGCCGGCACGCGAGCGCCACGCAGATTGCGTCCCGATTACCCGTCGGCGCACACGGTGCAAGGGGCCGCCGTGGCCCGTGTCCTGTCGCGCTTCTTCGAAACGGAGAGGAAACGAAGCGCCACTACGTCGCTGGCGAACCGTACGCGGTGGACCCTGCACGTGCGTGGGGCAACAGCAGAAGGTGCTGCGCGTGCTCGAGCGCGGGGAATTCGAACGCCTGGGGTCGTCAACGACGCGAAAGGCGGACGTCCGGTTGATCTCCGCCACGAATGCCGATATCGACGCGGAGGTTGCCGCGGGTCGGTTCAGGCAGGACCTGCTCTTCCGCCTCAACACGATCGAGGTCCGTCTGCCGCCCTTGCGCGATCGTCGCGAGGACATTGCCGCCCTTACCAGCCACTTCCTGGCGGTTCACGCGGCGCGATACCGGAAAGCGGTGACTGGCTTCGACAGCGCTGCGTTTCAGGCTTTGTCAGACTATTCATGGCCAGGCAATGTGCGCGAACTGGATCACGCCGTCGAACGCGCGGTCCTGATGGCACAGACGGATCGGATTCGCATGTCCGATCTGGCTCTGCGGGCAACGCGTGAATCCCAAGCTCGCCTCGACGACATGAGCCTCGAGGAGGTCGAGGCGTTCCTGATCAAGAAGGCGCTGGCGCGACATGGCAACGTGACGCAGGCAGCGCGTGCACTCGGGCTGAGCCGCTCCGCACTGTATCGACGCCTGGAACGTTACGGCCTCGCATGATCAACCATGACCGGCGAATCGTGCTGATGGCCCTGGCCATTGGACTGCCAGCCGTGGTCGCCACGTGTGCCCTGCTCTGGCTGAGCCCATATTCGCTCCTCCTTCGAGCGACACTGGGCAGCCTGATCGTCGCCAGCTGGGTCTGGCTGGCGTTCGTGTTCCGGGATCGCCTCATCCGGCCGCTGCAGACGATCTCAAATCTTCTGGCAGCCCTTCGCGAGGGCGATTTCTCGATTCGTGCTCGCGACGCGGGAAGCGACGACGCGCTCGGCGCGGTGATGCTGGAGATCAACACGCTGTCGGACACACTGCGCACGCAGCGGCTCGGCGCTCAGGAAGCGACGGCCCTGTTGCGCGCCGTGATGGCGGAGATCGACGTGGCCATCTTCGCGTTCGATCGTGACGGCAAGCTGGCGCTGGTGAATCGCTACGGTGAGCACCTGCTCGGCCGGCCGGCGCAGGACATCATCGGCCGTCAGGCGGCGGGTCTTGGCTTGGAACCCGAAGAACGGAGCGGATCACACGTATACGACATCCAGTTTCCCGGAGGCTTCGGCCAGTGGGAAATCCGGCGGCGAACGTTCTGGCAGAGCGGCGAGCCTCACGAGCTCGTCGTGCTCACGGACGTCAGTCAGCCTCTGCGTGAACAGGAACGTCTGGCATGGCAGCGATTATCCGCGTCATCGGCCATGAGCTCAATAGCTCGCTGGCGCCAATCAAGTCGATTGCGGGGAGCCTCTCGGCTCTGCTGCGAAACACCCCTCCGCCCGCGGACTGGCGCGAGGACATGGAGCGAGGACTCAACGTGATCGAGTCCCGGAGTGATGCGCTGAATCGCTTCACGACCGCATACGCGAGGCTGGCGCGTCTGCCTTCGCCACATCTTCGGCCAGTCGCGTTCGAGCCCCTCATTCGGCGCGTGATCGAGCTCGAGACGCGCCTCCCGATTGCGCTGTCAAGCGCGCCTGATGTGACCATCGCCGCCGATCCCGACCAGCTCGAGCAGCTCCTCATCAATCTGGTGAAGAATGCGGTTGACGCGGCACTCGAAGCCGGAGGCGGCGTCCGTGCGAGCTGGGCTCACGTCGATTCGATGCTGGAAGTCAGAATCGAGGACGAAGGTCCAGGGCTGACGAACACGGGGAATCTGTTCGTTCCGTTCTTCACGACAAAGCCGGCCGGTTCGGGCATCGGTCTGGTTCTCAGCCGACAGATTGCCGAAGCACATGGCGGCACGTTGACCCTCCAGAACCGGAAGGTTGGCAGGGGCACGACAGCTACAGTTCGCATTCCGGCCGCCGCCTCGAAGCCCCCGGCTGGCTTCCCGCTCTAACGGGCGCCAATATCCAATCGAAGCCTGTCTCAATCACGTGGCCGATTGCAGCTGCCGCGGTGAGTGAACAGGAGTCGCGCTCGAGCCGACGCTGACAGCATCCGGTGAGCACCATGACGGCATGTGGGTAACCGTGCCGCCGGCTTTCAGAACCCCTGCGGTGGAACCGGCAGATTGTCGGCGGTTCTCTTCCATCGAGCACGCCACGCTCGGGTGGATGCGGGTGGCTGTCTTCTTGCGGTAGAGACGCGTCTCTTGGAAACGATCCGCAGCGCGATTGCGATCGAGGCTCGCGATGGCCGCCGGACCGGTGGTCACCGGCCCGCCGTCAGGTGCCAGCTGGCGGTTCGTCTGTCGGCGGCCTGTCTGTTTCCGCGGCAATCAATCAAGACATACGGAGGTTGGTGATGTTCCGACTGATAACGGCATTGGCGATCGCGATTGGTCTGACGGCGCCTGTGGTCGCGCAGAGCGCGGCGACAAGCAATATGGACATCCTCCGCCAGAAGATCAAGGCCGACAAGAAGCTCGTGGTCGCGGAGAATCTTGGTCTCACCGACGCCGAAGGCAAGGCGTTCTGGCCTGTGTACGACGCGTACCAGCAGGACCTGCAGCAGATCAACCAGCGATTGACCGCCGGAATCCTGTCCTATGCCAACGCGTACAACAAGGGTCCGATCGCCAACGACGTCGCGAAGAAGCTGCTCGACGAGTCGCTGGCGATTGAAGACGCGGAGGCGAAGCTGAAGAGCGGTTACGTACCGAAGATTCTGGCCACACTGCCGGCGACGAAGGCGGCCCGCTACATTCAGATCGAAAACAAGATTCGCGCGGTCGTGCGCTACGAGCTGGCCACGGGCATTCCTCTCGTCGAATGACCGTGAGGATCGCCCGTTGCGGTTGAGGAAGCAGACATGGCCGTCCCGTCCCGATCACGGTGACCCTGCTCGAACAATCGAGTGAAGGCCGCGTGCCCGAGCTGATCCCCATCCGCTCCGGCCGTACTGGCGCTGTACACGATCGCGATCCCGGCGTCGCTATTGCCATTGCGCCGGTGAATGGTCCCGATCAGCAGGGCCGTGCCACGATAGCTGCCATCTTTGCTCTGATCGTCGCGACGATTGTCTCGGTGCCCTACCTGCAATGGACCAGCCGTCACGCATTGCGAACGCCGATTCTGCACTAGCCAGCGGGATGCGCTTCAGCCTCGCCGTGGCCCCACGCCGATCGTTCTTTCAAAACGCGCTCGCACGTGCGGCCCCCATCGCGCACCATACGTCGGAGCCGCCCTTAAGGCTCCCTTAAGGCAGAGTTGCCAGGGCGCCAGGGGCGATTCCGCGCTAGGCTCATCCGTACCGAGGGCCGACCTCCCGAGGATGCCGATGGAGCGGGGTGGACTGTTTGACCTCACACCAACTGCGCAGCGCTATGGCTGAACCGGCGAAAGGAAGCGAGGGCCGAGTGACAAAACGACAGCGGCTATGTCTGCTGTTGGTGGTAGGCGCCTTGCTGCTCGTGACGACAGCCAGCCCAGCACAGACCGTGACCGCGACGAGCGGCGCGGTCAACGGGATCGTCACGGACAGCAGCCATGCTGTCGTGCCCGGCGTGACAATCACCCTGTCGGGACCGGCATTGATCACGCCGCGAACCACGCTGACGGACAACGCCGGAGCCTACCGGTTTTCGGCCGTGCCGGCCGGCGTTCACACGCTCACCTTTGACCTGGCCGGTTTCGTTACGATTGTTCGCGACGGCATTCAAATCGGCCTCGGCTTCACGGCGACGGTCAACGTGGAAATGAGTCCCGGCGACCTGCGCGACAGCGTCTCGGTCCGTGGCTCTCCCGTTGTGGATGTCTCCTCAACGGCGGTGACGACCCATTTCGACGACGACACGCTCGCCTCGCTGCCTGGTTCGCGCGACATCTTTTCGGTCCTGGCCAACACGCCTGGTGTCGCCCAGCCGAAGATGGACGTGGGCGGCAGCGGTGCCCTCGCCCTGCAGGACTACACCGCCTACGGCCTGCGCTCCGTCCTCGGTGTACATCGCAACGAAGTCGAAGGGATCCGGGTTGGCGGCGCCAACGGATCGAGCGACAACTACTTCTCCGACTACGCGTCCTTCGCCGAGATCGCCATCACGGCCGTCGGCCATTCTGCGTCCATGCCTAATCCGGGCATCCTGGCCCGATACGTGAGCAAGTCCGGTGGGAACGTCTTTCACGGCGACCTCTACGCCGATTTCCAGAACGACGGGATGGAAGCGACGAACATCGACAACGAACAGATCCTGAGTGGCGTGACCGGCGGCCCTGGACTACCGGCGCGCGATGTGAACAAGTTGCAGCGCTTTCGCGACCTCACGATGGACGCCGGCGGTTACCTGAAAAAGGACAGGGCGTGGTGGTACGGTGCCTACCGATCCTCGAGTGTGACTCAGAGTTACCCGTGGCTGCTCGATACGCCAGCCACGCTCGACGCTGAGGTTGTCACCGGCAAAGCCACAGTGCTCCTGTCTCCCCGGCATCGGGTCGTCGGCTACCTGCAGCGTGAGGGGTTTCAGCAGTCGAATTTCTTTGCCGTCGGCGCCAGCCTGCCGCTCCAGACGAGCGATGCGTTGCCCAGCCTCGATTTCCCCGTGCGGGTGTGGAAGGGCGAATACAACGCCGCCGTGACCGATGCGCTCTACGCCGAAACCCGAGTCGGCGGTTATCACTCTGACGGAGCCGTCACGTCCAAGAGCGCGGCGCCACGCATTGCAGATGTCGGCGCGAATACGGTCAGTGGCGGCGCGGGAGAGCTGGAGCGGCTCATCGACCGACCGCAGGTCAACGGCTCCTTGAGTTTCCAGACGTCTGGCTGGGGCGGGAGTCACACGTTCACCATCGGCGGCGAGTACATGAGCGACCGGGTCGTCACGACCAACTCCGGCTATCGGGATTCGTGCAACTGCGTCTCGACGCTCAACAACAGCGTCCCCACGCAGGTGCAGATTCAGACAGGCCCGAATGTGTCGAAGAACGATCTGACCACGGCGGCGGGGTTTGTCGACGACACCTGGCGCGTCGCCTCGCGGGTCACCCTGTTGCTGGGCCTGCGCCTGGATCGCTACCAACCGATTCTGCCCGCGCAGCAGGGGCCGACGGGCGAAGAGTTCGCGGCGATCGATCCCGTCCTCACCTTCAACAACTGGGCGCCGCGCGTCGGTATGACCGCCGATCTGACCGGCGACGGCAAGACGGTCGTGAAACTCCACTACGGCAGGTTCTGGGTATACCCGTCGCCCCTTTTCACCACGGCCTTCAATCCGAATCCGCCGGGGTGGTCCAGGTCGTACGCATGGCTCGACGATGCCGACGGGAACGGGCGATGGTCTCCGGGTGAGGAAGGCGTCTTGAGGTCGCTCTCGGGCGGAAGCACATCCACCAGTCTTGACCCTGAGATCGACAACACCTTCGCGCATCAGGCGTCGGCCTACGTCGAGCGCGAGGTGGCGGCGGACTTCGGCGTGCGGACCGGTATCGTGCTGATCGCCAGGCGCCAACCCTACGGCACGATCAACGTCAGCCGCCCCCTCGACGCGTACTCGATCCCCGTCGCCGTCGTGGATCCAGGGCCTGACGGTCGGCTCGGCTCCAGCGACGACGGAGGCACCCTGACGGCGTACGACCTGACCGCTGAAGCGTTGAACGCTCCGCCGGTGAATCTGACGACCAATCTCCCCGACAGCAACAGCGAGTATACGACCTGGGAGATCACCGCAACCAGGCGTCAGAACGCGCGCTGGTCGTTACTGGCCAGCTTCACCCACACCTGGACCCGCGAAGCTGCGCTCGGGACCGGCAATGATTTCACGCCGAATGCCTTGATCAACACGAGCGGCAGCCAGGATCGATTCACGACGTGGCAAGCGAAACTGAATTCGACCGTGGAGCTCCCATGGGGCTTCCGCGCGGTTCCAGTCGTCCGCTACCAGTCCGGCCAACCGTTCGCGCGCACCTTTGTGCACACGCTGAACTACGGCAATGCGACCATCAAGGCGGAGCCGATCGCCGCCAACCGGACGCCTGACATCCTGCTCGTCGATGTGCGGGGCGAGAAGGTCTTCCGCGTCAAGGCCATGAGGGTGGCAGGATTCGTCGACGTGTACAACCTGTTCAACGCCAACGCCGTTCAGACGCTGACGACCAGTTCCGGTGCCTTCTGGCTGCGGCCGACGGCGATCACGGGACCGCGCGTGTTCCGAATCGGCGCTCGACTGGCATGGTAATCACCCCAAACGGCCCTTGAGTTCATGAGCTGGGTCACCGTCATCTTCTCGATGATCGCGTCGTCGTGCCTGACGCTCGGAGTGATCTACTCCGTGGTCTGGTACCGAAGCCGCACGTCCTTGACCCATCTGCTCTTTTCCCTGTCGGCTTATTCGACCGCGGTCTTCGCGTTCTTTGAACTGTGGATGATGCGGGCCGAGACACCCGCAGAACTGCTGCTCGCGACGAAATGGGCGCAGGTGCCGATCTATACCTGGCTCCTGTCCATCCTCTGGTTCGTGCGGATCTATCTCGGCGCCGGCCGGACTGTGGCTCGCCTGGACGATCACGGGGGTGCGCACGATCTATCTGCTCGTCGGCCTGCTCCTGGTTCCGCACATCCTCTATCGCGAGTTGGACATCGGCCACATGCAGTTTCTTGGGGAGTCGATCACCGTGGCCCAGGCTGTCGCCAGCCCGTGGTACGTCGTGGGCAATGTGTCCGCGATCCTGCTCCTGGTGTTTTTCGCTGATGCCACGATCACCGCCTGGCGACGCGGCGACCGGCAGAAGGCCGTGATGGTCGGCGGGAGCGCTGAACTCTTTATGCTGATGGCATACGTCACGACTTCGCCGGTAATGTGGGGGCTCGCGACCGCGCCAGTCGTCCTCAGCCTGCCCTACATGGCGATGATTGCAGTCATGGGATACGAGTTGAGCCGCGACGTGTTCCGCGCGTCGGAGCTCGTCGTCGACTTGCGCAGGAGCAATCAACAGATTTCGGACCTCTTCGGCCGCCTCATTACGGCGCAGGAGTCCGAACGGACCCGAATCGCCCGCGACCTTCACGATGATATCAGCCAGCGGATCGCCGGACTGGCAATCATGATGAGCAGCCTCAAGAGGAGACTGAGCGGCCAGCCGAATGAAGCCGGCATCGAGCCGACGTTGACCGCAATACAGCAGGCCACCATCGCTCTGGCCGAAGAAATCCGGCATGTGTCGCATGACCTGCATCCAAGCCAGTTGCAGCACGCTGGTCTGGTGAGGGCATTGGAGGTCTTCTGCTCGGACTTCGAGAACGCTCCAGGCCGTCAAGATCTCGTTCACCGCCGACGGCGATTTTGGAGACCTCGAATGGGATGCGTCACTGTGCCTGTACCGAGTCACTCAGGAGGCACTTCGTAACGTGGCGAAACATGCCGAAGCACGACACGTCCGCCTGGAACTGTCCCGGGGGCCGCGCGGCGTTCAGTTGTGCATCAGCGACGACGGCAAGGGTTTTGACGAAATCAAGATGCGCGGCAAGAGGCTCGGCCTCGGACTGGTCAGTATTGATGAGCGCGTCCGACTGTTGCGCGGAACCGTCCAGATCGAGACGCGGACCTCGAGGGGGTACACGGCTGACAATTCATATCCCCCATCCGCTCAATATCTCTCTCCGTCGACGCGCCGGCTGACAATGTCTCAGTCTGATCGGCCGTCAGAATTTCACAGGTCACAATCGCCGAGGCCCACAGGACAGGTTTCATCGCGACTTAATCTGGCAAGGGACTGCGCCGATTTCTGTCACGCGGTGTCAAATACTGCGACGATCTAGTGGGATGTCCTTGTGACTACCAGAGCGGGCCGCCCCTTGGTTGGCCCGCTAATCGCGGTCGAAAGGCTGTCGTGGGCACTACAGGTTCAGTTGATACGGTCCATAGCACCTCCATCCGAGAGGATCAGTCATGACGCGATGTCTCGCCGCTCTGATGGTGGGGTGTGTGCTCGCATTTACGCCGCTCGCCGCACATCACTCCGGCTCGGAATACGACCGCACGACCATCGAAATCGAGGGCCAGCTGCTCGAGGTGGCCTGGACAGAATCCGCATGTCCACTTCATCGTACGGGCGGCGGATCCGAGCGGGAAGATGCTGACGTGGGATGTCGAGGCGAACTCCCTGAGCATCCTGCGGCGAACCGACGCCACACCGGAGAACCTGAGGGTCGGCGACACAATCAAGGTGGCCGGTGCGCCCTCTCGGCGTGCCCCGAACCGCATGTGGGCGATGAACATCCTCGCCGGGAACGGGCGCGAGATCGTGCTCGGGCCCGGCATCCAGCCGCGTTGGACGACGACGGCGGCCGGATCCAGGTCGACATGGTTCGAGGGCGGTACCGCCGTTGACAAGACCGCGGGCCTGTTTCGTGTGTGGAGCACGAAGTTCGGCGAACCGGGAGGGCTCTGGCGACGGGACTATCCGCTGACCGAGGCAGCCAGGAAGACACGCGCCGCGTTCAATCCGCTTACCGACAGCGTGGCACCAGGCTGCCGGCCGAAAGGGATGCCCACGATCATGGAGCAGCCGTATCCGATGGAGTTCGTGAACAAGGGTGACACGATTCTGCTGCGCCTCGAGGAGTACGATACGGTTCGCACGATCGACATGGCGGCCAGCGCGAAGGTTGAATCACTGCCGAAGACATTGCTCGGCCGTTCGCAAGGGCCGCTGGGACGGTGACACGCTCGTGGTCACGACCAGTCATATCGACTGGCCGTACCTCGATTCCAGCGGCGTCCCGCAAGGCCCCGCGTCCACGATTGTGGAACGGTTCACGCCGACGAGCGATGGCACGCGGTTGAACTACACGATGACGATTACCGATCCGGCGACGTTCACTGAACCGGTCGAACTGCGGCGGTCCTGGGTGTGGCGGCCGAGCGAAGTCGTCAGGCCGTACGAGTGCGTCGAGGCCGGCCGCTCGCGCAAGTGATCGAGCGGCGCGGCCATCGAACTGTGACGTGAGCGGAAGCCCGCGCTATATGACGAAGAATCCGTGGGTGCCATCACGCTCGAGCTGGGCTACGAGGCCGGTACTCCCACTCCAAATACGCCTGCATCGCTCCACGGGGGTTGTCTGTACCTTTGTACGGGCGCTTGTAGCGCCGGCTCCCGCTGGTCACGCCGCTACGCGCCGGAACAGCACCGGCGTGCGGCTGCCATGGTCCCCTCTCGGATGCGAGCACGCCGAGTGGCGCGTCGAGCGCGTAGACCTCCCACGCCATCTGCGCAAGCCATGACGCGGTCATGTCAGCGCGCGTCCCCTGGTCGTCCCAAAGCACGATACGCGCGCCGCGGACGGGCGCGAACACGTCGGTCTCCTGTACGAGTTGTCCACCGGGTGCTGCGCGGAAGCCGGCGGGATGGCCCGCCGCGTATTCATCCGGCGTCCGCACATCGAACATGTAGGTGGTGCGCGCGGTATCGGCGCGAAACGCAGCCAGCGTCTCCGCAGTGGCGCGACGCACACCGGCGCGATCGGCCACACGGCGAGCAGCCGCGGCGGCACGCTCCGCCGCGGCCGGAGTGACCGGCGGCGCCGTGCGCGCCTGGCCGTGCTCGAGCGTGTAGTCCATCCAGCACCCACCCGATCGTGCCGTTGCGCAACGCGGCGACACGCGGCACGATGGCCGCGTTGACGAGCGACTGCGTGCCGATGATGCTGCGCGTGCGGCCCGGCGCAGTTCACCACGACGAGCGTGTCGGGGCGGTCGACGAGAGCGCCCACGCGGTACACCAGCTCCCCGCCCGGCACGCTCACCGCCGTCGGGATACTCATCGTCTGGTATTCCTCCTGGCGCCGCGCGTCGAGCACGACGACGTCCTCCCGCGATTGATGAGCGACGTCGAGCTCGTCGCGCCGAGATCGACGGCGTATGCCGGCGCGGCTTCCACCAGCTCGCCGAACGCCTTGCTCGGGACGTTGACGTCGCGGAACAGCTCGCCGCCTGCGGCGCGCCAGCCGCTCAGACCCGCCTTCGAGCGTGGCGACATCCGTGTATCCCAGCGCGTGAAGGCGAGATTCGGCCTCCTTCGCCAAGTCCTTCCCCGTCGTCATACACGACGACCGTGGTGGACTGCCGGGGCACGCGGTCGAGCATCTCCAGTTCGATCCGCTCCAGGGGCAGTGATGCCGCGAAGAGCGGGTGTGCTTCGGCAAACGTCGCTTCGTCGCGCAGGTCGAACATCGCGATCTCCTGGCGATCGATCAGCGCGGAGCGGATGTCGTGCAACGACGAGAATCGAGTCATCGTCCTTTCATCGGCCGCTGGCGGCGGCGTGGCAGCCGCGCACGAGAAGCTGGCTGCCACGTTCGGCGTCGCCGCGGCCGTCCCACCGAGCGCGGCTGCCGTACTGGCAGAGCGGGCGCGTTGCGGATCGACCTTGTCCGTCACTGACACGAGACGCGGCATCGATGCGGCGGCGCCACATCTGCTCTCGACCCAGCGCTCGAGCGGCGCCATCTTGTCGAAACGTGTCCGGTCCCCTCGCCGCCGTCGCAATGGCCCATCCCGGGCACCATGAACAGCCGCACGCCCGGTGGCCGCGCGCAGCGCGACCCAGATGCTCGACCGACGTGCTGGTGATAGGCGATCGTGTTGCCGGCGGAGCGTCTGCGGGTCTGCCCAGCCGTGGTAGAGGAGCAGTTTGCCGCCGCGGTCCACGAAGGGTGCCAGGTCCGGATCGACGGCGTCGAGCACCGGGCTGCCGCTCCTTCGCGCGGGCGATCGCGCGCCGCGTCGAAACTCTGGCCCGCGCCAGTCCCAGTCGGCATCGCCGAGCACGACGAAGCGAAAGAGGCCGAGCGCATTGTTCTCGGGCTGCGGCCCGGCGATCGCGCTCCACCGGCGCTCGGTGCCCCGGCGGGCCTGCCGACACCGCGGCCGGTCTTCGCGCAGTGCGCGATCGGTCCGTAGAGTGCCGCGCGCCGTCTCGACCTGAGCCGGCGGTCAGGCAGTTGCTGTCGCCATCCTCTCCGTGCACGCGAGGCGCTGGATCGAACTGGCATGTGACGCGGATCCTCCAGCACGCCGTCTTCGATGCCGTCGAGACGATCGCAGGCGCGCAGCGACGGCCCGGTGAATCAGCGGGAACTTCGTCTGCCGGAATCGCGCTTCCTTCGCTTCGGTGCACGGTGCGCGCGAGCGCCTGCGCGGCAGTAGAGATCGATCAGGTTGTTGACCGGATCGCCGACGACGATGCCGTCGTAGTCGTCGGGGTAACGCTGCGCTTCGGCCAGGCCTTGCCGTCCGCCAAGCGAGCAGCCGTTCCAGTAGGCGAACCGCGCGGGACTTCCGTAGAGGCTGCGGATCAGCCGCTTTGCGATCACGGTCGTGTCGGTGCACCGCGCGATAGCCGGAGTCGACCACCTTTCGGGCCGTCCCAGCGCGAACGATGCACCGCTGCCGCGATGTCCCGGTGTCGGTGCTCGCGGCCGCATAGCCGGCCGCTAGCGCGCGCGGCCAGCGCGGCATAGCCGATCGATACCTCCCCAGCCGCGATTGCCGACCGCCTGGAACCGCCCGTTCCAGCCAGACTGCGGCAGCCAGACTTCGAGCCAATCCGATCGAGCCGGCGACCGGCGTCAGAACGCCTGCGACGCGACAGAACGCGGGCAGACCGGCGTCCCTCGGCGTCGCGGCCATCCCCGGGGCAGACGCAGCGCCCGCTGCCGCGAGGCCGACGACCCGCGTTCACGAAGTATCCGCCGGTCAGCGCCTCGCATGCGCGGCCGACGCAGACGCGATCCTCGGCGACAGACGCTCCTGCGCCGATGCGGCCGCGGCAGTCGCGAAGCGGTCAGCCGCAGCGCCAACGTCTGGCCATGAATGCACGCCACGGCGGATCACTCGTTTTCGTACTCGTCAATGGCATCTGCACCATGCCCTAGGTTCCCAACGCCCGGATCGACACGGTAGATCGCCGCGCACACCGCGGCCGATAGCGTCATCCACACGCCGGCCTTGGCCATGTCCTTGATCGAGAAGTAGCCGGACGAGTACGGAATGATCGTCGTCGGCCCTTCGCTGACCAGGATGAACGCCAGAGACGAGGTGAAGGCCGCCGGCGCCACCATCGTCCAGACGTCGAGACCGAGATCGCTCGCGAGCGCGACCAGGATCGGCACGATGATGCTGGCGGCGACCGTGTTGCTCGAGAACAGCAGGTGGAGCCCGGCAGACGGCAAGCACGATGACGAACGGCTGCAGCAGATCCGGCACACCGGTGATCTCGCCGAGCAGCACCCACGCCAGCCACCGTGCGGCGCCGCTCTCGAAGACGACGAGCCCGAGCGACAGCCCGGCGACGATCAGCATGATGCCGCCCCACTCGATATCGTGCTCGGCCTCCTTCCAGCGTCAGCACCGGATGCCGGGCAGGAACAGCGCGAGGCCGCCGGCGAGCGCGACCGCTTCGACCGGCGGCGCGAACGCGGCCGCGCCGTCCAGCGCTGCAAGCAGCGGCGAGGCCAGCCACAGCGGTGATCACCGACGCCGAAGACGACCAGCGTTCGCCAGTTCGGCACCGCCGGAGCGGCCCGAGCGCCGGTCAGCCGCCGCTGGACGTCGCTCGTGCTGATCGGCAAGCGATCGAATCTCCGGCGGGAACAGCCACAGCAGCAGCCGCCACGCCAGCGGGCACCATCAGCACGCGCGGCCGGGACGCCGTAGGCCATCCAGCGGGTGAACGAGATCTCGATGCCGGCGAGCTGCTGCAATTGCGCGATGGCAACCAGGTTCGCGGCGGTGCCTGCCGGGGTGGCGATGCCGCCGATCAGCGGGCCAAACGCCGTCGCGATCATCACGGCCCGCCCGACGTTGCTCTGCCGCGGGCGCAGACCGGCGTCACGCGAGGCAGCCCGACGCCGAGCGGCAGCAGCATCGCCGCGACCGCCATGTCGGTGATCCACCACGAGATGAACGAGCCGACGACGAGCAGCCCGAGCAGCACGCGATCGACCCGCGTGCCGACGCCGGAGCAGCAGCAGGTAGACGAGCCGGGTGCCGAGGCCCGAGCGGGTGAACGCCGACGACAGCATCAGCACGCCGATGAAGAACATGATGATCGGATCGCCGAAGCCGGCGGCGACGACGTGCGTTGAATCGAGCGAGGCCGAACAGCGGAATCAGCAGCACGATCAGCAGCGACGTCGCCGCGAACGGCAGCGTCTCGGTCACCCACAGCGTCACCGCGAACGCCATGATGGCAAGGCACGCCTTGCCTTGCTGCGTCAGCGCGATGACGTTGCCCGCCGCGCTCGAGCGGCGCCGGCGTCGGCAGCAGGTGAATGCCGACGCAGCAGGGCGACCGCCGCCATCAGCAGCAGCGTGCGGAGCGCGACGCGCCGATCCGGCGCTGGCGACGGCGCCGGCAGCCAGGCACCACCGGCGGCAACGAGCGCTGCTCACCGCGCGCGGTTCCGCCGCCTCGGGCGTCAGCAGCATGTGCTCGCGCTCCGCTCGCCCTCGTGGCAGGCGTCTTCCCACAGCTCGTCGCCGTACGGCTCCTTGTCTCGGCGACCTGCGGACGACCCGCGATACGATCGTCCACGGGCGAGCGTAGACCGTCGGGATCCTCGATGGTGGCACGATAGCGCAGAGCATCCGCGTCCGACGATCGTCCATCGCTCGGTGACGCGCACCTGGTCGCTGGCGAAGTTGCCGACCATGTCGAAGCGCCCCTTGCGCGTTCTGGTTCCGGACGTCGACGACGAGGGTGTTGCCTTCCCAGCGGCCCCGCGAGCTGCCCATCCACAGCTTGATGCATCGTCGAGATGCGGCCGATCGTCGAGGTAGATCATCCGCGAGACGTCTTCTGGTCGCCGAGGAAGACCACGACGCCAGGATACTGGCGGAACTCGAACCCGGTGGGAAACGCCTCGCGCGGCACGCCGCCCGGCAGGCAGCGCGCGCGCGGGTCGATGTGCTCGCGGCTCCGTCGGCGCGTCGGCATGCTGTCTGCATTTCCTGTTGCTTCGCCCGCGCCCACGGCTGGTACGGAATCCGTGCCGTCCGGCGGATCGACCACGCGGCTTGGGAGCGGCGGCAGCGGCTTGCCGGCCTTCTCTTGCAGCAGCCGATCGAAGATTGCGCCGCCAGAGATCACGGCCGTGATGTCGTAGGTACCGCTCGGCGTCGCTTGCCACTGACCGCTGATGTCCGGCTGGCCGTGCACGCGCTGCGGGACGTGTCCCCCCTGCGCGAACGCGGCGACGGCAATCGATAGCATCGCCGCCGCGAGGGCTCCCGTGCACCATCGCCGTCCTTGTTGTCCCAGCATGAGCCGTCCTCCCATCATGGCCGCGGGCCTTCCTGCAGCAGGAGATGATCTGCGCTGCGCTCGCCCTCGTGGCATGCGTCTTCCCAGGACTCGTCGCCGTACGGCTGGCGCGAGGGCGATTGCTTGACCGCCTGCGCCGCAATCGTCCACGGACGCGAATACACGCCCGGATTCCTCGAACGTGGCACGGTAGTCGAGGGTATTGGCGTCCACAATTGTCCACCGTTCGACGATGCGTACGCGGTCGGTGGCGAAGTTTCCCACCATGTCGAAACGGCCCTTTGCGTTCTGGTTGCGAACCTCGATCACCAGTGTGTTCCCTTCCCACCGGCCGCGTGAATCGCCCATCCACAACTTGACGTCGTCGCTCAGAAACGGACGGCCGTCGAGCGGGATGATGCGAGACGCATGGTTGTTCTGCGTGAGGAACACCACATAGCCCGGCGGCTGCACGATCCTGTTCTCCGAGTGGAAGAATGAGCGCGGCACCGCGCCGGGCAGGCAGCGAGTCTGCGGGTCGATGTGCTCCGGCTTTGTCGGATGTTCGGCGTGCCGTGCGATCTCCCGCTGACGCGCGCGCGCCGCCGGCAGGTAGGGGATCTGTCCATCCGCCGGGTCGATCACACGGCTCGGGTACGAGCGTCGCGGGCTTCCCGGACGCGAGGTCGAGCAGTTCCTGGATGCGACCGCCGCCGGTCTTCGGATCGGTGAGGTCGAAAGTCCCGGTCGGCGTCGCGCGCCAGCGGCCTTCGATGTCAGGTTGTCCGTCGGACCGCAGCGGCGGCGTGTATGCGGTCGCTGCCGCGGCGCCAGCAGACGACGACGCGGGCGCTTGCTGCGTGTGGACCACGGCTGCCGCGGCGGACAGGCCATAGACGGCGACAAGGAGAAGTGTCCGTGCGTGCATCATGGCGTGCCTTAGGGATACAGAGACTCGTGTTCGAACCCGTAGCAGTTGTATTCGAGCACCTGCACATGGCTCTCTTTGCGGCGATACAGGACCGTCTCGATCTCCCACGGCCGCGTGAACACCTTCGGGTCCTCGAGGCGGACCTGGTAGCGGATGTGATCGGGGCCGTCCGCCGTGAACCGCTCCACGACGTGCAGCGCTTCGCTATGGAAGTTGCCGACTGGCATCGAGCCACGTCTGGTCGGTGAAATGCACTGTGTCGACGACCAGGGTATCGCCTTCCCAGCGCCCGCGCGAGTCGCCCAGCCAGAACTCCAGCGGGCCGTGCGGGTGATCGGTGCCGTTGGTATGCACGTGGCGGATCGCACGTGCGTACTCGTGAACCATCAGCACCAGATCGTCCGACTGGAAGATCTGGAAGGGAAACGGCATAGGGTCAGACGCGGCACGCCCGGCAGGTAGCACTTGCGCTCGGGGTCGGCCGTCGCGCGGTTCGCGACGTTCTGTTTCTGCCGCTCGAGCGCCCACGGCTGGTACGGGATCTCGTTGCCGATTACGATCCCCTGGCCCGCGGGCACGCCGTCGCTGGCGTGATGGTCGCGCAGGTTCCAGGCCGCCGGCGACAGCACCTGCCAGATGCCGGTCAAATCGGGTGCCGCCCCTCACGCGCGGCTGCCGCCACTGGCGCTGCCGGCGTCTGCGCCGCGGCGATGCCCGCCGTGAGCGTCAGCATCGCAACGATAGCCGCGCCGAGTACGCGTGCGAACGGTCATTCGCATGATAGCTACTGCCTCTCACTGCGGTCGGCGCCGTCATTCGGTTCGCCGGTGCCGGATGAGCCGAAGAAGAAGTCCCGACCGTCGGGAAGCTTGATGCTGCGTCCGTTCGCCACGGGCCTGCCGCTCTTCGCACGATAGCCGGTGACTCGCACCTCGACGCCGAGCGGAAAATCGGTGCGGCGAAGGCCGCGGCGTTGCAGGGCGTTCGGCGCGCCCGTCTCCACCGCCCACGTCGTGACCGTGCCGTCGCCGTTCTTGACGTCCACGTGGACCCACCCGTGCGGGTTGATCCATTCCATCTTCGTCAGCACGCCGGTGAGCGTGATCGGCTGGTTGATGTCGAACTCCGCCGCGAACGAATGATGCGCCGTGGCGCGCTGCCCCGCCATGAGGAAGACAGCGGCCACGATGCCGATCCATGTTGTGTGCTTCATCGAAGGACTCCTTGTGCGTACCGGAGCGGTAAACGACCACCGACTCGCATCCTGCGGATGGCGTTCAGAACGAGAACTTGAGCCCGAGCTCGCGCCTGCTGGCGCGGCAGCGCCGTCAGGATGCGGCCGAACGAATCCGAGAGCGCGTTGGTCGATCCAGCCGGTGCCCACGCCGCCGAGGTTGTCGGTGCCGAGCACGTTGAACACCTGCCCGATCAACTCCAGCCTGCGCGCGCCGCCGAGCCCGATCGCCTTGCTCACGCGCACGTCGATACGGTTGTAGCGGTTGCTGTCGAGCTGATCGGCGGAGATCGGCGCGACGGCCGTTGCTGGCGCGCCACGCGTTGACCAGTGACAGATCGAGGTCACGGTTGCCCTGGTTGCGGGTCGTGCCCGGCACGTAGTCGGTGTTCGACCGTCGCCGTTCAGGTCGCGGCCGGCGAGGGCGCTGAACGGCATCGACGAACGCAGCGCCCACACGGCACCGAGCGTGACGTCATCCGGCAGCAGGAACGCGCCGCTGGCCACGAGCGACGTGCCGGCGGTCGACGTCGGCCGGACCCTGATCGAGCCCCGGATTGAAGATGTCGGTGATCTGCGCCGTAGCCGTTGCCGCTCGTGCCGGTCCAGGCGTTGTCCTGCTTCGCGAGCGTATAAGAGACCGTGTACTGGTGATTGGCCGAGAACCGCTTCTCCAGGCGCACCAGCAGCGCGCGATAGTCGTAGGCGCCGTCCGCGCGCTGCTGCTGGACGATGTTGCCCCACTCCGGCAGCGGCCGCAGCCCGGTCACCGGATCCGGCGTGTTGATATTCATTGCGGCTCGGGAACTTCACCGTCCGCGTGTAGAGGCCGTCGACGTGCAGCGCCAGGCTGGCGCCGAGCTCCTGCGAGACAGCCCACGCTCCCGGTGTGCGACTCTGCGTTCTCCAGGTCATTGGCCAGGATGGAAATGTTCGGCGGCGCCGTCGACGACGAACGACAGCGGGTCGCGGCCCCCATACGGATCCGGATAGGACGGATTGCGGATGTTCACGGTGTACTGCTGGAAGGCGTTGATCTCGCCGTCGCCGAGCGAGTTCTGCATGTTGCCGTAGACCAGGCCATAGCCGGCGCGGACCACCGTGCGGCCGTTGTTGTGCGCGTCCCAGGCGACGCCGGCGCGCGGCGCGATGTTGTTGAAGTCGCCGCGCGCGGCGAAGTCGACGTACGGCAGCGGGCGCGGGTAACGCGACTGCTCGAAGTCCTCGTTCCAGATCTTCGTCTGCAGGTCGTAGCGCACGCCCAGATTGACCGTGATCGTCGGCGAGACGCGCCACTCGTCCTGGACGTAGGCCTCGTAGGTGTGGCTCAGATTCTCGGGCAAGAACTCCGGGCAGCGCCGCCTGGAACTGAATGGGGTTGACCAGGGCGTTGAAGTTGAAGTCGGGGTCGCCCGGATTGAACGCCTGGTCGGTGCCGAACGTCCACGTGCCGAGCGGGTTGCCCGGGTTGACCATCTACGTCGGCAGCACCTGTACGCCGCCGCCCACCTTCCACAGGTGACTGCCCGTGCTGATCGACAGCGCATTGCGGAACTGGATCGTACGTTGTTGACGAACGACGTACCCGGGCGCGCCCCCCAGCTGAAGCTCGGGAACGCGTAAACGCGCGCTGCCGACCGTGCGGCGAGTAACCCTCGGGCGTGTAGCGCGCCGCGGATCGGTCGTCTGGTTCGACTCCGCATAGAGCGCGGCGAACTCGTTCACGATGCGGTTCGACAGCGTCGCCGTGTGGCTGCCGAAGTAGGTGAATCCGGGCACGCTGTTGTCGGTGCCGAAGCTCGACACGGTCCCGCCGCATCCCTGGCAGTAGTTCGTCGAGTCCTGGCGCGAGTAGCGGAACGTGGCACGCTGCGCCTCGTTGATCTGCAGGTCGCCCTTCAGGAAAGTGCGGCGTACGGCTGGCGATGCGCGAAGTACGCGAGGCAACAGCCAGGATCCTCGACCACACGACGCTGGCCGACGTGAACCGGAAAGTGCAGCGCCGGCGAGCGACGCGGGCGCGCGGCAGCCGCTCACGCGCGACAACCTGAGTGACCGAGAAGCCAGGCGGCCCTATCTCACGCTCCATGCGGTGGGCCTCCGCATTGTGCCCATGGCGCCGGCGCTGACTCTCCTCATTGCGAACTGATGTCGGATGCTGTGACAGGAGGGCAACTACGACGAGGGATCACCGATCGAAGGCTGTTCGACGGTGACAACAACCTCAATGGCTCCGCGAGTATGGGCTTTCCGGTAGGAACAACCGAGGGGCGATCTCACAGCGACCGCGGAGGCGCAGAGATCGCGGAACACCTGAACTGGTTTTCTGCGATCCCTGATCCTCTCGGTGCTCGGCGTGAGGCTCCTCTGCGGCCTCTACCGCCGTCACGCGCTGCGGCGCGCGCTACTTCGAGCTGGACGTATTCTTCGCCGCTTCTTCGGCGGCCTTCTTCTCTTCCGCCCGAGCTCCCGCAAGGATGTTGGCCATCCCATAGTTCCCTTCGTGGCAGGCATGCTCGAAAATCGGACCTATGGTCTTCCTCATCGGCATCTCTCCGGACCAGGGCCTCGACCACGTTCCGGGATCGTCCACCGTGAACTGATAGCGGATGGTCTCCTCGTCTGTGCGGGTGAAGCGCTCGGTCACGCGCATCTTCTCGGTGCTGAGTCCGCGAAACGGATTCTTGCCGTTCAGATTCGTCGTCTCGACCACCAGCGTGTCGCCTTCCCAGTGACCACGGCGGACGCCCGTCCACTGCCGGACGGTCTCCGGCAGCGGCGGACGATCATCGAGCGGGACGATGCGCCCGTCGTGAAGCATTTCGGCGAGAATCATCGCGTAGCCGGGAGCCTGGATGATTTGATACGTGTTGTTGTAGTTGCCGTACATCATGGGCGGTCCGTTCCGGTCCATGATGATGCAGCGATCGTCCAGCTGCATGTTCTCGGGGGCGTCATATGGGCCACCCATGCGCTTCCGCGCCTCGGCGCGTTCGGCCGCCCGCCGCTGTCCCTCGGCCGACAGAGGAGGGAGTTTGCCGTTCGGCGGATCGACGATGAGCGACGTGCGCACGTTCGACGAGTAGCCGGCGAGGCTGCGATCGAGTCCGAACTGCGTGTGGTCGTAGTGCACGTCGAGGATCGTGCCAGGCACCGTCTGCGCGGCTTCGTACTCGACGAACTTCTTCTCGAACTCGGCCGCTTCTTCCGGTGTGAAGAATTCCTTGGTGATGTTGTCGGGCCGCTCCAGCGGCGTGTACCCGGCGTTGGTCCAGAACCCCTGCAGATCCGGGTGTCCGTCCGGCGTACGCGGCGGCGTGTAGGTGGTTGCCGCGCCGTTCGCGGCCGATCGCGCCTGGCCGCCGACCGCGATCGTCGACAGCGACGCAGCCGCAATCAGAACGGTCACGACAGCAGCTGAAACGAGAGAACGACGTTTCATCGGAATCTCCTCTCACCCACTCGAGCTCACGTGCCGTAGCGCCCGCGGGGTGAATTCCACGAATTCCACGAACCTGAATCGATCCGCGTGATGGTTTGTTCCGACGCCGCGCAAACCGGGCTGTACAAGGTGGAAGTGTAGGCCATCCGTGGGACAGTTGCCACAAGTCCCTTGGCTCGATCAGGCGGTCTTGGAACGGTCGTCGGCCATTTCGGCGCACCTTCCGGCTTCTTACACGAACACCGACCGGAGAAGCGGCTTTCCCATCTGACGCCGCTCGAGCCGCATCTCCCGTTCAGCACAGGGACGCGCGACTCGAGCGGCAGCAAGCGCTCGTTGCCGGACTCCAGGCGTCACGCCAAGCCGGGCTGCTCGCCATCACTCACAAGCCACGAGGCCGATCGCGAGGGCGCGCGCCTTGCACGAAAAAGGGGCGCGACCGTTCTGCTGCGACCCGCTTCGGCGCGGTGGGCAGCTGGAGAGGGCGATGCGGCGATACGGCGGTCTTGTCGGGCTCCTGTCGGTTGTGCTCTCGTCGTTCCTGGCGGCCCACGCCGTGCGAACTGACCAGGCCGAGCCGCTCGTCACCGTGCCAACGCCGGCCGTGACGCAGCCGGCGCGAATCGCGATCGGCGAACGGCTCTTCGGCGACAACCGCCTCTCGCGAGATCGCACGCACGCGTGCACGACATGTCATCCGCTCGATCGCGGCGGAGCTGACGGCCTGCGCGCCGCACCGCGTCCGACCGCCGGACCCCCGTTGCGCAGGTCGGACGCTACGTGCAGGTCGCCGGGGACGTCGCCGAGCGCCTGCGCTGGTCCTTCATCGGGCTCGATCGCACCAACACCGCGCGGAATCTGATGATGGGGAATACACCACGAGCGATGAAGCGCCGGACGATCGGTCTGGTGGAACCTTGACGAGCGCACGGGTCGCCTTGCCGCAGCTTCACCCGACCGTCCCCTCAGCGCCTCGCTCGCACGCGCGTGCAGCAACGAACATTTCCTTCAGGGGTGCCACTCCCAGGACGCGTTGGCGGATGGAACGGTCTGGCTGACGCGCACGTCGGGCCGCGACGCGCTCTTCGACCGGCCGGTCGCGGGCGGCGAGGGCGCAACGTTTCAGCCGTGGGCCGACCAGCCTGAGGGGCTCACGTATGCTCCTTCAAGCGACAATCTCTGGTGCGTAACGGAGCGAGCCGGCTCCCGCGCCGTATTTGCAGTCAAGCGCGCGAGCGTGTCGCCGACGTGAGCGCCTCGGCACACCAGGCTCATCTCACAGACGGGCTTCGTTCCGGAACTCGGCAGCGAACTCAACGCGAACGGCGCGCACCGATGGACAGGAATCCACCGTCGCTTCCAATGCTGAGTACACTATTGCTGCTCCCGATGCTGAGAATTGATGCGAAGCTGCCAATGCTGAGCAGCGATGCCGCGCTCGCGACCGACAACACGCTCGAGGCGCTCAGCACGCTCCACAGGCTTCTATAGCTGAACGAACGGCGCCGTGTAGCATCGCCAAGTCGCCCCACGGTTGCCGGCACCCCGCTGGCGGCGCGACGGCCGAACTGAGCGGCGCGGCCAGATTTGTCATGAACGGGTTCCATGCCGCTTCAGAGTGCAAAAGTCGGTGCTCCGGCCGGGACCTGCCGCCGAGCATCGTACGGCCGCTGGGCAAGGCGCCAATGCGGCCACGGAATCCGGCACTCGATTGACCGCGCCTATGATTCCATCGGCGGTTTCTATTTGAATCGATCGAGCGGACCGTGTTTGCCTGTTGCCTCATGGATATTCGGCAGCTCCAGTACTTCGTAGCCCTGGCGCAGGAGAAGCACTTCACTCGTGCGGCCCAGGCCTGCGGGGTGACGCAGCCGACGTTGTCGGGCCGAATCCGGCAACTGGAGCAAGACCTGGGGGTCCCGATCGTCGAACGCGGTCACCGGTTCTTGGGTTTTACCCCCGAGGGTGAACGCGTCCTGAAATGGGCGCGTGCAATTCTGGACAACTGGAGCATGCTGCAGCAGGAGATCGCGTCGCTGCATACGGACGGCCCCGTGGCCGGACGACTCTGCGTCGGGACGATCCCGACAGCCCTGCCGATGGCAACGCTGGTGACGAAGGCGATTCAGGCCCGCTATCCGCGAATCGAGGTGACGGTCCTGTCCCTGAGCTGATCGACATCCTCCGCCACCTCGAAGATTTTGCGATCGACGTGGGCCTGACCTATCTGGACAACGAGCCGATCGAGGGCATGCGCTCCGAATCGGTGTACATGGAACGGTTATCCCTGCTCGTTCGCGCCGACAACCCGTTGGCGCAGCGCGCATCGATTACCTGGTCGGAAGCAGCCAACCAGGCCCTTTGTCTCCTGACACCCGACATGCAAAACCGGCGGATCATCGACCGGGCATTCCGGGCGGCGAACAGCACCCCCATCCCGCGCATAGAGACCAATTCAGTGGTCAATCTGTGCTCCAGCGTGCACCTGATGGGATTGGCGACGGTGATCCCCGAGCACTTTCTGGCCGTGCTCGGACCAATGTCCGACATCCTCACTGTTCCGCTGACGGATCCGGTCGTCGAGCACAGCATCGGCCTGGTCGCTGTCGACCGCGATCCGATCTCGCCGCTGGTCCTGGCGGCGTTTGAATGCGCGCCGCACCTCGAACTGCCCTGGCGGCAACCACTGGCCGAATCGATCGATAGACCTCCGCAATAGATCCATCGACACTTCGACGCCATCGGCACCACGCTGGGCGTCGCCGAGGACGTCGGACACTACAACGCCGTGGACAAGGTCATCGGCGAGGCGTTCGCCAGCGGCTGCCTCCCGCTTTCGAACCACATCCTGTTCGTCAGGGCTCGTACCTCATTCGAGATCGTGCAGAAAGCCGTCGTCGCCGGTATTCCGATCGTGCGGCGGTTTTCGCGCCGTCCAGCCTGGCGATCGAACTCGCGCGCGAAGCCAATGTCACGCTCCTGGGGTTCGTTCGCGGTCACGGCTTCAACATCTACTCCGTCGCGGCACGCGTCACGGAGTAGCCAGGCCTTTCTTCTCCCGACCGGTCACACCGACACGATCGCGGCGCCGCCGGCCCACTATTCTTCGTCCGGCTCGCAAGCCTGAGCGTCGGCATGCTCTGAGTGACGAGATTGCCGACGGTCGCGCTTACCGAGTCGTCTCTCTTCCACGAGACGCGCACCATCCCGGTATCGACCTCAGGCCCCCACACCCACCACATAATGGTGGACGAGCGACCAGCACCATTGTTCCGGAAGGAGGTCGCAATCGCGCGCCACGTGGCGCCAGCGTCGTCACTCGCTTCCACCTTGACGTGCTCGAGCGTTCCGAGGTTGTGCCGCCAAGCAATCGGCACATAGCTGCAACGGGGAACTCTTGCGCCTGCAGCGGGGTCGACAATCTGTATGAACGGCGGCGCGATGCGGAACGCGCCACTGACCACGTTCAGGCTCGGATCGCGCGCCCAACTTACACGCACGCGCGCGGTCATCGTCTCTGGGCCGGTGGCGATCGTCGGGAATTGCGAGCTTCTCGTACCCGTGAGCCGGACGTCCGATGCGAGTCGCGTCCAGGTGTGCCCGTCGTCACGACTGAGATCGACGTGTGCTCGTTCGCCCACCCCGAGGTTGTGCGACCAGGTGACGCGGCGATCAGCACCGATTCCCCACTTGTCTCCGGCGCGTGGCTGTTGCAGTTTCATCCACGGCGCGCCGATCACAACGCTGGAGTTGTTTGCGTCCGAACCAGACTCAGCGTCCAAGCTGGTCACGCGAAAACGTCCGTGCGTCGTGGCGGGCCCAGTCACCGTCCATGCGTATAGACCGCTCGTTCCGCGGGGTATGATGCGCGCGGCAATGGTGGTCCACGTCTTCCCAGCGTCGCGGCTCACGTCGATGCGGAAGGCAGTGCCGGCTGGCCGCGAGTGAACCCACGCGATCGGAACGGCCGTGCCGATACTGACTGAAGTCGGATCGTTTGGCGTCTCGATGAACACTGCGGGCCGATTCAGCAAGACGGTGACGCCAAAAGTCTCGCCCTCGAAGCCGTCAGCCACTACATCGATGCGGCCGTCCCGATTCATGTCTGCCACGCTGACGTGGCCGCCCATTGCCCGTTTCGTCACGCGTTCGTCCATCCCAAACGTCCCATCCCCGTTTCCGTGGACGATGCTGAATGAGGCCGGAGAATCGACAAGGATCAAGTCCGGCCGCTGATCGCCGTCGAGGTCGGCGACGTCAAGGGTCCAGACCGGCCGCCCGATCAGAGTCGATAGGAGGACGAGGCCCTCGGTAGTGAACCGGTAGACCTCGATGCGCCCTGCTTCCCATGCAATGAGTTCGGGCGCGGTGTCACCCTCGACGTTCGCAAGGCGAAAGTCCCACAGTATGTCATCACTCTGGGGGTCCAGGCCCTGGACCATGGTGAGCCGCTCCAGGGCTTGCGGCAGGCCGGCGCCGGTGCCGTGCGCCATGGACAGTCGTAGAGTGCGTCCTTCGTCGTCAGAAACAAAGTGCTGGTAGACGAGATCCACGTAGCCGTCGTCTGTCACGTCAGCAAGCGCAACCCGAAGTGGCGCATCTCCGGTGTCGATGGACTGCGGCGTCCCGAACCGCCCTTGCCCCAGGCTGGAGAGGACGGTCACTCTCGGCAGCCATTCGTGTCCCATGACAACGTCCACGTGACCATCGCCCGTGAGGTCAGCGACCGCAGCCGATCTCGGTGGCGCGTCGAGCGTGATCTGGGCTTCGCTGAACATGACCGTACCGGCCCGCTCGCTGGTGAGCAGGCGCACGCCAAATTCCTCTCCGTCGCTCACCACGAGGTCAGTTCGGCTGTCTCCGTTCAAGTCTGCAGCTGCCATCACGACACCCGATATGCCCGTATCCACGCGCGTTCGAAAGCTTCCTGTTCCGTCTCCAACGAGCACCCTGATGGTCGTCGGCGAATCGACGATGACATCGAGCTCACCGTCGCCATCAACATCACCCATGAACGCATGGCAGGAATCCAGATGACCACAGAACCGCACGTCGCTGGACGGCGAAACCGGGATCGTCCAGCGGGACCACCGAAATGATGGAGTGCGATCCAGGCACCCCAGCTGACGCGCGATCGCGGCCGCGGCGGTGAACAGGGCCGCCGCCTGCGGACTCGGGATATCACGATTCCACCGCGCCTGCACCCCCCGCTCGAAATGAGTCATCGCACGGCAGGCCGCCTTGCCTTCGTCTCCCTCGATCGCACGGCGTGCGGACGATAGCGCTGTCTGCAACGCCCCCGGCGCGCTGACGTCCTGCAGTGCGAGGGCCATCGCCTCGAAGCGGGCGGCGAGCGAGACGGTGCCGAGATCGCGGAGGTAAAGATCAAAGCGGCCGTTGGCGTCGTCGTCAGTCAGCGCTGACGCCGTAGACATCGCGAGAACACGAGCGTTTCCGCTGAAGGCGTAATCGATAAAGAGATGATCGCCGGCGGGGTTATCGTGAGCATCGAAATCGAGCCGCTGGGTGATCCCGGTTCTCCGGTCGTGCATGAGGACCGCATCCCGGAGCGGGGCCTCGCGCACGAGGTTCGTCGCGAGCTGACCAAAACACCACGTAGCGCCCGGTGGCATTCGTCGTCGGGCTGAGGTTCTCCCCGTTCGCTTGGCCGCCGAAGCTATCGACGCTTACTCGCGTCGTTGTGCGCGCGCCCAGGTCACGGACGAAGATGTCAGGGAGGCCATTGGTGTCCCCCGGAACGAGGTTACTCGCCCACGACGAGAACACCACGACCTTGCCGTCGGCGCTGAGGGCTCCACTATCCGTGTGTCCACTTGCCTGCCCCGACCGGCCAACATTCACCCGCGAGACCGCGCCTGTTCGAAGGTCCTTGACGAACAGGTCGGCCAGGGCGTTAGTGTCACCAGGCACCAGGTTGTCAGCGTCCGATATGAACAGCAGCTTTCGCCCGTTGGCGCTGAGCGAGGGTCCAGAACTTGGTCCGTTCGCTTCGACACCGCCGCGCACGACCGACGCGCGCGTGACCAGGCCAGCGACGCGGTCAAGCACGTAAATGTCAGACGCCTCGTTCGTGTCGTCAGACACAAGGGTGTCGTTAGCTGACTGAAAAGCGACGTAACTTCCATCGATATTGATGGATGCCGCACGGCCTTCCGCCACCCGCACCGTGCGCCGACTGCCGCGATCGTGCACATATACAGTCGAGCTGACGGAGCCACCATTTTCTCGTTCGTGCAAGGTGAAAGCGACGACGCGTCCGTTGCCGCTGATGGCGGGCATCGCTGAGATAGGCGTGAAATCGTCGCGTTGGCTCTCGACGCTGATGCGCTCCAACATGCCCTTGCTGCGGTCGTATACGAACACGTCATCCCGCTGATTGTCATCACCAGCCACAAGAGTGGTCACGCCGCTCACGAAAGCGACATACCGTCCATCATTGCTGAGGCTTGGATCCCTGCCGTCCACCGACGCGCCGTCTGACGTTGTGATTCGTTGGTTACGTGGTGGCGAGCCTAAAAGCGCCTGCGCCCACGCCGAGGCGGCGAGGCCGACAGCAATGATCGAAAGACACGCTATCAGCCGTGAGCGGAATTGAGACATGTATGTCCATCCAGCGGAATCAACGGTTGAAGAGGAGTCGAGATCTGTTTCGGGAACGTGCGCGCGCATTTGTACCTTCACAGAACGTGAGCCCAGAACGACGGTGGTCATCTCGTCGCGAACGAAGCGCCCGCAACAATCACGCAGAGTACGGCCTTGTTGATGGGTGAGCGTTGCGTCTGAGCGAAAAGCGCAACACGCCCGCGGCGACGGCGAGACGCGTCGCGACGGATAGGGGCAACGTGCGCATCCTGAGCACTTGCGCCCTTCAGTAACTAGATGGGATGCCGTGGAAGTCCCGAAGGACGGAGCGGGAGCTACCGGAGCACTGTCACTACCATTCCACCGACGCGGTGGGGATTGTTTGTCACATTTACGATCAACCGCTGGGCTGTCGCTCTGGGCCTCCCCCGAGTAGTGACGGTGTCGATGCCTCCTACCGGCCGTCGATCCGCTCTCCTGTAAGAATAACGAACATTCGGATTCATTGAGATGCGTAACCCGTCGATCGGTGATGCCCATAGTCATGTCTGTACGTCGCCATCGGGCACGACGCGATTCTCGAATACCGCCCACGTGCTGATCGTCCCGTCCTCCACCTGCAGAACATCATTCGCACCCGCATCGGCGACGACGACGGTGGAGCCGAGCCTGGCGATGCCGAACGGGTTGGAGTCCACAGTGCCGCCGGCGGGATTGGACAACTCCTCGAAATCACCGAGGTTCTCGGCCAACGAGGCGCGGCCACCGATGCTGAACCGCAGCAGCCGGGCAAGACCGCGGCCTCCAACGCCAAGCGAGGCGCGCAACCGCGGATCACCACCCAGACCGATCGTCGCGATACCGCGGCCAAAGCGATCGAACAGGATGTCGTGCGGACCGTCCGCCTGCGTGCCGGGCGCCGGCGCATCGGGTCCGGCCGCGACCGACGGGAGATTACGGATGATTCGCGTAGCGCGACCTTGGGCGATCCTCGTGATGGCACCGCTTCGGCCGAAACATACCGTCGCGCCGGCGCCGTTGATGATGCACTTGCCGTCGCCCCCGCGGCCGGCCTCGGCTACATAGATTGCCCTGTCCGGACCAACGGCGATCCCGCGCGGGTTGTCCAGGCCGCTGGCGATCACCTCGAACGACAGCCGTTTCGAAAGGGTCGCGCCGAGCGGCGCGACCGTCAGATCAACGACGAGCGCAAGCGCCGCCGCAATGGTCAACGTTCTAATGTGCATGTGTGGGATGCTCCTGAAACTCGGCCGGGGGGCGCATCCACTTCTATACACTAGGCAGCGCCACGACAAATCTGCTCACCGAGCGACAACCACCGCCGTCAACCGAGACAATCCTCGCTCGTCGCGGTGCTCTGATGGGGTGCACCGGATCGCAGCCTTGCAGCACGGCCAGTGTCGACTCCGATTGGCGGAGCAACGCCAGCGTGAACTCGAAGTGGTTGATATCCGACGCGAACAACTGAGCGCCCGCTCGCAGCGCGCCGAAGGTCAGTGGCCGCGTGCCTGTCCGGACCGTGATGCGCGGACCTGCATGCGCGAATCCCGCGTTCGGCACTCTCGCTGATCGCGGCCAGGCGCGGCCTCGGCACGCAGTGGGTAACGCACTTGTATGACGTTGTAAGGGAGAAGGCACACGCGGCGCATTCAGTCGCCGCCAGCGCGCCAATTTTGCGGCCATCCGACGACGCAACGACCTGAACAGAGATAACGGTGCCGGCGCCACGGTTCCGGCGCCGACACCGCCTCTGTTCGAGTGCCTACCGCCGCCTGCGCCTGCTCGCGCCCGGCGTGGGAGAACTGACCCAGCCCCAAACCTGGTTTGATGCTTCGCGATGCGATCAATCAAACCCAGGTTGATTTCGAACCAGAATGGTCGTCAGTTGCTGGCAAAACAGTAAAACAGACCGGCACCGCCCGTCTTCACGAGCGAGGGCTGGCTGCATCCGGCGCTCATGTGCGCGGCGTTCCACGACGCCGTGGCGCCGCCCAGCCGGTCGTGATGGCCAACGATGGCGCGATCGGTGTCCGCGTTGCTCGTCCAGTTGTTGCAGGTCAACACCTGCGGCGCCCCGACCGAGATGCGACCGTGCGAGTCGGATCCGGTCAGCATGTCGTGCTCGTTCGGCATGTCGCCCGCGCCCTTGACCTCCTGCCCTTTCTCGTTGAGCGCCGTCGGCTTGCGGATGTTGTTGCGGTCACGCTCCAGATCGCCATGCAGGTCGGCGACATCACGCGCGACGAGTTGACCCTTGGCGTTGTACCACGGGCCGGTCCCGATCCGCTCGCGAGCGTAGACAGACGGCTGATTGTTGGCAGCCGTCGTGCTCAGGTACGCACGCCACGTCCGGTTGCCAACACCGGCAGCCGCCGCCAGGGTCTGACAGTGTTTGTCGGCTCCGGCAAGACCCCCAAGGTTACCGCCATTTCCCGTACCGACGCTGGTGATGAAGAAACTCATTGGCTGCGCCGGCGGCTGTTGCGCCGCCGGCTGTTGCGCGTGAGCACTCGACGCTGCTGCGACGATCAGCATCCCCGACAGCACGATTGCGCCAGGCGTTTGAACACATTTAGGCATGGTTGCTCCTTTTCGATAAGAACGTGACGCGCCTCATTGTTGATCACCTCGAACGGCACCTTGCAATAGGCGAACGGATTTCCGGTTCGATTTGTCGCTTCTACCCGCCACCCGTAGGTCCCGGCGCGGGGATGTGGATGTTCCCATCACGATTGAAGGCGCAGGCGTGCGTCACGATGAGGGGACCAGGCATCGACTCGAGCCGGAACATCATCCGATACGAGGCTCGCGTAGCCGAACATGTCGAGACTCGAGGATTCGATGCCGCCTGACGAACGCTAACCCCTCAGTTTCGACGGCCCTGTCCGCCAACATGTAACGCAGGCCAGGGCGCAAGCGTCCACTGGGGACGCTTGCACATGACTGGATTCCGGGCTCGCGTGCGGTGCACGCGCCCCGGAATGACTGAAGAGCGGCTACACCGCCTGAAGACCCTTGGCCGCCTTCTCGCGGTTGGCGGCGAGCCGCGCATCGACGAGCGCCACCTGTGCGTCGATCGCCGGATGGCTCAGGCCCTTCTGCCTGGCGATGAGCTGCACCAGCTTGTCGGCGCGCTCGATATTGGGCACGCCGTTCTGCAGCGCGCGCGCCGCCGAGGCCGGACGCACGAGGCTCTGCGCGGCGGCGGCATATTTTTCGAACGGCACGAGGTCTTCCGGCCTGGCGCCGAGCTTCACGCACAGGTCGAACACGAAGTTGTAGACCGAGCGCGAGGTCTCGATGTCTGAATGTACGGCCTCCTGGGCCGTCCGCATGCCGTCCGCGGTGACGCAGCGGTAATTCCCGGCCAGCAGCATCGACCACTTGGCGAGCGGCACGAAGATCGAGTCATAAACCCGCAGCTTGACCGGCAGTTCGATCTTGGTGCCGTCGCCCGGATCGAAACGGACGGCGTCGATGTCTTTCTCCAGCTGGCGCAGGATCACGTTGCCCTTTTCGTCGTCGAACCTCGCGACCTTGAAGTTGGTCGGCAGCGTGACCATCAGCACGTTGACCTTCTCGTCCGGCGGGCGGATCGCCTGCGGGTCTGGGCTGCACAAGGTGAGGCAGCTGGGATCGAAACTGTCCCAGACGGTCGGGTCGGTGTAGGCGGGCTTCAGCGCCTCGTAGTCGAGACCCGGAATGCGCTTCACATAGGGCAGCGGCGGCATGTTCATGATCGACATGCAGGGCACACGCGACTTCGCGACCGCGTCGAGCAATTCGCGCACGCCGGGCGAGCGGTATTGCGGCTCCTGCATCGCGAGCCCGATGAGGTCGTAATCGGCCGGGTTGACGCCCGCGGGTCCGCCGGCCGTCACCGTGCCGGGCAGGTTGCGCGAATCGAGCAGCACCGGATCCTTGCGGCCCTTCACCGGCAGGCGGACGCGAAAACCCTCGGCGTTGATCAGGTCGGCCTCGGCCGGCAGGCAGATGTGATGGATCTTGTGACCCCCGAACAGCATTTTGGAGGCGAGCAGCGAGCCATAGGCCGCGCCCAGGATCAGGATCTTGTAAGCCACGTCATTCTCCCTTTGGCCATTCCGCGCCCCCACCGGTCTTCCGGTCCGCGCGACGCCTTGTCGTTGATCCGCAATGCTATTGCCGAAATGGCCGGCGTGCAAGCACTCGGGAACGACGCACCTCTCGCGCGCCCTGTCACACCGCGGCGGCTGGACGCATCGTAGCGACTCTGCAAGTCGGCGGACTCCCCCACCGCTCCGATCGCATGGCACGGGCATCTACACACCCGTCGTTAACAAGCGCATCGGGCCGCAGTGACAGCCGTCGAGGAGCAATCAAGCGCCAGCGAATGGTCCTAGCGGCGGGACATGCTCCACCCGCCGCGGACCTCCTCGCGGCAGGCCCGCGCAGTGTGCACACCACTGTTCCCTCTACCGTCTGCGCGGGCCTGGCGGAAACTTCCGCAGCAAAGCGACAGGCGGCGAGCGCGAACTCGAGGACTCCTGCTGCGATCCGCGCGGTGAGCAACGGCTGTTGGCTGACTCCGAAGTCGGCCGCTTCTTGACACGACTGGCAGGATGCTCGATACGAGTGCGTGGCATCCACTTGCGGCGTCGTCGCGCCGAACGTCAGCTGACCGCTTCCCGCACAGCCTCGCATGAGTCCGCTGACTCCCGGGCACGAAGCCTCGTCGAATGCCAGGAACGTGAAGTTCCAATCGCCGCTCACGTCCGTCGACGGCGCCGTTGGACTCTCGTCGCACGCGGCGGCGGCCAGCATGAGGATGAGACAAGCGGCGGTGCCTGCCCCACGCCACGCGGGATGCGGCGAAGGGCGCCGGTCGCTGCTCGGTCGGGTTGTCACTTGCATACGCTCCTGTTCGATGTGACTATCCGCCAAGCGCAACACTCAGGAGGAGTTCCATGAGGCATGTCGTTTCAGCATCGTTGTTCGTGCTCGCCTGCGCGCTCGCGCAGCCGGCGGCCGCGCAGGTCGAGGACAAGCCGGTGCCCATGGACAAGGCGCCGTTCCACATCCCGGTCTTCTCCAACGACTACCTCATTCTCTTGAACGTCAACATTCCGCCCGGGCGCAACACCGGCTACCACATCCACTATGCCGACTCCGTGTCCGTGAACCTGACTCCGGCCTCGCAGACCAATCAGGATCACGGCTCGTCGGACGTGAGCGCACCGGGTACGGGCGGGGACGGCGAACCCGGCCGTGCGACGTTTACGGATGTGACCAAGAATGGCCCGCGCACGCACAAGGCGACCAATGTCGGGCCGACGCCGTTCCACAATATCTCCTTCATCCTGAAGAATCGCGCACCGGCCGGAACCATGGTGTCGGACCGTTCGGGTGTAAAGGGCTACACCCAGATCATGGACAACGCGCGGCTGAGGGCCTGGCGGGTCGCCCTGAAACCGGGAGAGGCGACGGGACAGATCACGCAGACGGGCCCGGGTCTCAGGGTCTACGTCCACGGCGGCGTACTGGCCGAGACGGTGCCTGGATCGGCCGACCGCGGCATGGCTCCATACGAAGGCGATTTCATCTGGCAGGATGCAGGGCAGACGAGGGCCGTGAAGAACACCGGGACGACGCTCATCGAGTTCGTCGAGTTCGAGCTGAAATGAGGCCGGTGGATTCACAAGCCCGGAGCAGCCAGCGCGCACCGTTGCCTGGGCGTATCAATTCCTGCGCGCACGAACGATCCGGGTGACGCCTCCCAGCCGGAGTGGGCCACCCGATCCAGCGCGACGAACGGCGCTCGTCAGTTCGATCTCCCACGCGTGCTGGTCCCGTTCCGGCAGGTCGTTCAGCAACTCGGTCAGCCCGAGTGCTCGGGCCCAGTCGACGAGGTCCGTGTCGGCTTCGGCCTCGAACACGGTGACATCCATTTCCTCAACGTGATCGACCATGAATCCTGCCCGACCGAAATCTCGAACGATCCGCTCGAGGGTCGCATAACGAAATGTCCCAGGCGCCTCGGGGTCGATGCGCGGTAGCGCGCGGTAGCGCTCCAGAAGGCGTCGCGGAAGCGTGTAGTAAGGCACACGCTCGGGCTCAGCCCAGAAGGCAGCGACCAGCACTCCTGCTGGCAACAGCGCTTGTCGGGCATTGACCAGGGCGGCGATGGGCGCCGTCATGTACATCAATCCCCAGCGGACGGTCGCCGCGTGAAAGTAGTCGGTTGGAATATCGTGCACGGACTCCGCGTTCGCCAAGCGGAGGTCGAGATTGGACAGGCCACTCCGGCGTGCCTTTTCCTTCGCCATCTGTAACAACCCGTCCGCGACCTCGATACCCAGGACAAGACCATCTGGCCCTACTCGCCGGGCCGCCCGAAGCGCCGGCTCGCCACGTCCTGTCGCAAGATCCAGTACCCGCATGCCGGGGCCAATACCGGCGAGGTCGAGCATTCGCTCGCTGACAGGCGCGGTCAGACGCGATTCGATGCTGTCATACCTCCGCCACACCTCCTCGGAACCGAGAACCTGGCGATCTGGGAGGCGGTGATCCACTCGTCCTTCCAACCAACACCAGGCCGACCAGGACATTCCGACCGGCCCTGCGAACTGGCGTCGGCGTGAAATTGAGAGGCGTCTCGGCGCGAGTTGCCGAAGAACTGCGGTTCTTTCGGCTACTCCCATTCCCATCGTGCCGAGGCGCTATTCCAGAGGGCCCAGCATTCCTGCGCCAGGCCGTTGCTGGTCAGCTCCACCGGTAAGTTGGACTCGCGACCCGACGGCTGGACGCGCTGCCCGTCGGATACCACGAGGATGTGATCGTCCCCTTGTACGGAAGCTTCGGATCGTCGTTCGGCTGGACGTCGACAGAGTCGATTACGATGCGCCAGGCGGCGAGACGGCCGTCGGTCGCCAGCCAGGAGAACGTGATGGTGTCGCCCTCGGATTGAACGTTGCTGACGAAGCGATTCGCGGCCAGCTGCGCCGCGAACGAGGCGCGAAGATCGCTCGCGCTCGGCGTGCCGTCACCACACGCCGACGCCAGCACCACGAGGATCAGCGTGGTTCGCAACAGGTGGCTTCGCATCAGGCAATCTGCTGCCGTGTGGGATCTCGCCTGACGGCGCGCCGCTGGAGAGTGCATACCGATCCCGTCCTTGGCTGTGTGATCGTGATGTTGTGACGATGATCGCGATGGCCGGTCCAGCAACATTGCGTCGGCGGTCGAAGAAGAATCCCCGGTTACCCCTTTGGCGTCAACCGTTTTGTGCGAGAGGCCTGGCGCGAGAGGCGCCACTTGACACCCCAGCCCAGCCGCCCGGTATAATGTCGAGTCTTGACCGTGATGGCTTCTCACACCGCCTGTCGGGCCTGTTGCCATGCGTGCACCGCGTGTCGGTGCGCGTGTATGCCGCCGACCGGCCAGTGAGAAGCGTCCGCCGCACGTAATCCCCCTGCCACGATTCTTCTCCCTCGCCGCGCTCGGCGCTCCGAGATCCGCGTCGCCATGACTACAGGGAGAAGGCTATATGTCCGGCAGTCCGTTCGAACGCACCATCGCCCGCCCCGCGCCCGCTGCTCACTGCCGCTGTTGTCGCACGTGTATCGAGCCGACGACGGGCAGGTGAGCGATCTGCGGCAGTCCTGATTCCGCTTTCTCACAACGTCTTCACCGTGCCTGTCGATCGGCTTCGCCCGAGGCGTCCGATTTGGCGGTGATGTGTGGTTTCGCGTGCCCCTGATGCGCCGGAGAAACGAATGAGAACGGAACGGCTGGTTCGTACCGCGGTGATGCTTGCCCTGGCGCTCGGCGCCACCTTTCCCGCACTGGCGCAGACGACCGCCGGCGCCATCAACGGTGTCATCCGAGATTCGTCGGGAGCGGCGATCCCCGGCGTGGCCGTTCGGGTGGTCAACGAGGCGACGAATGCCGCCCTGGAAACGGTCAGCACCGAGCAGGGTGCGTATAGCGTCGAGGCCCTGGCGCCTGGTCGGTACCGCGTGGAAGCGGCGCTCGATGGGTTTGAAGTGGCGGTCAGCCAGGCGATGGTTGCACCCGGCCAGGCGGTGACGATTGACGTGAGTCTCGTGCCGGCGCGGCTCACCGAGGGCGTGGTCGTGACCGCGCGCCGCATCGAGGAGGTCGCGCAGGAAGTGCCGATACCGGTGTCGGTCGTCGACGGCGATCTGCTCGCCGACACCGGCGCCTTCAACGTCAACCGCCTGAAGGAGCTGATTCCGACGGTGCAGTTCTACTCGACCAATCCGCGCAACTCGTCGGTCAACGATCCGCGGCCTCGGCGCGCCGTTCGGCCTGACCAATGACGGCATCGAGCCGGGCGTCGGCCTCTACATCGACGGCGTGTTCTTCGCCCGGCCCGCCTCGGCGACGCTCGACTTCCTCGACGTCGAGCGCGTCGAGGTCCTGCGCGGCCCGCAGGGCACGCTCTTCGGCAAGAACACGACCGCGGGCGCGATCAACGTCACCACGCGCAAGCCCACGTTCACGCCCGAGACCGACTTCGAACTCAACTACGGCAACTTCGGATTCGTGCAGGCGAAGGCGTCGGTTTCCGGGCCGCTGCTGCCAGAAAGTCGCGGGCCGCGCTGTCGTTCTCGGGCACGCAGCGCGACGGCATGCGTCTACAACACGGCGACCCAGCGACGACGTGAACGATCTGAACAACCTCGGCCTGCGCGGGCAGCTGCTGTATCGCGCCGTCGGACGCGCTCGCGATCACCTGGCCGCCGACTACACGCGCCAGCGCCCCGAAGGCTACACGCAGGTCGTCGCGGGCGTTGCGCCGACGCTGCGCAACGGCGAACCGCCAGTATCCGCAGATCGCCGCCGACCTGGGCTATACGCCGCCGAGCTTCAACGCCTTCGATCGGCGTGACGGACGTCGACACGCCGCTGCGGTCGAACCAGGAGCTCGGCGGCACGTCGCTGACCATCGACTGGAGCCTCGGGCCGCGGCCGCATCACGTCGACGACGGCCTGGCGATACTGGGACTGGGATCCGTCGAACGATCGCGACTTCATCGGCCTGCCGGTGACGCCCGATTTCGGCCGCGCCATCGACGCAGCGCCAATGGACGCAGGAAGTCCGTTACGCCGGGCGACCTCACCCGAAGGTCAACGTCGTCGTCGGCGCCTTCGCCTTCAAGCAGGACCTCGAGTCGGAGCCCTCGTTCAAACAGGAACAGGGCTCGCCGCCGCGCGCTTTCTCCTGGCGCCGAGCGCGGCAGCCGCAACGCCCGGACTTCTCGACGGCTATGGCTACAACCAGTTCGTCGATTTCAACAACGTGAGCGCGGCGGTGTTCGGCCAGGTCGAGTGGTCGGTCACCGATCGTCTGCGCCTGCTGCCTGGTCTGCGGTTCAACTACGACAAGAAGGACGTCACCTTCGACCAGCAGGTGTACGGCGGCCTGCAGACCACCGATCCCGCGCTCATCGCGCTGCAGCGGTCGATCCTCGCGCCGCAGGCGTACGCGGCTGACGTGGACGACACCAACATGTCGGGCCAGATGACTGTCGCGTATGGCGTGTCGACGCGCATCAACGCCTATGCGACGTATGCGACCGAGCTTCAAGTCGGTCGGCCTGAACCTGAACGGCGTGCCGACCGACGCGCATGGCCAGCCTGTGCTGTCGGCGGCGACGGTGCGGCCCGAAGACGTGCGCCACATCGAGATCGGCGTGAAGACGGAGCCGCTGCGCGGCGTCACCGCCAACGTCACCGTGCTACAACACCGAAATCGATGATTTCCAGACCCAGGTCGTGAATGCGAGCGTCGGCGTGCTGCGCGGCTACCTCGCCAACGCCGAGAAGGCGCGGGTGCGCGGCATCGAGTTCGACGGCAGCGTGCGAGTGCTGGACGCGGCTTCTTTCTATGGGTCGGCCGCATACACGGACGGCAATTACGTGTCCTTCCCCGACGCGCCGCCGCCGCTCGAGGACACGGGCGGACCGCAGGTCAAGGACATCTCGGGCTCCTTGCTGCCTGGAATTTCGAAATGGGCGCTGTCGTTCGGCGGCGAGTACGCGAAAGCGGACCTCGCTCCTCGGCCGCTCGGGCGAATTCTTCGGTGCGCTCGACGGCAGCTATCGCTCATCGTTCTCCTCGAGTCCATCCGCCTCGCGCTATCTGGTAGTGGAGGGCTATTCCCTCTTGAATGCCCGAGTGGGGTTCCGATGGACCGATGGCTGGACGCTCTCGTTGTGGTGCCGCAACCTCCTCGACAAGAACTACTACGAATTGTTGACGGCGGCGCCAGGCAATACGGGGTTGTATGTCGGCCAGCCTGGTGATCGCCGGACGATTGGACTGACCATGCGCGTCACGCTCCGCTCCGGTCGAAGCTGACACTCGGGGCGCGTGGCCGGTTCGGTGCCACCCGCCAGAACTGGCACGTGGCGTCGTGGTCGACGTCATGGGCGACACGCCCTCTGCATGACAACCGCTACGTGGTGAGCCTCGTGTTGCGGGCCTCGCGTGGACTCATTCGAACGCCGGGCGCGGGCGTGGAGCCCGCGCTATTTCGGAGGGTCGACGTTGATAGATGCCGTGGGCCCAACGCCGGCAATCTGAATCCACAACGGACTCTCGCCCGAGCCGTCGTAATGGACGCCTTTCGCGATATCGCGGATGAATCCGCCCTTCGGCACGCCCACGGTCTTCGTCCTGTCGCCACTCAGCCCCGTGCCGATCAACATGGTGCCGTCAATCACCATGACGGCACGGTCGATGGGGTGGTAATGCGGGCGGCTCCAGTTGTCGGGCGGACGTCTCAGGTACTGCACGTAGAGGCCGGGTTTGGTCGGATCGCCATGGAGGTAGAACGATTCCTTCGGCATGTTCTCGACCCGCTGAATCTGCCGGCTCGCCGGATCGATGACATCGTTTCCCGATCCAGACGTGGCCGCAGTCGCGCTCGGCTCTGCCGGATGACTCAACGAGGGCCCTACGCCCACGAAGTAGCAGCGTCGCACCGTCCTCTTTCGTCCCGTCGAAGTGAATGCCACGAGCGACGTCTCTCACGAACGAGCCCGCCGTCAAGGGCACGGTTCGCTGCTGATCGAACTTGCCCGTACCGACCCAGAAGGTGCCTTCGAGCACGGTCACGAAGCGGTCGTTGTCGTGGAAGTGCGGCTTGCTCCACGCATTGGGCCGTCGCTTCAAGATGTAGGCGTAAAGGCCCGGCTTGGACGGATCGCCGTATACATTCGCGGTCTTCCCGTTCTCCGTGTCCCGCCACTGCATCTGGTCAGGCAGCACGTAATCTCTGCTACCGCGGTCTATCGGCGCGGCCTGGGCACTGGTAGAGATGATCGATTGACAGAGAAGCCACAGCGAGCGTGACCGCAAGGGCGGCCCCGCACAAGGGCAACATGGGACGTCGGCGGGTGGTCATGGGTGTTCTCTCAACGCGGACACACCTTACTCCAATTTCCTGCGAGTGTGAATCGACCGCGAGCCGCTCGGTCGGTCGTGGCGGCCGCCGTGCCGTTCATGCCGGGAACCTCTCACTGAGTGTGGGATATCCGGTAGTGCTCCGCCAGCAAGTCCAGACCAAAGTCCCCGTTGAAGTCGCGCCACACGCTGTGAATGTGATTGCCGTTGCCCTGCGTGGAGTCGGTACTGATCAAGAACGTGGACCCTTGCACGCGATAGTAGTGGGGATCGTCTTTCCCAGTCCCGCCGGCCCACGCGAACTGTGTCTTGTTGAAATCGGCGTCGCGGAGTTTGCGGCCCCGTTCCCGCGCGACGTCATCCGCCATCCGCGACAGATACTCGTCGATGAGGGCATTCAGCAACGTGCGCTGTTCCGGAGTCATGTTCTCGGCGGTGAGGCCGGGGTCAAACCTCCCTTCGTTCGAGCGGGGCATGATCGGGTCAGCGATTCTGAAGTTGTAGCTCAACAGCTCTCTCGGCGGGTCGGGATCGACGATGGCAATGCTGCGCTGCTTGGCGTCGAATGAATTGACAAGCGCGCGCGCCTTGTCTTCCTCGCCCGCGAGCACCCGCAGACCCCTTTGCGGCCCCTGGCGAACCTCCCGCGGATTGGCGCCGAAGAACAGCGGCGTGCTCGAAATCAGTTCCCCTTTCACCACGGTCATATTGAGCGACACATGATGACCTTCGATGCTGAATCCCCAGGTACCCGTCGCCGACGGTGTCCCGAAGATCGACCAGTAATAGAGTTCGCGATCGCGCGAAGGTCCATCTCCACCGGCGGGCGGGCGCTCCAACTCCCGCAGCACATCTTCAAGGCTGATGATCGTCGTCGCCTTCTGGTATCCGGACGCGCTCAGCCCGCTTCGCAGGAGCTCCATGGCCACCTCGCGCTGCTGGGGGGTCATGGCCTTGAGCGGAAGACCCTTGCGGCCGCGTCGCTCCGGGGAATCCTGAGGAATGAAGTGCCAGTACACGCGATCGGGATCATCGAATTGAAACCGCGCTTCCGCCTTCTGCTCGGGCGTCAAGGCGGCCAGGAACGCGGCGGCCTTCTCCGCCATGGCGGCGTTCAGGCGCGCTTGAGCGTGCCCCGTGACCACGAAGACAAGAACAGGCACCAGGATGGGCGCAGCCATCCATGCCGCCATGGTCAACCCTTTGCGGGATCTCATCATCGGTCTTCTCCTTACGAGTATCTCGCCAGACCGTGTAAGGCGCGCTGGCCTCGGCCATACCAGGGACAGAATCGGCGAGGGCCGCAGCCATTCTGGCGCGCGTGGGTATTCAGGTTCACAACCGTGTTCGCACAAGAGGGTTACGCTCAGCTCAGCGCTGTCCATACCGAAAGCTACATGGAACAGCGGCAGGGAGATGTAAGCGCTTGGTTAATTCTTGGGACTTACCGTTCGGATGTGCGGCCACCGCTTGCCGTGTGGACTCTCTCGTCCAGGGGCGTCGTTGTTGCCGGTGCTTGGCGGTGATCGGGTCACGCGCGGGGCGTGCGGGAACCGCCGGCGTCGTCGGCGAGAGCCGCCGCCCCGAGAGCGCGGATCGACATCCCGACTCACGACCCGCTGTCACCGTCTCGATGATTCCGCGGTCGGCCGTGCGATTTGCTCAAAGAATCGCGCATCATGCGCCATAGTCGGGCGGGGCGCCCTGGCGGGAATCTTGCCTCGCAACGCGAGTCATGAGTCGCAGCCTCACTTCTTTTGTTGCCGCGGTCGTTCTGGCCGCGGCCTTCGCCCTGGGTAGCGTTTCCGCGCCGCTCGCCGCGGCCGACTCGACGGAATCTGGCCGTTTCGTGTGGCACGACCTGATGACCCGGGATGTGGGCGCCGCCAAGCAGTTCTACGGAGCGTTACTGGGTTGGCGCTTCGAGGACACCAAACGTGGCGATCGGCCGTACGTCCTGGTGCGAGCCGGGTCAGAAACGGTCGCCGGCTTCGTCGATATCAGTGCCATTCCCGATGCCGGGCCCCAGTGGATCAGTTTCATGTCGGTTGACGACGTGGACAAGAGCGTCGCGTTGGTGCAATCGGAAGGCGGGAAGATCCTGGTCGCGCCTCGCGAGGTGCCGTCGGTCGCACGAGCGGCGGTGGTGACCGATCCGCAAGGCGCGCCTCTGGGCCTCGCGCAGCTTCGGCGCGCCGTTCCCGATCCGGAGCAGCCGAAACCGGGACACGTGTTCTGGCAGGAGTATCTCGCCCGTGACGCGTCGCAGGCGCTCGCCTTCTACAAGCGTCTCGCGGGCTACGAGTCGAAGGTGACGGACACACAGCTGGGCATCGAGTACCACGTGCTGCAGAGGACGCGCGGACGGGCGGGCCTCTTCCAACTGGCGGCGACGGCCAAGGACGTCGAACCCAATTGGCTGCCCTACGTGCTGGTCAGCGATCCCGCGGGCCTCGCCGCGCGCGTCGCGGGTCTGGGCGGTCGCATTCTCGTCCCCGCGGCGCCGGCGCTGCGAAACGGTTCGCTGGTCGTGATTGCGGATCCGGGCGGCGCCCCGCTCGCCTTGCAGAAGTATCCGTATCAGCAGGTGCCATGAAAAAGCCGAACCTCGTTTCAACAGCTTTCATGCTGACGGTGCTCGTCGTCGCCGCGCTCCTGTCCTCGGGCTGCGATTCCGGCGGTGGCATGGCGGTGGGGGTTGGCGCCCCGACGCGTTGGGGCAGCGGTGGCTCTGGCCCGCCGATCTTCGTTGGCGGACCCGGGTTCTAGTGCCGCGGCAGATGGGCGGATGTGGGTATCGGCCGCGCGATCGAGGTGAACCGGCCCGAGCACTCGTCACAACATGTCGTGAGCGGGGCCGCGCACTGTGAGCAACGGTGACGTTGCCTGTCGGTTCCGGCGGAGCCGGAGCCGACCTCCCAAAGGACAGCTAGTCGGCGGCCCGCCACCTCTCTATAGTCCTCGTCGTCATCATGACTCGTGTCCGTAAGGCGACCGGCCGTGCCGGGGTAGCCCCGATACGCGAGCACGTTCTGCATTGGTTGGAGTGAACGGCATGACTGAACAGCCTCGAACATCCGGGATCGAGCGCTTCCTCAACCTGTTCGCCGAGGTACGCCAGGGAGAGGCGAGGACGGCGCTGCTCCTCGCGCTGAACGTGTTCCTGATCCTGATGGCGTACTACATCTTGAAGACCGTCCGTGAAGCCCTCATCCTCAGCGAGGGCACGGCGGAGCTCAAGAGCTACCTCTCCGCAGGGCAGGTCGTGGTGCTGGCGTTCGTGGTGCCCTTCTACGGCCGTCTCGTTGCCAGATATCCGCGCATGACGTTGATCAACATCGTCACGGTCTTCTTCGTGATCTGTCCGCCGGTCTTTTATCTGCTGACCCAGCTCGGCGTCCCGCTCGGGGTGATCTATTTCATCTGGATCGGCATCTTCAACCTGATGATCGTCGCGCAGTTCTGGTCGTTTGCCAACGACGTGTACTCGAAGGAAGAAGGCGAGCGCCTGTTCGTCATCGTCGGCTTCGGGGCGTCGCTCGGTGCGGTGGCCGGGGCGATCGTGGCCGAGCGCCTGATTGCACCCTTCGGCGTGATGCAGCTCATGCTGCTGGGGGCCGGCGTGCTGGCCCTCCAACTACTGGTCACCAACTACATCGACCGCATCGAGCGCGGCCGCCGGGCGCCCGTCGCCAGGAAGGTGCAGGCTGGCCCGCCTGTCAACGCGTTCGCGATGGTGTTCCGGACGCGCTACCTGCTGCTGATTGGATTGATGCTGATGATGCTGAACTGGATCAATACGACCGGGGAGTACATCCTCGGCAGCATCGTCAAAGACACCGCGTTGGCGACGATCGCTGCCGGCGAAGCCCAGGGCCTGAGCGAGGGACAGATCATCGGAGATTTCTACGCGCGGTACTTCTCGCTGGTGAATGGCGTCGGCCTCGTCCTTCAGCTGTTCGTGGTCTCGCGCCTGGTGAAGCGCTTTGGCGTGTCCTGGGCTGTGATGGTCCTCCCCGTGCTGTCGTTGGGCGCCTACAACATCATCGCGTTCGTGCCGACGCTGACCGCGGTGCTGGCAGCCAAGGTCGCCGAGAACTCGACGGATTATTCGCTGAACAACACCGTCCGGAACATGCTGTTCCTGCCGTGTACCTACGAACAGAAGTTCAGCGCCAAGCAGGCGATCGACTCGTTCTTCGTCCGCATGGGAGACGTGCTGTCAGCGATGCTGGTCTTCGTAGGGACAACCTTCATCCTGCTGCCGACGCGCGGCTTCGCGCTGGTGAATGCCGCGCTCGTCGTCGTGTGGCTGGTGCTGGCATGGCGTGTCGGCCGCCACTACAAGACGATGACGTCTTCGAGCGCCGCCGTTCCGTCGGCCGCCGCCTGAACGCGAAGCGATTCACTTTCCTGTCGGCGCCGGCGGTCCCGCGAGAGGACCGCATCAATCACGAGCGGGAAATGGGCGTGGATCCCGCCCGGCGCCCTCGAGCCGTGGCGCGACGATGGGATTGAATAGCAGTGAGGTAGGTAGAGTTCGCGATTGCTTGGTCAAGTCTTGGGGTTTGCCGTTCGGATGGCGTCCACCGGTCGCTGTGTGGACTCTCGTACAACGCCGTCGTCTTGCCAGGTTTCGGCAGGCACGGGCCTCACCCGCGGGAACTGGAATGAAATTCGCTGATCTCAGGCGAAGGCCCTGGCGCTCGAGGGCGCAATCGAGAGCACCAGATCGGCCACCCTGACTTCCGCGTCAACAATCGGATATTCTCGACACGTAAAGTCGACAATGAGACAAGTCGACAGGTCATTTTTCTTCAAAAGGCGACGGGGGCCAGCGGGTGGCTCGGGAGCGTGGGCGATTATGGCTGGGCCGGCGCAAACGGCACGTACCTTCTGGATCGACCCGAAGGAGCAGGTCATCGGCATCATCATGATGGCGACGCGCGTCGCTCGCCTGCGTACCGAGTTGCCAAACGCCGTCTACCAGGCGATCGTCGACTGACGGACGAACGGGTCCTCCGAAGGACCGGCGGCGCGGTCATGGCGCAGGGTGTAGTTGAAGAGCGTCGGGCTGTCAGGCTCGGGGATGTCTGAGCTTGGGCCGAAACACGGCGGCATCAGCACAGACCGCGAACGTCTTGACAATGCCCCCACCCGAAAGTGATCTTGATCAACCCCGGTCGCTGACCGGTTCATTCGACGACCGGCTCACGTCGAGCGCGTTGACGGCACTGTGGTGATGCCGCCCTGCGTGAGCGCTGTGCACGTCAGGACGCGACACGATGCGAATTGCGATTGTTGGACAGCAGGCGTTTGGCGAGAGCGTGCTCCGAGCATTCATCGGGCGAGGAGACCAGGTGACGGGCGTCTTCTGCCCGCCTGACAAGTCCGGCGATCGACCCGACCCGTTGGCGGGCGCAGCGAGAGAGCGCGGGATCCCGCTGTTCCAGTTGCCGACGCTGCGTGATCAGACGGCAGTGGACGCCATGCGTGGCCTCGACGCTGACCTCGCAGTCATGGCCTACGTGCTGGACTTTGCCCCGCAGGCGTTCGTGAGCATCCCGCGTCATGGGACGATTCAGTACCATCCGTCGCTGTTGCCCAAGCACCGTGGACCGTCGTCGATCAACTGGCCGCTCATCCAAGGCGAGCAGCGCACGGGCCTCACCATTTTCAGGCCAACCGATGGGCTCGACGAGGGGCCCATCATTCTGCAGAAGACCGTGGATATCCTGCCCGACGACACGGTGGCGAGCCTCTACTTCGATCGTCTGTTTCCACTTGGGATAGCGGCGATGCTCGAGGCCGCGGACATGGTGGTGTCCGGCCGGCAGCACGAGATTGCGCAGGACGAATCGCTGGCCACCTATGAAGGCTGGTGCCGCGACGCGGAAGCCCAAGTCAACTGGAACGGGCATATTGACATCGTCTATAACCTGATTCGCGGCTGCAATCCTTCACCTGGTGCCTGGACGACCCTGGGTGGACAGAAAGTGAGAATCTACGACGTCCGCAAACACCTGGTACGACGCTTCAGTGAAGTCATCGGCACGCCAGGCGAGGTCTACGCTGTCGGCGACCAGAGTATTCATGTCGCCGGACAAGGTGGACGGCTGGAGATCCTGACGGTCAGACCAGAAGGTGGACGGAAGGTCTCTGCCGCGGCCTTCGCCGCAGCGAACGCGATCGAAACGGGTGTCCTGTTCGGGACCTAGCTGCTCAGATTGCCGGACGCCGCGACGTATGTCCGATGACCTTGGGCGCGTGTGTCGCTCGCGCCGGCGGCAAACCGCCGCACCGCCTGGAACTCAATCCAGGAAATCCAGATCACCCGCTCCTCCGTAATAGAGACATCGGCGTGGAGACTGCGACAATGTGCCGCACCTGGGCGGACAGCTGTGCGCGCTCGACTCCCGTCCGGACTGCTGCGCGTCGTTGACCCTGGTGGCCTGTCCGTTGCCTGGAGAGTCACTGCTGCAATGCCAGAAGATTTGCCGATTCCGACCGCCAATGATGCTCGTCACGACGTCGGCCTGCTGGCTCGCATCAGGGCGCGAGAAGCCGAGGCGGTTGGCGAGCTGTACCGATCGCCACAACCGGCTGCTCTTCGGATTGATCCTGCGGATTCTCAGGAACCGGGATGAGGCCGAGGAGGTTCTGCAGGACGTGTTCGTTCAGGTGTGGAAGCGCGCGAACACCTACAAAGCCGAGTTGGGGACGCCGGTGCAGTGGCTGGTACGCATCGCCCGCAATCGCGCGATCGATCGCTATCGTGCAAACGGCACGCGGACCCGCGCGCTCGAGGCAGCGCCGCCACCACCGCCACCGTTCCGCGGCCCCGACGCCCACGCGGCGCTGGCGGAACAACAGCGACTATTGGCGCGCGCGCTGGACGGGTTGCGGATCGAGGAACGCGAGTTGCTCGAGCACGCCTACTTTCTGGGCCTGACGCAATCAGAGTTGGCCGAACGCTTCAACCTGCCGCTGGGCACCGTGAAGACCAGGATTCGCACGGCCTTACTGCGTCTCAGATGCGCACTTCAACAGACGATGGTCGAGGCACACGGGTGCTACCAAGTATGAGAATCGACTTTGACGATCTGGAAGTCCCGCTCGCCGAGCTGGGGTCTGTCGGCGCCGAATGGCCCCGTCGCGAAGTGAGGGATCGCGTCATGGCCCGCATCTACGCCGATCAGCCCCCGGCTCCCACGGGCTTCATGTTCAACCTGGCCGCTCAGTTCGATGGGTGGATACCGCACGCGGTTCCAGGGATTCGCGTCAGACCGCTGTCGGTCAACCGCGACCGCGGTTACGCCACGCTCCTGCTCGACGTCGCCCCGGGTACCAGATTTCCCGAGCACCATCATTCCGGCGCCGAGGACTGCTATGTCATTGCCGGCAGCTTGTTCACGTGGGGCCGCCGGTTGCGGGCTGGCGATTTCCTGCACGCAGACGCCGGCAGCGATCACACGGAGATGTGGACGGACGAAGGCTGTCAGGTCCTGCTGGTGGTGCCGTCTGAAGATTACGTGTCGGAACTGGCCGGATAGCGAAAGCGGCGGTACGAACGAGAGCGCGCGGCCATGCCGCCGGACCAGGGATCGTCAGGGCCCTCTCCGGCACGTGACGCGGTGTTCGCGAATGAGCCTCGCCTGGTCAGGCGGGGCAGGGCTCTTATGTTTCCCAAGAGCCTGCCCATTTTCTGGCGCGACCTACTGGCGCAACGGGACAGCGATGTCGACGACGCCGTCCCCAAGCGCGCCGAGCCGGATCGCTCGACCGGTCGTGAGGTGAATCTGATAGAAGACGTACGTGCCGTTCACCACGAGCGACGCAAACGCGTGATTGGAGACCGTCACGCCGCGCTCGAGGCGACTGTAGATGTCAAACCCGGTGACCGCGCCGGCATCGACACCCAGTGTGCCGGTCGCCACGAGGATGCCGTTGCCGGGAGGTGACTGAATGGCGATCTGGTCCAACATGGTGTCGACGTCGAACAGCGTCGTCGCGGTCGCGGGCTGATTCAGATCGTTATTCGTGTACGCCGCACCGGTGACGCCGGTCGCGGGGACCGGCGCGGCCGGTGGCGCGGTGTACGTCAGCGTGGCATTGGCCACCGTCACACCTCCCGCGTTCACATTGTGGGCAAGGTTCTGGCCCGTGTCGCTGACGATGCGCAGGCGGTCGGCGACGGGGTTGAAGTCGACGCCGAACGACGTCCCCATCAGAGGCACCGTCACGGTGTTGACCAGTTGTGCCTGGGCTGTCGTGACGTCAATCGTGTAGACGCCGCCGCCGTTGCCAACGCCGTAGAGTTTCCCGTCCTGCACGCGGAAATCGATGCCGACGAGCGCGGTGTCGTTTCCGGTGAGGCCCTGGACGTAGCCAATATCCCTGGTCCTGCGAGGCGAATTCGCCCTGAACTGCACCAACCTGCCGTCATCGGTCACGCCGATGACCTTCACGTATGCCGAGATGTTCAGGAAGGCCTTCCAGTCGTCCGCGTTCGCCGTGTGCCAGGCGCCAAACAGCACGACGAGCCAGGCCGCCAGGACCGTGAACCCGCGTCGCTTCGTGATCGTGATCGTTCTACGCATGTGAAACTCCTTTGCACATTCCCTGTAGGGAAATGAGTTGATTGACGGACGGATCCCTTCGAGCGGCGTCGGGCGGTTCGCCGCCGTGCCTGCCGATCTTTGAAGGGTCTCGATTGGTTACGCGAGGAGCGGGGGATCGGATTGGCGGTCCCTCGCGTGAGATCCGACGTGGGCCTTCGACCGTAAGCGCTTCGAGACCGATTCAGTCATCGAGGCGTTCTCAATGTCCTGGGTCTAGCCACCTCAGCACTGGAATCTCTCCGGTTGATTACGTCGATCTGGCGGCGACGCATCCGCTTGTGTGAGATTCTCCCGGCGACGAAATGCTGACGACCCACAGGTGCGAAATGCACCGATTCGGTGTAGCTCCCGGCGGCGCTCGAGAGAACGCCCGCAGATCGCGGCCATGAGACGCTTCCAGATTGGCCGGGACATTGCTTCGCAGGGTGTTGTGACCACCCGCGGTGAGCACCGGAAATCAGGTGTCGACGACGCGCCGTCCCTTCGCGCCGTCACGTTCGGATCGGGCAGCAGCGCCAACCCGGCCCGGATCCTGACGGCCGCGCAGCGTCAACAGCTCGCCTCCATCGCGACGCGAATACGGCTTCGGCCGCGAACGGTGGTCTACCGCCAGGACACAACGGCCGGATGGTTGTTCATCGTCGCCAGCGGCGTCGTGAAGTCCTTTCGCGATCTGCCCAGCGGAAGGCGTCGCATCGCCACGTTTCTCTTCCCCGAGGATGTCTTCGGCCTGGCCGAGAACGGCCGCTACGTGAACACGGCGCAGGCGGTGACAGAGGTCAGGTTGTATCGGATTCCATTCGACGCGCTCGAGCGCCTGCTCCTCGCGGACAGCCACCTCCAGTTGCAGTTTCTGTGCAAGGTGACGCACGTGCTCCGGCAGGCGCAGCGCCAGAAGATCGTGGTGACGCGCCGCGATGCGGTGGGCAGGGTCGCGATGTTCCTCAGCATGCTCGAGCGGCGGGTCCCTGACGCCGAGGTCACGTCCACCATCGGCGTGCCGATGAGCCGTTCCGACATGGCCAACTACCTTGGTCTTTCGCTCGAAGCCGTGAGCCGTGCGACCGCCGCTCTCACGCGTCATCACACCATATCGTTCGTCGATCGTCATACGGTGCGGATCGTCGACCGAGGCCGCTTCGACGAGCTGGTCGCCGATGTGTGAGCATCATGAGCAGTGTCTCCCCGGAACAGACCGACCCAGCCCCCGTCGCTGTGACCGCGCACACGCGGGTGGACGAAGACGAGGGCATCTCTTGTGGTGAGCTTCTCCGCCGGGCTCGCGAACAGCGCGGTTTCACGCTGCAACAGATCGCGCAGGCGACGAAGCTTCCGTTAAGGCATCTCATCGCTCTCGAACGCGATGAATTCGCGACCCTCCCCGGCGGCTTGTACCGTCGCGCGGAGGTGCGCGCCTATGCCGATGCGGTGGGGCTCGAGCGAAGCGTCGCATTGGCCCGCCTGGACCACGCCCTGAAACAGGCGCCGTCGCGCCCGCGCGCCAGCGCTCAACCGCCTCGGCGCCCTTCGATGCTCGCCAGCCTTCGCCGCCGTCTGATGATGGTGGCGGGCGTGGCCGTCATGACGGGGGGAATCGCCGTCGCGATGTGGCCGTCCGGGTCGGATGCGCCCCACATCCCGGCCGTTCGACCCGCGAGCGCGCCGACGAGCCCAACGATCGAGCTGTCCTCCGACACGCACAGCCAACCGCTGCTCGGGCGCGCCGACCGGGAGGTCGCGGCAGCCACCGTGGAATCGCAGCTCACGGTCGTCACCGAGCCACCGGGTGCCCGCGTGACCGTGAACGGCATCGGCTGGGGTGTCACGCCGGTGACCATTCGCTATCTCACACCCGGACCGAAGAGTGTGCGCGTGACCCTGGAAGGATATGTGCCGGACGAGCGGCTCATCCGACTCGACGATCGCGGCGGCGAGGCGACTGTTCGCATTCCCCTACGGACGAAAGGTAACGAACGAGAGTCCTTCTCCTCCACCATGCTGGAGAACGATGGCGCGCGGAATTCGTTTCGATCTGATGCGATCGATGTCGATCCGAGATAACCGCGCCAGCGCGGGCGAGCAACCGTAAACCCCACGTTCCGCGGCCGCCTCTGCGATCACGCGGCTTCCGTCGCTGATTTCGCCTGCGTCTGCTGAGCTCCTGGTCTCATCGCGACGCTCATGTGTTTGCCTCGCCTATGCGATGTCCCGCTTTGGTGCCGGGCTTTGGACCGACGATGGCGACTGCGCGCCCATTTTTTGCTGTCTCTCCAGCCACCCGGCGTGATGCTGCCGGAGGAGCGCGATCGCCGCATCCGCGTCAGGTACGCAACGCGGAATTGCGATGTCGTCGCCGCTTGCCAATGAAGGGTCGCCGCCCAGCATCGCGCTGCTCGCCCAGTCGACGAGACCTGGCCACATGCGTCCCACCAGGATCAGCGGCGTGTCCTCGAGATGCTTCACCTGGAGCAATTGCCAGATCATCATCGTCTCGAGGACCGTGCCGATGCCGCCCGGAGCGACGACGAATGCATCCGACGTGAGCACGAACTGGTGCAGGCGCGTGAAGAACGTCCGGTGCTCGAACGCCTCGGTGACAAACGCATTGACCTCCTGTTCGAAGGGCAGATCGACGCGGATCCCGACCGACTGTGCTCGTCCTCCCGCGCTGGCGGCGCCCTGGTTGGCGGCCTCCATCAGCCCGGGCCCGCCCCCGGTGACGATGTCGCAGCCCATTTCGGCCAGCGCGGCGGCGGTCCGCCTCGTCTCGTCGTACGCGAACGTTCCCGGCCGCGCCCGCGCCGAACCGAAGATCGTCACGCGATAGCGCTCGCGGTACGAGGGCCTGAGACGCGTGAGCTCGCCCACCACGTCCCACAGGCCAAGAATTGAGCGTACCAGGACCTGCTTGACGGCCTCTTCGTCGGCCAGGCTGACAATCGCCGGACTCGCGACATCCGGCTCATGCGTGCGCATGGCGTGCCCTCGCGTCCATCGAACCGAGCAGACGGCGGGTGTGGAGCGCAATCATGGCTTCCTCATCGGTCGGGATGACCCAGACAGCTACGCGGCTCGTCGGCGCGCTGATGCAGGGACCGCCCGCTGACATTTGCCGCGTAATCGAGCTCCACACCGAGCCAGCTGGCGTCTCGACAGACGTCCGCGCGGATGACCGACGCGTTCTCGCCGATGCCTCCCGTGAAGACCAGGGCATCGAGGCCCCCGAGCGCTGCGGCGAGCGAGCCGAGCTCGCGGGTGATACGGTAGACAAACAGCTCCACCGCCTCGGCGGCGGCACTGTCGGAGCTCGCGAGCAGCTCACGCATGTCGCTGGACAGACCCGAGACACCGAGCAGCCCCGATTGCTCGTAGACCAGCTGCTGCAGCGCACGAGCGCTCATGCCGTGCCGATCGAGCAGATACAGCAGGACCCCCGGGTCGATGGCGCCACAGCGCGTCCCCATCACCAGCCCGTCGAGCGCCGTGAAGCCCATGGTCGTGGCGACGCTGCGGCCGCCGCTCATCGCACACATGCTGGCACCGTTGCCGAGGTGTGCCACCACGGTGCGCCCGGCCGCGGCACGAGGATCAGTTGCCGCCAGGGCCGACGCGACGTACTCGTAGGACAAGCCATGAAAGCCGTACCGACGCACCCCCTCGTCCGTGTAGCGGCGAGGCAGGGCGAGCGCCTGCGCCACGGCCGGCTGCGTCTGGTGAAACGCCGTGTCGAAGCAGGCCACCTGCGGTAGCGCCGGCGCCATCCGCGCGACCGCCTTGATGGCCGCGACGTTGTGCGGTTGGTGCAACGGGGCGAGCGGAATCAGCGCTTCCAGTTCCGCGATCGTCGCGGCATCGAGGAGCGCCGGCCCGGCGAACCGTCTTCCGCCATGGACGACACGATGGCCCACGGCGACGATGCGATGGCCCGCGAGCACTCCGCTCCGTCCCCACGTGAAGAGAAACTCAATCGCGCCGTGGTGGCCGAGCGCCGTCCCGGCCGGCCATTCCTTCTCGGCAACGAGCGTCGCGGCCTGACGCGCCGATGAAGCGCGGCGACGTCAGCAGGCCTTCGATCTTCCCGCGCAGCAGCGGACGCGGCGCGGGTTCGTCGGGGAAGACCGCGAACTTCAGGCTCGACGATCCGGCATTGAGGACGAGTAGCGCATCAGACATAAATGGCCTCTCAACTTCCAATCTCCAAGTCCCAACTCCCAGGATGACGAGCCGTTGGGAGTTGGAAGTTGGGCGTCGGGAGTTGGTCGTTGACGGCCAGACCCAGTCGACAATCTGGGGCCGGTCGGTGCCGTGCTCGTGGGCATAGCGCAAGTTGTCGACGATGGCGTTCTTCATCTCCTCCTTCAGGTGTGCCGCCCTGCTTCGCAGCGTCGGCACGCGATCGATCACGTCGATGACCAGGTGGAAGCGCGACGTCTCGTTCAGCATCGCCAGCTCGAGCGGCGTGTTGATGTTGCCCTTCTCCTTGTAGCCGCGCACATGCAGGTTGGTCGTGGCCCTTGAATCGGTACGCGAGCCTGTGGATGAGCCACGGGTAGCCGTGGAAGTTGAAGATGATCGGCTTGTCCGTCGTGAACAGGCCGTCGAACTCGCGTTCCGTCGATCCATGCGGATGCTCGGAGACCGGCTGCAGCTTGAACAGGTCGACGACGTTGACGAAGCGCAGCTTCAGGTCCGGCGCCCGCTCGCGCAGGATGGCGGCCGCGGCCAGCGCTTCCATGGTCGCGACATCGCCGCAGGACGCGAGCACGACATCAGGCTCCTCGCCGGCGTCGGTGCTCGCCCGCGCCCAGATGCCGAGCCCCTTGGCGCAGTGCGTGATCGCCTCGTCGATGTCGGCGAACTGCAGGTGCTTCTGCTTGTCGGCGACGATGACGTTGATGCAGTCGGTGCTGCGGAGACAGTGATCGGCGACCGCGAGCAGCGTGTTGGCGTCGGGCGGCAGATAGACGCGCGTCACGGACGGCCCCTTGTTGGTCACCAGGTCGATGAAGCCGGGATCCTGATGCGAGAATCCGTTGTGATCCTGGCGCCAGACCGTCGACGACAGCAGGATGTTCTCCGAGGCGACCGGCGCACGCCAGGAGACGTGGTTCTTCGCGGATGTCCAGCCACTTGGCGTGCTGGTTGAACATCGAGTCGATGACGTGGGCGAAGGCTTCGTAGGTATGGAAGAAGCCGTGCCGGCCGGTGAGCAGGTACCCCTCCAGCCAGCCGAGCAGCGTATGCTCGGACAGCATCTCCATGACGCGGCCGTCGCGGGCGAGCTCGCCGCCATCGGCATCCTCCGGCAGCAGATCCGCCATCCACGTCTTCTTGCTGGCCTGGTAGACGGCCTGCAGCCGGTTGGAGGCGGTCTCGTCGGGACCGAAGACGCGGAAACTGGTCGGGTTGTCGTTCAGCACGTCGCGCAGGTACTCGCCGAGTGGCTTGGTGTTCTCGTAGTTCACGGCTGCCGCGCGCGGGCACCTCCACCGCGTAGCGTGCGGAAATCGGGAAGCCTGAGGTCCTTGCGTAGCAGGCCGCCGTTGGCGTGGGGGTTCGCGCTCATCCGGCGGCTGCCCTTGGGCGGCAGCGCCCGCAACTCGGGCACGAGCCTGCCGCTGGCGTCGAACAAGCTCGTCGGGCTTGTAGCTGCGCATCCAGTCTTCGAGCAGCGTCAGGTTCGCCGGATTGGTGCGCACGTCGGCAAACGGCACCTGGTGCGATCGCCAGGAGCCTTCGACCTTGTGTCCCTTGATCTCCTTCGGCCCGGTCCACCCCTTCGGTGACCGGAGCACGATCATCGGCCAGCGCGGACGCACGGCGTTGTTCGAATCGCGCGCCGCCTTCTGCACGGCGCGAATATCGCCGATCGCCTGGTCGAGCGTCGCGGCCATCGCCTGGTGCATCAGCCGCGGGGTCGTCTGCCTTCGACGAAGTACGGGGTATAGCCGTAGCCGACAAAGAGCGCCTCCAGCTCCTCGTGGCTGATCCGCGCCAGGATCGTTGGATTCGCAATCTTGTAGCCATTGAGGTTCAGGATCGGCAGCACCGCGCCATCGCGCACGGGATTGATGAACTTGTTGGAATGCCATGCCGTCGCCAGCGGCCCCGTTTCGGCTTCGCCGTCGCCGACGACGCAGGCGACGATCAGGTCGGGGTTGTCGAACACCATGCCGTAGGCGTGCGAGAGGCTGTAGCCGAGCTCGCCGCCCTCGTGGATCGAGCCTGGCGTTTCGGGGGTGACGTGGCTGCCGATGTGACCGGGGAAGGAGAACTGCTTGAAGAACTTCTGCATGCCCTCCGCGTCTTCGCTCTTGTCCGGGTAGATCTCGGAGTATGTGCCCTCGAGGTACGCCGGACCGAGCACGCCGGGGGCGCCGTGGCCCGGGCCCGGCGACGAACACCACGTCGAGGTCGTGGGCGACGATCAGCCGATTGAGATGGACCCAGCAGAACGACAGGGCGGGGCTTGCCCCCCAGTGTCCGAGCAGCCGGTGCTTCACGTGCTCGATGGTCAGCGGCTCTCTGAGGAGCGGGTTGTCCTTCAGGTAGATCATCCCGACTGCCAGGTAATTGCAGGCCCGCCAGTACGCGATCCATCAGTGCCAGCGTGTTCTCCGGGAGCGGCTTCGCCACCGTCACCTTCACGTCGAGCTCGCGAGCGGTCAACAGCTTTTCCACGGTATGTCTCCTTGACGCGGGGAGCCCACTTCTGCCGGGGGCCGGACTCATGGCTCTCCTGGCGGCGCTCAGGCGAACGTTCCAGATGTCGCGGCAGTACTCGCGAATCGAGCGATCCGACGAGAAGCGCCCGACCCGCGCCGTGTTGAGGATCGACATTCGCGTCCAGCGAGTCGCGTCCCGGTAGGCGTCGCTCACGCGCTGCTGACAGTCGATGTACGCCTGGTAGTCGGCGAGCAGCATGTAGTCGTCGCGCGTGAGCAGCGCGTCGACCAGCGGGCGGAACACGTCGCGGTCGCCATCGGAGAAGAACCCGGCGCCGATGAGGTCGAGGGCCTCGCGCAGTTCCGCGTTCGACTCGTAGATGCGGCGCGGCTCGTAGCCGCGTGCCTTCAGGGCGGACGACCTCGGCCGCCGTCAGGCCGAACAGGAAGAAATTCTCGTGGCCGACGGCATCGCGGATCTCGACGTTGGCGCCGTCCAGCGTGCCGATGGTCAGCGCGCCGTTCATGGCGAACTTCATGTTGCCGGTGCCGGACGCTTCCTTGCCGGCGGTGGAGATCTGTTCCGACAGGTCGGCGGCGGGATAGACGTGCTGGCGCGGTCTTGACGTTGAAGTCCGGCAGGAACACGACCTTGAGCAGCTCGGACACCTTCGGATCGCGGTTGACGACGTCGGCGACGGCGGTGATCAGCTTGATGATCAGCTTCGCCATGCGGTAGCCGGGCGCCGCCTTGCCGCCGAAGATCACCGTGCGCGGCATCGGCGCCGGCTCGATGCCGCGCGCCAGGCGGTTGTAGAGCGTGATCAGGTACAGCACGTTGAGGTGCTGCCGCTTGTATTCGTGCAGCCGCTTCACCTGGATGTCGAAGAGCGAGGCCGGGTCCACGGTGACGCCGGTGCGTTCCCTGACCATGGCGGCCAGGGCGCGTCTTGTTGTCGGCCTTGATCGCCTGCCACTCCCGCCTGGAACGCGGCGTCGCCGGCGAGCGGCTCGATGCGCGGCAGCTCGTCCTTCCAGGTCCGATATCCAGCGCTCGCCGATGTGCCTGGTGATGAGCGCGCTCAAGCGCGGATTGCTCAGCGCGATCCAGCGCCGCGGCGTGACGCCGTTGGTGACGTTGTGGAACTTCTGCGGGCGCCACCTGGTAGAAGTCGCGGAGGACCGTCTGCTTGAGGAGCTCGCTGTGCAGCGCGGCCACGCCGTTGATCGCGTGGCTGCCGACGCAGGCGAGGTGGGCCATGCGCACGGCGCGCTCGCCCGTCTCGTCGATGAGCGACAGCCGCTCGACCAGGCGATCGTCGCCGGGAAACCGCTTCCGCACATCGTCGAGAAAGCGGCGGTTGATCTCGTAGATGATCTCGAGATGGCGCGGCAGCACGCGCCGAACAGCGGCAGCGGCCAGCGTCTCCAGCGCTTCGGTCAGCAGGGTGTGGTTGGTGTAGCCGCAGGTCTGCTGCGTGATCGTCCCAGGCGCGATCCCAGTCCAGCCCGTGCTCGTCGACCAGCAGCCGCATCAGCTCGGCGACGGCGATGGAGGGATGCGTGTCGTTCAGCTGCGCGGCCCAGCACGCCGTCGAACTCGTCGAGCTGTTTGCCGCGCATCAGGTGCAGGCGGATCATGTCCTGCAGCGAGCAGGAGACGAAGAAGTACTGCTGCTCCAGGCGCAGCCGCTTGCCGGCTTCGGGCTCGTCGTTCGGATACAGCACCTTGGAGATCGTTTCCGAGGCGACCTTCTGCTCCACCGCGCCGTAGTAGTCGCCGACGTTGAACGCCTCGAAGTCGAACGATTCGGTCGCTTCGGCTTTCCACAGGCGCAGCAGGTTCGTGGTGCGCGTCGCGGTAGCCCGGCACGGGCGTGTCGTAGGCGACGCCCTTCACCACCTTCTCGGGACGCCAGCGAACCCGGTCGTGGCCCTGCTCGTCGGAGTAGCGCTCGGTGCGGCCGCCGAAGCCGACGTCAAACGTGACTTCCGACCGCACGATCTCCCAGGGGTTGCCGAAGCGCAGCCACTTGTCGGTGAGCTCGACCTGCCAGCCGTCGCGAATGGCCTGATCGAAGATGCCGAACTCGTAGCGGATGCCGTAGCCGATGGCGGGAACGTTCAGCGTCGCGAGCGAATCCATGTAGCAGGCCGCCAGCCGGCCGAGGCCGCCATTGCCGAGCCCCGGCTCCTCTTCCTGCTCCAGCAGCGCGGCGAGATCCTGCCCGAGCGTCGACAGCGCATCCCGCGCGGCCGTCCCAGATCCCGAGGTTGACCAGGCTGTTGCCGAGGTGCGGTCCGGTCAGGAACTCGGCCGACAGATACGCGACCAGCTTGGTCGCCGTGTCCGTTTGCGAAATGGCTTCCACCGTCGTGAGACAGCGGTCGAGCACACGGTCACGGACCGCATACGCGAGGGCCATGTACCAGTCATTGCGCGTGGCGTGTCGCGGGAGTTTGCCCTGCACGAAACGCAGATTGTCGAGCACCGCGGCCGCGATTGCATCGGCCGCAAGCCCGTTCCGGGTGCTGACGGGATGAGTGTGTGTGCCCGACGCGGCACCGTGCCCGCTGCCTGTTTTCGATTTCATAGCCTGTGCTCGACAGCATTGCGCGAAGTTGGCAGGAGTGACTATGCGAATCCGGCACCGGCGGCGGCGGAGCGGCGGCGTTGCGCGAGCCAGCGCGGGCGAGCGCTGCCGCTGCCACGGTCACGGGCGCCCCAATCGCGATCTGTCGAGGATGGCGATTCGGGTCGGTCTCGACCTGCCCGAAATCCCGGTACCTCGGAGCCTCGGTGTGTCGTCATCGTCGGCCGGCGCGCGCTCACGCGGCCAGCGGGAGCGTGAACGAGAAGGAACTGCCTTTGCCGATCTCGCTCTCCGCCCAGATTGTCCCCCCATGGGCTTCGACAATGCCTTTGGCAATCGACAAGCCGAGACCGCGCGTCGCATGCCTGGCCCGTTGGGCCTGCCAGGCGCGATCGAAGATGTGCCGCAACCGGTCGGGCGGAATACCCGCACCGGTGTCCGACACAGAGACGATGACGGCATGGCGTTCCTGGCGAACGGCGATCCGGATCGTGCCGCCCTCAGGAGTGAACTTGATCGCGTTTCCGACGAGGTTCGACATCACCTGACCGACACGGCGCGCATCGATCGACACCTCCGGGAGCGCCGGCGGCCAATCGACCTGCAGTGCGTGATGTTTGGCTTCCGCCAGCACACTCATCCCGTTGATGACCGGGTTCACCACCTGGGGCAGCTTTTCCGCGTAGGTTTGCAGCGAGAACGTCCCATTCTGAATCTTGGCGAGATCGAGGAGATCGTCGATCAGGAGGTGCATCTCCTCGACCGAACGTTCCATGCTGCTGGCGAGCCGCTCCAGTTCGTCCGCGCCACTGCGCTCGGGTTGACGCAACAGCGTTGCGACCACCCCGACAGCAACGACCGGAGTCCTGAGGTCGTGCGACACGATCGCGAGCACATCGTCGCGCATGGCAACAGCACGCTGTGCCTCGGCCAACAGCCAGGCGTTCTCGATCGAGAGCGCGGCACGCCGGGCAAGCTCTGCCGCGAGAGGCAGATCGGCCGGCCCGTACGGCGGCGACGGCACGGAAGACATGAGGACAATCTGTCCGAGCAGCCTGCCGCGCGCGAGGAGCGGCACGGCAATGATCGAGGCCGGCTCCGCGGCGCTGAGCGCCCGGCGGTGCTGTTCCTTGTGGAACCACGATGCGACCGTCTGCGGCGACACGTGCTCGATGAGAAGCGGCCGCGTGTTCTCGAACGCCGGCTTGAGCACCGGAGAACGACCGCGTCCCGACGGTGCGTGCATCAGCACGTCTCCGATCCACGCCTTTTCGGGGTCCCGAGTTGCGACCCTCTGGCGCCTGAAGCGGCCATCGGGCGGATTGACCTCGACAATGCACAGGTCAGCGAGATCGCGCACGGCGAGTTGCGCGATGTTCGTCAGCGTCTCATCGTAGTCGAGCGACGACGACAGCACCGTTCCGACGTCGGCCAGGAAGCCCTGCTCGCGCTCGACACGTTTCTGCACTGTGATGTCGCGAACCGTCACCATCATCATCAGAGTGCCCCCGACATGCAGCTTCGAGATGGCGACGTCGGCTGGAAACTCCTCGCCGTTCTTGCGCTGGCCGAGCATCGGTGCGCGAGCACCCATCCGCCGGCCCGTTTCGTCGCTCGTGGCGACACTCTCGAGATGCTCGCGATGCGTGGCACGGAGCCGCGCCGGGATGAGCATGTGGAGCGGCTTGCCAAGCACCTCGGCCTGCGAGTACCCGAAAATGTGCTCGGCCCTCTCGTTGAACAACGTGATGCGGTGCTGCTCGTCGATGGACACGATGGCGTCCGGCGACACCGAGACGATTCCCGAGAACTTCGCTTCGGACAGGCGCAGCTGATCCTCGATGAGGGCGGCGAACACATCACGGTCGTCGAGCGCCCGCTGCAGATGCTCGTTCGCCGTACCAGAATCCGCGAGCGCTGCCAGCGTCCGCAGCTCCTCTCGTTCCGCTTGCCGTGCGGCCACCCATGTCGTTCGCAGCACGAGAGCGACCATGACGGCCACGAACAGCGATGCCTGGACGTTGACGCCGTACCAACCGAGGATCACCCCGAGGCGCGTAACCCCGCCGATGAGCGGCGGCGCTAATATGCCGACCAGCAGTAAGCGCCTGGCAATGCCTCCGCTCGGCGCGTCGCCGGAGACCAGCGACATCATGCCAGCGGCGGGACGGCTGAAGAGCAGCGGGTTGTTCATTGCACCTCATCGACTCGCGCCAGGGCCTCTCGAGATGGAAGGCTGGAAGTTGAGGTTGGGTCGGGTCAGCGATGGACAGGCCCCCCGCCCACGAGCGCGACGAGCGCGCACGCCATGATCCGTGCCGTTCTGCTCATGGTGCGGCTCCGGTGTCGAGAATAACCAGCAGGCTGACGACAACGTGGGAACGGTGCATGGTTGCAGGCTAGCGGCCCGGTAGTGACTGCGCCTATGCGCTTTCGGCATGTCGCGAAGATCTCCGCGCGCGCCATGTCCTGAACGCGCGGCGACCACGTCAGGTAGACATGACCTTCTTGGCGGTTGCCGGCAGCCCTTCGAGCCAGCGGCGGGCTGCGGCCTCGGAGTTGAAGTACTCAATTGGGATGCCGCGCAACGGCTGCGCAAGGAAGGTCAGCACGGTGCGCTTCCACGCCCAGGCGCCGACGATCGCCATCCTCGACACGCCCTCGTCGTCGCGCAGCCACATCCTGGCGTCGTCGAACGAGGCGGGCGGCTGCCAGCCGCCAAACAGCTCGAGCAGGATGAGGAGACGAACCGGTCCGACGCCGTGAATGGACTCGCGGACCCACTCGATGATGTCGGCCTGATCGCTCGACGTCACCACGCCGGCGAGGGTGGCGACCGCCAGATCCGGTGGCTCGAAGGCTTTATTGAGCACCATACCTGATGGCCAGCGTACGCCGTGCCGAGTCATGCGGCTATGCGAATTCGGCGCTTTCCATTTGTGATTCGTGATTTTGCGCGACCCCCTGCACCACGGCGTATGCCGGTCGACGGTCCTTCGGTGCTCATGGCTCGAAGCAACGGGCTGATGAGCGTAGCGCCGAGGAATTCAACGCCGGGAGCGCAGATCTGCAGAGGTCGCGGAGGGTCCGGCCATGAATCATGAAATGACGCGGGCTTCGGTCTTGGGCGCCCGCGCCCGTTGCCAGGGGATCGCCACGCCCAGCTTCTTGATTCGGAACCGGAGCGTGTTGGGATGGATCCCCAGGCGGACCGCGGCGTTGCCGGCGCCGTTGATGCGCCAGCCGCACTCGCGCAGCACGCGTTCGATGTGCGCCCGCTGAACCGCGTCAAGGGTGTCGCCGCACGTCCGGTGCGGCCGTCAGCGCGCCTGACGGCGCGCAACGGATCGTTGAGCTGGAGCGTGCCGTTGCTGCTCCGGATCATCGCCCGCTCGATCACGTTCTCCAGCTCGCGGACGTTGCCCGGCCAGTCGTGATCGCTGCAGCGCGTGCATGACGCCGGCGGGAACGCGGTCGATCCGGCGCCCCAGGTCGCGCTGGTGGCGACGAATGAAGAACCACACGAGCTGCGGGATGTCCTCGGGCCGCTCGCGCAGCGGCGGCAGCGTGATCGGAAACACGCTGAGCCGGTAGTAGAGGTCGGCCGCGGAACTGCCCCTCGGCGACCGCCTTCTCGAGGTCGACGTGCGTCGCGGCAATCACGCGCACGTCGACGCGGCGGGTCTTCGACGAGCCGACGCGCTCGAACTCGCCTTCCTGCAGGACGCGCAGCAGCTTGGCCTGCAGCTCGGGCGTGAGGTCGCCGATCTCGTCGAGGAAGATCGTGCCGCCGTCGGCGAGCTCGAAGCGTCCCTGCCGCATCGCGACCGCGCCGGTGAACGCGCCGCGCTCGTGGCCGAACAGCTCGCTCTCGATCAGGCTCGCCGGCAGCGCCGCGCAGTTGACGCGGACACAGCGTCGGTCTCGCCGCGCGGCTCGCGATCGTGCAGCGCGCGCGCGAACAGCTCCTTGCCCGTGCCGGTCTCGCCCAGCAGCAGGACGGTGGCGTCGAGCGGCGCCACCTCCCAGAGCCGCGCGAGCGCCAGTCGGAACGACGGGCTCTCGCCGATGATCTGGTCGCTTCCTCCGACTGGTTGCTCGCTTCTTCCTTCAGGTACACGGTGTCGCCGCGCGAGCCCTCGCCGAGGCGCTCGATCTCTGCCTGGCTGGCACGAAGCGCCTGCTCCTGCCGGACGCGATCGAGCGCGGCGCCGATGATCTCACCGACAACGCGCAGGCGCTCGACCAGCGGCGAGTGCCACTGCGCGTGGCGCTGGCGGCTCCCGACGATCAAGGCGTAGCCGACGCGCCACCGCAGGGCGACAGGCACCGCGAGCCGCGCCACGACACCAGTGCGCTCGGCATGGGCACGATCACGGGCCGCGGCATGCGGAAAGTCGGTCGTCGGCGTCATGGCGACGACCGCGTTGCGCGCCAGCCGCTGGAGCAGCCACGGCATGCTGCCGACGTCTTCGTCCGTGCACGGCGCGTGCGGCGGCGCCGCCCACGAGCGCACCACCCTCACGCTGCCGCGCTCGCCGTAGGCGATGAACGTGCACTCGTCGACGCCGAACGTCGTTCCAATCTCCTCGAGGCCGCGCGCGACGCCGTCCTCTGCATCGTCGGCATCGCTCGCGCACATGCACGCAGAGACACTGAGTGCGAGGCGCTCGAACGGCTGCAGCGCGTCCTGCGATCCGGAACGAGATGGCGAGAACCGAACGACTGCCATGACCATCGCTCCTCTCAGTGGACAGACGGTCATTGCGAATCGATGGGCGCGATCCTCGATCTCGATGACCGTCGATACGAACGTGCGGCCACGCGGCGCGGCCTGGCGGGGCCGCACGAGATCCGTGGCGAGCTCGCGCTTCCCCTCTACCGCCCGCCGGACCGGGCCTCAGGCAACCTGCCCGGGCCAGGACTCCGCGACGTGCTGCAACGTTCGCGAGGGCAGCTCGCCGAACGCGTGGCGATAACGGACAGCGAAGCGCCCGAGTTCGAAGAAGCCGAACGCCATCGCGACGTCGGTCACCGTTGTCGTGTGCGGATCGGCCGTGCTGAGCGCCTTACGTGCCGCACGCAGCCGCTGCGCGATGACGTAACGCTTCGGGCTGAGGCCGAGCACGTCATGGAACGCGGTGCGCAGCGTGCGCTCGCTCACGCCGGCCATGCGACTCAACTCTGCGACGGTCACGGGCTCGCCGGTGTTGTCGCGCAGAAACGCGATGACCCGGCGGACGAGGTCGCGGCGCGAAGGACGCCGCGGCGCGCGGTCCGCGGCGGGAACCCGAGGCACCGGCGCCGCGTCGCCGCGCGGCGAGTGCTGAACGAGGGTGATGAGTGACATGCCGCCACCTTACGGCGCAGGCATGTTTCGCTGGAACTCGCCGTAGTACGAAATTGCCGGGAGAAGAATTGCGCCGGGGTATCTGGTACTTCTTACAGCGGACGCTGCACTAATTGATAGGCAACATGACTCGATGTTGCCGGGCAGACGCGGCCGGCCTTCGGGCCGGCTCGCTCCCAACTTCCAACTTCCAATTCCCAACTTCCAATTCAGAACTTCCAACTTCCAACTTCCAGTCTCCTTGGCAGTTGGGAGTTGGCTTAGCGAAAGAGAGTTGGGAGTTGAGTCTGCTTTGGGAGTTGGAAGTTGGTTTCAGCGTAAGAGGATTGGGATTTACCCCTAGACCAGGCCTTCGCGCACCGCGAACTGAATCAGCGCCGCGGTTGAATGGACGTGAAGGTGCTCCATCATGCGGTACTTGTGGAACGCCACGGTCCTGGCCGACACGTTCAGAACGGCCGCCGCCTCCTTCATCGAACACCCCTCGGCCAGCAATTGAAGCACCTCCCGCTGGCGGGCGGTGAGTTGGTGGACAGGCTTGCGGCTATGAGCATCGTGGACGAGCGATCCGACCAGATCCCTGGTGAGGAGCGGCGTGATGTAGTAGCGATCACTCATGACCTCCCGGATCGCGAACGGGAGCTCCGATCCGGCTGAGCGCTTCAGGAGGTAGCCGGAGGCGCCGACCCGGAACGCCTCTGCCGCCACGTCCGGGTCCTCGTTCATCGTGAGAAAAATGATGCGCGTCGTCGACACGAGGCGACGAAGCTCGCGAGCGGTGTCGAGGCCATTCATGAGCGGCATGGACACGTCGAGGATGGCCACGTCCGGTTTGAACCGCGCCACATCCATCAGGAAGGCACGCGGATCGTCATAGCTGGCGACAACGTCGCAATCTGGTTGGAGCAGCTTCTCGAACGCCTCAGCCAGCAGCGTGTGATCATCGACGATGATGATTCGCGGCTTCATTGATCTGTCCCTGACTCGGCACGACGTGCGCGTGAGCCTGACCGCTGCCGCTGCCACGAGGGGCGATGCGGTCTGGCGCTCGAAGAGGCGAAGACGCCATCGAAACAAATCTCGAAAGCGGATTATGCCACAGGGCAAGTAACCAATGACAAAGGGAATGCAGCTTTTGCGACAATTCTGCGCAACGAAAGCATGACTGAACCGACAGCCACCAGTCGCTGGGGCCTCGAGACCGTCCACGTTGCGTGGACGGATGCGGTTGCGTCGCGGACACGCGCGTGTCGGTCGCCGAACGGCTGGTGGATTTCTCCCAGCTTCAGAATCATCCGGTCGAACTTTCCCAACGCGACGAGGGAGCAGATGGCCGCCGCCGTGGCGGCGGTCAAGGCAGGCATGCCGATCAACGAAGATCCGAGGTTCCTGTCGAGGCCGGGCTGACGCCGATTTCGTTCGAGGGTTCCCGAAACTTGGTACTCGTAGAGGCCGGCCTGCAGGCCCGACTGCGAAGGCAGGTGAATTCCGATTGCAGCCGGCCTCTACACCGAGACAGTTACTTCCTGAACCGCAACGTTCCTCGCGCGGACGACAGGACGAGCGTGCTGTCCGACTGCGAGACCGAGCTTTCACCGGCCAGCAGCCCGGTGTACTCGTTCTCGAACGCCATGGTCGGGCATGCGGCGCGCGTGCACGCCAGCGCGGGTCCCGCGGTCAGCGTCTGCCCCGATAACGCGAACGCACCGCCGCACGTGTTGCAATCGACCCGCGTGGACAGCCGGCCGTCCGTGAAGGTCAGGGTGTAGGTCGCACCGGCGGGTGCGGCTTGCGCGGGCTGACCGCTGCGTTGCATGGACACCAGCGTCCAGGTCCCCGAGAGCTGATCAGCCGTCACGGACAGTGACGACGGCCCGGATAACGGCGCGGACGACTCTGTGCATCCGACCGCGAGCGATCCGATTGTGGCGACGGCGACGAAAAGGCGTAATACATTCATCGGCGGCGATAGGGGCAATTCATGAGCCACATCAATCGTCGAGGAAATTTGCCGCTGGCGCGTGCCGGCGTCCCCCGCGGGAGACAGGCCGCGTAATCACCGGGCGACAATCGTGTCCTTGTCGCGTGTCGGTCCTTGCCCGGGACAGAGGCGTGGCCGATGTCAACAAGTACAGGCCAAATATAGAACCGGCCGCACGCTTCAAGCCGGTCAGGCCGACCTGAAGATTGATCTGGATCAAACACAGGTGAGCTCCGGACCTAGAACGTGACCAGCCGATGTTCGATGGCGTAGCGGACGAGCTCCGCCGTCGAATGGACGTTGAGCACCTGCATGATCTTGTACTTGGCGGCTTCGACACTCCGCGTCGACACATCCAGTGTGCCCGCGATCTCCTTCGCCCGCTGCCCCATGACGATCAAGCGAAGAATCTCCCGCTGCCGTGGCGTCAGCTCGACCCGGCTGGGGTCAGCGGCGCCGACCATCAAGGTCACGATGTCCTTGGTCAACGTCGCAGCCAGGTAGGTGCCGCCCCGCAGCACGACGTCGAGCGCGGTCAACAGCTCCTCACCGCTCGACTCTTTCAGGACGAATCCACGCGCCCCTGCTTTGAGCGCTTCGACCGCCAGGTTCGGATCGGCATGCATCGTCAGGACGATGGCCTTGAATTCGACGCCGCGTTCGCTCAACTGCCGCAGGACTTCGAGCCCGCTTACCGTCGGCATCGACAGGTCCAGGAGCATGACGTCGGGTCGCAGCCGGACCACCGTGTCCGAGACGAGCCGCGCGTCGGTGATCGTGTCCACGACCTCGAAGTCGTCGCTGAGCAGCCTGACGAGACCTTCGGCGACGACCCTGTGATCGTCGACGAGCAGAACCGTTGGACGACTCATACCTGCTCCGCTGAATCGTCGTGGCGGTGCAGCGCGAACGCGCCCAGATGGACATTCAGGCCGCTCTTCTCCGCGTCTCCGCCGGCGCCTGCCGGGACCCGGACACGAACGGTGGTTCCCTCCTGCAGGTGCGTCACGATCGTCACCTCTCCGCCCACCATGTGTGCTCGCTCCTCCATGCTCACCAGCCCGAGACCGCGGCCGACCTGGCGGGTAGCCTCGAGGTCACCAGTCGGCAGACGCGTCCTCGTGATCTTCCCGAACGTCGGGCTGCCGACGATCTCCCCCGGCGGGCCGAAGTTGGGGTGATTGAACAGTCAGTCACGCGCCCCTGCAGAACGGCTGAGGTCTGGGCGCCCGCAGGCGCGCAGACGCACAGGAGCACGGTCGCGGCCACAGCGAGACGGTGTCGGCGCATCATGTCCCGTCGCGGCGTGCGAGACCCGTGGTCGGGCGTGACATTCGATCTCCTTGCGGGGAGCCTTCGCCCCCGCGCTCCGCATTCGGTGTCGCCGCGCGGAGGCTGGCCGTCGCGCACGAGAAGGAGCGGCTGAACTCGATGATCCGCCGTGGCTGACTCTGCGACGGAAGTCGGTACGTGGGTCAATCTGTCACATGTACCAGACTCCCCCCCTCGGTCACATCTGCCAGCTCGTGTTCGTTGTGCGGCCGCCCTGTTTGACGTAAGTCAAGACTCCGGTTATGACGGCCGCGACTCTTCGAGTAGCATTCGGAACCTGGAAGGCGACCCTCATTTGACCCTGTCTGTTCTCGTGGTCGACGATCACGAACCTTGGCGTCGCGAAATCAGATGGGTGCTTCGACAGAGCCGTCGCTGGCAGGTTGTCGGTGAAGCCGGCGACGGGGTCGAGGCTATCGAAATGGCGGGCGCGCTCGAACCCGATCTGATCCTGCTCGACGTCGGGCTGCCGGGCATGAGCGGCATCGAAGCCGCCAGGCGAATCCTCGCACTCACCCCTGACGCGCGAATCCTGTTCGTGAGCGCACATCGAACCTGGGATATTGTCGAGGTCGCGTTCGCCACCGGTGCGCGCGGGTATGTCCTCAAAGACGATGCCGGGCATGAATTGTTGCCAGCGATGAGCGCGGTCATCGAAGGCAAGCGGTTCGTCAGTGCGACGTTGACGGGCCGGTCGGTCGACGGGACCACGGGACGGCAGCATCCTCCGGGGCCACGCCACGAGGTCGGGTTCTATTCAGATGACTCGCGGCTGGTTGAGGCATACACGCGGTTCGCGAAGGCGGCGCTCGACGCCGGGCGAGCCCTGATTCTCGCGGCCCCCGACTCACGCCGCGACGAGGTTCATCGCGGGTTGCACGCCCTCGGCGTCGATGTAGAACGCGCCCTCCTGGAACGCAGGCTTCTGTCGATTGACATCCACACTGCGCTCTCGCCGTTCATGGTCGATGGCTGGCCCGACGAAGCGCGATTCTGGAAATCGGGAACGTCTCTCGTTGCAAGAGCCGTCGGAGCGGCACGGTGCACGCCACCTGGCCTAGCGGCGTGTGGCGAGTGCTCGGCCAGCCTGTTGAGCCAAGGCCACGTGGAGGCGGCGATTCGGCTCGAGGTACCTGTGGGACCAGCTCGCCGGAACATTCAACGTCGAGGTATTTTGCCCCTACCCGACCATCGCCCTTGACCACGACGACAAGAGCACCGTCATTCGAAGAATCTGTCAAGAACACACCGCGGTTGTGTCCGCTTAGCGCGCCCGCGCGCCAGCGCGATCCCGGGCATCACGATCGGGCGGTTACGAGGAACTGACACCCACACGAGCGTGAATCGTCGAACCACGACCCGGTTGCGAATCGATTGAGAGCGCGCCATTCACGAGCTTGATCCGTTCTTCCATGCTGACCAGGCCAAGCCCGCGGCCGGTCTTCGCGGCCTCGACGTCAAAGCCCTTGCCGTGATCCCTCACCACGAGATGAATCTCCTCCTCGCTGCCCCAGAGCTGCACCTCGAACTGCAGAACGCCGCTGTGTTTCACCGCATTGTGGAGCGCTTCCTGGAGAATGCGGAGGAGGGACAGGGACACCTCTGACGGCAGGCGATCCGGCAGATCGTGCGTGTCGAAATCAACCATCGCTTTCTGCTGCTCGGTGAATTCCGCGCAGAACCGGCCCATGGCTGCCGCAATGCCGAGCAGTTCGAGTCGCGACGAGTGCAGGCGGTGCGACAGGGCCTGCACGTCGGCGGCGATCTCTGACGTCAGCCGCTGCAGCTCCATCGTGCGGCCCTGGCACCACGGCGAGCCGTCATCGCGCTGCGCCAGGCCGGTGAGGCTGACCGACAACAGCGCAAGACGCTGGCCGATATCGTCGTGCAACTCTCTCGCGATTCGACTTCGTTCCCGCTCCTGCGCATCGATCAACCGGCGGCTCACATTCGAGAGCGCTCGTTCAGCCCGTTTGTGCTGCGTGATATCGCGGATGATCTTGGCGGCGCCGATCAGCCTGCCGTCCGCGTCCCGCAGCGGCGAGATCGTCACCGACACGTTCAGCTGCGCGCCCGCCTTCGTCATGCGAATACTCTGGTACGGTTCAATCCGCTTGCCGGCGCGCAACCGCTGAAGCACCTTGGTGTCCTCATCGCGCCGCCCCGGCGGAATGAGAATGGACGTCCGCTGTCCGACGGCTTCCGCCTCGGTGAACCCGAAGATGCGCTCAGCCGCCGCATTCCAGCTCAGGATGCCGCCGTCCAGCGTCGTCGACAGGATCGCGTCCTGCGAGGAATCGACGATGGCGGCGAGAACAAGCCGCGTGTCCATCGCCGCCAGCGCAGCCAACTCCACGGCGCGCCTCCGGGACCGGGGTCGGAGGCGCGTCGGCAACGTGAACGGAGCGAAGTTGCCGCCCTGGCGGAGAAACACGGTGCCGGCGACCTGTGCAAGCGTCGCTCCAGCCGGACTGTCAACGACGGTAGCGGCAGGCCACAGGCTCTGGAATGCCACGAGGCAGGCGCCCGCAACGCCGGCCAGACTCGATGCCATACGCAGCAAGCGGCCAGCGCGATGCCGGATGCAGGCCAAACCCCCAGCCGCGCGGGAACACCGGGACATCCAGCGGGAAGGTTCTGATATGTCGGCGTCACCGTAACGCGCGACGCCCTTCGCACGCCGCCACCAATCCGCCCGGGGTCCGGGTGTGGGTCCTCACCACATGTCGTGAGCGTCCCACCATAGACCGCGCCCGCCGCCCCACCGCAGGAGGTATTCGGCATGGAACGGCATGTGCTGCTACCCCTGAGACCGCGTTCCCAGCGTGAACGACCGCTCTTGTCATGGACCAGGATTCACTACCCACCGGCGATCCCAGTGCCCGGCGACGATGCCAGGCGCCCGTCTTGGCTACGTCGGGCCGACAAGGTCGTGCAGGTACCTCGGCGAAGGTGGGATGGGAACCGTCTCCGTGGCCGAGCAGGCGCATCCGGTCCGCCGGCGCGTGGCGGTGAAAGTGATCCGCGCGGGCATGGATTCGGATGGTGAAGGCAACCCAGCAACGGCTGACCGAGATGTCGATGGTCACCGAGTACGGCGTCATCCTGGGGACGCTCGACTACATGGCCCCGGAACAGGCGGACCTCTCTGAAGACGTCGATACCCGCAGCGACATCTACTCCCTCGGTGTGCTGCTCTTCAAGCCCGAGGCTGGGTATTGGTAGAGGCCGGCGTTCAGGCCGGCCAGGCCGACTTCGCGCGCGACGATCGGCGCGCGCCACGAAAGGTGATGCCAGATGCCGGCATGCCGGAACGCGTCAACCGCCCTGCGGCAGCAATGTCATGACTTCATAACGCGCGTGCCGCGTATTCGGACAGTTTCCCGCTGGAATTCAGATTGCCCGAGGGGCAACGGAGCTCACCTGTGCGTCCTCTTCAAGGCGGCGCGGGTCGTGACGGCCTGCGCCCGGGCCTGACGATACTTTTCCTGTCGATCGTCGCGGCAACGGTCGTCGTATCCGCGCAAACCAGCCAGCTGCGTCTGGTATCGACGGCATGGCCGCCGTTCACGAACGCGCCCGGACAGCCGCGCTTTGCGCTCGACCTGGTCGAGGCCGCGCTCGGCCGGATCGGACTCGGCGCGAACACGACGATCGTCGAGGCCGCGGGGTTTACGCCCTCGCTGCTCGGCGGCGAGTTCGACGGCAGCGGCGCGGCGTGGAAGGACCTCGAACGCGAACGCGTCCTGCTCTTCTCCCAACCGTATCTCGAGAATCGTCTGATACTCGTGGGGCGAACCGGCGCGGATGTCTCGGCAACCGCGCTCGGCGATCTCCCGGGCAAACGCATCGCGATAGTCGAAGGCTACTCGTACGGTGACGCCCTCGACAACGCCGGGCCGATGTTCGTCCGGTCGCGCAGCGAAGAAGACAGTCTCAGGTTGCTGCTCGACGGCAGCGTGGACTACACGCTCATGGACGAGCTCGTCGTGCAGAACATCGTCGACAACCACCCCATGGAAGCGCAAACGAGGCTGCAGATCGGTTCGACAGCCATGCTCACGCGGCAGCTCCATTTTGCCGTGAGGCGAACGCGTCCCGACGCGGCCTCGATCGTCGATCGCTTCAACGCCCAGCTGCGGGCCATGATTGCCGACCGCACTTACCATCGTCTCCTGCACCTGGCATGGATTCGGGCGGATGTCGACAGCGATGGTCTGGCCGAGTATGTGCCTTACAGCGATCGGCCCGGCCCCCTGGAGCCTCAACGCGCATACTCCCTCTTCTCGACCGAACAACCTGTACGCCAGTCGCCCATGGTCAGCAGCGCTTCTACGTCGGGGGGAATATGTATGCCGACTGGGCGGCCGTGCCGGAGAGCGTCAAGGGCTACGACTCGCAGTGGCCGGACCCGAGCCGCTCGACCGGCACGATTTTCCGCTTCACGTGGTGATGGCTTGACGTCGCGTCAACGACTTTTCTCACGTAGTTGACGGAAAGCCCGGCAGCCCGGTCTCCGCCGGCACGGCCCGGAATCCACCCGCGTGCATCGAGCCGTCCGACCCCGGCTGCCCCGTAGCGGCGGGCAATACCGCCCGGGCGTGCCAGGCGGCCTGCCGCCGTCGCTACAATGTCGGCATGGATGCTACAGCGACACGCGAAACACTCGGGTTCCAGGCGGAGGTCAAGCAGCTCCTCCACCTGATGGTCCATTCGCTCTACGGCAATAAGGAAATCTTCCTGCGCGAGCTCGTGTCGAACGCCTCGGACGCCGCCGACAAGCTGCGGTTCGAGGCGATCACCGACGCCGCGCTGTTCGAAGACGACCACGACGTGCGGATCCACGTCAGTTTCGATGCTGCCGCGCGGACCATCACCGTTTCCGACAACGGCATCGGCATGTCACGGCAGGAGGTGATCGACGAGATCGGGACGATCGCCAAGTCCGGCACGCGCGAATTCGTCCAGCAGCTCACCGCCGAGCGCGCCAAGGACGCCAACCTGATCGGGCAGTTCGGTGTCGGATTCTATTCGGCCTTCATCGTTGCCGACCGGGTCACGCTGCTGACGCGCCGTGCCGGCCTGGCCGCCGACCACGGCGTGAAGTGGGAGAGCACGGGCGAAGGCGAGTACACGGTCGAGACGATCGAGAAGGCCACGCGCGGCACGGACGTCATCCTGCACCTGCGGCCCGAGGAGGACGAGCTGCTGTCGAGCGGGCGGTTGCGGGAGATCCTGCGCAAGTACTCGGACCACATCACCGTACCCATTCTCATGAAGAAGGAGACAGTGGGACGCGGACGCGAAGAAGCAGGTGCTCACCGACGAGGACGAGCAGATCAACCAGGCCTCAGCGCTGTGGGCCCGGCCCAAGTCGGAGATTACCGACGAGCAGTACGACGAGTTCTACAAGCACATCGCCCACGACTTCGAGCCGCCGCTCGCGCGCGTCCACGCGAAGGTCGAGGGCCGCCAGGAGTACACGCAGCTGTTCTTCATCCCGAAGCGGGCGCCATTCGACCTGTGGGATCGCGAGCAGCGCCACGGCATCAAGCTCTACGTCCGGCGCGTCTTCATCATGGACGACGCCGAGGACCTGATGCCGACGTACTTGCGGTTCGTTCGCGGCATCATCGATTCGGCGGACCTGCCGCTGAACGTCTCGCGTGAGATCCTGCAGCAGTCGCGCGACGTACAGAACATCAAGGCGGCGTCGACCAAGCGCGTCCTCGGCCTGCTCGACGACCTCGCGGCGAAGGAGCCGGAGAAGTACGCCACGTTCTGGACCACCTTCGGCCGCGTGCTCAAGGAAGGCGCCGCCGAGGATACGGCGAACCGCGAGCGCATTGCCAAGTTGCTGCGCTTTGCCTCGACGCACGACGGGACCGAGGCGCAGACCGTGTCGCTGGCCGACTACGTCGGCCGGATGAGAGAGGGCCAGGAGGCGATCTACTACATCACCGCGGACAGCTTCGCCGCCGCGCGGAACAGCCCGCACCTCGAGATCTTCCGCAAGCGCGGCGTCGAGGTGCTGCTGATGTACGACCGGATCGACGAGTGGGTCGTGTCGTCGCTCACCGAGTTCGAGGGCAAGCCGCTCCATTCGGTCGCGAAGGGTGATCTCGACCTGAGCAAGCTTGGTGGCGACGCGGCAAAGGAGGAAGCGGCGAAGCCGGGCGAGGACGAGAAGCCGCTGCTCGAGCGGATCCAGGCCGCACTGAAGGATCGGGCCAGCGCCGTGCGCACCACCGAGCGGCTGACCGAATCGCCGGCCTGTCTCGTCAGCGACGAGTACGGCATGAGCATGAATCTCGAGCGGATCCTGAAGGCCGCCGGCCAGAAGGTCTCCGGCACGAAGCCGGTGCTCGAGATCAACCCGTGGCACCCGATCGTCAAGCGCCTCAAAGCCGAGGCCGACGAGGCGCGCTTCGCCGACTGGAGCCACATCCTGTTCGACCAGGCGATGCTTGCCGAGGGCGGACAGCTCGAGGATCCGGCCGGCTTCGTCAAGCGGCTGAACGAGCTGATCCTGACGCTGGCAGGCGAGGGGCCATCCAAGCATTTGGTTGCCCGGACAATAAAGACCGTCGTTTCCCGCATCGCGCGCTCAGCGCGGAGTATCGCCGGCGAGCGTGACCCGGTGCATCACGCGTCGGTACCCGTGGTAGTCGTTGACCGGGTTGTGCAGCGTGCAGCGGTTGTCCCACAACGCGAGCGAGCCCGGCCGCCATGCGAAGCGGCACGTGAACTCGGGCCGCACCTGGTGATGGAACAGGAATTCCAGCAATGGAGCGCTCTCTGCCTCGGTCCACCCTTCGAAGCGGACCGTGTGCGCGCGGTTGACGTACAGGGCCTTGCGCCCGGTTTCCGGGTGCGTGCGGACCACTGGGTGGCGGGCAACGTACTCGCCGGCTGCGTCGGCGCGGCCGGCGCTGCGGACGCGGTCCTCCCGAGTGCGGGTGACGTCAGCTTTAGCCGAGGTGCCGACGCCGATGAGTCCATCGAGCACGCGCTTCAGCCCGTCGGAGAGAGTCTCGTAGGCGAGGTACTGGTTCGCGAACAGCGTGTCACCGCCGTACGGCGGGACCTCCTGCGCCAGGAGCAGCGTCGCCATCGGCGGGCGTTCAAGGTACGTCGTATCAGAGTGCCACACTCCGCCGAAATTGAGCGTCTCGTGTTCCAGCTTGATCACGGGAGTGATGCAGGGGAAGCCATCCAGGCCCTTGACGAATGGATACTCGACCGGCTGGCCGAACACGGAGGCGAGCGCCATCAGCCTCTCGGGCGCCAGTTGCTGGTCGCGAAAGAAAATGACGAGGTACTCGAGCCAGGCGGCTCGGATCTGCGCGGTTGCGTCGGCAGACAGCGGTTTGGCGAAATCGATCCCGTGGAGCTCGGCACCGAGGGCGCCGGACACGCGTTTGACCTCCAACGCATTCATTCGCCTGCTGTCTCCCTACGCAGACGCAAGCGCCGCGCGACGCGTCGCGAACTGCCGGCGGCCGGCGACGTAGATCACGGCGCCGATCATCGTCATGAGACCAACCGCGCCCACTGCGGACAGCCAGATCCCCTGGTACTCGCGCAGCGCCGTGCGGTCACCGCCGCTCATCGCGACGCCGAGATACCCGCTGAAGGCGAGTACCGTCGCGCCAACGATCTGCCCGAGCGTGTTGATGAACGCGAAGACGGACGCCGTCTTCTGCGGTCCGTAGGTCTCGCTGATCGAGGCAGTGATGAGGGGAAAGGAGTTCGCCGCCGGGGCGAGCAGGAACGCAACCAAGCCGATGAGCCAGATCGCGGTGACGCGCATGGAGAGCACCTGGAACGAGACGATCGCGACAACCAGGCAGCCGATGACCATCGCGATGCGCGACACGCCACGCCGCACCAGCGCGTCGGAGACCGAGCCCGAAAGCGGTACGCCGACTCCCCGCCCGAGTAACGAGGTACACGACCATGGCGAGAAAGCCGCCGGCGACGGCTGCTCCGTTGACGTCGTAGCCGTACGCGGTGATGTAGACATCGGTGCAGTAGAGAGCGATCCACGCCTGCGCGGTGCGCATGGCAATCACCTGCGCGCAGAAGAGTGCCGCGTAGCACCACAGCAGCGCGTCGGGCAGCATGTCGCGCGTGAATGGGTGCCGGGTCGTGGCCTGCGTCCGCGGTGGCGCCGACCGGAGGAACACGAGCGACACGATGCCGATCGCCGCAATCGCGACCGCCATCATTGACGTTGCATTCCGCCAGCCCGACGCAAAGTGGATCGAGAGCACCGGGAGCAGGAAAAATGCCGTGCTCTCGCCGAGCGCCCCTCCAAGGCCACCGAGCAGTCCCTGGCTGAGCCCGCGCTCGTTCGGCGGAAACCATCGCGCGAGCGCACCCGCGACCGCGACGTAGGCCGCTGCGCCGGCGGCGCCCGCCGCGACCCGCCAGAACAGAAGCGCCGCCTCGGACTGGCTGGTAGCGAAGCCGGCCATGGCGCCCGCGGTCAGCAACATGCCGGCCGCCGCAATCCCGCGGCTCCCGAACCTGTCGGAGGCGATGCCCCAAGGCAGCTGAAACAGGGCGTAGGCATAGAAGAACACGGATCCAAGCAGCCCCAGCGCCGCCGTGTCGAGTTCAAAATCGGCCGCGATGAACTTCTGTACGCCGGTGTAATTCTGGCGTGCGAACTGGCTCGTCGCGTAGGTCAGCACGGCGAACAGCAGCACCACCCAACGGTATGCCGCCCTTGACGTGACGCCAGGCTGGAGATTCATCCGTCCCCCAATCGACCGACCAATATATAGGAACTACGTCAGTCGAATGAGCCAGGCGGTCATCGCGCCGTGAGGCATCGACGGCGTCAGCGGAACAGCCGGCCGACAAGGTCGACGCTTGCCGTCCTCGTTTCCATGCGATACGACAAGCGCCAACGCAATCAGATGGGAGCCTTCAACCGGCCATCGGAGCGCGGTGCCCGGGTCCGTTCGTTCATTTCTTCTTCGGCGGCCGTCCGCGCCCCTTCGCGCCTCGGCCCTGTTCGTCCGCCGAATACCGCTCGCCTCTTACGTGCCCGTACGACCGAGACCGATGCCGCAAGGGGGTACGATTCGCAGCTTACGTCGCCGCATACAACGACCGTTGCGAGGACCGTGGCCGGTCCCCGTTCGAATAGTCCAACCCGAGGAACGGGGCGTGTCGTCCAGCGTGTTCGGCCGTTGCAATTGATTTCACTGAAGGGAAAACTGGCCCACGTCGGCTGACGACGATCTTTCGGGCCTTTTCGAACCGTTTGCGTTACTTCGCCACCGATGAAGACCACCGACGGTTGTGAACACGTGATGGAACCCCGTAGTGTCAGAAGGCCGGGCTGACGGAGACTCGCCACCGATTCGACACGGAGCTGCGGCAGCTCACGTGCCGTCGCCACGGTGAACACGAGATCACCGCCAGGCCCGCTTGCGAACGATCCGACCATGAACAGATACGTCACCCCCGCGACCACGCTCAGGCGCAGCTCGGACTGCACGGTGTCACCTGTGTCGTCGTTGCACGCGATGGCGAGGATCCCCGCCGCATCCTGGATATAGGCCGACAGCGTCGTGTCATAGCTGCTGCCGAATGTGCTAATCGCGAGCTCGGCATCTTCCTCCGCGACGAACGAGTACCATACGGTCGCACCTTGTCCTGCACAGTCCGGGTCGCTAGGGGCGGTCGTTGCGTCCCGCGTGTCGATCGCGTTGACGAAGGGCAAGACGTCGATTCGGGTCGCCCGGCGCACGTTATCGTTCGAGGGGACGCTCGCGAAGAGGGGACAACTGATCAGGGACATGCCGATGGCGGCAATAAGCGTACGCATTGCTACTTACCTTTCCTGCCGGGTTTTCGTGTGGACATCCGCGAAATAGCAATTGGGTCGTGGATGTAATCCAGCGCCCCGATCCAGGGGACTAGCGGAGGTCGCGATACAGAAGGCAGCGGCCGTGGCAGCGAGGAAATTGAGGAATTTCTTGTACTCAGCGTCGGCGACGTGGAAGACGCGGGCAGTACCTCTTGTAGCTGCCGCACGTTGCTTCCAGTCCCTTGCGGATCACTTCGCGCAGGCGGAGGTCAGTCACGCCGCGCAAGCGATGACCGCTAGCGATAGTTGCGGAACGGAAGGAGGCATTCATGCTTCCGCAAGAAGTTGAGGAACTTCTTGTAATCGGACGCGCTCATGTTGAACATGCGCGTGAGGACCCGATAGTTGCCTCCTGACTTGCGCAGGCCGATTTCGATCAGCGCCTTGAGGTCCGTGCGAGTCAGATCGCGGTTCATGAATGGCTGATACACGACATCCCAGAACGACGCCCCGCGTGCCAGGTGGTCGTACAGCATGTCGGCGGTCGAGCGACGGCGGTCGCGCGTCGGGCGTACAGGCAAGGTCTGCGTCTCGCGCACGATCTCGGGAGGCAAGTCGGCCAGCCCTATCGTGTCATGCGGGGAATTGATGACGAGGCGCTGCACGACGTTATCGAGCTGTCGCACGTTGCCCGGCCACCTGAAGGCTTCGAAGGCAGCGCGCACCTCCGGCGCGAGTCGCCGCGGGCGCGCCGGGTCGGCGTGACGCGCCAGGAAATGGTCCGTCAACGGGAGGATCTCGTCCGCCCGGTCACGCAGCGGCGGCACGTGCACACGCATCACGTTCAGCCGGTAATACAGGTCGGAGCGGAACTGGCCGCGGTCCGTCATCTCCTGCAGATCGCGGTTGGTGGCGGCCACGACGCGGCAATCCACCCTGCCCGTCCACTGATCCGCGCCGACCTTCTGGACCTCGCCGTTCTCCAGCACCCGCAGCAGCAGGCCCTGCATGCGCAGCGTCATCTCCCCCACCTCGTCCAGGAACAGCGTGCCGGTGTGGGCCATCTCGAACTTGCCAGGCTTGTCGCGATACGCGCCGGTGAAGCTCCCTTTGACATGGCCAAACAGCTCGGATTCGAGCAGTGTTTCCGGCAATCCGGCGCAATTGACGGCCACGAACGGGCGATTCGCCCGCGGGCTGCAGGTGTGGATGTAGCTCGCGACCAGCTCCTTGCCAACGCCGGTCTCGCCTGTGACCAGCACGGCGGCACTCGTTGACGCGGCTCGTCTCGCTTGCTTGAGGACTTCGGCAAAGGTCGGACCGCCGATGAGCTCGTGCATGACCGGATCGTGTTTCGTATCCGCGACGGGATGATGAACAAAGGATGTGCTCGACCTCACTGTCATGTTGGTTCTCAGCTTTCCATGCGTCCGCGCAGTGTCTTTTGGAGTACCAAACGACAGTGCCTCCGGCGAAAATTGCGACGTCAGCTTATCCTTTTTCCGCGGTCCGGACGACACTAGGGCCATCAACGGCGCGTCAAAAACGTCATTCTGACGGCTCGAGCATCACAAGGGCGCATGGGTATGCGTCCTGCACCATCGGCCGCGTGAGGGCCGGACGGTTGCGTCTGGGTACTTATGGCGGGTTCAAACTGATCCGTGCGCGCGGGTTGGGCCGATTGCCGCTTCGCGGGAAGAAAATCCAGGCACTCTGCGCGTATTTGACGCTGATCGGAGGAACCGCCGAGCGCGAGTCGCTGCGGACCCTGCTCTGGGGCGACGTGGATCCGAAGGCTGGCCGCCACAGCCTCAGCCAAACCTTGTCGCAGCTCCGGGCGCAGCTTGGCGTCGTGCATCCGCTACCTGTCGTGTTTTCGTACGATACGGTAAGTTTGGCTCCTCAGCTCATCAAGGCAGACCTGGATGCGGTCGAGCGCCTGCTCAGGCGCAATACTCCGGAATCGCTCCAGCTGGCCTGCCGTCTCTCGTCCGGCGAATTTCTCGCGGGGATGGATCTTCAGGAATCAGGGTTCGCAGAGTGGGTCGGCGCGCAACGTGGGCGCGCGCGCGGTCTCGCCTTCGATTCGCATTGGCGGTGTGCGATGATGGCAGTCGCGCGCGGCAGAAACGTCGACGCCCTCCTGTCGGCTCTCCGGCTCGTCGAAATCGACCCGCTCAACGAACATGGGCATCTGCTGTTGGCTATCTTGTACGCGGATCAAGGTCAGGTTGGCGCAGCGCTGCGTCAGTACCATGCGTGCGCCCATTTACTCGAGACCGCACTGGGAAGAAAGCCCGGCGCGGAAATGGAAGAGCTCCGCCTGCAATTGCTCGCGTCGCCTGAAGCCTCGTTCACTCGGGCGACCGACATCGCGGCAGATCTCCACCGACGCCGACAAGGCGACTAGGGCTGTGGCGCGACGCGGAACGTGACGACGGTCTCTGACTCGATCGGTACCCCGTCGAGTGTCGCCGGCTTGTACTCCCAGCGATGAGCCGCTGCCAGCAGGATCAAGTCGTAATGCCCGTCAATGCCACGTTGTAAGGTGGCCGACTTGACCCTGCCGTCCGCGCCGATGCGAAGATGCACTGCACCTACGGCCTTTGCCACCAACTCAGGCGCCCGGGCAGCCGCCGGCCAGGACGGGATTCGTTGCGAGATCGCCACCGGCGGGAGCGGCACCGGCTTGCGTAGGGCAGTCGCGGGCGTGGGCGTCGGCGCGGGAGGTTCCGGCGAAGTGGACGACGTCGGCGCACGACTCGTGATGACGTCGATGAATCCAGACGCCAACAACCGCATGTCCGACACGTCGGCGAGATCACGGATCGCCGGATCGGACGCCAGAGCCAGCAGCAGGTCGAAATCCTTGCGCGCACCCTCTAACGAGTTTGCCTGGAACTGTTCGCGGCCGCTCGTGAAAACACGGCGCAGTAGTGAAGGGAGCACCTTCTGCTTCGTCTGTGTCAGGAGGGCGATGAAGCGCGGTGGCATGTCCTCCTCGACCCCGCGTACCCTGGCGTAACAGTCACGAGGTCCTCCATCGCCCGCTGCGCTTCGGCTGTCCGCCCGAGCGCAAGCAGGGACAGCGCTCGGTACTGGTAAGCCTCGACGCCACCCTCCTCCGCCAAGGCGCGCAACGCCTCGACGTATTCGGCGTTCGCGTACAACACCCTCGCCTCCGCGACGCGGTCGGCGCTCTGTGCTGAGGCGTGCTGCGCACGCCGGCGACAAGGGTAATCACGGCAGCCGCCGCCATCAGTGCTCGGCTGCGTCGATGTGTCGCGGTTCTCGGATGTGCCATGGTTCGGGTCCTTTCGTCGCCGTCGGGGCGGTTACGGTCTCAAGTCGACGCTGACCCGGGCCGGTTCGGACGCCGTGACGAGGACGCGCCGCAGTGCCTCCCCAAGGACGGGGTGCCGAAATCGGATCTCGTACGACCCCACCGGCACGTCTATGTTCCCGAGCGGTGTCGAACCGAGCGGCCGCCCGTCAATCCAGACATCCGCCCAAGGCTGCGCGTTGACGCTGAGCGTTCCCGCTCGGCACTTGGGGCTGCACCGTCGTCACCTGTCGGGAGCGAACGGAGACGACCTCGATCGTGCGGTACCCGATGGCCTCGTTCGACAGCACCAAATGGTGAATACCGGGGGCGAACTGCAAGCGCTCTTGCCCTGAGGTGCCGACCAGTTCACTGTTTTCGCTGATCCGCACTTCAAACGGCATCGACACGGTCACCCAACCCGGAGGCGCGGAGTGCGGCGGGAACCGGCACCAGCAGAGAGGTCGTGCCGTTCGGCTGAATCGCGACGCTGTGCTGAATAATGCGCTCGTCGACTTCCAACACCACGTCGTGCTGCCCCGACGAGAGCCCGCGGATCGTCAGTGGCGTCGTGCCCTGCCGTTCGCCGTCGACGATGACGACACCCTCGCCGGCGCCCGTCGTCCTCACGTCGAGCTGTCCGACGGGCGGAACATCGATCCGTTCCGCAACCGCGGCGAGGACCGGAGGGCGAGCCGCAGGGCCGGTGACATCTCCATTCGCGGCCTCGGCGACCGGCTGGTCCAACGGCCGTGTGCCTACGCCTGGAGTCGTAGCCATTTGCCATGCGATGACCACCGCCTCGCCGATGGCGAGGAGGAGGAGCAGGATGGTCGCGACAGGGTGGCGGACCGGCACCGGCGAGCGCGCCGCACGCGTTTGGAGGGCCTGATCACCGTCTTCCTCGGTCATCGCCTCGGGCTCTGTCTGCCACGAGGCTCTCCCGGGCGGCGCTCTCTACCACGTCGTCGGTGGATCCGGTCTCCGGCGGCGGAGGGGGCCACGACAGCGCCGCAGCCGCGCCTGCATCCCCGCGCCGAGCATTGAACCGTGCACCGACGGAACCTGAGCTCTGCGTCATTGCATTCTTTCCTTGTGGAAGGACCCTCGTGAACTGCCGCCTCGAATTGCGGGCGGCCGCAGTATATGGAGTTGCCATCGGGCAGACATGAGATCCGAAGCGGATTACGAGTAGGACCTCTGATCCTAGGTGTAGGTAAGTTCTGTCCAGCCGTATCAGTCCGTATCGGCCGCGCGCCGCCGCCGCAGCTGCAGGCATGACAACGGGGGACAGCGGGGAGCGGTTTGGATCAACGGTGTTGGGTCGCCGAGCGGCCCGGATTCTGCACTCCGCGGCACCATCTCCGCCCTCACACTCGTCCGCGCGCGAAGGAGTCCCATGTCCGTTCGTCTCCCGTACAACGCGTTGTCAGTTCGTTCATTTCTCCCCGCCACGTCATCGCTCACGATCTGGCAGACGGCTATCAGTCGTCAGACGTTCACGTACAGACTGTCATGCTCAGCCTACCGCGCGAACGCGGAACAATCGGACAGCGCGACCCGCTCGTCCGCCTGACGCACAGCACCTGCAACTGCTCGAGGGCTCCGCTGCGTAGACCGCCTCGCACGGTGGTGCAGCAGTCCGCGCCGACGTCGTGCGCCGATCGGTGCGCGGGCTGTTGCCCGGTTCACGCACTGACGGCCGCGCACGTTCGTCAGTTGCGCCCAGCACCGTAAGAACGTCACCTCCCCGGTGTCGGGATCACTCGGGAATGCATCACAGCACTACTGCATTCGCCGGCGTGGAGGTGGACTGAGCGGCGGCAGCTGCTCCCCAAAACTCTTGGGCGCGCACTCGATCGCGGTCGAGGTGCGCCTACATATCGATGGAGTTCGAATGCTAAGTGAAAGATTCAACGGATACTGGCGCCGGTGGGCGCCGTCAACGCACGCAGCACTCGCGGTCGTATTGGTGCTTGGTGCGACAGAGGCGCGGGCGCAGGTTGCCAACGCAAACATGGTGGAGTTCCTGCCCTCGGCAGACCACGCGCGCAAGCTCGCGTCGGGCAAACCTGCGGTCACGGAGTATCAGCTCGAGTTCTACCAGAAGGGATCGCTCGATTCCGTGCTGTCACTACGGATCGGCAAGCCGGCGCCGCAGGCGGACGGCATGATCCGCGTCGACTTCGCGAAGCTGCTGCAGGTCGTGCCTTTGCCGAACGTTGCGAGCGAACTGCGCGTCGCAGCGATCGGAAGTGACGCGGTGGGCGTGAGCACACCGTCGAACTCGTACGTGCACGAATGCGCTTACGCCGTTACGCCAAGGTTCGGCCTCCTTCAGCGCAACCGGCGGCGTCGCCGCCGCGACGGTCACCGTGTCGCCGAAGTGCCCGTGGTCCGCAGCCACAGGGGCCTCGTGGGTGACGCTGTCGGCAACCGGTGGAGTGGGCTCGGGGTCCGTGTCCATCAGGGCGGCGGCAAACAGCCTGGCAACTGCGCGTACCGCGATCCTTACTTACCGTGAAGGACACCGACATTCGGGTTACCCAGAGCGGCGCCAATGGGCCGGGTGGGAAGGACGAAACGGTGAGATATCTCGGCGATCAGCCCTGGACGTCCATGACGAACGGCTGGGGCCCGGTGGAGAGGAACCGCAGCAACGGAGAGGCCGGCGCGACCGACGGCAGGACGATAACACTCGGCGGACGCACATACAGCAAGGGCCTCGGTGTGCATGCCGCGTCCCAGGTGCGCTTCGCGACCGGCGGCCAATGTTCGACCTTCCTCGCTGACATCGGCGTCGACGACGAAGTAGGTGACCTCGGCAGCGTCGTCTTCCAGGTGTGGGGCGACGGCACGAGGCTCTATGACAGCGGCCTGCTGCGCGGGAGCAGCAGCACGCGGTCGATCGACGTCGATATCAACGGTCGCCGCGAGGTTGCGCTTACGGTCAGCACGGGCGGCGACGACGACGGAAGCGACCATGCGGACTGGGCCGACGCACGCATGCTGTGCGCGGACACGGGATCGCCGGCGCCCGCCACGAAGTTCATCAGCGACGGCGCATGGACGACGATCAGCAACGGCTGGGGTCCGGTGGAGAAGGATCGGAGCAACGGCGACAACAATGCGCTGGACGGCCGGCCGCTGACGCTTGGAGGCGTGGTTTACGCGAAGGGCCTCGGTGTGCACGCCGGCTCAGAGGTCCGCTACCCGCTGCACGCAAGGTGCTCGTCGTTCCAGGCCCAGGTCGGCGTGGACGACGAGGTGGGCTCACGCGGCTCCGTCGTGTTTCAGGCATGGGCGGATGGGGCGAAGTTGTTCGACAGCGGCGTGATGACCGGTGCAACGGCGACCAAGTCGCTGGCGGTGGATGTCAGCGGACGGCAGGAGCTAGTGCTGACAGTGACGGATGGTGGGAACGGAATCGGCTCGGACCACGCCGACTGGGCGAACGCCCGCGTCACGTGTGCACAGTGACAGAGGCATTGACTATGAGACGAGCAATCAAAGAGGCTACAGTGATCCGAACGGAACGACAGATGGTGGGCAGAGGGAGGTACCTGCGGTCGGCGTGGACGCTGGCGGCCATCGTCAGCTGCAGTGACGACGCGCTGCGCGGCCAGGCGACCGTCTCTGCGCCGCGGCAGGTGACGGTCTACGCCGGCGCACCCACGCCGCCAGCCGTGACGATCAGCATCTCACCCGTCAATGCGGCGGTGCAGCCGGGCGGGATCATCCGCTTCACGGTAGACGTCCGCGGCACCCGCAACACGAGCATCGACTGGACGAGCGCCGGTGGCAGCATCGCGTCCGATGGGACCTTCACAGCCGGGCAGGCCATGGGCACGTTTACCGTCAAGGCAACCGTCCGTGGCGGAACCCTGTCCGGGTCTACCCCGGTGCGGGTCCAGCGTTACGCCGGTAATTACGTCGACATCACGCCCGGGCAGGATATTCAGGCGCGCATCAACCAGTTGCCAGGAGGAACCACGTTCCGCTTGAAAGCCGGGATTCACCGGTTGTCGTCGGCGCTGATCCTGAAGTCCAACACCATCCTCACGGGAGAACCCGGAGCGGTGGTGTCAGGGGGGCGACTGCTCAGCAACTTCTCCCGCTCGGGCAACCATTGGGTCGCCGCTGGCCAGACGCAGCAAGGGCGCACGCAGGGCGTCTGCAGGAGCGAGAATCCGCGATGCGCGAATCCCGAGGATCTCTACATCAACGACGTCAAGCTGCACCACGTGGCGTCGCTGGCCCAGGTCGGCCCTGGGAAGTGGGTACTTCGATTACGCCGCTGACCGCATCTACTTCGCCAATGATCCGTCCGGCAAGCGAGTCGAAACGACGGTGGCCGTTGCGGCCTTCGGCGGCAACGCGACCGACGTGACCATCCAGGGGCTGACCATCGAGAAGTTCGCCAACCCGGCACAATCCGGGGCGATCGCCGGTGAGTCGAGCATGGCCTGGACGATCCGCGACAATGAGGTTCGCTTCAACCATGGCATTGGCGTGCGCATCGGCCACCGCATGAAAGTGCTCAACAACCGCCTCCTCAGGAACGGCCAGATGGGCATTGGCGGCGTCGGCGATAACGTGCTCGTCGAAGACAACGAAATCGCCTACAACAACACCGCCGGTTTCGACCCGGGATGGGAGGCCGGTGGAACCAAGTTCGTCAAAACCAACTCGCTGGTGGTGAGAAACAACCTTTCCCACCACAACGACGGTCCCGGGTTGTGGACCGACATCGACAACCGGAATACCATGTACGAGGGCAACCGGGTTGAGGATAACCGCCGAACGGGCATCTACCACGAGATCAGCTACTCCGCCGTCATCCGCAACAACACCGTCAAGCGGAATGGGTTCGGCATGTCGGCCTGGCTGTGGGGCGCCGGGATTCTGGTTGCGGCGTCGCCCGACGTCGAGGTCTATGGGAATACGGTCGAGGGAAACGCGGACGGGATCGCAGGCGTGCAGCAGCCTCGCGGCTCCGGCGCATACGGTCCGCACGAGACGTCGAACCTCTGGGTGCATCACAACACGATCACGATGACCGACGGGCTCACCGGATTCGCGCAGGACTTCGGCGACTACTCGTATTACAAGTCGCGGAACATCAGGTTCGATCAGAACACGTATCAGCTTGGCGCCGGCGCGCGCTACTTCGCGTGGATGAATGGAGAACGCACGGACGCGGAGTGGCGTCAGTACGGCCACGACGTCAATGGGACGATTTCTCGCTGACCTCCTGACGCACCTGTACGACTGCCGATCCCGAGTCCGTCCGGGATCGGCAGTCTCGACGATGGCGGGCACGCCCCCCCGCGTTGGCGGCAAGGTTCCACGGTTTCCTGGCGATTTCTTTTCACCGCGACAGCGAGATCCGGCTTGGATCTCCAGTAGTCGTTCCAGAACTCGCGGTCCGTTATTTGATTGGCCATCGTCCCACGTCACGCGCGCTTTACACCTCTGCCGATACCGATACGGGCAGGATCGGCTGCCGTCCTCTTTGGCGAAGCACCACGCGCTGCTGGCGGACCGCCGCCAGACCGAGGCCGACAAGGCACCAGAACCACACACCACCTTGCGGGCCTTCGAGGAACACGTCAAACGACGCGTTGACGAGAAATGCCGTCCAATAGGCAAGGATCCACAGGTCGATGCGGGCCCATTCCCATGCGGCACGCCGCCGTGCGGACAGGGTACGCGCGTCCGACGGTGACCGCGAAGGAGAGCTGGAATAGGATCCACAGCGTCAATCCCGGAACACCTGCCCTGGCAAGCATCGTGAGGTGTCCGTTGTGCGGGCTGCGCAGCGGAGCGTCGTCGAACGAGGACACCTGAAAGCCATCGTCGTCGGCCAGGTTGAGGCCGAACCCTTTTCCCGTCCAGAAATAGGGTCCCGCGAAGGTGTAGCCGACGATGCTGTCCCACCAATCGAGGCGCCACTGGCGAGTTCGGCTCAGCGCGTCGTCGTTGTCGGTCTTCCAGAGGCTCGACAGGTTCGCCACGATCTGCGCCGGTGTCAGCTGCCTTCCCCCCGAGTCGTCGCGGTGGGTGCTACCGTCTGCGCCGACCACTGCCATGACCACGCTCCAACCCAGTATCAGCACGAACATCGCGACAAGAATCAGGCGTCGCCCGGTTCTCCACGGATCCAGCAGCGCCACGACCGATAGCGCGGCGGCGACAGCGACAAAGCCGCCGCGACTCTTTGCGAGCACGCACAGCAGCGCTGCCAGCCAGACGATCCAGAACGTCCGCCACCGGGCCGAGGCCCACTGCTTGCCGTCCGTGGAAAGCGTGGTCGACTGGTGAACGAAGACAAAGGCGCCCACGCCGGCGAGGTGAACCCCCATGTCGCCGAGCTTGGCCGTGATGATGGGAACCCCGGTGCCCGGCAAGTTCGGCATGCCGTCGCCAAGCAGCTCCGCAGCGGCGACCGCCAGAGGCACCCACACGACGTACCAGGGCGCGAAGCGCCGATAGGTGGCGACGACGCAGTGGACCCGGTTGGTGGCGAGGAGGCAGGCGGCGACGACGATGGCGAACGCACTGTATCCCCAGAGCACAGCGTCGCGGAGAGCGTCCATGCCGAAAGCATCGAAGTAGGGGACCGTGCGCGCGGCGCCCCACAGCATCAACGCCAGCATCATCAACCCCGCGGGCTGGCGCACGACTGTCAGTAGCCGCCTGCTGAACAGCGACGCGGCGAGACCGCAGAGCAGCGTGAGCTCGCCGACGAACACCGGCGGACTCCCGAGATACGCAAAGCTTCGACCCAGACAGGCGTAACCGCCGAGCACAACCATCAGCAGTGTGAGAAACGCCGTCGGCAACCAGCGTGCGCCTACGATGGCAAAGCCGAGAAGTGCGGCACTCCCGATCACCGCGGCTGCGAGCAGCGGTGCGCGCACGACACACAAGGCTCCGCCCGTGGCGACGCCAGCGACCAGGGCGCAGCGACACGTCACGCTCATGGCGGCTCGAAAGGGACTGGCGGTCGTCAGCACGCGGTCACATCCGTCGTGTGCGGCGCAGCGGTGCCCTTGACTTCCTCGCCGTGGACCGCGCCCGTCGGAGCAGACGCTCGCTCATTACTCGCGCCAGCCCGTCGCGTTTCGCGCCCCGACACGTGGTGATAGATGTCGGCGATGCGGTGAGCGATCGCGTCCCAGCTCAGCTCGCCGGCACGATCCAGAGCCGCTTGCGACAGCGTCGCCAGCACATGCGGCTCTGTAATCAGGCGATCGAGCGCGGCGGCGAATCCGGCGATGCTCGTCTCGGGGTCGCGCAAGGGCACCTTGATCCCACACGCGTTTGTCACCGCCGTACCCATGCCGCAGGCGTCGTGGCAGATCACAGGGAGCCCGTACGAGAGCGCCTCGAGCACGGTGTGCGGAGTTCCCTCCTGAACTCCAGTGAATGCCAGGATGTCAGCGGTCGCGATCTCGGCAACCGCCATCGCGCGGGGCAGCCAGCCCGTCCACCGGACCTGTGTCGAAATCCGAAGGCGCGCGGCCAGGGCACGCCATCGCGCGTGCTCGGGACCGTCTCCCAACACCACCAGTTCAAGACGCCAGCGCTCCGCGTCTGGCAGAGTGGCCACGGCCTCGAGTAGAATCGGCAACGCCTTCCGGCCAACGTGGATCCCGCTCCAGATGACGCGCAGCGGCCGGGACGGATCGTAGATACGCACGCGTCCGTCGGCCCGGGGCGAAGTACCCGTTTCCCCCATTCGCTGGACACCGCATCCCCAGATCTCCGCGACCAGCCGTTCCTCGGCGTCGCCGATCGCCCAGAGATGGCGAGCGCGGCGCGCCGCGCGGCGGCAGCGAATCGACGTACGCTGCTGCACCCAGTTGAGAAGATTGCGCGGCCGGTAATAGAGCTGTTCCCTCCACCCCATCATCCGGAGGAATGGCGGCGGAACGTTCGCGGCGCCGCCTATTGGCCCCCACACGAAGGGGACCGGCAGCTTCCACAGGTAACCGGGCTCACGGAATCCCGTCATCGTCAAATGGTGAATCACGTCGAACGGCATCCGCCGATGCAGTTGCCGGGCTTCTCTGTACGCGGCCTTCTGCCATGCACGATAGCCTGCGTAGTAGAACGTGCGCCGCAGGAAGAGGCTTTCGCGCTGCAGCAGGTACGACAGCGCCGGACCGTCGACGAAGTGGAACGTCAACCCGGACACTGGACCGTGCGTCCGCAAATGGGCGGTGATCTCATCGCGCAGCACCGATCGGCGCGGCGGTTCCCCGGGCGAGCAGAGAACGGTCACATCGTGACGTGCAGCCAGCCGCACGCACAGGTTCCATCCCACGCCGGGCTCAGACCCGCGCGCCGGCGATACCGCGAACGCCGACACCAGCACACGCCTCCGCACCGACGTTCGCTCCTCTGCACCGCTCGCGGAGAGAGACGCAGCGGCGGGGACGAGCGTCGTCATGGGCGACAACTCGCCCGGGTCATCGATCATCTCCAGGGCTGCCGGATCGGCCTCCTACGCAGGTTCGTGTCACGCCGGGCTCACCTTTGGCCGCTGCGAACGCAGCATCCGGACGTAGGTATCGAGCGCACGCCAGGTGGCAGGCCACAGCCCGGCGGCGACGACGCCAGCGGATGCCATCCAACCGAAGGTGGGAACGAACATGAGCATGCCGCTCGCGAGCGCCCACACCGCGGGAAGCGTGTAGTCCGGAACGCCGGCCACACGCTTCAGGAAGATGTGAGCGAGCAGGTACGAGGGTAAGACGGCGATCTCCGCAAGACCTACGCCGACGATCCCGTAAGACGGCACGAGGTACGCCGCGACGGCGAATAGCAGCGTGACGTAGACGATGAAGAAGGTGCCCACAAGAGCATTTCTACCGAACACATACAAGAGCGAAGTGTGCAGGCTGAACAGCGCGTTACACAGCGCACCCACGGCCAAGTAGGGAAACACCTGGAGGACAGGCGCCCATTCCGTCCAACGGTCCTGAAACAGCACCGGCATCACATACTGACCCAGAATCGCGCAGCCAGCGAGCGGCACCGCGACGCCGAGCACCTGGAGCCGCATTCCCTCACTCACCGCCGCAACGGACCGCCGTCGATCCCCACTGAAGCGGGCGAAGGCGCTGAGCGCCAGCCGCGAGCTCGTCGCTCTCACGAGGCTGAGCAGGTCAACGAGTCTGGAGGCGAGCCCCACGTACCCGACGGCAGCGGACCCGGCCCACGGCAGCAGGAGGAGCGGGCTGATCAGCGACCTCGCGTGCCACACCGACTGCGACGATGCGTACCCGACCCCATAACGCATCATGACGACGGCGCGGGGGCGGTTCCAGAACAGCCGCGGCCGATAATGGGAAACTCGGAAGAGCAGGGTCGCGACGTACGCCTGCTGCACCCACCAGCCGCAGATCGGCGACCATGCCTGCATGTCGAGGAACGCGGCTGCGACCGAAACAACATGAAGGAGTGCCGATCCGGTGATCTGGACGATGGCCAACCGCCGGTAGTCAAGGGCGCGCTCGAGGCGAGCCGTCGGCACAAGTGTTAGCAGGCTGACGGGCAGGCCGGCGAAGAGCGCCAGCGCCAGCGGCGCAAACCCCGGCGCGTGCGTCCAATGCTGGATAGCGAATACAGCAGCGATGCCGCAGAGAGACGCCACGCTTCCAGTGGCGAGCAGGATCGTAAAACCAAGATGATAGTCATTCTCGTCCAACGGTCCCTGGCGGCGGATCAGGAACACGTCGAGGCCGAACTGACCGAGGAAGTAGAAGTACGTGAAGATCCCGAGGGCCGCGACAAACAGACCGTAGTTTGCCGGCCCGATCTGCCGCGTGAGCACCAATACTCCGGCGGCGCTCAAGAGGATCCCGATCGCCTGTTGTGCGGCCAGGAAGAAGCCCCCCCGTAGGACCTGCTGCCTCAAGCTGGTCATCGCTCAGCCCGGTGAGAATGCGCCGGCGTTGTGCGGCCGGAGCGCGGCGCTGCGTTGCGAACGCGACGAGCCGAGGCGGACAACACTTGCGTCCACAGCCGCCGAACTGCGTAGACAGGGTGCGCCGCGGCGGCGCCGGCGAGCCACAGCGACGCCGCGATCGGCCGGCCTCCCGCTATACGCAACGCTGCGGTTCGGTAACAGTACCGCGCTGAACATCTGCAGCCCGGTCGACGCCCTATCGATGACGGAGCGCTCCGGTTCCCGACGGATGTACTCGTCCCGCGTAAAGGTCCGCCCCACGAGCCGGGCGCGGCGTCGCTCCCGCACATAGCGTGCGAGCTCATGTTGCCTGGTGAAGGTTTTCGTGCTGACACTGCCCGAGTGGACCCGGTAAAGCACCAGCGGCTCGGGTATCGTCAGCGTCGGCCCGAGCTCCGCTATCCGGTCCAACAGTTCGAGATCTTCGGTGGAATCGAAGGACGAGTCGTACCCGCCGGCGGCCAGCAGCACGTCGCGCCGCACGAACCACGTCGTGTGACTCACGTACCCGTCCTCTCCACGTGCCCGTTGCGCCGTGAATTCGGCGATGGTCGTTGGACCGTTGCGGCTCACGCCGAACACCGTCTCCGCATCGTTCATGTACAGGGCCCAGCTCCCCACAACACGACCTCGGGCGCCGCGGCGGCGGCGGCGAGCTGCCGCTCCAGCCGGTGGGGCAAAGCGATGTCGTCGGCGTCCATCCGGGCAATCCACGCCTGCCGCGCCGCGGCGATGCCACGGTTAGCGGCGCCGCTGATGCCCTGATGCGCGGCTTCGATGACGCGTACGCGCGCGTCCCGCGCAGCGCAGGAACGCAGGATCGCCGCCGTTCGATCCGTCGAGCCGTCGTCGACCGCGATCAGCTCGAAGTCGGTGTAGGTTTGCGCGAGCATGCTCTCGACTGCCCTTGCGATGTACCGCTCCGCGTTGTAGGCACCGATGACCACCGAGATCACGACTACCCTCCTCTCACCGCGTGGCAGACCTTGGCAGCCGCCGCCGCAGCAGACGTTCGAGACGACGGCGCGCCATGTACCGCCGCCTGCGATGGACCAATCATGCGCGGCAGGTTGCGACTGGTCCTCGGCGTCCGTGCTCCAGACGAGGAGCACTATGGCCGCCGGACCGCCGATCGAGACTGCGCGGGGTGAAGAGACTTCATCAAGTCTGGCGGAAGCCAGCCATGAGGAGCGAGGAGACCAGCCTGACCAAGAGCTGCGTCAGGTTGACCCCTCGCCTCGCTGGACTGACGTTTCTGATGAGGGCCGACGCCTCATGCGCGAATGCAGAACGGGCGCTCGATGACAATCGCAGCTCGATCTCGGTGGTCTTTTCTAATTCATCTTGGTCGTGGAGCAGGTCCACGATGTCTGCGCCGCGTTGTTGGGGTCGCAATCATGGTCCGGACTCGAACCGTAGGTGACGCCGCACGCCAGTTCGAAGTTGCTTCTCGCACTGGCGAGCGCCTGGGCGGGGGAGGATCCGGTGCCATTGGCCGCGCAGTGCCCGCCAGCGGGTGGCCCACCGGCTGGTGGCGGGTAAATCGGCGATTGATCGATGTTGCTGGTCGAGCAGGTCCATGACGTCTGCGCCGCATTGTTGGGGTCGCAGTCATGCTCCGGTCTGGATCCGTAAGGGACGCCGCAGGTCAGCTCGAAGTCGCTCCTCGCATTGCTGAGGGCCTCGGACGGCGTCGATCCTGTACCGTAACGGAACAGGCAGTGCCGGGGTCAGGATCCGGATCCGGGTCGGGCCCTGGTGAACCGCTGCCGTCAGCGAAGAAGGCCTTCAGTTTCGCGAAGGTGCCGTTCTGGTCGCCGTTCTTCAGCCAGGACCATACCTCGCCGGCATCGGACACGTCGGCGATGACCTGCCATGACAGCCCAATCCGCATGCGACTCCATACCCACCGCAGGTCAGCGTCGGCGTGATTGGCAAGCCACGCGACGTCCGCCTGGTTCGACGTCGCCAGGTTGCTGTTCTGATCGCTGATATGAATCGCCCTGACGCCGGTGCTCGGCAGGTCGCCCCAGGTGCAGGAGCCGTTGTGCTGATGGGCGTCATTCCAGGTCGAGTGCGAGACGACCGTCACATACTGCCGTTTGAACGCGTCGGAACGGCGGATCCCCTGACATACGGTTTCCATCGGCCCCATCGCCAGGATATAGAGCGGGTCGCTGGACGACGATTTGCTGATCTCGGTGGCGAGATGGTCGTAGGCCGCTGAGGGATTACTGATGGCGCTGTAAAAGATGTTGCTGGGAAAACCGAATCGGGACGCCGCGCCGACCACGCTGGCCGTCATATCCTGCTGCTGCGCGCTGTTGTAACTGCTCCAGATATGGTTGTTGTATTCGAAGTGAACCAGCTTCTGCCTGAGTCCAGCCTTCGCAATGATTGCCAGCGTCATCGGGCTGGCACCGATATCGTCGCGGTCGTGGTCGTTGCCGTCTGCGCTGATCGCCAGCCGTCCCGGGAATTCCGCAAGCGCCGGCGCTGGAAGGCCCACTAGTAGCAACAGGATCCCGCACGAACAACATGCTGTCGTGTGAAGAAACTCTTTGCGAAACGTCATTTCACCTCCAGAGTCAGAGTAAGAACGGGCGCGGGCGACAAATCGCAGGATTTGTACGAATTGACCCGCGCCGGTCCATTCAGAGCGGGGCTCGCGCAGAGCAGCAAAGAGGGGCGAACCAGGATCTCTCCTACTCCGCACCGTCGATCGCACGCTGCGCTGTTTGCTGGCAGCGTTCCATCGCCTCGCGTGGTATGCGGGCGCTCTCGTGCTCGGATCGATTCCGAACCCTTTCGGGCGTCACGCACTCATCGGGGGACTGCCATTGATCGTCACGTCGGTGCCGCACACGCCGCGACGTCTGCAGATCGATGCGGCGCGCCGAACCGAGGCAAGGATGCGGCCAACCGTCGTCGCCCGTGTCCGGAGGAAAGACGCGCGAATCGCGCCTCGCTGACGATCGGAACGTCGCCGATGAAAACTCAACCGGCCGGAATGTTCTACACCTGGGACACAGATCCTATGGGAGGGCAACGGCGGCCCTGAAGGTGACTTACATGCTCGACGCACTCTGCGCAGGATGAGTCTCGAGAGCTGTCAGTATCGCTCCTGGTACTAACGCGGTGGATAAGGGGAGATTCCCGACTATCTCCTCGCCCTTGGCGCCGGGTGCACTCGCCGCTGCCTGCGCGATCGTCGTGTTCCTGTCGATCCGGAAGAAGTCGTAGACGAACGTTGTCCCGGCTGCTCCGCCCTGACTCGTCATCAGTCCGGCGAGGGATGTGCCCGCCGCAGCTCCGACGTTGTTGCTGAACCAGGCGGCAGGCACGCCGCCGACATCGTGGGCGAACACCACGGTGCCGCTGGTGTTCAGCTCGTAGTAAGCGCGTACCGTGTGCGTCGCTGGATCGCCCGACGAGGAACAGGTCGAGATTGACGACCGCAGCGACCCAGCGGCAACGTCGCCACCTCGGTGAAGACACCGCCGATCTCTGTCGCCACTTGTACCGACTGGGCACCGCCCGATCCTCCGATGATGCCCAATCGGACGTAGTTGTCCTGGTCCGGTCCGAAGAACACCGCAGCCACGTGGCCGATCGCCGCCGTAACACTGTTAAACGGCTCGACGATCCGCGTCCACACGCGGAAAGCGGTGCTGCTGTTGAACCCGACCTGCAGCGCGTTGACCTGGCTGTTCGCCGTTGCTTGCGCCGTCCCCGCGCTCGTACCGATCGCAAGGAATCCGCCGGCGGCACCGACGTTGATAGCGGTGGTGTTCAACCGCGGCCCGACTGTCGCGATCTGGGCGCCGGTGAACCCGGAGTTGGCGATCTTGCCGAGCGGTGCGTCGCCCGGGTTCCACTCGAATGCCAGCGGCACCGCCGTCGCGGACCCATTCTGCGCGTCATAGTGAAGTTGGTCAGTGGTATTCGCCAACCCGTCGCCGTCGATATTCGGATCGGTGGCATCGCCCACGTGGTCGCCATCGAATCGGGCGGAACGCTGGCCGCACTGCATGGGTCGGTGCCGTTTGCCGCTTCGTCAGCATCAGAGAATCCGTCGCCGTCGTCATCGGTGCTGGAGGCCGTCGGACAGGTGGAGGCGGTTCGTTCGGGACGAGCAGCGACACCTGGTCGCCGCCGTGCTCCGCGACATAGATGATGCCGGCGGCATCCGTGGTCACATCGAGCGGCTGGATGAATGCGCCGAGGCCAATTTCGCCAAGTACCGCCGTTCCGTTGGCATTGAGCACGACGCGGCGCACGTTCTGGTTGCCCGCGTAAGTGGCGCTGATCAGGTTTCCCTGCAGGGCTCCGCTGAACGCATTCGACCCGTATTCCGCGATTCCGTTCGTGCTGGCGCCCTGGTTGTACGAGAGCAGCGACGGCGAATAATCCGGGTCCGGCGTCTGCGCCGGAACGTAGAGTGTGCCGTCCTTGAGCACACATTCGTTGCGTGCGGGGTTCGGGTGCCCGCCGTAATCTCCCTGCTCCACCCGGTGGAGCGTGTCGGCCAGCGTGCCCGGGTTGATCGATGGCGTGCTGCATCCGTCGGTGCTGCCCGGCGTATTCCCGAGGCCGGCATTACCGGCGTTCTCGTTCAGATACAGGTGTCCATTACTGTGCCACACCAGGTCATATGCGTTCCGGAAGCCGGTGGCGAAGAGTTCCAGCACGCCGGCGAGCGGTGCCATCTGGGACGCCGACGCGACCCGGTCACATCAATCGGCAGCGTATGGCCGGCAAGCGACGCCAACGTTCAGGCGCATGACGGCAGCAGCCAGGTAGTACTCCGGCAGCATGCTGAAGAACGTGCTCGGTTGACCATAGTTGGTGTTGCCGCCGAGCGCGAAGTGCATCCAGCCGTCCGGGCCGAATTCGATGGCGTTGGGGCCATGGTTTTCGCGTGACCGCGGCAGTCCGGTAATGAGATCTTCGCACCTGCACGACCTGATAGTTGCCGCCGGTGCCGGGCTGCAGCCGCAGGCGCGTGGCCATCCCCGACCAGTGTCGATCGACAAGGCGACGGCACTGTTGTTGTCGCCGATGCGTGGATCGCTATGTGTAACGTAGAGCACGATCTCGGCGGCGGAGCTCTCCGGGCCTATCGCGATGCCCGTCACCTGACGCCCCGTTGGACTGCCGGCCACAAACGTGCAGTTGTTCGGGTTTCCGCCGATGTTGCACGTTCGCGTCGGCTTGATGGCGATCTGGTTCAGCACCTGGACGTGCGTCACCGCGACCTGGGTAGTCGAGGCGAGCTTCGTCGGATCGAGCGTCAGGACGTAGATGAGGCCGTTCTGCGACGACACGTACAGGCGTCCGTCGGGCCCGAGGGTAATGCTGGTCGGGTTGTCGAATCCGGTAATCCCCGAGCGCCGGTCCCGAGGTGGCGCCGCTTTTGACCAGCACCTTTCTCGTAAAGCTGATCGTCGACGGCGCCGGTTCCGCATTCACGACGCCACCGAGCGCGAATTCGTCGAACACCGTGTTCATCGACGGGCCAATGCCGAAATCGGTCGTCAGGATCCCTGCGTGAAGCTGCGCGCTCGACACATTCCAGCCCGGGGCCGTGCGCAATGCTGCCCACGGAGACAGATGGGCCGAGAGACGGGAATGCCGGTGAGGTTGCTGACCGCGCGATAGAGTGCCTCCAACGTGCCGTTCGCTTTGCGCACGAGCCACAGGTCGATCGCCTCGGACGAGGCGTCCACCGTCGCCAGGTCGAACGGGACGTCGGGGACCGCCGCGGCAAACGCGCCGCCGGTTTCGACGGCGAATTCGAGACGGGCCCCGGCGTCGCCCTGACCAAGGACGAATTTTGCATAGTTGTTCGCGTCGAGAGCCAGGAAGACGCCCGCCGACTGGTAGGCGACGGCCGGGGTGAACGGTCCCTTGATGCGCACGCGCGCGGAGTAGCCGCCGCTGTTGTCCACTTTCAGCGCAAGAGCGTTGTGCTGATTGGTTGCCGCGCCGTGGATGTCCCCGTCGGTGCTGGCGACCGTCAGCTGACTGCCGAACGGCGCCAGCGTCAGGCCCGTCCCGTCAGGCACCACGGTCCCCGGCATGAAGCACCCGAACCCCGTCCCCGCGTAGGTGCCGGACACGGAGCTGCTGAAGTTCAATACTGTGCCGCCGGGGGACTGACCGGGCAGGAGGCGCCTGCTCGGCACCTGCGCGCTGGCCGGTGCGCTCGCCGGCGAACTGCCAAAGCTGTTGACGGCCGTGACGACGTAGAAGAACAGGACGCCGGGTGTGGCTGTGGTATCCGTATAAGTGGTCGCGGACAACGGGGTCGTGCCGTTGAGCGGCGTACCGGCGGTGCTCACCGGGCTGTTCGTGCTCCGGAACACGTTGTAACCAGTGGCCCCGCCCGACGCATTCCACGCGAGCGCAATCGAGCTGGTACTGGCCACCGCGGTCAACCCCGCTGGCGGCGGCGGGATCCCTCCCCCGCCTTCGGTGACGGCGGGGCCCAGTTCGAACTCGTCGAACACGGTCGTGAACGACGGTCCGGGACCGAAATCGGTGGTGATCGGGCCGGCATAGAGTTGCGGGCTCGACACCGCCCACGCTGGCGCAGACGCTGTTGCACCGACGGCTATGATGGCGCCAAGTGACGGCGTTCCACCGAGGTTGGTGACGGTGCGGTAGAGCGCCTTCACGGTCGCGTTTGATTGACGCACCAGCCACAAATCGATGGCTTCCGTCCCACTGTCGACGCTCGTGAGAGTAAAGGGTACGTCGGGAGCGGCGCTCGCGAAGGCGCCGGAGGTTTCGATCGCAAACTCGAGTCTCGGGCCCGCATCGCCCTGTCCGAGGACCAATTTGAGGTAGTTGTTGGCGTCCACCGCCAGCACGATGCCTGCCGACTGGTACACAACGCTCGGCGTGAACGGGCCCTTGATCCGCACGCGCGCCGAGTACACGCCGCTGTTCGCAGCTTTCAGTGCGAGGGCATTCTGTTGCGTCGCGTCGGCGCCATGGATGTCGCCTTCGGTGCTGAGAACGGAAGCTGCCCGCCGCCGAGGCTGAGCCCCGCCGTGCCGGGCTCGATTGTGCCGGGCATGAAGCATCCGAACCCGCTGCCGCCGTACAGTTCCCGTGATGGCTGCGCTGAAAGTCAACAGCGTGGGATTGCTGCTGACAACGCATCCACCCGCTGCAGGAATTGTCGCGCTGGCCGAGGCACTCGGCGGCGAAGTCCCCCACACTGTTCACGGCCGTCACCACGTAGTAGATACGTCACGCCCGCCGTGACGGTCGTGTCGGTATAGGTCGTCCCCGTCAGCGGCGTCGTCCCGCTCAGCGGCGTGCCCGACGTGCTCACCGGCGCTCGTGGTCCCGCGGTAGACGCTTGATACCCCGTCGCGCCGGTCGACGCGTTCCACCCCAGCGCGATCGACGCGGTCCCCGGCGTCGCGCTCAGCCCCGTCGGCGTCGGCGGCGGATTTGACGTGTCATCGCCCGCGCGAGGGCTCTCGGAGGGCCCGGTCCAGTCGGCACGAGGCTCGCATGTCGGTCGTCAGCAGGAGCCGATCGAGCCGGAAGCCGTCTTCCCGCATCCACACGTTGATGCACGTGCTCGCCGGCGCTCGGCACCTGCAGGGTCGCGACAGGACCGTCCAGCGTGCTCTTGAACCAGGCCCAGCCGCCATACTGCGTCGTGGACAGCCGGTCGGCCGTGGCCATCGCCTGCCCATTCAGCCCGACGTGCACCGAGTTGTTGTCGTCGCCGTTCGGGAGCGCGCGCAGCCACACATGGTAGGTCCCCGCCGTTGCGAACTGGACCCGATAATGCAGCTCCGGCGACTCTGCCGTCACGTACCCCGTGTTGATCAGCGTGCTGCCGCTCCGTCCGGCTCCGCCACCATCGCGCCGCTGTCCGCAAACCCCGCCACGCTGGTCGTTGATCGCCCAGCTCTTGCCGCCCCGCCCGATCGTCGCTGATGGTGCTCGGCTTCCATCACCACCGACCCTCCGGCTTCGGCAAACGGCGCCGCCGGATTCGGCCCGGTGAGCGTCGCGCTCACCGCCGCCGTCGGCGGCGACGCGCCCGCCGCGTTCACCGCCGTCACGACATAGGAGTACGTTGTCCCGGCCGCCGCCGTCGTGTCGGTATACGACGTGACCGTCAGCGGCGACGTCCCGCTCAGTGGCGCCCCCGTCGTGCTCACCGGCGTCGTCGTCCCGCGATAGACCTTGTAGCCCGTCGCCCCGCTCGACGCGGTCCACGCCGAGCGCAATCGTCGTGGCGCCCGGTGTCGCCGTCAGCCCCGTCGGCGTCGCCGGCACTCCCGGCGTCCCGGCGCGCGGGCTCTCCGCCGGGCCGACCCCGCTCGGCGTCAGGCTCGCATTGGTCGTCAGCAGCAGCGCGGTCCAGCCGGAAGCCGTCCTCCCGCATCCACACATTGATGCACGTGCTCGCCGGCGCTCGGCGACCTGCAGGGTGGCCACCGGGCCATCCAGCGTGCCCTTGAACCACCCCCACGCCCCATACGCCGTCGTGGACAGCCAATCGGCCGTCGCGATCGCCTGCCCGTTCAGCCCGACGTGCACCGAGTTGTTGTCGTCGCTATTCGGCGAACAGCCCGCAGCCACACGTGATACGTCCCCGCCGTTGCAAACTGCACCCGATACTGCAGCTCCGCACTCTGCGTCGCGTACCCCGTGTTGATGGTGCCACCTGTATCCGGTGCCGCCAGCATTGCCCCAATGCCGGCGTATCCGGCTCCACTGCTGCTCGCCGCCCAGCCCTTGCCGCCCCGTCCGACCGCCGCCTGGTGGTGTTCCGCCTCGATCACCACCTGGCCGCCCGACTCCAGGAACGCCGGAGCGCCCCGGCCCCGCTGGTGATCTCGGCACTCGCGCGGGCCGTCGCCGGCAACGCGCCGCGCGCATTGACCGCCGTCACCACGTACGCGTCATGCATGCCGGGAACAGCGGTCGCGTCCACGAAGCTGGTCGCGGTCAACAGCGTCGCCCCGTTGAGCGGCGTCCCTGTCGTCGTTCCCGTCGCGCCGGTCCCCGGGTACACGTCGTAGCCGGTCGTCCCCGCCGACGCGTTCCACGCCAGCGAGACGGCCCCCGAGCCGGCCGTCGCCCCAAAGTCCAGTCGGCGCGGCCGGTCGTGTACCCGAACTTCCAAGGACAGCATAGGAGAAGCTGTCGTGAGCGGACGTTGGCTGATGACCAGTCGCCGTCGCTCCGGGCAGGTCAAGCTGCCCGCGATGAGCGCACCGCCCATACCGTGGCGCGCTGTGGGCATGGACGCCAGCGGCGCCCACGAATTGCTGGCCCGATCGTACGCCTCCGAGCTTCCGATGACGGCACACCCGGGCCCGCCTTCTCCACCGAAGACATGGATCCTGCCGTCGAGGACGCCGGCCGAGTGGCCCCCTCGAGCGGTCGCCATCGGAGCGGCCGCGCTCCAGGCGTTCGCGACGGGGTCGAACATTTCGACCGTCGGCACCGGCGAGCGAATCGCCCCGCCTCCAGGCCGCCCGCCAACCGCATAGAACTTGCCGTTGACGGCCGCCCCCGCGAGGTGGTCGCGAGGTGTCGGCATCGAGGGCAATGTCGTCCAGTTGCCGGTGGCGGGGTCATACACCGCGAAGTCGGACACCGCGTTGCCGCCGCGCAGTCCTCCGGCTGCGTAAATCTTCCCGTTCAGTACCGCTACGCCCATCGCAGCACGCGGCAATGGCATCGGCGGCAGCTCTGTCCACGCATTGCTGGCGGGATCGTAGCGCTGCATCGCGGCAACCGAAGGTTGCGGCCAGTTCGTGAGCCCTCCGAAGTTGTCGAGGAACCCGCCGGCAGCGGCGACGCCCATGTGATCCCGCCTGCGCCCGGATAGGGGGCGAGACTCTTCCACGAGGCGCCGGCCGGATCGAATGAATAGAGTGTCTGTACTCGGCCAGCGGCAGTATCTCCACCAACGACGTGAATGGTGCTCTGTCGAGCACAGCCACGGCAACTTCCTGCACGGCAGCAGGCATGCTTACTTCCGGTGTCCAGCGGCTGGACGCGGCAACGGCGGCCGCAATGACGAGCGGATTGGCTGGGTGGCGCACCGGCGGCGTCGCCTGCCGCAGCTGGCCGCGGGACTGATGCGGCACCGGTGCGCGGAGCCGACGAGACGGGCGCGGAAGCGGCGAACGCGTTGCCCGCAGATCGAGTGCAAGGACAGCATTGTGATACGCGGTGCCGTTGCCACGGGTCGCGCAGTCCTCCGCCGTGCCCTCGACGCTCAGCACGGACGGAAGCGTTGGCACGTGATGATCGTCTGGACACGCGGCATGAGTGGCCGCGTCAGGCGAATAGAGCGCCACAAGGACGATGACTAAGAACGGCCGATATTGCACGGGGGTACATGGGTCTCGTCCAACCTCAGGACACTGGTGGCCGGAATCTCGGCGCGCCGGACCGCAGTTCCGCCGCGACCGCACCTGAGCGAAGCTTCGCCGCGACGATGGTCGCAAAACGCCGAACAAATGGGCGAGGAGAGCGCGGTTGAAGGAAGGAGGAAATCAACCGCAGCAGCCGCGTGCAGCGCGTGAGGAGTCTGATCCTGGCGGACGCACCGATGACGTGCGCCGTGGGCCATCATGTCGCTACCTCTCAGCGTTCGCGTGCGTCGACGGACACGGCGTGTCAGCGAGGCCCGCGCGATAGATCTCAATCAGCCGTCGGTAGTTCCGGTCCGGTGTGTAGCGATGCTCGAATTCGCTGCGGGCGGCGCATCCGAGCATCTCGAGGTCGAGCGGATGCGTAGCCGCCCATTCGAGCCGCTGGCGAGTGCCTCCGCACGGCCCGGCTCGAACAGAAGCCCCGTCTTGCCGTCACCGACGATCTCTGAAAGCGACCCATGACCGCTCGCGATTACCGGGAG
>CAWAQA010000010.1:0-178889 GCA_963784065.1 uncultured Acidobacteriota bacterium
TCACAGTAGAGCGGTCTCCGGTGTGCGGTCTTCGGTTTCGGTGGGAACCAGCTGCGTGGCCCACCGTAGACCGCAGAGCGTAGACCGCAGACCGCAGAACGACTCCGTCACGCGTCCCAGTTGTACTCTTTTGAACAGCCGCGGCTGAGCCGCTTTCATAGACTTTCCGCTGGGGCGGTGCCGCGTCGATTCACATCCGTACCTGAAGTCGCCGGCCCACGATCGCATACATTCTGTTTGTATGGCTGACTACGTGGGCGACGTGACTGAGACGAAGTTTCGCAACGCGTTCCTGATTCTCCTCGTCGCCGTCATCTCGGCCGCGTTCGTCGCGATGATCCGCGGGTTCCTGCTCACGATCGTGCTCGCGGCGATCTTCAGCGGGTTGAGCTATCCCCTGGACCGCTGGTTGCTGCGGCGTCTGCCCGGCCGCGGGGCGCTGGCCGCCCTTGCGACGCTGCTCCTGCTGCTGGCGCTCGTGATTGTGCCGGTGCTGGCAATCCTCGCGACCGGCGCGCGCGAAGCGCTGCGCCTTTCCGAGACGCTTCGGCCACGTGTCGAGCGGCTGCTGCACGAGCCGGGGGCGTTGGAGCGGGGGCTTTGTACGTTGCCAGGCTTCTCCTACGTGGAGCCCTATCGGCAGGACATCCTGACCAACGCCGGCGAGATTGTGGGCAGTACGAGCGCGTTCCTGTTCGCCGCCCTCTCGGCCACGACGCGCGCCACCGTGGTCTTCATCTTCGATTTCGTTGTCCTGCTCTACACGATGTTCTTCTTCTTGCGTGGGGGACCTGGACTGTTGCGGGGCGTGCTCGCGCACCTTCCACTACCGGAGGCGGATAAACAGCGGATGCTCAGTCAGTTCATGTCCGTGACGCGCGCGACCCTCAAGGGCACGGTCCTCATCGGCGCCGCGCAAGGAACGCTCGGAGGATTGGCCTTCTGGGCCGCCGGCCTGGATGGGGCGGTCTTCTGGGGGACGGTCATGACCATCCTGTCGATCGTGCCCGGTATCGGCGCGGCGCTGGTGTGGGTGCCGGGGGCGGTGATTCTCATCGCCAACGATGCCCTGTGGCGCGCCATCGCGCTCGCCTTGTTCTGTGGACTGGTCGTCGGCAGCGTCGACAACGTGCTCCGGCCGCGCCTGGTCGGCCGCGACACCCAGATGCACGAACTGCTCATCTTCTTCTCGACCCTGGGAGGCCTCGCATTGTTCGGGGCCCTGGGCTTCATCCTGGGTCCCATCCTGGCGGCACTCTTCGTGACCGTGTGGGGTATGTTCGCGACCGCGTTTGGCAGCGCGGAGACCGCCGAAGCCTAGCTACAGGTGCCACAGACGCGCCGTGTGCGCGGAAGGAGAGTCAGATGAGCGTCGCCAAGGTATCGGAAATCAGCGCCACGTCGAAGACCAGCTTCGAGGATGCCATCCAGTCGGGGCTCGCGCGCGCCAACAAGACGATCCGTAATATCCGCAGCTTATGGATCAAGGAGCAGCAGGTGCGCGTCACGAACGGAAAGATCAGCGATAACCAGGTGAATATGCTCGTGACCTTCGAGCTCGACGACTAAGGCTGTCGGCATCACTCACGTGATGAGGCCCGGGGGGCCATACGTCGCATGCCGGCGTATGGACCTCGATGTCCTGGGGGTCTGCGGCTGCCCGCCGCATCCGATCGGGTGTATTGAGCGTGATCGACGCTGCCGGGATCAGCGATTCCCTTGCGTTCCCGGCGGCACATGGATCCAGACGCCGCGGCCCCGCTCGCACAGCACTCCCGACGCCACAAGCCGCTTGATGATGCGCTCGGCGGCCTCCAGTGGCACCCCCAGCAACTCTTCGACGCGGCGAGTGGTGACGGCGGCGGCGGGATTCTGAACGATGCTGTCGATGATCTGTCGCAGGAACTCACTTCGGCGCTGCAGGTCTCGGCGTTCATCGGCCATTCATGTCCCCGAGGAGTGAATACAGGGAACCACCTGAGCGGCAGGCTATCATGTCCTTTCCGGTGGTGGTGACAAGATCGAGGGCGTGCGGAACATGGTGCGAATCTTTGTGCACGACTACGGAGTGCTATCGCGTTGCGTTTCGACGGCGTGCGCATGGACGATCGTTGTCATGTCAGCCGGCTGCGCACGGCAGACCGCGCCGATCGCGCCCGGCGCCGCCACCGCGCCACGGGCGTCCTGGATCATCAGGTCGGGACCGCAGGACGGAGAGGAATCCGACGTCTGTCGATCGGATCGGTCACAGCCCTGCGTGCTGGAGGCTAGAGCGTTTTTTACTTGCTAAGTGGTTACTCGGCCCATGGTACACTCTTCCGACGGGAGGAGCGATGGCGGCGTATTGGATGGATTTACGCACCCGCGTGCTGCGGGACGCGGCGGGGCCTGTCGTCGAAAGAGCTGGCCGTGAGAATCGCGGTGAATGCGGGCCTGGGTGGATCGCATGAAGCAGCGCCAGCGGGAGACGGGCGAAGTCGCGCCGCGGACCCAGACCAGAGTTTCGCGGCCGCGTGTTGAGCGACCAGCAAGAAGACCGGTTGGTCGCCCTGATCATGGCGCAACCGGATGCGACCCTGGCCGAGTTGCGGACCGCGCTGCCGACCACCGCGGCTTTGAGCACCCTGTGGCGCGCCATTGGTCGGCGCGGGCTGACCGTCAAAAAAAACGGTACACGCCGCCGAGCAACGCCGCGCTGATGTGGCGGCGGCGCGCCGCCAGTGGCAGGACACGCAGTCGCTCCGCGACATGCGGCAGGTACAGTGTTTCTCGATGAGTGTGGTGTCACCACCGACCTCTTACGTCGGTATGGTCGCAGTCCGCGCGGCACGCGGCTGCACGACCACACGCCCTGCAGCCACTGGCAGACCCACACGGTCGTCGCGGCGTTACGCCTCGAGGGCCTGACCGCGCCCGCGGTGTTCGACGGGCCGATGGACGCCGCGACGTTTCACGCGTACGTCGACCAAGTCTGGCGCCCGCGCTGCGCCCGGGCGATGTGGTGGTGCTCGATAACTTGGCGGTGCACAAGCAGCCGGAGATTGCCGCGGCGATCGCCACGGCCGGCGCGCATGTCCGCTTCCTGCCGCCCTACAGTCCCGACTTCAATCCCATCGAACAGGCCTTCGCCAAACTGAAAGCGTTCCTGCGCGCGGCGCGCCCACGCACGTTCGATCACGTGTGCGAGTTGATCGCTACCGCGATGCGACTGTTCACCGCACCCGAATGCGCCAACTACATGCGCCACTCGGGGTATCGCGTCGCTACACCGTTATGAAAAACGCTCTAGCAGCGACGCGCGCCCGATGGCTGTCGTCGTCTCTGTGTATCTGTATCCGGCGGGCGCGCCGACGAGTACAGCGGCGCGTTTCAATCGACGTTCATCCAAAGCGCCGGTGGCAGAGGATACGAGGCCAAGGTTGATTACTCGATCGCGCCCGGAGCCCTCCCGTCAGCGGTGGCTGCCGGGGGACGTGTGACGTCCACGCCAGGTGAGCATGCATTTCGCCTTGCGCTGCTCGGCGAAGTGCCTGCCCGGATGGATCCGCACCAGTTCGAACAGACCGTCCCGGTGCAGGTCGTGCGTCTCACGGAATGACCTGACGCCACCGGACGAACTGGAAGGAATCCACCTGCTCACGCCCGGGCGGGGCGGTTCCTCCCAGCTCGTCCCTGGCCAACGTGCATTTCGCGAACGTGTGACCGTTCTTACGGGTTTCTCGTCGCGACTACGGGGAAACCCTCAACCCCGCCTCAGTCCTCGTCGCCTTCGTCGCCATCGCTATCGCCCTGCCGTGTTGCCGTCACCCGCCAGATCACGAGCTCGACAACCTCCGCATTCTCATCCCACGTGATCCCGGCGATGTCACCGCGTTCGTTGATCGCCAACGCCTCGCCAACGCCAAGGTCGATGTTGACTCCGGCTGACGGGCTGACGAACGCTCGCGTTTCCGACGGATTGGGGTGGTAGAGACCCACGATCGTGCCGCCGGCATTGATCGCTCGCGTGGCGCTGAACGCGGGGATCACACCGGCCAGACGACGACGTGTGTTCCAGCGGGCCGCGTGGAACTGAGGATCCCCCGCGCAGGGACAGACCGCCCCCGCCACTTGACCGCGGTCGTTGATATCGACCGCGGTTGTGACACCAGGGCCGGGAAGCACGCGGGTGCCCGTGCGCCTCGACCACACGAAGGCCCTGTTCCCGATCTGTCCGACGATCTCCCCACGCTCGTTGATCGCTGCAGGAATCCCCCGATTCACCCGCGTGACGACGCCGCGCTCCCACAGGCACCCTCCGAGCGCGAGTCCGTTATCATCGGAACACACGCCCGCAATCTGCCCTCGATCGTTGATGTCCGCCGGCAGGAAGCTTCCCAGGTCGACAAAGCCGCCCCGCTCCGACCACAGGAAGCCGGATATCTGTTCGCCGCGAAACACGTGACCGACGACGACGTTGCGATTGTTGATGCTGGTCGCGACGCCTTCGATTTCACCGAGGAATATGACGAACCCTTCGTCGGGCGTCCACAGAAACGGTACGGTCCGTTCGCTCGTCGTCGAAAAGGCGCGTCCGACCACGGTTCTGCGCTTGTTGATCGCCTCGACGTTCACCGACAAGCTCGGCGGCGTCCCCAGCCTCGTTGTGGTGATGCGATACTGCGCGCTCTTGCCGGACTCGGCTATCGCATCGGAACTCGCGCACGTGAACACCAGCAGCATTGCGACGGCGAAGGACAGTTGTTTGCCAGACATGGAGGAACTCCAGTTTGGAAGGACCGTTCGAACGCCAACGGAAGGCGCCCCGCAGGCCGCCAGCCGTATGACCTGGATGGCCGCGCGCTCCGCCGCGCGGCAAGGGCATCGCTGAGCGCCGTCAGATGAAGGACCGCGGCAAGGCGCAGAATCTACCCATCACTGCCCCCTGGGATGGACTTCGAGCCGCAAACCGTATGTAGAGGCCTCGTGATTGACGCTGGAGAGGAAAAGCGAGCTCAAAGGGACTTTCAGAATTGAGCACTTACCGAGGAGGATCAAGCTCGACCGTAAAATTTTATGAGAAGAATTGTGAACGAGAACAGCCGCCCGCATCCCGGGGAACGTGGGGACTAAAGGCCAGTTGATGGTGCACTAGTGGCATGTCCTTGTGATTTCCAGAGCGGGCCGCCCGCCTTCCGCCTTCAGGCGGAAGATCGTGCGCGGATTGGTACTTCCGGCTCAAGCCGGAAGCCAGCAGGATTCGAACCGTTGTGGCTTCCGCCTTCAGGCGGAAGATCGTCGCGGGCTGTACGATCGGCTGTATGAACGAAGCGGTCATTCGCGGCGCCGGCCTGGGACTGACCGCCCTCTACGCCTTGTTCATCGCCTGGCTGCTCGTGCGTCAGCCGACCACGCTCGCCGAAGTGACCGGCACCCTGTCGTCTGCCGCTGGCCTCTACCAGATCGACCAGCAGGCGTTCGACGATGGGCTGCGCTACTTCCGCAATGACCAGTTCGTCGAAGCGCGTGCCGCCCTCGCGCGCGCGGATCCGGCCCGCCGTGACGCGCTGACGCAGTTCTACGTCGTGTACAGCTTCTACCGGCAAGGGTGGGGCCGGCTGTATTCCGACGACGCGTTGTATCGGGCGGGATTGGAGGCGATCGATCGCGCGATCGCGCTTGCGCCGGGCGGCCGCCTCGTCGTCGAGCATCCGGACCAGCAGATTCGCACGGCGGACGAGCTGAGGGCGGAGTTCGAAGCAGGACTGCGGCGAGAGGCGTCCGACTTCAACCCGTTGCGGGTGTTCGGCGAGCGCAAATGACCGCGGCCCGCGAAGCGATCGTCCTGCCGTCCCTCTTCCTGACAGTGGTGCTGGCCGCCGGCGTGCGGCTGGGAACGCCTCTCGTCCTGGGCGCCGCCATCGCTTTACACACTGGCGCTCGCGGTGTTGTTCGCGAGCCTGCTGGTGCAGAGCGGCGCGCTCGATCCGCTGCGGCTGATGAGCTCCTCACGCTCCGCCCTCGCGAACGCCAACGGCATGGTGTTGCTCGGCGCGCTCTTCCTCGCGAGCGCACAGGTCTTCACGATGCTCACGCCGGAGTCGGGTCTTCCGCGCATCATCATGAGCCTCTATTTCCTGGTGCTGATGTTCCAGACGATGGCGGCGGGTCCCGACCGCGTGCGCCTGCTGCGCAGTCTCGGCGTGACGTTCGGCGTGGCGTTCACGCTGAAGTTCGTGGTGCTCAACGCGCTGGCGGACCCTGCGAGCGGCCGCCTGGGGCGAACGCTGCAGATGCTGCTCGAGGGTGTGACGCTCGGTGCGCTGACGCAGGATCTGCAGCATCGGGCAGCTGGCTATATCGCCTTCGTGACAGTCGGAATGTTCCTGCTGTCGGTCTGGATGTTGCCAGGGCGGATGGCGTCGAGTGATCGCCCGTACTCAACCGGGCCCCGGGATGCGGACAGGCGGAGAATGTCGTCCTCCTCGACCGGGCTTGCCTGAACTGATGTACCGGAGGCAATCCGGAGTCATACGATGGTCCCGCGTAACGCCCTGGCGAGTGCGGCTGCGCGCACGGCCATCATCGTGGTGGCGCCGATGCGGTCATAGCCTGTTCGGCACGCTCGCCAGCGACGCCAGCCGGCGTTTCTGCATCCCCTCGAACCACCGTGCTATATTCCGGGCACGCTGGAGGGGAACTGACGTGAGACACATCTACTACTTGCGGCCGGCAGCGTGATCGTCGCGGTTCTCGGCGACTGCGTCCCTCCAGGCCCACCACTCGCCCTCGGCTATCTTCGACATGGAGAAGCGGATCGCCGTCACCAGGCACGCTCTTCCAGGATCGATTGGATCAATCTTCATATCGTCGTCACCATGGACGCCACAGAGGCGATGGCGGGAAGATCGATCGCTGGACATTCGAAAGCAATCCGCCGTCGTGGTATCGCAGCGTCGGGCTCGCCCGCGCCGACTTCGCCCAGCCATCGGTCACACGGTGACCGTGGAAGGCGCTTCGCGCCAGGGACGGAACGCTCTTCGGTTACATGCGGAAAATCACACTCCCGGACGGCACATCCCTGGAATTGATCACGCGGGGATCCCAAGTAGCAGGAGAGAGAACATGACGCACGTATTCTTTCGCCTCGTCGCTTGCGCGATCCTGATGCCGAGCGATCGCGCTGGCGCAACAGGTGAGGCAGCGGCTCGGGGCAAAGTGCTTTGAAGCGGCTCATCCGGACCTGAGCGGCGTGTGGAGCTACGCCATCGATCGCGCGCCGGCGGCCCTCAAGAAGGAAGTGAACGGGACGGTCACTGTCGTGAAGATCGACCAGAGCGCGCGGCATGGCGACGCGACGTCGGTCCGCGGCGTGCTTCCGTCCACGCCGAAGCCATCCTACAAACCGGAGTTCCAATCCAAGGTGCAGGATCTCTTCGACCGCCAGAGCCGGACGGACCCGGTGTTCTACTGCGGCAGGCCCGGAGTCCCGCGTATCGGTCCGCCGCGCAAGATCGTGCAATTGCAGAACGAAATGATCTTCCTCTACGAGGACATCTCCGGCGATCCGTACCGCATCATCCCGACCGACGGCCGTCCACATCGCGCGCGGGCAAACCCGTCGCACTACGGCGACTCGGTCGGCAGGTGGGAAGGCGACGTGTTCGTGGTTGACGCGAGGAATTTCGTCGAGGACACCTGGTTCGGCGAGGACGGCTATTTCCACACCGACGCCATGCGCGTCATCGAGCGGCTCTGGAAGGATGGCGACAACCTCGTCTGGCAGGCAACCGTGGAAGATCCCGGCGGTGTTGACGGCCCCCTGGACCATGCCGCCGCGTCTGACCAAGCCCTCCAGGGAACTGCTGGAGGAGTCGCCCAAGTGTGTTGAAACGGACGCGCCGAAGCTACTGAACAACGATCATCACCTGCAGCGATAAGCGCGCGGTCCAATCACGCGGTCGGCCTTCACCGCCCAGGCCGACCTGAAGGTCGGCCTCTACACAAACACGGAGGAGCTGTGGCTTCCGCCTTCAGGGCGGAAGACCATAGAGGAACTGCCATGTACGCGATTCTGGGCGCCACCGGAAAGGTGGGCCGAGCCACCGTTGCCCGGGCTCCGCAGTCGCGGCTTGCCCGTGAGAGCCGTGGTGCGCGACGCCGCCAGGGCAGGCGACCTCGCGCGGGCAGGCTGCGAGCTCAGGGTGGCGGAGCTCCACGACGCACGCGCGCTCGCGGCGGCTCTCGACGGTGCGCAGGCGGTGCAGGTGATCTGCCCGATGAGCCTGCGTGCCGACGATGCCCTTGGCGATATGCGGACCATCGTCGAAAGCATTGCCATGGCGCTCGAGGCAGCGCGCCCGCGAGCCGTGGTCGCTATCTCGGACTACGGCGCCGAGGTGGGTGCGGGCAGCGGGGTCACGCTGCTCTTTCACGAGTTCGAGGCGCGCCTGCGCGGCATCGGCAGCGCGACGACGTTTCTCCGCTCCGCGGAGCAGATGCAGAACTGGATGCGAATCCTCAAGTTTGCGGCCACGAGCGGAGTGCTGCCGAGCATGCATCATCCGTTGACGAAGGTGTTTCCGACGGTTTCGGCAAGCGACGTCGGAATCGCCGCGGCTCGACCTCCTGCTCGACGATGTCGAGCCCGGGCGGCAGCGCATCGTCCACATCGAGGGTCCGCGGCGCTATACCGCCATCGACGTCGCGGCCACGCTCGGCGCGCTCGTCGAGAAAAAGGTCACGGCCCGCGAGCTCCCACGCCCTGAGTGGCTGCCGGTCTTGCTCCGCGCCGGGCTCGGCGAGAGTTACGCCAGGCTCGTGGTCGAGCTCTACGACGCACACAACGCGGGGCGCATCGAGGCGGAGCGCGCGGCGGGCGAAGTCCGTCTCGGCCGGACGGAGCTCGGCGAGGTCTTCACCGCGTTGCTCGCATCGCGCGGCGCTCACGAGTGGACCGTCCAGAACTGATTGGGACACTCACAAGAGGCCTCCGAGTGCGATTCTACGGCCGCGACAGCGGAGCGGCCGGTAGGAATTCCGAAGAGACAGGCCACCAATCCTGAAGCTCATTTGTTGACATTCGTGGGGGCCGCCTTCAGGCGGCCCAGGGCGGCCGGTGAAAGCCGGCTGAAGCCGGCCCCCCCACGGTCGCCAGATCAGCGTGTTCGGTCGAGCCAGGCTGCGCGTTACAACAGCTATGGGCATCATCCGGACGTGCGACTCCTGGGGGATTGATACCCACACCCAGGATGTTCGCGGCGCCGCCAGCCTGAACACACGGTCAGGTTCGTCCGTGGTGGACGCGTTCTTCGCGTGTGCGCGCGAACATCCGCATCGGCCCGCCGTCGTCGGCAATGGCGGCGAGGTCCGCTATGGCGAGCTCGAACGGTCGGTGCGCGACCTGGCGCTGCGACTCGGTCCGGATTGCGGCGTGGTCGGCGTGCTGGTCACGCGGTCTTCGCACACGATCGTGGCGCTCCTCGGCACGCTGGCCGCCGGCGGGAACTGTACTGCCCGATCGATCCCACGTTCCCGCTCGAACGCCAGCGTGCGCTCCTGCGCGCGAGCGGTGCGCGGCTCGTGCTCGCCACAGAGCCCGGCCAGCGGAGTCCGGGCGAATTCCCCGTGATGGAGCTTCCGGGCCTGGTCGCCGCAGCGGCGCCCCCGGGCAGGCGCTCGAGGGCGGAACGCTTCCGACGGCGGAGCCCGGGCGCGCCTGCTTATCTGCTGTTCACCTCGGGGTCCACCGGCGAGCCAAAGCCGCGTGCTCACGCCGCGCGGCGCGCTCGACGCCGCCGTGCGCTCGCTGCGCGAGCTGTTCGCGATCACGCCCGCGCGATCGCGTGCTGCAATTCGCGTCGCTGAACTGGGACACCTGCTTCGAGGAGATCCTGCCGACGCTGACCGGCGGGCGCGAGCCTCGTCTTCGACGGCGAGGCGTATACCGGCTCGTTTCCCCGTTTCCTGCGCATGCTCGCCCGCGAGCAGGTCACGCGTGCTCGACCTGCCGACCGCGTTCTGGCACGAGCTCGTCCACTACCTGGTCGAGGAGCGGGCCGCACTGCCGCCCGGCGTGCGCGCTGGTGATCATCGGTGGCGAGGCGGTGCAGCCCGGCGCGCCTGGCCGACTGGCGCACGCTCGACACCGTCGCGGATCCGCCTGGTCAACACCTACGGCTGCACCGAGACCACACTCATCACCCACGCGCTCGACCTGCACGGCCCGCTCGCCGAGCCGGGCGAGCCGCCGACACGGAGCCGGTGCCGATCGGCCGGCGCCTGCGGCCACGTGATGGAGCACATCAGCGAGGACGGCGAGCTGCTCGTCGGCGGGCCGGCGCTGGCGCTCGGCTACCTCGGGCTCCCCGAAATGAGCGCGGCGCGTTTCCCGTTGCTCGACCTCGGCGACGGCCCGCGCCGTTACTTCCGCAGCGGCGACCGCGTCAGGCCGCGCCGCGAACGGCGCGCTCGTCTATCGTGGCCGGCTCGACAACCAGCTCAAGATCCGCGGCATCCGCGTCGATCCAGGCGAGGTCGAGGCGGAGCTCGCGGCGCACCCCGGCGTCGCCGCCGTGGCCGTCGCCGGCGTCACCGTCGCCGATCACACGGCGCTCGCCGCGTATGTGGTGCCGCGCTCGAGCGCCGATGCGCGAACGCTCGCCGGGGAGCTCTTCGCATACTTGCGCGCGCGCGTCCCGGCCCACCTGGTGCCGGCCTCGATCCACGTGGTTCCAGAGCTCGTCTACACGGCGAGCGGCAAGGTCGACCGGGCGGGTTCGCACCGGCGCTACGCAACACGATCCACATTCAAGGAGACACGTCGATGAGCGCTGACGGCGTCGTCGAAGATCTTCCGCCGTGTGCTGGAAACGGACGACGTCCAGGCGGACTCGGACTTCTTCGTGCTCGGCGGCGATTCGCTGCTCGCGACTCGCGTGCTCAGCGCGATCGCGCGCGAATACGGCGTCGAGCTGTCGTTCGCCGATTTTCTCAACGCGCCCTCGCCCGAGGCGCTGTCGGCGCAGATATCGAGCGGCAGGACATGAAGGTCGTCGTGGTGGGGGCCGGCCTCGCCGGGCTCACGGCCGCCTCGACGCTCGTGGCTCGCGGCGTGGAGGTGGTCGTGCTGGAGGCGCGCGAGCGCGTCGGCGGGCGTACCCACGGCATCGAGGTCGCCCCGGGCAGCATGGGTCGACGCGGGCGCCGCCTATCTCGGTGAGCGGCATACCGCGCTCCAGGCCCTGATCGCCGAGCTCGGGCTCCAGCACCACGCCCACCCCATGACGGGTGACAGCCGCTTCGCGCTGGCCGGCGCGCCGGTCCGCTGCCCGGGGCGGTTTCCGCCGCTCAAGGCGGTGGCGCTGGGCGAGATGTTCGAGCTGCTCGACGAGCTGACGAAGAGCGTTCGCCTCGACGCGCCCTGGCTCAGCCCCGATGCGGCGCGGCTCGACACCGTCACCGCGGCGGAGTGGGCCGGACGCAACGCTCGCGCATGCCGACGCGCGGCTGTTCTTCCCGCTGTTCCTCGGCGAGATGATGGCCGCCGATCCGCGCCGACGTGTCCGTGCTGCACATGGCGTTCTACCTGCGCTCGGGCGGCGGCATCCGCTACCTGAACGCGTTCGAGGGCGGCGCCCAGGAGGAGCGGATCGACGGAGGAGCGCAGCAGCTCTGCGTGGAACTCGCCGCGCGCCTCGGCGAACGAGTGAAGCTCGGCCATCCGGTGCGGGCCATCCGGCAGACGGCGTTCGGCGTGAGCGTGGACAGCCGCGACGCGACATTCGGCGCCGATGCGGCGGTCGTCGCGCTGCCGCCGCGCCTCGCCGAGAGCATCGACTACCAGCCGGCACTGCCGCGCGCGGCGCGCCAGCGCTCGGACGGCACCCGGTTGCGCGGTGAAGCTCCACCTGATCTATCCCGCGCCGCTGTGGCGCGAACACGGCCTGTCGGGCTGGTCGATCAACGCCGATGGCCCGCTGCTCTCCACCGTGGACGACTCGCCGTCCGACGGCAGCGTCGGAGTCCTGACCGGCTTCGTCACCGGCCACGCGGCCCGCCGCTTCGCCGCGCTCACTCCGGCGGAGCAGCGCGCGGCGGCGCTGGCGCAGGCGGCGAGCCTGTTTCCCGAGCTGCCGGCGCCAATCGGCTATCACGCCACCGACTGGGTCAACGCCGAATACAGCCGCGGCTGCTACGCCGCGTTGTTCGGCCCGGGCGACTGGCTCCGCCACGGCCCCCAGCTCACACGCCCGCACGGCCGGGTGCACTGGGCGGGCACCGAGACGAGCACGGCGTTCTTCGGTCTGATGGAGGGGGCGATTCGCTCGGGCCATCGTGCGGTGTCCGAGATCCTGGCGTTATCCGACCTCCGGGCGGCCGGCTGAACCAACGACATGTGAAACACCCGAAGGAGATTGTCGATGACTGAATCCCGATCCGTCGCGCCGTTGTCGGCCCGGCGCAAGATGATGGAGGAGCCCACCCTGGGCGCCGGCTCGTTTCTCGATCATGCGCTGGCGTTGAATCCGAACCGCGACGAGCCGTTCGTTTACAAGCATTTCACCGACCAGCGCGGCAACGTCGTCTTGAAAGGCCACAGCCTGGTCGACCTGGCGGCGATCCGCGATCAATATGCACGGTGGTACTGGGCCAACGGCGTGCGCCCAGGGGAACCGGTCGGCGTCCTGGTGGCCGAGGGCATCGAGCCCCTCTTTCACTATCTCGCCCTCACCTCGCTCGGCGCCGTCCCCGCCATGGTCAACGATGCGATGCCGCCGGCGTCGGCGAAACGCTATCTCGATCATGTGGGCGTGGTTGGACTCGTGTGCGACGATCCCACGGCGCTCGTCGCGGTGTACCGCGGGATCGGCCAGCATCGGCCCCGCTTCATCGTGCCCACCTCGGAGCTCCGCGCCCACGACCCCTCGAGCGGCGAGCTGCCCGCGGTGTACCCGTATCAGCACGCGGCCGACGAAGTGGTGGCGCTGATTCATTCGTCGGGCACGACCGGCACGCCGAAGTCCACCATGCTCGGTCATCGGCAGTTCTGGGTCGGCAAGCAGGTGCGCATGGTGCGCTTCCCGGCCGAACCGTACGATCGCCTGCTGTCGCTGATGCCGCACACGCATGCCGGCGGCCTGAGCTACTTCATGACCGCGGTGCTGCTCGGCCTCCCGATCGTGACGATGGCGGGCTGGCAGCGCGAGGTGGTCGAGCCGGTGATGAAGGCGTTCAAGCCGACGATGGTCGCCTCGTTCCCCCGAACCTTCGTCGAGCTCGCAACCGGGGCGCTGCCGATCGAGGCCGCCGCGAACGTCCACACCTGGTTCAACACCGGCGACGGCGCGCACTACGGGCACATCCGGCGCCTGATCACGCTCGGCCAGCGGCCCGCGGGGCTCGTGAAGCCCTGGCTCCTGCCGGACGAGAAGGCGGAGCAGGCGGCGCTGCCGGGCTCGCAGTTCATCGACGGGCTCGGGTCGTCGGAGATGGGCATGGCGCTCTTCGGCCAGGTCACCTCGCCCGAGACGCAGCGCAACGATCGCTGCATCGGCAAGCCGCTCGAGGTCGTGGAGAAGGCAGCGGCGCTCGACGAACAGGGGCGTGAGCTGCCCGACGGCGTCGCCGGCCTGCTCGGCGTCAAGACCCCGACGCGCACGCCTGGCTACTGGAACGATCCGGAAATGACGCGGCGCTTCGAGCTGGCGGGCTACTGGCTGACGGGCGACGTGGTGCGCAGGGACAGCGAAGGGCGCTTCTACCATCTCGACCGCACGGTTGACGTCATCGACACGGCGGCCGGGCCGGTCTACAGTCTGCCGATGGAAGAGGTGCTGCTCGCCGACTGCTCGGATTGGATTGTGGACTGCGCGGTCGTCGGCGTGCCCTCTGCCAACGGGAGCGGCCAGCGTCCGGTGGCGACGCTGCGCCTGCACCCCGGCATCGACGCGCCGCCCACATCGGTGCTCCTCGAACGCGTGAATGCCGCCCTCGCGGCGGCCAGCCTGACGCCGGTTGCGGCGCTCATCGTGGCGCGAAACCCCAAGGACTTCCCGACGGGCGTCACGGGCAAGGTGCTGAAGCGCGAGCTGCGCACCCGCCTGGCCACGCTGTTCACCGATGCACGGCGACAGAGCGACGAGACGAGCGAAGCGCGAATCAGAGAGGGCAGAGAATCATCGAGCCAGAGGCTGGCTTCGTGACGATGGCTCTTTCCAATTCGCCCGGCGCCGGCCGCTGCCCAGGTCCCGAAGTGGCGGACCTGTTGCTCGAGGCGGGCGGAGGCCCGGCATCTCCGGGCACCGGCTACTTCAGCGCTCCGATGCTGACGGCGCTGCGCGTCGGCTTCCGCACCCTGCAGCTGTGTCCACCGCTGGCTGCGCACGCGGGGGCGCGGCTCTTCTTCGCTCCGCGCAGGAAGCGCCAGCCCCCGTTCACGCTGCCGTCGATGGAGGTCAGCAGCTTCGAGGTCAACGGCAAGCGCGTGCCGCTCTATCGCTTTGGCCAGGGCAAGCCGGTGCTCCTGGTGCACGGCTGGGAATCCTCGGTCGCGCGTATCCAGGGCCTGATTGGTGCGCTGATGGAAGGCGGCTATCAGGTCGTCACCTTCGACATGCCGGCGCACGGGCAATCCACGGCCCGCGACACGGATCTGATCGAGGTGAATGCGGTGATCCAGCACCTCTATCGCCAGCACGGGCCGTTCGAAGCCGGCATCGCCCATTCCTTCGGCGGCACGTGCCTCGTCAACGCCGTCCGCGAACGGGTCGAGGTCAAGCGGCTGGTGCTCTTCGCGGTGCCCTCGAGCGCCACGATGATGATCGATGCCTTCGCGGGGTTTCTGCGACTCCGCAGCGCCGTGCGGGACCGCTTCCGCGGCTGCGTCGCGAACCGCCTGGAGCCGCTCGATGTCGCCGAGGACCTCGACACCCGGCGGACGATCGGCAGCAGCGGCCTGCCCGCCCTCATCATCCACGACGTCAACGACCTCCTGGTGCCGTTCGCGAACGCGATCGAATTCAAGCAGGCGCACGGCTCGACGACGCTCATTGCCACCTCCGGCCTGAGCCACACCGGCGTCATCCGCGATAAAGCGGCGATCCGCGCCTGCGTCGATTTCGTCCAGGGCAAGTCACCGGTCGGCTGATCCGTTGTTCGCGATGGTGTAGCGACCAGACTTCGGCCTGAACCACATTTCAGCCACGGAGCTCACGGAGGGCGTCCGAAGGGTCGCGGCGCGGCTCCGTGTTCTCCGTGTCCACGGTGGCGATCGTGGAGCGCCGCTCACGTCGGGCCGGCTAAAGCCGGCCCCTACGAGAGATTGAGATTCTCCGACCGAACGAGGCGCTCGCAGGGGCCGGGCCAGGCCGACCTGAAGGTCGGCCGCTACGAAGCGGGCTGCTGTGGCTTCCGCCTTCAGGCGGAAGGTCGCGGGTTGGTTCTTCCGGCTGAAGCCGGAAGCCACGCGGCCCCGTCGATTGAGATTCTCCGACGAACGAGGCTCTCGTAGGGGCCGGCTTCAGCCGGCCCTAGGGGGGTCTGGCAGCTTCCGACGGCTGGCTCGAGGCTCACGCCGGGCCCGCCAGCCCCTGAGGGTCAGGCCTCGACGCTGGCGGGCCATCCGCTCACTGACTCTCGAAAAAGGTATCCACCCGTAAACCGATCGGCAGCAGCTGGTCGGGCTCGAGCTCGACGAGCACTTCGAGCACCTTCGTGTCGATGCGCTCGGTGGGCTCGTCGCGCGTCAGCTTCTTTCTGCCGAGAATCGGCGCAACGGCCACAACGCTGCCGAAGAAACGACGGTCACCGTAGGCGGCCGCCGTGGCCCACGCACGCTGGCCCAGGTACACCCGACCGATGTCGGCTTCGTCGACTTCGGCGCGGACTCGCAGGCTGGAAGGTCGGCGACGGTCACGAGCGGCAGCTCGGGACTCGGTGCGACGGTCTCTCCCTCTCGAACATGGGTTCTCAGCACGACGCCGGCGATCGGCGAACGGATCGTCGTCTTGGCGAGCGCCGATTCGGCTTCCGCCACCGCGCTCAGCGCCATGTCCAGGTCGGCGCGGGCGCGGCTGACATCCTCCGGCCGCGCGGGATCCATCAGCAGCGCCTGGCGCTGAACCGCCGCCCGATAGCGCGCGTCGGCGGCGAGGAACTCGTGTTCGCTGCGCTCGCTCTCTTCCCGGGAGATCACCCCGCCCGCGAACAGCCCCTGCCGGCGCGTCCAGTCCGCCTTCTTGTTGTCGAGCACCGTTCGGGCTTCGTCGGTGGCTGCCACCGCCTCGAGCCGCTCCTGGTCCCGCGCGCCGGCAACGACACGCTGCAGCGCCGCCTGCTTTTCCGCGACGACGGCCCTGGCGGATGCGAGCCGCGCGATGTACTCGGCATTCTCGAGCGAGAGGAGAACGGCCGACTTCTCGACACGCTGTCTCTCCCCGACGAGGAGCGCCCGGACCTTCCCGGTAATTTCGGCGCCGACGCGGATCTCTTCCGAGCGCGGCTCAACCCGGCCCGGCGACGCGACCGCCGCGACATGCGGCCGTTCGTCGCCGCCCTCCCCGTCCTGCGGGGTCGCGATCGCGACGGCGGAGACGCCGAGCATCGCGGGTGCGCGCGCGACAACCAGCATCGTCAATGCGCCGGTACCCAGGAGCAGCACGAGATTACGACGTAAGTTCATAGCGTTCCTCTATTGACTCCTGCTCCCGGTCCTGGTGGCGTCCCCGAGCGGAGACGTTGGAGCGAACGCCGGGCTGGAGTCGGCCGTCCTCCATGAACAGGACGCGGTCGGCAAATGTCTGGAGACGGACGTCGTGGGTCACGATGATCACGCCGCGGTTCTGTTCGTGGGCGAGGCCCCCGAGGATCTGCATCACGGTGTGGCCGCTCTCGGAATCGAGCGCCGCCGTAGGCTCGTCCGCGAGGATGATCGGCGCCTCTGTCGCAAGCGCGCGGGCGATGGCCACGCGCTGCTTCTGCCCGCCGCTCAGCTCGCCGGGAGTGCGGTTCGCCTGCTCTCGCAGACCCACCCGGCCGAGCAGGTCGAGGGCGCGCGTACGCGCGGCCGCGCCGCGGATGCCCTTCAGCTCCAGCGCGATCTCGATATTCCCGCGCGCGGTCAGCGTGGAGAACAGGTTGAACGCCTGGAAGATGAACCCGATGCTGTGCAAACGGACCTGCGGCAACTCGGCCTCGCCAAGACCGGTCACGTCGCGGCCGCAGATGCGTACCGTTCCTGCCGACGGCCGCAACATGCAACCCATCACCGACAGGAGCGTCGTCTTCCCGCTGCCCGACGGCCCCATGATCATCGCGAGCTCCCCGGGCACGATGTCGAGCGTCACCCGATCGAGGGCCGTGACCGGCGCGGCGGTGCCATACACCTTGCTGACGGCGCGAAGCGAAACCAGGGCGGTGGACGTCATGTTCGCCATCAGCTCCTGAACACCATCGCCGGATCGATGCGCGTGACCTTGTGGATCGAGACGACCGACGCGACGACGCACATGCTCAAGGTCAACGCAAAGAGCGCCATGCCGACCGGCCATGGCACCACGATCTGCACCTGCGATTCACGACTGAGGTGCACCGCCGCGTACCCGATGGCCATCCCGACCACGTATCCGATGACACCGCTGATCAGCGACTGCTTGACGATCACCCAGTTCAGGTAGAGGTTGGATGCGCCGATCGCCTTCAGGGTCCCGTATTCGCGGAGGTGATCGATGGTGGCGGCGTAAATGGTCTGCGCGACAATGACGACGCCGACGATGAACCCGAGCACGGCCGCGAGAATGATGGTGATCCCGGCGCCGGTGCCGAACATCCAATAGAACTGCGTCCGCCGGCTGAACTCCGCGGTCGTATAGACATCCACCGACGTCAACTTCGCCTTCAGATCGCGCACGAGCCGCGGCAGGTCATATCCGTCCACCGCCTTGACCAGGATGTAGGTCGTGCGGTCGGCGCCGAGCCCGGTGTAGTTCTGGGCGTTCTTGAACGACGTGAACACCACCGGCTGGGTCGTGAATGTCCGGATCCCCTTCGTAAATCCGACAACGCGGGCGCGGCGCTGCCGGACTTCGACGGTCTGGCCGAGCGCGACGAATCCCAGCTTGTCTACGTAGAGGCGATCGATCACGACCGCGTCCGGTGCATTGAGCGCCGCGATCGCACCGGCCTCCGCGTTCCAGGGCCCGCCCATGGTGCCGTGCGGATCGAATCCAACGAGCTCCACACGCTGGATGGCGCCGTTCGGATTCCGCCAGTCCACGAACTGCACGATCTGCTTCTGCGCCGCCAGCACGCCAGGCGTCGCCAGCGCCTGATAGAGCTTGCTCTCCGCCATCGGCACGCCGACTTCGAGGTGATCCACGTTCTGCGACACGATCCAGAGATCAGCCCCCGAGTTGTCGATCACGTTGGAGGTCGTCTTCGCGAACCCGATGAACAGGCCGATCTGGACGGCCACCAGGACGACGGCGAACACGACGCCCACCACCGTGACCGCGAAGCGCACCTTGTCGTGCAGGAGATTGCTGACCGCGAGTGAAGCCATAAAGGTCCGCGATTCTCACCAGTACCAGATGCGATCGTGGGACCGGAACAGGCGTGCGATGGCCGCGGCATCGGCAGTCAGCACGCCGGGAACCAGTGCGTCGGACAGGATGCGAAGCCGGCACGCGCGGCCCTCCGCCTCGAAAGAGACGCGGGCAGCCCAACCGGCTTCGCTGACATTCATGGTTCGACGTCGGCTTCAGACGGCAGCCTCCGGCCGCCGTCAGCGCCCGAAGCTCTGGTCGTTCTCCGGCTTCTGGCGATGGCCATCGAGGTAGTCGCCGCGATGCACCCGGCTCGCGAAACCGAAGTCCGTCACCGCAAAGTAACTGAGCTCTTCCACCCCGGTGTTGGTCGCGCGGTGCAGCGCCCAGCGCGGCACGAACACCGTGTCACCGGCTCCGGCGTCGAGCAGCTGATCGTCAACCTGCACCGAGCACTGCCCGCTCATGATGTGGATCACGGTCTCATGGCCGTGCTTGTGCAGCTCGTTGCGTTTGCCGGCGGGAATCCGCACGACGCGCGGGTCGAGCACTTCCGCCTGGAACGGCAGACGCTCTACGCGGAACTCGAGCGCCTCGGCGGCGTCGGCATTGTGATAGAGCGGCGTACCCTCGGCGCCCGCGCGGTGCAGGCGCGCCCCGGACTCCACCAGGCTCGGCGCGGCTTCGCTCTGCACGCTGGCGATCAGCCGCTTCATGCGCTGGTGCGGCAGCGCCTCGAGCAGGTCTTCGAAGAAGCGCTGCCGCAGCCTGAGCGCGTAGTCCATCGCGCGCGCGCAGGTGTTGAACCAGTCGGGCTCGTCGGAGTACGAGCACATCATCTTCTCGAGCGTCTCGGCGTGCTCGTCGTCGCAGCCGATGTGGATGCGGAAGAACTCGAGGTGCCGCTCTTCGACTCCCGCCTTGAGCAGCCCATCCACCAGCAGGCTGTACATGCGGCTGACGATGCCCTCGGTCCCGAGCGACAGGAAGGCGCTCGAGGCCAGCGGGTGCGAGCGCAGGCAGAAATCGAGGTACGTGCGCGCGAAGCTCTCGGTCGCGGGCAGGAACTCGATCTGGCCGATTTCGATGTCCAGACCTTCACGCAGGAACCGCCGGAAAATCTGGGCGTGCCGCCGCTCGATGTCCTTCTCGCCGCTCTCCTCCCACAGGTTCTCGGTCAGCCGCGACCGGTAGTAGTCGTCGTCGCAATTGGCCATCGCGGCCGAGAGGTAGCGCGTGAAGTTCCGCGAATAGCCGTAGTACTGCGAGAAGACGAACCTGAAATCCTCGCGGCTGAGGCTGCCCTTGGCGCACGCGGCGAACAGGGATGAGTCCCAGAACGCATGACGATCGCGCAGCGCCTGCAGCTCCGCGAGCGCGCTTTTCTCCGCCGCCGTGGTTTCCCTCCTCGGGCTGGGCGACACCGCGCGCAGCGCCGGCAGCGGGTTCGCGAGCGGGGACGGTTCGAACGACGACCTCGAAGCTTGCATCATGGCTGGCCTTTTTCCTCGACGTGTTGGCTATTCCTGCCGTTTCAGTCCGATCTGATTAACGCAGGAGGGTTGGGAATCGAACAGACGGTTCGGGAGAGCGGCTGCTGACGAGCATGCGCGTCAGGCCGCGGCGAGCACCCGGCGCACCTGGGCGAGCACCCACTCGCGGTGCGTATCAACGAAGAAGTGTCCGGCGTCCACAGCCTGCAACGCCGCCCCCGCGCTTGTCAGGTCGCCCCACGCCGCGGCCTGCGCGTGCGTCAGCGTCCCGTCGCGAAGTCCGTGCAGGACGGTGATCGGGGCCTCGAGGCGCGGACCCGCCTGGTATCGTAGGTCTCGTATGCCGCGAAATCCGCGCGCAGCGACGGCTGAGCCAGCGCCATCAGCTCGGGGTTGCGCAGCAGCGTCCAGGCCGTGCCGTACCGCCGATTCAGCATCTCGAAAAAGGCGTCCTCCGGCAGGGCGTGGATCGGCGGCGCCGCCTGTGGCACGTGCGGCGCATGCCGCGCGCCGATCACGAGCGCGAGCGGCGGCGTTCCCGTGGAGCTCAGGCGCCGGCCGAGCTCGTAGGCCACGAGGCCTCCGAAGCTGTGGCCGAAAATCGCGAGCGGCGCCGGAGGCAGCGTCTCGATCGCCGCGGCCAGGCGCGTGACGATGGCGTCCACGCGCGTGAGCGGCGTCTCGTGGCGCCGGTTCTGCCGCGCCGGAAGCTGCACCGGACGCACCTCGACGTCGGCAGGCAGCCCCGCGGCCCACGCGCGATAGATGGTCGCGCCGCCTCCCGCGTACGGCAGGCACAGCAGACGCACTCGGGGCGCGTCGAGGCTGCGGCGCGCGGGCAGCCACAGAGCGGCTTCGCTGGCAGTCATGGGTTCGAGCACTCTGCGGGGCAGGTCGAACGACGACGCCGCAGCCGGCATCATCGCCACGCCCTTTCCTCGACAGCGAGGCTGGATGTGCCGGCGACGCCGCGAACCACTCCGCTGAACGGCCGGTCCAGACGCCGTGCGCGCGCGATCGCGGCACGGGTCATCGCCTCCTGCTCGACCGGGTTCTGCCATCTGCGCAGCGCCGATCGTGAGAGCGCGTGGAGCGGATCGAAATACAGATAGAGGGCGCCCTTCTGCACCGCCGGCGAGGTGAACACGCTGATGCCCGTCTCGCGGTCGTAGTACTCGAAGGAGTGCACGTCGCGCTTGCCGCCGCCGCCCGGGGCGTCGACCACGAAGGTCGGCGTGTTGAAGCCCGCCGTCGTGCCGCGCACGTTCTTTTCGAGGTGGAGCGCGGTGCCGAGCGTGGTGCGGAGATCCTCGACGCCCTTGACCAGATCGTGGACGTAGACGTAGTACGGGTGCACGTTGACGTGACTGAGGCGCTTGATCAGCCGCGTCATGGTTTCGACCGAGTCGTTCACGCCGCGCTGCAGGACGGACTGGTTGCGCACGGTCACGCCGCGCTCGATCAGGAGGTCCGTCGCGCGTTCGGTGATCCCGGTGATCTCGTTCGGGTGGTTGAAGTGCGTGTGGACGACGACTTCCTTGTGGAGCTTCCGGCCCTTCTCGACCACCCGCACCAGCGCGTCGAGCCAGGCCTCGTCCGTCACGATCTTCTGCGGCATCACCGCCAGGCCCTTGGTGGCGAAGCGGATGCGACGCACGTTGGGCATCGCCAGCAGGGTGTCGCCGATTTCCGTGATCTGCCCGGCGCGGAGCTGATAGGCGTCGCCGCCGGAGACGACGATGTCCTCGATCTCGGGGCGCGAGGCAATGTAGGCGAAGGCGTCGCGCCAGCGTTGAGTGTTGGCGGGGAGGTTGACCTTTTCGACCTCGTCGGTGTCTACCCCGACGGCGTAGCTCCGCGTGCAGAAGCGGCAGTACACCGGGCACGTGTCGAGCGCGAGGAACAGCGCCTTGTCGGGGTAACGGTGGGTCAGCCCGGGCACCGGCGCGTCGCCCTGCTCGTTGAGCGAATCGAGGCCGACCCGCGGGTGATCGGCGAGCAGCCGGCGCTGCACCGGGATGAACTGCCGCCGCAGCGGATCCTCGTAAGGCCGGCTCCAGTCGATCAGGCTGACCAGATACGGAGACAGCCGCACGCTCATTGGCGAGGAGTTGAAGCCGCGTGCGACGTCGCTGAGGAACTCCTGCGAAGCGATGTCCTGCACCGTATCGAACAGACGCTCGACGCGCGTGATCGAATTGCGCGCCTGCCAGGCGTGGTCGAGGAACGTCTGTTCGTCAACGTCGGCGTAGGCCGGGATCGTGCGCCAGAATTCGCCGCGGAGCAGCTGCTTGTGCGTCAGCGTGGCGGGATCGACCGCGGGTTTGAAGACGGGCCAGGCCGCTGGTATGTCGACGGCCGTGACGATGTTGAGGTACATGCGTACTTTCCGTACGGTGTGCGTCGCGGTGAATCGCGCCACTCACCCTGATTAACGTAGGAGTGTTGCGAATCGAACGTACTCAGCGGAGTACTTCCGCGTCCGCCGGACGACGCTCCGACACGCTGTTGCCGGGGATGTCTTTCACGTCCAGGCAATCGCGCACGGCCTGCACCAGTTCGAGCATCGAGCTCTCCCAGAAGAAGTGCCCGCCCGGAAACGTGTCGACGGCGAAGTGTGCCGTGGTCTGGGCGTGCCAGGCGCCGAGGTCGGTGAGCGGCGTCGACGTGTCGCCGAGGCCGCCGAACGCACGGATCGGGCAGCGGAGCGGAGCCTCGGCCCTATACGCGTAGCGCTCCAGCATGTGCACGTCGGCGCGGAGAATCTGGCTGATCACGGGGAGGAGCTCTGGATACTCGAGAATCTGCGCCGGCAGCGGTCCGTAGGTGCGTTCAAAGAATTCGAGCAGCTCGTAATCCGGAGCGCGGCTCATCGCCGGCGCCCTGCGCGCGAGCTGCGGCGCGCCGTGGGCGGCGACGAACAGCCACTCGGGTTCGAGCCCGTGCTCTCTCCGCAACAGCCGGGCGAGCTCGAACGCCACCAGCGAACCCATGCTGTAGCCGAAGAACGCAAAGCGCCCGGAGAGCTCGTCGCGGAGCGCCGCCGCCGCGCGCTCGACGAGCTCGGGCAGAGACGAGAGCGGGCGTTCCTGACGCCGCGCCAGCCGCCCGGGGAATTCGAGCGGACAGACCTCGACCTCTGGCCCGAGCAGCGGCATCCATTTCCGGTAGACCGCGGCGCCCGCGCCGCCGGGCGGAAAGCAGAACAGCCGCAGTGCGCCGCGCGTGGTGCGCGAATTGTACGGAAGCCAGGTGTTCATTGCGGTCTCCGGTCTACGGTCTCCGGTCGTGAGTGGCTCACCGGCGGGTCCGAAAGGACCCGCCCTACGGTTGTTTGAACGTGGGCCGGTCCGAAAGTACCCGCCCTACGCTCGTCTGAATGTGGGCCGGCCCGAAAGGACCCGCCGACGCGTGTCTTGATGCAGGGCGGGTCCTCTTGGACCTGCCGATGCGTGTCTGGATGCAGGGCGGGTCCTCTTGGGCCCGCCGATGCTCCAGGCAGGCCTCCACATCGGGTTCAGTTGACCTTGCGCGCCATGTGCGCCCAGCACTGGTCGCGCAGGACGCGGCGCAGGATCTTGCCGCTCGGATTCCGCGGCACGCTCGGAACGAAGTCATAGCGAGTCGGGATCTTGAAGTCGGCGATCGTGCCCTTGAGGAACAACATCAGTTGACGTGGTGTCGCCTCGAATCCGGCGCGCAGCGCGACGAAGGCCCGAATCGCTTCACCCCAGCGCTCGTCCGGCACGCCGATCACCGCCGCCTCGGCGACGGCGGGGTGTTTGCAAATCGCGTTTTCCACCTCGGCGGGATATACGTTCTCTCCCGCGACAATGATGGTGTCTTTGATGCGATCCGAGATGAAGACGTAGCCGTCGGCGTCGAGCGTGCCGGCATCGCCGGTGCGGAGCCAGCCGTCAACGAGGGTATCCGCCGTGACGTGCGGCAAGCCCCAGTATTCGAGCATGACCGCCGGAGTCTGAATGCAGATCTCGCCGACGGTGCCCGGCGGGACATTCGCGCCATTCGAATCGACGACCCGGATCTGCACGCCCGGGAGCGGGCGTCCGGCTGCGCGCATCAATGGACTGCCGACGCGGTGATCCTCCGGTGGCAGACACACCGCGGCGTTGCCGCTCTCGGTGAGGCCATACAGCTGCGTGAGCTGGCAGCCGAACACATCCAGGCACTGCCGCAAGAGGCTTTCGGAGATCGGCGAACCGCCATAGGCGATCTTGCGCAGGCTCGCGAAGTCGTCAGGCCCGATGCGAGGCTCGCCGAGCAGCATGTGCAGCATCGCCGGCACCACGAGGGTGGTGGTGACCCGGTGCTCGCGAATCGCGCGCAACGCATCCTTGCTGCGGAACGTGCGCAGCGACACGTTCGGGACGCCGGCGCTGAAGCCTTGCATCGCCCACCAGATGCCGGCGACATGAAAGCCCGGAATGCCGATCAGGCTGACGTCGTCACGCTGCCAATCCAGCCAGTCGAGGCCCTGCTCGGCGAGGCCGTCGCGGATCTTGAAGAAGCTCCGCTGCGCGAGTACCACGCCCTTGGGCAGCCCGGTGGTTCCGCTGGTGTAAAGCTGCACGATCGGGTCGTCGCTGCCGGTCGTCGGGACGACGTCCGCGTCCGACTGGCCCGCCTTCCAGGCGCCAAGGCCGCTCCCAAGCGTACCTGTGCCGTCGAGATCGATCACCAGGCGCAGGCGCGGCAACGTTTTCTGGGCCTCGAGCGCGGTCGCGAGGAGCTCGTGCTCCACGAACAGGATCTCGGTGCCCGAGTCGCGCAGGATGTGATCGACCTCGGGACCCGTGAGCCGCCAGTTGATCGGCACCAGCACCGTGTCGCTCTTCGCGCAGGCGAAGAAGATGTCGTAGTAGTGCTCCGATTCCTTGCCGAGGTAACCGACGCGCGCGCCACGGCCGAAACCCGCGGCGCGCAGCGCCCGCGCCGTGCGGTTGCTCTCCGCGTGGAGCTCGCCGTAGCTGACGCGGCGGCCTTCGCAGACGATGGCGACCTGCCTGGGTTGCCGCGCGGCGTGGAACGCCACGGTGTCGGAGACGGTTTGAAGCTCGGGGTAGTACATCTTGCGACCTCAAGAGTGTTCGGAGAGGCCGGCCTGAAGGCCGGCCTGTGCACCAATGCTCACGCCCACAGGTTCTGCTCGACCCAATAGCTCTTGCCGGTGAACGCCGGCCCGGGGAGGCGGCAGAGCGCGCGCTTCGGCGTGGAGGAGAGGGCGGAGAAGGCGAGCTCGGCGCCGGCGCGAAAGCGATCGGCGAGAAGCTCGATGAAGCGCCGAGGGTCGAGCTCCGCAAGCGGCGTCGGCGCGAGTGGCCGCGGCGCGCCGGACCGCCGGAGCGTCAGCGTCTCTCCGGCGCTCGCGAGGTCCCAGCCGCCGCGCGCGAGGGCTCCCGAGTGCGGCGTGCCGGCGAGCCAGCGCGCGCAGGCGGCGTCGCCGTCGCTGTGGCCGGCGATCACGTCGCACAGCGAGAAACGCTCCTCGCCACCGAGCGTCGCGCCCGCGAGATCGAGCTTCAGCGCCGTGAACCAGTCGAGCCAGCCGAGCGCCCACGCCAGCGCCGCGCCGCGTGGTGGAGCGTCGAGGCCGGACACGAACCGGTCGAGGTCGGGAAGCTGCAAGAGCGCGGCGCGCGCTCGAATCCGCGCGGCAAGCGGCTCGAACCCGGGCGCTCGAACGCCGCGCAGTGCGCGGCGAAGCTGTTCGTCGCCGAGCGCGGGGATGGCGAGGAACACGCCGCCGGAAGGCGAGGTCGAGGTCGAGGTCGAGCTCGCTCCGTCGGCGAGCGCCGACAAGGCGTCGAGAAGCGCGTCCCGGTCGGAGACCAGCGCCGCGCGACGGATCTTCCCGTGATCGCGAGCTTCCGCGAGCGTGCGGCACACCGCCGCGCAGTCCCAGCCGTGGCGCGGCGCGAGGTACTGCTGAAGGCGCCGGGCGGTCGCGGCGAGCGCTTCGGGATTGTGCGCGGACACGACGAGCAGCGCCGGGAGCTCGGGCGGCGCCGCCGCGCTCGCGGGCGCCTTCACCGGCATGCCCTCGAGCACGACGTGGGCCAGCGTTCCGCTGATGCCGAATGCGTTCACGCCGGCGAGGCGGCGCCCTGACGAGGGCCAGGGCAGGGGCTGGCGCGCAAAGCGCAGCGACAGGCGTTCCCAGGGCACGTTCGGATCGAGCTTCTCCACGCCGGCCTGCGGCGGTATCTCGCCGTGCGCGAGCGCGAGCACCGTCTTCATCAGGCCGGCGACGCCGGACGCCGTCTCGAGGTAGCCGATGTTGGCCTTGCACGATCCGAGGTAGAGCGGGGCGGCCGTGGGTGAGCCGCGGCCATAGGCCTCCGCGATCGACTCCGATTCGATCACGCCGCCGAGCCGCGAGCCGTTGGCCTGCGCTTCGAGGTATTGGACCTCGAGCGGATCGATGGCCGCGTTGCGCAGCGCCAGCTCCATCACCGCCTTCTGACCCGACGCGGACGCCAGCGCGAGGCCTGCGCGATCGCCCTGCTGGTGGACCGCGCTGCCGCGGATCAGCGCGTACGGCAGATCGCCGTCCGAGACGGCGTCCTGATGCCGTTTGAGCACCATGATTCCGCAGCCCTCCGCGCGCACGTGGCCGTTGGCGTCCTCCGCGAACGGACGGCAGCGGCCCGTCGCCGAGAGCAGGCCCGCGCGCGCGAGCGTGACGGTCGAGAGTGGCGACAGCAGCAGGTGACACGCGCCGACCAGCGCGAGGTCGCACTCCCGGCGGCGGAGGGCGAGCGAGGCGAGGTGCGCGGCGCTCAGCGCAGACGAGGAGGCGGTGTCGATCGTCAGCGCCGGCCCGTTGACGCCGAGCGCGAGCCCGAGGCGGCCGGAGGCGGCGCTCAACAGATAGCCGGTGCCCATGTGCGGCGACATGTCGTTCACCGACACGCCGTTGCGGAGCGCGGCCAGCCCGTATTCCACCACGCTCACGCCGATGAAAATGCCGACCCGGCGTCCGCGCAGCTCGGCGCGGGTGAGATTCGCGTCGGCGAGCGCCTGGACCGCGACTTCGAGCAGCAACCGGTGCTGCGGGTCCATGTACAGCGCCTCCTCGTCCGACAGTCCGAAGTAGTCGGCGTCGAAGCAGTCGATGTTCGCGAGGTAGGCCCCCGAGCGCAGCCACTCCGCTGCCGGCGCGACATCGGGGGCGTCGAGGTTCCAGCGTGCACGCCCGAGGCTGTCCGTCGGCGGACCACTGCTCTCGTCCGGCACCACACGTCCCTGGCGCAGCGCCGCCCAGAACGACTCCGGGCTGTCGAGGCCGCCCGGAAAGCGGCAACCCATGCCGATCACGGCGATGCCCTGAGACTCCTCCTGCCGTTGTCGAGCGAGCATCACCATCAGCTGCTTCTTCGACAGCGTCTCGAGGTAGTCGATGTAGTTCGTCACGGACTCTTTGACGGCCGTCATCAGCGCGGCCCGGTCAGGACGCGAGCGCGCGCAGCGCGTCGAGCTCGGCGTCGGCGTCGGCGTCACTGAGCCCCTGCACGTCGCTCGGCCCCTCGTCTGCCGACGCGTCGTGCGAGGCCGGCACGAGCTGACGGCTGATGAACTCCGTGAGCGCCTGGATCGCGGGGTAGTCGAAGAGCGCCGACGTCGGCAGCGGAATGCGGAAGGTGGCTTCGAGCGCATTCTTGAGCTCGACCGCGGCCAGCGAATCGAGCCCGAGCTCGATGAACTTCGCGTCGAACTCCACGTCTTCGGGCGAGTCGAAGCGCAGCACTCCGGCTACCCGTGCGCGGAGGATGTCGCGAATCGCCGCCTCGCGATCCGCCCTGGTTTGCGTGACCAGCGCCTCGAGGTCGATGCTCGCCACCGGGCCGCCGCCCTTCGGCAGCACTTCGCGGAAGAGCGCGTCGGCGACCGGCTGGCTCGTGACGTAGCGATCCCAGTCGAACTCGCCGATCATGCTCTGAGCCCGGCCCCGGGCGAGCGCCTTCCACATCGCACGCATGCCCTCGGCGGGCTTGACGAACTTGATGCCGCGTTCCTCGATGCTCTTGATCTGTTGCTGGCTGAGGGTGGCCGCCATGCCCACCTCGGCCCACGGCCCCCAGTTCACGCTGAGCCCGGGCAGCCCGCGCGCCACGCGCCAGTGCATCAGGAGATCCATGAAGTGGTTGCCGGCGGCGTAGTTGGCCTGGCCCGGCGCGCCGAGCACGGACGAGATCGACGAGTAGGTGACGAAGAACTTGAGGCTCGGCGACGCCCGCGCGGCTTCGTGCAGGTGCCAGGTGCCGTACACCTTGGGGCCGAGCACCTTCTCGATGCTGTCCCAGGTCTGCTTCGCGAGCGGCGCGTCCGCGAGCACGCCCGCCGCGTGGATGATGCCGCCCAGCGGCGCGCCCGCCGCGTCGATGGCGCTGATGATGCGCGCGACATCGGCGGCGTTGGCGATGTCGCCCTGATGCACGACGAGCTCGACCCCGGCGGCGAGGCTGGCCCGGAGCGCGACGAGCTCCGCCTCTGGCAACTGCCGGCGACTGACAATTGCGATGTGCCGCGCCCCGTCGTTCACGAGTTTCTGCACGGTCACGACGCCGAGCGCGCCCAGACCGCCGGTGACGAGATACGTCTCGTCGGGGCTGAGCGCCGGCGCCAGCTCGCCCTGCGCCGCCGCGTCTCCGAAGCTCACCACCAGCTTGCCCGTGTTGCCCCCGCGGCTGAGCACGCTGAAGGCCTCCTCGACCTCGTCGAGCCCGTAGACCACGGTGGGCAGCGGCGCGAGGTCTCCCGATTCGACGCGCGCGACCACCTCCTGGAGGATTTGCTTGTTCAGACGATTGAACTCCTCCTCCGTGAACTCGCTCGAGATCGAAGTTGTGATAGTCGACGTCGGGGCGCTCGTTCCGCATCTGTTCCTTCGACCAGATGCCGATCTTGCCGAGCTCGACGAAGCGTCCGTCCCTGGCGAGGCAGCGCAGCCCGGCCGGCACATACTCCTTGTTCAGGCTGTTGAGGACGATGTCCACGCCGCGGCCATCCGTGACGCGCAGGATCTCGTCGCTGAACTCGAGCGTGCGCGAGCTCATGACGTGGCGCACGCCCTGCGCGCGGAGCAGCGGCCACTTGCGCGGACTCGCGGTCGCGTACACCTCGGCGCCCGCGAGCTTCGCCAGCTGCACCGCGGCCTGGCCGACGCCGCCGGCCGCGGCATGGATCAACACGCGATCGCCGGGGCGAATCCTGGCGAGCTGGTGCAGCGCGTAGTGCGCGGTGACGTATGCGGCCGGCAGCCCGGCGGCCTCCGCGAACGTGATGCCCGCGGGCTTTCGCACCGCCACCGTTGACGGCACCGTGACGCGCTTCTTCATGCAGCCGAGCCGGCTCAGCACCACCTCGTCGCCCACTCGGAACTCGGCGTCGGGGCCGGCGGCGAGCACGGTGCCCGCCGCTTCGAAGCCGAGGGGCAACGGCTTGTACTCGATGCCGTTGTCGAGCGCGTATTGCCGCAACATGCCGAGCGCGTTCAACACGTCCTTGAAGTTCAAACCAGCGGCGTGGACGCGCACGGTGATCTCGTCGCCGGCCGGCTCGTCGTCCGCGGCCGGCACCGGCTTGATGTTGGCGAATTGTCCGTACTCCGTGATCGCGAGCTCGAAGTTCGCGTCCTGGCTCGGGGCCGGGGTCACCGCGCTCACGCGCTTCACGTGCCGGATACCGCCGCGATAGGCGAGCTGGAATTCGTCGCTGGCGGCGTCGCCGGCGAGCCACTCGTCCAGCAGCGGCTGGTAGTCGGTCGCGGCCGCGCCGGGTGCGGGCAGATCGAGCAACGTGGTCTTGAATGCCGGATACTCGTTCAGCAGTACGTGACCGAAGCCCCACAGCGAGCTGGCGGCGAGCAGCTCGGCCGGGCGATCGTCCTCCCCGTCGCCGGGGAGCCACTGCGCTCCCTCGGTGACGAGCATCACGCGGAGCTCGCGTCCGAAGCCGAGGCGCTCCAGTTCGGCCACCAGTTCCAGCAACGCCGTGTAGTTCTGCCGGCACTCGGCGCGCAGGCGCGCTTCACCCTGGAGCTCGGGGGCGGGCTTCCAGAACCAGCACAGATCGCTGATCGCGGGTCGCTCCGCCAACAGCTGTCCCGCTTCCGCGGCGCCCGCGGCGAATGCGAGGCGCACGCCGGCAGCCGTGAGCGCGCCGGTCACCGCCGAGAAGCCGGCTTCGCTCCGCTGCGCGATCAGGATGTCGCGAACGCGGGCCGGCGCGGCCTTCGGCGCGACGAGCGACCGCTTCAACCAGCGCGGCTCGTGGAACAGGCGGCGCGAGCCGGCGGCGCTGGCCACGCGTTTGAGCCGCAGCCCCTCGACGATGAACACCGGGCGATCGCCGTCGAGCACCACGATGTCCGCGCCGAGGTCTCCCGCTGCGCCGTCCGCCGACATCGCGGGCGTGGTGAGCTGAATCAGGCTTCTGAGCTCGCCCTTGGGCTTGCGCAGGAGCTCGATGTTGTCGAAGCCGATCGGGAGGTAAGCGTCGCTGAGGTCCACGACCGCGGCAAGCGTCTGCATCGCGCAGTCGAGCACCGACGCGGGAAGGTGCTCCACCGCCGGCGTGTCGATGCCGCGGAGATCGCCGATGGCGAGGCCTTCCGCGTGCCGCGTCACACTTCGGATGCGGCGGAATTCCGGGCCGTAGGGCAGGCCGAGCTCGACGTACTGCGCGTAGATGTCGTCCGCCAGGTGCGCCGACTCGGGGGTTCCGTTCGTGTGCGCCAGGGCAGAGAGCCGTGCGCTCACCCGGCTCAGGGCGGTGCGGGTGCCGGGCTCGCTATCGAGCAGCGCGCTGACGTGTACCCGTTCAATCGCGCCGTCCCTGGCCGCAATCCGGCTTGCCACCTCGACACGCGCTTCCCCGCCGGCGGCGGGCCGGAGCCGCGTGCGCACTTCGGTGGGCGCTTCCGCGCTCAGGAACAAGGGCTCGTGGATGCGCAGCTGGCGGACGACGCGCGAGGTCTCGCCGAACACCGCGTCCTGGAGCGCGAACAGCGCTTCGACGTAGGCCGCGCCGGGAAACACGACCTGGCCCATCACGACGTGATCGGCGAGGTACGCCGGCCTCGACGGGTCGAGATAGGTCCGGAACTCGCGCTCGCCGGCCGCGCGCTGTTCGCTCGAGGAGATCTCCTCGCCAAGCAACGGATGGTGGCCGGCGACGGTGATGACGCCGCCCTGCTTTCCGCCGCGCTTCAAGGGAATCGAGTAGCGCTTCCGGTCGAAGGCGTAGCTCGGTACCGCGATGCGACGCCCGGGCCGCTGCTGGTGATAGCCGGCCCATGAGACGGTGAGGCCGGCGGTGTAGCCCTCGACCAGCGCCTTGCGAATCGTCGCGCCGTCCTCGTCGCGCGACGGCGTCGAGCTCGAGAGCCACAGGTGTTCGGAGGCGTCGCCGCACTGCTTGCCCAGATGGGTCAGGGCGGCGGACGGTCCGACCTCGACGAACACATGCTTGCCGCGCTTCTGCACGCAGCGCATGCCGGCCAGGAAGTTCACCGGCTCGGCGATGTGGCGGACCCAGGTACTCGGGCCCGCCGACCTCCGCCAGGGTCGCGACCTTGCCGGTGAGATTCGACACGAAGCTCGATTCCGGCTCCCGGAACTCGATGTCCTGGATCGCGCTCCGGAACGCGTCGAGCACCTCCGCCATCAACGGCGAGTGGAACGCATGTGAGACCGGCAGCGCTCTCGCGGTGATTCCCCGCAGCTTCAGCGCCTCCGTGATGCTCGGCGAGCGCAACGACGTCCCCGGAGAGCACGCACTGCTCGGGCGCGTTGATCGCACCGAAGCTGACGTTCGGGTGACCCTCGAGCAGCGGCGCCACGGCGTCGGCGCCGGCCCGCACGGCGACCATGCCACCGCGCGCGGCGACCGACTGCATCAGGCGCGCGCGCGCGGCGACGAGCTTCGTCGCGTCCGCCAGCGTGAACAGCCCGGCCAGCGTCGCGGCGACGATTTCACCGATGCTGTGTCCGAGCAGCACGCTCGGCTTCACCCCCCACGACATCCAGAGGCGCGCGGCGGCGTACTCGAAGGCGAAGAGCGCCGGTTGCGTATACAGCGTCTGCTGGAGGTCGGCGTCCGCGCCGTCCGCGTCGCCGAACATCAGCTCGCGGATCGAGCGGCCGAGATGCGGCGCAAAGAGCTGATCGCAGGCGTCGAGCTCGCGGCGGAATACGGGGTACTGCGCGTAGAGCGCGCGGCCCATGCCGGCGTACTGCGAACCTTGACCGGTGAACAGGAAGGCCACGCTGCTGCCGCGGAATTCACCCCGGCCGGCGCGTTCCGCGTCAGCGTGCGCGAGCTCCTCGTCGAGCAGGCGCTCCAGCTCCGGACGCGAGCGGACGGCAGCCGCGACCCGCACGTTCAGATGCGTACGGCCGATGTTGGTGGTGTAGCACAGGTCGGCGAGCGGGAGATCCGGGCTGGCGTCGAGGAAGCGGCGATAGCGCTCGAGCTGCAGCTTGAGCGAGGCCTGATTCTTCGCGGACAGGGTGAAGATCGGCGTGTCGTCCGCCGCGGCCACGGCCGCGGTCTTCACCGGGGGCGCCTGCTCGAGCACCACCGTCGCGATCGTGCCGGCGAAGCCGAACGAATTGACCAGCGCGCGGCGCCGCGGCGCCTGCCACGGCAGGACTTCGGTCGGCACGGTCACCCGATAGCGATCCCAGGGGATGCGGCGCGACGGCGTTTCGAGGTGGATGTGCGGATAGATCACACCCTCCTGGAGCTGCAGGATCGCCTTGACGATGCCGCCGACGCCCGCGGCCGCTTCCATGTGCCCGATGTTGGTCTTCACGGAACCGACGACGATGGGCGCCGCCACGCTGTGCGACGCCGAGAACACCGTGTCGATCGCTCCCATCTCGATCGGGTCGCCGAGGGGCGTGCCGGTGCCGTGCGCCTCGACGTACTGGATGTCCCCCGGCTCGAGCATCGCGCTCGCGAGCGCCTCGCGCATCAATGCGATCTGGGCGGTGCCGTTGGGCACGGTGAGCCCGCCGCTCTCGCCGTCCTGGCGCACCGAAGAGCCGCGGACGAGCGCGAGGATGCGATCGCCGTCGCGCCTCGCGTCCGAGAGGCGCTTGAGCGCCAGCATGGCGCACCCCTCGCTGCGCGCGTAGCCGTCGGCGCTCTCGTCGAAGGTCTTGCAACGCCCGTCGGGCGAGAGCATGTTCGCCTGCGAGAAGATGATGTGATTGCGCGGGTGCGCGATCACGTTCACCCCGCCGCAGAGCGCGATGCTGCACTCGCGGCGGCGGAGCCCCTGCACGGCCAGGTGCAGCGCCACGAGCGAGGCCGAGCACGCCGTGTCCACGCAGATGCAGGGCCCGCGCCAGCCGAGGAAATAGGAGAGGCGCCCGCAGGCCGCGCTGTGCGCCGTGCCCGGGCCCATATTCGCCTCGAGGTCGGCCAGGTCGAGTCCCTCGACCACGATGCCGAAGTCGAACTGGCCGATGCCGACGTACACGCCGCCGTCGCCGTCGCGGAGCCCGGTCGGGTCGATGTTCGCCGACTCGAGCGCCTTCCACGCGCACTCGAGCAACAGCCGGTGCTGCGGATCGACGCAGGCCGCTTCCTTCGGCGAGATGTTGAAGAACTTGGGGTCGAAGTCCTCGACGCCGGAGACGAAGCCGCCGCGCGCCTGGATCATCTTCCCTTTCGCGCCGGGCTCGGTCGAGTGAAACGCCGCGACGTCCCAGCGATCCTCCGGGATCGGCCCGGTCCCGGCGCGGCCGGCGCGCAGGAACTCGGCGAACTGCTCCGGCGTCTCGTTGTTGCCGGGGAAGCGCAGGCCTATGCCCACGACGGCGATCGGTTCGAACTTCTCGAGCAGGAGCTCCCGCTCGCGGCTGTCCCGACCGCTCTTCGCGACTGTCTCGTTCATGTGTAAATCACTCGGCCGTCGTGTCACGACGGCGACGTGCTGGAGGATCCTGACCGCGCACGCGCCCTGACGGCGCCGGGGTCGTCATCGGCGTTGGCATCCATCCACCAGGAGCCGCGCCTCCGGATGACGCCCACAGCTGTTGTAACGCGCGGCCGGCCGCGACCGAACATGGGCCCGTCACCTGTTCGGTCCGCCGGCCATGCGCGTTCTTAAGAAGGGTGACGGCTGATACTCCCGCGCGTTTTCCGCGACCGCGCCATCACTGGTGCCTTCGTTGCCGCCGCTGAGGCGGAGCGAGGTCGTGGTAGTCGAGGTTGGATTGGATGTCGCAGAGGGGCGTCGCCAGCGGCTCGACTCGATCCTCGACGACGACGAGCGCGCGCGCGCCGCCCGGTTCGTCTTTCCGCATGACGGCAGACGTTACGTGGCCGCGCACGCGGCGCTGCGGCTGGTGCTGGCGCACTACCTCGACGAAGACCCGCGCAGGCTGCGATTCGAGCGCGGCACGCACGGCAAGCCGAGGCTCGCGTCCCGGACGGCCGGCGACTACGAAATCAACCTGTCACATTCCGCCGGGCGTGCGCTGATCGCCGTCGCGCGTGCCCGCGAGGTCGGGGTCGATATCGAGGTCCACCGGCCCGGCGTCGATATCCACGCGCTCGGCCGGCACGTGCTGTCGCCGGCGGAGCAGTGCGCGTTCGCCGCGGTGCCCTCCGCAGACCGGCGCGCCGCCTTCTTCCGCGCGTGGGCGCGCAAGGAGTCCTTCGTGAAGGCGATCGGCGAGGGTCTGGCCTGTCCGCTGGCGAGCTTCGACGTGAGCCTGGACGAACATGTCGGCAGCGCGCTGCTGGCCTCGCGGCACGTGCCAGCGGCGGCCGCGCAGCTGGACGACGATTCCTCTCGATGTCGGTGCGGGCGCCGCGGCGGCGCTCACCGCTCGAGGAGCGTTGTCCCTCCGGCGCCGGGCCGCCTCCGTGTGGACCTTCGCATGAACTGGTGGACGTCCTTGTGATTTCTGGAGCGGGCCGCCCGCTGGTTGGCCCGCGACATGGCTGTCGAAAGGCTGTCGTGGGCACTGCAGGTTCATTTGATAGAGTCTGCTAGTGGGTGTGTGATGTCGAATACGGAATGGGTAGAGGCGCTGGCGCGAGGGCCATTGTCGGAGCGCGGCGCCACGCTCGAAGCGCTGGTGGTGGCGGAGTTCCGCACCTGGCTCCTGATGAGCGAGGCCGACGCGCTGCCGCTCGACGAAAGCTATTTCGCGCTCGGCCTGACGTCGCTCGGCGCGGTCGAGATACAGGAACGGCTCGAGTCGATACTGGGCCGCCGTATCGATTCCGCAAGCCTGTTCAACAATCCGACGATCGATCACCTGTTGACGCACTTGCGAAGCCAGGTCCTCTCCGAGTTCTTCCCGGGCTCCGCAGGAGGCCGCCATGCGCCGACGTCATCGTCAGCGGCAGCGGAGGCCGAGACGCTGGAGCGGCGGCACACACAGAAGCAGCTGCTGAACAGCGTGCTCGACGAGCTTTACGAAGCGTGACGCACGAAGCGGCTACTTGGCTCGCCCTTTCGGACCCTGCGCCAGCATGGCGACCTTCCAGACGGCGCCGTCGCCCACCACGTAAAGCGTCTTCTTGTCCGGTCCGGCAAACGCAAGATTCTGCGGCCCGTCAGGATTGCCAATGGGGATTGTGCCGAGGTGCCGGCCATCCGGGCTGAACACCTGCACGCCGATCGTCGAGGCGACGTAGAGCCGGCCTGCCTCGTCCACCGCAAGGCCGTCGGCGCCGCTCCTCACGCCCCTGTTGGTCATGAGGATGCCTGCGAGCCTGACGAGATTTCGCTGGTTGCGAACGCTGCCGTCCGCCTGCACATCGAACGCGACGACGAACGCTCCCAATGTATTCGCGACGTAGAGCGTCTTCTCGTCCGGGCTGAGGATGATGCCGTTGGGGCGTGCGATGTCGTCCGCAATCCGCACCACCGAGCCGTTGGGCCGGATGTAGTAGACGGTCGGGATCTGTGTCAGGAATTGTCCCGCGGGCGGGTACGACCCAGGGTCCGTGAAGTACACGCCGCCCTTCCGGTCGGCCACGAGATCGTTGGGACCGAGAAACGGCTGTCCTTCGAATGCGCTGGCAAGCACAGCCCGCATCGGCGCCAGCACGGCGACCTGTTTTGTCGCCGGCAGCACGCCGATCAGGCGGCCCTTCTGATCGAAGGTCAGACCCTGGGACCCGTTCGTGTTCTCCAGGAACGTCGAGCGGGTGCCCTTGCGCGTCGATCCTCGTGACGACATTGGCCGTCTGCTCCGTCAGCAGGAGTGCACCGTCGGACGCCGCGATCGGACCCTCGGTTCCGCGCAGTCCGCGCGCGACAACCTGGACTCGCGTTCCGCCAGCGACCACGCCGGGAATATCGGGTGCGATCGTTTCGGTCGGCGTGAACGCCTCGCCACCCTGGCCCAATGCCGCCGCCGGCCGAAGCAACAACAACATCGCGAGCAGCGCAATTCCCGACCGCATGGCGTCCCTCCGTGCAAGCACAACGCTACCTCCGTACCTTCCGCTCGCAGGGGCCCGCTTCAGCCGGCCCGATGGCGTCACTCCGTTTCCGTGCCTCGCGTTCCGATCGTCGGGGGCCGTCGTAGGGGCCGGCTTCAGCCGGCCCGATTGACGTCACTCCGTTCCCGAGAAATTCGCCGCTCTCCTCGCTGCGCCCGTCAGCTCGAGAATGTGCATGCCGGTGTTGGCGCGATCGACGATGTAGATGTAGCCGCGATCGTCGACCTCGACGTTGTTGGTCTGGATCGCGGTCTTGCAGCGCGGCTCGCCGCCCTGCCTGCCGCCGCCGACACAGCGCTGATCGGTCTTCGCCGTGACCGCCGGGATGAAGTAGGCGATTTCCTTCAGGTTGAAGGGATCGCGAATGTCGAGGGCGCGTACACCGGCGTTGAAGAGCGCGACGAACAGCACGCGCTTGTAGTAAATCGGCGTGAAGCTCTCCTGCGACGAATGCGCGCCGAAGCGGCCGCCGCGCTCGCAGAAATCACCGCTCCCCTCGGGGACCGTCCACGTCGATGCCCCGAGCGGGTTCGTCTCCGTCGTCGACCTCCATCATGCGCACGAGCTGTCTGGCCTCGAAGCACTCGTTGGCGGTCGTTTCGCTGACGATGGCAATCATGTCGCGGTGTGCCTGCGCCTTTGGGTCCGCCGTAGACGCCATGGTCGTGATCGAGGCCGGCCGCCGATCGGATCGCGGGATTGGCGGGAAGCTTCTGCCTGGCGAACTCGGCGAGCGGCATGCCGAGGAGCGGAAATGCCGTGTGAGCGCCGACGTCGGGCGGAAAATCGACTCGCGAGATCTGCGGGTAGAGCAGGTTGGCCTCGGTTGGCTCTTTCGGGCCGTTCAGGAGCTTCTCCCGATCGACGATCTGCAGGATGCCCGCCTGTGCCTGTCCCGTGGGCGAAGTAGACGCGGTTCAATTTCGGCCCGAGTGAAATCGGGCCGTGAAGCCCCGTTGGCACGGGCATCACGGTCGATCCGGGCTGCTGACCGGCAGACGCCGAAGTCTCGAATGAAGACCGGTGTCGACGGGTCGCTCAGATCGTAGATCTTCGTCATGCGGTCGGTGCGCCAGTTGGGATCGCCCGACGACGAGGTACCGATGCCGGTGTCGCATTCCCACCAGCTCTTGTGCGTGCCCTTGAGGCCGCTCACGACCGTCGTCAGGCGCGCCGGCCTGGACGGATCGGTCACGTCCCACGTTTCATGAGCGACGTTGCCGAGGCTGCGCAGCAGGTACACCTTGGTCTTGTCTGCCTGCGGAAGGTCGCTGCCGTTGCACAGCCGCACCATCTGGGCGCCGCCGGCCTCGCCTTGTCCTTCGTCGCCAGGAACGTGCGCGAGGTACTTCGGCTGTTTCGGATTGGTTACGTCGACGATCGAGGTGCCGTTGCTTTCGGGCTTTCCGGTGAGAGGGTTTGGCTGAACGCCGCCGTGATGGCCGATGTACGCGATCCAGCGGTCGCCGTGTTTGTGGATCACCGGTTGATATGCGCTGCGCGCCTGGAGATCGTTGTAGCCAACCAGGCCCATGTCGCGCTGTTCGGTCCGCTGCTGCGCCGCCGTGATCGTGCCGAGGGCGAGGGCCAGCGCCACGAATGCGAAGTGCCAGGACCTCATGGTGCAATTCCTTTCGTCAGAAAACGACGCGGAACCCGAGGTGTCGCGCACGGGCGCACAGGCACGGTTGGAATGTGCCTGCGGCGGCCGTTACGCGGGCTGCGTTTCTGCCGGCGCCTGTCGATTCGAGGGAGTCAACAATCGGTGAACAATTTACTCCCAACCTCGCGGCCGCATGACAACAATCGTCGCAGCGGAGTCAGGGTGGACGGGGCCGCGGGAGCGCTGGCGGGTTTGAGTTACCATAGGGCCGTTTCCGGACACGCGCTGGATCGCACCAATCACAGTAGCCAGGCCCCCCGGGACTGTCGGCGGCGTGCCGGTGTCGGCGTCGCAGGAGCGCAACACGCGCACGGAAGGAACGTCATGCAGGCAGGTCGCGGGATTTCACGCCGGCGTCTGTTGGAGATCGTCGGGGCGGCAGGCGGCTTCGCGCTTGCGGGCGGGGTCAGCGGCGCGTGGGCGCAAGGCACGAAACGCATCGAGCGGCTGGCGCCGGAGCTGGATGCCATCATCGACACCTCACAATCGATCAGCGAGCTGGCCACCGGCTTCGGCGGCGACATCGGCCCGGCCGAAGGTCCGGTGTGGATCGCCGAGAGCCGCCATCTCCTGTTCAACGACATCCACACCGCCGGCGGCTGAAGTACACGCCGGGCCAGGGTGTGGTGGTCGTCAAGACGCCGACCAACGAAGCCAATGGGCTCACGCGCGACCTGCAGGGGCGTCTGATCTCGGCCGAACATGCGACGCGGCGCGTGACGCGCGAGGATCCCGACGGCAGCATCACGGTTGTCGCCAACAGCTTCCAGGGCAAGCGCCTGCTCAGGCCGAACGACGCCATCGTGAGATCCGACGGCACGATCTATTTCACCGATCCGGGCGGACCACTGGCGCCCGATCAGTGGGACGTGACTTCTGCCGGCGTCTACCGCGTCTCGCCCGACCTCGGATCCATGTCGCTCATCGTCGACGATCTGATCGGGCCGAACGGACTGGCCTTCTCGCCCGACGAAAGCATCCTCTACGTCACTGACCCGCGGCGCCGGATCGTCCGCGCCTACGATCTTCTGCCCAACGGCACCGTTGCCAAGCAGACGAGCCGGCTGTTCGTCGACCTGGGCGGCGCCGAGCCTGGCGTGCCTGACGGGTTGAAAGTGGACACGGCCGGGAACGTCTATACGGGCGGCGCGGGCGGGCTCTTCATCATGGACAAGACCGGCAAGAAGCTCGGACGCATCGTGCACGGTCTCCCGGCGACAACCAATGTCGCCTTCGGCGGCGACGATTGGAAGACGCTCTTTTTCACCACGAGGTCTTCGCTGAACATGGTCAGCCTGAAGATCGCCGGTGTGCCCGTGCCGGCCCGCAAGAGGACGTAGCCGGGCAGCAAGGAGGCGGTCTGCAGTGTCATCCGGTGTCGGGTGTCGTGTTCGATTGAAGGAGATCGCCATGCCGGAAGAGTCCACGCCGAATGCGGAAGGTGAAAAGGCAATCGCACCCGCAGCCAGCCTTTCGCGCCGCGGTTTCCTTGTGACCGCTTCGGCCGCGGCGGCAAGCGGCATTACGCTCGCCCAGGGCCTGGGCCGGCCCGGCCCGGTCCGCATCGACATGGCGAGTCTTCCGCCCTACGGCAATTCCACGATTCCGCCAGGCGATTCGCTCGCGAACCGTCGCCAACGTCAACGGCCTGACGGTGCACATGCTGGAAGCCGGCTACGAGACGCCGGGCCGGCCGGCCGTGTTGCTCCTGCATGGCTTCCCGGAGCTCGCCTACAGCTGGCGCAAGGTGATGCTGCCTCTGGCGTCGGCGGGGTATCACGTGATCGCCCCGGATCAGCGCGGCTACGGCCGCACCACGGGCTGGGACGATTCCTATGACGCCGATCCCGATCCCTTCCGCATGCTCAACATGGTGAGAGATGCCATCGGGCTCGTCTACGCGCTCGGCCATCGCTCCGTGGCGATGGTGGTGGGACACGATGCGGGTGCGCCCGTCGCCTCCTGGTCTGCACTCGTCCGGCCCGACATCTTCCGTTCGGTCGACGATCATGAGCTCGCCGTTCGAGGGACCGCCGTCGCTGCCGTTCGACACGGCCAACGGCGCCGCCGCGCCGCGCCCGGCGCCTACCGACGATGAACTCGACGCGGAGCTCGCGAAGCTCGACCCGCCGCGGAAGTACTACCAGAACTACCAGCGCACACGCGGCGCCAACGACAACATGCTGCATGCGCCGCAGGGCCTCCACGCGTTCTTCCGCGCCTACTACCACTACAAGAGTGCCGACTGGAAAGGGAACAAACCGCATCCCTTGAAGGCGCGGATCGCCGAGGAGATGGCGCAGATCCCCACCTACTACGTGATGGAGCGGGACAAGGGGATGGCGGAGACCGTTGCGCCGATGATGCCGTCGGCGGCCGAGATCGCGGCGTGCAAGTGGCTGACCGAGGCCGAAGTCGAGGTGTACGCGACCGAATACGCCCGGACCCAATTCACCGGCGCCCTGCAGGGTTATCGAGTGCGGCGCGGCTCGGATCCCAAGAGCCTCGCCGAGATGCGCACGTTCTCGGGCCGTTCCATCGATGTGCCATCGATGTTCGTCGGCGGGCAAGAGCGACTGGGGCGCCTATCAGACCCCAGGCGCGGTGGACAAGATGCGGAACACCGCCTGCACGCGAATGGTCGGCTTCCATCTGCTGGACGGCGCCGGGCACTGGGTGCAGCAGGAGCAGCCGGAGCAGGTGAGCAGGCTGCTCATCCAGTTCCTGCGCGACCAGCGGCGGTCATGAAGCCAGGGCTTCCCGGGGTGTCGCCGTTCCACGTCCTCCGGTACCAGTCGTCACCGGGCAGAGAGAGGTAGTCCAGATGACTCGAACCGTCTCGCGTCGGAGGTTGTTGCATCTCGGTGGTGAGGCGCTCGCGATTCTCGGGGGCTCGGCGCTGGCCGGCACGCTCACGTCAGAGACGGCCCGCGCCGCAGAGCCTGCCCGTGCGGAACCTTCCAGAGGACTTTCGGGAAGATTTGTTCTACAGAGAGGACTGGCTGGGGGAACCCTGGCGCAAGCCGGAAGCGGTGGTCCTCATCCATGGCAACGACGAATCCAGCGTGGAATGGTACGGCGTGGGTGCCGCGGATGGCGCAGGAGTATCGCCTGATCCGGCCGGACCTGCCGGGACTCGGACATTCCACCATTCCGCGCGGCTTCGAATATTCCCTGGCGAACCTCGCCACGTTCGTCACGCGGGTGATGGACAAGGCTGGCGTCGAGTCGGCACACATCATCGGAGCGAAAACGGGCGGGGCCGTGGCGATGCGGTTCGCGGCCGACTATCCGAAACGTACGCGGACGCTCGTCGTCGCCGGCGGCCCGGCTTCGCCGCTGGCGATCGCCGACCCTCGCCCATCCCGCAACGGGATCGGCTGGGTTCGAAGGTGTCGAAGGAGATGGTCGAGTATTGGAACATGCTCTTCAGCAGACCGGATCGGAGAGGGTGTCAAAGGGCTGAGTCGATCGCTCTCGAAGTTCGATTTCGCGAAGGAGGGCGTGTGCAGCGCATCACTGCTCCCACGCTGGTGATCACCGCGACCGCACCAAGATGCATTCGGTGGAGAAGGCGCGGGCCTACCAGGAGCAGATTCCGAACTCGCGCCTCGTGGTCATTCGCAGCGACGCGTACCACATCGCCGCTGCCAACGCAGACGAGTGCGTCACGCACACGCTGGCGTTTCTCAAGGAGCAGACGAATTAGGCCGCTTTCTTCCGCGGCTTCTCCTTGCGTGGGTCGGCCGTCAGCGCCCAGTCGCGCTTGAACGTCTTTTCGAGGCGCCGGACCACTGCACTGTCTCGAATGATGACCCCGACTTCGCGGCGTTCATCCAGTTCCAGTTTCCGCAGGCTCTGACTGCCGACGAACGCGCGCCGGCCATCGCGCACGATCGCGCGAACGTGCAGGCGCTTGCCGGGAAAGGCGCGGGCGTCGAGTCCGGTGCCTTCCCATTTCCGTTCGAGCTTCCCGAGTATGCGGATGCGAACCCCGTTCGCGGCTTTTCGCTCGAGCACGGCGAGCATCTGGTCGTCGGTCACCTGCGGGTCGTAGATGTCGAGGCTGGTGCGGGCCCGCCGCAGGAACCTCTCGAGTCGTCGCCGTGCGTTCTCCGGGCTCACGACGAGGTCGCGGACCTTGGGGACGAAATCGGTCCGATTCGCATCCGACTCGAACAGCCGCAAGACCTCGTTGACGATGCGGCGCGACCGTACCTCGACACCGAAGCTGCGACTCTTGAGATCAGCGGCTGTGTAGTTGAAGCCGAGGATCAAGACCCGGCGACGATCGATCACCATGAGCTTGCCGTGATAGCGAACGAGGTCGTCTTTCGTGCGGCACACCGTCACGCCGGCTTTGAGCAGACGGAGTTCGAGCTTCCGGAGCCGCTGCTCGCCGCCCCTGTTGGTATGAGCAATGAGCGCGCGCACCACGACCCCGCGGGCGACGGCTGCTCCCAGTTCTTCCTCGAGCAGGTCGAGGTCGAATCGAAAGATGACGATGTCTATCGAACGCCTGGCACGTCGAACCGCGGTGATCAGCGGACCCACACCCGCGTCGGGCTGCGTGATGAGCCCCATCACGCCTCCTCTTTTTCCTCCCACGCGACCTCCTTGTCGCCGTCGGCGTCGAGCGACAGAATCTCGTTCGATACAAGGTCTGTCTTCGTTGTCAGGAGCAACTTGGCGTCGTAACACAGCTCCTTGGCGCCCGCCGCTCGCAGCTCATATTTCACGTGGTGGCGGCGGAGGATGGCTTCAACCGCCTTTCGCACCGCAGTGGGATCCTCCGCCCTCACTTTCAGCTCGAACGCTTTCCGGCGCCTTGGTTCAAACGACTCAATGAGCCAGAGAACCACCAGCAGGAAGGCCGTGGACGTCAAGGCCAGGCCATAGAGCCCGACCCCGGTTGCGAGGCCCAGGCTCAGCGTGGACAGCATGACGACGGCGTCCTTGGGGTCCTCGATTTTGGCGCGATACCGAATCAGGTTGGCGGCGCCGACGATGCCGAACGCGCGCGCCAGGCTCGAGCCGACGATGAGCATGATCAAGGTGCCGACGACGGCAAGGACAATTTGTGTCTGGATGACGGGCGCGGACCTCGCCGGGGTGCCGCGCCGCCTCGGCCTCAAGGCGAGCGTGGCGCCCAGCACCGCCGCGATCGTGAGCGCGAGCAGCGCGTGCATCACGATCTGCACCTGCGGTTCGAGCATGTCGGGCACATATTGCGAAAAGTCCGCCGCGAGCCTGCCCATGGGCCGCTGATGAGCAATCGCCGTTCCAGTTGTGCTCTACGGTTGTCGGTAGGGGAGGCGTCAGGGTGTACGTAGGGGCCGGCTTCAGCCGGCCCGCGACCGATCGAGATTCACGCGGGGCTGTGGCTTCCGCCTTCAGGCGGAAGGTCGCGCGCGGGGTTGGTTCTTCCGGCTGAAGCCGGAAGCCACGCACCGTGACGGCCGTAGCGTAACGCTGGCGGACGGATCACGCCTCGTCGGGCATGGTACCGCCGACCCCGGCGAAGCCGGCCGCGGCCAGCTGCCGTTCGAGGAACTGCCGGAACTGGACCGCCTCCGCGCTGGCGGGGAACAGATGTCGGCCGCGCAAGGCGTCCGGGCCATCGGCGCTGATCTCAACCAGCCCATCGTCGGTACGACGTTCTACGATTCGGACCATCATCGCCCGATCGGTATACAGCCATGCAGCCTGATTTGCCACACAGGGGAGAACGCACGCGGTGCCGTCAGCGAACACGTTGGCCCCGAGATTCCTTCCGATTGTTTGACAGTACCCCGGGGCGGTGCTAAAAAAGCCCTCACTCGGATGTGGTCGGGGCCTGTACGATGACGGCCGAAGACTGCCCGAGGGGGGCCTCGCCAGCGCTTCGGCAATTTCAGCACGGGATCTCTCCGGAGGTCTGATTGATGACACGTCGCACGATCACGTCGATCCTCGCGGTCACCGTCGTCGCAGGCATCGGGTCGGCACTGCAACGGCCATCTGCCCAGGCTCCGGCCGGCGTCCAGTTACCACGCACGGCAGACGGCAAGCCCAACTTTGCCGGCGTGTGGCAGGTGCTGAATTCCGCGGCGTGGGATATCCAGGACCACTCGGCCGATTACGTGCCCGGGGTGCCGATTCAGTTTGCGATGCCCGGCGGGAAAGGCGTGGTCGAGGGCGGCGAGATCCCGGACAACGCCGCGGCGTTGGCCAAGAAGCAGCAGAACTTCGCCAATCGGACGAAGGCCGACCCCGAGTCGAAGTGTTTCCTGCCTGGCGTGCCGCGCATCATGTACATGCCATTTCCCTTTCAGATCGTCCAGACGCCCAGGCAGATCTCGATGTTGTTCGAGTACGTCCATGCGACCCGGAACATCTTCATGGACTCGCCGCATCCCAAAGGTCCGATCGAGTGGTGGATGGGGGATTCGCGCGGACGCTGGGAGGGGGACACGCTGGTGGTCGATGTCGTCCACTTCAACGGCGAGACATGGCTCGACAGGGCCGGCAACTTCCTCAGCCCCACCGCACATCTGGTCGAGCGCTACACGTTCATGACGCCCGATCACCTCACGTACGAGATCACGGTGGAGGATCCCGCGATCTTCACCCGGCCCTGGAAGATGAGCATGCCCTTGTACCGCCGCAAGGAAGCGGCTGCGCAGATCCTGGACTTCGAATGCTATACGTTCGGCGAGGATGGCGCGCTTTCGTTCGGTCCGAGGAATTAGCTGCAGGAGTGGCTGGCAGCGGCCAGCACGCGTGCCCCGGGGATACAGGTTCGAGGCGGATGTCGTTTCACGTTGAGATCCCACGACGTGTGGCGTTGCGCCGTTGCCGAGGAGTGCTCTTATGAGACGTCGCCCTGCGGGTCTGGTGGCGGCTGTGTCGATCGCGACGATGGTGTACGCCGTGTTCCTGGAAACGACCGCGGCTGCCCAGTCGTCCGCGGGCGCGCCGCGGGCCGCGGCGGCGACCGCGCCGGCCTGGAACCCGCCGCGCACACCCGACGGCCAGCCCGACATGCAGGGAAACTGGAGCCAGCGCGGGCTGTCGATTCTGTCGTTCGGCCTCGAAGAGGGACCGAGTGCCGAGCATCAAAAAATGGCGGGCCAGATCCGGCAGACGAATCGCCCGAACGCGGTCGTCGATCCGCCAGACGGCAAGTTGCCGTACCAGCCATGGGCGGCGGCGCAGCGGGATGCGGTCCGCGACAACCACACCAACCTCACGAAGCGGAATCAGGTCGATCCGCAGGATCGCTGCTTTCTGAACGGCGCGACCCGGTTTTTCTCGGTGGGCACTTTTCAGTTTCTGCAGACGCCGGGACAGGTCGTGATGCTGAGCACGTTTGCCCACACCTTCCGTATCATTCGCCTCGACGCCGGCCCGCCTGTCGGAGAGCGCGTCAAGCTGTGGCAGGGCGATTCGCGTGGCCGCTGGGAGGGGAATACCCTCGTCGTGACCACCACCAATCACAACGACAAGACCTGGTTCGACAAGGTCGGGTCGTTTCACAGCGACCAGTTGAAGGTTGTCGAGCGGTTCACGCTGGTGAGCCCGACAATGATTGAGTACAGGGCCACCATCGACGATCCGAAGGTGTTCACACGGCCCTGGACGATTGGGTTCAACCTCACGAAGGACGCCGACGAGCACATGATCGAAGAGGCGTGCTACGAGGGTGACCTCTTCGGCAAGGAGTCTTTCGCCGCTCTCCCGAACTGAAAAGTACAAAAGGCGGACCTGAAGGTCCGCCTCTACGAAGACAGGACGCAGAGTCCGCCTCCACGAAGACAGGACGCAGAGTAATCAAGCCACGGAGAACACGGACGGCGTCCCACCCCGAGTGACAAGGTAACTCCGTGACCTCCGTGGCCAGTTCCCGAGCCCTCGCGTTCGCTGCGTTGTGCGGAGCCGAGTCGCCGGCTGCGCGCGGCTGACCGGGTTTTGCGCACCTCACAGGCTTGCCTTACAATCCGGGACATGGGAATCAGGGTCCTCGTCCCCGTCGCCGCCGCATGGATGACCACGATTGCCCTGTTTGCGCAGGGCAATCCGGAGGCGGCCAAGCTCAAGAACCCGGAGGCGTCGACGCCGGAATCGATCGCGGCCGGCAAGCAGCTTTACACCAAGAACTGCGCGGCATGCCATGGCATCAACGCGACCGGAGGCACGGGCAACGACATCGCGCCGCCGTCGCCGGACCTTACCGATGCCGAGTGGATGCACGGGGACAGCGAGGGCGAGATCTTCTACGTGATCAAGAACGGGATTCCGCCCGATCTGAACATGCCCGCCTGGAGCGACCGCCTCAAGGATCCCGATATCTGGAATATCGTGGTGTTCGTGAAGAGTCTGAAGAAGTAGCGGCGGCGAGACTGAGGGAGCGATCCCTCAACTCCCAACTCCCAACGGCTCGACGCCTCCCCAACTCCCAATGCGTGGGAGTTGGAAGTTGGCTCACCCGTGAGTGATTTGAGACTTGACAGGATCTCTTCCCAACTCCTAACGGCTGACGCCTCCCAACTCCCAATGCGTTGGGAGTTGGAAGTTGGCTTACCCGTGAGTGATTGGGAGTTGACAGGATCTCTTCCCAACTCCCAAGGCTGACGCGTCCCCAGTTCCCAAGGCGCTGGCGGTTGGAAGTTGGCTCATCCGTGAGTGATTGGGAGTTGACAGGACCTCTTCCCAACTCCCAAGGCTGACGCGTCCCCAGCTCCCAATGCGTTGGGAGTTGGAAGTTGGCTCATCCGTGAGTGATTGGGAGTTGACAGGATTCTCTTCCCAACTCCCAAGGCTGACGCCTCCCCAGCTCCCAATGCGTGGGAGTTGGAAGTTGGCTTACCCGTGAGTGATTGGGAGTTGACAGGGTCTCTTCACGAGCTCTCTGAACCGATCAAGATACGCGGGCCGGGTCCTTTCGGACCCGGCCCGATCGAAGCTACTTCGCCAACGGACTGGGTCGTACCTGGAACTTGACCGCCTTGCTCAGCGTCCCCTTGCCGCCTTCGGCATGGAACGGGGCGCGCGTGGCGTACGTCGTCCAGACTCCCTTGCCTTTCCAGCCGCCGTTCGGATCGTCGATACGTCCGTCGATGCCCTTGCCGTAATAGCCCATCGGATACGGCACGCGGAACGTCAAGAACTTGCCGTCGACGAGCGCGATGACGCCTTCGGACTCGTTGCCGGTCGCGAGCGGAATGTCCTTGCCGACGCCGAGCATGTCGAAGCGATCGACGAAGTTGTAGTACGCGCTCTCAGCGCTGGCCGTATCCTCTCCGCCCTTGAAGTTCGGGCCGGGGAACGCATAGAAGGTCCAGCCCTCGGGGCAGTGCTTGCCGGTGGCCTTCGGTCCGTTCAGCGGGCCTTTGCACTTGCGGCGATCGAAGCTCGCGTACTGACCGCTCGAGAGCACGGTCCAGACGACGTTGTTGCTGTCCACGTCCATGCCGCGCGGCGCGAAGCCCGAGCCTGACGCCGCCGCATCGTTGAACGGCACGTCATAGACTTCTGCCAATGCCGTCTCCGGGGGGCTCGATCCGAGCGTGAGGCGGACGACGGATCCCGGCATGCCGGTCACCGATCCCCAGATCGAGTTGCCGTTCGGTTCGGGCGCCACGCCGTAGAACGCCGTCACGACGCGCTTGTCCTTGGCCGGGTCGACCGGCTGATCGGGTTCGACATACGCATCGCGCTTGCCGTTGCCATTGGTGTCGAGCACGAAGGCCGTCCAGCCCTGTGCCTTCTTCTCGTCGCCCGTCTTGTCGAAGATGCGCGTGTCGAACCACCCCTCGACCGGCCCGCCGCCGGTGAACCACAGCACGTCGTTCTTGTCGAAGTTGAGGTGATGCGTGCCGAAGCAGGTGTCGATCTGCGTCATCTTCTTCGTCTTCGGGTCCCACATCTGCATCTGGCGTCCGCTCTGGACGATGGGGAACGCCTTGGCCGATGGATGATCCGAGCCTTCCCGGCACCAGGACAGCGTCTGGTTGGGCCGGACGCGGGCCGCAATCCACACGCGCGCCTGCTTGTCCATGGCGAAGCTGTGGGCGTTGGACTGCGAGTTCCAGATCACCTCATCGCCCCAGAACGGAGACGCGGCCGCCGGCGGCGTGTCGGCTTCGCTCGGCGTGTTCGGATCGCGGACCTGCAGCTTGATCTGGCTCGCCGTGTGCGTCTTCGGGTCGAGCACGGGCACGTACTCGGTGGAGGCCTCGGTGGCGCCGTATATCGGACCGTTGGCGTTCACCGTCGGGTTGCGCTTGTCGCTGGAAATCTCGTCGTGCAGGTAGGCATGCGGATCCGCCCAGTCCCACATCGTGACGACGACGTTGCGCTCTCGGCCCTGCGGGCGCGGCGGCGCGGCCGGCGGCAGCTCGCCCGCGGCAATGCGGTCGGTCCAGTCGGCGTACATCGCGAGCGCGCGCTGGCGGCCCACCTGCGTGAACCGGTTGCTCATCCCCGCGCCCGCCTGGCCCGACTGGATGCGGCGATCCCACGCCGCGGAGGAAGAGTCGAACACGCCGAGGTTCTTCGGGATCTCGCGCGTCGCCTTGTTGCCAAGCTGATGGCATCCCGTGCAGCCGTCGGTGGTGACGATGCTGCGCACCCACTCGCCCTGGCTCTTCATATTCGGGGAGATTCCGTTACCCTGCGGTCCGGTGCCGGGGAAGTCACTCTTCGGCGGGAGCTGCAGGAGGGCGAACCAGGTACTGGGCCGGGCAGTACTCCGCCGCTTCTTTCGGGCTCGGCGCCGGCACCGCCTTCAGGTTCACGGTCTTGCCTGGCTCCGACTGGGTCTTCGGCGAATCGACCAGGCCGTAGCCCCGCACCCAGACGTCGTAGTTCGCCTTGGGCAGGTCCGGGATGAGGTAGCGCCCCTGGTCGTCCGTGACGACGATCTTCGCCATTTTGGTCGGCAGATCGCGCGTTTCCGCGATGACCCAGACGCCGGCCTCCGGCCCGCGGGCGCCGGAGACGCTGCCGCCGATGTCGTCATTATCGATGGTTACCGCGCCGCCGTTGGCCTGCCCGGAGCCGGTCCGCACCGCCAGCACCACGATCAATCCGGTGATGGCGAGTGGAGCGATTGCCCGGTAGAAAAGTCTGGTCGTCATCGAAAAGCCTCCTCCGGTTAACACAGAGACAGTAGAGACCTGCCGCCCCATTCTGTCAATGGCCGCCGCGAATGGGGTTATGCCGCTTTTTCGCACCCGCAGGCTGAGCATTGCCAGGGCGGAGACGGGGATTCCTGCGCATAATACGGGCGAGGTAAATGTCCAGATGGAAGTACCGGCGCGACAGCCGCCACCCCCGGGTCGCACCGCTCTGCCGGCGAGTTCCCTCGTGACCTGGACGCAGGCGATCTACGGCCTGCACGCGTTCAGCCTGCTCACCGGAATCGTCGGCGCCGCGACCGTGGTCGGCGCATTCATCACTGGCTGGCCGTCGATTATCGCGGTCATCCTGAACTATGTGAAGCGCAGCGAGGCGCGCGGCACGTGGCTCGAGTCGCACTTTCGATGGCAGATCCGGACGTTCTGGTTCGGCTTGCTCTGGGTCTCGCTGTGTCTGTTCTTCGTCGTCATCACCCTGGGCATTGGCCTGCTGATCGCCTGGCTGCCGCTCGGTCTCGTCGGACTCTGGTTCATCTACCGGATTGTGCGCGGCTGGCTGGCGTTGCGTGACCACCGGCCGATGTACACGTAGCGCGAAGGTCCACGTCGACATGCATTGCACGCGAACGTTCGCTTTGCCATTGACCGTGGCGCTGCTCGCGGTCGCCGCGGCCGCGCAGACCGACGCGCAGCACAGGGTCCTGGAGCGGCTGCCGCGCACGGTGTTCGACGTCGTGCCACCCTCGGCGCACGTACACGGCGCGCCCGGCGAGATGTCCGTCCAGCCGCGGGCGTGCCGCACCTTGCCGACAGGCGAGACGCGGCGGCGACTCGTGGACGTCGCCACACAGGAGTGGGGCTTCTTCGGGTTTCGAATCGTTGACCCGGCGGAGGTTGGCGACAGGCCCGTGCCCGACACCGAGGCTGCCGACGGCGGTGATGGGGCACCGGACCTGCGGCGCGGCGCGCGCCGCCTGTCGCGGCTTCCCCCGGCGGAGGCGGCCCGCGTCGCCGCCTCGATCGCCGGGTACTGGGCGGTCACGCCCGAGGGGTCGTGGATTATTGGGCGGCAGAACGAGGCGTGGCAGGGACCAGACGGCACGGCCGTTCGCTGGAACGCTCCCTGGTCGGCGGCTTTCGTGTCGTGGGTGATGTGCGAAGCCGGCCTCGGTGCGACGAGCCAGTTTCAGCGCGCCATCGCGCACCATGCCTACATCGACCAGGCCATCCGTGCCCGTGACGGGCGCGCGCCGCAGGCGGCGTTCACCGCTTACGACCTGGGCGAGACGGCGATCACGCCGGGTGACCTGCTGTGCTCGTCGCGGCGGCCGGCCTATCGCACGATTGCCGAGCGCCGGCGCCAGATGGGCGTTGGCGCACGGAGTCACTGCGACGTCGTCGTCAAGGTGGACGAGGCGCGCGAGCGGATCCTCGCCATCGGTGGCAACGTACGCGGCGCCGTCAGCCTCAAGCTGCTCCGTGCCAGCCACAAGGCGGGCCAGCCGTTGCGGTTGTTGGACATGGAGGAGGACGCCCGCCCGATCTTCGCCCACCTGAAGCTGCGGGCCGATCCCGTCGAAGCGAATGCGCTGGACACCAGCCCGACGATCAAAGCTTTCGGCTGCGTCGTCGGAGCCGGTGAGTTCCCCCTCGTTGCGGCCGCCCGCGTCGCCGGCGGGGAGCGCATCGCCGGCTGCTGATCGCCGGGTGGCACGCCGCGCCTGAGTCCGGCCCGGGAAGCCCCTCCGGGCCGGAATCTACACGACTCGAGCGGCCTCGGACAGCCGCGACCGCGGTAAACTGAACGAGCTTGGAAGGAGCCGAGGTGATCCGTATGCGCAGAGGAATGGTCGTGGCCGCCATGATGCTCGTGGCAGCCATCGCGGTCAGCGCCGGGCGCGGCGCTCAAATGCCGCAGGGCGCCCCGGCGCCCGCCACCGCGCCGACCTGTCCGTCGAGCGGATATTCGCCGCCGTTTTACGCGATGTTCGGGCAGAACGGCGGCGACGGCCAGACTGCCTACGAAATCGCGAACCCGTGCATCGGGAAGGAAGTGCGCGACGCCGCCATCGCCATCGGCATGGGCCGCAACCGCCTGCTCGGCGTCAAGAACGTGATCACGATCATGTTTACCGCCGAGGGCACCTTCGCCGGCGACAAGGTGAGCAAAGCGGACTTTCACGTCGCCTACTACGTGCCGGCGATGCGGATGTTCCTCGAGGGCACGCGGGGGAACGGCGCGGCGCTCAAGGAGATTCGCGTCTTCGCCGACACGTACGCGTGGAACGAAACCGAGGAAGGACGAGGCGCGACGCCGGCGATGAACACGCTCAACGATCGCGCACCGCTCATCAAGCTGACGCCATTCGGTGCGCTCTGGTCCGTCATCGAGGCGGAGGGCCACACCAAGGTGAGCACGGTCAACGGCAGGACCGTGCTGACGGGCACGTCGCCGCTCGATGGCATCGAGGTTTCGACGACCCTCGACAACCAGAACCGGCCGATCGAGGTCACCGCGAAAGCCAGCGGCCACACGTATGGAGCGACGTTCGCCGACTACCGCGATACGTGGGAGCCGAAGTACCTCGTGATCTTTCCGAGTCAGATCAGGTGGACGCTCGACGGCAAGCCGCTGGCCGACCTGAAGGTCACCGCGTTCAAGTCCAACCCGTATGTCGTCTTTCCCGTGCCGGACGCCGTCCGGCAAAAGGCCTCAAACTAGGAATCGCAGGAGCCCGCCATGACCAGGAACACGTTGTTGGCCTCGACCGCGATCGCGATGTTGCTCGCCTGTGCGCCGGCGGTCGCGCACCACTCGGCGAACGCGCAGTTCGACACCAAGCAGGACCTCATGATCACCGGCGTTGTCACGAAGGTGGAGAACATCAACCCGCACTCGTGGTGGCACGTGGACGTCAAGGGGCCCGACGGCAAGATCACCTCGTGGAGGCTCGAGTCGCTCAGCCCGAACGGCCTGATCCGGCAGGGGCTGAAGGTCAAGAGCGACATCAAGATCGGCTCGGCCTACGAGTTCAGGATCGCACCCGCCTGGAAGGACCCGGAGGGCTCGAAGATGGGGTTCATGAAGGCGATTACCGTCAACGGCAAGGAGTACGTGGTCGTTGAGCTGTAGGAGGAGCGCCGTGAACATGGTTTTCCGGTTTCTTGCGAGGGCGGGATTCGCGTTCGTCATTGCCGCCGCGGTCGGCGTTGCGCACATCGCCGGCCAGCAGGGCCCGCCGCCGCCCGGGCCGAAGCCGCTCGTGACGACCTACCGCCCGGTGGCGAAGCGTGTGTCGCCACAGGATGGGATCGTCACCCAGCTGCAGTCGTCCGCGCCGACGCCGCGCGACGCTGCCGGCCACCCGGACTTGAGCGGCAACTGGGTCGCGAACTTTCCCTCGCCGCTGGGCGCGCCGGGACTGCGCGGCCGCGGACTGTTCGAGCCCGACCAGACCGTCATGCAACGGGCCGCGCAGTGGAACAAGCCGCTCTACAAGCCCGAGTACTGGGAGAAAGTACGAAGTCTCGACTTCAGCAAGGTGGACGTCGATCCGGCCTACGGGTGCGAGCATCCGCTGGGGGTGCCGCGGCAGAACGTCCCCGCCCGGATCGTTCAGAAAGACAATCAGATCTGGCTGCTGAACAGCGTCGAGAACGCGCTTCGTATCCTTCCGCTCGACGCGCGGCAGCGCGATCCGCTGGATCGCGAATACTCGACTTACAACGGCATGGGCCTGGCGCGGTGGGATGGCGACACGCTGGTGGTCGAATCCGTCGGCTTCAATGACGTCACCTGGCTCGGGTGGGAAGGATATTTCCACACCGACAAGATGGAAGTGACCGAGCGCTTTCGCCGCGAAGGCGATTTGCTCTTCTACTCCTTCACCGTGAACGATCCCGACGTGCTGATGGAGCCGTGGACCTCGATCACGTATGTGCGGCGGCTCAACCCGAACCCGGTGCGGCAGGACGAGGCGATGACGTGCGAGGAGCGCGATGCCGACCAGCTGAGCGACCCATACGAGCGGGGCTGATGGTGCGCGGTCGAAGGGAAGAGTGGTGATCGGCTGGTGAGCCTCTTCGGTCACCAGCCAATCATTGACGCACCAGAAAGGCGCGTGACCGGCTTGCCGTCTACCGGTGCTCGCGCGCCGCGACTCTCGCCTCGGCGCATTCGGTCATGATGTCCATGTAGCGATCGAACTGCTCTTCGCCATACAGGTAGGGGTTGGGTCCGCCGGGGTTCTTGCGAATCGTTTCCAGGTCCTTCGTATTTTCGACAGACAAGTGACTGTTGAGGCGCATCACCGCCTTCTGCGGCTTGGCGAAGTCGTTGACGGCGCGCTTCAGCGCGGCCAGCGATTCACGGTCCGGCGCCGTGAGGCTCAGCAGCATGGCCGTGTGCTGCTTGCCGCGGTCTTTCACCGGAAAGAAGATCGCAATCGAGCCCGGTGTATGGCCCGGGGTGAGCGCCATCGTGACGGTCGTATCGCCCAGCGTCAACTTCTGTCCGTGCTTGACGTCCATGTCACGCCGGGGCAGCGGCCGGTTCCGCCGCTGCCGCTCGCTCATGCGCTCGATGAGGGCCCAGTCCTCGGCAGCCATCAGGATGCGCGCCTTGTACTTGTCCTGCAGGTACTGCGCGCCGCCAAAATGATCGAAGTGACCGTGCTGGACGATGACGTACTTGATCTGCGCGGGGTCGAGACCCACCTTCTGCAGGGACGGTACGATCACATTCTCCGCGTCCGCCGCCGAGTTGAGCGCATCGATGATGATGATCCCGTCGCTCGTGGGAACCGCCCAGCCGCCGACGGTGTTGAACCCGAAGTAATACAGGTTGTCGAACAGCTTCGTCGGCTCGATGACGGCCTGTGGCTCCGCGGGCAATCCCGCAAGCTGCCTGATCACCGCCGGCCGCCGCGGACCCGAGGCCGTGCACATGATCTTCGCTTCCTCGACCAGGTCGGACTTCGCCAGCTTCATCGCAGCGGCAATGTGCTTCTGCGCTTCCGGGGAATCCGCCATCTCTTTTTCCGTGGGCGCGGCATCTTCCTGTGCTGCCGCGGCCTGCGCAGCCGGCGCTGCTGGGGCCTGCTGAGCACCAGCCTGCGACTGGAATGCAGTAATTGCGAAAGCTCCGATAGCCACGCCGGTCAACAGTCTCTTCAACATGATTCTCCTCATGGACCCTACGATCCGTCAGCGACACGGAACGATACCACTAGTGGACCGTATCACCTGAACTCGCGCGCGACCTTCCGCCTGAAGGCGGAAGCCACAACTGCCCGCTTCGTAGAGGCCGACCTGCGTGAGTCTCGACTGGCCGTGACCCTCGTCACGGGCCGGCTGAAGCCGCGCTCGTGGCTTCCGGCTTCAGCCGGAAGAACCAGCCCCGCCACCTTCCGCCTGAAGGCGGAAGCCACAGTTGCCCGTTTCGTAGAGGCCGACCTGCGTGAGTCTCGATCGGCCGTGACCCCTCGTCACGGGCCGGCTGAAGCCGGCCCCTACGAGAGCCGGAGTCGGCCGGCGAATTTCATCGCTCGTGGCTTCCGGCTTCAGCCGGAAGAACCAGCCCCGCGCGACCTTCCGCTTGAAGGCGGAAGCCACAAGACCGCGATCGTTGCCTGGCGCGGAGGCCTGGAGCCGGCGCGCCATCCCCACTTGACAACCCCGGCGCTCAACGGACGGAATGGAGGGCGCGAATGAAGAGCCTCACGCTCCCCGCAATGCTGCTGGCGGCCCTCGCCATCGAGGGGTGTGACCGGGCGCCTGCTCCCGACCTCGTCACGGTTGCCGAGCGGTCCGCGTTTGCCCGCACGGGACGCTACGACGAGGTCGAGGCCCTCTGCGCCGCGTTCCAGCAGGCGCGGCCGGCGCAGGTCCGCTGCCACGAGTTCGGACGCTCGCCGGAGGGCCGGCCGATGCTCGCGCTCATCGCGTCGAGTGACGGCGTGATGGAGCCGGCCACGGCACGCGCGCGCGCCCGCCCGGTGGTGCTGATGCAGGGCGGCATTCATGCGGGTGAAATCGACGGCAAGGACGCCGGCTTCCTGGCGCTGCGGCAGATCCTCGACGGCACGGCTGCCGGCGGCGCGCTGGCGCGCGTCACCCTCGTCTTCGTTCCCGTTTTCAACGTGGATGGCCACGAGCGCTTCGGCCGCTGGAACCGGCCGAACCAGACTGGACCCGAGGAGATGGGCTGGCGGACGACGGCGCAGAACCTCAACCTCAATCGCGACTACGTGAAGGCGGATGCGCCGGAGATGCGTGCGATGCTGCGCCTGCTCGGCGAGTGGGATCCGATCCTGTACGCGGATCTGCACGTGACCGACGGCGCGCAGTTCGAACACGACGTCTCCATCACCGCCGGGCCCACCCTCGCCGGCGACGACGAGTTGCGGCGCGCCGGCCTCGGCCTGCGCGACGAGCTGGTCCGGCGGCTCGCGGCGCAGGGTTCTCTTCCGCTCGACTTCTACCCGGACTTCGTGAAGCGGGACGATCCGGCCTCGGGGTTCGCCGTCTCCGTCTCACAGGCGCGTTTCGCCGACGGGTACTGGGCGCAGCGGAATCGCCTCGGCGTGCTCGTCGAGACGCATTCGTGGAAGGACTATCCGACCCGCGTCCGCGTCACGCGCAACGCCATCGTCACCATGCTGGAGTTGGCGGCCGCGGACGGCGCGGCGTGGCTGGCGGCCGCGCGCGGAGCCGACGAGCGCTCCGCGCGTATCGGCGGCTCCAGTGCGGCGCTGGCGTACGCCAATACGGATCAGGTCAAGACGATCGACTTCCGTGGCTACGCCTACACGCGCCTGCCGTCAACCATCTCTGGCGATCTGGCGACCCGCTACGATACGTCGACGCCGCAGGTCTGGCATGTGCCGCTGCGCGACGCCGTGCGGCCCTCGATCGCCGTCGTCGCCCCGCGCGGTGGCTACATCGTCCCCGCCGCGCACGCGGCATGGGTCGGCGAGAAGCTGGCCCTGCACGGGATTGCCAGCCGGGTCCTCGAGCTCCGGGCCGGGAGAGATCGACGTCGAGCTCTTCCGCGCAACGAAGACCACGCTTGCGCCTGCCACGTTCGAGGGGCACGCCATGCGCACGGTCGAGGGCGAGTGGACGCGTGAACGCCGTGTCGTGGCCGCCGGCTCCCTGTTCGTGCCCATCGCCCAGGCGAAGTCTCAGCTCGTGCTGACGCTGCTCGAGCCGCGTGGCCCTGATTCGCTGGTCAGCTGGGGATTCTTCAACGCCGCGTTCGAGCCCAAGGAATACATGGAGCCATATGTGGCCGAGGCGCTCGGCGTCGAGATGCTGAAGGCCGACGGACACGCCAGGGAGGAATTCGAGCGCCGGCTGCGGGAGGATCCAGCGTTCGCACAGAGTCCCGCGGCGCGGCTCGAGTTCTTCTATCGCCGCCACTCGTCCTGGGACGATCGACTCAATCTCTATCCCGTGCTCCGCGTCGAGCGCGAACCGTAGGCGTGAAGGTCCTGATCTTCGGCGCGAGCGGATCGGCGGGGGGCAGCGTGCTGTCGGTGAGTCTGGCTGCCGCGGACGTGCAGGAGGTCCGCGCCGTCACGCGGCGGCCGCTGGACATCCGCCACCCGAAGCTCAGGCAGGTGCGGCACGACGACTATCAGGACTATGCGGCTGTGGAAGATGTCTTCGCCGGCGTGGACGCGTGCCTGTACTGCCTCGGCAAGTCGGCGCGGCAGGTCGCCGGCGAGCCCGAGTACCGACGCATTACCTACGATTTCGCGATGGCTGCCGCCCGCACGCTTCGCGCGCGCAGTCCCGCGGCGGTCTTCCACTACGTCAGCGGCGCGGGCGCCGGGCTCGACAGCCGCTTCATGTGGGCGCGCGTGAAGGCGGAAGCAGAGCGCGACCTGATGGCGCAGTTCGATGCGGTGTGCTGGCGGCCGGCCTCGATCGACGGCGTGCCGTCGGCGAGCGAGCCGCGCGCCTACAAGCTGTTCCGGCCGGTGGCCCGGCTCCTGTTCAAGCCCTTTCGCAGCCTCTACGTGACCGGCGACGACATCGGGCGCGCCATGCTCGTGGCGACCCGGGAGCGCATCAGGCACCGCATCGTGCCCAATGCCGAGATCCGGGAGATGGCTGCCCGCGCACGGCGCTGATCACGCAGCGAGCCCGGCAGGAACCGCAGGAACCGCGTGATCCAGCCCAGTCCCGCGATGAAGATTGGCGGCCCAAGGACCGACGCCAGCCGCGGTCAGCGCCAGGCGGCCACTGCTGAGCCGGTGGTGTACATCTGCCTCGACCGCGTAGGTGCGGGCGCCGCCGCGCTGGAGCTGCAACACGAAAGAGAACGTCGCTCTCGCTCGTCGCGGCGGCGAAGCGCACGCCGCCTCCTTTCGTGACGTCCCAATCATCCGGCTGGCGTTCTTGCTCACTGGATCGCCGGTGCGCTCGTCACGCCTGTCGGGCGCTTCAAGGCTCATTCATTCGAAGGAGACACTCATGGCCGATGCTGGAACACTGCACGATGCTTTTCTTGACGAACTGCGCGACGCCTATGACGCGGAGAAACAGATCACCAAGGCGCTGCCCAAAATGGTGAAGGCGGCGACCTCACCGGAGCTACGCGCCGCGTTCGAGGCGCACCTCGAGGAAACCCGCGGGCAAATCGAGCGGCTGGAGCAGGTCTTCGCCGGTCTCGACGAAAAGGTGCGCGGCAAACACTGCGACGGCATGGCGGGCATCATCGAGGAGGGCAAGTCCACTATGGAAGAGGACTTCGACGAGCCGACGATGGATGCGTGCCTGATCGCGGGCGCTCAGCGTGTCGAACACTACGAGATGGCCGCCTACGGGACGCTGGTGGCCTGGGCGCTGGCATTGGGTCATTCCGAGGCCGCGGACCTTCTGCAGCAGACGCTCGACGAGGAAAAGGCGGCGGACGAGAAGTTGTCGTCGCTGGCGGAAGACGGGATCAACCAGGAAGCCGCAGATGCGGCACATCCGGGAGACGAAGAGGAGGAAGAGGAGCTGGCGCCGGTACGGAAGGGGTCCAAGTCCGCAACCGCGACCGCGACGGCGAAAAGGTCATCCCGTCGCTAGCTCGTCTTCTCGCGCGTGAGGCCGAAGGGCGCTGTCATCGCGTTGACCGCGCCCGGGTCGCCTCTTTCGTCGCGCGCACGATCTCGCCCAGATCGTGTGGCGTGCCGACCACTTAATGGTGACCTTCGGCGGGGCGGCCACCGGCCGGAAGGCCCCGTCGAATGAAAACCGTGTCGTAGTTCGCCCTGCATTTCCGATCTTCCTGAAGGGTAACGCCCGATCTGGATTGGGGCCGACACCCTATTTCAAGGAACTGCTAGATAGCATTCGCGGGCGGCGTCCATAGGCCACCCTGCATCGACGCGCGTGGCGGGTCGCGGGATGGGGCCTTCCGGACGTGAGGTTGGCGGGGCCGTTCGCAAACGTCCCCGTTGACGTTATTATCCGGGGGCGGCGACCCTCCACCGCGAGCCGATCGCTGATGTTCGAGGGACCTCATGGAATCAACGCTCAACGCGCTCATGGCTTCCGCGGATCGGGGCGACCGTGCTGCCGCCGATGCGCTGTTCGACACGCTGTACGCGGAACTCCATCGCCTGGCCCGCCGCGAGCTGGCGCGACAGGGACCTGTTCAGGGCATCGGGGTCACGACCCTGTTGCACGAAGCCTATCTCACGATCTCGGGCAGGGATGGGGCGTCGTTTCCCGATCGCGCGCGGTTCATGGCCTATGCCGCGCGAGTGATGCGTGGCCTGATCATCGACGACGTACGGCGTCGCCGATCGCAGAAGCGCGGCGGGCTGTTCGCCATGACGTCGCTCGGCACCGATCAGGCGGAGATGGTGGCCGACGCGCAGGAGCTGGCGTGCATAGGCGATGCGCTCGATGAGCTCGGCAAGGTCGATGCGGACCTCGCCCAGATCGTCGATCTGAAATTTTTCTGCGGCTTCTCCTTCGCCGAGATCGCGGCGATGCGCGGCGTCTCGGAGCGGACGGTGCAACGCAACTGGGAGAAGGGCCGCATCTATCTGCATCGCGCGATCGCCGAGGCGACTCCGATCGCGTAGGGCCTCATGCCGCCACTCAGCCCTGAACGCTGGCGCGCGGTGGCTCCGTACCTGGACCACGCGCTCGATATCGCCGCGCACGATCGCGAGGCCTGGCTGGCGTCCGTCCGGGTGCAGGACGCGGCCCTCGCCTCCGATCTGCTGACGCTGCTGGCGGAGCACGACGCTCTGCACCAGGCGCATTTTCTGGAACGGGCGGTTCCCCTGCCGCCGCGGACCGCGTCGCTGACGGGACAGACGTTCGGCGCCTACCGGCTGGTGTCACATATCGGTCAGGGCGGCATGGGCAGCGTCTGGCTCGCCGAGCGCTGCGATGGCCGCTTCGAAGGACGTGCGGCGATCAAGCTGCTCAACGTCGCGCTGATGGGCCGCGCCGGCGAAGAGCGCTTCCGGCGCGAGGGCCACATCCTCGCGCGGCTCACGCATCCGCACATTGCACACCTCGTCGATGCGGGTGTCTCGGAGACCGGTCACCCGTACCTGGTGCTCGAGCACGTGCAAGGCCAGCGCATCGACGACTATTGCGACGAGAACAGGTTGGACATCGACGCCCGTCTCCGTCTCTTCCTCGATGTGCTGGAGGCGGTCGCGCACGCGCATGCCAACCTGATCGTTCACCGCGACCTCAAGCCGGCCAACGTGCTCGTCAGCGTCGCCGGTCAGGTCAAGCTGCTCGACTTCGGTATTGCCAAGCTGCTCGAGGGCGACGCCCAGTCCGGCACCGCGCTGCCGGCCGAGGCGAGCGCGCTGACGCGAGAGGGCGGCGGCGCGCTGACGCCCGAGTACGCGGCGCCCGAGCAGGTGACCGGCGCACAGGTCACCACGGCGACCGACGTCTACGCGCTCGGCGTGCTGCTGTATGTGCTGCTCAGCGGCCAGCATCCGGCCGGCTCCGGCGTCCGATCCCCGGCCGATCTGGTGCGGGCCATCGTTGACACGGAGCCACGGAAGCTGTCCGACGCCGTTGTCTCCCAGGACGAGACCCCGGAGACGCTCGCGCGCCATGCCGGCCGCTGCGGCACCACACCCGGCCGGCTGCGCCGGCGGCTGCAGGGGGATCTCGACACCATCGTCGCCAAGACGCTGAAGAAGACCGCACCGGAGCGCTATGCGTCGGTCACGGCGCTGGCGGAGGATCTCCGCCGCTCGCTCCATCACGAGCCGATCAGCGCGCGGCCGGATACGCTGCGATACCGTACTGCCACGTTCGTACGGCGACACGTACGGGGTGTGGCGACCACCGCCGCCGTCGTCCTGTTGCTGGGCGCCTTGACCGCGTTCTATACGACCCGGCTGGCGACGGAGCGCGACCGCGCGCGGCTGGAGGCGGAGAAGGCGGCCAAGGTGAGCGAGCTGCTCACAGGGCTGCTGACTGGCTCCGATCCGTATGAGCCGCGCGAGACACGAGGCGAGCCCACGGTTCGCGGGCTGCTCGACGCGGGCGCGGCGCGCGTGCAGAAGGAACTGGGCGCACAGCCCGAGCTCCAGGCCGAGATGCTGACGGTGATGGGAAGGACCTACCGACGGCTGGGCCTCTTCGACAAGGCGCAGCCGCTTCTCGAGCAGGCACTGGCCATCGCACGTCCGGTCTTCGGGCCCGAGCACGAACGTCTGGCCCAGAGTCTTCACGACCTTGGCGTCCTGCTCACGGATCGGGGCGACTACACGGCGGCGGGACGGAGCCTGGAACAGGCGCTGAGCATGCGTCGCAAGCTCCTGGGGTCGGAGCACGCGGACGTGGCGGTGACCCTGGTGGAGCTCGGCCGCGTGTACCAGGATCAGGGATTCAACAGGCGCGCCGAGCCGCTGCAGCGCGAAGCGCTGGCGGTACGGCGCAAGGCGCTCGGCGACGCACACAGGGAGACGGCCGTCAGCTTGAGCGATCTGGCGTCGGTGCTGCGCCTGAATGGCGACCTGGCTGGCGCCGAATCGCTCCTTCGGCAATGTCTCGAGACGAACAGGAAGGCGGTCGGGGAGGATCATCCGAACATGTCCACGCCGCTGAACGACCTGGGGCTGATCGTTGCAGCCAGGGGCGACTATCCGGGCGCGGAAGCACTGTTTCGCCAGGCCCTGGTCAAGGGCCGGCAGACGCTGGGCGAACAGCATCCCACCGTGCCTGCGACGCTCAACAATCTTTCCAGAGCGTTGCTACGAACAGGGGAGGTACGACGAAGCCGCGTCCGTGCTTCAGGAGGCGTTGACCATTGCGCTTCCCGCCCTGGGCAGCGAGCATCCCCTGATCGCCATCTACAGGATCAATCTCGCGTCCGTGCACCTGGCACGGAAGGAGGCCGGCGCGGCCGAAGCGCTGCTCCGGCAGGCGCTGCCGATTCGAGCCCGCGCGCCAGGCCTTGTCCCGACCCGTCGGCGCACGTTCCCCGAAGACGACTGGAGCGTCGGCGCAACGAAGAGTCTGCTCGGCGCCGCGCTCGCGGCGCTTGGCCGCTACGACGAAGCCGAGGCTGCGCTGCTCGACGCACGCCGTGACCTCGCGGCCCTGCCGGGACCGCAGGGTCGCGAAGCCACGGCGACCATCAGCCGCCTCGTCGCGCTCTACGATGCCTGGGGCCGTCCCGAGAGGGCAGCGGCGTACCGGATCCTGCTGCCCTCCTGACCTTCGATCCCGCCATACGCGTCCGACAGCGTGCCGCTCCTGCGTCACGCTTTGCCGACTTTGCGGTCGAAAGCGAAGTCTGACCAAGAATTCAGTAACTTTTCAGACTTGTGCGGCAGGGGTGCCGGTATATCTTCGGGCTGGTTTTGACAGGCCGGTGTCGCGTCACCGGCGCGAGGGAGCAGACACTCGTGAACCGGCTCTTGTCATTCTGGATTTTCGACTGGCGGAAGCTGCTCGCCTACACGCACCGCTGGCTGCAGTTTCGTGGCGAGCCGCACTGGCGCGCGTATCGCGCGCCGTCGGAAGACGAGGCGGTGCTCTGGATGCACGACGGTCTGCTGCCGCGTGCGCCCCGTCCGCGCATGGAGCACCGCTACGTCTCGGCGGTCTCTCCCGGGCGCGGGACCATCACGACGTTTGGCAGGGACGCGATGACCGATGTCGCCAGGGCGGCGATGCCGGATGTGCCGGTGGAGGACGCGACCTGGCTCGAGGAATACGACGGCTACTATTACGATGCCCGTGGATCGCGCCCGCTGCCGGTGCTTCGCATCCGCTACGCCGATGCGAATGGGACATGGCTGTATCTCGATCCGGAGCGCGGCGGCATCGTTCAGCGCTCGGGGAAGGTGAGCCGTCTCAGGCGCTGGCTGTACCAAGGGCTCCACAGCCTCGATTTTCCCTTCCTGTACTTCCAGCGTCCGCTCTGGGACATCGTCGTGATCGTCTTGAGCATCGGCGGGACCGTGCTGAGCGTCACGACCATCGTGCCGGCGTTGCGGCGGCTGAAGCGGCACTGGCGCACGCTGACCGCGTGGCGGCCGGCCGGCGAACGCGGGTGGAAGGGAAGAACTGTCGTGGGTGCGGTAAGGCGTGGATCTTCCGGCTGAAGCCGGAAGCCACGAGGTCCGCGAGGCGCGACGCCAACGTCATCGAACCGTCGTAGGGGCCGGCTTCAGCCGGCCCGGAACTACGCGGCCAACGTCTTAGTACTGTCCCGCGATCAGCGGCGAGCCGTGTGGAACGAGAGCGTGACCCAGAAACTCTCCCACTCCGCCTGAACGGGTGCCGTGTAAGACAGCCGCACCATGTGCACGGCCCTGATGAGCCACGCGCCCTCGCGATCGATCTTCAGCGTCACGCGACCATCGCCGTCGGTGCGGCCCTTCACGGAGGACCCGTCCGTGACCGCGGTCACCTCTGACCCCGCAACCGGCTTGCCGTCGGCCACGAACTGCACCGTCAGCGATCCGCCTGGACGCAGTAACGTCGGATCGGTCGTCGGCACCAGTTCCGCCTTGAGGCCGGCGGCCTGCGTCAGGTGCGCGCCACTGCCATCACCGTTCCTCAGCGCGATCTTCGCGTAGCGGGCGTACAGCTCCCTGGCCGGCTTGTCAGCTTCGCCGGCGGCCTTGCGCGCGGCGATGACCCAGTCGAGTCCTTCCTCTTCGAGATAACCGGTGAACTCGTCCGCCTTCATATTGGTCAGGAGCGTTCTCACGCCCATCACGCCCATGTAGGCGCCTGGCGAGAGAAGCCTCACGTCGGTGGCCAGCGTCAGCTCCGACCGTTGAAACATATTCGACACGAGTATGTTGCCGGAGGCGCCGACAACCCGCCACTCGTCGAACCACTCGGGGTGCGGCTTGAAGTCGGTGCGCGTGGGAAAGCGTTCCCCGAGGCCCGCGGTAATCGTGATGGGTGCACCAGCGGCCGGCGTCCAGTTCGTCGCCGCGAGCCAGAAGTCGTGCGCGGAAAGGTGAGCCGTCGCGAGGGCCGCGATGGCCAGGCCGAGCAAGCATCGAATACGCATAGCGCGCAGAGGATACCGTCATTCGGCGGACAACCTGACTGAAATTTTGCTGAATTCTTCGTCAGGAACCCGCCGGCCAGAGGCGGTGCGCGCGGGTTGTTCGTGAAACGCGTTCACCGAGCCTCCGCCAACGCGCGACGCTCGATGTCACCTCGTGTCATACGGTGTGCTTGCCTCATCGCTGCTCGCCTGGACAGGTTCACGCTGCCGCTTCGACTGAGGTCGTAGGGGCCAGCTCTACCCGGCGCGGTGTGCCTCTCGATCGGACGTGAGGGCTGGCGCGCAGCCGCCAAGGGCCGGCTGAAGCCGGCCCCTACGTGGCTAGAGTCGGCTGCTGCGCGTCCGCCGCTGCAGCGCCGCCCCGGCACGGCCGTGTTACCATCTGCGCTTCCACAGGACGACAGGCGGCCGATCCGGCGACGGTGCGGTGTGCACCGGGTAACGTGCAGAGCGAGTCACGGCGGGGACCGGGTCGTGTTCGGGATTCAGATGACGGCACCTGGCGTCGAAGGCCATTCCTCGGGAAGCCACACGCGGTCTGATCGGCGGTTGCACCGCCGGCTCGATGGCGAGCGGCCGCGAGTGAGTATTGTGGCCAGAGGATCTGGCCGACGTTCTCGGACATGACGAGGAGGAGATATGAGAAACAGATTGTCGATTCTCTTTGTCGCGATGCTCCTGGCGCTGCTCGGCGGGCCGGGCGTGGCGCAGGAGCCGGATGCCAGGATGCTCGTGCAGGCCGCCCTCAAGGCGATGGGCGGGGAGAACCTCCGCAGCGTCCAGTACTCCGGTAACGAAGGCTACGTGGCCGCCGTCGGCCAGAACTACAACCCGGCGAACGACTGGCCGGCGCCGTTAATCACGACCTACACGCGGACGATTGACTACGAGGCCAAATCCTCCCGGGAAGAGTACGGGCTCACCACCGAGCGCCCCGCCCAGTACGGACCGGTCGGCGGCGGCAACTCGCCCGTCATCACCACACCAATCATCGGCGAGCAGCGCCGGAACTGGAACGTCCGCGAGAACGTCGCCTGGAACGTGGACGGCACCAACGTCGTCCCGCAGCCGGCGCTCGCCGAATTGCGGCAGCTCGAGATCTGGCTGACGCCGCACGGCTGCCTCAAGGCCGCACTCCTGCCGGGTGCGAACCCGATCGCGATCGAGCGCACCGAGCAGAACAAGGGACGCATCACCGCGGTCTCATTCCTGGCGCTCGGGAAGTACCGCGTACAGTGTGCGATGAACAGCAAGAACCTGGTCGAGCGCGTGCAGACATGGCTGCCGAATCCGGTCGTCGGCGACCTGTACCACGAGCTCGTCTACGGCGACTACAAGGACTTCAACGGCGTGATGTTTCCCACCGACTTCCACGCGCATCACGATCTCGACGATGACCTCGAAGGCCAGGGGGTGAATGTGAGCGGCGGACACAACTCGTTCGGCCTCACGGTCGCAAACTTCCGTGTGAACGTGCCCGATGCGGCGCCGGCGATCCCCGAGGCGGCGCGCACCGCGACCGTGCAGCCGGTGAAGGTGGACGCGCAGAAGATCGGAAACGGCGTGTTCTACATGGGAGGCGGGACGCATGCCAGCGTCGCCGTCGAATTCCGCGACTTCATCACCGTCTTCGACGCACCGCTCAACGAGGCGCGGTCGTTGGCCGTGATCCGCGAGGTCAAGCGGCTGATCCCGAACAAGCCGATCAAGTACGTGGTCAGCTCCCACCACCACTGGGATCATCTCGGCGGCCTTCGCGCGTACGTCGCGTCGGAGAACGTGACCGTCGTCATGCAGCAGAACAACCTGTCGTACTACGCGGAGGTGCTCTGGATTCGCCCGTGGACGCTGCAGCCCGATCGGCTGGCGCTCTTTCCGCCGGAAGAAGTGTCCGAGGGCTACACGTTCGAGACGGTCGGCCAGAAGCATGTGCTGAGCGATGGCACGCGCACGATGGAGATCCACAACGTGTCGGGGCTCCAGCACGCGCAGGGCATGGTGATCGGGTACCTGCCGCAGGAGAAGATGGTGATCGAGGCGGACCTGTTCACGCCGCCGGCGCCGAACGCGCCCATGCCGACGGTCGTGACGGCGTCGCACCGGACGTTCCTCGCCAACGTACGGCGGCTCGGCCTCGACGTACAGACGATCGCGCCGATCCACGGCGGGCGTACCTACCCGTGGGCGGATTTCGTGAAGTTCGTTGACGGCGCGCCCCGCACCAACTAGGAACGCGTCACCCTGCAGATGTGACAGGCAACGCGCGGCTGGCGCCGCGCGTTGCCTGTCATCGTGTCAAGCCCGCGACCGTCCTGCCCGCGACTGCCTTCCCCGCATTCCCGTATCCGTCACTGGCTCCGTCACTGAGCGACGGTGATCGTGATCTTGGGGCTCATCACCGGCGGGTTGTGCGGCACATGATTCCGGTCGCCGAGCACGAGCTGCAACGTGTGCTTACCGGGCGCGAGCTCGAGCCTCGTCTCGGTCTGTCCCCTTCCGAAATGGCGATGCTTGTCGTCGGCCGGGACCGCGACCTCGGGATTGAGCTTGTCCACGTCGATGAGCACGTGATGGTGCCCGGTGTCGGGCGAATCGATGCCGGCCGGCGCGATGCCCATCCCGGACAGGCCCATCACGACTTCCACCGGGCTCTTCACAGTCGCGCCGTCTCTTGGCTGGATGAAATAGACCTTGGCGCCTGCCGGCGAGGGCGTCTTGGGAATCTGCGCCAGCGCGAAACTCCCGGCGGCCAGCGCGGCGAGGCTGAATACGGCAAGGGACATCCTGATAGTCGGCTTCATGGCTCCTCCTGAGGACGCCCAATGTACTACTCTTCCCGCTCTTCGTCCCGGCGGCCTTGCGCGGCATCGCTCTCGTCCTCCGAGCGAACAGGGCCCAAGCAGGGGCCCGGCCTCAGCCGGCCCGTGGCGCGTTGCGCGCCGGACCTCACGTCCGATCGAGATGCACATCGGGCCGGCTGAAGCCGGCCCCTACGATCGATTGGGATCTTCAAGCGACCAAGGCGCGCGCGTGGGCCGGCTTCAGCCGGCCCGACGCGTTGGCGCACCACTGCCAGGCTCAGTTCGCGATCGTCCCGCGGTGGGCCTTGATCTGCGTGCGGTGCATCACGCGGCGGGCTGCCGGATCGAAGGCGTCGCGCCGATGCATCGTGCATCGGTTGTCCCACAGCACCAGATCGCCGGCGCGCCACCGGTGCCGCCACGTCAGCGACTCGCGAGTGGCCAGCGACCAGATGTCGTCGAGCAGCGCATTCGAATCGTCGAGAGAGGACCCGTCGATGTAGGCGTTGCGCCGGCGCCCCAGGTAGAGAGCCTGCCGCCCGCTTTCCGGATGGACGTACACGAGCGGGTGGAGGGTGCCCGGCGACGTGCGCGGATCGTCGGTCGGCGTGACTCCCTGGCGGATGTAGCCGCCGCTGTTGTACGTGCCGTCGTGCTTGACGCGAAGCCCTTCGACGCGGCGTCGCAGTGGGGCGGGCAGCTCATCCCACGCGGCATACATCGAGCAGAAACTGGTGTCGCCGCCGCTTGCCGGCACTTCGAGCGCATACAGGACGCTCGCCTTCGGCGGGTCGGGAAGGTACGACATGTCGGTGTGCCACACCGCTTCGCCCGACCCGAGGCTGCCGATCGCGACACCGTCCTGCACCACGTTCGAGACGACGTAGATTTCCGGATGCCCCTCGACGAAGCGCCGCCCGGTTTCCTGCACCGGGGCCTCGTCGAGATCGCCGAAGCGGCGGCTGAACGCCACCAGGTCCTCGTCGGTCAGCGTCTGATCGCGGAAGAGCAGCACCTGGTGATCGAGCCACGCGCGGTGGATGGCCGCAAACGTGCCGGCGTCGAGCGCGCGCAGGTCGATGTCCGGCACCTCGGCTCCCAGCGCCGCGCCCGTGGGGCGTATGTGCAGGGGACGGCCGCTTTCCGGCGTCACGTGTGGGACGCTCGCAACCTCGTGGCTCATGTTTCATCCTCGAATCAGGAGCCCGGGCGAGTCAACCGGAAATTGGATCCGGCGCCGGGCGCCGCCTGTGGCAGAATCCCTGCGTCGCCACAGGCGTCCTCCGGAGGAAATCCATGAGGCACTTGCTCGACAGCTCTGCGGGTTCAGGGATAATCAGCGCACATCCTGGAGGCTTCATGCGTACACCGCTGCCGCTCGTCATGTTCTTCGTGGCGTTCTGCGCCGCCGGTGCCATTCACGCGCAGATTGGCAACCCGATTCCGGCGCCGGTCGTCAAGCGCGGCCTGAGCGTCGAGATCAAGGACGTCGTGCGTCTGCCGGACACGCGCGGGCTGCGTCCGGCCGATCAGGACGTCGTGCCTCGCGGCTGGGCGCGCGTCAGTTTCGTCCGCGACCTGCCCGACGGCCGCCGGTTCACCAACGACTCGCGCGGGCTGCTCTACCTGCTCGACCGCAACAACCAGCCCTCCGTCTACGCGAACGTCGCCGCCGCCTTCCCGCACGCGGTCTACAACAGGCTGGAGAGCGGGTTCATCGGTTTCGACTTCCACCCGGACTTCGCGCGGAACGGGTTGATCTACACGGTGCACGGCGAACACGCGAAGGGCAACCCGGCGACGCCGAACTTCATCCCGCCTGGATTCACGCCCGCCGACGTGACCTACCACAACGTCATCACGGAATGGCGCGCCACGAACCCGGCGGCGAACACCTTCGAGGGCACCCGGCGTGAGCTGCTCCGTGTGGCCCACATCGTCATGAACCTCACGCACCCGATGGGCAATGTCGAGTTCAACCCGACAGCCAAGCCCGGCACCCCCGATTACGGCCTGCTCTACACGAGCGGCAGCGACCTCGGGTTCAGCAACGGCGGCGGGCCGCATGCGAGCAATCCCAGCCAGACACAACGCCTCGACACCGTGATCGGCGCCATCCTGCGCATCGACCCGCGCAGTCCGTCCGTGTCCGGTGGCACGAAGGGGCTCGGCGACTACACGATTCCGCCGAGCAACAAGTTCGCCGCCGACGGCGATCCGAAGACGCTGGGAGAGATCTACGCGTACGGCTTCCGCAACGCGCACCGGCTGTCGTGGGACCTCACCGACGGAACGATGTTCGCCTCGGACATCGGGATGAACCACATCGAGGAAATCAACATCGTCCACAACGGCAACAACTACGGATGGATGAAGCGCGAGGGGCTGTTCGAGAACGGCGTCACGAGGCCCGGCGGCGCGCTCAACCAGCTGTTTCCGCTGCCGGCCGACGTCCTGGAGGGGCGGACGAAGGACGAGTTCACCTATCCGGTGGCGATGTACGACCATAGCGACGGGCAGGCGGTGACGGGCGGATTCGCCTACTACGGCCGCATTCCCGCGCTGAAAGGCAAGTTCGTGTTTGGCGACATCGTACGCGGCCGTCTGTTTGCCGCCGACCTCGCCGCGATGAAAAAGGCCGATGACGGGATCCCGCAGACCGTGGCCAACGTCGAGGAGATCCAGCTGTACCTGCGTGACGCCGCCGGCGCCCGCACCTACGTCACGTTGCGGGATCTCGCCGAAGCCACCATGGGAGCGACGCTCCCTCGCGCCGATCTGCACATCAGCCGCAGCCGCGACGGGGAGCTCTTCATCACGTCGAGGCAGGACGGCATGATCCGGATGCTCGTTCCGGATGCAGGCGGCACGACGACGTCGGCGGCGCGCCGATGAGCATGCGTCAGTCCTCGTCGTGCGGGCGACGAGGCGTTCCTGCGAGCACAGCTGGTTCTGTCGGGCCCGATCCCTTCGTGTGCGATCAGTCGGCCGGGTGTCGAATCGTCCTTCCGTCTTCAAGGAGCCGGATCATGCGCAACATTCCAACGTTGGTTGTCGGGATCGCTCTGGTGGTTGCGATCGCCGGCTGCACGCAACAGCCGACCGGGGTCGCGGCGGCCGCCGAAGCCATGGGCACGGCGAACCTGAACACGATCGAGTACTCAGGCAGCGGGTCCCACTTCGCCTACGGTCAGGCTGCCACGCCCGGCGAGCGCTGGCCGCGCTTCGACGCCAAGACCTATGCCGTGGCCGTCGATTATCAGGCGCCGGCCATGCGGCTGGAGATGCTGCGCGCGCAGGGCGAGCACCCGCCGCACGGCGGCGGCGCGCAGCCGTTCGCGTCAGACCAGCGGACCGTCCAGCTGGTCAGCGGCAAGCAGGCCTGGTCCGAGGTCGGCGGCAAGCCGGTCGCCAACCCTGACGCCGGCAGCGACCGCGCCCGTCAGGTGTGGTTGACGCCTCACGGCGTCATCAAGGCGGCGCTCAACAGCGGCGCCACCGCCAACGGCAACGTCATCTCGCTCAACATCGAGGGACGCGACGTCAAGGCGACCCTCAACGACCAGAACCTGGTCGAGCGGGTCGAATACCTGACCACGAACGCCGTGGTCGGCGACGTGCCCGTCGAGATCACGTATTCCGACTACGCCGACTTCGGCGGAATCAAGTTCCCGACGCATATCGTCGAGAAGCAGGACGGCTTCGAGACACTGGACGTCAACATCAAGGACGTCAAGCCGAATGCCGCGGTCTCGCTCGAGGTGCCGGGAAACGTGGCCCAGGCACAGGCGCCGCCGCCGCGCGAGCGTGGAGGTTGAGAAGGTTGGCGATGGCCTGTGGTCGGCCAACGCCGCCAACACGCGCAGCCTCGCGGTGGAATTTGCCGATCACATCGTGATGCTCGAAGGCCCGACCAGCGACGCCCGATCGCTCGCCGTCAATGAGGCGATACGCAAGACGGTGCCGGCCAAACCGATTCGTTACGTGGTCAATACCCACGCCCACTACGACCATGCCGGCGGCCTTCGCCAGTACGTGGCCGAGGGCATCACCGTCATCACGCACGAAGGGAACAAGTCGTTCCTCGAGGAGGCATGGGCGAGGCCGCGGACGGTTCAGCCAGACGCCCTCTCGAAGTCGCCCAAGCCGGTGATGATCGAAACGGTCGGCGACAAGAAGGTCCTGACCGACGGCTCGCGGACGGTCGAGCTGTACCACTTCAGCAACAGCGGCCACAACACGGCCACGCTCATCGCCTACCTGCCAAAGGAAAGAATCCTGCTGTACGGCGACGGCTACAATCCGCCGCCCGGGGACGATCCCCGAGACCCGACTCGCGGGCCGGATTACGGGCAGCAGCTGCTGGATGCCGTGCAGCAACTCAAGCTGAACCCGGCGCGGATCGCGCCGGTTCACGGCCGCGTGGTGCCCTACGAAAACCTGAGGATCGCCGTTCGCGCGCAGCAGACGCCGACGACGTAGAGCAAGGCGTCTCGATGATTGGTGAGTCGACGATCGACTCGCCAATCATCGATCGAGATCTCCTGAGGCTACGGCATCAGGCGGTACAGGCGCTCGTCGTAGGGCGCACCGTCCGCCGCCAGCGGCTGCAGCTGCTCGCGAAACATCTTCGTGTGGGCCGCCGTCGTGTGCGCCTCGTATGCGCGTTGATCCCTCCAGGCCTCGAGCACGCTGAAGTGGTTCTGCCGCACTCCCTGCAGGACGTCGAATCGCGCGTTCCCCGCTTCCTTGCGACTCGCATCGGCCAGCGTCTTCAGCATCTCCCGAAGCTGCACCTGGCCCGGCGGGATGACATCGACATGCGTGACGACCATGACGCTGCCTCCGGGTACGGACGCTGCCGAACCCACCGCGTGACCGGTGTGCGAGCGCTCGTCGTACGGGCTCACGCGAATCGATTTCAGCTTGTCCTGAAGTTGCGTGGTGTGGGCGGCCTGCCGATGCTGCTTCCACGCGGCGTCGTCGCGCCAGTCCTCGACGAGCACGAAATGGCCGGGCCGGGCGTTTCGCTGGAGTACCTCGGCCTTCAGATTGCCGTCGTCGCGACGAGTGGCGTCCCGGTACTCCTTCATGAACCCGGCGGCCGCCGCCTCGGATGCCGGCGTCACCTCGACGTAGGTGACGATGAAACGCGGTCCGTCAGGTTGCGCGGGCGGCGTTGCCTGAATGGCCTGGCCCGCCGCAGGTGTGCCACCCCCCGCGGTCAGGGCGAGCCCAAGGGTCATCAGCGCAACAACCGGAATCAGTTTCTGCACACACGCCTCCTTTGACACGAGGAGACAAGCATATGGGATCCACGGCGGGACGATGGCTCATCAGGGATCGGCAGCGTCAGCATCGCGCCGAATCTGAGCCACATCCCGCAGTCTGCGCGGCTGCTGGTGTAAAATCGTCGTTCCCCCCCAAATGCAACAAAGTCCAGACGATGAGGGCTTAGGAGACAACGACCATGCGGCTGAATCCGGTTCGTGGCGCGGCTTTCATTTTCCTTGTGCGTGCGGTCACACTTGTCGTCGCGTTCGTGTCAATGGCGGCGCCGGCGGGAGCCCAGGAGTGGACCGAGTACCAGAACATTCCGGACGGCTTCAAGATCGTCTTTCCGGGTCAGCCAAAGGTGACGGAAACCACCTACAAGTCGGCGTTCGACTACAACCTGCCCGCCCGCCTGTACACCGTCGAGAAAGGACGCGAGAAGTACACGGTGACGGTGGTCGATTACAGCGGCATCGAACAGATGGGCATCGCGCGCCGCAAGGCGTGCCCGGCTGGCGCGGAACCCTGCATCGGGAGCGACCTGTCAGGCCCCGGCTACTGGCGCCATGACGTGCGTGGGGCGCTCGTCTTTGCGGCGTCCAAGTTCATGCAGCGCGACGCCAAGGTCACGCACTTCATGTGGAACCACCAGGATCTCGTCGAGGGATACGAGATTCAGCTGACGAACACCGATCAGTCGCGCACCTCCGCTTATGTCGGCATGCACGAAATGAAGCTGTACATCCTGGAAGGCACCGTGCCGAAGGGCTACCCGGAGCCGGCGTTGTTCCAGAGCGCCCTGGGATTCGTCGACAAGGATGGGAACGGGATCCGGTATCAGACCATCTACGACAACAAGTTCTTCGGGTTGAAAGAGCTTCCACTTCCGGCGCGTGCGGGCCGCGGCGGCCGGGGCGGTGGCGCCGGCGGCCAGGGCGGTGGCGGTGGCGCCGGCGGCCAGGGCGCGGGTCGCGGCGGCAATTAGCCCCACCCCTTCTTCTCGTAGGGGCCGGCTTTAGCCTAATGCCGATCGGAAATTCGCGAAGGTAACAAACCTCTTGTCCTGTCGCCGAATTCGGTAATTACGCTGGGGATGTCGACACATTCCCCGACCTCCCGTGGCGCGGGTACGGCGCCGCGGGGATTTCTCGCGACCTGGCAGCGGCTCGTCGGGCCGGGCAGCGTACAGTCGCTCCCACCGCGGCGCGGCCGCAAGCCGCGGGTGCCGCTGGGCGACGTGTTGGCCGCGCTGACCTTCCACGTGATGCAGGGCCCTGGCACGCTGGCCGAACATTTCGCGTGTCTGTTCGACGCCTCGTTGGCCGACAGCTCGTGGGCCGACCGACGGGCGCGCCTGCCGTGGCAGATCTTCGTGGATCTGCTACGGCGCGTGCTGCGGCCGCGCGCGACGCGTCGCGATCACGCCGCGTACTGGCGGGGCTGGCGAGTGGTCGCCCTCGAGGGGACCCAATTCAGCCTGACCAATACACCGCAAATCACCGCCGCGATCGCGAAGGCGCGGACCCGCCGTGGCCGCGCGGCGTTCGCGAAGATCTGGACCGCGGTGCTGCTGGAAGTCGGCCTGCACAATCCGCTGGCCGCGGCCATCGGCCGCCACGGCGAGTCGGAATGGGCGCTGGCGCAGCGCCTGCTCGCGCAGCTGCCGAAGCGGGCGTTGTTGCTCGGCGACCGGTTGTACGGGGTCGCGGCCTTTGTGGTCCACGCGCGCGCCGCGTGTGCGCGGGTGGGCAGTCACTTTCTGCTGCGCGCCTCCCGGTCCACCAAGCCCCGGGTGGTCCACCGCCTGCGCGACGGCTCGCGCCTAGTCCAGATCGCACTGCGCGCGCGCAACAGCCCGACCCGGATACTGAGTGGCTCGAGGTCCGCGAGATTCGCGTGCGCGTGGGGCGGCCGGCTACCGGGCGCACGAGCTGCGGTTGTGGACCAGTCTGATCGATCCGCGAACGGCGCGGGCGCTCGCACTGGCGCAGCTCTACGCGCAGCGCTGGGAGCACGAGCTGTATTTCCGGGAGCTGAAGCGGGCCGTGCGCAAGAGTGACGTGCTCCACAGTCACACCGTCGAAACCGCGGCGCAAGAGATCGCCGCGCTGGTCCTGGTGAGTGCGCTCCTGGCGGACGAGCGCCGTCGCGCCGCCGGCGGACAGATCCGGTCCTGCGCGTGAGCTTCGCGAAGATCCTGGAGCTGGCCGTCAAACCGATGTGGCTGTGGGCCGATCTGGGCCATGGCGTGCTGACGAATCAGCAACTCGACACGATTATGAAGCGCGGATACAAGCGGGCGCGCCAGTGGGTGACCCCGCCGCGGCGGGCCCGGAGCTGTGCCCGCGCGGTGCGGCAGAACATCCGAGCCTGGCCACGGTTGATGCAGACCCACTCGATCACCGGACCGATGCACTTTGAGCTCGTGTGATGGCAAGGACACCACTAACGCAATTTCCGAAAGGCATTAGGCTTTAGCCGGCCCGGTGATCCCCCGGTCCCACGACCGATCGAGCCTCACGCAGGGCCGGCTGAAGCCGGCCCTACGATTGCGGCTGAAGCCGGGCCCTGCGAGCGATAGAGGTTCTCCAACCTGCCTCGCTTGCCTTGCGCTCCACCTCATGTTCAACCCGGGAAACTGTGCAGCCGACCGAGGTGTATCATGCCCGCCGTGTGAGCGCATCCTGACAACGACATCGAGTAGGAGGGTGGCACTATGCGTCGCTACTTCCTGTTACTGGCGTGTTCCTCGCTCGTAACCCTCGCCGTCTCCGCAGAAGCGCAACAGGGAGGCTCCTCGATCCGGGGCCGCATCGTCGATCAGCAGGGCGCCGTGCTTCCCGGCGCCGCCGTCACCGTCACACACCAGGAGAGCGGCATCTTCCGCGAAACCGTGACCGGCGTCGACGGTAAGTTCTTTGTTACCGGCATCGTTCCGGGACCGTATCAGGTGTCGGCCGCGCTCGAGGGCTTCAGGAAGCTCGCCCGCGACGTACAGCTCGAGGTCGGCGCGACGTTGACCGTCGACCTCGCGCTCGAGGTTGGCGCCCTGACGGAAACGGTGACGGTGACGAGCGAGGCGCCGCAGGTGGACCTCACCTCGCCGCAGGTGGGCGGCAACGTCTCGTCGGCCGAAATCACCGATCTGCCATCACTGACGCGGAACTTTACCGGCCTCGTCGCGCTGCTGCCCGGCGTCGTGTACAACCCGGCGGCCGACGGCAACTCCGACAGCGTCACCATCAACGGCCAGCACGGGAGCGGCGTCGTCTTCCTGATGGACGGCGGGAGCAACAACGACGACCTGCGCGGCGGCAGCTCGGGCGCGCAGGCACGTACCCCGCTCGAAGCGATCCAGGAATTCCAGGTCGTCACCAACCAGTTCGACGCCGAGTACGGCGCCGCGGTCGCCGGCGTCGTCAATGCCGTCACCAAGCAGGGCTCGAACGCGCTTCCACGGCAGCGCCATCGGGTACTTCACGGACACATCGATGACGGCGGAAGGACTTCTTCGTCGAGCAGCAGAACCTGGAGAAGCCGCGACACGCAAGAAGCAGCAGTGGGGCGGCACCATCGGCGGGCCGATCGTCCGCGACAAGATGCACTTCTTCTTCAGCTTCGAGCAGCCAGGACCGGAGGGAAGGCCGGAGCCGCGTCTACCCGACGCGGCCGGATCGGAGCTTTACTGTCCCCGCAGGAGATCGAACTCACTGGAACTACATGGGCCGCGTCGATCACCAGCTGAATTCCAGCCACAACTATTCGGTCCGCTATCTCATGCGATCATCAGCCGAGCATCAATCAGGTGCTCGCCGGTGGCGGCAGCACGCAACCTGCCCGGCACGATCGACACGATGAGCATCGAGAAGGACAACGACTGGTCGCTCGTCGGCAACTACAGCTGGGTCGTCGCGCCAACGAAATTCAATACGCTGCGCGTGTCGGCACGTCTACGAGAAACCGAAGCGCGGTCAGCCGCTCTATCAGGAGACCGGCGACTGGACGCAGGCGCCGCCGACGCTGCAGTACGTGAACTTCATCGACCAGGCCGACGACAACTATGCCGACTTCCGCGATCATGAAGGCCTACAGCCTCGACGAGACGTTCAGCTGGTTCATGCCGGGCGCCGGAGGCGGCCACGACCTGAAGTTCGGGGCGCAGTATCAGCTCGGCGAACACTACCGTGAAGACCAGCGCGTGACGAACGGCCGCTTCATCTTCCCGTCGGACCGGGCGTTCAACGCGGCGGATCCGGCGACCTATCCCGGAGCGGTTGAACGTGCGCGTGCCGGAGATGGTGCAAGCTGCTGCGCAAGACGCATTCGCTCGGCGTTCTTCATGCAGGACAAGTGGCAGCTGAACCGGAACTTCACGCTGAGCCTCGGGCCTCCGCTACGACCTCCACGTGTCGCCGATCACGGAACTACTGGAATCCGTTCTTCGACGACGCCGAACGAGTATCCGGTGGACAAGAACAACATCCAGCCCCGCGTCGGGTTCGCGTACAGCATGGCCGACCGAGCGGCCGTGATTCGCGGCGGCTATCGGCATGTTCTACGAAAAGCAGTAGATCGACCGCTTCGAGAACTACCTGCTGAACCGCGTCGTTCTCCAGCTCCTTCATCGCGGAGTTCCCGATCAGCGCAGGTCGATCCGGGCCCGAGCCGCCGGCCGGTTCCCGACCGACCCGCTCCTGGTCGAACGGTCCCGTGTTGAACCGCGACGCTCGTCAACCAGCTCGTGCCGCCGGGGACGCTGGCACGCAACACCGGCGACGGTGTGGCTCGACACGCCCGAGCGGATTCTTCCGGTGCAGCATCAGGCCTCGATCGGCTACGAGCGGCAGCTCGGCGCGGCAGTTGTCGCTCGCCGCCGACTACGTCCACATGTCGAACCGCAACCTGCCGCTGCGCTACAACTTGAACCCCGGCATCAAGGCGAACACCGGCCGCACCACGCCGCTCGTGCGCACCGACTTCGGGCATCGGCGGAGCAGCTGGGCCTGTCGCCGTTCTGCGGCGACGTGCTCATCGTCGAGTACATCGGCGAGACGGACGTACGACGGCCTCAACCGTGCAGATCGAGAAGCGCTTCTCCGACTACTGGGGCGCGCGCGTGTCGCTACGCGCTCGGCTACGGCCGGGGCAACACCAGCTCAGCCCGCCGAACGCCGGCCAACGAATTCCAGGTGCTGGATGAGCGCAACCTGGATCAGAACGAAGGGCCGACCAACCTGGACCGCCGGCACACGCTCACGCTCAGCGGCCGCTTCGAGGCGCCGTGGATCCCGGGCCTCACGCTCAGCGCCATCGCGCGGTTCATGAGCGGGCAGCCCTTTACGATCCATGACACCAACGTCGACGCGAACCGCAACGGCATCGGCCTGGATCCGGTGGCTGCGGGGACCTACAGCGGTGAGGGCCAGAACGCCATCACGGTGGAAAACAGCGGCGGCCGCAACGGCGCCTACGGCCCGGGGTTCGAGCAGCTCGATCTGCGGGCCGGCTATCGCGTGCGGCCCGGCCAGGGGAAGACGCTCGACTTCTTCCTCGAGATCATTCAACGTCGACCAACGAGGCCAACTTCGCCAATCCGACCGGCGACATGCGGTCGGGAAACTTCCTGATCCCAACCTCGCTGTCGGGCGGCGGCTTCCCGCGACAGTTGCAATTCGGGATGCGGCTGGGATTTTGAAACGCCATCGGGCCGGCTGAAGCCGGCCCCTACGATCGAATGGGTTCTGAAGCCGGCTCCTACGATCGATGACCGATCGGAGCCGACGCCGATGTCGTTGTGCGATGATGTCGCCTGCCGTGCGACGCGGCGGACGCGTGAGGGCGGCAGATTGAGGAGACGTCGGGCCATGACTCGAACATTCATATGTCTGGTGCTGCTTACACTGTTCTCTGCCGCCGGTGAGACCCAGAGTCCACGGCCGCCACAATCCGCCATCCCGGGCGTCATCGCCGAGGGTGCGCGTGTGGAGTTGGTTCGCGGAGGGTTCAAGGGCCTCGAAGGACCTGTGCCGACTCCGGACGGGGGGCTGTATTTCACCGCTCTCGAGGAAAACCGAATCTACAAGCTCGCCGCAGACGGGGCGATTTCCGTGTGGCGGGAGAACACGAAGCGGGCCAACGGGCTGTTCGTCGCGAAGGACGGCCGCGTCTTCGCCGCCGAATCAACGGTGCCGCAGATTGCTGCCCTGACGCCGGACGGCCGCGCCACGCAGCTCGCCGCGCAATCGGCCGGCAAGCCATTGCGCGGACCAAACGATCTCATCGCCGACAGCAAGGGCGGCATCTACTTCACCGATCCGGCGCCACGGCCGGGGCCGAACCTCGCGCCCAAGGAGCCGGGCAACGTCCATTACCTGCGGCCGAACGGAGAGGTCCTGCTGCTCGACGCCGAGATTCGACGGCCGAATGGCATCACGCTCAGCCTCGATGAGAAAACGCTGTATGTGGATGACACGGAGGGCGAGTACGTCTATGCGTTCGATGTCAGCCCGACGGCCGCGTCGCCAACAAGCGCCAGTTCGTCAAACTGCTCGAACCGGAAAAGGGTTCGCTGGGACTGCGAAGCCGCGCGGATGGGATGGCGCTCGATTCCATGGGCCGCGTTGTACGTGGCGACCGCCGCGGGCATTCAGGTGATCGATTCAGGCGGCCGGCACCTGGGCATCATTCGCGTCCCGATGCCGGCGCGCAATGTCGCCTTCGCCGGTCCCGGGCGCAAGACGCTGTACATGACAGCGCTCGAAACGTTGTATCGCGTGCCGATGGTGGCCGAGGGACCTGCCGGGCGCGCAAAGTAGGAGGGACCATGACCCGTCGGTTGGCGGCGGTGTCGCGCCGCGAGTTTCTGGAGGCGGGTGCTGCGGGGATCATCAGTACCTGAAATGGCTTCCGGGGGTGACGCGCAGGCGTTCGAACGCTCGCAGAACGAGAGGCCGGCCCAGGGGATCGGCTCGGTGAAGGCGCTCGTCTTCGACGTGTTCGGGACGGTGGTCGACTGGCGCACCTCGGTCGCGCGCGAAGCCGAGGCGCTGGCGAAGCGGAAGGGTCTGAGCATCGACGGCGCACGATTCGCCGACGCGTGGCGCGCCGGCTACGCGCCGAGCATGAACCGCGTCCGGAACGGCGAGCTGCCGTGGACGAAGCTCGACGACCTTCACCGGATGGTGCTCGATACGATCCTGAAGGACTTCGGAATCGCCGGGCTGTCGGAGGCCGAGACCGACGCGCTCAATCGTGCGTGGCATCGCCTCCAGCCGTGGCAGGACGTGGTGGGCGGGCTCACGCGGTTGAAAAAGAAGTTCATCATCGCGCCGCTCTCGAACGGCAACATCGCGCTGATGACCGATCTGGCCAGACATTCCGGGCTGCCGTGGGACTGCATCCTGGGAGCCGAGCTCGTCCGTCACTACAAGCCCGATCGCGAGGTCTACCAGTCCGCCGCCGATTTTCTCGGCCTCCAGCCCGCCGAGGTCATGATGGTGGCGGCGCATCTTGGCGATCTCCGTGCCGCCAAAGGCGTCGGGCTCCGGACGGCGTTCGTCGTCAGGCCGCTCGAATATGGACCGAGCCGGACGCCCGACCTGGCGCCGGATGCGTCGGTGGATGTGTCAGCGAAGGATTTTCTCGATTTGGCCGGGCAACTGGGCGCGTAGCGGCCTGACCTTACTTCGCGGGCGCGTCGGGCGCGCCCGACGCGCCGGTAAACGAGCGCCCGTCCGCCAGGGTGATGGCGTCGGCCACGCTCCGGCTCACCACGGTGCGGCCGGCAAACCCCTTGAAGCTGATCTTGTCGCCCACCTTGATGTCGTTCTTCGTCCACCCTCGTCGCAGCACGCTGTTCGGGCTCCCCAATTCCAGGTTCCACGTGGTCGCGACACCGTTCGCGTCGGCCACCTCCACGTAGACGCGCATGTGCGGGTTCGTCCACTCGACCTTCGTGATGACGCCGCTACCCTCGATCGGTTTGTTCGCGTCGTACTCCACCGCGAAGGAGTGATGTGCGAAGGCGGGCATCGCTCCAACGACGATGGCGAGACCGGCCGCGATGATCTCCGCCGTCGGTTTCACCGCAACACCTCCACAGGGTTACTTGCCAAGCGGATTGGTGATGGCATCCGCGATGCCGTATTGGTTGTTCTCGACGCAGACGTATTCCATCAACTCGTGGCCCGGCGGCACTGCCGTCGCGGTGAACTTCAGGTGCACCGGACGCGAGAACGTGCCCGGATCGTCGAGCGTGAGCTGGAGCTCGAGGGTGCCGTAGTTGACGCGCGTCCAGCGTTCGATCGTGTGCAGTTGCTCCGTGTGCGGGGTGCCGCGGCCGTCGATCCAGAACTTGTCGTTGTAGCCGACCGTGTCGATGACGAGCGTGTCGCCTTCCCACCACCCGATCGAGTGACCCCACCAGGATGGCAGCAGCGTGTCCGCGCTCGGATGCTTCCGCCCGTCCATGAAGATCTGACGGTTCGCTCCGCCGTCGCCGTTTTCGTGGATGACGAAGATGTGGCCCGGACCCTTCGCCGTGTACGAGTGCACGAACCGCCACGGGAACGGGTTCTTGCGCGGCACGCTCATCGGCGTGCACCAGAGATACGGCTCATCCTTTTCGTTCCGGGAATCCCGCAGCGCTTTCGCCGCCGGCAGCAGCGGCAGCTCCCCCGGCTTCAGCCCGCCTTCATGCTCGATGTCATCGTTGGAGCCGCCGCCGACCCAGGGGCCCGACAGATCCGGCTTGCCGTCGGGCAGGCGCGGAACGGGGCCTTTTGCCATTTCCTCGGATACCCGCGGGGTGAATTCTCCCGCCAGCTTCGGCTGGAAGCGCGCGGGCTCCTGCCCGAGGAGTGAAGCGGTCAGGATGGCGACGCCAGGCAACGCGACGAGCAGTCTTCTCACCATGCCCTCCTCAACCCTGGACGATGCCCGCGCCGGACCGGCGGGGGACCTGCGTTCCGAGCGGCCGCGACAGGCTAATTGATCGGGTCCGGCCTGTCCAGCGCAGGAGAGGCTTGGATCTTCCTCCTCAGGCCTTGTATAGTCCGCGGCGCGGAGGAGTCGCATGAATAGAGCAGTCATGATCGTGTTGGTGCTGGCCGTGGGCATGGCCGCCGGCATTCCCTTGGGCGGCCGGTTGATGCCGGCCAACGCTGAGAGCGCGGGATCGACCGAGAGCACGGCGTTCTCCGCCGTGCCCGATGCGATCGGCGCACAGGATATCTCCGGGCCGTACCAGGTCGTCCCCGGGTGGCCGCAGGATCTCAGTACGCTGCCCGGACATGAGAAGTGGACGTATGGAGGGGCGCGCGGCATCTACGCCGAGAGCCCGAATCGGGTGTACCTCCTCGGAGGCGGCGAGCTGCCAAACATCCCGCGTCCGCAGGGGAAGCGATACCCGGACGTCGGTCCCAACGTGCAGTTCCCCGTCGGTGGAGTGCCGTGGCGCAACGCGAACACCGCGGCCCCTCCGGGCGGTGGCGGGTCGGGCCAGGACCCCGCGAAGGGGATGGAAATCTGGAGAGGTGCGTCGCCGCCGTATCGCGAGCTCGGCGTGGACTCCCGCTGGGAGCACACGGTCGTCGTGGTCGACGCCCAGGGCAAGATCATCGAAGAGTGGACGCAGTGGGACAAGATGTTCAAGCGCCCGCACGCCGTCTACGTCAGCCCGTATGACGCGGAGAAGCACGTGTGGATCGTCGATGACCATACGCACGCGATCTACAAGTTCACCAACGACGGCAAGCAGCTCGTCCAGACCATTGGCACCCCGAACGTCGCCGGCGCCGATGGCACGCACTTCAACCGCCCCACGTTCATGGCGTGGCTGCCCGACGGGAGCTTCTACGTCGCCGACGGCTACAACGGGACGCGCGTCGCCAAGTTCGACGCGCAGGGAAAGTTCCTGCTCGACTTCGGCATGCCCGGTGATTCGGGGAAGGAAACGCGACCGGGTTACATGAACAACGTGCACGGCGTCGCCATCGACCTCGAGACCCGGCGCGTGTTCGTCAACGACCGCGACAACCACCGCATCCAGATCTTCGACGAGAACGGCAAATATCTGTCCGAGTGGAAAATCGCCGTCAGCCCGTCGAGCCTCCACTTCGTGCAGATCGGCGCCGACCGGACGCTGGCGACCTTCGATCGCAACACGCACAAGATGCTGAAGTACGACCTCGACGGCCGCTTGCTCTACGCGTGGGGAACCGTCGCCGATTTCCCCGGCACGCTGTGGGGTGTCCACGGCATGAGCACGGATCAGGAAGGCAACTTCTACGTGGCTGAAGTCGATGCCGGCCGCTTCCAGAAGTTCCGGCCGCGGCCGGGCGCGAACCCGGCGTTCCTGATCGGCAAGCCGGTCTACTCGGCCTGGCAATAGGGACTCGTTTTCGGTCTGCGGTCTGCGGTCCACGGTCTACGGTGACCGCAGACCGTAGATCGCAGACGAAGACCGGCAGTCCTTGACACGGTCGCTCTTCTGCTCTACTGTCCCGCCCAGTTCGCTCGCCTTCGCTCGGCGGCCTGTACGTCGGCGCTGATCCCCGTCAGTTCTCATCCCTTCGTCGGAATCGTCTTTATCCCGTTCGGCAGTCGAAATCGCGAGGAGGTTTTGCGATGCGGCGCGCGGAGAACGGTCTGATCCGGGAACCGGTTCGATGACCCGGTGTCCACGCCCACCAGATGATCGTGCCGCTGTGCCGCAGGTCGCGCAGGACCTCCAGGTCCCCGGCGACGTGTGTCAGCCGGGTGACCTGTGCGGATGGACGGCTTCGTCGCAGAGGAGGTCTTCAGTGTGAGTCGGGTGCGGCCGTAACCGGAGAAGGAGGATTTCATGCTGACGTGGCGAACGGGTCGGGTGCGTGATCTGGTGGCGCTGGTCCTGGCGTGCCTTCTGGGACTGACAGCGGCAGCGGCGGCACAAGGGGCCGGCGGCGTGATGACCGGCACGATCAGGGATGCGCAGGGTGGCGCGCTTCCGGGCGTCAGCCTGACACTGCGCAACGTGGACAGCGGTGCCCTGCGCACCGCCGTCAGCGAAGGGAACGGCACATATCGTCTGCCCGGACTGCCGCCGGGGCGTTATGAGCTGGGCGCCGAACTGCCGGGATTCACCACCACGGCCATCACCGACATCACGATCACCATCGGCCTCGAGCTGCAGCGCGACGTCACTCTGGGGTTGCAGACCGTACAGGAGACCGTGACCGTCACGGGCGAAGCGCCGGTGGTCGAGACGACACGAACCGAGGTGGCCTCCGTGGTGACGCAGCAGCAGATCGAGTCTCTGCCGATCGCCGATCGCCAGCCGATCTCGCTCGCGCTCCTCCTGCCGGGAACGAGCATGGACATGACCTCTGCCCGCCGCTCGCAGGCGAACATCGGCGCCGGCGGCTCCGCCAACACGATGAACCTCTATCACGTGGACGGCGGCATGAACATGTCGAACAACTCCGGCCAGCAGCACCTGGAGGTGCCGCAGTCGGCGATTCGGGAATTCAGGGTCAACCTCAGTCAGTCGTCGGCCGAGTACGGCGCCGTCGGTGGCGTGGTGCTGACGGCGACCAAGAGCGGCACGAACCGATTCAGCGGCGAGGTGTTCGAGTTCTTCCGCGACAAGAGCCTCAACGCGCTGGACAAGTTCGAAAGCGAACGCCACGAGCAGTTCGGCGAGCCGAAGCCCGATTTCCGGCGCCATTCGTACGGCGGAGCATTTGGCGGTCCCATCGTCCGCGATCGCCTGCACTTCTTCGCCGCGTTCGAGCGTTCGACCGAGGAGGCCACGGCAACCGTCAATACCGGGCAACCGCAGTTCTACTCGACGCTGGAAGGCAGCTTCCCGCGCGAGTACCGGCGCCGCTCGTGGTTCGTGCGCGGCGATCTGCAGATCAACCCGCAGCAGAACGTGTTCGTCCGGTATGTCACGGACATGGAGCAAATTCTGTGCGAGACCTGCGGCGGCTTCAACGCGGCTTTCTACGGCGCCGATCTGCGCTCCCCGCGCGACTCGAACCTCGTCGGCCACACGTGGGTGATCAGCTCGAGGATGCTGAACGAGGTCCGGGCGCAGATCCCCCCCTCGCATCTGGACAACCGCACGGGTCCTCCCACGCTGCCGCTCTGGCCCCCGAGCCAGAAGGGGGAGTTTCCGCCGGAGCGATTCGAGGGCTACACGCAGATCTATCAGTTCCCGAGCCTGAACTGGGGCTCCAACGGCTGGAGCATGAACTGGACGAGCCGCTGGGAAGTTCGCGATGACTTCTCGGTGGCGATGGGCAACCACTCGTTGAAGGTCGGCGGCGGTTACGTGCGCCTCTTCTCACCCGAAGAACAGTCCAACAATATCGGCACGTGGCTGTTCGACACGGACCAGCCCTTCGACGGAACGGCGGCGACGATGGCGAACCTGCGCAACCCGATTCAGTTCACCGCGTCGTTCCCGCCCCTGCTCCGCAACCTGCAGAACCACTGGATTCAGGGCTACGTGCAGGACGAGTGGCGCGTGCGATCGAACGTGACCCTGAGCCTCGGAGTGCGCTACGACAATCAATACAAGTCGTTCAACAATCACCTCGACCTGACACCGGTACCGCGCCTGCGTGAGCTCATCGACCCGAGCGTGCGCGGCGACCACAACAACTTCGGCCCGCGGCTCGGCGTGGCGTGGGATGTCAATGACGATGGGCGATCGGTGGTGCGGGCGGCGTACGGCACGTATTACCAGTACGTCATGCAGGGAGGTCTGCGGCCCGAGCTGACAGCCTTACGCCAGACCAGCATCGTCATCCGCAATCCTACGTATCCCGATCCGTACGGCGGCCGATCGCCTGAGTCGTTTGCCTCGACGGCTCCGCCGAACGTGAATATCACGGACGACGAGATCGAGAACGCGCGGGCGCGGTCCTTGACGCTCGGCTACTCGCAGGAGCTGAGAGCGAACCTGGCGGTTCATGTGGACGCCCTGCATACCAACGTCGACACGATGACCCAGCTTGCCAACATCAACACGCCGGTCACGCCGGCCGGGGCGCGGCCGCTGCCAACGTGGGGGCGCATCCTCAACCTGCAGTCGGGAGGCGAACACGAGTACCGGGCGATGTTCGTGCGGCTCGAGAAGCGGTTCGCCAGCCGGCATCAGTATCTGCTGTCCTACACGCTCGCCAAGCAGCAGAACTTCGGCGCGGGAACACAGCCGGCGGTGACCGACTACTACAACCAGGCGCTCGACTGGGGCCCCGGGAGCGGCGATCGCCGCCACAGCTTCGTGGCGAGCGGCTCCTTCCTGTTTCCTTTCGACATCAACGTCGGAGCGGTGTGGACCCTGCGTTCCTCGATGCCGTTCAGCGCCCGCGCGGGACGCGACCTGAACAACGACGGCGCCGCCAACACCGACTATGTCCCGGGCACCACCCGCAACATCGGCAACCGCGACACCGCCACCATGCTCGCCGCGGTCAACGCGTGGCGGACGCTGAACGGGCGTGCTTCGATCCCGGAGGAGAACCTCGACACGAACGACTACAACCGCTTCGACGTCCGCGCCAGCAAGGCGATTGCGTTCGGGGATCGGCGACTCGAGTTCATCGCCCAGGTGTTCAACCTGTTTGGCCGGGACAACCTCGGTGCGATCGAGGCCGGCTGGCAGGAGAACGCGTTGTCCGATGCGTTCGGCCGCATTCTCACGGTGCAGCCGCGGCAGCAGGCGGAGCTGGCCGTGCGTTTCATGTTCTGACGATCTGGATTGTGGCCTCCGAGCCGGGGGCCACGGCGAAGCGGTATCAACACGTTCTTCCGGCTGAAGCCGGAAGCCACGGCAAGGATTGAGATTTTCAATCGTGTGGCTTCCGGCTTCAGGCGGAGGAGTGGCGGATGTGGAGGTCCCCCGCGCCGACGAAACCATTCTTCCGGCTGAAGCCGGAAGCCACGGCAAGGATAGAGATTGCAATCGTGTGGCTTCCGCCTTCAGGCGGAGGAGTGGCGGATGTGGAGGTCCCCCGCGCCGACGAAACCATTCTTCCGGCTGAAGCCGGAAGCCACGGCAAGGATAGAGATTGCAATCGCGTGGCTTCCGCCTTCAGGCGGAGGAGTGGCGGATGTGGAGGTCCCCCGCGCCGACGAACCATTCTTCCGGCTGAAGCCGGAAGTCACGGCAAGGATTGAGATTTTCAATCGTGTGGCTTCCGCCTTCAGGCGGAAGGGTGGCGGACGTGGGTTCGTAGAGGCCGACCTGAAGGTCGGCCTCTACACCAACACAACGGGTTACTTTCCGGTCGGGTCGGGCCTGCCGAATCGCGCCGCGTCAATCGGCACGTTCGGCCGGATGTCCTTCATCTGCATCGTGACCTGGTTGTTGGTCCAGGTCCTCGTCCACTGAAATGGCATCTGCACTCCCGCAACGGCGCGGAAGTCCGAATAGTCGATCTTGGTCGGCACGGAACCGACGGCGGTTGTGGTCCAGTGCACCAGCCGCACCAGCCGGCCTGCCTCGTCGAAGTACAGCCGGACGGGCGGTTGTCCCGGGTTCGTCCCGTGCGCCACGACGACGTCGCGGCCGCCGATCGCGCTGACGCCAATCTGCCACTGGCTGAACGCCCGCTGGATGCCGGCCGGGAACCACACCATCGCTTCGATCGCGGCACCCGTCAGGTTGCCGCCGCTCAGAGGCAGCAGCGGCAGCGGCGTGTCCGGCTGCAGTCTCCACCCGGTGCGGCCGTCGTACGCCTTGACGCTGACGCCAGCCGTTCCGCGTGCGATGGTCGTCATCTGGTTGGGCGCCCTCGCATAGACCTCCGCGGGGACCTCCATGAGCTCGGTCTCGTACCCCGCGTAGGTTCCCGTGGCCACGAAGCTCGTGAGCTTTGCCAGCGGCTCGGGCCCGCCCAGGAACTTCAGGTACTTGGCGAACACGTCGTCGGGCGAGGGTGCGTAGAGGCTGGGAAAGAAGTTCATCGCGTACGGATCGTCAACCGGCTCCCCGTACTGCAGATCGAGATTGGGCTCGGTCTTCGGCCTGTTGCCGCCGGCATGGCAGGTGAAGCAGGTGACGCGCGGCTGCCCCGCGAAGTACTGCTTGTTGATCGTGTTCATCATCACGACCATCTGGCGCGCCCGGTTGATGCGCGGGGTCGCGATGGAGAACGCCTTCGGATCCGAGATGATCTCCTGCGCGTGACAGCTCACGCAGTCGAAGAGCAGCGCCGAGGAGAACATCCCCATCGTGTCGAGGAACTGATCGGCGGGAATCCCCTTGAGGACCTGGATGTTCTGGAAGACCTGCTCCGCCATGCGCACAGGGGTGTCGGCAGCCGGCGCCTGCTGCGGCTGTGCCTCGATGGCCACGGCGCCGAGCCACACGAAGCCCAGGATCAGAATGACGACAGGGGGTCTCATCATGTGAACGTGTGATTGGTCTCCGGTCTGCGGTCTTCGGTCCCCGGTCTTCGGTTCACACGCTCGTTGCCACCGTAGACCGCAGACCGCAGACCGCAGACCGAAGATCCCGGCGCCTAGCCGCGCTCCCTCGTCAGCATGTGGGACAGGTCGAAGTCAAGACAGGGCGGGTCCTCGATGTAGGGAGCGTCGCCCGTGTTCAGGGGTAGCGCGCGCGGATCCATCTCCCACGGTTCCATCAGCACCTCGGGATCGTGGACCGTCGCCTGGTAGTGCAAGGTGTTGCCCTCACGCCGCAGCCGCTCGACGACCCGCATGTTGTTGGTGTGAAACCAGCCCGGCCAGCCGAGCCAGCTGACGTCGTTGAAGCCGATGACGTCGATGACCAGCGTGTCACCTTCCCATTTCCCGACGGCGTCGCCGGTGAACGTCTGGTCCTGTGAATTCACGGGATCGTGCGGGCGTCCGTCGGTCGGGATCACGCGCCACATGTTTCTGTTCTGGTAGAGCAGGACGACATCCTTCGCCGTCTGCACGATCCGCATCGGCGGGCCGAGCCGCGGGACGCCGGGAGGGAAGCAGGAGAACGTCGTGTCTTCCTTGTTGCCGTTCTCGTCGAGATAGTTGACCCGCGCCCAGAACTCCGGCTTGTACAACGGAGGGTTGCCGAAGGCCCGCTGCGTGAACCCGGCGTCACGCTCGGAGTACAGGTTGTTGCCGTGCCGGTAGTTCGGCTGCCGTCCGATGATCTTGGCGTTGGCGCTCACCTTGCCCGCCGCCAGGGCGGCGGAATAGTCGTTGTAGTGCTCGAACTGGTGCACCTGGCCGTCCGGCTCGATCGCCTGGACGCCGCCGGCCGCGGCGCCCCCGCCGCCGCCGCCACCCCACCGGCCGTTCAGATCCGGTTTCCCCTCCGGTGTGCGCGGCGTGGCGACCGGCGCGGACGCACCGCCCGCGCCGGGCCTGGTCTGCGCCCCGACGTCGCTGGACACAAGCAGCGTCACGGCGAGCAGCGATACACCGGCGACAACACCCACGGTGGCCGCGATGAAGCGGAATGGACCACGCGTCATATCGAATCTCCTGAAGAGCGCGTCACATCGCGCGCGTCACTTCGCGCCGGTGTCGGCGTTGCCGGTTTCGGACTTGTACTGGTGCCAGAGGTCGATCTTCCGGCCGTCCGGCAGGACGAAGGTCAGAATGTATCCGTTGGCCGAACCATCGATGGCCTTGGCGACGATAGCGGTGTAGGTCTCGCCGGTCTTGAACACGTCGCGCCCGCTGATGCCGATGTCGCGGAACCCGTTGGGGCCGGCCCCGGACACGGTCCACGTCGTCACCTTGCCGCTGTCGTCCTTGACGTCCAGGAACCAGCGCACGTGCGGATTGATCCAGAGCACTTTCGTCAGCACGCCGGTGAGCGTGAGGTGATCGTTCTGGTCGAACGCCGCCTGCACGGCATGATGCGCCGCTGGCGCCTCAGCCGCCGACCACAGGAACGCGGCAAGCAACAACACACCGGCACATCCGTGACGCATCACCGACCTCCTGGAATATCGACCACTACTTCGCCGCCGCCGCCCGGACGTTCTCCGGTACGGGCATGACGACGTAGGGATTGTACGTCTGGCTCATGGTGAGCGTGAGATCCATTACCGTGGCGCCGTTCCGCTGCTGGACGATGCGACGCGGCAGCAAGGCGTCGCTCTTGTAGTCTTTGGCGTTCCAATCGCCATAATCCGAGTAGGTGGTGACGGTGACGACGTTGTTGAGCCGCGTCTCGACCCGCTCGATGCGATGGCTGAAGTCGCGCCGCACGCCGGTCGGCATCGTGTGAAACAGGAAGTTCTCCGGATCCAGCGTTGCCTTCATCGTGCCGCCCTGCAGCGGAGCCGGCAGGGGGAAGGTAATCACCGGTTTCCCGCCTTCGGTCGTGAGCGTTGCCTTCGCGCCGGCGAGACGCGCCGCCTTGATGACGCCTTGCGGCAGAGTCCAGATCTGCAGCAGCCTCTCGTGGGCCGCTTGCGGCGCCGGCGACGCGTTGCGGCCGGGCTCCGTCTCGTTCCAGGCCAGCTCGCCGGCCACGACCTGGATCTGCCGCTCGGGCTTCTGTCCGGCCGCCGCCGCGCACGCGAAGTCCACGCGCATCGCCGGCACGGGGAAGCGTTCGCGACCGTCCCCGGCGGCGTATCTCACGCTGCCGCGATAATCCGTTACCTGGCAGGTCCGGCCCTGAACGGTGAGCGTGCCTGTCGCCCAGTACTCGAAGGTCGACGATCCCGTCACGCTCCTGCGGGCCACGCAGCATGCCGAGCGCGTCGGCCGCCTTGTAGAGCGTGGAGTCGAGAGTCGCCGCCGCCGGCGCCGTCTGCGCATGCGGGCGGACGGCGAGTCCCGCGAGAGTCACGAGGGCCGCGGCGATGAGCGCGTTCGTTCGCATCTATTCTCCAGTTAACGAGTCAACGGCGGCGCGTGGCGAGCGGTCGGCATGCTAGCTGAAATTACCGGCCCATACAAGGCGAGCAGGGCAGGGCTGGGAGGGGGCGGAGGACGCAGGAGGGATACAACACAGAGGACGCAGGGGAGCAGAGAGCGCAGAGGTTGGAAACGCACGAGGCTGGAAACACACGAAGTCTCATTCCGGTCCGTGACAGGTCGTTCGACGGGCGCCCGGAGGGCGGGTCCGCGTGCGACGGCCCCGCATGAACAAGCCGAGGTCCGTCGAACGACACGCCTCTGCGTCCTCCGCTCCTCTGCGCCCTCTGCGTTGATTCCCTCTCCGCGGCGCCGCCCGCCGCCACCGCTGACTTGACAAGCACGATGGCCGGCTATACAAGTCGCAGACGCACCACACAGGAGGAGGGACCTGTTGCAGCGCTTTGTGAGAAGCCTCCCGGTCGCCGTACTCCTTTTCCTGATCAACGCCTCCCCGCACGCGCAGGTGGATCTCACCGGCCTGTGGCGGCCGTTGGCCCGTAACGAAGATGGCAGCGGGATGGACGGAGACTATGCCGGGCTCCCGCTCAATGCGGCGGGCCGGTGGCGGGCGCAGAGCTGGTCGCCGGAGAACTTCGAAGTCCCCGAATGGGTGTGCCGGCCGCACGCGTGGGACTTCTCCGTGGAAGCCACAGCCTCGCAGCTCCGTTTCTGGGCCGACATCGACGATCCCACCCAGGACGTCGTCGCGCTGCATGGACGTCTCTCGATGCGCGAACAGCAGGCGACGATCTGGATGGACGGCCGGCCGCGCCCGCCCGACTACGCCCGCCACACGTGGAGCGGTTTCTCGACCGGGGAATGGGACGGCCCCACGCTCGTGCAGACCGCCACGCACTTGAAGGAAGCGTACATACGCCGCTGGGGACCGATGCGAAGCGATCAGGCGACGGTGCGCATCCGCTGGAAGCGCATCGGAGACTATCTGCGATCGACCGTCGTCATTTACGACCCTGTGTACCTGGATGCCCCCTACATCCGGACGTCGCTGTTCTGGGTTCAGGATCCAAACCTCGTGATGCCTCCGTATCCCTGCGAAGAGGCCACCGAAACCGTGGTCGAGCGAGGCACGGCGCCGCACTACCTCCCGGGAAAGAACCTCCTGCCCGCGCAGGATCCCAACGTCACCGATCGGTTCGGCACGCCGTACGAAGCGCGGCTTGGCGGCGCCGAGACGATGTATCCCGAGTACATCGCCAAGATGAAGTCGTTCCCGCGTCCGGCGGTCACCGCGCCGGCGGGGCCCGCGGTGCGCCAGCCATGAGCGCCCGGCAGAACGGATCGATGGCGGCGCGGCACACCATCGTCTGGATGCTGGCTGCCGCAGGTATTGGCGTGCTCGGCTCGGTCGATCGTGTCTCCACGCAGAACGCCTGGGCCTGGAAGCCGGCGATTCCGATCGGCAACGACGGCCAGGTCCACGTCCTGCCGGTACGCGGCAACGTCTACATGCTCGTCGGGGCGGGCGGCAACATCACGGTGCAGGCAGGAGAGGAAGGCGTCCTGCTGGTCGATACGGGCCTGGCGCCAATGAGCGACAAGGTGCTCGCGGCCGTCCGAACGATCTCCCACCGGCCGATCCGGTACATCGTCAACACGAACGAACGCGAAGAGCACACCGGCGGCAACGAAGCGATCGCGGCAGCGGGGCAGACGATCCCGTTCCGGCTCACCAACCCGTCTCACGTGCAGGGGACGATTGGGAGCAACCGCGCGTCGGTGATCTCGTTTCTCACCGTCTTCCACCGGATGTCGGCGCCGACCGGGCAGGTGGCGCCGCGAGCGGAGGCAGCGTGGCCGGACAACACGTACTCGACGCCGCAGAAGAAGCTCTTCTTCAACGACGAACCGGTGCTGATCATGCACCAGCCCTCGAATACGGACGGCAACAGCATCGTGCACTTCCGTCTCGCTGACGTCGTGAGCACGGGGGACCTCGTGGACCTCACCGGCTATCCCGTCATCGACGTCAAGGCCGGCGGGAGTATTCAAGCTACGGTCGAGAGCCTGAACCGCCTGATCGACCTCACCGTGCCCGGCAGGAGCTCCGAAGGCGGCACGCTGGTCATCCCCGGTCACGGACGGCTGGCCGATCAGCCCGACGTCGTGTACTACCAGCAGATGGTGGCGATCGTGCGCGATCGAATCAAGGACATGATGGCGCGCCGCATGACGTTGGAGCAGGTGAAGGCGGCGAGGCCCACCCGCGATTACGACTCGCGCTACGGCAGGGATACGGGCCCCTGGACCACGGACATGTTCGTCGAGGCGGCGTATCTCAGCCTCGGCAAGTAGGCGAAAAGGAGCGGCCTCATGAAACGCCCGGCGCTGTTGCTCCTCGCGGCCCTCGTCGTACTCGGCGCCGCCAGCGCGGGTGTTCGCACACCATTCGTTCACGGCCGCGTACGACCCGGGCAAACGGGTGGAGATCGAAGGCATCGTGAGGGAGTTCGTCTGGCGCAATCCTCATTCGTTCGTACGGATCGAGGTCACGACCGCTGCCGGCATGACCGAAACCTGGAATCTCGAGTGGGGCTCGATCTCCCAGCTGTCGGCGGCGAAGTTTCCCGTGACGCGAACGACGCTCCGCGCCGGCGATCGCATCGTCGCCGCCGGCGAACCGTCGCGCGACCCCGAGGTCAAGCGAATCCGCATCTTCAGCGTGTCGCGGCCGATTGATGGATGGCAGTGGGAGGGCGTCGTTGACTAGGCGATCCCATGCCGCTGGCGCTGGCGCTCGTCGCTGGTCTGGCCTCGGCCTCGCTCGCCCACGCGCAAGGGCAGGGACGCGCGGGCGGCGCCGGTCCGGCGCGGAGCGCCCGCGCCGCGGCCGCGCAGGATCTCACCGGCTACTGGGTGTCGGTGGTGGCCGAACACTGGCACCTGCGCATGCTGGTGCCGCCCCGCGGTGAGTTTTCGATGCTGCCCCTGAACGCCGAGGCACGCCGCATCGCCAACACCTGGGACCCTGCGAAGGAAGTCGCCGGCGGCGAGCCGTGCAAGTCGGTACGGAGCCGCGGCCATCATGCGTGTGCCCGGCCGCCTCCACATCCACTGGGCGGACGACAACACCCTGCAGATGGACATCGATTCGGGCACGCAGACACGCCTCTTCCGGTTCGGCGCGGCCGCGGCCGCGAGCCAGTCGCCGCAGTGGCAGGGCTACTCGGCGGCGGTGTGGGAGCCGACGGGCCGTGACGGGGCGGAACGGTCGGCGCACCTGAAGGTGACGACGACGCGGATGCGTGCGGGGTACCTGCGCAGGAACGGCGTGCCCTACAGCGAGAACGCGATGCTGCAGGAGTACTCCGATCGCTTCACCGAACCCAACGGCGACGAGTGGCTCGTCGTGGACAGCATCCTCACGGATCCGCAATACCTCACACAGCCCTACCTTACGAGCACGGCGTTCAGGAAGATCCCGGATCGATCGGGATGGATCCCACGCCCTGCCGGGCCGATCAGGCTCGCTGACCCCTGCCCGCGTTGTCAGTTCCGATCGTAGGGGCCGGCTCTAGTAGTTCCGATCGAGGTGCCGGCTTTAGCCGGCCCAGTTCACGGAGGTCACCGGATGATGTTGGCCTGGCAGTTCCGGGCCGGCTAGAGCCGGCCCCTACGACGGCCGATGGCGGTGGCGTCGCGGCTCGAGGACCTGTGGCTTCCGGCTTCAGCCGGCCCAGGCCACGGAGGTCACGGAGGTTACCGGATGATGTTCGCCTGGCAGTTCCGGGCCGGCTGAGCCGGCCCCTACGACGGGCCGATGGCGGTGGCGTCGCGGCTCGAGGACCTCGTGGCTTCCGGCTTCAGCCGGAAGATCCACGCTCTCGCCGTCCGACGGCCGCCAGTTGGCGGCTCCGGGTGCCACGCGCCGGGCACCAACAAACCACGGTATACGCAAGGGTGGCTTGTTGGTGCCCGGCGCGTGGCACCCGGGGTCGGCCTGTAAACAGGCCGACCGTCGGACGGCCTCCGTGTTCTCCGTGGCCTAATTCGTCTGCGGGCCGAAGATCTTCGTGAACTCGTCCCACGTGGCCACGCGACCGTGGATCGACGCGATTTGCGCGACGTCCAGCTTCAGCCGCGTGACGGCGTCACGGAACGTCCGGTTGCTGGCATTCACCGTCGGCGACGGCGCGCCCGGGGCGGGCGGCGTGAACAAATCCCCCTCCACCACGATCTTTTCCTTCGGCAGATAGGCGATCAGCATGTTCTGGTTGTGCGCCAGACCGGGCACGGCGTAAACCTCCAGCACCCGCGTGCCATCGCTCAGTGCGTAGCGCTCGTTCAACGTTTCGAACACCGGCGCCCTCGGCGTCAGCGACAGCCGGTCGGGCTGCAGCGTCCGTGGCGCGGGGGAGAAGACGACCCTCTCGTAGAAATCGCGATTGCGCTCGTGCGTGATGATCGTCGCGCCCTCGGCCACGAAGGTGCGGATTCCGCCGAGATGGTCGAAGTGGTGATGCGTGTTCACCAGGTACCGAATAGGTTTGCCGGGCACGAGCCTGTGCACCTCGTCGATGACAAGGATCGATCGCTGCTCGTTGGTCGGCGCCTCGACGACGGCCACGTAATCCCGGAACTCGACCGCGACGCTGTTGGCCCCGGCGCCGCCGACGTACCACACGCCCTCCGCCATCTTCTGCGATGCCGCCTTGCCCGGCGCCGGCGCGGCCGCCTGTTTGACGTTGTCGGGAACGTTGATGGCCACAGAGGGGTTCACCTTGACGTCCTTCACCGTGAGCTGGAAGGAATTGTGGCCTTCATCCAGCCGCTGGTCTCCCTGGTGCGTATGGATGTCGCCGGGAAACTTCACCCCGCTGAAATCCTTGTACTGCGTGTAGCGGATCTCGTACAGCATGTCGCCGAGGACGGGATTGGCGATCCACGTCTGCACGTACTCGACCAGGTTCTGATCGTTGATCGCGCCGCTCACCTTGTACTTGCCGAGCGCCGTGAACGAGACAACGGTCACCCTGCGGCCGGGCGCTCCCGGCAGCTGACTCGTACGCGTGTAGGACGTCGGGTTGGCGCCGGGCGCGAGGGCCGCCTTGAGGAACCCGTGCGGGGTCAACAGGATGTCGAGTTGTCGTCCCTCCGCGGCCGCCGGCGCGGGATTCGCCGTCGTGCCCTGCACGTTCCAGGCGGCATTGCCGCTGACGGCGGCGTGCTGCTGCTGCTCGCCCTGGAGCGGCGTGCCGCCGCCGCCCTGCGCGGGATAATTGCCCTGCCGGCGCGTGAGCTGCTCCCTCGACGCCCGGTTGTCGTAGTCGATGGTCCTCGTGTAGCTGGTCACCTCGAAGTGCGGCCAATCGGTTCCGGGCGCGAAGCTCTGGCCGACGGCCGCGTTCATGCCCGTTCCCGAAATCTCGATCGTCTTGATCGTGTCGGCGCCCATGGTCTTTGCGGCCGCCTGCAGGACGGCCCTGGCGTCCTGCGCCGCCGGCGCGACGGTCATCAGGGCCAGAACGGCGATGAGAGCGAAAATTCTTCTTGCCACATTCCACCTCACGTCTGAAGAAGCCACGAAACGTTCGGCGTGTCCGCGGTCGAATGAAAGAGGGGTCCTGCCGATTGCGATGATTCCCTGGGATGCGGGCGGATCTTACTGCACAGTGGCGCTCGATGGCGGCCTTACCTGGAGCGCGGATGTGCTACCGTCCGCCGGGTGAAATGACCCGGCAACCGCCTGCCTTCGGTTGTTGTCCTCGAGGCACGAACAGGCCGATAATCTCGCGTCGGTGAAGAGGAGCTCCACGACATGCGAACTGGCATACGACGCACGTTGATTGCAATTGCCGTCGTCGCGGTCATTGCCGTGCTGTGGACGCAGATACCGCCGACCTCGAGTCAGAGCGAGTCCTATCAGGCGCCACGCACCGCGGCCGGGACGCCGGACATCAGCGGCGTCTGGCAGGTCCTCAACACGGCCAACTACGACATTCAGGCCCATCCAGCTCGACCGGCATTGGCGCTCATCCCAGCGCCGCCGCCGGCCGGCGCCCCGGGCCTGGTGAAGGCCGCCGCGACCGACCTTCCGGCGCTGCCGGTGCGGAGCCTCGGCGCCGTCGGCGGGGTTCCGGCTGGCGAAGGCGTGGTGGAGGGCAACGAGATTCCATACCAGCCGTGGGCCGCCGCGATGAAGAAGGAGAACGCCGAGCACTGGCTGGAGCGCGATCCGGAAATCAAGTGCTTCATGCCCGGCGTGCCTCGCGCCACCTACATGCCGTACCCGTTTCAGATCCTCCAGGGCACGGACAAGATTCTGATGGCCTACGAGTTTGCCGGGACGACGCGCACGATCCACATGGATACCGTGGGCAACAGTCCGAGCTCCGACGTGGATGGGCTGGTCGCGCGGCCGCTGGGAGGGCGAGACGCTCGTCGTCGACAGCACCGATTTCAACGATCAGACATGGTTCGACAGAGCGGGCAACTTCCACAGCGACGCCTTGCACGTCGTCGAGCGCTATACTCCGGTCAGTCCGTATCACCTCATGTACGAAGTCACCATCGAAGACCCGAAGGTGTTCACGCGGCCGTGGAAGATGCGGATGCCCCTCTACCGGCACTTCGATCAGGACAAGCAGATCCGGGAATACAAGTGCGTCGAGTTCGTCGAACAGTTGATGTACGGGAACCTCGGCGTCACCGATCCCGCGACCGGACGCGTGAACAACTGAGGGAGCGATACGATGAGACATCGTTATCTCGCGGTCGCAGGCGTGCTGGCAGCGACCAGCGTCATCGCGCTGATGGCCTGCGAATCTGCTCCAGAGCAGAACCCGGCAGAGACGAGCACGTCGGAGGACGGTCCCTGGACGCTGGCTCGCACGGCGTGGGGCGATCCTGATTTCCAGGGCGTCTGGAGATACGAAGCGGCGGTTCCGCTCGAGCGGCCGGCTCAGTTCGAGGGCCGCGAGTTCCTGACCGACGAAGAAGTCGCGCAGCGGCAGGCCACCGAAGAAGACCAGGGCGCGAAACGGCTTGCCGGCGCCGAAGGGGTCGAGGTGGGCCGCCGCCCCGTTTCCGAATCACCGATTCGCGGGAACGAGTACAACAGCTTCTGGCAGGACCACGGACGGCCGCGGAAGGTCTACAAGCAGACCTCGCTGATCGTGGATCCGCGCGACGGAAAGATTCCCTACACCCCGGACGCCAGGAAAGCGGAGGCACGCACGGCAGCCCGGTACGGAATCGGACCGTTCGAGTCCTACCTGGATCCTGATACCGGCGAACGCTGCCTGACCGACGGCGTCACGGGAATGATGTGGCAGGGTCCCAACGGCGGCCACAACCGGATCGTGCAGAGCCCCGGCTACGTGACGATTCTTCACGAGGAATATCGCGACCGCCGCATCATCCCGGTCGATGGTCGTCCGCACGGAAACGTCCGCCAGTGGTTCGGCGACTCCGTAGGCCATTGGGAGGGCGAAACGCTCGTCGTCGACACGACGAACTTCATCGACAGGACGACCTACGAGTGGGCGAGTGTCTGGACGCGGCCGTCGGAGACGCTGCACCTGGTCGAACGGTTCACCCGGGTCAATGCCGACACGATGGACTACAGGATCACGATCGAAGACCCGAAGACGTTTGCGCAACCCTGGACGGCCGTCATTCCCATCTCGAGGCTTGCCGACGACACGCAGATTTACGAGTACGCGTGTCACGAGGGCAACTACGCCATGCCGAATCTCCTCAGCGGCGCGCGCAGCGACGCGGCGAAGAAGAAGGCATCGGCACGGTGAGGTAGCTGCTATGCGCACGGACCTGATCTCTCTGCTCGCCGGTCTGGCCCTCCTGTCCGCCGTCGTGGCGCCGGTCTCGGCGCATCACGCGTTTGCGGCCGAGTTCGACGAAAACAAGCCGATCCAACTGCGGGGCACGGTCGCCAAGATGGAATGGATCAACCCGCACACCTGGATTCACATCGACGTGAAGAAGCCGAACGGCGCGGTGGAGCGCTGGATGATCGAAGGCGGTCCGCCCAACGCGCTGTACAGGCGGGGATTCACGAAGGACTCGCTGCCGGTCGGAATAGAGATTGTCGTCGCCGGGTTTCAGGCCCGGGACGGGTCGATGAAGGGTAACGGGCGGGATCTGACTTTCGCTGACGGCCGCAAGCTGTTCCTCGGTTCGTCGGGCACCGGCGCGCCCCGCGACGGCCCCGGTCGATAGCTAGCGAGCTGCGTTTATGTGCCTTGTGAACTTGACTCAAAACCAAGGATTCGAGGCGGTCAAGACGTCTCGCGGCAGATGCTCAAGGCTTTGCGGTGATCCGCACGTCGCGGAGCGCGTCCGGATCACCGTCGAGCTCTTTCGAACCAGCCGGGAACTTGTTCGACTCCAGCATGAACGCGACGATGTCGCGATAGGTCTGCAGGGGCAGGCTGTTCGGGCGGTCCAGCGGCATCAGCTTGCGGGTCCGTTCCAGCAGCTCGCCCACCGGCATGTCTCCCCACTGAAACGCAAAGCTCTCTTCGACAAGGCTCGGTGCCGTGCTCTTGCCGCGAAGATCCTCGGCATGACAGGACGCGCACGCCTGCATGTAGCCGGTGCGCCCGCGCGCGGCCTGTTCCGTGGTGTAGATGCCGTCCCACACGGTTCGCTGCGCCGCCGTCGCGAGGGACGCAACGGCGATGCACAGAAGAACGACGACGGTGGTTCGCGGCGCGGTCATCGGGACGCGGCGGATGCCCGTGCGGCGCCGCCCGGCAGGGCGAAGACGAGCAGCGCATTCCCTGAATTCGGCCGGCGAATCTCGGGCGCGAGCTCCGGCGGAATCATCGTCGACCAGCTTCCGCCGCCGGTGCCTGCGGGCATGGCGATGTACTGTTTGCCTTTCGCCATGTAGGTGATGGGAAATCCCTGCGCGGATGTCGGCAGGCGTGTCTGCCACAGGATTTTCCCCGTCAACGCGTCATACGCGTACATGTAGCGGTCCCAATCGCCGCCAATCACCAGGCCGCCGCCCGTGGTGAGCGCAGCCGTGTTGGACGGCGACGGTGTGCGATGACGCCACAGGACCTTGCCGGACCTGATGTCCACCGCCAGGAACTCTCCGAGATTGCCGTCGGAGTTCGGATGCTTGGCGTTCTTGCGCCGCACGGGGCCCACGCCGCCGCCTCCGAGCGCCTTCTGCGACCGGACCGAACGTCGCGATCTCGCAGTTCAGGTTGATCGGGATGTAGAGCGTGCTCGTCTGGGGACTGAACGCCATCGCGCGCCAGCTCTTGAACCCGGCGGTGCTCGGACAGAAGTCGAGCTCCACACCGATCTGCGGGATCTTGCCGGGCCGGTACGTCACCTTGCCCGTGCGGCTGTCGACGTCGACGATGTTCTGGTAGCCGAGATCGGTGGCGCGCACGAACGCGCCGGTTGCGCGATCGAGCTGCCAGAGGATGCCCAGCTTGCCCATCTTGAAGAGCGACTGCCGTCCGCCGCTGTCGATCAGCACGCTCTCGAACACTTCGTCCATGTCCAGCGTCTCGCCCGGGATGTGCTGGTAGTACCACTTCATCTTGCCGGTATCGGGATCGAGCGCCAGGGTCGAATTGGTGTAGAGCGCGTCGCCGTCGGTCCCGCGAACCGCGCGTGCCCACGGCTTCGCCTGCGCCGTGCCCCAGTAGAGAAGGTTCGTCGCCGGATCGTAGCTGCCGGGTATCCACGCGTCGCTGCCGGCGCGGAAGGAGAGCGGCAGTTCGCCCCACGAGTCACCGCCCGGCTCACCCGGACGCGCGATCGTGGACGTGCGCCAGACTTCTTTTCCGGTGTCGACGTCGTGCGCGCTGATGAAGCAGACATCCTCCTTGTAGCGGGTGCATCCCGTCATCCCGGCGACCACCTTGCCGCGGACGACAATCGGTCCCGAGGTGTATTCGTACCCCAGCTTCGAATCGGCCACCGTCGTGTCCCAGACGAGCTTTCCCGTCCGCGCGTCCAGCGCCACGATGTGTGCGTCGTTGGTGGTGCCGAAGATCTTGTCGCCGAAGATGGCGATGCTTCTCTGGATGCCGCGCCCTTCGCCGGCTGCTGCCGGCGCAGCGGATTCTCCCGCTGCCGGGCGGTACTCCCAGATCAAGTCTCCGGTTGCGCCATCCAGCGCCTGGATGACACCACGCGGATTGGGCAGGTACATGATCCCGTCGTACACGAGCGGTGTCGCCTGCTGCGAGCCCCGGTCGTCCATCGCCCACGACCACGCGAGCTGGAGCTGCTGGACGTTCTGCCGGTTGATCTGTTCGAGCGGGCTGTAACCCCACGCGTTGTCGGTGCGTCTCCAGTTCAGCCAGTCACCGGCCGCGGGGTTGCGCAGCATGGCCTCGGTGACCGGGCGGAAGTCACTCACCTGCGCACCGAGCCACAGGCCGCCCGCCATCACCATCATCGACATCGAAGCAACGACGCGAATCTTCATACGGCCTCCTGCGCCAAATCCCGGCGTGTGGCCGGGGCGGTTCGCTACGGCAGGCTCAAGGCGATGAACTCGGCCGCGCGATCGCGCGTGCCGACCGCCACGAGGATGTACTGCTTCCCCTGGAACATGTAGGTCATCGGCGCGCCGGTCGTGCCCGCGGGGAACTCCGTTTCCCACAGCACCGCGCCGGTGGCCTTGTCGTAGGCGCGGAACTTGCGGCCGCCGGCGCCGGGCGCGAGCGAGAGCGGCATGCCCTCTGGCACGCGGGCCGCCGCCGCCATGATCGGATCGCCTTCGCCGACGAACAACAACGTCTTGGTCGCCAGCGGCGCGCTGCGTCCCGGGTGACCGAGCGGCGGCAGGTTGAGAGACTTGAGCAGCGGATGGTCGCGCGGGCCGTCGCCATTCGGCACCATCCAGGCAATCGTGCCGCGATTGAGATCGATCGCGGTAATCCGGCCGTATGGCGGCTTCACCAGCGGCAGGCCCATTGGCGCCGGCGGATACTCGCGCGTGCCGCGCGTGTAGCGCAGGTTCGTGTCTCTCGGATTTCCCGGGACGATGTCGGCGACGAACGGTCCGGTGATCGAGGGCACGTAGAGCAGTCCCGTGTCCGGATCGAACGCGCCGCCCTGCCAGTCGGCGCCGCCAACCGACCCCGGCATCTGGATGGTGCCCCTGGTATCACCAGGCCCGGTTCCCTTGATCGAGGGTGGCGTGAACAGGGGCCCCATGACGTACTGCTTGACGATCTCGAGCGCGGCCGCGCGAAGCTCGGGCGTGAAGTCGATCAGATCGTCGGTCGTGATGCCCTGGCGGTCGAACGCCGGCGGCTTGCTCGGAAACGGCTGCGTCGGCGACGTCTCTTCACCCGGCGTGTTCGACTGCGGAACCGGGCGCTCTTCGATCGGCCACACCGGCTGGCCGGTCACGCGGTCGAAGACGAACGCGAATGCCTGCTTCGTCAGCTGCACCACCGCCTTGATCGGCCGCCCGTCGACATTGATGTCAACGAGGATGGGGGCCGCCGGCAGGTCGAAGTCCCACAAGTCGTGATGCACGAGCTGGTGGTGCCACACGCGCTTGCCGGTCTGGCACTCGACGCTCACGAGGCTGTTCGAAAAAAGATTGTTGCCGGGACGATGCCCGCCGTACATGTCGCTCGTCGGGCTGCTCAGCGGGAGATAGGCGTAGCCCAGTTCTTCGTCGGCGCTGATGAGCGACCAGAGGTTGGCGTGCCCGGTGTACTGCCACGAGTCCTGCTTCCAGGTTTCGACGCCGGCCTCGCCCGCGCGTGGAATCACGTGAAACGTCCAGCGCAGCCTGCCCGTGCGCACGTCGTAGGCGCGCACGTCGCCCGGCGGCGCCTCCTTGTTCCGTGGCGAGTCGGTCATCGAGCCGCCGACGATCACCACGTCCCTGCAGACGCGCGGCGCGCCCGTCCAGTAGTACGTCGTCTTGCTGTCGGGCGCGAAGCGGAGGCTGACGACGCCGCGATCGCCGAAATCCGCATACGAGCGTCCGGTCTTGGCGTTGAGCGCGACGAGCCGCTCTCCCCGCTGCACGAAGATGCGCTCGTCGCTGCCATCGCGCCAGTAGGAGACGCCGCGCGTGCTGTCACCGCGCAGGCCGTCGCGCCCCGGTGGAGGCTCCTGGATCCAGATCGTCTTGCCCGTGCCGGCGTCGAATGCCTCGACGAGGCCGACGCCGTTGGGGGTGTACAGCACGCCGTTCACCATGAGCGGCGTGGCGCGGAAGTTGTTGGAGACCGTGACCGACGGATCTTTGGCGATCAGCCCCGGATCGACGGCCGGCCGGCGCCAGGCGATGCGGAGGTTCTTGACGTTCGTCTTGTCGATCTGATCGAGCGGCGAGTATTTCCTGCTGCCAGGATCGCCGCTGTAGGCGCGCCACTCGCCATTCTGCGTTTGCCCCGAGGCATTCGCCGTCAGGCACATTCCGAGGGCGAGGCACCATGCTGCGAGCCGTCGAACGGTCATCTGTCTCTCCATCGCACGCCGCCCGGCACTCTCGCCTGGCGGCGTGTACTCGGCAACGATGTGAGGGGTGCGGCGAGAGGGGCCCAGCGTATCGCGGAAGCGCGGCCGCGTCGAGCGCAAACGCGGGCGCTGCCTGGCCCAGGCCGACCTGAAGGTCGGCCTCTACGAATACCTCACGAACCACAGAGACACAGAGACACAGTCATACCGAACCCGTGGCTTCCGGCTTCAGCCGGAAGAACAAGGCCGCGAACTCTTCGACACCGTCGTCGGTCCTTCCGCCTGAAGGCGGAAGCCACAGGCAACCTAACAGGTTGCGCAGGCCTCGTGTTCAGGGTGTTCCCTCCAGGATGGCGCGCGTGGCCGCCAGCTCCTTGCGCTTGGCTGTGCTCACCTTCGGGAACGCCAGGTTCATCGCCTCCATCCTGCTGACGACAGCCGCTGCGACGACCAGCCGGGTGAACCACTTGTGGTCCGCCGGCACCGACGTACCACGGCGCATGCGGCGCACTCGTGTGCCGGATCGTGTCCTCGTACGCGCGCATGTAGTCGCGCCAGTACGCGCGCTCGTGCGCGTCGGCGACCGAGAACTTCCAGTTGCGGCTCGGATCGTCGAGGCGGCGCAGCAACCGGCGCTTCTGCTCGTCGCGCGACACGTGGAGGAAGAACTTCACGATCGCGATGCCCTGGCGCGCCGCGTACTGCTCGAATGCCGCGATGTCGGTGAAGCGTTCGCGCCAGATACGCTTCGTGACGAGTCCCTTCGGCAGCTTCTGCCGTTCGAGCGCTTCCGGATGCACGCGGACCACCAGCGTCTCCTCGTAATACGAGCGATTGAAGATGCCGATGCGGCCGCGCTCCGGCAGGCGCCAATTGGTGCGCCACATGAAATCGTGGTCGAGCTCCTCGTCGGAGGGCGCCTTGAACGAATAGACCTGGACGCCCTGCGGGTTGATCCCGGACATCACGTGCTTGATCGTGCTGTCCTTGCCCGCGCCATCCATCGCCTGGAAAATCAGCAGCAGCGCCCAGCGATCCTCCGCGTACAGCTTTTCCTGCAGCGCGCCCAGGCGCTCGACCCCGCTGGCGAGCCAGCGCTTCGCCTGCTCCTGCTTCAGGCCGCCCGTGCTGTCCGGATCGACGTCTCGCAACCTGAAGGTCTTCCCGTTGGTGACTCGATAAGGTGTGCAGAGTTGCTGTGCTTTCGACATCATCGCTCCGTCCAGCGTGCGTACGCATCCGCCACGCGCTCATCGAGCACAAGTCGCGAATCACAAATGCAGCGGTGGCTTTCCGGCTTCAGCCGGAACGATCCTAGCGGACGCCGGTCATCACCGGCGCGAACTTCTGGATGCGCTTGGCCTGTTCGACCTCACCCGTGTAGATATTCCCGTTCGAGTCCATCGCGATCGCGTTGATCCAATGAAGCTGTCCGGCGTAGCGGCCGTTGCCGCCGAACGACCCGAGCGTCCTACCGCTCTGACGCTCGAGGATCCAGACCTTGTTGTTGGTCCCGTCCGCGACGTACATGAACTTCTGTTCCGGGTCGCGTGAGAGGGCCAGCTTGTAGGTCGTCCCGCACGGCGGCATCTTCGTGTTCTGCAGTCCGCCGCAACCTTCACCGCGCGCCGGCGTGTTGGGCGAGACGTAGAACTCCTTGACGAACGTGCCGTCGGTCGTGAACACCTCGATCCGGTTCTGGCCGCGCTCGCCGACGTACACCAGCCGGTCCTTCGAAATCTCGACGAAGTGCAGGTCGGGCACGAAGTTCCGCTCGTCGGGCGGCGGGCCGCCCGTCCACGTGTACGCCGGGATCGGGTCGTTGGAGATCTCGGCGAGCGGCATCCCGTGGCCGCCCCAGCCTCGCTTGAACGCGCCGGTGTTCATGTCATACACGAGCACGCGTTTCTGATTGATGACGTAGATCTCGCCGGCGGCCTCGTCGAGCTGGAAGCGCCCTTTCGAGCCGAGGACGTCGGTGTTCTGGTTGGTCTCCTGGAACGGCACGCCTTGTGGCGGACGGTGGCCGAACTCCCACACGAACTGTCCGTCGCGCGTGAACTTCAGGATGCTGTCCTGCGGCGCCGTGCCGCCGATCCACACGAAGCCCTTCGTGTCCGCAATCACCGTCTGCAGCGCCGTCGGCCACTGCGGGTGATATCCGGGACCGCCCCACGCGTGTACCACGCTGCCGTCCTGATCGAGCTCGATGACCTCGGGACCGCGGACGCAGCACTCGATCCGCGGCGGCGTGCCGCCGCCGCCGATCTCGTCGCCTTCGGCCGCCGCCGCGCGGTTCAGGAACCAGATGTGGTCCAGGTGATCGACATGGATGCCGGTCACCTGCTGCATGCTCCACCGGTTCGGCAGCGGCTTCGGCCAGAACGGATCCACCTTGAAGATGGGCGCGCCGTTCTCGTCCACTGCCTGCGCCGGCCGCTGCTGCGCGTGCCCGCCGGCGGCTGCGGCGAGCGCGAGGAGGCAACAGAGTCCGAGTGCCGCGGAAGGCGCCTTCGTCATCAGCCTCATCGTGATCTTCCGGCTGAAGCCGGAAGCCACGGGCGTCCGGAGTCCGGAAGCCCGAAGCCCGAAGCCCGAAGCCCGGAGCCCGGAGTCCGGAGCCCGGAGCCCGTGTCAATTCACCGGCACGAACCGCTGCACGCGCTCACCCGCGAACACCTCGCCCGTGTAGATGCTGCCCTTGGAATCGACGGCGATCATGTGCAGGCCGAACCACTGCCCGCCGTTCTCGCCCATGCTCCCCATCTGGCCGAGGATCTTGCCGTCGGCGCGGTTCAGGAACCAGATGTGGTTGTTCGTGAGATCGGAGATGAACAGGACGCGCTGCTGCCGGTCGGGCGAGAACGCCACGCCGCCGGTCGAACCGCCCACGCCGGTTCCCGGCGCGACGATGAACTCCTTGCCATGAACTTGCCGTCCTTCGTCGTGACGTGGATGCGGTTCGCGTTGCGATCCGCCGCATAGACCAGCCCGTCATTCGAGAAGTTGAGCGTGAGGTGGCCGGCGAAATCCTTCGGCATCGGGCCGTTCGGCGTGTAGTCGTGGTCGGCGTCGTTGGTGCTGATCTCCGCGAGCGGCTTGCCGTACGCGCCCCAGCCGCGCTTGAACGCAAAGGTGTCGAGGTCGAACACCATGACGCGGCCGCCCAGGTAGCTGTCAGCGACGTACAGCTCGCGGGCTGGTTCGTCGATGCGGATTTCCTCGATCTGGCCCACGATCATCGGCGTCGTCGGCGGATACTTCGCCCGGAACGCCGCGGTCGCCGCCGCCTGCTTGGCCGCCGCTTCGGGGTTGGCGGCACGCCCGCCGGGCGGCGTCAGAAATCCTGCCACCGGGCCAGCGCCCGCCGCGGCCCGGAATGCGGGCCGGCGCTGCGACCCTCACCGCCGCCGCCGCCCTGCCGGTCGGGCGCGCGGGGCACCTCGCCGACCACCTTGCCGGTCTTCGGATCGTATTTGCGGACCGTGTCCTGTCCGATGTAGACGAACCCCTTGCTGTCCACATCCATGCCGTGCCCCTGCGGCGCGTCGAACGAACCGATGACGTTGCCGTTCTTGTCGATGTGGATCATCGACGGCGGCCGGACGCAGCAGCTCGGCCAGCGGCGGCGTCAGCTCGGCGTGGAGCTCGATGTCCGTGAGATCGTTCGGGCGGTTCAGCACCCAGACGTTGTCGTCCTTGTCGACGGCAAGGCCCGTGACGCCGCCCAGCTTCCACTTGTTGGGCAGCGGCTTTGGGCCAGTCGGGATCGAACTTGTAGCGCGGCGCGGCCGGCGTCTGCGCGGCCAGGCCGACACACAGGGCAATCAGGCAGAGGCCGAGCGGGACGGCAAATGCCCGGCTCCGTGCGTGTGGATGAACATGCTTGGTCATGGGTCTCCTCGCATCCAGAAAAATGACGCCGCTGATGCTACACCACCACCGGGTGGCCGGTTATGCACTAAATTAGCCGCATGGCGACACAACACCAGCAGTTCGCGGTCGTGAAATCGGATGAGGAATGGCGCCGGATCCTGACACCCGAGCAGTACGCGGGTACTGCGCGGACATGCGACCGAGCACCCCGGCACGTGCGCGCTGCTCCACGAGCATCGGGCGGGCACGTTCACCTGCGCCGGTTGCGGGCAGCCGCTCTTTGTCGCCGACCGCAAGTTCGAAAGCGGAACCGGCTGGCCGAGCTTCTTCGCGCCGCTCGAGGGATCGATCGGTTCGACCTCCGATCGCGCCTACGGGATGGTGCGCACGGAGGTGCACTGCAGCCGCTGCGGTGGACACCTCGGCCACGTCTTCGAGGACGGGCCGCCGCCAACCGGCCTGCGCTACTGCATCAACGGCGTCGCCCTGAACTTCGAGCCGTCGGACCCGGCGCCGCGATGACGCGCATCGATTGCGCGTCGCGGAGGCACGGACGATGTGAAGTCGAAGATCGCCGTTCAGCCGGCGCGAGTCGTGCGCCGCGGCCGCGATCAGCCCAGTCGCCTGGTGCGGCCGCGATCTTCCATTGTGGCCTGGGGGAGACGTCGGTCGACGGTGTCGCGAGCGGCCACCCGCCGTTCGCTGGCCACTTCGCCGCTCGCGATCGACACCCCACAGAATCCAGCCGCACGCCATCAGCTCGCTCGGCGAACGACACCTGAAAGCTCTCCACCGACTCATCGCCAGCGAGGGTGACGTGCTCGCGGAAGTTTCCCGGTCCGCACACCACGAGGCGGTCCCCCTCCAGGCGGAGCACCCAGATCGTTTCCTGGCCCTTGATGAACAGCCACGACGCAGCGCCCTCGGTCGTCGCCATTGCGACATGCCTCCACGGGGTTAGACGCTGTCTTGTACCCGTGCGCGGCGTTACCGTCAATGCTCGCGGCGCCCGCGGCGCACTCCGGCGGACAGAGGCGTACAGGAACACGTCAGCCGGCCCTGAACCTCGCCGCGTGATCCCGGACCCTGTCGATTGAATACGAATCGATCGCGACCTTCAGCCTGAAGGCGGAAGCCACGGAATCGAGTAGGTGTGGCTTCCGGCTTCAGCCGGAAGTTCGTAGAGGCCGACCCGGGCGCCTGGCACCCGGGGCCGCCCGTGGGCGGCCGTCGGACGGGGAGGTCGCCGGCCGCGCGCCTTCGCATATTCCTTCTGACCTCCGTGATCTCCGTGGCTGAAATGTGGTCGATCGGCCGCAGGGTTTCGCCCTCTGTTTTCGTCGCCGGCGACCCTGCCGGTCGCATTGACTATTGCCAGGGTAGCGTCTAGAGTCGGGCCACGGAGGCTCAATCATGCGCGTAAGTCCGATGGTGTCGGCGGCAGTCATCCTCTTCCTTTCGGCCCCGGCTCTGGCGCAGGAATATGTCGAGTTCGTCAGTCGCGAGGATCGGTTCGGGGTCACGTTCCCGGTGCAGCCGAAGGTGACCGAGACCACTTATATGTCGCAGTTCGGCGCCAGCCTGCCTGCGCGCGTCTACTCCGCCGAACCCGGCCGCGGCCGCTACGTCGTCACGGTGGTCGACTACAGCACCATCGAACCGCTCCTGACCGCCAAGGCGAAGTCGTGCCCCCCGGGCGCCGAAGCCTGCAGGGGCGGCGGGAGCTCGACCGGCGCCGGCTACTGGCGCGCCGACCTGGCGGGCGCGGTGATCTACGCCACCTGGCAGTTCATGCAGCGGAACGCCAAGGTCACTTACCTCGGGTGGAACAATGTCGACCTCGTCGAGGGGCACATGCTGTCGCTCGAAAACGCCGATCAGTCCCGCACCTCCGCCGCGGTCTACATGCACGAGAACCGGCTGTACATCCTGGAGGGAACCGTCCCCAAGGGTATCCGGCACCGGACTTTTTCCAGCAGTCGATCTCGTGGCTCGACGAGAACGGCAACGGCGTCCGCTATCAGACGCTGTATCACAACGGATTCACGAAGCCGCCGGTGGCAGGCCGCGGAGGGCGGGGGCAGGGTCCGGCGGCGCCTGGCGGTAACGCCGGCGACGCGGGTCAACCCCGATGACGATGCATGGCCCCGGCAGCTCGATTCGTGAGGAGCGTGGAGAATGAGCAGCATCACTTTCAAGGTCAATGGCGCCACGCACACGGTGGACGTCGAGCCTTCGACCCCATTGCTCTACATCCTCCGCAATGACATCGGCCTGCAGGGTCCGCGGTTCGGGTGCGGACTCGGCCAGTGCGGTGCATGCACGGTGATCATCAACGGCGCGGCCGTGCGGTCGTGCGTGACGCCGTGCTCCGCCGTCAAAGGCGAGATCACCACGCTCGAAGGGCTGGCGAAGGATGGCACCCTCCATCCGATCCAGCAGGCGTGGATTGACGAGCAGGTCCCGCAGTGCGGCTTCTGTCAGAACGGGCAGATCATGACGGCCAAGGTGCTGCTGGATCGCACGCCGCATCCGACCGACGCGGAGATTCGTGAGGGGATGGCCCGGACGCTCTGTCGGTGCATGACGTATTACCGCATTCAGGCCGCCATCAAGCGGGCCGCGACCGCCATGAACACGGCCGCGGCGGCCTCGGATTCCGAGGTGATCGCATGACGACCTTCACCAACGTTCCGAAGCAGGTCGAAGAACTGCTCGAGCAAGGCCACGGGACCTCCCGCCGGAACTTCCTCAAGGGGTCGGGCCTGCTCGTGGTCAGCTTCGGCGCCGCCGCGCTGACGCAGGTCAATCCGTTCAGCGCCGAGGCGAGCGCCCAGGCCGCCGCTGGTCCCTATCCCCTCGTCAATTTCCGGCAGCTCGATTCCTGGATCGTCGTCCACGAGGACAGCACGGCCACGTTCTATGTCGGGAAGACGGATGGGGGACAGGGAACAGGAACAGCCTTCCGGCAGATGATGTCCGATGAGCTGGACATCGCATACGACAAGACCTCGCTCATCATGGGGCGGACGGACATCACCGTCGATCAGGGCGGATCGGGCGGTTCGGATGCCATTCAGGTCGATGGCTGGCCCGTGCGGCGTGTGGCGGCGGAAGCTCGCCGCGTCCTGCTGGAGCTTGCATCGGCGCGGTTTGCGGTGCCGGTCGATCAGCTCGCGGTCAACGAGGGCGTGATCGCCGTGAAAGCCGACCCGTCGAGAAAAGCGACCTACGGCGAGTTGATCGGCGGCCGACGGTTCAACGTCGCGCTGACGGGAGACAACATCAACGCGACCACCGGTCAGGCAAAGGTCAAGGCGGTGCAGGACTTCAAGATCATCGGCCAGCCGCTGCAGCGTTATGACATTCCGCCCAAGGTGGACGGCACCTTGAAATGGGCGGTGGGCGCCACCGTTCCGGGGATGGTGCATGCGCGCAACGTGCGGCCGCCGGTCGCCGGCGCCAAACTGATCAGCATCGACGAGGCTTCCGTCCGCAAGCTTCCCGGATTCATCAGAGTCGTGAGCAAGGGCAACTACGTTGCGGTCGTGTGCGAGCGGGAAGAGCAGGCGATCACGGCGGCCAGGCAGCTCAAAGTCAATTGGCAGAAGCCCGCGACGGCGCCGTTCCCGAACTCGGAAGACCTCTATAAGTACATCCGCAGCGCGACCCCGACGTCGGGCTCGGAGCCGAACGTGGCCGGGAACCCCGATGCGGCGCTGGCCAGCGCGGCGACGGTGATTGAAGCCGACTACGAATTCCCGTTCCAGGGCCACACGGCGATCGGTCCGGCCCACGCCATGGCCGATCCGTCGAACGACCAGATGACGATCTGGTCCAACGACATGAAGTCCTACGGTCTGCGCACCAGCGTCGCCGAGTTTCTCGGGATGCCGGTCGACCGCGTGCGTGTCATGTATATGGACGGACCGCAGCTATACGGCCGCACCGCTGCCGACGATGCGGGGTTCGAGGCGGCGTTCCTGGCCAAGGAGCTCGGACGGCCGGTTCGGGTGCAGTGGATGAGGCACGAGGAAACTGCCTGGGATACCAAGGGACCGGCGTATACGTTCAAGATCCGCGGCGGACTGGATGCCCAGGGCAACCTGACTGCGCTCGACTACAACGCTCGAGCGGTTGACTACAATCACCTCGGGTACAACGAGGCCGACACCGTCCTCATCGCCCAGCTGATGGGCATCAGGCGATCGCCGCCTGCGCCCGGCGCTGCGGCGTCACCGTCGGAGCTGTACGCCATCCCCAACCGGCGCAGGGTCGCCCAGGTCGTGAGCCTGCCGCTCGTGTGGGAGACGCCGCTTCGCACCGGCAACCTGCGCGATCCCAACGGCCCGCAGGTAACCTTCGCCGGCGAGTCCTTCATCGACGAGCTCGCGGCGGCGGCGAAGGCCGATCCGGTCGCGTTTCGCATGAAGCTGCTGACGGGGAGCACGAACGACGACACCCAGTTCAGACGCGCCCGCTCCATTGCCGTCGTCAAGGCGGTGGCGGAGGCGTACGGCTGGGACCCGCGTCCGTCGCCGCGGCCGCTGGGCACGGGGACGATCCTCACCGGGCGCGGCGTCGCCTACTGCTTCCGCAACCAGACGGTCATCGCGGAGATCGCCGAGGTGGAGGTCAATCGCGAAACCGGCCATGTGTGGGTGAAGCGGATCGTCTGCGCGCACGACTGCGGGCTCGTCATCAACCCCGAAGGCCTGCGCCGCACCCTCGAGGGCAATCTGCTCTATGGCATGAGCCGCGCGCTGCACGAGGAAGTGCGGTTCGACAACGAGAAGGTCACGAGCGTGGATTGGAACTCGCATCCCACGCTGACGCACGCGGACGCGCCGGCACAGATCGACATCGTGCTCGTCAACGGCGATCCCAATCCGAAGCGGCCCGATCTGCCTCACTATGGCGCCGGCGAAGCGGCGTGCCGGCCGACGGTTGCGGCGGTGGCCAATGCGATCTTCGACGCGACCGGCGTTCGTCTCCGGCGGGTGCCGTTCCGCGACGCGCGCGTGCTCGCCGCGCTCAAAGCCGCACGCGTGTAGCGGCGGTCGATGGCACTTGTGTGCCGACGTAAGGCCGACCTGTATTGATTCGGATGCGGCCGGCCCGCGTTTCTCGTGGACGGACGCGCCGGCGCGGACCGCGTGGAGCGGTGCCGGCCGGCCCAGCTGACGCTGGCGGCGCGAAGAATTCGCGATGCCGCGTGCCGTTTTCTGGCATAGTGTGGGGCCGCAGTGGAGGGACATGTCATGCGTATGGCCGCATTCGTTATAGCGTTGGTACTAACGGCGTCGGGGCCCGCAGCCGCCCAGGAATGGGATGAGTACGTCAACACGCAGGATGGCTTCAAGGTGCTCTTTCCCGGTAAGCCGACCGTGACGGAGACGACCTGGATGTCGCAGCTGGGTTACAAGCTTCCCGGGCGCGTGTACAGCGCCACCAAGGGTCAGGAGCGCTATTCCGTCACCATGATCGATTACACGAGCATGGAGCAGCAGGGCATCGAGCGCGCCAAGAACTGCCCCCCCGGAAATGCGAACTGCCGCCCGAACGCGCCGCCCGCGCTCGGTCCCGGGTACTGGGCCCACGATGAGCGAGGGGCGATCGTGTTTGCGACGAAAAAGCTCCTTCAGCGTGACGCGAAGCTGACCGAGCTCGCCTGGGAATGGCAGGACATGGTCGAGGGTCACGTCGTCCAGCTGACGAACAACGCCGATCAGTCGCGGACCTTCGCCTGGATCACGATGCACGAGCAGAAACTGTTCATCCTCGAAGGCACGGTGCCGAAGGGATACCCCGAGCCCGGTTTGTTCCAGCAGTCGTGGGGGTGGGTTGACAAGGACGGCAACGGCATCCGTTACCAGATGGTCTACTCGAACTCCTACCACGGGATGCGCGTCTACCCGGTGCCGGCTGTCGGTGGCGGAGGTCGCGGCCGTGGCGCTGGCGCTGGAGGCGCGGCGGCCGGCGCGCCGCTGCAGCCCCCGCGGCGCCTGCAGGCAGATAAGTCGCGGGCGACCGGTTCCACCGGAGCCGTTGACGCGAATACCGAGGCGGGACGTCGTCCCGCCTCGCCTCCAGCCCCACTGCAATTCTCCGCTCACCCGTCTTCGTTGCGGCGGACTTCAGGTCCGCCTGGGCCGGCTTCAGCCGGCCCCTACGAGCGCGGCGTCTCGAGCGGGTGACCTGGGACCGGCTACAGCCGGCGCATTTGGAGCCGACGCCGGCCGCTCTCCCGGTGTTCGTAGAGGCGGACCTTCAGGTCCGCCTGCGACTTCTTCTGTTGTGCCTGGAGGTAGTCGACGATCAGCCTGACGGCATCGTCGCTGACGGCGTTCGCCGACACGGGAGGCATCTCGCCGCGCCCTTCGCGAACGATCGCGAGCACCTCGTCGAGCGTTCTCTCGAGCGGCACGAGCGGTGGCGCGACGTTCCCACGCCCTTCCGGCCCGTGACAGACGCCGCAGTTGCGGTCGTAGGGCGCCTTCCCGGCATGGTCGGCGGATTGCGCCGCCGCGGGTAAGAGCGCCTGTCATCAGTGCCGTGGCCATGAGCACCGCACGGAAGCGTCGGACGCTCGACTCCCGCCCGGCATTCCGGGTCATCGCGTCGCGGCGGCCTTTTCGTTCACCGCAAACGCGAGCAGTGCGTTGTCCGTACCAGCCCCCGTGGCCACGACGATGAACTGCCGGCCGCTGCGCGTGCGATACGTCATCGGGTTGGCAACGTTGTTGTACGGGATCTTGGCCCGCCAGACCTCGCGGCCGGTGCGTTTGTCGAACGCGTAGAAGTAGCCGTCGCCGCCGCCGAGGAACACGAAACCGCCCCTGGTGACGAGCGAGCCGCCGCGGTTGTTCGTCGAGCCGAGGCGGTCGGGGAGCTTGAGACCCTTGAGCAGGGGATGGTTGCGCAGCGACGGGTTGCCTTCGCCGAGCGGCGACTGCCACGCGATCTCGCCACGGTTCAAGTCGATCGCGGTCAGGATCGAGTAGGGCGGTGAGATCAGCGGCAGACCGCCGGGCAGCGTGGGAGCGGAGCGGGCGTAGTTGGCGCCCTCGGGACCGGCGCCCTTCTCGGCGACCGGATTGCGCCCGCCCGAGTTGAGGCCGATGGAGTGATTGGCCCGGACGTACAGGTAGCCAAGCTCCGGGTCGAACGAGGCGCCGCCCCAGTTGGCGCCGCCGTACAGCTCCGGGACGCTGCAGCGTCCCGTCGAGCACGGGCGGCTGATACAGCGGGCCGATGCGGTACTTCTTCATCACTTCCTGCGCCATCGCCTTGATCTCCGGCGTCAGGTTGTTCGCGTCGTCGAGCGAGACGCCCTGGCCGACAAAGGCGGGCGGCTTCGATGGGAAAGGGCTGCGTCGGATACACCTTCTCACCGGGAATGTCGGTGTCGGTCGGCACCGCGCGCTCCTCGATGGGCCAGATGGGCGTGCCGGTGACGCGATCGAAGACGAACGTGAAGCCCTGTTTCGTGATCTGCGCAACCGCGTCGATCCGCTTGCCGTTCACGGTGATCGTCACGAGGTTCGGCTGCGTGGGCACGTCGTAATCCCAGATGCCGTGGTGCACGGTCTGGAAGTGCCACTTCACCTTGCCGGTTGCCGCGTCGAGACACACGAGCGATTCAGCGTACAGGTTTGCCCCGGGACGCGTGCCGCCGTAGTAGTCGTTGTTCGGCGTGCTCGTCGGGACGTACAGCAGTCCGCGCGCCTCGTCGAGCGCCATGGGCGCCCAGGCGTTGGCGTGGCTGCCGTTGCGCCACGACTCGTTTTCCCAGGTGGCGGCCGCCGGGTCGTCAGCCGACTGCGGGATGATCGAGAACGTCCACCGCGGCTCGCCCGTGCGCGCGTCGAAGGCGCGCACTTCGCCCACTTCCTCCCGGCCGATCAGCCGATCGGGAATCTGGCTGCCGAGAATGATCAGGTCCTTGTAGATCGTCGGCGGCGAGCTCTGCGAGATGTGCGGTCCTTCAGTGAGCGGCAGGAAGCCGTTGGCGGCGAACGACGGCACGGGCTTTCCCGTGCGCGCATCGAGGGAGACCAGCCGGTGACGGCTGTTCATGACAATGCGGAGCTGGTTGCCGTCGCGCCAGAACGCGGGCCCGCGGTGCTTGAAGCCGCTGCCCGACAGCACCTGCCCGAGCTTGTAGGCTTCGCCATCGAACCGCCACAGCTCTTTTCCCGTCTCCGCGTCCAGCGCCGCGATGCTGTTGTACGGCGTCGTGACGTAGAGCACGCCGTCAATCATCAGCGGCGTGCTCTCGAAGAAGCCGGGAATCGTCTTGTACTCGTCGAGCGGCGTTTCCCAGTGCTTCCACTGCCACGCGAGCTCGAGCCGCCCCAGGTTGTCGGCGTTGATGTCGGTGAGCGGCGTGTACTTCATGCCGCCGGGATCGCCTCCCCAATGCAGCCATTCGACCTGCCCGGTGGATCCAGCCCTCTGGGCCTGAGACACGGATGCAGAGAGCGCGGCGACGACGAACAGAGCCAGCGATGCACGGCGGATCATGCGGTTGCCTTTCGACACGAAATTCTACACGGACACCCGGAGCGTCGACGTCTGTCCAGTGTTGCACACCTGACACTCACCCGTTCAGGGACGTTTCGCCGCACACGGAAGCCTCTTTCAGCGCAGTCGCGGTTCCGACATCAGCGCCAGCGTGTTGCCCTCGGTGTCGTGAAAGTCCGCCAGCCAGACCTCCCGATCCGCCAGCGTGGCGATCTTGTGTGGCGGCGTGACGAAGGCGACGCCGCGCGACGCCAGCGTGTCGTGCATCTGCCGGATGTCGTCAACCGCGAAGTAGAGGACCGACCCGGGGTGATCGAAGCCCGGCTCGGGAGTGGAGAGCATCAGCCGCACCCCATTACAGTCGAAGAAGGCGAGGCGTGGCGGCACCGCAAACAGGAAGGGCAGGCCGAGGGTGTCGCGGTAGAAGCCCACCGCGCGCTCCACGTCATGCGTCCGCATCGATATCTGGTGGATGCGTGACAGCCCGGGTGCCAGTGTCATAGCGTCCTCCCGCAGATAGGCAGATAGATAGTCGTTCCTTGTGATTGCGGATGAGAGGGGGCGGGGCGCCTCGCTGCCGTTGTGGTATATGGTGAATCGCGCTCTCCGCCGTCAGCAAATCCCGGTCGAGGAGGAAGGTCATGAAGAGACTTATCCGGGGTGTCCTGCCAGTTCTGCTCGCGTTCCCTGTGTGGCAGAGCGTGGCGTCCGCCCAGAACGGTGCGGCGCCGACGATCGCCTTCGATATCACCAAAGCCGAAATCGACAACGTGCTCAAGAATGCGCCGCCGAACCCGCCCGACCGTCAGCTTCGCGTCGTGGACATGGGCAAGTACAACCTCGGCGTCGGGATCATCCATCGCGGCCCGACCAACGACAAGCCTGGCGCCCCGATTCCGGTGATCTACCACGACTACACACCCGAGACCTACATCATTGTCTCCGGATCGGGCGTCCTCACGACCGGCGGCGTGATCGAGAACAAGCGCGCGAGCACCGGTGTTCCCAACGTGATGAACGGCCCGAGCGGCAACGGCACGGCCGGCAACGGCGCGTACAGCCGCGTCGTCCGCGAGGGTGACATCATCATCATCCCGAACAATGTCGCGCACGGGTGGAGCCGAGATCACGGACCACGTCACGTACCTTGACGTCCGGCCGGATCCCGACCGCGTGTTGCCGGCGGGCTATGTCTATCCGCTGCTGCTGAAGAACGTGCCGACGCCGGTCCCGGCGGCGCCTGCGGCGGGAAGCCCGCAGAATTGATGGCGTGACCGATGTCGTCGGAAGGTGTCTGAGGCGCTCCACACGGAGGTGTGGCCGCAGGCCCCTAGCCTCCCCCGACCTTGCGCGGCGTGCGCACCTTCTGAAGAAAGCCACGCGCCGTCGCGGCCCGCCACGGCTGCTGCGTCTGGTGCTTCGGCGCTTTCACCGGCGCCACTGCGGCGGCGTCAGGCGAGGGCTCGGGAGCCTCGGCGACGGCCTTGGCGTGAGCGGCACGGGCTTCAGTCTCGTCCTTGTCGAGACAGCACTGCTTGTACTTGCGGCCTGACCCGCACGAGCACGGTTCGTTGCGCCCTGGTCGCGCGGCCTTCGTCATACTCATCCTTGAGCCTTTCTTGTGTGTGGTTTGTCCGCTTTCCACTGGCCAGCGCCATGACGAGAAAGCTGGATCAAGCTGCCGGGGGACGCCGCGGCAGAGGTGGCATGTGGCAACGTCTCCATCATACGACGCGGGCCTGCGGCTAATGACCGCATGCTCGCCGAGGGCGCGCTGATGCGGACGCGCCTAGGATGGCAATCACACGTGTTCGCGAGGCGGGTGCCGAAGGCCGGCCCTCTGCTTGGGCTTCCGTGGCTTCCGGCTTCAGCCGGAAGAGCGGCCGCCTTTCGGCCTCTGCGAATACGCGACTCCAGGATTCAGTTGATGGACAGCCGTCTAGAAGCCGCACACGTCGCTGCTCGTGCCGCCGGCCGCCGGGATGTACGCCTTCAGCACGTAGTCCATCACCATGCGATCGGCGCTGAACCGCCAGCCGAGCGTCCGGATCGCGCGCTTCATGCGGACGATCCACTCGCGCGGCAGGCCGTCGCGATCGCGGTCGTAGTAGAGCGGCACGACCTGGGTGCGCAGCGTCGACGCCAGCGCGCCTGCGTCCCGGGCGTCGTGGACGTCGGTTGACGAATGCGTCTCGCCGCGGCCGATCGCGAAGCCGTTCAGGCCGTCATAGGCCTCGGCCCACCAGCCGTCGAGCACCGACAGGTTGAGGCCGCCATTGAGGACGACTTTCTGACCGCTCGTGCCGCACGCCTCCAGCGGGCGGCGCGGGTTGTTGAGCCACACGTCCACGCCTTGCACGAGATGCCGGCCGACGTCGATGTCGTAATCCTCGACGAAGACGATCTTCCCCAGGAAGCGCGGATCGCGCGTCAGGCGCGCGACCTGCTGGAGCACGGTCTTGCCGGGGATGTCCAGCGGGTGCGACTTGCCGGCGAAGATCAGCTGCACCGGCCTGCGCGGATCGTTGACGAGGACGCTCAGCGCCTCGAGATCCTGCAGCAGCAGGTTCGCGCGCTTGTAGGTGGCGAACCGGCGAGCGAACCCGATGGTCAGCGCGTCGGGGCTCAACAGCGCGCCGCATCTGCGCCACCACCGCCGGCGGCTCGCCGCGGCGTTCCGCCTGCTGCACCGCGCGGCGCCGTGACCTCGGCGATGAGGCGCGTCTTCAGCGTCTGATGCGCCTCCCACAGCTCTCCGTCGTCGACGCGCTCGATCGCCTCCCACAGCGTGTCGCCGCCTCGTTCGGCCCAGCCGGCTCCGAGGTGACGGTCGTAGACGAGGCGCATCTGCGGCGCGAGCCACGTATTGACGTGCACGCCATTGGTGATGTGGCCGATGGGCACGAGCTCCTCCCGCGAGGCGGAATAGAGCGGCTTCCACATCGCGCGCGACACGTTGCCGTGCAGCGACGACACGGCGTTGGCGCGATGGCAGACCTTGAGCGCGAGCACGGTCATGCAGAAGTCCTCGCCGTGGTTGCGCGGATCGACGCGCCCGAGAGCCGAGGAACTCGTCGTGCGACAGCCCGAGCGCATCGCGCAGCCGGACCGAGGTGCTCCTCGATGAGCGGCGCGGCGAACCGGTCGTGTCCCGCCGGCACCGGCGTGTGCGTCGTGAACACGACCTGCGCGCCGACGCGGCGCATGGCCTCGTCCGCGCCAATCCCCTCGACCTCCATCCGCCGCCGCACGAGCTCGAGCGTCGCAAAGGCGCTGTGCCCCTCGTTCAGATGCACGACGCCGGGTGAAATCCCGAGCGCCGCCAGCGCGCGCACGCCGCCGATGCCGAGCAGCAGCTCCTGGCGGATGCGCACACGCTGGTCGCCGCCGTAGAGGCGCGCGGTCAGCTCCCGATCCTCCGGGCTGTTGCCGCCGACGTTGGAATCGAGGAGGAGAAGCATGTTGCGTCCGACGGCAATCCGCCACACGCGCGCGACGATGCGGCCGGTGCGCGTCTCGATCTCGACGGTCACCGGCACACCGTCGTGGGTGGCCGGCTCGATCGGCAGCAGCCGGTGGTCGACGTCGATGTACTCCTCGTGCTGCACGCCATCGCGGTCGAGCCGCTGCCTGAAATAGCCCTGGTCGTAATAGAGCCCGATCCCGACGAGCGGGACGCCGAGGTCCGACGCGCTCTTGAGATGGTCGCCGGCGAGGATGCCGAGGCCGCCGGAATAGATCGGCATCGACTCGTGCAGGCCGAACTCGGCGGAGAAATACGCCACCGGCCGCGCGCAGAGCACGCTGGCGTGGCGGCTTCCCCAGGTGTGCTTCGAGGTCGAGGTACTCCTGCAGCCGCCGGTACGCGTGGTTGATGCGGCTGTGGAGCGCGAGGTGCGACGCGCGCAGCTCGAGCTGGTCGATCGGGGTCCGCTGCAGCAGCGCGATCGGATTGTGGTCGCACTCCCGCCAGAGGACGGGATCGAGGTCGCGAAACAGGCTCACGCTCTCGTCGTCCCAGCTCCACCAGAGATTGCGCGCGATCGCGGCGAGGCGCTGGTGCACCGGCGCGACGAACTGTCCCACGGCGCGCGCCTCGCTGACGATCGGCGCCACCTGCGCGCCGGCGGCGGCCAGCAGACGCCACGTCGGCGTCGCCGAAGGTGCGCGCTTCCGCCGTCTGCACCACGAGCACGCCCTGCAGCACGCCACGGTCCATCACCGGCACGCCGAGGAAGGTGCGGAACGGATCCTCTCCCGCGTCCTGGAAGTACTTGAACCGCGGATGCGTGGTCGTGTCGTGCACGACCACGGCCCGCACCTGCTCGGCGACGAGGCCGACGAGCCCTTCGGTGAGCCGCATGCGTACGCGGCCCACGCTCTCGGCCCGCAACCCGATCGTGGCCGCGAGCACGAGATTCGCGCGATCGGGCTCGAGCAGGTAGACGGAGCACACGTCGGTCGCGAACCGGCGCTGAATCAGGTTGACGACGTTGGTGAGCGTCTCGGTCGGGTTGCCGCTGCGCGAGACGAGATCGCCGAGCTCGTCGAGCGTCCAGAGAAGCGATGATGGTTCGTCGCTGGTAGCGAGGTGGTCGACGTTCACGTGGCCTCCGCGAGTGTTAAGAGTCCGCAGACGTAGCAAGATCACTGCCCGCCGAAGCGGCGGCCCTTTGGCGGCCGTTCGCGCGCGCGTGCAGCGTCGAATCCGACCATCTTGTAGCTCGACGATCGTCGCACCTACATCCGTGTCGCGATGCCCACCTCGCGGTCGACTCCCTCGATCCCCGGTCAACTCACGGCAAGCACACGGGATACGCGCCGCCGCGCCGCCGCCGGCGCGCTGGCGTGCAGGTTGCTCTCTGCCCGGCATGAGTTTCTCCAGAGTCGTCGACCGCGTGCGATCCGAGTTCATCGAGATGCCCGGCCTCGAGCTGTCCATGCCGCAGGCGGTGCGGCTCTGGAGCCTTGGCGTCGATGATTGCCGTTCCGTGATTGATGCGCTCGTGGATGCAGGATTCCTGCGCTGGACGGGCCGGCGCACGGTCGTGCGGACGGGGCGTAATACCGGCGTTCACGGAGGATCGGCAGCCGTCACACATTACTGTCGGGGTACTGGCGGAGCGCGACAAATCTGTCCGCTTCGGTCCCGGCGAGTAGCGCGCCGTGGCCTCCGTCTCCCAGCTGCGGCTCGTGTCCGGGTCCGAGCCGGTCGAACGGCCGGCGGTCCTGCCGGGTGCGCTGTTCTCCAGGTACCAGCTCGATCGCCGCCTACGACGAGATGTTCGAGGGCGCGGGCCGGCTGCGGCCGCATTACCACGCGCTGCTCGAGGAGCTGGCGCCGGTGTCGCTCGACGAGCTGCGGCGGCGGCAGACGGAAGCGGACCGGGCGTTCCTGACCCAGGGCATCACCTTCACCGTCTACGGCGACGAGCAGGGAACCGAGCGGATCTTCCCGTTCGACCTGCTGCCGCGGATCGTGACGGCGCGGGAATGGGAGACGCTCGAGCGCGGTCTGACCCAGCGGCTCACGGCGATCAACCTGTTCCTCAAGGACATCTATCACGAGGGGCGGATCCTCGCCGAGGGCATCGTGCCGCGCGAGCTGGTCTACAGCTGCCGCCACTACCGCCGCGAGATGCGCGGCGTCCGCGTGCATCGCGACACCTACGTGTCGGTGTCGGGCACCGATCTCGTGCGCCTCGAGGACGGCCAGCTTCGTCGTGCTCGAGGACAACCTGCGCGTGCCGAGCGGCGTCTCCTACATGCTGGCCAACCGCGAGGTCACCAAGCGGGTCTTCCCGAGGCTCTTCAACCGCTACAACGTCCGTCCGATCGCGCAGCTACGGCCAGGCGCTGCTCGCCACGCTGCGGGCGCTGGCGCCGAACGACCGCGTCGATCCGACCATCGTCGTGCTGACGCCCGGCGTCGGCAACTCCGCCTACTTCGAGCATGCGTTTCTCGCCCGCGAGATGGGCATTCCGCTCGTCGAGGGGCGCGACCTTCTGGTGCACGACACGATCGTCTACATGCGCACGACGTCGGGCCTGCGCCGCGTCGACGTGATCTACCGGCGTGTGGACGACGACTTCCTCGATCCGCTGGCGTTCCGGGCCGACTCGCACCTTGGCGTCGCCGGGCTGCTCAACGCCTATCGCGCCGGCAACGTGTCGATCGCCAACGCCATCGGGACCGGCATCGCCGACGACAAGGCCCTGTACGCGTACATTCCGGCGATCATCCGGTTCTACCTGTCGGAGGAGCCGATCCTGCCGAACGTGGAGACCTTTCTGCTGCAGCAACCTGTCGGATCGAAAGTACGTGCTCGAGAACCTCGACAGCCTCGTCGTGAAGGCCGTCGGCGAATCTGGCGGCTACGGCATGCTGGTCGGCCCGCACAGCACCGCGGCGCAGCGCGAGGAGTTCGGCCGTCTCATCCGCGCCGACCCGCGCAACTTCATCGCCCAGCCGACGCTCGCGCTGTCGCGCGCCGCCTGCTTCGTCGAAGACGGGATCGAGCCGCGCCACGTCGACCTGCGGCCCTACGTCCTCTACGGCGATCGGGTGACGATCGTGCCGGGCGGCCTGACCCGCGTCGCGCTGCGCAAGGGTTCGCTGGTCGTCAACTCGTCGCAGGGCGGAGGCAGCAAGGACACCTGGGTCCTGCTGGACTGACCGATGCTGCTCTCGCGCGTGGCAGACGCGCTCTACTGGATCGGCCGCTACCTGGAGCGGGCGGAACACACCGCACGCCTCATCGACGTCGCGGTGGATCTCGGCCTCGACCGGGCGTCCGCCGTCGAGGCGCCCGCGATCGAGCGGTCTGTACGGCAGCCTCGGCCTGCCGGCCGACGATGCCGCCGGTCCGCTGTCGCGGCTGAACGACGCGCTGTTCGACCCGTCGAACGGCACGTCGGTAGCGGCCTGCGTGATCGCGGCGCGCGAGAATGCCCGCCAGGTCCGCGAGGAGATCAGCTCCGAGATGTGGGAGCAGATCAATGCGCTGTACCTGCGCGTCAGGCAGATTCGCACCGACGCGTCGTGGGCCGGCCGGACGCACTACGTGTCACGCTCGATCATCGAAGGGGTGCACCTCTTCCAGGGCATCACCGACGCGACGATGGGCCATGGCGAGGGGTGGCAGTACCTCCGGGCCGGCCGCTTCCTCGAGCGCGCGGCGTCGACGGCGATGCTGCTCGACGCCTTCCTGGACGATGAGTCGCTTCCGGCGGCCATCCCGCCGCCGCTGGATCAGGCGGACTGGGTCGCGCTGCTGCGGTCGTGCTCGGCGCTCGAAGGGTACTGCCGGCACTACACTGCCGACGTGCGGCCGGAACGGGTCACCGAGTTCCTGCTGCTCGATGCGGAGTGCCCGCGTTCCATCCGTTTCGCGGCCACGCGTGTCGAGGGCGCCTTGCGCGCGCTGGCGCGGCATACGGGACAGGCCGGCCGGCGCCCGCGCGGAGCGGCTGTCGGGCCGGCTGCGTGCGTCGCTCGACTATGCGCAGGTGGACGAGATCCTTGCCGAGGATCCGCACGCGTACCTGGCCGGCGTCAGCGGCCAGTGCGAGCACATTCACTCGGCCTTGTACCAGAGTTACATGTCGTACCCGATCGAGTCCGCACTGCCCGCGTAGCGGCGCCGTGCCGGGCTGATTGTCGTATTCATCGGAACCTTCATGCGATACACCGTTCGCCACGCGACCCGATTCACGTATGAGCGTGCCGATCACCGAGAGCGTGATCGAGGCACGCATGCAGCCGCGCAGCGATGACGTGCAGCGCTGCCTGCATTTCGCCCTGACGACGAGCCCGCCCGGCCGCGTGATGATGTACCAGGACCATGACGGCAACTCGGTCCACCACTTCGACATCCCGACGCGCCACGCGCGCCTGACGCTCACCGCGGACGCGCTCGTCGAGTGCGTCAAGCCGAAGCCGCTGCCGCATCGGCTCGGTCCCGGAGGGTGGGCGCAGCTGGACGACGCTGGCGCTGTCGGGCGAGTGCTGGGAGATGCTGGCCCCGAGCACGTTCGTCCGCACAACGCCTGCTCCTCGAGAGTCTTCGCGCAGGAGCATCGCCTCGAGCGCGGCAACGATCCGCTCGTCGTGCTTCGCCGTTTGATGACGGCGATCTATACGCGACTTCGAGTACAGCCCGCGGAGCACACGCGTGGACTCGCCCATTGACGAGGCGCTGGCGGCGCGGCGTGGCGTGTGCCAGGACTTTGCGCACATCTTCATCGCGCTGGCGCGTGAGCTGGGGATTCCGGCGCGCTACGTGAGCGGCTACCTGTTCCGCGGCGACGACAGTCAGGATCGCTCGGCGCCTGACGCGACGCACGCGTGGGCCGAGGCATTCCTGCCGCAGCTCGGCTGGGTGGGTTTCGACCCGACCAACAACCTCATCGCGGAGGAGCGGCACATCCGCGTGGCCATCGGGCGCGATTACGCAGACGTGCCGCCCACGCGCGGCGTCTACAAAGGCGCGACCGACGTGCGAACCGAGCTGGCCGTCGGAGTACAGGTCGGGCCGGTCAGGCCGGCGCTCGCCGGCGAGGTCCTCCCATTCACGCCGTGGATGTCGCGCGAGGCCGGTGCTCCGTCGAGCGACACCGCCGGTGTCCAGCAGCAGCAGCAACAGCAACAGCAACAGCAACAACAGCAATAAGTTCGAAGCACCCTCCCCGACTGGACCGCACCGATTGTTTCTCCGTCGGTACGCAGGCCGTCCTGCCCTGGTGGCTCACGCCTGAGCCTGGCGGCGGCCGGGATTCGGCCGGTCCAGGTGAATATCGGCCCAACGCTGTTCAACCCGCCGGGCCTCGACGTTGATACAGGCAAGGAACAGCTCTGATGCCACCCCCCTTGCACGCGTGCGAGACGAGCGACCCGAACCTTGCGTTCGTGTTGACGGGCGGTGGCGCCCGCGCAGCCTACCAGGTGGGCGTCCTGCGCCATCTTGCGACCCGTCATCCCGACGTCGTGCCCGGGATCTTCACCGGTGTCTCCGCCGGCGGCATGATTGCGATGCACCTCGCATCGCGGACCGGCCGGTTCGGGGACTCGGTCGCCCGGCTGACCGAAATCTGGCAGAACCTCCGGACACACAACGTGTGTCGTCTCGATCCGGTCGATCTGGCGTCGTGGCTCACGCGCTGGGGTCGCCGCCTCGTCGCTCGCGGCACCTGCGAAACGGCTCGCGGGCGCAGCCTTGCCCACACCGAGCCGCTGCGGCAGCTTCTGACCGACACGCTCGGGGCCGACGCCGAGGGCATGTTCCAACGCATCACGCGCAACCTGCAGGCCGGTGTCGTCCGCTCGATTGCGCTCACCGCCTCGAGCTACATGACCGGACAGTCGATGACGTGGCTGCAGACGCCGGGCCGATTCGGGGCCCTCGTCGGCGATAGCGCGCGCGAAGAACGCATCGACGGCAGCCTGCGCGTGGATCATGTGCTCGCCTCGGGCGCGCTTCCCTTCATCTTTCCCGCCGTCGAGATCGACGGCGCCTGGTATGGCGATGGCGGCATGCGTCTGACCGCGCCGCTTTCGCCGGCGATCCACCTGGGCGCGCGGAAGATCATTGCGGTGTCCACCCGGCATTCGCGACCGCAAGACGGCATGAGCCCGCCGGAGGTGACGGGCCATCCCCAGCCCGGCCAGGTCGCCGGGGCGTTGCTGAATGCCATCTTCCTCGACCTGCTCGATGCCGACGCGTCGCGGGTCCAGCAGTTCAACGCGCTGATCGACCGGCTGCCTGCCGGCGGCAGGGGAGACCTGCAGCAGGTAGACGTGCTGGTGTTGCGGCCGTCGCAGGATCTCGGCCGGCTGGCGAACAACTTCGAAGCGGAGCTGCCGCGCGGCTTCCGGTTCCTCCTGCGGGGTCTCGGCAGCCGCGAGACGCGCTCGAACGACCTGCTGAGCCTGCTGATGTTCCAGCGCGACTACATCTCACGACTCATCGATCTCGGCGAGGCCGACGCCCGCGCCCGCGGCTCCGAGATCGCCGCGTTCCTGCAGCCGGCTGGTCGGGCGCGAGCGTCCACGTCCGGTCCTCGTTGCGAAACCGCCTGACACGCCCTCGCGCTTCGGCCAGAGCCGGCGCAACTGGTACCACGACACGTCCGCGGTGCCGGTCCTCGCCGGCTGACGCGCGTCCGCACGCCATTCGAGTTCCCTTTCTCTTCCGGCTGAAGCCGGAAGCCACGCCACATGCTGCTCCACCACGCCATGTTGTGGCTTTCGCCTTCAGGCGGAAGATCCACCGGGTGAGGCCGACCTGAAGGTCGGCCTCTACGAACACAAGACGCCCCGGCGGACCTGAAGGTCCGCCTCTACGAATACAAAAAGGCGCCGCGCGCGCACAGGCCTGACGGGCATGTTCGGAACCTGCGGCCTCTCCGTTATTCCCAGATAACAACGCGCTGAATACTCAGCCGAACGGATTCAACGATGTCTCAGAGACGTGTGCCGCTCGCAATCGTCGGTATCGGGTGCCGGATGCCCGGTGGCGTCGAAACCCCGGATCAACTGTGGCAGATGATCAGCGCCGGCAAGGATGGCATCTGCGAAGTTCCGCGCGACCGGTGGGACTGGCGTCGCTACTTCAGCGACGACCACGACGCCCCCGGCAAGATCTACGTGCGCAACGGCGGCTTTCTCCAGCACGACATCAAGCAGTTCGACGCCGAGTTCTTCGGCATCTCGCCGCGCGAGGCGATGTCGCTGGATCCCCAGCAACGACTGCTGCTCGAAACGTCCTGGGAAGCGATTGACGATGCGGGCCTGAGCCTCGAGCGCCTCGCCGGCTCGCGCACCGGCGTCTACATCGGCGCGCTGACGCTCGACAACATGCTCACGCAGATGAGCACGCAGAACTGCCAGAACATCGGACCTCACAGCGCCGCCAGCTCCACGATGACGATGCTGTCGAACCGCCTCTCGTACTTCCTGGACGTGCATGGCCCCAGCCTTTCGGTTGACACCGCCTGCTCATCGTCGCTCGTCGCGTTTCACCTGGCCTGCCAGGCGGTCTGGAACGATGAATGCGAAATGGCGCTGGTCGGGGCGGTCAACGTCATGTTCCGCCCCGAGATACATGGTGGCGATGTGCAAGGGCCAGTTCCTTGCGCCTGACGGGCGCAGCAAGTCGTTCGACCAGCGCGCCAACGGCTACGGCCGCGGCGAAGGCGCCGGCGTCATCGTCGTCAAGCCGCTCGAGCGGGCGCTGGCGGATCACGACCGCATCTACGCGCTGGTGCGCGCGACCGGCTGCAACCAGGACGGCCGGACCAATGGCATCACGGTCCCGAATGCCGACGCGCAAAAGAACCTGATCCTCTCGGTACTCGAGCAGTCGGAGGTCCCTGCCAGCAGGATCCAGTACATCGAGGCGCACGGGACCGGCACACCGGTTGGCGATCCAATCGAGTCGCGGGCGATCGGCGAGGCGCTGGGCCGGCACCGCGAAGATGGCGGGCGGCTGACGATGGGCTCGGTGAAGGCAAACCTGGGCCACCTCGAAGCGGCCTCCGGCGTGACCGGCCTGATCAAGCTCTGCATGTGCTACAAGTACGGCGCCATACCGCCTGTCGCCAACCTGGGTGAGCCGAATCCGGCGATCCCGTTCGACAGTCTGGGACTTCGGCTGCCGACCACGCTCGAACCGCTGCCGGCCGGCGACGATCCCATCTTCTTTGCGATCAACTCGTTCGGGTACGGCGGCACCAACGCGCACGCCATCCTGGAGAATCCACCGCTTGCGGTTGTCCCGGCGCGCGACGAACAGCGGCACGCGGGGCTGCTGCCAGTCTCGGCGCGCTCGGAGACGGCCCTTCGCGCCATGGTGGCCCTGTATCGCGACACGTTGAGCGACGACAGCAAGCCGTGGCTGGAGGTCTGCGCCGCCGCGGGCCTGCGCCGCACGCATCACGACTTCCGGGCCGCGTTCATCGGCAGCAGCCGCGACGAGCTGATCGCGCAGATCGACGAATGGCTGTCATCTGCGCCCGCGACCGGCCATCGCGTCACGCGGCGCGAAGGCGACGCGCCCCGGCCGGCGTTCGTGTTCAGCGGCATGGGCCCGCAGTGGTGGGGCATGGGCCAGCAGTTGTACGAACGCGAGCCCGTGTTCGCGGCGTTCATGAGGCGCGCCGACGCCGCGTTCCAGGCGGTATCGGGCTGGTCGATTCTCGACGAGATGCGGCGCGACAAGGCGACGTCGCGCATCAACCAGACCGTCTACGCACAGCCGGCGATCTTCGTGCTGCAGGCCGGCGTGCTCGAGCTGCTCAAGTCGTGGGGCGTTCGGCCTGCCGCCGTCATCGGCCACAGCCTGGGTGAAAACGCGTCCGCGTATGCGGCCGGCGTGCTGTCGCTCGAACAGGCCGTGCACGTCGGCTATCACCGCTCGCAGATCCTCGGGAGGGCCGCTGGGCTCGGCGGCGGCATGCTGGCCGTGGGACTCAGCGAAGACGACGCGCAGACGCTGATCGCGCCCTATGGCGACCAGGTCACGATCGCGGCGATCAACGGGCCGAAGGGGGTCACGCTCGCCGGCGAAACCGACGCGCTGGCCGAAGTCGCGGCGCGGCTCAAGGTCAAGTCCATCTTCAATCGCACCCTGCAGGTCGAGGTCGCCTACCACAGCGCCTTCATGGATCCGCTCCGCCAGCCGCTGATCGACGCGCTCGTGGATCTGGTTCCGTCCCTCCCGAGTGTGGACATGTACTCGACGGTGACCGGCGCCGCCGTCACCGGGCCGGCGTACGACGGACCGTACTGGGCGCGCAACATCCGTCAGTCGGTGCAGTTCATGCGCGCGCTGGAGGCGTCGGTGGCCGACGGCCACCGGCTGTTCCTGGAAATAGGCGCCCATCCGGCGCTGACCGCGTCGATCCGCGAGTACGGCGCGCTGAGCAAGACCGATCTCACCGTCGTTCCAACGCTCGTCCGCGAGACCGACGAGTGCCAGGCGCTGCTGAAGGCTCTCGCGAGCCTCTATGCCGCGGGCTGCGACCTCGACTGGGCGGCGGTCAACGGCGGACCTTCGCGGATGCTCGCGCTTCCGGCCTATCCGTGGCAGCGTGAGACGCACTGGGAGGAAACGGCGGCGGCTCTCGAGGAGCGCGTGGGCGGACCCTCCACGGGACTGGCGGGCCGCAGGCTCGACATGCACGAACCGGTGTGGGAACGGCACATCAGCAACAAGTACCTCCCTTACATCGATGACCACGTCGTGCAGAAGCTGGTGCTGCTGCCGGGCGCCGCCTTCGTCGACGCCGCGTTGAGTTTGCAGAAGGAAGCCGGCCACACGGAGATGCCGGTGGCCGTCGAAGATCTGCACTTCAAGAAGCCGCTGGTCCTCGATCCCGACGATGACGTGGTGCTGCGAACCTCCTTCGACGCGCACTCCCGCCGCGTGGTCTTCCACGGCAAGTCGCAGCGTCAGCAGGGGGGCTGGACGCGTCATGCGGAAGCGCGTCTCTCGGCGCGGATCCTGTCGCGGCCGGCGCCGGTGGACATCGAGGGGCTCCGCGCCCGTCTCGGCGGCGCGCGCGACGTGGACGCGTTCTATTCGCGCCTGACCAGGCTCGGGTTGCACTACGGTCCGAACTTCCGCCGTATCGCCGAGCTCCGGGCCGACAGCCGCGAGGTGCTGGCCAGGCTGACGCTCAGCCAGCCGTCCGAGCGTTACGACATCGAGCACGTGCTGCATCCGGCGCTGCTCGACAGCGCGTTTCAGTCACTGCTGGCCTCCATCGAAGGGGACGACCAGACCGGATTCGTGCCGGCGTCGGTCGAGCAGGTGGCCGTCTTCGAACAGATCCCCGATCGAGTGTGGTGCCACGGACAGCTCACGCGTCACGACGATGACGCGGTCGTGGGCGACCTTCGCGTGATCGACGACGACGGACGCGTGCTGGGCACGGTCACGGCGCTGCGCTGCGCCAGGATCCCGTTCGCCACGAATGGGCACGCGGGTCTCATCGAGCGGCGGCTGTTCCGGCCTGTCTGGACCCAGGCGCCGCTCGAGCCGGGCAAGCGGCGAGCCGGCGCCTGGCTGCTGCTCGCCGAGGGAGGATCTCCGGAAGAGAGCTTTGCGGCGCGCGTGGGTGAGGAGCTCCGGCGGGAAGGCTGCGAGCGGCTCATCACCATCGGAATCGACATCGAAGACGGCGGGGCGGTCGCCGACGGCGACGCAAGCCGCGACCTGCTGCGCACCTCCGAAGACTGGACGCGTCTCTTCGCGGAGCACAGCCCGCAGAGCCTCGCCGGGATCGCATACATCGCGCGCGGCGCCGCCAATGGCGACACCGACAGTGCCATCGTCCGCGCCGGCCACCTGCTCGAGCTGTTCAAGCAATTGCCGGCGAACGATTCCGGCCTGCGCGTGTATCTCCTCACGGAGCGGGCTCAGGCGGTTGAGGCGGACGATGTCGTCGATGGCTTGTGGCAGGCGTCCGCGGCCGGCTTCTTCCGGGTGGCGCACAACGAGTACCCGGGGCTGACCTGCTCGGTGATCGATCACGACGGCGACGGGCAGAGCGCCGGTCACGTCGTGGCGGAACTGCTGGCGGACGACGAAGCGGACGAGATCGCGTGGCGCGCGGGCGTGCGGTATACGCAGCGCATCGAGGCATCCACGCTGCTGGAACTGGAAAAGGAGAACCTCGCCAGGCGCGCGGTCGAACGCGCGGACGACGGCCGCTACGCCCTGGCGCGCACGGACAGCGGTCTCGCGACGAGCGGCGATCCCCAGCGTGACGCGCTTTACTGGAAGAGCGATGCCGCCCGCCAGCTCGCCGAGGATGAACTGGAGATTGAGGTCGCGTACTGGCGGGTCCAGGAGACGGGCGGCCGGCGCGACGTCACGCCGCATGAATTGACACGGCCGAAATGGCGCGAGCTCAGCGGCCGCATCAGCCGCGTCGGCGCCGCCGTCACTGGCTGGAGGACCGGCGAACCAATCGCCGCCGCCGCCTTCTGCCACCTGGCGTCGCACGTCGCCGTGCGCGAGACCGAAGTGCGCGCCATCAAGCCGGGCGCCCTCTCCCCGATTGCGTCTTCGTCGCTGGCCATCACTGCCGCGTCGGTCAACGTGGCGCTGAGTCAGATGGCGCGCGCCCGGCACGGCGAAAGCGTGCTGGTCGTCCGCGGCGCGAACGACGACGTGGCGCAGATGTTCGACGCGGCGGCGAACAGCCTCGGCCTCCATCTGGTGCGGGCCTACGCCGACGACAACGTGTCGGCGCTGCTCGATGAAGCGCCGCTCGATCTTGCGCGGTGACGATTTCGACCGTCTCGCGCGTGCCGCCAATCATGGCCGCCCGCTGGACATCGTGGTGTTCTGCGGAACGGTCAACCCGGCCCTGTATAACCGGATTCCACTGGCCTTTGGTGGACGTGTCGTGCTTCACGGGCCGGCGGTCGAATCGGTCGAGCCGGCACGCTTCATCGATCCCGTCACGATGTATTCGCTGCACCGTGTGAGTCCCGAGGCGCTCGCCAGGGCCAACGCGCCCGTCTATCGCGCGGCGCTCGCCGACATTGCCGCTGCCGCCCACGGCCACGCGGCGGCCGGCCTCGACCGCGTGACCTCGGCGGAAGAGTTCCGCCGGCAGTCGCTCCAGGATCTCCGTCATGGGGCGAGCCTGACCATCGACATGACCAGCGCGCCTGACGTGGCGCCTCCCGGCACCGGTGAGGCGGTGATCGACCGCGAAGCGGCGTATGTGATCACGGGTGGCTTCGGCGGCTTCGGGATGGCGGTGGCCGGCCACCTGATCGCGCAGGGTGCCCGTTACGTGGTCCTGATCGGGCGGTCTGGCGCGACAACCGACGCGGTGAGGCGGCAGATCGCCGAATGGCGCGCGCAGGGCGTCACCATCCGCGAAGCGCTCGTCGACATCACCAGCCGCGACGCGGTGGACGCATTGTGTGCCGAGCTGTCGGCGGGGCGCGACGTCAAGGGTGTGATTCACGCGGCTGGCGTCGTCAACGACGCCCGCATCGCCGACATGACCCGCGACCAGCTGCTCGCGGTGATGCGCCCCAAGGTGGATGGCGCCTGGAACCTGCACGTCTGCAGCGTGCGCCACCAGCTGCCGCTCGACCACTTCGTGCTGTTCTCGTCGGTAGCGTCGCTCGTGGGAAACGGCGGGCAGGCGAACTATGTCGCGGCCAATGCCGTGCTGGACGCGCTGGCCGCCTATCGTCGCGCGCGCGGGCTGGCAGCCAGCAGCATCAACTGGGGTGCCCTGGCCGAAGTCGGCATGGCCACCGACGACGCCTTGCGGCGGCAGTTCGAGCTGATGGGCATCAACCCCTTCAGCGCGGACGAAGCCATGTCCGGCCTCGGTGCGGCGCTGCGCTACCAGCCGACGCAGATCGGAATCATGGATGTGGACTGGGTGCAGTGGGGCAAGTTCGAACCGTCCGGAGGCAAGTCGCCGCGGTTCGCGCATCTCACGGGCAAGCGTGACGGTGGCTTGAACGATTCGCTCGCCGACTCGCTCCGCGAGCTGCCGGCCGCAGAACGGTTCTCGCTCGTTGAATTGATGCTCGCCGAGCAGGTTGCGCAAACGCTGCGCATACCGGCGGAGCGGATCGACCTCAAGCGGCCCATCACCGAGATGGGCATCGATTCGCTGATGACCGTGGAGCTGCAAATCGCCGTCAACATGACATTTGGCGTCGAGCTGTCGGCCCTCGAGCTGACGCGCGGCTTCAGCATCAGTCAATTGACGACGCCGCTCCTGGAGCGCATGGGCCTGACCGCGGCGGGAGGGGTGGCCGCGAACGACGAGCAGCGGCCGACGAGTGCCGAGCCCGACGTGGAGTCGTTGAGCGAAGCGGAGCTGGACGCATTCCTTGCCGGCGCCGACGACGCCATGGCGGCGACGTAGGGACGGAACACCGGCGGGTCCAAAGGACCCGCCCTACGAGCCAGGCCGACCTGAAGGTCGGCCTCTACGAACACGGACACGTAGGGCGCGACGCCATGGCGGCGACGTAGGGACGCAACACCGGCGGGTCCCAGAGGACCCGCCCTACGAGCCGGGCCGACCTGAAGGTCGGCCTCTACGAACACGGACACGAACACCGACGCGTAGGGCGGGTCCTTTCGGACCCGCCGCAGACACGATTCACGACCGGAGCAGCTCGAGATGGACATGACGATCGACCAGAAGCGCGCCCTCGCGCGAGACCTGCTGCGCCGCAAGCAGCTCGGTGCACAGCCTGTTGCCGTGGCGGAGCGGACGGCGCCAAGCCTCGATGCGATCAGCGAAGAGTTCTACAAGCCGGACCAGTTTCCGGTCTACAAGAACCTGCTCGCGCAGGAGACGGTGCTGCAGCAGCTCGGTGTGAAGAACCCCTACTTCAATTGCCACACCGACGTCAGCCGCAACACGATCAGCATCGACGGCCAGGACTACATCAACTACTCCGGATACAACTATCTCGGCCTGTCGGGCGATCCGGAGTTGACGGCCGCCGTGATCGAGGCGGTCCAACGTTACGGCACGTCGGTATCGGCGAGCCGGATCGTGTCCGGCGAAATCCCGCTGCATCGTGAGCTGGAAGCCGAGCTCGCCGCCTTCCATGGCGTGGACGATGCGGTCGTGTTCGTCAGCGGCTATGGCACCAACGTGTCCACCATCGCTCACCTGTTCGGGCCACGGGACCTGTTGCTGCACGACAGCCTGATTCACAACAGCGCGATGACCGGCTGCATCCTGTCCGGCGCACGGCGCATGCCGTTCCCGCACAACGACTACGACGCCCTCGAACGTCTGCTCGGTGAACACCGGACGAAGCACGAGCGCGTGTGCGTCCTCACCGAAGGTGTCTTCAGCATGGACGGCGACATTCCCGACCTGAAGCGGCTGATCGCCATCAAGGCCAGGTACAAGGCGCTGCTCATGGTGGACGAGGCGCATTCGGCGGGAACGATCGGCGCCACCGGCCGCGGCATCGCCGAATACTGCGGCGTCGATCCCACCGGCGTGGACATCTGGATGGGGACGCTGAGCAAGTCGTTCGCCAGCTGCGGCGGATACATCGCCGGCTGCCGGGCGCTGACCCTCAACCTGCGCTACGCCGCTCCCGGCGGCGTCTTGTACAGCGTCGGCGTGTCGCCGGCCAACGCCGCCGCGGCATTGGCGGCGCTGCGCAAGCTCGCTCGCGTCCCGGACCGCGTGGCGTCTCTGGCCAGCAACAGCCGGCTCTTCGTGTCGCTGGCCAAGGCCGAGCACCTCGACACCGGGCCAAGCGGCGACTCGCCGGTCGTCCCGGTCATCGTCAGCAACTCCGTCGATTGCCTGAAGCTCGCCGATCGTCTCTTCAAGGCCGGCATCAACGTGCAGCCGATGCTGTATCCGGCGGTCTCCGAGGAAGCGTCGCGGCTGCGCTTCTTCATCACCGCCTTGCACACGCCCGAACAGATCAGATTCACGATTGACGCCACGGCCCGCTTGCTGCGCGAGATCCGCAATGAGCGCTGAACGGGCAACGACGCTGACGCGCCGCCTGGAGCGGGCGAGCCGGTGGATGCTGACGCATCGCCTCGCGGTCATCGCGGGCGCCGTGCTGCTGCTGGCCGTCTCGTCCCTGGGGCTTGGCCGCCTCGGGTTCAAGAACGACTACCGGATGTTCTTCAGCAAGGAGAACCCCGAGCTGCTGGCCTTCGAGTCGCTGCAGCGGACCTTTACCAAGGCGGACAACATACTCATCGCCGTCACCCCGCGCCAGGGTGTGGTGACCAACCGGGAGACGCTTGCGGCCGTCGAGGCACTGACCACTCGAGCATGGCAGCTTCCGGGAGCGAGCCGCGTCGACTCGATCACCAACTTCCAGGATTCCTTCGCCAACGGCGACGAGATCGTGGTGCAGGACATGGCGCGCCATGCGTCCACGCTCTCCGACCAGGAGATCGCTCGCATCCGGCAGCGCATCCTGGCCGAACCGCTGCTCGTCGATCGCCTGGTCAACAAGGCCGGCACCGTCACCGGCATCAACACGATGTTCGACTTCGACGACCAGGACAAGGATGCGGCGGTCGTGCGCGTGGCCGCCGCGGCCCGCGACCTCGTCGCCGACGCGCGCACGACCTACCCCGATCTCGAGTTCCGGTTGACCGGCGGGGTGATGCTCGACGCGGCGTTCAGCGATTCGGCCGAAAGCGACATCACGATCCTGACGCCGATCATGCTCAGCGTGTCGATCGGCCTGATTGGCTACTTCCTCGGGTCGGTGTGGGCCACGCTCGTGACCACCACCGTCATCGCCGGCTCCATCGTCTGCGCGCTGGGGTGGGCCGGTTATCTCGGCATCTCCCTCTCGCCATCGAGTCTTGGCGCTCCGACCATCCTGATGACGATGGCGGTCGCCGACTCGGTGCATTTCCTGACCGGCTACTACGCCCGCTTCGAGACCACCGGCGATCGGATCGAGGCGATGGTCCAGAGCCTGGTCAGCCATGTGCCCGCGGTCTTCTTCACCAGCGCGGCCACGATCGTCAGCTTCCTGACGTTGAACTTCAGCGACGCGCCGCCGTTCCGTGACCTCGGCAACATCACGGCGATGGGCGTCGCCGCCGCGTTCCTGCTGTCGCTCACCTTGCTGCCGGCCCTGGTGACGTTCGTGCCCGTGAGCGCGGCCCAGCGACGGTTCGCGGGCCTGCAGCGGTTCCTGGACTGGTTGTTCCGCACCATCGAGCGGGCGCCGCGGCGTATCGCCGCCGTCGGCGTCGCGGCGTGCCTTGTCCTGACCGCGCTGGCGTTCTTCAATCGTCTGGACGACCGGTACGTGCAGTATTTCGGCGAGTCGCTGACGTTCCGGCAGGACACCGACTACATCGACAGCAACCTGACCGGCATCTATTCGATTGAGTACCCGCTCAAGGCGGAGGGCGCCGACGGCATCAACGATCCGGCGTTCCTCGGTGAGGTGGACGCGTTCAGCGAGTGGCTGAGGACGCAACCCGAGGTCACGCACGTGTTCTCGCTGGCCGACGTCATCAAGAAGCTGAACATGAACATGCACGGCGACGATCCGTCCTGGTATCGGGTGCCGGACAATCGCAAGCTCGCCGCGCAATACCTGCTGACCTACGAGCTGTCGCTGCCGCAGGGCGTCAACCTGATCGACCGCGTGGACGTCAACCGCTCGGCGGTCCGCCTGACGGCAACCCTGCGCAACGTCTCGAGCCAGCAGGCGCTCAACCTCGAAGAGCGGGCGCAGACGTGGATGCAGCAGCACATGCCCGCGTCGATGCGCGTGGCCGGTACCGGCGCGACGCTGATGTTCGCGAACATCGGCCAGCGCAACATCCTCGCGATGATCTCGGGCGAGGTCATGGGCATGACCCTCGTCTCGCTGCTGATGATCCTGTTCCTGCGCTCGTTCTCGCTCGGCCTGCTCAGCATGATCCCGAACCTGCTGCCCGCGGGCGTCGCCCTCGGCATCTGGTACCTGGCCGTCGGCGAGATCGGCCTGACCTCGTCGGTCGTTGCGGCGATGACCCTCGGGATTCTGACCGACGACACCGTCCACTTCCTCGAGAAGTACGCGCGCCACCGCCGCGATCTGCCTGCCCGCGAGGCGCTGGCGCTGGCCTTCCGCGAGGCCGGCCCTGCCATCTGGATCACCTCGCTGGTCTTGATCAGCGGCTTCAGCGTGCTGGCGTTGTCGAGTTTTCGCCTCAACGGCGACCTCGGCATCCTCACGGTGATCATCCTGTCGCTGGGACTGATTGGAGACTTCGTCCTGCTGCCGGCCGTCGTCCTCTCGCTCGAACTGGCGAGGAAGACGGTCTGGCTGCCCACCCGTGTGATCACATTTCGAGGACATTCGTGATGAAGACGCTGACACTGCTCGCCGGTCTCGCCGCGGTCGCCACGATCGCCAGCATCCCCGTCGTGGCGCAGACCGAGGACAAAGGCTTGGCCATCGCGCTCGAAACGGATGCGCGTGATGCCGGCTTCGGCAACTGGATGGCCACGGCGACCATGATCCTGCGGGACAAGCAGGGCGGAGAGGCTGTCCGCACGTTCCGGATGCTGGCGCTCGAGCAAAAAGACGACGGTGACAAGACGGTGGCGATCTTCGACAAGCCGGCGGACCTCGCCGGCGCCGCCGTGCTGACCTATTCGCATGCGCTCGTGCCGGACGACCAGTGGCTCTACCTGCCGGAGGTCAAGCGCGTCAAGCGGATCTCGTCGCAGAACAAGGCAGCCCTCTTCATGGGAAGCGAGTTTGCCTACGAAGACCTGAGCTCGTGGGAAGTGAAGAAGTATCGCTACAAGTACCTGCGCGACGAAACACTCGACGGCCACGACTGCTTTGTCGTCGAAAACGTCCCCGCCTACGCCGACTCCGCCTACTCGAAGCAGGTCGAGTGGGTGGACAAGGAGATCTATCACCCGCGTCGTCTGGACTATTACGACCGCCAGGGCCGCCTGCTGAAGACCATGACGTTCGCCGGCTACCAGCAGTACCCTGGGCAAGCACTGGCGTCCGGCGGAGCAACTGATGCAGAACCACCAGACGGGCAAGGCGACGCACGTGAAGTGGGGGCCGTACAAGTTCAAGTCGAACATTCCGGATGCCGAGTTCACGCCGCAGGGGCTGGCGCGCTCGAACTGAGTCGTTCCACGGGGCCACGGAGACACGGAGTCACAGAGCTTTTTCTGGCGTGCCATGTTCATACACAGACTTGCCGTATTCGTTGCGGCGGCGTTGATCACGGTTGGTCCGGCGCACGCGCAGGCCGATCGTGACACGCAGCCCGCGGCCGCGCCGGCGGCCAACGCCGCGGCCGGCGCCCGCCTCGTGCGGCGCGGCTTCTTCGGCGTGGAAGGCCGGACGTTCGGCCAGTCGCCGGCCGCCGCGGGCCAGGTACGTCAAGGCCTCTCGCTCGTGGCGCAGCCGGAATTCAGCTATGGCAGCGCCGATCGCCGGCATCGGATCAACGCGACGCTCTTCGGACGGTTTTCGCTCGATCCCTCGTACGGCAGCGCCGACGTCCGTGAGCTCAACTGGCAGTATCAGGGCGACAGGTGGTCGCTCCTCGCCGGCATGAACCGCGTGTTCTGGGGCGCCACGGAGTCGCGGCACCTGATCGACATCGTCAACCAGTCCGACATGCGGGAGAGCTTTGCCGGCGACGTCAAGCTCGGACAGTTCATGGTCGTCGGGTCGCTGCAACAGTCGTGGGGCCAGCTCGAGCTCTATGCGCTGCCGCATTTCCGGAAGCGAACGTTTCCAAAGAGTGGCGACCGTCCGCGGCTGGCATTGCCGCTGGCGGCGGCGGAGGTGGCGGATGGCGCGCCGCTCGACTGGGCCGCCCGTGCGTCCCTGTCGCGCGGCGACGTGGACCTGCACGCGTACTACTTCCGCGGCGTCAACCGCGAGCCCGACTTGATTCCGGTGTTCGACGGCGCCGGTCCGCCCACCGCGCTCAAGCCGATCTACCAGCAGATCGGCCAGATTGGCGTGGATGTGCAGTATGCCCGCGGCGCATGGTTGTTCAAGAGCGAGCTGATGCACCGCAGCAGGCGGGACGTGGACTATCAGGCCGGCGTGGGCGGGTTCGAATACGGGATCACGCGGCTCTTCGGCAGCGCCAGCGACGTGGCGCTGCTCGCCGAGTACCAGTTCGACAACGGACCCGAGGTCGAATGGCCCGCGGCGGCCGCGCGCGGCGTATACGCGGGCGTCCGCCTCGGGCTGAACGACAAGGCGTCAAGCGAGCTCAAGGCAGGCACGGTGCACGATCTGCGCAGCCACTCGTGGCTGTTCAGAGCCGAGTTCACCCGGCGATTGACGGACCAGTGGGGCCTGTATCTCGGGTACTACGGCTTCAGCCACGTGGGCGCGTCTCCCGCGCTGCGCGACTATTACCGCGACAGTCATCTGACGTTCACCTTGCGGAGGTACTTGTAGGCCTCAGGATCAGGGCCCAGGAATCGGAATCAAGGCCCAGGGCTGTCCAGGCCTCGGGCCTGTTCCCTGAGACAGCCTGAGCCCTGATCCCTGAGCCCTGAGTCCCTGAGGCCCCGAGATGTCCATGTTCAAGAAGATCCTGATCGCCAATCGAGGCGAAATCGCCGTCCGCGTCATCCTGGCGTGCCGGGAGCTCGGCATCAAGACGGTCGCCGTCTATTCGCAAGCGGACGAACACGCGCTGCACGTGCGCTTCGCGGACGAAGAGGTCTGCATCGGGCCGCCGCGGAGCGCCGACAGCTATCTCAACGTGCCGGCGATCATCAGCGCCGCGGAGATCACGGGCGCCGACGCCATTCATCCCGGTTACGGCTTCCTCTCGGAGAGCGCGCGCTTCGCGGAGGTCTGCCGGGCATGCCAGATCACGTTCATCGGCCCGGACCCCGATGTCATCAGGCTGCTCGGCGACAAGACCCGCGCGCGCCGGGCGATGAAGGAGGCGGGGTTGCCCATGCTGCCCGGCAGCGACGGACCCGTCGAAAGCGAGCACAGCGCGCTCAGCGCGGCCAGGGACATTGGCTATCCCGTGATCATCAAGGCCGTGGCCGGCGGCGGCGGCCGCGGGATGCGCATCGTGCGGACCGCGCACGAGCTGCGCGCTTCGCTGCGGACGGCGCAGCGTGAGGCCGAGGCAGCGTTCGGGAACGGCGACGTGTACATCGAAAAGTATCTGGAGCACCCGAAGCACATCGAGTTCCAGGTGATCGGCGACCACTACGGCCATGTCGTGCACCTCGGCGAGCGCGAGTGCTCGGTACAACGGCGTCATCAGAAGCTGCTCGAGGAGTCGCCGTCACCGTCGCTCACGCAGGACGCGCGCCGGCGGATGGGCCGCCTGGTCGTGGAGGCCGCCAGATCCGTCGGCTACACCAGCGCGGGCACGTTCGAGTTCCTGATGGATGCCGGCGGAAGGTTCTACTTCATGGAGACCAACACGCGTCTCCAGGTGGAGCATCCGGTCACCGAGATGGTCACCGGCATCGATATCGTCAAGGAGCAGATCCGGATCGCTGCCGGCGAGCGGCTCTCATTCACCCAGGAGGACGTACGGTTCACCGGGCATGCCATCGAATGCCGCGTCAATGCCGAGGACCCGGACAGCTTCGTGCCGTCGCCTGGCCTCATCGAGGCCTTTCACGTCATCGGCGGGCCGGGGGTGCGGGTGGACTCGTTTGCCCACTCCGGCTGCACGATCTCGCCGTATTACGACTCGATGATCGCGAAGGTCATCGCGCATGGGCGGAACCGGGAGGAAGCGACGGCCCGGATGCGCCGGACCCTCGAGATGATGGTGGTCGAAGGCATCAAGACGTCCTTGCCGCTGCACCTCAGGATCCTGAACGAGCCGGACTTTCAGGCGGGCAGGGTCACCACCTCGTTCATGGACCGGTTCATCTCGCAGCCGGAGGCAAGCGCCCTGGCCAGGACCGCCTGACGCTTCGCTGGTCGTCGCCGCTGCCAAACACGTTGCCGCTCCAACTACCCGGTCACGCGTTCGCCGCCGGTTCGCGCTCCGTTTTCCGCAGCCGGCGAAATTTTCTCTTCAGCTGACTGGCGGTGCTTCGGCCGACAGGGTGGTCGAGGAACGGACACACGGTCCGTCTCTCCCGTCAGCTCTGCCGCGCCCGCTCTTGACACGCGAAAGACGCCAAGAATAATCGGCTTGTGTTGTCGTCGTCGCGTCACCGGATCCCACTCGTGCTCGGCGGTTTTCTCCTGTGCGCAGACCCGCTGTTTGCACAGTCGCCGAACGCGCCGCGGTCGGTCGCCGAGCTCAAGAAGCTCAGCGTCGAAGAGCTGATGGCCGTCGCGGTCACGTCCGTGTCAGGGGCGCCGGAGCCGCTCGGGGGCGCCGCCGCGGCCGTCGCGGTGGTGAGCAACGAGGACATCAGGCGTTCAGGCGCGACCACCCTTCCAGAGGCCTTGCGCCTGCTTCCCGGCATCCACGTCGCGCGCCAGTCGTCCAGTTCGTGGGCGATCAGCTCACGCGGATTCAGCAGCATCAATTCCGAGAAGCTCCTCGTGCTCACCGACACCCGCAGCCTCTACACGCCGCTCTTCTCCGGCGTCGCCTGGGACGTGCAGAACTACCTCCTGCAGGATGTCGAGCGCATCGAGGTCATTCGCGGCCCCGGCGCCACGCTGTGGGGATCCAACGCCGTGAACGGCGTGATCAACATCACCACCAAGAGCGCGCGCGACACGCAGGGCATCTACGCCGAGGCGAGCGCCGGTACCGAGGACCGGTTTTCCGTGGCCGCGAGATATGGCGGGAGGATCGCCGAGAACAGCTACTACCGCGTGTTCGCGAGGTACGTCGATCGCGACTCGAGCTTCAACCCGGATGCCACGAGCCCGGATGACTGGCAGGAGGGCCATTTCGGCTTTCGCACCGACTCGGAAGTCAGCGCGCGGGACATGGTGACGGTCCAGGGTGACCTGTACCGCGGCGACATCGGCCGCCTGGCGCCATCGATTACGGTCATCGGGCGGCCCGGTCCCACTGGCCGGCTGCGGGTGGGCGTCTCTGGTGGTAACGTGCTCGCGCGGTGGCGGCGCACCCTGGCGCAGGATTCAGACCTGCAGCTTCGCGTCTACTACGACCGCACCCACCGTAACGATCCCAGCTACGTCGACGATCTCCACACGTTCGACGCCGATTTCCAGCACCGGCTCTCGGTTGCGTCGCGGCACGAGGTGACGTGGAGCGGAAGCTACCGGCTCACCGCCAACCAGAACGAGAGCGGGGGGATATTCGCCGTCGATCCGGCATACTCGCGCGACCAGCTGTTCAGCGGATTCATTCAGGACCAGATTCGCCTGGGCGACTCGCTCCGCGTCACGCTTGGTACCAAGATCGAGCACAACGACTTCAGCGGCGCCGAACTGCAGCCCAGCGGGCGCGTGGCCTGGGACGTCAGGCCCGCCCACACGGTGTGGGGCGCCGTGTCCCGTGCCGTCAGGGTCCCGACCCGCTTCGAACGCGACATCGCCGTCGACGTGACCGACCCGGCGGCAAGTCCGATCATCCGCCTGCTGGGGAACCCTGACTTCGACGCCGAGCAGCTGCTCGCCTACGAAGGCGGATACCGGTGGCAGGCGCTGGCCGGCCTCTCGATCGATCTGGCGGCGTTCCACAATCGCTACGAGGGACTGGCGTCTCTCGAGTTTTCGAACCGTTTCCCGATCCGGATTCCGGCCGCCCTGTCATACCCCTGCACAACGAGAACCTGACCAAGGGCCGTGCTCGCGGCGTCGAGGCGCTCGTCACGTACGCGCCGATTCCTCCGCTCCGGCTGTCGACGAGCTACTCCCATCTCCACCTCCGTCTTTATCCTGAAGGCGCCGATCTCAATCGCGGGACGTTCCTCGAAGGCGCGACGCCGCGCCATCAGTTCGGCATGCGCGCGGCGATGGACCTGCCGGCGCGCTTTCAGTTCGATGCGCTGTTCCGGAGCCTGAGCGCGATCGAGCACATTCCGGAGATCGTCACGGGCGAAGGCCTCCCGGGATACTCGGAACTCAATCTGCGCCTGGCCTGGGACGGCTGGCGGCAGGTGGAGTTGTCCCTGGTCGGTCAGAACCTGCTGCACGACCACCATCCCGAGTTCGGTCCGCCGGCATCGCGCGGCGAGGTCGAGCGCGGCGTCTACGGAAAGATCGCCTGGGGTTTCTGATCAGGACGGCCCGGCAACGCCAGGAGCCGCTCCCGGTCCCCGTCGCTGTTGAAACCGGTCAGCTGTACGCGCATCGTCCCGCGGGACGATGCGGTTCCGGATATTGCTCGAGATGTTGAGGTTGCGCACGTTGCGATTCGTCGTACTGCTCCTCTCAGCAGCCGTGGTCCTGCGTGCGCAGGACGTGTCGCTCGAGTACCAGGTGAAGGCCGCCTACCTTTTCAACTTCGTCAAGTTCATCGAGTGGCCATCCGGCGCCGCATCGGGGCCGCTCACCATCTGTCTCGCGGGCCGCAATCCGTTCGGCGACCTGCTGGCGCAGACACTCCGCGACGAAACCGTGGGTGGCCGGCCGCTCGCCAGTCGCGTCATCCTCACGCCGGAGCCGGGCTGCCACGTGGTGTTCATTCCGGAGGGCGTCGCGGCCACGCCTTACCTTCGCGCCGCTCGCGACTCACCGGCGTTGACGGTCGGAGAAGCGTCCGGCTTCATCGCCCAGGGTGGCATCGTCAACTTCATCCTCGAGGACGGCTCCGTCCGCTTCCAGATCAGCCCTCGAGCGGCCGAAAACGCCGAGCTGCGCATCAGCTCGCACCTGCTGCGGCTGGCGCGCAGCCCGGATCGGTAGCCACTCGTGACCCGCTTCTGCGACCTGCCGATCCGCCGCAAGCTGCTGTTGATGACGCTCACGTCCACGGCGGTGGCGCTGACCCTGGCGAGCGGAGGGTTTCTGGGCTGGGACATCGTCCAGTTCCGATCGGCCGTCCGCCAGGAGGTCGCGGCGCAGTCGGGCATTGTCGCGGGCAACAGCGGGGCACCGATCGCATTCCGGGACGATCGCGTCGCCCGGGACATCCTCGCCAACCTGGAGGTCCAGCCACACGTGGAGGCGGCTTGTCTGTACGAGCGTGCCGGGCGCGTGTTCACGAGCTACCGTCGCGACGCGGCGGCCGCCTGCCCGTCGCCGCCGCCCGGCGAGTCCGTCTTCGGGTGGACGACTTTCGACGTGGTCGCCCCGGTCGAGATCGGCCGCGAACGCGTCGGCACGCTGTATATCCGTCGCGGGCTCAGCGACATGTATGCGAGGCTTCGGGTCGGCGCGGCGGCGGCGATGGGCCTGTTACTGCTTGCCTTCGGCGCGGCCTTCCTGACGAGCGTGCGGATGCAGCAGTCGATCGCGTCGCCGCTGCTGGAGCTCGCCGACACGGCGCGGCAGATATCGACGACCCGCAACTACACGCTTCGCGCGACGCCCGCGTCCGATGACGAAGTCGGCACCGTGATGCGCGCCTTCAACGAAATGCTCGACCGCATCGCCGGGGCGCTCGACGGTGAACGTCGCGCCAACCGGCTCAAGGACGAGTTTCTCGCGACCTTGTCGCACGAGCTCCGTACGCCGCTCAACGCGGTGCTCGGGTGGACGCGCGTGCTGCGTTCGGCGCGGCTGGACCCGTCGGCGCATTCGAAGGCGCTCGACGCCATCGAGCGCAACGCCAGGGTGCAGGCGCTCCTCATCGACGACCTCCTCGACATGTCGCGCATTGCCAGCGGCACGCCGCGCCTGCATTACGGTGAGGCCGACATGGCGGCGATTGTGGACGCCGCGATCGCGGTGATCCGGCCCGCGGCCGCGGCCAAGCGGCTGCAGCTGATGGTGGACATCCGCGCGCGACCGGCGATGACGTATGGCGATTCAGGCCGCCTCCAGCAAATCGTCTGGAACCTGCTGTCGAACGCCATCAAGTTCACGCCGCCGGAAGGGCGGGTCTGGGTTCAGCTCGAGCACGACAACGGTTATCGCCTGTCGGTCCGCGACACCGGTGCCGGCATCGACCCGGCGTTCCTGCCTCTCGTCTTCGAACCGTTCCGCCAGGCTGACGGAACGATCACGCGCGAACATGGCGGTCTCGGTCTTGGACTCGCCATCACGAAGCAGCTGGTCGAGCTCCACGGCGGCACCATCGAGGCGCGCAGCGCGGGACGCGGGGCCGGTGCGACCTTCGAGGTCCACCTGCCCTCGGTCGTCACCGCGTCCCCGGAACAGGTCGCGCACGACCCGTTGTTCAAGGCACGGCCGGCCATGATCCTCGATGTCTCCCTCCTTCAGGGGTTGCACGTGCTGGTCGTGGACGACGAGGAAGAGGCCCGCACGCTCCTCGAGACGGCGCTCACGCAGTACGGCGCGCAGGTCACGACCGTTTCGAGCGTGGCCGAGGCGTGGCGTGTGATCGAACAGCGTCCACCCGATGTCCTGCTGAGCGACATCGCCATGCCTGACGAGGGCGGCCACTCGCTCGTTCGACAACTGCGGGCGCGCGCACCCTCACAGGGCGGGGCCATTCCCGCGGTCGCGATCACGGCCTATGCGTCGGTGACCGACACGCTCGCCGCCGAGGCAGCCGGGTACCAGGCGCATGTCGCCAAGCCCTTCGAGCCCTCCGAGGTCGCGACCCTCGTCGCGCTGCTCGGCCGGACGGCGCAGAGCCCGTCGCAATAGCGGGCGACGTCGCTACCTGTAGAACTCGACGCGTGCGTCGCGGACGAAGAGCGGGTTCTCCGGCGCCAGCGAGATGGGACCGTTGATGCCGAACACCGCAATCTGCACTTTCTCGCCCGGCTTGACCGACTGGCTGATGACGACGCGGTTGGGCAGGTTGAAGCCGGCGATCACGTGGCCGCTCGCCATGCCGACGCGTCGCGGGAGCTCACCGTTGACCCAGACCTCCGCGTAATCGTCCACGGTGATGTGGAACACCGCCGTCGCGCCCGTCGTGTCGAAGGTGCCGGCTTTTCCAGGGATCGTGAGCGACGTTCGATACCAGCCCATGAACAGGCGGCCGCCGCCGCGCCGGTCGTTCAGCGCCTTCGGTTCGATCACCGGCCACGCCGAATCGTCGAAGTTCGCCGCGCCGGCGCGCGGCTGTACGTCCCAGGCCGTCTTGTAAGCCGGCCCGGCGCCCTGCCTCGGCGGCGCCTCGACGAGCTTGACGTCCATGTAGCGCCACTGCGCGCTGAACACCGCCGCGCCCTCAGTGGTCATCAGATCGACGGCGTGAGCGGGTGGGCCCGTGGGTGCCAGCAAAGGCAAGGGAGATGTCGCCGAGAGCGGCACTCCAGGTTGCGCCGGTGCGCCTTGCGCAAGCGCGATCGCAGGAAGCATCCCGGCGAGCGCCCACGCGATCGACATCAACATAGGGGACATTCCCATGTGCGCCTCATACGAATTCAGAGATGCTGTCCGGACGTCGGCCGCCGCGCCGTTGGTCTGTCTCCCGGTGGCCCCTATTTTCTTCGCGGCCCTTTCGCGGTGTAGCGCGCCAGCATGAGGTTGTCGAGGCGTAGGTTTCGCGTCCAGATGAACTCGGCGTCGCCAAAAGACTTGGTGTAGTCCGTGTATGCCGCGTTGATTCGTCACGGCGTCGGCGGCCCAGATGATCGCGGCCGGCCAGCGCGCATCGCTGAAACGCGGCGACGTCCAGTCGGAGGGAATGGGGAAGTGCAGCGCCTTGCAAGTGCCCGGCTCCTTCTGGGCGCACGTCGGCCGCACGCCTTGCGCGCAGAACGTCGAATCGCGGCCGGTGGCGGACACGCGGACGCAGCGCGGGTCGTCGAGCGGCGCGACGTAGAAGGTCTCCGCGCGCCAGTCCGCGTGCGTGCCGTTGCCGTCGCTGAAGTAGGCGATCAGCCCCGCGTCGCCGATGTTGAACGCGGCATACTCCATCCCGACGCCGAGGTGCGTCTCCCAGTCCACCCCCATGATGGCGTAGGTCATCGGGTACCTGGCCTTGAAGCGCACCACGCTGGAATTGAACGGGGTCATCGGGATCGAGTCACGTGCGACGAACCGGCCGTTCACGTACAGCTCGAAGTAGTTGTCGGCATGAATGAAGCCGGTGATCTCGACGCCGTCCTCGTCGATGACCACGGTCTTCAACTGCGACGCGTACGCCGGATTGTCGCCGGTGCCGGTGCAGTTGTTGAAGAGGTCAACGGCGATCGCCCCTTCCTGCACAGGCGCCGGAACCGGCCACTGGCGTCCGTCCGCGGAGCTCACAACGCCGACGTTGACCGGGAAAACGTCTGGCTGCACGTTGACCGGCTGCGGACACTTCGCCGGGACGCCAGCCATCGCCCTGCGCTCGGTGGCGAGGCCGGTCGTCACTGACCCGGCGTCAGCCTGCGGCCGTCGTCCCTCGCGCCGCCGCCGCGGCCTGCCCTGCCTGCACCGGATCGTTTGTGCCGGGGAGGAAGAGGGCGGCGGAGAGACCGAGAAGGCCGAGACCGAGGGCAGATACCGCAAGTGTGAGACGCATGATCGACCTCCACATCGCAAGCACCTGGCCGGAAAGGAAGAATCGGCCGGGAGAATAGCACATGCAGGCGGCGGACGAACAACGTCGTGGGGCCTGCGCGCTCGTCCCGTTCGCTGTGGTTTCCCGCTTCAGCCGGACATCCGGCCACGTGGGTGAGATCCACATGGTGAGATGGCGCGAGGTTTGACACCTCCACATCCCCGTGCTAGCGTCGCGCCCGACGGTTCCCCCCGGCGCGCGGTTTCCATGGCGTTTCGTGTTGACGGCTCGTGATGCGAATCACGAACCACGCGAATCACCCGTCACGGATGGATCACGCCTTGCCGCATGGAATCGTTCGTCTCTGTTTCCCTCCCCGTCTCGTCCGCGCGGTCACGGGCGTGACACTCATGCGCCCCGCGGCTCTCATCGTGCTGCTCGCCGCCGCCGGAGGCGTCGCGGGCGCCCAGCCGAACCCGTTCCGCCTGGTGCCGAACTGGACGCAGCTGCCCGACGGGGTGAAGCTGGGGCACCGCGGCTTCTCGGCGGATCCGGATCCGCAGGGCAACCTGTGGGCGCTCCACGCAGGTGATCCGCCCCTCCTCAGGTTCGATCGATCCGGCAAGCTGCTCGCGAGCTTCGGGCGCGGCGCGTACGCAGGACCTCACGGTCTGCATGTGGACGCCGATGGCAACGTCTGGGTCACCGATTGCGCCGCGTTCGTGGGCGCGGCCGATGCGAAGCGGCGGCGAGGCTATCAGGTGTTCAAGTTGAGTCCGGCTGGAGTGGTGCTGATGACGCTCGGGACAGAGGGCGTCTCCAGGGCCGGCCCCGACAGCTTCATCTGTCCGAGCGACGTCGCGGTGGCGTCCAACGGCGACGTATTCGTCGCCGACGGGCACGACCCTCGCCAGGGCCAACCCGACGGTGATCGCGTGGTGAAATTCTCGAGGCACGGCGTGTTCATCAGGGCCTGGGGCCGGCGGGGATCGGCGCCCGGCGAGTTTGCCGGGCCGCACAGCATCGCCCTCGATTCCCGCGGTCGCGTGTTCGTGGCCGACCGGTCGAACAACCGCATCCAGATCTTCGACGCCGACGGCCGCTTCATCGATCAATGGAAGCACTTCGGCCGGCCGAGCGGGATCTACATCGACCGGAACGACGCCGTGTACGTGGCCGACTCCGAGTCGAATGACAAGACCAATCCCGGCTTCCAGACCGGCATCAGGATCGGGGACGCCAGGGATGGTTCCCTGACGGCCTTCATTCCCGGGACCAACCAGGAAGGCGTGACGGCCGACGCGACGGGCAACGTCTACGCCGGCGCGGATGGCGTGTTGCGCCGGTATGTCAGGCAGAACTGGTAACGTCCACTGACGTCGCGAGCCTGCCCGGGCGCCCGGGCACGCCGATCGGGAAGGCCCGCGCCCGCTTGCAGGACGCATAGAATTGGACACGCGTAGGCCGGGTCCTTTGGACCCGGCGGGATACGTTGACGGCGATCGTGGCCTAGAATTGCGCGGAGGGAGACCTCGACGTGAGCAACCAGTGTTCCGGCGTGATCGTGCGAACGACTCTCGTGCTTGCGCTCGTGGCCGGGCTTCACGTCCCGGCTGCCGGCCAGCGCCCATACTTTGCGACGCCGCCACCCGGTTCCGGTCCGACGCCGATGGCGCCTTATGGCCAGTACGGCGGCTGTCCGGAGGAGCCGGCGCAGTTTCATCCGTGCGCGCTGGCCAAGGCCAAGAGCTTCAATCCGCCGCGGACGCCAGATGGCAAGCCCGACTTTCAAGGCTTCTGGAGCCGCATCGTCGCGCGAAACATGGAGAACATCGAAGAGCATCCCCAGGGCATGGATGGCTCCGGTGGCAAGAGCCTGATCGTGGACCCGCCGACGGGGAGGATTCCCTACCAGCCGTGGGCGGCGGCGAGGGTGCAGGAGCACTTCGGCACCTACATCAATCCAGTGCAGCTCTGTTTTCCCGACGCGCCGCCAAAGCAGGCGTACGGAGCCGGCAGCCATCGCATCGTCCAGACCCCCGGCCATGTGCTCTTCTTGAGCGAGTTCTCCCATACCTTCCGCGTGATCCCGACCGACGGACGTCCGCATCTCGGACGGGACATCCCTCTCTACATGGGCGACTCGCGTGGCCGGTGGGAGGGCAACACGCTGGTCGTGGACGTCACGGGTCAACGGGACAGGGTCTGGCTCGATCACGTCGGGAACTTTTACAGCGACGGCGTGCACGTGGTCGAACGGTGGACGATGTTCGACGCGAACGCCGTGCACTATCAGGTCACGATCGACGATCCCCGGGTTTATACGCGGCCCTGGACGATGGTGTTCGGGTGGGAGCGCACCACGGAACCGGGATATGAGCTGCTGGAGAATGCGTGCTGGGAGGGTGTGAGCCAGGGCGCGTTGGAGCGCGTCGAACACGGCCTCAAGCGCTATCCCGGCGCCTTCCCGAAATGACAGCGGCCTCCGGAGTGGCCGCCGCGGCATGACCATCGTTCGCGCGCCAGGGCCGGACTGCTGACGGTGTTCGTGATCGGGGTCGCGCTGGCGTCAGGCGTGTTCGGGGCGGCGGTCGGCCGGCGCTACCAGACCAACACATGGTGCTGCGGGGTGCCGGCATCGCGCAACGCCGTGCTGAGCGTGCGCGAAGCGCTCGGCCTGGTCACGTTTCCGTCGCAGATCGGTCAGGACAAGTGGGTCCTGTTCACGCTGTTTCCCGGCGTGGCCGACGGGTTCTTCGTGGACGTCGGATCCGGGGACGGCATCGTCCACTCGAACACCTTCATGCTCGAACGCCAGGGATGGACCGGCATCTGTATCGATCCGTTTCCAACCCGGATGGAGGGACGCACCTGCCGGATCGTCAAGGAGGTCGTCTATGGCGAAGCGGGGAAGCGCGTGCAGTTTCATACCGCGGGCGAGGTGGGCGGCGTCGCCGAGAGCCTGGACACCTGGAAGCGTGAGGCCGAGAAGTCTCCGGCGGTCGAGTTCACGACCGTCACGCTCGGCGACATTCTCGATCGCGCGGACGCGCCGCGATTCATCCACTTCATGAGTCTGGACATCGAAGGCGCCGAGCTCGAAGCGCTGCGGGCGCTGCCGTTCGACAAGTACAGGTTCGGCGCGCTGGCCATCGAGCACAACTACGAAGGCCGGAAGCGGAACGACATTCAGGCGCTGCTGGAAGGGCAGGGATACCGGCGGGTCCGCACCTGGATGCAGGACGATTTCTACGTCGCCGCCGATTGGACGGGAGCGCGCTGACGCAGCTCAGCCGTAGCTGGGCGGCACGCACGCGGCGCAGCAGGATCCTCCCGAAACATACCGTTGGAACTACAACAGCCGCTGAAAAGTGGGGTGCGCCTGCGCTCCTGGGCCGGTGACGCCGAAACTTTGTGCAAGCGGGCTGCCGTCCCGGTCTTATCATTTCGGCGTGTCAGAAATCGCCTCGACGCTGTTCCAGCTGGTCGCGGTTGCCGTGCTCTGTGCCCTGGTCTGGTCGCTGCCGGAGCGCTCCCGCGAAGAGCGCCGGCGCCGGGTCACGGGCGTGCGCTCGCCGCGTTGGTAGGCGGCGGCGACCCCGCTCGTTCCGCGCGTTGATCAGTTCTCTCGTGCCGCGGCGTTCAGCTCGCAGCGCGGCCGCCCCTCACGCGACTCCCGCAACTGTCTGACTCTCCCGCGCTGGCGATGGCGTTGTGCAGAGGAGAGCCCTCTGTACCCGTATTGCGTAAATCGCATCGGGCCGGCTGTCTCGCGCTGCCGCGTTCAGCTCGAAGCGCGGCGTACGCGACTCCCACGTTCCAACTCTCGCGCGCTGGCGATGGCGTTGTGCAGACGAGAGCCCTCCGTACACGTATTGCGTAAATCGCATCGGGCCGATCGTCTGCTGCCGCGTTCAGCTCGAAGCGCGGCCGCCCTCACGCGACCCCCGCAACCGTCGGCTCTCGCGCGTTGGCGATGGCGTTGTGGAGAGGAGAACCCTCTGTACACGTAATGCGTAAATCGCATCGGGCCGATCGAATACTGCGCGCTCGCTCCATGGACTTCATGCGACATCGTGGTCAGCGGCGTTGCCGCGTACGCGTCAGCGCACTGCGCCGCGTGCGCGCGCGCCGGCGGCGTGCAGCCGTGCGCGTGACGCAAATGTGAAGCGTGCTACCCATGACGTAACGCGTAAATCGCGGGATTTGCGCGAGAAACGCTGCTCGCCGCGCAGCTCCGCCGCGTGCGCGATGACGACCATTTCATCCAGGGGGTAGTGCTCTCCACAGTGCGCTGCGTGCGCATCGCCGTCGCGATCGCCTGTCGCTCCTGTCGCACCGTGCGCCGTGCACCCTGAGCACGAGCGTGCGCTTTCGCGCTCCACACCCTCAGCAGTCACGCCCGTTCCTGCGACTCTTTGGACGCGGCGTCGGCGCGCTTTAGGGTACTCCGCTTGCTGAATGTCGGAGTGCGACTCATTGCTCGCAGACAACTCTGTTGGCGATCGAAACGCCATCCGTTGATCGGGCTGGCGGCCCGATCCTCGGCAGACGGTAGATCGAACACCGACGTGCCCGCGCCGGCACGTCGACATCCTGCACCGGCTGCGCGTATAGCGCGCAGCGGTCTGGCGGGCAGCGTGAGTTGTGCCTCGACGCCGGGAGTATCCCGGCCTTGCTCCACCGGGGAGGCTGGCGGACCACGTCAATTCGAAGGAGATGGTGACTATGTCGGTGACCATTCGTCGTGCATTACACGCTGCGACCGCAATCACATGCCTGTTGTTGATGTCGTGGAACCTCGGCGCGAACGGCGCGCTGCGCGTGACGACGGGAGAAGTGTCGATCAATTGCCCGCTGACCGTCGGCGGCAGCTTCGAAGCGAAGACGAGCGCGGTCACCGGCGAGGTGGCCGTGGCGTCGGGACCTCAGGAGCCGTTGAAGGGCGAACTGTCTGTCGATCTGCAGAAGCTGCAGACCGGGATCGGCCTGCGCGATCGCCACATGAAGGACAACTACCTCGAGGTCAAACGCGGCGACGAGTTCGCAGCGGCGAAGCTGCAGGACATCAAGGTGGATGCGCTCGAAGGCAAGACGTCGTTCCGCGGCGTGCTGATGCTGCACGGCGAGCGCCGTGAGGTCAGCGGCACCGCCACCATCAAGCCGAACGGCGATGGCTATCGCGTCGAGGCGAACTTCCCGGTGCGCATTTCCGAGTTCGAGATTCCCGACCCCGACGTACCTGGGTGTCGGCGTCAAGGACCAGGTGCAGGTGCGTGTGAACTTCACCGTGGCGCCCGCCGGCGCCGCCCCTACAGCGGCAAGCCGCTAGCAAGAGAGAGAGAGAACGGCTATGTGCCATTCGAAGCAGGCTCACCACGTACTGGCAGGGCTCGTCATGCTCTGCCCCCTGCTCATCGCGGGCCCGGCGGCGGCGACGCCGAACATGATCAGGCTCGGCTACCCGCAATGCCAGTCGTGTCACCTGACGCCGCAGGGCGGCGGGCTGCTCACGAGCTACGGTGAAGGCATCGATCTCGCGCAGACGCTGCGGCCGCGCGAGCCCGACACTCCCGAGTTCGGTGAAGACGAACTCGGGAGCCGCCTCAACTACGACGCCAGACTGTCGCTCGGTATCGACCGTGAACCACCGAGCAGCGCGACCTACGGGTTCAATACGTCTCTGCGGGCCGCGGCCGGTTTCATGAACCACCGCATCGTCTACAGCGCCGGGATCAGGAGCCCGACCCTGGCCCGCAGCCGGACGAGCGGCGCCGTCAGCATCAGCATGTCGCGGCTCTACTGGTTGTACCAACCGAGGAAGGGACTCTCGTTCATCGTTGGCCGCGACGATCTTCCCTCAGGACTCACCGGGTTGCAGTCGTTCTCGCGCCGCGTGAACAACCCGAGCGTGAGCCAGACGCCAACGCAGGCCAAGGTGTTCTGGTGGAACGATCGCTGGCAGGTGACCGCGTACGGCTACGGGCCAGACGGCATCGAAACGGATCGCCAGTTCCGGGCGCGCGGCGGCGGCGCGGTCGTCGGCGCCAACGTCTGGCGCGACCGCGCCGTCGTCGGGGTGACGACGCGCGTATCGAAGGCGGATGTGTTCGACAGGACCAACGCCGGGGTGTTCGCGCGCTGGGGCATCACCGAGAAGTGGGGCATCCTGGCCGAGCACGACATTACCCAGCGCACGTCGGGTGCCGGCGCCGAGTTCACCCACCTGGCCGGGCGCAGCGAAGTGTTCTACGTCCCGTTCGACTGGCTGCAGACCGCGCTCTCCGTCGACCATGTGACGACCAACGGCGGCGACAACTCCGTCCGTTTCTCACCGAGCGCGGATATTCGATTGACGAGCAACATCAAGCTCGGATTCGGTGTCGACCACGTGCAACTGCCCGTTGAGTCGCGTAACTACTCGTTCGAACTCCAAGTGAAGACGCAGTAGCGGTCCTGGTGGTGGCGCCGCGCCCGCGGTGGCCACCACTTTTTCATCCGTAGGCCTTCTTCATCCCTTCCATGTTCCCGCGCGTCGCGCTGCTCTCCCGGAGCCGGCTCTCGGCGGGCCGGCTGAAGCCGGCCCCTACGACAATCAGCTTCGGGACCGACCAGGCGACCTGAAGGTCGGCCTCAACGCCGCGGGCAGCGGTGGCTTCCGCCTTCAGGCGGAAGGTCGCGCGGGCTGGTTCTTTCGCTAAAGCCGGCCCCTACGACGATGGAGCCCTCGGAACTGCAATCGTTGACGCTGCAATGGCCGACTGCGGACTATTTCAGCTCGCCCGTGTTGGCGCGGTCGGCGGCCGCTTCGATCCGCGCGCGGCCGCGCAGGAACCACTCGGCCAGGCCCACGACGCCGACGCCCAGCATCCCGTACCCGACCAGCTTCTTCCTCGACGGCGGCGGCGCCGGCGGGCGTTCGCGCTGTTCGCCCGCGGGCCGCGGCTGGTTGCGGCGTTCGGGCGCAGGGACCCATCGCGTCAGGTATACGAACGTCTCCGACGCACAGACGGGACACTGCTGGCCCTCGTGGACGTCCTCGCAATCAAGGCAGAGGCGGGCTAGTCGGAGTTGCATCGTGGTGGGGCGTGCACGCCCGTACAGGATAACGCAGGCCGGACCGTCCGTTGCGCCCTTCCGGCTCGAGCGTGGAGGCGGGCCGGGAGGCCCGCCTCTGCACCCGCGGCTCCGTCACCGTTGCTGAATGGTGACGCTGACCCGATACTCGCCGCTGTTGTCGTCGAGGTGATCGTCGTTCACCCCCAGGTACAGCCGGCCCGACACCGGAGCAGCGGGCGATCGTGCGCCGCGCGCCGACGAAGAGCGGCGCCGACTCGCCGATGCGCGCGATCAGGCCGCCGGCGATTTCCTGCTGCAACGGGGCGTTCGGCGCCTTGCGTCCCGAGCGGGCGCCGGCCGGCGTGGAGGCGTCGGTACCCCCCTCGCTCAGATCCATCGTGCCTTCGGCGTCGAATGTGATCCGGTCGCCGGCCTGTACGTCGAGGCCGGTGTCGGTCCACCGCTGCTTCGGATCCACACGCACGATCTGACCCGAAGTCGCGACCGGCCTGCTGTCCGCGCCCGGCGCCGCGGCCGCCGCGAACTCGCTCCGCGTCAATACGCCGTCGCGGTTGCTGTCACGCTGGTCGAAGCTGCGGCGGGACCATTGCCACTCGTTGCTCTCGATGCGGCCGTTGCCGTCGAAGTCGACACGAGCAAAACGATCCGCGTTCCCGCCCGTGGTGCTCGTCGCCGCCGGCGCGTCGACGACCTCAGCGCGCGACAGGATGTCGTCGCGGTTGCGATCCAGCCAGGAGAACGTCTCGCCGCTGCCGTGCCACTCGCGCCGTTCGATGCGGCCGTCGGCGTTCTCGTCGATGTACTCGAATCGATCGTCGCGGTCGTCGTCTACGGTGTTGGTGCCGAGGAACTCAGCCCGGGTCAGCGCCCCGTCGTTGTTGCGGTCCACCCGCCGGAAGCTCTCGTAGTCGTAGTTCCACTCCCTTGCCACGATGCGGCCGTCACGATTGCGATCGAGCGTCGCGAAGTTGCCGGCCGTCCAGCTGGAGAAGCGGTCGGCCGCCGGATCGAAGTCGTTCTCCTCCAGCCGGCGCGTGTCGCGCGGAACGCCGATGCGCACTTCGTCGCCGGAGAGCACGCCGTCGCGGTTCCAGTCATGCTCGGCGAACGACTGCGCGCTGCCGCGCCATTCCGCGCGCGCGATGACGCCGTCATTGTTGCGGTCCATGGCGCGGAACCGCATTTCAGTGTTCTGCTGCGGTGCGGTGTTGAATCGGGACTGCGCGCCCACAGTCGGTTGTAACGCCAACGGAAGAGCCGCACACGTGCAGGCCAGCGCCAGGACCCTTCTCATGCCAAACCTCCTGGGTCCTGCGGGCGCATAACTCGTACCCGTTCATCTGCTCAGCTCGGCGCGTACCTCGGCGGCGATGGTGTACGAACGCAGCCGCGCCGCGTGGTCGAATATCTGCGAGGCGAGGATCACCTCATCCGCCGCCGTGGCATCGATGAATTCCCGCAGGCCTCCGCGGATGGTGTCCGCGGATCCCACGAACGCGTAGGTGAGCATATGGGAAATCTGCGCCTCTTCCTCGGCGGACCAGCGCCCCTCCATGCTCGCCACCGGCGCCGGCAGCAGGCCGGCCCGACCGCGAAACCGGTTCGCCCACTGCTGCTGTGGCGAGGTGAACAGGCGGCGCGCCTCCTCGTCCGTGTCCGCCGCATAGAGTTGCGCCCCCACCATCGCATAGGGACGTTCGAGCACATCCGATGGCCGGAAATCCGCTGCGGTACACGTGCAGCGCGTCCATCAGGTGATCGGGCGCGAAGTGCGACGCAAACGCGAACGGCAGCCCGAGCCGTGCCGCGAGCTGGGCACTGAACAGGCTCGATCCGAGGAGCCAGATCGGCACCTTCAGTCCTGCCCCTGGAACCGCGTGCACCAGCTGCCCCGGTTGTGCCTCGCGGAAATACGCCTGCAGCTCCACCACGTCCTGCGGGAACGCGTCCGCCCCTGCGGCGGCGGACCGCCGCAGCGCGCGCACGGTCAACGCGTCGGTGCCGGGCGCGCGGCCGAGGCCGAGATCGATTCGTCCGGGATGCAGCGACTCGAGTGTGCCGAACTGTTCGGCGATGACGAGCGGCGCGTGATTCGGCAGCATGATGCCGCCGGCGCCCACGCGAATGGTGGACGTACCGCTCGCCACGTGACCGATCACCACGGCGGTGGCAGCGCTGGCGATGCCGGGCATGTTGTGGTGCTCGGCGAGCCAGAAGCGGCGATACCCCAGGCGCTCCACATGGCGCGCGAGCTCGAGCGTGTTGCGGAGCGCGCCGGCGGCGTCGCCGCCGGCCGTGACCGGGGAAAATCGAGAACCGAGAAGGGAATCATCGGCGTCGGCGGAGCCACCAGCGGAAGAGCGCTTTCACGCGGGGCGTGAGGCGGGTGCGGTTGTACGCGTCACCGCAGGTACGAATCGCTTCCGCATACGTCGGATACGGGTGAATGACGGCGGCCAGCGCGCCGAGCGAGATCCTGCCGGCCATGGCAACGCCGATCTCGCTGATGAGATCCCCGGCATGCGGCGACACGATCGTCGCGCCGACGATGGCGCCGGTGCCGCGGCGCGTATGGATCTTCACGAAGCCGTCGGTGGCGCCGTCCGTGATCGCGCGGTGCACCGCGGCCAGCGGCTGCGCGTAGGTGTCGAGGTCGATGCCGCGCTCGCGCGCCTCGCGCTCCGGCAACCCGGCGTGCGCCACCTCGGGGTCTGTATACGTGCACCAGGACATCGTCAACGCGCTGAGGCGGCGGCGGCCGAGCCGGCCCACCGCGAAGAGCGCGTTCTGAATGACGATCCGCGCCGACGCGTCGGCGGCATGCGTGAACTTCCAGGGAAGACAGACGTCGCCGCACGCGTAGACGTGCGGATTCGTCGTTCGCAGAAAATCGTCCACGCGGACGGCGCCGTCACGCTCGAGGGCGACGCCCGCCGCGTCGAGGTTGAGGCTATCGACGTTCGGCGTGCGGCCCGTGCAGACGAGCACGGCGTCGGCATCGGTCGAGGCTGCGCTGGTATTGCCGTCGCAGACAATCGTGCGCACGCTGCCACGCGTGTCCACGCGGCCGATGTGCGCGCCGAGCACGAGGCGGACGCCATCCCGCTCGAGGGCCCGCTCGACGATGGCCGAAGCGTCCGGATCCTCGCGCTCGAGCAGGCGAGGCTGATCGTGGAACAGGACGACCTCGACCCCGAGACGCTGGAATGCCTGGGCGAGCTCGCATCCGATCGGCCCGCCCCCAATCACCGCCAGCCTGCGAGGGGCATCGGTCAGGGTGAAGACCGTCTCGCTGGTCAGCGGCGCGGCGTCGGCCAGCCCCGGGATGGGCGGGATGGCCGGCCGGCCACCGGTTGCGATGACCGCGCGGGCGAAGCGCAGCCGCTGGTTGGCCACGAGAACCGTTTCCCGGTCGATGAACCGCGCGTCGCCGAAGAACACGTCCACGCCGAGGCTCTGGAACCGGCGCGCCGAGTCATGAGGGGCAATGGCCGCCCGCGCCCGGCGCATGCGTGCCATCGCCGCGGTGAATGGCAGATGAGCGCGGGCGCCGCTGATGAGAGCCTTCGAGGGGACGCACCCCGTGTTAAGGCAATCGCCCCCGAGGAGGTGGCGCTCCACGAGGGCGACGCGGGCGCCAAGCCCCGCGGCCCCGGCCGCCGAGACGAGGCCGGCGGTGCCGCCGCCAATCACCACGAGGTTGTATCGACCCGCTGGAACCGGATTGGCCCAGTCCGGGGGGCGCACCTGCGCTCTCCACTCTTGGTCGGCGGTGTCCGTCATCTGAAACAGGCTGATTCCGGTTCCAATCCTAAACCTTTCGCTTGCTGGCACTTGCGGCGGTCGGTTAGGATCCTAAGCGTTCCACTCACGCGTCGATTGACCCCTTTTCGCGAGGTCACATGAAAATCAGGTTCGCTCTGGTTGTCGTTGCGGGCGTGTTCACGGCGTCGGCGTTCTATACCGCGGCAGGTGCTCAGGCTCCCTCGTCTGTGCTGGCGGGCGTATACACCGCCGATCAGGCCAAGAAGGGCGCGGCCATCTATGCCATGGAGTGCTCCGCTTGTCACGGGGAAACGCTCGAAGGGCAGGACCCGATCCCGGGGCTGGCAGGTGCGGACTTCGTCGCGCGGTGGAAGAACGTCGGCGAGCTCTTCGACAAGACCTCGACGACCATGCCTGCGATCTCCCCCGGCTCGCTGAGCAGCACGCAGGTTGCCGAAGTCCTCGCGCACATCCTGAGCGTGAACAAATACCCGGCCGGCGCGACGGAGTTGCCCGCCAAGCTCGAGGCGCTGACGCCCATCACGATCGAACCCAAGAAATAACCTGTCGATCCCGCGTCCGGTTTCACGGACGCGGGATCGGCGACCTCGCTACTTCTTGTGCTCGGGCGCGTCCGTCAACTGCGGCAGCGCGCTGCTGCCCGCCGGTGAGAGGACGCCCGTCTTCACATACGTCATCAGCTTGTCGCGCGTATCCACGATGTCGAGGTTGCGCATGTGCAGCTGGCCGATCCGGTCCTGCGGCGTGAACGCCGACTCCCCTTTCTCCATCGTCAACCGCTCGGGCTTGTAGGTGAGATTCGGGCTGGTGGTGTCGAGGATCGAGTAGTCGTTGCCGCGGCGGAGCTCAACGGTCACCTCGCCGGTGATGGCGCGCGCGACGAAGCGCTGCGCCGTCTCGCGCAGCATCAGCGCCTGCGGGTCGAACCACCGGCCCTGGTAGAGGAGCCGGCCGAGCCGCCGGCCGCTGTCGCGATACTGCTCGATCGTGTCCTCGTTGTGGATGCCCGTCAGGAGCCGCTCGTAGCCGATGAAGAGCAGCGCCATGCCGGGCGCCTCGTAGATGCCGCGGCTCTTCGCTTCGATGATCCGGTTTTCGATCTGATCGCTCATGCCGAGGCCGTGACGGCCGCCAATCGCGTTCGCTTCGCCGATCAGCTCGACGGCGTCGCGGAACTGGTGGCCGTTGAGCGCAACCGGCTGGCCCTCGTCGAAGCGAATCGTCACCACCTCCGGCTTGACGCTCACGTCCTCGCGCCACGACGCCACACCCATGATCGGCTCCACGATCGTGATGCCGCGATCGAGACGCTCGAGGTCCTTCGCTTCGTGCGTCGCGCCCAGGATGTTGGAGTCGGTCGAATAGGCCTTCTCCGTGCTCATCTTGTACGGCAGCTTCGCCGCGAGCATGTACTCCGACATCTCCCTGCGGCCGCCGAGCTCGTCGATGAACTGCTGATCGAGCCACGGCTTGTAGATCCGCAGTCCGGGGTTGGCGAGCAGGCCGTAGCGGTAGAACCGCTCGATGTCGTTCCCCTTGAAGGTGCTGCCGTCGCCCCAGATATGGACGTCGTCTTCCTTCATCGCGACGACGAGCATCGTGCCGGTGACGGCGCGGCCGATCGGCGTCGTGTTGAAGTACGGGACGCCGGCGGTGGAGATGTGGAATGCGCCGGCCTGCAGCGCCGCGAGCCCCTCGGCGACGAGCTGCGCCCGGCAGTCGATCAGGCGGGCCTTCTCGGCGCCGTACTGCATCGCCTTCCGCGGGATCTCGTCGTAGTCCGGCTCGTCCGGCTGGCCGAGATTGGCAGTGTAGGCGTAGGGGATGGCGCCTTTCTGCCGCATCCAGTGCAGCGCGGCACTGGTGTCGAGGCCGCCGGAGAACGCGATGCCGACCTTCTGGCCGGAAGGGACCTTCTGGAGGATGTGGGGCATCTTGAACTCACAATCATATGCGACGAGCGACAGAGTCACAGAGGCACTGAAAGGCGATGGATCTTCCGGCTGAAGCCGGAAGCCACGGGTGGATCTCCGGCTGAAGCCGGAAGCCACGGAATGGGCTGGAAGCCGGAAGCCATGGACACTTTTCGGCTGTGGCTTCCGCCTTCAGGCGGAAGTGACATGCCTGGTGTTCGCAGACCCCGGCCAGGCCGATCTGAAGGCCGGCCTCTGCAAAGAACACAAATGAGTGGCGCTCGTTGTCAGTGAGCTGGCGTGCGATGGGGTACTCTGGCAGACATGCCCCATGGTGAGACCGCTGCGGTCAGCGTGCCCGTGCACGCGCCGCTGCTGCCGGTATTCCTGATCGTGCTCGTCGACGTCTTCGGGATGACCCTGGTCATCCCGCTGCTCGCGATCTACGCGGAGAGCTTTGGCGCGACGCCGTTGCAGGCGACGCTGCTGATATCGGTGTTCGCCGTCTGCATGCTGCTGTCGGGGCCGCTCATCGGACATGCCTCCGATCGCCATGGACGCAAGCCGCTGCTCCTCATCAGCCAGATCGGGACGTTCATCGGCTTCATCGTGCTGGCGCGGGCCACGTCGCTGTGGATGATCTACCTCTCGCGCATCATCGACGGCGCGACGGCGGGGAACCTCTCGATCGCCCAGGCCTACATCGCCGACAATACGCCGCCCGAGCGACGCGCCAAGGCCTTCGGCCTCATCGGGATCGCATTCGGCGTCGGCTTTTTCATCGGCCCGGCGGTCACCGGTTTCCTCGCCGGGCACTATGGGCACACGGCACCGATTTACCTCGCGGCCGGGATGTCGGCGACCAGCATCCTCGCCACGGCGATGCTCCTCAAGAGCGGGGGACCGCCACGCACACAGGCGGTCCGCTGGGCGCCGTTCGAATGGCGCACGTACGCGGAGTATTTCGCGCGGCCGGCACTCAGGGCGCTGCTGCTGCAGTTCCTCTTCTTCATGCTGTCGTTCTCGACGTTCATCTCCGGCTTCGCGCTTTTCGCCGAGCGCCGCTTCGAATGGAACGGACAGCCGTTCGGCCCGCGCGAGATCGGCTACGTGTTCGGGTTCGTCGGGTTCCTCGGCATCATCCTGCAGGGGATGCTGATCGGCCGGCTGGTCGAACGCTTCGGCGAGAAGACGCTCGCCGCCGCGGGCTTTGCCTCGCTGGTGCTCGGCTACCTGACGCTTGGCCTCGCGTCCGCAATCGCGATGCTGGTGATTGTCGCGGTGGTATCAGGGTTCGGCAACGGCGTGCTGCGTCCGTCGTTGACCAGCCTGATCACGCATCAGGCGGGGCCGCATGAGCAGGGGGTCGTGCTCGGGATCACCCAGTCGCTGTCATCGCTGGCGGCGATCGCCGCCCCCATCGTCGCCGGCCTCCTGATCGAACGGGAGATGCTGGCCGAGTGGGCCTGGGCCGCGGCGGCAATGGCTGCCGCCGGGTTGTTCGTGTGGGTGAAGGCGCAGCCGCAGATGCGAGCCGGCTGAGCCGGCCCGGAGCTGCCAGGCGCATCCCGTGACCTCCGTGACGTGGGGGACGGCTTCGGCCGGAACGGTGACGCTCACTTGGCCTGAATATGGATCCCGCACTCGAGCTTCTCGCCCTGCCACCGCCCTGAACGGGGGTTGTCCGGATCGACTGGCGGGGTCGTGCACGGCTCGCACCCGATGCTGGTGTAGCCGAGCTCGTAGAGCGGCATCAGCTCGATGCCGTGCTCGCTGGCGTATCGCCACACGTCGCGGTTGGTCCACGAGGCCAGGGGGGCCACGCGGCGGATCATCTTGCCGCTCGGCAGCTTGAACGGCTCGACCTCCTGCAGGTTCGCGCGCGACGGCGACTGATCGCGCCGCAGCGCCGTGAACCACACGTCATGGCGCTCCAGCGCCTCGAAGAGCGGCCCCACCTTGTGGTGCGCGCAGCAGGCCTGTGTGCCCTCGGTCTGCCAGAGCCCGAGGCGCGGCTCGGGCGCGTGGAGGTTGACCAGGTTCAATCCCCACTTTTCCGTCAGCTCGTCCCTGTAGGTCAGCGTCTGCGCGAAGTGATGAAACGTCTCGAGAAACAGCACCGGCACGTCCGGCCGTGCCTCGCGCAGCATGTGCGTCAGCACGACGCACTCCGCCTGGAAGCTCGAGGTGATGCACGGCGCCTGCGCGTCGGCCAGTGTGGCGGTAATCACGGCACGCGCGTCGCTCACGTGAGCATCTCCTCGAGCGCCTTGCGAATGGCCTCGACGGCGTCGGCGTCGGAGCCGGCGCGCCGCGCGAGCAGCGCCAGGCGTTCGGCGGCAGTCACCGGCGCCGCCGCGATCGTCGCGCTGCCCTCGCGCGCGGCGTTGACGATCATCCCCGCCCCCGCCGTGAAATGAGTCGCGGGGTCGATGACGATGAAGCTGCCGGTGCCGCGGTTGACGTCGTAGCGATCGAACACGAGCGGCCGCGCCGTGGAGACGATCACCGTTCCAATCTGGTTCAGCAGGAGCCCGTGGTTGATCTCGGCGGTGACGGTCTTCGACGCGTGCTTCAGGAGATAGACGCGCGCAGGGTCGAGCGGACGCTCGTCCATCCAGACCATCTCGGCCTCGAACCGTTGTCCCACCATCGGCGGCTCGGTTGCGATCATGTCGCCGCGGCTGATGTCGATCTCGTCGTCCAGGGTAAGGGTGACCGACATGGGCGCGTAGGCCACGTCCAGGTCGCCGTCGTAGGTGACGATGCGCCTGACCCGCGCCGTGCGGCCCGACGGCCACGCATGCACCGTGTCACCGACGCGCACCGTGCCCGACGCAATCTGCCCCGCGTAGCCGCGGAACTCGTCGTTCGGCCGCGCCACCAGCTGCACGGGGAAGCGGAAGGGCAGCGCCGTCGTGTTGCGCGTGACCTCGACAGTCTCGAGGAAGTCGAGCAGGCTGGGCCCCTCGAACCACGGCGTGCGCGCGCTCGTGGCGATCACGTTGTCGCCCTGCAGCGCGCTGATCGGAATGGCGTGGAAGCGCGCGCCGAGCAGGATCTCCTCGAACTCGTCACGGATGCTTTCGAACACGTCGCGGTCGAAGTCGATCAGGTCCATCTTGTTGATGGCCAGCACGAAGTCCGTGATCCCGAGCAGCCGGGCGATCCGCGCATGGCGCCGCGACTGCACCCTGACTCCCTGCCGGGCGTCCACGAGCAGGATGGCGACATCCGCCGTCGAGGCGCCGGTCGCCATGTTGCGCGTGTACTGCTCGTGCCCCGGCGTGTCGGCCAGGATGAACTTCCGCCGTGCGGTCGCGAAGTAGCGGTACGCGACGTCGATGGTGATCCCCTGCTCGCGCTCCGCCTTCAGGCCGTCGGTGAACAGCGAGTAATCGATCACCCCGACACCGCGGTTCTTCGACGCCGCCTTCACCGAGTGCACCTGGTCCTCGTACACCGACTGCGAGTCGTGCAGGAGCCGTCCGATCAGCGTGCTCTTCCCGTCGTCCACGCTGCCGGCCGTGCAGATGCGGAGAAGGCCGCTCATCAGAAATAGCCTTCGCGCTTCTTCAGCTCCATCGAGCCGTCCTGGTCGTGGTCGATGACGCGGAGCTGGCGTTCCGACTGCCGGGTCGAGATGAGCTCCTCGATGATCTTCGGAACCGTGTCTGCGTCGGAGCGGATGGCGCCCGTGCACGGCGAGCACCCGAGCGAGCGCATGCGGCACTTCACCACCTGCGGCTTCTCGCCAGGCATCGTGACCACGAACGGCTGCTCCTGCACGATGAGCGAGTTGCCGCGGACGATCACCTCGCGCTCCTTCGCGTAGTAAAGCGGGACGATCGGGATCCTCTCGGCGTCGATGTACTGCCACACGTCGATCTCGGTCCAGTTCGACAGCGGAAAGACGCGGATGCTTTCGCCCGGGCGGATACGGGCGTTCAGCAGGTTCCACAGCTCGGGGCGCTGGCGCTTGGGATCCCACTGGCCGTTCGGGTCGCGGACCGAGAAGATGCGCTCCTTCGCCCGCGAACGTTCCTCGTCCCGGCGTGCGCCGCCGAGCGCCGCGTCGAAGTTGCCGGCCTGGAGGCCGTCGAGCAGTGCCTTGGTCTTCAGGAGGCCGCAGCAGCGCTGGGTTCCGACCTTGAACGGCTGGGTGCCTTCGCCGATGGCTTCCTCGTTGGTGTGCACGATCAGCCGCGCCCCGACCGCCCTGGCCATCTGGTCGCGGAACTCGATCATTTCGCGAAACTTGTACGTGGTGTCGACGTGCAGCAGCGGGAACGGGATTGGCCCGGGATAGAAGGCTTTCTGCGCCAGCCGGAGCATGACCGACGAGTCCTTGCCGATCGAGTACAGCATCACCGGCCGCTCGAATTCCGCTGCCACCTCCCGAAGGATGTGGATGCTTTCGGCCTCGAGGGCGCGAAGGTGGTCCAGGCGCGGCATCACGTCAGTGCTGGCTTCCGGCAAGGTAATCATCGACATAAATGAAAAAGCCCGGGGAACAATTCCCGGGCTTTCGATCTGCTGCGTGTTGTGGGGTCTGATGACGACCGTTAACCCGAACACCTCGACCGTAAGCGCGGGGACCTTGTGGTCCTGGTACAACAACACGCGCAGAGGCAGGAGGCGGGGCCGAACACGGTATCAGGGATTCTATCCGGTCCGGGTTTCGGGCGCAAACCCCACCGACTCTTCCTCCTCGACGGCGGCAATGCGACCAACGCCGTCGGGCTGACACGCCAGCAGCAGTTGACGAGCCTGCCGGTGGACGCGATGCAGGAATTCAAGGTCATCACGAACAACTACTCGGCGGAGTTCGGCCACTCCACCGGCGGCGTCGTGACCATGTCCACGCGATCGGGCACCAATGCGTTCCGCGGCAGCGTCTTCGAGTCGCTGCGGAACGACGCCCTCGACGCGCGGAACTTCTTCGCGCAGTCGAAGCCGCCCATCAGCCTGAACCAGTTCGGCGGGACCTTCGGCGGTCCCGCCGTGAAGGACCGGACGTTCTTCTTCGGCACCTGGGAGCGGACGCGGCAGCTGGTGAGCAACGCGGTCGTATCCACGGTCCCGACGCTTGCCAACCGGGGCGGCGATTTTTCCGACCTGCGCACCACGTCCGGCCAGCTGATCCCGATCTACGACCCCGTCACCCGCCAGCCGTTTCCCGGGAACGTGATCCCGCGCGACCGGATCGATCCGGTCGCGCTCCAGGCCATCGGTTACTACCCTGACCCCAACCGCGGCGGGTCGGCAACCAACGCGAACAACTTCGTCGGCAACAGCGATGCCCGGCTCGATCGCGACATCATCGTGGCCCGCGTCGATCACACGCTGACCCCCGCCGATCGCCTGACGGTGCGCTACTACATCAACGACAGCGGCACCGACAACACGGGATCGTTTGGTAACCCGGTCGCCGATCCGGCGGCGAACACGACCGACGTGCGCGTCCAGAGCCTGCTCGGCGCTTACACCCGGGTCTTCAGCCCGACGCTGGCCAACGAGCTGCGCGTTACATACCTGCGGCGGAAGTTCATCGACCAGCGCTTCGGGTTCGGGGAAGACCTCGCCGCCACGCTGGGCCTGCGCGGCGTGAGCGCGAACGCCTTTCCGGCTTTCACGATTCCTGGTTACGCGCCGCTGAGCAATGCCAACCTGGCGCGCGTGCAGACGCCGATCCTCGACCGGCAGATCCTCGAGTCGGTCTCGTGGTTCCGTGGCAGGCACGCCTTCAAGTTCGGATTCGAGGCGCGCTTTGGCGGCAACTCCGAGGTGCGCGACCGCGGATCCTCGGGCGCGCTCTCCTTCAGCCCGCTCTTCACCAGCAACAACTCCGCCGCCAATACGGGCAACGCGCTGGCGACGTTCCTGCTCGGCGACGTGAGCTCGGCGTCGGTGCAGATCTCCGACCAGATCACGACGCGCGCCCAGTACTTTGCCGGGTTCGTGCAGGACGACTGGCGCGTCAACCGACCGCCTGACGCTGAACGCCGGGCTGCGCTACGACATCGAGCTGCCTCGGCGCGAGGTGGACAACAGGATGAACACGTTCGACCGCGAACGCGATCAACCCGGTATCGGGCACGCCCGGCGTGGTGCGGTTCGCCGGCATCGACGGGACGCCCGAACGGGCCTTCGCCACCGACGTGAACAACCTCGGGCCGCGCGTCGGATTCGCGTACCAGCTGACCGCGACCGGCCGCACGGTGCTGCGCGGCGGCACCGGAGTCTTCTACGGCCAGACGGTGGACGCGACGATTGGCGACACGGCGTCGCTCGGCTATTCGACGCAGGCCAGCTTCGTCGTCGCACAGCCGGCGACGCAGAGCGCGTTTCGCCTGAGCGACGGCTTCCCGGCCTACGGCCGCGAGCCGTTGACCGATGCGTTCGGCGCCGTCCGGGTGGGGGAGCGGCCGTACCTCGCCGTCTCGTTCTTCAATCCGGAGCAGATCGTCCCGATTTTGTACCAGACGAACCTGAGCCTGCAGCACCAGTTCGAGTCCGATCTGATCCTCGAGGTCGCCTACATCGGCAACGAGAGCCGCCACCTGACGGCACCGGACTTCTCGTTGAACCAGCTGCCGGCGGCGCTGATGGGCCCCGGCGATACCCAGCGGCTGCGACCGTTCCCGCAGTTCAGCAACGTGACGTGGATCAATCCGTCCATCGGCAAGTCGAGCTACCACGGCGCGTTCATCCGCGCCCAGAAGCGCTTCTCGGACAGCTTCTCCGTGCTCGCGCACTACACCTGGTCGCGGTTCCGGGACGACGTCACGTCGGCCGACGAGTACGGGTCGAACGTCGGCGGCTACATGGATGCCTACAACCGCGATCTCGACTGGGGGGTCAGCGGCAGCGACGTGCCGCACCATTTCGTGGCGACGGTGCTCTACGAGATCCCGTCGTTCACGAGCCAGCCGGTGTTGAAGGCGGCGCTGTCCGGCTGGAGGCTCGGCCTGCTGCAGACGGTGCAGTCAGGGGCGCCGTTCACGGTGACCACGACGGCGAATACGACCAACGCGTTTCCCGCCGGTCCGCTGCGCCCGAATCTCGTGGCCGACCCGGACCTGCCGGCCGGCGAGCGCACGCTGAGCCGCTGGTTCAACACGGCGGCTTTCCAGAACCCGGCGCCGTTCACCTTCGGCAACGCGCCGCGTTCGGTGCTGCGCGGGCCGATGTTCATCACGACCGACCTCACGGTGGAAAAGACGATCGGCCTGCACAAGGGCTTCCGCCTGGACGTGCGCGCGGAAGCCTACAACCTGCTGAACCGCGTCAACTTCAACGTGCCTGGAGCGATCCTCGGCGCCGCCGATTTCGGGGTGATGTCCAGCGCACGGCCGGCGCGAACGATTCAACTCGGCGCGCCGCCTGAGTTTCTGACAGACGAGCAGCCTGTCGCGAACCACAGTAGACATTGAGCACACAAGAGTAGACGTATGTAATCTGCGGGAGCCTGTTCTCAATCTCCTGCCGGTGTGGCTCTTCCCACGGCGGCAGCTTCAGGTCACGACCGAGGTTGCGCAGGTCCTCGTCCACGAGGAAGCCGGGACCCATCGTCGCGACCTCGAAGAGAACGCCACCAGGCTCGCGGAAGTAGATCGATCTCGAAGTACTGGCGGTCGCGGACGGGCGTCACCTGGACACCGCGGCGCACGAGGTCTTCCCGCAGCGCGAGCTGCTGCTCGTCGGTGGCGATGGCCATCGCGACATGGTGGACGGTGCCGATCCCGTTCTTGGCCGGCGTGGCCTGCGCGTCGTACACGACGTCGATGATGTGGCCGGGCACGCTGCCATTGACGGCGACGCGAATGCGCCCGTCCATCTCATCGACGATCGAGAACCCGAGTACGGTGGTCATCAGGTCGATGGTGTGCTGCGGGGCGCGGACGGCGAGCGTGACGCTGTGGAGGCCGTGGATGGCCGCCTCGTCGCTGATCGTGCTTTGCCATGACTCGCGGTCGTCACGATCCGACGGGACCATCTCGAAGATGAGGCCGGACGAATCGCGGAACGCGAGGACCTCGTCCTTGAACCGGGCACGTCCGTCGATTACCTCGACGCCGAGGCGCGCCAGACGCGCCTGCCAGAAGTCGAGCGAGCCCGCGGGCACCGAGAACGTCGTCGCCACAATCTGACCGGCGCCCTTCTCGCCGGCCGGGACGTTCCACCCCTTGTAGGGAAACGTCGTCCAGATCGTGCCAGGCGTGCCACGCTCGTCGCCGTAATAGAAGTGGTAGACGTTGTGGTTGTCGAAGTTGACCGTCTTCTTGACGAGCCGCAGGCCCAAAGTCTCGATGCAGAAGTCGAGGTCGTCCTGGGCGTCCGCGACAGTCGCGGTGACGTGGTGCAGGCCGAGGATGGGATGAGGCACAGGGGAATGATAAAACACGGGGCCAGGGCTCAGGGTCCAGGGCTCAGGGCTCAGGGAAATTCTGGCATCAGGCCTGATACCTAACCCCCCGAGCCCTGAATCCTGGCCCTGACCCCGGGGCCTGATTCCTGATCCCTGAGGCCTCAGAACGTGGGCGGTGGATCCGGGTCGCGCACTTCCATCGGTTCACCCACCGGGTCCCCGCTGAACATCCGTGCCTCGCTGAAGAAGCCGGCGGCGTACAGCGTGATCGTTACCGGTTCCTTGCCGGTGTTCTTCCAAAACCACCCATGCAGGCCGGGGTAAGGGGCGCGGTAGGTCCCCTGGCCGGTGCTGGCCTTGCCTCGCATGAACGTCTCGGACGCCGAGATCGGCTTGCCCTCGGGGACGGTGTGGAAGTCCACATCCACGGGCGCCGAGGCTTTCCAGTTGAACACCATCGTCGCGCCCGTCTTGAGCAGGAACTTGTATTCGACGAACTGGTCCGGCGTGATGAAGAACTCGATGGCGTCGATCTTGTACGTCGCCTCGTTCGGGGTCAGCGGACCTCCCGGCTTGGGGGTGATCGGCGGGCCCCCTGGCTGGCCTCCGACCGGATTCACGGCCTGGCCGGCCTGGCCGGCCTGGGCGAGGCCCGTAAGCCCGACTGACCGGCTCGCCCCGAGCGGGTCGAACCCATACTCGGCCGGCAGCATGGCCGTGAACACCAGGACGATCCCGAGCGCCAACGCGCGGAGCGTGGGCTTGGGAATGAAACCGCGTCTCCAGGCGTTCACCGGAGTGGTCGGGGTCGTGTGTTGTGTCGTCATTGCTATGCGCACCTGGCTAACTTGTAGCCCTTGACGATGAGTCGGCGGCCAATGAGGAGCGACGCGGGGCCGTTTCCATACGCGCATTATACGGGTGTCGCAGAATTGACGAAGCCTGGCGGCCCTGATGCGCCTTCCCGGTGGAAAATGGCCGGCGTGTGGACCGGCGTCACGCCGGGAGACCGCATCATCACACGCCATGGCATTATGCTGGTCAGGCAGGCTCAGCCCTTCATGACGCTGTGCCCCAAGTACGGCACGCCGGCAGATCAAGTGGCGGGTCCGAAAGGACCCGCCCTACGGTGACCGTCGTGGCCGGCGGTGATGGAGGACGGGCCCTTTTGGACCCGGCCTGGAGACTCCCGGGAGAACCAGTCGGCAACATGCGTACTGTAAATTGGTTGTTCGTGGTGAGCGTGGCGCTCTTCATCAGCGGCATCGGATTTGTCATCGCCGGCGCCCGCGCCGGACGCGTGGCGCAGCCCGCCGAGGCCGCGGTCGCGACAACGCCCGTCGCGAGCGTCAGGCAGATCATGAGCGGCATCGTGGCGCCTGCCTCCGCGGTCGTCTACGGGGCTGTCGCGACGACCGTGACGGCCAAGGGCATGGAAGAGAAAGTGCCCGCCAACGACGCCGAGTGGGCGCGGGTCGCGGACAGTGCCGCGGCGCTCGCGGAGTCGGGGAACCTCCTGCTGATGGGCGGCCGGGCGGTCGATCAGGGAGACTGGGCCACAATATCGCGCGCCCTCATCGAGGCGGCCGACACCGCCCTGAAAGCGGCGGAGGCGAAGAGCGCCGACGGCGTGCTCGAAGCCGGCGGCGCCATCAATGAAACGTGTGACAACTGCCATGCAAAATATCAGCGGCAATAAGAGGTCGATACAGGCCGCATTCATCGTGCTGCTGCTCGGAATCCTTTCCGTGCCGCTCGGCGCTCATGGCGTCTCGGGCAAGGATGCGGTGTTCCTTCAGGGGTTGCAGGGCCAGGCCATCGGCCCCTTGATGTATCTCGGCGCCAAGCACATGGTGACTGGATACGACCACCTGCTCTTTCTGGTGGGCGTGATTTTCTTCCTCTACAGGTTGAAGGATGTCGTTCAGTACGTCAGCCTGTTCACCATCGGGCACAGCGTCACGCTGCTCCTCGGCGTGCTCGGCGGCGTGCGCGCGAATCCGTTTCTGATCGACGCGATCATCGGTTTCTCCGTCGTCTACAAGGCGTTCGAGAACATGGACGGGTTCAAGCGGTTCCTCGGCGTGCAGCCGAACACGCGCGTGGCCGTGCTGGTCTTCGGCCTGTTCCACGGCTTCGGCCTGGCGACCAAGCTGCAGGAGTTCGCCCTGTCGCCGAACGGTCTGGTGGCCAACATCGTCAGCTTCAACGTCGGCGTGGAGATCGGGCAGGGACTGGCGCTGGCGGCGATCCTCATCGGCCTCACCTACTGGCGGACGCGCAGCGGATTCCTCCATCACGCGTTTGCCACCAACGCCGTCGTGATGGCGTGTGGCTTTCTCCTCATCGGCTACCAGTTGTCCGGCTACTTCCTGCCCGCGCTATGACCATGAACCCAGATACCGATCGCGCGACCGAGAACCGGCAGCGTATCGCCGTGGCCGCCGGGGCGGCGCTGCTCGCGGCCGGACTGATCCTCGTGATGTTCGTGCTGCCCGCCGAATACGGCGTCGATCCGCTTGGGACGGGCGCCCGGTTCGGGCTGCTCGAGCTCGGACTGACCGGCCAGCGCGTCGAGGCGCTGGAGTCAGGTGCCGCCGGCGGTGCCGCGGGCCAGCCGATCATCGTCGGTCAGGAGCGCGCCTACAAAGAGGAGACGATCAAGTTCGTGCTCGGCCCGAGCGAGGGGATGGAATACAAATATCGGCTCGACAAGGGCGAAGCGCTCCTCTATTCCTGGACGGCGACGGCAGCCGTGAATTACGAGCTGCATGCGGAGCCGGACGGCGCGCCGCGCGGATACGCGCAGACCTACGAGAAGGGCGCGGGAGCCAGCCAGGCATCCGGGACGCTGACCGCTCCGTTCTCAGGTATCCACGGCTGGTTCTGGGAGAACACCACGGATCAAGAGATGACGGTGACGCTGACGGCGGCCGGCTTCTACAACATGTCGCACGAATTCCGCACCGGATCGCCGGTCAAGAACAAGCTGTTTCAGTAAGCCAGAACTCCCAACTCCCAACTCCCAACGCGGCTTGAAACTCCGAGCTACGGGGTCTGGATCATCGTCACAGTGGAATCGGGAGTTGACGGCCGTGATCGTGGGCGCGGCCGTCATGGTACGATGACCGGGTTTTGGCTGCAGTCGTGCAACTGGCCCAGGCAATTCGGGAGTTTGTCCGGGACGGGGACGTCGTCGCACTCGAAGGCTTTACCCACCTGATTCCGTTCGCCGCGGGCCACGAAATCATCCGCCAGGGACGCAGGGACCTCACGCTCGTCCGCATGACGCCGGACGTGATCTACGACCAGCTGATCGGCGTCGGGGCGGCGAAGAAGCTCGTGTTCTCCTGGGGCGGCAATCCCGGCGTCGGGTCGCTCCATCGCTTCCGCGATGCGGTGGAGAAGGACTGGCCGGTGCCGCTGGAACTCGAGGAGCATGCGCACGCCGGTATGGCCGCGGCCTACGCCGCCGGCGCCTCGTGGGCGGCCACGGCAGCATCGACCGGGTCGCCTTCGAGCCGCGCGACTGGGATGCGCTGGCCGCAGAGAGGGCGCTCGCCCACGTCACCGTCGACATGGCCGAGGCGCGCGAGGCGCTGGCCGGGGCGGCGCCGCCGCTCGCCGGCGAGGGCGACTTCCTCGACCTCTGGGTCGCGGTGCTCGACCCGCCGACCATCGGGCGCAACCTGCTCGGCCAGCAGCTCTACACCCGCGCCCTCGGCGCGCTCGCGCCCGGTGACGCGGCGATCCTCGTCGCCTCGCGCGGGCTGCACTCGCACCGCGGCGTGGACTGGCGGCGATCGGGCGTGTTCGAGCGCATCGAGGTGATCCAGGGGGCGGAGACCTTCGCGCTCGGCGCCGACGACTTCCTGCGCGTCGACCAGCTGGCCGCCGCCGGGGCGCCGGAGCTCAAGGAGATGAGCGTCTTCCGGCTGCCGGGCGATCGCTTCGACGCGACCGCGCCGTTCCGCGTCGAGGTCACGGCCACCCGCGCCACTGCCGACGGCGGCGAGGTCGCGATGACCGTGCCGCTCGACTACCAGCTGCCGGCGGCCTACCTGCTGCCGCCCGCGGTTCCGGAGGCGGCGCCGCTCTGGGTCTCCGCCTGGCAGGCCAAGCGCGCCTCGGTCGCCGGGGTGGGCGTGATGCTGACGGCGCTCGCCGGGATCCTGTTCTTCCAGGAGAGCTTCGTGCGCCGCCCGAAGCTCTGGCTCTGGGGCCGCACCGCCTTCCTCCTCGGCCTGCATCTCGGGCAGATCGACGCGCTCGCCGCCGCCATCGCCGCCATCGACAACGAGGTGGAACGCGACCTCGGCCCTTTCCGCGAAGCGGTCCGGCTCCTCGTCACCATCCCCGGCGTCGGTGACCTCACCGCCGAGGTCGTGCTCTCCAAGATCGGCCTCGACATGAGCCGCTTCCCCACCGCCGGACATCTCCTCTCCTGGGCAGGCCTCTGCCCGCGCCAGGACGAGAGTGCCGGAAAGCGCCGCTCCACCCGGCTGAAGAAGGGCGCGCCCTGGCTGAAGACCGCCCTCGTCCAGGCCGCATGGGCGGCCGTGCGCAAGAAGCAGAGCTACCTCCAGGCCCAGGCCCACCGCCTGCGCGGCCGCCGCGGGCCGAGGAAGGCAGTCTGCGCCGTCGCGGGGTCGATGCTCACCGCCGCCTACCACATGCTCCGCGACGGCACCTTCTACGCCGATCCCGGACCCGACCACTTTCGCAGAAGCGAGCCCGCGACCCGAGCGAAAGCCCTCGCAAGACAGATCGAGCGCCTTGGCTTCAAATGCTCGATCTCAGGGCCAGTTTCTGTTTAGGATACTCCTTCGATCGTCACATGATCAGCGAGACCGCGTGCCCGCGAGCGCAAGAACAAGGATGATGACCATGCCTTGTGCGATGTCCTGCGCCCCAGGCGGCAGCCCGGCGACCTGCATCGTGACGATGATGAGGACAAGGAACAGCGCCCCGAGGAGGGTGCCGAGGGCAGTGGCCGAGCCGCCGGCGATCAGCGTGCCGCCAAGCACCACCGCCCCCACCGACTGCAGGAGGTACGGCGAGCCCATCTCAAGGAAGGCGCCGCCGGCGTAGGCCGAGAGCAGCATGCCCGCGAAGGTCGCGAGCATGGCGCTCGCCACGAAGGCAAGGGTCAGGCCGCGGCCGACCCGCACGCCGGCGAGGCGCGCCGCGTCCCAGCCTTGGCCGGTCGCCGAGATCTGCCGCCCGTAGGCGAGCCGGCTCAGCACGAACCCCGCCAGCGCCACCACGGCGAGGCCGACGATCGCGGCGACCGGGAAGCCGCTGATCCGGCCCGTCGCGAGAAAGCCGAGCGCGTCGGGTGTGCCCGCCGACTTCACCTGCCGGTTCACGAGCAGGGTCAGCGTCGCCAGCATGTAGCCGGTCGCGAGGGTGGCGATGATCGCCGGGATCCGGAGCACTACCACCAGCGCAGCATTCAGGAGCCCGGTGCCGAGCCCGAGCAGCGCCAGCGCGCCGAGCGTCAGCGGCAACCCCGCATCCGTGCCCCCGGAGGTCGTGACCGTGGCATAGGCGGCCAGCGTCACGACGCTCGGGATCGAGAGGTCGATGTTACCGCGTCCGGTCGTCACCACGAACATTTGGCCGATGGCGACGATCGCGAGAAAGGCCGCCGTCGTCGCCACCCCGCTCAGGCTGTGCAGGCTGATCCGCTCGGTCAGCACGGCGAGGCAGGCCCAGAGCAGCAGCACGCCGACGGCCGCCGGGATCCAGCGATGGCGGGCGAGCAGGTCACGCATCGCGGCGCCGCCACTCGGCAAGGCTGCGAAGCCCGAGGATCGCGACGAGCAGCCCGCCCTGCACCAGCGCGTTGAAATCGGTCGAGACCCCGAGCGTCGCGAGCGCCGCCCCGATCAGCGATAGCGTCACCGCACCGGCGACCACGCCCCAGGGCGAGATCAGGCCGCCGAGCAGCGCACAGCCGCCGACGACCACCCCGGCGACCGAGAGCAGCGTGTAGGCCCCGCCGGCGTTGATGTCGCTCGCCCGGTTGGCGGCGGTCAGGTAGAGCCCGGCGGTCCCGGCGAAGGCCCCGGCAATCAGGTAGCGCCACACCGCGTAGCGCAGCGGGTTCCAGCCGGTGCGGGCGAGCGCCTCGGGCGCCGAGCCGAAGCCGCGCAGCACCACGCCGAGCGGCGCCCGGTCGATCGCCATCGCGACCGTCCCCGCGAGCAGGATCAGCAGCACCGGCGTCGGCACCCCCGGCATACGCAAGTCGATCAGCGCCCTCAGCCACGCCGGCGCGCTGCCGCCCGGGCTCGGCTGGATGGTCTGCCCGACCCCGGACCAAATGAAGGAGGCGCCGAGCGTCACGACGATAGCCGGGATCCCGCGGCCATGGACGAGCAGCGCGATTACCGCGTAGCCCGCGAGCGCGGCGACGAGCGCACCGAGCCCGAGTGCCGGGGCGGCGGCGAGCAGTGTCGCCGAGATCACGTTCACCATGCCCGCGAAGGCCCCGACGCCGAGGTCGATCTCACTGCCTCCGACGACGAACATCTGCGCGAGGGCGACGAGCACCAGCGTGACGGCAGGCGCGAGCAGCAGCTCGGCGCCGAAGGCAGAAAGCACGAGCGGGTTCATCGACCCCATCAGCGCCACGAGCAGCGCCAGCGACGCGAAGGGGACCGCCTGGAACAGCCGCTCCGGCCGGAAGCGCCGGCGCCGCGCGGCATCGGGCGTCGGATGCGCGAAGCTCGCGCCGATGATCGCTTCCTCCCGGATCGCCGCCCCGGCGAGGTCGGCGACGACGCTGCCGCCGGCGAGAACCAGCACCCGGTCGCACTCGAGCAGCTCGGCATCTTCGGTCGAGTGCCAGAGCACGAGCCGGCCGCCGCCCGCCGCGGCCCGCAGCGCCTGGTAGAAGTCGCGCTTGGCGCCGATGTCGACGCCGCGCGTCGGATCGTCGAGCAGCACGATCGGCGCCTCGTCGATGAGCCCGCGCGTCATCAGCGCCTTCTGCTGGTTGCCGCCGGAGAGCGCGAGGATTCGGATCGGGCAGCCGGCCCAGCGCCAGCGCCAGCCGCTCGGCCCAAGCGCGCGCCACCGCCGTCTCGGCGCGATCGTCGACCAGGCGCGCCGAGGCGAAGCGGGCGATCCGGCCGATGGCGATATTGTCCCGAACGCTCCAAAGCGGGAAGACGCCCTCGGTCTGGCGGTCGCCCGAGACGAAACTCGCCCGCGCTGCGCGGTGGGCGTCGCCGGGTCGCGTCGCCGCGGGAGAGAAGAGTAGGCGAAGCAGCGCCTTTTGGCCGCCGCCCTCGAGGCCGGCGAGCCCTACCACCGCCCCGGCGCGAAGCTCCACGGGCCGGCCGAGCGGCTTGGCCAGCGCCCCGTCGAGCCGCACCAGCACCGCCCCGGTCCCGGCTGCCGCCTCGGCGGCCTCGGGGAGCGCGGCGGCACCACCCACCGCCTCGACGAGGCTCGCGAGCGTGGTCTCCGCGCGCGGGCGGTCCCAGACGACGGCGCCGTTGCGCATGGCGACGATCCGGTCGGCGACCTCGAGCACCTCGTGGAGCTTGTGACTGATGAAGACGACGCCGAGCCCCGCGCGGGCGCGCGCGGCGATGTGCGCGTGCAAGGCCCGTGCCTCGGCCGAGCCGAGCGCGGACGTCGGCTCGTCGAGGATCAGCAACCGCAGCCGTGGGTCGTGCGCGGCGCGGGCGATCTCCAGCATCTGCCGCTCGGCGATGTCGAGCCGGCCGACGCGGGCGTCGGGGTCGATCCGCGCCGTCGGGAAGATCGACGCGAGGCTCGCGCGCACCGCGGCCGGTAGGGCGCGAGCCAAAAGGGCATGGGCCGCGCCCCGCCCGGCTGCTCGAGGAAGAAGTTCTCCGCCGCCGTCAGGTTCGGGCAGAGCGAGAGCTCCTGGTGGACGATGCGGATGCCGAGGGCATGCGCCTCGCGCGGGCCGTAGCCGGCGAGGTCGACGGGGGCGCCGTCGACGTGGAAGCTGCCGGCGTCGGGCCGGGTGGTGCCGGTCAGCACCCGCATCAGCGTCGACTTGCCCGCTCCGTTGGCGCCGATCAGCCCGAGGACCTCCCCGGCGCGGACCTCGAGCGATACGTCGTGGTTCGCCCGCGTCGGCCCATAGGTCTTGTCGATGCCCGACAGCGCGACCAGCGGCACGCCCGGCCGGACCGGCCGGGCGTGGGTCTCGCGAAGGGTATCGACCCGGCTCAACGGGCCGGCTTCAGCTGCCGGCCTTGGCGAGAATTCTCCGTCACCCACTCGTGGTCGTAGCTCGGGCTGATGATGAAGCCGGGCTCGAGATCGCGCGCGGTCGCATCGAGGTTCGCGGCGTCGACCACCGCCACCGGCATGTTGATCGCCTTCGGCGGGTTGGCGCCCTGCGTGATGTCGTAGGCGAACCAGAAGGCGGCGCCGCCGATGCCGGGCGTCGTGTTCATCGAGGTGGTCTCGTAGTCCGGCTGCTTCTTGGTCAGCTCGTTCCACCAGATCACGAAGTCCGAGCTGCCGCCGCCCTCGATCACCGGCATCTTTTCGGCATAGGGGCCGCCGTACTGCTCGAATGCCCGGGCGATTCCGAAGTCGTCCGACCCGCCCTGCGCGAGCACCGCGTCGATGGGCGGCAGGGAGGGCAGGATGTTGGCGATCGCCTGCTGGGCGACGGAGCCGTCGCCTCGCCGATCACCTCGGCGACCACCTTCACCTCCGGATGCTGGTCGAGCACCGCCTTCTGGGCCGCGTACATCTCGGCGTCGGGCGCGAGCCCGAGACGCCGCGGACGACGATGACGTTGCCTTGGTGGCCGATGAGGTCGAGCGTCGCCTCGGCCTGCGCGGTCTTGTAGCCGGTGAAGTCGAAGCCGAGCTTCCAGGCGCAGTCGGCCGAGAGCAGCGAGTCGAAGGCCACGACCTTGATCCCGGCGTCGCAGGCGCGGGTGACAATGTCGTTGAGCGCGCTGTCCGAGGCGGCGTTGATCGCGATCGCGTCGACGCCGCGCAGGATGAGCTCGGCGAGCTGGCTGTTCTGCTGGGCCACCGAGCCGTCGCCGTTCAGCACCACGTAGTCGGCGATCAGGCCCTCGGCCTTCGCGCCCTCGGCCTGCTCGGTGAAGGCGTCGACCATCTGCCGGCGCCAGGTGTTGCCGTAGAAGGAGTTGGAGAGCGCGATCACCGGCTTGTCCTGGGCGGCCGCCGGGGCGGGGGCGGCGAGGGGCAGCGCGGCGACCGCGGCGGCGGTGAGAAGCAGGAGCGTCTTCATGGGCGTGTCTCCGGTTGTCGTTGCTCAGGTTTCGATCGGGCGGATGGTGCGGCGCTTGCGGATCGCGATGCGTCGGGCGCGGAGCGAGTTGACGAGAACCGCGAGGAAGATGATCGCTGCCATCAGGATCGGCTGCAGGTAGAGGTTGACCCCGGTGAAGACGAGGCCGGACTTCACCGTCTGGATCAGCGTCGCCCCGACCACCGCGCCGAGGCCGAGCCGATGCCGCCGAAGAGGCGGCGCCGCCGAGCACCGCCGCGGCGATCACGTCGAACTCGCGCCCCTCGCCGAAGCCGGCGTCGAGCGCCGATCTGGCGATGACGACGAAGCCGGCGAGCGCCGGCGCAGCGTGCCGGAGATCACGTAGACCCGCGCCCGACCCGGCGCGACCGGCAGGCCCGCCTTGCGCGCCGCCTCCGGGTCGTTGCCGACGGCGTAGACCTGCCGCCCGAAGGCGGTGCGCGCAGCACGACATGCGCCGCGACCGCGAGCAGCAGGAAAACGACGATCGGCATCGGCACCGGCCCGATCGATGAAGGCCGAAGTCGCGCATCCCTCGGTCGAAGTCGAACTGCTGCGAGCTCGCGAGCCACGCGCCGAAGCCGCGGAAGAGCGAAGAGCGTCGCGAGCGTGACGATGAAGGGGATGACCCGCAGGCCGACGATGAAGAGGGCGTTGATCGCCCCGAGCAGCGCCGCCCGCGGCACCGCGGCGAGGAGCGCCGCCGCCGACGCCCACGCCCGCGTCGCGCATAGGAAGCCGGCGATCAGCGGCGCGAGGTACATGACCGACCCGACCGAGAGGTCGATCCCGGCCGTCAGCAGCACGAAGGTCATGCCGACCGCGGCGATGCCGATGAAGGCCGCCTGCTTGACGATGTTGCCGAGGTTTCGGGCGCGAGGAACCCGGCGTGCGCCCCGAACAGAGCAGCACGATGGCGAGGACATGAGCACCGTCGCCTGCCGGAGCGTCGAAGTCGGACGAGGCGGCGACATCATGCCACCGCTCTCCCGGAAGGCCGCGGCAGGCGCAGCATGCTTCGCGGTCGAACGGCGGCGCGAAGGTCGCGACGACTCGCCCCGGCTCATCACCAGGATGCGGTCGCACAGGCCGATGAGCTCGTCGAGCTCGGACGAGATGACGAGGAGCCCCGCCGCCGCTCCGCCGCAGGCGGTCGGCGATGGCGTAGATCTCGTGCTTGGCCCCCACGTCGACGCCGCGCGTCGGCTCGTCGAGGATGAAGAGCCGCGGGTCGGTGGGCAGCCACTTGCCGATCACCACCTTCTGCTGGTTGCCGCCCGAGAGCGCCTGCACCGGCTGGCGGGCGAGGTCCTGGGCCTTGAGCCGAACCGGCTCGCGCGGCCGCGCGACCGCCTCGATCGCGCTCGCGGTCGAAGCCCGAATGGCCCGCGGGCGAGCGCTCGATGCGCGGGGAGCGTCAGGTTCTCCGCGATCGTCGCCTCCATCAGCAGCCCCTCCTCGCGCCGGTTCTCGGTCACGAAGGCGAGCCCCTGGCGCGATCCGCTCGCGCGGGCCGCCGGTGAGGGGCGCGTCGCGGAGGCGCGCCTCGCCGCGGGTCGAGCGGGTCGAGGCCCATGAGGATGCGCGCGAGCTCGCTGCGGCCCGAGCCCATGAGGCCGAAGAGCCCGCGGATTCGCCTGCGCGGACGGTGAGGGTCGACGTCCTCGATGACGCCGGGTGGCTGAGAGGCCGCTCGACCTCGAAGCACCGGCTCCGGCGCCGGCGGGCGCTGCGGTCCGGGAAGACGGCCGCGAGAGTCCCGCCCGATCATCGTGCGGATCATGCGGGGGATGTCGAATTCGCCTCGGCCCTCGCCGACGAGCCGGCCGTCGCGCAGCACGGCGACCCGGTCGGCGAGCCGCAGCACGTCCCCGAGGATGTGCGAGATGTAGATCACGGTCTTGCCCTCGGCGCGCAGCCCGCGATCGCGTCGAAGAGGCGCTCGGTCTCGCGCGGGGTGAGCGAGGTCGTGGGCTCGTCGAAGATGATGAGCGCGGCCGTCGCGGTGCAGCGCCCGGGCGATCTCGACGAGCTGGCGCTCGCCGGGCGAGAGCCGTCGACGTCCGTCTCGGGCGGGATGTCGAGGTCGAGCCGGGCCAGCAGCGCCCGCGCGCTCGCGCGCATGGCGCGGCGGTCGATGGGGAGCGCCGAAGCCGGCGGCGCGGGAAGCCGTCGATGAAGAGGTTCTCGGCCACCGAGAGGTTGGTGAAGAGGTTGAGCTCCTGGTGGATGAAGGCGATGCCCGCGCGCCGTCGCATCGGCGGCGCACGCGGGCGCATAGGGCTCGCCGCGCCAGAGCATCCGCCCGGCGTCGGCGGCGATGATGCCGCCGATCATGTTCATCAGCGTGGACTTGCCGGCGCCGTTCTCGCCGATCAGCCCGAGGACCGCTCCCTCGGGATCGTCGAGCGAGAGGTCGCGGACGGCCGGGACGCCGAACCAGTCCTTGCCGAGCCCTTCGAAGCGCAGGAGCGCGCGTCATGCCGAGCGCTCCGAGCAGCCGGGTGCGCGCCACGTCGAGGAGCGCCGCCGCGAGGATCACGCCGCCCTTCACCATGTCGATGTGGAAGGTCGACAGGTTCATCAGGTTCAGCGTGTTCGAAGGAGCACGAAGAAGAGCACGCCGAAGAACGTCCAGAGCACTTGCCCTTGCCCCCGAAGAGGCGAGGTGCCCCCGATCACCGTGGCGCCGATCACGTCGAGCAGAAAGTGCCCTCGCCGAGCGTCGGCCGCCCTGCCTCAAGCCGGGCGGAGTAGAGGATCGAGCCAATGGCCGCGCAGACGGCGGAGATCACGAAGACCGCGCGATCGCGGGCGACGGGCACGCCGGAGATCTCGGCGGCCTTCCGGTTGATGCCGATCGCGAAGAC